>NZ_CP074102.1 GCF_018310535.1 Streptomyces mirabilis | reverse complement strand
GGCAGCACCACCTCCACCACCGGCAGCACCGCACGACGCCACACCACCTGAACCGGCTCGGCCAACCCCTCCCACACCACAGCCGTCCGATAAATGTCATGCCGATCCACAACCCGCTGCAACGCCCCCACGAACGCATCCAGCCGCGCCCGCGAATCGAACTCCAACACCACCGGCATCACATACGCATCATCACCACCCCCACCCGCCATCAGATGGTGAAACAGCAACCCCTCCTGCAACGGCGCCAGCGGATACACATCAGCCACGTTCACCGCCCCACCCGGCACCGACGCCACAACCCGCTCGATCTCCCCCTCATCCAGATCCACCAACGGCAACATCACCGGCGTGATCCGCTCCACACCCTCCGGAATCCCACGCTCCGGCACCACCACCCGCTCCGGACCCACCACACCCGCCAGACCCGCCACCGTCGGCGTCTCGAACAACGCCCGCACCGGAACCGACACACCCCGAACCCGCAGCCACTCCACCAACCGCACCGTCAACAGCGAATGACCACCCAAAGCAAAGAAATCGTCATCCACCCCCACCGACTCCACACCCAACACCTCCGCGAAACCAGCGCAGAGAATCTCCTCACGGGTGTTGGCAGGGCCCCGGCCACTCCCGGTGCGATACGCGGGAGCCGGGAGCGCCGCGCGGTCGAGTTTGCCGTTCACCGTCAGCGGGAGGGTGTCCAGCACCACGGTCGTGGAGGGGACCATGTACTCCGGCAGCCGCCCGGCCGTGAACTCCCGCACAGATGCGGTCAGTTCGCTGTCGGTCTCGTCTCCGGCGGGGACCACGTACGCCACCAGACGCCTATCACCCGGGACATCCTCACGGACCACCACCGCGGCCTGCGCCACCCCCGGATGCACCTCCACGACACTGAGCACCTCACCCGGCTCGATCCGGAAACCACGGATCTTCACCTGATCGTCCGCACGCCCCGCGAACACCAACTCGCCGTCCACCGTCCACCGCACCCGGTCACCCGTGCGATACATCCGCCCACCCACACCACCGAACGGACACGCCACAAACCGCTCACCCGTCAACCCCGGCCGGCCCACGTACCCCCGCGCAAGCCCCGCACCCGCGATGTACAGCTCGCCGGCGACCCCGGCCGGAACAGGGGACAGCGTGTCGTCGAGGACGTAGAGGCGGGTGTTGGCGATGGGCCTGCCGAACGAGATCGGGCCTTCTCGGGTCGGGTCGACCGGGCCGGCCGCGACCATGACGGTGGCCTCGGTCGGTCCGTAGGTGTTGACCAGCCGACGGCCCTCGGCCCAGGTCTCGGCCGTTCTGGCGCTGATGGCCTCGGCGCCGACGATCAGGGTGCGTACAGGAGCGAGGTCGGCGGGCGTCAGCACACCGAGCAGTGAGGGAACCACACTGGTCACGCGTACGTCCGCGGACCGGACCAGGGCACGGAGCAGCGAGGGCTCGGTCCGCTCCTCCGGGCGGGCCACGACCAGGCGGGCGCCCGAGGAAAGGGACACGGCGAGGTCGAGTACGGAGGCGTCGAAGCTGAACGACGCGAACTGCAGTACGCCCACTCCGGGGCCGGCCTGGAACTGGGGTGCGAGTGCGGATACGGCGTTGGCCAACGAGCCGTGGGTGACCGCCGCGCCCTTGGGGCGTCCGGTAGAGCCGGAGGTGTAGATCACGTAGGCCAGCTGTGCCGGTGTCAGGCTGGTTTCCGGGGCGGTAGTGAGTGCCGCGGCCAGTCGGGCCCGGGTGTCGGGGGCGTCGAGGACGAGCGTGGGCACGTCCTCGGGCACGGCCGTGCGGACGGCTGTCGAGGTGACGGCGCTGACGGCGCCCACGTCGGCGAGGACGAACGCGATGCGGTCGGCGGGCAGCTGTGGGTCCACGGGGACGTAGGCGGCGCCGGACTTCCAGACGGCGAGGATCGCGACCACCATCTCGATTCCACGCGGCAGACAGAGCGCCACGACGGACTCGGGCCCGGCGCCGGTCTCACGCAGGAGGTGGGCCAGCCGATTCGCCCGGGTGTCGAGGTCGGCGTACGCGATCTCGATGCCGTCGAAGACGAGAGCGGTCTCGTCCGGTGTGCGGGCCGCCTGCGCGGCGAACTGCTCGGGCACCGTTGCGGCGGGGACGGCGGCCTCGGTGTCGTTCCAGTCGCTGAGCAGCCGACGCCGCTCGTCCGCGTCGAGCACGGAGAGTTCGGTGAGATGGCGTTCGGGGTCGGCCGTCAGTGTCCGCAGAAGCCGTGTCCAGCGCCGCGCGACGCGCTCGACCGTGGCGCGGTCGAACAGGTCTGCGGTGCCGATGAGTTGACCGTGCAGACCGGTCGGCCGGCCGGCCTCGTCGAAGGTCTCTCCGATACTCACGTCCAGGTCGAACCTCGCCGGGGCGAGACCCCCGGCCGTCTCGACGGGTGTGCCCTTGGCCCGGGCGCCGGGCAGGCTCAGGGTCGCCCGTGCGATGTTCTGCACGGTGAGCATCACCTGGAACAGGGGGTGGCGGGAGAGGGAACGGGCCGGAGCCAGTTCCCCGACCAGCCGCTCGAACGGCACGTCCTGGTGTTCGAATCCGGCCAGACTGGTCTCCCTCACCTGGCGCAGCACCTCTGCGAAGGTCGGGTCACCGGACAGGTCGGCGCGCACGACCAGGGTGTTGACGAAGAAGCCGACCAGGTCGTCCAGTGCCTCGTCGGTGCGCCCGGCCACCGCCACACCGACGGGGATGTCGGAGCCGGCGCCCAGCCGGGACAGCAGCACGGCCAGCGCGGCCTGCAGCACCATGTAGAGGGTGACGCCCTGCGTCCGGGCGACATCTGCCAGAGCGCGGTGCAGGTCGGCTGAGAGTTCGAAGGGCACCGTGTGGCCCCGGTAGCTGGCCGTCACCGGGCGCGAGCGGTCGAAGGGGAGTTCCAGCTCCTCGGGTACGCCGGCCAGTGCCGCACGCCAGTAGGCGACCTGACGCGAGATCAGGCTCTTGGGATCCGCCTCGTCACCGAGGAGTTCCCGCTGCCACATCGCATAGTCGGCGTACTGCACCGGCAACGGCACCCACTGCGGCGCCCGACCCTCACAACGCGCCGCATACGCCACGGAGATGTCCCGCCCCAACGGCCCCATCGACCAGCCGTCACCAGCGATGTGATGCACGACCACGACCAGCACATGCTCCTCGGCCCCCACCGAGAACAACCACGCCCGAACCGGCACCTCCACCGCCAGATCGAACGCATACCGCGTCGCCGCACCAACCGCCTCGGCCAGCCCCTCCTCACCTACCTCCGCCCACTCCAACCCCCACTCCAACGCCTCCACATCCACAATCCGCTGATACGGCTCCCCCTCAGCCACCCCGATGACCGTACGCAGCACCTCATGCCGCCCCAGCACATCCCGCAACGCCGCATCCAACGCGACACGATCCACCCCACCGGACAACCGCACCACCACCGGCAGGTTGTAGACCGGACTCGGACCCTCCAACTGCCCCAGGAACCACAACCGACGCTGCGCGAACGAGACCGGCACCCGGTCCGGACGTGCGCCGGCGACCAGGGCGGCCCGGGCGCGCCTGCCGTCCCCGAGCCGTTCGGCGAGGCCCGCCGGGGTCGGGGTCTCGAACAGGGTGCGCAGGGGGAGTTCGACGCCCAGTACGGAGCGGATGCGGCTGATCAGGCGCACCGCGAGCAGGGAGTGGCCGCCGAGGGTGAAGAAGTCGTCGTCCATGCCCACCGCTTCCAGGCCGAGCACCTGGGCGAACGCCCCGCACAGCAGTTGCTCGCGGAGGCTGGACGGCTGTCGGCCGGTGCCCGCGCCGGTGGTGTACTCGGGGGCGGGCAGCGCCTTGCGGTCCAGCTTGCCGTTGGGGGTCAGCGGCAGTGTGTCCAGTTCCAGGACCGCGGAAGGCACCATGTGTTCCGGCAGCCGGCCGGTGATGAACTCGCGGACCTCGGCGGCCGTGTCCCGGCCCTTCTGGTCCGGAGTGGGTACGACGTACGCGACCAGGCGTTTGTCTCCGGGGACGTCCTCGCGGGCGACCACCGCGGCCGACGCCACATGCGGGTGCGCGGCCACGGCGGACTGGACCTCAGCCGGCTCGATGCGGAAGCCGCGGATCTTCACCTGATCGTCGGCGCGGCCCATGAACACCAGCAGGCCGTCCGCGATCCAGCGCACCTGGTCACCGGTACGGTACATCCGCCGACCGTCCTCGAACGGGCAGGCGACGAAGCGCTCTCCGGTCAGTGCGGGGCGGCCGAGGTAGCCGCGGGCCAGTCCCGCGCCCGCGAGGTAGAGTTCGCCGGCGACTCCGGCCGGCACGGGGCACAGCTGGGCGTCGAGGACGTAGGCACGGGTGTTGTCCATCGCCCGGCCCATGGGGAGGACGTCGGACACCGGGCCGCCCGTCGCAAACTGTGTGGCGCACAGGGTGATCTCGGTCGGCCCGTAGAGGTGTCGTACCTCGGTTCCCGGGCAGGCCCCCAGAATGCGTCGTACGGCCTCGGCCGGCACGACGTCGCCGCCGGTCAGGATCTCCTGGACCCCCGCAAGGCATCCCGGGTCCTCCTGGGCCAGTACCCGCAGCAGGCCCGCTGTGGCGTGCACATGGGTCAGGCCGTGGGCGGCGATCAGTCCGCGCAGACCCGCCGCGTCCATCTCGCGCTCGGGCGCGACGACCACGCGGCCGCCGGCACACAGGGGTCCCCAGATCTCGTACGTGGAGGCGTCGAAGACGTGCGGGGCGTGGAACAGCACCCGTGAGGTGCGGGAGAGACCCCAGCCCCGGTCCAGCACCAGGGCGGCGACATCGCCCTGGGTGGCCACCACGCCCTTGGGCACGCCGGTCGAGCCGGAGGTGTAGATGATGTACGCCGGGTGTCCGGGCAGCAGCGGACGGATGCGGTCGGCGTCCGTGACGGTCCGCTGGTCCACCGCCGGCTGCCCGGCGGACAGTTCCGCATCCACGATGACGACCGGCAGGCCCGCCGGTACCGCCGTCGCGGCGGTCTGCGACGACAGCACGCAGACAGCACCGGCGTCGGCGAGCATGTAAGCGATGCGGTCCGCCGGATACCCGGGGTCGACCGGCAGATACGCCGCTCCTGCCTTCAGCACGCCCAGCAGGGCCACCAGCAGATCGGCGCTGCGCTCCATCAGTACGCCGACCACCGATTCGGGTCCCACCCCACGGCCGATCAGCAGCCGCGCCAGCCGGTCGGCCCGTGCATCGAGTTCGGCGTACGACAGCTCCGCACGGTCGCAGACGACAGCGATCGCGCCCGGGGTGGCAGCCACCTGCGCCGCGAACACCTCCGGCACGGTCGTGGCCGCGACGTCCACCGCCGTGTCGTTCCACTCCGTCAGCAGCAGACGCCGCTCACCCGGGTCCAGGATGTCCACGCCGCCCACCGTGACGTCCAGGTCGCCGACGAAGGCGGAGATGACCCGGACGAGGCGGTCGGTGATGTGCCGCACCGACTCGGGGTCGAACAGGTCCAGGGCGCCGGTCAGTTCACCGCGCAGCCCGGCGGGCCGCCCCTCGGCGTCGAAGACCTCGCCCATCATGAGGTCGAGGTCGAACTTGGACACCGCGGGGGCGGCCGGACCCAGGCCCCTGGCCTGGGCTCCCGCCAGGTCCAGGGCGGCGCGGCCGGTGTTCTGCAGCGTCAGCATGACCTGGAACAGGGGGTGGCGGGAGAGGGAGCGGGCCGGGGCCAGCTCCTCGACCAGCCGCTCGAACGGCACGTCCTGGTGCGCGAGCGCGGCCAGGCCGGTCTCCTTCACCTGGGCGAGCACCTGCGCCAGTGCCGGGTCGCCGGACAGGTCGGTGCGCATGACCAGGGTGTTGACGAAGAAGCCGACCAGGTCGTCCAGTGCCTCGTCGGTGCGCCCGGCCACCGCCACACCGACGGGGATGTCGGAGCCGGCGCCCAGCCGGGACAGCAGCACGGCCAGCGCGGCCTGCAGCACCACGAAGAGGGTCACGCCCTGCGTCCGGGCGACATCTGCCAGAGCGCGGTGCAGGTCGGCTGAGAGTTCGAAGGGCACCGTGTGGCCCCGGTAGCTGGCCGTCACCGGGCGCGAGCGGTCGAAGGGGAGTTCCAGCTCCTCGGGTACGCCGGCCAGTGCCGCACGCCAGTAGGCGACCTGACGCGAGATCAGGCTCTTGGGATCCGCCTCGTCACCGAGGAGTTCCCGCTGCCACATCGCATAGTCGGCGTACTGCACCGGCAACGGCACCCACTGCGGCGCCCGACCCTCACAACGCGCCGCATACGCCACGGAGATGTCCCGCCCCAACGGCCCCATCGACCAGCCGTCACCAGCGATGTGATGCACGACCACGACCAGCACATGCTCCTCGCCCCCACCGAGAACAACCACGCCCGAACCGGCACCTCCACCGCCAGATCGAACGCATACCGCGTCGCCGCACCAACCGCCTCGGCCAGCCCCTCCTCACCTACCTCAGCCCACTCCAACCCCCACTCCAACGCCTCCACATCCACAATCCGCTGATACGGCTCCCCCTCAGCCACCCCGATGACCGTACGCAGCACCTCATGCCGCCCCAGCACATCCCGCAACGCCGCATCCAACGCGACACGATCCACCCCACCGGACAACCGCACCACCACCGGCAGGTTGTAGACCGGACTCGGACCCTCCAACTGCCCCAGGAACCACAACCGACGCTGCGCGAACGAGACCGGAATCATCGAGGACCTTCCTGCTTGCGCATCGGCCGCAGTGCGGGCCGGGCTGTCTTCTGGTTTCCTAGCTGACGGGCGAGCTGTGCCACCGTCGGTGCTTCGAACAGCACTCGGATCGGCATCTCCACGCCGAACACCGCGCGTACGCGGCTGGTCACGCGGTTGGCGAGCAGGGAGTGCCCGCCGAGGTCGAAGAAGTCGTCGTCCACGCCCACCTGATCCAGTTGGAGGATCTCGGCGAACGCGGCACAGAGAATCCGTTCCCGCTCCGTGGCGGGAGGCCGGCCGGTGCCGGCGGTCCGTGCATGGTCCGGGGCGGGCAGCGCTGCGCGGTCGAGCTTGCCGTTCACGGTCAGCGGCAGCGCGTTCAACGGCACGACCGCGGAAGGCACCATGTACTCCGGCAGGCGAGCGGCCACGAATTCCCGCACGGAGACGGCGAGTTCGGTGTTCCCGACCCCTGGAGCGACGACGTAGGCGACGAGTCGGAGGTCGCCCGGGATGTCCTCACGTGCGGCGACCGCGGCCTGGGCCACCCGGGGGTGCGCGGCCACCGCGGCCTGCACCTCACCCGGCTCGATCCGGAACCCGCGGATCTTCACCTGATCGTCCGCACGGCCCGCGAACTCCAGCCGGCCGTCGGTGGTCCACCGTACCCGGTCGCCCGTGCGGTACATCCGATCGCCCGGCGCGCCGAACGGGCACGCCACGAATCGTTCCGCGGTCAGTCCGTGCCGGCCGGCGTATCCGCGGGCCAGTCCACGCCCTGCGATGTACAGGTCGGCGACCACTCCGACCGGCACCGGCTGCATCCTGCCGTCGAGCACGTACACCTGGGTGTTCGTCAGCGGCCGCCCGATGGACGGGGTGTCCAGCGCGACCGGGGCCGACCTGCCGCCCAGGTGTGCGGCCGTGGACCAGATGGTCGTCTCCGTGGGCCCGTAGAGGTTGGTCACGTCCGCGAACTCCCGCATGGTGCGGGCCAGCGGCGCAGGTAGCGACTCGCCGCCCACCAGCGCCCGTACGAGGGAGGGCGCGGCGGCGGGCAGGTCCGCGACGACAGCACGCCACAGCGACGGGGTGGCCTGCATGATCGTCGCGCCGCAGCGACGGGCGAGGGCGACGAGTTCGGCCGCGTCGACCACGGAGCTGCGCGGAGCGAGCACGACGCGCGCTCCACGCACGAGTGGGAGATAGAGTTCGAGGGCGGCGATGTCGAAGGAGACCGTGGTGACGGCCAGCCAGACGTCCCGCCGGTCGAGCGGGAACCGCGCGTCCATGTCGGCCAGGAAGTTGCAGAGACTCGCGTGCTCGACGACGACGCCCTTCGGGCGACCGGTGGAACCCGATGTGTAGATCACGTAGGCGGGGTTCCGTGCCACCGCCCCTCCTCGGCCGCCGCCGGCCGCGGCCGAGGGCGGCTCCTCGTCCGGCCCGGCCAGTTCCGCGCGTACGACGGGATCGTCCAGTGCCACGGCCCGCACACACGACGGGAGGAGCGGTGCGAATGACGAGTGCGTCACCGCGCAGCCGGCACCGGAGTCCTCGAGAAGGTAGGCGACACGGTCGGCCGGACAGGCAGGATCCACCGGCAGGTAGGCGCCACCGGCCTTCCACACCCCGAGCAGCGTCACCACCAGGTCCACCGACCGCTCCATGAGCACCGCTACCATGCTCTCGGCTCCGACGCCCAGGGACGTCAGATGCCGCGCAAGCCGGTTCGCCCGTGACTCCAGCTCCGCGTAGGTGAGACGGGTGCCCTCGCATTCCACGGCGATCGCAGAGGGAGTGCGCGCCGCCTGGTCCGCGATCCGATCCGGGACCGTCGACGCGATGGGCTGGGCCGCGGTGTCGTTCCACCCGGTGAGGATCCGTAACCGCTCGGTGGGACCCAGGATGTCGACGCAGCTGAGCGGAAGGTCCAGGTCGCCGGCGAACGCATCCAGCACGCGCCGCCAGCACTCGGCGATCCGCTCGACCGACGCACGCTCGAAGAGGGCCGCCGATCCGGTCAGCCAGCCGCACAGTCCGGCGGGCCGACCAGCCTCGTCATAGGTCTCGCCGACGCCCGCCTCGAGGTCGTACGGCGTCATGACCGGGTCGGCGGCCGTCTCGACCGGCGCCTCGAACCGCAGGCCAGGCATGCCTAACTCGGTGGGTCCGTTGTCCAGTTGCGTGAGCATGACCTGGAACAGGGGGTGCCGGGAGAGGGACCGGGCCGGGGCCAGCTCCTCGACCAGCCGCTCGAACGGCACCTCCTGGTGCGCGAGCGCGGCGCTGTTCCGCTCCGCGACCCGGGTGAGGAGGAGCGCGAGCGTGGGGTCACCGGACAGATCGGTGCGGACCACGAGGGTGTTGGCGAGGCACCCGACCATGTCTTCCAGGCTTCGGTCGCCGCGGCGGGAGACCGTCGTCCCGATCGGGACGTCCGTGCCCGCGCCGAGCCGGGACAGCAGCGCGGCGAACGACGCCCGGAGCACGGTGCCGACCGGGACCTGCCGCTCCAGGGCTACCTCCGCCAGACGCCGGTGCAGCGCGGCGGGTGTCCGGAACGGCACACGGTGACCCCGCCGGTCCGCGCCGGCGGGGCGGGGCCGGTCCGTGGGCAACACCAGCTCCTCCGGACACCGGCCAGGGCGTCGCGCCAGTACCTCACCTGCCGGGACAGCGGGCTCTGCGGGTCGTGCGCGGTGCCGAGCAGCTCGCGTTGCCGCAGCAGGTGATCGGGGTACCGGACCGGCAGCGGCTCCCAGACGGGAGTGTTTCCTGCGGAGCGGGCGCCGTACGCCGTCACGACGTCCCGTACGAAGGGCCGCGCGGACCAGCCGTCCCACGCGATGCGGTGCACCACCACCAGCAGGACGTGCCGTTCCGGTGCCATGGCGAAAAGCCAGGCCCGGACCGGCACGTCGGTCGCGAGGTCGAAGACACATGCCGTGGCTGTCTCGATCGCCTTGGGCAGCTCGCTCTCGGAGACTTCCGTCTCCTCCAGCTCCCACCGCAGCTCCTCCATGTCCCGGACGAGCTGGTACGGCGTCTCGTTCTCGACGGGGAACACCGTGCGAAGCGCCTCGTGCCGTGCCAGGACGTCGCGCAGGGCCGCGTTGAGCGCGCTACGGTCCACCGCACCCGGCAGGCGGATCGCCACGGGGTTGTTGTAGGTCGGGCTGGGTCCCTCCAGCCCGCTCATGAACCACAGCCGCTGCTGTGCGGGAGACAGGGGAATCATCGGGTCTCCTCCTGCCGGCGCATCGGCCGCAGTACGGGCCTGGGTGGTTCGTCCTCGTCCATATGCGCGGCGAGCCGGTCGGCGATCGCCGCCACGTTCGGCGTCTGGAACAGGGTGCGCAGGGGGAGTTCGACGCCGAGGACGGAACGGATCCGGCTGATCAGACGCACCGCGAGCAGCGAATGCCCGCCCAGCGCGAAGAAGTCGTCCTCCACCCCGACCGACTCCACACCCAGCACCTGAGCGAACGCCTCACACAGGATGCGCTCCTGCTCCGTCACCGGAGCACGGCCCGCACCGGTGCCGGTGCCGGTGGTGTAGTCGGGGGCGGGCAGGGCGCGGTGGTCCAGCTTGCCGTTCGCCGTCACCGGCAGTACCTCCAGCGTGACCACGGCGGAGGGAACCATGTACTCCGGCAACCGGGCCGCAGCCCACTCCCGCACCCCGGCCGGATCCACCTCCTGCCCACCACCACCGTCGGCGACGACATAGGCGACCAGACGCACCTCACCCGGAACATCCTCACGCGCGACCACCACAGCCTGCACAACCCCCGGATGCCCGGCCACCACCGCCCCCACCTCACCCGGCTCGATCCGGAAACCACGGATCTTCACCTGGTCATCCGCACGCCCGACGAACACCAACTCACCATCCGCCGTCCACCGCACCCGGTCACCCGTGCGATACATCCGCTCACCCACACCACCGAACGGACACGCCACAAACCGCTCACCCGTCAACCCCGGCCGGCCCCCATACCCCCGCGCCAACTGCACACCAGCCAGATACAACTCACCCACCACACCCACAGCCACCGGCCGCAGACGATCATCCAGCACATACGTGCGGGTATTGGCAACCGGAACACCGATCGGCACCACCACACCCGACTCCCCCGGCAGACACACATGCCAGGTCACATCCACCGACGCCTCCGTCGGCCCATACAAGTTCCACAACCCCACCCCACCCAGAACAGAGCGGAAACGATCCCTCGTCACACCCGGCAAAGCCTCACCACTACACACCACCCGCCGCAACCCCACACACTCCGCAGCAGACGGCTCCAGCAAAAACGCCTCCAGCATCGACGGCACAAAATGCACCGTCCCCACCCGCTCCGCCACAATCAACGACGCCAGATACCCCGGATCCCGATGCCCACCCGGCCGCGCCACCACCAACACCCCACCCACCAACAACGGCCAGAACAACTCCCACACCGACACATCAAAACCAAACGGCGTCTTATGCAAAACCCGCTCACCCGGCTCCAGACCAAACCGGGACTGCATCCACACCAACCGGTTCACAATCCCCGCATGCGACACCACCACACCCTTCGGCCGCCCCGTCGAACCCGACGTATAAATCACATACGCCGGATGCGACGACACCACACCCACCACCGGCTCCGACGCCTCCAGACCGGCCAGCACACCCACCACACCCGGATCATCCACCACCACAGCCGACACACCCCGCGGCAACACCCCCACCGTCCCCCGCGCAGCAATCACCACAACCGGACCCGCATCCCCCAGCACGAAAGCCACCCGCTCCGCCGGCAACTCCGGATCCACCGGCAAATACGCCGCCCCCGCCTTCAGCACACCCCACAAAGCCACCACCAGATCGACACCACGCTCCATACACACCGCAACCACCGACTCCGGCCCCACACCACGACCGACCAACAACCGCGCCAACCGATTCGCCCGCGCATCGAGTTCGGCGTACGACACCTCCACGCCATCAGCCACCACAGCCACGGAACCAGGGGTACGTGCCACCTGCGCCCCAAACAACTCCGGCAACGACCCCACCGACACACCAACAGCCGTGTCATTCCACCCCGACACCACACGACCCAACTCAACCGCATCAAGAACATCAACGTCACTGAGCCGGAGACTGGCATCTCGGGCGAACGCCTCGAGGCAGCGCGTCCACCGTTCCGCGATGCTCTGGACGGTGGCCAGGTCGAAGAGGTCGGCCGCACCGATGAGTTGGCCGCGCAGTCCGGCGGGGCTTCCGTCGGAGTCGAAGGATTCGCCGACGAAGATGTCCAGGTCGAACTTGGCCGCCGACGCTCCGGTGGTCGAGACCGGCGCGCCCGCGTCCGTCCGTAGGCCCGGCAGTTCCTGTGCTTCTCCGCCGGTGTGCTGCATGACGAGAAGGACCTGGTGCAGCGGGTTGCGTGACAGGGAGCGAGCAGGGGCCAGCTTTTCCACCAGTCCCTCGAAGGGGATGTCCTGGTGGGCGAACGCCGCCAGGCCGGCTTCGCGTACGCGGACGAGGAGTTGGGCCAGGGTCGGGTCGCCGGACAGGTCGGTGCGCACGACAAGGGTGTTGACGAAGAAGCCGACCAGGTCGTCAAGCCCCTCGTCGGTGCGTCCGGCCGTGGAGACTCCGACGGGTATGTCGGTACCGGCGCCGAGCCGGGACAGCAGCACCGCGAGCCCGGCCTGCAGCAGCATGTACAGGGTCACTCCCTGCGCACGAGCCACCTCGGTGAGGCGCCGGTGGAGATCCGCGGATATCTGCAGGGGCACCCCGTGTCCGACATGGCTCGCGACCGCGGGGCGGGGGCGGTCCGCGGGGAGTTCCAGTTCCTCGGGCGCGCCGGCCAGTGCCTCGCTCCAGTACGCGACCTGTTGGGACAGCAGGCTGTCCGGGTCGTCCTCGTCTCCCAGGAGTTCACGCTGCCACAGGGCGTAGTCCGCGTACTGCACGGGCAACGGCTCCCACTCCGGCGCCCGGTCCTGGAGCCGAGCCGTGTACGCCGCCGAGAGGTCCCGGGCGAGCGGGCCGCCCGACCAGCCGTCCCACGCGATGTGGTGGATCACCAGGACGAGGACGTGTTCGTCCGGGCCGGTGGTGAACAGCCGGGCCTTGACGGGGATTTCGGTGGCCAGGTCGAAGGCGTACCGGGTTGCCTCGGCGACCACCTCGGACAGGTCACCCTTCGTGACGTCGGCTGTCTCGAGTTGCCATGTCAGGTCGTCCATCGCCCGCACGTGCTGGTACGGCTCGCCGTCGGCGACCGCGAACGTCGTCCGCAGCACCTCGTGCCGGCCGAGTACGTCCCGCAGCGCCGAATCCAGAGCTGTCCGGTCCAGCTGACCGGTCAGGCGGAGGACGACCGAGCTGTTGTAGACCGCGTTGGCACCCTCGAGCTGGCTGATGAACCAGAGCCGTTGCTGGGCGAAGGACAGCGGCACGCGCTCCGGTCGCTCCTTGAGGGCCAGTGGGACCCGCGCACGGGCCGCACTGCTGAGTCGCGCCGCCAGCCCCGCGGGGGTGGGTACCTCGAACACGCTACGCAGGGGCAGTTCGACGCCCAGCAGGGTCCGGATCCGGCTGACGAGGCGTACGGCCAGCAGTGAGTGCCCACCGAGCGCGAAGAAGTCGTCGTCCATGGCCACCGACTCCACGCCCAGCACGTGTGCGAAGGCCGCGCACAACAGCTCTTCGCGCAGGTCGGCCGGTGCTCTGCCGGCTCGGTCACCGGCGGTGTAGTCGGGGGCGGGCAGGGCCCGGCGGTCCAGCTTGCCGTTGGCGGTCAGCGGCAGTGCGTCCAGTTCCACCACGGCGGAGGGGACCAGGTGGTCCGGCAACCGCTCGGCCACGAACTGCCGTATCGAGGGGGCGAGTCCGCTGTCCCCGGTGTTGTGGGGGACGACGTAGGCGACGAGACGCCGGTCGCCGGTGGAGTCCTCGCGGGCGATCACGGCGGCGTGGGCCACTGCCGGGTGGGCGGCGACCACGGCCTGCACCTCACCCGGTTCGATGCGGAAGCCGCGGACCTTCACCTGTTCATCCAGGCGTCCGAGATACTCCAGTTGCCCGTCCTTGGTCCACCGGACGAGGTCGCCGGTGCGGTACATGCGTCGGGCGGGTCCGCCGAAGGGGTTCGCCACGAAGCGTTCCGCCGTCAGCCCGGGGCGCCGCAGATAGCCGCGCGCGAGTCCGGCACCGGCGAGGTACAGCTCTCCGGCCACCCCCGGGGGGACCAGCGAGAGACGCGTGTCGAGGACGTACGCCTGGGCGTTGGATATCGGCCGGCCGATCGGCGGCGTGCCGACGGTGTCGGTGCCGGCGTCGGCGTACCAGGCCGAGCAGTAGACCGTCGCCTCGGTGGGACCGTAGATGTTGGCGATCCTCACCTGGGGAAAGGTCGCTCGTACGGCGTCCAGTGTCTCCCTGCCGAGGGCCTCGCCGGCCAGTGCCACGGTCCGTGGCCGCATGTCCAGACCGCCGCTCAGGACCTGGGTGAGCGCGGAGGGCACCCCGCTGATCAGGCTGACCCGCTCAGGGGTGCGTTCGGCCAGTGTCAGGAGGTCCTGGACGATCTCGATGCTGCCGCCGGACATCAGCGGGGCGAACACCTCGAAGACCGAGACATCGAAGTTCAAAGACGTGGAGGCCAGGACCCGGGATAGTTCCTCGGCGCTGAACTCGGCGGAAGCCCAGGAGAGCAGGGCCACCACGGACCGGTGTTCGACGAGCACCCCCTTGGGGCGCCCTGTGGAGCCGGAGGTGTAGATGACGTACGCCGGATGCGCCGGGGTCAGGGGCGCCGACCGCTCGTCGTCCCGCAGCGGGCCGGATGCCAGACCGGCCAGGGCGCCGGTGGTCTCGGGTGAGTCGAGGACGACGAGATGGGCGGACGAGGGCGGCACCGTGTCCGCGGTCGTCGTCAAGGCGAGCACGGCCAAGGGCGAGGCGTCGCCGATCAGGAACGCTGTGCGGTCGGCCGGGTAGGCGGGGTCGAGCGGCAGGTACGCCCCGCCGGCCTTCAGCACGGCGAACAGCGCCACCAGCACATCGATGCCGCGCTCCATGCACACCGCGACCACCGACTCCGGTCCCACCCCATGGCTGATCAACAACCGCGCCAGCCGGTTCGCGCGTGCGTCGAGTTCGGCGTACGACACCTCCGCGCCGTCGGCCACGACGGCCACGGTGCCGGGGGTGCGTGCCACCTGTGCCGCGAAGAGGTGGGGAACCGTCGTCGGTGGCACGTCGGCGGCCGTGTCGTTCCACTGGGTCAGCACTCTGTCCAGCTCTTGCGAGCCGAGGACCGGCAGCTCGTCGAGAGACGTGTCCGGTCCGTCGGCCGGTTCGTCCTCCAGGGCAGCCACCAGGTTCTCCACCGTGGTGTGCACCAGCGCGCACACCGCGTGCGGGTCGATGGGGGCGACCGCGTCGACGGTCAGCCACAGGTCGTCTCCGAAGTCGTCGACGGACACCATGAGCGGGTAGTTGGTGCGCTCCCGCATGTACAGGGTCGTCACGCCCTCGATTCCGGCTCCGTCGGTGCGCCCGCCGCCTTCGTCGGTGTCGTGATCCGTCAGGTCGTCGTCGGGGCCGCTGTTGTGGCGGTAGTTGAACAGGGAGGTGAACAGGGGCGTGTTGCCCGGCACTCCGCTGGCCTGCTGGGCCAGCGCGAGGGGAGCGTGCTCGTGCTCCAACAGCTCAGCGAGCTGCGCCCGCATCCCCGACACCGCGGCCCGGACACCCGCCCCGTCCACCCGCACCCGAACCGGCAACGTGTTGATGAACAGTCCGGCGGCCTGGTCGGCGCCCGCGCCCGCGTTCATCCGCCCGAACAGCACCGTGCCGAACACCACGTCGTCCCCGCCCGCCACCGACGCCAGCACCCTCGCCCACGCCACATGCAGCACCGTCGCCGGACTTGCCCCCACCTTCCGCGCCACCGAACGCAGACGTCCGGTGATCTGCTCCTGGACAGGGATCTGCGCGCGGACGGCGTCGGTACCGTCACCGTGCACGTCGGTCAGGCCGTAGGGGGCTGTGGGTTCGGTGACGTCGCTCAGCAGCCGGGTGAAGTACCGCTCATGCTCCTCACGCGCCACACCACCACGCGCCTGCGCCACAAAGTCCCGGAACGGCAGCGGCTCCGCCAGTCCCCTGGCGCGACCGGTGAGGAATGCCCGGATCTCGGCGAGGAGCACGTCCATAGCGGTGTGGTCCCGCACCATCTGATGGATGCGCAGAACGGCGAACCACCGGCTTCCGCCCTCGGGGTCCGGGGCGATGTGCAGCCCCATGAGCGGCGCCCGGCCCAGGTCCATGGCGGACCCGCCGAGGCCCAGCATCCCCTCGACGGGGTCCGCTCCCGCCGACAGCTCCACCTCCTCGACCGGCAGCTCCGCATGACGCCACACGACCTGCACCGGCTCGGTCAGGCCCTCCCAGACCACAGCGGTCCGATAGATGTCGTGCCGGTCCACGACCTGCTGCAACGCCGTGACGAAAGTGTCCAGCCGCATCCGCGAGTCGAACTCCAACACCACCGGCATCACGTACACGTCGCGCTCGCCGGCGTCTGCCATCAAGTGATGGAAGAGCACGCCCTCTTGGAGCGGCGCCAGTGGGTAGACGTCGGCGATGTTGGCCGCCCCGCCCGGCACGGCCGCGACGATCCGCTCGATCTCCGCCGCTTCCAGATTCACCAGGGGCAGCATGTCCGGGGTGATCTCCCGCGCCCCGTCCGGGATCCCGTTCTCCGGTACCACCACCCGCTCGGGCACCGCAGCACCCGCCAGGCCCTCCACCGTCGGTGTCTCGAACAGCGCCCGCACCGACACGGACACCCCACGCTTCCGCAGCCACTCGACGAGTTACCGCACCGTCAACAGCGAATGACCACCCAAAGCAAAGAAATCGTCATCCACCCCCACCGACTCCACACCCAACACCTCCGCGAAACCAGCGCAGAGAATCTCCTCACGGGTGTTGGCAGGGCCCCGGCCACTCCCGGTGCGATACGCGGGAGCCGGGAGCGCCGCGCGGTCGAGTTTGCCGTTCACCGTCAGCGGGAGGGTGTCCAGCACCACGGTCGTGGAGGGGACCATGTACTCCGGCAGCCGCCCGGCCGTGAACTCCCGCACAGATGCGGTCAGTTCGCTGTCGGTCTCGTCTCCGGCGGGAACCACGTACGCCACCAGACGCCTATCACCCGGGACATCCTCACGGACCACCACCGCGGCCTGCGCCACCCCCGGATGCACCTCCACGACACTGAGCACCTCACCCGGCTCGATCCGGAAACCCCGGATCTTCACCTGGTCATCCGCACGCCCCGCGAACACCAACTCGCCGTCCACCGTCCACCGCACCCGGTCACCCGTGCGATACATCCGCCCACCCACACCACCGAACGGACACGCCACAAACCGCTCACCCGTCAACCCCGGCCGGCCCACGTACCCCCGCGCAAGCCCCGCACCGGACACATACAGATCACCGACCACACCCGGCGGCACCGGACCCAGGGCGCCATCAAGCACATACACCCGGGTATTGGTGATCGGACCACCGATGTGCGGCACATCCCCCACGGCCAGCGGAGCGCTCATCGTCGCGCACACCGTCGTCTCCGTCGGACCATAGGCGTTCACGAACCGCCGCCCCCGCGCCCAACGCGCAAGCACATCACCACCCAACGCCTCACCCGCCGACACCAACGTCGTCACCGACGCCAAACCACCCGGATCCAGCGCGCCCAGCACAGCCGGAGGCAACGTCGCATGCGTCACCCCATGCCGCCCCACCAGACCCACCAGCGAAGGCCCGGGAAGCAGATCCTCCGCCCCGGCCACCACCAGAGCCGCACCACTGCACAGGCTCACCCAGATCTCGGCACTGGCCGCGTCGAACCCCGGGGAGGCGAACTGCAGTACCCGACTGCCCGGACCTAGGGCGAAGCGTTCGGCCTGGGCGGTTACCAGGCTGCCCAGGCCGGTGTGCGCCACGGCCACCCCCTTGGGCCGGCCCGTCGAACCCGACGTGTAGATGACGTACGCGGTGTTCCCTGGCTGCGGAGGAGTCAACAGTTCGGTGTTTCGCGGCGGTTCGTCCTCGACTGCCGCCTCGCCGCCCGTCATCACGACCGGCACGCCCTCGGGCACCTTCGTCGCACCGGCCGTCGACGCGACCACGCACACCGCACCGGCATCGGCCACCACGAAAGCGATCCGGTCAGCGGGATGGTCGGGGGCGACGGGCACATACGCACCCCCGGCCTTCAGCACGCCCAGCAGCGCGACCACCAGGTCGACCCCGCGTTCCAGGCACACCGCGACCACCGACTCCGGGCCCACCCCACGGCCGGCCAGCTCCCGTGCCAGCCGGTCCGACCGGGCGTCCAGATCCCGGTACGAGACCCGCACGCCGTCCGCGAACATCGCCACCGCATCCGGTGCGGCGGCCACCCGTGCCGCGAACAGCTCCGGCACGGTGGCAGCCGGAACGTCCGCGGCCGTGTCGTTCCACTCCCTCAGCACCCGGTGCCGCTCACCCGTCTCCAAGAGGTCGACGCCGCTCAGCCGGAGTTCGGGGTCGTCGGCCAGAAGACGGAAGACCCGGACCAGCCGGTCGGTCATGCTCTGGACGGACTCCCGGTCGAAGAGGTCCGCGGCCGCGGTGAGTGCGCCGCGCAGTCCTGCGGGATGCCCGGCCTCGTCGAACATCTCGCTGACACCGACATGCACGTCCATGTCGAACTTGGCCACGGCGAGTCCGCCCGAGGCCACCGTCGACAGGGGCTCGGCCCGGGTTCCCGGGAGTTCCAGAGACGCCCGTGCGGTGTTCTGCACGGTGAGCATCACCTGGAACAGGGGGTGGCGGGAGAGGGAGCGGGCCGGGGCGAGTTCCTCGACCAGCCGCTCGAACGGCACGTCCTGGTAGTCGAATCCGGCCAGACTGGTCTGCCGCACCTGGCGCAGCACCTGTGCGAAGGTCGGGTCACCGGAGAGGTCCGTGCGGACGACCAGGGTGTTGACGAAGAAACCGACGAGATCGTCCAGGGCCTCGTCGACACGACCGGCGACGACGGATCCGACCGGGATGTCCGTCCCCGCCCCCAGCCGGGACAGCAACACGCTCAGCGCGGTCTGCACGACCATGAACAGCGTCGCGTTGTGGGCCCGTGCCACCTGTGCGAGCCGCTCGTGGACGGCGGCGGGCACGGTGAAGTCGACCCGGTGGCCGCGGTGGCTGGCCACGGCCGGGCGCGGCCGGTCGGCCGGCAGGGCCAGTTCCTCAGGCGCCCCGGCGAGCGCGCTGCGCCAGTACGCCAGCTGTTCGCAGAGCACGCTGTCCGGGTCGTCCTCGTCACCCAGAAGTTCGCGCTGCCACATGGCATAGTCCGCGTACTGCACCGGCAGCGGTTCCCATTCCGGCGCCCGGCCCTCGAGCCGTGCGGCGTAGGCGGTGGAGATGTCACGGCCGAGCGGTCCGGTGGACCAGCCGTCGCCGGCGATGTGGTGCAGCACCACCAGCAGGACGTGCTCCTCGGGTCCCGCGGTGAACAGCCAGGCCCTGATGGGGATCTCGGCTGCGAGGTCGAACGCGTATCCGGTGGCGTCGGTGACCGCCCCGGACACGTTCTCTGCGGCGACCTCCACCACCTCGAGCTGCCAGTCCAGATCGTCGAGACCCACGATCCGCTGACACGGCTCGCCGCCGGACACTTCGAAGACTGTGCGCAGCACCTCGTGCCGACCCAGCACGTCCCGCAGCGCCGCTGCCAGCGCGGGCCGGTCGACCGGCCCCGTCAGGCGGAGGGCGATGGGGATGTTGTACATCGCGCTCGGGCCTTCGAGCTGGGTGATGAACCACAGCCGACGCTGGGCGAACGACACCGGGATCATCGGGTCTCCTCCTGCTGCCGCATCGGCCGCAATGTGGGTCTGGATTTCTCGGTGCGAGGGGCGTGGTCGGCGATCCAGGCCGCCAGTGCGACCGGTGTGGGTGTCTCGAAGACCACCCGGATCGGAAGTTCCGCGCCGAGCATCGCCCGTACTCTGCTGACCAGCCGGGTCGCCAGCAGCGAATGTCCGCCGAGGTTGAAGAAGTCGTCTTCGACGCCGACTTCGGCGAGTCCGAGCACTTCGGCGAACGCCGCGCACAGGGCCTTCTCGCGCTCGTCGGCCGGTGCCCGGCCGGCGCCGGCACCCGCTCCGTAGTCGGGAGCCGGGAGCGCCGCGCGGTCGAGTTTGCCGTTCACCGTCAGCGGGAGGGTGTCCAGCACCACGGTCGTGGAGGGGACCATGTACTCCGGCAGCCGCCCGGCCGTGAACTCCCGCACAGATGCGGTCAGTTCGCTGTCGGTCTCGTCTCCGGCGGGAACCACGTACGCCACCAGACGCCTATCACCCGGGACATCCTCACGGACCACCACCGCGGCCTGCGCCACCCCCGGATGCACCTCCACGACACTGAGCACCTCACCCGGCTCGATCCGGAAACCACGGATCTTCACCTGATCGTCCGCACGCCCCGCGAACACCAACTCGCCGTCCACCGTCCACCGCACCCGGTCACCCGTGCGATACATCCGCCCACCCACACCACCGAACGGACACGCCACAAACCGCTCACCCGTCAACCCCGGCCGGCCCACGTACCCCCGCGCAAGCCCCGCACCGGACACATACAGATCACCGACCACACCCGGCGGCACCGGACCCAGGGCGCCATCAAGCACATACACCCGGGTATTGGTGATCGGACCACCGATGTGCGGCACATCCCCCACGGCCAGCGGAGCGCTCATCGTCGCGCACACCGTCGTCTCCGTCGGACCATAGGCGTTCACGAACCGCCGCCCCCGCGCCCAACGCGCAAGCACATCACCACCCAACGCCTCACCCGCCGACACCAACGTCGTCACCGACGCCAAACCACCCGGATCCAGTGCGCCCAGCACAGCCGGAGGCAACGTCGCATGCGTCACCCCATGCCGCCCCACCAGACCCACCAGCGAAGGCCCGGGAAGCAGATCCTCCGCCCCGGCCACCACCAGAGCCGCACCACTGCACAGCGCCATCACCAGTTCCCAGGTGGCCGCGTCGAAGCCCGCGGACGCGAACTGCAGCACCCGGCTGCCCGGACCGGCACCTAACGCCTCGACCTGCGCGGCCACCAGGCTCGCCAGACCGGCATGCGACACCACCACACCCTTGGGCCGCCCCGTCGAACCCGACGTGTAGATCACGTATGCCGCGTTCCCGGGGGCGATGTCGAGGCCCGGGTCCGTGGTGGGCCCAGCCGCGATCGCCTCCGCCGCCGGACCGTCGATCGCGATGGCGCGGATGCTGGCCGACGGCAGCTCGTTGAGCATCTCCCTGGTGGAGACCAGGAGGGCGGCCCGGCTGTCGGAGAGCATGTAGGCGATCCGCTCGGCGGGGTACTCGGCGTCCACCGGCAGATACGCGGCCCCGGCCTTCCATACGGCGAGGATCGCGGTCACCAGCTCGAGGCCGCGCGGTAGGCAGAGGGCGACCGTCGACTCGGGCAGCACTCCGGCGCCGAGGAGATGGCGGGCCAGCCGGTTGGCGCGGCGGTCGAGTTCGGCGTACGACACCTCGACACCGTCGGCCAGTACCGCCACCGCGTCCGGGGTGCGCGCCACCTGTGCGGCGAACAGGTGCGGTGCCGGGGCGGCCGGTATGTCGGCTGCGGTGTCGTTCCACTCGTCGAGCGCCCGGCGCCGCTCGTCCTCGGCGAGGACGGGAACCGCGCTCAGCGGAAGGCGCGGGTCGGCCACCAGGACGTCCAGGAGCCGCGCCAGCCGGCTCACGAGCCGGTCGGCCGAGTCCGGGTCGAACAGGTCGGCCGCGACCGTGAGTGTGCCGCGCAGGCCCGCCGGGGTGCCCTGGCCGTCATATTCCTCGCCCAGGATCAGGTGCAGGTCGAAGTTGGTCGTCACGTCGTCCGTCGCCAGCGAAGCGACCTGCACGCCGGGCAGTTCCAGGGCCGCCTTCGCGGTGTTCTGCACGGTGAGAATGACCTGGGTCAGCGGGTGCCGGGACAGGGAACGGGTGGGCGCGAGCTCCTCGACCAGCCGCTCGAACGGCACGTCCTGATGCGCGAACGCGGTCAGGCTCGTGCCGCGCACCTGGGCGAGGATCTGGGCGAAGGTCGGGTCGGCGGACAGGTCCGTCCGCATCACCAGGGTGTTGACGAAGCATCCGACCAGCTCGTCCAGCGCCTCGTCCGTACGGCCGGCGATGGCCGCGCCGATCGGGATGTCCGTCCCGGCGCCCAGGCGGGACAACAACACCGCGAGCGCGGCCTGCACCACCATGAAGAGCGTCACGCCCTCGGTGTGGGCCAGCTCCAGCAGCCGCCGGTGCACCCCGGCCGGAACCCGCAGCGGCACCCGGTGCCCCCGGTGGCTCGCGACCGCAGGGCGCGGCCGGTCGAAGGGCAGCTCCAGTTCCTCGGGCGCCCCGGCCAGTGTCTCGTGCCAGAACGCCACCTGTTCGGAGAGGAGGCTGTCCGGGTCTTCCTCGTCGCCCAGGAGTTCGCGCTGCCACATGGCATAGTCCGCGTACTGCACCGGCAGCGGTTCCCACTGCGGCGCCCGGCCCTCGAGCCGTGCGGCGTAGGCGACCGAGATGTCCCGCGCCAGTGGCATTCCCGACCAGCCGTCACCGGCGATGTGGTGCATCACCACCAGAAGGACATGCTCATCGGTCCCGGTGGTGAACAGCCGCACCCTGACGGGCACGTCGGTAGCGAGGTCGAAGGCGTTCCCGGCGGCCCGCGCGAGCGCCGCGGGCAGCTCCTCCTCGCTGACGTCGGCCGTCTCCAGCCCCCAGTCCAGCGCGTCCAGGTCCAGGATGCGCTGGTACGGCTCTCCGTCGGCGACCGCGTACACGGTCCGCAGCACCTCGTGCCGGCCCAGTACGTCCCGCAGCGCCGCGTCCAGTGCCTCCCGGTCCACATGGCCGGAGAGACGCAGGGCGACGGGCACGTTGTAGACGGCTCCGGGGCCTTCGAGCTGCCCGATGAACCACAGCCGCCGCTGCGCGAAGGACAATGGCACTCGCTCGGGCCGCTCCCGCCGTGCCAGTGGTGCCCGGCCCGGTGCGGCCCCGCCCAGCGCGGCAGCGACCCCCGCCGGTGTGGGGGCCTCGAACAGGGTCCCTATCGCCACCTCGACGCCGAGGAGCGAGCGCAGCCGGCTCACCAGCCGCGTCGCCAGCAGTGAGTGGCCGCCGAGGTCGAAGAAATTGTCGTCGACTCCGACCCGGTCCAGGCCGAGCACGTCGGCGAACGCCCCGCAGAGGAGTTCCTCCCATGCGTCGGCTGGGCCACGGCCGCCGCGATCCGTCGCGTAGTCCGGCGCCGGGAGGGCGGCGCGGTCGAGCTTGCCGTTGGGGGTCAGGGGCAGCGCGTCGAGCGTGACGACGGCCGACGGCACCATATGGGCGGGCAGCCGCCGCCCCGCGAACTCCCTTATCGCTTCCGGCAGTCCGGCCGTGTCACCCTCTTCCGGACCGGCTTCGGCGAGGACGGCATAGGCGACCAGGCGGATGTCGCCGGGCGCGTCCTCGCGGGCGACGACCGCGGCCTGGGCGACCTGCGGATGCGCGGCCACGGCGGCCCGCACCTCACCTGGCTCGATCCGGTGACCGCGGATCTTGACCTGGTCGTCGGCGCGGCCGAGAAACTCCAGGTTCCCATCCTGGGTCCAGCGGACCCGGTCGCCGGTTCGGTACATGCGCAGGCCGCTCTCGTAGGGACAGGCCACGAACCGCTCGGCGGTCAGCGCGGACCGGTGCGCGTATCCCCGGGCCAGCGCGGTACCGGTCACGTAGAGTTCGCCGGCGACACCGGGCGGCGTCGGTTCCAGACGGTCGTCCAGGACGTAGACCCGTGTGTTGGTGATGGGCCGTCCGATGGAGAGATCCGCACCGGGTTCGAGGGCAGCGCTCATCGTGGCGCACACCGTCGTCTCGGTCGGGCCATAGGCGTTCACGAACCGCCGCCCCCGCGCCCAACGTGCAAGCACATCAGCGCCCAAGGCCTCGCCCGCCGACACCAACGTCGTCACCGACGGCAGGCCATCCGGGTCGAGGGCACCCAGCACAGCAGGCGGCAGGGTCGCATGCGTCACCCCATGCCGCGCCACCAAGTCCACCAGCGAAGGCCCGGGAAGCAGATCCTCCGCCCCGGCCACCACCAGAGCCGCACCACTGCACAGCGCCATCACCAGTTCCCAGGTGGCCGCGTCGAAGCTCACCGAAGCGAACTGCAGCACCCGGCTGCCCGGACCGGCACCTAACGCCTCGACCTGCGTCGCCACCAGGCTCGCCAGACCGGCATGCGACACCACCACACCCTTGGGCCGCCCCGTCGAACCCGACGTGTAGATCACATACGCCGGGTGGGCCGGCAGCAGTGGCCCGCCGAGTTCGGCCACGGTCAGCGGGCCGTCGTCCGTCGTCGACAGCTGCTGTGCCATCCTGGGCTCGTCGAGCACCAGGACGGGTACGCCGACCAGGCCCGGTACGGCCTCCTCGCACTCCTGGGTCGTGATCACACACACCGGGTGGGCGTCGTTCAACATGTACAGCACGCGGTCGGCGGGATAGCCGGGATCGACCGGCAGATAGGCACCGCCCGCCTTGAGCACCGCCACGAGCGTGACGACCAGGTCGGCGGAGCGCTCCATCATCACGGCGACGAGTGACTCGGGACCCACGCCGGCGGCGGCCAGGCGGCGGGCCAACTGGTTCGCCCGCGCGTCCAGCTGTCCGTACGTCAGCTCGGTTCCGTCGCAGATCAGGGCAGGGGCGTGGGGAGTGGCCGCGACCCGAGCGGCGAACAGCCCAGGAAGCGTGGCGGCCGCCACGTCGAGCGCGGTGTCGTTCCACTCGGTCAGTACGCGCCGCCGCTCCTGTGCATCCAGCACCGGTACGGCGCTCAGCGGAAGGTCGGGGTTCTCCTCCAGGGCGTCCGCGAGACGGCCCAGGCAGGTGTGCAGCATCGTGGTGACCTGGTGGGCGTCGCCGGGGGCCAGTGCGTCGACGGTCGTGACAAAGCCGGACCCGGTGTCGTTGACCGCCGCGTCCAGGGGGTAGTTGGTGCGGTCCCGGGACAGCAGTACCCGAACGCCCTCCAGGCCGGGCCCCGACTCCAGAATCGCGGTCTGCTGGTGCCGAAAGTTGAAGATCGATGTGAACAGCGGACTGCCGGCGGGCACCGCGCTCGCTTTCTGCGCCACCGCGAGCGGGGCGTGCTCATGTGCGAGGAGGGCGGTGAGCTGGTCCCGGAGTTCGTCCAGCGCGCCGCGCACGGTCCTGCCGTCGAGGCGGACCCGTACGGGCAGGGTGTTGATGAACGGCCCGAGGACCTGACCGGCCCCGGCACCGGCGTCCATCCGCCCGAACAGCACGGTGCCGAACACCACGTCGTCCCGGCCGGAGACCGCCGCAAGCAGCCGTGCCCACGCCAGGTGGAACAGGGTGGCGGCGGAGACACCGAACCGCCGCGACAGCAGGCGCACCCGCCCGGCCAGGTCGTCGTCCACGGGGGCCTGGACCCGCACCGCCTCCAGACCGTCACCGCGTACGTCGAGCAACCCGAACGGAGCCGTGGGCTCGGTGACATCTCCCAGCAGCTCGGCGAAGTGGCGTGCGTGCTCCTCCGGCGCGGTGCCGAGGCGTGCCTGGGCGACGAAGTCCCGGAACGGCAGGGCGCCAGTCAGCGTTCCGGCCCGCCCGGACAGGATCGCCCGCAGCTCCCCCAGCAGCACCTCCAGCGTCCTGTGGTCGCGAATCATGTGGTGCACGCGCAGCAGCGCGAGCCACCGGCCACTGTGCGGATCCGCGGCGATGTGGACCTGCAGCAGCGGGGCACGGTTCAATTCGATCCAGGAGCCGCCGGCGGCCAGCAACTGCTCGATCGCATCCGGCCCATCGGCATCCAGGACCACCTCTCGCACCGGAAGCGTGGCCCGGCGTGCGACGACCTGCACCGGTTCGCGCAGCCCCTGCCACACGATCGCGGTGCGGTAGATGTCGTGCCGCTCGATCACCTGCTGCATCGCGCCGAGGAAACCGTCCAGGCGCTCCCGGGAGTCGAAGTCGAGGACATAGGGCAGTACGTAGACATCGCCCGCGTCGCGGTCGGCCATGAGGTGCAGGAAGAAGATGCCCTCTTGGAGCGGCGCCAGTGGGTAGATGTCGGCGATGTTGGCCGCCCCGCCCGGCACGGCCGCGACGATCCGCTCGATCTCCGCCGCATCCAGGTTCACCAGCGGCAGCATCTCGGGCGTGATCTCCAGCGCCCCGTCCGGGATCCCGTTCTCCGGCACCGCCACGCCTTCAGGAGCCGCGGCGACCGCGAGCCCGGCCGGTGTCGGTGTGCCGAACACGTCCCGCACCGTCAACACGACGCCGCGCTTGCGCAGTTGCTCGACCAGGGAAACAGCGAGGAGGGAGTGTCCGCCGAGGGTGAAGAAGTCGTCGTCCACGCCGACGCCGTCCAGTCCGAGGACTTCGGCGAACGCGGCACACAGGAGCTCTTCCTGCGGGGTGGCAGGCCCTCGCGCGCCGACCGTGACGGCACCCACGTAGTCGGGGGCGGGGAGGGCTTTGCGGTCGAGTTTGCCGTTCGGCGTGAGCGGCAGTGCTTCGAGTTCGACCACGGCCGACGGCACCATGTGGGACGGCAACCGCTCCGCCACATACCGGCGCACCGTCTCACCCAGGTCGGGGTTCATACCATCACCGACCACATAGCCGACCAGACGGACATCACCCGGAACATCCTCACGCGCGACCACCACAGCCTGCACAACCCCCGGATGCCCGGCCACCACCGCCCCCACCTCACCCGGCTCGATCCGATACCCCGGATCTTCACCTGGTCATCCGCACGCCCGACGAACACCAACTCACCATCCGCCGTCCACCGCACCCGGTCACCCGTGCGATACATCCGCTCACCCACACCACCGAACGGACACGCCACAAACCGCTCACCCGTCAACCCCGGCCGCTGCACATACCCCCGCGCCAACTGCGGCCCCGCCACATACAACTCACCCACCACACCCGGCGGAACCGGCCGCAGCAAGCCATCCAACACATAGGTACGCATGTTGGCCACCGGACGACCCAGCGCCACCACACCACCCGCCACCGCACCAGCAACCAACCGCCCGGCAACCACACCAATCGTGGTCTCCGTCGGCCCGTAATGATTGAACACCGGCCGCCCACCCGCAGCCTCCAGCAACTCACCCACCCAACCCGCAGACGCCGCCTCACCACCCAGCACCACACCACCAGCCGGCATCAACGCCGACAAACCCACCACACCACCCAGAGCAGCCAGATGCGACGGCACCACCTTCAAGAAATCAATCCGATGCTCCGCCACATACCCGCCACCCACACCGGATCCGTCACCGCCCCCGGATCCCAGCACATGCAACACACCACCCGAAACCAGACTGGCAAACACCACCGTGTTCCCCAGATCCGTCACCACCGGCTGCAACAACGCATACCGGCTCCCCGCCACACCCCAACCCAACCCACCCGGCACAAAACCCACATAGTTCGCCAGACCAGCATGCGTAACACCCACACCCTTCGGCCACCCCGACGAACCCGACGTATAAATCACATACGCCAACTCACCAGCCGACACCCCACACCCGGATCCACCCCCGGCAACACACCCAACTCCGCCACCGTCACCGGATCATCCACCGCAACCGTCAACAACCGCCCCACCGGCAACTCATCCAACACCTCACCACAACCCACCAACACCGACACCCGACAATCCGCCAGCATGAACGACACCCGCTCCGCCGACAGCCCCGGATCCACCGGCAAATACGCCGCCCCCGCCTTCCACACCCCCAAAATCCCCACCACCATGTCCACCCCACCCGGCAGACACAAACCCACCACCGACCCACGCCCCACACCACGACCCATCAACAACCGCGCCAAACGACCCGCCCGCGCATCGAGTTCGGCGTACGACACCCCCACCCCACCAGCCACCACAGCCACGGAACCAGGGGTGCGTGCCACCTGCGCCGCAAACAACTCCGGCACCAAACCAACCCCAACCCCACCCCCAACCGCCGTCGCATTCCACCCCTCAACCACCCACCGACGCTCCACCCCATCAAGAAGGTCAACCTCACCCACCCCAACGGACTGATCAGCAGCCATCGCAGTGAGAACCCGCACCAGACACGCCGCGATCCGGCCGGACATCTCCGCATCGAAAAGGTCCGCCGCCGCAGTGAAGACGCCGCGCAGACCGGCGGGAGCGCCATGGTCGTCGAAGACCTCACCCACCATGACATCAAGGTCGAACTTGGCCGTCGGCCGCCCGATCGACAGTGTGTCGGCTCGCAGATCCGCCAGCGAGAACCGCGACGCCATGTCCTGCATCGTGAGGACGACCTGGAACAGGGGGTGTCGGGAGAGGGAGCGGGCCGGGGCGAGTTCCTCGACCAGTCGCTCGAACGGCACGTCCTCGTGCGCCAGGGCACCCAGCGCGGTCTTGCGGACTCGGTCCAGCACGTCCGCAAAGGTCGGATCGCCCGACAGATCGGTGCGCACCACGACCGTGTTGACGAAACACCCGATGAGGTCGTTGAGGGCTTCGTCCTTGCGCCCGGCGAACGCCGACCCGATCGGGATGTCCGTACCCGCCCCGAGCCGGGACAGCGTCACCGCCAGGCCGGCCTGGATCACCATGAACAGGGTCATCCGCCGTTCCCGAGCGAGTTCGACCAGGCGCGCGTGCACCTCGGCCGGCACACTGACCCCTGCCATGTGCCCCCGGTGTGACGGTTCCGAGCGACGCGGGCGGCTGAAGGGCAGTGGCAGTTCCTCCGGCGCGCCGGCCAACCTCTCACGCCAGTAGGCGACTTGGCGCGAAGCGAGGCTGTCGGGGTCATCCTCGTCGCCGAGCAGCTCACGCTGCCAGAGTGCATAGTCCGCGTACTGCACCGGCAGCGGTTCCCACGCCGGTTCCCGGCCGTCCCGTCGTGCCGCGTACGCCGCCGAGAGGTCCCGTGACAGGGGGCCGTTGGACCATCCGTCGCCGGCGATGTGGTGGATCACCACGACCAGCACATGTTCGTCCGGGGCCACCGAGAACAACCAGGCTCGCAGCGGGATTTCCGTGGCCAGGTCGAAGTCGTACCTCGTCGTACGCGCCACGGCAGCCGCCATGTCCTCGTACGGCACCTCGTCGCCCGGCAGATCCGCTGCCGGCTCGATGGGGGGAGGTCCACCACCGGTTGGTCCCACGGCAGCTTGTCGATCTCTATGAGCCGCTGGGCCGGCCCTGTCGACCCTTCCTGCCCGGCCACCCGCACGACAGAAAGCTCCCAGAGCAGAGACTCCGGCTCCAGGATCCGCTGGCTCGGGTGACCGTCCACCGGGATAGACCGTTCGCAGCACCTCGTCTGCCGATCACGTCCCGCAGGGCCAGGTTGAGGGCGTCTCGGTCCACCTGCCCGGACAGACGCAGAATCATCGGACTGTTGTACGTGGCGCTGGATCCCTCCACCTGCCACAGGAACCACAGCCGATGCTGCGCGCGAACGACATGGGAATCATCAGGACTCCTTCTGCTGGCGCATCGGCCGCAACACCGGCCTGGCTTTTTCGGTAGTGCCGGCGTGCTCGGCGATCCAGGCGGCGAGGCCGGCCGGTGTCGGTGTGTCGAACAGCTCCCCGATCGGCAGCTCCACGCCCAGGAGGGTGTGCACCCGGCTGATCAGCCGGACGGCGAGGAGGGAGTGTCCGCCGAGGGTGAAGAAGTCGTCGTCCACGCCGACGCCCTCCAGCCCGAGGACCTCGGCGAAGGCGGCACACACCGCTTTCTCTCGCTCGTCGGCCGGTTCCCGGCTGACGAGGGCCTTCGCACCGTAGTCGGGGGCGGGGAGGGCTTTGCGGTCGAGTTTGCCGTTCGGCGTGAGCGGCAGTGCTTCGAGTTCGACCACGGCCGACGGCACCATGTGGGACGGCAACCGCTCCGCCACATACCGGCGCACCGTCTCACCCAGGTCGGGGTTCATACCATCACCGACCACATAGCCGACCAGACGGACATCACCCGGAACATCCTCACGCGCGACACCACAGCCTGCACAACCCCCGGATGCCCGGCCACCACCGCCCCCACCTCACCCGGCTCGATCCGATACCCCCGGATCTTCACCTGGTCATCCGCACGCCCGACGAACACCAACTCACCATCCGCCGTCCACCGCACCCGGTCACCCGTGCGATACATCCGCTCACCCACACCACCGAACGGACACGCCACAAACCGCTCACCCGTCAACCCCGGCCGCTGCACATACCCCCGCGCCAACTGCGGCCCCGCCACATACAACTCACCACCACACCCGGCGGAACCGGCCGCAGCAAGCCATCCAACACATAGGTACGCATGTTGGCCACCGGACGACCCAGCGCCACCACACCACCCGCCACCGCACCAGCAACCAACCGCCCGGCAACCACACCAATCGTGGTCTCCGTCGGCCCGTAATGATTGAACACCGGCCGCCCACCCGCAGCCTCCAGCAACTCACCCACCCAACCCGCAGACGCCGCCTCACCACCCAGCACCACACCACCAGCCGGCATCAACGCCGACAAACCCACCACACCACCCAGAGCAGCCAGATGCGACGGCACCACCTTCAAGAAATCAATCCGATGCTCCGCCACATACCCCGCCACCCACACCGGATCCGTCACCGCCCCCGGATCCAGCACATGCAACACACCACCCGAAACCAGACTGGCAAACACCACCGTGTTCCCCAGATCCGTCACCACCGGCTGCAACAACGCATACCGGCTCCCCGCCACACCCCAACCCAACCCACCCGGCACAAAACCCACATAGTTCGCCAGACCAGCATGCGTAACACCACACCCTTCGGCCACCCCGACGAACCCGACGTATAAATCACATACGCCAACTCACCAGCCGACACCCCCACACCCGGATCCACCCCCGGCAACACACCCAACTCCGCCACCGTCACCGGATCATCCACCGCAACCGTCAACAACCGCCCCACCGGCAACTCATCCAACACCTCACCACAACCCACCAACACCGACACCCGACAATCCGCCAGCATGAACGACACCCGCTCCGCCGACAGCCCCGGATCCACCGGCAAATACGCCGCCCCCGCCTTCCACACCCCCAAAATCCCCACCACCATGTCCACCCCACCCGGCAGACACAAACCCACCACCGACCCACGCCCCACACCACGACCCATCAACAACCGCGCCAAACGACCCGCCCGCGCATCGAGTTCGGCGTACGACACCCCCACCCCACCAGCCACCACAGCCACGGAACCAGGGGTGCGTGCCACCTGCGCCGCAAACAACTCCGGCACCAAACCAACCCCAACCCCACCCCCAACCCGTCGCATTCCACCCCTCAAACCACCCACCGACGCTCCACCCCATCAAGAAGGTCAACCTCACCCACCCCAACGGACTGATCAGCAGCCATCGCAGTGAGAACCCGCACCAGACACGCCGCGATCCGGCCGGACATCTCCGCATCGAAAAGGTCCGCCGCAGCGGTGACGGTGCCTCGGATGCCGGCGGGGGCGGCGTGTGCGTCGAAGGCTTCGCCGACTACGACGTCGAGGTCGAACTTCGCTCCGGGCCGGCCGGCGGAGAGCGGCTGCACCTCGAGTCCGGGGAAGTCCGGTACCTGGGAGATGCCACCCGCCGCGGCGGCTCCTGTGTTCTGCAGGGTCAGGACGACCTGGAACAGGGGGTGCCGGGCCAGAGACCTGATCGGAGCAAGCTCCTCGACCAGCCGCTCGAACGGCACATCCTGATGTGCGAGGGCACCCAGCACGGTCTTGCGGACTCGGTCCAGCACGTCCGCAAAGGTCGGATCGCCCGACAGATCGGTGCGCACCACGACCGTGTTGACGAAACACCCGATCAGATCGTCCAGCGCCTCATCCGTACGCCCGGCGAACGCCGACCCGATCGGGATGTCCGTACCCGCCCCGAGCCGGGACAGCGTCACGGCAAGTGCGGTGTGCAGGAGCATGAAGAGGGTCACGCCCCGCTCCCGGGCCGTCTCCAGCAGGCGGCGGTGCAGGTCGGCCGGTATCTCGAGAGGGGTGATGTGGCCCTGGTGACTGGGCGTCGTCGGCCTGGGCCGGGCCGTGGGCAGTGTCAACTCCTCAGGAGCGCCCCTGAGTGCCTGTCGCCAGTAGGCCAGTTGCCGTGCCATGACGCTGTCCGGATCGTCACCGTCATCGAGCAGTTCGCGCTGCCAGAGTGCGAAGTCCGCGTACTGCACCGGCAGCGGTTCCCACTCCGCCGCCCGGCCGTGCCGTCGCGCCGCGTACGCCACGGACAGGTCACGCGCCACCGGGTCGAGCGACCAGCCGTCCGCGACGATGTGGTGGGCGACCAGAACCAGCACGTACTCTTCCGGGCCCGTCGTGAACAGCCATGTGCGAACCGGTGGTTCCGTGGCGAGGTCGAAGGAGTACGCTGCCGCTCGCGCGGCGGCTTCCGCCAGTTCCGCCGCATCGATCTCGCACATCACCAGGTCGATGTCGACCTCGCCGGCCTCCAGGACCAGTTGGTAAGGCTCGCCCTCCCACGTCGGGAAGACGGTCCGCAAGGCCTCATGACGTGCGATCACATCGCGCAGCGCGGCGTGCAGGGCCTTCTTGTCGAGTCGTCCGGTGAGCCGCATCGCCAGCGAACTGTTGTAAGCGGCACCGGATCCCTCGATCTGCGACAGGAACCACAGCCCGCGCTGCGCGAACGACAACGGCACTCGCTCGGGGCGTCGGCGGACGCTGAGCGCCGGTCGGCCTTGCTCGGCAAGCCCCAGCCCGGCGGCGAGGCCGGCCGGCGTGGGTGTGTCGAACAGTTGCCAGATCTGCACTTCCGCGCCCAGGAGGGTGTGCACCCGGCTGATCAGCCGGACGGCGAGGAGGGAGTGTCCGCCCAGCTCGAAGAAGTCGTCGTCCACGCCGACGCCCTCCAGCCCGAGGACCTCGGCGAACGCGGCACACAACAACTCCTCCTGCGGCGTCGACGGCCCACGGCCACCACCCCCCGCCACAGCACCGAAGTCCGGCGCAGGCAAAGCCCTACGATCCAGCTTGCCGTTCGGCGTGAGCGGCAGTGCTTCGAGTTCGACCACGGCCGACGGCACCATGTGGGACGGCAACCGCTCCGCCACATACCGGCGCACCGTCTCACCCAGGTCGGGGTTCATACCATCACCGACCACATAGCCGACCAGACGGACATCACCCGGAACATCCTCACGCGCGACCACCACAGCCTGCACAACCCCCGGATGCCCGGCCACCACCGCCCCCACCTCACCCGGCTCGATCCGATACCCCCGGATCTTCACCTGGTCATCCGCACGCCCGACGAACACCAACTCACCATCCGCCGTCCACCGCACCCGGTCACCCGTGCGATACATCCGCTCACCCACACCACCGAACGGACACGCCACAAACCGCTCACCCGTCAACCCCGGCCGCTGCACATACCCCCGCGCCAACTGCGGCCCCGCCACATACAACTCACCCACCACACCCGGCGGAACCGGCCGCAGCAAGCCATCCAACACATAGGTACGCATGTTGGCCACCGGACGACCCAGCGCCACCACACCACCCGCCACCGCACCAGCAACCAACCGCCCGGCAACCACACCAATCGTGGTCTCCGTCGGCCCGTAATGATTGAACACCGGCCGCCCACCCGCAGCCTCCAGCAACTCACCCACCCAACCCGCAGACGCCGCCTCACCACCCAGCACCACACCACCAGCCGGCATCAACGCCGACAAACCCACCACACCACCCAGAGCAGCCAGATGCGACGGCACCACCTTCAAGAAAATCAATCCGATGCTCCGCCACATACCCCGCCACCCACACCGGATCCGTCACCGCCCCCGGATCCAGCACATGCAACACACCACCCGAAACCAGACTGGCAAACACCACCGTGTTCCCCAGATCCGTCACCACCGGCTGCAACAACGCATACCGGCTCCCCGCCACACCCCAACCCAACCCACCCGGCACAAAACCCACATAGTTCGCCAGACCAGCATGCGTAACACCCACACCCTTCGGCCACCCCGACGAACCCGACGTATAAATCACATACGCCAACTCACCAGCCGACACCCCCACATCCGGATCCACCCCCGGCAACACACCCAACTCCGCCACCGTCACCGGATCATCCACCGCAACCGTCAACAACCGCCCCACCGGCAACTCATCCAACACCTCACCACAACCCACCAACACCGACACCCGACAATCCGCCAGCATGAACGACACCCGCTCCGCCGACAGCCCCGGATCCACCGGCAAATACGCCGCCCCCGCCTTCCACACCCCCAAAATCCCCACCACCATGTCCACCCCACCCGGCAGACACAAACCCACCACCGACCCACGCCCCACACCACGACCCATCAACAACCGCGCCAAACGACCCGCCCGCGCATCGAGTTCGGCGTACGACACCCCCACCCCACCAGCCACCACAGCCACGGAACCAGGGGTGCGTGCCACCTGCGCCCAAACAACTCCGGCACCAAACCAACCCCAACCCCACCCCCAACCGCCGTCGCATTCCACCCCTCAACCACCCACCGACGCTCCACCCCATCAAGAAGGTCCACGTGGGCAACGGTGTCGTTCGGGGCCGCTTCCGTGAGCCAGTTCAGGACGGTGCGCAGGCGGCGTGAGATGTCCTGGCCGGCGGTCGGTGTGTGCAGGTCGCGGTTGACGTCGACCGCTATCTGGAGTCCGACGTCGGGCGATGTCGTACACGTCGATCTTCAGGTCTTCCGTGGGGCCGCTGGACAGGCCGGTGATGGTGGCGGAGCAGTCGCCGAAGCGCAGCGGCTGTTCCATGGGGATGACGTTGACGATCAGGCCGCAGAGCGCGCCTCCGCCGACGCGCCGCAGGTCCGCGAGGATGTCCTTGTACTGGTAACGCTGGTGCCGCAGTCCGGCGTGGAGGGCCCGGCCGGTCTCCCGGACCAGTTCCGCGACGGTGGTCGTGGGCGTGATCGACAGTCGTATCGGCATGATGTTGGAGGTCATGCCGGGGATGGCGAGTTCCGCCCGGCGGGTGCGCCCGTTCACCGACACACCGACGACGATGTCCTCGGCTCCGGTGGTGCGGTGGTGGTAGAGGGCGGCGGCCGAGATCATCAGGGCGGCGAAGCTGGTCTTCAGGCGTCGGGCCACCGCTTTGAGCGCGCCGGTTTCGGCAGGGCCGACGTCCGACAGGTGGCGGGCCGGTGCGTCGGGCATCCGCCGCGCCCGGTGGGTGTCAGGGCCGGCTTCTCGGCTCTCGGTGACGGCGGCGTCCGGCAGGTCGGCGAGCAGGCCGGTCCAGAAGTCGCGGTCGCGGCCGAAGTCGGCGGAGTCCCGGTATGAGCGGTCCGCGTCCATCAGGACCGCCACGGACTCAGGGGCGCCGTCGGCGGGGTCCCGGCCCTCGGCGAGTGCCGTGTAGATGTCCGCGACGCGGCCGCTGAAGATCCGGAGGCTGACTCCGTCCAGGGCCACGTGGTGGATGCGCTGGTACCACAGGTGGGTGCTCTCACCGAGTTTCAACACCGCGTGCCGGTAGAGGGGTTGGCCGGTCAGGTCGACCGGGTGCTCCAGTTCCTCCCGCATCCATGTGTCGGCGGCGCCGCGGGGGTCCTGGGCGGTGCTGAGGTCCAGGACCTGGACGGCGTGGTCGGGTGTGTCGTCGACGTACTGCCTCGGCGTGTCGGCCTCGATGCGGAAGCGGAGCCGGTAGGCGTCGGCCTCGTCCAGGGCCCGGCGCAGTGCTGTCACCAGGAGGTCCGCGTCCAGCTCGCCATGGATCTCCACGCAGTTGCCGATGTTGTAGGCGGGGTTGCCGGGCGAGAGCTGTTGGGCGTACCAGATGCCGAGCTGACCGGACATCAGTTCCCGTGACGGTATTTCGGACGCGACCATTTCCTGCCTACCTCATTCGCTCGACTCACCGGCATGTGAAGTGCCGGCCAGGATCCGCCTTGTCAGCTCGTCAGTGGGCCTGTTCCGCCGCGAGGCCGGCGAGGTGCGCGACCAGCTCGCCGATGGTGTCCACGTCCCAGATCAGCGTGGGTTCGACGGGCAGGCCGAGGGTGTCCTCGATGTCGCCGCAGAGAGCGAAGGCGTACACGGAGTCCAGGCCGCAGTCCGCGAGGGACGCGTCGGCGGAGATGGTCCCGACGGGTTCCCTGAGGTAGTGGGCTACGCGCTCGAGGACCCAGGACTGGATCTCCGCGGGGGTGCGCAACGTTGCTGTCGGATCGGCCTCTGCCATGGAAGCGTTCCCTTCTCAGCCCGGAATGGCCCGGGCGGTCAGATCGAATAGCCTGCGGTCCTGACAGCGCTGGACGGCCAGGTGGAACAGGTGGTCCTCGGCGTGCTCCCGCTCGGCGCCGGTGAGGACCGGCGCACCACCCAGGCGGCCGGCCAGCCGGTCCAGGACGCCGAGGAGGGCCGGTTCCGGGTATGTGTCGCCGCCCTGCTGCCAGACCGCGAGAGCGGACGCCGCGGCCAGCAGTACGGTGTAGCGGTCGGCCAGGTCGAACGCCTCGGGCGAGGCGTCGATGGTGATGTCCGAGGGGCGGAGTCCGGCGCAGGCGGTCTGGAGTGCTCGCAGGGCCTGCTGGAAGTGCGCCGTGAACCGGCCGACGGGGCCGCTGTCCGGTTCGGCGGCCGCGAGGGCGCCCATGATGCCGTCGTTGCGTGTCATGCCGGCGGCGAGCCGGTCGAGGTGCAGCGGGGGCAGGTCCCCGCCGAGCTGGAACAGGGTGTCCGGGGCGGGCGGGTCGGTCAGCCAGGACCGGCGGGCCAGTCGCGGGAGTTGGGGCAGGATCGTCACCAGGCACGCCGCTCGTGACACATGGGCGAAGGTGGCGGGCGCGATGTCCCGGGCCAGCTTCTGGAAGATCGCGTGCGGGCCCGTTCGCAGGTAGGCCTGGGCGCCCAGCACCGATCTCAGGTCCTCGAACGCGTCGATGACGATCCGGGACGTGAGGTACTTGGCGGCCGGTGCGTAGACGGCCATGGACTCCGGCAGCAGGTGGAGGGCCCTGACCCCGGCCGCCGAGTAGGCGTCCACGGCGAGGAGGTCGGCGTAGGCGCGGGCGATGACGGCGCGGACGTAGGGGATGTCGGCGACGGTGCCGCCGTAGAGCCGGCGTTCCAGGGCGAAGGTGAGCACGATGCGCAGTGCGCTGTCGAGAGGGCCGACGCAGATGGCCGGGACGGTCGCACGGGTGAGCTGGTAGGACCGCAGGGCGATCTCGATTCCCTGTCCGGGCTTGCCGAGCAGGGCGGTGTCGGGCACCGGGCACGCGGTGAACTCGGCACCGCCGAGCTGTACACCGTGCATGCCGGAGGTGTCGAAGCGGGGCAGATCGCGCATCCGGCCGGACGGCAGGGTGTCCTTCTGGACGAAGAACTGGCTGTGGCCGCGGCTTCCGGGCGCGTCGCTGGTCCGGGCGAACAGCACGAGGGCGCTGGACCGCCGCAGATTGGTGACGACCTCCTTGCGCCCGGACAGCAGCCAGCCGGCTGGGGCCGGGCGGGCGGTGAAGTCGGCGTGTGCGAAGTCGTTGCCGTGGTCGAGTTCGTGGAAGGCCGCGGCGATCTTGTGGTTGTCGAGCAGCAGTCGTGCCGCGGTGCGCGTCTGGTCCTGGTCTCCGGTGCTCCAGATGTTCACGGCGGCGATGAAGGAGCTGAAGCCGTAGCCGAGGCCCAGGCAGGGATCTCGCCGCCACACCGCGCGGAGGACCTCGACGAGCCGGTCGGCCCGTTCGAGGCGGCCGCCGAGGGCGGTGGGCACGAATTCGGCGTTCAGGTTGTACTGGTCGAGGAGTCGTTCGCCTTCGGCGAGCATCTCGTGGTGTTCGTCGGCGGCGAGGACGGCCTTGTGTCCGACCGGGTTCGCGGGCGCGTACGGGTCCCCGAGGAGGGCGTCGAGCTCCTGGACGGTCATGTGTGTGCCTCCGGCCGGTGGAAGGGCTGGGGCATGGGTGCTCCGAAGGGGGTGAGGGGCGCTCCGGACAGTGCGGCCTCGGCGACGGTGTGGGCCAGGGGGCCGTCGATGTGCTCGTCGCCGGGGGCGGCGGACGGTGGCGGGGTACGCAGTACCTCGGCGAGGCGGGTGCGCAGGGCGCGCAGAGCAGCCCGGGCCCACAGGCCGTCCTGCCACAGGGGTTCGCCGTGGTGGCCTTCCGCACCGACCTGCCACAGGTGCAGGCAGGCCGCTCCGGCGAAGCAGAGTTCATAGGCGGCGGCCAGCTCGTGGGCGGCCATGGGGGGCAGGGATGCGGGTCGTACCTGTGCCATGCGTCGGCCGAGTTCCGCGGTGGTGTCGCGGAGTGCCGTGGCGTGTTCGGCGAGGCCGGTGGGCGCGTGCCGGGTGATCGTCTCGGCCAGTGCGGGCAGTGACTGCACGGTGCTGCATCCCTGTGGGGAGAGCAGAGTCGTCGCGGTGCGGTCGAGTGGGCGCGGTGGCTTTCCGACGGCTGCGGCCTCGGCCAGTCCGTCGGTGTCGTGGGAGCCGGTGGCCAGCCGGCGGGCGAGGCGGGGGAACTGCTGGACGAGGGCGGAGCGGTTGACCGGTGTGCTTCCGTCGAAGATCGCCACGACCTGGTGGTCGCGGGCGACTTTCTGGAAGGCGCCGTGCTCGTGGACGGTGGTGAGGTAGGAGCGTACGCCGAGCAGTTCGGCGAGTTCCGCGACGGCGGCGTCGACCAGGGTCGGGGCGAGGGACTTGACCACGGCGGAGACGACACTCATCTCACCGGTGAGGCTGTGGATCGAGCGGCTGCCGAGGAGTGCGGCGCACTCGGTGGCGGCGAGCAGGGCTGCGCAGCGGGTGAGGATCGACCGGGGGTGCGGCCGGTCGATCAGCGGCTGCCGCTGGATGATCCGGGTGGCGGTGAACCGGGCGGCGAGGCGCAGGCCGTGTTCTCCGGCGCCGAGGGAGAGCGTGGCGCACAGCGTGCGGGTGAGCTGGAGCGCGCGCAGCACGGTTTCCAGTCCGGACCCCTCGGGGCCGATGCGGGTGGCGTCGGCCAGCCGGGCGCCGTCGAATCCGATGCCGGAGATGTCGATGCCGCGGATGCCGTGGGTGGGCACCTTGGGCAGGGCCCGCCAGGTGCCCGGGGCGAGGTCCGTCTTGTCGACGAGGAAGAGGCTGTGGCCGCGAGCGGTGCCCGGGGCTCCGGTGCAGGCCAGCAGGGTGAGGTACCCGGCCCTGGTAGCGTTGTTGACGGGCCACTTGGCGCCGTCGAGCCGGTAGCCGTCGCCGTGCCTGGTGGCGGTGAGGGAGCCGTTCAGCAGGTCGGCGCCGTGTTCCGGCTCGGAAAGCGCCCAGGCGACGGGCGTGCCGGAGAGTACGGTGGCGGCGGTTCTGGTCGCCTGTTCCGCGTTGCCCGCGACCCAAACGGAGGCCGCGCCCAGGTACGTCTTGCCGTGGGCCACCGCGGCACTGAGGTCACGGCGGGCGACCGTGCGCCACAGCCTCAGCAGGCGTTCATGGTCGTCGAGGGCCCCGCCCCATTCCGTGGGCACATAGTGGGCGGGCAGTCCGAAGGCGTCGAGCCGCGCGCATAGTTCGGCGGGAAACGCCTCGGCGAGGTCCCGTTGCGCGGCCAGGCGGGCCGTCTCCTCGGGATCTCCCAGGGCCGCGTCGAGCGCCGCCTCCGATCCGGCGGTCGGCGGAAGGCTCACGCGGCACCGCCGGTGACGAGGTGGCGTAGCGCGGGTTCGACTTCGGCGTGGAGCACGGCGGCGAGCCGGCCGGTGAGGAACCCCTCCCGCATGGCAGTGCGCTGGATCTTGCCACTGGTCGTGCGACGCACCGTGCCACGCCGTACGAGGACGACATTGCGCACCGGGATGGCGAAGACGGACGACAGGTGCCGGGTGACGGCCGCGGCGACTGCCGGCAGTTCCTGGGCCGCGGTCTTCGGGCTGACCTCGTGCACCAGGACGATCCGTTCCTCGGGCGCCGCGACCGAGAAGGCCGCGCCGACGAGGCCGGCGAGGCCGGGGTCGGCTTCGCGGGCCTGGTGTTCCAGGTCCTGGGGGAAAAGGTTGCGGCCGCGGACGATGAGCATCTCTTTGATGCGGCCGGTGACGAAGAGTTCTCCGTCGATGTAGGCGCCCAGGTCGCCGGTGCGCAGCCAGCCGGTGCTGGTGGCGTCCGTTTCGTCGTCGGCGAGGCGGGCCTGGAACACTTCCGCTGTGGCCTCCGGCCGGTTCCAGACGCCGTGGCCGACGCTCGATCCGCGCAGCCAGATCTCACCGATGGCGTTGCCGCGCAGTTCACGGCGGTTGTGCGGGTCGACGATGCGCAGTTCGAGGGAGCTGGGATGGCCGACACCGACGATCTCCGTGCCCGTGCCGCCGGATGTCGGGCGGAGTTCGGGGTGCTCGGTGGCCTCGAGGTGACGCGGGTCGGCGACCATCACGGTGGTCGGGGTGCCGGCCCGGTTCGTGGACACGTAGACCGTCGCCTCGGCCAGGCCGTAGGCGGGTGAGACGACATCGGAGTGCAGGCCGGCCGCGGCGAACCGCTTGGTGAAGGCGGTCATGATGGGTACGTGGATCGGCTCGGAGCCGTTGAAGACGACCCGCACGCGGGAGAGATCGAGGCCCTCGAGCCGTTCGTCCGTGATGAGCCGCCGGCACAGGTCGAAGGCGAAGTTCGGGGCGGCCGTGACCGTGGCGCCGTAGCGGTCCAGCATGCGGAACCATTCGACGGGCCTTCTGACGAAGTCGGACGGCGGCATCAGGACGATGGGGGCTCCGAGCAGCAGTGCGGTGCTGAGCTGGCCGAAGAGTCCCATGTCGTGGTGCAGCGGCAGCCAGCTGGCGAAGACGTCGTCGGGGCCGACGCCGCCGCCCGCCGCGAACGCCTCGACGTTGGCGAGGATGTGGCCGTGCCCGAGCATCACACCCTTGGGGTCGCCGGTGGACCCGGAGCTGTACTGCAGGACGGCCAGGGTGTCCTGGTCCGGCGGCCGGATGTGGTCGGAGCCGGGGACGGGGTCGCCGGGTCGGGCCGGTGCGGCCGGTTCGGCCGGTTCGGCGGGGATGTCGCCGAGGTCGTGGTCGCCGAGCCGCTGGGCGAGTTCGTCCCGCTCGGTGCCGGTGGTGATGGCGAGGCTCGGGGTGCAGTCCCGGGTGATGGCGACGGTGCGTTCCACGGCGTTGGCGGAGCCGGCCGCCACCGGAACCGGTACGGCGACCAGCCCGGCCATCAGGCAGGCCAGGTAGTACTCGACGAACTCGGTGCAGGTGGGGAGCGCGAGAAGGACGCGGTCCCCGGGGGAGAGACGGGCACCGAGTGCGGCGGCGTGCCACCTGGCGCGCCGGTGGAGTTCGGCGAAGGTGAGTGTCTCGTGATCCGTGGCGGAGGATCCGCGGTAGACGGTCAGCGCGGTTCTGTCCGGGTGGGCGACGGCGCGCTCGGCGAACGCGTCGCCCACGCTGCGGTGGCCGGTGAGGTTCAACGTCATGGCTCTGTCTCCATGGATCTGCCGTCCGTGCCGTCGCGGTGGCCCGGAGGCGGCACCTGTCGCCGCGTGTCCTCCGGGAGCGGTGCGGCCGGGAGGGGGCGCCGGCCCCCGGTGTGGCCTACTTCTTGTTCATCGCCTCGATCAGGCTCTTGGGCCGCATGTCGGTCCAGGACTTCTCGATGTAGTCGAGGCATTCCTGGCGTCCGGCTTCTCCGAACACCGCCTGCCAGCCATCGGGAACGTCCGCGAAAACGGGCCAGAGCGAGTGCTGCCCCTCGTCGTTGACGAGGACCAGGTAGTTGGCGTCGGGGTTTTCGAAGGGGTTCGTCACCACGTCGTCCTTTCTCGCTTCGATGAAGTGCGTCGCATCGCTGGCACGGGGGCGCCGGCGCATGGCTGCGCCGGACCCTTGAGGAAGTGGGCATGGACGAGGAATCCGCGAACTGCCGGGCGGCCCGTCCACCACCTGGCCGTGACGCGCCGGTGTCCGGTGGTGAGTTCGGAAGACATCCCGGCGTGGCGTCGATGACCACTATGGCTCAGCGCCGCGCGACGCAGCAATGCCTTACCGGGCTGGTCATCGCCTGAACGGCCCTGTCCGCAGCGGCTGTTCAAGTGCGTCGTCGGCACCGGTTGAACGGCATCCGGGCGGGTCTGGTCCGGGCTGTGGCCCGATGCAATAGTGGCCACGTCTACGCCGTCGATTCGGGCGGGTCTGCTGTCGGTGGCGTCAGCCACCTTTTTCATTGCGACATTCGCGTGACCGCCTTTCCCGGCAAGTGTGCCGCGAATGTCCCGCAAAGCCAGAGCATTTCCACGATGAAGGGAAGTCCATGAGCGAAAGCGGCGAGCCGAGGTTTCTCCGCTCGAATGTCGTTCTCGAACCGCTGGTCGACCGGTTCTACGCGTGGCTGCACACCGTCGCGCCCGTCCAGGCGTCGATGAACCTGGCGTCTGTTCAGGTGCCCCTGCTCGAGTCGTACCTCCAGTCACCTCAGGTGCATATCGCCGCGAGCACCAACCCGGAGCTGCGCGGGGGCTACTTCGTCGGGGTCGAGGAGTCCCGCGGTGCCGAGGTGGCCGAGCTGCTCGACTCGATCAAGCGGGACCGGGCCGGCATGCTGGAGTTCGCCGCGGCCATCGCGGAGGCCGAGGAGCTGGTCCGGCAGAATGCGATCGGCTACGACCTCACACCGCTGTACCCGAAGCTGCCGGCCGCTCTGAACGGCCTGGTGGAGCTGGCGTACGACACCAGCAACCAGGCGTCGCTCCACTTCCTGGAGCCGCTCGTCTACCGGAGCGCGGCCTATGACGAGCGGCGCCAGTCGGTGCAGCTCTCGCTGGACGACGGGGTGGAGCGGCCGTTCATTCTGAGCACGCCGCGGCTGCCCTCCCCCGACGTGCTGGAGCTTCCGCTGGCGTTCCGGGATCCAGGGCTGGAGGAGCTGGTCAAGGCCAGGGTCCAGCCGACGAGCGCGGCCCGGCTGCGTGAGGCCCTCGGGCTGGACGACGCGCAGGCCGTACAGCTGGACCGGCTGCTGGCGCCGCAGCCCAGCCTGTCGCCCGACCGACACATCGACGCCGGCGGCCGCGTGCGCTACTTCGGCCATGCCTGCCTGGTGCTGCAGACGGCCGAGGCCGCCATTGTCACGGACCCGTTCATCAGCACCGACAACCGGCACGGTGACCGGTACACCCTCGACGATCTGCCGGACCACATCGACCTTGTCCTGATCACCCATGGGCACCAGGACCACATCGTGCTGGAGACACTGCTGCAACTGCGTGGCCGGGTGGGTGCCGTCGTGGTCCCTCGGTCCTCGCGCGGCAATCTGCCGGACCCGTCCATGGGGCTGTACCTGTCCCATCTGGGACTGCCCGTCATCGAGGTAGACGACTTCGACGAGGTGCCGTTCCCCGGCGGCAAGGTCGTGGCCACGCCGTTCCTCGGCGAGCACGCCGACCTGGACATCCGCGGCAAGTCGACGTTCTGGGTCGAGCTGGCCGGCAAGAACGTGTTTGTCGGCGCGGACTCCTCGGGGATCGACCCGGTGCTCTACCGGTACATCCGCGGCCACCTGGGCAAGGCCGACATGGCGTTCCTCGGCATGGAGTGCGACGGCGCCTCCCTGACTTGGCTCTACCGGGGCCTGCTCACGCGCCCGGTGCCCAAGAAGATGAGCAGCTCGCGCAAGCTGTCGGGGTCCAACGCCGCGCAGGCCGGAGCGATCATGACCGAGCTGGGCGCGGACGCCGGTTACATCTACGCCATGGGCGAGGAGAGCTGGCAGGGCCACGTCATGGCGACGACCTACAACGAGGACACGTACCAGCTCAAGCAGATCGAGGAGTTCCTCGGCTGGTGCGGTGACCGCGGCATCACCGCCGAGCACCTGTTCAACAAGCGCGAATGGCGCTGGTGACGGGCACCCCATGCCCTACGTGAATGCGAACGGTGTCCGGCTGGCCTACGAGCGCTCCGGCCGGGGAGAGAATGTTCTCCTGGTCATGGGCTCGGGTGCGGCCGGACACGTGTGGACCATGCACCAGACACCGGCGCTGCACCGGGCGGGATACGGCACGGTCGTCTTCGACAACCGCGGCATCTCGCCGTCGGACGTGCCCCCGGGGAAGTACTCTCTGGCCGATATGGTGGCGGATACCAGGGGGCTGATCGAAGCCCTGGATCTGGCACCGTGCCGGATCGTGGGTCTCTCCATGGGTGCGCTGATCGCCCAGGAGTTGGCGATCGACCACCCGCAGCTCGTGCGCAGCGCGGTGCTGATCGCCACCAAGGCGCGGTCGGACGCGGCCCGGCGTGCCCAGGCGGCGGCGGACATCGCGCTGCTGGAGAGTGGTGTCCGGGTGCCGGCCGAGTTCGAGGCCGGCATGACGGTGCTTCAGATGCTGTCACCGGCGACCCTCAATGACGACAAGGCGGTCTCCACCTGGCTCTCGGTGTTCGAGCTGTCCCATGCCAAACAGCGGCCGGCCAGCGGTCAGGCGTGGATCGACACCTCCGTGGACCGGCGGGCCGCGCTGCGGGGTGTCACCGCCCCGTGCCGTGTGATCGCGTTCGCCGACGACCTCGTCACTCCGCCGCATCTGGCCGCCGAGGTGGCCGAGGCCATCCCGGACTGTGACTACGTAGAGATCCCGCGCTGCGGCCATCTGGGACACCTGGAACAGCCGGACGCGGTCAATGCGGCCATCACCGAGTTCCTGGACCGGCACTGACCGTGCCGCCGCGGGTGCGCCGGCCCATCGCGGAACGTCACGAGAGCAAGGAGGATGACCTTGGCCACGATGGGCGGTCCCAGCATGGGGCCCTGGCGGCTGCGTCTGGATGAGTCGATCACGCGTCAGCGGGTGAGCCCGGGCACCCTGAAACGGATCATCCCGTATGCGCTGCGCTACCGGGGGCAGTTGACGCTGCTGATGTTCGCCACGGTGCTGGACGCGGTCATCACCGCCGCCAGCCCGCTGATCCTGAAGGCGGTCGTCGACGACGGCATCCTGCCCCGGCGCCTGCACGTCGTGGTGGCCCTGTCGTTGTCCATCGCCGCGCTCGCCCTGGTCGACACGCTGGCCATTTACGCCCAGACCTGGTGCTCGGGCCGTGTCGGCGAGGGAATCGTCTACGACCTGCGCACGAAGGTGTTCGACCATGTGCAGCGGCAACCGCTCGCCTTCTTCACGCGTACGCAGACGGGCGCGCTGGTCAGCCGGCTCAACACCGATGTCGTGGGCGCGCAGCAGGCGGTGACGACCCTGCTGTCCCAGACCGTCTCCACCGTTCTGACGGTGGTGCTCGTGCTGGGCGCGATGTTCTATCTGTCCTGGCAGATCGCCCTGGCATCGCTGGTGGTGATCCCGGTCTTCCTGCTGCCGGCCAAGCTGATCGGCGGCCGGCTGCAGCGGCTCACCCGGCAGATGATGCAGCTCGACGCCGAGATGGGCTCGATGATGAACGAGCGGTTCAATGTGTCGGGGGCGATGCTGACCAAGCTCTACGGGCGGCCCGAGGAGGAGTCCGAGACGTTCGCACACCGGGCGGCCCGGGTGCGTGACATCGCCGTCGTGGCCGTGGTGTACGCGCGGATGTTCACCATTATCGCCTCCCTGCTGACCGCGCTGACCACCGCGCTGGTGTACGGGCTCGGCGGGGCCCTCGCAGTCGACGGGGCGTTCCGGATCGGCACCCTGGTCGCCATGGTGACCCTTCTGCTACGGCTGTACGGGCCGGTCAACCAGCTGTCGAGCATCCAGATCAACGTGATGACGGCGCTGGTCAGCTTCGACCGGGTCTTCGAGGTGCTGGACCTGGAGCCGCTCATCGCAGAACGGCCCGACGCCCACGCGCTGCCCGCCGCCGGGGCCGGCGCCGCGGCGCCGGACATCGAGTTCGACCAGGTGTCCTTCCGGTATCCCTCGGCCGAGGAGGTGTCGCTGGCCTCCCTGGAGTCCATCGCACTGCCTTCAGCCGAGAGCAGTCAGGACGCGTGGGTGCTCGAGGATGTGTCCTTCCGGGCCCCCGCCGGGCGACTGACCGCGCTGGTGGGTCTCTCCGGCGCCGGAAAGACCACCATCACCCAGCTGGTGTGCCGACTCTACGACCCCGACTCGGGTGCCGTGCGGATCGGCGGGCACGACCTGCCCGATCTGACCCTCGGCGCGGTGCGCGACGCGGTCGGCGTCGTCACCCAGGACGCGCACCTGTTCCACGACACGATCAGGGCCAACCTGGCGTACGCGCGACCGGACGCCACCGAGCATGAGCTGGTCGAGGCCTGCGAGGCGGCCCGGATCTGGGACACCGTCGCGTCCCTGCCCGACGGGCTCGACACCATGGTGGGCGACCGCGGCCACCGACTGTCAGGAGGTGAGAAGCAGCGGATCGCCCTCGCCCGGCTGCTGCTCAAGTCCCCGCCGATCGTGGTGCTGGACGAGGCCACTGCGCATCTGGACTCCGAGTCGGAGGCGGCAATCCAGCGTGCGCTCAAGTCCGCACTGACGGGCCGTACCTCACTGGTGATCGCCCATCGGCTGTCCACCATCCGTGAGGCCGATCAGATCCTGGTCATCGAGGCGGGCCGGATCCGCGAAAGCGGTACGCACGACGAGCTGCTCGCCGCCGGTGGCCGGTACGCGAGCCTGTACCGCAAGCAGTTCGCCCAGCAGGAGGCGGACGGCACCGGTAGCGAGTCACCGGCCGTGGTTTCGCCGGTTTCCTCCTGATACCACACCGTACGCGACCCGCACCGGACCAAGTGTGAGGGGCGAGGGCCCACCGGCCCTCGCCCCTCACACTCGTGTCCGTCCGCTACAGCGTGCGCTGGATGCTCTGCAAAGCTCCGGGACCGGCCTCATCGGCCGAGGCGATCCCGCTCAGCGCCATCGCGTCCACCAGTTCGTCCAGCACCACTTGGAGCACTCCCGCCACGCCCTGCTGCCCGCCGACGGCCAGGCCGTGCAGCACCGGCCGTCCCAGGAGCACGGCGTCGGCTCCCTGGGCCAGACAGGCCAGTACGTCCCGACCGCGGCGGATGCCACCGTCCACCAGAACCGGGCAGCTGTGCGCGACCGCTTCCACGACCTCGGGCAGGACGTCGAACGTCGCCGGGACGCCGTCCAGTTGCCGGCCGCCGTGATTGGAGACGATCACGCCGTCGGCCCCCGCGTACACCGCGCGCCGGGCGTCGTCACCGGTCAGGATGCCCTTGAGCAGGACGGGCAGTGCGCTGACCGAACGCAGCCACTCGACCACCGTCCAGTCCATGGCCGGCTCGAACTCGCTGAGCGCGTGGCCGACGGGCGAGGAGAAGTCGCCGCCGTCGAGATTGGCGGGCACGACGCCGGGTGGCAGGCGGAAGCCGTTGCGCAGGTCGCGCAGCCGCCGTCCCAGCCGTGGCGCGTCCACGGTGAGCACCACGGCCTCGAAGCCCGCCTGTTCCGCGCGGGTGATCAGCTGTCGGGTTCGCGCGCGGTCACGGAAGCAGTAGACCTGCAACCAGAGCGGAGCCGCGGCGGCGGCGGCGAGTTCCTCGAAGGCCCGCCCGGCGAAGGTGCTGGCGATGAACGGGATCCCGGCCGCTCCGGCCGCCCGCACCGCCGCGACCTCGCCTTCCGGGTGGACCAGTGTGTGGTAACCCATGGGCGCGACGGCCAGCGGGGCCGCCCAGTACCGCCCGAGGATCCGGGTCGCGGTCAGAGGCGTGCCGGAGCCGGTCAGCACCCGGGGGCGCAGCCGAACCCGGTCGAACGCCTCGGTGTTCTCGGCGAGCGTCCGCTCCTCGCCCGCGCCACCCGCGATGAAGTCCCAGACGGCTCCGTCCAGTTCCGCACACGCCCGGGCCGCGTACTCGGCCAGGGACAGCGCGGGGGCGGCGCCGGGACTGCCGACGGTCACTCGGCGGCGCCCAGCATGTCGCGGTCCACGGCCTCGTACAGGGCCTTGATGTTCGCGCTGCCGAAACCTCGTGAGCCACGGCGCTGGATCAGCTCGTAGAAGAGGGTGTTCTGCTCGAAGGGAGAGCGCGTGAACAGTTGGAGCAGATAGCCCCACTCGTCCCGGTCCGCCAGCACATGTGCCGTGCGCAGCTCGGCTATCTCCCCGCCCATGTCTGGGAACCGCTCGGCGAGCATGTCGTAGTAGGCGCCCGGGGTGTGCAGGAAGTCCACTCCCCGGCCGCCGAACTCCCGGACGGCGGGCAGAATGTCGTCCACCAGGAACGCCAGGTGCTGCACACCGGGGCCGCTATTGCGCTCCAGGAAGGCGTCGATCTGGCCGGAACCCTTTGTCGCGTCCGGCTCCAGCAGGGTGAAGGTGACGGCGCCCGAGGAACTGCGGACGACGATGGAGTCCATCGCCTGGTCGCCGACGGCGATGTACTCGCTGGAGTAGCGGTCCAGCCCGAAGCCGTCCTGGTAGTAGTCGGCGTAGTCGACGAGGGTGCCGCCATCGAGGCACACCGCGACATGGTCGAGCAGCCGGATGCGGCCCGTCGGACGGGCCGGGCGCGTCGGCGTGGTCGCCCAGTCCCGGCCCACAGGCAGCCGGTCGTCCGCGGCCGGGGCCGCCGGCAGGAGGGTGTGACGGCAATCGCCGAAGCCGCTCAGGACCGGATGGCCCTGCAGGGTGCCGACGAGGCGGCCACCGGCCGCCAGCACCGCCGTGCGGGTGGCGTGGACGTCGTCGCAGAGAAAGGCGATATCGGCGATGCCGTCACCGTGCTCGTCGAGGAAGTCGCGGGTCACCGGGCCGGCGGTGACGACGAGTTGCACGTCGCCTTGGCGCAGCACCGAGGAATCCGCCTCGGGTGTCACGGCGTGCGCGACCGTAGTGAAACCGAACAAGGATTGGAAGTAGTCGACGGTCGCCTTCTTCTCCAGTGTGTACAGCTCGACATATGCGATGCCCGAAACAGCCATGTTGGAGTCTCCGGTAGGGCGGAGCGCACAGAGACGGATCGCAAGCTCAATAGCGCCCGGAATGCTCCGCTGCCCAGGGAGCCGTCGGCCGACGGCCCTCGGCGGTGCTCGGTGAGCGGGCCAAGTACCCCTGGTGGCCTGAACGTTCAACTGCGTCGGCCACATCGGTTGAACGGCGCCGCGATGTGCGCGGCCCGCCGGGGTGGAATGAGCCCGTGTTCCCGACCAGCATGCTCGCGCATCACGCGGCCCGGTGGAAAGCTTTACGGGGCGCGGAAGAGGCCACCGTGCCCCTGAGACCCGACGGCCGACGAGGAGGGGGGACCCGGCGTTCCGGATCCCCCCTCGTCGGCAAGCGGCGCTATTCCGTGCGCAGCGCGGTCGCCGTGCGTGTCCTGGCCGCCCATCCGGCCGGCAGCAGCGCGCCGACCGTGGCGATGACGAGTCCGCCGAGGAGGAGCGCGACGAGCACCGGCGCATCGTAGGCGGCCATGTCCTCGGCCGGGATCTTGGTACCCGCCGCTCGGCCCATGACCGGCAGTACGTAGTCGTGCAGCGCCACGCCGATCGGAACGCCGATCGCACCCGCCACCAGGCCGGTCCCGGCGACGGAGGTGAGAACCATGACGACGGTCTGCTTCGGCGACATCCCCAGCGCCTTGAACACTCCGAGGTCGTGGATGCGTTCACGGGTGTCCAGGACGACCGTGTTGAGGACGCCCAGGCCCGCGACGACCACGAGCATCAGGGTGAGCATGGCGGCGAGGGTGTCCATCGCGATGACCGTGTTGCTCATCCCTCCGGCGTTGGTCTGGGCGCTGATGCCGTACTCGGCGAGGGCCTGGTCGAGGGTCTGTACGTAGGCCTGCCGGTCGGTACCGGATTTGAGGTCGATGTCGAACTGGACCGACTGCGGCAGGACATAGGCGCCGAGGCCCGCCAGGGAGGAGCTGTCGGTCAGGATGACCATGCCCTCCTCGCGCAGGTCGAAGACCTCGCCGACGATGCGCACCCGGGAGGTGTGCCCCTGGTTGGCCAGGGTGATGGTGTCACCGACATGGGTACTGGTGGCATTCAGGAATCCCGAGGGCACGACCGCCTGGCCCTTGCCGTGGAACCACCGTCCGGAGACCATCTGGTAGGCCCCCCAGGACGAGTCACCCTGGTATGGGATCACCGTGGTCCCGCCCGCCAGTCCCGCCACACTGATCTTGGTCTCACCGGTGGTGAAGTACCGCCGGGTGCCCGGCTGCGCCGCGATCTTCCGGCCGACGTCGGCGAGGTCGACGGGCTTGGTCTTGACGGTGGTGGTCTCTCCGCCAGGCCCGGGAGCGGGCGGAGGAGGCGGTCCGAAGGTCTGGACGACGACCGAACCGACCGAGTGGCGGTTGATGCCCTGCTGGATGGCGTTGAGTGAGATGGCCAGTCCGGAGCCGAAGGTGACACCGATCGTACCGAAGGCGACCGCCGCCGCCATGGTGGCCGTCCGCCCAGGCCGGGTGAACGGATTGGCCAGGCCGAGGCTGACCGAGCGAGGCAGCGGCAGCCGCCCGGTCAGGCGCCTGATCACGCGGCCGCGTCCGTTCTGCGGGGTGCGTCCGAAGGCGAGCGCCTCCACGGTCCGCAGCCGGCCGGCGCGCAGCGCGGGTACCAGGGCGGTGGTGGCGACGGCGGCGAGCGCAGCGGCGGGCACGGCGATGTCGATCCAGGGAGCGAGCACCGTGGTCCCGGTGCCGAAGGCGGTCTCCATGTCACCCATGACCGGGATGGCCAGCAGATTGCCGCACACCACGCCCAGAGCGGTGCCGACTCCCGCGGGCAGCAGTGCCTGGCCAATGTAGGCGCGGACTACCTGTGACGGTGTGAAACCGAGGGACTTGAGAATGCCGATCCGCCGGGTCGCGGCGCCGACCGCGCCGCTGACCACGATGCCGATGATCAGGACGGACATGAAGAGGCCGAGCACACCGAAGGCCACCACGAACGGCACATACGTCGCGGAGGTGCGGTCCACGGCGAGCTTGACCTTCAGATAGGACGCCGCCGCGGTCATCGACCCCGCCGGTACGGCCCGGGCGACGGCCACCCGGTCTGCCGCGATCTGGTTGTTGGTCGCCGCGTCCCGGAAGCGGTAGAGCATCTGGTAGTCGGGGACGGTGCCGGACGCGGTGAGTGCGGTGAGCTGCGCCGGCTGCACCCAGGCCTCGGAGCTTTCGGCCACCGACCTGGCCAGCCCGACGACGGTCAGCGTGGGACGGCCGGGCAGCTCGGGGAAGGTCATGGTGTCACCGACACCGAGGGGCGCGTTCTGGTCGCTGAGCACGATCTGCCCGGTTGTGGTGGCCCACTTGCCCGAGGTGAGGACGAGGTCGTCCACCGGTCCGCCGGCGTCGGCCCGGCCAGTGACGGTCATCGGCGCCAGTTTGTCGCCGACCGTCATCCCGGCGGAGTTCCGGCCCACGTGCGGGCGCAGTGACAGCACCGGATTCGGGCCGGCGGAGGCCGTCACTCCGGCCACCTGCCCGGTCGCGGCGGCCCGTGCCGCGTCCACCTTGGCGCCGTTGAACTGGACGGTCAGATGGGCGCCGTGCTGTCGGGAGAAGGCCTGGTCGAAGGGTGCCTGGGAGGCCACCAGAAGGCCAGTGGCCAGGACGGACGCGGTGACCGCCATCATGGTGGTCAGCATCATCACGAAGGTCTGGATACGGCGCCTGCCGACACCTGCGCGCACCACCTTGCCGAGCGCGCTCATCACACCGCCGCCTGGACGTCACGGACGATCTTGCCGTCGACCAGCTCGATGGTCCTGGTCGCGCAGTACTCGGCGAGTTCGGTGTCATGGGTGACCAGCACGATCGTCTGGCTCTTCTCGTTCAGCTCGATCAGCAGCTCCCTGACGTCCGCGGCGGACCGCCGGTCCAGCGCACCGGTCGGCTCGTCGGCCAGCAGGAGTGCCGGACGGTTCATCATCGCGCGGGCGACGGCGACCCGTTGGCGCTCACCGCCGGAGAGCCGGCCGGGGAAGGCGCGGGTGTGCCGGGCGATGCCGAGGTACTGCAGCAGTTCCGTCGCGCGCTGCCGGGACTCGCCCCGCCCCATACCGGCCAACTGCGCGGGCAGCAGGACGTTGTCCTCGACCGTCAGATCGTCCAGCAGGTTGAAGAACTGGAACACCATGCCGATCCGTTCCCGGCGGTAGCGGGCCAGCTCGGCCTCGGTCCTGTCGTCGATGCGCACGCCGTCCACGGTGACGGTGCCCTCGGTCGGTTTGTCCAGCCCGGCGATCATGTTGAGCAGGGTGGACTTCCCGCTGCCGGACGGGCCGAGCACGGCGAGCGCCTCCCCCGCGTTCACCTCCAGATTCAGGCCGGCCAGCGCGGGGCGCCCGACGTCGTACTTCTTGCTCACATCGCGGATCTGGATGATCGGCGCCGTCACGGGGTCCTCCACGGTCGACTCGGCTTTCGTGCCGTCCCGACGCTAGGTGCGGGCCACGGGTGCGGACGTCCGGCAAGCTGACGAAGTCGAGTCCACCGTGCGGAGGACGGACGTTCCGGGTCGTCCAAAGGTCGTACGAGGAGGGTGCGGACGCGATCCTCACGTCGAGGGATGTCACGTACCGGCCGAGTTGCCACACTGGCCGCGTGAACAGATCAGAGATCGTGGACCGATGGAAAGCGGGCGTGGCGGCGGCGCTGCGGCCGGCCACGAGCCCGCCTCCGCGGTTGTCCCGCCGCGCCTGGGCGACCGACGCGCTCCTCGCCATCGCTCTGACCGCCGGGACCGTGAACGACGCTCTCAGCAGGGCGGACTACTCCACGGACCCCGGGGCTCCGCCCGGTGTGCCGCTGCCGCCGGGCCCGGCCGGTCCCAGTCCGCTGGCGCACCACTACGGGGCCGCCCAGCCGTGGCAGGTGTTGCTGGCCGCGCTGACCGGGCTGGCGCTCGTCACCCGCCGGCGCTATCCGCTCGCAACGTTCTGGGTGGTGATCGGCGCCTCGCAGATTTACCACCTGAGTCCCGGTTTCGACCCCACGTTCACCTTCATCGTCAGTGTGGTCGCGGCGTTCAGCGCCTCGATGTACAGCCCGTACCAGATCCTTGCGACGGCCAGCACGCTGGTCGGGGCCGGGCTGATCATGGGGACCCACAAGGCGAGCGTGCCCTCCATCCGTTCCGGTGTCGTCACCTTCCTGCTGCTGATCCCGATAGGGATCGCCTCGCACGCGATCCACACGTGGAAGCACCGGGTGCGAAGTCTGGAGGAAGAACAGGAGGCGGCGACGCGGCGGGCCGTCGAGCAGGAGCGGTCCCGCATCGCACGCGAGCTGCACGACGTGGTCACACACAACGTCAGTGTGATGGTGGTGCAGGCCGGGGCGGCACGGAAGGTGATCATGACCGCTCCCGACCAGGCCGAGCAGGCGATGCTCGCCGTCGAGTCCGGCGGGCGGGCCGCGATGACCGAACTGCGCCATGTGATGGGCCTACTGACGATGAACGCCGAGGACACGGATCCGGCCGGGACCGCCACTCTCGCTCCTCCCCCGCGGCTGGGCCAGATCGCGTCGCTGGCCGCCCGGCTCCGCTCCACCGGCGTTCCGGTCGAACTGGTCGTGACGGGCTTCGAGACGCCGCTGCCGGCAGGCGTCGACCTCACCGCGTACCGGGTGGTGCAGGAGGCGCTGACCAATACGGTCAAACATGCCGAAGGGGCCCGCGTGAAGATCGCGATTGACTACACTCCCCGTATGCTACGGCTCGAGGTGACCGACACCGGCGGTACCCGCACCGCGGCAGCCCGTTCCGGCAGCGGCCGGGGACTGATCGGGCTGCGGGAACGCCTCAGCCTGTACGGGGGCAATCTGGAAGCGGGCGAAGTGCCCGCCGGCGGTTACCGCGTGCACGCCGCGATTCCGTTGGAGGACGTGTGACCGACCCGCTGCGTGTGGTGATCGCCGACGATCTGGCGCTGGTCCGCACCGGCTTCAAGCTGATCCTCGCTGCCGACGGGATCGACGTGGTGGGCGAGGCCGCGGACGGCGAGGAGGCCATCACCCTGGTCCGCCGCACCCTGCCCGATGTCGTGCTCATGGACATCCGAATGCCCGAGCTGGACGGACTGGAGGCGACCCGGCGCATCCTGTCACAGCAAGCGGTGGATCCACCGCGCGTCATCATCCTGACCACATTCGACCTGGATGAGTATGTGTACGCGGCGCTGACCGCGGGAGCCAGCGGATTCCTGCTGAAGGACGTCTCGCCCGAGCACCTGGTGTCCGCCGTTCGGCTGGTGCGCTCCGGAGACGCGCTGCTCGCGCCGACGATCACCCGGCGCCTGATAGAGCGTTTCGCACCCCGGGACAACGCGGTCGCGACCCTGCGCCGCGATGTGTCGGACCTCACACCTCGCGAGCTGGAGGTGCTCAAGCTGCTGGCCAAGGGACTGAGCAACGCCGAACTCGCCGCGCGGCTCCACGTGAGCGAGACGACCGTCAAGACCCATGTGACACGCGTTCTGTTCAAGCTCAGTCTGCGCGACCGCGCCCAGGCGATCGTCCTGGCCTATGAATCGGGGCTCGTCACCCCGGGGTCGACAAGTGCCGCCGACGACTGACGTGCGCCGTCCCGGGCCCGGTTCGCCACGGCGGACCGGGCCCGCGCCGTTTCCGGCACCGCGGAGTGTCGTCGACCGATGGCAGTGCGTGATCACGGTGCCGCCCGTACCGCCCCCATCGGACGTGCGTTCGGCAAAGGTTCGTCCATCAAGGCGCGACAGCGCTGGTCGGCGCCGGGCTCGACACCGGACTCCGGTACTCACGAGTCACTTGGCGGGTGCGCATCGTCCGGGGCCATCGGCGAAGCGCTGACCTGGGGCGAGGTCGTCGGCACGCCACTGCGGTATCCCACCGCAATACCACGGACTCGGCTCCGGATAGGCCCTCGACCACAGCCAGGTGACCTCTTTCCGCCACAGCACAGAAGTACAGAATCTCGCACATCTCTGACAAAAACCGCCCGAGTCGGATGGCTCGACAGTGTGCAGGACCCGTGGTGACGATGGGACCCGTCTTACCGAAGCGGGCATTCGCACGACAACGCGCAACATCACCTCGAGGGAGGGGCGCTGACGGTGGCCCAGGGCACCAGGCACGGCTCCGTGGCAGGCGTCTCCATCCAGCGAATGCCTGAGTCACGGAGGACGGACGGATTCTGAGATGAAGTCAACGGGGGAGGGTAGAAGGTTGCATCAGTCACGCACCGACTCACTCGACAGAGCACCGGAAGGGAGGGCGCCCCGCAGGGCCGCCGTACTCAACGCAACGGAAATCGTCACCGTTCCTATCGCGACGCTGCTGCCAGGAGATTCACCCCGGTCCGAAGGGCCGGATCACAGCCATGTCTCACAACTAGCCGAATTAGACGGGCCGTTAGCGCCGATCCTCGTACACAGCGCCACCATGCGGGTCATCGACGGCATGCACCGCTATCTCGCCACGCTGCGGAAGGGCCTGGCGACGATCGACGTCGAGTTCTTCGACGGCACGAGCGAAGAAGCGTTCCTTCGGGCTGTCGAGGCGAACGCCGCCCACGGGCTTCCGCTGTCACAGGTCGACCGTCGCACGGCGGCGGAACGCATCATCATGTCCCATCCGCACATGTCCGACCGGGCCATCGCCAAGGCGTCGGGGCTGGGCACCCGGACGGTGGCGGCGATCCGGCGCCGACTGACCGACAGTCTGCCGCAGTTGGGCGTCCGCGTCGGCCGCGACGGCAAGACCCGCCCCCTCGACAGCACAGAGGGCCGCAGACGGGCGGCCCAGGCGATCGCCGAGAACCCGGGCGCCTCGCTGCGGGAGATCGCCCGGCTGGCTGGGATCTCTCCGGCGACGGTGAGCGACGTACGGCGTCGCATCGAGTCCGGAGAGGATGCCGTACTCGGTCACGGTGCCACTGCGGTCGGCGGCAAGCCGGCCAAGGCGGCGGCCGAGACGCCCACGACGCGGGCCAAGGCCGAACGCCGCGTGCGGGACGCACAGTTGGATCCCGTCTCGGTGATCGAGAAGCTGCTGCGGGATCCGTCGCTGCGCCACAAGGAGGAGGGCCGCCATCTGCTCCGCCTCCTGCAGCACAACGCGGTCCAGGGGGAGGAACTGGCCAGACTGACGTCGGCGGTGCCGCCGCACTGCGGCGGCCTGGTCGTGAACCTCGCCCGACAGTACTCCAACACCTGGCGGGAGTTCGCCCAGGAACTGGACGACCGCGTCCGGTCCATCCCTGTCACATCCGTCGCCGAGTGAACCGGTGCCTGCCGACCCACGGGGAGCTGCCAGACATCGCGTTCCCGCGTGGATCGGCGGGCATCCGCTCGTCATTTCCTCCCACGTATCTCGCGCATTCCCCCATGTGTTCCAGCGCATTCCCCCCACACACGTTTCCCTTCCGGATTCCCGGTCCCGTACCTTTCTCTTCGCGCTCGAAGACCCCGTCCGGACATCCCGAAGAAACGGATACAGCTCCCATGCTCTCCGCCGTTGTGGTCGGTACAGGACTGATAGGCACTTCCGCGGCGCTGGCGCTCAGCAACCGGGGCGTGAACGTGCATCTGAGGGATCTCGATCCGCTCGCGGTCCGCACGGCCGCGTCGCTCGGTTCCGGCACCGGACAGCCACCCGAGGGAGTGGTGGATCTGGCGGTCGTCGCCGTACCCCCGGCCATGGTCGGCCGGGTCCTGCGGGCACTCCAGGACGAGGGCGTGGCACGTCACTACACGGACGTCGCCGGGGTCAAGGGCGGGTTGGAACAGGACCTCGGCGCGCTGGACTGCGACATGCGCCGCTACATCGGCGGACACCCCATGGCCGGCGCCGAGCGCAGCGGCCCGCTGGCGGCCCGGGGTGACCTCTTCGAGGGGCGTGCGTGGGTGCTCACGCCCACCGCCGAGACCGACACGGAGACCCTCAACACGGCGCTGGAACTGGTGGCCCTGTGCGGCGCCACGCCCGTGGTGATGGGCGCTGCGGCGCACGACATGGCGGTCGGGCTGGTGTCGCACATGCCCCATCTGGTGGCGAGCCTGGTCGCCATGCGGCTGACGCAGGCGGAAGGGCGGGCCGTGAGCCTGGCGGGTCCCAGCATCCGGGATCTCACCCGGATCGCCGCCTCGGACCCGCGGCTGTGGGTCGACATCCTCAGCGCCAACGCGGGCGTCGTGGCCGACCTCCTCGAAGAGCTGGCGGCCGACCTGGACACCACCATCGGCGGTCTGCGCGCGATGGCAGCGACGGACGACGCCAAGCGCGCCCACGGTGCCGAGGTCATCGAGGACGTACTGCGCCAGGGCAACACAGGGCGCGCCCGGATCCCCGGCAAGCACGACGGCCGCCCCGTGCGGTACGCGGCCGTGTCGGTGCTGATCGGCGACCAGCCCGGCGAGATGGCCCGGCTGTTCACCGACGCCGGCCGCTCGGGCGTCAACATCGAGGACGTTCGTCTGGAGCACGCCACGGGCCGGCTCGCGGGTGTGGTGTACCTCAGCGTGGCCCAGGAGTCGGTCGCGCTGGTGGAGAACACCCTCCAAGAGCGCGGCTGGCGGCTGCGCTAGCCGCTCGGCGGCTGTCCAACCCCGGCCCCGGCGTCAGTTGAACGCACCGACGCGGGCAAGTATTGATCGACCCGGCCGCGGCAGGTCATAGTTCTATCCAGCACGTTCCGTTCAGCGGAATTTCCGGCCCTCGGCGCCGCGGGCGTCAGGCATTCTCCACTTTCCTTTATCCGCCGCCAGAAGCACGGGCTGCGCTTATCTGAATTTCCGCTCACCGACCGCATCGCCCCCGTGCCGTGCGCCGGTTCTCCAGCGGCTCCAGCGCCTTGAGGAGGTGCTCTCATGGTTGTGCGCGATGTGGCGTACATCGATGTCTACGCGAAGGACAAACTGTCCACCGTCGACCGTCTTGCAGCCACCCTCGGCTTCACACGTCTGGTGGACTCGGTCGGTGTGGACCGGAGTTCGGTACTGCTGCGGCTGGGCACGGCACATCTGCTGATCACCTCGGGCCCCGCCTGCTGGAAGTACCTGGACCGGCACGGCGATGGTGTCGCCGACATCGCACTCGTGTGCGACGACGTGGCGGCCACCCTGGACTCGGCGCTGGCCGCCGGCGCCGTACTGGCCGATGTCATGGGGGGAAATCCGGTGATCTCCGGGTTCGGCGGTATCCGCCACACCCTGCTCCCGCTCCCCCGCGGTTCCCGCACCGGGCTGCCTTCGGGCAGGCGTTGGGCGACGGATCCGGCGAGTCCGCCTCCTACGGTGCGCGGCCGGAGGGAGCGCCACCGTCCGCAGCGCGTGGAGATCGTCGTGGAAGGGGACCGTCTCACCGAACACGAGGGCTTCTACCGTGACGCCTTCGCTTTCTCTCCGGACGGCGCCGCCCGCTCCGGCCCCGGCGGGCCACCGGTGGGTTCCCGTGTCGTCCGCAGCGCCTCGGGGGATGTGACGTTCTCCCTTATGGCACCCGGTCCGGGGGAGGATCCGAGGCCGGGGGGTCCCGCCGCGTTCCTGGCCGCGCACGGCGGTCCGGGCGTACGGCAGCTCACGTTCCCGGTCGCCGGGCCGGCGCCCGTGACGCACGTCTTCCATGGTCGTGCCATGGCCCACCAGAGCGCGGTGGCCCCATGAGCCGCACGGAGTCCGCCGGCACGGCGGCGGCCGTCACCGCGTCGGCCGACCTCTTCCAGGACGAGCTGCACGCCAGCGTCTGCGATCCGGTGCTGGACACGATGAACTTCCTCAACGAGGTCACCCACCGGTATCCCCACGCGATCTCGTTCGCCCCCGGCCGCCCGTACGACGGCTTCTTCGACACCGAGCAGATCTTCGTCCATATGCGCCGCTACCTCGATCACTTGGTGGAGACCGGCTGCTCATCCGGCGAGATCCGGGACGCGCTCTTCCAGTACGGCCCGACCAGCGGCCGGATCCGCGACCTGATCGCCGACTCGCTGCTCAAGGACGAGGGCATCGACGTCCCGCCGGAGTCCATCGTGGTCACGGTGGGGTGCCAGGAGGCGATGTTCCTGACGCTGCGCGCCCTCATCCCGGGACCCGACGACGTGCTGCTGGTGTCCAGCCCCTGCTATGTCGGCATCACCGGTGCCGCCGGCCTGCTCGACATCGGTCTGACGGCGGTGGCGGAGAGGCCGGACGGGTTCAGCTGCGACGACCTGGAGACGGCGCTCCTCGTCGAACGGGACCGCGGGCGCCGCCCCCGGGCGTTCTACGTCGTCCCTGACCACTCGAACCCGTCCGGTACGACCATGCCGCTGCGCACCCGGCACGAACTCCTCGACCTGGCCGCGCGGCACGACTTCCTGATCCTCGAGGACAGTCCCTACCGTCTGGTGAGCCCCGGACGGCAACTGCCGACGCTCAAGTCCCTGGACCGCGAGCGCCGGGTGGTCCATCTCGGCTCGTACTCCAAGACGCTGTTTCCCGGTGCTCGGCTGGGTTTCGCCGTCGCGGACCAGATCGTCGCCGACCGCAGGGGCGGCAGCGGACTGCTCGCGGACGAACTCGCCAAGATCAAGAGCATGGTCACGGTGAACACCTCACCGCTGAGCCAGGCGGTGGTCGCCGGCATGCTGCTCGCTTCGGACGGCCGTCCCTCACAGCTCAACACCGAGACGTCCGCCCACTACGAGCAGGCCATGCACGCCACGCTGCGACGGCTGGACGCGTGCTTCCCGGACGATGTCCGGGCCGGTCTCGGCGTCCGCTGGAACACTCCGAGCGGAGGCTTCTTCCTGGCCGTCGACGTCCCGTTCACCGCCGACAACGCCGCGCTCACCAGGTCGGCCGAGGAATTCGGCGTCATCTGGACGCCGATGTCGTACTTCTACCCCCAGGGCGGTGGCGAGCGCACGCTCAGGCTGTCCGTCAGCTATCTGACGCAGGCCGACATCGCCGAGGGAATCGACCGGCTGGCCGGGTTCATCACCGACCAGGCGGCCGGGTCCCACTGACCACCACACGCAGAAGGGCCGAGTGCAGTGCTGAAAGCAGTCCAGCTCATTCGCAGCAAGCCACGTATGTGGGGGTGGACATTCCGGTGATCACTGCTCCGATCCTCGCGAGCGCCGGTGCCAGGAGCCGACCGGCACCCGGCACCGGAGACGTCCCGGGCCCCCGCCCCGCGTCCCGGTGGAAGAACACACCGGGCGTCGCCCGGATCACGGGAGTGGGCACGGCCGTCACGGACCGGGCCTACTCGCAAGCCGAACTGCTCGACATCTTCGGCATCACCGACCCCAAGGTCCGCTCCGTCTTCCTCAACAGCGCGATCGAGCGGCGCCACTTGTCCGTTCCGCCCCGGGACGCCGACGGCACGGTGGTGCCCGAGCCGCAGGGCGAACTGCTCGCCAAACACCGCCGGCTCGCGCTCGACATGGGTGCGCGCGCGGTGCTGCACTGTCTGGAGAGCGCCGGTCTCGAACTGCCGGACATCGGCTACCTGTGCTGCGTCACCACGACCGGCTTTCTCACCCCGGGGCTGAGCGCTCTGCTCATGCGCGAGATGGGGATCGACCCGCGATGCCACCGGGTGGACGTGGTGGGCATGGGCTGCAACGCGGGGCTGAACGCCCTGAACGGCACGTCCAGTTGGGCGGCGAGCCATCCCGGGCAGGCCGCCGTGATGCTGTGCGTGGAAGCGTGCTCCGCCGCCTATGTCATCGACTCGACCATGCGCACCGCGGTGGTCAACAGCCTCTTCGGGGACGGCGCCGCCGCCGTCGCCCTGGTCGCCGACTCACCCGATGCCACCGGCCCCGCGGGCATACCCGACGGCATGGCCTCGGCACCGGCGGGACCACGGGTGCTGTCCTTCGCCAGCCACCTGATCACCGACGCGATCGGTGCCATGCGCTACGACTGGGACGACGAGCAGGGGAAGTTCAGCTTCTACCTCGACCCGGACATCCCCTACGTCGTCGGCGCGCACGCCGAGCCGGTCATCGCCCGGCTGCTGTCCGGCACCGGTCTGCGCCGGAGCGACATCGCGCACTGGCTGGTGCACTCGGGCGGCAAGAAGGTGATCGACGCGGTCCGGGTCAATCTTGGCCTCACTCGGCACGACCTGCGGCACACCAGCGGAGTGCTCCGCGACTACGGCAACGTCTCGAGCGGCTCCTTCCTCTTCTCCTACCAGCGGCTGCTCGAAGAGGGCCTCACCCGCGCCGGCGACTACGGCGTGCTGATGACCATGGGACCCGGCTCGACCATCGAAACGGCGCTGGTCCAGTGGTGACGGGACAACACATGACACGGGACACCGACACACCTCCGGCCGTCACGCGCGCCGGCACCGCGGACGACACGACGCTCGTCCTCCGGATCGACGGGACGCGACCTCTGTCGGCCGAGTCCGTCGCTGCGGTCAGCGCCCTCTGCGACGACGCCGAGGACCGCGCCGGGCTGAGTACGGTCGTCGTCCATGTCTCCGGAGCTCCGGACGGGCCCCCGGCCGATGCTCCCGCCGTGGGGCTGGTCAGCAAGTGGGAACGCGTCCTGCGGCGGCTGGAGCGGCTGCCGGCCGTCACCGTCGCGGTCGCCGACGCCGACTGCGGCGGTACGGCCCTGGACGCGCTCCTGGCCACCGACTACCGCATAGCAACCGCCTCGGTGCGCCTGCTGCTGCCCGTCCTGGGTGGTGCCACCTGGCCGGGCATGGCGCTGTACCGCCTGGCCCAGCAGGCGGCCCGAGCCGGCCGGATCCGCAGAGCGGCGCTCTTCGGCGCTCCCATCACGGCGCGCGACGCGCTGGACCTGGGTCTGGTCGACGAGCTGATCGACGACGTGCCCACCGCGCTGTCCGCGGCGATCGCACTGACCGGGTCTGTCTCGGGTCCCGAACTGGCCATCAGGCGCCAGCTGTTCCTGGAGGCGCCGAGCGTCCTCTTCGAGGAGGCACTGGGCGCGCATCTGTCGGCCTGCGACCGGGTGGCACAGCGGACAGGCACCGAGGAGGTCTCATGACAACGACCGGCGTGGAGACCGGGCGGCGGGACGAACTGCGGTCCATGCGCGCGGAGCTGGGTCAGGCCCGCACGGCGCTCGACAGGGCCGCGGAACGTGTCGGGGACCGGGTGGGGGCGCTGCCCGCACCCGAGCTGCGGTCACCGGATCAGCGGGCCGTCGCCGCCGCCGAGTACGACACCGCCCGTGCGCTGCGCAGCGCGTTCATGGACGCGCACGCCGAGGCGGTCTACGACGAACTCACGGACGGACGCTCCGTCAGCCTGAGCCTCACCGAGCTGACCCGGGCGGCGGCCGCCGCCTTTCCCGGACTGGTTCCCGACGACGAGGTCCTCGCCGACGAACGGAGCCGGCCGCAGGCCCTGAAGGACGGCCACGAGATCGACCAGGGCATTTTCATCAGCCGGATCCTGCGCTCGCCGGTGGCCGGTCCGCACCTGCTCGATGCGATGCTGCGGCCGACCACACGCGCCCTCGGCCTGCTGCCGCGGTTCCGCGAGACCGGCAGGGTCGACCTGACCTCGCTGCTCCTGGAGCGACGGGACGGCGTGGCCCGGGTGACCATGTGCCGGGACGACTGCCTGAACGCGGAGGACGAGCAGCAGGTCGACGACATGGAGACCGCCGTGGACCTCGCGCTGCTCGATCCGGCCGTCGAGGTCGGCCTGCTGCGCGGCGGCATCATGAGCCACCCGCGGTACCGGGGCAGACGCGTCTTCAGCGCCGGTATCAATCTCAAGGCGTTGCACGGCGGCCGCATCTCGCTCGTCGGCTTCCTGCTGCGGCGCGAACTCGGCTACATCCACAAGCTGATCCGGGGCGTTCTGCTCGAGGACGACATGGCCTGGCGGTCGCGTACGCTCGAAAAACCATGGGTCGCCGCGGTGGACGGCTTCGCCATCGGTGGCGGCGCCCAGCTGCTGTGCGTCTTCGACCAGGTGCTGGCCGCCTCCGACGCCTACGTCAGCCTCCCGGCCGCCCAAGAGGGGATCATCCCCGGAGCCGCCAATCTCCGGTTCTCCCGGTGGGCGGGGCCGCGGCGCTCGCGTCAGGTGGTCCTCGGCGGCCGCCGTATCCACGCAAGCGAGCCGGAGGCGCGGCTGCTGATCGACGAGGTGCACGAGACCTCCGAGCTGGATCTCGCCGTCGAGCGGAGTCTGGAACGGCTGCGTGGACCGGCTGTGATTCCTAACCGGCACATGCTGAACTTCGCCGACGAGCCGGTCGACGGCTTCCGCCTGTACATGGCGGAGTTCGCGCTGCAGCAGGCACTGCGACTCTACAGCGAGGACGTAATCAACAAGGTCGGCCGCTTCACCGGCGACCGGCGCTGACGCCCCGGTGTGGCTCTCCGACCTCGCCGGAGAGCCACGCCGGGGCTTCCCGGAACGCCGTCACCGCCTTCCGGGCCGGCTTCCGGGACACGGGCGGCGCCACGAGGGAGCCGGTCACACGCGGCGCGGGTCCGCTGTTCGGCGAACCGTGCAGCGTGCGGGCAGATCATCCCCAGCGCCCTGTCCGTCCCCTCGTCGCCGGGCGTGCGGGCGAAGTGCGTCAGCCGACCGCCCAGAGGAGTCTTGGCCTTCTCGTAGCGCGAACTGGCGCCCGCGAAATCAGCCCGTCGACCGGCCGGAGGTCCGTCAGATCGGCGGCCTGACTGGAAGTGGAAGTCGGCGTCCAGGCCGAGTTCGGCATGGCAACAGTCCAGGATCACCGCCTTTGTGGCGGCTGGCGATCGCCGCTTCTTGACGATCTGCGGCTCGAAGCTGCCGGCAGTGTCACGAGGCACCTTCACTTCCACCGGCCCGACGTCGGTCAGCACGGTCTTGGCGCGGGTGCCGTTGCGGCTGTTGCCGTTGTTCTTCCCTGCCGGATCATGCTTCTCATAACCGAGGTGGTCGGTGATCTCGCCTTCCAGGGCAGATTCCAAGACCCGCTTGGTCAGCTGCTGCAGCAGCCCACCCTGTCCGGTCCTCCGACCGGGCCCGCTCCACCAGCATCGCGACCAGTTGCTCGTCGGACACGGGCGCAGGCTGCCCGGACCGGGCACTCTCGACAGGCTCCACGGCCTCCAACTCCACGGCGGTGTCAGTCACTTGACGTCTCTCCCATGATCGTCGGGATCCGCCGTTAGATTTACACTCCCCGGTTCGAAGTGGCCCCACCGGCCGAACTGCACGGTCAAGAAGGTGGGTGGGGCCACTTCGCGCCGCCTCGAACGCCTGTCGGCGCCAGCGTCGGCCGTTTTGCTGGGGCCGGCTGACACCGCCGCAGCCAGTCTGGACGGAACTCACGGAACACCGGTACTTGTTCCGTCTCAGCCGATCTGATCCCTGTCTCAAATGATCTGGCCCGATTCGCCCGTCGTCTCAGATGATCTGTTCCCGTTGGTGCCGCTGTTGTCTCGTCTCACTGAGCTTGGAGAAGTGTCACTGATCCGAGCGGGATGGCCTCGAATCTCATGTCCGGTGGCTGTTGTCGAGGGTGCGGTCACCCACTGGGGTGACTCGCGTCTCGTTCAAGGTGGCTTGTCTCACGGTGGGCCCGTGGGGCTGCCGGTGGCCCTGCCAGGAGGGCGAAGCCGACGATCAATTGACGGGCCGTCAGTTGGGTGCGGCGTGCAGGAAACGCAGGACGGCAAGGACGCGCCTGTGATGGCCGTCCGCGGGGGGCAGGTCGAGCTTGGCGAAGATGTTGTTGATGTGTTTGGCGACCGCGCTGTCGGTGACAACCAGGTCTTCGGCGATGGCGGCGTTCGAGCGGCCTTCGGCCATCAGGGCGAGTACCTCTCGCTCGCGCGGCGTCAGCCGCTCCAGCGGGTCACTGTCACGGCGCAGTAGCAACTGGGCGACGACCTGCGGATCCAGTGCCGTGCCGCCGGCCGCCACCCGCCGTACCGTCGCGGCGAACTCCTCGACGTCGGCGACGCGTTGCTTGAGCAGATAGCCCACCCCGCTGGTGTCGGCGGTCAGCAGGTCGGCGGCGTACCGCTCCTCGACGTACTGGGACAGCAGCACGACGGCCGTAGCCGGCCACTGCCGACGGATCGCCAGCGCCGCGTGCACGCCCTCGTCGGTGAAACCGGGCGGCATGCGGACGTCGATCAGCGCCAGATCGGGCCGGTGTTCCCCGACCGAGGCCAACAACGCCTCGGTGTCGCCCACTTCGGCCCTGACCTCGAAGCCCGCCATCTCTAGCACCTTGACCAGCCCCACCCGCAGCAGCACGGAGTCCTCGGCGATCACCGCTCGCACAGCGACTCCCACGGCAGCTCCGCGGCGACCGTGGTCGGGCCTCCGGCGGGGCTGCTGATCCGGAAGACGCCGTCGACGGAACCGACGCGCTTGGCCAGCCCGGTCAGCCCGGTGCCAGCGGCCGTGTCGGCGCCACCCACACCGTCGTCGGTGACCTCCACCCGCACCGCCTTTCCGGTCCGCCGTACGCTCACGTCCACGCGTGTGGCGCGGGCGTGCTTGGTGACGTTGGTCAGCGCCTCGGAGACGACGAAGTACGCGACCGATTCGGCACCGGGCGCCACACGCCCGTCCAGGTCGACGTGGAGGCGTACGGGCAACGGTACCCGGGCGGCCAGACCGGACAGCGCCGCGTCGAGGCCGCGGTCGTCGAGCACCGCGGGATGCAGTCCGCGGACAAGGTCGTTCAGTTCGCTGATGGCCTCCTTCGCCTCACGGTGCGCCTCGTCGATCACCCTGCGCGCCTCGTCCGGCAGGTCCGTGAGCGTCGCCCTGGCCAACCCCAGGTTGACCGCGAGGGAGACCAGGCGCTGCTGAGTGCCGTCGTGCAGATCGCGTTCGATCCGGCGGCGCTCGGCGTCGGCCGCCTCGGCCAGGTCGGCGCGGCTCACGGCGAGATCCGTGACCCGCCGCTCGAGTCGCTGCGCACGGCTGGGCCCGAGCAGCACCCGCGCCGCGCGGGTCTCCACCCGGGTCACCGCCGCGGCGAGCGGGGGCGCCGCGGCGAGGAGCAGCACGCCTACCGCGGTGACGTACGCCGCCTGGATCGTGTAGAGGTCGGTGAGTCCCATGTGCGGGGGCACCACCCACATCCACCCGTAGACGGTGGCGCACGCGATGCCGGTGCCCCATACGGCCAGGACCAGCACTTCCGCGGCGGCGAGAAGCGGCCCCAGGAGCGTGTGGTAGGCGGCCTTCCGCCAGGTCTGCGCGGAAGCGAGCAGACGGAGCGGGTGATGCGGCCCCAGACGCTCTCCCGCCGCCGGTGCCGAGGCCGGCAGGGAGCGGGGGATGTCCGCTCCGAGCAGTTCTCGATGACGCCACCTTTGAGCCGCCGTCAGCGGCAGCGCGACCAGGAGGAGCAGGAGGACGACGGCGACCAGGCCGGGAACGATGTCCCAAGGCGTGTGCACCGATCTGACGATCGGCTTGGCCCCGAGCCACAGCCACGCCGGTACCGCGGCGAGATGCGGCACCACGCCCGCGGCCAGGAAGGTGGTGTCCTGCCCCCGTCGTCGCAGTAAACGGCGGGGCGGCCCGAGTACGGAGGAGAGCGTCATGGACCGACCGTAAAGCTCCAGGTGGGGCGGGGACCATGCACCTGTCTTCAGGTTCGATGGTGAAGTCCGCACCACCCCGAAGCCGGATCCGTCCGTTACTGACCTTCGCGCGCCCCACAGCCACGCTGTTTCCACAAGGCCGCAGACCCGCTGCGGTACTGACAGGGACGGGGTGGAAGACGCCATGGACGCACCACACGCGCAAGGTCCGGGAGCCCACCGTGAGCAGGCGCCTCAGCAGCCGCGGTCCGCGGGGCGGACGGTCACCGAACTCCAGGAGACCGGAGTTCCGTACGACGCGGAGGCGGCGCCCGGTCCTGGGCCGTCGTCGCGACGCAAGTGGCGCGGTGGCGAGCCCCGTTGCCTCAGCCTGGCGCTCGTCGGCTGCGGCGTGGCCATGCTGCCCTGGCTCGTCGTCCTCGCGAAGACCCTGCCGGACACCATGCGCGTCCGGCACTGGTCGACCGCCTGGGTGGGACTCGACGCCCTCGAGGCGCTCGGTCTGGCTACCACCGGCCGGCTGCTGCTGCGCCGGGATCCCCGCTGCGCCCTCACGGCCACGGCCACCGCCGCCCTCCTGGTCACCGATGCCTGGTTCGACGTGACAACTTCGGCCGCAGGCACCGAGTTCACCACGGCCGTCGTGATGGCCCTGTGCGCCGAGCTGCCCATGGCGACGCTGTGCACGCTGTTGGCGGTCCGCTCGCTGCCGCGTCCGTCCCGGGAGCCGGGCCGAGGTGTCCGGACGGGCTGGTGACCGAGAGCCCGAAGCAGCGGTACGGCGGACGATCTGCGGCCTTCGCCCCCGGGCGATGGGTTCGGCCCCGCCCCCATGTCCGGAAACTGCCACCTTCACTGCGAATTCTTGAAGCAGGTGGCCCGATGTCCTGACGAGGCCCAGCTCAACAAGCACCGCCCTCGCCATGATCGATGGGACACATGCGCGACAGCGGCCACATCACTGCCGGAACACCTCGCCTCGCCTGCCGTGAGTCGCAAATCAACCAGTCACCCCGCAGGTCAGCGGCCCCGTCTCTGCGAGATCTAACGAGACGGGACAAGGGCACTCGGCGCCATCACCCACAAGGATGACAGCGCCGCCTCGCTGGCCTCCGAGCCGAGACCGGCCACTGCATTGAGACCGAACAGCTTGGCCACGGCGTGAGACAGCCCGAGAAGCAGCAGGTCACGGGCGCGCGCTCGGCCACTCGCGGCGAGACCCTACAACCAGCTGTGGGATCTCACATCCCGTGGCCAAATCTCACGACCGATGGCCGACGGTCTTGTCAGACGGCCTTGACGACGGTGCCAGTGCCTTCGAGCGCGGTGACCTCGTCGACGGGTGCTGCGGTGTCGGTGACGAGGGTGTCCAGGAGTGTGGAGGGACCGACGTAGGCGTAGGCAGTGTGGCCGAGCTTGCTGCCGTCGGCGGCGACGATGATGCGGCGGGTGGAGGCGATGCCGGCCTTCTTCACGGCCGCATCGTCGAGGTCGTAGGCGGTCAGGCCCTGGGCTGCGCTGAGACCGCAGCAACCCATGACGGCAGTGTCGAAGCGCAGCGCCGCCAGGGACGCGAGGGTGAGGGGGCCGGTGAGGGCTCCCTCGGCGGCCCGTGGCTGCCCGCCGGGCACCATCAGTGTGGCCGGGCCCGGGCCCTCGCCGAGTACGTGGATGGCCTGCAATGACAGGGGCATCACAGTGATCGGCCGCCGGCGCAGCAGGTGGGCGATCTCCAGGCAGGTGGTGCCGCTGTCGAGGAGGACGGTCTCGCCGTCGGCGATCAGCGAGGACACCTCGGCGGCGATGCGGCGCTTGGCGTCGACGGCCTCGTGAGCACGCAGCGCGAAGGGCGGTTCCTCGCCCCTGAGCAGCAGGGTGCGCGCCCCGCCGCGGACGCGCTCGAGGACGCCTTGCGCGGCCAGCGCGTCGAGGTCGCGCCGGATGGTCATCTCGGAGGCGCCGGTCAGTTCGGCGAGTTCCTGGACCGTGATCCTTCCCGTCTCTCTGACGGCCTGCGCGATCATCCCGTGCCGGTCTGCGTTGCTCATACCGCGATTGAACACCACACGAAACGAACAATCAATGTGTGCGAATGGACAGTATTCAACCGCTCACTATGTTCGTTACGGTGCCTGTCATGAACGATTCGCTTCGAGCCGCCCGAGTAGCGACCTTTGTCTACTTCAGCCTGTGCGGCACTCTGATGGGCACCTGGGTGGTCAACATCCCCGCCATCGAGGAGCGCGTGGGCATCAGCCACGCGACGCTCGGGGGACTGCTGGTGCTGCTGGGGTTGGGAGCCTTCATCGGTATGCAGGTGGCCGGACGTCTGACTGACAGGCTCGGGGCGCGCATCGTCGTTCCCGCCACCGGCGTGCTGTGCAGCGCGACCCTGGTGCTGACCGGCCTTCCCCGGGAGCCGTGGACGCTGGCAGGTGCCCTGCTGGCCTTCGGATTCTGCAACGGTTGCCTGGACGTGAGCATGAACGCCCACGCCGTGCACGTGGAGAAGGCGTACGGCCGGCCCGTCATGTCGGCCTTCCACGCCACGTTCTCGGTCGGCGGCATCCTCGCCGCGCTCGTCGGAGCTGCTACCGCGAGCGCCGGCCTGAGCCCGGCCGCAGGCATGGCCGCCATGGGAGCCCTGGGCATCGCGATCGCCCTGGTGTCGGCACGTGCCCTGCTGCCGAACGCACCCACCGCTGCCGACACCGGCTCCGCGGGGGAGACCGAGCAGGCGCCGGCCGCCGAGCAGCGCGGCACCAGCAGGCGCATCTGGATCCTCGCCGCCCTGGCTCTGATGGTCATGCTGTGCGAGGGAGCCGCCAACGACTGGAGCGCGCTACACCTGAAGGACGTCCTCGGCGCACCCGCGAGCACTGCCGCCTTCGCGTACGGCACCTTCGCAGCGACCATGACCATCGGCCGACTGCTCGCCGACCGCCTCGCCGACCGGTTCGGGTCCATGGCGATCCTGAGATACGGCGCGGCGACGGCTGCCGCCGGCATCACGATCGTGACCGTCTCCCCGTGGATATGGGCCGCGTTCGCGGGGTGGGCGCTGTTCGGTCTGGGGCTGTCCGGCTGTGTCCCGCAGTTGTTCAGCGCGGCCGGGCACGCCGACCCCTCCGCTGCGGGGGCCAATGTCTCCCGCGTCGCCGGGCTCGGCTACGTCGGCATGCTCGCCGGCCCCGCCGCCATCGGCTGGTTGACCCACCTCGTCGCTCTGAACCACGCCTTCGTACTGCTGATCCTGCTGTGTGCGATCACCTCTGTGGCCGCCGGGATCCTGCGCACCGGATCCGACCGCACGAGCGAGATGGCAGCAAGCAGCAGCTGAACGCCCCTCGGGATCCGGAGGAACCCACGACGATGTCCACCGACCGCAGCATCGTGCTGTTCGACCTCTTCGGGGTCGTCGCCCGCCACCAACGCCCGGGCGCCCTGGGAAAGATGGCCGCCCGCTGTCACACACCCACCGACGCCTTCACCACGGCCTACTGGGCCTGCCGCCCGCCCTACGACGCCGGTCAGCAGTCCGCGCCCGAATACTGGACCGCCGTACTGCGACGGCTGTCCCTGTCCGTCGACGCCGACACCATCGAGGAACTGCGCCTCACCGACATCGACAGCTGGTCACGCATCGACGACCGGATGGTCGCCTACGCCCAGTCCCTCCGCGACGTCGCCGAGGTCGCCTTGCTGTCCAACATCCCCTCGGACCACGCGGACGCCTTCCTCGCCGCGCAACCCTGGCTGCACCATCTGGACCACGTTGCCTTCTCCGGGAAGATCAAAGCGGCGAAGCCGGCCCCGGCAGCCTTCCATCACTGCGTCGTCGCCATGCGGGCCGCCCCGACCGACTTCCTCTTCGTCGACGACCGCGAGGAGAACGTACGCTCCGCGCAGGCCATGGGTATGAACGGACACGTCTTCACCGATCGCGACGAGCTGGCAGCCGTCATCGACACCTGGTTGCCGACTCGAGGACTCACGTGGAAATGACACCTCCGTCACCGCCTGACTCCGGACCAACTGTCCTGGTACCCCGGGCCGGCAACCGCATCAGTGCCTCGGAGGCTTCCTCCGGGGCGCCGGCGGAGCGCACGAGGCCCCGGCCGCGACGGCGTACCGCAGGAAATGCGGTACGCCGACTCCGGCCGACCAAGACCAGAGGGAAATGCCACGTTCGTGAGACCGAGCGGCTGTGCCACCGTCCTGAGACAGCGGAAGAACCGCAGTTCAGCGAACGCTGCCTATGCAACGAGCGGCAAGATCCTACAATTGTGGGATCTCAGATTCCGGGGCCGAATCTCACGGCCAATGGCCAATCGATGGCCGATCGGCCACGACCGTCGGGGACGGCCTGGACAACGCGATGATGGAGTCGTTCTGGTCCTCGATGCAGATCGAGCTGTTAAATCGCAGGCGGTGGAAGACCCGGGTCGAGTTGGCGAACGCGATCTTCGAATACATCGAGGTCTTTCACAACCGACAGCGGCGCCACTCAGCACTGGGCTACCGCACCCCGATCGAGTACGAACTACTCTTCGAGCAAGACACCATCCCCGCCGCCAGTTAGCCACTGCGGCTGGAACCCAAACCGTGGGGCACGTCAACCTGTCACCCAAACCTGCAGCAGACCCATGAGATACACACGACCCCGAACGGCGTCAGCACGAGCAGACTCGTTGACATCCAACCCGTCGACCCAGGTCAAGTGGCTGCACACGACTAACTTCGCTATCAAAGGACAACTGCTGTCCTCTGCCGTCCAATCAAGGCGGTTGACAGCGGACCCGGCCGTTTCGGGGTGAGCACGTAGGGGCCGCCGGAGACTGGGGCCTCCGCCGCCGAAGCCAGCCACGGACGTGGATAGGGGCACTGCGCGCAGTGCTGTCGATGAGCTGGACCGGGTCAGCCTGCCAGTCGGGCGAGGGCCAGCGCGTGCGCCTGGCTGAGGGAGTCAACAGCAGCGCAAGGGACGTCCGGCTGCACACCGGCACCCTCCCAGTTCGCGCCGGAGACGGGATTGATGGCGCGGCCAACGGGGACGGTGGCTTCCAGGTGTGGGTGCACGGTCCAGCCCTCGCACGGATGTGCGCCGCCGCGGGTGCGCTCGCCGACGACAACGGCGCGGCCGAGCTGCTGGAGGTCGTACGCCAGCTCCTCAGCGGCAGAGAAGGTGCTGTCACTGGACAACACATACAACGGCTTGCTGCCACCGAAGCACGCGCCGGGAACGTGCGGCAGGCTCCAGGACTGCTCGCTGCGCTCGCCGCCGCGCCAGTACATGGTGTTGAGGTGCGTGCGCTCGTCCAGTAGGTAACTGCAGACGAAGGCGACCGTGTCCGGGTCGCCACCCCGGTTGGCGCGAAGGTCCACGATCAGCGCCTGGGCGCGGGAGGCCATGGTGAGCGCGGCGCTCAGCGGCTCGGCGGCCCACTCCAGCGGAAACAGCATCGGCGCCAGCTCCACCACGGCGACCCCTCCGCCGAGCAACTCCACCCGGGGCGCACCGCCCAGCGAGGTGTCGAAGTCCCGGCGGATGGCGGCCCGGTTGGCCGCCCCCTGCTTGGGGGGCACGGGGTCGGCGTGGTGCTTCAGTCTCAGGTGTCGGTCGCCGTTGACGGACTGCAGGTCCGCGGTGACCAGACGGGCGAGCGCCTCGGCGTCGTCGACGTCATAGGCGCCCTCGGTGAGGCGTCGGTGCAGCAGGCCGGCGAGCTGCTCGGCTATCTCGGGGAAAACGTAGTGCTCGGTCAGCAGCCGGGCTGTCTCGTCGATGACAGGGGCGGGCTGAAGCTTCGTCAGAGTCGTCATGACAGGGAGTAGAGCACTGCGCTTGCGAAAGCGTCAATGAGATTAGACACTTCCGGTATGCGTGATCAGCCTTCCCACCTGCCACCCCCTGAGGATGTTCTGGAGATCGGTGCGCCTGACCAGTTCGCGGCGCTCGCCCACCCGTTGCGTCAGCGGTTGCTCTTCGCCCTGGGCCACCGGCCTGCCACCATCAGCCAGCTTGCGGCGCAGCTCGACGCGAAGAAGGGCAACGTGGCCCACCACCTCAAAGTGCTCCGCGAAGCCGGGCTGGTCCACGTCGCCGAGACCCGCCAGGTCCGCGGCGGCACCGAGCAGTACTACCAGCGCACGGCCCGCCAGATGGTCGTCGCCGAACCCCAAGCGGCAGGCACCGCCGCGATGCTCGCCGCCATCGCCCAGGAGCTGGACCTCTCTCCCGCCGAGACCCACCTGACACTGCGCCACCTGCGTCTCAGCCCTGCGAAGGCAAGAGAACTCGGCGAGGCTCTCGCCAAACTGGTCGACGAGGCCGAGGAAAATGCAGAGGACCAGCCAGTGCACGGTGTGTTGGTGGCGCTCTATCAGCAGGCTCTGCCAACCAGCACCACCAGTTCCGCCTAGCGGTACCAGCCTCACGAGACAGCACACGTAGCCCACTCGAGACGAGCCGCATCCATTGACATCCGACCCAGTCGCCCCAGATCAGCGCGCTGCACACGACTATCTTCGATGTCGAAGGACAACTGTTGTCCTTTGTCCTCCAATCGAGGCGTTTGACAACGACCTAAGCCGTTTCGGCTTCCTTGCCAGCGAACCTAGTCGTACGAGGGGACGTACTGGGGGTGCTGGGTGGCCGTACCGGTCGGGGCAGATCTTGCGGAGCCGTATGTCGAGCTGTCGTACGTGGATGCTGTACGCGAGTCTCGGCGGCGTCCGCTGCTGGACTGCGCGACTGAGTCCCGACACCGTATGTCGACCGGGAGCGACAGCGCCCAACGTCGGCGGAGAATCGCTTGGCCAGTGCTCGGCGGAGAGATCATCATGTCGGAATGTCTGAGAACCGATTCTCTGTGGCACCGAGCGCGGTGCGGCTCCCCCAGTATACGAAGGCGGACCAGGAGGAGATCCTTGGCAAAAGCGACGATCCCTTCGGCGTCGCCTCGACCGGTCTGACCTGGCTGCCGAAAGAAGAACACTTCGGCATCAGACACGAAGGCCGGCTCGTGGCACACGCCGGCCTGCTGCGACTGCCTGTCGCGATCGGCGACGCCGAGACAGAGGTGGTGGGTGTCGGCGGGGTGGCCGTCGCACCCTGCATGCAAGGTCAGGGCCTGGCTCGGCTCGTCGTCACAGCTGCCCTGGAGCACGCCCGCGCGATGGGTCCTCAACACGCACTGCTGTTCTGTCGGCCTGCCCTCGTGCCGCTCTACCAGCGCCTTGGATGGCACTCGCTCGACAAGGACGTACTCGTCGAACAACCCGAAGGCCGCCTGGTGACCATGCCGCTGCGAACTATGGTGACGCCCCTGCGCGACGACGCCCGCTGGCCCTCAGGGACAGTACGGCTGTTCTCGCTCCCTATGTGACGGAGGGCCACCCAGCACAGCGACCAGGGTTCACCCATCAGAGTCGGATCTCGGTGACGAACCCGACCCGCCTCGCCTGATCGTTTGCCAACCAATCCAGTCGCCGCAGGTCAACGCGAACGGAACGACTAACTTCGCTGTCAAAGGACAACTGCTGTCCCGTCTCATCGAACCGAGTCGGCATCGATTCGTCTCAACGAATCCAGTCACCGCAGGTCGGCGATATGGAGCAGTAGGCCGGCCCGAGAGAGGCCGTCTCAATCAAGTTGGTCCGCTCAGGTCAGCCGCCTGCCGTCGACTGGGTTCGTTGAGAACGGACAACTGCTGTCCCTTGTCGCCCAATCGAGTCGCTTGGTGTCCCGTCTCTCTCGATCTGGTCCCCGTCTCAAGTGATCTGGTCCGATTCGCTCGTTGCCTCAGACGGTCCGGCGTCCTGTTCCTCGACTGCGTGGGCAGTTGAGGTCTTCCAGGCATCCGCAGCGACGACTCGTCCAGGTCTCGGTAATTACGTAGTCGGCGCCGGTACTCGTCCTCGTCGACCTCCCCGCGTGCGAACCGCTCGGCCAGCAGCTGCTCCGGTGTGGTTCGAGAGGCACGCGTATGCATGTCCGTAGTGCCTCGGCTCAGAGCCCGGAAGAGCAGGACGCCGACGGCGATCAGCAATGCCCAGAAGAGGACCATGCTCAGCGACATGGTGAGCCAGCCCCAGTCGTTCATGTGGTTCGAGTTCCAGTACATGGTGTCAGTTCCTTCCCAGGTGAGCTGCGCGGGTCGCCGGGCGCAACCCGTCACTGTCGCCGGATCCGAGGCCGGTCCGGTGGGGCGCGTGCCAGGCATGCACAGCCCGCAGCCGCGCATGCCGGAGCCGGGCCGCCTCGAAGGCGAACTCGATGACCTCGTAGCAGGGGTCGTCCAGGTCGATGGCGAGCACCACGTCCCGGTATCCGGTGTCCGTCGAGGCTCTTCCCTCACCCGTCGGTACGTGTTCGTCCTCCGCCTCCTCGTCCGCCCGTACGAGGACGACGGGACGCGTGACCTCCGCGACCACGCCGAACGCGACGGAACCCACGAGGAATCCGGTGAAACCGCTCAGTCCGCGCGAGCCCAGAACCGTCACGTCGGCCTGGTCCACCGCCTTCAGCAGGGCCGCGACGGCCGGGCCCTCCACCTGCTCGTCGGAGAGACGGACGTCCGGACACTCGGTGCGGACGCGTTCCTCCGCCTGGCACAGTGAACGCCGGGCCAGATGCCGTTGCGCGGCGTTCGCGATCTCACCGTCCCGCTGGCGGGGGTGCCAGTCCCAGACGTGTACCAGGCGCAGCGGTCGTCCTCGCCGCACGGCCTCGCGCACCACCCATGCGCCGGCGGCCAGGCTCTCCGCGGATCCGTCGACTCCGGCAACAACGGGCAGAAGCATGCCGGCACCTCCAGCGCCAGGTCTGTCATCCAGTACCAGCGTCACGCCGCGGCCCGCACTGGGGCAGGGGCTGTCAGGTCCCCTCGGAGGGCCGTCCGGCCCTGCCGCACCGCCCTCGTCAGCCCCGGAAGCAGCAGCCGGCACGCCCCTCCCCGGCTGCACGCGGACAGCGCGGTCCGGCAGTCTGATCCTCGGCGTTCCGCTCGACATCGGCGTCATCACCGCCGACAAACGGGCCGTTGTGGGCGTCGACGGATCCATGGCACCCCCGGCCGCTCTCCGCTGGGCCGCGGAGCAGGCCGGAGCCCCGCAGAGCCGGAGGGTTGCCGTCCACGCATGGGAGCGGCCCAGGCTCGCCCCTACGCTCCTGTGCAGGCTGACCCGACGATGTCCCAACAGGCAGGAGGCCAAGCAAGTACTCGCCCAGTCCCTTCGCGAGGTCCACAGCTCGTACGTCGACAGCACCGTACGTACCTTCGTGGCCGAGGGAAGCCCGCCGGGGTCCGCTCGCGGAGCGCTCCCGCCGGCCACCGGGGGCACGGCTCATGAAGAAGGCGGATCACCAGTGAGAGGCGCCGTCTGCCGGGAGTGCCTATGACACGCGGCTGTCCCCTGTGGTCGCGGTGCCGGCGACGGACCAGCCGATGCGGCCGCTCGGGAAAACCGGAACGCTGGTGCTCCTCAAGAGCGGAGCCGCGTAACGTTCACGGAAACGCGTGGCGACGCCGCCGGAGTTGTACTCAGCAGCGTGGGCCGGGGACCAGGTCCCCAGCCCACGAAACGTTGCTCGCCGAAAGCGTCAGCAGTGCACCGACGTACGGTGGTCGTTCCGCTCCGGCCGGTACGGCGCCTGTGGCGGCGTCCTGTGTGCCCGAAGGCGCAAAACCCGGACGGCGAGATCGTCGAAGACCGCGGCGAGGACACACGTCAGACCCGCCGCCAGCACGAGCAGCACCGCGAACCGCTCCCAAAACTCCGGTGTGAGACTGGTACCCACTGCCCTCGCCCTCCCTGGTCGACGTCCTTCTCCGTGCTCCCAGCCAACTCCGCCGCAGGTCGGGGCGCATGGGCCAAGAGGGCCTGCCAGAGGTCCACAACGGCCCTTGCACACGGGGGCTCACCGGCCTTGGGCCGGCCCACCCGAGGGGGAAGAGCGAGAGGTCCCGAGGTTGGTGGACGATCGCCTCATGATCCGGCCGCCCGTCACAGACGAGGCCACGGACACGGTGCCGAAGAAGCCGGCCGAGCGCGGACATCCGTGCCGGAGGCGGCGATCATGAAGGCATACGTCGCGCCCTGCGGGGTCGCACCCTCAGCGGACTAGCGCGTCCTCCCCGGGCCATGACACCACCTCCGCCCAGCCCAGGGTCCGATCGATCCGGTCGCGCAGCACGGCTGCCGCGTCCGGTTCGCCGTGGACCAGGTAGTCCGAGTGAGGGGACTCCTGAAGAAGATCGCCAACGCTACCTGCGCCCTCGCCCCTGCCCTGCTCCCGCAAGATCAACAGAATGACCCGAGCCCGCTCCCTCCAGAACCACGAACTGTTCGACGATCACACCGCGTTCCCACCCAACTTGCCCAGACCGCTTGACATGTCAGAAGCGTGAGGTGGCTCTGCGGTCACGGCACCAGCCGGCACGAGTGGCCGTGGCGGGGCGAGTAGCACGGCCCGGCGACTTCGAGGCCGGTCAGCCCAGCAAAGGGACCAACGGGACCTGGGTCGGAGAACCGCGGACGAGAGACGGTGCCGGTGGGAGCGGTACCGGTCTTTCTCTCTCCTCCCGCCGTGCCGTTCCCTCCGCGCGCCGCCGCCTGTGCGGCGTCGCCCTCTCGACAACGGAGGCTTGCCCCCATGACCCGCCACGACGACCCAGGCGCGACCGCCGGCCCCGCCGCCACGCCGTCCGACATCGCCATCGCGGTGGACCGGCTGGTGACGAACGGGCTCAAGGCGCTCGCCGACTATGAGACGCTCGATCAGGAGCAGGTCGACCACATCGTGAAGAAGGCATCAGTCGCCGCCCTGGACCAGCACACCGCGCTCGCGCGGCTCGCGGTGGACGAGACCGGACGCGGCGTCTTCGAAGACAAAGCCGCCAAGAACATGTTCGCCTGCGAGCACGTCACGCACAGCATGGACCCGATGAAGACGGTCGGCGTCATCGCCCGCGACGACATCGAAGACATGATCGAGGTGGCCGAGCCCGTCGGTGTGGTCTGCGCGATCACTCCGGTAACCAACCCGACCTCCACCACGATCTTCAAGGCACTGATGGCGCTGAAGACACGCAACCCGGTCGTGTTCGCCTTCCACCCTTCCGCCCAGCGCTGCAGCGCGCAGGCGGCCCGCATCGTGCGCGACGCCGCGGTCGCAGCGGGTGCGCCCGAGCACTGCGTGCAGTGGATCGAGACCCCGTCCGTGGAGGCGACCGGCACCCTGATGCGACACCCGGGTGTCTCGCTGATCCTCGCCACCGGCGGCAACGCCATGGTCAAGGCCGCCTATTCGGCGGGCAAGCCCGCTCTGGGCGTGGGCGCCGGAAACGTCCCCGCCTATGTCCACAGGAGCGCCAAGCTGCGCCGGGCCGTCAACGACCTGGTGCTGTCCAAGTCGTTCGACAACGGCATGATCTGCGCCTCCGAGCAGGCCGTCATCCTGGACGAGCAGATCTACGACGCGGCCCTCGCCGAGTTCCACACCCTGCATGCCCATCTGGCGACCGCCGAGGAGAAGGCGAAGCTGGAGGCGTTCCTGTTCCCCGCAGGCACCAAGGGCGCCGGCTGCGAGCCCAAGGTCAACTCCGCGGCGGTCGGCCGGAGTCCGGCCTGGATCGCCGAACAGGCCGGATTCTCCGTGCCTGACGACACGTCGCTCATCCTGGTCGAGGCCGACCGGGTCGGCGCGGACGAACCGCTCACCCGGGAAAAGCTCTGCCCGGTCCTCGCCGTGCTCCGCGCCGGCTCCGAACAGCAAGGCTTCGACCTGGCCGCCGACATGGTGGCCTTCCACGGGCAGGGACACAGCGCCGTCATCCACACCGAGGACCCCGCACTGGCCGAGGCGTACGGAAGGCGCATGAAGACCGTGCGGATCATCGTCAACGCCCCGTCCTCGCAGGGCGCGATCGGTGGTATCTACAACAGCCTGCTGCCGTCGCTGACACTGGGGTGCGGCTCGTGGGGCAGCACGTCGGTGTCGAACAACGTCTCCGCCGCCCAGCTGCTGAACGTCAAGCGCGTCTCGGTGCGCCGCAACAACCTGCAGTGGTTCAAGGTGCCACCGAAGATCTACTTCGAGCCACAGGCCATCCAGTACCTCGCCTCCATGCCGGAGGTCCACCGCGTCACCATCGTCACTGACGCGACAATGACCCGCCTCGGCCTCGTCGACCGGGTCGAGCGCGTGCTACGGCGGCGCCGGGAACCGGTCACCATCCAGGTCATCGACAACGTCGAGCCCGAGCCCAGCATCGACTCCGTCCGGCACGGCGCCCGCCTGATGGGCGACTTCCACCCGGACACCATCATCGCGCTCGGCGGCGGCTCTCCCATGGACGCGGCCAAGGTGATGTGGCTGCTGTACGAGCAGCAGGCCATGGGCAAGGACGTCGACTTCGCCGACATGCGGCACAAGTTCTCCGACATCCGCAAGCGAGCCTTCCGCTTCCCCGTCCTCGGCAGGCTAGCCCGCCTGGTGTGCGTCCCCACCACCTCCGGCACCGGCGCCGAGGTGACCCCCTTCGCCGTCATCTCCGACCCTTCCACCGGAAAGAAGTACCCGCTGGCCGACTACGCGCTCACTCCCAGCGTGGCCATCGTCGACCCACTGCTCACCACCGGGCTGCCCCGGGCGCTGGCCGCCGACAGCGGCTTCGACGCCCTCACCCACGCCATCGAGGCGTACCTGTCGGTCTACGCCAACGACTTCACCGACGGCCTCGCCCTGCAGGCGATCCGACTGATCTTCGACAACATCGAGGCAGCGGTCAACGACCGCGCGGCCCAGCCGGAAGCCCGGGAGAAGATGCACAACGCCGGCACCATCGCGGGCATGGCCTTCGGCAACGCCTTCCTCGGCATCGTCCACGCCATGTCCCACACGCTCGGCGCCACCTTCCACATCGCGCACGGCCGTACCAACGCCGTTCTGCTTCCACACGTCATCCGCTACAACGGCACCGTCCCCCCGAAACTCACCGCCTGGCCCAAGTACGAGGACTACCGCGCCCCCGAACGCTTTCAGGAAATCGCCCGCAGCCTCGGACTGCCCGCCACCACCCCGGCCCAGGGCGTCGAGTCGCTCGCCTCAGCAGTGGAACGTCTCCGCGACGCCTTGAGTATCGAGCCTACGTTCCAGGCCCTCGGCGTCGACGAGCGGGCCTTCCTGGACGCGCTGCCCCTGCAGGCCCTCAACGCCTACGAGGACCAGTGCGCCCCAGCCAACCCACGGATGCCCATGCTCGACGACATGCAGGAACTCATGCGTACGGCCTACTACGGCCGTGTGCAGGGCCCTCCGGACGACGAGCGGGCAGAACGACCGTAGCGTGCGCATCGCGGCCGTCGTTCCGATGAACCGACCAGGCCTGACGTGTTCAAGCGACCGTGCGGGCGGGCCTCGTCCCGCCCACATCAGCCGGGCGACGACTGCCTCGTAAGCGCTCCTCCGCGAGAACGGCGGTGGCAGGGGCCGAGAGGGTAGCGCCAAGCGCCGTCCGACCCCGGCCGCATGGACCCGGTGGAGCCGATGTGCCCCAGGTGATGGGGCCCTTCGGCCCTACTTCACCCGCTGCCGCCAAACGGCGTCGAAACGCGGTCCGCCCGCCTGCTACACAGAAGACCGCCGCCCTGACGCGATGCGGCTCCTTTCCTCTTCATCCGCCCTTTCCGGGAGGTTCCATGCTGTCCGCAGAATCCGCCGCTCTCGTACGGGCCACCCTGCCCACCGTGGCTGGGGCGCTCGACGAGATCACCACCCGCTTCTACGACATGATGTTCCACGACCGGCCGGAACTGCTCGACGGGATGTTCAACCGCGGCAACCAGGCCAGCGGCGCCCAGCGCCGCGCCCTGGCCGGCTCGATCGCCGCCTTCGCGACTGCGCTGCTCGACGATCCGGACACCCGCCCGGACACACTGCTGGCCCGGATCGCGCACAAGCACACGGCCGTCGGCGTCACTGAGGACCAGTACACGATCGTGCACAAATACCTGTTCGGCGCGATAGCCGAGGTCCTCGGCGACGCGGTCACACCCGAGGTGGCGGCCGCCTGGGACGAGGTCTACTGGCTGATGGCCGGCGCCCTGATCAGCCAGGAAGCCCGCCTCTACCAGGCCGCCGGGGTGCAGCCCGGCAAGATCTGGCGGCAGTGGACGGTCGTCGAACGCCGCACCGAGACCGCGGACGTCGTGTCCCTCCTGCTCCGCCCGGCGGACGGCGAGCCGGCGCCGCGGGCTCGGGCGGGACAGTACGTGAGCGTACGCGTGCGCATGACCGACGGAGTCCACCAGTTGCGTCAGTACAGCCTGTCCTCGGACCCGGGCCGAGAACTGCGGCGGATCACCGTGAAGCGTGTCACTCGTGACACCGGCGGGCCGGACGGCGAGGTCTCCAACCTGCTGCACGACCACATCCGTGAAGGGGACGAGCTGACACTGTCCACGCCGTTCGGCGACGTCTTCCTCGACGCCCCGGCCGACGCCACCACCCCACTCGTCCTGGTCTCAGCGGGAATCGGCTGCACTCCCATGACCAGCATCCTGGCCGATCTCGCCGCCCACGGCTCGACCCGCCCGGTACTGGTCCTGCACGCCGACCACTCCCCGGGCGACCACGCCCTGCACGCCGAGACACGCGACCTCCTCGGCCAACTTCCGGAAGCCCGCGCCGTCTTCTGGTACGAGCGACCCGGACCGGAAGAACCCGACGCCCTCACCGGCCTGATGGACCTGAGGGAGACCCAACTCCCCGACGACGCCACTCTGTTTCTGTGCGGCCCGCTCCCCTTCATGCGCGAGGTACGCGGACAACTGCTGAGCGCCGGGGTTCCCGCACGACGCATCCGCTACGAGGTCTTCGGACCCGACCTGTGGCTGCCCGACACCGCGGCCTGAACCGCGCCGAACTTTTTGATATCCCCAAGGAGGCACCTCGCATGACCACCGACAACACCCAGGCGACGCCCACGATTCGGCTGCGCTCCGATGGCGCCGTGGACGAAGAGACCCTGGCGTACGCCCGTACGAAGATCGACGCCGTCGTGAGCAGGCCGGGCTTGCCCGCCGTCACGGGGGAGGTGCGCATCGTGCGGGCAGCCACCCACCACGCCGACCGCCCGTGGTCGGCCACGGCCGACCTGCAGGTCAGCGGTCACCAGGTGATCGCCATGGCCGAGGACGCTACGGGCACGGAGGTCGTCGACCGGCTTCAGGACCGGGTGCGCCGCCAGATCGACAAGGCCGCCCAGGCCTGGGAGAACGGTCACCGGACGACTGCCCCGCCGTGGCGCGGCGGAAGCCGACAGTCGCGTCCCGCCACGGAGCCCGGCAGCACGGCAGAGGACTCCCGCACTGCATGAATCCGCGTGAGAACAGGCCCGGTCGGTGACTGTCCACCGACCGGGCCGCCGCCCTGTCCTCCGCCTGCAGGCGGCAACCGCCGAAACTCACTTCGAGGGCCGTCCGGACCAATGAAGTGACCAACGGCCCACTGCGGAATTCCGGGCCTAGGGAGACCGTGGGACGAGTGGTTCCCGATCGACCGGTGAGAACGAGGAGTTGTGTGATGGCCAAGGCATATCTGGTGGGCAGCGGAATCGCGGCACTCGCCGCTGCCACGTTCCTGATCCGCGACGGCGGATTCAAGGGATCCGACATCCACCTCTTCGAGGAACAGCGGACCATCGGCGGCAGCCTGGACGCGGCCGGCACACCGGACGCCGGCTACACCATGCGCGGAGGGCGGATGTTCGAGGCCGAGTTCCGCTGCACCTACGACCTGCTGTCCGGCATCCCCACCCTCGACGACCCCTCCGTCTCCGTGACCGAGGAGATCTTGGCCGGACACGAGGAGTCCGCCTGGGACGACATCGCCCGTCTCGTCAACGGGGATGGCGAGATCGTGGACACGACCTCGATGGGATTCTCCGAGCGCGACCGGCTGGAGCTGGTCCGCTGCCTGGCCACCCCCGAGGGGCACCTGGACGGCAGGCGGATCACCGACTGCTTCGGCGAGCACTTCTTCACCACCAACTTCTGGTTCATGTGGTGCACCACGTTCGCCTTCCAGCCCTGGCACAGCGCGATCGAGTTCCGCCGCTACCTGAGGCGCTTCATCCACCTCTTCCCCCAGTTCGCCACGATGTCGGGCATCCACCGGACCCGCTACCACCAGTACGACTCCATCGTGCGGCCGCTGACAACCTGGCTCCGCGAACGCGGTGTCACCGTCCACACCGGCTGCCGTGTGATCGACCTCGGGTTCACCCCGGGAGTCGAAAGCGGCACTGTCGAGATTCTCTACCTGAGCCGGGACGGCCACGACGAGAAGATCGCCGTCGCTCCCGAGGACCTCGTCTTCGTCACCAACGGCTCCATGACCGATGCCTCCAGCGTCGGCTCGCACACCTCCGCACCCCCGTCGGCTCCGCATCGCTCGGACGCCTGGCTGCTGTGGCACCGGCTGGCCCGCGGACGCGACGACTTCGGCGACCCGGCCGTCTTCGACAAGGACGTCAAGGCGTCCCGCTGGGAGTCGTTCACGGTCACCGCGAAGGACCCCGCCTTCCTGAAGGCTCTCGAGGAGTTCAGCGGCCGTCCGGCCGGCAAGGGCGGCCTGATGACCTTCACCAACTCCAACTGGCTGCTTACCATCGTCGCCAACCGACAGCCCGTCTACCACGACCAGCCCGAGGACGTCTCCGTCTGGTGGGGCTACGGCCTGTTCCCCGACCGTGCGGGCAACCACACGCCCAAGCCGATGACCATGTGCTCCGGCCGGGAGATCCTCGAAGAGGTCCTGCACCACCTCCCGTTCGACGAGCAGACAGCGGCCCGGGTCCTGGAGACGTCCAGCGTCGTGCCCTGTGTGATGCCGTACATCACCAGCCAGTTCCTGGCCCGTCGCCGCGCCGACCGGCCCCAGGTGGTACCCGAGGGATCGGTGAACCTCGCCTTCATCGGGCAGTTCGCCGAAGTGCCCGACGATGTCGTCTTCACCGTCGAGTACTCCGTGCGAACCGCCTGGACGGCGGTGGCTCAGCTCCTGAACCTGGACAAGCGCCCTCCGGCGGTCTACAAGGGCCACCACGACCCCCACGTACTGGCCGCCGCTCTGGAGACCATGCACCGTCGATAACTCAGAGCGTGATCACCGACGCGCTCCCGTCGGGGGGAGGAAAGACAGCCGCCAAGTCCGCTCGGACTCCTGGGGGGCCGGGACGCAGCCTCCGCGTCCCGGGAAGGGCGGCGCAATGAGCGTCACCGTCCATACCACTGCTGACAGCGGCACTAACCTGCGCGATTCACTTGCGGCGGTGTCCGAGTCTTGATCGGAAAAGCGAAAGTGTCTTCTGAACTGGGAAGATGAGGCTTGCCGAAGGTCTCTGTCATCACAGCCGGAGGGCACTTTCTGCGCGCACACGACCGGGTCGCGTCCCAAGCTCGTCCTCTCGGCCGACGGTCACGGGGTGGTCAGCCACGCGGGATCCCGCCTGCTGGCCGACCTCGCCGACACCACTGGTCTGACCAGAGCCAGCACGGACGCGCTGCGTCGACTGCGACCACGTGGCACCGGGCACGGCCCCGGCCGGATCGCGGTCGATCTCGCGGTCATGCTCACCGACGGCGGCGAGGCGACAGCGGACCTGGCCTTGCTGCGCCACCAGGCGGAGGTGTTCGGCCCCCCTCGCCTCCACGCCGACCGCCTGGCGCCGACTGGCCGACGCCGTTCCAAAGACGCGTCCGGGTTCGCCGTCCTGCCCCGCCGTTGGGCCGCCGCATCACCCGCGGCAACAGCAGCCTGGTCCGCCTGTCCGTCACCCCGGACCGCGCAAACCGCCGGCATCAGCCGAAGCCGTCCCTGCCCGCCCCGTTGTCAGTGCCGACTGGCAGGATCAGAGAGCAAATCAGCCGAGGTGAGAGCGGGATCAATGAAGTTGCTTGTCAGTGGCGAGGTGCATGTGGACTACGGCCAGATCTTTGTAGAGAGCGGCGGGGACGAATGCGACCTGCACGATGCCTTCACCGGGCAAGAGGGCGTCGGGCTCTGCGGAGGCGGGACGGACGGGACGCTGTTCTTACTGACCGGTCTGCGCATCGGTGGCATCGGCTTCACCGCCGAGCTGCATGACAGCCGACCTGTACTGGACGAGACGTGGGAGGAAATCGTCGAGGTCCCGTTCCGTCCGGTGTCGGAGGAGACCAAGCTGCGGCAGTGGAACTGGAAAAAGTGGTGGGAGTTGGGACTGGAGGTGCGCGACTACCGCGTGCGGTACTCCGCCACCGGTATGGATGCCGGCAAGAGTAAGAACGTCCGGGAGGACGACGAGTCTCAGACGGATGACCGGTATCTGCTGCAGTTCTGGCCTGCCCCGCCCGAACCGGCCCGGCTGCTCAAGCAGACCAGCAGCACGGCCGCGTCCTGGCACGACTTCGCCACTTCGCCCGTGGGCTGACCGCTTGAACGGACCGGGTGCGGCACCCGCCCCTACGCTGACCTCCGCGTCGAGTTCGCCCGACGCCTGCAGACACTGCAACAGCCCGACACCCGGGGAGGACTGATCAACGGGGTTCCGGATGAACGCCTCCCAGCGGAACTTGCGGTTCGCCTCCGCCATGTCATCGTTGAACTCGGCCGCGGCTTCTCGCTCGGAGGCCGCATCGTCGGTCAGCCCGGCAGAGGATCCGGCCCGCTTGGAAGTTCGACGCCGAGACGGTCCGGGCGATGTGCGCCGAGGACCCCGAGTTCGGCCGGGCGATCGCAGTCTGGGTCGGGCGCGTGGTCGCCCAGCGGCTGCACGCCTCCCGGATCCGGCTGCTCGACCTTTACGCCCCCTACGGCAGCGGTGGTCTGACGTGACCACCCGGCCTGGTGAGGAGGACAGCATGCACAGTAGCCCGCATCGAGTGAGTGACGTGATGACGGGTGCCGTCGTCGCGGTGGGCCGCGAGGCTCTGTTCAAGGACATCGTCGAGCGCATGGAGCAGTGGAAGGTCAGTGCCCTTCCCGTGCTGGAGGGCGACGGCCGGGTGATCGGGGTGGTGTCGGAGGCCGATCTGCTGCCAAAGGAGGAGTTCCGGGACAGCGATCCGGACCGGTTCACCCAGCTGCGCCGGCTGCCCGACCTGGCCAAGGCCGGGGCGATGAACGCGGAGGAGCTCATGAGCACCCCGGCCGTCACCGTCCACTCCGACGCGACGCTCGCCGAAGCGGCCCGCATCATGGCCCTGCGCCAAGTCAAGCGACTGCCCGTCGTGAACGCCGAGGGTCTGCTTGAGGGCGTCGTCAGCCGCGGGGACCTGCTCAAGGTGTTCCTGCGCCGGGACAATGATCTTGCCAACGAGATTCGCCGCGACGTGGTCGACCTCCTCTTCCCCGCTCCGGTCGAGCCCGTGCACATCACGGTCACCGAGGGCGTCGCGACGCTGACCGGACGAGTGCCGGACGCCACCCGGATTCCTCTCGCCGTCCGCCTCGTGCGGGGCGTCGAGGGCGTGGTGGACGTGGACTGCCGACTCACCGCGACCGATGAGTAGTGGCCCTCGCCAGCGTCTGCCTAACCCCGCTCAAGCGCTCAGGTTCCCCCACTGAAGTCCGGCCTGCTTCCATTCCTGGCCCCATTCGGCCTTACGCCGCCGGATGAGCCGGGTGCGGACCACCCACCCTGCTGCCGAGACAGCAGCACCGGCCGCCGGGGCGACGAGCGCGCCGATCAGGCCTGCCTGCAGCCTTGCGGCGGTCCCCGTGACGGGTGCGGACACCCTCCGGCCGGAGGGGTCCGTCCAGACCGTGATCCGGATACACGGGGGTCCATACCGGGCCGTCGTCGTATCCGGTCCCTCCGAGCGGGTTTCTCGGCGCGTCGTCGGTGAGGACGGCGGACACAGCGTGGACCTGGGCCTGCCGCGCGGCGAACGTCCCTGGGCTGCCGCCGCGCCCGCGAGGACCCCGCCGAGGAGGGAGCAGATCCAGGTGGCGAGCACGATCCGGACCTCGACGACATCACTGTGCCGACGGAGCGGGTTTCCGCCGCCAGCGCCACAGTCGTGCGCGCTTCACCGTCGTGGGAGGTGTCCGCGTCGCGGTCGCCACCTCCTCTCGGCGGGCGCCGCCCGCCGTCAGGCGGGGGCCGCTCGCTGTGGGTCCGGCAGGTCAGGATCGAGGTCCGGATGGCGCGGCGGACCGGTCAGCACGCACTGTGCGTCCACCACGCCTTCGACGGCCCGCGCCGGCAGGGTGGCGAGTGGGACGAGCGCGGTGCCGTGCACCCGGCCACCGAGTGTCACAACACCGTCGTGCACCTCGATCCGGACCGCTTCGGCGTGCGTACCGAAGAGGCGTAGGACGATCTCGCGCTGGACCTCCTCGGCGATGTCCGCGTCGTCCCGCAGGAACACCCTCAGCAGGTCGGAGCGGCTCACGATGCCCTTCAGAGCGACGCCGGCCGCCACGGCCTTGTGGCGCGGGGCCTCGCGGGACGAGCGTCGAGGTCATCACCACGGCGAGGAGGTGTCCCGCCATGAGCGCGAGGAAGTCGATGTGGCGATGGCGGAGCAATCCGCTGCGGCGGCACGAGGACATTGTCGAGGCATGGGTCATCCTCGCCGTCTGGATCACCGTGGTTGTCGGCGGGGCCACCGCCGGACTGGTGACGGCTCGCGCTGCAGGAGAGATGTTCGCGCAGCAGCGGGCCCAACGGCATCCTGCCTACGCGGTACTGCGCTCCGACGCGCTGGGCGAGGCGGCCTGGCCGACAAGAGGCCGGGTCCAGGGTCCGGTGCGCTGGAACGCTCCCGACGGGTACGTCTCGTACCGGGCGGACGCTGGTCGAGGGTGGGCTGAAGGCCGGCGCCCGTGTGGTGGTCTGGCTGGACGTCTGGGGCCGTCTCACCACGCAGCCCATGGACCGCATCGAAGCAGCCGTCGAAGCCGACCTCTTCGGCTCTGCGGCCGCACTCGCGGTCGCAGCTCCGGCTCTCGGCGCGGGGCCCTCGCACGAGCGCGGCTCGACCGGCGTCGTGTTGCCCGGTGGGACCGGGAATGGGATCTGGTGGGGCGACGGTAACCTCGAGGGCGAGCTGAACCAGGAGAGCCAGGGCCGACTCCCTCTGGGGCCATGGGCGATCAACTCCCTTTTGTCGGGCTGCCCCTGGCACGACGCTGAGCCCTGCACACACCAACTGACCATGGTTGCTCGCGGTGCCCCCGACATCGTCGCAACGGCATGAGCGGCTCCAAGGTGGTCTCCCTGGAGAGGAGCCGTGGCAGCGCCCGGGCCGGTCGTCCCTGGTGCGAGCCGATCGGCCCCTCCCCGCGAGACGACCGCCGCCGGACGATGAAGGTGCTGCGGACCTGCTTCTAGCAGGGAGATCGGCGCCGTCCGCCCGCGTGACGGCCGAGGCGCCAGTCGGAGGGTGAGGCGAGATTTCATGAACGAGACGTTGCCCCTCGGCCGGATCGCCGGCGTGCGGGTCGGCCTGCACTGGAGTGTCCTGGTCATCGTCGCCCTGGTGACGGTCGCATTGGCGCGCGGCCGGTTTCCCGATGCCCACCCGGGCCACTCCGCCATCGCGTACTGGGCACTCGCGCTGCTGACCGCAGTCGTCTTCCTCGGCTCCCTGCTGACGCACGAACTGGCACACGCTGTGGTCGCCCGCCGCAACGGCGTCCAGGTGGAGGGCATCACTCTGTGGATGCTGGGTGGTGCCGCCCGCCTGCACGACGAGGCGCCGACTCCGGCCGCGGAACTGCGCATCGCGGGTGTGGGTCCGCTCACGAGCCTGCTGGCCGGTGGTGTGCTCGCGGGCGTCGCGGCAGGGCTGGACGCACTCCACGCGTCCGGGCTGGTGGTCGAGGCGTTCGTCTGGCTGGCCGCGATCAACGTTCTGTTGGCTGTCTTCAACGCGCTGCCCGCCGCGCCGTTGGACGGGGGGCGGCTGCTGCGCGCGTACTTGTGGCATCGCACCGGCGACCGTCTGAGGGCCACTCGAGGTGCATCGTCGGCGGGCCGGGCACTGGGCTGGTTCATGGTGGTGACCGGATTCGTGGCCGTGCTGTACGGGCGTGACCTGTCTGGTCTGTGGGCCGCGCTGATCGGCTGGTTCCTCATAGGTGCGGCCACCGCCGAGGCTCGTCAGGCCGAGATGCGCAGCCTGCTGGGCGGTGTCCCGGTCAGCCGGGTCATGACTCCGGACCCGGTGACCGTGCCGGCCACGGCGACCCTCGCCGACTTCCTTGCCGAGGGGCCCTTCGGCCAGTACCGCCACTCCGCGTTCCCAGTGCTTGCAGCCGATGGCTCGGTGACCGGTGTGATTAGCCTTAGGCGCGTCGAAGCGACCCCGCCCCAGGCCCGGGCGAGCACGATGGTCCACGAGGTGATGCGTCCCCTCGGCGACATCGTCACGGCCGCCCCCGTGGAACCCGTGCTCGGCCTGCTCCCCCGCCTGCAGGCGAGCCCGGTGCGCCGGGCGCTGATCCTCGACGAGGGCCGCCTCGTCGGCATCCTCACCATCGCCGACGTCACCCGTGCCCTGGCTTGGCCGGGCACGCCCGGCCCTGACGGGCCGCACCACGGTCCACCCGCACAACCGAAGGAAACATGATGACGAACAACAGCCCGCCTATCACCCCGGTAACTCCGGGCCGAGTGCAGGTGGGGCTTCCTGACTTCGAAGGCCTGGCTTTCGCAGTATTCGGGTCGCGTTCAGGTGACCCGTCTCCTCAATGGACCCGGTGCAGTGCCCCGGATACGCCCTGCCGCAGCGGCGTTCAGCACTCTCCTCGGCATTGCCGCATCGTCCGGTGAGTACCGCGCTGCTCGTGGTGGAGGTCCGGCACCGCACGGGCGGGGCGCAGTTCGTCGTTCCGCCGGCTGCCGACACCCGCGATCGTCATGGCCGAGCGCTTGCCGTAGTACGTTCTCCTGCTCAGAACGCCGGGTTAGCCGTGCGCCACGACGGCGACAGGGGCGGTGATGTGGTGCAGAGCCGCGTGCGTGACGTGGCCGATATGAGCACCGAGGGGGCTGGTGCGGATACGCCGGCCGACGACAGCCAGTGATGCGTCGTGTGAGGCGCTGACGAGAACCTGTCCGGCGCTGCCGCACCGGCTGGCCTCGATCACTTCGACACCCGGGAACTTCTGCCGCCAGGGACGCAGAACCTCGGTCAGGGCAGCGGCCTGCTGACGCTCGAGAGAGTCGTAGAGTTCGGCGTCGCCGGAGAAACGGTAGAAGGAGGTGGGCGGCTCGGGCCAGGCGTGCACGACACGCAGGGACGCTTCCCGGCGCGCGGCGGCGTCGAAGGCGAACTCCAGCAGGGTGTCGTCCGGAGCATCGGTGTCGAGGCCGAGCACCACGGGTCGGAAGGGTGCCGAAGCGGAGGGCGCACCCGTCGGGTCCATCTTGCGCTCGTCCGCGGCCTGCTCTTCCGCCCGCACGAGTACCACCGGCCGTTCAGCGCGGGCGACGACGGGCAGACTCACCGAGCCGAACATGAACCCGCCGATCTCACCGAAGCCCCGCGAGCCCAGCGCCAACAGCTCTGCCAAGCCCGCCGTCTCGCACAGGATGTCGACCACGGTCCCCCCTGTGAGCTGCTCGCTGATCACCTCGAGACCGGGGTGGCCCAAGCGCAGGCCCTCGGCGGACTCGCGCGTCAGCTGCTCGATCCAGTGCTCGTGGGTCTCGGAACCGTGCAGAAGGTGAGCCGTGTACTCGGGCACCGGCTCCCAGACGTGGACGATCTTCAGCGGCAGTGCGCGCAGCAGGGCTTCACGCGCCGCCCACTCGGCGGCAGCCCGGCTCTCGGGCGATCTGTCGAGGCCTACGGTGACGGTTCGGGACATGGTCTCCACCTCCCGGGTGAGGGTTCGATTCCAGCGTGATGACGCGGTCGTGGCTGAGGTCAGGGGCCACACGTCCCTGAGCGGGGCCAACCGGCCCACAGGAGCGGCGGTGGCCCGGGGTGCACAGGGCCGCGGTGTCCCTCACCCGCTGGTCGTACCGCAGGTACTCGGCGTGCCGGATATCGGAGGTCTGTCTCCGTGACCCCGAACGGCCCTGCCGTGCGGGTCGGTGTGCGGGCAGTGTGGGTGCGGAGGATGTGAGCGGCTTGCGGGGTCTGCACTGAGGGCGTGATCAGCCGCACCGACCTGCTCAAGGTCTTCCTGCGCGACGAGGAGGACATCGCCGAGGAGGTCCGGCGCGACATCGTGGCGAACCTCTTCCCCCTGCCGTCCTCTGCCATCCAGGTGAAGGTGCACGACGGAGTGGCCACCCTGACAGGCAAGGTCCGCGACTCTGCCCTGATCCCCGTGGCCGCTCGTTTGGTGCGGGCCGTCGAGGGAGTGGTGGACGTGGAGTGCGACCTCACTCGGGGGGCTGGTGTGCGGTAGGCGGTGCGCACTCATCGTAGGAGGCCCGTCTCCAGATGAGTGGGACCCGGACGGCCCTGGTGTGTTCGGCAACTGTGGGTGACGATCGCCTTCGTCGACAGCTCGCAGTCCGTGCTTGCCCGGGGGCCGAGGGGTGATCATGGCCGAGACAGGCGCCTTCACGGAACAGAACCCGATCCGGGTGTTCCTGCTCGACGACCACGAGGTCGTACGACGCGGCCTGACCGACCTGCTCAACACCGAACCGGACATCTCCGTCGTCGGCGACGCCGACACCGCCGAACACGCCCTCGCCCGCGGCCCCGCGCTCCGCCCGCACGTCGCCGTACTCGACGTACGTCTCCCCGACGGTGACGGGATCTCGGTCTGCCGGGAGCTGCGCGACCGGATGCCGCGGCTCGCATGTCTGATGCTGACCTCATTCGACGACGAGGACGCCCTACTGGACGCGATCATGGCCGGTGCCTCCGGCTATGTGCTGAAACACATCAAGGGCTCCGACCTGGTGTCGGCGGTGCGCACCGTCGCTTCGGGACAATCGATGCTCGACCCGGCCACGACAGCCCAACTCATGCGGTCGCCGCGTGCAGAGCCGGCCGGGACACCGTCGCTGCCGCCCGAACTGACGAGTCTGTCGCCCCGGGAACGGAACATCCTCGCCCTGATTGGCGATGGCCTGACCAACCGTGAGATCGGCAGGAAGCGGTACTTGTCGGAGAAGACCGTCAAGAACCACATCTCCCGGCTGTTGGCCAAGCTGGGCGTCCAGCGCCGGGTCCAGGCGGCGGTCCTCGCCTCCCACCTCGACCAGGACGAGGCCGGGGACCACTCAGCGCATTGATCGACATCAAGGAACCCTGAGTCAGGCGGCGGTGAGGAGGTTCTTCACCTCGACGACATCAGCGATGTCTTCCACCTCCGCCACCAGCCGGGCCGAGGTGGCCGACGGCATCCGTCCCGTCAGTTCCACGATGCCGTCATGGACGGCCACCTCCACCGTGGCCCGGTCTTCCGGCGGGCAACAGGCCTCGATCCTGGCCTCGGCCTCTGCCCGTATGCCTGCGTCGTCCCTGATGAGGGCTTGGAGCAGCGCGTCGCGGGGCACGACTCCGACCAGGCGACCCAAGCCATCGGTGACCGGAAGCCGCTTGAGCCGGGACAGTGCGGCCAGCCAGGCGGCCTCGGCGACGGTCGCGCCCGGGAGCACCGTGACCGCGGGGCTCGTCATCAGGTCGGCGGCCGTCTCACCGCGGGCCTTGCTGTACATCCGTCGCTCGCGCAGCCTTCCGATGCGTCCGGGCCGATGGCCGGAAGCCTCGAAGGCCACCTTCGCCAGCAGGTCGGACTCCGAGACGACGCCGACCACGTGGCCCTCGCCGTCCACGACCGGGAGGGCGCCGACCCGCTCACGCGCCAGCAGACGGGCGATGTCGCGGTACGGCAGGTCGTCGCGCAGGGAGGCAGCGGGTACGTCCATCACGTCCCTCACCAGCGGGACCCCGGCTTCGGGCGGCGAAGGTTGCCGCGAGGGCGAGGCGGCCGGCGTCGCGGGGCGGGCGGTGCCGCGTACAGGGGCCTGCTCTTCGGCATGTGCGTGTTCGGCCGCGGCTGTGGCCACGGCTCCCAGGTAGCGAATCAGCATGTCCTGTCGGCCCGCCTCGCCGGGGCTCCAGGGTTGGGAGGGCAGGTCCTGCCGGGCCTCGGCCTCCGCGGAGAAGTTCTCGTGGTCGTTCACGGCCGCCTCCGGACTCCGTCGAGTTGCCTACCGTCCCAGTCTTTCGCTCTGACCGCCGTCGCCAAGAGCCGAACGGCCCTGATCGACGGCGTTACGGCCCTAGCCGGTGCGGGGCGGAAGGAGAACGGTGACACTGAGAGAGCAGCCGACCGGCAGGAGGCCGCCGATGAGCCTGCGGGACTTCCTGGAGCGGTTCCGTCCGGTGGGGACGCCGGGAGCGTCCGCCACTGGCGTGCCCGCCGACCGTACGGCAGAACGGGCCGCGGAACTGGAGCCCGCCCTCGCACAGCTGACGGATGTGCAGCAGGAGGCGGAACGGATCCGGGCCGCGGCGGACGCGGCGGCCGCAGCCGTACGGCAGGACGCCGTGCGGCAGGCGGCAGAGCTCGTGGCGGCCGCCCGCGAGCGTGCTCCCGAGATCCGACGACAGGCCGCGGAACCCGTCCTCCGGGAGGCGCGGCGGGAGGCGGAGGCCCTGCGCGTCGCCGGGGGCCTCGCCACTTCGGCCGTCCGGGAGCGGGCCGGGGAGCGCATGCCGGATCTGGTGGACCGTGCGGTGGCCGACGCGCTGCGCCTGGCAGGAGGCCCCGGCGAAGGCGAAGCGCCATGAGTGCCGGTTGGGTCGCCGGGGCGGTACGGGCCAAGGCCCTCGTCTGCCGGTACCCGGGTGCCGGTGGGGCGAGGGAGATCGCCGGGTGTGGCACGTTCGACGACGCCCTGCGATGCCTGGCGGCGACCCCGTACTCGAGATATGCGCGGACGGTGGTCGGCCTGCCCGAGGCTCAGCGGGCGGTGACCGCCACGCTGCTGTGGCATCTGCGGGTGCTGGCCGGCTGGCTGCCCCGGGGTGGTGCCCGCTTGCTCGTTCCGCTTGCTGCGGGGTTCGAGATCGCCAACGTGGCCTCCCTGCTGCCCGCGCCGGACGGTCGCCGTGCGGAGGCCCCGGAACCGTACCGGCTCGGCGCGCTGGAGACTGCCTGGCGGACGCTGGAGCGTGCCGGGACACCTGCGGAACTGCGGGCGGCGCTCATCGCCTCACCCTGGGGCGATCCGGGTGGCGACACGCCGTGGGCCCTGATCACGGGCATGAGGATGGCCGCCGCGCGGCGCACCGCCGTCGCCGTACCGCCCGCGCGTCGCTGGGCCCAGGGACGCGCCGTCCTGCTGACGGCTCGTGAACTGTTCGTGTATCAGCGCCCTCTGCCGGGGCCCGCGCGGCGTGACGCGGCACGACTGCTCGGGGCGCGGGCGTCGGCCGCCACCTCGTACCAGGAGTTTCGCGAGCGTCTTCCCGCAACGGCCGGTTGGGTCCTGGCCGACATCGAGGAAGCGGGCGCGCTGTGGAAGGCCGAGGCCCGCTGGTGGCGGACGGTTCAGGCCGACGGTGCGGCGATGCTGCGCGAGGGCCGGTACGGGCTCCGCGTGGTCGTGGGTGCGGTCGCGGTGCTGTCCGTGGACGCCTGGCGGGTGCGGGCGGCGCTGGAGTCGGCGGCGCGTGGCGGACGGTCCGGGGAGGTCTTCGATGCCCTGGTCTGAGGCATGGACGCCGGTCCGGATGCGCCGTGTGGCGGTGATCGTGCCGCAGGTGGCCCTGCGGGACGCTCTGGTACGCATCGCCGAGGAGGGGTGCGTGGAGCTGGACCGTGCCGAGGAAACGGCTCCAGGCGCGGCGGCGGTGCGGCTGCGGCGGCTGCGGGGACGCGTCACGACGGCCGGGCCCGAGAGCACCGCTTCGGCCGTCCTGGCCGCCGCCGCGCCCGACCTCGACCTGCTCGAAGAGCGTCGCGATGTCGAATTGTTGGCGGGCGAGGCTCAGTTGCAGGAGCGCGCGGAAGGCGCTGTACGGCATGGAGAGGTGGCCGCGCTGGCCGGATGGTGCCCGGCCGCCGAAATGCCCCGCGTCGCGGGCCGGCTGGCCGCCGCAGGCGGCGCACTGGTGCCGCTGCCGTCCCCACGCGGCACCGATCCACCGACGCTGCTGCGGCCGGGCAAGGCCGTCTCCTTCGCGCCGTTGGTGACGACGTACGGCACACCGGCCTATGCGGACCTCGACCCCTCGTGGCCAGCGGGCCTCGCCTACATAGCAATGTTCGGGATCATGTTCGGTGACGTGGGGCACGGAGCGCTGCTGGTGCTCGGAGCGCTCGCGCTCCGCCTCGGGTGGCCCCGCCGATTCGCCCGGTTGGGCCGACTGTGGCCGTTCCTGGCGGGCGCGGGAGTTGCCTCCATGCTCGCGGGCGCCGCCTACGGGGAGTTCTTCGGCCCCACCGGGCTGCTGCCGGTGCTGTGGCTGAGCCCGTTGGACAGTCCTGCCCGCCTGCTGGCCGCCGCCGTGGTCTTCGGGGCAGGACTGCTGGCCGTCGCACATGCCGCCGGCGCGGTCAACCGCGTTCGTGAGGGCGGCTGGGGCACGGCGCTGTACGCGGCGTCGGGCTGTGCCGGGCTGCTGTTCTACCTGGGGCTCGCTCTGGCAGTGGCGGGCCTGCTCCTACATCGGCCGCCCGCGACCGTCGCCGGGGCCACGCTCGCCGTCGTCGGGCTGACGCTGGTGGCCCTCGGCATGTTCCGCGCCACGGCGGGCGGCGGTGCCGGATGCGCCGAGACGGCCGTGCAGGTGTTCGACGTGGTCGTGCGCACGGGCACCAACACCCTGTCGTTCGCCCGGCTCGCGGCCTTCGGCCTTACCCACGCCGCGCTCGCCGACCTGGTGTGGCGCGGCACCACCGCCCTGGCCGGGCACGGTGGCGCCGGAGTCGCGGGGGCAGTGCTGCTGTTCGCCGCGGGCACGGCCCTCTCGTTCGGCCTGGAGGCCCTGGTGGCGGGTGTCCAGGCCCTGCGGCTGGAGTTCTACGAGCTGTTCTCCCGGCTCTTCGAAACGGAGGGCCGTCCGTTCCGTCCGTGGCACGTTCCCTCGGCGGAACCTGCCGACAGTACTACGAAGGTGATCCCATGCTCACCTGGCTGATCATCCTACCGGTCCTGGCCGCGGTACTCGGCGCCGTCCGGCTGCTGCGGCGGCGCCGGGTCAGACACGCCTTCCGCTGGCTCCTGGCCACGAACCTGGCCGTCCTGGGCGGCGCCTGTGTCGTACTGGCCACGGCACTCGCGGGACCCGCACAGGCGTCGGCACCCGCCCCGTCCGGCGGAGTCAACGGATCTGCTCTGATCGGGGCAGCCATCGCGGTGGCCGGAGCCTCGATCGGGGCAGCGATCGCCGTCGCCTACACCGGCGCCGCAGCGCTGGCGGCACTGAGCGAGCGACCGGAGATGTTCGGCCGGGCGATGGTGATCGTCGGTCTGGCGGAGGGCATCGCCGTGTACGGGCTGGTAGTAGCGATCCTGCTGATCGGAAAGGCATGACGGGGGGCACCGTGGCCGCCATCGGGGCACGGACCAGCGTGTGCGGTCTGGCCCTGGCAGGGGTGGACGTGCTTGTCGCGGACGATCCGGACGCCGTCCGCCACGCCTGGCGGACGCTCCCGGGCACGGTCGGCCTCGTGATCCTCACAGCCGAGGCCGCCGAAGCGCTGGGGGCCGAGGCAATGGCGCCCGGCCCTTCCCGGCCGCTGACCGTCGTGATGCCCTCATGACCGCGTCCATGGACGCACTGGACCCCGTGCGCGCCGAGTTGTTGCGCGCGGCACGGGCGTCGGCCGACGCTGTCCGGGAACGAGCGCGGGCCGACGCGGAGGAAACCCTGCGCGCGGCACACGGTTCTGCTGACGAGGTGCTCGCGCAAGCCCGGGACCTCGGGGAGGCAGACGGCGCCGCCGAGGCGGCCCGGGAACGAGTGCGAGCGGTGCAGGACGCCTGGGCGGCGGAACTCGCGGCTCGCTCCGAGGTCTACGCCGAACTCAGGGCCGCGGTCCGCACGGGCGTGCGCCGAGCGATGGCGGAAGGTGCCGTACCTCAGGCCCGACTCGCCGAGGCGGCACGGGCGCTGTTGGGAACACAGGCGCGGGTCACGGCTGCCGCGGAGGGTGGAGTGACGGCCGAGGTGCCCGGCCGACGGGTCGACCTGTCGGCGGACGCCCTCGCCGACCGTGCCCTGGAACGGCTGGGTGCGCAGGCCGAGACGCTGTGGAGGCCGCCGTGACCACACCCAGCAGTTCGGGGCCAGGCCGGCAGGCCACGTGTGCCGGACCGGCACGCCTCCAGGCGGACGATCCATCCCGCTCTCGGATTCTCCGCGTGACCGGCCCCCTGGTAGAGATCGTCTGCCCCCCTTCGGTCGCCATGCACGACATGGTCGTGCTCGGCGCCGCCCGGCTGCCGGGCGAGGTGGTCGCCATCCACGGCGACACGGCCACCGTCGAGGCGTACGAGTACACGGGTGGACTGAGCCCGGGACATCCGGCGGAGCCCCAAGGCCGACCGTTGTCGGTACGCCTGGCCCCGGATCTGCTCGGCGGCGTGTACGACGGCCTGCTGCGCCCCCTGGCCGGCGCCGGCGACCTTCTCACGACAGGCGAGCCGAGCGAAGCACCGGAAGCGCGCAGTTGGTCGTTCACACCAGGGGTGGCCGAGGGAGCGCGGGTCGCGGGCGGGGACGTCCTCGGGGAGATCGCCGCGAGCGTGCCCATGCGGCTCCTGGTGCCTCCGGACCGCTCGGGCGAGGTGACCCGGGTCGCGGCGGCGGGCGAGCACTCCGCCGACGCCGTGCTCGCCGTGGTGGGCGGACACGAGGTGCGGATGGCGCAGTCCTGGCCCGTGCGCAGGCCGCGACCGGTAGCGCGGCGGCTGCCGGCCGACATGCCACTGAACACCGGGCAGCGGGCCGTCGATCTGCTTTTCCCGGTGGCCCGCGGCAGCACGGTCGCCGTACCGGGCGGCTTCGGGACTGGCAAGACCATGCTGCTGCAACAGATCGCCAAGTGGTGCGACACCGACGTGATCGTCTACGTCGGCTGCGGCGAGCGCGGCAACGAGATGGCGGACGTCATCGAGGAGCTTGCGGAGCTGACCGATCCCCGTACCGGAGGCCGTCTGGCGGATCGGACCGTGACAATCGCGAACACCTCCAACATGCCGATGATGGCCCGCGAATCAAGCGTGCACACGGGTGCGACGGTCGCCGAGTACTTCCGCGACATGGGCCTCGAAGTCGTCCTGATCGCCGACTCGACCTCCCGCTGGGCGGAGGCACTGCGCGAGTTCGCCTCCCGCATGGGCGAACTCCCTGCCGAGGAAGGCTATCCGGCGGGGCTCGCCTCCCAACTGGCCGCGTTCTATGAACGGGCCGCCGCGGTGCGCACCCTCGGCAACACCCGTGGCTCCGTCACGGTGATCGGAGCCGTGTCCCCGCCGGGTGGCGACCGCACCGAGCCGGTCACCGCGCACACCGAACGGTTCGTGCGGTGCCTGTGGAGCCTGGACCGCGACCTCGCCTATGCACGGCACTATCCGGCCATCTCCTGGGCGGACTCCTTCTCGCGGGACACCGCCGCGCTGGCCGCTGCGCACGCGCGGGCCGGCGACCCCGAGTGGACCGAGCGGCACGGGCGAGTGACGCGGCTGCTGGCCGAGGCCGACCGGCTGGCCGATCTTGTCGAACTGGTCGGCATCACGGCCCTGCCGCCGCGGGAGCGGATCAGCGTGCTCGCGGGACGGCTGCTGCGCGAAGCCGTGATCCAGCAGAGCGCACTGTCGCCGGCGGACGCCTACAGCGCCCCCGAGAAGACCGCGGCCCTCGTGGACGCCGTGCTGGCAGCGATCGACTGCTGTCTGGAGCTGGTGGACTCCGGTGCCCCGGCGGACGCAGTCGAGGCGGTCGACTTCACCCCGCTGCTGCGGGCCCGTGAGACCGCGGGCCCAACGGAGACCGCTCCCGTGGCGGCGGCCCGCGACACCGTGCTGGCCCGGCTCAAGGAGGCGGCATGAACAGTGCGGACATCGAGTACACGGGCGTGCGGGAACTGCGCGGCCCGCTCGTGGTCGTCGAAGGCGTGAGCGGGGTGGGGTGGGACGAGTTCGCCACGATCGTCCTCGACTTCGGAGAACGACGGCACGGGCTGGTCCTCGAGGTGGACCGCGACCTTGCGGTGGTGCAGGTCCTGGAGGACACGGCCGGCATGAACCGCACGGGCACCCGCGTCGCGTTCTCGGGCACGCCACTGCGGATCCCGGCCGGAAGCGGATGGCTGGGGAGGGTGTGCAACGGGAGGGGCGAACCGGCCGATGGCGGGCCGCCGGTGCTGGGCAGCACGTCCGTGGCGGTGGGCGGCGCACCGATCAATCCGGTACGGCGGGAACCCCCTGACGAGCCGGTGCTCACCGGCGTGGGCGCCGTGGACGTGCTCACCACGCTGGTGCGGGGACAGAAGCTGCCGGTGTTCTCGGTGGCCGGGCTGCCGCACCTGGAACTGGCGGTGCAGATCGCGGCCCAAGCGACGTGCGGCGGCGAGGCGTTCGCCGTCGTGTTCGCCGGTATGGGGCTCACACACGCCGACACGGCGTTCGTCCGTGACGGACTGGCCGCCCGCTCCGCCGCGCGAGAACTGGTCCTGTTCCTCAACACCGCGGACGACCCGGTGATCGAACGGTTGCTGACGCCGCGTCTCGCGCTGACCGTCGCCGAGCACCTGGCGTTCGCCGAGGGCCGTCACGTCCTGGTCGTGATGACAGATATGACGGCCTATTCGGAAGCGCTGCGCGAGGTGTCCGCTGCACGGGGCGAGATTCCGGCCCGGCGGGCGTATCCGGGCTACCTCTACAGCGACCTCGCGTCCCTTTACGAACGCTGCGGCAGGATCAGGGGCCGCCCGGGGTCGGTGACCGTCCTGCCGGTGCTCACCATGCCGGCGGGCGACATCACCCACCCCGTTCCGGACCTCACCGGTTACATCACGGAGGGGCAGATCGTGCTGTCCGCCGAGGTGCACGCGGCCGGCACGTATCCGCCCGTGGATCCGCTGGCCTCGCTGTCGCGCCTGATGCGCAAGGGAACCGGAGCGGGACGGACCCGCGCGGACCATCCGGCCGTCGCCGCGCAGCTGATCGCCGCGCTGGCCCGGTCCCGGCAGGTGCGGGAACTCGCCGACCTGATCGGACGGTCGGCACTCAGCCCGACCGACCTGCGCCACCTCGACTTGGAGAACGCTGTCCGGCACCGGTTCCTGGCCCAGGGAACGAAGGAGAACCGGTCATTGGACGAGTCCCTGGACCGGGCCTGGGAAGTGCTGCTGACCTTGCCGCGCAGCCAGCTCGGCATGATCCCGGCGGACCTGCTCGACGCCCACGCCCCGCCGCAGGGCGAGGGGCCGCCGTGAGCACGCACGGGCGCCGAGTGCCGGTGGGACGGGCCGGGCGGTTGCGGCTTCGCCGTAACCTCGCCACCGCGCAGCGCGGAGCTGACCTGCTGGAACGCAAACTCCGGCTCCTGCTGGACCGGGAGCGTGTGCAACGACGGGCTGCGGAGGATGCGGGTTCGGTGTGGCGGGAAGAACTGGCCGCCGCCGACACCTGGCTGCTGCGCGGGGTGCTCCTCGGCGGCGAACGAGCACTGACCCAGGCGCTGCCTGTGAACCGAGCCTGCATCGACGTCGAGTGGGCAGCGCTGATGGGCGTACGCCATCCCGCGGCCGTGGCCTGGACCGCCCCCGTCCGCTCCCCCGCGGAACAGATGCCGCCCAACACCGCGCTGGCGCACGCCGAGACGGCCTACCGCTCGGCGGTCCGCGCAGCGGCGGAACACGCCGCCCACCGGACAGCGGCCGAACTGCTCGCCGCCGAAGCCGAACGGACGCGGCGGCGATCCCGCGCCCTGCGCCGACACTGGATCCCCCGGTTGCAACGTGAACTGTCCGCGGTGGAGCTGGCGTTGGAGGAGGCCGAACACGAGGAAGCGGTGCGACGCCGCTGGGCCGCCTCACAGGGGGTACGGTGATGGCGCCGCGAAAAGGGCACGGCGTTGGCGGGCCCACGCGGGACCCGCCAAATGCCGTCAGCCGCCGTGCTGGATCTCGACGTGCTTGGCCTCCGCCTTCTCGGCGCCCAGGCCGACGCTGACGGTGAGCATGCCGTCGGTGTAGTCGGCCGTGACGTCGTCCTCGTCGGCGCCCGGCGGCAGCGTCACGCTGCGGCTCATCGCGCCGTAGCCGATCTCGTTGTGAGTCTTCGTGACGTCCTTCTCGGTGCGTTCGGCCTGAACGGTCAGCACCCCGTCACTGATGAAGACGTCGGTGTCCTCGGGGGACATGCCCGGAAGTTCCGCTCGCATCACGTAGCCTGCCGACACTTCCAGTCCAGCGCGCACGGGCCCGTACCGCTAAGGCCGAACAGCCCATGCCGATGGTCCCAAACGTCCCTTTCCTCCCACGCATGCGCGGTCAGACTGGTAAAAGAAGGGACGACCACATTCGGCGGCGATCATCATGTCCGACGTCACGACCACCGATCTCTACGAAGTAACCATGGCCCTGTCCTACCTCCGGGAGGACATGTGGGCCCCGGCCACCTTCAGCCTCTTCGTCCGCGACCTCCCGCCCGGCCGGGGCTTCCTGGTCACCGCAGGGCTGGAACCCGCCCTGGACTTTCTTGCCGACTACCGCGTGGAGCGGGAGGACGTCGAGGAGTTCGCGACCGCGCTGCACCGTCCGGTACGGGACCTCGAACCGCTCCTCGGCCTCGCCTTCGAAGGCGAGGTGCGCGCCGTGCCGGAGGGCCGTACGGTGTTCGCCGGGGAGCCGTTGCTGGAGGTGACCGCCCCGCTGCCGCAGGCCCAGCTGGTCGAGACGTACCTGCTGAACCAGGTCTGCCACCAGACGGCGGTGGCGTCCAAGGCTGCACGCTGCGTCCTGGCCGCCGCCGGGCGGCCCGTGGTGGACTTCTCGCTGCGCCGCACGCACGGCCCCGGGGCCGGATACCAAGCGGCCCGGCTGGGCGTCCTGGTCGGCTTCGCCGGTACCAGCAACGTCGCCGCCGCCACCGCGCTGGCCGTCCCGGCCTCGGGCACCATGGCCCATTCGTACATCGAGGCGTTCCCCGGCGAGGAGGAAGCGTTCCACGCCTTCGCACGCAGTCACCCCGGCCCGGTCACCTTCCTCGTCGACACCTACGACACCGAGGAAGGCGTGCGGATCGCGGCGCGGGTGCTGAGAGACCTGGGGCGCGGTACCGGCTGCGCGATCCGGCTGGACAGCGGAGACCTCCACGCACTCTCGTGCCGGGCACGCGCCATTCTGGACACCGCGGGGCTGACCGACGTACGAATCGTGGCCAGCGGCGGACTCGACGAGTACGCCGTCGCCCGGCTGGTGCGCGCCGGTGCCCCGATCGACGTGTACGCCGTGGGCACGCGTGTGGGTGTGGCCGCGGACGCCCCGTACCTGGATGCCGCGTACAAGCTCGTCGAGTACGACGGCCGCCCGGTCATGAAGCTGTCCTCGGCGAAGGTCACGGCCCCGGGCGGCAAGCAGGTCTTCCGCCGCGCCGGGCAGCCCGACGTCATCGCCCTGCGGCGAGAGGAACCGCCGGACTCGGCACGGCCGCTGCTGCGCACGGTGATGTGCGGCGGCCGTCGGACGGGGCCGCCGGACCGCTGGCAGGACGCCCGCGACCGGTTCCGCGGGGACATCGCCGATCTGCCCGGCCCGACGCTCCGGATCGAGAACCCCGAACCGGTCCGACCGGTTTGGTCCCAGGCTCTGCAGAAGCTGACAGCCACGGTACGTGCGAGCATCGAAGCACGGTTCCGCCCGGACCACCTCGCCGCTCCCTGCGGCACGGCTGCCTCCCACTCTTCGACGTTGTCGGCCGGTGCACCATGAGGGGCCCGGCGGTGGGGCCAACGGGGACGAGGCGAGGACCAATGGCCCCTGGAACCCTGACCGCGCCAGGTCTTCCATGAAATCGGCGGCACTGCTCCGCGCCACCACAGGGAGGAGGCGAGCGAGATGTCCGCTCCTCCACCAACAAGGAAGAAGGAACAGGCCCGTGCCGAGTACCGGACCCGAGGCGACCGGCGCCTCGATGCGCGCCCGCGTGGGCGACGAGATCGTCATACACGGCACTACTGCCGGGGTCGTGGCCCGGGACGGCGAGGTCGTGGGGCTCTCCCATCCGGACGGCAGCCCGCCGTACGACATGCGCTGGGCCGAGAACAGACAGGTGACCCTGTACTTGCCCGGGCCCGACGCCATCGGGCATCTGACGCCCACGCCGCACCCGGCACGCTCGTCCGCACACACCTCGTCGGCCTCCGACGGACTGGTGACTGGAGGCGGTCATGTCCCGACCCGGTGACCGTCGGCCGATCGTGGTGGGCGTCGATCCCGACCCCAGCCGACGGATGGCCCTGGCCTGGGCAGCCGACGAGGCCGCCCGCCGTCGGCTGCCGTTGCGTCCGGTCCACGTCGAGGGCGTGCCGACCAGGGGCTATCGGGGGCAAGAGATCCCGCCTTCCTGGGAGGAATGGAACGAGGCTCTGCACAGGGCCGGGAAACAGGTACTCGAAGAAGCCGCGGACTTCGTCACGGCACGGCACCCGCAGGTCGAGGTGGACGCTGTGCTCGCGGAGGGCGACCCCGTATGGGTGCTGCGTGAGCAGAGCCGCGACGCCACGGCTGTCGTACTGGGCTCGCGACATCTGAGCCGGACGCAGGAGGTGTTCGGCTCCGCCTCGGTCGCCCTGCCGGTCATGGCCCACGCGCACTGCCCCGTGGTCGTCGTGCCCGAGCCGGAGCACGTCACCCAGGAGCCCGCGTACTACGTCGTCGGCGTCGACGGCAGCGAGCACTCGGCCGCCGCCGTCGACGTGGCATTCGAGGAGGCGGCCCTGCGTGGCGCCGAGGTGCGGGCCCTGTACGTCTGGGAGCCAGGTCCGCTCAGGATCTTCGACGAGTACGCCCCGCAGCAGGAGGCCCGCCGGTTGCTCTCCGAGACCGTGGCCGGCCGCCAGGCCCGCTACCCAGAGGTGGACCTGCGCCACGAACTGCTCGTCGGGCATCCCGTGCAGGTGCTCACCGACGCCTCGGCCCACGCGCTGGGCCTGGTGGTGGGAACCCGGGGTCACGGAGGATTCACCGGCATGTTGCTGGGCTCGGTCAGCCAGGGCGTACTGCACTATGCCCGCTGCCCCGTCATCGCCGTTCCGTCGAGGCCGACATGAGGAGTCCCGGGCGAGCAGGAGGCGCGGGAAGCCCATTCGGCCCCACGCCGGGTCCAGACGGCCCCTGCCCTACGACGGTCCGCGCGCACATGCTGGAGACGGGATTCGAGGAGGTCCTCGGGCTGTCGTCCGAGCAAAGACGGGGTCCCCCTGGCCGAGCTCGGCGCACCCTGCCGCAAAGGGAAGCCATCGTGACTGCACAATCCCTGGACGTGAAGACCGTCTCCGCGCTCGTGACGGAGGCCGCGGCGGCACCCTCGCTGCACAACGCACAGCCCTGGACGTTCCGCAGCTCGCGGTCCAGTACCCGTTGAATCGTGGGCAGGTCCATGCCCAGCTCGCGCAGTGTCCGGAGGAGTTCCAGACGAAGCAGTGCGTCGAGGTCGTAGCGCCGATAGCCGGCGGGACTTCGGGGGGTAGGCGCTACCACCCCCGAATCGGAGTAGAACCGGATGGTCCTCACAGGCAAGCCGGTCCGCCGGGAAAGCTCCCCGATCGAGTAGAGGGTCGTAACGTCCATGTCCCCCCCCACTCTGCTGTCTCCAGTCACTGGAGACTCAAGGCTATTCCCCATCTGGTCCCCGACCGAGACGTCCTCCGAGTCGCTGAGCACGCGTCACGTGCTTACCGCTGATCGCCAGGACGACGGGGACGCCTTGCACGCGCTGGGCGAGCGATGGCAGGGACATGTGCCACCGCTCGCTGGCGGCCTACGGCTAAGAGCCCTTGGACTCATTCATCTGGGGTCGGTGGAGGGGCCAGCACTTCACCAGCGCATCGGCGTCTACTGATCGGCCGGAGTGATGCGACGCCCCGTGAGGCTCGTGGGCCGGATCGACACCCACATCTCGCGTTCGCCGCCGGGCCATGGCGTGGTGTGGGCGCGTTGGGTGAGACGGCGCACGGCGTCAGGCTCCGTCACAACGCTCGCGGGGCCGACGGCGAGCACGCTCCAGCCCTGGCTCAGAGCCTCGTCCACGTGGTCGACCTCGAAGGCGACTTCCGTTTCCACGGCCGCTGCGGCCACGGCGTCGGGCGCGGTCCGGAAGACGATGGCTTCGTCGACGACCTCGTAGTTGACCGGTACGACCGCCGGGCGGCCGTCGGACGCCGATACCGCGACGCGCCCGACGCCGTGCGTGGAGAGCAGAGTGCGGCATTCGTCCGGGCCGAGGTCCAACAGTTGAGGGTGCAGCAGTGCGTGGCCTTGTCCGGGCGGGAGATCGATGCCTCCGCCGAGCAGAGCCGTGACCGTGGTACCCAGCGCGTCGGCCAGCCTGATGAGAGCCGCCATCGTGGGGTTGGCGGGCCGCTCCTCCAGGTATGCCAGGTAATGGGGCGACATTCGGGCGCGGCGGGCAGTTTCCTCCCGGCTGAGCCCCTGTCTCCGGCGTTCGACGCCCACACGCCGACCGATGTCGCCAGGATGGGCTGCACCGGTTGGTGGGGCAGCCGCGGGCACGGCCTCCGCCTCACCCGTGCCCTGCTGCGACTCGCGGGGGGGTCCCGGACTGTTCGTACTCGAGGTGGCGGATGTGCGCATCGGGCCCGGGGAAGACGAGCGTCACTTCGTCCGTGTCCGACCAGTGCACGTCGTAGGGAGGTGTTCCGTCCTCGTGGTGGAGCCCGACAATCTCGCCGTCGCGCTTGGCGCCGTCGGCGGTCGGACTTTCGATGACGAGTTGGTCACCGAGGTGAGCTCGCATGATCGCCGCCCTCTGCTCAGAATGGTGCTGTATCCAACCTGCCACGCGGGACGCCCCACCACATGGGACGAGAGCCCCTGCTGTCCGCGAGGTGGGCGGCCCATATCCGGGAGGCGACATGCACCACCGAACAGTCGAAGAGCTCATGACCCGGGGCGTCGTCAGGGCACGGCGTGACACGCCGTTCAAAGAGCTCGTCAGGCTGCTGGCGGAGAACGACGTCACCGCCGTGCCCGTGGTGGACGATCTGGACCGCCCCATGGGTCTGGTGTCCGAGGCCGACCTGCTGCGCAAGAGCGCAGACCAGACCGATCCGTCAGGCAGGATCCCCGTTCCGCACCTGGAGGCCTGGGAGCGGGCCAAGGCCGAGGGTTCCCGCGCCGAGGAACTGATGTCGGCTCCCGCGGTCTGCGCACGTCCGGAGTGGAGTGTGGTCGAGGCTGCGCGCCTCATGGAGGCCCAGCATGTCAAGCGGCTGCCTGTGGTGGACGAGGCGGACCGGCTCCTGGGCATCGTCAGTCGTGGTGATCTGCTGCGGATCTTCCTGCGCCGTGACGACGCCATCCGCGACGAGATCGCAGCGGACGTGCTGCGGCGCACGATGAGGCTCGGTCCCTCGGAGGTGACGGTCGAGGTGCGCGACGGGAGGGTCGCCCTCGGCGGGTCCGTGGAGTTCCGGAGTCTGATCCCTGTCATCGAGCAGCTGTGCCGCGGCGTCGACGGCGTTGTCTCGGTCGCCGGCCACATCGCGTACCGGACGGATGACGCCGACCCTTCCCCCACCGGCGTCTGACGAGGGCCGGCAGGCACGGCGGCCGGCAGCCGTCCCGCTGGATGGCCCATGTGAAACCCGGCGGATTCCAGAGGGATCACCCATGACAGATCCCGTGTACAACGTCGGAGGCCTCCAGTCCGGGCCGATGTGATCCGAACCAGTTGGTATCCGGCGGAGACCCTGTGCAGACATCATCGACCGCACTTCCTCGGCCCCCGTCCGGTCCTGCGCGTCACCGACGGAAGCGCTCGGACCACAGCGGCTCCACCAGGTCCCATTCGACATCCCACTGCGCGTACCTTCTCCGGTCCAACGCGAGGAGCATGGCTGCTCGTGCCGCGTAGAACCAGGCGACCACACAGAGTGCCGCCATGCCACCCACGAACCAGCCGTTGGCCTTTGCGGTGACCGCGTTCATGGGTGCACCGGTGATGGCTCCGTCCCGGTCCACCCACACCCGCATGGTGGCGCCCGTGGGTGTTCCCGGTCCCACGAGGGTGATCCCCGTGCGCACGATGCCGTTCCGCTCGGTCCAGCGGATCTGCGCCCGTTGCTTCGACACACGGTCGTCGCCCGGCGCGTTCGGCGTCACTCGGGCGGTGACCTCGTGTCGTTCCGCAACCTGGGCCTGCACGGTGCGCATGGATGACTCGTACGCCGTCAGCCCCGTGCTGAGCGCCGCCACCGGCAGTCCGAGGACGAGGAGGAGCATCAGTACGCGGCGGAACCAGGATTCAAACCTGTCGGACGTACGCCTCAGAGGGTTCGCCCCATGTGGCGCGTTGCCTTTGCGCGGCCGGGGCGGACCGGATGCGGACGGCGAACCTTTTGCGCTCATGATGCGGCCTCCAGCACGTTGCTGGTCCGTTCCCCCACCTCGTCCCACAATCGAACGACAGTGGGCTTCGGTCACGAGGCCGAAAGTCCCTTCGGGACCGGCGTCCGGCCCCGAAGGGTCGGCCGTCGACACGGTCCGTCTCAGCCGGTGGCGGTGGTGGCGGTCATACAGCCGTCACCGTGGGCCTCGACGGCTCGCCCGAGAGCCTTGCCGCTGCCCACTGGGCCGCCGACGAGGCCGAGAAGCACAAGCTCACCCTGCGCCTGCTGCACGCGTGGCCGCTGCTGGCGCCGGAACCGACCTGCGTCCCCGCGGAAGTCGTTCAGAACTACCGGGCGAAGCGTCTCGTCCGCACCGCGCGGGCGGAGCTCCAGGCGCGCCATCCGGGCCTGCCCATCGTCGGGAACCTTGTTGCCGACGACGCTTCGAAGCCCTGCTCCAAGCGGCGTCGGAGTCGGCGTCGGAGACGACGGTGCTGGGTTCGCGTGGTCTGGAGCGCGTCGAGAGCTACTTCCTGGGTGACGTCAGCATGCCCGTCGTAGCACGGGCCGAGCGGCCGGTGTTGCTGCTCCGCGCCGAACCCAGGTACCAGGGACCGACCCCGGCACCCGCCAGCCGTGTGGTCGTGGCCCTGAAACTGCACAGGACCTCCGATGCCCTGCTCGACTTCGCAGCAGTGTGAGCCGGGCCGATCGAGTGGGCGAAGACGAACGGCCCCCGGCCCATGGCCCGCATGGCCCTACCCGAGTGGTGCCGGACCAGAAATCCTGGGTTCGTGGACTCTGTGAGGCACCCGCGATGTCCCACTTGCCAGACGCGGTGCTGAAGGAGAACGGCCATGACTACGGACCCCGACATGAACGCCTGCTCCCCTCCTGCGTCCGGCGGGTCGAATATGGGGAAGGACGGCATGGTCGCGCTGGTGGAGGTGTTGACCGGGCGCGGTTTCACCGTGATCGGGCCCACCGTGCGGGACGGTGCGATCGTGCTGGCCGAGCTGGAGTCGGCCGACGAGCTGCCGTACGGGTGGGGTGTAGAACTTGAAGCCGGGCGGTACCAGCTGCGGGAGCGGACCGACGGTGCCGCCTTCGCGAACGCGGCGGGCCCCCAGTCGTGGAAGCAGTTCCTGCATCCGGCGAAGGTGCGGCAGTGGCGTGCCGACCGGGTGGGCGAGGAGATCGTGTTCACGGCCGAGGAGCCCCCGGCACCGCGGTACGCCTTCCTCGGGGTGCGTCCCTGCGACGCACGGGCCATCGCCATCCAGGACCGGGTACTCACCGGGGGGACCCACCGCGACCCCGCCTACCAGGGGCGGCGCGCAGGAGCGCTGCTCATCGCGGTCGAGTGCACGGAGCCCGGCGGTACCTGCTTCTGTGTCTCGATGGGCACGGGACCCGCGGCCCCTCTCGGCTGTGACCTGGTGATCACCGAGGTGGTCGATGACGACGGCCACCGCTTCTGGATCCGCGGCGGTAGCCGGGAAGGCGACGAGATCCTGGCGCAACTGCCCGTCCGCCCGGCCGACCCCGCCACCCGTGAGGCGGCCCGCGCGGGCGTCGCCGCCGCCGCGGACCGGATGGGACGGACCATGCCCGAGGCCGACCTGCGGGAGCTGATGGCCGGTACGCTCGACGCCCCCCGCTGGGACGACGTTGCCGGGCGCTGCCTGACGTGCGGCAACTGCACCATGGTGTGTCCCACATGCTTCTGCACCACCACCGAGGACGTCACCGACCTCACCGGTGACCACGCGGAGCGGTGGCGGCTGTGGGACTCGTGCTTCGACCTGGACTTCTCCCAGTTGCACGGCGGCCCCGTCCGTACGTCCCCGCGCAGTCGCTACCGGCAGTGGATGACCCACAAACTCGGCACGTGGTACGACCAGTTCGGCTCCTCCGGCTGTGTGGGCTGCGGCCGCTGCATCGTGTGGTGCCCGGTGGGCATCGACATCACCGAGGAGGCCGCCGCTCTGCACGACTGGACGCGGTCCGAGGCATCGGGGCAGGCACCGTGACCGAGCTGCCGCCGCCCCTGGACTTCCTGCCACTCGCACAGCGCGAGCGGCTGATGGCCCTCGGGCTCGACGTGGTGTTCCCGGCCGACGCGCGCCTGTTCGACGAGGGTGCAGAAGCCGACCGCTTCTGGCTGCTGCGCGGCGGCAGGGTCGCCCTCGACATCTGCGTTCCCGGCAGGCAACCGGAGGCGCTGGTGGAAACGCTCGGTCCGGGCCAACTACTGGGCTGGTCGTGGATCTGCCCGCCGTACCGCTGGCACCTCGGCGCACGAGCGGTGACCGCGGTGGAAGCCACGGAGTTCCCCGCCACCGACGTCCTCGCCCTCTGCGCCGCCGACCCAGAACTCGGCTACGCCCTGATGCGCCGCTTCACCGAGGTTGTCGCCGAGCGCCTGCAGGCCACCCGCATCAGGCTGCTGGACCTCTACGCACCCCACGGAAGCGGCCCGCCATGAGCACCGTGACGCCACCGCTGCCGTACCGGGTCGCAGAAACCCGGGCGGAGACTGCCGACACCCGTTCGGTGGAACTGGTTCCTGCCAGCAGGGAACTCCCGCCCTTCTCACCGGGCCAGTTCGCGATGATCTACGCGTTCGGGGTCGGTGAGGTGCCGGTCTCGGTCAGCGCCCTGCGCGGCTCGCACGGGGGCCTCGTGCACACCGTACGCGCGGTGGGGGCGGTCTCGACCGCCCTGTACGACCTGTGTCCGGGGGACACCGTCGGGCTGCGCGGGCCGTTCGGCACCCGCTGGGACCTGGACGCGGCAGCCGGCCAGGACGTACTGGTGATCGCCGGCGGCATCGGGCTGGCGCCACTGCGACCGGTGGTGCACGCGGTCCTGGACCGGCCGGCCGCCTACGGTCGGCTGGGGATCCTGGTGGGAACCCGTAGCCCTGGCGATCTGATCTACCTGGAGGACATCGAAAACTGGCGCAGCAGGGCCGAGGTGGGAGTGACCGTCGACCGCCCCGGCCCGGGCTGGCAAGGCTCGGTGGGGGTCGTCACCACCCTCCTCGACGCGTTGGCACTCCGGCCGGACCGGACCCACGCGCTGGTGTGCGGGCCCGAGGTGATGATGCGCCACACCGCGCGAGCCCTGATGGGCCGAGGCCTCGCCGCGCACCGCGTTCAGGTGTCGCTGGAACGCAACATGCGCTGCGCCTCCGGCCACTGCGGCCACTGCCAGCTCGGCCCGCTGCTGCTGTGCCGGGACGGACCTGTGGTCGGCTACGACCGCGTGGAACGCCTGCTGTCCGTACGGGAGTTGTGAGATGGAATCCGACCGAGGACTGGCCGGCGCCCCAGGACGGTCCACCGCCCGAGCGGCGGACACCGATCTGGGAGACGCCGCCCGCCGACGAGCGAACCCGGACCGTCGGCCCACGCTCGCCGTATGGAAGTTCGCGTCCTGCGACGGCTGCCAGCTGACCCTGCTCGACTGCGAGGACGAACTGCTCGGCCTCACCGAGCAGGTACGCATCGAGCACTTCCTGGAGATGTCCGCCACCGAGGGTCCCAGCGGGGGGCGCGCGGAGCTGTCCGGACGGGGTCCGTACGACCTCTCCCTGGTCGAGGGCTCGATCACCACGGCCGAGGACGCCGAGCGAATCCAACACATCCGGCGCATCTCCCGGCGCATGGTGACCATCGGAGCCTGCGCCACCGCGGGCGGCATCCAGGCACTGCGCAACTTCGGAGACGTCGACGCATTCCGCGCGGCGGTCTATGCCCGCCCGGACTACATCGCCACCCTGGAGACCTCGACCCCGATCTCGGCACACGTACCGGTCGATTTCGAACTCCGGGGCTGCCCCATCGACCGCCGCCAGCTCCTCGAAGTCATCACCGCCCACCTGTCCGGACGCAAACCCCAGATCCCCAGCCACAGCGTCTGCTTCGAGTGCAAGAGGCGCGGCACCACCTGCGTCACAGTGGCCCACGGCACCCCCTGCCTGGGCCCGGTCACCCATGCCGGGTGCGGTGCCATCTGCCCCGCCTACGGACGCGGGTGCTACGGCTGCTTCGGACCGGCCGAGCGGCCCAACCTGCGCTCCATGGTCGCGCAGCTGCGCCGCGACGGAATGAGCGAGGCGGACATCCTGCGTGTCTTCCGCACCTTCAACGCCGCGTCGCCGGAATATGCCCCCGTAGCCGATCTCGCCGCCGAGGAGCAGGACACCCCTCGGGCAGGAACAGAAACCGACCCGGAAAGGCCCGCATGAGCCATCGCGGAACCCGCGTCCTGCGGCTGGACGCACTGGCCCGGGTGGAAGGCGAAGCCGCCCTGCACCTGCGCGTACAGGAGGAGACGGTCACCGAGGCGCGGCTGCGCATCTACGAACCACCCCGGTTCTTCGAGGCCTTCCTGATCGGCCGGGGCCACACCGAGCCACCGGACATCACCGCCCGCATCTGCGGAATCTGCCCGGTCGCCTACCAGATGAGCGCCTGCCAGGCGATCGAGAACGCCTGCGGTGTCACCGTGGACGGGCCTCTCGCGGAGCTGCGCCGCCTGCTGTACTGCGGCGAATGGATCGAGAGCCACACCCTGCACATCTACCTGCTGCACGCCCCCGACTTCCTCGGCCGGGCCGATGCCATCGAACTCGCCCGCGACCAGCGGGCGGCCGTCGAGCGCGGCCTGCGGATCAAACAGACCGGCAACGCGATCCTCGAACAACTGGGCGGACGCCCCATCCACCCGGTCAACGTCCGCGTCGGCGGCTTCTACCGCACACCGGCGCCCGAGGAACTCCGTCCGTTGGCCGAACGGTTGCGGCAGGCCCGCGACGACGCACTGGAAACCGTCCGCTGGGTGGCGGCGTTCGACTTCCCCGACGCGGCAAGCGATCACGACCTGCTCGCACTGCGCGACCCCGGCCGCTACGCCATCGACTCCGGCACACCAACGGCCATCACCGCCCACGGCCGAACCCCTGCGCTGCGCGAGTTCCCCGTGTCCGACCTCGAACAGCACGTGCACGAAGAGCAGGTGCCGCACAGCACCGCTCTGACCGCCGCGCTCGACGGCCGCCGCTACCTGACCGGCCCACTGGCCCGCTACGCGATCAACGGCCGGTGGCTCCACCCGGTGGCGGCCCAAGCCGCCAGGGACGCCGGGCTGGGCGATCCCCTGGCCGGGGACATCTGCGACAACCCCTTCCGAAGCATCGTCGTACGCGCCGTGGAGGTGGTGCAGGCCGTCGAGGAAGCCCTGAGGATCATCGAGGGCTACGAACAACCGTCGCGGTCGGCTCTCGACGTCCTCCCGCGGAAGGCGGTGGGCGCCGGAGCGACCGAGGCACCCCGCGGGCTGCTGTACCACCGCTACGCCCTTGCCGAGGACGGCACGCTCACCTCGGCCCGCATCATCCCGCCCACGGCACAGAACCAGACGGCCATCGAGGAGGACGTACGCCGGGCCGTCCAGGCACGCCTGGACAGGCTCGGAGCCGCAGCCGACGACGAGGAGCTCATTCGCTTGTGCGAGCGGGCCATCCGCAATCACGACCCCTGCATCTCCTGCGCCGCCCACTTCCTCGATCTGACCGTGGAACGCGCATGACCGGCCGGGTCGTGGTGATCGGCGTGGGCAACCCCCTCGCGGTGACGACGGGGCGGGTCCGGCGGTGGTGGAGGCCTTGCGGGGCAGGGTCCCCGAGGACGTCGTGCTGGCGGTCAGCGACGGCGAACCCGGCCGGATGCTCGAACTGTGGCGCGGAGCGGACACCGCGGTCGTGGTGGAAGCCCTCCGTCTACATCCGGCCAGGCCGGGCGCGCTGCACACCCTGACAGCGACGGAGGCGGCCGGCCGCGGGACTGGTACGGCGAGCACACACGCCCTGGGGCTGGGGGAATGCCTCGCTCTGGCGGAAGCCCTCGACCTGCTCCCGCGGAAGGTCGTCGTGCACGCCGTTGAGGTGGCCGATGTCGAACTCGGCACGGGACTGAGCGACCCGGTGCGGTCGGCCCTCTCCGAATTGATCGAGCGCACCTCCGCCTCCGTACTTCAGGCCCGCGAAGGGAACCACCAGCGGCAGACGTCTGGCGGTGCGCCTCTACCGTGAGCGGCCGTGGCGGGGATGGACGAGCCATGGACCTATGGGCCCCGGAAGGGGCCGAAGGGCCCCTCGTGCCCCGGCGAGAGAGGGTGCAACGGTTGAAGTCGGTCCCATGCGCTGTAAGTCCCAAGAAAGGCGGTGGGGACGATGACACTCCCTCTGGTTGTAGGCATCGACGGATCGGACTCGAGTCTGCTTGCCCTCGACTGGGCCGTGGACGAGGCAGTCCGCCACGGGGTTCCCCTCAGGCTCGTCTACGCCTCCCTCTGGGAGCGATACGAGGGTGCCCTGCCGTCCATCGGCCTGACGCGCCCCTCCGAGCAGGTGCTGGCGGAGCACATCGTAGCTTCCGGGGCGGAGCGCGCCGAGCGGCGCAACCCTGACGTGAAGGTCACCACCGACATCCTCGCGGAGGAGGCGGCAGTCGCCCTCGTGCGCGAGGGTGATGGTGCGTCCGCGCTGGTGACGGGGTCGCGCGGTCGCGGTCAGCTCAAAGGAATGCTTCTCGGGTCGGTCGGTCTGGCCGTGGCGGGCAGGGCCCGTTGTCCGGTGATAGTGGTCCGAGGCGATCGAGCGGGCATGGCCGGAACACATGAGCGGATACTGCTTGGCCTGGGGGACGCCGACACCACCGCCGAGACCGTGCGGTTCGCCTTCCGCGAGGCCGAGGTGCGCGGTTGCGTCCTGGACGTGGTCCGGGCCTGGCGCAGTCCCGCCCACCTGAGTCGTCCTCCCGAGGAAGCGGCGAACACTCCCGAAGAGGAGGCCTCCGCACTGCTCGACGCCGTGCTCGCAGAAGCGATCGCCGAGCATCCCCGGGTACGGACGCACCGTACGACGATCGAGGGGCCGGCCGGCAAGATCCTCGTGGACCGATCGGCAGCCGCTGACCTCGTGGTCATCGGGGCCCGGCCCAGGACAGGCCACTTCGGGCTCCAGCTCGGACGCGTCAGTCACACACTTCTGCACCACGCCCAGTGCCCGGTCGCGGTCGTGCCGCAGAGGCCGTGACATCTCAGGCGAGCACGCGCGCTGCCCCTGACGGCCAGCGCCGGGCGCCCCAGCGGCTCCCGCAGATGGCACGCGGCCGCACCGGCCGACAACTCGATCGGCCCGGTGTACAGCGCCGGCGCCGCGACGGACGCCCGGTGCAGCGCCTCCAAGGCCGACTGCCCGGCCTGCCGGTCGAAACCCGGTGATCAGATGTCCGGGGCGACAGGCACGGTGCCGTCCGGATGCGTGGGCAGCGGTTGTTCGGTCCAGATGGTCTTGCCGCGGCGGGTGTGGCGGGTGCCCCAGCGGTCGGTGAGCTGGGCGACGAGCAGGAGCCCGCGGCCGCCCTCGTCGGTGGTCCGCGGGTGGCGCAGGTGAGGGGCGGCGCTACTGCCGTCGGTCACCTCGCAGATCAGCGCGCGGTCCCGGATAAGCCGTACCTGGATGGTGCCCGGGGCGTACCGGATGGCGTTGGTGACCAGCTCGCTGACGATCAACTCCGTGGTGAAGGCGAGCTCGGACAGTCCCCAGCTGGTGAGCTGGCGGTCGGCCAGGGCTCGCGCCGGTGACCGAGCAACGCCTCGGCTTCCCCGCTCCACTCGATGATCACCCCGTCGGCGTCCAAGAGGACCCTGGCCTGCGATGTTGTCAGTGCGTCCACCCGCCCCCTTCCCTGAAGTGGTCATGGCAGCCCTCCAGTCCCCCGGGGTCCGCGGCGTCCGCCCGGTAGGCACCGCCCTACCGGGACCATGCCGGGCCCGTGTCACTCCTTCAAGCAGTCAAGGACGGCATCACCGAGATGCTGGAACAACTCGACCTCACCGAGGACGAGCGCGACGCCCTCGCCGGGGACCTCGACGCCATCTCGGCCCTGGCCGACAAGCTCGCCGACACCCCCACCCCGGCGGGCCCCACCCCCAGGGAGCTCGGAACGACCAGCGGCTTCATTCCCCTGACCCAGCTCACGAACACCCTCTCCGCGAGAGACGCCGGGTCAGCGCGACGTGCAGAATACCGATCGAAAATCTCCTGACTATCAGGAGTGAAGGTCCACTGCTGCAGGGCCCGCCGCAGCTCGGACTCGGTCAGCCACCCGTGCCAGGCCACCTCTCCCGGATCGGGGGCGACGACCTTCGGAAGCATGGCATCGCACGCCCCAAGCCAGTGAGGGCTGAGCCCAACCCGGTTGAGGAACTTGAACCGAAGGCACACCGTCGCCTGCGCCCCCAGCTCCTCACTGAGCTCGCGGGCAGCCGCCTGCTCATAAGACTCGCCAACGCCCGCAGCGCCCCCGACACCGAGTTCGTAGTGCCCTGGGAACCGGGACAGCTGCTCGGCACGCCGATGGACGAGAAAGCGACCCTGCCTATCACGGCACACGACCACGCCAACACGGTGCAGCCAACCCTCCCGGACGGCCTCCCTCCGGCTGACCACTCCCAACACTCGGTCCTGAGCATCGACACGTTCCACGAGTTCATCCACGACGCACACGGTCCCAGACACCACTGACACCGTGCCGAAATACCCAAAGCGTCAGGCCAAATAGCCCCGCCGCGCGAACTCCACTGCACGAAAGATCACGCTCCTGTCTCGATTCTCAATAACTCTGACATCATCGCTTCCTGCGTGGAACGAGCCCGGCTGCGCAATCCCGAAGTGAAGGCGTCGGGCGAGGTACTCCCCGATGATGCCGTTTCCGTGCTGTTGCGTGCGGGTCCCGAGGCATTCGCTCTGGTCGTCCCGGCGACATCCGTGCACTCCAGCTCGACGACGTGAACCTCGGCGACCGCCTCATCACCGTCGCAGGACGCCACCGGCGACTCGATGACCTCACCCTCAAGGTCCTGGGCGACTACCTGCACCATCGCAGGACACGCTGGCCAGACACCGACAACCCCCACCTGCTGGTGTCAACCCGCACCGCCTACGACACCCGCCCCGTGACGGACTATTTCCTCTCCACCCTGTTCCGCGGCCACAACGCCACCCTCGACCGCTTGCGAGCAGACCGCTGGCTCGCCGAAGCTCTCGACCGCGGGCCCGACCCACTCCACCTGGCCGCCGTCTTCGGCATCAGCACGGCCACCGCCATCCGCTACGCGAACGCCGCCCGCTCAATCCTCGAACCGGACCCCGAACAACAACCGCCCTGACCACCCACGTCGCGACGAATAACAAGTCATCTCATTCGGCGAGTCTGCGGTAATGGATGAGGGTGCAGGCAATCGCTCACCCTTGCTCCTCCTCCGTCACCGCCCGATCCCCCCTGGTCGTCGCACGTTGTTTGCACGCTGCCGTTTGGTCCCACCAGGCCGGGACGAGGGCTGTCAGCATCAGGAGCGCGGTCAGGACGAATGCCCAGGGGTAGCCGGTCAATCCGGCCACCGTGCCGAAGCCGACCGCGCCGATGCCCATACCCGCGTCATAGGCGACATTCCACAGGGCGCTCACCGTCCCGTACCCGGAGGCCGGGACCCGGGAGTACATCAGCGTGATGGTTGCGCTCTGGGTGATGCCGAAGCCGGCCCCGAACACGGCCGCACCCACGACGACCGCGACGGGGACGCCCGTGCGGGCAACGACGAGGATGCCGACGGCTGAGGCGACCAGCCCCGGCACGACCAGGCCGGCGGCACCGCGGCGGTCGGCGCGCCGACCGGCGAACCAGGGATGCGGTCGCGGCGGCCGGTTGCACGAAGAGAGCCGCGGCGACCACGCCGGAATTGCCCGGCGCCAAGGCCAGTGGCAGAAAGGTGACGACGATCCCCGCGCCCACTGCCGTCACCGCGAACACGGCCGTGGGACGGCCGAGCGTGCCGGAACGGGCCCCAGCGAAGATCCCCAGGGGCGGCCCCGACGCCGCTTCCCGGCCGGGCAGGCCCGGGACGGCGGCGATGGAGACCAGAGCGATCAGTGCCGCCACCGAGCAGACGGGCCCGTACCCCGTGTGCAATGCCAGCCAGGCCCCGAGTGGCAGGCCCACCAGCGACGGCACGCCGGCCATGACGCCGATCAGTGCCAGCCCCTCCCCGCGGCGTTCGGGCGGGATCAGTGACGCCGTCAGCGCCCCACCCGCCACCAAGGTGAACGCGAAGCCGAGCCCCCGGACAAGGCACACCGCCACGACGCACGCCATACTCTGCGACACGGTCAGGGCCAGTGCCGGAGCACCCAGCAACAACAACCCCGCCCCCAGCATCACGCGATAGCCGCAGCGTGCGGCCAGCCCTGGGGCTATCAGCTCGCCAGCCACCGTGGCCAGCATCAGCGCACCGGTGACCAGGCCCGCCTTGTCGCTGCCCCCGCCCGGCGCGCTCTGCGCGTACGCCGGGACGACCGACAGCAGCAGGTAGAAGCTCGCCGAGGAGCCGACGACCGTCACAAAGCGCAACAGGAGCGGGCGGGTCACCAGGCGCGGCCGCGCCTCGGCAGCTCGGTGTTCAGGATCGGCGGATGAGGCCATGGGGCGAAACCTAAGGGACGGAGCCGCCCGTCACTGGTGACCGATTGCAAGAGCCACTACCCGTGCAACTCGCTCACCACGTCATCTCATTCAACGATCCCCACCCGACCGGTTACCGAACAAGCCAAATGAGATGGCCTGTGTGCACATTGCACAAACCCACGGCGCAAACCCACCACACCGTCTTCGACGCGCTGGTGCTGGCCGTGGCGCTGGGATGCACCTGGCAGATCGAACGCGGGGTCGAGAACCCCGCCCGACGGCTGATCCTGACGCCGCCTCAGTGGCTGTTGTGGTCCGGTGGACTCAGTGGAGGCAGAGGCAGAACGGATGGCCGGCCGGGTCCGCGTAGACCCGCCAGTTGGCCTCCGGGCGGAGCTGGTCCGTCCGCTCCAGCATGGTCGCGCCGAGGGTGAGGGCCCGCTTCTCCTCCCCCTCGAGGTCGTCCACGTCGAAGTCCAGGTGAAGCTGCTGCGGGCGCTGCTGACCGGGCCATTCGGGCGGTCGGTAGCCGTCCACCCGCTGGCAGGCGAGCGGCGTCCCCTCGAACCCGTGCACCTCGACCCAGTCGGGATCCTCAGGGTCCGCGACCACCCGGCCGCCGAGCAGATCCGCGTAGAACTCAGCGAGCCGTACCGGATCAGCGCAGTCCAGCGCGACCGCCTGCAGCTTTCGAATCACTTCCGACACCCCTCGCTCCTCGGCCGCTTCCGCGACGTCCCCGTACGGGAGGGGTCGTACCCGCCGCCGCGGCGGGCATGCGCGGCGGTACGCCGGACCGCCACCGGGCTACACCCGAGAGGCGAGGCAGCAACGGGATCCGCCATCCGCTACGCGAACGCCGCCCGCTGGCTCCTCGTACCGGACCCCGAACAACAACCGCCCTGACCACCCACGGCGTGACAAATAGGGCACATTGCACAAACTCACATCTAAGTGGCTGTTGTCGTTCCGATCTTGAGCGGTGTTGGTCGAACGGGAGTCTCGTTCGGGTGATCGCGGCGAGTGTCGGGCATGGAGAACAGGGCCCCTTGGTAGCTGGGGTGGTGTCTACGCCAACAAGCTGTCCAGGGAGCCCTGTTGCCGCATTTGTACGCCCTCGGGCCAGTCGGGTCCAGTTCGGTCACCCCGTCGTGTGACTGCCTCGCGCACCGGTTCGGGAACGCCGCGGACAACGGCACGCGCGAGCGGCGCTATCCCACTGACATGACGGACGCGGAGTGGGCCGTAGTCCGTCCGCTGCTGCCGGTGCCGGGCTGGCTGCAGGGACGCGGCGGCCAGCCGGAGGCGTACTGCCACCGGGCGATGTTGGACGCGGTGCGCTACCTGGTCGACAACGGAACCAAATGGCGGGCGATGCCGTCCGATTTCCCGCCGTGGGACCGGGGTCTACGCCTTCTTCCGCCGCTGGCGCGACCACGGCCTGGTCACCGAGTTCCACGACCGGCTGCGCGGCAGGGTCCGCGAAAAGGCGGGCCGGGATCCGGAGCCGAGCGCGGGCGTGATCGACTCCCAGTCGGTCAAGGCGGACGCAGTCGTCGGCGCCGACAGCCGCGGCTTCGACGGCGGAAAGCTGATCAACGGCCGCAAGCGCCACGCCGTCGTTGACACCCTCGGCCTGCTACTCGCCGTGCAGGTCACCCCCGCGGACACCGGCGACCGCGCCGCCGCGCAGACCCTGCTCGCGCGGGTCGTCGACGCGCACCATCGGTTGGAGCTGGTCTGGGCTGATGGCGGCTACACCGGCAGCCTGATCAAGCGCTGCCTGACCGCGCTTGCTCTGGTCATCGCGGTCGTCAAACGCAGTGACGACATGCGCGGTTTCGTGGTCCTGCCCAAGCGGTGGATCGTCGAGCGGTTCTTCGCCCACCTGATGCGCACCCGCCGCCTGGTGCGTGACTTCGAGCGCCGCACCTCCAGCGCCGAAGCGATGATCTACTGGTCGATGACCCTGCTCATGACCCGCCGCCTTGCCCGGCCACGCCCCTCGCGGGTGTGAACCCCTCCGGCGCCGGGGCTTTTGGCACAGGCCAGGTGGGCACCTGAGATCATTCGCACATGAGCTACGACCTGGCCGTGTGGGATGGAGAGCTGCCGCGCGGCGACGAAGCCGGCGCTGTCTTCGACGCGCTTTACGAGCGCTACCTCGATTCTGAAGACGTGATCGCCGAGCTCTCGCCGCGCATCGAGACCTATGTCGAGGCACTCGTCGAGCGGTATCCAGATGATGTCGCCGGCAGTCCCTGGGCGTCACCGCCCGTCATGGGCGAGGCATCGGGCCCGATCGTCTATCTGCTCATGTCCTATAGCAGAGCGGAGGAAGTCTCCGAGTATGCGGCTGCCCTGGCACGCGAGCACGGGCTCGTCTGCTACGACCCCCAGGGAGAAACCCTGCGGGTCTGAGGTCGCCGTTCACAGTCCCTCGCCTTGTCCGGCCACGGCCTGCGAGAGCGTGAACCGACCCGGCACCGGCTCGACCAGCCACCCCCGGGCCACCATCCGCTTCGCCTTCGACCGCAACGCTTCCACCTTTGCCGGCACGACCTCCAGGCCGAAGCAGACGGCCATCTCCTGGCAGGAAAGCGAACCCTGACCAAGTCGGTCGCGGTCGGCAAGGACTCGCAGGATGCGTTGGTAGTCCACCGACAGCGCCGACCAGGCCAGCCCCGCACGCCACATCGGCACCATCGACTTCGACTTCGCTGGTTCCAAAGCCCCTGCGGGCAACGGCTGTTCACCGCCATTCGGCAGGTCCAAAGCGATATCAGGACCGGCGACGTCACCCTCGCCTGGGGCCAGTACCTCGCGGACACGCAAGCGAGCGATGACCCACTCGTTCCAATCGTGCTCGGCCACGGACAACTCGGCCTGGATCCGATCGGCCTCCTCCCGCAGTTCGTCCACACGACGGCGAGCGGCGCACTCGCGCTGTTCCAGCAGTCCAACGACCGACGGCATTCCTGACCTCCACTGGAGCGACGACACAACAGGTCACCACTGCAACGGAACCGCCGCCCCCATGCCTGACCAGCGGAAATGCAGTCCTCAAGCTCGGAAAGACAACGGCTTCTAAGCACCGCATGCACCGCACCCCCCGGCCTGCCCGAGGATCGGCGCAAGCTGAGGCAACCAACCCTCTCCCCTGCTCACGCACGCAGGGACAGCCGGACACGGCCAGACTCAACAGATGCAGCTACGTTGACGTCCGGATGTGCACGGACTGCCTGCACGTCTTTGGCGTAGACCCCCTCGACCCCCAAGACGGCCGCTGCCCCAACGGCTGCGCCCGGCTCCCCCTTGAGCGGGCGTGGCTGGCCTCGCTGTAACGAGCCCCCAAACACACGCTGAGCAGGTGCTCGGTCAGGCGCCGACGTGTTCGGTGAGGCAGACATACTTGGGGACTCCTGGTCGCCGAGGCTGCTGTAGTCCAGAACGGCGGGGTAGGTCAGGCGGGTTCCGGGGTACAGGGCTGTGCAGTGCTGCTCGTGTCGTAAAAGACGATCGCGCCCCCCAGCGCATCCCGGTGCCGGAGGGGCCGCCAGGTCGGCGCCGCACTGGTAGCCGGGTGCGTTCATCAGCAGCACGGCGTCACGAGAGGTGTCGCTGGCGCTGCCGGTCCAGGCCACGCAGTAGAAAACACCTGGATCTCCGCCGGTGGACGGCTCGGAGATGATGTTCACCCTCTGCAGGGCGGGCGGGCCACCGCACAGGCTGTTGATGTCCTTGACGTAGTACGGGGACCCGACGGCGCAGATGTCCTTCTTGGACTCGCAGACCGCCGTGCCCGTGGACATCTTGTAGGTGACTGGCAGGCACGTGGCAGACACGGTCGCCGCCGGGGTCTTCTTCTCTTGCCCGGCTTTCGGGGCGCCTGCTGTAGGGGAGGCGGTCGCCGCTCCCTGAGAGGCGATCACCGCTCCGGAACGTTGGCCGGGGGAGACCGTGGCGGAGGCCGTCGTGCCCGCCCCGGCCCGCGTGGTGCCCCGCTGCCCGTCCCGGTTCTGTTCTGCGATCAGGTAGGTGCTGGCGGCGGCCACGGCGAACCCGGTGACAGCAGCCGCGGCAACGAGTCCGGAGCGACGGCGGGCGAACCGGCGCCGGGCCAGGGTCCAGGCCGGGTCGTCCTCGGCCGCCGGTAGACCCTCCCACCCGGCCGCCACCAGGTCACCCGCCAGGGTCGGCGCCGCGGCCCCCGGCTGCAGGACCTGAGTGCTCTGGGCGGCGAGAAGCACTGTGCATTGCCCGGCCAGCGCCGCGGCCGTAGGCCGCTCCTCAGGGGTTTTGGCCAGTGCGGACGTCACCAGGGCCAGGAGGTCGTCGGGGATCCCGGCCAGGTCGGGGTCGCCGGACATCACCCGGGCCGCGACCGCGTCCGGTGCACCGGTTCCGAACGGCAGCCGTCCGGTGGCGGCGTAGGCGACCAGTGCTCCCCAGGCGAAGACGTCCCCGGCCGAACCTGTAGCGCCGGTGCGGTAGCCCTCCGGGCTGATCCAGCCCGCGGTGCCGGTCATCACGCCGGTCCGGGTCACCGAGGTGCCGTCCAGGGCGTGGGCGATGCCGAAGTCCAGCACCCGTGGTCCGTCCGGTGCCAGGATGACGTTCCCCGGCTTCACATCGCGGTGCACCACCCCGGCTGCGTGGACGGCTGCCAGCGCGGCCGCGGTCCCGACCGCCAGCGCGTACAGCCGTGCCCCGGACAGCGGGCCGTGCGCGGCGATGTGCTCGCCGAGCGTGAGGCCGGGCACGTACGCGGTGGCCAGCCAGGGAACATCCGCGCCGGGGTCGCGGCAAGCAGGGGCACCAGACAGGGCCCCGTGACCCGCCGGGACACCTCGACTTCCCGCTTGAACCGCGCCCGGAACTCCTCGTCGCCGGCCTGCGCCGGGTGGACGACCTTGACCGCCACCCGCCGCCCGCCGGGATCCAGGGCCGCATGCACCGTTCCCATACCGCCCGAACCCAGCTGGCCGATGACCCGGTACGGGCCGATCCGGCCCGGATCGCCAGGCCGCGCAGGATGAACACGCATGGACAACAACGCCGTTGCTTCGAGTCTCAGCGACTCTCAGTATTCCGGGTGTTTCCGCCCGGAAGGTTCGTGACGGTGTCACCAGAGCGCGAGTTGCTCGCGCCTGGTGTCCTGTCGACGATCTCTCGTTTCCGTCCCCTGGCGGGGTGTTGCGCCAGCTGCCCGCGTGCCGGTCCCCTTGCGGGTTCGGGCGGTGCGGGTCTTCTGGTTGGCTCCACGAGGCTTCGGCACCACCACCAGGGGGCCCGGGTCTCCGGTCACTCCGGTACCCGTTTTACCGTTGGCCGCCGCGAGGGCGGCCAGGTTGTGGCCTGCGTTCGCGTCCGGTCCAGGACGAGTCCGCAGGCGTCGCACTCGAAGACGCGCACGCCGAGGGGCAGTTTGGCTTTCACCACACCGCAGCGGGAGCAGGTCTTCGAGGAGGGCATCCAACGGTCGGCGACGACAAGACGTCCACCGTGGCGCTGGGTCTTGTAGGTGAGCTGGCGCCGCAGTTCCCCGAACGCCGCGTCGGAGATACGGCGGGACAGACGCCGGTTGCGGACCATGCCTTTCACGTTGAGGTCCTCGACCACGACGGTGCCGTACTCGGCGGGGATACGCGCCGTGGCCTGGTGGAGATGGTTCTCCCGCAGGTTCGCCACCCGGTGGTGCACCCGGTTACGGACCGCGTTGGCTTTCTCCCAGCGACGGGACGGGGCCTGTCCGGTGCGCCGGTTGGGGCCGCGTCGGCGGGAGACGGTCCGGGAGGCCTTCCAGAGCTGCGTGAGTGCCTGGTCGTAGTGTTTGGGGTTCGCGACCTCGCGGACCTCGCCGGCCGAGTCCGCCATGACAAGGAGAGTCTTGACGCCGAGGTCGATCCCGACCGCCGTGCCGGGCGGATGGCAGGAGCGATGGTGTGGCGTTCCTCGGTCTGCAGGACCGCGAACCAGCGGCCCCGCTCGAACCGCACCGTCACCGACAGAATCCGCCTCCCGCCTTCGGCGATCGCGTCCACGAGGGGCTGGACGTCCTGTGGAGGCGGATCCGCCGAGGCGGGGCAGGACGATATGCCGCCGGTCATCGAGGCGGATGGTGCCGGTGGTGAACTTGCACGCCGGACGAGCCTTCCGCTTCGACTTGAAACGGGGTCTGCCCATCCGGGCGCCCTTGCGCTCGCCGCGCCGGGACTTGGCGTAGTTGTCGAACGCGGCGGCAGCGTTCGCGAGGCCGGTGTTGTAGGCCTCCTTCGAGTTCTGTGCCCACCACTCCCGCAGGAACGGGTCGGTGTGTTTGGCCTCGTTGAACGCCTTCCGCAACGACGGCAGCGACCACGACCGCCACGCAACGCGCTCTGCCTCGGGGACGCCGTAGGTCTCCTCCGCTGCGCGCTGCGACCAACTCGCCAGCACATGCCGCACCGCCCAGTTGTAGGCGACCCGCGCCGCCCCGCAATGCGAGGCCAGAGCCTGCAGGGCGGACGCGTTGGGATCGAGGGCGAGCCTGTGGCCCACGACGTGGAAGCCGGGCCGCGCCTCGAACCCCCGGCGCTTCTTCTTCCCGTTCCCGGCAGGCTCCGCCCCGCTCACCCGGTCGTCTCCGCCGCCGGGGGGTGGCCTCGGCGATAGCGCGTGCGGCCCGGTTCTTCGCCGCTCGCTGCCCATACAGTCGGGCACACATCGAGGTGAGGACTTCGGTGATGTCCCGGACCAGGTCGCTGGTCGTCTCCTGCGGATCGAGTACCACCAGCGCCGGCCGGAAGCCGACAGTGCCGATTCCAGCTGCTCGACACCGAAACGGGCCAGCCGGTCGCGATGCTCCACGACGATGACGGCAACGGCCGGGTCCGACAGGACACGGTGCAGCTTTGCGCCGATTCCCGTTCAATCCCGACCCGACCTCGGTCACAACCTCGGCAACGGCGAGCCCCAGCCCGCCTGCTCCCTGGACGACACGGGAGACCTGCCGGTCAAGATCCGCCTTCTGGTCGCCGGACGAAACACGGCAGTACGCCACCGTCCGCCCAACGACCTCGGGAGCGGACTCTTCGACCAGCCACATACCGGACGGCGTCTGCACGACAGGGACCGGCATACGCCCCTCCTTCGCCCAGGCCCACGCGGTCTGGTAGTGCACGCCGTTGCGCGCCGCCCACTCGGAAAGCTTCACGCAACCATGATAAAGACTGATGAAGGCAGATAACTACTGATGAAAAATGCGACTGTTGTTCACCCCTCCTTCCAGCCGCGCGGGCGATTCTCTGGAATGGATCAGCAATGGGAGACCGGTGGCTCCTGCGGACTCAGGCGCCCACAGTCCCGTCGACACCCTCACGCAGAAAGTCCGCGTGCCCGTTGTGGCGGCCGTACTCCAGGAGCACGTGCACCATCACCATCCGCAGCGATACCTCCTCACCCCATCTTGGCTGATACCCGGCCTGGTCCAGGGACTCGGCCTCCCGCTCGATACGGCGGGAGTTCTCCACCTCGGCCTCCCAGGCTACGAACGCCTCGTCCCTGGTCGACGCGCTCGCGTCGTAGGCCGCCTGGAAGTCGATCTTGTCGGACCAGACCATGGGAGCGTCGTTGTCCTCGAACACTCGACGGAACCAAGCACACTCCACCTCCGCCATGTGCCGCACCAGACCGAGTAGCGAAAGCGTGGACGGCGGCATCGACTGCTGCCGCAATTCCTCGTCGGTAAGCCCTTCGCACTTCATGGCGAGGGTCGCGCGATGGTAGTCGAGAAAAGCCCGCAGCACGTCGCGTTCGCTTCCAAAACTGGGCGGTCCTATGCGATTGTCGCTGGTCACTGGCCGCGCTCCTTATCTGTGCCTGCATTCAGGGCCAGAATCTACTCCCGTCGGCTGTCCCCATACGAGGCCCGTCAACCGGACCTGACTGTCACCACGAAGGGCGCCGGTCACAGGAATCAGCAAGGCTCATCGGTCACCCGCAGCCGCAACTACCCCTTGGAATCGATCATCTAGTGCTCTGACCGGGAAGGTTCACCGGGTTGTAGGAGGCGGCAGCGTTCGCGGAAATCCGTTTCGGGGGTTGCTGCGGTGCCTCTACTGTGGCGCGGTGATGACTGAGGTGATCGTTCTCAACGGTGGTTCCAGCTCCGGGAAGTCCGGGATCGCCCGGTGTCTGCAGGCGGTCCTGCCGGATCCGTGGCTGGCTCTCGGGACCGACACGCTGGTTGACGCGATGCCAGCGTCCATGCAGGCGTCGGATGCGGGGATCGAGTTCGCTCCGGACGGAGAGGTGGTCGTCGGGCCGGAGTTCCGGACGCTGGAAGCGGCATGGATCGAGGGAGTCGCCGCGATGGCCCGTGCGGGCGCCCGGGTCATCGTCGATGAGGTCTTCCTCGGCGGAGCGGACTCGCAGCAGCGGTGGCAGAAGACTTTGCGTGACCTGCGGGTGCTGTGGGTCGGCGTCCGGTGTGACAGTGCGGTTGCCGCAGGCCGTGAGGTCGCACGAGGCGATCGGGTCATCGGGATGGCCGTGTCCCAGGCGGATGTGGTCCACCGAGGCGTGGTCTATGACCTGGAGGTGGACACCACGCATGCCGAGTCGATGGAGTGCGCACGGGCCATCGCCGCACGTGTCAGGTGATCGACAGCGCGGCTGTCTGCCGCTATGACCGGGGCGCCGTGACGATCAGGCCGCTGGGGCCAGGGGCCGTCCTCCCCAGCGGATGCCCTTCTCGCTGCGGATCCGGGAGCGTTCGCGGCGTTGGGCGGCCAGCACGTCGGGGTGGCGGGCATGGGTGTTGCGCCAGCGCAGGTAACGGTGCAGCTCGCGGGTCTGGACGGTGTGGTTGGGGTGGTGGGAGTTGGCAAGGGTGAACTGCCGCAGCGGTCCGAAGTGCGCTTCGATCGGGTTGGCCCAGGAGGCGTTGGTCGGGGTGAAGCACAGTTCGACCTTGTTCTTCTTCGCCCAGCGGCGGATCTTGTTGCCCGTGTGGGCGGAGAGGTTGTCCAGGATGATGTAGATCGGGGCGCCGTCGGGGGGGCTGCCCGGATCGACTTCAGGGCCGTGAGGGTGTTGGCCGTGCCTTTGCGGCGGCGGTTGACGCCCCACAGGGTGTCGTCACCGACGGAGTAGCAGCCGTGGAAATAGGTGACGCCGTGGGCGCGGTGGTAAGTCGCCGGCAGCCGGTCGGGCCGGCTGCGTTGGGCCCAGCAGGATCCTGCGGTGGGCCGGATGCCCAGCGGGCCGAACTCATCGAAGGCGAACGTGCGGTCCGGGAAGTGCTCCAGGACGTGCTCGATCCGGTCGAGCTTGGCGTCGCGGGCGGGGTCGGTTGACTCCTTCCACGTCTTGGTGCGCTGGAAGGTGACCCCGCGGCGGGCCAGTAGCATTCGCAGAGCCTCACGGCCGATGCGGATCACCCTGCCGTGGACTTTGCGCAGATAGGCGGCGAGTTTGCGGATGGACCAGCGGGTGAAGGGCTGGTCGAGTGTGCGGGGGCGGGTGGTGGCCGTCTGGATGACGAAGTCCTCGTCGTCAGGGCTGAGCAGGCGGGGACGGCCTCCCGCCCACTGAGGGTCCAAGCAGGCCAGGCCGATCTCGTTGAACCGGTGGATCACATCGCGCACCGTGTCCTCGTCGGCTTGGATCAGCTGGGCGATCACCGGAACCCGGTTACCTCCGGCCGAGGCCAGGATCATCATCGCGCGCCGGTAGCGCACCGTACTGGTGCTGCCCCGGCGCACAATCTGCTGAAGCCTCTGCCCTTCCTGGTCGGTCAGTCTGCGGACCTTGACCGGCTCTGCCACCGCGCCTCCACGCACCAGATTGGATGTCGGCACACATCCAACCGCGCGCAAGTCCCGCACCGCGAACGGCAACCCGGTGAACCTTCGCGGTCAGAGCACTAGCCTCGATCGTTCATGAGTCCCCGTGAGTTTGCTGGCGGGAACTCTGCGTTCGTCGGGTGCGGTCTTTTCGGGGCTGGGGCAGGCTGAGGGCCCGGCTGTCGGGTCGGGTGGGCGCCGGGTACCACTTCACCGGTGTGGTGGTGCGGGTTGTTGGGACGGTCGAAGTGGCTGGTCAGCCCGGGTTCGGCAGAGCGTGGAGCCTGTTGATTGCCGTGGGTGATGACGTCGGTCCAGGGCCATCGGGCGGACAGGCGGAGCCAGCGCCGACGGCCGGTGTTCACGAGGTGGGCGGCGGCGGAGAACAGCCGCAGACGGAGTCTCTTGGGCTCCCAGAGCCGGGCCTGGCCATTCAGTGCAAGCATCGGCATCCAGGCCAGCAGGTCGAGTGCGATCTGAACGATCTCCAGCCAGACCCTGTTTTGCGCGGTGTCGTGCAGGGGCAGGTTCCGCAGGCCGGTCGCGCGGGCAGCCCGGACGCGGTCCTCGGCCCGTGCCCGCAGGCGGTGGCGGAGTTCGAGCTCGGCGATGGGCCGGCCGGTGGTGTTGGTGGCGAAGCACGTGATCCGCATGCCGTCGGCATCCGTGATCCTCAACTGGGCGCCGGGGTGCGGTCGTTCCTTCCGGACGATCAGCCGCATGCCCTTCGGCCAGCCGTCGAGCATGCCGCCGGTGAGTTCGGCCACCCAGGCCCCGTCGCGGATCTCTCCGTCGGGCTCGACGGCCGGCGTCCATGCCGCGAGCGGCACCTTGAGTACGGCCTGGTGAATTGCGTCGGTGATGGTCATGCCGACCGAATACGACAGCCACCGTCCGCGTTTCGCGAGCCAGGCCACGAACTCGTGGGTGCCGCCCGCGGAGTCGGTGCGGATCAGCGTCCGGCGCCCGCGCCGATAGGACTTGGGCAGCTGGGCCAGGGCCAGTTGGGTGGTCGTGATGTGATCGGCGGCGGTGTTGCTGCCGGCGTTTCCGGGTCTGAGCAGACCGGCCACAGGCTCGCCGGACCCGCCCGTCCCGTGGTCGACGAAGCCCATCAGCGGGTGGTGGCCGAAGGTCTTCTTCCAGGTCGCAGCCGTGTCTTCCTTGTCGGAGTGCGCGATCACCAGGACGCCGTCCAGGTCCACGGTCACAGAACCGGTCGCATCCGGCGCCGTCTACCCGGCCAACTTCCATACATGTTGACGCACTTGGGACCGGGCACTGCGGATCGCGTTCAGGGCGCGTTGGCCGCCCGCTGCGAGCGTGTCGATCAGCCGGGAGACTGTCGGGTCCGAGGCCACCGGCCCGAACACGGCCGGCTCGGCCCGCAGCATGCCGATGTCGGCCAGGCAGTCGCCACCGAGGGCGACCGCGAGCGCCACATCCAGCAGGATCTTGCCGGGATCGTGCACCGCCCGCGGCTTGCGCCAGGGTGCCAGAGCCGCCGATATCGCAGTATCCAGGCCCGTCTTGCGGACTGTCTCCACCAGCAGCACGGTCCCGGCCTGCGAGACCACTCCACGACCGCTGCCCTCAACGCGGACACGCGGGTACGACCCGATATGCTTCTTCACCTGAGAAGTGCTTCTTTCCACGGCACGATCTGGACCCTCGACAAGTCCTATCGTTCCAGGTCAGGAGCACTTCTCGCGTTTGTGATCAAGCCTCGGACAGACCACCTCGTGAAAGCCCGAGGTTAGGTTGGCCGGCGGTCCGCACCGCCCGGGCCGAAGTACGCGAACACGTCTGGTCCGGTGGTCGGCATGTTCTGGCCTCCAAGGGTCCTGGCGGTGCCCGCTGCAAGCTCGATCCGGGACAACTGCGCGTTCTGGAAACGGCGTTGGATGCCGGTCCGGCCGCCTTCGGCTGGAGTGACCAGTGCTGGACGCCAGCCCGGATCGCCGAGATCGTGCGCCGCCGGTTCGGCGTCGAGTACACCCTGGCCGGGCTCACTCGGCCGAGAGGTCTGGCCGCTATTGCGTGAATCCCCAAGGGATTGTGCGATGCGGGAGCGCTTCTCGCGGGCACTGCCCTGTCATGGGGGCCGTGGTGGTCGGAAGATGGCTCAGGCATGGGCGTGGGGAATCAGCCTTGGGAACCTTCCGGGAGGCGTGTGCATCTCCCTGTCCGGGAGTCGGAAGCGGGGGCACACGGCCTTTGCAGGGGTGCTCCGCCAGGGGGATGTACTCATGGCACGGCGAACAGCGGCAGTCTGCGCGATCAGCCTGGGGGTGGTTGTGGCTGCTGCAGCCTGCGGTCCAGAACACCGTGTTGCCGCGCAGCCGACCACCGGGCCGTCACGGACAACGGCGCCGACCGTCGAACCGTCACAGACGACCGTGTCGCCCTCGACCTCGGCAGGCGTCCGACCAGGTGCCGCATGCGGCACCAAGCAGCTGCGATGGAGACTGACGCGCCTCGCCGACAAGTCGAGCAAGGCGCCGACGGCCCTGCTGAGCGCGACCAACACCAGCACCGCGTCCTGCGCCTTCAACGGCTATCCGGAGCTTCACGCTTACGCGGGCAAAGGGCCGGCCGTCTGGTCGGAGCCGAAAGCGAAGGCGCCGGTCCGCCTGATGCTGGATCCCGGCAACGCGGTCGACTTCCCGCTCTTCTACCCTGCGTCCCCTGCCCCTGACGGTTCCTGCTCCATACCGGTCGACGACGACCCACGCATCGAGGTGGTGCCGCCGCACCCCGCGCCCACCGACTATGGCGCTACCGTGCAGATCACCGACCCACACGGCCGGAATGTGACCCCGGTGTTCTGCGACACCGTTCACCTCGGCGCACCCCGACTGCGGTAGACGGCGCACGGTACAGCGCCCCGCCCCGGCATTGCGTTCTCGCCGGTTGGTCGGTGCCGAGCCAGTGGGGAGGGCCCGCCGTACGGCTGTCATCCCACGCCCGGACATATAGGCGTACATATGTTCGAGGATTGTGCGATCATGGCAACGGCGACCGCTGACCACGGTCGACTGGATGCCGCCTCACGGGCGGCACGGGGGAACGCATCGGGGGGTGCGCTGTGAGCTGGGCTGGATTACAGGGGCGTCGACTCCTGTCCGCAGGTGATGGCCTGTTTGTCGGCCGACCCGCGCCGGGCCGGCTACCGAGCCCGTCGCCTGCCGGGGCGCCCTGTGGGCGCAGAGGGCAACCGGCACCGGGTGCCGATACCGCATCCGTCGGGGGCCCGGGCCGGACATCCGAATACTCACTGCCGTCTTGTGCGGCCGCACCCTCGCCTCCGCGGTGTCGACAGTGACTGCACAGGGCGCCTGGACCATGATCACGATCAGTCGCCCCCGCTGAAGCGCCGACACCCGGAAAGCCGCCGTCAGTGCGGAGGTCCCCAGCCCGCGTCGCCGCACGGCAACGGCGGGCCTGGCCGCCGCTCGCAATCCGTGGCGACGGACTGAACTTCCCCCAGGCAATGACCCGGCCTCGCACTCTGCGTCGGCCGTCAACCGCTTGCGTGGCCCCGGCTCATCGAGCCCTGAGGCCTGCCTGACCTGGAGCAATTAAGTTGCTTAATACACGAATAGGCTTGGGGGGTGTGTTCGCACTGTGCGCCGCGCTTCTGCTGGGCAACGCCGCTGCGGCCCGAGCTGTCACACCGACCCCGGCCCCCACCAGACATGTGACGGCCCAGTCGACACGCACCGGCAAGACAACCGCCGCCGCGAGTCCCTCGGCGTCCGTCGCACCATCATCGGCCGGCAACAGAACGTGGACGGTCCAGGACGCCGTCCGGTTCTGGACGCCCCAGCGCATGGCCTCGGCCACCGACCCCTCGGGCCGCATCGCGCAGCCGCAGGGCTGGAAGGCACCGCGCGGGAAGCGATCCGTCGCCACCAGGATCACCGGCGAGCACTTCGACGGCGTCAAATCCGTCGGCACGCTCTTCAGTACCACAAGTGACATGAAGGCCCATAACTGCACAGCCAGCGTGGTACGCAGCCCAGGGCGCAACCTCATCCTCACCGCCGGTCACTGCCTCGGCCACAACGCGGCGTTCGTGCCCAAGTACGACCACACCAAGTCGGCGGGCGACCAGCCGTACGGAATCTGGCCGGTCGACGAGTGGTTCCGCGACTCGCAGTACGCCTCGGACCGGAGCGCCAACTCCGACCTGGACTTCGCCTTCGCGAGCCTCAAGGAGAACGGCGGGCGGAAGGTCCAGGACCTCGTGGGCGCCAACACCCTGGCCCGAACGTCGGGCTTCGTCAACCAGGTGACTGTCATCGGCTATCCCATGGTCAAGTACGACTCGCAGGACCGCGCCTTCCGCTGCCCCAACGTCGGGACGACACCACTGCCGGCCTACAACCAGATGCAGATCGACTGCGCCGGTATGTGGGGCGGGGTCTCCGGCGGACCGTGGTTCTCCAAGTTCGACTCCTCGGGCGAAACCGGCGAGATCATCGGCAATGTGGGCGGCTTCCTGCAGGGCGGCCCCGATGTGAAGACCGACAACCCGCTGTACAACCGGATCACCTACAGCCCCCTGCACGGCGACCGGTTCTTCCAGCTCTACGACGATGCCCAGAAGGGCCTGCACACCGACCACGGCCCGTACCACCAGCCGCCCCTGCCCTACTCCATGGGCAGTGGCACGACGTGGGAGCACGCCAAGCTCATGGCCGCCGGCGACTTCAACGGCGCCGGCCACAGCGACCTGATCGTGGTGTGGACCGACGGCGAGGTGACCCTCTACACCAATGACGGCAACGGTCACTTCATCACAGAGCGCCAGTTGCTGGCCCCCAACTCGACCTGGACCCACGCGGAGACCATGACCGCGGGCGACTTCACCGGGTCGAACCGGTTCGACCTGCTCGTCCGCTGGTCCGATGGCGAGGTGACCCTCTACGGCGATGTCGGCACCAACGGTCTCACCGTCGCCGGCACCCAGATGATCGGCCCCAACTCGACGTGGCAGCACGCCACCCAGATCGCCGCGGGCCGTTTCAACGCCTCGGCCTATGTCACGGACTTGATGGTGCGCTGGTCCGACGGCGAACTCACCCTCTACACCAATGTGGGCGCCGGAGGCTTCGGGCAGGAACACAAGCTCCAAGACCCCAACTCCACCTGGCAGAACGCCACACTGCTCACCAGTGGCGAGTTCTCCGGCAACCAGAAGTGGGACCTGATGGTGCAGTGGTCGGACGGCGAACTCGACAACTACGTCGGCACCACCACCTCCGCCCTCGGCACCGAGGCACGCATCCAGAACCCCAACGGGCTGTGGACCCACAACACGGTGATGACGACCGGCAACTTCACCACCAACCACCGCACCGACGACCTCGTCATCCGCTGGTCCGACGGCGAGACGACGATGTACGTCGACACTGGGATGAGCACCCTCGGCACCGAACAGAACCTGGTTTCCCACGCCTGAGCTCGGAGGGTCGTGGTCGTGATGCAGAACGGGCAGGCCGATCACCTGCTCGTTCTGCACCGGTGGGGTCTTCGAACTTGAGCGGTGCAGCCGTACCTACGTTGACTGACTGTCACAGGCTGTGATCGGCAGTGCAGTTGTCGCCCCTGGATGAAGGACGCCCGTGGTCCTGGTTGATCATTTCTGTTCTCTACGCAGAAGGATCACCGGGGAGCCACGGGCTTGGTCAACGATACGACGTTGCTGCTGGACCTCGACGGGGTGTCCGTCATACACGTTGAGCGGCTTGCACTGCGGACTGACCGGAGATGTCCGCAACTGTCAGACCATGGTCATGCTCACCTACGCCACCGCCGCCGGACACGCCTTCATCGACCGCCCCCTGTACCTGCCCGAGGAATGGACCGAGGACCGTGAGCGGTGCCGGGCGGCTGGCATCCCCGACGAGGTTGACTTCGCCACCAAGCCCGAGCTGGCCATCGCCATGCTCGACGGCGCCCTGGCCGCCGGTGTCCCCTTCACCTGGATACTGGCCGATTCCGGCTACGGACGCGATCCGCAGGTGCGGGCCTGGTGCCATGACCGGGCCGTGCCCTACGTGCTCGGCGTCCCCGTCGACCTCCCGCTGGACGGCCCGCCGGGAAAATCCCGCCAACCGGCGGTGAAGCGCGCCGATGACCTGCTGCACTATGCCCGCGTCCGTGACCAGTGGGAACGCCGCTCCTGCGGCTTCGGCGCCAAGGGCGAACGGCTCCACGACTGGGCCGCGTTCACCGTCGAGGTCACGGAGGAGAAGCCGGCCGTGGGCCTCTCCCACTGGATGGTCCTGCGCAGATCCCTGCATCCCAACCGGCGCGGCAAGGACGGACAACTCCATCGCGAGATCGCCTACTTCCTCGTGCACGCACCCGCCTGCAGCACCGTTTCGGAGATCATCGCCAGGGCGGGAGGCCGTTGGCAGATCGAGGAGGACAACGAGATCAACAAGCAGCTCGTCGGCTTCGCGCAATACCAGGTCCGCAAGTGGACGCCCTGGTACCGGCATGTCACCGCCTGCATGTTGGCCACCGCCTTCCTCGCTGTCCAACGCGCCGCCTTCCCCGAACCAGAGCAGGAGAGCGACGCCGACTTGCAGCCGTCCGCCTCGGGAAAAGTCCTGGCCACGGCCGAGAGCGAGGCCACCGGCTGATCCCCGGACCGCTCCTGCGGCCCTCCGCCCACACCATCCGGCACTGCCTGGCCGCCACCCACCTCAACCCCCACCACCCCGTCGAGACCACCCTGGCCTGCCAGTTCTGGCGCCGCCTCCACCAGACCCGCGCCCTCGTCAGCCAATACCGCCGCCGGGGCGATCCCCTCCCGCGCCACCTACGCCCCTGGGCCAAGCACCAGCCGATCCCGCCGATTACAGACCCTCAAGATCTCCGGCTGTAGTACAAGCAGCGCAGCACGGTCCCGCGGTGCATCAATCATCGACCCGGTCCGGGTCGATTGTGCTGGCATGCACGGGCGTGGTAGGCGTCGGCGTGCCGGCGGGTTGCTGCCGCCCGTCCTTGTCACGCCCGCCGAGCCACAGCGCCTTCGGCTCAAAGCCATCCTGGCTCACTGCGCTGACCTCGATGCCTTCATCGGCCACGTTCGTGCCTTCGGTCAGAAGCTCACCGAGCGCCGGGGCAAACACCTGCCACAGTGGCTCCGGCGAGACGCCCCCCCCGTTATCTTCTTCGCGGTTCCGCAACGGGACCGCTGGCCTCCGGGCCCGGCATGGCTGTTCCCCCCTGTCGAACGGATGACCTGGGGGGTGGTGTCACCGGGCCCGCGAGGCGCCGTTGGAGACGCTGATGAGAGGTCCGACTACCGCCTGGCCGGGCGCAATGCCCGGCCGTTTTCGGGCGGCAGGTCTGCATAACGTGGATGCGCGTATACGACGCCGAAGCCCTGGCCAGCACCGCACGAACCCCGTTCGGGAGGACGGCTTGTACGACATCGACGACGTGGGCGTCTTCCTCGGCCTGGACGTAGGCAAGAGCGCCCATCACGGGCACGGCCTCACCCCGGCCGGCAAGAAGGTCTTCGACAAGCAGCTGCCCAACAGCGAGCCGAAGCTGCGGGCCGTCTTCGACAAGCTGGCCGCGAAGTTCGGCACCGTGCTGGTGATCGTGGACCAGCCCGCCTCGATCGGAGCCCTGCCTCTGACAGTCGCCCGGGACGCCGGCTGCAAGGTCGCCTACCTGCCCGGACTCGCGATGCGCCGGATCGCCGACCTCTACCCGGGCGAGGCGAAGACCGACGCGAAGGACGCCGCGGTCATCGCGGACGCCGCCCGGACCATGCCGCACACCCTGCGCTCGCTTGAGCTCACCGACGAGATCACCGCCGAACTGACCGTGCTGGTGGGCTTCGACCAGGACCTGGCAGCCGAGGCCACCCGCACCTCCAACCGGATACGCGGCCTGCTCACCCAGTTCCACCCCTCGCTGGAACGCGTCCTTGGCCCACGCCTGGACCACCCCGCGGTGACCTGGCTGCTGGAACGCTACGGCTCTCCGGCCGCGCTGCGAAAAGCCGGACGCCGCAAGCTCGTCGAGGTCACCAGACCCAGAGCTCCACGCATGGCCGAGCGGCTGATCGACGAGGTCTTCGATGCCCTGGACGAACAGACCGTCGTCGTTCCAGGCACGGGCACCCTCGACATCGTCATACCCTCCCTTGCCCGTTCGCTCGCCGCCGTCCATGAACAGCGACGAGCCCTTGAAGCGCAGATCAGGCAGTTGCTGGAGGCTCACCCTCTTTCCCCGGTCCTGACCTCGATGCCGGGGGTCGCGGTCAGGACCGCCGCCACCTTGCTGGTCACCGTCGGCGACGCAACCAGCTTCCCCACCGCCGCCCATCTGGCCTCCTACGCCGGCCTCGCCCCGACGACGAAGTCTTCGGGAACCTCGATCCACGGCGAACACGCGCCCAGAGGCGGCAACCGGCAGCTCAAACGGGCGATGTTCCTGTCCGCGTTCGCCGCCCTGCACGATCCCGCCTCCCGTTCCTACTACGACCGCTGCCGAGCTCGCGGAAAGACCCACACGCAGGCCCTCCTCCGCCTCGCCCGACAGCGGATCAGCGTGCTGTTCGCGATGCTCCGCGACGGCACCTTCTACGAACCCAGAACCCCACGCCTCGCTTGACGAAGGACATAGAGGCACCCCCCCGGCCTCCACGTACTCGGTGTGGGCATCGACCTGACCGCGATACGGTCATCGCCGTCCTGACTCTGCCCTGGACCCAGGCCGCGGCCTTCTTCGGGTTCTTCTCGCGCGAGCGGTGTTCCGGGCCTTGTCTGTACCGTGCGGGTCCGGCCGATACGTCTGGTCGACGCACCGGCCTCGCACCGCTTCATTCCGAATAGGGTCAGCAGCCGCCCGAGTGCGGGCCGTCCCAGTCCTGCCCGCCGTACCAGTGCTCCGTGCCCAACGCCCAGGAGCCGCAGCCGTTCACGATCGCCCGCGCGTGCCAGGCGTCCGGGTTCGCCGAGTGGATGTCAACTGTGCCTGTGGGGACGTCCTTGGTGTAGGTGTACCCACCGCCGTATCCGTACACAGCGCTGTAGTAGGAGACGATGTTGACGTCCACCCACGCGCCTGGGTGGGAGTTCTGGAAGCCGCCCGCCCACTGCCAGTGCGCGGACGCCTGCCCGTTGCAGGTGTTGTACTGCTGCTCGACCTGCCCGGCGTACTCACCGCCGTAATAGACGTTGCCGGGCAGCCCGATGTTGATCACGCCGCAGCTGAGGGCCTTGGCCGGCTGGCGGGGGGCGGTCTGCGCCGAGGCGGTCCCCGCCAGCGACGCTGCGAGCATTCCGGTGGTTAGGGCGAGCAGTGCGAGTCTCTTGATCATCTCGTGGTTCCCCTGTTCCTGTCCGTGACTTGGATGGTTCGACGGCGATGAACCACGCGGTGGTGGTTGGCGTCTTCGTTCTCAGCACAGCGCCCAGGGGCAGGTGCTCGGAACGCTGCTTCCGCAGTGACTCAGTGCCTCTACGATTGCCCGCCGGCCGGGCGTCCGACTACGCTTTTGCGCCGGCGCGCAAAGGCCTCAGGACATCAACGCAAGGCACGAGTTGGGGGACTCAGGTTGATACGGATACGCCTCGGCGCCGATGATCTTGAACGGGTGCAGATTGCTGATGCGCCCGACTTCGGCTATGAACTCGCCCTGGGCGGGTCCGTGTTGGCCGACCGGACCCGAGCCAGTCATCTCTCACAATGGCGACGTGAGGTCGCCCGCAACTGGAACCCGGGCTACTCCAGGCTATTTGACCTCTATACCCCGGGCTATCTGCCGACGTTCTCCGGCCTGGCCGCCCGTCCCGTCCAGGCCCAGATGGCCCACCCGGCCGTCGATCCCGACTCCACCGGCACTGTCCTCCACGTGCGCGACCTGGCTCGGGCCCGTGCCCTGACGCCCTTCACCACTGCTCTGGCCGATGGACATGCTCCCGCGTACGGCGCGTTAAGTAAGCTGGTCTCCGGCTTCCAGACCATCGCGTTGGATCCGTTCCGACGCCGGATCACCTCCGTTGTGGCTACCGCTTCGGCTCGGGCCGGAACCCGGGCTGCGACATCCGGTATCGATGCCATGCTGCGCACTCTGCACCCCATGGTGCACTGGGATGGGTCTGTACTGGCCCTGGACATCCTCCACGACTGCCACGAGCCGCTTGAAGGCCGCCCGTTGGTTCTTCAGCCCTCGGCGCTCGCGATCGGGATCAGCATCAACCCCGCTGCCGACTCGGTCACCATCACGTACCCGGCAACCAACGGTGTCCTTGCCCTTGATCCCGCATCACGCGCGCCAAGCTTGGCCTTGGCAACATTGCTCGGCTCCACCAGGGCGGCCGCTTTGGCCGCCGTGGTCGAGGCTCCGGCTCTGACCACCGGAGACCTCGCGGCGGTCCTGGGCCTGTCTGCTGCCGCCGCCTCCCGGCAGGCCACCGCCCTACGCGAGGCCGGCCTGATTGCCACGTTCCGCAACGCCCAGACCGTTCACCATCACCCGACCCGGCTCGGTAGGGACCTGCTCAGCGGCTCGGACGACGCCAGGGACTGGTGAAAGGGGAGGTGACGACATCTCGAACGCTCTCCCCGCGCGAGCGGGGGTGGTCCGTTCCCCCTTTCGGGATCGAGGGGAGCCTCCCCGGTTCTTCCTGCACAGGCGGGGGAGTCCGGCTGCGGGTCACGGCCGTAGTCGGCGTCGGCCAGCACCCAGGAGAACGGCACGTGGGTTGCGCGGGCCTGCTCGAGCATCGTGCTGGCCAGTTCGGGCTTGGTGGCGAAGCCGACGTCCTGGGGCACCCCGGTTTCACGGCATCGCTGCTGGTCGGCGGTCCATTCCTCGGGCAGGTACAGGCGGCGGTCGATGAAGGCATGCCCGGTTTGGGTGGCGTAGGTGAGCATCACCATGGTCTGGCAGTTGGGGACATCGCCCGTCAGACCGCAGTGCTGGTAGGCCACCCCGACCGACTTGGTGACCTTCTTCTGCGCCTGCGTGTCGTCGATCACCAGCGAGGCGTCCGGATCGCCCAGATGTGTCACGACGTACTCGCGGACCGCGTCCCGCAGCAGGTCAGCACACCACACCGAGCCGTTCAGCAGCCACTGCATCCGATCCGCGGTCACATGCCCGGCCCGCTCGGCCAACGTCCAGCCGTTCTTCCTCGGCAACTCCGCCAGCAGCCCCTCGACGAACTGCGCGAACACCACCCGAGGCTCCGGCCGGTTGAACAAACGCCCCATCGAGCCGCTCAGTTCGGTCAGCGCCGCGTCCCACCCGGCTATCTGCTCAGCCGTCACACTCTGCATCATGCCCGGTCAACGACGAACGAAGACCCTCGTCACATGATCTCCGGCTGTAGTACTAGCTCTTCGAGTAGCGGTCGCACCAAGCTCCAATGCCAACCCTGATGGGCTCCCCCGTGGAGGAATATGAACGTTGCCACTGGATATCCCTTCGCGATCACAACGTCAGGTGCCGTTGCCTTCTGCAACTGAGGGGGTGAAGGTTTGGGCCTTCAGCAAGGACGCCCGAGCCCGGCGGCTGAGCAGCGCCGGGTCTCCCGTCCTACTGCACAACAGCCGCAGGACGGGAGCTGTCCGTAGTCAGTCTGCCGCCATCGTGCTGATGTCGATCACGAACCGGTAGCGGACGTCACCAGCTGCGAGCCGATCGAAGGCAGCGTCGATCTGATCCGCCTTGATGACCTCCACTTCGGCGGCGATCTCGTGCTCGGCGCAGAAGTCGAGCATTTCCTGTGTCTCCTGGATGCCGCCGACCAGCGTGCCCGCCATCGATCGTCGGTTGTACAGAAGGGAGAAGACATCTACGCTGATCGGCTTCTTGGGGACGCCGAGGTTGACGAACGTGCCGTCCAGCGTAAGCAGTTCGAGAAGGGCCTCGTAGTCGAGGTTCGCCGGCGCGGTCGAGACGATCAGGTCGAAGGTTCCGGCCAGATCAGTAAACGTCGCGGGGTCGGTGGTGACCCGATAGTCACGGGCACCGCGCCGCATTGCGTCGTCACGCCGGTCCAGGGTCAGGTCCAGTACGGTCGGGGGCGCGCCCAGCGCTGCCGCGATCGGCACGCCGACGTGTCCGAGGCCCCCGAAGCCAACGATCGCGACACTCTTGTCCGCTCCGGCCTTCCAGTGCCGGAGCGGCGAGTACATCGTGATCCCGGCGCAAAGCAGGGGCGCGGCGGTGCGCAACGGAAGGGCATCGGGGATGCGGACCACATAGGCCTCATCGACGACGATCTTCTCGCTGTATCCGCCCAGGGTGGGCTGCCCGTCGCGGCCGGTGTCGTTGTAGGTCCGCACGTGCCCGACACGGCAGTACGGCTCCAGCCCCGCCCGGCAGTGGTCGCACTCCCGGCAGGAGTCGACCATGCAGCCGACTCCCACCCGGTCCCCGACCGAGAACCTGGTCACCTCGGGCCCCGCGGCGGACACGACGCCGGCTACCCCCAGGTCGGCGACCTCACCCTCAGCGGCCAGAGCATGCACTGAGCGCGCTCGCCACCGGTGTGGGATTCCTGCCGATGACCGTGCTCGGTGTGAGCACCGGGAAGGTCAGCTTCCCGCACGGCGGGCACCAGGTCGTCGGCAACGTCTTCCTGCCGCCCGGCTTCGACGAGACCAAGAAGTACCCGGCCATCGTCGCCCCCCACCCCTTCGGCGCCGTGAAGGAGCAGGCCTCAGGTCTGTATGCCGAACGCCTCGCCGGACAGGGGTACATCACGCTCGCCTACGACGCCTCCCACTACGGCGAGAGCGGCGGCGAGCCGCGCCTGTTCGAGGTCCCTGGCGACCGGGTCGAGGACATCCGCTGCGCCGTCGACTACTTCTCCGACCACCCCCAGGTCGACCCGGAGCGCATCGGTGCGCTGGGCATCTGCGCCAGCGGCGGTTACACCGTCAACGCGGCGCAGACCGAGGCTCGGATCAAGGCGGTCGCCACGGTCAGCGCCTTCAACGTCGGCGACGCGCGCCGCAACGGCGTCCCGCGCGGTCTGTTCACCGAGGAGTTCCGCGTCCAGCGTCTGAAGGAGATCGGCGAACAGCGCACCAAGGAGGCGGCGGGCGAGCCCCTCCATATGATCAACTTCGTGCCCATGTCGGCCGAGGAGATCGACGAGAACACCCCGGAGCTGTACCGCGAGGTCTACGACTACTACCGCACGCCGCGCGCGCAGCACCCGAACGCGCCCGGCAAGTACGCCTTCACCAGCCTGGACAGGCAGATGGCGTTCGACGCGTTCACCCACGTCGAGTCGATCTCGCCGCGGCCGCTGCTGATGATCGCCGGTTCCGAGGCCGACACGCTGTACTTCAGCCGCGAGGCCATCGACAAGGCGAACGAGCCCAAGGAGCCGTTCGTGATCGACGGCGCCACGCACATCGACATGTGCGACCGGCCGCAGTTCGTGCCGCAGGCGATCACCAAGCTGACGGACTTCTACGCCAAGTACCTGTAGACGGCCACACTCGTCCGTTGAGCGCATCGCCGTACTGCGGGATCGGTGATCCGGTCAGACTGCGCCCGTGGCGAGGGCGGGCGAGCGACGCCGTCGTCGTTGTCCGCCCCCGCCGCTCCGTCGCCGTCCCGTTGCCCTGCTGCCACTTGGGAGAGTCTCGTGCTCGGTCTCGAACTCCTCGTCGCCGTCGGGCTCGCGATCCTGGTCGGCACCGTCACCTCCGGGCGTCTCCGCGTCCCCGAACCACTTCTTCTGCTCACCCTCGGGGTGATCATCGGCTTCGTCCCGGCGCTGCGTCGGGTGCAGTTCTCCCCGGACGTGGTTCTGCTTCTCTTCCTTCCGGCGCTCGTGTACTGGGAGAGCGTCACCACATCGCTGCGGCAGATCCGCCGGGACCTGCGTGGCATCGTGCTCGTGAGCACCCTGCTCGTCATCCTGACGGCCGCCGTGGTCGCGGTCGTCGCCCATGAACTGGGCCTGTCCTGGGGCGCGACCTGGGTGCTCGGCGTGTCCGTCGCACCCAGCGACGCCACCGCGCTCGGTGTGGTCGCCCGCCTGCTGCCCCGCCGAAACGTCACGCAACTGCGCGCCGAGAGCCTGATCAACGACGGCACCGCCCTGGTCGTCTACGGCCTCACCGTCGGCATCGCCGTCGGCGAGGAGCACTTCTCCGTGCCGCACGTCCTGGGTCTCTTCCTCCTCTCGTACGTCGGCGGAGCCGCGGCAGGAGCGCTGACCGCATGGGTCGGCATCCAGGTCCGCCGACGTGTGGACGCGCCTCTGGCGGAGAACACCGCGATCCTCCTCATCCCCTTCACGGCGTATCCGTTCGCCGAGTCCATCGAGGCCTCCGGGGTCCTGGCCGTCATCGCGTGCGGGCTCATCATGAGCCAGGCCGGACCCCGCCTCGGCCATGCCCACCAGCGCCGCCAGACCGAGGAGTTCTGGTCCCTGGCCACCTTCCTCCTCAACGGCACCCTGTTCGTCCTCGTCGGACTCGAGGTGCGGACGGCCGTACGCGACCTGAGCGCCTCCGACCTCGGCCGCGCGCTGGCCGCCATCGCGGCCATCTCCGTGACCCTCGTCGTCGTACGCTTCGTCTTCCTGGTCACCAGCATCTACACGATCCGTGCCCTCGACCGCAGTCCCAGCCAGAAACTGCGCCGCAGCACCCACCGCGCCCGCGTGGTCAGCGCGCTGTCGGGCTTCCGCGGCGCCGTCTCGCTCGCCATGGTCCTCTCGGTGCCCACCGCACTCGACTCGGGTGAACCGTTCCCCGACCGCGACGCGATCATCTTCGTCACCTGCGGGGTCATCGTCGTTACCCTGCTCCAGAGACTCCTGCTGCCCGGCGTAGTCCGCTGGCCCGCCTCCCCCACGACACCTCCCTCGAAGAGGAACGCCACCTCACGGAGACCACCACCGCGGAAGCCCTCGCCGTCCTCCCGAAACTCGCCACGACCCTCGACACCACACCCGAGGCCGCCGATCGCCTTCGTCAGGAGTACGAGACCCACCTGGAGGTCCTGCAGGCCGACAAGGGCGAGCCGGCGGCACTGCACGCGCGGGACTACACCGCCCTGCGCCTGGCCCTGCTCACCCACAAACGCGGCATCCTGATCCGCCTCCGCGACGAACAGCGCACCGACGACAGCGTCCTGCAGCAGATGCAGACCCGTCTCGACATCGAAGAAGTACGGCTGATCCGCCGCGAGACCGCCGACTGACCGTCTGCCGGCATCCGAAGCCGCTCTGGACCCTCTGTCCGGGCATGCTCGCCGGCTAGTGGCTGCTGCCCCGGCGCTCCGCCGCCAATCACTACGCACCGCTCGGCGGCTGAACTGCAATCGGCAAAGGGCCCATGTGGACAGCGAACCTGCCCAACACCCCTCCTCTGTGCGAAACAAGCCATGGGCCGAGCGGTGACGAGGTGGGTCACGGTTCGCCGTCCACCCGAACCGGGCACTGAAGGCGGGCCATACGGACATCGGGAATGGGGACAAACCGCACAGCGGGGTCGTGAGCTGGGATTTCGTGTAATCCCTTCAGGCATCATCGGGCGAATTCAGGCCCATTGTGGGCCACTTTGCGCCAAAAGCTGATTGGTATAAATGTCCGGCAAGACCGGGCACGCCGTGCCCGGACCGGAACGGAAGGCGAGGTGAGTGCGATGAACGCCGAAGAGCGTCAGAGCCGGATTCTCGCGCTCGCCCGTCACCAGGGACGGGTCGAGGTCACCACCACGGCTGTCGACCTGGCTGTAGCACCTGAGACCGTCCGCCGCGATCTCGGCGTGCTGGAACGCAGGGGGCTGCTCCGCCGCACCTACGGCGGCGCATACCCCGTCGAAGGCGCGGGCTTCGAAACAGGCCTCCCCGAACGGGAGACTCTGCACGTCAAGGACAAGCGCCGTATCGCCGCGGAGGCGGTCAAGCTCCTCGGTGACGCAGAGACCGTGTTCGTGGACGAGGGCTACACCCCGCAGCTCCTCGCCGCGCTCCTTCCGGGCGAGCGGCCCCTGACCGTGGTCACCGCGTCGCTGTCCACCGCAGCCGCGATCGTGGACTCCCCGCAGCTCAACGTGTTGCTCCTGGGAGGCCGGGTCCGGGCCCGGACGCTGGCCACGGTGGGCTCATGGGCCTGCGCCATGCTCGAGGGATTCGTGATCGACCTGGCCTTCCTCGGGTCGAACGGCATCTCCCGGGAGCTCGGTCTGACCACCCCCGATCCGGTGGTGGCGGACGTCAAGGCCAAGGCGCTGGCCGTGTCGCGCCGACGTGTGCTCATGGGGCACCACAGCAAGTTCGGTGCCAGCAGCTTCTGCCGCTTCGCCGGGGTGGACGACTTCGAAGCGATCGTCACCGACACCGGGCTCTCCAGCGCCGAAGCGCACCGCTACTCACTGATGGGACCCCGCGTCCACCGGGTCTGACCGCTCAGCCCACACCCCCTACCCGCACGGGACGGATCCGCCGGAGCCGCCCCGACGGCACCCCCTACCCGCACGGCCGAGACCGCTTCCGCCCGATTCCCCATCCTTCTCCACCTCTCCCCTGTCAGCTCACACCCGACATTTCATGAAAGGGACAATCATGAATTCGAGACCGACTGTTCTGCGCCGCTCTGTGCCACTGGGAGCGCTGGCCGTGTGCGGCGCCCTGCTCACCGCCTGTGCCGGCGCCGGTGGCTCCGGGGGCGGCTCAGGTTCGCACTCCATCAACGTGCTGATGGTGAACAACCCGCAGATGGCGGACCTGCAGAAGCTCACGGCAGCCAACTTCACGAAGGAGACCGGCATCAAGGTCAACTTCACGGTGCTGCCCGAGAACGACGTCCGCGACAAGATCACCCAGGACTTCTCCAGCCAGGCCGGCCAGTACGACGTGGCGACGATCAGCAACTACGAGACGCCGATCTACGCCAAGAACGGCTGGCTCGCCCCGCTGACCTCGTACACGAAGAAGGACACCGCCTTCGACCAGAGCGACATCCTGCCCGCCATGCAGCAGTCCCTGACTGCGTCCGGCCAGGTATACGCCGAGCCGTTCTACGGCGAGTCGTCCTTCCTGATGTACCGCAAGGACGTCTTCAAGGAGAAGGGGCTGACCATGCCGGCCAACCCCACCTGGCAGCAGGTGGCGGCCCTGGCCGCCAAGGCCGACGGTGCCCAGTCCGGGATGAAGGGCATCTGCCTGCGCGGCCTGCCCGGCTGGGGTGAGCTGATGGCCCCGCTGACCACGGTGGTCAACACCATGGGCGGCACCTGGTTCGACAAGAACTGGAAGGCCCAGGTCGACAGCGCCGCCTTCACCAAGGCGACCAAGTTCTACGTCGACCTCGTGCGCGCCCACGGTGAGGCGGGCGCCCCGCAGTCCGGGTTCGCCGAGTGCCTCAACAACATGGAGCAGAGCAAGGTCGCCATGTGGTACGACGCGACCTCCGCGGCCGGGTCGCTCGAGTCCAGCGATTCGCCGGTGGCCGGAAAGGTGGGCTACGTGCCCGCGCCGGTCGACCAGACCAAGAGCTCGGGCTGGCTGTTCACCTGGGCCTGGGGCGTGCAGAAGGCGAGCACGCACCAGGCCGACGCCTGGAAGTTCATCTCCTGGGCGTCCAGCAAGAAGTACGAGGACCTCGTCGGCACCAAGCTCGGCTGGTCCCGGGTCCCGGCCGGCAAGCGGACCTCCACCTACACCAACCCGAAGTACGTCGCCGCGGCCTCGGCCTTCGCCACCGCCACCGCGAACGCGCTGAAGACCGCCGACCCGAGCAACCCGGGCGTGCAGCCCCGGCCGGCGCCCGGCATCCAGTTCGTCGGCATCCCCGAGTTCACCGATCTGGGCACAAAGGTCTCCCAGCAGATCAGCTCCGCCATCGCCGGCAAGACCAGTGCCGAGCAGGCGCTGAAGGCAAGCCAGGCGCTCGCCGAGAAGGTCGCCGCCAAGTACGCGGCCAAGTGATCCCTGCCCGATCCACCCGACGCTCCCGTCTCCCCTCTCCCGCACCAGTGGGACCGGGAGACGGGGGCACAGCGGAGACACACCGATGACCATCACTCACTCGCTCACCAGGCGTGCCCGGGCACCGCAGACCGCTCGACGGACAACACCCCCGCGGCAATCCCGCGGGGCATGGGCCCGGCGGGCCCCGCTGCTCCCGGCCCTGATCTTCATGATCGTGGTCACCCAGCTGCCGTTCGTCGGCACCGTGGTGATCTCGTTCATGCGCTGGAACGCCCTCGATCCGGACAACAAGGCCTTCGCGGGCCTCCAGAACTACAAGGAGGCGGTGACCGATCCGCAGCTGCGTTCCTCCCTGCTGACGACTGTCACGCTGACCGTCAGCGTGGTCCTGGTCAGCCTGGTCATGGGGTTGGGGCTGGCGCTGTTGCTGGACCGCCAGTTCCGCGGCCGCGGCATTGTCCGCACGATGCTGATCACACCGTTCCTCGTCGTGCCCGTGGCCTCCGCGCTGCTGTGGAAGCACGCGCTGTACAACGCCACCTACGGGCTGATCAACGGATCGCTCACCTGGCTGTGGAGCCTGTTCGGCAGCGACAGCCCACCGCAGCCCGACTGGCTGTCGTCGCTGCCGCTGATGTCCGTGGAGGCGTCGCTGATCTGGCAGTGGACGCCCTTCATGATGCTGATCCTGCTGGCCGGACTGCAGAGCCGCCCCATGGACGCCGTCGAGGCGGCCCGCGTGGACGGCGCCACCACCTGGCAGGTCTTCCGCTACCTCACCTTCCCCCACCTGCGCCGCTACCTGGAACTCGCCGCACTGCTCGGCAGCATCTACGTGGTGCAGAACTTCGACGCCGTCTTCACCCTCACCGGCGGCGGCCTCGGCACCGCCAACCTGCCCTACACGGTCTACGAGACCTTCTACCAGGCCCATGACTACGGCCAGGCCTCCGCGGAGGGCGTCGTCGTCGTCCTGTGCTCCCTCCTCGTGGGCTCCTTCGCGCTTCGGACCGTCTCGTCCCTGCTCCGAGAGGAGACTCGCTGATGGCCGCGACCCTCGACACTCCCCAGCGCCCCAGGGGCTTTGCGGCCCGAGGCCGACGCGGTGCGCTCGGCCTGCTGGCCTGGCTCTGCGGAACCGTATTCTTCCTTCCGGTCGTCTGGATGGTGCTCACCTCGCTGCACCGCGAGTCCGACGCCGCGACCAATCCGCCGAGCCTGGGGGCACCGCTGACCCTCCAGGGCTATCGGGAGTTCTTCGGCGCGAGTACCGGAGTCTCCCCCTGGCCGCCCCTCATCAACTCCTTCTCCGCAAGCCTCATGTCGACGCTGCTGGTGCTGGTGCTGTCCATCCCGGCCGCCTACGCACTGTCCATCAAACCGGTGCGCAAGTGGACCGACGTGATGTTCTTCTTCCTGTCCACCAAGATGCTGCCCGTGGTGGCCGGCCTGCTGCCGATCTACCTGATCGCCCAGAACAGCGGCATGCTCGACAACGTCGCGCTGCTGGTCGTCCTTTACACCTCGATGAACCTGCCGATCGCAGTGTGGATGATGCGTTCCTTCCTCGCCGAGGTCCCCGTCGAGATCCTGGAGGCAGCCTCCATCGACGGCGCCGGGCTGCCCACCGTCCTCGCCCGGATCGTCGCACCGGTCGTCGCGCCCGGCATCGCTGCCACCTCGCTGATCTGCTTCATCTTCAGCTGGAACGAACTCCTCTTCGCACGCGTGCTCACCGGCGTCGTCGCCGGCACCGCACCCGTGTTCCTCACCGGCTTCGTCACCAGCCAGGGCCTCTTCCTGGCCAAGGTGTGCGCCGCCGCCGTCTGCATCTCCCTGCCGGTTCTCATCGCCGGATTCGCCGCCCAGGACAAGCTGGTCCAGGGCCTGTCCCTTGGAGCAGTCAAGTGAAAGCCGCCGTCATCAGCGCGCCCGGCCAGGTCGGCGTGGAGACCGTCGACGACCCCACACCGGGCCCCGGCCAGGTGGTGATCGAAGTCTCGGCCTGCGGCCTGTGCGGCACCGATCTCCACATACTCCAGGGCGAGTTCGCACCCACCCTGCCCATCATCCCCGGACACGAGTTCGCCGGCGAGGTCGTCGCCCTGGGCTCCGGCGTACGCGACCTGAAGGTCGGCGACCGCGTCGCCGTGGACCCCTCCCTGTACTGCCACGAGTGCCACTACTGCCGTATCGGGCGCGGCAACATGTGCGAGCGCTGGAACGCCATCGGTGTCACCGTCCCCGGCGGCGCCGCACAGTACACGGCCGCCCCCGCCGCCAACTGCGTCAAGCTCCCCGAGCACGTCCGCACCGAGGACGCCGCCCTCATCGAACCACTGTCCTGCGCGGTGCGCGGCTACGACATCCTGCGCTCCACGCTCGCCAGCAATGTGCTGATCTACGGCTCGGGCACCATGGGCCTGATGATGCTGGAACTCGCCAAGCGCACCGGCGCGGCCACGGTCGACATGGTCGACATCAACGAGGACCGGCTCGCCACCGCCCGCACCCTCGGCTGCAGCAACGCGGTGACCACCGCCGACGCGATCGAGCGCCCGCGCGGCTGGGACGTCGTCATCGACGCCACCGGCAACGCCCACGCCATCCAGGACGCCCTGGGCCGGGTCGGCAAGGGCGGCACCTACCTCCAGTTCGGCGTCGCCGACTACGCGACCCGGGCCACCATCGACCCGTACCGCATCTACAACCAGGAGATCACCATCACCGGCTCGATGGCGGTCCTGCACAGCTACGAGCGAGCCGCCGAACTGTTCGCCGGCGGCGTGCTCGACCCGGAGATCTTCATCAGTGACCGGCTGCCGCTGGCGGACTACGCCGAGGCCATACGGCAGTTCCAGGCCGGCGAGGGCCGGAAGATCCAGGTCCTCCCGTGACCGGGAGACTCCCGGCACTCGTCATCGGCGAAGCCCTGGTGGACATCATCGCCGGCCCCGACGGCCCGCGCCGCAGCCACCCCGGCGGCAGCCCCGCCAACGTGGCGCTGGGCCTGGGCCGGCTCGGCCACCCGGTCCGGCTCGCCACCCGCCTGGGAAACGACCCCCACGGTCGCCTGGTGCGAGAGCACCTGGAGGGCAGCGGGGTCGAACTGGCACCGGGCTCCGTGGTCGGCACCGCGACCTCCACGGCAACGGCCGTGCTCGACGACACGGGCGCCGCGAACTACGCCTTCGACCTCACCTGGGCACTGCCGGCGGCCGTCGAGGAGTCGCTGCGCGACGGCCCGCCGGCGCACGTCCACACCGGATCCATCGCCACCGCCCTGGCTCCGGGAGCCGACCAGGTCCTCAGCGCCCTGCACGGCCTACGGGCCTCCGCAACCGTCTCCTACGACCCCAACCTGAGGCCCGCACTGCTCCGCTCCGCGGAGCAGGAACGCGAACGGGTGGAACAACTCGTCGCCCTCAGCGACGTGGTGAAGGCGAGCGAGGAGGACCTGGCCTGGCTCCACCCGGACGTCGCCCCCGACAGGACGGCGGCTCGCTGGGCCCGAAACGGCCCGGCATTGGTCGTCCTCACTCTGGGAGCAGACGGCGCCCGGGCCTGGTGGCGACACGGCTGCCAGGACATCGCGCCGTTGCCCGTCCGGGTCACGGACACCGTGGGGGCGGGCGACGCGTTCATGGCCGGACTGACCAGCGGGCTACTCCACGCCGGGCTGCTGGGAGCCGGCCCCGAAGCCGAGGCGGCGACGGCACGCGCGGCACTCCGCGCGGCGACGGAGACCGACCGACTACCCACGGCCCTCGGCGCGGCGCTGGCAGTGGCCGCCCGAGCGGCCGCTCTCACATGCGCGCGCGAGGGGGCGAACCCGCCCCCACTGCAGCAGAACTGGTGACTCCTCCCCCTCATAAATGAGGGGGCTTCTCGCTATGCCGGTCGGGCGTCGCGACGGACCAGCCCGGCCCGTAGAACGTTCAGGGCGCCCACTGTGTCCGCGTGCGCGTTGTGGCGGCACGAGACGCAGTGGAACTTTTCCTGTGTGGGCCGGTTCTCCTTGGCGGTGTGCCCGCATGCGGGGCACCGCCGGGAGGTGTTGCGGGGGTCCACGGCGATCACTTCCCGTCCGGCACCTTCCGCCTTGGCGGCCAGGATCGCGAGGAACACCCCCCATCCGGCATCGGCGATGCTTCGGTTGAGTCCGGCCTTCGCGGTGGCCCCGTTGGGCAGGAAGCTGCCCGGCTGTTCGGGGTCTGGCCTGGGCGCGGGGGTCTTGCTCATGTTGCGGATCTTGAGGTCTTCGTGCGCGATGATGTCGTGTGCGCGGACGAGGTCGAGCGCGGTCCTGTGCGCGTGGTCCAGGCGCTGACGCCGGACTTTTCGATGCATCCGGGCAACAGTCTCCACGGCCTTGCGGCGGCGCTTGGAACCGCGCTTGCACCGGGCGAGGGCCTGCTGCGCGGCTTCGAGTTTCGCGGCGGCTTTGCGGCCGTGGCGGGGGTTGGGTACGAACTCGCCGTTGGAATCGGCGAGGAAGTTGGCTATCCCGAGGTCGATGCCGACCACGCTGCCGGTCGCGGGGAGCGGTTCGGGTGCGGCCTGGTCGGCGGTGAGGATGACATACCAGCGGCGCCCTTCGCGCTTGACGGCGATCGTCTTGACCTTGCCGGGGACGGGGCGGTGCTGATGCACCCTGACGTGTCCGACACCTTGCAGACGGACGCGGGTGGCGGGGTCGTGCGGTGTGCTGTCCCAGCGGCAGCCGTCGCCGTCCTTGGGGAATTCCACGGTGTCGAACCGCTTGTTCGACCGGAAGCGGGGATAGCCGGGTTTTTCACCGGCCTTGACGCGCCGGAAGAACGCGGCGAACGCCTTGTCCAGGCGGCGCAAGGTGGCCTGCTGGGATGAGAAGGACCAGCGCCCCTGACGCTCGGGGTCGAAGGCGCGGATGTCCTTGAGCTGGGCGGACTGCTGCCCGTACCGGACGGTGGTCTTCGAGGTGTGCCGGTAGGCGTCGCGGCGTTCCTGCAAGGCTCCGTTGTAGAGCGAGCAGTGATCGCGCAGCATCTCGGCGAGCGCGCTCTGCTGGCCCACGGTGGGCCTGATGAGGAACTTGTACGCACGGATCATCCAGCCCACCCCCTCCCTGGTCCCTTCCAAGATCCTACTACGCTTGGGGTATGTCACCACGCTGGGATCCGAACCCCGATATCCGCACCGGCCGCCACGTAGCCTACGACCTGCACGCCCACTTGGTGTTCGTCACGAAGTACCGGCGTGGCGTCTTCGATGACGGGATGCTGAAGCGGTGCGAGGAGATCATGCGGGAGGTGTGTGGCAAGTTCGAGGTGGAGCTTCGGGAGTTCAACGGCGAGGCCGATCACGTACACCTGCTGGTGCACTATCCGCCGAAGGTTGCCCTGTCCAAGCTGATCAACTCACTCAAGGGCGTCAGCTCCCGCTACCTGCGGGCCGAGTACACCGGCCGGATCAACCGGATCGGCATGGGCTCCGTTTTCTGGTCCCGCTCCTACTTCGCAGGCTCATGCGGCGGCGCACCGCTCACCGTGATCCGTCAGTACATCGAGGGCCAGAAACGCCCCGTCTGACCGTCACCCCGGAGGCGCAGCGGACTCCGCCGCTGCGCGGCTCCGGCCCGAGGATGCGTTTCCCTCCCCGGCTGAAGCCGGGGATACCCACGCAAGATCAGGGATGGTGTGACCTTCGGGCCGTCCGTCCCGTTCCGGCGCGGCGGGCTGCTCGGGCGAGGCAGCACGACACCGGATCACTGCAGCCACCGCCTGCCATGTCGCTCGTGTCGGCGGCACCGTCGACGAGCGGGGCCGGCTGCTGTTGCACCCCGACCACGAGGGCGGCCGGCACGCCCGGCACACAGCGCTGCGCTCGGGGCAGCACGCGCTGCTGGCCCACATCCGTCGGCTCCGGCTTGAGCACTACCGATGGTGCTCGTGCGGCGTCGCGGTGCCCTGCGCATCGCTTCCTTCGAGCAGGAGCTCGGCGGCCAGGGCGCCCGGGGTGACCGCGGGCTGCTGCACATACCCGACCGGCGCAAACAGGGACGCAAGGGCCCCTGACTCATCCGGAGCGTCGGCAGATCCCAAAGGATCGCCTACTGCCACGAGTACACCCTTTGGCTAAGGGAGTACGAGCGGTGCTGGGGAGCGCATGAGGAGAATCGACTGCGTAACTCCATGCACCTTGAAAGACACTCAAAGACTCATCGACGCAGGCAATGGACTGCGATGATCGCTTGGGCGCGGGTCAGGGCTACCTGATAGATCGCTTCCGCCGGCTGCCGGTCAGATCCGCCCCGGACATCACCATGTGACGCCACCGCGACCGGTTGGACCAGACCAATCCTGTCCGAATCGTTGACATGTACGTCACCCGCCGCAATTCTGAGAGCGCTCTCAACGAGAACCGGACGGCTTCACTCCGCCGGAATCGACCTCGTTGGAATCCCCCCACCCAAGGAGAGAGCGAGTGCCCAGAAGGCTCAGGAGTCTCAAATGGCATGCCCTTGCGGTGGCCGCGGCCACCGCCACCACGGCGCTTCTCACGTTCGGCGCCCCCTCCGACGCGAGCGCGGCCGTCCCGACGACGATCCCGCTGAAGTTCACGAACAACTCCGGCCGCAGCGAACCCGTCTACATCTACGACCTCGGAACACTCCTCTCGACGGGCCAGCAGGGCTGGGCCGACGCGAACGGCACGTTCCACGCCTGGCCCGCCGGCGGCAATCCGCCGACGCCCGCGCCCGACGCCTCGATCACGGGACCGGCCAACGGCCAGTCGATGACGATCCGGATGCCCAAGTTCTCCGGCCGGATCTACTTCTCCTACGGCCAGAAGCTCGACTTCCGTCTGACCACCGGCGGTCTCGTGCAGCCGGCCGTGCAGAACCCGAGCGACCCCAACCGCAACATCCTCTTCAACTGGTCCGAGTACACGCTCAACGACTCCGGGCTGTGGATCAACAGCACCCAGGTCGACATGTTCTCGGCCCCGTACGCCGTCGGGGTCCAGCTCGCCGACGGCAGTACCAAGAACACCGGCCACCTCAAAACGGGTGGCTACACCGGGTTCTTCAACGCCCTGCGCGGTCAGCCGGGCGGCTGGGCCAATCTGATCCAGACCCGGTCCGACGGCACCGTCCTGCGGGCGCTGGCTCCCGGTCACGGCATCGAGGCGGGCGCGCTGCCGGGCACCGTCATGGACGACTACGTCAACCGCGTGTGGCAGAAGTACAGTTCGTCGACGCTGACGGTGACGCCGTTCACCGATCAGCCGAACACGAAGTACTACGGGCGGGTCTCCGGTGACGTCATGAACTTCACCAACAGCGCCGGAGCGGTCGTCACCAGCTTCCAAAAGCCCGACTCGGACAGCATCTTCGGTTGCTACAAGCGGCTGGACGCCCCCAACGACCTGGTACGCGGCCCCATTTCACGGACCCTGTGCGCGGGCTTCAACCGCTCCACGCTTCTCACCAACCCCAACCAGCCGGACACGAGCTCGGCGAACTTCTACCAGGACACGGTGACCAACCAGTACGCCCGCAAGATCCACGCGCAGATGGCGGACGGCAAGGCCTACGCGTTCGCCTTCGACGACGTCGGCAACTACGAGTCCCTCGTCCACGACGGCAACCCCCAACAGGCGTACGTCACGCTGGACCCGTTCAACTGACGGATACCGAAAGGCTAGTCGGACACCGGGCAGGTGGTCCGCTTCACGAGGTCGTGCCAGCCGGACTCCAGGCGTTCGAGGGGCATCCCGCACTGTCGCGTCAGGTGATGGATCAGGGCGGGTTCCAGGTAGCCCATGAGGGTCTGGGCCAGGAGAACGCTGTCCGCGCCGGGCACGGCCTCGCGCAGGAGCATGGCGACATGCGTGAAGCGGACGCGGTACGGGGCGGAGCTGAAGCGGCGGGAGGCGTCCGGCTCGGCGGCGATGTACAGGTCGAGCCGGTCGTGGATCTCGCGCAGGACCCGGCAGCCGAAGGCGTGCAGGCGGTCCGCCGGTGACGCGCCGGGGCCGAGAGGCGGCGGGCCGCTGAGGAAGGCGGCCTGGAACTGCTGCTCGGTGTGGTCGAGCAGGGCCATCAGCAGGCCGGTGCGGTCACCGAAGCGCCGGAAGACGGTTCCCTTGCCCACCGAGGCCGCGACGGCGACGGCCTCCATCGTGACATTGGCGACCCCGTGCTCCTCCACCAGGCGGGTGGCGGCCTCCAGCAGCCGCGCGCGGTTGCGCGCGGCGTCGGCGCGGAGCTGCGGCGCGGCAGGCCCGACGGTCAGCTCCAGCGGGACCGGGGCTCCCGAGGGTTCCTGCCCTCTCGGGAAGGGCGGAAGTGGGGTGGACATGAACACAGCGTAACGGCAGACGGGGACAACTGGACCCTGGTCCGTTTAGCTGCTACAACATTAAACAGACCAGCAAGCGGACCTCGGTCCGCTTTATTGCCGCAACGTTTCGTCCCCGGGAGTTCCCCATGTCCGTACGCATCCTCGCGCTCGTCGGCAGCCTTCGCGCCGGCTCCCACAACCGCCAGCTCGCGGAGGCGGCCGTCAAGCTCGCCCCCGAGGGCGCGGAGATCGAGCTGTTCGAGGGGCTCGCCGAGGTCCCGTTCTACAACGAGGACCTTGACGTCGAGGGCAAGGTGCCGGCCGCCGCCACCGCCCTTCGTGAGGCCGCGGGCCGCTCCGACGCCTTCCTGCTCTTCTCGCCCGAGTACAACGGCACGATCACCGCCGTCCTGAAGAACGCCATCGACTGGCTGTCGCGTCCGTACGGCGCCAGCGCCTTCACCGGCAAGCCCGCCGCCGTGGTCGGCACCGCGTACGGTCAGTTCGGTGGCGTCTGGGCGCAGGACGAGGCCCGCAAGGCCCTCGGTATCGCGGGTGCCGCCGTCCTGGAGGACCTCAAGCTCTCCGTTCCCGGCTCCGTGGTCCGCTTCGCCGAGACCCACCCGGTCGACGACGCCGAGGTCGCCGCCCAGCTCACCGAGGTCGTCGCCCGCCTGCACAGCCAGGTCGGCATCGCCAGCGCCTCCTGACGACTCCCCCCAGGGCCGGTCCGGTGCGCCGGACCGGCCCTTCGCGCGTTCCCGGCAGCCGCCAACCGCCCCCAACGGTCCCCGGATGTCAGCGATCTTGGCGGAACCAAACCCTCCGGGCCAAGATGCCCGCATGAAGGGTGATCTCTTTTCCAGTGACCACATGGTGCAGCCCGCCGTCACGCCGGGCATGACCATCCAGAACGCCAAGTCGATCAAGTACGCCGTCAACGGCGACATGCTCGCGCGCCAGGGGGCGATGATCGCCTACCGGGGGAATCTGCAGTTCGAGCGCAAGGGCCAGGGCGTGGGCGGCATGCTCAAGCGGGCGGTCACCGGTGAGGGACTGCCGCTGATGACGGTACGCGGGCAGGGCGAGGCCTGGTTCGCGCACGAGGCGCAGAACTGTTTCGTCATCGACATCGAGCCTGGCGACCTGTTCACCGTGAACGGGCGCAACGTCCTGTGCTTCGACTCCACGCTGTCGTACGAGATAAGGACCGTGAAGGGCGCGGGCGTCACCGGCGGCGGCATCTTCAACAGCGTCTTCAGCGGTCACGGCAGACTGGGGCTGATCTGCGAGGGCAACCCGCTGGTGATACCCGTCTCACCGCAGCAGCCGGTGTACGTCGACACGGACGCGGTCGTCGGCTGGACCGCGCAGCTCCACACCTCGCTGCACCGCTCGCAGTCGATCGGTTCGATGATCCGCGGTGGCTCGGGCGAGGCCGTGCAGCTGAAGCTGGAGGGCGACGGCCTGGTCGTCGTACGGCCGAGTGAGGCGACTCCGCAGAAGGCACAGCAGCACTGACGCCGGGAGAACAGTCGAAAGGGGCCCCGCCCGATGGCGGGGCCCCTTCTTCTTGTCCCGTCCGTCAGCGCCCTGCGGCCGGGGTGTTGGCGGTGGTGACATTGACGGCGGCCCACGCCGCGTCCACCGTCCGGTACTCGGTGCTGGTCGCCCCGTACATGTCGGCGGCGGCCTTGAGGGTCGCGGTCCGCGCGTCGTGGAAGTCGGTCGTGGAGACCATGTAGCGGGTCAGCGCGCGGTAGAAGATCGCGGTCGCCTTGGTGCGTCCGATGCCGGTCACCTGCGAGCCGTCGTACGTCGGCGAGTCGTACTTCACACCGCCGATCGTCTTGCGGCCACTGCCCTCGGCGAGCAGGTAGTACGCGTGCGAGGAGACGCCGGAGCCGGCGTGCACCTCGGTGTCGTACGCCGCGGGCGACCAGTAGTCGATGGTGCCCTCCAGCTTGTCCAGGGAGGGGTGGTCGAGGCGGCGCAGGAACTTCTGGGCGAGGCCCAGCTTCTCGCCCATGAGGTAGTTGGGCGGGTTCTTCGGATTGTTCGCGGAGAACTCGACGTTGGACCCGAAGATGTCGGCGAGGGACTCGTTGAGTGCGCCCGGCTCGCCGTACTGGTTGCCGTCCGCGTCCACCCGGGTGGGTTCGAGGGCGGCGGTGGCGTCGACGACGCCGTGGGTCAGCTCGTGGCCGGTGACGTCCAGGACGACCAGCGGCTTCTTGAACATGTCGCCGTCACCGTCGCCGTAGAGCATGCAGCCGCACGTCGAGTCCCAGAAGGCGTTGCCGACCTTGCGGCCGAAGTGGACCATCGCGCGGGCGCCGGTGCTGTTGTTCTTGATGCCTTTGCGGCCGAAGGTCTTCTTGTAGAAGTCCAGCGTCTGGGTGACGCCGTACTGGGCGTCGACCGCGGTGGTGGTCCGGTTGGCGGTGGTGCCGGTGCCCCACTTGTTGGTGGTGCTGGTGAACTTCGTGCCGCGCGAGAAGGCTTCCAGTTCCGCGCCCTTGGCGTCCCGGGTCTCGGTGTTCCACCGGGTGGGGTCCTTGAGGAGGAAGCTGGTGCGCGCGGTCCGGGTCGTGGTCAGCGTCACCTTGCCGACGAAGAGGGAGATGCCGCTGCCGGTGGCCTTGACCGGGTAGCGGGCGGCCGCCGTCACGCCGAGGAGGCCGGACGGCTGGGTGGCCACGCCCGTCACCGGGCTCGCCGTCTCGCCCTTCTCGCGCAGCGTCTTCTCCAGGTGCGGCGAGATGAACTCGTCGCTGTCGGGGGTGTTGCTGCGGATCCGGCCGCTCTGCGCGTCCACGACGACCGTGCGGGAGCCGCCGGCCTCGGTGGTGTCGCTGTCCGTCACGCGCACCTGGTAGGCGAGGGCGGCGGCGCCGTCGCGGGCGTCGACGACGAGTGCGGCGCTGCCCGCGTCGCCCTGGGCGACCGCGGCGGCCTTCTGCTCGGCCTGCCGGGGCGTCAGCTTCGCCTCGGTCGTGGCCGGCTTGACGGCGTGGTCGGCGGCCCGGGTCACGCCCAGGTAGGCGGACTGCTTGCCGAGATGGACGACGAGATCGCCGCCGAGCACCGGGAGTCCTTGGTGGCTACGGACGAAGCGGACGTGCTGCTTGCCGTCCGGGTCCGTCATGACGTCCGTGGCCCGCAGGGTGTCACCCGGGCCGACACCGGTGGCCGGGGCGTGGGCGAACGCGGCGGCCCGGGCGGCCTCCACCGGCGAGGAGGCCGAAGTCGCGGCGCGGGCGGGCGAGTCGGGCGCCGCGAGGGCGGGGCCCATCGGAAGCGTGGCCGCCGTCGTCACCGCGACGGCGATCGCCACGCGGCGTATGTGGGGTCTACGCACTGAGTTCCTTCGAACGGGGGCGGTCGGCGTCGCCAACCGCCCTGAGGCACGGCGCCGTTGAACGCCGTGGGGGCTGTCTGGCCCTCCCGACAGATGCGACGAGGGGGGCGGTGGTTGCCCGACGAGGTCCACCAACCCGCACATGTGATCGAGGTCGCAGCGCCTCCGGCCCACAGTGGGGGGGAGCCGGAGGCGAGCAGGTGTCAGATCGTGCGGTGGGCGAGGGAGGACAGGAGCGTCCGTAGGTCCGTGGCGGGACGCGGGGCCAGGGAGGCTTCCGTCAGCAGGGTGTCCGCCGCCGTGAGATGGCGGCGCGCCGCGCCCAGGGCCGCCGAGCGGCCGCCGGCCCGCTCGATCAGGGTCGCCGCCCGGCGTACGGCGCCGTCGTCGAGGACGGCGGCGGAGGCGAGGAGTTCGGCGAGCGCGGAGCGTCCCGGCGCGGCCAGGGCGGCGAGAACGGGAAGGGTCTTCTTCCCGTTCCGCAGATCACCGTGCACCGGCTTCCCGGTGACGGCCGGATCGCCCCAGATGCCGAGCAGGTCGTCGGCGATCTGGAAGGCCACCCCGAGATGCCGTCCGGCGCGGTCCAGGGCGGCGGCGGTCTCCCGCGGCGCGCCCGCCAGCCCGGCCCCGAGGGCCAGCGCGCAGCCGAGCAGGGCACCGGTCTTGTGCTCCGCCATCGCCTCGTACTCCCCCGCACTCACCGCGTCGGGGCCGCTCCACGGGCGGTGGGCGAACAGCAGGTCGTCGGCCTGACCGCGGACCAGGTCGCGCGAGGCCCTCGTCAACTGCCGTACGGCCGCCGCGGCCTGGGAGGTCGCGGGCGCCACGGTGAGGGTCTCGACGGCCAGGGCGAAGAGCGCGTCGCCCGCGAGGACGGCGGGGCCGGTGCCGTATGCCTTCCACACCGCTGGGCGGCCGCGGCGCATCGCGTCGCCGTCCATGATGTCGTCGTGCAGGAGCGAGAAGGTGTGCAGCAGTTCCACCGCCACCGCGCCCGGCACGCCCGCCTCGGCGGAACCTCCGGCCGCCTCGGCCCCGAGCACGGCGAGTGCCTGCCGTACGCCCTTGCCCTGGCGGTGGGTCGCGGGCTGGCGGTGGGTCGCGGGGGCGCCGCCGACCTCGCAGCGGCCCAGCGCGTAGCCGGCCATCTCCGCCACCCAGGGGTGCAGCCCGTCGATCGCCTCCGCGAGGGCCGGGGCGACCAGTTCGCGGCAGCGCGCCAGGATCTCCGCGGCGGCGGGCGGCGCCGTCAGGACCGTACGGGGAGAGGTCATCGGGCGGCCTCCGTGTCCGTGCCCTCCGCCGGGGTGAGGCCGAGTTCCGTCCGCGCCCGTTCGACCATCTCCCGGGCGTGCCGCAGCCCGATGCCCTCCAGCACCTTGGCCAGTTCGGTGAGTTCGGCGGCGGTCTCGGCGTGCGCGCGGCCGAGCCTGGCCAGGGACTTGACCAGCCCGAGCCGGGACAGCGCCCGGCCGCGCGGCTCGCTCATCGCCTCGAACTCCGCCAGTGCCTGCGCGTAGAGGTCCCGGGCCCGCTCATAACGCCCGGCCCGGTAGAGGACGTTGCCGCGCATCTTGTGGTTGTAGGCGAGTGCCCCGGACAGGTTCATCGCCCGGCAGGACACCTCGGCCTCGCTCAGCAGTGCCAGCGCGCGGTCCGGGTCCCGGTCGCGTACGGAGACGATGTCCGCGAGGCCGCGCAAAGCCCAGGCGTGGCCGCGCCGGTCCTCGGCGCGCGCGGAGATCTCGGCCGCTTCCTCGAACATGGCGTACGCGGTGTCGTAGGCGCCGGTGTTGCGGTGTATCTGCGCGATGCCCTCCAGTGCCCACACGGTGTGGCGGGCCTCGCCGCGCTTGCGGGCCTCGGCCAGCAGCTGTTCGTGCAGGGCGGTCACGGCGGCGTAGTCGCCCTGGATGCGGCCGGTCTCCGCCATGCCCGCCAGGGAGTAGCCGCGTACGACGACGTCCCCGGCCTGCTTGCCGAGTTCGGCGGCCAGTCGCAGCAGCCGCCAGGCCAGCGGGAACGCCCCGCGCTGGCGGGCCAGGGTACCGCCGCTCCACAGCGCCCATGCCATCGCGCCGGTGTCCCCGGCCTCGCGGGCAGTGCGGTAACTCGCCTTCCACGCCCGGTCGGCGTCGGCCACCTGTCCGAGCCTGCGGTGCGCCTCGGCGACCGCCAGGCCCGAACGGGCCGCCTCGGCACGGGCGCCCACGCGCTCGGCGGCGCGCAGCTGCTCGGTACCCGCCGCCAGGACATCGGTCAGCGAGGAGTTCACGGACAGGGTGGTCAAAGCGCCCTGGTATTCCGGGGCGAAGGCCTTGCCGTACATGGATCCCTTTCGATCGGCCGATTTTCACGGATCGGCGGCATCCGACGACTCGACTATGCACCTCACGTATACACACCTTGTATACACGGAGCGTATAGTGTGCTGGATTTCCACTCGGGAATCCGTGCTCCGTCGCGGTTGTCACGTCGCCCACCCGTTGCCGATCAAGACGACGACGGCGTGTGCCAGGTTGCCTGCCGCGAAAAAGAAGCGCGAACCGCCTTCGTCGCAGGCATAGTTGGGCCCCGTGTCAGACAGAGAACCAGAAGAGCAAACGATCCCCGAGGGCCCGATGCGTCCCGGCGAGTTCCCCATCGACGCCTCGCTCGTGCGACGACTGCTGGCCGCACAGTTCCCCCGGTGGGCCGAGCAGCCTCTGAAGCGCTTCCCGTCGGCGGGCACCGTCAACGCCCTGTACCGGCTCGGCGACGACCTGGCCGTACGCCTCCCCCGGATCGAAGGGGGCGCCGAGGACGTGGGCAAGGAAGCGCACTGGGTGCCGCGGCTCGCCCCGCTGCTGCCGGCCGCCGTCCCCGAGATCCTCGCCACCGGCACCCCCGGCGAGGGCTACCCGTGGCCCTGGATGGTGCAGCGCTGGCTCGACGGCGAACCCCCGCGCGCCGGCCGTCTCACCGATCCGGGGCCCCTGGCCGCCGACCTCGGCGCCTTCGTGGCCGCGCTGCGCCGGGTCCGGCTGCCCGACGGGCCGACCGCCTACCGAGGTGTACCCCTGTCCACCGTCGATGCCACGACACGCGCCGCGCTCGACGAGCTGCGCGGCACGATCGACACATCGGCCGCCACGGCCGCCTGGGAGGCGGCGCTCGCCGCGCCCGCGTGGACCGGTCCGCCGATGTGGGTCCACTCCGACCTGATGCCCGGCAATCTGCTCACCCGCGGGGGCCGGCTCGACGCCGTACTGGACTTCGGCACCGTCGGCGTCGGCGACCCGGCCTGCGACCTCATCCCGGCCTGGAACCTGCTCCCCGCCGAGGCACGGGACACCTTCCGGCAGGCGGCGGGCGCCGACGACGCCACCTGGGCGCGGGGGCGCGGCTGGGCCCTGTCCATGGCACTCATCCAGCTCCCGTACTACCGCGTCACCAATCCGGTGATCGCCGCCAACGCCGAGCACGTCATCCACGCGGTCCTCACGGAGGCCGACACCCTCGCGGAGGCCGATGTCAGACCCTGAGCATCACAATGGAACGTATATTCGAATACGGAGTACGCTGGAGGCATGTCCACGCACCTCCAGGGCTCGCTGTTCGACCAGACCGACGAGCTCCACCTCAGTCAGTTGACCGCGATGCGCCGGACGGTGCTGGGCGACGGGGCCTGGATCGACCTGTTGCCCGGATGGCTCAGCGGCGCCGACGCCCTGTTCGCCCGGCTCGTCGACGAGGTGCCGTGGCGGGCGGAGCGGCGGCAGATGTACGAGCACGTGGTGGACGTACCGAGGCTGCTCGCGTACTACCGGGCGGGCGACGCGCTGCCGCACCCGATCCTCGACGAGGCGCGACGGACACTGTCCGCGCACTACGCCCGTGAGCTGGGCGAACCGTTCACCACCGCGGGCCTGTGCTACTACCGGGACGGCCGCGACAGCGTGGCCTGGCACGGGGACCGGATCGGGCGGGGCGCTCGGGAGGACACCATGGTCGCGATCCTCTCCGTGGGCGCTCCGCGCGACCTGTTGCTGCGCCCGCGCCGCGGCGGGGAGACCGTACGGCGCCCGCTCGGACACGGCGACCTGATCGTGATGGGCGGCTCCTGCCAGCGCACCTGGGAGCACGCCATTCCCAAGACGGCGCGGGCGGCGGGGCCTCGAATCAGCGTCCAGTTCCGTCCCAACGGCGTGAACTGAGACGGACGCGGGCGTTCGTGTCCGGCAGCGCCCTTCGCCTCACGGCGTCAGGAGCGCCTGGACCGTGGGGCCGTACCGGTCGACGATGTCCTCGATCGCGGTAGCGCGCAGCCGCGTGCCGCGTGCGATGCCGTACATCGCGCCGAGGCCGAGCAGTGTGCCGACGGCGAGTTCGGCGCGCAGGTCCGCGTCGGGGCCGCTCAGCCGCAGGGCGAGGCGGTCGCTGACCTGGGTGCGGAAGTTGGCGCGCATGATGTCGCCCTGGTCGCCCTGGCGCGGGGCGAAGATGATCCGCAGCACGGGGTCGGCGCCGCGCTCGGTCTGGCCGACGAGCACCTGGCGGACCATGTGGGGGCCGAGTTGGTCCAGGGGTGCGTCCAGGAGGGCGGCGGCGTCCGTCTCGAAGGACATCACCCGCCCGAAGAGCGCGTCCTTGTTCCCGAAGTACTTGAGGATCAGCGGAGCGCTCACCCCCGCCCGGTCGGCGATCGCCTTGAGCGTGATGTCCGCGTGGGCGTGCCGGGCCATCAGATGGCGGGCCGCGCGGAGGATGGCCGCCTTCGTGGCCTCGGCGTCGCGGCGCGGTGGGGCGATCGGGGTCGCGCTGAGGCCGGAGGGCGGAGTGGACACGGTGCTCAGGCTCCTTCGAATGCCTCGTCCCGAGGTGCGTCCGAACTGCCGGAGGCCCGTCGGATGTCACGGAGGGTGGGGTCGGCGGGTATGACGAGGGCGGCGGCACAGGCCACCAGTGCGACCGTACCCGCCATGGCGAAGGCCAGCAGATAGCCGTGCAGCGTGGGTATCGGGGCACCGCCGACGAGGCTGGTGTGGTGGACCAGGATGGCGGCGACGGCGGCGCTGCTCACGGCCTGGCCGACGGTGCGCATCAGCACGTTGACACCATTCGCGGACGCGGTCTGCCCGGCGGGCACTGCGCGCAGGATGAGGGTGGGCAGCGCCGAGTAGGAGAACGCCGTTCCCATCGCACAGACCGCGGAGCCCAGCAGGATCACCAGCAGGCTGTGGCTGTTGATGATGCGTATGCCGTAGCCGGCGGCGATGACCAGGGTGCCGAGGGCCAGCGTCACCCGGGCACCGCGGGCCGCCGAGATACGCGCCGAGACCGGCGAGAGCAGCAGCATGATCACCCCGCCGGGCAGCAAGACCAGGCCCGTCGCCACGATGGACAGTTCGAGGCCGTAGCCGGTCGCCTTGGGCGCCTGTACCAGCTGCGCCGTCACCAGGGAGTTGGCGTAGAAGGCGAAACCGGTCAGGAGCGCCGCGACATGGGGCAGGGCGACGCGGGGGCTGGTCGCCAGTTTCAGGTCGACCAGGGGGCGTGCCGCGTGCAGTTGCTGAACCCACCACAGGCCGAGGACGCAGCCGCTCCCGACGAACAGACCGAGGATCCGGGGGCTGGCCCATCCCCACTGGCCGCCCTGTGACACCCCCAGCAGCAGACAGGAGAGCCCCAGGGCCAGGCCCAGCGCGCCGGTCATGTCGAAGCGGCCCGGCTCGCGGACGGGCGACTCGCGCACCGCCCACCAGGCCAGCGCCGTCCCGAGGGCGCCGACCGCGGTCGTCCCCCAGAACATGACGTGCCAGCTGGCGTACTGAACCACCATCGCGGCGATCGGCAGGCCGAGGGCGGCGCCGATCCCGACGGTGGAACTCATGAGCGCCACCGCGGAACCCGTGCGCTCAGGCGGCAGTTCGTCCCGCAGGAGACTGATCGACAACGGTACGACGGCGGCCGCGGCCCCCTGCAGGGCTCGGGCCGCGATGAGTATGCGGATGTCGGACGTGAGGGCGCACATGAGCGAGCCGACCGTCATCATCCCGAGGGCGATCAGCAGCACCTTCTTCTTGCCGTACATGTCGCCGGCGCGGCCCAGCACGGGGTTGAGCACCGCTCCGGTCAGCAGCGTCGCCGTCACCATCCAGGACACGGCACCCGCCGACGCACCCGTCAGCCGCGGCAGGTCGGGCAGCAGCGGCACCACCACCACCTGCATGACGGCCATGAGGCTCCCGCCGAGCGCGAGGACCGGGACCGTCAGTCGGTCACGCAGTGCCACCATGAACTCTCCAGAAGTCGGCGCGAAGAGGGGGGTGAATGGCAATTCACCATAGCTGGTGAATTGCCATTCACCCAATGGGCGCCCCACTTCAGGGGGTGCGACCGGCGCGAGCGGGCCTGCACCGTGCGCGCCACGCGCGGACCCAGCCAGCGCTTGAACCGGCGCAGCGCCTCCGGCTGCCCGGCCGCGCGGTCGATCCGTACAGGTGCGGCGGGATGTATGGGAGCAGTGGAGAGTGCCGCCGGCCGAGCAGGGCGAATCGACGTGGGCGACTCCGTCGCTCCAGCACACCGAGTGGTCGCGCACGGCGGTAGACGGCTATGTCGTGGGACGGGTCCTGGCGCTTCATCAGGATCGAGAAGTACGGGCTCGCGGGTCCGCCACCGACGCGCGCGATCTTTCACGGGCACTCCGATTCGCCACACAAGGCGGTCAATTGATCACGTAGAGCAGCAGGCAGGTGCGACCCCCGCGGTTCGCGCCAGCTTGCGGGCGTGAGCCGCGCCACCCGCCACCGGCCGACCCGGGAAGATCATCGGCGGAGCGTCCACCGGCCGGAGGAATTCCGCCTTCCGGTCTATCGCGGACACCCTCACAGCAAGATCATCTTCGTTCAACCTTGCACGACATTTACTTAATTGTCCTGATCGCGGCCAACCGACATCCGGCGATTTCTCCCACTCTCCGACGAACCGATAGGCATATCGGGTCATCGACCGAGCTTGATCGCAGGAGGTCTCCGCATGCCGGAACTCACCCGTCGCCGTGCCCTCGGGGCTGCGGCCGCCCTCGCCGCCGCGGCCGGCACCCAGACCGTCGCCGTGGCCAGGGCCGCGGACACCGGACACCACGGCGGGCCCGAGGCCTTCGACGAGGTGTACCAGGGCCGTCGCATCACGGGCCGTGCCGCCGGCGGCGGTCACCACCATGAACACGGCGCCGGGTACGCGGTGTTCATCGACGGGGTCGAGCTGCATGTGATGCAGAACGCCGACGGCAGCTGGATCAGCGTCGTCAGCCACTACGACCCGGTGCCCACCCCGCGCGCCGCCGCCCGCGCCGCGGTCGTGGAACTCCAGGGGGCACCGCTCGTCCCCCTCGGCATGCCCATGCCCATGCCCATGCCCCAGCAGTGACCCAGCCCCGTCAGCACATCGTGGAGTCCCGCACATGACCGTACGCAAGAACCAGGCGAACCTGACCGCCGACGAGAAGCGGCGTTTCGTCGACGCGCTCCTCCAGTTGAAGCGCAGTGGCCGGTACGACGCCTTCGTCACCACGCACAACGCGTTCATCCTCGGCGACACGGACAACGGCGAACGGACGGGTCACCGTTCGCCCTCCTTCCTGCCCTGGCACCGCAGATTCCTGCTGGAGTTCGAGCGGGCGCTGCAGTCCGTGGACGCCTCCGTCGCCCTCCCGTACTGGGACTGGAGCACCGACCGTTCGACCCGTTCCACCCTGTGGGCCCCCGACTTCCTCGGCGGCACCGGGCGCAGCCTGGACGGCCGGGTGATGGACGGCCCCTTCGCGGCCTCCGAGGGCAACTGGCCGATCAGCGTGCGCGTCGACGGCCGTACGTATCTGCGGCGTTCGCTCGGCAGCGGCGTCCGTGAGCTGCCGACCCGCGCGGAGGTGGACTCCGTGCTCGCCATGGCGACGTACGACATGGTGCCCTGGAACAGTTCCTCGGACGGTTTCCGCAATCACCTCGAAGGGTGGCGCGGCGTCAACCTCCACAACCGGGTGCATGTCTGGGTCGGCGGCCAGATGGCCACCGGTGTCTCCCCCAACGACCCCGTGTTCTGGCTGCACCACGCCTACATAGACAAGCTCTGGGCCGACTGGCAGCGCCGCCACCCCGCCTCCGGCTATCTGCCGCTCTCCGGCACCCCTGACGTCGTGGACCTCGACGAGACCATGAAGCCGTGGAACGACGTGAAACCGGCGGACCTGCTGGATCACACCGCGTTCTACACCTTCGACACCGTCTGACGGCGCGTTCACAGGTCCGGTCCCGGTCGCCCCTCCTCCCCGGGAGGGGCGACCGGGACCCCAGACGTGACGGGCGTCGCGGCCACATGCCGCAGCGGCCGCTCAGAGGTGGCCGTCCAGGAACTTCCGTACCTCGGCCATGGTCATAGGCCCCGTGCCGTGCGCCACCACCTCTCCCTCCTTCAGCAGGACGTAGGACGGGGCTCCGGTGATCCCGTATCGCTCGGTCGCAGCCGGACAACGCGTGATGTCGGCGCGGACGGCCGTCAGGCGGCCCGCGTAGTCGTCGGCGATGCCACCCACGACGAGGTCCGTCACCCGGCAGGGCTCGATTGCCTTGGGCCATGTCCCGGTGAAGTATGCGAGGACCGGAACTCCGCTCATCCCAAGGATGAAATTGAACTCCGCGTCCTCACGGGGTCGGTGAACCCTCTTCGCCATGGAAGCTCCTGACCTCACATTCCGTCATTCCATCCCCATCATCCCTCGCGCGGTGTGCCAGGCCCGCCCGGTCGGTCGTCCGGTTGACCTGTCGGAAGGGAGGCGCGGGGCCGTCGCAGAACCACGGTGGTCCCCGGCGCAAGCGGCCCGGCCCCCCGCCCCTGGTGACCCGGCCTGGCCGCCCCGCCGGTCACCCAGCTGCAGCCCGCCGCGCGCCCGTGGGTCAGCTCGTGCCAGGACAGCGCACGACGACATGAAAGCCGTTTTCCAGGGCATAGCGGCCCAGATCACCGACCAGATGCTCGATGAGCGCGTCGACGAGCGGGCCGGTGCGCATCGTCCACCGGATCCAGTCGAGCCGTATCGCGCCACCGCGCTTCTCAGAGACAGCGCCCCCGACGGGCTTCCCGAGGCCTTAGCTGGTCTTCACATCAACCCCCGGTCTCAGCTGGCTAATACCGCTCTTCCCCGGGCCGCATGAGCCAGCTGATGGCACCGAAAACGAGGCACGATTCCTGGACCGCTCGCGGACACAGTCGTGGACGGCCGAAGTACGCGTCAGCTGACCCGTAGACCGACCGCCAGCGTCAGTTCAAGGACCCGGTGTGGCGATGCGAGATCCGGAAACAGCTCCCGCAGCTGCGACATCCGGTACCGGACTGTCTGGGGATGGACGAACAACGCCGCCGCCACCTCGTCCCGTCTGCCCTGGTGCAGCAGCCACGCCCGCAACGTCTCCTCCAGCCGCTGTGCGGTCGAGGCAGGCAAGGTCCGCAAGGGTGTGAGGGCTCGGGCACGCAGGTCTGCGAACGCGTCCATGTCGGCGCTCAGCACCAGCTCGGGCAGGTGGTCCTCGGTGTCGCGAATATCAGAGGAGAGGGAGCGCGCGCGTACGGCTCGTGCGTACGAGGCGGACGCACGAGTCCATGGCCGGGCCGGGCCGACCACGGCGGTGCGGTCGGTCAGCTGCCGCAAGAGATGTGATCGGTCGGCATCGGGGACGAGCAGCACACCGGTGGCATCCGGCAGATCGTCGAGGACGAGGGTGCTCGGGTCGAGCGCGCGGTAGGCAGGCCGGGCCTGGGCGGCGGGCAGCAGGACCGCGGTCAGCGAAACCGGAGGCTGCCACCCGGCCCGTTGAACAGAGGCCAGCAGCACGTCCGGGCTCGCGCCGGCGAGGAGGTCGCGGGCCAGGTGTTCCAGGTGGCGCTCGTGGTCCCTGCCCCGGGCGGCCAGTTCGTCGGCGTGGCCCGCGGCGCTCGCGGCGGAGAGCTCGTCGATGTAGGCGAAGGTCAGCTCGGCGAACTTGGCGACCTCGGCGGCGGGCAGACCTGCGGGTACGGCACCCGCTGCCAGGCATCGCCAGGCCACGCGGGCGCCGACGCGGTAGGCGCTGAGCAGGGCGTCCATCGAACGGCCGTCGCGCACCTCGCCGCGGCCCAGCTCGTAGGCTGCGTCACCGGCGTCGCCGCCTGTGGCGTTCCCGCTCGCGAGGTCCAGGTAGTGCCCCAGGGCGGTGCGGACGGCTCGGCGGATGGTGGCGCCCATGTGGCCCGAAAGCGCGTTGGCGTAGGGAGGGACCTCGTCGATGATCGCCTGGACGACCTCGTCGGCGGTGGTCTTCAGCGCGGCCCGAAGTGCGGTGACCGTCGTCTCATCGAGGGCCAGTTCGCTGGCCCTCCGGATTGCATGGCTCACGTTTTTGTTCCCTGCGAACAATTCAGCCGACCAGATTTACGTCCTGCGGTCAGGACTTTACGCCTTGAGGCGCAGCAAGCTGGAGTCATGACGAGTGCAGCCCTCCGCAGCAGGGCGTGGAAACTGCTGGAGATGGTCACGACGCCGCTGCTGCCGTCGGACTACCTCGACCTGGTCAGCCCGCTGCGTGCGGGCGCTGACCTGCGTGGGCGCATCGAGGCCGTGCACCCCGAGACGGGTGACGCCGCGACTGTCGTGATCAGGCCGGGACGGGGCTGGCGTGGCCACACAGCCGGTCAGTACGTGCGGATCGGGGTCGACGTCGACGGGGTGCGCCTGTGGCGTGCCTACTCCATCACCTCGCCGACAAACCGCCAGGACGGCCGCGTCACGATCACCGTGAAGGCGATCCCGGACGGCAAGGTCAGCAACCACCTGGTCCGCAGGGCCAAACCGGGCACGCTGATCCAGCTCGACCAGCCGACCGGTGACTTCGTGCTGCCGCAGGCCAAGCCCGCCAAGGTGCTCTACCTGACGGCCGGCAGCGGCATCACGCCCGTGATGGGCATGCTGCGCGACATCGAGTTCGACGACGTCGTCATGGTCCACTGCGCGCCACAGCCGCAAGACGTGATCTTCCGCAACGAACTGCACGACCTGGTCGCGGACAAGAAGCTGCGGCTCACCGAGGTGCACACCGACACAGACGGCATGCTCGACATCGCCCGTCTCGACGAACTCGTGCCCGACTGGGCCGAGCGCGAGACCTGGGCTTGCGGGCCCGCGGGCCTGCTCGACGCCGCCGAAGAGCACTGGACCGAGCGCGGCGTACAAGAGCGCCTGCACACCGAACGCTTCCGCCCCAGCATCGTCGTCGCCGGCGACGGCGGCGAGGTCACGTTCAGCGCCACCGGCAAGACCGTCGCCGCGGACGGCGCCACGCCGTTGCTGGACATCGGCGAGGAGGCCGGCGTGCTCATGCCCTCCGGGTGCCGCATGGGCATCTGCTTCGGCTGCATCACGCCGCTCAAGGCGGGCGCCGTCCGCGACCTGCGCACCGGCGAGATCACCGAGGCCGAGCCGGGCGTCCTCATCCAGACCTGCGTGTCCGCCGCGGCGGGCCCCTGCGACATCGAACGGTAGGAGCACCTTGACCGCCATCGACCCCACCGCCCACCTGACCGCGGAGCAGATCGAGGAGCTTGGCCGCGAGCTGGACGCGATCCGCGACGAGGTGATCGCCAGCCGCGGCGAGAAAGACGCCGCCTACATCCGTAAGGTCATCTCGGCGCAGCGCAAGCTCGAGCTGGTCAGCAGGGGCGTGCTGCTGTTCTCGATCTTCCCGCCCGCGTGGCTGCTCGGCACCGCCGGTCTGTCCGTGGCGAAGATCATGGACAACATGGAGATCGGCCACAACGTCCTGCACGGCCAGTGGGACTGGATGCGGGACCCGAAGATCCACTCCACCACCTGGGAGTGGGATCACGTCTCGCCGTCCGAGCAGTGGAAGCACTCGCACAACGAGCTGCACCACACGTACACCAACGTGATCGGCAAGGACAACGACCTCGGCTACGGCATCATGCGCGTCGACGAGGACCAGAAGTGGCACCCGTTCCACCTCGGCCAGCCGCTGTGGAACTTCATCAACGCCTGCTTCTTCGAGTACGGCATCGCAGCGTACGACCTGGAGCTCGGCAAGAACCTGCACGAGCGCCGCCGCAAGAACCCGGAGTTCCGCGCGCGGGCCAAGGCCGTGGGCCGCAAGATCCGCAAGCAGGTGCTCAAGGACTACGTGATCCACCCGCTGCTGTCGGGCCCGTCGTTCCTCACCACGCTCGCCGCCACGTTCACCGCGAACCTGGTCCGCAACATCTGGTCCCACTCGGTGATCATGTGCGGGCACTTCCCCGAGGGCGTGCAGGTCTTCGAGCGCCGGTCGATCAAGGGCGAGACGCGCGGCCAGTGGTACCTGCGCCAGATGATGGGCTCGGCGAACATCAGCGGCAGCAGGGCCATGCACTTCATGACCGGCAACCTGTCGCACCAGATCGAGCACCACCTGTTCCCGGACCTGCCGAGCAACCGGTACGCCGAGGTCGCGGTGAAGGTGCGCGCGCTGTTCGAAAAGTACGAGCTGGAGTACGTCACCGGGCCGCTGCCCAAGCAGGTGTTCTCCGCGTGGCGCAAGGTCTTCCGGCTCTCGCTGCCGAACAAGAAGCCCAAGGTCAAGACGCCGGACCGCGAGCAGGAGCTCGTCGCGGCCTGATTCCCGGTATTGGTTCAGATCTTTCGGCCGTACCGGCGGCACCGCCGGGCTCGGTGAGATCCGTTGCGGACGGTGGGCGGCCGCGACATCAGACCGTACGACACGGGATCCGGGCAGCCCGGCTGCGCTGCCTGGACGTGCGCCAGGAGCTCAGCACACAGCCCCCGGCGAGGTGTTGTAGTGCGCTGACCTGCCGTGGTCGGGCCGGTAGTCGGGTGCGTACGCGCACTCGGTTTGCCGACGGGCGGGCTGGGTGGAAGGCATGGGCTGTGACGTGGACACTGCCGGAACCGATGCTCGCCGCCCCTGTGTCCGACCCTGCGCTGCTGCCGGGGTGGGCCGGTGAGCCGAAGTAAGACAGGTGGCAGGCCCTGGTCTCTATCGACGCGGGGCGGGTGGTACTGCGCTCGAGGCGCGGCACCGAGATGGGGCCGGCCTTCCCCGAGGCAGTCGCCGGGACTGCGCAGCTGCCGGACGCGACAGCGCTGGACGGCGAGCTGGTCATATGGGACGCCGCGGGCCGCCTCGCGTTCGAGCGGTTACAGAACCGGCTTGCCCGGCGCGGTGCCGGGGCCGCCCGGGCAGCGGAGGAGTGGCCGGCCCACTTCGTCGCGTTCGATCTGCTGAGGCTGTCCGGGACGGACATGACCGGATGGCCGTACCGGCGGCGCCGGGCCGCGCTGGAGTCCGTGTTCACCGCCCGCTGCCTGTCGGCGCCGTGGGCACTGTGCCCGTCGACCACCGAGGCCGACGTCGTCCGCGAGTGGCTGACATGGGCATCGGTCGGGATGGAGGAAGTGGTCTTCAAGAGACTGGACGACGCCTACCGGCCCTCGGTGCGCGGGTGGCAGAAATACAAGGTCCGCGAGACGAGCGAGGCGATCGTCGGCGCAGCCACCGGCTCCCCGGCCGCTCCCCGGACGCTGCTGCTCGGCAGGTACGACACCGATGGCCGCCTTCAGGCACGAGCGGTGCATGTACCCCTCGCCGCCGTCCGGCCTCTGGACCATGCCCGACCGGGTTATCCACAGGCCGGAACGCGATCGGCTGTTCCCTCGTACGCTGCTGCCTCAGTCGATCACACGGGGGTGTGCGGAATGCGGTACGGCCTGGTGGTGGAAGAGCTCGCGGTTGAGGTCATGGCGTGCCGGACGACCGAGCCCGGCAGGAGGTGATGGCGCTCGTGGAGGTCGCGCGGATGGATCCGCGGGCCTGGCCCGATGTGCGCGACCCGGGATCTGTGGAGGAGATCCGGGAAGCGTTCGGGCGACGGTGCTGGATCCAGTACATGCCGCATGCCGGAGCGATCGAGGTCCGTGCCATCGGGTGGGCAGGCTGATCTCCAGGCTTGGCTGACCGGGCGCAAGAGCCGTCAGCGTCGGCGCAGTTCCGCAGACCAGTCCCGGAGCTGGTCGGCGAGGGCAAGGTTGTCCCCGCGGCTCACTGTCTGCAGCAGCTGGGCGCACACGGTGGCTTCGGCGGCGAGGCCGGCCGGGCTGCCCAGGACGGGGAAGGCGTAGCGGACGCGGGTGGCGACGTCCTCCTGGAGCAGCGAGTAGGCGTAGAGCGTGGCGGCGTCGAACCCCTCCGGAGCCTGCCCCCAGCCCTCCCAGTCCAGAAGCCTTAGTAGGGTCGGGGACTGGCGCGGTGGCTGATGCCCCGTTTCCAGTCCCCGCCGCTTCAAACCGTGCATGCAGTTCTCCCGCACACGGCTTTCCGACATCGTTCACCGGCTGGCATGCGCCGTTGCCCTGTGCACGTTTCCGGTAAGGCGGTAGACACCGAGCCGGGTGATCCACCCATAAGTAAATCGGGTGGTCCAGTTCCTGCCCGCAAGTCCGTGTTTCGCGCTGGCAAAGATCGCCAGCCGTTCGTGGACATAGCCGTCGACCACGTTGAACTTCCGTCCGGAGTTCCCGTTACGGAAGTACGCCGACCAGCCCCGCAGGACCGGGTTGAGATCGGCGACCACGGCGGATACCGGCCGCTCAGTCTTCGAACGAGCGGTCGCCGCACGGACTTTGTCCCGCAGTACCCGCATCGCCCTGGCCGAGGGCCAGCGTTGCAAGTAGTACCTGCCCCGCCATTTCCACGATTCCATCTTCCGGTGGTGGAAGCCGAGAAAGTCGAAGCCCTGCCCGCCTCGGGTGAGGCAGACGATGCCGGTCTTCTCAGGATGCAATCGCATCCCGAGCCGTTCCAGAACTCGTGCCGCCAATTCACGGGCCTGTTCGGCCCGTTGCTTGGTCGGCGACAGGACTACGAAATCATCGCAGTACCTCACCAACGTCCCCAGCCGGCGACCTTCGTTCTGCCACGCCTCGTCGAGAACGTGCAGCGCGATATTTGCCAGCAATGGGGAAATCGGTGAGCCCTGAGGGGTTCCCGCCCCGGTAGGCGAGGTCACCCCGCCCACCAGGACTCCCATCCGCAGCCAGGCCCGGATCAGCTTCAGCATCGGCCGGTCCACCACACGCCGCGCCACTTGGGCCATCAGCGCCTCATGGTCGATCGTGCCGAAGCAGTCGCGGATATCGGCCTCGAACACCCACTCCCGCCGCTGGTTCGCGGCGACACGCACTGCCTCGCACGCGTCGATCGCGGACCGCTTCGGCCTGAATCCATAGCTCGCCTCGGTGAACTGGGCCTCGAATACTGGTTCCATGACCAGTTTCGCAGCCGTCATCACCACGCGGTCCGCCACGGTGGGGATCGATAGCGGCCGGAACTCCCCCGGCCGCCCCGGTTTGGGAATCTGGACCCGTCGCAGCACTGACGGACGATACGTATGCGCCCGCAGTCTCTGCGAAAGGTCTTGGAGGAATGCATCCACCCCCGAGGATTCCACCGCGTCGACGGTCGTACCGTCCACGCCGGGGGCACCCCGGTTTGCGCACACACCGGCCCACGCCCGCCTCAGAACGTCCATGCGGTGGACATGGCCATACAGGGCGTGAAACCGGCGTTCGGGTTCTTGCTCGGCACAGCGGTAAAGCGTCCGTTGCAAGGCTCGGACCTTGTCCAGAGGACGGCGGACTGGTCCTGCGACGCTTTCCTCCCGGCGGATGGAACTAGCCGTAACGGCACTCATCCGGGTCCCTCCCTGTTTTCGAATCGCGTCGATGAAGCAGGGGCCCTTCGCTCCCAGCGGGTTGTGTTGTCCCGCCGATCGTCACTACTACGACCCCCTCCGACTGCCTCTCGACAACCCGCCATTTCCCGGTTCTGCCGGTTATAGGCAGGCCACGCTTCCCGGGCCGCAATACCCGGGGCCGAGGAGGCTCTCTCCAGTTCCCAGGACAACCTTCCGACCATTCCACGCCCCTTACGCCGGGAGGTTCTTCGACGACCGCTCCAGGTCCGAGATCATCTTCCGTGGCCTTCGCCAATCAAGCACAGGCTCGGCTCCTCCTTGGCCCGCCCGCGGGCGGGGGTTAAATGACGACGCTGCAGGCTTCACTTCATGTTGCGGACTGGTCGGTTGCACGCCCCCGAGAGGCGCTTGTCACTCCACTTCGACGCCACCATTTCGGGCGACGCCGGGAGTCAGCTACCGGGGACCCTGGCGTCTCCCCGGACCGGACTTCCACCGGCTGGCTATCCTGAGCTTGACGTCCGGTTACATCGTTCACACCCCTTCTGAACTGGGAAGACGCCCGGACTGCTGGACGTACGCTTGATCATTAACCTCGCTGCTGTTTCAGGCGGACGTGTTCGGTGAGGGTTTCGATTCGTTTCACGGTCTTTCCAGGCTCGTGACGTGGGGCTGACCTGCGGTTCTTTGAACCGGGTGGGCGTCCGGGTCCGGGCTTGGAGGGTCTGGGCACGTCGGCGGGACGGGCGGTCTTCACGCGGAGGTGGCGGAACCCCCGCCGAACCCGGGCAGGGGTGAGGCGACGAGGTTGCGCCGGCCGCTCCCAGGGCCGACGAAGGTCCTCGGCGAGGGGCCGGGCAAGGCGGAGCTGGGTGTGGGCGGCGATGATCAGCCACGTCCACAGGTCGGCCGTGTGCGGATCGCGGACCTTGGGGACGGTCCAGCCCAGGGTCTGCTTGAACAGTCGGAAGGTATGTTCAAGATCGAATCTGCGAAGGAACGCCTGCCAGCGCAGGTTGACGTCTTCGCCGGTCATGCCGGTGCGTGAGGACCACAGCCATACCGGCTTCGGGTCACGGTCACCGGGCAGGTGCTCAACCTTCAGCCGGATCAACGTGCCGTGGAGCAGAGGGAGTTCACCGCAGTGATCGAGCCAGGGGCCACGGGCCTGTAACCGGGGGTGCATCCGGTCCCAGGCGAGGGCTTCGGCTGTGCCGTAGCGGGTGGTGTCGCACGTGGTGGCCTGGTCAGGGGTGTGCCAGGACTCCGGCTTGGAGAAGGTGAGGACGCCGCCGTGCTTGCGGGGCTGTCCGCCGCGCGGGGTGGAGCGGCGTGGGCCGGCGTCCCGGAGCATGACGCGGTCCGAGCGGAGCCGGCCGACCAGCTCGACGGGCAGGTCGGCCAGGACATAGGCAAGACGGGTGACGTCGTAGCCGGTGTCCATGACGACGAGGATGTCCGCGTCGCCCGGCCGCCACTGCCCGGCGTGCACCAGCCGGGTGACCACCTCGCGCAGCTGGCTGGCGGTCACCGCGGTGGCATCGTCGCACGGCCCCAGCCGGATCGCGTCCAGCACAGCCGTCCAGGACGTGCGTCCCGTCTCCAGCGCGGCAACGAAGGAGTAGGGCCAGCCGGGGATGAACTGATCCGCGCTGCGGCCCCGCCCGTAGACGTGGCAGAACAGCAACTCCGGGCTGGTGGGGGCGTCGGGACGCAGCCAGTTGCTCACGTCCACCGCGAGCACGATCCGCCCGTCGGCGGCACGCGGCAGCGGCGTGGAGGCCAGCAGCCTGCGCAGGCGGCGCGGCTCCAGCCAGCCGTGATTGACCGCGTCGTACATCGCTCCGTGCCCGCGCCGGTGCTCGGCCGTGAGCGTCAACTCGACCAGCGAGGTGACCGGGCCGTCCGAGCACAGCACCGCGTCGGCGAGCTCGAAGAGCGCATCCGCCCGGGTGTAGAGACAGTCGTAGAACTGGACACGAAAGTGGGACAGGACGCCCAACGCGGCGTCGGCGGACTGTTCAGGGGCGAGACTCTTCACCAGCGGCCGTTCCTTCACGCGACGTTGCTCGACACCTCGAAGCGTGAAGAACGGCCGTCCTGCTGTCCCGGGAACGAACCAAGATCAGCGGGTCAGGTGAACGGCCGAGGTTAAACACCAAGCTAAGCGGCGAGGTGACGTTAGCCCAGTGCAGGTCGGCGTGGGCGGCTGCCCAGCGGGTCACGGCCGGGTGTCCCTTGTCATCCAATCGAGTCGTTTGACAACGAACCCAGTCGTTTCGGCTTCTTTGACAGTGAACCTAGGCGCGTGGGGTGAGCGATCCAGTGGCCGTCAATGAGACGGGGGTTGCTGGTGACGGGCCGGTGTTCCGAGTCTGCGCTATTGGGGGAGGGTGACCAGGATGCGGCTGTGGACACCGTCGGCGTCGACGTGGTCGTGGGCCTTGGCGATGTCGTCCAGCGCGTAGCGGTCGCCGACGGCGACGGTGAGGGCGCCGACGGCGGCGGCGGAGGTGAGGTCGCGGGCGGCCTGGCGTTTGGCCTCGACGGGAAAATCGTCGCTGCCGAGCAGCCGCAGGGTGACGTTGTTGAACAGCAGCGGCCAGAAGGGGATCTCGGTGCGGTCCGTGCGGGTGGCGTAGGCGGCGATGACGGCGTTGTTGGCGGCGACGGCGTTGTCGAGATCGGCGTTGTCGGACAGCGCGACCTCGATGATCCGGTCGACGCCCCGCGGCGCGTACGAGCGGATGGCTGTGGCGGGGTCGCCGGTGTCCAGGGCGACGGCGTGGGAGACGACGGCCGGGTCGACGCGGTCGAGGTCCGCGGTGCGGCGGACGGTGGCGATCACGGTGGCGCCGGCCCAGTGGGCGAGCTGGGCGGCCAGGGAGCCGACGCCGCCGAGAACGCCGTGGACCAGGACCAGTTGGCCGTCGACCGGGCCGTCGGCGAAGACGGTGCGGTGGGCGGTGATGCCGGGGATGCCGAGGCTCGCCCCCAGCTCGTCACTCAGATGATCTGGCAGAGGTACGGCCTGGTGGTCGGGTACGACGGTGTACTGGGCGGCCGTGCCGAAGGGGCGGTAGGACTGGGCCCCGTATACCCAGACCCGTTGTCCGACGCGGTGGGCGTCGACTTGGGCGCCCACGGCGTCGATGACTCCGGCGGCGTCGCTGTGCGGGATCACTCGCGGGAAGGGCATGGACGAGCCGAGCCAGCCACGCCGTTTCTTGGTGTCGCCGGGGTTGACGCCCGAGACGGTGACACGGACGCGGACCTCGCCGGGGCCGGGGACGGGATCAGGGAGTTCGCCGACGTGCAGGACATTGGCGGCGGGTCCCTGGGCGTCGTACCAGGAAGCAAGCATGGGTACCTCTGTGGGCAGTCAGCTCGCGGGAGCGGCGGGCGCATGTGGATCGTTGTCGGTGCAGGCGGTGTCGAATACGGGCGGTTCCTCGCCGAGGGTCTCGCGCAGCCAGGTCCGTTCGGCGCGGCTGGTGGCGCGGGCGGTGAGCAGCATGCCCTGCCGGTAGGGGTCGGCGACCTCCTCGGCACGCAGGGGCCGCTCGTTGTCGTAGAAGAAGCTCGCCGGCTCTTCCAGGAACTCCAGCCGCCTGCGCAGCACCGCGTGCTGTTCGGCCACGTCGGGCAGGTGGGAGAGGAAGGCCAGGACGACGTAGAACCGGGTGAAGTCGGTGATCTCGTGGTCGGCGGGCTTGCGCAGGCGCTGAAGCATTTCGGCCCGGCCGGCCGCGGTCAGGCTGAGCACGTACCGGGCCGCCCCCGCGGCCGGGTCTGCGCGCCGCTCGATCAAGCCCGCCCTGGTCAGACGATTGATCGCCGGATACAGGCTGCCGTCACTGACCGGCCGCGTATAGCCGGTCAGCTGCGAGACGCGGCGGCGCAGCTCGTGTCCAGGCAGGGGTCCCTCGGCGAGGAAGCCGAGTATCGCGAGTTCCAGCATGAGCCCATCTTCGCACGCGAACATCGAATCGATGTGGACATCGATTCGATGTTACGCTCGCAGGTACCCGCCCAAACGTCTCTGGAGAGGCACAGCAAGATGCCATCGCAGTCCACCGAGTCAGTGATGAACCGTTTCGTCGAGTTCATCAACACGGGCAACGAGGATCTCGCCCGCGAGATCATTTCTCCGGACGCGATGTTCCACGCGCCAAGCCACCCGGAACCACTGCGAGGGCCCGATGGGTACATGGAAGTCATCGGGATGATGCGCAGCGCCTTCCCCGACGTCCAGTGGACGCTGGAGGAGACAGTCACCGAAGGCGACACCGTGGCCGCGCGGTTCACCATGCGGGGAACCCACGACGGTGAATTCTTCGGGATCCCGGCGAGCGGCAACAAGATCTCGGTGCAGGCCATGAACTTCTACTACCTGGCCGACGACCGGATCGTCGGCGAACGGGGCCAGCCCGACCTCCTCGGGGTGATGCAGCAGATCGGTGCCGTACCGGCGCCGTGAACCCAGTCGTGCTGGGTACCTTTTTTCGCGCGGAGCTACTGCTCCCAAGGGGCCCGTACGTCGCCGTGGCGGAGGGCGCGTGATCCACAAGTTCAACGAGATCGGGCTGGCCTGTCTGGACCCTCGATGGGCGGGAGGCCGTCCCCGCCTGCTCAGCGATGACCACGAGGACTTCGTCATCCGGACGGCCATCACCCGCCCTACCAAGCTCGGCAAGCCTTTCACCCGATGGTCGATCCGCAAGCTCGCCGACCACTTGCGGCGCAACGTCCCCCGCTCCATACGGATCGGACGCGAAGCACTGCGCTGCCTGCTGACCCGCCGCGGGATCACCTTCCAGCGCACCAAGACGTGGAAGGAATCGAGCGACTCGGACTTCGATACCAAGCTGGACCGGATCGAGTATGCCCTCACCCAGCGGCCCGAGCGGACCTTCGCCTTCTATGAGTTCGGCCCCCTGGGCATCCGCCCGACCGCCGGGTCCTGCTGGGCGAAGCAGGGGCGGCCGGACCGGCTGCCGGCCACCTATCACCGCACCCATGGCACCACCTACTTCCACGGCTGCTATTCGGTCGGCGACGACACCCTGTGGGGCGTCAACCGGCGCCGCAAGGGCATCGGGCCGACCTGGGCCGCGCTGAAGTCGATCCGCGCGGCACACCCGGACGGCGCCCCGATCTACGTGATCCTGGACAACCTGTCCGCCCACAAGAACGGGCGGATCCGCCGCTGGGCGGCGAAGAACAAGGTCGAGCTGTGCTTCACACCGACGAACGCGTCGTGGGCGAACCCGATCGAGGCGCACTTCGGGCCGCTGCGGCAGTTCACCCTCGCCAACTCTCACCACCCCAACCACACCGTCCAGACACGGGAGTTGCACCGATATCTGCGCTGGCGCAACCAGAACGCCCGGCACCCCGACGTCCTGGCCGCTCAACGGCGTGAACGCGCCCGCGTCCGCAGTGAGAAAGGCATCCGATTCGGCGGCCGCCCCGTCGTTGGAGCGGCCTGGCCGTCCGGATCTCAGGACACTGGGCAGGTCACGGACGAGTGGCCACCAGTAGATCAACCACGTAGACCTCTTCCACCGCCTCGCCGGGGAACATCTCCCGCAGTCGCCTGCGCTCCTCGGAGAGAAAGGCACGCTTGTCGTCCTCGGTAAGGACAAGGAACGCCGAGCGACTGCTGATGTTGGAAAGGTGCATGTCGAGGGAGACCACACGGCTCCACCGCACCTGGCGGCGCGCGACTCGGAGCCCCGACAGGCCCGCGAGCCGGACGGCGTCGCTGTCGTTGGGACGCGCCCGAGAAGTCGGCTTCACTCCGCAGTGGTGCGCGAGCCGCTGGTGCTGCTCTCGGATCCAGGGCACGTCGAAGGCGGTGGTGTTCCACCAGATCGCGAGCGCACCGCTCGGACGCAGGACCCGCAGCGTCTCCGGGACCGAGCGGGTGGTGTCGGTCCACTGCCAGGACTGTGCGTAGGTGACGAGGTCGTGGGAGGCGTCCGCGAGGGGGAGGGCGTTGCCGTCACCCCTCACAATCGGCACATCCGGGAGCACGGTGTGGAACTGGGCAGCCATGGCGTCGCCCGGCTCAACGCCGATTACGTGAGCTCCGCGCCCACGCAGCAGCGCGGTGGCGATTCCGGTGCCCGCGCCCACATCGGCGACGCGGGCACCCGCCAGGGGACGGCTCGTGAACTGTTCGATTAAATCGAAGAGCGCGGGCGGGTACGAAGGCCGGCTGGCCGCGTACTGGTCAGCCGCCGCGTTAAACGAATGGGCGCGCGAGCTGGCGGTCATCCCCACATCATCGCCCCTTGCCCCGCTGACTGCCCGCCCCGGTGATCATTTCCGGTCACAGCACTAGTGCTGGATTCCTCTTTCGTTGGGTATATGTCCTGGTGGCGGGGTAGTTGACGGTGCTCGGGGGCGGGTGCTGGGCGATGGTTTTACGAGCACGACCGGGGCGTGACGAGGACGAACGGACCGTCGTTCGCCGATTGTCGCGGGCGCGGAAGGCTCCGCGGGATGCAGTGATGCGGGCCCGGATGATCGAGCTGAGCTGGGCGGGGCTACGGGTGCCGGCGATCGCCGTGGAACTGGACTGCAGCCAGAAAACGGTCCGCTGCTGGCTGCACCGCTTCAACCGCTCAGGCCTGCAAGGGCTGGATGATCTGGGCGGGCAGGGCCGCAAGCGGCGGATCACCGAAGAGGAACGATCTCGGATCATCTCCCTGGTCAAGACCGTCCCGCCGGGGCGGCTGAGGTGGGAGCCGGTCGGGGAGCTGTGGGCCTTCGACGAGTCCGGGCCACCCGAGTGGACGCTGGATTCCCTGGCCGCGGCAGCGCGGGCCGAAGGGATCGAGGTGGGGCGCTCACAGGTCCGCCGCATCCTGCTCGCCGAGGGCGTGCGCTGGCGCCGCACCCGGTCCTGGACGCGATCGAAGGACCCGGACTTCGTCCCAAAAGGACACGGATCATCGGCCTCTACACCCACCCGCCCGCCGGTGCGACGGTGATCTGCGCCGACGAGCTGGGGCCAGTGATCCCGCGGACCTTCCCGCCCGCCCCCGCCTGGTCACCCGACGGGCACCGGATCAAAGCGGAACTCGACTACAGCCGCGGACCGGAGAAGACCTGGGTCTACGGCGGTCTGCGACCAGCCGACGGCCAGGCCGTCACGATGACCGCTTCCTCCCGCAACAGCGTCTTCTACCAGCAGTTCCTGCAACTGCTTGAGGACGCCAACCCGGAGGGTGAGATCTGGATCGTCACCGACAACCTGTCCAGTCACAACAGCCTGTCCACTCGGACCTGGCTCGAAGGCCATCCCCGGATCCACCACGCCTTCATCCCCGTCGGTGCGTGCTGGCTCAACCTGCAGGAAGGCTGGTGGCGCATCTTCCGCAAGGCCGCCCTCGCCGGCCGGTCATTCGCCAACCGCGACGACATCGAATACGCCACCACCCTTGCGACCGACCAGCTCAACTCCCGGGCCAACCCCTGGATCTGGGGCAGACCGGCACCGCCAACTCGCTTACTACGGCGCCGATATGTGTACACCGTTTGAGGAATCCAGCACTAGTAGGACTCCGTTAGGTCGTTCTTGATCTCGGTGTTCTGTGTGTCCTGCTGGGCAGCGGCTGTTGGCAGGTGGTGCAGATGCCGGTCCAGCACCTCAAGGTGTCCTGGAGTGCATCGAGGATCTGGTAGAGGGTGAGGCCGGACTGGGTGCTTTTGGGGCCAGGCGTTGTTCGGTGAGGAAGGCGTGGGCGGCGGTCACGAGGGTGACGAGGTGGTGCCAGCCGGGCCAGGACCGGCCTTCGAAGTGGTCCAGGCCCAGGCCGTGCTTGAGTTCGCGGTAGTCGTGCTCGATGCGCCAGCGGACCTTCGCCAGACGGACCAGGTCGACGATCGCCATGTCAGCCGGCAGGTTGGACAGCCAGTAGTCGGTGGGAGCCTCGGCCCCCTCGGGCCACTCGACCAGCAGCCAGCAGTCCGGCAGGACCCCGTCCCACCAGCCCTGCTCGGCCGAAGCAGCGGTTCGGATCGGACGCTCGACGGCCTTGCCTGCAGGGCGGATGCGCACGGCGGCGAAGCGGGACCGTAACTCTCCTCGCGAGCCGTTCCGCCAGGCGGCGGTGGTGAACGCGTCCTGCGCGAGACCGGCGGCCAGGGCTGCCACTGACGGTGCGGGATGGCGGTAGCGAGGCTGTGGCCAGCACCCGACGGGCCCGTTGCGGGCTGGAGCGACGGGCTGTTCCTCGAAGGGATGGGCGGTCACGTCCGCGCGGACGGCCAGCACGTAGTCGATGCCGCGCTCTGCCAGGCCGGCCCGCAGGTGTGCGTTGGTGCCGTAGGCGGCGTCAGCCACGACGACCGGCGGCCTCATGCCCCAGCCGGCCAGGGTGTCGAGCATGTCCAGAGCCAGCCGCCACTTCTCCCGGTGCGTGACCTCGGGCGGGACGCGGGTGACGGTCCTGCGGCCGGTGTCTGACGCCCATTCCTTCGGCAGGAACAGCCGCCATTGAGGATCTGCCATCTTGAATTCGCTGGTCACGGGGCTGGTGTGTGTGGTGGGTTGTGTACTCGCGCTGGTCGGGGGCGATTGTCTGGCGTCAAGATCGTCTGTCAGCGCGCGATCTCGATGTTGGTCAGTACGAGCAGGGCGCGAAGGAGCGTGGTGGCGTGTCGGACGTGCAGGCGGAGCTTGGTGATGATGCGCCAGTTCTTCAGGTGGGCCATCCCAAGATCGCCGTCAAGTACCGTGCACGCCGCGCACCCGGACAAGGCGCTGCCCCGGATCCGCTGACCGGGCGCACCGCCCCCACCCCGCAGTGGAAGACCTCGATCAAGCCTTCGGCCTGTCACTGCCGGAGCCGACGCTCGCCACGCTCACCTCGGAGCCTGTGCTCCTTCCGGATCACGAACCCAACGTATGGCCAGGGTTGCTTGGCGCCGCCCGTTGCCCACGTCCAACACCGAAGTGCGGGGCCTGGATTGGCGGCGGTGAGCGCGGCGGTTCCATGACCGGTGGGCGTGGTTCGGTGTCAATGTCAGGTTGTTCGGGCTGCGGCGGTATCGCGGAGGAGTCCGGCGAAGGTGAGGGCGGCGGGGGTGAGCGAGTGGTCGGCCATGCGAACGAGGAGGATGCGGCGGATGGGGGCCGGCGGCTGGAGGGGCAGGACGGTGACGCCGGGTCGGGTGCCCTCCAGGGCCAGGGTGGGGGCGAGGGCGACGCCGATGCAGGCGGCGACCATGGCCTGGGCTTCCTGGTAGTCGTGGGCCTCGTAGGCGATGTGGGGCTCGAAGCCGACGGCGCGGCAGCCGCGGACGAGGGCTTCGGCCACCGGGTGATGGTCGGCGCGGGTGATCCAGGGGTCGTCTGCGAAGTCGGCGAGTGAGGCGGCGTTACGGCCGGCGAGTGGATGGTGGCCGCTGATGAGAAGGGCCGGCGGGTCATCGAGGAGTGGGGTGACGACGATGTCCTCCCGGTCGATTCGGCTCCAGTCGTAGTCCCACATCAGCGATATTTCGATCTCCCGGTTCTCCAGCATCGTCCAGAGTCCGGCGATGCGGGCGCTGCGGACGGTCAGCCGTACGTCGGGGTGGGCGTCGCGGAAGGCGATCACGGCCTGCGGGAGGAGCGAGGCGCCGACGGTGGGGAAGGTGCCGATGCGCAGTGTGCCTGCGCGCAGGCCGGCGAAGTCGGCGAGTTCGTTTTCCGCGGCCTGCAGTTCGCGTTCGATCCGTTGCCCTCGTTCGGCCAGCGCCCGTCCGGCGTCGGTGGGGGTGACACCCCGGGCGTGGCGTTCCAGCAGGGGCTGGCCTGCCTCTGTTTCCAGGCGGCTGATCTGCTGCGATACCGCTGACGGGGTGTAGTTGAGGGCGCGGGCTGTCGCGGTCACCGAGCCGCGCCGGGCGACCTCCGTGAACAGCAGGATCCGCCGGACGTCGAGCATGCCGCCACCTCCAGCGTTCACTTCACCTTAATAGCCATGCAGATTTCCGAGATTGTACTTCACGCTGCTGTAACCCACCGTGGAGGACACCACGCACGGCGAGACCGCCGGTGGACTTCCCCTTCCATGGCTGTGAGGAGTCAGTTGTGCTGCGTCTGCAGGGCGAGATGATCCGCGGAGGAACCAGCAAGTGCTGGATCTTCGACCACCGCGACGTGGCCGCCACGGGCGTGGACGTCGATGCCCTCCTGCTCGCCGCCTTCAACGCCGCCGACCCCCGTCAGATCGACGGCGTGGGCGGCGCCTCCTCCACCACCTCCAAGGCCGCCGTCGTACAGGCGTCGACCCAACCCGGTGTGGATGTCGAGTACGCCTTCGCCCAGGTCGGAATCGGCGACGAGCGCGTGGAGTGGGCCAGCAACTGCGGCAACTGCGCCACCGCCGTGGCCCTGTACGCCGTCCACCACGATCTCGTGCCGATCGCGTCGGACACCACCACCGTCCGCATGCTCAACGTCAACACCGGGGCCCGCCTCACCGGCACGATCCCCACCCCCGCGGGCGTGGCCCCGGAGGAGGGCACGGCCGTGGTCCCTGGTACCTCGGCGCCCGGCGTGCCGGTCCTGCTCGGGTTTCAGGACCCGGCGGGCTCGACGACCGGCCGCGCACTGCCGACCGGCCGGGCACTGGACGAGCTGACCGGCCCGGACGGTCCCGTCGAGGCATCCCTGGTGGACGCCGGCGCTCCGGCCGCGCTGTTCGAGGCCAAGGCGTTCGGCCTCGATGGCACGGAATCCCTCACCGCGTTCGCCACCGCAGTGTCCGCGCTGACACTGCTGCGCCGCCAGGCAGCGCTGGCCATGGGCCTGGCCCGCGAGGGCGATCCGGTCAGCCACGCGGTGCCGAAGGTGGGCATCGTCGCCCGGCCTGCCCCCTATCGCACCACACAGGGCATACTCGTCAACCAGGACGAGTACGACCTGGCCGTGCGCATGGTCTCCATGCACGCCCCGCACCCGGCGATCGGCCTGACCTCCGCCGTGGCCCTGGCCACGGCCGCCGCCACCCCCGGCACCCTCGCCCACCGCGTCGCCCGGCAGACCGCCGACGGCACGCTGCGCCTGGGCACCCCCGCCGGCGTGATCGCCACCCAAGCCGTCCCCGCACCGGACGGCGCGTCCCCCACGGTGCTGCTGCACCGCGCCGCCCGGCGTATCGCCCGAGCCGAACTCCTCGTTCCCGTCCTGGAAGGACGCCCCGCATGAGCCGCAACGACGCTGCCCCGGGTACCGTCACCGCACCACCCGGCCGCATCCGCCGGATGCTGTCCCACCTCTACGTCCAGTGCCTGATCGCCGTCCTCCTCGGCGCCGCCGTGGGCGGGCTGTGGCCGTCCATCGGCGGTGACCTCAAGCCGCTCGGCGACGGCTTCATCGCGCTGGTGAAGATGTTCATCGCGCCGATCATCTTCTGCACGGTCGTCCACGGCATCGCCTCCATGGGCAACGCCCGCGCGGTCGGCCGCGTGAGCCTGAAGGCCCTGGTCTACTTCGAGGTGCTGACCACCGTGGCCATGGTGATCGGCCTGGTCGTCGTCAACGTCGTCAAACCGGGCAGCGGTCTGCACATCGACCTCTCGACCCTGTCCACCAAGGGCCTGCCGCCGGAGGCGACCACGGCCCACGAGGGCTTCGCCGCCTTCCTCCTCACCATCATCCCCGCCACGCTGGTCAGCGCCCTGACTGGCAACGAGATCCTGCCGGTGCTGCTGGTGTCGGTGCTGTTCGGATTCGGCCTGCACGCCAGCGGAGAGGCCGGCCTGGGCATCGCCCGGGGCGTCGAGAAGTTCTCCATGGTTCTGTTCACGCTCATCCGGTGGATCATGCGGCTGGCCCCCATCGGCGCGTTCGGCTCGATGGCCTTCACCATCGGCAACTACGGCCTGGGCACCCTGCGCCACTTGTCCCTGCTGGTCGGCTCGTTCTGGCTGACCGCCCTCTTCTTCGTCCTGGTCGTCCTCGGGACCGTGATGCGACTGAACGGACTGCGGCTGCTGCCGTTCCTGCGCTATATCAAGGAGGAGCTGCTGATCGTCCTGGGCACGTCCTCCACGGAGCCTGTCCTGCCGCGCATGATGGCCAAGCTTCAGCATGCGGGCGCCTCGAAACCGGTCGTCGGCATCACGCTGCCCGCCGGGTACTCCTTCAACCTCGACGGCACCGCCATCTACCTGACCATGGGCTCGGTCTTCCTCGCCCAGGCCCTCGGCATCGACCTCAGCCTCACCCAGCAGCTGGCCATGCTCGCCGTCATGCTGCTCACCTCCAAGGGCGCCGCAGGCGTCACCGGCTCCGGCTTCATCGCCCTGGCCGCCACTCTCAGCGCCGTCCCGCACGTCCCGGTCGCCGCCCTCGCGCTGATCTTCGGCGTCGACCGGTTCATGTCCGAAGCCCGCGCCCTGACCAGCCTGGTCGGCAACGGCGTCGCCACCCTGGCCGTCGCCCGCTGGGAGGGCGAGCTCGACGAGGACCGCGCCAAGGCCGTCCTGAGCGGCGAGATTCCCTACACCCCTGCCTCCGCTCCCTCTGCGGTGACAGTCGAGCCCGATCCGAAGCAGACGCCCGCACCCGAGGCGATGCCCGAACCAACCCGCGACCCGGTCCCCGCCGCAAGCTGATATTGCGTGGGCGGGTCGGCCCAGAGCAGATGCTCCGCTCCGGCCCGCCCACGTCTCAACAGGACGTCGTACTCGCCGTCCAGGCTGGTCAGGAACGTCTGGCCCTCCGGTACGCCCAGTCTTCCAACCGCTGATCAAGTCCGGCGAACGCCGCGCAGAACTCCCGCGGAGTCTGCCGTTTCGGTGACCAGGGATCCGCGGATTTCCCGGCGTGAGCGAGGTACCTGTCCGTACGATCCGGCGGGAGGTGCGTCAGGTGGCCAGGGATGCGGAACCGGACCTTCATGGGCTGATCACGGCCCGCAGGGCCGAACTGGAACTGCAGGCAGAGAAGTTGAGCCAGCAGCTTCAAGAGGTGCGCGACGAGCTCGAGGAACTCACCGTCGCCGAGCGGGTCGCGCGTCGGCTGGCCGAGCAGCTGCACGCCGAAACGAGGACGACGCCTGGGGGTGCCAGCCAGGTCGCGGGCCGCGCGGTGCTGCTGGTGCCGCAGCGCGAGCGCAACACAGACGAGACGGTACTGCCTGTGGACTACCAGCGGATCATGGACGTGGTGCGACGGGCGGATACGCCGGTCATGGTCAAGCAGGTCTGCGGTGAGCTGGGGATGTCCGAAGAGCCGGCCCGCTCGGAGGCGATGCGCTCGAAGCTGAACCGGCTGGCCGAGCGGGGCTGGCTGCGCACGCTGGCCGACGGGAAGTTCACCACCACGCTGTGAGTGTGGTCCAGCAACGGCATACAGCCCGGGCCGTAACGCCGATGGCCCCGGCGGCAGTTGATAGATCATGCCAAAGAAAACCAGCCCCGCCGGGGGCACTGAGACGGTTGTCTACCAGTCCAGTCTGCAGCTGTCCACGGCCACCCTGACCTTCCTCGGCGACCTGCTCCGCGGCCATCTGAAGAAGATCCGCTCCCGGTGGCGCAAGCTGCCGGCCGGGAAGACCGCCACGATCGTCCTCGCAGTTCTCCGCCATGACCAGCGGCTTGCCGACATGGCGGGCGGCAACCACATCTCCGCCACGACGGTACGTCGTTGGGTCCTGGAGGTGATCGAACTGCTTGCCGCTCGGGCCCAGCGCCTGGAGCGCGCGCTGAAGAAAGTCATCCGAACGGGTGGCCACGTCGTCCTGATCGACGGCACTCTGATCCGCACCCGGCGGCGCACAGGAGCGGACAACCGCCGCAACTACAGCGGGAAACACAAAGCCCACGGCCTGCTCTTCCTCGCCCTCACCGATCACAAGGGCCGGCTGCTGTGGCTGTCCGCGGCCCGCCCGGGACGCTCCTCGGAGATCACCACCGCCCGTTACAACAAGCTCGTCGAGCGCCTGCGGGCCGTCGAGCTGGGTGCCATCGGTGACCTCGGCTTCGTCGGCCTGGACGACGACCCGGACAACCCCGTGGTCATCACCGGCTACAAAGCCGCCCGCACCAAGCCACTCATCCCTGCGAAGAAGCAGGTCAATAAGCTGATCGCGTCTGTCCGCGCGGTCTGCGAGCACGCCTTCGCGCACCTGAAGAACTGGCGCATCATCACCAAGCTCCGCCTGCACGTCCGACACGCCACCACGCTCCTTCGCGCCCTGCTCGTACTGACCAACATCGAGATCGCGCGCTGACAGACGATCTTGACGCCAGACAATCGCCCCCGACCAGCGCGAGTACGCAACCCACCACACACACCAGCCCCGTGACCAGCGAATTCAAGATGGTGGATGTTCACTGGGCACTGCTCGCCATCGCCCTTGCGATCCCTGTGGTGAGTCTGGTTCTCGGGGCCAATGGCTCCCCTTGCGAGGTATGGGTCGCAATCTCCTCGGTGTCGGGTGTCTATAACGTGCTCCTCGTGGTGCTAGAGCGTCGCCTCCGACGTGGCTGTGGAGCGGCAAGGCTGGCGCACCGTTCTGAAGCTTCGAAATGGCAGACCGTGGGCGAGCGAGCGGGAGAAGCAAGCACCGGACAGAACGGTCACGACGTATCGGGACCAGAGAGCGTCTGAGTAACTGAACCACTCGGGGGCCACTGGGGGCTGCCCCGTCGCGCCTCGGAAGTCGTGTAGGGATCTCCGACTCGGGGAAGACACCGGCCAACGGAGACAACGCATAGGGGGATGCACATGCCAGGGGCGACGCCACCGGCGTCACCGGCATGCCGAACCCGGTGACCAACCGCCCCACCTGGCTGAGTCGAGCGACCTCCCGACAGCACGGGCACGGCCACCGCTCGGCCAGCGCCAGGCTCCTCGGCACGCCCCTGGCTGGTTCGTCGCGGACCTCGCCCTCGCGCCTCCGGAAGGCCCTCATCCCGTGCTGCCCGACCTCTCAGCGGTCCCATCCTGGGCCGCCGCCTGCCTCGTCGCCCTGACCACCATCACCACCGCGCTCGTCACGCTGGCGCGCACTCTCGTCCGCGCCCTGCCCCAGACCGCCCCGGCGCGGTTGGAGTGGTGGCGTGAGCTACTCCGCTACCGCCTCACGGTTCGCGAGCTCAAGGACGCCCGCCGGACGAACCGCCGCCGCACCCACAACCCCCGTATATCCAGCGGCGATACGGATGCTGTCCGTACGGGGGACGGCCAGCGCGAGAGCGCCGATCCGTGAAGGATGCGGCGGCCGACCTCAGTTGGCGGCTAGGGGTGTCCGTTCGGCGGACACGGGAGGCTGGAGAGGTCGACGCATGCTGCCTACCCTGGTCGGGTCATCAACCCCAGCAGGGTCAACCGACGAACCGCACCCTCGGTGCCTCCGGCACGTCCACCTCGTACGGGACCGTCCACGGCTCGAAACCTTCTCGACGGCAGGTGAGGACCAGGCGCATCGGCAGGTTGAGCCACTTGTCCCGCCACCGTTCCTCCCGGTCGTTGCCGTCCCACCAGAGGGGTGAGCGCGTGCGCTCCAGCGCGAACGGCCGCCCCCTGCCTATCGCGAGAGCGAACGGGGCGACCGTCTGCCCGTTCCGGTCCGCGCCGTCGGAGCCGGGCACGAACCGCAGCGGTCCCCACACCTGGGCAGCCACCGGCTCCTCGGTCGCCCCCCCGCCCCGCGAGCCGGGACGTGTAGTCCATGTCATCGCTCTGCGCGACCTCGACTCGGATCTCGTCGAGATGGCAAAGCGGAAGCGGGCCGACGAGCCGGACGTTGAGCGTCGCTCGGTCGCCCTCATCCATCTCGATCCTCACGATGAACTGCGGCAGCAGGTCGGCGTGCCAACGGTCCCGCTCGATGCGCGCAACCGCGTCCGCGGTGGCGTTCGCACGGCGCGCCGCCAGCCACGCACCCCCGGTGGCGACCGCGCTGAAGACGGCCGTCGACGCTGCGATGATGGAGGCCCAGGGTGTTCCCATGAGGCGGGAGCGTAGCGGGAGTTGCACGAACCGTTTGCCGTGACTCCGGCAAACACTTCGTCTGACGAGCCCTGGAATGCTTCGTAGGGCACAGCGGTTGGCTACTCGCCGGTGGCGCCGTCGATGGCCTCGCGGAGGAGATCCGCGTGGCCGACGTGGCGGGCGTACTCCTCGATCACGTGCTCAAGGACGAACCGCACGTCGGTGTCACCGAATTCCGGGTTCGGCACGATACGCGCGAGGTCGACGGTCACCCTCGCGAACACCTGCCGCGACTCCTCGCACGCCTTCAGGTAGTCCGCGTAGACGTCCCTGGCCGGCGTGATGTCCGACTCGTCGTACCACTCGCCTCCGTCAGCGGTGACATAGGTCCGATAGGGGAAGAAGCGAGGCGCCGTGCCCGCCAACGTCCGCTGGAACCAGGCACGCTCGACCCCCTGCAAATGGCGCATGAGCCCCAGCAGGGTCAACGCCGACGACCCCACAGCGCGTAGCCGCAGCTGTGCATCCGAGAGACCCTCGCACTTCCACAGGAAGGTCGCTCGGTGGTAGTCGAGATTCGAGGCGATCACCTCCAACCACGGGCCCGATACCGCACGCTCGGGCCGGACGATCTTCTGGACGACAAAGTCGCTCACGCTGGGGTCTCCCTGTTGGGCATCAGTCTTGGCCGAGTTAGTACGTACCCACGATCCGAGGACCGAGCAGCGTCTCTATCGGCACCTCGGGGGCACGTCCGACCAAGACGACCTCTCTTCGTATCGGAACTCATCGCCCGACGCCGCACCGAACGTGGCCAGGTGTCGCTGCGAGTCGCAGACGGCCTGAACGCAACCCGGTGAACCCATGCGGGCACAGGATTCGGGGACCGCGAAATGCACTCGCCTGGAGGCCGGTGGACGACACCTCAGAGGTAACCCATAGTGACTTCCACCGGCCGCCAGGCGAGCACGAGCACACGTGGCGCGGATCCCTTCGGGACACCCTCGCTGGGGAGAATCTAGGGAGTATGGGCTGCGCCGGGGAGCGCGTGGGGAGAATCGGCCGCATAGCGCGGCATGATCCGCTATGACGCTGAAAGATCCATCCGCGCAGGCCAGAGGCCACCAAAGCCGCATCACCGCAGGTCAGCGCCCCCAGGCAGACAACTTCAAGAAGATTTCGTCATGGGCGGCGATTCTCTTCACTCCGACGCTGGTCGGGACCATCTACGGGATGAACTTCGACAGCATGCCGGAGTTGCACTGGGTGCTCGGATACCCCTTCGCGATCGTCCTGATGGCGGTCGTATGCACCAGTCTGTACGTCATCTTCAAGCGGAAAGACTGGCTCTGAGCAATCGCCGCGCCCAGACGGGCCGCCGCCCGCGCTGCTGCGCGATCGGCCAGTGCTGCCGCAAGCGCCTCTCCCCGGTCACGCTCGCCTACATCCACTCCGTACTCAAATCCGCCCTGGAACACGCCGTCCGTGAGGAGGAGATACCCCGAAACGTCGCCCGCAACGTCCGCACCGGCACGCCCCGGCCCCGCCGCTTCGAACCCCTCACCGCCGACGAGGCCCGTACCTTCCTCGCAGCCACCAACGGGCACCGACTGCAGGCCCTGTTCGAGCTCGCACTCCGCACCGGACTACGCAAGGGCGAACTCCTCGGCCTGTGCTGGGAAGGCCTCGACCTCGACGCCGGCACGGCCAGCATCCACCGTACCCTCCAGCGCACACATACCAACGGCCTGACCACCCTGCCGACCAAGACCATCAGCTCGGAGCGACGCATCGCTCTGCCGACCTTGTGCGTCACCTCACTGCGCGCGCATCGCGCTGAGCAGGCCCAGGAACGGGACAGGGCGGGCGCGGTCTGGCTGGACAGCGGCCACGTGTTCACCCAGCCCGACGGCCACCCGATCGAACCTGCCACCCTCACCCGGCACTTCGACGCCCTACTCCGCCGAGCAGGACTCCGGCAGATCCGGTTTCACGATCTCCGCCACTCGACCGCGACCCTCCTCCTCGAACAGGGCGTCGAACTCGTCGTCATCAAGGAACTCCTCGGCCACGCCCACATAGGGGTCACCGCGACCGTATACGCCCACGTCCAGCTCCGCCTCCAGCGCGGCGCCATCGACCTCCTCGGGCGGGCCCTCGACGACCGGGGCGGCCGCGCTGCCCGGCCCGATGACGGCGAGAGCCCTCCGCTTTGCGCAGCTCCCGTCCGCTGATGTTGCCGTCAACTACTGCCGTCAAACGGCGACAGCGGCCCCACCGGAAAGCATCCGGTGGGGCCGCTGCAATTTATTCAGAAGCGAGGCAAGAATCGAGTGAGCCGCTCATCCCGCGCCATGCGGAACCATCAGCCTCGGGGCACCCCCACGTCAAACCACCGCAGGACGAGCGGGATCATATGGGTCCCATTCGGAGTTCCACACCACTCCGGCTCCCTGAGCATGGATGATCTTCCTCTCCGAGGCATAGATCGGATAAGCACCAATAATCTCTACGAAATCGCCGGAACCCATGCCGGAGCGTGCGAGATCGATCTGGTCGGCGAGCATCAGCCGAGGCGAGGGTACAGCCAAGAGCAGGCTGCTCAATCCCGAACCTGGCACATACGGCTTCATGTAACCAATCACCATCCCCGGATCGAAGGGGCACATGCCACGTAGGGCTGCCACCGTGATGGCTGGTACCTTCGCCCATTCTGAATCATTCGAACGCATCACTATGCAAAGCTCGCGGGATGATGACAGCGAATCCGCGCCCTCCCACAGCGACAGCCCGTATGTAAATCCAGAAATGAAGCCGGGCTCCGGGGTATCCGCATAGATGAGAGCGAAAACTTGACCGTCACCTGGCTCCCGGGGCGGAACCTCACGGATCTCCGGCTCCACACCGAGCGTCGAACTCAGCTGCTCTACAAAGTGAGCGAACCGATCTGGATCATTGAGACGAACCATCCAAGTCTCACCTTCTGTCGGGTTGGTGGGGTGGCCCTCTGTAGGGCCACCCCACCAAAGAGAGTCACGGCTAATGTATGGATCCCGGTGGCTGGAAGAAGTGCCCATCGGCAGCATCCCACCACTCGGTGAGATCGTGGTCAATGTATGAGTTGAACTCATCAAATCGACTCGCCGGAATCCTCCATTCAGTGAGGCCCTTCGTTAGTCCCATTGAATTCTTTAGTGGGTACTCCAGGCCTCCATCTTCCACCGGGCCCCCAAATGCCTCCCTGAATCCAGGTTTCATCACGAAGACATGCATTCCGAGGTCGTGACCATTGCCCGCATAGTGGGCCGCCCCCTCAGGAAGGTTAGACAGGTAAGCCGTAGGATGATCGCCAGCATGATTAGCGGCATTTAGACCACTGGCCTCGCTAGCCCTATTACCCGTCCCAGGAGAGCGGTACAGGACCACCGGGTCGCCACAGGTGTTATGCACAAGGACCGGTGTGGTCCCTGCCAGCACATAGTACGTGTGCTCGCCGCGCGGTCGTCACCTGCATTTTCGCTGGTCAGCCAATTCCGGCCGGTCCGTGGGTGTGCGTGGAAGTGCCGTGCTGTGCGCTCGTGTTGCCGTCGGCGTTGCCGTCAGACGGCTACGTGCGTGAGGGCGGTGGAGTGGGCTTTGGCCGGTGTCCTGCCCGGGTTGGGGTCGGGCATGGTCAGGGGGCCGTACGCTGGCCCGGCAACTCGGGCAGGCTTTGCCCCTGCCCGGAATTTGAACGAGTGGCCCGCTGGCCTTGCCCGACGCGGGCCCCGACCCGGGGAGGTGGGTAAAGCACACGGAGCCGACCGGCCCCACCGACAGGCCTGCGCACCGGCCAACTCCCCCGCCACCGCCTCGCCTCGGCGTGGCACTCGCCGTGCGGGCGCGTCCAGTTTCTCCGCGTTTCCGGTCGTCCGCTACGTGCTGCTGCGCGGCCTGGTCGCTGGCCGGCCCGCGGTGGCGGAGCCGAGAGCGGGCCGGGTGGGCGGCCGTGCCGCGCGCGGCCCGCGTCAGCGGGTCGCCTTGAAGACGTAGAGAAAGTTTGGACGCATCCCGCTTCGGTGGGCGTGTCTTGTCTCGGTTGATGCTTGACGTTGTGGCTTCACCTGATGCTTGACACCGCTTGCCTCGGCTTGGCTGTGCGCGTCTGATCGGCGTGTGCAGGGAGGGCCGGGGCCGTGCTGGTGGAGTTGAGCGTGGTCGAGCAGCGGTATCACGCGGTGATGGAGGTTGCCGCGGGGGTTGCTGTCACTCAAGTCGCGGCCCGGTATGGGGTGTCGAGGCAGTCGGTGCACTCCTGGGTGCGCAAGTACGGGCAGTCGGGTCTTGCGGGGCTGGCGGACCGGTCGCACCGGCCGGTCTCGTGTCCGCACCGGATCGCCGGGGAGGTGGAGGCGGTGGTGTGTGAGCTGCGGCGCCGGCATCCCACCTGGGGTCCGCGCAGGTTGGTGCACGAACTGGAACGCAAAGGCCTCACGCCGGTGCCCTCAAGGGCGACGGTCTATCGGGTTCTGATCCGCAACGGTCTGATCGAGCCGGGGGTGCGTCGTCGGCGTCGGTCGGATTACCGCAGGTGGGAGCGGTCGACGGCGATGGAACTGTGGCAGATGGACATCGTCGGCGGGGTCCTGCTGGCAGATGGCGGCGAGTGCAAGATGGTCACCGGGATCGATGACCACTCACGGTTCATGGTGATTGCGAAGGTGGTCCAGCGGGCCACGGCCCGCGCGGTCTGTTCGGCTTTCGGGGAAGCGCTGGTGCGGTTCGGAGTGCCCGAGGAGGTGCTGACCGACAACGGCAAGCAGTTCACCGCCCGCTTCAGTCCCGGCAAGCCCGGAGAGTCGATGTTCGATCGGATCTGCCGGGAGAACGGCATCGCCCACCGGCTCACCAAGCCGCAGTCCCCGACCACCACCGGGAAGATCGAACGCTTCCACCAGACCCTGCGGCGTGAACTCCTCGACCAGCATGATCCGTTCGCCGACCTGGCCACCGCGCAGGCGACGGTGGACGCCTGGCTGGACGACTACAACCGGATGCGGCCGCATCAGGCCCTGGACATGGCCGTCCCGGCCAGCCGCTTCGTCCCCCGGCCGCGGTCCGAGCAGGATGCCCTGCCGGTGGTCCTGCCCGCCCGCCTCGACCCGGTCTCCGCCCCGGCAGCGGCGGAGCCAGAACCAGAGACGGTGCCGCGGGCCTGGCCGATGGCCGAAGGCGAGGTGGGTGTGATCGAGCTGGACCGGGTGGTTCCCGCGTCGGGGAACCTGAGCCTGCGCGGGCAGCAGATCTGGTTCGGCCCGGCCCTTGCCGGCACCACGGTGACCTTTCGGATCGACGTGAACCGGCTGCACGTCCTGATCGGCGGTGGCCGGCACAAGACGCTGCCTTCGAAGCTGTCCGGCCGTGACCTCAAAGCTCTGCTGGCAGGCGGAGATGCCCGGCCCGCCGGACCCTGGGCGCAGAAGCCCGGACCGGTCAAGGACACGAAGGGGGCGGTGGAGGTGGACCGCACCGTCAACGCGGTCGGCTACGTCGGCCTGGCAGGCGACAAGGTCCTGATCGGCTGGCCGTTCGCCGGACAGCGAGTCACCCTCCGGCTGGGCGGCCGCATCCTGCAGGTCCTCGACGAGCAGCGGGTCCTGAAGGCCACCCTGCCCAGCCCGCTGCCGGCCTCAGCCTGCGGACGCCTGCAAGGAGCCCGTCCGGCCGGGCCGCCCCCGCAGCTGCCACCGCCCGGCGAGCAGATCGCCGAGCGGACCGTCAGCAGCACCGGCGGGTTCATGGTCGCCGGACAACGCATCCAGCTCGGCCGGACCTATGCCCGCCAGGTCGTCACCGCCCACCTGGACGAGGACACCATCCGGGTCTTCCTCGGAACCGACCTGATCACCACCGTCCCCCGAGTGACCAGGAAAGAGGTGGTCGTCCGCAAGTCCGGCGAACACAACCGCCGGAAGATCGTCTAGGGCAGACGTCAAGCATCACCCGACGCCAACCCGTCAAGCATCACCTGAGACTCGACACCGCTTCGGTGGGCGCCGTGGCTGTCGGTTGAGCGTTCGGCTGGGGCTGCTGGCCTGGTGCGAGAACCTGCGGGGTGTGGATCTCGTTTCGGCTGCCGGTGGGGTTCTACTCGGTTCGGGTGGCCTTGGCGTGGTCGGTGAAGACGCGTCTGAACAGGTCGTGGCCGGTGCGTCCGGTGTGGCGAAGTGCCCAGTCCTGTGCGGCTTCTTGCTCGTCGTGGGGGCCGGATTCGGCTCCGCAGCCGAAGGCGGCGCAGAACGTCTCGTAGGTGATACCGCCTTCAGGGGCATGGCGGATGGTGTGAGTGATGTGCCGGTAGACGGCGCGGGGGCTCACTGGTGGCCCTCCGGGTGGCGTCGCATGTAAACGTTGCAGTCGGTGACGGTGGTCCAGTCGCCGACCGCGCGGGCCCGGTCGCGCACGTTGGTCAGTTCGGCGCAGCCCGCGCAGCCCTCGACGGGTGTCGGCTCCAGCTCCAGACGCAAGGGGACTCGCCTCGGCCTGGGAGAACGAGATCAACGGCAAGGACCGACACGGCATCTCCCTGCGCGCCGACGCCATCACCGCCAAGGCGGGCTCGTGACATCCGGGTCCCTCGGGCCCGTGCTCCTGGCCGTGGTTGGTCTCGGCGTGCTTGGGCTGCTGGGCTGGGCCGGGTTCTGCTTCGCCCGCTGGTACCGGGCCGATGCCGAGACCCGGGTCAGTCTGCGGCAGGCGCGGCGGATGCGGTGGAGCTGGAAACCTGGAAACGGCTCGCGCCGATGCTCGGCCTGGCCGTCAAGGACGCCACCCCCACCGTGCTCCAGCAGTACGGCCCACAGGAACAGCCGGCGAAACCGCGCGTGTTGGTGCCACGCCTGCACACCCGCGCCGACGCCTTCGGCGTCACCGTCACCGCCGACGCGCTGCCGCAGGTCGGGCTGAGCGCCTGGCAGGACGCCAGCGAGGGCCTGTGCGACGCCTGGGGCATGCGACGCATCCGGATCACCCAGCCCACACCAGGCGTGATCGTCGCGCGCGGCTTCCGGCGGGAACCACTGGAGGCGGTGATCCGCTCACCACTACTCGATCCCGACGGTTCCCCGGCCTGCCGACCCGGTCAGTTCGTCTCCACCAATGACGTGCTGCTCGGATGGGACGAGGACGGCACCCCCGTCGTGCTCAACCTCACCTACTCCGCCCACGCCCTCGTCGCCGGCGCCACCCGCTCCGGCAAATCGATCACCGTCAACACCCTGCTCGCCCACGCCTCGCTCATGCGGGACGTGCGCCTGATCGTGATCGACCCCAACCTCGGCGCGGTCGCGCCCTGGTGGCGTACCGCGTACAAGGTCTCCGACGCCATCCACCCCGACGAGCCGACCGAGATCCTGCGCTGGGTGCGCGAGGAGATGCAGCGCAGGGAGCGGCTGTTCTGGTCCGGCCGTACCGACCGCATCACCGACTTCAGCCTGGAACTGCCGCTGCTGCTCGTGGTGATCGACGAGGTGGCGAACTACACCCGTCACCCCGACCGCAAGGCCCGCGAACGCTTCGAGGCCGAACTGCTGGCCATCGCCAGCCAGGGCGCCAAGTTCGGCGTCCGGCTGTGGCTGCTCACCCAGAAACCCTCCGCCGACGTGCTCACCACCGCCATCCGCACCAACCTGTCCGCCCGGATCTGCCACCGCGTCGACACCGTCGAGGACTTCCTGCACCTCTTCCCCGACGGCCGGGAACTGGACATCACCGCCGCCGACCGCACCATGCCCCAGGGCGTCTCCATCGCCTCCGTCGGCGACATGCGCACGCCCGTCCGGCTGCGCTCGGTCTACCTGCCCACCGAAGCCTGCTGGCAGATCAACGACCTCATGTGCAGCAACGGACTGAAGGTCCGCGAACTGCCCGCCTCTGCCGACCTGGACAAGGCCGCGTGACCCGCGCCGGTCAGCCGCCCGAGTCGGAAAGCCCCGCTCCCGACCGAGTCCGTAACGCAGTCATCCCCGGCAAGAGCGTGTAGTCGCCAAACCCTCGCCCCTGCCGGGGCCTCCCTCCCCATCCATCCACGGCACACGCATGTGCCGCAGCGCAGAGAGGTCCCGCCAGCATGCCACCACACAACCCCACCACCACAATCCCCCGCCCCGAACCGGCCGCAGCCGTACTGCCGTCGTTTACCGGGTACCGGGACCTGCTCGGCCTGATACGGCAGCTGTCCTCGCTCGGCGGGTGCGCCCGGCCCATCCGGCTCGAAGGCCACCGAACCGAACTCGACGCCTTCACCGGCGAGATCCTGCGCGAACTGAAGTCCAAAGAGCTGCCCGCCGGACACCTCCTGGTCCGCTGCGGCAACCGCCGCACCACCCGCTGCCCCTCCTGCGCCGAGCTCTACCGCCAGGACACCTACCACCTCATCGCCGCCGGCCTGCGCGGCGGCAAGAACATCCCCGACCAAGTCGCCACCCACCCCCGCGTCTTCGCTACCCTGACCGCACCCTCGTACGGACCGGTCCACGGCCGACGCGTCAACGGCTCCGCCCGCTGCCGCTGCGGACGCACCCACACCAAAGGCGACCCGCTCCTCGGCACACCGCTCGACCCGGATCGGTACGACTACACCGGCGCGGTGTTGTGGAACGCGCACGCCCCCGCCCTCTGGGCCCGCTTGATGCTCCACCTGCGCCGCACCATCGCCGCCGCAGCCGGTATCCCTCAGCGCCTGCTGCACAAGGTCGCCCGCGTCTCGTACGCCAAGGTCGCCGAGTACCAGCAGCGCGGACTGATCCACTTCCACGCCGTGATCCGCCTCGACGGCCCCGCAGGCAGCTACACCCCACCACCCGCATGGGCCACGCCCGAGATGTTGGCCGATGGCGTCCACGCTGCCGCCGCCCGCGCCCACGTCGACGGGCCGGAGATCGACGGTCGGACCTACTCCTTCGGCTTCGGCAGGGAGCTGGACGTCAAGGTCATCCAGTCCGCCGCCTTCCAGGCCGGGGCCACGATCACGGAGGGCAAGGTCGCCGGGTACGTGGCGAAGTACGCCACCAAGGGCGCCGCAAGCGCGGCCGGCACCCTCGACCGCCGACTGAAGCTGATCGCCGAACTCGGCCAGGAGACCATTCCCGAGCACGCCGCCCACATGATCCGCACTGCCTGGGCCCTCGGCGCCCGCCGCGACCTCGCCCACCTGAAACTGCGGGCCTGGGCCCACATGCTCGGCTTCCGCGGCCACTTCTCCACCAAGACCCGCGCCTACTCCACCACCCTCGGAGCGCTCCGAGCCGCCCGCGCCGCCTGGCAGAGCCGTCACACCCCCGACCCCGAACCGACCACCCTCGTCCTCGCCCACTGGGCCTACGACGGCACCGGACTCACCCCTGACCTCGAACGCCTCGCCGCACTCATCGGCGGCGGCCCAGCGCGCGAACAGGCGGTGACAGTCGGTGCGTGACGACGAACTCCTCACCGTCCCCGAGGCCATGGCCCGTCTCAAGATCGGCCGCTCGGCACTCTACGACCTCCTGCGCACCCGCCGCCTGGCCTCCCTGACCATCGGCCGCGCCCGCCGCATCCTCGCCCACGCCCTCGCTGACTACGTTCAGCGTCACCTGGAAGAGGCCGCCCAATGACCGCGCCCAAGCGCAAGAAGACCCGCGCCAACGGCGACGGCACCGTCTACCAGCGCAAGGACGGACGCTGGGAAGCCGCCGGATACGTCCTCGCCCCCGGCAACACCCGCAAACGCGTCCGCGTCTACGGCAGCACACGCGAGGAGGCCCTCGCCAAGCTGACCGAGAAGATCGCCGCCAGCAACCGCGGCGTCCCCATCATCACCGCCCAGGGCAGCCTCGCGGCGTACCTGACGTACTGGCTGGAGAACGTCGCCGTCCACCAGCTCCGCGAGACCACCCACACCCGCTACACCACCTGCGTCAACCAGTACCTCATCCCCGGCCTCGGCCGGAAGAAGCTCGCCAAGCTCACCGCCAAGGACATCCGCACCTGGCTCAACGAACTGCGGACCGTCTGCCAGTGCTGCGCACGCGGCATCGACGCAGGACGCGATCAGAGGGCCCAGGCCAGCCGCCGCCCGCGCTGCTGCGCGATCGGCCAGTGCTGTCGCAAGCGCCTCTCCCCGGTCACGCTCGCCTACATCCACTCCGTACTCAAATCCGCCCTGGAGCACGCCGTGCGCGAGGAGGAGATTCCCCGCAACGTCGCCCGCAACGTCCGCACCGGAACCCCTCGCCCCCGCCGCTTCAACCCACTCACCGCCGACGAAGCCCGACGCTTCCTCACCGCCGCCCAAGGCCACCGGCACGCCGCCCTGTTCGAACTCGCCCTGCACACCGGCCTGCGCAAGGGCGAACTCCTCGGCCTGTACTGGGAAGACCTCGACCTCGACGCCGGCACCGCCACCATCCGCCGCACCCTCCAACGCACCCGTACCGGCGGTCTGACCACCCTGCCGACCAAGACCATCAGCTCCGAACGGCGCATCGCGCTGCCGGTCTCCTGCGTCACCTCGCTTCGTGCGCACCGCGAGCATCAGGCAGAGGAGAAGGAGGAGGCGGGCTCGGTCTGGCAGGGCAGCAGCCACGTCTTCACCCGGCCCGACGGTCACCCGATCGAACCCGCCACCCTCACCCGCCACTTCAACGCCCTGCTCCGCGACGCCCGCCTACGGCCAATCCGGTTCCACGACCTCCGCCACTCAACGGCGACGCTCCTCCTGGAACAGGGCGTCGAACTCGTCGTCATCAAGGAACTCCTCGGCCACGCCCACATCGGCGTCACCGCGACGGTGTATGCCCACGTCCGCCTCCGCCTCCAGCGCCAGGCCATCGACCTCCTCGGCCACGCCCTCCGTAACTTCTCGGCGCCCGCGTCCGGGACCGAGGACGGCGACGACCCGCCGCTCTGCGCAGCACCTGTCCGCTGACGTTGCCGTCAAGTACTGCCGTCAGACACTGCAGAGGCCCCACCAAAACAAATCTGGTGGAGCCTCTGCAGTGTCACCCGGTAATAATCCAGACCTCATATTCCTCAGTTGTCACTCCGCATGAAACGCGACCATCGAGAGACATCGCAACGAACTCCGGCTCCCCTTCAACGGAACCGAGCCACTGAGCCAAACTCATCGAACTGGCGCGCTGAACGTAAGCCCATGGAGCTTTCGCGGCGCCTATACCACCAACACTGATGAGAAAGTCACCTTGGTCTCCAAAGAGTCCATTTTCATCGCAAAGCCTCGCCCATTGGTCCTGCACCTCGAGAAGATGCCCATTCGCCTCTAGTGCGCGGATCCGAGCTGCGCGCTTTGCTCCACCACTGATAATTGGACGCCACGCTTTCATGGGTTCCGGAGTTCCCCCGACCATGCACAGTAGATATCAGATTCGGACTCAGGGCAACCAATCAGCCCGATGCGCCCGATCCTCTCCGCCGGTGACCACGTAGGTCACCGCCTCAGTAAAGCTCGAACCCAACTCCCAAATGGTGTGCGTCCCCACGGCAATAACCTTACCGTCAGCCGCAATATAAGACCTAAATTGCACGGACCACATTCCGAGGGGCGAGTAGTTCTGGCCAAGTCGTTGAGACAACAGGACAGCTTCGTCAAGGGCATCGATGCAGGCGTCCACCGGATCGACCCGTAGGGACGATGCAGGAACACGAGCTGCGGAGCTTTTGATCGCCAATTCCCCGAATTCTTCCCATACCCGAAGGGCGGTTCCATTCAACTGGAACCCGGCCCCCTCAAGCAAATTAACCGAGGAAGTAATGTCAATTCGCCTATGCGGAAACCATCCAGCTGCAACCAAAGCCCTCACGACTGAAGGATCGCCGTCTCCGAACATTCCGCTCAATTGCTCCACGTCCCGAATGTTTTCCTGATCACTACCTGACACGATTCCTCGCACGGGTCGAATGGCACACCACTCTCCAATGGAGACCCCAGGGGCCTTACTCGCAGCGTTCTAAAAGATCCGCCGAATATAGCCGAATCACCTTCTGCTTTCTGCGCCTCATTCATAGCGCAGATCTCCGAGCAGGTATCACGCCCATTGGCACCCAGGACGTCATCGAGCGCACTTCCCGGTTCAATTTCAGTATCTCCCTGGGTGCGCCCCCAATAGGACCTTCCAGAAGGTGACGTGTACTCCGTGACAAAGTCAGGGGTTGTCGCCTGATTATGTCCGCGATTTGCGTTGGCGTAATCCTCTAGCGTATGTCCATCTTGAGCTGGGCCAGGTCTCGGATCGGGCCCACAAGCGTTGTGGACCAAGATCGGGACGCTGCCCGCCACAACATAGTACGTGTGCAGCTGTTGAACCGTGAGGTTGTCCCGGACTGCGGTGCCGCGGGTGGAGGTGACGGCCTTTATGTGGACGCGGTGACCGTCGGGGGTGGTGAGGGTGTGGCCCGGGGTCAGCTTGCCGGCGGGGATCCAAGCGCGGGTGGTGGCGTCGTAGAACGGGTGGTTGGAGGTGGTGTGCAGGGTGGCCGTGTGGCCGTGGCCGGTGTCGACGGTGACGTCGACCAGGTCGTGGTCGTGGTTGTGCCACGTAGCCTGAACTGTTCGGGAGCCCTTGTCCTTGCCGGTGTCGGGGTCGGCGGACTCGACCTTGTCGCCTGGCTTGACGTCTCCGATGGGTTTGCTCGTGCCGTCTGCCATGAGCACCGGCGTGTCTGGCGAGAAGCTGCAGCCCTTTTCTGGTTTGGTGCCTGAGGCGCCCTTGGCAGGGGTGTCCGCCGTGGTCGCGGTGGCCTCGGCGGACTCGGCATGGGCCTGGGCGTCGGCCTTCTTGGCCGCTGTGCCCTTGGCGGTGTCGGCAGCCGCGGCGTCTTCAGCGGCCTTCTTGGCGGCGCCGGCCTCGGCAGCCGCATCCTCAGCAGCCTCGTCGAATGCCCTGGCAGCAGCGGCGCCCAGTCCCACGGCGACGCGGACACCGAGAAGCATGCTTCCGCCTGCCTCGGCATCCGCGGCGCCAAGTACCGCGCCAGTAGCACATTCCACGACACCTGAAGCCAGGCACACGCCAGCAAGGGGCAGCCCTACTATCAGCACGCCCGTGGTAATGAGCAGACTTCCGCCACCATAGCTTTCGCACCGGTTCGTGCCGAAGTCAGCCGGCTGGCAGGGGGTCTCGCCGAGGGTCGGCGTGGGGGTCTGCGTAGAGACGGGCGTGGGGCCGCTGGAAGGCGTGGGGGTGGTGGACGGTGTGGGCGCGGCACTGGTCGCGCCGCTGGAGTTGTCGGTACTGCCCGTACTGCCAGTGGTGCCGGTGCTGCCGGTGCTGCGCCTGTGGTGGCAGTGGCCAGTGCCGTCGTCCAAGCACAGGCCGCTGGGGTCGGAGCCGCTGGCGGGGTTGTCGGCGGCGTAGGTGTAGCCGCCCATCTGGTTGGGATCGCCAGCCTGGAAGATCGGGTCGGGGGTGAGGAAGCGGCCCAAAGCGGGGTCGTAGTTACGGGCGCCGAGCAGATCCAGGCCGGTGGTGGCGTCGGCGGGCTGTCCGAGGAAGCCGCGGTTCTCGTCGGCGGCGACCCAGCTGGTGGGCTTGGTGCCGCGGGGGTTGCCCCAGGGATCGAAGGAGCGGCGGGTGACGGCCAGGCTGGTGGCGTCGATGGCCGTGGTGGCGGTGCCCTGGCTGTTGCCGACCTGGTAGGCGACGCTGCCGCTGCTGGAGCGGGTGATCACGGTGCCGTCCGGTCCGGCGTAGTTGCGCAGGCCGGTGAAGGTCTTGGCGGAGACGTTGAGGGTGATCTGCTCGGCGCCGCCGAAGAGGTAAAGGATGCGGGTCTTGTCGGTGCTGCCGGAGGCGCTGGTCTGTTCCAGCAGGTTGCCGTCGGCGTCGTAGAGGTACTTGCTGGTGTTACTGGTAGCGCCGGTGCCGGTGGTGACGGTGGCGGTGCGGCCCTCGGCGTCGTAAGTGAGGGTCTGGGTCTGGCCGGGGGGGAGGTCGCCGGCACCGATGGTGGTCCACACCTGGCCGGTGCTGCCACAGGTGGCCAGGGTGAGCTGGGTTCCCTTGGTGGCGTTGGCGGCCGGGTCAGTCAGGCACACGGCCGTGTTGGCGTTGTTGACCAGTGTGCCGGTGGTGGTGGCCTTCCACTTCTGGGTGGCGTCGCTGCTGCAGGTGTCGATCACCACCAGGGTGCCGGCGGCGGCGGCGTTGCCCGTGGTGTCCAGGCACATGCCCTTGACCTTGACGGTGCCGTCGGTGCCGATGGTCCAGCTCTGCGAGGTGCTGCCGTTGCAGGTGTAGACCTGGACCTTGGTGCCGGCCGTGGTGGAACCGGAGGCGTCGTCGACGCAGAGCTTGCCGCCGCCGGAGAGGGTGAAGCCGGTGGCCAGCGGTCCGGTGGTGGCGGTCTTGCGGCTGGTGGTGTCGCCGGCGTTCTTGTTGCTGTAGGCGGGATCGGTGTAGCCCGAAGTCTGGGTGGCACTGCCCAGTTGGGGGTTGCTGGTAGTGGTGGTGCCGGCCTGGTCCGGCAGGGTGGAAGCGGCAGTGCCGTCGGTGCCGGGGTAGTTGATGGTCTGGGTGGTGTCGGCCAGGGCGTTGCCGGTGGTGTCGTGGTTGACCATGCCGGTGCGGTCGCCGAGCAGGTCGTAGGTGTAGGTCTGCCAGTAGGGGGCGGGGCCACCGACCGTGCTCGTTTTGACGGGTACGGTCCCGGTGGTCTGCACGGAAGTGGTGGTGCAGCTACCCACGTTGCCGACCGGTGCGCTGGTGGGGTCGGTGATCCCGGAGGTGTCCGTCCAAGCGGCGGTCAGCCGCTGGAAGGAGTCGTAGGTGAAGCACTGGGTGTCGTGAATGGTGTTGTTCTGCAGGTCGTCGGCGGCGGTGAGCTCACCGACCCGGTTGTAGCGGTAGTTGACGACGTCCAGGGCGGTCGCCGAGGTCTGCAGCATGCTGCTGGTCTGCGTGCTCCGCCCGGTGGTGGCGTCGTACTGGGAGAAGGTCGCCAGCTCCTTGCCGGTCGGACCGTAGTTCGCCTGCTTGATCCGCCCGAACGGGTCATGAACGGCGATGTCCAGGTAGGACGGGGTGTTCGCGTTGTTGATGTAGCCACCGAACGCGTCCAGGTTGCCCTGCTGGGTGTAGCCGTAGTCCACGCTCTCGGCCGGCAGGTTGCCGTCGGCCTGGTAGCGGGTGGTGGACAAATGCCCGACGGTGGGGGTGTAGCTGGCGGTGGTGGTGTAGGTGACCGAGCCGCTGGTGGGGGCGCTGGTCTGGCCGGCCGCGGCGAAGCCGTCGGCGGCCGGGATCGTCACGCTGGTGCCCAACGGCTGGTAGGCCGTGTTGTAGCCGGTGACCGTCTCGGTGTACGCCTTGCCCGACACTCCGCCCACATAGCGAGTTGAGGAGGTGGGGTAGCCGTTGGCGAGGGTGTCGTACACCCGGTTGGCCAGCTTCTTCGCCGGGTCCGGGTTGGCCGACCACGCCGCGGCGTACTCGTCCGTGACCCGGTTGTCCCAGTCATAGGTGTAGGACAGCACCTGGCCGCGCGGGTCGGTCATCTGCAGCAGGTTGCCCAGCACGTCGTACTGGTCGAAGGTGGCGGTGCCCAGGTTCGGGTCGGTCTGAGAGGTCTTCTCGCCCTCGAAGTTGTAGTGGTTCGACCAGGTGTTGCCCGCGTTGTCCTTGACCGTGTCCACCTGGCCGGCCGGGGTGTAGGTGTACCGGGTGGTGGCGTGGGCCGCCGGGACCGCGTCGGCGGTGCCCTGGTGCCACAGCGCGGTGCCGCCGCTGGAGACGATGTCCAGGGTGGAGTCGTTGCGCAGTTCCATGGTGGCACCGGTGGTAGCGGTCAGGCCGCTGGTCCACAGGGTGGTGCCGGTGGTGGTGGAGACGGAGAGGTTGCCGTCGGTGCCGAACTGGGCGAAGGCGCCGGGGTTGCCTGCAGTGCCGCTGGCCCAGACGGTCTTGCCCGTGTTCAGCGCGCTCAGCACGAGGTTGCCGTCGGCCTGCATGGTCAGCCGCACACTGTCGCTGGTGAGCGAGGTCCCGGACGGGATGACCTGGCCGCCCTTGAGGGTCACAGTGAAAGCGGTGTTGCGCACCACGGACTTGGTGGTCTGCCCCAGCGCGTTGGTGAACGTCGCCGTGGAGGGCCCGCCAGCCGGGGCGGTGGTGTCGATCTCGTCCGCACCCGGGTAGGAAGTAGTGGTCTTCCACTGCTGGATCGCCTGGTGCCACAGGGTGGCGGCGGCCGGGCGGCCCTGGCCGTCATAGTCGGTGGTGGTCTCTGAGGGGACCTCGTTCTCGTTCGCCGCGTACAGCGTCGCCGACGGACCGTTGGCGGGCTCGGAGTACGGGGCGTACGCGATCGTCGGCCACCCGTGCGAGTCGTAGAACGAGTCCGAGATGATCCGGCCGGAGTCGGAGTCGCCGTCCGCCGTCTCCTGGGTCTGCCGCGGCTGCAGCATTCCGTCGTAAAGGGTGATGGACGTCGAGTAGGTGCCGTCCTCGCGGAGCGTGCGGGTGGTGACCGCCGAGGGGTCGCCGGGCTGGGTGATGGTGCCGCCGGGCGCCGAGACCGCGCCGGGGTTGACCGAGTAGGCGAACGTCATGCTCGCGCTCTGGCCGGCCGTCTTGTCGCGTCCCGGCAGCCACACCGCCGTGCGGCGGCCCAGCGCGTCATAGGTGACGTCGGTCTTGCGGCCGTTGGTGTCGATGTTCTCGGTCGGCAGTCCGCGCAGCGGGTCAAGGGTGGAGATGGTCTTCCACTGTTTGGTGTTGGCCGAGGTGGAGCCGACCGGGTTGGTGTTGCCGCCCGCGTCGCTCCAGGCAGGGCTGAAGTCGGTGTGGGTCGTGTGGCCCGCCGCGTCCAGCGCGTCGGTGATCCGGCCGGCGCCGTCGTAGGCCATGGCGGCCGTGGTCCGCCAGGTCTCGGTGCCGCTACTGAAGCCGGTCGCGGTGCGCACCGCGCTGGCCTGGGCCGCAACCGGAGTACCCAGGTTGTGCCCGCTCTGGTCAAGCTGGCCGTAGGTGCCCAGGTTGGTCAGCGTGCCGTCGCCGTTGTAGTAGATCTCCTTGTCCGACAGAAGCGTGGCGGCAGAGACGGCAGTCCCGCAGGGGCCGGAGACGGTGGTCATCCGATCGGGGTACGCGATCATCGCCGGGTTGGTCGACGGAGGTGCGGCGTAGGTGGTGGTGGTGCACTTCTCCTGCGTGGGCACGGAGACGTCGCCGTGGGAGTCGACCGTCGACGGACGCCCCTGGTCGTCGTAGGTGGTGTCCGTGCGGGTGTGGCGCCAGGTTCCGTCGGTAAGCAGCGCGTACTGGTGCTGCTGCGCGGAGGTGGCACGGTGGGCCGTCAAGTCGGGGAGGGTGGACAGGTCCGGCTTGCTGGCACCGGGGTTGTCCCCCTGGGTCCAGTCCGTCCAGGGCTTCTGAGCAGCGTGCGCGGTGGCGGTGTAGCCGAAGGGGCCGTTGACGGTCTCGGCGTCGACCGTGCCGTCGGCCTTAGTGTAGGAGTCCATCTCCAGCGGTGTGCCCGCCAGTTGCGCAGAGTCGGTGACCAGCTGGACGGTGTCTCCGCCGGCCTTGGCAGCCACCGTCACCGACCGGCGGCTGCCGTCGGCCTTGTAATCGCCGTCCATGCCCTGCAGGTAGGTGGTGGTCTGCTGGGTGACGGGCTCGGGCGCGGCGCCGGTTTTTACCGTGACGGTGCGGAAGCCGCGGAACTGGTCCCACGTGCGGTACTGGTCGTCGGTCTGCTCGGAGTCGTCGCGGTGCCAGGCGGGGCCGCTGTAGCTGTAGGTGGAGACCTGGGCCTCGGAGCCCGCCGGGACCTTCTGCGCGTCCGGGTTGTACTGGGAGGCGATGGTCAGGTCGGAGGCGACAACCTGACGGACGGTGACCTTGTTGAACCAGTCAGCGGTGGGTTTGGAGTCGCCGGGGACCGTCCAGTACGTCGGGTAGCAGGAGTTGGTGTTGGAGTCCGCCATGGACATCGACAGCGTCTTGTCCGCGCACGGGGCCTGGTTGTAGTCGACGGCGACGGACTCGCCGGTCTCCGTCTGGACCGAGGAGATCCGCGGGCGGTAGAGCGGCGGCGCGGCCGGCTCGAAGTCGTTGACCCGGTTGTCGATCTCCGTGCCGGAGAAGGCCACCTTGTTCTGAGTGATGTCGCTGTTGCCGTTGCCGTAGGTGTCCTTGCCCGTGTGCTGAATGGTCTGCAGCCACATCACGGCCTGCAGGGACCCGGCGTCTTTGGGGTCGACTGTGGTGCCGGTGACGGGGTCGACGGCGCCGCCGGCGTCGGAGTAGACCTGCCCCAGCGCGTAGCTGTCGACCGGTACGAACTTGTCGGTGGTGGAGTCCTTGACGTGCACCTCGGTGGCGATGGTGTCGAGGCGCGTCGTGGACCAGAAGGTCGGGGATGAGGTGACACACACGTCGGTGGGGACCTTGGTCGCCCCGTCCGGCAGCTTCGTCTTGTCGGTGGAGTCGCAGTGAAGGTCCCACGGCACGTCGGGCCAGTGGGGCGCGGAGTCGTCCGTCAGATTGCCGGCCGAGCAGTCGGTGAAAGAGGACGTGGTCTGGCAACGCTGCGCGGAGGTGAAGGTCACCTTGGCCGCAGGGGTGCGTGCGGCCAGCTCGTCATCGAGGGTGTAGCCGTAGGAGATCGAGGTGAGCGCGCCGCCCCGGGTGTACGGGGTCAGCGTGCCGCTGCTGTCCGAGGCGGCCTGGCCTCCGCCGAGGTCGTAGTAGTTCTTCTCCGTCGAGTAGTCGTAGCGCTGCACGAATCCGTGGGGCGAGACGACGAAGTCCAGGTTCCAGCGCCAGCCCTCGGGATCGTCGCACCGGGAGGCCTTGCCCTTGCCGGAGTCGTAGCAGGGGTCGCCGCTCTGCGGGTGGAGCACCGGCACGCCCCATGCCGCGTCGGTGGAGTCGTCGGAAGGTGTCCCGGACTGCGGGAGCGCGACAGTGCCCACGCCTCCCGGGGCGTGGTCCGAGCCGAAGTACGCTGCGGTGCCGTCGGTGGTCAGCACCCGGAAGTAGGTGCCGTCCTGAAGGCCGTTGGCCGCCCCGGACAGTTCCTGTACCACCGTGCCGTCGTCACCCTGCAGTCGCCACTGCCTGATCTCGCCGGGGACCCCGGAGTCCTTGCCGTCCGGCACGAGGACTCCGGAGTGGGCGCCGAAGGACACGGCGGCGTTGGCACCGCCCCAGCACTCGTCCCCCGAGCCCTTGAGCAGTTTGTTGCCATCGCTGTCCAGCAGGCTGCCACAGGAGCGGTAGGTGCGTTCGACGAAGCCGGGCGTGTAGTTCCACCCGTCACCGATCGAGGACGCCTGCGAGTTGCGCGCCGAGGTCTCGCCGTCCACCGTCTGCGAGTCGTACCCCAGGGACACGGAGGGTGTGTTGCCTCCCACTGCGGAGGGGATGTCGATCGGGTAGGAGTACGTGAACGCGCCGGTGCCGGACGCCTGCCAGGCCCCCGAGGGGCTGAGCGAGGTGGCCGCGTAGTTGCCCTGGGAGCCGGAGCTGCCCGCGGTGACGGCCACCGCGGCGGTACTCATGGCCTGCGCCTGCGCCGCGGTGGCGGCACGGCTGGAGACGGTCCCGGCTTTCGTCTTCGCCCCAGCCGAGGTGAGGGTGAGGGTGGCGGTGAGCTGGTCCGCGCCGGGCCGGTTGGTGAACCGTATCGGAGTGCGGGTGCGGCAAGCGGCCAGCTGAGGGGTGGTCAGAGCGCAGGAGGGCAGCTGAACCAGCCGCAGCCGGGAGCCGTATCCGCCGCCGTATGCCTTGGCGATGGACGAGTAGTCGATGACGACCTGAACCTTGCCGGTGCCGGTGCCGCCGTCGGTGCGGGTGACGTCCAACAGCATGCCTTCCGTCCCGGCGCGGAGGGCTTGGGCGTGGGAGGTCATTCGGACCCGTACCGAGGAGGGTGTAGCCGCGGAAGCGGTCTTCGCGCCCCCTCCTACGGTCGGAGCGGGTGCGACCCATACCGGCAGGTGCCCGGCCTTGACCGGTCTGCTCACCGGGACGGGTTGTGACGACGCACCGGCCGCGGTGCTCCGCTTCGTGGCGGTCGCCGACCGGGTCAAGCTGAGGGTGCTGGTGCCGACCGCGGGCCACGTGGGCGTGGCGGCCCGGTAGCGGGGCAGGGCCTTCTGGGCCGTCACGCGGGCGGTTGTTCGCGGCTGGAGCGAGTGGCTGCCGACGCTGGGGGTGTCGGGCAGCGACTTGGGGTTCCAGACGGTGCCCTTGAAGCGGTACTTGCCCGGCTCCTGTCGGCCTTCGTCCGTGTCCGCGCCCTGCCCTATGTGGTAGGGGCCGATGCCCACTCCCTGGGCGACCGCGTCCGGGGCCAGCAGGGCCAGGAGCGCGGCCGCGGCGGTGGCGCCCGTCAGCGTCCGCCCCCAGATCCGGTGTTGCACCGTCATGAACCAACGCCGCTTGCCGCTCAACGCGGTACCCCCACCCGACACAACCATCTTGACGATCAGTCAGTTACTGATCTTTAGGTCAATGATCAAGCCTGTGGTGACACTGTGCGCAATGCGTACGCAAAGCTTGTGTTTTATGTGTCCATGCCATGAAGGGACAAGATCCGCAGCATCTGACAATACGAGCGCCGGGCGCGACGCGCACTGCGATGGATGTCCCACAGATCGGAGGATCTGTGGTCCTGACCCGAGGAAGGCCATACGTGTTCCACTCTCGTGCCCGAAGTCGTGGTGTCCCCCGCACCGTGACGAGACGTCTGGCGCTGGTCTGCGCGCTCGCCACGGCAGCCGTCCTGGCCGCACCGACGCCACCCGCGTCCGCCGCTGGCCCGGCTCCCACCGACTCCATGGCCGCTGCACAGACCCAAGCCGCCGCGGACGGGCAGGCGGTGCCGATCGAGGCCCTGACCACCGAGACCTACAGTGTGACCGCCAATCCGGACGGCAGCTTCACCTCCACCACCAGCCTGATACCCGTGCGCGTGCGCAAGGACGGCGACTGGGTCCCGGTCGACGCCACCCTCCAGGCCAACCCGGACGGCACCTACTCGCCCCGGGCCACGCCTCACGGTGTCACCCTCTCCGGCGGCGGAGACGGCCCGCTGGTCACGCTGCACCACCAGGACAGGTCCAGCATGGTCCTGTCCATGCCCTTCACCCTCCCGGCACCGACCGTGGACGGCGACAGGGCCCTCTACCCCTCGGTGCTGCCGGGTGTGGACCTGTCGGTATCCGTCACCGACCAGGGCGGCTTCAGCGACGTCCTGGTCGTCCACGACGCAGCGGCGGCCGCCGACCCGCGGATCAGGAAGCTGACGCTGGCCGCCTCCACCGACGGCCTCACACTCTCCTCCACGTCGTGGGGCGGTATGCAGGCCACCACCGCCGACGGCACCCTGGACTACACCATTCCCCGGCCGCTGATGTGGGACTCCGGCAGCACGCCCGCGACTGCCCCAGCCTCCGAATCTCGTGCCACGGCCTTCGCGGACAACGGGTCCGTCACTTCGGCCGCCGCCGACCAAATCCCTTCCTCCGTGGACGGGCCCGGCACCAACGCACAGGTTCAACAGGTGCCGATGACCGCCGGCGACGACGGACTGACACTCAAGCCCGACGCCTCGGTTCTCACCAGCCCGGACACCACCTACCCGGTGTATATCGACCCCGCCGCCAATGTCGTCACCTCGACGGCCGGCAACTACGACGAGGTCTACTCCAACTCCTCCTGCTCAGACAGTCCCCAGTACGACAAGCCCCAGACCAACGGCGAGGGCGTCGGCTACCAGGGCTACGGCGGCCTCTGCGGCAACGGCATCGAGCGGTCGTACTACGCCATCAACACCAGCAAGCTCACCCCTGACATGGTGGTCTCCGAGGGCGACATCGCCATCAAGACCACCTACGCGGCCAGTTGGGACTGCTCCCACAACCAGCCGATCACCCTGCACACCACGGACGCCATCAGCAGCTCGACCGACTGGGACAGCCGGCCCAAGACCCGCGACCCGGACTATCCGCCGGTCACCACTCACGTCGCCAGCGGCGCCAACTCCAACAGCAGCTGCAGCAACCACACCGCCGCCTTCGACGTCACCAAACAGGCGCAGACCGTCGCCGACAGCGGCAGCAATGTGTGGACCATCGGGCTGTACGGCAACGAGTCCAGCTCCGCTCCCGACGACTATCTGCGGATGTCCACCACCTTCGCACTGACCGTCACCTTCGACATCCCGCCGGACGTCCCCACTGGGCTGCACACGACCCCGAAGGCCGCCGCAGCGGACGCCGCCTGCACCACCGACGGCGTGGGCTGGATCGGCGCCACCACCTACAGCGACGCCGGCAGCAACATCCACCTGGATGCCACCGTCACCTCCAACGTCCCCAGCGAGAACGTTGCTGGCGAGTTCCACGTGTGGGACCGCAGCAACCTCGACAGCGCCGGCAACGCCGCCGACATGTCCTCTCCCGCGAGCGGCTACCTGGCCCCGGGCAGCACGGCAGACGTCCCCATCGGCTTCACCCTCAAGGACGGGCACGAGTACGGCTGGGACGTCTACGCGAAGGACAACTTCAGTGCGCACCTGATGTCGGGCACAAGCGCGCACTGCTGGTTCGACACCGACTTCACCGCGCCGGACACCCCTGCCGTCGCCGACAACGCCTCCTTCCCCCGGGTCGGTCAGGGCACCCCGGACAAGACCGTCTACGCCGGACCTGGTGTCTCCACCGGCTTCACCGTGACCGCCAAGGACGTCGCCCCCGCCGATACCTGCAACCCCAATGCCTGCCTGTCGAGCGGCGTCGACCATTTCCTGTGGGCCCTGGACAGCGAGCCCACCGCCGACACTGGCACCTCGACCAAGGTCGCGAGCACCAGCGGAGGTGTCGCCACCACCAGCCTTCCCGTCCCCGTGACACGCTGGGGTGTCCACACCCTGTACGTGGCGGCAGTGGACAAGGCTGGCAACATCTCCGAGGCGCCTGCCAGTTATACCTTCACCGCCCCATGGAACCCCGGCACCAAGGTCGCCCCGGGCGACATCAGCGGCGACGGTGTCCCGGACCTGCTCGCCACCACCAGCACCGGCGACCTGGAGATGATCCCCGGCGACACCGATCCGGCACAGGCCTCCACGCCCGCGCAGAGCGGCCCGCTCACCGGGTCGGACCCGGTCCCCGCGGTCACGGGTCCGGTCATCGTCTCCACCGCCGCCGACGCGCCCACCGGCAGCTGGAAGGACTATCTGGTCGCGCACCGCGGCAACCTGCACGGCGCCGACGTGGACGACCTGTTCGCGTATAACACCAAGACCAGCAAGCTCTACGTCGTCAAGAACGACTGGGACCCCGCCGACGACAACTCCTTCCCGACCGTCAAGTACTCCAACTACGCGGGCTACACCGGCGGACGCAGGGTAGAGGTGCTCAAGGATGCCTGCGAGCCCGCCGACCACGTCGCCGACGACAGCCGCTGTCGCACCGCCGGGTACGACAGCCAGACCTGGTCCATCAGCCAACTAATCACCCCCGGCAACGTGTTCAGCAACCCCAACTTCCCGGCCGTGATCACCATGGAGAGCAAGCGCCTGTGGATCTACCAGGCCGACGGCGGGGAGCATCTGAAGAACCCCCTGCTGTTGGGTGACGGCGACTGGTCCGGCCTGGACCTGATCGCGCCCGGCACCGTCGGCGGCACCCCCACGCTGTGGGCCCGCGACGAGACCTCGGGCACTCTCTACACCTTCCCCCTCACCCTCGACGGCAACGGCCTGCCGCCGCTGCTGCACGCACCGGTCCGCACCGCGCTGACCTCCGCCGTCACGGTGTCCGGTGGGGGGACGCTCTGCCTTGACGACAGCAGGTCCGGCACTGCAAATCACAACAAGATCCAGATCTACACCTGCAACGGCACCCCCGCGCAGAAGTGGTCGTACCTCGCCGACAGCTCCCTGCGGGTGCTGGGCAGGTGTTTGGATGTCACCAGCGGCGGCGTCGACAACGGCACCCTCGTCCAGCTCTATACCTGCAACGGCAGCGCGGCACAGAAGTGGACCCCGGGCGCCAATGGCAGCCTTGTCAACCCGCAATCGGGTAAGTGCCTGGACAACCCCAGCGCCAGTACGACCAACGGCACGCAGGTCCAGATCTACACCTGCAACAACACCGCCGCGCAGAACTGGACCAGCAGTGCCGCCACCGGCTGGAACACCCACCTGGGCACTCCCTTGATGCCGGTCCTGTCTGCGGCCGACGACCCGCGTGTTGCGTCCCTCGGTGACGTCAACAGTGCCGAAGGCGGCCCGGACGGCAACCCCGATCTGTACGCAGTCGACAGTGGAGGCCAACTCACCGAGTACCCGGGGGCAGCGCCCACGAGCACCACCGCCGCCTTCGGCGCATCCGTCTCCCTGGGCACCGCCGTCAACAGCTCGGCACACTGGTGGAACCTCGACGAGGGCGCCGGCGTCACCGCCGCCGACCAGGCTGCCGGGCTCGACGCCTCAGTGACCGGCGCCTACTCCTGGGCCACCGACAGCACTCGCGGCAAAGTGCTCGGCCTCGGCGGCACCACGGGCTACGCGACGACGACCGGACCAGCGGTGAACACCTCCCAGAGCTTCACTGTCTCCGCCTGGGTGAAGCTCAACGCTCTCGGCGCCAACTCCACCTTCGTCTCACAGTCCGACGATCCCTCGGTCGGTGCGGCGAACGGCTTCCAGCTGTACTACTCTTCCGGCGCCCAGGTGTGGGCCTTCAACCGGCACAACGCTGATGACACCAGCGATTCCTTCACCGCCGCCTACGGCGCAAAGGCTGTCACCGGCAAGTGGACCCACCTCGTCGGCGTCTTCGACGCCGATGCGGGGAAGCTGAGCCTGTACGTCAACAGCAGCCTGTCCGCGACCAAGGACTACGCCGGGACGTCCTGGAACGCCACCGGCCCGGTCCAGATCGGCCGACGGCTGTACCAGAACAGCTATGCGGAGTACGCGAACGCGCAGATCAGCGATGTCCGCATCTGGAACACCGCTCTCCCGCCCGCCGACGCGGCGGCTCCGGGCGACAACCCTCGGGTCAGCGGACTCAGCTGACCTGTACGCCGCCAGTGGGCCCCGCTCCAGGATCCCTGGAGCGGGGCCCATGTGCAGCCTTACGAGACCGGCTGATCCGCGCATGTTGTGAGACGCCCGACTGTCCGTACACGCCCTCCCCGCGCGAGCGCAGGAGTGCCAGGCCACCCTGGCGGCACTGCTGTCTCCCTCGCCTTCCGTCACCCTTCCCGCCTGGGTCGCTGGCGAGTCCGGAAACGCCTACAACAACAGGGTGGCTGATGACCGCCCTGGCTGGCTCTGTCTCGACACCAAGAACGTCACCAATCCTCTCCTGCCCAGGGACCAGGTCGAGATCTGCGACCTGCTCGTGCTCGACGGCAGCCTGGTCCTCGTCAAGCGCGCGGGCATTTCCGGTCCGCTGAGTCACTTGTTCAGCCAGGCCAGGGTGGCGGTGGAACTGCTCCAGGAGTCCGCCCAGGTCCGTGCGGAGGTTAGACGTCATTGAAAATGCCTACGAGTGCGGCAGTTTGGGCAGCTTGGTGCCGACAGGATCGGTAAGCGTGCCTGCCGACGAAGAGGTGCAGATTTGGGGCGGCACCTTGCCGACGAAGGGCATGCGAGAGGCCCTCCCGGTATCTCTTGGGCGAGCGCCGGGAGGGCCGTGTAGCGCGCGGAGGCGCTGTGCTCACGGTAGAGGCTGACCCGGCGCGGGTCGATGTTCGGCTGGTGCAGGGCGAGTTGGTATGCCCGAGATGTGCGGGCGTCTTGCGGCCGTGGGGGTGGGCACGTTCGCGTGTACTGCGTGACGCCTCGGGTGTGCCGGTGGTGGTGCGTCCTCGGCGGGCGAGGTGTGTGGGCTGCGGCATGTCGCATGTGCTCCTTCCGGTGATTGCGCTGGTCAGGCGGGCGGATCTGGCCGAGGTGATCGGGTCGGCTCTGGCCGCGAAGGCAGCGGGGCCGGGAGCTCGGGTGATCGCTGAGCGGCTGGGCCGTCCGGTCGAGAGGGTTCGTGGGTGGCTGCGCAGGTTCGCTTCCTGGGCGGAGTGGGTCCGGCGGTTCTTTGCGGTGGTGCTGGTGGATGCCGGTGTTGACCCGGCTGTTCCGGGGCCGGCCCGCACGGTCTTCGCCGACGCGGTCAGCGCGGTCGTCGGAGCGTGGTGGTCGGTCGCGTCCCGGTGGCCGCGGGTCGGCGAGGTGTCGCCCTGGCTGGTGGCCTGCGCGGTCTCCGGCGGGATACTGCTGGCGCCGTCCTGGCCCTCGGAAACGATCAACACCAGTCGACTCTGACGCCACGCCGACACCGCCTGTCACCGTCACGCGTGTGTGTTCACGCTGCGTGAGAGGGCTGGTGCCAGATGCCAGGTCAGGAAGACCAGACACGGCTGGAGCGAGCTCAGGCGATCGGCCTGTTCCGCTACATGCTGATCAGAGAGGGCGGAGGCCCTTCCACATGCGGGGCGGTGCTCCTGCGGATTCACGGAATTTCACCTCCGCCCGTGTCGGCCGCGAGCCCGCGCCCCCTCAGGGTCCGGTGTCATCCCCACGTATGACACGGCTTCGCGCGGTCCCACCGAAGTCGCCCATCGGAACGGGAACTGCGGCTGACTTCACGGCCCGCTTACGCCGGGACGATGGAACGGTCCCCAGGAAGCAGTACCCCTACGGACAAGCGAGCGTCGTGAGCGTCGCCGGATCCAGTACGGCGGTGGCCGGCCTCGGTGCCGTGGGACTACCGATAGCGAGAGGAAGTACCGAAGATGGCCAAGCTGCAGAGCCTGGACCCGTTTACGCCGATGTTCGCGCAGTTCAAGGAGAAGACCGGGCCCATCGTCCTGGCCAACACCTTCTTCGTTCCGAAGGAGAGGACTGAAGCGTTCCTGCCCCTCTTTCGGAGGCAGGCGGAGTTCATGAAGGCTCAGCCGGGATTCGTCTCCCTGCAGATGCACAAGGGAACGGCGGGCAGTCAACTTCTGATGAACGTCGCGGTCTGGGAGTCGACCGAGGCTCTCGCCACGGCGTTCGGCAGCCCGGAGTTCCAGCGCATGGCTGCCGAGTTCCCCGACGACATCGTGTCGTACCCGCACATCTTCGAGCAGGTCGACGTATGACACACCGACTGTAGAGACGTGACCGTGCTCGGCAGCGACTCCGCCCTGCACGGCACCGTCCCCTTCCATGGTCGACGGGTTCCTCGCCCACGACGGCGAAGTCCGCCCGCTACCGTGAGGGGCGAGCCGATGGCGAGATGCCCTGGGGGCGGGGCCGCACCCCGAGAAGGTGTGCCGCGTCCGTGGATCTGCACGAGTACCTCGGCCTGCCCACCGACGAGCCCTCGATCAACGTCACCCGCTCACGCCTGGGACGACCCGTCCACCAAGGCCCCCTCGAACAACCAGCACGCGGAATATCGGAAACGGACTTAACGCCCTCTGAGAGGCGCACGGTTCACTCGGCGAGAGGTCCGGAGAAACGGACCGGGAGTAATCCCGGCACCGCGCTCCGGGCCTACTCAGCGATCGGGCGGTGCTCTGGGCCCCCGTCCTCGCAGCTGCCGGTGGTGTTCGGCATCATGAGCAGATGTCGAACACCGCAGCCCGCTCCGCTCTTCTCGATCACCTTCGCAAGACGCTGCCGGGTCGCGTCATCGACGAGGTCCCGGGAGTCGATGGGCCCATCGAGGATCGCGTGCCCGGATTTCGGGTGTTCCGGGTTCATCCCGCTCATCCTGGCGATTGGTGGCTGTATGTGACGTCAGGTTGCTGGGAGGCAGCTCAGCATGACGGTCACGGGGTGGAGTTCTTCCTCGCGGCGCCGCGCGACGAGTGGCTCAACCTGGAGAGCCTCACCATGAACGCGTACTACCACTGCGGGCCGGCCCACCAACGACTCGCTGTCGGGCACACCGTTCCGATCGGCAGACCATGGCTCGACGACTCGGAATGCGATCACTACTTGGTGAGCCTGCCCTATCCCTTCGGTGCGGAGTTCGAGATCTGCAAGTGGAACGGAGGAGCCCGCGCCCAGATCCTGTGGCTGCTGCCGATCACCACAGCCGAGAAGGACTTCCGCCGGGAGAACGGTCTAGAGGAACTTGAGGCTCGATTCGAGGAGCACGCGATCGACCCGGCTGATCCGAAGCGAGCCTCCGTGGCCTGCGCGGCCGTAGCCGGCGACGACACAGAGGGCGACGCGGCCTGCTCAGGTCATCAGAAGGATCCGTTTGCGGAGCAGATCAAGGTTGGCGCGACCATAACCCTGCCGCTTGATCAGCTTGATTCGCGTGACCTGTCCCTCGACCTGGCCAGAGCTCCAGTGCGTGGACAGACCGGCGGTGACCGCGTCCAGGTCCCTCTTCATGCCGTTGACCAGGGAATGCAGGGCGGGCAGGTCGTCTGCGAGGAAGCGGTCCATCCATGCGGGCAGTTCCTCACCTCGCAGATGTAGATGAACAGAGCGCGCTGCACCTTGGGCGGGAGAATCCCGGCGTTGGCGGAGGCGAAGTCACGGGTGGCTTCCTCGAAGCCGGTTACCAGGTCGTCGGGTACGTCGCCGACGGCACCGTCGTCCGCGTACGGTCCGTCGATCCCGACCTGTCCAAGTCGCCGAGGACGACCTCGGCTACGCCGACGTGCCCGTCATCCGCAAGCTCCTGGACGACCTCCAGATCGCCGAGCAACTCCCCACCCTCGGCCTCCGCAACGGCGACAAGCGACCCCACGTCCGCGGCAAGCTCCGCGAGCACCTCGTCCTGTAGCCGGCAGGCAGTAAACGAGCGAGAGACTCGCCCTGCGCCGCCCCATCCGAGGCGCTACATATACGGTGTGCGGCGATGGATGACGACGTGCGGCCCTGGGACGCAGCGGCGCCGCTCGTACGGGCCGCGCGGTGTGGCGACGCCCTCGCCATGGACGACCTGCTGAAACTGGTGACGCCGTACGTCACCCGGCTGTGCGCCCCGATTGCCCCGGCCGACACCGCGGACGCCGTGCAGGAATCCCTTCTCGCGGTGTTCCGGGGGCTGCGCGGACTGCGGGATCCGCAGGCGTTCTATGGGTGGGTGCGTGCGGTCACTGTGCGGGAGGCTGTCCGGGTGGCGCGGCGCACCGAAGGCGAGACGCCCGCCGACCCCGAGGAGATTGCCCGGCTGCGGGACCTGCTGCCTGGCGTCGGCAATGAACTGACTACAGAAGTTCGGGACTTGCTCGACCGACTGCCCGTCCAGCACCGCACCGTACTGGTACTGCGGGAACTGGAAGGGCTGGACGAGCGGACGATGGCCGAGCTGCTCGGCGTACCCGAGGGCACCGTGAAGTCACGGCTGAACAGGGCCCGTTCCTCCTTCCGGAAGGCGTGGACACGGTGAACGCACCCGATACGGTCGCCCGGCTGCGCGTACTGGCTGCTGGACTGCGCGCCCCCCTGTACGCCGAGGCACGGATCGCTCTGCCCTTCGACCAGGTATGGGCGGTCATCGCCGACCTGGAGGGCGAGCTGCCCTATCTGATCTCCTTTGTCCGGGAGTTCAAAGTCCCGCCCGGCGACAGCGAGCGCAAAGCGGCGCAGGCCGTTGACGTACTTGGCCTGCGCGGGCCGTTCGATGTACGGCTGAGCCCCGGGTGGTGCCTGATGCAATCCCGGCTGGTGACGATGGGAATGGCCGCCACGCCGGACGGCACCGGGACGCGGCTCGCCGTCTGCGGCGCGGCGCGCCCGGCCGTCCTTGGCCCCGTGCAGCGCGTGTACCGCCGCCTGCTCGGGGAGCGCCGCACTCATGCCTTCTTCCGCGAGGTGGAGCGCCGCGCCGCCCTGCGTTGACCCCTCAGCTGGCCTCGGCGATGAGTTTCCGCAGGGCCTCGGCCACCAACTCCGGCCGCTCCTCGTGCAGATGGTGCCCCGCACCCGGCACCACCCGTACGGTCAAATCGTCCGCGTTAGGATCGCCGCCGCGCAGCAGGGCAGGCGGGATCACCGGGTCGTGCTCGCCGCCCAGGACCAGCGTCGGGACGGCCAGCCGCCGTCGTCGGTGGGTGCCCCGGAAGCCCGCGGGGATGTCCCGCACGACGTACTGCCAGAACATCGCCTGCCCGGCATGGGCCGAGCCCTGTGCCGCCTCGGTGAACTCCGCGAGATCCGCGTCCCGCCACGCCGCCGGGTCGGCGACCGCGCGTCGCAGCAGATAGCGGGTGAAGGCCGGCCAGTGCCGCAGGACCAGCCGTCCGAGCACCGGGTACTCGATGAAGGCGGTGAACCACATCCGCCACAGATTCGGCAGGACGTCGCGGTGGCGCGTCCACGGGTGCGCCATGTTCAGCGCCAGGAAGGCACGGAACCGCTCCGGGGCCCGCTGGCAAAGCCGGAAGCCCACCCCGGCACCCCAGTTGTGCCCGACCAGGGTCACCCGGTCGAGGCCGAGCGCGTCCAGCAGCGCGAGTATGTCGTCACCGAGCCCGTCCGTGTCGTAACCGCGCTTGGTCTGCTCCGACCAGCCGAAGCCGCGCAGATCGACGCAGATCAGCCGGTGGCCGTCGGCGAGCAGCGGGACGAGCGCGCGCCACGCGTACCAGTGCTGCGGGAAACCGTGCAGCAGCACGACGGGCTCGCCGCTGCCGGACTCGGCGATGTGCAACTGGGCCCCGCGGACCGTCACCCACCGGTGCTCGGCCCCTTCCAGCGGGGGCATGGGGCGGTCGCTGTTGGTCATGAGGGGATCCTTTCGCCAGATACGAGAAGTCGCGTTCACCCCGCCAGGAGGCGCACGATCCGGCGAAGGTTCCCTCGTGTTTGTGTGTACGTACGTCCAGATCTCGACCAGGCGATTTCCGTCGTCTACCGCTGCCTCAGCCAATCCGTCCACGTGTCGGATAGCGGTGAAGGTTCCACGCCAAATAGCTCTGAAGGTCACATCATCGGGTCGCCCTGACACGGCGGACCACTGGCAGGATTCTTAACAGCTCTGCGGGCAGGGGCAGTTGAGGTTCTCGGCCTCATCCGTAAACCCGTTGCTCCTGTGTCGGGGCAGGCGCTAGAGTCCGATGTGTTGCGTGATGTTCACAGCAACCGTACAAAGAGCGCGGCCGGCCTTCGGATATCCGGGGCAGCGGGGCCGCGCCATTCCCGTGGGGCGAATCCAGCAGTGAGAACACGCTCTTTGGTGTCGGCGGCCGTGTCCGCCGCACTGGGCGCCGCGCTCCTCGCCGCGCCGGCGCTGGCGTACGGGGCCGACGGTGGCACGTCCGGTCAGGAAGGGCGACACCACGCGAACCAAGTTCGCCAGTGAAGCGGGAAGCGCCCAAGGAGCCAGTACGGAAAGTCACGGCTTCGTGGCGGGAACGGGCCCGAGGAGGTAGCCGCCGTCGGCGACGAACTCCGCGCCGGTCGAGTAGCCGACGTCGTCCGACGCGACGAACAGCACAAGGCTGCTGATCTCGTCGACGTCCGCCAGGCGAGGGATGGGCTGGTCGTCGATGCTGACGATGAGCTCGCCGGTGGCGGGGTCGTAGGCCAGGGGTGTCTCGATGATGCCGGGGTGCACGCCGTTGACGCGGATGTTCTCCCGGCCGAGTTCCTTCGCGCTGATCCTGGTCAGTCCGCGGATGCCCCACTTGCTGGTGCCGTAGGCGGCCAGTCCCGCGGCAGTGCCGATGCCGGCGGTGGAGTTGATGTTGACGATGGAGCCGCCGCCGCGTCGGCGCATCGACGGCACGGCCGCCCGCGTGCCCAGGAAGGTGCCGACGAGGTTGGTGTCGATCACCTCCCGGAACTCGTCCGGGGTCAGTGACATGGTGGTGCCGACGATGGCCCTGGCTGCGTTGTTGACGAGCACGGAGACCGGGCCGAAAGCGGCTTCTGCGGTGGCGACGGCAGCGGTCCAGTCTTGTTCGCTGGTGACGTCGAGCTGGGCGAATACCGCGCGGTCGGCGCCGAGCTCGTCCAGGAGGCCGGCGACCTGCTCGTGATGGCGGGCGCCGACCACCACGCGGGCGTCCTCGGCGGCAAACCGGCGGACCATGCTGGCGCCCAGGGCGCCGGCGGCGCCGGTGACGATGACGGTCTTGTCGGTGAAGCGTGGCATGGCAGAGGTCCTTTTGCGGTGAGTCGATGGTGGGGCGTCACGTTCGGGGCGGTGTGAAGCCGTCCCGGTCGGTGGAGAAGGCGACCTCGCGCTGGGCCTGGGCGCTTTCCAGCCGGGCGGTGAGGGCGTCGTGGACCAGGTGGTAGGCGTCGGAGCCGAGGAGCTGGCGCCGTGGCGGCTCCTTGAGGTCGCCGATGCGGATCATGGCTTCGGCGACTTTGCGCGGGTCACCGGGCATGGCCTCCAGGGGCACGCTGCTCTTGCCGTGGGTGAAATCCGCGGCTTGGGTGCCGGCGTAGGCGGGCAGCTGTGAGGGGGTGCTGTCCGCTGCGCCGTAGAAATCGGTGGCGACCATGCCCGGTTCGATCAGCGTGGTGTGGATGCCGAACGGTTCGGTCTCCAGCGCGTAGGCCTCGAAGAAGCCCTCGATGCCCCACTTGCTGGTGTGGTAGAGCGACATCGCGGGGAAGGCGATATGGCCGCCCATGCTGGAGGTCTGCAGGAAGTTGCCACCGCCCTGCGCGCGCAGGTACGGCGTCACCGCGCGCGCGAGCTGGATGGGGGCGATCACGTTGGTGTCGATCTGGCGCTCGATCTGCTCGTCGGTCAGCTCCTCGGCCAGGCCGATGAGACCGTAGCCGGCGTTGGAGACGACCACGTCGATGCGTCCGAGATCGGCGAACGCCGTGTCCACGACCTTCCGCATGCGTGCGGTGTCGGTGACGTCCAGCTCCGCGCGCCACAGCCGGTCGCCGTGTCGCGCGGCCAGGTCGTCGAGTCGGGCGGGGTTGCGCAAGGTGGCGGCGACGCGGTCGCCGCGTTCCAGCAGCAGCTCGGTCATCTGGCGGCCGAAGCCGCTGGAGGTTCCGGTGATGAACCAGGTCCTCATGTCGGTACTCCTTGGGTCGGACGGTCGGTTCCTGTCCTCCATGAGAGCGCGGTGCCCGCGACACGATCAACGACGAACGCCCGCATGTTCGACAGGCTGAACCTGTCAATATGGGGGTGTGGAGCTTCGCCAGCTGGAATACGCCGTCGCCGTCGCCGAGGAACTGCACTTCGGCCGGGCCGCGGCGCGGATGCACGTCACTCAGCAGTCGGTCAGTGAGCAGATCCGTCGTCTGGAGCGTGAGCTCGGCGCCCCCCTGTTCACCCGTACCAGCCGACGCGTGACCGTCACCGCGGTGGGCGAGGCGTTCCTGCCCGAGGCGCGCAGCGCGATCGCCGCTGTCCGCCACGCCCTCGACGTCGGCCGCCGCGTCGCCACCGGCACGGTCGACGAACTTCGTCTGGGCTACGCGGAGGATCTTGGTCCGCTGCTGTTCCAACTCACGGTGCCCGCGCTGCACGCCCGTTTCCCCGACGTCCGCCTGGCCCCGCGACCGATGACCACTGTCGCCCAGCTGTCCGAGCTCAGCGACCGCCGCCTCGACCTCGGCTTCTGCTGGACCGCCGAGCACCCGCCGCCCGACCTGGCCTCGCTCCTGGTTGTCCGTGAACCGCTCGTGGTCGCGCTGGCCGCCGATCATCCCCTCGCCGCCCATCAAGCGATCGACCCCGCCCAGCTGTCCCACCAGCCCCTTGTCATCGTCGAGCGCAAGGTCAACCCATGGCTGCACGATCATTTCGTCAGCCAGCTCGAAGCCCGAGACGCCACGGTGACCATCCACCGCGAGATCTCCAGCCTCGACCGGCTCCTCCCCTTGGTGCTCACCGGCTCGGCCATCGGACTCACCATCACCAGTGCAGCCGCAGCCAGGCCTTTCGCCGGAGTCGTCTATCGCCCCTTCACCGACCCGAGCCCCTACGCCGGCCACAGCATCGTCTGGCACCGCGACACCACCGATCCCGCCGTCGCCGCGCTCATCGACATCGTCCGCGAACTGCGCGATACAGGAGCCTTCCTCCCACCCGAAGTCCCGCACGAACCCGACGAGCCACACCGCGGCACCGCCACCGACGACACAAGGCCAGACTGACCAACATGGTCACCTGGGGAATTCCGTGACCGCACGATGTCAGGCGGCCTGCCAGCGGGACTCAGGAGGAGCATCGTGCCGAACTCCCGCATGAGTGGGGTCTCTTCACGCGGCCACGCGAGCTCCCGGCGGGTGAAGTGACCCGCCAGCCTGTGATCGACATGGCGCGGGACGATAGCCCGTGGACAGCTCAATAGCGCATAAGTGAAACTCGACGGCCACAGAATGATCATGTGGGGTACCGACGACGGAGTCCGCCTGCAGGCCCGCTCCGGACGCGACGTCACCGCCGCATGGGGCGACCTCGCCCTCGCCGGCCACCACCTCCCGGCCGGGACCGTCCTCGACGGCGAGGCCGTCATCACCACCGAGGACGGCCGGATCAGCTTCGAGGCCGCACAGGCCCGAGCCGCCTCCTCCCCCATCCGCGCCCGCCGCCTGGCCGCCCAGCGTCCCGCGCACTACATCGCCTTCGACGCCCTGCAACTGCCGTCCGGCGATGCCCGGCCGCGCCCGTACAGCAAGCGCCGCGCAGCCCTCCTCAAGCTCCTGGCACAACTGCCCGCGAACACCCCGATCCAGGCCGTCTCCGCCACCACCGACCGCGACACCGCACTCACCTGGTACAACACCCTCCACACCGGCGTCGAAGGCATCGTCGCCAAACGCACCACCTCCCTCCACCGGGCCCGGCCGCACCGGGGCGTGGTTGAAGATCCACCACGCGGACACGATCGAAGCGACCGTGGCAGGGTTCACCGGCACCGCACGCCAGCCGCGGGCACTCGCCGTACGGCTTCCCAACGGACGCGACGCGCTGTCCCAGCGCCTGACCACGGCCCTGGCCACCCTGATCGCCCCGCGTCTGGTCCCCCAGTCCGGGCGCGCGTACACGCAGGGCGGCAACGCCTACACACCCGTAAGCGGTCAGGTCGTTGTGGAGGCCCGGGCAGGCACCACCCGGCATGCGGTGGTCACCGTGGTCCGCCTACGCTGACCCGACCACAGGCTTCTGCTCGACTGCGCCTAGGGGGCTGCCACGTGTGTCTCCCACAGCAGGTGTCACGCGAGCGGCCTGCGGCGCGAGGCCCCGCCGACGCGCCGCTACCTGCAGGCCGCCCGGATCCGCCGAGGCGGCGCACCGTGTCCCCGCCCCTCCCTTCTTCTCCTACTTGCGTGTGTGAGGTGGGTGCAGGGGGTTGCTGAGGGGGATGTCAGGCCCCCGACCACGGAAGAATCGTGGGATGACCAGCGGTGATGCGAGCGGTGAATTCCGGTGAGGGCAGCCGAAGTCGAAAGAGCTGTAGCAAGAGATGGCGCATCCGATGGTGCAGGAGACGTGTGCCGGCTCATCAGCAAGCAGACGTCGCTTCGTCGGGCACAGACGGGTGGCTGCGACCGGCCGGGAGTTGGGTGGCGCCAAGGCGGCTCACGCCTTGGCCCGAGCGAAGGTCGCCAAAGCGGAGGAGCCCGTAGGTCCTTGCGTTCAAGCGCCTGGAATGGCCCACCACACCGCCCACTACTGCATCTGTCTGGTCGCCCTCTCGAATCAGGTGATCCCCGTGCATGCGACAGCAGCCGGGTCGGTCCTGACGTCCTTGTATGGGAGGCGAGTTGAGCTTCGTCCGCTGAGCAGCGCCGTGGGTAGGAGCTGTGCACTGCGCGCGGACCAATACCGTGAGTCGGGTGCCTTCGGGCACGTCGGCTCCGGCCTGGGGTTCCTGGGATACGGCGATGTCGTAGGCGTGGCGTTGTTTTCTGCTGCCCTCTCCGCGGCGAGTTCTGCCTGCCGAGGCGAGGGCAGGGCAGGGTGGGAACCAGTCGCACGGGGACCAGGTTTGACTCACCGCTCGGCCGTCTTCGGGGCGGGTCGCGAGATCCGCCCGCTCCTGGCGGCGTGCGGGTTCGCCGCTTCCGGCCGTCCGGGCCTGCGGCTGCGCAACCGGAAGGATCTGTCCGGCGTCGCGGAGGCAGTCGCCCTGCGCAGGCTCGGCCGTTCGCCGTCCCGGGGCGGCCTCGGCGCCTCGTTGCTTCTCCCCAGATCCACCAATGCGGTCACCGTATCGACGTGCCATTCGGATGCCGTGACCGCACCCCGAGTTCGGCGAGGTGAGGCCGATCTCGGCGAGAGTGATGGGGCGTTTGAGCCGATGGGACAACGTCTCGCCCAAGATATGGGGCGCCCTGCCGGAGGGTTCCGTTCCCGGGATCCACATCGCGATGTGCGAGCGGCTGGTGCCGAGCAGCTCGTCGGCGCCGACCTCGGCCGCAACGCGCACGAAGGCAGCGGCGACTTTCGGCTGCGCCCAGCGGGTTTCCGCGATCACAGCGGCCAGTTTCTCGTTCCGCTCGCCCTCATCGTGCGTCCCTGTTCACAAGCCGGTCTTTGACGGGTTTGACGGCGTCGCCGACCGGTCGGGGATACCAACCCACCGTGATTCACGGTTCGCTCAAGGTCAACGAAACCATGAACGTCTGACCACGGCTGGGACAGGCCTTGGGCGCCTGAGAAGCCTGCCGCACGCGGCTTGTGCCGTACCCACCGACGGACCGTCGCTTTTCGTCCGGGGTGGGCGAAGGATGTGCGGCAGGGGGTGGTGCGCCGGGCCGGAGCGGGGCATGTTCCTGCGGATCCTGGCGGGCCCTCTGGGCATGGTGCCGTAGTGGGTGTGCTCATTCCGTCCCAGACGGAGGAGTGCTGCTGTCGTGGCACTCGTGTGCGGTGAGGGACTGGCAGGCCTGGCACAGTTCGTGCCGCCCCTGGAAAGTGATCACGCTTCCCCAGCCGTAACACAGCTCGCAGCCAGCGGCCAACGCGGTGTTGGCGCGGGGGTTGGAATCGAGAGCGACCATCGCTCCGTAGGTCATGAGTTCTCCTGGCGCCGAGACCGTGCCGGTGGTGCACACCTTTGCTACACAATGCCCATTCTATACCGTTTCGTGACTGATTATGCCCGATTATGCAGATTTTATGATCGTTTTGCCTGTAGGTAGTGCCAGCCGGGCTCGCCTACGGCCAGGGATTCGACCCCTGAAGTGGTGCTGCGGCGTAGCCAACCGACCCGTCCCTGCCGACGGGTTCGAAGCTGGGGCCATGGACGGGCGGCAGGGTAGTGTTTAGGAGTGTTTGCATGATTTGCGGACCATCCGTCACCGCTTGTACAGGCCCGCGAGCTATAAGAGTGAATAGGAGACGAGTTGGCACCTGGGGCAGCCAAAGCCGGGAGTCACCCTCAGCCGTCAGGGCTGAGCTTTCCTGCCGCCTCGTACAAAACGCTGCGGGGCGCGGAGACACTGACGCTGGCCCTCAAGGCCACCGAGTGCCTGGATCGCCGGGGCGCGTTCCTGCACTGGTGGGACCCTGCTGCTCGCCGGCTGCGCCTGATTGCGGCCAGCGGGTTGGCCGCAGAGAGCGCCGAGGCGTGGGCGGATCTGTCCGATGAGCAGGACGTGGCGCCCATACGCGCCATGCGGCGCGGTCACTACGCCTGGGTGGCCGGGGACAGCCTGGGTATGGGGGCGGCAGGCACGGCAGCAGTACCCCTCCCCGGCGCCGACGGGCCGGTTGGTGTGCTGTCCGTGATCACGGCAGGGCCCGGCGAGCCGGAAGAGGCACAGCGATCCTTTCTGCGGTCGGTGGCGGGATGGGCCGCTGCGCGCCTGGAGGACTTGCCCAGCACGCCACCCGTCCGTCGTTCGGTGGCCGGCTCTGAGCGGACTGTCCAGATGGGCAAGCTGACCTCGGCGCTCGCCGAGGCCGTCACCTCCCGGGAGGTCGTGCAGGCCGTCGCGGCGCACGTCCTGCCCCCATTCGGCGCCGACGGGCTCATAGTCTGGGTGTTCGAAAGCGGCCGACAGCATGTGGTCGACTCCGCCGGATACACACAGGAATTCCTCAGCCTGCTTGACGGGCTCGCGGTCACCGACTACCCCGTGGCCGCCGACGTGTTCGGGACGTGCGCTCCCCGGTTCATCGAATCGGCCGCAGAGTACCGCCGACGCTATCCAACACTGAAACCCATACCGGCCGCGTCCCAGAAGAACGCGTGGGCGTTCCTGCCCATGATCGCCTCCGGGAACGCCATCGGCATGTGTTTGGTGTCCTTCACCCGGCAGCGCTCCTTCACCGACGAGGAGCGCACGCTGCTGACCGCCTTGAGCGGTCTGGTCGGCCAGTCGCTGGCGCGGGCCCGCTTGTACGACGTGGAACACGCCCGGGCACAGGAGCTGCAGCGTGGCTTGCTGCCCCGGACACTGCCCCGCTTGCCTGCCGCCTGCGCTGCCGCACGCTACCTGCCTGCGGGCCTGGGCGAGCAAGTCGGTGGCGACTGGTACGACGTGATCCCGCTGTCCGCCGACAGGGTCGCCATGGTGATCGGCGACGTCATGGGACACGGCACCCCCGAAGCGGCCACCATGGGCCAGCTGCGCACCGCGGTGCGCACCCTCGCCGACCTGGACATACCCCCTGCCGAGCTGCTCAGCCGTCTCAACGACCTGGTCAGCGACCTGAGCGAGGACTGCTACGCCACCTGCCTGTACGCCGTCTTCGACCCGATCACCCGGATGTGCTCGTTCTCTCTGGCCGGTCATCCCCCACCGGTCGTCGTCCATCCCGACGGCACTGTCCACAGGCCCGCCCCGACCGCCGATCCGCCACTGGGAGCCGCCGAGCCACCGTTCGAAACGCACCAGATACTCCTGCCCGAGGAGAGTCTGCTGGTCCTGTACACCGACGGACTCGTCGAATCCGCCACCCGCTTCATCGACCAAGGACTGGCCCGACTGCAACAGGTCCTCGCCCAGCACGCGGTGCCCACCTTCACGGCATCCGACGAGGACGACGACGTCCGGCGCCTGACCGACCTGTGCGACACGGTGGTCTCGGCCCTGCTGCCCGACCACGCCCGGACGAACGACGACGCAGCGCTGCTGATCGCCCACACGCGGGCCATCCACGCCGGTGACGTCGCCTCCTGGATCCTCCCGGAGGATCCCCGCGCGGCCAAACAGGCCCGCGAACACGTCCGAAACCAACTGGCCGCCTGGGAACTGGACGAGCTAGCGATCACCACCGAGCTGCTCGTCAGCGAACTGGTCGGCAACGTGATCCGGCACGCCAAGGGCCCCATCCGCCTGCGCCTGCTACGCAGCCGCTCGCTGACCTGTGAGGTCTACGACGGCAGCCTCAGCACCCCCCGCATCCGCCACGCCGCCCACACCGACGAGGGCGGCCGCGGCCTGCAACTCGTCGCCGCCCTCTCCAAACGCTGGGGCGCCCGCTACCACCACGACGGCAAATGCATCTGGACCGAACAAGACATCCCGCACCGCGCCGCATGACGGAACTCGAACACAAAGTCCAGACCGGATGCAGCGGCGACCCTCGCCGAATCGCTCCCGTGGCTGGAGCCCATCCGCTCACTCGGCGTCCCGGTCGCCTTCGCCGCCCAGGACAGCAGCGAGGACGGCCTCATCCCCCTGGGACGCGATCGACGTGCTGTTCCTCGGGGCTCCACCGTGTGGAAGACCTCACCGACCGCCCACCGCCTGGCCCAGCAGGCCCCCGAACGCGGACTCGCCGTCCACATGGGCCGGGTCAACTCCCGCCGCCGGCTCCGCATCGCGCAGGCCTTCGGCTGCACCACCTGCGACGGCACCTGCCTCGCCTTCGGACCCGACACCAACCTCCCCCGCCTCCTGGCCTGGATGAACGAACTCCACACCACACCCGCCCTGTTCGGAGACCAGACATGACCACCCGGCTACGCCACATCGGCGTATCCCTCATGGGCATCCTCGAACCAGTCCCCGGTAGGCGGCGAAGTCGCGTGAGCGGGGCAGGCAGGTGTCCCGGATCGGGACGCGTGAGCTGATCTACATCAATCCCAAGGGCACAGCCATGCGGCGCGTGATCCGCCCGGAGAACTATCGGTGCTCGCAGTTGGTCGTCCAGCTGGCGCACGCCACCGGGCTACGGCCTTGACGAACAGCCAGACCCAAACGCGCGTGACCAGGCTGCTCGCCGAGTTCACCGACGGCTGCCCGGCGGCCCGGGGGCTGGAGGCGGCCGAAGCACGGCTGGACGGAGCGGTCATCGACCTGACGGAGTGATCTTCGCCTTCGAGAAGGACGTGCAGGACGGCTACCCCGCCGACTCGCCACGGCCCCACTTGGCGAGTCCTTTCGGTGATCCGTCAACCGTTAACTCAGACGGGAAGTTCGGTGATGCTGAGGGCGAAGTCCAAGTTACCCACCCCATGGTTGGCGAGGCCCACCGTGACCACGCCCGCTCCTTCCAGCCAGTGCGCCATTCTCAGGCCGCCGACGTCCAGCGGGCGCAGCCCGAGGCTCTCGATGAACGCCTCCACACTTGCCTTGGCCTGCGCATTATCGCCAGCGATGAAGACGTCGGGCCGACCCTTCTCCAGGACAGGGCGGAAGACGGTGTTGAACGCCTTCACCACGCTGGCGCTTGCCGGGGCCGCCTTGGCAACTTCCTGCGCGATCGAGGTCTCCTCGCGGTGGGCTAGCCCGTCGAACGTGGAGTTGAAGGGATTGCTGATGTCGACGATGACCTTGCCCGCGAGAGCGTCTCCGTACTGGGCGACGACCGGCACGACGCCGTCGTACAGCAGGGCCACGATGACGATGTCCCCGGCCGGGGCGGTGCCCCATTCTCCCGTCGTGGCGCCGCCGCCGAGAGCCTTGGCCAGGTCAGCGGCCTTGGACTGATCGCGGCCCATGACCTCGACGGTGTTGCCGCCCGCTATCGCCCGCGCGCCGCCGGGCGCCGTGGTGCCGCCGGACCAGCAGCCCCACCAGCTCTTCGACGCATCCTGGCAACGCGACGCCGTGTAGTAGTCCGACGAGGGCGCGGGCTGGCTGTGCACATAGGCGTATCGCACGTCGAACGGCGCGGCGTTCGACGATTCGTCATTCATCAAGCCGCCGATGAGCACCTTGTCACTGCCCATGAAACGGCCCGTCGAGCTGCCGCCGACGGCAGCGGGAGACGACGCCGGCGACGGGCGCGTGCCACTCGGCGCCTGGTTGCTGGAACCACCGTCGACGCTCCCGGCCGGGACGAGCTGCCACTGCTGATTGGCGCCGCCCCAGTGGCGGTACTGGACGACCGAGCCCCCGTCGGCCTTGGAGGCCTTGTTGACCTCGACGGCCATGCCGCTGAAGCGATTGATCAAACGCACGTAGCCGTCCGACGACTCCGCCAGCTTGAACTGCTGGATGGCGCCGTTCACATCGCTCCACTGCACGAGGGGGGAGCCGGCGGTCTTCGACCACTTGTTGTCGTCCAGCACCTTGCCGGAGTTCCGGTTCTGCAGCCGGTAGTAGCCGTCACCCGCGTCGATGAACCGCCACTGCTGGTTGGCCCCGCCGTGACGGCCCCACTGCACCACCGCCGCGCCGTTGTTCGTGGCGAAGCCGTTGCCGTCCAGCACCTTGCCGCTGTTGCGGTTGACCAGCACGTACCACGACTTCGAATCCACGATTCCCGCCGAGACCGTGTTGACCACAACGGCGGAGCCGGCCACGACAGCCATGACCATGGCCGCCCAGACACTCCGACGCGCGAGCAGCCGGCGGGCACGGTGCATTACTATGCGTTGTCCCGTGTCGGCTGAGCGGGACGACCGGCGACGTCCGCGGGCGTGGCCGCGCGGCGCGGCCTCCGCCGACGCGGTACGCCGTCGACGACGGGGTGGGCGAGGGACATGTCTGTGCTCTTTCAGCCGTTCCATCTGACCGGACCACCTGGCCGGACAACACCAAGTGGTCCGGTGCGGCCGAAAGGTTGCCGCGGACGCGAAGATTCGCAGATCTTTTTTTCCGCCCCGACAGCCACCCGCTCGCCGCGGAGCGCGGCCCGGCGAACGCCGGTGGTGGCGAGCGCCTGATGGCTGCTCCCGTCCCTGCCGCTCACGTCGCGCCCCGCGAACCGCGGCCGCCACCGGTCGTCCGCGCGGACGGCCTTGTCCCGCGGCTCCATGGACCCGACGTCCGCGGAGCACGTAAGCCGTCAACCTTTCGAGGCGGGTTGGTCAAAGATTCGGCCCGGACGGCAACCTTTTCTCGTTCGGCGGCCACTGACGGTCAGGCAGCTTCCGTTCCCGGAAGCTTCGACTGCCGGACGTGCTCCGCCGAACCCCGTAAGGATTCATCCGTGGCATCCCCTTCGCACCACCGCCGGTCCCCCCGCCCCGATAGGCACGCCGCCAGGCGCACGGGCCGCCGTGTTCCCGTGGTCGCCCTGATCGCCGTGGCGGCCGTCGCGCTCGTCGTGTCGCTGGTCGTGGCCTTCCGGCCCGACGGCGCGGGCGACGACGGGTCGAACACGGTCAGACCGGTGGCCGGCGCCCCGGTGACCCCCGCAGTGAGGCCGACGGCGTCGGCATCCGCGTCGCCGAAGCCTTCGACGTCCGGGACCCCGAGCCCGACCGCCGACGGGACGGCCAGTCCCTCGGCCACCCCGTCCTCGGCCCCGTCCTCCACCAAGCCCTCGGCCGAGCGCGCCGCGCCCGCCGCCCGGGCGGCGTCCGGCTCGGCACCGAAGGCCGGGCGGATCCGGCCCGGCACCAGCTACCGGGGGGTCGCCACCGCCTACGTCATCGGCGACGGCAACGGCTCCTGCTCCTACGGCCCGACCTCCGACCGCATGACCGCAGCGATGAACACCACCGACTACGAGACGTCCAAGGCGTGCGGCGCGTACGTGTCCGTCCGCGCGGCGAGCGGCGCGTCCATCACGGTCCGGATCACCAACGAGTGCCCGGCACCCTGCGCGCCCGGCCAACTCGACCTCAGCCACGAGGCGTTCTCCAAGCTCGCCCCGCTCTCCACGGGCCGGATCTCCATCACGTGGCGCCTGCTGAGCCCGGCCATGTCCGACACGATCTCGATCCGCTACAAGGTCGGCTCCAGCCAGTACTGGTGCGGCGTCCAGGCGATCGGCCACCGCAACCCGCTGGCCCGCCTCGAGGTCCGCGCGAACGGCTCCTGGGTCGCACTGCCCCGCACCAGCTACAACTACTTCCTCTCCGAGCACGGCCGCGGATGCGGCGGAACGATCAGGCTCACCGACATCTACGGGCAGCAGCTGACGGTCGCCGGGATCGGCATCCGCCCGGACGCGGTGCAGTCGACCCGGGTCCAGTTCGCCCGGCACTAGTACTCCAGCAGGATTTCGCTGTCTGACCTGGTCTTTCGCCGGGTGGCGGGAGTGTAGCGGGACTCTGAAGGTGCAGGGGCGGTCTCACGGAGACCGCCCCTCGAACGTGCGACAACGCCGCAGGTAGTGACAGCGGCGGGGCAGCCTCCCAGGGTGATCACCGAGTACGCCGCCGCGCAGTGGGACCTCGAACTGGACGATCTCTTCCTGGCCATCGGCCACCGCTTCGGCCGTGTGGAACTGCGCCGCCGCATGCGTGACTACGTCCGCGGGCTGCTCGCCCCGGTGGCCCGCAAGAACAGCTGGCAGCTGGCCGAACAGGCGGGCCACTCCACCCCTGACGGCCTGCAGCACCTGCTCGCCGGTGCGAAGTGGCAGAGCGACGACATCCGCAACGACCTGCAGCAATACGTCGCCGACAAGCTCGGCGAGGACGACGGTGTCCTGATCATCGACGACACCGGCTTCATCAAAAAGGGCACCACGTCGGCCGGAGTCCAGCGGCAATATTCCGGCACCGTCGGGGCTCGTATTTCAATAAGTGCTCGGCAGAGGGGTGTTGGTGGGAGTCTGAGATATGACCCCGTGTCTGTCAGAAGCTGTTGTCTTTCCGGACGTGATCGCCGCGTTTCCGCTGGTCGGGCGTGGGGTCGGTGATTCGGTGGGAGTAGTGGCCTGTCGTGCTGTCGCTCCCTGGGAGGTCGTGGATGCCGTCGGTGGTCGGGCTGTTGGAGCAGCGTGAGCTGGGTGCTCGCCGTCGGTTGGACGGGCTGCGGGAGGAGGCCGACCGCATCCAGGCCGAGCTGGCCGTGGCCGAGCGGGAATGGAAGGAGTGGGCCATCGCCTGCTCGCGGGTCGGCGAGGTGCTGGCCCCGGCAGACGAGAGCGCGCAGGACCACGCCCGGGTCGAGGGGACCGCGCCGGCCGCCGGGGAGCAGACCGCAAAGACGTCGCAGGTGCCGGATGCTGCGAAGACGAAGTCGCAGGTGCCGGTGTGGCGTGAGGGGCTGGCCTGGGCGGTGCTGTCGGTGGACTACCAGCGCATCCTCACGGCGCTCGCGGACCGGCACCGGCTCCATCAAGGGCCGCTGACCTGCCAGGAGATGGCCGCGGCGTTCGGCATGGACGCGGTGCCGGCACGGGTGGAGGCGCTGCGATCGAAGGCGAAACGCCTGGTCGCGCGCGGCTGGCTGGCCGAGCCCGCGCCGGGCAGGTTCACCCTCGCGCAGGCCGTGGCCGGGCCAGGCGGCGGGTCATGAGCAGGGTCATCGACCAGTAGATCATCGCTTCGGCGCTGGTGGTGCGGCGTTCGTAGTCGCGTGCCAGGCGGCGGGTGCGCATCAGGTGGGCGAAGAGGCGCTCGACGATCCACCGCTTGGGCAGCACCACGAAGCCGCGCATGTCGTCGCTGCGTTTGACGATCGCCAGGACCAGCGAGAACGCGGTGAGGCAGTACTCGACGAGGCTGCCGGTGTAGCCGCCGTCGGCCCAGACCAGGGCGAGCCGGTGGTGCACGTCGGCCACCTGCTCCAGCAGCACCCGGGCGGCGGCGCGGTCACCGATGTCCGCGGCGGTGACCATCACCCCCAGCAGCAGGCCGAGCGTGTCGACCACGACGTGCCGCTTGCGCCCGTTGACCAGTTTGCCGCCGTCGAAGCCGCGGCTGTCCGCGCCGACGACGGCGTCCGCCTTGACGGACTGCGAGTCGATCACCGCAGCCGTCGGCTCCGCATCCCGCCCCAGCTCCTCGCGGACCCTGGCCCGCAGCCGGTCGTGGAACTCCTTGACCAGGCTGTGGTCGCGCCAGCGGCGGAAGAACGCGTAGATGCGGTCCCACGGCGGGAAGTCCGCCGGCATCGCCCGCCACTTGATGCCATTGTCGACCAGGTAGCGGATCGCATCGAGTATCGACCGGTGGCAGTACGCCTCCGGCTGCCCGCCCCGGCCCCGCATCCAGCCCGGCACCGGCAGCAACGGGCGGACCACGGCCCACTCCCCGTCCGTCATATCAGTCGGATACCGGCGCTCACGCACCGGATTGTCGGCGGCGTTCCCGAACCGGTGAGCCAGACAGTCACACCCAGGGGTGACCGAGCTGGACTGCCCGGACATCGACACGGAAGACTGCGGCACCAGGGCCTCCTGCTGCTCGGTGACTAGACACCAACGAGCTGTTCAGGAGGCCCTACTTGTATGCACCGACCACCCCGCGACCACCCAATCGGGACTCTCGTTCGACGCGCATCTCTCAAGATCGGAAAGACAACAACTTCTCAGTAGGGTCGGGGACTGGCGCGGTGGCTGATGCCCCGTTTCCAGTCCCCGCCGCTTCAAACCGTGCATGCAGTTCTCCCGCACACGGCTTTCCGACATCGTTCACCGGCTGGCATGCGCCGTTGCCCTGTGCACGTTTCCGGTAAGGCGGTAGACACCGAGCCGGGTGATCCACCCATAAGTAAATCGGGTGGTCCAGTTCCTGCCCGCAAGTCCGTGTTTCGCGCTGGCAAAGATCGCCAGCCGTTCGTGGACATAGCCGTCGACCACGTTGAACTTCCGTCCGGAGTTCCCGTTACGGAAGTACGCCGACCAGCCCCGCAGGACCGGGTTGAGATCGGCGACCACGGCGGATACCGGCCGCTCAGTCTTCGAACGAGCGGTCGCCGCACGGACTTTGTCCCGCAGTACCCGCATCGCCCTGGCCGAGGGCCAGCGTTGCAAGTAGTACCTGCCCCGCCATTTCCACGATTCCATCTTCCGGTGGTGGAAGCCGAGAAAGTCGAAGCCCTGCCCGCCTCGGGTGAGGCAGACGATGCCGGTCTTCTCAGGATGCAATCGCATCCCGAGCCGTTCCAGAACTCGTGCCGCCAATTCACGGGCCTGTTCGGCCCGTTGCTTGGTCGGCGACAGGACTACGAAATCATCGCAGTACCTCACCAACGTCCCCAGCCGGCGACCTTCGTTCTGCCACGCCTCGTCGAGAACGTGCAGCGCGATATTTGCCAGCAATGGGGAAATCGGTGAGCCCTGAGGGGTTCCCGCCCCGGTAGGCGAGGTCACCCCGCCCACCAGGACTCCCATCCGCAGCCAGGCCCGGATCAGCTTCAGCATCGGCCGGTCCACCACACGCCGCGCCACTTGGGCCATCAGCGCCTCATGGTCGATCGTGCCGAAGCAGTCGCGGATATCGGCCTCGAACACCCACTCCCGCCGCTGGTTCGCGGCGACACGCACTGCCTCGCACGCGTCGATCGCGGACCGCTTCGGCCTGAATCCATAGCTCGCCTCGGTGAACTGGGCCTCGAATACTGGTTCCATGACCAGTTTCGCAGCCGTCATCACCACGCGGTCCGCCACGGTGGGGATCGATAGCGGCCGGAACTCCCCCGGCCGCCCCGGTTTGGGAATCTGGACCCGTCGCAGCACTGACGGACGATACGTATGCGCCCGCAGTCTCTGCGAAAGGTCTTGGAGGAATGCATCCACCCCCGAGGATTCCACCGCGTCGACGGTCGTACCGTCCACGCCGGGGGCACCCCGGTTTGCGCACACACCGGCCCACGCCCGCCTCAGAACGTCCATGCGGTGGACATGGCCATACAGGGCGTGAAACCGGCGTTCGGGTTCTTGCTCGGCACAGCGGTAAAGCGTCCGTTGCAAGGCTCGGACCTTGTCCAGAGGACGGCGGACTGGTCCTGCGACGCTTTCCTCCCGGCGGATGGAACTAGCCGTAACGGCACTCATCCGGGTCCCTCCCTGTTTTCGAATCGCGTCGATGAAGCAGGGGCCCTTCGCTCCCAGCGGGTTGTGTTGTCCCGCCGATCGTCACTACTACGACCCCCTCCGACTGCCTCTCGACAACCCGCCATTTCCCGGTTCTGCCGGTTATAGGCAGGCCACGCTTCCCGGGCCGCAATACCCGGGGCCGAGGAGGCTCTCTCCAGTTCCCAGGACAACCTTCCGACCATTCCACGCCCCTTACGCCGGGAGGTTCTTCGACGACCGCTCCAGGTCCGAGATCATCTTCCGTGGCCTTCGCCAATCAAGCACAGGCTCGGCTCCTCCTTGGCCCGCCCGCGGGCGGGGGTTAAATGACGACGCTGCAGGCTTCACTTCATGTTGCGGACTGGTCGGTTGCACGCCCCCGAGAGGCGCTTGTCACTCCACTTCGACGCCACCATTTCGGGCGACGCCGGGAGTCAGCTACCGGGGACCCTGGCGTCTCCCCGGACCGGACTTCCACCGGCTGGCTATCCTGAGCTTGACGTCCGGTTACATCGTTCACACCCCTTCTGAACTGGGAAGACGCCCGGACTGCTGGACGTACGCTTGATCATTAACCTCGCTGCTGTTTCAGGCGGACGTGTTCGGTGAGGGTTTCGATTCGTTTCACGGTCTTTCCAGGCTCGTGACGTGGGGCTGACCTGCGGTTCTTTGAACCGGGTGGGCGTCCGGGTCCGGGCTTGGAGGGTCTGGGCACGTCGGCGGGACGGGCGGTCTTCACGCGGAGGTGGCGGAACCCCCGCCGAACCCGGGCAGGGGTGAGGCGACGAGGTTGCGCCGGCCGCTCCCAGGGCCGACGAAGGTCCTCGGCGAGGGGCCGGGCAAGGCGGAGCTGGGTGTGGGCGGCGATGATCAGCCACGTCCACAGGTCGGCCGTGTGCGGATCGCGGACCTTGGGGACGGTCCAGCCCAGGGTCTGCTTGAACAGTCGGAAGGTATGTTCAAGATCGAATCTGCGAAGGAACGCCTGCCAGCGCAGGTTGACGTCTTCGCCGGTCATGCCGGTGCGTGAGGACCACAGCCATACCGGCTTCGGGTCACGGTCACCGGGCAGGTGCTCAACCTTCAGCCGGATCAACGTGCCGTGGAGCAGAGGGAGTTCACCGCAGTGATCGAGCCAGGGGCCACGGGCCTGTAACCGGGGGTGCATCCGGTCCCAGGCGAGGGCTTCGGCTGTGCCGTAGCGGGTGGTGTCGCACGTGGTGGCCTGGTCAGGGGTGTGCCAGGACTCCGGCTTGGAGAAGGTGAGGACGCCGCCGTGCTTGCGGGGCTGTCCGCCGCGCGGGGTGGAGCGGCGTGGGCCGGCGTCCCGGAGCATGACGCGGTCCGAGCGGAGCCGGCCGACCAGCTCGACGGGCAGGTCGGCCAGGACATAGGCAAGACGGGTGACGTCGTAGCCGGTGTCCATGACGACGAGGATGTCCGCGTCGCCCGGCCGCCACTGCCCGGCGTGCACCAGCCGGGTGACCACCTCGCGCAGCTGGCTGGCGGTCACCGCGGTGGCATCGTCGCACGGCCCCAGCCGGATCGCGTCCAGCACAGCCGTCCAGGACGTGCGTCCCGTCTCCAGCGCGGCAACGAAGGAGTAGGGCCAGCCGGGGATGAACTGATCCGCGCTGCGGCCCCGCCCGTAGACGTGGCAGAACAGCAACTCCGGGCTGGTGGGGGCGTCGGGACGCAGCCAGTTGCTCACGTCCACCGCGAGCACGATCCGCCCGTCGGCGGCACGCGGCAGCGGCGTGGAGGCCAGCAGCCTGCGCAGGCGGCGCGGCTCCAGCCAGCCGTGATTGACCGCGTCGTACATCGCTCCGTGCCCGCGCCGGTGCTCGGCCGTGAGCGTCAACTCGACCAGCGAGGTGACCGGGCCGTCCGAGCACAGCACCGCGTCGGCGAGCTCGAAGAGCGCATCCGCCCGGGTGTAGAGACAGTCGTAGAACTGGACACGAAAGTGGGACAGGACGCCCAACGCGGCGTCGGCGGACTGTTCAGGGGCGAGACTCTTCACCAGCGGCCGTTCCTTCACGCGACGTTGCTCGACACCTCGAAGCGTGAAGAACGGCCGTCCTGCTGTCCCGGGAACGAACCAAGATCAGCGGGTCAGGTGAACGGCCGAGGTTAAACACCAAGCTCAGGCCGCGTTGCCGCTCGTGCTCTGCGGGCCAAGTTCGATCAGATCCTGCCGCACTTCGATGAGCGCCGCCGTCGGTTGTACCTGGCCAGTGAGGCGACGGCCCTCGGCCGCGGCGGGATCGTCCGGGTCGCCGCCGCCTCCGGCACCAGCACTGCAACCATCGCGCGAGGTATTGCCGAGTTGGCCGGTTACTCCTCACCGACCCTGCGGGTCCGGGCTCCAGGTGCGGGCCGCAAGCGGCTGACAGTCACCGACCCTGGTCTGCTGCCCGCGCTGGAGTCGCTGATCGAGCCGCACACCCGAGGCGACGCCGTCTCCCCGTTGCGGTGGACCACGCTGTCGTTACGGGCCCTGGCCTCGGCCCTCACCGCACAGGGCCACCCGGTCAGCGCTTCAACCGTCGGACACCTGCTGCATACCCTGGGCTACAGCCTGCAGGGAACCGCGAAGACGACGGAGGGCATCAGGCATCCGGACCGCGATGCCCAGTTCACCCACCTCAATGCCACCGCCGCCGAGTTCCTCAACGACGCCCAGCCGGTGATCAGCGTCGACACCAAGGCCAAGGAATGGCTCGGCAACCGGGACCGGCCCGGTCGCACCTGGCGGCCGGGCAAGAACGCGATCAAGGTGGACTGCCACACGTTCACCACCAACGACCAGCCCATGGCGATCCCCTACGGGATCTACGACATCGCCAACAACACCGGATGGGTCAACGTCGGCACCGACCACGACACCGCCCAGTTCGCGGTGGAGTCCATCCGACGCTGGTGGCAGCACCGCGGACAGGCGGACCACCCGAATGCCGGCAGGCTCCTGATCACCGCCGACTCCGGCGGCTCCAACGACCCCCGGCGCTGGACCTGGAAAAGCAACCTGGCCGCCTTCGCACGAGAGAGCGGCCTGGAGATCACGGTCTGTCACCTACCGCCGGGGACTCAATGCCGTTGCTTGAACTCGTCAAGCAATTCGTGGTGACGCCGGAGGAGCGCGGTCGTTGGGCCCGGCATGCATCCTTGGGTGGGGTTGTCCGATCATGTGCGACTGGGGGTGGTGACCCGGTGGGTGACTCCGGAACTGGTCGGCGAGGTGCTGGAGAAGTGCCGGGTCCGGGACAAGAAGCCCGGCGCGCTGCCGGCCGGGTTCATGGTCTACTTCACGCTTGCCCTGGCGCTGTTCCAGCAGGACTCCTATGACGATGTGGCGGAGCAACTGGTGGGCTGTATTCGGGAGTTGAGCGGGAGCATCCCGAACAAGTCCTCGTTCACGCGGGCGCGCAGGCGTCTGGGACCGCTGGTCCTGGAGGCTGTCTTCCGCGAGCTGGCCGACCCGTTGGCCCCGGTCGGCCTGGAGGGCTCCTTCTACCGCGGGATGCGGCTGGCCGCGGTGGACGGGTTCGTGCTGGACGCGCCGGACACACCGGCCAACCGGGCCGCGTTCGGTGGGCCGGTCAAGAACGGCCAGCCGGCGGGGTTCCCTCAAGTGCGGGTGGTGACACTGACCGAGTGTGGCACGCACGCGCAGATCGACGCGGCGGTGGGCGGATTCAGCGGCGGTGAGCGGGAGTTGGCGATCACTCTGGCGACCTCGGCGAGCAAGATGCTCGTCATCATGGACCGGGGCTTCCCTGGGGTCGAGTTATGGAAGGCCTATCTCGGATTCGGGGCCCATCTGCTGATCCGGGCTCGCTCGCCGGTGGCGCACCGGCCGGTTGAGTATCTGCCCGACGGGACCTACCTGGGGAGGATGAACCTGGGCGGGCAGAAGGGCGCGCATCCTGGCGGGGTGCTGGTCCGGGTGATCGAGTACCGCGTCGACGGCGGCGAAGTGGTCAGGCTGTTGACCGATCTGTTGGACCCGGTTGCGTATCCGGCGGCGGAGTTGGCAGCGCTTTACCATGCGAGGTGGGAGGCGGAGTCGGCGTTCCGGCAGATCAAGACGTTCCAGCGCGGGCCGGTCGAGGTCCTGCGCTCGGGAGACCCGGATCTGGTGCGGCAGGAGGTCTGGGCGCACCTGGTCGTGCACCACTGCCTCACGCGGGTCATCATGTGTCTGGCCGACGACAACGGCATCAACCCGGACCGGGTCTCGTTCGTCAAGGTCCTCAAGCACACGCGGCGCAGCGTGGTCCGGCAGTGCGCGGATACGCCCAAGAAGATCAAGAAGTTCCTGGCTGTGCTGGCGGCGAAGGTGCGCCGGAAGCTCGACAACGGCGCCAGGCGCCTGCGCGAGGCGGACCGGCACCTCAAACGGCCGGACTCGAAGTACTCCTCGAAGCTCTCCTACCGGATCAACACCCGGGACCGGCAACCGACACGGCGGATCACAGCCAAGGCCATCACGCTGCACACCGCGATAGTCCAGTAGTCAAGCAACGGCATTGGCCGGGGACTTCGAAGTGGAACAAGATAGAGCACCGGATGTTCTGTCACATCACCGCGAACTGGCGGGGGCGGCCGCTGACCAGCTACCAGGTCGTCCTCGAGACCATCGCCGCCACAACAACCAAGACCGGCCTGACCATCGGGGCCGAACTGGACACAGGCAACTACGACCTCGGCATCAGCGTCACACCCGCCGAGTTCCACACCCTTCCGATCACACCCAACACCTTCCACGGCGACTGGAACTACACACTGTCTCCCGTTCCACCGCGAGCGCCAGACGCGCCGACAACGACACACCGGACCGACCCGGCCCTGACCGCGATGCTCACCGATCCGGCCCTGACCGGCATGTCACGAACCGCCTTCGAGCATTTAGTGGCGGTCTCGGAGCCATTCTGGGACGCCATGGCCGAGGCAGCATTCCAGCGACGCTTCCACCGCCCGCGCAGCTACCGCCACCCACAGACCAGCAGTGTGGACCACACCCACCGGCTCCTGGCAGCCATCCTGCGCCGCCGCAGAGCGGTGACCATGACCTTCCTGGCCCAACTACTGGGCGTCAACCGCACCAACCTGTCCATCCAGTACCAGGACGCAAAACGGCTCCTGGACCTGCACCGGATCCTCGTCACGCCGATACCCGGATCGCCCGCCCGCACATTGGAACAGCTACACGCCCGAACAACCCCCGCGGAAACCCGTCGCTGACAGTTATTGAAATACGGGCCCCCGGCCGCACCGAGAACTGCCAGATCGGCGTCTTCGCCGCCTACGCCACTGCCCGCGGCCGCGCCCTGGTCGATCGCGACCTGTATCTCCCGAAGTCCTGGACCGAGGACCGAGAACGCTGCCGCACCGCAAAGGTCCCTGACGAGCGGGAGTTCGCCACCAAGGGCGAACTGGCCCGACACATGGTGCTGCGGGCCCTCGCCTCGCCGCTGCCCATCGCATGGGTCACTGCGGATTCCGCCTACGGGCAGGACAACCGCTTCCGCCGACTGTTGGAACAGTCGGGCACCGGCTACGTGCTGGCCGTTCCCAAGTCCCAGTTCAGCGTGGGGTGTTCCCGGATCGAGGGTCTGTTCGCGCAGGCCCCCGACGAGGCGTGGGAGAAGGTCTCATGCGGCGACGGCGCGAAGGGACCCCGCGTCTATCATTGGGCGGCGGTGCGGCTGCCGGCCGTCGCCGAATTCGACTACCAGGGCGAGGTCCCTCACCGGATGCGATGGGCGCTGGCCCGGCGCAGCATCAGCAAGCCCGACGAGATCGCCTACTACCTCGCCTACGCGCCCCTGGAGACCACGGTCCAGGAGTTGGTGTGCGTCGCCGGGGCACGCTGGGCGATCGAGGAGTGTTTCCAGACCGCGAAGAACGAGTGCGGCCTGGACCAGTACGAGGTCCGCCGCTACGTGGGCTGGTATCGGCACGTCACCCTGGCCATGCTCGCGCACGCCTTCCTGGCCGCCACAGCACACCAGGCCGGGGAAAAGGGGGTGCAACCAGTGAGACGACCGGGGCCGTCGCGCTCACAGTGGCGGAGGTTCGGCGACTCCTGGCAGCTTGTCGTCCCCTGCCCCCGCACCTGCGCGGACACCGAAGACGACACCACGCGCTGAGCTGGTCGAACTGGCGCCGCCGACGCCAAGCAGTCGCCCGCCGCTGTCACTACCTGCGGCGTTGTCGCACGTTCGAGGGGCGGTCTCCGTGAGACCGCCCCTGCACCTTCAGAGTCCCGCTACACTCCCGCCACCCGGCGAAAGACCAGGTCAGACAGCGAAATCCTGCTGGAGTACTAGTAGGGTCGGGGACTGGCGCGGTGGCTGATGCCCCGTTTCCAGTCCCCGCCGCTTCAAACCGTGCATGCAGTTCTCCCGCACACGGCTTTCCGACATCGTTCACCGGCTGGCATGCGCCGTTGCCCTGTGCACGTTTCCGGTAAGGCGGTAGACACCGAGCCGGGTGATCCACCCATAAGTAAATCGGGTGGTCCAGTTCCTGCCCGCAAGTCCGTGTTTCGCGCTGGCAAAGATCGCCAGCCGTTCGTGGACATAGCCGTCGACCACGTTGAACTTCCGTCCGGAGTTCCCGTTACGGAAGTACGCCGACCAGCCCCGCAGGACCGGGTTGAGATCGGCGACCACGGCGGATACCGGCCGCTCAGTCTTCGAACGAGCGGTCGCCGCACGGACTTTGTCCCGCAGTACCCGCATCGCCCTGGCCGAGGGCCAGCGTTGCAAGTAGTACCTGCCCCGCCATTTCCACGATTCCATCTTCCGGTGGTGGAAGCCGAGAAAGTCGAAGCCCTGCCCGCCTCGGGTGAGGCAGACGATGCCGGTCTTCTCAGGATGCAATCGCATCCCGAGCCGTTCCAGAACTCGTGCCGCCAATTCACGGGCCTGTTCGGCCCGTTGCTTGGTCGGCGACAGGACTACGAAATCATCGCAGTACCTCACCAACGTCCCCAGCCGGCGACCTTCGTTCTGCCACGCCTCGTCGAGAACGTGCAGCGCGATATTTGCCAGCAATGGGGAAATCGGTGAGCCCTGAGGGGTTCCCGCCCCGGTAGGCGAGGTCACCCCGCCCACCAGGACTCCCATCCGCAGCCAGGCCCGGATCAGCTTCAGCATCGGCCGGTCCACCACACGCCGCGCCACTTGGGCCATCAGCGCCTCATGGTCGATCGTGCCGAAGCAGTCGCGGATATCGGCCTCGAACACCCACTCCCGCCGCTGGTTCGCGGCGACACGCACTGCCTCGCACGCGTCGATCGCGGACCGCTTCGGCCTGAATCCATAGCTCGCCTCGGTGAACTGGGCCTCGAATACTGGTTCCATGACCAGTTTCGCAGCCGTCATCACCACGCGGTCCGCCACGGTGGGGATCGATAGCGGCCGGAACTCCCCCGGCCGCCCCGGTTTGGGAATCTGGACCCGTCGCAGCACTGACGGACGATACGTATGCGCCCGCAGTCTCTGCGAAAGGTCTTGGAGGAATGCATCCACCCCCGAGGATTCCACCGCGTCGACGGTCGTACCGTCCACGCCGGGGGCACCCCGGTTTGCGCACACACCGGCCCACGCCCGCCTCAGAACGTCCATGCGGTGGACATGGCCATACAGGGCGTGAAACCGGCGTTCGGGTTCTTGCTCGGCACAGCGGTAAAGCGTCCGTTGCAAGGCTCGGACCTTGTCCAGAGGACGGCGGACTGGTCCTGCGACGCTTTCCTCCCGGCGGATGGAACTAGCCGTAACGGCACTCATCCGGGTCCCTCCCTGTTTTCGAATCGCGTCGATGAAGCAGGGGCCCTTCGCTCCCAGCGGGTTGTGTTGTCCCGCCGATCGTCACTACTACGACCCCCTCCGACTGCCTCTCGACAACCCGCCATTTCCCGGTTCTGCCGGTTATAGGCAGGCCACGCTTCCCGGGCCGCAATACCCGGGGCCGAGGAGGCTCTCTCCAGTTCCCAGGACAACCTTCCGACCATTCCACGCCCCTTACGCCGGGAGGTTCTTCGACGACCGCTCCAGGTCCGAGATCATCTTCCGTGGCCTTCGCCAATCAAGCACAGGCTCGGCTCCTCCTTGGCCCGCCCGCGGGCGGGGGTTAAATGACGACGCTGCAGGCTTCACTTCATGTTGCGGACTGGTCGGTTGCACGCCCCCGAGAGGCGCTTGTCACTCCACTTCGACGCCACCATTTCGGGCGACGCCGGGAGTCAGCTACCGGGGACCCTGGCGTCTCCCCGGACCGGACTTCCACCGGCTGGCTATCCTGAGCTTGACGTCCGGTTACATCGTTCACACCCCTTCTGAACTGGGAAGACGCCCGGACTGCTGGACGTACGCTTGATCTTTAACCTGTGCGGCGGGGTCGTGGGGTGGTTGACTTCTTCGTTCTCTGCTTCGGCGGCTGTGTTTTGCGGGGTGTGTGCACGTCGTGGCGGGGTGTGGGTCGGGTGTTCTTTCGGCCTGGTGGTCGTCCGGGGCCGGGTCGGGAGGGTTTCGGTGCTTGGGCCGGGCAGGCGGCTTGTGGGCGGATGTGCCGGAAGTCGCGGCGGACGCGGGCAGGAGTGAGTCTGTCCGGGGAACTGGGTTTCTCCCAGGGGCGTCGTAGGTCGGCTGCGAGTGGGCGGGCGAGACGGAGTTGTGTGTAGGCGGCGAGGATCAGCCAGGTCCATCGGTCGGCTGCCTCGGGGGTGCGGATCTTCGGGGAGGTCCAGCCGAGGGTCTGTTTGAAGAGGCGGAAGGTGTGCTCGATGTCGAAGCGCCGCAGGTAGGCCTGCCAGAGGCGGTCTGCGTCTGCCGGGGTGGCGTCGGTGCCGGACCACCACAGCCAGACGGGCTTGGGGGTTGCTCCGCTGGGCAGGTGGTCGATGTCCAGGCGGATCACGGTCCCCTCGACGATCGGGAGGGTGCCGTCGGCTGCGGCCCAGGAGGAGCGGTGGGTCAGTTTGGGGTGGAGCCGGTTCCAGGAACGAGCGGTGGCGGTGCCGTAGAGGCGTGTGTCGGTGACGGTTTCGGTGTCCGGGGTGTCCCAGGTGTCGGGCTGTCCGAAGACGAACTCGCTGCCGTGCCGGGGAGGCCGGCCCTGGGTGTGCGGCAGCCGGGGCGGGACAGCTCTGCGCAGGACGCGGTCCGAACGCATCCGGGCCAGCACCTGCACGGGCAGGTCCCTCAGGAGGAAGCCGAGGCGGGGTGCGTCGTATCCGGCGTCCGCGACGATGAGGATGTCCGGGTCGCCCGTCTGCCACTGCCCCGCTGCGATCAGTCGCTGAAGCAGATCGCGCAGCTGCCGGGCGGTGACGGTGGCGGTGTCGTCGCCGGGCGCCAGGCGCAGCGCGTCCAGGGGTGCGGTCCATGAGCTGCGGCCTGGCTCGAGTGCGCAGATGATCGAGTAGGGCCAGCCGGGGACGGGGATGTGCTGGTCCTTGCCCCGGCCGTAGGTGTGGCACAGGATCCGCTGTGGTGAGGTGTGGGCATCGGGCCGCAGCCAGCAGGTGACGTCGACGGCCAGGACCAGCCGGCCGTCGGCAGCCCGCGGCAGTGGCACTTCGGCCAGTGCCCGCCGCAGCCGGCCGGCGTCGATGCGTCCACGGGCCAGGGCGGCGTAGAGCCCGCCATGGCCGCGGCGGTGTTCACCCACCAGCGACAGCTCGGCCAGCGACCTCACCGGCCCGTCACCGCACAGAACGGCATCAGCCAGCTCGAACAACGCGTCCGAACGAGCGGTCAGACAGGAGTAGAACTCGCCCCGGAAGCATGACAGTTGCGCCAACGGCTCTCGCCGGACAGCGTGATGCAGCAGACTCATCCTCACGGCCTTCGTGCTGGACGTGTGTGTTCCTTGGTCGGAGCACATGTTCAGCCGAAGGCCGCTTCCGCGTACGGCAGTTACCGGACCGAGCGATCAAGTTCGACGCACCATTCGACTCCGGACGTTAAAGATCAAGCTAGGCCGCGTATCGAAAGTGGATCTTGAGCGATGAATGATCGTGGTTCATGGGGCGGGGAGATCTCTAGGCACCGGGCACAGCCACCGCAGACACCGGGCAGCGTGGACGGCGGGGCTGCGCACCGCCGAGCAGCCGGTCGACTGACCGGCGGGCGCCCGCCCCGTGGCGGCGGCGGGCGCCGTACGGGGCCGGCGCCCGCCTGAATGCACGGCTGCTGTCCGGAGTGGTCACGCCAGTGCGGCACCCCGTGGGAGCGCGCGGGCTACCTGCCGGTGTCCTGGTACGGGGAGGCGCAGTAGTCGACGCTGTCAATGACCACGCACGCCGTGAAGAGAATGATCGGATTGCTCTGGATGTCGGTGGTTTCGCTGCACTTGCCCTTGAAGTTCGACAGCGTCTGAAGGTTTCCGACCCTGCGGTAGTAGCGGACGGCGACCCCGTAGCCGTCCGACGGATAGGCGTCGCAGACCCTGACGGCGCCGTTCGCACCGTAGGACACGGCCTTCGCGCGGGTATAAGCGCCGTAGGCGACGATGGAGGTGCGGTCGGCGGCCTGCGCCGGCCCCGAAAGCGCCAGTGCGCCCAGCAGAGCCGCGCCGGCGGTCAGTGCCCGCTCCGTCTTCCGATACCTGGTCATGATCTTTCCCTTCTCGTCGGCCCGTCGGGCCTAAAGGTCCCCCGTGGCGTGTGCCTCGGGCTGGGCGGGGCCGGTCGAGGTGCTGTCGGGCATCGAGCTTTCCGGCCGCGGCTTTGTCTGGCAGCCCCCTGCTGCCACTTCGGACAATCCCGTAGCGCCGCGTCGGAGCGAGGCTGCCGTTGACCAGGACGCCGGGGAGCGTGTCGCCATCCATGCCGTCTGGCCCGGACTTCCACAGTGCGCCAGGCCGGGTGTCGGAGCTCATGAGTGCCTCCTGCCGCAGTCGCTACGGTTTCCCCCTGAGAGGGAGGCGAGCCCCGGAGTGTGACATCGACGCCCCCGGAGGTGACCCACATCTCACTGCTCGACAGCGCGTGGTCCACACATGGACGCAGTCGACACCCAGGCAAGGAGCTGGGTGAGGCAGTTCAGCATGATCTAGCGCGAAACCCCGGGCGTTCACGCCCGGGAGGAAGCGCTTCTCTGGACTGCTCTGGCCCGCGCGCGTGCATGGGTCTGCACTGTTTTGGCCTCAGCTGTCTACTGCGGGCGCTTCTGGTTCTCGATGCACTCCTTGATGATGCTCAGCGGGGCGCCGCCGCAGCTCGCCGCGAAGTACGAGGGTGACCAGAAGTGCGCGCCCCACAGGTACTTGTGGATGTGGTCGGGGTACTCCTGGCGGAGTCTGCGGGCGGAGACGCCTTTGAGGGAACCGACCAGCTTGGAGACCGAGACCTTGGGCGGGTAGTGCACGAGGAGGTGGACGTGATCCTTCTCGCCGTTGAACTCGACCAGTTCGGTTTCGAAGTCGGCGCAGACGGCTCGGTTGACTTCCTCGCAGCGTCGCAGGATCTCGTCGGTGAACGGCCCGCGCCGGTACTTCGGAGTGAAGACCAAGTGGGCGTGGAGGGTGTAGACGACCGTGCGGCCCCTGCGGATATTGGGGTTTGGTTCCCAGCGTGGTGACATAGATCAACTGTGTCAAACTGGTGCCGGATGCCGCGCAGGCATCCGCTGTCGGCGCGACCTTGCACACGGTCAATGACCGGGCCAACTGGGTGTCCGGGGTGGCTTTCGCCCATGGTGTGCCGCGCGAGTACGAGCTGCGCAAGCACACCTACGCCGAGCTGAAAGCGGCCGGTCTCGGAGCGCAGGCCGCGCAGCACACGATCAAGATCGTGGACGCCTACACCACGCTGCGGGCGAACCTGCGGGCGGGGAACCTCGGCAAGCCCGGCTCGAAGCGCCGGAAGAAGGCCGAGTCCAAGCCGGTCGCCTTCCGCCCTGAGGCCGCGCATCCGTTTGACGACCGGTGCTTGTCCTGGCAGTACGACGCGCAGACCGTCTCCATCTGGACCACCGCCGGACGACTCAAGAACGTCCGCTTCGTCTGTTCCCCGGACGCGCTGAAAACTTTACGGGAGTACCGCAAGGGCGAATCGGACCTGACCGAACGTGACGGCGTCTTCTACCTGATCGCCGTGTGCGAAGTTCCCGAGGCCGAGCAGTACGAGCCCGGCCAGTTCATCGGCGTGGACCTCGGCATCGCCAACATCGCCACCACGTCCACCGGATACCGGGCGGCCGGTCGCGGCCTGAACCGGCACCGTAAGCGGCAGCTCGACCTGCGGAAGAAGTTGCAGGCCAAGGGCACCAAGTCCGCCCGGCGACGGCTCAAGAACCGGCGCCGCAAGGAAGCGCGGCACGCCGGACACGTCAACCACATCATCGCGAAACAGATCGTGGCCGAGGCTGAACGCACCTCGTCCGGCATCGCCCTGGAAGATCTGGGCGGAATCCGGCAGAGGGTACGGCTCCGCAAGCCCCAACGGGTCACGCTCCACTCCTGGGCCTTCCACCAGCTCGGGAAGTTCGTTGAGTACAAGGCACGCCGGGCAGGCGTCCCGCTGGTGTACGTCGATCCGGCGTACACCAGCCAGGAATGCGCCGAGTGCCATCACATCGAGAAGAAGAACCGGGTCGACCAGGCCCTCTTCATTTGCCGGAAGTGCGGGGTCGTTGCCCACGCCGACCGGAATGCTTCCCACAGCATCGCCACTCGCGGTAAGTCTGTGTGGATTGCGGGGCGTGAGTCACGCGTCCCAGCACCTTTCTAGGTGTCTGGACGGAGGAGGCCACACCACAGCCAGTGGTGCCCTACCTCCAAGCCCGCTCGTTTACGGCCGGGTCAAGTTGACGCCTGACCGCTGCATGGAGATACCAGGACATCGCTGGGCCACAGCGGCGACGGTATGGCTGCAAAGCGCCAACTATTGCTTCAATCCACACGAGTTCACCTACGAGCAGCCCGGGAACCCCCGACAGATGCTGTCCTTGGACAGTGAAGCCAGTCGCCCTGTCATCCAATCGAGGCGTTTGACACCGAGCCCAGGCATCCATGCCCTCGCGCCGCCCCCGCCCGGCCGGAGGATCCCAAAACGAGGGTCCGCAGGCGACGTTGCGGGAAAGAATGGCAGCCATGACGTACGAAGGCTCCTCCATCGACCCGGCCAAGCCCAGCATCGCCCGCGTCTACGACTACCTGCTCGGCGGCAAGGACAACTACGCCGTGGACCGTGAGATCGGCGACGTGTTCAAGCGCGACCTGCCCGGTTCGGTGGCCATCGCCTTCGCCAACCGCGCAGCCCTGACCCGGGCGGTCAGGGAGATCGCGAAGACCACCGGCATTCGGCAGTTCATCGACCTGGGCAGTGGCCTGCCGACCGCGGACAACGTCCACCAGGTCGCGCAACGGCACGCCCCCGAGTCCCGAGTCGTCTACGTCGACATCGACCCCCAAGTGCTGGTCCACGGCCGCGCACTGCTGGAGAACAACGACCGGACCCGCGTCGTCGCGGTCGATGTGCGCAACCCCGAAGGCATCCACACTCACCCCGACACCCTGGAAATCATCGACTTCACTCGTCCCGTCGCCGTCATCCTCAGCGCCATCCTCCACCACGTCAACGATGACGAGGACCCGGCCGGCATCGTCCGCTACTGGCGAGACCACGTCCCCTCCGGAAGTTACTTCTTCATCAGCCACTTCCGCTCCGGCAACAACCCGGAGACCGCGGAGGCCGAGAAGGTCCTCCAGCAGACGTTCGGCCGCGGCCGGTGGCGCACCGACGCGGAGATCGCCTCCCTGCTGGACGGCCTGGAGATCCTCGACCCCGGGATCGTCCCCGCGTCCCTGTGGCGTCCCGACGAGAGCGACAACCCGTGGAACAGCGGCGAAAGACGAGAGCTCACGGTCTGGGAACACCTCATCGCCGCCGGACTGGCCCGGAAAGCCTAGACGTGATCCCCGGATGACGATCGCCGGGCAGCTGCGCCTCCGGCCGACAGGTCGCCGGGGTGGCGAAGCTCCTCGGCATCGACGCCGGCAGACAGAGCTGCAGACATTGCTCGGCAACACCTTCCGCGACGGCCCCGGTGGCGGCACCCGCACTTGCGGCTGGGCGAACTCGCACGCGGTAACCGGACGGAGTCCGCCCAGCGGCACGGCGCCCCAGTCTTGTCTGGGACACCGTCTGTGACCGACAGTCGATGTGCTCTAGCCACAACTGGGTTGGTGGAGTCATGCGGGGCGGGTGGGCGAGGGCAGCAGGCCGTCGCCGGGCCAGAACTCTTGCTCGGCCACCAGGCAGGCGAGGAACTGATCGACCTCGGCCAGGACGGCGGCACGCTCCGCCGGTCCGTAGGCGATGAACTCGTCAGCCGCGGCGTCGAAGGCGCGCACGTGGCTGTGAGGTCCGGTGCAGATGAGGGCACGTCCGATCTCGGGCAGGCCGAGGCTGAGGGCGTCGCACTCCCCGTCGCGGACGAGCTGCAGCAGGTCGGTGGTGACGCTCTCCCAGTCGCCGACCGTCGGCCAGTCGGCGCCGCCACCCAGTTCGTGAGTGAGGGTGGCCAGCGGGACGATCTCTCCCGGATGGCGTGCTTGGGTGAGGCGGTCGTGGATCTGGGCCCCGTCGGGCTGCCGTACCCGGGGGTGGAGCAGAGAGGCAGCAGCCACCAGGGTGGTGTTGATCTCCTGGGCGCCGGGGCCGGGGTAGTACGGCTCGTGCGCGAAGAGCAGGTAGACGTCCGCAGCGTGGCCGGCGTGATCGGGCTGAGTCTGGGGCTTGGGGTGGAATCCCTTCAGTGGTGACGAGCCGGGTGTGCGTCGGGATGCTGGCCGTGCCGTCTGTTCGAAACCGGGCGGGTATGGGCCCAACGGCCGCTCGTGCCAGCCGGGCTGGTCCGCGTCGGCTGGCCCGTCCTGGGTGTGGGTGCGCTTCAGGCTCTGGGCGGCCTGGTCTGCGAGCTGGACCAGCAGCCGTTCGCGGGCGATGAGGTCGGCCGAGGCTGAGCGGGTGTCCTGGGTCTGGAGCAGGTCGGCGGCGTCCCACAGCAGGTGCTGGCCGATCTCGGCCGCGCGGCGCAGCTCGTAGCGGTCGCTGCCGGCGGCGGCCTGGACGAGGGAGGTGTGCAGGGCGGCGAGGCGCTGCAGGTAGCGGCAGGAGCCGTCGCCTTCGACGTTGCGGACGTGTTCGCGGGCCCGGGCGTCCAGCTGGCCCGGCAGGTGCTCGGCGAGTATCGGAGCGAGCACCATTCCCGGCAGCACGGCCTCGACGGGAACGCCGTGGCCCATCGCGAACAGGCCTGCGAGCACGCTGATGACGCCGACGGCGACGGCGGAGAGCCGGAGGGACCCGGGGATGGTGGGGGCCAGGGTGAGGCGCTGGGCGGGGTGTCTGGTCAGCCAGCGCAGGGCCAGGCGTTGCATGCGGCTCGCGGTGGGGGTGAGAACGCCGATCTGATGGGGGTGATCGGGCGGGGTGCCGTCACCGGGAACGGTCCAGGCGAGCCAGCCCCACCGGGTGCGTTCGTAGACGAGGACGGGTTCGCACTCGGCCGTGCAGGTGTGGTCGCGGACGTGGCCGGTTCGCAGGGCACGTGAGCGTTCCGCCTCCCACCGGCCCGGGTCGAGGGTGAAGGGGCGCCGGTACTGCGCGGCCGCGGTCGGTGGCGGTGTGCGGAGCGTGTCCGTCACGGGCTTCTTCCTTCCAGTGGGTCGGTCAGGCGGAGGCGCACGTCCTGCAGCGGCCGTCGCCGTCGGGGTGGGCCCGACGGGGCGTCGGGCCCGGGCAGGTGCGGCACAGCGGCCAGCCCAGGCAGGCCGGGCAGAGGTCTTCGCCGGGGACGGTGGCGGGCACCCCACAGCCGGCGCACTCGACGAGGGCCCGGTAGGTCAGGGCCTCGGTCACGCTGCGGGCGGCGGCCCCCATCGATGACCGCTCGGCTGTCGCCGACGCGTACGGCTCGTCCCACGGGGCGGCATCGTGGTGGTCCGCTGCGGTGGCGGGCGGCGGGTAAGCCTGCGCGGCGCGGAGCCGAGCGGCGATGATCGCGCCAACCGAGGTGCGCACCGGGTCCGGCAGGGGCCGGCCGGTGATGACGTGGCGCAGCTGCTCGCTGCTCCAGCCGGCGTCCATCATCACGGTCGCCACGCGGCCCTGATCGGTCAGCGGCTTCCCGGTCAGCAGGAGTTCAGGACGGCTCGCTCCGATCTCGAGCAGCAGCCGGATCCCCGGATGCATCTCGTCCGCCGGAGGCGGGGACGCTGCGGCGTCCAGGGGGTCCGTCCTTCCGTTCGTTCGTGCGGCGTCGCCGCGGCCACACGGACGGAAGGGGTTGGTCTTCTGCTTGTTGGTCTTCTTAGTAGGGTCGGGGACTGGCGCGGTGGCTGATGCCCCGTTTCCAGTCCCCGCCGCTTCAAACCGTGCATGCAGTTCTCCCGCACACGGCTTTCCGACATCGTTCACCGGCTGGCATGCGCCGTTGCCCTGTGCACGTTTCCGGTAAGGCGGTAGACACCGAGCCGGGTGATCCACCCATAAGTAAATCGGGTGGTCCAGTTCCTGCCCGCAAGTCCGTGTTTCGCGCTGGCAAAGATCGCCAGCCGTTCGTGGACATAGCCGTCGACCACGTTGAACTTCCGTCCGGAGTTCCCGTTACGGAAGTACGCCGACCAGCCCCGCAGGACCGGGTTGAGATCGGCGACCACGGCGGATACCGGCCGCTCAGTCTTCGAACGAGCGGTCGCCGCACGGACTTTGTCCCGCAGTACCCGCATCGCCCTGGCCGAGGGCCAGCGTTGCAAGTAGTACCTGCCCCGCCATTTCCACGATTCCATCTTCCGGTGGTGGAAGCCGAGAAAGTCGAAGCCCTGCCCGCCTCGGGTGAGGCAGACGATGCCGGTCTTCTCAGGATGCAATCGCATCCCGAGCCGTTCCAGAACTCGTGCCGCCAATTCACGGGCCTGTTCGGCCCGTTGCTTGGTCGGCGACAGGACTACGAAATCATCGCAGTACCTCACCAACGTCCCCAGCCGGCGACCTTCGTTCTGCCACGCCTCGTCGAGAACGTGCAGCGCGATATTTGCCAGCAATGGGGAAATCGGTGAGCCCTGAGGGGTTCCCGCCCCGGTAGGCGAGGTCACCCCGCCCACCAGGACTCCCATCCGCAGCCAGGCCCGGATCAGCTTCAGCATCGGCCGGTCCACCACACGCCGCGCCACTTGGGCCATCAGCGCCTCATGGTCGATCGTGCCGAAGCAGTCGCGGATATCGGCCTCGAACACCCACTCCCGCCGCTGGTTCGCGGCGACACGCACTGCCTCGCACGCGTCGATCGCGGACCGCTTCGGCCTGAATCCATAGCTCGCCTCGGTGAACTGGGCCTCGAATACTGGTTCCATGACCAGTTTCGCAGCCGTCATCACCACGCGGTCCGCCACGGTGGGGATCGATAGCGGCCGGAACTCCCCCGGCCGCCCCGGTTTGGGAATCTGGACCCGTCGCAGCACTGACGGACGATACGTATGCGCCCGCAGTCTCTGCGAAAGGTCTTGGAGGAATGCATCCACCCCCGAGGATTCCACCGCGTCGACGGTCGTACCGTCCACGCCGGGGGCACCCCGGTTTGCGCACACACCGGCCCACGCCCGCCTCAGAACGTCCATGCGGTGGACATGGCCATACAGGGCGTGAAACCGGCGTTCGGGTTCTTGCTCGGCACAGCGGTAAAGCGTCCGTTGCAAGGCTCGGACCTTGTCCAGAGGACGGCGGACTGGTCCTGCGACGCTTTCCTCCCGGCGGATGGAACTAGCCGTAACGGCACTCATCCGGGTCCCTCCCTGTTTTCGAATCGCGTCGATGAAGCAGGGGCCCTTCGCTCCCAGCGGGTTGTGTTGTCCCGCCGATCGTCACTACTACGACCCCCTCCGACTGCCTCTCGACAACCCGCCATTTCCCGGTTCTGCCGGTTATAGGCAGGCCACGCTTCCCGGGCCGCAATACCCGGGGCCGAGGAGGCTCTCTCCAGTTCCCAGGACAACCTTCCGACCATTCCACGCCCCTTACGCCGGGAGGTTCTTCGACGACCGCTCCAGGTCCGAGATCATCTTCCGTGGCCTTCGCCAATCAAGCACAGGCTCGGCTCCTCCTTGGCCCGCCCGCGGGCGGGGGTTAAATGACGACGCTGCAGGCTTCACTTCATGTTGCGGACTGGTCGGTTGCACGCCCCCGAGAGGCGCTTGTCACTCCACTTCGACGCCACCATTTCGGGCGACGCCGGGAGTCAGCTACCGGGGACCCTGGCGTCTCCCCGGACCGGACTTCCACCGGCTGGCTATCCTGAGCTTGACGTCCGGTTACATCGTTCACACCCCTTCTGAACTGGGAAGACGCCCGGACTGCTGGACGTACGCTTGGTGTTTAACCTCGGCCGTTCACCTGACCCGCTGATCTTGGTTCGTTCCCGGGACAGCAGGACGGCCGTTCTTCACGCTTCGAGGTGTCGAGCAACGTCGCGTGAAGGAACGGCCGCTGGTGAAGAGTCTCGCCCCTGAACAGTCCGCCGACGCCGCGTTGGGCGTCCTGTCCCACTTTCGTGTCCAGTTCTACGACTGTCTCTACACCCGGGCGGATGCGCTCTTCGAGCTCGCCGACGCGGTGCTGTGCTCGGACGGCCCGGTCACCTCGCTGGTCGAGTTGACGCTCACGGCCGAGCACCGGCGCGGGCACGGAGCGATGTACGACGCGGTCAATCACGGCTGGCTGGAGCCGCGCCGCCTGCGCAGGCTGCTGGCCTCCACGCCGCTGCCGCGTGCCGCCGACGGGCGGATCGTGCTCGCGGTGGACGTGAGCAACTGGCTGCGTCCCGACGCCCCCACCAGCCCGGAGTTGCTGTTCTGCCACGTCTACGGGCGGGGCCGCAGCGCGGATCAGTTCATCCCCGGCTGGCCCTACTCCTTCGTTGCCGCGCTGGAGACGGGACGCACGTCCTGGACGGCTGTGCTGGACGCGATCCGGCTGGGGCCGTGCGACGATGCCACCGCGGTGACCGCCAGCCAGCTGCGCGAGGTGGTCACCCGGCTGGTGCACGCCGGGCAGTGGCGGCCGGGCGACGCGGACATCCTCGTCGTCATGGACACCGGCTACGACGTCACCCGTCTTGCCTATGTCCTGGCCGACCTGCCCGTCGAGCTGGTCGGCCGGCTCCGCTCGGACCGCGTCATGCTCCGGGACGCCGGCCCACGCCGCTCCACCCCGCGCGGCGGACAGCCCCGCAAGCACGGCGGCGTCCTCACCTTCTCCAAGCCGGAGTCCTGGCACACCCCTGACCAGGCCACCACGTGCGACACCACCCGCTACGGCACAGCCGAAGCCCTCGCCTGGGACCGGATGCACCCCCGGTTACAGGCCCGTGGCCCCTGGCTCGATCACTGCGGTGAACTCCCTCTGCTCCACGGCACGTTGATCCGGCTGAAGGTTGAGCACCTGCCCGGTGACCGTGACCCGAAGCCGGTATGGCTGTGGTCCTCACGCACCGGCATGACCGGCGAAGACGTCAACCTGCGCTGGCAGGCGTTCCTTCGCAGATTCGATCTTGAACATACCTTCCGACTGTTCAAGCAGACCCTGGGCTGGACCGTCCCCAAGGTCCGCGATCCGCACACGGCCGACCTGTGGACGTGGCTGATCATCGCCGCCCACACCCAGCTCCGCCTTGCCCGGCCCCTCGCCGAGGACCTTCGTCGGCCCTGGGAGCGGCCGGCGCAACCTCGTCGCCTCACCCCTGCCCGGGTTCGGCGGGGGTTCCGCCACCTCCGCGTGAAGACCGCCCGTCCCGCCGACGTGCCCAGACCCTCCAAGCCCGGACCCGGACGCCCACCCGGTTCAAAGAACCGCAGGTCAGCCCCACGTCACGAGCCTGGAAAGACCGTGAAACGAATCGAAACCCTCACCGAACACGTCCGCCTGAAACAGCAGCGAGGTTAATGATCAAGCTGAGAAGTTGTTGTCTTTCCGATCTTGAGAGATGCGCGTCGAACGAGAGTCCCGATTGGGTGGTCGCGGGGTGGTCGGTGCATACAAGTAGGGCCTCCTGAACAGCTCGTTGGTGTCTAGTCACCGAGCAGCAGGAGGCCCTGGTGCCGCAGTCTTCCGTGTCGATGTCCGGGCAGTCCAGCTCGGTCACCCCTGGGTGTGACTGTCTGGCTCACCGGTTCGGGAACGCCGCCGACAATCCGGTGCGTGAGCGCCGGTATCCGACTGATATGACGGACGGGGAGTGGGCCGTGGTCCGCCCGTTGCTGCCGGTGCCGGGCTGGATGCGGGGCCGGGGCGGGCAGCCGGAGGCGTACTGCCACCGGTCGATACTCGATGCGATCCGCTACCTGGTCGACAATGGCATCAAGTGGCGGGCGATGCCGGCGGACTTCCCGCCGTGGGACCGCATCTACGCGTTCTTCCGCCGCTGGCGCGACCACAGCCTGGTCAAGGAGTTCCACGACCGGCTGCGGGCCAGGGTCCGCGAGGAGCTGGGGCGGGATGCGGAGCCGACGGCTGCGGTGATCGACTCGCAGTCCGTCAAGGCGGACGCCGTCGTCGGCGCGGACAGCCGCGGCTTCGACGGCGGCAAACTGGTCAACGGGCGCAAGCGGCACGTCGTGGTCGACACGCTCGGCCTGCTGCTGGGGGTGATGGTCACCGCCGCGGACATCGGTGACCGCGCCGCCGCCCGGGTGCTGCTGGAGCAGGTGGCCGACGTGCACCACCGGCTCGCCCTGGTCTGGGCCGACGGCGGCTACACCGGCAGCCTCGTCGAGTACTGCCTCACCGCGTTCTCGCTGGTCCTGGCGATCGTCAAACGCAGCGACGACATGCGCGGCTTCGTGGTGCTGCCCAAGCGGTGGATCGTCGAGCGCCTCTTCGCCCACCTGATGCGCACCCGCCGCCTGGCACGCGACTACGAACGCCGCACCACCAGCGCCGAAGCGATGATCTACTGGTCGATGACCCTGCTCATGACCCGCCGCCTGGCCCGGCCACGGCCTGCGCGAGGGTGAACCTGCCCGGCGCGGGCTCGGCCAGCCAGCCGCGCGCGACCAGGCGTTTCGCCTTCGATCGCAGCGCCTCCACCCGTGCCGGCACCGCGTCCATGCCGAACGCCGCGGCCATCTCCTGGCAGGTCAGCGGCCCTTGATGGAGCCGGTGCCGGTCCGCGAGCGCCGTGAGGATGCGCTGGTAGTCCACCGACAGCACCGCCCAGGCCAGCCCCTCACGCCACACCGGCACCTGCGACTTCGTCTTCGCAGCATCCGGCACCTGCGACGTCTTTGCGGTCTGCTCCCCGGCGGCCGGCGCGGTCCCCTCGACCCGGGCGTGGTCCTGCGCGCTCTCGTCTGCCGGGGCCAGCACCTCGCCGACCCGCGAGCAGGCGATGGCCCACTCCTTCCATTCCCGCTCGGCCACGGCCAGCTCGGCCTGGATGCGGTCGGCCTCCTCCCGCAGCCCGTCCAACCGACGGCGAGCACCCAGCTCACGCTGCTCCAACAGCCCGACCACCGACGGCATCCACGACCTCCCAGGGAGCGACAGCACGACAGGCCACTACTCCCACCGAATCACCGACCCCACGCCCGACCAGCGGAAACGCGGCGATCACGTCCGGAAAGACAACAGCTTCTTAGTAGGGTCGGGGACTGGCGCGGTGGCTGATGCCCCGTTTCCAGTCCCCGCCGCTTCAAACCGTGCATGCAGTTCTCCCGCACACGGCTTTCCGACATCGTTCACCGGCTGGCATGCGCCGTTGCCCTGTGCACGTTTCCGGTAAGGCGGTAGACACCGAGCCGGGTGATCCACCCATAAGTAAATCGGGTGGTCCAGTTCCTGCCCGCAAGTCCGTGTTTCGCGCTGGCAAAGATCGCCAGCCGTTCGTGGACATAGCCGTCGACCACGTTGAACTTCCGTCCGGAGTTCCCGTTACGGAAGTACGCCGACCAGCCCCGCAGGACCGGGTTGAGATCGGCGACCACGGCGGATACCGGCCGCTCAGTCTTCGAACGAGCGGTCGCCGCACGGACTTTGTCCCGCAGTACCCGCATCGCCCTGGCCGAGGGCCAGCGTTGCAAGTAGTACCTGCCCCGCCATTTCCACGATTCCATCTTCCGGTGGTGGAAGCCGAGAAAGTCGAAGCCCTGCCCGCCTCGGGTGAGGCAGACGATGCCGGTCTTCTCAGGATGCAATCGCATCCCGAGCCGTTCCAGAACTCGTGCCGCCAATTCACGGGCCTGTTCGGCCCGTTGCTTGGTCGGCGACAGGACTACGAAATCATCGCAGTACCTCACCAACGTCCCCAGCCGGCGACCTTCGTTCTGCCACGCCTCGTCGAGAACGTGCAGCGCGATATTTGCCAGCAATGGGGAAATCGGTGAGCCCTGAGGGGTTCCCGCCCCGGTAGGCGAGGTCACCCCGCCCACCAGGACTCCCATCCGCAGCCAGGCCCGGATCAGCTTCAGCATCGGCCGGTCCACCACACGCCGCGCCACTTGGGCCATCAGCGCCTCATGGTCGATCGTGCCGAAGCAGTCGCGGATATCGGCCTCGAACACCCACTCCCGCCGCTGGTTCGCGGCGACACGCACTGCCTCGCACGCGTCGATCGCGGACCGCTTCGGCCTGAATCCATAGCTCGCCTCGGTGAACTGGGCCTCGAATACTGGTTCCATGACCAGTTTCGCAGCCGTCATCACCACGCGGTCCGCCACGGTGGGGATCGATAGCGGCCGGAACTCCCCCGGCCGCCCCGGTTTGGGAATCTGGACCCGTCGCAGCACTGACGGACGATACGTATGCGCCCGCAGTCTCTGCGAAAGGTCTTGGAGGAATGCATCCACCCCCGAGGATTCCACCGCGTCGACGGTCGTACCGTCCACGCCGGGGGCACCCCGGTTTGCGCACACACCGGCCCACGCCCGCCTCAGAACGTCCATGCGGTGGACATGGCCATACAGGGCGTGAAACCGGCGTTCGGGTTCTTGCTCGGCACAGCGGTAAAGCGTCCGTTGCAAGGCTCGGACCTTGTCCAGAGGACGGCGGACTGGTCCTGCGACGCTTTCCTCCCGGCGGATGGAACTAGCCGTAACGGCACTCATCCGGGTCCCTCCCTGTTTTCGAATCGCGTCGATGAAGCAGGGGCCCTTCGCTCCCAGCGGGTTGTGTTGTCCCGCCGATCGTCACTACTACGACCCCCTCCGACTGCCTCTCGACAACCCGCCATTTCCCGGTTCTGCCGGTTATAGGCAGGCCACGCTTCCCGGGCCGCAATACCCGGGGCCGAGGAGGCTCTCTCCAGTTCCCAGGACAACCTTCCGACCATTCCACGCCCCTTACGCCGGGAGGTTCTTCGACGACCGCTCCAGGTCCGAGATCATCTTCCGTGGCCTTCGCCAATCAAGCACAGGCTCGGCTCCTCCTTGGCCCGCCCGCGGGCGGGGGTTAAATGACGACGCTGCAGGCTTCACTTCATGTTGCGGACTGGTCGGTTGCACGCCCCCGAGAGGCGCTTGTCACTCCACTTCGACGCCACCATTTCGGGCGACGCCGGGAGTCAGCTACCGGGGACCCTGGCGTCTCCCCGGACCGGACTTCCACCGGCTGGCTATCCTGAGCTTGACGTCCGGTTACATCGTTCACACCCCTTCTGAACTGGGAAGACGCCCGGACTGCTGGACGTACACTTGATCATTAACCTCGCTGCTGTTTCAGGCGGACGTGTTCGGTGAGGGTTTCGATTCGTTTCACGGTCTTTCCAGGCTCGTGACGTGGGGCTGACCTGCGGTTCTTTGAACCGGGTGGGCGTCCGGGTCCGGGCTTGGAGGGTCTGGGCACGTCGGCGGGACGGGCGGTCTTCACGCGGAGGTGGCGGAACCCCCGCCGAACCCGGGCAGGGGTGAGGCGACGAGGTTGCGCCGGCCGCTCCCAGGGCCGACGAAGGTCCTCGGCGAGGGGCCGGGCAAGGCGGAGCTGGGTGTGGGCGGCGATGATCAGCCACGTCCACAGGTCGGCCGTGTGCGGATCGCGGACCTTGGGGACGGTCCAGCCCAGGGTCTGCTTGAACAGTCGGAAGGTATGTTCAAGATCGAATCTGCGAAGGAACGCCTGCCAGCGCAGGTTGACGTCTTCGCCGGTCATGCCGGTGCGTGAGGACCACAGCCATACCGGCTTCGGGTCACGGTCACCGGGCAGGTGCTCAACCTTCAGCCGGATCAACGTGCCGTGGAGCAGAGGGAGTTCACCGCAGTGATCGAGCCAGGGGCCACGGGCCTGTAACCGGGGGTGCATCCGGTCCCAGGCGAGGGCTTCGGCTGTGCCGTAGCGGGTGGTGTCGCACGTGGTGGCCTGGTCAGGGGTGTGCCAGGACTCCGGCTTGGAGAAGGTGAGGACGCCGCCGTGCTTGCGGGGCTGTCCGCCGCGCGGGGTGGAGCGGCGTGGGCCGGCGTCCCGGAGCATGACGCGGTCCGAGCGGAGCCGGCCGACCAGCTCGACGGGCAGGTCGGCCAGGACATAGGCAAGACGGGTGACGTCGTAGCCGGTGTCCATGACGACGAGGATGTCCGCGTCGCCCGGCCGCCACTGCCCGGCGTGCACCAGCCGGGTGACCACCTCGCGCAGCTGGCTGGCGGTCACCGCGGTGGCATCGTCGCACGGCCCCAGCCGGATCGCGTCCAGCACAGCCGTCCAGGACGTGCGTCCCGTCTCCAGCGCGGCAACGAAGGAGTAGGGCCAGCCGGGGATGAACTGATCCGCGCTGCGGCCCCGCCCGTAGACGTGGCAGAACAGCAACTCCGGGCTGGTGGGGGCGTCGGGACGCAGCCAGTTGCTCACGTCCACCGCGAGCACGATCCGCCCGTCGGCGGCACGCGGCAGCGGCGTGGAGGCCAGCAGCCTGCGCAGGCGGCGCGGCTCCAGCCAGCCGTGATTGACCGCGTCGTACATCGCTCCGTGCCCGCGCCGGTGCTCGGCCGTGAGCGTCAACTCGACCAGCGAGGTGACCGGGCCGTCCGAGCACAGCACCGCGTCGGCGAGCTCGAAGAGCGCATCCGCCCGGGTGTAGAGACAGTCGTAGAACTGGACACGAAAGTGGGACAGGACGCCCAACGCGGCGTCGGCGGACTGTTCAGGGGCGAGACTCTTCACCAGCGGCCGTTCCTTCACGCGACGTTGCTCGACACCTCGAAGCGTGAAGAACGGCCGTCCTGCTGTCCCGGGAACGAACCAAGATCAGCGGGTCAGGTGAACGGCCGAGGTTAAACACCAAGCTTAACGATGGTGTTCTTAGTGCCGGGATCAGCCAACACTGGCTCAGCCAATCCTGGATAACCCGACTCTGGTTGTGAGCTGGGGTTTTGCAGGGCGGGCAGGTCGGTGATGAAGTACAGCGCCTGCCCGAGCGTGCCGTCGGCGTTGCGGGCGCGGTCGCGCAGCAGGAATCCGTGCTTCTCCAGCTCCTCCAGGCCAGTTGTCACCGCGTCTACGCGTTCGCGGCCGTGTCGGGCCAGGTTGGCGATGGTGACCTTGTCCGATCTTGGTGGTTAATCCCAACTCTCAAGCTGCAAGGCGGAGTTGAAGTCTGGCGAGGTGGCTATGGTTGGTGCGGTCGAGGGGGTGGCCGTTCCACCAGGCGTTGAGTCGGATGAGGTTGAGGGCGGTGGCGCTGGTGGTGTGGTCGAGGTGGGTCTTTGCGAGGCCGCGGTAGCGGGCTCGGCGCAGGCCGGTGGTGTGGGTGGCCTGGCGGATGGAGCCCTCGACGCCGGCGCGGAGTGCATAGTCGCGTTGCCAGGTTCCGTCCTGTTGCTGGGCGCGGGCGGTGCGGATGGCCTCGGTGAGCTCACGGGGGTAGAGGCTGAGCCGACGGCCCTTTCGTGAGCTGGTGCACTGCTCCTTGGTCGGGCAGGGGATGCAGTCCAGCGCGGCGAAGGCGACGACGGTCTTGGCCACGCCGTCCTGGACGACGTCGTTCCAGGTGGCGCTGATCTTTCCGGCCGGGCAGACGGCCCGCTTGCGATCCCAGTCGATGGTGAAGTCGTGGGCGGCGAAGCCTTGTTGGGCCTTGGCCTGAGGGGAGGTGTCGAGCAGGACCGGGGTGACCAAGGCGATGCCGTAGTCCTTGGCGGACGAGACGATCAGGTCGGCGCTGGGGTAGCCGGAGTCGAGGTAGTGCCGGGCAGGCAGCAGGTGGCGGCGGTGAAGACTCTGGTGGATCGTGTCCAGAGCTTTGCTGTCCGGCAGGGTGGAGCAGGTGGTCGTGACGTTGGTGATCAGGTTCGGGCCAGCCGGCCGGTCTCCGTCGGCCTGCGGGTGGCAGGTCTCCGAGACATGCAGCTTGAAGCCGTTCCAGAACAGGTCACGCTTGGCGGACCAGCGAGTGTCAGTGTCGTAGGGCGAGGCCAGGCGTATCGGGGCGGGCGGCAGGCCGTCGCCGCCGTCCTCGGCCCGCTCGCGCTGCCGGATCCGCAGCCTGCCGGCCCGGTCCGGGGTGCGGATGTAGTTCTGCACCAGCACGCACCGCAGGGTCTGCACCGCAGGCAGCTCGCGCAGCCACCCCGGCGAGGCGGGCGCGTAGACGGCCTGCAGCAGCGTGTAGCCGTCGGTGGCGTACTGCACGGCGAGTTCGTGCTGCTTGGTCTTCGAGGCGGACAGTCGCCAGTTGTCGATCCGGTCCGCGTAGCGGCGGCTCCACTCCTCCACGACCAGCACCTGATCGACCCAGTCGGGGCATGCGGCGGCCAGCGCGTTCAGGGCCGCGCGGACGCTCTCGCCGACCAACTCGAGTCGGTTCAGATCTCGCACCACGGCAACGATGTGCGTGGAGTCGGTTCGCTGGCTGCCGCCCGCCTGCACCAGATCCAGGGTCTGCAGGCGCTCCAGCAACAGGTCCAGCACACGTTCCTCCAGGCCGTGGGCGACGACACGGGAGCGGAACTCTGACAGCACGCTGTGGTCGAAGCCCGGATCCTCCAGGTTCAGGCCGAGTGCGTACTTCCAGGCGAGGTTCTCGCGAACCTCGTCAGCAGCCTGCCGATCGGTCAGATTCGCGGCCTTCTGCAGCACCGTGACCAGCGCCAGACGCCCCGGTGACCAGCCTGGCCTGCCCACCTGGCCGAACGCGTCAGCAAAGGCCGCGTCCGGGAACAGCTCCCCGAGCCGGTCACGGACCTGCACCGCCAGCGGCGCCTCCCGCCTGCCCCGATACATCGCCCGGATCGCCGCCGCGACCTGCGGATCCGGCTCAGGCCAGGACTGCGGCTGCATCGACACGACACACTCCGATCCCCCAAGGAACCACGACAAGATCAACGATCAGCATGATGCCATCCACTGGATCCGTCGCTCCCGCAGCGATCAACTCCGCGACATGACAAGCGAATTGGGATTAACCACCAAGATCTTGTCCTTGCCGAAAACTTCGTCCGTACAGGTCACGCGGCATGTTGGTACTCGTGGAGGATGCCGCCGAGTCGGTCGCGTTTTCGTATGTCGAGGCGGGCGATCTGCCCCGGATCGGTGATCGGTGGGGGCAACGGGTGCAGTGGGCGGGCGTTGGCGATGCCCTGATGCGGTCGATGCCCGTTATAGAACTGCTCGAACTCCCTCAGCGCGCGGAGCAGGTGGTGATGGTTCCAGATGAGGGTGCGGTCCAAGAGTTCGTGGCGGCAGGTCTGCACCCACCGTTCCATGATCGAGTTCATGCGCGGTATTCGCACGCCGCTGAGGACTACCTCGATGCCGGCGCTGGTGAGGATGGTGTCGAACAGTGCGGGGAACTTCCCGTCCCGGTCCCGGATCATGAACCTTGCCCGGCAGTCGGCGTCTTCGAGGTCCATGACGAGGTTCTTCGCCGCCTGGGCCACCCAGGCCGCGGTGGGATGCGCAGTGGCGCCCAGGACCCGGATTTGCCGGTTGGCGTGCTCGATCACCGCGAAGACGTACAACCGCGCCCCGGACAAGGTGACGGTCTCGAAGAAGTCACACGCCAGAAGGACGTCCGCTTGGGAGCGCAGAAAGTCCGACCAGGTGCTCGACGCCCGTTCGGGGGCCGGCGGGATGCCGGCGTCCTGGAGGATCTCCCAGACCGTGGACGCGGCTACCTTCACTCCGAGTACCAGCAGTTCGCCGTGCACGCGCCGGTACCCCCAGCTCGGGTTCTCACGGACCAGGCGCAGTACGAGGGCCCGGATGGAGCGGACGGTGCGCAGTCGGCCCCCGCGGTGGGGCCGGGATCGGGCGGCATGCCGGCGGGCGACCAGGTCACGGTGCCAACGCAGGATCGTGTCCGGCCGCACCAGCAACCGCATACGGAGCAGCGCCTCCTTCGGGAGGTCATGCAGCAGCGCCGCCAGGAACGCCCGATCCCCCGGTGCGAACTGGACTCGCTGCCCGTTCAGATGCCGTGGCAGCACGGTGATCTGATGGCGTAGAGCCAGGATCTCTACATCCTTGTCCCGGGTGCTCACCGGCAGCAGTCGCAGCATCGCGAACATGTTGGTCACGCTCAGGTAGGCGAGTTTCAACAGCACGAGCGACCATCATGCCGAGGTGATCGTCATCTCCGCCAGAGCACTGCGCCGGCCTCAGCATCCGACGGAACGAAGATCACGGCACACGGGCTCTGACCAGGGCGGATGAGGTTATCGGCAAGGGCAGGGTTGAAGTACAGGCCGACGACGTCGTAGACCTTCTCCACGAACAACGGGTCCGTCGACAGCTTGAAGGTGTCCGTCAGATGCGGCTTGAGCTGGAACTGCCGCCAGATCCGGCCCACGGTCGACTTCGACAGACCACTGTGTTGCGCCATCGATGTCCGTGACCAGTGGGTGGCGTTCTTCGGGAGCTGTTCCAGCGTGGTGACCACGACCGCTTCCACCTGATCGACGCTGATGGTGGGCGGCCGGCCCGGCCGGGGCTCGTCGGCCAGCCCGTCCAGCCGCTCGGCGAGGAAGCGTCGGCGCCACTTGCGGACGGTGTCCGCGGTCACCCGCAGATCCCGGGCGACCGCGACGATCGGTGGTACCTCCGGGCCCGCGCACGCCAGCACGATCCGCGCGCGCAGGGCCAGGGCCTGGGCCGATGTCGCCCGACGCGTCCACCGTTCCAACAACGCCCGCTCATCATCAGACAGCAGTAACGGTTCCAGCTTCGGGCCCCGACGAGGAACTGACGCACCAGCAGCAGAAGTCACGCAACTACTAACGATCAACTACTGGCGCAGGACACTAGTAGGGCTTGGTCAGGTCGGTTGTGGTGGTGCGTGTCCTGTCGGCCCGGTGTGGCGTTGAGAGTGTGTGACTCCGGACGAGATTGCTGTGGTGCGTGGTGAGTTGGAGGCGTTCGCGGCGGAGGTGTTCGAGCCGTTCGCGCGCAAGGATCAGCGCCGGTGGGGGCAGGTTTATCTGCGGGGGCTGCTGACCGACGGGCAGCGTAAGTCGGTCGAGCCGATGGCCGCCCGGCTCGGGGAGGACGGCAATCGTCAGGCACTGGCCAACTTCATCACCACCAGCCCCTGGGACCCGGCACATATCCGGGCCCAGCTCGCCTGGCGGATGGAGAAGGTGATCGGGCCGGAAGCCCTGGTCTTCGACGACACCGGGTTCCTCAAGGACGGGACTGCCTCGGCATGCGTGTCGCGGCAGTACACCGGCACCGCGGGCAAGGTCACCAACTGCCAGGTCGGCGTCTCGGTCCACCTCGCGTCCGAGACCGCCTCGGCGGCGGTCAACTGGCGGCTGTTCCTGCCCCGGACCTGGGATCCCGCCTCACCGAAGGCCGATGCGGACAAGATCGCCCGCCGCACCGCCTGCGGCATCCCGGACGATGTCGGGCATGTGGAGAAGTGGCAGCTGGCCCTGGACATGCTCGACGAGACCCGCTCGTGGGGGATCGAGGTGCCGCTGGCCGTCGCGGACGCCGGATACGGCGACGCTGCCGCGTTCCGCCACGGACTGCAGGCCCGCGGCCTGAATTACGTGGTGGGGATCTCCACCACGCTGTCGGCTCAGCCCGCCGACGCGGTGCCGGTGGCCGAGCCGTACTCCGGGACCGGACGCCCGCCGGTGGCCAAGTATCCCGACAAGCCACGGTCGGTGAAGGAGTTGGTCATCGCGGCGGGGCGGAAGGCAGCTCGGCCGGTGCAGTGGCGTGAAGGCTCCCGGCCTGGCACCGGCCGCTCCGGCCGCAAGCGGATGTACTCCCGCTTCGTGGCCTTGCGCATCCGGCCTGCCGGACGCGAGGTTCGGCAGGCCACCAACGGCCCGGAGCTGCCAGAGTGCTGGCTGTTGGCCGAATGGCCTGCCGGTGAGAGCGAGCCGGTGCAGTTCTGGCTGTCCGACCTGCCCTCCGGCATGCCTCTGACCACGCTGGTCCGGCTCGCCAAGCTCCGCTGGCGCATCGAGCACGACTACCGGGAGATGAAGCAGGCCCTGGGCCTGGCCCATTTCGAGGGCCGGACCTGGGGCGGCTGGCACCACCACGTCACCCTTGTCTCTGTCGCACATGCCTTCTGCACTCTGCAACGACTGGCCCGGGCCCCAAAAGACACGGCGTCGGCCTGAGCCTCTACCAGGTCGTCCGCGAGCTACAGACACTGCTCGCGGTCTGGACCGGCGCCTGCCCGACCTGCCACCGCGACATACCAGCACCAATACAGACCTGACCAAGCCCTACTAGGGCCTGTGTGGTGTCGTGATCAATCTTGCCGATCCGGGTTCCTCGGGAAGGGGGATCCGGTAGGAAGACGATCGTGACACGCAGGCAACTCACCGACGAGCAGTGGAAGTTGATCGAGCCGTTCCTGCCGATAGGCGAGTACGGGCCGTACCCCGCACGGCTGCGGGATCAGTTCGAGGGGGTGATCTGGCGGTTCCGTACCAGCAGCCAGTGGCGGGAGATGCCCGGCGAGTTCGGCCCGTGGCCGACTGTCTACGGCCGCTTTCGGGTGTGGAGGGACACCGGCGTCTTCACCGCGCTGCTCGAAGGCCTGATCGCCGAGGCCGCCCGCCAGGGACGGACGGACTTGTCCCTGGTCAGCGTGGACTCCACCACGGCCCGCGCCCACCACGACGCAGCCGGGATGCGCATCGGCAAGGAGGTCCTGGACGCCCTTGAAGAGGCCGCCATCGAGCAGGAGCGGGCCCGGCAAAAGGGGGCGGCCGGCAAGAACAGAACGGACAGCACGGCAGTGACAACCCCGGTCGGGAAGAGCGGCGGCATATCAGGCGACGGCGCAAGCTCCGCTTGAGCCAGGCCCTGCTCGGCAGATCCCGTGGTGGACTGACGAGCAAGATTCATCTCGCCGCAGACCGCAAGTGCCGTCCGCTGTCTCTCGTCCTGACCGCAGGACAGGCCGCCGACAGCCCGCAGTTCGTCCCCGTGCTGCAGAAGGTGCGCATCCGTCTTCCCGTCGGCCGGCCCCGGACCCGGCCCGACGCCGTCGCCGCGGATAAGGCCTATTCCTCCCGCGGTAACCGCTCTTACCTGCGCAAACGCAACATCAAGGCAGTCATCCCAGAGAAGAAGGACCAGGCCGCCAACCGGAAGAAGAAAGGCAGCCGAGGCGGCCGCCCCACACGCCATGACGCCGATCTCTACAAAGAGCGGAACAGTGTCGAGCGCCTGATCAACAAGCTGAAGGCCTGGCGGGGTATCGCGACTCGCTACGACAAGACACCCGGGAGCTATCTTGCCGGCCTCCACCTGCGTGCCTCGATGATCTGGATCAACGACCTCCTGAAGGCAACTGGTTGATCACGACATCACACAGGCCCTAGTGCACCGTCCAGTCGCGCCGCCGGGAGTCGGGGAGAGGTCATCGGCCGGGCGCGGGTCCGGCGTGGACGTATTTTTTTGCATGGCGGCTGGACCGCCACGTAAGGTCACCGCATCCCAGGAGGTGAGGCCGTGGCCTCGTACGGCACGATGCTGATCCGCATGCCCCTCGGACAGGCGGCCCCCGTCCTGCGCGAGGTCTGCGCGGCTGGCTACGCGACCCCGGCCGGGCCGAGATTCTGCCTCGTCCATCCGGACCGGTCCGTCGACGACAATGGTGTCTTCACACTCGCCGGGCCGATCAGCGCCGAGCTGGGCGCCCCGGTGCTGGCCGCCTTCCAGTACGACGGCGACCGATTGGAGTTGGAGGTCTGGCGGGAGGGAGTACGCGCCCACCGCTACGACTCGCGGCCACACTGGGATGAGGAGATCGCCGACGGCACACCCGAGGATGCCGACCCCGCCGCGTTCCTGGACTTCGCGGCCGGCCCCGTGGACAGCCACCGCTTGGCCTGTGCGCTCGCGGACACTCCGATCGACGTCGAGGACATGGACGTTGACGGCGAACCGGGCTACGTCTGGGCCCAGGCCCTGCACTGGGACGTGCTGTGCGCGCTCGGCCACCCGGACCCGGTGATCCTCCGCGCGCAGTGGGACTACTTCCACGTACGCCGCGAGCCGCAGGCGTTCGGGAAGGTGCTGGACAGCACCGAACTCGTCGTCCTGGGTACAACCGATCGACCGTTCTGAAGCCCCACCAGCCCGCGCCGCCCCACCTGTCGCACTTTCCCCGAGTAGCCCCCGGCCGACAACGCGCCCGGCGCTCGGGAAGCTCCCCACTACGTTGAACGCCGGACCGAATGGGGCGACGAGCATGCCTGGCCGTTTTCAAGGGTCTGGGCGGAATTTCGTGACGGTCACGATCGTGTATTCGACGTCCCGTGTTTGACGGTGGGAATGTCCTGGTCATGGGGGATCTGTCGGCGTTGAAGGACGCACTGTTCCCGAACGCCGCGGGGATGGTGCTGGACCGGTTGACCGAGGTGGACGGGGTCGTTGTGGCCGAAGCCCATAGCGCCGTACTGGAGTTGAGATGCCCGAGCTGCGCGACTCCCTCGCGTCGGGTGCACAGCCGTTATGGGCGACGGCTCGCCGAGTATCCCGCCGGCGGGCGCCGGGTGGTGGTGAAGCTGGAGGTCCGGCGGTTCTTCTGCAACGCACCCGCTTGCGGGCGACGCACGTTCGTGGAGCAGGTCGAGGGTCTGACCACGCGTTATGCCCGTGCCGGGCCTAGCGTGAAGGCGTTGTGGCGGTCCGTTGCACTCGTGGCGGGCGGCCGTCCGGGCATGCGGCTGTGCAACTCGCTGGCCGTGCCCACCGGCCGGGCCCGGCTGCTCGGCCAGCTGCACGCGCCCGAGGTTCCCGCCCGCAGTCCGCGGGTGCTGGGTGTCGACGACTTCGCCTTCCGCCGCTCGCGCACCTACGGGACCATCCTGGTCGACGTCGAGAGATCCACCCCGGTCGACCTCCTGGCCGACCGCACCAGCGAGACGCTCGCCGCCTGGCTCACCGCACACCCTGGCGCCGAGATCGTCTGCCGGGACCGCGACAGCGGCTACAGCCGCGCGATCAAGGAGGCCGCACCGGACGCGACCGAGGTGGCCGATCGCTGGCACTTGCTTCAGAATCTGTCGGCAGCGGTCGAGAAGACCTGCCACCAGCACCGCGCCTGCCTGCACAAATACGCCCTGGACGACGTGGACGCACCCACCCCGGCGATCGCGCCACCCACGACGCTGTTGCCGCTGACGCCGCCGCTCGACAACATCCCCGCGACCCCGCTCATGCAACGGGTCAGCGAACGGTATGCGGAGATCCACCGGCTGCGGGAGGCGACGTGGACGATCAGCGCCATCGCCCGCCGGTTCGGACTGGACCGCAAGACCGTCCGCCGCTACCTGAGCAACGACCTTGACATGCTGATCGCCTCGGCCCGGGACCGCCGCCCTCGCCAGATCGACCCCTACCGTCCGTACATCCAGCAGCGTTTCACCGACGGCTGCACCAACGCGACCCAGATCTACCGGGAGATCCGCGAACACGGCTTCCGCGGCAACCACCAGGCCGTACGCCTCTACGTCCGCAGCCTGCGGGGCGGCACCGCAGCCACCGAAGCCTCCCGGCCGATCCCCAGCCCGCGCAAGATCACCTCCTGGATCATGCGCCCACGCGACACCCTCAGCGACGACGAGCAGTCCCAACTCGACGAGGCCCGCATCGCCTGCCCCGACATCGCCACCGCCTGCGACCTGGCCCGAGTCTTCACCGGCCTGGTTCGCGACCGCCGCGGCCACCTCCTGGCCGCCTGGATCCGCGAGGCCGAGACCAACGGGCCCGCTCCGGTACGGGGCTTCGCCGGATTCCTGCGCCAGGACTGGGATGCCGTCCTCGCGGGCATGACACTCGCCTACAGTTCCGGCGTCGTCGAAGGCCACGTCAACCGTTTAAGACGATCAAGCGGCAGATGTACGGCCGGGGATCATTCCGGCTCCTGCGCACCCGCGTCCTGCTGCGATCGTGACCGTTGTGGGCGCGTCGTCCATGCTCCAGCCGAGCGATCAATTCTGAGAGAGGGAACCGCGCGAGTGACATGCTGGGGCAATGCGGTTGATCGACAGTGACGGGCACGGCATTGAGCTGAGGGTGACGGACTACCAGTTCCCAGACGCTGCTCACATGGGGAAACGTCGGAGCTGGCTGATCGTCGAAGGTACTGCGAATTGCCCGCAGGGAGCGTGGACCTTCCGTTGGCAGGCTCTGACTCCAGAGGATGCGATCGCGTTGGCTAACTGGCTTCGCGACTTCGCTCGCTCGCCCGATGGTGGCCAACAGGCGGATGACAGCCTTGAGTTCATCGAGCCGAACTTGGCCTTCGCGGCTACCCGGGCCGATGCATATCAGATCGCTCTTCAGATCCGCTTGGACCTTGAGTTCTCGCCGCCCTGGCGGAAGCGGAATCGCGCAGGCGACCCGTTCACGGTCGTGTGCCGGATGACGCCCGAGGCCCTGCTGACAGCCTCGACTGAGTGGACCGCCGACATCACCCCCTACCCGCCATGGACCCCAGGGGAATAGAGCCAGCCTCCGTAACCATCACGAAATTCCGACCAGACCCGTTTTCAAGGATCCTCATCAAGCGCGGTGTTGGCCAGTTGGGCGACGTGGAATCGGCCCACCAAGAGCGTGGCATGTGGCAGCGAGTCGCGGACGGCAGCCTTGAACGCGGTGCACATGTCAATCGCGACCACGCGCACCTGCCCGCTTCGCAACGGAGCGTCTGCAGAAGTGACCATGGCCTTGGAGCGGGCTCAGATGCCACCGTGAACGGCGGTCGACGCCGTGGCGGCTGCCGACCCGGACATCGAGCGTACGTGGCAGACCCGCCGCAACGACCGTGTCTGTCCCGCACACGCTGCGGCGGAGGGCGTCACGATGCCCGTGAACCAGCCCTTCGAGATGAAGGGGCTGGCCGGTGCGGTTCCCCGGTGACCCGCTCGCCTCCGCTCCCTGACCCTGAACTGCCGCTGCCGTCTGCGCTATCGCACTGCGCCTACGGACGCCGCGGAAGCAGGTTCTCGGGCAGCCCCAGGTCTCGGCACGCCTCGGTGACCAGCTTCTTCATGGGGTCCCCCGTGATCATCGGACTGATCACGCTGGCCGCCTGCAGCAAGGGGATCGGCATCCAGCACAGGTCTGCGAGTCGATCGGTGTGCGCCTCCTGGTGCACGATGAGGCGCCCGTCGGCGGCCTGCTGGAGGTAGACGCCGGCGGTGAGGTCCGTGGTGTGCGAGAACGACGACAGGTTGCGGTAGATCGGGTACATCATCGGGTCGCCGTAGCCCTTCACCATGTTCATGAAGTTCTTCAGCTCGCCGAGCAGCTGTCCGTGCCGCTTCCGCTCCTCGTCGGTGGTGAACCCGAAGTCGGGCTTCTCGCCGATGTCGACGCTGGCTGCGGGCAACTGCCAGTTCACCTCGACCAGGTTGTCGAGCAGGTTCTTCTTCGACTTCCAGGAGGCCTCGGCCAAGGCGAAGACGGCGGGCTCCCCGTTGTCGGCGAGCCAGTGCATGGCGTACGCGTGGCCGATCAGATTCCGCATTAGCGGGGCCACCTCCACGGTGTACCCCTGCTCGAAGAGTGTCATCATCGCCTCCGCGGTGCGGTTGGCGAAGCGCCACCACCCCGCCAGGGTCGGGAAGACCACGTGGTGTTCACTGCTCGTCAGGGCCTGGACGTTCAGTGCGTCGTTGGCCCCGTCAATCAGCTTGGGCACGATCGCGCGTACCCTCTTCGCGGTCTTCTGATCCGCCCGAAATGCGTAAGTCATAGTGATCGACGGTACGCAGCCCAACCCGCGCGCGCAGCCGAATATCCGGGCCTCTGCGGGCGGTGTTCTCCAAGGGCAGCGAGCACGCGACGGTAACCACCCCCGGTGTGCATGGTCCGCCGCATGCCGAACCGGATCATCAACGCCCTCTGAGGACGAACAGGCAGCCGTCACCGACGGTCAGACCGCGATCGACCAGCTTCTCGGCAGACTTGCAGACATCCCCACGCCTTCTGGTCCCACCCCGCGCCAATTGCTGCCGATCGTCGAAGTCCGGCGGGACACGGACGACGACCGGTGACGTTCCTGGAGCGTGCGGGAATCGACAGGCCTTCGCCTTTTTACTACAGCCTCGGAACTGGTGAGGACGCATCTTAGGATGACGCAGAGTGACGGCCGCTGAGCCGTTCTGCGGCGCCTACTGAACCGGCCCGGCTCGTTACTGAGCCGCGGGCTTGACAAAGCTGATTCCACAGAATGCGGGTGTGGCACGCCATGTGGCTGCAGCGCATCGACACCAAGATCGCCGCCCTCCAGGAGCAGGAAGCCGAACAGGAACAGGGCCGCAAGAACCGGCCCCAGGAGCCGGACTGGATCGTCGAACTCGGCATCGGCAACGGACGCCCGCCCATCGAGGTGCACGTGGGCGGCTGTTACGCCGCGGGCAAACGACGACGCCCCGTCCCGCGCGACGAAGCACGCCGGCTCCTCGCCTCGGGCGTGCGTGCTTGTACACACTGCAAGCCCGACGCCCAGCTCCGCATCCTCGACTGACAGCAAGGGGTGGCGCAGGAGATGTTGCCGCCCGGGCCGGGCGCGGCTCGAACAACAGTGCCAGCCGGGCCGATATTCTGTGGGTGAGGTGACTGGAAATTGTCACCCGGAACAGGATCGATGATGACAACTCCCGCACCTCCGATCACGGAGCCCGACCCGTCCGCGTTGACCTGCCCCGGTGACCGGGTCGGCCTCTGCGCCGGGTGCCAGCGCAAGACACACAAGTACGGCAGTGGCGGCTGTCCGCTATGCCAGTGGTGCATGGCGCCCGTGATGGAGCAGTGGGGTCCGGCTGTGCGCTACGTCAGCACGCGCGCGTAGCTGCGCACCGGTCGGGTGAAGCCGTTCGGACGGGAGAACCTTCGGGGGAGCCGGCGCGTCGTGCCAGGCACGAGGCAGATCAATGACGCGCATGTGGCCGTGCCGGGCCTGGCCGTGGTGGAGGTCGCGGCCGCGGATGACAAGACCGCGTTCGCGATGGAGCTCCCCGGTGAACCGCCGTACGCAGAGGTCGCCGGTACGGGTGGTCACGGTCGGTGCCCAGGGAACCGGCTGATGGCGAAGACTTCGAACGTGATGAGGAAGACCGCGATGGGCGCCGGGACGCTCTGACTCCGAATCGGACACACCTACGGGCCCGGGGGATCAGCCATGACGTCTCCGGGACCCGGCTATATGAAGTCGCGCTGTCCAACGACAGCGGGACTCCAGCGTCACGCCGTGGCCGGTTGCGGCTCCTCCAGCACCCGGCCGGTCTGTGCCGGTGACGCAGGGGCGTCAACGTGACGTCGCAGCACTCACTCGCGAGGGTGGCGGTGTGGAGGCGACCAGCATCAATTTCCCGTCGTTGTGCAGTGCCGCGAAGCGTGAACGATCTCGCGGAGAAGGGTTTCTGCGTGCGGCACACCCCTCACCATAGGGCGAAAGGGTCAGATAAACCCATAACGCCGAGTTGTCCTATGTGCTCTCCTGTCGCCTATCACCCGCACCCCTGCCGCCGCTCTCATAGGGCCGGTGCTGACGGCATGAATGCCCGGCACAGTCAGTGTGTGTCCCAGCGCGACAAAGGAACTCAATGACATGACGACTCCAGCGAATTACCGGAAGGGCTCGACGTGGCTCCAGACCAGCCCGGTCGACTTCAATCACGACCTCACCTCCGCCGACCGCATCGATGAGCTGATCTCCGAGGTCCCGGAACTCAAGATCCCCTTCCCCGGGGTGTGGGAGATCTCCTACCACGCCCGCTCGTACACCGGCGGGACCGCAACGTCGGATCAGCTCGTCCGCACTGCACTGTTCAAGAACCGCAGCGTGCTCATCCCCGGCATTGAAGCACTGACCGGTGGGCGCGCGGTCATGCAGACCACCGCCGGGCAGACGATCCTGGAAAAGTTCGACGCCAATGACGTCATCACGCTCTACGCCTTCCGCTTCGGGCAGAACCCCGCCGCCGTCATCAGCAACGGTGACGGGCGTACGGGAGTCATGGCGCACTGAGTGAGCCCCGGGTTCTAGGGCGCGTATCGAGTCGTGATCAATCTGCGGGATTTGCTCTCGCGGCGGGGTCTGGTCCGGTAGGCCTTCTTGCGTGACGCGAGTGCAACTGACGGATGCAGAGTGGGAGTTCATCGGGCCGTACCTGCCGATCGGCGCGTACGGCCCGTACCCCGAACGGCTTCGGTACCAGTTCGAGGGTGTGATCTGGCGGTTCAAGACCGGCGGGCAGTGGCGGGAGATGCCGCGGGAGTTCGGCGCCTGGTCGACCGTGCACAACCGCTTCCGGCAGTGGCGTGACGCCGGCGTCTTCGAGGCCCTGCCGGAGGGCCTGATCGCGGAAGCGGCGAAGCGGGGCGAGGTGGACCTGTCCCTGGTCAGCATCGACTCCACCACCGCGCGGGCACACCACGACGCCGCCGGGATGCACCTGGGCGAGGACGTCATCACTGCACTGGAGAAGGCTGCCGCCGAGGAGGAGAAGACCAGGTCAAAGGGGGCAGCCTCGAAGAACAAAGCGGGCAGGACGTCACAGCAGATCCCGAGTGGGAGGAACGACGACGCATCCGGCGTCGGCGAAGACTCCGCCTGAAGGCCGCTCTCCTCGGACGCTCCAGGGGCGGGCAGACCAGCAAGGTCCACCTGGCCGCCGACCGCAAGTGCCGCCCGCTGGCGTTCGTGCTGACCGCGGGCCAGGCCGCGGACAGTCCGCAGTTCATCCCGGTGCTCAAGAAGTTAAGGGTCCGCGGCCCCGTCGGCCGTCCCCGCACCCGGCCGGACGCGGTCGCCGGAGACAAGGCCTACTCGTCCCGCGGCAACCGGGCCCACCTGCGCCAACGCGGCATCAAGGCAGTCATCCCGGAGAAGAAGGACCAGGCCGCCAACCGAAAGAAGAAGGGCTCCGGGGGCGGCCGCCCCGTCAGCCACGACGCCGACCTCTACAAGGAGAGGAACACCGTCGAGCGCCTGATCAACAAGCTCAAGGCCTGGCGAGGCATCGCCACCCGATACGACAAGACCCCGGACAGCTACCTCGCCGGCCTCCACCTACGCGCCTCGATGATCTGGATCAAAGACCTCACCCGGACCACCCATTGATCACGACTCGATACGCGCCCTAGTCCCCTCCTTTCGGGCGGCCAAGCCGGCCATTCCCGTATTGGCAATCATGGCTCACGCTTGTGCGCCGGTTGACTTACTGACACGCGTCACCAGGCTTGAACACGGCAAGGCACCCACCCGGAAGCGCGCAAGCCACTGCCCCGGCCCGACATCCCATGCCGAGCCGGGGCAGCACTTCGAATCCGGCCGTGCCTCACAAGGCGCCAGAGGGCAACGCGCCGTTACTGAAGGCGTCCTTGCACGCGGCTGTGCTGCGCCTCTTCGTACTGGTTGGTGCTCTGGTTTTTGATCGTGTACTTGGCACTTTGGCCCGATCCCTGGACGGACTGCACCGTGCCGTCGCATTGCTGCTGCTGGTCGTTCTGGTACCTGACCTTGTCGCCCTGTTTGTACTGCTGTTGGGGTTGCGGGTTCACGGTAGCCTCCTGTGATCATTTTCCGGTCGCGTCCGTGTTTCCCCGGCACGCTCCCCCAGTCACCGCTAGGGACCGACAACCACCCATAAAGGGGAAACGGTTGTCCGCTGACATCGAACCCAGTCCGTGGGCGTCCTTGCCATCCATTCCAGTCGCCGCAGGCCAGGGTGTCCCGTCGCAACTGGTCTGGTCCGACCACTGGGCCCTGAGCTGGGGCGACCAGATGGATTGAGACGACTACTTGACACCGATCCCGAGTGGTCTGGTCCGATGGGACAGTTCCCCTCCGGCTGGGTCAGATGACCTGGTCCGGCAGTTGCGGATACGAGCGCCCCGCCCCACGCATCGTGACCGCGCCCGTCACGGGTTGATCGGTTCGCGCATCGGGGTAGTGAGCGTGCATGGATGAGATCCTGGTGGAAGAGGACTTCGCGCATATAGACGGCCGCGACATGAACGTCATCCTCGACCTCCTCGACGAGCTGAACCTCGAAGCCGAGCCCACCGCCCCACGCAGCAGCGGCAGGGGCCGTCACTGGGAGCTGACCATGTACTGGCAGCCGGCGGGACCAATCCCGGAGAGTACCGAGGCGGGACTAGCCGACACGGTCGCCAAGATCAGGGACCACTTCGTCACCGCCGGGAAGCGACCGCCATCGAGGGTCGCCGTCTACGGCCGGGATGGATTGGTGCTCTGGACCTTCCCACTGGATGCCACGTAATGGGCTATCCCTTAACGGATCAGCGATCGGCCGATCGCCCATTCGGAGCCGCTGTGCAGGCCGATGGCCCGCAGGCGATGTCCCGGAGCACCGCGGTATGTGCGGACCGAGGCTGCGTCCTGACCACGGGCGGCTGCCGGACACGCGCCAGCTGCCGCGCTTGCGGCGCGCTGTTTCCGGTTCTCCCGGCATGGGGGGGGACTGCCGGGCGTATCCGGGGAACAGCGGTGGACATGAGCCTGGAAGCGTAAAGTCGCGGGCGTCGCATCGCGTTACTCCAGGGGGTATGGAAGTGCACAATCGCCGCATCGGCAGCGCCACAATCAGCGCCATCGGGCTCGGTGGGATGCCGCTGTCCATCGAGGGGCGGCCAGATGAGGAGCGCGCGGTCGCGACCGTCCATGCCGCGATCGACGCTGGGATCTCATTCATTGACACGGCCATGTCGTACTGCCTGAACTCGTCCGAGACCGGCCACAACGAGTCGCTGATCGCCCGCGCGCTCGCGTCGTACGGCGGCGACACCTCCGACGTGCTGGTCGGCACGAAGGGCGGGGCGGCTCGCGGAGCCGACGGAGCATGGTCCTTCAACGGGGATCCCGCGACCTTGCGGGAGGCGTGCGAGGACTCGCTCAAGCGGTTGGGCGGGGACTCCATCGGCCTCTACCAGCTGCACGTGCCGGACCCGAATGTGCCATACGCCGATTCGGTGGGCGCGCTGCGGGACCTGTACGACGCGGGCAAGATCTGTGCCGTCGGCATCTCGAACGTGAACTCCGACCAGCTGCGCGAAGCCCATGGGATCCTTGGCGAACGGCTGGTGTCCGTACAGAACAATTTCTCGCCGGCCGTCCGCGACAGTGAGCCGCAGATGCGGCTGTGCACCGAGCTGGGGATCGCCTTCCTGCCGTACAGCCCGCTGGGCGGTACCTCCCGTGCGGGCGGCCTGGGTTCATCGCACTCGGCATTCGCCCGAATCGCCATGGAGCATGATGCCAGCCCGCAACAGGTCTGCCTGGCCTGGGAGTTGGCAAAGTCCCCGATCGTCGTCCCGATCCCAGGGGCGTCCCGGCCGACGACCATCCGTGACTCGGCTGCAGCGGCCGATCTGAAGCTCACCGAAGCGGAGTTCGCCGAACTCGACGCCGCCTAAGGGCTTGGGACGGAGTGTTCCGGTGCGGCAGATATAAAGGCGCGAGTACCCGGGGCCAGCCCCACTGTGGCGAGGAGAAGCACTGCTGGGCGCCATGACTCTGACGCCCATTCACCTTGTGCTGTGTGGCCTGATCCCACTCCAATGAGTGGTGTGCATCGCGAAGTGGCAGGTCACGGGCCTGGTGTGATTCTGTGCGCGGGTGCTCGTGCTGGTCGCGCGGGGCAGTCTGCCGTGTAGATCGTCGGGCAGGGAGGTCTTCGCGGGTTCTGGTCCGTTCCAGCCCGGGGACTCTTACACTCCCGGGCATGGTGGACCCCGAGGTGCTGGAACGGATCGCCGTGCGCTGCGCGGAACTGGACAGTCTGGAAGAACAGCTGGTCAAGCAGCTGGACCAGGTGCAGGCCGAGCGGGACGAACTCGCGGTCGCCGAGCGGGTTCTGGCGAGGATGAGCGAGCAGATCGCCGGGGAACGGGCTGCCGTCGCACCGGCGTCGGCGCAGGTCGGCGGGCGGGCGGTGCTGCTGGTCCCGCACCGCGGCGACAGCTCGGACGAGACCGCGCTGCCCGGCGACTACCGCCGGATCCTGGAGATCGTGCGGGCCGTCGGCGGTCCGGTGCAGGTGCGGACGGTGGGCGAGGAGTTGGGCCTTCAAGTGGAGGTGCGCGGGAAGTTGGAGCCGCTGCGGGCGAAGTTGGTCAAGCTCGCGGACCGCGGCTGGCTGCGCAAACTGGGCGACGGGAAGTTCACCGCTCGCCTGTAACCGTCCCGGCCCTGCATGCCACAGTGGCGCCTCGCTCGACGGTGCCGACGTCGTCGTGCTGGCCACAGAGTGGCCCGAGTACCAGCAGGTCGACCCTCACACCCTCGTGGACCGGCCCGGGACGCCCCTGCTCGTGGACTGCCGCACCACTCTCAACGCTGAGTCCTGGCGCGCGGCCGGCTGGACCGTCCACCAGCTCGGACGTCCCGGAAAGTAGCGGCTCCAGACACCGGTTGGGTGGGCCACCTTCGCCCTGTACGACTTCTCACCTGCCACACCGGGCAGCCGGTGATCGTCGGATAGCACTCCTCCGGCATGCGCCGACGCGGGTGGGGCACCCGTCAAGGGTGCCCCACCCGCGCGTATTTCCACTGCTGGGCGCCGGCGTGGTGGCGAGTCAGGGCGTGCCAGCGCCGCTCGAAGTCGTCGGCCTCCCCGGCAACATAAGTGGGAGTGAGCGGCTTGTTGTACTCGATATTACCGACCGCAGGAGCTCGGATACCGGCTCTGAACTGCGACGATTCATAGACTACATGCCCGTGACGGGGAGTTGGGGTCGTTGCTGTAGCTCGTCCGGGTGGTCTCGTGACACGGCCCGTCCACCGGGGCGATGGGCGGCCCGTGAGGTCGTCAGCGGGACAGGACCACGTTGCGGATTCCGGGTTGACCTAGGCTTCCCGGGCTGCCGAGGTGAGGGACATGTCCGCGTAGCGGTCGCCCGCCACCTGGCCGGCGATCGGCTCGAGGAGCGCCAGCTCCTCGGCGGTCAGCGTGATCCGGGTGGCTGCGGCGTTCTCGAGGAGGCGGCTGCGCTTGCGCGTTCCGGGGATCGGCACGACGGTCAGGCCGTGCGCCTGCGCCCGCTGCTGCAACCAGGCCAGGGCGATCTGCGCCGTGGTGGCGCCACGGTCGGCCGCGATCTTGTGCAAGGGTTCCAGGAGCGCGGCGTTCGCCTTGGCGTTGTCGCCGCTGAAGCGCGGCATCTGCTGCCGGAAGTCGCTGCTGGAGAGGTCTTTGCTCGCGTCGGTGAAGGCACCGGTCAGAAAGCCCCGGCCGAGCGGCGAGTACGGCACGAAGGCGACCCCGAGCGCGGCGGCCGCGCCCACCGCGCTGCGCTCGACGTCCCGGCTGAAGACCGACCACTCCGTCTGCAGGGCGCTGATCGGGTGCACGGCGTGCGCCTCGCGCAGCTCGGCACCGGTGACCTCACTCAGCCCGAGGTGCTTGACCTTGCCTTCCCGTACCAGTTCGGCCATGGCGCCGACAGACTCGACGAGCGGGACGGCGGGGTCGCGGCGGTGCATGTAGTAGAGGTCGATGACCTCGACGTTCAGGCGGCGCAGACTCGCCTCGACGGCCTTCTTGATGTAGGCGGGATCGTTGCGGATAGCCCGGTAGCTCGGGTCGTCGGCACGGTACTCGATGCCGAACTTGGTGGCCAGAGTGATCTCGTCGCGGTGCGCGGCGACGAACGGCGCGAGGAACTCCTCGTTGGCACCAACGCCGTACATGTCGGCGGTATCGATGAGGGTGACGCCCGCCTCGACGGTGGCCTCCAGCGTGTCGCGGGCCGCCGCGTCGTCCGTCTGTCCGTAGGCGACACTGATGCCCATGGCACCGAAGCCCTGGACGCCGACGAGGGGGCCGCCGTTGCCCAGCTCGACCTTGCGGATCTGTTCGATGGCATTGCTCATGAAGGCGCTCAGTCCCTTTCCGACGCCCGGCGGGCGCCCGCAAAAAAGTCGATCTTGGAGTCGAGTACGGCGACGGTGTCCTGCAGCTCCGCGATGCGCGCCACGACCTCGCGCCGGGTCTGTTCCAGAATTTCCCGCCGTTCGTCGAAGGTGACCTCGCCCCGGCGGACCAGCTCCGCGAAGCGGACCATGTCGGCGATCGGCATCCCGGTCAGCCGCAGCTTGCCCACGAAGGAGAGCCAGTCCAGGTCCCTGTTGTCGAAGCGGCGCTGGCCGCTGTGCGACCGCTCCACCTCCGGCATCAGACCGATCTGCTCGTACCAGCGCAGGGTAGGCGCGTTGAGCCCGGTGTACGCCGCGACCTCGCTGATCGTGTAGCGGTCCTGGCCGTCGGGTCGCGGATGGGCCGGCCCCACGGGCACGCAAGCGTCCATGGGCGGGGACTTCACGGGAGTGCTGTCGGTCACCGTCATGCCGACCACGCTAGAACCTTCAAGTGCACTTGAAGCAAGTGCACTCCGCGCAGACGCCTCCTGGGCCGGGCGCCGCTACGGAGGGGCTGCGGGATTTTAATCAGGCGATGATCCCGGGGCGATGAGGGCTTCGAGGTCGGCGATGCGCCGGTCCTGGAAGCGGAGGTTGGAGCGGGCGGCCTTGAGCCGTTCGTCGAGGGTGCGGTTGTCGGCCGTAAGCTGGCGGATGCGCTGTTTGAGGGTGGTGTTCTCGGTGGTGGTCCGCTGGATGGCTTCCTCGGTCCATTCGGCCTGCAAGTCGCGGATTTGGCCGAGGAGTTCGCCAATGCGGGTGCGTTGGGTGAGGATCTCGGCGTGGGCGGCCTTGAGGGCTTCCTCGGCGTTCAGGGCGCGTTCGCGCCAGGTCGCCTCGTGTTCGTCGTCGTTGGCGAGCATTCGGATCCGGCGTTCGCCGGCCTCGGTCATCGCTGCGACGACCGCGGCCCTGGCCTTGGGGTTGTCGTAAAGGAAGGTGCGCGAGACGTCCGCGCGGCGGGCGACGGCGGCGACGCTGACCTGGGCCTTCTCGCGTAGGAGCCAGGCGATGGCCTCTTGGACGCGCTCAAGGGCGGTCTCGGTCTTGCGACGGCGGGCGGCCAGGGCCGCCGCGGTGCGGGGCTCGAGAACGGTAGCAGTGTTCATGCAACTTCCTGTTCAGGGTCGTCACCGTCGGCTGCGTACGTATCGCTGTACCCGTCCTGCTCGTTGTTGCCCGCGTGGGCGAGGTCGGCGGCGCGGAAGGCGGTGGACCACACGCGGTGGAAGTAGTCCTGGGGTTTGCGCAGGTCCAGGGCGAGGGCGTCATCGAGGAGGCCGAGGCCGGCCAGGGCCTTCTCCAGGCCGTCGATGGCGCGGGCGGTGGGCTCGAAGTGGCGGTGGAGGTAGTCGGCGGTGGCGTCGTCGGGAGCGCGCTCGGCCAGGAGCCGCCACTACTCGCGCTTGCGTCGCCAGTAGAGGAGATCGGCGCCGGACAGGACGAACTTGTCGCAGTTGTGGCAGTCGAGGCTCCAGGGGCAGGCACCGCCGTCGACAACGGGCTGGAAGGTGCAGAACCCGCCTTCGGCGGGGGTGCTGCGGCGGGACAGGTCGATGGCCAGGGCCTGGGCCTGTTCGCGGGTGAGCGGGGTGGTGTTGCTGGTGAGGAGTTCGCCGGGGTTGGTGGTGCCGGGGCCGGCGACCCACACGTGCTGAAGGACGTTCTCCAGGTCCGACTGGGTCAGGTGGACGTAATGCTCGGCCATGCGGTCGGAGAGCTGGCCGAGGTAGCGGCGGATGTGGGTCAGGGTCGCGCCATGCCGCAGCAACCGGGTGGCCAGCGTGTGGCGGGCCTGGTGGGCGACGTAGTGACCGCCGAGGTCGAGGTCGTTGATCCAATTGCGGAGGCCGGTGTGGAACCAGGTGTAGGACAGCGCGCGGCGGCCGTCGGGGTTGAGGATGTCGGTGGGGAACAGGGCCAGGTGGGCGCGCTCGGCGGGAGTGGGCGGGCGGCCGACGTGGCGGTCGGCGTAGTGGGTCAGGGTCTTTTGGCGGCGTTCTTCGAGCCGGTCCAGGAGATGGTCGGGGATGCGGACGGCCGCGTTCAGGTTGCCGACCTTGGTCTGGTCGTGCCAGAGCAGGGGCAGCCCGCCGTAGCGGCCGACGCAGTCCAGTCGGAGCTGGATGACCTCGCTGGCGCGCCGGCCGGTGACGATGATGGTCTCCCACACATCCCGCAGGCCGCGGTCGTGCGGGTCGTAGCTGTCGGCGAGCTGCTGCAGGTTGACCTCGTCCGCCAGGGCGCGGGCGACCTCGTCGGGGAAGGGGTTGCGGCTGCGGGGCGTGCCCGGGCCGCCGACCGGCATGGCAGCGATGAAGCCGCGGTCCAGGCCGATCTGCTCGGCGCTGCCGCTGTCCAGCGCGCCGCGCAGCAGGGACCGGCCGTAGTTGAACACCAGCCGGCGCGAGTTCTCGGTGACCTTCGACCTTTTGCCGTCCAGGCGGGCCTGGCCGCGGAAGGCCAGGCCGAGGCGTTCGCGGTTGCGCAGGTCCGCGACGAAGCGGTGGACGTGCTCGCCGCGCAGCACCGCTGGATCGTGGCCGCCGCCCGGCGCCTCGGCCTCCAAGAACGCGGACAGCTCCGCGCCCGCGCGGCGCACGAAGTCCACCGGCTGGGCGCTGCGCGGACAGGTGGGCGAGCGCAGCACGCCGGCGATGTGGTCCCACAAGAGGTCGCGCAGCCACCGCTGGGAGATGCAGGTCAGGTCGACGTAGCTGGAGCGGCCCGGGAAGCGCACCCCGAAGTGCTCGGTCTCGATGTAGCCGGCATCCCGGGTGTCGGAGGGGGTGAAGTAGATCTTCCGCAGGGCCTGTTGCATCTCCTGGACCATGCGCTGGTGGTAGGCGCGACGGAAGGCGGACGGGTCCAGGCCGGCCAGGGACGCCACGTCGCGGCGCTGGCACTCGTCCGCGAGCGACTGCACCCACGTCAGATGCCACACGGCGATGGGCTGCAGGCCGTGGACATACATGCACCACTGCAACTCCGCCCGCAGCAAGGGCCGCAGCCCGCGCAGGTTGACCTGCCCGGTGCGGTGCACCGGCAGCTGTGCGCGGCACCAGGCACGGAAGACGACTTCGTCCTCGCAGGTCACCGGGACAGGGCGATCGTGCCGCTCATAGGTGGCGAAGAAGTTCTTCGGCAGCCGGGCCCCGCCCGGCCGCCCGACCCGGATGTAGCCACGCTCGTGCGCACCGCACAACCCCAGCGGCGAAGCGGCCAGTTCGTCGCACACGTCCGCGCGGCACTCCCCATAGCCCGGCAGCGACGGCTGGCCGGCCAGCCACCGCTCGAACTCCGCCTCGCCCCCGCCGGGGTGCCGCTTGGCGTGGCCCAGCCACCTGTTGTGGTGCCGGAAGCACAGCACCAGCTGCAGGCTGAACGCCGACCGCTGCGGGCAGATCTGGCACGTCATCTCCTCCGGCGCCTCAGCGACCGACAGCGGCTCCGCCGTCCGCAGGAAATGAGACCGGCTCATCCCCCGCGCCTCCGCCTCCTGCCACTGATCGGCGTGCACCGAGCACATCGCGTAGCGTCGCCAGCGGGTCCGCGTACAGTCCGGGACGGTGCAGTTCCACGGATAGACCGGGTGGGCCGGCGGGATCTTCAGCACCCCGCCGCGCAGCACCGGGTCGAACTCGGGCCCGCCAATGAGTGCGGTGAGCACCTCCAGCCGGTCCCGTCGCGTGTCGGCATCATGCTGCGACAGTAGGGACAGCGCCGTCACCTGGCCTCACCCCAGACCGTGCGCAGGGCGGCGTCGAAGGCGGGGTCCTGGATGTCGACGTGCCCGTAGACCTAGTGTCCTGCGCCGGAGATCCGTCGGCAGAAGCGGGCGAGGGAGTCGAGGATTTCTTCGGCTGTCTTGGTCCAGATGAACGGCTTGGGGGCTTCGTTCCAGTCCTTGACCCATGCCCGGATGTCGGCTTCCAGGGCCTGGATGTTCTTGTGTGCGCCGCGGCGGATCATCTGGTGGGCCAGGTAGCCGAACCACCGCTCGACCTGGTTGATCCAGGACGAGCCGGTCGGGGTGAAGTGCAGTTCGAACCGCGGGTGTTTGGCCAGCCAGGACTTGATCGCCGGTGTCTTGTGGGTGCCGTAGTTGTCCACGATCAGGTGGACCTGCAGGTGAGCGGGTACTTCCTTGTCGATCCGGATCAGGAACTTCTTGAACTCCGCGGCCCGGTGCCGGCGGTGCAGGGCCGTGATGACCTCGCCCGTGGCGACATCGAACGCGGCGAAGAGCGTGGTCAGGCCGTTGCGGACGTAGTCGTGGGTGCGCCGCTCGGGCATGCCCGGCATTATCGGCAGCACCGGCTGGGACCGGTCCAGGGCCTGGATCTGCGACTTCTCGTCCACCGAGAGCACCACCGCCCCTTCGGGCGGGTTGAAGTACAGGCCGACGACGTCGTAGACCTTCTCCACGAACAACGGGTCCGTGGACAGCTTGAAGGTGTCCGTCAGATGCGGCTTGAGCTGGAACTGCCGCCAGATCCGGCCCACGGTCGACTTCGACAGACCACTGTGTTGCGCCATCGATGTCCGTGACCAGTGGGTGGCGTTCTTCGGGAGCTGTTCCAGCGTGGTGACCACGACCGCTTCCACCTGATCGACGCTGATGGTGGGCGGCCGGCCCGGCCGGGGCTCGTCGGCCAGCCCGTCCAGCCGCTCGGCGAGGAAGCGTCGGCGCCACTTGCGGACGGTGTCCGCGGTCACCCGCAGATCCCGGGCGACCGCGACGATCGGTGGTACCTCCGGGCCCGCGCACGCCAGCACGATCCGCGCGCGCAGGGCCAGGGCCTGGGCCGATGTCGCCCGACGCGTCCACCGTTCCAACAACGCCCGCTCATCATCAGACAGCAGTAACGGTTCCAGCTTCGGGCCCCGACGAGGAACTGACGCACCAGCAGCAGAAGTCACGCAACTACTAACGATCAACTACTGGCGCAGGACACTAGTCGACCATCGCGGCCGAGGCCCAGCCGCCGGCATCCCGGGCGATCAGCAGGTTGCCGTCCGCGGCATCGAGGACCGCAGAAGTAAACGAATGCCGGAAGGTATGGGGTTTCACCAGCCCCAGGCCAGCGCGCTTCCCGGCTCGGCCGAGCATCCGCCGGGCCCCGACCGGCGCCCACGGCTGCCCGGCGGCAGCGCCGTGCAGCCGCACCAGGAGCATGCCGTGCCCGGCCCCACGCGGGTACTCGCGGGTGAGGTACTCGAAGTAGGTGTGCACCATCGCGGGGCTGACCCGTTTGATCAGCCCGCCGGTCACCGCGCCCCGCTCGACCTGCCAGGGGTGCTTGGTCTTGGCCTCGGCCCGATTCGGGTTTCCGGGCCGGTGGCAGACGTGCAGGTGAGGGGCGCGGCACTCGCCGCAGGCCGCGTTCTCCCGCAGGTGTAGGTCGACCAGGTGCAGCCCGCACAGCTCGCCGATCCTCAAGCCCCCGTCGGCGAGCCAGGTGACCACCAGCCGGTCCCGGGCTGCGTTAACCGTTTCCAGCAGTCTCTCCCTCGCCCCGTCCGGGAGCATCTTCGGGTGCCGGCGGTGCGGCCCCTTCGGCGCGAGCGGGTTGGTCGGCAGCGCGTTCTTCACGTGCCCGAGGAACGAGCGGCGCCGGTCCGCCCGCGACGGCAGCCGAGACTTGTCGAGCTTCTTGCCGAGCTCGACGTTGACGCCGAGGGAGGCTTGGTGCAGGTAGAAGCCCTTCAGGCAGGCCGCCACGGTCGACAGCGCGGACCGGCCGTAAGGGCGCTTGCCGACCCGCCACGGTTCGCCGAGCGGCATGCGGACCTCGGCACCGAGGATGCCCATGTACCGTTCCAGGTCCCGTAGTTGGACCGTCTCGAAGGTCAGGCACTCTCGCTCCAGCCACCGCAGGTGGTCTACCAGGTAGTACGCGTACGTCCTCTGCGTTCCCGAGCCATCATGGAGACGCAGGAACCGGTCCGCCTCCTCGTGAACCGTGCCCTCGGGCCAGACGATCGTCCACGACCGCCGCCCGTCCTTCAGCTCGATTTGCTGGACCCTCAAGTCCCCGACTACGACGTGCCGTACCACTCGTCCTCCGCACCGACTCCGGAACATGAACGACGTCCCGGTCCCGGTCGGTAAACGAGCCCATGACGTCCACGTCACAGCCCCAGCCCGACATCACGGACAGCACAACTCACGGTCGGTAAACTGACGGAAGCTGTGATGAGGGGGAGGGCTGCCAGCGTTGGCATCCCGCCCCTTCGCCCTGTCACCCCTCTGCTCCATCGCATTACGGTCGGCGGCCGTGGCGTCCTGGGCCTGGATGGCGAAGACCTGGCGGACGACCGCAGCGGCGGAGGCTTCCCGAACTCCGCCGGCCAAGGCCTGCGTGCGGGCCCGCAGCTCACGAACTCGCTCGTCGTCGAGCATGGTCATCGTGCCTCGTTGGGTCCATCTCGGTCAGGAGACGGCCGTGTGGAGAATGTCGGCGAGCTCGGTGGGCGCCGACAGCATCGGCCAATGTCCGGTGGGCAGGTCGAAGCGCCGCCACGGCGCGTGGTTGAGGAAGGCCAGCATTGGCACCCCGGCATCCAGCAGACCCTGGAAGTCACGGCAAGCGATCAGGACACGGTCCACGCCGAGTCCGGGATCGGCATGGTTGGCGAGTCGCTGCGTGTAGGTGCCGAACGGCTGAGGAGTGGCACGCCCGCTCAGCACGTCCCGTTGGACCTGGTCGAGTCCGTCGAGGCTGCTGGACAGGCCCACGACCTCGAACGACGGCATCGGCAGCCGCCAGCCATCACCACGGGCCGCGACCTGCTGGCCCAGCTGGTCCGCTGCCTCCGGCGGCATGAGGTCTAGCATGCACATGCCCGCGGCGAACGGTGCGCTGTCCACGTAGACCACCCGCTGCAGCCGGTCGCCGAGGCGCCCGGCCGCCCCGGTGACGGGGGCGGCCGCATAGCTGTGGGCCACCAGGGTGACCTCGCGCAGATCATTCTTCTCGACGAAGTCGGTGATGTCCGCGACGTGCGTCTCCAGGTCCGTCTGGGGCCCGCCCTCCTCTGCACGCTCGGCCAGACCGGTCAGTGTCAGCGGCAGCACCGTGTGACCGTGCTCCCGCAGCGCGCGGGCAGTGTCCTCCCAGGCCCACGCGCCGAGCCAGGCGCCGGGAACGAGTACGAAGGTAGCCATGTGATCTCCCTGAAGTGAGTGCTGCGGGGAGCGTAAAGTCGATACAGGACAGAATCAGCCCTGAAATGTCGAGTGATCCGTGTCGCATCCCCTGACCCGTGTGCTGACCCTGCTGGAACTGCTCCAGTCGAACGCCGGGCTCAGCGGGCCGGACCTGGCCGACCGGCTGGACACCGACGTCCGCACGGTCCGCCGGTACATTGCCCACCTGCGTGACCTGGGCATCCCCGTGGAGGCCGAGCGTGGCCGCTACGGGGGCTACCGACTGGCGCGCGGCTACCGAATGCCGCCCCTGGTGCTCACCAATGACGAAGCCCTCGCCGTCGTCCTCGGACTCCTCGCCGCCGAACGCCTCGGGATGGGCACGACCGTGCTGGCCGGTGCGGGCGCCCGGGCCAAGATCGAGAGGGTGCTTCCGAACGCCCTGCGGGAGCCGCTCACCGCCATGCGGGAGACCCTGTTCTTCACTGCGAACGCCGTGAGCGCGCAGGCACCCGGGAGCGGCGTCCTGCTGGCCCTGGCCCAGGCCTCCCGCACCACAACGACTGTCGGCATCAAGTACCAGTCCTGGCGGCAGGACCAGACCGAGCGCGACATCGACCCCTACGGCGTGGTCTTCCACACCGGTCGCTGGTATCTCGTCGGCCACGACCATCTCCGCGCCGCCCTGCGGACCTTCCGCATCGACCGCATCGCCTCCGTCACCCCCCGCTCACAGACCTTCATCACACCCAACGACTTCGACGTCGTCGCCCACCTGACCTCAACCCTCGCTCAAGGGCCGTACTGCTGGCAGGTCGAGGTAATGATCCACGGCCCCCTCGACGAGATCGCCCGCAGGCTGCCGAACAGCGCGGTCACGCTCACCGCCCAGCCCGCTGGCGTCCTGATGCACGCCCGGGCAGAACGCCTCGACGGCATGGCACACATGCTCGCCTCCCTGGAGTGGCCCTTCACCATCCACCACCCCGACGAACTCCGACCAGCCCTCAAGAATCTTGCCGCCAAGCTCGCGGAAGCAGCCGAACGGACAGCGGAGGAACTGCGGTAGTGGCGCCGACCTACGCAGAATCCCGATCATCAGATCGACGCGCTCCTGCAGCACGGGGTGGAGCGGGGCGATATCCACGTCGACACCGCGAGTGGCGCGAAGGCATCCCGGCCGAAGCTCGACCTCGTGCTGCAGCTGCTGCGGCCCGGCGACACGCTGAAGATCACCCGGCTCGACCGACTCTCCCGCTCCGTCCCGCACCTGGTGACCCTGGGCGCCAACCTGCGCGAGCGCGGCATCGGACTGCACGTGATCGAGCAGGGCATCGACACCTCCACAGTGGAGGGCCGGGCCATGTTCGGAATGCTGTCCGTGCCCGCCGAGCTCCAGCGCGAGCTCATCGTGGCCAACACGATGGACGGCCTGGCCGCCGCACGGGCCCGCGGCCGCAAAGGCGGCCGACGTCCCAGCCTCACCGAGGACCAGGCCGCGCTCGCCCAGCAGCTCTACGACGCCCGGGAAAAGACCGTCCAACAGATCGCCGACCTGTTCGGCGTGCCCCGCTCCACGGGCTACGGCCACCTCGACCGCGAGAAGACCGTGCCGCGGCAGCCCAAGGGCACTGCGCCCGCGAAGCCCTGACCGCTACTTTGCGGCTGGGGCCAGAGATAGGAGTCCGGGGCCATGTCGGCCGTGGGTTCAGCGTGACTGAGGTGCTTTCACTGGGAACCCACGGCGTCTTCGGCAGGCAGGCATGAAAGTGCGGTGGGTCCGTTGCCGCTGAATCGGCAGGTCCTTCACCACTGGGCTCACTCGGCGCGCTGTCCGACACGAAGGACGCTCAGGTAACGGCGTGATGCTCGGTCGCCCATCCGCGTGCGGATGCGCTCGGCGATTGCGTCGAGCAGGGGCTCACGGACGTCGCGGTCGAGCCTCCGGTACAGCGACAACGAGCGAAGGTGATCGGCAAAGCCGTCCCCGTCGAACCACTGAACGGTCGGGTACCAGCGCACGATCGTTGGGCCGAACAATCCGCCGGGATCGTCGGCCAGGCCCCAGCCCTCGTCGGTGGTGCGCACGTCGTCCTCCAGGGGAGGATGACCCCAGCCGGGGTTCCCGGGGCAGAACCGCTCGTGGAGGTCAGCGGTCTCGGCGTACACCTCCGGCTCTCCCACTCGGCGGACAACGACGTTGCCGAGCAGTGCCATCCAGCCTGCGGGATGGAGCACGTCGTGCGCTCGCTGCCAGCCGATCGACGGGTCGACCCAGTGCCACGACGACGCAGCCACAAGGACATCGAAGCGTCGACCGCGGTCGTCCCACTCCTCAAACATCGACGTCTCGACTTCGACGTTGCCGAAGGTGGCGATCCGCTGGCGAGCGAGTGCGGCCATTTCTTCGCCCGGCTCGATGGCGGTCACTGAGCATCCGAGCGTTGCCAGCGAGCGCGTCGCCTGGCCGGTACCGCAGCCCACCTCCAGCACCGACGACCTTTCGTCCATGCCGGTGACGGTGACAAGGTCCGCGAACATTTCGTCGGGGTATGCCGGCCGGACCCGGTCGTAGAGTTCCGGCACCTCGTTGAACACCCGACCGAGGTCATGTCGATTCGGGCGCGACTTCGGATCATCTGTCACGAGCGCACAAGCTATGAGGCTCGTCCACGGGGACGCCACTGGTTTAACGGCACTTCCTCGACAGCAGCCGTGCCGGTCTTTTCTGTCTGCTCCGCCAGCATCGTTCGGTCGGAGATCCCCTTACGGGCACCGTCAAGAGCGCCCGCTCTCCCTTCCGACCGCATCTCGGCGGACTCCCGTCTGGTCGTCGAGCAGGTTTTGGGCGATGGTCGCGTAGCGGCTCGCGGCGGTGTGGGACAGGTTGAAGACCAGGGCGAGGTGCAACGGGTCGGCGCCGACGGTCAGTGCTTCGTGCAGTACCCGGTCGCCGCGGATGCGTTCGAGGTAGACACCCTGGTGCAGCAGGTGCCGCTTGAGGTATTCGGCACTGACTGGCCCGGTTCCCAGGGCCGTCTTCGCGTTGATCAATACGTGCCGGTTGGGAGTCTTCGGCCAGGTGACGCGACGCTGGGCGAGCCAGGCCAGCAGGGTCTGATGAGACAGTTCGCCAAGCCGCTGGGCGTGTCCGGCGATGGTGATCCGGCGGTTGGGAAGGTCGAGGTCGTCCAAGGTGAGACGTCGGATGGCCGCAGCGCGGGCGGCGTGGACGGCGGCCAGGGCGACGATCAGCCGTTGCGCCGGGGTGGCGGCGATCCGCTCGACGGCGAGGACCTCGGCGTCGGTCATCGGCAGCAGGTTGCGCGGGATGTCCTCGGCCTTCAGGCGGGTGGTGGGGTTGGCGAAGATCAGGCCGCGCTTCTTGGCGAAGCGAAACAGCGAGCGTAGTGCGGCGATCGCGTTGCGACGCTGTCATCCACGCAGGGGTGACAGCACGGCCGTGACGTCGGTGACGGTGATCTCGCGCAGGTGCCCACGGGTCGCCGTCCAGTTCTCCAGCAGGGGGCGAACGCAGCCGAAGTAGACGTAGAGGCAGGTGCGGGACCGGGGCTTGGCACGACTGTCGCCGTCGAGCAGGACCAGCACCCTTCCTCCAGGCGCGGACGTCGCCGGCGAAGCCGACGGGCAGTTCGCCGGTGCGGTCGTCGATCCAGGAGCGGATCGCCAACGCGCTGTCATCTTCCAGAAGTTCCAGGTCGGTGAGGACCTCGGCAACCCGATGACTGGAAGCGTGTCGCGGTATTCGCGCACGGACTTCGGTGAGCTTCACGGGCCTGCCAGGCGGACGGCCCTCCAGCACCGCCGTCAGGCCGTCCATCGCGCACCGCACGAGCGACGGCGACCATCCGTTGGTCTCGCCGAGCTGCTTGGCGTGGGCCGCAGCCGACCGCAGCGCGGGGTTGTCCGAGGTCAAGGCGGGATGCTGCCAGCGCGGCGGGGGTGGGACGCCCGCCTTGCGCCGGTAGTAGGAGCCCAGGCCCCGGCACTTGTTGTCACAGTACGCCCGGTCTCGCCGAGACCCTTCGGGCAGCGGCTTGCCACAGTGCACGCAGGTCATCGCGGTGGCAGAGACCTGCCGGTGCGAGGACGCGGGGCGACGGCGCGCGGCTGGCCCACCGCCGTGGCCTGCGAGTCGGTCGCCGGCACCGGCTCTGGCACCCGCTCCGGCTCGGGCAGCAGCAGTTCCTCGACTCCGCATCCGAGCACGGCGCAGATGACGTCCAGCTCGTCGAGCTTGACGGTGTTCGGCTGGCCGGACCACAGGCCCGACATCTTCCCCGCGCTGATCACCACGTCGCGTTCGGCGAGCATCCGCTGGAGTTCGCTGGCCTTCCAGATGCCGCGGTTGGCAGCCGTCAGGCGAAGGTTCCACTTCACTGGGCCAGTCCTTTCCATCGGTCGGTGGCGCGCTGCTGTCCGGCGACCCAGGCGTCTTCGACATGGGCGCCGTGGACGTGGATATACCGGGCCGTGGTGCCGGTCCAGGTATGTCCGAGTAGTTCCTGGATGGCGAACAAGGTCATGCCGGCGAAATAGAGCTGGGAGGCGCAGAAGTGGCGCAGCACGTGCGGAGTGAGCTTCCCGGCCCAGGTGGGCAGGTGCTGGGCGGCGGCATCGGCCAGCGGCCGGCGGAAGACGTCGGCGGTCGCCCGCGAGCAGGAGCCGTCCCGGTTCTTGCGCTCGGAGGGGAACAGCGGGGCACCGGGCCGGGTGTGGTCGGCGTCGAAGTGGCCCCACACGTCCTCGATGAACCACCGCAGGTTGCGGTCGGCGCCGTTGATCAACGGCACCAGCCGCGGCTTCGGCCCACGCCTTCGGGAGCCCTTGCCATGCCGGACGTTGAGCTTGCCGAACCGGCCCAGCTCCCACCGGACGTCGTCCAGGTCGAGCATCCGTGCCTCGTTGATCCGCAGTCCCACGTCCGCCGCCAGCCGGGCCACCGCGTAGTTGCGGGCAGCCGGACCGAACTTGCGTCACGTCACCAGCTCCTCGCGCCACCCCGCGAACAGCGCCTCGATCTCCGCTTCGCTGGGCGGGATCCGCAGTTGCGGCTCCACCGAGGCCCGCGGCCGGTTCATCTCATCCAGCGGGCACTCGACCACACGGCCGGTGAGGTTGTGCAGCTCGACCTTGTGCCGCAGCTCAAGGAACTGAAAGAACACCGCCAACGCACCCGCCCGACCGGTCCGGGTCGAGGGTTTGGCGTCGCGGAGCACCTTGCCGAAATAGACGTCGGCGTCGGCCGGCTCCATCTCCCACCGCGGACGGCCGAACCAGTCTCGGATCAGCTCCAGATGGTTGGTGTCGTTGCGAATGGTGCTGTCAACCAGACCGGCCGATGCCCGCGCGAGCACGAACCCCGACAGCACATCGGTCTCGAACTCGGCGAGCTCCTCCTCGCTCACCGGCGCCCGGTACTCGCGCAGATCGCGTACTAAGGCCAGAGCCAACCCACGCCTCCACGACTTCACCCAGACTGAAGGAATCCCGACAGGGATGAGAGTTGCGCACTACGGACGAGGTTGGGTCAGAACGGCCGACAGTCACCCGAACGAGGTAACGGGCCCAGGTCCAGGCACTCTCAGTCGCGCCAGGGAGCTGCGGACGAACACGGAACTCGGGGACTATTGCTCAGCGGATCGTATAGTCCGTCCTCGTCCAGGATCAGCGTCCCGGACAGTGCACAGATCTCCAGCAGCCGGTGCCCGTCGGTGTTGTTGCGGGCCAGGCGGGACACCTCGAGTCCCAGGACGATCCCGGCATGGCCCATGGAGACCTCGGCGACCAGGTGCTGGAAGCCGTCCCGGCCCGCCGTCGAGGACCCTGAACGGCCCTGATCGGAGTCGATCACGATGATCTGGGAGTCGGTCCAGCCCAGCGCGACGGCCCGGCCGCGAAGCGCGTACTGCCGCTGGGTGGACTCGCTGTTGTTGACCACCTGCTTGAGCGAGGACTGGCGCACATACAAATACGCGTCCCGCCGCAGATGATCCACCGTGACCTTCCCGGTCTGCTCGATACTCACCGCACCCTCCTCGCCGCGGCGCTGTGGTCATCCGCTGCGGCAGCCCCCGGCCGCCGTCCATGCCATGCGGGCCAGCACCTCCACCAACTCGCCCGCCACCGCGACCGGCGCCGACGGCTCGTGCCGAACGGCCGGCAATCGAACGGGGATCCGGACGACTGCCTTGATCCAGGCGGCCATGCCGGAACGGGCCAGCACCGCCCAGCCATGCCGGGATCCCCCATCGACACCGCCGAGGACCGCGGCCCGCAGGTCCTCATACCTTCCAGCCACCTCGGCCCCACCCACCTCGACCGCCGCCTCGCCAGTAATGGGCCTCCTCCGCAGTGCGCGGTTCGCGCCGCCTGGCCAGGGCTTTCTCCACCGACCGCGGATGAACTGTGATCCCGAACCGTTCCAAGACCGCTTCCGCCAGCTGGGCCGACCGCAACGAGGCGTCGCCGGACCGGAGTTTTTCGATGAACCCCATGACCTCCTCGGTGAGCTTGCGCGGTCCCTTCGGGCCGGGCTTGCCCGGCACCAGCGCGGCCGGCCCGCCCGCGTCCAGCGCGGCGGCGATCACATAGAAGGTCTGCCGGCAGAACCCGAAAGCCGCAGCGGCTTGGGCCACGGGCACCTTGTCCACCCTCACCCGCCGCACCATCTCGTACTTGACCTGCACCACATCGTCCGGGTCCAGGAACGGACAAGCGGCGAAGTCATCGTCGATCACGGCTTCGGGCCGCGGATTGAGCGCCCGGAACTCCTTCAGTGCCGCCTTCTTGCCTGCCGGCCGGCTCATCGCGCCTCCCCGTCGATCCCGATGTCCCCAGAATCAGACCGCCCACCACCGAGGCCAAGAGCGCGAAGGCCGAGCAGAGAAGCGGAAGAAGCAGGTCACGGACCATCCCGAGCCTCCGCACGCCCCCAGCGGCACCTGCAAGCGCCCCCGACAGCGGCCTCAATCCCACGACGATCACGGCGTCATCTCCCCGACACCGTTCCGGCCGCCAGACAGCAGCCCGGCCACCAGATCCGCCAACTCGACCAGATCCCGGGTCCGATACGCACAACCGCCACGGGCCGCCGCGACGAACGCGTCCACCGGCGCCACGTCGGTCCATTCCAGTGGGAACGAGCACTTGCGGCCCTGTCCGTCGAGGACCAACACCACATCTCCGCGCCATGAGTTGAGCCGCTCAAGGAACTCGAAAGCCTCACCGCACCGGGGATGGAACGGATGGATCAACCGCACACGTCCATCGTCAACGCGGGGAACGAGCGCATTCGACAGTGAATGCCAACGCCCTGGCCGAGTCGTTCTTCCAGGGTCTCAAGCGCGAGCTGTTCCATGGATACCGCTGGACCTCGAAGGCCCACACCCGGCTCGAGCTCTTCCGCTGGATGTCGTACTACAACCTGCGCCGCCGCCACTCCGCGCTCGGCTACCTCACACCAGCCGAGTTCGAACAACAACTGATCACGTCACGTACGCTGTCGCTCGTCGCATGAAACCCGGTGTCCACTCCCGGGGATCAGCCTCAACTTCCTCTTCGCCCTCACGCTGACCACCACGCAGACCGTACGGCCGATCACCCTGGGCATCTACCAGTACATCGGTGCCCACACGAACCAGTGGAACGCCATCATGGCCACCACGGTCATGGCGTCCGTCCCCGCCGCCGTACTGCTCGTCGTCGCTCAGCGCTACGTTGTCGCCGGTGCCACCAGCGGAGCCATCAAATGAGGGGCATCTCAGTCCAGCACCCCTGATCTAGCGGATTCACGCGATGTGCCGGCCCAGGCCGGCTGCCACGGTGTTCTGGAAGGCACACCGGGTCTTCGGTGATCGGGCTGTCCGGTGACCGGATCCGAACCGCCTGTCGATCAGGATGTCAAGGGGGCCAGATGTCCGTCGTCCTTTCCACCGCGGCGCTGTCGGCAGCCGACCGGATGGAGCGCTGGCATGAAGCGGTGTCCCAGACGTTCGTACCGCTCGATGTCAATATACTGGAGGAAGATCCGTCGCCGGGAAGAATCGTCACCCACCAATTGGGTGCCACACAGGTGTCGGACGTCCAGGCCGGGTCTCAAGAGGTGACGCGCAGCAAGCGCCTGATAGCCCGGGACGGGGAGGAATTCCTCATCCTCACGCTTCAGCGCAGAGGCGGCGCCGTCAAGGAGCAGGATGGGAGAGAGTGCCTGATAGAGCCGGGAGATTTCTCCATTTCTGATGCGTCTCGCGTGTTCAGAAAGAAAGTGGAGGGCGAGTTCTGCTTCACCTCCTTTCTTTTCCCTCGAAAGGAGCTTCGCGTGCGGGACGAGGACCTGCAGGCGTTGACTGCGAGAGCGTTCTCGGGTCGTGCCGGAAGTGCCGCACTGGTGGCGACCTATTTCGCGCGCATGGCGCGCGAAGCAGCGGGCTTCGACGACTTCGTCGGCCGTCAGTTCGTCGCCACCGGGCTCGACCTGCTGGCACTGTTCATCAACGAGCGGCGCGGCCGCTTCAGGCCTCAGGCTCCTGAAACTGCCGCAGCCATGATGGTGCGAGTGAAGGACCACATCTTGCAAAACCTCTCCGACACGGACCTGTCACCCACCGCGATCGCCGCCGCTCACTTCATTTCGGTGCGCTACCTGCACAAGTTGTTCCAGTCGGAGGGAACCACCGTCGGGGAGTGGATCCGGATGCAGCGACTGGAGCGGTGCCGTCGGGATCTTCTACGGTCCCCGGCTCTGGGACTCGGGGTGGCGACCGTCGCCCGACGCTGGGGTTTCGTGAGCCCCAGCCATTTCAGCCGTGTTTTCCGTGCCGCTTATGGCATAGCGCCTCGCGACTGGCAGCTTCACGGCCTGTCCGCTGAACGGCGCACGGCTCAGTGACGTTTGCTCGGCGGAACGATTCACGCGGAGCGGCTCATGGAGAGCCCGCGCCGACCCACCGGAACCGGGGACGGCCTGCCACCGGCGCGGCGCTGATCGGCATCGACCCTGCCCTCGCCGAGCCAACTGGCAGGCGGGGTTGAACCGCCTTGTCGATGATGTCCCGCCGAGTGGTGTAGTCACTGGCCGAGCTGGTGCGGTTTCTGCTGTGGAGGAAGCTGGTGGTCGTCCGCGACGGGTTGCGTCGTGAGGAGTTCGGCCATGGAGGCTTCGGAGAGGTAGCGGCGGTCGAGGACCTGCCATTCGTCGTGGAGTTCGGCCAGGACCGCAGCGGCCAGCCGTTCCAGAGCGGCAGGGTTGGGGAAGACCTGGACGACGTCGGCCCGGCGTTTGACCTCCCGGTTCAGGCGTTCCAGCGGGTTGGTGGACCAGATCTTCTTCCAGTGCGCCGACGGGAAGTCAGCGAACGCGGTGATGTCGACTGCGGCGTCCAGCAGCATGCTCTTGACCTGCGGGAATTGCCGTCCGAGCATGTCGGCCACCACGTTCAGCTGGGTGCGCACTGCCTCGCCGGTGGTCTGCGCGAAGACGGTACGGATGGTCGCAGCCACCATCTCTCCCGAGCCCTTTTCGATCACGCCGAAGACATACACGGCGAGTCCCCGGGCCCTGACCCAGCGCGCCCCGTCCGGTCCTGAGCGAGTCCGGCGTGGCTCCCGGTTCGGTGCCGCCATGGCGCTCCGAGGTGCGGGCAGGCTTGAATCCGTCGTCCGGCCGGGCCATGGCAGCAGAGCGGTCTCCCCAAATCCCTTAGGGCGGGCATAGGTTGACCCTGCTGGTGATCATTTTTCGGGGGTGGATGTGGCGGGCCGGGATCTCAGGGACCTGTTCAGTACGAACGACCGCAGCGTGCGGGCTGACGAGGCGTTCACGAACCGGCAGGCGCAGTGGGAGCTGGTCGCGGCCGCGCTCACCGAGCACTTGCGGCGCACCAGCGCCCCCGGCTTCAATGTCGAGGACCTCGAAGCGCCCCGCCACAACGTGCTCGTCTTCCACGGGGTGGGCGGCATCGGCAAGACCACCCTGTCCAGGAAGCTGGAGGCGACCCTCGCCGACGCCGGGCGCCGGCCCGCGCAATGGGGCGAACCCACCTGGCAGACCGGCCGGATCCTGCCCGTACGGATCGACCTCGCCCGCTCCGCCGGCACCGACTTCGAGCAGATCGTCCTGACGATCCGGGCCGCCGTCGCCGGGATCGGCCGTCCGCTGCCCGCCTTCGACCTGGCGCTGCGCCGCTACTGGGACGCGAACCATCCCGGCGAGCCGCTGGAGGAGTACATGCGCCGCGGCGGCCTCGCCTCCAAGTGCGCGCCAGGCGCTGCCCCAGCAGATGCAGTCCGCACTCGCCGACGTCGCTCAGACGCTGCTGCTGCCCGGCACCGTCGGCTCGGTCGTCGGCCAGGCCACCGGTGCGCTGGTGCGCGCCCTGCGCGAGCGGCGGCAGACCGTCCGCGCGCTCGCCGCCTGCACGCGCCTGGCCGACCTTCTGGAGGCCGAACCCGACCTGGACACGCTCTCCTACTACCCGCACCTGCTGGCGTGGGAGCTCGCCCGCCTCCCTACGGGCAAGCGCGTCACGCCGGTCGTCCTGTTCGACACATTCGAGGACATCGGCGACCGCACCCACCGCGATCTGGAGCGCCTCCTGCAGCGCGTGGTGTGGCTCATGCCCAACGCGCTCTTCGTCATCACCGGCCGCTCCCGTCTGCAGTGGGCCGACCCCGCCCTGCAGGGCCAGCTCGACTACACCGGGCCGGCGGCCTGGCCGGGACTTGCCGCCCCAGCCCTCCCCTCCGCCCGCACCACACCGGGCACCGCCAGCCACGGACGGCAGATCCTGGTTGGTGACTTCTCGCCCGAGGACTGCGACGACTACCTCGCCCGCCGCCTCTCCCGCGACGGACAACCGGTCATCGGCGACCACATCCGCCAGGTCATCACCTCCCGATCGCACGGCCTGCCCCTCTACCTCGACCTGGCCGTCATGCGGTTCCTGGAGATCCGCCGCACCGGCCGCACCCCCCGGCCTTCCGACTTCGCCCACGACTTCCCGGCCCTGATCACCCGCACCCTGACCGACCTCACCACAGACGAGCGGCACGTTCTGCGCTCGGTCAGCCTCCTGGACGCCTTCGACCTGGCCCTGGCGACCCGGGCCGCGGGCCTGACGCACGAGGCACCCGCACAGCGGCTGACCGAGCGCCCGTTCATCCGCGAAAGCCCCTTCGGGCAGTGGCCGTTCCACCTGCACGCCCTGATCCGCTCCACTATCCGCAACGCCGACGACCAGACAGACGACCGCTGGTCCGACGGGGACTGGCGCGCCGCAGCCGAGCGGGCGTTCAGCGCGCTGGGCGAGCAGTGGAGCGCCAGCGAAGCGCCGGACCGCCTGCTGCTGGTGGGCTGCCTGCAGCAGGGACTGCCGCTCGCCCGGGACTACAACCTCGACCTCGACTGGCTCACCGACGCCGCATGGACCTACGTCGGCGATTCCGTCTGGGAGCCGATCACCCCACCCGCCGCCGGCGCCCCGGCGCCCGGTACGTGCACCGACGCCCTCGTGGAACTCCTCAGCACCCTCACCCGCCGCCAGCACGAACACCGTGCTCGCACCGCCAGCCGACTCACCGCCGTCCTCGACGCCGAACTGCTGCCCGCCGACCTGCAGGAGATGGCGCTCTACTACCGGGCCAAGTCCCTGCGTGACACCGGCCGAGCCGCCCAATCCCGCCGCGACTACCAACAGGTCGCCGACCAGGGCGGCCGCCTCGCTCCGGCCGCCCGCCGCGGCCTGGCCCACGCCGCACGCCTGACCGGCGACTTCCCCACCGCCCTCGCCGCCGCCCAGAATCTCGGCTGGGAAGGCCGCCACCAACGCGTGATGGGCGACCTGTACTGGCTCCAAGGCCAACCCGCACGTGCCGCCGCGGCCTACCTCGCCGGACGCACCGAAGCCGAACAGCACGGCAAGGCCGGCGAGGCCGCCCACAATCAGGCCCTGCGGGCATTTGCCATCGCCCTCTACGCCCCCGACCAGGCCAACGCGGAAATCGACCTCGCCCACCAGCTCCTGGCCGGCCTCAACCTGCGCGCCACCACCATCAACGTCCGCCGGGCCGAACTCATCCGCGATGCCGGCAGCGACAGCGTCGACGACCAGATCGCCACGCTGCGCACCGAACTCGATATCGCGGGCCTCGCCTCGCTGACACCCGCGATCGAGCTGGCCGGCGCCTTCCACCACGCCGTCCTCGACGACCACATCGCACTGAACGCCACCCTCACCCGGCTACGAGAACAGACGTCCGACGAAGATCACGCCTACTTCGTCGACATCGCCCACTTCATGGCCGGCCTGCCCCTCGATGACCCCTCGCCAGCACAGTGGATCGACGGCGAACCAGCCACCCGCAGCCGCTGGCGAGCCCTGGTCACCGCGCGGCGCGAGCACCTGGGCTCACTGCGATGACACCTGCGGGAGCCCGCAGCGGCAACACCGGAACAAGCAGGGGAAGTTCACCGTTCATCTACATGTGGCTGCGGAGGGGAATCCCAATTACCTTGTCAAGCCGGGGCGTTAACCTCTCGCGAGCGCTTTACGCGGGTGAGCCGGCAGGTGGGGGCGTGGCCAGTTCGAAGGTGCGGTGGTCGCGTATGAATACCCAGAGCACGTTGAGGCGGCGTCGAGCGAGCGCGATGATGGCCTGCTTGTGGGACTTCCCTTCCGCGCGTTTCCGCCTGTAGAACCGCTGGGACTCGGGACAGTGCGTGGCCGCAACCTGGGCCGAGATGTAGAACACGCGCTGAAGGCGCCGGCTGAAACGTCGAGGTCTGCGGAGGTTGCCGGAGACTTTTCCCGAGTCGCGCGGGACGGGGGCCAGCCCAGCAACACCGGCAAGCCGGTCCGGGCTGCCGAAGACAGCCATGTCGCCGCCGGTCGCTGCGATGAACTCCGCGCCGAGTGTGTCGCCAATTCCGGGCATGCTGGTGATCACCGCTGCGTCGGGATGTTCCCGAAACCGTTGCTCGATCAGGGCATTGATCTGCGCAATCTCCTCGTCGAGGACCATCACCTCCCTGGCCAGAGTGTGGACCATCTTGGCCGCGGTCTTCTCGCCGGGCACGGAGGTGAACTGGGCCTCGGCCGCGGTCACCGCCGCATCCGCGCCGTTCCTGGCGACGTTGATGGTGCGGACCCCGTGGTTCTTCAACCAGGTCGCCAGACGTGCCCGGCCGATCCGCCGCAGGTCGGCGGGGGTCTGGTACTTCGTCAGCAGGATCAGCGCGGTCTTCGAGGTGCTGTAGTCGAAGGCCCGCTCCAGAGCGGGAAAGTACTCCAAAATCTGGGCCCGAAGCCGATTGATCGCCCTCGTGCGGTCCACTGCCAGGTCCATGCGGCGGGCGGTGAGGATCTTCAGGTCGACTGCGAGTTCGCTCGTCCCTTGCAGGGGCTGCAGGTCGCGGCGCATCCTCGCCTGGTCGGCGATGACGAAGGCGTCTTTCGCATCCGTTTTCCCGCTGCCTCGGTAGGCGTCAGACGCGTAGTGGATGCTGCGGCCGGGAAGGTAGAACAACTTCTGCTCGTGGTTGACCAGCAGAGCGATCCACAGCGCGGCCCCGCCCGCGTTCAGGTCCACCGCCCACGTCACCGGCTGGCCATGAGCCAGATCCAGGACGTCGCCGAGGAGTTCCAGGAGCTCGGCTTCGCTGTTGGGCACGCGGCGCGAAAGGACGATAATGGCGTCCTTGTCGATCACCGTGCAGTGATGCTCGGCTTTACCCGCGTCCATACCAGCCCAGAGTTCAGGCACTGCCACCTCCGACGTCGTACTCCGGTTGGCCCAGCAGACGACCTCGCCGACGAGTCCATACGAAGCGATTCAGTTCGCGCGTCCCAATGAGCGGCCGAGTCGTCGCGGAACCCCGGGCGGCCATTCCCCTCCAGCCACGACAACGGCACGACAGTGACAGCCATACCCAGGGTTCCTGGGCCCACCGATCCTACGAACGATCAGTTCAGACCCACGAAGGAAGGTATGGACAGTGTCCCCGGGCCTCACCTATAGCCCATGGGGACGATCGTCCGGCTGAAGCCCCATGGAGCCTTTCGCCGAGAGGCGACCGCCCTCCGCAGGCACCACCCACGGCCCCGGCTGGTCTCCCCCGTCCAGCCGGGGCTTTCAGCGCTGATCACCGGCGCGGGCCGTCAGGGCGCAGCTACGAATCCACGAGGTACGCCTTCTCGCCCATCATCAGCGGTGCGTCGGCGGGCCCCTTGATGCACCTTCTCCCCCTCGAGTCGGCGTCGGCCGCGCGGTGGACTGACGGCGAACCGGTCACCGCCAGCGGTGGCGCGCCCTGGTCACCGCAGGGCAGGCGGGTGCTCGCACGGCGCGGTGATGTGCCGACGCCGTACGTGGCGGCTGGTGGGATTGCCCTCAGCCGAGCCCGAGGGTGCTGAGGGCCGTGGTCCAGTCGGTGACGATGGCCTTCTGCGCGGCCGTCAGGGAGACCTTCCCGGCGCAGACCGCGGTGTGGAGTTTCGTCTCCACCGGGTCCTTGCGGTTGTTGACCCCGCCGCCCTTCTTGTGGCCGGGGTCCGGCGGCTCGACCCACAGGTTGCGGGGATCGTTGGGGTCGCCGCCGAGCTGCAGGCTGATGAGGTGGTCGTACTCGGCATCGCCCATGGGGCCCTTGTAGCCGTACGAGGCCGCGTTCAGCATCTTCTCCTTGCCGGTGACGGAGGTGGACGGCCGGATGCCGGAGGTGTAGCCGCCCTTGCGGCAGATCGTGGACTTCAGATTCGCCTGCGTGACCGCCGGGGAGATCGCGCCCGGCGTGCACGCCGGGTCCTCCAGCGGTTCCCCCTTCTCGTACCGGAAGTGGCAACTCCCCGCCGGGGGCTGCTTCTGGACGGTGTAGGTGGTCTGCGGGCCGGCCCCGACCGCGATCGCCCCCTGCGGGCCGCCGCGCGCGTCCGTACCCGACGGCCCCGTGGCCGCAGTTCCGGCCGGGGACGCGGCAGATCCGCCCGTTGCGGCCGGTGAGCAGCCCGCCAGGAACACCGCGGCGAACAGCACGGATGACGCGGCACGGTAGCTGGCGTGCATGATGACCCCTCACGAGCAGGCAATGGCTGGGCACATACTGCCCGGCCGACGCATCAGCACACCGGCCGGGGCCCGCGCCAAGAAGCACGACGGAATGCGGGGTGCGCCACCGGGCAGCCCGTTCGCCTCAAGTCCCAAGCGAAACTGCGCCTTTGGGCAAGGATCGCCCATGCCCTGGTATGGAGAAGGTACAGGTCACCAGATGTTCACCGCCTGCGTCTACCCGCATAGATCCGGCGGGTGCTGTCATTCCGTCAGCCGCCCGGAACCCCGCCTCCGGGCCAAAATCGGGAGACACCCCCTATGCGACCTCTGCGCCGCGTCACCGCCACCACCACCGCCCTCGGCATGGCCGCCGCCGGCCTCATCATCGCGGTGAGCGGCACCGCGCACGCCTCCACCTGTTCCCAGTCCTACCTGCCGCTGCCCGACTCCTCCTGCACGCCCGGCTCGTACAACCCCGACGTCACCCAGTCGAACATCCACAGCACCATCTGCGTGTCCGGCTGGACCGACACCGTCCGGCCCCCCACGTCCTACACCAACCCCCTCAAGGCACAGGGCATCATCGACTACGGGTACTCCGACACCAACATGTCGGACTACGAGGAGGACCACCTCGTGCCGCTGGAACTCGGCGGTGCGCCCCGCGACCCCGGCAACCTGTGGCCCGAGCCGCACTACGGCACGAAGACCGCTTACACCAAAGACGGCACCGAGACGAAACTGAAGAACGCCGTCTGCAACGGCACCATCACCCTGTCCGCCGCCCGCAGCGCCATCAAGAACAACTGGACCACCGCACTCCAGGTCACCGGCATCGGCTGACCCCCAGCGAGGCCGTAGGCCGCGCCGCGTGACGGGATCCAGAGGGGCCCGGCCGCGCCCACGCGGCGCGAGAGCCCCACAGCTCTGTCCCAGCAGCGCGGCGCAAGCGGCCAGGGTCTGCAGGAGGCCACGCCCATCACCGTCACCCTCGCCCGCTGACCCCCGCACCGCCCCGCGCGGCCGCTCCGGCCGCCGACGGATTGTTCGAGGCCCGGGCCGGGCTGTGCACGACGCCGTACTCGCGGGTGACTTTGTCGGTGGGAACCGGCTCTGGTTTTTTGGGGCGTGCACACTGAGTAATCGGTTGGGGAGGACTATCCCGGCTGGCTACGCTCCGAGCCATGAGCGGACCTGTGTTGGTGATCGAGTTGGCGGAGGTCGTCCCCCGCGCGTCGATCGAGCGAGTCCGCGAGTTCCTGGATCGCTCCTCAGCGCATTTTGAGGAGAAGCGGGTCGGCGAGTACGACGTGAACATTCACGCGGAGAGCCTCGGCGTCACGGACACCGGGGGTGTTGATGGGCGTCGGCCCATCATGGTCTCTGTCATGGGGCCCGGTATCGGCGACGAGGCCGTCTTCGAGACCGAGCACGCCGACGAAGTCAACCAGGAACCCTTGATCGGCTTCACCCCGACTCATGCCGTCGACGTCATCGCCTTCTGCAACAGGCCCGTCGATCACGTTGTCACGGCCCTGCTGACCGCCGCTGTCATGAACTTGATCGGCGGCGTCGCCAACGCCGAACTACGGGAGGACCAGGTGCCAATAGTGGTCGGCCTTCCGGGCATCGTCGCAACGGTGACCGATCCGTGGCCCGCCGCTTACGGCTCAGCGGAGTTCCTCAGAGCATGGGCCCAACAGCCCGGCTTCCGGCTCCTGAAGTAGCCGTAACTCATCCAGCCAGCTCAGGCGAGCAGTACCCGCTTGCGTAGCAGTTCGAAGCCGGCACGGCCGAACATCTGGCGCTTGCGCATCTTGATCCGGTTGACATGGCCTTCGACGGGACCCGAGTTCCAAGGCAGGGTGAGACCGGCGATGACGCCGTCGCGGTCCCGGTCGATGCCCGCGGCGAGGGTGTGGAGGCTGGGCAGGTCGTCCTGCCGGACAGCGTCGAGCCACTCGGGCAGGCGTTTGCCTTGGCGCTCGTTGAGCATGGTCGCGAAGGAGCGGACGCGCCGCGTGAGGGCGTCCAGCTCGGGGCAGTGGGCACGCACCGGCATCGCGTCGCCGCCATCACCGACAGCGGCCCGGTCTGCCAGGTCTGTCGGCCCCGGCCCGAACCGCGCTGCAGCATCTGCGACCGGCCCGGCCGAGGCGCCATCTCGAAGGCGACGGGCAAGCCGATGTGCGACCGCTGCCGGGAACGCTGGATCGTGTGCTCCGGCTGCGGCACCGGGGCGTCACTGAGAGTCCGTCGGACGAGGTGTGTGTGGCTACGGACGGCGCCGACGCGGAGCCGAACTGCTGTTCCAGGTTCTGACCGAGCGCGAGGAAAAGAACAGCATGGCCATCGCCTCCAACGAATCCTTCTCCTCATGGACCCAGACCTTCACCGACCCCAGACTCTGCGCGGCCATCGTGGACCTCCTCACCTTCGGCGGCAACATCATCGAGACCGGCTGCGACTCCTACCGGCTCGCCACGGCCAAAGCCCGCCAACAGGCCACCTCGGGCTCCTGACCACCGGTGCCACCGTTCCCGAATGCGCCACCACCACCAGCGCCCCGCCGTCCACTCGCTCACCCAACCCGGGTTCGGAAGAGTACGCCGCCCGCACTCGCCGTCGATCCGCTCCGCCAAGCGGCCCAGATCAGCTCGGGCTCCTCTCGGGAGCCTCCGCAAGGCCACTTCCAGGTCATCCCGGCCGTCTTCGATCTCGATGCCGGGACTCTCACCAGGGCCAGTGTCGCGTTGGGGCTTGCAGTCGCCACCTTCGCCATCGACTCAGGCGCTCGCCCGCAGAACACAGTGAACCGCAGGTCAGACACTGCCTCCGGAGGCACCAAGCGCCAAGAGAACGAGCCTGAAGTGTTTAACCGATAACGCAGCGTGAGCAGTCCATCGCGCGGCCAGCAGTCCTGCAGCTCCGCGGCCAGACCCGGGCGGCTGGCCCTCGTGGTGCAGGTACGGGGGACTGGCGACTTCGGAAGGACGGGTGCAATCTGGAATTACGAGTTGCATCACGCCGCAGCGTGAGGTCGAGACGAGGGCATAGCGGAGCACGAGCGCTCATCCGTCGGAATCGCGGACGCTATCGCACAAGTTGCTTTCGCAGCTCCTTGAAGACACTCATGCGTTACCCGCGGCTGCCTGACGGCCGGTAGTGGTCGCGCAGGGTCATCGGTGCGACGGTGCTCTCGACAATCGCGGCGGAGCACCCAACTGTTCTCCCTCACGCAGGATGTGGCGCACCTTCCGGCTCGTTCCGAAGGAGGGGGGACTGCCCGCAAGGAGTCGAGCATGCAAGCCAAGAAGACCGTGATCTCGTCGCTCCTGATTTCTCTCGCCTTGGCAACTGCCTTCGCGCCGCCGTCATCCGTGGCATCACAGGAGATCGCCCCGTTCCCGGACGTCTGTCCTGACCAAAACATGGTGTTACGGCCGAGTTCCGATTTTCCCGATACGGCTATAGGGAGAGTCAGGTTCATGTTGCAGAGCAGCAAGATGGAATATTCGGTCCTCTGTCAGGTTGACAAAGCCCGACGCCTCGCCGGTTTGAAGGACGTCCAAACCTTCAAATTTCTCGGAAAAGGGCCGCGCCCACGAGGACTTGCTGGCGCCGCGTACGACCATGCAACCGCTGCAGCGCAGTTGCGGTGGTGGGGGACCGTGGCCCAATATCCAACCTGCACGAAGAGGATAGATGACCCCAACACCAGCCTAGATGAAAGCACCCTATGTGATCCACACATCAACCCGGAGACAAAGTCGACACCCCAGAAACGCGCTCAAGATCTTGGCTTCGGAAATGGTTGCACCAAGTGGAAGATCGGCGAGAACACGTACACGGGTTGGGGCGACCCGAAGGTGACACCGAAAGCTGCTTTCGACTGGTGGATGGGCAGCAAATCGCACCACGACACCATGATGGACCCGGAGTTCGATACCATGTACTTGACAGTGGTGTGGGGTAGCGCAGATCCGGCCGCCGGGTGGAACACCCCAGCCGCGACCTATGTGCAAGAGTTTGGACGCTGCTGGAAGTGAAATTCCCTCCCGGCATCGCATGGTCGTCCCGCTCGTGCATGCGGGCCCAGGGCTTCGGCGTAGTCGTGTGACGCCCGGTTCGTGATGGCCTGTCGGCTCTGTGGGGGCGGGAAGCAGTGCAGGCACGGTTTCCAAGATCATGGAGTCCTACCTTTCTTGATGTGGGTCTGAGCTGGTCATTCGTAAGATCGGCGGGGCCCAGGGGTTCCGGGTATGGCTGTCATGGAGTCGCCGCTGGATGGCTCAGAGAACTTGGCCGCCCGAAACCCCGCGACGACTCGACCGCTAATTGGGAGACGCGACGCGATCGCTTTGTAGGACAACGTCGGCGAGGTCGTCTGCTGGGTTGGTGTACGACGAGCTGACGGAGGGGCTGTGCCCGAGATCTGGGCCGGAGTGGACATCGGCAAGGAACATCACCACTGCGTGGTGATCGACGCCCAAGGCAAGAGACTGCTGTCGCGTCGGATCCTGAACAACGAGGCTGAACTGCTCCAGCTCATCGCTGACGTACTGGAGCTGTCGCGGGATGTGCTGTGGGCGGTGGACATCAACCACGGCGGGGCCGCGCTCCTGCTCGGTCTGCTGGTCAGCCACGACCAGCACATCACCTACATCACCGGCCTGGCCATCCACCGCGCCTCGGCCGGCTACCGCGGCCAGGCCAAGACCGACGCGAAGGACGCCTTCGTCATCGCCGACCAGGCCCGCATGCGCACCGACCTCGGTGTCCTGCGGCCCGGCGACGAGATATCGGTCGACCTGCGCACTCTGGTTACCCGCCGCACCGATCTGGTCTGCGACCGGACCCGGCAGATCAACCGACTGCGCGCCCAACTCCTGGAAATCTTCCCTGCGTTGGAACGCTCGTTGGACCTGACGAAGAAGGGGCCGGTCCTGTTGTTGACCGGCTACCAGGCCCCGGCCGCGATCCGTCGCGCCGGTGCCTCCCGGATCGCGGCGTGGCTGAAGAACCGCAAGGTCCGCAACAGCGCGGCCCTGGCCCGGACCGTCGTGGAGGCCGCCGAGGCCCAGTTCACCGCACTGCCCGGCGAGAAACTCGCGGCCACCATGGTGGCCCGTCTGGCGAAGGGGGTGATGGCCCTTGATGAGGAGATCACCGAGCTCGAAGCCCTTATCGAGGCCCGGTTTCGCGAGCACCCGCACGCCGAGGTGATCCAGAGCCTGCCTGGCATGGGCACCATGCTGAGCGCGGAGTTCCTCGCTGCGACCGGCGGCGACATGGACACCTTCGGCACCGCCGACCGCCTGGCCGGCTACGCCGGCCTCGCACCCGTCCCCCGCGACTCCGGACGCGTCAGCGGCAACCTCCACCGCCCACGCCGCTACCACCGCGGCCTGCTCCGCGCCTTCTACCTCTCGGCCTTCGCCAGCCTGCGGAACTGTCCCGCCTCGAAACAGTTCTATGAGCGCAAGCGGGCCGAGGGCAAGGGGCACAAGCAGGCGCTGCTGGCACTCGCCCGCCGCCGGGCCAACGTCCTGTGGGCCATGATCCGCGACGGAGCGTGCTACCAAGCCACACCACCAGTCACGGCAACGGCTTGACAACGTCATTGGGAAGTTCTCTACGCCCCGTGATCCGAGTGGAAGACCGTGCCTGCCGACGCATCATCGCTGATTCCGCCTGCCCTTGACCAACTCCGGGAACATCCCGAGGTCGCATCGCAGGAGGTTGTCCTTGCCGAAAACTTCGTCCGTACAGGTCACGCGGCATGTTGGTACTCGTGGAGGATGCCGCCGAGCCGGCCGCGTTTTCGTATGTCGAGGCGGGCGATCTGCCCCGGATCGGTGATCAGTGGGGGCAACGGGTGCAGTGGGCGGGCGTCGGCGATGCCCTGATGCGGTCGATGCCCGTTATAGAACTGCTCGAACTCCCTCAGCGCGCGGAGCAGGTGGTGATGGTTCCAGATGAGGGTGCGGTCCAAGAGTTCGTGGCGGCAGGTCTGCACCCACCGTTCCATGATCGAGTTCATGCGCGGTATTCGCACGCCGCTGAGGACTACCTCGATGCCGGCGCTGGTGAGGATGGTGTCGAACAGTGCGGGGAACTTCCCGTCCCGGTCCCGGATCATGAACCTTGCCCGGCAGTCGGCGTCTTCGAGGTCCATGACGAGGTTCTTCGCCGCCTGGGTCACCCGGGCCGCGGTGGGATGCGCAGTGGCGCCCAGGACCCGGATTTGCCGGTTGGCGTGCTCGATCACCGCGAAGACGTACAACCGCGCCCCGGACAAGGTGACGGTCTCGAAGAAGTCACACGCCAGAAGGACGTCCGCTTGGGAGCGCAGAAAGTCCGACCAGGTGCTCGACGCCCGTTCGGGGGCCGGCGGGATGCCGGCGTCCTGGAGGATCTCCCAGACCGTGGACGCGGCTACCTTCACTCCGAGTACCAGCAGTTCGCCGTGCACGCGCCGGTACCCCCAGCTCGGGTTCTCACGGACCAGGCGCAGTACGAGGGCCCGGATGGAGCGGACGGTGCGCAGTCGGCCCCCGCGGTGGGGCCGGGATCGGGCGGCATGCCGGCGGGCGACCAGGTCACGGTGCCAACGCAGGATCGTGTCCGGCCGCACCAGCAACCGCATACGGAGCAGCGCCTCCTTCGGGAGGTCATGCAGCAGCGCCGCCAGGAACGCCCGATCCCCCGGTGGGAACTGGACTCGCTGCCCGTTCAGATGCCGTTGCAGCACGGTGATCTGATGGCGTAGAGCCAGGATCTCTACATCCTTGTCCCGGGTGCTCACCGGCAGCAGTCGCAGCATCGCGAACATGTTGGTCACGCTCAGGTAGGCGAGTTTCAACAGCACGAGCGACCATCATGCCGAGGTGATCGTCATCTCCGCCAGAGCACTGCGCCGGCCTCAGCATCCGACGGAACGAAGATCACGGCACACGGGCTCTGACCAGGGCGGATGAGGTTATCGGCAAGGGCAACGCTGTACGGCATCGGCCACTCCGGGGCCCAGGCGTGGCACGCGGGCGAAGGTATGGTGACCGGCACCGGCCACTGGATCGGCGACAAGTCCAAGGCGCTGTGGCACAAGATCTTCTGATGTTGGTGGGGACGACATGAAAAGTACGGCGGACGGCGTCCCCGGGGAGCAGGTGGAGCCGGCGGCGATTCCGCGCCTGGGCACCACCTGGTTCGACCGGGGCGCCGGGTACTGGCTGCGCCGGATCGCACATGGCAGCTTCCAGCTCGCCCTGCTGCTGTTCGCCGGGCTCGTCGTGACCGCCTTCTACGCGGGGTTCTGGGAAGCGGTGGGGGTGCCCCGCTCTGCACGTACCGCGGTGTACGCGGTGACGGCGGTCGCCTGCCTGCTCAGCCTCGTCGCGGGTTTCGTGCGCACCCGGCGCGCACCGGTGGAGATCCCCACCCCCGAACAGGCATGGCGGGAGCACCGTTCCCGGCAGCGCAGGAACGCCGCCTCGGCCGCCGGCGGCCGCTGGACGCTGCTGCTCCTCGCGCCCGTCCTACCCGCCACCGTCGCCTGGGCAATCGGCACCTGGGCCGCCCCGACGCTCGCGCGCCGCACCGCCGCCGAGATCGGCGCCCGCGCGGACTACGAGCGCCGGGTGCGCGAGCAGGAGGAGCGGGCCGAGGCCGCCCGACCGCTCCCGCCCCGCAACCGGGCCGAGCGCCGCCACGGACGCCGCTGAGCGCGAACCGGGCCGGTTGCCCAACCCGTCTGCGTCGCCGCCCAGTTGACCGGCTCGAGCGTCGTCCGGCTCACCGGAGCGTGCAGAACAGCAGCAAGACGGCTCCCGGCCCGGCCGGCGAGCGCGACGGCGACAGCCTCCAGAACTCGCCGGGCGGCAGGCGTACGACGGCCATAGCGAACGGTCAGCCCCTCGACCTGCTCGGCAAACGTACGCCGCGAACAACGAACGTTCTCGCAGTACAGACGCCGCACGGTCAACTCGATCAGCACCGGTCGATCTCCAACCGGCGTGTCGGCAAGGCACCTTCCATAGGTACTGTGCACCCGCTTGGACATCACCGCACATCCGGGGCAGGCGACCTCAGCCACCCGAGTTCTCGCCATCAGGCGAATCACTCCGCACTCGAAGAACACGCGCTCCAGCAGTAACGCGCTGAGGTGCGGAAACAGATCACCGACGAGCTCATCACACCGCACCACGGTCCCAAATGACGCCACGTCACCGAGACCGAACCCCGTTGATCCTCCTCACGGAATTTGTGCCTGATCCGAGAACGGACAGCAGATGTTCACGGCTACGGGAGGCGTCAGAGCACACCGAGGATTCGAACGCGGCTTGAGTTTCGACCCGAGAGGCGGCCCCCGGGGCTTGGCAGGCGGTGTGCGGCGGCCCTGCCGACATCCGTCCGAACATAGTCGCGACGTTCCCGCCATTTAGTGTGCGGCGCCGACTGTGTCAGAGTCGCACAGGCGGCCTGGACGGCTCAGTGGTCGCCCATGGGTGGGGGCACGAGGCGTGGCAGTGGCTGATGCCAGTCGCCCAGCCTCGTGAGGAGAAACTGGCGAGCGAGAGAACGAATGTCGTCCCACGCCGAATCTGTGGCCAGAGCGTTGTCCCAGGGACCGACGCGGCGGGTGGCATCGATCTCGCCGATACGACGGCCGATGGCCCGAAGATGACGCTGATCCTCAGGCTCGAAGGCTCCGCGCTCCGCGAGCCCTTCGGACACGCGGCACATGAGCTCCACCTCTTCAACGACGTCCTTCGTCTCCAGCTCACGCTCGCCCAGCCAGGCAAGTTGATCTTGGGTGTCGGCCGCTAGTGCAGCGCCGCGTTGATCTTGCGGGGGTCATGCAGCTTTGAGCGGGGTTCCGTCGTAGGTCCAGCGGAACGGGCGGGCCTCGTCGTCGTAGGCGAGGGTGAACTCGCGGATCTGGCCGATGAGGTCCTGGGGTGAGGTGAACTCGCCGCGCCGCAGCAGTCGGCGGGCCAGGATCGAGAAGAAGATCTCGACTTGGTTGAGCCACGAGGCGTGTTTGGGCGTGTGGTGGACGGCGAACCTCGGGTGCGCGGTCAGCCAGGCCCGGGTCGCCTTCGAGACATGGGACGACCCGTTGTCGAGAACCAGGTGGATCGTCAGCTTCGAATCGATGGACTGGTCCAGCATCCGCAGGAAGTCGATGAAGGTGGCCGAGTCGTTGCGGGCGATGTCCTCGACCAGGACCTGCCCGGTGTGCACGTCCAGGGCCGCGACGATGGAGGCCGTGCCGTGGCGGCGGTACTCGAACTCGCGCCGCTCGGCCTGGCCCGGGCGGGCCGGCCGCGTGGGATGGCGGCGGGAGCGAGCCTGCATCGCGGTCTTCTCATCCACGCTGAGCACCACCGAGTGGGGCGGGCGGCGCAGGTAAAGGCTGCAGACTTCGGCGGCCTTGGTGTAGAAGTCCGGATCTTCCGGGCGGGTGAGCCAGCCACGCACCAGGTGCGGCTTGAGATCGAGGCCGGCCAGGATCCGCCCGATCTGGGACGCTGATATCCCGGTGGAGGCCAGGCGATGGGCGATGGAGCGGTGAGTCCACTGGCTGTCGGTCTGGGGCCGGGCGGAGGTGACGGTGGCGACGATGGCCAGGTGCACGTCGGGACCGTAGCGGCGGGAGCGGCCAGTCCGGGGCCGGTCCTCCAGCGCGGCCAGACCCTCGGCGGCGAACCGCTTACGCCAGCGACGCACGGTGTCCAGATGCACGTCGAGGGTGCGGGCGATGACCGCGTTCGCGACGCCCTCCGCACAGGACAGCGCGGCCCGGGCCCGCTGCACCCGGCGCAACGGCGCAGTCCGAGAACGCGCCAAATCGTCTAGCACTTTGTGCTGTTCACCCTCCCAGGCCACCTGGAACGGACTGACCACCGGCACGCGCTGTCCCCCCTTCGACTCAACGACTCGCGGTGATCATTGTCGCGAGCAGGGGCACACGTCCCGCCTGGGCACGGCCGGCACGGATGGCAGGATGGCCGCCATGGCGAACAGCAGGAGCGCGAAGCCGAACTCGCGGACCGCACCGAGTCAGACCGTGCACAAGATCAAGATCACCTTGCGGGACTCCCGACCGCCGATCTGGCGCCGCTTGGAGGTGCCGTCAGGCGTCACCCTGCGCGAGCTGCACGACGTCGTCCAGGCTGCCTTCGGCTGGGAGGACTACCACATGTGGGCCTTCGAAAGCGGACAGGACCGATACGGCGTCGCCGACCGCGACCTGGGCATCCGCAGCGCCGCCTCCAAACGGCTCGGCCAGGTGGCTCCCCACGCCGGCGACCGGCTCCGCTACACATACGACTTCGGCGACGACTGGGAACACGACATCCTCATCGAGGACGTCACCGAGGCGGAGGCCGACACCGCCTACCCCCGATGCCTCACCGGCCGCCGAGCCTGCCCGCCTGAGGACTGTGGCGGTATCTGGGGATACGACTACCTGATCGAGATCCTTGCCGACCCCCGCCACGAAGAACACGAAGACCGCCTGGAATGGATCGGCCTCGACTCAGCCGACCAGTTCGACCCTGCAGCCTTTGACGCAGCCCAGGCCAACTCCGCGCTGTCAGCCCTTGCGACCGTACTCGTCAAGAGCTGACACATCACTGCCCGCCGTCAGTAGCGCTGACGGTGGGGCACAAACCCCCGCAAGATCAATGCGGCGCTGCACTAGGGCCTGTATCGAGTCGCGATCAATCCAAGTGAGCAGGGGATCACTCCTCCTCGGCAAACTCAGCGGCATCGGGAAAGACGTTGGTGCTGATGTGTCCTGACAGCCAGCCGACCAGGAACTCGACCGCACCCACAGGATGCGCGTCGTAGTACCAGCCCCGCGGATTCCAGCAGACGACCGTCCACTCGTCCGGCTTCCTGTCAGTGAGCCAGCACACGCGGTCCCCGTTGTCGGTTCCTGCCCACGGCAGGAGTCCGCCCGGCTCCGGATAGAAGGGGTACGGGCAGTCTTCGGGGTTGCTGTCCCGGAAGTTGCGTTCCTGGTCCAGCAGCCGCTTCGCCGGGCCGACCAGCAGGTCTTGCCCGCCAAAGGGTGTGAGTGGCGTCAAGAACTCGGCGAAGTGGTAAGCCCCGTAGGCTCCGACCAACTGCTTGAAGTCGGAGGGGAGTTCCACGCCGAGTGCTGCCTCCACCTCCTTCCAGTCTCCGTTCGCCCACAGTGGTTGCGCCGGCGGAGTGATGAGGCGAGTGAGGTCGTCGAACGCGGTCATGAGGTCGAGCTTAGGGGTGGTCGTCGTGACTGAAGCTGCCGCCTTCGCCTAGGGCGCGAGTTGTGATCAATCTGCGGGATTCACCCTCGTGACGGGACGTGATCAGGTAGATCGTCTTGCATGACGCGAGTGCAACTGTCGGATACGGAGTGGGAGTTCATTGGGCCGTACCTGCCGATCGGCGAGTACGGTCCGTATCCCGAGCGGCTGCGGCAGCAGTTCGAGGGTGTGATCTGGCGTTTCAAGACGGGCGGGCAGTGGCGGGAGATGCCGCAGGAGTTCGGTGCCTGGTCGACCGTTCACAACCGCTTCCGGCAGTGGCGTGACGCGGGCGTGTTCGAGGCGCTTCTGGAGGGCCTGATGGCGGAGGCTGCGAAGCGGGGCGAGGTGGACTTGTCGCTGGTCAGCGTCGACTCCACCACCGCGCGGGCTCACCACGACGCTGCTGGGATGCACCTGGACGAGGACGTCATCAGCGCGTTGGAGAAGGCTGCCGCCGAGGAGGAGAAGGCCAGGTCAAAGGGGGCGGCCTCGAAGAACAAAACGGGCAGGACGCCGAGACCGATCCCGAGCGGGACGAGCGGCGACGCCTCAGGCGTCGGCGCAAACTGCGGCTGAAAGCCGCCCTCCTCGGACGCTCCAGGGGCGGGCAGACCAGCAAGGTTCACCTCGCGGCCGACCGGAAGTGTCGCCCGCTGGCGTTCGTCCTGACCGCGGGGCAGGCCGCAGACAGCCCGCAGTTCATCCCCGTGCTGGGGAAGATACGGGTCCGCGGTCCCGTCGGCCGCCCTCGCACCCGACCGGACGCGGTCGCCGGGGACAAGGCCTACTCGTCCCGCGGCAACCGGGCCCACCTGCGCCGACGCGGCATCAAGGCAGTGATCCCGGAGAAGAAGGACCAGGCCGCCAACCGAAAGAAGAAGGGTGGCAAGGGCGGTCGGCCCGTCAGCCACGACGCCGACCTCTACAAGGAGCGGAACAGCGTCGAGCGGTCGATCAACAAGCTCAAGGCCTGGCGAGGCATCGCCACCCGATATGACAAGACCCCGGACAGCTACCTCGCCGGCCTCCACCTGCGCGCCTCGATGATCTGGATCAAAGACCTCGCCCGGACCACCCGTTGATCACGACTCGATACGCGCCCTAGTCGGGCCGTAACGCGCAGCGTCCAGGTGCGCAGGTTCGCGTCGCCGAGATGGTTCATGCATGCAGGATCGCATCCAGCTCACGCAATCGTGTTCGGGGGCCCGGAGGGCGGCAACGGCCTGCGTGACGGTCGCGGAGGGTTGAAGCGGAATTACTACTGCTGCAATCGAACAGTGCCAGACGGTAGCGCCTCGCATCCTGCTCGCCCTCGCCGACGACCTCGGTGCCCGCCTCCGCGCCACCGACCGAGTGCTGGCGACGATCCTGTTCGTGGCCACGACGGGCTGTACCTGGCGGCAACTGCCGCCGGTCTTCGGTCCGTCCGGGCCGACCGGGCACCGCCGGTTCACCGAGTGGAGCCGGGCCAGGGGGGCGATCGTCGCGACCGTCAGCAGCCACGCCGTCTGGCGCAGCAGCGGGAAGGGGATGCGGATCCAGGTCAGCAGGAGGTCCAGGGCGAGCAGGACGCAGATACCCGCGTCGATGCCTATCGGGAAGACGTACGCGAAGTTCCCGAAGCCCTTCTTGAGGGCCAGCTCGCGCACAGCCGCGTACGAACCGGCGAAGCCGATACCCGCGATGACGAGCGCACCGGCGACGACCACACCAATCAAGGACCGCTGCACGCGTGTTAACCGATGGTGCTCCCCCACCTTCTTCCGCCTCCAAGAGGTTGCCATACCGCCAGGGCCAATTCCCAGCAGGCACACACGCAAAATGGCACCCCCCGCGACATCACCGCTAAACCTGTTCCGCACGGTGAGGCGCACCGCCCACGTAGGGCAACAGTTGCATCAACTCTTGCCTTGCCTCCCCCATCTCCCATCGCGGCGGCCGATACCGGCCTGACGTACAGCCGGATCCTGTCCGGTGTACCCCTCAGCCAGATCACCACGAGCGGGGCGATGCGGCACCTTCAACCCAGCGGCCACCGATGGCCGCTGGAGCCTCGCAGGCCACGTCCTCGCCCAGACGCTGTTCACGCAAGGATCGCGGCAACGCCACGGTGCGAGGGCTGCACCTGTCCGGCCGGGCGACCAACGAGACCGAGAAGAAGCGCGCGGCCGCCGCCAGGGTGAAGTACGTCAACGGCCTGAAGGGTCACCAGCCACTCCCTGCGGACTGGCCGAACACCACACGAAGCGCGCCAAGGTGCCCCTCGACCAACGCGAGGCCGGCGGCTGGGGCGAGAAGTCTCCTCTCCCTGATTCCCGCTACAACCGGCCCGCCGACACCGTGGACGCCACCGAGACCAACCCGCTGGACGCCGTCCCGCTCCTCAGGAGATTCAAGGAGCCCTCGGAGGCTACGTAGGGGCGCAGGTCAGAGGCGGGTGTATGCGCAAACGCATGCGCGGGTGCATACTGGTCGCATGGCTGACACCAGCGTACGGATCAACACGACCACGAGGGATCGCCTCGCCGCCCTCGCCAAGGCCCGCGGCATGAGTCTGGCCGCCTACCTCGACGACCTCTCCCGGCAGGAGGAGCACCAGGCGCTGCTTGGGCGAGCGACCGCCGCGTTCGACGCCGCGATCGACCGTCCGGGCTTCGTCGACGCCTTCGACAAGGCATTCGGCGGCCTCCCCGCCGCGCCCGCCCGTAGCCAGGCGGCCTGATCTTGGAACTGTTCATCGACGTCCGGTGGCTCCTCGACCGGCAAGAGCGCGTGCTCGGCAAGGATCTCCAGATCCGTGACTACTCGGCGCTGGTCGCGGCCGTTGCCCGTCACCGGGTGAACACGCCGCACCTGGATGTGGGCGAGCCGGATGCCTACTGGCGGGCAGCCGCGCTGCTCGACACGATCGTGCTGCAGCGGCCGCTGCCCGCAAGGAACGAGTTGTACGGATACGGCGTCGCCGTAGGCTACATCGAGGCGTCCGGCGAGACCGTAGCCGCGAGCCAAGAGCAGTGGATCCAGCTCATCGAGGACATCAAGGCCCTGCGTCTGGACACCTTCGACATCGCGGATCGTCTCCGATCCTGGCGGGCCCCGTGATCACCCAGTGGGGCCCGTCCTTGGGTGGCTTCAAGCAAGAGACGAACGCCCCAGGGTCGGGCGAATCATCACCGTGAGAACCGGGGACTCCGGAGACGGCTGGCTCGTGCCGATGCTCCAGTACCCCCACGACTCGTAGAGCCGCTGAACCTTGCCGTCTCCGGCGGCAGGATTCACCATCAGCGTCACGTACGGCTCGTTGACATACGCCGCCAGCAGCGAGTCATGAAGGCGTCGCGCAGTTCCGGTCTTCCGCCACGGCACCCGCGCGCCAAGCTCTTTCAGTGCTACGGCCAGTCGATCGATGTACTTGCTGGCAGGAGTGGGTGTGACTCGTTTCCACCAGCGATCGTCGGAGTCGATGACGTTGCCGTACGCGTAGCCGACCGCTTCACCGTCGTCCGTGTACGCGAGCGCGGCAGCCCAGACATCCCAACGACATGGAGTGTCTGACCCCGAGCAACAACTGACCATTCAACAACCAAGATCAGCCGTTAAATTGACACACCCGGGGGCTTCGGCCCCGGAAGGATGATTTCCATCGTGACTCCTCCCCCGGCTGAAGCCGGGGGCTTCTCGCTATGCTGGGTTGGCGTCGCGACGGACCAGCCCGGCCCGTAGAACGTTGGTGGCTCCCACTGTGTCGGCGTGGGCGTTGTGGCCGCAGGCGAGGCAGTGGAACTTGTCCTGTGTGGGCCGGTTCTCCTTCGCGGTGTGCCCGCATGCGGGGCAGGTGCGGGAGGTGTTGCGGGGGTCCACGGCGATCACTTCCCGTCCGGCGCTTTCAGCCTTGGCGTGCAGGATCGTCAGGAACACCCCCCAACCGGCATCGCTGATCGACGTGTTGAGCCCGGCCTTGACGGCGGTCCCGTTGGGCAGGAAGGTGCCCGGCCGGCCGGGGTCGGGCTTCGGTGCGGGGGCCTTGCTCATGTTGCGGATCCTGAGGTCTTCGTGCGCGATGACGTCATGCGCGCGGACCAGGCCCAGCGCGGTCTTGTGCGCGTGGTCGAGCCGCCGGCGGCGCACCTTGCCGTGGAGCCGGGCGACCTTCTCCACGGCGCGCTGGTGGTTGCCGGTGCGCTTGTCCCGGCGGACACGCGGGAACCGGGACAGTGCCTGCTGCGCTGCCTGGAGCTTCCCGGCTGCCCGGCGGCCGTGGCGCGGGTTGGGCACGAACCCGCCGTTCGAGTCGGCGAGGAAGTTCGCGATGCCCAGGTCGATCCCGACCACGGAGCCGGTCGCGGGCAGCGGCTCCGGCTGGTCCTGCTCGGCACTCAGCACCACGAACCACTTACGGCCCTCCCTCTTGACCGACACGGTCTTGACCCGCCCGGCCACGGCGCGGTGCTGGTTGACCCTGACGTGACCGACACCCTGGAAGCGGACGCGGGTAACAGGATCGTGCGGGGTGGAGTCCCACCGGCAGCCGTCCCCGTCCTTGGGGAACTCCACCGTGTCGAACCAGTTCACCCCACGGAAACGCGGATAGCCAGGCGTCTCACCGGACTTGACCCGGCGGAAAAACGCCTGCATCGCCTTGTCGAGACGGCGCAAGGTGGCCTGCTGCGAGGAGAACGACCAGCGGCCCTGACGCTCCGGGTCGAACGCCCTGATCCCCTTGAGCTGCGCGGACTGCATCCCGTACCTGACGCTCGTCTTCGAGACATGCCGGTAGGCGTCACGGCGTTCCTGCAACGCCCCGTTGTAGAGGGAGCAGTGATCCCGCAGCATCTCGCCGAGTGCCTGAGCCTGCCGGACGGTGGGCCGCATGAGGAACTTGTACGCACGGATCACCCCAACGCCCGCCCCCTCCGGTCGAGTTCACCCCATCCTAATACCCTTGGCGTATGTCACCACGCTGGGAACCAGATCCCGATATCCGTCGGGGAAACCACGTCATCCACCACCTCCATGCACACTTGGTGTTCGTCACCAAGTACCGGCGTGAAGTCTTCAACGACGAGATGCTGACGCGCTGCGAGGCGATCATGCGGGACGTGTGCGAGGGCTTCGGCGCACAGCTGCGGGAGTTCAACGGCGAAGGCGCCCACGTCCACCTGCTCGTGCACTACCCGCCGAAAATCGCCCTGTCCAAACTCGTCAACAGCCTCAAGAGCGTCAGCTCCCGCTACCTGCGCGCGGAGTACGCCGGCCGGATCAACCGGACTGGCACCGGGTCCGTGTTCTGGTCCCCGTCCTACTTCGCGGGCTCCTGCGGCGGCGCACCACTGAGCATCGTCAAGGACTACATCAACAACCAGAAGCGACCGGCCTGACCGTCACCCCGCAGGCGCAGAGAACTCCGGCGCTTCGCGCCTCCGGACCGAGGATCGCATTCCCGCCCGGCCTGAAGTCCGGGATTCCCTGCGAAGATTCAGAGGATGGAGAGCATGGGGAAGAAGAAGCCGCGTCCTCGCCGCTCGTTTAGGCCGGAGTTCAAGGCAGAGGTCGTCGAGCCGTTTCAACGCGGTGACCGCTCTATCGGCCGGGTCGGCGACTGTATGTGGATCGGCCATCGGGGGTCATAGAGGCTCGGGCCGGCTTTGAAAGTGAGGATCGGCCGATGACGGTCGGTGGAGTGCTGTACTTCGCTGCTGTACCGCATCGGGGCGCAGGCGCACTCGCCAGGCCAAGGCGGTTGGCAGTGCATGAGACGGGTTGCCCCGTTCTCCGGGAGAGACGTGCAGGGGCAGACCCGTCACGGGGACGGGGACGGCCCTGCCCCTGCACGATGCCGCCCGCGTACCTCCCCTGGGGGGCAGGCGGCCCGCCCCACGTTCGGGGGGTCACTTTCTCCAGCACAACGTGGGTTTCAAGTGTCACGGGTGATCGCCCGCCACCATGAGGTCAACACATCTGTGTGGTGCTGACCTCGCGAGCCTTACAGATCGTCCACGAAGTGAGGTTCCCCCGGTGTGCGGGAGGTGCTGATCAGCTGGTCAGGGCGGGTTGACGGCGTTTCAGGTTCGTTCGTTCGGCCGTTGCCTGGTCGGCGTAGCGCTTCTCCTCGAACTCGACCGGACTGAGGTAGCCGAGCCGCTTCTGGATGCGCCGGGAGTTATAGAAGCCGTCGATGTACTCGAAGAGCGCGAGATTCGCCTCGGCCCGGGTGGCGAAGACGCGGCCGCGGATGCACTCCGTCTTGATGATCATCCACAGGTTCTCCGCGAGAGCGTTGTCGTAACTGTCCCCGACCGAGCCCATGGATGCTTCAACTCCCGCTCGTAGTAGCCGAGTTGTGAGCTTCACGGATGTGTATTGACAGCCGTGATCGGCATGGTGGACCAGCTTGCCCGGTTCGACTTCCCGGCTCGCAAGGGCGTACTCGAGGGTGGTCAGGACCAGGTCGGCGTCCGCGCGGGCGGAGGTTTCCCAGGCGACCACCCGGCGGGAGAACGCGTCCCGGATCGCGGACAGCCACAAGGGCCCCTCACCGGTGGTGATCATGGTGAGGTCGGTGACCCACAGCCGGTTCGGCGCGGATGCGGTGAAGTCCCGCTCGACCAGATCCGGGGCGAGTGTGGCCTTGGGATCGCGGCGTGTGAAGCCGCTTCGGCGGGGGCTGATGCCCGCAATGTCGGCCTCGCGCATCAGGCGCTCGACCCGTTTGCGGCCCACGCGGACGCCCTCGCGCTTGAGCACGGCGTGCACGCGCGGCGAGCCGTAGATCCCGCCCGAGTCGGCGTGGATCTCCTTGATCTGCCCGGTGAGTTCCACGTCCCGGCGCCGGCGTTCGCACGGCTCGCGCTCGGCACGACGCCAGCGGTAGTACGTCGAGGAGGCGATGGAGAGTTCCCGGAGTACGCACTCGACCCCCAGGTGCGGGTGCTCGTCAACGAGCGCCGTCACCTGGGCCGGGTCGGGTCGAGCTGCGCCGCGAAAAACGCCGAGGCCGTCCGCAGGACCTCGTTTGCCCGCTTGAGCTGGATGTTCTCCTTGCGCAGCGCGGCAAGTTCGGCGCGTTCATCGGTGGTCAGCCGATCATCCCGCTCGCCGGCGTCCGCCTCGGCCTGGCGGATCCAGCCGCGCAGCGCCTCCGGATGCACGCCGAGGTCGACGGCGAGCTTCTTGATTTGGGGCTTCGGTTCGGCGGTGCGGTATATCCGCACCGCACGCTCACGCAACTCCAGCGAGTACTTCCTGGGGGCAGCCATGGTCGATGTTCCTCTCATGAGTCCCATCTGACCCTCTGTCAACACACTCCGCATCTCGGGGGAACCTCAGTGGCTGTTGTCGTTCCGATCTTGAGCGGTGTTGGTCGAACGGGAGTCTCGTTCGGGTGATCGCGGCGAGTGTCGGGCATGGAGAACAGGGCCCCTTGGTAGCTGGGTGGGTGTCTACGCCAACAAGCTGTCCAGGGAGCCCTGTTGCCGCATTTGTACGCCCTCGGGCCAGTCGGGTCCAGTTCGGTCACCCCGTCGTGTGACTGCCTCGCGCACCGGTTCGGGAACGCCGCGGACAACGGCACGCGCGAGCGGCGCTATCCCACTGACATGACGGACGCGGAGTGGGCCGTAGTCCGTCCGCTGCTGCCGGTGCCGGGCTGGCTGCAGGGACGCGGCGGCCAGCCGGAGGCGTACTGCCACCGGGCGATGTTGGACGCGGTGCGCTACCTGGTCGACAACGGAACCAAATGGCGGGCGATGCCGTCCGATTTCCCGCCGTGGGACCGGGTCTACGCCTTCTTCCGCCGCTGGCGCGACCACGGCCTGGTCACCGAGTTCCACGACCGGCTGCGCGGCAGGGTCCGCGAAAAGGCGGGCCGGGATCCGGAGCCGAGCGCGGGCGTGATCGACTCCCAGTCGGTCAAGGCGGACGCAGTCGTCGGCGCCGACAGCCGCGGCTTCGACGGCGGAAAGCTGATCAACGGCCGCAAGCGCCACGCCGTCGTTGACACCCTCGGCCTGCTACTCGCCGTGCAGGTCACCCCCGCGGACACCGGCGACCGCGCCGCCGCGCAGACCCTGCTCGCGCGGGTCGTCGACGCGCACCATCGGTTGGAGCTGGTCTGGGCTGATGGCGGCTACACCGGCAGCCTGATCAAGCGCTGCCTGACCGCGCTTGCTCTGGTCATCGCGGTCGTCAAACGCAGTGACGACATGCGCGGTTTCGTGGTCCTGCCCAAGCGGTGGATCGTCGAGCGGTTCTTCGCCCACCTGATGCGCACCCGCCGCCTGGTGCGTGACTTCGAGCGCCGCACCTCCAGCGCCGAAGCGATGATCTACTGGTCGATGACCCTGCTCATGACCCGCCGCCTTGCCCGGCCACGCCCCTCGCGGGTGTGAACCCCTCCGGCGCCGGGGCTTTTGGCACAGGCCAGGTGGGCACCTGAGATCATTCGCACATGAGCTACGACCTGGCCGTGTGGGATGGAGAGCTGCCGCGCGGCGACGAAGCCGGCGCTGTCTTCGACGCGCTTTACGAGCGCTACCTCGATTCTGAAGACGTGATCGCCGAGCTCTCGCCGCGCATCGAGACCTATGTCGAGGCACTCGTCGAGCGGTATCCAGATGATGTCGCCGGCAGTCCCTGGGCGTCACCGCCCGTCATGGGCGAGGCATCGGGCCCGATCGTCTATCTGCTCATGTCCTATAGCAGAGCGGAGGAAGTCTCCGAGTATGCGGCTGCCCTGGCACGCGAGCACGGGCTCGTCTGCTACGACCCCCAGGGAGAAACCCTGCGGGTCTGAGGTCGCCGTTCACAGTCCCTCGCCTTGTCCGGCCACGGCCTGCGAGAGCGTGAACCGACCCGGCACCGGCTCGACCAGCCACCCCCGGGCCACCATCCGCTTCGCCTTCGACCGCAACGCTTCCACCTTTGCCGGCACGACCTCCAGGCCGAAGCAGACGGCCATCTCCTGGCAGGAAAGCGAACCCTGACCAAGTCGGTCGCGGTCGGCAAGGACTCGCAGGATGCGTTGGTAGTCCACCGACAGCGCCGACCAGGCCAGCCCCGCACGCCACATCGGCACCATCGACTTCGACTTCGCTGGTTCCAAAGCCCCTGCGGGCAACGGCTGTTCACCGCCATTCGGCAGGTCCAAAGCGATATCAGGACCGGCGACGTCACCCTCGCCTGGGGCCAGTACCTCGCGGACACGCAAGCGAGCGATGACCCACTCGTTCCAATCGTGCTCGGCCACGGACAACTCGGCCTGGATCCGATCGGCCTCCTCCCGCAGTTCGTCCACACGACGGCGAGCGGCGCACTCGCGCTGTTCCAGCAGTCCAACGACCGACGGCATTCCTGACCTCCACTGGAGCGACGACACAACAGGTCACCACTGCAACGGAACCGCCGCCCCCATGCCTGACCAGCGGAAATGCAGTCCTCAAGCTCGGAAAGACAACGGCTTCTCAAAGTCCCCCGCGCGCGTGGGTGTGAAGGGCCCGGCTGCGGGCAAACGAGGAATGTGTCGTGTGAGGTGGATGAGCTTGTCGCGCGGGTTCGGCATGCTCTGAACCAGGCGGGATTTGAGGTGGTCGGCGGAGTAGATCGCCGGATGACCGGTCTCCAGGTCAGTGGGACCCCTGCCGGGGTGCTGGTCGCCTGGGCGACGTCTGACGGATTCGCTGCGCTGGCTGCTGACCAGTCTGGCGGTGATTGCAGGGGCGGCATGCAGGTTGCGGTGCAGGCTGCCGTCTCGGGTTTGATGACCTCCCTGGGATACCCGGTCATGGGGACACCTAACGGCGACCTCATCGTCCTGGTGAAAGACGGCGAGGCCGACTAGGGCCTGTTCTGAGTTGAGATCACGGGATCGGTCATTCCCGCTTCAGGAGGGCGCTGGCTGCGGTAGACCGGTCGCGTGACTCGTGGTGATCTGACCGATGCCGAGTGGGAGTTGATCGAGCCGCACCTGCCGCTGGGGGCGTTCGGACCGATCCCTGACCTGCGCAGCTACTTCAACGCGGTGATGTGGCGGTTCCGCACCGGCAGCCCCTGGCGGGATGTGCCGGAGAGCTACGGCTCCTGGTCGACGATCTACGACCGGTTCCGGATGTGGGCGCATGGCGAAGTCTTCCAGGCCCTCATGGAAACGATGATCGCCGAGGCGGCGGCCCGCGACGATGTCGATCTCAGCCTGGTCAGCGTGGACTCGACCGTTGCCCGCGCGCATCACCACGCGGCGGGCATGGTCGTCGACCCGGAGCTCCTTGAGGACCTGGAGAAGGCCGTGGCGGAAGAAAAGGGGCTGCAGCAAAGGGGCAAAACAACCCCGTAGGTGAGGGGTCCGCGGACAGGGAGGACCCCGAGCGGGAACAGCGCCGCGCCGTGCGCCGACGCCGCAGGGCCCGACTGCGGGCCGCCGAACTGGGCCGCTCCCGGGGCGGGCTCACCAGCAAGGTCCACCTCGCCGTCGAGCGACGCTGCCGCCCGCTGGCCATCATCCTCACCCCCGGGCAGTCCGCGGACAGCCCGCGCTTCATCCCGGTCCTCAAGAAGATCAAGGTGCGCGTCCCGGTCGGCCGCCCCAGGACACGGCCGGACGCGGTCGCCGGAGACAAGGCGTACTCCTCCCGCGCCAACCGCGCCCACCTGCACAGACGCAACATCAAGGCAGTGATCCCGGAAAAGACCGACCAGGCCGCCAACCGCAGGAAGAAGGGACGTTCCGGCGGCCGCCCGGTCAGCCACGACGCCACGCTCTACAAAGATCGCAACACGGTCGAGCGCGCCATCAACAAGTTCAAGGAATGGCGGGGACTGGCCAGCCGGTACGACAAGACACCCGAGAGCTACGCCGCAGGACTCCACCTGCGCGGATCCATCCTCTGGTTACGCAGCCTGCCAGCCCTCCCGTGATCTCAACTCAGAACACGCCCTAGACGGGCATAGCAGCCGGCATGCCCAGTTGAGCGCGAGGCGCCGAGATGGCGCCTCCACACCCGGCCGGACGCCCGCGGGGTCCCGGGGAGGGCTCCCACGTCGGTGATAGGTCTGTTCGTTGTCTGTTCGTGCTTGATCCGTCGTCGGGCCGGGCTGGATGCTGGGCTGCCCCCTCCACATCTTCCCATTCGTATCTTGAAGATGGACCTGCCCCATGCGTACCCTCATCCGCGCCGGCGCGCTGACCGCCGGCGCCTCGGCCGTGCTGCTCCTTGCGCCGGCCGCGCACGCCACCGCTCCCGGTGACAACGGCACAGTGAAGATCCACGACGCCAAGACAGGCGAGGAGCTGCGCCGCAACGAGCCCCACGTCTGCACGTTCTACCTCGACGCCTTCGGCTTCGACGCGGTCCAGCAGGTCGACTGGCACATCGAGGCCTGGGCTCCTACCGCCGCCACCAAGGGCGAGACCGTGAAGTCCGGCGCCATCACCCAGGACGGCCAGGGTCACGGCCGTACGGATGACCTGTCGCTGCCCGACGGGCACTACAAGCTGTTCTGGAACTTCGACGGCGAGAAGGGCGCCGCTAAGCACAAGGTGTTCTGGACCGACTGCAAGGACTCACAGGGCGGTGGTGGCGGTACGACGCCGTCCACATCCGTGTCGCCCACGTCGTCGGCGTCGTCCTTGCCTTCGGGCTCGGCAGGTGCGACGGCCTCGCCGAGTGCGTCGTCCGGCGAGGGCGGGGCCGCCCCGTCGGCCGACGCCTCCTCGTCCGCGCAGGCCGGCAGCGGCGATCTGGCCGAGACCGGCAGCAGCGCCCCGGTGGGCCTGCTGTCGGGCGCCGCGGCGGCGATGGTGGCCGCGGGCGGTTACCTGGTGCTGCGGCGTCGTAGGGCCTCCCGGGGCTGACGTCCGCAGGGCATGACGGTGCCCCCGTGCTCGTCCGGGTGACGAGTACGGGGGCACCGTCGTGTGCGGATCGGGGCTGAGGTGGCGAGACGCTGACCGCAGTGTGCCGAGCGCGCGGGCCAGGCGTAGGGCGAGGCTGTGGCCCCGATCGGGGCTGTCGGCGACGCCCCGGCAGTTCGCCGGGGCGTCGGTTCCCAGGGTTGCGTGGCACACCACGTGCCTGTCGGCTTGCCGCGCCCGGGTGGCCATGTTCGCGACCCGGCCTGGCTACAGGTCCATGAGGTTGCCCGGGCGGAAGGCGCACGTATCGCATGGCCGGGCACTCAACCGGACGGTGCCCGTGCACGGGTCGGTGACCTCGTCGTACGGTTCAGCGCTGTCGTCGTCGGCGCCGTGATGGTCGACGGCACGCTGCATCAGCGCTTCAGCGTCGCCCTGCCCGAGGCGCCGGTTCACCGTCGTCCTCCGCGGCCCGCGTGCAGGTGGCCACTCGCAGTTCCACCTGGTCAACAAGTGGCGCCGGTCTGACCAAGCTCAGGAGACGGTGGACGTCAGGTACGTCAGGTAGACCCCTCCCTCGCAATCAGGCATCTTTTGCAGGGTCCAGCGGCCGTTGACGGTCGCGGAGGAGAAGTTCGACTCGGCGTCGTCCTCTTCCACCTCGCCCTCCTTCAGGGTGTATCCGGCCTTGGGGAGCTGCTTGTGCAGGAAGGTCAGCGCGGAGTTAAAGCCGCCCCGTACGACTGTGGCAACGATGAGCCGGCTACCGGTGCGATGCTGCACCGAGGTGACGACCGCGTCGTCGGGCACCGGCAGGGTCGCCGGGAAGTCCTTGGGAAGCGGCAGTGAGGCGGCGGTGGCACAGCCGCGGGGCGCGGTGTCGGCCGCCTTCGCGGCAGACGGATCTTCTCCTTGCACGGCCGCATACCGCGTCTGTCTCTCGGGTTCGGCGTGCTTGGTCGTCGCCGAGCATCCGGTGACAGCGGCCAGGCTGAGGAGGACGCCGGCCGATGCGGCAGCGGGGAGGAGAGACTTCACTTACTGGCCTCCTTTGGGCTTGTTGTGTGCGCCGCGGACCACGGCGTCATACGCGCCGTACAGCGTGTTGCCGGATGACTGGCGGGAGATGGTGGCCAGTGCGTCGTAGTTCTGCGCGCCGCCGGTCGCGCAGCTGCCGGTGCAGCCGTCGGCGTAGGCGGCGAGCACGCGGCCCTGGGCGTCGAGGGTGACGTCGTTGAAGTCCAGGAGGTTGCGGTCCTGGCCGCAGGTGGTGCCGCCGGTGCAGATCGAGCCCTTCTGTACCGGGTCGGTGGGGGTGGCGTCGACGGTGACCCAGGACTGGCCGCCGTCGTAGGTGGTGGCCACGTACAGGTGCCAGACGCCCTTGAAGTTGGCCGTGTCCTGGTAGTTGCCGCCTGTGGTGGTGCCCAGGAAGGCGAAGGCGGCGCGGTTGTCGTCGCCCGCGGTCACGGCGGGGAAGACGATGTTCTTGATGCCGAGGGACGCGCCGACGTTCTGGTCGTACAGCCACGTCTTGCCCTTGTCGTGGCTGACGGCGATCCGCGCGGTGCCGTCGCTGTTCTGGTATCCCATGTACACAGTCCCGCCGGCGCCGATTCCCACGCTCGGGTCGGAGTCACCGGGGGTGCTGGAGGGGTTCTTGCGGACGGTCCACGTCAGCCCGTTGTCCTCGGACACGGCCACAGCCTGGTTGCCGCCGCAGCCCTTGTTGGGCACGTACACCGTGCCGTCCGGGGCGACCTTCACATGCCCGTGCAGGCCGCCGCAGTCCAGCAGCGAGTACATCGGAACGGCGGGCCCGTACGTCAGACCGCCGTCCCGGCTGACCGCGCAGGAGGCGTCGGCAATGTCCTGCGAGCAGTAGTAGACGGCGTTCGGGTATGCCGTGAGGGCGCCAGGTCCGCCCGTGGTGAAGGGGCCGCCACCGATGGTCTGGTGGTCCACACCGGAGTTGATGCCCGAGCCGCCTGTCGGCGTCCACGTCTGGCCGTCGTCGTCGGTGTAGCAGGTCAGGGCGGTCTTTCCGGCGAGCTGCGACTCGAAGGTGCGGTGGGTGGCCGGGTCGGTGAACAGGATCGGGTCGAGGCTGGTGCTGCTGCCCTGGGGACAGCCGTTGCCCGCGTTGGCGCTCTTGTCCTGCCAGGTGCCGGCGCCGGCGCCGTCGTAGGTGACCTTGAGCGTCGAGGTATGCGCCTGGAACATCGCGGCGCCACTCGCGCGGTTCACGCCGATCGAGGGTTCACCGGCATTGTGCGCGTCCTTGATGCCGTCGGGCGCCGCCGAGTTGGCGTACGTCGGTGGGACGGCCGTGCTCGGCGGCGGATCGGCCGGGTCGGCAATCAGGCTAGCGGTGCCGGTGAAGCTGTCGCCGAGCGGTCCGTACGGCACCACGCGCACGGTGTACGACGCCGTCAGCGCCGGAAGCAGCACGGTCTCGGGGTCGCTGGAGGACGCCGAGGCGGCCACCTCGCGGCCGTTCGCGTCGAGGACGTAGACGTCGAAGTCGGCCGCGCTGTCGGGCCACTTGATGTCGATGCGCAGGCTGTGACCAGCGTCGTAGCCCGCAGGCACGGACACCTTCAGAGCGTAGTCGTCGCAGAGTTGCGGATTCCCGCAGCTCACCGTCCCGGAGGTGCCCGAGACGTTGGGGACGACGAAGGGACCGGCGCTCCACGTGGTCGTGGGCGCTGTGTCGCTGACCGATCCGGAGGGCGAAGCGGCGGCGTCGGCCGATACATTCGGCAGGGCGCCGGCGACGAGCGCCAGCAACCCGACGGTAATGCGCCTCCGCGACCGAGGAGTGCGCTGGAGACGCAGGGCGGGGAAGAGAGCCACAGATACCTCGTGGGTTCGTGAGTCGGACGAAGACGGGTGGCGCGTGGCGATACTGATCAGGGCTTCGTCTGCTCTACGGGGAGGTAGGCGGCGTCCGTCGCAAGGAATCCGAACTCTTTTTCAAACGGTTTCCACAGCGCGCGGGGACCGACCCGGGTCGGCAGCTCGCGAACGCGATCAAGAAGCTGCGTGCGGTTGCGTGCTCGTCTCCAACTCGTGCGCTGGCCAGTTCATCAACCGCTGACTTGTATGGCGGGACCAGTACGTGGATGGAGCGGCCGTCCGTAGCGGAGGCCGGCCACGTAACGCCCGGGCTTCACGGTCTGGTCCATCGGGTACTCGGGCTTGGGCATGTCGCCGCCGACGCTGCCCGTGATCTGGATGCTGGTGCCAGCCGCGTAGGCGAGCGACCAGGGGAATTGGCTGACGGTGATGTCATTGCCGTTGATGTTGCCCACCTTGATGCTGGCGGTGGCCTAGATGTCGCCGCCTTGGAAGTCTTCGGGTTTCTGTGGCTGGGGGCCCTTGTAGGGCTGCTGGTATTCCAAAGCCTGCACGGTGGCGTGGATGTTGTTCTCGGTGTCGTCGATGGCCACACCAGTCGGCGGGCGAGGTGCGCTCCGCGGGGGGTGGAGCTGAAGCGCATCGGGAATTCGCGTGTGCCGAAGCGGTCTTCCGCAGTGTCGGGTGCGGTGGCCGCTGTCGCGGCTGGAGAGGGCTTGCTGGTCATGGCGTTCACGCTGCCGCTCAGCGCCGCCTGCGGGCTTGGCCTCGGCCTCGGGGTGCGCGGCCGGGGCCTGCGGCTCGGGCTCGGGCTGGGGGGGGGCGGGTCCCGCCGCCTCCACGCACTTCCTGAATCAGGCCTGTCACGCGCTGCCGGTGGACGAGTACGAGCTCAGTCGTCTTCAACGGCATGGGCCGGACGCGCCGTAGCAATACCGGGCGCTGGCGGCGCTCACGCCTCCTCACCTTCATCGCGTTGCAGCCAGCCGGCGCCGTAGTCGAGACGCCGCGCTGTTTCCACGAGGGACGCCAGCGGGTCCACGGGCCGCCCGCGCAGCGCGGCGCGGATCTTATGCCACATGTCCCGCCAGGGGCGCCGGAGTCCGACGCGTATCGGGTTTCCTGTCATGACCTCGAACGAAATCCCCAGGCGCGGGGGAACGCTTGCTCTGGAAGCGAACATTTCATAGCTATTCGCCACGGTTCGCCACCCCTTCCGCCAAATAGAAATATGCAACAGCATGATGCGAGTCGGCACTGACCACCCCGACAGCGAGGGGGAAGTGTGCAGCCCACGTCGGCCAACGGATCCCCGAGAGGCGCCATGCGACGATCCACGAGGCAGGCCATGGAATGGCTGGCCGCCGCAGCAACCGACCCACGAGCGTGCAAACGGCAGTGGCACGGAACAACGGGGACAGCGGTGCTGGCGTGCGGGCGGTTCTGGGACGTGCTGAGCGTGCCGCAACAACTCGGCCTAATGGCCCTTGATGCTCTCCTCTGCATTCCTCAGGCTCCCGGCCCGGCCCTCGCGGACTTCGTCGCATGCCGGGTGGGTTTCTTCCTGCCACCCGACCCGATCGGCCACTGGGTCGGCTCGGAAATCCGCTATCTCGGCACGGGCGCGTGGCTCACGGTCCCCCCCACCGGACCGGGCCGCCGGGCACCTGCGCTGGCTGGTTCCGCCCGACGGCGCCGGCACTGGCTCTAGCAGCGGATGCTGGCCCCGTCTGTGGTGCATGAGAGCGACGACGCAGCACCCACGCATCTGCTGTCACTGGTGTACGCCGACCCGGTTGCGCCGCCGACATAGTGCGTGGAGGACGCCACCTGCCCCACTCCCCCGGTGGCGCTGTATGCGCCCTACGGCGGGGTGAAATCTGCACACCACATGCGCAGCCGCGACACGGGGTGCGTTGGATCTACCCATGAGCCTGGCGAATGGTGCTCTGTTGGCACGGAGTGTCCAGTTCGGAACCACCGTGGCAATACCCGTCACCTCCCAGTGCCGTGCAGCGTGTAGAGAGGTTGTCCTCAATTCGTGTTCATGTCTGCACGGATGCGCAACCTGTGCGTACAACCCCATTGGTGCGGGCGCCGATTGACTGGATGCTCGGTGCGCTCCGTGATTTGATCCTTTGCGCCGCCGGGCTCGCGCGAAGATCTCCGGAATATGTCGCGCCTGCGGTCGAGGCCTGCCATCTGTCCCCAGCAGGGCCGCCTTGTGGAACATCCATGCGAAGGGAACTTTCATCATGAACTCCGCTCCCCAGGTTCAGACCGTTGGGATCTCCGATGCCGAGCTCGACAGCGTCTCCGGTGGTCTGAGCCCGCACGCCAGCGTCATCGCCGGCCCCACGGCGATCAGCGACTCGGATGTCCTGGCTCAGGTCGACGCAGTCAAGGGCGAAGCCCTGGGCGCCCTCGGCCAGTTCCACCAGGCCGGCGTCTTCGCCTCCTTCTGATCGGCAGCCTGACTACCTACTGATGAGCTGTCGGCGCTTGTCGACGTTGCTCACCATTGAGCGCCCTCCACGGCCTCAAGACAACCGGGGAGGGCGTTCAGGCATTGGCGGCGACGCCTTAACCACGGCTGAGGCCAGAGCTTCCACCTGCCTGTACGTTTGCCTCGAACGGGCAACAACCGAAGGCATATCCGTCATGGGTCGCCGGCCGACGTCGCGCTGTGCGCGGCCCACGAAGCCCGACCGCATAGGGGTACGCACACCATGATCAGCCGCCTTCTCGGCCGACGGAAGGCCTCTCAGCGCAGGGGAAACCCACTCACCGGACTCACCGTGCCCCCCGGCGCGGGTCTCCTCATCTGCCGGGTCCTCGACCCCATGGGCGAGCCCGTGAGCCTAGCCGAGTTCACGCTGCACGACAGCCACAGTCGCAGGGTAGTGAGTGGTGAGGCCGATCCCTACGGCCTGGTCGTGGCGATGGTTCCGTTCGGAAAATACCGACTGGCCGTCTCCGCCGAGGGTTTCGCCCCTTACCGGGACAGCATTCCAGTCGCCGATGACGGGGTGCCGGCCGGCCCCCGAGACATCACGCTCCAGATAGCCCCATCCCTTCCGCTGCCCGACCCCGGCGAATGGGAGATCGAACAGGCCCACACCCGGATCGGGTTCGCCGCACGCCACATCGGCCTCGCCCAGGTCCACGGCCGCTTCAACAACTTCGCCGGGGCGATCCGGATCGGCAACACCATCGAGGACTCGGCGATGCATGTCGTCATCGACGCCGCTTCGATCGATACCAATGTGCAGATGCGCGACGACCATCTGCGGTCCGCGGACTTCCTCGACGTGGAGCACTACCCCGCCATGGAGTTCTACAGCGACCGCTTCGTGCACCGCGGAGGAAACACCTGGGCGATCACCGGCGGGTTCACGCTGCACGGCGTCACCCGCACGGTGACCCTCGACGCCAACTACGGCGGTATGCGCGTCGGCATGGAGGGTGAGACCCGCTTGGCCGTCAACGCCACCACCGAGTTGCACCGTGAGGACTACACCATCAATTGGAAGACGATGCTGGCCCGTGGCATCGCAGTCGTTGGCTCCAACATCAAGGTCGATCTCGATATTCAGATCGTGCCCAAGGGCACGCAGCTGAAGTTCAAGTAACGGCAATGCGGTCCGTGAACGATGTGGGACACCTGCTCGCGTGCGCGGCTTGTTTAGGGCCCTGTGTGATGTTGTGATCATTCAGCTGCCTTCAGTAGGTCGTTGATCCAGATCATGGAAGCGCGGAGGTGAAGGCCGGCGAGGTAGCTCTCGGGCGTCTTGTCACATCGAGTCGCGATGCCCCGCCAGGCCTTCAGCTTGTTGATCAGGCGCTCGACGGTGTTCCGCTCTTTGTAGAGACCGGCGTCGTGGCGGGTGGGCCGGCCGCCCCGGCTGCCTTTCTTCTTCCGGTTCGCGGCCTGGTCCTTCTTCTCCGGAATGACTGTCTTGATGTTGCGTTTGCGCAGGTAAGAGCGGTTGGCGCGGGACGAGTAGGCCTTGTCCGCGGCGACAGCGTCAGGCCGGGTCCGCGGACGGCCGACAGGCAGACGGATGCGCACCTTCTGCAGCACGGGAACGAACTGCGGGCTGTCGGCGCCTGTCCTGCGGTCAGGACCAGCGACAGCGGACGGCACCTGCGGTCCGCGGCGAGATGAACCTTGCTCGTCAGCCCTCCACGGGACCTGCCGAGCAGGGCCTCCGTCAAGCGGATCCTGCGCCGTCGCCTGACGCGGCGCCGCTCTTCCCGGTCGGGGCCGCCACTCCCGTCCTGTCCGTTCTGTTCTGGCGGGCCGCCCCCTTTTGTCGGGCCCGCTACTGCTCGGCGGCGGCTTCCTCAAGGGCGTCCATGACCTCCTCCCCGATGCACATCCCGGCGGCGTCGTGATGGGCGCGGGCGGTGGCGGAGTCCACGCTGACCAGGGACAAATCCGTCTTCCCCTGGCGGGCGGCCTCGGCGATCACGCCTTCCAGCAATGCGGTGAAGACGCCGGCGTCCCTCCAGACCCGGAAGCGGCCGTAGACCGTCGCCCACGGACCGAACTCACCCGGCATCTCCCGCCACTGGCTGCTGGTGCGGAACCGCCAGATCACCCCCTCGAACTGCTCCCGCAGCCGCTCGGGGTACGGGCCGTATTCGCCTATCGGCAGGAACGGCTCGATCAACTTCCATTGCCTGTCGGTGAGTTGCCTGCGCGTCACACCAGCGTCCTACCGGATCCAGCCCCCGTACGGGACCGGAATCCGAAGAACGATCACAACATCACACAGGCCCTAGCGGCCTGAGCCGGAGGCTCGTCGTCTTCGGCGCGCCCTGCGTGCGTGCTTCTGGACCACGTTCCGTCCGTACCGTGAGCAAGATCACAACCTAATTCGAGGGGCCCCTCATGTTAGTCTGGAGGCATGAGTCACCAGCACGTCCTGTCCGCGCCCCAGGCGCCGGTCAAACCGCTGCGCCGCGACGCGCAGCGCAACAGGGACGCGATCGTGGCGGCTGCCCGCAAGGCTTTCGCCGAGCAGGGGCTGGACGCTTCCCTGGAGGGTGTTGCCCGCGAGGCGGGTGTCGCGATCGGCACGGTCTACCGGCACTTCCCCAGCCGGCTCGACCTGGTCGAGGAGCTCTTCACCGCGAAGTTCACGGATCTGCTCGCTGCTGCCGAAGAGGCCGCGGTCATGGACGACGCCTGGGAGGGGTTCTGCTCCTACCTGGAAAGACTCTGTGAACTGCAGGCCTGTGACCGGGCCTTCAATGACCTGGTCTCGGCTCGCCTGCCGGTCCATGCGCTCGGCAGGGGAATGTTTGAGCGCACGCAGGAATGGGTCGCTCAGATTTTCCGGAACGCCCAGGAGCAGGGCGTCCTGCGTGACGACGTCACTCCGGACGACATCGCTTTCGTGATCTGGTCCCAGGTCGGAATCATCCAGGCCACCCGTGCCGTCGCTCCCAACGCCTGGCGCCGCCATCTCCACCTGCTGCTCGACGCCTTCCGCGCCGAGTGCGCCCACGAGCTGCCCGAACCTCCGCTGACCCCTCAGCAGTTCGCGCAGACCCTCACCACTCTCGAGTGCCCCGAAGAGGAGTGCCGCGAGTGCCGTGAGGAGGCATGAGCCGCGGCATACGACGTCGTGCAACGCGGCCTACAGCGGGACATGCGGCGGGCCCGGTGCCGCGGTCGGCATCCGGGCCCTCAGTCCCTCGGGGGTGTCACCGTCCAGGGGGAGGCGTTCAGTTTTCCGCCAGCAGCTGTGCCAGTTCGGCGTCCAGGTCGAGCCGGCTGGATTCGGCCCCCGGCGGCACCGCGGACCATGTTTCGCGCAGGAAGGATTCCACGCCCTGCGCGGGGAACTCGAGCAGGGCCGATCCCCCAGGCGAACGAAGAACCATGCGCACCGCATCGCGTCCTGAGTCACGGGGCGGCCACATGCGCACGTCTCCGTGCCCGGTGTGCTCGCTCAGAGCCTGAGCCAGCATGTCGCGGCTGAGGAGCCACTCGACCGTTCCGCTCTGGTTCAGGGTGTGGAAGACGGCACGCACGGCATAGGGATCATCCGCGTCGTACTGCAGTGCTGCACGTATCGGCACCGACAGGTCGTGCGACAGGACGAGCTGCACGGTCAGCTCGTGTGCCACGGTTCTGACCGATCTCACGGTCCCTCACTTCCATGTCCTCGCTTGCCCGGCACTGCGATCGCTCCCCGTGTGCTTCGAGGCGCGGGGGTGGCGGTACCGCCGGCGCGACCGGAAGCGCCGGTGGACGGGAGCGGCACACACGGATCCCGCGTGTTGTCCCTGTTCAGCCGGAGGGCGATGTCACCGGCTCGCGCTCGATGTCGGCTCGGCGAGCGGTCGGTTTGACGAGTCGCAACGGCACAGCCCAAAGCCACGTCGTTGCGGCCGGTCAAACCGACCGTGCCGGCCTGCGGCCGCATCAGCGCTGGTTCGCGTACCACGCGACCTGGTCCAGGTGCCAGCGCTCGGCGCTGACGCGGTGCCACGTCGTCGCCTCGTCCCAGCGGTACCCGTCCCAGACGTACACGTGGCTACCGTTCCAGCGCTCTTCACCGTAGTGGCCCTGGCGGTCGTCGTTCGTGTACCAGCCGCGGGGTGCGCCCCAGCTGTCGTCCTGTGCCTCGTGGTGGGCGCTCTGGTATCGGTCCGTGCGGTCGCCGCTGGTGGCGAAGGCGGTGATCGCGGTCTGCGTGTGCTCCCCGGGCGCCGAGGCCGTCGCCGCTGACGCCGTGCCGCTGACTCCGAGAAGGGCTCCGCCTGCCAGCGCCGTAGAAGCGACAGCGGTCGAGACGCGCTTGATCCACTTGTTCATGGTCATCTCCTTGTGATGTGCCGCGATTCCGTTGACCGGGCGGCCGTCCTGTCCGTGATCCGGGGAATCCGGATCGGCCGGGTGCCGAACTGTGAGGATCATTCGGAGGGGGCCCTCATGTTCGACGTTGCCAGCGTACTCGAGGGGGCCCTCATGTTTGCGGTGAGGCTCATCACAGCACGTCGGAGGGGACGAATGGCACGAGCAGGGAGACGGTGGCCGAGGCGGCGGGCGCCGGGTCTGACCTGTAGGAACGGGCATCCGGGACCCGGGGCGCCGACGCGTCCGGCAGCCGCGAGGCCATGGCCTGGATGGACTTGCGGCGACCGTCCACCATCAGTTCGCCAGAGGCAATCACGTTCAGAAAGCGTCACACCGTGACGCCTTCATGTGACGCTATAGAGCTCAGAAAACCGGCACTGCCCGGCTGCGTAGGGGTGCCGCGGGGGGCAGGTTGGTGGTGGGGCGGCCCGGCGCGGTGATGGTGGTCGCGATGAACGACGAGGTATTGACGCGGTCGACGGGCTGTCCACGATGACGTTGCGCACGGCCTGGCCCTGGTTGGTGGTCAGAGTGCCCTGGATCCGCTGCATGGCGGCGCTGGCCCCGAAAACGAGCGCGTCACCGGGCTTGACCGTCATCCTGTAGGTCGTGGACTCCGTGTGCTTGGCGGTCCAGACGTGCTGGTACTGGCCCTTGAACGCCGTCTGGAAGACGGCCTTGGCGGAGAGCGAACCGCCGATCTTGCCGCTGCCCTGCGCGCCGCCCTCGCAGCCACCCCCGAGGGGGTGCAGGGTGGAGACGTGGCAGCCCAGCAGCGCTTTGCCGGTCTGCGGCAGCCATGGCAGTCCAGCCATGCGCTGCTGGTGATTCCTGTTGTGCTCATCCTGGTGATCACTTTGGTGGACATCCACTCTCCTCCAGATGTCCATCTGGGACCGGCGCTGGTCATCGCGCCCGCGATCACTGCCTCGTTCGCCGGTCCCCGGCTGACCGGCTTCATCGGAGTTCTGGCCTTGGCGGCCCAAGCGATCATTGGCGTGTTTCACGGCGGGCTGGCCACAACGAACCACATGGTGCAGTTGGTCACCATCGCGGTGCTCTCGGTCTTGGTCGTGTTCTTGAGTGCGGTGCGCGAGCGGCGCAGCCGGCAATTGGCCCAGGTGCGGTCGGTTGCCGAGGCCGCGCAGCACGTCCTGCTGTGGCCGCTGCCGGAGCGGATCGGGCCGTTGCGGATCGCCTGCCTGTACCTGGCCGCCGAGGACGAGGCGCAGATCGGCGGTGACCTCTATGCGGCCACCCGCATCATCGGCGGTGTGCGCATCATGATCGGCGATGTGCGGGGCAAGGGCCTGTCCGCCATCGGCGAGGCCGCCCTCCTGCTTGGAGCCTTCCGCGAGGCCGCCCACCGGCACGCCTCCCTGCCTGATCTGGCTGCCGCCCTGGAGCAGAGCGTCACCCGCTACCTGGCCGACTTCGAGCCAGTCGAGGAAACCGGCGAACGCTTCGCCACCGCCTTGCTGCTGGAACTCCCCGACGACGACCACATCACCCGCATCATCAGCTGCGGGCACCCCCCGCCGCTGGTGCTCAGCCCCGGCCGTGCTCTCACCGTCCCCAGCCTGCACCCCGCGCCCCCGCTGGGGATCGGCGGGATGGGGCCGGAGGGATACACGATCGATGTGCTCTCCTTCGGGGCCGGCGACACGCTCCTGCTCTACACCGACGGCGTCATCGAAGCCCGCGACGCCGATGGCGACTTCTACCCCTTCGAGACACGGGCCGCCCAGTGGAGCGAGGCCGGCCCAGAATCGCTGCTGCACCACATCCAGCGCGATCTGCTCGCCCACACCCGCGGACGCCTTGAAGACGACGCGGCTCTCGTCGCGCTCCGCCGCGAGCCCGACATCCACCGACGCCGCCACCACCACGGGCGCGTCATCCACACGAGCGGGTTCGGTCACAGCTCCTGAACCGGACGTGAGTGAGGTCGATGCGACACCCCTCGGGCCAGGCCGCAGACTCTACGAAAGCGCGGCAGCTCACCACGAACGGCCGTTCGTGCCGCTCGCGGGGGACCAGGCAGCAACGGCGGCCTGTGTCAGCTTCTTCTCCGGGGACGCGTTTCTGACCGGCCGGGGCGAGGCGTTGATGCCGAATCCTCGCCGGCCTCGCCGAGTGGGGCGCAGGCCTGGAAGACCCGCCGCCCAGCTACACCGATCGCACCGCTTGGTCCGTGGTGGCGATGCGTCCTACAGCTCCGGGAGAGGCGGCGCGCTTCGACACGCTCACGGAGTTGGCGGCCGGCGAGGAGAAGCTGTGGCTGCAGGGCGACGGCGAGCGGGTACGGGTGGAGACCGGCCCGGCGCCGGTGAAGCCCAAACTGCGCCTGATCTGTGATCACAAGGACCCGGCGGCCTCCGGCCGCCGGGTCCTTGCCGTCAGTTCACCAGCCGAAACCGCTGAATGCCTGGTCTCGCCAGCGACACCTGCTGGCGGATCACCTTGTCACGGGCAGCGGGCCCGATTCTCGTTCCCATAGTGCGGCGACCATCGGCTGTCTCGATCACTGCCGGCCGGGTCACGGCTCGCAACGCAGTCCAGAGCAGCCGTGTCTGTTCCGTGAGTGTCTGATGCATTTCCGGTCCGACTTCGGGCTCGAACCACCGCACTGCGAGTCGCCCGCTCTCGAAGAACTCGCCCCGTTCGTCCGTCCTGAGACGTGAACAAAGCAGTTGGACAACTGCCGCTATCGGCGGTCCGCACGGCGCGCTGACGCCGGGAGCCGGAATGATTGTTGGTGGCAGGGAGGCGCCTGCCGGGAGGCCGAGGAACGCTTGCGTGCTTCCGCAGGCCAGCGCGGACTCGATCGAGGAATGCAAGTGCACTTGGTGCAAACCCAGCGGCCCCGGATGACTGCAATGCCATCCGGATGCGGGAAGCACCTCAGCAATCCGTTGCCCTAGGAGCACCTCATCAGCAGGCATGAGCCATGTGTCCGTCGTCTTCGTGCGAGACCCCGCGATTGCCATAGGGCAAGAGTGCCAGTACGTCCCTCCCACCCTGCCGTCACTCCTCGCTCCCCACACTCCTCAGAGGGCGGTATGCGAGTTGACAGGTGATTTGTCGTCACCTGAACGTGTGGGGCTGCGGCATCCCCGCCGGCCGTGCTTTCCAGCCCGGCCCGTGGCACCTCGGAGGCTGGAGCCGCCCCCTTGGGCTCCTCTCCGTGGTGTACGTGATCGTCCTGACGGTCGTGTTCTGCCTGCCGCAGGCCTCCCCGATTAACGCCGAGTCGTTCAACTATGCAGGCGTCGCGCTGGCTTTGGTCCTGCTTCTGGCCTGGATTACGTGGGTCACCAAGGGCAAGCGTGACTACAAGGTTCCCCCGCTCGGCTCCGCTGCTCAGAACGCTGCTCTCGCTGGGGATGTGCTGTGATGACCGACGAGATCAACGACCGTCTCACCCGTGACAGGCTCGGCGAGCTCGTCCAGGCCCACGAGATCAACACGGTGATGCTCGGCGTCCCGGACCTGATGGGCCGCCTGAAGGGGAAGAGCTTCGACGCTCTTCACTTTCTCACGCAGCTTCCCGCCGGGTCGGAGATGTGCGCCTACATCCTGGCGTCCGACGTGAACATGACCCCGCTGGACGGCTTCGGGCTCACCGGCTGGCACGAGGGGTACGGAGATCTGAGGGTCGTCCCCGATCTGGGTGCATCCGGCGTCTGAGCTACCTGCCCGGCACGGTTCTCGGCACCCGCAGCCGCTCCGCGTTCACCGTTTCAGGCAGCGGGCAGGACGGGGCACCGTCTGTTCAGCGGCGCGGCGTCGGCGGCTGCAGACCGAACGCCGCGGTGTTCAGCCAGCGCCGCATGGCCTGTGCGATCGGCCGCTCGACGAACCGGTGCACGAGGTACGCCAGGACGATCAACGCGCTCACCGTGACCCCGACCAGGGCCCAGGGGGCGACCCGGTCGCCGTAGTAGTGCGCGATGGTCATGCCGATGGTGTCGTGCAGCAGATACAGCGGGAAGGTCATGGTGCCGGCGACGGTCAGGCCGCGCCAGCGGATCCAGCGGGTCCAGCCGAGTGCGATGGCGGCGATCAGCAGGAAAAACACCGTGGTCACCACGATCAGCCAGCCGCGCCAAGGCGCCCAGGTGTCCCAGTTGTTGCGGCCGCCGACGGGTGCCAGCAGGAAGTGCAGCGCCAGCAGCCACGACATGGCGACGATCCCCCACAGCAGTGGCGTCGGCCGGTAGCGGTGCATGAGGTAGAAGGCCATGCCCGCGATGAAGTACGGAGCGGACGTCGGGTTGACCATCAGTGAGAGCAACGGGATCTGGGCGCCGGGCGCCAGCACCGCGGCGACCGTCCACAACCCGCAGAAAATCACGACCCGTTGGTACGTGAGCCCCTTCCACACCACGACCGCGAAGGTGAGGTAGAAGCAGAGTTCCGGCCAGAGCGTCCAGTAGACCGAGTCCAGGTTGTCCACGCCGAGCGGGGTCTGCAACATCGTGAAGTTCGCGAACAGCAGCCGCGGGTTGGGGTGCCCGAACGGGCTGTCGGTCAGGTAGATGATGCACGCCGACACCACGATCGCGATCCAGTACATCGGGTACAGGCGGGTGACGCGCGAGATGAAGAAGTCGCGCGGGGTGCGCCCCCATGCGCTCATGCAGATGACGAACCCGCTGATCAGGAAGAACAGGTCGACGCCGAGCCGGCCGTAGGCGAAGTACCCGTGCGCCTCGGGGAACGTGCTCCGATACGGGCGGCCCCAGATCGTGATCATCGCCCAGGGGGTCTGGCCGACGAAGTGGAACAGCACCACCGCCAGCGCCGCCAGGAACCGCAGGCCGTCCAGCGCGGCGAGCCGGTCCCTGCGGACGGCCGGCCTGGCCACGATCACCCGCCCCGCAGGCGCCGACCGCAGGAGTGGCACATTGGGTGCGACCGCCCCCTCGTTCCCACGCCTCGTGGCCACGTCGACCCGTCCCCTGTGCTCCGCCTGGGTCATGCATCCCCGTTCCAGGGTTGTTCTTTGCTGTCAGGGCCCTATGAACCCCGATCACATGACCAACGGGCAGACGAAATGGTTGCCGAGCACACGATCTCCTGTTGCGGGACGCGTGACGGCCTGTCCGGTCGACCTCGTCAAGACCGAAGCAGAACAGCGCGGCGCGGACATCCACATCATCGTGCGGGGGTGCTCCTATCTCTTTGGTCAAGCTGGTCGGGTGTGAGTTCGGGGCGTCTGGAACGATGTGTCCGTGCATGCTGATGATCAGGTTGGTGAGGGTGTCCCCGCTGTTCTCCCTTGTCTTCGACCGGGCCTGACCGGGCCCGCCCCCTTTGAACGAAGAAAGAGATGCTCTGTTGCGCCCCAGACCGTGGTTCCGTATGCCCGGAACACGAAGATCCAGATTCTTCACTCCCGTCGTCACGTCCGTAGCCACCCTGGCCGTCTTCAGCGGGCTGGCCGTGCAGCCCGACCTGCTCGGTCGGGGAGGGGACGCCGATCCGGCGGGTGACTCCTACGACTGGAACGTGGACACGGCTGCCGAGGGGTCGTCAACCGCAAACGCGTCGAACGGCTCATGCGCCAACACGCCACACCGCCCGCGCGAAGCTCGGCGGTGATCCGCTTGGCCCCGTACGTCTTCCCGGACTCCGCGTGGACCTTGCGTATCCGCCGGGTGAGTGCAGCGTCCGCGGCCTGTTTCGCGGCGCGGGCCGGGGCGGTCTTCGGCCACCGGTAGAACCCGGACCTCGACAAATTCAACACGGTGCACAGCCGCTTCACGCCGAAGGCGCCGCGGTGGTCGGCAACGAACTCGAAGCGGCTCACCAGTTCGTCTCGCCCGCAAAATACTTGGCCGCCCGGCGCAGAAATGTCACGTTCCATCTCCAGCTCGCGCACCTGCTTGCGCAAGGCCGCGATCTCCGCGTCCTTCGCCGACTCCGCAACTGCCTCGGGCCGCTCGGCCTTCTCTGCCGTCTTGATCCACTGCCGCAGCGTCTCGTGATTCACACCCAGCTCGGCGGCGATACGCGAGACAGGCCGGCCCGACGAACGAGCCAACGCCACCGCGTCGGCCCGGAACTCCGCCGAGTACTTGTAGGTCCCCACCCGGGACTCCTCTCCCTGGACTCAAGATCCAGTGTCGAGGTGTCCACGATCAAGGTGGAGGGCCCTGTCTCGCAATGTGCCGACAGCCGTCTGCACCTCGTCTCGTTCTGGCGATTACTGCGTGACCTGTGCGTGGCGGTCGCGTTCATCGGCTGTGTGAAAGATCATCACGTGTGGCTGCTGGATCTGGTGTGCTCCGGGGGCCGGCATTCTCGGTAGCGTGACCATCTGCTGCATGGAGTGTCCATGTGTCCGGCTGGTGCGTGCGGCGGCTTCCGACGGAGAGTGATGATGCTGCAATGAGTGAACTGACGAAGCCCGAGGTCGACGTTCCGGAGGGTGACGCTCCTACCGAGCTGACCATCCGGGACCTGGTCGTCGGGGACGGGGCTGAGGTGAAGCCGGGCATGGTGGTAAGGGTCCACTATGTCGGGGTGACCTTCGAGTCCGGGAAGGAGTTCGATGCCTCCTGGGACCGGGGCCAGCCGTTCAAGTTCGCCCTGGGCAGTGGCAAGGTCATCAAGGGCTGGGACCGGGGGGTGAGGGGGATGAAGGTCGGCGGTCGGCGCGAGATCATCGTTCCCCCGCGTCTCGGCTACGGCAATCAGTCGCACTCGCCGTTGATCCCGGCGGGCTCGACCCTGGTCTTCGTGGTGGACCTGCTGGACTCGTATTCCAGCACAACCGGGTGGAGCAACGCCTAATGACCCTGGCCGCTCCTCCCCTACGACGTACTGCGTCGTCCCTCGGGGTTGGGCGCCGCCGCGCTCCTCGCTGCCGCTCCTGCTTCCGCCTCCGCCTCCGCCTCCGCCTCCGCCTCCGCAGCGTGAACCGCCCCGGGTTCGGTGGATTCGAACTGGGGTGGTTCGCCTGGCGCACCGTCAGTGACGAGGTCGAATGCGCTCACCGTGCCGGCCCCCTCCGGAGTTCAAACGTGGGGACGCGCTCCTGGGAGGTCCGTACCATACGGCGGGACGCAGCAGACTGGGATATCTGTCCGCGAGCTTCACAGGCTGTGCCCCGTGGCCACCATGAGCACCATGGCCTCGATGCAGCAACGTGCGGCGAAAGCGTCCTGCTGGTCCTCCAAGAGCACGGTCGGCATGACGAACAACAGGCACCAGGAGTTGAGCTCCTGTTGGATCCACCAGTCGAGCCCCATCAAGGCGGCGACCACCATGGCTGATTCTCGTGTGCGGACTCGCATCGGGTTCCTCGCCTTTCTCCTGGGGTGGTCCAGAGCCTTTCGGCGTCAGGAACGGCGATGGCCGCCAACGTGGGCGTTCTTCAACGGTGTGCCGTGTGCGCATTGCTGAATCGCCGTACCGCGATCACACACGTTCAACGCTTCCACCGGCCAGCCGCTCGGCGGAACCCGGACGAACCCGGACGGGCACGGAGGGGCTGAAGGAGGGCTTCCGCAGCCTCTACACTGGTGGGCACGTTCGCACACGACACCGGGGAAGCCGAGGGGCGCAGGTGGCGAGTCCAGAGCCAGTAGATGACTTCCCCTTGCCGCAGGACGACATGGACGTGGCGGACTTCGTCCGCGGCCTGCGCTCGATCAAGTTCTGGGCCGGCGACCCGTCGCTCGAAGTGCTGTACCGCCGGACAGGCGTGGCCACCAGCACACTGTCCGACGCATTGAACCCGCAGCGGCGGCGCCTTCCTTCACTGGAACTGGTCCGGTCCCTGGTTCGTGCCTGCGGCGCCAACGCCATACAGGCAGCGCAGTGGGAGCGGGCGTGGCGTTCTGCCAGAGCCCGTGACAGCCGCTTCGCTGCAGCCAGACCGCTGACAACAAGGGGCTTGCTTCCGCTGGCCCAGGACTGGACGCCCCGTCAACTTCCCTCAGATATCAGTGGATTTACCGGTCGCGCCGACGCCCTCGTGTTACTCGCCGGGATACGTCGGGACGCGCCCGCCACCGTGATCACCGGCACGGCCGGCATCGGCAAGACGGCGCTCGCCGTGCATTGGGCGCACCAGGTAGCTGCCCACTATCCGGACGGCCAGCTGTATCTCGACCTACGCGGACGCGCCACCGATCCCGCGCTCACCGCCTCCGAGGCATTGTCGTTGCTGCTGCAGTCTCTGGGGGTGCCGGGCGAGCGGATCCCCCTGGACCTGAACCTGCAGATGGGCCTGTATCGGTCGGTGCTGGCCAACCGGCGGGTGCTGGTGGTTCTGGACAACGCTCTGGACGTGGCGCACGTTCGCCCGCTGCTGCCCAGCGGCCACAACTGCCACGCCCTGGTGACCAGCCGTGACACCCTGACAGGTCTGGTTGTCCGCGAGGGCGCGGCCCGGATCTCGCTGGACACCCTCGCCCCTGCGGAGTCCGTCGACCTGTTGGCGGTCCAGCTGGGCCGGGACCGCGTGGACGCGGAGCTGCGAGGCGCCGAAGAGCTGGCCGAGCTCTGTGCCCATCTGCCACTGGCTCTCCGTATCGCCGCGGCCAACCTGGCGGCCCGCCCGGCGCAGAGCTTGGCAGGCATGGTCGCCGAACTGGGTGGTACGGATCTGCTGGCACGGCTGCAGGTGGTCGGCGACCCGGAGAGCGCGGTCGCGGCGGCCTTCGATCTCTCCTACCGCTCGCTCACGGCGGAGGCACAACGCCTGTTCCGCCTCCTCGGAGTGATCCCGGGCCCGGAAGCGAGCCGCGAGGCGGCAGCCGTCCTGCTCGGCCGCGAGCTGTCGGCGCCGGTGCCGGAGCTCGACGAGTTGCTGGCGGCGCACTTACTGTCCGAGCCAATCCCGGGGCGCTACCGCAGCCACGACCTGCTGGCACTGTATGCAAAGCAACTTGCGGGCACCGAGCCGAAGGAGACGCGCGCGTCCGCACTGCACCGGCTGCTGTCCTGGTACCTGCTCAGTGTGGACGCCGCCAACAGGATCAGCATGCCGAGCGGCTGGGTCCTGTTCCCTGACGAGTTCCCCCTGACCGGTGAGCCTCAGGCATTCTCCGGCCCGCACGACTCCCAGGCCTGGCTCGCCGCCGAACACTCGAATCTCATCACAGCAGTCATCCACGTCTCGGAGCACGGGCCCTCCCCCTTCGCCTGGCACCTGGCCCACGCGCTGCGCGCACACTTCTATGCCCAACGCTCGGACGGGGGCGCGCTCGCCGCCAGCCAAGCGGCACTGCGTGCAGCCGAAGCACGCGACCACCCGCTCGGACGGGGAATGTGCCACATGTGTCTCGGCTTCATCGCATGGGACAAGGGAGCCCTGGACGCGGCACTGGAAGAGTTCAACTCCGCGAAGATCCAGTTCGATCGGATCGGCTACACCCGGGGACTGGCAGCCGCCTGGAACGACTCTGCGGAGGTTTGCACCAGAGCCGGCCGGGTCGCTGAAGCCCTCCATCACGCCTCCACGGCCCTGACATTCCACACGGATTACACTCCGAGTCGTGCTGTGCATCATGCCAATCTCGCCGAGATCTTCCGGATACAGGGCGACTACGTGGCCTCCCAGTGGCACGCCCGGGAAGCCCTGGCCATCGCCGCTGGGAACGGCAACCCTCAGACAGCCGCGGTCGCCAAGCTCGAAGCAGGCATGACGCATCTGGCCATGGGTGAATTGGCCACGGCGGAGGAACTGCTGTCCGAAGGCAGGACCGCCGCCGAGCTTGTCGGCAGCCAGAACAACCTCTACGACGCTCTCTCCGCCCTGGCTCTCCTCTGCGTTCGCGCCGGGCGTGTGGCCGAGGCACTGAACTGGATCGAGCCGCTTCAAGATCTGCTAGACCTGGGTACACCCGGCTTCGCACCGGAGGATCTCGCAGAAACGGCGATCGTCGAGACGTACCTCGCCGCAAACCGACTCGACCACGCAATCGAATTCGGTGCTACCGGGCTGGCCCGCCGCGTGGCCGCGGGCCACGGTCTAACGGTCACGCGTCTGCGCGTGGTCCTGGGACGCGCGCACGCTGCCGCAGGCGACTTCGTGGCCGCCCGGTCACTCTGGGAGGCCGCGCTCCCTCACGCCATCGAAGAATCCTTACCCGAACGCGCTGACATCGAGGGCCTGCTGGCAGATCTACAGAACTGTGCAGGTGCCGAATAGTCATCCGACTTGGTCAGGCCGCATGTTGGTACTCGTGCAGGGTTCCGCTGAGTCGGTCTCGTCGGTGGATATCCAGGTGCCGGACCTGTGCCGGCACATGAATCGGTTCGGGTAGCGGGTTGAACGGAGCGGCCTGTTTGAGCGTTCGGTGTGGGCGATGCCCGTTGTAGAGGTCCTCGAACTCGCGGAGCGCGTGGAGGAGGTGGCTCTGGTTCCAGATCAGGGTTCTGTCCAGGAGCTCGCGCCGGCAGGTTTGTATCCAGCGCTCGATGAGGGAGTTCATCCGCGGTATCCGGATGCCGGTGGTGACGACCTTCAGTCCGGCGTCGGACATCAGGGCGTCGAAGGCGGCGGTGAACTTGGAGTCACGGTCGCGGATCAGGAACCCGGCCCCGCTGCCGGCGTCCTGGAGGTCCATGAGGAGAATCCGCCCGAGCTGCGCGATCCAGTCCTCGGTCGGGTGCGCGCCGGCGCCCAGGATCCGCACCCTGCGGGTGGCGTGCCCGATGACGGCGCAGACGTAAGCGTGCCCCGGTCAGTGCGGACTTCGAAGAGGTCGCAGGCGAGCAGGGCCTCGGCCTGGCCGCGTAGGAAGTCGGCCCAGGTGGCGCTCTGCCGTTCGGGCGCGGGCGGGATGCCGTGCTCGCGGAGGATCTCCCCGACGGTGGAGGCGGCGGTCTTGATGCCGAACGCTGCAAGCTCGCCGTGGATCCTGCGGTAGCCCCAGGAGGAATTCTCTCGCCCAAGGCATAGGACCAGGACGCGGACCGAGCGGACGGTGGGCGGGCGTCCGCGTCGTTTCGGCACACAGGGCGCAGCGTGGCGACGGTTGAGCAGGTCGCGGTGCCACCGCAGGATGGTGTCCGGGGCGTACCAGCAGCAGGAGGCGCCGCAGTCTCGCTGCCGGGAAGTGGTGGAACAGGCCGGCAAGGACCGCGCGGTCGGTGCCGGAGAACACAGGCCGGCCGACCTGGCACTGCAGAACGAGCAGCAGGTGCCGCAGCGCAAGGATCTCAATGCCTTTATCGCGACCGCTCATCGGCAGCAGGCGCAGGAGCGCCAGAGCACTGGCCGCGGCGAGGAAGGCCAGGCACAGCAGCACGACAGACCGTGATGCCGCCCGTGGGCCCGTGCAGATGAAAACCCCGGGCGAGAGTCGCAGGCAGCCACACATCCAGCGATCAAGGCCTCGACCAACACGGATGCCTTACCAGCACCCGCAATGCCGGGTCGCCTGGTCCACCGCGCTGATGCGGCCTGACGTCGTCCGGGGGTTGTGGGCTTCAGTGTCCCGCCGCCGCAGCGTGGGCCGGTTCCTCCGCTGCAGGCGATGCGCGAGCGCTGCGACGGTCAGTTCTACTGGAACTACTTCCAGGCACCCGGCGTCGCGGACGCCGAGCTCGCGAAGGACCCGCACCGCACCTTCCGCCGCGTGATGTACGGGCTCTCCGGCGACAATCCGCACAGCGACCCGCCGGTCGAGCCGCTCGTCCCACCGGGCAACGGATTCCTGGACCTCTTCGAGGACCCTGAGGAGCTTCCCTCCTGGCTCGCCGAAGCCGACATCGACACGCTCGCGACCGAGTTCACCGAAGCTGGATTCACCAGCGCTCTCAACTGGTACCGCAACTGGCAGCTGACCGCCCCGTGGGAGGGCGCGCAGTACCGGATGCCCGGCCGCTACGTCACCCGCGACCGTGACCTGGTCTACGGGTTCCCGGGGATGGACCAACTGATCCCCGCCCTGCCCACGCTTCACCCGGGCATCGGACCGGCACACATCCTGCCCGGCTGCGGCCACTGGACCGCCGAGGAGTACCCCGACCAGGTCAATGCGACGCTGCTGGAATTCCTGGGTTCGCTGAACAGTTGACCGGCTGACAAGTTGACGGGCACCGGATAGCACGCTTCCGGAATACCGCCTCTCCACCAGTTCGCCAGTCACCCCGACCGCGAGGCGATCGTCGATCGCATGTGCGAGCCCGGAGCGCTCACCGCCGGCAGGGCGTGAACCATGGGCAGGTGCGTCGCCGCAACGACTGCCGCGCCCTGTATGGTCGCGGCTCCATGTCAGCTGCATCACCGCCCGAGGTCGGTTACGTTGATAAAGCACCTGGCCAGAGGGGGGTAACAAGCCGTAACCCACCCGGGACACTCCATGACTGGCCTGACCGTCATCCTGCTGCTCGTGGTTCTGGCCACCGCCGTGGCGACCGGTGCCCGACGCTGGAGCTTGCCCGCCCCCTCGCTCCTCGTAGTTGCCGGTCTGGTCGTGGGGCTGATGCCCTGGGTTCCAGAGGTGCGCCTGCCGCCTCACGTGATCAACGTGCTGGTGCTGCCACCGCTGCTCTACGCCGCGGCCGGGGAAATCTCCGTCCGCGACCTGCGCACCGTGTGGCGGCCTGTGACCGGCCTGGTCTTCGGCCTGGTCCTCGCCTCGGCCATCGGCGTCGGGTACGTGGCCCACGCGATCACCCCGCTCACGGCCGCGACCGCGTTCATCCTCGGCTCTGTCCTGGCCAGCACCGACCCCGTGGCCGTGACCGCGCTTGGCCGACGCCTGTCTCTCCCACCGCGCGTGCAGGCCATGGTGCAGGCGGAAAGCCTGTTCAACGATGCCACCTCACTGGTCCTGTACAAGGTCGCCGTGGCCACCGCGGTGTCCGGCAGCGCCATCAGTGTGCCCGGGACCATTGAGCAGTTCCTGATCCTTGCAGGCGGAGGAGGCCTCATCGGCGCGGCAGTCGCCGCAGTGGTGGCCCTGATCCGCAGACGGACCGAGGACCCCATGCTGGAGACCGTCATCGCATTGGTCACGCCGTACGCCTCTTACGTCATCGCGGAGCAATCGCACACCTCCGGCGTGACCGCCGTCATCGTGTCCGGGGTCGTCCTCGGCAGCACCGGCCACAAACTCAGCAACGCCCCCGTCCGCCTCCAGGTCCACGCCGTCTACGACACCGTGACCTTCCTGCTGGAGAGCGTCGTCTTCGCCCTGATCGGCCTCGAACTCCCCTCGGCCGTCCGTCATCTCGCGCGCGACGAGCACGGCTGGCCGCTGTGGGTGCCGGTGATCGCCTTCACTCTGCTGGCGATCCGCCTGCTGTGGATCTTCCCGCTGTCCGCCCTGATCCACCACCGGCACACGGAGGGCGACAACCGCCTCTCCTGGCGCGTCCCGGCTGTCCTGTCCTGGGCGGGCACCCGAGGCGTCATGCCGCTGGCAGCCGCCCTCTCCATCCCCCTGGTCACCCACACAGGGGCGCCGCTGCCGCACCGGGCACTCATTCTCACGCTCACCACCGGGACCATCGCGCTCACTCTGATCTTCCAGGGTTTCACCCTGATCCCCGTCGTCCGCCGCTCCGGCATCGCTCTGGAACCAGAACGCACCGCCCGCGAGGAGGCCCGGACCCGCCGACACATTGCAAACGCCGCTCTCGAAGAGCTCAAACAGCTTGGCGATCTGGATCAGCTCGCTGATCTGGGTTCCGCCGCCGAGGCCGCCTTGAAACAGGCCCGTCGTCATCTGGAAGCGCGCATCCACCAGGTTGAAGACGCCCACTACAGCGACCCGGACGCCCGTCCTGCCGACGCCTACCGCGAGATACGCCGGACACTCATCGCCATCGAGGCAGCCGAACTCCAGCACCTCTACGAAGCGAACAAGATCAGCAACGCCACCCGCCGCCGGATCCAGCACGAACTCGACCTCGAAGAAGCCAGCCTCCGTGACCGCGGCTGACTACCAGTCCCGGTAACCCCAAGGTGACCCGGCATCGCGGGCCTGCTCTGCCTCGCCAGGCGCCGGGCCGACGTCCTCTTCGCGATGCTCCGCGACGGGACCTTCTACGAGCCCCAGCCCGCCACCACGGGCGGTGGAGCCTAGGAGGAAGTCGCGTCTCCGGCAGGCAAGTGAGCAGCCACGTCATAGTTGGCGATGCGTCCCGCCGACACCCGCGGGCTCATGCCATGGCCGTTGTCTCGGTCAGGGTCGGCACCGGCCTCCAGCAGCAGCCGGATCGTCGCGCCCTCGCCCTGTGAACAGAACACCGCCCTCCACAACGGCGTATTGCCATGACGATCCGCGGTATCAACCGCCGCACCTGCGGCCAGGAGAACCTCGACAACCGATGGGGCTTGAGCCTGAGCCGCGAAATGCAGCGGCGTCCAGCCCGCATCGTCGACTGCCTCCGCGGCGGCACCTCCGGCCAAGAGCACCCTCAGGCCATCCGCGTCCCCATCGGCAGCCGCATAGTGCACCGCCGCCGGCCCAACCGATCCCGATCCGTCATACCGATCAAAGACGGGACACCAGACCAAAGCAGCCCAGCCCTCTGAAGATCACTACTCCGTTACAGCGGCGTGCTGCCGGGGAGACGGTATCGGCGGCTGGGGAGCTGTCGGAGAGCCGTATGGAGGCGCTGGATGCGATCGATCCGGCTTGGTGCCCGGCCCGGGGAATCGACTGGTAGCGCGGCTTCCACCTCACCCTCGCCCACGTCCGGTCCGGCGGGGCGCTGCCCGTACGGGCAGGCGAAGTGCTCGTGCAGGGCGAGGACCTCGGAGCCTGGACGATGGCGCAGCGGGTCGGCTGGGATGCGCTGACGCCCGCGCAGCAGTGGATGCTCGACAGCGTGATCGGACTTGAGCCCGCCAGCGAGGCAGAACTACCGCCTGCGCGCCGGACGCAAGCCGACCGGTGGGCCGGCCATCTCTCTGCGGCTCGTCAGTTCCACGCCCGCGAAGGCCACTTGAACGTGCCGCGCAAGCACGTCGAAGACGTTGGCGGAGTCCCGGTCAAGCTGGGTGGGTTCCTCGACAACACCCGCCGCAGGGCCGCGAAAATCACCCTCGAGCGCCGCGCGGAACTCGATGCTCTCGGCATGCGCTGGTAGGGCGGCGGGCGGCCGCCCGCCGTCCCGGCCGAGGAACGACAAGGCGACCGCCCTGACCTGCCACGGTAACCACAGCAGCAGGAAGCCACCTCCCATAGAGCGTCCACGGGGAGGAAGGTGGATTACCCATTGTGCATGCACTATCCACAGAAAGTGACGAATATCAGCGAAGAAGATGCGGGAAGGCCGACGGGGCCCAGCCTCTTCAGGCCGCGGCCGTTGGGTTCGCCGATTCGGCGGCGCGGCGGTATTCGGCGTTGATGCGCTGGGCTTCTTCGAGCTGGTCTTCGAGGATGATGATGCGGCAGGCGGCCTCGATGGGAGTGCCCTGGTCGACGAGCTCCCGGGCGCGGGCGGCGATGCGCAGCTGGTAGCGGGAGTAGCGGCGGTGGCCGCCCTCGGAGCGGAGCGGGGTGATCAGGCGGGCTTCGCCGAGGGCGCGCAGGAAGCCCTGGGTGGTGCCGAGCATGTCGGCGGCCCGGCCCATAGTGTAGGCGGGGTAGTCGTCGTCATCGAGCCGGTTGAACGAGTCGTCTGCTGTCATCGCACCTCTCTGTGGAACGCCTGGAGGGGCCCTGGTGCCATATGGCACCAGGGCCCCGAAGGAACTGCTACACCATCTGCCGGCCCTGGTACTGCGCCGGCCTTCTGTGTCCGCACGCCCACCCGGGAGAGGACGGGCAATGCGGGGATCGCGGTTGCCTGACCGGAGACCACCTCACTATCGATGTCCTGCGGTACCCGGGCTCAGCGTTTTCGCCCGGGCGATCCTGATGGCGCGGGGCTCCTCCGTTCTTCCCTCTTGATCAACACTTACCGAAGGGGGACTGCGTACTGCTGGTCCTGCACACTGCTCTGTACTACTGGTGATGCGAACTGCTGGTGGCCTGAGTGAGCGCCACTCTTCGGCAGCCAGCCCCGTCGCCCGTCCTGCGTCTGCTCTGGCTTGGAACCCCGCTGCCGAACTTCCCGGTACGCGCGCCCGCAGCCGACGCCTTTACCGAGGAACCGCTGACAACCGCACTGCTGGTACTGCGAACTGCACCTACGGGTAATGCACTTGCGTTAACTGCGGTCCTGCTCACGGCGGCCCCTGATCACTGCGGGCCACCCGGTCCGGTCGTCAGCCCCGTCGCCGTCCTGCAACAACCCTGGCTCCGGAACTCCACCACCGCACCGTCCTGCGCACTGCAACTGCGTACTGCTGCCCGGTAGTTCGTGTCTGCCGGGCCCTGCTCGATCTCGGCTACGAGAGAAACCATAACCACGCGATCTCCCAATGTCTACTCTGGCTAACATAGATTTCCGCGTGTCCGACGGCGAGGTAATCGACCTCGAACGTGGACGGAGGCCAGCGCCTGTCACTGCGAGGGTTGACGGGGGGCAGCCGGGGCCTGTGCGGCGGTCAGAGGAGCGGGCATGGCGATCCAAAGGCCAGGGTGACCACACAATGAGCGTCAACGCCACACCCACCCGTTCATCTGCTGGTCGATGAGGACCTTGCTGCGGGCTGTGGGTGAAGTGGTGGGGTGCCGTAACGGCGGAGGGCGTACGGACCGCCGGGTCCGGGGCGGGCCCAGGCGTCCGTTCAGGGGCTCTGTGGTGCAATGGCTGCTGGTACGTATCAGAGCGCCGTCCTGCTCCAGGCGGTGGGGAGCGCGTGCGCGATGCCGCCCAGGGACAGGCCGGTCACGCTGCTGATCTGCCGCACGCTGGGTCCTTCGCCGTGCTCGGCGATCCAGGCCCGTACGGCGGCCAGGGTCAGCTGTCGGCACAGGTGCACGGGTCCGTGAGCGGTTCAGCGCGGCGGGCCGAGGATGACGCCGCCGTAGAGCTCGGATGCTGCCGCCAGGAGGGACTTGGGGATCTCGAAGCCGTCGGGGCGCGGGGTGGTGAGGTCGCGTCCGGCGTGGCGGAACATGCCCTCGATGCCGCCAGGCGTGGCGATCATCAGAAGGTCGGCGCGGTCGGAGGTGATGCGGTAGCCGTGCGGGACGTTGCGGGGCAGGTAGACGATCCCGCCTTCGCTCAGTTCGTGTTCCTCCTCCCCGGACCACACCAGGGCCGTGCCCTTGATCAGCATGAACACCTCGTCCTCGCGGGTGTGCAGGTGGAACGGCGGGGCTTCGCCCTTGGCGACGTCAAAGCGGCCCACGGTCAGCTTGCCCTCGGTGGCTTCCTTGTCGAGGAGTACGGAGAACGTTCCCCCGTCGAGCCATTCCAGCTTCTGCTGCTGTTCGGGCTGCGCCAGATAGGCCATGGTCATCGGGGACCTCCAAGGAAACTCCAGCCTTCGGGCCGGGGCGGAATCGGACTCCTGCGGAGCGGGACAAGGGGCTGGGTGTGTTCGCCTCGTACATCCGCCGGGCCAGGCCGCCCGTCGGTGCTGTGGCGCTCTTTCCGGCCCTGCCGCGGGTGCCGTGCAGTGGATCTCGGGGCCGGTCCGAGCTGATCGTCCGTCGGGGCTGGAGTCCGTGGGAGGCCGGCCTCGAGGACGGGTTCCCACGGGTTCAGCTTGATCGGACCGACCGGGTGCCGCTGCTTCGGGCCGTCACCCGGCCCGGAGCAGCGCCTGCGCGCTGTTGTGCTGTGCTTCGATGACGTGAACGCACCGGTCGAGGGCGGCCACCATGTAGCGGCGCCAGAGCGGGGTGAAGGGGCCGGCGAGGATCCAGCGGCGGCCGGGCAGCGGCTTGAACTCGTAGGTCCAGCGGATGAGTGCGCCGTCGCCGTCGGGGTTGACGTTGAACTCGCCCCGGATGCCGACCGCGAGGCGGGAGAGGACGTTGGTGAAGCCGGTCAGCTGGTAGGCGAAGCTGGAGCCCGGTACGTACTCGGTGAGTTCTTCGTCAGCCTGGGAACCGTCGTCGAACTGCGGGCTTCTTCGTGGGCCCGCGTGGTCCCAGGCCTCGGTCTGGTTCTTCACGCTGCTGATGCCGGGGAACGGGGCCACCGGGCGGAAGACGGTGGGGAGGTCAATGGGCGCCAGGATGTGGAAGGCGTCCCGGGGTGCCGTGCGGGTCCGCTGCTGGACGGTGATGGTGACGGTCTTGTCGCCTGGGCCGATGAGGAGTGTGGTCATGGTTCAGCTCTCCGTGGTGGGGAGGATGCGGTAGTCGGTGTAGCCGCCGTGGAAGGGCGAGGCCGAGCGGGTCGAGGGAAGGGGCTAGAGGGAGGCGAGGACGCGGACGCGGTCGGCGATGGCGCGGCGAGCGACGTCGGTGGTGAAGGCGATGGAGTCGTACTCGTGCGGGACGCCGGGGTGCAGGTGGAACTCCACAGGGACGCCGGCCCGGCTGAGCTTGGTCGCGTAGGCGAGGTCCTCGTCGCGGAAGGCGTCGAGCTGGCCGACCTCGATGTAGGCCGGGGGCAGCCCGGTCGCGCCCTCGAGACGGGCGGGAGCCGCCGTGGCGGGCACGTCCGGCCTGCCCGCCGCGTCGCCGAGCAACGCCGGCCACGCGGTGCGGCTGTCGTCGTAGGACCACAGGAGGTATGGCTCGATGTGCGGGTCGGGCGTGGTGGTGCGGTCGTCGAGCATCGGCATGAGCAGGATCTGCCGGGCGATTGCCGGACCGCCACGCTCCCGGGTGGGGATCGACAGAGCCGCGGCAAGTCCGCCTCCGGCGCTGTCGCCCATCACTGCGATCCGGCCCCGGTCGACGCCTAGTTCGCCGGCGTGTTCGTGCAGCCAGCACAGGGCGGCGTAGGCGTCCTCGACCGGCGTCGGGAACGGATGCTCGGGGGCGCGGCGGTATTCGACCGACAGCATCGGCACGCCGCTGGCGGAGACGTAGCGCGAGACCGGTCCGTCGAACAGGTCGATGTGGCCGAAGATGTAGCCGCCGCCGTGGAAGAACAGCACCGCCGGCCCTGCTGCAGCGCCGGTCTTGGCGTACCAGCGCATGGTGATCTGTGTGCCGTCGTCGGCGGTTGCGTGGTGCTCGGCGGTCGTGACGTCGGTCGGGATCGGCTGGGCCGCCGAGGCGGCACCGATGATCGGCTCCCACATGGCGCGGCGGGCGGGCACGTCGCCGACCGCCGGGGGTGTGGCGTGGGCCATGGCCTCGGCCATGGGGGCGAAAACCTGGGCGAACTCGGGGTCGAAACCGAGTGACATGGCTGTCCTATCTTTTTGGCTCATGGGTCTGAGCTGGTGTGATGCGTAGGAGCGGTGTGGCCCCAGCAGGATTCGGCTGCGGCTGGCATGAATTGCTGGGGCTGCGCTCTGCCAGGTCCGGCAGAGCGCAGCCCCCCGCGATGGCTCGACCGCTTGTAGGGAGACGCGACGCGATCGCCGTGCCGAAGAAGGCCGCCTAGGTGAGAGAAGCGACGGTGGGAAGGACGAGGACCTTGCCGGAGAGCGCGCCTTTTGCGGCCTCCGCGTGCAGCGCCGGCAGCTCGGCCAGCGGCACCCGTCGGGCGATGTCGACGTGCAGCGCTCCGGAGTCGACCAGCGTCACCAGCCTCGCGAGCTGCGCGGCGTCGCTGTTGACGAAGAGGTTGACGCCGCGCACGCCGCGTTCCTCGTCGGAAGGCGCGGGCATCCACACCGTGGTGTTCACCACGATGCCGCCGTCGCGGACCACGGAGGTCAGCGCGGCCAATTGCATCGGATCGACCGGCGCGAGGTTGAGCACGACGTCGACCAGCGCGGACAGCTCGGGGACCCCGTGGCCGAACACCTCATCGGCACCCGCCGTCCTGACGCGTTCGCTGCTACGCGGCCCGGCCGTGGCGATCACGTGTGCGCCGGCGTGCTTGGCCAGCTGGACGGCGTAGCCGCCGACCGCGCCGCCCGCACCGTTGATCAGCACCCGTTGGCCAGCAGTGAGCTTGGCGTGGTCGAAGAGGGCCTGCCAGGCGGTGAGCCCGACCAGCGGCAGCCCGCCCGCATCGGCCAGCGGGATGCTCGCCGGCGCTGCCGTCAGCAGGCCGGCCGGTGCGAGCACGTACTCCGCCGCCGCGCCGGCACCGGTCATCGGCAGGAAGCCGACGACCTGGTCACCCGCCCTGACCCTGTCCGCGCCCTCGCCCAGGGCGTCGACCGTGCCCGCGACGTCGATGCCGGGGGTGTGCGGCAGGGTCACCGGGATGGGGCCCTTCATGAAGCCCGCACGGATGTTGCCGTCGACCGGGTTGAACGACGTCGCCGCCACCCGGATCCGCACCTCCCCGGCTGCGGGGACCGGCTGTTCCACGTCCTCGTAACGCAAGACGTCCGGAGTGCCGTACTCATGGAAACGCACTGCTTTCATGACAAATGCCACCTTTCATGGCAGAGAAGATGCTTCGAATCTGAAGCATCGTGAGACCCGGGCACACCTCGGCTTCGAGGCAGTGCCTTCAGGTGTGTGAGGGACGACAGCCGCTAGACGGCGGTCAGGAGCTGAAGCTTGCCGTGGCTCGGGGAACCGGGCACGGCGGTGAACACCAGCAGCGTGTGGCACTGCTCCGGATCCAACAGCATCTCGGCGTACAGCTCCAGCTCCCCCAACTCGGGGTGCAGGTAGCGCTTGAGATCGTGATGGTGGGTCACTCCCACCTCGTGCAACCGCCAGATGTTCGCGAACTCGGAACTGGCCTCCAGCAGCGCCGCGACGATCTCGCCGGCCCTCCCTGTGGGATCCGCCGTGTACGCGTCCCGGATCTCCGCGGCAAAGACCCTGCCCCGTATCGGATGATCCTCGACGGGGTACAGGCCACGAACCCGCGGATCACCGGTGAACCAACGGTAGACCAGGTAACGGGACATGCCCGAGTACTGGGTGTAGTCACCGAGCAGGGCGACCGCCGGGGGCGTCTGCAGCAACGCCTCGCCGAGCCGTGACAGCACGATGGCGGGCACGTCCGAGAGGCCGGCGACGATCCGCGTCATCGTGGGACCGATGTAATCGTCCCGCGGGATCCGCCGCGGCGCCGGGTTCCCGCCCAGGATGAAGAGGTGGTCTTGCTCGCTCTGGTTGAGGCGCAGCGCCCGGGCGAGCGCGACAAGCATCCGCTCCGACGGCGCCGGACCCCGCTGCTGCTCGATTCGGCTGTAGTAGTCGGCCGACATCCCGGCCAGCACCGCTACCTCCTCGCGCCGCAGCCCGCCGGTGCGGCGCCGCTGCCCGCGGGGAAGCCCGACATCCTCCGGCTGCAACGCCTCACGACGCGCTCGGAGAAAATCCGCCAGCAACGCCCGGTCCATCGTCCGACCTCCTCTGTTCGACAGGACAATCTTGACGCGAACCGGAGACCGGATGAAGGGCAGTTCTAACCCCGGACAAGTTGTCCCTGGCTAGGGTGCGTTTCATAAGCGGCCGTCCGCTGATGTCCGCAGCATGATCGGCCAGTACAGTCGCCCTCATGGCAACACCGGTACTGCGGGCGATTGAGTGGGACGGGACGTCATGGGACGACCCGTCTGACGAACATCTGCACGATCTACTGGCCGACATGAGCCTGACTTGGCGATTTGTAGTTGTCCAGCGGCTCGACCTCGAACCTGTCGGCCAGCACTACATGCAGGTCTATCTCAACGACGACCTCAGCTACCGGGTTGAATACCTCGAGGGTGGCCCGGACAGGCACTTCCACGCCCGGGTGCCGCGTGAGCACGAGGTGTTCGCCGTGGAACCTGTAGCCGAAGTGCTTCAGGACTGGGCCCGGGGGCGGCCGGGCTGGCGTAAAGCTCTTCCCTGGGCTCCGTGGCCACCGGTGGAACCAGCGCGATGAACCTCGTGCGGCGCGATGCGCGCCGCTCGGCCCTCACAGCCACTCGTTGATCGCCGCGATGACCACGGTGGCTTCGTAGCGGACGGCGAGTTTGTCGTATCGAGTCGCGACGGCCCGGTGCCTCTTGAGGCGGTTGATTCCGCATTCGACAGCGTGGCGTTCGCGATAGTCGGCCTTGTCGAACTTCGGTGGCCTGCCGCCGCGCATGCCACGCTTCTTTCGGTTGCGGATCTGGTCGGTCTTCTCCGGGATGGTGCAGCGGATGCCGCGTCTGCGCAGGTAGGCGCGGTTCGCGCGAGAGCCGTACGCCCTATCCGCGCGGACCTTGTGGGGCTTGGTGCGCGGGCGTCCCGGACCGACGCGCGGGACACTGACGCGGTCGAGCACATTCTGGAACTGCGGGCTGTCATGGCGGTGGCCAGCGGTGATGACCAGGGACAGCGGCTTCTGCCCCTGCTCGACCGCGAGGTGGAGCTTGGTCGTCAGTCCGCCCCGGGAGCGTCCGAGTCCGTGGTCGGCCGGTTCGCTGTCGACGCCGCCGGGCGGTTCTCGTTGGAGAGCCCCCTTTTTCGGGCGCCGGCGGCATGCTGGTGTGCGCGGGCGATGGTGGAGTCGACGCTGACGTCCCAGGTGATCAGCCCGTCGGCGTCGGCCCGGGCCTGGAGCTGTTTGAGGATTCGCTTCCAGGTCCCATCGCGCTGCCAACGCCGGAACAACCCATAGACGGTTTCCCACTCGCCGTACCTGATCGGCACGTCCCGCCACGGCGCACCCGTCCGTGTCCGCCACCGAATGCCGTCTATCAGTTGCCGCTTGGACCAGACCGGAGGCCGTCCCGGCTTCTTCCCCACCGGCAACAACGGCTCCAGCCTGGCCCACTGCGCACTCGTCAGATCCCCACGTTCCACGCGTTGATCATTACAGAGCTTGATCAACTTCTAAAACGCACCCTAGTGGACGTTCTTGGACACTCCTGGACGGTCTTGGAGCGGCAGCAACGGTTGGCGAGTACTCCATGTCCTGCGCTGCGGCTTGGAGCTGCTGACCGACTGAACAGTTGATGGTCGTGAGTCCCCAACTCTCCTCATAAAATGGAAGTTGCTCCTCGTATCACCGTGACGCCATGCTCGAAGCAAGGCCGCGCAGTGCTGCCCCAGGGGTCTGCGAAACCCCTTCTTAACGTCCGGGCTAGGACGAACCTCACGGAGGTCTCTCCATGCTGTGGCTCTGCACGCAGGGCGGTTGGGCTCTCTGGCCTGCCACTCTGACGGCGAACGGATGCGTCGTGCGTCCTCCCGCCCGTCGTTCCTTCGGCTTCGGTCGGATTCTGGGCACGGTCGCCGTACTCACGGCCTCGATCATCGCGCTTGGTGAACTCTGGATCCACGGCCATGCCGTGGAAGTAGCCGGGGCTCTCTGGGCCGCGCTTCTCATCGGAGTGGCGGACAAAGCGTCCACCGCGCTCGCGCGGCCGCTGCGATCGCTCCTCCGCTTCTCCGAGCGCGCGCTGCGCCGAGGGCATCGGTGACCGCGGTGGCAACGATCCAGAGAAGCGAGGACATGCCGCATTCCGAGCTGGCGCATGCTCTCCGCGAGTTGCGAGTCAAACAGGGTTCGCCGACGCTCAGGCGGCTGTCAGACCGCGCCCAGGTGTCCCCCGCGTCGGTGCAACAGTGGCTATTGGGCAGAACGCTCCCCCAGCGCGACGCCCTCCTGAAGGTCCTGGAGGCTCTGGATAGTGAACCTGACGACGCTGCCCGGGTCCTGAGACTTTGGGATCAAGCGGTCACGGGTCGGGAGCGAGGGCAACGCCGGGCCGAGATCGCGTTCCACAGCGACATTCCCCTGCCGCAGTTCGGACAGCCGGACCCGCTGACGGTGGCCACGCCGGCCCAGTTCGTCGAGGCCTTGCGTGCCGTCCCGATCTGGGCGGGCTCGCCGTCGCTGCGGACACTGGCGGACCGCGGCCGGAGCCGCCTGAGTAAGAGCAGCGTCGGAGCCATGCTCAACTCGGAAGAACTGCCCAAGTACGACCGGTTCATGGCGTACTTGTACGCCTGCGGGATCCGGGACAAGAACTTGGACGTGTGGGTATTCACCTGGCGGCGGCTGAAGGCGCTGCAGGGGCCCGAGTCCCAGTGGATGCCAGGACTTACGTCTGCTGCGGCGTCGTTCAGGTAGTCCCAACGGTGCGACGCGCCAAGAACGGCCCCTTATCCGAGGGGCCGTTCGTCGTCACAGCTATGGCATAACTGTGACGCCGGGGCGACCCTATCGGGCTCTCAGCGCGGCGTGCTGAGGACGCGTCAGGCTGAGAGGTCGGGCGAATCGCCGACCGCGCGGCCGCCGGCTCCAAGGGTCCGCCGCTCGCTCGGGGACGTCGCCGGGTAAGGGCCGAGCACTCCACGGGCCCGCAGCTCGTCAAGGTCGGGGAGACGGACTCCGGGGACTGCATCGAGGAGGTCGGCCTGGGCAGCGCGGATGCTGTGCGCGTCCTGGGGGCCAGTGCCAAGGGTGCGGCGGGCCGTCACGCGATCATCGTATGGGCGACACCCACCGCCGCTCTACCCAGCATGCAGCTCGGATATGGGGAGCTTATCCGGGATTCACAGGCTGGCGGGATCCGGCGCTTCACCGCGCCCTTGCGGCTACCGTCGCACACCGGGCGCATCAGGTGGACCGCTGCCGCGCTTCCACTGCCCCCGCACGGGCGGTTTGGCATTGATGCCAGCTCAGGGGCGCCGCGACGCCCATAGCGTGGAAGTCCAGCGGGAAGGGCGCCGGGCTTCTGTGAGCTTGGCAGCGCGGGCCGGTCAGCCCGCACCTTCCTCCCCGTTCTCTTCCGGTTAAGGAGTCCCGTGCGTATTCGCTCGATCCTGTCACTGGCCGTGCCCGCCGTTGCCGTGATGGCGCTGGCCACTCCCGCCCAGGCCGCCGACGACGGCTTCTACTACATCCGTGATGTACGCACTGGTGCGTGCCTGGCGGAAGGGCCGCACGGCGGCCGCCTCGCGCCCTGCGACTGGAACCCCGTATGGGAGATCCGCAACCAGGGCGACGGCATGGCCCAGATCGTCGAGGCGCGCGGAAGAGACCGCTGCCTGGCACTCGCGCCCATCCCCATCTACCCGCCGCTCGTGTCCGTCGACCAGTGCGGCAGCCGGCCCGACCGGTGGACGATCCAGGGCCAGCCCGACGAAGGGCCAGTTGCCATCGCCTTCGAACGGGGCGAGCTGGGCCGCCTGACCACTGAGGGCGACCATGTCACCGTAACCCCCTACGGCGGCCCCCAGTGGATCCTGGAGCGGCTCGGCTAGTGCCGCATCAGGCAACGTTCGCCCTGTTCACGACCTTGCGGAGGCGTTCGTCGGCAGCGTGCCTGTTCCGCCAGATGATATAGCGGCGGATCATGCTCCCCTGCTCCTTGTGGCTGGCGTGGTCGGTGCCGTCGAGAGCGAAGTGGCGCAGGGCGGTGAACTGGGCCTCGATCCGGTTGAGCCAGGAGCTGTTGGTCGGGGTGTAGGCGATCTCCACGTTGTTCGCCGCTGCCCACGTCGCGACGCGCTGGCACCGCTTCGTCGTCAGGTGTGGGGAGTAGTTGTCACGGACGATCGCAATGCGCACGTCCATCGGGTGCAGGGAGCGCAGGTAGCGGCAGAACTCCAGGAACTTCGACCTGTTCTTGGTCTTCTTGACGTGCCCGTAGAGCTGGTCCTTGGCGAGGTCGTAGGCGGCGAACAGATGCCGGACCCCGTGCGGGCGGGTGTAGGTCGCCCGGCGGCGGGGCCGGGGCTCCCGATCGGGATCCCTGTGCCGGCCGCCACGCTCGGCCCATTGACGGCCGGGGTGGGGCTGGAGGTTGAGCGGCCCGAATTCGTCCATGCAGAAGACGACTTCGGGCTCGCCTTCCTCGGCTATGACCTCGCCGTCGGCAATGGCGTAGAGATGCTCGACCCGGGCTTTCTTGGCCGCGTAGTCCGGGTCGCGTGAGGTCTTCCAGGTCTTCACGCGTTGAAACGAGACGCCCTCCTCGCGGAGCAGGACCCGAAGGCCCTCGTGGCTGATGTCGTCGACCACCCCCTCGGCGACCAGGAAGTCGGCCAGCTTGACCAGGCTCCAGGTCGAGAACGGCAGGCCGTGCTCGGCCGGCTTCGACTTCGCGATCTTCTTGATCTCGCGACGCTCGGGCAGCGTGAAGGTCTTTGGCCGGCCGCCTTTGTACTTCGGGTAGAGCGAGTCGAAGCCGTCGGTGTTGAAGTTGTGGATCACGTCCCGGACCCGATCCGCACCGGTGAACGTCACCTCGGCGATCTTCGTCATGGGCATGCCCTGCGCGGATAACAGCGCCATCTGGGCCCGCCGCCAGGTCACCACCGAACCGGTGCCTCTGCGGATGATCCGCAGCAACCGCCTGCCCTCGTCGTCATCGATCTCCCGGACCTGCACGCGTTCAGCCACGTGACCATTCTGGCGGTCCGCTGCCACCCGGCGCAGCAACCGGGCACCACCTCACCACAGGGCGAACGTTGGCTGATGCGGCACTAGTAGGGCTTGGTCAGGTCGGTTGTGGTGGTGCGTGTCCTGTCGGCCCGGTGTGGCGTTGAGAGTGTGTGACTCCGGACGAGATTGCTGTGGTGCGTGGTGAGTTGGAGGCGTTCGCGGCGGAGGTGTTCGAGCCGTTCGCGCGCAAGGATCAGCGCCGGTGGGGGCAGGTTTATCTGCGGGGGCTGCTGACCGACGGGCAGCGTAAGTCGGTCGAGCCGATGGCCGCCCGGCTCGGGGAGGACGGCAATCGTCAGGCACTGGCCAACTTCATCACCACCAGCCCCTGGGACCCCGCACATATCCGGGCCCAGCTCGCCTGGCGGATGGAGAAGGTGATCGGGCCGGAAGCCCTGGTCTTCGACGACACCGGGTTCCTCAAGGACGGGACTGCCTCGGCATGCGTGTCGCGGCAGTACACCGGCACCGCGGGCAAGGTCACCAACTGCCAGGTCGGCGTCTCGGTCCACCTCGCGTCCGAGACCGCCTCGGCGGCGGTCAACTGGCGGCTGTTCCTGCCCCGGACCTGGGATCCCGCCTCACCGAAGGCCGATGCGGACAAGATCGCCCGCCGCACCGCCTGCGGCATCCCGGACGATGTCGGGCATGTGGAGAAGTGGCAGCTGGCCCTGGACATGCTCGACGAGACCCGCTCGTGGGGGATCGAGGTGCCGCTGGCCGTCGCGGACGCCGGATACGGCGACGCTGCCGCGTTCCGCCACGGACTGCAGGCCCGCGGCCTGAATTACGTGGTGGGGATCTCCACCACGCTGTCGGCTCAGCCCGCCGACGCGGTGCCGGTGGCCGAGCCGTACTCCGGGACCGGACGCCCGCCGGTGGCCAAGTATCCCGACAAGCCACGGTCGGTGAAGGAGTTGGTCATCGCGGCGGGGCGGAAGGCAGCTCGGCCGGTGCAGTGGCGTGAAGGCTCCCGGCCTGGCACCGGCCGCTCCGGCCGCAAGCGGATGTACTCCCGCTTCGTGGCCTTGCGCATCCGGCCTGCCGGACGCGAGGTTCGGCAGGCCACCAACGGCCCGGAGCTGCCAGAGTGCTGGCTGTTGGCCGAATGGCCTGCCGGTGAGAGCGAGCCGGTGCAGTTCTGGCTGTCCGACCTGCCCTCCGGCATGCCTCTGACCACGCTGGTCCGGCTCGCCAAGCTCCGCTGGCGCATCGAGCACGACTACCGGGAGATGAAGCAGGCCCTGGGCCTGGCCCATTTCGAGGGCCGGACCTGGGGCGGCTGGCACCACCACGTCACCCTTGTCTCTGTCGCACATGCCTTCTGCACTCTGCAACGACTGGCCCGGGCCCCAAAAGACACGGCGTCGGCCTGAGCCTCTACCAGGTCGTCCGCGAGCTACAGACACTGCTCGCGGTCTGGACCGGCGCCTGCCCGACCTGCCACCGCGACATACCAGCACCAATACAGACCTGACCAAGCCCTACTAGTGCTGGATTCCTCAAACGGTGTACACATATCGGCGCCGTAGTAAGCGAGTTGGCGGTGCCGGTCTGCCCCAGATCCAGGGGTTGGCCCGGGAGTTGAGCTGGTCGGTCGCAAGGGTGGTGGCGTATTCGATGTCGTCGCGGTTGGCGAATGACCGGCCGGCGAGGGCGGCCTTTCGGAAGATGCGCCACCAGCCTTCCTGCAGGTTGAGCCAGCACGCACCGACGGGGATGAAGGCGTGGTGGATCCGGGGATGGCCTTCGAGCCAGGTCCGAGTGGACAGGCTGTTGTGACTGGACAGGTTGTCGGTGACGATCCAGATCTCACCCTCCGGGTTGGCGTCCTCAAGCAGTTGCAGGAACTGCTGGTAGAAGACGCTGTTGCGGGAGGAAGCGGTCATCGTGACGGCCTGGCCGTCGGCTGGTCGCAGACCGCCGTAGACCCAGGTCTTCTCCGGTCCGCGGCTGTAGTCGAGTTCCGCTTTGATCCGGTGCCCGTCGGGTGACCAGGCGGGGGCGGGCGGGAAGGTCCGCGGGATCACTGGCCCCAGCTCGTCGGCGCAGATCACCGTCGCACCGGCGGGCGGGTGGGTGTAGAGGCCGATGATCCGTGTCCTTTTGGGACGAAGTCCGGGTCCTTCGATCGCGTCCAGGACCGGGTGCGGCGCCAGCGCACGCCCTCGGCGAGCAGGATGCGGCGGACCTGTGAGCGCCCCACCTCGATCCCTTCGGCCCGCGCTGCCGCGGCCAGGGAATCCAGCGTCCACTCGGGTGGCCCGGACTCGTCGAAGGCCCACAGCTCCCCGACCGGCTCCCACCTCAGCCGCCCCGGCGGGACGGTCTTGACCAGGGAGATGATCCGAGATCGTTCCTCTTCGGTGATCCGCCGCTTGCGGCCCTGCCCGCCCAGATCATCCAGCCCTTGCAGGCCTGAGCGGTTGAAGCGGTGCAGCCAGCAGCGGACCGTTTTCTGGCTGCAGTCCAGTTCCACGGCGATCGCCGGCACCCGTAGCCCCGCCCAGCTCAGCTCGATCATCCGGGCCCGCATCACTGCATCCCGCGGAGCCTTCCGCGCCCGCGACAATCGGCGAACGACGGTCCGTTCGTCCTCGTCACGCCCCGGTCGTGCTCGTAAAACCATCGCCCAGCACCCGCCCCCGAGCACCGTCAACTACCCCGCCACCAGGACATATACCCAACGAAAGAGGAATCCAGCACTAGGATCCGCAGTTTCGTGAGCAATTCCGCGTGACCATGAGCACCGTCCGAGCAAGGTCCTGGTGATCATGAGCAGCGGTTACGTTCCGCAGTTGTCAGTTGTAGCTTTTCGACACGGCGTTTCCCCGGCCCTGGCCACCTGGTACCGGCTGGACTGGCGCGGGAGTGCGTTTGGCGGCGCGGCTGACGATGGCCGTCTCGACGTGGGTGATGCCCAGGCCGACCAGGTCGCGGGAGAGGAAGCCGTAGAGGGCTGTCAGGTCCGGGAAGTACGCGGCCGCGTGCAGGTTCGAGGGTCCCGACGTGGCGAACGCGCCGTGCACCGAGGGGTGGTCGGCCAGCGCCTGCCCGGCGGCGGCCAGATGGTCGGGGGCCACGTGCAGCAGGAGCTTGGCCTCGATGGGCAGGCCGAGGCGACGCGGATCGACCAGGACCTGGGTGATCAGGCGTCCCTGGGCGGCCAGTTGGGCGAGGCGGCGGCGCACCGTGCTCTCCGGGTGACCTGTGCGGGCGGCCAGGGCCGCCGCGGTCAGGCGCGCGTCGGGAGTGAGGGCGTCGATGAGGGACTGTTCCAGGGCATCGGTGTCGACGCCGTACGGGCCCGGAGAACCGGAAGCCGTCGCCCCGGGGACCGGCTCGGCCGGGCTCAGCGCCGCGCGTTCGGGCGCAGTCAGCACTTGGTGACGCCACTCGGAGGTGAGCCGGAAGACATGCAGGATCGTGGCGCTCTCCAGGGACGTCACCGCCTGGGTGGAAGGCAGTTGGCGGAAGACCAGCGGGTCGCGTGAACCCGGCTCGGTGCGGGCGACCGCGAAGATCTCGTCACCTGAGGTGGTGACGTCGATGAACGGGATGTCCTCGCGTGCCGCGAGCGCGGCCACGATCGTGTCGAGCTTTCCCCGCAGGACCCGGATGCGCAGGAACAGGGCCCCGGCCGAGCCGCCGTTGCGCGGTCGCGCGACCGATGAGATCACCACGCGCACGGTGCCGTCGGCGCCGAGCGCGTGCAGGCGGCGGCGCACGGTGGTGGGGCTGAGTCCCAGCACGTGGGCCGCCCGCTCCGCGGTGAGGCGGCCGTTCCACTGCAGCGCGGCCACCAGCCGCTGGTCCATGAGGCTCAGTACGGAATCCGCCGATGCGCGCGCCATGAAGGCAAGTTTCGCTCATTCCGTCGCCATACAAAACCCATCTCGGGGACTGCGCCCCAAACATAGAAGGCGTCCACTCCGCCCCGTCCCTGACGCGCGTCAGCGTCGGCGGACCCGCGCCACGGAAGGAGCACCCGATGATCCTCGACCCGCGCATCTGGTTCCCCGGCCTGATCGGCTGACCGTCGGCACCTCCAGGGCCGCCACCGGCGGCCCGGCGAAGAGAGCCTGCGGCGCGACGACGCCGCAGGCCCGCGGTTTTCAGAGCACCCGGAAAAACGACGGTTCACCACGGAGGTCCATGTGCCCGCGTTCAAGCAACGGGAGAAAGTACGCTTCGCCAGCGGGGACACCTCGTGTGCCGCCTGGCACTATCCGGGGTCCAACGGCGGCTGCGTGATCATGGCCGGCGGAACCTCGGTGACGAAGGAGCCGGCCTCGGACCTGTTCGCCGCGCGGTTCAACGACGCGGGTTTCGCGGTCCTGGCCTTCGACCACCGACGGTTCGGGGAGAGCGGGGGCGCGCCGCGCCAGATCGTCCGCTTCGACGAGCAGGTCGCCGACTGGCACGCCGCGATCGAGTGCGCAACCGGTCTGCCGGACGTTGACCCGGACGGGATCTCGGTCTGGGGCTTCTCGCTCGCGGGCGGCCACGTCTTCCGTGTCGCGGCCGACCACCCGCGACTGGTCTGCGCGATCGCGCAGACCCCGGTGGTCGACGGTCGCGCGCTCGCTCCCCACGCGCTGCGCTCCATGACGCCCCTTTCGGTGCTACGTCTGTTCGGCCGGGGCGTCGCGGACGCGCTCGGGGGCCTCGTCGGGCGTCCGCCGCTGCTGGTCCCGACTGCCGGACCGCGCGGCGCGGTCGCCTCGCTCACCACGCCCGACGCCATGGACGGCGACCGGGCCCTCGATCCCGAGCGTCGGCACGCGAACTGGGAGCAGACGGTCGCCGCACGGATCGCCCTGCAGATCGGCGGGTACCGGCCCGGCCGCCATGCCTCCCGGATCCGGTGCCCCCTGCTGGTCGTCGTCTGCGACCAGGACCAGAGCGCGCTCCCCGGCCCCGCCGTTCGGGCCGCCCGGAACGCGCCTCGGTCCGAAGTGGTTCACCTGACGGGCCGTCACTATGCCCCGTTCCTCGAGTCGCACGAACAGGCCGTCGCTGAGGAGATCTCCTTCCTGGAGAAGCATCTGGATTCCCGCGATCCCAGGTGAGGCAGAATCACCCGCTCGATCGACCTGACCAACGGCTGGAACGACAAGTCCGTTGCCGGGACGGCAGCCGGTACTCGGAGTGACCGCCGAGGTCGTGCTGCTGCGCCCCGTTCGGGAGTCGGCCTCGCGCTCTGCCCAGCAGCACCCTGTACGAGCGGGCCCGCTTCCCCAACTTGGCGGGCACCGCAATCGCCCCGGTCAGCCCTCCTGGGCGGGTGAAACCCGCCCGTGCATCCTGAACGAGCGCTACCGCTTTGAGGAATTCCGGGTCTGCCTCGGTCATGTGCCCGGGCAGTCCGCCCACGGTCCCGGGCAGCTCCGCCTCCGTGTCCCCGGCCGGCCGCAGCAGCGGGAGCAGCTCGTGGCGTACCGCCTGGCCTAGGGCCTGTGTGGTGTCGTGATCAATCTTGCCGATCCGGGTTCCTCGGGAAGGGGGATCCGGTAGGAAGACGATCGTGACACGCAGGCAACTCACCGACGAGCAGTGGAAGTTGATCGAGCCGTTCCTGCCGATAGGCGAGTACGGGCCGTACCCCGCACGGCTGCGGGATCAGTTCGAGGGGGTGATCTGGCGGTTCCGTACCAGCAGCCAGTGGCGGGAGATGCCCGGCGAGTTCGGCCCGTGGCCGACTGTCTACGGCCGCTTTCGGGTGTGGAGGGACACCGGCGTCTTCACCGCGCTGCTCGAAGGCCTGATCGCCGAGGCCGCCCGCCAGGGACGGACGGACTTGTCCCTGGTCAGCGTGGACTCCACCACGGCCCGCGCCCACCACGACGCAGCCGGGATGCGCATCGGCAAGGAGGTCCTGGACGCCCTTGAAGAGGCCGCCATCGAGCAGGAGCGGGCCCGGCAAAAGGGGGCGGCCGGCAAGAACAGAACGGACAGCACGGCAGTGACAACCCCGGTCGGGAAGAGCGGCGGCATATCAGGCGACGGCGCAAGCTCCGCTTGAGCCAGGCCCTGCTCGGCAGATCCCGTGGTGGACTGACGAGCAAGATTCATCTCGCCGCAGACCGCAAGTGCCGTCCGCTGTCTCTCGTCCTGACCGCAGGACAGGCCGCCGACAGCCCGCAGTTCGTCCCCGTGCTGCAGAAGGTGCGCATCCGTCTTCCCGTCGGCCGGCCCCGGACCCGGCCCGACGCCGTCGCCGCGGATAAGGCCTATTCCTCCCGCGGTAACCGCTCTTACCTGCGCAAACGCAACATCAAGGCAGTCATCCCAGAGAAGAAGGACCAGGCCGCCAACCGGAAGAAGAAAGGCAGCCGAGGCGGCCGCCCCACACGCCATGACGCCGATCTCTACAAAGAGCGGAACAGTGTCGAGCGCCTGATCAACAAGCTGAAGGCCTGGCGGGGTATCGCGACTCGCTACGACAAGACACCCGGGAGCTATCTTGCCGGCCTCCACCTGCGTGCCTCGATGATCTGGATCAACGACCTCCTGAAGGCAACTGGTTGATCACGACATCACACAGGCCCTAGCGGGAGGCTCACTCCCACCGGCCCGCATCCGGCCTCCGCGGTGCGGCAGGCCGAGGATGAGGCACTGCGTCGCGGGACTACGGCCACTCACCCCGAGGACCGCGGCCTCGCTGGTGTGCATCTGCCGCCAGTTCCCGGTTCCACGTCGCCCCCCCAATCCGTTCCGGATTCGTCTCCGCGAAGCGTCGCCAGTGCTCGTAGTCGTCCAGACCCTTCTGCGTCGCTTCCGTCCGCCCCCGGCCGCGATTCCACAGGGAGGTCAAAAACAACGCGATATCGGTCGCGTAATTTCGCCGCGTCTCCACGGTGTAAGCGCGGAAGACGTTCGACTGTCCGTAACGACTCAGGAGCGGATCCACCCGGTAGTCCGGCGACAGGAAGATGGGGTCGCCAGCTCGCACCCCTACCGCTTGCTCCCGAGCCGGCAGGTCCTCCCACTGCCCAAGCAGCGACCTCCGTACTCCACCCCGCACCGCGTCACGCGGCACCCAGAAAACCCGCCAACTCATCGCGCCAGCACCCCTCTTGATCGGCTTCAGCACGCCGATTCAACAAAGAAGTAAGCAATTCCGCGTGATCATGAGCACTGGCTCAGCGACCGCCCTGGCTCGCGGGGCCAGATCACCGAGGTGTCAGAACGTGCGGGTTCGTGCCCAGGATGTTGACGTCTTCTTCGTCCCGGAGCCCTGTCGCCTAAGGACCAGGTTCGAGCGGGACCAGACACAGTGAAGGCCCGGTATCCACCGGGCCTTCACGTTTGAGTAGCGGGGACAGGATTTGAACCTGCGACCTCTGGGTTATGAGCCCAGCGAGCTACCGAGCTGCTCCACCCCGCGTCGGTAGGGTGAACTGTACGGTACCGGCCCGGCTCGGCCGAATCGGCTTTCGCCTGCCAGCAGGGCCAGGGCGTGAAGCCGCCCTCTCCGAGCAACACGGTGACGCCCCCTCGCGCAGGACATCGACGTGCCCGGCGACGGCCGAATGCGGCCCGGGCGTCGTTGAAGTGGGGAAGGACAACGATCGGCAGGCCCATACCGATGCCCTCGTTGATCAGGCCGAGCGCCAGGGTGTTGGAGACGGGGCAGCCCACTTGGCGAGCGTGTCCCCATCCGCCCGACCTCTACGGGCCCGCGGCCGGTAAACCCTCCTCCCCACCCGTGACGGTATGGCCCGAACTTGCCGGTGGGTGACAGTGCGTGGTGAAGTCCGGTGGTGGGCGTGTGCGGTGAGGACCGCCCCGGATGGCGATGGAGCGGAAGAGCGTGGCACGGATCGTCGTACGAGAACCGGGCACGGGCACGATGAGCGCACCGCCGCTGGCCGCCCCCGAGGCTGCCACGTGGGCACGGGGGCTGCTCGACGGGGGCTGGGCGGCGGTGTTCCTGCCCGGAGAGCCGGCCCGTCTCGGGCGTGTGCTGCTCTGGCAGCCTGCTGGGGCGGTCGCCGAGGACAATGGCATGCGTCCGAGGGTGGAGACCGACTCGGTGGAACTGGTGCTGCCGCACGGCCGCTCGGTCAGACGGCGCAGGGTGGAGGGCTACGCGCTGCCCGTGGCTGTCGCCGTGTCTGCCCTGGAGGGGGCGCGGCCGCCGCATCCGTCCGCCACCGCCTGGCAGGCCGCCGCCCGGTTCGCGCTGCGGCTGCTCGCCGACGGCCGCCTCTACCCGGCCCTCACCCCCGCCGGTTACGACACCTGGCAGGCGGGCCCCTTCACCGCCGCCCAGCGGCAGACGCTGGACTCCCTGGCCGCCGCGTTCCCGCCGCACGCCCACTGCCTGCCGCAACCGGGTCCGCCACCGCTGCGGATCGCCGAACCGGCGGCTCTGGTACGCCAGTTCTGCGACGCGGTCGCCGACGACCTGGTCCGTACCCCGGCCGCGCCACTCGCCGTGGGAGCACTGCCGTACGCCTGGCGTGAGGTGCGTGCCGTGCCCGCCCTGCGCGAGTGGTCCGAAGAGACCACCGCTGCGCTCACCGCCGAGGTCGGTGTCTCGCTGCGCGTCGACCTGCCCGAGGGGCGGCGCCGGCAGTTCAGGGCCGTCCTGCAGTTGCACACCGCGGCGGATCCGGCGCTCCTCGTCCAGGCGGCACGGCTGTGGAGCGAGCCGGCCGAGGTCGAGCGGCTGCTCGGTCCGCATGCCGAGACCGAGACGCTGCTCGCGCTCCGCCGCGGTGCCCGTGTCTGGCCCCCGCTGCAGCGGCTGCTGAAAGACGCCGCCCCCGACGAACTCCGGCTGACCGACGACGAAGCCTTCGACCTGCTGGGCGACGCTACCGACGCGCTGCGCACGACCGGTATCGACGTGCACTGGCCGCGCGAGCTGGTCAAGGCACTCACCGCGACCGGGGAGATCGGGCAGCGCACCGCCCCCGGCTCCAGCGCCGGCGGTCTTCTCGACGCCGACGCCCTCCTCGACTTCCGTTGGCAGATCTCGCTCGGCGGCGAGCCGCTCACCGACGCCGAGATGGACGCCCTCGCCGAGGCCCGCCGCCCCCTCGTCCGGCTGCGTGACCAGTGGGTGGTCGCCGACCCGAAGCTGGTGGCCCGCGCCAGGCGCCGCCGGATGCAACCGCTCACCCCCATGGAGGCGCTGAGCGCCGCGTTGACCGGCGAGGTGGAAAGGGAGGGCGAGCCGATCCCCTGCGCGCCGATCGGCCAGTTCGGCGACCTCGTCGCTCGTATCCGCGATCCCGAATCCCGTACCCCTGCCGAGCAGCCGGCCGCGCTCAAGGCCACATTGCGCGACTACCAGAAGCGGGGCCTTGCCTGGCTGGCCGAGATGTGCGAGCTCGGCCTCGGCGGCTGCCTCGCCGACGACATGGGCCTGGGCAAGACCATCACCCTCCTCGCCCTGCATCTGCACCGCCAGACCGACCCCGCCACCGCGGGCCCCACCCTTGTCGTGTGCCCCGCCTCCCTGCTCGGCAACTGGCAGCGCGAGGCGGCCAGGTTCGCGCCGTCCACGCCCATACGCCGCTACCACGGCGGCAGCCGCCACCTCGACGACCTGGCCGGCGATGAAATCGTCCTGGTCACCTACGGGGTGCTGCGCCGCGACCGCGAAGCCCTCGCCGAGACGGCTTGGTCGCTTCTCGCCGCCGACGAGGCACAGCACGTCAAGAACCCCTACGCCGTCACCGCCCGCGAGCTGCGCGCCCTGCCCGCCCTCGCCCGCGTCGCCCTCACCGGCACCCCGGTGGAGAACAACCTCTCCGAACTGTGGGCGCTGCTCGACTGGACCACCCCCGGACTCCTCGGCCCGCTCTCCACCTTCCGCGACCGGCACGCCCGCCCGGTCGAGACGGGCGAGGACCCCGAGGCCGCCGAGCGCCTGTCCCGTCTCGTCCGTCCCTTCCTGCTGCGCCGCAGGAAGTCCGACCCGGGGATCGCGCCCGAACTGCCGGCCAAGACCGAGACCGACCGCGTCGTGTCGCTGACGGCCGAGCAGACCAGCCTGTACGAGGCGGTGGTCCGCGAGACCATGGCGAAGATCGAGGAGTCCGAGGGCATCGCCCGGCGCGGCCTGGTGCTGAAGCTGCTCACCGCTCTGAAGCAGATCTGCAACCACCCGGCCCAGTACCTGCGCCAGTCCACACCGCTGCGTGGCCGCAGCGGCAAACTGGACCTGCTCGACGAGCTGATCGACACGATCACCGCCGAGGGCGAGTCGGTCCTGGTCTTCACCCAGTACACAAAGATGGCGGCCCTCCTGGAGAAACACCTCGCCGAACGCGGCATCCCCACCCTCCTCCTGCACGGCGGCACCCCCGTCGCGCAACGCGAGGACATGGTGGACCGCTTCCAGCACGGTGAAGTACCGGTATTCCTGCTGTCACTGAAAGCGGCAGGCACCGGCCTCAACCTCACCCGCGCCACCCACGTCGTGCACTACGACCGCTGGTGGAACCCTGCCGTCGAGGACCAGGCCACCGACCGCGCCTACCGCATCGGCCAGGACAAACCCGTCCAGGTCCACAAGCTCCTCGCAGAGGGCACCGTGGAGGACAAGGTGGCCAAGCTGCTGGAATCCAAGCGCGCGCTCGCCGACGCCGTCGTCGGCTCCAGCGAGGCCGCCCTGACCGAACTGTCCGACGCCGACCTCGCCGAACTCGTCGCCCTGGGGAGGCAGCCATGAGCCCCTCGCTGCCCGGCCAGCGCCGTGCGCCCGCCCGCGGCAGGCACGCCTTCGCCGCAACCTGGTGGGGCCAGGCATGGGTAACCGCCCTGGAGGACTCCACCCTCGACGCCGGGCGTCTGTCCCGCGGACGCACCTACGCCCGCAAGGGCATGGTCGGCCCGACCACCGTCGCCCCCGGCCATATCAAGGCCTCTGTCCAGGGCAGCCAGCCGCGCCCCTACCGATCCTCGGTCCACCTGCCCGTCCTCACCGACGCCCAGTGGGACACACTGCTGGATGCCGTCGCGGCCCGTGCCGGGCATCTCGCCGCGCTCCTCGACGGCGAGATGCCCGCCCAACTCGTCGACGCCGCCCGCCAGGCAGGCGTCCCCCTGCTGCCGCAGCCCACCGAACTCGACCCGGACTGCTCCTGCCCCGACTGGGGATACCCCTGCAAGCACGCCGCCGCGCTCTGCTACGCCATCGCCGCGACCATCGACACCGACCCGTTCGTGCTCTTCGCGCTGCGCGGTCGCAGCCGCGAGGAGGTCCTCGCCCAACTGCGCGCACGCCGCACCCCGAGCCCGGCGACGGACACCCCGCCAGCTCCGGCCGGGATCCCCGCCGCCAGCGCCTACGCCGCCTGGGCCGAACACACCCCCGGGCTGCCCGACCTCCCCGCACCATCCCCCCACGCCGCTGCACTGCCGGTCCCCCCACCGTCCGACAGCGGCCTGTCCCTCACGGACCTGGAACGGCTCATGGCCGACGCAGCGGCACGCACAACGCAGTTGTTGTCCGGCGACACCACTTGCCTGCACCTGACCCAGCACCAGGACGCCGTACGGATCGCCGCGAGCAACCCCGGACCCGAGTGGTTCCATAACCTGATCCAGAACACCGGCACCAAGCCGACCGCGTTCGCCCGCCTCGTCCGTGCCTGGCGCCACGGCGGTCCCACCGGCCTCACCGTCGCCGAACAGCCCCACATCCCCGACCCAGCGGTGATGGCAGCCGCCCGCACCGCCCTGACCATGACCCTCGCCGAGATGGCCACCGACCCTGTCCCCCTCAGGGCCTGGCGCAACCGCCTCACCCTCCCCGGCCAGGGCATCCAGCTGCGTCTGGGCCCCGACGCCCGCTGGTACCCCTACCTCCAGGACGACGACGGCGCATGGTGGCCCGCGGCACCAGCCGACACCGACCCCGTCGCAGCGCTCACCTCCGTCTGGCAACAGCGGTCACCGACCTGAACAACACCTGGCCAACGCCGCGGATCCCCAGGCGAAGCATCCGGACCAGGAAGACGGGAGGCACAAGGTCACGGCAGTCAAGCCTTGTCGGGTCTTCGAGCTTGAGCGGGGTCTGGCGTCGATCGGCCTACCCTGCCGTCACTGATGGTGAGTATGGGGCGAATTGGGCCCTGGATGCAGGAAGTCCGTGATCGCGGGTGATCATGGCTATTCTCCACACAGCTTGATCACTTGGACGCACGGGCTTGGACCACACTACGACGTCGCTGCTCGCCCTTGTAGGTGCCAAGAACCACGCCCGTGCTGGTCACGCCACGTGTTGGTACTCGTGCAGGATGCCACCGAGGCGGTCGTGTCGGTGGACGTTGAGGTGGGTGAGCCGGTCGGATTGGGTGATGGGTTCGGGCAGGGGACGTAGCGGTGCGGCGCCTGCAAGGGTGCGGTGCGGCCTGTGCTGGTTGTAGAACTGCTCGTACTCGCGCAGCGCGTGGAGTAGATGGGCCTGGTTCCAGATGAGGGTGCGGTCGAGGAGCTCGGTTCGGCAGGACCGCACCCATCGCTCCATGACCGCCTTCATGCGCGGCATCCGGACGCCGGTCTGGACGACCTCGATACCCTCGGCCTGCAGGACGGCGTCGAAGGCCGCCGGGTAGCGGACATCCCGGTCGCGGATCAGGAACTTCACCCCGGCGCCGGCGTCGTGGAGGTCCATGACCATGTTCCGGGCGAGCTGGGTAACCCAGGCCGCGGTCGGGTGCGCCGTTGCGCCGTTGCGCCGTTGCGCCGTTGCGCCGTTGCGCCGTTGCGCCGTTGCGCCGAGGATCCGCACGCGCCGGGTGGCGTGCTCGATGACAGCGAGGACGTACAAGGTCGCACCGGTCAGTGTCTTGGTCTCGAAGAAGTCGGCGGCGACGATGGCTTGCACTTGGGAGCTCAAGAAGTTCGCCCAGGTAGTGTGGTCCCGGTCGGGCGCGGGGTCGATGCCGTGCTCCTTGAGGATGTTCCACACGGTGGCGGCGGCGACCTTGATGCGAGAGCGGCGAGTTCGCCGTGGATGCGCAGGTACCCCCAGTTGGGGTTCTGGCCGGCGAGCCTCAGCACCAGGACCCGGACAGAGCCTACGGTGCGCGGTCTCCCGGGGCGCTTGGGTCGGGAGGCATTGCCGTGGCGTCGGCGGAGCAGGTCACGGTGCCAGCGCAGCACCGTGTCGGGGGAGACGATCAGCTGGAGTCGGCGAAGTTGTACCCGGGGGCGGCGGTGCAGGAGTGCGGCGAGCAGCGCGCAGTCCGGCCAGGTGAGGCTCGGCCTGTCGATCTGCCGCTGCAGCACGACGAGTTGATGGCGCAGCGCCAGGATCTCGGCGTCCTTGTCGCGATCGCCCATCGGCAGGAGCCGTATCAGGGTGAACATGCTCGTCAGGGCCAGGTAGGGCAGTCGCAGCAGCACCGGACCATCCTGGCGCCGGCCGGGGCTGCCCGGCAATCACCGAGGACCCACCATCACCGTCGACTGGCAGGAGCTCACGACAGCACCCCTACACGGTCTGACCAGCATGGATGAGGTTTCTGGCACCTACAACGTTGAGCGCGTGCCAACGAAGTCTGAGCGGCTCTGGTCCAGCGCCTGCGCTCTGGCTCTCTCCAGTTGCCATTGGGGTGCGCTCAGCGCTTTCTGGAAGAGCGGGTGGAACCGCCCGCTCTTCCAGGAGGAGCGCACCATGGCGCAACCGATAAGCCGGCCAACGATCAGCGCTGAACAGTTCAGCCGAGTGTGTGACGAGATTGGAAGCACGGCGGCGCCCGAGAAGGACGCTCAGTCCATCCGGGACTGTGCTCTGCGCATCGTGCAGACCCTGGGCCTGGCGCTCTCCACGGATGACCTAAGCAGGCTCCTCACCGTACTCATGGCCCCTAGCGTGGCCCCACCCCCAGAGAGCCCTCAGTACACCCGAGAGGCCATCCTGGACATGCCTGACGCGCAGCCAGGAGAAGATGAAGGCCCGGTCAGGTAGACCCGGCCGCCACGCCTGACTACATCCGCGGCTCGCCGGAGGGCGCCCGGCCCCCACCGCTCAATCTTCGGTGACACGGACTCGCGGCCGTCAAGATCCGATGGCGAGGTAGCCGACTATTTCAGGACGCTGGGGGCGAACATCGTGCCCGAGAAGAACGTTGACGATATTGAGGCGCTCCTCGTCGACGGTGACCACGCGGTCATGCTGGGACGGTTCACCCGAGTCGCGAAGGGCACCGGTCGGACGTTCATGACGCCCATCGCCATGCACCTTCAGGTGGCAGGCGACAAGATCGTCAAGCTGCATCCATATGAGGACACCCTCGCGGTAGCCGAGGCATACGCCGAGTGAGCGGCCTCGGCCGTACGGGATGAGCGCGGGGCGTGCGCCTGGGCGCGCGTGAATTCGGTGCGGCGGGTAGCGTGAAGGCGCGAGGCGCTCAGCGATCGCCCGGCACATCGTGAGCCTTCCCCAGGTACCGCCTCGACCAATCGAGTTGACGGCACCGATGGCCTCATGCGAGCTGACGCCCACGTTCTCCGGACGAGTCAGACCGCATGGGGCTGCGGCACTTCACGTCGATTCGATCGAGAGGGGCATGCGATGCCTTTCATCACCACCAGGGACAATACCGAGATCTTCTACAAGGACTGGGGTACCGGACAGCCCGTGGTCTTCAGCCATGGCTGGCCGCTGAACGCCGACGCCTGGGACCCCCAGACCCAATTGATGGCCGACAACGGATTCCGCGCCATCGCCCACGACCGCCGCGGCCACGGGCGCTCCGGGCAGACCTGGAACGGCAACGACCTGGACACCTACGCCGATGACCTGGCGCAGCTGATCGAAGCCCTCGACCTGCGTGATGTCATTCTTGTCGGGCACTCCACCGGGGGTGGCGAGGTTACGCGCTATGTAGGCCGCCACGGAAGCGACCGGGTCGCCAAAGCGGTCCTGCTCAGCGCGATTCCGCCGCTGATGCTCAAGACAGATTCCAACCCTGAGGGGCTGCCGCGGGAGGTGTTCGACGAGATCCGCAAGGGCGTGGCGACCGACCGTTCGCAGTTCTACCAGGACCTGAGTGCCCCCTTCTACGGCGCGAACCGCGAGGGTCACCAGGTGTCCCAGGGCACCCGTGACGCATTCTGGCTGTGGTCGCTGCAGGTGGGGATCAAGGGTTCCTACGACTGCATCAAGGCATTCTCTGAGACCGATCTGACCGAGGACCTGCAGCGCTTCGACTTCCCTACGCTCATCGCGCATGGTGACGACGACCAGATCGTGCCCATCGTCGCGGCCGGCGATAAGTCCTCGAAGATCGTCAAGGACAACACGTTCAAGGTGTACCCCGGGGCCCCGCACGGCCTGTCGATGGTCGCTCCGTTCAAGGACGTCTTCGACGCCGACTTGCTGGCCTTCGCCCGCGGCTGAACGTACGAGACCCCGGGCGCCAGCCGGTTCCCAGATGACAGCGTGAGCACAGGCCCGCCGCGGGTGTCGTATGCGGTGCCGGACGGCGGCCGGGGTCCCGTTCAGGGGCGCGGTGGATTCCCGGTCTGACACCCAGTAGCCCCACGATTGCCGCTGTTTCGACGGACATTGACACCAAGCTTCCGATGCAGGGGTGGAAGTCGGCGGTAGCCGTCGAGCCACCGATGCTGTACGCGGCGGCCCGCACAGCGCGCCGGGTGAGGATCTGGGCGCTCAGCAGGGGCCGCCCAGATGACCAGGAATCGCAGATCGGCAAGGAATCCCGCGGCGCCGCGGAGAAGTGCGTCACTAATGATTGGGTGCGGTCCGCGCTCTCACGGAATCCAGCACAGTGCTGGGCGGCCAACTCGACCTCGCGGTAGGAAGCCGGACGGGAACGGCCATACGCCATTGCGGTATTCCTGGCTGACGTCAGGGATGTCGGACTACCGCCAGGCGATCCTCAGAGACCACGACTCGCGACATTGCTGTGACACTCTGCTGTGCTTTTGTTCCGTAATGTGTTGGGACCCGTGATTCAGCGAGCCGCACATGAGCTCCGCGATCCCATTTATTGGTTCTGCCGCGTTGCCCTCCCTGCAGGTCAGGTCTAGCGTGAGGAAGGTGGCAACCGGCGCCATCTGCCGCGAGGCACCACGCCGCCGAGGGAAAATGGTTCCCGAGCCTCCACGGCGACCGTCCTGACCATATTCGTGTCCAGCCGGGTTTTATACGGGCGGATTTGACGCAGTTCTGCGCCCACGGGCGCCCGGAGGTCGATGTGCTTCCCACGCGACACAAGACAGCAACCATCAAGGGCCAAGAAGTCTTCTACCGCGAGGCCGGCCCCAGCGACGCACCGGTCGTGCTGCTGCTGCACGGATTCCCGAGCAGCTCGCACATGTTCCGCCATCTCGCCCCCGCGCTGGCCGATGACTATCACGTGATTGCCACCGACCACATCGGATATGGCCACTCCGCCATGCCCAAGGTGGACGCATTCGACTACACCTTCGACAACCTCGCCGGCATCACCGCCGGACTGCTCAACCACCTAGGCATGAACCGCTTCGCCATGTATGTGCACGACTACGGAGCACCGATCGGCTGGCGCCTTGCGCTCGACCCTTCCTTCGACGTCAGCGCGATCATCTCGCAGAGTGGCAACGCCTACATGGAAGGCTTCGTCAAGCCCTTCTGGGACGACCTGTTCGCGTACGCCACCAGTCCGGGCCGCGACACGGAGCCGGGCGCGCGGGCCAAGTTCAGCCCGAGTAAGACCCGTTGGCAGTACGAGAACGGCGCCACCGACACCAGCCTAGTCAGCCCCGACACCTGGACTCTCGATCAGCTCCTGCTGGAACGGCCGGGCAACGACGAGATCCAGCTGGCGCTGTTCCGCGACTACCCGAAGAACATCGAGGGGTACCCGAAGCTGCAGGAGTACTTCCGTACCAGCCAGGTGCCCCTGCTCGCGGTATGGGGCCAGGGGGACGAGATCTTCGGGCCGGACGGCGCGCGGGCGTTCTCCCGTGACCTGCCGGAGGCGGAAGTCCACCTGCTGCCCGCCGGACACTTCGCCCTGGAGACGCACCTGGACGCCATCAGCGGATACATCCACGGATTCCTCGGACGCGTCCTGACCTGAAGCGTGTCGAGACCCGCACACCTCCCGCCGATCTCCGGCCGAATGTGATGTGCACATGGCGGATAGTATGTGCTGATCACGGCCCGGTCAGGCGGCCGATGCGGGGCTGGCCGTCGCAGGCTCTTTCGGCGTGAGGCAGTGCTTTGTGCCTGGGGATACAGCCCGATGCCGACATCGGGCTGCCCCATCGACACGGCGGCCAGGGGCCAGAAGCTGATACCACGGGCTTCCCAGTCGGAGCGGCGTGGGAGGCGCCACAAGAGAGGTGGCGTGGTGGCCACGTTGACAGCAGTGAATATCGGAATGCCGAAAGACGTCCCCTGGCACGGAAAGACCGTGCACACCGGCGTCTACAAGCAGACCGTTGCCGGACCTCGGATGGTGCGGCGGCTGAACATCGACGGGGACGGCCAGGGAGATCTGGGCGGGCACGGCGGTGAGCAGCGGGCGGTGCTGGTCTACCAGACCGACTCCTACCGCTTCTGGGCGAACGAGCTGGGCCGCGACGACCTCACTCCCGGGCAGTTCGGCGAGAACTTCACCGTGGATGGGTTGCCCGACGATGAGGTCTGCATCGGGGACCGCTACCGCATCGGGGACGCCCTGTTCGAGGTCACTCAACCCCGGGTGACCTGCTACCGGGTGGGCCTGCGCATGGGTGAGCCACAGATGGCCGCACTGCTCGTGGCCCACCACCGCCCCGGCTTCTACCTCCGCGTCATTGAGGAAGGCGAGGTCGAGGCGGGGCAAAAGATCGTCAAGGTCTCCACCGGCCCGGGGGCGATGACCGTCGAAGAGATCGACCGGGTGCTCTACCTGCCCGGACACACCCGTGAACAGGTCGAACGGGCCCTGCGGATCCCCGCGCTCAGCCCCGGCTGGCAGGGTTCCATGCGCACCTTGCTGGACCAGGCCGACGGCGAAGGTGGTGCTTCCTCGGGCAGCGCCGGACTGAACACCGCGGCCACCGCACCGCCGCCTGCCTGGCCGGGCTTCCGCCCGCTGACTGTCACGCATATCCCGTCCGAGAGCCGCAGCGTGTTCTCCCTGCACCTGGCCGCCGCAGACGGCTCGGCGCTGCCGGCCGCGCTGCCGGGCCAGTTCCTCACCGTCAAAGTCCAGCCCGCGGGCGGCGTGCCACCCCTGATCCGCAGCTACTCCCTGTCCGGAGAGCCAGGCACCGGCGCGTACCGGATCAGCGTGAAGGTCGAACCGCACGGCGCCGCCAGTAACGAGCTGCGTGCCCACATCCGGGTCGGCGACCAACTGGATGCCGCCGCGCCCCGCGGCACCTTCTGCCTGACCGGGGGCGACAACCCGGTGGTACTGCTGTCGGCCGGGGTCGGCGTCACCCCCGTCCTGGCCATGCTGCACACCCTCGCCCATGACCGCTCCACCCGCCAGGTGTGGTGGCTGCACGGAGCCCGTGACGGCAGCGAGCACCCCTTCGCCCAGGAAAGTCGCGACCTGATCGCCACCCTGCCCAACGCCCGGTCGACCGTCTACTACAGCAGGCCCGCTTCCAACGACCACCTTGGCGTGGACTACGACGAAGCGGGTCGTCTCTCGGCCGGGCCTGTCCGCCGGCTCGGCCTACCCACCGACACCGACGCGTACCTGTGCGGCCCCACCGCATTCATGGACAGCCTCACTGCCGCGCTCGTGGACTGCGGTCTCGACACCTCCCGCGTCCACACCGAGATCTTCGGCGCGGGCCCCGCCATCACCCCCGGGATCAAGGGCTCGGCAACCGGGCCCGCGCCTCACCAGCCCGCGGGCGCGCCCGGCACCGGACCCGAGGTCTCCTTCGCCCGCAGCGGACTCACAGTCCCCTGGAACGACGCCCAGGAGTCCCTGCTCGAACTCGCCGAAGCCTGCGACGTCCCCGTCCAGTGGTCCTGCCGCACCGGGGTCTGCCACACCTGCGAACTCGCCCTCATGTCCGGCACCGTCAACTACTCACCCGACCCCGTCGAACCCCCCGCCGAGGGCAACATCCTCATCTGCTGCTCCAAACCCGCAGGAGGGATTGTCCTGGACCTCTGAGACGACGGCCCCGCCGCGCCTGGGCCGGGGCTTCGGGCGGCTGACGTCCGTTTCGTGATTATGTAAGCCCGAGGAGTGCGAGGGATCGGCGTGGGTCGCGGGCGTTGCGTCGCAGAGCTGCAGCGATGCTGGTGCTGCCGGTGAGGCGGAGGGCTCCGACGGCGAGGTTGCGCCACGTGGCCATGGCGCGGGGCGCGTTGCCGGTCCACAGTTGGAAGGCGTCCTCGGCGAACGTCGTATCCCTGATGTGGTGCAGGACCTCGACTTTCCAGTGATCTCGGACGAGCGCCTCGAGTTGGGCGGGGGTGGCCTGCTCGGCGGTCAGGCTGGTGACGGCATAGACGGTCTTGATGGTGGTCTTGCCGGTCGTGCGGTTCACCCGACGGCGCTTGATCTGGAGCGCTTGGCGGGCGCCGGGGAAAGCAAGTTGTTGATGGTGACTACCTTGATTCGCCGGATTTCGACGCGTTCGTGCCCCATGCCCTTGGTGCGGCTTTGCAGTGGGATCTCGCCCAGGGAAGGGACTTGAGCTGCATGCGCAGCTTCTTTTGGTTGCCCTTCGCGATCACGATGTAGTGGGCTTCGCGGTCCAGTAGGTACGCAGCGTGCTCGCGCTGGGTGTACATGGCGTCGCTGGTGACGACCACGCCGGCGAGGTCGGTGACAGTGTCCGGCAGAGGCTGGAAGCACGAGATCTCGTTCGTCTTCTCCTGCACGTCCAGCCGGGCCAGGACCAGGCCGGTGGTGTGGTCCAATGCCGCGAGTAGGTGGATCTTTCGCCCCGTGGCCCTGGCGGTACCTCGCAGGCTCTTGCCGTCCACTGCCAGGCCGCGCAGCTCGCCCGCTCCAGTACAGCGGTCGGCGAGCCAGCGGCCTACTGCCCGGTCCAGGGCATCACCGTCGATGCCAGCCAGGAGCCGGCGGACCGTTGTCTCAGCGGGAAGGCAACGGCCGGGGAGCACGGGGTCGGCGCGTACGCCGAGCCGTTCCCGGACCTGGGGAGGGGCGTCGGCGTTGCAACCCGTTGACACCGCAGTAGGTCAGCGGGCGGATCCGTCCATGCGATAGGGCCCTGACCTGTGTCGAAGCCCGCTCAACTTGTCATGCGGGGCTCAGACACAGGCTCTCAGCTTGACTCTGTCGGGGATCTTGGAGTTGCCGAAGTCAGCTGCCCAGGGTTCGCCAGGACTTCGGTCGGGGTATCTCGCGCTGGTCGAGGTAGTTCTGGAAGGCAGTCGGCCGGCGGGGCGTGGGGGCTTCCTCGGTCGGTGGTAGTCCGCTGAGGCGCTCGATGTTGACGGCGATGGCCGTCAGGACGTGCTGAATGTGGGCCTTTCCCTGTCCTCGGTAGCGGCAGCGTCGCATGCCGTAGCCGTGGGCGAACTCGTTGACCGTGCCCTCCACTCCGGAGCGGACCGCGTAGCGCGTCTTCCACTCGGGCGTCTGCTGCTCGGTGCGGACGCGAAATTGCAGGTCGCGGAGTTCTCGTGGGGGAAAGCCCACGGTGCGGGTGCTTTCACGGGAGGTGGTGCACTGGGTGCGCGCCGGGCAGGGCTGGCACTGGCTTTTGGTGAACCTGGCCACGATCAGCCGGGCCGCGGTGGGTGAGGAGGTCGGGTAGGGGCCGTGCCGGCCCTGGCTGACCTGGCCCTGGGGGCAGGTGACCTGCTGACGGTCGTAGTCGATGTGGAAGTCGTCCCGGGCGAAGCCCTCGTCCCGGCGGTGCTGACGGGTGGGGTTGCTCCGCAGTGGCCCGGAGACGGTGACCTGGTGTTCACGGGTGGCTTGTTCCAGGTGGGGCAGGGAGGTGTAGCCGGCGTCGACCAGGTGCTCGGCGGGCAGGAGTCCGCGGCGTGCCAGGCGGGTGTGGATGCCGGGCAGGACCTGGCTGTCATGGGTGGTGGCCGCGGTGGTGGCCACGTCCGTGATCACGTTGGGGCCGTCGGGAGCACAGGTCTCGGCAGGTGAACGGAGAACCCCTTCCAGCTGATGATGTGTCCGTGCCGTGCGTAGCGGGCCGAGGTGTCGTAGGGAGAGACGACCGCCCGGGACGAAGGCGGCAGCCCGGGCCCGCCTTCCGTCTCGGCGGTGCGCCAGCGCAGATGTCCTGCTGCGTCACGGTGGTAGTTCTGCACCATGATCTGGCGCAGGGCCTGGATACGAGGACCGGACGCGCGGTCTGCTCCGTGCCGGTAGAGGTGTTCCAGGAGCCGGACCGCGTCGTTTCCAGTGGCAAGGATCCTGGTCTTGGGCTTGGTGGGGTTCTTGCCCAGGCGGACCGCTCGGCCGTAGCGGCGCCCCCAGTCCTCATCGACCAGCTCGTCCAGCAGGTGAGGGGAAGTGCCGGCGACCTCTTCCAGTGCGGCGCGGACCGCCTCGGTGATCAGCTCCAGGCGGGTCAGGTCACGCACCGCGGCCAGGACATGGGTGGAGTCGGTGCGCTGAGTGGTGCGCTCGCGCACCAGGCCGGCCTCCTTCAGGCGGGCCAGCGCGAGGTCGAGGAGGCGGTCGGCACGGTCGCCTTCGGCGAGACGATCGCGGAAATCGGCCAGCACGCTGTGATGGAACCCGGGGTCGTCCAGTTCCATGGCCATCGCGTACGTGAAGTCGATGCGGCAGCGGACCGCCTCGGCGGCCTGCCGGTCCGACAGACCGAGCAGGAACTGCAGCACACAGACGGTAACCAGTTGAGCAGGCGAGAGACCAGGACGCCCGTCCTGCGGGTACCAGTCGGCGAAGTCCTCGTCATGCCACAGCCCGTCCAGCCAGTCTCTCACCCCTATCGCCGTCGTGCCGCCCGGGTTGCTCGCCCGCGCGACCTGCGCAGTCAGAGACGGGACCTGCTCACCGGAACGTGGCCGGAGGGACAACAGGCACCTCGACAACTGCATCGGTCAACGGAACTACCCGAGCATGCCCGTTGACCATGCTGCCGCACCGCGAAACTCCAAGATCCCCGACAGAGTCAAGCTCAGGCGCGGGGCTGCATGTACTCGAAGACAGAGCCGTCCGGGTGGCGGGCGACGATCCTGGTGCCGTTGGGTACTTCGTTGGGTGCTTCGAGGATCTCGGCGCCGGCCTTGCCGAGGGTGTCGAGAACGGGGGTCAGGGATTCGACGATGACGGTCGCGTTCTGCGAGACGTACTTCTCCAGCGGGCCGGAGTAGAGCAGGAAGGGTCCTACGAGTGCCAACTCCAGGTCTCGGTAGGGGAATCGGCGGACTTCCGCGTCCCCGGCCAGGTCCTGGTAGAGAGGGATTGCGTCTTCGAGGCTCTCTACTTCGACGTTTGCGATCATTGCTCGGATGTTGCTGCTCACGGCGATCTTCCTTGCTCAGTTGGCGGTGAAGGCGGGGTAGTCGGTGTAGCCCTCGGTGTGACCGGCGTAGTAGGTGTCCCGGTCGCCGTCGGCCAGCGGGTGGCCCTGCGCGAAGCGCTCGACCAGGTCGGGGTTGGCGATGAAGGGGGCGCCGAAGGAGACCGCGTTGACGATCCCGTGGTCGAGGATCTCGTTGCCGAGGGCCTGGGTGAAGCCGAGGTTGGCGACGATGTTGCCCAGGTAGTTGGCGCGGTAGCGGGAGAAGAGGACGATGCGCTCCTCGATGGTGCCGGGAGTGCCCAGGAGGTGCAGGTAGGCCAGGTTGCTGTCGTTGAGCTTCTTGAACAGCTGGTCGTAGTCGGCGAGTGTCTCCTCGTCCGCGGTGAACGTGGTTCCGTTGGCCCAGCCCGGGGACATCTTCACGCTGATGCGGTCGCTGCCCCACACGTCACTGACGGCGTCGAGGATGTCGAGGAGGAACTGGGCCCGCTTCTCGCTGCTGCCTCCGTAGGCGTCGGTGCGCTGGTTGAGACGTGGGTTGAGGAACTGCGGGATCAAGTGGGATTGCTGGGCGTGGATTTCCACGCCGTCGAAGCCGGCGCGGCGGGCGTTCTCGGCCGCATGGCGGTAGTCGGCGATGGTGGCGGCGATCTCAGCGGCGGTGTAGGCGCGCGGGGTGACGGTGTCCTTCGGGCCGGAGGGGGTGAAGGACTTCTCGCCGGGGTTGATGGCCGAGGGGCCGGCGGGCAGGCGGCCGCCGAGGTGGTCGGGGTGGGAGGCCGTGCCGAGGTGGCCGAACTGGGAGACGATCCGCCCGCCGGCCTTGTGGACGGCTTCGGTGACCTTCACCCAGCCGGCGGTCTGCGTGTCGGTGTAGATGCCGGGCGCGTGGATGAAGCCGATCGCGTCGGGGTTGACCCAGGTTCCCTCGGTGACGATCAGGCCGGCGTCGGCGCGCTGCGCGTAGTAGGCCGCGTGCAGGTCGGTGGGGGCCAGCTCGGCGTTCTGAGCGCGGGCGCGGGTCATGGGGGCCATGACGACGCTGTTGGGGAGCTCCAGCGCGCCGAGGCGGACGGGCTGCAGCAGGGGCTGGGTGGTCATGAGTAACTTCCTTGTGCTGAGGGTCGGATGAGGAGGAGAGCGAGGAATGGGCGAGGGCCCGGCTCAGTCCTGTTTGAGGGCGTGGAGGCCGGAGAGTGGGCCGCCGAGCTGCATGAGGCGTCCGCCCTCGCGCAAGGAGCCGAGGTCGACGGGGGCGAAGCCGAAGGCGGCGGTGAGGTCCTTGACGGTCGTCTTGGCGTCGGCGTCGTCACCGGCGAGGAACAGCACCTGGCGTCCGGCCTGGTGGCGCGGGTCGGCGGCGATGTACTGGCCGTAGAGGGTGTTGAACGCCTTGACGACGCGGGCTCCGGGCAGCAGTGAGGCGACGTGTTCGCTGCCGGTCAGCTCGCCCAGGTCGGCAATCTTCGTGTGCGGGGGCGGGGAGGCGAACTGATTGGTGGCGTCGATGACGATGCGCCCGTCGAAGGGGGGCAGTCCGGCTACCGCGTCCGGGATCTGGGGCCAGCCGACTGCGAGCACGACGAGTTCCGCCGCGGCGGCTTCCTCTGGGGTGCCGGCGTGGGCGAGCGGTCCGAGTGCGTCGGCGAGGCCGGCCAGGGAGGCGGGGCTGCGGCTGTTGCTCAGTACGACCTGGTGGCCGTGGGCCACGGCGTGGCGGGCGATGGCCTGGGCGACGGTTCCGGCGCCGAGGGTTCCGATCTTCATGGCAGTGCCCTTCGTGGGGTTCAGGATGCGGGGCTGGTGAGCAGGACCGTTCCGCTCTTGCCGGGGCGGCGGACATGGTCGATGGCCTTCGCGAAGTCGGCGAGGTCGTAGCTGGCTGCGACCTCGAAGAGTTCCGGGGTGGTCGCGGCCAGACGGGCGGCGAAGGCGATGTCCTCGGCCCGTTCCTCAGGCGTGCGGGCCATCCACTGGCCGATGGACGTGCCCCGCACGGTCAGGGCCCGCGGGGTCAGCGCGAGCGACTCCAGCGGCGTGCTGCCGGAACCGAGCTGTCCGTAGGTGATCAGCGTGCCGCCGTCGGCGAGCAGCCCGGCCAGCTCACCGGTCAGGGATCCGCCCACCGCGTCCAGTACGACCTGGGCACCCCGGCCGCCGGTCGCGTCCTGGACCTGAGTGCGCCAGTCCGCGTCGGCCGTCGAGATGGTCGGCAGTCCGGGGAAGCGCTGCCGCAAGGTCTGCGCCCCCGTGGCGCTGCGTACCAGGTTGACCAGCGGGATGCCGTGCTTGAGCGCTACGGCGCTGACCAGCTTTCCCACCGACGAACCAGCGGCCGTCTGCACCACCGGACCGGCCTGGCCGTGCTGGGCGTCCTCGACCGCCCGCAGCAAGGAGAGCAGGGTCAGCGGGTTGACCAGCATCAAGGCCGCGGTCTCGTCGCTGAGGCCCTCGGGCACCGGCACCACCAGATCGGTCGGCGCCGTGACGAGTTCGCTCCACGCGCCCGGCACCGGGAAGAACGCCACCCGCTGATCGGGCCGCCGATCCTGCACACCCTCGCCGACGGTCTCGATGACGCCCATCCCCTCCACGCCGGGAATCCGTGGCGTGGCGAACCGCTGCCGCAGCCCACCCGGAAGGCCCTCCACTCCCGCCAGGTCGCCGGGGTGGATCGGCCGGGACAGCACCCGCACCTGCACCTGCCCGGCCGCGGGCGCAGCAGGGGCCGGCTGCTCGCTCAGGCGTAGTACCTGCCCGGCTTCTCCGTGCTGGTCGTAGGCGATGGCGCGCATGACGCTCCCCTTCCACGAACTATTGATGATGGGCATCATTGGAACTCCTGTTATGATGAGAGGCATCATCAAAAAGGTCAAATCGAGAGCGACGCGAGAGGACGGCCATGCCGCGGATCACCAAGGAGGACAAGGCCCGCAACCGGCAGAACATCCTCGAAGCGGCGGGCCGCATGTTTCGCTCGGAGGGCATCGACGCGGTCGGCATCGCCGAGCTGATGAAGGAAGCCGGACTCACCCACGGCGGCTTCTACAACCACTTCGCCTCCAAGAACGACCTGGCTGTGGAGGTGTGTGGTGCCTCCTTCGCCGCCTCGCTCGGGGGCCTGGCCCGGACGATCGAGGACGGTCCGGGCCAGGGCGGCTCTCCGCTGGAGCGGGTCGTGGCCGGGTACCTGTCCACCGCGCACCGTGACGCCCCGGACGGCGGCTGCCCCTCCGCCTCCCTGGTCACCGACGCCGGACGGCACAGCGAAGCCGTGCAGAGCGCGTACGCCGAAGGCGTCGAGGGTTACCTCACCGGCTTCGCCGCCGAGTTCCTGCGCGAAGCCGAGGAGAAGGGGCACGACTTCGACCCGGGCGAGGCCCGCCACAGGGCCATCCGCCTGCTCAGCGAAATGGTCGGCGCGCTGATGCTCGCCCGCGCCGTACGCCACGTCGAGCCCGAGCTTTCCGACGAGATCCTGCAGACCGGCCGCAGCCACGCCCTCGACTGATGCGACTCAGGGCCGCTGCGGGACGTGGAGCCGAGGCGTTCGCGATAGACGGCCCGGCCCCGACGGGCGCAGGAATGGGCACGCTCCCTACAAGGCTGTTCGGCCTGACCTGGTTGAGGGCTCTACTCCTCCGCGCCGTCTTCGTCGAGCTCGATCGCGTCCGGGTCACGCAGCGGACGTAGGCCCTCGCACGGAAGGGAGGCGTTGAAGCTGTAGCGGCCCAGGACGTTGAGGGTTCTTGCCAACGGCTGTATCGATGTTCCCCACGGCCGAGCTGGGCCCCTGAGCGCGGTTCACGGGATCCGATTGGGCCGCCGCTGCGTCGGCAGTGTTCTGACCGGGGAGCTGGGCTGCGACAGCGCACCGCGTAGTTGCCGGTTCTCCACGGTCAGGTGGTTGACGGCGCGGACGAGGTGATCGATGTCGGTCTGCGACTGCGACAGCTCCTTGGCGTCCTTGACGCGGAGTTCCTTCAGCTTGACGATCTGCTTGCGTAGACGGATCTCGGAGTCTGGCGTCTTACCGCGCGCCCTGACCTGCGCATAGAAATCGTTCTTGAGGTCCGGGTGCCGCTGGGTCAGCGCGTTGCGGGGTACGCCGGCTTCCTCGGCCAGGGCGACGATCGTCCACGCGCCGTTGGAGCGCTGTGGGGTCCCTTGCAGGATGCGGCCGATGGCCGCGCGGATACGGTCGCGTTCGTCGGGTGCGGGGCTCATGCGGTGCCGTCCTGGAGTGTGGTCCGGGTTCGGTAGTGGGCGTCGGCAAGGTCGCGTAGGCGCCCGGCGTTGCTGCGTAACCGCTCGCCCAGCGGGCCGGGGACCTGGGCTGCCCGCTGATCGAGCACGGTGGCACGGCGCCGGAGGCCGGCGGCGTGCTGATCGGTGCGGGCGATGTTCGCGCAGGTGGGAACGCACCGGTCGAGACTGGGGGTGTCCTTGGTGCCGCGGTGGCACAGGGCCTTGTCGCGCTTGTAGACACACACCAGCAGCGTGTTGGGATTGGCGTAGACGGCCAGTTGAGGGTTGGCGCGGATCTGGCGGGCTTGCCGGGCGGTGACGATGTTGCCGGTGTACTGCGGAGCGGTAGCGGCGGCCTTGATCGCTCTGCGGGCAGCGGGTCCGGAAATGCCGATGCCGTCCTTGAGATCGGCGTTCAGGTCGGCGACGGTGTCGATGGTCGCGCGGGCCGTCTCGACGTCGAGGAGGTCGTGGATGCCGTCCCGGCTGCGCGCGGCGTAGCCGGCTGATACGGAAGTCCGCAGATGGCCGTACTGAATCGCGAGAGCGACCAGCCCGCCGGGCCGACGGGCGATATGCCACGCCAGGCTCCTGCGGAACCGCTCAGTACCGATCTTCCCGTGCGGATCAGGCGGGATGACCTCATGGGCTAGCCCACGGGCAGTGGCCTCGTCTTTGGCCCAGGTGACGAAGTGCTCCACCCGGATACCCAGCGTGTGGACGGTGAGGGAGCCGGTGCCGGCTCGGGTGCCACGCAGGTCGTGGGCGTGGTGGTCGAACAGCAGCTCGGGCGTCGTCAACTTGGCTGAGATCTGGGATGATCTTGGGGTTGTGATCGCGGGGAGGGCAGTCTTGGACGCGGGGTCGCCGTCGTATAAAGGGTTCCGGTACCCGGCGGAGATCATCGCCCACTGCGTGTGGCTGTATCACCGCTTCCCGCTGAGCTTCCGCGAGGTTGAGGAGCTCATGCTCGCCCGCGGCGTGATCGTCTCCTACGAGACGATCCGCCAGTGGTGCGCCAAGCTCGGACCCGCGTACGCGGCCGGGCTGCGCCGCCGAAAGCCCCGGGCCGGTGACAAGCGGCACCTGGACGAGGTCTTCGTAGAGATCAACGGCGAGCGGCGGTACCTGTGGCGCGCGGTCGACCAGGACGGCAACGTGCTGGACGTCCTTGTCCAGAGCAGGCGCGACGACAAGGCCGCCAGGCGGTTCATGGCCAAGCTGATGAAGAAGCAGTGCCGGGTGCCGCGGGCGCTGGTCACCGACAAGCTCCGCAGCTACGGCGTCGCCCACCGCGAGCTGATGCGCTCCGTCGAGCACCGGCAGTCCAAGTACCTGAACAACCGGGCGGAGAACTCCCACCAGCCGACCCGCCAGCGCGAACGCGCCATGAAGGGCTTCCGCTCACCCGCCAGCACCCAGAAATTCCTCTCGGTGTTCAGCGCCGTCTCGCCACACTTCCGGCCCCGCCGCCACCTTCTGACCGCCCCCGACTACCGCGCCGAGATGACCATCCGCTTCACGACCTGGAACAAGATCACAGGCGTACCTGCGGCACCCTGACCACAGCACCGGCCGACGGCTCCATTCGCCCCGTCAAGCCCCAACACACTTCGAAACCCACCAAGTTGACAAGACCCCCAAGTCGCCGCCGATCCGGGTCACCCGCGCGCGGTCGAGCTGGTGGGTGAACTCGCCGTCCGCAGCGACGAGTTTGCGGCCCTGTGGGCCCTGCACGACGTGGAGGAACCGACCCGAGGCCAGATGCGCCTCACCCACCCCCGGGTCGGCGAACTGAACCTGGACTGGGACGCCTACCCGATACCGGGCAACCCCGGCCCCGCGCTCCTGGTCTGCACCGCCGCCGAGGGCAGCCTCGACGCCGAACGACTCCAAACGCTCGCCGGCCTGTTGGGCACCCCTTCACCCACTGGGCGGTGTGCATCGTGACGTCGCAGGCCACGGGTCTGGCGTGGATTGCGAGCCGGGTACTCGTGCTGGTCGGCGACCGATGACCATGGCGTAGATCATCGGGCAGGTCCGGCTCCGGCGGGATGTCGGGTCCGCCGTGGACCACGCGCTTGACCTCGTGTACCGCACCTGGGGTGAGACCGCTTTCAATCTCTTCTGAGTACGCCGTCCTCCGTACCGTTCCGCTTCAGGTGAGTGGCGATACCAAGGTTGCGGGGGTGGGGCCGTCGGGGCGGACGGTGATGCCGTACACCGCCTTCGTGGGAGTGGAGTAGAAGGCCGGGGTGTGGACCGGCAGCAGGTGTTCGAGCAGGACGGTCGATTCGCGGAGCGCGAATTGCAGACCGAGGCAGGCGCGGGGACCGATACCGAAGGGGAAGTAGGCGCCCGGGTGGGCAGGTCGGCCGTCCGGGGTGATGAAGCGCCGGGGGTCGAAGTGCTCTGGGTCTGGCCACAGTTCGGGATCGCGGTGCGTGAGGTACGGGCAGATCAGGAGGTCGGTGCCCGCCTCGACGGCGTAGCCGGCAAGGGTGTCGTCCTCGGTGGCGTGGCGGGGCAGGATCCAGGCGGACGGGTAGAGCCGGAGCGTCTCGTGGACCAGAGCCTGGATGGCCTGGCGGCGCCCAGCTGAGCCTTCGCCGCCGGCGGCGAGAGCTTGTTCGCGGGCGGCGGGGTGCTGGTCGAGGAGCTGGTAGAGCCAGGTCAGGGTGGTGGCGGTGGTCTCGTGCCCGGCCACGAGCAACGTGACCAGCTCGTCGCGGATCAGCTGGTCGGTGTACTCGGGGCGCTCGGTGGCGGCGTCGGTCAGGACGTGCAGCAGGCCCGGGCCGTCGGGGCCGGCCGCCCCGCTGCGAGCGGCCTCGATGGCGTGCCGGGCGACCGCATCGATCCGGGCGAGATCGGCGGCAACGGCGTCCTGGGCGTCGGTGACGTCAGCGGGCAGAGTCGGTAGGGCGGTCGCCACGGCGGCCACGGCGGCCAGTTCGCGCTCGGTCCCGTCGTCGAGGGGGTGCCCGGTAAGAGCGCGCCAGATGGCGTCCAGGGCGAAGCGGCGCATCTCCTGCCCGACATCGAGGGTCTGCCCGGTACGGGCGTATCCTCCCCAGCGCCCGGTGGTGGTCCGGGCGGCCTCGGTGATCCGCTGTTCGTAGCGGCGCATGCCGGTACCGGTGAACTGGGACTGCAGCAAGCGGCGTTGGCGCTTCCACGCCTCACCGGTGGCGGCGAGGACGCCGTCGCCGATCAGCACACGGGCGCGGTGGGAGCGCTTGACGTACCGCTCCGGGTGCCGGGCGAGTACGTGCTGGACCGCCTGCGGGTCGGTGACAAGAACGGTGGGGGCCGGCCCGAGGCGGAACGCGGCGATGCCGCCGAACCGCTCGCGCACCTGGGACAGCAGCTCGACCAGTTCACCTCCTCCCGATCGCCACTGCTCCACGAGTTCAGGCTCGGCTTCGGGGACCGGCCGCCCCGTTTTGGGAACGTACGGAAGGGAGCCGAGGCTGGCTTCGGTGTCCATGTTTCTTCTCCTGGTCAACCGCTGGGCTTGGCCGTAACGGAGCACTGGCACCACGGACTGTACGGGAGAGGGCACAGATGGTGACAGTCCACCCCCGCGTGGCCACTGTCCGGGCATGGCCCGGATCCCGCCGCCCTGCGCCGCGCAGCCGGACCCGAGGCCAAGGCAGTGGCGGAGGCAGTGGTCAGCTGCGAGGAACAGAAGCTGTCGAAGCCGCAACCGGGCTACTGGGGGCTGCCCTGTAAAGGAGCTTCGAGGGTCCGCAGCGGGCTATCCCATGACTGCTCGGGCCGCGTCGAGAAAGGCCAGCCTGTTGTCTTCCAGGTAGTCACGCACGCTCTCGCCGTCGGGCAAGCCTTCCCACACGGTCCGGTTGAGGTCGAGGAAGTACTTGCGTGCTGCGTCATGCACAGGAAGGGGGAACTGGATACGGATCAGCCGCTCGGCAACCCACAGTCTGTTCATGGCGTCTTGGGTCGTGAGGAACCAGGCGCTGGTGTCGTCCCATTCGTGCGGTCGGCTGAAGGCGGCGCGCTCCGCCTCGGCCCCCACCTCGATGAACCGCTCCAGCAGCGCAAGCCGCTCCGCCCGCCGGGCCTCCGACAACTCGGTCTGCTGCCGCCGCTGTTCCGTTCGTTCCGCCGACCGCTGCGTCCCGAACTGAACGAGGAAGGACAGCACGCCACCGAGCGCAACGCCGCCCAACGATATGAGTGACACCCAGACCTGACCAGACATGGCGACCATCGTTCCACGCTGTCGATCTTCAGCAGTCGTGGGCGTACCGATGAGGATGGTTGACCAGCCGACGGGCACAGAACACCCCAGTACTGCTGCTCCACTTGGTCCATCTTGATCATCTCCTGAGGTGCGCATAGGCTCCCGTGCCCATGGAGACGGGGGAGCAGAATCATGGCCAGCGGCCGTGGCGCGAGCGGCCGGTCGGTCGTCGTGCCGTCGTGCCGTTGCTGGCCGGGGTGGTGGGACTGGCCGTTCTGGGAACCGTGTTCGTCGTTCTGCCAGGTGTGGTGGTCGACCACGATCTCGCCGGGGCCGTCGTCGTGCCGCAGGATCGGCTGAAGGCCGTGAACGATGTCCGGACGACTCTTCTGCAGATGATCGGCGGCCTGGTCGTGCTCTTCGGCGCCTACGCCACGTGGCGGCAACTCCGGGTCAGCCAGGATGGCTTGCGCGCTACCCAGGAGGGCTACGTCACCGACCGGTTCAGCCGGGCGGTCGATCAGCTCGGCAGTGACAAGCTGGATGTGCGCGTCGGCGGGCTCCACGCGCTGTGGCGGGTCGCGGAGCAGTCCGCCCGTGACCGCGAGGCCGTCATCTCCATCCAGGCCGCGTATCTGCGCACGCACCTGCCCTGGCCGCCCACCGGGCAGGACGCGCCGGCGGCGGACGTGCCCATCAACGACATCGCACCGCTGGAGGCCCGTGCCGCCGACTCACAGGTGGCGCTGACCGGCCTCGGCGTGCTGTGCCGGCGCCGGGAGCAGTCCTGGGTCAATCTCAGCGCCACCGATTTGCGCCGGGCCGACTGCGACGGGCTGTGGCTGCCCGAGGTCAATCTCGACCGCTCCTGTATGGAGGCGGCAGGCTTGTGCCACGCCAACCTGACCCAGGCATCCCTGGTCTCGGTCAACCTGCGGCACGCCGACCTCAAGACCGCAATCCTCCGCCGGGCCCGCTGTGCACTGGCCGACCTGCGCGGCGCGCGGCTGGCCGAGACCGACCTGCGGGACGCCGACTTCACCGAGGCCGACCTGCGCGAGGCGAACCTGCGCAAGGCCAACGCGCGCGGTGCGGTCTTCCGCCGATCCGACCTGCGCCTGGCAGACCTGCGCGGCACCGACTTGAGCACGGCCGACCTACTCCAGGCACGCCTGACCGACGCCCTGGCCAGCGACCACACCCGCTGGCCCGCCGGCTTCGACCATGCCGCCGCCGGCGTCGTCGTCACCGAGGACCCCGGCCCCGAACTCCCGCCCCTGCTCCAGCCGCCAGGGATCACGACGAACCACCCCCCGCTGCGATCCATGTCGTGACGAAGAAACCCGTGTAGCGCCGGCCGTACCCCGGAGATATCGGCGGGCTCCAGGACCGACGCCGCCTGATCGAGGACGTCGATCCGCGCCCGGCCCGCACGGACTCCGGGACATCGCGCAGCGAGGCCCGGAAGGCCGACCCGCTCCACCGCGCCCGGGCCAGCCCTTCGGCGAGGAGACGCTCCCCCGTACTCGGGCCCCCGCCGTCGTACTCCTCGAGGAGCGTGCGGGCGTCCCACTCGAGGACGTCGGTCATGTCAGCGGTCGTCACACGCGGTCCAACGAGCCACGGCGGGCGCCGGTGGCGGGCGGGCCAGCGCATCGACTTGGCCAGAAAATCGAACATGTGGCCTAATTGTTGGCATGGAGCACGCACCCTTCCCCCCTGATCTGATCGAGCTCCAGGCGGAGTGGCAGCTCACGTATGCGGCGCTGGCCGTGCCGCACCCGGTGCACACCACCGCGCTGCGCCGCCGCCTGCAGACCCTGTCCGGCCGGCTGCTGTTTCACCCGTACTGGTCCGGCCCGGGACGGACGCCGGCGGCGCGGGTGGAGCTGCGCCGCCAGGCCCGCGCCGTGGGGTGGCGGCCGTGAACCGGCGCCCGGAGCACCTCACGGCGCGGGAGGAGCAGATCCTGCGGTGCATACAACGGTGGATCGAGGAACGCGGTGAGGGCCCGTCGGTCCGGCAGCTTGCCGACGACATCGGGCTCAGCAGCACGGCGTCGGTCGCCTACCACCTCGGCAATCTTGAAGAGCGCGGCGCCCTGGTGCGTGACGGGCGAGGCTGGCGCACCTGCCGCCTGGTGCGGTGACCGCGCGCTCACGAACGGAGCCGCCGGCCCCGCGGCTCCGGGAGCGGAGGGCAGGTTGTCGGCCGTGAGGTCGCCGCGGACGGTGCGGAGTGCCTGCATGCGGGCCCCTCCGTGGTGACAGCGATGGGTGTTGCGCACTGGTCGCGGTGGGCTGCGCACGGCGCATTCGTTCAGCGTGATTGCGCAGCGACGTCGGTGCGGTGGCGGATGACGGCGTGCCAGCGGCGCTCGAAGTCTGCGGTGTGCTCTGCGATGGTCGCCGCCGTGATGGGCTCGTTGTACTGGAGGGTGATTCCCCGGGCTGCGCAGGCCTCGGCGACGGTTTTCAACGAGGGCTGTTCACTGCGCCCTCGGTGCTCGGCCCAGACGCTGTAGATCCGGAAGGGCAGGAGGTAGCGGCGTAGCGTGCTCGCGGCGGCGGGCCGTCCGTTGCGGCCGACCACGCCCTTCTCACCCAAGTACTTCGACAGGTCAACGCCGTTGGGCTCGGCACCGCGCTGCTGCTGATACTCCACCCATGCGAGGTAGTAGCGATCGACAGTGGTGAGGCCGCTTTTCTCGGCCGGAGGCTGGGGCGGTATCTGCTCGCCCGCCAGCCCGTCGATGGCAGCGTTCACTTTCGGGCCGCGCTTCTCCTCTGCGGCGTGCGCCCCCGCGCCAACGGGCTCGGCCTGGGGATCGGACACGCTCGGGGACGGCACGGGAGGCAACTGCTCGCCAAAGCCAGCGACTGCTTCTTCGACGGGCGGTTCAGCGTCACCGAACTCCCGCTCCTGGAAGGCGGCGACGAAGTCCTCCAGGTCCTCGCCCATGAGGGGCTGGCCGGTAGCCCCGGTGATGCCGTCCCGCTGGAAGACATACGCGGCGAGAGCGGCGGCATCGGGGTACTGATCATGCTCTCCCGCGTAGGCGAGCCAGGCACTGTAGAAGAACTCTTCCCACGACGGCTCTTCTTCCAGAACACCGTCCGGGGCGATCGCGGGATCGGCCGGTGGTGCATAGCGGTGCTGGAGGACTCGGAGCAGGGGCTGCAGTTGTTCGTCAGAGAGGGGGCCGCCGGCCGCGCGCGAGGGCTCCAGCTCCCGATGCTCGGGGAGGGCGGGGGCTGCTGGAGCCGGCGCGCGCGCCACCTCCAACTGCGGCGCCGGGGGCAGGAGGGCCGGTTTGATGCCAGCGGCAGCGAGGCCGGAGGGGGCGGTCTCGGCGAGCGGGACGCCGTAGCGGGCCAGGCGCAGCGGCATCAGCGACTCCACCGGGGCCTTGCGGCGCCAGGCGCGGCCGAAGCGGGAGTGAAGGCGGGCCTGGTAGACGAGGCGGTCCTGCTCCAGCTTGATGACCTGCTCGTAGGAGCGTAGCTCCCACAGCTTCATCCGGCGCCACAGGAGGAAGGTGGGGAGCGGGGAGAGCATCCAGCGGGTGAGGCGGACGCCTTCCATGTGCTTGTCGGCGGTGATGTCCGCGATCCGGCCGATCGCGTGCCGGGCCGCCTCGACGGAGACCACGAACAGGACCGGGATGACGGCGTGCATGCCGACGCCCAGCGGGTCCGGCCAGGCCGCCGCGCCGTTGAAGGCGATCGTCGCGACCGTCAGCAGCCACGCCGTCTGGCGCAGCAGCGGGAAGGGGATGCGGATCCAGGTCAGCACGAGGTCCAGGGCGAGCAGGACGCAGATACCCGCGTCGATGCCTATCGGGAAGACGTACGCGAAGTTCCCGAAGCCCTTCTTGAGGGCCAGCTCGCGCACGGCCGCGTAGGAACCCGCGAAGCCGATTCCCGCGATGACGAGCGCACCGGCGACAACCACCCCAACCAAAGACCGCTGCACGCGCGTTAACCGATGACGCTCCCCCACCGTCCCCCGCCTCCAAGGCTCCGCCCTGCCGCCGAGCCCGTTCCCAGCCGCACACCACGCAAGACGGCACCATCCCCCACAACAGCTCCTCTAAACCCAAACCTCCCGGCGGAGCACAGCACTCACGCAAACCAACTCTTGCATCAACTCTTACCTCGCCCCCGAGCGCGTCGGCGTACCCATGCTCCCCGGCTCGTTGCCGCACAGATCCTCAACCGGCTGCAAACGCTCACCGGTCAAACACCTTCAGCTCAAGGCTGTTCGGACCCCTGTCCCGCAGCGGCCGGGACGAGGTCGGTCTCGGCGGTCACGCTTCGAACAGCCTTGAGGAGTATGGCCGGTTGATCGCGTCCCGGCATAGCTTGCACGGATCCAGCCTCACAATGAGCTATCGGGAATGGCTGTCTGTCAGAGAGACGTGGGGGTGGGCTGCGTGACGGCACGCGGCCGACCCGACCTGCGACGGTTACTGCGCAGGAGCACTACACGCATGCTGTTCGGTGCCGTTCTCTGATCCCGTTGAGTAGTTCGGGACGGGGACCGGGGATGTGGGCAGGTGCCAGGTGAGAATCCAGCCGGCGGTAAGCGCCGCCGCGCCGCCTGCCAGGGCGATTGCGCCGCCTGTTCCGATGCCTGCGGCCACCGAGCCGAAGCAGGCCGGCCCAACGCCCTGAAGCGTCATGCTGCCGGAGCCCAGCAGGCCGAAGGCCTGGCCCTGGCCATCCTGCGGCAGGGCGTCCAGGAACGGCCGTTGCAGGCCGAGGCCGTAGGCGAATCCGAAGCCGCAGAGCAGCAGCAGACAGGACGAGACGCCCACTCCGGGCTCGGCGGCGAAGCCGACCAGCGGCAGTCCCATCAGCGCAATCAGCGGGACTACCAGTCGCTCCCGGGTGGGTGGCCGTAGGAGTCGCCCCACCAGCAGGTCACCGACAAGCATGCCGACCGGCAGACAGCCCATCAGCACCGCGTACCAGCCGGGCGCGAAGTGGCGTCCTCCCGCGTAGGCGACGATCAGGCCTTCCGCGCCCGCTACGAACGCGCACGGTAGCCACTGGGCCAGCATCAGTCGTCGCACTGTGCGTCCGCGCAGCAGCAGGCCGGCACCGCGCAGGCTTGCCCGGACGGCCCCGCCATCGCCCCGAGCGCTGCCGGGTGTGCCGCCGAACTCTCCCGGCTGCAGCCGGGGTAGCCGGATGCGGATAGCGAGCGCGCAGCCGAGGTAGAGGGCGGCGCTTACCGCGAGTGCCCGGTGCGGGCCGAGTACCGCGACGGCCACACCTCCCAGCGCCAGACCGAACAATTGCGCGCCGGAGGAGGCGATGTTGTTCAGTGAACGGCCCAGCACATAGGCGTCGCCCTCCAGCCACTGCGCGACCAGCCGACTCGACGCGCCGCTGAACACCGGTGTGGCGAGGGCGACCAGCGCCACGACACCGAGGCTTGCCGCGATCGGCATCCGCACCAGGGCGAGCAACAGGGCGGCGGCGCACTCCAACGCGTAGCCGCCGACGATGAGCGCGCGGGGCGGCAGTCGGTCGGCCAGTGAGCCCAGCAGCAGCGAGCCGAACAACTGCGGGAGAAAGCCGATACCGAAGGCCAGCGCGCTCAACAGCGCGGAGCCGGTGGCCGAGAAGACCAGCACCGAGAACGTGGTGATCCGCAGCGAGCCCGCAGTGATCGCGACGGTGCGGGTCGAGAAGAGCAGCCGGAATCGCGGCTCGGCCAGCACCTCCCGGTAGGTGGCACGGTGGTTGCCCTGCGCGGGTTCGGCGGTTGGGATCATGACGCCCAGCCTCGACGTGCGCCCACGCCACTCACCAATGATTCGCCGCTGGACGAATCGGAACGGACGTCCCGGGTAGCATGGCCGGGTGCTGCGCTTCGAAGTCTCCGTCGAGGACCTGCTGCGCAGCCGCTTCGCACTGTCGCCCGCGCTGGACCTCTGCCTACTGCTGCGCTCGCTCGCCGGTCAAGGCCAGCCGCTGCCGCGAGCCTGGGCCACCCGGCTCCTGCCGGCCTTTGAACGGCTTCGCCGTGAGACCGAACTGGACGCCGCCCTCGCGCTGCACACCCCGCAAGGCGGACCGAACTTCGTCGCCCCGCCCCCGCGCGGCCTCAACCAGACCTGGGCAGACGACCTGGCCGTGATCCGGGCCACACCGCTGGAAGCGGCCCGCCACGAATTCGCCACCACTGCGACCGGCCCGTCCGCCCGTGATCCCCGCGTACGCGCAGTGCTGGACTCGGCGGACGCCGTCTCCAGGATCGCCGAGGCGATGGACCAGGCGTGGCACGAGCTGCTCGCCGCGGACTGGCCGCAACTGCGCGCGATCTGTGAGCGCGATGTCGTGCACCGGGTGGGGGTGATCGGCGAACACGGATGGGCCGCGACCATCGAGAGCCTGCACCCGGGCGTCGCCTGGCAAGCCGGCGGTATCGAGATCGGCCACTTCCCCCAAGTCGGAACAGTCCGCCTCGCCGGTGACGGGCTCCTGCTGATCCCTTCGGTCTTCGTCGCGAATATCGCCGCCCACCTGGAAGACCCCTGGCCCAGGACCTTGGTCTATCGTGCCCGCGGAACCGCCGCCCTGTGGGGCGAACAAGAGACCGTCCCCCAACCGGACGCGCTGACCGCTCTGGTCGGCCGGGCCCGAGCCCGGCTGCTGGTGGCGCTGGACGCCCCGGCCAGTACCAGCCACCTCGCCCGAAGCCTCGCCATGACACCCGGCGCGGTAGGAGACCACCTCGCCATCCTGCGAGGCGCGGGGCTGCTCGTCCGCGCCCGGTCCGGACGGTCGGTGCTCTACCGGCGCACCCCGCTCGGCGAGGCACTGGTCGCCGGTTCGGGTTGAGGGCTCAGATCAGCACTGCTTTTTGAGGCGCCTCCAGCAGATGATTGCGCAGCCGAGGGTGAGGAAGGCCTGGTGGATGTCGGCGCGGACTTCCCAGCGGATACGCAGTCGGCGGAACCAGCGCAGAAGTGCGAAGGCCGCTTCGACGACCCAGCGGTTCTTGCCCAGGCCGCTTCCGTGCTCGGTGCCGCGCCGGGCGATGAGCGGGCGGATGCCCAGCTCACGGACCTGGCGGCGGTAGATGTTGTGGTCGTAACCGCGGTCGGCGTAGAGGACGTCGGGGCGCTGACGGGATCGTCCGCGCTTGCCGCGGATGGGCGGTACGGCGTGGATCAGGGGCAGGCGCTGGGTGACGTCGTTGCGGTTGCCACCGGTCACGGTGGCGGCCAGAGCACCGCGCAACACTTTCCACTGCCAGGTCCGCACCCGCGTCGAGCACGCCAGTCGCCCGCACGGAAACGGACAGATCTTCCGCAACTGCCGCGTCGAGGACGAATGCATCCCTCATGAGGTGAGCGGAATCTCCGTTCCAGACGACCTGCCTCGCGGGAGTCCAGCTCAATGCCTGAGCGCGGCCTCGTCCGAGAAGGACCCGTCTTGCCGAGGTAGGGACTCGGGTCCGATACGCGCACTTGTTGGGTAATTAATGGGGCCCTGCGTCGTCAGGAATTGTCCCTGGTTCGTGCGGCCACCCACAGAGCGATCCGGGTGCGTGAGCGCAGGCCCAGTTTGTCGCGGACCTTGTCCAGGTGGGTGGCGACAGTACGCTCTGAAAGACCTAACCGTGCAGCGATCTGGCGGTTGGTCAGTCCCTCGGCGACGAGCTCGGCGACCGTGAACTCCCGGCCCGTGAGCGGGAACTGGTCCACGACGATCGCCGTGGCGTCAGAGGCCGAGCTAGGGTAGCCGCTCCCTCTCCGCAGGGCGTATGCGACGAGCCGGTCTCCCCGCAGTCGCCGGCCGCCGCTGACAGCAGCGTCCTGCGCAGCGGCCGACAGCCCTGCTCGCGCACGAGCCGCGGTCAGTTCCACCCGTCGGCGCCACGGGTCCTCCGGCTCGGTGTCCAGCCGACGGCGTGCCTGCGCGCTCGCCTCGTACAAACGCAGGGCTCGCCGCAAGTCACCGCTCTCGGCGGCCACGAGGGCCAGGCCCTCGACCGGATACAGCGCGTGGAAGCTTGCTTCGGGGACGATCCGGAGCACCTCGCCGAACAGTGCCTCGGCGTTGTCCAGACGGCCCAGGGACAGCCGTACGGCGCCGGCGGTGTGTAGGGCGGCGGCAGCCCGGCTCCAGTGCGCCTGCGCCCTGAGCACCGGAAGACAGCGAGCCATGAGCAAGTCGGCCTCGGCCTCCTCGCCCGCCTGAAGCAGGGCCCAAGCCAGGTGGTGGGTGCACCATGCTGTGTCCTCCCGTCGGCCGAGCGCGGAGACGACACGCAGGCAGTAGCGCAGGTCCGCGACGGCGGCGGCGAATTCACCACGGCACAGCCGTGCTGCCGCCCGCGCGTCCAGTGCATTGGCGAGACCAGCGGGGTGGTCACGCGTGCGTTCCTGGCGTACCGCCTGCTCACCAAGGCGTAGCGCTGCGGCCAGGTCGGTCTGCTGGCAGGCGACACGGGCGGCGAGTGCCGCTACCGCGCCGCCGAGGCCAGGCCCGGCAGGCAGCCGCAGAAGTCCGTCCAGTAGCGAGCGGGCGGCCGAAGGCTGTTCCTGCTGGTAGTACACGCGGGCCAGTTCCAGGGCCAGCCGGTCGCTCAAGGGGCCATCGCTGCCGTTGGCGCTGGCCAGGGCCGCTGCGAGATTGTCCCGTTCGCCGGTGAGCGGCCCACCGGCCTGGTCGGCGAACACCTCGCCACCGGTGAGTTCCGCGAGGCTGTCCAGCCAGTCGAGGGACCGCCGCCGTACGGCGTCCAGCTCGCCCGACACGATCAGACGCTCCATGGCGCAGGCGCGAACGGCGTTCAGCTGCCGGAAGCGCGCGGGGTGTGCGCTGCCCGGCAGCCGTACGATCAGCGACTTGGCCTCAAGTCCGCACAAGATGCCGATAATTTGGCGTGGGGCGACGCCGCCGCCGGCGCAGACTGCCTCGGCGGCGCCCGTGTCGAATCCTCCGACGAGCACCGCGAGGCGCCGGAAAACCGCCTGTTCCGTCGGCTCGAGCAGCCGATGGCTCCAGCCGATCGCGGCGGTCAGTCCGTTGTGACGACGGGGACCGGTCCGGCTTCCGTCGGTCAGAAGCGACAGCTGGAACAGCCGGTTGTCCAGTCCGGCGAGGATGTCGCCCAGTGGGAGCGTGCCGACGCGGTGCGCCGCGAGTTCGATGCCGAGCGTCAGACCGTCCAACCGACGACATATCTCGGCAACGGTCGCAGCGTTGCTACGCCGGAGGGTGAAGCCGGGCGCACGACTGGCGGCGCGTTCGACGAACAAGCGGACGGCGTCCGAGCGCAGGAGGGCGGCAGGGTCGTCACCGGTGCTGGTCGGCGGCAGAGACAGCTCGCCGACCCGGAACACGGTCTCTCCGGGAACCCGCAGCGCCTCCCGACTGGTGGCCAGGATTCGCAACCGGGGGCAGTGACTCAGCAGGGTCGCGGCCAGCTGAGCGCACGGCTCTGCCAGATGTTCGCAGTTGTCCAGGATGACAAGCCGGGAGGTGTTGCCGATCGCACGGACCAGGGCGTCGGTGCCGGATCGCTCCGCTCGCTCGCCCACGCCCAGCGCGGTGGCCACGGACTGCGCGAGCGGAGCGTCGTCGTGCAGCGAGTCGAGTTCGATCAGGTCAACCCGCGCGTAGCGCCCAGGCAGCCCTTTGGCGAACTCCAGCGCCAGCCGCGTCTTGCCGACGCCTCCGGCTCCGGTCAGCGTGAGCAAGCGCGATGTCCTCAGCAGGGTGCGCAGGACGGAGAGTTCCTGGCGTCGCCCCACGAAGGAGTCGAGCGCTTGCGGCAGCCCGCGACCCGAAGCCGGAGGGGAGGCATCCGGTGAAGTTGGTCGTTTCCCTCCGGAGCCTTTGTGTATCGAGCGTCTCCTGAACGCCCGTTGTCGGCACGCATTGGAGCAATACCGAGCTGGCCGACCGCCGTGTGGTCCGGCGGTCAGCGCCGCTCCGCATAACTCGCATGTCCTGTGCCAGGTCATCCCCGATTCCTGGCCGCGAGCTTCCTGGGCAAAACCTTCCAGTCTCATCGGCTCGGCCGCCCGAGAGGGTGCGTCAGGGTGTTGCGGCGGGATTGACACCGAGTACGACGGTGCCGACTACTCCCTTGCCGAGGTCGCTGCCGGCCAGGGTGATGCTGAGCAGGGTCGAGGATCCGCCATTGCGGTATATACCGTCCCTTGCGTTGAGAGTGCGGGTGGCCGTGTTGTTCCGGTAGGGGGTCAACGCGGCGATCTTGGTGTTGTACGTCTCGGGGAAATAGAGCTGGCCCGTGTGGGAGACGTGGCCTCCGTGGTAGGTCCCGTTGGACACGGTCCCGCCGGCATGGGTTTTGAGGTGGATGTGGAGTGCGCGGCCGACGTACCAGCCGGGATAGACGGTAGTGAACTCCGCGACGCCGGCGGAGTCGGTCAGCTGCACGCCTCGCAGGAATGTCGTGTCCGGTGTTGAGCCGCCCGCGGCGTAGCCGGAGTAGACACCGAGCGCGTCGCACTGCCAGATATCGACCGCCGTGTTGGGCAACGGGAAGCAGGTCGCGATGTCAACGACCGTCACACGGAGAGTGAGTGGGACGCCCGCCTTGCCTTCGGTGATGTTCTTGCGGACCGTCTCGAGGTCCAGATAGTAGGGGCCTTCGGTCTGCTCGGGCGTCAGGACACAGGCAGCGGCCAGTCCGGCGCCAGTCTGGGGTGTGTCGCCTGGGTCTGCGGCTGCGGCTCGCGAAGCCGGGATTCCGAGAGCGGCCACGCCGAGGGCTGCTCCACCCAGGGTGGCGAGGATGGATCTGCGGGTGGCGTCGGTCTGCTCCGCAGGTTCGTGGTGGGGGGTTTCAGTCATGCCGCCACGATGGCCCGTCCAGCGGCATACCGGATCGGTCGGACAACCGATGAATCGGGCGCGTTACGAAACCCACCGCGTCCCGGATCCGGCCGCAGCCAGGCCCTGCTGCTCCCTGCACGGACGACTGCGTCGGCGCGGCGCTTCGGCCTGGCGAGGTTCATGGGGTCAGCATTTGACTGGGCCCGCTTCCCACCCGGCGGGCGCGTAACGGAGGGGACTCACTCCTTCAGATAGCCGGGATCCCGCGTAAAGGCACCGGGCTCACCACAGCCATCAGGATGCCTGGTTGATCCAGGAGAGTTCTCCACGATCGAGGCGCCGGCGCGTGCGGGTGACGGCCACGTAGGCGAGGCGAGCTTCTTCGTCGCCGATGGGCCTGGCAGAGCACAGCCTGTGTCGTCTTGCTGGTCGCTGTCTTGGGGTGATGCCGCAGTCTTCGCTCAGAGACCAGGACGTCGTGTGCGAGCCCGCGCCGCCCAGTGAGCTCTGCGCCCCGTCCCGCTGGTTCTGCCGAGCAGGTAGGCCCCGGCCGTGCAACTGACCGCAGTGGTCCTGGCCACCTACACATCGGGCACGGCCGGCAGCGCCGACATGGAGGCGCTCGCACGTCTGTGCGGCCATTCACCCCACCAGGCCGAGGAACTTCTGGACCGGCTGGTGGCTTCGCGCTCGCTGGCTGCCTGGCACTACTGCCGGGATACCGACGAAGTCGCCTGGCGCCTGTCTCTCCAGGTCAGAGTGGGCCGCGCGGCGGCTCAGCAGTGACAGCACAACGGTCAGCAACTGCATCACATGCCCCGCGTCTGCCGGCTGCTCACCCTGCACGGGAGAGTGGAGGTATCACGCGACAGGAACATCCGGTTGCCCTCGTGCGTACTATCTCTAAACTGCCGCATGCTGCGGCAGTTGTGTCCTGCAGGTGATCCGGTCATCTCAGACGGGATCACCCACTTCCATCCGTTCGCGCACATGGCTCCTGCTTTCACCGCCGTGCCCGCGGACTGCAGAAAGGCCCATGTCATGCCTGAAAGCCAGACCCACTCCACAGAACTGACCTCACAGTACGTCGCCCAGGTGACGGGCGATCTTGAGCGCAATACCAAGGAGCAGGAACGTATCGGTGTGGAGATCGAAGCCCTGCAGGAGCAGTTGCGTGCCCTGCAGCACGACCACACCGTGCTGGTGAACATGCAGCAGGCACTCGGCACTGCAAGTCCCGCCGCGGAGGCAGCCCCGGCAGCCGCACCGTCCGTGCCTCACCAGACCTCCGCGGAGCCCAAGCAGAGCAAGCCGAAGAAGGCGGCCGCCACCAGCGCGAAAAAGACGGCATCCAAGAAGCCCGCCGCCAAAACCTCGTCCGTGAAGGCGTCCACGGCAGCGGCCAAGCCGACCCTCGTCGAGCTGATCCGTGGTCACCTGGAGCAGGAGAGCGAGCCGCGTTCCGCTGCCGAGATCACCACCGCGCTCACGCAGGCCCACCCCGACCGGAGTGTGAAGACCACGGTCGTGCGCACCACCCTCGAAGGGCTGGTCGCCAAGAGCCATGCTCACCGCGCCAAGCAGGGCTCGTCGGTCTTCTACACCGCCGCGGCCGTCTCGCAGCCTGCTGCGGCCGAGCCGCAGCAGGAGGCAGTGGCCGGCTGAGCTTCCTCCGGCCGCTCAACGAGCTGTCTCCATGCCGCACCCCGGTGGCGCACCCTGGCCGAGAGATCAGCGCGAAGGGCGCAATCTGCGCGCGGCGGTGCGGGACTGAGGCGGCGCCGAGCAGACCAGGTAACGGATCTTGCTGGAGTCTTGGCCCATGACTTCGGCGGCTGCGGTGCTGCTGCAGTCGAGCAGGCAGTGCAGTACCAGGGCGTCGTACTGCAGGGTGGGGCAGTCGCTTTGCGGCCGCGGGACGGGGCGCTGGGTGCGGATAATAGGCGCTCAGCAGCGTCCATGCCCTGGCGACGGGGTTGGGATGGCTGACCATGTGGGGCCACTGACGGCCAGTTCTCCCAGTGCGCAGCGCACCACGCGGTGCGCATCCTTCTCGGGCAGATGAGCGCGCGCGTAGTCCAAGTCGCGATCCCGGTACAGGGTGCAGAACGCCTCGAAGACGGGATGCAGGGCGGACGTGAGCAAGGCCGGGGGCCGTGGTGTATGCGGGCTTTCGCTGCGCGGGCGTGGGGCCGGGGTGCGGGACGTGGTGATGCAGCGTGGCTGCACTGAGGTGTGTTGTGTCATCCGAAGGCCTCGGCGAGCAGGCTGGAAGGAGGGGCGCTTGCGTGTGGTGGGGGCGGTGGCCCGGCTGCGGCGGCGCGTGCGGCGTCCCACAGGGGCCGCAGCGAGGTGGCTTCGGCGTGCAGGGCGGTGACGAGTTCTTCGACGGCCTCCCAGGGAGGCAGGAACGTGCCGTGCAGCATGGCTGTGATGTCGCTGGAACTGAGGTGGGTGTGGTCGCCTATCGCGGCGGGCGCCGGCTGTGCGGCCGCCAGGTGCAGGCCGCGCAGCGCGGCGGCCGTCGCCGGGCCCGTTCCCCGCGGCCTGCGCGGGGCCGCAGAAGAACCGCCGGACCCGCAAGGCGAGTTCGGCTCTCCGTCCGGCAGAGGGCAGATCTGCCGGAAACCGCAGGTAGGAGCTGTGGACCCGTTCCGTCCAGTGGGAGCAGTCGGGGCAGGCGGCCCCAATGGGCGTGCGCCGTGCCTCGACGCGCATCGCCTCGCCGTTCGTATGCACGGCGACGACGGCGACACCAGGGTCGATGGGAACAACAACTCCTGCAGCCGGGACAGCACCTCGTTCACGGCTACCGAATGTCGGCCGTTTCACTCGCGCCAGGAGCGATTTCGAGGCGACTTGCATACTACCGAAAGGAAGATCAACAACTACAAGGCGTCGCCACGTCCGAACTTGCGCCCGAACGACATCGCAGCCAATGACGTGTACGCGGGTGAGGGCTGGCTGCGCCTGGGCTGAGGGCCTTGTCCCACCGCGACTCGGCGGGGATCATGACCGCGTGCAACACCGAGAGGAACTCCACGAACTGCTCCCATGCGCCGGACTCACGGTCGTCGAGGACATGCGCCCGGGCAGCCTGTTCCCGCCGGAGGCCGGCTGGCGGATCGCGCGGGGGATCGCGGCGCCGGACGGCGCGGTCCGGGAAGCGCTCGACGCCGCGTGGTGGCGCCGCCTTGCAGATGCCGACGGCGAGTTCCTGGTGGCCGTCCTCGGACATCGGATCGGCGGCAACGACTCCTGGTGGACCCGGGTCCGCTGCGCCGACGGCGGTGTGCCGGGGCTGACCGGCGACCCCGGGTTCGTGGCGCTCTCCCTCGACGGGCAGGTGCTGCTGGCGGAGGTGCCCGGCGCGGACGGGCCTCGGGTGACGGCCCTCGACCGACTACCGGAGCGGCTGGAAGAGGCCGCCGCGGCCGCCGGGCACGAGACGGAGGTCGACCGCGCCGAGGTGTGGGCGGCGGTGCCCGGCCGGCCGGCATGGCCTTTGCACTGGGCGGAGGGGATCGGGTCCAATCCGGCCGCGCCGGACGAGCTGCTGATCCGGCTGCTGGATGTGGAGGTGGGCTTCCTGCACGGCTGCGACCGGCCCGCCGTACTCGACGCCGCAGTGGCGCATCCCGATCCACGCGTGCGCTCGAGGCCCGCGGACACCTTCCGGCCCAAGCTCACGTCCGATCAGTGGGTACGCCTGGTCCGCGCCGAACCGTCGCCGAGCCGGCGCGTGCTCTGGGCCGACCATGCCTGCGCCTGGGGCGTCGAACTCCCCGGGGACATGTACAACGACGTCCTCGCCGGCCCGTCCCGCGCTCAGGCCGCCGAACTCCCGGGGCTCCCCGCACACCACCTCCCCAGCCTCGCGGCCGACGCCGATCCCCGGGTGCGGGCGACAGCCTGCGCCCGGTGGGAAGACCTCGCCGCGCCGCTGCGGGCGCGACTGCTGGCCGACACCGACGACGCGGTGCGTACTGCGGCGCTGCTCGCCCACCACAACGGCGTCCCCATGCCTCGCGACGTCCTTGCCGCGCTGCCCGCGCCCCGGCGCGCGCTCGAACAGTGCCGTCTCTCGCCCGAGCTGGAGGCGGAGCTGGTCCGGGACGGGGACGCGGAGGTACGCCGAGCGCTGGCCGCCAACCCGCGGCTCAGTGCACACAGCGTCGCCGTCCTGGCGGAGGACCCATACGACGACATCCGCTCGGCGGTGGCGCTGCGGCCCGACCTCAACGAGGAGCAGCGTGCCGCGGTGCGCTATGACTTCGACCCGACGTCAATGTCGCGCACTCTGCCCTGGGTCGAAGGCCTGCACGGTGACGCCGACGCGATGCGCCGCCTCGCCGTATCGTCCCATCCGCTCATCCGCCGAAGCGTGGCCCGTGCCCGGCATCTTCCACCGGACGTCGTGGAGCGTCTGGCGCGGGACGAGGACCGCACGGTCCGCCTGTTCCTCGCCGAATCGTGCGATGACGCGCCGGCCGAGATGCTGCTGGAGGTCTGGCGCTGGTGGGACGGCAGCTTCACTCACCCCGACCGCCCCCGCAGCCACCCCAACTTCCCCCGTACGGGCCTGCTGCGCTACGCCGGCGACCCCAGTGGGCGGATGCGCCGCCTGGCCCTGGACGATCCGGAGTCCACGCCTGCCGACGTCGCACGTCTCGCCCGCGACCCAGAAGCCGAGGTGCGCCGCCGCGCGGCCGAGGACACCCGGCTGTCACCGGCCGACGCGGTGCGGCTGCTGAACGACCCAGCGGCCCACGTCCGCGGGACCGCGATGCGCAATCTGCGGCTGCCGGCCCGCGTCCTTGCCGAGCTGCTGCACGACCGCGACACGGCATGCGCGGCGGTCACCAATCCGGCGATCCCGGTCCCCGTCCTGCACCGCATCCTGGCCGCGGCCGCGGCAGCCGTGGCAGCCCGGCGCTGAACACCGCCACCCCGCAGGGCGGCCATGGCGGTCTGACCCTGAACTCCGGCACACCCCCGCCTGGGCGGCTCGAGTTCGGGTCTGGCACATCACGGAACTTGCGCCAGACCCCCAAAAAAGGGCGCTGTCACGTAGTTCGTTCACACGATCACGGGCCGGACCGCCCGGACCGCCCTCACCGCCGTCGCGCTCGCGCACCCGGGCTTCGTGGCCTTCGTGACCGGCAGCGTCGCCTACTTCTCCCACTACTCCAGCTATCCGTCCTTCTGGCTCCTGCCACCGCTGATCATCTGCGCCCACCTGTTCATCGGCAGCTTCTACGGCCGTCGGCAGCTGCGCACCGCCTTCGCCATCCTGATCGCCCCGCCCGTAGTCCTTCTCATGACCGTTGGCTTCGGGCTGATGTTCAGCGATCTGCGCAGGGCGGACGTCAACCCCGTGGTGATGGGGATGGTGTGGGCCAGCCTCTTCTCGCCCGGAATGCTCGCGCTCACCTACGCCTTCCGCGCCTGGTTCGGACAGATCCAGTTCGCCGTCTAGAGGTAGCACCATCAGCCCCACAACCAGCTGTACCTGCTCGGGTGTACCCGATCCCGAACGCGCGGGCAGTCTCCAGAGTGCGCTGCTCGCGCTCGCTGAGATCCCGGCTGACGAGGTCGGCCTCCGTGATGCTCATGCCCCGTGACACAGCGGCATCTATCGTTGCCCATGGGCGATTGGGGGTCGTCGTAGTGCGGGACACACGACTGGTGCAGACGGCAGTGATCGGGGACGAGCACTCGGACGTACCCGTCGTACTGCCGACCGAGGCCATCGAGCTGGACGGGTTCCGCCGCTCTCATGCCCACGACACCTTCTGGTGCGGACTCCTGCTCGGCGGATGCGGAGCCCAGCTCGCGCACAAGTTGTACGTCGACAGGCAGTGCCATTTCCAACACTTTCCGCAGGCCAACGGCCCTCCGCACGCCTGCCGGAGGCCGAAGGTCGGCGAGTCCAGCGCCGATCACCTGTATGTGAATTCCCTGATGATTGTGCGAGTTCAAGCTTCAGGGGAGGTGCCTGTTGAGGGCGTGGTACGTGGTCAGGGTCCCGGACTCGGGGCGGTGGGGGACGATGCCTACGGAGGGGGTTCTCGGCGTCGGGGACCTGCCGGAGGCGGTCGCTCGAATCGGGCCGCTGCGGTCCTCACCGACCAGCAAAGCCAGTCGGCGCCCCGCTCGCTGGGCGCAGACAACGTCGTTGCCTTCCGTCCGTCCGAGGAATGACGCTGCGGGCCCGCTTCGAGGGCGATGCCCAGGTGGCGCCAGGTATATCAGGCCAGAGCCCTGATCAGCCACTATCGCCGACGATGCGACCCACTGCCACATGATCTCGGCGGCGCTTCGGTCATGCACCGTTCCTTTGCGTGCCAGGACGTCGGGCGGCGGTCACGCCGCTGCGCTCAACAGATCGGCGAGGATGCCGGGCCGTTCCAGCGCGATGAAGTGGCCCGCTCCCGGCACCTGCGTGAAGTCGGCGGCCGGCAGTAGTTCCGTGTTGGCCTCCCGGTCCGAGGGTCGGGACCAGTCGTTTTCCCCGTAGACGAGGTGGACGGGTGCCTTGACCTCGGGGTAGCGCGAGCGGGCGGCGATGAGACTGGGCAGGCTCTGGTACACGGCCCGGGCGACGGTCGGGTAGCCGGGGCGGCTGCCCACCTGGAGGAGCTCGTCGACGTAGTCTGCCCGCAAAGCAGCCTTGTCGCCCAGCCCGCCCTGCAGGATCCTGCGGAGGGCGGCCTTGGGCTCCACCCCGGCGATCACCGGGCCCACTCCCGGCATGAGGACACCGCTGACAACCACGCGGGCGAGGAGACTCGACCGGGCGATTCCGTCGCGGAAGTCGTACGTGTTGACCGCGACGACGCGCCGTACCCGCTCCGGGAGATCGGCCGCGGAGGTCAGGGCGAGCACCGCCCCCATGGACTCCCCGACCAACGTCACGTCGTGGAGGTCCAGTTCGGTGAGGAGCCGCTTGACGCCCGCGCGCATGGCCGGCTCGTCGTACGAGGCGCCGGGCACGATCTCGGAGTAGCCCATCCCCGGCAGGTCGAGGGCGTACACCGTGTACTGGTCCGCGATCAGGGGGATGAGGTGGCGGAAGTGCTCGGCCTGGGTGCGTACGGTGTGCAGCAGGACGACGGGAGCACCGGTGCCCGCCTTGAGGTAGCGCAGGGTTCCCTCGCGGTCGTTGCGTCTCCCGCGCGAAGCGAGGGTGTGGCTGGTGGTCCCCGGAATGTGAATCGTGGGACGTGGCTCTGGGCTGGGCATCTCGCTGGCTCCCTTTGTGTGAACTGCTGCGGACAGGTGATTCGGATACGGTTCGCCCGAAGGGGCGTGACCATGGCCCAGCCCTTGGATTCATTGAGAAACCGACCGGTTTCCATCATCGTAAACCGATCGGTTTCCGCTCACAAGGCTGAGGTTGCCATCCGCAGCAACAGGGTCAGTGCGCAGGAGAGACGCGAAAGTGTCATCCGCGCAGCGGTCGCCGAGTTCGCGCTCAAGCTACGGCACCTCTGAACACTCCAGATGCAGGTGTAGGGCTACGCCGCCGCGGCAGCGGCCGAGGCCCAGGGTGATGCGGCGAAGTGGTCCGGGCCGGCTGGATGAGGCCCTGAGGAACCGTGCACCCGGCGTTGGGTGCTGGTGTCGACGAGACGGCGGCCTTCCCTGCGCGCGGCATGCTCGTCAACACCCTTTACGGCCATCAAGCTCCCCTCCGATTGCCGGGAGTCAGGGACATGAAGCCATCAACCCGGGGAGCGCACGGTCACGGCACCCGCTCGAAAAGGGATGCGTCAGCGCATGCCTGCCGCGCCGAGCAGGGTGGCCACCGTGGGCGCGACGAGCCCGGTCAGTTTGTCGGCGCCGATCCCGGCGCGGGCGCTGGCGCCGTCGAAGACCAAGATGAGCTGCCGGGCCAGCAGGTCGGGATCGCTCGCCCCGCCCTGTTCGGCCTCGGCGCGGAAGAAGGCTGTCAGGTTCGCCTTGACCCGGTGGGCCACTCGGCTCGCGGGGTGGCTCTGGCCTTTGAGCTCGATCTGAGCAGCCAGGTATCGGCAGCCTTGGAAGTCGGGCGTACCCGCCTGCTCCTCCAACTGGTCGAAGACGTGCAGGATCCGCTCGCGAGGTGACCGACCGTCGTCCGCCGCGGGCAGGAGGGTCGCCACGAAGGCGGAGGAGCGCTCCTCCAGACTCGCCGCGAGCAGTTCGTCCTTGCTCTCGAACAGTTGGTACAGGGAGCGCTTCGACACTCCGGCTGCCTTGCACACGGCGTCGATGCCGATGCTGACACCGTCTCGATAGGTGAGCGTGGCCGCTGCCTCCAGCAGCCGCTCTCTGGTACTTGGCTTCACTTCGGTGGTCATACCGCGAGGTTAACTCAATGTGGACAAATTGAAAACCGATCGGTTTACGGCGCTTTGCCGGGGCGATCTTCGCGCCGCCCACGGGCCGGGCGGGCATGTGAGTACGGTTCCGCTAGGCCGGGGCGGAGGTCTTCTCGGGGCTTCGTCCGGGCGGGGGGCGCGGTGCAGCCCCTGGCGGCCGCCCGTCACCCCCGAAGCCGGAGAGTGCGTCCGCGATGAGGCCGACGGCCATCCACACCCAGCCCCTGGCCGGGCTCGCGCCCACTGGGCGCCGTTGTAGAGGATCGAGCGGATACCGCCGGTGTCCTACCGCAGTGGCTCGAACTCTGCGAGGAAGCGGTAGCAGACGGGCAGCACCTTGAGCCCACCGATCCCGGAGATCGCGATGGCGCACACCGGGTACAGCCACAGCAGCGGCAGACAGGAGGGGCACATCCCCATGAGGCTGGCCGCGCCCGCCAGACCGGTGTGACCATCGGCCCCGGAAATGCAGCCCATCGTGGATCTGACGCCGTGTTGACGGAAGGTGCCCGCTACCTGCGAGGATCAGTTCCCTGAAGACGGATCGCGCGCATAGCAGTGGGCACCATCTCGGAGACTGCCCTGCCTTCCTACGCTGATCTGTGCCTTGAGGACACCAATCAGCGCAGGTAGCAGGGCATTTCCCGCAGTCCACTCGTTGTGGCAGGCGCGTATCCCCGGTGGATTCAGGCTCAGTGGGCGATCACGGGCTCGCCCTCCGACGGCGCCAGGGCCGAATTCGGCAACAGGAACGCCGCGAGCACGGCACCGACGACGAAGATCCCGGCGCCCCACACCAGGGTGGACGTGTAGCTCTCGACCCCGGCCTGGGCCACGGTCAGCGCGCCGGGCTTGTGCGAGGACAGGTAGTCGGTCGCGGCCGATGAGGCAACGGTGGTCAGCAGTGCCGTGCTGATCGAGCCGCCCACCTGCTGGCTGGTGTTGATCAGCGCCGAGGCGACGCCCGCGTCCTCGTGGTGCACGCCTGCGGTCGCACCCTGGAACGCGGTGGTCATCACCCCACCGATACCGAGACCCAACAGGATCATGCCCGGCATGATGTTGGCGACGTAGCTACTGTCCAGCGTGAGCTGGGTCAGCAGGGCCATGCCGGATGCGGAGACCAGGAAGCTGACGCTGACCACGGCCTTCGGGCCGACCTTGGGCAGCAGCAGTGAAGGCACCGTGGTCGACGAGGCGACGATGCCGCCGACCATTGGCAGGAAGGACAGACCGGCCTCGATCGGCGAGTAGCCGATGCTGGCCTCCAAGTAGTAGGTCAGGAACAGGAAGATCGAGAACATTCCCATGCCCAGGACGAACACGGCCAGGAACGAACCACCTCGGGTCCGGTCCAGCACGACGCGCAGCGGCAGCAGCGGATGCGCGACCCTGAGCTCCAGCCATGCGAAGACCGCGAGCAGCACCACGCCGCTGATCACGGAGCCGAGGGCGACCGGGTCGGTCCAACTGGTGGATTCGACGTGCGCGAACCCGTAGACGATGCCGAACAGCGCGGCGCTCACCACGACGGTGCCAGGAATATCTATTTTGGGTCGCTTGGTGACCACGGGCTTGGCCAGCAACAGCAGCGCACCAGCCAGCGCGACGGCCGCGAAGATGACGTTCACGTACATCACCCAGCGCCACGACGCCCATTCGGTCAGCATGCCGCCGAGCAGGAGTCCGACCGCTGCGCCCGCACCGGACAACGCACTGAAGATGCCGAAGGCTTTCGGCCTTTCGGCCGGCTGGGTGAAGGTCACGCTGAGCAGTGAGAGCGCCGCGGGCGCGAGCAGAGCGGCGAAGAGGCCCTGGGCCGCGCGTGCCGCGACGAGTATTTCGAAGCTGGTGGCCGCGCCGCCGACGACGGATGCGGCCGCGAAACCGATCAGGCCGGTCACGAAGGTCGTACGTCGGCCGAACAGGTCGCCGAGTCGGCCCCCGAGCAGCAGCAGGCTGCCGAACGCCAGGGCATACCCCGTGATGACCCACTGCCGGCTGCCGTCGCTGAAACCGAGGTCGTGTTGCGCTTCGGGCAGCGCGATGTTCACGACGGTCGCGTCGAGCGTGACCATGAGCTGCGCCGTGCCCAGCACGACGAGCACCCACCAGCGCACGGCATGTGAGCCGCGGCGGCCCGAGTCTGCTTTCCCGGAGGCGGGTGCCTCACGGTCGAAGGTGGTAGTCATGTCTTCCCTTTGTTGCTGGTCATAGGCCGAACACCGACCGGAAACCGATCTGTTTCCACTCAGGTAAACAGATCGGTTTCCATGGCGCAAGTGAGCGGGGAGCCGCTGACCTGTGAGCGATCCGAAAACGCGCACGCCCGCGCCGGCCGCCGTTCTCTGCCCGAAGGCCAATGCCTTCCAGCTGCGCCGCTGCAAGAAGGCCGTGCGGTCGACGATGGCGAGCGAGGGTGCCTGGTGCCGGCTCGGGCGCGGCTTGCTGCGGCGTCAGGCCATTGTGGTGGTGGGCACGGTGGGCCTGCTGCTGGCGCTCGGCGCGCCGTTCATGCGGATCGAGTTCGGCTCTATCAACGTGCAGCAACTGTCGAGCAGCTGTTAGGGCCGCCAGGTCTTCGACACCATGGAGCGCTCCTTCGATAGCGACGCGGTGAAGTCCATCGACTCGCTGCCTGTGCTGAAGTTCGACGCAACCTCGAAGGAGGAAGGCGCGGTGCTCCGGCGTACGCCGAGCAGCTCGGCGCCACGAGCGCCAAGATCACCGACGCCGAGGGCGCCACGGCCCGGTGTCGGTCACCTTCGACGGCAATGCCGTCTCGACCCATGCGCGCGACGCGGCTGTTCTTCACGGGAGGCGGCCAGATCATCAGCCGCACCAGCTACCACCGGGACTGGCACGAAACCCGCGCGCTCGCCCTGCCACCCGCGCTCACCAACACGCCGCTTGCGAAGCAGCACCCGTACGACCTGCGGCATTCGGCGCTGCCCAAGGGGATGGCCCAGCTCCGCGTTGCGATCTTGGCCTAGGACCGAAGCGGCTCGTCGACCGCGCGACCATTCAGGCCCTCGCGGTCATGCCATCGCGTTCAACAAGTCGGCCACTATTTCCGGCCTCTCCAGGGCGATGAAGTGGTGCGCTCCCGGTACCTCTGTGAAGTCGGCGGCGGGCAGCAGCTTCTTGTTGGCTTCCCGGTCCGAGGGCCGGGACCAGTCGTTCTCGCCGTAGACGAGGTGGACGGGAGCCTCGACCTCGGGGTAGCGCGCGCGTGCCGCGATGAGGCTGGGCATGTTCCGGTACAGAGCGCGGGCGACGGTCGGGAAGCCGGGACGCCTGCCTGACCGGAGGAGCTCGTCCAGGTAGTCCTCCCGAAAAGCGGCCTTGTCACCCACGCCGCCCTGCAGGATTCTACGCAGGACGGGCTTGGGCTCCTGCTGGGCGATCACCGGACCCACCCCCGGAGCGATAATCCCGCCGATCACCACACGAGCGAGGACACTGGACCGGGCGATTCCGTCTCGGTAGTCGTACGCGTTCACCGCGACGACGCGCCGTACCCGCTCCGGCAGATCGGCGGCGGTGGTGAGGGCGAGCACCCCGCCCAACGACTCCCCGACCAATGTCACGTCGTAGAGGTCGAGTTCGGTGAGGAGCCGTTCGACGCCCGCGCGCAGCGCCGGCTCTTCGTACGACGCGCCGGGCACGATCTCCGAGTAGCCCATCCCCGGCAGATCGAGGGCGTACACGGTGTACTGATCCGCGATCAGCGGCATGAGGAAGCGGAAGTGCTCGGCCTGCGTGCGCAGAGTGTGCAGCAGGACCAGGGGAGCTCCGGCGCCCGCTTTGCGGTAGCGCAGGGTGCCCTCGCGGCTGTGACGGCCTGCACGCGGGGCGATGGTGTGGCTGGTGGTCCCCGGAATATGGATCGTGGGACGCACCTCTTGGGTCGGCATCTCGCCGTCTCCTTGTGTCAATTGCGGATGGTGATTCGGATACGGCCGGGCAGGCGGGGGTGGCGCGCGGCCAGGGCCTTCGCTGCGGTCGGCCGCTACTTCGGCAGCTGGGGGTACAGCCCGGCCAGGCCCCCGGCCAAGCCCGCCTTGACCTGCCGTGAGACGTCGTCGGCGAGCACCTCGTACGCGCCCGTCTCGACGCCGTTCAGGGCGAGTGCGGCGACGTCACGCGGGTCGGACTTGGGTGCGTCGACGCCGACCGTCAGGTCCGTGTCCACGTATCCCACGTGCAGTCCGGTGACGGTGATGCCGCGCGGCTGCAGTTCCAGGCGCAGGGAGTTGGTCTGCGACCACAGGGCGGCCTTGGAGGCGCTGTAGGAGCCGCCGAGGGCCAGCCAGGAGAGCACGGAGTGCACGTTGAGGAGGCGGCCGCCGCCGTTGCGCTCGATGCCCGGCACAAGGGCCCGTGCGACCAGCAACGGGCCGTAGAAGTTGGTCTCGAACTCGCGGCGCACGTCGTCGACCGGTGAGTCAAGGAAGGACGCGCCCACCGACGCGCCAGCGTTGTTGATCAGGACGGTGACGTCTTCCGCCTGCGCGGCCGCCGCCGCCACGGAAGCCGGGTCGGTGACCTCCAGCGCCACCGGGACCGCATCCGGGTGCGTCACGCTGCGCGGGTCCCGGGCCGTCGCGTAGACCTTGCCGGCACCGCGCGCATAGAGCTCCTCCACGAGGGCCTTTCCTATACCGCGGCTGCCGCCGGTGACGAAGACACTCGCGCCTTTCAGAGCGGTCATGACATGCCTCCACAAATGCTCACAACAAGAAACCGATCGGTTTCCATCACCGTTAACCGATCGGTTCCCCGTTGCAAGCCCGAGCGGGAGCTGACTCCCGGTCCTGCCACCGGCCGAACTCAAGTCGATCCCGCGATCAGAGGGTCGCGTTGGGCCGTCGCCAGGCCGGACCGCGGCAGCCCGGCTCCGTCTCGTGGCAGCCGACATCCCCGTGGATGTCGGGGCGATGATCCTGAGGGCCCGCGCCCTTTGAGGCGCCAGGGGGCAGCACTGCATCCCCGTCGAGAAAGCCCAGGGAGACCGGCGTTCCGGCATGGCGGAGACGTAGCCACAATCGGTAAACCGATCGGTTTTCATTTACGGAAACCCGAGTTAGCCTCACATCATGACTACACAGGCGAAGCCGACGTCCCGAGAGCGGCTGCTGGAGGCAGCGGCCACGCTCGCCTACCGCGAGGGCGTCACTATCGGCGTCGAGGCGTTGTGCAAGGCGGCGGGGGTGTCCAAGCGCTCGATGTACCAGCTGTTCGAGAGCAAGGACGACCTGCTGGCGGCGAGCCTGGAGCGGCGAGCCGCTTCCTACGCTGCCCGTCTCCTGCCTGAGGCAGGAGACGGGCTTTCCGCCCGGGGGCGGATCCTGCATGTCTTCGAGCAGTTGGAGTCGCAGGCGGGGGCGCCGGAATTCAAGGGCTGTGCGTACCTGGCTGTGCAGATCGACCTGAAGGATCAGAGCCACCCCGCCAGCCGGGTGGCCCACCGGGTCAAGGGGAACCTGATGGCCAACAGGGTGGGGTGAGCGATCCGGGACGGCTGGCCCGGCAGCTGATGGTGGTCTTCGATGGCGCCAGTGCCCGTGCGGGGATCGGCGCCGACAAGCTGACGGGGCTCGTCGCGCCCATGGCGGCCGCCCTGCTCGATGCGGCAGGCATGCGCTGACGCATCGCCTTTCGGGCTGCCTGGGCAGACGGATGTGCGCTGCGATGGAGCGTCGACAAACGTCCTTCCCAGCCAAACGGGAGGAAGGCACAGGGCTCCGGCCGCACGGGTTCAACTCGTGACGAAGAGTCCGGTGCTGGCCGACGCGTGTCTGCCGGGTTGCGGACGACGGCCGGGCGCCGGGCAGGGGTTGCCGGGTCTCCGGTCATCCAGGCTGCCTGGCACCTGCATCTGTCCTGGCCGACCGTGATGGGCGCCTTCCGTGCCCAGGATCGTGAGGTCGTCGAGGCGCCACTGCCTGAGACCTTGCCGCACGGAAACCGATCGGAGTAACGTGTTTGAAACCGATCGGTTTCCCAAAGGGGTTCTCGATCGCCGGGCTGATGTAGATCAGTCTCGAACGCACCGCGCCCATCGCGTACTGATCACGTGCGTACTCAACCTCCGGAGTCGAACGCCATGTCTTCTCACACCACCTCCAACATCTTCGTGATCGGCGGTACAGGGGCTCAAGGAATGCCCATCGTCCGCTCTCTTGTCGCCGACAAGAAATACTCCGTCCGGGTTCTCACTCGCGATTCCAACTCCCCCCGAGCCCAAGCGCTCCTCGCGCTCGGCAACGTCTCCCTCCTCGAAGGGTCGTTCGCCGACGAGGACGCGTTGCGGGAAGGGTTTCGAAGCTGTGACGGCGCATTCATCAACATCGACGGGTTCAACACCGGCGAGAAAACGGAGACCTACTGGGCGATCCGCAGTTACGAGATAGCGATTGAAGAAGGAATCAAGTTCTTCGTCTACGGAAACCTCGACTACACTCTCAAGAAGTCCGGCTACGACTCGAGGTTCCGCACCGGGCATTATGACGGTAAAGGCCGCATGGCCGAATGGGTGCTGTTTCAAAATGAAAAGAACAGGGACCGGATGGGAGCAGCGGTCTTCACGTCAGGTCCCTACATTGAGATGGTGATCTCACCGCTCACGCCCATGACACCCAGCGTTGAAAACGGTGTCGTCACGTGGCGAGTCCCTCTCGGCGAGGGAGCCGTTCCTCACGTGGCCCTCGAAGACTGCGGCTTCTACGCTCGCTGGCTCTTCGACCATCCGGAGCGCGCGAATGGCACGGACCTTGAAGTCGCCATCGAGCACATGACCTATGCCGACATGGCTGCGGCGTTCGAGAAGGTCACCGGGCATCCGGCGCAGTACATCGACACTGATCTGGATACTTATTGGAACGCGCCGGACGTGAAGGGCATTGCTGATCAGCCTGCCGGTTATAACGCCGATCCCAACGACAAAAGCACCATGAGCTTCCGGGACAACTTCACGGGCTTCTGGAATACGTGGAAGCACGGAATCATCACTAGGGATTACGCTCTGCTCGATGAAATCCACCCCAACAGGATCAGGAGTGCTGAGGAGTGGTTCCGCCGGGAGGATCAGGTGGGAAGGGAACTCGGTAAAGGTAGTCTCTGGGAGAGGGTCCAACCGGAGAACTGGAGCCTCGACTCTGCGATCCTCAAGAGCAGTGCTGATATGAGGACGGGCAAGTTGTAAACGGGTGAACGGTATGGCGGCTCGGTAGATGCTGAGCGATGAGTTGAATGTTCGCGATCTTCGCCGGGAGTTGTTGCCGGGGAGCGTACGGCTCCGCGGCGGTTCGTCCGACGGCGACGGCCGTGTCAGCGCAGGTCGTGCGTGTACGTGGTGACGGGGCTGGGGCAAGTCCGGGATGGCCCCGTACTCGCCGATGCCGGCGTCGCGGATGGCAGCCGTGAAGCGGCCTGCCGGAGCTGGGCAGCGGTGACAGCCGTGGCGGCGGGACCGAGCCGACGAGCGTCCGGCACTGCGGTCCACGAGGTGCGGCGAGGCGACGCAGCACGGCCATCGTCGACCGGCTGACCTTCACGGTGCGATCATCCAGACCGGGACGGAGTCCTACCGCCTCGCTCACACCAAGGCGCAGGCCGAACGCGCCGCGGCCGGCTGAGTTCATCCCCGGTGAGGACGGCGGCTCCGGCGGTGCCGATGGCCCGCCGCCCCACCCACTCATGGCCGCCGGCATGCCTTTCCCGGACTGGCCCCTGGAACGAGTGCGCCGCGTCGAGGCGGCGGTTGCCGATCAGGGTTCAGGGGCAGGCGTGGTCCGAGAAGGTCTCGATCTTCAGGCCGGCTGTGTGCCGGTGCTGATCTGTTGGGTGAGCTTGAGCAGTTCTTCGACGTGGTAGATCTCGGTGATCTTGCCGTCGACAACGCGGAGGATGTCGGTGCCGGTGATGTCGACCGGGTTGCCGCTGGCGGCGAACCCGAAGGCGTCTCCGGTGTGGGTCCCGGTCATCCGCCAGTGGAGGACAACCCAGCCGCCGGGGAGCTCCTGCTGGAACAGGATCCGGTGCTGCGTGTCGGTGAATCCGTCGCGGACCGCGGCGATCAGCACTCGCATGCCGTCGAGGCCCGAGGCGGCGCCGTCAGCGGGGTTGTGGTCGATCACGTCGGGGGCGAACACCTCGTCCGCCCCGGCGACGTTGCCGGTGTCGTAGAGCTCAAGGTTGCGCGCGGCGACCCGCAACGCGGTGGTCGTGGCCGAGCGCACCATCTCGCTCGCGGTGTTGGCCGTACTGATCGCGGTCATGAGGTCCTCCATGGTGTGGGGTGCGGGCTGCTCCGGCTATAGTTCCCTGAGGGAATCAGTTCCCTCAAATGAACTAACGGGGAGAGTATGAGTGAGCTGGATCACCCTTTGCCGGAATGTCCGATCGCCCGATTCCTGACCGTGCTGGACGGGCCCTGGGCGACGCTGATCGTGAGGGAGCTGCTGACCGGCCCGAAACGCTTCACCGAGCTGCGCGCCGGACTTCCGGGGATCAGTCCCAAGACCCTGTCCTCACGGCTGCGACGATTCGTACTCCTAGGGCTGGTCACCCGCACGGCCTATCCGGAGATCCCGCCCCGCGTGGAGTACGAACTCACCCCGGCAGGCGCACGACTCGAGGTCGTGCTGGCCACCATGGGCGCCTGGGCCGAACAAGACCTTCCCCGCACTGGCGCGTTCCTCATCGAAGATCGGTAACCAGGACCCGCCGACTGGGCGACCGAAACAGTGCCTGACAGGGCATCTCAGGCCGAAAGGGCGGCTGGCTGGCGCGGCTTGGAGAATCCGGGCCCGCAGACAAGCACTGACGCAGCGGCACAGTGACATCGATTCCCATGGACATTGATCATAAAAACGCGCGCCAGGTGACTCCCGAACTCAGGTCGAAACGACATCCACGGAAAGTGACACAGCCAGACACCCGCACAGCAGTGTCCAGCCAACTCCTAGTAGGGCTTGGTCAGGTCGGTTGTGGTGGTGCGTGTCCTGTCGGCCCGGTGTGGCGTTGAGAGTGTGTGACTCCGGACGAGATTGCTGTGGTGCGTGGTGAGTTGGAGGCGTTCGCGGCGGAGGTGTTCGAGCCGTTCGCGCGCAAGGATCAGCGCCGGTGGGGGCAGGTTTATCTGCGGGGGCTGCTGACCGACGGGCAGCGTAAGTCGGTCGAGCCGATGGCCGCCCGGCTCGGGGAGGACGGCAATCGTCAGGCACTGGCCAACTTCATCACCACCAGCCCCTGGGACCCGGCACATATCCGGGCCCAGCTCGCCTGGCGGATGGAGAAGGTGATCGGGCCGGAAGCCCTGGTCTTCGACGACACCGGGTTCCTCAAGGACGGGACTGCCTCGGCATGCGTGTCGCGGCAGTACACCGGCACCGCGGGCAAGGTCACCAACTGCCAGGTCGGCGTCTCGGTCCACCTCGCGTCCGAGACCGCCTCGGCGGCGGTCAACTGGCGGCTGTTCCTGCCCCGGACCTGGGATCCCGCCTCACCGAAGGCCGATGCGGACAAGATCGCCCGCCGCACCGCCTGCGGCATCCCGGACGATGTCGGGCATGTGGAGAAGTGGCAGCTGGCCCTGGACATGCTCGACGAGACCCGCTCGTGGGGGATCGAGGTGCCGCTGGCCGTCGCGGACGCCGGATACGGCGACGCTGCCGCGTTCCGCCACGGACTGCAGGCCCGCGGCCTGAATTACGTGGTGGGGATCTCCACCACGCTGTCGGCTCAGCCCGCCGACGCGGTGCCGGTGGCCGAGCCGTACTCCGGGACCGGACGCCCGCCGGTGGCCAAGTATCCCGACAAGCCACGGTCGGTGAAGGAGTTGGTCATCGCGGCGGGGCGGAAGGCAGCTCGGCCGGTGCAGTGGCGTGAAGGCTCCCGGCCTGGCACCGGCCGCTCCGGCCGCAAGCGGATGTACTCCCGCTTCGTGGCCTTGCGCATCCGGCCTGCCGGACGCGAGGTTCGGCAGGCCACCAACGGCCCGGAGCTGCCAGAGTGCTGGCTGTTGGCCGAATGGCCTGCCGGTGAGAGCGAGCCGGTGCAGTTCTGGCTGTCCGACCTGCCCTCCGGCATGCCTCTGACCACGCTGGTCCGGCTCGCCAAGCTCCGCTGGCGCATCGAGCACGACTACCGGGAGATGAAGCAGGCCCTGGGCCTGGCCCATTTCGAGGGCCGGACCTGGGGCGGCTGGCACCACCACGTCACCCTTGTCTCTGTCGCACATGCCTTCTGCACTCTGCAACGACTGGCCCGGGCCCCAAAAGACACGGCGTCGGCCTGAGCCTCTACCAGGTCGTCCGCGAGCTACAGACACTGCTCGCGGTCTGGACCGGCGCCTGCCCGACCTGCCACCGCGACATACCAGCACCAATACAGACCTGACCAAGCCCTACTAGTCAGTCCGCCCAACGGAACACAAGGACTTGACAGGGAATGTGAAGTCGGCGATCACCCGGTCTCTGCTCGAGCACGGCCGAGCCGGCTCCTTCGCCTTCCCGCCGCCGATCGGCTCATTGCTGGACGTAGACCTGGAGGACGGCGTCCTCCTGAGGGTCCATATGGACGGCGGGGTGCAGCCCGACTGGGACGGCGGCCGCATTCCTGTTCTGGGACCCGGCGTGGTGCCGGACCCCGGGGTGCTCTCCCGCTGCCCGTACGTGTACCGGGTGCGATGTGAGAGCGACGGCGCCAGCCGCCAGGTGTGGATCGGCACCCAAAGCCTGGCCCACCCCACCGAATGGGCCCCCTCGCCGACTGCTCCTGGACCGACGACGGCCTGATAACCCCCGCTGCCAGCGAGATCCTGCGACAACACCCCCCTACGACCGGCCCTCCACCGACCGGCACGGCGACAGAGGGCACGGGAGCCCTGCCGGAGAACGTCATCCGGTTCATCCGCGGCCTGGAGGCAGCTCAGCGCGCTGGGACCGTCGAACACGTGCGCCGCCTGTATGCCAGCAGCGGCCCCTTCCTCGAAACCCTGACCGGCCCGGCCCGCACTGAAGCACAAGCAGCCCTCGACGAAGCCCGGGACTGGCTCACCGGGCATGAGGACTACCAGCAACGCGTCTTCGCCGACCTCGCCAAAGCCGTCTCCGAGAGGCGGGCCTGGGACGTCCGCTCCCAGTTGCAGACCGCCACGGCCCTCACCCGGCGCGGCGCCAGCGCCTCCGAGCAGCGTGTCCTGGCCGCAGCCCGCGCCTTCCTCCGCCAGCAAGACCACCTCCCCGCCGCCGGCGCGGGCCGGACCGTCCTCTATCCCCCTCCCCTGCGCCCCCGCCCCAAACGCAAACGGCCCGGCCCGCCACGCGAGGGCCCCAAGCCGCAGCCGCCGCGCAGGCAGCAATCCCCGAAAGAGACACTGGAACAACACCTCAACGGCGCACGCCAGGAGCGTCGTCAACGCCGAGCGGCGCTACGGGAAGTCCGCAGCATCCTCGTCTACCTCAACGGCGCAGCCGACCTATCCGTCGCCGAGGAACGCCGACTGATCACACAGCTGACTGCAGCTGCCAGCGCAGCCGGCAGTTCGCTCTCGGGCAGCGAGCGGCGCAAGGCCAGTGTCCGGATCGAAAAGCAGCCGCCCCGACACCCGAGGACTCCCCTCGCGCGCAGAAGAAGCCCCCCGCACGACCGCCCCGCCGCCACCAGGGGCTTGAGCCCGAGGTGCTGGAGTGAGCCCCCGCCAACTTGACATCGCAGGTCAAAGGGCTGGTGTGCTCGTCTGTCGGGGTGCTCGCGCTGGTCGTGGGCGGGAGTCTGCGGAGTAGATCATCTGGCGGGGTGTCTTGGGGCGGATCAAGCGTCGGGACAAGTTATGAGCGTTAGAGGTAGTGATCAGGCAGGGTGGATGGATGCCTGAGTCGTTCTTGCCCGGAGGTTTCGTCAATGCGGTCGTTCGTGTCGGGGACACGGTGCGTCGTCCAGCTTCGGCGAAGTTCGTGGGTGATCTGCTGAGGTTGCTTGAAGCCAGTGGCTGGGGTGGTGCTCCGCGGTATCTCGGTGTGGACGACGAGGGCCGTGAAGTCCTCAGTTACCTCGATGGCCACGTGGCATGGGAGCCGCGACAACCTGCTGCTGTGTCATCGGACGAGAGTCTGGTGACGGTCGCCCGGCTCGTGCGTGAGTTCCATGACCTGACGGCCGGCACCCCGCTGGCCGGAGAACAAGAGGTCGTTTGTCACAACGACCTGTCGCCCAAGAACACGGTCTATCAGCTGTGCGGTGGCGAGCTTCGGCCAGCGGCATTCATCGACTGGGACCTTGCGGCACCGGGCGCGCGGATCCACGACATCGCTCATGTCTGCTGGCAGTACCTCGGTCTGGGCTCTTCGGTCACCGACGTCGAGAAGGCAGCCCGACGGATGAGGCTGATCGTTGACAGCTACGAGTTGCCTGACCGGCAACGTCTCGTGTCCACGATCTTGTGGTGGCAGGATCGGTGTTGGCGGGGCATCGAGACCCAGGCCGATGCGGGTGACTTCGCCATGGCCCGGCTCCGTGACGCAGGGGCAGTGAGGCAAGTTCAGTCGGCCTATCAGTGGGTTTCCGATCATCGAGATGCATTGGAACGCTCAGTGCAGTGAGCGCGTGGGCAACGGCCGCGGTCGATTCACCGGTTCCTGCCCGTGGCGGTCGGACGGCCTCCTACGATCCGGCGCATGCTGGATCCCGAACTACTGGAACGAATCACCGCGCGGCGCGCGGAACTGGACGAACTCGAAGAACAGCTGGCCAAGCAGCTGGCGGAGGTGCGGGCCGAGCGGGACGAACTCGCCGTCGCCGAACGGGTCTTTGAGCGGGTGAGCGAGCAGCTCGCCAACGAACGAGAGTCGGCCGGCCTTGGACCTGGGCAGGTGGGCGGCCGTGCGGTGATGCTGATTCCGCACCGTACGCCGGACGTTGAGGAGACCATGCTCCCGCCCGACTACCAGCGCATCGTTGCCGCCGTGCGGCAGGCCGCCAGACCGGTCATGGCCCGGCAGGTCGGCGAGATGTTGGGCGTCGACGTCAGCGTTCGGGCCAAACTGGAACCGCTGCGCGGGAGGCTGGTCAATCGCGGCTGGCTGAGGAAGCTGCCCGACGGCCGGTTCACCACCCGCCTGTGACCAGGAACACCGCCACTCGGAGCGGCTCGGCGCGGGCGTAACCGGGGTACCCCGGCGGCCGTTGGAATTGTGTGACGAATGCCCAAAAGCGCGCCGAGGACACCTGCCCGCTTGTCTACCAGTGCCGTCTGCCGCTGTCCACGCGCACTGTCAACCACCTCGCCGATCTGCTGCGGCGCCACCTGAAGGCGATACGGTCCCGGTGGCGGATCCTGCCGCCCGGACGGATCGCGGTGATCGTCCTGGCCGTGCTGCGCCACGACCAGCGCCTGGCCTACATGGCCGGCGGCAACAACGTGTCCGAATCCACCGTCCGCCGCTGGCGCGACGAGCTGATCACCCTGCTCGCCGCGCAGGCCCCACGTCTGGACCGCGTCCTGAAGAAGGTCGCCAAGCACGGCGGGGAAGTGGTCCTGATCGACGGCACCCTCATCCCCACCCAGCGCCGCACCGGAAAGGCCAACCGGCGGAACTACTCCGGCAAGCATCGCCGTCACGGCCTCCACTTCTTTGCGCTGACAGACGAGCAGGGCCGCCTGATCTGGATATCCGCTGCCCGGCCCGGCCGCACCCACGACATCACCGCCGCCCGCCACGACCACATCCTGGCCCACCTGCGCGCCGCCGGCCTCGGCGCCCTCGCGGACCTCGGCTTCCGCGGCCTGGACAACGACGTACTCGACCCCGTGATCGTCACCGGCTTTCACGCCAGCCGCACCCACAAACTCACCCCAGGCCAGAAGGAAGCCAACCGCGTCCTCGCCGTCGGGCGCGCACCGGTCGAGCACGGCTTCGCCCACCTCAAAAACTGGCGGACCCTCACCAAGCTCCGCACCGACACCGCCCACGCGACCCGCCTCCTGCGCGCCCTGCTTGTCCTGACGAACCTCGAAGTCAACCGTTGACGGATGTGAGGCCCGCTCCGCCTGGACTCTGAAAGTCACTCAGCGATGGTGAGTGAACGAAGGTCAGCGTCCAGCATGCGGATCAACTCACCAACCCGTCCGCCGCCACTCGGCGCCGCCGGGAAGCGTTTGAGCACGTCAATGACGACTGGTGTCGCACGATGCACCGTCTGCTCGATACTTTCGGCACCAACGCTCCAATCGTCGCCGTCGACGAGTTCGGCCGCTCTGGCCGAGTAAGCGCCAGCTCCGAGGATGTGCTTGACCTGGGTGGCCTTGGCCAACGGATGCAGGTAGGCGGCGCCTGCCGCAGACATCGCAGCCCACGCTGCCTCTCGGGCAGCCGCAGTATCCGCGCCCTTGGCCGCTTTGAGGGCCGCCGATGCCGTGTCGCGCAGAGACTTCCCGCGTTCGCCGCCCCGGGTGAACTCCCACGCGGCACTGATCGCGTCTCGAGGCCGCGAGTCGTCCGGCTGATCGGCCTCGAATACCTCAAGCGCCGCCTCAGCACAGGCCGCAGCGAACGCGGCGATCTCACGAAGGTCCTGCTTGCTCAGAACGATCTCGCTCGCGTCCCCTGTCATGGGTTCCATCTTCCACGATTGCGCCGGACCGCTAGTTGGTAGGGACGGCTCCGGGCTTCATATGCCGACTGGCTCCCAAGCTGACCGGATCGCCGAACCGCTGAACCGGCTCGGGACGCGAGCATTCACCGGCTCGTAGAAGGCCGCCCGGCCACAGCGAACGGAAGACGAGCAGCCGACCGCTGACAGACGATCTACTCCTCAGACAGCCGCCCACGACCAGCCCGAGTACCCCGAGATCCGGTCATACCAGCCCTTTGACCAGCGAATTCGAGTTGGCGGAGGCTCATCGTGCGCACCACCCGCACCGCGCACCGCACATGGTGCGCATCGGATCCGGCCGCGCACCTATATCACACACCCCCTTGGCCGCGACCCTTTCGGCGGCTGCGGCGAGAGCTGTCAAGACATCTCAGGGGACTAGGAAGTCAAGCTTGCTCCTCGGTAGTCGGCTTGTAGGCCAGGAAACTGGCGAACTTCCAGTTCAGTTCCTCGTCGGGCTCCTGCACCAGCTGAGCGGTGATGGTGAATTCGGCCTGGTTCAGCAGCTCAACGAGCTGGTGTGTGGGCAGCCGATACGACGCGTAAGACACGGGGTGGCCGCCATAGCCGTGTGTCGGACGGCGGTGCTCACCGGTGCCCACGTGGCCAGCTAGGAGGAGATGTCCGCCGGGTGCCAGGGTGCGGTGGAACTCGGCGAACACGACCGGCAGCAGCTCCGGAGGTGTGTGGTGGGTGGAGTAGTACGCCAGGATGCCGCCGAGCGTGTCGTCTTCGATCTCCAGCGCGGTCATGGAGCCCACGGAAAAGCGCAGCTCCGGATAGGCGCTTCGGGCTAGTTCGATCATCTTCGGGGACACATCGATGCCGAAGACAGAAACCCCGAGTTCGGCCATGTGCGCCGTCACTCTTCCGGGTCCGCAGCCCAGGTCCGCGACCGGTCCTCGGTCAGATGCCTGCACCAGCTCGGCGAAGGCGGTCAGCATCGAGCGAGACAGCGGGTCCAGCTCAGACGGGGTCTTGACAAGGGAGGCGTAGTCGTCGGCCACGGTGTCGTATGACTCCCGGACCGCGGCAAGGTAGGAAGGCTCAGTCACGCGGTGAAACTAGACGGGTGCACTGACAGCGCCTGTGACCGATGGCCTGCTCACGCAGGTCCTTGAGGGAGTGGCCGCCGTAGCCGTCGGTCCGGCCGGCCGGCGGGTTCGGCGGCCTGGCGGGCAGTAGGTCGGGACGGGCGCGGCTGGACGGACGGCGCTGACCGATCGTCTCGCCATAATTGGCTTCTCAGCATTCCACAGACCTAAACGCCAATCGGCGGGCTAAGCGGCCGCGCTTCCGAATGTCGACTGATCCACAACACCACCTGCTACTGCTCTACACCGGTGCCCATGTCCCACCCGCTGGCGCACCCGCAACTGCCGCCCATCTTTCACCGCGTCAGATTTATTACAGGGCCGACAAGTTGAGGGCCGAAGATGCACGGACATGAAGCACCATGTACAGAAGATGACCGTTCGGACGCGGAGAGTAACGTGCATCACACTGTGAGCCGCCTGATCCGCTAGGCGCGCGCCCCGCGCTCCCCGAGCGCCCTGTGCCTCACCTCGCGCGCGGCACCCGGAAACAAGCTCCGGAGCACGCCACACACTGCACCCGACGCCCTGACCTCATCACCCTCGCGGTATCCCCGGCCATCCCGCGTCCGGGGCAGTGGCAGACCGGTCCAAGGGTGACAAGGACCCCAGCGACCAGTACCTGACCGACTGGGTCGCCGACAAAACCCGGTGGGGCCTGTCCATCGACCCCACCGAACAAGCCACGCTCACCGAGGGCCTCAGCCGCTGCCCCGACCAACCCATCCACGTCACCCTCGCCCGCTAGACCCCGCGCCACGGGGCGCGGCCTTGCCCGGCGCCGTCGTCACGACGACGCCCGGTGCCGGCCCGTCCCGCTCGGCTGGATACGGGCAGTGCGCGACGCCGCACTCGCGAGCGAAGCGGTTGGCCTCCGCGGCCGAGCCGGTCATCCGGTGTAGCCACAACCTGTACGCCACCGACTCCATCTGTTCCCGCGTCAGGCACAGTCGCCACCGCTTGATCCCGTGATCACACGACGCCGAACGGACCTGATCCGCCAGCCCATCAGCGGGCGGTACCCGGAGTCGGCCGGTGAGGCCGACAAACACCCGCAAGGTGCACGGTGACGAAGAGGTCGCCGGTGCCGAGCCGGCCCGCACGCAGGGCGGCAGGCACTCAGCGCCAGCCGAGCTCCGGCGCTACGTGGGTGAGGATGCTCTCCAGCACATGGGCGTTGTAGTCGACACCGAGCTGGTTCGGGATGGTCAGCAGCAGGGTGTCCGCGGCTTGGATGGCCTCGTCTTCCTGGAGTTGCTTCACCAGTACGTCCGGCTCGGCGGCGTACGAGCGTCCGAAGATCGCCCTGGTCGTGTCGTCAATCATGCCGAGCTGGTCCCGCGAGTTGCGGTCGTGGCCGAAGTAGGCCCGGTCCAGGTCGTTGGTCAGGGCAAAGACGCTGCGGCTGACCGACACACGCGGTTCTCGCGTGTGGCCTGCCTCCTTGTACGCCTCGCGGTACGCCTCGATCTGCTTGCGCTGCTGGACGTGCAACGGCTCGCCCGTCTCGTCGTCCTTCAGTGTGGAACTCTGCAGGTTCATCCCCAGCTTCGCGGCCCAGACGGCGGTCGCGTTCGAGCCGGAGCCCCACCAGATCCGCTCGCGCAGCCCCTCGGAGTGCGGCTCGATGCGCAGCAGCCCCGGCGGGTTGGGGAACATCGGCCGCGGGTTCGGCTGCGCGAAGCCTTCGCCCTCGAGCACCTTGAGGAAGGCCTCGGTGTGCCGGCGGGCCATGTCCGTGCCGGTCTCGCCCTCCGCGGGGGTGTAACCGAAGTATCGCCAGCCGTCGATCACCTGTTCCGGTGATCCGCGGCTGATGCCGAGTTGCAGCCGGCCGCCGGAGATGAGGTCGGCAGCGCCGGCGTCCTCGGCCATGTACAGCGGGTTCTCATAGCGCATGTCGATCACGCCGGTGCCGATCTCGATCTTCGAGGTCCGTGCGCCGATGGCCGAGAGCAGCGGGAACGGGCTGGCTGCCTGCTGCGCGAAGTGGTGCACCCGGAAGTACGCACCGTCCACGCCGAGCTCCTCGGCAGCGACCGCCAGGTCGATGGACTGGTGCAGGAAGTCGGCTGCGGACCGGGTCTTGGACTGCGCACTCGGCGACCAGTGGCCAAACGAGAGGAAACCTATCTTCTTCACTCAAGGTGAAAGCATCCGGCGGCTGCGTTGATTCCCCGCGTCGGCACGGTGCGACCAGGCCGAACGGCCGGTGCGGCCATCGAGACCCCCCTCAGGGGCGAGTGTCAGTCTTGTTCGCCGGGGTGCGTGTAGGTGGTGGTGTAGTCCTCCACGGGCGTGGCCATGTCTGCGGCGTAGTCGGCGCGGGCCTGCCGGTCCGCTTCGGTGATGCCGGGGTGGACGGGGGGCGTGTGGGGTGCGGGCCAGAGTTGGACGAGGTGGCGTTCCCCGTGGTCGCCGATGCCGGGTTCGGGGTCGTCGGCGTGGCAGTACAGACGCATCCGCACCCAGTCCGACCCGTCGGATGAGAACGGGAACTCCAGCGGAGGTTCGTCGTCCGGCCATGCGTCGAGGATGTCGCCTTGTTCGAGGGTCGCGACGTAGAGGGCGGGGAGGTCGGCCCGCAGGCTGATCTCCTCCGCGGGCTCCCACTCGGCGCCGGTCTCGCGTGCCGGCGGGGCGTCGTGGACCTGGACGGTCAGCTGGAGGGGGCCGGTGTCGGTGGTGGTGAGGACGACGCCGCCGGCGTCGGTGGCCGCGCCGCAGCGCCAGCCGAAGGGCATCTCTTTGGGGTACTCGTAGTCGTCGGTGAAGCCGATCAGATAGCCGCCTTCGCCTAGCTCGACGGTGAACGACGATGCACGGACCAGCATGGAAAGCCTCCTTGAACGGGGCAGGGTGCCCCCTCCCGGACGATGCGGGAAGAGGCACCCAGTCTTGCGGGGACTGTAGCGATGGCCAGGCGATCACGTAGAACGGGTCGTGATCCATGACGTGCATCTGGCCGCGCCAGGCGGTGATGCGTCCGCCCTGGGCCTTGTTCTCATTCACCCTGACCCAGGTGATCTCCCGCTGGGAGGCAGGAAGGGCGGTGCCGCCCTCGTAGGTGGAAGCGAACGAGTACTCGTCACACGAGGTGCGGCCGGCGCGGCGCATGTCCGCCGGCGCGGTCCGCGGGCACACTGCGGCGCGGTTGCGGCCTTCCTGCGTCTTGTTGATCATCCAGTGCAGGGGCTTGCCGCCGTTCGGGTCGCCGTAATGGCCGCCGCGGGAGCGGAGGTTGCGGATGCCCTCGTCGATGCGGGCCAGACCGACCATGCTCACCCCGGTGGGTGCTTCCGGGATGGCGCATCCGGACCGGCTGGCCCGGGTGCTGCCGTAGTAGTTGTCGCACCGGTAGACGGCGGAGGCGTAGGAAACACTGGCGGGGCTGTAGCCGGCCTTGGTGAAGGTGTAGCCGTAGGTGGTCTTCGCCTTGGGGTTGATCTTCTTCGGGGCGATGGCGGCGGTCTTGTAGTCGACGCTGCCGCTGGCCGCACTGTCGAGGGTGTGGCCCTGCTGGAAGTGGACCGTGGCCCTGGTGCCGCCGCCGGAGGTGGCGGAGAACTTGACGGCGACGCCCCTGCCCTGGCCCGTGGTCGCCGCCTTGGAGATGGTGAACTTCTCACCCCAGTTGGCGGAGTTGGTCTTCAGTGTCATCTGGTGCTTTGACGCTGAAGTCGACGGTGCCCTCGATGACCGGGCGCCCGTTGATAACTTTCACGACGTCCAGGTGGACGGTGACCCACTCGCACTCGCTGAAGCGGTTGACCGTGATGCGGTTGACGGTGCAGGACGCGTTCGCGGCCGGGCTGGCCAGAGCGCTCGCCCGGGCCCCGGGCTGGCCGATGGTGGCGCGCAGCTGTCCGTCACCCGACGGGCCGGCCGCAGCTGATGCTGACGGGGCGGCCGTTGCGAGCAGTCCCAGCGCCACGGCCCCTGTAGTGAGCAGCTTTCTCGGTTTCAAGTTGTACCCCCGGTGTTGGTCTCCACCGACGACGGCACAACGTCAACTCCCGCGTACCCCCGTCGCGTTGACGCCATCCAAGCACAGGAAGCGCAAAGACTGCACACCTTTTTGGTCTGTTTCGGTCATAGGTGAGCGGGTGTCACGCATTGGCAGCCGATATCACCCAGCCCGACCGAGCGCTCCCGGCACCGCGCCTCCCCGCAGCGGGGCAACCCGACCCGGACGCAAGCACCCTGCCGGGCGCCAGCCGCTACCGGTCCCGGGGCCCGACCGTCCGCTGAACCCGGTCTTCTGACCGGAAGCCGAGTTCGATCTCTTCGGCGCCGGCGGCATCCACTATCAGGCCGTTCGGTCTTGCTCACTGCCGCCCGACCCGTCGACCGAGCCAACACGGACAGCCCGCTTCCCCGCCTTTCCCCATATCTCCTTGAGACCGGCGGGTGTGCCACCTCACAGCGGCCGCCAGGCAGTTGGGGGAACACCCCCGGAAAGTTGACCGTTCATTAAAGTGTGGCTGCGGAGGGGACAGTGTCCCCGGGCCTCACCTATAGCCCATGGGGACGATCGTCCGGCTGAAGCCCCATGGAGCCCTCCGCCGCGAGGCGACCGCCCTCCGCACGCCACCACCTACCGCCCCGGCTGGCCTCCCCCGTCCATCCGGGGGCTTCAGCTGTATAGGACTGCCGTAGACCCGCCGGGGACTTACCAGTAGTCCGACGAGACATCCTCCAACCGCCACCCCCTCGCCCAAGGCCGAGAGTGCTCAAAGCCGTGGTCCAGTCGGTGACGATGGCCTTCTGCGCGGCCGTCAGGGAGATCTTCCCGGCGCAGACCGCGGTGTGCAGTTTCGTCTCCACCGGGTCCTTCCGGTTGTTGACCCCGCCGCCCTTCTTGTGGCCCGGGTCCGGTGGCTCGACCCACAGGTTGCGGGGATCGTTGGGGTCGCCGCCGAGCTGCAACGAAATTAGATGATCAAACTCTGCATCCCCCATAGGGCCCTTGTAGCCGTACGAGGCCGCGTTCAGCTTCTTCTCCTTGCCAGTGACGGAGGTGGACGGCCGGATGCCGGAGGTGTAGCCGCCCTTGCGGCAGATCGTGGACTTCAGATTCGCCTGCGTGACCGCCGGAGAGATCGCACCCGGCGTGCACGCCGGATCCTCCAGCGGCTCCCCCTTCTCGTACCGGAAGTGGCAACTGCCCGCCGGCGGCTGCTTCTGGACGGTGTAGGTGGTCTGCGGGCCGGCCCCGACCGCGATCGCCCTCTCCGGGCCGCCGCGTGCGTCCGTGCTGATCTTGAAGCTCCGGTGACTGCTCGGCTCTCCGATTCATCTTCCTCCTCGGCGAGGGTGCGGTAGACGGTGGCGACCGAGGGCCGCTGGCCCTTGTTCTTGCCCGGGTGACACGTTCCTGGGTGATCTGCGGTACGGGCACACCCTGGCGGTCGCCGCATTCGTTTACGTGGTCGGCCACGCAAGTGGTCGGCGCACCCCAAAGCGAGCCGAGGTGGCCACCTCCGCCCCCGCGTCCGCGAATACCTGGCCAGCCACATGATTGCTGTTACGTTTGATTATGTGGCCAGCCATGCTTTTGGTGGCCACAGGGAATGGAGTCATCGTGAAAGCAATCGTTTTCGACCAGTTCGGCGGCCCGGACGTGCTGCACGAGGCGGACATCGAGATCCCACAGCCCGGCCCCGGCCAGGTCCGGGTCCGCGTGAAGGCCGCCGGACTGAACGCGCTGGACGGCAAGATCCGCGCCGGGATGCTGGAGGCCATCCGCCCGACGACCTTCCCCGCCGTCCCCGGTGGCGAGCTCGCCGGCGTGGTGGACACCCTGGGCGGGGGCGTGAGCGACGTGCAGGTCGGCGATGAGGTGCTGGGCTGGTCGGACACCGGCTCGTACGCCCAGTACGCGCTGGCCACCGCCGTGGCCCCCAAGCCCGCCGACCTCGACTGGCAGCACGCGGTCGCGCTGCCGGTCGCCAGCGAGACGGCCGAGCGGGTCCTGAACCTGCTGAGGGTCGCCGCCGGGGAGACCGTGCTGATGCACGGCGCGTCCGGAGCGGTCGGAACCCTGGCGGTCCAGCTCGCCACGGCCCGCGGAGCACGCGTGATTGCCACCGCAGGCCCCTCCAACCAGGACTACCTCACCTCGCTCGGCGCCACCGCGACCGTGTACGGCGACGGTCTGGTCGAGCGGGTGCGAGCGCTGGCCCCCGACGGCGTGGACGCGGTGTTCGACCTGGCCGGGAAGGGAGCCCTGGAGGACTCCATCACCCTGCGGGGCGGCACCGAGCGCATCGTCACCATCGCCGACTTCGGCGCACGGCAGCTGGGCATCACCTTCTCCCAGGGGTCCCAGGAACGCTCGACCGCCCGCTTGGCCGCCCTGGCCCAGGACGCCGCGGCCGGCAAGCTCGTCACTACCGTCACCGCCTACCCGCTCGACCAGGCGGCCACGGCCCAGCAGGTCAGCGACGCCGGGCACGTGCGGGGCAAGCTCGTCCTGGCCGTCGACTGAGCACGCCCGCCCACCGCCTCCCCGCGACCACCCGCTGCCCTTTTTGTTTTTCGTTTACGTGGTCGGCCACGCAAGTGGTCGGCGCACCCCGAAGCGAGCCGAGGTAGCCACCTCCGCCCCCGCATCCGCGAATACTTGGCTAGCCACACGATTGCTGCTACGTTAATCATGTGGCCAGCCACACTTTCTCTTGAACTTCCCCCACAGAACTGAGGAGACCCCATGGGTGTGCCATCAGAGGGGGCCATATTGCCTTGGAGGAGCGACCTCATGTCCCACAAGAACTCTCAAGTGAAGCCTCCGATCAATCAACGCGTGCTGACCCTCGGCATCACCTCTGATGCGCTTTCGCCGGACGATTTTCCGCCGGGGGTCGCGACGCTCGAGGAGCTGGTCGCCATGAGGAAGCGCAGCTGGGCTGCGCTCCAGGCCACAGGCATCGACGGCGAGGAGGGCTATGTCAGCCTGGACCCCGACGAGGCTGAGGCCGAGCTGCGCCGACTGTTCGACGGGCACTCGTTCGGAGTGGTGCTCATCGGCGGCGGCATCAAGAATGTCCCGGAGTACACCGTCCTGTTCGAACGGATCGTCAACGTGCTCATCGACCTCCAGCCCGACATCCGGTTGAGCTTCAGCTCACATCCAACGAACGTGCCCGAGGCGCTGCAACGCTGGCTTAAGAGGTCCTAACAAAGACATCTCACGGAGCTAGGCGTTGGACGTGGCGGTGGGTGATGAGGCAGGTGGCGAGGCCAAGGAAGGCTTCGTGGATGTCGTCGCGTCGTTCCCAGCGGATCCGCAGCCGGCTTTAGCCGTGCAGCCAGGCGATCGTCCGCTCGACCACATACCGGAAGATGCCCAGGCCGCCCCCGTGTTGCTCGCCTCGTTCGGCAATGACCGGGCGGATACCGCGGGCCCAGAGCAGACGCCTACTTGTTGTGGTCGTAGCCCCGGTCTGCCAGCGCGTCAGGCCGGTGTCTGGGGCGGCTGACGGCGCCGGCCACGGCCGGGACCTTGTCCAGCAGCGGCAGCAACTGCGTGACGTCGTCGCGGTTTCCGCCGGTCAGCGACACCGCGAGCGGGTGCTCCACCTATTTCCACTGCCCGTCCAACAGTAGGCCCCGCAGGTGCACCCCCGCCCCGCCGACGCTGATCCGCCCGTGCGAACGGCTCAAACACATCGCCGCGAAGTCCTCCAGTCCGCACCGGGCTTCAGGTGTCACACACCGGTCAATGACACAACCCCTCGACCGGACACGCCACCGACAAACGAACCTGACCAAGCCCTGCCTCTAGTAGTGCGCCACGCCTTGAACAGGCAGGAGGGGTGTTGACGCATCAACGGTTGAATCTCGGTGGCACCCATCCCGCATGCGCCGCCCCGCACAGCGGGAGCTTCCACCGCAGAAATGATCAGCCGGAGGAACGACCGTGATCATGGAACGATCGAGTTCCTCAATGGAGATGACCCGAGTAGGAGCCACACATGCTTGAAGGATTCGAAGACCGTTATGCCGACGTGAACGGCACCCGGCTCCACTACGTCATCGGTGGCGAAGGCGAGCCGCTGGTGCTCATGGACGGGTTTCCGCGCACCTGGCACGGCCTCCACAAGATCATGACCCCGCTGGCCAAACGCTTCCGCGTCATCGCCGTGGACTACCGCGGTCAGGGAGAGTCGGACAAGCCCGAGGGCGGCTACGACAAGAAGAACATGGCGAAGGACGTCTACGAACTGGTCCGCGGCCTGGGCCACGAGCAGGTGAACATTGCCGGTGGTGACATCGGTGCGATGGTCGCATACAGCTTCGCCGCCAACTATCCGCAGGCCACCAAGAAGCTCGCCCTGTGGGAAGGCGCACCCTTCTCGCAGATATTCCAGGACTTCGCCAAGCCGTTCCCCAGGACCGGTGATCTGAACCTGTGGATATACCCGTTGAGCCAGGTCGAGGGACTGCCCGCCAAGCTTCTCGCGGGGCGGTTTCGGCACGTGATCGACTGGTCGGCCGAACACCTCGCGCTCCACCCGGAACGGATCAGCGAGGAGAGCCGGGCCATCTACGCCCAGGCCTACGACACACCCGATGCGCTGACCGCGGGCTTCGGCGTATTCCACACCTTCCACCAGGATGTGGCCGACAACGACTCATATCCCCCGCTGGAGATGCCCGCCTTGGCTATCGCCAATCAAGGCGCCGACTTCATGCGGCCAATGATGGAAGGCAAAGCCAACGACATCCGCTACAGCGGCATCGAGGACAGCGGCCACTTCGTCGCGGAGGAGCAGCCGGAGGCCCTGGTAGCCGAACTGGAAAAGTTCTTCGGCTGACTCCCCGCGCAGTGAGCGGCTTGAGTCGCAAGCTCCCAGAGCCGGCAAGCTCGTCACCACGGTCACAACCGTCACCGCGCCGCTGAACACCCCCGACCCTGCGACCTTCTACGGCGGCGGAGCGGCCGACTACACCGACTACCCCACCCACACCGTCTGAGGAACCGAACCATGTCCACCCCCGAACCCCGCATCCCCACGACGGCCGGCACAGGACCGATGAGCTACGCGATCTTCCAGCTCGCCCGCGCACACCGCGCCTCCGCCGCCGCCATGCTCCGCGAGATGGACCTGCATCTCGGACAGGAACTGCTGCTGATGCAACTCCTCGACCGGGACGGCCAGACCCAGTCCGAGCTGCTCAACAGCGTCGGCCTGGACCACTCCACCGTCTCCAAGTCCCTGCGCCGCATGCAGGACGCCGGCCTGCTCATCCGTGAGCCGGCCGCACATGACCGGCGCGTCCTGGTCGTCCACCTCACCGACAAGGGCCGGGCGCTGCGCGAGCCCCTGGCAGCCATGTGGCGGGCCCTGGAGGAGACCTCCGCACGGGACCTCTCGGCGCAGCAGGCGGAGTCCTTCGTCCGCACCGCCTACGCCATCGCCGACGCGCTCAACAGCCGCACGCTGCCGCGGGAAGAGTCTGAGTAACTCCCCTCGGCTTGCACCCCGGTTCCGGCCTGGAGTGCAAATCGCTTCCGGCGTTCCTGCGAAGTGGACAGTGCTGCAGCGCACTCAGCTGCACGAAGGCCCGTGCTGAACGGAGCCAGGCTCCCCGACTGCCGGAAAAAGCCCGGTGAGCCGAGCTGGCGGATGTGGCGCGACCCCCGCTCACCCCGGTACGTCAGGGAGAACGGGCTGAGCGGGGCCTCAGCGTCAGGGGCAAGCGCGAGCTGTCCCGGTGCAGGCAGGCGGAACTCGTCCGAGGGAAAGGGCAACACCCCTCCCACGAGCCCTTCCCCGTCGCCAGCCAGGCTGCACATCGAGGACGACCGCATCACCCGCGTCCCGTTCACCGTCGACCCCCGCAAGCTCCTGCAGGCCGGCGATGACCCGCACCGCGGATCCGCCCCACAAGCCCACCCTCTGAGCGACCCGGGCCGACGGTACCCACGTCCGCGGCAACTACTGCCCCGCCCACCCATTTCCCCCCACCACTGACCTGCTGGAAAGCGAGACACCCATGACCACCACCCTGCCCGTCCTCGTCGTCGGCGCGACCGGCTCCCTCGGGGGCAAGGTCGTCGACGAACTGCTCAAGCGCGGTAAGAACGTCCGCGCCCTGGTCCGGCCGACCACCGACGCGAGCAGGCTCGAAAGCCGGGGTGTCGAGATCGCCCGCGGCGACATGCTCGACCTCGACTCGCTCGTCGCCGCCATGAACGGCGCCGATGCCGTCATCACCACCGCTGCCGGCTACACCCGCGGCGGCAAGAACGCGCACGACATCGACACCGTCGGCAACGCCAACCTCGCCGAGGCCGCCCACCGCTCCGGCATCCGGCGGTTCGTCCTGACCAGCATCCTCACCAGCGACCAGACGCCCCAAGTCCCGCACTTCTGGCACAAGAAGATCGCCGAGGACAAGCTCGAACAGCTCGGCGTCCCGTTCGTCGCCCTGCGCCCGGGGGCCTTCCTCGACCAGGTCGCGACCATGGCGGGCAACCCGCTCGACAGGGGCCGCCTGATCTGGATGTCCAAGGCCACCGTTCCGCTGACCTTCGTCCGCACCTCCGATCTCGCGGCGTACCTGGCGGCCGCCGTCGACGCCCAGGCCGCCAACAGTGAGCGCATCGACATCGGCTGGGACCGTCCGGTCAGCATGCGCGAGGTGGCCGACCTGATGGGCCACCGGGCCGGAAGGAAGATCAAGGTGTGGGCCGTCCCATCCGTCGTCGTCCGCGCCGCAGGAGCCGTCGTCGGCCGCTTCAACCCGGTGGTCAAGGACATGGCCGCGATGTTCGGCTGGTTCGACACCGGACGCTACGTCGCCAACCCCCGCCGCCAGGAGCAGTTGTTCGGCCCCGTCCCCACGGCCGAAGACGCCCTCGGCCGGTACACCGACGAGCTGCGCACCGCACAGCAGCGGTGACAGGCCCGCGTCCCATTTTCGCCGCCCGGCGGCCTGACCAGGACGTCTCGGGCCTATCCCTCCTCCACCCGAGGAAGGAAACACTCATGAACGGATCGACCCTGCAGACGTTCGCCGCCGAGTGCGCGGAGGAACTTCCCGGAGCCCAGCTGGAGTATCCCTTCGGCCCGGACTGGGAAGTCTTCAAGGTACGCGGCAAGGTGTTCATGCTGATGACCGAGGTCCCCGGGCGCCCCGTCGTGATCCTCAAGGCAGACCCCGGCGAGGCCCACGCTCTCCGGGAACGCAACAGCCACATCACCCCCGGCTACCACATGAACAAGAAACACTGGATCACGCTGGAGGGCGGGACAGGTGTCGACAAGAAGCTCGTCAGGGAACTCGTCACCGACTCCTACCTGCTCGTCGTCTCCCACCTGCCCACGGCCGAACAGCCCGTCAACCCGTGCACCTACGGCACCAGCACGCGGGCGGCCCGGTGAGCACCGCCGGTGACCGCCTCCAGGACACCGCCCGCAAGGCGGCCCTCGCCCTCCTCGACGTCAGTCACGGCCGCCCCTTCACACCCAGACTCGACGTGTACAAGGTCGCGGACAAGGTGTTCCTGATCGTCACAGACGACCCGGAGGAACAGATCATCACGGTCAAGTGCGAGCCCGAGCACGCGCGGGCACTGGAGCGCGGCTACGCCTCGATCACCCCGGGCCGCTATCTCGACAAGAGGCACTGGATCTCGCTGGGGCCCGGGCGGGGCATCACGAAGCGGCTGATCAACGATGCGGTCGAGCACTCCTACGACCTGGCTATCGACGGTCTGCCACAGAGCGAGCGCCCGCCGAGAGCCCCTGGCCCGGACGCGGCCGCCAGGTGAACGTTGGCCACGCCCCCTTGCACACTGGCTGGCCTCAGGTCAGCCAGGCAGCTCTGGGAGCAGGGCGATGACGTCGCCTCATCGCGTCTCCGTAGCCGACCGGTCGGCGTCCGCCGGGGTTCGGGGACGGGGCAGAGCAGCACCCGGAGGTCGATGACCGATGTGCGCAACGCGCTGGAGCACCGGGATGCCACCGTCGTCAGCGGCAACGTGGGATTCGGCTACGGCATCGGGAAGGACGGGGTGCTCATTACCCACAACGGCACTCGACTCAACCTTGCCCGTCTGTCGCTTCTGGGTCGAGTGATCAACGAACCGGCCTGTGGCAGGTTCTGTGCGACCTGGAAATTGAGCTTGCAAGGGCGTGTTCGTGCACCACAGGTGTTGCACGCGCTATCGTGATCTTGACCGCCTCTGAGCTGCGTGAATCCCTACCGCACACTTAAGGGCGCCCCGGAGAAGGCGCCGCGATGCCCGCGGCATCACCGAACTCGTCCAGCTCCGCGTGCTCGCCTATTTCGGGGTGCGCAGCGCGGCGGCGGTGGCCGGCACGCCGATGCTCGCCGCCATGGCCTGCGCCCTCACGCCGCTCGGGCGGCGCACCGTCATCGACGACTCCCCCGAGGCGATCTCGGCCTTCCTTCGGCCCCGGCCTGTGCGGGAGCTGCCCGGTGTAGGCGGGAAGACCGCCGCGCTGCTGGGCGAGTACGGACTGCACACCGTCGGCGACGTCGCAGACGTCCCTCAGCACACACTGCAGCGCCTCCTCGGTGCCCGCGCCGGCCGCGCCCTCTACGAGCACGCCCGCGGCCACGACACCACGGCCGTCGACCCCACCCCGGCCCCGGCAAGCCTCAGCACGGAACACCTCTTCCCCCGGGACGAACTCGACCCGGCCGCCCACCGGCGCATCCTGCTCGCCCTCGCCGACGACCTCGGTGCCCGCCTACGCGCCACCGACCAGATCGCCACCGGCGTGACCTGCACGATCCGCTACGCCGACCTGACGGCCACCCGCCGCAGCCGGACCCTGCCCGAAGCCACCCAGCACACCGTCCTCCTGGCCCGCGCCGCGTACACGCTGTACGACTCCCTCGGTCTCCAGCGCGCCCGGGTCCGCAGCATGACGCTGCGCGCCGACGCCCTTCAGCCCGCCGAACGGGCCACCCGGCAACTCACCCTCGACGCGAGCGACGACAAACCCCTCGCGATCGAAGCCGTCGCCGACCGCGCCCGTACCCGCTACGGGCACCAGGTGATCTACCCCGCCGCCCTCGCCATCAGCTCACGTCCACCGTCAGCCCGGCAGTGGGACCGAGGCCGTCGTTGACCGGGCCGCCCCAGTACGCCGGGACCACCACGGGCGTGAGGCGCACCTCAGCGCCGTGGGCGCGCGCGGTGTCGAAGGGGGCCTGCAGCATTGTCACTCCTGCCAGGTCGAGTGCGCCGAGGCGGGCATGCCGCCGCGTCGGTGATCTCGTCATCGGCCCATGGGATGCAGACGGCGTGGGCGGTCCCGCGCGGCGTGCGAACGGAGCGCGGGACCGCGTGCCCTGCTGTCCTGTCAGCGAGCCGGGCACTTGCGACAATACGGATGTCGGTGCCCTGGGAGAGGGCAGCGCGCCGGAACGTGACCGCCCGGGGGCGGATCGGGCCGTCGTTCCCACTCGGCCATGCGTGGGGAGGTGCGGGGCCTGTCACGCGTACGACCCGAAACTCGACGTCGACTTCACCCCGCTGCGCGAGCAGGACCCGTCCGTGGCCGGTTTCGGCCAGGCGGCCTGACCACCTCTACCGAAGGGAACCCCACCATGCAGGCACCCGGCTTCCTCGACCCCCAGCTCTCCAGGGCCCGCACGTGGGCCCACCGTCGTGACGTCACGGCCCATCCCTGTCGGCGCCCGAACTGCGTGGGGATCTGGGCCTTCTGGAGGCCGACGGCGTTCTCCCTCTGCTCGGCCAAGCGCCGGCGTCAGGGCGAGGCTAGGGATGGATACCGGAGGGCCCGAGCACGCCGTAGTCGGCACGTAGCGATTCGAGCATGGCGAAGGCGTTGTCGGTCGTGTAGACGTCGGCCCCGGCCAGCATTCCGGTGTACTTGGCGGTGACGGGAAGGGCCGCCTGCTGGGCAATGGCGTCGAGGTAGGTCTTGAAGATCGCCCAGGCATTCCCCGAGGGCCCGTACCTGTCGAAGAACGGGGTGGGGTCCAGGGAACCGTAGGTGGCCCGGGTGCTCGCGTCGAGGTCGGCGACGTACTGCTGCTGCAGGTCGGCGTCGGAGCGGACGCCGAGGCGGCCTACGTGGCCGCCTACCAGGGTCTTCCACGGGTAGCGCATCGCCTCGTCGTGCGCGGTCACCCAGCCGCGGATGTCCTGGGAGACGGCCAAGCCGGTGAACGGCACCCAGCCGGGATAGAACACGTCCACAACCATCAGTGTTTCCTGGTCGGGCGCGTGGATGAAGATGTTGTCCTGCGTGTGGTTAGGACCGTGATAGGCGAGTTCGAGGCGCTCGCCACCGACTCGCAAGGTGTAGCGATCGTCGAAGGTCACCGTCGGCGCCGGCCGGTTGGGGTCCGCGTCGATGAGCAGCAGGCGACGGGTCTCGGTGTGGCCGATGCGGACGACATCCTTGCCCAGGATGGCGGAGGCCGCGATGTGATCGGCGTGGGAGTGGGAGTAGACCTGGTGAGTCACCTTGCTGGGTCGGCCGTTGGCCCTGGTGACGTCGTCGATGGCGCGCAGCAGGTTGCGGCCGATGCTCGGCGGTGCGTCGACGAGTACGACCCCGTCGCGTGTGCTCAGGAACATGGACTGGTAGTAGGAGTCGGTGACCCAGTACAGGTTGCCCTTGATACGGCCGACGAAATAGCCGTCGGCGTTGAGCGCGGGTCCCAGCGCGCTCCTCGGCACCGGCGCGAACTCGGGCAGGTCGGAAGCCTCCGCCGCGGCGGCGGTGCCCGGCAGTGTGCCGCCGATCAAAGTGGCTGCGGCGGGCACTGCGGCGGCGGCCGGCGTCCGCTTGAGGAATGCGCGGCGGACTGCTGTGACTCCGTTGTCAACGCCTTGCTCCTTTGCGAGATGTGTGTGGGTTGCCCTGGGAAAGAGGCCAGTCGTACCGGGCAGCCTGCGGATACCGAGAAGGCGGCTTCGTGGCGACGATGTGTCATCCATGCCGCGCCTCCGTCCGGAGGGAGACCAGTGCGAACGCGGTGATACCGGTGCCGGTCACGGTCGTGTGGTGGCCGTGGAGATCGAGGGTCCGAGGCACAGTCCGATCACCTGCCGACCGGCTCGGAGTGTCCACGTGTCAGCGGTCATGCAATTCCCCAGGATCTCCATGATCAGCGTCACGTAATTCCCCACCTGGGCTGGGGCCGTGACGGGCCGCCCGACGGCTGAGTGTGCGGCTGGTCCGGTCGGTCAAGGGCGCCTTCGGCGGCGCTACGCGCTGGCCTCTCGGCCACCCTGGACAGCCTGAACGAAGGTCTGGCTATCGGGCGGCCCGGGAACCTCTGGCACCCTGGGATCCCGACGCACGGTCACCGTCCCCCTGGCCCATTACGTGACGTTCCGGGTGGGGAATTGGCTGACCGTCGACACCACGGCGCTGAGCGCGGCGTTCGGTTGGTTCTGCCGGCGACGAACGGCCGCTGAGCGAACTCCTGTTGCGTGGGGTGTGGTCCCGCCGGGGGCGGAGGGCTGAGGGCCGTAATGTCGGTGGTACGGGGTGGTCATCCCTCTCGGATGGCGTGCAGACCGGTCAGCGGCCCTCCGTCTACTTGCATGAGGCGCCCCATCACCAGCGGGCCGAGGTCGACGGGAGCGAATCCGAAGCCCTCGACGACGGAGCGGAAGACGCTCTTGGCGTCCTGGTCGTCGCCGGCGTAGAAGAGGATCCGGCGGCCGGCTGCGGTGACGGGGTCCGCTGCGACGTAGCGGCCGTACATGTTGTCGAAGGCCTTGATGACATGTGCCCCGGGGATCAGCGAGGCGACCAGTTCACTTCCACCGATGTCGAGGTGCTCTGCGACAAGCGAGGGGGTGAGCTTGATCCACTGGTTCGTTGCGTCGATGACGATCCGCCCCTCCCTGGCCGGCAGGTGGCGCACCGCCTCGCGGACCTTCGACCAGGGGACCGCGAGGACGACGATGTCCGCGGCACCGGCCTCGGCCACACTGCCGGCCGAGGCGCGAGGACCAAAGGCGGCCACGACGTCACCCAGCGTCTCGGGGCCGCGGCTGTTGCTGAAAATCACGTCATGTCCGGCCTTCACGACGTGACCGGCGATGGCGCGGGACAGCGTTCCCGCACCGATCATCCCGAACTTCATCGGTGTGCTCCTTCACTGCTGTGGGCTCGCACGATCGGCCGCCCTCCGGGCGATGACCGCGGCGATGGTGCCTGCGTGTCAGGGGACGTACTGCGGTGCAGCCGACCAGTACCGGGGCCGGGCCGCCGACCAAGCCGTCGGCGGGGCGCGGCCCTCTCCGCCAAAGCGGTTGAGGACTCAACAATAACTCCATTTGATTGAGTACTCAACCTCCAGCTAGAGTGGGCGCATGCCAACGGAGCCGAAGTGGCTCGACGCCCGCGAGGACCGCGCCTGGCGGACCTTCATGCACGCGCACCACCAGCTTCGTGTCCGCCTGCAGCGGCGCCTCCTCCAGGACTCCGCACTGAGTGAGGCCGACTACGAGGTCCTGGCCGTACTGTCGGAGCATCCCGAGGAGTGCTTGCCCGCGCGAGAGCTGTGCGACCTGCTTCTCTGGGAGAAGAGCCGTCTCTCCCATCAGGTTCGGGGCATGCAGCAGCGCGGACTGGTCGCCCGCGAGGCCAACCCGGCCGACGCCCGTAGCACCCTCGTCCGCCTGCTGCCTGCCGGACGCCGGGCGATCGAGGAAGCGGCACCCCAGCACGTGGACAATGTGCGCCGGTACTTCATCGATCTGCTCGCCCCTGACGAGCTCGACACCCTTGCCGCCATCCACGAACGCATCCTCCGCCGGCTTGTCGACGAAGCCGCCCAAGATGACGGCACCGCCGAAAGCTGAGCGGCCGCCGGGCGACCCGATGGACACCCGCCACCCACCCCCGCCCGCCAGGGCGGAGTCGGGGAACGGCCTCACCGTGTTCGCCACCGTCGTGCAGGAACTCCTCGACGCCGGACCGGAGGACTTCGCCGGCGGCGTTCAGGAGATCGACAGGGATCTGCGTGCCGAGATCCGGCGGCTGCCGGGCACCCGCAGCCGACTCGCCCGGCTCGCCGCCGGAGAGCACCTGGCGCTCCCGCAGAGCGTCGCGGACTACCTCAACCGGCTGCGCGGTCTCGGCGTCGAGGAGCGGTACCTCGAGATGGAGCGGGATGCCTGGATCATGATCGCCGCCCAGGTGCCCGACCTGATCGGCACCGTGATCGTCAAGAAGAGCAGGCGGCCCAGTCGAAGTCGCGGCGGTGCTCGGGCAGATCCGCGACGGCCTCGCGTACGAGGCGCGGCCGGTTCCGGGCGGCGAGGGCGGTGTCGATGATCAGCAGGTCGTCGGAGAAGGGTTCGGCGGCCAGCAGGGTGGCTGCCTCCGCGAGGAGAGCGGCGCCGGGGGCGGAGATCACTACGGGCAGGGAGAGACGATCACAGTCCACGAGATCCCGATCGTCCCCAGCCAACGCAGCCACGCCTGCGTCCCCTGCACGCTGTGCGGCAACTGTTCCTGTCAGCGCCCGCGGGAGATCTGCCGCATCTGCGACCTGAGACGAGAGGTCGATTGACGGGCGACACGTCGCAATGCCGGTTCTGGTACCGGCAAGCTTCGGTGAAGTACCGGCAGGACCTGCGGTGCGTCAACCAGCTCCGCCTCGCCAAGAAACAGAGCAACCAAGCACGCCCCCAGAACAGGTGGTTCTGGGGGGCGTCTTGACGTCACGGACCGGGGCGATGGACTCCGGGCGCCGACCGAGTTGTTGCTGCCCCCGACCCGGTGTTCGGTTCGACAGGCCCAGGTGACCTATGCGGCGGCTCTGGGGACAGTCGGGCAGGTTCCCCAGCGCGCACAGGGGTCGTTCGGCCATGACGGGGTGAAGCAGCCCGGCACCGCCCGTGGGCCGTGGCTCAGTTCATGGTGAGGACGGCGGAGTCGTTGCGGCTGTCCGGATCGAAAGCGGGCCGGTGGGAGTCGGCCGGGTCCGGGCCCCAGACCAGCTGGACGCCGCCCTTGGCATGCGTGACCACGTCGTCGACCCGGACGGTCAAGGAGAAGTTGGTGACCTGCCCCTTGGGCACGATGATGCCCGGCAGGCTGCAGACGTACGGTCCCTTCGCCTCGGCTGTCGGGTTGTTCTCCTGCCACGGGGCGCAGTTGGCCGAATGGCCGACGGCTGTGGTGCCGGGCGGGAGCGTCACCCAGGCGGTGGGCACTCCTTCACCGCCGCTGCGGTCGTACAGGGTCGCGGGACCGTTGGCGCTCAGGTGGAAGGCGAGGGTCGCGTTCTGGCCCGCATCGGCTTGGGCACTCGCGCCGGAGACGGCGAAGTCGGCCGTGTTGCGGGCCCTCAGGGTGGCGATCCAGTAGTCGGTGACGCTGCCCGTCTGCGGCAGGGAGACGGATCCCGCCGGGACCGAGGACCGCCGGCCCGCCTTGATCACCTTCAGCTTGAGCGCGGGTGCGGACCCTTTGCCCCATGTCCACTTGATGCCCTGTCCGTCCGGCCAGCCCGGCTGACCGAGAGGCGCGGTGAGCGCGTCGAGGGAGGTGTTGAGGGCGGTGGAGCCCACGTGCAGACGGATCGGGGCGGCGAGGGCGGCCGTCTCGCCGATGTTGATGGCGCCCTTGGGGTAGCACTCCGCGAAGTGGATCGCGCCGTTGAACCCGTACTTGCAGTTGGAGTAGTGGTCGGCGAAGTCCAGGCCGGGTGAGGCGGCCAGGACGGTCTGCACGCCTCGGGCCGGACGGTTGCCCACGTTGGTGAAACGGACCGGTTCGGCGACGTTGCTGCCGACCTTCAGGTTGGTGTGGTCGGCGAGGTGGTCGAGGCCGAAGGACGGCCCTCCCACGGTGACTGATCCCGTACCGCCTGTGATCTGCGCATGCGCGGACCGGCCGGTGATCTTGTACGTTCCCGTGGCGCCCAGTCGGCTGCCCCTGAGCACGGTCAGGGTCAACTGGGTCATTGATCCGAGGCCGATGTTCGGGTTGGAGCCGGACTCGAACGACTCCGAGCATGTGGCGACCAGGCCATGGGCTGTGCAGTTGCTCGAGAACGCCACCTTGGCGATCTTCGACAGTCCCCGGGCGTCCACGGTCAGAGTGACATCGTGTGCCGTCAGGTTCTTGGTCTTGGTGTGGAAGTCGAAGTACACACCTTCCGTGGCAGGAGCAGCCGGCAAGGCCGCCGGTGTCGGCGTGTCAAGAGTGATCACCGGCTGGCCGGAAACAGCAACAGCACCGGCTGGGGCGGCGCCCAGCAGCGATGCGGCCAGACCCGCAGCCGAAACGAACACTGCGGCTAAACCGGTGAGGGAATTACGTCTCATCAACGTCCTTACGCTTGAAGGGCTTTACGCAGCCTCACGGAACGGACCAGGTGGGACTCCAGCCCCGGGCCGCACCACGCTGACCGCCGGCCGGCGGCTTCTGTCCGTCTCCTCCGGATCTGCTGCCGGAGCCCCGCAGCTGGCAAGCCGGTCTCGCGGCCACGCCCCCAGCGGTGACGAACAGCGTGACCTTAGACCACCGGTATGACAAACGCCCACGCCATTTCGTAGAAACCGCACGGCAAGATCGTGCTCGACCGCTGCCCGGAACTGGCGTCCGCTTGATGACCAGACGCCTGCCGGCCTCGGCGGCGTCATCCCGACACGGCGCCTGATACATGAGAACGGTTGCGTCGGCGGGGATCGGTTCGCCGGGGTTGAGGAGCGTGTCCGCCAGGACGTCGCCGGACACCTTCTGGACGGCGAGCTCGACGATGAGGGACCCCGGTCCCGGCCGGTCGTCTGGGTGTCGGGGACGACGGCGTCCGGGTCGGTCAGGACGGTCCGGGCGCACTCGGTCAAGGAGGCGACCTCTTGGTGCCGTGCCTCCGTGGCGTGTTCTCGCGCTTCCTGGTCGGCCCGCAGCTGCTCGGCTCGTTCCCGTTCGCCGCGCTCGGCGCAGGGCGGGCACCAGCGCGGCCCGTGCCATGTCCTCGAAGCTCGTCCTCGAAGCTCGTTCGGCGGCGATCTCCTCGTGCGTCGCTGTCACCTTCTGGCAGTTCCGGGTTCACGCTTGGAAATTCCAACAACATGTCGGTACCAGGACGCCAGGCCGGGTAGAGCTGCGCGGTGTCCTTGCAGCCTTCTCTGCACCAACGGTCGGCATCATCCGAGCCGACCTCACCCTGCGGCCGGCCTCCCAAGCTCGACGGCAATCCCCCTTCGACGGCCGGCGTCACGCCGAGCGGCACATGGATCGACCGATGGGGCGGGCTTCGCAACGCCGCCCGTGAGTTCGGACGCGATGACAAGTTCGGCCTTCCAGGTGAACACCGGAAGTTCTTCAGCGAGCTTGACGCGTGGCGCAACTACCTCCTCCACGGAGACGAGAAGGCCAGGAAGTCGCTTCACCAAGCCCTCGAAGCGCAGGGCAGGACAGATCTAACGAACGAGACTGACCTCCTTGACAGCACCTACGCGGCCTCGGTGATGGGCAGGGCCGAGGCCGCCTTCCGATGGGCCGAGCAGCAGAAAGGCATCCAAGCCCCCTTCCTCGACGGCGCTTGGGTCGCGTTCGACGAGTGCTGAGTTGACAAAACAGATTCCATAGAATGCTGCGCTACCTCTCGGACGCCCCACTGCGCCGGCGGGTGACCGCCGCGACGAACAAGGTCGAGGCGTTCAACGGCTTCTCCCAGTGGATCGGCTTCGGCCAAGGCGGCGTCATCACCGACAACGACCCCGTCGAGCAGGAGAAGGCTGCGAAATTCAACGCTCTGCTCACGAACGTGGTCATCTTCCACAACGCCCTGGACATCGCGGAGATCGTGCGCCAGCTCCAGGAGGAGGGCCACGTCATCGACCCCGAGGACCTGGCCTACATCTCGCCGTACCTGACCGAGCACATCCGCCGCTTCGGCGAGTACTCCACCCATGAACTCGGCCCTGAGCCCGAGGCATACGACCCGCACCTGGACGTCGACTTCAGCCCGCTGCGCGGCGACGGCCCCGGCGCGGACGGCTACGGCCAGGCAGCCTGACCATCGATGTCAGGTCACTACTTCAGCGGCAGCGTGATGCCGTCCGGCGCCAGCGCCATGCACACGCACGCACACTTGGATCGGTGAGTGTGAGGCCGGTGCCGGCGGCCGCCGCGGGCAGATTCGCGACCAGCTCCGCAAGCGCGTCCGCCGTGACATGGGCCGATTCCTCGGTGCAAGGCCGACGGCCCCGGGAAGGGTGGCCACGGGTCGCCGTCCGGCGCTGAATCGCGGGCCCTGGCTGCGCTGTCGTATCCGTTCCGGATGTGGGCCCGCCGGGGGGCGGTGCACTGTGTGCGGATCAGCGGGCGATCGAGATCGCGAAGGGCGCGAATCCGCTGGACCGAATCACGTGCGGTACGAACAGTATCGCGGCCTCCGTGGCGCGGGCGGTCTGGATCCCGCCGAGATCAGTGATCCACTCCTTGCGCCAGCCGAGGTTGATGAGCAGCTCACGGACGGTCTGCTTGGCCTGCGGGTCCTCGCCGGAGAGGAAGGCGTCGGGCGCCTGGGTGAGCGTGGCTGGCGCGGTCATCACCGGGAAGAGCATGGTGTTGAGTGTCTTGACGACGCGCGTTTCGGGGAGCGCTTCCTGGAGTTGCTCGGCGAGGCTTGAGCCGGGGTAGATCAGGTCGGCGGGCAGTCCGTCCGGTCCGTCGACGGTGGCGTTGGAGACGTCGACGAGGATCTTGTCGCGCAGTTCCTCGCGCAGGGCGACGAGCCGGTCCAGCGAGCCGGCGCCCGGGGTGGCGTTGATGACGATCTGGGCTGTCCGGGCAGCGTCGGCGGCGGCGCCCGGCGCGCGGTCCGCCACGGTCACCTCATGCCCTGCCCGGGTGAGGGCTGTGGCCAGGTTGCCGCCGACGCGGCCGTTTCCGAGAACTGCGATCGTGGTCATGATGATCTGGTCCTTCCGTGCGTGCAGGTTGTGGTGCGCGCTCAGCGTGAGAGCGTGGCGACGGCCTCGGCGTGGACGCCGGGCGCGGCGGCCAGGAAGCTCTCGCTCTGCGGGGTCCAGGGGCGGCCCTCGGCGTCGGAGATCTGTCCGCCGGCCTCGGTGACGAGCAGCGCCCCGGGCAGCAGGTCCGCGCGGGCGCCGGCGAACTGCCAGAAGGCGTCGATCCGGCCGGCGGCCACGTTCAGCAGGTGCAGGGTCGCGGGCACGGCGGTGCGGACGACGAGCGCGTCGATAAGCATCGCGGTGATCGAGGAGCCGACGCGCCGCACGACCTTCTCGTCCTCGTCCGGCCGGGCCTGGCTGGTGGCCACGATGCTCAGGCCGAGGTCCGCGGTCTGGGAGACGTGCAGCGGCCGGCCGTCGAGGTGGGCGCCCGCGCCGGTGAGCGCGGTGTAGGTCTCGCCGGTCAACGGCAGGTGGACCGCGGTGAGCACCGGCTGGTTCTCACGCACGAGGGTGGCGGTCACCGCCCACTCCGGCAGGGCATGCAGGTGGTTGACGTTGCCTTCGGCCGGATCCACGACCCACCATTCGCCGGGCGGCAGCGCCCCGCCGTCCAGTTCGTCCTCCACCCAGCCGGCGTCCGGGCGCAGGCGCGTGAGGCGGGGGCGCAGGATATCGAGGGCCGTGTCGTCGTTGGCGGCGAGCGCGCGCATCAGCTCTTCGCGGGTCTGGTAGCGGACCACCTCGCCGAAGCGCTCGCGCAGCGCCGAACCGGCCGCGCGCACGGCGATCGCGGTCTGGCCGAGCAGGCCGGCGTCGGAGGCGGCGACGTCAGTGGTCTGAAGCGTTTCGGACATGGTGGTACTCCCGTGTGAGGAGGGGTGATGAGGCGGGTCGGGCCAAGCTGTGTGTTCCGTCTTGCGCTCTCGTCCCGAAGGTATACAGCCCTTTAATTAACTTCAAATGCATGTCAAGCACGGCTAGAATTACTCACATGCAATTGGATTTGAACCTGCTCACCGCGCTCGACGCGCTGCTGGAGGAGGGAAGTGTGGCCGGGGCGGCCGCGCGCCTGCACGTCACCGCCCCCGCGATGAGCCGGAGTCTGGGCCGAATCCGGCGCACGACCGGGGATCAGATCCTGGTGCGCACCGGCCGCACGATGACCCCGACGCCGTATGCGATCGCCGTCCGGGAACAGGTGCACGAGCTGCTGCACCAGGTCCAGGGGGTGCTGGCACCGAGCCGTGAACTCGATCTGGCAACGTTGGAGCGCACTTTCACACTCCGCTGGCACGATTCCCTGGTCGCCTTGAGCGGCCCCGCACTGCTCGCGGCCGTGCGCGGACAGGCGCCGGGCGTGCGATTGCGCTTCGTCGCGGAATCGAGCATCGACACCCCCGAGTTGCGGCGCGGCGAGGTCGACCTGGAGGCGAACGCCAACCGCCCGAGCGCACCGGACATCCGTGCCGAGAACGTGGGCGAGACCCGCCTCGTCATCGTCGTGAGGCAGGGGCACCCCCTCACCCGCGTCAGGACCGTCACCGCAAAGCGGTACGCCGCCGCTGAGCACGTCACCGTCTCGCGACGTGGAAACCTCAGCAATGCCCTCGACGACGCCCTCGCGCGGCTCGGCCTCACCCGCCGCGTGGTGGCGACCGCGCCCACGGAAGCGGCCGCACTGGAGTTCGCGCGCGGCTCCGATCTCCTGATCAGCGTCCCTGAAGCCACCACGCGGTCAGCGGTCGCCGACCTCGGCCTGGTCGTGCTCCCCCTCCCGCTCGAACTGCCGTCGGCACCGATATACCTGTCGTGGCATCAGCGCTACGACACCGACCACGCCCACGCCTGGCTGCGCGGGCTGGCGCGAACCGCGCTGGCCATGCGCGGAGCGTCGTAGTCGGCGCCGTCCGGCCGCTTCACCCATGCGTCCACGCGACCACCTTGATGCCGCACGGCCGGCCGCTGTGCGGACCCGCATCAGATCACCAGCCCCCGGCGGGGGGCGTACACGACCAACCTGAACGCGGTCGCGAAGCGCGAGTTTGCTGAGAATGCAGGACACGAACGTCTTGACGGTCTCCTGGCTGCCTCCGCCCCAATGCTGCTGGCCCGCTCCCGCCACGCCTCCGTCCGCTTTCTGGAGCGGTACGCACGCCCCAGCGTCGGCGCGGTCACTCGGCACGTGGCCGAACGCGGCGGCGATCTGCTTGAACGTCAGCAGCGGCTTGTCCGTGCGGGTGCTGGCCGTGGGGGCGGCCAGACCGACGCCTGCGGCACACCGATCGCGGATCTGTGGGAGGGCGTCGGCGTGGCCCTCGGAGATCTGGGCGAGCAGCTGGCCCTGGTCCTAGTCCATCACGTATCTCAGTGCCAACGGCTGTACCGATGCTCAGCCCCTGTCACGCTGAACACGAACACGGCGGCGACCGTATGTACAACGGACACCATCACTGAACCGACCTCTCACGCCTATCTGGGATGAGCCCAATGACGAGCCCGCAGCAGCACCCTCCGCGACCGCCTGTCGGGCGGTGGCGGGCGCTGCTCGTGCTCGGACTGTTGGCAGGGCTGCTCGGCATGCACGCCCTGGCTCCCGGCGGTGGCCTCCACAAACACGAACGCGCCGAGCGGCAGCACATGACGGCAGCGGTCAGCGCCCCTCATGACTGCTCCGGAGACGGCCACTGCGGCGGAGGCCACCTCCAGCACGCCGACTCGACCTGCCTGTCAGGTGCAGTGACCGACGGGCCGACATTGCCTGCCCTCGTTCCCGACCCGGTAGCCGTACCGGTACGTGCCGACACCGTGTGCTCGTACGCGGCTCCGGCCCCGGACGGCGCCCGCGCCCCACCGTCCCTGGCGGAACTCCAACTCCTGCGGATCTAGACACCGCGCGCCACCGCGCCCACTGCTCGGCGACGCGGTGCCCCTCGGCACGTCCAGATCCTCTTCCCACAGCAGGAGTTCCCGCATGCGCAACACCCGTACCCTCACCCGCCGCGCCGCTCTCGCGGCTACGGCTGTCACCGCTGCCCTCGTCCTCGCCGCCTGCGGCAGCGACAGCGACAGCGACAGCGACAGCGACAGCGACAGCAGCGGGCACGAGGGCCACAGTTCCGCGTCCTCGTCCGCGAGCGCCGGCACCACCACCGCAGCGCACAGCGCCCAGGACGTCTCCTTCGCGCAGGGCATGATCCCGCACCACCAGCAGGCCCTGGAAATGGCGAAGCTCGCCGCCGACCGAGCCTCCTCCGCCGAGGTGAAGGACCTCGCCGCGCGCATCGAGAAGGCCCAGGACCCGGAGATCCAGACCATGAGCGGCTGGCTCAAGTCCTGGGGCAAGGACGTACCGACGTCCGACAGCTCGATGGAGTCGATGCCCGGCATGGACCACTCAGCGCACTCCGACATGCCCGGAATGATGGACAGCAAAGACATGGCCAAGCTGGAGAAGGCGTCCGGTGCGGACTTCGACACCATGTTCCTGACCATGATGATCGAGCACCACAAGGGCGCCATAGAGATGGCCACCACCGAGAAGGACAAGGGCGAATACGGTCCCGCCACGTCCATGTCCGACGGCATCATCACCGCGCAGACCGCCGAGATCACCGAGATGAACAAGCTCCTCGGCAAGAACTGACACTCCCCGGAGGGAGGGGTGCCGGTACGGGCACCCCTCCCCCCCACTGCACCGACGAGGCGAACATGGGCGATCAGAAGAACCCGAACGACAAACCCGTGGCTGATGCCCAGCGCGCCCACTGGCAGGCGACCTGCACCCCTGACTGTCTTGTCAGGTGGAGCAGTTGAGTCCGGCGACCTGAGGGACCTCTGAAGAGGTTGCCGAACTACGATGAGTTCCAGCACGGTCCCAGGTCTTCAGGTACATCCACCTTCCGCGCGAATTTGGAGACACCTTGAAGCTCTTGCTGACGTCAGGCGGCGTCACGAACCCAAGCATCCACTCGGCGCTCGTGCAGCTTCTCGGCAAGCCGATCGCCGAGTGCCACGCCCTCTGCGTCCCGACAGCACAGTGGGGTCACCCGATGTGCGGTCCGACATCGGTGCGGGGCTTCGCAGCCGCCGAGCCCACGTGGCAGCACCTGTCCGGCCTGGGCTGGGCGTCGCTCGGTGTCCTCGAGCTCACCGCACTGCCCACCATCGGCGCCGAGCGATACGTCCCCTGGATCCGGGAGGCCGACGTGCTCCTGGTCGACGGCGGCGACGCGACCTATCTGTGCCACTGGATGCGGGAGTCCGGGCTGGCCGATCTGCTGCCTTCGCTGCCCGACACGCTCTGGGTGGGAGTGAGTGCCGGAAGCATGGTGATGACGCCCCGGATCGGAGCGTACTTCGTCGAGTGGCCGTCCGCACCGGACGACCGCACCCTGGGAGTCGTCGACTTCTCGATCTTCCCGCACCTGGACGCCTTCCCACAGAACACCCTGGCTGACGCAGAGCGGTGGGCCGCGGACATCGGCGTCCCGGCCTACGCCATCGACGAACAGACGGCCATCAAGGTCGTCGACGGCTCCGTCGAGGTGGTCTCCGAAGGGCAATGGACGAAGTTCGGGTCATAGCCGCCCGGCATTCGAGACGTGGTCGAGCAGCGGTATCACGCGGTCATGGAGGTGGCCGCGGGCGCCCCAGTCACCGAGGTCGCGGTGCGTTATGGGGGTCTCGCGGAACGACGCGTGAGCGGCACCGCGCACGCTTCCGCCTGTTCCCAGTCGTACCTTCCGCTGCCTGACTCGTCCTGCACGCCCGGCTCGTACAACCCCGACGTCACCCAGTCGAACATAGGCAGCACCATCTGCGTGTCCGGCTGGACCGCCACCGTCCGGCCCCCCACGTCTTACACCAACCCCCTCAAGGCACAGGGCATCATCGACTACGGGTACTCCGACACCAACATGTCGGACTACGAAGAGGACCACCTCGTGCCGCTGGAACTCGGCGGTGCGCCCCGCGACCCCGGCAACCTGTGGCCCGAGCCGCACTACGGCACGAAGACCGCCTACACCAAAGACGGCACCGAGGCAAAACTGAAGAACGCCGTCTGCAACGGCACCATCACCCTCTCCGCCGCCCGCAGCGCCATCAAGAACAACTGGACCACCGCACTCCAGGTCACCGGCATCGGCTGACCCCCAGCGAGGCCGTAGACCCCGCGCAGTCGATCCCCAGGGATCGGCTGCGCGCATGCAACGAGAGAGCCCAATCTCACGTTCTGAATACGGAGTTGGGCTCCCTGGCCACCGACCGAACTCAGTGGTCTCGATCGCTGGGAGGACCCGCACTTGCCGGGCTACCGCTACTGATCCACCCGCTGGCCGGGTGTCGATGGGGGCATGTCCGCAAGATCGTGTAAGTCCGTGATCTGATGACTCTGGCGGGGCCGGGTGGCCCCGCTGGGTCGAAGAGGCAAGATCGCGTGTCTGAGACTGAGATATCCCAGGCTGCCGTCAACGGGCAGCTGCCGCCGGAGCAGGTCGAGGCTGTGCTCGAGCAGTTGATGGACTGGGCCGACGCCACCGGTGCCCCGTTGGCCGGCGAGGGCGGGCTGCTGCAGCAGCTGCCGAAGGCCCTGCTCGAGCGGGCTCTGCAAGCCGAGACGAGCGAACACCTCGGCTATGAGAAGGGCGATCCGGCTGGCCGCGGCAGCGGGAACAGCCGCAACGGCACCGCCGCGAAGAGGGTCCTGACCGACGTCGGACCGGTCGAGGTGGAGGTGCCGAGGGACCGCAACGGCGAGTTCGAGCCGCAGATCGTCCCGAAGAACGCCCGGCGTCTGTCGGGTTTCGACGAGCAGGTCCTGGTGCTCTACGCCCGCGGCATGACGGTCCGAGACATCCAGTCCTATCTGGCGAAGATGTACGGCACCGACGTCTCGCCGGACCTCATCTCCAAGGTGACCGACGCGGTCAGCGACGAGATCACCGCCTGGCAGTCGCGACCGCTCGACTCGGTCTGGCCGGTCGTCTACATCGACGCCCTGTGGATCAAGGTGCGGGACGGCAAGGTGGCGAATCGTCCGGTCTATCTCGCCGTCGGAGTCGACCTCGACGGCTGCAAGCATGTCCTGGGCCTGTGGATCGGCAAGGACGGCGAAGGCGCCCGTCAGTGGCTCACGATCCTCGGCGAGCTCAAGGCCCGCGGGATCGAGGACGTGCTCGTGGCCTGCTGCGACGGCCTGCCTGGGCTTCCGGACGCAATCAATGCCGTCTGGCCCCGCGCCACGGTGCAAACTTGCGTAATTCACCTGGTCAGGGCCTCGCTTCGATACGCGTCGAAGGCCGACCACGCCAAGCTCGTGCCGGCCCTGCGGAAGATCTACACGGCACCGACCGAACAGGCCGCCGAGCAGGCGATGGAGGAGTTCACCACCTCTGACCTGGGGCGCAAGTACCCCGCCGTGGTTCGTACTTGGTCCCAGGCATGGCAGGACTTCGTGCCCTATCTGGCGTTCCCGCCGGAGATCAGGAAGGTGATTTACAGCATGAACATGATCGAGTCGATCAACGTGCGGCTGCGGAAAGTCACCCGCAACCGCGGCCACTTCTCCACCGAGCAGGCCGCGGTCAAGGTCCTCTACCTGGCGATTCGCGAGCTGATCGAGCCCAAGACTAGGAGCAAGACGCACGTCGCGCCGCACTGGAAGGCCGCGCTGAACGCATTCTCGATCTACTTCCAGGACCGCATTACCCTCAAGTGAACCCCCAGGACTTACACGGAGTCACTGACACGCCCGCGCGGAACTCAATGCTCTCGGCATGCGCTGGTAGGGCCGCTGGACCGGCAGGCGCGCTTCGCAGCGCCCGCGCTGAACCTGCCGGAGGGGCTCTCGCGCTGTGGGCTCGAGGTGCCTGTCAGAAGCTGAGTTCGGGCGGCAGTTTGCGGATGGGCCATGGGGTCGGGTTCGCTGTCCTCGGTGCCGAAGAGGTGGCGCAGGCGGGCGTCTTGGTCGCCTATCCAGAGGACCGTGCTGTCCGAGTCGTTCCACCAGAGGGCGAGTGCGCCGCCGGGGTGCAGTACTCGGAGGGCTTCCGGGACGGACTTGTGCGGGTCGGTCCAGTGCCAGGTCTGGGCATAGATGAGGACGCCGATGGACTCGGAGGCAAGTGGCAGGTGGTTGCCGTCACGTGGCGCACTGCCACCCGGCTGGGCCATTTCGGCAAGGGCCCAGGCGCGGCGGGGCCGTCGTCTCAGAGGTCCAGGACAATCCCTCCTGCGGGTTTGGAGCAGCAGATGAGGATGTTGCCCTCGGCGGGGGGTTCGACGGGGTCGGGTGAGTAGTTGACGGTGCCGGACATGAGGGCGAGTTCGCAGGTGTGGCAGACCCCGGTGCGGCAGGACCACTGGACGGGGACGTCGCAGGCTTCGGCGAGTTCGAGCAGGGACTCCTGGGCGTCGTTCCAGGGGACTGTGAGTCCGCTGCGGGCGAAGGCCTCGGGTCCGCTGCCGGGCGGGCCCGCGGGCTGGTGAGGCGCGGGCCCGTCGGGCCGCGGCGACCTCCCGGGCGAACCGGCGCCGGAAGTCACCGTCGTCCGCCAGTTCCGGGCGCACCACTTTGACCGCGACCGCCCGCCCTCCCGGAGAACGCCCCAGGTAGACGCGCCCCATCCCGCCCGCACCGAGCCGCGCCACGATCCGGTAGCGCCCCACCTGACGCGGGTCCCCCGCCTCCAGCGCCTCGAACGCCTCCACGCAACCCCCTGCAAGGCCCCACGCCCCGGCCGGTGCCGAAGATCCCACATCCTCCCCGACGCGCCCCGTCTTCGCACCAGTGTCCGCCACGCACTTCGGGGGCTGTCCGCCGAGTGTTCGGCGGACAGCCCCCGAAGGAGACCGAGGCAGGGAAAGTACTAGGCGTTGCTGGGCTCGGCCGTACGGCACTCGGGGTGCCCCCAGCCCTGGCCGTTCTTGGCGATGGGCTCGCCCGCCGCGTACGAGCGGCCGCAGAGGCAGCGGCCCGGGAACTTGGCCTTGATCGTACGGGCCGACGTGCCCTGCCGGGGCGTCTTGGCGGAGGCGGCGGCCGGGGTGCGGCGGCGGCCGGCGCCGGAGGGGGCCGGGGTGTCGGGGGACGGCGGGGGCTCCGGGGAGCCGAGGTCGCTGCCGGCGGGCTGCTGGGCGATGGCGGCCTGGCTCGCGGCACGATCGGCGAAGTCGTTCAGCCGGTCGCCGTCGACCTGGTGGGCGGGGACGTAGCGGAACTCCACGGTGCGGCCGTCGAGGAGCTCGTCGATGCGCGCGACCAGTTCCTGGTTGGCGACCGGCTTTCCGGAGGCCGTCTTCCAGCCCTTGCGCTTCCAGCCGGGCAGCCAGGTCGTGACAGCCTTCATCGCGTACTGGGAGTCCATCCGGATCTCCAGCGGGACGTCCGGCGCGATCGCCGTCAACAGGCGCTCCAGCGCGGTGAGCTCGGCGACGTTGTTCGTCGCCGTGCCCAGCGCTCCCGCCTCCCAGCGGGTCGGCGTCTCCGTGCCGTCGGCCACGACCCACGCCCATCCGGCCGGTCCCGGGTTTCCCTTCGAAGCCCCGTCACAGGCGGCCACCACACGTTCAAGCATGCCCCCGATCATGCCACGGTCCGGCGGCGGCTCCCCGCACGGGCCGGAGCACGCTCTCCCGCATCCGGGGGCTGGTGCCGAGCAGCCGCAGACCCAGCAGCGTCGCCGTGTGCAGGACGTACTTGCCGTCACGGTGGCTGGCGACCAGTCCCCCGTCGCGCAGCACGCCGATCTGGTAGCTGGCGCTGGGCAGCGCGATCCCCACGGCCTCGGCCACCTCGGAGGTGGTGCGGGCGCTCTGTCCGGCGACCTCGGTCAGTACGGCGGCCCTGGTGCGGCCGAGCAGGCGCTCGACCCCGTCGTCCGTACCGTCCGCGACGGCGAGCGGAGTCTTCGCCACCGGGTAGACGAGCACGGGATCCAGACCGGGGTCCGCCAGCGCGGTCGGTCTGCGCCAGCAGAAGTAGGACGGCACCAGGAGAAGTCCTCGGCCCTCCAGATACAGGTCGCGCTGGACGGGATAGTCCACTTCGAGCACCGGGGCACTCCAGCGCGCGACCGGGCGCAGGCTCTCCAGCAGTGCCTGGGTACCGCCGTCGAGGAGGGCTCGGGAGCGTACCCCGACATCGTTGCCCACCGCCGTGCGGATGTGCGGCCAGTGCGGTTCCAGCAGACCGCGGAAGTAGATCCCCAGGGAGTTCGCCAGCACCTTGAGCGCGTCGCTGCCCGGTCTGCCCAGCGAGACGGTCCAGTTCGGGACCGGGCGCGACTCGGCCAGCCGCGTCAGTTCGCGGACCAGTTGCACACGCGGCGTGCGCAGCACTTGGTCGAGCCCGGCGGAAAGACCGCCGCCGGTGACCGGCGGGGTGAGGAAGTCCGGAATGTAGCCGGTGGCGGGAATCAGGGCACGCAGCGGGCGCAGTGCGCGGCCCAGGTTCGAGTCGCCGGAGAATCGTTGCCGCGCCGAGCGGCGCCAATGTCCGAATTCCAGCGGTCCCTGGCCGGTTTCCAGACGGCAGACACTGCACATCAGTTCCCACAGGGGATCAGGCTGCCGGGCCACTCGAATGTTCTGCAGATCGTCCGAAGTGAAGTGAATGCGGAGCATGGGGTCTCTTTCGCTCGCAATCCTTGTGGGGGGTTCGGCCGCTCGAACGTGCCGCAACCACAAGAGGGGACGAGTACCGCATGCGCATGGTTGCCCCGGAGACAAAAGGCCCCGGCTCGCCCCGGAGGAATTCCGCCATTCCCCGGGGCGGCCGGTCCGCGGGGGTTCCGCGGTCCGTTCAGGACACGTCGGTCGCCTTGGGCATCGCGCCCTCGGTCGTCTTGACGTCGATCACGGAGAAGGCCGCGCCCTGCGGGTCGCTCAGCGCGGCGAACCGGCCGAACGGGCTGCTCATCGGCCCGAAGCGCAGAATCGCGCCCCGTTCGGTGGCCTTCGCGACCGCGGCGTCGCAGTCCTCGACGGTGAAGTACACGTTGAAGTACGGCGGGACCTCGGGCGGGAAGTCGTCCGTCATCCGCATCCGGCCGAGGACCGGATCCTCGCCGAGGTCGTACAGCCTGAAGTCGACGGCGTCGTCGTCCAGCTGCTTCATGCGGTACCCGAAGACGGCCGAGAAGAAGGTGTCCGACTTCTCGGGCTCACGGGTGAAGACCTCGGCCCAGCAGTACGCGCCGGGCACACCCCGGGCCTCGAAGCCCTCGTGCCGGCCCGCCTGCCAGACGCCGAAGACGACCCCGCTCGGGTCCCGGGCGATCACCATCGTGCCGAAGTCGCCCACCTGCATCGGCTCCATCAGCACCTCGCCGCCGTCGGTCCGGATCTTCCGGGCGGTGGCGTCGGCGTCGGGCGACGCGAGATACAGACACCAGGCGGACTGGCCCTCCTGGCCGGGCATCGGCGGGACGACGGCCGCCACCGCCTTGCCGTTCGCGTAGGCCTGGGTGTAGTTGCCGTACTCCGAGGACGACTCGCCGAACGTCCAGCCGAGCACCTCACCGTAGAAACTCTTCGCTCCCTCGACATCGCTGAACATCGCGTCCGCCCAACAGGGCGTTCCCTCGGGCTGCACGGCCATGGCATCCCACTCTTCCCGTTTCGTCACGATTCATTCCTGTTTCACGCTAGCCAGCCTCCGTCCTGGCCGCGCGCCGAGCGGAGTGCCCTGGACGACACTGGAGAGTGGCCTCGGGTGGTCGTCGACGGAACGGGGACACGGGATGATGCACGCGTGGGAAGTCGATCGGCCCGGGCCGATCGAGGGGGAGCCGCTGCGTTTCGTCGAGCGGCCGATCCCGGTGCCGGGGGCCGACGAGCTTCTCGTCCATGTGCGCGCGTGCGGGGTGTGCCGCACCGACCTGCACGTCAGCGAGGGAGACCTGCCGGTGCGCCGGCCCCGGGTGACGCCCGGCCACGAGGTCGTCGGCGAGGTCGCGGCGACGGGCGAGGACGTGCTCGACCACGAGGTCGGCGACCGGGTGGGCGTCGCCTGGCTGCGCCGTACGGACGGCACGTGCGGGTACTGCGCGCGCGGGTCCGAGAACCTCTGCCCGGCCTCGCAGTACACGGGCTGGGACGCCGACGGCGGCTACGCGGAGTACACGACCGTCCCGGCGGCCTTCGCCTACCGACTGCCCAGCGAGGTGGACGACGTCGCGCTGGCGCCGCTGCTGTGCGCGGGCATCATCGGCTACCGCGCGCTGCTGCGGGCCGCGCTGCCGCCCGGCGGACGGCTCGGCCTGTACGGGTTCGGCGGCAGCGCCCATCTGTGCGCGCAGCTGGCCCTGGCGCAGGGCGCCACCGTGCACGTACTGACGCGTGACCCGGCCGCGCGGCGGCTCGCGCTGGAACTCGGGGCCGCGTCCGCCCGGGGCGCGTACGACGAGCCGCCCGAGCCGCTGGACAGCGCGATCCTGTTCGCGCCGGTCGGCGATCTGGTCCCGGTCGCGTTGCGGGCCCTCGACCGGGGCGGGATCCTGTCGGTCGCCGGGATCCATCTGAGCGACACCCCGCCACTGCGCTACGAGAGCGACCTGTTCTACGAGAAGGAGCTGCGCAGCGTCACCTCCAACACCCGCCGGGACGGGCGGGACTTCCTGGCCCTGGCGGCCCGCCACGGCGTACGCGCCACGACGCACGCCTACCCGCTGTCCGAGGCACAGCGGGCCCTGCGGGACCTCAAGGCCGGCCGTTTCGACGGGGCGGCCGTGCTGGTGAACGACTTTCCGCCGCGCATGTGAGCATGCGCGCCCGCGACGCGCGTGCGTGGATGGACCTCAGACGTGTGTGCGGCGGTGGAGGTGGCATGGCGGGCCGAGGCGGTGAGGGCGCTACGGGGGCGGGGGCGTCGTTCGCCGCGATGGAGGACGCCGTCGAGGCGATCGGCACCACCCTGGACGAGCGGACCACCTGCGAGGAGCTCGCGGAGTTCGTGTGCCGGGAGGTCTGCGACGCCGCCGCGGTGGATCTGCTGCCCACCGACGTCCCGGCCGCGGAGCACTCGCACGAGCCGAACCTGACCCGTGTCGCCACGGGTGGCCGTTCCGAGCTGCTCACCCCTTGGACCGCGCACGGCGCCCGCCCGCTGTCCGTCCAGGCTCTCGACGAGGGGCTTCCGATCACGGCGTCGCTCGACCTGTCCGGCACGGTCCCCCGGGAGGTCATGACGGTGCCGCTGCTGGCACACGGCCACCTGTACGGAGTGCTGCTGGCCGTCCGACAGGGGCAGGCCTTCAGCGACCGGGGCACCGCCGTCACGCACTACGCGGCACGGCTCGCGGCCGTCCACCTCGGTCACTCACGGCAGCACGACGCCGTGCGCGATACCGTGCTGTCCCTGCAGCGGGCGCTGCTGTCCGAACCGGGCCGCCCGCATCCCAACCTCGACCTCGCCACCCGCTATCTGCCGTCCGGCAGCAGCGTCCTGGTGGGCGGGGACTGGTTCGAGACCGTACGGCTGCACTTCGGGCGCACCCTGCTGGTGGTGGGCGACGTCATGGGGCACGGGCTGGACGCCGCGGTGGACATGAACGCGTACCGCTCGATGCTGCGCTACGTCGCCTCCACGGATCTGCCGCCGCACCGGGTACTGCGCCGCCTGGACGCGGCCGTCGCCGAGGACGGCGCCCGGCGTCCGGCGACCTGTCTGCTCGTCCAGGTCGACCCGGCCCGGGGCACGGCCACGCTGGCCAGCGCCGGGCATCTGCCGCCGGTCGTGTTCGCCGGGGACGGCACCGGGGAACTGCTGCAGCTGACGGTCGGTCCGCCGCTGGGCACCGGCGTGGGCGGCTACGAGGCGGTCACGCGCGCGCTCGCTCCCGAGGACACCCTGGTGATGTTCACCGACGGTCTGGTGGAGCGGCGCGGCGAGGACATCGACGCCTCGCTCGCCCGGCTGGCCGGGCTGCGGCTGCCTCCCGGGATCGGTGTCGACGCGGCCCTCGACAGGGTCCTCGTAGGGCTCGACGCCCGGCACGCGGAGGACGACGTGGCGCTGCTGGCAGCCCGCATCCGCCACCGTCCCCCGGCCTGACGCCCGACGACGCCGTGACCGACGTAGGTCTTCCCCCTTGTGCCCCGCTGTGCTTGCCTGGGGACCCCTTTCGGCGGGCGGGGCGGGAGTTGCTTCATGCGGAGGCCGTGGATCGCGGGGCTGCTGTTGGCCGGGCTGCTGCTCGCCGCGTGCGGGGACCCCGCGTCGGGGCCGGAGCAGTCGCCGCCGGATCCCGCGTTGCCCACGGCCGCTCCGTCACCGGCCACGACCACCCGCCAGCGCCCCGCCGCCTCACCCACGGTTCCCACGACTCGCACGACAGTTGACGCGGCGGCGAAGGCGCCCACCGTTCTCTACCTCGGGGACTCGCTCGCCATGGAGAGCCAGAAGGTGCTCGGGCAGTCGCTCCGGGAGGAGGTGAACGCCCGTTACACGAGCGCCCCCTACTCCGGCACCACCCTCTGCGACTACCTGGAGGGGACCGGGGAGCGATCCCTCGTACCGCCCGCGGACAAGGCCGCCGCGCTGGTGCGCTCGCTGCGGCCGGACTTCGTGGTGCTCCAGTTCTGGGGCAACTCCTGGGGCTACACGCCCTGCATGGACGGCATCACGTACGACAAGGAACCGGCCACGTACTTCAAGCGGTACGAGGCGGACATGAAGCGGCTGACCGAACAGATCGCGGACGCGGGCGGCGCGCGGCGGCCCCGGATCGTCTGGGTGTCGCAGGGGCCGGACCCGATCACCCCCGAGCGGATCCGGAGCGTGAACGCGCTCTACAAGGCACAGGCCGCGGCCTCCCACGACCTGCTCGCCGACGCCGGGAGGACGGTGAGCCCGGCGACGGCCCGGTACACGTGGGCGCAGTACCTGCCGTGCACCGCGTACGAGCACGACCATCCGGCGTACTGCACCGAGCCGGGCCGCGACCGCACCGCCCTCCACCGCGACGACGACAATCTGCACTTCTGCCTGGCGCCGACCACGTCCACGCCGAAGCCCTGCGCGGCCCGCTCCCCCGGCATCGTGCGGATCACGCGCGAGATCACCCGGGTGATAGCGGACCGCGTCGGCTGACGGTCCTCAGGGCTGCCCCGCCAGGGTCTTGTGGCGGGGTCGGTCGGGGTGCGGCGGCAGGTGTTCCTCGGCCCAGACCGCCAGGGCGGCGAGCGGGATGAGGAACGCGTTGCCGTGCGGGGTGAGGGCGTAGGAGGAGCGCAGCGGTGGGCCGTGGTGGACGGTTCGGGTGAGGAGTCCGGCGACGGCCAGTTCGTGGAGGCGGTCGGCGAGCATGCGGTCGCTGATGCCGGGCACACGCTCGCGCACCTCGCCGAATCCGGCGGGGCCCGTGGCGAGTGCGGCGAGGACCAGGCCGTTCCAGCGTTTGCCGAGCAGGGCGAAGGCGCGGGTCAGGGCGGGGATGGTCGGGGAGGGTTCGGGGTTGTGGGGGTCCGTTTGAGCGTATGGGTTCGTCATGGTGCGCTCCAGCGGCGGGAGGACCGTGCCCGCCCCGCGGCGCGTGGCCGCGGGGCGGGCACGGCTTTCCCTGTGCGTCCGTCGTGGTGATGCCGGGGTGGGCGTCAGCCCATGTGGACCGGGGCGGCGCCTTCGGTGTGCTGCTGCTTGCCCGCGTTGATGGCGAACGCGGTGACGAGCAGACCGGCCAGGAACATGACCGCGGCGGCGAGGAAGGCCACCGTGTAGCCGTGGGTCAGTGCGTCCCCCGCCTTGGCCACCAGGTCGAAGTCCTTGGGGGCCAGGCCCCGGTAGAGGGAGCCGGCCGCCTCGGGCAGCTTGTCGTCGGCCGCGGAGGTGGAGATCGTCGACAGGATGGCGAGGCCGAGCGCGCCGCCGATCTGCTGGGCGGTGTTGAGCAGTGCGGAGGCGACGCCGGTGTCCTGGTGGGAGACGCCGCTGACCGCTCCGAGTGTCATCGGGACGAAGCTCATGCCCAGGCCCAGGGCGGTCACGAACATCGCCGGCATCAGATGCGCGGTGTAGGAGGAGTCCGGCTCCAGGGTGGCGAACCAGCTCATGCCCACGGCCGCGACGAGCAGGCCGGGACCGGCGATCAGGCGCGGCGCGAGGTGCACGACCAGCTTGGAGCTGACGCCCGCTGCCATCGCCATGCCGAAGCTGAACGGCAGGTAGGCGAAGCCGGTCCTGACGGGGCTGTAGCCGAGGATCAGCTGCATGTAGAGGGTCAGGAAGTAGAAGGTGGCGAACATGCCCGCGCCGATGAACAGCATGGTGGCGTAACTGCCCGACCGGGTGCGGTCCTTGAAGAGGCGCAGCGGCATCATCGGGTCGGCGGTGCGGGCCTGGAGGAACAGGAAGGCGGCCAGGAGTACGGCCGCGGCGGCGAAGGAGACGAGGGTGAGGCCGCCCGTCCAGCCGTCCTCGCCGCCCCGGGTGATGCCGTGGACCAGGGCGATCAGGCCGCCGGTGCCGGTGATCGCGCCGGGGACGTCGAGGCGGCCGGGGTGGCGCTCCGCCTCGACCAGGGTGCGGGTGCCCGCCAGAACGGCCAGGCCGATGGGGATGTTGACGAAGAACACCCAGCGCCAGTCGAGAACATCGGTGAGCGTGCCGCCGAGCAGCAGGCCGACGGTGGCGCCGACGCCGCCCATCGCCGCGTACACGCCCATCGCGGTGTTGCGCGACTTGCCGACCGGGAAGGTGGTGGTGATCAGGGCCAGGGCGCTGGGCGCGGCGAGTGCGGCACCGACGCCCTGCAGGACGCGCGCGCCGATCAACAGGCTCTCGTTCGGGGCCAGTCCGCCCAGCAGGGAGGCGAGGGTGAAGACGGCTATGCCGACCTGGAACATCTTCCGCCGACCGAAGAGGTCACCCGCCCTCCCGCCGAGCATGAGCAGGCCTCCGAAGGCCAGCGCGTAGGAGTTGACGACCCAGGCGAGGTTCGCGTCGGAGACGCCCAGGTCGGTCTGGATGGCGGGCAGGGCGATATTCGTGATCGTGGCGTCCAGGACGACCATCAACTGGGCCGCGGCGATCACGAAAAGAGCCAGGCCGAGATGCCTGCCTCCGGACGAGGAACCGGACGTATCCGGCCCCGCGGGGGCAACAGCGGTCACGCTCTCAGCAGACATGAATCAAGTACTCCAGGGAGTGCGCAGGAAACAGTGCCCCCGACCACGCCGCAGACATGAAATGCCAGTGCAGTGATCGGGGAGACGAAAGAGTGAACGGAGTCTGATGAAACGGAACACTCGCTGTGCAATCCGAGGCCAGGGTGCCGATACGGCACGCGATCCGGACTCGGGACGAGGCTCAACCGTAGCATTCTTTCGGCGCCGCTCCGGGCGCGTTCAATCCCTTTGAATATTGTCGATCTCGCACTTGACGAACAGCCCCGAAGTGTGGGCACGGAAAGGCACGCAAAGCCCGTGCCCACACTTTTCCGGAAAAGGCAAATGGGAATTCCATGCCGGGCTCGCAATTCCCCGCGCGCCGGGGATCAGTCCGTGAGATCGACGCGCACCGTCGTCAGACCGGCGCCCATCGCCCGCACCGCGACGCTGTTGAACCGCGGCAGGCTCTTCAGTCGCGCGCGGGCGTCGTCCTCGGGCATCACATGGGCGGTCCCGGTGTACCAGCGGCCCCGGACGCGGACCCGGACCCGCGGGTCCGCCTGGATGTTGCGCACATACTGCGAACGCTCGCCGTACTCGCTGACGAACCAGAACTCCCGTCCCGTCAGACGTCCGCCGACCGGGGTGCGGCGCGGCAGCCCCGACTTGCGTCCCGTGGTCTCCAGCAGGGTCTGGATCGGCAGGCGCTTCAGGAGCGGATTGCCGATCCACCGCTGGAACGACGTGACGACGCGGTATTTCCGTTCGGGGTTGCGGGACATACGGGGGTCCTCCTGTTCGATGCCGGGCACCATTGTGCGGGGCCCCGCGACCGTCTCACGACCGCCGTCGGAGTTCCGTTTCGAGCAGACGGTTGAGGTGGCGGCGCGCGCCCTCGGTGCTCGGCGGGGGTGCCTGCCGCAGCTGTTGCGGGGCGAGACCGTCGGCGAGGGCGGGGCAGCGGACCGTGCGGCCGTCCAGGTCGCCGGAGCCGAACTCTCCTTCGGTTACACCTCGTTCGGCCAGTTCGCGGATCTGGGTGCGCCAGGCCTCGTGGCGCTCGGCCTGGCCGCGGGCGAAAGCCTGGTCCGGGTCCTGGCCGGCCGCAGGGCCACGGCCGTGGCTATGGCCATAGCCACGGTCTGGGTCGGGGTCGGGGTCGGGGTCTGGGTCGGGGTCTGGGTCTGGGTCTGGGTCTGGGTCGGGGTCTGGCCATCGTGGCCGGCATCGTCCGGGCACACGACGCCACGCTCCCGACACCGATGTTCCCCGGGTGCAAGGCGCTGGGCACGGGCAGCGGGGTCGCAACGCCAACAACCGCGCCTTGCCCCTGTCTTTGGTGGTGTGTGCTCGTGGCTGCGGGCGCAAGGAGCCTTCGCCGAGACGGCAACTCCCTCAAGGCTCGGCACGGCTCCTGGCCGGTCCGGCCGACCTCGGGATCACGGCACTCGGAGCATCCCTCTGTGAACTTCGCGCTCAGAAAGTCTTGTTGGCCTCGTTGACATGCCGCAAGCACTCGCGTTTCACTCAACTCTCGTGCATGGCAACGTTGTCAGGCCGTCGGAGCGACCGACGCCGTTGCCCACCGCTGGCGTCTTCGGTTCCCCGGGGATGTCAGCACCGATGTACGAAGCGCCAACCGCTGCGGAGGCAACCGATGGTCAGACCTCGACGTTCAACGGCGCCACATGACCGAATGAGATTCCGCCAACGCCTGGCGGTGGTGTCCGTCCTGGGCATCGCCGTACTCCCACTCCCGGCGATCGGGGGCGCCCATGCCGCTAGCGCCGCGACGCCGACCCTGGTGACGGACCCCGCGTCCCTCGTCAACCCCCTCATCGGCACCTCCGGTGCGGTGGACACCTTTCCCGGCCCCGACATGCCCGCCGGCATGGTGCAGTGGGGTCCCGACACGACGCCCGACCGCCCGTCCGGCGGCGGCTACGAGTACAACGACAACAAGATCTCCGGCTTCAGCCTCACCCATGTCTCGGGCCCCGGCTGCGGCGTCGCGGGCGACCTGCCCGTCCTGCCGGTGACCGGCGCGCTGACGGGCAAGCTCGGCGACACGTCCGTCGGCTTCAGCCACGACGACGAGCAGGCGGGTATCGGGTACTACAAAGTCACCGACGCGAACGGGGTGAAGACCCAGCTGACCGACACCACCCGTGCGGGGCTGGGCACCTTCACCTTCCCCGCGGGCCAGCAGGCGAACCTGCTGTTCAAGCTCAGTGGGGGTGCCACGCAGGTGGACGGAACCCGCGTCCAGGTGGTGAACAAGAAAGAGATCAGCGGCTCGATCGACAGCGGTCACTTCTGCGGCGCGAGCAACAGGTACACGCTGCACTTCGACATCAAGTTCGATCGGCCGTTCACCGCGAGCGGCACCTGGGTCGGCAGCACCATCAACCCCAGCGCGATGTCGCTGAAGGCGGGCAGGGCCCAGCAGAACCTGCAGACGCACCCGTCGAAACCGCTCAAGGAGAAGCACTTCACCGTTCCCGCGGCGCCCTCCCCGACCGTGCACGGGAGCGGCACCACATCCTCGAGCACGCCGTCCCCGGCGCCCAGCGCCGCCGCGGGGTCCGGGGCGTCCACCACGAGCAAGGCTGCCGTCGAGCCCCCCACGACAGGCGCGAACGGCATGTACCTGACCTTCGACACCTCCTCAAACCCGACGGTGAGCGCGAAGGTCGGCATCTCGTACACGAATGACGCCAACGCCGCGGACAACCTCACCACCGAGATCAAGAACTGGAACGTCGGCGCCGTCGAGCAGGCGAACCACGACGCCTGGAACGCGGTACTGAACAAGATCCGGACCGGCGGCGGGTCCTCGGACCAGCAGGTGCAGTTCTACACCGCGCTCTACCACGCGCTGCTGCACCCCAACGTCTTCTCGGACGACAACGGCCAGTACATGGGCATGGACAACCAGGTCCACAAGCTGGCAAAGGGCCAGCAGGCCCAGTACGCCAACTACTCGGGCTGGGACACCTACCGCTCCCAGACCCAGCTGATGGCGATGGTCGAGCCCAAGGTCACCAGCGACGTCGTCACCTCGATGCTCAACGGCTACGACCAGACGGGCCTGCTGCCCAAGTGGGCCTCGAACAACGGCGAGAGCTATGTGATGGTCGGCGACCCCGCCGCCGGCATCATCGCCGACGCGTACGCCTTCGGCGCCCGGAGCTTCGACACCGACAAGGCGCTCGCCGCCCTGCAGCACGAGGCCACCGCCCCGAACAACGACCGCCCCGGCGAGTCCGTGCGGGACACGAAGGGCTACCTCCCGCTGGACGAGAACGACTACGGCTGCTGCAACTTCTACGGCCCGGTCTCCACGCAGCTGGAGTACGACTCCGCCGACTACGCCGTCGCCGCCTTCGCGAAGTCGCTGGGCCAGACGGCCGTGTACGAGAAGTTCGCCACTCGCGCCCAGGACTGGATGAACGTCTTCAACCCGCAGACCGGCCACATCCAGGGCAAGAACAAGGACGGCCAGTTCGCGACCGGTTTCACCCCCGGCACCTCCAACGGCTTCGTCGAGGGCACCTCGGCCCAGTACACGCCGATGGTCCCGTTCAACCTGCAGCAGCTCATCCAGGCACGCGGCGGTGCCAAGGCGTACTCGTCCTTCCTGGACAGCCTGCTCGACAACATCACGCGCCCCGGCAACACCGACGCCGACCTGAGCAACGAGCCCAGCGTGGAGATCCCCTGGGAGTACGACTACACGGGCCAGCCGTGGAAGACCCAGGCGGCCGTTCGCACGGCCCAGCAGAACCTGTACTTCAACGCTCCGGTCGGCTCGTTCGGCAACGACGACCTCGGCGCGATGAGCTCCTGGAACGTCTGGTCCGAGCTCGGCATGTACCCGGAGACCCCGGGCACGGACACCCTGGCGCTCGGCAGCCCGGCGTTCCCGGTGGCCAAGGTGACCTTCGGCAACGGCAAGTCGGTGCAGATCAACGCGCCGCAGGCCGCGCCCGACGCGCCCTACGTGCAGTCGCTCGACGTCAAGGGCAAGGAGTGGAACACCTCCTGGCTGACGTACCAGCAATTCGCGGGCGCGGGCACGGTCGACTTCACGCTCGGCACCGAGCCCGACAAGTCCTGGGCGTCCGACCCGTCGGCGGCACCGCCGTCGGACACCACGGGCGGCGACCGGGTACTGGCGGCGACCGGCCCCTCCAGCGACGGCCTGGTGCTCCAGCCGGGCGCGTCCGGTGACGGCACGCTCGACCTGACCAACCTCGGCAGCAAGGCCGTCACGGTCGACTGGAAGGCGACGGCGCCCTCCGGCGTCACGCTGGACACGGCGTCCGGCTCGGTGGCGGTGCCCGCCTCGGGCAGCGCCGAGGCGAAGGTCCACGTGACAGCGGGCGCGGACGAGGGAACCTTCCCGGTCACCTTCGCGCTGACCGACCACAGCACCGGTACGGCCGTGAGCGGGGCCACCCTCCGCGTGGCGGTGGCCAAGGCCGGAGCGCTGTGGCCGTACGACACCAACGAGGGCATCTACCCCGACGGCGCCGGCTACTCGGGCGGCTTCGACGGCGGCGGTTGGGCGTTCTCGCAGAACGCGCTGTCGGCGGCGGGTGTCACGAGCGGGTCCACCGTCACGGTCGACGGCGTCTCCTACACCTGGCCGACGGTGACGTCCGGTCAGCTGGACAACCTGGAGATGGCCGGCCAGACCATCCCGATGCCGGCCGGCACGTCGGGTGCGTCGCTGGGCCTGCTGGGCACGGCGGCCAACGCGCCGACCGACGGCAGCGGGGTCTCGGGCACGGTGACCGTCACCTACACCGACGGCACCACCTCCCAGTCGACCGTCGGCTTCTCGGACTGGACACTGAACGGCGGGTCGAGCAAGCCGCTCGCGGGTGACACGACGGCCGTCACGACGGCCTACCGGAACACCGGGAGCGGAGGCCGGGACAACGTGAAGACCTACGTCTTCGCCACGAAGGTCCCGCTCGACGCGTCCAAGCAGGTGGCGTCGATCACGCTGCCGGTGACGGGCTCGACGGGCACCGACCACCTGTTCGCCTACGGCTTCGGCCAGTAGGAGCTCGGCACGCGCCGACGAAGACGGGCCGGTTCCCGGGCATGAGCCCGGGAACCGGCCCCACGCGGGCGCAGCCCCGCCCGGTGCACCACTCGAGCAGGTAATAACGCCACGAACGCCCGCGTGACATGCAACGGTCCGTAGAAGTCGGTCTCGAACTCGCGGCGCACGTCTTGATCGAGTACCGGGGAGAGCTACTCGCCGGCTTTCTGCCGCGGCCGTGCCCTGTCCTCGTCGTCGATGGCGCGTACGAGATCGATGGCGCGGCCCAGGGTGGTGAGGCGGGCTTCCAGGGTGTCCCCTGCCGGATAGAAGCGGACGGTGTCCACACCGGCGTCGCGCCAGATCCGCAAGCGGTCGCGGACCATCTGCTCGGTACCGATGAGGGTGGTACCCAGCACCATGTCGTCGGTGACCAGATCGGCGGCACCCTCGCGGTCGCCGGACTGCCAGCGTTCGCGCACAGCCGTCGCGACATCGGCCCAGCCCTGACGGCTGTAGGCGTCGTTGTAGAAGTTGGTGCTTCCGGAGCCCATCCCGCCGAGGCTGAAGGCGAGTTCCTTCTTGCGGGGGGCGATGAGCGCGCGCAGATGTTCCTCGTCTTCGGCGAAGTTGACCTCCGCACCCTGGCAGATGTCCAACTCGGTGCGGGAGCGGCCGGCCGCCGCCAGGCCGGCGTCGAGGTGGTCGAAGTAGGCTTCCTTGGCCCCTTCGGGGACGAAACTCGTGCCCAGCCAGCCGTCCGCGACTTCACCGGTGAGGTGAAGCATCTTCGGGGAAAGCGTGGCGAGGTAGATGGGGATGTCGTGCTCGGCGCGCGTGGAGAGGCGCATGGGCTTGCCCTCGCCACCGGGCAGCGGGATCTGGAACTCCCGCCCCGAGTAGGTGATCTTCTCGCCTGTCGTGGCCTGCCGGATGATCTCCACTGTCTCCCGCATCCGCGACAGCGGGCGGGCGAACGGAACGCCGTGCAGGCCCTCGATGACCTGCGGCCCGGAAGGGCCGAGACCGAGCAGGAAGCGTCCCTGGGAGATCCGGGAAAGGGTGATCGCGGTGCGGGCGATCACTACGGGGCTGCGGGTGGCGAGCTGGATGATGCCGGAGCCGAGCTGGAGGCGATGGGTGCGGGCGGCGAGGTAGCCAAGCGGCGAGGGGGCGTCGGAGCCCCATGCCTCAGCCACCCAGCAGATGTCCATGCCGAGCTTCTCGGCCTCGGTGACGAAGTCGACCGTCTCCTGCCACGAGCCGCCAGAGGCTTCGATGGTGGTCGCCGTGCGCATCAGGCACCCGTCCTTCCGGTGGTTCCCGCCTCGGCGCGCTGTTTGATTGCCGCCAAGGTCGTGGTGATGCCGGTCTCGAACTCGCGCATCCGCACGAAGACGATCTTCTGCTCCTTCTCCGGCATCCGGTCGATCGCGAACGACAGCCCCGAGCGGCCGGGTCCCATCCGCATCCACTGACTCAGCTGCGTACCGCCGTTGCGTGGCTGGAGGGAAAATCGCCACAGCGCGGTGGGCCGGTCGGGGTCCTCCACGGCCCAGGCGAACACCCGGAGCGGTTCGTACTCCACGATGTACGAAGTCGTCTCCCACTCGCCGAGGGCGTCGTGCTTGCTGTGGCCGATGAACCGGGCGCCCGGCGCTGGGCCTGAGCACCCGTCCTGCCACCGCACTGACTGCAGCTCGGCACTCATGCCGGGCATCAGCTCGACATCTGACACCAGTGCCCACACCCGCTCCGGGGGAGCGTCGATCCAGGTGTCCACCTCGACCGTCGGTGTATCCGCATACCGTGCGCCTGTCCACTCCATCTGCCGCTCAGCCTCCCTGCTGTTGCGCCCCTGACCTCGAGAGTTTCGTAGATAGACTTGCGTGTCAAGGATCGCCCGCATCGAGTGGTGCCACATCCAGGTCGAACAGCTGCGCTGCCACGGGCAGCGCACGGCCGAGGCCCTCCTCGGCGGGCAGGAGCCGGGCACCTCCGCGGCCGCCTTCAAACTGTCGTGGAGCGCGTCTACCTCAATGCCCGCGCCGGAACCATCTACGCCGGCGCCTCCCAGATCCAGCGCGGCATCGCCGGGGAACTCCTGCTCGGGCTCCCGAAGGAGCCGAGCCCCGCGTCTCCGTCGCGCGGCAAGGGGTCGCCCTGGCCCAGTCGCCGGCCAAACGACTGAACACCACCGTGCTCCAGGGCTACGGGCCGACCGAATCCAGCCCGACACTCACCGGCATTCCCGTCGACCGGCCCGACATCGACCGCGAAGAAACCTGCGCGGGCCCCGGGCGGCCGACGCCCTGTACGAGAATGCGGATCATTCTGGCGCCCGCGTCTCACCCGCGGGGTAGGCGCCGTCGAGTCATGGCGTGAACCGGTGCCGGATGTCCGGACGCTCCGCCAGGTGCGGCGGGTATCCGGGTCCCATGCGCGGATGCGTATCCGCCGCGGTCATGGGTTCCTTGCACTCACCGCACACGACTTCCGGCTCGCCCTGGTGTCCGCAGCGGTCGTGGTGAAAGACGACCGGAGCCCCCTGCTCGCCGGCCAGCCACCGGTTGCCCCAGCCGTTCATGGCTGCCAGCACGCCGAAGAAGTCACTCCCCATCTCGGTGAGGACATAGTCGTAGCGCACCGGATCCTGTTGGTAGGAGCGCTTCTCCATGAGGCCCTCGTCGACCAGACGACGCAGCCGGTCCGCCAGGGTGTTCCGCGCGATCCCGAGCTCCTGCTGGAACTCGTCAAAACGCTTGATCCCGTAGAACGCCTCACGCAGCACTAGAGGAGTCCACCAGTCTCCAAGCAAGTCCATGGTGCGTGCGATGGAGCAGGGCCAGTTCGCGAACGAAGTCCTTCTCATCCCCCCAGCATATGAGAGTCGCGAAAAGAGACCCAGCAGCTGAGTAGGGGCGAGTGGAAGCCCCGGCAACGAATCCGGGGCGTGCCGCCGGAGCGCCCGGCGTGCGCACCTGGTGTGACCCTGCGGCTACTGCGGGAGAAGCGCAGGCCACCTAGGCGCTGGACACGCACGCGGAGGCCTCCGGGAGTTCGGCTCGCCCGAGGAGCCGCCGCGCCGGGGTGGTGCGTACACGGCGCTGGACAGCGGCCGGCTCGCCTGATCCCCGCCCGGGGCGAGGACGCGGGCCGGCCGTCGTGCCGGCGGTCCGCTACTCGCCCGCGTACGCCTTCTCCAGGGCCGCGATGTCCAGCTTGGACATCTTGTACATCGCCTGGGTCGTCCGGGCCGCCTTCTCGGTGTCCTGGTCGCTGATCAGTTCGATGAGCCTGCTCGGGACGACCTGCCAGGACAGGCCGTACTTGTCCTTGACCCAGCCGCAGGGGCCTGCCTCGCCGCCGTCCTCGACGAACTTGTTCCAGTAGTGGTCCACCTCTTCCTGGTCGTCGCAGTGGATCTGGAACGAGATGGCCTCGTCGAACGTGAACTGCGGGCCGCCGTTCAGCGCGACGAACTTCTGTCCGTTGGCCACGAAGTCGACGGCCATCACGGAACCGGCGGTGCCGTGCTCGGACTCGGAGAAGCGGGCGATCCTGCCGAGCCGGGAGTTCTTGAAGATCGAGACGTAGTAGTGCGCGGCCTCCTCGGCCTGACCGTCGAACCACAGACACGTGGTGAATCCGTCGGCGGACATACCTACCTCCTGCGGCGGGAAAAGTTTCGTCACCTCTGTCGACCGATCGTCGTCCCAAAACTCATCGGCGTCGCGCGGGATCCTTTCGCAGAAGGGCGGTGGCGGCCGATCGCGTCGTTCGTCGAGCCCCCTCAAGGGGCGCTATAGCATGCGCGGACATGACTCCCTCCGCTGATTCTTCCGCTGATCCCTCCGCACCTTCCTCCGCCTCGGACAGCGCGCGCATCGAGCCGTTCCGTATCGACTTCCCGCAGAGCGACCTCGACGACCTGCACCAACGTCTCGATCGCACCCGCTGGCCCGACGAACTGCCGGGGGTCGGCTGGGCCTACGGCGTCCCGCGGGAGTACCTGCGCGAACTCGTGCGGTACTGGCGGCACGACTACGACTGGCAGGCGGCGCAGGCGCGGTTGAACGCATGGCCGCAGTTCACGACGGAGATCGACGGCGCGCGGATCCACTTCGCGCACATCCGCTCCCCGGAGCCGGACGCGACCCCACTGGTCATCACGCACGGCTGGCCCGGCTCGATCGTCGAATTCACCGACGTCGTCGGCCCGTTGACGGACCCGCGCGCACACGGCGGCGATCCGGCCGACGCGTTCCATCTCGTCGTACCGAGCATTCCCGGGTTCGGGCTGTCCGGGCCCACCCGGGACACCGGCTGGGAGTTCCAACGGGTGGCCGCCGCCTTCGCCGAGCTCATGACACGGCTCGGGTACGAGCGGTTCGGCGCCCAGGGCGGCGACTGGGGCGGGGCCATCTCCCGGGAGCTGGGCCGGGCGTTCCCCGAGCGGCTCATCGGTGTCCATCTGAACCTGCTGCCAGGATCGTCAGCGGCCACCGAGCCGACTCCCGAGGAACTGGCCGCGCTGAGCCCCGAGGAGCGCGAGCGCGCGCTGCTGTCGTGGCGGCGCGGTCTGGAATGGCGCCGCGAGGAGGCCGGGTACGCCGAACTCCAGGGCACCCGGCCACAGACCCTGGCCTACGCGCTGACGGACTCCCCCGTCGGTCAACTCGCCTTGATCGTCGAGAAGTTCAAGGCGTGGACGGCTGCGAAGGACCGCCCCGAGGAAGCCGTCGACCGGGACCTGATGCTGACCAACGTGATGCTGTACTGGCTGACCGGTACGGCGGGGTCCTCGGCCCGCATCTACTACGAGCGGGCGCACGCGGACTACTGGGGCACACCGCCCGAGCCTTCGGCCGCGCCGACCGCGCTGGCCGTCTTCCCCCACGAGCCCCTCGTACCGCTGCGGCACATCGCGGACCGTACGAACCACATCGTGCGGTGGACGGAATTCGACCGGGGCGGGCACTTCGCCGCGGCGGAGGAGCCCGAGCTGCTGGTCGAGGATGTGCGGTCCTTCTTCCGGGACCTGCGCACCGGCACCTGAGCACGGGTCGGACACCTGGGCCCCGGTCCCCCGCCGGGGCCGTCGGTGGCGTCGGTGGCGTCGGTGGCGGCAACCCCGTATCCCCTCTGCTCGTGGCGAATCTGCTGCGGGCCGAGAAAGCTGATCCGGGAGGGCCTTCGGTCCGAGAGTGGAGATCGCGGCGACGACAGCCGCGCCACCACGAGGAGGACCGATGACTCCACTCATCACCGGCCGGTACCCGGCCCACGCGCCGCGAGCCGAGGAGGGCGACACCCCCGCGACCCGCTTCGACGACCATCTGGCCGCGCAGCTGCTCGCGCAGCGGATCGTCCTGCTCGGCACCCAGGTCGACGAGGTGTCCGCGAACCGGGTCTGCGCCCAGTTGCTCGTGCTGTCGGCGGAGGACCCGCGCACCGACATCAGCCTGTACATCAACAGCCCGGGCGGATCGGTGACCGCGGGGCTCGCGATCTACGACACCATGCGACTGATCCCCAATGACGTCTCGACCCTCGCCATGGGATTCGCCGCGAGCATGGGGCAGTTCCTGCTCAGCGTCGGCACGCAGGGCAAGCGTTACGCGCTGCCCAACGCACGGATCATGATGCACCAGCCGTCGGCGGGCATCGGCGGCACCACCGCCGACATCGAGATCCAGGCGCAGAACCTGGAGTTCACGAAGAAGGCCATCGAGCGGATCACCGCGGAGCACACCGGCCAGAGCGAGGAGACGATCTCCCGGGACGGCGACCGCGACCGCTGGTTCACGGCCGAACAGGCCAAGGAGTACGGCATGGTGGACCGGGTCGTGGAGTCGCTCGACGACGTCCGCCCGGCCGCGTCACGGCGACGGATGGGGCTCTGACATGGGTACGTACACGATTCCGAACGTCGTCGAGCGGACCCCGCAGGGCGAGCGGTCCTACGACGTCTTCAGCCGGCTGCTGTCCGAGCGGATCATCTTTCTCGGCACCGAGATCGACGACGGGGTCGCCAACGTCGTCATCGCGCAACTCCTCCATCTGGAGTCGTCGAACCCGGAGAACGAGATCGCGATCTACATCAACTCGCCCGGTGGGTCGTTCACTTCGCTCATGGCGATCTACGACACGATGACGTTCGTACAGGCGCCGATCTCGACGTTCTGCGTCGGCCAGGCGGCCTCCACGGCGGCGGTGCTGCTGGCCGGCGGCGATCCCGGGCGTCGGTTCGTGCTGGAGCACGCGCGTGTGCTGCTCGGCCAGCCCGCGAGCGGCGGCCGGCAGGGGACGGTGTCCGACCTCGCCCTCCAGGCCAAGGAGATGCTCCGTATCCGCGCCCAGGTCGAGGAGGTCCTCTCCCGGCACACGCACCACGACGCGCCGACCCTGCGCGCGGACATGGACCGCGACAAGGTGTTCACCGCACAGGAGGCCGTGGCGTACGGACTCGCGGACGAGGTCCTGAGCCGACGGCTCGCGACGGTCTGAGACCGGACCACGGCCAGGGCCCGCGTCTGCGGCATGGTCCGCCGGACAGGCCCTGGCCGGTCGGCCCGGTCAGGCGGCGAGGCACATGCCGTCGTGGTGCGAGGCCGACGTGGTGCGGCGGCGGGCGGGCCGCACCTGGGCGAGGCGGGTGAGTTCGCCCTGGGCCAGCGAGAGCAGATCGGTGAGCCCGAGGCCCAGGGCGCGCGCGGCGGCCGCGAGGACTTCGGAGGAGGCCTCCTTGCGGCCGCGCTCCAGCTCCGAGAGGTACGGCATCGAGATCCGGGCCGCGTCGGCCACGTCCTTGAGCGTCCGCTCCTGCGCGAGCCGCTCGCGCCGCAGGACGTCACCCACCAGGTCGCGCCACAGCGGCTCCCTGCTCCTGGGCGCCGGTGGCGTCTGCCGGGGCGCGAGGACCGGGCGGGGCCGCTGGGGCGCGTCGGCCACGGGATCGGTGGGACGGGCCGCCGGGCCGGTGACCGGAGCCGGTGCGGTCGCCGGGCGGAGGGGAATGACGCGGGCTTCGTTCGGCGCTTGGTTGCTCACCCCTTCAGCCTAGAAGCCCCGACCCGCCAGGAAAGGGCCCGGCTCGGCATTCCGCTCTCGGGGGAATCGAGGCGCGTCACCCGCCCGTCACTGCCCGACCCGCCCGTCGATCCGCTCGCGCAGGAAGTCAGCGTGGCCGTTGTGCCGGGCGTACTCCTCGATCAGGTGGACCAGCACTTCCCGCAGCGCGATCGGCTCGTCGTCGTGAGTGCCGGTGATGTCGAGGTCGCGGGCCTCGTCCACGAACCGCTCGGCGAAGGCCACCTCGGAGCGCCAGGTGTCCCAGGCATCCGCCACCACCTCGGGGTCGGGCACCGCGCCGTTGAAGTCGCCGTTCGGGTCGCCGTCCGAGCGGTAGTGCCGCGGCGCGTCCTGGCCGGCCAGCACCCCGCGGAACCAGGCCTGTTCGACCCCCGCCAGATGACGCACCAGCCCGAGCAGCGACATGTTCGAGGGCTCGACGGAACGCCGGGCCATCGCCTCGGCGTCCAGACCGGCGCACTTCATCTCCAGCGTCAGTCGCTGGTCGCGCAGATACCCGACGAGCGTGTCCCGCTCCCCCACGAACCCCCCGTCGGAGCGCGGATCGTCGTCCGGGTGCACGAACATGTCCCACCAGCCGAAGGTCCGCTCGGACGGGGTGTTCCCGGACTGGGGAGGCTGGGGAAGTGTGGTGTCGGCCATGCCTGTGAGCATCGGCGCGCCGACCGGGATCCGCCACCGATTTTTCGCCTGACCGAAACGGTGTCAAGTCGCCCGTGATGGCCGGCGGTCGGCACGGACCGGGCCCGCGTACATCGGGAGGAACCGGGTAGCCGGGACGAGAAACGATCACCGGCAAGACCGACGTGTCGGCTCACCCCACCGGAGGACCCCTGTGCTGATGGCCCACCCCGCGGTACTGCGCAACCTCGTCGAGCAGTACGTCACCCTGCGCACGCTGCACGCCGAGGACGGCGGTACGGAAGTCCGGCGGCGCATGGACGACGTGGCCTACACGCTGTGCGTCTCGACCGGTACGAGGGACGTGGACGCGGCGCTCGTCGCGGCCCGCCACCGGCTGCCCGGAGCCCGCACGATGGACGACTCCGTCCTCGCCACCTGACCCGAGGTGCGGACCTGGTGCCCAAGCAGCCCTGGTGTCCGAGCTCAGTGAGTGATCTGAACCGGGTCGGGCGGGCCCGCGAGCGAGCCCACCCGACCCTTCAGCCCCTTCACCGCAGCCACTGGTCCTTCTCCGCGGGCCGGTACAGCGTCACTGCCCGTGTCAGTTTGTCGAGCACCAGCCTCGGCTCCGCGACCCGGGTCACTTCGCCGTCGTACGAGAACCGCGGGTCGCCGTGCAGCACTTCGAGCCGCAGGCTCCGCACCTGCGCCGTGGTGAGGACCCGGCTGTTGTGCAGGGTGCCGGTCAGGACGGCGAGCAGCAGCCGGGTCCTGGCCAGCGGGGTGCCAGCGTCGACGGCACGGACGTCGAGCAGTCCGTCGTCGAGTTGGGTGCGGTAATTGGGGGCGAATCCGGCGGGGTGGTAGATGCCGTTGCCCGCGAAGAGGAGCCACAGTCGCTTGGGGCGGCCGTTGACCGAGACGGTCACGGGGCTGCCCTTGGCGAGGACCCTGGCCAGTCCGACCACCAGCGCGGGCCACTTCCCGATCCGCTGCTCCAGCTTCTCCCGGGCCCCCACCAGATCCGAGTAGACGCCGAGGCTGAAGGTGTTGAGGAACACCTGCTCCGGTCCGCCGGGGGCGCGGGCTCGCCCGAGGTCCGTGACGACCGCGTCGCCCGCCTGCACGGCTCGTACGACGTCCTCCAGGGTCTGGTTGCCGAGGTCGACGGCGAAGTGGTTGAAGGTGCCGCCGGGGAACACCGCGAGCGGCAGGCCGAGCCGGGCGGCGATCTCCGTCGCGGCGTTGATCGTGCCGTCGCCGCCGCAGGCGCCGAGGGCGCCGCCCTCGTCCTTGGCCCGCCGGGCGGCCTGTTCCAGGAGTTCCACCAGGTCCTGGTCCTCCTGCGGCACCGTGATCTCGGCCTTGGGCAGCGCGGCGCGCAGATACGCGCTCGCGTCGGGGGTGTCGGCGCTCCACGAGAGCCCGGAGGACGGGTTGACCACGATGTGCAGTCCGGCGCCCCCGGGCAGCGCGGGAGCGGGCCGCCGCGGGGGTGCCGCCGCGGCCGCCGCCTCCGGTTTGACGGGCCACCAGCGGGCGGTCAGCGCGGCTGCGCCGACGCCGATCGCGACGCCCACGGCCATGTCGCCCGGGCGCCGGGCCCCCGAGCGCGTGCGGGCCACGGTCAGTGCCGCGGCGCCGGGCACCGCGAACAGGCCGTACCGGGGCGCTTCGAGCAGGACACCGGCGGCGAACGCGGCGGCCGACGCGACTCGGCCGGCCGCGTCGAGCGGCTGTGCCTTGCGGGCCGCCGGGCGCGCCAGCACGCGGGTCACGGCCGAGGCGATGGCGACGGTGCCGATGCCGCGCAGCGCGGCCCGGCGCGCGGTCCGGTTCCCTGACGCGCCGAGGGCCGCGGCGGCGGCGCCCCACACGAGTCCGCCCGCCACGGTCCGCCGCCATCCGGAGGGCCCGGCCGGTCCCGTGGCCGCCCCACCCGGTCGCCACGGCGTGCCGCCGCTTGTCCGTCGCCCCGCCCCACGCCTTCTCATCACAGGCCCACCCTCGCGTCTCGACAACAGATCTCCTGGTCGGCAAGGTTGTGCCGCCGTTGTCCCTGTTCCCCGAGTTCGCGCATTCATGGACCCCGGCCGGGGCGGCGGTCAGGTGGTCTTGGGCAACTTCACCACGGTCACGAAGAAGTCGTCGATCTGGCGGACGGCGGAGATGAACTGGTCGAGGTCGACCGGCTTGGTCACATAGGCGTTCGCGTGCAGTTTGTAGCTGCGCAGGATGTCCTCCTCGGCGGAGGAGGTGGTGAGGACGACGACGGGGATGTGGGCCAGATCGTCGTCGGACTTGATCCGCTCCAGGACCTGGCGCCCGTCGTACTTGGGCAGGTTGAGGTCGAGGAGGATCAGGTCGGGGCGCGGTGCCCCGGTGTGCTGGTTGGTGCGGTAGAGGAAGTCGAGGGCCTCCTCGCCGTCCCGTACCACGTGCAGGGTATTGCGGATCTTGTTGTCCTCGAACGCCTCGCGGGTCATCAGCTCGTCGCCGGGGTCGTCCTCGACGAGCAGGACCTGGATGGGTTCGACGGGGGTGCTCACGTGTGTGCTCCTTCGGGTGGGCGTACTGCCTCCCCGGGGTCGGGTTCCGTTCGCGCCATGGGCAGGGTGAAGGACACGCGCGTGCCCGCACCGGCGGTGCCGTCCAGGGTGATGGCACCCCCGTGATGCTCGACGATCTTGCGGCACACGGCAAGGCCGATCCCCGTGCCCTCGTACTCGTCGCGGCCGTGCAGTCGCTGGAAGATGACGAAGACCTTCTCCCTGAACTCGGGTTCGATGCCTATGCCGTTGTCCCGTACGACCAGCCGCCACTGTCCCTCCTCCGGCTCCGCCTCGCAGCGGACGGCGATCTCGGGCGACCGGTCGGGGTGGCGGAACTTCACGGCGTTGCCGATCAGGTTCTGCCAGAGCATGGTGAGGGTGGTGGTGTCGCCCGTCACGTTGGGCAGCGGCCCCTCACGCACGACACGCGCACCCGTCTCCTCCAGGACCACGCTGAGGTTGCCGAGTGCCCGGTCCAGTACGTCGTCGAGCGCGACGGGGACCTGCGCCTCGCCGACGCGGCCGACGCGGGAGAAGGTCAGCAGGTCGTTGATGAGGATCTGCATGCGTTTGGCGCCGTCGACGGCGAAGTCGATGTACTGCTTGGCCCGGTCGTCCAGTTGGTCGCCGTACCGTTTCTCCAGGAGCTGGCAGAAGGACGCGACCTTGCGCAGGGGTTCCTGCAGATCGTGCGAGGCGACGTAGGCGAACTGCTCCAGCTCCGCGTTCGAGCGCTTCAGTTCCAGGGTCTGGGTGTCGAGTTCCTCGGCTTGCCGCTCCAGAAGGACCTCACGGGCCTGGGAGGCGGAGAGTTCCTCGACGATGCGGCGGCGCATCTCCTCGACGGCCCGGGCCACCCTCTCCAGGTCGCGCGGCCCGTCGAGCCGGATCCTGCGCTCGAACGCGCCGCCGCTGACGTCCACCGAGGCCGCTTCCAGGACCCGCAGGGGACGCCCCACGATCCGGTGCAGCAGCAGGGTCAGCGCGACGCCGCTCGCCAGGAAGGCGGCGAGCATGCCGAGGAAGAGGAGGTTGCGGGACCGACGGCTGTCGTCGGCCGAGGCGCGGGTCCGGTCGCGCAGCTGCTGGATGTCCTTCTGCAGGGTGGCGAGTTGACCCCGGATCGCGTCGAATCTGGCCTTGCTCGCCTCCAGGGAGGGGGCTTTGGCGCCGCCGGGCGTGCGGGCCGCCTTGATCAGCGGCTCGGCGTAGTCGCGGCGCCAGGAGTCACTGAGGCGCCCGGCCGCCTTCAGGTCCGCGGCGATCCGGGTGTGGTCGGCGAGTTGCGCCGCCAGGCGGGCCTCGAAGGTCTTCTCGTCCCGTACTCCCGACGCGTAGGGATCGAGGAAACCGGAGTCCCTGCTCAGTACGTAGCCGCGTACGCCCGTCTCCTGGTCCACCAGCGAGGTCTCCAGCTGGTAGGCGGTGGCACGGGCCGGCTGGATGCGGTCGGTGAGCAGATCGGTGCGGTCGTCGGCGCGGGCCTGGAGGACCCCGCCGGACACGGCGAAGACGATCACCAGCAGCACGTTGGCGGCCAGCACCACATGGATCCAGCCCTGCACGGTCAGCCGCGCGACGCGTGTGGGCTTTCCGTCCCCGGGGGTGTTCGCCGTAGGGTCCGGTCCCGGGGCGTTCGGCGTACGGGTCATGACATTCCGTTCGTCGCCAGGTGCAGGACGGCCACGTCGTCGGCGAGTCCGCCGTGGGAGGCGGTCAGCGCGGCGACGTCCTCGACCACCGCGTCGACGAACGGCCGCCCGCGCAGGGCCTGGTGTTTCCTCGCCACCGCGAGCAGTCCTTCCTCTCCGAGCCGCCGGGCCGGGGCCACGACGCCCTCGAAGAGGCCGTCGGTGAACAGCGTCACGGCGCTGATGTCGTGCGCGGGCAGCTCGGTCTCCGGCCAGCGGGCCCGGCCCGGCAGCAGTCCGAGCGCGGGGCCTGGGGCCGGCTCGAACAGCTCGATGCCGCGCGAGGTGCTCACGAGCAGTCCCGGGTGTCCGGCGCGGATCACGCTCATGCGGCTGCGGTCCTTGGCGATCCGCAGGACGGTGAGGGTGGCGAAGATGTAGTCCGCGGCGCGCTCGGCGCCGATGATCTCCTCCAGAAGCTCGAGTTGGCGCGCGCCCACGCATCCGGAGAGCACGGCGGCCCGCCAGGCCACCCGCAGACAGACGCCGAGCGCGGCCTCCGCCGCGCCGTGGCCGGAGACGTCCCCGATCACCGCGTGCACGGTGCCGTCCTCGCTCTCGACGACGTCGAAGAAGTCGCCGCCGAGCAGGGCGTGGTCCCGTCCCGGGGTGTAACGCGACGCCACCTGGCAACCGGCGCCCCGCAGCAGGGGCGTGGGCAGCAGTCCGCGCTCCAGGCGCGCGTTCTCCCGGGCCAGCAGCCGGCTCGCCTGGAGTTCGGCGCCCGAACGCTCCACCTGCTTGCGCTGCAGGGCGTACCGGACCGCGCGGCTGAGCGCCTCGGCGTCCAGGCCGTCCTTGGCGAGGAAGTCCTGCGCTCCTTCGGCCACCGCGGCGAGCCCGGCCTCGTTCTCGGCGACTCCGGTGAGCACCACGACGGCCGCGTCGGGCGCGGCGTCACGCACCAGCCGGACCGCGCCGAGTCCGTGGGTGTCGGGCAGATGCAGGTCCAGCAGGACGCACACGGAGTACGGCGAGGCATCGAGGAACACACGTGCCTCGGCGAGGGACTTGCACCAGGTGACCTCCATCGGCAGTCCGCTGTCGGCCAGCACCTCCCGCACCAGCAGCGCGTCTCCGGCGTCGTCCTCGACCAGCAGCAGTACCGCGGTGGCGTCCAGGGCCCAGCGGGGATCCGAACTCCCTTGCCGGGGCACCGCGCCTCGTTCACCTGTCCGCGGCAGGCGATCCGCCACGCTCGCCCCCCTCGGGTGACCCACGCCGACCATGGTCGGCTGTGAGCCTACTGGTACGTCGCTCCGGGTCAACGGCGCAGGGCGAGCCGGGCCTTGACGCACTTTCCGACCGGCACCCGCCCGACGGTCACCTCCGTCGCGAGCGCGTGCACGATCTCCAGGCCGTGCCGCCCCACGCGTTCGGGATCCCGCGGATAGCGCCGGGGCAGGGCGGCGCTGCTGTCGTACACGATGACGGTCACGGAGGTGTCGGTTCCCTCCAGTTCCAGGATGTACGGCCCGTGGCTGTGCCGGTCCGCGTTGGTGACCAGCTCGCTGACGACCAGCAGGAGGTCGCCGGTGGCCCGCTCGCCGATCTCGGCACACCACTCCGAACGGAGCTGTTCGAGGAACAGCTCGGCGAAGTGGCGCGCTTCGGCGATGCACCCCGGCTCGCCGGTGTAGTGCGCCGCCCGCCGAAGCGGTTCCACGGGCACGTCGAACCCAGTCGGTATCACCGCTCCGTCCAAGCGCTCGATCATGTGGTTCTCTTTCGGATGCCGGTACGTCGGGACATTCCGCGTCCGGACGCTGCTGCTGCAGAAGTGCTCGTACCCCGTGCAGCCCTCCACAGTCACCCCGATATTCCCTCGTCCCGATGGCTTCCGCACACGATTCCCACAAGGGAACGGTGTCATCCCGACGCGGCCGGGCAGGGCCACCAGGCGAGGCATGACCGGTCACCGAGTTCTCGGTGCGAGCAAGGGGCGCGGGCGGATGGACGGACAGGACCCCGAAGTACGGGACGACATACCGCCCCGGGAACGGGACAACGCCCTGCTCCAGGCCGCCGACCGGCTCGCCGCCGCGGCCGAGATCCTGGTCTCCGTGTCGGCGCGTACGGCGGTCGCGGTCGACAGCAGACTGTCGCCGCCGCTGCTGCGCGCCCTGACCCTGGTGGGCACGGATCCCGGTCTGACGCTCGCGGCGCTCGCCGAGCGGGCGCAGATCAGCCGCTCCCGGGCGAGCCGGGTGTGCGACACGCTCGAAGAAGCCGGACTGCTGGCCCGTTCGCCGCGCACCGAGGACCGCAGGGGCGTCGGCCTGAGTCTGACCGGCCGCGGCCGGTCCGCCCTCGACCGGGTGCGGGAACAGCGCACCGCCTGGATCAAGGACGCCCTGCTGCGCATGCCGGAGTCCGATCTGAGCGGGCTGCTGGCCGCGCTGCGGTCGCTCGGCCCATCGCTGGCGCACGGGCATCCGGAGCACAGGCCGGGGACACCCGTGTCGCCCGAGCGGTCCGCCTGACGCGCTCTCAGACCGCATCGGCCTCCAGTGCCTCCCCCACAGTGGGGAAGACCGGCAGCAGGTCCGAGATGCCGGTGAGGCCCAGCACCCGCTCCACGAAGGGTGAGAGAGCGGCCAGCCGGAGCCGCGGGCCGAGCACCCCATGGGCCCGCAGGACGACGTTGATCGTGGTCGAGTCCAGGAAGGTCACCGCGGCCAGGTCGAGGACCACCGCACCCGGGCAGGCCCGGCCCGCCGCCGCGAGGGCCTCGTCGAGCTCGCCCGCGTTGTCGAGATCCATCTCGCCGCGGACCGCGATGACGGTCGACCGACCGGCCTCGCGCGTGGACAGCGACATGGCCGCCTGACCTGGACTCCGGCCTGAATGCACAGCGATCCCTCGAAATGTTGTCGAATCCACGGAGAGTGGGGTAACCGCATGGGGACGGTGCGCCACAACGCCGCGATAGAACGGTGTCAGGCCCTACCGTAGCCGATCGTTGTCATTTGACAACAATTGCCGTCAGGCAACAATCTGGTGCCCCTGCGATCCCAAGTCCGGCGACCCGTGGGCCGGTTGTCGCAGTGATGGGTCGCACCGAAGGGACGCAGATGGAGCTAACCGGTACCGGTCGCATGCCCGGGCGCCCGGCCGGACCGGCCGGAGCGCTCTTCGAGCTGGTCCAGCGCGGTCGCCCGGAACGCTTCGAGGCCTTCGGTGAGCCGGGCGACGTCCGCCGAGGACATCTGCTCCAGCACGGCCCGCACCTCGCGCGCGCGGTGGTCCCGGAGTTCGCGCAGCACCTGCTCCCCGAGCGGGCTGAGGCCGACCTCGACCTCGCGCCGGCTCGTCGAGCTCGGCACTCTGCGGATCAGGCCGACTGCCTCCATCCGGTCACACAGACGGCTGACCGAGGAGGGACGCGAGGCCAGGGCGTCACCGAGCGAGCGAAGATTCATGGACCCGCCCTGCTCGATCACGATCAGGGCCCGTAGCTGAGAGGGCGGCACCGGTCCGGACGGCGCGGACTCCTGCCCTCGACCCCACAGGAGTTCGAGGAGCTCCGAGACGGCGTCGAGCGTGTGCGCGGCTTCGTCTCGGGAGACGGGTGGACGGATCGAGCGAGGCACCGATCCACCTTGTCATCTCCTGAAGGCCATTACCAGCCGCGCCGGTCCACCGGAGCCCTCGAAACAGACCACTGCGACCACGCAGACCCACTCGCACGACAACCGCACGAGAAAGTCATCACGACCGTGACCTCTGTGAACGACGTCGACAGAGCCCTGCGCGCGGCCCCGCCGCACGCACTGCTCGACACCCTGCGCCCCTTTCTGACGGATGTCTGGGGGGCGATCGACGCCGACCTGCTGCTGGCGGACTACGGGATGACCGTGCTTCAGCCGGTCGAGGAGCCCGGCGACCCCGCGCGTGCCGTGTCCCTGCACAACAGCCCCGAAAGCCGGGCCTTCGGCAGTCAGGAACCGCACGAGGAGCGCCCCCGGAACGGCGAGCGGACGCGTCTGCATCTGCCGGTCTCCGCCCGGGGCGAGCGCCTGGGCATCCTCACCGTCCTGCTGCCTCCGGGGACCGTGGACCCCGCGGTGACCGACGAACTGGTGCAGGTCGCCGATCTGCTGGGCCACGCGATCGTCGTGGCCGAACGGGACACCGACGTCTACCGGCAGGCCCGGCGGGTCGGCCGGCTGACGCTGGCCGCCGAAATGCAGTGGGAGCTGCTCCCGGGCCGGGCCTGTGCCCGCGAGGAGTTCGCCGTCGGCGCCCAGCTGGAGCCCGCGTACGCGGTGCGCGGGGACAACTTCGACTGGTCCTCGGACGCGCACCGGCTCACCCTGTCGATCATCAACGGGATGGGGGACGGCATCCACGCGTCCTTGCTGACCCACCTCGCCGTCGGCGCCCTGCGCAACGCCCGCCGCGCCGGGCTCCCGGTCGCCGACCAGGCCAGACTCGCCGACCAGGCCCTGTACGCGCAGCACCACGGCGACCAGCACGTGTCGGCGCTGCTGCTCTCCTTCGACCTCACCACCGGCAGCGCGCTCGCGGTGGACGCGGGCTCGCCCCGGATGTGGCGCCGACGGGGTACGGCCGTGGAGCGGATCGAGCTGGAGGCGCAGCTGCCGCTCGGCATGTTCGAGGAGTCCGACTACGTGGCACAGGAGTTCGGTGTCCTGCCCGGTGACCGGCTCCTGGTGGTGAGCGACGGTGTGTACGACGCCCTGTCCCCGCTGGGCGAGGTCTTCGGGGAGCGGGCACTGGCCCGTGCCGTGTCGGCCACCGCCCTGCTGCCCGCCGCCGACGTACCGCGCGCCGTCCTCGACGAGCTGGCCCGCTACCGCGTCACCGAGCCGCTGGACGACGCGCTGATCGTGTGTCTCGACTGGTCCGGCAGACCGGTCGGCACGCCGTCCGGCTGACGCCGAGTCCGGGCTCAGCCGCCGAAATGGCGGCGACCATGGTGCATTCCCCGGTCCGCTCGGGGCACCCGGACCGGGCGGAATCCGGCCGACGGCGGCCGGGGCCCGAAGGCCCGGAGGTGGACGGTGGACTGGTGGATGTGGCTGGTCGTCGTGGTCACGGCCCTGGTGCTGCTGAGCGTGGCGGCGCTCTGGGTGCAGACGAGCAGACGGTCGGGGACCGTCATCGCCGTGCGGCGCGGGCACCGGTTCGGAAAGCGGGAGGTGCGATGAGCCAGTTGATGTCCGCGCGCGACCTCGGTGGCCGACCGGTGGTCACCCTGGGCGGTGAGGCGGTGGCGCGGGTCAAGGACACCGTCTTCGACGGGCCCGCGGGACGTGTCACCGGCTTCACGCTCAACGGCCGGGGGCTGCTCGCGGGCCCGTTGAAGCAGAGCCTGCCGTGGAGCGCGGTCCACTCACTGGGCCGCGACGCCGTCATGATCCTCGGCCGGGAGGTCCTCGCCGAACCGGCCGCGGTGATCGCTCGGGACGAGGCGGCGCACGGCCGGGTGCTGGGCGCCAGGGTGCTCACGGACGGGGGCACGGAGGTCGGGACCGTGCTGGACCTCGTCGTCCAGGGCGGTATCAGCGGGCGCGTGGTGGGGTTCCGGATCGCCGCCCGCCAGTCCCTGGAGTCCGGTTCGAAGCGCCGCCGCCGCAAGGTGTACGTCCCCCGGGGCGAGACGCTCGCCGTGTCGGGACAGGCACTTGTCATCCCCGCGGACGCGACCCGCTTCGTCGCGGACGACCTGGCCGGTTTCGCCGCCCAGGTCGAGGCGTTCCGGCTCCGGGACACCGCTGACCGGACGGAACCCACACCGTGACGCTGTTCACCCAGATCCGCGGCCTGCCGGTCGTCACGCTCGGCGAGGCGAACGAGCTCGGCGTCGTCAAGTCACTCACGATCGATGTCGCATCGGGGCTGGTCGGCCAGGTGCGGCTGTCGCCGGCCCGGGGTCGCAAGGAGATCGCGATCGACTGGAGCGCCTTGCACGTGATCGGCCCGGACGCCGTTCTCGTCCGGTCGGACACCGCCCTGGACACCACCCCTCCCCCGGCGCCCGCGGAGGTCCTGGGCATCCGGGTCCTGACCGAGGACGGGGACGAGCGCGGCACCGTACGGGACATCGCCTTCCACCCGGTCACCGGCCGCGTCGAGAAGATGTGCACGGCCCTGGGCGACATTCCGGGCGACCGGCTGATCGGGTTCGGGGACTACGCCCTGGTCGTACGGACCGACTGAGTCGCCTCAGTACCCAGGAGGCGTCAGGGCCGGCTCCGGAACGCCGTAGGACGACGAGGTGTCCGCCGTCGTGGCGCCCGCACTCGCCGTGGCGTCGATGGTCGTGTCGGAGGACGTGCGGCCGGAGTACGGCCCCGACTCCGATGCCGTCGTGGGAGGTTCGGAAGAGGGGTAATTCGGATCCGATGACGTAGAGGTGGGCGGAGACGATACATCGGCCGCCGGCGCATCGGACGACGCCGAAGACGACGAGGACGGGGCTGTCGAAGAGGAAGGGGAGGGAGAGGACGGCGGCGGGGACGGGGACGACGAGGACGGAGACTTCGGCGACGGCGACTTCGGGGGCGCCGACGACACGCTCACCGCGGGGGACGGCTTCGCCGGAGGGTAGGTCCTCTCGTCCCGGCGGCCGTCGGTGTCTCCCCGGTGACGGCCGACCCATTCGTCGCGGTGGAGGTCGTAGATGACGAAGACGTCGATGGTGGTCGTGGCGGGCACGACGACCACCACGTTCTGCGACCGGTACGAGGCCCAGATGTCACCCGTCCGCCTGGGCACGGTCTGCTGCGCGACCGCCGGGGTCAACGGGTTCCCGCAGGCGCAGCGCACGCGCGGCACACCATGGCCGTCGACGAGGACCGCAGTGCCCGTCTGGAGCACCGCCTGGTAGCTGGTGGCCGCGCCGTCCCGGTAGCCGTGGTTGGTGACGCGGGTGTCCATCCGCAGCTGTACGGGGGTGAGCGAGCGCAGGTAGGCAGGGACCCCAGTGGGCTGGACGCCCTCCACGGAGGCGAACGCCTTGTTCTTCGCCGGTTCCGCCCGGAGCGCCTCGATCTGCTTCTCCACATCGCAACTCGCGGTGTTGCGGGTGCCGCCGTAGAGCCCGGGCGCGGAACCCGACACGCCGCGCGTCACGTTGGCGGACTCCGGCATGTTCGCCGCGGGTGTCACCGGCGCGGTGGAACTGTCCTTCGCCGTCGACTCCGTGAACGGGTCGGGACCCGGTTTGTTCGCGGCCTGCAGGAACAACTCACCGCCCGACGGCGTGCCGGACGTGCCGCCCGAGCGGGTGAGGACGACACCGAGCACCACCCCGGCCACCACGACCCCGGTGATCAACGCCATCCGCGGCGCCGACTTCCACCAGGGGTGGTTCGGGCCGCCGCCGTGACCGGGCGGACCGCCGGGACCGCCGCCTCCTGAACCGCCTGCGCCCGGCGGTCCGGGCGGCGGACCGCTCGGCGGCGGCGCGAGCGGGCGGCCGATCCCCCGGGTCGGAGCGTGCTCGGAGGCACCCGGCCGGGGGGAGCCCGACAGCGGGCCCGACGGGGGTCCGGTGGGCCGGTCGGGGAACGACGGGTCGACGCTCACGAACTCTTCTTCCGGGCGTAGGGATCCCGCGGCGTTTCACGCGTTATATGCCGGTTCATTCCGCAACGAGCCCATTGTGTGCTCCGGTCGGGTGTCTCCCGCAAGCTGACGCGGTCGGCCCTCCCGACGAGCGGTGGACCCCGGTGCTGCTTAGCGTGACAGCGTGAGCCCGCAGACACCGTCCGACCAGGTCGTCGCCACTCCAGGCGAGCGGACGGCCGCCCGCCACGGCTGGGTCCAGGCCCTCCTGGCGGTGGTGGCCGGGGTGATCGTCATGCTCGCGGTCGCCGCTCTCGGGCTGTGGGGGGCCGGTGCCACGGGCCTGCCCGAGCACGCCTACCCCCGGGTCGTCGCGGCCTCCGTCGTGACCGCGGTCGGCGGCACCATCGAGCTCGCGGGTGACGCAGGCGTGATCGCCGACACCCGGGCGGGACTGACGGTGATCCCCCTGTCCGTCACGCTCGCCGGGGCCCTGGTGGTCGCCGCCGGGTTCCTGCGGCCGCTGCGGCACCGGGCCGTCGCGGGCGCCCCCGAGTTGGCCGGCTGGGCCGCCAGGATCGCGGTCCTGTGGCTGCTGGCCCTCCTCGGACTCGCGCTGTACTCCCACCAGAACTTCAAGATCTCCCTCGGTACCGGGACGATCAGCGACCTCGGCGACCTCATCGGGGTCTCGCCCGAGGTGGGCTTCGAGACAGCCGTGCCGCTGACGCTGCTCTACGGGGTGCTGTGGCTCGCGGGTGTCCTCGTCCTCGCCCTGTTGGTGTCGCGCGGAGCGCCGCTCCCGGCCCGGCTGCTGCGCTTCCAGGAGTCGGTGCGCCCGGCCGCGTACGCCATGGTCGTACTGCTCCTCGCCTGCGTCGCCGTGGGAGCGGTCGTCGCGCTGGTGGTGGCCGCGACGCGCGGGCACGTACCCGAGACCTTCGCGGTGATCTTCCTCGGGCTGCCCAACCTCGCCTGGCTCGCCTTCACGATCGGGCTGGGCGCCACCTGGAGGGGGCGGGTGGACGGGCCGTTCGGGCTGCCCATGCCGCACGTCCTCGACCAGGTGCTGCGCACCCCGGACGTCTCCACGGTCAACCTGCGCACCCTGGGCCACTACGACGGCAGGGTGTGGTGGCTGCTGGTCGTCGACGCGCTGCTGCTCCTGGGCGCCGCGTTTCTGATGGCCGCCCGCTCACCGGCCCGGACGCGGGCCTGGCAGCACGCCGTCCACATGGCCCTCGCGCTGGCGCTCACCGTGCTCATGATCTGCCTGGTCGGCAGGATCTCGGCGCACTACGCCCTGTCGCTCATCGGCATCGGTGACGCCGGCGGCGGCCTCGCGGGCGAGCTCTTCCTCAAGCCGAAACTCTGGAGCGCGCTCGGACTCGCCGTCGTGTGGGGCCTGGTGACCGGGTTCCTCGGCGCCCTGCTGGCACGGGGAGTCCACCGAAGGGGCGAGGTCGTGCAGGACACGGTCGGCTAGGAGCGACACCGGCCGCCAGGGCGGTCGTCTCCCGCGCTGTCAGCGGTCACGCGGCTCGTCCGGCACCTCCGGGACGAGACGTGTCGGTTCATGGTCGTCGGGTGACCGTACGACACCGGTGCGGGCCCGGCCCGGAACACTCCCGTTCCGCTCCGGAGCCGCCGGTTCGTCCGCGACCGCGTACGTGCTCAGCCGCGTCCCGTCGGTGTACACCCAGCGCTCGTGCTCGGCGTCGTACAGCCAGAGGGACTCGCCGTCGACGACCACCCCGATCCGCTGCCCGCGCGTGATGCCGCGGAAGGACGCCCCGTCCAGCCGCCCGGCCGCCAGGTCCTCCGCCGCGCTCCGATAGCGGATGAGGGCCTGCTCGACGCGGGCGAGGAGCGGGCGCGGGTCGGCCGTTCGGGTGAGGGGGTCGCCCTCCGCGGGCGACGGCTGCGGTACGGCCACCAGCAGCCGCCCGTCGACCCAGGCCGACCAGCCGTTGGCGCAGACGACCCGGCCCCAGTCACCGAGCCGCTCGACGAGCTGCACCGGGAGCAGCGCGTCGAGCGGCACGGTGGGCCGGGAGGGGTCCGGCGCCTCCCAGGCGGGCAGGCCGTCCGGCGGAACGACGTGCGTCGGGCGGAAGTCGTCGGTCGTCGCCGGGTCGGGAGTCGTCATCGCACCTACTTCCGCATGACCTCGGGTTCGTGCCGCCGCAGCAGCCGGGCCACCACGCACCCGAAGACGATCGACAGCACGGCCAGCATGCTCACGTTGACCAGCCACACGCTGGGCTCGTGCCGGAACAGGGGGTCGGAGGTGAGCGTCCCCGGGACGATCCGGCCCAGGGCGATGGTCCCTGACATCGCGCCCAGGGCCCAGCGGGAGGGGACGAGCCAGGCCACTTGCTCCATGCCGGGCACGCCGTGCAGCTTGAGCAGCGCGCCGCTGAAGACCACCTGGACGACGGCGATCAGCACCAGCAGCGGCATGGTGACCTCCTCCTTGGTCACCATGGCGGAGACCAGGAGGCCGAGCATCATCGCGCTGAAGGCCAGCAGGGCCACGGCCAGCGTGATCTCGAGAAGCGGCGACATGAGGACCCCTTTGCCGCGGGGGGCGTCGAGGTCGACGCCGAACAGCGCGACGAGGGTGAGGACGACGGCTTGGAGAACGGTGATGGTGCCGAGGACCACGATCTTCGACATCAGGTACGCCGACCGGGACAGGCCGACCGCGCGCTCCCGCTGGTAGATGACCCGTTCCTTCACCACTTCGCGTACGGCGTTGGCCGCGCCCGCCAGGACTCCGCCGATGCACAGGGTGAGCAGCGCGTTCATCGACGTCTCCAGCGTCAGTTTGCTGCCGGCCACGGCGCGGGCCATCACGCCCATGATGCACGGCAGCGCGATCATGACGGCGAGGAAGGTCCGGTCGGCGCTGAGCACGGCCGCGTACCGGCGCACCAGGGTGCCGAGTTGCGCGACCCAGCTCTGTGCCTTGGGCGGCGGTCCGACGGCGGCGGCCGGGCCGTCCCGGAGCAGATGAGGCTGCGGGCTGGAGCTGTCGATGTACCGGCCCTGGAGCGGCGAGCTCCGGTACTCCCCCGCCCAGTCCCGGCCCTGGTCGTGCTCGAAGGCCTCGAACGCCTCGGGCCACTGCTCGTAGCCGAAGAAGGCGAGGGCGTCTTCGGGCGGTCCGAAGTAGGCGACCTTGCCGCCGGGCGCGAGCACCAGGAGCCGGTCGCAGACGTCGAGGCTGAGCACGCTGTGGGTGACCACGATGACCGTACGGCCGTCGTCCGCGAGGCCGCGCAGCATGTGCATCACCGAGCGGTCCATGCCGGGGTCGAGACCGGAGGTGGGTTCGTCCAGGAACAGCAGCGACGGCTTGGTCAGCAGCTCCAGGGCCACACTGACCCGCTTGCGTTGACCGCCGGACAGACTGTGGATGGGCTGGCCGACGCGCTGCTCCAGGCCCAGCTCCTGGATGACCTCGTCGACCCGCGCCTGGCGCTCCGCCTTCGCGGTGTCCTGCGGAAAGCGCAGCTCGGCGGCGTACGAGAGGGCCCGCCGCACCGTCAACTGGGCGTGCAGGATGTCGTCCTGCGGCACGAGGCCGATGCGCTGGCGCAGCTCGGCGTAATCCCGGTAGAGGTCGCGTCCGTCGTACAGGACCGCGCCGCGGTCGGCGGGGCGCTGCCCGGTGAGCGCGTTGAGGAGCGTGGACTTCCCGGCGCCGCTGGGGCCCACGACGGCCAGCAGACACTTCTCGCCGACGGGAAAGGACACCTCGTCGAGAAGGATCTTTCGGCCGCGGTCCACGGCGACGGTGAGTTCCTGGACATCGAGGGAGACCTCGCCGGTGTCGACGTACTCCTGCAACTCGTCCCCGACGAGGCAGAACGCGGAGTGGCCGATGCCGACGATGTCACCGGTGGTGATCGGGGCGCGCGTGACGGGCTGCCCGTTGAGGAACGTGCCGTTGTGGCTGCCGAGGTCGAGGATCTCGTACGTCCTGTCCGGATGGGCCAGCAGTTCGGCGTGCCTCCGGGAGACGACCAGGTCGTCGATGACCAGGTCGTTGTCGGCGCCGCGGCCGATACGGACGGTGCGGGCGGGCAGCGGCCGTACGGTGGTCGGCCGTTGGAAGGTGCCGCTGGCCGAGGATCGGAAGGCTCCTGACGGCCGCTGCGAGGGCCTGCCGGCGAAGACCGCCCGGGGGCCGTCGGAGGGGCTGCCGAAGTGGATGACGCTGCCGGGTCCGACGCCCCATTCGCGGACCCGCCTGCCGTCGGCGTACGTGCCGTTCGTGCTGTTCTCGTCCTGGATCGTCCAGTGGTCCGCCTCGGGCCGCAGGACCGCGTGGTGCCACGAGACCCGGACGTCGTCGATGACGATCTCGCTCGACGGGTCGCGCCCGACGTGATAGTCGCGGCTCGGACTCAGCACCGTGGAGCCCGTCTCCGTTTCGAGGACGAGTTCGGGCGCCGTCGGCGCGACCGACCGCTCTCCCATGCCCAGAATTCTAGCTATTCGTTCATATATGCGCCTGATCAGCGGCTCATGGCCGGTTCCGCCCGAGCTCCGCGCCTCCGCGAGGCGGGTCAGGGCGGGCAGCGGCACCAGCCGGCGGGGCCGGTCGCCGTGGCACAGCGCGCCTCCGGCGGCACCAACCAGGACGATTCCCACGTGTTCCGGGCGGCGACCGCCGGAGTGGTCGGCTGGTGCGACAGCGCTTGGGGCTGTTCCAAGGTCAGGCCGCGGAGGTGCCGAGGGCGGCGGCGGTCCGCTGCATGCGCAGCGCGTCGACGGATTCGGCGAGCAGTTCGTACTCGGTGGTGTCGTCGCTGGTGGCGATGCGGACGAGCTTTCCGGCAGCCAGCTCCTCGGCGACCAGCTCCTGCTGGAGGGTGTCACCGCACCAGGCGCGCAGGACGCTCGGCACGTCCGGGACGGTGTCCGCCACCGGTGCGATCGAGTTCGGTGGGAAGGTCGGATCGTCCGGCTGCGGATCGAGCCGCGACGCCATCCAGGAGGCACGGTCCCGCATCCACCACAGGGCCAGCGCCAGGGTGGGCGCGCGATAGGTCCCCAACGGGACGCCGATGCGTCTACCTCCGCATATTCCGTATGCGGTCACATGGCACAGGAATTCGTCATGCACGATCGCTCCCCCATTGCAACGCTCTCCGCCGGCCCGGCCTCGCTTTCCCTGCGGCTCGCTCACTGCGTGCGGCTCGTTCGTGGTGCACGGTGGTGCTGCGCGCGTCGTGCATGGTCGTGCCGCGCGCGGGCGTGGCTGAATCGCCCTGTCACTCGAGTATCGCCACTCCTGACACTCTGTCACCATGCCATTCCAGCCAGTCTCCTGGCATATTCACCGCCCGATTTGGCCGAAACGCGACTCGCTGCCCTTACCCGGGAGGTAATCGACGCCCTCGGGCGTCGGCGGGCATGGTTGCGATATCGGATCCCGGCGGGGAACCACAGCTCGGAATCCACTCACTGACCAGCAACTACCCTACTTTCCACGGAGGTTGATCCACCATGTCCGCAGCCAACGACCGTTACGAGAACGCCGTCGCCCGGTACTTCGAGGCCTGGAACGCCACTGACCGGGATGCGCTCGCCAAGGCGGTCGCCGCCGCCTGGAGCGCGGACGGCAGCTACACGGACCCACTGGCCGAGGTCCGCGGGCACGACGGGATCGCGGCGGTGATCGCGGCGGCGCACGAGCAGTTCCCGGGGTTCTCCTTCCGACCCGCCGGGCCGGTCGACGGGCACCACGACATCGCCCGCTTCGGCTGGGAACTGGTCAACGAGGCCGACGGCACGGCACCCGTCGCCGGATTCGACGTGATCACCCTGGACGCCGCGGACAGGATCCGCAGCGTGCACGGATTCCTGGACCGCGTGCCGACCCAGTGACGCTCCGGAAGTGACGCCCGCTCCCCGCCGCCGGCCGCGCCCCGCGGGCAGCCTGGCCCCGCAGTTCACCACGGTGCTGCGCAAGAGCCCCGACAAAGGCGGCTGGACCTACGTCGTCTGGCCGGAGTCCGTCTCCATTCCTTCATGGCCCTGGGGAACGGCACCCACAAGCTGCCGGTGAAGGCCGATGTGCGCAAGGCGATCGGCAAGGAGGAGGGCGACACCGTGACGGTACGCCTGGAAGAGCGCCTCAGCCCGTGAGGGCCGCCCGTGCGCCGTCACGGTAGCGCCGCGGGGCGACACCCGTCGTCCGTTTGAAGGCGTTGCTGAACGCGCTCTCGGACGTGTAGCCGACCCGCTGGGCCAGGGCCGACACCGACGTCTCGCCGTCCCGCAGGGCGCGCCGGGCCAGACTCATCCGCCAGTCCAGCAGATACGTCAGGGGCGGCACCCCGGCCACGGTCCGGAAGCGCTCGGCGAAGGTGGTCCGGGACATGGCCGCCGCCCTGGCGAGCTCCTCCAGCTGCCAGGGGCGGCCCGGGTCGGCGTGCATGAGCCGCAGCGCCGGGGCGATGCGCTCGTCGGCGAGGGCGCGCAGCCGTCCGGCGGGGAGGGCGTCGGCGTCCGCGAGATAGGCGCGCAGGACCTGGACGAACATGAGCTGGGCGAGCTGGTCGGCCGCGAAGTCGGCCCCGGCCCGCCGGGCGGTCAGTTCGCGCAGCAGCTGGTCGAGCAGCCAGCGCATCACCGGCGCCTCCTCCGCGCCGGACCGGACGCACAGCAGCGGCGGCAGGGCGTGCAGGAGCAACTCCTCGCCCGCCCGGCCCAGTTCGATGTGCCCGCCCACGAAGACGGCGTCCTCTCCCCCGCCGTAGTGAATCATCGACCCGGAGGCGTCCGCGAAGAGTGTCGTGGCGTCCACCGGCTCCACGGACGGATCGCTCGCGACCACGAACGCCCGGCTGCCGTCGAACACGGCCACATCACCCGGCCCCAGTCGGGCGAACTCCGGCAGTCCCTCCACGGACACCGACATGCCGCCCTGCACCACCGCGGTGATCTTGAGCATCCCGGGCGGTGGGAAGCGCAGCGCCCAGTCGCCGCCGGCCGTGAAGCCGCCGGAGATGACACACCGGGCGTCCATGAGGCCGAGGGTGTCGGAGAGCGGGTCCGCAGGCATGTCCGTACTATCGCGCAAGTAATGCGGACTATCAAGCATTCATCGTACGGATTCCCGGCTCTACGGTGGTCGGGAAGGCACACCTGAGGAGATCCGAACCATGACCACCGAGCAACAGCAGCAGCCCCTCCACTCCGGGTTCGACGCCGCGTCCAGCGCCGAGGACGTCATCAAGGGCGTCGACCTGACCGGCAAGGTCGCCGTCGTCACCGGCGGCTACTCCGGCATCGGCCTGGAGACCGTGCGCGTCCTGCGGGCCGCCGGCGCCGAGGTCGTCGTACCGGCACGGGACACCGAAAGGGCGCGGGCCGCGCTCAAGGGGATCGACGGCGTCGAGACCGCGACCATGGATCTGCTGGATCCGGACTCGATCGACGCGTTCGCCGGGCGCTTCCTCGACTCCGGGCGCCCACTGCACATCCTCGTCAACAGCGCGGGCGTCATGGCGACGCCGCTGACGCGCGACGCCCGGGGGTACGAGGTGCAGTTCGCCACGAACCACCTCGGCCACTTCCAGCTGGTCGCCCGCCTGTGGCCGGCGCTGCGCCGGGCGCACGGGGCCCGGGTCGTCTCGGTGTCCTCGTGGGGCCACCGGTTCTCGCCCGTCCTGTTCGACGACCCGCACTTCGAGCACCACGCGTACGACCGCTGGGTCGCCTACGGGCAGTCGAAGACGGCGAACATCCTCTTCGCGCTCGGTGTCGACGAGCGGGGGAAGGCGGACGGGATCCGGGCCTTCGCCCTGCACCCGGGAAGCATCGTCGACACCGGTCTGAAGAAGTACCTGGCCGAGGAGGACCTCAGGGCCGTCGGCGTCCTCGACGCGGACGGCCGGCCGATCCTCGACCCGGAGCGGCAGCTGAAGACCGTCGAGCAGGGGGCGGCCACCAGCGTGTGGTGCGCGACCAGCCCCCTGCTCGAGGGCAGGGGAGGCGTGTACTGCGAGAACAGCGACATCGCCCCTCCGATGTCCGCGGAGGAGGGCCGTGAGTGGTCCCTCGGGAACAGGTCGGCGAAGGCCGGCGTGGTGCCCTACGCCGTGGACCCGGCGGCGGTCGACCGCCTCTGGGAGCTCAGCGAGCGGCTCACCGCCTGACCGACCGGGCCGCACGGGCCCGGTCGGCTTCTCCGACGGCCTGATCAGCGAGCCTCAGGCCTTGATGATCGCGTCGATCCGCGCCAGCTCCTCCGCGGTGAAGTCCAGGGCGCGGGTGGCCGCGACGCTGTCCTCCAGCTGCTGGGGGCTGCTCGCGCCGATGAGCGCGGAGGTCACCCGGCCGCCGCGCAGCACCCAGGCGAGCGCCAGCTGCGCCAGGGACTGGCCGCGGGACTTGGCGATCTCGTCGAGGGCGCGCAGCTGCCGTACCAGGTCCTCGGTGACCGTGTCGGCGCTCAGGAAGGGGCTGTCGCTGGCGGCGCGCGAGCCCTCCGGGATGCCGTCGAGGTAGCGGCTGGTGAGCAGGCCCTGCTCCAGCGGGGAGTAGGCGATGGAGCCGACCTGCAGCTCGTCCAGCGTGTCCAGGAGCCCCTCGTCCTCGGGCCGGCGGTCGAGCATCGAGTAGCGCGGCTGGTGGATCAGCAGCGGGGTGCCCAGCTCGCCCAGGATGCGGGCGGCTTCCCGGGTCTGCTCCGCGGAGTAGTTGGAGACACCGACGTAGAGCGCCTTGCCCTGCTGGACCGCCGAGTGCAGGGCGCCCATCGTCTCCTCCAGGGGAGTCTCCGGGTCGGGGCGGTGCGAGTAGAAGATGTCCACGTAGTCCAGGCCCATCCGGGCCAGGCTCTGGTCGAGCGAGGACAGCAGGTACTTGCGGGAGCCCCATTCGCCGTAGGGGCCCGGCCACATCAGGTATCCGGCCTTGGTGGAGATGACCAGCTCGTCGCGGTGGGGCCCGAAGTCCGCCTTCAGGGCGTCGCCGAGGGCCGACTCGGCGGCGCCGGGCGGCGGACCGTAGTTGTTGGCCAGGTCGAAGTGGGTGACACCGAGGTCGAAGGCGCGGCGCAGGATCGCGCGCTGGGTCTCCACCGGCCGGTCGGGGCCGAAGTTGTGCCACAGGCCGAGCGACAGCGCGGGCAGCTTCAGTCCGCTGCGTCCGGTGCGCCGGTAGGGCATGTCCGCGTAACGGTCGGGGTGTGCGGTGTACAACGCGTACTCCTGAAAGGCCGGGAAAACAGATCTCCACTCTCGCGCGGGCACGGTGCAGAGGTCCAACGGGAGAATCGGATGGGACTGAGCGACGGCGCTTCTCAATCGGCGACTACTGTTGTGCCCCATGGAACTGCGCCACCTTCAGCACTTCGTCGCGGTCGCCGAGGACCAGCATTTCACCCGGGCGGCGGAACGGCTGATGGTGTCCCAGTCGGGTCTGTCGTCCTCCATCCGCGCCCTGGAGCGGGAGCTTCAGGCCCCGCTGTTCGTGCGCACCACCCGTCGGGTCACGCTCACGGAGGCCGGTCGCGCCCTGCTCGGCGAGGCGGAGCGGATCCTCGCCCAGGTCCGCTCGGCGCAGGACGCGGTGGCCGCCGTACAGGGCGTCCTGCGCGGCACGCTCTCCCTGGGCACCGAGCAGTGCATCGCGGGCGTGGATGTGGCCAAGCTCCTCGCCGCGTTCCGGCGGCGCCATCCCGACGTCGAGATCCGGCTGCGGCAGGCGGGCTCCGAGGCGCTGGCCGAGGAGGTCGCCGCGGGCCGTCTCGACCTGGCCTTCGCCGTCAGGACGCGGGCGGACGGGGACCAGCTGCGGTCGGTCCCGCTGACCAGCGAGCCGATGACCGTGCTCTGCCATCCCACCCACCACCTCGCGACCGCCGCCGTGGTCACGCCCCAGGAGCTGGGCGGCGAGGCCTTCGTCGACTTCCACCCCGACTGGGGACCGCGCCGCACCACGGACGCGGCCTTCGCGGCGGCGGACGTACGGCGGACCGTGGCGCTGGAGGTCAGCGACGTGCACAGCCTGCTGGAGCTGGTCCACGAGGGCCTCGGCATCGCCGTCGTGCCCCGCCACTTCGGCCACAAGCGCGAGGCCGGCGCTCTCACCGCCCTCCCTTTCAAGGGCGCCTGTGACGCCTCGTACGAGACCGTCGCCATGCTGCCGCCGCCGGACGCCACCAGTCCGGCGGCGCGGGCGCTGATGGTGCTTCTCGACACCCCGCAAGAGGGGGCCTGACACCACCCCCGGGACGGGCTCCAGCACTCCTGACCCGGCCCGCTCCCCGGCCGCAGACTCGTGGACGTCCACAAAGGCAACCGCGAGGCTGGAGTACGGAGATGGCGGATCACACACGGCGGACGGTCCTGCGCGGGACTGCGGTCGCGGCGGCCCGAGGGCTCGTCGGCGCGATGGGGGGCCGGGTGGCAGCGGCGGCGGCACCGGTGTCGGGCGCGGCGACACAGGGCGGGCATCGGTTCCCGTTCCTCGAAGGGGCGTTCAAGCCCGTCACCGAGGAGCTGACGGCGTTCGACCTGCCGGTCACCGGCCGCGTCCCGCGCGAGCTGAACGGCCGCTTCCTGCGCAACGGTCCCAACATCCTGGGCCTGGAGGACCCGCGCGCCCACCACTGGATGCTCGGTGAGGGCATGGTGCACGGCGTGCGGCTGCGGGACGGCCGCGCGGAGTGGTACCGCAACCGCTGGGTCCGCTCGGCCTCCGTGGCCAGGAAGCTCGGCGAGCCGTACCCCGGGCCCGTCCCGCCGGACGACTTCCCGTGCAACACCCATGTGATGGGGTACAAGGGACGGATCCTGGCCCTCCAGGAGAGCGGGCCGCTGCCGTACGAACTCGACCACGAGCTCAATACGGTGGGCACGTACGACTTCCGCGGCACCCTCGAAGGAGCCTTCACCGCCCACACCAAGTTCGACGCGGCGGCCGGCGAGCTGCACGCGATCGCCTACTACCCCACCTGGGACCACGTCCGGCACCAGGTGATCGACCACACGGGCCGGGTCGCGAGGACCACGCGGATCCCGGTGGCGGACGCGCCGATGATGCACGACTTCGCGCTCACCGAGAAGTACGTCGTGATCTTCGACCTGCCCATCACCTTCGACCCCGCGGGAGCCGAGCGGGGCGACATCGTGCCGTACGTCTGGAACGAGAAGCACCCGACGCGGGTGGGTCTGCTGCCGCGCGCGGGCGGCGAGGTCCGTTGGTTCGAGGTGGATCCCGTCTACTACTCGCACACCCTGAACGCGTACGACGAGGGCTCGTCCGTGGTTGTCGACATGACGACCTACCCGGCGCCCTTCCATGTCGCGGGCCGCGGCTCCGACGGACCGTACGGGGCCGGCACGGCCTCCCTCGAACGCTGGACGATCGACGTGGCGCACGGCCGGGTGCGCACCAGGACGCTCGACGACCGCCCGCAGGAGTTCCCGCGCGTCCACGAGGCGTTGGTGTCCAGGCGGCACCGTTACGCCTACACGGCGGCCGCCGCCGACATGACCCTGGCGTACCTGACGCCCGACGGGAACCCGCCCGACCGGGCCTTCGCCAACGCGTTGATCAAGCACGACCTGCTCCGCGGGACCACCCAGGTCCACCGGCTGCCGCGGGACGCCGCCGCGGGGGAAGCCGTCTTCGTACCCTCCGAGGGCGCACGTGCCGAGGACGACGGCTACGCGATCGCCTATGTGCACAACCCCGATCGCGGGGGCGCCGACCTGGTGATCCTGGCCGCCCAGGACTTCACGGGCGAGCCGGTCGCCCGGGTCCATCTCCCGGGACGGGTGCCGCTCGGCTTCCACGGGAGTTGGATTCCGGACGCGTGAGGGACCGCGATGCGCGATGGTGGACGCATGCATGCAAAGGACATCCTCATCGACGCGTACAGCCGCATCCAGGAAGAGGTCCATGCCGCCGTCGGGGGCCTGCCGCCGGACGTTCTCAACGCCCGCCCCTCGGACGACGCCAACTCCGTCTCATGGCTGGTCTGGCACCTCACCCGCGTCCAGGACGACCATGTCGCGGACGCCGCCGGGCTCGAGCAGGTCTGGCTCTCGCAGGACTGGGAGAAGCGCTTCGGCCTCGATCTGCCGCGCCGGGACACGGGGTACGGGCACAGCTCCGCGAAGGTCGCCAAGGTGCGGGTCGACTCCGGTGACCTACTGACCGGGTACTACGACGCCGTGCACGAACAGACGCTGGAGTTCGTGCGCGGGCTGGCCGCCAAGGACTTCGAGCGGATCGTGGACGAGCGCTGGGATCCCCCCGTCACGCTGGGCGTACGGCTGGTCAGCGTCCTGTCCGACGATCTGCAGCACGTCGGACAGGCCGCCTATGTACGGGGGCTGGTTCAGAGGGCGTAGCCGGGCAGCACGACGTCCTCGATGAGGGCCTTGCGCTCGTCGAACGGGATGAACGCGCTCTTCACGGCGTTCACCGTGACCGTGCGCAGGTCCTCCACCGTCCAGCCCGCCTCCTCGACCAGCAGCGCCATCTCGCGCGTCATCGTGGTGCCCGACACCAGACGGTTGTCGGTGTTCAGGGTGACGCGGAAGCCGAGGTCGCGCAGGGCGGTGATGGGGTGCTCGGCGATGGAGGTCGCGGCGCCCGTCTGGAGGTTCGACGTCGGGCACATCTCCAGGGCGATACGGCGGTCGCGCACCCAGCCCGCGAGGCGGCCGAGCTTGCCGTCGACGATGTCCTCGGTGATGCGGACGCCGTGACCGATGCGCTGGGCGCCACAGACCTGGAGGGCCTGGTGGATGCTGGGCAGGCCGTGGGCCTCACCGGCGTGGATGGTGAACGGGACGCTCTCGCCGCGCAGGTGCTCGAAGGCGGCGAGGTGGTCGGCGGGCGGGAAGCCGTCCTCGGCCCCCGCGATGTCGAAGCCGACGACGCCGGCGTCCCGGAACGCGACCGCGAGGTCGGCGATCTCCCGGGTGCGGTCGAACATGCGCATCCCGCACAGCAGGGTGCCGACCCGGACCGGGGTGCCCGCTGCCGCCGCCTTGGCCATACCGGCCGCCAGGCCCTCCTGCACGGTCTCGACGACCTCGGGCAGGGTCAGCCCGCCGTTCACCATCAGCTCGGGCGCGTACCGGACCTCGCCGTAGACGACGCCGTCCTCGGCCAGGTCGAGCACGTACTCCTCGGCCGTGCGCAGCAGGCCCTCACGGGTCTGCATCACGGCGAGGGTGTGCTCGAAGGTGGCTATGTAGCGCACCAGGTCACCGGAATTGGCGGCCTCGTAGTACCAGGCGGCCAGCGCGTCCGGGTCGGTGGTGGGCAGCGTGTGGCCGACCGTCCCGGCGAGCTCCACCAGGGTGGCGGGGCGCAGGCCGCCGTCGAGGTGGTCGTGCAGCACGGCCTTGGGGAGACGGCGGATGATGTCGATGTCGATGCGGGGCGCGGTCATGCGTGTCGTTCCTCGGCAGGTTATGAACAGATGGGTGGATGTCAGGCGGCGGGCTGGAGCAGGTCCCAGCGGTTTCCGTACAGGTCCTGGAAGACGACGACCGAGCCGTACGGTTCGTGGCGCGGCTCTTCCAGGAAGGTGACGCCCGCCTCGCACATGCGGGCGTGGTCGCGGGCGAAGTCGTCGGTGTGCAGGAAGAAGCCCACGCGCCCGCCGGTCTGGTCGCCGACCCGGCCGCGCTGCGCCTCGTCCTTGGCCCGGGCCAGCAGCAGTCCGCTGCCGCCGCCCTCCGTGCCCGGCTCGACGACGACCCAGCGGGAGCCGTCGGGCCGCGGCTGGTCCTCGACGAGCCGGAACCCGAGGGCTTCGGTGTAGAAGCGGATCGCCTCGTCGTAGTCGTCGACGACGAGGGTGACCAGCGCGATGCGTCGCATCGGGACCCCTTAGGTAGTTATACGTAACACGTTAGGGTACGGCATCCCACCGCATGCTCCCGCCGCACCCCGCCCACGCCGGGTCGCAGGGTGCGGCGGGGTGCGGGACGCTGGTCACGCCCCCGGCCTGCCGGTCCCCGCCGGCGTCCGGCGGGCCGGGGCACCGCGCACGGCGTTCATCCTTCGGGTCCGCCGCGGGAACGATCCCGGCCCGGCAATCGTCTACAGTTCTGTAGACCGTCTACAGGATTGTAGTCACCGCGGACGCGGTCATCCGACGCGCCCGCACGCCCGCCATGGAAGGGTCCTCCGTCGATGTCCGCAGCCCCGCGCACCGCGCTGCCGTACGCGGTCGATGTTCCCCGGGCCCTGTCATGAGGCGCGCGGACGCGACCGAACTCGCGGGATCGACCGCGGTCGGCAGCCTGGTCGCCTTCGTGCTGCTGACGCTGGTCGTGACCGGCCAGGACGGCGCCCCGCTCTTCGGTGACCAGGACCTCAACGCCTGGTCCGCGGACCACCGCCCACCCGTCGCGCTGGCCGTGGCCCGCGGTCTGACCTACACGGGCACGGGCCTCGTGCCGTACATGCTGGTCGCGCTGGCGGGTGTCGTCCTCGGCCGCACCGCACGGCAGCGGATCCTCTTCGCCCTCGGCTGCGTCGGCTGTCTCGCCGCCGCCCAGGCGGTCCGGTACGGCGTGATGTCCCTGGTCGCCCGCCCCCGCCCCGCGACGGCGGAGTGGGCCACGCACGCCTCCGGCTGGTCCTTCCCCTCGGGCCACACCACCACGTCCGCCATCGCCGGCGGACTGCTCATTCTCGCGGTGCTCGCCCGGGCGCCCCGCGGCGGACGGGCCCTCGCGGCGCTTCTCGCCTGCTGGGCCGTCCTGGTCGGACTCACCAGGGTCTACCTGGGCGTCCACTGGTTCTCCGACGTGCTCGGCGGCTGGCTGTTCGCCCTGTGCTGGCTGAGCCTCAGCGTCTACGCCCTCGCCCGCATCGCCCCGCACACGTTCTCCTCCATATCGGCGCTCCGTCTCCGCCCAGGTCCCAAGACGACGGAAGAGCGCCCCGATGACTCCCACCCCCACCGCGAAGTCCCCCCTCACCCGGCTCCGTGACCACCTCGGCTGGGCCGTCGGCGCGTCCTACCTCGCCGCCGCGGCCCTGCCGGCGCCGGGGCTGTGGTTGCGTCATCCGCACATGATCGGGGCGGCCGGGATACCGCACATCGCCTTCGAGACCCCTCGTTTCCTGCTCTCCCTGCTCCTGTTCACCGCCGGCCTGCAGGTGCCGATCCACGAACTGCGGGCATTGGTCAAGCGCCCCACCGCGCTGCTGACCGGGCTCGTCCTCCATCTGGTCGCACCCCTGCTGATCATTCCGGGCGTCGCGTTCGCGCTGAGCCAGTCGCCCGACAGCGACGGGGGCAGCGGAATGATCGCGGCGATGATCCTGATCGTCGCGATGCCGGTGGCGGCCGGAGCCACCGTGTGGACGAGCAAGGGGGACGGCGACCAGTCGACGACCGTGGGCCTGGTGCTGGCGTCCACGCTCGTCAGCCCGATCACCATCCCGGTCACCATGACGGCCCTGTGCCCCCTGCTGAGCGGCGACTACGCGAACACGCTGTCGGGGGCCGCCCTGACCACCGGACACGCCTTCGCGCTCACGGGAGTCCTGCTCCCCTGCGGCGCCGGAATCCTGTGCCGGCTCGCCCTGCCGGACCGTGCGCTGACCCGCCTCCTCGACGTCGCGGTCCCCACGGCGATGGTCGGCTCGCTGCTCCTGACGTACATCAACGCGGGCGGTGTCCTCGGCCCCTTCCTCACCCATCCCGAACCGGTACTGCTGGTGGCGGCGCTGGTCGTCGCCGCCACCGTCTGCGGCCTGTCGTTCGGCCTGGGCCGGATCACGGCCCGTGCGCTGCGCCTGGACGGTCCGGCGGGCGCCTCCGTGACACTGGCCTGCGGGATGAACAACAGCAGCGCGAGCGCGGTCCTCATCACGACGACCCTGCCCGACCGGCCGCACGTCCTGCTGCCGGTACTGGCGTACAGCCTGCTGCAGAAGGTGGCCGCGGGGCGCGTCGTGCGGGCCGGGCTCAGGCGGGGCGCCCGCGCATGACATCGTGGAGATCAACTCGGGGCCGGCCCCGCCGGCTCCTGCCCAGCGCTGCCCCACAGGAGTTGAGTGCGATGTCCGAGCTGCCGAAGCCGACCGGAGCCCCCGCCCATCAGAACGTGACGTTCCCCAGCGCCGGAACCACGGCCCACGGCTATCTGGCGCTGCCGCCGTCCGGGCAGGGACCCGGGGTGATCGTCATCCAGGAGTGGTGGGGTCTGACCGACCACATCGCGCAGGTGGCGGACCGGCTGGCCGCGGAGGGCTTCGTGGCCCTCGCGCCCGACCTGTACGGCGGCAATGTCGCCCATGACAGCAGCGAGGCCTTCCGGATGATGAAGGAGCTGCCGGTGTCGCGCGGCGTCGAGCTCCTCTCCGGTGCGGTCGATCACCTGCTCAGGCTGCCCGAGGTCACCTCGGACACGGTGGGCGCGGTCGGCTTCTGCATGGGCGGCGGCTTCGTCCTGTACCTTGCCGCGGCCGACCCCCGGGTCAGCGCGGCGGTTCCGTTCTACGGCGTGATCCAAGGTGAACTGCCCGACTTCTCCCGCCTGAAGGCACAGATCCAGGGTCACTACGGCGAACTCGACACGAGCATCCCGAAGGAGAACCTGGAGCAGCTGAGGGAGGCGGTCCAGCAGCAGGCCGGCATTGCCGCGGACTTCCGTCTCCACCCTGCCAACCACGCCTTCTTCAATGACGGCCGACCGGAGACGTACGACCCCGAGTCGGCCGCGCGGGCCTGGGAGAGCACGGTGGGCTTCCTGCACGAGCAGCTGGGCTGAGCGGTCCCTCCGGGGCGGCCCGAAAAGGACCGCCCCGGATGACGGGGCCCGACCGTCACCCGCCCGGCCGATGGAGTGCGTCGAGGCGGGCCAACTCGTCGTCGGTGAGCCGCAGCGCGCCCGCGGCGACGTTCTCGACGAGGTGGTCCGGGCTGCCGGTGCCGGGGATGGCGAGCACGTGCGGGCCCTGCCGCAGGGTCCACGCGAGGCGTACCTGCGCGGGCGTCGCGCCGTGCGCACGCGCGACGGCAAGCACCTCCTCGTCGCCGTCGGTGCCGCTCGGGCCCTGCTCACCGCCCTTGCCGGCGATCGCGAAGAACGGCACGAACGCGACGCCCAGTTCCCCGCACCTGCGCAGGAGTTCGTCGGTCCCGGCGTCCGGGGAGTCGAGCCCGTACCGGTTCTGCACGCTCACCACCGGCGCGATGGCCCGCGCCTCCTCGAGGTGCCGGAGTCCGATGCTCGAAATGCCGAGGTGCCGGATCAGCCCCGCCTCGCGCAGCTCGGCAAGCGCGCCGAAGTGTTCGGCGATCGAGTCCTGCCCCGTCCGCCGCAGGTACACGAGGTCGAGGTGGTCGCGACCCAGCTGCCGCAGGTTCTCCTCGACATGGGCGCGGAGCTGGTCCGGCCGGGCCGGGGTGCCCCACTCCCCCGAGTAGTCGCGGAACGGCCCGACCTTGGTGGCGATGACCAGGTGGTCCGCGTACGGGGCCAGCGCGCTGTTGATCAGCTCGTTCGCGGAGCGCAGCGACGAGAAGTAGAACGCGGCGGTGTCGATGTGGTCGACACCCAGCTCGATCGCGCGGCGCAGCACGGCGATCGACCGTTCGCGTTCGCTCGGCGTGCCGAGGTGGAAGGCCGCGCTGCCCGTCAGCCGCATCGCGCCGAAGCCGATGCGGCGGACGGGGAGATCTCCGAGTGTCCAGCTGCCCGCGGCTGCCGCGGTGATCGTTCCGAGGTCATCGCGGCAGTTTCGCACACCCGTTCAGGGCCCGGGCGGCTGCCGTCCGCAGCCGATCAGCAGTAGAGGTTGCCGCCGGCCGAGGTCCCGAGGATCTGCACGAACCGCTGGTAGGCGTCCACCCTGCTCTGCACCTGCGCCGGGTTCTTGCCGTCGCACTCCAGGGAGCCATTGATGCTGCGGATGGTCTGGCCGAATCCGGCGCCGTTGACCATGGCGTTGTGACCCGTCATGGTGCCGGGACCTGTCTGGGTGTTCCAGTACCAGAGGCCGGTCTTCCAGGCCACGGCGGCATCGTTCTGCACCAGGTAGGGGTTGTTGAGGAGGTCGATACCGAGCGCGTCACCCGCGGCCTTGTAGTTGAAGTTCCAGCTGAGCTGGATCGGGCCGCGGCCGTAGTAGGCCGACTGTCCGGCCGGGCAGCCGTAGGGCTGGCTCCAGTCGCAGTAGTGGGGGTAGTTGGCGGTGTTCTGCTCCACCACGTAGACCAGGCCGCCGGTCTCGTGGCTGACGTTGGCGAGGAAGGCCGCGGCCTCCTGCTTCTTCACGGTGTCGCTGCCGGTGTTGGCGAAGGCCGGGTAGGCGCTCATCGCCGCCCGCAGACCGCTGTAGGTGTAGAAGGAACTCCGGTTCGGGAACATCTGGTTGAACTGCGCCTCGCTCACCACGAAGCCGTCGGAGGGAGTCGTGGAGCCTCCGTCGCAGGCGTAGGGGTCCCAGTACCAGGTGCTGATGGTGGGGTCGTAGCCGGGGTTGTCGTGCTCGGCGACGTAGGTCTTCCCGTCGGTGTAGCGGACGACGTCACCGGTGACGTACGACCTCCCGGCCACCCAGCTCGGATAGCTCGAACAGGCGGCGGCGGACGCACCGGAGGCCGGTAGCAGCACCGGGGTGGCGGACGCGAGGGCGAGGGCGGTGAGGACTGCGGAGATGCGGCGCCTCGACACAGGTCAACTCCTTTGCGGGACACGGCCGCTCCCGGACAGGGCAGCGCGGAGCGGAGCCTTGTGCGCACGTGCCGGCGGGGCCGGCCACGGCGTCGGGGGCGGCCGTGGTGGGGGGTGTGGAGCCACACTCAACCGCTTTGGTATGTACCAGTCAAGGGTGTAGACCAGTCAGATCTGACAACGTTGGCAGAGAGGGTCGCACGACGGTGCCCCGGCAGATCCTCGATCTGCCGGGGCACCGTCGGGGCCGCGTCAGCCGAGCGGCTTCTGCAGCACCGCCTTGCGGTGGCTGAACGTCTCGATGGAGTAGCGGCCGTGGTAGCTGCCCATGCCGCTCTCGCCGACCCCGCCGAACGGCAGGTCGGAGACGGTCAGATGGGCGAGCGGCAGACCGAGGCCTAGGCCTCCGGAGGACGTCTCCTCGGCGATCCGCTCCCGGGTGGTGTCCGACTCGGTGAAGACGTAGAGCGCCAGGGGCTTGTCGCGGTCGTTGATGAAGTCGATGGCCTCGTCCAGCCCCGCCACCGTGACGATCGGCAGGATCGGTCCGAAGATCTCCTCCTGCATCACGGGGGCCTTGGGGTCGACGTCGGCGAGGACGGTGGGCGCGAGGTACTTGGTGGCCCGGTCTCCGGTGCCGCCGATGACGGTGCGCCCGGAGTCGAGCAGCGAGCTGAGCCGGTCGAAGTGCCTCTCGTTGACGATCCGCCCGTACTCGCCCGACCGCCCCGGCTCGGCGCCGAAGAGCGCCTCGACGGCGCGCACGAGCTCGGGCTCCAGTGCGCGGGCGGTCTCCGGGTCGGTGAGGACGTAGTCGGGCGCGACGCAAGTCTGCCCGGCGTTGAGGAACTTGCCGCGGGCGAGCCGGTCGGCGACGACGGACAGGTCGGCGTCACGGTCGACGAACGCCGGTGACTTGCCGCCCAGTTCGAGGGCGACGGGGGTGAGGTGCTCGGCGGCGGCCCGCATCACGATCCGGCCGACCGCGCCGTTGCCGGTGTAGAAGATGTGGTCGAAGCGCTCCGCCAGCAGCGCGGTGGTCTCCGGAACGGCGCCCTCGACGACGGCGACCGCGTCGGTGTCGAGGTGGCGCGGCAGCAGCCGGGCGAGGGCGGCGGAGGTGGCGGGGGCGAGCTCGCTGGGCTTGACGACCACCGTGTTGCCGGCGGCCAGCGCGCCGAGCATCGGCGTCAGCAGGAGCTGCACCGGATAGTTCCAGGGGGCGATGACCAGCACGAGGCCCAGCGGGTCGTACCGCGTCCAGGCCGTCGCGTCGGCGCCGAGATGGGAGGGGACCGGGGCGGACTCGGGGCGCAGCCACTCGTCGAGATGGTCGAGGGTGTGGTCGATCTCGCGCACGGTGAAGTCGATCTCGGTGCGGAAGGCCTCGGTGGAGCTCTTGCCGAGGTCCGCGTGGAGGGCCTCCGCGAGCTCGGCGCCGTGCGTGGTGAGCAGTTCGCGCAGTCGGCGCAGCTGGGTGGTGCGCCACGCGAGGGGCTTGGTGCGGCCGGAGCGGAAGGTGGCGCGCAGCCGGGCCACGATGTCGGCGGGCTGCTCGGGGGTGCGGTCGTTCACGGTGCCTCGCTGATCGGTGCGGACCTGGCGGCCCACGGGCGGTCGTCTTGAGCCGTAGGGCTCGGTGTAAACGCCAACCTTTCATGTGACCAAATAAATTCCGGGTACACGAAGAATACGTTCCGCGATCACGGCGTCACGCAGGGGCGTCAGAGGGCGGGCTCCGCGGGAGACCCGTGGAGCGTGTCGGCCAGGCGCTCCAGCAGGCCCCTCAGCAGTTCGTCCTCGCCGTCGCTCAGCACCGGCCACCGCGCGCGGACCTCGCGGTCGAGGCGGCGCCAGTACGTCTGGCCGCGTGGGGTGAGATGGGCGAGGATGCGCCGCCGGTCGAGAGGGTCGACGCGGCGGTGGACGAGGTTCTGGTCGACGAGCTGGTCCACGAGCTTGGTCAGCGTCGCAGGCGGCAGGAAGGCGGCCTCGGCGACCGCGGTCATGTGGTGGCCCTCGCCGTCGGAGAGCAGGGCGAGCACCCGCCAGGCGTCGAGGGAGCAGCCGTCCTCGTCGAGGACGGCCTGGAGGTGGCGCGCGGCAAGCCGTTCGGCCCGCGTCAAGAGCTGCATCAGGTTCTGAGGCTCACGCGCAGATCGGCCGGCCATCATGCTCCTTGGTCACGAGGTGCGTACATCCTATGAGACGGACTGGAGTTCACCGTGGGGACCCGAAATCATGACGCCATGTTCGGGAGCGCTCCCCCTCCGCTCGACTGGTTCACGGCCGACGACTCCGTGCTCGGTGTGGCGCTGGTCTTCCCGCTCCAGGGGTCGGCGGGCATCTTCGGGCCCACCTGCGAACTGTGCGCGCGGCTGGCCGCGGAGGAGGTCAACCGCGCGGGCGGCGTCCTCGGCAAGGAGCTGCGGCTGCTTCCCGTCGACGGCGGCGCCCCGCCGGGTGCCGTCGCCGACCACGTCGAGGCCCTGGTGGACCTGGGGGTCGTGCAGGGCGTCACGGGCTGGCACATCTCCTCGGTGCGGCAGGCGCTGGCGCCGAGGGTCGCGCACCGGGTGCCGTACGTCTACACCGCGCTGTACGAAGGCGGCGAGCACACCGCGGGGGTGTTCCTCACCAGCGAGACACCGCGCGACCAACTCCGCCCCGCGATGGGACTGTTGGCGCACGAGCGCGGGGTGCGGCGCTGGTTCGTCGTCGGCAACGACTACATATGGCCACGCCGTACGGCCCGCGCGGCGCTCGGGTACGCCCGCGAGTCAGGGGCAGACATCTGCGGACAGTCCTATCTCCCGCTCGGCACCCACGACTTCGACGGCGTGCTGCGGCGCATCGAGCGGTCGGAGGCGGACGCCGTCCTGATGCTGCTGGTGGGCAGCGACGCGGTGCGTTTCAACCGGGCGTTCGCGGCGGCCGGACTCGACGAGCGCTGCCTGCGGCTGAGCACGCTGATGGACGAGAACATGCTGATGGCCAGCGGGCCGAGCACCACCTCGGACCTCTTCAGCACCGCGGGTTTCTTCGCCTCGCTCGCGAATCAGGACACCCTCGACTTCCACGGCCAGTACGCCGGAAGGTACGGCATCGAGGCACCGGCACTCGGAAGCCTCGGCGAATCCTGTTACGAGGGCGTCCTGTTGCTCGCCGCGCTCATCGCCCGGGCCGGGTCGCTCGACGTGTCGGCGATCGGGGCGACGGCCGACACCGTGTCGTACGAGGGACCGCGCGGACTGCTGCACCTGCGGGGCAGCCACGTACGGCAGCGGATCTATCTGGCATGGGCCGAGGGTGTCGACTTCGACGTGGTGGCCGAACTCGATCTTCACGGATCCCGCCCTTGACACGTTCACACCCGCACCAAGATACTTCCTGCAGGAAGTAATTAGAATGCCTCGGGCGATCTGTGAATTCATGCACCGAATTCCGCCCCGGGCATTTTTTCTTGCCCGGAGAGAGCGGGAAGATACAGTCGGGAAAGTCTGGCGAAACGCCTTGGAAACAGGGCGACTTGAGGCTGTGACCGCACTTCAGGAACCAGCCGGTACACCATCAGCGGAAAGCTGGAGACTCGCGCGCCATCGCCGCCCCTGAAGGGCTGCCTCTTTCTTTCCGGCTGTCCCCTCATGGGACTTAGGGGGTTCTTTTGTCCAGCGTTTCCAGGGTTTCCATGGTTTCCCGGGTTTCCCGGGTTTCCCGGGTTTCCCGGGTTTCCAGCACCTCCAGGCGTCGGTTCATGGCCGGCACCGCGGCGCTCGCCGCGGTCGTCGCGCTCTCCGCGTGCGGCGCGAAGACCAACTCCGGCGGTACGTCCGACAAGGCGGCGCAGGCCGACACCAGCGGCGACACGGTCAAGGTCGGACTCCTCAACTCGCTCTCCGGCACCATGGCGATCAGCGAGGTGACCGTACGCGATTCGCTGAAGCTGGCGATCGACGAGATCAACGCCTCAGGCGGAGTGCTCGGCAAGAAGATCAAGCCGATCAGCGAGGACGGCGCCTCCGACTGGCCGACCTTCGCCGAGAAGGCGAGCAAGCTCATCAAGGAGGACCGGGTCGCGGCCACGTTCGGCTGCTGGACCTCGGCGAGCCGCAAGGCCGTCAAGCCGGTCTTCGAGAAGAACAAGTCGCTGCTGTTCTACCCCGTGCAGTACGAGGGCCTGGAGGAGTCGCCCTACATCTTCTACACCGGCGCGACCACCAACCAGCAGATCGTCCCCGCGCTCGACTACCTCAAGTCACAGGGCAAGAAGAAGATCTACCTCGTCGGCAGCGACTACGTCTTCCCGCGCACCGCCAACAAGGAGATCAAGGCGTACGCGAAGGCCAACGGCATGACGGTTCTCGGCGAGGACTACGCGCCGCTGGGCTCCACGGAGTTCAGCACGATCGCCAACAAGGTGAAGGCGTCGAAGGCGGACGCGGTCTTCAACACCCTCAACGGCGACTCGAACGTGGCGTTCTTCAAGGAGTACAAGTCCGCGGGCCTGACCGCCACCCGCATGCCGGTGGTCTCGGTGTCGATCGCCGAGGAGGAGGTCAAGTCGATCGGATCGCAGTATCTGGCGGGCCAGTTGACGGCCTGGAACTACTACCAGACGACCCCGGGCGCGGCGAACACCAGGTTCGTGAAGGCGTACAAGGCCAAGTACGGCCAGGACAAGCCGACCAGTGACCCGATGGAGGCCGCGTACACCTCGGTCTACCTGTGGAAGGCGATGGTCGAGAAGGCGAAGTCCTTCGACCCGGAGAAGGTCAAGGCGGCCTCCGACGGCATCACCTTCGAGGCGCCCGAGGGCAAGGTCACCGTCGACGGCGCGAGCCAGCACATCTACAAGACCGCCCGCATCGGCAAGGTCGGCACCGACGGGCTGATCCAGGAAGTGTGGAACTCGGGCAAGCCGATCAAGCCGGACCCGTTCCTCAAGGGCTACTCCTGGGCCTCCGGCCTCTCCTGACCGCCCTTCTCACGGGGGCCTCGCCCACGACAGACCTCGTCCATGACGAGAGGCCCCCGTGTCCCGTCCCCCGGAGTCGCTCCATGACCGTGATCCTCGGGCAGATGTTCACCGGCGTCAGCATCGGTGCCGTCCTGCTGCTCATCGCGCTCGGCCTGTCGCTCACCTTCGGCCAGATGAACGTCATCAACATGGCCCACGGCGAGTTCATCATGGCCGGCGCCTACACCACATACGTCCTCCAGAAGTCCATCGCCGGCGCGGGTCTCTCGCTGATCGTCGCCCTGCCCGTCGCCTTCCTCGTCTCGGGTGCCCTCGGCGCGCTGCTCGAATGGCTGCTCATCCGGCGGCTCTACCTGCGTCCCCTGGACACCCTGCTGGTCACCTGGGGTGTCTCCCTGATGCTCCAGCAGCTCGCGCGGGACATCTTCGGCGCCCCCAACGTGCAGACCCGTGCGCCGGACGTCCTCACCGGGAACATCACCGTCATCGGCGGCGACGACCCGCTCACCTTCGCGAGCAGCCGCCTGTTCATCCTGGGGCTGGCGGTCGCGGCGGTGGTCGCCCTGTCGCTGGCCCTGCGGCTGACCCCACTCGGGCGGCGCATCCGTGCCGTCGTGCAGAACCGGGACCTCGCCGAGGTGTCCGGCATCTCCACCGGCCGTGTCGACCGCACCGCGTTCTTCATCGGGTCCGGCCTGGCCGGGATCGCCGGGGTCGCGCTGACACTCGTCGGTCCGATCGGGCCCACGATGGGCACCAACGTCATCATCGACGCCTTCCTGGTGATCGTGGTCGGCGGCATCGGACAGCTCAAGGGCAGCGTCATCGTCGCCTTCGTGCTGGGTGTGCTGCAGTCCGTGCTGGAGTACTCCACCACGGTCAGCGTCGCGAAGGTACTGGTCCTCGTGGCGATCGTCGCGTTCCTCCAGTGGCGGCCCCAGGGCCTGTACACCGTGCGGACGAGGAGTCTCGTATGACGACCATCGCTCCTCATGCCCCATCGGTGAAGCAACTCCAGCCCTCGAAAGGTCGGTTGGCCTTCCTGCGTCCGGCGGCCGGTTTCGCCGCGGCCGCCGTCGCGCTCTTCGCCGTCGCCCCGCTCGCGCTCTCCGACTTCCGGCTCGGGCTGCTCGCCAAGTACCTGTGCACCGCGATGGTCGCGGTCGGCATCTGTCTGGCCTGGGGCCGCGGCGGACTGCTGATACTCGGGCAGGGGGTGTTCTTCGGGCTGGGCGGCTACGCCATGGCGATGCATCTGAAGATCGCGGACGCGGGTCCCGGCCAGGTCCCCGACTTCATGCAGCTGTACGGCACCGCCACCGAACTCCCCTGGTGGTGGCGACCGTTCGCCAACCCGGTCTTCGCCCTCGCGGCGACCGTGCTGCTGCCGATGGCCGTCGCCGCGATCCTCGGGTCGTTCGTCTTCCGGCGCCGGGTCAAGGGCGCGTACTTCGCGATCCTCAGCCAGGCGCTCGCCGCGGCCTTCGCGATCTGGCTGGTCGGCCAGCAGGCCACCACCGGCGGCACCAACGGACTCACCGACATCCAGGGCTTCTTCGGCTACGACCTCGACGACCCGGTCAACCAGCGGATGGTGTACTTCGTCATCGCCGCCGTCCTGCTGCTCCTGATCGCCCTGGCCCGCCAGCTCATCCACAGCCGGTACGGCGAACTCCTGGTCGCCGTCAGAGACTCGGAGGAGCGGGTGCGCTTCCTCGGCTACAACCCGGCGAACGTGAAGCTCGTCGCGTACGTCGCCGCGGCGGGCATGGCCGGACTCGCGGGCGCCCTGTTCGTGCCCGCGGTGGGCATCATCTCCCCCGCGCTGATCGGGATCGTGCCGTCCATCGAACTCGTGATCGGCGCCGCGGTCGGCGGCCGGGCGAGCCTGGTGGGCGCGGTGCTCGGCGCGATCGCGGTCGCCTGGGCCAGAACCGCGCTGTCCGAGGAGTTCCCCGCGGCCTGGACCTACTTCCAGGGACTGCTGTTCATCGTGGCCCTGGCCTTCCTGCCGGGCGGCCTCGCCTCACTGGTGGGGATCGTCCGGCGGCGCAGGGCCAGCGGGGCGTCGGAGGGAGAGGCGGCATGACGGATCCGACGACCACCGAGCCTCGGACGGATACCGGACTCCCGGGACTGGAGATACGGGGACTGCGCGTGTCCTTCGACGGTTTCACGGCCGTCGACGGAGTGGACCTCGACGTCGGCCCCGGCGATCTGCGCTTCCTCATCGGGCCGAACGGCGCGGGCAAGACGACCCTGGTCGACGCCGTCACCGGCCTGGTGAAGGCGGAGGGGTCGGTGCGCTTCGGAGGCGAGGACATCCTCGGCCGCAGCGTGCACCGCATCGCCCGCTCGGGCATCGGCCGCACCTTCCAGACGGCCACCGTCTTCGAGGAACTGACGGTCCTGCAGAACCTGGACATCGCGGCGGGCGCGGGCCGCGGCACGCTCACCATGCTGCGGCGCCGCAAGCGCGTACCGGAGTCCGTCGCGCGCGCCCTGGAGACGGTGGGCCTGACGGACCTCGCGGGCAGCCTCGCAGGAACCCTCGCGCACGGCCGGAAACAGTGGCTGGAGATCGGCATGCTGCTCGTCCAGGACGTCCGGCTGCTGCTGCTCGACGAGCCGGTGGCCGGCATGAGCCACGACGAACGTCAGGTCACCGGCGAGCTGTTGCGGCGCATCAGCCGGGAGCGGACCGTGGTCGTCATCGAGCACGACATGGACTTCATGCGCTCCTTCGCGCGCAGCGTCAGCGTGCTGCACGCGGGCAAGGTGCTCAGCGAAGGGACGGTGACCGAGGTGCAGGCAGATCCGAAGGTGCAGGAGGTCTACCTCGGACACGCGGCCACCGAGGCCAGCGAGGACAGAGGGGCCACCACGACGAGCGTGCCCCAGCCGACCGCCGTACAGGAGGCCTGACGTGATGCTGGAGATCGACGACGTACGCGTCGGCTACCACCGCAGTACCGTCCTGCACGGCGTCCGTGTCGAGGTCCCGCGCGACGCGGTGACGGCCGTGCTCGGACACAACGGCGCGGGCAAGAGCACCCTGCTGCGCGCCGCCGTCGGACTGCTCACCCCACAGAGCGGCCACGTCCGTCTCGACGGTGAGGACATCACCCGCCGCAAGCCGCACGAGCGGGTGGCGCGCGGCATGGCGTACGTCCCCCAGGGCCAGCAGGCCTTCCCGCACCTCACGACCGCCGAGAACCTCCAGCTGGTCGCGGACGGGCGCAGGCGCGGCAAGGAGGCGATCGCCGAGGCGCTGGATCTGTTCCCGGCGCTGAGGAATCTTTCGAACCGCCGGGCCGGGCTGCTCTCGGGCGGTCAGCGCCAGCAACTCGCCATCGCCCGAGCCCTGGTGACGAGCCCTCGGATCCTGCTCCTCGACGAACCCACCGAGGGCATCCAGCCCTCGGTCGTCGCCGAGATCGAGGAGACGATCCTCGCCCTGGCCGCCCGTGGCGGGCTCTCGGTCCTGCTGATCGAGCAGCACGTCGGCTTCGCGATGCGGGCGGCGCAGCGGTACTACGTCCTGGAGGCGGGCCGGGTCACCTCGTCGGGCGAGGGCGGGCAGGAGGCCGAGCGGTCGGTACGGGAGGCGCTCAGCGTGTGATCGCGGGCGATTCCCGGCTCGTAAGGGCGCCGCCCCGTCTCCTGCGCGCGACGCCCGGCTTCGTACAGGCGGCGCTCAGCTTCGTCGGAGTGCCGCGCGGGCCCGTTCGAGGTAGGCGCGCTCCGGTGCGCTGTCGGTCAGCGCGATGGCCGCCTCGTACGCCCCTGCGGCCTCGGTGTGCCGGCCCAGGCGGCGCAACAGGTCCGCCCGTACGGCGTGGAAGGCGTGGTAGCCGTCCAGGTCGAGCGCCTCGACGAGGGCGAGTGCCTGCTCCGGGCCCTCGACCTCGGCGACGGCGACGGCCCGGTTGAGGGCGACCACCGGGCTCGGGGCGAGCGCGGCCAACTGGTCGTAGAGCTGGAGGATCTGGCCCCAGTCCGTGGCGGCCGCGGTCGGGGCGTCGCTGTGTACGGCGTTGATCGCGGCCTGGATCTGGTAGGGGCCCGGCCGGTTGCGGCGCAGACAGCGGCGTACGAGCGTCTGTCCCTCGGTGATGAGATCGCGGTCCCACCGGGAGCGGTCCTGGTCGAAGAGGAGGACCAGGTCCCCGTCCGGTGTGGCGCGGGCGGGCCGGCGCGACCCGATGAGGAGCATCAGCGCGAGCAGGCCGAGGGCCTCGGGCTCGTCCGGCATCAGCTCGACGAGGAGGCGGCCGAGCCGGACGGCTTCGGCACAGAGGTCCTCCCGCCCGCCGTAGCCCTCGTTGAAGATGAGGTAGACGACCGCGAGCACCCCCCTGACACGGTCCGGGAGGTCCGCGTCGCGCGGGATGCGGTACGGGATGCGGGCGTCGCGGATCTTGGCCTTGGCCCGGACGATCCGCTGGGCCATGGTGGGCTCGGGCACGAGGAAGGCGCGGGCGATCTGCGGCGTGGTCAGACCGCCGAGGAGGCGCAGGGTGAGAGCGACCTGGGCCTGGGTGGCGAGCGCGGGGTGGCAGCAGGTGAAGATCAGGCGGAGCCGGTCGTCGCGCACGGGGCCCTCCTCGGCCGGTTCGTCCCGGGCGTACAGCCGCTCCGCCTCGGCGTGCCGGGCCTCGCGCGTGGACTCGCGGCGCAGTCGGTCGACGGCGTGGTTGCGCGCGGTGGTGATGATCCACCCGGCCGGGCTGGGCGGTGTGCCCGACTCCGGCCACTTCCGCAGGGCGGTGGAGAAGGCGTCCTGGACCGCTTCCTCGGCGAGGTCGATGTCGCCGAGGAAGCGGACGAGGACGGCGACCGCGCGGCCGTATTCGGCACGGAACACGGCCTCGATGTCGGCGTTCGGGGTCATCAGTCCTCGGCTTCGCCCATGAAGGGCCGCACCTCGATGGGGAGCGTGGTGGCCAGTGTCGCCTTGCGGCCCCATTCGAGCGCCGCGTCGAGGTCGGGTGCCTTGATCAGGCAGATCCCGCCCAGGTACTCCTTGCTCTCGGTGTACGGGCCGTCGGTGACGAGCACGTCGCCGTCCTTGGCGCGCACCACGGTGGCCGTCTCCGGTCCGTGCAGTCCCCCGGCGAACACCCACGCACCGGCCTCGCGCAGCTCCGCGTGGAAGACGTCGAGATTGTGCATGATCTCTTTCAGGATCTCGGGCGCGGGCGGCTCGCCGGGCGGCTGCATCACGCTCAGCAGGTAGTACTTCATGATGTGTGCTCCTCGGCCGTGTCGTTCTCGGCTCGTTCTCGGGTGGTCTTTCACTGACTACACGAACGGGAGGCGGCCGGATCGACACACGACACGACGACGGCGGGAGATTTCTTCGATGACCACCCCATCGCATCCGCTCGTCACGGCCGCCAGGCGGCTGGCGGCCGAGGTGCTGGCCCCACGGGCGGAGCGCGTGGACCAGGAGGGCGTGCCGGCGAGCAGCATCGAGGCGGTCAGGCGGTCGGGGCTGCTCGGGGTGAGCGCGCCGGTGGCCTACGGCGGGTCGGCCGCGCCCGCCGCGGTGGTCCGCGAGACCGCCGAGATCCTGGCCGGGGCGTGCTGCTCGACCTGGTTCGTGCAGACCCAGCACCACACTCCGGTGCTGACCCTGGCGAAGGGTGAACCCGCGGCGCGGGAACGGTTGTTGGGCCCGCTGGCGGGTGGGGAGCTGTTGTCCGGGGTCGCGTACGCGCAACTGCGGGCCTACCCGCGGATCCCCGTCCGGGTCACCCGTGAGCGTGGCGGCTGGCGTTTCGACGGAACGGTCCCCTGGTACACGGGCTGGGGACTGAACGACGTGATGCTGCTCGCCGGGGTGACGGACGCGGACGAGGCACTGTTCGCGTTCACCGAGGCGCGCGAACAGCCCGGACTGCGGCCTTCGCCGCCGATGCGGCTGGCGGCGCTCACCGCCTCGCGCACGGTGTCCCTGGAGCTGGACGGGCTGTGGCTCCCGGACGACGCCGTGGCCCTGCGCACGCCGTACGAGACCTGGGCGGTCACCGACCGCCCCAAGAACACCAACGCCTCACCGGCCGTCTTCGGGATCACCGCGTCGGCGCTCGACCTGCTGGACGGCGATCCCGCGGCGAAGGAGACCCGACAGGTGCTGCGCGCCCGCCTCGACGAGGTCCGTCGGCAGGCGTACGAGCTCGCCGACCACCCGGTGCCCACCGAGCGGATCGCGGAGCGGCTGGCGGTCAAGACGCGGGCGTACGACGTCATGCGCGCGGCCACGACCGCGGCGGTCGTGGCCGGTGGCGGGCGCGCGATGGACCTGGGCAGCCCGGCGCAGCGGCTGGCACGCGAGGGGATGTTCCTGCTGGTGCAGGGGCAGACCGCCGAGGTGCGCGCCGCCCACCTCGGTGCGCTCGGCTCGTTCGGTTCATCTGGTTCATCCGGTTCGCTCAGCTCGTGAAGGGCACCTGCGCGGCGGGGGCGGACGTCGGCGCGAACGGGTGCTGCCACAGGCCCTGCGCGGCCAGGCGTGGCAGGACGCCCTCGCCGAACCAGTACGCCTCCTCCAGGTGCGGATAGCCGGAGAGGACGAACTCGTCGATACCGAGGGCGTGGTACTCCTTGATCCGCTCGGCGACCTCGTCGTGGCTGCCGACCAGAGCGGTGCCCGCGCCACCGCGGACGAGGCCGATGCCGGCCCACAGGTTGGGGTGGATCTCCAGGTCCTCGCGGTTGCCGCCGTGGAGGGCGAGCATGCGCCGCTGCCCCTCCGACTCGCTGCGGGCCAGACCCGCCTGGACGGACTTCACGGTGTCCGGGTCGAAGCCGTCCAGGATTTTGTGGGCCTCGGTCCAGGCCTGCTCGGCGGTGTCGCGCGTGATGACGTGCAGCCGGATGCCGAAGCGGACGGTGCGCCCTTCCTTCGCCGCCAGCCCCCGTACCCAGGCGATCTTCTCGGCGACCTGGGCGGGCGGTTCGCCCCAGGTGAGGTAGACGTCGACATGTCGGGCGGCGATCTCGCCGGCGATGGGTGAGGAGCCGCCGAAGTAGACCTCGGGGACCGGGTCGGGGACCCGGGCCAGCCTGGCGTCCTCGACCTGGAGGTGTTCCCCGGAGAGGTCGACGGTCTTGCCCTCCCACAAGCCCCGTACGACCTGCAGGAATTCGCCGGTACGGCGGTAGCGGGAGTCCTTGTCGAGGAAGTCGCCGTAGGCACGCTGTTCGTGGCTCTCGCCGCCCGTGACCACATTGAGGAGCAGCCGGCCGCCGGTCTGCCGCTGGAAGGTGGACGCCATCTGCGCGGCGAGCGTGGGTGAGACGAAGCCGGGCCGGAAGGCGACCAGGAACTTCAGCCGTTCGGTGTGCTGGCTGACCATGGCGGTGGTCAGCCAGGCGTCCTCGCACCAGGCGCCGGTGGGGGTGAGCGCGCCGACGAAGCCCAGCTCCTCGGCGGCGCGGGCGATCTGGCTCAGATAGGCGACCGTCGGCGGCCGGTTCCGGCCGAAGGCCGTGGCGGGGGTGCCGTGACCGCCGCCGACGACATGGCGGCTGTCGCCGTTGGTGGGCAGGAACCAGTGGAAGGTGAGGGACACGGGCACGTTCTCCGATCGTGGGGGGCCGAGGAGCGAGTGGGTTACAGCAGGCCGTGGCGGGGTGGCTTGGTGCCCCCCAGCACGTATCGGCCGATGTGCTGGATCTTCCAGCGGGCCGGGTCGTGCAGGGTGTGGGTGCGGGCGTCGCGCCAATACCGGTGCAGATTGAGCGAGTTGAGGGCGGAACGGGTGCCGGACAGCTCGAAGAGGGCGCCCGCGACCTCCACGGCGGTGGCGGAGGTGTGCACCTTCGCGGCGGCCACCGCGATGGACGCCTCGGCCGCCGAGTCCTCGGTCAGTTCGTCGCGGGCCGCGTCGACCGTGCGGGCCGCGGCACCGAGCAGCGCCTCGGACGCCCGTACCTGGATGGCGAGTTCACCGAACCGCTGGATGAGGAGCGGGTCCTCGGCCGCCGTGTCGAAGCCGCTCTCGAACCAGGGCCGGCTCTTGGTGCGGACGAATTCGGCGGCCTCGGCCAGGGCGCCCGCGGCGATCCCGGCGTCGATGGCGGCGTGCAGCAATTGGGCCACGGCCCCGTGGAGTTGGGGCCCTCGGAAGGTGAGGTGATGGGGGACGACACGGTCGGCGGGCACGTGGACGGCGTCGAGGCGGACGGTGCCGCTGGCCGTCGTACGCTGGCCCATGCCGTCCCAGTCGTCGACGACCGTGACCCCGTCGGCGCCGCGGGGGACGTAGGCGACGTGCAGGTTGTCGTCGCCGGCGCGGGCGAGGACGGGGATCCAGTCGGCGAAGAGCGCGCCGGTGGAGTAGTGCTTGACGCCGGTGAGGACGTACGAGCCGTCAGGCCCGGGGTCCAGGCGGGTACGGATGTCCTGGATGTGCCGGGTGCCCGCCTCCGACTGGGCGTTGCCGAAGCGGCGCCCGGCCAGTACCTCGCCGAAGAAGAACGCCTGCTGCTCCGGGGTGCCCTGGCGGCGCAGCACGTTCACGTACACGAAGTGGTTCTGCGGGATCTGGGCGAGGCTGGCGTCGGCCGAGGCCAGCAGCCGGAACACCTCCGCGAGGGTCTCCTGCCGCACGTCCGCCCCGCCGTGCTCGGCGGGCACGGTGACGGCGAGCAGTCCGGAGGCGGAGAGGCGGTCCAACTCCTCGCGGGGCAGCCGCCGTTCGGAGTCCCGCGCCGAGGCACCGGCGCGGAACTCCTCGGCGAGCGCGGCGGCGACGGCCAGGGCCTCGACGTCGTCGGCGATCACTTTGGCGGACATCGTGTCAGCCCGCCGCGGCCAGCAGGGGCGCGCTGCCGAGGGCCGCCGAGAACTGGTCGACCACCTGCGTGAGGGCTTCGGCCGTGGCCGGGGCGACGGTGATACCGCCGTCCTCGTCCGTGATGATGTCCTTGTCGAGGGTGAACCAACCCTGGACGATGTGCGCGGCACCCATGGAGTTGAGGACCGGGCGCAGGGCGTAGTCGAGGGCGAGGACATGCGCGGTGCTGCCACCGGTGACGAGCGGCAGCACGGTCTTTCCGGTGAGGGCGTACTGCGGGAGCAGGTCGAGCAGGGCCTTGAGGACGCCGGAGTATGCGGCCTTGTAGACGGGGGTGCCGATGACCACGCCGTCTGCGCGGGCGAAGAGTTCGGTCGCCTCGACGATGGCGGGGTGCTTGAAGTCGGCGCCGAGCAGGGCCTCGGCGGGGATCGTACGGACGTCGAGCGGGATCACCTCGTGCCCCTGCGCGGCCAGCCGGGTGTCCAGATGGCGCAGGAGCTTCGCGGTACGGGAGGAGACGGACGGACTGCCGGAGACGGACAGGACGGTGGCCATGGGGTCCTCTTTCGGGAACAAGTGCAGGGGCGGGCGCGGAGTGGGGAACGGGCTCAGACGTGCGCGGGGACGGACGCGGGCTCGGCCCCGGTGTCCGCTCGCGCCTCCAGCTCGCGCACCAGGGGCAGCACCCGGCGGCCGAAGTACTCCACCTCCTCGTGGTAGTGGAGGAAGCCGAGGAGGAAGAGGTCGACGCCGAGCCGCTTGTAGGCGACGATCCGTTCGGCGATCTGCTCAGGGGTGCCGATCAGGCCCGTGCGGAAGCCGTCGTTGTACTGGACGAGGTCCTCGAAGCTGGAGTCCTGCCACATGCCCTTGCCGTCGGCGGTGGACTGTCCGGCCTGCTTCACGGCGGCGCCGAAGCCCTCGACGGCCTCGTGGTCGGCCTGGGCAACGATCTCACGCAGGGTCTCGCGGGCCTCGGCCTCGGTGTCACGGGCGATGAGGAAGCCGTTGAGGCCGAACTTCGGTGCCGTGCGGCCCACTTCGGCGGCGGCCTTCCGGACGTCCGCGATCTGCTCGACCACCCCGTCGAAGTCCTTGCCGTTGGAGAAGTACCAGTCGGAGACCCGGCCCGCCATGGCGCGGGCGGCGGTGGAGTTGCCGCCCTGGAAGATCTCCGGGTGCGGGCGTTCGGGGGTGTTGAGGGGCTTGGGCTTGAGCGAGAAGTCGCGCAACCGGTAGAAGTCCCCGGCGAGTTCGGTGTGGTCCTCGGTCCAGATCTGGCGCAGGGCGCGGATGAACTCCTCGGAGCGGCGATACCGCTCGTCGTGCTCCAGCCAGGGTTCACCGAGGGCGGTGAACTCGCCCTTGAACCAGCCGCTGACGACGTTCACCGCGAAGCGGCCGTTCGACAAGTGGTCGGCGGTGGCGCCGAGTTTGGCGAGGACTCCGGGGTGCCACAGGCCCGGGTGGACGGCGGCGATGACCTTCAGGCGCTGGGTGGCGAGCAGCAGCGCGAGGCTGAAGCTGGTCGACTCGTGCTGGAACTCGGCGCCGTAGCTGGCCATGTAACGGACCTGGCTGAGCGCGTAGTCGAAGCCGTTGTTCTCGGCGAGTACGGCCAGTTCGCGGTTGTAGTCGTAACCCCAGTCGGTGCGCTGCTCGATCTTGCTGGTGACCAGCCCACCACTGACGTTGGGAACCCAGTACGCGAATTTCACGGGATTCACGGGATTCACGGGCGCTGCGGACATGCGGAACTCCTGTTGCGGATTTCGGGTACGCCGAATTCAGGGGGCGCGTTCAGGACGGCGCGCGGGATCGCGGAATTCAGGCGGTGCTGTGGGAACGCCGCACACGGCTGTCCGACGACAGCGGTGGGACCGATGAGGTGCGGCGGATCCGGGGACTCAGGCCGCGGTGCAACAGGAGGCGCTGGAGACGCGCGCGAGGTCGACGTGGCGTCGCCGCGTGAGGTCCAGTCGCATCATCATGCCGTCGATCGTGGCAGCCGGCCGCGAGGGCAGTCAAGGAAAACCCGACCGGTCTCGTATCGCGGACCACCGAATTTCACGAACGTGTGACAGGGAAACCCTTGAACAGGCCGTGAAATGAACCGCATTCTGCTGGCGTGCGGACAGAGCAACTGGAATACATCGCGGCGGTCACCCGGCTCGGCTCGCTGCGCCGGGCAGCCGAGGAACTCCACCTCTCCCAGCCTGCGTTGAGCGAGACCGTGCGGAACCTGGAGCGCGAACTCGGCGTCGATCTGCTGGAGCGCAAGCGGTCCGGCGCGCGGATGAGCGCCGAGGGGCGGGAGCTGCTGCCCCACATCATCAACGTGCTGGACGCGGTGGACCGGTTGCGCGGCGCGGCCGGCGAGCAGCACCGCATCAGCCGGATGGTCCGCGTCGGCACGGTGAACGCGGCGACGGTGCCCCTGCTCATCCCGACGGTCCGGGAATTCCGTGCGGCGCATCCGCTGACGCAGGTGGAGGTGGTCGGCGCCCAGCAGACGGAGATCCACCGGGCCCTGTCGGAGGGCGGCCTCGACCTGGGCCTGGTGAACCATCTCGACGGCGACGACCTGCCCGCCGACTTCGAGACCACCGAACTGCTGCGCGGCCGACCGGTGGTGTGCCTGCGCCCGGACAGTCCGCTCGCCTCACTCGACGCGGTGTCGGCCGCGGACCTGCTGGACGGACGCGAGGCGCTGATCGCCATGCGCTCCGGGTACGTCATGCACCGCTATCTCCACCGGCTCCTGGAGGGCCGCGGCCCGGCCCTCTCGTACACGACCGACGGCGCCGAGATGGGCAAGCTCATGGTCGCCGAGGGGCTGGGCGCGACGGTCCTGCCCGATTTCAGTGTGATCGGGGACCCCCTCGAGCGGTGTGGCGCGATCACCCACCGGCCGCTCACGGACGGCACGACACGGGTCCTTCTGATGCTGCGGCGCCGCCGGGCGGACTCGGTGCCGCGTGCCGCCCACGACCTGCACGAGGCGTTCGTACGCGGGGCGACGGAGCTCGGCGGCCACCTGTCGGATCGGCCCTGACCGGGGTCGTTCAGTCCTCGTCGCCGACCGGCACCACCACGAGGAAGGCGTCCGACTTCAGATCCATCACCACCGTCGCGGGCTGACCCTCGGTGCGGCGCCGGGCCGCGTACTCCTCCGCCGTCCAGGATCCGCGCGGACCTCCCGCGGGAAACCGCTCCAACACCTTCGTGCCCATACCGGCAGACACCTCCAGCCGTGACCTCGGACTCTCGTGTTCTCCCGCCTGCCCGCGATTCACCCGGACATGTCCATAAAGACTCCGCCAGGCGCATCCGACCGCCGTGTTCGCTTGGAAGAGATCAGGGAGGGAACTCGGCAAGGGGGTGGCCCGGCGAACGACGGAGGTACCCATGAGCGACGACGATCCCCGCCCCGCCCCGCGCTGTCTGGTGACCGGCGCCACCGGCTACATCGGCGGCCGGCTGGTCCCCGAGCTGCTGGAGGCGGGGCACCGCGTGCGGTGTCTCGCCCGCTCCCCCGCCAAGCTGCGGGACTACCCGTGGGCGGGCGACGCGGAGGTGGTGCGCGGCGATGTCACGGACGCCGGCTCGGTCGCCGAGGCCCTGCGCGGCATCGACGTCGCGTACTACCTGGTGCACGCCCTGGGCACGGGCCATGACTTCGAGGAGACCGACCGCAAGGCGGCCCGCGTCTTCGGCGAGCAGGCCCGCGCCGCCGGGGTGAGCAGGATCGTCTACCTCGGCGGCCTGACCCCGGCGGGTGTCCCCGAAGAACACCTCTCGCCCCACCTCAGGTCGCGCGCCGAGGTCGGCCGCATCCTGCTGGAGTCGGGCGTGCCGACCACGGTCCTGCGCGCGGCCGTGATCATCGGCTCCGGCTCGGCCTCCTTCGAAATGCTCCGCTACCTCACCGAACGCCTCCCCGTCATGATCACGCCCCGCTGGGTGCGCACGCGGATCCAGCCGATCGGCGTACGGGACGTGCTGCGCACCCTGGTCGGCAGCGCGCGGATGCCCACCGAGGTCAACCGCGCCTTCGACATCGGCGGTCCCGAGATCCTGACCTACCTGGAGATGATGCAGCGGTACGCCGCCGTCGCCGGGCTGCCGCGCAGGCTGATCCTGCCCGTGCCGGTGCTGACCCCCGGGCTCTCCAGCCACTGGGTCGGCCTTGTCACCCCGGTGCCCGCGTCCATCGCGCGCCCGCTCACCGAATCGCTGCGTCACGAGGTCGTCTGCCACGAACACGACATCGTCCGGTACGTCCCCGATCTCCCGGGGCGTCCGTTCGGCTTCGACAAGGCGGTGTCGCTGGCCCTGCAACGGGTGCGGGACGCCCAGGTCACCACCCGGTGGTCGTCGGCCTCCGTGCCCGGCGCGCCCAGTGATCCCCTCCCCACCGACCCCGACTGGGCGGGCGGCAGTCTCTACACCGATCAACGCGAACGGGCCGTGGACGCGCCGCCCGGGGCGCTGTGGCGGGTGATCGAGGGCATCGGCGGTGAGAACGGCTGGTACTCCTTCCCGCCGGCCTGGGCGCTCCGCGGCCGGCTGGACCGGCTGGTGGGCGGTGTCGGCCTGCGGCGCGGACGGCGTGACGCCGCCCGGCTGCGCGTGGGCGACTCGCTCGACTTCTGGCGCGTCGAGGAGATCGAGCCAGGCCGTCTGCTGCGGCTGCGCGCCGAAATGCGGCTGCCGGGCCTCGCCTGGCTGGAGATGTACGCCGAGGCCGGCGCCGAAGGCCGGTCCCGCTACCGGCAACGGGCCCTGTTCCATCCGCACGGTCTGCTGGGACACGCCTACTGGTGGAGCATCTCGCCCTTCCACGCCGTCGTGTTCGGCGGCATGGCCCGCAACATCGCCAAGGCGGCGGCCAAGGCCGACGTACCGGCCGGGGCGCGGCAGCCCGCCGTGCCGTCCCACTCCCACTCCCACTGAGTCCCGCATCCTCCCACTGAGTCCCGCATCCCTCGCCGATACCCGCATCCGCGAGGGACCGCGGGCCCGAAGCAGTCATGTCCGCACTCGTCGCCGCCCTGTCACAGCGCCACGTCCCCTGTCCCGGAGTCACACCATGAACATCTCGGTCGTCCTGTTCACCTCGGACCTGCGTCTGCACGACCATCCGGCGCTGCGCGCGGCGCAGGACGGCTCGGCCGCGCTGGTGCCCCTGTTCGTACGGGACGACGCCATCGCCGAAGCGGGGTTCACGGCGCCCAACCGCATGGCGTTCCTCGCGGACTGTCTGGCGGACCTGGACACCGGACTCCGGGAGCGCGGCGGCCGACTCGTGGTGCGCTCCGGCGATGTCGTCGCGCAGGTGTGCACGGTGGTCGCCGAGGCGGACGCCGACGAGGTGCACATGGCCGCGGGGGTGAGTGCCTACGCCCACCGCCGTGAGCAGCGGCTGCGCACCGCTCTGGAGGGTGAGGGGTGCCGGCTGCACGTCCATGACGCCGTGATCACCGCGCTCGCGCCCGGCGCGGTCACGCCGTCCGGCTCGGACCACTTCGCCGTGTTCACACCGTACTTCCGGCGCTGGTCTCAGGAGCCGCTGCGCAACGCGGTCGCCGCGCCCCGGGCGATCCGGGTGCCGGACGGCGTCGGCTCGGAGGAGATCCCCTCGCGCACGGGCCTGTCCGGGCTGTCGCAGGGGCTGGCGCGGGGCGGCGAGCGGGAGGGCAGGAAGCGGCTCGCGGCCTGGCTGCGGGCGGGGATCGCCTCGTACGAGGACGGCCATGACGACCTGCCGGGCGACGCCACCTCCCGGCTCTCCCCCCATCTGCACTTCGGCACCCTCTCCCCGGTCGAACTCGTGCACCGGGCGCGCGCGGCGGGCGGTCCGGGCGCCGAGGCGTTCGTACGCCAACTGGCCTGGCGGGACTTCCACCACCAGGTGCTCGCCGCCCGGCCGGACGCGGCCGTCGCCGACTACCGCACCAAGCACGACCGTTGGCGCTCGGGGAGGACGGCGCGCGAGGACATCCAGGCGTGGAAGGAAGGCCGTACCGGCTATCCGGTCGTCGACGCGGCGATGCGCCAACTGCGCCACGAGGGCTGGATGCACAACCGGGCACGGCTGCTGGCCGCCAGCTTCCTCACCAAGACGCTGTACGTGGACTGGCGGATCGGGGCCCGGCACTTCCTGGACCTGCTGGTGGACGGCGATGTCGCGAACAACCAGCTCAACTGGCAGTGGATGGCCGGAACGGGCACGGACTCGCGGCCGGGCCGCGTCCTCAATCCGGTGACGCAGGCCAAGCGGCACGACCCGGACGGGGAGTACGTCCGGCGCTGGGTGCCGGAGCTGGCGGGGCTCGCGGGCGGCGCCGCGCACGAACCCTGGAAGCTCCAGGGCCTGGAGCGCGCCGCGTACGACTACCCGGACCCCGTCGTCGAACTCTCCGACGGGCTGGCCCGGTTCAGGGCCGCTCGGGACCGTGGCTGAGTGGCATCACGGCCGATGAGACGATGTCTCAGCGGTTCGCAACTGTGCGGGTGGCGGCACGGATTTTACTTTCCCTAGAGGTTTCTCCGACCCGCGCAGCCGTACAGGTGGGCGTCCGAAACACCCGTACCGGATCCACGCACCGGATCCACCGAGCGGCCCACCGGAGCGTCACACCCCGGGCCGCCGCCCCGCCAGGAGGCCCAATGCGCATTGCACGAACCGCAGGAACCGTCTTCGTGGCAGGCGCATTGGTCATGACCCTCGCCGCGCTCGCGTACCCCAGCATGCTCGGACTGCAGACCACGGCCACCGCCCAGAACCGCATCATCGCCAACCCCCCGACTGGCCCGCTGACCGAGGCTGACCGCGACTTCGTCGTCAAGGTGCGGGCGGCCGGGCTGTGGGAGTACCCCGTGGGGATGCTGGGTCTTCAGAAGGGCACCACCCCCGCGGTCAGGACCGCCGGTGACCACCTGGTCAGGGGCCATGCCGCGCTTGACGAGACCGACCGCAAGGTCGCCGCCGCACTCGGCATCACCATCCCCAACAAGCCGTCTCCTCAGCAGCAGGGCTTCGTGTCGACCCTGAGCGGCGACACCGGCAAGCAGTTCGACACCGACTTCGCCAACATCCTGCGGGTGACCCACGGTTCGATCTTCAACACCGTCGCCAAGATCCGGTCCACCACCGAGAACTCGCTGGTCCGCCAGCTGGCCGACCAGGCCAACGACACCGTGCTGGACCACATCACCGTGATGGAGAAGACCGGACTGGTCAACTTCGATCAGGTGCTGTTCCAGCAGACCACCCCGCCGAAGCTGCCCGCCTCCGATCTCACGCCGCCCGCGCCCGCGCCGGGTGAGCCGACCGCCGTGCTCACCCCGCCCGCCGGCGGCTCCCCCTCGCCCACCGGGACGGTCGGCTGAGCCGTTCCCGGCCCACCGGCGCGCGGGGGATCAGCTCCAGGTGGCCGGGACGGGCGAGTCGTACAGACCCGAGAGGGTCCCAAGGGCGTCCCGAAGCCCGGGCGGACGGAGCATCCCCCGCACCGGGCGGCCCGCCCAGCCCGGCCCCCCGAGCAGCACGGCCGGGTGGCTGCGAGCCCCCTTGACTCCCCACTGGGTGCCCGCGACATGCCGGGCCAAAGGCAGGTCGGCCGTCGAACGCGTCTGGGCCCACAGCAGGACGGCCTTCGGGCCCAGCCGTCGCACGGCGGCGGTCAGCGCCTCCGTGGGGACCGCTGCGCCGAACATCCGGGTGGGCAGGCCGAGTTCGACGAGTCCCGCGTGCAGCGCCTCCAGGGCCAGACTGTGCTGTTCGCCCGGGACGCACGCCAGCACCACCGGCCCCGCAGCGGCAGCCGGGGTTCCCACGGGCCGGACCGGCTCGGTGGCGCGGTGCAGGGCACGTGAGATGTGCCAGGACAGCAGGTGTTCCACCTCCACGTAACGGTCGCCGGAGGACTCCCACTTGCGTCCGACCGCGTGCAGGGTCGGCACCATCACCTCGTCCCAGGCGAGGACCACGCCGTAGCGCGCCACGAGCGAGGCCAGCTGGTCGCCCACGGTCGGCGCGTCGAGGCGGACCGCCGCGCGCGCGAGGCCCCTGCACTCCTGGCGGACGTCACCGAGCGGCAGCGCACCGGCCGCCTGCGAACGGTGCCCACCGGGCTGGTCGCCTCCCCCGGACAGCTCCGAGCCGGGCTGAATCCGCCCGACGCCCTCCTGCGCGGTCCTGGCCGCCTCGGCGGGCGGTACCCCGGCCGAGGTCAGCCGGCACATCTCCTCGAGCATCGCCACGTCCCGCGGCGTCCAGCGGCGGTGCCGCCCGTCGGAGCGGATCGCGGGCCCCACGCCGTACCTCCGGTCCCAGGAACGCAGGGTCGTGGGCGAAACCCCGAGGCGGCGGGCCAGCGACCCCGTCGTGACGCCCGCGTCGACGGGCCGCGCGGCCGCCTCCGGCCGCTGCGCCGGTCGGTTCTCGCCCATGCGGCGACTATACGACGCACAAACGATGCGAGTTGTCCGTCATGTGCCTCGGTTCACACGATGGGGATCACCGGGCGCGTCGCGGGAAGCGCACGGTGACCGGGAGCCCGCCCTGACCGAGGAGCCGTGGCCATGACCGTGGATTCCATCACCGAGCACTGCGTCGACGGGCGGTGGGAGGGGCTCACCGACGCGGACGTGGCCCAGGGCCTCGTGGACGGCGACGAGGAGTGTCTGACGGCCGCCTACCACCGCTGGGGAACGCTGGTGCACACACTGGCCGGACGTTCGCTGGGCGACACCCGGGAGGCCGAGGACGTCACCCAGCAGGTGTTCCTGGCCGCCTGGCAGGGCCGACAGGGTTACCGCCCCGAGCGCGGCGCGTTCGTCGGCTGGCTCGTCGGCATCACCCGCCGCAAGATCGCCGACGCGCTCTCCGCGAGGACCCGCCGTACCGATCTGGTCGCCGCCGCGGGAGCCCTCCTCGGCCCGGTCGACGACACCCACGCCCGCCCGGAGACGGTGCTCGACCGCGTCCTCCTGCGCGGCGAGCTCGCCAGGCTCCCCGCGCCCCAGCGCCGAGTGCTGCACCTCGCGTTCTACGAGGACCTGACCCAGCCCCAGATCGCCCAGCGCACCGGCTGGCCGCTGGGCACCGTCAAGAGCCACGCCCGGCGCGGACTGCACCAGCTGCGCCGCTGTCTGCGCGCGGAGGCCGTCGGCTGAACGCCCGGCGGCGCACGCCACGCCCGCGAAACCGCCCTCGCCATGCCCGCGCCGAAGCCCCCACCGGTGAATTCGCCACCGCGGGCCGATCCGCCGCCCTACCGGCTCCTGATCCCACCCGAACCATTCGTACGTCCTGGAGGACCCCCTGTGAAGGAAGCCGTGGAGATCGCATCGCGCGCAGAGTGCTGCGCGACCGGGCCCAGTCGGAGGAGGTGGCCCAGGAGGTGCTGGTCGAGGTGTGGCGGACCGCTGCCCGGTACCGGCCCGAGAAGGGTTCGGTCATGAACTGGGTGCTCACCCTCACCCACCAGCGGGCCGTGGACCGGGTGCGCTCGGTCGAGGCCTCGGCGGCCCGGGAGCACAAGGCGGCCCTGCTCGACCGGACGCGCGAGTTCGACGAAGCCACCGAGCAAATCGAGGTCCGGCTGGAGCGTCAGCAGGTGCGGCGCTGTCTGCGCACGCTGACGGAGCTCCAGCGCCAGTCGGTGACCCTGGCGTACTACCGCCGTTTGACCTACCGGGAGGTCGCGGAACTGCTGACCCTGCCGCTGTGCAAGGTCAAGACCCGCCTGTGTGACGGTCTCATTCGCCTTCGTGACTGCCTGGGCGTCACCGCACGACCATGGCCGATCTGCACACCCTGACGGGCGCGTACGCCCTGCCCGCCCTCGACGAGGAGGAGCGCGGCAGGTTCGATCGGCACGCCGCGGACTGTGAGTCCTGCCGCCGGGAGGTCCGGGAACTGGCCGCCGCGGCCGCGCGGCTGGGCCTGGCGGCGGCGACCGGGCGCAGCAGGCGCGGGACACGGCGCGGCAGGCCGAGCAGCGAACGGCCGAACTGGCCGCGGTGCCGGCCGCCCCCGACGCGAGGAGCCGCACCGCGACACTGACGGGCGGCGCACGTGGCACCGTGGTCGTCTCCGCGAGCGTTGACGCCCAGGCAGCTCGGAAACGGCACCTTCCCGACGCTGGAGAAGGGCGAGTTGAAGACGGCGGGCTCGGGCGGCACCGAGTACACGTGAACGACTCCGCCAAGGTCGTCTGCGGCAACGTCCCGGCCGCCGACGCGACGGTCTACATCGTCGACACCGTCCTGATGCCGCCCGCGTAGCGCGCCAGTTCCCACGGGTCGTGCGCGCTGAAGACCTCCACCTCGTCACCGTGCAGCCGAACCAGTTCCCGCAGACGGGCGTGGTTGCCGAGGCGCAGCGGCCGGTCCACCTCGGTGAGCTGCTGGAGGACGTCCATGCCGGGGTGTCCCCGGGGGTGGTCGGGGTCGATCTCATGGTGGAAGTAGTACGCGTCCCCGCAGTGCAGCAGCCGGCGGCCGCCGTCGGCGACGGCGATCGCACTGTGGCCGCGGGTGTGGCCGCCGAGCGGGACCAGCAGGATCTCGGCGTCCAGGCCCTCCAGCGGGCGCACGGCGTCGAATCCGAACCACGCCTCGCCGTGCGGCTGCGCGTACGTCACCCAGTGCGGTCGGTGTGCCCACTGGGCGGGGCGGTAGCGGACGCGGTCCTCGGGGTGAGCCCCGGGAGCCGCCATCGCCGCGCGGTGTTCGGACTCGCTCAGATGGACCTTGGCCCACGGGAAGTCGGGCAGTCCCCCGGCATGGTCGAGGTCGAGGTGGCTGAGGACGATGTGCCGGACGTCCTCAGGACGGAAGCCGAGCGCGGTGACCTGGTGCAGTGCTGTCTCCGCGAGGTCGAGGACGGGCTGGGCCCGGCCGAGGAAGTCCGCGCCGAGGCTCTCCTCGGGCCGCGCCACGTCCTGCGTACCGATACCGCTCTCGACGAGGACGAGCCCGTCCCGGTCGGTCTCCACGAGGAGACAGTGGCAGACCGCGGGAAGGCTCCCCTCCTCGGTGTCGATCGTCCGCATGGAACCGCAGTTCAGGTGATGGATCTTCACGGTGACTCCCTTCGGTGGGTCCGTTTCACACGCCCGCTCGCTCACGACTCCGAGTAGATAGCTACCGAACGATCGTCAGCTAATCACGAACGGTCGTTAGGTTAAAGTGGCCGCATGAGCCCCCGCAAGTCCGTTGCCGAAACCGCCGCCACGCGGAGCCGGATCATCGACAGCGCCCTGACACTGGCTTCCACCGAGGGCCTCGAAGGCCTCACGATCGGCCGCCTGGCGACCGATCTGGAGATGAGCAAGGCCGGGGTGATCGGCCACTTCGGCAGCAAGGAAGCGCTCCAACTCGCCGTTGTGGCCGCGGCCGTGGAGATGTTCCGGCTACGCGTGCCGGCCCGGGCCGTCGGCGCCAGACCCGGCACCGAACGGCTGACGCGCGCTTTCGACGAGTGGATCGACTACATGGCCGAGGGCGAGGGACACGGGGGCTGCTTCCTCAGCTCGGTGGCGAGCGAGTTCGACGGCCGGCCCGGTCCGGTCCGCGACGCGGTGCTCGACGCGCTCGCCTCGTGGTCGGCGTATGTCGCGGCGGAGTTGGGCACGGCGGTCGAGGCCCGCGAACTGCCACCGCGCACCGATGTGGGACAGCTCGTCTTCGAGCTCAACGGCGTGGCCCTGGCGGCCAATCAGTCCATCCAGCTCCATCGCGACCCACAGGCACCCACGCGGGCCCGCCGCGCCATCGCCCGCCTCCTCATCGCCCCCTGAGGATGGATCCCGGCCCGCTGGAGAGAAAAGCGACCTCTACACATAAAGAAGAAATAAGAGCACAATGAAAACAAGCGGCGCCAACCGCATACCGCACCAGAAGCGGTCAGGCCTGCACAGAACGAAGGAGACGACTCATGGCCAACGTCTCGCACCCCAGAGGTGACATCACGACCCACCCCGATGCATCCGAAATGCGGGAGCGGTATGACCGCATGCTCGGTGGCCGCGATGTGGCGCTCGTGGACGGACCGGTGTTCCTGCTCGGTCTGTACTGCGCCGCGTCCCCGTGGATACTCCACTACACGACGAGCCAGCCCGCCCTGGCGACACACAACCTCATCATGGGCATCGCCATAGGCCTGCTGGCCCTCGGATTCACCATGGCCCCCGAAAGGATGTACGGCCTGAGCTGGGCCATCTGCGCGATGGGCGCGTGGATGATCATCTCACCATGGGTGGTCGGAACCAGCCCGGACACCGGCGTCGTGATCAACAGCATCATCATCGGCGCGTTGGCCGTGATGCTGGGGGCGCTGTGCGCGCTCGCGACGACGAGGAGCACTCCTCGGGCGTAGGCCCGACGGACACCCTTCGGAGCTGTCCCGACGGACACCCCCCGGGAGCGGCACCGGAGACCCACACCCGGGCCCAGCCCTGCGAGTCGATGCCCGAGCTGGGCCCAGGCCCCACGAAAGGAACGAACAACCCCACAGGCCGGCCCGCCCACGCGGACCGGCCTCCCTCACGCCCGCCCCGCGCACATCCCGATCGAGGCAGTCGCCCGGCCACGGACAGTTGTGCAGGTTATTGCTTGCATGTTGGCAGGCCGAAGAACCGCAGGTCTCTAGATACCCGCGCCGAGCGACCAGCTCGGAGTGCTGCCCGCGAGGCGGCAGGTGAGGAAGTACAGCGGGATCGGCGGCGTGTACGGCGAGTCGCCCTCGGGCCGGTGGATCAGACGGGGGCGAGCGGACCGTGAGCGCAGCAGGGACCGTGTCCAGGACGGGTCGGCCAGCCGCGCGCCCACCGCGTAGCTGGTGGAGGCCGGCCAGGTGACGCCTATGTGGGAGCCGGAGGGGACGATCCACCACCACCGCTCGTCGTCGGCGAAGACACAACCGACGCGGGGTAGACAGTCCATGATCCGCTGTCCGTGTTCCGGGGAGGTGCCCACGGCGTCGTATCCCAGACCGGCGGACAACTCGGCGGGTATCGCCAGTCGTGCCGGGGGCTCGTGCGGCGGCGCGGTGGGGATGTACATGCGCAGGCCGAAGACGGCGGGGTACGGGCGCGGATCGACGGCGTCGGTGTGATCTCGGCCGTCGGGGGCGGGGAGACGGTCTCGGCCGTCGAGGGCGGAAAGGTGGTCGCTCGGGTGACCGGCGGGCTGGTGATCGCGCAGGTCAGGAATGTGCTGTCGTTCCATCAGATAAAGATCCTTCGGCCGAGTGGGGGATGGGCCGGGCCATGGTCACGGTCGCCGGCGAGCCGGTCGACACGGTGTCTCCTCCCTTCGACGGCAGTACGGCCCAGACGATGCGTCCGGAGCCGTCGGCGGTGTCTCTGACGCCCCAGTCGCTGCTCAGGGCGCCGACCAGCAGGAGTCCACGTCCACCCTGGTCGTCGGGCCCCGGCCGGCGCTGGGCCGGAAGACTCCAGCCGCGGTGCTGGTCCTCGACCTCGACATGGAGCCGCTCCTCGGCGATGTGGACTCTGCACACGATCCACTCGCTCGCCGTGTGCGTCAGCGCGTTGGTGACGAGCTCGGAGGTCACCAAAATCGCGTTGTCGCGGGTCTCGGGGTCGATGCCCCACTCGGTGAGCGACTCACGGACGTCTCTTCGGGCCATACCCACCGAGGAGGGCGCCGCGGGCAGGGCGAACGCACCTGTCCGATGGGGATATTCGTCCCCTGGTGGTAGGCCTAAAGGCTGGGGGAGGGAGGGCGGGGTCATCGCCGTTCGCCTTTCGTCTGCCTTCGCACCACAAGCGGTGCCAATGCCATCCCCCGTGGCCCCGCACTGCCGCGAGATGCGCACAACTCACCATGCAAGGCGTCACGTCGCAGCCCCGTCTCCCCCAACTGGGCCGCACAACCACTCCCTTCACCGGGCCAGGGACGATAGGACCACTGTGGCAGCTGCCAACAACACCTCGCAACCGACAAGTTGAAAATTGCAATGTGCCAGGTGCATGCTTCCCCCCGTCGACGGATGATCGTGACAGACTGCGACCTCGAAGCCCGCTGTGAGGGGGTAAGGCGTGTCCACGGAGACCGACTGGGGCGGCGCCCCTTCCGTCCTGCGCATGATTCTCGGCAAGCAGCTGGAGGAGCTGCGCACCCAGGCCGGGCTGACATACGAGCAGGCGGGCGAGGCGATCGGCGTCAGCCACTCCACCATCCGCCGGATGGAGGCCGCCAAGGTGGCCCGGCTCCGGCTCACCGACGCCGAGAAGCTCCTCCAGACGTACGGCGTGACGGACCAGCAGGAGATCGACACCTTCCTGAAGTCGGTCCGCGAGGCCAACAAACGCGGCTGGTGGCACACATACCGTGATGTCCTGCCGGACTGGTTCGCGGCGTATCTGAGCCTGGAGCAGGCGGCCCTCCAGATCCGTGCGTACGAGGCGGAGTTCGTGCACGGGCTGCTGCAGACGGAGGCGTACGCGCGCGCCCTGCTCGGCGCGGGCAATCCGCACGCCTCGGCCGAGGCGACCGAGCGCCGGGTCGCGCTGCGCATGCGCCGTCAGGAGCTGCTGTCCCGGCCCGCTCCGCCGCGCGTCTGGGTGGTGATGGACGAGACCGTGCTGAGGTGGCCGGTCGGCGGACCCGAGGTGATGCGCGCGCAGATCGACCATCTGATCGCGGTCAACGCGCTCCCCCATGTGACCCTGCAGATCATGCCGTTCAGGAACGGCCCGCATCCGGCCATGCGGGCCGGCGCGTTCCATCTCTTCCGGTTCAGGGCACCCGAGTTGCCGGACATCGTCTATCTGAGCGGTCTGGTGGGCGCCGTCTACCTCGACAAGGACGACGACGTCGTGGTGTACCGCGAGGCCCTGGACCGGCTGGGCGCACAGTCGACGCCCGCCAGGAAGACCGAGGAACTTCTCGGTGCGATTCGCAAGGAGCTATGAGTGCACCACCACATACGCAACGGCATGCCGTCCCGGGAACTGGGCACGCAGGGCTGGTCCAAGCCGTGGAGCGACGACGCGGGCGGCGCCTGCGTCGAGGCGAAGAAACTGGGCGACGGGCGGATCGCGCTGCGTCAGTCCACCGATCCCGAAGGGCCCGCCCTGGTTTTCACGCCCCGTGAAATGACGAGCTTTCTTGCGGGCGTCAAGGCGGGGGAGGCCGACTTCCTCCTCTGACAACCTTGTCTGATGCCTATGCCCTGTTCTTTCCCCACGAACGAAGTTCTCTTTCCCCCACGAACACCCAGCTGTGCACCGACGACTTGATGGGAGGGGCGGCGTTGCCCGACAACGGATGGCCTGCCGACCGTATCGACACCGAGAGCGCACACTCCGCGCGCATCTACGACTACATCCTGGGCGGTAAGGACTACTACCCCGCCGACAAGGAGGCGGGCGACGCGATGGCGCGGGAGTGGCCCGCCCTCCCGATCCACATGAAGGCCAACCGCGACTGGATGAACCGCGCGGTGGCCTATCTGGCCAAGGACGCGGGGATACGCCAGTTCCTCGACATCGGCACCGGCATCCCCACCTCCCCCAACCTCCATGAGATCGCCCAGTCGGTGGCCCCCGACTCGCGGGTCGTCTACGTGGACAACGACCCCATCGTCCTCACCCTGTCGCAGGGTTTACTGTCGAGCACCCCCGAGGGCAAGACCGCGTACGTCGAGGCGGACATGCTCGACCCGGCGACGATCCTGGGCGCGGCGGAACTGCGTGACACCCTCGACCTCACCCAGCCGGTCGCCCTCACGGTGATCGCCATCGTCCACTTCGTCCTGGACGAGGACGACGCGGTCGGCATCGTCCGACGCCTCCTGGAGCCCCTTCCCTCGGGCAGCTACCTGGCGATGTCCATCGGCACCGCCGAGTTCGCGCCCGACGAGGTGGCCCGCGTCGCCCGTGAGTACGCGGCCCGCAACATGCCCATGCGGCTTCGCACCCACGCGGAGGCCGAGGAGTTCTTCGAGGGCCTCGAACTCGTCGAGCCCGGCGTCGTCCAGGTCCACAAGTGGCACCCGGACGGCACGGAGACGGGCATCCGCGACGAGGACATCGCGATGTACGGGGTGGTGGCCCGCAAGCCGTAGCCCGTCCGCTCCACACCTCTCGTGCCGCCGGCCCGCCCGAAAGGGGCCCGGCGGCACGAGTGTCCCTACGTCCCCTGATCCGCCGGACAGGCCCTAGGCGTCCGCCGTGGAGTCCAGCAGGGCCGCGCACTCGATCGCGAGGGCGGCCATGCCGTACGTCCGGGCCACGCGCAGCGCCTCCCGCAGCAGACCGGAGGCGTGGGCGGCGGCGCCGGGGCGGCCCGACCTGCGCAGCGCGCGGGCCTGGGCCAGCCGGAGGCGGGCCAGCTGGGGCTGGGAGGAGCGGACCGGTTCGGTCGCGGTGCGGAAGTGGGCGAGGGCGGTGTCCGGCTCTCCGGCGGCCAGGGCCAGCAGTCCGCGGGCCCGGGCGGTCGGCCCGATCAGCACGGTGGGCCAGCCCGCGAGGGCGATCTGCTCGCCGTCGTGGGCGGCGAGCCGCTCACGCAGTACCGGCAGGACCTGGCGCAGCTCGGCCTCGAATCCGCCCCGGGCGTCGAGCGCGGCGCTCACCTCGGCGAGCAGCACCAGCGTGGGCACCGCCCATCCGGACGGCGGGAACCGGCTGAAGTCGTCGGTGTCGTGGGCGAATCCCACGAGCCGGTCCGCCCCTTCGGCGTACTGACCCGTCTCGCACAGCGCGAGCGCGAGCCCGGCCCGCCAGACGGGGAAGTAGCCGTGCCGTTCGACGGTGTCGGCCAGACCGGAGGCGAACAGGTCGGCCATCCGACCCTGTTCGCGCAGCAGCCAGTAGGCCTGGCCGAGGCGGGTCTGGTGCAGGTTGTCGGCGGGGACGGCCAGATCGGCGGGTAATCGCTCGACGAACGTCAGCGCGTCGCCGAAGATCCAGCCCGCGGCCTTGTCGAACCGGCCGTGCCACAGGTCGAGCAGGGCGTCCAGGGTGTGCTGCTGCCAAGTGGTCAGCACACCGCGGGTGTCCGCGGCGTGCTTGCGGTACTGGTTCGCCGTGGCCAGCGCGCTGTACACCTTGCCGGTCCGCAGCTGGTCGAGGGCGACGGCCATGAGCGCCTCGCCGCGGAAGTAGGCCGAGCCGTGCCGGGCCGCGGCGTCCCGCAGGCGTTCGGAGAGCGTCAGGGACTCCGCGGTGGACATGAAGTCGTACAGTCCCCACCGGCATTCGGTGAGCACCTCGCAGACCACCTCGTCGTCCTTGCCGTCCACGGACAGCCTGCGCAGCGTGCTGCGCGCCAGCCGTGCGCCCTGCTCCGGGCCCGCCTGGCCGGCGGCGGTGTCCTGGCTGACCGCCATGGACAGCTTCTTCGCCAGGTGCGCGTTGAGCCTGAGGCGCAGTCCGGCGGCCTCGACGCTCCCGTCGTCGCCCAGCGCGGCCAGGCTCTCCCTGATCAGCTGGAGCAGTTCGTGGTCGACCTGCCCGGGGTCCGACCAGCGGCGGGCCATCCTGATGACGGCCTCCGCCCGGGCCGGGGGATCCCCCTCGGCGCTCGCGTACGCCGCCCGGTAGAGCCGGTCCGCCTCGCGCATGTCCCCGGCGGTGTGGCTGAGGTCGCCGCGCCGCAGCAGCCGGTCGAACTCGTCCCGTTGCCGAGGGGCGGCCGAACCACCCCTGCCCGCACCGGACTTCACCAGTTTGGCCGCCCGCTCCCCCGGGCCCGGGCCGATCGTCTTCGAGATCCGCTCGGTGGACGGATCGGGAACCAGGGCGAGCAGCGCGCCCTTCGCTTCCAGCCGCTCGTCGCACAGCTGCGCAAGCTCGTGCGTGACACGTCGCTGGCCCGTCTCGATCCTGCTCAGAAAGCTGCGGCTGCAGTGCACCTCTTCGGCCAGCTCGCTCAGTGACTTGCCGGCCGCCGTCCGACGTCGGCGCAACTCTGCGCCGAACGCGTTCTCTTCGATCGCCATCCTCCCAACGGCCCGCTCCCCGCCCTGTGTTGCCAGAAAGCGTTGGCAACAGCCGACCGCTCCACGTTGCCGCGGAAACCCACCACTCTGTCTGTGAGCGAGCTTACAGCGAGCAAGGGTGCGAGCACCGGCAGACAGGAGCACTGGTCATGGGATCGGACGAAGCCAAGGTGGTGGCGGCCGTCGACTTCGGCACGCACGGCACCGGCTTCGCCTGGACGGTGCGAACGCCGCTCAACGACGATCCGCTGACCAGGCGGGTGCAGTTCTTCACCCGGTTCCCGGGCCGGCAGCTGGACAGTCCGAAGAACCTCACCGCGATCCTGGTGACGGACGGCGGGGACACGGTCGCCTGGGGCCACGAGGCGCGCGCTCGGTGGGTCGAGGCCCTGACGAAGGGGGAGTCCGAAGGGCTCGGCTACGCCTACGCCTTCAAGACGGCGCTGAAGAGCGGCGGTTCGATGGCGGACCTGCCGATCACGGGCGGCTTCGTCGACCGCACCGACCGCGGTCTGATACGGGAACTGGTCACCGCCTACCTCAAGGAGATCCGCGAACTGGCGACCGCGGAGATCAAGAGGATGACGTACACGGAACGAGAGGTCCGCTGGTGCATCACCGTCCCCGCGATCTGGGACGACGAGGACAAGGCGGTGCTGCGGCGACTGGCCGTGGACGCGGGGTTCCCCGGCGATCCGGAGCGGCTGCTGCTGGCCATCGAGCCGGAGGCGGCGGCCCTGTACTGCCATCTGCGGATGCCCGGCGCCGCCTCGGATCCGCACCGGCGGGCCCGGTTGCCCCTGCACCTCGACGGTTTCCGGTCCGTGGTGGTCGACTGCGGCGGCGGCACGGTCGACATCACGGCGTACGAGTCGCACGGCGACGCCGGACCGTCCATCGCGCTGCGCGAGATCGGCCTCGCCACCGGTGGGTGGCTGGGTTCGGAATACGTCAACCAGGCCTTCCTGGACAAGACGCTCGGCGACCGCTTCGGCCAGGCGGCCTTGAAGCGGATCGAACGGGACCACCCCGGCGAGCTGCTCAAGCTGTCCGGGCAGTGGGAGCGGGCCAAGGCGACGGTAGAGCTGGACCGGGAAGCGGATGCGGTCGCCCATGCGCTGGACCCGGTGCGGATCGAGGTTCCGGTCACCGTGTGGGACCTCCTGGACGAGCCGGTGCGTGCGCGGCTGACACGCGACGCCGCAGGCCTGCCGCGGCAGATCGTGCTGCCTCCCGAGGAGGTGGAGGGGCTGCTCGACGAGAGGGTGGACGGCATCCTGGACAAGGTCGCGGAGCAGCTCGCGACCATCGGCCGGACCAGTGGCGCGGGCGCGGAGCCGGAGACCCTGGTCCTGGTCGGCGGATTCGCCCGCTCCCCGTGGCTGCGCGAGCGGATGCGGGCCCGCTTCGGCGAGCGGCACCGCATCCTCGTCCCGCCGGACCCGGCCCTCGCGGTCCTGGAGGGTGCCGTCCACTTCGCCTACCGGCCGGACGTGTTCGTCTCCCGGCAGGCCAAGTACACCTACGGCTTCGAGACGGCCAAGCCCTTCGAGGAGGGGGTCGACTCCACGATGCGCATGTACCGCGACGACGAGGGCGACCTCCTGTGCATCGGCCGTTTCGGTGTCGCGGTCCGGCGCATGGACAGCGTGCGGGTGAACGACGCCCACCCGTTCCGGATCGTGCCGGTCCGCGAGGACCAGGACGAGCTCGACGTACGCCTGTACCGCTCCGCGAAGGCCGATCCCCGGTACGTCGACGAGGACGGGTGCGAGGAGATCGGCCGGCTGACCGTCGACCTGTCCGGCACCGTCGGCAGACCGCTGCGCGAGCGTCCGATCATGCTGCTGTTCTACTTCGGCGCCGCCGAACTGCGGGTCGAGGTGTTCGACCCCGCCACCGGGGAGACCCGCCAGGTCTCCGTCGACTTCGACCGCGTATAGCCATGGCCTACCGCCCCGAAGGAGGAGACGTGTTGTTCAACCGCGACAAGGGCAAGCGGCCGCAGGAAGTGAGCATCAGGCTGGACGGCTTGGACACCCTGGAGTCGCGGATCCGGAAGCTGGAGGCCGCCGCGGACGACCAGCGGGCCGCGCTGGCCGCGCTCGACCCGCTGGGTGACCGGCTGATCGAGTTGAGGATGCGCCAGGAACGCGCGGAGGAACGGGCCCGGACACTGGAGACGGCCGTCGCGGACACCCGCCGCGTGCTCGACGAGCAGCGCGAGGTACTGGACCTGGTGCGGGTCACCCAGGTGGCGGAACGGGCCGATCTGACCCGTGAGGACTTCCTCGTCCACCATGAACTCGCCCAGCGGCTGCGGGCGTTGTACACCCAGCGGATGCCCGACCTGATCCAGCCGCGGCTGACGGCGGAGCGGCCCCGTGACGTCGTACGGCGCCAGGCTCAGTTGATCAGCCGGCTGTGTGTGGTGCTGTTCGGCCCCGACGAGCAGGGTGGGCTCGGCGAACCCGACCTCGCCGAACTGGCCCGCATCGCCACCGACGCCGGGGTGGTGGGGCTCGACGCGCGCCACCAGCGGCTGTTGGAGCGGGTCGGCACGGAGGCCGCCCATCTGTTCCGGGCCATGACCGTCAGTGGTCATGCCAGCCACTTCGACTTCGCGGTGGAACCCGGCGCCCCGGCGGATCCGGAGGAACACGCCCTGTGGCCCTCGTGCGAGGCCGGGCGACCCGTCGCCTTCGTGGTGTGTCCGGGATACCGGGCGGCGGACCGCCGGCTGCTGGAGACCTTCGTCTACACCGAGGCCGAGGGCTGACTTCGGGGGTTCGGTTCGATGTGCTGTCCGACCCTCGGGTCGGGGTCGGACAGAAGGATTTCGGTCCGGGGCGCGCGGGGGGCGCTCCGGCCCGGAAGGCCACAGGGCCCGCGGGGGGACCGGGTTGGGGGACCCGGGGGAAGGGGAGCGGAGTCGCCGCATCGGCTCCGCTCCCCTTCCGAAGCGCGCGTCCCGGCCGCCGATAATCGCTGGCCGGGAGCGCATCCGGTCGTTCACACTCGCGCGGTGACAAGAACTGTGAGTGCGTGGGTGACCTCGGGTGACGAGTTCCTCGGAAGCGCGGGGCCGTTCGCCGTGGACGTTCCCTGGTGGTCCGAAGTGGGGCCGGTCGTCGGGTGGTTGGAGGGACTGCTCGGGGTGCCCGTGCTGGTACTGCGGCTGCTGGACGTGGAGGGGGGTGCCCGCGGGCGGGACGGCCATGTGACGTACCACGTCGAGGCGTTGGAGCGTCCGGCGAATGGTCTGCTGGACCAACGACCCGTCGAGACAGTGGTGTTGGACGGTGCGGAGGCGCTCAGGTCGCCGTGGGCCCGGGCGGAGGGGCTGCGCGAGCTGCTCGACTGGGCGGCCGGGGAGCTGGCTTCGGCGGGGCGGCCTGTGAGCGGTCCGGTCGTGCAGCGGCGTACCTGGAATCTGTCCGGGCTCTTTCGTCTGCCCACCGCGCGCGGTCCGGTCTGGCTCAAGGCGACACCGCACTTCGCGGCGGACGAGTCCGCCGTCATCGCCGCGTTCGCGGGGGTCGACCCGGGGCTCGTTCCTCCGCTCCTCGGCGTGGGTGAGCGGCGCGTCCTGATGGAGCACATTCCCGGTGAGGACTGCTGGGAGGCCACGCCGGAGACGGTCGGTGCGGCGGTGGAGCGGTTCGTTGCCGCGCAGGCCGCGGTCGCCGCCGGGACTTCGGGCGGGTGCGGCGTGGTGGCGGGGGTACGGGATTGGCGTGCGTCGGTTCTTGAGGTGGCGGTTCGTGATCTGCTCGACGGGCCCCTCGCTGAGGAGTTGACCGAGCCGGAGGTGCGGGGAGCTCGGGAGTTGGCCGGGCGGTGGGAGCTTCTGTCGGAGTGCGGGCTGCCCGACACGCTGGTGCACGGTGACTTCCACCCCGGGAACTGGCGAAGCGACGGTGGGGCGCCCGTCGTGGTGGACTTCGCCGATGCCTATTGGGGCAATCCCGTGCTCGACGGGCTGCGCGTCCAGGGATTCCTTCCCGAGTCGGGCCGTGCGGCGGCCGCCCGGAGCTGGGTGGAGGCCTGGAAATCGCGGGTGCCCGGCAGTGACCCGGCTCGGGCGCTCGATCTCGCCGGGCCACTGGCCCATCTCACGTACGCCGTCCGCTATCAGGAGTTCCTGGACGGCATCGAACCCTCGGAGCGGCCCTACCACCGGGGGGATCCGGCGGACGAGGTCCGGGCGGCGTTGCGTTGCGCGGAAGTCGGGGGGTGACTGGCGCCGACGCGGTCGTGGGTGCGGCAAGTGGGGCCTTCACGTGCCGACGGGCTCCGTGTCCGGGGTCAAAGGGGTCAGGTACTCCTCCTTGATCTCCTTCGGGCCGAAGGGCCACACCTTTTCCAGGTTCGCCCAGACGACGAAGGCGACGCAGCCCAGGGCCACCCAGGCCAGTGACCATTCGATGGGGTGGCGGCCCGGGGAGTTCTTGTCGGCGTAGCCGTAGATCGTGAGCCAGCCGACGAGGGCGAGGAGGCTGGGGATCGGGTAGAGCCACATCTTGTAGGGGCGATGGAGGGTGGGCCGGCGCTTGCGCAGGACGGACAGGGCGACGATCTGGGCCAGGGCCTGGACGATCACCATGACGGTGGTGAGGAGTTGGATCAGGGTGGCCAGGTCGGTGTGGCGGCCGATGAGGAAGCCGATCGCCGTGATGACGCCCATGGTCGCCAGGCCGAGCATCGGGAAGCGGTGCTTGGGGTGCAGCTTGGCGTACGGGCGGAAGAAGACGCGGTCGCGGGCGGCGTCGTAGGGGACGCGCGAGCCGCCGAGGAGTCCGGTGAAGACCGAGGCGAACGCGGTGATGAGGATGAGGACCGTGACCGTGTCGGCGGCTCCCTTGCCCCAGGTCTTTTCGAGGACGGCCGAGGCGACGGAGGTGGAGGCGATGTCCGTCGGATCGGTCATGCGGTTCCAGTCGATGACGCCGAGGGTGCCGATCTGCAGGAGGAGGTAGATCGCCATGATGCCGAGGATGGAGAAGATGATGGAGCGGGGCAGGGTGCGGCCCGGATCCTTGATCTCGGCGCCCATGTACGCGGTGGTGTTGTAGCCCAGGTAGTCGTAGATGCCGATGGTCAGGCCCGCGGCGAAGCCGATCCAGAAGTGGCTGCTGGTCAGTTCGAAGGCGTGCGCCGGATAGGTGAAGGCCAGGTGGGCACTGAAGTCGGTGGCCGCGGCGATGATCACCAGGAGGACCGAGGTGATCATGACCGCCCACATGACCGCCGTGATGCGGGCGATGTGTTCGATTCCGCGCCACAGGAGCAGCACCACGAGGGCGACGACGGCCAGGCCGATGAGGTCGCCCGTCGTCTTGCCCATGTCGGGGGCCAGGTAGCCGAGGTACTGGACGAAGCCGACCACGCCGGTGGACATGATCAGGGGGATGAAGAGCATGGCCGTCCAGACGAACAGGAACGGCATGAGGCGTCCGGTGCGGTACTGGAAGGCCTGGCGGAGATACACGTAACTGCCGCCGGAGCCGGGCATGGACGCGCCCAGCTCGGCCCAGATCAGGCCGTCCGCGAGGGCCAGGATCGCGCCCGCGACGAAGCCGATGATCGCCTGCGGGCCGCCGAACGCGGCGACCATCAGCGGGATCGTCACGAACGGGCCGATGCCGCACATCTGGCTCATGTTGATGGCGGTGGCCTGGAACAGGCCGACGCGGCGGACGAAACCGCCGGTGGGTGGCGGGCTACCGGACATGGGGTCTCCTGATATCGGGACGCGGGGAGGTGGGCTCCCCTTTGGCTCGCCCGGCGAGGCTGACTGGGCGATAAAGTTAAGGAGACTTACTAGATGCGTCAAGAGGGTGTCAGGCATGCGTGAGAATGGAGCGATGCCCGCCAGCGACGCCATAGCGCAGCCCGAACAGCCCTGGAACCGGCAGCGGCTGCGCAGCACCAATGAGCGGCTGCTGCTCGACCGGCTGCGCACGGGCGGTGCCGCCTCGCGGGCTCAGCTCGCGCGGGAGACGGGGCTGTCGAAGCCGACGGTCTCCAGCGCGCTCGCGGCGCTGGAGGAGGCGGGGCTGGTGCGTGAGGCGGGCACGCACGCACCCGAGCGCGGCCGGGTGGCGGTGCTCTACGCGCCGGATCCCGCGGCCGGGTACGCGCTCGGCATCGACATCGGGCGCAGCTGGCTGCGGGTGGCGGTCGCCGATCTGGACGGCGGTGTGGTCGCCCGCGCCGATGTGCGCAATCGGGCGCGCAGTTCGGGCGCCATGGCCGACCTCGTCGTTTCCACCGCCCGCCAGGTCGTCGCCAACTCCGGCGTGGGAGCGCACGAGGTGGCGCACGCGGTGGTGGGCACGCCGGGCGTGTACGACGAGGAACGGCGCCGGGTGCGGTACGCGATGCATCTGCCCGGGTGGGGCCGCGCGGGCCTGTTCGACCGGATGCGCGAGGAGTTGGGCATCCCGCTGGAGGTGCACAACGACGCGAACCTCGCGGCGCTCGGCGAGTACACGTACGGCGTCGCCGCGGGCAGCCGGCTGTTCACGTACATCCTGATCGGCACCGGTCTCGGCATGGGCGTGGTGAGCGAGGGGCGGCTGTTCACGGGGGCGCGCGGCGGGGCCGGGGAGATCGGGTTCCTGCCGTGGCCGGGGCGGCAGAAGCCGGAGACGCTGGAGGACGCGGTGTCGGGGGAGGCCGTCGTCGAGGCCGCGCGGCAGTTCGGTATGACCGGCCAGCTCACGGCCAAGGCCGTGTTCGACGCGGCGCGCGAAGGAGACCCGGCCGCGGTGCGGGCGGTACGGCTGGAGGGTGAGCGGATCGCCTATACGGTGGCCGCGGCCGCCGCGGTGCTCGATCCCGATCTGGTGGTGCTCGGCGGCGGCGTGGGCCACAGCATCGACCTGCTGCTGCGGCCCGTGCGCGAGACCCTGCGTACGCTCACGCCCCTGCGTCCGAAGATCGTGCCGAGTCGGCTGGGCGAGGACGCGGTTCTGCTGGGCGCGGTGGCGACGGCCCTCGGGACCGCGAGGGACGTGGTGTTCGAGCGACGCTCGGCGTCCTGAGCGGGGCACTCGCCTTGGGTGATTGACACCGATTGCTCGGCCGCCTAGCTTGTGCGCCAGTTAGTAAAGTTTCCTAACTTGCGGGCCTGGCTCGCGCCTTCCTGCCCCTGCCTCGCCCATGTCTCGCAGTGCCGACATGCAGTCTCGTAGCGCGGATGCTCCCCACCCCCAAGGAGACCACCGTGTTCCATCGCCCTGCCCCAAGACGGCGTTCCGCCACGGCCGCCGTCGCCCTGGGCCTCCTGTGCACCCTCTCGACCAGCGCGTGGGGCGAGCCCCGGAGCGCCGGGCCCGACACGGCGGCACGCTCGCTCGCCACCCCGGTGCCCGCCACCGCGGGCAGCACCACCGCGCTGTCCGGGTACGCGATCCAGTCGACGGCCAAGGTCACGGACGCGGCGTCCGACGTCTCGAGCCCGGGCTATCCGACGAGCGGCTGGTACCCCGCGGGTTCCCGCTCCACCGTCCTCGCGGCGCTGCTCGCGGACGGGAAGTACGCCGACCCGTTCTACTCGACCAACCAGCGGAAGATCCCGAAGGCCGACTTCCAGGTCCCCTGGTGGTACCGCTCGGACTTCACGGTCACCGACACCACCGAGCGCAGCTACCTGGACTTCAGCGGGGTGATCTCGGCGGCGGACGTCTACGTCAACGGCGAGCAGGTCGCCACCGCCGCCGATGTCGCGGGCGCCTACACGCGGCACGAAATCGACATCACCTCGCTGGTGCGATCGGGCACGAACACGGTCGCCTTCCGCATCCGGCCCAACGAGCCCACCAAGAACCTGACCATGGGCTGGTTGGACTGGCTCCAGCCTCCGCCCGACCAGAACATGGGCATCGTGCGTGACGTTCTCGTCCGCCGGGGCGGTCCGGTCGCACTGCGCGACGCGCACGTCGTCACCGAGCTCGCCGTCCCCTCGCTCGCCTCCGCGGACCTGACGGTCAAGGCACAGGCCCGCAACGAGACGAGCGCTGCCGTCACAGCGACGGTGTCCGGCAGTATCGGCTCGGACGCCTCCTTCAGCAAAACCGTTTCCCTCGCCGCACACGAGACGAAGACCGTCACCTTCTCCCCCACCGACACCCCCGGCCTGCATCTGAGCGCGCCGAAGGTGTGGTGGCCCGCGGGCATGGGCGGACAGCCGCTGTACGGCCTCGACCTGACGGCCTCCGTCGGCGGCACGGCCTCGGACACCGCGCACGAGAACTTCGGCATCCGCGAGGTGAAGGCGCCCCTCAACTCCGACGGCGCCCGGCAGTACAGCGTCAACGGCCGCAGGCTGCTCATCAAGGGCGGCGGCTGGTCCCCGGACGAGTTCCTGCGCTGGGACCGGACGTATGCCGAGGACCGGCTGAAGTACGCGCTCGACCTCGGCCTCAACGCCATCCGCCTCGAAGGCCACATCGAGCCGGACGAGTTCTTCGACCTCGCCGACCGGTACGGCATCCTCACGCTGCCCGGCTGGGAGTGCTGCGACAAGTGGGAGGGGAACGTCAACGGCAGCGAGGCCGGCGAGAAGTGGACCGCGGCCGACTATCCCGTCGCCAAGGCGTCGATGGCCGCCGAGGCCGCCCGGCTGCGCGACCACCCGAGCGTCATCTCCTTCCTCATCGGCAGCGACTTCGCGCCGGACGCGACGATCGAGAAGAACTACCTCGACGCGCTGGACGCCGCCGACTGGCCGAACCCCGTGGTCGCCGCCGCTTCCGACAAGTCATCGCCGATCAGCGGCAGTTCGGGCATGAAGATGACCGGGCCCTACGACTGGATCCCGCCGAACTACTGGTACGCCAAGCGCGAGGGCGGCGCCACCGGCTTCAACTCCGAGACCAGCGCGGGCCCCGACATCCCCACCCTCGACACCCTGCGCCGCATGATGTCCCCCGCCGAGCTGGACACCCTGTGGAAGAGCCCGGCCACCAAGCAGTACCACCGCTCACCGTCGTCGACCTTCGGCACGCTCAAGCTGTACGACGACGCGCTCGCGGGACGGTACGGAGCGCCGAGCGGCCTGACCGACTACGTACGCAAGGCACAGCTCGCCCAGTACGAGAACGTACGCGCGCAGTACGAGGCGTACGGGCGCAACGCCACCGACTCCGCCAAGCCCGCGACCGGGGTCGTCTACTGGATGTTCAACAGCGGATGGACCTCGCTGCACTGGCAGTTGATGGACCGTTATCTCGACCAGGGCGGTGCCTACTTCGGGGCCAGGAAGGCGAACGAGCCGCTGCACATCCAGTACTCCTACGACACCCGTTCGATCGTCGTCGTGAACAACCGGCACGCCTCCGCGTCGGGCCTCACGGCCCGGGTCACGCTCTTCAACACAGACGGCACGCAGAAGTACGACAGGACGGCGACCGGGGTGGACGTGGACGGGGACGGCGCCCACAGCACTCCCCTCACCGTGCCGTCCTCCGTGAGCGGCCTGTCGACGACCTACCTGGCACGCCTCGTCCTCACCGACGCCGAGGGCAAGGAGGTCAGCCGCAACGTCTACTGGCTGTCCACCAGGTCCGACACCCTCGACTGGGCCAAGACCGACTGGTACTACACGCCGACGACGAGCTACGCGGACCTCAAGGGGCTCAGCTCCATGGCACAGGTGCCGGTTTCGGCGACGGCTTCGACCTCGGCCGGCGCGGACGGCGCCTCCAGGACGACGGTCACGCTGCGGAACACCGGGACGGGGCGGACGCCGTCGCTGCTGACCGACGTGCACCTCGTGGACTCGGCCGGGAAGCCCGTCCTGCCCGTTCAGTGGTCCGACAACCAGGTCAGCCTGTGGCCCGGCGAGTCGGCGACGCTCACCGCCACCTACCGGACGGCCGATCTGCACGGTTCGGCGCCCCGAGTACGGGTCTCGGGATGGAACACGCCGGAGACGACCGTCCCGGCGGTCGGCATCGAATCCAAGTGACAGGGAGAGTGACGGCGACACACACTTTCTTGTTGAGTGAGGCCCTCAGCGCCGCGAAGGTGCACGGGGTGGCCTGGTTGCAGGCGGTCTCGCCGCCCGTGAGGTACCAGGTGCCGGTCGTGGTGGCATAGGTGTAGCCGCTCCAGCGTTCATCACCGGGGCCGCGTCCGGTAGCCACACCAGCATGGAGTAGGTGTCGCCCGGGTGCGCGCTCACGTTCGGATTGATCTCGAACCGGAACACACGTCTTCCAGACCGGCGAGAACATCGACGACGGCGGCACGAGGAACACGGCGGCGCGGTGCCGACCATCCACTCCGCCGCCGTGGGCAAGGGCCGCGACCACCTGTGGACCGGCGCCGTCGACGGACTGCGGATCAATAAGTACGTCTACGACTTCGAGGCCGACGGCGTCAAGGCGCGTCGCGTCGGCTGACTCGGCGGGCGCCCCGAACTCTGGTGCGCGACGGGCGGGCCCGTTCCCGGACCCGCCCTCTCGCTCGTTCGCGCTCAACTCACGTTGAGCGCCGTGTCGTCGAGGACGAACGACGTCTGCAGGGTGGAGCCCTCGGTGCCGGTGAACTTGACGGTGACCGTCTGCCCGGCGTAGCCGGACAGGTCGAAACTGCGCAGCGTGTAGCCCGACGCGGCGTTCAGGTTCGAGTACGTGGCGAGCGTCGACAGGACCGTGCCGCTGCTGTTCAGCACTTGGGCCTTGAGGGTGTCGTACGCCGTGCTGGTGGTCGTCTCGGCCGTGTCCACGTGGAGATAGAAGTTCAGGGTGGCCGCGCAGCCGGACGGGATGGTGACCGGCTGGGAGAGCGTGTCCGTGTTGGCCGAACCGTAGCCGTTCAGCCAGGCCTTGTAGGAACCCGTACGGGCCGCCTCGCCGGAGCTGTTGGTGATGACACCGCTGGTCGCCGTCCAGGACGTGTTGCCGGACTCGAAGCCGGGGTTGGCGAGCAGCTGGGCGGCCGTGCAGGTGCCGCCGCCCCCTCCACCGCCTCCGCCGCCGCTGCTGCTGCCGCCCGCGAGCCACTCGGTGGCGTTCAGGGCGAGGGCGGCGTTGGTGGCGCCGGTGTCGTTCCAGCCGTCGTACAGGGTGTTGCCGGACTGGCCGGTGCCGTCGTCGATCGGGGAGCTGTCGCCCCAGAACGCCACACGGCCGCTGCCGAAGGTGCTGGTGGCGAAGAAGGCGCCGGTGTTGCCCGAGTATCCGCTGCGGTAGACCAGGCCCTTGACTGCGGAGTTGTCGGCCGGCTTGAGGGTGGCCGTGGTGCCGTCGGCGATCAGGCTCTTGGTGACGGTGCCGAACGAGCCGTGCAGGACCGCGTTGGTGCTGTCGCTGATGGCCGCCGGGTAGCCGGAGCTGATGTCGAGGGTGTCGATGGAGAAGCCGAACGGGTCGGTGGAGTCGACGCTGTTGTTGGTCATCAGGTCGTTGAGGATCTCGACCGCGTCCTCACCGTCGCTGTTGCGGTCGGCGCCGGTGTGGTCGGAGATCATGAACAGACCGCCGCCGTTCTTCACGAACGTCATGATCGCGGTCTTCTCCGCGGTCGTGAAGAGCGTGTTGGGCTCGGGCAGCACCAGCGTGTCGAAGTTCGAGAGGTCGGTGGCCGTCGAGCCGCCGTAGGCCAGGCTGGAGCCCGAAGGCAGCGTCTTCAGGCTGTAGTCGCCGGTCTTCTGCAGGGCCACACCCCAGGAGGAGAGGGCTCCGGTCCAGTCGGTCTCCGAGGACGGCGAGGAGTCCTGGCCGAGCGGGTCGGGCTGGCTGGTGGAGATGATCCAGTCGGCGTTGCCCGCGGTCTCGGCGTGGGCGTTGTCGAACAGGATGCGGTGCGGGGTCGCGGCGGCGGCCGGAGCGGCCGCGGACGCCTGGACGGCCGCACCCGCGACGAGCAGTCCGAACACGGCCGTGGCCGTGGTGAGTCTGTGGCGGGATTTTCTGAATCCGAGCATCCGGCGAACCTCCATGAGGGGTGGGGAGAGGCGGTGCGGGCGCCAAGTCTGCGCGCGTAGAACGGTGGTTGGCCGTCTACCGCACGACAGATTCTTGAACGGTACATGGCAGGAACGCGACTGAACAGGAGCCTCCCGGACCGGACACGGGACGGCCGGAGAGCGGAACGGACTGTCTTCGCCCGCAGGGGGAACACACCTAACAGCGGGGGTCCTGACAAAAAGGGGCGGAGATGGAGATCTCAGGCATCATCAGTGCCATTCTCATCGGCATCATCATCGGCGTACTGGGCCGGCTCGTGGTCCCGGGACGCCAGCGCATCGGCATCCTGTGGACGATCCTCGTCGGTATCGTGGCCGCGTTCATCGGCTCGGGGATCGCCGCCGCGTTCGGAGTGGCGAACACGAAGGGCATCGACTGGATCGAGTGGATCATTCAGATCGGACTCGCGGCGGTGGGCGTGGCGGCTCTCGACCGGGTGAAGGTGCGCCGCTGACGGGGCCGTCCATCAGGCCGAGCGGCGCCGGGCGGAGGGCGGCCGCCTCCTGGACGCGGCCGTCTCGGCGGTGCGGGAGGAGGGGCGGCGGTCGCTCGCCGATGTCGATCTGGCAGATCGATGGGCTCGCCGAACGGCGACATGCCGGCCACGAGTTGAAGTGCCGGATGCCGGCCACGAGTTGAAGCGCCGGCCCGGCCTACAGCCGCCTCGGCCGACCGGCGGTCAGTGACACCATCTCCGCCCGGATGGCGTCCGGTGTCACCCGTATACGTACGGCGTTGTGGTGGTCAGGGGTTCGAAGCCCAGGCGGGCGAGGACCGGGCGGCTCTGGCTGGTGGCGTCGACCTGGACGTAGCGGTAGCCGCGCTCGGCGGCGACGCGGGCGCGGTGGGCGACGAGCGCGCGGTAGATGCCGCGGCGGCGCCAGGAGTCGATGGTGCCGCCGCCCCAGAGGCCGGCGAAGCGGGTGCCGGGGACCATCTCCATGCGGGCGGCGCTGACCGGGACGTCACCGGCGAGGGCCACCACCGCGACGACGTTGTCCTCGTCGCCGGTGAGTTGGGCGAGGAGTTGGTGGCGCATCCGGGTGCTGTCCGTGCCGAAGGCCTGTTCGTGGACGTCCGCGACGAGGTCGACGCCCGCACGGTCGGTGACGGGCAGCAGCCGTACACCCTCGGGCGGCTGGGCGTCGAGCGCGAGGTCGCCCAGCTCGGCGATCATCAGGGTCTCCTCGGGCTGGGCGACGAACCCGGCGGCGCGCAGCCGCTTCCCCAGGTCCTCGGGCTTGTCGTGCCCGTACAGCTTCCACTCGAACTCGCGGCCGAGTTCGCCGAAGTAGCGCATCTGCTCGGCGATCGCGGCGTCGGCGCTCGATTCGTCCAGGTCCGACCAGATCACCCCGTTCCAGCCCTGCTCGGTGCCGACCTGGCGCACCACCTTGTCGACGCGCTCGACCCGGGCTCCTGGGCTGTCGGGCCGCGCATCCTCCCGCATGTCCCGGTCGAACAGAGCCAGTACCGCAACGTGATCCATGGGGTCACTCCAGCACCCCGACGCGCATAGGGCAACGGCCTTGCACCGGGGCGGAGGCGATCAGGCCACCCCGCCCCGGTGTTTCGTCCCTGGTCAGACGCGGTTCAGTTGCGGGTCCACTGCTGGTTGGATCCGCCGTTGCACGACCAGAGGTCGATCAGGGTTCCGTTGGCCGTCGCGGCGCCCACCGCGTCCAGGCACAGACCCGAGACGTTGTTGGTGACGGTTCCGTTGGAGTTGAAGGTCCACTTCTGGTTGGTGCCGCCGTTGCAGTCCCACAGGACGACCTTGGTGCCGTTGGCGGTACCGCTGTTGTAGGCGTCGAGGCACTTGTTGCCGTAGACCACCAGTTCACTGCGCGAGGTGTGGCTGAACGTCTGGTTCTGGCCACCGCCGCAGTCCCACAGTTCGGCCTGGCTGTTGTTGGTGATCGTGTTCTTGAAGAAGTCCAGGCACCGTCCGGCCCCGGTACCGACGACCGCCGTCCCGTTGGTGCCCGGGACGGCGCGCACGGCCACGGCGTCGATGTCGGGCGCGGTGCCCGAGGCCCCGAAGGTCAGCGTGTTGGAGCCCTTCGCCAGGGACGCGAGGACGGAGACGGTCCGGTAGGTGGTCGCCGAGCCGGTGGGCGGGAAGGCCAGCGTCTGCGCGTACTGGCCACCCACCTGAAGCGTCGCCTTGCGGTCGGCGGTGCCGCCGTTGGCGTAGGTGATGTCGATCAGCTTGGTCCCCGCGGCCGACGCCGTGACTCCGGTGAAGGCCGGGGTCGTCGCGGAGGTGGTGTCCTCGTACGTCGTCCCGGACGCCTCGGTGCCGGAGACGGTGAGCAGCACACCCTCGCCCGCGGGGACGCTGGTCGTGTAACTCGTCGCGTACGAACCGGCGTTGGACGCCGACCAGACGTTGCGTACGGCGGCGGAGGCGGTGGTCAGACCCATGTCCTGCCAGCGGGCGGTGATGTTCGCCGCGGCGGACGTACGGTTCAGCAGCAGGACCGCGCGCTTTCCGGTCCCGGAGAGGATCTTGCTGTAGACCTGCAGGCCGGTGCCGTCCTCGGCGACCTTGACGCCCTGGAGGCCGCGCGGGTCCTGGTCGATCGCGATGACCTCGGAGTTGGTGAGGATCGAGGCGGTCGTCGAACTCATGGTGGCCAGGTTGTTGCCCGCGAGCAGGGGGGCGCCGGAGATCGCCCACAGGCCCATGTGGGTGCGGTTCTGGGCGGCGCTCAGGCCGTTCATGCCGACCGTCATCATGTCCGGGTCGTTGTAGTAGCCGGTGTGCTGGGCGGCGGGGTGCAGCGACTTGTCGAAGTTGGCCAGGATGTTGGTCATCGTCGGGTTGTCGGGGTAGTAGACGATGTCGGTGCTGGTGCGCCACATCGCACCCGTGCCGGCGGCCCAGTTCCAGGGGTTGCCCGTGCCCCACTCGCACAGTGACAGCACGAGTGAGCGGCCGGTGACGGCGGTCGCGGCGGTGTTGGCGTCGCGGATCGCCTTGTACGTCGTCTCCTGGTCGAGTCCCTCTGCGTCACCGCCGCACCAGTCGATCTTCAGGAAGTCGAAGCCCCAGTTCTGGAAGGTCTCCAGGTCCTGCTGGTTGTGCCCTTCCATGCCGGTGTTGGGGGCGGCGGGCGTGCCCGAGGGGGTCGGGTAGTAATAGCCGCAGCCGTTCTTGCCCGCGTCGGTGTAGACACCGGCCTTGAGGCCCTTGCGGTGGATGTAGTCGACGATGGCCTTCATCCCGCCGGGCCACTTGGCGGTGTCGACGGTGATGTTGCCGCTGCTGTCGCGGGTGCCCAGCCACCAGCCCTCGTCGATGTTGACGTATTTGTAGCCCGCGGCGGCCATGCCCGACGACACGAGGGCGTCGGCCTGGGCCTTGATGGTGTTGTAGTCGATGACGCTGGCGAAGGTGTTCCAGGACGCCCAGCCCATCGGGGCCGGGGCGACGCCGATCTGGTTGGTGCTGACGGCGGTCGGCTCGGCGGTGAGCGGAGTGGCGGAGCGTCCGACTCCGGCCAATCCGGCGACGGCCAGGCCCAGGACGGCGCCATGAACGGCTGCGCGCTTCAGGAGGCCCCTGAGGCGCGTTGTGTGCGAATGGGGGGACATGCGGCTCTCCCTTGAGCGGTTTGTTCGCAGACTCGAACAAAAGTCAACGAGACTCGCCATATGGGAGCCGCCATTCCGCGGGCGCGTCAAGTCCCTTGCCGACAGGGCCCGTTCACGTTCGGCCACGCCGTCGGTGAACACGTCCGTGCCCCAGTGGCCGCCCGTCACGTTGCCGCCCGCACGCGATACCTTCGGTTCGACCCGGCCCGACCCGGCCGGGAAAGATCTCAAGCATCGGGATGGTCATGCGCGAGGACGCGATCGTCGAGGTAGCGGCCGGAATCCATCTGGTTCACGGCAGCAACACCAACTGGGTGATCCTGACCGAGGGGGACGCCGTCACCCTGATCGACACCGGATATCCGGGCGACCGCCCGGACGTCCTCGCCTCTCTCGACGCGCTAGGCCACTCCCCCGAGGCCATCAGCGCCGTACTCATCACCCACGCGCACAACGACCATGTCGGGTCGGCCGAGTACCTGAGCAGCGCCTACGGCGTCCCGGTCCATCTGCACGAGGAGGAGGTGGCGCACGCGCGCCGCGATTTCCTCCAGCAGGTGAGCGTGGGTGAGGTGATGCGCCAGGCCTGGCGCCCCGGCGTGCTGCCCTGGGCGGTGCACGCGCTCCGGTCCGGCGGCAAGGCGGACGTCCGGATGACCCGGCCCGAGCCGTTCCCCGGCGAGGGGGCGCTCGATCTTCCCGGCGGTCCGGTGCCGGTGCACACCCCCGGGCACACCGCCGGACACTGCGTCTACCACCTGCCGGACGCCGGCATCGTGATCTCCGGCGACGCCCTGGTCAGCGGTCACCCCACCTCGCGGATACGGGGACCGCAACTGCTGCCCGACATGTTCCACGCCGAGCGTGCGAACGCCCTCGCGTCGCTGAAGCTCATCGAGACACTCGCGGCGGACGTCCTCCTGCCCGGGCACGGCCCGGTGCACCACGGATCCGTGAGCGAGGCGGCCCAGCGCGCCCGGGCACTCGCCAACTGACGGCTGCCGTGAGCCGGCCTCACGGCCGCAGTACCCCCGGCTGAACCGCGTCGAGATAGGCCCGCAGCGCGTCCCGGTTGCGGGCCAGGCAGTCGATGCGGCTCTGGATGCGGTCGATCTCGCCCCGCAGGAGTGCGGCGGTCTCCTGGGTCAGGCACTCGGGATGGAGATGGATCTCGCCGGGGTCGGACAGGAACGGCAGGATGACACGGATGATCTCGGTGGTGAGCCCGGAGTCGAGCAGCCCGCGGATCTGCCGTACGCACGGGACGGCTCCCTCGCCGTACGAGCGATAGCCGTTGGCGGCCCGCTCGGGTCGCAGCAGGCCCTGTTCCTCGTAGTAGCGCAGCATCCGGGTGGGGACGCCGGTGCGGCGCGACAGCTCACCGATCCTCATGTCTCCGCTCTCCGGGGCAGGCGCGTCCCCGAGGCAGGCACGCTTGCCTTCACACTGATGTGAAGGTTTCAGCATGGTCGCATGTCGCTCGCACCGCCCGCCAAGGGCATCGCCCTGCCCGTCTCCGGGCCGCCGCTCCCGGGGCTGCTCGCCCTGTCCACGGTCGCCTTCACCGCCGTACTGACCGAACTGCTGCCCGCCGGTCTGCTGCCGCGGATGGCTCCGGCCCTGGGGGTGTCCGAGGGGCGGGTCGGTTTCCTGGTGACCGGTTACGCGCTCGCGTCCTTCCTCGCCGCGGTGCCCCTCACGACAGCGCTGCGCGGACTGCCGCGCCGCCGGGTACTGACCGGCACCCTCCTGGGTTTCGCCTTCTGCAACGCCGTCACCGCGGTGTCGTCCTGGTACGCGCTCACCTTCGCGGCCCGGCTCGGGGCCGGGGTCATGGGTGGCACGCTGTGGGCGATGCTCGTCGGGTATGCGGCCCGGATGGTGCCCGCCGAGCGGCGCGGCCGTGCCATCGCGATCGTCCTCGGGGGCATCACCCTCGCCCTGTCGCTGGGCGTGCCCGCGGGCACCGCGCTGGCGGACGCCGTCGGCTGGCGCGCGGCCTTCGGCGTGCTGTCCGTACTCGCCGCGCTGCTCGTGTTCTGGGTGCGGTGGCGGGTGCCGGGCCTGCCCGGCGAGCCGGCGGGCGCGCGGGTGCCCCTGCGCCGGGTCGCCGCGCTGCCCGGCATCGTGACCGTCCTTTCCGTGACCCTGCTCCTGCTGCTGGGGCACCAGGTGATGTACACGTACGTCGCCCCCTTCGCCGAGCACGCCGGTTTCGGCCACACCGGTCTCGTCCTGCTGGTGTTCGGGGTGGCCACGGTGGTGGGGATCTGGATCGTCGGGGCCCTGGTGGACGCGCACCTGCGCCGTACGCTGCTGACGGCCCTGGCCCTGATCGCCTGCGCGATGGCGGCGCTGGCCTTGTCCGCGGGGGACCCCCTCGTGCTCCTCGTCTCGGTCGCCCTGTGGGGCGCCGCGTTCGGCGGAGCGCCGGCGCTGATCCAGACCGCGCTGGTCGACGCCTCCGGCCCCACCCACGCCGACGTGGCCACCTCCCTGCAGACCACCGTCTACAACGCCGGCATCGCGGCCGGTTCCCTCACCGGAGGACTCGTCCTGGAGAGCGCGGGAGCCACGGCTCTTCCCTGGACGTCACTCCCGCTGATCGCCGCCGCGGTCGGTGTGGTGGCGGTGGGGCGGCGGCGGGCGTTCCCCGCGCGGCGCCCCGTCTGACACCCCGCCCGCAGGGCCCCGGACCTGACCGGACACCTGACCTTCAGCGGGATTCCCGGGTGGGGGCGCCGTAGCGGAGTCCGTCGACGAGCAGGGCGATCATGCGTGGGGTGTGGCCGTTGTCGTCTTCCTGGGCGGGCAGGGTCAGATTGCGTGTGGCTACGAGGAGGTCTTCGGGGTCGACGTCGGAGCGGATCTCGCCGGCCTTCGCCGCGGTGTCGAGGAGCGCGCCGAGGACGGGCATGAAGCGCTGCTGAAAGTAGGAGGGCAGGGTGTCGTAGGCCGGGTCCCCCGAGTGCAGGGCCGCACTGAGTCCGCGTTTCGTGGCGATGAAGCCCGCGAAGCGCTGGAGCCACTTGGCGAGCGCTTCGGCCGGTTCGTATCGCGCCGCCAGGGAGGGCGCGGCGTCGGCGCAGGCGTCGACTTCGTGGCGGAAGACCGCGGCGATGAGGTCCGCGCGTTGCGGGAAGTGGCGGTAGAGGGTGCCGGCCCCCACGCCCGCCTTGGCGGTGATCTCACGCACGGGTGCGTCGACTCCCGAGGTGGCGAAGACTTCCGCGGCCGCCGTGAGCAGGGCGTCGGTGCTGCGTTGCGCGTCGGCACGCAGCCGCTTACGGGGCTGCCCTTCCGCCGCGGCGGCGCCGGCTTCCCGAGCCGTTTCCTCGCTCACGATGCTTCTCCTTGCTAACCGGAACGCTGTTCCGTATCGTCTAGGTTGAACGCTGTTCCGTTTCCGCCAGCCTAACGCGCCACGGCGAGCACCGGCCGACGCACAAGGAGACTCATGAAGTACCGCACACTGGGCCGAACCGGCATCAAGGTCAGTCCGTACTGTCTGGGCGCGATGATGTTCGGCGCCATCGGCAACCCCGACCACGACGACTCCGTCCGGATCATCCACAAGGCGCTGGACGCGGGCATCAACTTCGTCGACACCGCGGACGCCTACTCACGCGGCGAGTCCGAGGAAATCGTCGGCAAGGCCCTCAAGGGCCGCCGGGACGACGTCGTGCTCGCCACCAAGGCCCACCTCCCCATGGGGGACGACCCCAACCAGCAGGGCAACTCGCGGCGCTGGCTGGTCCGCGCGCTGGAGGACTCCCTGCGCCGGCTCGGAACCGACCACGTGGACCTGTTCCAGATCCACCGGCCCGCCCCGGACACCGACGTGGAAGAGACCCTCTCGGCCCTCACCGACCTGGTGCGCGCGGGCAAGGTCCGGGCCGTCGGCACCTCCTCCTTCCCCGCCTCGGACGTCATCGAGGCACAGTGGGTCGCCGAGCGGCGCGGCCTGGTGCGGTTCCGCAGCGAGCAGCCGACGTACTCGATCCTCAACCGCGGCATCGAGCGCGAGGTGCTGCCCGTCTGCGAGCGCTACGGCATGGGCACCCTGGTCTACAGCCCGCTCGCGGGCGGCCTGCTGACCGGCCGCTACCGCAAGGGCCGGCAGGCCGACAGCCACCGTGCCGCCTTCGGCTTCAAGCACCTCAGCGACGAGCGCCGGCTCGACGCCGTCGAACAGCTCATCCCCCTGGCCGAGAAGGCGGGGATGCCGCTGACGCACCTGGCCATGGCGTTCGCGATCGCCCACCCCGGCGTCACCTCCGCGATCATCGGACCGCGCACGATGGCCCACTTGGACGACCTCCTCGCGGGCGCGCAGACCACTCTGACCGACGAGATCCTCGACCAGATCGACGCGATCGTGCCGCCCGGCACCGACATCGGGACGCTCGACATGGCCTACAACCCACCCGCCATCCAGCAGACCGCCCTGCGCCGCCGCCAGCCCGACGAACGCTCCGCCGCCTGACCGATGGCCTGTCCGCCGGACAGGCTCTAGCCGAGCTCCAGCGTGGTGACCCCGTAGACGCGGCCGCCGCTGAACGGCCTGACCGGGCCGGTGTACATCCGGGCCGTTTCGAAGGAGGGGGTGAGACCGAACTCCTCGGCGAGGGCGACGCCCGGCGCGTTCGACTCGGGGATGTCGATGGCGACCTCGCCGCCGGGAGCGTCGGCGGCCAGCGTCAGCAGGAGGGCGCGGGCGTCCTCGGCGGTGTCGGCGAACAGCGGGCCGACGCGCGGGCGGTCGAGGGCGGGTCGGATCACCGCGTAGCCGGTGAGGTGGCCGTCGTCGACGCGGACGAAGGTGCGGTGGCCGGGACCGGTGAGCCACCGCTCCAGGAAGCGGGGGCGGTCGGCCGGGCAGCAGGCACTGTCGTACGCCGCGATGGACGCGAAGTCGGCCGCTTCCGCGGGCCGCACCCCCGGTGACGTCTGCCCCGCCGGCACGGTTCCGGTGAACCGGACGGTGCGGTGGGCGAGTTCGAAGCCGGACTTGCGGTAGTTGTCCTGCTGCGCCACCACACCGTCCAGACCGACGGTCCGGCCGCCGGCGTGGGCGAGGGCCGTCTTCCAGGTGGTGAGGCCGTGGCCGCGGCCGCGCAGATCCGGTCGTACGAGATAGAAGCCCAGGAAGGCGTAGTCGGCGTCGTACGTCACGACCGAGACGGCCGAGACCGGCTGCCCGTCGATCCTGCCGATGAAGAAACCCTCGGGATCCTGGGCGAAGAAGCTCGGTGCGTCGGACAGCCCCGGATTCCATCCCTCGTCCCCCGCCCACCCGCTGATCACCGACCAGTCGTCGAGCGAGGCCCGGGCGACGACGAGATCCGCGGGACCCGGAGAAGTCATGTGTGCGCTCCATTCGCTTACGGCCGGGGTGCGCGGCGATCGCCCGCGCCCGCAGCATCTTTCCCGATCTCCATGGGGATTTCATCGTCCGTCGCTCATAGGCTTGTCGTCCATGAGTGACGATGACGTGACCCTGCGCCCGGTGGCCGAGTACGACCTGCCCGTCATGGAGCGGTTCCTGACGGAACCCGAGACCGCCGCACCCTTCCAGTGGTTCGGCTGGCGTGACCCGGACCACTGGAGGCGCAAGTGGGACGAGAACCGCATGCTCGGCGACGACGCGGGCCATCTGATGGTCGTGCGCGGCGAGGAGCGGCTGGGCTTCGTCGGGTGGCGGAAGATCCGGCCCACCCCGAGCACGTACTACTGGAACATGGGCATCGGCCTGCTGCCGGAGGCGCGCGGCAAGGGCTGGGGCACGCAGGCCCAGCGCCAGCTGGTCGGGTACCTGTTCGCGCACACGACCGTGGTGCGGATCGAGGCGGACACCGAGGCGGAGAACATCGCCGAGCAACGCGCCCTGGAGAAGGTCGGGTTCACCCGCGAGGGCGTGCTGCGCAGTCTGTCGTTCCGGGACGGCCGGTGGCGCGACGGCGTGCGCTACAGCATCCTGCGCGACGACCTCCCCGACATGCGCTGACCCCCGCCCGGGGACCGCGCGGAGAAACCACCCGAACGGGCCCCACCGGTCGTGAGCACGGTGGGGCCTTCCGCGTCAGCGGACCGCCGTGGGCCGGTAACGCCGGTACAGCACGGCGCCCCCGAGGAGCAGGGCGGCGCTCGCGGCGATCGCCGGCATCGTCTGGTCGGCGCCCGTGTGGGCGAGGGAGGCCATGGGCCGCGGCGGGGCGTGGTACGGCGTCCCCTGCGGCACGTACGCCCTGGGCGGCGTGTGCGGCTTCGGAGCGGGCTTCACCGGCTGGGGGTGGTCGCCGGAGGTGTTCGTGGACGTGTTCCCCACGGACGCGTCGCCGAGGCCGACCACGTTCACGGTGTTGCCGCTGACGTTCACCGGGAGGTGTACCGGGAGCTGGAGGCCGTTGCCCGAGAGCACGCCCGGAGAATCCTTTCCGCTCTCGACCGCGACAGCACCGCCGCGCGTGACGGTACCCCCACGGGCCACGCCACCAGCGCTTTCGCCACCCCTGCCGTGGCCCCTCCCGCCGACGCCGGGGCCCCGGCCCTCGCTCACGTTCGCGCAGCCGTTGCCCGCGGCGGGGTTCAGGAGCCCGGCCACGTTCACGGTGTTCCCGCACACGTTCACGGGGACGTGCACCGGGAGCTGGAGGGTGTTGCCGGAGATCAGCCCGGGCGAAGCGGCCGTGCCACCGTCCGCCGTGGCGTCGGCGTGGGCCGGCATCGCCACTGCCAGCGCTCCCGAAGCGGCGGCCGCGGCGATCAAACCATTTCGGGTAACCCGTTTCATAGGTTCCCTGCCTTCCAGACATGGATGCGGGCACTCGCCCGCACCGCGTAAAACGCGGGAGAACCATCCGACGTTATGGCTGATCGTGTTTTCACTCCATCGAGGGTCACGCTTATCGAACGCCCGCCCAGAGGCGCGCTCACGGACACCCGCTTATCGTGATCGAGGAGCTATCCCCTGGCGCCCGGTACGACGCCGGGCGTCCCTGGAGGCATCCATGCTGTCCGCGCACCAACGCTGGGCGTACGCCGGAGCCGGCGTCGTGACACTGGCCATGCTGGCGGCGGGTCTGCCCTCGGCGGTGGCGACGGCCGCCGAGGGCCCCGACCTGTCCCGCTTCTACCACCAGCAGATCAAGTGGGGCGCCTGCAAGGGCGACGCAATGCCCGCGGATCTGCGGTGCGGGCAGGTGACCGTCCCGCTGGACTACGCGCACCCGGAGGCCGGGACGCTCGACCTCGCGCTGGCCCGCTATCGCGCCACAGGCCCGTCGAGGGGATCCGTACTGCTGAACTTCGGCGGCCCCGGCGTCCCGGGCATCCCGCAGCTCGCCACCGGCGGCAAGGACTTCATGCCGCTCACCAACGGCTACGACGTGGTGACCTTCGACCCCCGCGGTGTCGGCCAGTCCTCTCCCGTCAGCTGCGGCGGCGGTGCCGCCCAGACTTCCGACACGGCGGGCTCCGCCACCCACGACAGCAGCCCGGAGGCACTCCTCAAGCAGGTACGGAAGGACGCCGACGAGTGCGCCAAGCACTCCACCCCCGTACTGGCTCACATCGGCACGGTCAACGCCTCCCGGGACCTGGACGTGATGCGCCAGGCCCTCGGCGACAAGAAGCTCAACTACCTGGGATTCTCGTACGGAACGCGCCTGGGCGCGGTGTACGCGAGCCAGTTCCCCGACAAGACGGGCCGCATGGTGCTCGACGGCGTGGACACGCTCACCGAGCCGCTGTCCGAGTCGGGCCTGGTGAGCGCCGAGGGGCAGCAGACCGCCCTGGAGGACTTCCTCACCTGGTGCTCCCAGGACACGTCGTGCCCGTTCGGGCAGGATCCGCGCGATGCCCGTCAGCGGGTCGCCCGGCTCGTCGACTCGCTGGACAAGAATCCGGTGCCGACGAGCTTCGGGCAGCAGTTCTCCGGCCAGGACCTGGTGGCGACCATGGGTCTTGAACTCTTCGACCGCAAGGGGTGGCCGCAGCTCGAACGGTCCCTCGCCTCACTCGTCCAGGACGGCGACCCGAGCGGACTGTTGCAGGCGGCCGGGGGCGTCGCACTGCCCCACGCCACGTACAGCGGGCTGGTCGACCCCGCGAAGGTGCCCCCGGACAACCTCGAGACCGCGCTGCTGGCGATCAACTGCGCGGACGACCCCGATCGGCCCAGCGCCGCGCAGCTCACCAAGGAGATCGACGAACTGAGGGCCGACTACCTGGAGGCGTCGCCGATCTTCGGCCCTCTCCGTCTCAACGAGCTGCTGATGTGCTACGGCCGCCCCAAGGGCAGCGACTACATCCGCGAGAAGGTGCGTGATGTCCAGACGCCGAAGATGCTCCTCGTCGGCACCCGCGGGGACCCGGCGACCCCGTACCGCTGGACCGAGGAGACCGCCGCACGGCTAGGCTCCTCGGCCGTCGTGCTCGACAACAAGGGCGAGGGCCACACCGGGTACGCGTCTTCCAAGTGCGTGCGCCAGAAGGTCACCGACTTCCTGCTGTACAGCTCACTGCCGGACAACGGCAGCTCCTGCGGCCCGGAGGATGCGACGGCCCCTTGAGCGGACCCCGCGACGGCGTGTCACAGATCGGACGCGGACGGGTTGCACCGACAAGTCGGATACAACCCGAAGCGCACCTGGGCCGTCACACTGAGCAGCCGTCGCTCACCGTTCATGACGCTGTTCGTGACCGAAACAGGGGGAACCCACCGATGCGCATCCGACCCGTTCTCGCCCTCCCGGCCGTCGCCGCGGCGCTGCTCCTGGCCGTGCCTCAGAGCGGCTCGGCCGCCGCGCGGCCCGCCAAGTGCGCCGAGAAGGCCGTCACCGTCCACGCCCACCGCTCCGCCGACCCCACCCTGCTGCACCTCGGCGTCACCAACCGCTCCACCCAGGCGTGCACCGTCGATCGCATCCCGACCGTCGTCTTCGGTGACCTCGACGGCGCCGCCCTGCCGGTTCCCGCCGGGCAGAACGGGCCCTACCTGCTCGAGGCGGGCCGGACGGCGTACGCGGCCCTGCGGACCATCGCCGACCCTGCGGATCCGGAGGCCCGCCGGGCGGACTCGATCGGCGTCTCGGCGGACCCCTCGCGCTTCGGCCGTACGTTCACCGCGCGTGAGCTGGGCGTCGGCCGCGTCGTCCTGGTGTGGGAGCCGGTGACCTCGTGGTGGAAGTCCTCGCAGGCGGCCGCCGACCGGGCGCTCAGGTAAGGAGCACGTCCGGGGCGTACAGGTCCAGCCACAGCGCCAGGTCCAGGGTGCGTTCCAGGCCTCGCCGCGACGCCTGCGTGATCTGCGGGCTGTCGCGGTGGGCGGCCCGGTGGACCCGCTCCCGGTCGACGAGGTCGAAGACCGGGTGCGCGGGCCGGGCCAGGAGGTCCTTGGCGTGTTCCTGGAGCGCGATCGCGTACTTGGGGTCCTGGGTGGACGGATAGGGGCTCTTGACCCTGTCGTACACGGACTTGGGGATCAGGTCGGCGGTCGCCTCCCGCAGCAGGCTCTTCTCCCGGCCGTCGAAGGACTTCAGGGACCAGGGCGTGTTGTAGACGTACTCGACGAGCCGGTGGTCGCAGAACGGCACCCGCACCTCCAGGCCGACGGCCATGCTCGCGCGGTCCTTGCGGTCGAGCAGGACGCGGACGAAGCGGGTCAGGTGGAGGTGGCAGATCCGCCGCATCCGGTACTCGAAGTCGCTCTCGCCGTCGAGCCGCCGGATGCCCGCGACGGCCGTACGGTAGCCGTCGGCGACGTACGACTCCAGGTCCAGCGCCTTGGTGAGGTCCGGGCGCAGTACGTCGGCGTCGTCGCCGAAGTCCCGGCTGAACCGGACGAGCCAGGGGAAGGTCTCGGCGCTGCGGGCCTCCTCGTCGAAGAACTGCAGGTAGCCGCCGAAGACCTCGTCCGCCGACTCCCCGGAGAGCGCGACCGTGGAGTGCTCACGGATGGCCTGGAAGAGCAGGTACAGGGAGGTGTCCATGTCGCCGAAGCCCATGGGGAGGTCGCGGGCCCTGATCACCTTCGCGCGGACGTCGAGGTCGGCCAGGGCGTGCGCGTCGAGGACGATGTCCTGGTGGTCGGTGGCCGAGGCGCGGGCCACGTCGTGCACGAAGGGGGTGTCGGGGGTGCCCCGCAGCTCGTCGGCGACGAAGTGGTCGGCCTGGCCGACGAAGTCGACGGCGAAGCTGCGGACCTTCTCGCCGTGCTCGCCGAGCTGCCGGGCGGCCAGCGCGGTCATGGCGGAGGAGTCGAGGCCGCCGGAGAGCAGGGTGCAGCGCGGCACGTCGGCGACGAGCTGGCGGCGCACGATGTCCTCGAGGAGCGAGCGGACGGTGGCGATGGAGGTGTCACGGTCGTCGGTGTGCGGCCGGGTCTCCAGCTGCCAGTAGACGCGGCGGCGCAGCCCGGCGCGCTCGACGGTGACGACGGTGCCGGGCTCCACCTCGCGCATGCCGTCCCAGATCGCGTGTCCGGGCGTCTTGACGAAGGTGAACAGCTCGCGCAGTCCGTCTAGGCGGACCCGGGCCGGGGCCAGCGGGTTGGCGAGGATCGCCTTGGGTTCGGAACCGAAGAGGACGCCGTCGGGGGTCGGGTAGTAGTAGAAGGGCTTGATGCCCATGCGGTCGCGGATCATCACGAGCTTGTCGTGGCGGCCGTCCCAGACCGCGAAGGCGTACATCCCGTTGAGCCGCTCGGCGAGCGACTCGCCCCATTCGAGGTAGCCGCGCAGGACCACCTCGGTGTCGGAGTCGGTCGAGAAACGGTGCCCGCGGTCGGTCAGCTCGCGGCGCAGCTCGGTGAAGTTGTAGGTCTCCCCCGAATAGACGAGCGCGACCGTGCCGTCCGGGGTCTCGGCGGTCATGGGCTGGCGCCCGCCGGGCAGGTCGATGATCGCGAGCCGGCGGTGCCCGAGGGCCGCGGGCCCCTCGGTCCAGGTGCCGCGGTCGTCGGGGCCCCGGCAGGACATCGTCTCCGTCATTGCATCCAATGTCTCCGCCTCGGCGCGCAGGTCGCGGTCGAAGGAGACCCAGCCGGTGATGCCGCACATGCGATACCTCCCGCGTCCGGTTTCACCGGGAACACCGCGCCTGCCTGCGGTTTCATGGGCGGGCGAGCACTTCCGCAAAACCAGTTGTATTGAGCAGCTATATGACGAGGTTGTGTCACGTGCGCGAGTGCCGTCAACACGTACGTAACCTGACCGGCCCAGTCACCCCGACGGTTTCGGCCACGCTCTGCACCCCGCGGACGGGCAGATGGGCCCGCTGCCGGGCGTCTGCGAACGGGAATCGGCCACGGGCAAAGTCTTCCTCAACATTCACCGGAGCGCCCGGGGGGCACCCTCGGGGGACCCGAGCGGCATGCCCCCTTTCGCCCCTTTCCGTCCCATGGGTTTGACTCGTGGTGTGCGCCGGATGCTCTTGCCGCTGTTCGTCGCCCTGGGTGCGGCCGGGGCACTGGTCCTGGCATGGGCCGTCTCGCCCTGGTGGTGGTGGGCGGCCGCCGCACTGCTCGCCCTGACCGCGATCGCCGTCCGGGACCTGACCCAGCGCCGCCACGCGGTCCTGCGGAACTACCCCCTGCTCGGTCACCTCCGCCGCCTTCCGCGGCCCGACGACCGTGACGTGCGCGGCATCGTGTACGAGCGCGCCAGGGGCGTCGAGGCCGAGGAGCCCTTCGGCACCGGGCTGGACCTGTACGGGGACGGGTACGAGTACCTGGAACCGTCGATGCGCCCGGTCGAGGTGCCGGACGAGCCGCCCGTGGTGCGCGTCGGCGGCCCGGACTGCACCCAGCCGTACGACATGGCCCTGCTGAACGTCTCCGCGATGAGCTTCGGGTCGCTGTCCTCGCACGCGATCCTGGCACTCAGCAGGGGCGCGGCGCTCGGCGGTTTCGCGCACGACACCGGCGAGGGCGGTCTTTCGGACCACCACCTGCGGGGCGGCGGCGACCTGATCTGGGAGATCGGCAGCGGGTACTTCGGCTGCCGCACCCCGGAAGGGGGCTTCGAGGCACGGGAGTTCGCGGACAAGGCCGCGCTGCCGGAGGTCAAGTGCGTGTCGCTGAAGCTCTCCCAGGGGGCGCAGCCGGGCATCGGCGGGGTGCTGCCCGGCGCCAAGGTGAGCGCCGAGATCGCCCGGGCCCGCGGCGTCCCGGAGGGCGAGGCGGTGGTCTCACCGCCGTACCACCGGGTGTTCTCGACCCCGCGCGAGCTGGTGTGCTTCCTCGCCCGGATGCGGGAGCTGGCGGGCGGCAAGCCGACCGGCTTCAAGCTCTGCGTCGGCTCGCGCCGCCAGTTCCTCGCCGTCTGCAAGGCGATGCTCGCCGAGGGGGTCTCGCCCGACTTCATCGTGGTCGACGGCGCCGAGGGCGGTACGGGGGCCGCGCCGCCGGAGTTCGCCGCCTGCCTCGGTACGCCCCTGACCGAAGGGCTGATCACGGTGCACAACGCGCTGGTCGGCACCGGGCTGCGCGATCGGGTGCGGATCGGCGCGAGCGGCAAGGTCGCCACCGGCTCGGACATCGTCAAACGGCTGGCGCAGGGCGCCGACTACACGAACGCGGCCCGCGCGATGATGTTCGCGCTCGGCTGCCTCCAGACCCGGCGCTGCCACACCAACACCTGCCCGGTCGGGGTCGCGACCCAGGACCCGCGCCGGGTACGCGCCCTGGACGTGGCCGACAGGTCGGCGCGCGTGCACCACTACCAGCGGGCCACGGTCCGCAGCGCCAGCCGGATCATGGCCGCCATGGGGGTACGCGATCCGGCCGAGCTCGGACCGCATCAGCTGCTCCGACGTACGGACCCGGCCACCGTACGGTCGTACGCAGAGCTCTACGAGTGGTTGGAGCCCGGGGTGTTGCTCGCGGAGCCGCCCGCGTCCTGGGAGGCCGACTGGAAGGCGGCGGATCCGGACGCGTTCTGAACGGCCGGACCTCCACCGGGCCGCTGGCTCAGAATTCCACCGGGTCCCTGATGATGGGGCAGGTCATGCAGTGGCCGCCGCCCCGTCCACGCCCGAGCTCGGCGCCGACGATGGTGATGACCTCGATCCCGGCCTTGCGCAGCAGGGTGTTGGTCTGGGTGTTGCGGTCGTAGGTGACCACCACGCCCGGTTCCAGCGCGACCGCGTTGTTGCCGCTGTCCCACTGCTGCCGCTCGGAGGCGTACACGTCCCCGCCCGTCTCCACGATCCGCAGTTCGGACAGCCCGAGGGCCTTGGCTACGACCTCGGTGAAGGATCGTGCGCCCTCGTCGGTGAGTTGGATGCCGGGGGCCTTGTCGCTCGGGCGCAGGGAGAAGGTGCGGACGGCGTCCATGATGGTCGGGTAGAGAGTGACCAGGTCGCGGTCGGCGAAGGTGAAGACCGTGTCGAGGTGCATCGCGGAGCGCAGCTTCGGCAGTCCCGCGACGATCACGTGCTCGGCGGCGCCGTTCTCGAACAGGGCCGCCGCGACCTGGGTGATGGCCTGGCGTGAGGTGCGCTCGCTCATGCCCATGAGCACGACGCCGTTGCCGACCGGCATGATGTCCCCGCCCTCGAACGTGGCCTCCCGCCAGTCCCGTTCGGGGTCGCCCCACCACACGGTCGAGCCCGCGAAGTCGGGGTGGAAGGTGTAGATCGCCTTCATCAGGAGCGTCTCGTCGTGCCGGGCCGGCCAGTACAGCGGGTTGAGCGTCATGCCCTCGTACAGCCAGCAGGTCGTGTCGCGGGTGTAGAGGGTGTTGGGCAGCGGTGGCATCAGGTACTCGCGTACGCCCGTGGACTCGCGGGCCAGTGCGAGGTAGCCGGAGCGGTGGTCCTCGGGCAGGTCGGCGGTGGCGAGACCGCCGATCAGGAACGTGGCGAGCCGGGCCGGTTCCAGCGTCTCCAGGAAGGCGCGGGTGTCGTCGACGAGCCCGATACCGACCTCGTTCGGGGTGATCTTCCGGTCCAGGAGCCAGTCTCTTGCGACGGGGAGCGCCATGGTCCGTGCGAGCAGATCGTGCAGTTCGACGACGTCGACGCCGCGTTCGCGCAGCTTGTTGACGAAGTCGGCGTGGTCGCGCTGGGCGTTCTCGACCCACATGACGTCGTCGAAGAGCAGGTCGTCGGAGTTGGTGGGGGTGAGCCGGCGGTGCGCGAGACCGGGTGCGCAGACGAGTACCTTGCGCAGTCTGCCGACCTCGGAGTGGACGCCGTACGCCGGGCGGCCGGTGGTGTCTTGACTGGTCACGGTGTGCCTTTCTCCGGGGCGGGGACGGGCGGGTCAGAGACTGATCCAGCCCAGCGCCAGGGCGACGATCCCCAGGACCGCGCCGGCGATCGAGACGAGAAGGATGACGAGTTCCCGGGGTGAGAAGAGCCGTCTGCCCTGCTCGCGCCGGGCCATCACGAACAGCGCCGTGGCGGGCGCGTAGACGATGAAGGAGACGAGAAGGTACTTCGGCCCGGCCGCGTAGAGCAGGAACGCGGTGTAGAGGGTGGCGAGCGCGGGGACGACCAGGTCACCGCCGGGTCTTCCTCGTGCGGTCTTCAGGGCGAAGGCCGCCGCCAGCAGGAACGGGATCAGGGTCAGCGCGCTGGTCAGGTCGAGCGCGAAGCTGAACGCGTCGTCCGAGAACAGCGTGACGACCAGCACGACCTGGGTGAGCAGTGTCGTCATCAGCAGCGCGGGCACGGGCACGTCGGCGGCGGTGGAGCGGCCGAGGAAGCGGGGCATGTCCTCGTCCTCGGCCGCGACGAAGAGCACCTCGGCCGCCATCAACGTCCAGGCGAGATAGGCGCCGAGCACCGAGACGATCAGGCCGACGCTCACGAAGACCTTGCCCCAGGTGCCGACCGCGCTCTCCAGGACCCCGGCCATGGAGGGCTGTCGCAGCTCGGCGATCTGGCTCATCGGCAGCAGTCCGTACGACACGATGGTGACGGAGGCGAAGATGGCGAAGACGCTCAGGAAGCCGAGGACGGTCGCCCGGCCGACGTCCTCGCGGCGCCGGGCGTGCCGTGAGTACACACTCGCGCCCTCCACACCGAGGAACACGAAGACGGTGGCCAGCATGGTGCCCTTGACCTGGTTGAACAGCGAACCGGCATAGTCGGCGCCGGCGAAGTTCTCTGCGAAGACATGGGGTTTGAGGTAGAAGAGCGCCAGGACGACGAAGACGAGGATCGGCACGACCTTGGCGACGGTGACGATCCGGTTGATGGCCGCGGCCTCCTTCACCCCTCTGCGGATGAGGAGGAAGAAGCACCACAGGCCCACCGAGGACAGGGCGACGGCGAGCACGGTGTCACCGTCGCCGAGCGCCGGGGCGATCGCCCCGATCGTCGACATGATGAGCACCCAGTACGTCACGTTGCCGACGCAGGCGCTGGCCCAGTAGCCGAACGCCGAGAAGAAGCCCAGGTACTCGCCGAAACCGGCCTTGGCGTACGCGTACACGCCCGCGTCGAGGTCGGGCCTGCGGACCGCGAGCCGCTGGAAGACGAAGGCGAGCATCAGCATTCCGGTGCCCGCGACGGCCCAGGCGATCAGGGCGCCCGCCACGCCCGTCTCCTGGGCGAAGAGGCGGGGCAGGGAGAAGACGCCGGCACCGACCATGGAGCCGACGACCATCGTGGTGAGGGTCGGCAGCGTCAGTTTGGCGGCCGGGGGCGCATGGGTTTCGGTGTCGGCCTGCGTCATGGGCGTCCTGCGAAGGCGGGCATCGTCGTGCGACGACGACGCGGGGGAACGTCATCTGGCGACCCGAGCGACACTAACAATCAATTGCCCCAAATGCCCGATAACTGAATCGGCTCTATCGTGCTGTTATGGAGCACGCACTCAGCCCAGCGACCCTCACCAAGCTGCGCAGGCCGCGGCCCTATCCCGCGGTGTCGGTACTGACGCCCACGCACCGCCGCGAACCCGACAGCGCCCAGGATCCGGTCCGGCTGCGCAATGTCGTGGCCGAGGCCAAGAAACAGATCGAGTCCGATCCGGCGGTCACCCGCGAACGGCGCACCGACCTCGTCCAGCAGCTCGACCAGGCACTCGCTGAGGTCGACCTGGCGCACGCCGAGGAGGGTCTCGCGATCTTCGCGGCGCCCGGCGAGCACCAGGTGTGGTCGCTGGCCCGCACGGTGCCCGAGCGCGTGGTGCTCTCGGACACCTTCCTGACCCGCAACCTCGTCGCGGCGCAGGTGTCGGAGCGGCCGTTCTGGGTGCTCGCTGTGTCTGCCGACCGGGTGACGCTGTGGAACGGCGGCGCCGACCGGGTCACCGAGGAGCGCATCGGCGGTTTCCCGCGGACCCGCAGCCTCGAGGACCCGAACGCCGAGCGCAAGGAGCGCATCGGAGACCTGCCCAGCACCTTCCGCGACGAGCGGACCAAGCACTTCGTGCGGGACGCCGACACCGCGATGAGCGCCGTACTGCACGAGGATCCGCGTCCGCTGTACGTCACCGGCGAGACAGCCGCGCTCTCCCTCCTCGACGAGGTCGGCACGGTCACCAAGGAGGCCACGCACATCCCGCACGGCGGACTCGCGCACGGGACCCCCGAAGCCGTGTGGCAGGCGGTCCGTCCGCTGATCAGCGCCGAGGAGCGCAGGGACACCGACGCGGTGGCCCGGGAGCTCGAGTCGGCCCGTGGCCGCAAGGAGTTCGCGGCCGGAGTCGACGAGGTCTGGCAGAACGCCTCCCAGGCCCGGATCCGGCTGCTGGCCGTCGAGGAGAACTACCGCGTGACGGTACGCGACGACGGCGGCGACCATCTGGTCCCTGCCGAGAGCGGTGATATGGACGCCCGCGAGGACATCGTCGACGAGATCGTCGAACAGTGTCTCGATACCGGAGCGGAGGTCCGTTTCGTCCCCGACGGCAGTCTCGGCGACGCGAAAGGCATCGCCGGGGTGCTGCGCTACTGATCATTCCGGCAGACAATCGCCTCCAGAACTGTCTGCCGGAGAGGTGAGCGCGTGAGTGAGCTGTTGGGTGTCGCGGTCCTGGGTGCGGGCCACATGGGGGCCGACCATGTACGACGGATCGATCGGGTGGTGAACGGCGCCCGGGTCGCGGCGGTGGCCGATCCCGACACCGGGCGCGCCAAGGACGCCGTCGCCGGCATCGACGGTGTCTCGGTGCACACCGAGGTGGCCTCGGCCCTCGACGCGCCCGGCGTACAGGCGGTGTTGATCGCCTCCCCCGGGCCCGCGCACGAGGAGGCGCTGCTCGCGGCCTTCGAGCGCGGTCTGCCGGTGCTGTGCGAGAAGCCGATGGTGCCGGAGTCGGCCGGGGCGCTGCGGGTGGTGGAGGCGGAGGCGCGGCTCGGCCGGAGACTGGTGCAGGTCGGGTTCATGCGCCGGTACGACGCCGAGTACCAGCGACTGAAGTCCCTGCTGGACAGTCGGCGGCTCGGCCGTCCGCTGATGCTGCACTGCACGCACCGCAATGTGTCCTCCCCGCCCGGCTTCACCTCGGCGATGCTGGTCAACAGCTCCGTCTCGCACGAGATCGACGCGGCGCGCTGGCTGCTCGAGCAGGAGCTCACCGCCGTGACCGTGCTGCGCCCTCGGCCGTCCGCGGGTGCCCCCGAGGGCCTTCTCGACCCCCAGTTCGTGGTGTTCGAGACGGCCGACGGCGCTCTCGTCGACGTCGAGGTCTTCGTCAACTCCGGCTTCGGCTACCAGGTGCGCTGCGAGGCGGTCTGCGAGTCCGGGAGCGCGCGGATCGGGGACGAGCACACCATGGTGGTGACGACGGCGGGCGGTGCCCACGAGGAGGTGGCGCAGGACTACCTCGTACGGTTCGCCGACGCCTACGACCGCGAGGTGCAGGCCTGGGTGGACGCCACCCGGGAGGGGAAAGTGACCGGGCCGGGTGCCTGGGACGGGTACGCGGCTTCGGCCGTCGCCGAGGCCGGGGTCCGGGCGCTGGAGAGCGGCGGCCGAGTGACCGTCGAACTCGCCCCGCGCCCGGACCTCTACGCGTGATCAGCCGCTGACGCTCGCCGTGCCCGTCTCGATGTGCCCGGTGAACCGGCGCGACCAACTCGCGTCGGAGTCGACGGTGATCGTGAAGTCGTACCAGCCGTTCTGGTACGCGACGGCGTTGAAGTAGTCCTCGGCCGAACCGCCCGCGGCGACGGTGTACGTCCACGGCCCGTCGTCGCGGTACTGGTTCGCGGTGATCGTGAACTTCACCGCGGCGGCCGAGGAGTTGGTCATCTTGAAGTAGAGGGCGGTCTTGCCGGTGCCGGGTTCGATGGCGTAACGGGTGCTCACCTCGGCCGACTTGCCCGCCTGTGTCGCATCGCCCTTGAAGCGGCGCAGGAAGCGGTTGGGGCCGGCCATGGTGAGGTCGTACTTGCCGTTGCCGTACCCCGAGCCGATGCTGAAGGAGTCGGAGGCGGTGGCGCCGGCGTCGACGGTGTACTGCCAGGGCGTCGTGTCGCGGTAGGCGTTCGGGTGGATCGAGAAGTGCGCGGCGCGGCTCGCCGGGGTGCCCTGGTTGGCCATGGTGAACCAGGCGAGGATCGTGCCGCCCGCCCCGAACTCCAGGTGGTCCAGGTAGCCGTTCGGCTGGTAGGGCAGGGCGCGGGCGGGCCGGGTGCCGGGCTCCTGGACGGGCAGGGCGTTGGTGGTGGGCACCGGATTGGGCAGGGGGCCGCAGGTGGCGATCCCGATGACGCTCGTGGCGGGCAGCGCGACCGTCCCGTGGACCGGGTCGGTGAAGTCGAAGACTCCGGTGAGGTCACCGGTGATCTTGCGGCGCCAGGCGCTGATGTTGGGGCAGGCGGCGGGCTTGCCGAGCGCCGTCGTCCACGTCTCCAGGAAGCGCAGGACCGAGGTGTGGTCGAAGACCTCCGAGGAGACCCAGCCGCCGCGTGTCCAGGGTGAGATGACGAGCATCGGGACACGGAAGCCGAGACCGTACGGGGCGCCGTTGAGGAACTCCCCCGCCGTGTTCGCGGGCGGGGCCGGGGGCGGCACGTGGTCGAAGAAGCCGTCGTTCTCGTCGTAGTTGAGGAACAGGACGGTGGAGTCGAAGACGTCCGGATCGGCGGCGAGGGCCTTGTACACCAGGTCGACGAAGTGGGCGCCGTCGCCGGGCGGGGCGTAGGGGTGCTCGGAGAAGGCCTGGTTGGCGACCACCCAGGAGACCTGGGGCAGGGTGCCCGCGAGGACGTCGGCCCTGATGGCGGCGGCGATGTCGTCGGGGGTGGAGCCGGTGGCCTTCGGCACGGAGGCCATGCCGCGGTCGTAGAGCGGGTCGCCCGCCTTGGCGGAGGCGAACTTCTTGAAGTAGGCGCAGCCGTTGTCGCCGTAGTTGTCCTGCGCGTTCTGGTACACCTTCCAGGTCACTCCGGCCGTCTGGAGCGCCTCGGCGTAGTTCTGCCAGGTCAGTCCGGACTCGTCGCCGCCGTCGTAGCTGGAACCGTCGACCTTGCCGCTCCACAGGTAGGTGCGGTTGGGGCCGGTCGCGCTGAGTGCCGAGCAGAAGTAGGCGTCGCAGATCGTGTAGTTGTCGGCGAGCGCGTAGTGGAAGGGGATGTCGGAGCGGTCGAGGTAGCCGAGCGAGCGGACGTTGCCGACGCCGGAGACCCAGTTGTCGAGGCGGCCCTTGTTCCAGGCGGAGTGCTGCGAGGACCAGGAGTGCGGGAGGTCGCCGTTGCACTGTGCGAGAGTCTCGCCGTCCTTGCCGCCCGCGGCGGGCGTGGAGCTGAGCTTCCACGGGTACTGCCGTCCGCCACCGTTCGGCTGGTTGAAGACGGAGTACCCGCCGGACAGGGTGATGCCGCTGCGGTCCTCGAAGCCGCGGACGCCCTTGAGGCGGCCGAAGTAGTGGTCGAAGCTGCGGTTCTCCTGCATGAGGACGACGACGTGCCGTACGTCCTGGATGGTGCCGGTCGCCGCGTCGGCGGCCGCCGCCGGACGCGAGCCGACGCCCAGCGCGGCGCCCGCCGCCACGGATGCGCCGAGTCCCACGAAGCCCCTTCGGCTGATCGGTGTCATTCGCCCGCCCCCTCGTCACCGGAGTGCCCCTGCGGCACACCGCGCGCCAGCGTGCACGCGGTGTTCGCCGAGGGCCATACCGATGCGGTGAGGGACGAGTGAACAGCGGCCGAACGCCGCCGCCGAACGCTATCGGCTCATGCGTTCGCCATAGGATCAAACGAAAGCATGCTCCTCTCTGCCGCATACGCCAGAGAGCGACCCCTGCGGACAGACGAAGAGGGCGATGACATGGCGGAGAGCCGGAGGGGACCCGGACCGCGCGATCGGTTCCGCGCGCAGGTACGGGAGGAGGTCAAGGCCGCGGCACTGCGGCAACTGGCCGACGGCGGTCCGGAGGCACTGTCCCTCAACGCCATCGCCAAGCAGTTGGGCATGACCGGGCCCGCCCTCTACCGCTACTTCGCCAACCGGGACAGCCTGCTGACCGAACTGGTCATCGACGCCTACCGCGACCTGGCGTCCGCACTCGCCCGCGCGGCCGACGCCTCCGCGAGCGACGCGGCCGCACGCCTGGCCGCGGTCGCCCGGGCCTACCGCGAGTGGGCGCGCGGCCAGCCGCACCGCTACCGACTGCTGTTCCGGGCGCCCCTGCCGGGGTACGACGCGCAGTCCACGCGACTGGTCGAGGCCTCCCAGCCGGCCATGAACGTCGTACTGAACGTGGCGAGTGCCCTGGCGGCGCCCGACGCGATGGCTCCGGAGGGCTCGGAGGGCCAGTTCGGGGAGTGGATGAAGCTCCGCGGAGTCGAGGACGTCCCGGCGGCGGTCGCCGCGCGGACCACGATGCTCTGGGCCCATCTGCACGGTCTGGTGAGTCTGGAGATCGAGCAGAACTTCGCCTCGATGGGCGTCGATCCCACACCCCTCTACGAGGAGGAGGTACGCGATTTCGTCCGTTCACTGTGAACGGGGGGGCACTTCGCTCCCGAGCATGGACACGCCACGTACATATGACCGTCGAACAAAGAAATGAAGGAGGCCCCCGGCTACCCCTGAGGACCCTCAAGTCACGTACGCTTTCTACGACTTGGGGGCGCGACCCGCGTACCGAATCCATGCCGGTCGGACCGTCCGCCTGGACTACAGCATATGTCAGAAGCACCACCGGATCGTGTGTTGCCAAATCCCTTACAGGGCGTCGCAGGCTGTGCAACAGTCGTAACGGTCCTTCCGCCCAGCCTTGGTCGTACCGTCCCCCATCGGAGTGCGTCATGCCGTCCCATCTCTCTGCGGACCGCCCCGCCGCCCAGCCGCCCCAGCGCGGCTCGGTCGACGCGCTCATTTCGCAGACGCGACGGCTGCGCGGCGAGGTGGACGCCGTACGGCGGGACGCGCCCTTCGACGGCACGGACCCCCAAGGACGCTGGCAGCGCGCACTGTGCGATCTGGCGATGCACCAACTCAACGACCTCGACGAGCATTTGGCACAGTTGCGGGACGGACCCCCGCCCGTGCCCACGGAGCCGGCCGACTCGCCCCCCGCACCGGCCGTCCCGGCCGCGCCCCGGCGCGGCTCGCTGCTCAGCCGGGTGGGCAGTGCCGAGTGGAACCTGCTCACGGACGAGGCCAGTTGGTCCGGAGAGCTCTACGACATCCTGGGTCGCGACCCCGCCGCTCCCCCGCTCACCCTCGACGAACTGCCGTCGCTGATGCTCGACGAGGACCGGCCGATGCTGACGGCGATGGTCACCGACTGCCTCATCGACGCGAAGCCCATCGACGGCGAGTTCCGCATCGTGCGCCCCGACGGCGGGGTGCGGACCGTGCACATGATGGGCGAGCCCGTGCTCGACACCCACGGCAGCACCGCCGCGATGTGGGCCGTGCTGCGCGACGTCAGCGAACTGCGTCGCAGCCAGCAGACGGTGAGCGAGACTCGTGAGTCGCTTCAGCTGCACCGGCACCACGCGCAGAGCGAGCGCCGACTCGCGGTCCAGCTGCAGGAGGCCGTGCTGCCGCCTTGGCGCGGCTCCCTGCGGTTCCCGCAGCGGGGCCCCGAGGCCCTGGACCTCGCCGCCCGCCATCTGCCCTCCTCGAACAGCGCGCTGATCGGCGGCGACTGGTACGACGCGATGGAACTGCCCGACGGGGCAACGCTGTTGAGTGTCGGTGACCTCACCGGGCAGGGCATCACCGTCGCGTCGGGCATGGCGATGCTGCTCGGCGCCCTGCGCGGCATGGCCGTCGCGGGCACCCAGCCCGGGCAACTCATGTCCTGGCTCAACCAGTTGCTCGACGCCTCGGTGCAGCCGTCCCTCGGCAGCGCGGTCTGCTGCCGCTACCGGCCCGAGACCCGCACCCTCACCTGGGCGCAGGCAGGACACCCCGCCCCGCTGGTGTTCCGCAACGGGACGGGGCGCATGCTGACAGCGCCGGACGGCGTGCTGCTCGGCGCGACCTCGGGGGCCGTCTACGGGCAGGCCGAAGAGACCCTCGAAGACGGCGACCTGCTGTTCCTGCACACCGACGGACTGGTCCCCGGGCACTATGGAGCGCAAGCCGTCCAGAGGCTGCTCGACCTGGCCCCGCGCTTCCACGGAGCCCGCACGGCCCAGGACTGCGTACGGACGGTTGTAGAGGAATTCGGCGAGAGTGGGCGCGAGGACGACGCCTGCGTGCTCATCGCCAGGATCGGCTCATAGACCTCACCGGGATCAGACCTCGCCGGGATCGGCTCGAAGACCCCGACTTGGAACCCTTGGACCTGGAACTCTTTCTGTGCACACAGGCAGGAGTGCTCACGCCTGTGTGGTGGTGCCCCCGCGCTTCGGCCTGAGCGAGCTCTTGGGGAGGGCGAGTTGGATCTCCTCACGCAGTTCGTGGATCTTCGGGTAGCCGGAGTACTCGGCGGTGAGCCGGTACATCTCGCGCAGTCGGTCCCAGGTGCGGTGGGAGGAGTTCGCCCCCATCGACACCAGGGCCAGCCGGGCATAGCGGTCCGCCTGCTCGGGGTCGTCCGCGATGAAGCACGCCGAGGCCAGCGACAGCCAGTCGAAGATCTGTGACCGCTGCCGCCCGTTCTCCCGCAGATGCAACGCTTCCTTGGCGTGGCGCTGCGCCGTGGTCGCCGCGACCGGGTCGTGCTCCGCGAGCGTCCGGTAGGCCAGGGCCTGCATGCCGTGCATGTCCGCCTCGTCGAACATCTGCATCCAGCTCGGCGGTGGCACATCACCCTTGTCGGAGACGAAGAGGTCCTCCGCCTCCCCCAGGGTGCGCCGCATGGCCTGGCCCTTGCCCATCGACGCCTGAGCCCAGGCCTCGATCGTGTAGAGCATGGCCCGGGTGCGCGGCAACATCTCGGAACCCGAGCCCGACTTGGCGAGCTTCATCAGGTCCAGGGCGTCGTCGGGCCGGCCCAGGTGCACCATCTGACGGGCGGCGCGGGAGAGCGCCTCCCCGGCGCGCGGCCGGTCGCCGCCTTCTCTGGCCGCGTGCGCGGCGATGACGAAGTACTTCTGGGCCGTGGGCTCCAGGCCGACGTCGTGCGACATCCAACCCGCGAGGACGGCGAGATTGGCGGCGACGCCCCACAGGCGCCGCTGCAGATGGTCAGGGTGTCGGTAGGAGAGCATGCCTCCCACTTCGTTGAGCTGGCCCACCACGGCCTTGCGTTGCAACCCGCCGCCGCGGGCCGCGTCCCAGGCCCGGAACACCTCGACCGAGCGCTCCAGTTCCTCGATCTCCTGCGACCCGATGGGGGCGGCCTCGTAACGGTCGAACCCAGCGGGGTCGGCGTGCAGGGGATTGTCGACTACAGGGGCGTCGGCCGCGAGGGCCGGATCGGTGTGGAGCCAATCGTGCATGGCACTGCTGAGTGCGGATCCCGCGGCGAGCGCGGCACCCGCGCCCACCAAGCCGCGTCGGTTGAGCATGAGGTCCATTCCCGTGAATTCGGTGAGGACCGCAGCGGTTCGCTCGGGCGCCCACGGCACACCGTCGGGATGTTCCACATTCCCGCCGCCCGGCCGTTTCCCCACACGCCCGTGCCGCACCAGACCGAGGTCCTCGATGGTCACGACACGGCCGAGACGCTCGGTGAAAAGAGCCGCCAACACTCGCGGAACCGGATCGCGCGGGATCTCTCCCATGTCGATCCAACGCCGCACCCGTGAGGTGTCGGTCGCCAGCTGGGGGTGGCCCATCGCCGCCGCCTGCTTGTTGACCAGCCTCGCGAGTTCGCCCTTGGACCAGCCGGCCAGGCCGAACAGATCCGACAGACGAGTGTTGGGTTGTCCGTTCACGTCAAGCCCCCAGGTTCTCGGCTGAGTTGACAGTAACCCTCTGTCAGTTGCTGAGCGACTATTCGCCAGGGTTCGCCAGGGTGCGCCAGATGGTCTGCCACTGGGCATCCGGTGTCAGGTAGGAAAGCGCCACCCCGACCCGGTTGCCGAGGGACATTCCCCAGGGTGCACCAGGGCGGCCGGGGCGGGTAGCGCAGCAACTTGCAGGCACACGAAGGGATCTGTTTCGCCCATGTACACAGCATCGTCCTCCGTGTCCGCTCCGCCCCGGTCGCTTCACCCCCGCCCGGCGGCGGCGGGCAGCGGCCCCTACCTCGACCCCGCTCGACCGGCGGCCCCCGTGCTCGGCGCCGGCAGGACGCGGCGCGTTCCGGGGCTCGGCACCCAACCGCTCAGCGGGAGACTCGACTTGTCCGGCCCTCAGGGCGCGCAGCTGCGCACGGCGATCGCGTCGGTGCACCGGATCTGTCCGGAGTTCGCTCCGGTCCAGGTACTGCGCCGCAGCGGGCGCTCCGTGCTCCTCGTCGGCACGACGGGGCGCAGCACGGCGGTCGCCAAGTGTTTACTGGACCACTCCCCGATCTGGTCGGAGCGGATCAGGCACGAAATAGCGGCATACCGATCGTTCGTGCGGCATCGGCCACCGGTCCGGGTGCCCCGGCTGATCGCGGCGGACCCGGACAACTGCACCCTTGTGATCGAGCGGATGCCGGGGCGGGTGGCCGCGCTGCAGCGGCACCCGGCGGAGGCGCCGCCCCGCGCGGACATCCGGGCGGCACTGGGTGCGATCTGCCGGCTGAACGCGTGGCGGCCGCCGGCGGGGACGTTCGACGCCCCGCTGGACTACGCGGAGCGGATCTCCCGTTTCCATGAGCTGGGTCTGCTCACGGACCGGGACATGGGCGACCTGCAGAAGCTGGTGCACGGCATCGCGCACTCGGCGGGCCGTCAGGGCATGGGCCAGTTCTGTCACGGGGACGCGTTGCTGTCGAACATCCTGCTCTCACCGGCCGGTCCAGTACTGGTGGACTGGGAGCACGCGGGCTGGTACCTGCCGGGCTACGACCTCGCGACGCTGTGGGCGGTCCTCGGTGACGCTCCCGTGGCGCGCCGCCAGATCAGTCAGCTCGCGCAGTCCGCCGGTCCCGCGGCGCGCGACGCCTTCCTGGTGAACCTGATGCTCGTACTGACCCGGGAGATCCGTACGTACGAGACGGCCGTGCAGCGTTCGATGCACGACGCGACCCCGGCGGCACCAGGACCGGCCCATCCGGGTGCTGCGCCGTCCGGCGAGGAACAGCGGCTGCTGCTGCGGCGGCTACACGACGACTGCCAGATGGCCCGTCGGGCCGTTCGAGCGGCGGTCGGCACTCGTTGACGGGGACGAAGGTCCGCGGTGCGCCTGAACGGCGGCGCGCCGCGGACCTTCGTCGTGCGGGGCCTGCCGTGCGGCACCGATGTACGGCGAGCGGCTCTGCCCCCTCGTCGGCATCTCTCCCGCGGGCATCTTCACCCGTTCGCGCCAGGGGTCCACTCCACTGACGCCTTGCAGGCCGTCCCGCTGCCGCCACGAAAACCCGTTCGCCCCCTCTCGGTAAGGGAAATCGCCCGCTCCTGGGCAAGATTGACGGATCGTCGGAGAGCCGATACCACTGACCCACGATCGGCCCCGCACGCCCCACCGCGCTCGACCGTCCCAGGAGGCTGCATTGCGAGGATCCTTCATCGACCCCGAGGCCACTGTCGGGTACAGACGCGCGCGCCGTACCGCGGGCGCCGTCGCCTCGGCGGCGCTGTTGTTGCCGCTGCTCGGCGCGGCCCCGTCGAGCAGCCCCGCGCAGGCGTCCGCCGCGGAGCTCCAGCGGGCCTTCGCCGTCGCTGCCGCCGAGTACCACGTGCCGCTGAGCGTCCTGCTCGGCGTCTCCTACCTCCAGTCCCGCTGGGACGCGCACGCGGGCGCGCCGAGCGTCAGCGGCGGCTACGGCCCCATGCATCTCACCGACGCGCGGACGGCGATCGCGGAGGCACCGCACCACAGCGAGGGCACGGAGGACGCTCGTGGCGACAGCTCGCGCCCGCCCCTGCTGCCCACCACCCAGGTGCCGCAGAACTCCCAGCTCCCGGACCGGCTGAAGACGTTGCCGAAGGCGGCCCGGCTCACCGGCCTGCCCGAGGAGCGGCTGCGTACCGACGCCGCCGCGAACGTGGCGGGCGGGGCCGCGCTCCTGGCGGCCGCGCAGAAGGACCTCGGCGAGCCGCTGAGCGACGACGCGGCCGACTGGTACGGCGCGGTGGGGCGTTTCTCCGGCGCGGACGACACCGCGACCGCGGCGACCTACGCCAATGACGTCTACGAGGTGATCCGCCAGGGCGAGGAGCGCACCACGGACGCCGGTCAGCAGGTCGCGCTCGCCGCCCGGCCCGGACTGAGCCCCGACACCGCGCTGCTGCGGCGGGCCGGGCTGCGTACCGTCTCCGCCACGAACACGGAGTGCCCCACGTCCGTGTCGTGCGAGTGGATCCCGGCCCCGTACTCGGAGTTCGGCGACGGTGACTACGGGAACCACGACCTCGGTGACCGGCCCGCGTCGCAGAGCATCAAGTACATCGTCATCCATGACACGGAGGGCAGCTGGGACGGCGTGCTGAAGCTGGTCCAGGACCCGACCTACGTGTCGTGGAACTACACCCTGCGCTCGACCGACGGTCACATCGCCCAGCACGTGAAGGCGAAGGACGTGGCCTGGCACGCGGGCAACTGGTACATCAACGCCAAGTCGATCGGCCTGGAACACGAGGGATTCCTCGCCTCGCCGGACGCCTGGTACACGGAGGAGATGTACCGCGCCTCGGCGCGGCTGGTGAACTACCTCGCCTACAAGTACCGCGTTCCGCTGGACCGCCAGCACATCCTGGGCCACGACAACGTGCCCGGTCCGACCACGTCGACCATCCCCGGCATGCACACGGACCCGGGCCCGTACTGGGACTGGCAGCACTACTTCACCCTGCTCGGCCACCCGTTCCGGCCTGCGACGAAGACAAGGACGAGTGGAGGTCTGGTCACCGTGCTGCCGGACTTCGCGGAGAACCAGCCCCGGTACACGGGCTGTGTCACCAGCGGTGAGCCCTGCGCGGCGCACGGCTCCAGCGAGGTGCGGCTCTACTCCCGGCCGGACGAGACCTCGCCCCTGATCAAGGACATCGGGCTGCGTCCCAAGGGCGACGACTCGACGATCGACGTGAACGACGTGGGTTCCCGGGTCTCCACCGGACAGCGGTACGCGGTCGCGGACCGTGACGGCGATTGGACGGCGATCTGGTACCTGGGCCAGAAGGCCTGGTTCAAGAACCCGCAGAGCCGGCCGACTGCGGTGAACGCCTCGGGCCAGGTCGTGACCCCCAAACCGGGCCTCACGGAGATCCCCGTGTACGGGCGCGCCTATCCGGAGGCCGCGGCATACCCGGCGGGCGTCCCCGTCCAGGCCGTCTCGCCGCTCCCGTACAAGATCCTGGCAGGCCAGAGGTACGTCGCCGGTGACAAGGTGCCGGGCGAGTACTTCTACGCGCCGACGTTCGACACGACCCCGCACAGGGTCGTGATCGGCAAGGACATGTACTACGAGATCCAGTTCGGTCACCGAGTGGCGTTCGTGCGGACGGCGGACGTCAACGAGACGCGTTCGCACCCCTGAGTGCCAGGGGCGAGGGGGCCGGGCCGCGGACAGCGCCCCGGCCCCCTCGCCGTCCTCTCCGCTACACCCAGTCCCGGCGAGCGGCCTGCCAGGCCAGTTGCATACGGGTGGCCGCCCCGGCGAACGTCATCAGTTGCTGGATATGACGTTGGACCGTACGCCTGCTCAGGCCCAGTTGCGAGGCGATCGCCTTGTCGGTGACGCCCGCGACGAGCAGGGAGAGCAGCCGTCGGTCCGTGGTGGAGAGGGAGTCGGCGCCGGATGTCCCGTCGGTGCCGCTGACCGCTCCGCTGTCGTCGACGTGCAGGGGGACGGCGTCGTCCCAGTAGCGTTCGAAGAGCGCGATGAGCGCGGCGAGGAGGCTGCTGTCGCGCACCAGGGCCGCGGTGGGTTCCTCGGGGCTGCCGAAGGGACCACCGGGTACGAGCGGGCAGATGGCGATGGCGCGGTCGGACACGGCGAGCCGCAAGGGCAGATGGGGTACCGCGCGGGCGACCTCACCCGCCCGTACGCCCTCGATAACGTTGTCCACGGCTCCCTCGTCGTCGAAGAACGCCTTCTCGTAGAGGACCCGATAACGCACCCCGCGGGCCAGCGCGTCGAACTCCGCCTCGTTGCTGCCCGAGGGCATGGCGACGTACTGGGCCTTGCAGAACCACAGCATCTCGTCGTGGGTGTCCGCCTGGATGCGGCGCAGGTGCTGGCGCAGCGCGTCCGCCCCGGTGATCACCTCGATGAGCTCACCGGCGTCGCGCCGGCGCATGGTGTCCCGGTAGGTCGCCAGCAGGGCGGTGGCCGTGGCCCGGGCCTGGTCGAGGGCGTCGGCGTTGCGTTTGAGCCGGGGCATGAGGGCCACATCGGGTGGCGTGGCCCGGTAGAGCCGTGGGGATCCGTCGGTGTGACTGGCCAGTCCCCTGGCCGTGAGCGCCTCGAGGGTCCGTGAGGCGTCCGCGGTGGTGGCACCCGAGCGGATCGCGAAGTCGCCCGCCGAGGCGTTGCTCATCGTCACCAGGATCCGATAGGCGGACTCCTCGGCATCGGTGACCCCGGCGGCTTCCAGTGTCACGGCGCTCTCCTTGGTCCCACCCCGTCCAACGGTTGAACACCGTACTGCATCCGTGTGGACGGGCGGCGGGTGCACGGCCGCGTCGCTCCGCCGTGCACCCGCCGTGCGCGCTGTGCGCGCTGTGCGCAGCAGCGTCTATCCCCGTTGCAGGTAGGCGCGTTGTACCGTCTGTCGGACGCTGTTGCCGAGCCGGTCCCGCGCCGTGACCCGCAGGGTCACATACGCGTCGCCGTGGCCGGAGGGCCTGGTGACGGTGGCCCGGAACGCGTTGTGCCCGCGGTCCTGGACCGCCGCACCGCTCCAGTGCCTGCCGTCGTCGTAGGACACCTCCACGCGCAGGGCCACTCCGCGCGGGGCGGGCTGACCGTCCTGGGCGCGGACGGCCAGGCCGATGGTGTGCGTCCGCCCGGCCCCCACCGCGTTGTGTGCGTCGACCGGTACGGCGTAGTCGAGTTGCAGCAGGGACAGCGGTGTCGCCGTGGCCGTGGTCGCGGACCGGAAGGACCAGGAGGTGTCGGTACGGGCGGCGAACGCCCACTCGTCGTCCACGCGCGAGGTCGTCAGGTCCAGCCGGTAGTCGGCTGCGCCCGGGGCGACCTCGAAATCGGTCCAGGCGCTGTCGGCGTCGGCGACCTTCACCCCGTCGCGGTAGAGCGCCGCGGCGGCCGTGTCACCGCCCGGCGCGTCGGCGGCCGTGGCGAGTCCGCCCACCCCGCCGCCGTCCCCGGCGAGCAGCCGTGACCAGTGACCCGCCGTGGAGTCGGTGAACTCCGGAATGCGCAGGGCCAGTACGTCTCCGGTCCGTACCGAGGGCGTCTTGGTGCCCCGGGGGATCGAGGGGCGCACCACGGCCCCCTGCCAGCGCTCGTCGAGGTGCTCGCCGGGCCGGTAGGTGCGGGGCGCGTCGTTCATGCCCACGGCCAGCGGCATGTCTACGTCGAACGTGGTCGTGTGATGCACCCGGTGCAGCCAGGCCGTGCCGTTCGCGCTGACGTACTCGGTGCGTACGAAGCCCGTCGGCACATAGCGGGTGTACTGCAACCAGGCGGTGTCCTGGTACGGGCGCCGGGCGAACCGCTGTTCACTGGCCCAGGGCGCTCCTCCGTTGTCGGCGTACGTGGTCCGCAGCACCGCGCTGTTGCGCTCGGACACGGTGTACACGACCTGCCGGGGTATCTGTTGGGACGACGTCTGCATGACGTCGTAGAGGTACGGGCTCTTCGCCGTTCCGGTGAATCTGACGGTGGTGCTCGGGCGCTTCTTCAGCCGGTCGAGCAGGGCGGCGCCCGCTGCCTTGCCGATGCGGACGGTCGGCACGGCGGTGCGTTCGCCGTCGGGGCTCCAGCGCGTCCAGGCGATGTCGGCGAAGTGGGTCATCAGCAGTCCGCGTACGCCCGCCGCGGCCGCCTGTCGGGTCAACTCCCGCTCGTTGGTGCCCTCTTCGTTGCGGACGATCGCGAGTTTGCCGCGGGCCCGGCTGAAGTCGGGCTTGGCGAAGGTGCCCGCGTCCACGGCGGTCAGGGTGATACCGCCGGCGGCGAACAGCGGCGAATTCGGCATGTAGTACGGATTCAGGGCGAGGTCGCTGCCCGACACCTTCGCCTCCAGCAGCGGGGCGACCAGCTGCCAGCGCGAGGCGAACTCGAAGGTGCCGTCGGTGACGGCCGCGGTGGGGCTGACGTAGAGCCGCTTGGCCAGGTCGAAGTACATCGTGCCCTGGAGGAGGCTGTGTCCGTCGATCTGCCGGTAGGTCTGGTAGTCGAGGATGCCGCGCTGTTCGGCGGGCCGGGGCGTGCGGATGTCGACCTTGGTGGTCTTGCGCGCGTCCAGGGTGACGGCCGTGTCCTTGGTGACCTTCACCTCCGGCAGGACGACCTGGCGCAGTTCCTGTCCGTCATCGGCCGTGTCCAGGCTGGAGTAGTCGAGTTGATAGGTGCCTTCCTCGACTTCGGCGACGGCCGGCTCGGTGCTGACGTAGTCGACGAATCCGTCCGTGCCCCAGATGGTGGGCAGTGCCTGGACGCGGTTCCCGTCGTGGTCGTAGGTGGTGACGGTGAGCTTGTGGATGGGGCCGTGCACCACGATGCTCACCGTGGTGTGGACCTTGACCGCGCCGTCGGTCGTGGTGGCGGTGACATAGCCGTAGTAGTCGCCCCGGCCGGCCCGGGAGGGATCCACCGTCAGTGGCACGTCCACGGTGGCACCGGCGGCGATCCGCACCGCGTCGGAGCCGAGTCGCAGCGCACCGGTCGTGAGTTCCCGGCCGCCGGTGGTGGCCAGGTGGGCGGCGAGCGCGAGGGTGACGTCCTTGTCCGAGGTGTTGGTGTAGCGGACGGTGGCCGTGCGCGGGGCGCCGTTGTCGTCGCCGCCGGTTCCGTACGGTCCCATGGCCACACTCCCGGTGGCGGTGACCGGTCCGAGCGCCGCCGCGGCCACGTCGACGCGGCCGCCGCCCTCCTCGGTCACCTGCTGTCCCCCGACGGTGTGCGCCGTGCTGATGAGCGCGTCCTTGAGCCGCTGTCCGCTCCAGGTCGGATGCGCCTGGGCGAGCAGGGCGGCGGCGCCCGCCACATGCGGGGTGGCCATCGACGTACCGGAAGCGGCCACGTAGTACTGGTCCACCGGTTCGCCCATGGTGGTGCCCGCCGCGCGGGCCGCGACGATGCCCACCCCCGGGGCGGTGACATCGGGCTTGACCACGCGGTCGCCGTGGCGCGGACCGCGGCTGGAGAACGGGGCGAGTGAGTCGTCGCGGTCCACCGCGCCCACGGTCAGTGCGGCGTCCGCGGCGCCGGGTGAGCCGATGGTTTCCTGGCCCTGCTCTCCGCTGTTGCCGGCCGCCACCACGAAGAGGGCGCCGCTGTTGCTGCTGAGTTCGTCGACGGCGAGGCTCATCGGGTCGGTGCCGTCGCTCACCTCGTCCGAGCCCAGGCTCATGTTGACGACCTTGGCGCCCTCGGCGGCGGCCCACTCCATGCCGTCGATGACCTGCGACTCGGTTCCGTAGCCGTCGTCCCCGAGGACCTTGCCGATCAGCAGGTCGGCGCCCGGTGCCACCCCCTTGCGGGTGCCGCCGGACGCGGCGCCGGTCCCGCCGACCGTGGAGGCGACGTGGGTGCCGTGACCGAAGACGTCACCGGTCCCGGAGCTGCCCGAGAAGTCCTTCGCCTGGCTGATGCGTCCGGCCAGGTCCGGATGGGTCTGATCGACACCGGTATCGAGTACCGCGACCTTGACGGAGGTGCCGTCGTACCCGGCCTTCCAGACCGCCGGGGCGTTGATCTGTCCGGTGCTGCGGTCGAGGGCGGCGTCCACCCGGCCGTCCAGCCAGATCCTGGGCGTGGCGGCCATGCCCGCGGCGCTCACGCGGTTCGGGGCGGGGGCGAGTTGTTTCCAGAACCGGGCCAGGTCGTCGTCGGAGATCCGGACCGACTGTGCGTCGATGCTGTCCAGCGTGCGGGCGGGCGCGTCGTCCTCGGTCAGCGTGGTGAGCCTGCGCACCGCGGCGGCCGGGACACCGTTCGGCCGGCCGATGATCAGAGGGAGGGTGTCGGTGTGCGCGGCGTCGTACTTCTGTTTGATGAGTGCGCTGACGTTGAACAACTGCCGGTCCAGGCGCCCGGCGGCGACCAGGTCCTGGGCGTCGGAGGGCAGCACCGTCAGGTCGCCGTCCTGTTCGACGGTACGGAACAGGATGCCGCGCCTGCCGCTGCCGGGCTCGACGGCGGCGATCCGCTTGCCGTCACCGTCCGTCGTGACGGTCACACGGTCGCCCGTGATCAGCCGCACGGTGGCGCTGCCGCCTGGCGAGCCCCCCGCCGAGGCAGCCGTTGCCGTCGTGGCAGCCGTTGCCGTCGTGGTCGTCCCGGCCGTACTGGACACACCAGCCGCGCCGGCCGCCGATGGCATGCCGCCGGCGGTCAGCGCCAGGCCGGCCGATATCACCGCCGCGAGGCGAATGCGTCTCATCTGATCAGCACCTTTCCGTGCATGGTTGTGCGCGCGAGGAGATCTTCATTCGGGTGCTGCACAGAATCCGCCGCTGCCGGACGCGATGTCACCGTTTCCCCGTGGCGCGGATGGGACATGTCGCAACCGCGCCACCCCGCGGACTCCGCGGACGTCGCGGCGGAAGCGCGGAAGCGTGGAAGCCGACTGCCACCCTGGGCATAGCCGCCGTGGCGCTGACGTTCGACTGTTCAACAGAGATCATCTGTTCAACAGAGATCGTCGCGAACGTTGGAGGAGCCTCGTGCCACTGCCCTCACACCCCCTGCGGAAGCTGGGCTTCTTGACCATCGGACTGTTCGACGAGGCCGACCCACGGCGGGGTCACGAGTCGACGCTGGAGATCATCGAGCTCGGTGAGCAGCTGGGATTCGACAGCGCGTGGGTACGGCACCGTCATCTCCAGTACGGGATCTCCTCCCCCGTGGCCGTCCTGTCGGCGGCCTCGCAGCGCACCAGCCGGATCGAGCTGGGGACGGCGGTCATCCCGGTCGGGTGGGAGAACCCGCTGCGGCTGGCCGAGGACCTTGCCACGGTCGACATCCTGTCCGGGGGCCGCCTCAACCCGGGCGTCAGCGTCGGCCCGCCGATGCACTACAACCAGGTCAAGCAGGCCCTCTACCCCGACACCGGCGACGCCGAGGACTTCAGTTACGCCCGCGTGGAACGGCTGCTGGATTTCGTGCGCGGCAAGCCGGCGACCGACTTCAGCGGGATCGAGGGCTTCGAGGTGTTCTCCGACCGCGTCCAGCCGCACGCCGCGGGCCTCGGCCGGCGCATGTGGTACGGCGGTGGCAGCCTGCGCTCCGCGCAGTGGGCGGGCGAGCACGGGATGAACCTGCTGACCAGCAGTGTCGTCAAGGCGGAGGAGTCCGAGGACTTCGCCGAGATCCAGCGGTCGCACATCCGGACGTTCCGCGCCCACCACCCCGACGGCGACCGTGCCCGGGTCTCCCAGGGCCTCGTCGTCATCCCCACCGACAGCGCCTCACCCGAGCAGCGCGAGAAGTACGAGGAGTACGCCCTGAAGCGCACTCCTCGTACCGCGACTCCGCAGGGCCCGGCCCGGATGATGTTCGCGCCCGATCTCGTCGGCACCTCCGAGGAGATCGCCGAACGGCTGTACGCCCACGCCGCGTTCCGGGAGGTCGACGAGGTCGCGTTCGCGCTGCCGTTCACCTTCGGGCACGAGGACTACGTGCAGATCCTCACCGACATCGCCACCCGGCTCGGTCCTGCACTCGGGTGGCAGCCGGCCGCCTGAGCGCGGCGCCGGGGCCTCAGCCCTGCTGGAACAGCTCCGGGGGCAGGGGCTTGAGCAGGGCGTACAGGTCGTCGGTGATGGGACGGTCCCAGGCGGCGATGGTCACCAGGACGTTGTCGTCGCGGTCGAACTGCACGCAGGAGATGCGGGTCTCGGAGAGCTTGAGACGGCGCACGATGAGGAGACCGTCGCCCTGCATCACCGGGATGTCCTCGGTCCCGGTGACGGTGACCTCCTCGTCGTTCTCCAGCGCCAGCAGCAGCTGGGCCACCTCGAAGGGGATCTCGTCCTCGGCGACCTCGCGGGCCGGGGAGCCCTCGGGCAGATTGCCGATGATCATCGCGGGGCCGCGGCCGCCGAACAGGTCGTAGCGCAGGAAGACACCCTGGCAACTGCCGTCGGGGGCGGGCAGCAGACCCGCGCCGAGATTGCCCGGCCAGTCACCCGGATCCATGGCCAGAACGTCGAAGTCGGGCCCGGCGGGCGTGGCGCTGCGGCGGCGGAGGAAGGACATGCCGCAATGGTACGTGCCCGGGCGTGAACCGGGCCTTGGGGGCGTCCCGCGTGCGCGGCTTCCGGACCGGTTGTACTTGGCTTCCGGACCGGTTGTACTTGGCTTCCGGACCGGTTGTACGTGGTTGCCGGACCGGTTGTACGTGGCTTCCGGACCGGTTGTACGTGGTTGCCGGACCGGTTGTACGTGGCTTCCGGACCGGGCCCGCATGGTTTCCGGACCTGTCGCGCGTGGCTACCGGACCGTTTGCTGGCCCAGTGCCGCCGCCAGTCCCGTACGGTCCGTGCCCACCTTCCGGTAGACCGCCGAGAGCAGGCGGACGACGGCCGGTTCGTCGGTCCCCAGCTCCTCGGCGACCTCGGTCGTGGTGCGGCCCCGGGCGGTGAGCGCGGCGGCCGTGCGTTCACGTGCGGTGAGGGTGTCCGTCTCGGTGCTGTGCAGGCGGCGCGGGCGCAGTCCGGCGGCGGCAAGCTCGGCGCGGGCCTCGTCGCCGAGGCCGTCGGCGCCGCACTGCATGGCCGCGTCCAGTCCTCGGTAGAGGTGTTCTGCGGCCTCCTTGGGAGAGCCCGAGCGACGCAGTTCGGTGCCCAGGGCGACCAGCGCGCAGGCCAGTTCGTAGGCGGCCGGGGAGCGCTCCAGATGGCTGACGGACTCTTCGAGGAGCTTGACGCGGGTCGAGCCTGAGGAGACGTCGGCGGCGGCCCGCAGCGCCTGTCCGACGGCCGAGGGGGCGCCGAACTGGCGGGCGCGGTGCACCGCTTCGAGTGCCGTGGCGACGGCGCGTTCCGGCGCGTCGTGGCTTTCGGCGCGGGCGAGGTGGAGCTGCCAGGGGCACCAGGAGGGGTTGCGCATGCCGCGTGGGTCCAGGCGGCGCCCGGCCGCTTCGAGCTCGGCGGCGGCGTCCTTGGTGAGGCCGCGGGCGAGCAGCAGTTCGCCGTGCACGGTCTGGACGTCGGGGAAGGTGACGGCGGCCGGGAAGGGCGCGCCGAACGCGTGGTCCTCGCCGATCTGAGCGGCCTCGGTGACGCGGCCGCGGGCGAGCAGGATCTCGATGATGACGCCGACGGCGTACCAGTGGACGGGGGTGCCGGCGCCGACGCGTTCGGCGAGCCTGAGGCCCGCGCGGGCGAAGTCCTCGGCCTCGACGAGTCGGCCGCGGCGGTAGCGGACGTATCCGAGGAGGGTGTAGCCGAAGGAGAGGTGGGCGCCGTGCCAGCCCTGGGACTCGAAGTCGGCGATCCCGGCGGCGAACAGTTCCTCGGTGCGGCCCGGGCGGTCGGCGTACATGAAGGTGAGGGCGACCAGGACGGGCACCTCGAAGCCGCGGTCGGCCTCGGCCCAGCGGATCCCTCCGGCGAGGGCGCGTTCGGCGTGGTGGAGCGCGACGTGGGCGGGCTCGCCGCGCAGGGTGGCGTCCCAGGCGCGCAGGCCGATGACATAGCGCTCGGTGAGGTCGCGGCCGGTGAGCCGGTCGGCGAGGCGGGCCAGGCGGCGGGAGCGGGCCGGGGAGTCGGGTTCGTCGGCGCGGAAGGCGTCCCACATGAACTGTTCGGACTGCATGCGCAGCCGGACCCGGGCGTCTCCGGTCACGCGGATCTCACGGGCGAGCGTCTCGGAGGCCTCGGCGAGCCGGTCGCTGTGGGCGAGGACCTGGGAGAGCCGGTAGACGATGTTGTGGCGCAGCTCCGGGTCGGTGATGGGTTCTTCCAGGGCGGCCCGGAGGTGGTTGACGGTGGTCGCCGGTTCGGTGAGCAGGGAGGCGCAGCCCAGTTCGTGGAGGACCGCGGCCCGCTCCTTGAGGGGCGGCGGTTCACGCAGGGCCCGGGCCAGGTAGCGGCGGGCGGCGTCGGGGGCTCCGGCGCGCTGGGTCTCGCGGGCGGCGGCGCGCAGTTGCTGGACGACCCAGTTGTCGCCCTCGGGGTGGGTCTCCATGAGGTGGCGGGCGGCGGCGGAGGGGCCGAGCCCTTCGTCGATGACGCACCACGCGGCCTGGCCGTGCAGGGCCACGCGGACGCCGCTGGGGATGGCGCGGTAGACGGCGGTGGCGATGAGGGGGTGGACGAACTCCAGGGTGTCGGCGCCGGCGAGGATTCGGGCGCCGCGCAGGGCGTCCGCGGCGTCGGCGGCCTCCTCGGAGCCGAGCCCGGCGACGGCGGCGGCCAGGGTCGGCGGGATCTCGGTACCGAGGACGGCGCAGGCCCAGGCGAAGCGGACGGTGGAGGTGCCCAGGCGTTCGAGGCGTGCGATCAGGCCGCTGCCCTTGACGGCGGCGGCGAGGTCGCGCAGCAGGTGCGCCCCTTCCTCGGTCGGGACCAGTCCGCGGTCGCGGACCTTCGCGGTCAGCTCCACCGCCTCGAAGGGGTTGCCCGCGGTGACCGCCCAGCATTCGCGGCAGAACACGTCGTCCGCCACGGTGCCGAGGTCCTCGCGGACGAGTCCGGCGACGGCGGCGGCGCTGAGCGGTTCGAGGTCGAGGGGGCGCTGGCCCGCGCGTCCGGGAAGGCCCCTGAACGCCTCGGCGTGGTCGGGGAGTTCGTCGGGCCGGTAGGCGACGGTCAGCAGCAGCGGCAGTTCCTCCGCGCGTGGTGCGAAGGCGGCGAGCCAGCTCAGTGACTCGGGGTCGGCCCAGTGCGCGTCGTCGAGGACGAGCACCATCGGGGCGCGCTGCACCGCGAGGTGGGTGAGCACCCAGTCGAGGCCGTCGCGCAGGCCCTGCTGGTCGGGCGCGGTGCCCTCGGTCGGGGCGCACAGGCCGAGCGCGGGACCGACGATCGCGTACCAACTCCCCAGCTGGGCGCGGATTTCCGCCTCCGGGGACCCGGCGAACTGCGGTTGCAGGAGCTGGCGGGCGACGTGGAAGGCGACGCCCTGTTCCTGGTCGCCGCCGCGCGCGGACAGGACGGTGCAGCCCCGGGCGGCGGCGCGGCGGCGCACCTCGGCGAGGAGGGTGGTCTTGCCGATTCCGGCACGTCCGGCGAAGGCGAGGAGCGCGCCGCGGGGCCGCTCGGGTGCTTCGGTTCCGTCCTCGCGCAGACCGGTGAGCTCGTTCAACGCCTCCTCGGCGGCGGCGAGTTCACCCTCCCGTTCGAAAAGTGTCCTTCTGTTGCGTACACCGCGCTGTCCCATGATCCACCCCCCGGCCACGGCGGTGTGGTCCGCGCGGGGAGCGGATGCGTACCGTGACCTCCAGGGACCTCAGCGTACGCTCGTAGCGCCTCGTGGGGAGCCCTTCCGCCGCTACCGGCGCGGGCTTCGGCCGACCGACCGGTTTCTTCGGTCAGTCCCCCACGGCCTGCGCGGATTTCCTGTGCCGTTCGTGATGGCGGGCGACGCGGGCGCGGTTCCCGCACGAGGGTTTGCACCACTCCTGTCGCGGATGTTCCTTGATGAAGTAGCGCACGCAGCGCGGCGCGTGGCAGGCGTGCAGCCGCGACCGGTCCGGGCTCGCGAGGAAGGCGAGGGCGGCGCGGGCGAGCAGTGCCGGGAGGGGAACGGCGCCGCCCGAGGGCTGCTGGCGCACGACGGGTTCGGCGCCGTCGTCCCAGGTGAGGACGGGGACGGTCGGTGCGAGGGCGGCGGCGGTGTTGAGGCGCAGTACCGCCTGCGGTACGGGCAGCAGCCGGGCGGCGTCGGCCGGGCTGGGGTCGCCGGGGCGCACGGCGCGGGCGAACAGGGCGCGGACCGCGGCGCGCAGGTCGCGGACGGCGGCGAGCGCGGCGGCGTCGGCGATGAAGGTGTCGGCTCCGGGCAGCAGGTCGGCGTGTCCCCGCACCCAGTCGGTGAGTCCGCCGGCTTTCGTGAGGTCGTCGGCCACTCCGCCCTGTCCGTCGTGCCGGATGGTGAGGGCGAGGTCCAGGGCGAGCCGGGTGTCCGCGTCGTTCGATTCCGCCATGGCGTTAATGATAGGTACACGTGCACCCATTAGCCGCTCGGGTCCACCGCCCCGTTCAGTCGCCCCGGGGCCATCGCGCCGTTCACGGATCGCCCGCCCCCAAAGAGAAGCCTCGTCCTGGAACCGGACCCCCGATGGGGCACCGGCCCCGGGACGGGACCCACGTCGCGTATCCCCTCCTTGCATGGGGCGTCGGCTCGAAGTCTCGACTCCTTGCATGGGGCGTCGGCTCGAAGTCTCGACGTCAGATCGGGTCGGGTCGGCTCAGGTCAGGTCGAACTCTCCCTCGCGGGCGCCCGACACGAACGCGCCCCACTCGGCCGGTGTGAAGATCAAGGAAGGGCTCGCGGGACGGCCACTGTTGCGCATCGCGATGAAGCCCTCGACAAAAGCGATCTGGACGTCTCCCCGCCCTCGGCTGCTGGACTGCCATTCGGCGTTGCTGAGGTCCAGCTCAGGCTTGTCCCACCCCGCCAGCGGGTGCTGCTCGATGGTGCTCTCGGCCACGTCCGTGCTCCTCCCGGTTCGTCGTCCGCCGCCAGCCTAGCGATCGGTTCCGGCGGCGGACAGGCCACGTGAGGGGGACGCTGTCAGGAGGTGGGCGGCTCGGCCCCGACCAGCCACATCGAGAAGAACTGGGATCCTCCTCCATAGGCGTGCCCCAGCACCCTGCGAGCCCCTTCCACCTGGTGTTCTCCCGCCTGACCGCGCACCTGAAGTGCCGCTTCGGCGAAGCGGATCATGCCGGAGGCACCGATCGGATTGGTGGAGAGGACACCGCCCGACATGTTGACGGGCAGGTCCCCGTCAAGCTCGGTCACACCGGATTCGGTGAGCTTCCAGCCCTCGCCCTCCTCGGCGAAACCGAGGTTCTCCAGCCACATGGGCTCGTACCAGGAGAAGGGCACGTACATCTCCACGGCGTCGATGTCACGGCGCGGGTCCGCGATGCCCGCCTGCCGGTACACGTCGGCCGCGCAGTCCTTGCCCGCCTGCGGCGACACACAGTCCTTGCCCGCGAACAGCGTCGGCTCACTGCGCATCGCGCCGCCGTGCAGCCACGCGGGCGGCCTCGGCGAGCGGGCCGCCCCCGCCCGGTCGGTGAGGATCATCGCGCAGGCGCCGTCGGAGGACGGGCAGGTCTCCGAGTAGCGGATCGGGTCCCACAGCATGGGCGAGGCCTGCACCTTCTCCAGCGTGATGTCGTGCTCGTGGAGATGGGCGTACGGGTTCTTCAGCGCGTTGCGCCGGTCCTTGTACGCGACCAGCGAGCCGACGGTGTCGGGCGCGCCGGTGCGCCTCATGTACGCCCGTACGTGCGGCGCGAAGAAGCCGCCCGCGCCGGCCAGCAACGGCTGCTGGAAGGGGATCGGCAGGGACAGGCCCCACATGGCGTTCGACTCGGACTGCTTCTCGTAGGCCAGGGTCAGGACGGTGCCGTGGACGCGGCCCGCGATCAGGTTCGTCGCGACCAGGGCCGTGGATCCGCCGACGGAACCCGCCGTGTGCACCCGCAGCATGGGCTTGCCGACCGCGCCGAGCGCGTCGGCGAGGTACAGCTCCGGCATCATGACGCCCTCGAAGAAGTCGGGCGCCTTGCCGATGACCACGGCGTCGATGTCGGCCCACGTCAACTCGGCGTCGGCGAGCGCCCGCCCGGCGGCCTCGCGGACGAGTCCCGCGATGGACACGTCCCGTCGGGCCGCCACGTGCTTGGTCTGGCCGATGCCTACGACGGCCACGGGCTCCTTGCTCATCGGGGATCCCCTTCGAGTACGGCGACCAGGTTCTGTTGGAGGCAGGGCCCGGAGGTGGCGTGGGCGAGCGCCCGGTCGGACTCGCCCCGGTGGACGCGGGCGGCGGCCTCACCGATGCGGATGAGCCCGGCGGCCATGATCGGGTTGGCGGCGAGCGCTCCGCCGGACGGGTTGACGCGCACCTCCTCGCCCAGTCGAAGCGCCTTGCGCAGGACCACCTCCTGGGAGGTGAACGGCGTGTGCAACTCGGCCGTGTCGACGGGCCGTTCGAAGGCTCCGGCCCGCTCGGCGGCGAGGCGGGTCGACGGCGAGTCCGTCAGGTCGCGCACGCCGAGGCCGTGTGCCTCGATGCGGTGGTCGATGCCCCGGATCCAGGCGGGCCGCTCGCACAGTTCGCGGGCCCGCTCCCCCGCCGCGAGGATCACGGCGGCGGCACCGTCGCTGACGGGCGGGCAGTCGCCGACGCGCAGGGGCCGTACGAGGTACCCACCCTGGTCCACCGAACCCCGAAGCTGCGCATGGGAGTTGGTGACGGCCGAAGCGCGGCTGCGGGACGCCACCCCCGCGAGCGCGGGCTCGTCGGTCTCGCCCGCGTCGATGAGCGCCTGCGCCTGAAGGGCCGCGAGGGCAACGGAGTCGGGCCACAGGGGCGCGACGTAGTACGGGTCGAGCTGCCGGGTCAGAACGTCCCGTACGGATCCGGGTGACGACTTCCCGTACCCGTACACCAGCGCGGTGTCGGCGTCCCCGGTGAGCAGTTTCGTCCAGGCCTCGTACAGCGCCCAGGCCCCGTCCATCTCCACGTGCGACTCGGAGATCGGCGGCCAGGCGCCCACCCCGTCGAGGGCCATGGTGAAGGAGAAGGCGCGGCCCGCGAGGTAGTCGGTCGAACCGGAGCAGGTGAAACCGATGTCGCTGGTCTTCAGCCCGGTCTGGTCGAGGACGGCATGCAGGACCGGGATGAGCATCTCCACCTCGGAGAGCTCGTCGGTGGTGCGCAGATGGTCGCTCTGCGCGAAGGCGACGACGGCGATGTCCCTGATGGGCGGCATCTACAACAGCTCCTTGTACGTCTCGTACTCGGCGTCGGGTTCGCCGGTGGGCCGGTAGTGGTCGGGATGGCGGCCGCCCTCCGTCCACACCGGCTCCACCCGCAGCCCCATGCGCACCTGGTCGTAGGGGATGCCGCCGATCCGGCCGTGCAGCGCGAGGTCGGCGCCGTCGAGGGCGATGTGCGCGTAGACGTACGGCACTTCGATGTCGAGGTTCCTGGCCTTGATGTTGACGATGCAGTACGTGGTCACGGTGCCGCGAGGGCCCACCTCCACCTGCTCCGACGTCATGACACCGCAGGTGGGACAGGCACCCCTCGGCGGGACGTACACCTTGTGGCAGGACGGGCAGCGCTCGCCCACGGTGCGCCGCGAGGAGAGGCTGTCGATGTAGGCGGACTGGGCGCGGCCGGGCGAGTAGACGTAGTCGAGGCGCGCGGGGGCGACGATGCCGGTGACCATGTCCTCGAACCGCCCGTCGTGACCCGCGATCTCCGGGCGGTCTCCGTCGTACGGCTCGAAACAGGCGATGTCGGTGATGGCGCCGGCGCGCTGCGCCGCCCAGCGGACACGCACGCGCATACCGGTGCGTACGGCGTCGGGGTCCGGTGCGTCCAGGGCGTGCAGGAGGGCGGTGTCGGCGCCGTCGAGCCGGACCAGGACCCAGGCGAAAGGGGTGTCGAGGGGCTGGCCCCGACGGGGTTGGTGGTTCCAGGCCCAGGTGGTGACGGTGCCGGTGGGGGCGACCTCGACGAGCTCGCCCAGGTCCTCCGCGGTGACGGGGTCGTACTCGACGGGCGGGACGAGCGTCCGGCCGTCGGCGGTCTTCACGCCAAGGACGACACGCTCACGCAGCCCGGTGAGAAACGCGCTCTGGACGGGGCCGAGCGAACGGGTGAAGGGGAACTCGACGACGAGGGGGGCTTTGAGGACTTCGGGCATCCCGGTTGTCTCCTTAGGGGAGGGGGATCGTGCGCGTCACGACTCCGTCGGGGGGAGGGGGAGGATCGAGCACGTGGTGACTCGGTCTGGGGAAGGAGAGGATCGAGCACGCCCCCGAAAGCGGAACCCAGGGCCCTCGGGTCTCCCCTTCCGGCCGCAGAAGGTCGCTGTCACGCCCGTCCCGGCCCCGCGCACCGTCACGACCCCGGACGTCACGCGCGCCGATAGACGGGTGGGCGCTTCTCGGTGAAGGCTCGGGAGCCTTCCTTCGCGTCGGCGGTGTCGAAGATCGGCCAGCCGCGGGCCAGCTCGGCCGCGAGGCCCTCCGTCTCCGTCATCTCGGCGGTCTCGTACACGGACGCCTTGACCGCCTCGACGGCCAGCGGCCCGCAGGCGTTGATCTGTTCGGCGATCTCGAGGGCCTTCTGCCGCGCCGTCCCGTCGGGCACGACGTGTCCGACCAGGCCGATCCCGGCGGCCTCCCGGGCCGAGTACGGACGCCCCGTGAGGAGCATCTCCAGGGCGTGCGTGCGTGGGATCTGGCGTTGCAGACGGACCGTGGAGCCGCCGATCGGGAACAGCCCGCGCTTGACCTCGAAGAGCCCGAAGGTCGCCGACTCGCCCGCGACCCGGATGTCGGTGCCCTGGAGGATCTCGGTGCCGCCCGCGACACAGTGGCCCTCGACGGCGGCGATCACCGGTTTGCGGGGGCGGTGGTGGCGCAGCATCGCCTTCCAGTGCAGATCGGGGTCGGCCTTCAGCCGGTCCCGGTACTGCTGGCCCTCCATGCCCCGCCCCGCGAGCGCCTTGAGGTCCATGCCGGCGCAGAAGGCGTCCCCCGCACCGGTGAGCACGATCGAGCGGATCGCGTCGTCCTCGTCGGCCTCGATCCAGCCGTCGTACAGACCGACGAGCATCGGCAGCGAGAGCGCGTTCTTGGCCTCGGGCCTGTTGAGCGTGAGCACCAGTGTGGCGCCTTCGCGCTGCACGGTGAGGTGTTCCGTACCACCCATTGCCGTCCTCCCGTCAGACAGGCTCTCTGGAACGAGAACAGGTTGCAGTAGGCGCGGGACCAGTACAAGAGTTTTCTGACAGACAGTCAGATTTCTTCTGCGCGAGCCCTTCCCACTTGTGGCGGGCTTTGCTCTGATGGCCGTCGAGCCGAGGGGCGGACCCGGACGCACGACGTCAGGAGGAGCGGTGGAGTACAACCTTGCCGACCTGTTCGAGTCGGTCGTCGACGTGGTTCCGGGCCGCGAGGCGCTCGTGTACATCGACCATCCGGGCACGGGCGCCGAGCGCCGTCTGACGTACGCGCAACTCGACTCGGCGGCGAATCGCATCGCCCACCACCTGATCGACAGCGGCATCCGCCCCGGCGAGCACCTTGGACTGCACCTCTACAACGGCGTCGAGTACGTGCAGACCGTGCTGGGCTGCCTGAAGGCACGGATCGTGCCGGTCAACGTCAACTACCGCTACGTGGAAGAGGAGTTGGTCTACCTCTACCGGGACGCGGATCTCGTGGCACTGGTCTTCGACACGGAGTTCACCGACCGGGTGGCGGCGGCACTGCCGCGGGCCTCGGCGCTGCGGCACCTCCTGCGGGTGGGGAGCGCGGCGACCGGCAGGGCCTCCTTGCCCGCCGTGGACTTCGCCGAGGCCGAGGCCGCCGGATCCCCCGAACGGGGTTTCCCACCGCGCTCGGCGGACGACCAGTTCATCATCTACACCGGCGGCACCACCGGCATGCCCAAGGGTGTGATGTGGCGTCAGGAGGACCTGTTCTTCTCCGGACTGGGCGGCGGGGCCCCGACGGGCGAGCCGATCAAGAAGCCGGAGGAGCTCGCCGCGCGGGTGGCGGCCGGCGGTGAGGGCATCACCTTCTTCCCCACTCCCCCGCTGATGCACGGCACCTCGACACTGACGGCGTTCATCGGGTTCAACTTCGGCCAACGGGTGGTGATCCACCGCAAGTTCGTGCCCGAAGAGGTCCTGCGGACGGTGGAGAAGGAGAAGATCACCAGCATGTCGCTGGTCGGCGACGCGATGCTGCGCCCGCTGATCGACGCGCTGCGGGGGCCGATGAAGGGCACGGACTGCTCCTCGATGTTCAGCGTGTCCTCGTCCGGCGCGATCATGTCGGAGACGGTGCGTGAGCAGTTCCAGTCACTGGTCCCGAACGTGATGCTGCTCAACAACTACGGCTCCTCGGAGTCCGGCTTCAACGGCACCGCGACCGCGGACTCGGGGGCCGGTAAGGGATTCCGGCTGCGGGTCAACTCCCGTACACAGGTGGTGGATCCGGCCACGTACGAGCCGGTCGCCGTCGGCGAGCCCGGCCGGGTCGCACAGCGCGGCCATGTGCCCCTCGGCTACTACAACGACCCGAAGAAGACCGCCGAGACCTTCTTCCAGAAGGACGGCGAGCGGTGGGTGCTGCTCGGTGACATGGCGACGGTCGACGAGGAGGGCATCGTCACCGTCCTCGGCCGCGGCTCCCAGTGCATCAACACCGGTGGCGAGAAGGTCTATCCGGAGGAGGTCGAGCAGGCCCTAAAGTCCCATCCGGACGTGTACGACGCGCTGGTCGCCGGGGTGCCGGACGAGAAGTGGGGCAACCACGTGGCGGCGGTCGTCCAGCTCCGCGAGGGCGCGGGCAGGCCCTCGCTGGAGGACATCCAGTCCCACTGCCGGGGCCATCTGGCGGGCTACAAGATCCCCCGCCAGCTCGTCATCACCGACACCATCCAGCGCTCGCCCAGCGGCAAGGCGGACTACCGGTGGGCGCGCTCGGTGGCGACGGAGACAGCCCGCTGACGCACGCGGCACAACCGCCGCCCCACGCCGAGCCCGTCCCGGGGTGGCCGGTGACCGTCGAACGCGACGGTCACCGGCCGTCATCGCCAGGACGCTCTACCCCTGGACGGCTTCGGCCCGTGCGTCCGTGAAGCGGTCCCTCAGCTCGCGTTTGAGGATCTTTCCGCTGGCGTTGCGTGGCAGTTCGTCCACGAAGAGGACCTGCTTGGGCGCCTTGAAGGCGGCGAGCTTCTCGCGTGCGTGGGCGACGAGTTCGGCCTCGGTGACCTCGGTGCGGGCGACGACGACCGCCGTGACCGCCTCGATCCACCGCTCGTCGGGGAGCCCGATCACGGCCACCTCGGCGACGGCGTCGTGAGTGTAGAGCGCGTCCTCGACCTGACGTGAGGCGACCAGTACGCCACCGGAGTTGATGACGTCCTTCACCCGGTCGACGACGGTGAAGTAGCCCTCCTCGTCGCGCACGGCCAGGTCCCCGGAGTGGAACCAGCCGTCGCGGAAGGCCTCCGCGGTCTCCTCCGGCTTGTCCCAGTAGCCCTCGCACAACTGCGGTGAGCGGTAGACGATTTCTCCCCGCTCCCCGTCGGGCACGTCCTTGCCGGACCCGTCGACGACCCGCGCCTCGACGAACAACACCGGCCGCCCGCAGGAGTCCATCCGCCCCTTGTGCTCGTGGGGTCCGAGGACCATGGCCAGCGGTCCGATCTCGCTCTGGCCGAAGCAGTTGTAGAACGCCAGCTTCGGCAGCCGCTCCCGCAGCCGTTCCAGAACCGGCACCGGCATGATCGACGCCCCGTAGTACGCCTTGCGCAGTCCGCTCAGGTCTCGGGTGGCGAAGTCGGGACGGTTGGACAGTCCGATCCAGACGGTGGGCGGCGCGAACAGGCTGTCCGCGTGTCCGGCCTCGACCAGGTCGAGGATCTGCCCGGCGTCGGGCGCGTCGAGGATGACGTTCACGGCACCGACCGCGAGATAGGGCAGCAAGAACACATGCATCTGCGCCGAGTGGTAGAGCGGCAGCGAGTGCACGGGCAGATCGCCGGCCTGCAGATCGAGGGCGGTGATCGCGCTGAGGTACTCGTGCACCAGCGCACGGTGGGTCAGCATGGCGCCCTTGGGCAGCGCGGTGGTGCCCGAGGTGTAGAGGAGCTGCGTCAGGTCCTCGCCGCGAGGCTCCGGACCGTCGTACGGCGTGGTCGTGTCGAGTCGCGCGAGCAGCGAGTCGTCGCTGTCTCGCAGGGCGAGAACGCGGGTTCCCCCGGGGAGGTTCCCAGCCAGGTCCGGATCGGCCAGGACCAGCCCGCAGCCCGCCTGTCCGACGATGTACGCGAGGTCGTCACCGGTCAGGTTCTGGTTGACCGGCACGTGCACCAGCCCGCCACGCGCACACGCGAGGAAGCCGATCAGGTACGCGTCCGAGTTGTGGCCGTAGGCACCGACACGGTCGCCCGGTGCCAGTCCCGAGACGCGCAGCACCTGGGCAGCGCGAGAGACGGCCTCGTCGAGTTCGGCGTAGGTCCAGGACCGGTCGCGGTAGTGGACCGCGACGCGTTCAGGGGTCCGCCGGGCGCTGCGCCGCAGCACCCCGTCGACCGTGACGCTCCGTCCCGCCGCCACCGTGGGGTTCTGACCCGCCGTCATGACCTGCTCCTTCGTCCGGCTGCTCTGCCGCGATCCTCGTTCCGGCCCGCGAGCGCGGTCAAGCGTCCCGCACCCTTGGCGCGAAGAGGATCAACCCCGCCGTGGAACGTACCGACACCAGGTCACACGTCTGTGACCGTTGTTACGCTCAACCGCCCCTTCCCTCAATGATGTCGGGAGGCACGATGCGCATCCGCCCCAGACGGTTCACCGTCCTGGCCGTCGCACTGCTCACCGCCTCGGCCGCGCTGCCCGCGACCGCCGCGAACGGCCAGGAGCGTCACCACTCTCCGTCCCACCCGTCCTCCGGCGGTCTGTCCGCCGTGATCCGCTACACCGAATACGGCATTCCACACATCCTTGCGAAGAACTACGCGGACCTCGGCTTCGGCACCGGCTGGGCGCAGGCCGCCGACCAGGTGTGCACCCTCGCCGACGGATTCGTGACCGTACGCGGCGAACGCTCCCGCTTCTTCGGTCCCGACGCGGAGCCGGACGGTTCGCTGTCCTCGGCGGCCAAGAACCTCTCCAGCGACCTCTACTTCCGTGGCGTGCGTGCGACGGGCACCGTGGAGAAGCTGCTCGCGGAGCCCGCGCCACGGGGCCCGAGCCGCGATTCCAAGGAGCTGACGCGGGGCTGGGCGGCCGGCTACAACGCCTGGCTCGCCCAGAACCGGATCACCGATCCGGCCTGCCGGGGCGCCTCCTGGGTCCGGCCCGTGACCGCGGTGGACGTGGCCGCGCGTACCTTCGCGCTGGCGGTGCTCGGCGGTCAGGGCCGCGCGGTCGACGGCATCACGGCCGCGCAGCCGCCCGCGACGACCGCCGCGCGGACGGCCGCCGGCGCGCCCGACGCGCGGAGTGCCGCGCGCGCCGCCCGCATACTCTTCGACACCGCCGACATGGGGTCCAACGCGGTCGCCTTCAGCGGTGCCACCACGGCGAACGGCCGCGGACTGCTGCTCGGCAACCCGCACTACCCGTGGCAGGGCGGCCGTCGTTTCTGGCAGTCGCAGCAGACGATCCCCGGCGAGCTGAACGTCTCGGGCGGCGCGCTGCTCGGCTCCACCACGGTCTCCATCGGACACAACGCACGGATGGCCTGGAGCCATACCGTCGCCACCGGCGTCACGCTCAACCTCCACCAGCTGACGCTGGATCCGGCCGACCCGACGAGGTACCTGGTGGACGGGAAGCCGGAGCGGATGACGAGGCGGACCGTCACCGTCGAGGCGCTGGGCGGCCCGCCCGTCACCCGCGCCCAGTGGTGGACCCGCTACGGCCCGATCGTCACCTCGCTCGGCGCGGGACTCCCGCTGCCCTGGACGTCCACGACGGCGTACGCCCTCAACGACCCCAACGCCGAGAACCTGCGCGCCCCCGACACCGCCCTCGGCTTCGGCCGGGCCCGCAGCACGGCCGACGTCCTCACGACGCTGAGGCGCACACAGGGGCTGCCCTGGATCAACACGGTCGCCGCCGACTCGGGCGGCCACTCACTGTTCACGCAGTCGCAGGTACTCCCGCGTATCACCGACGAGTTGGCCCAGCGCTGCTCGACGGCGCTCGGCAAGGCCCTCTATCCGTCGTCCGGTATCGCGGTCCTCGACGGCTCCCGCGGCGACTGCGCACTGGGCAGCGACCCCGACGCCGTACAGCCCGGGATCTTCGGGCCCGCGAAAATGCCGGTCCTCAAGGACGCTCCGTACGCGGAGAACTCCAACGACAGCTCATGGCTCGCCAATACGGACCGGCCGCTCACCGGATACGAACGGGTCTTCGGGCCGATCGGCTCGCCGCTGTCGACCCGTGCGCGCGGCGCGAAGGCGGCCGTGTCCGCGATGGCCACCAAGGGGGAGCTGACCGTACGGGACCTGCAGGCGCAGCAGTTCGCGAACCGGGCGACCTCGGGTGACCTCATCGCCGACGACACGGCCCGTGCCTGTGCCGCGCTGCCCGGTGGGACGGCAACGGGCAGCGACGGCAAGGCAGTCGACGTGAGCGAGGCCTGCGGCGTGCTGAGGGCGTGGGACCACTCCATGAGGACCGGCAGCCGAGGCGCGCTGCTCTTCGACCGGTTCTGGCGGCGGCTGACCGCCGCGACCGGACCCGCGCAGCTCTGGAAGGTCCCGTTCTCCGCGGCGGACCCCGTCCACACGCCGAACACGCTCAACACCGCAGCGCCCGGCCTGGCCACGGCCCTCGCCGACGCGGTGAGCGAGCTGCGGGCGGCGGGCATCGCGTTGGACACGACGCTCGGCGCGCACCAGGTCGTCGTCCGGGGCGAGCAGCGCATCCCCGTACCGGGCGGCACGGAGTCGCTCGGCGTGTGGAACAAGGTCGAGCCGGTGTGGGACGCGGCGGCCGGCGGATACACCGAAGTCACCACGGGGTCCTCGTACATCCAGGCCGTCGGCTGGGACGGCGGCCCCTGCCCGGTCGCCCGTACGCTGCTGACCTACTCCCAGTCGTCGAACCCGAACTCGCCGCACTTCAGCGACCAGACACGGCTGTTCTCCGAAGGGAAGTGGGTCACCTCCCGGTTCTGCGAGAAGGACATCGCGTCCTCACCCGGGCTGCGGGTGATCCGCGTGGGCGAGCACCGCTGACGGCAGCGGGGTGGGCCCTGCCCGCGCGGGCAGGGACCACCCCGGTCACACCCCGCTCCGCTGTCACACCGCTCGCGTACGGCCCTCCCAGTAGGGATCCCGCAGCCGGCGCTTGTACAGCTTCCCGTTCGGGTCGCGCGGCATCGACTCGATGAAGTCGACGCTCTTGGGGCGCTTGTACCCGGCGAGCAGGCGCTCGCAGTGGCGGAGGATGTCGGCGGCGAGGGCCGGGCCGGGCTCATGGCCCGCGGCGGGCTCGACGACGGCCTTGACCTCCTCGCCCCAGTCGTCGTGCGGGATGCCGAAGGCGGCCGCGTCGGCGACGGCGGGGTGGGAGAGCAGCACGGCCTCGATCTCGGCCGGGTAGATGTTGACACCACCCGAGATGATCATGTCGATCTTGCGGTCGCGGAGGAAGAGATAGCCGTCCTCGTCGAGACAGCCCAGGTCACCGACGGTGAAGAAGTCGCCGATGCGGTTCTTCTTCGTCTTGCTCTCGTCCTTGTGGTACGAGAATCCGCCGGTGCTCATCTTCATGTAGACGGTGCCGAGTTCACCGGGTGGCATCCGGTTGCCGTCGTCGTCGAAGACCGCGAGTTCGCTGATGGGCCAGGCCTTGCCGACCGTGCCGGGCTTCTTCAGCCAGTCTTCGGTGGTCGCGAAGGCGCCGCCGCCCTCGCTGGCCGCGTAGTACTCCTCGACGCTGTGGCCCCACCACTCGATCATGGCCCGTTTCACATGGTCCGGGCACGGGGCCGCGCCGTGGATGGCGTGCCGCATCGAGGAGACGTCGTAGCGCGCCTTCACCTCGTCGGGGAGTGCCAGCAGCCGGTGGAACTGGGTCGGGACCATGTGGGTGTGGGTGCAGGCGTGGGCGTCGATGACGCGGAGCATCTCCTCGGGCGTCCACTTGTCCATCAGCACCAGACGGTGACCGATGTGCAGGGAAGCGCCCGCGAACTGGAGTACCGCGGTGTGGTAGAGCGGCGAGCAGACCAGGTGCACGTTGTCGTCGTACGGCCTGATGCCGAAGATGCCGAGGAAGCCGCCGAGGTACGACTCCTCGGGGAGCTTGCCGGGCAGCGGGCGCCGGATGCCGCGGGGGCGGCCCGTGGTGCCCGAGGTGTAGTTCATGACCCAGCCGAGGGTGCGGTCGTCGGGCGCCGAGTCGGGCTGTCCGTCGAGGAGTTCTGCGTACGGCCTAAAGCCCGCCACCGTGCCCACCGCGTACCGCTGCGCCAGCGGAAGCTTCGCCTCGTCGGCGGCGTGGCGGGCGGCGTCGGCGAACCGTTCGTGGGCGATCAGCACCTTGGCGCCCGAGTCGGAGACGATCCAGGCGATCTCGGGGCCGACGAGGTGGTGGTTGACCGGCACCAGGTAGAGGCCCGCCTGGGAGGCGGCGAGGTAGGCGACGAAGAACTCGACGCCGTTGGGCAGGACGACCGCGAAGGCGTCGCCGCGTTCGAGTCCCGCGGCGCGCAGACCGTGGACGAGTTGGTTGGCCGCGGCGTGCAGCCGTCCGGCGGTCCACTCATCCCCGTCCGGGGTGACGAGGACCGTCCGCCCGGGGTCGGCGGTGGCCTGGGCCCAGAAGCCGTTGGGTGAGGTGCTCATCTGATCCCTCCGTGGATACTCCGCCCTTCCGGGTGGAGAGGAAACGGACTTCTGCGGAGCAGGGCAGGGAAAGACGATTCGCCGCCAGGGCGGATCGTCTTTCGCGGCCAACTTCCCGCAGATAGTGACAAGTCGATGCGATAGTTTGTGAGCTGTGACCACTCACGTGAAGCGGGCGTATCGGTACCGCTTCTATCCGACGGATGCGCAGGCAGCGGAGCTGTCGCGCACGTTCGGGTGCGTGCGGAAGGTCTACAACATGGCGCTCGCCGCCCGTACCCAGGCGTGGGTGACCCGCCAGGAGCGGGTCAACTACCACCAGACGTCGGCGATGCTGACGGCGTGGAAGAAGACCGAGGAGCTGGCCTACCTGAACGAGGTGTCCTCGGTCCCCCTCCAGCAGGCTCTGCGGCACCTGCAGACAGCGTTCACCCATTTCTTCGGCAAGCGGGCGAAGTACCCGCGGTTCAAGTCGCGCAAGAAGTCGCGCAAGAGCGCGGAGTACACCACCAGCGCATTCCGCTTCCGCGACAAAGCGCTGACACTGGCGAAGATGACCGAGCCGCTGGCCGTCGTGTGGTCGCGCCCGCTGCCCGAGGGTATGAGCCCGTCCACCGTGACGGTCTCGCAGGACGCGGCGGGCCGCTGGTTCGTCTCCCTGCTGTGCGACGACCCCGGCATCAAGCCGCTGTCCGCGAACGCGAACGCGGTCGGCATCGACGCCGGGCTGGAGCATCTTCTGACCCTCTCGACCGGAGAGAAGATCACCAACCCCCGGCACGAGCGCCGTGACCGTGCCGCTCTGGCCAAGGCACAGCGGCGTCTCGCGAAGAAGGAGAAGGGCTCGTCGAACCGGGCCAGGGCCCGGCTGAAGGTCGCGAAGATCCATGCACGGATCGCTGACCGGCGCCGCGACACGCTGCACAAGATCACCACTCGGCTCGTTCGTGAAAACCAAACGATCGTGATCGAGGACCTGACCGTGCGCAACATGGTCAAAAACCACCGGCTCGCCCGCGCCATCAGCGACGCGGCGTGGAGCGAGTTCCGCAGCATGCTGGAGTACAAAGCCCAGTGGTACGGCCGCGAGGTGATCGCCGTGGACCGGTGGTTCCCCTCCTCCAAGCTGTGCTCCGCCTGCGGCACCCTGCAAGAGGCGATGCCGCTGAACGTCCGCACCTGGACGTGCGACTGCGGCACGACCCACGACCGCGACGTGAACGCGGCGCACAACCTCCTGGCCGCCGGGCTGGCGGTGACAGTCTGTGGAGCTGGCGTAAGACCTCAACGGAGTACTCCGGACAGGCAGTCGGCAACGAAGCAGAAACCCTCACGGCGCGAGCCGTAAGAATCCCCCTCCTCCAGGAGGGGGAGAAGTCAAGACTGTTCGCCCCTTCCCGCGATCCGGTTGACGCGCTCGACGGCCCGCTCGAAGCCGCTCGTCAGGTCGTCGAAGACGGCCTGGACACTGCGCTCGCTGTTCATCCGGCCGACGATCTGCCCCACCGGCGTCCCGAGCAGCGGTTTCACCTCGTATTTCTGGATCCGGGAGACCGCCTCGGCCACCAGCAGCCCCTGGAGCGGCATGGGGAGCGTGCCGGGGCCGTTCGGGTCGTCCCAGGCGTCGGTCCACTCGGTGCGCAGCTGGCGGGCGGGCTTGCCGGTCAGCGCGCGCGAGCGGACGGTGTCGCCGGACCCGGCGGCGAGCAGCTTGCGGGTCACGGCGGGCGAGTGCATGTCGGCTTCCGTGACGGTCAGCCACAGGGAGCCGAGCCACACCCCCTGGGCGCCGAGGCTGAGGGCGGCGGCCACCTGCTGTCCGCTGCCGATGCCGCCCGCCGCCAGTACGGGCAGCGGGTCGACGGCGTCGACGACTTCGGGGGTGAGGACCATCGAGGCGATCTCGCCGGTGTGGCCGCCGGCCTCGTAGCCCTGCGCGACGACGACGTCGATGCCCGCCTCGGCGTGTTTGCGCGCGTGCCGGGCGCTGCCCGCGAGGGCCGCGACGAGCACTCCGCGTTCGTGGGCGCGGTCGACGACGTCGGCGGGCGGTGAGCCCAGCGCGTTGGCGAGCAGTTTGATCGGGTAGTCGAAGGCGACGTCGAGCTGGGTGCGGGCGACCTGTTCCATCCAGCCGGTGATGCGCCAGCCGGATGCCTCGCCCTCGGCGAGTTCGGGCACGCCGTACTTGGCGAGGGTGTCTTTGACGTACTGCCGGTGCCCCTCGGGGATCATCGCCTCGACGTCGGCCTCCGTCACCCCCTCGACCTTCTTCGCGGGCATGACGACGTCCAGGCCGTACGGTTTGCCGTCGACGTTCGCCTCGATCCAGTCGAGGTCGCGTTTGAGGTCGTCGGGTGCGGTGTAGCGGACCGCGCCGAGCACACCGAATCCGCCCGCGCGACTGATGGCCGCGGCGACGGCGGGAAACGGCGTGAAGCCGAAAATGGCGTGCTCGACTCCCAGTTTCTTGCTCAGCTCCGTCTGCATGGCCGCAGAATGCCGCAGTCCTCCGGACGAGGGAAGGCCTTTTCTGATGCTCCGTCAGTTTTCTGGCCAGTCCCTCGACAGAGTTGCAGACCTCGCGTCACGCCGACGGCACACGACCGACCAGCCGGAGAGGCCCTAGTCGTCCCCGCCCTCCAGTACGGCCATGGCCGCGTTGTGCCCGGGTACCCCGCTCACGCCGCCCCCGCGCACCGCGCCCGCCCCGCACAGCAGGACGTTCGCGTGCCGGGTCTCGACGCCCCAGCGGCCCGTGCCCTCCTGGGCGTACGGGAAGGCGAGGTCGCGGTGGAAGATGTTGCCGCCGGGCAGCCGCAGGTCGCGCTCCAGGTCGAGCGGGGTCTTCGCCTCGATGCAGGGGCGGCCGTCCGCGTCGGTGGCCAGGCAGTCGGCGAGCGGTTCGGCGAGGTGTGCCTCCAGCTGCGCCAGCGTCGACTTCAACAGCTCCGCCCGTACGGCGTCGTTGTCCCGCTCGAACAGCCGGGCGGGCGTGTGGAGGCCGAAGAGGGTGAGGGTCTGATAGCCCTGCTCGACCAGGTCCTGGCCGAGGATGCTCGGGTCGGTGAGGGAGTGGCAGTAGATCTCGGAGGGCGGGGCGGTGGGCAGCTCGCCGGACGCGGCCTGCGCGTGGGCGGTCGCCAACTGCTCGTAGCCCTCGGCGATGTGGAAGGTGCCGGCGAACGCCTCGCGCGGGTCGACGGAGGTGTCGCGCAGCCTCGGCAGCCGTTTGAGCAGCATGTTGACCTTCAGCTGGGCGCCCTCGGCGGGGGTGGGCGGTTCGTCGCCGGTGAGGTGCGCGAGTTCCTGCGGCGAGGCGTTCACGAGGACGTGCCGGGCCGGAACGACGCCCTCGCCGTCCGCGGTGCGGTAGGTGACCTCGGCGGCCCGCCCGTCGGTCTCGATGCGTACCGCCTCGTGGCCGGTGACGATCACCGCGCCCGCGGCGCGCGCCGCCGCGGCGATCGCGTCGGTGAGGGCACCCATGCCGCCGACCGGCACGTCCCAGGCGCCGGTGCCGCCGCCGATCACGTGGTAAAGGAAGCAGCGGTTCTGGCGCAGGGACGGGTCGTGGGCGTCCGCGAAGGTCCCGATGAGCGCGTCGGTGAGGACCACACCGCGTACGAGGTCGTCGGTGAAGTTCTCCTCCACGGCGACACCGACCGGCTCCTCGAAGAGGACCCGCCAGGCCTCCTCGTCGTCGATGCGGGCGCGGAGTTCCTCGCGGGTGGGGAGCGGTTCGGTGAGCGTCGGGAAGACCTGCTGGGCGACATGGCCGGTCATGCCGTAGAAGCGCTGCCAGGCCTCGTACTCGCGGTCCGAGCCGGTCAGACGCGCGAAGGCCTCGCGGGTGCGGCGCTCGCCACCGCCGACGAGCAGGCCGGTGGGCCGGCCGTCGCGTTCGACCGGCGTGTACGAGGACACGGTGCGGCCACGCACGCGGAAGTCGAGGCTCAGATCCCGCACGATCTTCCGGGGCAGCAGGCTGACCAGGTAGGAGTAGCGCGACAGCCGCGCGTCGACTCCGGCGAACGGCCGGGTGGACACGGCGGCGCCGCCGGTGCTCCCCAGGCGCTCGAGCACCAGCACGGACCGGCCGGCCCGGGCCAGGTAGGCGGCGGCGACGAGACCGTTGTGGCCCCCGCCGACGATCACGACGTCGTATCCCTCGTGTGCAGGCATGGTTCTTCGTAGCACGCGATGATCTAGAACGGCCAGAGGTACGCGGCACCCGGCGGGCATCCGGACGGGGTGCGGGCGCCCACCCCTGCGCGGCGGCGCGGGCGGGGCCGCCCGGGAGCCTTCCGCCGTATGGCCGGTGCCGCCGCTCGAACAGGGCGAGCGCAACCCTGCACGAGAGCCCCTCAGCCTCCCCGTGCGGCCCGCTGTTGGCGTAACGCCGCCACCCTCCGGTACAACTCCACCGCCTCTTGGCCCCGGCCCAGTTGCTCCAGGCAGTGTGCCTCGTCGTTGCGGCTGGCCAGGGCGTCGGGGTGGTCGGGGCCGAGGACGCGTTCGCGGGCGGTGGCGACGCCCCGGTACTCGGTGAGGGCGTCGGACCAGCGGCCCAGCCAGCCGAGGCCGACCGCGACCTCGCGGCGGCTGACGAGGGTGTCCGGGTGGTCGGGGCCGAGGACGCGCTCACGGATCGCCCACACGTCGCGGGATTCGGCGAGCGCCTCTTCCCAGCGCCCCATCCGACCCAGGTTGACGCCGAGACCGTGCCGGGCGCGCAGGGTCTCGGGGTGGGCGGGGCCGTGCACCCGGGTGCGGTCGTCGATCAGGTCCCGGTACAGCTCCAGGGCCTGCGCGCTGCGGCCGAGCCGGCCGAGACTGATGCCGACCTCGTAGCGGGCGGAGAGGGTGTCCGGGTGGTCGGGGCCGAGGGCCTGGGCCCGTGCCTCGGCCACTTCCCGGTAGGTCCCCAACGCCTCGGGCCAGTGCCCCAACTGACCGAGCGCGTATGCGACTTCGTATCGTGTCACAAGCGTGTCGGGGTGGTTCGCACCGAGCACCCGGGTCCGCGCGGCGGCGACCTCGCTCGCCATTCGGTACGAGTCCTCCAGGCGGCCCAGCCTGCTCAGGTTGAAGGCGAGGTTGTGGCGGCAGCGCAGGGTGTCGGGATGGTCGGGGCCCATGGCGCGCTCCCGGGCGGCGAGCACCTCGATGTACGCCTGGTGCGCCTCGAAGTGGCGACCCAACTGACCCAGCATGTACGCCATTTCCTGGCGCGCGGCCAGGGTGTCGGGATGGCCGGGGCCGAGCGCCCGCTCCCTGCCCTGGGCGACCCGCGCGTACTCGCGCAGCGCTTCGGCGGCGCGTCCGGTGCGGCTGAGGGTGAAGCCGACCTCGTAGCGGCTGGCGAGGGTGTCGGGGTGGTCGGGGCCGAGGACGTGCTCGCGCTCGGCGGCGACCGCGCGGTGCACCTCCCCCGCCTCGGTCCACCGGCCGAGCCGCCCGAGGCTCAGTCCGGCGTTGTGCCGGCCCGTCAGGGTGGTGAGCAACTCCGGGGAGGGGGTCGGGCGTTCGACGCGCTCCGGCGCCTCCGGTACGGACATGGCCGGGCGCGCCGTCCATTCGCCGGTCAGGCCCGCCGCCGCGTCCGGCAGGGCGCCGCCCAGTCCGGCACCGGTCGCCTTGTGGCCGGTGGTCATGCCCCGGGTCCAGGAGGGCAGCCGGGGTTCACGTGAGGAAGAGGGCGTGGGAGCTCTCCTCGACGGCTCCAGCATCCGCTGCTCATCGGCAGGACGGCCCACCGCGGGGGACACGACCGTCGGAACGTACACCGGAGTCGTACGCCCCGTGCCGATCCGCCGGCCGAGCTCGCGCGCGTCCTGCGGCCGCCGCTCCGGCTCCTTGGCCAGCAGATCCAGGATGATCCGCTCGAAGTACTCGGGGAGCTCGGCGCGGTGGTGGCGCGGCGGCTCGGGAAGCGTGTCACGGTGGCCGACGAGGATCGCCCACGCGTCGTCCAGATCGAACGGCGGTGCCCCGGTGGCGATTTCGTAGAGCACACATCCGAAGGAGTACAGATCACTGCGCTGGTCGACCTGGGCACCGCTGATCTGCTCCGGCGACATGTAGTGCGGGGTGCCCATCGCGATGCCGGTGCCGGTCAGCCGGGCCGTGAAGCCGATGTCGTGGCCGAGGCGCGCGATGCCGAAGTCGCAGATCTTCACCGTGCCGTCGGCCAGCCGCATGATGTTGGCGGGCTTCAGGTCGCGGTGCACGATGCCCTGTTGGTGGGTGTAGGCGAGGGCCCCGGACACCTGGTCGGCGATGTCGACGACATCGGCGACGGGGAGCGGATGCTGCTTGTTGTCCTCCAGGAGCTGGCTGAGGTTGCGGCCCTCCAGCAGCTCCATGACCAGGTACAGCACGCCCTCCGACTCGCCGAAGTCGTGCACCACGGTCACCCCGCGGTGTTGCAGCGCGGCGGCCACCCGGGCCTCGCGCCGGAATCTCTCCCGCAGCACCCGGGTGAACGACTGATCGTGGTGCGGGCCGAGTGGTTTGAGGCACTTCACGGCCACCTGCCGCCCCAGCGACTCGTCGCGGGCGCGCCACACCTCACCCATACCTCCCCGCCCGATCAGATCGAGCAGTCGGTACCGGCTCTGGATCAGCCTGGTCTCCGCCATCTCGTGCGATCGCCCCCGTCGCTGCTCGCCGCGCCCTCCCCTGGCTCGTCCAGTATGGCGAGTTATCTGCCGACTTTGTACGGCGCCGGTCGGGAGCCGGGGCCGAGCCGCGCCATGGCCCGCGGAATGTGTTTGGGCGGGAGTTGCCAGCGAAGACGTGCGGGAACGCAGCGCAGCACGGTGCCCGTGACACGCAGGCGCCGGGTCACCGCGGAGGGGGCTGGTGCGGGTCTGCCGTACAGCTCGTGGGCGTACGGCGGCAGAGCGGCATACGCCAGATGCGCCACGCGCCGCCACAGCAGGGCGCGCGCCGGGACGAGCAGCGGGTGGGTCGGCGGGCGCGACAGGAAGTCGTCCACGTCCCGCGCCTCGGACCCGGCGGCGAGCTCCGGCAGCACCTGCTCGAAGTAGGCGGCCAACTCCGCCCGATTCGCCGGTACGTCGGCAGGGTCGAGGCCCACCAGGCGTGCGCTGACCCGGTGTTCGTCGATGTACCGGTCGGCGTGCGCGTCCGTCATCGGGAACCCCGAGCGGCGCAGGACGTGCAGATAGGAGTCGATCTCGGCGCAGTGCACCCACAGCAGCAGCTCGGGCTCGTCGATCCGGTACCGCTCCCCCGTGTCCGGGTCGGTGGCCTTGAGCAGGGTGTGGATCTTCCGGACCCGGGCGCCGGCCTTCTCGGCGGCGTCGGTCGTGCCGTACGTCGCCGTGCCGACGAAGTTCGCGGTGCGCATCAGCCGGCCCCAGGCGTCGCGCCGGAAGTCGGAATTCTGCATGACGCCCCGGACCGCGCGGGGGTGCAGGGCCTGAAGGTAGAGCGCGCGGATCCCGGCGACCCACATCATGGGGTCACCGTGCATCTGCCAGGTCACCGAGGAGGGGCCGAACAGTCCCTGGTCACCCGTGCGAAGCGCGTCCACCCTGTCAGTGTGACTCCTGGAGCTGCGGGAAACCATGCCGCACCCCGACCGGAGCGGGCCGCCGCCGCCCACCCACCCGGCGGGAAGGGTGTTCCTGGTTCAGGCCTCGGCGACGACGAGGAGGTCGTCGATCGTGCCGGCCGGACGCTCGGATCCGGTTTTCACGACCACCCGCCATACTCCGGGGGCCAGGGACACCTGGTTGAAGTAGTTGCCCCTGTTGTCCGGCAGGAGGGGAACAGCGGGACCGAGCGCACCTCCGTCGGCTCCGAAGAGCTCGGCACCCAGAACCAGGTCGGGCTGCTCCGCGGACACGTGGACGGGTACCTTCCGGCCGGCTAGGGCCACGGAGGGCAGTGGGAGGGAGAGGGGCCGCGGAGGGGTCAGAACCCTGCCGGGCGCAACGGGAACGATCTCGCCCGCCAGGTCCTGGAGCAGTCCTTCCTGGCGTGGCAGCCCGACATGGCTCGCGGGACAGAAATTGGCCGACGAGTCGTCCCTCCACCGGGGTGGGACACTGCTGAAGCGGGGCACAGTGCCGTCACCGCCGAAGTCCTCACCTCGCCGCTGCCGGGCGAAGCGGATCCCGTCCCTGCCCACTACGACGCTCTGCTCTGTCGGTTGCCGGTCGCCGGCGAACACATGCCACGTGCAGTCGCTCCGCCGTTCGCGGACGAACACATGCCACGCGGAGCCGCTCCGCCGTTCGCCGGCCTCGTGCCTGGTCAGCTTCGAGTGGAAGGCGAGGGAGTGGCGCAGCGCCTGCCCGTCGAGGTCGGGAATGCACCGGTCGGCCGGACTCGCGGGCTCACCGCCCTTGTCCGTGGTGACGCACCGATACGTGGGGAGCAGTTCGGCCACGGAGGGAAAGGTCTGTGCCACGGCTCACAGTCGCTCGTTGAACTCGCCCAATGCGGGAGGCAGCAGACGGCCAACACCATCGAGACGACCGCCGAGCAGTACAACTCTCTGATCGTCGAGAAGACGCTGGTCGACCGCTCCCAGGCCGACCCCCGGTTCCTGCAGTTCTTCCCCTCCAGCGAACTGACCGCCTCCTGGGCCAACCCGGGAACGTCGCCCACTTTCACCCACAAGGCGATCGCACACTCGTGAAGGGGAGCCGACCGAAACCCGGACGAGGACGGCGGCGCCCGTGAACGCCCGCGGCCCTTTCACTTGCGGACCTTAACGGCGCGGCTCTCCGACGACCGGCCCGACGACGCGACGACCTCCGTCATCCACAACGACTGGCGTCTGGACAACCTCGTCCTCGACGAGAGTGACCTGTATGTCACCGCAACGCCGGAGTTCCTGCGTCCCTTCGATGCCGCCCGCGACGCGCTGACCGCTCTCCCCCAGGTCGATGCCCGTCTGCTGACCCCGCGATGAACCACCGCTAGAGTCGCCCGGTGACCGCGGACGGCAGGAGCGCCGAGACGAGGAGCCCGGACGATGGACCTGGAGCTTCGGCATCTACGGACCTTGTGTGCGATCGCCGACGCCGGGAGTCTGGGGCGAGCCGCGGCACTCCTGAAGTACTCGCAGCCGGCGATGAGCACCCAACTGCGCCGCATCGAGCGGCTCTTCGGTGAGGACTTGTTCGTGCGTACCACGTCGGGAGTCGAGCCGACCCAGTACGGCCTTGAGGTCCTGACTCAGGCGCGCGACATTCTGGCCCGTGCGGATGCCATCAGGCGTCGTCCGGCGGGGGACGGCGTCGGAGCACCCCGGGTCCTGCGCCTTGCGGCGACCAACTCGCCCGTCCTGTCCGGCATGGTCATCCGTATACGCAGCCGGAGGCCTGATCTCACGCTGACGGTGAGCAGCGTCTACCCGTCGTCGGAGATAGTCGAGCACTTGGAGAAGGGCGAGCTGGACGCCGCGATCGCCGCGGACTACCCCGGTATGGAGCTTCGGCACTCCGCGGCCGTGGCGCATCGCGAGATCGTCAACGAACCCGCGTTCGTGGCCCTGCCCGCCGGTCACCGGCTCAAGCACCGCATGGAGGTCCCCCTCGCCGAACTCGCCGACGAGGCTTGGTTCCTGACCCCCGACGACGGTGCCGGCTGGCCGGGCGTTTTCTACGCGGCCTGCGCGGCAGCCGGGTTCACGCCCGCGGCCGTCCATGAGTACCTCGGTGACCGGCTCCAGCTCCAGGACATGATCGCCGAGGGGCTCGGCGTCTCCATCGTGCAGGCTACGACCCGGCCGAACCAGGGCGTGATCGTCAAACCGCTGACCGGCACACCGCTGTGGACCCGCTATCTGCTCGCATGGCGCCGCGACCAGGTCACGGAGGACATCACGGAGACACTGTTCAGCTCCGCGCACGCGTCCTACCGCGACCTCATCGCGCGGTCGGTGCACTTTCAGGCGTGGGCGGCGCAGACGTTCCATCTGCCGCGTTCCTAGGGCAGTGACGGCGGCGCCCGCGCCTTGGGACGCAGGGTCAGGCCAGGAGCTCGCCCATCCACGTCTCGATCGCCGACGCGGTGCGCGGCAGCGCCGACGACATGAGGCGGGCGCCGTCCTCCGTGACGACCAGATCGTCCTCGACGCGCACGCCGACGCCACGCAGCTCCGGCGGCAGCGTCAGGTCGTCCGGCTGGAGATACAGGCCCGGCTCGACGGTCAGGACGTGGCCCGCCTCCAGGACGCCGTCCAGGTACTGCTCGGCACGGGCCGCGGCGCAGTCGTGGACGTCCATGCCCAGCATGTGGCCGCTGCTGCACCACGTGTAGCGGCGGAACAGACCGCTCTCGGGCTCAAGGGCCTCGTCCGGCGTCACCGGGAGCAGGCCCCAGGAGTGCAGCCCCTCGGCGATGACCCGCATCGCAGCGAGGTGGAAGTCACGAAAGCGCGCGCCCGGGCGGAGCGCCGCGATACCGGCGTCCTGCGCGGCGAGCACGAGGTCGTAGAGGTCGCGCTGCGCGGCGGTGAAGGTGCCGCTCACCGGAAGGGTGCGCGTGATGTCGGCGGTGTAGAGCGTGTCCGACTCGACGCCGGCGTCGAGCAGCAGCAGGTCACCGGGATGGACCGGACCGTCGTTGGCGATCCAGTGCAGTACGCACGCGTGCGCTCCGGCGGCGGCGATTGTCTCGTAGCCGAGGCCGTTGCCCTCGAGGCGGGCGCGCAGGCCGAAGACGCCCTCGATCCAGCGTTCGCCGCGTGGATGGCGGACGGCCTCGCGCAGTGCGCGCACGACGTCGGTGAATCCGGCCGCCGTGGCGTCCACCGCGATCTGCAGCTGCTCGACCTCCCACTCATCCTTGACCAGGCGCATCTCGGACAGGAACGAGGCGAATTCGAGGTCGGCCTCTTCGCGGCCGGTGCTGTCGACGAGCGCGTCGATCTCCGGGTCGACGCCGCGCAGCAAGCGGGTCGGCCGCGCGCCGTTCAACCGGGCGGGCACGTCGTCGAGGCCCTGGGTCGCCACGCCGAGCAGTGAGGAGGCCTCGTCGAGGGTGGCGCGGCGGCCGACCCAGATCTCACCGTAGCGGCGGTCGCGGTAGAACTCCCCGGTGTCGCGCGGGGATCGCGGGCGGACGTGCAGTACCGCCTCGTGACCAGAGGCGGTCGGTTCGAGGATCAGGACGCTGCCCGGCTCGGTACCACCCGTCAGGTACGAGAACGCGGTGTGCGGCCGGAACCGGTAGTCGCAGTCGTTGCTGCGCACCTTGAGGACGCCTGAGGGAACGACGAGCCGTTCGCCGGGGAAGCGCGCGGACAGCCGGTCGCGCCGTTTGGCCGCCCACGGTGCGATCGACTGCGGGGGCGGATCGGCGCGCGGCGAAGACTCCCAGTTCCCCATGAGGAACTCGGCGAGCGCCGAGGAGACCGGAAGGTCGTGCGAACCGGTGTGGAGCGGCTTCTTCGTCGTCATACCGGGATCGTAGGGAGCAGGGGACCGCCCCGCCCCATACCGTTTTTCCGCCGCACGCATAACACGAGGCGGAGACCTGCTCGGCGTCCCGCCCTGACCGCCAACTGCCTCTGTGGGCACGGATGTTATGGCCAGCCCCTCCATTGTCGTATCCCTCAGTCCGTTGTCATTGGCCACTGTGAGTGGGACGTTCCCCCCACGCCTCGCCGCTCGTGCTCGAAGCGACCCCCACTCACGAAGGAGCATTGATGCGTCGTCGACCTGCCCTGCCCGGATTCCATCCCGGAAGTCCGTCCAGATTCGCGTCCGGTTTCCTGGCCGTCAGCCTGGCGGTCAGCGCCCTGATAGCAGGCCTGCCGGCCGCACCGGCCCTCGCGGCAGCCGGACCGAGGACCTCCGCAATGGCTGCTCCGACGACCACCGCCGTGTCCAAGCCCAAGCCGCGCGCGCTGTCGCCGCTCGGCGCGAACACCGCTGCGTCCGATCAAGCAGACGTCCGGAGCGGGCGGCTGGCCGCCGCCCATGTCCGGCCGCTCAGCCCGCAGTTGCCGCAGACCTCCTCGACCTCGAAGGCCGTACGGCCTCCCACAGCCACGAGGCACGCGGCAGCCGCGCCGTGCACCCCGGCCGACTTCGGCACCCGGACCGGATCCGAACTGGTCGCGTACATCCAGGACTCGACCACCGACTGCATCAATACGCTGTTCGGCATCACCGGCACGGACGCCCGGAACGTGTTCCGCGAGGCGCAGATGGTGACCGTCGCAGGCGCCTTCCAGGACGCGTCGCAGACGTATCCCGGCGACAACTCCACCCATGTGTGGCAGCTCGTGCTGTTCCTGCGCGCCGGCTACTACGTGCAGTACAACGACTCGGCCGACGTCGGCGACTACGGCCCGACCCTGGCTGCGGCCACCGAAGGCGGACTGGACGCCTTCACCGCCAACTGCCATTTCATGGACGTCAGTTCGGAACACGGCAACGTCCTGGGCGACGTCATCATCCTGACGGACAGCGCCAACGAGCAGGCTCGCTACCTGGACACGTACAAGAGAGTGCTGAACGCCTACGACAGCTCCTACGACGCCTACTGGAGCATGGACACGGCCGTCAACGACGTCTTCACCCCGCTCTTCCGTGGCCACTTCAACCCCGCATTCATCAGCGCTGTCACCGCCGACCCGAGCATCATCGACACGTTGAACTCGTTCGCCCTGAACCACATGTCGATGCTGAGCGGGACCTGGTACTTCATGGCCTCCAACGCCGGAACCGAGACGGCGCGCTTCCTCGACACGGCCGGGCTCCAGGACAAGGTGCGGCCGATGGTGAAGGGCCTGCTGGACGCCTCCTCGATCACCGGCCCGACCGCTCCGCTGTGGGTCGGCGCCGCCGAGATGACTTCCGCGCACGACGCGGCCCAATGCTCGTACTACGACACCTGCGACCTGACGTCCAAGCTCACCGCGGCCGCACTCCCCATCACCTACAAGTGCGATGACGGGCACACTTTCCTGGCCCAGTCCCTGACCGACTCGGCGCTCGCCGAGGCCTGCAAGAGCGTGCAGGGACAGGACGCCTACTTCCACGGCATTGTCAAGGACAGCGGCCCGGTCGCCGACGACCGCAACACCAACATACAGATCGTCGTCTTCGCGAGCCCCAGGGACTACCAGACGTACTCGGGCTGGATCTTCGGCAACAGCACCGACAACGGCGGCGAATACCTGGAGGGCAACCCCGCCGACCCCAACAACCAGGCCCGCTTCGTCGCCTACGTGAAGAGCGTGGGCGACGGCTTCCCGGCGGACATCTGGAACCTGAACCACGAGTACACCCACTACCTCGACGGCCGCTACGACACGTACGGCGACTTCTCCGCGGGCCAGACGGTCCCGGACATCTGGTGGATCGAGGGCTTCGCCGAGTACGTCTCGTACAGCTATCGGGGCGTGCCCGACAGCGAGGCGCTCTCCGATGCCGGGAAGCACACCTACGCCCTGAGCACCCTGTGGCAGAGCACGTACGCCAACTCCGACCTGACCCGCACCTACCCATGGGGCTACCTGGCCGTCCGCTACATGGTTGAGAACCACCCGGACGACGTGCAGGCCATGCTGACCAAGTTCCGCACCGGCGACTACGCCGGAGCCTATGCGGTCTACAACACCGACATCGGCACCCGTTACGACGCGGACTTCGCCGCCTGGCTCGACACGTGCGCGGCCGGCGCCTGCCGGGTGAGCAGCAGTTGACCGAGCGCTGACGGCTGAGCCAGCCGCCCCCTGCCCCTGCCTCTCCCTGTCACCCCGCGGCCTGACAAGGCCGCGGGGTGACACGCGTGCCAGACGTACCACTCGCGCCGCTCCTCCAAGACGGAACCCCATGCCGTTGCTCGAACGCTGCGTTGAACACTCTGGGATCCCGGTGACCGATTGACGGCACGGCCGTTGCGCCGGGCATGCATCCATGTCCGGCCCATCTGCTTGGCCTGATCGGCGACTCCGTCACTTCGAGCCGTAATACAGCCGGAGGAAGTCCTCCATCGCCGCGTCGACGCCGGCGCGGTCACCGGTGGCGAGCAGATCGAGCAGCAGACCGCGGACGGTGGCCAGTCCCAGCCTGGCGCGGTTCCGGGCCATGGCAGGGTCCACCCCTGCGGCGACCTCGGCGGCCACGAGCGGCTCCAGCCAGTCGTTCACGAGCCCTGCGAGGACCGGGGCAGCCTCGGGGCGGCCCCGCAGCGCGTGCCCGTAGATTTCGAAGAAGAGCCGCTCCTGACCGGCCAGCCGAGGGTCCGTCAGCTGCTGCCAGAGGAGCCGCGCAGCATCCGCGGGCGAGAGACCGGGCTCCAGGCGCAGCCGGGACAGCAGATCACGCTGGCGCTGCTCCGACGTCCGGACGATCTCGACGAACAGGTGTTCCTTGGAGCCGAAATAGTGGATCAGCATGCGGTGACTGACGCCGATCGCAGCGCCCAGGCCACGCAGGCTCAGGTCCGCGATGCCGTGTGCCGCGACGTAATCGACGGCCGCGTTCACCAATTCAGCGCGCCGGCCCCCGTCCGTGCCGGGCGCTGCCCCGCCCTCAGGATGCGAGCCGTCCGTATTCACCACGTCGGAAGTGTACCAATTGGTACATGCCCTGTGTACCGTGTGGTACATGAAGTCTGTCACCGTGTCGATCGACGTACCGCAGACGCCCGAGCAGGTCTACGACTTCCTCGATGTCATGGCTCACCACGAGCGATTCACCAACCACTACCTGACCGACTGGCGCTACAGCGGCCCAGGCCGTGGCGTCGGATCGTGCGCCACGGTCACAGCCGCGCTGGGCGGCGCGAAGACCGACGTCACCATCGAGGTCGTCGAGGCCGACCCGCCACGGCGCATCGTCGAACGGAACGTCAGTGCCGCCGGCCGACGCCTGGCCCACGGCACCTACGCCATCAAGCCGCTGGGGACCGGCGGGAGTCAGGTGTCGTTCACGTACGCCTGGGCGCGCACCCCGCTCGCCGACCGCCTACTGGCACTCGTCGTCCGGGCCACGATACGACGCGCCAACCGCACGGTCATGCGACGCCTGGCCACCGAGTTGGCTCGCCACGTGTCCGCTGCCGGATCCTGACGTCGGTACATGTCAGCTCTTCCGCCCGCCGCAGGAGCCGAGGCCCACGGCGCCCCTGCCCGCATGGGTTCTTGGCGCAGCGGGCCGAGTGGCATACCGGCCTCCCCCACCCCAGGAGCGACACACCCACCGGCACGCCGGAAGCGTCGAACAAGGGTTCAGAGCGAACCCCCGATGAAACTGCGCACACATGCCTCATGAGACATGGCTCAGTCTGGAGAACGCCAGCCACAGAATGATCAGGTGGCAGGGCGACGACGGGGTCCGGCTGCAGGCCCGCTCCTGACGCGACGTCACCGCCGCATGGGGAGACCTCACCGCCGGCCACCACCTCCCGGCCGGGGCCGTCCTCGACGGCGTTATGTGACCTGTCGGTGTGCCTGAGCCAGTTGGTGTCTCACGGAATCCGCGGGTTGTTCGTCCGAGGCGGCACAGTGAGCCCCAGGGTCCGCATCGGAGACGGCCAACGGCAAGGCGCCAGGCATACGCCTTCGACCGCACCCGGAGTGTGTCGCCGCAGGATAGGTGTCACCAGCGGAAGTTTTCGACCCGCGTTTTCGCGTTGGAGAGGTGCTGTAGTCGTCACCGGATGGGCACGCCGCCTGTCACGCGATGGGATCGGTAGAGCAACTGCCACCGGGCACGCCGCTGAAGGCATCGGCGCACACCTTCAAGTTGATCGAGCGCAAGAACGAATTAGCTGCAGTCCTGAAGGGTGGACAGAGCATTTCCGACCTCTGTCGCGCGTCGGCGGGGAAGGGATTCGTCGGCCCAGGAGATCGGCGGCGCCCGGCGGGGGCGCCGCACGTCAGAAGTGGAGTCGGCCTTGGCGCCTGTACCGAACGGCACCCACGGTCGCCTGGCCCCAGGAGTACGGCCTCCTCGCGAGCGGCCTCAAGCATGCGGAATCGGGACACAACCGGGCCAGATCAAGACGCTCGTTCTTCATCAACCGCCTCCACAGCACGCCCCGTTGAAGCCGCTCGCGTTGGACCCATCAGAAGACGCCATAACCACTCCAGTTGGCTGCTCCGAACCGCCACACAGATGAGTCGGTCGATCTTGTATCACTCAGCACCGGCGTGACGACGAGCCCATTCGGACCAATGGGTGAGGCCGGCACGTGACGGTCTGCTCAACGACCGCTCTTCAACTCAAGAGGCGGTCCAGTGCAGCTGACTGGATCGAGCTGATCGCCCGGTCGAGCTTGTCCATGCCGGCCTGCACGCGCTGCGCGACGGCCTTGTCGGTGGCGCGCGACAGGGCACCGGCAAGGTCCAGTCCCGCAGAGAAGATGCGGTTGATCACGTCGGACATGACCTGGCTCATGAACGGGTCGGCCCACATCTGGAGTGGCCAGGGCCCGGTAAGGGCATTTACGAACTCGCGCCCGACGAAAAGTGGATCACGTGGGTGCGGCTCATCCCCACGCGACACACACTCCGCCGGTGCTGGTGCCGAATGACGTCGCCCTGTGGGCTCGAACCGGACCTCAGGGGCTGTGCGTGACCGCGGGCACCCGGCAGGGCACATGCGCTCGTCGCCGTCCCTGAGCGGACCAGTCCGTCCCGGTCGCTTCGTCGTCGGCCAGCCATAAACGATAGAAAGGGTATATGAGCGGAGTTTCAGGTCAGTCCGGGCAAAATGCGCCTGATGCGTCCATGAGGACTCATCAGCCCGGTCGGCCACGTCAGGCGGAAGGGGCGTGGCGGTCGGGTTCGCTGCTGAGCGTGCACAGCCTCGCGGGCCAGGTCTTCCTGCTCCAGCTGGCGGTTGTGATGCTGCTCGTCGCCGCCGCCCTGGTGGCGCTCGTTGTGCAGGCTCAACGCGACGTGATGGCGGACGCCCGCCACCGGACGCTCAGCGTGGCGCAGACCTTCGCGAACTCCCCGGGGATCGTGGCGGCACTGAACAGCGCGAACCCGACCGCGGTGCTGCAGCCGCCCGCCGAGGCGGCCCAGAAGGCCGCAGGCGTCGACGCCGTCATCGTGTACGGGCTGAACGGGATCACCCTCGCCCACAGCGACCCGCGTCAGATCGGGAAACGCGTCATCGGGCCTTACGCGGCGGCGGCGACCGGCAAGCCGTTCACGAGTAAGTTCAAGGGCTCACTTGGGCTCTCCGTGATCTCGGCGGTGCCCGTCAGGGGGCCCGACGGTTCGGTCATCGCCATCGTCTCCGTGCCCGTCACGGTCGAGAGGGTGCAGCACAACGTGAACCGGCAGCTACCGTTCCTCCTCGGCGGCGCCGCCACGGCCCTGGTCGTCGCCGCAGGCGGGTCGGGCCTGGTGAGCCGGCGGTTGCGGCGGCAGACCCACGACCTGGGACCGACCGAGATGACCCAGATGTACGAGCACCACGACGCGGTGCTGCACGCGGTGCGGGAAGGAGTGCTGATCGTCGGCGGTGACAGCCGGCTGCTGCTGGCCAACGACGAGGCACGACGGCTTCTGGACCTGCCGGCGGACGCGGAGCGGCGGCACATCACCGATCTGGGGCTGGACGAGGACTTCGCCAGGCTGCTGGCCTCCGACCGCCCCGCCACCGACGAGGTGTACCTGGCGGCCGACCGGCTGCTCGCGGTCAGCAAGCGGCTCACCACACCTCACGGACCGGCCGGCAGCGTGGTCACGCTCCGGGACACCACCGAGCTGCGGGCCCTCTCCGGCCGGGCGGAGGTGGCGCGCGAACGGTTGCAGTCGCTCTACGACGCCGGACTGCGGATCGGCACCACGCTCGATGTGAAGCGCACGGCCGAGGAACTGGCCGAGGTGGCGGTGACCCGGTTCGCCGACGTCGTCACGGTCGATCTGCTGGACCCGGTCCTGCGCGGCGAGGAGACCTCCGGTGCGCCCGCCGGGATCACCGAGCTGCGCCGCAGCGCTGTCGCCGGTCTCGACGCGGGCCATCCCCTCCACCCCGTCCGCGAGCTGATCCGGTTCGTCCCGGCCCACCCCGTCTCCACGGCGATGGCCGAGGGCCGCCCGGTCCTGCTCGGGGACCTGAGCGCCTCCGGCGCCTGGCGGTCCCAGCAGCCCGAAGGTGCCCGGCGGATCCTCGATCACGGCATCCACTCCATGCTCGTGGCGCCCCTCCGCGCCCGCGGCGGGGTGCTGGGCGTGGTGGGCTTCTGGCGCGCGAGGGGCTCCCCGTCGTTCGAGGACGAGGACGTGTTCTTCGCCGAGGAGCTGGCAGCCCGGGCAGCGGTGTGCATCGACAACGCCCGCCGCTACACCCGCGAACACGCCATGGCCGTCACCCTGCAGCACAGCCTGCTGCCCCGCGCGCTGCCCGAGCAGTCCGCCCTCGAGGTCGCCTACCGCTATCTGCCGGCCCAGGCCGGGGTGGGCGGGGACTGGTTCGACGTCATCCCGCTGTCCGGTACCCGGGTGGCGCTGGTCGTGGGCGATGTCGTCGGCCACGGTCTGCACGCCGCGGCGACGATGGGTCGGCTGCGCACCGCCGTGCACAACTTCGCCAGCCTGGAGATGCCCGTGGAGGAGCTGCTGGGCCGGATGGACGAGCTGGTGGCGCAGATCGACGCCGAGGAGGTCACCGCAGCGGAGGACTGGCAGGGGGTGATCACTGGGGCGACCTGCCAGTACGCCGTCTACGACCCCACCTCCGGGCGACTGGCCATCGCCACCGCCGGCCACCCGGGACCGGCGGTGGTCCGGCCCGACGGGACCGTCGACTTCCCTCAGCTGCCCGTCTCCCCGCCACTGGGACTCGGAGCCGGCCTGCCTGTCGAGACCGCCGAGTTCACCGTGCCCGAGGATTCCCGACTGGTGCTCTACACCGACGGGCTGATCGAGGACCGTACCCGGGACCTGGACGCCGGCCTGGAGGCCCTGCGCGATGCTCTGACAGGGCCCGATCGCACGCCGGAGGCCACCTGCGCGGCGGTGATGGAGGCCATGCTGTCCGACCGGCCCCGGGATGACATCGCGCTGCTGGTGGCCCGCACGCGCCGGCTCGGACCGGGTCAGGTCGCGGAGTGGGAGGTGCCCCGTGACCCGGCGGCGGTGGCCCCCGTGCGCACCGCCTGCGCCCGTCGGCTGGCGGAGTGGGGGCTGGAGCAGGTCGCCTTCACCGCCGAACTCATCCTCAGCGAGCTGATCACCAACGCCATCCGCTACGGCGCCGAGCCCATCGCCGTGCGGCTGCTCCGCACGGAGCCTATCGGCAGCCCCGATGCGGGCACCCTGATCTTCGAGGTCGCCGACGGCAGCAGCACCTCGCCGCGGCTGCGCTGGGCGAAGGTCACCGACGAAGGCGGCCGCGGACTCTTCCTGGTCGCCCGCTTCACCGAACGCTGGGGGACCCGCTACACGACCACCGGCAAGGTCATCTGGGCCGAACAGTCTCTGCACCACGACGCCGCGCCGGAGGCGGAAGGACTCGGCGAGCTCCTGCTCGACCAATGGGACGACACCGCACTGTGAGGTGAGCCGGTACGTCCCGCCCCTCCACCGTCGCGCACGCCGCGTGCCGGCTGGGGCGCGGCGAGGGCCCGGGGCGTACGGAGAAGCCGAGTGCCAGGGAAAAGACGGTGATCGCGGGCCTCCCGGGCGGCATTCCGCCATCGAGGCTGCCGGGTACCCTGGCCTCGATGACCACTTCCTCGGCGCCATGGAGCCGAGGAAGCCGGGAGGCACAGCGGGAGGCCCGCCACTCCGGACCGAGTGGCGCTGCCGGCAGCCGGTCGAGGTGACCACCTCGTCCCCCTACGTCCGGGAGCAGCCGTGACTACACCGTGTGCCCGAGCAGCGTCGGTCTTCGGCTGCCTCGCTCTCGTGGCACTGGGCCTGAGCGCTTGCGAGAACGCACCTACCGCCAACCTCGCGAAGCCGTCGGTGGCCACGTCCGCCGGGAGCATGGGCGGCATGCGCGCACTGATCGCCGCAGCGAAACACGAGGGCACACTCAGAGCGATCGCGCTGCCGCGTGACTGGGCCAACTACGGCGGCCTGATCAACGGTTTCGAGAAGAAGTACGGGATCAAGGTCACCGTCGAGGATCCGCTGGGCCACAGCGAGGACGAGATCGACGTCCTGAGCAAGCGGGGGAACCGGCCGACAGCGCCCGACGTGATCGACGTGGGCGATACGTTCGCACGGAAAGCAGCGGCGCAGAATCTTCTCGCGCCGTACAAGGTAGCCGCTTACGATTTGATTCCCGATAATGAGAAGGACTCGAAGGCCCGCTGGTCCGACAACTACGGGGGCTACATCTCCATCGGCTGCGACGCCAACCGGGTCAAACCCTGTCCGGAGACCTTCGCCGATCTGCTGAAGCCCGGTTACAGGGGCAAGGTCGCACTCGAAGGCGACCCGCCCCGTTCGGCCACCGCCTTCGCCAGTGTCTACGCGGCCGCGCTGGCGAACAACGGGTCGTTCGACGACGTCCGGCCCGGTCTCGACTTCTTCGCCGAACTCAATAATCGCGGCAACTTCAACCCTCTCAATTCCAACTCGGTGACGGTCGCGAGCGGTCGGACACCCATCAGCATCAACTGGGACTACATCAACCTCCACTACGCCGACCAACTCCGCGACAAGGGCGTGAACTGGCAGGTCGCGATCCCCTTCGACGGCAGCTTCGCCCAGTATTTCGCGCTGGCGATCAACAAGAACGCCCCACACCCGGCGGCTGCCCGCCTGTGGCATGAGTACCTCTTCAGCCCGGAGGGCCAGAACCTCCGGCTGCGCGCCTATGCCCGCCCGGTACTCATGGACGCCATGAGGCAGGACGGCACCCTCGACAAGGCCGCCGCTGCTCGACTGCCGACGGTTGAGGGAACGCCGCAGTTCCCGACAGACGCGCAACTGGAGAAGGCGAAGGAGACGGTCACCCAGGGCTGGGCGAAGGCCGTCTCCGGCCAGCTGGGATGATCCCCGTCGCCCATCAGCTGTGCGGCGAACGGGCACCGGCACAAAACAAGCGAAACGCAAAGAAGCTCCCGCCTTGCTTCTGTCTCGTCCAACCCAGCAGAGGTCACTCGCCGGGCCCGACGACGCGTCGGCGGCGGCACGGGCTCGAAGCGGAGTCGACGAAGCCGGAGCCGTCGCCGGGCGTCGCCTGCGCCAGCTGATCCTGACCGACGCAGGCATGGTGGCCCTTGCCGATTCAGCAGCCGGAGTCGGCGACGACGAAGTAGCTCGCCCTGCGCCAGCAGCATGCAGGGCGGTATTGGCTGGTACCACTGCCTGGCCAGGAGTGCGAGCGGTTGCCACAGGCCCGTCCGTTGCATGCCGCCGGGCAGCCGCCCCGGCAAAGGCTCCGTCATGGGCGCCGACCACCGATCAAGGAACGAGGCGAAGGCCTATCCAAGCCAAGCCGCAGTCCCAGGTCCGCATCGATCAAGATCCGGACCATTCCCGGGCCAACGACTCCAACGCGGCATCGATGGCTGCTGTGTGCGCAGGTCAGCGATCCGCTGGCGCTGTACCACCAGCAGACCAAGAACCTCCTCGTGTCGTACTCGCCGAAGAAGCTGGGCTTCTTCTAGAGGCATGGAAAAGGGCGCCTGAACTGGGGAAACTCCCAGCCAGGCGCCCTTCATTAACCGCAATCAAGGAGCGAGGCAAAATGCTCCCTTACTCCCAGTTCGTCCCACCGTCATCCCCGCCCTGACCAGCTGGTCCGGAATATTTCCGGACCAGCCTGCACCTAATACTCCAGCAGCACTTTGACGTTTTCCCTGTTCAGGGGCGGTTTGGGTGAGTGTAGTGGGCTGGTTGCCGGTCGGTGTTCTCTGCTTCGGTGCGCGGCCGCCGAAGTGATGCGGCACTCGCGCGACGGCCGGACCAGGCCTACGCGTGGTCCCGCACGATGATCTTTCCGGTGTTCTTGCCGTGCAGCATGCCCAGGAATGCGTCCACGATGTGCTCGAACCCGTCCACCATCGTCTGGTCCAGCGCTAGTCGGCCGCTCTGTAGATGGGGGACCGCGAACTTGTACAGCTCGTCCTGCAGGTCGCGGTAGTTGCTGACCAGGAAGCCCTCCATGCGGAGGCTCTTCTCCACGATGTCCGAGTAGTTGAAGTGCGGCGGGGGCGCGTCCGGGGTGTTGTAGCGGCTGATGGTGCCGATCCGGACGATGCGCCCGAACTCGCGCAGTGCGCCCACCGCGGCGGCCAGTTGTTCGCCGCCGACGTTGTCGACGAAGACGTCGATGCCGTCCGGTGCAGCCTTGGCGAGCAGTTCAGCGGCGAGGCCGTCATGGTAGTCGAACGCCGCGTCGTAGCCCACCTCCCGGGTCAGGTGGTCGACCTTGGCCGCCGAGCCCGCGCTGCCCACGAGTCGGCCGGCGTCCAGCAGCCGGGCGAACCGGCCAGTGGCCGTGCCGACGCCGCCGGCTGCGGCGGAGACGAAGAGGTCGTCGCCCTCGCGGAGCCGGGCGATGCGGGTGAGGCCCACGTAGGCGGTCAGTCCGGTGCCGCCGAGGACGCTCAGGTACGCCGTCAGGGGGACCCCGTCGAAGCGGGGGAGTTTGCGGATCTCCTCGGGTCGGACCACGGAGTGCGTGCGCCAGCCCAGCCGGTGGAACACGATCTCGCCCTCGGGCAGCTCCGGCGTCCGCGAGGCGACGACGCGCCCGAGGGTCCGGCCCTCGAGCGGTGTGTGGAGCGCGAAGCCGCCGGGCACGTCGTCCATCATCTCGCGGTGGTACGGGTCGACGGACCAGTAGAGGTTCTCCACGAGCGCGGTGCCGACCGCAGGATCGGGAATCGCGGACTCGACGAAGGCGAAATCCTTGGTGGTGGGGAAACCGTGGGGGCGGGCGGTCTGCTGGACGGTGATCGCGTTCTCGGTCATGACGGGACCGTAGGACGGGAATGGAGCCCTCGGGCAGGCGGTTGGACTCATGTGACGCCCCGTTCCATGAGCAGTTCTCATACCTCGAGGTGAGCGCCCTGTGGCCCGCACGACCGACACCGATCTCGCTCCGCACGAACTGCGCATCCTGGTGGCGGTTGCGGACGCCGGCGGCTTCTCGGCCGGGGCCGAGGCACTCGGCCTAACACAGTCCGCGGTCTCCCACTCGGTGCGCGGCAGCGAGCGCAAGATCGGCGCCGTTCTGTTCGAACGCGGCCGCGGCGGTGCGAGACCCACTCCGGCGGGGGAGAAGGCTGTGGCGCATGCGCGCCGTACCCTGCGGCTGCTTGACGTGCTCGTCGCCGAGGCGCGGCAAGCCGCCCGGTCCGAGGCGACGCAGGGGCCGGAGGGCCCGCTGCGGATCGCGGCCTTCCGCAGCACCGCGCTGCACCTGCTGCCGCCGGTCCTGCAGCGGCTGCGCGCGCGGTATCCCGGGATCGAGCCGCAGGTGCGGATCGTCCGCGAGCTCGGGCGCGGCACGGCGGGCGAGGTGGCCGACGGGCGGTCGGATCTCGCCATTGCCACCTTGGACGGAGCGCAGCTGCCGGCGGGACTGGTGGCGAGCGGACTCTTCGAAGAGAGCTACTCCCTGGTGCATCCGGCCGGACACCCGGCTCCGCGCTCGCTGCCGCTGGTCGACTGGGTCGAGAACTGCGGCTCGTACACCCGCGCCTGGTGGGGCGCGCAGGACTGGATCCCGAGGGCCACGATCGAGGCCGAGGACGACGGAGCAGTGCTCTCGCTCGTGAGCAGGGGACACGGAATGGCGATTATGCCCGCGCTCTCCCTGGTCGGAGCAACGGACTCGATCGAGATCACCGATCTCGGTCCGGAGCGCCCGACGCGCCGTGTCGGCTATGTGACCACCCCGGAGCTCGCCAGCTCCGCCGTCGTGCGTGCTCTGGTGCGGGAGCTGCGGGCCGCCGGCTCCGCCATCTGACGGGCAGCGGGCAGCCAGGTCAAGGCACTGCTGTCAGATCTGAACGCGGTCAGCGAGGCGTTCAACCACCACAGCCTGCCCCTTGACCTCGTCAAACCGCTGGCGGCTGCCATGCCGTCGATGGAACCCGAACTTCTCAGGCACGCGATCTAGGGCGCGTATCGAGTCGTGATCAATCTGCGGGATTTGCTCTCGCGGCGGGGTCTGGTCCGGTAGGCCTTCTTGCGTGACGCGAGTGCAACTGACGGATGCAGAGTGGGAGTTCATCGGGCCGTACCTGCCGATCGGCGCGTACGGCCCGTACCCCGAACGGCTTCGGTACCAGTTCGAGGGTGTGATCTGGCGGTTCAAGACCGGCGGGCAGTGGCGGGAGATGCCGCGGGAGTTCGGCGCCTGGTCGACCGTGCACAACCGCTTCCGGCAGTGGCGTGACGCCGGCGTCTTCGAGGCCCTGCCGGAGGGCCTGATCGCGGAAGCGGCGAAGCGGGGCGAGGTGGACCTGTCCCTGGTCAGCATCGACTCCACCACCGCGCGGGCACACCACGACGCCGCCGGGATGCACCTGGGCGAGGACGTCATCACTGCACTGGAGAAGGCTGCCGCCGAGGAGGAGAAGACCAGGTCAAAGGGGGCAGCCTCGAAGAACAAAGCGGGCAGGACGTCACAGCAGATCCCGAGTGGGAGGAACGACGACGCATCCGGCGTCGGCGAAGACTCCGCCTGAAGGCCGCTCTCCTCGGACGCTCCAGGGGCGGGCAGACCAGCAAGGTCCACCTGGCCGCCGACCGCAAGTGCCGCCCGCTGGCGTTCGTGCTGACCGCGGGCCAGGCCGCGGACAGTCCGCAGTTCATCCCGGTGCTCAAGAAGTTAAGGGTCCGCGGCCCCGTCGGCCGTCCCCGCACCCGGCCGGACGCGGTCGCCGGAGACAAGGCCTACTCGTCCCGCGGCAACCGGGCCCACCTGCGCCAACGCGGCATCAAGGCAGTCATCCCGGAGAAGAAGGACCAGGCCGCCAACCGAAAGAAGAAGGGCTCCGGGGGCGGCCGCCCCGTCAGCCACGACGCCGACCTCTACAAGGAGAGGAACACCGTCGAGCGCCTGATCAACAAGCTCAAGGCCTGGCGAGGCATCGCCACCCGATACGACAAGACCCCGGACAGCTACCTCGCCGGCCTCCACCTACGCGCCTCGATGATCTGGATCAAAGACCTCACCCGGACCACCCATTGATCACGACTCGATACGCGCCCTAGTACTCCAGTTGCGGTACTCCATTTCCTCTGGTCACGGTGCCTGTTTCGAGGGTAGTGATCTGACGGATCGCCAGGGTAGTGGTGGTTCGTGACTCATCCGATCGGGGTGCGTTGAGCCAGTCATGGAGACGGAGTCCTGGCGCTTCCTGGCCAAGGTCCGCATGAACGCCCGTCACGCGACCACCCTCCTGCGGGCTCCGCTCGTCCTTGCGAACACCGAAGTGCAGAGGTAACGGACGATCTCCGTCAAGCGATCACGCTCACGGCCTGCGCGAGTAGGTCACTCCCGACCCACACCATCCCCGCGACCTGCGAAATCACGGTGAAAACCTCTCATTGGACTGTCCGAGCAGTCCACAGGATTTGACAATACCTCCCCCAACTCCCCGTCGCAGACATGTAGTCTATGAATCATCGCAGTTCAGAGACGGTCTACGAGCTCCTGCGGTCGGTAAAGTGGAGTACAAGCGCGGCGTCGATGCCGGCGTCATCAACCAGGGCCTGTTCTACCTGGCATGGCTGATGGACCATCGCGCCGAGTTCGAGCACCTGGTCCGCGACCGGCTCGGGTGAGGGTGTGTCAATTTAACAGCTGATCTTGGTTGTTGAGCGGTCAGTTGTTGCTCGGGGTCAGGCGGCCTTCGAAAGCGATCTGGAACGCGTTCAATGGTGCTTTCCAGCGTATGGTCCACCGCTTGCGGCCCTTCCCCGTCGGGTCCAGGCTCATCAGCGCCATGTAGATGCACTTGAGGGCGGCGGCTTCGTTGGGGAAGTGTCCGCGGGAACGGACGGCCTTGCGGATGCGGGCATTGACGCTCTCGATCGCGTTCGTGCTGCAGATGACCTTGCGGATCTCGATGTCGAAGGAGAGGAACGGCACGAACTCGGCCCAGGCGTCCGACCACAGCTTCACGATCGCCGGATATTTCTGGCCCCACGCTTCCTGGAGCTCCAAGAACCGCTCAGTCGCCGCGTCTTCGCTGGGTGCGGTGTAGACGGGCTTGAGGGCCTTGGCGACTTTGTCCCAGTCCTGACGGGCGGCGTATCGGAACGAGTTCCGCAGCAGGTGAACCACACACGTCTGGACAATCGTGCGAGGCCGGACGGCCTCCACCGCCTCGGGTAGGCCCTTGAGCCCGTCGCAGACCAGCATCAGCACATCGTCCAGGCCGCGGTTCTTCAGCGCGGTGAACACGTGCAGCCAGTACTTGGCACCCTCGCCTCCGGAGTAATCGTCAAGACTTGTGGATGGTGTCTTCTGGGTTTGATGCGGTGATCTCGGCTGCGGCGAGGCGTGCTTCCTCGCGCGCGACCTGGTCGGGGGTGGTTGAGGAGGGCTCGATCGCCGGGAGGGCCATGGGGTCGTGCGTGGCCCCGAGGCCCTAGGGCCTGTGTGGTGTCGTGATCAATCTTGAAGGGGGATCCGGTAGGAAGACGATCGTGACACGCAGGCAACTCACCGACGAGCAGTGGAAGTTGATCGAGCCGTTCCTGCCGATAGGCGAGTACGGGCCGTACCCCGCACGGCTGCGGGATCAGTTCGAGGGGGTGATCTGGCGGTTCCGTACCAGCAGCCAGTGGCGGGAGATGCCCGGCGAGTCGCCCCATCACAATCCTCACCTCCGACCCGGAGGACATCGCCACTCTGTGCGGCGCACGCGCCACCGTGATCAAGATCTGAGCAGTGAGCTCCCCCGCGCTTCGTAGCAGCCGACTTGCATGGCCTGAGGTGTGGTCGAGGAGATCGACGACTGATAGACGCAGCCCCTAACCCTGCAACGGACAGCTTGGCGCCGGTCACTTTCGGGCGGGGAACGCCTCGTCGAGCGTGGGGACGGCGAGGTAGCTGGATGACAGCGCCTGTCGAATGTCGACGACCCGAAGATACCGTCCCTGTTGGATCACCGGTGAGACCTTGTCGATCATGCCGACCTCGTTGAGATAGAAGACTGTCCACGGCGCCTGCGAGGCGTCAAGCGTCTCTCCGTCGCGCACGATCTTCCGAGTCACCGCGTTCGTACGGCGAGTCCCCGGGGCCTGCTGATGAACGACCTCCACTGCCGTAACGTCGAAGACGAGCCCCTGGCCACCGGGGCGGTACATCACGAGCAGACCAGCCGTTCATGGCGCCTCCCGACGAACTGTTCGCGCAGCGTCGAGTTGATGGCGGCCCGAGGGCCGGCCCACGCGGGTCGGTACTCCGTCGTCCGGGGCCCGCTGGTTCACATCAACCGCAGGAGCTCCGTGAGGCGCGTGACCACGCCCGGCCGCTCCTCGCGAGTAGCGGGAGTTCATCGCCTCGAAGGTGATCCGGTCATAACTCCGTGAATCCGTCATGTACTTGGCGGCTCCGTTGACTTCCCGCGTGCGCGAGCGCACCCGGCGAGACGTCAGCGGTGCGGAGCCCTTTGTGCGCGCGCGTCACAGTGACGACGACATGCTCGGCGGGCAGGCCGAGTTCCCGCTCGATCCACTCGCGCACCGGCGTGATGTCGCCTGCAATCGAATCCTGAGATCCAGGCTCGCCCCCCTGACAGAGCGCGAGCAGTGTGGCGTCAGAAGGTCAGGTCGGCCTTGGAAATGCGGCAGTGGACGCCCTTGACGATGTCGACCACCTGGGAGACCTGGAAATCGGCGGCCGCGCTGAGGTAGGCGAGGGCAACCGGGCCGGGGACGGAGAAGCGCTCGTCGAGGAAGGTGAGGGCGTCGCGTACGGCATGGCGCATCGCCTCGTCGAGGTCGATGTCCAGGCCCATGACGATGTGCTCGGTGTCGGTCTCGGCGAAGGGGGCGCGCAGGCGGGATGCGAGTCGGCGCAGGGCGGGGTCGCGGTGGACGGTGAGGCGGAGGGTCGCGCGCAGAGGGGCTTCGAAGGCGGTGAGGGCCACTTCGCCGTCGCCCTGGGAGAAGTGCGGGTCACCGGCGTAGAAGAGAGCGCCCTCGACGGCAACGGGCAGGAAGAGGCGGGCGCCGATGCCGAGGTGGCGTACGTCGAGATTGCCTCCGTGCGGGCCCGGAGGCACCGAGTGGACCGGGGCAACGGTTGCGGGGGCGGTGCCCATGATGCCGAGGAAGGGACGGAGCGGGAAGCGGAAGTCGCGGCCGTCGCCCACGGGGAGGCGGCCACGGCCGTCGTCGTCGACGGTGGCGACCAGGCTGACCGGGTCGGGGCCGGGGCCCTGGGGGTACTCGCCGGGGAGCGCGCCCTTGCCGTGGCGATTGCTGATCACGCCGTAGGGGGCGCGGCGGCGCAGGCGGAGGACTTCCACTTCGAGTACGTCGCCGGGCTCGGCCCCCTGGATGTGGACGGGTCCTGTGACCACGTGCGGGCCGTGGGCGGCGGGGTCGTGAAGGCGCGTGGAATCGGCGAGTTCGACCGTGTCGTGGAGGATGCCGTGGATGCCGGCCGCGGCGAAGAAGGCGGCCGGGTCTCGGCCCTGGTCGGCGAGGATGCCCTCGTGGCTGATGGTGTCGAGGCTGACGCTCGCGCCGGTGGGGACCGAAAGGGCTGGCTTGGAAAGGGCGTTGGGGAGCAGACCCCAGTGGACCGCGGCCGGGTCTGCGGGCAGGTAGTGGTCGCCGTCGACGGGGCCCCGGTGGGGTTGGAGGAGGGTCACAGGGCTTCCTGGAGGTCGGCGGCGGTGAGGGTGAAGCCGAAGCACTGGCGGACGTTGTAGACGGTGGCGTCCATGCAGTACGCGGGTGAGGTGGTGGCCACCGCGTCCTCCAGCATCAGCACGTCGTAGCCGAGGCTCGCCGCGTCCATGAGGGTGGCGAGGACGCACTGATCGGCGTTGACTCCGGCGAACAGGAGCGTGTCGGCGCGGAGATTGCGCAGGACGCTGTCGAGTTCGGTGTCGTGGAAACCGCTCATGCGGTACTTGGCGACGTGCAGGTCGCCGGGTGCCGCAAAGAGGGGTGCGGTGATGTCGGCGGACGCGCTGTCGCGTTCCAGAACCTTTGCGCCGGTGGGCAGTTGGGAGCCAAGGCCGCCTCCGGTTCCATCCTGGTCGTAGACGTGGAGGACGCCGGGCGGGAGGTTCGCGCGGTCGGGGCGGTTGCCCCAGTTGAGCCAGACGACGGGGACGTCGGCCGCCCGGAGAGCGGGGAGGAGCCGCTGGAGTACGGGGATGGGGGTGCGGGCCGGGGACACGTCCACGCCGATCGAGGCCAGCCAGCCGTCGGGCGAGCAGAAGTCGTTCTGCATGTCGATGACGACGATCGCCGTTGAGGCCAGGTCGAGCGTCAGGATCTGGGGCTGAGCCTCCACGGTCACGGGGCGGGCCGGGCGCTGCGGGCGGCGGAGGTCGACGTGAGTGGCGTCCGCGCGCCAGGAGTTGCGGGAGTTGGGGCCGATTTCATGCATGGGTCAGCTCCAGGAGGGCGTGGTCCGTGCCCGGTGCGCCGATCGCGCAGAGGCCGACCGGGAGGTCGCGGACCCGCAGCCGGGGCATGGTGACGGCGGGCAGCCCGGCGAGCGAGGCAAGGCAGGTGAGGCGGAGGGTTGCGGCTCGTACGGTCTCGACCTCGGTCGGTGTCGCATCGGCGCGGGGGGCCGGGCTGCTCGTGGCGGGGAGAAGGAGCGCGCTGCCGGGCGGGAGGGCTTCGACGATGACCGAACGGGCGGACAGGAGCCCGGAGGTGGCGTCACGCACTTCGCCCTCCGCGACCTGGCTCCCCCCGGCGAACCGGGCCTCGATGTCGGCCCCCAGCGCGCCTGGGTGCTTCTCGATCCACTCCCCGTGCGCGGCCCATGCCTCGGCCGCCTGGACGGTACGGAAGGCGGGCAGCCACTCCTCCAGGTGTGGGGCCATGCCGGTGTCGGTTCGTACGAGCTCCAGGCCGATGCGGAGGGAGAGCGCCCGGCATGCCGCCTCGAAGGATGCCTGGACTTCGGGTTCGGCGAGCGCGGTGAGGGCGTCGTCGACCAGAAGCGTGGTCATCGGGGCTTCGTCGTCCCGGGGCAGGAGCACCTTCGCCGCTGTACGCAGCAGGTAGGGGTCCCGGGCGAGCAGTCCCGCCGTGTCGAAGGACGGGGCCAGCGGGAGCAGGCCGCTGATGGGGACGGCTCCGTGGGTGGGGCGCCAGCCGTAGAGGCCGCAGTAGGAGGCGGGGACCCGGATCGAGCCCGCGGTGTCCGTGGCCAGTCCCAGATCCGCCCAGCCGCGGGCGACCGCCGCCGCCGGGCCGCTGCTGGAGCCGCCGGTGATGCGGCCGGGGGCGGCGGGGTTGACGGGGGTGCCGTAGTGGATGTTGGTCCCGGCGAGACTGTAGGCGAGTTCGTCGGTTTGGGCGATCCCGGCGAGCTGGGCGCCAGCGCTGAGCAATTCCCTTACCGCGTCGGCGTGTTGGGACTCCATCGGCGCATCGGCCAGCCACTGCGGGTTGCCCCCACCGATCCGCTGTCCGGCAACGGCGAAGAGGTCCTTGACGGCAGTACGTACACCGGCGAGCGGCCCCGCCTCCGCCCCGGCGACCAGCGGCTCGCCCACGACCCGCCACACCGCGGGGTCCAAAGCCTCGTCCGCCACCGGGCCCGGCACCGCGCTGACGTGCGCGGCCGCGATCCGCCAGCCCTCCCCCATCAGCCGCCACACCTGCGTCTGCATCCCGCGCGCCCCGTCGGCCCGCAGCGTTTCGGCGGTCAGCACGGCAACGTCCTCGGCGATCCACACCTCATGGACGCGCTCGACCGTACGGGCCGGCGCTCCCCCGCTGCGGCCGCGACGGAAGTCCGAGATGGCCGCATGCCCGCTCAGCACCATGGAACCCTCGGCGCGCACCGTGTCCGGGGCGTCCAGGAACCAGTGGTCGAGGCCCGCCACGTCATTGGCGCCGAGGGCCTGCTCGTACGACCAGAAGGCGTCGAGGAGTTCGCTCATCGGGCGGCTCCGAGGACGGCCAGGTCCGCGTCGTCGAGCACCGCGAGGGGGCCGCGCTGGATCAGGTCGGCGAAGCCCTCGTCGGGGGACATGATCGTGAGGGTGTAGAGCCGCTCGGTGGCCGAGGTGTTGGTGATTCGGTGCTTGGAGCCGACGGGCAGGACCAGTACGTCGCCGGGTGCGAGGTCGCGTTCGTGCTCGTCGCTGACCGCGCGGCCCTCGCCCGCGATCACCACGAAGGTCTCCACGGACTCGGGATGCCAGTTGAGCGGCTGGGTGCCGCCCGGTTCCCACACCTCGAAGACGACGGTGGTCGGTGAGCCGTCAGCCGGTCCGGTAAGGACGGCGAGCTTGACCGTGTCGCCCGCGGTGATGTGGTGAGCGGTGATCTCGCTGAGCGGCTTGTGGAGCGGGGGGATGGCCATGGCAGGTGTCCTCGACGTCAGGCGTTCAGGAAGAGGCGGTCAGGCGGAAGGCAGGAAGCGGGCGCATTCGCGCAGTGCGGCCGCGTTGTCGGCGATCGCGGTGTCGACGAGCTTGCGGCCGAGTTCTGGGGTGGCTCCGGTGGGGTCGCCGATGACGCCGTTGCCCGTACCGAAGTCGTCGCTCGTCCAGCCGAAGGAGACGGACTTGCCGAAGCCGATGTGCTCGTAGGCGGTCAGGTGCTCCGGGACACTCCGCTCGGCCAGCGACATGTCCACCGTCTCCGGGTGGAGGTGGAGCATCGCCGCGGTCTCGTTCAGCCCGCCGTGCACCCCCAGACCCAGCTCGCCGGACGGGGACGCGCCGCCCTGGTCCACGGGGAGCGCGGCGTGCAGCAGGAAGGTGAACAGACCGTATTTGGTGCGGAGTTCGCGCAGAGCGACTCCCAGCAGCGCACTGTTACCGCCGTGCGCGTTGAGGAACGCGAGCCGCCGGACGGGCCCTTTGGCGAGGGACCGTCCGAGGTCGTCCAGTACCGCGAAGAGCGTCGCGGCGCTGAGCCACAGTGTCCCGGGCGACCAGGCGTGTTCGTCGGACTTGGTGTACGCGAGGCCCGGCAGCAGGGTGATGTCGCAGCTGTCGGAGGCGGCCAGGGCCGCTCCCTCCGCTATCGCCTCCGCCATGAAGTAGTCCGTGGCGACGGGCAGATGGGGCCCGTGCTGCTCGATCGCGCCGACGGGGAGGACGGCCACGGTGTCGGCGGACAGGTCGGTGACCGACGGTCCGCTGAGGTCGGTGAAACGCGTGAAGGTCATGGTCAGCGCGCTCCCAGGAGGTGGCCGGGGTTGAGCAGCCCCAGCGGGTCGGCCGTGCGGGCGGCGGCGCGGGCGAGGTCGAGGCGCCGGTCGACGTACCAGTTGTGGACGTCATGGACGCCGACGCCCAGCGCCTCCAGGGCGGCGATCCCCTCGTACACGGTGGCTTCGTCCTGGTAGTGCGCCATCAGCATGCCGACGGTCCCCGAGCGCATCCCCTCCAGGTGCAGCACCGTCCCGGGGAAGACGGCCTTGACCGCCGCCGGGTCGCCGAGCAGTACGTCGCCGCCGATCTCCAGGTGGAAGTAGCCTGCCTCGGCCTTCATCAGGTGGTACGTGGGGTGGTTGAAGGAGAGCGAGGAGATGAGGGCGGGACCGCGCGGCGCGGGACGCACCTCCGTCACCCGACCGCCGTGCTTCTCGATGACCGCGCGGGCGTCGTCCTCGGCCCGCTCCTCGATGATCGCGCGGACGCTGAGCGCGGCCGGGTCGAGGGCCGGGTCGGTCTCGAAGGCCTCGACGAGGCCGGGCTCGTCGAGGGAGACCAGGCGCGGGGCGGGCTCCAGACGCACGAGGTCGGAGAGTGCGGCGGTGGCGGAGGTCCAGGTGTCGAAGGAGGCGAAGAGGCCGGTCCAGTCGTGGGCCGGCTGGAGGGCGACGGTCGCGGTCGTGGTGATGCCGGTGGTGCCGTAGGCGTGGATGTACGGGAGTGCTTCCTCGCCGCGTACGGTGAAGGGCTCGGCCTCCGCCGTGCACGGGACGATGGTCAACTCCCGTACAAAACCGTCCCCGTTGGTGCCGTTGGCGAGCGATCCCGTGCCGCCGTTCCCACCGGAGAGGAAGCCGCCGAGCGATGTCCCGAAGGTGGAGGGGAACATCCACAACTCCTGACCCAGCGTGCGCGCATGCGCCTCCAGGTCGGACATCTTCGCGCCCGCCTCGGCCCTGATCCACCCGTCGCCCGCGCCCAGGATGCGTCCGCATCCGGTGAGGTCGAGGACGGCGCCGCCGTGCAGCGGGATCGCCTGACCGTAGTTGCCGGTGCCTTTGCCGCGCGGGGTGAGCGGGATGCGCAGGCGATGGGCGAGAGCGACGAGGGGCTGGATCTGCTCGTACGAGGACGGGCGCAGCACCACCTCGGCGCGACCGGCGGGGAGCTTGGCGGCGAGGATCGGCGACATGTGCGCCCAGTCGCGGGACGCCTTGTCGAGGGCGGAGTCCTCGCGTACGACGGCATCCTCGCCCAGCAGTGCGGCGGCCTCCGCACAGAATTCCTCGATGCCGGGGGTGCGGTGCGTGGCACCTGGGCCGGCGCCCACCATCGCGTCGTCCGCGACCAGTTCGGTCATCCGGCGCAGTTCGGCAGCGGACAGGGTCGTGCCCTTGGGGTCGACGGCCATCACTTCATTCCGATCTTGGTGTCGATGAATTCGTTGGTCGCCAGGTCGTCGGCGCTCAGCCCGGCCGGGATCTTGACGCCGCCCTTGGCGAGGATCGGCCCGAAGGTCCTCAGGGAGTCGGTCACCCGCTTCTTGTCGAAGCTCGCGATCGATCCGTCGGCCTCGTTGCCGAGGATGCCGAGCTTGACCATCTCCTTGGCGGCGTACTGGCCGGTGCCCTTGGAGTAGACCCAGCTCGTGCCGTACTGCTTCACGATGTCGTCGATGAGCGTGACCGCGGTGTCCGGAGCGGCGGCGAAGTCGGCGGCCGACTGCTGGATGACGGGGACCAGCTTCTTCAGGCAGGGGCTGAGCTTCTTCAGCGCACCGGTGCGGACGGAGAGAGCCTCCGGGTAGACGGTGTAGCCGACATCGGACAGCAGCTGGAACTTGACCGGCTTCTTCCAGGCGGCGACCTCGTGCTCATAGATGTACGGTTCCGCGGTCGCGAAGCCCTGCTGCGCGATGGAGGGGTCGGCGACGAAACGGGACGGTGAGCTGTCGTAACTCCCGTCCAGCTGGCTCTCCTTGATGAGCCCCTTCGCCACCAGCATCGGGGCGAAGACCTCGCCGTCGCGGTACACGACCTTGGCGCCGCTCTTGCCGATGTCGGCGACGGTCTTCCAGTCCGGGTGGGTCTTGGGGTCCCACATCAGGACCTGTGGACTCTTCTTCATCAGCGCGGCGACCGCGGTGACGGGCCGCTTGCCGACTGTCTGGATGGCGCTGTCGGTGGTGACCATGCCAAGGGTGATGGACTGGTCGATGTACATCTCCGAGGCGGGGGTCTGGTACCCGACGGCAGAACCTCCCGCCCGTACCTGGATCTTGACGCCGGTGTCCTTGCCGCCGATGACGAGGGGGCCGGTGACCCGCTTCTTGTCGGTGTCGACGGTGTAGCCGGGGCCGACAAGGTTGTAGATCGGACCGTGTTCGGCCTCGGGCTCCCAGTCGGCCTGGACGACGACGGTGGCGGGACAGACCTTGTCGAGGCGCTGGGCGGCGGGGGCGGGCTTGAGGTCGGCGGACGAACCGGCGGTGGTGGTGGTGGCGCCGGCGCCGCAGCCGGTGGCGGCGACAAGGAGCGAGGCGCTCAGTCCCGCAACAAGGCTTCTTCTGGCGGCAATGGGCATGGCTGTCTCCCGGAAGGGGCTCTGACGAGGAAGCGGAGAGGGGGTGGGGCCGGCTCAGCTGCGGCCGGACGCGTGCCAGGAACCGACGGCGAGGCGGGACAGGAGCGTGAAGAGCGCGAAGACGGCGACCCCGAAGAGGGAGGCGAGGATGATCGCGGCGAAGAGGTCCTCGGACTGGAGGCGTGAGCGGTAGACGTCGAGGAGGGTGCCGATGCCGGGCGCGCCCTGCTTGAAGAACATGTCGCCGACGATCGCGCCGATGACGGAGAGCCCGGAGGAGGTGCGCAGCCCGGTGAAGATGGCGGGGAGCGCTGCGGGCAGTTCGAGCTTGCGCAGGCGGTCCCAGTGGCTCGCCTTCTGGAGGGTGAAGAGGTCGTGGTGTGCGCGGTCCACGGACTGCAGTCCGAAGAGGGTGTTGGCGATCATCGGAAAGAGGGCGATGAGGACGCAGACGATGACCCGGCTGGTGAAGCCGAAGCCGAACCAGAGGCCGATGAGGGGGACGATGGCGAGGATCGGGACGGTCTGCAGGATGACGGCGTACGGATAGAGGGAGCGCTCCAGCCAGCGGGCGCGGCTCATCACGACGGCCCCGGTGATGCCGAGGGCGGCGGCGATGGCGAGCCCGGCGAGAGCGACCTGTGCGGTGAGGGCGAGGGCCTGGAGCATGGGCTGCAGGTGGGTCCAGTCGAGGACGGCGACCTGGAGGACCTGGTGCGGGGGCGGTACCAGGAAGCGGCGGGCGGGGGCGAGGAGCAGGTAACTCACCGCGTACCAGAGGCCGATGGCGACGACGAGCGAGCCGACGGGGGCGAGCAGGGCGACGGGGCCCCGGCGGGTGCGGGCGGGCGCCTCGACGGCCGGGACAATCGTGACAGTGGCGTCGGTGGCAGCCTCCGACTGGCGCACAGGGCTCTTCGCCTCGTGGGCCGGAGCGGCAGCGTTCGAACCGGTGACGGCCGGTTCGGAAGCGGCAGACGGTTCGCCGCTCGGGCCGACTGTGACCGAGGCGGCAGTGGTTGCGTGTGCGGTCGGCGCGTCGGCGGGCGTGGCAGCCGGGGTGTTCGTGGTCACTGGGCGTCTCCTCGCAGGGCCCCGGAGACCGCGCCCGCGATCGCGGCGAACTCCGGTTCGTAACGGAGCGATGCGGGCCTGGGGTGGGCGAACGGGACCTCGAACTCGGCGGTGATACGTCCAGGTCGGGCCGACATCACCACGATCCGGTTGGCCAGGAAGACCGCCTCGGTCACCGAGTGCGTGATGAAGAGACCCGCGAATCCCGTCTCCGCGAAGATCCGCTGGAGCTCCTCCTGCATACGAAGCCGGGTCATCTCGTCCAGCGCACCGAAGGGTTCGTCGAAGAGGAAGAGCGCGGGGCGCATCATCAGCGCGCGGGCCAGCGACACCCGCATCCGCATCCCGCCCGAGAGCTGCCCCGGCAACTGCTTCTCGAAGCCGTCGAGGCCGACGAGGCGGATGGCCTCCATGGCCTGCTCGCGCCGTTCGGTCTTGGGGCGGCCGGCCAGTTCGGCCGGCAGCGCCACATTGGCGAGGACGCTCCGCCAGGGCAGCAGGGTGGCGTCCTGGAAGACGTAACCGACGTCCCCGCCCGGGATGTCGATCTCCCCCGCGCTGGGGGCATCCAGCCCGGAGGCGAGCCGCAGCAGTGTGGACTTCCCGCATCCGGAAGGGCCCACGACCGCCACGAACTCCCCTGCCTCGACGCGGAGATCCACACCCGAGAGCGCGGTGGTCCCGCTGTCGAAACGCTTGTCGACGGCTGCGAATCTCAGCGCCGTCTGCACTGCTGTCGCCACGTCGGCTCCTTCCTTCAGGACTGTGCCGCAATCACCAATGTTCGTAGCATCAACATTCATTGTTTCGGGGGGATGTCCTGGGCGTTTACGCCCTGGACCAGTCAGAGCGCTTCGCGGATCACCGTGGTACGGCTCACCGCTCGCCCGCCCTTGAAGACGATCCGGTCCGGGTACGAGGCCCCGACAGCCCCGGAGAGCGAGTCGGCCCGTACGGCGAGGAGGTCGGCGATCGCGCCCTCGTACGGCCCTGCGGCGGGTAGCCCGAGGACCGCACGGGCGCCGGTGGTCACCGCGTGGACGGCCTCGGGCAGCGTCAAGTGTCCTGCCGCGACGAGGAGTCCGGCGGTCTCCAGGGGGTCGGCCCTGCCCACCGGGTTGAAGGGGTCGCGGATGTTGTCGCCGCCTCCGGCCAGGGGCACGCCCGCGTCCAGGAGGGCGCGTACGGCGGTGAGACCGCGCGGGGTGCGGGCAGGGGTATCGCGGCCCTGGAGGTAGAGGTTGGTGAGCGGCAGTGCGACGACCCCGATCCGGGATGCCGCCGCCTCCTTGGCGATCCGGGCGGCCTCGGCCGGGTCCAGACCGCCCAGGCCCACGCAGTGGCTGGCGGTCGCGCCGTGGGCGAAGCCCCGCTCCCGCACCGCCTGGGCGAGCAGCAGCAGATCCTTCGGGTCCGGGCGGAGATGCTCGTCCGCGTGCAGATCGACGCCGGCGCCGTGCCGCTCGGCGATGGTCAGGGCGCGGGCGACTGCGGCCTGCGGGTCGTCGGAGAGGTGCGGGCAGCCACCGAGCAGGTCGGCCCCCAACTCCAGTGCCTTGTCCAGGACTTCGTCGGGCGCCTCGATGTGCAGTACGGCGATCTGCAGGGCAACCCGCTCGCTCAGCTCCGCGCGCAGCCGCAGCAGCGCCCGCAGCCCCCGGAGCGGATCGGGGCCGGGCAGGACGTCGGCGTGGGTGCGGACGGCGGTCGCACCATTGGCGACCAGCTCGTCCAGGGCACGGCGGGCCCTGATCAGCACGTCCTCCTCGGTCACCTGCTCGGCATAGCCGCGCCAGGCGGCGACCGCCCCCGGCAGGTCGCAGGGCGGCGCACCGGCCAGGTCCCAGGTGAGGGCCTTGTCGAGGTGGGCGTGGGGTTCGGCGGGGGCGGGCAACAGCAGAAAGCCGGAGAGGTGCATCTCCTCGCATACGGAGGGGAGTTGACCGGCCTGTGCAACGGCCGATACCCGCCCGTCCTCGATCAGTACGTCCCGGACCTGCCCTTCGGGCAGCCGCGCCCCGCGCAGCAGCAGTGCCGTCGCCGTCATCGTACGTCCCCGTTCTCCGCTGCCGTGAGTACCGCGAAGCCGTCGAAGGCGTGCCACATCGCGGGCGCGCCGAACATGTCCTGGCGGCGGACCGGGCGGGTCCGTCCGCGTACCACCTGGTCGAAACCTTCGGCAACCCGTCCCACGAAGTAATGGCCCTCACGATGGCGGAGGTTGTGCCCCAACAGGGCCGTTCTGACCGGCAGTTCGGCCAATCGCCGAGTCGATGCGGCGAAGGCGGGTACATCGGCGCCCGGCACATGGGCGAAGAAGGTGCCGCTGATCAGGGTGTCGCCGGCGAGGAGCTGGCCGCTCTCCGGCTCCCAGAGGCAGATGCCGTCGGGCGAGTGGCCGGGGGTGTGCAGGACGTGCAGCCTCCGCCCGCCCAGGTCGAGCTGCTCCCCTTCCCCGAGCAGCCGGGTCGGGCGCACCGCGTCGATACGCCATTGGGTCAGTTCGGGGACGGGCCGCACCTCGATCCGCGAGTCGGTGAGGAAGAAGCCCTCGGCGGAGAGTGCGCTCAACTCGATGTAACGCTGTCGCATGTCCTGGGCGATGTGCTCGTACGCCTCGAGCCACTCGCGCGGTGCGGGCTCGCCGTGCAGGTCCGCGCCCGCCTCGTGGACGGCGAAGTCCTTGGCCTCGCCCACGAGTGAGACGTTTCCGCCCCGGTGGTCGTAGTGGTGGTGGGAGTTGACGACGAGCAGCGGCAACGAGGTCAATGCGCGCACCTCGCGCCCGATGTCCCCGATACCCATCCCGGTGTCGTACAGCAGGGCGAGGTCGTCGCCCACGACGAGATAGCTGTTGACGTGCCCCGGCTCGGCGATGAGGAAGGTCCCGGGTCCGGTCTCCCGCACGGAGAACCAGTCGCGCCCGCTCATGCGCCGATGCCGTGGTAGCGGCGGGCGTGGTGGACAAGAGCGCTGACCCCGCCCTGCCCGGCGATGATCTCGTCGATGTCGGCTATCAGCAGCAGGTGGTCCCCGGCCGCCACCTCTTCCCGTACGCGGCACAGAACGGTGTACGTGCTCTGCGCGAGCAGCAGCGGGACACCTTCCCCTCCGGCCGTCCACTCCAGCCCGGCGAACCGGTCGGCGGCCGGATCGGCGAACCGCCGCGAAACGGATTCGCCGTCCGCGGCAAGAATATTGAGGGCGAACCTGCCGCCGTCCTGGAGCAGCGGCAGGGTGCGGCTGCCGCGCTGGACACCGATCGCGATCAGCTGCGGCGTGCGGCTGAGGCTCATCACGGCGGTGCTGGTGAATCCGGCAGGTGTGCCATCGGTTGCGATGGCGGTGACCACGCAGACGCCGCCCGCGAGGGCGGCCATGGCATCGAGGAATCCGGCCGTGGCGGGTCGGTCGGCGGTGGTCGCGGTCATTCGGGCTCCTCGCCTAGAATGTTCGTCACATCAACATTGAGCGTAGGAGACATGTGTTTCGCAGGAGTAAATCCCACTCCGAAGTGACCGTTTAGGATTTCCGCCATGGCAGACCGCCCCACCGAAACCCCCGCCGATCCGGACCAGCAGCTCGGTAACGCGATCCGTCGGCTGCGCAAGAAGCGCGGCCTCACCCTTGTCCAGCTCGCGGGCAGCGCAGGTCTTTCGCACCCCTTCCTCAGCCAGCTGGAGCGCGGGCTGACCCGCCCGAGCATGCCCTCGCTGCACCGGATCGCCCAGGCACTCGGCACCACCCAGCAGGCCCTGCTGGCGCACTCGGCCACCTCCCCCGCCGACATCCATGTCGTACGGGAAGGGACCGGCACCCCCGTCGCCAACAGCGGCGGCTCGGCCCGGATGCTCGGGGCACCCCAATTCGCCGTCCACCCGGTCGAGTACACCGGAGGACCCACCGGCTTCGAGGAGTACTACGACCACCCGGGCGACGAGTTCCTCTATGTGGTGCACGGCGCGATCGAGGTCGACCTGCTGGGCCCCGGCGGCCGCGAACTGCACCGGCTCTCGGCCGGAGACAGCCTGCTCTACCCAGGCGGAACCCCGCACCGCTGGCGGGTTCTGACGGAGGATCAGGACATCCTCGGGGTGCGCATCCTCGCCGTACAGAACGCGCCTCGCTAGAACGCCGAACCAGGAGCGACGGGACAGTGCAGAAGGCCCGCGACCCTGGCTCCGGATCGGCCGTACTCGACAGCCAGGGTGGCCGGTTCGCCTTCCCCTGCGGGGAGTGGCACGCACTCGGGCATGCCTTCGCGCTGATGGGTCAGGCGGTGCTGCGCGGTCCGTTGTACGTCGCCCGAGCGCCGTCTCGGGCGACGCCTTTCACAGGGAGCGCCCCGACAAACGCTCCGTTCCCTCCGGCCAGGAGGCAACCCATCGCAGGGCGCCGAGCAGGTGGGCCCGAAAGACCGGGTCGCCGTAGGCCTCGGTCGCATGGCCGAGCGCAGTGTAGAAGCTGCGTCCGCGGCCATGGCGCCGGTGCCAGACGAGGGGATGGCCGACGCCCATACCGCCGCCGACGTAGGTCGCTTCGTCGACGGTGGCCAGGACAGTGACGTCGCGGGGCGGTGACCTGAAGTCGTACCACTCGTCGGTCCAGTGCCACTGCCGGGGAAGGTGTGCGGTGGCCGGATGTGAGCGGTCGACGGTGAGTACGGCCGGCTGCACCGGGGGATGTCCGGCGAACCTGGCGCCGAGGAGTTCGCCGTAGGCGGGCCACTCGTACTCGGTGCAGGCGGCGGAGTGAACGCCCAAGAATCCCCCGCCTCCCGCGATGTGATCGAGCAGTGCCACCCGGCCCGCTTCGTCGAGGACTTCGCCGCTGGTCGACAGGAACACGACCGCGTCGTACCCGTCGAGGGAACGCAGTGGCTCCTCAGTGGCGTGGACCTTGAAACCGTGCTCGGCGCCCAGCTCGCCGATGGCGGCGACGGCGGCGGGAATGGACTCGTGCCGGTATGCGGCGGTCGCTGTGTACACGAGAACCTGTCTGGTGGACATGCACGCTCCAGTGCTGGAAAACGATCTTTATCGCCACCCGCTGCCCCTTCGGATGGCGCTGTCATCACCGGCGGGTGAGGGAAACACGGCAGCGCAGGGTGTGCTCGCCCGGATCGAGGACGCCTCGCAGAGCCGGAAGGACCGTGCGCGGGTACAGGAGGTGGGAGCCCGGCATCTGCAGCACGACGACGCCGTCGCGTGGTGACTCGTCGGCGGCCAGGCAGACGATCTCGCTGACGGTCACGTCGGCCGTCGCCCGGGCCAGGCCGGGGCGCTCCGTGACGTTGTGGGGCGTCGCGCCGAGGCCGGTCTTCGGGACGCAGAACGCGCCTTCGGCCGTGTACAGCCGGCGCCCGGTGGTGATGCGGTGCTCGCGGACGTGCCCGCCGTCGACGTGCCGCAGTCGGGTGTCGACGACCACGTCCGGCCACGGCCGCCAGCGCACGACCAGGGTCTCGCCGTCGATCCCGGACTCTCCGGCGGACCGCGTGCGCCAGTGTTCGCCGTCGTCGGACAGGGCCAGCGCGCTGTCGAAGCCGCCCTGGTCCAGGGCCGGTTCGCCGGTGGGCACACTGACCCCGGCAAGGGTGGAGTAGGCGAACTTCGCGTACTTGGCGTTCCCGCCACGGGGGTTCCAGCCGGGCGCGTTCTGCCCGGCGAGCGCGATGACATCCCCCGCCGCGTCCCGCGCGAGGATCATCGCCGCGGCCGGTTGCGGGCTGACGCGAGGATGCAGGTCCGACGCGGGCGTCGCCGTCCAGAATGGATGATGGTCGGCCGCGGCGAGGCTCGCGAAGATCTTCATGCCCCAGTACGGCGACCCGCCGGCCATGTACTGCTCGACGACACCGGCGTTCGGGTAGGCGTAGCCGACAGTGAGGGAGCCGTCCTCGGCAAGGATCGGCTGCTGCCACCACCAGCCGAGGTTGCGCTGCGCCAGGGTGCGCGCGGTGGCCCAGTCGACGGCGGGTAGGTCGGCCGCGGCCAGCGCCGACCAGAAGGAGCCCTGGGCGAACCGGTAGCCGAGGCTGCGGCCGAAGGGCACGGCGGCTCCGTCGGCGGCGAACCAGTGCTGGAACTGCGCCGCGAACTCGGTCGCCCGCTGCCCGTAGCGTCGGCACCGCTCGTCGTCGACCGCTTTCAACGACGCCAGCAGGAGCCCGTAGAAATGGAACCCGAACGGGACGTAGTAGTCGCGGGAGCCGGGCCGCTCGGGCGTGCCGGGCCCGTCGGCATACCAGCCGTCGCGCAGTGCGAAGTCCTCGATGCGATCCAGATGCGCGGCCACCCGCCCCTCGTCCACGGGTACGCCCACCGAACGCAGTCCCACGGCGGCGAGCACAGGGAAGAAGCACCAGTTGTTGTCAAAGGGCGTTGCCGACGCCGCCGCCGACAGCCAGTCGGCGAGCTGTTCCCGCTGCCGTTCGGTGAGGGGATCCCAGAGCCGGTCCTTCGCGACGGCAAGGGCGTAGCCGACGGCGGCGGATTCGACGAGGCGCTGGTCCATGTCGGCCGGTCGGCCCACGTACCAGGGATGTTCGGGGTCGACGGCGGCCGTCAACGCGCGGCGCAGTTCGTCCCACTGCCGGTCCGCGCCGGACAGGCCGCCGGCGGCGTGCCCGGCGAGTCCCCACAGCGGGCGGGCGACGAGTTCGAACCAGACCGCCCCACGGTCGCTCATGCTCGGGTAGACCGGCATGCGCTCGGGCCCGGCGGCCGCCATGCACGTGGCCGGTGCGGCAAGGGCGAGCAGCGCGTCGGCCCAGCCCTCCCGGGTGGTGGGGGCTGGGCCGAACAGCTGTGACGGGGTGGGCATGGCCGCCATCGTATGGATCAAGCCTCCCAGCGTGCAACCGGTTGCCTATAATTTCATCAGACAGATCATCCTGTGATGACCTGCAAGAACGGCGGATTCGTGGAATTGGTCCGGCTGGCCAGGAGGACGAGGACCCCGGCCGAGGCCTCGTCGAGGGCGACCGTCGCGGTCGCGTCGCCGGCGTACTGGGTCTGGATGTGGCTGGTGACGTCGATCGGGATCCAGTCCTTGGCGCTACCGATCGAGCCGGAGGAGAGCGCGCTGCCCAGCGCAGGCTGGGTGTTCCAGGTCAGGCCGGTCTCCGTCCAGCTGTCGCTGCTCACCGCGTACCCGGTGACGATGGCCTGGGTGCCGGCGGAATCGGAGGTGGCCCCCTGGACCCACAGCACCGCGCGCCTGGGCGTGGCCGCGAGGCCGGACAGGTCGAACTTGAGGAAGGACCGGCGGTTGTAGCCGGTGCTGCTGGTGGACTTGATGTCCAGGTCGGTGGAGCTGCCGTAGTTGGTTGTGGCGTAGGAGCCGTCGCGGACGTACGCGTCCGCGGTCGGGGTGAGCTTGGTGTATCCGCCGGCGGTGACGGTCGTGCCGGTGCCGAACGTGATGGTGCGGGAGGCGCCCTGCGCGCCACCGACCTCCACGATCAGTGTGAGGGGAGACAGGCCGACGACGCTGACGCCGTCGTCCGCGGTGGCCTTGGTGTATCCGCTGCGGTTGATGGTGACGGTGATGGTGGCGGCGGCGCGGGTGGGGTCGGCGACGCTGACCGACAGCGCGTCGTCGGACTCCCGTATGAGGACGGAGCAGGGGGCCGAGACGGTGATCGGGCCTGCGGTGCCGGCGGCGAAGAAGTTGGCGGCGGTCACGCCGGTGGCGGTGTCCGTGACCGCCTGGATGGAGCTGGTGTTGGCCAGGACGCTCACCGTCGGGGCGGCGGCGCGGGCGGCAGTGACCGTGGACGTGGCGCCGGGCAGGAGGATGTAGCTGTAGGCGGCGGCGGTGGGATCGGTGCCGTGGTCGAACCACAGGGTCAGGTAACGGCGGGTCAGGGAGGTGGTCGAACTCTCGGTGTTGATGTCGCTCCAGGCGCCGGTGCGGGCCTCGCGCACCGCCTTCACGGTGGCCCCGCCGGGAAAGACGTAGCCGCCGACCCCGTTGATCGACGCCCAGGAGGCGCCGGTGAAGGTGGCGGACCAGCCCAGCGTGGTCGACTGGGTGACCCCGTCGACGACCAGCCCGTTGGAGGCGGTGGCGCCGAGGTTGCGGTTGTCGGCAGTGGTCTCGACGGTGTATCCGTCGGTGGCGGTGATCCCGGCGCCCAGGCAGACGACCTGGTCGTCGAGGCAGAACCAGGACTTCTTGGCTACCAGTGTGGAGCCGAGGCCGCGGGTGTCCTGGCCGAGCGCGCTGTAGGTGCCGTCGGTGGCGCCGCCGACCCAGACGACGCTGGATGACGGCGCCGGCCGGGAACCGCCTTGGCCGTCCGACAGCGGGATGCGGGACACGGTCGTGCCGGGGAGGCGGTAGGGGTCGACGGTCGGCCAGTACGCGTCGGAGTACTGGCCGTTGCCGTAGGTGTCGCCCCACCAGTAGGTCATTCCGGAGCTGGTGTGCCAGCCGTGCAGGTTCTCGCCGTTGATGCACTCGTAGAACGCGGTCCGACCTGAGCACATGGAGACGGCGAGGGCCCAGGAGCCGCGTCGGTGGGTGGCGCGGTCCATGCTGCCGAAGACCCGGGCGGCGACCGGTTCGGCGGTCGGGGTGATCGAGGTGTCCTCGAGAACGGACTTGCCGAGCGCCAGGACGGGAAGCGTCTGGTCCGAGTCCTCGAGCAGCGGGGCCCAGTAGTCGCGCTCCAGCCAGCCTCTGGCCATCGCGTTCCACGTGGCGGCCTCGGTGTCCGAGGCGGCGTCCGCCAGCATCAGGATGCTTCCGATGATGAGATGGCCGCGAACATGGTCGTCCTGCTGAATCCCCAGCGGATTGTCGACGACCTTGACGCCGCGGCTGATCGCCCGCCCGGACACGCCGTCCATCATCAGCCCGTTGAACAGGAACGGGGCGAAGGCGTCGGTGACGGCGTCGAAGAGGAGCTGCCGGTTGCCGTCGGTCACCTCCCAGCTCGATCCCGCCAGCAGCGACAGCAGGCCGGCCAGTCCGCTGATCAGAACGGAGCCGTAGGACCCGGTGTAGGGCACGGTGGTGTGCTGGATGAACGAGCCGTCGGCGTAGAACCCGTCGCCGCTGCTGACCAGCGGGAACACCGGTGAGAGTCCGGTGACCCCGGTGGTGATCTTCGCTGAGCTCTTGGCGAGGACGCCGCGCAGGATGAGTACGCGGCACAGGTCGACCCGGTTCGCTCCGGTGCTGACCCCGCTGTAGGAGGAGACCGCCGAATCCGGCACGAAGGTGTCGACCGCCGCGCAGTAATTGGCGAGTTGGCCGCTGCTGAGCTCGGCGTACACCAGGCAGGAGATGTCCAGCGAGAGGCGCGGTGCGCCGATCTGCCAGTCCCACCAGTTGTCGTAGGTGGTGGTCGTCGGGGTGTAGGCGTTGGCGTACATCCAGTCCAGGCCGGTCAGGAGGCCGGAGAGGAGATCGGCGTCCCCGGTCAGCCCGGTGCCGTCGAAGGCCCACGCCTGAGCCATCCACTTCAGGCGCGCATAGCTGGAGGTGACGTTGCCGCTGACGCTGCCGACCGGCAGGTCGTCCCAGAGCGACGCACTGGTCGGGTTCATGTCAGTCAGGAAGCCGGTCGCGGTGCTGCCGATGAGGGCGAGGAGGGTGGCGAACGGCTCGTCCGAGGAGTCGTAGCCGGTACCCAGCAGGGTCTTGTCGATCCAGCGCAGGCGCAGGGTGTCGTACTCATCGGCGGCGAAGGCCGGCGGCGCACCGGTCGCGGCCAGGCCCAGGGTGATGCCGGCTGTGGCGCTGGCGACTTGCAGCAACTGTCGGCGAGTGAGCATCGGGGATCCCCTCCGCACCCCGTGCGGGGTGTGGTCAGGCGGACGCAGACGTCCGCGGTGGACGGTGGGCCAGCTCCCCCCGGTAGCTGGGGCAGGTCAGTTGGCGGGGACGGTAAACCGGTTTCATCATGAGAGGCAATCTCTCCGACCGTCATCGTTCCCAACTCTTAGCCGATTTTCATGGCGAAATCGTCTCCTCACCGCCGTCTCTTGACGCAGCGTCTCGACGGCCTCTACCTTGACGACGCCCAAATATGAAACCGGTTGCACACACAGGAGCAACCACCTTTCCCAAGGAGCAGTGAACCGGTGAGCCGCCGCATGACCGTCGCGATCGCGATGCAGCCTGAGGTCGCCGCACTCGCCCTCACCGAGGCGCTCGTCGCCCGGCTGGAAGAGAGCGCGGCCGTACAGCCCGACGTCATCACCGACTTCACCGATCCGGCCGCCGGCGAGCGCCTGTCGGACATCGACGTGCTCCTCACCGGCTGGGGCTGTCCCCTCGTCGACCGCGACGTCCTCGACGCCGCACTCCGGCTGCGCGCGATCGTGCACGCCGCGGGGTCGGTCAAGCACCACCTCACGCCCGAGGTCTGGGAGCGAGGAATCCTCGTTTCCTCGGCGGTTTCCGCCAACGCCTTCCCGGTCGCGCAATACACCGTCAGCGCGATCCTGCTCGCGGGCAAGCGCGCCTTCCGACTGGCCGACGCGTACTCGCGGGGCCACTACAAGAACAAGCTCGCCGACGACACCGGCAACCACGAACGGGTCGTCGGGGTCGTCGGCGCCTCCCGGACCGGTCGTCTGGTTCTGGAGCTGCTCGCCCCGCACGGCTTCCAGCTGCTGGTCAGCGACCCGACCCTGGAGGCGCGCGCGGCGGCCGAGCTGCTTCCGGCCGGACAGGTGCAACTGGTCGAGCTTGACGACCTGCTGCGCCGCAGCGACGTGGTCAGCCTGCACGCACCGGCCCTGCCCGAGACCCACCACCTGCTCGACGACCGCCGTCTCGCTCTGCTGCGTGACGGCGCCGTCCTGATCAATACCGCGCGCGGACAGCTGATCGACACCGAGGCGCTGCTCCAACACTGCGCCACCGGCCGGATCGACGCCGTGCTGGATGTCACCGACCCCGAACCCCTGCCCGCCGGCCACCCGCTGCTGGCACTGCCCAACGTCACGGTCACGCCACATGTGGCCGGGGCGATGGGCACCGAGATACGTCGGCTCGGCGAGTTCGCCGTCGCCGAGATCGAACGCCTCGCCGCCGACCAGCCCCTGCACGGGCTCATCCGCGGCGACCAACTCGCGCTGCTGGCCTGACCCGGCCTGTCCGGCGCCGACCCCATCGCAGCACCGTCCCCATCGCAATCAAGGAGAGGCACCAATGAACACCCTCCCCCCGTCCTTCTCACGGCGGGCCCTGCTGAGATCCACAGCGGCCGTCGCTCTCGCCGTGCCCGCCGCCGGCCTGCTGGCCGCGTGCGCCGGCTCCAGCGGCGACAGCGGCACTGCGGCTGAAGGCAAGGTCACCGCCGCCAACCCGTTCGGCGTCGCTGAGGACGCCGCGCTGGACGTCGTCGTCTTCAAGGGCGGCTACAGCGACGACTACGCCAAGTTCGACGAGAAGCTGTACGCCAAGAAGTTCCCGAAGGCGAAGGTCAGCCACTCCGGCATCACCGAGATCGGGACCGAACTGCAGCCGCGGTTCGTCGCCGGCGACCCGCCGGACGTCGTCGACAACAGTGGTGCCAAGAAGATGGTGTTGGGCACGCTGGTTGCCGACGGTCAGCTGGCCAACCTGTCCGACCTGCTGAAGGCCCCCTCGGCCGACGACCCGGACACCACGGTCGAGGACACCCTCCTGTCGGGCGCGCTGGACCCCGCCACGTTCGACGGCAAGGTGATGGGTCTTCCGTACGTCTTCACCGTCAGCGGCTTCTGGTACTCCAAGACACTGCTCGACAAGCACGGGTGGACCTGGCCGACCACCTGGGACGGCCTGACCGCGCTGGCCGCCAAGATCAAGAAGGCGGGCATCGCACCGTTCGCGTACGGCGGCACGACGGCGCCCGACTACTTCTTCAGCCCGCTGATGGCGCTCGCGGCGAAGCAGGGCGGGGTCGACGTGATCAAGGCGATCGACAATCTGGAAGCCAAGGCGTGGCAGGCCGAGCCGGTGAAGGCCGCCGCCGAGGCAATCGCCTCGCTGGCCTCGTCCGGGTACTTCCTCAAGGGCAGCGAGGGACTGGACCACACCCAGGCGCAGACCGCGTGGGTGCAGGGCAAGGCCGCGCTGTACCACTCCGGATCGTTCATCGAGAACGAGATGAAGGCGATCACCCCGGACGGGTTCGACATGGTCTTCGGCACGGTCCCCCCGCTCTCGAAGACCGGCAGCCTGCCGCAGACCGCGCTGCACGCCGTCGCCGGGGAGATCTACGTCGTGCCCGCCAAGGCCAAGAACGTCCGTGGCGGCAAGGAGTACCTGCGGACGATGCTCTCCAAGGAGGCAGCGGTCAACTTCACGAAGACGACCCATGCCCTCACCGTCGTCAAGGGGGCAACGGGCGAGGAGGACTTCGGTTCCACCGCGCTGGGATCGGTGACGAAGGCCATCGACGCGGCCGGGGACGACCTGTTCTCCTACCTGTTCCCCAGCTGGTACGCCGACCTGGCCACCACGTTGAAGACCGAGATAGCCAACCTGCTCGCCGGGCGCACCGACGCGGCCGTCTTCCTCTCCAAGATGCAGGCCAAGGCCGACGCCGTCGCCGCCGACTCCTCCATCACGAAGTTCAAGCGCTAGCCGGATCCGATCTGCCGCCCTCACGAGGTTGGGGCGGCAGATCCCGTCTCCCTACTTCCGGAGTCGTTTGTGAACCACGGAAAAACCCGCATCATCCTTCTCTTCCTGGCACTGCCGCTCACCCTGTACGCGGTGCTGGTGGTCTCCCCCTACGCGCAGGCGTTCCAGATCTCGCTGACCAGCTGGTCGGGGTTCACCGCAGACAAGCCCTTCGTCGGGTTCGACAACTTCCAGCGCCTGCTTCAGGACCCGGAATTCTGGCGGGCCTTGGCTCACAACGGGTTGCTTCTGGTGGTGGTGCCGCTGGTCACGATCGCGCTCGGACTGTTCTTCGCCGCCATGCTCAACGTCGGCGGCTCGGGGGGCAAGGTGGCGGGAGTCCGCGGCTCGGCCTTCTACAGCCGCGTCTACTTCCTTCCGCACATCCTCCCCGTGGTGATCACGGCGGTTCTCTGGCAGTTCATCTACAACCCTCAGATCGGGCTGCTCAACGGGGGGCTGGAGGCAATCGGGCTGGGCGGGCTGGCGCACTCCTGGCTCGGCGACCCGACCGTCGCGCTGTGGGCGCTGATCGGCGTGCTGGTCTGGGCCGGCGTCGGGTTCTACGTCGTGCTGTTCAGCGCCGCGATGCAGTCCATTCCCAAGGACATCTTCGAGGCCGCCGAACTGGACGGCGCCGGACGGTTCCAGACACTGACCCGCATCACCCTGCCGCTGCTGCGGGAGACCGTCCAGGTCGCCTGGATATATCTGGGCATCCACGCGCTCGACGCGTTCGCCTTGTTCATGGTTCTCGCCCCCTCCGGCGGACCGGACAACTCCACCATGGTGCTGTCCCAGTACCTCTACCTGTCCGCGTTCCAGAAGGGCAACTTCGGCTACGCCACCGCGATCGGTGTGCTGCTGAGCCTGCTGAGCCTGCTGATGACGGCGCTCACCTTCGGCACCTCCCGCAAGAAGACCACGATCGAGTTCTGAGGCCGGCCCGATGACGACTTCGCCCCAACGCACCCGCCCCACTGCCCCCCTGGCCGAACGATCGAGTTCTGAGGCCGGCCCGACGACGACTTCGCCCCACCGCACCCGCCCCGGCGCTCCCCTGGCCACCGGCGTGACCCACGCTCTGCTCGCCGTCTGGGCCCTGCTGTCCACCGTGCCTCTGCTGTGGGCCCTGATCAGCGCTTTCAAGGACAACAGCGAGCTGTTCGGCAACCCGTGGCAGCTCCCCAGCACCTGGCACGCCGACAACTTCGCCCGGGCCTGGTCCAAGGCGAGCATCGGCGACTTCTTCGTCAACACCCTCATCGTCGTGTTCGGCGCGCTGGCCCTCACGATGATCCTGGGTTCGATGGTCGCCTACGTGCTGGCCCGGTTCACCTTCCCCGGATCCCGGCTGATCTACTACACGTTCGTCGCCGGCATGGCCTTCCCCGTCGTCCTCGCCCTCGTCCCGCTCTTCTTCATCGTCAAGAACCTCGGCCTGCTCGGCAGTTACGAGGGAATGATCCTGGTCTACACGGCGTACGCGCTGCCGTTCACGGTCTTCTTCCTGACCAGTTTCTTCCGCACCCTGCCCACGGCCGTCGCCGAGGCCGCCCTCATCGACGGCGCCTCGCAGGAGGCCATATTCTTCCGAATCATGCTGCCCATGGCCAAGCCCGGTCTGCTGTCGGTCGGCATCTTCAACTTCCTCGGCATGTGGAACCAGTACCTGCTGCCGGTCGCGCTCAACACCGACCGCGACAAGTACGTCCTGTCCCAGGGCCTGGCGAGCCTGTCCAGCCAGCAGGGCTACGAGGCGGACTGGAGCGCCCTGTTCGCCGGACTCGTCATCGCGGCCGTCCCCGTGATCGCCCTCTATCTGATGCTCCAGCGGCGCATCCAGGCCGGCCTCACCGTGGGGATGCTCAAGTGAGCCCGTTGGCTCCAGAGGAAACAGACAGGCAACCGTATACTTCAGATATGCACGACAGCCAGGACGCGGCTCCGCGTGCCGCCACCATCCGCGATGTCGCCGCCCGGGCCGGCGTCTCCCCGGCGACCGTCTCCCGGGTTCTGACCGGCAACCGCCCGGTCTCCCCCACGGCTCAGGCCCGCGTGCAGCGGGCCATCAGAGATCTCGACTACGTGGTCAACGCCCAGGCGCGCGCCTTGTCGGCACCGCACTCACGCACCGTGGCGATCCTGTTGCCGTCGCTGTCCTGGCAGTTCCACAACCGGGTCGCCGGCGGCATCGAAGAGCAGGCCATCAACGAGAACCGGCTCTGCATCGTCTGTTCCACCAGGAGCGACCCGGACCGGGAGATGGCACTGCTGGAGACACTGCGCCAGCACAGCACCGAGGCGGTCGTGCTCATCGGCGGAACGTTCGTCACGCCCCACTACGCCGAGCGCATCTCCCGCTTCGCCCGCGTCCTCGACGCCAGCGGCTCCCGGCTGGTGCTCTGCGGTCGCCCCGCCCCCGCGCCCGACCTGCCGATCACGGTCGTGGACTACGACAACGAAGGCGGCGCCCACGCCGCCGTCAGCCACCTGCTGTCCCTGGGCCACCGGCGCATCGCCCTCCTCGGCGGCCTCCATGACCACACCACGACCAACCTGCGCATCGCCGGATACCGCCGCGCGCATGAGGACTACGGCATCACCCCGGATCCGGGACTCCTCTACGTCGGACGGGCCGACCGGCCGTTCGGTTATGAGACCGTGCGCACCCACCTGGCCTCCGGGCCACTGCCGTACACCGCGGTGTTCTGCTTCGACGACTACCTCGCTGCCGGCGCGATGGCCGCCGCCCGCGAGGCCGGCCTGTCCATTCCGGACGACCTGTCGCTCATCGGCTACAACGACGAGCCGATCTGCGCCGACCTCTACCCACCGCTGAATTCCGTGCACGTGCCCTTCGACGAACTGGGCCGCACCGCGGTGCGGATGGCGCTGCACCGCGACGACCCGTTGCACTCCGCCCAGAGCGTCATGCTCGGCACACACCTGGTCATGCGCCAGAGTGCGCGCTCCATCAATGCGAGACCGTAGGTACGCGGCGGTTGAAGGACGCCGTGGCGGACGCTCCCACCGACCCTCCAAAGATCCCCGGCGCGCTCGGTGGCAGGGGCCTGAGTCCCCGTACTCAGGCGGGTGGCGGCAGCCGCAGTCGACGATAGCTGCTCAATCATCTTGGTCGGCCACTCCAGCAGGTCCGATTCGTGGCGATGCCTGCGCGCTGCCCGATCCGCCGGACGTCGAGAGCCTGAACGACCTCGCGCCCTTGCCCTTGCCCTGCCCTTACCCGCGCTATGGGACGTATTCCGCCGGAGTGGTGGACGTCGGCCGAGTCTGCTTCTCTGCCTCTGCCTCGTCCTCCGCCGTGCGTGCCGGGCGGGTCCGGTTGAAGGCCAGGTTCAGCCCGAACGCGATCAGGGTCGCGCTCGTCACCGGTGAGCCCAGCACGATGCGCACACCGTCCGGGAAACGGGAGTAGAGGTCCGGTGCCACGTCGGGCGCCATGCCCACGCCGATCGACACGGCGACGATCAGCAGGTTGTGCGTTCCCTCGAACTCGACCTTCCGCAGTGTGCTGATGCCGACGGCAGCGACCGTGGCGAACATGACCAGTCCCGCCGCGCCCACGACCGGTCCGGGCAGCCCGGCCACCACCGCCCCCAGCTTGGGAACCAGGCCCAGGGCAACCAGGATGGCGCCCGCGACGGTGACCACATGACGGCTGCGCACCCGGGTCATCGACACCAGGCCCACGTTCTGGGCGAAGACGGTGTCGATGAAGGCGTTCATCACTCCGCCGAGCACCCCCGACAGGCCGTCGGCGGCCAGCCCGCGCGCCATGTCCGCGGTCGTCAGCTCCTTGCCGGTGAGTTCGGCGACCGCGATCAGATCCGCGGTCGACTCGGCGAACAGGACCAGCATCACGACACACATGGAGATGACCGCGACCGGCGGGAACTCGGGCGCGCCGAAGTGGAACGGAGCAGACAGCCCGATCCAGTCGGCGCCACGGGCGGCGGACAGGTCCACCAGACCCAGCGGTACAGCGACCGCGGTACCGGCCAGCAGCCCGAGCAGGACACCGGTCTGGGCCAGAAAACCCCGGCCGAACCTCGCCACCAGCAGGATCACGATGACGACGAAGGCGGCGAGGGCGAGGCGCGACGGCGCCGCGTAGTCCGCCGCCTTGGGGTCGCTGCCGACGACAAGGTTGACGCCGACACCGATCAGCGCCAGGCCGACCACGGTGATCACCACACCGCTCACCAGCGGCGGGAAGAAGCGCGCTGCCTTGGCGAACGGCCAGGCGACGAGCAGGCCGAAGAGTCCTGCGGCGAGCATCGAACCGTATACGGCCTGGAGCCCGTACTCACCGGCGATCAGGATCATCGGCGTCACGGCGGTGAAGGCCGCGCCGGCCATCACGGGCATGCGGACGCCGAGCACCCGCCCGACGCCCGCGCCCTGAATCATCGTGACGACGCCCGCGACCAGCAGGTCCGCGTTGATGAGCAGAGCAATGGTCGAGGCATCGAGCCCGGCGGCCGCGCCGAAGACGAGCGGCACCGTGACACAGCCCGTGTACATCACCAGAACGTGCTGGAGACCCAGCACCGCGAGCCGCCCGAACGGCGCCCGCTCCTTCGCGGACATCATCACAACAGACCCCTTACCGTGCGAAGTTGGCGGCGATGCGCTGCTGGATATACTGCTCCGCCGTGATCGGCAGATACCGGCCGTCCGGCCCCTCGATCACCACGTCACGATCGGCCTGGGCGAAGAAGGCGATGCTGTAGCGGGCGCCCCGGTCCTCGCCGGGGCCCGGGGACTTGACCCGGTGGAAGTTGGACGGAAGCCGGTCGTCGCTCCACCGCATCAGCATGTCGCCGATGTTGCAGGTGACGGCGTCGGCCGAGGGCACCACGGGAGTCCACTCCTGTGCCGCAGCCTCCTTTCCCGGGCACACCTGCAGCCCGCCCTGCCCGTCCCGCTGGAAGAGCAGCGTCAGGCAGTCGAAGTCGGTGTGCGCACCGGCCCGCCACACGCTCGGGTCGGGCTCGGCGTCCTCGGGGAGCGCGAAGTAGTGCAGCATCCGCAGGGTGGACTGGTAGTGCTCGCTCCGCGGGTCGTGGGCGCGAGTGAAGAAGTCGCTGTCGAAGCCCAGCTTGTCCGCGAAGCAGGACAGGACCCGCATCGCCACCTCGCGGCAGCGCGCCTCGAAGTCGAGGGCGCGCAGCCGGAATTCAGGCAGGACGTCGTCGGGCCAGAGCCCCTCCATGTGAGGGCGGGTGACCTGGTACGACTCCTTCTGGTCCGGTGTCCCGACGGACGGCCTGACCTGGGTCATGGACTCCCACCCGGAGTTGAGGCCCTTCTTCAGCCCATGCCGGGCCTTGTGGGCCTCGGGCAGCGCGAAAAATCCCTCGGCGTTCGAGAACGCCTCGTCCACCAAAGCCTGTTCGATGCCGTGGTTGACCAGCTGGAAGAACCCGATGTCCGTGGCCGCCGCCCACAGCTCCTCGGTGATCTCGGCCTTGCGGGCCTCGAAGCCGGAGAGGTCGATGCAGCGGATCTCCCGCGCCGTGGTCTCGCTTCCGGCCCCGCCCATGCGGGTTTCCTTCTCGAGTTCGGCGAGGCCGTACGTCGATTGAGGCTTCGTGTGCGGCACAGCACGCGTCGTGATGTCAGTCATCGCGGCAAGTACCCCTGAGTACGTCGGAGTGTTGTTCTCCGAGTCCTACGGGGTGCAGTCACCGCCCCTGCACCCCCACCGCGGACACACAGAGGTCCGCGGGCACGGTCAGCCTCGGACCCGTCCGTGGGCCCGGCGCCGTGGGCTGGCATTCGCCCCGTCGACAGGGGCCATGCGCGATGAAGTCAGCCTGGCGGCACCGTGTTTCGTCCGGGAACCAGTTCTGTTACTGCGACAGCACGTCCACGACGAACGACGACGTCGGTGTGGCGGCGGTACGGGCCGAAATCGGGACCACCCCCGATGCTGTGCGCTCGGCGCCGCCCACCGTATTCGAAGGGCGATCACCAGAGGGTGGCCTCTATCGCGACAACAGGTCCACCAGGAACGCCTCGGACAGGCGCGCACTGCGCCCGTCCCGCACCACCGCCTCGCCCGCCACCAGGACCGTGTCCACGGTCCGGCTGCTCGCGCAGGTCAGCAGCGTTGCGCCCGGATCGTGCACCGGAAGGCACGCGTAGTCCCGCTCGAAGCGGTGCAGCACGAGGTCGGCCCTGGCACCGGCCACCACACCGTCCGCGCGGGAATCGAGCCCGAGCACCTCGTTGGCGCCGCCGGCGGCGATGGCCAGCATCTCGGTGAAGCCGAGCAGATCGGCCCGCTGGTGCGCTGCACGCTGCAGATACGCCCCGATCCGCATGGCCTCCAGAATGTCCTGGGTGTCGTTGCTGGCGGCCCCGTCGACCCCGAGCCCTACCCGAAGTCCCGCTTCCCGCATGGCGATCACGGGGGCGATGCCGCTGCCCAGCCGCATATTGCTGAGCGGGTTGTAGGAGACGCCGACTCTGTGCCGGGCGAGCGCCGCACGGCCCGCCGCGTCCAGCTCCACACAGTGCACGGCGAGCAGCCGCTCCCACAGGAATCCGGCCGCCTCCAGGTATTCCACGGCTCCTTGACCGGTGTGCTCCCGGCACATCAAGTCGTCCGTCGCCGTCTCCAGGAGGTGGATCGACACCGGCAGGTCCCGCTCTTCGGCGTACGTCCGTACCTGCCGCATTCCCGAAGGAGTGAGGCTGCGCGGATTGGGTACGGCGAGCCCCACCGAGACGCGGCTGCCCGCCGTGGCGTCCACCAACTCGTCGGTGTGCGCGAGGGCGCTGTCCAGCGGCTGCATGAGACGTGGGTCGAAGCCCCACCTGCGGGACGGGTCCGCCCGGTCGGCCATGCCGCGGCACAGCACCGCGCGGATCCCCGAGTCGTGCAGGGCGCGCAGCACCGCGTCGTGGATCTCGGCGGACGGGTTCGGCCACATGTGGTCCACCAGGGTGGTGGTGCCGCTGCGCAGGGCCTCCGTCGCCGCGGCGGCGGCCGCTGCGTAGGCGCGATCGGGAGTGAGCGCGACGGTCTCCTCGCCGACGGTTCGCAGCCAGGACAGCAGCGGCTCGCCTTCGCCGATGCCGCGCATGCACGCCTGGTGGAGGTGGGTATGCGTGTTGACGAGGCCCGGGATCAGATGCCCGCCCGCCGCCGCCAATACCCGCTGTCCACAGGGCAGTTCGCCGGCCCCGACGACCGCCGTCACCCGCCCGTCCGCCACGTGCACGTCCCGCGCGTCCAGCCACCGCCCGCCGCTCCACACACAGACGTCGGTGATCGTGTCGACGTACATCAGGACTGCTCCTTGCCACGAGGCAGGCGACGGGAATGACCCGTGTGGTGGAACAGCAGATTCAGCGTGAAGGCGACGATCCCGGTCACCGCGATGCCGCTGTCCAGGACGGTGCGCAGGTACGACGGCAGCGGCGCGTAGAAGTCGGGCGCGCCGACCGGGATCATGCCGAGACCGAACGCGAGTGCCGCCGTCAGCAGATTGCGCCCGTCGGAGAGGTCGGCACGGCTCAGGATCCTCAGCCCGACCGCGCCGACGGTGCCGAACGTCACGAGTGACACCCCGCCGAGCACAGGTCCCGGTACCGCCGCAACCGCCGCCCCGAACACCGGAACGAAGGCGAGCAGCACCATCAACGCGCCGGACAGCGCGACGACATGACGGCTCATCACCCGCGTCACGCTCAACAGACCGACGGACTGCCCGAACGTCACGATCGGGAAGGACGAGAGACCGCCGGAGACCACGGTGGCCGCCCCATCGGCGCGCAGCGCCCTCACCACGGTCCCCGGGTCGTCGCCGCGCTCCACGATCTGTCCCACGGCGAGGGTGTCGCCCACCGACTCGACCATGTTGACCACCTGCACGACGAGAAGGGCGACGATCGCCGGCACGACGAACGTGGGCGCCCCGAACGCGGTTGGATCCGGCACCGACAGGGCCTGCGCCTCGCCTACCGCCGAACCGTCGAACAGGCCCAGAGGTACGGCCAGAAGCGCACCAGCGGCCATCGCGACCAGCACGGAGAAGCGGGCCATGGCGGGGGGCGCCAGCCGTTCGACAAGGACGACGAGGGCGACGGTGACGGCGGCGAGGGCGAGCCCTCGCGCGCCGCTGCCGTCCTCGTTCCCGCTTCCGGTGATGAGCCCGGCCGCCGACGGCACCAGGGAGAACCCGATGACCGCGATGACCGAGCCGGTGACGAGCGGCGGAAACAGATGCAGGATCCGCCCGAACCATGGCGCGACCGCCACCGTCACGAGCCCGGCGACGATGGTCGCCCCGAACACTGCGGCCAGGCCGTGCTCCTGGCCGATGAGCACGGCCGGAGTGATCGCGGTGAACGTCGACCCCATCACGATCGGCAACCGCGCCCCGAACCACTTGAAACCGAGTGTCTGCAGCAGCGTCGCCAGACCGCTGACCAGAAGGTTGGCGCTGATCAGCAGCCGGATCCGGTCGTCCGGCAGATCCAGCGCGACGCCCACGAGCAGCGGCATGGTGGCCAGGCCCGAGTAAGCGACGAGCACATGCTGCAGGCTCAGCGGCACCATGCGGTGCAGGGGCGGTCGTACGTCGACGGGGTGCGCGGCGGCTTCTGGGGCGCGCGTGTCGGCAGGAGGCTGCACAGCCATCCTTCCTCCTCAAAACGCGGTGAAAGGTGGCTGGTTAGCGCCGGGCTGCCGGTCACCCGTCGGCCGTTGCAGCCATGACCGACGTGCGGGCGACCCTAGGGAGGGTGTGTTTCGCACGAATTTCGGCCAGGCAACGGCCGGGGTGCCGTTCGGTCCCGTGTCTACGGCCGCACAGTACGCGCAGCGACCAGGTGGCGGAGCCAGACGTGAGCGGGGTCGTCGGTCACAGTGGCGACCCGATGTACAGCGACCAGAACGTCATGCTGGGCATGCACCTGCGGCCCGGGTGACGCTGCGCTCGCGCATCAGGGACTCGATCGTGTTCTTGTCGCGGGAGCCGCGGAAGGTGAGGAGTCCTGGATCCGGGGTGATGCCGTAGTCCTCGTGCGCGCGGTGCCAGATCGAGTTGACGGTGTACTCGGGCATCGGCAATGCGCGGCTGGAGCCCCTACGGACCCGCCTAGTGACCGCACGCTCCGCCGGACTCCCGGCCCGCCAAACCACGAATCGAAGCGCGCCCGCCGCCGCAATCAGCGTCGGCAAAACCAGACCGATCTTCGCCAAGTTTCCGCAAAGACGGACCTCAGGAACTGCGCCTCCCGCCCCGCATGACCTGCACGATCAGCTGGGTGACGCCCCGTCAGAACGTGCGTCATACGTGCGTCACGTGCGTCGAATATGCGTCAAGATATCGCCCGTAACGCCCACAGCGCACATAACGCACACCACCCGAACCTGCAGGTCAGATGGCCTTTGCGGCAGGCTCCAGGATCGCTACGCACTCCACGTGATGCGTCATCGGAAACATGTCGGCGGAGCGGAGCAGGACCTCGACCAGCGCAAAATTCCCCAAGGCCGTGGCCGACCGATCACCATCCCCCTCGGTTCACGAAGTGCACCAGTTGACCGCGGCTTCCCGGCCCGCCCCCACCGCCTGGGACGCGGCGGGGACGATCGCGCTGACCGCCGCCCAGGCCCGCCAGCCGCTCCTCGCCCAGGACTGAGCCACCCTGGCCGAGCAGACAGCCCGACGCCTGGCCCGCACTCACACGACCGGACCCCGCCACGAGTTGTCGGTGACCCAGTGCACGCTTTACCAAATCGGGATCCACCACGAACTCAGCGACACCGACCTCGCCCACGCAACCCTGCCCACCCCCGATCGCCGGCCCGCGCCCTGAAAAATCGTGACGACGCCCGCCCTGCTCACCGCTGGCGACCCGGCCAGCGTCTTCACCTAGCTGCGCCTGCTGGCGATTACTGCGTAACCTGTGCGTGGCGGTCGCGTTCATCGGCTGTGTGAAAGATCATCACGTGTGGCTGCTGGATCTGGTGTGCTCCGGGGGCCGGCATTCTCGGTAGCGTGACCATCTGCTGCATGGAGTGTCCATGTGTCCGGCTGGTGCGTGCGGCGGCTTCCGACGGAGAGTGATGATGCTGCAATGAGTGAACTGACGAAGCCCGAGGTCGACGTTCCGGAGGGTGACGCTCCTACCGAGCTGACCATCCGGGACCTGGTCGTCGGGGACGGGGCTGAGGTGAAGCCGGGCATGGTGGTAAGGGTCCACTATGTCGGGGTGACCTTCGAGTCCGGGAAGGAGTTCGATGCCTCCTGGGACCGGGGCCAGCCGTTCAAGTTCGCCCTGGGCAGTGGCAAGGTCATCAAGGGCTGGGACCGGGGGGTGAGGGGGATGAAGGTCGGCGGTCGGCGCGAGATCATCGTTCCCCCGCGTCTCGGCTACGGCAATCAGTCGCACTCGCCGTTGATCCCGGCGGGCTCGACCCTGGTCTTCGTGGTGGACCTGCTGGACTCGTATTCCAGCACAACCGGGTGGAGCAACGCCTAGGGCGTGTTCTGAGTTGAGATCACGGGAGGGCTGGCAGGCTGCGTAACCAGAGGATGGATCCGCGCAGGTGGAGTCCTGCGGCGTAGCTCTCGGATGTCTTGTCGTACCGGCTGGCCAGTCCCCGCCATTCCTTGAACTTGTTGATGGCGCGCTCGACCGTGTTGCGATCTTTGTAGAGCGTGGCGTCGTGGCTGACCGGGCGGCCGCCGGAACGTCCCTTCTTCCTGCGGTTGGCGGCCTGGTCGGCCTTTTCCGGGATCACTGCCTTGATGTTGCGTCTGTGCAGGTGGGCGCGGTTGGCGCGGGAGGAGTACGCCTTGTCTCCGGCGACCGCGTCCGGCCGTGTCCTGGGGCGGCCGACCGGGACGCGCACCTTGATCTTCTTGAGGACCGGGATGAAGCGCGGGCTGTCCGCGGACTGCCCGGGGGTGAGGATGATGGCCAGCGGGCGGCAGCGTCGCTCGACGGCGAGGTGGACCTTGCTGGTGAGCCCGCCCCGGGAGCGGCCCAGTTCGGCGGCCCGCAGTCGGGCCCTGCGGCGTCGGCGCACGGCGCGGCGCTGTTCCCGCTCGGGGTCCTCCCTGTCCGCGGACCCCTCACCTACGGGGTTGTTTTGCCCCTTTGCTGCAGCCCCTTTTCTTCCGCCACGGCCTTCTCCAGGTCCTCAAGGAGCTCCGGGTCGACGACCATGCCCGCCGCGTGGTGATGCGCGCGGGCAACGGTCGAGTCCACGCTGACCAGGCTGAGATCGACATCGTCGCGGGCCGCCGCCTCGGCGATCATCGTTTCCATGAGGGCCTGGAAGACTTCGCCATGCGCCCACATCCGGAACCGGTCGTAGATCGTCGACCAGGAGCCGTAGCTCTCCGGCACATCCCGCCAGGGGCTGCCGGTGCGGAACCGCCACATCACCGCGTTGAAGTAGCTGCGCAGGTCAGGGATCGGTCCGAACGCCCCCAGCGGCAGGTGCGGCTCGATCAACTCAAACTCGGCATCGGTCAGATCACCACGAGTCACGCGACCGGTCTACCGCAGCCAGCGCCCTCCTGAAGCGGGAATGACCGATCCTGTGATCTCAACTCAGAACAGGCCCTAATGACCCTGGCCGCTCCTCCCCTACGACGTACTGCGTCGTCCCTCGGGGTTGGCGCCGACATGCTCCTCGCTGCCGCTCCTGCCTCCGCCTCCGCAGCGTCCGAACGGTTCCGCTGCGACTCATTGACCGCCGAAGGCCACAAGGCGACCGACTTCCTCAACTGCCTGCCCGGCGCCGTCTGAACGTCTGAACCCTGCGGAATCCAGCTCGTCGCACTGCCGATCACAGCGCCGGTCCGAGAAGGCCCCGCCCAGCAGCAGCACATTGCGCAAGCCGATACGGACCAAGATCCGGACCATTTCCGGACCAGCCCCCGCCAGAGAGCCGCACCATCTACTGTTTCCGCTGGTCAGCTTGGGTGCAACTGCTGTACCACCAGCAGACGAAGAACATGCTGGGAGCTTCGTCTTCACCAGAGCGACGTACCAACAGCATGGGTGAGCGGGTATGAACGATCGTGGCTGCCACGCGGCGAACGGCGAGTCAGTCTTGGGAGGTCACGGCGGTCCGGTGTGTGGTGGGGGCTGCGGTTCAACGCTGTCGCGGTTTCACTCCCTCCTCGCCTGAGCACTGTCGGGGCGAGGAGGTTTTGCACCGACGATGACGTCGACAGGGCGGCGCAGGGCGCAAGTGCGGGGCAGGTAACTCACTGGTCGGGCTCGCCGTCACACTCGCGGTCCCTGCGATCGCAGACGTCGTTTCCCTTGCTGTTCGTTGGTACGAGGACCTCAGGGGCCGGACGGTTTTCGATCCACGAGAGGCCCCCGAGATCGAGTCGGCGACGGGCGCGGTCACCGCAACGTACGCGAGTCGGGCGTCCGTTTCATTCACGGGTGCCGGGTTCGGGCGGCCGCAGTCGTCGTTCCGGTCGGTATCCGGAGGCTGAGGAAAGTCGTCGGCGATCCGCACCTGGGGCCACTCCCGGCCTTTCGCTTTGTGTGCGGTGGAGACTGTGACGTCGGCACTGTGCTCGTCGGTCAGAGCGCCGACTGCGGCGATGATGGGCTGTGGGCCGTGTGTGTCCAGGAGTTCCACGAAGGGCTGGAGGTCGCGGCCAGCGGGATCGTAGTTCGCGTAGTCCTGCAACTCGCCCCAGGAGGAGAAGAGAGCCAGTTCCGGGTGGGATGTGCGGCGGCCCTCCTTGAGGTCCTGCGCGGCGAGAGCGAGCCCGGTCAGCGTCTGCCCGCCGCGGGGCAGGACGACCCGGTGGCCGGCGGTCAGCAGTCGCATCACCTCGGTCACTGTGCCGATGTTGGTCCGGCACAGCACGGCGTCGGGGCTGGTGACAACGCCGACCTCGTGGGGATCTCGTCAGTGCCGGTCAGCCGAATGGGGGCCTTCGTGAACGACAGCCATCGGTTGGCCTCTGCGGCCAGGGCAGGGCCGAAGCGGAACGAGCGGGTCAAGGTGGGGTGGGTGGCGTCGAAGCCGGTCATCACGTGGCGAGCGCCTCGCCGGCCGTAGTTGGCCTGAGCGGAGTCACCGACCATGACCAGCTGGGCGTGGGTGCGCTGAGCGGCGAATACTTTGCTCCAGGACCGGGTTCGTGTCCTGGGCCTCGTCGAGACAGAGGAAGTCGGCCTCAATCTTCGTGTCGGTCAGGGCCCACATATTCAGGTGGTGGTCGTGCTCGAAACGCATGACGCCGCGCTCGGCACCGGGTCGACGCCGTCGTCCACGAGTTCCTCATCGCCGCCACTCAAGTCGGCGTGAAGATCCCCACCTCCCCAGACGGCGCCGTCGGACAGATCCACACCGCCACTCGCTTGATCGCCCCGGCATCGGCTGCACGTGGTGCAACGGGCTCATCGACCCGACCGAACTCGCCATCGAGACGCACCCCGAGGCCGAGCGCAAGCAAGCCCGGTACGTCCCCGGCGTGCCCGCACCCAGCGTGATGCCCTTCGACACGCTCGCCGTCGGCGAGGCCGTGACTCACTTCCTCCTCGCATCTGTCGGCCTGCACGAGAACGACGACGATCTCGGATCAATCATCCACCGCCCGCGAACTCGCGAACGGCCTCTCCAAGATCCCCGCCAGAACGCCCGCTGCCGCTGGTGCACGACCACGGGCAACCTCGGACGCGGCGCCAACGGAGAACTCGCGGCCCAGCAGACGGCAACCACTCGATCTTGAATTGGGGCCACCCTTGCCGAGGAGTCGTAGTCGACGTCGGTTCAAGTCCTCGTCGCAGAGTGCCAACTGTCGTGTCACCGCTCAGCCGCCATCTCGATCCCACCTAGTGCCAACCAGCCTCGGTATGTGACAACTAGCGTCGGTAGTGACATCACTGTGACAAGGATCGCTAGTTGGCACCAGGCAACATTCGTGACCTGCACCGATGCCAACTAGGTTCAGCGATTGGAGGTACGGAATCAGAGAGATAGTTGGCACTTTGGTACAGCGCAGGTCACAAGGCGTGTCGCTGGAGTAGGAGATCCAGCTGTCCTCCGGGCGTGAGGCTCCCCCGTGTGCGGCCGACGGACTTCAGGTCCCGATACCGCTGGTCACGAAGAAGGTGCCAGGCAGTGTGTGCCGGCGATCCGTCGCACCGCTGTCCTGTCGGCCACGGATGGTCTCGTCAGCGCACCCCGATGATCAGGCCAGTCCCAGAAGCGCTTCGGCGTTGCCGGCCAGGATGCCCTGGGTGTCCTCTGCGTCGAGACCTGCCCGTTCGATGTAGGCGACAGTGTCGAGGTAGTGCTCGCCGCCCTGGTACGGGAAGTCGCTGCCGAGGACGAGTCGGTCCGCGCCAACGGCCTGGACCGCGGCCCGCAGCGCCGTCTGGGAACTGTGGGCAACGGTGTCGTACCACATTCGGCGCGCCGCCTGGCTCGGCGGGAGGGGGGCCTCAGGTGCCTCGAAGTGGGCAAGGTTGTCCCACCGCTCCAGCAGCATGGGCAACGCCCCTCCGAAATGGGAGTTGAGGATGCGCACATGGGGGTAGCGCGTCACAAAGCCACGGGTGATGAGCTGGGCCGCTACGACGGTGTCCTCCACGGGCGCGCCGACCATCCAGGTGAGGTGGTGGTCAATGATCTGCGGGGAGGCGACGCCGTCGCCGGCGGGGTGGAGGTACATCACGGTGCCGCGGCGGTCGAGTTCCTGCCACACCGGCGCGAAGGCCGGGTCGGTCAGCGCCCGGCCCGCGGCCGAGGTGGTCAGGGCCACGCCCACCACCCCCGGCGCGTCGAGGACGCGGTCGAGTTCCGCCAGGGCCGCGTCGACGTGCGGCAGAGGAAGCACGACGAAGGCCAGGAAGCGGTCGGGGTGGCGGTCCACCAGGGCGACGTACCGGTCGTTGATCAGGCGCGCGGCGGCAGCGGCCCGATCCGGATCCGGCAGGGCGCCCGTCAGCGGCGAGGCGGAGATCACCTGCCGGTCCACACCGGCCCGGTCCATCAGGGAGAAGCGGGCCTCGAGTTCCTTGTCGGTGTCGTCGGCCCCGAGCCCACGCTGGCCGCCGGTGGTGGTGACGCCCGAGTCGGCCAGGAAGTCCAGGTAGTCGCTGGGGTAGACGTGCGCGTGCGTGTCGATGCGCATGAACGCGTTCCTCAATCGTGGAGGGAAGAGGGGAGAGAGAAGGGGGGCGGATTCCGGATTCGCCGAGGGCACATGGCGGCTTGGGCGTCGCTGTTCAAGGAGACATCACCCGCTGTGAGCCGGCTCCCCGGCCCGCAGGTCCGGGGTGGGTCGACAAGCTCTCGGTCACCGAGCAGGACGCGTACAAGTGGGACTACCACAGCGGTCCCACCGACCTCTGGCAGGGTTCTGCCGCCTTCACCTCGTCAGTGATCGTTAGGGCAGGAGGAGTACTTTGCCGGTCTGTCGGTGGCTTTCGAGGTAGGTGTGGGCTTCGGCGGCTTGTTCAAGGGGGTAGGCGCGGTCGATGATCGGGGTGATCTTTTTGTCTGCCAGCAGTTGAAGGCATAGTTGCTGGTCGCGCAGGGTGGCGCCGCGGACGCTGGCGATGGTCACCTGCTGGCCGATGAGGGCGAGTGCGTCCAGTTCGAGGCGGGATCCCTGGTCGGTCGGTGTGCCCAGGACGATGACGGTGCCGCCGAGCCGTGTGCAGGCGAGGGAGAGCTGGAAGAAGTCGTTGCCGCCGACGCAGTCCCAGACGGCGTCGGCGCCCAGGCCGTGGGTCAGCTCCCGTACCTGTGCGGGCAGTCGGGGATCGGTGGAGTGCACGATGTGGTCGTAGCCGAGCTTGGTGAGCGCTTCGTCGTGGTCCGGCTTGGTGGTGGTGCCGATGACGGTGGCTCCGCTCAGTTTTGCCAGTTGTGCGCAGGCGATGGCCATTCCGCCGCTGGCGCCGGTGATGACCACAGTGTCGCCGGGGCCGACGGGTGCTTGGCGCGCGCAGTTGAGGGGGGTGGTGTAGGTCCACATGGTGGCTGCGGCTGTCTCGTAGTCGACGCCGTCGGGGATGGCCAGGATGGCGTCCTGACGGCGGGCGACGTACTGGGCGTATCCGCCGAAGACCTGGTGTCCTGGGTAGGCGGTGTCGATGCACAGGTTTTCGAGTCCGCGTAGGCACAGGGCGCAGTTGCGGCACGGGGGGTGCGGGAGCTGTACCGCCCTGTCGCCGGGGCGCCAGCGGGTGACGTTCTCGCCAGTGGCGACGATTTCACCGGCCGCGTCCCGGCCGAGCTGGAACGGCAGGGGCCACGACGGGCGTCCCGGGAGAGGCTGCGGCAGGTTGCCCGAGCGGTAGCGCAGGTCCCAGCTGTTGACGGCCGTGGCGTGCACGCGCATCAAGACGTCGTCCGGGCCGACCTCGGGAATCGGCGTCTCGATGTACTGGAGCACCTCGGGGCCGCCGTGTTCGAACAGGCGGACCGCCATCATGGTCTGTACCACTTCACGTTCCTTCAGATCGTTACGCAATTCACCGCAGGCTCCACACAGCCGCCCGCACCTCATCCGACCCGGCGACACCGTGAGCGAACGGATCCCGGCCAGGCGGCTCACCAGGGCCGGACCACGAACGCAACAGCGACCGAGTCCGACGCACCCGACGCTCGACACCCCGACGCAGCCACATCGGCAGCCGCCACACGTTGACAGCCCGCCCACATTCTTGACTACGGGTCATGAGAAAAAGACGAGCCTACGCAGCTTCCTTGCTGGCCTTGACTGGAAAGTACCCTAGAACTAGCTTGGCTCCAGTTCAAGAGAGGGACGACGGCAGTCCCACGCCACGCAGGAGCGCTCTGTAGCGGCATGAGCCAACACCGCCTCTGCTCAGACGCTGATGGTCAGGTGGCACGCAGGAATGAGCATCAGCGACTTACCGAGAAACAGCCTGACCTCTTTCGGGCTGGTCCAGCCCGAAAGAGTGCACTCACAGTCGGACCCTGTCGCCGGACGCGGCTCGCCGACTCTGAGAGCCGACCAGGACCAGCCGGTCACGACCAACCCCCTGACTGACGCCATGCCTTCAGCGGCCGCGGCTGGAAGGGCCGTCGGACCGCTCGCGAACGACGCGCACCCTCGCGGAGCGCAACAGCCATTGACAGGACCCCGGCAATCACCCGCGCGCCCTCGATGGAGAGTGGACATGCCCGACGACCGTCCCTTCCAAGCCGTGACTCCGCCCGCCGAGCCCCGCACCCGGCGAAGATTCATCGCCGCGACCGCCGCTGCTTCAGGAGCCGCCATGGTCGGCGGTCTGGTCTCGGGGTCGCCCGCGCGGGCCGCCGAGGCCGCGCCCGGCAGCCGTGTCTCCACGGCGGTCACCGGCGCCCAGGGGGTCAACCCCAAGCACCCGACGTCAGGTCCGCCGCCCCGGCCCGCAGGCGGCCGCTCGAAGGACCATCGGAACACTTCGGAGGACAAGATGCGCATTGTGGCCGTGGAAGAGGCGTTCTCCGTTCCCGGAGCCATCCGGCAGGAGGAAGCGATCCGTCAGCACATGGCGGTGCCGGAGGCGATCAAGCAGGAGTGGTTCCGGCGCCTGGACGATCTGACCGAGCTGCGGCTGGCGGACATGGACGCCAACGGCGTCGACGTCCAGGTCCTCTCGTATTCCACGCCGGGCGTGGAAGTGATGGAGGATCCCGCGGAGGCCGTGGCGGCCGCGCGGCGGATCAACGACTATCTCGCCAAGGCCATCGCCGCCCATCCGACCCGCTTCGCCGGCTTTGCCACCCTTCCGTTGCAGGATCCCAAGGCCGCGGTCGTGGAGCTGCGCCGGACGGTGACGGAGCTCGGTTTCAAGGGCGTGCTGTACAACGACCATGTGCGGGGGCACTACCTTGACGAGCCGCAGTTCAGGCCGGTCTGGGCCGAACTGGAGCGCCTCGGTGTGACGTTGTATCTGCATCCGGCTGTCGTTCCGGCAGACAACTGGCATGTCTTCGACGGGTATCCCGTGCTGGTCGGGCCCTCCTGGGGATGGACCGCGACGACGGGTGCCCATGCGCTCCGGCTGATCTACGGCGGAGTGTTCGACGAGTTCCCGTGCGCGTCGGTGATGTTGGGCCACATGGGCGAGCTGCTGCCGTTCCAGATGGCCAGGCTCGACAGCCGCTACGACCAGGTGCCCCCCGAGCACAGGGTGCAACACCTGCCCTCGTACTACCTGCGGAACAACGTGTACGTCACCACCAGCGGAGTCATGTCGCATGCCGCGCTGCTGGGAGCCGTCCATGCCGTGGGTGTCGACCGGGTGCTGTTCTCCATCGACTACCCGTTCGAGTCCAGCGCTGCAGCGGTGGAATTCCTGCGCTCCGCACCGTACGCGCCGGCCGACCTCGCGAGCATCGCGCACGGCAACGCCGAGCGCGTTCTGGGACTGTGACGAGCCACGATGCCGAACGGGTAGGGGCATCGACGTACGGAACGTGGTCGGCGTCAAAGGGCCCCAGCCCGGTGCAGGTCTAGGGGACGGCCGCCGGGATCCACCCGGGCGAGGCGCGGCACCAAGATGGAGGTTGCGCCGCGGCAAGGGCAATGTCCCGCAGAGTGTCACCACGCTGATCGCCGATGGTGATCTGCGAATCCCCATCGCCCTTGCCACCGGCTCGACAACGTGCTCAAAGCCTTCCAAGGACCGGAACGTCCTCGCACGGTGAGGAAGGATCGTGCTCAGCCGCGACGAACTCTCACCCCCGCTGATGAACGAAGTTCGCGCCCAGCCGGTGAGTCGGCGGCGCGCGCCGGGGCCGCTCTGGAGAACGACTACAGCTGCCGCCTTCACCGGGATGCCCTTCGCAGAGGTCGTACGACATGCCTCGAAGACGCTACGGCGCACGCCACCATGCGGTTTGACGGTGGCGTGCGCCGCTGCCGTTCACAGACCCTGACCGATGTCCCGCGCGGTCGCGAGCAGAGGTTGGGACAGTTCAGCGAGCCTTGCGCGGGTGCAGCGGACAGACGGAGCCGCCACGACCACGGCAGCTACGGCGGCGCCCGTACGGTCGCGCACACACGCGCCGACGGCGTGCACTCCGCGCTCGCTCTCCTGAAAATTGAGGGCGTAGCCGTGGCGGCGCACGGACACCAGCTCGTTCATCAGGCTCTCGAAGTCCTTGGGAGCTTTGGCCCGGTCCTCGGGGAGCCCGTTGGGGTAGAGGGCCCGGAGGCGGTCAGTCGGCAGTGCCGCGAGCAGGGCCTTGCCGCCCGAGGTCACGTGGGCGGGCAGGAGTGTGCCGGTGCGGTAGCTGACGCGCAGCGCCTGTGGGCCTTCCACGCCGTCGAGGAAGCGGCTGCCGTTGCCCTCGAGCACCATCAGGTGGGTCGTCTCTCCGACGGCGTCCGCCAGCCGTTGCAGGTGGGGGTGGGCGATGGTGATCAGGTCGGGAGGAGGGGCTGTCTGGCTTCCCCTGATCGCCTGCAGCGCCGGCCCCGGTCGGTACACCTTGTGGCGGTCCTGCACGGCGAATCCCTCGAAGACGAGCATCGCGAGGATCCGGTGCGCGGTCGAGCGCGCGACGCCGAGCCGGTCGGCAACATCCATCACCCGAAGCTCGTCGAGTTCGTGCAGCAGCCGGACGACGCGCAGGGCGTTGCCGGCGGCGCTCACCGGATACGAAGGGCTCGGCGAAAGACTGCCTGAATTCTCCATAGAGGAATCCTACCCTTCACGGATTCCGGTGAGAGGAAAACGCGGCGTAACGTCAGGGACAGCGCGGCACGATGCGCGCTTCTTCCGGCGGTCGCCGTACAACACGACGTGGAGGTTTCCGTGACCGACACCACCAACGAACAGACCGAGCGCAAGCTGCTCGACGAGCTGTACGCGGATTTCGAGGACGCGGGCCTGATCCCGCTGTGGACCCAGGTGGACGGCCTCATGCCGATGGTGCCGCAGCCCGCCGCGGTTCCGCACCTGTGGCGGTGGGCGGAGCTGCTGCCCATCGCGCAGCGCTCCGGAGAGCTCGTACCGGTGGGGCGTGGCGGCGAGCGCCGCGCCATGGCCTTGTCCAACCCCGGTCTTCCGGGCCTGCCTTACGCCACTCCGACCCTGTGGACCGCGATCCAGTACCTGGGGCCGCGCGAGGTCGCACCCTCGCACCGGCACAGCCAGGGAGCCTTCCGGTTCGTGGTCGAAGGCGAGGGCGTGTGGACCAACGTCGACGGGGACGCGGTGGCGATGCGGCGGGGTGACCTGCTGCTCACGCCGAGCTGGGCCTTCCACGAGCACCAGAACGTCACCGATGAGCCGATGGCCTGGCTCGACGGCCTGGACATCCCGCTCGTCTCCAAGCTGGACGCCGGCTTCTTCGAGTTCGGCCCCGACGAGCTCTCCACCCGCGAAACCCCCGAGCACTCGCGCGGCCAGCGACTGTGGGGCCACCCCGGGCTGCGCCCGATCAGCCGGCCTGACCAGCCCAACTCCCCGCTGAACGCGTACCGCTGGAAGCACACCGACGCCGCTCTGACCGCCCAGCTGGAGCTGGAGCTGGAGGGTGTGCCCGGTGTGCTCGAGCCCGGGCACGCCGGAGTCCGCTTCTCGAACCCCACCACCGGCAGGGACGCCCTGGTCACGATGCGCACAGAGATGCGCCGCCTGAGTGCCGGCACCCGGACCACCCCGGTGCGCACGGTCGGCTCCGCGGTTTGGCAGGTGTTCGAGGGCGAGGCGGTCGCCCAGGTCGGTGACAAGGTCTTCGAGATCGCCAAGGGCGACCTGTTCGTGGTCCCGTCCTGGTGCGAGGTCTCGCTGTCCGCCCGCACCCAGGTCGACCTGTTCCGTTTCAGTGACGAGCCCGTTTACGAGGCCCTCGGCCTCGCCCGTACCTCCCGAGGAGAACACAAGTGAAGCTCGCCACCATCCGGGTCAACGGCACCACGCGCGCCGTCCGTATCGATGACGACAAGGCGGTGGACCTGGGCGAGAGCGATCTGGTGGTCTTCCTGCGCCACAGTGACTGGGCGACGCGTGCCGCGGACGCCGACGGTGAGACGTACGAAGGCGCCCTGGACTACGCCCCCGTGGTCGTCGCGCCGGAGAAGGTCGTGTGCGTCGGTCTCAACTACCGCACCCACATTCTGGAGATGGGCCGCGAACTCCCCTCGCACCCGACGCTGTTCTCCAAGTTCGCGCGGGTGCTGGTCGGCGCGTACGACGACGTGACCCTGCCCGCCGCGTCCACGCAGATGGATTGGGAGGCCGAGCTCGGCGTCGTCATCGGTGCCGAGGTCCGGCACGCCGACACGGAGCAGGCGCGGGCCGCGATCGCCGGGTACACCGTGCTCAACGATGTCACCGCCCGCGACTGGCAGTACCGCACCACCCAGTGGGACCAGGGCAAGAACTTCGAGGCCACCACGCCCATCGGACCGTGGCTGGTGACCGCCGACGACCCCGCGGTCTCCGCAGCGGGTCTGAACCTGACGTGTGAGGTCGACGGCGACACGGTCCAGAAGGCCGACACCGGTGACCTCGTCTTCGACCCGGCCGCACTGGTCGCGTACCTGTCCGAGGTCGTCACCCTCGTGCCCGGCGACGTGATCGCCACCGGCACTCCGGGCGGGGTCGGCCACGCCCGGAAGCCCGCCCGCTATCTGCAGGACGGATCACTTCTCGTCACCCGGATCGAGGGGATCGGCGAGACCCGCAACACCTGCCGTCGGGAGACACGGTGAGCGAACGCCCGGCCGCGATGCTGGGGCGGGTGACCAAGGGTACGGCGGCGTTCGAAGCCGCCGTGCACCGGCTGACCGACCCTGGATTCCCCAGGCCCTCGTACCTGCCGGGCTGGAGCCGCGCTCACGTGGTCGCCCACGTCGCCCGCAACGCCGACGCACTCGTCAACCTGCTCATCTGGGCGCGTACCGGTGTCGAGACGCCCATGTACGCAAGTGGCGACCAGCGTGCGCGCGAGATCGAGGAGGGCGCCCGGCAGCCGGCCGAAAAGCTGCGTGCCGAGCTGCTCGCGGCCGACGGCCGTCTCGCCGAGGAGCTCGCCGCGCTGCCCGACGAGTGCTGGGCGGCCACCGTCCGCACCGCGCGAGGCCGTGAGGTGCCCGTCTCTCAGGTGCCCTGGATGCGGGTGCGCGAGGTATGGGTCCACGCCGTCGACCTGAACATCGACACCAGCTTCGACGACGTGCCGCACGAGGTGTGCGCGGGCCTCGTCGACGACGTGGCCGCCTCCTTCCCCGGCCGGCCGGACCGACCCTCCGTCCGGCTGCGGTCCGAGGCCGGTGCGCACACCTGGCTGCTGGGCGACTCGGCCGACGTCGAGCCGGTCGTGGTGAGCGGTGACCTGCCCAGCCTGGCCGCCTACGCGACCGGGCGCCCCGTCCCCGGCCCGTTGTACCCGACCGGCGGGGGATCCCTGCCGAAGCTGCCCGCGTGGCTGTGAGCACGAAGGAAAGACGATGAAAGTTGCCTGCATCGGCGCAGGTCCCGGAGGACTGTTCTTCGCCACACTGCTCAAGCGGAGCCGGCCCGGCGCCGAGGTCGTGGTCTTCGAACGCAACCGCCCCGACGACACGTTCGGCTTCGGAGTGGTCTTCTCCGACGCCACACTCGACGCCATTGACGCCGCCGATCCCGTCCTCAGCGAGGCGCTGGAGAAGCACGGCCGGCACTGGGACGACATCGAGGTCCGCGTGCACGGGGCCCGGGAGCGCGTCGGCGGCATGGGCATGGCGGCTGTCGTACGCAAGACGCTGCTGAGCCTGCTGCAGGAACGGGCCCGCGCCGAGGGCGTGCAGATGCGCTTCCAGAATGAGGTCCGCGATCCCGCCGAGCTGGACGACTTCGACCTGGTCGTGGTGTGCGACGGCGCCAACAGCCGCTTCCGCACCCTGTTCGCCGACGACTTCGGACCGACCGCCGAGGTGGCGAGCGCGAAGTTCATCTGGTTCGGCACCACCTACGCGTTCGACGGGCTCACTTTCGTCCACCAGGACGGCCCCCACGGTGTCTTCGCCGCCCACGCCTATCCGATCAGTGACTCGCTGAGCACCTTCATCGTCGAGACCGACGCGGACTCCTGGGCCAGGGCCGGTCTCGACGCCTTCGATCCGTCGACCCCGCCAGGCATGAGCGACGAGAAGACCAAGGGCTACCTGGAAAACCTGTTCCGCGAGCAGATCGACGGGCACCCGCTGGTCGGCAACAACTCCCGCTGGGCCAACTTCGCCACCCGCAGGGCCCGTTCGTGGCGACGGGGCAAGTGGGTGCTGCTGGGCGACGCTGCGCACACCGCGCACTTCTCCGTCGGGTCCGGAACCAAGATGGCCATGGAGGACGCGGTCGCGCTGGCCGAGGCCCTGGGTGAGGCGTCGCACAGCGTGCCGGAGGCACTGGAGATCTACGAGGAGCGCCGCCGCCCAAAGGTGGAGAAGATCCAGAACTCGGCGCGGCCCAGCCTGTCCTGGTGGGAGCACTTCGGCCGCTACGTCCGTACGCTCGACGACCCGACGCAGTTCGCCTTCCACTTCCTCACCCGCAGCATCCCGCGGGGCAAACTCGCCGTGCGCGACGCGTTGTACGTGGACCGCGTCGACGGATGGTGGCGGGGCCGTCACGATGCGGGGCCCCTGAAGACGCCTTTCCGGGGCGGGCCGTACCGACTTCCCTCGCGGCGGGTGACGGTCGACGACGACGTCCTGACCGGGACCGACGGCACCGGCATCCCGATGGTCACCTTCAGCGGTCAGTCGTCGGGGGCGGGCGTATGGATCGACGCCCCGGACACTGAGAAAGGTCTGCCGCTCGCCCTTGATCAGGTGCGTGAGACGGCAGAGGCGGGCGCCTTGCTCGTCGGTGTGCGCGGCGGTACGGCGCTGACCCGCGTACTGGTCGCGGAGGAGGCCCGGCTCGTGCACAGCCTGCCCGCCGCGATCGTCGGCGCGTACGACGACGACACCGCGACCACGCTCGTCCTCTCCGGCCGGGCCGACCTCGTCGGAGGCACCAAGTGACCGCCCTGGAAGCGCTGTTCGCCCCCCGAGCCATTGCCGTGCTCGGCGCATCGGCCACGCCTGGGAAGCTCGGCGCGGCGATGGCCGACTCCCTGGCTTCCTTCCCGGGGCCGGTGATGAAGGTCAACTCCGGCCGTCCGGACCCCGATCGGGGCTTCTTCCCCACCGTCGGCGAGGCCGCCGCAAGCCACGGCATCACACCCGACTTGGTCGTCTCCTGCATCCCGGCCGCCGTGACCGCCGACGCCCTGCGGGAGGCGGCAGCCGTCGGCGCCCGCGCCGCACTGGTGTGCGCCGGCGGGTTCGGGGAAGCCGGGGGTGACGGTCCGCTGCACCAGCAGGCGTTGACCGAGGTGGTACAGGACACCGGCATCCTGGTCCTCGGACCGAACACCTCGGGCTTCCTCGTCCCCCACCGACGGCTCACGGCCAGTTTCGTCCCGGGCGCGCCCGGCCTGGAACCGGGTCCGGTGGCGGTCGTGGCCGCGAGCGGCGGCGTGAACCACGCGCTGGCGTTCGCCCTGGCCGAGGCCGGCGTCGGTCTGCGCCTCGGGGTCGGCCTCGGCAACAGCCTGGACGTCACCCAGGGCGACGTCCTGCGCCACCTCGCCGAGGATGACGGCGTAAGGGCCGTCGCCCTGCACGTGGAGACCGCCGCGGAAGGCCGCCGCCTCACCGAGGCGGTACGGCGTCTGACCGATCGTGTCCCCGTGGTGGCCCTGGTCGTGGGCCGTAGCGACATCGGAGACTTCGCCCGCTCCCACACCGGTGCCCTGGCCACCTCCTGGCGCGTGACCAGGACGGCCCTGCGCCAGGCCGGAGCAGTCCTCGTCGACGACGAGCGCGACCTCGTCGACGCCATCACCGCGCTCAGCCGCGTACGACTTCCCGCGCATCCCCGTGCAGGCGTCGGCCTGGTCACCGCCCAGGCTGGACCCGGTCTGCTGCTCACCGACGACCTGCGCTCCCACGGCATCCAGGTTCCCCCGCTGGTCGAACGGACGGTGAAGGAGCTGCGTGAGCTGCTCCCGGCCCTCACTTATCTGAACAACCCCGTCGACACCGGCCGGCCTTCGCCCGTGCTCACGCAGGTGGTGGAGCGGGTCTCGGAGGACCCCGGTATCGATGTCACCGCCGTGTACGGGCTGCTGGAACCGACGGCGGTGGACCTCCCGGCGGCGCTGACCGCCGCCCGTACGGCCACCCCGCTCGTCGCCGTCGTCGGCGGACCCGTGGAGCAGGCGCGGCGGGCCCGCCGTGAACTCGGCGAAGCCGGCATTCCCTGCGCGGCCACGCCGGCCTCGGGATCGGCGATGGTGCGTGCGCTCGTCGAGGACGCGGCTGCGCGCACTCGACTGGAGGCCGTCCTCACCGCCTCCGATGCTCCCACCCTGCCCCCGCCGGGGCCGGTCGACGAGCACACGGCCAAGGGCGTCCTCGCGGACTTGGGCATCCACACGCCCGTACGGCGCGTGTGCGCCGACCCCGCCGCGGCGCACGCGGCTCTCGATGAGCTCGGCGGCTCGGTCGTCGTGAAGATCCTCGACGCGGACATCCTGCACAAGACGGAAGTGGGCGGGGTCCAGGTCGGCATCCGCACGCACGAGGAACTCGACGAAGCCCTCGCCCGCATGCCCGCGAGCCCCGCGCTGCTGGTGGAACAGATGGCCCCCGCGGGTCCCGAACTCATCGTCGGCGTACGCCGCGACCCGGTCTTCGGCCCCGTGCTGGCTCTGGGCGCCGGGGGAACGGCTGCCGAAATCCTCGGCGACGTCTCCCTGCGCCTCGCGCCTCTGTCCGCGAACGAGGCCCACGCGATGCTCGACGAGCTCGCCACCCGCCAGATGTTCCTCGGCACGCGCGGCGCCACCCCGGTCGACCGCGCGCGACTCACCCACGTGCTGCTCGCCCTCGCCTCCCTCGCCGCCGACGATGCCGTGGCCGAGTGCGAGATCAACCCTCTGCGCGTCCTGCCCGACGGCGACGTCGTCGCGCTCGACGCCGTACTGCTGCTGCGAGACCCCCGGGATCAAGGAGGATCCGATGACGCGTGAGGGATTCGTGCCCTGGCCCAAGGAGGCGGCCGACCGCTACCGCGAGGCCGGGTACTGGCGTGGCAGGCCACTGGGCTCGTACCTTCACGAGTGGGCCGAGACCTACGACGACACGGTGGCCGTCGTGGACGGCGACATACGCCTGACGTACCGTCAGCTCATCGACAGGGCAGACGGATTGGCATGCCGTCTGCTGGACAGTGGTCTCAACCCCGGTGACGCCATGCTCGTCCAGCTGCCCAACGGCTGGGAGTTCGTCACACTCACCCTCGCCTGTCTGCGGGCCGGAATCGCTCCCGTGATGGCGATGCCCGCGCACCGCGGTCACGAACTGCGCTACCTGGCCGCACATGCCGAGGTCACGTCGATCGCCGTACCGGACCGACTCGGCGACTTCGACCACCAGGCCCTGGGGCGGGAGATCGCCGAAGCCACCCCGAGCGTACGGCTGTTGCTCGTCACGGGTGGCACGGTCGGCACGGGCGCCACGGACCTGCGCGCCCTGGCGGAACCGGCCGACGACCCGGTCGCCGCACGGGCCCGGCTCGACCGGATCGCCCCGGACAGCGGCGACATCGCCGTCTTCCTGCTCTCCGGCGGCACGACCGGACTGCCGAAGCTCATCACCCGTACCCATGACGACTACGAGTACAACGCCCGCCGCAGCGCCGAGGTCTGCGGCCTCGACTCCGACTCCGTATACCTGGTGGCCCTGCCCGCCGGACACAACTTCCCCCTGGCCTGCCCCGGCATCCTCGGCACCCTCATGAACGGCGGCCGGGTCGTCCTGGCCCGCACCCCGGAGCCCGGCAAGGTGCTGCCGCTGATGGCCGCCGAGGGCGTGACGGCCACCGCCGCCGTACCGGCCGTCGTCCAGCGCTGGATCGACGCGGTGGCCTCCGGCCGCCACCCCGCCCCGCCCGCACTACGGCTGTTGCAGGTGGGTGGCGCCCGCCTCGCGCCGGAGGTCGCCCGCCGCGCCGAACCCGTGCTCGGTGGCACGCTCCAGCAGGTGTTCGGCATGGCAGAGGGGCTGTTGAACTACACGTGCCCTGACGACCCCGACGAGATCAAGATCGAGACACAGGGGCGCCCCATGTGCCCGGACGACGAGATCCTCGTCGTCGACGCCTCCGACGAACCGGTCCCGCCCGGCGCGATGGGCGCCCTGCTCACCCGCGGCCCGTACACCCCACGCGGCTACTACCGGGCCGCCGAGCACAACGCCCGAGCGTTCACTCCCGACGGCTGGTACCGCACCGGTGACGTCGTCCGGCTGCACCCGTCGGGCAATCTCGTCGTCGAAGGACGAGACAAGGACCTCATCAACCGGGGCGGCGAGAAGATTTCCGCCGAGGAGGTCGAGAACCTGATCTACCGCCTGCCCGGTGTCGCCCGCGTCGCGGCCGTCGCGAAGGCCGACCCCGACCTGGGGGAGCGGGTGTGCGCGGTCGTGGTCGTCGAGCCGGGAACCCGCTTGAGCCTCGAATCGGTCCGTGCCGCCCTCATCGCGATGCAGGTGGCGCGATACAAGCTCCCGGAAGACCTGCTGGTCGTGGAGGAGTTGCCGCTGACAAAGGTCGGCAAGATCGACAAGAAGCGTCTGCGGGATGTCGTCCGTGGCAAGGCGAACTCCGTCGAGGCGGTGTGACGGCGCTCGCCGCGGCGGCGAACGGGCCGGCGGCGTTGCGGTGACGCTCCCGCTTCCCCGGAGAAAGTCAATCGGCTTTGCCGGCCTTCTGGCGGTACCTGGGGAAACAGCTCCAGGTACCGCCATCGCCGTCGCCCCGTCCCGACTGTCAGACCAGCAGCGGGATGTACCCCGTCCTGGTGACCAGCGATATGCGTCCTCTCGTACGTCCTGCCGCTGAGTCTTTCTCTGTACGGACCAGGCCGAGTGCTTCGAGCACCAGTCGGTCGGTCAGAGGACACGGATCGGCGTCGTCGGCGCGAGCCCACGGCTGACCAGGGACCGAACGTCGCCACCCGTCGTGCGCATGGCGAACGGCGGCCCGGAATCGAGTAGTGGTCGTCATTCCCCGTCGCAGACGCCCTCTACAGCGAACTTCTGGTACAGGTGCGGGTAGGCCACGGTACCGGCAGGGTAGCTCCCCAGATGCGAGGCGAACTCCGGCGTTCCGAGCGCTGCACGGAGGTGCTCGGTGGATTTCCAGACTGCGACGTTGGTGAAAAGCCAGCTGCCGCCGATGCCCCGGTACAGCTGCACCGAGAGGAGGCTCCCCGACTTCTTCATGTACTCCGCGTCGTCCGTCCAGGCGGCCACCACCTCATCCTCCTTGCCCTCCGGGGCGACAAAGGTGTTGATGATGGTGACCGGGCCGGCCTCCTCCTTCTGCTGGTCGTGGAAGTGGGTGGACTCGTCGAGGTGGCCGAACTTGAGCATGGTTCCTCCATGAACTCGTGTGTGGTGAGTTGTGATCAAGGAGCGGTCCGGGTGAGGGGCCAGGCCCCTGTGGCACAGCCCGTGGTGTGCGTTCAGGCGTTGTGCTTGTCGAGGAAATCGGTGATGAGCTGCAGCCACTCGTCGGTCCGCTCCAGCATCGGCAGGTGGCCGGTGGCGATTTCGGCGAGTTGGGCGCCGGGGATGGTCTCGGCGAGCCGGCGGTGCAGGGCGGTGGAGGTGAGCCGGTCGTCGGTGGTCGAGACGACCAAGGTGGGGACCGCGATGCCGACGAGGTCGTCCCGGACGTCGACCTGGCCGACCAGGTCGGTCTGCTCGGAGCTGCCGTCGGCCGCGCCGGCGGCGACGTAGCCGAGGGTCTGCCGCAGCTGCTCGGCGGGCATGGACTCCAGCGCCTGGGTGCCGAGGGCCATCATGAGCTGGAATTCGGCGAGCAGTTCGCGGTCGCCGGAGGCTGCGATCTTGCTCCAGACCGAGGAGGCGAGAGCGAGCCGGTTGTCGCGGTGCGGGAAGGCGGCGGTCAGGACGAGTGCAGTGACGCGCTCGGGGTGGCGGGCGGCGGCTCGGATGGCGACCGGGCCGCCGAGGGAGAAGCCGGACACAGCGAAGCGGTCGAGGCCCTCCGCATCGGCGGCGGCGACGAGCTGGTCGGCGAGGTCGTCGACGGACAGCGGGGTGGTGGAGCGGGGGGTGTCGCCGCTACCGGGGTAGTCGACGCCGACGACGGTGTGGCGGGCGGCGAGGGCTTCCAGGACGGGGCCGTAGGTGCCGGCCAGGCTGCTGCCGGCGCCGTGGGCGAGGAGCAGGCCGGGGCCCGAACCGAGGCGAGTGCGGGCGAACGTGGGTGCGATCAGGTTGCGAGGTGACATGGCCGTCTGCCTTTCGAATGCGCCGACACGCGAGAATCATCCAGCGCGTGTGATTACTTCTCCAGGTCTATCACACGGAGCGTATGATTTACGCCTGTGACGTCAATCACACGCGCCGTATGATGTGCCGGTAGAGTGGCGGCATGAAGCAGCCCCTCCACCGCCGTCAGCCGACCCCGGGCAACCCGCGCGTACAGCGCACCCGCAATCGCGTGCTGGCCGTCGCGCGGGAACTGCTGCCTCAGGTCGGACCGGCCGGGCTGACCTACGCCCTGCTGGCCGAGCGGTCAGACGTCACCCGCCAAACCCTCTACCGGCACTGGCCCACCCGAGCCGCGCTGCTCTTCGACCTCGTCCTCGAAGGCCCCGACCTCGGCACCTACCCCGAACCGGGCAGCGACGTACGTGAAGTGGCCACCGCCTGGCTGAAGAGCCTGCGCGCCGGCGTCAGCGTGCCGGCCGTGCGAGCGGCGGCCCTGGCCGTCACCGCCCAGGCCGACCACGACCCCGACAGTGCGAGGGCGCTCGTCCGCATCGGCGAAGACCGCTACGTCGGCTTCAACAGGCTGCTGGAGCCTTCGGGCATCCAGATCAGCGACGACGAGTTCACCCTGCTCTACGGGCCCGTCCTCGCCCGGCTCTTCCTCGACCGCGGCCAGGTCACCGACGCCTTCATCGACGCCGTCGTTGCCCAATGGCTCACCACGCTGCAGCCTGCCGACGCACCGCAGGACTCCCGGTAGTAGTCACCGAAGACATCCGACAGAGAGGAACAACCGCATTCAGGCAGCGAAACCGGACTCGTGTCGACCCGTCATCGCCGCCCCTGCCGAGTGAGCCTCGCCACCTGGTGCCGGGCGCTACTCCACACCCAGCATGACCGCCGGCCAGCTGCCCGGGTCCGCATGTGGAGCGCCGTCAGGTCCTCCCGGACGTGCTCGCCGACCCTTGGTTGGCCGAGCCGGTGTGGTCGACCACCGACCTGAGCGAGGCGCCCTGCACCGGTGCGAAGTTCTCGAAGGCACGGGCGTCGCTCCGGCGATCGGCTTCATGGAGGCTTCATGTGCTGAGTGGTACGTGCTTTATGAGGCGGCTGTTGTCTGGCGGTCATGCACGCACTCCTCGTCCCGCCGGTGGACAACGTTGACCACCCTGCTGTGCGGCACCCGACTTCGGCGGTCGGCACCGCGCGGTCCGGTTCCGTCGTGACCGGCGCGTTCCTTGGTCTGGGGTCGGCCAGGCACGTGGAGCCCGCTGGACACGAGCTCGACGATGACGCGCTGCATGAAGGAACCGCCGGCCTGTTCACCCGGGTGGGGGCAGCGGCGGCGGGGCCGGCGGCGTTGCTCGCGGGTCCGCTCCACTAGCCGACCGGTGACCGCCGGCCTATGCGGCTGCGTCGGCGCCGTGGGTTCCCACGCCTGAGCGCCGGACCGGCCTGTTGGCGGCAACCGGCCAGGCCGAGGAGCGGCTTGGCCGCTTGCGCTCCCCGGTCGGCCTGGACCGCGCGCACGCCAGCCCGAGGAGAGGCGGTCTCCACCATCGCGGGGACCATCGCCCTTCTGCGCAGGCCCTGCCGGGCTGGCGACGGCGCCGTGACGCACGCACACACGACCTGACTCGCACACAGAATGAAGAGGGGAACCGGAAATGAACCTGCGACGGAACATCTCGCGTCGAAGGATGATCGAAGGAACATCGGCCGCGGCGCTTGTCACGGCGGCTGCGGCCACGGTGCCTGCTGCCATGGCCAGTCCGGAGGCGGCAGCGTCCGGGCCGGGGCTACCGAAGGGCAACTGGCGTATTGACACCCACGCGCACCACTCCCCCGACGTGTACAACGACTACCTCAAGCGCTATGGCCTCCTCGGCGCCGGGCATCGACCTGGAACTGGCCATCGACATGTTCGTCGGCCCGCTACTCATCCGCACGTTCGTACGCCACGACCCCGACCTCCCGGATGGACTGCCCGAAGAGATTGTCGACACCGTCCTCCATGGCCTACGGCCTGTCAGCTCCCCACGCAGTTGAACGCGTAGGCACGGGGGCGCAGCCGCTGCCACCAGCCCACCGCACCGCACCCGGTGGGCGCGCGAACCCGACATGGTGGTGCGCCCCGGCCGCTTGTCTGTCGCACACCGACCAGCCGTCAGCGCGGTGGTGGTTCTCCGTTGTCCCTACGTGAGGTGTCTCCCCTCCATTGGCGGGCACCCCACGACTGCGTCGGGGGCGCTCAGCCTCGCGCGGCGAACGCGGTGGCCGCTTCCGCGAAGGACGCGGGTTCACGGCCGAGCAGCATCCGCAGGACGTTGCTGTTGCCGCGCAGGCCGTGCCGGTCATAGTCCCGCCACATGGCGCGCATGTCCGAGGCCCGGGACGCAGAGTCGGCAACTCCCGGCGGGAGCGGTGCGTCCGCCCAGTCCACCGTCCTCGCCTCCAGATCCACTCCTCGTGCACGCCCGGCAAAGCGCACCGCCTCGGCCAACGTCAGGGCGGGTCCCGCGAGTTCGTAGGTCGCCGAGTCGTGCCCCAGCTCGGAAAGCACCTTGACGCCGGCTTCTCCGAGGTCACGCAAGTCGATGAACGAGAACTCGTTGTCGACGTTGAACGGCACCCCAACGGGGCCGGCCGGAGCCCTCCCCCACGTCGACAGGACGATCTGCGCGAACATCGAGGGCTGGAGAATCGTCCAGTTCAGCCGCGAGGCCCGCACGGCGGCCTCGGCGTTCGCCTTGCGCAGGTGGTGGCGCAGCCCGGGGGTGTGCGGATGGAGGACGGACAAGTACACGAACCGGTGCGCGCCCGCGTGCTCAGCCGCCTCAAGTGCCCTGATCGCGAGCGCGTCTTCCTCCGGGTGGAACGCCGGCGGAATCATGAGCACGAAGTCTGCGTTCTTCAGCGCCTGCCGGACGGTGTCCGGCTTCTCCAGGTCCGCCTCGACGATGTCGTCCACGCCCAGGGCAGCCACTCGTTCCCGCCCTGCCGAGCCGTGCACCACGGCCCGGACCCGGAAGGGAGCTCGCAGCGCGGCCTCCAGCACGTACGTACCGCAGAGCCCCGCCGCCCCGATCACCGCGATCAGGGGCGGCTCCTGGCTGCGTACGGCTTCTGATTCGGACACTTTCCCGGCTTCCTCTCGCTGTTCTGAGGCGACTCCGCGGAGCCGTGACGCATTCGTGCGTCGGGTCAGGGGTTGATCACGGTCATCCACATGGGGTCGTCGACCCGTTGCTGTATCGCGTCCATGGCCTTGAGCGCTTCGGTGAGCGGGAACCGGTGGGTGATGAGCTCGTCGGCCGTGAGGGCGCCCGTCGCGAGCAGACGCAGGACATCCGTTGCGTCCCGGCGGGTGTAGGCGCGAGTGGCGACGAAGCGCCAGCAATGCATCATCAGGGCGATGGGGGGCAGCGACAGCGGGGTGGAGTTGCCGCCCATGTGCACGAGTGTGCCGCCGGTGGCCATGCCGGCCATCGTCTGGCCGAGGGCGGGACCCTCCGGGATGAAGTCGATGACGGCATGGGCTCCCTCGGGTGCCAGCTCGCGCAGCCGACGGGTGAGAGTGCCGTCGGTCGACCAGTTCTCAGGGAGTTCGTCGAGGGCCACGACGCCGGCCGGTATGCCGCCGGCGAGCCCGGCGACGCGGTGGAGACGCTCGGTGTCGCGGCCTACGAGGATCAGACGGGCGACTCCGAAGTGCTCCGCGAGTTTGACCGTCGCGGTTCCCATGGTGCCGGTCGCGGCGGTGACCACGAGGGTGGCCCGTTTCGGAAGGTCGGCGCACTTGAGTGCGCGCACGGCGTTGGCCAGGTCGTGGACCTTGGCCGCGACGTCGAAGCCGACGGAGTCCGGCAGGGAATCGATCAGCCAGTGCGGGGCGCGGATGTACTCCGCGAGTCCGCCGTCGTGGTACTGGTCGTACAGGGGCATCGGGCCATCGCCGAAGGCGGCGTGGCCGAGCATGGCCTGCTGGGCACACATCATGTCCCGGTCGGTACGGCAGTAGTCGCACTCACGGCAGTTCAGCAGGGGGTGGACCCGCACCCGGTCGCCGACCGCGTGGCCCGTGACGTCGCGGCCCACGGCGGTGACGACGCCTGCGGCCTCGTGGCCGAGTGTGGTGGGCAGGTGCTTGAGCGCTCCCATCCGCAGCAGGCGCATGATCCCCGGGGCCAAACCGGCGGAGGCGACCTTCACGATCACGTCGAGCGGACCTGGCTCGGGGACGGGCATCTCGTCCAGGGCGAGTGCTTCGGCGCCCTGGTGCGCTCGCAGGGCAAGCATCGTGGCCATCAGCGGACCTCCACGGTGAGGCTCGGGAGCCGTTCGGGGGTGTGGGCATCCGCCGTACGCGTGGTCTCGGCGACCTGGGGCAGTTCCTGGTGCGAAAGGAGACTGACGTAGTCACCGGGCTCGGTCACGACGCTGGCGTGGGAGATGCCGAGCGGGATGCGCACGAAGTCGCCCGGCTCGAGGTCGACGACGCCCCGCTGGGTGATCAGCGTGCGGTGACCATGGGCCTGGTACTGGATCTCGTCGGCGTCGAGGGTGCGCCGGTAGCGGCGCTGTCCGCCCGGAACGGTGGTGACCATGCCGAGGCGGATGCGATCCGTCGTGTACAGCCAGGTGACGTCCTGACCGGGATCGGCCCGCAGCACCGCCATCCGACGGTCCTCCTGGTGCACCTGCTCGAGCAGGAGCTGTTCGTCGATCCCGAAGACGGTGATGTCGTGGCCGAGCGCGGCCATGCACTGAGTGATCGCCTCGTTGGCCTCGCCGGGCTGCCAGCCGGGAAACGGCGGGAACATGGCCCCGGACTCCCGCTGGGCCAGGGCCAATTCGGTGACCGGTGCGGGGATGTAGAACAGCAGGTGGCTGTCCTCGCGGCAGTAGTTGTCGTGGGCGACGCCGCGCGGAATGCGGGAGAACTCGCCGGGCTGGAACTCGATCACGCCGAGTTCGGACATCAGCGTCCGCTCGCCGCCGATCTGGTAGGAGATCTCGTCGACGTCGCAGTTGCGGTGGTAGAAGGGCTGCCGGCCGTCGAGTTTCTGCCACTCGACGCGGATCTCGTCGTTCTCGTAGACGCCGCGCGGCGGGGCGTACGCCTCCGGCTCGTACTGCTGCGGGTAGTGCACCACGGTCAGCGGCGGGTGCTCCTGCCACAGCTTGACGGGCACCTTCGGGGGATGCGGTGGCGAGAGCAGCAGGTGCTCGTCGCGGACGATACTGCGCAACGGATGGTCGGAGCCCAGGACCATGACGTCTTCAACGACACTCACGGGGACCTCCTTGTCCTTGGGTGAATGAGTGGATCGACTCGGGTGACGGGGAGGGAATGTGTGCCGCAGCCTGTTGTCTGAAGCCCGCGGCAGTGCTCACCTCTTTCGGCCCCAGTACATCTCGATGCCCTTCCATTCCATCAGCTGAGGGCTGTCGACCTTGTCCCCGAACGCCTCGCGGATCTGCTCTCCGGAGTAGTAGGGAATGTCGTCCACGGGGACGTGCGCGAAGAGTTTGTCGAACCACTGCCGAAGGTGGACGTCGGAGTTGATACGGGAGGAGAACGTCGCTCCCTTCAGGACCGCTTCGGCCAGCACGATGCGCCGGCCGGGCTTCATCACCCGGAGCAGGTCCGCAGCCGTCTCGTGCCAGTCGTCACAGTGTTGGGTCGCCTGCAACACCGCGACGCAGTCGTATGCCTCGTCATCCACCGAGTCCGTGTACGACCAGCGCCAGCAGCCGATCTGGCCGTTTCGGCCGGGGACCTTGCCGAGGACGGCGTTTCGTCCGTCCTTGATGATCTCCACGGTGTCGATGACACCCTCAGGTCCCACCAGGGCCCGCATGTCCTCGACCCACCCGGAGGGCGCGATGCCCTCACCAATGAGCAGAACCCGGTCTCCGGCACGGAGTTCGAGCAGACCGTAGACGATCTCGGAGATCGGCCGCGCCAGCTCCTGCCAGATGTACGGCAGGCCACCGGCGATGGCCATGGCCATTTCCCATTTCACCCGTTGGTTGACGTCGTGGATCTCCGGGCCGAAACGCTCCTCGTCCCACGGCTGGATGTATTTCCAGGGGTCTCCGCCACCGAAGCTGTCCTCGGCTTGTGTACTCATGTCGTCATGTCCTCCATAGCCTGCCGGAATCGTGTGGTGAGGGCGCCATTTCTCCGGCTGGAATGCCGCCCCGAAGCGCCCGGTCCATCAAGCGCAGATGTTGACAAGGGCGCCGATGCCTTCGATCTCGAGGGGGTCGTCGTCATCGTGAGGGCCTCCTTGCCCGTCAAACGGTGGGGTGCAGCGGCCTTGAGGCGCGGCGCGCGATGCGGCATTGGCCCCCGGTACGGCGGAACCGGTGGGTCGTGTTGAGGACGCCGTCCGGGACATAGGCGCCATCAGGCTGTCGCACGTGCAGCAGGATCAGCGCCTGCAACTGGACGGACTCACCGTGGGGCCGCCGGCCTGGACCGTGGTGACCTCATTGGCAAGCACAGGGACGGTCTGCCTCGCCGTGTCGGCCTCCCGCGCAGGAGGAAGTCGAGAATCTCACTGCGCCCACGGAAGGCCCTGCCATGGGCCTCGAATGCGGCATCGTCCCGCGAACACGTCGATCCCGGCAGTGGCCCAGCCTCTGTCGATGTCGTGGTGGTAGCCGACAACCAGAGCCAGGCAGTTGCTCCCGGCATCGTCTTGATCAGCAGGTGTCACCATGACGTTCCCTGTCTCTTGAACCTGAGATGAGCGTAGCACCGCACATGATCGGTCAAAAGTCTTGTATTTTTCCAGGTCTTCCATACATCGACATGCGCGTGCAATTCTGACCCTGGTTCAAGAGGTGGGCCATGAGCGGTCCGACCCTTGCTCAGGAAGGCAGATCTTCTATGTCTGACCAGCACGAGAGAGCCGGATCTCGGCGCGTCCTAGTCGTAGGAGCGGGGCCCGTGGGCCTCGCGCTCGCGATCGAGTTGGGGTGGCGTGGTGTACCGGTCACCGTGATCGATCAGGGCGACGGCCGCGTGCCCTTTCCGGCAGGCGAGGCGATATTTTCACGCACCATGGAACACCTGCGCCGCTGGGGTTGCGCGGAAGAGGCACGCACGGAGTCGGCACCGGCCCCGGACTACCCGCACCGCACGGTGTTCGCCACCTCCGCCACCGGACACGTCCTCACCGAGTTCGACTACGGGGTCACCAACCGGTCTTCGGGCGTGTACAACCCGCTGACGCCGGAGGGTCCCGCATTTCTGTCCAAGTTCTCCTTCGTGCCATTGCTCGCACGCACAGCCGGTGAACTGCCAGGAGTGGAGATCAGGTACGGCACCCGTCTGGAGACGATGGAACAGGACTCCGAGGGTGTCCTGGCCGTGGTGCGCGACCTGGCGAGCGGTGCCACGGAAACGCTGACCGGCACCTACCTGGTGGCCTGCGACGGAGGCCGCAGCGGCATACGTCGGGCGCTCGGCATCGAGTTCGAGGGCATGTTCGCCCAGGGGCACAACTTCGCCGTGCACTTCCGTTCGCCGCAGCTGCTGGACCTGCTGCGGGAGCGGCTGGGCGGCCCAGCGGTGCAGATCCACACCCTGTCGTCGGTGCGCAGGCCGTACATCACGGTCGTCAACGGCGTGGACGAGTGGCGGCTCTCGGTCTACCTGGACGAGGAGCCCGACCCCGACGACGCGGTCGCCTGGATACGCGAGGCCGTCGGTGCGCCGATCAACGTGGAGATCCTCGCAGCGCAGCCCTGGAGCGGACACTGCGTCGTGGCCCGCACCTACCGTGAGGGGCGGGTGTTCCTCGCGGGCGACGCCGCGCATCTGCTCTGGCCCAAGGGTGGCTTCGGCGCCAACACCGGGATCGGCGACGCCGTGGACCTCGGCTGGAAGCTCGCCGCGACCCTCCAAGGATGGGGAGGCCCGGCGCTCCTGGACAGCTACGAGAAGGAGCGGCGGCCGGTCGCCGTCCGCAACGTCACGGAAGCCTCCAGCAACTGGAGGGCCGACGCGCGGCTCGTCCCCGATCCAGTGCTCGACCGTATGGACGCGAAAGGCGAACTGCTCCGACGTGAGCTGGGCGAGGAGATCCGCCAGTCCCGGGCCAAGGAGTTCCGCTGCACGGGCGTCCAGCTCGGATACCGTTACAGCGGTTCCCCGATCTGCGTGCCGGACGGAAGTCCGGAGCCGCCCGACGAGCCGGACGAGTACGTACCGTCGACGTGGCCCGGCTGCCGCGCACCGCACGTCTGGCTGCCCGACGGCAGTTCGGTGCTCGACCACTTCGGGCGCGGGATTACTCTCGTGGTCTCGGGTTCCGCGGACCCGACGCCGCTGGTGCAGGCCGCCCGCCGGTGTGATGTGCCGTTGACGGTGCTGCGCCTCGCCGACCCGGCCGCCGCAGAGCTGTACGAGCGGCCACTCGTCCTCGTCCGCCCGGACGGCCACGTCGGCTGGCGGGGTCGGCAGGCTCCCGCGGATCCCGTCGCTGTGCTCGACATGCTGCGCGGGGCGACGGTCCCGCCTCCGGACGCGAAAGCGCCCGGAGCGGCGCGGACGGTATCAGCGGGAGTCGGTACTCACCTCGTCTGAGTTACCGCTCTCAGCGCTCCCGCCCCTTGGCCCCCGAACTCCTGGCCAGGGCGGACTCCATCAGGAACCGGATCATCTCGTGGGCCGGCCTGTTCCGGTCGTTGGGCACGTTCGCCCCTTCGAACACGGCGACCGCGACATCGCGGACGAGCGCGGCATCGACGCCGGGAGCGTGATCGAGGCCGTGCTCGGCCATGAGCTCGTCGACCAGTCCCACGATCCAGTTCAGGAAGGTGTTGTGGGCCTCGCGGACTGCCTCCGAATGAGGAAGCCGGTCGTGCATGGCCTGGTGCAGCGGACGGGAATAGCGCATGTCGGACAGCCCGCGCACCAGGCGGCTCAGTGGGTCGGCACCGGCCTGCTCCTCGTTGAGGATGCGGATCTCGCGACTGAGCATGCGGTTCATGACGGCGGCGAAGATGTGGTCCTTGGAGTCGAAGTACCAATAGACGTTGCCCCGGGCCACGCCTGCGGCGGAACTGATGTCCGCCATCGTGGTCTTGTCGTAGCCCTTCGAGAGAAAGAGCTCGGTGGCCGCGGCTAGCAGATCACCCGTGCGCTCCTCCCGGGGGATCTGTTGGCGGTTCCGCGGCATCCCGACTCCTCCCATGAGTTCACCACATCTCAAGTGAGTGTAGACACCCGGCAGGCCGCGCCCTGCTCAGGAGGAAGGAGTGCTGTGCCCACCGGCCCCCGGCGAGGAGTCCCTGGAGATCCTTCACCGGGGAAGATGCGGCGCGCGTTCAGCGCGAGGATCGTGCCGCGGAGCAGCTCGCCGCCGCGACGGAACTGTTCCTGACCCGCGGCTATGCCGGCACGACGATGGCGGACATCAGCGCGGCAGCAGGTGTCGCCCGAAGCAATGTCTACGGGTATTACTGACTAAAGAGTGACATATTCGCCGCGGTGATGGACGTGGTGCTAAGTCACGAGATCCAGGCGCTGGACAGCGAATTCCGTGACCGCGATCCGCTGACCTGGCGCCTCGCGGACATGCGTACTTTCCGCTCGCTGCATCGGGCTTCGCACGAGCGACTCGACCGCTCATCGGTCGTGCGGGAGGTCCACGAGCGGTTCCTGCACTGGATGCGGTCGATGGTGTGCGAGGTGCTCGACCGGTGCCCGCACCCAGTGGACAGGGAGATGATCGCGGATCTGACCGTCGCCGTGTTCGAAGGCGCGAATGTGCCCCGCTCCCGTCAGCGCCCCGCCCACGAGCTGATCCGATTCCTGCTGGAAGGGGTCATCGCGCGGGCGGGCTCCTGAGATGGGTCGTTATGAGCTCACGGAGATGGGTTACGGCGTGACGACGATCTTTCCGGTGGTGCGGCAGGCCATACCGGACCGTCCGATGAGCGCGAGCCCCATCACCCTCGACGTGACGGGGTTCCGGATCACAGGCGGCGGCCGCTCGCCGGTTCAGTCCACGGCGGGCCGGGCGAGGCCGTGGTCGTAGGCGAAGATCACGGTCTGGATGCGGTCGCGGGCTCCGATCTTGGCCAGGACACGGCCGACATGCGTCTTGACCGTGGACTCGGACAGAACGAACCGCGCAGCGATCTCCCCGTTGGTCCAGCCCTTGCCGACGGCCACGAGGATCTCGCGCTCACGGTCGGTCAGGGAGGTGAGCCTCAGGTCCTCGGAGGGGTCAGTTCTGTGGGAGGGGACGTACTGGGCGAACTCGTCAAGGAGGCGGCGGGTGAGAGCGGGCGCGATGACAGCGTCGCCGACGGCGACCGCGCGGATCCCGGCGAGGAGCTCCTCGGGGCGGGCGTCCTTGAGAAGGAAGCCGCTCGCGCCGGCCCGCAGGGCGGCGTGGACGTACTCGTCGAGGTCGAACGTCGTGAGCACGAGGACGCGTGAACGGTCACCGGCGGCGACGATGCGGCGGGTGACCTCTATGCCGTCCTTGCCGGGCATGCGTCCTCAGCCTCGTCCGCTCTCGGTCCCCAGCACCCTAAGTACACGATGAGTGCCGAACCCGCCCTGGTCAGCGGGGCGTACGCGCTGTTCGAAGCCGCGTGGGAGACGGCCACCGAACTGGCGGCCTTCTTCGGCCCCAACCGGCCCCGGATCGACGCGCGAGCCCGCGAGGTGCTGTACGCACTGGGCTCTGGAATGACCGACGTGACAGCCTCACGCGAACTGGGCATCTCGCTGCGCACCTACCGCCGCAGAGTCGCCGAACTCCTCGTCGCCCTGGACGCGGGCTCACGCTTCCAGGCCGGGGTGCGCGCGGGCGAGTTGGGCCTGACCCGCGGGTGAGCGGACCCAAGCCCGGACCGAACGGGGTCAAACATCGAGGTTCAGGCGAAGTAGCGGGGGTCCCGCCTGATAGGAGTCGGCGCTGCCTTGGGCCCGGCATCCTCCGATGTCCGGTCCAGCGCTCCGTACCATCGCCAGGCGGCCGCATGCCCGGCGGCCTTCCATCGCTCACCGCTCGCACCCGCGCGCGCACCTGGCGCGTCGCAACTCTCCCATGCGCCCCGACATCGGCGCGGCGTCCGGGACCCGGGTCCAAGACGGTGCAGCGTCTCGAACCCGGGTGCCGGGCAGGCCGATGGCCTGCCTCGTGAGGGCACGTACGGCGTTCCGGGCTCGGCCCGGAACGTCCGTGGGCGCCCGTGAGTTGAATCAGTCCGACTTCTCGCCGCTCTCGGCCAGGATCCTGTTACGGGCGCCGGCGAGGGCTCCCTCCATGGCTCCCTGTGGCCTGCCGAAGGTCGAGGCGGAGAACCGGGCGGGGCCAGTCTTGGCGGTGAAGGAGTGCGCGTAGGCGAACTCCCGCAGTCCCTCCTCCCCCTGCTTGCGCCCGTAGCCGCTGTCGCCCCGACCGCCGAAGGGCACGGCGGGGTTCATGGAGAACACCAGTGCGTCGTTGATGCTGGTCATTCCCACGCGGAGGCGACGGGCGATGGCTTCGCCGCGGTCGCGGCTGAAGACCGCGCTGCCCAGCCCGTACCGGCCGGCGTTGATGTGAGCGACGGCCTCATCGGCGTCGGCGACCTTGATGACCGCCAGCGTCGGTCCGAACGTCTCCTCCGTCGCCGCGAGGGCGTCGGGGGCCACTCCGACCAGGATGGTGGGCGCGGCATAGCGGTCGCCCACCGCGTCGAGGCCGCCGACGGTGGCTGTCGCGCCGCGCTCCAGGGCGTCCTCAATGTGTTCCCGGATGATCAAGGTCTGGCTCGGCAGCGGAACCGGCCCGATCTCCGCGTCCTCGTCGCTGCCGACGCGTACCTGCCCGGCAAGCTCGCTGATCTTCTCGACGAACTCGTCGTGCACCAACTCGACTACGTAGGCCACTTCGAGACTGATACAACCGTGCCCGGTGTTCTGCATGGCGCCCCACGCGATGTGAGCGGCGGCTTCGTCCAGGTCGGCGTCCTCGGCGACGATGACGCCGTCCTTTCCGCCGAGTTCCAGCAGAACGGGGGTCAGGGTCTGCGCGCATTGGGCGGCCACCGTCCGGCCTGTGGCGACGCTGCCCGTGAACGCGAGCTTGTCGAGGCCGGCCTCGATGAGCGCCTGACCCGTGGCCCCGTATCCGTTCAGGTTCTGCAGGACGGCCGGCAGTTCCGGAACGGCACGCTGCCAGGTTCGGATGAGCCATTCGGCGACGCCGGGCGTGATCTGGCTGGGCTTGAGGACGACGGCGTTCCCGGCCGCGAGCGCATCGGCGAGGATGGCCGCGGGAGTGAGCAGGGGGAAGTTCCACGGGCCTATGACGCCGACCACGCCGTAGGGCTGGTACTCGACCCACGCACGCTGGTTGGGCGTGGTGGGGCTGGATGGAACCTCCCGGCGCTCCAGGACCCGCGCGGCGTTGTCAGCAACGTACTGCAGGTGCTCGAGAGTCCCGAGCACCTCCACGCGGGCGTCGTCGAGGGGCTTGCCGTTCTCGGCGTGAATGAGTGCAGCGCCCTCTTCACCGCTCGACGCTATCTGCCGCCGCCACGCGCGCAGCCGCTCCGCACGGCCCTCGAAGCCGAGGTCCCACCAGGCCCCGGTGACCGAGCGTGCGGCGGCGACGGCCGCGGCAGCCTCTTCCTTGCCGGCAACGGGATATCGGGCGAACTCGGCTCCGGTGGCCTGGTCGATGGTGACGATCTCGGTCGCGTCGTACCCGATGACGCCGTCACGGGTGATCGTCGGAATGTTGTCGGTCATAGGTCTTCCCTAACTTTCTTCCGCCCGCCCGAATGAGACACACCGTGGGTGAGGGCGGTGGCGGAGGCGGTCTTCGGCACGAGTGGCCGCTGGAGGGCAGTCGGCGCGGGCCGACGTGGAGGACTGCATGGTGGAGGTCATGGGGAGCGTGTGCCGTGCCCCGTTCGGCAGCTGGGCAAGGGTGGCCGCGGATCGGGAGGCACCCTCGACGGACGGGCGTAGCGCAGCCTTGGGAGGGCGACCCGTGGCCGGGTCGGGGGCAGCGCCGAGGAGACGCCCGCTGCTACGCGTGCGGGCCGCGGTAGCGAGTTGCGGGGGTGGGCTGGTTGCCGCCGGTGAGCAGAGCGGACTCCGCGGCCAGCAGGGCTTCAAGGGCTGCGGCCTGGTCCTCCAGACCGGGTGCGCACACGGTCTCCCCCAGGCGCAGGCCGGCAAGGCTGGCCGAGGCGACGTCCTGCGGGGTCATCGCCCAGGGGATGTCGCGGCCGACGCCTTCGTTCCACTCCGTGGCCACGACGCCGGGCAGCAGCAGCTGCGTACGGATGGGCGTGTCCGCGAGCTCACCTGTGAGGGTCCGGGTGAAGGCGACGGTGGCGGCCTTCGCCGCCGCGTAGAGAGTGCGTCGTGGTGCGCGGGGATCGTTGAGGCCGCCGCTGAAGGCCAGCAGCGAGGCCACCGTGATGATCGCGCCTTCTCCGGCGGCGAGCATTCCGGGAAGCGCGGCGCGGACCAGCTGAATGGGGGCCACGGCGTTGAGGGTGAGCAGGCGGTCGATGTCGGCGGGGTCGACGTCGACGAGCGGGGCGTAGCCGCCGACGCCGGCGTTGCTGACCAGCAGGCGCACGTCCCCCGCGGCGAGACGGCCGGTGACGGCGGTGATGCCCTCGTGGGTGCCGAGATCGGCGGGCAGCACCTCCACGGCGGCACCCCGGGCGCGGAGCTCCTCTGCGAAGTCGCCGAGCCGGTCCGCGCGGCGCGCCACCAGCACGAGGTCGTGGTCATCCACCAGCAGACGGGCGTATTCGGCGCCGATGCCGGAGGAAGCTCCGGTGATGAGAGCGATCGGGCGAGTCATACGCCGAGCATGCCTCAACCGTTAGCTTAGTGTCAAACGCTTGATGGTTATGAAGTGTCGTACCCTTGGCAGGTGATACGTGATGACGAGGAGCCTGTGGGGCTCGGCGCGCTTGACCGGGTGACCTGGGCATTGCGGCGCGCGGAACTGGCGGTGCAGACGCTCAAGGAACAGCGGCTACGTCCGCTGGGCATGGCCGCCGCGCACTACACCCTGCTGATGTCGGTGCACAGCGAACCAGGGCTGGCCGGCGCCGAGTTGGCCCGCCGCCTCAACGTCACCCCTCAGGCCGTCGCCTCCCTCGTGGCACGCCTGGAGGGCCGCGGCCAGTTGGAGAGGCGCGAGCACCCGCGCCACCGGCACGTGCAGGAACTGCACCTCACCGACGCCGGGCGGGAGGCGCTGCGCGCGGCCGACCAGGTGATCGCCGACGTAGAGCGTCACATCACCGAGGGCCTGGGACCGGACCAGAGCGCGCAGCTACGGACGCTGCTCGACCAGGTGAGCAAGACGGTGCGCAACGCCTGAGCTCGTCGGCCGGTCAAGGACAGGCTGGCGCGTCGGTGGCCTAGGCACGGCGCACGCCGCCCGCTCCCCCGGCGGTCTCGGCGCATCGTATGCCGCCGCCAGCGGGGTTCCAGCCGACCGCGGCACCGGTCGGCCCGCAGCGAAAGCAGCGACCACTCGCTCGAGGACCAGTCCACCGCCCTCGCCTCAAGGTCGACATCGGCACGGCGATCTCGTCCATGCACGGTCGGTCCGTGCAGGGCGGCAGGGATCCTGAACGGCGCCCTGCCGCCTGAAGCAGGTGGGTGCCGCAGCTTCCAGCGGTCCCCACCACCGCGAGCAACGGGGCAGAGCTTCTTCGCCCTCCGCTTCCGCCTCGGACGCTCCCTTCTCTCTTCTACTGCGTCATGACGTCACGGGCACACCAGCGTCAGGACTCGTGCGTCGGCCGGCCACGGCCATCCGAACGGAGTTGCCGGTGCAGTCAGGGGCCCGGTCACGGGACGAGGACGATCTTCCCCGTCGTATGCCCGGTCATGATCTGCCGATGCGCGGCGGCGGCTTCGCGCAACGGATGGCTGGCGGCGATCAGGACGCGCAGTCGCCCGGCGCCCGCGGCTTCGGTGAGCTGCAGGCGCGCAGCGGCGCGGACTCCCGTGCCCGGGTCCGCGCCGGGCCCGCCGCCCAGGAGCCTGATGCCGGCTCGGGCCCCGCGTTCGAACGCCGCGACGGTCGCGATGCGGGACCGGTCCGCCACCAGCTCCACCGAGACGTCCACCGCCTCGTCGGTGCCCACCAGGTCGGCAGCCGCGTGGACTCCCTGCGGTGCTGCCGCGCGCACCCGGTCCGCCAGACCCGGCCCGTACGCGATCGGAATCGCCCCCAGGTCGCGCAGTACGTCGTGCTTGGCCGGGCTCGCCGTTCCCAGTACCCTGGCTCCGCGCTCGACGGCCAGTTGCACGGCCATCAGGCCGACGCCACCCGCCGCGCCGTGGACCAGCACCGAGTCGTTCTCGCGCAGGCCGATCGCTTCGAGAACGTGCACAGCGGTGACGCCCGTGACCATCAGTCCTCCGGCCTGCTCCCAGGAGAGAGCGGCGGGCTTGGGCACCACCGACGAGGCCGGGACGATGAGTTCGGCGGCGTACGCGCCGGGCGCTCGGTACGCGATCACCTCGTCGCCGATCTGGATCGGACCGGCGGGGCCGGTCGCGTCGGCACCGACAGCGGTCACCACACCGGCCGCTTCGGCACCGAGCCGCATCGGCAGGTTCGCCGGATCGGTTCCGAAGGCGCCGCTGTACATCTTGTGGTCGAAGGGGTTGACGCCGACGGCGCGGACCTCGATGCGCACCTGACCCGGCCCGGGCTCCGCTACGGCGACATCGATCACCGACAGCACCTCGGGACCACCGTAAGCACGCGCTACTACTACTTCGCTCATGTCAGGAGAGAACGCGGTGCCGGAAGGCCCGATTCCCCATTGCGGTGACTTTTTTGAGCGGAGCGCTCCGCTCCGATAAGTTGGGCAGCCGATCAACCGACGCGGGAGGACACATGAACGCCATGACCAAACCCACGGCCCTGGTGACCGGCGGCAGCCGGGGAATCGGCGCTGCCACGTCACGGGAACTGGCGGCTCGCGGCTACCGCGTAGCCGTCAACTACTTCTCCCGCCGCGAGTCCGCCGACCAGGTGGTCAAGCTCATCGAGGCCGACGGCGGGGAAGCCTTCGCCGTACAGGCCGACGTGTACGACCCCACCCAGGCTGCCGAACTGCTGGAGCGCTCCGCGGTCGACGGGCGCTTGGACGTTCTTGTCTGCAACGCCGGTGCCCGCTTCATTCCCACCCCGGTTCAAGCCCTCGCCTGGGACGACTTCAGGACGAAGGTGACGGACGAGCTGGCATCCGTCTACACGCTCACCCAGGGGGCATTGGGGCTGATGGGCACCCAGGGGCAGGGCCGGATCGTGTACGTCTCCAGCGCCGTGGCCGACGGTCCGCCCGCCCCGGGCATGGCCGCCCACGGCACCGCCAAGGCCGCCCTGAACACCTTCGCCCGCTTCGTCGCCCACGAGGCAGGCCCGCTGGGCATCACCGTCAACGTCGTGGCACCCGGCTACGTCCGCACCGAGAGCAGCGCGCGTATGCCGCAGGAATTCCAACAGCGACTGGCTGCGAACACCCCCCTGGGGCGGGTCGCGGAACCGGAGGACGTGGCCCGGGCGATCGCGATGCTCGTCGGTGAGCAAGCCGCCTTCGTCACTGGCGAGGTGCTCACCGTCGACGGTGGGTACGGCGTGGCACGCCGGTAGGGAAAAATACCTGTCCATGGGTGACACGCAGACCGGCAGACCGCGCGGCCGCCGGCGGGAGGCGGACCGCAACGACGCCCGCCTCATGCAGGCTGCGCGCGAAGTCTTCGCCGAGCTCGGCTGGGACGCCCCCGTCTCGGAGATCGCCCGCCGGGCTGGCATCGGCATGGGCAGCCTCTACCGCCGCTATCCCAGCAAGGAGCTGCTGGCCCAGCGGATGCGCGTCATGGGGATGGAACAGCTCATCGCCCAGGCCCGCACAGCCCTCGCCGAGGAGCCGGACCCTTGGGCGGCCTTCGCCCGCTTCCTGCGGAACGCGCTCTCGGCCCAGGGTGCAGTCGGTCCGCTGCTCCCGCTGGTGGGCGGCCGACTGCCAGCCACCGATGAGATCGTGGCCGCCTCCGGCCGGCTCCGGGCCGCCCTCGACGACCTGGTGGACGGCGCGCACCGCGCGGGCGTACTGCGCGCCGACTTCACTTCCGCCGACGTCCCCTTGCTGCTCGAACACCTCACCGCGCGGATCCCCGTCACCGACGAACGCGCCACCACGCTCCACCTGCGGTACCTGGACCTGATCCTCGCCGGACTGCGCACGTCGACCACCGATGGGCCCTCCGCGTTGCAGAGCCCGGCTCCGGACTGGGCAGAACTCAGCGAGCTGTGGAACGCCTCCGAGGGCTGAGCCCTGCGCTCCCATAATGAATGCAGCGCCCCCGTGCTTTTGCTTCGCCGTTCTGCGCTTTTTCCTTCTCACCGAGGGATCAACCGGATCCCCGGTGCATTGCGTGCCGGGGAAAATTCCTTCCCCCTCACACCGCGTCCTTCCGATGCAATGCTTCATCACGCGGCGAGCACGACATGCGACAAGCCGCGCGACCATGTGCCGTTTCAGGGCCTCCATCTGATGCGCCTCCGCAAGGAGAGAACTATGTCCGACTCCCCGAACATCGCCCTCATCCGCCGGCTCTACGAATCCGGAATGTCCCCGGAAGCAACCGCCGACATCATGGCGCCGAACCTCATCTGGGACATCACCCCGGGCTTTCCGAACAGCGGCGTGTACCACGGCTGGGACAGTGCGGCGAAGGACTTCTTCGGCGGGATGATGCCGAATTACAAGTCCTTCGGCGCGGTGCCCGAGGAGTTCTACGCGGACGACCAAGGACACGTCTTCGTGTACGGGCATTACCACGCCGAGACGAAGACCGGGAACAAGGCCGACGTCCGCTTCATCCACCTGTGGACCATCCGCGACGGCAAGGCCGTACGGATGCAGCAGGCCGCCGACAGCCACGTCCTTCAGGAAGCCCTCAAGGGCTGATCCAGCACCGGGAGACCCCCATGGCGAAGATCCTCTTCGTGATCACCGCGTCCGACCACTGGACGCTGGCCGACGGAACCCGGCAGCCCGCCGGCTTCTGGGCCGAAGAAGCGCTCGGCCCGTACCAGGTCTTCAAGGAGGCCGGGTACGAGATCGCCGCCGCCACACCCGCAGGTGTGCCGCCCACGGCGGACGCACTCAGCCTCAGCCCGGAGTTCAACGGCGGCGAGGAAGGCGCCGAGCGCATGCGGGCCGCACTGCGCGAGGCCACCGAGCTGGCGCATCCGATGCGCATCGAGGACGTGAACATCGACGACTACGTCGCCGTGTTCTACCCCGGCGGCTGGGGCCCGATGGAGGACCTGCCCGACGACGCCGCGTCCGGCAAGCTGCTCACCGAATGGCTCGCCTCTGGCAAGCCGGTGTCCCTGGTGTGCCACGGCCCCGCGGCGCTCCTGGCCACCATCGGTGCGGACGGGACGTCCCCGTTCACCGGCTACCGCCTGACCGGCCTCTCCAACGCTGAGGAAAAGCAGAACGGTCTCGCGGACCGCGCGAAGTGGCTGCTGCAGGACCGCCTCGTCGGCGAGCTCAAGGCGGACTACCGCGAGGCCGAGCCGTTCACCCCGCACGTCGAGGTCGACCGCACCCTGTTCACCGGCCAGAACCCTGGCTCGGCGGTTGCACTGGCCCAGGAGCTGCTCAAGGCACTGGGCTGACGTCCCAGACGTCCCAGCGGTGCGCTCACTCGGCGGCCAGGTCGCGCTCACCAGGCGCGACCTGGCCGCGCCGAGTCTCGTCACATGCGGATACAAACGTCGAAACGCATGATTTGCCCACGCTGGTCGAACGCAACGTAGGAAGAATCCTTCCCCCTCACAACGCCTGACCTCTGTGCGACGCTGGAGGTGATGAACCGCAAACCGCACCTGAACGAGCTGGGAGAGTTCCTCAAGGCCCGCCGTGCCGAGCTCAGCCCCGAGGAGGTCGGGCTGCGCGGCGGCCAACGGCGGCGTGTGCGCGGTCTGCGCCGCGAGGAAGTGGCCTTTCTGGCCGCGATCAGCACCGAGTACTACGCGCGGATCGAGCAGGGCCGTCTCCAGGCGTCGGGTCCCCTGCTGAACGAGGTCGCCCAAGTGCTCCGCCTCAACGAGGACCAGCGCACCTACATGTTCGAGCTCGCGGCGAAGGAGACGGTGCGCACGCCCAGGGCAGGCGAGCGCCAGCAGGTGGACACCCAACTACGGCGCATGCTGGACGATCTCACCGCCACTCCGGCGTTCGTGATCGGTCGGCGGACCGACATCCTGGCCTGGAACCAGCTCGCCGCCGCCCTGTGGACCGATTTCGGGCGCTACCCGGAGCAGGAGCGCGTGTTCGTCCGGCTGCTGTTCGCCGAACCCTGGATGCGCGAGCTGTACGCGGACTGGGAAGAGGTCACTCGTCTGGCCATCGCCCAGCTGCGCATGCAGAGTGCGCGCTACCCCGGCGACCAGCGCCTCACCGATCTGGTCGAGGAGCTCTCTGCACGCGACGCGCAGTTCCGGCAGTGGTGGACCGAGCACGACGTCGCCACGCGGGGCAAGGGCACCAAGAAGCTTCGTCACCCGGTGGTCGGGGAGCTGACGCTCGACTGGGACACGCTCACCTGTGCCACGGATCCCGAGCAGCACATCATCGTGTGGACCGCAGCACCCGGTTCCCCTTCGCACGACGGGTTGCGTCTGCTGGCATCCTGGGCAGCGGACCAGAAGCGGACGGCATCCGGCTCCTTCCGGTGAGCCCTTTCCCAAGATGAGCGCGGTCGGATTCGGGGGAAAGCCCTTCCCCTGGTCAGGGACCCGGACCGGGTACGCGCGGAAGTTCCCGACGCGTCGAGGGGCTCCTCGACGGGGCGCTGCTCGGCGCTATCACCGCTCGGGCCGTCCGGGGCGGCGGCCCTGTGGTGCCGCTGCGCGGCTTCGAGGGTCCCGGCGAGCGAGACGTCGTCTGTCGAGCCGATCGCCGTGTTCCGCTACGCCCGTCAGCGCGCCAGGCTCGACCGGCTCCCGCAGCAGGTGGAGGAGGGCCGGATCACCCCTCCGGGCCGCGAAGACGTTTCCGGCGAAACGGGCCGCCGAGGCCCATCAGGTGCCGGCGGCCGGCGGGGTGCGAGGCCGGCTCGTCCTGACCTTCTGAGTGCCACTCAAGCTGTCACATCCCGTTCCGGCTCGTACGGATCGGCAGTCCGCGACGCCAAGAAGCGCAGTCCGTCATGGGACCGCGTCCCGGGCTCCGCGGTCAGGATCACCAACTGCTGCGTGGGGTCGGCCGAGCAGGTCAGGCTGTCCCAGTCGAGCGTGAGGTCGCCGACGACCGGGTGGCGCAGCTTCTTGGCGCCCACCCGCAGGCCGGCCAGGTGGCGGCCTGCCCACCACTGCCGGAAATCGGCGTCCGCCACCGACAACTCGCCGACGAGCGCCGTCAATCCGGGTTCCCCGGGGCACCGGGCGGCCAGCAGGCGCAGTTGCGCGACGCAGCTCCGGGCGACCGTACTCCAGTCGACGTAGAGATCACGGAAGGCGGGCTCGGTGAAGAGCAGCCGGACGTAGTTGCGCCGTTTCTCCGGGACGCGATGGAAGTCAGTGAAGAGAGCGGCCGCCAGAGAGTTCCAGGCCAGGATGTCCATGCGGCGACCGATCACCACGCTGGGGGTCGCGGTGAGATCGTCGAGCAGGCGACGCAGCTGCGGTTGCACCTTCTGTGCGGCCTGACGGCGCGGGCGAGCCGCCTGGCGACCGGCCAGCTCGAAGAGGTGGTCCCGCTGGTCGTTGTTCAGGTGCAGGACCCTGACGAGAGCCGCCAGCACCGGCGCAGAGGGCTGGATACGCCCCTGCTCCAGCCGTGCGTAGTAGTCGGAGCTGATGGCCGCGAGCAGGGCGACCTCCTCCCTGCGCAGGCCGGGCACACGTCGCGGGCCACCAGTGTCGGGCAGACCGACGGTGCGCGGACTCAACTCGGCCCGCTGCTCCTTGAGAAATGCTCCCAGCTCGTTCACATGCGCGTCGCTGGTCATGCCGACCAGTCTCGCACCGCCCCGTCCTGACGAGGGGGGGAAGGATTCTTCCCTGGATAAGCCTTGCCCGGGGTGGAATTCTCCCCATTGCGGGCTCACGCGATGGTGACAGGGTCGAAGACGGGGTCGGCGAGCGCGGTCGGCCCGCGGAAAGCCTTCAACCGAACAGGCAAGCCGTCAAACGCTGAGTACGGAATTCGTTTGCGAATATGAAACAGCTCCCGGCCGCAGGCCGGGCCACCCGAATCCCTGAACACGCAAGGAGCACCACCCCATGACCGAGCGGAAGAAGTTCGCACCGCCGGCGATCCAGGAATTCGCCCCGAAGCTCGCCGAGGTGACCGACACGGTCCTGTTCGGCGACATCTGGGAACGCCCGGGCCTGTCCCCTCGAGACCGCAGCCTGGTCACCGTCACCGCTCTGGCCGCCTTGTACCGCAACGACCAGCTCGGCTTCCACCTCGGCAAGGCGCTGGAGAACGGCGTGACCAAGGACGAGCTGGTGGAGGCCCTCACCCATCTGGCCTTCTACGCCGGATGGCCCAACGCGATGACCGCGGTGACCCAGCTCAAGGCGATCGTGGAGAAGTCGGACCAGTCGGGCTGAGGTACCGCTCCCATTAAGGGACAGACACACCATGGAACTGCTGAAGCTGCCTGCCGAATGGTTCACCGGCGACGCCTACGCCGACGTGATCCACCGTGGCGAGGAGCCCTCTCGGATGCGGGCCAACATGGTCCGTTTCACTCCTGGCGCCCGCACCGCCTGGCACTCCCACGGCCTGGGCCAGACCCTCTACATCGTCGAGGGCATCGCGCTGGTGCAGTCCCGTGGCGGCAACATCATCGAGGCCCACCCGGGAGACGTCATCCACACGCCTCCGGGTGAGCAGCACTGGCACGGTGCAGCGCCCGACCAGTTCATGACCCACCTCGCCCTGTGGGAGACGGACGACGCCACCTGGCTCGAGCACGTCTCGGACGACGAGTACAACGGACCGCGCGCCAACGCCCGTACCCGCCCCTGACACCACGCCAGATCCGACGCGACCTGAGAGAGCATCATGCGAGCCACCATCATCCACGCGCCTGGTGACATCCGGGTGGAGAACGTCCCCGAACCGAACATCGTCGCACCGACGGACGCCGTCATCCGTACCGTCGCCACCTGCGTGTGCGGCTCCGACCTGTGGAGCTATCGGGGCATCAACCCAGTCACCGAGCCGCAGCCGATCGGCCACGAGTACGTCGGCATCGTCGAGGAGGTCGGCAGCGACGTATCCAATGTCAGGCCCGGCCAGTTCGTCATCGGCTCCTTCATCGCCTCTGACAACACCTGCCCGGTCTGCCGGGCCGGCTACCACACCTCCTGCCAGCACCGTGACTTCCCCAACGGCTGCCAGGCCGAATACGTCCGCATCCCCCTCGCCGACGGCACCCTCGTCGCCACCCCGGAGCAGCCGGCCTCAGAGCTGGTCCCGAATCTGCTGACCCTCTCCGACGTCATGGGCACCGGCTGGTACGCCGCCAAGGCGGCCGAGGTCGAGCCGGGTTCGACGGCCGTGGTCGTGGGTGACGGTGCGGTGGGCCTGTGCGGTGTCATCGCGGCGAAGGAACTGGGCGCCGAACGCATCATCGCCATGAGCCGGCACGCATCCCGGCAGAAGCTGGCCCTGGAGTTCGGTGCCACCGACATCGTCACCGAGCGCGGCGAGGAGGGCGTCGCCCGCGTCAAGGAGCTGACGAACGGCATAGGCGCCGACTCGGTCCTGGAGTGCGTCGGCACCCAGGAGTCGATGCACCAGGCCCTGCAGTCCGCGCGCCCGGGTAGCAACGTCGGCTTCGTCGGCATGCCTCACGGCGTGCAGATCGACGGCCAGGAACTCTTCTTCTCCCACGTCGGTCTACGCGGCGGCCCTGCGCCCGTGCGCGCCTACCTTCCCGACCTGATCGACCGCGTGGTCAGCGGCCGTATCAACCCGGGCAAGGTCTTCGACCTCACCCTGCCCCTGGACGAGGTCGCCGAAGGCTACAAGGCCATGGACGAGCGCCGCGCCATCAAGGCGCTGCTGCGTCCGTGACATGAAGCCCGGCGGTGGTGGGTGCGGGATGAGCCTTGCCCACCACCGCCGCCACCACCGAGCGGTGAGCGCTCGCCCACCGCAGCCCAGCAGAAACGGACCGACGCCATGACCAGCGAGGCGATTGCCACCGTCGAGGCGTACTTCAAGGCGCTCGGTACGCGCGACATGGAACGGATCCTCCCGCACTTCGCTCCCGATGCCACCTGGACGATCCCCGGTGATCCGGCCCTGACGCCATGGGCTGGGCGCCGCAGCGGGCCGGAGGAGATCCGGCAGTCTCTCGCCGCGTTCTTCGCGGCCGTCGAGCCGCTCGCATTTGAGCTGCGCTCCTTGGTGGAGACCGACGGACAGGTGCTGGTACCGGGCCGGTACGCCTCCCGGTTCCATCCCTTGGGGCAGGTGCTCGAAAGCGAGATGATCCTGCGGTTCACCATCACGACGGCCTGATCACCGACTACCGCGTCTTCGAGGACTCGCCCGGCATCACCCGTAGCTACCTCGGTGCGCCTCTCACCCCAGGTCCCGCCTGACCGCAGGTCTTCCGAAACCCCTCGACAGCAACACATCGGTACCTACGCCTTCCTCGGTCTCAGGAGCCCCCGCATGTCCGTTCGGCGCCCTGTTGGCAGCCCATGGCGACATCCCGCACAGCCTGCGCGAAAGCCTGGCCATCACCGCGGTCATGGCCTTCGTCGGTGTTGCGGCGAATCTCTTCCCGAGGGCGGCCCGACGACCTGACGAGCTTCCTCGCGTACTCACCGGATCAAGGAGATCGGAGACACACCCATGACGGCATGGACGAGCGATGACCTCAACCGCATCGCCACCGCTGACGAGTTGGAGATGGCACCGCTCAGGCGCAACGGCACTCTGCGGAGGCCGGTGCCGATCTGGGTCGTCCGCGACGGTGACGACCTTTACGTCCGCTCCTTCCGAGGCACGGATGGCGGCTGGTGGCGTACGGCCCGTGCGAGCTACGAGGGGCACATCCGCTCCGGCGGAGTCGCCCAAGACGTCACCTTCGTGGAGGTGCAGGACGACGAGATCAACGACCGTATCGACACGGCGTACCGCACCAAGTACGGCCGCTTCGGCGGCGCCTACGTCGACCCCATGGTCGCCGCACGCTCCACGACGCTACGGCTGATCCCCCGATGAGCAGAACGATCCCCGCGGAAGCCGCTGAACCCCCACGAACAGCTGGTCCAGCACTGGAGTAAGCGCCATGCTCGGTCTTGAACTCGTCGTCGTCCTGGGCGCGGCCGTGCTGCTGGGCAATGCCCTGGGGCAGCGCTTCGGTGTCGCGCCGCCCGTCGTCCTACTGATCGTGGGCGCCCTCATCGGGCTCGTGCCGGCCGTCCGCCAAACCCAACTCCCGCCCGAAGTCGTGCTATTGCTCTTCCTCCCCGTGCTGCTGTACTGGGAGAGCCTGACCACGTCCATGCGGGAGATCCGTTCGAACCTGCGCGGCATCGTCCTGCTCAGCACGGTCCTGGTGATCCTCACCGCGTGGGCCGTCGCGGCCGCCGGGCACGCGCTCGGACTGCCGTGGGGGCCGGCGTGGGTTCTGGGCGCGGCCGTGGCGCCCACCGACGCGACCGCGGTCGGCGCGCTGGCCGGTTCCCTGCCGCGCCGTGAGGTCACCGTGCTCCGGGCGGAGAGCCTCGTCAACGACGGCACGGCGCTGGTCATCTACGGGCTGGCGGTCGGCATCACCGTCGGCGAGGAGCACCTCACCCTTGCGCACGTCGGAGCGCTGTTCCTGCTGGCGTACGGCGGTGGGGCCGCGGTCGGCGTGGCGGTCGCCTGGGTCAACATGAACCTCCGGCGCCGCCTGGCCGATCCCCTGCTGGGCAATCTCGTCATGATCCTGGCACCGTTCACGGCCTATCTGCTCGCCGAACTGATCCACGCCTCGGGTGTCCTCGCTGTCGTCGTGAGCGGACTGATCATGGCCCAGGTGGCTCCGAGCCTGATCCGGGCCGAGCACCGACGCCAGGCACTGGCGTTCTGGCCGCTGGCGACCTTCATCATCAACGGCGCCCTGTTCGTCCTGGTCGGAGTGGAACTCCAATACGCGTTCCGCCACTTGAGCCGCGCAGATCTGCGGGATGCACTGATCGCCGTCGGTGTGGTCAGCCTGGTTCTGGTCCTCGTCCGGTTCGCGTTCCTGTTCTCCTCCGCCTACCTGATCCGCCTGATCGACCGACGTCCACAGCAGCGGCTGCGGAGAATCAGTCACCGGGCACGCACCGTCAGCGGCTTCGCCGGCTTCCGGGGCGCGGTGTCGCTGGCCGTGGCGCTCTCCGTACCGGAGACCGTCGACTCGGGCGCACCCTTCCCCGACCGCGCCTTCATCGTCTTCGTCACCTCCGGCGTCATCGTGGTGACCCTCGTCGTGCAGGGACTGCTGCTGCCGGGCGTGGTGCGCTGGGCCCGGCTGCCCCGCGACACCTCCGTCGACGAGGAACAGATCCTCGCCGAGACCACGGCAACCGAGGAAGCCGTCAAGGCGCTCCCGGAACTCGCCGTCGAACTGGGCACCACTCCCAAGGTCACGGAGTGGCTGCGCCAGGAGTACGAAGCCCACCTGGCGACCGTACGGGCCGAAGGCGCCGGCACCGACGAGGATCCCGCTCTGCTCCACAACCGCCACTACACCGACCTCCGCCTCGCCCTCATCGCCCACAAGCGCGCAACCGTCGTCCGCCTGCGCGACGAACAGCGGATCGACGACACCGTGCTGCGCCGCCTCCAGACCGCCCTGGACTACGAAGAGGTGCGGCTGGCCGGACGCGAGCAGGTGGAGTGAGCCGAGCCGGCCTCGACGACACCACACACCAGAAGGGACCTCCCGTCATGTCCACCGGCCTCATCGACGTCCACGCCCATCTCCTCCCCGACTTCTACGTCCAGCAGGCGACGGCAGCCGGCCACGGCCACCCCGACGGCATGGGCGGCTGGCCGTCATGGTCCGTGCAAGCCCACCTGGACCTGATGGACCGCAACTGCATCGAGACCGCGATGCTGTCCGTGTCCTCACCCGGCGTGCACTTCGGCGACGACAAGGCGGCCCGCCTCCTCGCCCGCCGCGTCAACGAGTACACCGCCGAACTGGCCCGGGGCCACCCGGGTCGCTTCGGCACCTTCGCCTCGCTGCCCCTTCCCGACGTGGACGGATCCTTGGAGGAGATCGCCTTCGCCTTCGACGGACTCGACGCCGACGGCGTGGCCCTGCTGACCCACACGCACGGGGTGTATTTGGGCGACCAGCGCCTGGAGCCGGTCTTCGCCGAACTCGACCGCCGCCAGGCCGTCGTCTTCCTGCACCCCACCTCACCGGTGTGCTGGGAACAGTCCGCACTCGGCAGACCGCGGCCGATGGTCGAGTACATCTTCGACACGGCCCGTACCGTCACCGACATGGTGATGGCGGGCGTCCTGACACGTCACCCGAACATCAAAGTGATCGTCCCGCACTGCGGCGGTGCGGTGCCCGTCCTCGCTGATCGCATCAACGAGTTCATGAGCCTGTTCCTGCAGTCGCAGCAGCCGCCCCGGTTGGACGCGGTGCAGCAACTGCGCGGTCTGTACTACGACGTGGCGGGCACCGCTTTCCCACGACACGTGCCGGCGCTGTTGAAGCTCGTCGACCCGGACCGCGTGCTCTTCGGCAGTGACTACTGCTGGACGCCGTCCCCGCTGGCCGACGCGCACATCGCGGCGATCGACGCCGCCGAGCCGCCGGCGAAAGGCGCCACGTGGCGGTCACTCACGACGGCAAACGCCAAGCGTGTCTTCCAGAGCGCCTCGTGATGAACCACGGCAAGCCACGTGCCGACGCGGTGATGAAGCCTGCGCCGCCGGTCCGGCGACGAACCTCGTCTCCAGGGCCCAGGTCCGATGTGCCTGCTCGGCGAAGGCGTCACACGGCGGCGCCGTCCAGTCCCTCAGGCGCCCTCTCGATCGTGGACGCCAGAGAGCGCAGAGCCTCGTGAGCGGGGCTTCCTGGCTCCGCGGTCCACACGACGAGCTGCTGCTCGGGATCCTCGGCGCACATGAAGGTGGACCGCTCGAGGGTCAGGTCGCCGACCACGGGATGCCGGAGCAGCCTCGTACCGCCGGCCCGCACGGCGACATCGTGCGAGGTCCACCACAGGCGGAAATGCGCATCCAGCACGGAAAGCTCCTCGACGAGGGCAGTCAGTCGAGGGTCATCAGGGTTCCGTCTGCTGTCCATGCGCAGATGGGACAGGGCCAGGCGACCCATGTCCTCCCAGTCCCGGTACAGCACGCGGATGGCGGGCTCGGTGAACACCAGGCGCACGTAGTTCCGCTGTTCCTCCGGGACATGTCCGAAGTCCATCACCAGGGCGGCGGCCATGGCATTCCACGCCAGCAGGTCCGTGTTGCGCCCGATGACGAAGCCCGCGGTCAGGGAGAGGTCGTCGAGCAGGTGCTGCATCTGCGGCTGGACTCGTTGGCGAACGCTCCGGCTGACAGGGGGCGAGGCCGTTTTCCCTGCGAGGGTCAGGAGGTACTCGCGCTGATCGCCGTCGAGGCGGAGCACCTGTGCGAGCACGTCGACTACGGCAGCCGACGCCTGGACACGTCCCTGCTCGAGCCGGGTGTAGTAGTCGGTGCTGATCGCGGCGATCTGAGCGACTTCCTCACGCCGCAGGCCGGGAACACGCCGGGGCTCACCGTTGTCGGGCAGCCCGGCCTTGTCGGGACTCAGCTGGGCACGGCGCGCCTTGAGGAAGGCGCCCAGTTCCTCCAGGCTCGGATCGCGTCGCACACCCACAGCTTCGCACCTTGCCGCGATCCCGCGCCCCAAACGCCCCTTCACCACCAACCCCGTCCTCACCTGGAGGTCGAGACGCCGGGCGAAGGGCACGGGGTGGCCCCCCGTCATCGCCGAGCGGCCCGCAAGCACCCCCTGATCAAGATCTCCCTTGCAGGGGGCGGCCAACGGTTGCCCCAGCGGCCGGCTCGCTGGTCATGCCCCGACCACGGCTGTGGTGCTGGAAAGCGGCAGGCCTCGGCGCGCCGGCACCGCCAGCGGCGTGTCCGAACCGGGCAGGCGGGTCGGCGGCGCCCAGGCCGCCGACGCTTTCGGCACCCTGCTCGCCCGCCCACTCCAGAGCGGGGGCGGAGATGCTCAGTGCAGGACATCGTCCTCGGCCTCGCGGCACTCGATCAAGCCGCCGTCCTTCGAGGTGGTTGTACGTCATCGTCATCGATGCTTCTCCCTCTGGGAACGGCAGTACGTCGTGTACGGGCCGTGCGGAGGAAGTCACTACGGCTGCCTCTGGTTCTGCAGCCGGGGAGCCGGCTGCGTGGTCGGCGTACCGCTTGAGTGGCCTACAGGTACATAGCCGCCCGCTGACTCGATACCGGCGGTCGGGACACTTCCTGTACGCGGACGCCCCCATACGACGGTGGCCTGAGCGAGCGGTTCGGACGCGGACGTAGCGACGTACGCGTTGACGATGAACACGATTCTCCAAACAGGGGTGGAATGGGAATTGGGTCGCAGCCGCAGCCGCAGCATGACTGTAGGCGAGCATTGCGGCCACGGATCTTTTTTGCCGGGACCTATTAGTCACCGGATCGATGCATGCGCAGTCGTCCGGACGCGAGAATTCCTGCCAAGGACGATGCTGCCAGGCAGATAGAGCTTGCACGGTCGACCCACCCCTGCGCAGGGGAAGGATTCATCCTGGGAAAAATCCTTCCCCCCTTCAGGATCGAGTGCCTGGGTACGATAACTGGTGGCTCTGCGCGAGAAATCCATTGAGCCTCGCCACATCACATCGCGAGAAGTTAGGAAACGGCCGGATGAAAGTCATTGGACTGCGCGAGTTCGGCGGACCGAAAGTGCTGCAATCTTTCGAACTCCCCGACTCGCACCCTGGGGCCGAGGAGGTGCGGCTCCGTGTTCACGCCGCCGGAGTTAATCCCGTGGACGCAATGGTTAGGTCCGGGCAGCTGGTGCAGATGTACACGGGCCTCACGCCGCCCTTCGTCCCCGGGATGGAGGTCGCAGGTACCGTCGAAGAGGTGGGCAGCGATGTCGACCCTCGCTGGGGCCTGGTGCCGGGCGCACACGTCGTGGGATTCGTCGACAACGCCGGAAGGCACGGCGGCTACAGCGAATATCTCGCCCTACCCGCGCGGTCCGTGGCCATCGCTCCCTCGAATGCCTCCGCCGCCGAGACGGCCGGTTTCCTCAACAATGCGCTCACCGCTCACAACGTGCTCGACGCATTTCGGCTGCCAGAAGGCGCCACGCTCTTGGTGACAGGCGCTGCAGGATCGGTCGGCGGATACCTCGTGGAACTCGGTGCCGCGGCGGGCCTTCGCGTCGTGGCCGTCGCGGCAGAGGAAGATGCCGACCTCCTGGGCTCCCTCGGCGCGCACGCGTTCATACCGCGCGGCCCCGGCATCGCCCTCCGGGTACTCGACGAGCTCGGTACTCGGGTGGACGCGGTGGCTGACGCCGCCTTGCTGCACGAGCAGATCGCTCCCGCCGTGCGTGACGGCGGCCAGATCGGCATCCTGCGCTCTTGGGACGGCGATCCAGGGCGCGGAATCAAGGTCAAGCACCTCAACGTGCGAGAACGACGGACGGACCGGGACGCGATCGTACGTCTGCGCGACCAGGTCGAAGACGGCACGCTCACGCTGCGCGCCGCCATGCCCTTCGATGCGGACGACGCGGTTGCCGCCCATGCCCGGCTCGAGCAGGGCGGCCTGCGCGAACGAATCGTCCTCGTGTTCGACAACGAAGCGTGGTAGCCCGGCTCACCAGGCACCACTTCGCTCACCTGGAAGCCCTGAACACCGACTGCGCCTCCACCATCGGCCTTGCTCATTCACCGTTGCGAACCGGAGACGCCGGGAACCGACCGCATGCTCCGGGCTCCATGGGCCGCCGGAAGGACGCAGGACGCTGCGGCCGGCCGTCCTGCGCTCGACATCGGCCGGCCGGCGCCAGCCTCGACAAGGAGAAACAATGCACACGCGAACGCTCGGGCGCGACCTGCGGGTCTCCGCCATCGGCCTCGGCGCCATGGGAATGTCCCAGAGCTACGGGCCCAACCCCGGTGACCGGAGCGACATGATCGCCGTACTCCGTGGCGCCGTCGACCGCGGGATCACCTTCTTCGACACCGCGGAGGTGTACGGCCCTTACGTCAACGAGGAGCTTGTCGGCGAGGCCCTCGCTCCGGTGCGTGACCAGGTCGTGATCGCCACCAAGTTCGGATTCCGCATCGAGAACGGCGCCCCCGCCGGGCTCAACAGTCGGCCCGAGCAGATCCGTGCCGTCGCCGCGGCCTCCCTGAAACGGCTCGGGGGCGAGAGGCTCGACCTGTTCTACCAACATCGCGTTGATCCGGAGGTGCCCATCGAGGAGGTCGCCGGCACGGTGGGTGAGCTCGTGCAGGAGGGCAAGGTCCGCTGCTTCGGGCTCTCGGAAGCCAGTGCGGAGACCATCCGCCGCGCACACTCGGTCCACCCCGTGACCGCGGTGCAAAGCGAGTACTCGCTGTGGACCCGGGATCCCGAGCCGGAGGTCCTGCCGACGTGCGCGGCGCTCGGGATCGGATTCGTGCCCTTCAGCCCGCTCGGCAAGGGATTCCTGACCGGCACGGTGGACGCGTCGACCTCGTTCGTGACCGGTGACGTCCGCACGAACATTCCACGATTCACGGCCGAGAACCGGGCGGCGAACCAGGCTCTCGTCGAACACATCACCACCCTCGCGCAAACCAAGAGCGCCACACCCGGGCAGGTCGCACTCGCCTGGCTGCTCGCACAGGATCCGTGGATCGTTCCGATTCCGGGCACACGACACATCGCGCGAATCGACGAGAACTCCGGCGCCACCAAGCTCCCGTTGTCCCCCGACGAACTGGCGGACCTCAACGAACTCGCCGGCCGGGTCGGGGTACAGGGAGACCGTTACAACGAGCACCACATGTCGCTGGTCGACAAGTAACGGACGACGGCGGCATTCCGCGGACCGGTCCACACCTCATCAGGGACGAAACGGCTCTCCGGCGGCCGCGCGCAGAAGCCCCGTCGGGACCATGCCTGCGGGGCTTCTGCGTCTCGGCCGTCGCGCGCGCTCGCACGCACGTCTCACCGACTGTGCGGGCTCTCCCGGGCCATGAGGCCCCGACCTGGCGATACACCTCCGCCCTCGATCAGAAGGACACCGCTGGACGGTCCCTACAACCTGTGCCATGTGGTACCCAGTCAGGGACCGAGGATCAGGACAGGGGCGTCTTCTGGCCCGTCAAAGCGGTATTGCAGGGTGTTCATCGGTGTCTCACTCACCCGCCTGACCCTTTCATCTGTCACGTTGCTGTCACCAACACCGTCGACGCACCTGGACCATGAAAGCCCGTGGACCTTGGCGCCTCTGCGGCCTCCAACATCGCCGAGGGGACACATGCACACCACTTCAGCACGATAAACCGTCCACCGAAAGCAGCAGATCAGAGTCGGTAGGCGCACACGGAGAGACTCGGCGCCGATCAGACCGAGCCGCCATCGCCAGTGCCAACTATCCCTCTTTTGTGCCAACTAAAAATCCTCGTCACAGTCACACTAACGCCGGACCCGCGGCATCCCCAGTCCGATCCACGAGATGATCTCGCGCTGGATCTCGTTGTTCCCGCCGCCGAAAGTGAAGATCACCGCCGAGCGGTAGCCGCGTTCCAGCTCGCCGTGCAGGACGGCGCCCGTCGAGCCCTCCTTGAGGACACCGGGCGCGGCGACGATCTCCATGAGCCAGGCATACGCGTCCCGGCGGGCCTCGGAGCCGTACACCTTGACCGCGGAGGCGTCCTGCGGGGTGAGGGTGCCCTCCTGGACGGCGTTCACCATCTGCCAGTTCAGGAGCTTCATCGCGTCGAGTCTGGTGTGGGTCTGGGCAAGGCGGCGGCGCACCCAGGGGAGGTCGGCGACGCGGCGGCCGTCGGCAAGCTTGGTGTCCATGGCCCAGCGCTGGACGTCGTGCAGGGCGCGGATCGCCATGGTGCCGTGTGCGGCGAGGGTGACGCGTTCGTGGTTGAGCTGGTTGGTGATCAGCCGCCAGCCCTTGTTCTCCTCGCCGACCCGGCGCGAGACGGGGACGCGGATGTTCTCGTAGTAGCTGGCGGTCGTGTCGTGCGAGGCGAGGGTGTCGATGAGGGTGCAGGAGTAGCCGGGGTCGGAGGTCGGCACGAGGAGCATGGTGATGCCCTTGTGGGGTGGGGCGTCCGGGTCGGTGCGGACGGCCAGCCAGACCCAGTCGGCGGTGTCGCCGTTCGTGGTCCAAATCTTCTGCCCGTTGACGACATAGGTGTCGCCGTCCCGTACGGCCTTGGTCTTGAGCGCCGCCAGGTCCGTCCCCGCGTCGGGCTCGCTGTAGCCGATCGCGAAGTCGATCTCGCCGGAGAGGATCCTGGGCAGGAAGTACTCCTTCTGCTCCGCGGTGCCGAACCGCATGATCGTCGGTCCGACCGTGTTCAGCGCCATCAGCGGCAGCGGTACGCCTGCCTGGGCGGCCTCGTCGAAGAAGATGAACTGCTCCATCGGGGTCAGCCCGCGCCCGCCGTACTCCGTGGGCCAGCCCACCCCGAGCCAGCCGTCCCTGCCGAGCCGCCGGATCGTCTCGCGGTAGAACCGTTTCTGGGCGGCCGGGTCGCCGTATCGGGCGTAGGCGTGGTCGGGCACCAACTCGGCGAAGTAGCCCCGCAGTTCGGTCCGCAGCCGCTGCTGCTCTGGCGTGTATTCGAGATGCACGGCGCCTCCTGGCTCCCCAAGGCCGGACCTGACGGCGCACACCGTAGAACGTGTTTCAGAAATTGTGAATGCCGATGACACCGGCGCCCCGACCGCGACCCTCCCGGCGGCCCCTCACCCGGGGAACCCGTCCGAGGCGTCGGCCGGGCGGCCGTACTCCCAGACACGGTCGAACTCGGCCTGAAAGTGCTGGTACCAGTGCCCGTCGCGGTCGGGGCGCAGGGTGAACACGGCGTCCCGCTGGCCGAGCTGTGGGATTGAAGTGCTCTCCCAGCTGAAGCAGGGAGATTCCCGCCTACCTTGCGGTGGCGGGCTTGACGCGCGGTGCGCGCCTGGCGACTGCCCTCCCGGCAGCCGGGATGAGCGCGTGGCCCATCCGGTACAGGTGCAGGATGTTGCGGGCCGCGTTGTGGTCGGCGTTGCCGGACCATCCGCAGTCCGGGTTCTTGCACACGAACAGGGCCTGGGTCTGCCGGCTGCCGGATGTGGTGAGACCGCACGCGGAGCAGCGCCTGGAGGTGCCCGGGGCGGGGACCTTGGCCAAAGTGCCGCCTTGGCGGGCGAGCTTGTACGTCAGCATGGTGACCGTGCGGCTCCACGCCTGTCCGCTGATCGAGCGGTTCAGCCCGGATTTCTGGGCGACGTTCTTCCCCGGCTCCTCGATGGTCCCTTTGGCGGACTTGACCATGCTCGTGATCTGCAATGCCTCCACCACCGCGACGCTGTACGTGCGGGCGATGTCGGTGGTGGTCTTGTGCTGCCAGTCCAGTGCCCGGCGCTTGGCTTTCGCGCGCAGTCCTGCGATCTGGTCGTAGGTGTGGTGCAGCCGGCGGGAGGTGCGTTCGCCGGGCTTGCGGTGCTTCTTGCGCTGTGCGGCGCGCTGTTCCAGGCCCAGGAGCCTGGCCTGTTCCCGGTTGGTCAGCCACTGGCCGTGCTCGTACGTCTGACCGTCGGAGAGGGCCAGGGGCACGGTGATACCGACGTCGATGCCGGCTTGCGGCCCCTGGTGGGTTTCCGGCGCCCTTTCGAGGGTCTGGACGCGGAAGGCGATGTGCCAGCCGAGCGCGTCCCTGCTCAGTCGTGCCCCGGTGATCCGGTTCTCCGCGCCTGCACGCTTGCCGACGGGGAGGTCTTTGGTCCAGCGGAAGCGGACCCGGCCTACCTTGGGAATGTTGGCCGTGCCCCGGCGGCGGTGCACGCGGGTGATGTTCAGGTCGCGGCCCTGCGGGATGTCCACGGACATCACCGTGCGGAACCGGCCCTTGAAGTTCGGGGTGTCGGCGCGGCCGTCCCAGCAGTTCTTCCACGCCTGGAAGTACGTCTTGAGTACCGCTTGCGCGGCCTGGGCGGGGAGGACGGCGAGGAAGTCGATGCCCTGGCGGGCCTGTCGGATCGCGGCGTCCGCGTTCGCCAGGGTCCGCTTCTCCTTCGGCATCATCTGCCACCAGGCGTGCAGGAGATTCCACATTGTGCGGGCCGCGTGCGCCTGATCGTCAGCCTTTAGCGCCAGGGCAGGGGACAGTGCAAGCCGGGCGCGGTGCCCGAACTTCCGTGTATCCAGGCCGCGATCACTCACGGACGACACACTACGGTATTGGTTTATGTCACCATCTGGAATCCAAACCCCGATGTGCGCACCGGCCGTCACGTCGTGCACAGCCTGCACGTCCACTTGGTTTTTGTCACCAGGTACCGGCGGAATGCGTTCACCGACGCCATGCTGACCCGCTGTGAGGAGGTCATGCGCGAGGTCTGCACCGACTTCGAGGCCGAGCTGAAGCAGTTCAACGGAGAACAGGACCACGTCCACCTCCTCGTGCACTACCCGCCCAAGGTGCAGCTCTCCAAGCTGGTCAACAGCCTCAAGGGCGTCTCATCCCGACGCCTGCGCCAGGAGTACGACAGCCACGTCCGCAGGTATCTGTGGGGCGGGCACTTCTGGTCTGGCTCCTACTTCGCCGGCTCATGCGGCGGAGCACCGCTGGCCGTCGTACGCCAGTACATCGACAACCAGCAGCGCCCCACGAGCTGAGGCAGACAGCACAGACCCATGCTCACACGCAAGTCAGAGCAGTTCCGAGATAGCCTTCACCCCTGCCGTAAACGACAGAGCACTGGCCAAGATCAGAGGTAGATTTCCAGGTTCTCGCCGGAGGCGAGATCGTCCCGAACGCGCCGCAGAAATCGCATGCGGGCCAGCGTCCGCACCTCGGCGCCGGTCCGTCAACGAGGCCGTAGCCGAACTCCGCGGCGGAGTTCCAGGGATTCAGGCGCGGCTCAGTGTGGCGAGGAAGTCCGTGCAGGCCTGGGCGCACTCCCGGCAGGCCTTGGCACTGTCCTGGCCGCCGGGGTGCTCGTCAAAGACGTCCGCGCACTCGCGGCAGACGGTACGGCACCACTCGACCTGGACGCGGATGCCTGCCGTGTCCCGGCGGTCCTCCTCCGCCAGCACACGGCAGGTCGCGTCGCACACCTCCACGCACAGAAGGCCTTTGCGTCGCACGAGTTCCTGCTCCCTCGGCCCGTCCGGATCCACCACGCTCGCCCGCAGCGCACAGGCACGGGCGGCCTCGGCGCAGGCCTGCGCACACTCGAAGCGGTCCTCCAGGAATCGGATGAGTTCTTGCTGGGATGTCAATGTCGTCACCGCCAGCGGGTAGCCGCGGGAAGGCCCGCCAAACCCCGCACCTCAGGGCCCGGCGGCCGCTCTCCGGACCAGCGCCACCCGGTTCGTACGCACAACTCCGGGCACTCGGGACGCATGAGTGCCATGGATACGGAAGGGACAGTGCTCGCCGCAGCCCAGGGCCTGCTGGTCCTCGTGCCGCTCATCGTGGGCGTCGTGCCGGTGGCGATGCTGATCGGTGTCGTGTGGTGGGGCCGCCGCAAGCGGCAACAGCAACCGCCCCCGCCTCGGCCCGAGGAACAGCCCCGGCTGCCGGACAGCGGTCCGGTCCACGAGGTCAGGGAGCACCGCGAACCCAACGAACTGCCCCCGAGCGAGCACCGATCGACACCCCACGAGTTGAAGCGAACGAACCGCTCCTAGGGCCTGTCCGGCGCATCAGGTCGCAGGAAGCGGGCGGTGCCTGATCGACGCTGGTGAGCGGCGCTTGGTGCGTGCAGCTGCAAGGCGGAGGAGGGAGTCGACGCGGAGCGATGGGGGTCCCTCCCTGCTCGAGCGAAGTCGAGAGCTTGGGGGAGAGTGACGACAACGCCGCAGATGTGCGTGCCAAGCCCCGCGTCTGCGGCATGATCCGCCGGACAGGCCCTAGCCGCCCATCGCCTCCGCCGCCTCGCGTGAGATCCGCTCGAACTGGGCGCCCATCGCCTCGGAGAGTGCATGAGCCGCCGAGAGCGGGCGGACCATCACCATCAGGTCGTCGATCCTGCCGTCCTCGTCGAAGTGCAGGAAGTCGCAGCCGTTGAGTTCCTTGTCGCCCACCTTCGCGGTGAAGACTAGCGCGTGGTCGCGACCGTCGGCACCGGCGATCTCGCGTACGTAGCGGAAGTCGGTGAAGACACGGGAGACGCCGCGCAGGATGGCCGCGGTGATGGCCTTCCCCGGGTACGGCTTGAAGGCGACGGGGCTGGTGAACACCACGTCGTCGGCCAGCAGCTCCTCGATCGCGGCGTGATCGCCCGCCTCTACGGCTTTCCGGAAGGGATGCATCCGAGCCCCGCCTCTCACACTCAACTAATTGATTAGGTTACGAGCAGAGTAGTTGAGGTGGCGTCCGCCGTCCAGGCATTGGCTTTCCTATGACTCTGACCGCACTCCCTATTGGTCACCTATGCCATAGCCGCATAACGTCGAGGACGAACGACCCCTCGCAACCCTCGGAGAAACGCACCATGTCGAAGATTCTCTTCGTGATCACCGGCGTCGACCACTGGACGCTCGCCGACGGCACCCGCCACCCGAGCGGCTTCTGGGCCGAGGAGGCCGTCGCCCCGTACGAGGCGTTCGAGGCCGCGGGCCATGAGGTCGTCGTCGCCACGCCGGGCGGCGTCGTGCCGACCGTGGACAAGGGGAGCCTGGCTCCCGAGGTCAACGGCGGCCAGGAGGGCGCCGACCGCATCGCGCACGCCCTCGCGTCGATGACCGCGCTCCAGCGGCCGATCAAGCTGGCGGAGGCCGACCTCGCCGACTACGCGGCCGTCTTCTACCCCGGCGGCCACGGACCGATGGAGGACCTGGCGGTCGACGCGGACTCCGGCCGACTGCTCACCCTCGCACTGGAGTCGGGCAAGCCGCTCGGCGTGGTGTGCCACGGGCCGGCCGCGCTGCTCGCCGCGACGAAGGAGGACGGCACCAACGCCTTCGCGGGCTACCGGGTCTCCGGGTTCACCAACGCCGAGGAGACACAGGCCGGTCTCGCCGACAAGGCGAAGTGGCTCCTCCAGGACCGGCTCGTCGAGGCGGGCGTCGACTTCCAGGAGGGCGAGCCGTGGGCCCCCAAGGTGGTCGTCGACCGCAACCTGGTCACCGGCCAGAACCCGGCGTCCTCCGCCCCCCTCGCCGCCGAACTGCTGAAGCAGCTGCCCTGACCCTCATGGGGCTCGAGAGGCGGCGGCCGAACCCTTCGATGAGAAAGCCCGGTTGTCCGGGGACCTCTGCCACGCGTTCGGCGGTCCCCGACGGAGGACGCCCCCCGGCTCCGGCCATCTACGCGGGCGGCCCGGCGCGGCGCCGACAGTGTGGGAGGGGTTGAGCGTACCCAGCGGGACCCGCGGGTCCCGCGGAACCTGCGGGACCCGCGGGACGAGTGGGATGCGCCATGGTGCGTACGGCTGCGACGCCGTGCCGCGCCCCCGACCGGCCGCCCGCCCGCCCAGCGGGACGTTGCCCGCTTCGGGCCGGTGCAGGCCTGGCCGGCACGCGCAGCAGCGTGGTCCTGCCGGAACCGGACGGCCCCGCGAACACCGCGCTCGCCTGCGCGGCGGCCGTATCGGCCGTACGGGTCCTATCCCCGCGCAGGCGCCGTCGTGCCGCGGACCTCGAGGGCCGGAGCGGTGAGGACGACCTCGCCCGGGCGGGCGGGGTCGGCGATCCGGTCGAGCAGGCACTGCGCGGCGCGGCGGCCGACGTCATGGCCGGCGCTGTCCACGGTGGTGAGCCACAGGTGCCGCAGCCGTGAGAGGTAGGTGTTGTCGTAGCCGACGAGGGAGAGGTCACGCGGCACCTGGAGGCCGAGTTCCTCCGCGGCCGAGAGGGCGCCGACGCAGGCTATGTCGTTGAACGCGAAGACGGCGGTGGGCCGTTCGCGGGCGCTGAGCAGCCGTACCGTGGCACGGTATCCGCCCTCCTCGGTCAGGTCGCCCTGCTCCACGACCGCCTCCGCGGCCAGTCCGTGCTCGCGCATGACCGCCTCGAAGCTGCGGCGGCGCAGCTCACCGACCATCCCCCGCCCCGCGATGTGCGCGATCCGGCGGTGGCCGAGGCCGATGAGATGCTCGGTGGCAAGGCGGGCGCCGCGCTCGTCGTCGTTGGCGACCACGTCGACACCGGGCAGCTCGGGCTCCCGGGCGCCCGCGACCACGGTGGGAATCTGCCCGGCCGCCGTCCGCAGCGCCTCGGCGGCCGGGAGGGTGCCGACGGCGATCAGACCGTCGACACGCAGGTCCACGAAGGTACGGGTGAGGTCCTCGCCCAGACGGCGATTGAGATGGCCGTCGGCGAGCAGCATGTGCAGACCTGAGTCGTGCAGCCGGGAGTTCAGACCGTCCAGCAGCTCCACGAACCAGGGGTTGCGCATGTCGTTGAGGAGCACCCCGACCGTACGGGTGCGCCGCTCACTGAGGCTGCGCGCCGCGGCGTTGGGCCGGTAGCCGAGCTCCTCGACGGCGGTCAGCACGGCCTGCCGCTTCTCGTCACGGACCTGGTCGGAGCCGCGCAGCACGAGGGAGACCAGCGACTTCGACACTCCGGCCCGCTCGGCGACGTCGCGAATCGTCGGTGCTCTCATGGTCTGCATGGCTCCATTCCTGGACCGTTCCACACGGCGGGTGAGCTTGTCAAAGGGGTTGACACGCACTGCAACGGCCTTCAGTGTGAGCCGGGAAATCGTTGGACCGGTCCAAAAAGGGGCAGTCATGGTGCGTTCGCTCGGCGTTGCCGTCGTGGGGTTCGGCTGGATGGGACGGGTGCACACCCAGGCGTACGCCCGCGTGCCCCACCACTTCCCCAGGCTGTCGCTGCGGCCCGAACTGGTCGCCGTCGCCGACGAGGTGCCGGGCCGGGCGGAGGAGGCCGCGGCCCAGTACGGCTTCGCCGCCGCCCACCGCGACTGGCGCGAGGTGGCCGCCGATCCCCGGGTCCAGGCGGTAAGCATCGCGGCGCCGAACTTCCTGCACCGCGAGATCGGCCTCGCCATGGCCGAGGCGGGCAAGCACATCTGGATCGAGAAGCCGGTGGGCCTGACCGCCGAGGACGCCCGCGCCGTGTCGGACGCGGTCACCAAGGCCGGGGTCCAGGGCACGGTCGGCTTCAACTACCGCAATGCACCGGCCGTCGCCGCCGCCCGCGAACTGATCGCCTCCGGCGAGATCGGCACCGTCACCCATGTGCGCATCCGGCTGTTCAGCGACTACGCGGCCCACCCCGAGGGCGCTCTGACCTGGCGCTACGAGCGGGAGCGCGGCGGCAGCGGAGTCCTCGGCGACCTGGCCTCGCACGGCGTCGACCTGGCGCGCTTCCTGCTCGGCGAGATCGAGGCACTGACCGCCGACACCGCGATCTTCCTGCCTCGGCGGGCCCGCCCGACCGGCGCCACCGCAGGTCACACCCGCGCGACGGGCGGCGAACTGGGCCCGGTGGAGAACGAGGACTACGTCAGCTGTCTGCTCCGCTTCGCCTCCGGTGCGCGGGGCGTGCTGGAGGCCTGCCGGGTCTCGGTCGGCGAGCAGAACAACTACGGCTTCGAGGTGCACGGCACCAAGGGCGCGGTCTTCTGGGACTTCCGGCGCATGGGCGAACTGGGCGTCAGCAGGGGTACGTCGTACCAGGACCAGCCCGTGAGCACGGTGTATGTCGGTCCCTGGGACGGCGAGTACGCGGCCTTCCAGCCGGGCTCCGCGAACAGCATGGGCTACGACGATCTCAAGGTCATCGAGGCCCACCACTTCCTGCGGTCGATCGCCGACAACACCCCGTACGGCGCGACGCCGGCCGACGCGGTGCACAGCGCGGCCGCGCTGGACGCGATGTCCCGCTCCGCCGAGCGGGGCACGTGGGTGCCCCTGGCATGACGGGGCGGTCGCGGTGGCCTGAGGCCGGATCCGTCATCGCGTCCTTGACTTCTCCCCTTCCTGAAGGAGGGGGATTCTTACGGCTCGCGCCGTGAGGGTTTCTGCTTCATCGCCGACCGCCCGCCCGGAGAACTCCGTTGAGGTCTTACACCAGCTCCACAGACTGTCACCGCCAGCCCGGCGGCCAGAAGGTTGTGCGCCGCGTTCACGTCGCGGTCGTGGGTCGTACCGCAGTCGCACGTCCAGGTACGGACGTTCAGCGGCATCGTGTCCTGCAAGGCGCCGCAGTGGGAGCACAGCTTGGAGGACGGGAACCACCGGTCCACGGCGATCACCTCGCGCCCGTACCACTGGGCTTTGTACTCCAGCATGCTCCTGAACTCGCCCCATGCCGCGTCACTGATGGCGCGGGCGAGCCGGTGGTTCTTGACCATGTTGTGCACGGTCAGGTCCTCGATCACGATCGTTTGGTTTTCACGAACGAGCCGAGTGGTGATCTTGTGCAACGTGTCGCGGCGCCGGTCAGCGATCCGCGCGTGGATCTTCGCTACCTTCAACCGGGCCCTGGCCCGGTTCGCCGAGCCCTTCTCCTTCTTCGCCAGACGGCGCTGTGCCTTGGCCAGAGCGGCATGGTCACGGCGCTCGTGCCGGGGGTTGGTGATCTTCTCTCCGGTCGAGAGGGTCAGAAGATGCTCCAGCCCGGCATCGATGCCGACCGCATTCCCGTTCGCCGGGAGCGGCTTGACGCCGGGGTCGTCGCACAGCAGGGAGACGAACCAGCGCCCCGCCGCATCCTGGGACACGGTCACCGTGGACGGGCTCACGCCCTCAGGGAGCGGCCTGGACCACACCATGCACAGAGGCTCGCTCATCTTCGCGAGCCGCAGCTCACCGTCCCGGAAACGGAACGCGCTGGTGGTGTACTCCGCACTCCTGCGCGACTTCTTGCGCGACTTGAACCGCGGGTACCTGGCCCGCTTGCCGAAGAAGTTAGTGAACGCTGTCTGCAGGTGGCGCAGCGCCTGCTGGAGGGGGACCGAGGAGACCTCGTTCAGGTACGCGAGTTCCCCGGTCTTCTTCCACGCCGTCAGCATCGCCGAGGTCTGGTTGTAGTTGACCCGCTCCTGACGGGTCACCCACGCCTCGGTGCGGGCGGCGAGCGCCATGTTGTAGACCTTCCGCACGCACCCGAACGTACGCGACAGCTCCGCCGCCTGCGCATCCGTCGGACAGAAGCGGTACTTGAACGCCCGCTTCACATGAGTGGCCACAACTCACAAACTATCGCATCGACTTGTCACTATCTGCGGGTAGTTGGCCGCGAACGACGATCCGCCCCGGCGGCGAATCGTCTTTCCCTGCCCTGCTCCGCAGGAGCCCGTTTCCTCCCCGCCCTGAAGGACGGAGTACCCACGGAGGAATCAGATGAAGGCCAGCGGCCGGGCGACTTTCTGTTATCGGCCGGGTTCCACGGCGTCTCCTGTGCGTAGGCATCCCCGGGCACCGAGCGCTAAGGAACCACGTCAGTGACAGCACAGATCAGTCGCCGGAACATGCTGAAGATCGCCGGTGCGGCCGCGGGCGCCACCGTGGCCGGCACCACCCTCGCGGCGGCCCCGGCAACGGCGGCGGGCGGTGCCTTCGCGCACCCCGGGATGCTGCACACCCGGGCCGATCTGCACCGCATGGCGACCCAGGTGAAGGCCGGCGCGCAGCCCTACACGGCCGGCTTCGCCAGGCTGACGGCCAATCGGCATGCCCAGAGCACCTGGACGGCCAACCCCCAGGCGACCGTCTACCGCGGCTCGGGCACGCCCGAGAACTACGCAACCCTCTACAACGACATCCACGCCGCCTACCAGAACGCCCTGCGCTGGCACGTCACCGGAGACACCGCGCACGCCGACACCGCCCGCGACATCCTCAACGCCTGGTCGGCCAGGCTGACCAGGCTCGACGGCAGCGCCGACCGGTTTCTCGCCTCGGGCCTCTACGGCTACCAGTTCGCCAACGCCGCCGAGCTCGTCCGCGGCCATGACGGCTTCGAACTGGCCCGGTTCCAGAAGATGATGCTCGACGTCTTCCACCCGCTGAGCGAGGACTTCCTCGCGCACCACAACGGCTCCTACATCACCAACTACTGGCCCAACTGGGACCTGACGAACATCGCCTCCGTCCTCGCCATCGGCATCCTGTGCGACGACCGGGCGAAGGTCGACCGGGCCGTCGAGTACTTCAAGCACGGCGCGGGGATGGGCTCCGTCAAGAACGCCATCCCGGTCGTGTACGCCGACGGCCTCGCCGAATGGGTCGAGGCAGGCCGCGACCAGGGTCATGCCCTGCTGGGCGTCGGCCTGATGGGCACCATCTGCGAGATGGCCTGGAACCAGGGCATCGACCTGTACGGCTACGACGACAGCCGCTTCCTCAAGGGAGCCCAGTACGTCGCCAAGTGGAGTCTGGGCGGAGACGTGCCCTACACCTCGTACACCCGTAAGAAGGGCGCACCCGGCATCTGGTCGGGCTCGGAGACCGCGTCCGCGGCGGCGGCCGTCGACCCGGCCATGGCCCGGCCGATCTGGGCCATGATCGCCAACCACTACACCGAGCGCCGGGGGATGGACGCGCCGCACCTCACGAAGATCGCGGCCCGGTTCGCGCCCGAGGGGGGCGGCGGGGACTATGGCCCCAACAGCGGCGGCTACGACCAACTCGGCTTCGGCACGCTGGCGTTCACCCGACCCCGGGCCACCGCGGCCGAGGCGACGGCATCGCCGACGCCCACCACCAGTACGTCGGGTGCGTCGCCCTCCGCCAGCGCGTCCGCCACGCCCTCCTCCTCCGCGAGCCCCCTTGGCGGGAAGGGCGACGACCTGGCCGCCACCGGTTCCTCCGACCTGCCGGCCTGGACCGCCGCCACCGGCGTCGCCGCCCTCGCGGGCGGCTTCCTCCTGCTGCGCCGCCGCGACCGGGCCCGCCGTGACGCCGGGGAGTGACGGGCGGGCGAGTGAGGGGCGGGCGTCCGCCCGTCGGTCGCGGCGCGCTCACGTACGCAGCAGCAGCTGGAACTCGAAGACGTACCGCGAGGAACGGTAGATGTGGGTGCCGTACTCGACCGCGCGGCCGGTGTCGTCGTAGGCCGTGCGCTGCATGGTGAGCAGGGCGGCGCCCGCCGGTTCGTCCAGCCGCTCGGCCTCCTCCGGCGAGGCGGAGCGGGCGCCCACGGACTGGCGGGCGCTGTGCAGGGTGATGCCGACGGCACGCATCATGCGGTACAGGCCGGTCGACTCCAGCCGGGCGGTGTCGACGTCCAGCAGCCCTTCCGGGATGTAGTTGCACAGGGCCGCAACGGGCCGGTCGCGGGTGAGGCGCAGCCGCTCCACACGGTGCACCGCGCCGCCCTCGGCTAGGCCCAGGGCGGCCGCGACCTCGGCGGACGCGGGCTCGACCGCGTTGTGCAGCACCTGGGTCGTGGGACGCTGTCCGGCGTTCTCCAGGTCGTCGTAGAGGCTGCTGAGCTCCAGCGGGCGTTTGACCTGGTTGTGCACCACCTGGGTGCCCACGCCCCGGCGGCGGACCAGGAAGCCCTTGTCGACCAGGTTCTGGATGCCCTGACGGACGGTGGGGCGGGACAGGCCGAGGCGGCCCGCGAGCTCGACCTCGTTGCCCAGCAGGCTGCCCGGGCTCAGCACACCGCGCTGGATCGCGGCCTCCAGCTGTTGGGCGAGCTGGTAGTAGAGCGGTACGGGGCTGTTGCGGTCCAGCGCGAAGTCCAGACCCACGGGCATGGCGGCCGCTGCTCGTGGGGATCGGGCGGTTCGGCGGACGGGAACCCTTGCCATCGCATCGTCCTGACGGTCGGTCCTGAGGACGGCCGGTGCGGGAAGCGAGGAGATCTGTCCCCGCACCGGCCGCCACTGCGAGTCAGGAGTGGCTGGGGAAGCCGAGGTTGATGCCCGCGTCGGCGGGGTCGGGCCACCGCGTGGTGATCACCTTGCCCTGGGTGTAGAAGGCGATGCCGTCGTTGCCGTAGATGTGCAGGTCGCCGAAGAGGGAGTCCTTCCAGCCGCCGAAGGAGTGGTAGCCGACGGGCACCGGGATCGGCACGTTGATGCCGACCATGCCCGCCTGGACCTCCAGCTGGAAGCGGCGGGCGGCGCCGCCGTCCCGGGTGAAGATCGCGGTGCCGTTGCCCCAGCGAGAGGCGTTGATGAGCTTGATGGCGTCGTCGTAGGTGTCGGCGCGCACCACGCACAGCACCGGACCGAAGATCTCGTCCTTGTACGCGTCCGCCGTCACCGGGACCTTGTCGAGCAGCGAGACACCGAGGAAGAAGCCTTCCTCGTGGCCGTCGACGGAGTAACCGCTGCCGTCGACGACGACCTCGGCGCCCTGGGCCGCCGCGCCGGCGACGTACGACGCCACCTTGTCGCGGTGCTCGCGCGTGATCAGCGGGCCCATCTCGGAGGCGGGGTCGTTGCCGGGGCCGATGCGCAGGTTCTTCGCCCGCTCGGCGATCTTGCCGACCAGCTCGTCGCCGGTGTCGCCGACCGCGACCACGACCGAGACCGCCATGCAGCGCTCGCCGGCCGAGCCGTAGGCGGCGTTGATCGCCTGGTCGGCCGCGAAGTCCAGGTCGGCGTCGGGCAGGACGAGCATGTGGTTCTTGGCACCGCCCAGTGCCTGTACGCGCTTGTCGTGCTCGACGCCCTTGAGCTGGATGTACTTGGCGATGGGCGTGGAGCCGACGAAGGAGACCGCGACGACGTCCGGGTGCTCCAGGAGACGGTCCACCGCGACCTTGTCGCCCTGCACGATGTTCAGCACACCGTCCGGCAGCCCGGCCTCGGAGGCCAGCTCGGCGAGCCGGAAGGAGGCCGACGGGTCCTTCTCGCTCGGCTTGAGCACGAAGGCGTTGCCGCAGGCGATGGCGAGCGGGAACATCCACATCGGCACCATGGCCGGGAAGTTGAACGGCGTGATGCCGGCGACGACACCCAGCGGCTGGCGGATCGAGGCGACGTCGACCCGGGTCGAGACCTGCGTGGACAGCTCGCCCTTGAGCTTCTCGGCGATGCCGCAGGCCAGCTCGACGATCTCCATGCCGCGGGCGACCTCGCCGAGCGCGTCCGAGTGCACCTTGCCGTGCTCGGCGGTGATCAGCTCGGCGATCTCGTCGCGGTGCGCGTCGAGGAGTTCGCGGTACTTGAAGAGGATCGCCGTGCGCTTGGCGAGCGAGGTGCTGCCCCAACTCTCGTACGCCGACTTGGCGTTGGCGACGGCGGCGTCCACCTCGTCGACCGAGGCGAAGCCGACCTGCTTCTCCTGGGCACCGGTGGCCGGGTTGTAGACGGGACCGAAGCGTCCGGAGGCGGACTCGACGGGCTTGCCGCCGATCCAGTGGGTGATGGTCTTCATGGTGCGGGGGCCTTTCGGTGGCGGGGCAGGCGAAGAGGTCGGGATCAGAGGTGGCGGCGGCGGGCGGCGACGTGGCCGTCGTACCGTTCACGGGCGGCCGACGCGGCGTCGCGGGAGGCGACTTCGGCGACGGGTACGTCCCACCACGCCTCGGCGGGCGGTGCGGTGGGCGTCGGGTCGGTCTCGACGTAGACGCAGGTCGGCCGGTCCGAGGCGCGCGCGGCGGCCAGGGCGTCACGCAGTTCCCGTACGGTCTTGGCGCGGATGACGTCCATGCCGAGGCTGGCGGCGTTGGCGGCGAGGTCGACCGGGAGCGGGGCCCCGGAGAAGGTGCCGTCGGCGGCGCGGTACCGGTAGGCGGTGCCGAAGCGCTCGCCTCCGACCTCCTCGGAGAGGCCGCCGATGGAGGCGTAGCCGTGGTTCTGGATCAGGACCAGGTTGACGGGCAGGCCCTCCTGGACGGCGGTGACGATCTCGGTGGGCATCATCAGGTAGGTGCCGTCGCCGACCAGCGACCAGACGGGCGTGCCGGGGGCGGCCTGCTGGACGCCGATGCCGGCCGGGATCTCGTAGCCCATGCAGGAGTAGCCGTACTCCAGGTGGTACTGGCGCGGGCCGCGCGCCCGCCACAGCTTGTGCAGGTCACCGGGGAGCGAGCCGGCCGCGTTGATGACCACGTCGTCGTCGCCGACGACGGCGTCCAGGGCGCCGAGGACCTGCGTCTGGGTGGGTACGGCGGAGTCCTCCGCCCGGTAGGCGGCCTCGACGACCTCCTCCCAACGGGCCTTGCCCGCGCGGTACTCGGCCTCGTACGCGGAGTCGACCCGGTGGCCGGACAGCCCCTCGGCCAGCGCCTCGAGACCCGTCCGCGCGTCCGCGATCAGCGGCCGGGCGGCGAGCTTGTGGGCGTCGAAGGCGGTGATGTTGAGGTTGACGAAGCGGACGCCCGGCTGCTGGAACAGCGTGTTCGAGGCGGTGGTGAAGTCCGTGTAGCGAGTGCCGACCCCGATGATCAGGTCGGCGGTGCGGGCGATGTCGTCGCAGACCGCGGTGCCGGTGTGGCCGATGCCGCCGAGGTCGGCGGGGTGGTCGTGACGCAGCGAGCCCTTGCCCGCCTGGGTGGAGGCGACCGGGATGCCGGTGGCGTCGACCAGGGCCTTGAGCGCTTCCTCGGCCTCGCTGTGGTGCGCTCCCCCGCCGGCGACGATCAGGGGGCGCTCGGCGGCGCGGATCGCCCGTACGGCATCGGCGAGTTCCAACGGATCGGGGGCGGGACGGCGTACGCGCCAGACGCGCTCGGCGAAGAACTCCTCCGGCCAGTCGTACGCCTCCGCCTGCACGTCCTGCGGCAGGGAGAGGGTGACGGCACCGGTGTCGGCCGGGTCGGCCAGCACCCGCATCGCGTTGAGCGCGGCCGGGATCAGCATCTCCGGGCGGGTGATCCGGTCAAAATAGCGGGAGACCGGGCGCAGTGTGTCGTTGACGGAGACATCGGCCTCGACGGGGTGTTCCAGCTGCTGGAGCAGGGGGTCGGCGGAGCGCGTCGCGAAGTAGTCGCCGGGCAGCAGCAGTACGGGCAGGCGGTTGATCGTCGCGAGGGCGGCGCCGGTGACGAGGTTGGTGGCGCCGGGGCCGATGGACGTGGTCACGGCCTGCGCGGAGAGGCGGCTCCGCTGGCGGGCGTAGCCGACCGCCGCGTGCACCATGGACTGTTCGTTGCGGCCCTGGTGGAAGGGCATGGTGTCCTCGCCGGCCTCCAGGAGGGCCTGGCCGATGCCCGCCACATTGCCGTGGCCGAAGATGCCCCAGGTGCCGGCGATCAGCCGGTGGCGTACGCCGTCGCGCTCGCTGTACTGCGCGGACAGGAAGCGCACCAGCGCCTGGGCTGTCGTCAGGCGACGGGTGGTGGTGCTCATCAGGACCTCTCGGGGGCGGTGTAGAGGGGCAGGCGGGGGTCGACCGGCCGCTCCGGCCAGGTGTCACGGATCCAGGCGTGGTCGGGGTGGTCGCAGATCAGCCAGGCGCGGTCGGTGCCGGGGCCGGCCATGACGTTGAGGTAGTACATGTCGTGGCCGGGCACGGCCATGGACGGCCCGTGCCAGCCGTCGGGGATGAGGACGACGTCACCGTCGCGCACCTCCGCCAGCACATCGGTGTTGGCGCCGTGGCCCGAGGGCGAGACGCGCTGGTAGCCGAGGCCGGGCGTGCCCTCGTGCGGGGCGAACTCGAAGTAGTAGATCTCCTCGAGTTCGGACTCCTCGCCGGGCCGGTGTTCGTCGTGCTTGTGCGGCGGGAAGGAGGACCAGTTGCCACCGGGGGTGATCACCTCGACGGCGATCAGCTTGTCGCACTCGAAGACCCCGGCCGCGCCGAAGTTGTTGACCTGGCGGGAGCAGGAGCCGGTGCCGCGCAGTTCGACCGGGACGCAGGAGGCGGGCCCGTAGCGGGCGGGCAGCCGGCGGGTGCAGCGGGCGCCGGTGAGCGCGAACCTGCCGCCGTCGCGCGAGGCGATCGAGACCTGGGCGTCGCGGGGCACGTACGCGAAGTCGCTCACCCCGCTGAAGACGCTCTCCCGCCCGGCGAGCCGGAACGTATCGCCGCCGACCGCGACGGTGCAGCCGCCCGAGAGCGGGAGCACGATCCACTCGCTGTCGCCGGTGTCGAAGGCGTGCCAGCCGCCGGCGGGCAGGTCGAGCACCCGCAGGCTGGAGTGGCCCCAGCCGGCCGACTCGGGACTGACGTCCACGGCGTAGACGTCGGCGGCGGCCTTGCCCGCGGGCAGATGGTGCGTGGTGGTCATCGGGAGTGGCTCCTCTACGGGAATCAGAGCGGGCCTTCGGGAGGCGGCGAGTCGGCGCGGGCGGGGGGAGTCAGAGCAGTCCGACCGCGGTGTCCACCGCGGTCTCCACGCTGCCCTCGGCGGGGTAGAGCAGCGAGCGGCCCACGACCATGCCCTGGACGGTGGGCAGCCGCAGGGCCTTGCGCCATCTCTCGTACGCGCCCTCCTGGTCGCCGCCGACCTCGCCGCCGAGCAGTACGGCCGGCAGGGTGGAGGCCTCCAGCACCTCGGCCATGTCGTCGGGGTCGTCGGTGACCGGGAGCTTGAGCCAGGTGTAGGCCGAGGTGCCACCGAGGCCGGAGGCGATGGCGATGGACCGGGTGACGGCCTCGGAGCTCAGGTCGTTGCGGACCTTGCCGTCCACCCGGCGGGATATGAACGGCTCGACGAACAGGGGCAGTCGGCGGGCGGCCATGTCGTCGATGGCGCGCGCGGTGGTCTGCAGGGTCTCCAGGGAGCCCGGGTCGTCGTAGTCGATGCGCACCAGCAGCTTTCCGGCGTCGAAGCGCAGCCGCTCGATGTCCGCGGCTCGGTGGCCGGTGAAGCGGTCGTCCATCTCGAAGGACGCGCCGGACAGGCCGCCGCGGTTCATGGAGCCCATCACGACCTTGTTCTCCAGAACGCCCAGGAGCAGCAGGTCCTCCAGGATGTCGGCGGTGGCGAGCACCCCGTCCACCCCGGGCCGGGCCAGCGCGACGCAGAGGCGTTCGAGGAGGTCGGCGCGGTTGGCCATGGCCAGGCGGTGCTCGCCGACGCCGAGGGCGCCGCGTGCGGGGTGGTCCGCGGCCACGATCATCAGGCGGCCGCTGTCGCCGATCAGCGGGCGGCGGACCCGGCGGGCGGCCGCTTCGGCGATGGCCTCCGGATGCCGGGCGCGCACCGTGGCGAGGTCGGGGATGCTGATGCTCAAGACAGGCTCCGTTCAGGGGGTGGCGTCGGTCAGCCGCGCGCGAGGAGGTCCTCGACCTCGGACTCGGTGGGCATCGCGGAGGAGCAGGCGAGACGGGAGGCGACGAGCGCGCCGGCCGCGTTGGCGTACCGGATGGTCTTCTCCAGCTCCCAGCCGGACAGCAGACCGTGGCAGAGCGAGCCGCCGAACGCGTCTCCGGCGCCGAGGCCGTTGACGACCTCCACCGGGACGGGCGGGACCTCGGCGACGGTGCCGTCGCGGTGGACGGCCAGGACCCCCTTGGGGCCCTGTTTGACGACGGCGAGTTCCACACCGGCCGCCAGCAGGGCTTCGGCGCACGCGCGGGGTTCGCGTACGCCGGTGGCGATCTCGCACTCGTCCAGGTTGCCCACGGCGACGGTGGCGTGGCGCAGGGCCTCGGCATAGTACGGGCGTGCCTCGTCCGGGTCCGTCCAGAACATGGGCCGCCAGTCGAGGTCGAAGACGGTGGTGCCGGACTTGGCACGCGCCTTCAGCGCGGCGAGTGTGGCGGAGCGGCTGGGCTCCTCGCTCAGGCCGGTGCCGGTGATCCAGAAGATGCGGGCCGCGCGGATCGCGAAGAAGTCCAGCTCGTCGGTCCGGATCTCCAGGTCGGGTGCCTTGGGCCGCCGGTAGAAGTAGAGCGGGAAGTCGTCCGGCGGGAAGATCTCGCAGAACGTGATCGGCGTGGGGTAGGCGTCGACGGGCGTGACCCAGCGGTCGTCGACGCCGAACTCCTTGAGCGCCTGGTGGAGATAGGTGCCGAAGGGGTCCTGTCCGGTGCGGGTGATCACCGCGGTGGACCGGCCGAGGCGGGCGGCGGCCACCGCGACGTTGGCCGCCGAGCCGCCGAGGAACTTCCCGAAGGACTCGACCTGCGCGAGCGGCACACCCGTCTGCAGCGGATACAGATCGACGCCGATGCGTCCCATGGTGATGACGTCGAGGGATTCGGCGTCGAAGGATTCAGCGGACTCAGGCATGCGTGACGCTCCTGATGCGTGGGATGCGGGCAACGGGGCGCCCGGTGCCTCTTAGGTGTAGGACCCATGGCCCTCCCCTGTCAAGACTTTGTACTGACATTCGGACCTGATCAGGAAATGATGTCTTAACAAAGTATTGACAGGGGGGTGTGTCAGGGACTTGTATCCCGTCCCAACGAAGCAGCCGCGTCACCCGCATCGACCCGGACGTCCTGTCCGAGCCCCGCACGGGCCCAGCGCCCCGGCGCCGTCCCGTTCCCTTTCCCCTGTCGCACAGTGAGGTGCTGGAAAGATGGACCGCACGTTTCACCCCCGTACCCGCAGAATCGCCCCGCTCGTCGCGACCGCAGCGGCATCCATGCTGCTCATAGCCGGCTGCTCCAGCAGCTCCGGCGGAAAGAAGTCCGAGGAGAGCGGGGCGGCGGTGTCGGCCGGCAAGGCCGGCACGCCCCGCATGACGGTCGCGCTGGTCACCCACCAGGCACCCGGCGACACGTTCTGGGACATCGTCCGCAAGGGCGCCGAGGCCGCGGCCGCCAAGGACAACGTCAAGCTGATCTACTCCGCCGACCCGAACGCGGGCAACCAGGCCAACCTGGTCCAGAACGCCATCGACCAGAAGGTCGACGGCATCGCGATCACCCTCGCCAAGCCGGACGCCATGAAGGACGTCGTGAGCAAGGCGACGTCGGCCAAGATCCCGGTGGTCGGCCTCAACTCGGGCGTCAGCGACTGGCAGAAGCTGGGCCTGATGGAGTTCTTCGGCCAGGACGAGACGGTGGCGGGTGAGGCGCTGGGCAAGAGGCTGAACTCGGAGGGCGCGAAGAAGGCCGTCTGTGTGATCCAGGAGCAGGGCAACATCGGACTCACCCAGCGCTGCGACGGCGTGAAGAAGACCTTCAGCGGCAAGACGGAGACGCTGTACGTCAACGGCACCGACATGCCGTCCGTGAAGTCGACGATCACCGCCAAGCTCAAGCAGGACAGCGCGATCGACTACGTGGTCACCCTCGGCGCCCCGTACGCCCTGACCGCGGTGCAGTCGCTGGGCGACGCCGGCAGCAAGGCGAAGATCGCCACGTTCGACCTCAACAAGGACCTGACCGGCGCCATCAGCAAGGGCACGATCCAGTTCGCGGTCGACCAGCAGCCGTACCTGCAGGGCTACCTGGCCGTCGACTCGCTGTGGCTCTACAAGACGAACGGCAACTACAGCGGCGGCGGGGAGCAGCCGATCCTGACGGGCCCGGCCTTCGTCGACAAGTCCAACGTCGACGCCGTCGCCCAGTTCGCCGCGAAGGGCACCCGGTGATGAGCATGGCCCAGCAGGCTGAGCCGGCGGTGACCACACCGCCGGCCCCCGGCCCCAAGGAGACCGACGGCCGGACCGCCCAGCGCTCCCTGACGCTGCGGCTGCTCGCCCGCCCCGAGGTCGGCGTCTTCCTCGGCGCCGTGGCGGTGTTCGTCTTCTTCCTGATCGCCGCGCCGTCGGTACGCTCCGGCAGCTCGATGGCGACCGTGCTCTACCAGTCGTCGACGATCGGGATCATGGCACTGCCCGTGGCGCTGCTGATGATCGGCGGCGAGTTCGACCTCTCGGCCGGCGTCGCCGTGATCACCTCGGCGCTCACCGCGAGCATGGTCAGCTACCAACTGACCATGAACGTCTGGGTGGGCGTGATCGTCGCACTGATCGTCTCGCTGGCGGTCGGCGCGTTCAACGGCTGGATGATGGTCCGCACCGGGCTACCAAGCTTCCTGGTCACGCTCGGCACCTTCCTGATCCTGCAAGGCGTCAACCTCGCGGTGACCAAGCTGATCACCGGCAACGTCGCGACCGACGACATCAGCACCATGGACGGCTTCGACCAGGCCAAGAAGGTCTTCGCCTCGTCCTTCGACGTCGGCGGCGTCCAGGTGAAGATCACCATCGTGTGGTGGCTGGTCTTCGCCGCCATCGCCACCTGGGTCCTGCTGCGCACCAAGTACGGCAACTGGATCTTCGCCGTCGGCGGCAACCAGGACAGCGCCCGCGCGGTCGGCGTACCCGTCACCTTCACCAAGATCACGCTGTTCATGCTGGTCGGCTTCGGCGCCTGGTTCATCGGCATGCACCAGCTGTTCTCCTTCAACACCGTCCAGTCCGGCGAGGGCGTCGGCCAGGAACTGATCTACATCGCCGCGGCGGTGATCGGCGGCTGTCTGCTCACCGGCGGCTACGGCTCCGCGATCGGACCGGTCTTCGGCGCCTTCATGTTCGGCATGGTCAACCAGGGCATCGTGTACGCGGGCTGGAACCCCGACTGGTTCAAGGCCTTCCTCGGCGTGATGCTGCTCGGCGCCACGCTCATCAATCTGTGGGTCCGCCGCGCGGCGACCCGGAGGTGAACCGACCCATGACAACCAACGGATCCGGACCCGCCGGCGCCATCCTCCCGGACGCTCCGCCCGAGGACGGCACCGCCCCGATCGTCGAACTGCGCAGCGCCGGGAAGGCGTACGGCAACATCCGTGCCCTGCACGGAGTCTCCCTCGCCGTCCACCCCGGCCAGGTGACCTGCGTCCTCGGCGACAACGGCGCCGGCAAGTCCACCCTCATCAAAATCATCTCCGGCCTGCACCAGCACACCGAGGGCGAATTCCTCGTCGACGGCGCCCCCGTACGCTTCTCCACCCCGCGCGAGGCCCTGGACCGCGGTATCGCCACCGTCTACCAGGACCTGGCGACCGTGCCGCTGATGCCGGTGTGGCGCAACTTCTTCCTCGGCTCCGAGATGACCAAAGGCCCCTGGCCGATCCAGCGCCTCGACATCGACCGCATGAAGAAGACCGCGGACGAGGAACTGCGCAACATGGGCATCGTCCTCGACGACCTCGACCAGCCCATCGGCACCCTCTCCGGCGGCCAGCGCCAGTCGGTGGCCATCGCCCGCGCCGTGTACTTCGGCGCCCGCGTCCTCATCCTCGACGAGCCCACCGCCGCCCTCGGCGTCAAACAGTCCGGCGTCGTCCTGAAGTACATCGCCGCCGCCCGCGACCGCGGCCTGGGCGTCATCTTCATCACCCACAACCCCCACCACGCCTACATGGTCGGCGACCACTTCAGCGTGCTGCGCCTGGGCACCATGGAACTCAGCGCCGCCCGCAGCGAGGTCAGCCTCGAAGAGCTGACCAACCACATGGCAGGCGGAGCCGAACTCGCCGCGCTCAAGCACGAACTGGCCCAGGTACGCGGCGTCGACGTCGAGGAACTCCCCGAAGCCGAGGACCTCAAAGCACCCGTGGCGGCCACTCCCGAAGGGACCTCCTGACATGACCGCTCCCCTGGACCGCATCCGGGTCGGCTCCGCACCGGACTCCTGGGGCGTCTGGTTCCCCGACGATCCACAGCAGGTGCCCTGGGAACGCTTCCTGGACGAGGTGTCCGAGGCGGGCTACTCCTGGATCGAACTCGGCCCCTACGGCTATCTGCCGAGCGACCCTGTCCGGCTCACCACCGAGATCGACAAACGCGACCTGAAGGTGTCGGCCGGTACGGTCTTCACCGGGCTGCACCGCGGACCGTCCGTCTGGGACGCCACCTGGGAACACGTCAGCGAGGTCGCCGCGCTCACCCAGGCCATGGGCGCGAAGCATCTGGTGGTCATCCCCTCCTTCTGGCGGGACGACAAGACCGCCGAGATCATCGAGCCGCCCGAGCTGACCGCCGAGCAGTGGGCCCACCTGACCAAGGGCATGGAACGGCTGGGCCACGAGGTCAAGGAGACATACGGCCTCGACATCGTCGTCCACCCGCACGCCGACACGCACATCGACACCGAGGACCACGTCGAGCGCTTCCTCGACTCCACCGACTCCGACCTGGTCAACCTGTGCCTGGACACCGGGCACTACGCCTACTGCGGCGGCGACAGCGTCAAGCTCATCGAGACGTACGGCGAGCGCATCGGCTATCTGCACCTCAAGCAGGTCGACCCGGCGATCCTCGCCGACGTCGTCAAGAACGAGGTGCCGTTCGGTCCCGCCGTGCAGCGCGGTGTGATGTGCGAACCCCCGTCCGGCGTACCGGAGTTGGAGCCGGTGCTGGTGGCCGCCCAGCGTCTGGGCGTGGAGCTGTTCGCCATCGTCGAGCAGGACATGTACCCCTGCGAGCCGGACAAGCCGCTCCCGATCGCCGTACGCACCCGGAAGTTCCTGCGCTCCTGCGGCGCCTGACCCGTCCGGCGCCCCGCCCGCATCCGCCTGCACCCGGATGTCCGCTCCGTGAGGCGGCCTCGTCATCCCGATGAGGCCGCCTCAGGCGTGCAGGGGTGTCGTCCGGATCGCCCCCTGGGGCCTGTCCGGCGGATCATGCCGCAGACGCGGGGCTTGGCACGCACATCTGCGTTCATGAGGGACCGCCCGATTCCCGCGACTTGATCCGCCGGACAGGCCCTAGCCGAGAATGCCCTTGGTCTCCAGGTAGTCGTGGAAGCCGAACTCGCCCCACTCCCGGCCGTTGCCGCTCTTCTTGTACCCGCCGAACGGACAGCCGAAGTCGAACGCGTCGTTGATCGCGACCCATCCCGCCCGGATGCGACGCGCCACGGCACGCGCCTTCTCCGACCGGCATACGATGCGTGCCGGGCCTGTTCAACGGTCAGCGGTCTGCGCCGGAGCCGCCCCCCGACACGCTCTGCCGTCGAAGGGAGACCCGCGTGGCGCCCGACCCCGATGTCGCCGCACGGATGTTCGGCCTCAATGGCCGGGTGGCGGTCGTGACCGGTGCCTCGTCGGGTCTGGGAGCGTCGGTGGCTCGCGCACTCGCCTCGCTCGGCGCCCGGGTCGCCGTGGTGGCCCGCCGTCACGACCGGCTGGCCGAGCTCGCCCAGGGGATCGACGGCCTCGCCGTCCCCTGCGACCTGTCCGACCTCGACCGGATCGGCTCCGTGGTGCCGACGGTCGTCGAGGGACTGGGACCGCCGGAGATCCTCGTCAACGCCGCCGGGAACATGTTCACGACCGAGCGCGCCTAGTCCGAACCGCTCGACGCCGTCCGCCGCACCATGGACCTCAACCTGCTGGCCCCGTTGCTGATCGCGCAGGCCGTCTTCCCCCACATGCGCGCCCTCGGCCGGGGCGCGATCGTCAACATCTCGTCCATCAGCGGCCGGGTCGGTATCCCCGGCATCCCGCAGGCCTCGTACGCGGCGAGCAAGGCGGGCCTGTCCGGCCTGACCGCCGAACTCGCGGTGCAGTGGGCGCGGCATTCGATCCGGGTGAACACGGTCGCCCCCGGCTTCTTCCGCAGCGAGATCACCGGCCCGCTCTACGAGCGGTGAGCGCGCCGCCGAGTACCTGCGCCGCAACACCCCGCTGCCCAAGGAGGGGACCGCCGATGACATCGTCGGCGCGGTCCTGTGGCTCGTCGGCGACGCCGGAAGCTATGTCACCGGACAGACGGTCGTCGTGGACGGCGGCTGGACCGCCCGCTGACAGCATCTCCTGCCGAGTAAAGGGGAACGGCTACGCTGAGGTCATGCCGTCCACACGTCGCACAGCGCGCCAGACCGACCTGCTGAAACGGCTGGTCGCCCTGCTGGCGGCGGAAGGTTTCGCCTCGTTCACGCTCGACGAACTGACCGAGCGGCTGCGCTGCTCGAAGACGACGTTGTACCAACTGGCGGGCAGCAAGCAGGAGTTGGTCCGTGAGGCCGTGAAGCACTACTTCCGGAGTGCGGCCGAGGCCATCGAGAAGCAGGTGGCGGACACCTCCGCGCCCGCGGAGCGCGTGGTGGTCTACCTGAACGCGGTCGCCCAGCAGTTGAGGCCGCTGTCCCGGCGGTTCCTCGACGACATGGCCGGATTCGAACCGGCCCGCGAGGTGTACGAGGCCAACACCCGCCTGGCCGCGGGCCGGATCAGACAGCTGATCGCGGACGGCGTCGCCGCCGGCGCGTTCCGTGACGTCCACGCGGCCTTCGTGGGCGAGGTCGTCGCCGCCACCATGCAGGAGATCCAGCGCGGCGAGGTGTCCGCGCGCACGGGGCTGACCGACGCGGAGGCGTACGCCGAGTTGGCGTCGCTCATCGTGCACGCGGTCTCGCCCTGACCGCGGGGGTGGCGGCCGGGGAGCCGACACCCCAGTCGCGCAGCACCGACTCGGTGTCCGCGCCCGGCGCACCCGGGGCCGAGGGCCGCCGGTTGGGAGTGCGCGAGAAGCGCGGGGCCGGTGCGGCCTGGAGGATGCCGTCGACCTCGACGAGGGTGCTCCGGGCTACCACATGCGGGTGCGCTCCCGCCTCCGCGAACGTCAGCACGGGGGTGACGCACGCGTCCGTGCCGGCGAAGTGCGCGGTCCACTCGTCGCGCGTGCGGGAGGCGAAGCGCTGTTCGAACCAGGCCCGCAGCACGGGCCAGCCGCCGCGGTCGCCCTGGGCGGGCAGGTGGGCCCCGGCGATGCCCAGTCCCTCCAGGAGCGCCGCGAAGAACTGCGGTTCGAGTGCGGCGACGGCCACGTACTTGCCGTCGCCGCACTCGTAGGTGTCGTAGAAAGGGGCGGCCCCGTCGAGGAGGTTGGCGCTCCGTTCGTCCGACCACTCGCCCATGCCGCGCAGCGCGTACGTCATCTGGCCGAGCAGGGCGGTCCCGTCGAGCATGGCGGAGTCCACGACCTGCCCGGCCCCGGAACGTGAGCGCTCCCAGAGCGCGGCCAGGACGCCGATGACCAGAAGCATGGACCCACCCCCGAAATCTCCCACCAGATTGAGCGGCGGGGGCGGCGGATCACCGGCACGGCCCATCGCGTGGAGCAGCCCGGTGAGACCGATGTAGTTCAGGTCGTGCCCGGGATCCTGGGCGAGCGGGCCGTCCTGACCCCAGCCGGTGACGCGTGCGTAGACGAGGCCCGGGTTCTCCCTGCCGCAGTCCTCGGGGCCGACGCCGAGGCGCTCGGCGGCGCCCGGCCGCAGGCCCTCGATCAGCACATCGGCCCGGGCGGCCAGCGCCCGTACCAGCGCACGTCCCTCGGACTCCTTGAGATCGGCGAAGACCGACCTGCGGCCGCGCCGCACGATGTCGGTGGCGCCTTCCGGGCCGAGCCGCAGCGCCCGGCCGGAGGGCCGCTCGACGCGCACCACGTCGGCGCCGAGATCGGCCAGCACCATGGCCGCGTGCGGAGCCGGCCCGAGTCCCGCGAGCTCGAGGACGCGTAGACCGACGAGGGGGCCCCCGGATCCATCGCTGGACTGCATGGCATCACGGTACCAAAAACGATACTGTTGTATCGCTCACCGTATCAATAGTTCCAGAGCGACCGAGGAAATCCCATGCCAGCTACCCGTACGCTTCCCGCCCCGGAAGCCGTCGACCTGATCGGCCTGACCCGTGAGCTCGCCGAGAAGGAGCTCGCGCCTCGCGTCGCCGAGGCGGAGGCCGAGGAGAAGTTCCCCCGCGAGATCTTCCGCACGCTCGGCCGGGCGGGCCTGCTGAGCCTGCCCTACGCCGAGGAGTACGGCGGCGGGGACCAGCCCTACGAGGTCTACCTCCAGGTCCTCGAGGAGATCGCCGCCGTGTGGGCCAGCGTCGGGGTCGGCGTCTCGGTGCACGCGTTGTCCTGCTTCGCCCTCGCCTCCTTCGGCACCGAGGAGCAGAGGAAGGAGTGGCTGCCCGACATGCTCAGCGGCGAGCTGCTCGGCGCCTACTGCCTGTCCGAGGCCCACGCCGGTTCCGACCCCGCCGCGATGCGCACCCGGGCCGTCAGGGACGGCGACCACTACGTCCTGAACGGCGCCAAGGCGTGGACCACGCACGGTGGGCACGCGGACTTCTACACGATCATGGCGCGCACGTCCGACGCGGGCTCGGGCGCGATCTCCTGCTTCCTCGTCCCGGCCGACACCCCTGGTCTGATAGCCGATCCGCCCGAGCACAAGATGGGTCTGACCGGGTCGGCCACCGCGACCATCCGCCTGGAGGACGTGCGTGTCCCGGCGGATCGACGCATCGGCGAGGAGGGCCAGGGACTCAAGATCGCCTTCGCCGGACTGGACTGCGGACGACTCGGCATCGCGGCCGTCGCCACGGGCCTGGCCCAGGGAGCACTGGACCACGCGCTGCGCTACTCGCGCGAACGGGAGACCTTCGGCCGCCCGATCATCGAACACCAGGGGCTGGCTTTCGTGCTCGCGGACATGGCCGCGGCGGTCCAGGCCTCCCGCGCCACCACGCTCGCCGCCGCCCGGCTCAAGGACCAGGGGCTCCCGTTCGCCTGCGAAGCGTCCATCGCCAAGCTGATCGCCACGGACAACGCCATGAAGGTCACCACGGACGCCGTCCAGGTCCTGGGCGGCGCCGGCTACACCCGCGACTTCCCGGTCGAGCGCTATATGCGGGAGGCCAAGGTCATGCAGATCTTCGAGGGCACCAACCAGATCCAGCGCCTGATCATCGGTCGCGCGCTGCGGGAGAGCGACCGGGGCACCCTCAGGGTTCAGAACTAGGGCCTGTCCGGCGGATCAGGTCGGAGGGAAGTAACGGCGCCTCATAAGCGCAGGTGAGCGGGGTCTGGTGCGTCCAGCTGCAAGGCGGAGGAGGGCGTCGACGCGGAGCGTCGGCAACCGACGACAACGCCGCAGATGAGCGTGCCAGACCCCGCGTCTCCGGCAGGGTCCGCCGGACAGGCCCTACTAGAGCCTGTCCGGCGGACCCCAGGAGTGCGGGAGCCCGTGAAGCCGGGCTCGTAGGGCGCGGGCCATACGGTCCGCGCCTTCCGTTGTCACCCGCTCCGGCTCCGGACGGTCCAGGAGCCCGAAGATGCCCGGCCCACGGTGTGCGACGGACAGATCCGCCATGCGCGGCACGATGTGGAAGTGCACGTGCGAGAAGCCCTCGGACTCGGCGAACTGGACGACGTAGGTCTTGAGGCAACCGGTCGCCCCGCGCAGCACCCTGGAGAGCCTGACCTGCCACACCCCCAGGGCCCCGGCCTCGGCGTCGGTGAGGTCATGGACGGCCGTGACATGCCGTCGCGGCAGCAGCACCAGCCAGCCGGGCACCGCGGTGTTGAAGCTGTGAGCCACCCGCCAGTACTCATCGGACACGACGCGTTCGCGGGGCGGAAGTTCGTCGAACCGCGCTTCCTGGCCGCAGGCGTAGCAGGGGGGAGTCGTCATGTCCCGGGATCGTAGAACGGACCTCAACCGCGGCGCCAACGGTGACACTTCACGGTACAGATCACGGCACAGATCACGTACGGAGAGGAAGCCGTCATGGCTGTCATGCGCGCAGTGCGTCTGCACTTCCCCACCCACGAGCTGCGGGTCGAGGAGGTCGACCGGCCCACCCCCGGTGCGGGTGAGGTCCTGGTCAAGGTGGAAGCGGCCGGGGTGTGCCTGTCCGACGTCCACCTGATCTCCGGAGAACTCGGCGGCACACCCGCGCTGTTGCGGGGCGACACGGTGACCCTGGGGCACGAGGTGGCCGGCACCGTCGCCGAGCCGGGTCCGGACGCGGGCGGCTGGGAAGTCGGCGACCGCGTCGTCCTCCAGGCCGGCGAGTACCGCGACGGGCGGGGCTGGACCCGTGGTGTCGACTACGACGGAGGCTGGGCCGAATTCGCGCTCGCCCGGATCGACACCCTGGTATCGCTCCCGGACTCGATCCCCTTCGAGCAGGGAGCGGTCATCCCCGACGCGGTCTCCACCCCGTGGGGCGCCATCACCGACACCGCCGGTGTCCGCCCCGGCCAGGCGGTCGGGGTCTGGGGCATCGGCGGTCTGGGCGCGCACGGGGTGCAGCTGCTGCGCATGGTGGGCGCCTGCCCCATCATCGCCGTCGACCCTTCCCCCGCCGCCCGCGACCGCGCCCTGGCCTTCGGCGCGGACCTCGCCCTCGATCCGGCCGACCCCGGTCTGGCGGACAAGGTCGCCGCCGCCACCCGCGGGGCCGGTATCGAGGCCGCCTTCGACTTCGCCGGCGTCACCCCGGTGCGCGAGCAGGCCCTGTCCGTGCTGGCCGACGGCGGCAAGTTGATCCTCGTCGGGCTGAGTGGAAAGCCGGTCACCATCGCGGACAGCACCACCTTCAGTACCCGAGAGCTACGGCTCCTGGGCCACTTCGGCTCCGGCGCGAACGCGGTGGCACAACTCATCCACCTCACCGAGAACGGGCGGCTGGACTTCTCCCGCTCCATCTCGGACGTACTGCCCCTGAACCAGGCGGCCGAAGCCGTCGAACGGCTGGAGCGCAAGAAGGGCGATCCGATCCGCCTGGTGCTGCGCCCCTGAGGGTGCCGTTCGCGTCGTCAGCACCGCCACCCCCTCGTGAGCGTCAGCCGCCCGCGGCGGAAATCACCGCGGGGGCTGCGCGATGGGCGTCAAGGTGTCCAGCCCGGCGCCGACCACCCGCCCTGCGCTGCGCGTTGAGCTCGAGCATGCGGTGAGTGAGGTCGTCCAGGTCGCCGCGGTGGGCGACCTCCTCGCGCGCCGGTGCTCCAGCGCGTCGCACGGACTCAGAAGTTGATCATATGTCCGGCCAGGCCGTGCACGGCTTCCTTCACCGCTTCACCCAGGGTCGGGTGGGCGTGGACATTGCGGGCGACCTCGTGCACGGTCAGGTCCCACTGCTGCGCCAGCGTCAGCTCCGGCAGCAGCTCCGTCACGTCCGGACCGATCAGATGGCCCCCGAGGAGCTCGCCGTACCTGGCGTCGCTGATCAGCTTCACGAAGCCGACCGTGTCACCCAGACCGTGCGACTTGCCGTTGGCCGTGAAGGGGAACTTGGCGACCTTGACGTCGTAGCCCCGCTCCTTCGCCTGTGCCTCGGTGTAGCCGAAACTGGCGATCTGCGGCTGGCAGTACGTGGCACGCGGGATCATCACATAGTCCAGCTCCATGGTCTCCGCGTCCGCGATCGTCTCGGCCGCGATGATCCCCATGGACTCGGCGTTGTGCGCGAGCATCAGCTTCGCGGTCACATCCCCGATCGCGTAGATGTGCGGTACGGACGTACGGCAGCGGCCGTCGACGTCGATCGCGCCGCGCTCGGTGACCCGTACACCCGTGGCCTCCAGGCCGTACCCGGTGACGTTCGGCGCGAAGCCGATCGCCTGGAGGACCTTGTCGGCCTCCAGAACCTTCTGCGCACCGTCCTTGCCGGTGACCGTCACCCGCACCTGCGGGCCCGACTCGTCGATCGACTCGACACGCGTCGAGGTGAGCACATCGATGCCCAGCTTCCGGTACTGCTTGGCGAGTTCGGCGGAGACGTCCGCGTCCTCCAGCGGGGCGACCCGGTCCAGGAACTCGACGACCGTGACCTTCACACCGTAGTTGTGCAGGACGTACGCGAACTCGATGCCGATCGCCCCGGCGCCCGCGATCACGATGGAGCGCGGCAGGTCCTCGGCGAGGATCTGCTCCTCGTAGGTGACGACACGGTCGCTGCGCCGGGTGCCGGGCAGCAACTTGGGGGTGGCGCCGGTGGCGATGATGCAGTCGTCGAATCCGACCGTCTTCGTGGTGCCGTCGGCAAGGGCGACCTGAAGCGTGTGGGCGTCGAGGAAGGTGCCGCGGCCGTCGATCTCGGTGATCGCGTTCTTCTTCATCAGGAAGTGGACGCCCTTGACGCGGCCGTCCGCGACCCGGCGGCTGCGCCGGAACGCCTCGCCGTAGTCGAAGGAGACCTCGCCGTCGACCTTGATGCCGAACGTCTTCGCCTCCCGCGTGAAGATGTGCGCCAGCTCGGCATTGCGCAGCAGCGCCTTCGTGGGGATGCAGCCGACGTTCAGACACACACCACCCCAGTACCGCTCCTCGACGACCGCGACCCGCTTGCCGAGTTGCGCGGCGCGGATGGCGGCGACATAGCCGCCCGGTCCTGCTCCGAGTACGACCACGTCGAAGCGCTCGTCCATGAGTGGATCCTTCCGGTGAAGCCCGGCTCAGAGCCGGTCCAACATCCTCTGCACCATCTGTCCCTGTGACCTTATGTCTTCAGTGCCGCTACGACACTTTTCGTGTCTGTGATCACATGTGCGTAGGTCGGACCGTTCAATTCATGGGCGGCCCTCATGAGTTCGCTCGAGAACGCCGCGGTGGCGTCGGTCACCAGCGACACATGGAATCCGAGTTCCATCGCGTACTTGGCCGTGGTCTCGATGCAGGTGTTCGCGAGCAGTCCGATGACGATCACATGATCCACGCCGCGCTGGCGGAGGCGCATCTCCAGGTCCGTGTTGGCGAACCCGCTCTGGGCCCAGTGCTGTGCGACCACCGTGTCCGAGGGCTCGGGCCGCAGGGGCGGATACCAATCCCCGCCGAACGCGTCCTGAGCGAAGAGCTGGTTCTTGTCCACGGCGCGTTGTGACGGGTTCGGATGGGACCAGAACTCGTACAGCCCCGGTGCCCAGCGGTGATGTGGCACGTAGAACACCGGAACGTCGACCTCGCGAGCGGTGGACACCAGTTCGGACAGATGGGCCCGCAGGTCGACCTCCCGCGCGACCTCCGCGATGCGCGGCCAGAGCTTGCCCTCGTCGGCGAGGAAGTCGTTCAGCGGATCGACCAGCAGAACCCCCGTCCGGCGCCGGTCGTAGTCATACACCGTCATAGCTGCCTGCCTTCCGTACGTCGCACTCCTGTGCGGGCGCGCCGGTCAGACGGGGAACAGCAGACAGCTGCTGGTCGTGTGCGCCAGCAGCCGGTCCCCGGAATCGAAGAGCTCGGCCTGCGCGAGGGCGGTACGACGTCCGCTGTTCAGGACGGTGCCCACGGCACGGACCTTGCCGGTGTCCACGGTGACCGGGCGCAGGAACTTCACATTCAGGTCGAGTGAGGTATACCCCATCCCCTGCGGCAGGACCGACTGCACCGCGCAGCCCGCCGCCGAATCGAGCAGGGTGGCGTATACCCCGCCGTGGACGCTTCCGATGGGGTTGTAGTGCTCCTCGCCCGGAACGAGGGCGAAGACGACCCGGCCGTGCTCGACCTCTTCGAGCGTCATCCCGAGGGTCGCCGAGATCGGCGGGGCGGGGAGCCGTCCGGCCTGCACCTCGCGGAGGAAGTCGAGACCGCTGTGCTGCCCGACGGCGGCGGCGGAGACGGTGGGGTCCTCCCAGTCGTACGTGCGTGACCTGCCCATGACGCTCCCTCGATAATCTGAATGTGGAATTCGAAGCTAGCCAGGACGACGTCTGGATGTCAACGTCGAAGCCAGCCTACGATGGGGCGCATGACGTGGCTCGAGACAAGCACCGAGAACTGCACGGTCCAGCGGACTCTCGACCTGGTGGGCGAGAAATGGTCACTGCTGGTCCTGCGGGATGCCATGAACGGCGTACGGCGCTTCGACGACTTCCGTCGGCACGTCGGGCTGTCCGAGAGCGTGCTCTCGGACCGGCTGCGGAAGCTCGTCGCGGCCGGGATCCTGGACACCGTCCCCTACAACGAGCCCGGCAGCCGCACCCGCCACGAGTACCGGCTCACCCGCAAGGGCTGGGAGCTGTGGCCGGCGATGATCGCCCTCAAGCAGTGGGGAGACCGCCATGCTGCGGATCCCGAGGGCCCGCCCCTGGAGGTCACGCACGCCGGCTGCGGCGCGCCGGTCGAGACCGTGGTCGTCTGCTCCGCGGGACACGGCCCCCTCGTCCCGCCGGAGGCACGCACCCGCCCCGGTCCGTCGGCGAAGGCCTTGGATCCCACCGCTCGCTAGGGCCTGTCCGGTGGATCAGGTCGGGGGGAAGCAACGGCGCCGCAGAGGCGCAGCGTCTCCGGCATGATCCGCCGGACAGGCCCTGGACCGGTGGGGCGGAGCGCGCGTGCGGGATCGAGCCCGGTGGCCGAGCCCGCGCCGGTCGCGACGGCGTGCGCGCTCGCCGCACCGAGGTGCTCGAGCAGGCCGGTGGGTGGTGTCCTGGGCCGGGTCTCCGAGGCCGTACGCGTCGCCGCGGGCGAACCGCGGGCGAACCCGCGCCTGACACAGCGCGCCCGGCGGCGCCGCGATCCTCGTGGACCGACCGGCGTCACGGTTGTGGAAGTGGATGCCGAAGAAGCCCCGGCCGACGCAGCCGTCGATCATCGCCGTGCGTCCGGTGGCACGGGGTGATGTCGCATCCTACGGGCACGAAGCGGTCGTCGCTCATGCCGACGTCTCGGCCTTCGCTTGGCGTGCGCCGGAGGCGAAGCGCAGGTTGTCGTCCTCGACGGGGCCGCCGCGCAGCAGTTTGACGTCGGAGTGGTAGTTCATCGACATGAGCCAGGGATAGGCGAGTCCTTGACGCGGCATCACGTGGAGGGACCGCTTGACGTATCCGGCGCCGAAGTCGAGCAGCGGACGGGTCGGCATGGCCGGGTCGGGGAGCTCGGGGCAGCAGATGTCCGTGCCGGTGGCGTCCATGTGTCCGAGCAGCCGGGTGAAGTGCTCGCACAGCAGGCCCACCTTGAGCGTCCACGAGGAGTTGGTGTAGCCGATCGCGAAGGCGAAGTTCGGTACGCCGCTCAGCATCATGCCCTTGAAGGCCACCTTGTCGGCGAAGTCGACGGGTTCACCGTCCACCGAGAGCGCCATCCCGCCGAACAACTGCACGTTCAACCCGGTGGCGGTGACGATGATGTCGGCGTCGAGCTCACGACCGGACTCGAGCCGGATGCCGGTCTCGGTGAACGTCGCGATCCGGTCGGTGACGACCGAGGCCGTTCCCTTCCTGAGCGCCTTGAACAGGTCCGCGTCGGGGACCGTGCACAGCCGCTGGTCCCAGGGGTCGTAGGGCGGGTTGAAGTGCTCGTCCACGGGATAACCGGCCGGCAGTTGCCTGATGTTCACGGCGCGGATGAGACGTCGTACGACCCGTGGGTGACGTCGCGAGGTCCGCCAGATGAGGCGCTGCACGGCGATGTTCTTGCGCCGGGTGAGCCGGTGGGCGAGGCCGGCCGGCAACACCTTGCGCAGCGTGTTCGCGATCACGTCCTCCGACGCGACCGGAAGGATGTAGGTGGGCGAACGCTGGAGCATGGTGACATGGCCGGCCGCGTCTGCCAGCGCCGGGATCAGCGTGACGGCCGTCGCACCGCTGCCGATCACCACGATCTTCTTGCCCGCGCAGTCCAGGTCCTCCGGCCAGTGCTGCGGGTGCACGATCTGTCCGGCGAACCGCTCCCGGCCCTCGAACCGGGGGGTGAACCCTTCGTCGTAGCGGTAGTAACCACCGGCGCAGAACAGCCAGTTCGCGGTCATCGACACCGTCTCACCGGTGTCGGCGCGCTCGATCTCCACCGTCCAGCGGGCCTCGGCGGTGGACCAGGCCGCGCCGCGCACCCTGTGGTGGTAGCGGATGTGCGCTTCGATGCCGCTCTCCCCCGCGGTCTCCCGCAGGTAGTCGAGGATCAGATCGGCGGTGGCGATCGACTTGTCGTTGCGCCACGGCTTGAAGGCGTAGCCGAAGGTGTGCAGGTCGGAGTCCGACCGGACGCCCGGATAGCGGAACAGCGCCCACGTGCCGCCGGAGACACCACGGGCCTCCAGGACCGCGTAACTGCTGCCGGGCCGCTCGGTCCGCAGGTAGTGGGCAGCGCCGATGCCGGAGATGCCGGCGCCGATGATCAGCACGTCGATGTGCTCGCTCTGACGGGTCATGTGCGGGGACTCCGTTGATGAGGCGTTCGCTGGGTGGTGCCTCGATGATGACCGCACATACCAGCCAGTACGGTGTGGCAGTTCGCACCGTCATCGGAAAGAACCAGTGCATTTTGCACCACTGCTGGCTACCGTGCAGTCATGACCTGGCAGCACCCGTCCGAACGGACATGCGATCTGCTTCGGCAGGGTGCGGAGATCGCACTCAACAGTCTGCAGGAGTGGCTCGACGAGATCGACGAGGCGACCTTGGCGGCGGTGACCATGCGAGCCATCGCACAGGACCCCGCCCTGCGCGCCGCCACACGGCGGATCAACCGCGCCCACCTGGCGTTCTGGGCGTCGGAGACCGCGCGCGACCCCGGCGCGCCCGTACCCGCGTACATCGGCCCGGACAGTCTCGGCCATGCCCGTGACCTGGTGCGCCGCGGGCTCGACGAATCGGCCCTTGACTCCTACCGCGTCGGACAGAACGCGGCCTGGCGGCGCTGGATGCAGACCGCCTTCACCCTGACCTCCGACCCCGACGAACTGCGCGAGCTGCTCGATGTGTCGGCGCGCTCCGTCTCGGGCTTCCTCGACGCCACGATCGTCGACATCGCCGCACGCATGGCCGCCGAGCGCGAAGAGCTGACCCACGGCACCCACGCCGAACGTCGCGAGATCGTCACCCTGCTCGTCGAGGGCGCGCCCATCAGCCGGCAACGGGCGGAAGCACGTCTGGGCTACGCCCTCGACCGGACGCACACCGCCGCCGTCGTATGGAGCGAGGAACCGGGCCCCGAACCGGGCCACCTCGAGCGTGCGACCGAGGTTCTGGCGCAGACGACCGGAGTGCAGCAACCTCTCACCGTGATCGTCGGCGCGGCCACTTTGTGGGTGTGGCTGCCCGGACCCGCCGCACCGGACACCGGCCTGCTGAGCCGACTCCTCGACCCGCTGCCGGGCGTCCGGATCGCCGTGGGCCCGCCCGCCCGGGGCAGGGAAGGCTTCCGGCGCAGCCACCTCGACGCGCTGACCACCCAGCGCATGCTCGCCAGGCTCCGTTCACCGCGTCGTGTCGCCGGTTTCGACGACGTCCAGCTCAGCAGCCTGATCAGCCAGGACGTCGAACAGGCCGACGACTTCGTCAAGACCACCCTCGGCGACCTCGCCACGGCGAGCCCGGAACTGAGGCACGCCGTCCTCACGTACATCCAGGCCCAGTGCAACACGACCCGCGCCGCCCGCCGGCTCTACACCCACCGCAACACCCTGCTCCGGCAGCTCGACCGAGCCGGCCAACTGCTTCCGAGGCCACTCGAGGACAACACGGTCAAGGTGGCCGTCGCCCTCGATCTGCTCCAGTGGCGTGGCAGCGACTGAGGACCACGGTGGGCGCCGGCATGCGTCTGCATCGGCACTACGCGCACTCCCCGGCGTACTGCGTTCTCAGTAGCCGGGATTGTCGGCAGCCGCAGGACGACGCGGCAGGGCCCGACCAGAGAGCCTGAAGACGTCCCAGCGAGCGGGACGAAGCGACCTCTCCAACGACTGTTTCCCTTTGTCCAGCGGGCTGTTGGGCCTTCCGGCGTGCGCGCCCCTCATCCGTCACCGAGGCAGCAGGACATGTTGATGACGAATCACCTACGAACCGTGCTGCTCGGGGTCTTCCTCGCCTGCGCCACCTTGGTCGCCGCGGTCGGCATCACCCGGCACAACTCGGGCACCGACCCGGTCGGAGTCGCGACGCCACGGGGACCGTATGTGGCGCTCGGCGACTCCTACACCGCCGGGCCACAGATCCCCGACCGGACCGGAACCCCCGCCGGGTGCGATCGCTCCGACCACGACTACCCGGCGCTGGTCGCCGCGCGGCTGGGGCTGCGGGCGGCCCACTTCCGCGACGTGAGCTGCAGCGGGGCCACCATCGCCGACCTGACGACGCCGCAGTCCACCGACGACGGCACCAACCCGGCCCAGCTGTCGGCACTGTCCGCCGGGACGCGGCTGGTCACCCTCGGCATCGGCGGCAACGACATCGGCTTCAGCTCGTTGATCACCGCATGCGTCAAGGCGGGCGTGATCTACGACATGACGGGCCGCGGCAAGTACACCGGGGACGACGCGCCGTGCCGGGGGAAGTACGTCTCCGGCGAAACCGACGACGTACAGCGGAAGATCGACACGGCGGGTGAGCGGCTGTCCGAAGCGGTGGCCGAGGTGAAGCACCGTGCCCCGAAGGCCCGCGTGTACGTCGTGGGATACCCGGCGATCCTGCCGACGGGTGGCTCCGGCTGCGCCGACGACCTGACCCTCGCACCCGGTGACGCTACCTACCTCCACGACAAGGAACAGCAGCTCAACGCCGAGCTGCGCAAGCGGGCGCAGGAAGCCGGGGCCGGATACGTCGACACGTACAAGCCCTCCGTCGGCCGTGACGCCTGCTCGGGCAGGGACACCCGCTGGATCGAGCCGCTGCTGCCCAGCCTTCCCGCCGCCCCGATGCATCCCAACGAGCGCGGCGCACGCGGCATGGCCGACGCGGTGCTGCACGCGGTCGGCACTCCGCGGTGAGCGACACCCCCAGCACACCGCCTTCTCGAGGTTGACGTAGACCTGCTGGAGCTGCGCGTCGCCTTCTGCCGTGCGGGGGGGCTGTCGGGGCGGGGCTCACGAGCTCACGAGCCGAGCGACCGCCTCGGTCACGGGGGTCTCGCCACCGGTGAGTTCGACGATGACGCGGCCCAGGGCCGGCTCGTGCAGGGCCGCGTCGATGAACGCCGCGACGTCGTCGCGGCGCACGTCGCCGTACTCGATGGCCGGGCCCGCGGTGACGCGGCCGGTGCCGGGCTCGTCGAGGAGAGTGCCAGGACGGACGATCAGCCAGTCGAGGCCGGTGCGGGTGAGGTGGACGTCGGCGGTCTTCTTGACCTTCATGTAGTGCTCGAAGCCCTCGTCGGGCTCGCCGGCGCGCAGGGCGTCCGGGAAGACGGAGACGAGCACGAACCGCGAGACCCCGGCGCGGGCGGCCGCGGTTGCGGCCTTCTCCAGGCCCTTCCCGTCGATGGCGGTGGTCTTGTCCCTGCCGGTGCCGTGGGCTCCGGCGGAGAACACCACCGCGTCGTGCCCGCCGATCTTCGCCGCGAGCTCGTCCACCGAGTCGTCGACGAGGTCTCCGGTGAGCGGGGTCGCGCCACTCGCACGCACGGTCTCGGTCTGGGCGGGGTTGCGGTGCATGCCGGTCACCGCGTCACCGCGGGCGACGAGCAGACGGGCGAGCCGGTTGCCGACACCTCCGGCGGCGCCGATCTGGAACACCTTCATGATGATGCGCCTCTCTTCGTCGGTTCTTCGTCGATCGCTGCTCTTCGCAGCGGCGCCGTCAGGCGGCGAAGACCTGGGAGTCGTCGGCGAACGCCTTGAACTCGAGAGCGTTGCCCGCAGGATCGAGGAGGAACATCGTCCACTGCTCACCGGTCTGGCCCTCGAAGCGCACATACGGCTCGATGACGAATTCGGTACCCGCCGCGCGCAACCGGTCGGCGAGCTTCTGGAACTCGGGGATCGTCAGGATCAGGCCGAAGTGCGGCACCGGGACGTCGTGGCCGTCGACCGGGTTGTGGGCGTGCCGCACGCGAGCCGGGGCCAGGTGCGTGACGAACTGGTGGCCCTGCAGATTCCAGTCCACCCAGCTGTCCGCGCTGCGGCCCTGCGCGAGGCCGAGCACCTCGCCGTAGAAGCGGCGCGCGGCGGCCAGGTCGTCGACCGGCATGGCCAGGTGGAACCGCGGGATCGGTGATGCGAGCACGGTCATGGCGCGTGTCCTGCCTTCCTGAACGCGAGTCCGGGTGCGTCCACCGGGGTCAATGTCCGAATGTTAACATTGAGACATCCAAGGAATGTTAACATGCCGACAATCGAGGGAGGCAAGACCATGCGTGACCAGGACAGGGTGGCCCCTGCGCGCCGACGGGGCCTGGCGGACGAGGTCGCGGACCGTATCCGGGAGGCGATCTTCAGCGGGGCCTACGCCCCTGGGTCGCCGCTGCGCGAGGTGGAACTGTCCGGTGCGCTGGACGTCAGCCGTGGCCCGGTGCGGGAGGCGCTCCGGCTGCTGGAGCGCGAGGGCCTGGTCCACTGCGCCTGGCACCGGGGCACCCTCGTGACGACGCTGTCGCCCGCGGACGTCGCCGAACTCGACAGTCTGCGAGGCGCGTTGGAGGAACTCGCCGTGGCGCAGGTGATCGCCCGCGCCTCGGACGAGGACATCGCGGGGATCGAGAAGACCGCCGGGCTCATGGAGCGTGCGGCGGACGAGCACGAGATGGTGCGCTGCGACATCGCCTTCCACGACGCCGTCTTCGCCGCCGCCGGACACCAGCGTCTGCAAGAGGCGTGGGAAGCCATCCGCTGCCAGGTCCACCTGTTCCTGCTGACCCGGATCGGCCACAGCACCGAGGGGTACCTCGCCCACATCCCGGAGGAGCACCGCGGGCTCGTCGCCGCACTGCGCGCCCGCGACACCGGGACCGCGCTCGATCTCTTCGCGGCCCACCGCCGCCTGGCCGTCGACGTCGTCACCGAAGGCGCGGCCGCGACCTGATCGGCGGCCGACGCTGATCGTACGACCGCCTCGCGTCACCTGGCCGACGGCAGTATGTCGGACAGGTCGATCCAGGCGTTCAACCCCTTGTCGGTGAGCTGTTCCTTGAGCCGTTGGACGTCATCGCGGTCCTGGCGCGAAGAGCAGAGGAACACCTGCTTTCCGGGGTCGGCCGCGGGACCGACTCGCTTGAGCGGACGCGTACTTCAGCATGTCGGTCCGGAACGGGCATCGGCAGCCCGAGGAGGAGATGTGCGCTCATGAGCGTGCGCGGACACGGCCGTGGTCCGGGAGACCTTCGGCATGGAGTCGGTCGCGCTCCTGGAACGGGAGAGCGACGTGACGCCGTGGACCTGCACGGGCCGGGTGGGCACGGGGAGAACGGAACTCGCCGTCCAGCGCACCCTGGCCGAGGACCTCGGCGGCACCTTCCACCACGTCATCGGCGACGATCCGATGGTCGTCGTCGACCCCGGTCTGCTGGAACGATCGGTCGCCAACCTCGTGGAGAACGCGGTGAAGTACTGGGCGGCCTCTACCCCAGGGTGTGGACGGGCGGGGTGAAGAACCAGTTCAGCAGCAAGGAGCCGACCACGGCCGGCCTCCGTCGTGGACCTCGCCGCCCGGCGCCTCGTGGGCAACCTGCTGGACATGTCGCGTCTGCAGACCGGGACCGTCACCCCGATCGTGCGGTGACCCGGTGCTCGCTGCGGTACTCGGTCAGGTACTCGTCGACCCGGTCGGCCACCCACAGCAGGGCGAGTTCACGCAGGGCGGTGAGGTTGCCGGGCCGGAAGTAGTTGGACAGGGCCGCGTCGACCTTGTCGGACTTGTAGATGTTGCCGTGCGCCATACGGCGACGCAGCGCGGGCGGTGACATGTCGACCAGTTCGATCTGGTCCGCCCGCCGTACGACCTCGTCCGGGACGGTCTCCTGCTGCCGTACACCCGTGATGGACTCGACGACGTCGCCCAGCGACTCAAGGTGCTGGATGTTGACCGTGGAGATGACGTCGATCCCGGCGGCGAGGAGTTCCTCGACGTCCTGCCAGCGCTTGGCGTTGCGGGAGCCGGGGATGTTCGTGTGGGGCAGCTCGTCGACCAGGGCCACCTGGGGCCGGCGGGCCAGCACCGCGTCGATGTCCATCTCGGTGAACGTGGAGCCGCGGTACTCCAACTCCTAGAGCGGGACCTGCTCCAGACCGTGCAGCATCACCTCGGTGCGCGGCCGGTGGTGGTGTTCCACGTACGCGACGACGCAGTCGGTGCCCCGCTCGACCCGGCGGTGCGCCTCGGAGAGCATCGCGTACGTCTTGCCGACCCCCGGTGCCGCACCGAGGTAGATCCGAAGCTTGCCGCGTGCCATTCTCTTCTCTTCGTCGGTTTCGTACGCACGCCTCAGCTTTCGAAGCGGTATCCCATGCCCGGCTCGGTGATGAGGTAGCGGGGGTGGGCGGGGTCAGCCTCAAGTTTGCGGCGGAGTTGGGCCATGTAGACCCGCAGGTAGTTGGTCTTGTTGCTCTGGCTGACTCCCCATACCTCCGCCAGCAGGTGTCTCTGTGTGATGAGCCGGCCGGGGTTGGTGACCAGGATCTCCAGCAGATGCCACTCGGTCGGTGTGAGGCGTACGTCGTGCCCGGCGCGGGTGGCCTTCTTGGCGAGCAGGTCGATGGTGAATCCGTCCGTCGTGACGAGCGTCGTCTCGGGGGCCAGCGGAACGTCGTCCGTGCGGCGGACGGCGGCGCGCAGTCGGGCGAGGAGTTCGTCCATGCTGAACGGCTTGGTGATGTAGTCGTCGGCGCCCGCGTCCAGGGCCGCGACCTTCTCGTCGGAGGCCCGGCGGGCGGACAGCACGAGGATCGGTACGCGGGTCCAGCCGCGCAGGGCCTTGATGACGTCCGTGCCGTCCATGTCGGGCAGGCCGAGGTCGAGCAGGACCACGTCGGGCTGCCGGGCGGCGGCGATGCGCAGTGCGGTGGTGCCGTCGGGGGCGGGGTCCACGCCGTACTTGCGGGCCTGCAGGTTGATCACGAGGGCCCGGACGAGCTGAGGGTCGTCCTCCACCACCAGTACCCGGGTCATCAGTGTGCGCCTTTCCTGTCGTACGGCGGGCCGGAACCATACGGAACCGGCCTCGTGAACGCGGGAGTTGACGAACCGGGGTCTGTTCCCCGTCCGCCAACTCCCGCGCGGTGCGCCTAAGGCCATCAGCTCTTCGCCACAAGTCCCTTGAGCGCGATGTTGAGCTCCAGGACGTTGACGCGGGGCTCGCCGATGAAGCCGAGGGTGCGGCCGTCGGTGTGCTCGTCGACCAGCTTCTGCACCTGGGCGACGGGCAGGCCGTTGTTCTCCGCGATCCGGTGCACCTGGATGTCGGCGTACTTCGGGGAGATGTCCGGGTCCAGGCCCGAGCCGGAGGAGGTGACCGCGTCGGCGGGCACGTCGGAGGGCTTGACCGTGTAGCCGTTCACCGAGTTGTCCTTGATGACGGCGGCCTTGGCGTCCTTGACCCACTTGATCAGGTCGGCGTTGTCACCCGAACGGTTGGTGGCGCCCGACAGGATCAGCTTGTACTGCGTGTTGACGCTGTTGGCGCCCAGCCCGTTCGCGGGGCGGCCCTGGAACCACTTCAGGTCGGCGTCCGGGGTCTCCTGGCCCTTCTTCAGCGGCAGGTTGTAGGACTGGCCGATCAGCGAGGAACCGACGACCTTGCCGTTCGCCTTGATCTCCGAGCCGTTCGCCTGGTCGGAGAACAGGCCCTGGGCCACGCCGGTGATGGCCAGCGGGTAGAGCACCCCGCAGACGACGGTGAGCACGAGCAGGGCCCGCAGGCCCGCCCAGAGCAACCGGGCAGTGTTCGTAACCGAGTTGTTCATAGCCGATCAGCCGATTCCGGGGATGAGGGAGATGAGCAGGTCGATGATCTTGATGCCGATGAAGGGGGCGATCAGGCCGCCGATGCCGTAGATCCCGAGGTTGCGCCGCAGCATCTTGTCGGCACTCACCGGCCGGTACTGCACACCCCGCAGAGCGAGCGGCACCAGCGCGATGATGATCAGCGCGTTGAAGATGACCGCGGACAGGATCGCCGAGTCGGGCGAGGACAGGTGCATGATGTTCAGCTTGTCCAGGCCCGGGTAGACCGCGGCGAACAGCGCCGGGATGATCGCGAAGTACTTCGCGACGTCGTTGGCGATGGAGAACGTCGTCAGCGCGCCCCGGGTGATGAGGAGCTGCTTGCCGATCTCGACGATCTCGATGAGCTTGGTCGGGTTCGAGTCGAGGTCGACCATGTTGCCGGCCTCCTTCGCGGCCGACGTACCCGTGTTCATCGCCACGCCCACGTCCGCCTGCGCCAGCGCCGGGGCGTCGTTCGTGCCGTCACCGGTCATCGCGACGAGCTTGCCGCCCGCCTGCTCCCGCTTGATGAGCGCCATCTTGTCCTCGGGAGTCGCCTCCGCGAGGAAGTCGTCGACGCCCGCCTCGTCCGCGATCGCCTTGGCCGTCAGCGGGTTGTCACCCGTGATCATGATGGTCTTGATGCCCATCCGGCGCAGCTCGTCGAACCGCTCCCGCATGCCCTCCTTGACAACGTCCTTCAGGTGGATGACCCCGAGGATGCGCGCGCCTTCGGTGTCCTCGACGGCCACCAGCAGCGGCGTGCCGCCCGCCTCCGAGATCCGGCCCGCGAGGGTGTCGGCGTCCGCGGACACCTCGCCGCCCCGCTCCTGGACCCAGGCGATGACCGAACCGGCCGCGCCCTTGCGGATCTTGCGTCCGTCGACGTCCACACCCGACATACGGGTCTGCGCGGTGAAGGCGATCCACTCGGCCCCGGACAACTCGCCCTGGTGCCGCTCGCGCAGCCCGTACTTCTCCTTCGCCAGCACGACGATGGAGCGGCCCTCGGGCGTCTCGTCGGCCAGCGACGACAGCTGCGCGGCGTCGGCCACCTCGGCCTCCGTCGTCCCCGACACCGGCACGAACTCGGAGGCCTGACGGTTGCCGAGGGTGATGGTGCCGGTCTTGTCCAGCAGCAGCGTGGAGACGTCACCGGCGGCCTCGACCGCACGGCCGGACATGGCCAGGACGTTGCGCTGGACCAGCCGGTCCATGCCCGCGATACCGATCGCCGAGAGCAGCGCGCCGATCGTCGTCGGGATCAGGCAGACCAGCAGGGCCACCAGGACGACCATCGTGAGGTGCGTGCCCGCGTAGTCGGCGAACGGCGGCAGGGTCGCCACCGCGAGCAGGAAGACGATCGTGAGCGACGCGAGCAGGATGTTCAGCGCGATCTCGTTCGGCGTCTTCTGCCGGGCCGCGCCCTCGACCAGAGCGATCATCCGGTCGATGAAGGTCTCGCCGGGCTTCGTCGTGATCTTGATGACGATCCGGTCGGAGAGGACCTTCGTACCACCGGTCACCGCGCTGCGGTCGCCGCCGGACTCGCGGATGACCGGGGCCGACTCACCGGTGATGGCCGACTCGTCGACGCTCGCCACACCCTCGACGACGTCACCGTCACCGGGGATGATGTCGCCCGCCTCACAGACGACCAGGTCGCCGACGCGCAGTTCGGTGCCCGGCACCTCCTCCTCGGACGTGCCGTCCGAGGAGAGCCGGCGCGCCACCGTGTCCGTCTTCGCCTTGCGCAGGGTGTCCGCCTGCGCCTTGCCGCGGCCCTCGGCCACCGCCTCCGCCAGGTTGGCGAAGATCACGGTCAGCCACAGCCAGGCACTGATCGCCCAGCCGAACCAGTCACCCGGGGCCTTGAAGGAGAAGACCGTCGTCAGGACCGACCCGACCAGCACCACGAACATGACGGGCGACTTGACCATCACCCGCGGGTCGAGCTTGCGGAAGGCGTCCGGCAGCGACTTCAGCAACTGCTTCGGGTCGAACAGACCCGCGCCGACACGGCTTTCGTCAGTCTTGTGGCCGGTCGGCACGTCACTGTGCGGCGCCCGGGTCGGAGTGACTGTGGACATCGAGTCCTCTTCTGAAGGCGAATCTGTGCGAGTGGTCAAGACGCCAGCCCCTCGGCCAGCGGACCCAGCGCGAGCGCCGGGAAGTAGGTCAGACCGGTGATGATCAGGATGGCGCCCACCAACAGGCCGGTGAACAGCGGCTTTTCGGTGCGCAGGGTGCCCGCGGTGGCCGGGACCGGCTTCTGCTCGGCGAGCGAACCGGCCAGCGCCAGCACGAACACCATCGGCAGGAAGCGGCCGAGCAGCATCGCGATGCCGATCGTGCTGTTGAACCACTGCGTGTCGGCGTTCAGGCCCGCGAAGGCCGAGCCGTTGTTGTTGGCGCCGGAGGAGTAGGCGTACAGGATCTCGGAGAAGCCGTGCGCCCCGCTGTTGGTCATGGAGTGGCCCGGAGTCGGCAGGGCCATCGCCGCGGCGGTGAAGACGAGCACCAGCGCCGGGGTGATGAGGATGTAGCAGGCCGCGAACTTGATCTCGCGGGTGCCGATCTTCTTGCCCAGGTACTCGGGCGTGCGCCCGACCATCAGACCCGCGATGAACACCGCGATGATCGCCATGATCAGCATGCCGTAGAGACCGGAACCGGTACCACCCGGCGCGATCTCGCCGAGCTGCATGCCCAGGATGGTGATACCGCCGCCGAGGCCGGTGAACGAGGAGTGGAAGGAGTCCACCGCACCCGTCGAGGTCAGGGTGGTCGACACCGCGAAGATCGACGAGGCGCCGACACCGAAGCGGTTCTCCTTGCCCTCCATCGCGCCGCCCGCGATCTGGAACGCCGGACCGTGGTGGGCGAACTCGGTCCACATCATCAGGGCGATGAAGCCGAGCCAGATCGTGGCCATCGTCGCCAGGATCGCGTAGCCCTGCTTCAGGCTGCCGACCATACGGCCGAAGGTGCGGGTCAGCGCGAACGGAATGACCAGCAGCAGGAAGATCTCGAACAGGTTCGAGAACGGGGTGGGGTTCTCGAAGGGGTGCGCGGAGTTGGCGTTGAAGTAACCGCCACCGTTGGTACCCACCTCCTTGATGGCCTCCTGCGAAGCGACCGCACCGCCGTTCCACTGCTGCGAACCGCCCATGAACTGGCCCACCGAGTGGATCCCGGAGAAGTTCTGGATCGCACCGCACGCGACCAGGACGATCGCGGCGACCACCGAGAGCGGCAGCAGGATACGGACCGTACCGCGCACCAGGTCGGCCCAGAAGTTGCCCAGCTCACCGGTACGGGAGCGCGAGAAGCCGCGCACCAGCGCCACGGCGACGGCGATACCGACCGCGGCGGAGACGAAGTTCTGCACCGCCAGGCCGCCGGTCTGCACGACATGGCCCATGGCCTGCTCGCCGTAGTACGACTGCCAGTTGGTGTTGGTGACGAACGACGCGGCGGTGTTGAACGCCTGGTCCGGGTCGATCGCGGCAAAGCCGAGCGAGCCGGGCAGATGACCCTGGAGGCGCTGCAGCAGGTAGAGGAAGAGGACACTGACCGCGGAGAAGGCGAGGACGCCACGCAGGTACGCGGGCCAGCGCATCTCCGTGTTCGGATTGGCGCCGATGCCCTTGTAGATCCACTTCTCCACACGCCAGTGCTTGTCGGAGGAGTAGACCTTGGCCATGTAGTCGCCAAGGGGGACGTAGGCGAGGGCCAGCGCCGCTATGAGCGCGAGCAGCTGAAGCACGCCGGCAAGAACGGGACTCATATCGAGGCTCAGAACCTCTCCGGGAAGATCAGGGCGAGGACGAGATAGCCCAGCAGGGCGACGGCCACGACCAGGCCGACAATGTTCTCGGCGGTCACAGCTTCGTCACCCCCTTGGCGACGAGGGCCACCAGCGCGAACACCGCGATCGTGGTGACGACGAAGGCCAGATCGGCCATCGCGAACTCCTAGGAGAGGTTCAGAAATGAAGCGGACGGTTAGAGGTAACCGCCTCGATGGCCGGATCTGGCCGCCGTTGACACCTCCCATACGGCGGCCGGTCCGCCTTTGACGGAACCCTTACGACCGACCGCTCCACGTGCGGCGACGGGTCCCGCCGTCCGGCCGAGTACGCCGATGGCCCGCATCGGCGAGATGCGGGCCATCAGGGCGCGTAACAGGGCAGGACGTCGGAGCAGGGCGTCATAGCGGGGTCCGGAGTAGGGCGTCGAAGCAAGGCGTCGGATCAAGGCGTCAGAAGACGCGGAACCGCAGCCGGCAGATCACCGCGTCCGTGTCACGGCGCACCGCGTGGGCGACGACCGCGCCCCGCTGGTTCTGGAGCAGCCGCTGCCACAGCCGGTCCGGCTCGACCTCGGGAATCAGCACGGTGACCCGGGTGCCGGGCTCCGCGGCGGCCGTCTCGCCCACGTACTCGGCGATCGGGCGCCCCACGGTGCGGCGCTCGGAGGTGAGCTGGACGAGCGGTACTCCGGGGTCCCACTGTGCCCAGTCGCGGGCCAGCGCATGCGTGTGGGCGCGGTCCTCGGTGTCGGGGTGGCACACCGTGACGGCACGTACCTCGTCCCCGAGGGAGGCGGCGGCGTTCAGGGCCTCCACGGTCAGCCGGGACAGGTTCGACACCGGAACGATCACCAGCGAACGGTCGCGGTGCGGCGGCTCGGGGATCCGCCCCAGGCCCAGCCGCTCGCCGATCCGCGCATACGCCCGGTGCACCGTCTCGAAGGCGGCCACCAGCAGCGGCACGGCGATCACTATCAGCCAAGCACCGTCCACGAACTTCGTCGCCGCCACCACGACCGCCGAGACACCCGTGAGCACGGCGCCGAAACCATTCAGCCAGGCCCTGCCCCGCCACCCCCTCCCCCGCTCACCACGCCAGTGCCGGACCATCCCGACCTGCGCGATCGTGAAGCCGATAAAGACGCCGATGGCAAAAAGCGGCACCAGGGTGTTGGTATCGCCGCCGGAGAAGACCAGCAGGACAGCCGACACCAGGGCCAGCGCGAGCACACCGTGACGGTGCACCTGCCGGTCCGCCTTCAGGGCGAAGACGTGCGGGAGGTAGTTGTCGCGGGCCAGCAGCTTCAGCAGCACGGGCAGGCCGCCGAAAGAGGTGTTCGCGGAGAGCGCCAGCAGGATCATCGTCGCGAACTGGATGACGTAGAAGGCCCAGTTGTGACCCAGCGAGGCGTCCGCGAGCTGAGCAAGGACCGTGACACCCTCCACCGGCTGGAGGTGGAAGCGCGAGATGAGGACCGACAGACCGATCAGCATCACCCCGAGGACGGCCCCCAGGGCCACCTCCGCCCGCTGGGCCCGGCGCACACGCGGAACACGGAAGGACGGCACCGCGTTGGCCAGCGCCTCCACACCGGTGAGCGCGCTGCACCCCGAGGCAAAGGCCTTCAGCAGGAGCAGCGCGCCGACCGTGGTGGCGTTGTCCGCGAGGACGGAGGCGTGCCCGGCGGCGGCCGCGGTGCTGACAGGCGCGGACCGGAAGAGACCCACGACGATCAGCACCAGGATCGACACGACGAAGACCGCCGTCGGCACGATGAACGCGCGCGCCGACTCCACGATGCCGCGCAGATTCACGCCCGTGATCAGCACCAGCACGGCCAGACACAACCACAGCCGGTCGCCGTACAGCTCAGGAAACGCCGAGGTCAGCGCCGCCACCCCGGCGGTGACGGCGACCGCCACATTCAGCACATAGTCCAGGACCAGCGAGGCCGCCGCCACCAGACTCGTACGGGCGCCCAGGTGGGTCCTGGCGACGGCGTACGACCCGCCGCCGTCCGGGAACGCGGCGATCACCTGCCGGTACGAGGCGACGAGCACCGCCAGCAGCCCCGCGATGGCCAGCGTCACCGGCAGCGTGAAGCCGAGGCCGTGCGCACCCGCCGCGGCCAGCACCAGGACGATCGCCTCGGGCCCGTACGCCACCGAGGCCATCGCGTCCAGCGACAGAGCGGCCAGCCCCGTGAGGGCGGTGAGGCGATGGCGCTCACCGGTATCCGGCGGCTCCTCGCCGACGGGGGTCGCCCCCGGCTCGATGGTCAGGACAGACATGGAATACGGGCTCCTTACGCGGTGGCCCGCGCACGCGGGGAGGCGATGCGCGGGTGCGCCCAGGTTCTGTCCGTCCCCGACCGCGTTCGACCCTTCCTTGCGCCTTCTTCGCGCCGAACCCCCGGACCTTGACGGGACCTTGACGGCCCACTGCCCCGCACGGCTCCTGCTCGGCTGCGCGCAGTGCCCCCGCGGGTACCTACGGCCCGGCCGTGTCCAGGGCCGCGCCCGTCTGGTCGGCGAGGGTGACCGCCACCAGGCGGGCCTGGAGTGGCGGTACGGGGCCCGGGCCGGGGGTGAGCATGAAGCGGCCCAGGTAGTGGCCGTTGCCGTAGGTGCGCAGTTCGATCTCGCCGTCCGGCCAGCCGCAGGCGTCGACGTCCCGGCGCCGGTGGCCGACCGAGACGTTTCCGTCCTGCTCCAGCCGGGGCGGCTGCCCCAGCAGGGTGCCGTACTCGTAGCGGCAGCCGCGCAGGCCGAGCAGCTCGGTGAGCTGGCCGCGGACGTGGTCGACCACGGTGTCTGAGGACTTGGCGGACTGGGCGAGCTCGGCGGTCTCGTGGACGCGGGCGAGATAGTCCGCGTCCGTCACCGTGATGACCTCCAGGCGGCGGGCCCGGGCCGCGAGCTGGGACACGATCACGCCGACGACGAGCAGCAGCACCGCCGTCTCGATGTCGGCCGAGGTATGGATGTCGAACGTCTCGTACGGGCGGGTGAGGAAGAAGTCGAACCAGGCAGCCGCGGACAGCGCCGCGAGCGCCCCCGCCGTACGGCTGCCTAGGGCGGCGACCGCGACCACCACCACGACCAGGATCAGCGCCGCGTTCGTATGCGACAGATCCGTACGGAAGGGCACGAGGACGAGCGCCACCAGGAAGGGGCCCACCAGGCCCGCCACCAGGGCGAGCCGGTCCCGGAGCGAATAGCCGGTCATCACACCGTCACCTCCTGCGGTTGCCACGGCGACCTCGGGCCCGAGCCCTCGTACGCCGCTTCCATGAGTCGTACGCCCCCTGCTCATACGCCGCCTCCTACGCTCTGCGTATCACTGGGAAGATCCACTCGCTCGGCGAAGGGCAGCGACAGCACCATCGTCAGACCGCCGCCGGGGGTGTCCTCCGGGGTGAGGGTGCCGTCCATCGCCTCGGTCAGCCCCCGGGACAGGGCCAGGCCAAGGCCGAGGCCGGTGGTGTTGTCGGTGTCGCCCAGACGCTGGAAGGGCTCGAAGAGCCGGTCGCGGACGGGGGTGCCTCCCTGCTCGAGCGGAGCCGAGAGCTTGGAGGGCGACGGCAGGCCGGGGCCTCGGTCGACGACACGGATTTCGACGCGGCCCGCGTGGGTGCTCGCGGTCAGCAGCACCTTGCGGTCCGCCGGGCTGTGGCGGGCCGCGTTGCCGACGAGGTTGGCGATCACGCGTTCCAGGAGCGGCGGATCGGCCAGCACGGCCGGGATCTCCTCCAGGTCCCCGACCGCCACCTCGGGGGTGTCCGCGAGCGCCGCCGGAAGGACCTCCTCCAGTGTGGTGGCCCGCAGGTTCAGCGTGAGCGCGCCCGCCTGAAGGCGGCTGAGGTCGAGGAGGTTCTCGACCAAGCGGTTGAGCTTGGCCACGGACTCGTCCGCGGTCGCGAGTAGTTCGTCCCGGTCCTCGTCGGAGAAGTCGACGTCCCGGCTGCGCAGCGAGGAGACCGCGGCCCAGCCCGCCGCGAGAGGCGTGCGCAGGTCGTGGCCGACCGCCCGCAGCAGCGCCGTACGCATCCGGTCGGCGGCCTTGACCGGTTCGACCTCGGCGGCGGCCTCGGCGAGCCTGGCCCGTTCGACGGCGGATCCCACATGGGCGGCGAAGGCGGCGAGCACGCGCCGCTCGGAGGAGGGCAGGGGGCGCCCGCGCAGGACGAGGAAGGCGCCGGGGCCCGCGGGCACGACCGTCGCGCCGTCGTCTCCGGGCGGCTCGTCGACGAGTTCCGCCGAGTCCATGCCGAAGGTCTCGCGTGTGCGTTCCACCAGTGCCGGGATCGTCGCACCACCGCGCACGATGCTGCCGGCGAGCGAGGACATGGTCTCGGCCTCGGCGGTGGCGCGGGCCGAGCGCCGCGACAGGCGCAGGGAGCGGTCGACGACGCCGGCGACCACGGCGGCGACCGCCGCGAAGACCGCCAGGGCCAGCAGCGCGTTGGGATCGTCGAGCGTGAACTGGCCGACGGGCGGGATGAACCAGTAGTTGAGCAGCAGGGACGCCGTGACCGAGGCGATCACCGCCGAGACGACCCCGCCTATGCAGGCCACACCCACCACGGTGAGCAGGAACAGCAGTGCCTCGCTGGTGAGGTTGAGCCGGTCCCGGGCCCAGTCGAGATCGAGCAGGAAGGTGAGCGCCACGGGCAGCAGCAGCCCGGCCACCGGGCCCGCGACCCGGCGCGCGGTCGACAGGGTGCGCCGCCGCGAGGGCAGCAGCGTGCCGCGTCCGGCGCGTTCGTGCGTGACCGTGTGGATGTCGATGTCGCCGGAGAGTTCGACGACCGTCTCGCCGGTGCCGCGCCCGGTGACGAAGCGCTCGACGCGACCCCTGCGGCTGGTGCCGAGGACGAGTTGGGTGGCGTTCTCGGCGCGGGCGAACTCGACGAGGGCGGTCGGCACGTCGTCGCCGACGACCGAGTGGTAGCTCCCGCCCAGGTCCTCGACCAGCCGCCGCTGCCGGGCGAGTGAGGCGTGCGAGGTGCCCGCCGCGAGACCGTCGCTGCGGGTCACGTGCACGGCGAGCAGGTCACCGCCCGCCGACCGGTCGGCGATCCGGGCGGCCCGCCGGATGAGGGTGTCTCCCTCGGGACCGCCGGTGAGCGCCACGATCACCCGTTCCCTCGTCTCCCACACCCCGCCGATACCGTGCTCGGAGCGGTACGACTGGAGCGCCTCGTCCACCCGGTCGGCCACCCACAGCAGGGCCAGTTGACGCAGCGCGGTCGGGTTGCCGGGGCGGAAGTAGTTGGCGAGAGCGGCATCGACCTTCTCTGGCGCGTAGATGTTGCCGTGCGCCATCCGGCGTCGCAGCCCCTCCGGCGGAATGTCCACCAGTTCGATCTGCTGCGCGCGTCGTACGACCTCGTCGGGCACCGTCTCGTGCTGCGGTACCCGCGTGATCTTCTCGACGACGTCGTTGAGGGACTCCAGGTGCTGGATGTTGAGGGCTGTGATGACGTCGATCCCGGCGGCGAGCAGTTCCTCGATGTCCTGCCAGCGCTTGGCGTTGCGACCGCCTCCCGGCACATTGCTGTGGGCGACCTCGTCCACCAGCGCGACCTGCGGGCGACGGGCGAGAACCGCGGCCAGGTCCATCTCCTCGAACTCCCCGCCGCGATAGGAGCAGGGGGCGCGCGGTACGACCTCCAGGCCGTCGAGCATCGCCTCCGTACCCAAGCGCCCGTGGCACTCCACGAACCCCACCACCACATCGGCACCCCGCGCCGCCCTGCGTCGCCCCTCGTCGAGCATGCGGTAGGTCTTGCCCACCCCCGGAGCAGCGCCGAGGTAGACCTTCAGCCGACCGGGCCGTACGTCACCCGCGGCGGTCCATACCTCACCCCCGCCGGTCCGCACATCACTCATCTCGGTCGGTACGTCATTCATCGCAGCCGACGCGCTCCGCTCACTGAAGATCAACTCGCCGACGGGAAGGGCTACTTCCCCCCACCGAAGCCCTTCCGCGAGTCGTCCGGCACAACCCTTGACGCATCCTTGGCGCCGGTCACGTGGACGTTGACACCGCCTTGACGGGCCCTGGCCCGACAGGGTGAAGGCCGTTCCGCCGGAGGAGCGGTTCCGGGTCGGTCATGCCAGTGCGGGGTTCGGTACCGCACCGTGCGTTCAGTGAGCCGCTCAGGAAGCGGGCCGGTATCCGACCCCCATGACGGCACGCTCCACTCCCCTTCGCTACTGTCGGAGAGCCAGTCCGAAGCGATCACAGACGGAGACTACCGGCGTGCACGTGAACCGATACGTACGAGCGGCAGGCGCCTACGGGCACCTGTTGCTCGTCGTCGTTCTCGCGCTGGGCGTGTTCGTCATGCACACCGTGGGACACCCCGACCAGTCGTCCGGCGACGGCATGAGCCCCGCGTCCCACGTCTCGACGATGCCCGCGGCGCCAGCCGCCCACGACCCCATGGGGGCTCCGGCGTCACCGGAGCGGGGCAGCGCCGCGCACTCCGCACACACGGCGTCCAAGGACAAGCCGGCCATGGCGATGGACATGCTCTCGCTGTGCGTGGCGGTGATGTTCGGCGCGTGGGTGCTCACCGCGCTGCTGAGGACGGCCCTCACTCGCCGTCCGGACTGGCTGGCGAAGCTCCTCGCCGAGGCGCCCGTCATGCTGCGGCCCAATCCCCCACCCCGCGGCCCTGATCTCACCGAGTTGTCGGTCCTGCGGCTGTAGGCCGAACCGCCCTCGCGGACGCGCACCACGCGCGCTCCCGCGACGACGCGTACGCCCACACAGCCAGAACCAACACACGAGGTGAGTTCACGATGACTGCCTTCACGCGCGCCTTCCACGGCAAGCACCTCCACCGCAAGCCCGTCCGCCGTGTCGCGGCCGTCGGCGTCGTAGCCGCCGGGGCCCTGATGCTCTCCGCCTGCGGCGGCGACAGCGACGGCGCGAGCGGCATGGACCACGGCGGCAGCAAGGGCCCGGTGACAGCGACCGCGACGGCGGCCGACAAGGCCGGTGACGCCGACGAGGCGGACGTCACGTTCGCGCAGATGATGATCCCCCACCACGAGCAGGCCGTGGAGATGGCCCAGCTGGCCGACGGCCGCGCTTCCGACGCGGAGATCAAGGACCTGGCCGCGAAGATCGAGAAGGCTCAGGACCCCGAGATCAAGACCATGACGGGCTGGCTCAAGTCCTGGGGCAAGCCCACCGCGACGGGGGACATGCCCGGGATGGGCATGGGCGGCGACGGCATGATGTCCGACAAGGACATGAAGGAACTCAAGGCCATGCAGGGCAAGGAGTTCGACAAGATGTTCGCCCAGATGATGATCGACCACCACAACGGCGCGATCGCCATGGCGAAGACCGAGCAGAAGAGCGGCCAGAACCCCGACGCCAAGAAGATGGCCGACGCCATCGTCACGGGCCAGTCCGCCGAGGTCAAGCAGCTCAAGAGCATCCTCGACCGGCTCTGATCCGCGGTACCCGTTGACCGTTCCGGGCTCCCTCGACCGCTGTGGGGAGCCCGGGCGGTCACTCGGGCGCTTCAGTGCACATGCGGACCGCCGGTCGTCTGTGGCCTGCCGCGCGGTACGAGGAACAGGGCGACGCCCGCGCTCACGGCGGCCACGACCGCGCTGAGCGTGAACGCGTCCGTGAAACCGTCGATCGCGCCGTCCTCGATGCCCGCGGCGGCGACGGTGGACAGGACGGCCACGCCGATCGAACCCCCCACCTCGTGGAAGGTGTTGACGACGCCCGAGGCCAGCCCTGCCTCTTCGCGCGCGACCATGGCCAGCGCCGTGGTGGTGGCGGTGACGAAGACCGCCCCGAGGCCGAGCGAGGCGACGGCGAGGCCCGGCAGCAGGCCGGCGTACACGCTGCCGTCGTGCGACAACCGGGTCAGCGGCGCGGTGCCCGCCGCCGCGATCAGCAGGCCTCCCACCGCGGTCGTCCTGCTGCCGATCCTGCCGACGAGCCGGGATCCGAGGTGGGCGCCGACGGCGGTGGCGACGGCCACGGGCAGGAACACGAGGCCGGTCCGCAGCGGGCTGAAGCCGCGTACGTGCTGCAGGTAGACCGAGCCAAGGAAGAAGAACGCGATCAGCAGCGCGGTGGCGATCAGCAGCAGGAACGCGCCCGCGACCACGGGACGGCGGGTGAGCATGCGGAGGTCCATCAGCGGGGCGCCGCCGATCCGTTCGACCGCGGCGAACGCCCCGTACAGCACGACCGCAGCGAGCAGCGACAGCAGTGTGGCAGCTCCGCTCCAGCCCGTGTCGCCCGCCTTGACCAGGCCGTAGATGAGCGATCCGGTGCCCGCGGTGACCAGCAGCGCGCCGGGCAGGTCGAGCCGGGCCGCCCGCGGCGGACGGGCCGGGAGCAGGCCCGGCAGCGCGGCGAGGGCGAGGACGCCGACGGGGACGTTGATGTAGAAGACCCACTGCCAGCCGGGCCCGTCGGTCAGTGCCCCGCCCAGCAGCACACCGATGGCCGATCCGGTGCCGCCGACGGCCGCCCAGACGCCGAGAGCCTTGTTGCGTTCCGCGCCTTGGAAGCCGGTGGTGACGATCGAGAGGGCGGCCGGGGAGAGCAGGGCGGCTCCGATGCCCTGGGATATCCGCCCGCCCAGCAGCATGGGTGCGCCCGTGGCGAGCCCGGTGACCAGGGACGCGGTGGTGAACACCGCGAGCCCTGCGAGGACGGTGCGGTGGGCGCCGAACACGTCGGCGAGGCGCCCGCCGAGCAGCATCAGCCCGCCGAAGCACAGGGTGTACGAGGTCACCACCCAGGTCAGCGCCTGCCTGCCGAGGTCGAGGTCGGCGGCCATGTCGGGCAGGGCGACGTTCACGACGGTGACGTCCAGGATGAGCATGAACTGGGCCAGGCAGAGCAGGACGAGCATCAGCCAGCGGCGCGGGTCGGCCGGGGGGTGCGAAGCGGGCGCGTGGTGCGCGTCGGCGGTGCTGTGCGTCACGACGAATCCTCCAAGCGTGCGATACGGAAGGGGGAAGTGCGGCCGGGCCACGACCATCTCCGCACAAGCCCGGTCAAGTGAACTGTACGGCCCAGTACATATGAACTCAACCGTTCAGTTCACATGCCGGTAGACTCGTCGCATGAGCACGAAGGACGTCAAGCGGCCCCCCGCCGGACCGCGCGCCGAGGCAAAGCGACTGGCCATCCTCAAAGCGGCCCGCGAGCTCTTTCTGCGGGAGGGCTTCGACGTGAGTGTCGATCTCATCGCCGCCGAGGCGGGCGTGTCGAAGGTGACGGTCTACAACCACTTCGGCAGCAAGGAAGCCCTGTTCACCGGAGTCGTCAAGGACTCGCTCGACGCCCCGCTCGGCGGCACCCTCGTCAGCGCCATCGCCCGTCTCGCCGACTCGGACGACCTGCGTGCGTCGCTCATCGCCGCCGCCCGCGCCTGGGTGGCCGGAATCCGCACCGACCCGGAGATCCTCGCGCTGCGGAACGTCGTCGCCCGCGAACTGCACCGCTTCCCCGAACTCGGCAAGGGCTGGCACGACGCCGGTCCCGAGCGCCATCACCCCGTCGTCGCGGGAGCGCTCCGGCAACTGGTCGCACAGGGCCGGCTCGACGTGCCCGACATCGAGGTGGCCCTGCTCCAGCTCTACTCGCTGCTGGTCTTCCCGTACCTGGTCTTCAGTGCCTACGGCACCGACATCGACGACGATCTCACCGACCGCCTGATCACGGGTGGCGTCGACATGTTCCTGGGCCACTACGCCCCGCGTCACACCGAGCCGTAAAGGGAAGCGCCTCGCCCGATCCCAGCGCATACGAGGTCCACCCCGGCGTCCCGTCGGTGGAGGACTACCGCCGGCTCCGCACCAGCGCCGGCCTCACCGACAAGTCCGCCGAGGGCGCGGCGGTGAGGCTGTCCCACACCTGGTACGGGGTGGTGGCCGTCCACGGCGGCGATCCGATCGGCATGGGCCGGATCATCGGCGACGGAGGATGCTTCTTCCAGATCGTCGACATCTGCGTCCTGCCCGAGCACCAGGGCCGTGGACTCGGCCGCCGCATCATGCAGGCCCTGAACGACGAGTTGGAACGCCGCGCACCGGCACTCTCGTACGTCTCCCTCATCGCCGACGGCGACGCCCACCATCTCTACCGGAAGTTCGGGTTCACCGACAGGGCGCCCAAGTCCATCGGGATGGCCCGCTTCATTCGGGCCGACTGAAGGGCGGCACCCCAGCGGTCACTCCACCGATCGTGACGGCGGGGCGCTCGCGGGGCCGGTCGGGGCGAGACCCGTGAGGTGGGCTCGGGCGTACGTACGGAAGGCCGCCACCAGGCCGTTGCGGTCGCGGGCGCGCGTCGCCAGTACGACACGGCTGGGCTCGACGCCCTGGAGCGGGACCGTGGTGAGGTCCGGGCGCAGGCTGTGGGCGTGGACGTCGACGGAGATGATCACGGCCTGCCCGGCGGCGACGAGTTCGAACTTGTCCTCGGTGGACTCGATCAGCGGGCCTTCGGGGGCCGGGCGTCCGTCGGGCCGGGGGTGGATGCGCCAGAACGCGTTCAGGAGCGGGTCGGACCCCCGCACCGTGGGCAGGGGTTCGTCGGCGATGTCGTCGAGGGTGACCGCTTCCTTGCCGGCCAGCCGGTGGTCCCGCGGCACCACCAGGACCCGGGGCTCGTCGTAGAGGGCGGTTACATCCAGACCGTCGGCGGTGAACGGCAGCCGGGCGACCACGGCATCCACCCGGCGGTCGAGGAGCGCCGCGCGCGGTTCGCCGGGGGCCAGATGCAGGGTTCGTACCTCGGCGTCGGGGTGCCGGTGGCGCAGCTCGCGCACGACCGGGGTGATGATGAGGCCCGGCGTGTAGCCGATGGTGATGCGGCTGGGCCGGGCGGCGGCCCGGGCGCGCCCCGCGGCCCGGTCGGCGGAGCGCAGCAGTTCCGTGGCGAGCGGCAGGAAGACCTCGCCGGCCTCCGTGAGGTGGTTGCCGTGGGGCGTGCGCTCGAACAGCCGGGCGCCCAGCTGCCGTTCGAGGCGGTGGATCTGCCGGCTCAGAGACGGCTGGGTGGTGTGGAGGGCCTCGGCGGCGCGGCCGAAATGCCGGTACTCGGCCACGACGGTGAAACACCACACCAGCCGCAGATCGAAGGCTGCCGGAGGCGGTGACGAGTCGGGCACCCGGCCAGCGTAGCTCTCGCGCGACCTGACAGTGGACCCGTCAGCGCCCGAACGACCGCCGTGGCGATGGCACTGGCGATGGCGATGGCGATGCACGCGGCGTATCGCCCCTTGCGAAGCATTCATTGGACCTGGCGTGCGAGGTCGCCGCAGAGTGGGATCACCGGGCGGGCGCCGGCCGAGCGCCGGCTGAGCGCCCCATCGGGCCGGTCCTCGTTTCCCCTCCGCCCAATTCATTCCGATTTCGCATGATCACGCTTAAGTTCGTCCGATTCCTTCCGATTCCGTTCATCCAAGGAGTGCACCGCCATGCGTGTGTTCGTCACCGGCGCGTCCGGGTTCATCGGTTCCGTCCTCGTGTCCGATCTCATCGACGCCGGGCATGAGGTCGTCGGGCTCGCTCGCTCGGATGCCTCGGCGGCCGCCCTGTCCGCCGTCGGCGCCGCGGTACGCCGTGGCACGTTGGAGGACCTCGACGGCCTGCGCGCCGGCGCCGCCGAGGCCGAGGGAGTCGTCCATCTGGCGTTCAACCACGACTTGTCGCAGCACGAGGCCGCGGCGGGCGCCGAGTTGCGCGCCATCGAGGCGTTCGGGGACGCCCTTGAGGGCTCGGACCGGCCGCTGGTCGTCGCCGGCGGGGGACCCGTGGGGGCCGAGGGCGACCCGCGGGCCGCCGCCTCGCCGAGCCCCCGCAGCGCCGGCGGCCGGGCCGCGCTAGCGCTCGCGGAGGGCGGCGTGCGCTCGTCCCTCGTGCGGCTCGCGCCGACGGTCCACGACCGGAGCCGGTGCGACATGGTCGCTCAACTGACCGCCATCGCCCGCGAGAAGGGCGTCTCCGGCTACCTCGGCGACGGGTCCAACCGCTGGCCCTCGGCCCACCGACTCGATGTCGCGCGCCTGTTCCGCCTGGCCGTGGAGAAGGCACCGGCGGGATCGGTGCTGCACGGCGTCGGCGAGGAGGGCGTGACCATCCGCGCCATCGCCGAGGTCGTCGGCCGCAAGGCGAACGTGCCCGTGGCCGCCGTAGCGGACGAGGACGCCGCCGCCCACTTCGGCTTCCTGGCCCGCATCCTCGGGCTCGACATGTCTGCCTCGAACGCGTTGACCCGTGAACTGCTGGGCTGGCAGCCGGTCCACCCCGGGCTCATCGAGGACCTCGGCCACGGCCACGGCCTCGGCAGCTGACCCACGCGTTCACCGTCACCGGCCGGGCGTCCGGGCGTCCGGCTCGGGCCTTGGTGCCTGCGCCGAGTCGTTCGCGCCGGCCGGCCGCGCATCCAGAGGGACGCGCTCTTCGTACGGCAGGCTGATCGCCTCCGTTGTCAGGCCGCTGCGGGCTGGGGCTCGGCCGTGTCCCGCACGAGGCTCGGGGTCTCGCGCCGGAAGACGTCCTTGAGGTAGAGCACGGCGGCGGCGCCCAGCACCCACAGCGGGAGAATCACCAGGGCGCGGGTCAGGCCGTCGTCCTGGAAGCGGGAGAGCCCCTGCATGGCGCGGACGCCGACCCCGACGGGCAGGATCTCGGACAGCGGGCGCAGCCAGGCGGGGAGGTAGGCGGCGGGCATGATGCCGCCGCTGCTGCTGTTGCCGAGAATCAGCAGAAGGATCGAGGCGAGACTGACGCCGGCGGAGCCGAACAGACGCAGCAGCACCATGGTCGTGCCGCCGACCGCGGCGCCCATCAGCGCGACAACGAGGGCGAGGGGCAGGAAGGGACCGGGCAGGGCGCCGAAGCCGGTGCTGCCGGCGATGACGGCGACCAGGACGCCGCCGGCCACGCCGAACAGGGCCAGGCTGGCCATCCGCCAGCGGTACTGGAGGCGGGGGGCGAGCTGGTAGGTGGTCATGCCGAAGAGGTATCCGGCCAGTACCAGGCCGAAGGCCGCGTAGAAGACGGACAGCCCCCGGGTGTCCCCCACTGACGCCGGGGCGACGTCCTCGACGGAGAGGCGGTGGTGTTCCGCGCGGGCCACGGAGCCGAACGCGGTGGTCACTGTGGCGGTGACAGCGGCTCCGTTGGCACTGCCGTAGAGCAGGTCCCCCTTGCCGAGGTAGGCCGCGTACACGGACCGGTCCTGCACGGCGTGCCGGGCGGTGGATTCGTCGGGGTAGGTCTCCAGGGTGAAGCCGTCCGGAACGGCGTGTGCGAGGTCCTGGCGCAGCTGGGCCTGGTGGGTGCCGATCTCCGTGGTGCCCACCCGCAGCTCATGGGGGCGCGGTGCGTGGAAGGCGGCGAGATAGACGCTGACGAACACGGTGCCGATCAGCAGGACGACCGCCACGGGCACCAGGACGGCGCGCGGGGTCCCGGGGCGCGGCGGCGGATGGGCCACGTCCAGGGCGTGCTTGTGGTGCTGTCGGGCGGAGGCGTGCTGGGACATTGGAGGCAGGATCCTCGAAGAATAGGAAGAATGGAAGCCAACTGATAATCTGTTGTACACCACAATCAGCTGCCTTACAAAAGGGGTCCGCCACGTGAAACATCCCGACCGGCGTACCGGATACGTGGCCTGGCAGATCGGCCAGATCATGGCGACCCGGATCGAGCGCACCCTGCGCCCCTTCCACCTGACCCTCGCCCAGAACAGCGCCCTGATCCAGGCCGCCTTCGACCCGGGCGTCACCAGCGCGACCGCCGCACGCAGAGCGGCCATCACCCCCCAGTCCATGGGCACCGCGGTCAACGGACTCGTCGCACGCGGGCTTCTGGAACGCCGTACCGCCCCCGGCGACAGACGCACTCACCGCTTGCACGCCACCGAGGCCGGCCTGCGGCTCGCGGCCGAGGCCGGCGCCGCCGTGGACGCCACCCACGCCGAAGCCCTGGAAGTACTCACACCGACGGAGCAGGAACAGGCCCACTCACTGCTCCTGAAACTCCTGGAGTCACTGAATCCGGCGGCCATGGACGTCGACAGCACACCATGAGGAGCCGCCGGGCCGAGCAGGTCACTCTCCTCCTGTGCGCCGAGCCCGGTCGCACGCGGATGTCCGGAGCCCCACCGGTCCCGGGACTTCGGCCCGACGGGTGATCTCCCCGGAAAGGTGCGGGCCACTGCAGCCCGACGTCAGTTTCAGCGACGGTGACGGATACTGAACCCAGAGGTCTCCCTCCCCGACCAGACTGGCTGAGCTGGGAAATGTGCAGGATTTGATTCGGGAGCGGAGTCTGCCCCCGCAGACAGTGGTCAGCGGCGCGTCGCGATGAGCTGGGACGCAGGGGTAATGCCCACGCCACCGAGGAGCCTGTAGTCGGCCTCCGTGTCGTTCCTCTCGGACCAATAGGACCCCAGGTTCCTGAGTGGCTTGTTGTTCTGCTGATCGACCAGAACCCAGTCCCGGCCATATCTGAACGGCGCGACGAAGTCCCTGAGGTGCTCCCAGAGGGAATCAAGGAAATCGCTCACTGTCTGCGTGCTGTAGACCGTGGAACGGAACAGGTCTCCCGGAACTCCCGTTATGGGGCTGATATCGACGCTCAGAGTGCGCTCCACGAGGACCTGGTTGGCATTGGCCAACGTCTCCTCCACCACGTCTGAGGCATCCGAGGCGCTGCTCAAAGCGGCGGGCAGCACGGTCCGCAGCATGTCGTTGACGACCACTTGGATGGTATCGGGATCTGCTGCCGCTCGTCGGCGCATGCCGTCCACGTAGGTGCTGATCGACACGTGCTCGGGGAAATCCCCGGGTGCGTAGAGCACCTCCGGCCGCTGCCACAATATGAAGAAGAATACGGCGGAGACCAGGACGGGAAACGCGACTGCGAACACCGCGAGCAGCCCTTGGACCCAGCCGCTTGATAGAGCAGTGGCGATTCCCACGGTGGTCTCGGAGAGCCCCAGGAAGAGCGCGATGATCCAGAGAGGGTTGAGGACTCGCGGAGGCTGGCCCGGTGGCAGTTCGCTTTCCATGGACGCCATGGTGACAGCCGCGGAATGCCTGTGGGCCGATATGGCTGTTGTTGCGGGTGGCGCTACGGATGCGCGTGGTCCCCTGGGACTGCTGTTGCTGAGGGGCCATCATGCCCCAGGCACGACGAAGTCTTCGGCCGGTTCGTGTGAGCGACCGGTGGCCGAGGGCTTCGTGTGGCTGGGGTTGTTCGGGCGTGCCGGACACGGCCGGGTGGCGGGTGCGGGCAGGCCCCGACTGCATCCTCCTCCCGCCGGGCCCGCAGTTCCAGGTGGTCCGACAGGAATTGCCGCAGGACGTCGCGGCCTCGCAGGTCAAGGAGTCCTTCCAGCTCATCGTGGTGCAGGCCGGCACTCACCGGGCTGGTGAGGCAACAACGAGCCAGGGGAACAAACGAGTTGAACGGTCAAAGGGGTCGGCTGTCGAGGGTGCGTCGTACCGTTCCACGGGGCTCTTCTCTCCGGGGACGTTTGGTTGGCACCTTCGAATCTAAGGGCTGTCCTCCCTTTCACACATGGGTCTGAGCCCGCGGCAGTTCGGCAAGCTCGTCACTGCGATGCGGAGCGAAGGTACGGACCAGGTGCGCAAGGGGCGGCCGTGGAGGCTGACTCTGGCGGACCGGATCCTGCTGGTAGCGGCCTACTGGCGTACGAACTTGACGCGGAGGCAGCTCGCCCCGCTGTTCGGGGTGTCGAAGCCGGCCGACCGGTCGCGGGCAACCGCAATGATTGCAAGGCATGGGACCTTCCGGTGCGAAGGCCGCCGTCGGCCGGGCTACGGTCATCGCGGACGGCGGCTATCGGGGCACCGGCCTACTCATCCCGCACCGCCGTGAACGCGGCCAGACCGAACTGCCAGCTTGGAAAGAGGAGCACAGCGACTCCCACCGCAAGGTCCGGGCCCACGTCGAGCACGTCTTCGCACGGATGAAGGCATGGAAGATCCTTCGTGACTGCCGTCTGAAAGGCGACGGCGTTCACACCGCCTTGCTCGGCATCGCCCGGATGCACAACCTCGCCCTCACGGGGTAACTCCCTCCCCATACGAGACCAGAGAGGCCCAAGGGAGGCGGCTCCCCACCTCCCCCGGCTCGGAGAGTGCTCAGTCGATACAGAACTCGTTGCCCTCGATGTCCAGCATCGGGATGCACGACTCGTTTTCCTCATCGGCATACAGCGTTTGCACGTGGGTCGCGCCGAGCGCGACCAGTCGTGCGCACTCGGCTTCGAGCGTGGCGAGGCGCTCGTCCCCCACGAGCCCGGTGCCGGCCCGGACGTCGAGATGCACCCGATTCTTAACGATCTTGCCCTCGGGGACGCGCTGGAAGTACAGGCGCGGGCCCACGCCTGAGGGATCACTGCAGGCGAACCATGATCCCTGCTTCTCAGGAGGCAGGGTGCGGTTGAAATCGTCCCAGGTGGTGAACCCCTCCGGTGGCGGCGGTATGACGTACCCCAACACTTCACACCAGAAGCGAGCGAGGCGCTCAGGTTCTGCGCAGTCAAAGGTGACTTGGAACTTCTTGATCGCTGACATCGGCGCACCGTACCGCGTACCAGGGGTACCCTGCCGCTCATTTCCCCAGGCGGATCCGCCCGTCACCCGTCGCGTCCGTCGATCTCACGGCGCAGCCCGGCCGCTTCGTCCCTCGCAGCCGCCTCCCGCCGATACAGCTCTTCGATCAGCGAACTCACCCGACAGCCACCTCGCTCCGACCCGAAACGGTAGAAGCCACCGCGCCATCGCGGCAGATCGACCCACAACTACGCCGGCCAACAGGTCACTTCAGGAGAGCCGCACCCATCGCCTTCTGGACCTGCGCCGTGTCGCCGTAAAGCCGCTGACCGTGCCCCCACATCACGCGGTGCTCCATGCCAAAGGTGGAACAACCAAGGGTGGTTGAGTATTCATTTGTGACTGCGGAGGGGCGGTGCCCCCGGGCCTCACCTCCAGCCCATGGGACAATCCTGGCTGAAGCCCTGGCTGGTCTCCCCCGTCCAGCCAGGGCTTCTCACTGCCCGGACGCTGTCGCCCGCATCGCCACCTCGGCCGGCGGCGCCGCGCCGGGGAGTGCGATCGGAAGATTTCAAGTCCAGTGAGACGGTCGTGAGGCTATGAGATTTGTGGTGCGGGTTCCCTGCGCTTGGCCGGGTCGTTGATCCATGCCTGCTGGGGTATCCGGGGTGGTCGGGGGCGGCGGCCGAAGCGTTCGGGGTGGCGGGCGTATGCCTCGGCGAGGGTGACGGCCCGCTGGTCGCGGACCTCCTCGGCGGTGCCGAAGTGCACGCTGGCCGGTGTGTGCCAGCCGATGCCCGAGTGCCGGTGCTCGTGGTTGTAGTACGCGATGAACGCGTCGAACCAGTCGCGGGCGTGGGCGAGCGAGTCGAACCGTTCTGGGTAGTCGGCAATGCCGCGTAGTTAAGCGACCTGCGGTTTCGTCAAATGGGCGGCGGGATGCGGCTCGTCACATCATGCCCAGTCCGGGACGAGGGCGTAGGTGTCCTTGGCGATCTTGCGGAGCATCCCGTCTTTCACCCAGGTCGAGAGCTGTGTCCATAGGCTCTTGATGTTGGAGCAGGCGATCGCTTCGGCGATCTCCTGTGACCGCCAGGGTCGTTCGGGATCGGTTCGCAGGAGGTCGAGCACGAGCGTCTTGCGGCCCGGAGTGAGGGATGGGCGGGTAGGAGCGGGCGGTGGCATGACCGCCTGATGGACCGCGATGTCCAGGGCAGTGATGTCCTGGCTGATCGCCGGGCGGGGGTCGACGGGGTTGCCGGGGTATCGGGTCATGGGGCACTTCACCTTGCGGGCGCTGACGCGGGGGCGCCGGGCCGGCAGCAGGTTGGCGAGTACGGCTTGGCCGATGCGTCCCGAGCACCCGCTGCTGTCTTCGGCGGGCAGGATGCCTCGCGCCGCGGTGAGCTGGTCCCGCGCTGCTTCGAGGGCCACGGTGAAGCTCACGCGGTCGGGATCAGTCCCCGACGCGGCCTCGGCGGCCTCGACCATGGCCCTGCGGAGAACCTGGTAGAAGGCCAAGGTCGCCCACAGTTCCTGCTCCAGTCCGAACGGGTCGCAAGACCGCAGGACCCGTCCGCGAAGCAGCGTGTGCCGCAGCGAATAGAAGGCCGACTCGATCTCCCACCGCTCATGGTAGAGCCGCACCAGCACGGACGCCGGGTCGCTGCCGGGGTCGAGCAGTGTGGTGACCAGACGGTAGCGGTCGTGCACGCGTTGCCCGTCGCGAAGGGTCACGGTGATGTCCGCCTCAATGACCCGGAGCTTGAGCCCGCCCAGCAGGGTGAGGTAGGAGCCGTCGGCGAGGACTTCCAGGACGACGGGCTTGCGGTGCGGGCCGAGGCGGACCAGCAGCTGAGCACCGCTGCGGGCGACGGCTGCATAGAAGTTGTTCCCGTCGAAGCCACGGTCGGCCAGGAGGAGCATTTTTGGTGACAGGAGGTGCATGAGCTGGGCGGCATGGGTCGGTTCGCCGACGCTGGTGGGGCCGAAGACTGCGCCGAGTAAGCCTCGTGTCCCGGTCTCGACCAGGGCCGTCAACCGCAGGGCCGGGTAGCCGGAGATGCCCCACCGGTGCTTGGACTTGCTGAACAGACTGCGGATCCGAGGCTGGTCAGGGGCCTTGAGCGAACTGCAGCCGTCGAAGGCGACCGTGCGCCAGGAGCGGTAGCAAGTGCCCTTCGTGCCTGGCCGGGCGAGTGGCCCGGACACCGCGTCGAACAACGCCTTCAACGGAGCCGGCCCCAGACGGCGCCGCAGATCGCGTAGTGCCTTCTCCGACGGCCGGTGCGGCGCCAGTCCGTGCAGGCCGACGACAAGCTTGTCCCAGACACGCGCATAGCCCAGGGCCGGGAACATCGCCAAAGCCAGGAGGAAGTAGATGCCGACGCGTGAGGGGAGATGCCGCAGGCGACGATGCCCGGTCCGAGTCTCCTCCAGTACGGCGTCAGCCAGTTCGAACGGCACATGCTGGGTCAACTCGCCGAGGTGCCCGGGCGCGAAAGCGCCAGCCGCGCAGGTGATGGTCTCGGTGAACGTGGTGGTGGCACACTGATCGGGCAACGGGACCTCTCGGGAGGGAAGACCTTGGTCGGCTTCTCTGCCTAACGAAGGTCCCGTTGTCACGTCCGTGGCATCGACGGGCGCAGTTTGACGAAGCCGCAGGTCGCTTAACTACGCGGCATTGGGGTAGTCGGACATGTACTTCGTGGTCTTGAACTGGGCCTCGCTGTAGGGGTTGTCGTTGGAAGTCTTCGGCCGCGAGTGCGACCGGGTGACGCCGAGGTCGATCAGCAACTGCGAGACCTTCTTCGAGGTCATCGAGGTGCCGCGGTCCGCGTGCACGGTCTGGGGCACGATGCCGTTGCGGGCGATGGTCTCGCGGATCAACTCCTCGGCCCGCGCTGCTGATTCGGCCCGCTCGACGGTATGGCCGACGATGTAGCGGCTGAAGATGTCGAGGATGACGTAGGCGTGAAACCAGACGCCCTTGACCGGTCCGGCCGCCTTGGTGATGTCCCAGGTGAACACCTGCGAGGGCCCGGTGGCGACCAGTTCGGGCACCGACTTCGCCGGGTGGGTGGTCTGTCTTCGGCGCTCGCCGGACTGCCCCTTCTCGCGCAGGATCCGGTACATCGTGGAGACGGAGCAGTGGTAGCGCCCGGCATCCAGCTCGCGGGCCCAGATCTGGGCGGGCGGCAACTCGGCGTACTCGACGCTGTTCATCAGGTCCAGGACCGCAGCCCGCTCCTCGGCCGTCAGAGCCGAGGGCTGGACCTGCCGCTTGCGGGGTCCGCGCGGCGGCGCCGGACGCAGCCGACGGTAGTGGGTGGCTCTGGAGCGGCCGGTCAGCCGGCAGGCGGCCGTGATATCGAGCTCGCCCTCGATGCCGGTGAACGCGTCGTCGGCCACCGGGTCGACGGCAGCGTTCAGTCCGCGCCCTCGGAGATCATTTCCAAGAGCGCGGAAGCTTTTCCCATGACCTCCAACGCGGCCTTGTTCCGGGCCAGTTCCTTCTCCAGACGCTCCACCTGGCGGCGCAGCTTCTCGTTCTCCGCCACGGCAGCAGACTTCTTCGGCCTCGCCGGGCCGGTGCGCTGGTCGACCAGCTTCTCCAGGGCCCCGGCATCCCGCGCGGCCCGCCACTCCTTGACATGGGAGTGGTACAGCCGCTCGCGGCGCAGGACCGCGCCCTTCTCGTTCTTGGGCGCGGCGTCGTACTCGGCCACGATCCGCAGCTTGTACTCGGGACTGAAAGTGCGGCGCTTCGGCCGGGGAGCCGGATCGGATCCGGCGGGCTTGGTGCTGGTCATGAGGGGGTGGTTCTCCTGTCGTACCCTCTCAGGCTAACCCGACGAAGCGGGACGTCTCACTCAAGGCTGACAGAGAGGGGATCGAGCAGTTGCTGTTCACGGAGGACTGGCGCGACGGCGTACACGGCCTGGTCAATGAACGCCCTCTCCCGCGTGGCCGGGTACCTTTCCCAGCAGAGTCAAGGACGGCACGGCACTTACGGAAGACCGGTGCGGTGAAGCGGCACAACAGGCGGAGCGGGTTCTACAGATTGCTGACGGGCGCGGTCGTTGCGGCCATGGCGGCCGGCGGCTGCGGCGCGGGGGGTGGCAGCGCAACCGGCCCGGCCGCCACCTCGCGCCAGCCGGCCCCCAGCAACGCACCGAGCGCCACCACCTGGAAGAAGTGGAGTCTCACGCCGCTGCCCGCGCCCCCAAAACCCCCGGCGGACAGGCCCGTCAAACTCTCCGCTACCGGAACCGTCCCGGTCTTCGCGCACCTACCGACCTCACAGAAGGTCGTCTTCATCACGGTCGACGACGGAGCAGAGAAAGACCCCAAGTTCATCGAGATGATAAGAGACTTGAAGATTCCGATCACGATGTTCCTCATGAACGACACCATCAAGTCGGATTACGGGTACTTCAAACCACTGCAGGCGATGGGCAACCACATCCAGAACCACACCCTGCACCACCCCGCGATGAACACCATCCCGTTGGCCCGCCAGAAGGAAGAAGTATGCGGCGACCAGAAGATCCTCACCCATCAGTACGGCACCGCACCACTGCTGTTCCGCCCGCCCTACGGCGCGTACAACAACGACACCAAGACCGCGGTGGGGGAATGCGGGCCCCGGGCGATCGTCCGGTGGCGGGAATCCATGCAGATCACCACCTTGCGGTATCAGGAAGCGGACAAGAAGCTGCGCCCCGGCGACATCATCCTCGCCCACTTCCGCGGACCCAAGGAACTCAAGGGCACCACGATGACGGAGATGTTCGGCAATCTGCTCAAGCGCATCCAAATACAGGGATTCACCGTGGCGCGCCTGGAGGACTACATCCAGCCACCGACTGGGTGAGACCGTGGGACGAACCTCCGGCGCGCCACGGTCCCGGCGGCGGGGCCTGTCAGAGGCGATCGAAACCCTACTAGGCCATGCCCGTACCGGCGCGCGGTCCAGCCCCGCGGCCGCGCGAGGTCATTGGCGGCGGTGTGACTTACCAGCCGCACGGGTGCGTCGACGGCAATGTGCCAGACGGGCGGCATGCGGCTCGCTACGAAGATCACAAACCGTCCGTGATCTTCGAGAGGAAAACCGTCGTGCGCTTCACTCCCGCCGCCCGTACGGCTGCCGCCGCGCTGTCCGCACTCGCCGTACGGTGCGTTGATCATCAACTGTTGGGTGGTCGAGGCGATGGGTAAGGGGTACCGGTAAGGAATACCTGGTGCCGCAGGCCCTCGTCGTGGTCGACAGGGACAGTTGGGCGCCAGGGTGCGGTCGTTCGCGCCGCACGGTGATGCGGGTGCCGACCGACCGCACGACCGACTGGCTCGGTGACCGCGTATCCGATCGAGAACCGCAGGTTCAGCCCGTGCTCGCGCAAGGTCCGGAAGTGGGTGAGGAAGGCTTTCGCGGATCCGGCGCAGTCGGCGCGGACCAGGATCTGGGTGCCGTACCGGTGAGCGTAGGAGATCTGTGCGAGGGCGTCGTCCAGCACCGCGATGTGATGGTCGGCGGTGTTGGCTCCGGAGTTGCCGGGCCGCAGTCGGCCAGACATGACCTCGCCGATGTTCGCGCGGAAACACTGCAGCGGATGGAAGCCGAAGTGAGGCGCGGGCCGCTCGCAGCGAAGCGAGTACTGCCCCGTCGGTGTCGGCGAGCAACCGCCAGGCGGTGGGCGTGGAGGCGACCGGTCCGAATACCCCGCCCTGGTCCCGCAGCACGGCCAGATCCGCTATCGCCCCACCGCTGTCGGCGAACATCACCGCGAGATCGGTGGCGGTCCGACCTGGATCGTGCCCGGTGCCACGCGGTCGCAACGCCCTGAACGCAGTGGAGCAGGCGGTGGTCAGACCGGTGGCATCGGCAAGATCCGCCGGCAAACGTGCGCCCGCGTGCCCGACACCCTCGAACCGTCAGTGGAGACGCGGAGCTTGGGACGAGAACCGATACTCTGCACGCCTCATCTCGGCATTTGAATTCTCGCGAGGTTCGATTCAACCTTCTCCGCGGCACTGAGGTTTTCTCACTGACCGACGGTGAGGAACAGAGCTCCGACTAGAACTGACAGAAGGATCTCGTAGCCGAGGACGATGCAGGCCAGGGCCAGCACTCCCTTCTGCCACAGACGCGGTCCGCGGTAGGGAAGGAGCGGTGGCTGGTCCGAGGGTTGGAGTGCCGCTTCGGTCGGGGTCGTGCCAATCTCCGCGTGAGTGCGCCACCAGTGACGTAGCGTCTGGCTCTTGGCTTCGAACTCCGAGTCCCAGAGCACGCGTCCGACACGCGGTACTGGCAATGGCGTTCGGCGACTGCTCGCTTCAAGGATGACTAGCCTGCGCCCGCCGCGGTGGCGCTCGACGGCGATCCCTTGAATCTCGTCCCAGGGAACGGTTCGGGGCCGCAGCCCTCGTATGACCAGGTGGTCGGCAGTGAGGATGACGCCTCTACCGAAGCTCAGGAAGCCCGCGCCCAGCAGCAGCGAGATCGCGACGAGTGCGCCGAGCGTGCGGCCGAGGAGCGTCGGGTGATCAGCGCCGGGCCCCTCGGCGAACCCCGCCATCACCGCATCAGCCGCAAGCCAGCCGAGCAGCAGGACCGTGGGCACCGACCGGCTCGGCGCAGGTCGCATGCCCAGTCGCTCGGGCAGCCGGCCGTAGGTATGCCCCCAGGCGCCGAGTTCACCAGCTGTGTCTTCGACTTGGGCCGCGCCGCCGTTGGCAAGCCACCAGCTTCGGATGGTCGCGACCTTGTCGTCGAACCGCCGGTCGCGGGACAGGAAACCGGAGCTGGGCATTCGTAGCGGGGTGCGGCGTCCATCCGTCTCGTAGAGGACCACCCGCCGTCCGCCGGTGAACGGCTCGATCGCGACCTCGGCGACGTTGGTCCACGGGATGGTCCGGCGGCGCAGGTTGTGGACGACGACCGCCTCAGGGGTCAGGGTTACCCCGACGTAGCGGCTCAGCACCCACAGTTCGAGCATGACGAAGAACGGCAGCACCAGGGGCAGGACCCGCGACTCGAACGGCAGGCCGGGCAGCCCGGGCCGCTGGTGCGCCCACAGCAAGGGGTTCGCCAACTGCATCAGCACGGCGGCGCCGAGGATCAGACCCAGTGGCAGGGACTGCTGCCACGAAGCCCGATAGCGGACTCGGCCGACCATTCCCGACGATTCCGCTCCGCCATTGCGGGCTTTCTGGTTCACAGCTGTTCCACCCCTGCCGCACGAACAATGCGGGGCATCTTGCCTGGCCAGGGACTGTTCGCGCAATGGCTGCCGGCGGCCCCAGCCCGACAGAGCAACTGGCAGCCAGGGCGAGAACGTGCCTTCTGCTCGTAGCGCCCACGGCGCTACTCCCGCTCCGGCCGTCCGCTGGGGAGCGCATTTGCCCGGGTGTGCGATCTGGGCGCATGGCCAGGTCGCACCGGAGCCCCCGGCCGCGGGTGGCCGTGAAGCCCCTGGTAGGACGCTTCTCACTACCAGGTCGTCCGCCGAACCAGAGGCCCACGTTGGTCACCCATGCTGCCACGCTCGATGTCCCGCGCCACATCGTCGAGTTCCTCGCCCGCCTGGCGCGGGCCATGTGCCGTTGCTCTGTGTACGCGAGGACGGCGGCAGCGACATCCGCGAGCTGCCGGGCGGTCTCCGGTGCTGGGAGTCCTGTCAGGCACCGACTACCTCGAGGAGACCTTCACCCTGGAGGAGGGCACCGCACTGGTCATGCTCACCGGCGGTGTGGTCGAGGGGCCGGGCTTGACGCTGGACACCGGCCTGGAGCGGGCCAGAACACTGGCCGCCCATGCCCTCCACGACGGGCTGAACGCCGAGGCGATCGCTGACCGAATCCTCGACGACGCGGTTGCGGTGGACCACCTCGACGATCGGCACCTGATGCTCCAGAAGGTCGGCACCGAGCCGGTCGACTCCGACTTCCTGCTCCCCGATGTCCCAGCAGTCCAGAGCTCATTGAGTTGCGCTGGGACGACTGCAGATCCGACCTGCAACTGCGCCCGCCATGAGAGGGGCGATGATGAGCACGAAGATCACACATCCCACGGCAGCGACTACCACCGCGCCATCCGTATGGACATCGGGATCGCTCATGATCGTGAAGTCGGCAATCCAAAGGCACGGCCCCACAGCGCCGCACGCTGCCAGCAGCCGCCAGGCACGGGCACGCCCGAGGAGCCCCCCCAACAGCAAGGAAGGCACAAAGCCGCAGACCAGCATGCTCAGGACGAGGGCAATGCCCGTCAGATCCAGGACGCCCATGACGATTGGCAGCCAAGGGCCGACAGCAACCCCTGCCGCCCACAACAGGGATGCCGAGAGGAGTTCAGCGGACGCCCCTATGGTCGTCGCCCACTCACGCACTGGCTTGTGCTTCATCGTCGCCCCCCGGAGCAGTTGAGCGCGATGCTCTCACTAAATCTGAACACGTTCAATACTGGGCGGGTCACCCACCCCCTGGCTCCACGCCGACCCAGAATTGGGTACGCGTACTCATGCGCGTCACCACCAGGCTCGGCACCCTGCAGCCATGACGAATCCCCTTCCAGCGCCGCATCGCTGGCGCCCCTGGTCGCACCGAACACGCCGGGGCGCGGACCTTGCCCTCGCGATACCGCTGCTCCTACTGGAGACCGCGTGGCTGGTGCTGGACTGGATGTTCGGCCTCGGCATGGAGGTATGGGCAGCGCAAGGCGACAAGGCGCAGGTCGACGCGGCAACCCTCGCGCACATCAATCGCGTGTGGGTGCTGTTGGTCGCCGTACTCATCGTGGCAGTACTCGCGGGACTGTTCCGTGCCCCCTGGACGGCGATCGCACACCTGCTGGTGGCTCTCCTGGCTGGCCTGATACTGGGGGCCTCACAGCACCAGTGGAATACCGACCACGCGCCCCCGCCCGGGTGTATCCGCTACAGCGCCAACTGCTGAGACACCCGGGCGCGGCTCGAACCACGCTGTTGCCCGGTATTACTGACGGTGACAGCCGAGACTGAGCTCCGCGGAGATCTGGCGACAGTTGAATACGAGACCCCACCAGTACCAAGGTGGTGAGCACCGACGACATCTACGGATACGGGATCGGCGTGCTCCCGGTGAAGTCACCATTCGATGACGTCACCGGACTGCCGGAACGGTCGACCACCTTCACCGTGAAAGCCCACAAACCAGCCGAGTGGTATCACATGGCCCGGCTCAAGGTGACCGGGCCGGTGACGGGCGACACGTCGCAATGCCGGTTCTGGTACCGGCAAGCTTCGGTGAAGTACCGGCAGGACCTGCGGTGCGTCAACCAGCTCCGCCTCGCCAAGAAGCAGAGCAACCAAGCACGCCCCCAGAACATGTGGTTCTGGGGGCGTCTTGACGTCACGGACCGGGGCGACGGACTCCGGGCGCCGACCGAGTTGTTGCTGCCCCCGACCCGCCCCGGGTGCTCGGTTCGACAGGCCCAGGTGGCTGCCGCGGCTCTGGGGACGGTCGGGCAGCTTCCCCGGCTCTTCATGGGCGCCTGACCGGCTGAAGCGAAAGGCGCAGGACATACGGCTCGCACCGAGGTCGTTCGGCCATGACGGGGTGAAGCAGCCCGGCACCGCCCGTGGGCCGTGGCTCAGTTCACGGTGAGGACGGCGGAGTCGTTGCGGCTGTCCGGATCGAAAGCGGGCCGGTGGGAGTCGGCCGGGTCCGGGCCCCAGACCAGCTGGACGCCGCCCTTGGCATGCGTGACCACGTCGTCGACCCGGACGGTCAAGGAGAAGTTGGTGACCTGCCCCTTGGGCACGACGATGCCCGGCAGGCTGCAGACGTACGGCCCTTTCGCCTCGGCGGCCGGGTTGTTCTCCTGCCACGGGGCGCAGTTGACCGAATGGCCGACGGCGGTGGTACCGGGCGGGAGCGTCACCCAGGCGGTGGGCGCTCCCTCACCGCCGCTGCGGTCACGTGCGAAGACGAGACCCGCCACGTGGTAATGCAACGGTGGGACGTCTGGAAGTCTCAATCCGAGCCCGTCGTGAAGAAATATGGGGCAGAGGGTCGTCTGGTTACCGTTTCCGGAAGCGGAACAGTATCCAGCATCACCGAGCGGGCAATTATCCGCCCTCAACACATACTTCGGCTAAGCGGTTATGGCGAAGTCGAGTACTGATTCTTTGAGCTCGTAACACGATCTTGTTGAACGGCCCTGTTCGGCCGTGTCCGGTGTGACGATTCGACCGTTCGGGATGGTGTGACTACCCGGCCGTGGAAGGTGTTCGGTGATCTGTGGGCGCTGATCGAGCCGCTGCTGCCGCCCTGGCCCGAGAAGGCACCCGGCCCGCGGCCGGTGCCGGACCGGCTGTGCCTGTAGGGCATCCTGCACGTGCTGCACAACCACATCGCCTCACAACTGCTCCCCCTGGAGCTGGGGTTCGGCTCGGGCCAGACCTGCCGGCGGCGGCTAAAGCGGTGGCCGCCGTGGCCGTGCGAGCCATCATCGGGGCCCCGGTCACGGAAACGCCGTGACCGGGGCCCCAGGATCAGCTACCGCGGAAGGTGCCGACCGCCGCTAGTTCCGGTACCGGAACACGATCCGGCCGCGCGTCAGGTCGTACGGCGGGAGCTCCACCAGTACCCGGTCTTCCAGCATGATCTTGATGTAGTTCTTGCGGATCTTCCCGCTGATGTGCGCGAGCACCTGGTGGCCGTTCTCCAGCTCCACGGTGAACATGGCGCTGCGCAGGCACTCGACGACCTTGCCCTCGACTTCGATGACGTTCTTGTGCTTCGTCATCGCACCAGCTCCAGGTTGCTGCTCATCGGCCGGGCGCCGATGCTCTCGAACAGCGCCGAGGCTGCTTGGTTGGACTCGTGGACTTCGGCATAGGCCGCGGCGAACCCGGAGCGGTGCTGCGTCCCCAGCGCGTGGGCCAGCAGCGCCCGCGCGATGCCGCGACGCTGCTCGCCGGCCCGGACCGCGACCAGCCCGATGCGCGGCCGGTTCACCGTCGCTACCCGGATCAGCCCCAGGTAGCGGTCCGGCGCCGCGGCCACCGCGTACTTCGACGGGTCGACGATGGTGTCGTCTTCGGGCCGGGGAATTACCTCCGCGGGCATCGACTGCCACCACCCGGCGGTCGCCTCGACTTCGTCACGGATCGCGCGGTCCACCGCCCGCAGCAGACACTCGTCCGCATGACCGGCGGGCACGATCGTCACGCCCGAAGGCGGCAGCACTTCGCCGAGCCCTGTGACCCGCGGGTCGGTCGGCACGACGTACTCCCACTCGCGGCGCCGGATCGTGAAACCGGCCCGCCGCCAGCCGGCCGTCAGCTCGACGTCAGCTTCGTCGACCACCGTGTACAGCGGCGCCGGCAGTTGCGCCAGCATCACCTCGGCGAGCCGGTCGAAGGTGGCGTCGTGCCAGGCGTCGATGCTGACGAACAAGCGTCCGTCGTGCCGGTGCTCCGCATGCCCGCGGCCGACCACCAGGTCGTCATCCAGTGCATGCCATTGCCTGTCCGCGACGCGCGTGATCATCACCGCGTTCTCGCTCAGGCCAGATGTGAAAGGCTTTGTGTTCATCGGAGTCTCCTTCCAGGAGTGCCTCGATCTCAGGCGCTCCTGGCGACACCGAACTTCAGCCGCCGGACCGTGACGGGTTGAGGGAGCACCCATGGGTAACTGTGTTCACGGGTCTCACCTCCATACGACGACTTCACGATCCACCACGACAGTAGGGGCGGGGCACCGCCTCGCTCAAATCCTTTTCTGTAGACAGGCGTGTCAGGGTGTTCCGTCAGGGATCGATGACCGGGACGCCCGGCGCGGGGAAGCGGACCGAGGTCAGCGCTGTTCCGTAGGAGTGTTCCGGGCCGGGTTCCGATGACGACTCCCCAGCTAGAACTCACCGCCTCGCCAGAGCCGCGCCTGCTCGTTGAGGAGTCCCTCGTCGACGGCGGTGTTCCGGCGGTTTTCGACCCACACCTCGGCGAGTGGCCCGAAAACATCGAGTTGGTCGGCAGGGAAGGAACCATCCTCTTCAAAGAGGGCGATCAGCGGTGCGGCGGCCGGACCATCGCGGTCGCAGAATCGGCACAGCACGGCTTCTCTGAAGCCGCTGACGGTGCCGCCCCTGTTGTTGCCCCAGCTGTGGGGATAGCGGGCCAGCAGTACCGTCGGCCGGCTGCAGCTGGGACAACGTGGTGTTACGTCGACGATGAGGACGATCTCTTCTAAGTCGTGCGGCTCGCCAGTACCGGCTTCCTCGCTCACGCCACCCCTTGCCACGCCTCCGGGCCAAAGGATCCCTTGATGTCTGAGGCGATGGTAGCGGCGTTCACCAGCGAGGGAAGCTGGTAGACGACGGTCTTCTGCGGGCCGCGCACCGCGAGTTGAACGGGATTCTGGCCGGGGTGGGCACCCATGATGCGTTTGAGTTCGTTGATGCACAGCTCGTTGATGCGGTGATAGGGCAGCCGAAGCTGGACGGGGGCTGCGCCGTCGCGTTCGGCGGAGGTCACGTCGAGGACCTTCAGTTCCTGCCCGAAGATGCTGATGGCGCCGTCGCGGTCGTTGACGCGGCCTTGCACGGTGATGACGCTGTCCTCCACCAGGGCGGCGGCGACCATCTGGTAGGTGGCGGGGAAGAAGAGGACCTCGATCGTTCCGTCACGGTCGGCGAGGTTGACAATGGCCCAGGCGTTGCCTTGTTTGGTCATCTTGGGCTGGACGCTGGTGATCAGGCCGGAGAGGCGGACCACGCCTTCGGTACGTCCTGAGGCCAACAGGTCCACGATGGTGGTGTCGCGGTTGGTGGACAGGATGTGCTCGGTGCCGTCCAGCGGGTGCGCGGAGACGTACATGCCGAGCATCTCGCGTTCGATGGACAGCAGTTGCTTGCGGGGCCATTCGTCGTCGCTGACCGGCACATCCAGGCTGAAGCTGTCGTCGCTGGCTGCATCGCCGAGGCCGGCGAAGAGATCGTCCTGTCCGTAGGCGGCTGCCTTCTTGAGCGGGACGACTGCATCGATGGCGCTCTCGTGGGCGGCGGACAGTCCCTTGCGGGTGTGTCCGAGGGAGTCGAAGGCGCCGGATCTGATGAGGGATTCCACGGCCCGCTTGTTCAGCGCGGGCAGGTCGACCTTGTCGAGGAAGTCGGAGAACGAAGTGAACTTCCCCTTGGACTTGCGGGCCGCGATGATCGATTCGATGACGTTGTCGCCCACGTTGCGTACTGACAACAGTCCGAAGCGGACGTCGTCGCCGACGGCCGCGAACTCGGCGAGCGACTCGTTCACATCCGGCGCGAGGACGGTGACGCCGAGCTTGCGGGCATCGGCGAGGTAGATGCCGGCCTTGTCCTTGTCGTCACCGACAGAGGTGAGCAGGGCCGCCATGTACTCGGCCGGGTAGTTGGCCTTGAGGTAGGCGGTCCAGTAGGAGACGAGTCCGTAGCCTGCGGTGTGGGACTTGTTGAACGCGTAGCCGGAGAACGGGAGCATGACGTCCCAGATCGCCTTGATGGACTCTTCCGAGTAGTCGTTGTCGGCCATGCCGTCGTGGAACTTCTGCCACTCGGCGGCCAGCACCTCGGGCTTCTTCTTGCCCATCGCGCGGCGCAGCATGTCGGCGCCACCGAGCGTGTAGCCGGCCAAGGTCCGGGCGATGGCCATGATCTGCTCTTGGAAGATGAGCAGGTGGTGGGTGGAGCCCAGGATCGGGTCCAGGACTTCCTTCAGCTCGGGGTGGATCGGGTCCGGGTCCTGCTTGCCGTTTTGCCGCAGCGCGTAGTTGGTGTGCGCGTTGGCAGCCATCGGGCCGGGCCGGTACAGGGCGAGGGCGGCCGCGATGTCCTCGAAGCGGGAGGGTTCCATCAGTTTCAGCAGCGCGCGCATGCCGCCGCCGTCGAGCTGGAACACGCCGAACGTGTCGCCGCGGCCCAGAAGCTCGAAGGTCTTCTTGTCATCCAGCGGGATCACGGTGACGCTGGTGTCGCCGTTGCCCGGGTCGACGGTGGCCAGCTTGACGCCGCGGTTCTCACGGATGTTCGTCAGCGCGTGGTCGATCACGCCCAGGTTGCGCAGGCCCAGGAAGTCCATCTTGACCAGCCCCATGTTTTCGCAGCTGGGGTAGTCAAATCCGGTGATCTTGACGCCGTCCTTGGCGCGCATGTGCAGCGGGATGCGCTCGGTCAGCTTCGTCTTGGACAGGATGACCGCGGCCGCGTGCACACCGGTGCCGCGGGTCAGGCCTTCGACACCCTTGGCGGTGTCGATGACCTTCTTCACCTCCGGCTCGTTCTCGTACATCGTCCGGATTTCGCCGGCCTCGCCGTAGCGCGGGTGCGCGGAGTCGAAGATGCCGTCCAGCGGGATCGACTTGCCCATGATGTCCGGCGGGAGCGCCTTGGTGATGCGCTCGCCGTGCTGGAAGGGGTAGCCGAGGATGCGGGACGAGTCCTTGATCGCGTTCTTGGCTTTGATCTTGCCGAAGGTGTTGACCATGGCGGTGTACTCGTCGCCGTACTTCTCGGTGACGTAGCGGACCATGGCGTCACGCTGGCGGTCGTCGAAGTCGAGGTCGACATCCGGCGGGTTGATGCGCTCAGGGTTCAAAAAGCGTTCGAAGAGCAGGCCGTGCTCGAGCGGGCACAGCTCGGTGATGCGGGTCGCGTACGCGACGATCGAGCCGGTGGCCGACCCGCGGCCGGGCCCGACCGGGATTTTGTTGTCGCGGGCGTGGCGGCAGATGTCGGCGACCACGAGGAAGTAGGAGGAGAAGCCCATGGGGCCGATGACCGTCATCTCGGTCTCGAAGCGCTCCATGACCTCGGCCGGGATCGGGTCGCCGTAGCGCATGGCCAGGCCCTTGAGGCATTCCTTGCGCAGCCAGGACTCCTGCGTCTCCCCCTCCGGCACGTCCGGGTACTGCGGCATCTCGTCGACGTTCTCGAAGACGGAGTCGTAGGACTCGATGCGCTCGGCGATCAGAAGGGTGTTGTTGCAGGCCTCCGGCAGCTCCGCAAACAACTCCCGCATCTCGGCGGCGGTCTTGAGGTAATAGCCGCTGCCCTGGAACCGGAACCGCTTCGGGTCGTCCTTGTTCTTGCCCACCCCGATACACAGCAGGTTGTCATGCGCATCGGCCTGGTCCTCGTGCACATAGTGCGCGTCGTTCGTGGCCAGCAGCGGAATGTTCAGATCCTTGGCCAGCCGCAACAGCCCGTCACGGACGTCCTTCTCGATGGACAGCCCATGGTCCATCAGCTCCAGGAAGTAACTCTCCTTGCCGAAGATGTCCTGGTAGGCGGCAGCGACTTCACGGGCCTCGTCGTACTGGTTCAGCCGCAGCCGCGTCTGGATCGCCCCGGACGGGCAGCCCGTCGTGGCGATGATGCCGCCTGCCTGCTCGCTGATCAGCTCCATGTCCATCCGCGGCTTGCCCGCGGGGAACTGACCGGTGTAGCTGGCCTCGGTCGACAGGTGGAAGAGGTTCTTCAGACCCTGGACGTTCTGCGCCCACATCGTCATATGCGTGAACCGGCCACCGCCGGAGACGTCCTTCGAGCCCTCACCGTCGTCCGACATCGCCCGCTGGCCGCCCGGACCCCAGAACTCCTGCTTGCGATTCCGGCGCGAGGACGGCGCGACGTAGGCCTCGATCCCGATGATCGGCTTGACGCCGTCGACACCCTTGGACACCTGATGGAACTCGTACGCACCGAACATGTTGCCGTGGTCGCTCATGGCGACGGCCGGCATGCCCTGACGCTCGACCTCGGCGAACATCGGCTTGAGCTTCTGCGCGCCGTCGAGCATCGAATATTCGGTGTGATTGTGCAGGTGAACAAAGGAATCCGTCACCGGGAGGGCACCTCCGGAGCAGTCGCAGGAAGGACCTCACCCTAGCCCCCAAACGTTGATCAGATCCGGCCCTGAAACGACCTCAAAGCCCCCTCGGCCAAGCCCTTCCCGGGTGACCTCGCACTCTCACAGAACGAAGTCGAAACGCTCCTCGGCGTGGCGGCTCGTCGCGTGTCGACGGCGATCTTCAGAAGCCCGAGACAGCCCGGAATGCCTCAGCCAGTGAGCGTTGCGCGGATGCCGAGATCTCACGAGAGTGGCCGATTTCAGCCGTCTTGCCCAGCCCCGACAGACCGGCTCATCGCCCAGCCCGGCAGCAGACGCTTTAAGACGCTTTGAACCAGCTCACGCGCGACAGCGACGACGGCTGAATCCCCTGCGGGCTGCGGGCTGCGGGGCGCCGGGCGTGCGCGCCGGGCCGCGGAAACCGTCCGAGCCGCCTTGTGCCGCCTTGACGACCTAAGGCAGTGGCAGATCCTCGGTGACCCGAACGAGGTGTCCCGGGCCGGGAGACGGGACAGCGGGCCCGGCAACCGCGTTACGGCCAGGCGGGCCTGTATGCCTTACCGCCCGCACGGGTGAGCCGGCAGCCAAGTACCGGATGAGGAAGTGGCAGTCTCGATCGCCGACATCTCGCGGCCAACACCGTTGCGTTTGAGTCTTGATTCGCAGGTCAAGCCCCGATGAATGACGGCGTATGCGGCCGACCTTTTGCTTCCCTGTTGTAGTCGTCATCCTGCGGCTGAGGCGTCCGACGTGTGAGCCGCAGACCCACGGCACGTTACGTGCCGACGGAACGGCCACTGATGGACGGAGTGCAGCAGCAGGTCGTCCGGTGGGGCGGGCAGGGGCGGTGGGGCGCTGGTGAAGTGAGCGATGAGCACGACCCTGTCCTGGCCGCCCAGGTAGATGCCCGCGTCCAGGCAGGCGGAGTCGGCGAGGACGGTGGACAGCACGGTCTGTTCGATGTGGGAGAGCAGGTCGGCCTGTCGGCCGGCTCGGGCGCGTGCCTCCCACATGAGGGGGTCGGGTGGCGATGTGATGGTCATGCCGGTTTCCGGGAGGGCGGTGCCCGGCGGATTCGAACCGCCGGGCGTCGTGGTGGGCAGGGGGGAACGGGGTCAGGAGTGGCGCAGCGGCGGGATGACGGGCAGTTCCACCGCGTTGCGGATGTCCTCGACGGTCATCTTGAAGCTCTCCGGGTAGGCGTCGCGCTGGGTACGGCGGGCCGGCTCGGACGTGCGCCAGCAGTACCGGCACTGCTCACAGTGGTAGACGTCCCAGACACCTTCGACGGGGGAGGTGTGGAGCAGGTCCAGGGTGGTGTGACCGCAGCGCGGGCACTCGGTGGGCGCGCTGTTCTTCGTGGTCCTGGCGGCCATGGCGGTGGGGTCTCCTAATTCGTGAGTAGGCGGTTCCAGGGCAGCCCCGTGAAGGGCTGCTGGACTGACTGATGCGGATGGGTTTCGCGGCGACCGCGTGGGCGCCGGAGGAACTCCTGGTGTCTCCGGGCCCGCAGAGGCCTTATGAAAGAGCGGTTGCCTCCGGCGTCTTCGGGGCGCCGTGAAACCCATCCCGGCTGTTCGAACGTTGATCGTTGTGGTGCGAGCCCGCCGCAGGGTGACCTCCCGTTTCCTCCCGAGCCTTCGAGCTCTGCACGAGACAGAGGCCCCTGCGGTGCGCTGGCGTCACGAACGGCTGGTGAGATGGCGGACCCGAGAGTCCTGGAATTAGGTCGCCGCGTGGCCCACACAGGCTTGTCACCTGCATAAACGGACAAAGTAAGGAGCACGGTTTGAAGGTGTACTGCGGGATCGACTGGGCCGAGCGCCATCACGATGTCGCCCTGGTCGACGACAGCGGCACGCTGCTGGCCAAGCGGCGGATCACCGACGACGCGGCCGGTTACCGGATGCTGCTGGAGCTGCTCGCCGAGCACGGCGACACCCCGGATGACCCGATACCGGTCGCGATCGAGACCAGCCACGGCCTGCTGGTCGCCACTCTGCGCACCGGGAAGCGCCAGATTTTCGCGGTCAACCCACTGTCCGCCGCCCGCTATCGCGACCGGCACAGCGTCAGCCGTAAGAAGTCCGACCCCGGCGACGCCCTGGTCCTGGCGAACATCCTGCGGACCGACATGGACGTCCACCGCTCGCTGCCCGCCGACAGCGACCTGGCCCGTGCCATCACCGTGCTCGCCCGCGCCCAACAGGACGCCGTCTGGCATCGCCAGCAGTTGGTCAACCAGGTCCGCTCGCTGCTGAAGACGTTCTACCCGGCCGCCCTGGACGCCTTCCTCGGCAAGCAGCACGGCCTCGCTCGTCCGGAAGCCCGCGCAGTCCTGGCCACGGCCCTGACCCCGGCCCGTGCAGCGAAGCTCTCCGTCACGCAGTTCCAGGCCGCGCTGCGGCGGGCCGGCCGGGTCCGCGGGATCGAAGCCGAAGCACAGCGCCTGCGCGAGGCATTCCGCGGCGACCACGTCCGTCAGCCGCAGGCCGTCGAGGACGCCATGGGACGCCAACTCACCGCACTCATCGTCCAGTTGGATGCCGCCTGCCGGGCGGCTGATGACCTGGCCGAGGCGGTGGAGGAGTCTTTTCGCGAGCACCCGGACGCTGACATCCTGCTCAGCTTTCCCGGCCTTGGCGTCCAACTCGGTGCCCGGGTGCTCGCAGAAATCGGCGACGACCGCGACCGCTTCACCGACGCCCGCGCTCTGAAGGCATACGCAGGCTCGGCGCCCATCACCCGCGCCTCCGGCAAGAAGAAGTTCGTCGGGCGCCGCTTCATCAAGAACGACCGGCTGATCACAGCTGGCTTCCTGTGGGCCTTCGCCGCACTGACCTCCTCGCCCGGAGCCGACGCGCACTACCGCCGCCGACGCGAGGCCGGAGACTGGCATGCTCAGGCTCAGCGACATCTGTTCAACCGGCTGCTCGGGCAGCTCTACCACTGCTTGCAGAGTCGGCAGCTCTTCGATGAACATCGCGCGTTCACCTCCTTCTCAACAGATCTGGCCGTCGCGGCTTGACTTCTTAAGCACGTGAGATGTCTTTCAGGGTGGGTCAGGGGGTCGGTCACTGCTTGGCAAGCTGCTGCAGCTTGATGAGCCACTCGCCCATCTCGGGCAGGTCGTGTACCTGGTTGCCGTAGTTGCCGCGGTTGTCCGGCCTGGCCGGGGTGGTGGCGTCGATGATGAGTTTGGCGCCGGTGCCGGGGTTGTCCGACTGGGGAGCGAGCTCCATCAGCGACAGGTGGGGCACGACGATGAGGTCGTCGCTGGGGTTCATCTTGGTGGACAGTGCCCACATCACCTGGGGGAGGTTGAACGGGTCGACGTCCTCGTCCACCACGATCACGGTGGCGGCGTAGCCGAGTCCGTGAGGCGTCGTCAGCACCCGCATGCCGACCGCCTTGGCGAAACCGCCGTAGCGCTTCCTGGTGGAGACGATGATGACCAGTCCGTGGGTGTACATCGCGTTGACGGCCTGGACCTCGGGGAAGTCCTTCTTCAGCTGCTCGTACAGCGGCACGCAGGTGTTGGGGGCCATCAGGTAGTCGATCTCGGTCCACGGCATGCCGAGGTAGAGGTGCTCGAAAACCGGGTCGGTGCGGTAGGAGATCTTGTCGATCCGGATCACCGGCATGTTGCGGCCGCCGGAGTAGTGCCCGGTGAACTCGCCGAACGGACCCTCGATCTCGCGCTTGCGACCTTCGATGACGCCCTCGATGACCACCTCGGATCCCCACGACACCGGCAGGCCGGTCAGCGGCGCCTTGGCGATGGGCGCGGGGGCGCCGCGCAGCGCGCCGGCCATCTCGTACTCGTTCTCGTCGTACCCCATGGGCGTGGAGGCCACGATCGAGATCACCGGGTCGTTGCCGAGGGTGATCGCGATCGGCAGGTCCTCGCCGCGCTCCTCGGCCTTGCGCAGGTGCAGGCCGATGTCGTGCACCGGTCCGGGCTGGATGGCGAGCTTGCGCTTGCCCTGGACCTCGATGCGGTAGATGCCGACGTTTTGCTTGCCGGAGTTCTCCGGGTCGTCGGGGTCCTTTGAGACGATGGCGGCCTTGTCGATGTAGAAGCCGCCGTCGCCGTCGTTGAGCCGGATCAGGGGGAGGATGTCGAAGATGTTGACGTCCTCGCCCTCGACGGAGTTCTGCGCCCACAGCGGGTCGTCCCGCCACTCGGGCTTGACCGGGAACTTTGCCCAGCGAGCGATGAACTCGTCCACCTGATCTTTGGTGCCGGTCGCCTTGGGCAGGCCCAGGGCCAGGGCGTGGTTGGCCCAGGAGCCGTGGACGTTCATCGCGATCCGGGCGCTGTCGAAGCCGGAGACGTTGTCGAAGTACAGCGCCGGTGCCGCATCCCCCAGACGCGTGGCAGCGTTCGCGGCGGCGGCGACATCGGGCTCAGGCATCACCTGTTCGGTGATGCGCAGCAGCTGTCCTTCCCTCTCGAGGGTGTCGAGGAAGCTGCGCAGATCGTCGTACGCCATGTCTCTCCTCCAATGGTGGTGGCAGGTGTCAGCAAGCGCGAACGCCGTTGGGTGTGGGGGCCGCAGCGGGCGTGGTGGCGCGCGCGGAGCGCATCCCCTCCCAGCGTTTGGCGGCGGGGAACGGCAGGTCGAACTGGTCCAGCACGCGGGCGGTGACGTGGTCCACGATGTCGTCCACGGACTGCGGGTGGTTGTAGAAGGCGGGCATCGGCGGCACCATCTGCACGCCCATCCGGGACAGTGCCAGCATGTTCTCCAGATGGATCTCGCTCAGCGGGGTCTCCCGGGGGACCAGCACCAACTTGCGCCGCTCCTTGAGAACGACGTCCGCGGCGCGCCCCACCAACCCGTCCGCGAATCCCGCGCGGATGCCGGCCAGGGTCTTCATCGAGCAGGGCACGATCATCATGCCCTCGGTACGGAAGGAGCCCGAGGAGATCGTGGCGCCCTGGTCCTCCGGGTTGTGCACCTCGTCGGCGAGCGCGGCCACCTCGCGGGCCGAGAAGCCGGTCTCCAGCTCGATGGTGGTGCGCGCCCAGCGGGACAGCACCAGATGGGTCTCCACCTCGGGAAGCTGCTTGAGCGCCTGCAGCAGCCGCACCCCGAACGGTGCCCCGGTCGCCCCTGTCATCCCCACGATCAGCCGCATGGCGCTGCCCTCCTTCACCAGTCAGTCGATTCTTGCCTCGCTCTCCACGCTAAGGCGTGTTCGCAGGTCATTCGGGTTACGATCTGGACAGGAGGTGTTCAAAATCGGACAGCAGAGGATTACCGAAGTTCCGTTCCGCCCGGCAGCCGGGGCGCTGCCCGGCCTGGAGGTGCTGCCGCTGGCCCGACTGCCTAGGCGGGCCGCCGAGCACGGGTTGGATCCGCGGACGCCCGGGCGGGCCGCCTTCCACCATCTGCTGACGGTCGAGGAGGGGACCGTGCGGCTCACCGTGGACGGAGAGCCGCTGCCGGTGCCGCCCAGCGCCTGGCTGTGGATCCGGCCCGAACAGGTGTACCGCTTCGACGAGAGTCTCGAGCATGCGCAGGGCACCCTGATCCTCTTCCAGCCCGGCCTCCTCGATCCGGCGACCATCGCTGCGGCCAGCGTCGATCCGCCCTATTCGCGGGGCCCGCTGCTGCCGACCGCGCAGGAGACCGAGCCGATCGACCGGACGCTCGGGCTGCTCATGGAGGCGTACGGGGAGACGGGCGCGCTTCGGCTGGACGCGCAGATTGAGCTTGTCCGGCACCTGCTGGCGGCGCTGGTGCTGCGGCTCTCGCACCTGTACGTCCGCGAGCGGGGCGCGCGCGAGGCAAGTGAGGCGTTCCGTGCGTTCCACGCGGCGGTCGAGCGCGACTTCGCCGAGAGCCGCACCGTCGCCGACTATGCCCGGGCGCTCGGATACAGCTCGCGGACGCTGACCCGCGCCTGCCTCGCGGCGGCGGGGGTCACCGCGAAGCGGTATCTGGACGAGCGGATCGTCCTGGAGGCCAGACGCCTCCTCTTCCACACCGAGTTGCCGACCTCGGCGGTGGGCGAGCGGCTCGGCTTTCCCCATCACACGGCGTTCTCGAAGTTCTTCCGGCACAACACCGGGGAGACCCCCAGCGACTACCGCTCGCGGGCCTCGGGACGGGGCTAGGGTCTGTTGTGAAAGTGCTGGTCACAGCCACTTGTTGATGGCTGCGGCCAGCACCGTTGCTTCATAACGCACGGCCACGAGCGCGCGTCGGGGCAGAATGGGCGCATGGGTGTCCGGCGTGGGCGTTTGTCGCGTGATCGCCTCCTGGAGGAGCCATCGAGCCGCGGGCTGGTGGCGATCCCGCTCGTACTGATCGTGGCGATCACCGTGCTGGATCTCTACACGCCAGCCGATGTCCATCTTGGGCCTCTGCTGGTCATCGCGCCTGCGCTCACTGCCTCTCTCTCCGGGACGCGGCTGACCGCTCTCGTCGGGGTCCTCGCGGTGGCGGCCCTGGTGCTCGTCGCCGTGCTCGAAGGCGGACTGACCACGGCCAACCGCATGGCGCAGATCCTCGCGCTGCTCGTCCTCTCCGCCCTGACAGTTTTCCTGCGATACGTCACGGAGCGGCGTGAACGTGCGCTGAGCCGGGCACGCTCGGTGGCGGCGACCACGCAGCGGGTTCTGCTGCGGCCTCCGCCGCGCCGGATCGGGCCGTTGCGGGTCGCGTGGCTGTATCTGTCCGCGGAGGACGAGACGCAGATCGGGGGTGATCTCTTTGCGGTCGGCCGGGCCGGGCATGCCGCGACCCGGGTGGTGATCGGCGATGTGCGGGGCAACGGCCTGGCCGCGATCGGTGAGGCTTCGCTGGTGCTGAGTGCTTTCCGTGAGGGCACTCACCGCTGTGCCTCTCTGCTTGAGCTGGTGGCTGCCCTTGAGGACAGCGTCTGCCGGAACGTGGAGGACGTGGCAGACACCAAGCACGATCCCGGCGAGCACTTCATCACCTGCCTCGTTCTGGAGATCCCCGACGAGGGCCCGGGGGCCGAGATGGTCACCTGCGGGCATCCGCCGCCGCTGCTGGTGACCGGTCAGCAGGTGATGGTTCTGCACGCCCGCCGCCCCCTGCCGCCGCTGGGCATGTGCGAACTGCCCTTCGAGGCACGCCGCACTGACCCGTTCACCTTCCAGGCCGGCGACATGCTCGTGCTCTACACCGACGGTGTCATCGAGGCCCGCTCACCGGCCAGAGCGTTCTATCCGCTCGCCGAGCGGGTCGCGTCCTTCCCCGCCGCGGGCCCCGACGATCTGCTGGACCGGATCCACCGCGACCTGCTCGCCCACATCGGCGGCCCTCCCGTTGACGACGCCGCCATCCTTGTCATCGAACACACCCCCTCGCACCACCTCCTTCGGCCCCGCACCCACTAGAGGCCTCAACGGCTCCCACCAGCTCCGCACCAGCTGACAGCGCATATCCAACGTAACGGGCGGACTTGACCCTCCGCCAAGCTCGACGACCCATCCCAGAATCAGGTCTTGGTGGAGTACGACGGTGGCGTCGTCGGCTACTCGACGATCAGGTGGTGGCATGAGCGGAACGGGACGTGGCTGTACCTGCACCGCGGCTACCTGCTGCCCGAGCACCGCGGCCAGCCAGGGCACCGGCTCGGCCATGCTCAACTGGGCAGAAAGCCGAATCCGCCAGCTCGTGCAGCAGCACGGAACCGCACAGACGGCCGTGATCGGCGCGAACGCCATGGCCTCCGAACAGGAGGCGACGGCGCTGCTGCTCGAAACTGGATACCGGCGTGTCTTCAGCCTGGTAGAGCTGGAGCTGGCCGATCTCCGACAGCTCCCCGACGAAGAGCAGTGGACGTTCGAGAGCTTCCTCGCCACTGCCGACCCGACCTGCTGGCGGGCCGCTTGGGAGGGGGAAAGCAAGGCCGGGGGCCGCCCTGTGCTCCATCCGTCGGCACGACCCAACTGTGGGCGAAGTCGAGAACTGAGCGTCCGGGCAGAGTCAAGGCGTCTGGGCCTTGGGCGGGCCCTGCTGCTGGGCGGGGTGCGATGTCTTCGCGAGCACGGTGCGAAGACCGCCCGGTTGTACACAGGGACCGCGAATCCGCACCGATCCTACGACCTCTACGAAAGCGTAGGGTTCCGGCGCCAGAACGAGTACGTCCGCTACCGCAAGCCGATCGCCGTCTGATCCGACAGAGGTAGCTCCGCAACACCCTGGCGGTGCGGATTGCCGAAGACTCAGCCCGGCTTGATCGACCGGACAGGTCCTAGGCGTGCGGGTCAGCCGCCCTGACCGGCGCTTCCGACCGGGCCGACCTTCACCGGGGAGCCGGAGCCGTCCGTGACGGGCAGCGTGGCGGCGCCCGGCCAGTTGAGGGTGACCGACTTCGTCTCGTCCGGCGGGGTCACCACCAGCCCGGTGACGCGGACGCCGGAACCACCCGACTTGTTGAACGGGTAGTTGACGGGGAAGAACGTCGACTTCCCGTTCTTGAGGACGGCCGAGCCGGCCTGCTGGCCGGTGCGCTTCGCGGACAGCGATCCCGCGCTGGTCTTCAGGTCGACGCCCGCGTACCCGGAGATCGTGCAGTCCCGGCCGCTGTGGTTCGTCAGTTCGACCACGACGGTGCCGTCGGGATCGCCGTCGATGGTGTTGTCCTTCGCCGTGATCTCCAACTCGTCGGTGCGGCACCTGCCGACCTTGGCGTTCGCGTTGGAGCCGGTCCCGGCGGCCGTACCCGTCCCGCCGGAACTCGTTGCGCCGGAGTTCGTTCCGGAGCTCGTCCCGGCGGAGTTCTTCGCGCCGCCCTGGTCCGAACTGCCCGAGTCCGAACCGCCGTCCGAGGACGACGCGGTGGCCCCGGACGACGGGCCGCTCTGTCCCGTGCCGGCGTCGTCGTTCTGGCAGGCCGTGAGCGAGAGACCGGCGGCGACGGCCAGGGCGGCGAAGGTGAGCTTGTGAACGCGCATCGTTTCTTCCTCAGTATCGGTTGGCAGTGTCGGCCGCTCGGTACGGGTCGGTACGAGCGAGCGTTTCCGACCAACAGGACCGGCCCGGCCCGGTGGACCGTTCCATACAGTCACCTCATAAGACATCCCTGTTACACGCACAGCCAGACACAACGCGCGCCATCACCGGGCAGACCGCGCCGGGACGCGCCGCCGGCCAGCCGGGACGGCGGATCCCGCCACCGTCGCGCACCCGTTCGCAGCCGCCGCCCGTTGGGACAGACCCGTAACCCGACGGACCACAACCGATCGTCTGCCCTCCTCATCCCGCGTAGGACGCAATGGCGGGGGCCGGGCATGCCCGGCTGCGTCGATGCTTGCTGCACTCGCGTCCCAGGCCTGGCTCCGCGAAGCCGGCGGGCTTGGCTTCCTGACGCGGGGCACTGGGTATGGCGTGTTGAGTCGCACGGGAGGGACCGTGGTGCGGGAGATGGGACCGGGGCGGACGCTCGATGGGCGCTACCGGATCAGGAACCGGGTGGGATCCGGCGGACTCGGGTCCGTGTGGACGGCGTACGACGAGGCCCTGCGAGTGGAGGTGACGGTCGAGGCGGTGGGGGCGGCGGGCTCGGAGAGGATGGCACGGGTAGCACGGACTCTTCGCGCGGCCGCGCAGCTGCGGGACCATCCGAACGTCATCCCCGTATACGACATCGTGGAGACGGACGGCGTGCTGTGGACCGTCATGCCGCTCGTCTCGGGCCCGTCCCTCGCCGACCACCTGGCCGAACACGGCCGGATGTCCGGCGAAGGGAACCTGCTGTCTGACCGCAGCGCCGACCGACACGAGCAGAGCTCTACAGGTCGAGCTGGGGACGGTCGGGATCGAGGAGATCGGGGTCCTGGCGAACCAGCGCGTCTTCGAAGGCCTCCCAGCCTTCATCGCGAATGAAGGCGGTCTCCTCCGCCGTGATGGGGATCAGCCAGACGACGGCGACATCACTGCCGTTCTCGATGGTGACCGAGAAGAAGTCGTCGTCGAAGTAGACGGGCAACCCCGCGTAGAGGGACGTCATGGTTCCGCCGGGCAACGGTGCGGGAAGCGGCACCACGTCGCCGCGAAGGATCGCCTCGCCACTCGCCGTCAGCTGCCCGGCGACGTACTCCAGTATGTCGGGGAAGTACCCATAGCCCTTGGTGCGGCTGGCGTTCTCGCAGGCCAGCAGTTCCAAGTGGAAGTGACGGTCCGAAGTCGGGTGCCACAACGGAGTACGAGAGAGGCCGACCGTCGCGAACGCCTGGGCGCCCGGGAGCAGTCCCTCGCGGAAGCACGCCAGCTGAGGAGCGCCCTCCGCAGCGCCTGCGGGTGGAGACCAGGCACCGATCATGCGCCCGAGTCGGCTCTCAAAGTGGTCTATGAGCTCCGGCATCAGGCACTCCCGTCTGACATCCGAGCACGTCAGGCCCGGCGATAGCCAATGATCCCCTGGACAGTAACGATCGGGACGAGGCGGGAGCCAGTCAGGCTGACCTCGAACGGAGCCGCCAGCTGCCCCGCAGTCGTAAAGCAACGGCATTGGCCGACGAAGGCCCCTGGTACCGCTCGCCTCAGCCACCGCGAGCTGTGAAACAACCTGCGGACGGCGACAAACCTCAGCTCCAGGGAGGTTCGTGACGAGCAGTTTGCGCAAGCACCCAAGCCGAAGAGAAGTCTGCGAGCAGACATACATGTCGATGTCCTGCCTGGCTGGATCATCGCCTGCTGTATGCAGCACGGCTGAGGGCAGCAGGCGGCTGTACCGGGTGCAGCCGCATCGTCGAGGCGGCCTGCAGTCTTAGGCATCCAACCCGAGGCGGACGCAGGCCAGTTCGGGAAGCAATCCGACTAAGGGCCGGTGGCGCGTAGCGAGCGGGGCAGGCCGAAGCGAGGGAGCAGGCCGTTGTCGACGAAACGGGTCAGCGCCGAGACACGGTGGCCGGACAGGGTGAGGACGAGCAGTCCGTGGGCGTGCGCGATCGGCGTCCTCGGATCGACGAGGTAAAGGCCGTACGCGGGCTGGCCGTTGGCGTGCGTGGGCACCAGCCGGAAGCGGCGGCCGTCGCGCAGCGCGACCGTCCTCAGGAAGTGGCCGATGGCCTCCAGCCCCTGGTACTCGTACGACAGGGGCGGCATCGTCAGCCACGCGTCGTCGGTGAGCAGGGCGAGGATCGCGTCGACGTCGGCGCGTTCGAAGGCGAGGGAGAAGTCGTCAACGAGTTTGCGCTCGCGGGGTGAGTACGGCAGCTCCGCCTCGGCGTGGGCGTCCGCGGGCAGCCGGGTCGCGAGCGTGGCCCGAGCCCGTTTCAGCGCGCTGGTGACCGAGTCGACGCTGGTGTCGAGCATTCCGGCGACCTCGGCCGCGCGGAAGCCGAGCACGTCCCGCAGGACCAGCACCGCCCGCTGCCGGGGCGGCAGGTGCTGCAGCGCGACGAGGAACGCCAGGGAGACCGCCTCCTTGGTCTCGTAATGGGCCTCCGGTCCGGGCGCGGCGTCCGGCAGCCCGGCGAGCAGCACGTCCGGATAGGGCTCCAGCCAGCTGGGGTCTCCGCGGCGGGTGGGTTCGGGCAACGGAACCTCCAAGCGGTACGCCCAGCCCTCGCCGGGCCGGCGGCTGCCGTCCCGCAGCGCGTTCAGGCAGCGGTTGGTCGCGATCCGGTACAGCCAGGAGCGCAGCGACGACCGCTCCTCGAACCCGTCGAGCCCGCGCCAGGCCGCGAGCAGGGTCTCCTGCAGCAGGTCCTCGGCGTCCTGCACCGAGCCGAGGATGCGGTAGCAGTGCACCTGCAGCTCGCGCCGGTAGGGCTCGGTGAGCTCACGGAACGCCTGCCCGTCGCCCGCCCGCGCCCGCTCCAGTGTGAGCGTCGACATGGGCATCGGCATCGGCGTCTCCTTGCTCGGCATTACGTCGCCTCCCAGGCTCCGGTTCGTCGAGGGTTTGGGCAGTTCGGGTCCGTCGACAGTTATGACACCCACGGCGGCCGAAACTGGTCGCCGAATCCCGACCGTCCGCGGAATCCACAGCCGATCGCGGAATCCGCGACCGTTCGCCGCCCAGTTTCCGGACCACCGCGTGTCTTCACCACCGACAGCACGACTGCAGACACACGGCGACGGGAGCACCAGTGAACAGCAACGAGAAGTCCGTCACGGGGGCGCAGCGGTGGACGCTCGCGCTGGCGTCGGTGGGTTCGTTCATGGTCGTCCTCGATCTGCTGGTGGTGGCCACGGCGCTGACCGCGATCCAGCGCGACCTGCATGCGTCGATCGAGGATCTGGAGTGGACGATCAACGCGTACACCCTCAGCTTCGCGGCCCTGCTGATGACCGCGTCGTCGCTCGGCGACCGCTTCGGCCGCAGGCGGCTGTTCGTCGCCGGGCTCGCCCTATTCGCCGTGGCGTCGGCCGCATGCGCGCTGGCCCCCAGTACCGGCACCCTGATCGCGGCGCGCGCCGTCCAGGGCATCGGCGCGGCGACCGTCATGCCACTCGCCCTGGCCCTGCTGAACGCCGCGTTCCCGCCCGAGCGACGCGGCTGGGCGCTCGGCATCTACGGCAGCGTCACCGGCCTCGCTGTGCTGCTCGGCCCGGTCCTGGGCGGCGTGATCACCGAGGGACTGGCCTGGCAGTGGATTTTCTGGCTGAACGTGCCAGTCGGCCTGGTCGCGATCCCCTTCGTGCTCGCTCGGATCAAGGAGGGCTTCGGCCAGGGCACGGCGGTGGACTTCCCGGGCCTGCTGCTCTTCACCCTGGCCGCGTTCGGGCTCGTCTGGGGCCTGGTCCGGGCGGATGCGGCGGGCTGGGGCAGCGGGGAGGTGACGGGTGCGCTGGCCGGGGGAGCGGTCCTGGTCGTTGTCTTCCTGGTGTGGCAGTCCCGGGCCCGTACGCCGATGCTGCCGCTGCGGCTGTTCCGCTCCCGGGCGTTCTCGGCGGGCAATGCAGTGATGTTCCTGCTCAGCGGCTCGATGTCCGCCTCGGTGTTCTTCATCGCCCAATATCAGCAAGTCACCCTGGGTCAGGGCCCGTTGGGCGCCGGTCTGCGGCTGCTCCCGTGGGGCACCTTCGTGGTCCTGCTCGCCTCGCGCACCGGAGCACTCGCCGACCGCTGGGGCGAACGCTCTCTCGTCGTCGCCGGCCTCGCCCTGCAGACCATCGGCACGTCCTGGATCGCCCTGATCGCAGCCCCGCACCTCTCGTACGCGCCCCAGGTCGTCCCGCTGAGCCTCGCGGGCATCGGCTTCGCCCTTGCGATCCCCGCCGTCACCAAAGCGGTGGTCAGCACCAGCACACCCGCCGACATCGGCAAGGCCTCCGGCGCCTACAGCACGATGCGACAGCTCGGCGGAGCCTTCGGCGTCGCGATCACCGCCGCGGTATTCGCCGCCACCGGTGGCTACACCTCCGCCGCGGCCTTCAGCGACGGCTTCGCAGCGGCAATGGCGGTGGCCGCCGGCCTCGGCGTCGCCGCAACGCTGGCGGGTACCTTGCTGCCGCCCCCGCGGCGACCGGTTCTGCGCGCCCCGACGGGAGCACCGACCGAGGCAGACCGGGTGCACATCTCGTAACCGGCCGCCACCGGGGCGCGGTTCAACAGATGCCGAAGGGGCTCGGCCGAGGATCCGGCCGAGCCCCTTCAAACTGCCCGAGGACCTGCGCGGGTGAACCGCCCGCCGCTCCTGGCGAACTGGGAGCACTGGGAGCACTGGGAGCACTGGGAGCACTGGGGCAGGCCTTGCTCCGGAGCGGCCGAACAAACCTTCGCGCCGATTGCTGCATGCAGCCCGCGGGTGCAGCAATCGCAGGTTCACCGCAGTCCCACACCGTGCAGAGGACATCCGAAGGGCATGGGCGGCGGGTTCTCCCAGACTTGGGCGTTCTGCCGGTACAGCTCCTCCCACCCGCGTTCGTCGTATTCCGCGACGTGCACTGGTCCTCGGCAGCCATGCCCTTGGGGTCTGTCGTGATGTACGGGAAACGGTGGCGCGCTGCGGCAACCCGGCAACCTTCGCGCGCGGCGCGGACTCCGAGATCTGTTGCTGCTCTGCTTCCTTGACGTAGTGCATGGTCACGGGCGCGTCCCCGGTCAGCTTGCACACCAGGGACAGCACCACGGTGAGCATGTCATCGTCGCGCGCACCGTCGCCGGCGCCGTCACAGCGACGCTCGTGGCGATACCGGAGATCCGCAGCCAACGGCGGGACCAAGGCAACGGTCACCAGCAGTGCAGCCGGCGAACCTGGCGCGGCTATGTGTCTGGTGTGCCGGGTGTATCGATCCGTGCAAATACTGCGCTGCGCCAGAAGCGGGTCCAGGAGCTGGAACAAACTTGGGTCCGCAGCGGCCGCATGTTGCAATCGGCAGCAGCGCCTATGGGGCGTTCTTTGCGATCGTCAGGAATTGGCATGGCCTTCACGGGACAATCGGACTCGGACGGCGACGCCCCGGTCGTGGGTCAACCGGCAGTCGGGCATCCCAGTGTGTTCCGGGACCTGCCGTCCCCCTCTGGGCGCCCCTGTCAGTGATGCCTTCGAGTCCGAACGCGTCCCGCTGCCGCCGGGCAGCCTTATCGCTCTGTACACCGATGGGCTCCATCGAAAGCCACGACCACGAACTGGACCACGGCCTGGGCCGACTGGCCCACGCACTAGGCTCGCCATACACTCTGCGAGACCCGTGACCATGTCTTCAGCCAACTGCCGAAACGGCGCTCCGCCCGGCTGGCGCCCAACGGCCTTACGACGAGCGGGAGAAGACCGTCCAGCAGATCGCCGCCATGTTCGGCGAGCCCCGGCGATGGTGTACGGACACTTCGACGAGGCCACGGCCGTGCCCCGCCAACCGAAGAAGACCATGGCCACGAATCCCTGAAAACCACCGGCAGGTTGCTTATTCCCCGGTGTCTGGGCTGGGACTAATCCGAACGATAGACGGCCAGCGCACAGAAGCGCCCCGTTCCCGGCAACTCAAAGACGGTGTTGGCGAATCCGCCCGCCAAGCGGCTCCCCGGCACCTCGCCGCCCCGGGTGTTGGCTCGGGGCGGGAAGCTGGGGAGCCGCTCGGTGTGAGGACCTGCCGGGATCGCCGCTCAGCGGCTTGCTAGGGCCGGGCGTACGGCCGAGTCATGATCTCCATGTTGTGGCCGCCCGGGTCGTCGAAATACGCGCCACGTCCGCCGAAGAGGCGGTTGATCTGGCCCGGTTCGGTGTGGTTGGGGTCGGCGTAGTAGGTGACCCCAACCGCCTCCAGGCGGGTGATCATGGCGTCGAAGTGCTCGTCAGGCACGAGAAACGCGTAGTGCTGCGGCTGGATCGGCTCGTCACGCTTCTCGTAGTAATCGAGTGTCACGCCGTTGCCCAAGTCGACGGGCAAGAACGGCCCGAAGGACGCGCCGACCCTCAAACCCAGGATCGCGGCGATGAACTCGGCTGACAGGTGCCGGTCCGTAGCGTAGATGGCAGTGTGGTTCAGCTGGATGGCGTTGGCCGGCAGCTCAGCTTCGTACTGGCGCTGCTCATCATGTGGCATGTGTGGACGTGTCTCCGAGTCTTGGGTCCGCTGTTGAGCGCCGCGTGTGGGCGCTGAGAGGAAAGACAGGGACGCATCGGCGGGGCTCTTGCCCGCCTCGCGCTCACGCCGAGGCCGGGCGCCTCACTCGTGCATGGCCTATGGCCGACCCGGCAGTCACCCGACCAAGCCTAATGCCCCATCACGCACCACGGCAACGCTTGTCTCCCGCTGTCAGGGCCGGAAGGCTGCCAGGTGGGACGTCCGAGTGCCCCGCCCGCGGGGTGCTGGTCCACCAGGCGTTGAGGCGGTGGAACGCCGCAGGCCGAAGGCTCGGACGCCCTGGGAGATCGTGCCTTCGACACCGGCCCGGTGGGCGTACCACTTCCACTCCTGGGTGTCTTCCCGGGCTCGTGCCTGCTGAGTGAAGCGCCGGTCCGGCTATCGCCCCTTCCTTCGTTGCGGCACCCCACCCCCGCCCTGGGCGAAGCCTCATGTACAGGAGATGGTCATTCGCATCATCGATGTCGCCCGCACCGTCGCCGCCCGGTTCCGTGCGTCACCTAGGGATTTGCCCCGATGCCCGCACCGGGGTCGCTCGCCTACCGTCGTGAGCAGTGCTGAACTTCTGGTCAGCCGATCCATTCCGGATCGAACTCGTGTGCTATGGAGACCCGATGAAGGCGATCGCCCAGGACCGGTACGGCTCGCCTGCCGTCTTGGAGCTCAGGGAGGTCGCCAAGCCTGTCGTCGCCGACCATGAGGTACTGGTTCGAGTCCACGCGGCTGCGGTCAACGCCCGCGACTGGCACCTCATGCGGGGCGACCCGTACCTGGCGCGCCTGGTGCTCGGGTTGAGCGGCCCAAAGACGAAGATCCGGGGCACGGACTTCGCGGGTCGGGTGGAAGCGGTGGGCAGGAACGTGAAGCGGTTCCGTCCCGGTGACGAGGTATTCGGCGAAGTCGACGGCGCATTTGCCGAGTACGTGTGTGCCCAGGACAACGTGGTGGAGCCGAAACCGGCCGGTCTGTCGTTCGAGCAGGCGGCCGCGGTGCCGCTGGCGGGGAACACCGCACTGATGGGCCTGCGCGACCTGGGACAGGTACAGCCGGGACAGCACGTACTGGTCAATGGTGCGTCAGGTGGTGTGGGCACCTTCGCCGTACAGATCGCCAAGGCGTTCGGCGCGGAAGTGACCGGCGTGTGCAGTACGAGAAACATGGAACTGGTCCGGTCTACGGGCGCGGATCACCTCATCGACTACACCCGGGAGGACTTCACCCGGAACGGACGGCGGTACGACGTCGTGTTCGACCTGGTGGGGAACCATTCATTGACCGAGTGCCGACGCGCGCTGACACCCACGGGGAGGCTCGTTCTCTCCGGTGGGGGCGTATCCGAAGGTGGGAGTCTTATCGGGCCGATGGGCCTCATCCTCAAGGGCCAAGTGATGTCACGCTTTGCCCACCATCGGCTGCTCATCCTCACGGCGACGCCGAGCAGGGAGAACTTGGCAGCGCTGAGAGAACTCGCCGAGTCCGGGAAACTCACCCCAGTCATCGACCGGACCTACCCTTTGAGTGAAGTACCCGAGGCCATCCGGTACCTCGAAGTGGAGCACGCGCGCTCGAAGGTCGTCATCACCGTGTGACGGACCACTGAGGCCCATCATGTACCTGAGGCCGCCCCCTCTTCCTCACCTCCTCCCGATACCTGGACCAGTCAGCAGACGGCCGTGCCAGCCAGGGAATCATGAGCGCTGATGACGTTCAGGGGGACACAACCTGGCCACGACGACAGGGGGAAGACTGGTCCGTACACGGTCCAGGGGTGGCCGATGGCTACGACGCGAGCATTCGGCACCGCCGTTCGCGGTTTCGAATGCGGCCCCCGGGCAGTGGATGGGCTACCGGTTGAGGGTGACCGAGTTGTAGGGCGTCAGGTCGAAGCTCCCGATTTCCTGCACCTCGAGCGCCACGTGGCAGCCGACGCCGTTGTAGCCGGTGCACAGGCTCATGCCGGCGCCGCCGTACTGGTTGTTGAAGACGTAGTGGTCGCCGTACTGGTTGCTCAGGTTGTGGGCGCCGTAGCTCCAGTACACGTTGGTCGGGTGGGGGTCGAGGTACGGGTTGCGGTCCTGGCTCCAGATGCAGACGGCCCCGTAAGGGCAACCATTCCAGTCGCCTTCAGCGGGCTTCGCCCGCGCCGCGCCGCACATCGCCACGACGGCGGTCGCCGCGGTAGCCAACGCGGCGACGCCGAGCGAGATTTTGCGCATGTCATTCCCCCTATGTCTGAACCGGTCGACGGAAAGGACATAACCATCGGCTGCGCGCCGTCGCTCTGACCATCGTTTCGACGGTGCCCGAAAGGGGTTTGGGCCGGCAATACCGCAGGAGGAAGGTCGCCAAGTCGCAGGCCCTGCAACGCAAAGCCCGCTAGCCGACAGGTGAACAACTGCGCAGGCCTAACGGCTGGAGGTGATGCCGCGGGCTGCATCAGCGTGACGGGACGGGGTGTCCCGTCACGAACGATCCGGCCCCAGCCGGGCCCGGTGACGTGCGGCACCAGTTCAGTTGAGACGTGGGGCTGCTGGGCATCTCGGTTGATGTGGTCCCGGGTGTATGGATGCCGGACGCTGTCTCGGGTGGTCCGGTCCGGTTCAGCACACCGTCGGGCTGGTAGAGCGCCCACATCGGCGACCCGCCCTGACGTCTACTCGGTGTCGGCCAGCTGGGCCCGGAAGAAGTCGGTCAGCTTCTCGACCGCGAGCCCGACGTACGGCTCCTTGTCGTAGAGGTCGACGTGGCTGGCGCCGTCGAGCCAGTGGAGCTCCTTCGGGGCGCGGGCGTTCTGGAACGCTTCGACGCTCATCCAGGAGGTCACCGCCTCGCGTCCGACGATCATGAGGAGCGGGCGCGGCGCGATCAGGTGGACGAAGCGGAAGGAGTCGAAGACGGCCATGCGGTCGACGCTGGACCAGGTGAAGGCGCGGCCGCCCTGCTCACCGACTTCGGCGCGCTCGCCCCGGCCGAACGCAACCTGATCCGGATGACCTTCCTCGACGACGCCTACCGCGCGCTGTACGCGGACTGGCCGCGAGCCGCGCGCGAGTGCGTGGCTGTTCTGCGCATGGAAGCCGGCCGCCACCCCAAAGACCAGGCCCTCGCCGCGCTGATCGGCGAGCTGAGCCTGCGCGATCCGGACTTCCGCACCTGGTGGGCAGGCCACCGGGTCCGTGGGCCGCGCCAGCTCGCCAAGACCTACCTCCACCCCGTCGTGGGCAGCATCACCCTGGACGTTCAGCAGTTCTCCGTCGACACGCAACCTGACCAGCAACTGGTCGCGTACACCGCCCCACCCGACTCTCCCTCCCAGGAAGCACTGCGTTTCCTCCTCCAGTGGGCGGCCCGTCCCGACCGGGCGAACGACAGTCCAGCCACGCAAGACAATCACCGCAGGAAGTGACCAGGCGGTACGCCCCTGGGCAGCACAATCGCCGCGAGCTCATCCCCGCCGCCATCGGCCCCGCGCCAAGAGGGTGGAACACGTCACGGAGCATCATGGCCTGTACGCGGAAGGCATCACTCAACGAGCGCCGGCCGCTTCGAACACACCGGTGAACCAGATCCCTTGAGGGCACACGCGAAAAGGACCAGATCATCTGAGACGGGGACCAGATCCTTGGAGACACGACACGGGGAGAGGCCGCGAGAGGCAACAGGTGTCCCGTCTCAGATGATCTGGTCCAGCCAACCCGATCGACACAGGCCAGCAGGGCTCGTAGCCACTCCCCCGCTCACCGACTTCGCCGGCACCCTCGACCTGATCCCCCCCGACAGCCGCCGCCTTGCGGAACGGGCCGCCGTGCGGTTGGCCGTCGACCCACGAGGCCGACGGCCAGCCGCACGTCCATCCGCTACTGCCGATCCCCGAGGGACGCGTCGCCCGCCCCGGCGCCGGGCCGCAGTACTTTCCCCGTCGGCCCTCACGCCGCCGCGTCGTACGCGGCCCGCAACCGGACGCCGCCGGTCCGGGGCCTCGGGGCGCGCTCCGCGAACACAGCCAGACGCAGCACGAGATAGCGGCCGATCCCGACTAACGCGGTGGCCGACAGGTACACCGTCTGCTGCAGGACGAGTCCGGCGCCGGGACGGAGCACGGCCAGCGAGCCGACCGCGGCGGATGTGACCAGCCAGCCGAGGGCAATGGTTGCCGCGCTCTTCAGGTGGCCGGCCAGACCGGGCCGTCCGTGGCCGAACGAGACGCGGGCGTGCAGCTCGGTGGCGACCACGGTGGAGGCGACGGTGGTCAGCGCGTTCGCCGCCATCCACGGGATCCACTGCGAAAGCAGGACCAGGGCCGCCGAGGCAGCCACGGTGACCCCGCTGCCCAGCCCTGCGAAGCGCCCGAAGGCCGCCGCGTGCCGACGGATCAGTCGCAGGCCGTTCATGGTGATCCCCTCCCTGGCCGCTACCCCTAGCGGGGCCGTCGTCGTCATGCCGCAGAGCGTGGCCGACCCCCCATTCAGCGCGGTTTCAGAGCGTTCTCAGGGGTGCCGGCGGTGGTGAAACCGGTGCGGCTATACACCGCCGCCCGCCTCGACAGTGATCAGCTGCTCAACGGACTGGAGTTGGGGAAGCCCCGAACCGGCCGTGCCCGCCGGTTGGACCACCGTCACCGTCAAGGCCGCCCCGCTCACCCACCACTATCTGTGGACCCTGGAGGGGGTCGGCATCCGCGAGGTCGAATCCCCACGGGGCGACGTAGGCAAGGTCGTCGTCTATGAGCCCGCCCGGGCCGGCCTCCGCGGCTGGACCGACGACGTCGCCGAACCAGGACCACGCATCAGAGAGTGCGGCATGATCGGCCGGGGTGAACATCTCCGGGTCGTACTCGGCACCCGCCTCGTAGTTCTCCTTCGCCGCGCGCCCCTGGGTGGCAGCACGTAGGGACGCCACGCCGGAGTCCGTCATGTCCGCGAACCAGTCAAGCCCTTCGGCGACGAACGGGGCCAGGCCGCCGAACGCCAGCACACGAGTCTGCCCGGCGATGGTCCTCTCGGAGCCGCAGCGGCACTGCGTAACCGCGCGCCGGCTGTGGGCGCTCACGTAATTCCCCCGGGGTCGGCTCATGGATGGGAACCAGCTGGGGGCTGTGCGGGTTGGGTCTGCTGGGCGGTCGATCGGTATATGGGTCGCGTGTCGTTGCGCGTGTCGGGATACTGCGCCGGTGAGCGGTTCTGCACTGCCTCAACTGCTTCGACCTCGTGCCCTGAGGCCCGGAGATCTCGTTGTTGTCGCATCGCTGTCCGGGCCGCTCCATGCCGCTTACGAGCCCGATCTCGAGCAGGCGGTGGTCGTGCTGGAGCGGATGGGATTCCGCGTGCGTCGGGCACCGCTGCTCGAAGCAGGGCTGCACCGTTGGTGGAGCGCGGCTCGGCCGGCGGAGATCGCCGAGGAGTTCAATGGACTACTGCGTGATCCGGAAGTGCGCGCGATCATCGCGCATGACGGCGGTCAGACGGCGCTCGGTTACCTCGACCTGATCGACGTCGAGGCGATCACTGCCGACCCCAAGCCGATCCTCGGCTACAGCGACATCTCACTGCTGCATCTGGTGCTCTATGCGCGCACGGGTTTGGTCGGCTTCCATGCCGACTTGGCCACCCCTGGACTCGGCGGGCACTGGCAGGCTGCGCCCGCAGCGCGCCAAGCGGTGCTTGAGAAGCTCTACTCAAGGCTGCTGACCAGTGACGAGGCGATCGGTGCGCTGCCGGCCACCCCGTCGTGGGAGTGCTGGCGTGCCGGTCGCACCGAAGGCCGGCTGATCGGAGGGGTGATCAACCGCATCGTGCTGGCGCAGGCGACGCCTTTCGCGCTGCCGCTCGAATGGTTCGACGGCGCGGTGCTGTTCTGGGAGGAGATGGGCGGCCAGGCATCGTATGTGTGGAGCTATCTACAGGTGCTGCGGCACTGCGGCATCCTTGATCGGATCTCCGGCATGGTCGTGGGCGTCCCGCACGCGATCGACGGGCTCGGGACACCTGACGCGTCCCCGACCCTCCCCGAGATAGTCCTCGACGTCCTCGGCGACCGTGACATCCCGGTCCTGGGCAACGTCGAGTTCGGACATGCCGGCCCGAATCTGCCGATGCCGGTCGGCATCCGCGTCGCCCTCGACGCGCAGCAGCGGACACTGTCGCTGCTCGAACCGGCGGTACGGCCGCACGCGATGACGGGACCGGTCGGCTGAGCAACGCGGATCAGTGGTTCTTCGCCACCCCCTGGACGCCAATCGAGTGGGCGACACCGGCTCGTCCTCGACCACGGGCTCGCTGAACTTCCCCATTAGCTTCAGGACTAGATCTACCAGACTGTGCCGTGCCGCCGATGCTCTGCGTGAACCCGACGACCCGCAGCGGCTGCCCGCCGTCGAAGTCGGCGATGTCCCGCCCGGGCGTACGGCGCCGGATCCACGCCCAGCGCAGCAGCACGTCCACCAGGGTCTCGGGACCCGCGGAACGGCGTTCCGCGCGTGCGACCGTCACTTTCCCACCCCCGTCGCCAGTACCGCGTCGACGAATTCCCGCGGCGGCTGGTATCCGTGGTCCGCCACGTAATGCACGACCAGCGCCGGGGCGGCGTAGACACGGCCTTGGCCGCCCCGCACATGGACCTCTCCGCTGCCGATGAACACATCCCGGAACCTGACGTTCTTCCGCGCTTCCTGGAAGGTCGGGCAGAAGTCGCAGAAGTGCATGCCCCGGTAGACGTTCACCGTGTCCTTGGCCAGGTCCAGGAGGGCTTCCACGAATCCCTCGGGGACGTCGCCCCGCCAGAACTCGTGCCCCTCGGCGAGCCACCCCACGTTCAGCAGGGACGCGCCAGAGCCCGCGCCCTCACCCGTCTCGTCCGCGTCGTCCGAGTACTCGTACGGGCTGAGGTCGTTGTAGTACGCCATCGCTCATCTCCTGGGGTTCACATGCTCGCGGCAGATCACAACGCGGCACGCGCCCATGTTCGGTTCCAGGATGTCACTCAGTTTGGTGGGCTTCGACGCGCTGATCGACCTGCTGCTGATGTTCAGTTTGTCGGGGGTGCCGACGGTGTAGTCGGGAATGCTCCGCCCCGGCCCGAACGTCTCGGCGGGCGGAATGTTCGCACCCGTTTCCACGGCGAGACCGAGGGAGTGTGGAGGAAGCGTTCGCGTTCAGCGGCCGTCCCCGAGTGACGCCTGCCTGTGACGCCACCGAGGTGGTCGGCGATGGGGAACCGTTGGCCCGTGTCCCGTCTCGCAGGATCTTGCCTCCGTCTCACCGGACTTTCCCCGATTCGCAAGCGAGGGACAAGGGCAGGTGAGACAGCCCACGTCACCGGGTTGCAGCTCGACGGCCGTCAGTTACGAGGTAGTGACAATCGGGGGCCAACTTCTCAGCGCGCTGACTACTCTTCTTCGGTGAAAGCGCGCCAATTGGGCAGCTATGAACCCTAGCTGGCGCAAAGGGAACGAAGAAGTCCAAGGAGACCTGAGCATGAAGCTTGGTATGAAGCGGCTCGCGGTGGTCGGCGCGCTGGGTGTGGCCTCAGCAGCACTGGCGGCGTCCCCGGCGTTCGCGAAGAGCGACATCTCGATTCAGGCCACCCCCCACACCGCGCATGCCGGCCACGTCGTGAAGGTACACGGCCAGGGCGACGACGACGCCGAGCAGTACACCCTGCTCGTCATACAGGAGCGGTCCGGCAAACCCGGCCACTGGGGCCACTGGCACGCCGTCACGCGGAGCTTCAGCGGCGATGCGCAAGCGAACGTGAAAGCCACGCACACGGGCGAGCTGCAGTTCCGTTCAGTGCTGTACTCGACCGACAAGCACCACCAGCACGCGAAGACGGACCGCACCTCCACGCCGGTGACCGTCCACGTCGTCCACTAGCCGGCGCGCCCTTCGATGACCGTGGCCAGTGCGGGCCACGGGTGCGGGCTGGTGCAGTCCCCTCGGGCGTGTTCGTGGTCTTCGGTCGTTGCCGCCGGCGCTCCGCTGGGATACAGCCGGTCAGGGGCCAGTACATCGGCGTACGTCCGGTGCTGGTCCCGGCAAACCAGGAGCCAGCGCTTACTCGATCGCCACGTCCTCAAGAGCGCGTCACAGAGGACGGCACAGCGGAGCGCTACGCGCACGACCGAAAAGGGAGACGCGAAATTAGGCGTGGCCCTCCACGGGTGACGGTGTACCGGACAATGAATCAGATTCCGGTACACCACCACTGCCGTCTATTCGGTGCAGTCAGTCTTCCGCCGCGCCTCCGGAAGAATCATCAGCCGTCATACCAGCCGTATTGAGTGATGGTGCCGTGACCGCTGCAGCTGCCCCCGAAATCCCAGAAACCGGGCCCCTGCAGCGGGCCATGGATGTCCGTGCCATCACTGCAGTGAGTCCACGCCCCGGTGCGGCCGTAATCGACGGTGACCGTTGCACGCCAGGACACCCCGTTAAAGGAATACGTGTTGAAGCCGTGGTTCGGGACATGCATGGGGCTTACTTTGCCCGACTGCCAGACGACGTGGTGCGTCACGTCCGCTGTTGTCGAGTTGGGCGTCGCCGCCTCAGCTACGCCACCCATGGCGACGGTGCCCGCGATGGTCGCGGCTCCGAAGAACAGGCTGATCGCTTTTCTGTGCACGGGTCAGTTCCCCCTGTCGCAAGTTTGGTCATGTGCACGCTATTGAGATTTCCTGATGCGAGTCAACTGGACCAAGGAGTTGAAATAAGCCAAAGAAGACAGAGAGAAATGGAACTTGTTTCCTCATTCCGTCCCGACACCATTTGCGCTGGTGGGCAAGGTGTTCCCATGGACAAGGTTCGCGAGAACGGAACCTGGTGGCTTCGTCAGCGGTTCGTAACGACGCGATTTCCCGCAGAAACCGCCCTGCACTCGGGTGCGGCGGTCACGGTCACAGCCAGCCGCGGCGAGCCGCGAGGAGGCCGGCCTGGAAGCGTGTAGGGGCACCCAACTGGGCCATCACACGCTGAATGCGCCTTTGCGTGGTGCGCTCGCTCCAGCCCTGGACCCGGGCAATGGCGGCGTCGGTGAGCCCGGCGGCGAGCAGCGTGAGCAGGTGGCGGGTCTCCACGTCGGGTCCGTCGGCCGCCGGTTCCTCCGCGGTAGCGGCGTGCGGCGCCTGGCCCGTCACGGACACCGGAACGGCTCGCTCCCACTCCGCCTCGAAGAGTGACTCCAGGGCCACCAGCATCGGCGAGCTGTGCACCAGGTAGGCAGCGGACTGTCCGCCCTGCGCGAGACTGAAGTGGATAACAGCGTCCCGGCTGTCGCAGATGACGAGCTTGAGCGGCAACTCGGCTCGGACCCGCGCCTGTTCGCCGGCCCGGACGCTGGGCAGGATGTCGCCGCTCAGACGGCCCGGCCAGGCCACCGCCGCACGGTCGTAGACCACCCGGTGCGCCACGCCCGCGCGCTGCTGCTGGATCTGTCCCTCGAAGTTGCTGCCCGGGCGGTCGACATACGGGGGCCGGTCGAAGACCCGTACTTCGCGGCGTGCCTCGGCGGTCAGCCGCCGTACCGCGGCGATGACATCGGTGCGGTCGGTGAGCAGCTCGACCGGCATGTCGGGGTGGCTGATCCGGGATGCCTCGCGGTGAGCGTCCATCAACTGGTGCACCAGCAACCGGGCCTCGCCCAGTTGCTCTTCCCGTCGGCGGATGAGGGCGGTGACCGCGACATCGGGTGCCACCGCGGTGAACCGGGGCGGCCGCCCGGTCGCTCGTGTCGCCAGGCCGTTGTTGACCAGCGCGGCCAGGAGCCGTGCCACGGCCGGCGTGGACAAGCCGCAGGCGTCCGCCAATTCGCGGGCCGTGGCCCGCGGCAGGCCGACCAGCACGGCGTACGCGCGCTCCGTTTCGTCCGTCAGACCCAGCACGTTGAATGCCATGCGTTCTCACCGTTTCCATGGCGGCTCCGGCCAGCTGGCGGGAGACGGCCACCTCTGTCGCCTTGTGCGGCTCGTGTCGTGATCGACATCTTCCCTTCCGGCAAGGAGGTGCCCTCCGGCGGGCCTCCTCCGCCCCCTCGGCGTGGGCCGGTGTCCTCACGCCGGGCGCCGGGCGCCGGGCAGCCGAAGCCCACATCCCGTGGGCGTTCATCACCGTCATCTCCCGCCGCCTGGTCCGGCGGCGCCGATGCACCGAGGCGGTCCCGGCCACCCTCTCGACCGTCACCTGAAGAACCGCTGCGAAAAGAGGATGTGACACGACTTCGTCGGCACTGTCCTACGAAGCGATCAAGTCGCCTATCCCCATCAGCAAGCCGGAAGTCCTGCGGACGTCGCCCCGAGGGCGGGAAAATCGGGTGCGGTTGTCCGGCGGCCACCGCCGCTGGGCCATGCGGCGAGTGTGAACACCACCGCGAGAGGACCGCGGTACGGGCGCCTGCGCCACACGGTGAGGCGGGCGGCCGATTCCGCGTCACGGGCCGTCCCCGCTTCCGACCGCCAACTCTCGGGCCACTCACCGCGGCAGGCTGCAGACGCGTCACAGCAACGCTTTGTTTCGTCGGTCTTACCCAGCACGTCGAATGCCGCGCAATCAAGCCGTTTCGGTGGCGACTTCTTGCCAGTTGGCGTAAGTCCGCCGCCCTCGTGATCTTGTGCCGGCTTCGCCAGGTTGACAGATTCCCCCAAGCGTGGGCGCTGTCCGGGGGTGGCGCCTTCTCTGTGCTTCCTCCCGAGTTCCTTTGTGAGAAGTGGAGTGCCCATGAAACGGCGGAGAAGAGCGATCGCTCGCGGTGTCGCCACCATAGCCAGCGCGGCCGTACTGCTCGGCACACCCGTGCAGTACGCGGCGGCCGCCGGAGCGCAGACCCCAGAGGCCGATTCCGGCGCGAAAGGTACGTCCGCGGGGGCTGCGCTGCCCTCCACCCCCGGATCCTCAGCGCTCGGTCCGTGGCGCTCGTTCCTGAAGCCCACGCCCGCGCAGTCGGCGAAGAACAGCCCTCACCAGGTCCTTGTGGTACTCGGCTCGGCCACCCAGGTGACGGGCAAGTCGCTGGGCAAGCAGCGTAATCTGCAGGTTCGTACCCCGCTGACCTCGGACACCGCGGTCAACACCGCGCTCCACAGGGCCGGCGCGGTCTCCATGCGGCCCCTGATGCCGGGTCTCGCGGCCGCCCAGGCCCAGCAGTTGCGCTCAGCAGCCGAGGCGAAGCTGGGCTCCGGGGCGATCGACCTGTCCAAGGTCCAAGTCGTCCAGCTCACCGGCGGCGACGCCACGGCGGCTGCCCGGGCGCTGGCCGCCACGCCCGGTGTCGTCTACGCCGAGCCCGACCAGACCGTCTCCCCCATGAACACCGGCCCCGTGCCGCTGTCCTCCTCGGTGAGCGCCACGGCGGGTAAGGCCGGCTCGTCGGCGAAGGGGCGGGGCAGCGGTGCGACCGGCTCAGACGGTGTACCCGGCAACGCGGCTCTCGGCACCTCGCTGCAGAGCTTCCTCAACGCCGGCGGTGTCAACGCGACGGGCGCCTACAGCTTGCTGAAGGAGAAGTTCGACCAGCTGCCCGGCACCGGTGAGACCATCACCAACGTATCGATCGGCGACCTCACCGACACATCGACGCCGAACCTGGGCGCAACGGGGCCAACGACCGTCGTCCAGAACGGCCAGCGGTACCTGGACATCCCCACGATGCCCTTGATACCCACCTACACCGCGGACGCGACCGGCGCACTCGACCCGACGGGCTCGGCCCAGGAGGAGGACCCCTCGCTGGGTGAGGTCCTTCTGGACTTCTCGGTGATGGCGCCGCTTCCGCACGAACTCCAGCGCCCGGGCATGCAGGGCAGTGGGGCCTCCGATCTCCTGGGCATCGCCCCGGGTGCCAACTACCGGCTTGTCGTCCCGCAGCAGCCGACGTTCAGCCAGATCGCGGTGGCGCTGCTGGCCGCGGCCCGGCAGCAGCCGCGACCCGCCGTGATCACCGCCAGCCTCGGTTACGGCACCGACGCTGCGGGGCTCCCCGGCCGCTATCTGGAGGACGACCCGGTCCAGCAGGCCGTGATCGCGTCGATCGTGCAGCAGTACGGCATCACCATGGTGGTCTCGTCGAACGACGGGACCAGGCTGTACACGAACGCGGCCGTCGGGCCCGACGGCGGCAGCACCGCGACCAACGTGACCCGCAAGGCCGCCGACACCACCCGGATCGACGACGACCAGCTGTCGACCACGCCCAGCAAGGTGCTGGACTCCGGCGCGATCGCCGCGGGCGGTACCACCACCGACGACACGCTGTCCGTGCCGCCGCAGAACGGCGGAGCCGCGTCGGCCAACGGGACCTGGGCGACCACCAGGCTCAACGGTTCCGGGGTCTTCTCCTCAGGATTCGGCACGCGCGTGGACGTCTCGGCGCCCAGTGACGGCATTCCCGCCTTCGAGCACCAGGGCCAGACCGCGCAGTCGGTGACGGAGGTCCTCAGCGGAGGCACTTCGGCGTCGGCGCCCGAGATCGCGGCCGCTGCCGCGGTCGTGCTGCAGGCCTCTCGGCTGACCGGGCAGCACCCGTCGCCCGATGACGTCCGTTCGCTGCTGGAGCGCACCGGCCGGGCCGTGCCCACGCCGCCGCAGATCGACCAGCCGCTGCACGTGGGCCCGCAACTCGACGTCACCGCCGCGCTGCAAGCGGTCCTGGCCAAGGCACACGGCAGCCACGCCGACACGGGCGCGCCCCGCATCGTCCGGCTCTCCGTGGCGCATCGCCAGACCACGGGCGGACTCGGGAGCTCGTACCTGGAGGCCACCGACCCCGGACGCATCGACCTGGCCGGACCGGGCTCGGGCTCCAGCGCCACCGGGGAGGGCCTGGTGGGACCGGTGACCATCGGCGCCGACGTGACCGGCCTGCCCGACCAGCAAGGCGTCAGCTACGCGCTGCGCATCGGGCATCACGAGTTCACCTCCGATGTGCCGGCGATCCGGCTGACCCCCAGGCAGATGCTGACCGCGGCCGGACTGCCGGTCGTCTCCGCGACGGACCGTCAGGTCTCGCTCACCTTCGAAGTGCGCCACGGCCACCAGGTGCTGGCCTCAGCCACCCACGAGCTGACCTTCGGCCCCACCGACGGCGGCTACGTCGAGTCGCTCGCCCCGGTGGTCCAGCCCGTCGTCAAGGCGGGACACTCCGTTCAGGTGAGCTACGACCTCACCGGTGTGCGGAACGTCAGCTCGCCGGAGTTGGTCGTGTCGGGAGTCGGCCACTGGAGCCCCGCGGCGGCGCCCATCTTCTCCGCCTCCTACACCGCCCCGCTGACGGGACTTCACGGCAGGGTCACCGTCCCGGCCGGCGCCTTCTCCGCCGGCGGCGGCATCTACGGGATCGGTATCCTCGAGAACCCCACAGGCAACCGCAAGGGTGGCCCGCTGTACGGCGAGTTCGCCTCGATCCGGGTCGACGGCGGTGACCCCTCGCAACGCCCGGCAGCGCCGACCCTGGCCGCGAAGACATCCGGAGAGTTCGGTCACCTGCTGGAGATCAACCGGGCCGCACCGCAGTTCTCGGTGCACTACGACGTATCGGGGGTCAAGGGCGCCACCGGCACGCTGCTGGAGTTCTCCGCACCCGGGCCGAACTTGTACAACTCGTACAACCTGGTCAGCAACCAGAACGGCACCACCCGCGACCACAACGGAGTGGACAGCCCGGCCACGCTCGACCGCTCGCTGAAGGGCACGCGGGGCACGGCGGCACTCGACGCCCTCGCGCTCAAGCTTCCCTCATCGATCGCCTATGACCTGCGGGTGTTCGCCGTCGACCAGCACGGCAAGATAATCGGCCAGGCTTCGCCGACGTCCCTGCTGGGATACGACGACGGACTGGCCCCCGACGGGACCAACCTGACCAACTTCGCGATCGTCCCCGGCGGCACGTCCGTCGCGGCGATCGAAAGCCCCACCGGTGAAGGCTCGGTGTACGACTACAACGCCGCCACCGGAACCTATGGGCGCAAGTTGACGAGCGACCCCGCGTACGGCTCCATCTACGAGGTGTTCGGCGTCGACTCCGCCCACCACACGCTGGTCCTGCACAAGCAGACCACCACCGGCGAGCAGTGGCTCGAGACCTACGACACGAGCACCGGCAACGCGGTCGGCAGCCCCGTCCGGGTCGACGACCAGTACGTCGTGATCGGCGGGCGGGTAGACGCCAAGCGCCACCGTGCAGCGGTACTCACCTCCCGTTCAAGCGACCGCGCTGGCTTCGTGCTCCCCGTGAACACGGCGACCGGCGCTCAAGGGATGCCGCTCGAGCTCGAGCCCACCCCGGACGGCTTTGCCACGTACGGCCTGCTGGACGTGGACGAGTCGACTGGCGTCTTCTCCGCGCAGAAGACCGGAAGCACCATCAACTGCTTGGCCTCGACCGGGTCCGGCACCATAGCCGCGATCAACCTGGACAGCGCAACGGTCACCCACAGCAACGCCGGAATCCCTTGCGCCGGGAACCTCGCCTCCGACCAGAAGGGCAACCTCTACGAAACGTGGTACCACTCATCCAGCGTCAACTTCGCCGGCACCGGGTACTACGCGCAGTTGCCCAGCGGGGACCCGGTGAATCTCGGAACGAACCAAGCGGCTGAAGCGCTCGCCATCGACGGCGTGCACCAACTGGGGCTGTTCGCCTTCCGGTACCCGGACCTGAAGCCGACAGGCGGCTTTCAGCAGTACGGCTTCGGCGACAACAACGCCACCGGCCGCATCGCCGTCGTCGACCTGAAGACGGGCGAGACGGTGGGCACCGTGACCGGCGTCGAGTACCTCCCTGCCGGCGCCTACAACGGCAGGCTCCCAGGCCATCACGAGCGCGCCATCCAGCTCGACCCGGCAACACGGACCGGCTGGACGTACGCGGCCGACGGCAGCCAGATCCAGCAGTTCTCCTACTGATCCGATTCGCTGCTCCACCACCCGGGTCCGCGGGCGCCACAGCGCCCGCGGACCCGCGGCGTTACGGAGGACCGGCGGCGCAGGACCCGGCCTAGGACCGGGGCGAGGCGAGGCGAGGACGAACGGGCAGCCGTTCGCAGGTTGTCGCGGGCAGGGAAGGCTCCGCGGGGTTGAGGAACTCCACAACAGGCATGGGGGGCGGCTGGGCCGTCGGGCGATGAGGCGGGGACGCGGTTGGCCCGCAACGGACGTCCCTCACAGCATCCTGAGCATTGATCAGATGCCCGCTGAGCCCTGAAAGGGGCGGGCGGCCTGTGCTTCCGTGCCCAGGCCGCCCGACGCGGTCAGCTGAAGAACGGGTCGTCCACGACGTGAACCCAGCCGCCGTCCGGCTGGCGTCGGAGGATCTCGGTGGTGGTGGAGATCACCGGCTGCGGTCCGACCCCGGTGAGGATGGCGTTGTTCGACACCAGGGCGACGTCGTCGACCTGTCGGATCTCGCGCGGTTCGAGCTTGAGGCGGGCACCGCTGTCGACCATCTGTTGCATGGCCTTGCGGATGGCGTCCGTGCCCACCAGGTGGATTCCGGGAGTGGGGACGAAGTGGGCGTTCGGCTCGTAGAGCGACACCAAACCCTCGATGTCACCGGCCTCCAGGTACTCCATGAACAAGGCACCCACCTGCTGGGGCGTATCGGCGCGGCGCCGGGCGGTGACGCCGACCGGCTTGTCGCCCCAGCCGGCCGCGTCGATCAGGTCGTACCAGGTGGGATAGGCGCCGTAGGGCAGGTGGCGACGCAGCAGGTCGCCGATGAAGGTCGTCGGGGACGCCTTCTGGGGCTTGGCCACGGCCTGGGTGATGATCATGTCGCTGAACCCGTGGGCCAGGTCCTGACGCGGCAGCAGGGCGTGTACTTCGTCGGCGAGGCCGGCCGGAAGGCTCTCACGCTGGATTCCGAGGATGTCGGTGGCGATGCCCGCCTGGGCCAGCGCCACCTCCGTGCCCTTCCGCGAGGCGATGCCGTCCGTGGTGTGCAGAGCGATGGCGTCCCAGGCGACGGCGATACGCTCTTCCTCGACACCACGCTCGCGGAGGAATGCCGCTGCGAGGTCGGCGCCGTCGACCTCGAAACGCTGGTCGCCGTTGCTGCCCTCCTCGCTCAGTCCCAGGTCGTGCAGGACGCAGCTGACGAACAGCAGTTCGTCGTCGTAGTCGGTACCGGCACGCAGACCCTGGTTCTGGGCATGGGCGCGGGCGAAGACGTAGCTGCGGACGCAGTGATCGTGAATGAAGGCAGGCGTGGCCTGTGCCGCAAAGGCGAATGTGTCCCGGGTGAGGCTCGTGTCGGGGAGGTCGAGCTGCTCGAAGACGGACAGGTGTGCGTCGGTGGTCATGATGTGTCTCCTTCTTTTGGGCCCCGGTCCGGGGCAGATCGCCACGGTGGCCGGGTGGCACGCTCACGCGTGCCAGGTATGGGGGGCGGCCGCACGGCACGTGGAGCGACAGCCGATCGCCCCACGGGGGGATGTGCGGCTGGAGCGCTGCGCTTACAGCTGGGCGACGAACGCGCCCATGTGCGCGGCCACTTGGTCGGGCACCTCAAGGGGCGAGAGGTGGCCGGTGTCCTTCAGGACGGTCAGTGTGGCGGTCGGGATCAGCGGCAGCAGGTGGTCGGCGAGCACGGTCGGCGGGTCGACCTTGTCGTGGCTGCCCGCGAGAACCAGCACCGGCACCTCGATGGCTGAGACGCCGGCCGACACGTCCTGGACCAGGCCCTGACGCGGCCACTCGAGACGGGCCTCGTCGCCACCGCGCAGACTGTCCTCGACCACCTGCCGGCGCAGCTCGGGAGTCAGCCCGCCGCGGGTCAGCATCAGGTCGATGCTCTGAAGAACCGCCTCCTCGTTGTCGTAGGCGTGGGAAACCGTCTCCTGCACCTGCTCGGTCACCCCGATCGGCGCGGGCGGCGCGGGCGCCACGAGGACGACTCCGCTCAGACCGGCGGGCTTGCGTGCGGCCAGCATCTGGGCCACCTTGCCGCCCATGGAGTGCCCGACGAGCACGTAGCGGGGGTATCCGAGCGCGTCGATGACGCGCTGCGCGTCGTCCGCGAGCTGATCCAGGTCGTAAGGTCCCGGCACGCTCGTGGAGTCGCCCCATCCACGCTGGTCGTAGGCCACGAAGCCCTGCCCGGGATCCAGACGCTGCAGCACCGGGATCCAGGTGCGCCGTGAGCCTCCCCAGTAGTGCAGGAAGATCAGCGCCGGGCCGTCACCCTCGCGTACGTGGGCGTACACCTGGCCGTCCCGCACGTCGAAGAAGCGGCCCACCACATTCTGCGAAGTCATTGTCAGCTCCTCGTCCACGGCCGGGGCTCTCGGACCGCTCCACTGATGGGTGGAGCCGGTTGCCCCGCGCTCGCTCTTCGATCCTGCTTCGGAACCTCCCTTCCAGACCACGGCTCATCTGCCAGCATGCGTATCTTTTGGGCCAGAACGGTGCGGATGGGCCATTGCATTCCGGTCGCACGATCAGCGGCCTGATCTGCGGATTTATCTCGGGTACATTCCTGGGGCAGGGCGTGGCGGCTCCCTGGCTCCCCTTGTGACACTGGTGTCGGACGTAATATTGCGGCCATGAACAAGCACCGGGTCATGGTCCTGGCGGTCGACGGCGTGCTGCCCATGGATCTGGGGATCCCCACGCAGATCTTCAACGCCCGTCCGAACACCCCCTACGAACTCACCGTGTGCGGCGACACCGAGGAGGCCGTGACCACGAGCGCCGGTTTCACCCTCGGGCTGACCGCGGGTCTCGAGGCGCTCGCCGAAGCGGACACGATCATCGTCCCGGGCTTCGAGGACTTCCGGCGCCCTCCGCACCCACGGGTGAGGGCCGCTCTCAAGCTCGCCGGCCGCGCCGGGATACGCATCGCTTCCATCTGCACCGGCGCCTTCGCCGTCGCCTCGGCCGGACTGCTCGACGGCCGCACCGTCACCACCCACTGGGCCATGGCGGATGACCTCGAAGAGCTCTACCCCCGGCTGCGCGTCGACCGCAACGTCCTCTACATCGACAACGACACCATCCTGACCTCCGCGGGATTTACGGCCGGCATCGACCTGTGTCTGCACATGGTCCGCAAAGACCTCGGCGCAGCCGTCGCGAACGACATCGCCAGGGACATCGTCGCCGCCCCACACCGCGACGGCGGACAGGCCCAATACATCAACAGGACCCTCCCCACCCCCCAGGCCACCACGCTCGCCGACACCCGTGAATGGGCCCTGCTCCACCTCGAAGAAGACCTCACCATCCCCCACCTCGCCGACCATGCCGGCGTCTCCCCACGCACCCTGACCCGCCTATGGCGCCAGGAAACCGGTGTCAGCCCCCACCAATGGCTCCTGACCGCCCGCATCAACCGCGCGCGAGAACTCCTGGAGACCACCGACCTCCAGGTGGAACAGATCGCCATCCGGTGCGGCCTCGGCAGCGGCGCCAACATGCGCGCCCGATTCCGTGACGCCCTCTGCATCACGCCCACGGCCTATCGCCGCACGTTCCAGCACCAGGCCGCCTGACGGCGAAGGCCAGGCGCGGTCAAAGAGTCCGTCGACCCAGGCACGCGTCCGCCCCGGCAGTGTCCAGAGCGGAAAGATCGCCTCACGGTAGTGCTTCGAGGCCGTCCGACCGATCCAGGACGCCATCGAACAACGGGTGCGCGGCCTGCTCGCCGAACTCGGCATCTCGGCATCTCGGCATCTCGGCATCTCGGCATCTCGGCATCCGCATGACCGCAGCGCGGGGCACGGTCAGACCACGAGGCTCATGCCGTCCCGTGAACCGACGCCAAAGTGACCACCGGTGTGCTGTTGCGCCGTCACGCCTCGGTTTGCTGTGCCGTGGGGCGGATGATGGCGACGTCGGTGTGGGCTTCCAGGACTGCACGCAGGGATGCGCTCTCCGTGGTGAGGCGCCGGACGTGGTCTTCGTAGATGTGCAGGTGGCGGGCGGAGACGGTGGCCCGCGGTCCGTCCTCGGCTTCGCGCAGCAGGGTGTCGACCGCAGCTTCGACAGCTTGCGCGGTCAGGCTGTGCCGTCTCATGTGGAGCCCTCGGAGGCATGCGCCGGAAGAGTCTTGTTGAGGAAGGTGCCGATCTCGTCACAGCGGCGGCCCAGGCGGTCACGTACGAGTGGCGGGAGGATGTCGGCACGGGGCAACTGGGCTTCCAGCAAGATGAGTTGGTTGCGCCGAGCCGCCGTTTTCGCTTCGGTGAAGGCGGCGTTGTCACAGGCCAGGGGCCTGCACTCGGGCAGGGACGGGGCATATGTGGCGCCGGCCGGTGGCAGCACAAGCGCCGGTCGGGGTTGTCTTTGCACGTGACGAACATGCCGGGGTAGATCCGCGGGTCGTTGCGGGTCAAGTTTGCGCATTTGGGCTTCGCCGGGGATCTTGCCCATGAAGCGGATCCGGTCGCCGAACTGCTCCAGCCGCCGAGGTCGGCAGCGAGGCTGGCATGACGATCCGACTGTCCGACGGCAACGGCACCGGACTGCATCCAGCCGCGAGAACCCACATCGTTGCGCTCGCGGCCCCGGTTGCACGGTCGGGGCACGGAGGAGGTCGCGGGCAGCCGCGAGGCGGGGCCGGATCAGGCGGGCGGTGGGGCGGTGGGCGGGGCTTGTTCGGTGGGCTGGTCCCTTGCGGAGAGCTGCTGTTCCGTCCAGATGACCTTTCCGCCGGATGTGTAGCGAGTACCCCAGCGATCGGCGAACTGGGCAACCAGGAAGAGGCCCCGGCCGCCCTCGTCCATGGTGGTGGCTCGGCGCAGGTGCGGAGAGACGCTGCTGCCGTCGGAGACCTCGCAGATGAGGCTGCGGTCGCGGATCAAGCGCACACCGATGGGGCCGGTTGCGTGCCGGATGGCATTGGTGACCAGCTCGCTGAGGATCAACTCCAGAGTGAACGCTTCCTCTTCCATACCCCAGTCGCCCAGGAGCCGGGTGGCGGCAGCACGCACGCCGGCAACGGCCGAGGGGTCGGACGGTACGTCCCAGGACGCGGTGCGACTGCCGTCGAGCAGCCGAGTGCTGGCGACAATCAGGGCTACGTCGTCGCGTGGCGCTACGCGGACCATGGCATCCATCGCTGCACGGCACACCTGGTCCGACGTTTGCCCGGCGTGTGCAACAGCACGACGCAGACGCTCGATGCCTTCATCGATGTCACGCTGCCGGTCTTCGATCAGGCCGTCGGTGTAGAGGACGATGGCGGTGCCCTCGGGCAGAAGTATCTCTGTCCTTTCGTAGGGCAGTCCTCCCAGCCCCAACGGCGGGCCGGCCGGTACGCCGGGCAGGTCCGCATGCCCGTCCGGGCGCACGATGATGGGTTCCAGATGGCCCGCCCTGGCCATGGTGCAGAGACGGGAGATCGGGTCGTAGATCGCGTACAGGCAGGTGGCGCCCGTGAGTGTCGGTGTTTCACCGTCGCCGTCCCGGTCCTGGTCGATGCGGGTGACAAGTTCGTCCAGGTGCCAGAGCAGTTCGTCAGGTGGCAGGTCGAGCGTGGAGAAGTTGTGGACGGCGGTGCGCAGTTGTCCCATGGTGGCGGCGGCGTGCAGTCCGTGCCCCACAACGTCGCCCACCACGATGGCGACGCGGGCTCCGGGGAGGGGTATGACGTCGAACCAGTCACCGCCGACACCGCCGAGTCCTGCCTCTGCCGGAAGATAGCGGTGCGCCACGTCGACCGCGCTCTGCTCGGGGAGCGCATGCGGCAGAAGGCTGCGCTGCAGCGTGACCGCCATGGTGTGCTCGCGGGTGAAGCGACGGGCGTTCTCGATACTCACCGCCGCGCGGGCGACCAGTTCCTCTGCGAGCGAGAGGTCTTCCTGAGTGAACGATGTCGGCTCCTTGGAACGCCAGAACGTCGCCATGCCGAGAATCACTCCGCGGGCTCGCAGGGGAGCGGCGATCATGGAGTGGATGCCGTATGCCACCAGTCTGCGAGCTCGGTCGGGGTCCTGTACCTGCCAGCCGGAGAAGGCTGCCAGGTCGGCCTCCAGCACGATCTGCTCGGAACCGAAGCTGGATGCCTGCGGTGTTGACGGGTCGAAATGGATGAGCTCACCAGGAGGGTAGAGCGGCGCATCCTTGCGTATGCCGTCCACTGCGACGCGACGTAGTTCCGCTGCACGCAATGGGTTCGGTTCGTCGCCGCGCAGCACGGCATCGACCAGGTCGACGGTGACGTAGTCGGCGAACCTGGGCACGGCGAACGCCGCCAGTTCCTGAGCCGTGTGGGTCACGTCGAGGGTGGTGCCGATGCGTATACCGGCGTCGTACAGCAGTTTGAGCCGTTCCTGGACTACTTCCACCCGGCCCATCAGCGCGCTGAGTTCGGTTGTGTCGCGCAGCGTGGCGACCCAGCCTCCCAGCCCGGGCTGCTGCGCCATGGGGCGTTGGCTGACGGCCAGGATCCGGTCGCCCACCTCGATGACCTCGTCCGTGGTCGCCCTGCCCGACAGGAGAAGCTGCTCGGCCTTCGGTTCGAGCCCCAGATCCGTGACGGGCCGGCCGTCCCCGTCGGCCCTCAGCCCGAGCAGGCGCCGTGCTTCGTCATTGGCCAGCAACAGACGACCCTGGGAATCGACGATCAGAACACCCTCCCGCACCGTGTGCAGAACAGCATCGTGGTGCTCGTACATACGGGTCATCTGCGTCGGGCCGAGGCCGTGTGTCTGACGACGCAGGCGCCTGCTGATCAGTGCTGTTCCCCCGGTGGCCGCCGAGAGCACCACGCCGGTTGCCCCCAGGACGAGTGGCACCTGCCGCTCGGCTGCCAGGCTCACCTGCTTGACCGTGATGCCCGCGGCGACGAGACCGATGACCCTCCCCCCACCTGTGGTGACGGGAACGACGGTGCGGACCGAGGGGCCCAGCGTCCCGGCAGTCGTTTCGGTGACGATCCCGCCGTGCTGCGCTGCCGCGATGCTGCCGATGTAGCGCCGCCCGATCTGCGCGGGGTTCGGATGGGTGTAGCGGATGCCCGCGGGACTCATCACGACGACGAAGTCCACGGCGGTGCGTCGACGGGTTTCTTCGGCCTGCGGCTGAAGCACGGCGGTCGGATTCGGGCTGGACAACGCCTGTCGCACGGTGGGGGAGGCGGCGACTGCCGAGGCAACGGCCAGTGACCGGTCGCGGGCCTCGCGCTCGGCGTCGGCCCGGTACTGGAACATCAGGGTGGCGACCGCCGCTGCGGCAAGGGCCAGGATCAAAATGGCCTGCAGGAGGAATACCTGGCCCGCGACGGTGGGCAGCCCACGCCAGGACCGCATACGCCCGATCAGCTGATGCATATGCCCATATAACATCGCGGATATATCAATAACACCCCCTAGGGGACATGCAACCTCACTGACGGTTCGAAGCGTGCCCGGATGCGTACGCACGGTGAGCGCGAGTCTTACCCGATGTCGCCGTCGGTCCAGGTGACCACCCGGATCCCCGTCTCCCTGCAGTCGGCGCCCTTCGGTTCCCGCCGAGAAGGCGCTCGTACGCTGCGAGCGCGGCGATTGAGCGGCCCAGCCCGCTCCACTGTGTCTACGCTGCCGCTCATGACCAGCAAGATCCCCGTACGTGGGGGCAGGAAGGGTCAGCAGCACCGGGCGGCCCCGGACGATCTGCGGTCCTACGCGGTGACGCCTGCGTCGCCGGTGACGGTGACCCGGCCCGACGGGTCGGTGGAGACCCGGGCGCCGAAGACCGCAAGGAAAGCGAGCCCGGCGCCGCGGCGGCGAGGTCCGGCCGTGTGCGCGATGTGCGCTGACCCGATCGAGGGGAAGGTCTGGGTCAGTCGTGAACTGGGGCCGTGCCGGGGCAAGCCCGTACACCCGGAGTGCGCGAAGAAGGCGCAGGCCGTCACGGCAGACCGGCGGGAAGCGAAACAGAAGGAGCGGGCCGCCAAGCCGAAGCGGGCGTCCCTGGTGGAAGAGAACCGGCGACTGTTCGCGGAGCAGGACCACATCCGGGAGCTGCGGCGCCGGCGCAGCCGGCCGAAGGAGTAGCCGGGCAGCGCTACAGGTCCCCGGGGCGTACATCGTCCCAGGGACCTGTTGAAGATTTTGGGGATGGTTTGCGCTACCCGGCTCTTCGCGCGCACGGTGTCGTTGCCGGTCAGGGCTCTGAGGGGGTTGCCGTGGAACGGGTTCGGTACCGGTGGCGGGATGAGTACGAGGGTGATCCGGAGTACCAGCGCACCCTGGCGGCGATGGAACGACCCTGGTGGAAAAGGCCGGTGCCCATCGTGGGAGGCGTAGTCGCTGGCGCCGTCGCTTCGTTCTTCCTGGGCGGTGCGCTCATGAGCACTGGGAGCAGCTCGGGCACCCCTTCGCCGGCCCCTGGGTTCAAGGGCAGGGCGATGCCGCGCTCTTGGAGTGCAAGAACAGCTACTACGTGACGGATCAGGGCCAGGTCCTGCCGAAGCAGCCCGGGGCTCCAAGGCCAGATGGCAGGGACCAGGCCGTGTCCGGTGGGTCGCGTACTGCCTCTACGTCCTCATCGTTTCGGTCGGCGTCGGACGAGGCGACCTGTCGAACGAGGAATGGGCCCGGTTGGAGCCACACTTGGTCGGCCTGCCCCGCACCGCCCCGATGAAGCTCTCGGCCGCTCCCGCGGAGGGCTGAGCGCGAAGATTCACCTGGCTGGTGAAGGCGGGCCGCGGCCTCTGGCTCTTCTCGTTGCACCCGGTCAGTGGGGGAACGCCGTGACCAGCGAGCCCACCGCCGCAACCGCGGCAGCACGGGCGGAAGGTCCATTGCCTTCGACCAGGCTTGATATGTCCACAGGAACGAAATCGAGCGCACCATAGACGGGATCAAGAACTTTCGGGGCCCCGCCCCCGCACGGCCTGACCCACCGGACACGGCCTGATGCAACGAGCTGCACAGCGTTGCCCCTCAAGTAGCCGCCCGACCAATTCACAGTGGCATGGCTGGTGTTGGCGCTGCGGGGCTCGCGGCCGAACCTGTGCTAGCTTTTTTTCTGGACGTACAAAAGTCACGGTCCGGTAGGTAGTCCGGATGGCGGTCATGCGCTCGTACAGTGCCGTTGAGGCACGTCCGGTGCGTCCCTTTTCGTTTCATCTTCGAGAAGGGACACAGCTGTGTCGGATCTGCATGTCATCATCGCCGGGGGCGGGCTGGGCGGCCTGGCCCTCGCGCAGGGGCTTCGCCAGGCGGGGATCAGCGTCGCGGTGTACGAGAAGGACTCCACCGCGGCCTTCCGCAACCAGGGCTACCGCATCCGCATCAACTCCGACGGCATCACCGCGCTCAGGGCGGTGCTGACGCCGCAGGCCTACGAGGTGTTCGCGGCTACCGCCACCCCCGGGTCGCGCATGAACGTGTTCGACCACCAGCTGAACCTGCTGCACGCCCAGGAACTCCCGCCCGTCCCGGACCTGCCCGGCGGCGGGCACCTGGCGGTCAACCGCATGACGCTGCGGCAGATCCTGTTGTCCGGCCTGGACAAGGCGGTGCGCTACGGTGCCCAGCTGACCCACTACGACACCGCCCGGTCGGGCTCGGTGACCGCGCACTTCGCGGACGGCACCAGCGCCACGGGCGATGTCCTGATCGGCGCCGACGGGGTCAACTCGGCCGCCCGGAGGCAGTACCTGCCCCAGGCTCAGGTCGTCGACGCCGGACTGCGGCTGCTCTACGGCAAGGTCCCGTTCGCCGGTGACCAGGCCCGAGCCCTGGTCCCGCCCGAACTGCTCGGACTGTGGACCACCGTCATCGGCCCGGACAAGCGCTTCGTAGGACTCGCTCCCGTGCAGTACCGCGAGCCCCTGCACCAGGCGACGGCCCGGCTGGCTTCCGACATCGAGCTCAGCGACGACAGCGACTACCTCGCGTGCGTCTTCGGCACCCGACGTGAGCAGATTCCTTGCACGGACGAGGAGTTCTTCGCGATGAACGGCGCGGAACTACGGGCGCTCACGCTCTCCCTGGTGGGGGGATGGCACCCGGGACTGGTCGAGATCGTGTCCCGTCAGGACCCCGCCTCGATCTTCCCGGTCTCGGTGCGCACCAGCGTGCCCGTCGCGACGTGGGAGACCACCGCGGTCACCCTGCTGGGCGACGCCATCCACGTCATGAGCCCTGCCATCGGCGTTGGCGCGAACACCGCACTCCGTGACGCGCGGGTACTGACCGCTCGACTCGTTCAGGCCGCGGGTGGTCTGCCGTTGGCCGAGGCTCTGCACGCGTACGAGGAAGAGATGATCGGCTACGGCTTCGACGCCGTGCGCGAATCGGCCGCCCGCGGACACAACCTGGTGGGACAGGACCCGCTGCCCTCCACAGGGGTGTAGGCGTCTGCGTCTGGCAACCGCCCGCACACCGAACCGTGCGAACCCACTTCCCGCCTGCGAAGTGATCCAGATACGTTCACGCCATAAGCGACAGGGTCGAAGCGATCCTGGACTCGCGGCCTCGTTCGCCGACGCTACGCGGTTGACCTTGGCGGGCCGCGCGTCAGGGGAGACGGCCCTTGAGGATCAACGGTCGGAAATCTGGCGCCAAGCCGGTGTTCGCAGGTCGACGTCCTGCCCGTTGTGGGCCATGTAGGCCCTCGACAGAAGTTCTTCCTCGGCGCTCACGACGGCCTCGTGGACCGCGGATCGCCGGCCCGGCTCGTCCGCGGCTGCCGTCACAGGCTCAGCAGCAGGTCCCGGACCGCGGCGGGCTGGGACAGGAACGGGTGGTGGCCGGCCTCGAGTTCGACGACGCTCCCGGCCCGGCGGGCGAACTCGCGCTGCAGGCGCGGCGGGGTGCCGCGGTCCTGAGTGCAGACGAGATACGTCGAGGGCACCTGCTGCCATGCGGCCGCCCCGACCGGCTGCCCGGTCACCTGCGCGCTCTGCCGGGCGAGGTGGTCCGCCGCCTGCTCCTGGACCTCAGAATCGCAGTCCTGCAAGAACGTGTCCACGAGCAGCTCGGGGCGGACCCCGAACGTGCCGGCGTCGGGGTCGACGTCGAGGAACGGGGCGGGGCTGCCGTCCCCGAAATCCGAAAGGCTCTGCCCGACCTCGGGCAGGTAGCTGGAGACCAGCAACAGGTGGCGTACCGACCCGATTCCCGCAGCGGCTTCCGCGGTGATGATGCCGCCGTAGCTGTGGGCGACCACGACGGTCGGCTCCTCGCTGTCCTGCAGCACCTGCCGCACCGCGGCAACATCCTCGGACAGCCCCGGACCGCCGACGCCGCCGGGCGGGCCCGCCTCGCCGCAGCTCGGCAGCGCAGGAGCCACGCTCTGCACCCCTTGCTCCTGCAGCAGCCCGGCGGTGCGGTGCCACCACCACGACCCGTCCCGCACGCACGCCCCATGCACGAACACGACCCTCATCGCCACCTCCACGTCTGCCTTGACTGCCTTGACTGTCTCGACTGCCTTTCGATCAACGGTAGACGTAGCCGCCGTTACGTGAAGAAGTCGGGCCGTGGGCAGACGACCGCAACCGCACATCAAGGAGAGGCTGCTCGATGCCTGCGCTGATCACGCCCTCGCGCACGGCCTCCCCGACCGGCTCGAACCGCCGGCCACCGCCACCGGCACCTCAGCCCGCATGCTGATTTATCACTTCGGCACCCGCGACGCCCTGCTGCGGGCCGTCCTCGGGCACGCGCGGCAACGCCAACTCGACACATTCGGCGACCTCCTGCGGGTGCGACCCGACGAGCCCTACACGGCCACCCTGAACCGCGCCTGGACCTCCATCACCGGCCCGGACGGGCGGCCGTACCTGCGGATGTTCGGTCAGCTGCGCGAGAGTGCGGAGCAGCAGTTGTGGCCCAACCCAGGCGAGGAAGCCTGGGGCCGCTGCTGTCGTACGGACAGGGCTGACAACTTCGAGATATGCCACTCGCTTTCGGCGTGCTGCAGCGTGAACGTGTAGAAGCCGGTCGTGATCACGGTCGGGCTCCCACCTGCGTTCGACGTCGGCATCAGGTGGGCCACCCCACTGCCGTGTCGGCGTCCACACGGTGGAAGACCACGTTGATCAGGTTGTGCCTTCGCCGCTCGGCCTGCGCCTCCGATGTATCTCGCACCAAGTCGAGAATCGCCGCGCGTCCGCGGAGCTGTCCGCCCCCACGCCGACTCCGTCAACTCCTCGTCCCACCCCGAGATCAATTATCAGACACGCCCGAGTGCTCTGCTGTGCGTCGTTGGCGATGGCCACGAGAGGCGGAGGCCTGCCGCACGGGCGGCTCCGGGCCTGGCCATCCACTCTCAGCCCGTGTGGACGCCGCCCTCGGTGCGGGAGGCGCCCTCGGTCGCCACCATGTCCTGCGTGCCGATGACGCCGAGCAGCTCAAGCTGAGCGGCGCCCTCGGTACCGGGCGGTGCCGTGAACCACAGGAGGCGCTGGCGGCCGTCCTCGCTGAACAGACTGTGGCAGTCCAACTCGATGACGCCCAGCGCGGGGTGCACGATGCGCTTGTGATCGGTGCGGCGCAGGCCGACGTCATGGGTGTCCCACAGGGCAGCGAACTCCGCGCTGCGCCGCCGCAGTGCGGCCGTCATCCCGGCGACCTCGGTGTCGCGGCCCCGGCGGGCGGCAACTGCCTGCAGGTCAGCGACGAAGACCCGTGAGTGGTGCGGATGGTCCTCGGGCGGGTAGACCGCGCGGGCGGCCGGATCCATGAACCAGCGGTACGCGAAGCCGGTGGCCGGGCCGCGCGGCTCTGGAGCCCGGCCGAGCAGTGCCGCGGCCAACTCGTTCTGGACGAGGGTCTCGTGCAGGTCGGTGATGACCTGGGCCGGGGTGGTGCCCAGCCGGTCCAGCAGCCCGAGCAGAGCGGGCTGGACGTGCCGCGCGCTCGCGCCGAGCGCCGATGCGGGCAGCGGCCGGTCGGCGAGATGGAACAGGTGGTCACGCTGGTCGCCGCCCAGCCGCAGGGCCCGGGCGAGGGCGGCCAGTGTCTGGGACGACGGCTGGGCGCCGCGTCCACGCTCCAGCTCGGTGTAATAGTCGGCCGACAGGCCCGCCAGTTGCGCAACCTCCTCGCGCCGCAGGCCGGGCACCCGGCGCCGGGGCCCGGCGGGCAGGCCGACGTCGGCCGGCCGGATCCGATCACGCCGGGACCTGAGGAACGCCGCAAGCTCGGGAAGGTTCACCCGCTCATCGTCACCTCTCCGGCGGGGTCCGAGCCAGGGGCTGGTGACCCCTGGGTGGGCTCAGCCCTGGCCGGAGCAGGTGACTCGGACGGATGGTTGCCCCATCGGGGTCGACCTCCTGCTCGATGTGAGCAGCTCCGGTGCCCCCGCACGAAGAGAGATCACCATGCCATTCGCGAACTTCAAGGTCCCCGCCGGCGCCCTCACCGCAGAGCAGAAGGAGCAGATCATCACGCGCACCACCGACCTGTACGCCGAGATCTTCGGCGACCGCGCCCGGGCCACCACCCTCGTACTGGTCGAAGAGGTCGCCGACGCCGGATGGGGCATCGGCGGCGGTGTCCTGACGCTTGCCAAGATCCGGCAGACGCCGCAGGAGTGACAGCCTTGCCGGTCGCCGCCCGCAGCGCGACCACATTCGTCGCCCCGTGGAGGGCGGCGCGGATCTCGACGAGGCCGCAGCCACGGCGCAGTGTCGCGTCCCGGCACGCGCCGCCGCCCGTGGCGCGGGCACTCGTCGACGGTCATGAAGCCGTCCGGGAAGCCCTTCGGCCGAGCCAGGCGCGGTGTCGGCGCCGACGGGCGGCTCTACGGGGTGGGCGGCCATCTCGGCCCGGTGCGCGAGGGAGCCCGGACCGCCGCCGAAGACCCGGGCGTGCACGGGAATGCCGCCGTCGGCGGACACCGCGAGCCCGGCCTGGACCTGCTTGAGGTCCGCCCGTCGGTCCTTGGGATGCCCGTACTTGATGACCGGGTACTGCTCGTCCTGACCCTCGGTCGGGTTGGCGCCGTGGACGGACATGCTGGTCATGTCCCAGTGCAACCTACCGACGTCGATGCCGAACTCGGCGACCGCCCGCGCCCCGACCGTGCCCGCGATCCGCTCCAGCTCCGGGGCGATCGCGTCCAGCGCCCGGGCAAGGCGGTCGTCGTTCAGCAGACCCGACTCGACGCCGAGCACTTCCTCCATCGCCGAGGTACGAGCCCAGTCGCCCCTCCGCACCAGCGGAGCGGGCGAGGTGAGCCGGTTCGCCACCATTGGAGATTCCGGGGGTGCTGCCGCCGCCCGTCCGTGACCTGGTCCTCAACACAGCCGTCATCCTGGAGACAGCCCCGGTCGAAGGAGCTGTCAAGTGAGCTGAACCGGGACCGCGGCTGCCGTACAGCGCCTGGTCCCGGGTGCTCCGACCTGCGTGCGCCGACCGGTTGACGATGACTTCCCGGTCGTACGGTCGGAGGTCAGACTCCAAAGCGAGGCAGCTGGTCGGGGGCGAGGTCCTCACGTACTGCTGGTACCCGTCGCCTGTTCCAAGTGCACGGTATTCCTCGCGTGGGGCTTGTTGCCGTGCCCTCTTGGAGACCGGACGCCCCGCGAGGATGAGGATGCATATCTCTTCCAACTACTCTCGTTTTAAAGGGACTTGAATGTATGGTCGGCTTCGGCCTCTCACCGGGAGGAGCCAACGCAGGGGGGAGAACTGTGTCAGAGATTTCCCGGCGGACCGTGCTGGGCGCCGCCACCGGCACGGCCGCGGCGGCAGCGCTTCTCACCGCGGCAGGGACGGCGCAGGCAGCCGCCACCGTGGACGACAAGAGCGAAGGCACCCGGCAGGCCACGAACCAGGAGACCGATACACCCATGGCCGTCACCACCGAAGTACCTGATCGTCACACCGGGTCCGCGGGCTGACTGCACCCAGTTCAAACCGGTGCTGGAGAAGATCCGAGTCCCGAAACCCGGGCCGGTCAGGCCCCGCAACGAGCCCGACGGCGTCGCCGCCGACAACGCCTATGGCAATCGACCCTGTCGTGAGTACCTGCGGCGCCGGGACATCAGGCACACCATCCCGGAGAAGACCGCCAGCCAGGCCGCCCGCCTCCGGAAAGGCTCACGCGGCGGACGGCCACCCGGCTTCGTCGAAGAGCGGGACAAGAAACGCAACACCGTCGAGCGGATCATCAACCCGGCTGAAGCAGCACCGGGCCGTGGCCACTCGCTATGACAAGCGTCGCTACGTCTGCCTCGGCACCGCAACCGCCGCAGCCCTCACCATCTGGCTCCGGACATGATGGACCGGCCAAGTCCTGGTTCTGCATGAGGCAACGAGCGCCCTCAAGTCCGCTTGTTCTGGAACCGCGTCAGTCATTCTCCAGAGACCTTCCCGGTTCGTGTCGCCGCACGAACCTGGCACGAGCGGCGTTGTGGGCGCTGCGTAGAAGCTGCACGGCCGTGTCCGTTGTCCTCTCACCAGGATTGACGACAGAGATCCAGCCGAGTGCCCCGTATACCGGGTGCGGCATCACGCTGTCGGCTGCTGCGTAGTCGCGAGGTCGGGTGAGGCTGCGCGGCTCCTCCCCCGTGAGCTCCCGGAACGTCGCACGGTCGGCGTGGATGTTCACGCGCCAGCGGCCCGGAGGGTCAAGGTCGGAAGCGGCGTCGTCGGGGTAGTTCTTGATGACGATCGTTCCGTAAGGCTGGACGTTCTGAGGCATCCGACCGTCGGGGGCGTAGTAGAAGAACGCATCCCCCCACGCGAGCTCGGGGAAGTCGCCGCCCGGCTCCGGGACAACCACGAGCGCGCCGGCGAAGCCTCGCACGGTCGCGATGATCTGTTCCATACTCATGGTTCAAGCATCACCTTCAAGTGCTTATGTGGGGTTGGCTGATGGGCGAGCTGGTGAGTGGTTCGCAACGGGTGCCGCTCCGAACCGCCGATGTCGCCACGGAGTCGGGGTACTCGGTGCAACAGGTTCGCGACCTGGAGCGGCTGGGAGTCATTCCCCCAGCCACTCGATCGAGCAACGGTTACCGTTCCTACGCACCGCTGCACGTGCAAGCCCTTCGCGCCTACCGAGGACTCGCAGGCGCTGTTGGCCCTGTCACAGCCCGGCAGATGCTCGCGGAACTGCGAACAGAGACGATCGCGGAGGCAGCCTCAGCGATCAACACGGTCCATGTTCGGCTCGCGTGGGAACGCGAGGAGGCTCTGCGCGCCCAACAAGCGTTGCGTGCGATCCAGGCCGAAGCGAACACACCCGAGTTCGAGCAAGAGAGTGACGCGATGACGATCACAGAGCTCGCCGGGGCGCTCAATGTACGTCCCTCCACTCTGCGGTTCTGGGAGCAGGAAGGGCTTGTCACCCCTGAGCGAGTGACGTCACTGCGAGCACGCCGCTACGGTCTTTCGGCCGCCAGAGCGGCCCGAATCGTTGCGGCCCTCCGGAGCACCGGTTACAGCATTCCCGCAGTGCGCGAGGTCATGGGCTCCCTGCACCAACTCGACGGCCTGGGAGAGACCCAACGCATCCTGCAACAGCGTCTTGACCAGATCGCCACACGGTCCGTGGCGCTACTCCGAGCGGGCGCAGACCTGGCAGCCGTCGTCACGGCCGCCCAGGAACCGACGGCCGCCTAGTCCGTATCAGGCAACGTTTGCCCTGGTGAGCACGGCTCGAAGGTGCTGGTCGTCAGCGTGGCGGTTTCGCCAGATGACGTAGCGGCGGATCATGCTGCCTTGCTCTGTGTGGCCGGCGGATCGGCGCCGTCGAGGGTGGGGCAGCGCAGGGCGGTGAACTGGGCCTCGATGCGGTCCAGCCATGAGGAATCGGTCGGGGTGTGGGCGATCTCGACGTCGTTGGCCTCGGCCCAGTCCGCGACCCGGCGGCAGCGCCTGATGGTCAGGTGCGGGGAGTAGTCGTCGCACACGATCGCCAGGCGGGGCATCGGTGAGTAGAGGGGGCGCAGGTAGCGTCCAGGAACTTCGACCGGTTCTTGATCTTCTTGATGTGGCCGTAGAGCTTGTCCTTGGCCAGGCCATAGGCGGCGAACAGGTGCCGGAACCGATGCGGGCGGCTGTAGGTCGCGCGTCGCCGGGGCCTGGGCTCGCGATCGGGGTCCTTGCCTTGCCACCACGCGGCCACCCTTGGCGGTCCTCTCGATCTCGCGCCGTTCGGGCAGCGTGAAGATCCTCAGTCGGCCGCCTTTGCATTTCGGGTAGAGCGAATCGAAGCCGTCCGTGCGACCCGGTCCGTGCTGGTGAACGTCACCTCGGCGATCTTCGTCACAGCCATGCCCTGTGCAGACAGCAGCACCATCTGCGCCCACCGCCAGATCACCACCGACCCGGTGCCACGACGGATCCGCAGTAGCGGTCTGCCCTCGTCATCATCGATCTCACGGACGCGTACTCGTTCTGCCACCAGCACAGCCTGACGGCCGTACGCCGCCCGATACGGCCTAGGGCGTGTTCTGAGTTGAGATCACGGGAGGGCTGGCAGGCTGCGTAACCAGAGGATGGATCCGCGCAGGTGGAGTCCTGCGGCGTAGCTCTCGGATGTCTTGTCGTACCGGCTGGCCAGTCCCCGCCATTCCTTGAACTTGTTGATGGCGCGCTCGACCGTGTTGCGATCTTTGTAGAGCGTGGCGTCGTGGCTGACCGGGCGGCCGCCGGAACGTCCCTTCTTCCTGCGGTTGGCGGCCTGGTCGGCCTTTTCCGGGATCACTGCCTTGATGTTGCGTCTGTGCAGGTGGGCGCGGTTGGCGCGGGAGGAGTACGCCTTGTCTCCGGCGACCGCGTCCGGCCGTGTCCTGGGGCGGCCGACCGGGACGCGCACCTTGATCTTCTTGAGGACCGGGATGAAGCGCGGGCTGTCCGCGGACTGCCCGGGGGTGAGGATGATGGCCAGCGGGCGGCAGCGTCGCTCGACGGCGAGGTGGACCTTGCTGGTGAGCCCGCCCCGGGAGCGGCCCAGTTCGGCGGCCCGCAGTCGGGCCCTGCGGCGTCGGCGCACGGCGCGGCGCTGTTCCCGCTCGGGGTCCTCCCTGTCCGCGGACCCCTCACCTACGGGGTTGTTTTGCCCCTTTGCTGCAGCCCCTTTTCTTCCGCCACGGCCTTCTCCAGGTCCTCAAGGAGCTCCGGGTCGACGACCATGCCCGCCGCGTGGTGATGCGCGCGGGCAACGGTCGAGTCCACGCTGACCAGGCTGAGATCGACATCGTCGCGGGCCGCCGCCTCGGCGATCATCGTTTCCATGAGGGCCTGGAAGACTTCGCCATGCGCCCACATCCGGAACCGGTCGTAGATCGTCGACCAGGAGCCGTAGCTCTCCGGCACATCCCGCCAGGGGCTGCCGGTGCGGAACCGCCACATCACCGCGTTGAAGTAGCTGCGCAGGTCAGGGATCGGTCCGAACGCCCCCAGCGGCAGGTGCGGCTCGATCAACTCAAACTCGGCATCGGTCAGATCACCACGAGTCACGCGACCGGTCTACCGCAGCCAGCGCCCTCCTGAAGCGGGAATGACCGATCCTGTGATCTCAACTCAGAACAGGCCCTAGTATCCTGCGCCGGAGATCCGTCGGCAGAATCGGGCGAGGGAGTCGAGGATTTCTTCGGCTGTCTTGGTCCAGATGAACGGCTTGGGGTCTTCGTTCCAGTCCTTGACCCATGCCCGGATGTCGGCTTCCAGGGTCTGGATGTTTTTGTGTGCGCCTCGGCGGATCATCTGGTGGGCCAGGTAGCCGAACCACCGCTCGACCTGGTTGATCCAGGACGAGCCGGTCGGGGTGAAGTGCAGTTCGAACCGCGGGTGTTTGGCCAGCCAGGCCTTGATCGCCGGTGTCTTGTGAGTGCCGTAATTGTCCACGATCAGATGGACCTGCAGGTGAGCGGGCACCTCCTTGTCGATCCGGATCAGGAACTTCTTGAACTCCGCGGCCCGGTGCAGGCGGTGCAGGGCAGTGATGACCTCGCCCGTGGCGACATCGAACGCGGCGAACAGCGTGGTCAGGCCGTTGCGCGTAGTCGTGGGTGCGCCGCTCGGGCATGCCCGGCATCATGGGCAGCACCGGCTGGGACCGGTCCAGGGCCTGGATCTGCGACTTCTCGTCCACCGACAGCACCACCGCACCCTCGGGCGGGTTGAAGTACAGGCCCACGACGTCGTAGACCTTCTCCACGAACAACGGGTCCATCGACAGCTTGAACGTGTCGCTCAGGTGCGGCTTGAGCTGGAACTGCCGCCAGATCCGGCCGACCGTGGACTTCGACAGACCGCTGTGCTGTGCCATCGATGTTCGCGACCAGTGGGTGGCATTCTTCGGCAGCTGTTCCAGCGTCGTGACGACGACCGCTTCCACCTGATCGACGCTGATGGTGGGCGGCCGGCCCGGCCGGGGATCGTCGGCCAGCCCGTCCAGCCGCTCGGCGAGGAAGCGTCGGCGCCACTTGCGGACCGTGTCCGCGGTCACCCGCAGATCCCGGGCGACCGTGACAATCGGTGGTACCTCCGGCCCCGCACAGGCCAGCACGATCCGCGCGCGTAGGGCCAGGGCCTGGGCCGATGTCGCCCGACGCGTCCACCGTTCCAACACTGCCCGCTCGTCATCGGACAGCAGTAGCGGTTCCAGCTTCGGGCCCCGACGAGGAACTGACGCACCAGCAGCAGAAGTCACGCAACTACTAACGATCAACTACTGGCGCAGGACACTAGTGCTGGATTCCTCAAACGGTGTACACATATCGGCGCCGTAGTAAGCGAGTTGGCGGTGCCGGTCTGCCCCAGATCCAGGGGTTGGCCCGGGAGTTGAGCTGGTCGGTCGCAAGGGTGGTGGCGTATTCGATGTCGTCGCGGTTGGCGAATGACCGGCCGGCGAGGGCGGCCTTTCGGAAGATGCGCCACCAGCCTTCCTGCAGGTTGAGCCAGCACGCACCGACGGGGATGAAGGCGTGATGGATCCGGGGATGGCCTTCGAGCCAGGTCCGAGTGGACAGGCTGTTGTGACTGGACAGGTTGTCGGTGACGATCCAGATCTCACCCTCCGGGTTGGCGTCCTCAAGCAGTTGCAGGAACTGCTGGTAGAAGACGCTGTTGCGGGAGGAAGCGGTCATCGTGACGGCCTGGCCGTCGGCTGGTCGCAGACCGCCGTAGACCCAGGTCTTCTCCGGTCCGCGGCTGTAGTCGAGTTCCGCTTTGATCCGGTGCCCGTCGGGTGACCAGGCGGGGGCGGGCGGGAAGGTCCGCGGGATCACTGGCCCCAGCTCGTCGGCGCAGATCACCGTCGCACCGGCGGGCGGGTGGGTGTAGAGGCCGATGATCCGTGTCCTTTTGGGACGAAGTCCGGGTCCTTCGATCGCGTCCAGGACCGGGTGCGGCGCCAGCGCACGCCCTCGGCGAGCAGGATGCGGCGGACCTGTGAGCGCCCCACCTCGATCCCTTCGGCCCGCGCTGCCGCGGCCAGGGAATCCAGCGTCCACTCGGGTGGCCCGGACTCGTCGAAGGCCCACAGCTCCCCGACCGGCTCCCACCTCAGCCGCCCCGGCGGGACGGTCTTGACCAGGGAGATGATCCGAGATCGTTCCTCTTCGGTGATCCGCCGCTTGCGGCCCTGCCCGCCCAGATCATCCAGCCCTTGCAGGCCTGAGCGGTTGAAGCGGTGCAGCCAGCAGCGGACCGTTTTCTGGCTGCAGTCCAGTTCCACGGCGATCGCCGGCACCCGTAGCCCCGCCCAGCTCAGCTCGATCATCCGGGCCCGCATCACTGCATCCCGCGGAGCCTTCCGCGCCCGCGACAATCGGCGAACGACGGTCCGTTCGTCCTCGTCACGCCCCGGTCGTGCTCGTAAAACCATCGCCCAGCACCCGCCCCCGAGCACCGTCAACTACCCCGCCACCAGGACATATACCCAACGAAAGAGGAATCCAGCACTAGTAGGACTCCGTTAGGTCTGTCTCGATCTTGGTGTGCTGTGTGTTCGCCTGGGCAGGGGCTGATGGCAGGTGGTGCAGGTGCCGGTCCAACACCTCAGGACGTCCTGTAGTGCGTCGAGGACTTGGTAGAGAGTGAGACCGGTTCGGGTGCTTTTGGGGCCAGGCGTTGTTCTGTGAGGAAAGCGTGGGCGGCGGTCACGAGGGTGATGTGGTGGTGCCTTCGCCCGGATGAAGGGCTGGAAGATCCTCCGCGATTGCCGCCTCAAAGGCGACGGAGTCCACCACGCCATGCGCGGCGTCGCACGCCTACACAACCTAGTCCTGACGGGATAAGGGAAGGTCCCACCGATCAGCCCGCTGCAACCCTCAACCCGTAGAAGATCGTTTGCGGGACAACCCTTAGGCACGCTTTGGCCAGACGTTCGACGGCTACAGCCATGTGATGGACGGCGAAGTCCTGGTCCGCAGGCTCTTGCAGGTAGGCGTCGATCGCATCTGGGAGTTGTGTCCTCGGCGCTCATAGTGGGATTTGCGGGCGCGGGCTTGGCTTCGTCGGCGGAAGCGTGACCAGTGCAGGTGGTGTTCGTTGGCATGGTGGTGGGGTGCGGCGACGAAGTGCCCCACCAGCCGGCGGATCTCCGGAACGCTCAGCGGTATGAACTCGTCGCCGTCGGCGGAGTTCTTCCCCAGGCCTGACCGCACGGCTGCGGCCAGCCACCCCGAACTGTGGGGTGGCCGGCCGCAGACATGTCCAGCTCTGCCCACTGGCCCGTCAGGCTGCCCAGCAGGGCGGCCCTGCAGCTTTGGCTTGCGGTGTTCAGGCCGCGCGGGCTGCCCCGGAGCAGGCCGCACTCTCAAGGTGGCCCGCTCCGGTAGCGTGATGAGTTGGACAGAGAATTGTCAGATGGAATCGTCCTCGGCCCAGAAGCTCTGGTATCCGGCGTCCTGAGAGGAGCCGTTGCAGGCGAAACCGCGGGTGCCGCCGCCGGAGGAGATGTCCACGCACATGCTGCTGGGGTCCTCGTTTGTGGCGCTCTTGAGGACCTGGGAGCCGTTGAAGGCGCTGCGGTTGATCATCGCCCATCCCTGCCAGCCGCCAGTGAAGCTGGGACCGTTGCATACGTAGGTACGCAGTTGGTACGCGTGTGAGTAGTCCAGGCAGCGACCTGTGTTCACATTTTTCAGCTGGGCCCAGCCGTTGCTGAGGGCGGTAACCTTCCACTGCTGGTAGTTCTGCCCATTGCAGGTGAAGTTGCGCAGGTAGCCGGAGGGACTGGAGCCGGAGTCGTCCAGGCAGGTACTGGAGTGATAGTAGTCCGGGCTCATGCTGATGAAGCGGTAGATGTGTCCGTACGTCCAGTTGGAGGCCTGAGCCTCCGCGGTTGCGGTTCCGGTGTTCGCGACCGCGAGCCCGAGCGCCATGGCGAGCGCCGCAGTGGCAGATCCAAGGGCGCGGAGCCTCATACGGCCACGAACCGGAGCGGTGGATATGGAACCCGACGTGGATACGGTCACGGCAAACCCCCTGTTGTCGAAGCTGCTGTCCCGAAGCGGGACCTCAGCTGCTGGCCTGTCGGTGAACATCAGGATCGAGGCTAAGGACTACCGTCCTAGATCCGTCCTAGATCCGTCCTAGTGCTGGATTCCTCTTTCGTTGGGTATATGTCCTGGTGGCGGGGTAGTTGACGGTGCTCGGGGGCGGGTGCTGGGCGATGGTTTTACGAGCACGACCGGGGCGTGACGAGGACGAACGGACCGTCGTTCGCCGATTGTCGCGGGCGCGGAAGGCTCCGCGGGATGCAGTGATGCGGGCCCGGATGATCGAGCTGAGCTGGGCGGGGCTACGGGTGCCGGCGATCGCCGTGGAACTGGACTGCAGCCAGAAAACGGTCCGCTGCTGGCTGCACCGCTTCAACCGCTCAGGCCTGCAAGGGCTGGATGATCTGGGCGGGCAGGGCCGCAAGCGGCGGATCACCGAAGAGGAACGATCTCGGATCATCTCCCTGGTCAAGACCGTCCCGCCGGGGCGGCTGAGGTGGGAGCCGGTCGGGGAGCTGTGGGCCTTCGACGAGTCCGGGCCACCCGAGTGGACGCTGGATTCCCTGGCCGCGGCAGCGCGGGCCGAAGGGATCGAGGTGGGGCGCTCACAGGTCCGCCGCATCCTGCTCGCCGAGGGCGTGCGCTGGCGCCGCACCCGGTCCTGGACGCGATCGAAGGACCCGGACTTCGTCCCAAAAGGACACGGATCATCGGCCTCTACACCCACCCGCCCGCCGGTGCGACGGTGATCTGCGCCGACGAGCTGGGGCCAGTGATCCCGCGGACCTTCCCGCCCGCCCCCGCCTGGTCACCCGACGGGCACCGGATCAAAGCGGAACTCGACTACAGCCGCGGACCGGAGAAGACCTGGGTCTACGGCGGTCTGCGACCAGCCGACGGCCAGGCCGTCACGATGACCGCTTCCTCCCGCAACAGCGTCTTCTACCAGCAGTTCCTGCAACTGCTTGAGGACGCCAACCCGGAGGGTGAGATCTGGATCGTCACCGACAACCTGTCCAGTCACAACAGCCTGTCCACTCGGACCTGGCTCGAAGGCCATCCCCGGATCCATCACGCCTTCATCCCCGTCGGTGCGTGCTGGCTCAACCTGCAGGAAGGCTGGTGGCGCATCTTCCGAAAGGCCGCCCTCGCCGGCCGGTCATTCGCCAACCGCGACGACATCGAATACGCCACCACCCTTGCGACCGACCAGCTCAACTCCCGGGCCAACCCCTGGATCTGGGGCAGACCGGCACCGCCAACTCGCTTACTACGGCGCCGATATGTGTACACCGTTTGAGGAATCCAGCACTAGGGCCTGTGTGGTGTCGTGATCAATCTTGCCGATCCGGGTTCCTCGGGAAGGGGGATCCGGTAGGAAGACGATCGTGACACGCAGGCAACTCACCGACGAGCAGTGGAAGTTGATCGAGCCGTTCCTGCCGATAGGCGAGTACGGGCCGTACCCCGCACGGCTGCGGGATCAGTTCGAGGGGGTGATCTGGCGGTTCCGTACCAGCAGCCAGTGGCGGGAGATGCCCGGCGAGTTCGGCCCGTGGCCGACTGTCTACGGCCGCTTTCGGGTGTGGAGGGACACCGGCGTCTTCACCGCGCTGCTCGAAGGCCTGATCGCCGAGGCCGCCCGCCAGGGACGGACGGACTTGTCCCTGGTCAGCGTGGACTCCACCACGGCCCGCGCCCACCACGACGCAGCCGGGATGCGCATCGGCAAGGAGGTCCTGGACGCCCTTGAAGAGGCCGCCATCGAGCAGGAGCGGGCCCGGCAAAAGGGGGCGGCCGGCAAGAACAGAACGGACAGCACGGCAGTGACAACCCCGGTCGGGAAGAGCGGCGGCATATCAGGCGACGGCGCAAGCTCCGCTTGAGCCAGGCCCTGCTCGGCAGATCCCGTGGTGGACTGACGAGCAAGATTCATCTCGCCGCAGACCGCAAGTGCCGTCCGCTGTCTCTCGTCCTGACCGCAGGACAGGCCGCCGACAGCCCGCAGTTCGTCCCCGTGCTGCAGAAGGTGCGCATCCGTCTTCCCGTCGGCCGGCCCCGGACCCGGCCCGACGCCGTCGCCGCGGATAAGGCCTATTCCTCCCGCGGTAACCGCTCTTACCTGCGCAAACGCAACATCAAGGCAGTCATCCCAGAGAAGAAGGACCAGGCCGCCAACCGGAAGAAGAAGGGCAGCCGAGGCGGCCGCCCCACACGCCATGACGCCGATCTCTACAAAGAGCGGAACAGTGTCGAGCGCCTGATCAACAAGCTGAAGGCCTGGCGGGGTATCGCGACTCGCTACGACAAGACACCCGGGAGCTATCTTGCCGGCCTCCACCTGCGTGCCTCGATGATCTGGATCAACGACCTCCTGAAGGCAACTGGTTGATCACGACATCACACAGGCCCTAGTAGGGTCGGGGACTGGCGCGGTGGCTGATGCCCCGTTTCCAGTCCCCGCCGCTTCAAACCGTGCATGCAGTTCTCCCGCACACGGCTTTCCGACATCGTTCACCGGCTGGCATGCGCCGTTGCCCTGTGCACGTTTCCGGTAAGGCGGTAGACACCGAGCCGGGTGATCCACCCATAAGTAAATCGGGTGGTCCAGTTCCTGCCCGCAAGTCCGTGTTTCGCGCTGGCAAAGATCGCCAGCCGTTCGTGGACATAGCCGTCGACCACGTTGAACTTCCGTCCGGAGTTCCCGTTACGGAAGTACGCCGACCAGCCCCGCAGGACCGGGTTGAGATCGGCGACCACGGCGGATACCGGCCGCTCAGTCTTCGAACGAGCGGTCGCCGCACGGACTTTGTCCCGCAGTACCCGCATCGCCCTGGCCGAGGGCCAGCGTTGCAAGTAGTACCTGCCCCGCCATTTCCACGATTCCATCTTCCGGTGGTGGAAGCCGAGAAAGTCGAAGCCCTGCCCGCCTCGGGTGAGGCAGACGATGCCGGTCTTCTCAGGATGCAATCGCATCCCGAGCCGTTCCAGAACTCGTGCCGCCAATTCACGGGCCTGTTCGGCCCGTTGCTTGGTCGGCGACAGGACTACGAAATCATCGCAGTACCTCACCAACGTCCCCAGCCGGCGACCTTCGTTCTGCCACGCCTCGTCGAGAACGTGCAGCGCGATATTTGCCAGCAATGGGGAAATCGGTGAGCCCTGAGGGGTTCCCGCCCCGGTAGGCGAGGTCACCCCGCCCACCAGGACTCCCATCCGCAGCCAGGCCCGGATCAGCTTCAGCATCGGCCGGTCCACCACACGCCGCGCCACTTGGGCCATCAGCGCCTCATGGTCGATCGTGCCGAAGCAGTCGCGGATATCGGCCTCGAACACCCACTCCCGCCGCTGGTTCGCGGCGACACGCACTGCCTCGCACGCGTCGATCGCGGACCGCTTCGGCCTGAATCCATAGCTCGCCTCGGTGAACTGGGCCTCGAATACTGGTTCCATGACCAGTTTCGCAGCCGTCATCACCACGCGGTCCGCCACGGTGGGGATCGATAGCGGCCGGAACTCCCCCGGCCGCCCCGGTTTGGGAATCTGGACCCGTCGCAGCACTGACGGACGATACGTATGCGCCCGCAGTCTCTGCGAAAGGTCTTGGAGGAATGCATCCACCCCCGAGGATTCCACCGCGTCGACGGTCGTACCGTCCACGCCGGGGGCACCCCGGTTTGCGCACACACCGGCCCACGCCCGCCTCAGAACGTCCATGCGGTGGACATGGCCATACAGGGCGTGAAACCGGCGTTCGGGTTCTTGCTCGGCACAGCGGTAAAGCGTCCGTTGCAAGGCTCGGACCTTGTCCAGAGGACGGCGGACTGGTCCTGCGACGCTTTCCTCCCGGCGGATGGAACTAGCCGTAACGGCACTCATCCGGGTCCCTCCCTGTTTTCGAATCGCGTCGATGAAGCAGGGGCCCTTCGCTCCCAGCGGGTTGTGTTGTCCCGCCGATCGTCACTACTACGACCCCCTCCGACTGCCTCTCGACAACCCGCCATTTCCCGGTTCTGCCGGTTATAGGCAGGCCACGCTTCCCGGGCCGCAATACCCGGGGCCGAGGAGGCTCTCTCCAGTTCCCAGGACAACCTTCCGACCATTCCACGCCCCTTACGCCGGGAGGTTCTTCGACGACCGCTCCAGGTCCGAGATCATCTTCCGTGGCCTTCGCCAATCAAGCACAGGCTCGGCTCCTCCTTGGCCCGCCCGCGGGCGGGGGTTAAATGACGACGCTGCAGGCTTCACTTCATGTTGCGGACTGGTCGGTTGCACGCCCCCGAGAGGCGCTTGTCACTCCACTTCGACGCCACCATTTCGGGCGACGCCGGGAGTCAGCTACCGGGGACCCTGGCGTCTCCCCGGACCGGACTTCCACCGGCTGGCTATCCTGAGCTTGACGTCCGGTTACATCGTTCACACCCCTTCTGAACTGGGAAGACGCCCGGACTGCTGGACGTACGCTTGATCTTTAACGTCCGGAGTCGAATGGTGCGTCGAACTTGATCGCTCGGTCCGGTAACTGCCGTACGCGGAAGCGGCCTTCGGCTGAACATGTGCTCCGACCAAGGAACACACACGTCCAGCACGAAGGCCGTGAGGATGAGTCTGCTGCATCACGCTGTCCGGCGAGAGCCGTTGGCGCAACTGTCATGCTTCCGGGGCGAGTTCTACTCCTGTCTGACCGCTCGTTCGGACGCGTTGTTCGAGCTGGCTGATGCCGTTCTGTGCGGTGACGGGCCGGTGAGGTCGCTGGCCGAGCTGTCGCTGGTGGGTGAACACCGCCGCGGCCATGGCGGGCTCTACGCCGCCCTGGCCCGTGGACGCATCGACGCCGGCCGGCTGCGGCGGGCACTGGCCGAAGTGCCACTGCCGCGGGCTGCCGACGGCCGGCTGGTCCTGGCCGTCGACGTCACCTGCTGGCTGCGGCCCGATGCCCACACCTCACCACAGCGGATCCTGTGCCACACCTACGGCCGGGGCAAGGACCAGCACATCCCCGTCCCCGGCTGGCCCTACTCGATCATCTGCGCACTCGAGCCAGGCCGCAGCTCATGGACCGCACCCCTGGACGCGCTGCGCCTGGCGCCCGGCGACGACACCGCCACCGTCACCGCCCGGCAGCTGCGCGATCTGCTTCAGCGACTGATCGCAGCGGGGCAGTGGCAGACGGGCGACCCGGACATCCTCATCGTCGCGGACGCCGGATACGACGCACCCCGCCTCGGCTTCCTCCTGAGGGACCTGCCCGTGCAGGTGCTGGCCCGGATGCGTTCGGACCGCGTCCTGCGCAGAGCTGTCCCGCCCCGGCTGCCGCACACCCAGGGCCGGCCTCCCCGGCACGGCAGCGAGTTCGTCTTCGGACAGCCCGACACCTGGGACACCCCGGACACCGAAACCGTCACCGACACACGCCTCTACGGCACCGCCACCGCTCGTTCCTGGAACCGGCTCCACCCCAAACTGACCCACCGCTCCTCCTGGGCCGCAGCCGACGGCACCCTCCCGATCGTCGAGGGGACCGTGATCCGCCTGGACATCGACCACCTGCCCAGCGGAGCAACCCCCAAGCCCGTCTGGCTGTGGTGGTCCGGCACCGACGCCACCCCGGCAGACGCAGACCGCCTCTGGCAGGCCTACCTGCGGCGCTTCGACATCGAGCGTGCACACACCCCGCAAAACACAGCCGCCGAAGCAGAGAACGAAGAAGTCAACCACCCCACGACCCCGCCGCACAGGTTAAAGATCAAGCTAGGGCGTGTTGTGAAAGTGGGGGTCAGGCTCACAGCGCCCATGAAATTGTGGGGCGGCTAAGGACGTTGACCACGTCATGACTCAAAGACCGGCTCCTCGCCCACTGTCCGACGAAGCCCTCTCCAACCTGCTTGGCAAGCAGCAGTTCGGCACGCTCGCCACCGTCAAGCGCAGTGGCCACCCCCACCTGACCACCATGGTGTACAGCTGGGACTCCGAGGCCCGCATTGTGCGATTCTCGACGACGGCCGACCGCATCAAGGTCGGGCACCTGCGACGCGATCCGCGTGCGGCGCTGCACGTGCAGGGCGGCGACGTGTGGTCGTTCGCCGTCGCCGAAGGAGAGGCCGAGGTCTCCGAGATCACGACGGTTCCTGGCGATGCGGTCGGTCGAGAACTGCTCGGAATGATCCCGCAGGCCGCGAAGCCGGAGCATGAAGGTGCGTTTCTGGAGCAGCTGGTTGCTGAGCGCCGAGTGGTCATCCGGTTGAAGGTGGACCGTCTGTACGGAACAGCGCTGGACATCAACGGCTAGGACGTATCGGGTCCGTGCTGGTCATAGCCACTCGTTGATGGCGGCGACCAGCACGGACGCGCAATAGCGGACAGCGAGTCTGTCGCACCTCGTGGCGACCGCGTGATGGCGTTTCAGCCGGTTAATCCCGCACTCGGCGGCGTGCCGCCGCTCGTAGTCGTCCTTGTCGCACTTCGGTGGGCGGCCACCGAGCGACCCGAGCTTCTGGCGGTTGCGAATGTGGTCGGCCTTCTCCGGGATGGTGCACCGCACGTCGCGTCTGCGCAGGTAGGCGTGGTTCGCGCGGGAGCCGTAGGCTCGGTCGGCGCGGACCTTGTCCGGCGAGCGCGGTGGGGCCCGGCCCGATCCGGGGCACGCGGATGGCGTCCAGGACCGCCTGGAACTGAGGGCTGTCGTGCCGCTGACCGGCGGCAACGAGCAGCGACAGTGGCTTCTGTCCCTGCTCGACCGCCAGGTGCAGCTTGGTGGTCAGCCCGCCGCGCGAGCGCCCGAGGCCGTGGCCGTCGGGCTCAGTGTCGACGCCGCCGGGAGGCTCCTTCCGCAGATCCCCCTTTTACGCGCCCCGGCGGCGTGCCGGTGGGCGCGGGCGATGGTGGAGTCCACGCCCACATCCCACGTGATCAGGCCCTACGCGTCGGCATCCGCCTGCAATTGCTCGAAGATCCGCTTCCAGGTGCCGTCGCGCTGCCACCGCCGGAACAGGTCGTAGTCCCGGTCCCACGGCCCGTAGCGCTCCGGGAGATCACGCCATGGCGCAGCAGGTGCTGCCCCGCTGCTTGGTCAGGGTGTCGGCGTCGGCCTTGACGACGTACACCTCCCATGGTTCCTGGCCTGGGCCGTGGACCCACACCTTGTCCTGGAGGGCGTAGCAGCAGGTAGTGTCGTTCTCCACGTCCGTCGCCAGGCCCTGGTCGGCGAGGCGGGTGGTCGCGGCGTGGACGGCTTCGGAGGATTCGACTTCGACGCCGAGGTGGTCCATCCGCGTGTCCTCGCCCGGCGCGCCCTTGACGAGGACGAGCTTCAGCGGGGGGTCGGCGATGGTGAAGTTGGCGTAGCCGTCGCGGAGTTTTGCCGGCTTGGTGCCGAACAGCTTGCTGTAGAAGGCGATCGAGGCCTGAAGGTCGGGGACGCGCAGGGCGAGTTGTACTCGGGACATGGCGATCCTCCTGCCGTAGGAGTGGAAGTGCCCCGGCCATGACGGCTGGGGCAGCCGGGGTTCAGGCTCAGCAGCAACCACCGGACGACGAGTCCTTGGTGACGGCGGCCGTGGTGGGGGCGCCGATGCCGAGCTGTACGAGTTGCGGTGCCGGGGTGCAGCAGCCTCCGCCGTCACTTTGCCCGGCTGCCGGGTCGTCGAAGATCCCTGCGCCTCCGCACACTCCTGTTTCTGGGAGGGTGAGTTCGACGCGGTCGGCGGATTCGAGGTCGCCTGCGATGGCGGCGGTGACGGATCGGACCTGCTCGTAACCGGTCATGGCCAGGAAGGTGGGGGCGCGGCCGTAGGACTTCATGCCGACCAGGTAGATGCCGTGTTCGGGGTGGGACAGCTCCTTGTGGCCGTGCGGGTAGACGGTGCCGCAGGAGTGCTGGTTGGGGTCGATGAGCGGCGCCAGGTCGAGGGGCGCCTGGAGGCGTTCGTCGAGACCGAGGCGGATCTCGGAGAGGAAGGCGAGGTCGGGGCGGAAGCCGGTCAGGACGATGACCTCGTCGACCGGGTCGAGGTGTCGGCCGTCCTCGCCGACCAGAATGAGCCGTCCGTCGTCCGCCCGCTCGATGGCCTCGGTGCGGAATCCGGTGACCGCGTCGGCGTAGCCGTTGTCGACCGCGGCCTTCGCTGCCAGCCCCAGCGCGCCGCGGGCGGGCAGCTGGTCGGCTTCGCCGCCGCCGAACGTGGAACCACTGATGCCACGCCGCAGCACCCACACCGCATGCGTGCCCGACTCGTCCTTGGCGACGTCCGCGAGGGTGGCCAACGCGGTGAAGGCGGAGGCGCCGGAGCCGATGACGGCGGTGCGCTTGCCCGCGTAACGAATGCGGACGGCCGGGTCCTTGAGGTCGGGGACGCGGTAGGTGACGCGGTCGGCGGCGGCCTTTTCTCCGAGGGCGGGCAGACCGCTGGCCCCGGCCGGGCCGGGCTTGGTCCAGGTGCCGGAGGCGTCAATGACGGCGCGCGCGAAGATGCGCTCCTCCTCGCCATCGGCGGTGGTGAGGTGCAGGACGAAGGGCCGGCTTTCGCGGTCGGCGTCGACGATGCGGTCGCGTCCGGCGCGCGAGACCCCGGTCACCGTGGTGTGGTAGCGCACACGGTCGCCCAGGGCGTCGGCCAGCGGCTGCAGATACTGCTCGGCCCAGTCGCCACCGGAGGGATACGTGGCCGCGTCGGGCTTGGTCCAGCCGGTCGGAGCGAGGAGCTTCTCGGCGGCCAGGTCAGTGACCTCGCCCCAGGTGGAGAACAGCCGGATGTGGCTCCACTCACGCGCCGCGGCCGCCGCGGCCGGCCCGGCTTCCAGGACCAGAGGCTCGACGCCGCGTTCGACGAGGTGGGCGGCGGCAGCCAGGCCGATGGGGCCGGCTCCGATGACCGCGACGGGCAGTTGGCCGGTGGTGAGCCCCTCGTTAGAAGGCACAGTCACAACGAATCCCCTTTGCTTCGACGTTTGTCGATGTCTTGCGCAGCCAGCATCCCACTTGTTTCGACAAGCGTCAACATAGACACTTATCGAAACTGGAGATCGATTGCGGAGTCGCCGACATTGCCGTCGGCGGTGACGGCCGGCCCCTTCGGGGGCCTGGGCGAACACGGCCACCCACCATCGCCACAGCGCGAAAGCGTGTCTCTGGTTCGACATGTGTCAACATAGACGTATGTCGAATACGAAGGTTCTGCCGCTGCTCGAACCTGATGCTGAAGCCGCGGCGCCATGCTGCCCGCCGCTGACGGAGCGTCCGCTGAGTGCCGAGGAGGCGGAGCGGACAGCGGCGACGTTCAAGGCGCTCGGCGACCCGGTGCGGCTGCGGCTGTTCTCGCTGGTCGCCTCGCACGAAGGCGGCGAGGCGTGCGTGTGCGACATCTCCGACGTCGGCGTCTCCCAGCCGACTGTCTCCCACCACCTGAAGAAACTGAAGGAGGCCGGGCTGCTGGCCTCCGAGCGGCGCGGCACCTGGGTGTACTACCGAGTGGAGCCGTCGGTGGTGGCTGCCATGGCACAGATGCTGAAGATCGCCTGATAGCCGTCACCGGACGGGCCACCCTAGTAGGGTCGGGGACTGGCGCGGTGGCTGATGCCCCGTTTCCAGTCCCCGCCGCTTCAAACCGTGCATGCAGTTCTCCCGCACACGGCTTTCCGACATCGTTCACCGGCTGGCATGCGCCGTTGCCCTGTGCACGTTTCCGGTAAGGCGGTAGACACCGAGCCGGGTGATCCACCCATAAGTAAATCGGGTGGTCCAGTTCCTGCCCGCAAGTCCGTGTTTCGCGCTGGCAAAGATCGCCAGCCGTTCGTGGACATAGCCGTCGACCACGTTGAACTTCCGTCCGGAGTTCCCGTTACGGAAGTACGCCGACCAGCCCCGCAGGACCGGGTTGAGATCGGCGACCACGGCGGATACCGGCCGCTCAGTCTTCGAACGAGCGGTCGCCGCACGGACTTTGTCCCGCAGTACCCGCATCGCCCTGGCCGAGGGCCAGCGTTGCAAGTAGTACCTGCCCCGCCATTTCCACGATTCCATCTTCCGGTGGTGGAAGCCGAGAAAGTCGAAGCCCTGCCCGCCTCGGGTGAGGCAGACGATGCCGGTCTTCTCAGGATGCAATCGCATCCCGAGCCGTTCCAGAACTCGTGCCGCCAATTCACGGGCCTGTTCGGCCCGTTGCTTGGTCGGCGACAGGACTACGAAATCATCGCAGTACCTCACCAACGTCCCCAGCCGGCGACCTTCGTTCTGCCACGCCTCGTCGAGAACGTGCAGCGCGATATTTGCCAGCAATGGGGAAATCGGTGAGCCCTGAGGGGTTCCCGCCCCGGTAGGCGAGGTCACCCCGCCCACCAGGACTCCCATCCGCAGCCAGGCCCGGATCAGCTTCAGCATCGGCCGGTCCACCACACGCCGCGCCACTTGGGCCATCAGCGCCTCATGGTCGATCGTGCCGAAGCAGTCGCGGATATCGGCCTCGAACACCCACTCCCGCCGCTGGTTCGCGGCGACACGCACTGCCTCGCACGCGTCGATCGCGGACCGCTTCGGCCTGAATCCATAGCTCGCCTCGGTGAACTGGGCCTCGAATACTGGTTCCATGACCAGTTTCGCAGCCGTCATCACCACGCGGTCCGCCACGGTGGGGATCGATAGCGGCCGGAACTCCCCCGGCCGCCCCGGTTTGGGAATCTGGACCCGTCGCAGCACTGACGGACGATACGTATGCGCCCGCAGTCTCTGCGAAAGGTCTTGGAGGAATGCATCCACCCCCGAGGATTCCACCGCGTCGACGGTCGTACCGTCCACGCCGGGGGCACCCCGGTTTGCGCACACACCGGCCCACGCCCGCCTCAGAACGTCCATGCGGTGGACATGGCCATACAGGGCGTGAAACCGGCGTTCGGGTTCTTGCTCGGCACAGCGGTAAAGCGTCCGTTGCAAGGCTCGGACCTTGTCCAGAGGACGGCGGACTGGTCCTGCGACGCTTTCCTCCCGGCGGATGGAACTAGCCGTAACGGCACTCATCCGGGTCCCTCCCTGTTTTCGAATCGCGTCGATGAAGCAGGGGCCCTTCGCTCCCAGCGGGTTGTGTTGTCCCGCCGATCGTCACTACTACGACCCCCTCCGACTGCCTCTCGACAACCCGCCATTTCCCGGTTCTGCCGGTTATAGGCAGGCCACGCTTCCCGGGCCGCAATACCCGGGGCCGAGGAGGCTCTCTCCAGTTCCCAGGACAACCTTCCGACCATTCCACGCCCCTTACGCCGGGAGGTTCTTCGACGACCGCTCCAGGTCCGAGATCATCTTCCGTGGCCTTCGCCAATCAAGCACAGGCTCGGCTCCTCCTTGGCCCGCCCGCGGGCGGGGGTTAAATGACGACGCTGCAGGCTTCACTTCATGTTGCGGACTGGTCGGTTGCACGCCCCCGAGAGGCGCTTGTCACTCCACTTCGACGCCACCATTTCGGGCGACGCCGGGAGTCAGCTACCGGGGACCCTGGCGTCTCCCCGGACCGGACTTCCACCGGCTGGCTATCCTGAGCTTGACGTCCGGTTACATCGTTCACACCCCTTCTGAACTGGGAAGACGCCCGGACTGCTGGACGTACGCTTGATCTTTAACCTGTGCGGCGGGGTCGTGGGGTGGTTGACTTCTTCGTTCTCTGCTTCGGCGGCTGTGTTTTGCGGGGTGTGTGCACGCTCGATGTCGAAGCGCCGCAGGTAGGCCTGCCAGAGGCGGTCTGCGTCTGCCGGGGTGGCGTCGGTGCCGGACCACCACAGCCAGACGGGCTTGGGGGTTGCTCCGCTGGGCAGGTGGTCGATGTCCAGGCGGATCACGGTCCCCTCGACGATCGGGAGGGTGCCGTCGGCTGCGGCCCAGGAGGAGCGGTGGGTCAGTTTGGGGTGGAGCCGGTTCCAGGAACGAGCGGTGGCGGTGCCGTAGAGGCGTGTGTCGGTGACGGTTTCGGTGTCCGGGGTGTCCCAGGTGTCGGGCTGTCCGAAGACGAACTCGCTGCCGTGCCGGGGAGGCCGGCCCTGGGTGTGCGGCAGCCGGGGCGGGACAGCTCTGCGCAGGACGCGGTCCGAACGCATCCGGGCCAGCACCTGCACGGGCAGGTCCCTCAGGAGGAAGCCGAGGCGGGGTGCGTCGTATCCGGCGTCCGCGACGATGAGGATGTCCGGGTCGCCCGTCTGCCACTGCCCCGCTGCGATCAGTCGCTGAAGCAGATCGCGCAGCTGCCGGGCGGTGACGGTGGCGGTGTCGTCGCCGGGCGCCAGGCGCAGCGCGTCCAGGGGTGCGGTCCATGAGCTGCGGCCTGGCTCGAGTGCGCAGATGATCGAGTAGGGCCAGCCGGGGACGGGGATGTGCTGGTCCTTGCCCCGGCCGTAGGTGTGGCACAGGATCCGCTGTGGTGAGGTGTGGGCATCGGGCCGCAGCCAGCAGGTGACGTCGACGGCCAGGACCAGCCGGCCGTCGGCAGCCCGCGGCAGTGGCACTTCGGCCAGTGCCCGCCGCAGCCGGCCGGCGTCGATGCGTCCACGGGCCAGGGCGGCGTAGAGCCCGCCATGGCCGCGGCGGTGTTCACCCACCAGCGACAGCTCGGCCAGCGACCTCACCGGCCCGTCACCGCACAGAACGGCATCAGCCAGCTCGAACAACGCGTCCGAACGAGCGGTCAGACAGGAGTAGAACTCGCCCCGGAAGCATGACAGTTGCGCCAACGGCTCTCGCCGGACAGCGTGATGCAGCAGACTCATCCTCACGGCCTTCGTGCTGGACGTGTGTGTTCCTTGGTCGGAGCACATGTTCAGCCGAAGGCCGCTTCCGCGTACGGCAGTTACCGGACCGAGCGATCAAGTTCGACGCACCATTCGACTCCGGACGTTAAAGATCAAGCTAGGGGTTGTCTTCAAATGTCACGCCCACATCAGGAGCGATGCGAGGGTGACGGCTGCCTGGTAGGACTCGGCGGTCTTGTCGTAGCGGGTAGCGATGCCGCGCCATTGCTTCAGGCGGTTAAAGCAGCGTTCCACCACGTTGCGACGCTTGTAGAGCTGCTTGTCGAAGACCGGCGGGCGCCCGCCCCGGCTGCCGCGTCGGTGCCGATTGCGGGCCTGGTCGGCCCGCTCGGGGATGGTGTGGCTGATACCCCGGCGTCGCAGCCAGGTCCGGATGGCCCTCGAGCTGTAGCCTTTGTCGCCCAGGACATGGGAGGGCCGCACGCGGGGCCGAGGCGGGGCACCCGTATCGCCTCCATCACGGCGGTGAACTGGGTGCAGTCGTTGGTGTTCCCGCCCGTGATCGTGAAGGCGAGCGGGCGGCCCAAGGCGTCACAGGCCAGGTGAATCTTGCTGGTCAGGCCGCCCCTGGAGCGTCCGAGGCCGGGGCTGCGGAGCCCCCTTTTCGGGCCCCGGCGGCGTGCTGGTGGGCCCGGACGATGGTGGAGTCGACCGACACCAGCCAGTCGATGTCCCCGGCCGCGTCGGCGTGCGCCTGGGCGGCCCGGAGCATCCGCTCGAAGGTGCCGTCCGGCGCCCACCGGCGAAAGCGGGTGGCAGCGTGGCCCACGGGCCGTACCGCTCCGGCACGTCCCGCCAGGCCGTCCCGGTGCGGAACTTCCACACGATCCCGTTGAGCACCTTGCGGTCGTCCAGCCGCTTCCGGCCCCGCAGTGACACCGGCAGCAGCGGTCCGACGAACTCCCACTCGGCATCGGACAGTTCATGGCGACGTATCACCCGACCATGATCCACCACTCAAGATCTTTTGAAGACGCGGCCTAGGGCCATGGGCATCGACATCCCCTGGGCGCGCAACGAGGTGGCCCGGTTTCTCCATCTGACTGACTACGAACCGCCAAAACCGCCACGCACCGGAAGCGCCGCTCCGGCCTTCCCCGGTTCCCGTTCCACCCACGGCTCGCAGGCCGGCATCGTCGCGAGCGCCCACGGGAGGGAGCCCGTGCGCTGTGGCGCAGTGGGCACCGCCGGGAAGCGGTCACAGCGGCCGCCAGGAAAGTCAACGCCGAGGCGCGGAAGAAGATCGGGCGCCGCGACGTCGGAGAGACGAAGCTCTTCCAGCGCGTGTTCTCGCTGGACGCCCCGAAGGCGGACCAACCCCGGTTGCGGCTCATGGAGGACGACGGGAGCGACACTTTCCGCAGTGTCCACCGCGGAGCCATGGCGTTTGCTGAAGGGTGTTACGCGGCGATCCGCAACCCCAACAGCCATGAGGACGGCCTCCCGGAGCTGCCGGAGCACGGGGCACTCGAACAACTCGCCGCCTTCAGTCTGTTGGCCCGCTGGGTGGACGCAGCGACCGTGCTGACCGTGTGAGTCCACAGCCCCTGGGCTGGGATCAGCGGACGAGCTCCGCGACCGCGCGGGCCGCGTCCCTCGCAGGCCGGCCGACGCCGGTCAGTGTGGCGGAGGCCGGCCCGGTCCAGTCGCCGTAGCCGAGCAGGTGCAGGCATGGTTCGGCCACGGCCTGAGTGCCGGCGGTGAGGATGTGGCCACGCGTTTCCCGCAGCTTGAGTGGGGCGAGGTGGGAGAGTGCCGGGCGGAAGCCGGTGCACCAGACGATCGTGTCGGCCTCGGCCCGCGTCCCGTCGGCCCATTCGACGCCTCCCGGGAGGAGGCGGGTGAACATGGGCGCGGCCTTGAGGCAGGCCGCCGTCGCGTGCCGCGCGTACGAGCGGGACGGCGACGATGTCGCCGAGCGAGGCGACGCCACCGGTATCCGTACGGCCCTCGTCGAGGGCGCGGCGGCGGACGGTGGCGTCGAACAGAGCGCGGCCGCCGATGCCGTCGGCCAGGAAGCGGGGCTGCCGCTGGGTGACCCAGGTCAGCTCGGTGTCGTAGGCGAGGTCGGCGGCGATCTGTGCGCCGGAATTGCCGCCCCCGACCGCAATACGCGGCGGCCCGCGATCTCCTGGGGCGTGCGGTATTCGACGGTGTGCAGCTGTGCGCCGCCGAAGTCCCCGCGCCCGGGTCACCGCCGGCAGGAAGGGGCGCCACCAGGTCCCCGTCGCGCTGATGACCGCCCGTGCGCTCCAAGACCCGGAGTCGGTCTCCACCCGCAGGAGTTCACCGTCCCGATGCACGCCCGCGACGCGCACCCGCCGCTGGACGGGCAGGTCGTAACGCTTCTCGTAGTCGCGCAGATACGACACCACGTGCGCCGCGTCCGGATACTCCTCGCGCGCCTGCGCCGGCATGAGCCACCCCGGCAGCGAGGAGAACGCGGCCGGGGAGAACAGATGCAGCGACTCCCAGGCGTGCTGCCAGGCGCCACCCGGCACGGCCTGGGCGTCGAGGATGACGAACTCGATGCCCGGTCGGCGCAGGTGGTACCCGACGGTGAGCCCGGCCTGACCGCCGCCGGCCACCACGACCTGGGTCGCCTGTGTCATGCGGCGGGCTACTGGGCGGGCGCCCGGCCGGGCATGAAGATGAGCGCCACCAGCGCCAGTCCGACCACCGCGCCGACGAGTTGCATGCCGATGAAGCCCGCGACCGAGCCCGGCGCGATGCCCGCGAAGGTGTCGGTGAAGGCTCGGCCGATGGTCACCGCCGGGTTGGCGAAGGACGTGGAGGAGGTGAACCAGTAGGCGGCGCCGATGTACGAGGCGACGGCCACGGGGGCGAAGCGCAGCCGGTCGGTGCGGGCCAGGCCGAAGATCAGCAAGATCAGTCCGGCAGTGGCGACGACCTCACCGAGCAACAAGTGTCCTGCCGAGCGGTCGTGCGTGGACCACTTCACCAGCTGCTCGCCGAACATCGCGTCGGCCAGGACGGCGCCCGCGATCGCGCCGGTGATCTGCGCGGGGACGTACACGGCCGCTTCCCGAAGGGTGACCCCGGCACCTCCGCGCCGTGCCGTCCACCACTCGGCGAGCGTGACGGCGGGGTTGAAGTGCGCGCCGGAGACCGGGCCGAGCAGGGCGATCAGAACGCCGAGCCCGAAGACGGTGGCCAGCGAGTTGGCCAGCAACTGGAGGCCGACGTCGTGGGTCAGCTCGGTGGCCTGGATGCCGGAGCCGACCACGACCGCCACCAGGGCCGCCGTGCCGACCAGTTCGGCGGCGGCCTTGGCGACCAGCGGGGTACGGGGCGGGGTGGCCCCCGGGGCGGGCTGCGGCTCGCCAGCGGGAATGGCGGACCCCGTGGCGGACTCATGGGTGGCGGTCAACAGGACTCCTCAGTGCGGTCGCCTCGGGCGACGGGTACTCGGGCGACAGGGGTCAGGGGGCCGGCGATCAGGGGCAGGACCGCTTGACGTTGTTCTCGGCAGTGACACGCGCGGTCTCCGCGAGGTCGGCGAACTGGCCGGCGAGGGATGCGATGACGTCGGGCTTGAGCCGGTAGTAGGTGAACCGGCCGCACGGCTCGGTCTCCACGACCCCGGCTTCGCGCAGCACCTTCAGATGGTTGGAGAGGTTGGTCTGCTTGACGCCCGTCTCCTCGATCAGGTGCGTGCTGCAGAGCGTCTCCTGGGCGAGCAGGGTGACGATCTGGAGCCGGAGCGGGTCGGCCAGAACCCGGATCAGATCAGTGTCGACTGATGTCATCATGGACTGATACTTTCACATCATTCGGAGCTGATATCAGCTTGCGCTGAACCCTGGGATCCGTATCCCGTCGAAAGGGCTTCTCATGACTTCGTCCCCACCTCCCGTCCTCCCCGATCAACGCCTCGCGGCCGGAGCCGCCCGGCTCGCCGTCCGCTACCGGGGCCGTTTCTCGACCGAGACCGTGCAGCGCCTCGTCGCCGACTCGTACGCCCAACTCGCCGAGCACGCCCACGTACGCACCCACCTGGTCGTCCTGGCGGAACGCTTCACGGCCGAGCGGCTGGACGCGCTCGCCCACGTCGAGGGAGGACCCGGCGTCGGGCTGCCGCGGGTGCTGTTCGTCTGCAGCCACAACGCGGGACGCTCGCAGATGGCCGCCGCGCTCCTGGCCCACCGGGCACAAGGTCAGGCGGTCGTCTCCTCCGCGGGCACGCACCCGGCCACCGCCGTGGAACCCGTGGTCGCGCAGGCCATCACCGAGGCCGGCGCGCACATCGCGAACGCCTTCCCCAAGCCGCTGACCGACGAGGTGGTGCAGGCCGCCGACATCGTCATCACCATGGGCTGCGGCGACGCCTGTCCGGTGGTGCCCGGCCGCCGCTACCTGGACTGGCCCGTCGCCGACCCCGAGGGCGCACCGATCGGCGTCGTGCGCATCATCCGCGACGAGATCGACGCCCACATCACCGAACTGCTCGATTCCCTGCCGAGCCGCTGAACCCCCTGTCCGGCGCCACCGGTCGCACCACCCGATCCACACCGTAAAGGAAGAACCGATGTCCTCCAGCCCGCTCGCCTCCGTGCTGTTCGTCTGCGTCCACAACGCCGGACGCTCGCAGATGGCCGCAGGATTCCTCAACCACCTCGCGGGCGACCGGATCGAGGTACGCTCCGCCGGGTCCATCCCCGGTGACCAGGTCAACCGGGCCGCGGTCGAGGCCATGAAGGAAGTCGGCATCGACATCTCCGACCAGAAGCCGAAGATCCTCACCACCGAGGCCGTCCAGGCGTCGGACTACGTCATCACCATGGGCTGCGGCGACACCTGCCCGATCTTCCCCGGTAAGAAGTACCTCGACTGGACGCTGGAGGACCCGGCAGGCAAGGGCGTCGAGTTCGTCCGCCCGATCCGCGACGAGATCAAGACCCGCATCGAGGCCCTGATCGCCGAGATCGAGGCCAAGCAGGAGGCGTGACCACGGTGGCCGCGAGAGATGACGTACGCGAGGTCATCGTCATCGGCCCCGCCGGATACACCACCGCCCTCTACACCGCCCGCGCCGAACTCAAGCCCCTTGTCTTCGGCGGCGCCATCTTCGTCAGCGGCGCGCTGACCACGACCACCGAGGTCGAGAACTTCCCCGGCTTCCCCGAGGGCGTCGACGGCCCGGTCCTCATGGAGAACATGCGGGCCCAGGCCGAGCGGTTCGGCGCCGAGATGATCGACGACGACATCGTCGAGGTCGACCCCACCGGTGACATCAACACCGTCACCGACGCCGCGGGCACGGTGCACCGGGCCAAGGCCGTGATCGTCGCCACCGGGTCCGGCTAACGCAAGCTGGGCCTGCCCAAGGAGGACGAACTGTCCGGCCGCGGTGTGTCCTGGTGCGCGACCTGCGACGGGTTCTTCTTCCGCGACCGCGACACCGCCATGGAGGAGGCCACCTTCCTCACCCGGTTCGCCAAGTCGGTGACCGTCGTGCACCGCCGCTCCACCCTGCGCGCCTCCCAGATCATGCAGAACCGCGCCTTCTCCGACGACAAGATCTCCTTCGCCTTCGACAGCGAGATCGCCGAGATCAAGGAAGCGGACGGCAAGCTCGCCGGGGTCGTGCTCCGCGACGTCCTCACCGGCCAGACGCGCGACCTCGACGTGACGGGCCTGTTCATCGCGATCGGCCACGACCCGCGCACCGAACTTGTCCTGTCGTTCCGGGCGACCGGGCACAGTTGGGCGATACGGCTGTAAACAGTCATAGACGGGGGCGCCAGGGGACCGCTTGCTGCCGCTTTGCGCCATCGCCGATGGCAAGGGCGGCGAGGCCGAGCAGAGACCGCGCGCGGGAACACCGGGCAGACACCGGCGCCCCCTGGCCGGATCAGCCGGACAAGGTACGCCGACGACCGCCCCGCCAATCTGAACAACCAAACCGTGGGGCACTGCGCGAGAGGGCCGAGCGACCCCTCAGGGCCGTTTCCTTTACGAGTCCTTCGGGGATCTTGGCGGCCCTTGCCGACCAACGCCCATCCATGACGTTTCAGCAGCTCAGACGTAGTAGCCGTGTCGGCGCTTCTCGGCCCTTGTCAGTCTGTTCCTGTCCTCGCGTCCCCAACGCGTCATCAATTGGATCCCAGAGGATCGGGCCGAGGTACAGGGGGAACGATCGCACCAGCTCGGGAAAGGATCGCCCAGCGTCCCTTCGTCGGCAGGGGAACCGACCGCCGTCATCGCCCCGCCGATTCCGTTGCCCGGAATCAGCGGCGGTGCGCCGACCTCTCTCCGCAGCCGACCCGCGACCGTCGGACCGCTCCCCCGCGTCCCGCTTCGGCGCCTCAGGGAGAGCGGCACCGGATGCCCGCGTGAGACGGCTATGGGGGGGGCCACCCAGATGGGGTGCGTGTCGAACACGGTCTCGAACCGCGCGGCCGCACCCTCCTCGACGCGCCAGATGTGTACGAACCGTGCGACGCCGGTCTTCCCGGTCGCGCGATGAACTCCGCTGTAGGTGCCGGTCACGAAGACCCTGTCGCCGGTCGGGCAGATCTCTGCCGGGGCGACCGTGAAATCGTCCCAGTCCAGCGCGAGCGGCCCCATGGCCTTCGCCAGGACCTCTTCGCCTCCGTGGTAGGTCCCCGCTGTCGGGCTGCCCGCTGCGACCGTCCAAGTAATGGCAGGAGAGAGGCAGTTCAGAAAGGCGGCGGTGTCACCGGCCGCCAGGGCACGGTAGACAGCGGCCACCAGATCGGCGCCGGCGGACTCGGCGGCTGTCGGCCCGTTGCCGGGGTGGACGACGGCGGTTGTGGACATGGGTGATCCCTTCCCAGTGGTGGGTAGTTGGCTGACGGAAAGCTATGGCCGAGGACTGCTCACAAAACAGGCCGATCCGGTGTTCACCTGCGCCTCGCACCGTGCTTCCGGCTGCGATCGGCCAAGAGGCGATCGCCTCGAGGAGCTCGGCCCGTGAAGGCCCCGGCTCCGGATGGCGAGGCGCTCCCGTGCCCAGCCGCACCACGCGTTCAGGGAGGCCGGGCGGGGCGAGGGCCTCGTCCGGGGTTGCCAGCATCGAGGCGACCTCACCCATGGCGCGCAGGATCTCGGGGTCACGGAGTTTGGCGGCTTCGAGGAATTGCCGGAAATTCCAGTCCGGGTCCTCGGGCTCGTAGGGGATGCCGGAGATCTCGCCGTCGATCTGGGCGAGGCGGTGCCGGTCCCAGGCGGCCAGGCCCTGATGGATCGGGGCGAGGGTCGCGTGCGTGGCCTCGTCGAAGGCGAGGGCGAGCTTCTCCGGTTCACCGGGGCCCGTGGTGCGTACCAGATCGCGCAGTATCGCCGCATGGACCATGCCCATGGCCATGCCGAGGCCGAACTGCGGGTTGGTGGCGGCCCAGGCGTCCCCGACGCTCACCAACCCGGTCGCGACGGGCTGTCCGTCGCGTACGAAACGGCGGATCCTGCTCTCCGTACCGGACATGGCGAGGACGCCGGTGATCGGCTCGCCGGTCGTGGCCCAGTGCGCGACGTTCGGGTACAGCGCCACCGCCCGCTGCCAGGCCGACTCCCGACGCAGTGCACGCAGGAGCTGGTCGCGGCCGGATACGGCGAGGGACAGGGCCCAGGTGTCCGAGTCGCCGGGAACGGTGATCGTGGACACGCTGTCGTGGTGGTCGAGTGGCCAGGCGGCCTGCGTGGGGAGAGTCCCGTCGGTGGACCTGAAGTACCGGGTGTAGAGGCGGAACCCGATGTCCGCGTGGTCGTCGACGGGCCTGGCCGCCCCGACGTCGGTGAGCATCTTCGACACGGGCGAGTTGCGGCCCGCCGCGTCGACGACCAGATCCGCGTCCAAGGCTCCGCCGTGCCGGGTGAGCACACCGGCGATGTGCGGCCGGCCGAGGGTCCGGTCGGTGCCGGTGAGCAGCGCCGTCACCGGGGTGTTCCGGTGGATGGTCAGGCCCGGGGTGCGCAGTGCGACGGCGGTCAGCGCGGCCTCGACGAGGGGGCGGCGGGCCGCGATCGTGTCGAACCGTTCGTCGTCCGGGCGGCGGCCGCCGACGGTCGGGAGGTTCCAGGCCCCGGCGAGCATGTTGTGGGCGCGCCCGCCCCGAGTCATGAGCTCCGCCAGTACCAGGGGAAGCTCCGTGGCCAGGAGCTGACACGCCCGCGGCATCATGATGTGCGGGTGGCGGAACTGGGTGACCCCGGGCCGCTCCCACGCGTCGGTGTCGGCGGGCATCCCGGTGTCCCGGTCGACGACCGCCACCTGATGCCCGTCCCGGGCGAGCAGCAACGCCGTCGTCAGTCCGACGACTCCGGCGCCGATCACGACTGTCCTCACCGTACGACCTCCTCGATTGCGGTCCTCACGGTGCGAACGATCGGCCCGGAAGGTGGCCGGTTCCCAGTCCGGTTCGCTGCTCACTTTCCGGAGGGCAGCACTCCGTACAGCTCCCGTCGCCAGAGCGCGTCGCACAGCCGGTCGATGCCACCGGTCAGATGCCTGCGATAGGTACTGAACGGCAGCCCGAGCCGCTCGGCGACCGCCTCCTGCGTGGGAGCCCCGCCCAGGTACGTGGCCACCACCGCCCGGTGGCACTTCTCGCCGCCCCGTTCCTCGCGCAGCTCTTCGACCGCCTGGACGAGGACGTCGCGCAGCGACATGCCGTACTCGACGGCGAGTTTGCTGCGCGCCAGCGGACTGCCGGCGAGCGCCTCGGGTTTGCTCATCCCGCGCAGCCGCGTCGAACTCCTGCCGGGACAGCACCACGAGCTCCGCCGGTGCGACCGTCGCGTGCGGCCCGTCAAGCATCACCCGGGTCTTGAGGTCCAGCCAGGGCCCTGGCGGCTGGGCCCGCCAGTCATGGGCGAAGAGGGTGTACGTGAAGTCGCCGACGTACGGCGCCTCGGCGACCGGTGGCATGTCGAAGTGCCGCAGATGCGGCCCCCAGAGGTCGGCGTCCCGCATCACGATGTACGACCAGGCGAGGCACTCGGCGCGGAAGATGTCGCCCATGGTGTGCCACTGGATGAGATCCATGGGTGCGGAGGGCCGCTGATAGGCGGGCGGGTACACGGAGAAGCGGGCGATGCCCAGATACTCGCCGTCGCGGGGCGGAGCGGTGGCACGCGCGTGCGCCCAGGCCGCCGCCACCACCGGGTCGGCATCCGTGCCGACCGGCTCTTCGAGCCGTAGCCAGGCGGCGAAGGCGACAGTCTCGCCGGTGTGCGTGGAGCGATAGATCCGGAACGCCCCGGGCTGCTCGCCCAGCCAGAAACGGACGATCGCCGCGGACGCCTCACCCTCGGCCTCGACGGTGAGTTGGAGCACACGGCCGTGATCCTCCGGGCCGCACGGCTCCTCGTACACCTCGCCCTCGGCGCGCCAGGAGTGGAACTCCGACATATGGCCGTCGCCGCGGTACATGTAGAGCAGCGCCCCGACGGCGGGCAGCAGCGACCCTTCCGGTACGGCCCTGGCCTGCTCGTACAGATGCCGGTGCAGCCGCAGATGCAGTTCCTCGAAGCCCTCACGGTCGCGCCAGCGCAGATCCGCTTCCAGAGCCTCGCGGACCACATCGTGCGGGAACAGGCCCTGTGGACTGGACTCGATGAACGGCAGCGAGCGCAGCCAGTGGAACAGCGGTCCGGCCTCCTCCTCGCCGAGCATGACCCTCAGCAGCGACTCCGACGTCATGTACGCGTGCGCGCACACCTCGAGCGCCCGTCGGTGGCGGGGAGAGGGCACCTCGCCGACGAGTTCGGGCAGCAGTGTCTCGATCACCTCGCGGCTCGGCTCCCAGCGCGCGGCCGCCCGTTCGTCCTTGACTCCGACGGCCGCCGCGAGCGCGAGCGCGAGGGGGTGGCCGCCGGTGAACGCGAGCAGCGGGGCGTGGGCGGGGCCCGGGACGCCGCGGGCGTCGAGGAAGGCCATGGACTCGTCCGGGGAGAGGTTGCGCAGTGCGGTGACGTGGAGGAGATCCGACCAGCCGGGATCGGTGGTCCACCGCGGATCGGGTGTCAGCCGGCCGGCGATCACCACGATCGCCCCGGCCGGCAGCCGGGGCAGGAACCTGTCTCGGAGCCACCCCTCAAGGCCCTGACATCGCTCGAAGGTGTCCACGAGCAGTACGGCACGCTCGTCCGTGAGCGCCGCCCGCGCCTCCTGCTCGAAAGCGGCAGGCGTGGCCTGGGTCGTGCGGCCGTCCACCTCGACGACCGTACGACCCGCGGAGCGTGCCTCCTCCGCGAAGCGCCGCAGCAGCATCGACTTGCCGATGCCACCGGGGCCGTGCAGGAACATGACGGTGAACGCGCGCATGTCGCCGGCGAGCGCCGCCCGGAACAGGGCCAGTTCCCCCACCCTGCCGGCGAACGCGCGGTCCCGTGCCGCCTGCACCCGCACGCCAAGTTCCTCCGTCATGCCGTAGTCATCCCCTTACAACTCCGTGCGGCGCCGCGCCGCTACGACCGTACCGAGGGTCCGATCCCGCTGCCGGTCGGCACCACCCACATCCCGCCGCCCCGGTCCCGCCGCCCGGATCAGCGCCGCTCAGCCCTCGCCCGGCCGCTCGAAGACGAACGCGTGCAGCAGGGCGTTGACGAGGTCGGGACGGGTGGCGAAGGCGAAGTGGTCGGCTTCCCTGTCAAGTTCTTCTGTTCAGTGCCGCATGGCGCCGCTCGTTGATCCACTTCCTATCGCCGACCAGGTCGTAAGGGCCTGCGGCGATGATTATCTAGGGTTGTCAAGCTGAAGCAGCAGGTCAGAGCAAAAGCAGGCGTTCTGGCACGTTAGGCAAGTCTGGTTGCAGAGGGGAGATCTCCAGGGCTGCCCGCTGTCGTGCCCACAGACATGTCTGAGGGCAACGACTGGCGGATATCTCCGGGAGCCCCCGACCACTGAGGTCCAGCACGTCGGCTCGCGAAGAGGTCCCGGTCCGCGCCTTTGCTGCGGTCACCCACCGGGCAGCCTGCCGCTGGTCCCGGTGATTATCTAGTGCTGTCAAGTGTCTCTACAGGTCAACGGGTTGAAGCGGTGTAAGGCAAGTTAGGCATGTACGAGTGGGCTTCGCTCGGCCGATACCGTGGAGGCGTTGATCGTCCATGGCGAGTACAAGGGAGGGGTGGCGGTCACGGACCCGACCGGGTGGGGAGACCTGTTCACGCGCGATGTCGCCCGGTAGATGCCGCATAGGTCGGGGCCCCACGCCTCGCGACGGGTTGATCAGTCCTGCGCCACGTTCGCCGCGGTCACATTCTCGATCACGCGGCCGAGTTTGGTCTTGGCCCGGGCCAGGTCCTGGATGCGTGCGGCGATGCGGTCGCGTTCGATGATGAGCTGGTCGAGCATGGCGGGGGTCGCGACGCCGGTGCTCACGCACGGCAGGAGTTCGGCGACGGTACGGCTGGAGGGGCCGGCCGCGAAGAGGTCCTGGATGAGCTGGACCCGCTCCAGGGCTTCGTCGGGATAGTCACGCTGCCCACCGGGGCGTCCACGCGATTCCAGGAGCCTATCGGTGGACGAGCTCAACGCTCTCCCAGCTCTGTCGCACGTGGCGGGGTGCGGTGCCCAAGTGTGGGGCCCGGCGCCAGCGGTTAGCCTTTCGTGCTGCTGCCTCCGGAGGCCCGGTATGCTGCCTAGCAGGCGGCCACGACCGCCGACCGCTGAAGGGGTTTTCCGCTCACGCCGGGATCCTCGTTGGTAGGCCAAGCTGTCTTTCGACGCATCGTGCACCTGAAACCGCCTGCCTTCAATGCAGCGTGTGCGTGGGGCGCGCTGCTGTATGGAGTCAGATATGCTTACGAACCAGCCCAGGAAGTCGCGGAAGCGCACACGGGAGATCCGAGAGCAGAGCCGGGCCACCGGCACGCGGTACACCGAGGCGATGCGGGCGAACGACCGCCCCCGAGCTGTCGGCCAGCAGTTGCCGTCGCGTCTGTCGCCCACCCGCACGCTGCTGTTGCCGCTCCCGCAGGACGCCTTGGGGAACCGACGAAATGCACTGGTCAGCGCATACACGAAGCCGACGAAGATCGTTTCCCGTGAATACGTTGATCGTTTCCCACCGCCCAGGTGAGTCGGCCTTCGAGGTTTGCGGGCGGGAAGGTCGCCGAGGGCAGGGTGGGCCTGCTGTTTCGACGACGCTTCCTGCCTGGCGGCGGTCGCCTCCATCGACGTTCCCCCGAATGGGTCGTGTGCTGATCGCACTACTCGCCGTGCTCGGCGTCGACCTCATCGTTGTCTTCGCCTGCGTCGTGTACGGCCGCAAGTACTGGGTGAAACGGCAACCCGGCGCATTCCGCGGCGCCATCCGGGTCGAGAGCGGAAAGATCGACGGCCTCCGGCCCAAGTGGAGCCGGGGGTACGGACGCTGGGTCCGCGACATCCTCGTCTGGACCAAGGCCCCATTTCTGTTCCGCAACGTACTCATCCCCGCCGACGCACTGAATCAGCAACGACCGGCCCGTGACGATGAGGTCAAACGGCTCGGCGACCAACCCATCGTCATCCGGCTGAAAGCAAATGGCACATTCGCCGAGGTTGCAGCCAGCGAAGACGACGCGACGGTGCTCCTGGGCCCGTACCACCGACCCTCGAACCCCGACGATCGACACCCAGGCGTACCAACCAGCACGTGACCAGGCCCGACAGGCCCTCCGAAACAGCTGGGCGGTCGGCGGGCAGCAGATGCGCTCCGTGACCAGCTGGCTGCAGTCGTTGACGCTCCCGCCGGTCGTGGAACTGATCACCGCTCCCACCAGCCATGCGTCGCATGCCCTGCCTTGTGGAGCGGTGGTGTGCGACGGCACACTTCGCATGTGAGGACGCTCAAGCCGACAGCACGAACCTTCGAGCTGGTGGCCGTGATCGCGGATCGACTGGCTCTCGACTTCGATGAGACCGTCGCCGAGATGGACGCCGCCGCAATCGAGGCGGTCCCGGCGTTCGGGTCCGACGCCGCGATCGCGGCCGAACTGACCGCGAACCACCGCGGCCACCTGCAGCGCTTCCTCAGCTTTGCCCGGCACGCGGAGTCACCCCTGCCGACCCCGATCCCGCCCGAGGCGCTCGACGGTGCCCGCACTGTCGCACGTCGAGGTATCGACCTCGACGCGATCTACGAGAGCGCTCGGCGTGCCCAGCAGGTCGTGCTCGAACGCTGGATGGCCTGCGCGTACGAGGCAGTCGGGCCCGGGCCCGAGCTGATCGGCGTCACCGAGCTCTCGCTCTCGCTCGCCTTCCGCTACGTCGACCACGCGCTTCGTGTCATGCTCGCCGAGGCCCAGCGCGAACGCGAGGAGGTGATCGGCGGCGCACTCGCCAGGCGCACCGAGACCATCCGGTTGATCCTCGACGGCGCCCCCATCGACCCTGCGGTCGCCACTCAACGGATCGCCTACGCGCTCGACCGGAGCCACACCGCAGTCGTCGTCTGGGCTGAGCCGCCCGGTGCGCCGCACGGAGCGTTGGAGTCGGCAGCGTTTGTGCTTGCCCGCGCTGCAGGCGCGCGCAAGCCGCTTACGCTTCCCGCAGGAACGACCACGCTGTGGGCCTGGATCGGTATCGACGGGGAACCACCCATCCAGGATCTGCGTTCGGCGATGGTTCGGACGCATGACAGCCTGCGCGCCGCGATCGGTCCCGCTCGACATGGAATCGCCGGCTTTCGTGCCAGCCACGAGGCTGCTCTCACCGTGCACCGTCTGCTCCTCGGCAACCCCGACAGCGAACGGCTCGCGTCCTACCGCGAGCTCGAGGTCACCGTGCTGGCTGCGCAGGATCCACGCCGGGCGGCCGAGTTCGTCGCGACCACACTCGGACCGCTCGCCGAGGAGGAACCTACGGCGGCACGACTGCGCGAGACGCTCCGCGTCTATCTCGAGGAGGCCGAGAACGCGCCCCGTGCCGCCGCCCGCCTGTACACCCACCGAAACACGGTCCTCAAGCGCATCGGGCGTGCAACCGAGCTGCTCGGCTACCAGCCGGGTGAGCGACGGCTCGCAGTCGAGCTGGCGCTCGAGCTCAGGCGGCGTCTCGGACCGCCCGCCGGCTGAGCGCGCCGGGGTCGGCCATAGCAGCAAGGACCCGCGCCTGGGCTCTGGTCGGCGGCGCGACTGCTCTGGCTGCGCGGCGTGCGTGCTGCTCCGCGCGCTCCGGGTGCGCCGCCTGACAGGGGAGGTGGGCATCGGCTCCACGGGAACCCCGGATGGAGGACTCGCCCCGGGCGTCGGTCGGCGCCCGGGGCGAGGCTTCGACTGCGTGGTTCAGACCCGCCTGAGCAGCGCGTCAGGACCCAGGTCGGCGATCGACCGGTAGCCGTCGATCGCCATAAGCAGGTCCGCTTCGGCCAGCAGCGATTTAAGGACGTGCACAATGCCGTCGTCGTCGCCGCCGAGCGCGAGCCCGTATGCGTAGGGTCGGCCGATCGCGACGGCGGTCGCGCCCAGGGCGAGGGCTTTGACGATGTGTTCCCCGCCGCGCACACCGGAGTCGAAGATGACCGGGGTGCTGCCTGCGGCCTGCGCCACTGCGGGGAGCAGCTCGATCGCGGGGATGCCGCCGTTGGCCTGGCGGCCGCCGTGGTTGGAGACGTAGATGCCGTCGACGCCGGCGTCGATCGCGCGCCGTGCGTCGTCGGGATGGCAGATTCCCTTGAGCAGGAGCGGCAGCTTGGTCATCGACCGCAGCCATGCCAGGTCGTCCCAGTTGAGCGTCGGGTTGGCGAACTCCGAGGCCCACACGAGTGCCGCGGCCCGCACATCCTCCTCCGGGGGCTTGGCGAGCTTGGCCCGGAACACCGGATCGGAGAAGTAGTTGGCCAGGCAATGGCCTTGCAGCTGCGGGAAGTTGCCGATTCCCAGGTCGCGTGGCCGCCAGCCCAGCTGCCAGGTGTCGAGCGTCACGACGATGCCCTTGAAGCCGGCCGTCTCGGCGCGCGAGACGAACGACTCCGCGACCTCGCGGTCCTTGGGGGTGTAGAGCTGGAAGAACCCGGGTGTGTCACCGAGGTGCGCTGCGACGTCCTCGAGCGGGTCGACCGAGAGTGTCGAGGCGATCATCGGCACGCCCGACTTCGCCGCGGCGCGCGCGGTCGCGAGGTCGCCGTGCCCGTCCTGCGCGCACAGGCCGATGACGCCGACCGGAGCGAGCAGGAGCGGTGTTGGCAGTGACATCCCGAAGAGGTCGATCGAGAGGTCGCGCTGGGCGGCGCCGACGAGCATCCGTGGGATCAGGCCCCAGCGGTCGAACGCGGTGACGTTGGCGTCCTGGGTGTACTCGTTGCCGGCACCGCCTGCGACATAGGACACGATGTCCGGCGGGAGGGCAGCGTGCGCGCGGGCCTCGAGCTCCGCGTAGGTGAACGGCAGGTTCTCGCGCACACCCGACAGGCCGCGCATATAGACCTCGAGCTGGAAGTCGCCGAAATTCGGCGTCGCGTTCGTCATGATCAGTCGGACCGGCGGGCGGCGGGCGAGGAGATGCAGGTGAGCCCGTACATGAGGTGGGCCTCGGGCGCGACGGCGTGGTTGCCCCCCACCGCACGCAGGATGTTCACCGCGACACGCTCGGGCGGGTAGCCGCGACGCTCGTACATTTTCTGAGCCCGGCCGGACCGCCCGTAGGGGTCGGTGCCGGTGACGAGGACGACACGGCTGTTCAGGTTTCTGACTTTCATGGCTGGCTCGGGTTCCTGATCGTGCACGCGGACGGTGGGACACACGCTCTCGCCGAAGCGTTCATCCCTTGTTGGCCATGACGGCCCAGCGTACGGCGATCCAACGTCCGACGGGCGGGGAGATGCGGCTCGCGTAGTACAGGGCGTGGGCCTCGAGGCCAGCGGGGGCGACGGCACGGTTGCGAGCGACGGCGCGCAGCATGGTCTTGGCGACCTTCTCGGGTCGGGCGCCGGTCCTCTGGAAGAAGCTGAGGACATTGTCTGCCCGTTCCTCGGTGTTTACCCCGCGGACCGGGCCCGTGCGGATGATCGGCGTGTTGGTCGGCCCCGGGCAGGAGGCGGTGACGCCGATCTTGTGGGGGCGCATCTCCATGCGCAGGGCCTGGGAGAGCCCGAAGACCGCGAACTTGGTGACGGAGTAGGAGGACATGGCGGGGCTGGGCATATAGCCGGCCGCCGAGGAGACGTTGACGACGTGGCCGCCGCGACCGCGCTCGATCATCCGGGGGAGGAAGCGTTCGCAGCCGTGCACGACGCCCTTGACGTTGATCGCCAGCTGCCGGTCCCAGTCCTCGGGCAGGGTGTCAAGGAGACCGCACCAGACGCCGACGCCGGCGTTGTTTATGAGCACGTCGACCGCGTCGAACCGGGCGTGCACGGCGTCGGCGAAGACATCCATTGCCGCAGGGTCGGCGACATCGACCGTCTGCGCGAACACCTCGCTACCGAGGGCGCGGGCAGCTGCCGCGGTCTCGTTGAGGCCGGCTTCGTCGCGGTCGCAGAGGACGAGCTTGGCGCCGCGCCGGGCACTGAGCAGGGCGGTGGCGCGGCCGATGCCGCTGCCGGCGCCGGTGATGAGGACGACCTTGCCGTTGAGGTTCTTGAGCTTCATGGGTGACTCCGGTCGAAGGCGATGGTTGATGCGGCGGGGCAGGCGCGCCCGACTTCCTCGAGGGCACGCGGGCAAGGAGTCCGGGATCAGGCTTCCTCGTGACGGGGGGCAGACGTCTCGTGGCGAGTGGGGCTCGGTGCGAGGGTGCGGCGCAGGAATTCGAGCTGATCGGCCAGCGCGTGCGCCTGCGCCGATCCCGTGTAGACGTCCAGATGGTCGATGGGGTACTCCACCAGCTGGGCCCGGCTGCCCGCCTTCGCGGCGGCCCGGCGCGCGGGCGCTGGTGGCACGAGTTGGTCGTGAGTCCCGGCCTGGATGAGCAGCGGGCAGGTCACCCGTGAAATGAATCTGATCGGTCGGTTGAACGCCACTTGGAGCGCTGTGCGTGCGCACACCTCGTTGCGCCAGCCCGGGCCGGCGACGGCGAGGTAGGCCTGCAGGACCCCGTGCTTGACCATGATCGCGTTCGAGCCGAGCTCTCCGCCGACCGGAACGAGGTGAGGGGTGCGGCCGGTGACTGCCCTCAGCGCATCACGAAGACCGTTGATGGTTGCCCTGACCAGGTGGAACGGGCCGCCGTTGCGCGCCAGTTGCAGAATGACACCGACGCCGTCCATCGCCGGCGTCATCGAGATGACCGCCGCCACGCGCTGGTCCCGGGCAGCGACCACGACGACGTGGCCGCCCGCGTAGGAATTGCCCCAGAGCACGATCCGGGCTGGGTCGATTCCCGGCAGCCGACGAGCCTCGGCGATGGCTGCGTGATAGTCCTGCCGCTGGCGCAGGTAGGAAACGTCCTGTCGTGGGGTTCCGGTCGAACCGCCGAACCCGCGGTAGTCGAAGAGCAGGACGTCAAGGCCTGCAGCCGCGAGGCCCTCGGCGTATCTCAGGAGACCGCCGTCGCGGGTGCCCCCGAAGCTGGGCGCCATGACGACGCACGGCCGTCCTCCTGCGCCGTCGAACGCGTCACTGGTCGCCGGGAGATGCCAGGCGGAGCACTGGTCTTTGCCACTGGGGAAGGTGATCTCGTGCATGGTTCCGTCCCTGGTCGGTCTGGAGTGGGGGTGCGGCCGATCGGGGGCCGCCGGCCCGAGCGCGCGCTCTGTCCGGCGCTGCGTCGTGGCGTTGGGCGACCAACGTAGGGCGGTGGTGCGCCGAGAGGAATAGCCGTACGCACATACTTTGGCTTCCGAGGTGTGCTGTGGCACACCGGGAGGTCGCAGGCCGGACAACAGCGCATCATGGCGCGGCAAATGCGTCCGGCCCCGGGATGGCGGGCTGCTCGTGGACGGGCAGCCCGCCATCCCGTCACTGCCGTCCCGTCACTGCCGGGTCATGGCGATCCGCCAGCGCTCCTCGATCGGGATCAAGTGCTCCTGGTTGGCCGCGGTAGCGGCCACGTCGATCTGCACCCACCGGATCTCGCCGGTGAAGTCGTTGCCGCGCGCCGGGTAATCCGGCGTGACGGGCGAGCCCGACTCGCAGCCCACGTCGGCTGTCTCGTCGCCGGAGAACACGATGGCCTGGGTCACCGGCAGCTGCCCGCGGCCCACCTCGGCACCGTCCAGGTAGAGCGTGACGGTGCCGCCCTTCACCGAAGCCGTGGCGGGGGCATACCGCGAGGCGATGTCGGAACGAGCCCGTCGGGACCGGCAGGTCAGAAGCCTGCTGCTGGCCGCACTCTCGACGGCAGGCCGGACGAGGGCATACACCTGTGGGAGTGCGCCGACCCGCTGCGGCTGCCGCAGCGGGGGGCGCCGTGGTCACCGTCGAGCGGGAGGCGGCGACGAACACAGCGCCGCCCGCGGAGCCCAGAGGTGGCCCATGCCCGGGAAGAGTGCCTGGGCACCGAAGCCCACGTCGTCGAGCAGGATCACCATGACGTTCGGTGCGCTACAGCCGCAGCGCGGCCTCCAGGTAGGCGGTGAGGGCGATCCGGCCGTGGCGGATCACGTCGGGGTCGGGATCGCGGCGCTCCCGGAAGGCCAGGTCCAGGATCCGGTCGCCGAGCTCGACCGCCATCACGAAGACCAGCAGATCGGTCTGCGGGTCGGCCAGGCCGTCCGCGACGGCAAGGTCGTGCAGGTGCTCGGCGATGCGCCGGTGGTAGCGCAGCACCTCGGCCCGCACCGTCGGCGAGACCCGCCCGTCCAGCCACAGCCGGGCGGCGTTGTGGTTGGCCTGGAAGTAGGCGGCGAACGAGTCGAGCTTGCGCTCGACGAGCTCCGTCAGTGACGAGGGCGTCCAGCCTGCCTCATCCGCGGCGAGGAAGGCGCCGAGCCGCTCAAGGTGCTGTTCCATCAGCGCGTCGAGGATCTGCTCACGGTCGACGAAGAAGCGGTAGAGCGACGGCGCGGTGATGCCGGCGCGCTTGGCGATGGCACGGGTGGTGACGGCCTCGACGCCGTCCTCCTCGAGGAGGAGGGCTGCGGCGTCGAGGATCCGTTCGACGGTCTCGCGGCTGCGGGCCTGGACCGGCTGTCGACGGCGGCTACGAACGGGCTGGTCCTGGTCCCGCCCGGCACTGGTCGATTCCTCGGGTTCTGGACTCTTGACGACTGCTGACATGGGTGGGAGCGTAACGCGACTCGCGTTAGCTTTCTAGAGGGGTGGCCACATGGCAGCTGAATCCGAGCCGCAGCATCTCGGCGTCGTCGTTATTGGAGCCGGGTTCGGTGGGCTGGCCGCGGCCCACTCGCTCAAGGGCGACGGTGAGGACTTCGCCGTGCTGGAGCGCGAGCAGGAGGTGGGCGGCGTCTGGCGGGACAACAGCTACCCCGGCTGCGCCTGCGACATCCCGTCGCACCTGTACTCGCTATCCTTCGCGCCCAACCCGCACTGGACCCACGCCTTCTCCCAGCAGTCCGAGATACGCGACTACCTGCGCCAAGTCGCCTGCGAGCACGGGCTGCTCCCCCACATCCGCTTCGGCTGCAGCCTGCTCGGGGCCGCCTGGGACGACACCGCCCAACGCTGGCGGATCGAGACCAGCGCCGGACCGCTCACCGCTGATGTGCTCATCGACGGCAGCGGCCCCATCGCCGAGCCGTCGCTCCCGGACCTGCCTGGTCTGGACGGTTTCGCCGGCGAGGTGTTCCACTCGGCCCGCTGGAACCACGACCTCAATCTGACCGGCCGCAAGGTGGTAGTCATCGGTACCGGTGCCTCGGCGATCCAGTTCGTGCCCGCGATCCAGCCGATCGTCGGGCGAATGACCGTGGTGCAGCGGACGGCGCCGTGGGTCACCCCGCGGATGGACCGTGCGACGACCCGCCTCGAGCGGCGGCTGTACGCAGCCGCGCCGTGGCTGCAGCGGCTGATACGCGGGCGGCAGTACTGGATGCGTGAGCTGGTGACGTGGAAGGTCATGGTGTCGCCGCGCGTTCGGCGGATCGCGACCAAGGCCGCGCTGTGGCACATGCGACGGCAGGTGGCCGACCCCGCGCTGCGCGAGCGGCTGACCCCGAACTGGGAGCTGGGCTGCAAGCGCATCCTGATCTCCAATGACTGGTATCCGGCCCTGTCGGCGCCCAATGTCGAGGTGGTCAGCGCCGGCGTCCGCGAGGTGCGGGCGCACTCGGTGGTCACCACCGATGGCCGCGAGCACCCCGCCGATGTGATCATCTTCGGCACCGGGTTCCATGTCGCCGACCCGCCACTCGCGGACCACTTGCGCGGACGCGACGGGCGGACCCTGGCCGAGTGCTGGAACGGCAGCCCGCACACCTACCTCGGCGTCACCGTGACCAACTTCCCCAACCTGTTCCGCCTCGGCGGCGCGGGCAGCGCGACCGGCCACAACTCCCATGTGTTCCAGGAGGAGTGCCAGGTGGCGTACGCGATGGACGCCCTGCATCTGATGCGCGCCCGCGGCATCACCAGTGTTGAGGTCCGCGCCGAGGAGCAGCGCGCCTACGTCGAGCAGCACACGGCGCGGCTGGCCGGCACGGTCTGGTCGGTCGGCGGCTGCAACAGCTTCTACCAGGGCGCCGACGGCGTGGCCTCGCTCAACTGGCCTGACGCGACCTGGAAGTACCGCCGCGCGACCCGCCGCTTCGATCCCGCCCCCTACGAGCTGCGCACCACCGCCGCCGTCGCACCCACCGCGAACTGAGCCCCCACGCTCTTCCACCACATCACGACAGAGAGACCTGGCCATGACCAACCTCGCGCACAACCTGACAGCCTCGGTGACACGCGACGACGACGCCCCCGCGATCCTCCTCGGCGACACGCTGCTGACCTATGGGGAGCTCGACGAAGCCAGTGCCCGCGTGGCGGGGCTGCTGCGCGACCGTGGCGTGCGGCCCGGTGACCGGATCGGCTGCATGCTGCCCAACGTGCCGCAGTTCGCCGCGGTGTACTACGGCATCCTGCGCGCCGGCGCCGTCGTGGTGCCGATGAATGTGCTGCTCAAGTCGCGTGAGGTGGCCTTCTACCTGGGTGACTCGCAGGCCACTCTGGTCCTGGCCTGGCACGGTTTCGCCGAGGATGCCGTGGCCGGCGCGGCCACCGCGGGCACCGAGTGCCTGCTGGTGACGCCGGGAGAGTTCGAGACCCTGCTCGCCGCCACCACCCCCCAGGCCGGGATCACGGAGTGCGAGGCGTCGGACACCGCCGTCATCCTCTACACCTCGGGCACCACCGGCACGCCCAAGGGCGCCGAGCTGACTCATGCCAACCTGACCAGCAACACCCAGGCCTCGATCGACCTGTTCTCGCTCACAGCCGGTGACGTGGTGCTCGGCGCGCTGCCGCTGTTCCACGTCTTCGGCCAGACCTGCGGTCTCAACGCCTCGATCGCCGCCGGCGCCTGCCTGGCACTGGTGCCGCGCTTCGACGCGCACGCGGTGCTGGAGACGATCCAGCGCCAGCGGGTCAGCATCTTCCAGGGCGTGCCCACGATGTACGTCGCGCTGCTGAGCCACCCGGAGCGGGCGACGTTCGACGTGGACAGCCTGCGGCTGTGCGTCTCGGGCGGCTCGGCGCTGCCCGTGGAGGTGCTGCACGCCTTCGAGGCCGAGTTCAGCTGCATCATCGTGGAGGGCTACGGGCTGTCCGAGACCTCGCCGGTGGCCTCGTTCACCCACCCCGACCGGGTGCGCAAGCCGGGGTCGATCGGCCAGCCGGTCGACGGGGTGGAGATGAGGCTGCTGGACGTTTCGGACGGCGTCGGCGAGATCGCCATCCGCGGCCACAACGTCATGAAGGGCTACTGGGGGCGCCCGGAGGCCACCGCCGCGGCGATCGACACCGACGGCTGGTTCCGCTCCGGTGACCTGGCCCAGGTTGACGAGGACGGCTACTACTTCATCGTCGACCGCAAGAAGGACCTGATCATCCGCGGCGGCTACAACGTCTACCCGCGCGAGATCGAGGAGCTGCTGTACACCCACCCTGCAGTGCGCGAGGCAGCCGTCGTCGGCATCCCCCACCCCGCGCTCGGCGAGGAGGTCTGTGCCGCCGTCGCGCTCAAGGACGGCGTCACGACCACCCCCGAGGAACTGCGCGAGCACGTCAAGGCCCAGGCAGCGGCGTACAAATACCCGCGGCACGTGTGGATCGTCGAGGAGCTGCCGAAGACGTCCACCGGCAAGATCCTCAGGCGCAGCGTCGAGGTGCCGGCGAGCGTGACCGCCGCCCACACCGCGGGCTGACCCCACCCCTGGAGGCTGCCTTCTGCCATCGGCAGCAACGGCAGAAGGCAGCCCCGGGTCTTCCTGTATCCCCCGCAGCCCCCGTACCGGCCCCTGCGTCGGCAGCCAGCGTCCCGACAACGAGAGAAGGAGGCGACATCGAATGAATGAAGCATCCACCGTAGCCATGCCGCCGCCCGCGGGGCAACCGACCGCCGGGGCAGCCGGCGAACCGGGCGGGACCCGCAGATACGCCTGGGGCGTGTTCGCGATGGCGTTCACACTCGTGATGTCCGACTATCTCTCCCGGCAGTTGGTCGTGTCGATGTTTCCGCCAACGACTATGGCCTGTACGACATGATCGGCAACGTGTGGGAGTGGACGCCGGAGTGGTACGCCGAGCACCGGCGCCTCGCGACCAACACCCCGACCTGCTGCGGCGCACCACGGCCGCGTGTCAACCCGGATGGCGGCGAGGAGGCGGACAGCGCCGAACCCGGTCAACACCAGCGCATCCTCCGCAAGGTGATGAAGGGCGGATCGCACCTGTGCGCGCCGAACTACTGCCGCCGCTACCGTCCCGCCGCACGGCTGCCCCAGCCGATCGACACCTCGACCTGCCACCTGGGCTTCCGCTGCATCGTCCGCCCGGCTGCGTGAACCGCCGGGCGCGTGCGCACGTGGACCATCGACGCCTTGCACCGCGATGGCGAGCGTGTGGTCCAGAGCCTCCTCCCCCTGCCCCAAGGAGAATCGCCATGTCGGCCGCAGCCACTCCCACCAGTCGCCCCACCGCCGAGCCGCTCCCGGCCACCGGGCTGACCCCCATCCCCGAAGCGGACCTGATCTTCCCCCGACCGCCGGTCTTCGACGATGCGGCCACCGAGCGGCGCCACCGCAAGGAGCGGCTGGCCGCAGCCCTGCGCCTGTTCGGCCGCTTCGGCTTCGAGGAAGGCGTCGCCGGCCACATCACCGCACGCGACCCCGGGTACCCCGACTACTTCTGGGTCAACCCGCTCGGTGTCTCCTTCAAGCACATCAGGGTCAGCGACCTCCTGCTGGTCAACGGTGACGGCGAGGTCGTCCAGGGGCGGCACAGGGTCAACCGGGCGGCGTTCGCGATCCACTCCGCGGTCCACCAGGCCCGCCCCGACGTCATAGGCGCGGCACACAGCCACTCGGTGTACGGCAAGGCCCTGTCGGCCACAGGCCAGCATTTGGAGCCGCTCACCCAGGACGCCTGCGCCTTCCACCAGGACCACGGTCTGTTCGACGACTACACCGGCGTGGTGAACGACCCCACCGAAGGCAGGCGCATCGCCGACGCTCTCGGCTCCCACAAGGCGGCGATCCTGCGAAACCACGGCCTGCTCACCGTCGGAACCTCCGTCGATTCCGCCGCGTGGTGGTTCATCACGATGGAGCGATCCGCTCAGGCGCAACTGGCAGCCAAGGCAGCCGGCCCGACCGTCAGCATCACGGATGAGAACGCCAAGCTGACCCACTCCCAGGTCGGCAGCGAGTTTGTCGGCTGGTTCCAGTTCCAACCCCTTTTCGAGCAGATCTCGCGGACCGATCCGGACCTGTTCGAATGAGCTTGCGGGCTGCCCCCGCACGCGACACAGCGGCGCCCGCGGCGTGCTGCGGCCACCCGTACGCCTAGAGGCACGGCCTCGACGGCGTGGCCGGCGTCAGTCACGTACTGCGCCGCCTGCTCGCCGAGTTCGGCCTCAACCCGGCCCTGTCCGGCTGGACCCGGCTCGCCGAGCGCACCCCTGGCGTCCTGGTCCGCGCCGGGGAGAGCCCCTGGTGACGGCCCGCCAAGTCCGATACCGAACCAAGCCCACCCAACCATCGCAGGAGCCAGCCATGACCGACCGCAAGACCGTCCTCGTCGTCGTACCGTCGCACGTCGGCGGACGCAAGGTCGGCGCCGTCTTCGCCGCCGCCTTCGCCGACCGGGCCGATGTAACGGTGGTGGAGGCCACCGGCGAGGATCCGGAGGCGCTGTCCCGCGCCCGGGTCCTGGTCACCGCCCTTGCACCGGTCACCGGGGCGGACATCCAGGCCGCGCCGCGCCTGGAGTTCGTCCAGTGCTCCAGCCACGGCTTCGACTACGTGGACCTGGACACCGCACGCGCCCGCGGGGTGACGGTGTGCAACATCGGCTCCACCGGCGCCGAACACCGGGAGGTCGCCGAGCACACCTTCGCGCTCCTGCTCGCGCTCGCCAAGCAGCTCGTCCCGGCTCATACCGCGCTCGCTGTCGGCGACTGGGCCATGGACCGCCTGCGGCCGTCGCTGACCGGACTCGCGGGCAAGACTCTCGGCCTGGTCGGCTTCGGGGTGGTCGCCCAGGAGGCGGCCCGCCTGGCAGCCGCGTTCGACATGACGGTGCTGTATACGGCGCGCAGCGAGCACGCCGAGGCAGCCGAGCGGTACGGCGCGCGCCGGGTGCCACTCGAGGAACTGCTGCAGCGCTCGGACGTGGTGTCGCTGCACGTCCCGCTCACCGAGGAGACCCGGCAACTGCTGGACGCCGACCGGCTGTCGCTGCTGAAGCCCACCGCATTTCTGATCAACACGGCCCGGGGCGCCCTCGTCGACCAGGAGGCCCTCGCGGACGCGCTGGAGGCCGGTCGGATCGCGGGAGCCGGCCTCGACGTCTTCGACCCCGAGCCCCCGGGACCGGAGCTTCGGCTGCTGCGCGCGCCCAACGTGGTGCTCACCCCGCACATCGCGGGCGCCACCCGCGACACGGTGCCCCGGATCGTCACAGCCGCGATGGAGAACACCACGGCGTATCTGGACGGCAAGCCTCCGCGCGACGTGGTCTACGGATGACAGGGAGAGCCGATCAGGGCACGCGGCTGTGCTGAACCCGCTAACGCCACGACGGTGTGGTCGACGGCGGAGTGCACAGCGACCCGTTGCCGCACGGTAATACGTACTACGAATGATTGGTTCCACAGATGACTTCTGCTCCGCGCCGCCAGGCGGATCGCCTCTACCACGAACTCCTCGCCCCCCAAGAGACCGAGGACGTGCGCGCGGCGGTGCGCGCGTTCGCTGAGAAGCACGTCGCCCCGCACGCTGCAGCCATCGCCGACGGGGATGAGCGTACGGACGGCTTCCCGCGGCATGTGTTCGACGCGCTCGCCGCAGCAGGCGTCCTCGGTATTCCGCTGCCCGCCGATGTCGGCGGCCACGGACTGGCTCACCCGGCGACCGCTGCGGCGGTTGCCATGGAGGAGCTGGCCTACTACTCCAGCAGCATCGCGGCCGTCTTCGACGTGCAGGGCGTCCTGGCGGGCAACTCGCTCAACCAGGGCACCGACGCGCAGCGCAAGCGCTGGCTTCCCAAGGTGGTCGACGGATCGCTGGTCGGCGCGTTCGCCACCACCGAGCCGGATGCCTCCAGCGACCTGTCTCCGCAGGCCGCGCAGACCGTGGCGACGCGCTCAGAGTCGGGGTGGGTCCTCAACGGCCACAAGTGCTGGATCTCCAACGCTCCGGTCGCCGGGTTCGTCCTGGTTCTGGCCCGCACTGGCGAGCGGCTGAGCATGTTCATCGTCGACACGGATCTGCCCGGCGTCGAGGTCGGCGTGCCCGACCGCAAGATGGGCAACCGCGGCCAGGTCACCGCCGACATGCACTTCAACAACGTCGAGCTCTCCGACGACGCACTGCTCGGCGGTGTTGAAGGAAAGGGCCTGCGGCACGCGCTGACCACACTGACGTACGGCAGGATCGCCATCGCAGCCGCTGGTGTCGGCATGGCCCAGGCCGCCTTCGACCACACGGTGGCCCACCTCTCGACGCGGCACACCTTCGGCCGACCGGTCGCCTCCAACCAGCACTGGCAGTTCCTGCTCGCCGACCGCGCCACCGAGATCGAGAACGCCCGTTCGCTCTACACCAAGGCCGCACTACGCCTGGACGCTGGCAATCCTTCTCCGGATCCGGAGGTCGCCATGGCCAAGCACTACGCCACGCGATTGTCGGTCGACATGGCGCGCGACGCCGTCCAAGCATTCGGCGGTCTCGGCTTCGCCCGCGAGCGCGGCGCTGACGGTCGACTCGGACCCGTTGAGGCGATCTACCGGGACAGCAAGATTGGTGAGATCTACGAAGGGACCAACGAAATCCAGAAGTGGGTCATAGCCCGCCAGATCTTCGGCCGGGACGTCATCGGCTGAACAGCCCGCAGCATCGCCATGGCACGTCACTGGTGAACGAAGTGGTTCCTGCGGTCCGGGCAGACTGCGTCTGTCCAGCCGGCGTCGCGGTCTTCATCGACCCGGCCACCATGGTCACCAGTCTGGGCGACCTGGAACGGGCTGGATACGCCGTGCCGGCACTGGGCATGATCGGCTGTCCTGAGCGGCGCCCGATCGCCGTCTGCGGTGAAATGGCCTTGTCGACCTCGCCGCCGAGGACGGCGAGGGGAAGCGCCCTGGAGGAGTCGACCATGAACGCGCGACCGGGCACCTCTGAGCCCCGCGGGCGGTCCGCGGCACGTGGTGCCCGGGTTGTGCTGGACGAGCAGGGTGCCGTCGCCGAGTGGAGTGCGCAGGCCCAGGATCTGCTCGGCTATCCGGCGGACGAGGCCCTGGGCCGCCCTGTGACGGCACTGCTGTTTGCCGGGGAGCGGTCGGCCTCCGCAGGCCTCACGGAGGAGACGCCGAGCCCTGGTGAACGGTTGGCCGCCCGGCATCGGGACGGGCACCTCCTCGATGTCCGCGCACAGGTGCGCCTCCTCGTGCAGGACGGCACCGTGCGCTGGGCAGTGGTCCTGAAAGCCGCAGACGGCACCGATGAGCAGGTGCTCGATACGGCACTGCTGAGGGCGCTGCTGACCGAATCCCCACTGGGAGTGCAGGTCCTCGACCCCGAGCTACGGGTCGTCCGCATGAACCTCGCCGGGCCGGGACCACGGGGAGTGGTGGGTGAGGAGGCCATCGGGCGCCTCGCTCGTGAGGTGGCTCCGGGCGTGATAGATGACGCTGCGGAGCAAGTGCTCCGATCGGTGCTGGAGACCGGTGAGCCGGTGATCGACTTCGAACACACGGGCCGCCCCCCGTCCGACCCCGATCACGATCACACGTACTCGGTGACGCTCCTGCCACTGAAGGATGAGAACGGAAGCGTTCTCGGGGTGTGCGTCACTTCGCAGGACGCGTCTGAGCGGCACCGGGCACAAGCGCGCCTGGCCCTGCTGGTGGAGGCGGGCACCCGGATCGGTACGACGCTGGACGTGATGACGACGGCCGAGGAGCTGGCCGTGGTCTCGGTGCCGGCCCTTGCCGACGTCGTCGCGGTGGACGTCCTGGACGAAGTGTTTCACGGTGAGGCGTCCCCGCCCGGGCCGGTGAGCGCCGAGGCGCTCGTGCGGCGCGCCGCTTTCCACGTTGCCCAAGGGCTGGACGTTCAGCCGGCGTACGCTCCGGACGAGCTGGTCCCGACCCACCCGTCGTTCTTCACCGCGTGCCTGACAGACCTGCAGCCCCGCCTGTTGCGTGACCTGAAGGCCGACCGCGAGTGGTCCACCCTTGAGCCCCACCGAGCCGACATCGTGCGCAGGGCCGGCACGCACTCCATGATGGTCGTACCACTCACCGCCCGCGGTGTGATGCTCGGCCTGGCCAGCTTCTACCGGACGAGGACCACCGATCCGTTCGAGGAGGACGATCTCGCCCTCGCCACCGAACTCGCCGCCCGGGCGGCCGTGTGCATCGACAATGCGCGGCAGTACGCGCGCGAGCACAGCGCGGCGCTCATCCTGCAGCGCAGCCTGCTTCCGCAGCGCCTCCCGGCCCAGAACGCGGTGGAGGTGGCCTGGCGCCACGAGCTCTCCCGAAACGTCGGGGACTGGTTCGATGTCATCCCGCTCTCCGGCACGCGGGTGGCTCTCGTGGTGGGGCACCTGGCCGGGCAGAGCATGCAGGCAGCGGCGGACATGGGTCGGCTGCGCAGCGCCATCAACGCCCTGGCCGCGCAGGACCTGGCCCCCGAGGAATTGCTCACCCAGCTGAACGACCTGGTGACCGGCCAGGCCGATGCCCAACCTCCCGACGACACCTCGGCAGGGACGCCTCTGGCAGGGGTCAGCTGTGTGTACGCGGTCTACGACCCCATCTCCCGACGGTGCACCTTCGCCCGGGCCGGCGAGTTGGCACCTGTGATCATCAAGCCCGAAGGCGCGGTGGAATTGCCCGACGTCCCGTTCGGCCCACCGCTGGGCCGCGGTCGTCCGCCCTACGAGACCGTCGAAGTGGAACTACCGGTGGGAAGCGCTATCGTCCTGTCCACCAGCAGCCTCGTCCAAGGCGGGGACCCGCAAACGGTGCCGGCCGGTCTGCGGCAGATCCTGGCCAGCCCCCACCGGCCCATGGAAGACACCTGTGACGCCGTGGTCCGCGCACACCAGGACAGCGGGGAGGACAGCATCACGTTGTTGCTGGCACGCACCAAAGGCCTCAGGGAGGGCCAGGTGGCGGCCTGGACCCTGCCGAACGACCCGGCGGTCGTCACCACCGCCCGCACGCTGGCCCGTCGGCAACTCGCCAACTGGAGCCTGGAAGAGTTGGAGCCCACCACCGAACTGATCGTCAGCGAGCTGGTCACCAACGCCATCCGCTACGCCAGCGGCCCCATCCATCTCCGCCTTATCCGCGACCTCACCCTCATCTGCGAGGTCACCGACGGCAGTAGCACCGCCCCGCATCTGCGCCATGCGTACGAGACCGACGAGGGCGGCCGGGGTCTCTTCCTCATTGCCCAGCTCACTCGCCGTTGGGGCACCCGTTACGCCGGACGGGGCAAGACGATCTGGGCCGAGCAGGCCCTCCCCCTGGCCGATCACGATCAGGTCGAGGCTGCTTGATCACCCGCAGGTTGCGTCCACGGAGGCGGTATACGGGTCTCCACCTGATCCGGAGGCTCGACCTCTGGCCTCAAGGCCAGCCCTCGACGTCATCGAGAACGCGGCCCTCAAGGCCGCCGACGGGTCGAAGATCGACGCCGACGCCACGGGGTTCACAAGCAACATGATTCGCGCCGACCGCACCGTGTACGACGCGCAGCGCAGGGTCGACGCCGACGCGCGGGCCCGCGCCAAGGCCCTCAGTGCCGATGCCGCTGCCGCCCTGACCGGCTACCTCGCCCTTGGCCTGCTGGTGATCGCCGCCCTCGTCACGGCCGCTGTCCTCGCCGGCCGCTCCATCACCCGCCCCCTCGACGCCCTCGCCCGCGAGGCCGACGACGTCGCCCAGCGCCGCCTTCCCGAGACCGTGGCCCGTATCCAGGCCGGCGAACTCGTCCCGGCCGAAGGCGGCGGACGGCCGCCCAGCAGCGCACAGGAAATCTCCCGTGTCGTCGCCGCCCTGCACAACGTCGAACGCACCGCCGTCGGCCTGGCCGCCGAGCAGGCCGTGCTGCGCCGCAACACCGCCGAGTCACTGGCCAGCCTCGGCCGCCGCAGCCAGGGGCTCGTGCGCCGTCAACTGGCCCTCATCACCGCCCTCGAACAGCAGGAGCTCGACCCCGAGGCGCTGGCCGAGCTCTTCGAACTCGACCACCTCGCGACCCGTATGCGCCGCAACGCCGAGAGCCTGCTCGTCCTCGTCGACGAACGCAGCCCCCAGATCAGCAGCGTGACCGCCGGCAGCCTCGAACTCGTGCAGTCCGCCATGGGCGAGGTCGAGCAGTACCGACGGGTCGCCCTGGCCGAGATCGAGCCCCGGCGGATCAGCGGCCGCGCCGTGGCCGAGCTGTCTCACCTGCTAGCCGAGCTCGTCGAGAACGCCCTCTCCTTCTCCCCGCCCGATCAGCCCGTGGACGTCCACGGATGGGGGGACGGCGACGACTACTGCATCGCCGTCGTCGACCACGGCGTGGGCATGTCCCCCGAGGGCCTGGCCCGCGCCAACGCCCGCATCTCCGGGGAGGAAGCCTTCCTCGTCGCTCCCACCCGCTACCTCGGCCATTACGTCGTTGGCCGCCTCACCCGCCGCCTCGGCGTCGAGGTCCTGCTCTCCGACACCCCCGGCGGGGGCGTGTCCGCTCTCGTCACCCTCCCCGCCCGGATCCTCGCCCCCGACGAGGCCCCGCCGCCGGACCGGCGGACGCACGTCTCCTCCATGCTCAACGGCTTCCGGGCGGGCGTCGCGCGCGCCGAAGCCAGATAGGAACAGCCCGTGACCTCCGCGCACCAGAACTTGGCCTGGCTCATCTCCGACTTCGCCCGCACCGCTGACGGCGTCACCCACGCGGTCGCCGTCTCCTCCGACGGCCTCCTCATCGCGGCCTCCGACGGCCTCAGCCGCGATCTCGCCGACCATCTGTCCGCCCTGGTGTCCGGCATCGTGTCCCTCACCCAGAACGCCGCCGACACCTACGGATTCCGCGGGATGAAGCTCGTCATGATCGAAATGCTCGACGGGTTCATGATGGTCAACCACATGCGAGACGGCTCCTGCCTCGGCGTCCTCGCCGGGGAGGGCTGCGACATCGGTCTCGTCGGCTACGAGATGGCCGTCCTCGCCGACCGCGCCGGCGCACTCCTCACGCCGCAACTCATCGGTCAACCCCATCCGTCTCCGTTCGTGCGCTGACGTGGGTCGCCGCTGCTGTCTGGACGGTGAGAACAGGACGCAGAACGTCGGGCGGGCAGGGACCGTGGTCCCTGCCCGCCCGACGTGTCCATGGTTCATGGCTTCCGGATCAGAGGTGCTTCGGTGCGGGCAGCGATGTCCTCGGCGGTGACCCCGGGTGCGGTCTCGACGAGCGCGAGGCCGGCCGGTGTGACGTCGAGGACGCCGAGGTCGGTGATGATCCGGTGGACGCACCGCTCGCCGGTCAGCGGCAGGGTGCACTCCTCGACGATCTTGGGGGTGCCGTCCTTGGCGGTGTGTTCCATCAGGACGATGACGCGGCGGGCGCCCTGGACGAGGTCCATGGCGCCGCCCATGCCCTTGACCATCTTGCCGGGGATCATCCAGTTGGCCAGGTCGCCGGTGGCGGAGACCTGCATGGCGCCGAGGACGGCGGTGTCGATGTGGCCGCCCCGGATCATGCCGAAGGAGAGCGCCGAGTCGAAGAAGGAGGCCCCGGGCAGGACGGTGACGGTCTCTTTGCCGGCGTTGATCAGGTCCGGGTCGACCTCATCCTCGGTCGGGTAGGGGCCGGTGCCCAGGATGCCGTTCTCGGAGTGCAGGACCACGTGGATGTCGGGGGGAAGGTGGCCGGGGATGAGGGTGGGCAGACCGATGCCGAGGTTGATGTAGGAGCCGTCGGTGAGTTCGGCGGCTGCGCGGGCGGCCATCTGGTCGCGGGTCCAGGCCATCAGGGTCGTACCGTCCTCTTCTCGATCTGCTTGTCGGCCGCCTGTTCAGGAGCGAGGGCCACGATCCGCTGGACGAAGACGCCCGGCAGGTGGACCTCGTCGGGGCTCAACTCACCGGGCTCGACCAGCTCTTCGACCTCGGCGACGGTGGTCCGCCCGGCCATCGCGGCGAGGGGGTTGAAGTTGGCGGCGGCGCGGCGGAAGACCAGGTTGCCGTGGCGGTCGCCGCGCCAGGCCCGTACGAGGGCGAAGTCGGTGGTGATGCCGTGCTCCAGGACGTGCGGGCGGCCGTGGAAGTCGCGGGTCTCCTTGGGAGGGGAGGCGACGGCGACCGAGCCGTCGGGGGCGTACCGCCAGGGCAGACCGCCCCGCGCCACCTGCGTTCCCACGCCCGCCGGGGTGTAGAAGGCGGGGATGCCCGCGCCGCCCGCGCGCAGCCGTTCGGCGAGGGTGCCCTGCGGCACCAGCTCCACCTCCAGCTCGCCGGACAGGTACTGGCGGGCGAACTCCTTGTTCTCACCGACGTAGGACCCGGTCACCCGGGCGATGCGTCCGGCGGCCAGCAGCACGCCCAGCCCGCGCCCGTCGACGCCGCAGTTGTTCGACACGACTTCGAGGCCGGTCGCGCCCTGCTCGTGCAGGGCCCGGATCGCGGCCTCGGGTACACCGCTGAGTCCGAAGCCGCCGACGGCCAGTGACGCGCCGTCGGGGATGTCGGCGACCGCCTCGGCCGCGCTCGCGCGGACCTTGTCCATGGGTGGGAGGGCCTTTCTGCTGCTACTGGTGAAGGGCGTCGGAGATCGACTTGACGCCGCCGTGCGCCGTAAGGCCGCCGTCGACCGGGATCTCGGCGCCGGTGATGAAGGACGACTCGTCGGACAGGAGGAAGACCACGAGCGGGGCGACCTCCTCGACCGTGCCGGTGCGGCCGAGTGGCGTCTCCCGGATGTTCGCCTCGCGGAACGCGGGCGCCGCGGAGGCGGTCATGTGCGTCTCGATGAAGCCGGGATGGATCGTGTTCAGGCGGATGCCGCGGGGTCCCAGCTCCATGGCGGCGGTCCGCGACAGACCGCGCAGCGCCCACTTGCTGGCCGTGTAGGCGACCGGGTAGTGGCCGGTGAGCGCGGCGGACGAGCCGACGTTCACGATCGAGGAGCCGGGTGGCATCAGCGGGGCCAGGTGCTGGATGCCCAGCAGCGGGCCGGTGACGTTGACCGCGTGGACCCGGGCCATGTCCTCGGGGCGTACGTCGTCGATCCGGGCCCGCCAGGTGACGCCCGCGTTGTTGACCAGGCCGTGCACCTGCCCATACGCCTCACGCAGGTCGGCGGCGAGTTCCGCCCAGTCCTTCTCGCTCGTGACGTCGAGACGGCGGCAGCCGGGTGACTCCGTGACGTCGGTGGCGATCACCCGGGCGCCCTCGCGGGTCAGCGCCTCGGCCTCCGCGGCGCCCTGGCCACCGGCCGCGCCCGTGACCACGACGACCCTGCCGAGGAGCCTCCCCCAGCCTTCGGCCGGGAGGTGCCCCCAGGGATGGAGATCGGTCACGGCCGCTCCCTCGTGCGGCGTCGGGCGACGGGAACGGTCATGGGGTCCGGGCCGGCCACCACGGTGTTGGAGACGGAGCCGATGCCCTCGACGGTGAGGGTGACCGTGTCGCCGGGCTTCAGGGGAGGCGGGGACTGCTCACCCCGTACACCCCACAGCTCGGCCAGGCAGCCGCCGTTTCCGCAGGTCCCGGAACCGAGGACGTCGCCGGGGCGGACAACGGTGCCGCGTGAGGCGTAGGCGACCATCTCCTCGAAGGTCCAGCTCATGTTGGACAGCAGATCCTTGCCCACGACCTCGCCGTTGATCTCGGCAGTGAGCGCCAGACGCAGGAAGCCGTCCGCGTCGCGGTACTTCCCCAGCTCGTCGGCGGTGACCAGGTACGGACCCAGCGTGGTGGCGGTGTCCTTGCCCTTGCAGGGGCCGAGGCCGACCTTCATCTCGGCGGACTGCAGGTCCCGGGCCGACCAGTCGTTGAAGACGGTGTAACCGACGATGTGGTCGCGGGCCTGCTCGGGGGTGAGGTCGCGGCCCTCCTTTCCGATCACGGCGGCGACCTCCAGCTCGAAGTCGAACACGCTCGACCCCGGCGGCATGGGGATGTCGTCGTGCGGCCCGTACATCGCGTAGGGGTTGCCGAAGTAGAACGTCGGGGCCGCGTACCACCGCTCCGGTACCCCGGCAGCCCCGTCCACGGACCGCCGTACGCCCTCGACGTGTTCCTCGAAGGTGACGAAGTCCCGCACGGTGGGCGGCTGGAGCGGCGCCAGCAGTCGTACATCGGAGACGTGGGGGCCGGCCGGCACGTCGAGCATCGCGGAGCCCGCGTCGAGCAGTTCGGGCAGACCTCCGCCCTCGGCGAGCAGGCCGGTCAGCGAGCTGACGCCGGGAAGGGGGTAGAGCGTACCGTCCTCTTCGACGACGGCCACCTGGCGTCGGTTGCGGTACTCGTACGTGGCGAAACGCATGGCGGTTTCCTGTCGGCTGTCGGCGTGAGGGGTGGGCACGAAGGCCGGGGGCGCGGCAGGGGAGTCAGGGCAGTGACAGGGTCACCGCGCCCCCGGGGACTCAGGGCTTCGCCGATCAGACCGGCGGGGCGACGAAGACGCCGCGGTCGACGTCGTTGAACGACTCCTTGGTGACCAGTTCGTTCATCGGGTTGGCCGTGCCCCACTGGTCGGTGACCTCGGGCTTGGAGAAGTCGTAGACGTGCGGGTGCCAGGTGTCCTCGTCCAGCAGCTCCAACTCCGTCGTGTACTCGACGGTGTTGCCGTGCGGGTCGAGGAAGTAGGTGAAGGTGTTGTCGCCCGCCATGTGCCGGCCCGGACCCCAGATCTTGCGGGCGCCGGAGCGGATGACACGGCCGGAGCCGCGCATGTACTCGTCGATCCCGCGCATCTCGAAGGAGATGTGGTGCAGGGAGGTGTGCGGGCCCTTGGCGATGGCCATGGAGTGGTGCTGGTTGCTGATCCGCATGAAGTGCATGACGTCGCCGATGCGCGGATGGCCGAGCGTGTCGGACAGCCGGAAGCCGAGGTGCTCCTCGTACCACGCCCTGGTCCTGTCCAGATCCGGCGAGTTGAGGACGACGTGCGACAGCTTGACCGGGATCGACTCCTTCTCCTCGATCTTGCGGTGCTGCCGCACCTCGACGTCGGCGGAGACCTCGATGGTGCGGCCGTCGACGTCGAAGAAGCGGAAGCCGTAACCGCCGCCGGGTGTTTCCACCTTGCCCGGCTGGGTGACCAGCTCAACACCCCCGGCGAGGAGTTGCTCGGCGAGCGTGTCCACGTCGGCCGGGCTCGCGGCGCCGTAGGAGACGAGGTCGAGGCGCTTCTCGTCGGCCTTGCGCAGCCGTACGACGTACTGCTCGGGGGAGCCCTCGGCGGCAAGGAAGGAGATGCCGGAGTCCTCGGCGACCTTGGTCAGGCCCCAGACGCCGGCGTAGAAGTCGAGTTGCTTGTCGTAGTCCGGCACGGCGAGGTCGACGTGTCGGAGGTGGGTGAGCAGGCGGTTACTCATGGGGTCCTCCTCAGACGAGGTTGAGCAGAGCGGCGGCGTTTCCGCCGCGGACGGAGTGGAAGTCGGTGTCGGGCAGGTCCGCGGCGCGCAGCGCGCCGAGCGGGTCGTCGGTGCCCATGTCGAAGGGGAAGTCGGAGCCGAGCAGGACCCGTTCCCGGCCGACCGCTCGCAGCAGCTCCCGCAGCACCTGAGGGTCGTGGACGAGGGAGTCGAAGTACAGCTGCTTCAGATAGCTGCTCGGTTCCCGCACACAGCCCCGGGCGTCGGGACGGGCCCGCCAGGCGTGGTCGGAGCGGCCGATGTGGGTGGGCAGGTAGCCGCCGCCGTGCGCCGCGACCAGCTTCAGGCTCGGATGACGGTCCAGGACGCCGGAGAAGATCAGGTGGGAGAGGGCGACCGCGTTCTCGGTGGGCTGGCCGACGGTGTTGGACAGATACCACTGGTCCAGGCGCCCGTCGAGGGTGCAGCCGAACGGGTGCAGGAAGAGGAGGGAGCCCGTCTCCTCAGCACGGGACCAGAAGGGTTCGTACGCGGGATCCGACAGTTCGCGGCCGGGCGCGTGCGAGGAGATCTCCACACCCCTCAGCCCCTGGTCCAGAGCGTGGTCGAGCAGGCCGACCGCGAGGTCGGGATGCTGGAGCGGGATCAGGCCCAGGCCGTGCAGGCGGTCGGGAGCCTTCGCGCAGTGTGCGGCGGTGCCCTCGTTGGCCAGCCGGCAGACCTTCTCGGCCAGTTGAGGCTCGGCCCAGTAGTGGTAGTGGGACGGCGAGGGGCTGACCAGCTGGATGTCCACGCCCTGCGCGTCCATGGCCGCCAGGCGCACCGCGGCGTCCGTCAGCTTCGGCACGCGCGCGCCGACCATCGGACCGCTCACTGCCAGGGCCGCCGGGCCGTTGCGGCGCGCGTCGAGGGCACGGGCCTCGGCGAGACCGGGATGACCGGCGACGGCCTCCTCGACCTCCGGGAGCAGGAGGTGGGCGTGGACGTCGATGGTCGGGGATGCGGTGGTGGTCACGGGCGCTCCTTGAGGAGGTTCATGGTGCGGCCGACCAGCCCGGCCATGTCGGCGTCGCGCACACCGTCCAGCTGCCACTGGCCGATCTGCATGGACCCCGCGACGACGGCGCGCACCCGGGGAATGCGGCGGTCGTAGTAGGCCTGGAGCAGCTCGTCGTCCCACTCCCGTCCGCTGGTGAGCAGCTCGGCGAGGACGAGGGCGTCCTCCAGTGACATCGCCGCGCCCTGGGCCAAGGTGGGCGGGCAGCAGTGGGCGGCGTCGCCGATCAGCACGACCCGGCCCCGGTGCCAGGAGTCCTCGACCAGCAGGCGGTCGAACCAGGTGTAGTTGACCTTCTTCGGGTCGGTGATGTGCTCGGTGATCTCCGGCCAGACCCCGCCGTAGCTCTGCGCCAGGCGGCGCATCTCGTCGGCGTAGGTGGCCGGGTCGATGGAGGTGCGGTCGCGGCACGCTTCGACGACGTACGCGTAGATGGTGTTCTCGCTGGTGGGGCAGTAGCCGGCGATGTAGGCGGGGCCGCCGTAGGCGAGGTCGGTGCGTGTCACGCTCTCGGGCCGCGGGGCGGCGATGCGCCAGATGGCCATGCCGGTCGGCTCGGGTTTGTCCGTGATGCCGATCGCGGCGCGGGTGGCGGAGTTGAGTCCGTCGGCGCCGATCACCAGGTCGTAGCGGCCCTCGCTGCCGTCGCTGAAGCGCACCGACACACCGTCGGCGTCCTGCTCCAGCGCTTCGGCGGTGATGCCGAGGCGAACGTCGGCGCCGGAGGCGCGGACCGCGTCGATGAGGATCTGCTGCAGTTGGGGGCGCTGCATGCCGATGGTGGCGGGCAGGTCCTTTCCGCCGGTCTGGATGTCCTCGGCGACGAACAGGACGGAGCCGTCGGGGGCGGTCACGCCCAGCGAGCCGAAGGCGTATCCGGAGGCTTCCACCTGTTCCCACACGCCCAGTTCGCGCAGGACCCGCAGGGCGTTGCCCTGGAGGGTGATGCCGGAGCCGGTGGTGGCGTTCCAGTCGGGCCTGGCCTCGATCAGGTCGACGGCGATGCCGGCACGGCGCAGCAGGACGGTGATGGCGTTGCCTGCGGCGCCGCCGCCGATGACCAGGATGGAACGGGCGGGGCTGGTGGGGCTGTCAGCCATGTCGGGGATACCTCCGGGGTTGGGCCGCGCGACTTCGGGCGGCGTGGGCTGCGGCTCGCCCGCTGCGAGTGCGGACCAGGGGTGGGGACGGGGGTGCGGAGCGGGTGGAGCGGTGGGGGCCGGATGCGCCGCTGCTGTCCGGGGAGGGGCGCATCCGGCAGCTGTGCGGGCTATTTGACGGCGATGGGGTTGACCGGGGAGCCGACGGCTCCGGTGATGGGCAGGGGCGCGGCGGTGAGCCAGAACTCGTACACGCCGTCGTCCGCGCAGTCCGCGGCGAGGGCGTCGAGGTCCCACATCTCGCCTATGAGCAGGCCCATGTTGGGGATGACGACCTGGTGCAGCGGCTGGAAGGCGTCCTCGAACTCGTTGGGCCGTACCTCGAAGCCCCAGGTGTCGGTGGCGATAGCGGCGATCTCGCTGCCGTGCAGCCAGCCGGCGGTGGTGAACGACAGGCCGGGCGCGGGCCCGCCCGCGTAGTCGCCCCAGCCGTCCCGCCGGGCGCGGGCGAGATGTCCGGTGCGGACGAGGACGATGTCGCCGCGGCCGACGCTCACCCCGTGGGCCTCGGCGGTCGCGGTCAGGTGCTCCGCGGTGACGGCGAAGCCGTCCGCCAACTCGCCGTCGGCTCCAACCACTTGGCCCACATCCAGGAGCACCCCACGCCCGGCGACGTACGGGGCCATGTGCTCGATGCCGGTGACGAGGTCGCCGTCGGAGGTGACGACCTTGTCGGCGCGCCGCCCGTTCCAGGCGAAACCGTGGTCGAAGATGTGCCCGAGCCCGTCCCACTGGGTGGAGCACTGCAACGGCATGGCGATCACGTCGTCGGCGCCGCCGATGCCGTGCGGGAAGCCCTGGTTGCCCAGGGCCGCGTCGGTCCCGGTGTCGAGCATCGTGTGCACGGGGTTGGTCCGCCGACGCCAGCCCTTCTGCGGGCCATTCATGTCGAACCGCTGCGAGAGCGAGAAGCTCACACCCCGCCGCACCAGCGCAGCGCCCTCGCGGCGCTTGGCCTCGTCGAGGAAGTTCAGCGTGCCGAGCACATCGTCCTCGCCCCAGCGCCCCCAGTTGGAGTACGCCTTGGCGGCCTCGGCGATCGCGCCCTCGGGGTCGTGGCGGTTCACGAGGCTTCCCCGACGCATCGGGTGCGCTGCGCACCCAGACCCGTGATGGACCCCTCCATCACGTCGCCGTCGCGCAGCAACCGTCCCCAGTGCATGCCGTTTCCGGCCGGGCTGCCGGTCAACACCAGGTCACCGGGCAGGAGTTGGGCCGTCCGGGAGATGTACGACACCAGGCGCGCGACCCCGAACAGCATGTCCTTGGTGGACTCGTCCTGCATGATCTCGCCGTTCAGCCTGAGCGTGACCCGCAGGTCACCGGGGTCGGCGATGGACCCGGCCGGAACGAGCCACGGGCCCAGCGGGGTGAAGCCGGGGGCGTTCTTGCTGCGCAGCCAGTCGGTGCCGATGGCCTTCATGTCCCGGCGGAAGACGGTGGCACGGTCGGTGAGATCGTTGGCGATCGTGTACCCGGCGACGTACTGCAGGGCCTCCTCGACCGTCACCTGGTAGGCAGGCTTGGCAATGACGGCCGCCAACTCCAGCTCCCAGTCCGGCTGTTCGGCCCAGGAGGGCAGGACGACATCGTCGTACGGGCCGGTGATCGCGCTCGGCAGACCGATGAACACGTAGGGCAGGTCCTCGGCGGCCCGGCGGTCCATGACCGCGGCGATCTCCTCGCGCGCCTCCTCGACCGTGCGCGGGTCGTCGGGGGAGCGGTGGGCGACCTCCAGGTCGATCACGTGCTGCCGGTAGTTCGCGCCGGACTGGAAGATCTGGCGCGGCTCCAGCGGGGCGTGCACCCGCAGGCCCTCCAGCGGTCGCCAGTCCAGGGCCGGCTCGTCCGCCAGGGCGTGCAGCACGGGCAGGGCCTCCTCCCAGCGCTCCACCACGGCACGCACGCTGGACGGCGCCCAGGTCAGGGCTGTGGTCAGGTCGAGAACCCGGCCCCTGGCCAGCAGACCGGGGAACGGTTCTCCGTCCGGAAGTGCGAACGTGCCGAGCACGAACGGGCCGGCAGGTTGCGCGAGCGTTGCCATCAGATTTCCTCCTGCTGGGATGGGGTCTACTGTGACCCCGATCGACCAATCACGGAAATTAATCCTGTGGATGCGCCATATCCATGTCGTGGATGACTCTCGCTGTTAGGTGATTGCCCGGTGAACCTGTCCCGACTCGACCTCAATCTGGTCCTCGCCCTGCGCGCGCTGCTGGAGGAGCGCAACGTCACCAGGGCCGGCGAGCGCATCGGCCTCAGCCAGCCCGCCATGAGCGCTGCGCTGTCCCGGCTGCGCCGCCATTTCGACGACGAATTGCTCGCCCGCACCGGCAACGCCTACGAGCTGACCCCGCTCGGCGCCGCCTTGCGCGAGCGCAGCGCCACCGCGTGCGACCTGCTGGAGCGGGTCTTCGCCAGCCAGGCCGACTTCGACCCGGCCGCGGAGAGCCGCGAGTTCACCCTGCTCGCCTCCGACTACGGGGCGGCCGTGTTCGGTGCCGCACTCGCTCGCACCCTGCACGAGGAGGCGCCCGGCATCCGGCTCACCTTCCAGCACCCGGCACCGTCCGTCGTGGAGAACACCGCCACGGTGCTGAGCACCGTCGACGGACTGCTGATGCCGCACGGCGTCATCGACGGCTTGCCCGCCGTCGACCTCCACCAGGACCGCTGGCTGTGCCTGGTCGCCGACGACCACCCCGAGGTCGGTGACGAACTCACCCTGGACCAGCTGGGGCGTCTGCCCTGGGCCGTCTACCAGCGTCCTTACGACGCCCCGGCGGCCCGCCAGCTCAGCATGATAGGGATCAGTCCCCAGGTGGAGGTGTCCGTGCAGACCTTCCAGCTGCTGCCCCTCATGGTCGAGGGCACCCGTCGGGTCGCGATGATCCAGGAGCGCCTGGCGCGCAAGGCGGTCCGATCCGCCGCGGTGCGTGTCCTGCCCTGCCCCTTCGAGGCGGTGCCGGTGCGGGAGGCGATGTGGTGGCACCCGGTGCACGCGCAGGACGCGGGCCACATCTGGCTGCGGCAGAAGGCCGCGGAGGTGGGCGCGACGCTGGCGGGCAACGGCTACGGCAATGGCAAGGGCCCGGGGAAGGCCGTGCCCGTCGACCGGAGCGCGGGGCTGCCGCCGGGCCGGCTCTGACCGGACCCGGCGGCAGCCCGTGATCGACGCGCTCTCGGCGGTCGTCCTGCGCACCGTCAGGCCAACTGCTCCGGCAACGGCCGGGGATCGACGGCGCCCACCCGGCGGCGGGCCGCCCACAGCCCCGCCGCGACGAGGGCGGCGGCCAGCCCCAGCACGCCCACCGCACCGGCGAGCGTGCCGACGGCAGACTCCCCGGCGAGCAGCACCAGCGGGCAGACGAACTCACCGCCGAAGAAAGCCGCCATCCACAACCCCGTGCCGCGGCCGCGGTCCTCGAACGCCAGGCGGGACATGGCACTGGTGAGAAGGGCGGGCAGCAGCATGCCGGTGCCCACACAGTTGACGACCGCCCCGATGACCAGCAGCGGGGCGTTGCCCGCGAGGAACATCACGCCGAAGCCGACCGCGCAGACCGCGAGAACGACGGGCAGCATCGGGTCGGGAGAACGCTTGAGCCGGGCGAAGGTGACCGCTCCGCCCACGGTGGCGGCACTGGCGATCGCGGTGGCCAGTCCGATCACGCCGGTGTTCTCCACCCCGAGGTCGTCGAGCAGGTACGACATCTCTACCGGGACGGTGTAGAAGACCATCGCCCCGAAGAAGGTGAGGGCACAGATGCCGCCCAACTGCCGCCAGGGGAACGAGCGGCGGGCCTCCGTCTCGGCCGGAGTCTCGTCACCGTCCGCACGGACCGCCGGGTTGGGCAGGGCGGTTGCCATCAGCGGGGCGAGCACCAGGCTCACGGCGTAGACCCAGAAGGGCACGCGCCAGCCCGCTGATCCGGCGGCGCCGCCGAGCACGAAGAAGACGGTGGCCGACGCGGAGGCGCACATGGTCTGCAGGGCGAGGTACTTCACCCGCCGGTGACCGCTGTAGTAGTCGCCGATCAGGGTCGTGCAGCAGGTCATGATCGCGGCCTCGGCGACTCCGACCAGGGCGCGGCTGGCGATGATGCCGCCCAGCGAGTCCAGCCAGAGCGGAGCCGTGCCGAACACGGCGTACAGGAGAGTGGCCACGATCAGCAGGCGCTTGCGGCCCACCCGGTCCACGATCACACCGGCGAACGGGGCCAGCAGCGCCAGCGCCAGCGCCGGAACGGTCAGCGCGAGGGGCACCAGCGCTTTGGCCCCCGGGACCGACGCGAAGTGGTCCTGCATCTTCGGCAGCACCGGGGCGATCAGCACCGCCCCCAGGATCGGCAGACAGCTGCCCGCCATCAGAAGGGTCACCCGCAACAGATGCGCCGGGCCCGACTCGGCGACGGCTGACGGAGCGGTGGCATCGACCGCGGCGGGAGGCGGCGGGGGCACGGAACCGGGCATGGCGACTCCAGGGGACGGCGTAAGGGAGCGGGCATGCCTCACGGGCACCGACGGCGCCCGGCATGCTGGGGGAACTCGCACGCCGGCAGCGTCCGGACAGCGGCGTGCGGTAGCGACGACTATGGGGGCGCCAAGGCGCCGGTGCCATCCCCAGCGCAATCCGAATCCCGTATCCGGGTTATCCACGCGGTGGATGGGGTGGGCAACTGTCACGCGGACGGAAGACGTGCACGGCCGGTCCTGCGCGCGAACAGCGGTGTCCCGGAACTCGGTCGTCCCGGCCCCCGGGACACCGCCCGCAGCCGGCAGCCGGCACGGTCGCGCACGCCAGGTAGCGTCAGCGGACAGGCAGCGGCAGGACGCGCCGATAGGCGGCGACGGCGACGACCGCGACCACCACATGCATCACCATCAGCGCAGCGACGGCCAGCGGCCCACTGCCGGGCGTACCGCCACCGAGCAGGGACAGGTCGGGCGCGAACGACACGACCACGAGCACGGGCACCAGCCACCGCAGCAGCCCCGCCGGGTTCTTGGCGACACGACGGACGACCGCCCAGCCGATGGCGCCAAGGACGACGCCGAACACCGTCAGCGGCGCGTACGCGGAGAGGTGCAGCGGATCGAAATCTTCCGACGCCCCCGCCGCGTGGGCGAGGAATGCGACCACCACGTTTCCGAGGACGGCCACGACAGCCGCCGCGAGAAGCCCCGCGACCACGGTCAGGCCGCGGGAGCGCGGCGCGGGCGGGGCGGACGATACGGCTTCGGGGACGGAACCGGACATGGGGACCTCCTGCGGAGAGCTCAAGAACGACAGGCGCAGCGCCAGAAAGGAAGGCGTTTGATTCCTCAAACACTGGAGACGCTACCCCCGAAATGTTTGATCAGGCAAACATCTCGGTTAGAGTGGCCGCCATGACATCCCCCCGGTGGCTCACTCCCGAAGAGCTGCGAGCCTGGATCAACTTCCTCGACTGCTCGACGCTGCTGAGCGACTACCTCGATCAGCAGTTGCGGCGCGACGCGGCCACGACGCACGCGGACTACAGCCTCCTGGCCCGCCTGTCCGTGGCACCCGACCGCGCCCTGGGGATGTCCTTGCTCGCCGAGCAGTTGAAGTTCACCCGCAGCCGCCTCACGCGCGCGGTGATCCGCCTGGAGGAGTCGGGCTACGTGCGGCGCCGGGAGGATCCGGCCGACGGACGGGGACAGCTGGCCGAACTCACCGAGGCCGGCATGGAGTTGATGGCCAAGGCCGCCCCCGGCCATGTGGCTGCCGTCCGCCGCGTGGTGTTCGACGCCCTCAGCCCTGAACAGGTGGAGCAGCTCGCCACCATCACCGCCACCGTGGTCGCATCCCTCAAGCAGGCCGGCGAGGAGGACGCCTACCCGTCGGCCCTGCCGTGGCATCGCCGCTGACTCCGAGAACCTCGAAGTCCGACAACCATCCCGGGTGGCCACAAGGCCACCTGCCCAAGCCCGTTCGGGAGAACGCCATGCGCGTCGCGATCACCGGGTCCACCGGACTCATCGGATCCGCCCTCACCCACTCGCTCCTCACCGACGGCCACCAGGTCGTTCGCCTCGTCCGCGACCGGTCGGCGCGCCCCGCGGGGGACGGCAGCGAGGCGGCGCAATGGGATCCGATCGGAGGCCACGTCCAGCCCGGTGCGCTGGACACTGTGGACGCCGTCGTGCACCTGGCCGGCGCCGGGGTCGGAGACAAGCGCTGGAGCGCCGCGTACAAGGAGGAGATCCGCCGCAGCCGCGCACTGGGAACCCGGACCATCGCGCGGGCCTGCGCCGAATCGTCCACCCCACCCCGCGTCCTTGTCTCCGCATCCGCGACTGGTTACTACGGCGGCACCGGCGACCGGACGATCGAGGAGAGCGCGCCACCCGGGGACGACTTCCTGGCTGCCGTCTGCGTCGACTGGGAGGCCGCCGCAGACACTGCCCGAGAGGCGGGCATCCGGGTGGTGCACCCCCGCACCGGCCTGGTGGTCTCCGCCAAAGGCGGCGCCTTCGGCAGGCTCTTCCCGCTCTTCCGCTTCGGCCTGGGCGGCCGGCTCGGCTCCGGCGACCAGTACTGGCCGTTCATCTCGCTGACCGACCACATCGGGGCACTGCGCTTCGCGATCGACGACGAGACGCTCACAGGCCCCGTCAACTTCACAGCCCCCGAACCACTGACGAACCGCGAGATCACGCGAGCGATGGGCCGCGCCCTTCATCGCCCGACGATCGCCTCCGTTCCTGCCTTCGCCCTCAGAGTGGCGCTCGGCGAGTTCGCCGCGGGCATCACAGGCAGTTGCCGCGCCGTCCCTGCGGCCCTGCACAAGGCGGGCTTCACCTTCGGCCACCCCACGATCGACAAGGCACTCCACTCCGTTCTCCACACGAGCTGACAGGTAGGGATGGACAGCGTCCTGGTTCCAGACGAGCGTCTCGATGCGCCGCTCGATCTGAGCGCGGCCGGTGAGGAAATGACACAGATCTGAGACTGAGAAACCGCTGAGCCCGCTGCTGCTAGGTACGAACTCGCTGGTCAGAAGAGCGTCTAATTAACCGGCGCGCAGGAGGGCCTCCCGGGCCGCGCCGAGGATGTCCTCGTCCCTGCCTGCGTCTCGGGGCCGTCCAGGCAGCCGTACCTCACCCACGGCCCGGTGCAGTGCTGCGCACCCCTGGACCACACAGCGCTGCTCTACAGGCCGTCGCCCTGAAGCGCCCTCATCAAGCCTCCGACGGCAATGCACAGGACCTGAGAGGCGCAGGTCCTGCCCATGCCCCTCTCCCTTGCCAGCTGTCCCTATGCGTGTCCCGGCGACCCAGCTGGACAGGACCCGCTTGCCACGGGGTACTTGCGGACGCACATCCCCTGCTGCTGAACCTGGCTATTTCCCCCGCCCTGCAGGCAGGGACGGCCCTCGAAATCGTCGCTATCCGCTTCAGACCGCGTTTGAGATCTCTGTCGACCGTGCGCGAGCAGATGCCCTAGTGCCCTGCGCCTTAAGTTCGATGAATATGTGTAGTGTGTTGCTGGCATGGTGCGCAGGTCAGGTGGGGGGCGGCTCAGGGGCGGGTCAGGGTTGATCCCGATACCCGGAGCCCGGGCGGCTGAGCAGGGTTGATCACGTCGCAAGGACCGCTCAGCCAAGCCGATCTCACGGAGTCTCACCATGAAGCCCCTCGCCTGTCGTGCCGCCACCCTCGCCGTGGCCTGCTCCGCCCTCGTCGGCCTCACCGCTGGATCGGACACCCAGGCCTTCGCCGCGAGTGGCTCGAACTCCAGTGCCACGACGGCCTTTCCGGCACTGAACCCGGCCACCCTGGAGGCCGCCATCCAGACCCGGCCCACCGACGGCGCCGCCGGTGCGATCGTCCGGGTCGGCGAGCCGGGCCAGTTGTGGAAGGGCTCCACCCTGGACAGCCAGACCGGCCGCAAGATCCCGGAGAACGCGCACTTCCACGCCGGCAGCATCTCCAAAGTCTTCGAGACCACTGTCATCCTCCAGCTCGCGGCCGAGGGACGGATCGACCTCGACCAGACCGTCCAGTACTACATGCCGGGTCTGCTCCCGGACACCTTCCAGCCGATCACCGTCCGCGAGCTGGTCAACTACACCAGCGGCCTGCCGAACGTGGACGAGGGCAAGCCCGCCGAAAGCGCCGACGAGACGATCGCCGACCGATACACATACCGGACCTTCGACGAGATCATCCAGGGCACCCTGCGCCCCGCCGACCGCTCGTGGCCCGGCCCGCATTTCGCCCCCGGCACCAAGCAGGAGTACAACTCCCTCGGCTTCCGGATCGCGGGCAAGCTCATCGAGCAGATCACCGGCCACTCCTTCAAGGAGGAGGTCACCGACCGCATCCTGGAACCGGTGCACCTCGACCAGACCTCGGTGCCCGAGGGCGACCCCGAGATGCCCCGGCCCTACCTGCACGGCTACATGACCAACAGCCAGGGCAACGCGGTGGACGTCAGCGAGCAGGGCGGCGACCCATCCAACATGATCTCCACCCCGGCCGACCTGGACCACTTCATCACCGCGCTGCTCCAGGGCCGCCTGCTGCCCGCCGCACAGCAGAACGAGCTGTTTACCCTGCCCAAGGACAACGAGGGCAAGCTCGTCCCGTTCGTCGGCGGCAGCTCCTGCAACAAGGTGGCCTGCTTCGGCGCCGGTCTGATGTCCACCCCGCTGCCGAACGGCACCGTACTCTGGGGCAAGACCGGCCACGACGACGGCTACGCCAACGGCATGTTCGCCACCCGCGACCTGTCCGTCCGCGCCGTCTACTCGGTCTCCAACCTCGGCCTCGACTTCGGCGCCTCGACCCCCCTGTCCAATCGCCTGCTGGGAGCCGTCCTGACACCCGCCGTCTAGCGTCCTGCGCCGGGAATTCGATCAAGATATGAGGCGAGCCGCTGGAGGATCTCATCGGCGTCCTTCGTCCAGACGAAGGGCTTCGGGTCCTCGTTCCACTGCGCGGTCCAGGTGCGGATGTCGCGCTCCAGGGCCTGGAGGTTCTTGTGGACCCCGCGCCGTATCCGCTTGTCCGTCAGCAGCCCGAACCATCGTTCGACTTGGTTGAGCCAGGATGAGTACGTCGGGGTGAAGTGCGTGTGGAAGCGTGGGTGGGCCTCCAGCCACTTGCGAACCACCGGTGCCTTGTGGGTGCTGTAGTTGTCACAGATCAGGTGGACGTCGAGCTGGGCGGGGACCTCCTTGTCCAGCTTGGCGAGGAACTTCTTGAACTCCGCAGCCCGGTGGCGGCGGTGGATGGAGCTGATCACCTCGCCGGTGGCCACGTCCAGGGCGGCGAACAGGGTGGTGATGCCGTGGCGGACGTAGTCGTGGGTACGGCGTTCGGGCATGCCCGGCATCATCGGCAGCACCGGTGCCGAGCGGTCCAGCGCCTGGATCTGGCTCTTCTCGTCCACGCAGAGAACCAGCGCCTTCTCCGGCGGGTCGAGGTAGAGGCCCACGATGTCGCGGACCTTGTCGATGAACTGGGGGTCGTTGGAGAGCTTGAAGGTGTCGACCTGGTGCGGTTTGAGACCGAACGTGCGCCAGATCCGCCCCACGGTGGACTTGCTCAGGTCGCTCTCGGCCGCCATGGATGCCCGCGACCAGTGCGTGGCGTCCTTCGGGGCGCGTTCCAACGTGGCGACAACAACCGCTTCCACCTGCTCGTCGGAGATCTTCCGAGGAGCGCCAGGGCGCGGCTCGTCGGAAAGGCCGTCCAGTCGGGACTCAAGGAAGCGCCGACGCCACTTGCCCACCGTCTGTGGCCAGATGCCGAGTTCGGCGGCCACCTGCTGGTTCGACTTTCCCTCCGCGCAGCCCAGCACGATCCGGCATCGCTGGGCCAGAGCCTGCGCGGACGTCGCCCGCCGTGACCAGCGCACCAGCGTCTCACGCTCGCCATCGGTCAACGTCAGCTCGGCCATCGGCCGTCCCATGCGCGCCATGCCGGCAACAGTACACATATTCATCGAATTCCCGGCGCAGGACACTAGCCTCTGCGGATGGACGAGAGATTTCCTGTGGTCGGGAACTTCAGAGAACTTGAGCGCGGCTGGCCAGACGGGCCGTCGCTCCGAGGCTCCGTCCGCGATAAGGCGCCGGCACAGGCCCGCGAGCTAGGGCCTGTTCTGAGTTGAGATCACAGGATCGGTCATTCCCGCTTCAGGAGGGCGCTGGCTGCGGTAGACCGGTCGCGTGACTCGTGGTGATCTGACCGATGCCGAGTGGGAGTTGATCGAGCCGCACCTGCCGCTGGGGGCGTTCGGACCGATCCCTGACCTGCGCAGCTACTTCAACGCGGTGATGTGGCGGTTCCGCACCGGCAGCCCCTGGCGGGATGTGCCGGAGAGCTACGGCTCCTGGTCGACGATCTACGACCGGTTCCGGATGTGGGCGCATGGCGAAGTCTTCCAGGCCCTCATGGAAACGATGATCGCCGAGGCGGCGGCCCGCGACGATGTCGATCTCAGCCTGGTCAGCGTGGACTCGACCGTTGCCCGCGCGCATCACCACGCGGCGGGCATGGTCGTCGACCCGGAGCTCCTTGAGGACCTGGAGAAGGCCGTGGCGGAAGAAAAGGGGCTGCAGCAAAGGGGCAAAACAACCCCGTAGGTGAGGGGTCCGCGGACAGGGAGGACCCCGAGCGGGAACAGCGCCGCGCCGTGCGCCGACGCCGCAGGGCCCGACTGCGGGCCGCCGAACTGGGCCGCTCCCGGGGCGGGCTCACCAGCAAGGTCCACCTCGCCGTCGAGCGACGCTGCCGCCCGCTGGCCATCATCCTCACCCCCGGGCAGTCCGCGGACAGCCCGCGCTTCATCCCGGTCCTCAAGAAGATCAAGGTGCGCGTCCCGGTCGGCCGCCCCAGGACACGGCCGGACGCGGTCGCCGGAGACAAGGCGTACTCCTCCCGCGCCAACCGCGCCCACCTGCACAGACGCAACATCAAGGCAGTGATCCCGGAAAAGACCGACCAGGCCGCCAACCGCAGGAAGAAGGGACGTTCCGGCGGCCGCCCGGTCAGCCACGACGCCACGCTCTACAAAGATCGCAACACGGTCGAGCGCGCCATCAACAAGTTCAAGGAATGGCGGGGACTGGCCAGCCGGTACGACAAGACATCCGAGAGCTACGCCGCAGGACTCCACCTGCGCGGATCCATCCTCTGGTTACGCAGCCTGCCAGCCCTCCCGTGATCTCAACTCAGAACACCTAGTCGAGTACCTGCGGAACGGCACAGTCCTGGTCGCCGCGACCACACTCGTACACGATGTCCTCAGCCCTTCCCATGCCGTGATCGGCGGGTGGCACCTGCTGACGGACGGGCGCTGGCTCTGGCACTCCGATCTGGCCTACTACGTCGAGCGTTATCACGTGGCGCTCGACCAGCGGTTCCTCGCACATGTGCAGGGCAACGACTGGACTGTTCCGCAGCTCACTGACGAGGAGCTGCTCGCGCTGGAGGCCGCACCTTCCGGTGACGTCACTGGCTGACTCAATTTTGCATCAGCAGAACCGTTGATCACCGAGAAGGGATCCGCGTGAGCGGTCGGGGCCCTGGCCGTGAAGCCGTTCCTCTGCGTGTGAGGCGGCGAACCATGATGTCGATCATCGCCCATCGGATCATCGACTCCGAGTGTGCCGGGCTGGTCTCGTAGTCCCGGGCAAGGCGCCGGTGGGCGGTGATCCACGAGAACGTGCGCTCCATCGCCCAAGCACACTGCGCTTATGGATAGTCAAAGCAGTGAGCGGACGCCGATAATTGGCCGTGAGGGTCTGCAGCGGTTGGTCGCTGTGGCCCAACGGTTGCGGGGCCGGCTGAGTGACGAGGGGAACGGGTCGTCATGCGAGACGACAGTGACGTCGGCCCCAGACAACGATTCCGGTGGTGCCGGACGGGCAGGTGTGGGCGGCACTGCCGGAGGTGAACCGGCAGGCGGTGGTGGGGCAGTTGGCGCGGCTGGCGAGCCGCGCGTTGTCGGCCGCCGCGACGGCGAGTGAGCGGGACCGGCGATGACCTCGGTGATGCCGTGGGAGCGGCCCGGCAGCAAGATCGACGACCGTCACCTGCAGCGACTCGCAGTGATCTATGTCCGCCAGTCCACCCGTCAGCAGCTCGTCGAGCACCAGGAGTCGACCCGGTTGCAGTACGCCCTGGTGGACCGGGCGGTCGCGCTGGGCTGGCAGGCGGACCGGGTCCTGGTGATCGACGAGGACCTGGGCAAGTCGGGGTCGAGCGCGGTGGCCCGCACCGGCTTCCAGCGTCTGGTCACCGAGATCGGGCTGGACCACGTCGGTCTCGTGCTGGGGATCGAGATGTCCCGTCTGGCCCGCTCCGGCAGGGACTGGTACCAGCTGATCGAGCTGTGCGCCCTGTCGGGTGCGGTGCTCGCGGACACCGACGGGGTCTACGACCCGGGCGAGTACAACGACCGGCTGCTGCTGGGGCTCAAGGGCACGATGAGCGAGGCCGAACTCCACCTGATCAAGCAGCGGATGTGGAGCGGGCGCCTGAACAAGGCCCGCCGCGGCGAGCTGGCCTTCCCTCTGCCCAGCGGTTACGTCCGCCGCCCGTCGGGGGAGGTCGCCTTTGATCCGGACGAGCAGGTGCAGACCGTGATCCGCCTGGTCTTCGCGCAGTTCGAGCGGCTCGGCACCTTGCACGGTGTCCTGCGCTATCTCGTCGACCATGACATCCAGTTGGGCATCCGGCTGCGGGAGGGGCCGGACAAGGGCACCCTGGAATGGCGAAGGCCGAACCGGATGACGCTGCAGACCCTGCTGCACAATCCCGCGTATGCCGGCATCTATGCCTACGGGCGGCGCCGGGTCGACCCGCGCCGCCAGGACCCGGCCCGGCCGAGCACCGGACGGGTCGTCCGCTCCCGGGACGGATGGCATGTGATGATCCCGAACGTCCTGCCCGCCTACATCACCGTCGCCCAGTTCGAGACGAACGAGGCGAAACTGGCGGCCAACCGCGCCCGCGCCGAAGCCATGGGCGCGATACGAGGCGGCCCCGCGCTCACGGCCGGGCTGGTGCACTGCGGACGCTGCAACCGGCGCATGAGCGTGCGCTACCACACCCAGCACAGCAAGGCCCTGCCCGAATACGTGTGCGCCCGGGACATGACCAACTACGGCGCCCAGAAGAGCTGCCAGCTGCTCAACTCCGCCTGCGTGGACGCCTTCGTCGAACAGCAGGTCCTCGCGGCACTGACGCCCGCCGCCGTCGAGGTGTCCCTGCGCGCGGCCGACCAGGTCCTGGCCGAGCGGGCCGAGCTGGAACGGCTGTGGGCGCAGCGGCTGGAACGCGCCGCGCAGGACGCTGACCGGGCCCGTCGCAGCCATCACCTCGCCGAGCCGGAGAACCGCCTGGTCGTACGCCAGTTGGAGAAGGAGTGGGAGGGCGCCCTGGCCGTCCAGCAGAGGCTTGGCGAGGACTACGACCGGTTCACCCGCAGCAGTCCGCACATCCTCACTCCGGCCGAGCGGCAGACCATCACGGCTCTGGCCGGCGACATCGAGGGTTTGTGGCGTGCGCACAGCACCACGACAGCGGACCGCAAGGAGATCATCCGCGCGGTCGTCGACAAGGTCGTCGTCACCGTGCTCGGCACCAGCGAGCAAGTGAAGGTCACGATCGTCTGGGCCGGCGGGACCACTACGGCGGGAGAGGTTATCCGCCCGGTCCAGCGGCTTCAACAGCTCAGCTACTACCCGCAACTGACCGATCGGATCCGCGAACTCGCAGGCCAGGGCATAGGAGCCAACGGGATCGCCGACCGCCTTCAGGCCGAGGGCTTCCGGCCCGCGAAGGGCGGCAAACGGATCTCCGCAGCCACCGTCCGCGACCTCATGCGCCGCCTCGCCTGCCCCGCAGGCCGTGTCCACCAGCACCGCCCCGCACCACCGGGCGAGGAGCCCGGCCCGGACGAGTGGTGGCTCAAGCACCTGGCCGCCGAGCTGGACATGACCACCTCCACCCTCTACGCCTGGATCAACCGCGGCTGGATCACCACCCGCCGGGAGAGCTGCTGGCCTCACCGGCTCATCGCCCACGCCGACCAGCGAGAACTCGACGAACTCCGCGAACGCCGGACCCGTCCGCCTGGCTGGTACAGCCGCCGCATCTGGACCGAGACCGCCGAAACAGCGGAGCAACAGACTCCATGAGTGCACTGTGCTTGACAGATCTCCACAGCCCACCGCTTGGGTTGGACCTGGAAACCGCGCTGGTCGGGGGATTTGCGGACGATCTCCAGCTCGCGGCCGAGGATGATGGCGGTCCAGTCGACCAAGCGGCCGGCGAAGCCCTGGTCAGCCCAGACTTTTAGGACGCCCGGGTGGTCAAGGCGAGTCCAGAGCAGCGGGCGACGACCGCCGTCGCGGTCCTGGACGTTCGCGGCAACAACGTGGACGGCCAGGAGCAGGCCGAGGGTGTCGGTGACGATGAATCGCTTGCGTCCTTTGATCTTTTTGCCCGCGTCGAAGCCCCGGGTCGCGGCGGGCACGGTGTCTGCAGTGCGGACGGACTGCGAGTCGATCAGCCCCGCGCTCGGCTCGGCGGCTCGCCCGTCGGCCTCGCGTGCGCGCCATCACCATCAGCCCGGAAGCCGGCGCCAAGCAGTGGCAGGCTCTGGAGTACGGCGGCCCGGAATGGCAGAAGATCTACTTCCGGCTCCGCAACAGCGTCGAGGGCTACAACGGCTACGCGAAGAACCCACTGGCCGAGGGCATCGAGGCTGCGGGCTCCCGCCGGATCCGCGGCATCGCGGCCCAAACGATCCTTCTGGCCTTCCAGCTCGCCCATGCCAACCGCCGCAAGATCAAAAAATGGCTTGAGACTCTCGCACTCGGCGGCGAGCGCCCCCGCCGCCGCACCCACCACAGGCGCAAAACCAAGGAACGCGGGACCTGGACACCCACCGGCCATCTGGCGGCAACCGCCTGATCTGGCCAGCGCAAGCACGCTCCGAAGCCCGAGCCGGAAGCGGCCCAGAAGTCAGACGAGAAGCAGAGCGACGCACTGTTCGACACCGCGCAGACGGAGGACGAGGCCCCCACCGCCGAGTAAGGAGGGGTATGACCGCCAGCAACGGCAGTACGCAGTTGACCCGGGCCGAGAGTGATCTGCTTCAGGCCCTCTCGACCCGATGGACGATGCACATCCTGCTGGCCCTGCATGCCTTCGATGGCTCGGGACGATTCGGTGAGATCCACGCAGCCGTCTCCGGGATCTCCAACCGCGTGCTCTCCAGCCGCCTTGCGGACCTGGAGAGCCGCGGGTTGGTGTCTAGGAACGTGACCGCGACGCGTCCGGTCACCATCACTTACCGGCTCACCAGCCTCGGCCGGCAAGTCGCTATCGCCCTGACGTCCTTGCGCGAGGTAGCGGAGAACCTTCAAACTTGAGCCCGGTCAAGAATCCGTGTTGTCAATCTTTACCTGGCCGCAAGTGCGAATCTGGAGACCGAAAGTCAGTCGCATTTGAGCACCGCACCCGCAAGCATCAAATGACTTATTAATTTCCGAATGTAACCTTTCCCTGCTCCAATTCTGTGGCGAAAAAAACTGCGGCCGCTTTGAGGATGCTATTCACCCGACGCAGCTCTGCGTTCTCCTGTTCGAGTCGACGCAGGTGAACGGCGTCGACGTGCGGTGACCCCGGATGCCCGTCGGCCGCAGCGTCGGCCTTTCTGACCCAATGCCGCAGCACCTCGGGGTGGACACCGAGCAACTCCCCCACTCGCCGGACCGTGCCCGACCGGCCAGGATCGTCCTGCCTCAGCTCTCTGACCATCCGGACCCCCCGCTCGATCAACTCAGGCGGGTACTTCCTCGCAGCGGGCATGCGGGTTCCTCTCAAGGTATCTCTGCCGTCACGGCCAGCGCTGGACTACGAGCCTGAACACATCACGATCAGCGATCGATTATGCACAACTGTTCATGGCAGTCAACTGTGTCCGAGTGTTCGAGTCGTTTGCGTGCCGCGACCGAATCAACCAGACCCGCAACTTCACGTATTCGGTATGCATGTGCGGCGCCTACGAGAAGCGCAGGGACTCACTCTTGAGGAGTTGGCGGAGCGCAGCGGGATGAGTTTTCGCGGCGTGCTTTACATTGAGCACGGGCAACGCAATCCAAGCTTGACGACCCTGCTCAACCTTGCGCGCGGCCTCAAGGTTTCACCGTCCACCCTGCTGGCCGTGTTCGATGCATCCAAAGCCGTGGATTCCGAGTAGTGCGAAGTTTCTGGCAAGAGTTGCTACTGCGATTGAACGCGTGATGTCGGAACGCTGAGCCCTGGCGGTGTTGCACCATGCGTAGCCGTGGTCCATGGCACAGCGCGCCACTGCCGCTCCGGGTTCGGGTCTGTACGGCCTTCGCTGGACACACCCGCGGGTGAAGGGGCGCAGGACCTGCCCGGCCTCGGTGGTGCCCAGGCGGGAGAGCCCCCGGTGCGAAGAAGGCCGGGGCGGGCAGTCAGGTGGTGGGCGAGCGGAGAGGGACGACGTTGTCCGGGGGCGGGGTGTCGGATGCTGGGTCCCGTGTTTGGGTGAGAACGGCGCTGGCAAGGGTGAGGCGGGTCACCCGCTGTCGTAGATCTGCGATCTCTGCTTTCTGGTTCGAAATGGTCTTCTTGAGCTTGGCAACGGTTTCGCGAAGCCGTTTCTCGTTCTCCGGAATCTGTTTCGTCTCGGCGCGGACTCGTTCGTAGAACTCGTTCTTCAGGTCGACGTGCCGCTTGAGGAGTGCCATGCGGTGGACGCCAGCCTCGGCGGCGAGGGCGACGACGGTAAGGCTGCCGTTGGAGACGGTGGGCTGTCCGGCCAGGAGCCGGTCCATGGCCTCGCGGATGCGGGCGCGCTCGTTCTGGTGCTGCTGGTTCATGTCAGGGCCTCGGCGGGTTGGGCGGTGGCGTCGTGGGTGTCGGCGGTGGCACGGAGCCGGTCGGCATTGGCCCGTAGGCGCTTGGCGACGGGTTCGGGGAGGCGAGCGGCCTTGCGGTCGATCGTGCGGGCCCGCTCGCGAAGGAGGCGAGCGTGTGTGTCGGTGCGGACGGCGTTGCCGCAACCGGGACGGCAGGCGTACTGGTTCGGAGCCGTCGCGTCCGGAGCGGGCTCGCAGAGCGCGTTGTCGCGCTTGAACGCGCAGATCAGCAGGGCGTCGGGGTTGTCATAGAGCACGACGCCGTCCCGGGCGAGGAACTGGGCCGCCTTCCTTGCGAACGTGTGGGGGACGATGCGCCCCTCGAAACGCGGTGTCTGGGCGGCGCCGATCAGCGCGCGTCGGGCGGCGGGGCCTGAGATCTTCTCTCCGGCGGCGACGCGATCACGTAGGTGGGCAGCGGTGTCTGCGGCTGCGAGGGCGGTCTCGACATCGAGGACGCTGTGGATGCCGGTTCGGCTGCGGCTCCCGTAGCCGGTCGAGGTACGAGCATCCAGGACGGTGCGCATGTGGCCGTACTGAATGGCGAGGGCTATCAGCCCGCCGGGACGGCGGGCGATGTGCCAGGCCAAAGTCCTTCTGAACCGGGACAGGCCAACCGAGCCGTGGGGATCTTCAGGGATGACCTGGTCTGGCAGGCCATGGGCGTGCGCTTCGCGGTTGGCCCATGTGATGAAGTGCTCGACCCGCAGATTCAGGGCACTCTGCTTCAGCGTGCCGTAGTTGCCGCGCTGGTGGGTGAAGTCGTGGTGGGCGGCGCTGAGGAGGAGCTCGCCATCCGGGACGATGCGTTCCAGCGCGCGGATGGCGCGGACGACGGGCGCGATGGCGACCCAGGGGACTTCACGTTCCCTGCCGGCGGAGAGGTGGTTGCCGTCGTCGTCTGTGACGTTCTTGAAGTGGTGGCTGCGGATCAGGTGCTGGCCGATGATCCCGTCCTTGTCCGGCTCGGGGTCGGGGCAGCACCCGGCACGCAGGCCCTGGACTTCCTGCGGGCGCATGCCGGTCAGATAGAGGCAGATGATCATGGCGACAGTTCCCAGGTGCCGCATGAGGTCGGCGGCCTCGGTGAAGTCCAGATGCTCGCGCCAAGGCTTTCCGCTGATCCGGCCGGTGACCGGGATGCGCATCGGACACGGCCCGGGACGCTCGGCGGCCAGCACGGTCAGTCCGCATCGGTTGTTGAGCCGGTCGACCTGGCCGAGACTGGCCCCGGTGGTGGCGGCGATGAACCTGCGGGCCAGCATCGTCTCGCCCTTGTGCGCGGTCGCCGGGATCGGGGCGCCGCTGCTAACGAGAGGCAGCAGGTATGACTCCAACGCCCTCTGGCTGGCAGGGGTGGCCAGGTTAGCTGCCGCGAGTTCGGTCATGCGGCGGTTCTCTGCCCAGGTGGCCAGGATGTCGTCGGCGAAGTCCTCGACCATCCGGATGGACCACACCAAAAGCGGTCCAATGACCTGCGGATCGAGCGGCTCGGTCGAGTTCTCCACCCCGTCGGCCGCGGCGTCCGAGGAAGGCAGGTGATCATCGACGCCCTCGGCGAGCCAGGGAGGGCGGCTGATCCCCGCAGGATGCGGAGTGAGCTGGTCGAACGACCAGAGGGCGGCCAGCCAGCCGAGCACTCGTTCGCCGTGGCGACGGCCGCAGCCGCTCGACCACCGTTGGGCCACGTATCCGCGCCACTCGTCGGCGGTGCAGTCGGCGAGGTCGGTGATGCCTCGCTTGTGCAGCCAGCGGGCCAGCTTCTTCCATTCCCCGCAGGTGTCTCGCAGGCCGTCGCCTGCGCGTCGCGACCGGGCGTTGTTGCCGCGAGTTTTCAGATAGGTGGGCCGCAATTCGCCATTGATCATGATCCAGGTCGCCAGCTTCACCTGCCCTCGAAACTCCTCTGGGCAGTTCGTCCAGGAGATCGTGATGATGGCTGTGCTCGGGTTGTCGATGAGCGGGCCGAGCGACCACACGAGTTCGCCGTAGCGGGAGTTGGCGTGCTGATTACCAGGGCTGATCCAACCGGGTAGCACGACCGGGGTCCCCGCGGTGGGCATCGGCAGATCGTCACCCGTGATGACGGCGGTGGTCACGGGGCGAGAACTCCTTCCAGGAGAAGGTCGATGAGAGTGCGGTCGGCGTCGCTGACCTGGGCCAGTGCGGCATTCCAGGCAGCTGGTCCGACCTTCTGGTTGTCGTCGCGGAGGTCCTCCAGCCGCAGCAAGTGATCGCGCCAGTGCTTGTTCCAGGCCTGATCCGGCAGAGCCGAACGCAGGCTTTGCAGCCGTTGGTGGAGGTGGGCGAGCCGGGCATGGTGGCCCGGGTGGACGTGGGCGTTCGGGCAAGCCAAGCAGAGCAGGAAATCCGCACCGCATCCGCCGTCCGGAGCCGGCCAGGGGCCGGACTCCTCGTCCGCGCAGTCCGCTGTCGCTGTTTCCAAGTGCCGCGGGTCCGGCGTCTGGCGGACATGGCCCCCGAACACGCTGTTCCGGGCCTGCTGGAGAGCTTCATCGGCTCCGTCGGCGATGACGCCCTGTGCGGCGCGCTGGACACGCTGGTCGGGCAGGACATAAACGCTCTCGTGGGTGCCTCTGGAGTGCTGCAGAGGACGGCCTTCGCGGGTCACCGTCGTCCTGCGGGTCCGCTGGAACGGCGATCCGCCCAGTTGATGACTGTTCGCCCAGCTCTTTCCGTCAGTCATCGAGACACCGAAAACCAGGGGGCCGACCGGGCGCGGCCGGTCCAGGTCCTTCTCCTCCACCCCGACCCGATGTGTGCGGGCCGTCATCAGCAGACCGTGTCCCGGCGCCAGCCGTGCGGCCAGCGCGCGGCCGTGTGCGGTCGCCTCGATTGCCTGGGTGATCAGCCGGCCGGGAGAGTCGGCACCCGAATCGCTGATGTTCTCCGTGGAGAACCAGCGCCCGCCGCCCACCCGGCGTTTCTCGACCTGAACCTGGTAGGTCACGGTCGTCGTCTCGCCGACCGACGGAGCTCTGGTCGGGGTCGGCATGCGGTCGTAGACGGACAGATTCCATCCGAACCGGTCGGTCAACAGGACCGCCAGGGCAGTCAGTTCTCCGCGGGTCAGAAACAGCCGGCCCCACAACAACTCGACCCCCGTTGTGCGGCCCAAAAGACGGCGGTTCTTCACGCCCCCCTGGACGGTGCGAGGGACGTCACCCGTGCGGGCGAGATGGTCCAGGATCTGGCCGAGGTGCCATTCACGGCTGTCCGCAGACAGCTGGCCAGACCGCCACCGCTCCAGCAGTTCGGTGTTCTCGCGGATCCGCAGCCGTGCGGCCCGGAACTGCCGCTGTGCGGCCAGCACCACGCGTTCGCGGTCCGGCTCATCGTAGGACTGCTTGCTCGGCGTGGGCTTGGGGACGCGGCAGGCAAGTTCCTCAGCCACTGGCCCGCGGCCCAGCCGGGGGTCCCTCTGCAAGAGCGTGCGGACCGACGACAGCGTGACCTTGCCGGTGTTTGTGGCGACATGCTGGGCTCGCCAGCGCTTGAGCATCGCCGCGGTCAGCTCATCCAGATCCTGCGGCGGTTGGTCCAACCCGGACAGGAACCGCGCGAAGATCATCAACTTTTTCCAGGAGGTCCTCGCGGTGCTATGGCTCTTCCAGCGACGCGACTGGGCGGTGAAAACGACCGCCAGGGACCGTTGCATCGGACCGGCAACGGGCAGCTCGGCGAAGTTGAACTCCATCTTGTAGCCGGCCTTGTTGCCCACGGTCACCACAAGCCCGTCCGGCGCCAGCGGCGGCTCGCTGCGGTGATCGGCCGGGGGCAGGACGGCTCGCCGTCCCCGCCCGCTCACGGAGCATCCTTGAGGAGGATGTCGATGTCCTGGATGCCGCTCGTCTCCCGGGCCAGCCGCGAGAAAATGTTGTCCAGGTCCTCAGCGTCGCGGCCCTCGTCCGTCGTCTCCGCGGAGGCGAGGATCGACTCCAGCTGCAGGTGGGCAACGGGCGCGAGGTAGTGCCGCTTCGTTGTCTCCACGTCCGAGTGCCCCAAGAGCGTCTTCACCAGCCACCACGGGTCGCCGAACAGTAGGGCGAAGTCCCGCCGGTCTGCCGCGGTGAGCCCGTAGCGGGACGTCATCAGCTCGTTTAGCAGGATGAGCATGTAGAGCGCCATCGAATGACGTGCGGCATGCGGTGTTGCGTACGGGCTCTTGCCACATATCTCCGCCAACCGGAAGTCCCGCTTGATCTCACGTTCCTCGGGCGTGAGCAGGACTTCCTCACAGCGCAAGTTCGCGGCGCGAAAGATGCCGTTCCACCGGTCCGGAGCCATCGGCAGGCCCTCTTCGGACAGCCACAACCACGCCGGTTCCGGACCGTCCGGACCCTCCAAGAACAGCCACTGCCGTTCACGCCAGCCCAGTCGTCTCAGTTCCTGGCCGCCGATCACTCCGTCGCGGTCCACCCACTCCACTGCCGGCCTCAACCCGTGGGTCACCTTCGTGACCAGTCGTATCGTCGGCAGACGGTCGTAACGGCCCTGGGCCTGGGCCCGCTGGACCGCCCACGCCCGCTCCGAGGCGATGTACGCCTCGACCTGGCCGACCGCGTCCACCGAGGCGTAGAAGACCCGGCTGGCCTTCGACCTCGTCACCGCCCCAGCGACGCGGCCGTGGCAGTAGCGGCCATAGCGCAGGCGCTGCGTCGGCAGCTCGAATGTCAGCAGCGACCCGCCTTCCTGCCGTCGCAACCCGGAGCTGAGCAGCAGCTGCACGAAGCTGGTGTTGCGCAGCTCTGTCCTCGCCGCCCACCCAGGTGTCGGCGTCCCGGTGCGGGTGTGACCACGCAACCCGAGGTGGGCATCGGATGGTCATCTCCTCGGATTCAGTGCGGGAACCGCACCGACGGCAGGGCGAAGTTGTTGTCGAAGAGGTGGTCGGGGTCGTAGTGCGACTTGAGCGCGATGAGCCGTTCGAGGACCGCACCGGGAAAGGCGTCCTCGAGTTGTTGCCGTCCGGTGCGCGTCTCGAAGCTCAGGTAGAGCCCGTTCAGGTGCGGGTGGAGCCGTTCCCACCGCTGGTCGAGGTCGTCGCGCAGTGTGGGCACGGTGGCGGCCATCAGGGAGAAGTTCTGGGTGCGGTGGGAGTAGGCCATGGCCTCGGGCGGTGCGTCGTTGACCGCTCCGCCGACCGAGCGCAGCTGCACCATGCCGGCCGTTTCCAGCAGCGCGGTGATGTGCTCGGCGGCGGGCGGGGTGATGTGGTCCACCAGCCCGGAGCGCGACACCGACAGCGGTTGCTGCGCATGCTGCGGCTCGTGCCCGGCGGGCAGCAGCTGGTGGTACGGGGTGGCGAAGGCCTGGTTGCGCAGCACCCGTCCGGCCGACAGCAAGGGAGCGAGCGCCGTGCGGACCGCCGTGGCGTCCGTGCCGGCGTACACCGTCATCGCCTGGGCGACGGCTCTCCCGCCGGCACCGGTGACGAGAGTCAGGAAGCTGGTGACCGCGCGGGGTGCTGCTTCAACCGCTGCGCCCCATCGGGTGAGGAACGCGGCCGTGTCCGCGGCGTCGTGGACGGTCACGGCGACGGTCACGTCGCGCACCGGTTCGGCCTGGAACTCGAAGGCCGTCGCCACCCCGAAGTTGGCTCCCGCCCCGCGTACGGCCCAGAACAGGTCCGGGTCGTGTTCGACGTCGGTGCGCACCACGGATCCGTCGGCCAGGACGAGTTCGGCGGCACTCATGTGGTCGATGGTCAGGCCGTGCAGCCGGGACATCAGGCCGATACCGCCGGCGGTGGCCAGCCCGCCGACCCCGACGTCCCCGGTGTCTCCGGAGGACAGGGCCAGGCCGTACGGCGCGAGTGCCGCGGCGACCTCGCCCCAGCGGGCCCCCGCCTCCGCGCGCACCAGCGCGGACCGGCTGTCGAGGACCTCTACGGCGTTGAGCCGGGAGAGGTCGACGACGATCCCGCCGTCGTTGGTGGACCGTCCGCTGATGCCGTGCCCGCCACTGCGCGCGGTCAACGGCACCTGGGTGGCGCGGGCATGGGCCAGAGCTGCCGCGATGTCCCCGGCACTGCGGACGAGGAGGACCGCGCCCGGTGAGCCGGGGCGGGTGTAGGTGTGCCGTACGGAGTCGTAGCGGCGGTCTCCGGGACGTACGGCGACCGCGCCGAGGCGCTCGGGCAGGTCGAGGGAAGGGGACCGGGACGGTGTGTCGGTGGTGCGCATCGCTGCCTCCGCAGGGTGCGAGTGCTGTTCGAGGGGCCGCTGTCCGCTACAGCGGCGGGGTCGTCCGTATGCCGTGGGCGGGCGTGACCAGGTACTGGAGCGGGGCTTCGGCGTACGGCCCGCTGCCGGCGACGAGCCGGCCCACGTGCCGCCCGAGGTCCTCGGCGCTGTACCACTGAGGGCTGTCCGCGCCGATTGCGGCCCGCGGGCGGGTGCGGACGGGGCCGATGATCAGTTCGTAGACACGCGGCCCGTTGCCGCCCAGCTCGGCCGTGAGGGATCGCACCAGCGACTTCTTCGCCGCGTTCGTGGCGCCCACCAGCGCGGCGAACGGGTACGGGATCTCCGCACTGAACCCGCTCAGGTGCACCAGCGCCCCGGACGGCGACAGCAGCGGAGTCAGCGCGCGCAGCACGTGGAAGTGACTCGTCAGGTTCGAGGCGATCATCGCCTCCCACTCGGCGTCGGAGAGGTCGAGGATCCCGGTGCGCTCGGGGCTGCCCCAGTCGCCGATCGTGACGACGGCGCCGTCCAGCGGGCCGTAACGCGACAGCTGGTCTCGTACCGCCTGGCTGTCGGGGGCTCCGACGTCGGCCGGGTGCGTGAGCAGGGTGCCGGGTCCGGCGTCGCCTGTGTAGGCGGCGAGCTTGGCCAGCCGTTCTTCGCTGCGGCCGACGGCCACCACGGTGGCTCCCTGCTGGAGCAGCGCGAGGGTCATTCCCTCGCCGATGCCCCCGGTCGCGCCTGCCACCAGCACCGTCCTGCCGGACAGCAGCTGGGTTTCGGGGGTGTCGCTCATGGACGAGGCTCCTTGTCTTGAGGCGTCTTCAGGCGCGGCCGAGGGCCGGCGAATCGGGGGGCGGCTCAGACGGCAGCGGCGGCGCGCTTGCCCTGCTGCAGGGCGTTGACGTACGACCGGGCGCTCATGCCCATGGCCGGCACGTTCTCCTGCATCAGCCGCATCCGGTGCGGAGCGTCATGGAACGTGGGGTCGAGCTGGAACTCGGCCGCCAGCGAGAACCAGGTCACCGGCACGACACCGGCCTGGACCATGCGCTGGATGGCCGTCTCGTGGGCCTCGGTGGTCAGGCTCGCGGAGGCGTCCACCGCCACGTGCACGCGATAGCCCTCGCGCAGGCCGCCGAGCACGGTCTGCAGGACGCAGCCGTCGGTGGCGATGCCGCCGATCACCAGGTTCTTGCGGCCCGCGGCACGGACCGCCTCGGCGAACGGCTCGTCGAGGAAGGCGTTGAAGTCGGTGGCGCGCTCGATGACCGGCTCGTCACCGATGACGTCGAGCAGCTCCGGGTACAGCGGCCCGGACGGCTTGCTGGACTGGCCGTTGGTGACGACCAGGCCGCTCCCGTACCACTTCGCGGTCTTGGCCAGGCCGGTGACGTTGTGGATGTGCGACGTGAGGTCGTGGGAACCGAGGAGGTTCGCAAAGCCGACGGCGTAGTCGACGAGAACGATGGTGGTGTTGGCCGGGGTCAGAGGCTCGGGGGCCATGACAGGACTTCCCTTCCGTTCGTTAGTGACCGAGTGGTCACTAACGACAGTACGTCCGAGAGCCACTAATGTCCAACTGGTCACTAAGAAGTTTGAAAAGACGCAGGTGAATGAGCCACAGCAGTGTCGATTTCACCTAGGGTCACCCTTTAGTGACCACGCGGGCTGTTCTGAGGTGACCATCTGTACACTTGCTGCATGACCGGATCACCAGCCGAGACGCCACCTGCCGCGAGCGGCCAGGACGCCGCCCCGATCAAGAAGCGCACCAGGGAACCGGAAGTACGCAGGGCGGCCATCCTGGAGGCGGCGCGTGACGCGTTCGCCGAGCGAGGCTTCGCCAAGACGACCATCCGGGACATCGCGCGCCGGGCCGGAGTCACCCACGGTCTCGTGATCCGCCACTTCGGCTCCAAGGAACAGCTGTTCCTCGCGGCGGTTCCCAGCTCCCAGAACCTGATGGCCGAGGTGGCCGGCGATCCCAACTCGCTGCCCACGCGCGTCGCGCGCTCCTACGTCCGCCGCATGTCCGAGAGCGGGGGCAGCGACCCGTTCATCGCGCTGATCCGCGCGGTGGCCTCGGAGGAGGACGCGGCCAGGTCGCTGTTCGCAGCGATGCAGGACGAGAGCCTGGAGATGTACCGGCATGTCATTCCCGGCCCGGACCTCGAAGCACGCGTCGGCTCCGTGGGCGCGTATCTGATCGGGGTGACCTTCTCCCGGTACGTCTTCAGGAGTGGCCCTCTGGCCGAGATGCCGGACGACGAACTCGTCCGCCACCTCGTCCCCAACCTCCGCGCCATCCTGCTCGGCTGAGATCTCGTCACGCGGGCGTTCGCTCTCCCCTGTGGAGTGCGCTGCCCTGCACCGACGACCGGCGCCCCGGGCGTCACCCATGCACAGACGCGGCCCCCATGACCTGCTCCAGGACACGACCGCCAAGACCCAGGCGTTCGCGGCCCGACTCCGTGCCGTCGGCCCCGTGGCCAGTGCCTCATCCTCGGCCTTCCGCGCGGCGGCCGGATGCGAGCCGTGGGGTGCCCTCGGCCAGGCGGTACAACACGAGCTGATCCTGCTGCTGCGGCCGACCGGGGGCATGGAGGCGGAGTCGCCCGGGACGGTGGGCCGACTGCCCGGCGCCGACCCGATGCACTATCGGCCCGTCATACCCGACGTGGTCGTGGAGATCGAGGCCGGCCAGACCGGCCTCTGGAGTTCGGGCGGTTCCGGCACCGCACCCGCGTGCTGCGCGTCCGCGGCGACCTCACGGCCGACAACCGGCTCTCTGCTCCGTGAGGTTCCCGTCAGTGTCAACCCCGCCTGGTCCGCAGCAGACAGTTCGAGCGATCCCTCGGCGCCGTTGGTCGCCGCGGGGGTCTCCTCGATCCGCATCAGCCGGCACACCTCGGCGCAGCTCCTCGCGGACACTTTCCGGGTACCGATGTCCCCGCGTTGTCCCCAACATCACGGCTCTGTCGCCACATGCTCGGATCCTTTCCGGTGGACGGAAGTTGACGCTCCGGAACCTCACGGGGGGCGTTTCCACAGGTCAGGTCGTGCTTCCGGTGGCGCGGGTGGGACTCGAACCCAAGGCCGACGGATTACACGAGAGCAGCGGAGCTTCTTACCGACGGAAAGGGCCCCGCCCTCTTCGCCCGAGGGTAGAGCCGCGCGGCGTCTCCCCAGGTCAGCCGCATTGCTCCAGGTGAACCACGGCCGCCTCCGTCCCCTGGTCCGACGGGGGTTCCTCTGCAGACTTGCGCCACGTCCGAGGGGCGGGGGTTCCAAACAGCCACATCAACGCCCTGGGCAAGCTTTCGCTTCTGGGGCAGTTGCATTCCTCTGTCCCGCGCGCGCCGTGCCGTTGTCAGGCGGCCGATGTCACCTTGGTCCACAGGGCACATGGCCCCGGCGGTTTGAGCGTCACCGTGTGACGTCCAGTTCGGTGTACATCCCGCCTGCATAGTGGCCGACGAGGTTGCACACCAGTTCGTAGCGGCCGGGCTGGAGCGTCAGCGTGGTCCAGGCCATGGCGCCGGAGGTGACGCCGTCGCCCTCCCCGGCAGCGCAGGTGCGCGAGGCTTCGCCCAGGCTTCCGGTTTCGGCGATGCGTCCCTGGGCACCGATGGGCCGCTCTCCGACGGCTTGGCCGGCTGGCAGCGGGAGCACGACGACCTCATGCGTGAGGGCTCCGGCATTGAACACGCGCAGCGACACCGTACCGGCAGGGACCGTGCTCGGGGTGGTGCGCAGCCACATCATGCCCATGCCGTGCCAGCCAGGGCCGGCGCTGGGGGTGTGGCCATGAGGACCTCCCGTCATTGCGCCCATCATGTCGCCGACGGTCACGTCCACCACATGCCCTGACAGTGCGGGCGGGCTGCACGGTACGCCCGACTTCGTCCAGCCCGCTGGTGCGGTGTGGCGGAAGCCGCCCGTGGCGGCGAGCGTTGCCGTCGTCGCGATGCCCAGGACCAGGGCTGCCAGCGCCCCGGCGATGGTCAGCCACACCCTGCGGCGGCGCTTGGCGGTCACTGGTGCTCCCGCAGCAGCGCAAGGCGGCGTTTGTACTCGTCCTCGTCGATCTCCCCGCGGGCGAACCGCTCGGAGAGCAAGTCCTCGGCTCGCCTGCCTCCCCAGCCGGGCTCCCCGGAGGAGAGGGGCGGGCCGACCTGGTGGCCGTGATGGCTGCCCGTGAGGTAGCGAACGAGCGCGACGATACCGGCGATCACCAGTGCCCAGAACAGCACCATGAAGATGGCCATGAAGATCCAGCTGCCCCAGCCCCAGCCGCCGTCGTACCACATCATGCCGATCGCCTTCTTCGACTGGTGGGCAAAGCCTCACCTCCGGAATGCGTCACCGGAGGCCGCCGCGCCTTGCCTGCTCACCACCCTCCCGCAGCGCAGAGGGCCGGAGAAGGGGCCGTTCGGGCCGTCCCCGCCGACGACCGGCCCACAATCTTTGACCACGGTCGGGATATAGGTCAGCCCCGGCCGCCGTTGTCGAGCAGGCCGGGGCCTTGGGCGCGGGAGTGACCGGCTTACCTGGGCGCCGTCAGCAGCCGCATTCCTCGCCGCGCCGGGACTCGCCGCCCTCGCGTACCGCGAGGCCGGCGACGAACAGGCCCACGACCGGGTCGAGCCACCACAGGCCGAACAGCGCGTTGGCGAGCAGACCGGCCAAGAGGGCGGCGGCCAGGTAGGTGCACAGCAGGTTCTGGGTGCCTTCCCTTCACCGGCTCGGGCACAGTGCGCTGACACACGAAACGGAGGACGCCGCGTCCACGCCGATGCTGCCGGCCCGCTCCCGCCACGCCTCGGTACGGTCCCTGGAACGCTACGCACGGCCCGGCGTCGACGCAGTCGCCCAGCATGTCGCGGAGCGCGACCCGGCCGCCCGCCGCTGTCGGTGAACCCCGGAACCTACCGACGGATCACTTACTCGCTGGTGTCCGAGCCAGGAGCACAGGCACACCGAGAAGTGCTCATACTGCAGGCGGCGCCGACGAGGGATCGGAGACCATGGGGCATGACATGGGCTGCATGTCCCTGCCGGCGTGTTCGTCGCTCACCTGCTCGCTGCGGTGCTTCGCGACCTGTGGCTTGCGTACGGCGAACGCGCCGCGCCCCGTCTCGCCGGATGGCTCGTCGCACCGCTGCGCCTGCTGTTCCGTCTCACCGGGCCGGCTTCTCCTCGTCCGCGCGTCCGCGCCGGTGGCTGCAGCGGCTTGGCCGGGTGTGCGGGAGGAGCCCGGATCACCAAGCGATCCGAGCCCTCGGTGGCGGCGTACACGTCAGCGCGGTGCAGATCCGCGTTCCCGTAGCAGGTCGGCCATGATCTTCATCTCCGACTGCTGAGCGTCGACCATGCCCTGGGCGAGTTTCTTCTCCTGGGGAACCGTGCACTGCTGGGCGCAGGCGCGGGCCATCTCGATGCCGCCCATGTGGTGGTCGTACATGAGCTGGAGGTAGAGGATCTCCGCCTGTTTGCCGTTGAGCATGCCGAGTTGGTTCAACTCGGTGTTGGTGGCCATGCCCGGCATGAGGGAGCCGTCCTTCATCTGGTGGCCCATGTGACCCATGGGCATCCAGGTCATATAGCCGTCGGGGGATGTCGCGGGCAGGTTCCACAGGGAGAGCCAGCCGAGCAGCATGCCACGCTGGTTGGCCTGGGTCTGGGCGATGTCGTAGGCGAGACGGCGGACGTCCTCGTCGGTGGTGCGGTCGCGGACGATGTAGGCCATCTCGACGGCCTGCTGGTGGTGGACGGCCATGTCGCGGGCGAAGCCGGCGTCGGCGGAGTCGGCCGTGGGGACGGCGACTGACTTGTTGTTGCCGTTGTCGGTGATGGCGAGCAACGAGAGGGCCAGGACGACGGCGACCAGGGCCGCCGCACCGATGATCAGCCAGCGGGTGAGAGCGGGCTTGCGGTCGGATACGTCACCCAGGTCGGTCTCGTCCGGCGCGGTGGCGGTCATGTCCGTCATGAGGCGGTCAGTCCGTTCGTGCAGGCGGCACCTGGTTCGGGGGTCTGCGCGCCCTGGACGTACTTGGTGAGGAACTGCTCGACGCGCGGATCGGAGGCCGTGTTCACGCTGAGCTGGTGGCCCCAGGCCGACAGCATGATCGTCCCGGACTCGGTCTTGTCCGGGCTCATCAGCGTGTAGGGGGTCTTGGAGACCTTGCCGGCGAGGGTCTTGATGTCGGCCGGGGTGACCTTGTCGTTGTACGTGACCCAGACCGCGCCGTGTTCGAGGGAGTGGACGGCGTTCTCGTTGGCGATGGCCTTGGTGTAGACGTTGCCGTTGCAGGTCATCCACACCGGGGCGTGGTTGCCGCCGACGGGTGGGTTCATCGGGTAGGTGACCTTGGTCTGGACGTGGTTGCGGGTGAGCTTCTTCGCATCCCAAGTCTTCTCGCCACTTATCGGCTTCGCCGCGGCGGCGGCCTTCTGGTCGTTCTTCTCGTTGGCGTTGTTGATGGCGTACGCGCCCCAGCCGGCGAGTCCGGCGACGATGACCGTACTGAGCGTGATGGTGATGACGCGGTTGCGGCGCTCGCGGGCCTTTTCCGCGCGGCGCATCGCCTCTATGCGGGCCTTGCGGTCGGCGGCGACCTGCTTCTTGCTCGTGTTGGGCATGCCTGGGTGTCCTTGTCCCCGCCGCGATGTCGTCGGCGGCGGTGGGTGCAGGGGGTGGACGGATGTCGTTCGGCGCATGGGCACGCGTGAGCACCACTGCGCCATGCCATCCGTCTAGGTCCGCTGCACCTGGAGGACGTGGAGATCGGGAGCACTGGAAGCCGGCGGAGGCTTGGCGAGGAGCGTGGGACCGGCCTGCCGCCTGGGGACGCTCGGCATGCGGGGCAGGAGCACCGGCAGGGAGTGCACGGGTGCGGCGAGCACCGCTGCCGCACCGTGGACGGCGGGTGAGCAGCACACGTCTCCGGAGGGACAGCCCCCCGGGTGCGCGGCCGGCATTACGTGGTGCTCGGCCGGGCTGCCGGTCTGTATCTGCGCGTGGGAAACGCCGGTCATGGCAGTGACGTGGTCGCCGCTGGCGGCGTGCGCCGCGGGCCCCAGACATATCACCAGAGCCGCCAGCAGCACGGCCAGGGCAGGACAGAGCGCCGCGGTGTGCGTGGTCCGCCACGCGCCGCGGGCCGTGTGCTGCGTCCGGCTGCTCATCACGCTGAATGTTAAGTGGTACGTGTGAACGCGCTTTCGATCGGGCCTGGGTGCTCAGTGCTCATGGCCCTCCTCCCCCGCCTCCGGGTAGACGAAAGTGCGGGTGACCAGGTGGTTGGGGGCGCACGACCGAGGGATCATGAGTCCATTCGGGATCTTGGCGGGCCTTGTCGATCAACGTCGATCTTTGACGTTTGTACTGGTCAGAAGCAAGCAGTGCGGAGTGTCGGCATCCCTTCGTCTTTGTCAGTCCGTTCCGATCCTTGCGTCCCGAACGCGTCCCGAATCCGCCACTGATGAAAAAACGGCACAGGTTACCGAGCCGATCGCGCCGGCTCGGAGCGGGGCATCGAACTCGCGCGCAGCGGATTCCCTTTCCAACGCACGGAGGCTCCGCCCCACTTCGCCGGGCAAAAGCATCTGTGGCTGTTGGGGGTAAGGGGCCACGGCGTCGAATTGTCTACGCTGGATCATGAACCTGCCGATCGGGCGGTAGCCGACGTCCGTCGGCCGACGGCCCGGCCAGGGCGTCGACGAGGCCGAGGAGCCCTCTCAGTGCCGGCGCGGCGCTTGCCGACTGGTGGGCCAGGGCGAGGTCCACGGTGGGCATGGGTGCGGTCACGCGCTTGAGCCGCACCCCTGGTATACGCAGCGCACGAGCACGCCCCTCGGGCACCGGGGCGATGCCGGTGCCCGCGGCGACGCTGAGGAGGAGTTGCTCGTCGTCGGGTTCTTCCCGCACGATGCGCGGCCCGCCGTCGGGCCACAGCTGCTGGGAGATCAGGTCGTGCATTCCGGGGGCGTTCTCGCGCGGCCAGAGAATCACGGGTTCGGCGGCGATGCGCCCGCGGGTGACCCTGCGTTCGCGGGCGAGAGGATGATCAGCGGGGACAGCCACGAGGAGTTCCTCGCGGGCGATGTGCCGGCACTCCAGGCCCACGTCGTCCAGCGGGGGCCGTACGAAGGCGGCATCCAGCCTGCCGGCCAGCAGCTCGGTGATGTTGTGCGCGGTCCACCCGGTCCGTACGACGAGATCCACGTCCGGATGGAGGGTACGGAACGCGGCAAGGAGGGCGTCGACGGGGCCACCGCGGGCGGAGCGGGTCAGGGCCAGGCGCAGCTGCCCCTGCCGTCCGCCGACGGCCGCACGGATCCGTTCCTGCGACGCGGCTGCATGGGCCAACAGTTCGCCGGCCTCGCGGGCCACGACCTCACCGACGACGGTCAACCGGCAGCTCCGGTTGCCGCGTTCGAGCAGTGGAGCGCCAATCTCCCTTTCCAGCGCCCTGATCTGCTGACTCAGAGCGGGCTGGGCGATGTGCAGCCGGTGCGCGGCCCGCGTGAAGTTCAACTCCTCCGCCAGCACGAGGAAGTACCGCAGCCGCCGCAAGTCCATCCGTCAACTATAAGCACTGCTTATGGCATTGAACATGACTGGTCTTGGACAGGTCGTCAACTCCCCATCGACAGTGAGAATCGCACGGTTCTGCGATCAAGGGAGAGGCATGGGCGACAGGTTCGACGCGGTCGTCGTCGGCGCCGGGGTCATCGGGCTCACCACCGCACTGCGCCTGCAGCAGGCCGGTGCCCGCGTTGCCGTGGTCACGGCCGAGCCGTCGGCCGAGACGACGTCCTCGGTCGCGGCGGCCGTCTGGTACCCGACCCGCACCCGGTTCGAACCTCGTGTACTGGACTGGGCCACCCACACCTACGACGAGTTCGCCCGCCAGGCGGCGAACGGGGTACCCGGCGTGGTCATGCGCCCCACCCGGATGCTGCTGCGCGGCGAGGCCTCCGACGTCCCCTGGTGGGCCGCCGCCCTCCCCGACCTCCGCGCCCTGCGAAAGGAGGAGCTACGGGCCACCTTCACCACGGGCTGGGCGTTCACCGTTCCGTCCGTGGAGATGTCCCGCTACCTCCCCTGGCTCCAGCAGAGCTTGTCGGCGGCGGGCGGCACGCTGATCCGTCACCGTATCGACGCCCTGGAACAGGCGGGCGTATGGGCTCTTTCGGTGGTGAACGCCTCCGGCCTGGGTGCCCGCGCTCTGTGCGGGGACACCGAGGTGCTGCCGGTGCGGGGGCAGGTGGTGCTCGTCGCCAACCCGGGGCTGCACACGTCCGTGCGTGACGAGGACAACGCCGACGGCTACACCTACGTCCACCCCCGCAGCACGGACATCGTCCTCGGGGGCACGTTCGAGGTCGGGGAGTGGGACACCACCCCGTCCCCGGCCACCGCGGCCGCGATCCTGCGCCGCTGCACCGAACTGCTCCCGGAACTAGCAGGCGCCCCGGTCCTCGGCCACCAGGTGGGCCTGCGGCCCCATCGAAACGGCGGCGTCCGGCTGGAGGCCGACGCCCGACCGCCGGGCAGGGTGAAACGGATGGTCCACAACTACGGTCACGGAGGCGCCGGAGTCACCTTGGCGTGGGGCTGCGCGGACGCCGCGACCGCCCTCGTCGGCGGAGCCGTTCGGCCGGGATGAGCCCGCTGCCGCTGTCGTTCCCGACTCCCCTTCGCACGGCCCCACACGTACCCCTGTACCGCTCCCGTTCGTACTGCTCCCGTTCTCGAGGATTGGGTGTGCGCGGATGGATTCCGTCGAACCCGCGGATATCAACACTTCCACCACGACGGCTGGTGGGACGCAACCGCAACCCGGCCGACCGCCGGTGAAGCCCCCCGCCAAGGTGCGGCGCCGCACGCTGCTGCTCGCCGCCCTCGGAGCGACCGCCGTCGCCGTCCCGCTCACAGTGATCGAGTCCAGAGCCGACGACGCCGCCGACCCCCGCAAGGCCACGCTCACCGTCCTCGACGGCCACGCCGACAGCGTGGCGTTCAGTCCGGACGGCAAGACGCTGGCCGCCGGGCTGTCCGGGGCCCGGGGCACCGGCAGCACGCTGCGGTTGTGGGACGTGGCCGAGGGCACCGCCACCACCCCCTGGGCCGACCACGTCGAAGACCTGACAAAGGTGGCCTTCAGCCCGGACGGCCTGACCCTGGTCACCGGCAGCGCGGACCTCACCGAAAGCCCGGTGCGGCTGTGGGACTTGCTCACTCGGACCGTCGACGCCACCCTCGAAGCCCCGCGCAGGCACGGCTTCACATCGGTCGCGTTCGGGCGGGTCGGCTACATCATGGCCACGGGCAGCGCCGACAACATCGTGCGGGTGTGGGACTACGTGACAGGCACCGTCACCGCCACGCTCACCGGCCACACCGGCGCGGTGACGACGGTGGCGTTCAGCCCGGACGGAGACACCCTGGCCACCGGCAGCGAGGACAGGACCGTGCGGCTGTGGGACTCGAGCACACTCGACCTCGTCCCCATCGACACCCTCACCGGCCACACCGACAAGGTGACAACGGTGGCCTTCAGCCCGGACGGCAGGACCCTGGCCTCCGGCGGCCTCGACCGCACGGTGCGGCTGTGGCAGAACCGATGACCCCGACTTCGGTCGCTCACAGCCGGTTCAGCGCGGCGCGGGTGCCGTCCGGGCAGGCTCTGCAATCGCTCGCGGCCTGACGCCGCGCTGCTCTGGAGTTGACTTCAACTCCCACAAAAAAGAACCCAGTTGACCATTGGTGGACCCAGTCATGGCTGTGAGAGATGCGAAGCCTGCGCCCGGAACCATGTTGCGTGGCAGAGGCGGAACCGCGCACCTGCAGAGCGAGGCCGTCGTGCTGGACCGGGCAGGGATCCGGCTGGTCATTCCCCTCGCCGCGATCGAGACCGTCCATGTCGCCAGGAGCAAGCGCCCGACTGCCGAAATCCGGCTGAAATCGGCGGCCACCGGAGCCGACGCGACAACGGTCTGCGCGATCGGCTCCCGCAGCACCGAGGCGGTGGAGGCCTTCGCGCACTCCGTCAACGCGGCCGTGCCGCAACGGGACGAGGCCGAAAGACGCATCAACGGCGCGGCCCTGGTGAAGGCGGCGGAGCGCCCATTCATGCCCAGGACACCGTGCAGACCGTTCCTGTCCACGGACGAGTGGTGGGCCTGTGGCGCGCTCACCTGCCTGTTCGCCGTCGGCCTGCTGCTCCCCGCACTGGCGGGCGACGGGTCCCTCGCCAAGCTGTGGGCCGGCACCTTTGCGGGGCTTGTGTTCGGCTGCGCCGTCGCCCGCGGCACGTGGCGCGCCACGGTGACCTGGTGGCTGCTGCACCGTTACGGCGTGACCACCGTCGCCACATTCGTGGCCTACGTGCCCGGGGAGGACGACAACTCGCACGGCGCCCGGATATACCGCTTCACCGACACCGCCGGCGCCACTCACGAAATCCACCGCGCCGGCCCGCAGTTGGGGCACTACGAGATCGAGATCTCCTACGACCCCGCCAGGCCCGACTTCGCGACAGGCACGGGGCGACCGTGGGCCAGGACCGTCATCCTGCTGATCCGCCTCCTCGTCGGCGTGCCGGTCACGCTCGTCATGGCGGCCTACCTGCTGTGGTACTTCACCACCGCGATGCACCCGTAGAACCGGCACAAGCCCCTCCGCCACCGGCCGCCGAGCGATCGGCCCGTGGAATTGGCGGCCGGCAACCGGGCCGGACTCCCGCTGCCGGCGAAGCCGCGGCCGGTTCGGGGCAAGCGGCGAGCGTGGTACCACCCGATGTTTCCATCGGAACTGGTGAGGACGCGGCAAAGTGGTCAGGCGTCGGCGAGCCTCACGACGGCCTGGTCACCACCCACCCGTGTCCGGGGCCACCCACGACGCCAGAGAGCCGGTTCACAGCGCCTGGCCCGACCGGCATCGCCCCCGAAGATCTCCGGGCGAGCCGGGCGCGCTTCGGGCCGCTTTCTGCGCGCTTCCAACCGCCGCCGGGACAACCCAGCGATCCGGCGACGACCCGCCGGGTATCGGCATCACTGACGACCTGATGGGCCGTGTCTGATCAGACCTGGTCGCAGACGCCTTCGCCTGCACGCTGCAGTCCGGCCCGGTTCGACCACCACGAGACGCGCCTCTCCCCCTGATCACTCGTGCCCAGGGGGCACCACCCAGGACTCCCGGATGCCCGCTCCAAAGCATGACCGCAGGTCAACGCACTCGACCCCGCGACAGCGGTGGGACTTCCGGTGCGGGCAGCGGGGCGCCCCCGCAGCCGTGTACCTCACCGAAGCGAGTCCCCTCCGTCCAGTCCTTCCGGTCCTGTTCGATGCCCCGCCGGGAGCGCCCGATGAAGTTCCACCGGGCGACGATCCCCACCACCGAATGCACCCCCCAGGGCTGCGGCCACCCTGCCCTCCGACCCCCTTCACGACATCTGGCAGCCAGCCAGAATTTCGGGGATGCTCGGTTCAGCGGGCCGCAACAGACTGCTCCACCACCAGGCCTGCATGGAATGGGGAACACGCCGAGCCTGGGATCGAGACACGAAGTGCTTACTACACTCGCGCCGGAGCTCTCCGCGCCTCCGACGAACACTCCGTCGGACAGTGTCTCCACAGTCCGCCCCGAGGGCGGGGTTCGCCCGGCAGCCGGACAGCCGCAGACGTTTCCGTTCGCATCCGCACAGACGATCCCCGCATCCCCGGCGCCGATACTTCCCGGAGCAGGCTTCTCGGGTCGATCCGTATGCATGCCAGCCACGTCGGACCCCCTGTCACCAAAGTCAGCAACAGGTCAGCATCAGTACCGCCGCAACCCGCTTCCGACCGACACGAACCGCCGAGATCATTAGCCAACCCAACGTGGTCTGACCTGCGAAAGTAGGGGTCAGAGGCTCATCCATTAGTCTCACCAGGAGGTACCCGTGAAGATGCTCATCAACGTGGCGGAGACGGTGGTCGCGGACGCGCTGCGGGGTATGGCGGCCGCGCATCCCGAGCTGACGGTGGATGTGGACAACAGGGTGATCGTACGGCGGGACGCGCCGGTACCCGGCAGGGTGGGACTCGTCTCCGGCGGCGGGTCGGGGCACGAACCGCTGCACGGCGGTTTCGTGGGCCCCGGGATGCTGTCGGCTGCCTGTCCGGGCGAGGTCTTCACGTCACCGGTGCCGGACCAGATGCTGCGCGCGGCGGCGGCCGTGAACAGCGGCGCGGGCGTGCTGTTCATCGTGAAGAACTACACGGGGGACGTGCTCAACTTCGACATGGCGGCCGAGCTCGCCGAGGACGAGGGCATCCAGGTGGCGAAGGTCCTCGTCAATGACGACGTCGCCGTCACCGACAGTCTGTACACCGCCGGGCGGCGCGGCACCGGCGCGACCCTGTTCGTGGAGAAGATCGCGGGCGCCGCGGCCGAGGAGGGCGCCCCGCTGGAGCGGGTACAGGCACTGGCCCGGCAGGTCAACGAGAACTCCCGCAGCTTCGGTGTCGCACTGAGCGCCTGCACCACGCCGGCCAAGGGCAGCCCCACCTTCGACCTCCCGCCCGGGGAGCTGGAGCTCGGCGTCGGCATCCACGGCGAGCCGGGCCGGGAGCGGCGCGCGATGATGACCTCGCACGAGATCGCCGACTTCTCGGTGCACGCGATCCTGGAGGACCTGAACCCGCGCAATCCCGTCCTGTTGCTGGTCAACGGCATGGGCGCGACGCCGCTCCTGGAGCTGTACGGGTTCCACGCGGAGGTGCAGCGGGTGCTCACCGAACGCGGGGTACCCGTGGCACGCACGCTGGTCGGGAACTACGTCACCTCGCTGGACATGGCGGGCGCCTCGGTGACGCTGTGCCAGGTGGACGAGGAGCTGCTGCGGCTGTGGGACGCGCCGGTGAAGACGCCCGCGTTGCGCTGGGGCGCGTGAACCCCGGCGGCATCGGCGTGATGTCGCCGTTCCGCCCGGTCAACGTTCGTACCACGCAAGGAGATTCTGTGCTCGACGCCGAGTTCTTCCGCCGTTGGATGACGGCGATCGCCGCGTCCGTGGACCGCGAGGCGGAGCGGCTCACCGCTCTGGACTCGCCGATCGGCGACGCCGACCACGGCAGCAATCTGCAGCGCGGGTTCACCGCCGTGGTGGTCTCGCTGGAGAAGGAGGCGCCGGACACTCCCGGTGCCGTTCTCACCCTCGCCGGACGCCGGCTGATCTCTACGGTCGGCGGCGCGTCGGGGCCCTTGTACGGCACCTTGCTCCGCCGTACGGGCAAGGCTCTGGGGGACGCCGCGGAGGTCACCGAGGAACAGTTCACGGACGCGTTGCGCGAGGGCGTGGACGCGGTGATGGCGCTGGGCGGAGCCGCGCCCGGCGACAAGACCATGATCGACGCGCTGGTGCCCGCGGTGGACGCGCTCGCCGAGTCCTTCGCCGCGGCGAAGACGGCCGCCGAGGAGGGCGCCGTCGCGACGACACCGCTCCAGGCCCGCAAGGGCCGGGCCAGCTATCTGGGCGAGCGCAGTATCGGCCACCAGGATCCGGGTGCCACGTCCTCGTCCCTGCTGATCGGCGCGCTCCTGGAGGCCTCCGATGAATGAATCCCCGGGCAGTACGGACAACCTCGTCGGCATCGTGCTGGTCTCCCACAGCGCCGCCGTCGCCGTCTCGGTGGCCGAGCTGGCGACGCGACTCGCGGGCGGCGACACGACCGCTCCCGTCGCCGCGGCCGGCGGCACGGTGGACGGCGGTCTCGGCACCAGCGCCGAGCTGATCTCCGCGGCGGCCGCCTCGGTGGACCGCGGCGCCGGGGTCGCCGTGCTCACCGACCTGGGCAGCGCGGTCCTCACCGTGAAGGCCCTGCTGGCGGAGGGGGACGAGCTCCCCGACAACAGCCGCCTGGTGGACGCGCCCTTCGTCGAGGGCGCGGTGGCCGCGGTCGTCACGGCCTCGACGGGAGCCGACCTCGCGGCCGTCGAGGCGGCGGCCACGGAGGCGTACACCTACCGGAAGGCGTGAGGGCAGGGGCCAGAAAGTGTGAGTGCCGGGGGCGGAAGGTGCTGGTGCAGGGGCCGGAAGGTCTCAGTGCAGGGACACGAAGGTCTGGGTGCAGGCGCGCGAAGGCCTCGTCGGCCGGGCGCCGACCGCGGTCGAGCGGCGCCCGGCCCAGCCCTCAGGCGAGCCCTTCCGCGACGATGGCGAGGGCCGAGCGCACGGTCGACACCAGTTCGGCCTCCGCCACCGCGGGGTCGGGCTGCTCCTCGTCCGTGCGCCACGCGTAGTGCTCGACCGCCGTACGCAGGGCGCTGTTGAGCATGGCGGCCTGGATCTCCGAGCGCAGGTCGACGGCGGGCAGGCCGGCCCGGTCGGCAAGGGCACGGGCGAAGGCAGGCTCAGCCTCGTCGTGCGCCTGGAGCCAGACGGCACGCAGGCCCGGCTCGGTCCGGGTCAGTCTCATCAGCGCCCGGATCTTTGGAAGGTGCGGTCGGGGCATCGCGGGGTCGCCGGTCGTGGCCGCCCGTTCCAGGGCGTCCTCGAGCGGCCGACCGGAGCGCCATTCCCGCAGCGAGGCGGCTATCGCGTCGATCCCGGCGGCGAACAGCGGGCTCACGCAGCTTTCCTTGCTCGGAAAGTAACGCCACACGGTCCGCGCGGAGACACCGACAGCCTGCCCGATCTGCTCTCCGGTGGTCGCGGCCACCCCTTGGGCGACGAACAGTTCCACCGCGGCGCGGGCGATCTCCAGCCGGATCTCGGCCTTGCGCTGCTCGGTAAGCGGCGGCCGGCCCGTACGGCCGCCGCCCCGGCCGGGTGGTTCGGTGATCGCGCCGTCCGGCACTGACGACTCCTCGACTCGACGACGGGCGGCGGCCGCCCGGGGCTGCCGCGATTCTAACGATCTCGAAAACGGCCCCAGACTTTATGTCATTGAGAGACATTAAGTCGTACTGTGTGCGCGACGACCTCGTCGCCCTACGCACGCACTTCTGGGAGCACGTCATGAGCACCACTGGACTGGCCGGCCGCAGCGTCATCGTCACCGGAGCGGGCTCCGGAATCGGACGGGCCACCGCCCTGGCCTTCGCCGCGGAGGGCGCCCGGGTCCTCGTGGCCGACCTCAACGCCGAGGGCGCCGAGAAGGTCGTCAAGGAGATAGCAGCGGCCGGCGGCACCGCCGTGGCCGTGACGGGCGACCTCAGCGAGCAGACCGTGGTCGACCGGGTGACCACGACCGCCGTGGAGCAGTTCGGCGGGGTGGACGTGCTGGTCAACAACGCCGGGATCATGGACCGCATGTCGGCGGTCGGTGAGGTCGGCGACGCGGAGTGGGAGCGGGTCATCCGGGTCAACCTCACCGCTCCCTTCCTGCTCACCCGGTCGGTGCTGCCTCACATGCTGGAGGCCGGCAAGGGCTCCATCGTGAACACCGCTTCCGAGGCGAGCCTGCGCGGCAGCGCCGCGGGCGCCGCGTACACCGCCTCGAAGCACGGCATCGCGGGTCTCACCAAGTCCCTCGCCGTGACGTACCGCGACAAGGGCATTCGGGCCAACGCCATCGCCCCCGGCGGCACGAAGACCGCCATCACCGTGGACGCCGACCGCGACGCCCTCGGCCCGCAGGTCCTCGCCTCGTACATGGGCAATGTGGGCACCGCGGCCGAGGCCGAGGAGCAGGCCGCCGCCATCCTGTTCCTCGCCTCGGACGCGGCGAGCAACATCAACGGCGCCATCCTGCCCGTCGACAACGGCTGGGCGGCGGTCTGACGGCCTTGGGTCCTGATGCAACCGACACCGCGGCCGCTCAACCGCTGCGCACGAACTCCCGGGCCAGCCGTTCACCCGCCGTCACGGCTGCCTCGTGATCCTCGATGGGCGACACCCGGGAGTTCTTGAAGGCGATGTAGGTGACCCCGGAGCTCGCCCCGCCGCCGTGCGGGTCGGGGCGGATGCCGAGCGCCTTGGCCGTGGCGTACGAGGCCTCGCCGATGATTTCGCGCGGTCCGGTGTCGCCGACCACGGCGTACTGGACCCGGTCCTGGTAGATCACCGCGGCCACCGAGCCGCCGCGAATGCCATGGGCGCGGTGGTCCCAGATGCCACTGGGTGTGGGCACGACGACGTACGGGAGGGTCTCGGCGCTCAGGTACCGCCCGTCGGACTGCTGATACGCGGTGGTCCCGGAGAAGAGCGAGTCGGTCCGCCCGTTGCACAGGATTCCGGGGCGGCCGTCGCAGTCGATGTCCATGTCGGCCTTCCAGAACACCGCACCCCGCGCGCCGCAGACGGGAATCTCGGCGCGGGCGCCGGCGTCGGAGCGATAGCGCCCCTTCGAGACGGGCACGCAGTCACGGACCTTGGCGAGCAGATCGGCGGCGCGCACCTTCCCCTCCCGCACCGCCACGGGCGGGCTCGGACGGGCGGCGGGAAACGGGGCGGGAGCGAGCAGGGCCACGCCGGCCGCGGCCAGCGTCAGCGACTGAACACGCACGATAAGAGACCCTCTCATGGGGGACATTGACGGTCATTTAGCAAAATTTGGCGTGCTTCTGACGATGCGTCCACCGGGAAGGGGCCGGACGGTGCACAGCGGGCCCGGCGGGTGCATTGCGGCCGAGGGCCCGAGCCGTGGTCGACCCGGGCCTCTCGACCGCCCTCGCCGGCGCGGCATCAGCGACGACAGCGGTCCGCGCCGTGGGTACGAACTCCCCTGACAAGAGGGCGAGTTCACACCGCGTCAGCCATCAGCATACGTAGCCCGAGGACGGTCCGACGAACGGCCACCGCCCCCTTGATGTGGCCGCGTCATCCGTGTCTTATAGGTACAGACCAATCCCGTCGAGGGAAGGCAGACCTGTGCGACGCGTTTCCCTTGGGTTGATCTGCGGCTCACTGCTCGTCCTCACCGCGTGCGGAGGAGGTGCGGGAGCCGACGCCGGGGGCGAGCGGCTGCCCCCGGCCCCGATGGGGGTCACCGCGACGGCGGGCAGCGCGACCAGCGTGCACGTCATGTGGAACCGCATCTCGGGGGACGTGAAGGTCACCGGCTACGAGGTGTACCGCGGCACCACACGGGTCGAGCGGGTGCCCGGCGACGAACACATGGTGGACGTCACCAGACTGGTCCCGTCCACGAAGTACGTCTTCACGGTCCGGGCGCTGAACGCCGACGGGAACCCCGGACCGCCCAGCGAGCCGGTGCGCGCCACCACACCGGTCGAGGTCGCCGCCGACCGCACGCCCCCGACCCGCCCCGGACACCCGCACGGCAGGGCGGTCGGGAGCCGGGCGGCCCAGCTGGAGTGGTCGGCGTCGACGGACTCCCGGGGCGTGGTCTCGTACGACGTCTACCAGGGCGGCTCGAAGATCCACAGCGTGGGCGGCGGACAGACGGCGACCGTCGTCACCGGGCTGAGGCCCGGCACCGCGTACGCCTTCACCGTGCGAGCCCGCGACGCGGCGGACAACCTCTCCCCCGCGAGCGCCGCCGTCCGGCTCACCACCGCGCCGGGCGCGGACGACGGCCGCGGCACCGCGCCGACCGGGTTCCGCGCGACCTCCCACCGCACGGACGGGGCGTACTACCTCGACCTTTCCTGGCTGCCACCGCGGACGGACGGAGTGATCACCGAGTACCGGATCGACCTGGACGGACGACAGGCGACCTCGCTCGTCTGGGGCGGCACACCGCCCAGCGGCAGGGCCACCTACAGCTTCTACGTGGGACGGGAGGCCGGGGTCGCGTACCGGGTGCGGATCAGGGCGAAGCTGCCGGACGGCACCTGGGGCGGGTTCTCCGTGGAGCGGACGGTGACGACGGGCTCCGCCACGGGCGGGAATGCGGGCACTGCGAAATAGGCGAACCGTAGGCTCACCCCTGTGCCCCATAGCGAACCCGATACCTCGACGGCTCCCCTGGACATCTCCCTGCTGCGCACCTTCCTCGCCGTGCACCGCGCGGGGTCGTTCACGGCCGCCGCGCGGCTGCTCGGTCTGTCCCAGCCGACGGTGACGACGCAGATGCGGTCACTGGAGGAGCAACTGGGACGGGAGCTGTTCGAACGGCAGCCACGAGGTGTGGTGCCCACGTCGGTGGCCGACGAACTGGCCGCGGAAGTCGCGGCGCCCCTGGACGCGCTCGCGGCGGTCGCGGACCGCCGCGGGGCCGGCGCCGACCAGCCACCGGACCCGGTGCACCTGGCAGGCCCGGCCGAGCTGCTGTGCACACGCGTCCTGCCCGCTCTGGCGCCGCTGACCGCACAGGGCGTACGTCTGCGCGTCACTCCCGGCCTCACCGACGAGCTGCTGGCCGGGCTGCGCGGCGGCCGCTTCGACCTGGTCATCGCCACGACCCGGCCGCGCGGCCGCACCCTGACCGCCGTGCCGCTGATGGACGAGGAGTTCGTGCTCGTCGCCGCCCCGTCGTGGGCCGAGCGCGTCGACCCGGCCCGGGTGGCGGCCGAGGGGCCCGCCGCGCTGCACGGGGCACCCCTGGTGACCTACGCCGAGGATCTGCCCATCGCCCGGCGCTACTGGCGGCACGTGTTCGGCGTACGACTGACCGGCCAGGCCTCGATCACTGTGCCCGACCTGCGGGGCGTGCTGGCCGCGGTGGTCGCGGGCGCCGGGATCACCGTGCTCCCCCGCTATCTGTGCCTCGAAGCACTGGCCTCCGGTGCCCTGGTGCCCCTGCTGTCCCCCGAGGAACCGCCCATCAACACCGGCTACCTCACCCAGCGGCCGGGTGCGTCGGACAACCCGCACGTGGCGGTCGTCCGGGAGCGGCTGCTGCAGGCGGGCCGCGCGTGGTGATGACGGATAGCAGATGACAGATAGCAGATGACAGATTTCGCCATCTGTCACCCGTCATCTGTCATCTGTCATCTGTCATCACCGCAGAGAGAATCACCCGCAAAACGCGGGATTCATCCGCCGGACGAACGAATTCGTCACCTGCCCGGTCCCCGTCCACGTGCGCCCCGAGCCCAGGGCGCATTGGCTCTCCCTGAGGCAGCACGGGCCTTTCCAATCCTCGGCGGCGCATGGGATGTACCGCCAACCGTGCCGCTGGAGGGCAGTCCTATGCGTACTTCTCAGATATTTCTCCGCTCCGGCCTGACCGTGACCGCCGTCGCTGCGCTTCCGCTCACCCTGACCGCTCCGTCGGCCGCCGCCTTCGGTTCGGGGATCTCGGTGAGCACCAGCGGGTCCAGCGTCTCGGTCACCACCAATTCCTGCCCGAGCAAAGGCAGTAGTTTCGGCGGCGCCTCGCTGCTCGCCAGTGGGCAGGTGAACTTCTCCCAAGGCCGCCAGATGCCGTTGTCCGGAACGAGCACCACTCAGTCGGCGGTCTGGTCCAACGTCAGCGCCGGCACCTATACCGTCATCGTGGTCTGCCAGGACGGGACGACGGCCGGTACGCAGTCGATCATCGTCTCGACCAGCGCGGTCCCCAGAATCTCCACGCCCCCCAGAATCTCCTCGACCTCCTTGCCCTCCTCGCCGTCGCGCGGCGTGCTGGGCGGTCTCGGCGGGGCCACCAAGGACTACAGGACCGCCACGCTGGTGGGCGGCGGCGCGCTGGTGACGTCGGGCGTCGTGGCGACGGCCTGGTTCCTGCGCCGCCGGGCCAAGCCCCACCGGCTCTGAGCTCCGATCCCGGACTCCGTCGCACCGGCGGCCGTCCGTCCGACTCCGGTCCGTTGGACGGCCGACTCCGGTCGAAAGGACGGCCCCTATTCGCGTACGTCTTCAGGCACGGCATCAGGCACGGCTTCGGGTGCGGGTGACTGCTCGTCGAGGTGCTCGAACTCGTCCAGCGCATGGGTCAGCCATTGGGTCCAGAAGGTCTCCAGGTCGATTCCGGCCCGCAGCACCAGATGCCGCAGCCGGTCCTGGGGGGCATCCTTGCCGGGCGGGAAGTCGCGCTTCTGGATCTGCTCGTACTCGGACAACTGCCTTTGGTGCAGGTCGAGATGGCGGCGCAGGTCCGTCTCGATGCCCGCGGTGCCGACGACGGCCGAGGCGCGCAGCCGCAGCAGCATCGTGTCCCGCATGGGCCTGGGGTCCTGGGATGCCGAGGTCCAGCGGGCCAGTTCGTCGCGGCCCGCCGGTAGCACCTCGTAGCTCTTCTTCTGCCCCCGGGCCGGCTGTTCGGACGGCAGGGCGCGGATGTAGCCCTCGGACTCCAGTCTTCCCAGCTCGCGATAGATCTGCTGATGCGTCGCCGACCAGAAGTAGCCGATCGACTTGTCGAACCTCCGGGTCAGTTCGAGGCCCGACGACGGCTTCTCGAGCAGGGCGGTGAGGATCGCGTGCGGGAGTGACATGGGGTCATCCTAGGGACGCCGGACCGAGGCCCCGGGCGCTACCGCCCGGCCGCGGCTCGCCCGGTCACAGCGCCGCCGCCAGCTCCGTGCCCTGCTTGATGGCGCGCTTGGCGTCCAGCTCGGCGGCCACGTCGGCACCGCCGATGAGGTGCACGCTGCGCCCCGCCGCGGACAGTTCCTCGTACAGGTCGCGGCGCGGCTCCTGGCCGGTGCACAGCACGACGGTGTCGACCTCCAGGACCTGGCTGTGGCCCTCGACGGTGACATGCAGTCCGGCGTCGTCGATCCGGTCGTACTGGACGCCCGGAACCATGGTGACGCCCCGGTGCTTGAGTTCGGTGCGGTGGATCCAGCCGGTGGTCTTGCCGAGTCCGGCGCCGACCTTGGAGGCCTTGCGCTGGAGGAGGTGGACCGTGCGCGGCGGGGCGGGGCGCTCGGGTGCGGCGAGCCCGCCGGGTGCCTGGTAGTCCATGTCGACGCCCCAGTGGCGGAAGTACGTCGCCGGGTCCTCGCTCGCCTTGTCGCCGCCGTCGGTCAGGTACTCGGCGACGTCGAAGCCGATGCCGCCGGCGCCGAGGATCGCGACCCGGTCACCGACGGGGGCTCCGTCGCGCAGGACGTCGAGGTAGCCGACGACGCTGGGGTGGTCGACGCCGGGGATCTCGGGGGTGCGCGGGCTGACGCCGGTGGCGACCACGACCTCGTCGTAGGCGGAGACGTCCTCGGCGGCGACGCGGGTGTTCAACCGGACGTCCACGCCGTGCAGTTCGAGCTGGGTGCGGAAGTAGCGGATCGTCTCGTCGAACTCCTGCTTGCCGGGGACCTTACGGGCCACGTTGAGCTGACCGCCGATCTCGCTCGCGGCGTCGTAGAGGGTGACGTCGTGGCCGCGTTCGGCCGCGGAGACCGCGCAGGCCAGGCCGGCGGGCCCGGCGCCGACCACGGCGACGCGCTTGCGCAGCCGGGTCGGTGCCAGGACGAGTTCCGTCTCGTGGCAGGCGCGCGGGTTGACCAGGCAGGAGGTGATCTTCCCGCTGAAGGTGTGGTCGAGGCAGGCCTGGTTGCAGCCGATACAGGTGTTGATGGCCTCCGGCCGCCCGGCCGCCGCCTTGGCCACGAAGTCGGGGTCGGCGAGCATCGGTCGGGCCAGCGACACCATGTCCGCGTGGCCGTCGGCGAGCAACTGCTCGGCGAGTTCGGGGGTGTTGATGCGGTTGGTGGTGACCAGGGGGACGGAGACCGCGCCCATGACCTTCTTGGTCACCCAGGTGTAGGCGCCGCGCGGCACGGAGGTCGCGATGGTGGGGATGCGGGCCTCGTGCCAGCCGATACCGGTGTTGATGATCGTCGCTCCGGCCGCCTCGACGGCCCGGGCGAGCGTGATCACCTCGTCCAGGGTGGAGCCGCCCGGCACCAGGTCCAGCATGGAGAGCCGGTAGATGATGATGAAGTTCTCGCCGACGGCCTCGCGCACGCGCCGCACGATCTCGACGGGGAAGCGCATGCGGTTCTCGTACGAGCCGCCCCAGCGGTCCTCGCGCTTGTTGGTCTGGGCGGCGATGAACTCGTTGATCAGATAGCCCTCGGAGCCCATGATCTCGACGCCGTCGTACCCGGCCCGCTGTGCGAGCCCGGCGGCGCGGGCGTAGTCGTCGATGGTCCGCTCGACCTCGGCGTCGGTGAGCGCGTGCGGCGGGAAGGGGCTGATCGGGGCCTGCAGGGCGCTCGGGGCGACCAGGTCCCGGTGGTAGGCGTAGCGCCCGAAGTGCAGGATCTGCATCGCGATCTTCCCGCCCTCGCGGTGCACCGCGGCGGTGATCTCGGTGTGCTGCTCGGCCTCCGCCTCGGTGGTCAGCTTGGCGCCGCCCTCGTACGGCCGTCCCGCGTCGTTGGGCGCGATGCCGCCGGTGACGATGAGACCGACGCCGCCGCGGGCCCGGGTCGCGTAGAACTCCGCCATGCGCTCGAATCCGCGCTCGGCCTCCTCCAGGCCCACGTGCATGGAGCCCATGAGTACGCGGTTGGGCAGCGTGGTGAAGCCCAGGTCGAGCGGGTTCATCAGGTGCGGGTAACGGCTCATCGGGCCCTCCGTGCGCGGTGTCGTGTGTCTGTTGTAGACGACGGACAACGCCTTATGCAACTAGTTGCACAATGGCGGAGGTCACTTGACGAGAGCCGACCCCGCTCCGTGGCGACGGCCGACCCCGCTCCGTGGCGACGGCCGACCCCGCTCCGTGGCGACGGCAGGCCCCGTTCCATGGCGACGGGCGGGCCCGGGCGCTCGCCGAGCCCGCCTCGCGGGTCAGGCCGCCCGGGACCTGGTGCCGATCACCACGTTCGCGTACAGCTCGTCGCAGACGGCCAGCGTGGCGGTCAGGCCGCCGCGGGCGAAGGCCTCGACGGCCGCGGGTGCCTGGCGCTCACTGGTCTCGACCAGGAGGCAGCCGCCCGGGGCCAGCCAGCGGGGCGCCTCGGCGGTGACACGGCGCAGGATGTCGAGGCCGTCCGCGCCGCCGTCGAGGGCGACGAGCGGCTCATGGTCGCGGGCTTCCGGGGGCAGCAGGCCGACCTCGTGCGTGGGAACGTACGGCACGTTGGCGGTGAGGACGTCGACACGGCCGCGCAGGGTGTCCGGCAGCGCCTCGAACAGGTCGCCCTGGTGGACGTGCCCGCCGAAGGGTGCGACGTTGCGGCGCGCGCAGCGCACGGCGGCCGGGTCGATGTCCGCGGCGTGCAGTTCGGGGCCGCCGAGGGCGGCGGCCAGTGCGGCGCCCACCGCGCCGGAGCCGCAGCACAGGTCCACGACGAGGGAGGCGCCGCGCGCGCGAGCCACGGCCTGGTCGACGAGGAACTCGGTGCGGCGGCGGGGTACGAAGACACCCGGCTCGACGAGGATGCGCAGGCCGTGGAACCCGGCCCAGCCGAGGACGTGTTCGAGGGGAAGTCCCGAGACACGACGGTCCACCATGGCGGTGACCTCGTCCGGGGTGCGGGCGGTGGAGAGGATCAACTCCGCCTCGTCCTCGGCGAAGACACAGCCCGCGGAGCGGAGCGCGGCGACAACGGAATCGGAAACAGGGGGCATGAGAGCCGAGAAGCCTTTCGGTGAGCCGAAGGGCGCTCTCGCGGTCACCTACTGGCGGCGATCCGCAGGGTCCTGAGATGAGAGCACCCGACCTGACACAGCGGTAATGGGTCTCACCTCCTCGGCAACTCCCGGGCTGGGATGGTCCGCAGCCAGGACGGTCACCTTACAGGAAGGGCCGGACGGCGACGGAGGCCCTGCCTCGCCTCCGCCGGTCGCGGACCGCCAAGCCTCCGCCTGCCGCGGGCCACCAAGTTGTACTATGCAACTAGAGAGGGAAGGAGCTCCCGTGAGTGCAGCCGACGCGTCCGTCGAGACCATCCAGCGCGAGATGACGGCCTTCGCCCGCCGCGCCCGGGCCTCGGCGGGGCGGATGCATCCGGAGCTGTCGCTGGTCTCGTACACCCTGCTGGGTCATCTGGAGGAGAGCGGCGGCTGTCGTGCCACCGACCTCGCCGCGCACTATGCCTTGGACAAGTCCACGGTGAGCCGGCAAGTGGCGGCCCTGGAGCGGGCCGGGCTCATCGAACGCCGAGTCGACCCCGAGGACCACCGGGTGCAGGTGCTCCAGCTGACGGAGGCGGGCACCCGCATCCTCGCCCAGGTCACCGACAGCCGCCGGATCGCGTTCCGTGAGCGGCTCGCGGACTGGCCGGCGGCGGACCTGGAGCGGTTCGCCGCCTATCTGGTGCGGTACAACACGGCGGCGGCCGGGGCGCCGCCCACCGCGAAGGCCTCCGGGGGCTGAGGCTTCACCACCGAAGGCCATTCGGGAGCGGTCAACGGACCCCCACGGCCTGGCCGTCCGTCAGGTGCTCCGGAACCCGTGCCGCCATGAACCGGGTGCTGCGGCGCAGCTTGAAGCCCAGGGACTCGTAGAGCCGGATGGCGTTGGTGTTGCTCGCGGCGGTGTGCAGGAAGGGGGTCTCGCCGCGTTCGCGGATGCCGTGCGCCACGGCCAGGATCAGGCGGGAGGCGAGCCCCTCGCCGCGGAAGCCCGGGTCGGTGCAGACCGCGCTGATCTCGGTCCAGCCCGGCGGGTGCAGCCGCTCCCCCGCCATGGCGATCAGCGCGCCGCCGCGCCGGATGCCGAGATAGGTGCCGAGCTCGACGGTGCGCGGCAGAAAGGGGCCGGGCCTGGTGCGCTCCACCAGGTCCAGCATCTCGGGTACGTCCGCGGAGCCGAGCCGCACCGCTTCGGCGGCCGGCGCCGCGGCGAGTCCGTCGTCGACGAGCTGGACGCCGTCCAGGCTGAAGGCCACCTCCCAGCCTTCCGGGGTCGGCCCGTTGAAACCGGCCAGCGGGGCCTCGCCGCCGGGGCCGACGAGGGCGGCGAGGTCCGCCCAGTCGTCGTCGGTCGGGTGGTCGGGCAGGGCCAGCCACGGCGACACGTCCACGGGATAGCGCAGGACGCTGCCCCGGCGTTCGGCGAAGTGGGCGTGCGGGCCGGTCAGCGAGGCGAGGGCGGGGTTGTCCAGCGGGTGCGTGGCGCCGGCCGGCGGACGGGGGCTCGTGAGGCGACGGTCGCTCATCGGGTGACCTCGATCACGATCTTGCCTCGGGCGTGGCCGTCCTCGACCGTGCGCAGCGCCTCGGCGGCCCGGTCGAGGGGGAAGGTCCGCGTCACGAAGGGCCTCAGCCGGCCGTCGACCACCAGGCGCGCCACCTCGTCGAGGACGGCGGCGGTGCGGGCGCGTTCGACGGGTCCGCCCCCGAGCCGGGCGGCCGTCTCCCGGTCGGCACCGGTGATCAGCTTCGTACGGTCGTCCAGCAAGGTCGCCGCGGCTTCCAGCACCTCGCCCCCGACCAGGTCGAACACGGCGTCCACGCCGTCCGGCGCGGCGGCCCGCACCCGCTCGGCCAGATCCGGCCCCGACGGGACGTGTACGGCCCCGAGCTCCTCGACGAAGTCCTTCTTGCCCTCGCTCGCGACGCCGACCACGGTGAGCCCGAGAGCGCGCGCGATCTGCGTGGCCACGACGCCGACGCCACCGCCCGCACCGGTGATCAGCACGGTGGCGCCGGAGGGCAGGCCGAGCTGGTAGATCCCGTCGTACGCCGTCGCCGCGGCGACGGGCAGGGCCGCCGCGTCCGTGAAGGAGAGCGCGGCGGGCTTCTGGGCGGTGACCGCGGTCGGCAGCAGGGCGTACTCGGCGTATCCGCCGGCCACCGGGTTGCCGAAGACCTCGTCCCCCACGGTGAACCCGGTCACGTCGGGACCGAGCTCCTCGACGACGCCCGCGACCTCGTTGCCGAGGACTGCGGGGAGCTCGCGGGGCCCTGCGCCGGGGCGGGCGTATCCGGTCCGCTGCTTCCAGTCGACGGGGTTCACGCCCGCCGCGCGGACCGCCACGAGTACCTGGCCGGGGCCCGGGCTCGGCCGGTCCTGCTCCACCAGGGCCTCGGTCTCCGGTCCGCCGTACCGGGTGAAGACGTACGCCTTGGGCATCTGCTTCCTCACTCTCCTCCGCCGTCACCGCCACGGGCGGCACTATCGGCAAGGAAGATCACGGCGCGGCTATTCCCGGGTCCTGGGAGAGTTCATACGGCCGCAATGATCGGGACCGCGCCCGGGCCCGGAGCACGGCCCGCGGTCACGTACGGTTGAACCGCCACGTACGGTTGACTGCGTACGCACCGATCACGCTCGGCCGCGGGCCGCCGCACCCGACGGCCTGGAGGCACCACCGCCATGAACGTCACCCGAGCCTTCACCGGGCGCCCCCGCGTCGACAACGCCGGGCTGCCGCCCGGCCAGTACGACGCGGGCGACGACTGGCCCGTCCTGTCCGCCGAGGTCACCCCCGACCTGGCACCCGCCGACTGGACCTTCCGGGTCGACGGGCTGGTGGCCGAGCCGCGTACCTGGACCTGGGAGCAGGCGCACGCGCTGCCCGCCTCGGCGTACGAGGGCGACATCCACTGTGTGACGAGCTGGTCGAAGTTCGGGGTGCGCTTCGGGGGTGTCTCCCTGGACGCGTTCCTGGACAGCGTGCGCCCGGACACGTCCGCCACCCACGTGGTCGCCTACTCACACACCGGGTACACCACGAACCTCCCGCTCACCGACATCACCGGCGGTCGTGCCTGGATCGTCTGGGAGTACGAGGGGAGGCCGCTGCCCGCCGAACACGGCGGCCCGGCGCGGCTGATCGTGCCGCACCTGTACTTCTGGAAGAGCGCCAAGTGGATCGCGGGCCTCAGGCTCCTGGACCACGACGAGCCGGGCTTCTGGGAGCAGAACGGCTACCACGCACGCGGCAACCCCTGGGAAGAGCAGCGCTACTCCGGTGACTGAGACGATGACCGACACGTTCGTACCCCCCACCCGGTTCGCCGTGCCCGGGCGGATCGCGGTGAGCAACCGGGCCGCCGCCACCTGGCAGACCGCCACGCTCACCGAGATCCGCCGGGAGACGCCGGGCGCCGCCACGTTCCGCTTCGCGGTGCCGGAGTGGGCGGGGCATCTGCCCGGGCAGCACCTGATGCTGCGGCTGACCGCCCAGGACGGTTATGTGGCGCAGCGTCACTACTCCCTCGCGTCGCCGCCCGAAGACACCGGGCACATCGAACTCACCCTCGACCACGTCGAGGGCGGCGAGGTCTCCGGCTGGTTCCACACGGTGGCGAAGCCCGGTGACTCGGTCGAGGTGCGCGGCCCGCTCAGCGGATTCTTCGCCTGGCCCGGCGACCGGCCCGCGCTGCTCGTGGGCGCGGGCTCCGGTGTCGTACCGCTGATGTCGATGCTGCGCCACCACCGCGCCCGCGCGCTGGACGTGCCGCTGCGGCTGCTCGTCTCCGCGCGCGGCCCCGAAGAGCTCATCTACGCGCGGGAGTACGGCGCCGAGACCACGCCCGTCTTCACGCGCACCGCCCCCGAGGGGACGGCCGTGGGACGGCTCGATGCGGCACATCTGGCACCGCTGCTGGCCGAGCGGCCGCCCGGTGGCTGGGAGGCCTATGTGTGCGGCTCCAACGGGTTCGCGGAGCACGCCTCGCGGCTGCTGGTGGAGGCCGGGCAGCCGGTGGACCGCATTCGTATCGAACGCTTCGGCTGAGACGTCCTCACTCGTCGAACCCGGTCAGTCGTGCGACACGACCGCCACCGGGCAGCCGGCGTGCCGGATCAGCGATCGCGCGGCGCGACCCGGACCCCGGCCCGTGCGGCGCCCGACGACCATCAGACCGGCCCGCGCGGACGCCTCCAGCAGACGGGCGCCGGGATCGCCGTCGACGCGGTGCTCGCTGACCGTGGTCCCGGGGAACCTGTCGCGCCACGGCCGCAGCGTGCTGGTCGGCACGATCCACGGGTGCACCACGTGCAGCGGCGCCGAGCGGACGGCGGCCGTGTCGAAGGCGTAGCCGATCAGATCGTCGGCCGAGGCGTCCGGATCGAGTCCGAGGACGACCGGCAGGTAGGGCGCCGTAGTCGGCGATGAGCCGTCGACGACGGGCATCCGTTCGTCCTCGGGGAGTTCGCCCGCGCGCACCAGCACGACCGGGCGGTCGGCGCGGGCCGCGACGCCGAGGGCGACCGAGCCGACCGGGAACCCCGCGCTCCCCGTACGGCCGCGCGAGCCGAGGACCAGTGTCTCCGCCTCGACGGCCGCGGCCAGCAGTGCCGGGACCGCCGGTGTCGCGGTGCGGCGGGCGATGATGTCCAAGGCCGGGTGGGCGTAGGAGAGTTCGATGGCGGCCCGGTCGAGTGCGGCGCGGGTGCGCCCGGCGGGAACGTCGGCGTCGCAGACGCGGCCGAAGACGGCCTGTTCGGTCCCCGCGTGCAGCAGCCGCAGGGGGAGCCGGCGGCGCTGCGCCTCGCGGGCGGCCCAGTCGGCCGCGTCCAGGCTGGGCCGCGAGCCGTCGATGCCCACGGTGATCGTCCACGTGCCGGTGCTCATGGCTCCCGCCTTCCTTGGGGGTGCGACCTCGGGCAACTGCCGTTCGTACGGGGGTCGGTTACGCGCCAGTGCGCGTCGAGTGCTGCTGGATGGGCACAGGTCATGGTGGCTCCTGTTCGCTGCGCGGAGTGGTTCGCGGGTTCCACAGGAGGCACGGATCAGTCACGCCGGGTGAGCCGAATCGTCCCGGTGCGGGGGTTCGTTCGGCCCTCCGCGGGCAAGGCCGTGGAGGCGAGGAGGTGAAGATGCGTACCCGGGTACGCGGTTGGCGCTGGCGCCGCAATCCGCTGCGCCGCCGCTCGGACGTCGTCGAGGCGTGGACGGTACTGGCCGTCGCCGTGCTGTTGTTCGTCGGTGCGCCACTGGCCGGAGCCGCTGTGGGGTGGTGGCGGTACGACAGCGCGCAGGCACGGGCGGCGGCGCAGCGGGCCGAGCGGCACCGGGTCAGCGCCGTACTCGTCGAGACCGCGCCCGCGGCCGTGCCCTCGCCGCAGGGTGCCAGGCTGCTCACCTTCCGGGTGAAGGTGCGCTGGACCGAGCCGGGCAAGGGGCCGCGGACCGGCGAGGCCCTGGTCCCCGCGGGCGGGCAGCGGGGCGACCGCGTCGCCGTCTGGCTAGATGCGCGCGGCCGGAACGTCGGTCCGCCGGTGAGCGCCGGCGCGGTCTGGCAACACGCGCTGACGACGGGCGCGTCGACCGCCGCGGGGGTCGTGACCGTCGTACTCGCCTGGCATTTCGCCGTATGGCGGATCGCCGCGCGTCGCCGGCTGGCCGAGTGGGAGCGGGACTGGGCGTGTACGGGGCCCAAGTGGCGACGGCACACGGCTTGACGGCGGGGGATGCCACCCGTCTTGATGGCGGAGGGGTATCAGCCGTCCTGCGTCCTTTTCACGCACCCCGTACTGCGGTCCGGCGGTGGACGCGCCTACTGTCGACAGCGGCCGGTGCGCCATCGACACGGGAAGGACGCCATGCCCACGCTGATCAACCTGTGCGAGGAGCCCGACTTCTGTCTTCGGTTCGTCAACGGGGGGCCGATGGCCGACCGCGCGGTCGATTCCGTACGCGCCCTGTCCCTGGCCGCGACCGCGGGCGGCTCGCTGGGTGACGTGAGGGACGCGCTGGTGGTGATCGGTGACTTCTGGATTTCCGGGCGGACGTCCGTGCACGAGGGGGTCGAGCCGTTGCTGCGTGAGCTGTCGCGGCAGCGGGCCGCCGGACTCGCCGTGGTGGTCGGGCAGCACGGCGCGCAGTCCGTTCCGGTGGTGATCCGCAGCTCGGCCGTCCGCCTCGGCGTACCGCTGCTGACCACGACGAAGGAGCTGCGCGACTGGCACGAACTGATCCCGCGGCTGCGCGAGTACCGCTACCGGCAGGCCGAATGGCACGCCGATCAGCTCACCGCGCTGCTGAACCGGCTTCCGGACCGGCTCGCCGACGCGAACAGGGACACGGACGCGGACACGGAGGCGATGCGGCGGATCGCGGACTGGCTGGCGGCCGCCGTGGACGCCGATGTGGTGGTCAGTGATCCCCTGCGCGGTGTACTGGCCGCGGCGCCCGACATCCTCACTCGGCGGCCCCCTCGCACCGCCTCCGCCCGGACGCACACGGAGTCGCTCCCTCTGAGCGCCGCCGGTTCCGGCGCGGTGCTGTCGGTGACCGCCCGCCGTCCGCTCGACGACGTGCGCACCGAGTTGTTGGGGCATGCGGCGAAGGCGCTGGGTCTCATCGACCGGACTCGGTTGCGGGACCAACTGGCGGAGACCCGGCGTGAGGTGCAGCTGAGCGTCCTGCAACTGCTGATGGTGGGTGAGGAGGTGGCGGCCCAGCGCGTGCTGGCCGGCCTCGCGCCGGGGCTGCTGGCGACCGAGTCGGTGCGTGTCCATGTGATCGACTGCGCGCGGGAGGACCGCGAGGTGGCGCTCCGGCGGGCGGAGGACGCGCTCGCCGGACGGGCGCTTCTGGCGCGGTGCCCGGTGTTCAATCACCTGATCGTGGTCGATCCGCTCCAGACGGACGAGGACGCTCCGGACGGTGTGCGCCGCGCGCTGGAGGCGGTCGTCGCCGCACTGCCCGGGCACTGCATGGGCGGCAGCCGGGTGCACGCGCTGAGCGGTGTGGCGGACGCCTACACGCAGGCGGCCGGCACCCTCCTGACGGCGCGCCGGTTGCCCGGCCGGGTCGCGCTCGCCGAACAGCGTCCCGACCTGATGGACGTCCTGCCGCCGGCCGCGGCCCGGCGGTGGGCGGGCACACTGCTGCGCCCGGTGCTCACCCTCCCGGCCGGGCAGCGCGAACAGCTCGTACGGACACTGGAGTTGGGGCTCGAGTTCCCGCACACGGCCGTCGGCAGACTGCTCGGCATCCACCGCAACACGGTGACGCACCGCATCAGCAAGGGCTTCGGTCTGCTCGGCCTCGACCGCGGCCAGGTCCTGAACCGGGTGGTGGTCTCGACGGCGCTCCAGGTCGTCGTGAAGTACGGGCACGACGCGCACTCGGCGGACCCGGGGGTCGACTTCAGCGCGATGGTGTCCGCTCCGGAGGTCCGTGCCTGGGCCGACTCGTTCCTCGAGCCGTTGCGGGCCGACCGCCGTGATCTGCTGCGCACGCTCCGGGTCTGGCTGGAGAACGACACCCACACCGCGCGGACGGCCGCCGCGCTGGACCTGGCGCCGGTGACGGTGCGCAGTCACCTGCGGGCCGCCGCACCGCTGATCCAGCGCGACCTGCCGGTGGGCCCGGACGAGACGGAGGCACTCGACGGGAACGAGCACGAGCAGGCGCTCAGCGGCGTACGCCCGTTGGCATTCGCGCTGCACGCCGGCACCGGCCGCCCCTTCCTGCCGCCCGCCTGAGCTCGCCTCTCACCGACGGCGGACTGTGCACCGGTGAGGGGGTGCGCCCGCCCACTTGTGCACCGCAACGGCTCCCGTCGGCCCCGGCGGCGCGTCCGGCGGCGCGACTGTGCACGCGTGACGTGGCACGGCGGGACGGCGCTTCCTAGCGTGACGCTCGCCCGCCCGACGCCGCGTCGGGGCCGGCGCGAAGGAGGTCGCCGTGAACGCCAACCGCTGGTCGCGCAAGAGTGAGGACGACCGGGCCGGGCGCCGTGACTGCGGTTGGTCCGTGGCCCGGGCCCACGGCCCCGGTGTCTGACCGAAGGGAGGTCTGGCGGCCCTCCGGCGTCACACGTACGGTGTGATCATCCGCACCCGTGACGTCAAAAGGTGGTCCTTCATGGCCCTGTTCGACCTCCCCCTCGACGAACTTCGCGAATACCGCAGCGCGTCCGCCGAGCCCGAGGACTTCGGCACCTTCTGGGCCAAGACCCTCCAGGAGGCGCGTGAGCACGACCTCGACGCCCGCTTCGAACCCGTCGAGACACCGCTCAAGACGGTCAAGGTGTACGACGTGACCTTCGCCGGGTTCGGCGGGCACCCGGTCAAGGGCTGGCTCACGCTGCCCGCCTGGGCGAACTCCCCCCTGGCCGCGGTCGTCGAGTTCGTCGGATACGGCGGCGGTCGCGGCCTCTCGCACACGCATCTGCTGTGGGCCTCGGCAGGCTTCGCGCACTTCGTGATGGACACCCGTGGCCAGGGCAGCGCCTGGGGCGGCGGTGAGACCCCGGACCCGGTGGGCAGCGCGCCCGCGTACCCCGGCTACATGACCCGTGGCATCGACGCCCCTGAGAACTACTACTACCGCCGGGTGTTCACGGACGGTGTGCGCGCGGTGGAGGCGGCCCGCTCGCATCCGCTGGTCGACGCGGAGCGCATGGCGGCCGTCGGCGGCAGTCAGGGCGGCGGGATCACCATCGCGGTGGGCGGTCTGGTCCCCGACCTGGCCGCGATCGCGCCCGACGTGCCGTTCCTGTGCGACTTCCCGCGTGCGACGACGCTGACGGACCGGCACCCGTACCGGGAGATCGGCAGCTACCTCAAGACCCACCGCGGCCGCACCGAGGACGTCCTGCGCACGCTGTCCTACTTCGACGGGGTGCACTTCGCGGCGCGCGGGCGGGCGCCGGCCCTCTTCTCGGTCGCGCTGGAGGACCAGACCTGCCCGCCCTCCACGATCTTCGCGGCCTTCAACGCCTGGGACCACGCGGACAAGAAGATCGAGGTCTACGACTTCAACGATCACGAGGGCGGCGGCCCCTACCAGGAGGCGGCCAAGCTGGCCTGGCTGCCCGCGTACCTCTGACGCGCCGTGGAGGGGTGACGGCCGGTGCTCAGCCCGCCGTCCCGCGCGGTACGACCGTCGACAGGACCGCGGGCAGGGGGTACCAGTCCGCCGAGACCACGCTGGCGTGCTGTCGGGCGAGGAGGGCGACGCGGTCGAGGGCCTGGGCCTGGGTGGGGTTGGTGGCGTCGATGGCCGGGGGCACGTTCTGGCCGTCGGTCATGACGACGAGGTAGTGGCGGTCGTCGTACCAGGCGGTGTCGATGGTGCCGTTCGCGTAGGTGGCGGCGTCGCCGTCGAAGATCACGAACCAGGGGCGGATGGTCGGGTCCGTGTAGCGGGTGCGCGGGTCGCCCGTGGCCGCGTTGTGCACGGCGGGGAAGGCGGCCGCCTCGCGCAGGCGCCCGGCCGCGGCGAGGTCGCGGAGGTAGGTGGCGTACTCACGGTCGGTCCAGAGCGAGTCGAGGGGGTTGCCCTCCTCGACGGTTCCGGGGATCAGCTCGACCATGAACTTGCCCGCGAGGGCCGAGCGGGCGGGCCAGCCGTCGGCGCGTACGGCCGAGTCGAGGTCGCCGTGGGAGCCGACGATGTCGGCGGGGCGCAGCAGGGCGTCGCCGAGCTTCGCCGTGAGCAGGGCGTCCAGCTGGGCGGGGCCGCGGCCGTTGTTGGCCTGGAAGCCGTCCTTCATCTCGATCTTCAGCTGGATCGGCCGGTGGCCTGGGTGTGCGTCGTGCCAGGCCTTGATGTCGGAGAGGCAGCCGGCGAGGTCGCGGTTGCGGGACTTGGTGCGCAGTTCGGAGGCGTTCGCCGCGTTCTCGCAGTTGTTGTCGTTGCCGATCGGATTGCTGTGCGAGACGCGCCAGGAGGCGCCGAACACATTGGTCCACACGTCGAGTTCGAGCATTCCGGCGCCGGAGTCCAGCGCGTCGGCGAAGTACGTGTACTTGGCCTTGTCGTAGGAGTTGTGGACGCCGACCGAGGTGCTGGCGGAGTACGAGAGGTCCGCGGCGGTGGCGCCGGGGGCCGTAGTCAGGGCGAGGGCTCCCGCCGTCGCCACCGCGATCCCGGTACGCGTCAACACCCTCACATGTCTGCGCATGTTCCCCCTGCCTCCTGTGTCTCGGTGGTCAACCGACGTGCAGCGTAGGGGTGTTGGGTGACATTAGGAAGATGCCGCGGTGAAGGGACGACGGGCGACGCGACACGTACGGAAGACGGATGCCGTCACACCGCTTCCCTCCAGTCCGACCAGTCGGTACGTTCGGGTCCGGAGTCCCGATGGATGACGGAGGTCCCATGACCCAGCCCGCGCCGCATGTTCACGGCCACTGCGACGCCCGCTTCGCGGCGGTGCGCACCGCGTTCGAGGAGAACTTCCAAGGCCGCGACGAGCTCGGCGCGGCCGTGACCGTCACGCTCGACGGCGAGACGGTGGTCGACCTGTGGGGCGGTTGGGCCGACGCGGCGCGCACCCGGCCCTGGGAGCGCGACACGCTGGTCAACGTCTGGTCGACGTCCAAGGGGCCGACCTCGCTGTGCGCGCACATCCTGGCCGATCGCGGGCTGCTCGACTTCGACGCCCCGGTGGCCGCGTACTGGCCGGAGTTCGCGGCGGCGGGCAAGGAGTCCGTGCTCGTACGGCATCTGCTGTCGCACCGCGCGGGGCTGGCCGGGCTGCGCGAGCCGCACGATCTGGCCCAGCTCTGCGACTGGGAGCTGACCGTCGAGCGGCTGGCGGCGCAGGAACCCTGGTGGGAGCCGGGGACCCGGTCCGGGTACCACGCGCTCACCTTCGGCCATCTGGTGGGAGAGGTGGTGCGGCGCGTCTCCGGGCTGCGGCCTGGCGCGTTCCTCGAGCGGGAGGTGACCGGGCCACTCGGAATCGACTTCACCATCGGGCTGCCGGAGAAGGAGGCCGACCGGGCGGCCGAGCTGGTGCATCCGCCGGTCGCGTCGAGCAGTGAACAGGCGGCGATCTTCGCCCAGTTGGCGCCCGCGGCGGTGGCCGCCCTCACCAACCCGCTGGTCGGCGCCACCGAGGCCAACACGGCCGGGTGGCGGGCTGCCGAGATACCGGCGGCCAACGGCCACGGCACGGCCCGCGCGGTCGCGGCGCTGTACGGGATCTTCGCCGGGCGCGGGGCGTACGGCTCCCGACAGGTGCTCTCCCCGGAGGCCGCGGAACGGGTGCGCGAGGGGCAGGGCAGCTGCCGGGACCTGGTGCTCGGCGCCGGGTTCGAGCACGAGACGGAAGCCGGCCTCGGGCTGTGGCTGAGTGGACCCAATGGCTCGTACGGCCCCAACCCGAGGGCTTTCGGACACGACGGCTTCGGCGGCTCCTGCGGTCTCGCCGACCCGGAGTCGGGCCTCTCCCTGGGGTACGTCATGAACCGGATGGGCCCCCACATCGCCGACGACCCAAGGAAGATGGCGCTTGTGGACGCCCTGTACAGCGCACTCTGAGCGCTCCCGCGACGCCTGGTGGGTGCGGGCTGAAACCGGCCGAACCGTCCGACCGCTCTTCCCCCGTGGTTTAGACCAATGCTAGATCTGGTGGCGCACAGAGCCCGCACGGCTACGTCTTGTCACCACGATCAGCACGATCACCCCGCTCACCACGGTCACCTCGCAGGAGGCGCGGACATGGCCCGCACCACCAGTCCATCCGGCACCCACCCGTCCGACCAGGAGCCCCGTTACGCGCGGATCGCCGCACAACTGCTCGGCGAGCTGCGCGACGGGACCATTCCGCCCGGTGAACGACTCCCGGGGGAAAGGGAGTTGGCCACGCGCTTCGGCGTCAGCCGCGAGACGGTACGGCAGGCGCTGCAGCGGCTGCGGCGAGACGGCCTCGTCTCCACCGACCGGCGCGGCAGCCACGCAACCCTGACCGGCACCACCGCCGAGCACATCCCCTCGCTCGACTTCCCCGTCGGCGCACACACCGCCGAGCCCTGCGCCGTCCACCGCGCCAGCGTCACCTGGGAGGCTCCCCCGCCCGAGCACGCCGAGGCACTGGGGCTCGCGCCGGCCCGGCCGACCCTCGTCCATCGCTACGAGTCGGCCGCGGCGGACGGCAGCGGACTGCGAACGGCCGTCACCTCGTTCTCCGCCGTCGCCGTGACCGAGGTCGAGGAACTCGCCCGCTACCGCGACCGCGCGGACGGCGCCGCGTCGGCGCAGCTGCGGCGGGCGTACGACTGGATGCGCAAGGCCGGACTGACCCTGCACCACCGGGACGCGATCACACGGCTCCCGCAGTCCGTGCGGGTCACCCGGCGCGTGCACGACCAGTACGACCGGCCCCTGGAGATCACCGAACTGGTGGTGGAGGCGCAACAGGACGCCCTCGTCTACGAGTTCACGCTGCCGGCGGCGGGGTGACCCCGGTCCGAGGATGCAGTCATGTGACAGATCCCGGGAGCGCCGTACGGGACTGGCTTCGAGACATGACCACCAACGACGCACAGCGGATCGAGCGGGCCAACGCCACGGACCGCGTCCCGGTCGTCTTCGTCCACGGCCTGTGGCTGCTGCCGAGCGGCTGGGACCGGTGTGCCGCGCACCTTCGACCAGTTCCGCTACGGCTTCGCCAACGCGGAAACCCGGGCGTCACCGAGATCACGGAGATCCCGAACCGTGGCCACGCACTGGCCATCGACCGCGGCTGGCAGGAGGTCGCCGACACCGCGCTGGAGTTCGTCCGCCGCTTCGCCTGACCTCCCGGGACAGCGCGGGTCAGCCGGAACCGGAAGCGGCATCCGAAGCGGCGGAGGAGGCGCCGCCGCTTCGGGTGGCCACCACCATCCGGCATCGCGGACTGCCGTCACGCCGCCACCCGAACTCGGGCAGTGCCAGGAGCTCCACCTCGAACCCCGCCCGCCTCAGCTCCCGCTGTACGTCGCCGAGCCGGAACGCCCGGTAGTACATGACGAACGGCGGCCGCCAGACGGCGTTGCGCACCCGCATCGCCGCGTCGAAGCCCAACAGGGCCCAATACCAGGGCGAACTCGGACGCGGCGGGGCCGTGACCGGGAACGCGAAGCGCCCGCCCGGTCGCAGTACGGAGTGGACCTGGCCGAACAGACCCGGCAGCTCGCGCGGCAGGAAGTGCCCGAACGCGCCGAAGCTGACGACGAGATCGAAGACGGGGCCGAAAGGCAGGGCACGCGCGTCACCCCGTACCCATGCGTGGCGCGGCGACGTCCCCCGGTCCACGCCCTCGTGCGATCCGGGGCGCACGACCCCCGGCGCGTCCGCTTCCGTACGCTTCGGTTCCCTCGCACCCGCCCGCTCCCGCCCCACGGCCAGCATCCCCGCGCTGATGTCGACCCCGATGACCCTCTCCCGGCACAGTTCGCTCAGCACCTCCATGCCCGCGCCCGTGCCGCAGCACAGGTCGAGACCGTGGTCGAACGGGCCGATGGGGCCCAGTGCACGGGCCACGGCGTCGAGGATCGCGTCCGGAGTCCGGAACGGCGTGTGGTCGAACTTGGGTGCGAGCAGGTCATAGCCGTGCTCGACGGAGGACAGGGCCTGCGCGGCCAGTTCGCGGAGGGTGGGACCTTGCGGGGTGAACATCGCCCTCAGCTTAGGGGCAGCGCGCGCCCCGGGCGCCGGTCTAGGGTCCCGTTCATGACTTCGTTCCGTCCTGCCCCCGTCTGGCTGGCCGACGCCGTCTTCTACCAGATCTATCCGCAGTCCTTCGCCGACTCCGACGGCGACGGCATCGGCGACTTCAACGGGATCGCCGAGCGCCTCGACCACCTCGCGTGGCTGGGCGTGAACACCGTGTGGCTGAACCCGTGCTTCGTCTCACCGTTCCGCGACGCCGGGTACGACGTCAGCGACTACCTGGCCGTCGCACCCCGCTACGGCTCCCTTGACGACCTGGCCAAGCTGGTCGACGAGGCGGGTCGGCGCGGCATCCGGGTCCTGCTGGATCTCGTGGCAGGGCACACCTCCGACGAGCACCCGTGGTTCGAGGCCGCCGCGAACGATCCGGCCGACGACCGGTACATCTGGGCGTCCGAGGGCCGTCCCGACGGCTTCGTCCCCTCTCCCGGCACCCGCCCGGGCGCGTACCTGCCGAACTTCTTCACCTTCCAGCCCGCTCTCAACTTCGGCTACACGCGGGCGAATCCGGCCGAGCCCTGGCGCCTGCCGGTCGACGCCGAGGGGCCGCGCGCCAACCGGGCGGCGCTGCGCACGATCATGGACCACTGGCTGGGGCTCGGCCTGTCCGGCTTCCGTGTCGACATGGCCGCCTCGCTCGTCAAGGACGACACGGACAAGACGGAAACCGCCAAGGTCTGGGCCGAGTTGCGCCACTGGCTGGACGACGCGCATCCGGACGCGGTGCTGCTCTCGGAGTGGGGCGAGCCGGAGGTGTCCGTCCCGGCGGGCTTCCACGCGGACTTCTTCCTCCAGTTCGGCGGCCCCACCGACGGCCTCGCCCTGCGCTCGCTGTGGAGCAACGGCGAGGGGACGGTCAACGAGAGCTGGGACCCGCTCGACTGCTTCTTCGACCGCAGCGGCCGGGGTTCGCCGCGCCCCTTCCTCGATGCCTGGGAGAAGGCGTCCACCGCGCTCGGCGCGAGCGGCTTCATCTCCCTGCCCACCGCCAACCACGACTTCTCCCGCCTCAACTGCGGCCCGCGCACACCCGAGCAACTGCCCGCCGCCTTCGCGTTCCAGCTCACCTGGCCGACGCTCCCGGCGATCTACTACGGCGACGAGATCGGCATGCGCTACCTTCCGGGCCTGCCCGACCAGGAGGGCAGCGTCCTCGGTCCCCGCTACAACCGCGCGGGCTCCCGCACACCGATGCAGTGGGACGAGGGCCCGAACGCCGGATTCTCCACCGCCGCGCCGGACCGCCTCTACCTCCCCGTCGACCCGTCATCCACCCGCCCGACCGTCGCCGCCCAGCGCGCCGACGAGACCTCGCTCCTCCACCTCGTACGCCGCCTCGTCACCCTGCGCACCCACACCCCGCAGCTCGGCTCCCAGGGCTCGGTGGAGGTGCTGCACGCCGGCCATCCGTTCGTGTACCTGCGCGGCGGAAGGTACCTCGTGATCATCAACCCACAGGAACAGAAGGCGAGTTACGCCTACGACGGTGCTCGCGCCGGGACGCCGGTAGAGGCCGACGGGGTCACGGTGAACGGCTCCACGATCACCGCCGAGGGTTTCGCGTACGGGATCTTCGACCTGGGCCCCGGCCGCTAGGGCCTGTCCTCGTCCAGGAACGCGCACACCGCCTCCGTGAACGCCTGCGGCGCCGCGCTGTGGATGAGGTGTCCGACAGGGATCGTGACGACTCGCCCGCCGGGGACGCGGCGGGCGAGCTCGGCGATGCCGTCCTGGGGCACATGGCTGCCCGGTCCGCCGGCCAGCACCAGTGTGTCGGCGGTGATCCTGCTCAGTCCCTCGAGCCACGCCGGGTCGGGCGTGTCGATCTGCCTTCTGATGGCCCTCACCATGTCCCAGTCGAAGGTGAGCTCGCCGTCCGGCCTGGTCGGAGTGGTCTTCTCGCGAGGCCGCGGAACCGGCACGTCCTCCAGGACGAGCCGGCTCACCCGCTCGGGTCGCTCCTGCGCGAGCAGGTAGGCCACGACCCCGCCCATGGAGTGTCCGATCAGGTCCACCGTGCCGAGTCCCAGCACGTCGAGGAACCGGAGCACATCGGCACGCATGAGTTCGAGCGAGTACTCCCCCGGCCAGTCGCTCCGTCCGTGGCCGCGCAGATCGAGGGCGTACACCCGTCGCCCGCGGGCGAGAGCGGGCATCACCTCGGCCCAGTCGGTGCTGTCCTCGCCGACCGCGTGCAACAGGACGAGCGGCGGAGCGGACTCCTGGCCCCACACCTGGCAGACGAGCCGGACCCCTCCCACATCAACCGTACGACGATCAACCATGCGGGAGAGGATATGCGTCGGTCATCGCCCGCCAGGCCTCGGCCTCGGACGCCCCGGGCTACTCAGCCGACCGTGAGGACGATCGCGCCGGAGTAGTCGCCTCCCGCCTCGATGGCCGTCTGCGTGCCGTCGACCGTCATGGTCACGGACTTGCCGCTCGCCGCCCGCACCGCCGCATCGGCGGCGACGGTCAGCCTGGTCAGATACGAGGTGCCGGTCACGGTCCAGGCCGAGCCGCTGTTCAGCTGGACGATCACGCCGTTGTTGACGGCGGGTTGGACGGTGTTGGTGACCTGACCCAGCTCGTAGAAGTTCGAGGAGTCGATCGTGCTGACGCGGTGCTCGGCCTTCGTGGCCGAGATGACGCCCTGCACGGTCGAGTCCTCGAAGGTGAGGACCATGTTCTTGCCCGCGCGCATGCCGTTGTAGAAGTCGCCCGCCAGCGCGATGGAAGTGAAGGTGGCGGCGCCGTCGGCCGTGTGGACCGAGGCCGGGTCGAAGGAGGCGTCCTTGGCGGGGTCGCCCGTGGGCTCGGTGTAGACGCCGACGTTCATCATCTTGCCGTCGACGTTCACCGGGCCCGGGTCGTCGCTCTCGATCATCTGCAGGATGATCCCGTTGCCGGGGTTGAGCTGCGCACCCTCCGATCCGTCCACCGTGATCGAGGTCTGCTGGCCCTTGTTGAGGAAGGTGGTCTGCGCGGAGGTGATGACCGTGCCGCCGTCCACCTTCAGTGTTCCGGTGCCGAAGAACATGAATCCGAAGTGGCCCGAGTTGACGACCGTGATCCGGGCCGGGATGGCCGCCAGTTCGGCCTTGGTCAGTCCGAGGCCGAGCGAGGAGTTGAGTGCCGCGACGGCTTCGCGAGTGCTGTCGCCGTAGTGGATCGAGGCGGCCGGGCCCGCGCAGATGGTGGCGTAGGAGCCGACATCGAACTGCGAGCCGAGCACGCGGACGGTGGCGTCCCCGATGGCGTAGGTGCCATAGCCGTACGTTCCCGTGTTGCCGACGCTGCTGTTGATCGCCGTCAGCTGGAGCCCGCTGCCGCCCTCCACCGACAGGGCTCCCCAGGTCTCCGACTGCACGGTCGAGTTGATGTACGTCGCCTTGGTGCCGGCGCCGATGAGGTTGGTGGCGCGGACGTCGCCGTCCAGGCCGAGCATCCACGGCACGGACTCCATGTACGGAGTCTCCACGGTCGCCTGGTAGTCGGCGGGCAACGTGCCGTTGTGGGCCCGCAGGCGGGAGTTCTTCACGATGACGTTGGCGCCGTCGTCCGCGATGACCGTCGTGCGCACCACCCCCTTGTTGGTGATCCTGGCACCGTCCACGACGAGCGTCGTGGCCGAGCCGGTGCCGACGACCGCGGCGCCGTATCCCGCGAAGTCGCAACGCCCGTTGCCCGTGAGGGAGATGGCGGGGCTCTTGAGCGTGTAGGTGCCGTTCTTCACGAAGACACCGTCGAAGCACTCGCCGGTGGAGGTGATCGCGACGTTGCGGGCGAGGGTGTCGGTGAGCGTGCCGCCGACGACTGCGGACAGGACGGACTTGCCGCGGTCCACGCCGTCGGCGCCCACGTAAAGGGCCTGCCGGAAGGGAAAGGTGACGGTCTGATAGGTGACCGCGTTGGCTTCCGCCACGGTGAGCACGATGTCGCCCTGGTAGGTGCCGGCGGAGATCAGCGTCTCGGTTCCACCCGTCTCGGTGAGGAGCTGCCCGATCTCGACCCCGTCGACGGTGAGGGTGACGCTGTACCCGTCGGGCGCGGTGACCTTTCCGCCTTCGGCCATGGACAGCTCGCTCACGCGCGTGGTCGCCGAGAGCTGGTAGGTCTCGCCGGCCCCCACGGAGATCTTGTCCGCCTTGGTCGTCTTCGCCGTGGGCCCCGCCGCCAGGGCGGGGGCCGCCGGGACGAGCAGGGCTCCGGCCGTGGCCGTACCGGCGATCAGGAACGAACGTCGGGTGATCAGCGTCATTGCATGCCTTCCCAGAGATCGAGTGCGTCGTCGCGCAGCGTGACCGGCCGGCCGTCGGATTCAAGGGGGCGACGGCTCGGGCGGAGGCACCAGAGGTGCGCGTGGGAAAGTGAATCAGCCCTGGACACAAGGGAGTAGTCGCCTTGCGGACACATACGGGAGGGCGATGTCTCAGATCGTGCGGCCCGGTTCATGGCCGTCACACAGCGTGGTCACAGACGAGCCGACGAGGAACGCACGACGGTGCGGCGGACGGCCTGGACCGTCCGCCCCACGTGCTCGCCGCACCGTGCTCCCCGCGCCTGGGACTACGCCGGGGCGATCATCCCCGCCGACAGGTCGATGTCCGCCCCGCACAGTCCCGGCATCGCGAGCATCGCCACCAGCGCCCGGGCGACCTCGTCCTCCTCCACGAGCCGGCCCAGCGCGGCGCGCGAGGCGAAGTCCCGCTCGGCGGCCTCGACGCTCGTACCGGTCAGCTCGGCCGTCAGCCGGAAGTTGCGGTCCATGCGCGGACCTCGAACCGGCCCCGGGGAAAGGGAGTTGACCGCGACGCCGTATGGTCCGACCTCGCCCGCCAGCGTCCGGGTCAGACCGAGGAGCGCCATCTTGGAGGCGGTGTACGGGGTGCGGTTCAGCAGAGGCCGCTTTCCGCTCACGGAGGCGATGTTGACGATGTCACCACGTCCGGCCGCGATCATGGGCGGCAGGAAGGCCCGGCACATCAGGTACACCCCGCGGACGTTGGCGGCGAACACCTCGTCCCACTCCTGCGGCTCAATGTCGGTCAGCTGCCGCACCGGTCCCGCGACTCCGGCGTTGTTGACGAGCAACGACACCTCCTCGTCGGCGAGTTCGAGGGCCAGGGCGCGCACCGACTCCGGGTCGGAGACGTCACACACCGCCGTACGGGCCCCTCCACCCTCCTCGGCCACCAGCGCCGCCGCGTCGGCGAGGGCCCGCTCGCCCCGGCCGACGAGGACCACCCGGACCCCGGCACGCGCCAGGGCGAGCGCGAAGGCCCGCCCCAGCGGTCCGCCGCCGCCCGTGATCAGCGCCGTACGCCCGTGGAGGGTCATGCGTTGTTCCACGGCAGTTCGTCGCCCGCGGCCTTCGCCGCCCGTACGTCACCGGAGCGGGCGTGCCCCTCGAACAACTCGACGCGTGAGGCGCGCCCGCACAGCCGGCCGAGCAGCGCCCCCGAGCCGGTGTCCGTGACCTCCTGGTAGGTGACCGTCTTGAGGTACTTCCCCACCCACAGGCCGCCCGTGTAGCGGGCGGCGCCCCGGGTCGGCAGCACATGGTTCGTGCCGATGACCTTGTCGCCGAAGGACACACAGGTGCCCTCACCCAGGAAGAGCGCGCCGTACTGCGTCATCCTGCGCAGGGCCTCGCGCGGCTCGGCGGTCAGGACCTCGACGTGCTCGAAGGCGAACGCGTCGGCGAGCGCGTACAGCTCGTCGAGGGAGTCCACGACATGCACCTGCCCGTGGTCGCGCCAGGCAGGCCCCGCGAAATCGCGTGTGGGCATGCCCGGCAGGAGCCGCTCGACCTCCGCGATGGTCTTCTCGGCGATCTCGCGGGAGGTGGTGATCAGGACGGCCGGGGAGTCGGGGCCGTGCTCGGCCTGGGAGAGCAGGTCGACGGCGCACACGAAGGGGTCGGCGGCGCTGTCGGCGAGGACCAGGATCTCCGTCGGGCCCGCGAAGAGGTCGATGCCGATCTCGCCGAACAGCTGGCGCTTGGCCTCGGCGACATAGGCGTTGCCCGGACCGGCGATCAGGTTCACCGGCTCCATCGTGTCCGTGCCGACGGCCATCGCGGCCACGGCCTGCACCCCGCCCAGCAGCCAGATCTCGTCCGCGCCCGCGAGGTGCGCGGCGGCGACGGTGGCCGCGGGGATCTCGCCGTGGATCGGGGGCGTACAGGCGACGACCCGTGGCACGCCCGCGACCTTCGCCGTGACGATGGTCATGTGCGCGGACGCGGTGAGCGGGTAACGGCCGCCGGGGATGTAGGCGCCGGCCGCCCGCACCGGGATGTGTTTCTGCCCGAGCCTGACGCCCGGCAGGGTCTCCACCTCGAACTCGCCCATCGAGTCGAGCTGGTGGCGGGCGAAGGAGCGCACCTGGTCCTGGACGAAGCGGATGTCGTCGATGACCTGCCGCGGGACCGAGGCGACGATCTTCTCGATCTCCTCGGCGGAGAGCCGGAAGGCGTCGGGACTCCACCGGTCGAACTTCTCGGAGTACGCGCGCACGGCCGCGTCGCCGCGCTCGCGGACGTCCGCGATGACGCCCGCCACGGTCTCGCGGACCTGGTCGAGCGAGACGGTGACCTCCGCCCCCGGTACGGCGTGTTTCAGGATCGTTGCCACAACTGCGACCTCTCTGCGGGTGGTTGACGGCGGTCGACGGCTACACGGGGGGTGCGACGAACAGCACGTCGGGGTCGTTGAACTGCTCCTTGGCGACCGACTCGCTCATCGGGTCCGCGGTGCCCCACTGGTCCTGGGTGATCGGATCGTCCACGTCGTGGCGGCCCGGGTGCCACAGGTCCTCCTCCAGGACCGCGAGTTCGGTCGTGTACTCGACCGTGTTGCCGTGCGGGTCGTGGAAGTAGGAGAAGGTGTTGTCGCCCGCGAGATGGCGGCCGGGGCCCCAGGTGAGCCGGGTACCGGCGCGCAGCGCCCGCCCCGTACCGCGCATGTACTCCTCCACTCCGCGCATCTCGAACGAGGCGTGGTGCAGGGAGACATGGGGGCCGCGCGCGATGGCGAAGGAGTGGTGGAGCGGGCTGCACCGCAGGAAGTACATGAGGTCGCCCATGTGCGCCGAGTACAGGGTGTCGGTGAGCCGGAAGCCGAGGTGCCGGACGTAGAAGTCCCGCAGCCCTTCCGGGTCCTGGGAGTTGACCACGCAGTGCGAGAGGCGCACCGGGATCGCCTCGCGCTCCTCGATCCTGCGGTGTGCGCGCGTCTCGACGTCGGCGGACACCTCCACGACCCGGCCGTCCGGGTCGAAGAAGCGGAAGCCGTAGCCGCCGCCGGGCGTGTCCAACGTCCCCGGTTCGCCGATGAGTTGGACTCCGGACCGCCCGAGGCGCAGATGCAGCTCGTCCACGGCGGCCGGCGAGAGGGCGCCGAAGGCGACCAGGTCCATCCGCTTCCGCTCGTCCTCGCGGATGCGGACGATGTACTGCTCGGGGCTGCCCTCGGCGGCGAAGAAGGCGATCCCGGTGTCGCCGGCGACCTCGGTCAGGCCCCAGGTGGTGCCGTAGAAGGTGCGTTGCCTGGCGAAGTCCGGTACGGCCAGGTCGACATGGCGGAGGTGGGTGATGGGCTGGAAGGTGCTGGTCACTGTCCGCTCCTGACGGTGTTGCGCTGGTGGCCGAGGCCCGTGATTTCCGCCTCCATGACGTCTCCGGGTTTGAGGAAGACGCCCCAGTGCGCGCCGTTGCCCGCCGGGGAACCGGTGAGCAGCAGGTCACCGGGGCGCAGGGTGGTGGTCGTGGAGACATAGGCGATGAGCCGGGGAATGTCGAAGATCATGTCCTTGGTGGACTCGTCCTGGCGCACGACTCCGTTGTGGCGCAGGGTGATCCGGACGTCCGCGTCTTCGGTGGGGTTGCCGACGAAGGCGGCCGGTACGAGGAAGGGGCCGGTCGGCAGGAAGGTGTCGGCGTTCTTGGCGGTGAACCAGTCGGTGCCGATGGCCTTGAGGTCGGGCCGGTAGAGCCGGTCGCGGGTGGTGAGGTCGTTGCAGATGGTGTAGGCGGCGACGTACGACATCGCGTCCTCGACCAGGATGTTCTTGCCCGTCCTGCCGATGACGAGGGCGAGTTCGAGCTCCCAGTCGTGCTGTTCACCGAACGCGGGCAGCACGATGTCGTCGTACGGGCCGCAGATCGCGCGGGGCGAGCCGAGGAAGACGTACGGGACGCCGCTGCGGATCCGCTCGTCCATCATCCGCTCGGCGTCCGCGCGGGCCTCCTCGGGCGTGGCACCGTGCACGCTCTCCTTCTCGGCGGCGACCAGGTCCACCACGTGCTTGCGGTAGTTGGCGCCGCTCTGCAGGATCTGGCCGGGCTCGATGGGGGCGAGGACGCGCAGGTCGGCGAGGTCGTGCCAGGCGTCGGCGGCCTCCTGGGCAAGGTCGACCAGGCGCGGGAAGAGGGCCTCCCAGTCCTCGACGACCGCGCGCAGGGACGGGGCCAGGTCGGACAAGTCACGTACCCGGGGCCCGACGACCAGGCCCGGGAAGACCCGTGAGCCGTCCCCGAAGGTGCCGAGGGCGAACGGTCCGGTGATGGGGGTCCCTCCCTGTTCGAGCGCAGCCGAGAACTTGGGGGAGGGAAGTCGGTCGGACACGGGCGGTCTCCTCGTACGGCGGGTGGCTTGCCGTCGACGCTAGGCAGCGCGGGGGCGGGGCGGAAATGACGATCCGCGATGCCTGCCATCAGGGGGCCGGAGGCCGTGTGATCAGCGGCCCATCGTCGTACGGGATGGATGACGTCCCCCTTGCCGATGCCTCGATCCGTTGACCCTGCAACGACCCTCCGAGCAGGCTCGGAGCACCATCGGACCTGAGGAGCGAGTGTGATCGTCGAGCATGCCGAGCTGACCGTGGAAGCCGGTCGTGAGCGAGTTTTCGAGGCCGTCTTCGACAAGGCCCGCGAGGTGCTCGCCGAGGCGGACGGGTTCCGCTGGACGGAGCTGCTGCGCTGCGAGGAGCGCCCGGACAGCTATCTGCTGCTGGTCGGCTGGACGTCCGTGGAGGCGCACACGGTCGGCTTCCGCAGCTCCGAGCGCTTCCAGCGGTGGCGCGCCCTGGTGGGCCCGTTCTTCGCCGCGCCACCCGCCGTCGAGCACTACCGCACGCTCGGCGACCGCTTCACCGCCTGACCGCACCCCTCCTTCTTCTCCTACGTTCGCAAGGATCGCCCATGCCCGTACACAAGGTGCTCGTCGTCGGCGGCGGCATCACCGGTAGCGTGCTGTCGCTCGCGCTCGCCCAGCGGGGCGCCGAGGTCGAACTCGCCGAGGTATCGCCCCAGTGGTTCGGTGTGGGCCACGGCATCACCGTCCAGGGCAACGCGCTCAAGGCGCTGCGCTCGGTGGGCGTGCTCGACCGGGTGCTCGCCCGCGCCGTCCCGTTCGACGTGATGCGGCTGCGCCGGGCCGACGGCGGACTGCTCGCCGAGCTGCGCACCCCGCACACCGGCGGTGCCGAGCTGCCGTCGACGGCGGGCGCGCTGCGCTCGCACCTGCAGGACGCGCTGTGCGACGCGGTCTACGCGCAGGGGGTACGTGTCCGGCTGGCGCTGAGCGTGGCGAAGCTCGACCAGTCCCCCGGCCATGTGGACGTCACGTTCACCGACGGCACCAGCGGCCGCTACGACCTCGTGGTCGGCGCCGACGGCATCAACTCGCGGATGCGGCAGCTGATCGGGATCACCACCAGGCCCCGCCCGGTGGGTATGTCGATCTTCCGGGTGGTCGCGCAGCGCCCGCCCGAGATGGACTGCGCGGAGGTGTACTACGGTGGCCCGCGCTACAAGGCCGGCTACAGCCCCATCTCGCCCGACCGGTGCTACGCCTACCTGCTCGACGAGAACCTCGACGCCTCGCTGATCGGCCCGCGCGCCCCGCTGTCGCTGCTGCGCGAGCGCGGCGCCGGGTACGGCGGCACATGGGGCAGGATCCTCGCCTCGCTGCCGGACGACGCCCCGGTCGACTACCGGTGGATCGAGGCGATCCTCGTCGACGAGCCCTGGTACCGGGGCCGTACGGTGATCATCGGGGACGCCGCGCACGCCTGCCCGCCGCTGATCGCGCAGGGCGCCGCGATGTGCGCCGAGGACGCGGTCGTGCTCGCGGAACTCGTCACCGGCGGGGCGCCGCTCGACAAGGCGCTCGACACCTTCATGGCGCGCCGGCTGCCCCGGGTGCGGGTGGTGCTGGAGAACTCGCTGCGCCTCGCCGACTGGGAGATCCATCCGGAGACGCCCGGCGCGGACCCCGGCCGGATCATGTCGGAGACCCTGGACTACCTGACGGCCGCCGCATGAACGTTCCCGTCGTGGACTTCCACGGTCACCTCGCCGTTCCCGCCGCCGACGCGCTGTGCGCGGGCACGCCCGGCCTGGCCGCCGAGCTGGCCAACGAACAGCGGGCGCACTCCCCCACGTCACTGGCAGCCAACCGCGCCCAACTCCAGCGCCTCGCTCCGAAGTTGACGGACGTCACGACCAGGCTCGCCGACCTGGACGCGATGGGTGTCGACCTCCAGGTGGTCGGCCCGATGCCAATGCACCACTACTGGGCGGACGCGGATCTCGGCATACGCCTGGCGCACACGGTCAACGAGGCCGTGGCCGCGCACTGCGCGGTCGCGCCGGAGCGGCTCTACGGCATGGGCACGGTCCCGCTCCAGCATCCGGACCTCGCGGTCGCGCTCCTCGACAAGGCGGTCACGGAGTACGGCCTGTACGGAATCAGCGTGTCCACGACCGTGGACGGACGGGAGCTCGCGGACCCGGCGCACGACCCGGTGTGGCAGCGGGCCGAGGAGCTCGGCGCGGTCGTCTTCGTGCACCCCTGGGGCTGCTCGCTCGGCGAACGGCTGGCCACGCACTACCTCGGCAACACGGTCGGGCAGCCCGTCGAGACGACGGTCGCGCTCTCGCACCTCATCTTCACCGGTGTCCTGGACCGCTTCCCGCGACTCAAGCTCGTCGCCGCGCACGGCGGGGGCTATCTGCCGACGTACATCGGCCGTTCCGACCACGCCTGGCACGTGCGCGAGGACGCGCGCGGCTGCGCGGAGCCGCCGAGCGCGTATCTGCGCCGCATGTGGTTCGACGCGCTCGTCTACACCCCGGGCGGCCTGCGCCATCTGGTCGAGGAGGTCGGCGCGGACCGGGTGGTCCTCGGCACCGATCACCCTTTCGACATGGGCGTCGAGGACCCGGTGGCCCGGCTGGACGCCGCCGGGCTGTCCCCGGCCGACCGTGTCGCCGTCGCCGGGGGCAACGCTCTCGACCTGCTACAGAATGGACGTACTCGATGAGCCTGGGTCCGATTGAGGAAGAGCTCGCCAAAGCCCGTTCCGCCTACCGGAACTGGGGCCGTTGGGGTGAGGACGACGTGCTGGGCACGCTCAATTTCATCGACGACGCGATACGGGCGCACGCGGCGGGCCTGGTCCGGCGGGGCCGGTCGTTCTCGCTCTCCCAGGAGTTCAACGAGAGGGGCCCACAGCGCGGTTTCCGTGGCCGGATCAACCCCGTCCACTACATGAAGGACACCGGTTCGGACGCGGCCGCCGGGACGCAGGGCTTCCCGCACGGCTTCGGGGGCGCCGACGACCATGTCGTGATGCCGCTCCAGGCCTCCACCCAGTGGGACGGCCTCGGACACATCTACGACAACAAGCGGGCCTGGAACGGCCGTCCGTGCACCATCGTCAACGGCGACGGGGACTCGGTCACCGGCATCGAGCACATGAAGGACGCCTTCACCGGGCGCGGGGTCCTGCTCGACGTGGGCCGCGCGGTCGGCGACGAACACGGCGAGCTCCCGGACGGTTTCCCGATCCTGGAGGAGCATCTGCGCGCCACGATCGAGGCGCAGGGCGCCACCTCGTCCGTACGGCGCGGCGATCTGGTCCTCGTCAGGACCGGGCAGTTGGGGCGGGTACGGCGACTCGGCGCGTGGGGTGGGTACGCCGCCGGGGACGCCCCGGGCCTCTCCTTCACCACGCTCGGCTGGCTGCACCGTACGGAGATCGCCGCGATCGCCTCCGACACCTGGGGGCTCGAAGTACGCCCGTACGAGTTCGCCCAGCCGGCGATGTCCCCGCTGCACCAGATCGCGATCCCCAACATGGGCCTCCCGCTGGGCGAGATGTGGGACCTGGAGGAGCTGGCCGAGGACTGCGCCGCCGACGGTGTCCATGAGTTCCTGCTGATCGCGGCGCCGCTGCCGGTCACCGGCGCGGTGGGCGCCCCTGTCAATCCGATCGCGATCAAGTGAGTACGAGCGTGCGCATCGACCGTTTCTCAGGCGCCCTCCACTTCCCCGGCGACGAGGACTTCGAGGAGGCGTGTTTCGGCAGGGTCTTCAACGCCCGCCGCCCGTCGGACCGCACCCCCGCCGCCGTGCTGACGGCCGCGTCCGAACAGGACGTCGTCGACGGGGTACGACTCGCCCTGGAACGGGGGTGGCAGGTCGCCGTCCGCTCCGGCGGGCACAGCTGGGCCGCCTGGTCGGTGCGCGAGGACGCGCTGCTGATCGACCTCGGGGGCCTGCGCGAGATGACGTACGACCCGCGGACCGGGATCGTGACGGCGGCCCCGGGCGTCAAGGGCGGCGACGAACTCAACCCGTATCTGGGGGAGTTCGGGCGTTTCTTCAACGGCGGGCACTGTCCCTCCGTCGGCATCGGCGGCTTTCTGCTCCAGGGCGGGCAGGGCTGGAACGCGCGCGGCTGGGGCTGGGCGGCCGAGAACGTCGTCGCGATCGACGTCGTCACCGCCGAGGGCGAACTGGTGCGTGCGGACGAGACGGACCACAGCGACCTGTTCTGGGCGGCGCGCGGCGCGGGCCCGGGGTTCTTCGGGGTCGTGACCCGCTTCCATCTGCGCACCCGCCCGCTGCCGAAACATCTGGCGCACACCGTGTACGCGTACCCGCTCGCCCTCTTCGACGAGGTCATGACCTGGCTGCACGGCATGCACCACACCGTCTCCGACCTGGTCGAGATCGTCGCCCTGACACAGACCCCGCCCGCCGGGGACGGGCCGGTGCTGCTGGTCACGGGCGTGTCGATGACCGACACCGCCGAGCAGGCCGCCGAGGCACTGGCCCCGCTGCACGCCAACCCGTACGCGGACCGGGCGCTGTTGCGGATCGAGGCGCAGCCGACGACCCTCGCCGAGCAGCTTCAGGGCCAGCGTCTCGCCAACCCCGAGGGGCACCGCTATCTCGTCGACAACGCCTGGCTGACCGGGTCCGCCGACGAGGTCGTGCCGGCGATCCGGAAGGCGTTCACCGAGCAGCCGACCCGGCAGACCTTCACCATCTGGTTCTCGATGGCCCCGCTGCGTGAACTCCCGGACATGGCCTTCTCCTTGCAGTCCGAGATCTACTGCGCCACCTACGTCATCCACGACGATCCCGGGCGCGACGCCGAACTGCGCGGCTGGCTCGACGAGGCGATGGCGGCGATGCGGCCGGTGACCGCGGGCCAGTACCTCGGGGACTCCGACTTCACCGTGCGGCAGCTGAGGTTCATGGGTGACGCGCAGTGGGAGCGGCTTCGGGAGATCCGGGCGGCTCGCGACCCGAAGGGCCTCTTCGTGGGCCATCTGAGCGCCGGGACCGTCACCAACACCAACGACTGGGAGCGATAGGGCATGCGGTTCACGACATACGCGTACGAGGGCGTGGAGCGCGCCGGGGTCGTCCAGGAGGGGATCATCCATCCGCTGCCGCCCGGCACCACCGTCCTGTCGCTCGTCGAACAGGAGGCGCTGCATGCCGCCGGCAGCGAAGCGCTCTCCGTCGAGAGCGACTTGACGGTGGATCAGGTACGGCTGCTGCCCCCGCTGAAGCCGCCGTCCATCCGGGACTTCGTCGGTTTCGAGGCGCACATCGAGGGTGTCGCCAAGTCGCTGGACGGTCTGGAGCAGGTGCCCGAGGAGTGGTATCGGGCGCCGAACTTCTACTTCACCAACCCGCACGCGGCCTACGGCGCGCACGACGACGTTCCGGTACCGGCGGGCTGCTCGGTGCTCGACTTCGAGCTGGAGGTGGGCGCGGTCGTCGGCCGTGCGGGCCGGGACCTCACGCCCCAGCGGGCCCGCGAGCACATCGTCGGCTATCTCGTCTTCAACGACTGGTCGGCGCGCGATCTGCAGAAACCGGAGAAGAACCTCGGGCTCGGCTTCTCCAAGGGCAAGGACTTCGCGAACACCCTCGGCCCGTATCTGGTCACGGCCGACGAGGTGGCGGACCGGCGCGACCCGGACGGCTTCCTCGACCTGGAGATGACGGTCGCCCTCAACGGCGAGCTGATCGGCCGCGACACCCTCGCCAACGTCTCCTGGACCTTCGAGGAGATGGTCGCCTACGCCGCCCGCGACACCTGGGTGCGCCCCGGCGACATCCTCGGCTCGGGCACCTGCGGCTGGGGGGCGCTCGCGGAGTTCTGGGGGCGCGTCGGGGAACGTACGCCGCCGCCCCTGAAGCCCGGCGACGAGGTGACGCTCACCGTGGAGCGCCTCGGCAGCGTCTCCAACCGGATCGTCCCCGGGCGCACGGACGTGTACCTGCCACGGGCCCGCAAACGCGGCCGTACGCCCCGGCCGTAACCCTCCGTACCCCTTTCGACCTGCACACATCCGGGGATCCGATGGCTGCCATCGGATCCCTGTGAGTTGCCTCCCGGACCCTTCCTCGGCGGGAACCCGGTCGTTACGCTCCCGTTTCACCGAGCTTCAACGACGCGGCCGGAAGGAGACACACATGGGTCTCGGAGCGATCGACCTGAATCTCCTGGTGGCGCTGGAAGCCCTCCTGGAGGAGAAGAACGTCACCCACGCGGGGGTGCGGCTGTCCACCAGCCAGTCCGCGATGAGCGGCTCACTGGCCCGGCTGCGGCGGCACTTCAACGACGAGCTGCTGGTGCGGGTGGGGCGTGAGTACGAGCTGACGCCGCTCGCGGAGCGCCTGCTGCCGGTCGTCCAGGCCTCCCTGCACAAGGCCGAGGAGGCACTCTCGCTGACCCGGCACTTCGAGCCCGCACGCAGCCGGCAGCGCTTCTCGGTGGTGATGTCGGACTATGTGATGACGGTGTTCGTGGAGCCGCTGCTGCGGGCCATCGCGCAGGAGGCGCCGGGCGTCCGTATCGACTTCCACCCCATCGTGGACGGGCAGCTGGAGACGGAGACCCATCTGCGCTGTCACGACCTGATGATCGTGCCGCTCGGGTACCAGCTGCCGGGCGTCAGCGAGGCCGTGATGCACGACCGGTTCGTGTGTCTCGTCGACCCCGACAACCCGCGCCTGGTGGACGGGCGGCTCGTCCTGCGTGACCTGGCGGAGATGCCGCACGCGGCGTGCGGCATCGGCAAGCTCACACCCGCCGACCGCCAGCTGGAGACGCTCGGCATCACGCCCAGGGTGCAGGTCAGCACGCCCGGCTTCAACGTGCTGCCGTTCCTGGTGAGCGGCACCGACCTGGTCGCCCTGGTGCCCGAGCGGCTCGCCCGACGCTACGAGGGCTTCGCCCGCTGTGCCGTCGTACCGACGCCGTTCCCGGACGTGCCGCTCGTGGAGGCCATGTACTGGCACCACAACCGGCACGCGGATCCCGCGCACCGGTGGCTGCGGGAGACGGTCCGCAAGGTGGGCGCGTCGCTGGACGATCCCGCGCCCGCGGAGATCGTCGGCGTGAATGCCAGCCATGGCGAACATGCGTTTCCGGAGCCGGCCCCGGTTTCCTAGCGTGGGGAGCGAACCCACGCCCCCTTGGAGGAAGCCGTGAGCCGCACGCGCCTGGCCGGTCGTACCGTCGTCATCACCGGAGCCGCACAGGGCCAGGGAGCCGTGGAGGTGGCGGCGGCGGCCCACGAGGGGGCCTCGGTGGTCGCCACGGACGTCCTCGACGAGCCCGGCGAGAAGCTCGCCGCCGCCCTGCGCACCGACGGCCTCGACGTGCGCTACCACCACCTGGACGTGTCGTCCCCGGACGACTGGGCGGCCCTGGCGAGCTCACTGGAGGCCGTGCACGGGCTCGTCAACAACGCCGGGATCCCCATGCGGGCCCGTCTCGGCGCGGTGGAACTCGCCGACTGGAACCGGGCGTTCGCGGTGAACACCACCGGCCCGATGCTCGGCGTCCAGGCCCTCGCCCCGCTGATGCCCCCCGGGTCCTCGATCGTGAACGTCGGCTCGGTGGCCGCTCTCACCGCCCATCACGCGGTCGCGTACACGGCGAGCAAGTGGGCGCTGCGGGGCCTGTCGAAGGTGGCCGCGCTGGAACTGGCACCGCGCGGCATCCGTACGAACCTCATCCACCCCGGCTACATCGAGACCCCCCTGATGGCGACGGCGAACCCGGTCTTCACGCGGGCGCACCTCTCGATGACTCCGCAGGGCCGCCCGGGCAGCTGCGAGGAGGTCGCGCCGCTGGTCGTGTATCTGCTCTCCGACGAGTCGTCCTACGTGAACGGCGCCGAGATCACCGTGGACGGCGGCTACTCGGCGCACGGCGGCGTGAAGGCGATCACGAACGCGCTCGACTCGGTGTGACCACCCGGTCCGGAGACGGTCGCCGCGGACGGTCCTACGCCGATCGGCACTCCGCGAGCCGCTTCTCCAGAAAGCGCCGCTCGGCCGCGTTCTCCACGAGCTCCAGCGCCCGGGCGTACGCCTCGGCCGCCTCCACCGGGCGTCCCATCCGTCGCAGCAGGTCCGCGCGGGTGGCGGGCAGCAGGTGGTAGCCGTCCAGCTCGCCCTCCCGCTCCAGCTCCGCGACGAGCGCCAGCCCCGCTTCCGGGCCCTCGGACATGCCCACCGCCACCGCACGGTTGAGCCGCACCACGGCGGAGGGCACGAAACGCGCCAGTTCCCCGTACAGCGCGGCGATGTCGGCCCAGTCCGTGTCCCCGGCCGTCGCGGCGGTGGTGTGGCAGGCGGCGATGGCGGCCTGGATCTGGTAGGGCCCCGGGCGTCCGCGGCGCAGTGCGGTCTCCAGGAGGGCGGCGCCCTCGTCGACGGCGGACCTGTCCCAGGCCGTACGGTCCTGGTCCTCCAGCGTCACCAGCTCGCCCGTCGGGTCCACCCGGGTGGCACGCCGGGCGTCGTGCAGCAGCAGGAGGGCCAGCAGACCGAGCACCTCGGGTTCGTCGGGCATCAGGCGGGCCAGGACACGGGCGAGCCGGATGGCCTCCGCGCAGAGGTTCGTACGCACCAGATCGGCGCCGGACGTGGCGGCGTACCCCTCGTTGAAGAGCAGGTAGACCACGCCGAGAACGCCGGTGGTGCGTTCGGGCAGCAGATGCGCGGGCGGTACGCGGTAGGGGATGCCGGCGTTGCGGATCTTCCGTTTGGCGCGCACCAGGCGCTGCGCCATGGTCGCCTCGGGCACCAGGAAGGCGCGGGCGATCTCGGGGGTGGTGAGCCCGGCGAGGGTGCGCAGGGTCAGTGCCACCCGGGCCTCGATGGGGAGCGCCGGGTGGCAGCAGGTGAAGATCAGACGCAGACGGTCGTCGCGGACGCCGCTGTCGTCGCCGTCGTACTCCGGGTCGCAGGGCCCGTCGTCCCGCGCCAGCACGGCCACCTCCCGCAGTTTCTGGGCCCCCACCGCCTCGCGGCGCAGCACGTCCAGGGCCCGGTGGCGTGCGGTCGTGGTCAGCCAGGCGCCGGGGCGGCTCGGCACTCCGTCGCGCCGCCACCGGTCCAGGGCCTGCGCGAAGGCGTCCTGCGCGCACTCCTCGGCGAGGTCCCAGTCGCCGGTCACCCGGATCAGGGTGGCGACGACCTGGCCCCATTCCTCGCGGAAGGCGGCGGCGACCGCCGCCTCCACGTCACCGATGTCGTTCACTCCCAGACCGGCCGCACCTCGACCGAGCCGCCGCCCAGCGCCGCCGGATGCCGGGACGCGAGCGCGATGGCCTCGTCGAGGTCGGCGACCTCGATGAGGTCGAAGCCGGCCACGTACTCCTTGGACTCCACGAACGGCCCGTCGGTGAGCAGGACTTCGTCGCCCTGGACACGGACGGTGGTGGCGTCGGTGGAGGGCCGCAGCCGTGCGCCGCCCTTGACGATGTCGCGGCTTCGGACCTCGTCAATGTACGAGGTGAAGCGGGGGTCGTCGGCGATCTCGGCGGGGCTCAGCTCCTCGCCGCCGACGGGGGTGCAGATGAACAGGACGTACTTCATGACCGGACCTCCTCGATGCCCGCGTCGAACGGGACCGACGCGTGCTCGTGGGCGATCAGCCAACGGTCTCCCACGGCACGGTAGCCGGTCGTCACGCGCACTGTGCTGTCGAGCGGCTCGCCCGTGGTGAACGTGCCCCGGATCCGGACCAGCCCGTGGCTGAAGGCGACGCTCTCGTCGACGCGGAGACGGAAGGCGAGCACCTCGCGGCGCACGGGCCCGGTCACGGTGGAGTAGAACCACTCCTGGGCCTTGCGGAGGGCGTCGGTTCCGCTTTCCTCCAGGCCGCTCATCGGGTGGAACACCTCCGTGTCCGGCGTGTAGCAGGCCAGCCATCGGTCGACGTCCCGCTCACGGAAGGCCGCCGTCAGCTCGTCGTCGAGTCGGCGGATCTCCCCCTCGGCGTCCTCGTCCTCCCAGAACGCGCGCACCTCCATGGCCCCCACGGATGCCACGGGGTGCTCGGCGGCCGCCTCGATAGCCTCTTCCATACTGTCGCACTCGAGGATGTCGTATCCGGCGACGTACTCCTTCGTCTCCGCGAACGGCCCGTCGGTGCGCAGCACCTCGCCGCCGCGGACCCGTACGGTGACGGCGTCGGCGGGATCGCTGAGGCGGTGGCCGTGCAGCCGCACGCCCCGTTCGGCGCCGAGCTCCTCGACCCAGGGTTCGACGGGTGCCATGCCGGAGGCGTCAGCCGTGTCGTCGCCGCAGACCAGCAGCATGTACTTCATGGTTCCTCCCGGTGCTCATGAACTTCCTACACCCCACCGACGAACGGGACCGCGACGAATCGACACCCCGGGCACACGAAGAGGCCGGGACCCGGGTCCCGGCCTCTTCGTGACGATCCGCGCTAGGCGGTAGCCGTCCGCACCGACGGCTCACCGGTGGCGCCGACCGCCGCTCGGGCGGTGTTCTTGCGCACCAGCAGGAGGGTGACCAGCGCACCGAGCAGGGAGGCGCAGCCGCAGATCACCACGCCGAGGGCCATGCCGTGGCCGAGCGCGGTCTGCGCGGCGGCCCTGGCGCTGTCGCTGCCCGCGTTGACGACGGCGAGCGGGCCCGCGGCGGCCTCCATGCCGGCGTCCGGGCCGTTGAGCTTGCCCACCAGGGCGGCGGACGCGGCGCTCATCGCGATGGTGCTGATGACGGCCGGGCCGAGGCCCTGGCCGAACTCGCGGACCAGGCTGGTGGCACCACTGGCCATGCCGGTCATGTGGATCGGTACGGCGTTCACGGCGGCCGAGGTCAGTGAGGAGACGACGCAGATGAAACCGACGCCGAGCAGCAGCACCGGGCCGATGAAGGCGGCGAGGGAGGTCGTGGTGATGGGCAGCGCGGCGATCCAGAACTGTCCCGCGGCCATCGGCAGCAGGCCGCCCATCAGGAGCCAGCGGGCGTCGACGCGGGTGAGCATCCTGCTGAGCACCGGTGCCAGGAGCAGCGGGATCAGCTGGAGGATCACGAACGGCATGCCGGCGCGCAGCGCGCTCAGATGCATCACGGCGCCGAGGCGGATGGAGACGCAGTACGCGGTGCCGATGAAGCCGAACATGCCGGCCAGGGCGACGACGGCCGCCGCGGCGAAGGACGGGATCCTCAGCAGGTCCAGGTTGAACATGGGTGAGGCGGCGCGGGTCTCGGCGACGACGAAGCCGACGAGAGCCACCGCCGCGAGGGCCAGCGCGCCGACGATCGCCGCGCTGCCCCAGCCGCGGTCGCCGCCCTCGATGATGCCCCAGAGCAGGGCGGTGAGGCCGACGGCGATGGTGATCTGGCCCGGCCAGTCCAGGGCGCGGCCCTCGGGGGCCTTGGAGTCGGTGACCAGTTTCCAGCAGGCGACGGCGACCGCCAGGCCGAGGACGACGGGCGGCACGAACGCCCAGCGGAAGTCGGCGACGGTGGCGAGCACACCTGAGGACAGCGGTCCCACAGCGGAGGCGAGGGAGATGCTGAGCGCCCAGGTGGAGACCGCCTTGGCACGGTCCTTCCCGTCCGGGGTCGCGGCCGCGATGACCGCGAGGGAACTGGGGAAGAGCGCCGCGGCGCCGATACCGGCCAGCGCCTGCCCGGTCCACATCATGGTGATGTTCTGGGAGGTGGCGTTGAGGAGTTCGCCGAGCGCCAGGACGAGCCCGCCGAGCACCAGCAGGCGCTTGCGGCCGAAGAGGTCTCCGACCACACCGAAATTCAGTTCAAGAATGGCGGTGGGGAGAATGAAGGCGGACGTGACCCAGGCGACCTGGGAACCGGACGCCCCGAAGGCAGCCTGGATTTCGCCATTGATGGGGGACGGAACGGTAATGCACAGTTGCGCGGCGGCAACTGCGAGACAGCAGGCTATGAGTGTTCCGAGGTCCAGTTTCTTCAAAGAGCTCGTGGAGATCGAATCCGTCATCGTGCGTGCCCTCACTCTGCGTTTTTCTCTATGAGTTCGATGAGATTTCCCTCGGGGTCGGTGACCCAGGCCATGCGAATACCGGGTTCGGGGGAAGGACCCGGTTTCATGGCCTCGCCCGCTCCGTGCGCCACCAAGGCCGCGTAGACGGGGTCGAGTTCGGGGGTGGTGACCGCGAAGTGTCCGTATCCCTCGGTGAGGGCGGCGGTCAGCGGGTCCGGGGCCCGCAGCCCCGGCGCGGATCCGGGCCTGGCGAGGAGTTCGACGCGCCAGCCGTGCGGATGTTCCAGGACGACGGCGCTCAGACCGGGTCCTTCGAGGGTGAACTCGAAGACGGTCCTGAGCCCGAACGCCCCCTGGTACCAGATGGTTTGGGCGGGCAGATCGCGTACGTTGACGCCCACGTGGTCGAGTCGGACGGTCACCGGCGCTCAGCCCGCCATCGCGCTGTCGCCGCCGTCGACCATCAGGTTGGCGCCGTTGACGAACGCCGCCTCGTCGGAGCAGAGGAAGGCGGCGGCGCGCGCGATGTCCTCGGGCTCGCCCACCCGGCCCACCGGGATCCGCGCCTCCAGCTGCGCCTTCGGTCCATCGGGGTCGTCGAGGAAGGGCGCGGTCGCGGCCGTGCGGGTCATGCCGGGGGCGATGGTGTTGACCCGGATGTGGTGCGGGGCGCCGGCCGCGCACAGGTGCTTGCTCATCGCCAGCACCCCGCCCTTGGCGGCGCCGTGCGGGACCATCGGCATGAAGGGGGCGCCCCGGACGGCGGCCACCGAGGCGACGTTGAGGACGGCTCCGCCGCCGCGGGCGATCAGGTGCGGCCAGGCCGCCTGCGTGCAGAAGTAGGGGATGTCGAGCTCGTTCTTGATGGTGAAGTACCAGTCCTCGGCCGGCATGGTCGCGAACGGCCCGTTCCGCAGTGCGGAGGCGTTGTTGTAGAGGATGTCGATCCCGCCGAGGGCCTCGATGCCCGCGTCGATCCACTCGCGGGCGCCCTCCTCGGTGGAGAGGTCCACCGGGGCGAGGGACCGCATGACGCCGCCGGCCTTCTCGACGAGTTCCACCGTTTCCGCGGCGGCGTCGGCATCGAGGTCGCAGCCGAATACGGTGGCGCCTTCCGCGGCGAATACCTGGGCCGCGGCCCGCCCTATTCCGGCCCCCGTTCCGCTGATGAAAGCGATTTTTCCGGCCAGTCGACCCATGATTGCCATGTCCCTTGTCCAGTACCGCCCGTGTGCGGTGCTGGCAGCGTAGGGACGGCCATTGCCCAGAACAAGAAAAGGGTCGGCGCAGGGGCATCGCGGTGTCGTATGGCTGGTATGCGGCGCGCTGTCGTACGGCGGTATGCGCGCGGTCAGCCGTGGGAGGTACCGAGCCGTACCGGAAGTGCCCGCACGCTGTTGCCGACGAAACTGGAGTGCCGGGAGAGTTCCGCCTCCGTCACGGCGAGGTCGAGGTCGGGGAAGCGGGTGAACAGCCGCTCCAGGGCGATGGTCGCCTCCATGCGCGCCAGCGGGGCACCGAGGCAGTAGTGGGCGCCGTGGCCGAGGGAGAGGTGCCGGGCGGCGCCGGGCCTGCCGGGCCGGGTGACGTCGAAGCGGTCGGCGTCCGGACCGTGCACGGCCGGGTCGCGCCCCGCCGCCGAGTAACCGGCCAGCACGGGCGTCCCCTTGGGGATCACCGTGCCGTCGACGGTCAGGTCCCGCACCGGATAGCGGAAGGGGAAGTAGCTGACGGGCGCGTCCCAGCGCAGGGTCTCCTCGACCACGTCCGCCCAGCCCACCCCGCCCTCGCCCTTCATGACCAGCTCCAGCTGGTCCCGATGGCCGCAGAGCGCCCGTACGGCGTTGGTGAGGAGGTTGAGCGTGGTCTCGTGCCCCGCGATGATCATCAGTACCAGGGTGCCGATGAGCTCCTCCTGGCTGAGCCGGTCACCCTCCTCGTCCCGGGCGGCGATCAGCGCGCTGGTGAGGTCGTCGCCCGGCCGCTCGCCCCGCGCGACGGCCACGGCGGCGAGCACGGCGACGAGTTCACGGTTGGCCGCCAAGGCCTTCTCGGGGCCGATGTCGGTGGCGACCACCTGGTTCGACAGGTGGTGCAGCCGGTCGCGGTGCTCCGCGTCCACTCCGAGCAGTTCCCCGATGACCCCCATGGGCAGCGGCATCGCGAAGTGCCGCCGCAGATCGGCGACTCCGCCGTCCCGCTCGGCCGCGGCCCGGAGGTCGTCGAGCAGTCCCGCCGTCAACTCCTCGATCCGGGGCCGCAGTTCCTCGACCCGGCGCGCGGTGAACGCCTTGCTCACCAACGACCGCAGCCGCCGGTGGTCCTCACCGTCCGCCGTCGTCATCCCGCGTACGGTCGCGAAGGTCGCGAGCGGCCACCCCGGCGCTATCCGCCCCTCCCGCAGCTCGGTGAAGTGCTCGGCGCCCTTGGCTACTTCGGGATGCGCGAGGAACTCCTTCAACGCCTCGTGCCCGAGCACCGCCATCCCCTCCACCTCGCCGGGCAGCACCACCGCCGTGACGGCGCCGCGCTCGAGCAGCCGCGCGTTGTCGGCATGCGGGCAGCCGCCGGCCGGGTCCATGCGGTGCGGCGTGCCGGGAGAGGTTTCCACCGGAGGTTCTCCTTGCGGGGGTGGGGAGTCGGGCGCAGGCGCCGCGAGCCGTTACGACGAAGGATTCTGCCCGCTCGACCGCGTGACCGACAGCGATGGCGTACGCGCCGATCCGCGGTTCTTGCCCCGGATCCACCTCCGTCCACGGTTGGATGGTTCCATGACCGACGAGCACGAGCGGATGATGCGGGCCAACCAGGCCAACTGGGACGCGCGGACCCCCGTCCATCTCGCCAGCCGGTTCTACGGGCTGGGCGAGAAGCTCGACCCGGCGCGCTGGTTCGCCGCCTTCGAGTGGGAGGACCTCGGGGACCTGGCCGGCCTCGACGTGCTCCATCTCCAGTGCCACCTCGGCACCGAGACGATCGCCTTCGCCGAGCGCGGTGCGCGGACCGTCGGCCTGGACATCTCCGAGGCGTCCGTGGCGGCCGCGGCCGACATCGCGGCACGGGCGGGCGCCGACGTGACGTACGTACGAGCCAATGTGTACGACGCCGTAGAAGCCCTGGACGGGCGGCGGTTCGACGTGATCTACACCGGCAAGGGCGCCCTGTGCTATCTGCCCGACCTGGGCCGCTGGGCCGCTGTCGTCGCTCGACTGCTGCGCCCGGGAGGGCGGTTGTACATCGCCGAGTTCCATCCGCTGCTCAACGCGCTGGGCCCCAAGCCCGCCGAGGGCGAGGGCACCGAACTGCTGCTGCGCCACGACTACCTGGGCGGCCGGGACGCCGTGCACAGGAACGCGACCTACACGTACACCGACGGACCGGCCGTCGAGGGCGCGACCGACAGTTACGAGTGGATGCACGGAATGGACGAGGTCGTCAACGCGTTGACGGGAGCGGGACTGGGTATCCGCCGGCTCCGGGAGAGCGAAGAGCTTCCCTGGCCGCGCTGGCCACAGATGGTCCGTACGCCGTCCGGCTGGTGGCGCCTGCCGGAGGACGAGCCGCGCATTCCGCTGCTGTACGGCCTCCTCGCGAGCCGCTGAGAGACGGATCACAGCCACTTCGCCACAAGCCGTGGTATTCTGCGGTCAGCACTTGTGTACGCCCCGTCTCGGGCGCCGGTGCCGAGTCTCCTTCTTTCGCTGACACGCCCGTCGTCTTCCGGACCGGGCGACCAGCTTCTTCACATCACCTTCCGAGCACGGTCATCCGTAGCTCCTTCAGGTGATCTTCCCCGCCGCACCGAGGCGTGAGCACGCCGCCTCCCCCCGGCACATCCCCTCCCTTCTTCATGACCTCATGAATCCGTCCTCGAAAGGACCCCCTCTCATGACCACCACACTCGAACACCCTCCCGTACAGAAGCAGCTCCCGGCCCACGCCACCGGTGTCCTCGACATCGCGCACAACGGGCAGGGGTACCTGCGCGCCGCCGAGAGCTGCCTGCCCACGCCGACCGACGTCCAGGTCTCCGCCGCACTGATCCGCCGTCACGGCCTGCGCAAGGGCGACACCGTCGAAGGCGTACGCGGCGGACCCCGCGCACTCGCCGAGGTCGAACGGATCAACGGCCGTACCCCCGAAGAGCTGCGCCGCCGCCCTCACTTCCGCGACCTCACCCCGCTGCACCCGCGCGACCGGCTCCGCCTGGAGCACCCGGCGAGCGGCATGGCCGGACGCGTCGTCGACCTGGTCTCCCCCGTCGGAAAGGGCCAGCGCGGTCTGATCGTCGCCCCGCCCAAGACCGGCAAGACGGTACTGCTCCAGCAGCTCGCCGCCGCCGTCGCGGGCAACCACCCCGAATGCCACCTGCTCGTGCTGCTCCTCGACGAGCGGCCCGAAGAGGTCACCGACATGCGGCGCTCCGTCCGCGGCGAGGTCTACGCCTCCACCTTCGACAAGACGCCGAAGCAGCACATCGCCCTCGCCGAGCTCGTCGTCGAGCGCGCCAAGCGGCTCGTCGAACAGGGCGAGGACGTCGTCATCCTGATGGACTCGCTCACCCGGCTGTGCCGCGCGCACAACAACGCGGCCGCCTCCGGTGGCCGCACCCTCAGCGGCGGCGTCGACGCCGCCGCGGTGCACGGCCCCAAGCGGTTCTTCGGCGCCGCGCGCCTCGCCGAGGAGGGCGGCTCGCTCACCATCCTCGCCACCGCCCTGGTGGAGACCGGCTCCCGCGCCGACGACTACTTCTTCGAGGAGCTCAAGAGCACCGGCAACATGGAGCTCCGCCTCGACCGGACCCTCGCCTCACGGCGTGTGTTCCCGGCCGTGGACATCACCCCGTCCGGCACCCGCCGCGAGGAACTGCTCCTGCCCGGGGCCGAGTTGACGGCCGTACGCGGCCTGCGACGCGCCCTGCAGACCCGGGACGCCCAGGCCGCGCTGGAAACCCTCCTGGAGCGGCTGCGCGCCACGCCGGACAACGCGACCTTCCTGCGTCAGGTCCAGCCGACCCTGCCCACCGCCTGATCCCACCCCGAATCCACCGCGCGGGACCTCCCGGACCTCTCCCGCGTGTGGCATCCGGGTACTGCATCCCCTCGCTCGGGCCTGGCACCATGGCGCACGGCGACTCCGTTCCTACGTTTGCGGTATGACAATCGGATTCCCATCCCGCATGGTCGTCTCGCTGACCGCCTTCTCCTGCTCCGCCCTCTGTGTGGCCGGAGCACTGGCCCTCGCGCCGAGTCCGGCCTTCGCCCGCCTCGGTACGGGCCTGCCGAGACCCATGGCCTCCCAGACGCCCTACCTCCAGCGGGCCGGGACGCAGGTACGCACACGGTCCGACGCTCCCGCGCTGCCGGACATCTCGGCGCTGTCGTGGGTGGTGGCCGACTCAGGCAGCGGCGAGGTGCTCGCCGCGCACGACGCGCACCTCAAGCTGCCGCCCGCCAGCACCCTCAAGACCCTCTTCGCGCTCACCGTGCTCCCGTCGCTGCCCGCCGGCACCCAGCACACCGTCAGGGAGGAGGAACTGGAGGGCATCGGCGACGGCAGCAGCCTGGTGGGCGTGGCCGCGGGCCACACCTACCGCGTGTCCGACCTGTGGCGCGGTGTCTTCCTCAACTCCGGCAACGACGCCGTGCACGTACTGGCCGCGATGAACGGCGGCTGGCACCGGACGGCGGCCCGAATGCAGGCCAAGGCCCGCTCACTGGGCGCCCTCGACACCCATGTCGAGTCACCCGACGGTTACGACACCCCCGGCCAGGTCTCGTCGGCGTACGACCTCGCGGTCTTCGGGCGGGCCGGCCTGCGCAACCCGGAGTTCGCGCGCTACTGCTCCACCGCCGAGGCCACCTTCCCCGGCGACGGCTACCCGTACGAGATCCAGAACACCAACCGGCTGCTGACCGGCGCCGACGGGGTGGCGCCCTATCCGGGCCTGATCGGCGTCAAGAACGGCTACACCACCAACGCGGGCAACACGCTCGTCGCCGCCGCGCACCGGGGCGGACGCACCCTCGTCGTCACGGTGATGAACCCTCAGGCGGGCGGCGGCACCACGGTGTACGAGGAGGCCCGCTCGCTGCTCGACTGGGGCTTCGCGGCCGCCGGACACGTCGAACCCGTCGGATCGCTCCCCGACACCCGGTCCGTCCCGGCGGCGGGCGCCTCGCCCGTACAGGCGAGGTCCGGGTCCGCGGACGGCCCCGACGGCGGCTGGCCGGAGACGGCGGGGATCCTGGGCGCCGCGGGTCTGGGCGCGGGCGGCGTGGCCCTCGCCCTGCGTCTCAAGGGCGTGCGGGCCACCCGCGACTGACCGGCCGGCAGCCACAGCAGCAGCCCCAGCGTGATCCACGTGTACGTGTTGCTGCCGAGGAATCCGTCGAGGCCGGAGGAGTCGTCGAACCAGAGCCACACCACGCTGCTGCACAGCACCGCGTACAGGGCCGACGCGGCCCGAGCACGGTGCCGGTGCAGCAGTACGGCGAAGGACGGCAGCAGCCAGACGAGGTGGTGCACCCAGGTGATCGGGCTGAGGAGGCAGGCGGCGAGACCGGTGAGGGCGAACGCGGCCGTCCAGTCCTCGTCGGCCAGCGCCCACGAGGTGCGCCACGCCCACACGCACAGGATCAGCAGGGCGGCCGCCGCCCACACGGCCCGGTTCGGTTCGCCCGGTGCGGCGAGGCGGGCCAGAACGCCCTGCAACGACTGGTTGGAGACATAGGCGAGACGTCCGATGCGGTTGGTGTCCCACAGCGCCTCGGACCAGTAGAAGCGCGAGGCGTCCGGCGCCGCCCAGGCGGCAAGACCGGTGGCCGCCGCGGCGACCGCCGTCGCGACCCCGGCGGCGCGCCAGCGGCGGCCGAGCAGCAGCAGGCCGATGAAGAGCGCGGGGGTGAGCTTGATCGCGGCGGCCAGCCCGATGCCGACGCCCGCCCGGCGGCCCCGGCCGGTGGACAGCAGCCAGGCGTCGCTCAGGACGAGGGCCAGCAGCAGGAGGTTGACCTGCCCGAAGCTGAAGGTGTCGCGGACCGGTTCGAGCAGGGCCAGCAGACAGGCCGCGAGGGCGCAGCCGTACCAGCCGTAGCGGCGCAGCGCGGGCTCGACCAGGATCCACACCACGACCGCCAGCGCCGCGAGATTGAGCACCACGGAGACGGCGATCGCCGTACGCAACCCGACCAGCGCCATCGGCAACATGGTCAGGGCCGCGAACGGCGGATAGGTGAATCCGTACGTGGTTCCCGGCACCCAGTAGTCGTAGATCCGCCCGCCGTGGTGGACCCAGGCGTCGACGGTGCCGTAGTAGACGCGCAGATCGAACCAGTCGCGCAGCAGCGGCACGGTCGCGGTGAACACGCCCACCGCGACGACGAGTGAGAGCAGGCCGAGCAGCCGTCGGCCGTCGGTGTCCAGATGTCTCATGCCGTCCGCCCCAGCACCGGCGGCCGCGCCGGCTCCTCGGCCCGGGCGGCCTGATGGGCCTGCCAGAGCACGACGAGGGCGAGCGCACCGCCGGAGACGGCCAGCACCACCTGATCGACGTCCGGCGGGCCGCCGCTCGGCAGTACGGCGAGCGCGAGTACCGCACTGGCCGCCGCGACCCGGTGGCGCACCGAGCCGTTGGGCGCCGCGGCGGCGATGAGGAACAGGCCCCACAGCGCGTACCAGGGCCGGATCGCGGGGCCGAACACGGCGACCGCGCCCAGGCTCAGGCCCAGCGCGTAGATGGGGCCCGGCCGCAGGCGCAGCCATATGAACAGGACGACCAGGACGGTCACCACCAGCCCGGTCGCGTGCCAGGCGGGCATCGCCAGCGGGGCGAGGCCGCTGCCGAGATCCTTCAGCAGGGCGCCGGTGGCGCGGCCGAGCACGCTGGTGGGCGACCAGTTGTGCGGGGAGACGGGGGTCTTCAGGGCCGCGATCCAGCCGTACCCCGTGCCCGCCACGGCGGTCACCACGGCCGTGGTGGCGAGCGCGACCCCGGTCGTGGTCAGGACCGTGCGCAGTACTCCGCGGCGCCCGCGCAGCGCCACCACCGCCAGCAGGCCGAGCACGGCCGGCGCCTTGACCAGTGCGGCGAGGGTGATGAGGACGACGCCCAGGAGGTGCCATCGGCCGCGCGCGGCGACCAGGCCGACGCCGAGCAGTCCCAGCATGATGGCGTCGTTGTGCGCACCGGCCACCAGGTGCAGCAGCACGAGCGGGTTGAGCGCGCCGAGCCACAGCGCGGCGGCCGGGTCGGCACCGCTGTGCCGGGCGAGGCGGGGCAGCGCCGCCGCCATCAGGCCGACGCCGAGCAGCGCGACCAGCCGCATGCCGAGGAGCCCGGCCGGTATCTCGCCGCGGGTGAGGCCGGACAGCGCGGAGGCGACGGCGAGGAAGACCGGGCCGTACGGTGTCGCGGTCTGCTGCCACACCGGTGCCACCTCGTCGGCGAGCGGCCCGCCGAGCTGCGCGGGCCCGTTGGCGTACACGTCGATGTGCGCGTCGACCATGGCGCCCTGCGCGAGATAGCTGTACACGTCCCTGCTGAACAGCGGCGGCGCGAGCAGCAGCGGCGCCGCCCACGCGGCGAGCACCAGCAGCAGTGCGCGCGGCGTCGGCGGCTGCGGACCGCGTACGACCTTGCCGAGCAGCACCCATGCGGCGATCAGCAGGACGACGCCGAAGTAGACCCCGACCACGCCGAGTACGGCACGCGCGGAGCCGGGGTCGAGGAAGTCCCGCGTGGGCAGGGCGCCGGCCGTCTCACCGCCGAGCGCGAGGAAGGCGGTACCGGTCAGGCCCAGGGCCTGACAGCGGTGGAGATCGAGGGGAGCCTTGGCCAACACTTGGCAAGTGTGTCAAGGGCGGGTGGCCGGAAGGCGACGGGGCGCCCTCCGGGCGGGGGATGCGGCGTTACCTCCGGGTGGCTTGTCGGGTGCGGGTTCGGATGTGGCTGGTCGCGCCCACGCGGCGGAGCCGCAGATTGTCACAGCCCCGCGCCCCTTGACCGGCGCCCTGCTGGGCCGGAGTGGGCAAGCCCCGCCGGTACTGACTCAGAAGACCGACACGCCCGTCAGTGTCGTGAAGCGGTCCAGGGCCGCCACGCCCGCCACCGAGTTGCCCCGCTCGTCCAGACCTGGGCTCCACACGCACAGGGTGCAGCGGCCGGGGACCACCGCGATGATGCCGCCGCCGACGCCGCTCTTGCCGGGGAGGCCGACGCGGTAGGCGAAGTCGCCCGCCGCGTCGTACGTGCCGCACGTCAGCATGACCGCGTTGACCTGCTTGGCCTGGCTCTGGGTGAGCAGTCGGGAGCCGTCGGCGCGGATGCCGTGCCGGGCCAGAAAGCTCGTGGCGAGGGCGAGGTCGGCGCAGGACGCCTCGATCGAGCACTGGCGGAAGTACTGGTCGAGCAGGGCCGGCACCGGGTTGTCGATGTTGCCGTACGAGGCCATGAAGTGGGCGAGGGCCGCGTTGCGGTCGCCGTGGGTGGCCTCGGAGGCGGCCACCTCCTTGTCGAAGGTGAGCTCGGCGTTGCCGCTCTCCGCACGGAGGAAGGCCAGCAGGGTGCCGGCCGCGTCGCCGGTACGGGTCTGGAGCCGGTCGGTGACGACCAGGGCGCCCGCGTTGATGAACGGATTGCGCGGGATGCCGTTCTCGTACTCCAGCTGCACCAGCGAGTTGAAGGGGTTGCCGGAGGGCTCGCGGCCGACGTGTTCCCACAGTTCGTCGCCCTCACGGGCCAGGTCGAGGGCGAGGGTGAAGACCTTGGTGATGGACTGGGTGGAGAACGGCTGCCGCCAGTCACCCACCCCGTACACCGTGCCGTCGAGCTCGGCCACGGCCATGCCGAAGCGCCGGGGGTCGCAGGCGGCCAGCGCCGGAATGTAGTCGGCGGGCCGCCCGCGGCCGGGTGTCTGCCCGATCTCGGTGGCGATGCGCTCCAGGACCGGCTGGAAGGTCGGGGACGACGGATACGACGAAGCAGCCATGATCACCATTGTGCCGCCGGGCCGGTCCGGGTGCGCATCGGGTCACACCGCCTGCGGGGTGCCGCTGCCCGCGAGCACCTCGGGCCGCAGCAGCGCCGCTAGCCGCTCGGCGGGCAACAGGCCCTTCTCCAGGACGAGTTCGGCGACGCCGCGCCCGGTGGCGAGGGCCTCTTTGGCGATGTCGGTGGCAGCCGTGTACCCGATGTGCGGGTTCAGGGCGGTCACCAGGCCGATGGAGTTCTCGACCGCGGCGCGCAGCACCTCCGTGTTGGCGGTGATCCCGATGACGCAGCGCTCGGCGAGCGTCAGGCAGGCGGTGCGCAGGTGGGTGATGCTCTCGGACAGGGAGTGCAGGATGATCGGCTCGAAGGCGTTGAGCTGGAGCTGCCCCGCTTCCGCGGCCATCGTGATGGTGACGTCGTTGCCGATCACCTCGAAGGCGACCTGGTTGACGACCTCGGGGATCACCGGGTTGACCTTGCCGGGCATGATGCTCGAACCGGCCTGCACCGGCGGCAGGTTGATCTCGTTGAGGCCCGCACGCGGCCCGGAGGACAGCAGCCGCAGGTCGTTGCAGCTCTTCGAGAGCTTCACGGCGATCCGCTTGAGCACGCCGGACATCTGGACGAAGGCGCCGCAGTCCTGGGTGGCCTCGACCAGGTTGGCGGCGGTGACCAGGGGCAGCCCGGTGATCGCGGAGAGGTGGCGGCGGGCGGATTCGGCGTATCCGGCGGGCGCGTTGAGGCCGGTGCCGATGGCCGTGGCGCCGAGGTTGATCTCGTGGATCAGCTCGACGGCCTCGGCGAGCCTGCTGCGGTCCTCGTCGAGCATCACCGCGTACGCCGAGAACTCCTGCCCGAGGGTCATCGGCACCGCGTCCTGGAGCTGGGTACGCCCCATCTTCAGTACGTCGCGGAACTCGAATGCCTTGGCGGCGAAGGCGTCCTGGAGCACGGCCATCGCCTTGAGCAGCTCGCGCACCGCGAAGACGGTGGCGACCTTGACGGCGGTGGGGTAGACGTCGTTGGTCGACTGGCCGAGGTTGACGTCCTCGTTGGGGTGCAGGTACTGGTATTCGCCCTTGGCACGGCCGAGGAGCTCCAACGCCCGGTTGGCGACGACCTCGTTGGCGTTCATGTTCGTCGAGGTGCCGGCGCCGCCCTGGATGACGTCGACCACGAACTGGTCGTGCAGCTTGCCGGCGCGGATCTCCCGGCAGGCCGCGACGATGGCCATGGCCTTCTCCGGTTCGAGCAGGCCGAGTTCCTCGTTGGCACGGGCGGCGGCCTCCTTGACGGCGGCCAGGGCCTCGATCAGATGCGGGTAGGCGGAGATCGACGTTCCCGTGATGGGGAAGTTCTCGGTGGCGCGCAGGGAGTGGATGCCCCAGTACGCCTCGGCCGGGACGTCACGGTCCCCGAGCAGATCGTGTTCACTGCGGTGCGCTGCGGCGACGGTCATGACTGAGCGGTCCTCTTTCGGAGGGGTGAAGGTGGGTGGGGTGAGGCGTAGGGGCGGGTCGGTCGGGGGCGAGCTGCTGATCCGGCCCTGAGGCGCACGGACGCAAGGGGCGCGGGGAACTGCGCGACCAGCCACGACGAACCCGCACCTGCCACCGCACCCCCACGGCCGTGGTCGCGCACCGCTCAGGCCGGGAGCGGATCGAGCACTCGGGCGGGGCGAAGCCCGCCCACAACGGCACCACCCCCGAGCAGCGGCACGGATCCGAACTCCGCGAGCAACGCCGGGGCAACACCCGCGCGCGCCAGCGCCGCCGCGGCCACCGGCCCACGCGCCCGGTCCGCACCGTCGGCGATCTTCACGGCGACGGCCCGGCCGTCCGGCAGCGCGGCCATCTGGACGCCTTCGAAGCCGTCCTTCGTGAGCAGCCCCGGCACGGCCCGCATCAGCGCGGCGACATCGCGGCCGGAGCCGGACGCCATCTCGGCGTGCGCACGCATCGCGTCGGCGACCCGCGCCTCGGGGGTGCCGGCCGGTGCGGTGGTGATCCGGGCGGCGGCGCGGGCGAGCCCGTGCAACGAGACGGAGAAGAGGGGCGCGCCGCAACCGTCGACGGTGACCTGGGCGATCGCCTGCCCGGTGAGGTCCTCGACGATCTCCGCGACGGCCTGCTGGAGGGGGTGGCCCGGGTCGAGGTAGTCGTCGAGGGACCAGCCGTTGAGCCGGGCGGTCATCAGCATGGCGGCATGCTTGCCGGAGCAGTTCTGCGCGAGCCGGGACGGCAGCCGCCCCTCGCGGATCCAGGTGTCCCGCACGACCGGGTCGTACGGCAGGTCGGGCACGTTGCGCAGGTCGTCCTCGGTGACGCCGGCCAGTTCCAGGATCCGCCGGGTCCCGGCGAGGTGCCGTTCCTCGCCGGAGTGACTGGCCGCGGCCAGCGAGAGCAGCTCGCCGTCCAGCGGCAGTCCCGCCCGCAGCATCGCCACCGCCTGGACGGGCTTGAGCGCCGAGCGCGGGTAGAACGCGGCCTCGATGTCCCCGATCTGGAGATCGACGCCGCCGTCGGCTGCCAGCACGACCGCCGAGCCGTAGTGGACGCCTTCGACGACTCCGCCGCGGACGAGCTGGGCGACGGGAGCGTGCAGAGGTTCGCGGATCACCGGGGCGGCGGCGATCGAAGCGGCGTACGTCATGCTCGTGCTCACGCGTCCGCTCCGTCACGGATGCCGGAGACCCGGCGGCGCACCCCGTACCACCCGGCGACGAGCGTCACGGCGATCAGCGGCAGACACAGCACGGTGGTGCGCCCCGCTCCCCCGTCGGCGTACATCAGGACGAGGACGGAGACGAGGAAGCCGATCGTCACGATCTCGGTCCACGGGGAGCCGGGCAGGCGGTAGCTCGGCCTGGTCAGCTCGCCGCGCTGGGTCTTCCGCCAGAACAGCACATGACAGAGCATGATCATGCCCCAGGTGGCGAGGATGCCGATGGCGGCGAAGTTCAGGACGATCTCGAAGGCGTCGGCGGGGACCACGAAGTTGAGGCCGACACCGAGGACACAGATCCCGCTGGTGAGCAGGATGCCGCCGTACGGGACCTGGCTGCGGCTCATCACGCCGGTGAACCTGGGCGCGGAGCCCGACATCGCCATGGAGCGCAGGATGCGGCCGGTGGAGTAGAGGCCGGAGTTGAGGGACGACATGGCCGCGGTGAGCACGACCAGGTTCATCACGCCGCCCGCCGCCGGGATGCCGATGTTCGACAGGACGGTCACGAAGGGGCTCTGGCCCGCGCTGTACTTGTTCCAGGGCAGCAGCATCGAGAGCAGGACGACCGAGCCGACGTAGAACAGGCCGACACGCCACATGATCGAGTTGATCGCCCTCGGCATGATCTTCTCGGGGTTCTCCGTCTCGCCCGCCGCGACACCGACCAGCTCGACGGAGGCGTAGGCGAAGACGACGCCCTGGATGATCAGCAGCATCGGCAGCAGGCCGTTGGGGAAGATTCCGCCGTTGTCGGTGATCAGGGACGGGCCGGGGGTGGTGCCGTCGACCGGGTGCTGGGTGACCAGCAGGAAGATGCCGATGAGCATGAAGACGACGAGCGCGCTCACCTTGATGATCGCGAACCAGAACTCCAGTTCGCCGAACATGCGTACGGATATCAGGTTCACCGTGAGGACGACGGCGAGCGCGATGAGCGCGATCACCCACTGCGGGATGTCGGAGAACATGCCCCAGTAGTGGGTGTAGACGGCCACGGCGGTGATGTCGGCGATCCCGGTGGTGGCCCAGTTCAGGAAGTACATCCAGCCGGCGACGTACGCGCCCTTCTCCCCCAGGAACTCCCGGGCGTACGACACGAAGGCGCCGGAGGACGGCCGGTACAGGACGAGTTCGCCGAGCGCGCGCACGACGAGGAAGGCGAAGACGCCGCACACCGCGTACGCGACGAAGAGGGAGGGGCCGGCGTCGGCGAGCCGGCCGCCCGCGCCGAGGAAGAGACCGGTGCCGATGGCGCCGCCGATGGCGATCATGTTGACGTGCCGGGACTTCAGGGACTTGCTGTAACCCGCGTCTCCGGCGTCGACGTGCGCGGCCGGTTTGCCGGCCGATGTGGCCTCGTCTTTGAGGGACTGCTCGCTCACGCCTCGGGTCCGCCTTCCGTGGGGATGTCCGTACGCGCGGGGCGCACGATGTCGGTGAGGGTGGTCTCCACGCGGTCGAGGTGATGGGACATCGCCTCCACCGCGTCGTGTTCACTGCCGTCGATCAGCGCTTCGACGATCGCCCGGTGCTCACGGTTGGACTGTTCGCGCCGCCCGCCGAGCTCGTTGAGGAAGGCGGACTGGCGGGCCAGCGCGTCCCGGATCTCTTCGATCACCCTGCGGAAGACCGGGTTCTGCGAGGCCTCGGCGACCGCGATGTGGAAGATCGTGTCCATCGCGACCCACGCCGTGGTGTCGGTCTCGCGCTCCATCCGGTCCAGCAGATGGGCCAGGTGGTCGAGGTTCTCCGGGGTGCGGCGCACCGCCGCGTAACCGGCGACCGGGATCTCGACGTGGCGGCGCACCTCGAGCAGGTCGCTCGCCGCGTAGTCGCCGAAGGTGGGGTCCTCGACCGTGTTGGCGACCACGAAGGTGCCCTTGCCCGTACGGGACACGGTCAGGCCCATCACCTGCAGGGCCCGCAGCGCCTCGCGGAGCACCGGCCGGCTGACCTCCAGGCGGCGGCACAGCTCGGCCTCGGAGGGGAGTTTGTCACCGATGGCGTATTCGCCGCGCTCGATGGCGCCGCGAAGGTGGGTGAGCACCGCTTCCATGGCGCTGACGCGCCGCGGCACCGATCCACCTGTCTGGCTGTCTGACAGGTTCACGGGGGTGATCCTGCGGGTGACAAGAGGGGGCTGTCAAGGGGAGTGAAAAGAAACATTCAGGGGGTGCGAAGCCTGTAAACCGGCTTCGCACCCCCTGTGAGCTGCTGTTTCCGCGATCAGCTGGCGAGGGTTCCGCTCGCCAGCAGTCCGAACAGTGCCAGACCGATCACGATCCGGTAGATCACGAAGGCGTTGAAGGAGTGCTTGGCGACGAACTTCAGCAACCAGGCGATCGACCCGTAGGCGACCACGAAGGAGACGATCGTGCCGACCGCGAGCGGCGCGGCGCCCACCCCCGTACCCAGGGCGTCCTTCAGCTCGTACAGGCCGGCGCCGGTGAGGGCGGGGATGCCGAGGAAGAAGGAGAGCCGGGTGGCGGCGACCCGGTCCAGGTCCAGGATCAGCGCGGTCGACATCGTGGCGCCGGAGCGCGAGAAGCCCGGGAAGAGCAGCGCGAGGATCTGCGAACAACCGACCAGCATCGCGTCCTTGAAGGACGTGTCGTCCTCACCGCGCTTGTGGCGCCCCATCTGGTCCGCCGCCCACATCACACCACTGCCCACGATCAGCGAGCCCGCGACCACCCACAGGGAGCCGAGCGCCCCGTCGATGAGCGGCTTGGCGGCGAGGCCCACGATCACGATCGGGATGGTGGCGTAGATGACCCACCACGCGAACTTGTAGTCGTGGTGCTGGCGCTCCTCGCGATTGCGCAGCCCCCGGCCCCACGCGGAGACGATCCGCACGATGTCCTTGAAGAAGTACACCAGTACGGCGGCGATCGCACCGACCTGGATGACCGCTGAGAACCCGACGACGGCCTTGTCGTCGACCGGGATGTTCATCAGCCCCTCGGTGATCTTGAGGTGGCCGGTGGAGGAGACGGGGAGGAACTCGGTCACTCCCTCGACGACTCCGAGGACGACGGCCTGACCGACGTTGATGACGCTCATGGGATCCAGTTCTAGGTCTGAGGGGTTGATGGTGAGGAGGGTTGGTCGACAGTGCTGTAGACAGTCTTACTATGCGCGAGTGACGTCCGGTGCCTACGCCCACAACGCCTGGGCGAACGAGACACCCGCGAACGCCGCGCCGAGCCCGGCCGTCACGCTCACGAGCACGTTGGCCGCAGCGTAGAACCCCGCACCCGTCTCGGTCAGCCGTAGTGTCTCGTACGAGAACGTCGAGTACGTGGTCAGCGCCCCGCACAGGCCGGTCCCGAGGAACAGCTGAAGAGGGGAACCCGCGGCCCCCGCGGCGACCGCGCCGGTCAGCAGGCCGAGGATCAGACAGCCGACGACGTTGACCGCGAAGGTGCCCCAGGGGAAGACGGTGTCATGCCTGGTCTGCACCGCACGGTCGGTCAGATAGCGCAGGGGTGCGCCGACCATTCCGCCGACGATCACCAGCAGCCAGTTCACAACTACCTCTTACCTTTCTTGCCCGTTTTGCCGGATTCGGCGTCTCGACCGGCGTACCTGATGACCTCGCAGTCGTCGAGGATCACCAGCCCCTCCCCGACGAGTTCGTCGAGCTGGGGCAGGAAGGCGCGGACGCGGTCCTCGGTGTCCACGATGACGATCGCCACCGGCAGGTCCTCGCTCAGTGACAACAGCCGTGAGGTGTGGATCAGCGAGGAGGCTCCGAAGCCCTCGATACCGCGGAAGACGCTCGCGCCGGCCAGGCCCGCCGCGTGGGCGCGGTGCACGATCTCCGTGTACAGCGGCTTGTGGTGCCAGATGTCGTTCTCGCCGATGAAGATCGTCACCCGTAGTGCGCTGCCCGTCAGCCGTGTCATCGCTGCCTCCGTACCAGGGCGCGGCGGGTCGCGGTCACCGCGAGCCACACCGCCGTGAGCGCCGCGCACAGAGTCGCGACGAGATAGGCGAGGCCGATTCCGGGGTGGCCCGAGTCGACCAGTTTCTGGATGTCCACGGCGTACGTCGAAAAGGTGGTGAACCCGCCCAGCACACCGGTGCCGAAGAAGGGCCGCACGAGTCGGTGGGCCGCCCACACGTCCGTGATGACGACCATGAAGACGCCGATCACCGCGCAGCCGATGACGTTGACCCAGAACGTGGTCCAGGGGAACCCGCCCGTCTCCACGGGCCACAGCCGCGCGGCCCCGTACCGGGCGGTGGCGCCGATGGCTCCGCCGAGCGAGACCATCGCCACGACCGGGGCCTGTCCGTGCCAGGGGGACGCGGGGCGCGGGGCCGGCCGTGCGGCGGCACCCGGCTCGTCGACGCGCTCGGGATGCGGGACTGTCATGACGTACTTCTCCTACTCGCCGGGCCCGGGCCCCCGGGCACACCTCATCGCAAGTAGGGACCGTTGGCGGCATCAGCGCCGCGGTTCGGGTACGGCGGGCCCCACCGCCGCGCCGCGACACATGATCGCGGCCGCTGAACAGGGTAACGCCGACCCCACCGCCCTCGCACACTCGACCGGGGTGCGCGGCGCCCCCACTGCCCCTCCCCTTCCTCCCCTCCCCCGCTTCCCCTCCCCGCCCTACCAACCCTTCTCGAACAGGGAGCGGACTTCCCGTGCGTGCCGCCCCGGGCTGCGGGACAGTGGTGACACAGCGCCACCATCACGAAGAGCGACACCACAAGGGCCCGGCCGCCTGGGCAGCCGGGCCCTCATGTCATCGACGGTGGCTGATCAACGGTGGCCGAACTGCGACATGGCGGGCAGCGCCTTGTCGTCGAAGCCGAACAGCGCCTGGTTCTCCCAGCCGTTGCCGGACGCGGCGTCGGTCGGGTCCCAGCCGTTGCCCGTGACGGCGGTCCAGGTGGCCTCCCAGTAGAAGACACCGAGGCCGCGGCCGTTCGGGACGGCCTCCACGACGTTCATCACGTCCCGTAGCCACGCGGACTGTCCGGCGGTGGTGGCCGGGTAGCCGGAGACCAGCTCACCGGTCGTGTCGATCTGGTTGACGAGCGAGTCGTCGCTGTCGAGACGGAAGGGGTAGGCCGTCTCGGCCAGGAACACCGGCTTGCCGTAGCGCGCGGCCGCGTCGTCCAGGGTCGTCTGGAAGTCGGAGAGCGGGCCGTGCCAGTAGCCGTAGTAGGACAGGCCGATGGCGTCGAACTTCACGCCGTTGGAGACCGCGTTGTCGAACCACCAGCGGGTGCCGGCCAGGTCGCCGCCCTTGGCGAGGTGCAGCGCGACGGTCGTCGACGAGCTGACGGCCTTGACGGCGTCGTAGCCGGAGTTGAGGAGCCCGGCGAGCTGCGACCAGTTGTCGGTGGAGCCCTCGGACCACAGCATGCCGCCGTTGATCTCGTTGCCGACCTGGACCATGTCGGCGGTGGTGCCCTGCGCCTTCAGCGCGTTGAGGACGTCGTACGTGTGGTTGTAGACGTCCGTCTTCAGCTGACTGTAGGAGTGGCCCGCCCACGCGGCCGGCTTGGTCTGGGCGCCTGGGTCGGCCCAGGTGTCCGAGTAGTGGAAGTCGACCAGGAGCTTCATGCCCTGCGCCTTGATGCGCTTGGCCATCGCCAGGACGCGCGCCTTGTTGTTGTAGCCGTCGGCGGGGTTCACCCAGACCTTCAGGCGCGCGTAGTTCATACCGGAGGACTTGAGGATGGCGAGCGCGTCACCGGTGGTGCCGGAGCTGGTCTTGTAGACGCCGCCGAGCGCCTCGCTCTTGGCGAGGGAGGAGATGTCGGAGCCCTTGACGGACAGCCCGGTGGCGCTGCCGGAGGCGAACGTCAGATCGTCGACGTTGATCCAGTTGCCCGCGTTGGCATCGGAGTTGATGCTGATCGTGCACTGGTTGTTGGTCACCGCGACGGGGACGACGAGGTGTATCCATCCGCTGCTGGAGACCGGCAGGTCGGTGCGCTGCTCGGTGCCGCCGCAGTTCTTCAGCGCGAGGTAGGCGGAGTTCTGGCCGCCGCCCGAGCGCACCCAGGCGGTGAGCCGGTAGTTCCCGTTGGTCAGTCCGGAGAGGTACTGGTACGTCTCCACCTTGTAGGCGGCGGAGGAGTACTGCGTGAGGCGGTAACCACCGCTGTGGCCCCCTGCCTCCACGTAGGAGGCGCCGGTGTCGCCGTACTCCGACCAGCCGCCGGGCGTGGCCGTGCCGGCGCCGTCGGCCTCGAATCCGGCGTTGGTGAGGGTGCTCGCCGCCTGTGCCGTCTGCGCGGGCAGGGCGGTGAGGGCCAGCCCGGCCGCGAGCGGCAGCAGCAGGGTCCTGAGTGTGCGTCTGGGATGGAACATCTTCGTCCGTCGTCCCTTCGACGTGATGGGAATGGGGGTGCCCCCGGGAGTGGCTCTGGGGGGGCAGGCCCCTCCGCCCGCGGCTCTCGTGGCACTCACGGGCGGAGGGGAGTTCGGCTCGGCCGCCGGGTCCTGAGGCCCGGACGGCCGTCGGCTCAGCCGTCGAGTCGTACGACCCGGACGGCCCCCGCGGGCAGCGCGAGGCGGCCCGCGGCGCGTTCGCCCGTCAGCAGCTCGGTGCCGGCCGCGTCCAGGGGCACCTTGGCGTCCGACGAGGTGTGGTTGATCGCGAACAGGAAGGTGCCCGACTCACCGCTGCGGCGCACCACTTCGACATCGCGGGGCAGGTCGGCGCGCGGCGCGATCCGCGCGTCGTCGGACGCCCAGCCGATGAGGGCGTCCAGGCCCTGCGCGCCGAGGCGGGTGGAGACGTACCAGGCGGAGCCCGCGCCGAGGCGGTGGCGGGTGACGGCCGGGTGACCCGCGGTGAGTCCGTCGGCGTACGTCCACACGGTCTCGGCGCCGCGCGGCACCACGAACTCGGTCCAGACGTCGCCGGTGAGCTCGGAGCCGTCGGGACCGGTGATCCGGACCCGGTCGTCCTTCAGGAGCGGTGAGAACTCCTCGACGGTCAGGCCGAGCACGTCCCGCAGCGCGCCGGGGTAGGCGCCCTCGTGCACGGCGTCGTGCTCGTCGACGATGCCGGAGAAGTACGAGACGACGAGGGTGCCGCCGTTCTCGACGTACTCCCTGAGGTTGTTCCCGGCGGCCTCGGTCATCAGGTAGAGGGCGGGGACGACGACAAGGGGATAGGCCGACAAGTCGGCTTCCGGGTGGGCGAAGTCGACCGTGAGATGGCGGTCGTAAAGCGCCTCGTAGAACGCGTCGGCGCGCTCGCGCGGGTCGTGGTCCTCGCTGGGGCGCCAGTCGAGGGTCTGCGCCCACCAGGAGTGCCAGTCCCACAGCACGGCGGCGTCGGCGACGGTGCGGCTGCCCTTGACCGGGGTCAGCGAGTCGATGGACGCGCCGAGTTCGACGACCTCGCGCCAGACCCGGGAGTCGGTGCCGGCGTGCGGCAGCATCGCCGAGTGGAACTTCTCGGCGCCGCGCCTGGACTGCCGCCACTGGAAGAACATGGCGCCCTCGGAGCCGCGCGCCACGTGCGCGAGGGAGTTGCGGGCCATCTGGCCCGGGGCCTTCGCGGGGTTGCGGGGCTGCCAGTTGACGCCGGACGTGGAGTGTTCCAGCAGCAGCCAGGGGGCGCCGCCCGCGACGGAGCGGGTGAGGTCGGCGGCCATCGCGAGGTTGACGTGGGTGCGGCGGCCGTCGGTGATCAGGTAGTGGTCGTTGGTGACGAGGTCGACCTCGCGGCCCCAGGCCCAGTAGTCGACGGAGTCGCACTGGCTGAGGGCGGCCATGAAGTTCGTGGTGACCGGGATGCCGGGGGCGAGGCGGTGCAGGATGTCCCGCTCGGCGACGAAGTTCTCGCGCATGGTCTCGTCGGCGAAGCGCTTGTAGTCGAGGGCCTGGGCCGGGTTGCCGACCGTGGGGGTCACGCGCGGCGGGTTGATCTGCTCGAAGTCCGCGTAGCGCTGGCCCCAGAAGGCGGTGCCCCAGGCCTCGTTGACCGCGTTCACGCTCCCGTACGTGCGGGCCAGCCAGCGGCGGAAGTGGGCGGCGCAGGACGCGCAGTAGCAGGCCGAGACGGGGACGCCGTACTCGTTGTGGACGTGCCACAGGGCGAGCGCGGGGTGGCCGGCGTACCGGGTGGCGAGTGCGGTGGTGATGCTCGCCGCGGCGGCGCGGTAGTCGCTGTTGCTGTGGCAGATGGCGCCGCGCGAGCCGAACTCGTAGCGGGTGCCGTCGGCGGCCACCGGCAGCGCCTCGGGGTGCTCGCGGTAGAACCAGGCGGGCGGCGCGACGGTCGGGGTGCCGAGGTCGGCACGGATGCCGTTCTCGTGCAGCAGGTCGAGCAGTCGGTCCAGCCAGCCGAAGTCGTGAGTCCCCCGGGCGGGTTCGAGCAGCGCCCAGGAGAAGATCCCGACGCTCACCATCGTGACCCCCGCCTCGCGCATCAGCCGGACGTCCTCGCGCCAGACGCTTTCCGGCCACTGCTCGGGGTTGTAGTCCCCACCGAAGGCGAGCCCGGTGAGGCCCTTGGGTGTGGTCTCCGGCATGGATCTTCTCCCGTTTAATCGATCATTTGGGAACGTGCACACACTCGATCAGCGGCGCGATCCCAACATAACCGCACAGCAACAACCATTGACAAGTGTCCGGGATGTTTCTCTACTGTGAACGCTCACAGAAGCATGGCACGGTCGCCGCAGCAGGCGGGGACCCAGGTCAGGGGAGAAAGATCCATGCCAAACACGAAGCTGCGTCGCCTCGTGGCCACCTCCATCGCCGTCACGCTCGGCGGCACCGCACTCGCCGCCTGCGGCTCGTCGGACGACAAGAGCTCGTCCGAATCGGGTCCGGCGTCCCTGACGTACTGGTCCTGGACTCCGGGCATGGACAAGGTGGCCGACCTCTGGAACAAGGGGCCGGGCAAGCAGCAGAAGATCACGGTCACGGTGAAGAAGCAGGCGTCGGGCGACACGCTGGTCACCAAGATCCTCACCGCGCACAAGGCGAAGAAGGCCCCGGACCTGGTCCAGGCCGAGTACCAGGCGCTGCCGACCCTGGTCAGCAATGACGCGCTCGCCGACATAGCGGGCGAGTCGAAGGACGCGAAGAGCAAGTTCGCCGACGGTGTCTGGCAGCAGACGACCCTGGGCTCGGACGCCGTGTACGCGATCCCGCAGGACATCGGCCCGATGATGTTCTACTACCGCCAGGACCTCTTCAAGAAGTACGGCCTGACGGTTCCCACGACGTGGGAGCAGTTCGCCGAGACCGCCCGCGCGCTGAAGAAGAAGGCCCCGGACAAGGACCTGACCACCTTCTCCGCCAACGACTCCGGCCTCTTCGCCGGTCTCGCCCAGCAGGCGGGCGCCAAGTGGTGGACCGCCTCGGCCGACAAGTGGAAGGTCGGCATCGACGACGCGGCCTCGGAGAAGGTCGCCAACTTCTGGGGCGGTCTCGTCAAGGAGGGCGCGATCGACAACCAGCCGATGTACACGCCGTCCTGGAACAAGGCGCTGGACACCGGCAAGCAGATCGCCTGGGTCAGCGCGGTCTGGGCGCCCGGCACCCTCACCACCGCGGCCCCCGACACCAAGGGCAAGTGGGCGATGGCCCCGCTGCCGCAGTGGGACAACAGCACGGACGTCACCGGCAGCTGGGGCGGCTCCTCGACGGCCGTCACCACGGACTCGCAGCACAAGGCGGCCGCCGCGAAGTTCGCCACCTGGCTGAACACGGACCCGCAGGCGGTGGCCGCGCTGGCGAAGGAGGGTGGCATCTACCCGGCCGCCACCACCGCGCAGACCAGTGACGCCTTCTCCCAGCCGCCGGCGTTCTTCTCCAACCAGCCGGACTTCTACACGAAGGCCGCGGAGATCGCCAAGACCACCGCGCCCTCCGCCTGGGGCCCGAACGTGAACGTCGCCTACACGACCTTCAATGACGCCTTCGGCGCCGCCGCCAAGGACAAGTCGGACTTCACCGCCGCTCTGAAGAAGATGCAGGACGACACGGTCGCCGACCTCAAGAAGCAGGGCTTCGGGGTCGCTCAGTGACCACGGCACGTCGGAAGTCGTACGGGGTCAAGGGGGCCCCGTACGCTTTCCTCCTCCCCGCGACGATTCTCTTCGCCCTCTTCTTCGCGCTGCCCATCGGCTACGCGCTCTGGCTGAGCCTGCACAAGGTCCAGGTCAAGGGCCTGGGCCTGGGCTCGGGCGCCCGCAAGGAAGTCTGGGCGGGGCTGGAGAACTACAAGGACGCCCTCTCCGACTCCGAGCTGCTGAGCGGCGCGGTGCGCGTGGTGGGCTACGGCGCCATCGTGATCCCGGTGATGCTCGGTCTCGCGCTGCTGTTCGCGCTGATGCTCGACACGGACAAGGTGCGCCTGGCCCCCTTCACCCGGCTCGCGATCTTCCTGCCGTACGCCATTCCCGGCGTCGTCGCCGCGCTGCTGTGGGGCTTCCTGTACCTCCCGGACGTCAGCCCCTTCTACTTCGTCCTCGACAAACTGGGGATGCCGCAGCCGAACCTGCTGGACGGCGGCCCGCTGTATCTCGCCCTGTCCAACATCGCGGTCTGGGGCGGCACCGGCTTCAACATGATCGTCATCTACACCTCGCTGCGGTCCATCCCGGCCGAGGTGTACGAGGCGGCGAAGCTGGACGGCGCCACGCCCCTGCAGATCGCGCTCAAGATCAAGATCCCGATGGTGGCGCCCTCGCTGGTGCTCACCTTCTTCTTCTCGATCATCGCGACGCTCCAGGTGTTCAGCGAGCCGACCACTCTCAAACCCCTCACCAACTCCGTCTCCACGACCTGGAGTCCGCTGATGAAGGTGTACCAGGACGCCTTCGGCAAGGGCGACATCTACGCGGCCGCCGCGGAGGCGGCGATCATCGCCGTCGTCACCCTCGTCCTGTCCTTCGGCTTCCTGCGGGCCGCGAACTCCCGTAACAAGCAGGAGGAAGCACGATGAGTTCTCTTGCCGTACGCAAGGCCGCACCGGCCGCGGGTACCACCCCCGGCACCGCCCAGGGCCCGCCGCTGCGCCGCCGTATCGCCTTCGTCCCCACCCTGACGCTGCTGCTCGGCGCGCTCTACTGTCTGCTGCCCGTCGCGTGGGTGCTGATCGCGGCGACCAAGTCGGGCCGTGAGCTGTTCTCGACCTTCACGTTCCTGCCGGGCTCCGGCTTCACACAGAACGTCAAGGACCTCAACGCCTACCGCGACGGGATCTACTGGAAGTGGATGGGCAACTCCGCCCTCTACGCGGGCCTCGGCGCCCTCCTGTCGACGGCCGTCTCGGCGCTCAGCGGCTACGCGCTCGCGATCTACCGCTTCCGGGGCCGCGAGACCGTCTTCAGCGTCCTGATGGCGGGCGTGCTCATGCCGCCGGTGATCCTGGCGATCCCGCAGTACCTGCTGCTGGCCAAGGCGGACCTCACGGACTCCTACGCGTCCGTGCTGCTGCCCCTCGTCCTCTCCCCGTACGGCGTCTACCTCGCCCGGATCTACTCCTCCGCGGCCGTGCCCGGTGACGTGGTCGAGGCCGGACGGATGGACGGGGCCAGCGAGTGGCGGATCTTCACCCGGATCGCGCTGCCGATGATGGTGCCCGGACTGGTGACGGTGTTCCTCTTCCAGTTCGTCGCCGTGTGGAACAACTTCCTGCTGCCGTACATCATGCTCAGCGACGACGAGAAGTTCCCGATCACACTGGGTCTGTTCACGCTGCTCGAACAGGGCTCCAACACCCCGGCGCTGTACACGCTGGTGATCACCGGCGCGCTGCTCGCGATCATTCCGCTCATCGCTCTCTTCCTGGTCATCCAGCGCTTCTGGAGCCTCGATCTGCTCTCGGGAGCCGTAAAGTCGTGACCATGACCAACGCGGGGGGCAGGCGCAGACCGCCGACGATCCATGACGTCGCGCGTGAGGCCGGCGTGTCCCGGGGCACGGTGTCGCGGGTGCTCAACGGCGGGCACTACGTGAGCCCGGCGGCGCAGGAGGCGGTCAACGCCGCCATCCGCAGAACGGGCTACGTCGTGAACCGGCACGCCCGCTCGCTGATCACCGGCCGCTCCGACTCCATCGGCTTCCTGCTCACCGAACCTCAGGAGAGGTTCTTCGAGGACCCGAACTTCAACGTCCTGCTGCGTGGCTGCACCCAGGCGCTGGCCGGGCACGACATTCCCCTCCTGCTGATGCTCGCGGGCACCGAGGACGAACGGCGGCGCATTACGCGGTACATCACCGCGGGCCACGTCGACGGAGTGCTGCTGGTCTCCAGCCACTCGGGCGACCCGGTCGCCGAGCAGCTGCGTGAGGCGGGCGTGCCGCTGGTCGCCTGCGGCAAGCCCATCGGGCTCGGCTCCAAGGTGAGTTACGTCGCCGCGGACGACCGCGACGGCGCCCGGGACATGGTCAAGCACCTGGTCTCCCTGGGCCGTCGCCGCATCGGCATGGTCACGGGTCCGCTCGACACCCCCGGTGGTGTCGAGCGGCTCGCGGGCTACCGGGAGGTGCTCGCCGAGGCGGGCATCGAGGCCGACGACCGCCTCGTCGCCTCCGGCGACTACAGCCGGGCCAGCGGTGAGGCGGGCGCCGAGCAGCTCCTCGACCGCGCTCCGGACATGGACGCGGTGTTCGTCGCCTCCGACCTGATGGCCCAGGGTGTGCTGGCCGCGCTGCACAAGGCCGGCCGCCGGGTCCCCGAGGACGTCGCCGTCGGCGGCTTCGACGACTCCCCTGCCGCCACCGCGGTCACCCCCGCCCTCACCACCATCCGCCAGCCCTGGGACCGCATCAGCAACGAGATGGTGCGGGTGCTGCTCGCGCAGATAGGGGGCGACGACCCGGCGGCGGTGATCCTGCCGACGGAACTGGTACGACGCGACTCGACCTGAGCCGCACCCCCGACGCCGAGGGGCTGGGACCGGTCAGGATTCGAGAAGCCTCCAGGCACTCCCCCGCCCTACCGTGAAAGCACCGGAACACACCACGGAGGAGTCACCATGACCGCAGGGCTGAAGACCATCATCTATCCCGTCAAGGACCTCGCGCGGGCGAAGGCCCTGTTCGGCGCGTTGCTCGGAACGGAGCCCTATGCGGACACCGCGTACTACGTCGGATTCAAGGACTCCGGGCAGGACGTCGGCCTCGACCCCAACGGTCACGCCAAGGGCATGACCGGACCGGTCCCGTACTGGCACGTCGACGACATCCGGGCGACGCTGGCCGGCCTGCTGGAAGCCGGGGCCGAGACGCTCCAGGACGTCCAGGACGTGGGTGGCGGCAGGCTGATCGCCTCGGTCAAGGACACGGACGGGAACCTCGTGGGGCTCCTCCAGGACGGCTCCGGCGAGTAGCCCCGCCGGGTTGTTGCAACCGCACTAGTTGCACACTCAATAAAACCCCGGACCTCTGTTACCGTGCACATATGGCAGTGAACACGGTGAGCGAGGCCCCGCTCGAGGACCGGTGGCGGGACATCCTGTCGGTGCACGCGCGCACGATGTGCGAGATCGACCGCGCGCTGCACCCGCACGGTCTCGGGGCCAGCGACTTCGAGGTGCTGGACATCCTCGTCTCGAGCGAGCTCGCGCACGAGGGCGAGCACTGCCGGGTGCAGAACATCGCCGATCGTGTCCATCTGAGCCAGAGCGCCCTGTCCCGCCTGATCGGGCGGCTGGAGAAGGACGGCCTGGTGGAACGCACCGTCTGCCTGGAGGACCGACGCGGCGTGTGGGTCGCGCTCACCCGCAAGGGACGCGACCTGCACACCGAGGTACGCCCCCTGCAACGCGCCGTACTGGCGCGCATGCTGAACGCCTAGTGCTCTGACCGCGAAGGTTCACCGGGTTGCCGTTCGCGGTGCGGGACTTGCGCGCGGTTGGATGTGTGCCGACATCCAATCTGGTGCGTGGAGGCGCGGTGGCAGAGCCGGTCAAGGTCCGCAGACTGACCGACCAGGAAGGGCAGAGGCTTCAGCAGATTGTGCGCCGGGGCAGCACCAGTACGGTGCGCTACCGGCGCGCGATGATGATCCTGGCCTCGGCCGGAGGTAACCGGGTTCCGGTGATCGCCCAGCTGATCCAAGCCGACGAGGACACGGTGCGCGATGTGATCCACCGGTTCAACGAGATCGGCCTGGCCTGCTTGGACCCTCAGTGGGCGGGAGGCCGTCCCCGCCTGCTCAGCCCTGACGACGAGGACTTCGTCATCCAGACGGCCACCACCCGCCCCCGCACACTCGACCAGCCCTTCACCCGCTGGTCCATCCGCAAACTCGCCGCCTATCTGCGCAAAGTCCACGGCAGGGTGATCCGCATCGGCCGTGAGGCTCTGCGAATGCTACTGGCCCGCCGCGGGGTCACCTTCCAGCGCACCAAGACGTGGAAGGAGTCAACCGACCCCGCCCGCGACGCCAAGCTCGACCGGATCGAGCACGTCCTGGAGCACTTCCCGGACCGCACGTTCGCCTTCGATGAGTTCGGCCCGCTGGGCATCCGGCCCACCGCAGGATCCTGCTGGGCCCAACGCAGCCGGCCCGACCGGCTGCCGGCGACTTACCACCGCGCCCACGGCGTCACCTATTTCCACGGCTGCTACTCCGTCGGTGACGACACCCTGTGGGGCGTCAACCGCCGCCGCAAAGGCACGGCCAACACCCTCACGGCCCTGAAGTCGATCCGGGCAGCCCGCCCCGACGGCGCCCCGATCTACATCATCCTGGACAACCTCTCCGCCCACACGGGCAACAAGATCCGCCGCTGGGCGAAGAAGAACAAGGTCGAACTGTGCTTCACCCCGACCAACGCCTCCTGGGCCAACCCGATCGAAGCGCACTTCGGACCGCTGCGGCAGTTCACCCTTGCCAACTCCCACCACCCCAACCACACCGTCCAGACCCGCGAGCTGCACCGTTACCTGCGCTGGCGCAACACCCATGCCCGCCACCCCGACGTGCTGGCCGCCCAACGCCGCGAACGCTCCCGGATCCGCAGCGAGAAGGGCATCCGCTGGGGAGGACGGCCCCTGGCCCCAGCGGCCTGATCGTCACGGCGCCCCGGTCATAGCGGCAGACAGCCGCGCTGTCGATCACCTGACACGTGCGGCGATGGCCCGTGCGCACTCCATCGACTCGGCATGCGTGGTGTCCACCTCCAGGTCATAGACCACGCCTCGGTGGACCACATCCGCCTGGGACACGGCCATCCCGATGACCCGATCGCCTCGTGCGACCTCACGGCCTGCGGCAACCGCACTGTCACACCGGACGCCGACCCACAGCACCCGCAGGTCACGCAAAGTCTTCTGCCACCGCTGCTGCGAGTCCGCTCCGCCGAGGAAGACCTCATCGACGATGACCCGGGCGCCCGCACGGGCCATCGCGGCGACTCCCTCGATCCATGCCGCTTCCAGCGTCCGGAACTCCGGCCCGACGACCACCTCTCCGTCCGGAGCGAACTCGATCCCCGCATCCGACGCCTGCATGGACGCTGGCATCGCGTCAACCAGCGTGTCGGTCCCGAGAGCCAGCCACGGATCCGGCAGGACCGCCTGCAGACACCGGGCGATCCCGGACTTCCCGGAGCTGGAACCACCGTTGAGAACGATCACCTCAGTCATCACCGCGCCACAGTAGAGGCACCGCAGCAACCCCCGAAACGGATTTCCGCGAACGCTGCCGCCTCCTACAACCCGGTGAACCTTCCCGGTCAGAGCACTAGCGTCACCCCTCCACACCCCGGTCCTCCACACCACGAACGCTCTACACCACGAGCTCCGCCCCGTCCGGCAGCACTTCGACGCCCGCCGCGCTCACCCGCGCACGGGCGTCCGAGTCCGGGTCGAGCAGCGGGTTCGTGTTGTTGAGGTGGGTGTAGATCCGCCGGGGGCCGGGATGGTGGGCGAGGGCCGCGAGGCTGCCGCGCGCGCCCGCCACCGGAAGGTGCCCCATCGCGGCCTGCCGCCCGCCCCGCGAGCGCACGGCCGTGCCCATCTCGTCGGCCGCGTAGAACGTGCCGTCGAGCAGTGCGCAGTCCGCCGAGGCGAGCAGGTCGTCCAGCTCCGGGGTCCAGGCGCCCAGACAGGGCGCGTACAGGAGCACTCCGCCGCCCGCCAGGTCCTCGATCCGGTACGCGGTCACCCAGCGGTCGTCCGGGGCGGGGCCGGCGACGTACTTCGGGGCCTTGGGGCCGACAGGGTGCGCGGTGACGACCAGACCGCCGGACAGCACGAACCCGCCCTCGGCCAGGCAGTCCGCCCATTCCCAGGGGGCGTAGCGGTCGAGCAGGTCACGCAGTGGGGCCAGGGTGGCGAGGACGGGCCGTGCGGCGTAGACCTTGAGTCCGGCGCCGCCGCGCAGCACGGTCAGCCCGGCAACATGGTCGGCCTCCGCGTCGGTCAGGAGCACGCCCCGTACGGGTGTGTCCCGTGGCCCCGGTCCGGGTGCGAGCGCGGGGGTGGTGGTCAGCTGCGTACGGATGTCGGGCGAGGCGTTGAGCAGCCACCAGTCGCGGGAGTTGCCGCTCAGGGCGACGGACTCCTGGGTCCGCGCGGGCAGTTTTCCGTCGCGGGCGGCCGCGCAGAGCGCGCACGCGCAGTTCCACTGTGGGAAGCCGCCACCGGCGGCCGTACCCAGCAGGACGACTTTCAAGGGGACCCCCATCCCTCCGCATCGAACCGTACCCCGGGGATCTTCCCCACTCGGCGGCCAGAACTACGCGGCAGCCGGGGGTAGTTCGGGACGATCTTCGCCTGGGCGCCGGTCCGCGGGGCGCGCGGGCGGGATCGGTGTCGAGGGGAAGTCCCGCGTCCCGGTCCACAGCGCCGGGACCGCGTCGCCGCGGCGGCACAACTCGTGGGCGATCGTCTCGTAGTTGACCCGCCAGCCGCGGAAGTGCGGCCACGCCTGTTCGGCCGTCCGCTCGGCGGGGAAACCGGCCGCCTCCACCATCGCGACGGCGGCGTCGAACTCCAGGTAGGTGAGCTGGATCGGGGTGTCGGGTGCGGGGTCTGTGTCGTACGGGAAACGCAGGGAACGGGCGATGTCGCGCAGTGCGGTGAATCCGGCGCGCAGCATCAGGCGGGCCTCGGGCGGGGCGCTGCTCGGGGTGAGGGCGAGCTGCATGGCGGCCGCGTCCATGACGGCGACGAGGGCGACGATCCAGCTGCGGTAGGGCCGCGGTGAGCGGAACGCGAGCAGGACGGGGTACGTGGAGTGGCTCTCGCCGATGTCGGAGGCGAGCCGTTCCCAGGAGCGGTACAACTCGGGCAGCGCGGTCTCGGTGTCGACCAGCCACTGCCGGGCGAGGATCTCCGGTCCCCAGGCGGGTTCGCCCGCGCGCGACTGGAGCAGGGTCACCTCCAGCTCGCGGCGGCTGTAGGCGGCGTACAGGGTGGGCAGGTAGGCGATCTGGAGGGCGATCACGACCGGACCGGTGGCGGCCGCGATGAAGTCCACCACGGACAGGTGCAGTCGGTCGCCGCTGGCGAAGCCGAGCGTGAACAGGCTGGAACCCGCCTCCCGGACCGACTGGGTCCAGGTCAGCGAGGAGATGGCGTGCAGCAGCAGTCCGAAGCCGATCAGGACGCCGCCGAGCCAGCTCACGAGCATGCCCATCAGCATGAGCGGGGCGAGCCAGGTCTGCGCGCGGTCGATGGCACGGTAGCCGCCGCCGGGGGCGGCGAGGCGCAGCAGGAAGCGCAGGGAGCGCCACCAGCGGATCACCATCGAGGAGTACAACCCGCGGGGCACGACGAGGGTGCGCAGGATGCTGGCGAACACCAGCACCAGGAGCAGGCCGCCGGCCACGCCCGAGATCCATTTCATGCGGTCATTCTCACGCCCGGCACGGACGTCTTCAGCGCAACAGATCCCGTACGGCGTCGAAGGCGGCGGTGACGGTCGCCGGGTCGGGCCAGCGCGCTCATGGGGATGGGGTACGAAGCCGCTCAGAGACGACGGCGGATCCGTCGGAGGCGGAAGCCCTGCTCGCCGCCCGCCGTCTCGCGCTGCCCGCGTTGGAGCGCCTCGGCCGTCCGCTGATCGAGGACATCGCGGTGCCCCGCTCCCGGCTGGCGGAGGCGGCGCGGGAGATCCGTGCCGTCTCCGCACGCCATGACGTGCCCGTCTTCACCCTCGCGCACGCGGCGGACGGGAACCTCCACCCGATCATCGTCGTGGACCCGTCGCTGCCCCGCCTCCCCGACGCGGCCTGGGAGGCAGCGGGTGAGATCTTCGCGCTGGCTCTGCGGCTGGGCGGCACGCTGACCGGTGAGCACGGTGTGGGCGTACTCAAGCGGCAGTGGGTGGCGGACGAGCTGGGGCCCGCGGCCCACACGTTGCAGCACCGGCTCAAGGAGGCGTTCGACCCGCGGGGCATCCTCAATCCGGGCAAGTGTCTCTAGGGCCGGACGGCGGTCAGGCCCGTGGCCGGACCAACAGGGTGCGCACACCCTCCGAGGTGAGGGTCAGGCCGTTCGGCGAACTCGGGTCGATGGTGAGCGACAGATCACCGGTCGGCCATTGGGAGGCGAGCGCGCCCAGCGGAACCAGGCGGTAGCGGGAGACGAACGGCAGCAGTTCGGCCATCGCCGGCTCCGAGGTGAACACCGGCACCACCTGCTCCCCGCCCGGCTGCTCCAGCACGGGCAGCGCCACGGCGGCGGGATCGCGCACGTCTTCCTCACTCGCGTCGTCCGGCACGGGGACCAGTACCTCGCTGCCGGCCAGGGTGTCCAGGGCCAGCGGGTTCTCGGTGTTCTCCGCGAGTGCGTTCAGTGCCTCCTGGGCCGGTGTCGTGGCCGTCGGCAGGTAGTGGTGGTGGTTCGAGGGTGTATCCATTGGCAGATCCCAGGTAGTGACGGACAGGCCGCCCGGGGCGGGACTCGCCCCGGGCGCGGCTCCTGTCGCGCGTACCCACTCGCGGCCGGGGCATTCCCCGCAGCCGCCCGCCGGCGCTCAAGAGATCAGGAGATGCAGGAGATCAGCGGGATCAAGAGATCAGCGGGATGTCGTCCGACGGCAGGCCGAGGCGGTCGCGGCCGACGCGGCGGGCCAGCGGTTCGGCCATCGTGGGGCCGAGGTGCGACCAGATCGTGGCGGCATCCCGGAAGTAGCGCTGCATCCGCGCGCCGTCGCGGGCGTGCCGGGAGCCCGCCGTGCGGAAGAGGATGCCCTGGAGCGCGTCCCAGGCCAGGCGCCCGGCGGTGACGAAGACGAGCGCGAGCCGGTTGTCGACGGCGGTGGTGAAGGGGGCCCGGCCCGACACGTTGTCGCAGCAGGCCTCCATCCAGTCGTCGGCGGTGGCCCGCAGCGCAGCGTCCGCCGTGCGGATCGCGGCCAGCGCCTCCCCCAGGTGGCGCTGGTAGTCGTGGAGGTCGGCGCGGGTGCGGCCGGGGTCCAGGACGAGCGGCCGTTCGGCGATGATCCGGGCGTACTCGTCGGCGGCCGCGTACGCGGTACCGATCATGAGGGCGGCCAGCTCGCCGTGGAAGAAGCTCGCCGCGCGCCCCGCGTACATGGGATGGCCGTGCAGCTTCGAGCCGTGGGAGCCGCCCTCGACGGGCAGGTCGAGCAGGCTCGCCTCCCGGGTGAAGTGCGCGGGGATGCGCGCCTCGTCGAAACGGATGCTGTGGGAACCGCTGCCGCGCAGACCGAGGACGCCCTGCCAGTCGTCGAGCAGGGTCCAGGCGGAGCGCGGCGCCACGAACAGTACGAGCGGCCCCGGCGGGTCCTCCGGCTTGTCGGGGGCGCGCAGGGTCTGACCGACGTAGTGGGTGGAGTACGGGGAGCCGGAGGAGTAGGACCAGGTGCCGTCGAGGATCACGTGACCGTCGCCGTCGGGCCGCGCCACCCCGACGGGAGTCGCGGTGGAGGCCGCCCGGAAGTCGCCCTCGTCACCGAAGAGTTCGTCCTGCGTCTTCTCCTCGAAGACCGAGGCGACCTGGAGGACATGGGCGGCGGTGAGAGACAGGGCCCAGCCGGTGGAGGGGCAGCCGCGCGCGACCTCCGTCACGACGCGGTAGAAGGTCGGCAGGCCGAAGGCGTACCCGCCGTACCTGCGCGGTTGCAGCATCCGGTAGAAACCGGCGCGCAGGAACTCCTCGTGGGTGTCCTTGGGGTAGATCGTCAGCCGCTCGGTCTCCGGCTGCCGTTCGAGCAGCGCGGGCCGCATCGCCACGGCTCGCTCGATCACTTCGCGTTCGGTGAGTTCCGGTTCGGGAACGGCGATCACGGGGCCTCCTGATGGGTGGGACTGTCCGTACGTGTGGCAATACCATTGATTGAACACGCAGATCCGCCACGGTGTACCACCGGATAACGCCAAGTACGCCGATCCGCCCACCGGTTGAAGCGCCTGCCTGCCCGCCCGGGGGCGCGAAGTCAGCGCCTTGCCCACCCGTCGGCCGGTGCTTCAAGACGATGGCCGGGGTGAAAACGAACCAGTAATGGTGACCGGAGCCCACGCGCCCCGCGAGCCCCGCGGCCTACCGTGGGCGCATGCCGATGCAACCCTGGTTTCCCGACGCCAAGCTGGGCGTCTTCATCCACTACGGCGTCTACGCCGTGGGCGGAGCGGCCGAGTCCTGGTCGTTCTACACGGGCGAGATGACCCACGAGCAGTACATGAAACAGCTCGAAGGCTTCACCGCGTCGAAGTACGATCCAAACGCCTGGGCCGAGCTGTTCGCCCGCATCGGCGCCCGGTACGCGGTCCTCACCACCAAACACCACGACGGCGTCGCCCTCTGGGACACCGACCACCGCAGTCTCGACGTCGTCCGGGACACCCCGGCCGGACGGGATCTGGTCACGGGTTTCGTCGACGCGCTGCGCGAACGGGGGCTGAAGGTCGGGCTCTACTACTCGCACTCCGACTGGAACCACCCCGACTACCCCACCATCCGGCACGTGAGGCCAGGTGAACCGCCGAGCCCCTACTCGCACGCCGAGCCCGGCAAGGAGGACCCGGCCGCCTGGGAGCGCTACCTCGCCTACCGCGACGGCCAGGTCGGCGAGCTGATGGACCGCTTCCGCCCCGACCTGCTCTGGTTCGACGGCGAGTGGGAGCGCACGGAGGAACAGTGGCGGATGGACGAGCTCGCCGAGTTGATCCTCGCGGGCAACCCCGACGCCGTCCTCAACGCGCGGATGCTCAGCCACGGCGACTACGCCACTCCTGAGCAGGGCACCCCGCTCCAGGCCCCGGAGGGCCCGTGGGAGCTGTGCCTGACGATCAACGACTCGTGGAGCTACCGGCCGCAGGACCGCGACTTCAAGTCGGTGCGCCAGCTGGTGCGCTACTTCACGGAGACGATCGGCATGGGCGGCAATCTGCTGCTCGGAGCCGGGCCCCGCGAGGACGGGACCATCCCCGAGGAGCAGATCGAGCGCCTGGAAGGGCTCGGCACCTGGATCGGACGGCACACGGACGCGGTGTACGGGACGGTCGCCGGGCTGCCCGCCGGGCACCACTACGGTCCCAGTACCCTCTCCGCCGACCGGCGCACGCTGTACCTGATCTGCTTCGACGCACCCCGTGACAACGTCTCGCTGCGCGGCCTGCGCAACGAGGTCAGGCGCGTCACGGTCCTGGGCACCGGCACCGAACTGGGCCACCACGTCACCGGCGGCCTCGACGCCGTCCCGGGCGTGACCTGGATCGACGCGCCCGCCGCGGCCGACCTCGACGAGTACGCCACCGTCCTCGCCGTCGAGCTGGAGGGCGAGCTGGACCTCTACCGGGGCACCGGCCGCGACTGACGACGGGAACGCGTCAAGGGAGTACGGCAGCAGAACCGGGCGAGCAACGGTAGAGGCGTGACATCGGGAGCGGTACGCGTGCGCAATGGGCGCGCACCCAGCGGGCGTTGGTCCGGCCGGGGACGGTCACCGCGCCGCCGAGGACGACGTAGTGCAGACGGCCGGTGGCGACGAGGTGACGGAACTGGGCTCCGGTGGGCGTGGGCGCGGCCCCGGTGAATCCGCCCATGGGAAGCACCTTGGCGCCCGCGTAGAGGATGTACGCGGCGGCGGACCGCCAACTCGTCGTCGCGAAGAGGTAGGTGGCTCCGTCCTGGTGGGCCCGGGTGTAGGCCAGCAGCCGCTGCTGGTCCTCGTCGAGTCCGTCGGTGGACTCGGGGGCTTTGCCACCCGCGTTCCGGGCGGCGGGCGGTGCGGAGAAGGTCCGCTGCCGCGCGTTGTGATGGTGCCACGTGGACACCGGCCCGGCGGAGCCCATGCCGGAGTGCCCGTACGCGGGGTCCAGGACCGAGGAGGCCCAGGCCGCGGAGGGCCCCAACATGGCCGCGACGGCCAGGCCGAGGCCCAGCACGGCGACGCGCCGTCGCGCCCCTTCGGCGCCATCGGTTCGGGACAGTGCCAGCAGCGCCAGCGCGCCCGCTGCGAGGATGATCGCGGCCGGGGCCAGCCACGGCAGGAACGTCGGGTACTGTCCCGCGACCACCGCCGACCAGGCCACCGTGGTCACCACGGCGACGGGCAGCGCCCACGTCCGCGCCCCGCTCCCCTTGCGCCAGGCACGCCAGAACTGCACCGTCCCGGCGCCGAAGAGCGCCGCCAGCGGTACGGCCACGACACCCATGTAGTACGTGTGGCCGCCGACCGCTCCGGCGCTGAACACCAGGAAGTACGTGGCCAGCCAGACCGCCCAGAGCAGGAAGCCCGCCCGCAGCGGGTCCGTACGCGGCCTGCCGCGCAGCCACACCAGACCGCACACCGCGGCGAGCGCGGCCGCCGGGTACAGCCAGCCGACCTGCGAGGCCAGCGACGGGCCGACCATCTTGGCCCACTGCGTGGCGGCGTGTCCGTGCCCGGGCTCCGTGGGGGCGGTGCCCGCCATGGTCTGCGCCGCCACGCTTCCGGTGTCCTTGGCGTCGATGCCGAGGCTGGAGAAGCGGGTAAGGAAGTTGTATCCGACGACCTGGCTGACGGCCGAGTTGTTCGTCGTCCCGTCCACGTACGGACGGTCCTTGGCCGGGGTCAGCGTCACCAGCAGCACCCACGAGGCCGAGACCGCCACGCACACCGCGCCGGCAGCGGCCAGGTGCGCCAGGCGGCGGCGCAGCACCGCCGGTGCCGAGACCACGTACAGCAGGCCGAGCGCCGGGAGTACCGCCCAGGCCTCCAGCATCTTGGCCTGGAAGCCCAGGCCGACCCATATCCCGGCCGCGAGCAGCGGGCGCAGCCGGGCCTCGCGGGCCGCGCGCAGCGTGGCGTCGGCGGCCAGCAGGACGAGCAGGGTGAACGCGGGGTCCTCGGCCTGCGTGCGGAAGAGCCCCGCGACCGCCGGAGTGAGCGCGAACGCGCCCGCCGCGAGCAGGCCCGCGCTCTCCCCGGCCCAGCGGCGCACCGCGCGGTACAGGACGGCGACGCTGAGCACGCCCTCGATGGCCTGGGGCAGGGTGAGCGCCCACGGATGGAATCCGAAGATCCGCGCGGACAGCGCCTGGGGCCACAGGAAGCCGGGCAGTTTGTCGATCGTGATCGAGTTGCCGGGGTCGAAGGAGCCGAACAGGAAGCCCTTCCAGCTCTCGGACATGCTGCGCGCGGTCTGCGCGTAGAACGCGTGGTAGCCACTGTGTTGGATGTCCCAGGTGAACAGCAGGGCCGCCACCGTGAGGATCGCGAGCAGCGCGGGTCTGGCATGGGCCGGTCCCCCCACCGGGCTGCGGCCGGACGTCCCGGGACGGGCGAGCAGCCGCCCGCCCGTACGCTGGGCCGACGCGAGGATCGCTGCGGTGGTGCTGACCATGGACGTACCTTCCCGGTGTGCTCGCCGTTCGCTCAGAAAGAGGGCGGAACGGCCCACCGGGATGCCTGGGGGCGGTAGCTGTTCAGGTGACGTTCATGTCGTGGGACGGACGCCGCGGCTCACGCCATGGGTCGCGGCCGGTGCGCTGCCGGACTCAGCTCGTCTCCGCCGCGCGGCAGGAGCCGCAGGTGATGTGGCGGGCCGGCTTCTCGTGGGTGGCCCGGCCGGTTCCGGTGATGTCCTGGGTCGGCGGGTGACTTTCGTGCACATGCGTGCGACAGAGCGCCGCGCCGCAGCGGATGCATACGGCGACCGCGGGACCGGGGGTGCCGAGGCAGTCGTAACAGTTCATGTCCTCACCTCGTTCTTTGGTGAGCACGGCCCTGTTGGGGGCTGCGACCTTTCCTCCATCATCCTTCCGAACATCGCACTCTGCCAGAAGGCCCGGCCACGAGCCGTGCACTCGGTCGGGCGGGAAACGGTCACCGTGTCGCATCGGACGAGGGGGCGGAGTAGACATGGGACATGAGTGACAGTGATGCGCCGGCCGGAAGACGCGGCAGGGGCATCGACTACGCGGAGGTCTTCCAGGCCCTGCCCAGTCACGTGTTGCTGCTCACGCCGGACATGGTGCCGGTCGACGCCGATCGGGCCTATGCGAGGGTCTCCGGACGGAGCCTCGCGGAACTGCTCGGCCGGTGCGTCTTCGACGTGTTCCCCGACAACCCCTCCGGCTCCCGGGCCAGTGGTCCCCAGGCGGTGCGCGCCTCGCTGGAGCGGGTGCCGGCCACCGGCGGGCCGGACACCATGACCCTGCAGAAGTACTCCGTGGAGGTGCCCGACCGGCCCGGCGTGTTCGAGGAGCGTTACTGGAGCCCCGTCAACATCCCTCTCCTCGACGCCGAGGGCCGGGTGTCACTCATCGTCCACCGCGTCGAGGAGGTCACCGCGCTGATACGCGCACGGCGGGCGCTCGGCGCCGCACCGGAACTGCCCCTCACCGCCGAGGACGCGATGACCGCCGATCTGCTGAACCGCTCCTCCCCGCTGCGAGGCGACGGTGGGCTACCGTCCCGGCAGCACCCTCGTCCTCTACACCGACGGTCTGATCGAGCGCCGGGGCGAGGACATCTACGCCGGTCTGGACCGCCTCGCCCACAGCGTCGAACACCATCATCTGCTCGGCCCCGAGCCCCTCGCCGACGCCGTGCTCGCCGATCTCGTCCCCGCGCCTCAGCGCGGCCCCGACGACGACACCGCGCTCGTCGTCATCCGGCTGTGAGCCGTCCGGTCCCCGGTGCGCCCGTGCTCAGGTCGTGGGGTCGAACCACGTGGGCGCGTCCGACAGGGCCTGCTTGATCCGGAACATCCCGAACTCGTTCAGCTCGGGCAGGGCGTCGACCGCGAACCAGCCGACGTCCAGCGACTCGTCGTCGTTGACCCTCGCCTCGCCGCCGACGGCCCGGCACCGGAACGTGGTGTCCATGAACTGGCAGGTGTCGCCGTTCTCGTAGGTGACCCGCTCCAGGGCCTGGACCAGCACCACGCGCTCGACGACGCAGTGCACGTTGGTCTCCTCGAAGACCTCCCGCACGGCGCAGGCCGCGGGCTGCTCGCCCGGGTCCGGAATGCCGCCGATGATCGACCACTTCCGGGTGTCGGTGCGCCGGCCCAGGAGCACTCTGCCCTCGTCGTCGAGGACGATGGCGCTGACTCCGGGGAGCCAGAGCAGCTGGTGGCCGGCCGAGGCCCGGATGGTGCGGATGAAGTCAGGGGTAGCCATGGACCGACCCTAACGGCCGGATTCCGGCACCCGGCCGAGGTCAGGCAAGATCGCCCGGAACGGCGCCGTTGCGGCGCCCGCGGACCACCGTCGTACCCGCCCAGCCGAGACCGCCCACCGCGACCGCCACCAGCAGCATCTCCGGCAGGATGCCGAGCCGCGTGGCGGGGGTCTCGGAGGAACGCAGCGGCACCTTCTGGACCAGGGAGTCCGCCACAAACATCCCGGTCCGCTGGGTGATCCTCCCGTCCGGCATGATCACGGCGCTGACGCCGCTGGTCACCGGAACCGTGACGGTCCGGCTGTGCTCGACGGCGCGGACGCGGGACATGGCGAGCTGCTGGTAGGTCATCTCGCTGCGGTCGAAGGTCGCGTTGTTGCTCGGCACCGAGATCAGCTGCGCGCCGTCGGTCACGGTGCTGCGCACTGCCCAGTCGAAGGCGGCCTCGTAGCAGGTGACGAGTCCGACCCTGGAGCCGTCCATGGTGAACACGCCCGGCTTGTGGCCCCGGCTGAAGTCCTGGCGGACCATCGAGGTCCAGTTCTTGTTGATCGCGCCGAGCAGGGAACGCAGCGGAAGGTACTCGCCGAAGGGCTGGACCTGTCGCTTGTCGTACGTGTCGAGGGGGCCCTTGACCGGGTCCCACAGGATCTGCTCGTTGTAGAGCTTGCCGTCGCGCTCGACGACGCCGCCGACCGAGATGGGCGCGCCGATGGCCTTGGCGGCGTTGTCGATCACGAGGCGGGCGTCGGCGCTGGTGAAGGGGTCGACGTCGGAGGAGTTCTCCGGCCACAGCACGAAGTCCGGCCGGGCGACCTTGCCCGCCTTGACCTCGGCGGCCAGCCGCTCGGTCTCCCGTGCGTGGTAGTCGAGCACGGCGCGCCGCTGGGAGTTGAAGTCGAGCCCCGCACGCGGCACATTGCCCTGGATGACGGCGACGGTCGCCGTGCCGTTCTCGGCCTTGTCGCTCACCAGCGACCGCGCGGCGAGCGCCCCGCCCACGGGGACGGCCACGCTGAGCAGCGCCGCCGCGGCGGCCCCTCGGCGTACGGCACCGGTGCGCCGGCCCTCGACGACCTGGCGTACGACCTCGTACAGCCCGAAGCCGCAGAGCACGACCGCGAAGCCGAGCACCGGAGTACCGCCCACCGCGGCCAGCGGAAGGAAGATGCCGTCCGCCTGGCCGAAGGCGATCTTGCCCCAGGGGAAGCCGCCGAACGGCGCACGCGCGCGTGCCGCCTCGCCCGCGATCCAGACCGCCGCCGCCCACAGCGGCCAGCCGGGCAGCCGGGAGACGAGGGTGATGCCCGCGCCGACGAGCGCCACATACACCGCTTCTACGGCCACGAGTGCCAGCCACGGGCCGGGGCCGACCTCGACACCGGTCCACACGAGCAGCGGCAGCAGGAAGCCGAGGCCGAACAGATAGCCGAGCCCGAGGCCCGCCTTCCAGGAGCGACCGCGCAGAAGCCAACCGAGGACCGCGAAGGCCGGCAGGGCCAGCCACGAGACGGTGCGCGGCGGGAAACTGACGTAGAGCAGCACTCCGGAGAGCGCCGCGGCGGCGGCCGGAGCGTATCGCCGAGCCAGTCTGGCCCCGCGCGATGCGGGCGCGGCCTGGGGTTCGAGCTGATCCGGCTCGTCTACGGAAGTTGCGGTGGCGGTCACTCGGGGAGTGTACGGCGCGTGACCTGGGCGCCGACAGCACGGTCCGCACCATGAACCTCCCGACGCCCGGGGGCGGTCCGTCCGCTCCACAGACCGTCGCATGCCCGCCTGATGCACCGTTCCTGCGCAACTCATCCACAAACCGGCGCAACAGCCGTTACGGTGTGCCCGAGCCTCTGACGTGCGGCCGGATGCGGCCGTGTCGGTCGGGGTCCGGCACAGGTCGGGGGGCGACGGGGTGGGGTCCACGGGGATGAGGTCCGCGGCCGGTTCGGCGGCCGAAGGCGAGAGACGAAACGTTTCGGACGCCACGGGAGTGATCGTGCTCGGGGCCTGCGCGGCGTGGGCCCTGCTCACGGCGACCGCGCACGACGGGCGGCCCGAGGGCGTGCTCCTGGCCGTGCTCGCCGTGGCCGCGGGGTACGCGTCGGGCCGGATCCTCGGCGCTCTCCTGCCGGTCGCGGCGCCGGGTGCCGGGGCCCTCGCCGGACTGGGCCTCGCGCTGACCGCCGCGCACACCACCCCGGGCCCACAGCTCACGGCGCCGCTCGGGCACGGCGGCGCCACGGCCGCGCTGCTCGCCCTGTCCACCGGTGCGGCGTGCTGCGCGGCCTGGGCGGCACGCAGGCCGGCCCAGCGGCTCGCGCTGCGTCTGCTCGCCGTCGGGATCGTGGTGAGCGCGGCGGTGCTCGGCTCGACCACGGGATGCGCCGCCGGCGCCGGAGTGCTGCTGTGCTCGCTCGCCGCCGACCGCGTGCGCCGCCGCGCCCTCGGACTCGGGGGTCTCGCTCTCACCGCGGCGCTGGTGGCGGGCACGACCTGGGCGATCGCGGAGAACGTGCTTCCGGACGGTCTGACCGCCTCCCTGGAGGGGCAGCTCACCGAGCACCGGATCCTGCTCTGGCGCGACGCGCTCCACCTGGCCGGACACCATCCCGCCCTGGGCGTGGGGCCGGGGCGGTACGGGGAACTCAGCCCGACGGCCACCCAGTCGCTGCTGCCCGACGGCAAGCCCCACTCGGCACCGTGGCAGCAGGCGGCCGAGCAGGGTCTGGTCGGCGTCGCGCTGCTCGCCGCGGTCTTCTGCTGGGTCCTTTATTCACTGTGGCGTTCGCCGCGGTCCACGACGATCGCGCTGACGGCGGGCGCGGCCCTCACGGCGCTGGCCGTGATCGCCTCGCTGGGCAACGCGCTGAGCTTCACCACGGTGACGGCAGGTGCGGGGCTGCTCGCGGGGATCGCTTCGGCACGGCCCCTGGTCGACGAGGACCTGGAGAGCGTCCTGAACGCGGGAGACCAACCCCTGAGGAACCGGCTGGATCCGTGAACCGCGCGTAGGTCAGATGACCGCGCCGGGCGTGGCCGGCCGCAGCCGGTCCCGGATGATCCGGACCATCGCCTCCGCGTTGTCCACCGTGATGGTGAACGTGTGTCCGTCGCCGAGTCTGAGCACCACGCCCTCGCCGCGCCGGACGATGACCGCGGTGCCCTTGTCGGGACGCCAGCGATAGCCCCAGCCGCCCCACTGCCGCGGGGTGACCCGGGGGGCGAAGTCGGCGCCGACGACACTCGAGAGCGGAATACGTCGGCGGGGCAGACCGATGTGGCCGCAGCGCACCTCGAGGCAGTCCTTGTCGACCTTCACGGCGACGTGCACGAAGGCGAGCGTGCCGAAAATGATGAGCAGTCCCGCCGCGATGCACCCGACAACGGACATGGCGAGCGCCGCGACACCCGACGTCCACGTCGAGTCGACGGCCAGTTCGACGCCCAGCGCGATGCAGGCGGCCCCGCCTATGGCGGGCAGCCACTGGACGCGATTGGTCGCACGCCCGGTCCAGACATCAGGGTGCGAGAAGTTTTCGCCGCGGGAATGGTCCCTCATGTTTACGAGACTACTCAGGTTCCGCACCGCGGGCACCGGGTCGCGGAGGGGCACTGCTCCGGGTGGGCGCGCGGCGCACGCAGGGCGCTCGGGCGGTGACGGGCGGTCGCCGTTCGGAGGCCTCCGCCCGGCGACAGGCTCAGCGGACGGTGCTGACCGCCTGAAGAAGGCGGCCTTCCTCGTACGCCAGCGCGGTCGTCGACAGACCGCCCTCGCTGCCGGTGAGGAGCACGGTGAGGGAGCCCTCGGCGGGGGCCGACGGGTCCGGGAGCTCGCCGATCCTGCGCAGTGCCTGCGCGGCGACCGCCCCGGCGGAGCCATGCAGCGCGAGCGGCGGGAGGCCGGGCTGCTGCACGGCCGTACGGATGCGTTCGGCGACCAGCTCGTAATGGGTGCAGCCGAGGACGACGGCCCTTACATTGCCGGGGGTGCGCCCGGCCGCCGCGGCGATCGCGGCGTCGATGCCCTCCTGGTCACCGTGCTCCACGGCGTCGGCGAGCCCGGGGCAGGCCACTTCGGTCACGGACACCCCGTCCGCGAACTCGCCGATGAGCCCGCGCTGATAGGGGCTGCCGGTGGTGGCGGGCGTGGCCCAGATCGCTACGGGTCCCCCACCGGCCGCGGCCGGCTTGATCGCCGGGACCGTGCCGATGACGGGCACCTCCGGCTCCAGCCGGGCCCGCAGCGCCGGCAGGGCTCGTACGGAGGCGGTGTTGCAGGCGACGATCAGGGCGTCGGGACGGTGCTGCGCGGCGGCCTCGGCGACGGCGAGGGCGCGGGCGGTCACGTCCTCGGGCGTACGCGGTCCCCAGGGCATGCTGCCGGGGTCCGAGGAGAGTACGAGATCGGCGTCGGGCCGCAGTCGACGTACCGCGGCGGCAGCAGCGAGCAGTCCGATTCCGGAGTCCATGAGCGCGATCTTCACCCGGTCACCATAGACGATCCGCCTCGGCGGACCCCCGGGGTGGGGCAGACTGCGGCGGGTGAGTGCCGTCGCGTGGATCACCGTGGGATCACTGGCCGCCTGGCTGTGGCTGCTGCTCGGCCAGGGCTTCTTCTGGCGTACGGATCTGCGGCTGCCCCCGCGTCGGGAACCGGACGACTGGCCGTCCGTCTGCATCGTCGTACCGGCACGCGACGAGGCCGCCGTGCTGCCCGAGAGCCTGCCCTCGCTGCTCGCCCAGGACTATCCGGGGCGGGCCGAGGTCTTCCTCGTCGACGACGGCAGCGCGGACGGCACCGGGGAGCTGGCCCGCGAGCTGGCCCGTACGCACGGCGGGCTGCCGCTCACCGTCGGCTCGCCCGGGGAACCGCCCGCGGGCTGGACCGGCAAGCTCTGGGCCGTGCGTCACGGCATCGGACTGGCACAGGCGCGTGGCCCCGAATACCTGCTGCTGACGGACGCGGACATCGCGCACGCGCCGGACAGCCTGCGGACGCTGGTCGCCGCGGCGCGCACCGGCGGCTTCGACCTGGTCTCGCAGATGGCCCGGCTGCGGGTGGAGAGCGTGTGGGAGCGGCTCGTCGTCCCCGCCTTCGTCTACTTCTTCGCACAGCTCTATCCCTTCCGGTGGATCGCGGTGAAGGGCTCGCGGACGGCGGCCGCGGCGGGCGGCTGCGTACTGCTGCGCGCGGACGCCGCGGAGCGGGCGCGGATTCCGGACGCCATCCGCCACGCCGTCATCGACGACGTGGCGCTCGCGAGGGCGGTCAAGGGGAGCGGGGGGCACATCTGGCTGGGGCTGGCCGAGCGGGTCGACAGCGTGCGTCCCTATCCCCGGCTGCACGACCTGTGGCGCATGGTCTCGCGCAGCGCGTACGCCCAGCTGCGGCACCACCCGCTGCTGCTCCTCGGTACGGTCTTCGGCCTCGCCGTGGTGTACCTGGTACCGCCGGTCGCCCTCTTCACAGGTCTCTTCTCCGGGCATACGCGGATCGCGGCGGCCGGAGGACTCGCGTGGCTGCTGATGACGGCGACGTATCTGCCGATGCTGCGCTACTACCGGCAGCCCCTGTGGCTCGCCGCGTCCCTGCCCCTGACCGCGTTCCTGTACCTCCTCATGACGGTCGATTCCGCGGTGCAGCACTACCGGGGGCGGGGCGCGGCCTGGAAGGGCCGCACCTACGCGCGCCCGGACACCGCGCTCGACGAGCGCTGACCGGTCACTTCCTGCCGGGGGTCCAGTTCATGCCCCACCCGTAGACGCGGTCCACCGTGCGCTGCGGGCTCACGCCGCGCTCGGGGACGAGGTAGCGGGCTTCACGCTGGACGATCAGGTCGCCGCCGTTGTTGGTGATGAGGGCCAGGGCGCAGACCGTCGAGGGCACTGTGCACTCGTCGAGCGAGAAGTCGACGGGGGCACCGTTCAGCGGTTGCAGGGTGACCGTGGCGTGCAGGTCGGCGAACGAACGTGCCCCTTCGTAGATGGTGACGAAGATGAGGATGCGCCGGAAACTCTGCTTGTGGTCGAGGTTGACGGTGAGGTTCTCGCCGCTCGCCACGGCACCGGTGCGATCGTCGCCGTCGAGGTGGATGTACGGCGGCTGGTGCAGCGCCCCGAAGGCGTTGCCGAGCGCCTGGACGACTCCCTTACGGCCGTCGGACAGCTCGTACAGGGCGCAGAGGTCGAGATCGAGGTCCCTGTGCGCCGCGACGGCCCGGCCCCGTTTGCTGCCCCACCCCGAGAACTGCTTGCGGACCTGCCAGTTGAGGTTGACGCGCATGGCGCCGGACGTGCCGCCCTGCTTGGTCAGCGAGACCGAGGGCGCCTCCTTGGTGAGCGTGACCTTGGAGAGGCGGACCGGGGCCCCGGGCCGGGCGGGCGGCGGAGCGATGGTGGGGGGCGACACGGTGACGGGCGGGGCGACCGGCGGGGGCATGTTCACCGGCGGCCCGACCGGTGGCGGACCGGCCACACGTGTACCGGGCGCGGGCGGCATGGCGGCGGGGGGTGTGGGGCCAGGCGATGCGGGGGCATGGGGTACGGGGGCGATCCGCGCGGTGGCGGGCGGCGCGGGCGGGGGTGGCGGCGCGTGCTGCGGCTCGTCCACCGTGATTCCGTAGTCCTTCGCCAGCCCTTCCAGTCCGCTGCTGTAACCCTGTCCGACCGCGCGGAACTTCCAGGCACCCTGGCGCCGGTAGAACTCGCCGAGCACGAAGGCGGTCTCGACGGTCGCGTCCTTGCTGTCGAAGCGCGCGATCTCCGTGCCCTGCCCCGCGTCGAGCACGCGGATGTACAGACCGGGCACCTGCCCGAAGGTGCCGCCGTCCGCGGAGGCGGCCAGCACCACGGTCTCGATCGCGCCCTCCACGCGCGCGAGGTCGACGAACAGTGTGTCGGTCACCTGACCGCCGTCGCCCCGCTTGCCCTCGTGCCGCACGGCGCCGGAGGGGTGTGCCGGCTGGTTGTAGAACACGAAGTCGCCGTCGGAGCGGACTTTTCCGGAGACCAGCAACAGTGCGGAGGCATCCGCGTCGGGCACTCCGGGCCCCGAACGCCACCCCATTTCGACGCGCAACGCACGCGTCGGCACAGGAACATTCGAACCTTTAGGCATTGTCATGTCCGCCCCCATCACGTGTCACCGCGCCAGGCCGCGCCTCCGGCCGTCCCTCGGGCCCTTTCCCGACCAACCTATTCCCCCAAAGCGGCGAACTCCTGTGAGGTACTCCGGAAGATCGCACGAGGGACCTCGAAGACTGCTGGCCAACCACCGGTAACCCCCTCGGAACTCGGCCTTTACACGATCTGAACCCTGCTTGACGCCCTTTTTTGCCGAGTTCGCTCGCATTGGGGATCCCGCGTCACTGCCGACACGGAAAACAACCCTCTTATCGGTCTCCCCAACCAGCACATCGTGGGCTTAACTTATGTGCCATGACCTCCCCCCGCTCCACCTATGGCGGCGGTTACTACTCCGCGCCGTCCTTCCCGGACACCCCGATCTACGACTCCCTGGTCGCCGAGCGGGGCACTCCCCAGATCGCCCCGATCAGGGTTCCCGCCGCCTACGACACGGGCAGCAGCTACCTTCCCGCGCTCCCCTCGGCACTTCCCGCCCTGCCCGCCGGGCCCTCGCAGCAGGCCCCCATGTACGGCGGCTACCCGCAGGCCCAGCAGCCCGCACCGCTGCAGCAGGCCCCGGCGCCGTACATCCCGCAGCAGGCCGGCGCCCCGCGCGGCTATCCGGGACCCCAGCAGCAGCCGCAGCGCCCGATGGCGGCCGGCACCGGCTACGAGGCGATGCGCCCGGCGGCCCCCCGCCCCGCCCCGGCTCCCTACCAGGACCCGTACAACAACCAGCAGTACCGCGGGTACTGAGGGGCTGAGGTACGCGGGCACCACGGCATTCGGACCGGAATGTCGGTGCCCGATGGCACGATGGAGTCATGGGGAATGCGGAGCTGCACTCGATCCATGTCCATCCGGTCAAGGCATTCCGGGCTCTCTCGCTCCGGGAGGCCGTCGTGGAGCCCTGGGGGCTGGCCGGAGACCGACGCTGGGTACTGATCGACGACGGGGGAAAGGTCGTCACCCAGCGTCAGCAACCACGGCTGGCACTGGCCGCCGCCGAGCTGCTGCCCGGCGGCGGCATACGTCTGTCCGCACCCGGCCGTGAGCCACTGACCGTCCTCGTGCCCCAGCCGGCCGGCACGACGCCGCTGGATCTCTTCGGCGACAAGGTGGAGGCGGTCCTCGCCGACGCGGGCGCGCACGCTTGGTGCAGTGACTATCTGGGGACCGAGGTGCGTCTCCTCCACATGGACGATCCCGCCACACGCAGGCCGGTGGACCCGGACTACGCACGTCCGGGCGAGACCGTCAGCTTCGCCGACGGCTACCCCCTGCTGGTCACCACCCTCGCCTCGCTGGACGCGCTCAACTCCTTGATCGCGCGGGGCGACCGCGCCGACGAGGGCCCCCTCCCGATGAACCGTTTCCGGCCGAACGTGGTGGTGGCGGGCACGACGGCATGGGCCGAGGACGGCTGGCGGCGGATCGCCATCGGCGAGGTCGGCTTCCGGGTGCCCAAGATGTGCGGCCGCTGCGTCGTGACCACCACCGACCAGGACACCGCCCGGCGCGGCAAGGAGCCGCTGCGCACGCTCGGACGCCACCGTCGTTTCGGCTCCCAGCTCGTCTTCGGACAGAACCTGGTGCCGGAGTCCCGCGGCACGGTGCGGATCGGCGATCCGGTCACGGTCCTCGAATGACCCGCCCGCAGGGAACCCGGGCCCCGGGCACGGTCGTTGAGACTGCGTGAGAAGTTCATGAAAGACCCGTGGGAAGGGTGATTTCGCTCTCTCTTTCCCGGGGCTCGCATATGAACGGCTCCGCCGGGGGTTATCACGGAGGCGAATGGGGGTGCGGGACGGTGCGAGCTATCGGCGGACTCTGGCGTTGGCGGCACAATCCGCTGCGCCGCACGACCGATCTGATCGAGGCGTGGCTGGCCCTGCTGACCGTCCTGCTGATCCTCACCCTCGCACCCCTGCTCGGCGCCCTCACCGGAGCGACGGCGCAGGACGCCCTCCAACAGGCCGTTCGGGACCAGCACCTGGCCCGCCACGAAGTGACGGCCACCGTGGTCGGCAAGGCGGACCGGGCCCCGCTGGACCCCGATCCCGAGGCCTCGTCGGCGCAGGATCCGCACAGCCGTGTGCTCGCCGACTGGACCGCTCCGGACGGCACGGCGCATCACGGCAAGGTGATAGCCGCCCTCAAATCACCGCACAAGGGCGACCACTTCACCCTCTGGACCGACGAGCACGGTGACATGGTCGCCCGCCCGCTGGATTCGGCCACCGCGACGACGCACGCCGTGCTGGCGGGCATCGGCGCGGCCCTGCTCACCGCCGGGCTCCTCGACAGCGGCAGACGTCTGATCGTGTGGCGCATGACCCTTCGCCGGTACGCCCGTTGGGATCAGGCATGGGACAGGGCGGGTCCGGACTGGGGCAGGACGGGCACCGGCAGCTGACCGCCTTCCGGCTCCGGTCAACCCACCGTGCCCGCGCACGCTACGGTGGACCGACCGAATCGTTCGGCGCCGTCGTGAGAAGCTGTTCTTGATCGCGACGGGGTTTCAGCACGGCCTCGCAGGACCCGCGTACGACGAGGTGGGGGCACAACAGCGCCATGGCACAGGGCACGGTCCAGGTGACGCACACCGGCACCTCGCGGTGGCGGCGCCGCACAGGAGAGTACGCATCGCTGGCCGCCGCCCTGGAGGCCGCGGCCGACGGGGACGTGCTCACCGTCGCACCCGGCACCTACCGGGAGAATCTCGTGGTCCAGCGCGCGGTGACGCTGCGCGGCCCGGAGGGCTCCCCTGGCTCCGTGCGCATCGCGCCGGTGGACGGTGTGCCGCTGACCGTGCGCGCCTCAGCCGTGGTCCAGGACCTGCACGTGGAGGGCCAGGACTCGGCGGCGCCCGCGCTGCTCGTCGAGGAGGGCACCCCGGAGCTCCTCGACGTGCGGATCGTCACGCGCTCCGCAGCCGGCATCGAGGTGCGAGGCGGCGCCCGTCCGACCGTGCGGCGCTGCACGGTCGACAATCCGGCCGGCATCGGCATCGCCGTACTCGACGGCGGCGGTGGCGTGTTCGAGGAGTGCGAGGTCGTCGCGGCCGGACAGTCCGGCATCACGGTCCGCGGTGGCGCGCATCCCCGTCTGGAGCGCTGCCGGGTGCACCACGCCTCCGGCGCGGGCCTGTCGGTGACCGGCGAGAACTCCTCGCTGGAGGCGGTCGGCTGCGAGGTGTACGAGGTCAAGGGCTCCGGTGTGCAGATCACCGCGCGCGCCGCGGCCCATCTCACCGACTGCGATGTGCACCGCACGACGTCGGACGGCGTCACCCTGGACACGGACGCCGTACTCACGCTCGCCGACTGCCGCATCCACGACATCCCGGAGAACGCGGTGGACCTGCGTTCCCGCTCGGTCCTCACCCTGACCCGCACCACCGTCCGGCAGTTCGGGCGCAACGGCCTGTCGGTCTGGGACCCGGGCACACGCGTGGACGCCAACCAGTGCGAGATCTTCGACAGCACGGGCGACTACCCCGCGGTGTGGGTCAGCGACGGCGCGACCGCGGTGCTCGAGTCCTGCCGGGTGCACGACGTGCCCGACGCCCTGTTCGTCCTCGACCGCGGTTCACGCGTGGACGTCGTCGACAGCGACCTCTCCCAAGTGCGCAACACCGCCGTCTCGGTGAGCGACGGCGCGACCGCGCAGCTCGACGACTGCCGCATCCGCGACGCCGCGACGGGCGCCTGGTTCCGTGACCACGGAAGCGGCGGCACCCTGTCCGGCTGCACCGTGGACGGCACCCAGACCGGCGTGATCGTCACCAAGGGCGCCGACCCCACCATCGAGCGCTGCACGGTCGACTCCCCCGCGGAGGCCGGTTTCTACGTGTCGGCGGGTGGCCGCGGCAGCTTCCACAACTGCCGGGTGACGGGCAGCGGGGGCTACGGCTTCCATGTCATCGACGGCTGTCGGGCGACGCTGAAGAAGTGCCGTACGGAGCGCTGCGCACGCGGGGGTTACGAGTTCGCCGACGGCGGCAACACCCCGGGCGGCGGCCCGGTCGTCGAGGACTGCACGAGCGACGAGAGCGCCGGAGTGCGCCCCCTGGCGCACGAGACGGCCGTGCAGACGTCCAACCCGTCCACGAGCCTGCTCGGCGCGATCCCGGGCCAGCGCACCACCGAGCAGGAACCGCTCGTCACCGCCTCGGAGTCCGAGCCCGCGCAGCCGGCCCGTACATCGAAGGTCGTCCTCGGTGAACTCGACGGGCTGGTGGGCCTGGAGAGCGTCAAGCGCGAGGTGCGCGCCCTCACCGACATGATCGAGGTGGGCCGCCGCAGACAGCAGGCGGGCCTCAAGGCGGCCTCCGCCCGCCGCCACCTGGTCTTCACCGGCTCCCCCGGCACCGGCAAGACGACGGTCGCCCGGCTGTACGGGGAGATCCTGGCCTCGCTCGGTGTCCTGGAGCAGGGGCACCTGATCGAGGTGTCCCGCGTCGACCTGGTGGGCGAGCACATCGGCTCCACGGCGATCCGCACCCAGGAGGCGTTCGACCGGGCGCGCGGCGGTGTCCTGTTCATCGACGAGGCGTACGCGCTGTCGCCGGAGGACTCTGGCCGCGACTTCGGCCGTGAGGCCATCGACACGCTCGTGAAGCTGATGGAGGATCACCGGGACGCCGTCGTCGTGATCGTCGCGGGCTACACGGCCGAGATGGAGCGCTTCCTCACCGTCAACCCCGGTGTGGCGTCCCGCTTCTCACGGACCATCACCTTCAGCGACTACCTCCCCGAGGAACTGCTGCGGATCGTGGAGCAGCAGGCCGAGGAGCACGAGTACAGCCTGGCGCCCGGCGCGCCCGAGGCGCTGTTGAAGTACTTCACGGCCATCCCCAAGGGCCCGGCGTTCGGCAACGGCCGCACCGCGCGGCAGACCTTCGAGGCGATGGTCGAGCGGCACGCGGGGCGGGTCGCCCAGCTCGAGGAGCCGAGCACGGACGACCTCACCCTGCTCTATCCGGAGGACCTGCCGGAGCTGCCCTGAGTCTCGCCCGTGGACGGGTGGTCGCCCTCAGGTCGTGGCGTCGCCGTCGGGGCGGGGGCCCGGTACCGCCTCCGGCCGCAGCCGCGCCAGCAGCCGTTCGCGTTCCTCGGCGAAAGCCGGGTCCGCCTGGTAGTCCCCGTGTCCGAGGATCGGCGCGGGCAGCGGATGCTCCTGGGTGCGTCCGTAGGCGAGCGGGTCCTTCAGTGGCGCGCGGTCGACCTGGGGGCCGCAGTCGCCGGGCAGCCGAACGGGGCCGCCGATGGGGTCGGTGAGGCGGTACAGGTTGCGCCAGCAGTCGACCTCCCGGTGCAGGGAGGTGAGGGCGGCCGGGCCGAAGTGCGCGGGGAACCAGCGCCCGTAGAGCCGTTCCAGGGGTGAGCCGTAGGTGAGCAGCGCGACCCGCCTGCGTACAGAGGGTTTCAGCTGCCAGGCCGCGGCGGCGGCCAGCACACTGCCCTGGGAGTGCCCGGAGAGCACCAGGCGCCCGCCGGTGGCGCGGGTCCAGGTGACCATGCGCCACGTCAGGTCGGGCACGGCACGCTCGGCGTAGCAGGGCGGCGCGAAGGGGTGGGCGGCGCGCGGCCAGAAGGTGCCGACGTCCCAGAGGATGCCGATGGTGCGGCGGGCCGCCGGGTCCTTGTAGGCGCGCCGCCCCGAGGTGACGAGAAGTATGAAGCCGAGGCCGATCAGCCAGGACCCGAGCGCCTGCGCGGTTTCGGCGGCGCCTCGGACGAAGGCGTACGACCCTCGCGCGGCCTCCGCCGGGGCGTGACCGGTGGCCAGGACGCCCACCAGGGCTCCGGCACCGAGGAGCAGGGTCACGAACGAGATCACGCCGACCATGAGGGGCGCCCGGTCGGTGAGGGTGGCCATCGCGCGTGTGCTCGCGATACGGCCGGTGCGGGTGGTGTCCTTGGCCTCGCCCCGGTAGTCGAGTTCCACCTCGCGCGCCTCGAGGCCGCGCAACCGCCAGGTGCGCAGGGCCAGTCGGCCGCACAGGCCGAGGAGCACGAGGAGCGTCGGCGGGATCACGGACGCCTGCCAGGTCAGCAGGACGGGCGGGCCGGGCAGCGAGCCGTGCGTGCCGTCCAGCCAGTCGGCGACGCGCTGGGCGACTCCGCCGGACATCACCCCGCCCAGGGCGCAGGCAAGCATCGCGACGGCGGGTCCGGCCAGACCACGCAGGGCGGTGCGCGGGTCGGGCCGGGTGCGGTACAGAACGCGGGCCACCACGCCGAGCGCGATGACGAGCACTCCCTGGGCGAGGGCGATGCCTCCGAAGGTCGCGTCGCCCGGCAGCCGCCCCGTCGAGTGCCAGCCGGGCCGTGACCATCCGGCGTACGGCAGGGTCAGGGCGAACAGGACGATCGAGCCCAGCGGCAGCAGACGCACCAGGGTGGCGTCCAGTTCCTGGTCCAGCCGGTGTTCGCTGCGCCCGCGCCGGCAGACCACCCACAGCACCACGACGGCGCCCACGACGAGCGATGCGTACAGCAGCAGGCCGAGGATCCCGAGCACGGCGGGTCCCCCGGTCTCCTGGTCGAAGCGGGCCGCGGGGCCGCCGACGGCGGCGGTGACGGTGAGGAGTCCCGCCGCGGTGTGCGCGGCGCGCAGCCGGGCCACCAGACGGCGCCCGTACCAGAAGCCGGGCCTGCCGAGCCCGGTGCGACCGGTCTCCTCGGCGGGCTCGGGCCTGCGGGACACGGGCTGCTGGGACTCGTACGCGCTCCAGGTGCGGTGCGAGAGGTACCAGAGCAGGCAGGTGAGACCCGCGGGCACCAGTCCCGCCAGGGCGAGGCGGCGACCGGGCCGGCTCCACCAGCCGTTGTCGGACAGGTCCGGGGAGAGGAAGCCCAGCCAGGAGTGCGCCTCGGCACACGCGCGGGTGCCCGCGCACTGCCAGGCGGTCAGGTCGAGGGCGACCTCGCAGGCCGCGGCGACCAGCAACACGGTGAGGGTGAGCCCGGCGAGCCGGACGAGCAGGCCGTACAGGCGGACCGTCCGGGTGCGGCCGCGGGTGGCGGGACGCATCCAGTGCGCGAGGTTGACGACCATGAAGGGCAGCAGCAACAGCCACAGGGCCCGGGTGCCGTTGCCTGAGGTGAGGTTGCACCACACATAGGCCTCGGGGACCGGTTTGCCCCGGTAGTCCTCGGGGCGCCGCTCCGCGTCGGCGTCGTCGACGCGCCGGTACACGGCCGCGGTGTCGTCGCCGCTGATCCGGACCGTCCGCGGATCGTCGAGCATCTCCTCGGGCGTGGTGCCGCCGACTCCGTGAACCAGGAGTTCGAGGGCGGTATCGGCCGCTTCGAGCCGCTGTGCGGGGCCGCTGATCTCTCCCGCCGAGGCGTGTTCCCGTGCACGTTCCACTTTTCTGCACTTCCCCCGTGCGCGCGTCTGGCATGTGTCATGTGCAGGCACAAGGATCTCCGCTCAGGGGTGCGCGCGCACCTGTGGTCACGGAATCTCCCCGATACGTGTGACAGTGACGCGACGGGCGGGACACGGTGTCCTTGCGGGGAGTGGCGCACGTGTCGGTGACCCGTGCGAGGATGGGTCGTCCTCCAGGCCTAGGACAAGGAGAATGTCCACGTGGGAGTGGGTTCGGACGGAGTGGCGGGCAGCTTGTGGCGCGAGGATCGGAGCGGACGTGAGTGAGAATCAGAACCTTCTCGCGGAGCAGCGTCGCGCCCTGATTCTCGACGAGGTACGGCGCCGGGGCGGCGTCCGGGTGAACGAGCTGACCCGCAAGCTCGGCGTCTCCGACATGACGGTCCGTCGTGACCTCGACGCGCTCGCCCGCCAGGGCGTGGTGGAGAAGGTGCACGGCGGCGCGGTGCCGCTGGTCGAGGCGAGTACGCACGAGCCGGGTTTCGAGGCCAAGTCGGGTCTGGAGCTGACCGCCAAGGAGGACATCGCGCGGGCCGCCGCCGAGCTGGTCGCGCCGGGCACGGCGATCGCGCTCTCGGGCGGTACGACGACGTACGCGCTGGCCCATCAGCTCCTTGACGTGCCGGACCTGACCGTGGTCACCAACTCGGTGCGGGTCGCCGATGTCTTCCACTCGGCGCAGCGCCTCTCCGGCCAGCGGCAGGGCGCGGCCACGGTCGTGCTGACGGGCGGGGTGCGCACCCCGTCCGACTCGCTGGTCGGCCCCGTGGCCGACCAGGCCATCGCGGCGCTCCACTTCGACGTGCTGTTCCTCGGGGTGCACGGGATATCGGTCGAGGCGGGCCTGTCGACGCCGAACCTGGCGGAGGCCGAGACCAACCGGCGGCTGGTGCAGTCCGCACGGCGGGTCGTCGTGGTCGCCGACCACACCAAGTGGGGCACGGTGGGGCTGAGTTCGTTCGCCGCGCTGGACCAGGTCGACACGCTGGTCACCGACGCCGGGCTGCCGGCCGAGGCGCGGGCGGAGGTCTCCGAGCACCTGCGGCGCCTGGTGGTGGCCGGAGAGCCCGAGGACGGTACAGACATCTGACGGTCCGCCAGCTAAGGTGACGCTGCCCGCGGCTCCGATCCCAGGTGGGGGTTTCGTCCATGGCACGCCGTCTGCGCCCGGTGGAACTCGACTTCGCCGCGACCGCTCCCCTGCGTCTGGTGTTCGCCCGCGAGGTGGCAGCCCCTCCCGAGGTGGTCTTCCACGCGCTGGCCGAGGACGTGCCCGGCTGGAGCGAGTGGTTCTCGGCGGTGACGCTCGCCCGGCCGACCGGGGACGGCGCCGGGCGGGAGGTCCGGCTCCGGGGCGGTACGCGCTTCCAGGAGACGGTCCTCGTGGCCGAGGCCCCCGAGGTGTACGCGTACCGGGTGGACGTCACGAACGCGCCCGGACCCCGGGCCCTGCTCGAGGAGTGGCGGCTGGCTCCGGCCGGGAAGGGCACCCGCGTCCAGTGGACCTTCGCCGCCGACGGCGCGGCCCCGTTCCGGCTGGCCCTGAAGCTGGGCCGGGCGGGTCTTGGCCGCGCGTTCCGCCAGGCGGTGACGGCGCTGGACCGACGGCTGACGTCGACTCACGCGTGACGGCTGGGGCCTGTCGTTTGGATCGGGTCGTTTCAGGCGACGGTGCTTGATCAGTGGCCCGGACCTGATCCGAACGACAGGCCCTGGGTCCGCCCGTGGACGCGCCCCAAGAGCCGCGCCCAGGCGGTCAGTCCGGCCAGACGCCCGTCTGGAGCAGGGCCGCGATCGCCGTGGTGTAGGGCGCGATGTCCAGCCCCTGTTCGGCCAGCCACGCGTCCGAGTAGTACTTGTCGAGATAGCGGTCCCCCGGGTCGCAGAGCAGCGTCACCACGCTCCCCTTGCGCCCCTCGGTGACCATCTCGGCGACGATCTTCAGCGCGCTCCACAGCCCGGTGCCGGTCGAGCCGCCCGCCTTGCGGCCGATGGCCTGTTCCAGTGCCCGCACGGCCGCCACGCTCGCGGCGTCCGGCACCTTCATCATCCGGTCGATCGCGCCCGGCACGAAGCTCGGCTCCATACGGGGCCTGCCGATGCCCTCGATACGTGAGCCGCAGTCGCAGGTGACGTCCGGATCGCCGGTGGTCCAGCCCTCGAAGAAACACGAGTTCTCCGGGTCGGCGACGCAGATGCGGGTGTCGGCCTGCATGTAGTGGACGTAGCGCGCGAGGGTGGCCGAGGTGCCGCCGGTGCCGGCCGTGGCGACGATCCACGCGGGCTCCGGGAAACGCTCCAACTCCAGCTGGCGGAAGATGGATTCGGCGATGTTGTTGTTGCCGCGCCAGTCCGTGGCCCGTTCCGCGTAGGTGAACTGGTCCATGTAGTGGCCGCCGGTCTCGACCGCGAGGGCGGCGGACTCCTCGTACATCCTGCGGGAGTCGTCCACGAAGTGGCACTGCCCGCCGTGGAACTCGATCAGACGGCACTTCTCGGCGCTGGTGGTGCGCGGCATGACCGCGATGAAGGGCACGCCGATCAGCTTCGCGAAGTACGCCTCGGAGACCGCGGTCGAGCCGCTGGACGCCTCGATCACCGGTCGGCCCGGCCGGATCCAGCCATTGCAGAGCCCGTACAGGAAGAGTGAGCGGGCGAGGCGGTGCTTGAGGCTGCCGGTGGGGTGGGTCGACTCGTCCTTGAGGTAGAGATCGATACCCCACGCCTCGGGCAGCGGGAAGCGCAGCAGGTGGGTGTCCGCCGAGCGGTTCGCGTCGGCCTGGACCTTGCGGACGGCTTCTTTGAGCCAGGTCCGGTACCGCGCGTCGCTGTGGTCGACGTCGAGGGTTTCGCCGGTCCGGATCTGCTGAGGGGTGCTCACGGCGGGGCTCCTTACGCATCGCGCCGACGCCGGTTCAGATGGTCGGACGCCTCGATCATAAACACCTTGCGCACGCTTCTCACCTGCATAAACACACCTTTGAGCACCTCAAAGGCACCCCTGGAGCAGGGGTGTCCGAAGCGACGGGGGGCGCACCCGGGCGAGTGCTCCCGTCCCCGCCGTCACCTCGTCATGCGCACTGGTGCTCGCCGCTGCCTGCGGGCAGACTGCACGGCAGGGGACGCGGCCCGCGTCCGACCGCGCCGCGCGGGATGACACCCCGGAGCGGTCGCGCACACCGGAGCTCGACCCGCGCGGGATCCGGGGCCGGGACGCGGGACAGAGCGATGCGGGACAGAGCACAGCCGACGCGCACAAGGGGGCGGAGCATCATGGCGGAGCCGGAGTTCACGGCCACGGGCGTGCGGATCGGGAAGAGGCTGCGGTCGCTCACCCGGGCCGGACAGGTCCGGATCAGCGACGGCAGGCTGGAGTTGCTGACGAGTTACGGCAGCGAGATCGACAGTGCGCCGGTGCAGGCGGTGCGGGCGTCGAAGCCGTGGTTCGCGCCCGAGGACCGGGCGTTGGCCGACGTCAACGGCACCCGCTATTCACTCACGCTCGGCGAGCACGACCCCGCGCCGGGCAAGCCGGGGCCGCCCTCGGCGCGCCGGTTCATAGAGGCGGTTCGCAGGGCGGCGGGGCGCAACGGCTGAGTCGGCCGCGCGGCAACCGACACGGGAGCCTTCGGTTCGCCACCGGCAAGGGCCGACACAGGCACCCACGACTCGCGACCGGCGACGCCCTGCGCGCAGGCCTTCGACCCCCGGCCAACGGCCGCCTACCGGGTACCCCCGAGCGCGCGACCAGCGACGCTCGCGGCCCGCGGCGGTCGGCACGCGGGACCCGGGCCCGCACTCCCCGGTCGCCTGCCCGAGCAGACCCGGCGCGCAACCGGCGACGGCGGCCGGGCAAACCTCGGACGTCCCACCGTCGGCGTCCGGCACGAACGCCCTCACCACAGCCGACCACAGCCGTCCGACAAGGTCTGGGCTCGCAGCCGACGATCCCCGGACCGGGAGCCCCGCGCTCGCGACCCCTCGGTCGACGAGAACCGAAGGCACAGCCCGAACTCACGTCCGGCGAAACCCGACGTGGGAGCCGACGTGGGAGTCAACGGCTCGCACTCGGCGGCGGTCGGTGACCGAACCCTGGCGGGCTTGTGGCCGGGCATGGTCCGAGGTGGAGACTCCGGGGCGCGTCCCGCCAGGGGCGGTGCCGGGGGCCTCGGTCGGCCGCGGCCGAGGGGAACCCGGTCCCGGATCGGCGCCCTCGACGCGGAGACCCCCGTTCGCAGCCAGTGCCGGTCGGCGCGTGAGCGATCCACCCGCAGCCCGCGGCGGTGAACGATGAACGCCGGGCCGCCGGACGCCGCCGCTCAGGCAAGACCCCCGCCCCGCGACGGCTCGGGCCGGAGCGGACCGCGCCGCGAGTTGCAGGACCGCACCCCCTGAGTCACGCTGTTCTCACATCATCACTCTGGGTTCACCGGCGATAACGCTACGAATCAGCCCGCCGGTCACCGCAGCAGGCGGCCGTTCCACTCAGCCACTCTGCTGGATCCGATCTCCGTCTTCTTCCGGACCTCAATTCGGGGAGTCGCAGCCGTGATCAGCCAGCCAAGCAGGCATTGCACGGTGGAGCTCCAAGCCCTGCCGTCGCGGATCGGCCAGGTCCGCAGAATCCTTTCTGCGCAGTTGCGCTACTGGCATCAGGACCCCTTGATAGACCGGGCCGCGCTCGGAGTGACCGAGCTGCTGACCAACGTCCACCGGCACGCCCAGCCGGACAAGGTGTGCACCGTGGAGATCGAGCTGCTGCTCGACCGGCTCACGGTCTCGGTGCACGACCACGACCCCCGCCTGCCCGAGGTACAGGACGTGGACCCCACGGCCACCTGCGGACGCGGTCTCGCGATGATCGCCGCGGTGAGCGAGAGCTGGGGCGTGCGTCCGGACGGCGAGTCGGGCAAGGTCGTGTGGTTCACCCTGCCGACGACCTCGCCCGCGGTGGCGGAGCCCGTGCTTCCGCCGTACGAATCGACTCGCGAGACCACGCGCCGACACGCCGTCGACCCGCTCGACCCGCTCGACGAACGCCGGCCCGAACACGCTCCCGCCCGGTCCGCCGTTGCCGGCTGACCGGGCGGTGACCCCCGTCTCGTACGTCATTCGGTGGCGATGGCGCGCAGCACGTCCAGTCGTGCTGCCCGCCGGGCCGGGCGCAGTCCCGCGAGGGCTCCCGCCGCGAGGCCCACGAGCGCCACCACGACGAGCCGCACGGGCGGGATCGCGAAGGCGAAGGCGCTGTCCGACGCGCCGTCGGAGGCCTCGACGAGCACCCAGCCCAGGAAGGCACCGAGGGCGAGTCCGCCCGCCGTTCCGAAGGCGGCGACGAGGACCGACTCCCAGCGGACCATGGCGCGCAGTTGCGCCCGGGTCTGCCCGACCGCCCGCAGCAGACCGAGTTCACGGGTGCGCTCGTGGATCGCGAGGGTGAGCGTGTTGGCGATGCCGAGCAGGGCGATGAGCACCGCGAGTGCGAGCAGCGCGTAGACCAGGGTCAGCATCATGTCGATGCCGCCGGCCGAGGACTGCGCGTATTCGTCGCGGGTCTGCACCTCGGGATTGCCGTACTGCGCGGCGACCTTCTTGACCGCCGCCTTGCCGTCGGCCGCACTGACACCGCTCTTGAAGGTGACGGCGACGAGCGAGTCGGAGTCCTGGGTGCGGTGCGGGGCCCAGACGGCGCGGGTGATGACGTAGTCGCCGGCGAGTTCGGAGCGGCCGTAGACCGCGCGGACCGTGAAGTTCTCCCGTTTGCCGTCGGTGAAGGTGAGCCGGGCGGTGTCACCGGTCGTGAGGTGCTGTGTGTCGGCCTCCTTCCGGGTGAGCGCGATGCCGTCGGTGCCCAGGTGGTCGAGGGAGCCGCGTACGTCACCGAGATCGAACACCTTGCCGAGTGTGACCGGGTCGGTGACGGTCAGCGCCCGCCCCTTGCCGTCGACTTGGGCGACCCCGCGGCCGAGGCCGACCGCGTACTCGACGGCCGGCTGCCGCGCGATCGCGGGAGCCAGCTTGGGGCTGAGCCCGCTGCCGCCCGCACCGAAGGACGGAGTGCTGACGGCGACGTCACCCGCGAAGGACCGGGAGACCGTCTGGTCCATGGTGGCCTTCAGTGAGGCGCCGAAGACCGTGAACAGCGAGACGACGGCGACGCCGATCATCAGGGCGCTCGCGGTGGCGGCGGTCCGCTTCGGGTTGCGCAGCGCGTTGCGCCGGGCCAGGCCGCCGGTGACACCGCGCAGCGTGTCGAGTGGGGCGCCGAGGGCTCGTACGGCGGCCGACGACACCACGGGCCCGAGGACCACGAAGGCGGCGAGGGCGAGAACGGCACCGAGGCCCGCGAGCCACAGCGACTGGCTCACCAGTACGCCGGTCAGGGTGGCGCCCACCGCCACTACGGCCAGCGCCGCACCCATGATCGCCCGCCCCCGTGAGGCTGCGGACCGGTCGACGGCCGTCTCGCGCAGGGCGGCCAGCGGCGCGGTGCGTCCGGCTCGTACGGCGGGCAGCAGCGCGGAGCCGAGACAGACCACGATGCCGACCGCGAGCGGCAGCAGCATGGACAGGCCGCTGATCACCAAGTCGCCCTGGGGGAAGGGAAACCCGATGGCCGGGAACAGCGCCTGCAGCCCGGCAGCGATCCCGATGCCGCCCGCGAGGCCGGCGGCCGACGCGGTCACCGCGACCACGCTCGCCTCGACCAGGGACGAGACGGTGACCTGACGGCGGGAGGCGCCCAGGGCGCGCAACAGGGCGTTCTCACGGGTGCGTTGGGCGACGACGATCGCGAAGGTGTTGTGGATGGAGAAGGTCGCGACCAGCAGCGCGATGCCGGAGAAGACGAGCAGGAAGGTGGTGAAGATGTTCAGGAACTGGCTGGAGATCATGTCGGTGTTCTCCCGTGCCGACTCCTGGCCGGTGATCGCCTCGACTCCCCTGGGCAGGACGGGAGTCAGGTCCGCGACGAGTTCGGCCTGACCGACCCCGGGGCCGGCCCGCACCCGGATGTTCGCCGCCTCGCCCGGCTTCGCGGTGAGGTACTTCTCGGCGTCGGCCTGCGTCATCCCGGTGAACGTCACCTGCGCCATGCCGTCCTCGCCGCCGAAGGTCGCGAGGCCCACGATCGTCACCTTGACGGGATCGGGAGTGCGCAGAGTTGTCGTGTCGCCGATCTTCAAGCCGCCCTTCTTCGCGGCGCCGCGGTTGACGACGACCTCACCGGACTTCGACGGGGCGTGGCCCGCAGCCAGTTGGTACGGGTTGAGCTTCGGGTCGGTGATCCAGTTGCCGGCGAGGGTGGGCGGGCCCTGGCCGCCGATGGGCTTGCCGTCGCTGCCGACGAGCTGGCCCGCGCCCTGGATGTCGGGGGCGGCGGCCGCGACGCCGGGAACCCGCTCGACGGTCTGCACCAGGGCGGTGTCGACCGGTTGGCGCACGCCCTGGCTCTCACCGGGCGTCGTGATGGCGTCGGCGCTGCGGACGACCGCGTCGGTGCCCTTCGTGGCGTCGCCGAACAACGCGCTGAAGCTCGCCCGCAGCGTGTCGCCCATGACCAGCGTTCCGGCCAGGAAAGCGACACCGAGGAGCACCGCAAGGAACGTACCGGCGAAGCGGCGTTTGTGGGCGCGCAGGGAGGACACGCTCAGGCGCACGGAGGCGTTCACGACCGCCCTCCTTTGCCGTCGAACGCCTTCATCCGGTCGAGGACCTTGTCGGCCGTCGGGGACTCCATCCGGTCCACGAGGCGTCCGTCGGCAAGGAAGACGACCTCGTCGGCGTGTGCGGCCGCCACCGGGTCGTGCGTGACCATGACGACCGTACGGTCCATCCGGCGCACCGCGCGGCCGAGGAGGTTCAGGACCTCCTCGCCGGAGCGGGAGTCGAGGTTGCCGGTGGGTTCGTCGGCGAAGACGACGTCGGGTCGGCCGGCGAACGCCCGGGCCACGGCGACGCGTTGCTGCTGTCCGCCGGAGAGTTCGGCGGGGCGGTGGTGGAGCCGGTCGCGCAGGCCGACGACGTCGACGAGCGCGTCGATCCACTCGCGGGAGCCCTTCGTCCCTGCGAGGTCCAGGGGCAGCGTGATGTTCTCGGCGACGGTCAGCGTCGGGATCAGGTTGAACGCCTGGAAGACGAAGCCGACACGGTCGCGGCGCAGCAGGGTGAGGCGGCGGTCGTCCAGCGTGCTCAATGGGGTGTCTCCGATGAACGCGGCGCCCGAGGTGAGCGTGTCCAGGCCCGCCGCGCAGTGCATCAGGGTGGACTTGCCGGAGCCCGAGGGGCCCATGATCGCGGTGAAGCGTCCGGCCGGGAAACCGACGCTCACCCCGTCCAGGGCCCTGACGGCGGTGTCGCCGCTGCCGTACACCTTGACGGCGTCGGCGACACCCGCGGCATGACGCGTCGTGGTGGCGGTCGTCATGCCGCTCCTCCCTTGCCCGGGCGGCCGAACTGCTCGTCCAGGACGGAGAGCCGGCGCCAGTACTCGTCCTCGTCGATCTCGCCGGTGGCGAAGCGGCGGCCGAGCAGCGCGATCGGCGAGTCGGCCGTCGGGCGGGAGTCCCGGGGCGGACCGAAGTCACCCATGGCGCGCCACGGTCCGCGGCGCCCGCGCCCCACGGTGCGGCGCAGGACCGTCACGACGCCGATCACGACGGCCGCCCAGATCAGCGGGAAGAACAGGATCCACGGGCCGGGGCCGCCGTCCCAGTTCGCCAGAGTCTGCATCTCGGGTCATCTCCTAGGTGGGTGGGAGCTGTTGCGATACGTCGAGACTCGCTCCGGGAGGGGGCCCGAGTCGTCGTACGGCCAGCGGCCGTGCCCGTACCTCCGCGGGAGTACGCGGGGCGTCACCGCCTGCTTCCTCGGCCCGCTCCTACTGCCCTCGACTCTGTACCTACTAGTATGTACAGTGAGTTCATGAGCACTCCGGAGCGGCTGATCGAGTCCACGCGCGAGCTGTTGTGGGAGCGCGGTTACGTGGGCACCAGTCCCAAGGCGATCCAGGAGCACGCGGGTGCCGGACAGGGCAGCATGTACCACCACTTCAAGGGCAAGCCCGATCTCGCCCTCGCCGCGATCCGACGCACCGCCGAGGAACTGCGGGCTACCGCCGAGGACGTACTGAGCACGCCCGGTTCGCCGTACGAGCGCGTCGAGGCGTATCTGCGCCGGGAGCGAGACGTCCTGCGCGGCTGTCCGGTCGGTCGGCTGACGATGGACCCGGACGTGATCGCCAGCGCGGAGCTGCGCGCCCCCGTCGACGAGACGATCGACTGGCTGCGCGAACGACTGGCCCAAATCGTCGAAGAGGGCAAGGAACAGGGGCAGTTCGCGCCATCGTTGGACGCCGAGGAGATCGCCGCGACGATCCTCGCGACCATCCAGGGTGGCTATGTGCTCGCGCGCGCCTCCGGCTCCCCGGCCGCCTTCGACACGGCCGTCCGCGGACTGCTCGCCCTGCTCTCCCCCACCCGTCGGGACCTCGGCTGAAGGCTTTTGAGGCCTGAAGGCCCCTCAAGGAGGCATGCGATGCACGCGATGCAGTACGAACTGACGTTCCCCGCCGAATACGACATGGGGATCATCCGCGCCCGGGTCTCTCGCATCGGGCACCTCCTCGACGACTGGGAGGGGCTCGGTTTCAAGACGTATCTGATGCGTGAGCGCGGGGGGCACGGCTCGCCGGTCAACCAGTACGCGCCCTTCTACCTCTGGAACACCGTCCAAGGCATGAACTCCTTCCTGTGGGGCGGCGCCTTCCAGGGCCTCGTCAATGACTTCGGGCGGCCGGTGGTGCAGAACTGGACGGGCCTCGCGTACGAGGAGGGCGGCGCCGCCGGTGTACCGGCCCAGGTCGCGGTGCGGCGACGGCAGCCCGTACCGGAGAGCGCCGACCTGGCCGAGGTGATGGCGGAGGCCGCGGCGGAGGCGGAGCGGCTGGCCTCGCTCGACGGCGCGGTGTGCGCGGCCGCCGTCGTCGACCCGCGCCACTGGGAGCTGGTCCACTTCTCTCTCTGGGACCACGACACGCCCAAGGCACCCGGCGAGGTCTTCCAGGTGCTGCATTTGTCGGCGCCCGGGCGCGACTCGCTGCCCCGGGGCCGGCAGTGGTGAGCCCTGCCCCCACGAGCGTCGGTGGCGCCGTCCCCGCGAGGGTCCGTACGGTCCTCGGGGACGTGCCGCCCGAGCGCCTCGGGGTGTGCGACGCCCATGACCACCTCTTCTTCGGCAGTCCCGCGCTCCCCGGCCAGGAACTGCGCGACGCGTCCGCCGCGCGGGCCGAACTGGCGGCATTCCGCGAGCAGGGCGGCGGGAGCGTGGTGCAGTGGACGCCGTACGGGCTGGGCCGGCGCGCCGCGGACCTGCCGCTGCTCTCCCGTGACACCGGCGTCCATGTGGTCGCCGCTACGGGCCTGCACCAGGCGGTCCACCACACACCGGAGTCGCTCTGCGAACTGCGCGGCAGGCTGACCGAGGTCTTCGTCTCCGAGCTCACCTCGGGCATCGGCACGTCCGGGGTCCGGGCCGGACTCGTCAAGGTCGCGGGCGGCTTCCACGCGCTCGACGCGCACGCCCGCTGGACGATGACGTCGGCGGCCGAGGCGCACCACGCCACGGGCGCGCCGATCGCCGTGCACCTGGAGCTGGGCACGGCCGCGCTCGACGTACTCGACCTGCTGTGCGGCGAGTTGGAGGTGCCGCCGCACCGGGTGATCCTGGGCCACCTCAACCGCTCCCCGGACCTCGTGGTGCAGCGCCAAGCCGCCGAGGCGGGCGCCTACCTCGCCTTCGACGGACCCTCCCGCGCGAACCACGCCACCGACTGGCGCATGCCCGACGCCGTACGCGCCCTGGCCGACGCCGGTTTCGGCCACCGCCTGCTCCTCGGGGCCGACACGACGACCGCTGCGGCACGCTCGGTCAACGGCGGCCCCGGGATGCCGTATCTGCTGCGCCGGGTGCGCCCACGGCTCGCACTGGCTCTGGGTGCGGAACTCGTGGAGCGCATCTTCACGCAGAACCCCGGCCGGGCGCTCGCCGTGGAGTGGCGCGGTACACCACCCCGTCCGCCCCGGCTGCCGGACGCCGCCTAGGCCATGTGGGGCCTGAGCACACCAAGCACGCGAGAGGGCCACTACCGCCTCGACGGCCTCGTATCAGGTCCGGCCTCAGGTCCGGCCTCAGGTCCGGCCTCAGGTCCGGCCTCAGGTCCGGCCTCAGGTACGAGCCAGTGCCGCCGGGGGGTCGTCCAGGACCGGCTGCCAGGCCAACTCCGCCGCACCTACCAGGGTGTTGTGGTCCAGGGTGCAGGCGAGGATCGGTACTCCGCCGCTCTGGCCCCACAGGCTGCGGTCGGCGACGACGGCGCGCAGGCGGTCGGGGTCGGCGTCGAGGAGGGTGCGGTGCAGGCCGCCGAGGATGATCCGGTCGGGGTTGAGGATGTTGACCAGTCCGGCGAGGCCGAGGCCGAGCCGGTCGATCAGCGCCTCCGTGGCCGTGCGGACGGAGGGGTCCTGGTCGTACCGGGTGCGGATCAGGTCGTTGGCCTGCTGGAGGAGGGACACCTCGGGGCCGGGGTCGCGGTCCGCCGCCGTGAGGAACGCCAGGGGGTCCGCCTCGACGTCGAGGCAGCCGCGGCTGCCGCAGTAGCAGGGGCGGCCCTCGGGGTTGACGGTGAGGTGGCCGACTTCGAGGGCCAGGCCCGAGCTGCCCGTGTGCAGCCGCCCGTCGAGTACGAGCGCGCCGCCGACGCCCCGGTGCCCGGTGGCCACGCACAGCAGGTCGCGGGCGCCACGCCCGGCGCCGTGGCGATGCTCGGCGAGGGCGGCGAGGTTGATGTCGTTCGCGGCGAACGCCGGGCCCTCGATGCCCGCCGCGCGCACCCGCTCTGCGAAGATCCGGCGAACGGGGGCGCCCGCGGGCCAGGCGAGGTGGAGGGGGTTGAGGGCGAGCCCGTCCGGCTCGGCGACGGCGGACGGTACGGCGAGTCCGGCGCCCACGCAGCGCCGCCCGGTCGCGCGGAGCAGCTCCGCGCCGGTCTCGACGACGGCGCCCAGCACCTTCGCCGGGTCGGCGTCGACGGTCTCGCAGCTGGGCGCGGTGGCGACGATCCGGCCGCCGAGCCCGACCAGCGCGGCGCGGAACCCGTCGGCGTGCACCTGTGCGGCCAGCGCGACAGGACCGTCCTCGGCGACCTCCAGGCGGTGCGAGGGCCGTCCCTGCGAACCGGCCGCCGCGCCGGGCCGCGCGTCGACCCGGATCAGCCCCAGCGCCTCCAGCTCCGCGGCCACCGCGCCCGCGGTCGCCCGGGTGACGCCCAGCTCGGCGGTGAGTACGGCACGCGTCGGCGCGCGTCCGGTGTGCACGAGTTCCAGCGCGGGTCCGAGCGCCCCGCGCCCCCGGTCCAGCCGTGTCCGCGTGTTCCCTTCCCCCGCCGTCCGGGGGCCCGCCTTGCCGTTCATGAGGGCGAGTCTCCCATGATCCGCTCGTACGGTGCCCCGCCCGAAGGCACCTGGAAGCCACTCACCCGTAGCGTCACGTTCAGACGGCCGGTCAGGCCCAGTTCGGGCGGCGCCGTATCGTCGCGCACTCGGGGAACCCCGTGGTAGGCGAGCCGGGAGGCCCCGCCGAACACGAACAGGTCCCCGCTGCGCAGTTCGACATCCGTGTACGGGCGCGAGCGCGACTCGGTGTTCCCGAAGCGGAAGACGCAGGTGTCGCCGAGGCTCAGCGACACCACAGGCGCGTCGGACTTCTCGTCGCTGTCGCGGTGCATGCCCATACGGGCGTCGGCGTCGTAGAAGTTGATCAGTGCGATGTCGTACGGGGCGGTGGCGGCCTCGGGGCCCAGGGTGTCCGCGACCGCGCGGCGGCCGAGCTCGTCCAGCCAGGCGGGGAAGGGCTTCACCGGGGCGCCGTCACCGTCGGCGACCGTGCGCGCGTACCGGTACGGGTACCAGTGCCAGCCCAGGCACACCTGCCGGGAGGTCATCGTGCCGCCGCCGGGCGTGTAGACCGTACGCAGCCCGGCCGGTGGGCGGGCCCACGCACGGCAGGCCTCGAGGAGCTGCCGCTGGGCAACCGGGTCCAGCCAGTCCGGCAGATGCACCGCACCCGGCGCGATCTCCGCCCGGCTCCGGGGGAACAGCTCCTCATCCATGGACATGCCACCATCCTCGCGCACCCCGCCCGTCCCGTGCCCGCACCTGATCAAGACCCGGCCCGGACCTGGCTGAGCTGCGGCTCGGCTAGCCTTGACCCACGATGAACGACCGGATGACCGCGCCCTGGGCCGAGTACGCGCTGGCCCGCTTCCCCGAGGACCCCCGCGACCAGCTCCGTGCCTGGGACGCCGCCGACACCTATCTGCTGCGGCACCTCGCGGAGAGCGGAACGCCGCTGTCCGGGTCGGTCGTGGTGGTCGGCGACCGCTGGGGAGCACTGGCCACGGCGCTGTCGGCGCACCGGCCGACGCAGATCACCGACTCCTTCCTCGCGCAGGAGGCGACCCGGGCGAACCTGGGCCGCAACGGGGTCGAGGCGGCCGCGGTACGGCTGCTGACCACCCAGGACACGCCCCCCGACCGCATCGACGTGCTCCTCGTCCGGGTGCCGAGGAGCCTCGCCCTGCTGGAGGACCAGCTGCACCGGCTGGCGCCCGGCGTGCACGAGGGGACCGTCGTCGTGGGCACGGGCATGGTCAAGGAGATCCACACCTCGACGCTCCACCTCTTCGAGCGGATCCTCGGCCCGACCCGGACCTCGCTGGCCGAGAAGAAGGCCCGGCTGATCTTCTGCACCCCCTACCCCGGGATCGCCCGCGCCGCCAACCCCTGGCCGTACAGCTACCGGCTCCCCGACGACATCGGGCCGGTTTCCGGCCGTACCGTCGTCAACCACGCCGGCGTGTTCTGCGCCGACCGTCTCGACATCGGCACCCGCTTCCTCCTCCAGCACCTGCCGCGCAGCCGGGGCCCCGAGCGGATCGTGGACCTGGGCTGCGGCAACGGAGTCGTCGGTACGGCCATGGCGCTGGCCAACCCGGAGGCGGAGGTGCTGTTCGTGGACGAGTCGTACCAGGCGGTCGCCTCGGCCGAGGAGACGTACCGGGAGAATACCGACGGCGTCGGCGCGGAGTTCCGCGTGGGCGACGGACTCGCGGACGTCCCCGCCGGGAGCGTGGACCTCGTCCTGAACAATCCGCCGTTCCACTCGCACCAGGCGACGACGGACACCACGGCCTGGCGGATGTTCTCGGGGGCGCGGCGCGCGCTGCGGCCGGGCGGCGAGCTGTGGGTCATCGGAAACCGCCATCTCGGCTACCACCTGAAGCTGCGCCGCCTCTTCGGCAACAGTGAACTCGTGGCGAGCGACGCGAAGTTCGTCGTCCTGAGGGCCGTCAAGAAGTAGCCCCGCGCAGCACGCGGGGCGAGGCACCGAGTTCGCGGCGGCACGCCTTGTTGAAGGCCTGTAGGTCGGGGATGCCGACGGAGGCGGCGACCGCCGGGATGGAGAGCGTCGAGGCCCGCAGCAGATGGTGGGCCCGCTGAAGTCTGCGGTGGCGGATGTAGGCCACGACCGTGGTGCCGGTCTCGGCGCGGAAGAGCCGGGTGAGGTGGTTGTGGGAGATCCCGGCGGCGCGGGCGATCTCCGGGATGGTGAGCGGCGCGGCCAGCCGGGCCTCGATGTGGGCGATGGCCGTGCCGACCGCCGGGTGCGGGCCGCGGCTCGTGGCGGTGGGCGGGGTGAGCCGGGCGATACGCCACAGCGCGGTCCAGATCTCGGCCCGGGTGTGCTCGGGTGCCCCGGGGGCCGCCGCGATCGCGTTCAGCAACAGGCTGGAAAGGATGGGGAATTCGGGTCCCGCGTCCTGCATCACGGGGACGGTGCGGGGCGCTCCGGCGGGGGCGATGCGCAGATGGGCGTAGAGATGTTCGGAGCGGCCCTGGTAACGGTAGCGGACCGTGGTGCCGGGCGGTACGAGGCTCACGCGGCCGGGGCGGATGGTGTGCGCGGTGCCGTCGACGGTCAGCTCGGCGTCGTACTGGTAGAGGTGCAGTTGCCACAGCTCCGGCAGCCGGAAGACGTCCGTGCGGCTCGCCACACCGTGCACGCCGACGCCGATGTTGACGACGGCGGGCGGCTCGCCGAGGTGCAGTTCCGTCTCCCGCATGGTGAAAAACTACCAGCAGTGGTGAGCCGCGCCAACGCGCCGCCGGCGCCGCCGAGCCTACGTTGAGTCGCATGACCAACACGCTGGAGCACACCACGGACACCCCCCTCCTGAGTTCGGTCCGGATGGCGCACTTCGTGGCCCACGGCTCGCTGCGGCTGGACGACGTGGTGCCGCCGGAGATGAACGCCGAGGGCATGGAGGTGCTGCGCGCGGGCGTGCCCGAGGTTCCCTACGGCAGCTCCGTGCCGGCCGCCTACCCGGCGGGTTCCTTCGTCCGTCGGCTGCTGGAACTCCCCGCCGTGGCCGGGGCCCTGCGGAGCCTCGTCGGGCCCGGCCCCGCCGTCGACCACCACTACGTCCACATCCGCGAACCGCACGAGGGGCGGGCGCAGCCGCTGCACGGTGACGCGATCATCGACGTGCGCACCGACGCCTTCGACGTGCAGCTGATGTACTACCCGCAGGACGTCACACTCGACATGGGCGGCACGCTCAGCGTGCCGGGCAGCCATCTGCGGCGCACCAACGAGTCGGACACCGGGCGCTACCAGAATCTGCGCGGGCAGAGCCGGCTGGTCTGCCCGGCGGGCACCGTGGTGTTTCTGCACCATGGCCTGTGGCACGGCGGGCGGCGCAACGACAGCGACGTGGTCCGCCGTATGTTCAAGATCCGCTTCAACCCGACCGTGCGGCAGCGTCGGCTGTGGGACACCTCGGACCTCGGCGACCCGGGGGTCGCCGAGGAACTCTCCACGACGTTCCCCTGGTACGAGCACGCCACCGGCCGCCTCGAGATCTACCACCGGGTCCTGCTGTGGCGCGCGCTCACCGGGGACGACTCCTTCGACCTGGACCACTGGGTGACCCGGGTCGCCAACCGCCCCCAGGAGGAGGCTGTATGAGTGTCCGTCAGCAGGTTCTGGTCCTCTACCTGGCCACCTCCGCACTGGACGCGGAGGTGGTGGGCTGGTCGGTCTACGACGGCACCGGCCGCACGTCCCCCACGACCGGGGACAGCGACGAGCCGCCGTACGCGTCGGGTATCGACGCCCTGAAGGACGGCTGGCGGTTGTTCCAGGCGGCGCAGCTGATCCCGCCGTATCCCGGGGGCGAGTACGACGTGTCGTTCCTCAAGCACGAGCTCTTCTTCGAGAAGCTGGTCGACGCCGGGGGCCGCTGAGGTCAGGCGCTCAGTACGCGGATCAGGCGCGCCACCGTCCCCGCCATCGCCTCCCGCCCCACGCTGAGGTACTTGCGGGAGTCGACGGCTTCGGGGTGGGCGGCGAGGAACTCCCGGATGGCGCCGGTCATCGCGATGTTCAGGGCGGTGCCGACGTTGACCTTGGCGATGCCGCCCGCGACGACCGCGGTCAGTTCGTCGTCCGGCACTCCGGAGGAGCCGTGCAGGACGAGCGGCACGCCGAGCGCAGCGGTCAGCCGCTTGAGGCGGTCGTGGTCGAGGGCGGCGGTGCGGGTGGTCATCGCGTGCGAGCTGCCGATCGCGACGGCAAGGGCGTCGACGCCGGAGTCAGCCACGAACGCACGGGCCTCGGCGGGGTCGGTGCGGGCGCCGGGCGCGTGCGCGTCGAGCGGCGGCTCACCGTTCTTGCCACCCACTGCCCCCAACTCGGCCTCGATCCACAGGCCTTGGGCGTGTGCCCAGTCGGCGGCGGCTCGGGTGGCGGCGAGGTTCTCCTCGTACGGCAGCCGGGCCGCGTCGTACATCACCGAGCTGAATCCGGCGGCTGCCGCCTGGCGGAGCAGTTCGTCGCTCTCGACGTGGTCGAGATGCAGCGCGACGGGCACCGAGGCACGTTCGGCGGCCGCGGCGGCGGCGCGGGCCAGTGGCAGCAGCCGTCCGTAGCGGAACTTCACGGCGTTCTCGCTGACCTGGAGGACGACGGGGGCGGCCACGGACTCGGCGCCCGCGATGACGGCCTCGACATGCTCCAGGGTGATGATGTTGAACGCGGCGACGGCGGTCCGCGCCCCGGCCGCGGCGGTGACCAGGTCACCGGTGGCTGCGAGTGGCACAACTCCTCCTTCTGGGTGCGCGGCCCGCCGGCTCAGCGGGCCGACGGGGCGAGGACGACCGAGCGGGTGAGGTGGCGCGGCCGGTCGGGGTCGAGTCCGCGGGCCGCGGCGACGGCGACCGCGAGCCGCTGGGCGCGGACGAGCTCGGCGAGCGGGTCGAGTTCACCCGCCACCCACCGTCCCCCCGTGGCCCGTACCTGCTCGGCCAGCCCTTCGGGGGCCTCGCCGAGCATCCAGGTGGCCGTGCCGGCGGTGGTGATGCTGATGGGCCCGTGCCGGTACTCCATCGCCGGGTACGCCTCGGTCCAGGCCAGGGAGGCCTCACGCATCTTGAGCCCGGCCTCGTTGGCGAGCCCGACGGTCCAGCCGCGGCCGAGGAAGGTGAACTGCGCGCAGTCGACCAGCCCTTCGGGCAGCGGGGTCGCGAGCGCGGTGCGCGCGTCGGCGACGACGGCGTCGGTGTGCAGTCCGAGGTGGGTGCGGAGCAGGGTGAGCGCGGTGGTCGCGAACCGGGTCTGCACCACGGAGCGTTCGTCCGCGAAGTCGAGCACGATGAGCTCGTCCGCGAGGTCCGTCACGGGGGTCGCGGGGTCGGCGGTGATCGCCGTCGTCCTGGTACGTCCGCGCAGCCGCCCGAGGAGTTCGAGCACCTCGGTGGTGGTGCCGGAGCGGGTGAGGGCGACCACATGGTCGTAGGAGCGGCTGCCTGGGAACTCCGAGGCGGCGAAGGCGTCCGTCTCGCCCTGCCCGGACCCTTCGCGCAGCGCGGCGGCGGCCTGCGCCATGAAGAAGGAGGTTCCGCAGCCCACGATCGCGACCCGCTCCCCCGCTTCCGGCAGTGCGCCGCCGTGCGCCTTGGCCTGCTCGGCGGCGCGGATCCAGCACTCGGGCTGGCTGTTCAACTCGTGCTCGACATGGGTCATGCCGTACCCCTCCCACTGACGTCCTCTATGCAAGATAGTGCAAGTTAAGGTCGACTTTCGAGCACAATCAAGCATTTCGACGTCGGAAATGCCAGGGAATGCGATACGCCGGGGGTGCGCTAGGGTCGCGAAGGATCGAGGAACGGAGTGTGCGGATGTCGCGCGACGCCCGCTGGAAGGCGCTGCTGGAACTGCTCGTGGAGCGGGGCCGGCTGGAAGTCGAGCAGGCCGCGGCCGAGCTGGAGGTGTCGCCCGCCACGATCCGGCGCGACTTCGACCAGCTCGCCGAGCAGCAGATGCTCGTACGCACCCGGGGTGGCGCGGTCGTCCACGGGGTGTCGTACGAACTGCCGCTGCGCTACAAGACCGCCCGGCACGCCTCGGAGAAACAGCGCATCGCGAAGGCGGTGGCGGATCTGGTCGCGCCCGGCGAGGCGGTGGGCCTGACCGGCGGCACGACCACCACCGAGGTGGCCCGCGCACTGGCGGTACGCCCCGATCTCGCCTCGGGGTCGCCCGCGCTGACCGTCGTGACGAACGCACTCAACATCGCGAGCGAACTGGCCGTGCGGCCCCAGTTCAAGATCGTGCTGACCGGCGGGGTGGCCCGCCCGCAGTCGTACGAGCTGGTCGGGCCGCTCGCGGACGGTGTGCTCAGCCAGATCACCATGGACGTCGCCGTGCTGGGCGTGGTCGCCTTCGACGTGACGCACGGGGCGGCCGCCCACGACGAGGCCGAGGCGGCGATCAACCGGCTGCTGTGCGAGCGCGCCGAGCGTGTGATCGTCGCCGCCGACTCCAGCAAGCTGGGCCGGCGCGCCTTCGCCCGGATCTGCGCGGCCGAGTCGGTGGACACACTGGTCACCGACTCGGCGGTGGACGAGGAGACCGTGCGGCGGTTCGCAGAGGCGGGGGTCGGGGTCGTCGCCGTCTGACGTCCCCGACCCCCGCCGGCTCGACGCCGGTTTCACGAACCCTTTCGGTTCGGCGCGGTGACCGTGAGCGTGCGGATGTCGCGGCTGGTGGCGGAGGCGTCGGGCGCGACGAGCCCCATCCTGGGGCCGCCCGGGCGGTGCACGACGACGCTGGGGAAGGCCGGTTCGGCCAGGGCGAGTTGCCCGGTGCCGGCGGCTTGCGGGTACATGCCGAGGCTCGCCCACACGGCCCAGGAGGACATCGCGCCGAGGTCGTCGTTGCCGACGAGGCCGTCGGGGCGGTCACTGAACAGGGTGGTCAGTGCGCGGCGGACGGTGTCGCGGGCGCGGTCGGGGCGGCCCGCGAAGTCGTACGCCCAAGGGGTGTCGAACGACGGCTCGTTGCCGAGGTAGGCGTAGGGCTGGGTGCCGCCGGCGTTGAGCTGGGTGAAGAAGGTGTCGAGGCGGGCGGTGACGGCGCCGTTCCCGCCCATCAGGGTGAAGAGGCCCGGCAGGTCGTGCGGGACCATCCAGGTGTACTGGGCGGCGTTCCCCTCGACGTACTCCTTCGTCTGCGCGGGGGTGAAGGCCGGCCAGGTGCCGTCGGCCGCGCGCGGCTGGAGGTAGCCGGTGGCGGGGTTGAAGAGGTTGCGCCAGTTCCTGGAGGCCTTCAGCAGGGTGTCGTAGGCGGCGGTGTCGCCCAGACGGTGGGCGAGCTGGGCCAACGCGTAGTCGGAAACGGCGTATTCGAGAGTCGTGGCCGCCGAGCCCCACACTCCCTTGGTGCCGGCGGGAATGTAGCCGAGGGCGTCGTACCGCTCGTGTCCGGGCCGCTGGCGCTTGTCCTTGCGGCCCGCCATGGCAGCGCGCAGCAGGCCTCGGGCGTCGAAGTCGGTGGCGCCGAAGGCGTACACGGCGGAGGCGATGACGGGCAGCGGGTCGCCGACCATGACGCCGGTGCCGCCGTTGGCGAGGGTCCAGCGGTCGAAGTAGCCCGCCTGGAGGCCCTGGTTGAGGACGGACTGCGCGATGTCGGAGGCTTCGTGCGGGGCCAGCAGGGCGAGCAGCTGGACCTGGGAGCGGTAGACGTCCCAGCCGGAGAAGTTCGCGTACTGGACGTGTCCTGCGGGGGTGGTGTGGATGCGGCCGTCCATGCCGGGGTAGCGGCCGTCGGCGTCGCTGAAGGCGCTGGGGTGCAGGAGCGAGTGGTACAGGGCGGTGTAGAAGACCCGGCGCTGGGTGTCGGTGCCGCCGCCGACACCGATGCGGCCGAGCCAGTCGTTCCAGCGGTCGCGGGCGGCCCGCCGGATCTGGTCGTACGGGTTCGTGTGCTGCTCTGCGGCGATGTTCCCGCGGGCGCCGTCGACGCTGACGAAGGAGACGCCGACGCGGACGGTCACCGTGCGGACATCGGGGCCGAAGGAGACCTGCGCGGCGCCCGGTCTGCCGTCGGGGTGGACGACGTGGGCGAAGGGGTGGTCGAACACGGCGTGGAAGTAGAGCCGGTAGCGGTTGGCGGACTTGCAGAAGCCGCCGCTGTCGGTGAACCCGGACAGGGTGTCGGTGCCGATGTCGACCGTTCCGGTCGCCGCGTTGAACGCCTTGCCCGCGTCGACGCTCAGCGCGGCGGGGCGGTCGTCGGTGGCCGGGTAGGTGAAGCGGGCGATGCCGGAGCGCTGGGTGGCGGTGAGTTCGCTGCCGATGCCGTTGTCGAAGGTGACCCGGTAGTTTCCGGGTGTCGCCCGCTCGTTGGCGTGCGAGAAGGTCGCCTGCCTGCTGGTGTCGCCGGCGAGCATCGGCATGAAGGGCACGTTGCCGTAGTCCCTGCAGCCGGCCCCGGAGATGTGGGTGAGGCTGAATCCTCGGATCCGGTTGTCCCTGTACGCGTACCCGCCGTGCTGGTAGGTCACCGTGTCCGGGCTCCACTGCACCCCGCCGAGGGGTGCGGTCGCGCCGGGGAAGGTGTTTCCGGCACCGCCGCCATGGCCGAAATCGGCCCCTCCGGGCGCGGTACCGACGAAGGGGTTCACGTACTGGGCCGGGTCGGCCACCGTGTCGTCCGCGGCGGCGGGTGCGGCCGGGGCGGACGACACGACGAGCACGGCGGCGCCGGCCAGCGCGGCCCGGCGGAAGGGGAATCGCAAGTGGGTCTCTCCGGGCTGTGGCGGCAGGGGCGACAGAGCATGAGGTCGACAGTCTCCCGGGGGATGTCGTCGCCTCCGCGCCGCCACGCCCGGAGATCACCCGCACGGCGGAGCGCCCGCTCTCACCCGACCGGCTCGTGCGACGCAACGGGCTCCACCTGCGCACCCTCCACAACCGGCCACCCTGCTATGCCCGAACACACGCGCCAACTGGCTAGACTACGCACCCTCGTGCATGTGATCCGGTCACGTCCGATCACAGCCGTTCCCGAAGGGTTTCGACGCTTGATAGCCATCGAAGATGTCAGCAAGCGATATGCCGACGGCACGGTGGCCGTCGATCGCCTGTCCCTCCAGATACCGAACCACTCGATCACCGTGCTCGTCGGGCCTTCGGGGTGCGGCAAGACCACCACACTGCGGATGATCAACCGCATGATCGAGCCCAGCAGCGGCACGATCCGCGTCAACGGCGAGGACATCCTCCGCAAGCCGGTCAACGCCCTGCGCCAGTCCATGGGTTACGTCATCCAGAACGCGGGGCTCTTCCAGCACCGCACGATCCTCGACAACATCGCCACGGTGCCGCGGCTGCTCGGCTGGTCCAAGCAGCGCGCCCGCGCCCGCGCGGCGGAACTGATGGAACGGGTGGGCCTGGACCCGGCCATGGCCCGCCGCTACCCCTACCAGCTCTCCGGCGGCCAGCAGCAGCGCGTCGGTGTCGCCCGCGCACTCGCCGCCGACCCGCCGATCCTGCTGATGGACGAGCCGTTCTCCGCCGTCGACCCGGTCGTCCGGCGCGGTCTACAGGAGGAGTTGCTGCGCATCCAGGGCGAACTGGGCAAGGCCATCGTGTTCGTCACCCACGACATGGACGAGGCCATCACGATCGGTGACCGTGTCGCCGTACTGCGCACCGGCGGCAAGCTCGCCCAGTTCGCCGCCCCCGACGAGCTGCTGTCGGCACCCGCCGACGCGTTCGTGGAGGAGTTCCTCGGCGGCGACCGGGGCATCCGCGGGCTGTCGTTCCTGTCCACCCGCGACCTCGAACTCGACCGCTCCCAGGTCTTCCCGGTCGGCAGCGACTGGCAGCAGCTCGCCGGGAGGTCGGGCGGCGCGGGACCGGTCCTGGTCACCGACGCGGACGGAAAGCCGCTGGGCTGGGCCGACCTGACGGTGTGGGCCGGTGACGTCCAGGCACTGGAGCCGTACGGGCAGGCCTTCGAGGTCGGCAAGGACTCGCTGCGGGTCGCGCTGGACCGGGCGGTGCTCTCGCCCACCGGTCAGGCGGTCGCCGTGGACGGGGCGGGACGCGTGCTGGGTCTCGCCGGGCAGGAGACGGTCGCCTCGGCGATCCGCGCGGCCAGGCAGCGCCGCGCCGCGGACTCCGAGGGCGTCTCCACGGTGAAGGCCGCGCGATGAACGGCTTCTTCGACATCCCGAGCGACCTCCAGAGCAGCTATTTCGGCCTGATCTCCACACACATGCAGGAGGCTCTGGTCCCGGTGCTCGTGGGTCTCCTGCTGGCGCTGCCGATCGGCCTGCTGTGCGTCCGCGTCAACTGGATCTATCCGCCGGTCCTCTGGATCACCACGGTGCTGTACGCGATCCCGTCGATCGCCTTCTTCGTGGTGCTCATCGACTACACCGGGCTGAGCAAGACCACCGTGATGATCCCGCTGACCCTCTACAGTCTGGTGGTTCTCGTCCCGGCGGTCGTCGACGGCGTCCGCTCGGTCCCCGAGGAGACGAACGCCGCCGCCGCGGCGATGGGCATCGGTTCGCTGCGGCGCTACCTCCAGGTCCAACTGCCCATCGCCGTACCCGCGATCATGGCCGGACTGCGCGTGGCGACCGCGTCCAGCATCAGTCTGGTCAGCGTCGGCTCGCTGATCGGCAACCAGGGGGCGCTCGGCAACCTGCTCACCACCGCGATGCTCTACCACCGCCCTCTCCTCGCCGTGAACTCGGTGGTCACCACCGCCGTTCTCGCGGTGCTGGTCGACGCCGTGCTCGTCCTGCTGCGCCGCGTGCTCACCCCCTGGCAGCCGGCCTCCGGCCGCAAGGCCGCACGCCGTACGTCCACGATCGCGGGCGCCGCCCGCACACCGGAGAGCGTCTCGTGAACGTACTCAACTTCATCCAGTCCTTCTTCTCCGACGGCTCCCACTGGCACGGGTACGACGGGATCCCGCAGCGTGTGTGGGAACACCTCCAGTACACCGCCGGGGCGCTCGCGATCGCCGCGGCCGTCGGCCTGCCCATCGGCCTGGTCACCGGACACACCGGCCGCGGCGGCAACGCGCTGGCCTTCGTTTCGGCGGGCGCCCGGGCGCTGCCCACCTTCGGGCTGCTGGTGCTGATGTTCGTCTGGCTCGGCCTCGGCATCGTGCCCGTGATGATCCCGCTCGTGGTGCTGGCGGTCCCGCCGATCCTCATCACCACGTACGAGGCGATCCGCACCCTGGATCCCTCCCCCGTCGACGCCGCCCGCGGAATGGGCATGCCGGAGGGGAAGGTCCTCTTCCAGGTCGAGGTGCCGGCGGCGCTGCCGCTGATCCTCAGCGGTCTGCGTTCGGCGGCGATCCAGATCGTGTCCACGGCGACCATCGCGGCCTATGTGAGCCTCGGCGGGGTCGGCCGTTACATCCTGGACGGCCTCTACCAGCGCAACTACGAGAAGGTGGTGGGCGGCGCGGCCCTCACCGCGATCCTCGCGCTGCTCGTGCTGGTGCTGTTCTGGGCCATCGCCCGGGTGGCGGTGTCCCCGGGGGTGCGCAGGCGCCGTACGGCCTGAGGAAAAGGGAAGAGGGGGGACGAGCCACAAGGCCCGTCCCCCCTCTTCCTTCGTTCACTGCTGCGCGGTCGCCAGGGCGTGTTCGAGGACGACGAGGAGCGCGTCCCGTACGGACCCGCGCTCACGGGCGTCGAACACGGTGAGCGGCACGTGGTCGCCGACGTCGAGGGCCCACCGTACGTCGTTCAGGTCGTGTTCGACCTTGCCGTCGAAGGCGTTGACGGCCACCGCGAAGGGGATCTCGCGGTGCTCGAAGTAGTCGACGGCCGCGTAGCAGTCGTCGAGCCGGCGGGTGTCGACGATGACGAGCCCGCCGAGGGCACCCTCGACCAGGTCGTCCCACATGAACCCGAAGCGCTCCTGGCCGGGGGTGCCGAACAGGTAGAGCTTCAGGGTCGGGTCGAGCGTGACACAGCCGAAGTCCATGGCGACGGTGGTCGTCATCTTCTCCGGGGTGTGGGAGAGGTCGTCGATGCCCGCGGCGACCGAGGTGATGGACGCCTCGGTGGTGAGCGGCTCGATTTCGGAGATGGCACCCACGGTGGTGGTCTTGCCCACGCCGAAGCCGCCCGCGATCACCATCTTCACCGGCATCGGCGGCCGGGGACCCTCGGTGTCAGCGCTCACGGATCGCGCCCCGGGAGTCGGGGATAGCTCGGAGACCATCGATAACCCTTCGCAATACGGTGGCGTCGCGGGCGGATTCGGCCTGCGGTGCGTACAAGGCCAGTTGACCGTCGGCGCGCAGATCGTCGGCGAGCACCCTGATCACATTCAAATGCATCCGCAGTTTCGCCGCGATCTCCGCCAGCGACTGCGGCTGGCGGCAGACCGTGATGATGTCGCGGTGCTGGTCGAAGACGAAGGCGTCCAGCGTGGCCAGACCGAGATCCGTCGCGACGACCTGCGTCTCGATCGGAATCGTCGGCACCAGACTGTCACCGCCGGCGATCCGCCCCGCGGTCAGCAGGAATGGCCTGACGATCGACGGGGGGTGCTCCGCTCCCCATGCGTCGTCGTCGGCGGCTGATGGCTCGCCGGCCGTCATCTCGTCCTCACCCTTCACCTCGCGGGTCGTCCCGGCCTTCGTGACGCCCCCGCCGACCGTCAACCGGTCGGCGCGATCCCCACGGTGTTCTTGAGCTCCATGACCAGTTGCGGGCTCAGAGCGGCACCGGCGCGGTTGGCGAAGAGGGTCATCTCGTACGCGATGTTCCCGAGCTTCGCCTCCTTGGAGGCGACCACGCCGAGCACCGCGCCCGCGCCGAGCGCGGACACCAGGACGTGCCCTTCCTCCAGGTCGATGATGACCTTGTTGAGCCCGCCGAGGCCGTAGTTGCCGGACGCGCCCATGGCGAGGCTGGTGATCCCGGAGACGATGGCCGCGAGCCGCTCCGAGTCCGCCTTGCCGCGTAGTTGGGACACCGCGATCAACAGACCGTCGGAGGACACCCCGATCACGTCGACGACGCCGGCGGTCTCGGTGGCGAAACGATTGAGCAGCCAATTGAAGTCGGCAGCGGCGGCCTTCACGTCCGTCGCCTGTTCCACGGCCGCGGACTCCGGTCCACCTGTCCACATGGTCACTTGCTCATGCCTTCCGGGAATGAGGGTCTGTTGTTCTCTGTGCTGGAATCGCCAGAGGTGTCGGGACGGCCCCCTGAACGGGCCGACCCGAAGCCGGTACCACGGACCTCTGTCGCGCTCTCGCGCTCGGCCCGCAGGACGGCTTCCTCGAACTCGTCGATCTCGGATCGTGCCGCTTCCGCGTCGGCGGTCTGCCAGGCGGGCGGCCGTGGGTTGGTGATGGTCTGTTTGGGCAGCCGGGTCGAGGCGGTGGTGGCCTGCAGGGTCGCGCCGCGCACCCGCCGCCTGAGCGGACTGGGGCCGCCCTCGCCCGGTCGCGCCGGGGCGCTGCCGGGTGCCGACGGGGCCGTACCGGAGCCGCGCGCGGTGCTCGCGCCGCGGGGCGGCTGGCCGAGACCGCCGCTCATGCCGGTGTTCGGGCCGCGCGGCGGCTGCCCCGCCGCACTCCCCGGGCCGGTGCTCGCGCCACGTGACCTCTGCACGAGCCCGCTGTCCATGCCGCCGCCCCCGGCGCGCGACGGCCGGCCGTGTCCGCTCTCCATGCCGGTGCCGGTGCCACGCTGGTGACCCGGGCCGCCGACCGCGTCCTGAGGCGTGCCTCGTCCCGCTGTCTCGCGCTCCGCGGGCTGCGCCGCCCCCGGAGTCCTGGTGCCCGGTGTGCCGCCCGGCCTGGGCCGGGAGGCGCCGGGGCCGCCGTAGCCACCCATGGCGCCATCGCCCGTCGGTTCCTGACGGCCCGTGTGGCCGTCCACTCCCCGGCTGCGCGCGGGGATCCTGCGGGGCAGGGACGAGGGACCGGGTTCCGGGTCGACCGCCGCGGGGCGCGGTTCGGTCCCGCCGGGGCGGCGTGGCGGCGGCAGGATGTGCGGGGCCCTGGCCGCGGCCCCCGTGGGGTCGGCGAGCAGCAGATGGGAGCCGGGCACCGCGACGGTGACGGTGACGCCGCCGCCCGGGGTGCGGGTCAGGACGACCTCGATGCCCCAGCGCCGGGACAGACCGCCGACCACGAAGAGGCCGAGGACCTCGGTCGGGGCCAGGTCGAGCCGTTCGCGGCGGATCAGGCGGGCGTTCTCCTCCTCCAGCCGCTCGGCGCTCATCCCGAGCCCGTGGTCGATGATCTCGATCAGCGCGCCGCCACCGGAGCCGTGCCGGGGCCGCAGGACGACTTCGACGCTGCTGGACGCCGGGGAGAACGTCACCGCGTTCTCCAGCAGTTCGGCGAGCATCAGCGTGAGGTCGCCGACGATGTCGGGGGCGACGGTGACATCGCCCTCGGCGTGCGGGGTGACCCGCTGGTAGCCCTCGATCTGGCCGAGCGCGGCGCGGACGATGTTGCTGAGCCGCATGGGCCCGGTGTTGAGGCCCGTCTCGCGGATGCCGGCGAGCAGCATCAGGCTGTCGGCGTTGCGCTGAAGGCGTACCGCGATGTGGTCGATGCGGTAGAGCCGGTCCAGTACCTCCGGGTCGGTCTCGCCGCGCTCCACCGAGTCGATCAGCGCGAGCTGACGAGCGGTCAGGTTGCTGACGCGGTGGCCGACGTTGCCGAACATCTCGGCGATGTTGCGGCGGCTGATGACCTGGCGCTCCAGCAGGGCGGTCGCGGTGACCTGCACCTGGTTGAAGGCTTCGGCGAGTTCGCCGAGTTCGTCGCGGACCGGCACGGGTACGGCTTCCAGGCGCGGCGGGCTCGCGTCGTCGGCGTCGTCGTCGGCGACCCGGGCGAGCTCGGTCTCGGCCGCGTCGGCCACGTGCTGGGCCGCCTCGGTGAGGCTCCGCACGGTCCGCACCACGGAGCGGCGCACCAGCACGGAGAACAGGATCCAGGCCGCGAAGGCGGCGAGGTTGGCGGCCACCAGCCACAGCACCTGCCACCAGGCGTCGCTGGACGCCTTCTGGGTGTCGGCGGCGATCTGGTGGATGAGCGACTCGGTGATCTTCAGCCGGTTCTCCGCCTGACGCTGGTACGTCGGGTCGGCGGCCAGGGCGTCGTCGAGCGCGGCGCGCAGCTGCGAGGCGTTCCCCGCGACCAGACCACTGGGGTCGACCTGCAGCGCGGCGTAGTGCTGGGCGACGACGCTCTGGTACGGGCTGTGCTCGATCGCGGCGAGTTGGGCGCCCTGTTCCTGGCTGGCGAACCGGGTGAAACGCTCGGCCTGGTAGGTGTACTGCTCGTAGTCGCCGACGGCGCCGGTGTACTCGATGAGCGCGTTGGGGTCCCGGGTCCGGGCCGCGAACACGCTGGTCTCGAAGGAGGCGTGGGCGGTGTCGGCGCGCAGCAGCGCGTCCAGCAGATTGCCCGCGGACTCCGAGGACTCGCCGCCCGACTGACCGAGCCCGAGGCCGTTGATGAGGCCCTCGATGACCGATCCGTACGCCGGGTCGATGTTGTCGGCGGGGATCGGGCCCTCTTCGATGGTCTTGCGGAGGCTGTCGAGGCCCTCCAGCTCCTTGAGCGCCTGGGCCTCGGCGTCGGGCAGCCGGCCCCCGTAGGTGGACCGCACGGCCTCCGCCTGGGCGGTGACCTTCTGCTGCGCCTGGAGGAAGGCGGAGGTGCCCGGCGCCTTGTCGCCGGAGCGGGCGGCCTCGTAGCGCAGGGAGACGAGGAGCGCCTGCCGGTGCTCGGTCTGTACGCCGTCGATGAGCTTGGTGACCTGCGCACTGTCCCGAACGAGCTGGGCGGTGGAGGCGGCGGAACGGGCCGAGTCGATCTCGGCGTACACGACATAGGCGATCATCGCCGAAACGACGGCGAGTGGGACAATCACCAGGACGTTGAGTTTCCTGCGGAAAGGCCAACGGTCCAGGAGGGAAGGCGTCCGGCCTATTCGGGGAGCCGTGGTCTGCGGCCCCCGGGCGGCTTTCCTGTGCGCGGGCACCAAACCTCCTTGACTTCATTCCCAATTGGAAGCCCGCAGCCCGGGCTGCGTGAACGTGGGTCATGTCAGCACGCTCGGGCCGAGCAAGTGGAACCAGGTCCCCCGACTCGGCCAACATTAGCGGCTGCCGCAAGAGTACGGCCATGATCAACCAAAAACTGACATGACGATACGTCGGATTCGATCCCGTTTCGGTCAGGTTGCGCCCACGCGGCGAAGCCGTGTGGTCTCCATCGGTGATCTATTCGTGTCTTGACGGTGCGTTACTGGGCTCGATTGGATCGTCATCACGCCATGCCTTCCGGCCGCCGACCGCCCATGCACAAGTCTGGATGACCAACGTGACCCACGCCAGAAGCACCAGAACGACCGCAACGTACGCCGTATCCCTGCTGGTTGTGGCCGCGGCCGCCCTCACGGGCTGCGGTTCCTCCGACAACTCCGACAGCAAGGACCCGCTGAAGGGCGACACCGCCAAGGGCGGCACGGTCGTGGTCGGCTCCAACAACTTCCCCGAGAGCATCCTGCTCGCCGACATCTACGGTGAGGCCCTGAAGGCCAAGGGCATCAAGGTCAGTTACAAGTTGAACATCGGCAGCCGCGAGACCACCTACGGCCTGATCAAGAACGGCACGATCACCGTCCTGCCCGAGTACAACGGCGCGCTGCTGGCCTATCTGAACGCCAAGGCGGCCCCGACCACGGTCGCGGACACCAGCAAGGCCATCACGGCCGCGCTCGATTCCAAGCTGACCCTGCTCGAGCCCTCCAAGGCGGAGGACAAGGACGCGATCGCGGTCAACGAGGCGACCGCCAAGAAGTACAAGCTCACGACCTCGTCGACGATCGCCGACCTCTCCGCCTCGGCCAAGGACGTGGTCATCGGGGGATCACCGGAGTTCCAGACGCGCAAGCAGGGATTGGTGGGCCTCAAGTCCGAATACGGCCTCGAATTCAAGTCGTTCAAGGCTCTGGACGCGGGTGGGCCGTTGACCGTGGCGGCCCTCAAGGGCAACAACATTCAGGCCGCAGATATCTTCACGACCGACCCCGGAATCACCAAGAACAAGTTCGTGGTCCTTCAAGACCCGAAGAATCTCTTCGGTTTTGAGAACGTGACGCCGCTGGCCTACAAGAGCGGTCTCTCCGCCGCCGGAGTTTCCGCGCTCAACGCCGTATCGGCGAAGCTCGACACGGACACCCTGGTCAAGCTCAACGCCCAGGTGCAGAACGACAACAAGGACCCGCTGGACGTGGCCAAGAGCTGGCTGTCGACCGCCGGGCTGTAGTTCTGACGGCGGCGCGCAGGCCGGAGCGGGAGTCCGCCGCTCCGGCTTTTGCCGTGCCGCCGGGTCGCCGAGGCACGACGGTTCGCTCGTCCGTCGCGAGATCACCGACGCCCGCCGACTGATCTCCTCATCAGTTCTGAAGAGGTCGCGGATAGGATGAGCGCATGCCCGATCAAGCCGCTGACCAGCCCGCCAACCGCTTCGAACGCAGGCGCGCCCGGACCCGCCATGCCCTGATCACCGCCGCCCAGCGGATCCTGGCCGAGCAGGGCACGAGCGAGGTCAGCATCCAGCAGATCGCCGAGCGTGCCGACGTCGGGTTCGGCTCCTTCTACAACCACTTCCAGACGAAGGCGGAGCTCTTCGAGGCGGCGGTCGTCGACGCGCTGGAGGAGTACGGCAAGCTGATCGACTCGATCACCGGCGACCTGGACGACCCCGCCGAGGTGTTCGCGGTGAGCGTCCGGCTGACCTTCCGGCTCGCCGACACCCACCCGGAACTCACCCGCGTCCTGCGCTACGGCGGCCTCCCCTACATCCACGCCGATTTCGGCCTGGGCCCCCGAGCCCTGCGGGACATCGAGAAGGGCAACGCCTCCGGCCGCTTCCAGGTGGACAGTCCCCTCGTCGCCCTCAGTGCCGTCGGCGGCTCCCTCCTCGGGCTGCTCCAGCTGAAGTCGTCCGCCAAGTCCGAGCAGTCGGGCCCCGGCGCCGACGAGGAGATGGCCGAACTCATCCTGCGCATGCTGGGCCTGACCCCCGAGGAGGCCCACGAGGTCGCCCGGCGCCCACTGCCGGTCGCTCGGCCGGACAGGTCCTGAGGCAACCTCGTAGGCTCGCGGGCGCCTCAGGGGCGCTCGGTCAGGAACCGGTCGATGGTCGAGGTGAGTTCCTCGGGCTTCTCCACCGGGAGTTCGTGGCCGGCGTCCAGGATGCGCACCTCCGCGTCCGGGTACGCCTTCGCCATCCGCAGCATCTGGGAGACGGGCAGCTGGATGTCGTAGTAGCCGTGGATCAAGAGGGTGGGGACACGGATCTCCCCGACCCGGTCGAGGACGTCGAAGGACCGCATCGCGCCGTAGCAGGTCATGACCACCTCCCGCGGTGTGTCCGCGGAGGTCCGGATGTACTCCTTGATCTCCTCGCGCGGGTAACCGGGGGCGAAGGCCCGCTGGATGTTGGCGGCGACGAACAGCTTGAACGGCACCCGCGTGGACACCGCCATCAGCAGGCCCCTCCCCCGGCTGTACGTCATCCGGCTGATCGAGTTCACCAGGACCATGCGCTCGATCCGCTCGGGGTGGCCCAGCGTCAGGGTCTGCGCGATCATCCCGCCCATCGAGTGGCCTACGGGGACGAACCGGTCGACCTTCAGGTGATCGAGGACGGCGAGGACGTCCCCTGCCAGCTCCCCGATGCTCCGCCGTCCCGACCCGTCGCTCTCGCCGTGGCCGCGCAGATCGACACGTATGACCCGCCGCGTGGCGGAGAAGTGAGCCAGCTGGTGGTCCCAGCGGTGCCGGTTGGCGGTCCAGCCGTGGATGAACACCAGGGGCGCGCCCGCACCGTCGCGGGGGCCCTCGTCGTCGTACGTCAGTCTGGCGCCGTCGACTTCGAGCTGCGGCATGGGTGGCCTCCTGCGGTGCGGTCCGGTTACTGACGGGTACGGTAACCGGCCGCCCGGGCCACCGTCACCGTCGTTCGCCGAGGAATTCGAGGATGTGTCCGAACACGTCGAGGGCGGCGCCCCGGCCGAGGAACGTGTCCAGGTGGCCGTAGCCGGGAATCTCGGTGTACGCGACGTCCAACTGCGGCTGTCTGCGGGCGAGTACGTCGTGACAGAGCTTCTGGGAGTCGAGCCACAGACCGTTCTCGCTGCCGGCGAGCAGCAGGACGGGGGTGTCGATACGGGCCGCCGCGTCCAGCGCGTTCTGCGGCAGCGCCCGGTAGCGGTGGTCGCCGTCGTGCCAGCGCACCACGGTGCGGGCCAGCTCGATGCGGCGCAGATGCGGCAGGATCCACAGCGGGGCGGGGCCCAGCAGCTCGGCGAGCCGGTGGTGGGTGGCCTCGGACAGGTGCTCGTGCACGAACAGCGAGGCGCCCGTCCCCCACGCCGAGTTGTGCAGGATCTGGCAGGTCGGATCCGGGCAGCTCGCCCCGCGGGAGGCGAGGGCGAACAGGGGGGTGTACTTCGACCACAGGCCGGCCTTGCGGATGTCGACCGGTATGTGATCGATGCGGGACCTGAGCAACTCCCCCGCCAGCGACATGCGCAGCGAGGTGCGGCCCGCGAGCTTCGGCGTCAGGAACACGCCCTGGGACACCACCCCCGCGAGGCCCGGGACCAGCCCGGCCGTCATGCTGAGCGACAGCGTGAGGGAGCCGACGCAGTGGGCGACCACGAACAGCGGCCGGTCGCCGATGCGGCGGCGGACGTGGGAGACGGCCGCGGGGATGTCGTACAGGGCGACGTCGTCGTACGTGTACCTCTGGCCGGTCTCGTTGTACGGCAGGCGGCAGCTGCCCCGCCAGTCGAGCAGCCACGGCTCGTAGCCGTCGTCGAGCAGGACGTCGACCAGGTTGCGGGTCTCGGGCAGCAGGAACATGTCGGCGGACGCGGTGTGCCCGTGCAGGAGCAGCACGGCGGGGCGGTCGGTGTCGCCGCTGTCGACGCGGGTCAGCCCGAGGCGTACGCCGTCGTCGGCACGGAAGGGGATCTCCTCGACCCGCGCCGGGTCGAGGCGGTGGCGGAGGGGGCGCAGGGTCGTGGTGCTCCTGACCTTGCGGAGCGTCGGCCTGGTGCGGGAGTCGGTGCTCCGGAGGATCATCGGTGGTGCTCCGAGGGGGTCGGGGTGCGGCGCAGGTCGAGGAGGTCGGCGGCGGCCCGGGCGAACGGGCCGAGCAGACCGCGGCCCATCTCCAGGCCGAACCAGGCGAGCCAGGTCAGCTTGGCGGCCCGCTTCTCCTGGCTGGTCAGGCGCGGGTCGACCTTGATGCCGTCGACCTGGTCGCGCAGATAGGTGTCGGCGGGCACGACGAGCTCGCCGGCCAGGGCCGCCGGTGCGCCCTCGCGGCCGATCTCGACGGTGAGTGCCCGCGTCTGGCGCCACACGTCACGACGGGCCCGGGCGTACTTGTGACCCTCCAGCCACCAGCGGCCACCGTCCGCGTCACACAGCGCCAGCCGGTAGCTGAGGAGCCGGTGGCGCATACCGTGTCGCTGCGGGATGCCCTCCTCTGGCCGGATCCAGACGTCGCCGCGCTCGACGACCAGCGGTTCGGGATGCACCGCCGCGCACGTCAACTCGCCGGTGACATCGACCCGGCGCTCCTTCACCAGCTGGTACATGCTCGCGAGGGAGAGGGTGAGCGCCATCGAGCAAGGAGTGTCGGCGGGGGCTCCGACCGGACCGACACCACCCTCGGTCGTCTCGGAGAACCACAGGTAGGGCTGGTCGTCCTTGTGCGGCAGCCGGGCCAACCCGTCCTGGGCGAGCCGCTCGAACGTCCTCAGCTGGGCCTGTGCGTCGTAGCGGGCGGCGGGCCGCAACCCGAGCGCCTCGACGAGCGCGGCGGTGCGCTCGGCGGTCGCCACCGGACCCTTCAGCGTCGCCTCGCACAGTCTGAGCGCGGTGGGGCTCTGCAACACCCTCGTGAGGAAGGCAAGTTCGGGCACCGGTTCGGCTTCCAGCCGGGCCAGGGCATCGGTCCGCCACTCGTCCCAGTCCTGTACGCGTACGTGCATCCCGCCGAGCGCCATGTCCCGTACGACGTCGTCGAGGGTGTTGGATACGCCCGTCAGGTTGTAGTCGTAGCCCCACGCGTCGGGTTCGCAGACGACGCCGACCGCGACCCGGCTCACCCAGTCCACCGGGGCCGCGTTCAGGTGGTTGAAGGCGGGGACCGTGCGGAAGCGGCCGAAGGCCGAGAGGAGACCGCTGCTGAGGTCCTGCGGGTTGTAGGCGCCCGTCCTCGTGTGGCCGCCGATGCCGCCGGGGCGCAGGGCCGTGACGATCAGGCCGTGGTCACGGGCCCGTCGCAGGGCGACCTCCGCCGCCCACTTCGTCTGGTCGTAGCCCGCGACGAGGCGGTCGACGTGGGCGAGCGGGTCGTCCTCGCCCATCGCGGTGATGCCGACCTCGTTGAAGACCGCGATGGAGGAGATGTGGTGCAGCGGCTTCGGCCGGCCGGTCGCCGCGAGCTCGGCGAGGGTCAGCGAGCCGATGACGTTACTCTGCCGCAGCGACTGGTAGCCGCGCAGGAAGTCCACGGCCGCCGCCACGCCGACGACGCTGTCCAGCTCGTGGGTGAGCGTGGTCCACAGTTCGTCGGACAGGCCCAGGTGCGGGCGCCTGATGTCGCCGGGGAGCACGGTCACCCGGCGGCGGACCTCCGACGACCAGGGCAGCTCGTACCTCTTGAGCGCCTCACCGAGCCGCCCGAGGGCCGCCTCCTCGTCGGCGGCGCGGACCAGGCAGTAGACATGGGCGTCGCTGTGCCGCAGCAGGTCGAGGAGCATATGGCTGCCGAGGAACCCGGTGGCGCCGGTCAGCAGGATCCGACGCGGCGGCAGTGGCTCGGGGTCGCCGGTCCAGGGCAGCCGGTCGGCGAGCGCCAGGTCGGCCAGGATCTGGTCGAGGTCCTCGGGCCGGGCCCTGGAGTCCGGGGCCGGGGGGACGGGCACCGCGGGGGCGGTGCGGGGGGCCGGGACGGGGAAGGTGCGAGCCGCCTCGGACGTCCGCGTTTCCGAGGCGGTCGGCGCCGAGAGGGTGGCCGTGGTGTGTGCGGTGGACAGCCAACGGTGGGCGAGGCTGGTCGGGCGGGCGTCGGCGAAGACGTCGTCGAGGGCGATCTCCATGCCCAGCTCGTCCTCCAGTGCCGCGACGAGTTCCACCGCGCCCACCGAGGTGCCCCCGGCGTCGAAGAAGTCGGCGTCGGGCGTCAGATGCCCCTCGGGCAGGTGACGGCCGGCCACGGCGGCGACGGCGGCCGCCAGACCCTCCACGTCCGGGACCACTTCCGGAACCACTGCCGCCTGCGCGGCCACGTCGGTACCGGCCGGCGTGGGCGCCGCGGCCGTCCTCACCTTGGCCAGCAGGGCGTCCACGCTCAGCCCGCCGCCATCCCCCCGCTCGATCGCCTCGGCCGTCGCCCGCTGTCCGGCGTACGCCGACGCGTCCTCGTTCACATCACGCATGAGAGTCCTTCACCCCGTGGTCGTCCTTTCGCTCACTGCCTCCACTGCCACCGCTTTCACCCGTGGGCGCCGCCGGTTCACCCCCGCCGCCAGGACCGGAAGGCCCGCAGGTGTTCCGGCGTGACCACGGTCTCCAGGCGTTCGTCGTCCTGGTCTCCGCCACCGAGCGCGGCCAGCAGCCGCCGGGCCGGTACGTTGCGCGGAGTGCGCTCCGCCGTCAGCCGGACCTTGACGCAGCCCAGTTCGTCGGCACGGTCGGCCAGCCGCCGCAACAGCCGTTCCTCGACTCCCCGACCGAGCGCCCGGCAGCTCATCAGCCAGGCCAGTACGTCGAGTTGGTCGCCGTCCGCACGGAAGGCGAGCAGCCCGATCTGGCCGTAGTCGCCGAACCGGTCCCGGGCCGCGGCCGTCCACACCTCACCGCGCTCCCGCCACCGCCCGAGATCGCCCCCGTCGGCGGACCGCGCCCGCAAGGTGAACTGGTTGGTACGGCGGACGAGTTGCTCGGCCCGCTCGACGTCGGCCTCGGACAGGGCCCGGATGTCGACCTCAAGTTCCAACCGGTTGAGGAACTCCTCGAATCCGGCCTGCGCGCGCACGGCGTCCCGGTCCCGCTCCTGTTCGTAGAACCGCGCCCGCAGCGCGTCCTCGGCCGTCGACGCGGCCGGGACGAGCGGCCACAACCTGCCCAGGAATGCGCTCAGTCCGGTCGACGGCGGGCACGTCACCGACAGCACCTCCGGCAGTGCGGACCGCACTCCCGCGATCTCGACCGGGTTGTCGTCGAGGAACAGGAAGCTGTCCGGGCCGAGGCCGAGCGTCCGGGCCGCCTCGGCGAGCCGGCCGGACTTCGGGCCCCAGGTCGCGGAGAGCACGCTGAAGTGTTCGGCCTTGAGCAGGCTGTCCGGGCGGTCCAGCACGGCCCGTACCGTGTCCTCGTCGTTGTTGCTGACCAGTGCCAACAGCGCGCCCGCCGCACGCCACTGAAGGAGTCGGCGCGCGAGCAGCGCACGCGGTCCTGTCAGGTCCACCGCCTCCGGGCCGATCTCCCCGGCCACTCCACCCCACAGCGTCTCGTCGCCGTCCACCGCGATCACCTTGGGCGCGGGGCGCCGTACCGCACGTACGGCATCGGCGAGGCAAAGCGCCACCGCCGCCTGGAACTGCGGGGTGAAGGGGAGGTGGGCGATCCGCTCGGTCCGCTCGTCGAAGCGTTCCGCGACGGCGTGACACCGGGTCCAGTCGTCGGGACGGAGCACCGCGATGCCGGGCACCTCGGCCAGTTCGTCGGCGATCTCGCGCTCCCACCGCGCGAAGCGGTCCTGCGCGTGGGCGGACGGCAGAAAGCCGACGATCAGCGGCTTGCGGGTCCGTTCGGACAAGGCCCGCAGCGCGGCCGGGAACGCGGTACGCAACTCGGCGAGCAGCGCGTCGTCCACGGGGCCGAACCGTTCCAGGTCTGCCGCCCGCAGCAGTGCCACGCCCACCGCCGCGGTGGGTTCGGCGAAGACGCCGGAGGGGTCTCGTAGGGCGGCGAGCACCTGGTGGTACGGGGCTTCCGTGACTGTCAGGCCGCCGTCCCGCGTGACCTCCTCGACCGCGGCCTCGCACAGCGGGGGCAGATTTCCGAGGGCGAAGGTGGCGGCGAGGGCGAGCGACCGGCGCGGGGAGCGAGGGGCGTCCTCGGTCGCCGCCTCGGGCACCTCCACCGCCGTGCCCGTCGTCGCAGGGACCGCCAACGTCGCCTCGGCCGCCGTACCCGGCGTCGAACGGACCGCCGCCGTCGGGTCGTCCGCCGCCTCCGCGAGCAGCCGCAGGAAGTCCTCCCCCAGCTCGACGGAGGTCGCCGCGTCCAGGATGTCGAGGTTGTGGTCGAGCCGGATCCGGCCCGCGTCGGGGGTCATGGTGATCATCAGGTCGAGGTCGGAGTACCCCGTCCCGGCGGGCAGTACCTCCAGGTGGGCGAGGCGGCCCGCCGAAGAGCGTACGTAGTTGAAGTACACCTCCACCAGCGGCGCGTTCGCCCGGTGCAGCCCCTGTCGGGCGAGGGTCGAGAGCACGTCCGAGAACATGGCGCCCTTCGCGAGGACGCGGTCGAGGCGGCCGTCGGTGCGGCGCAGCACCCGCTCGATCCGTTCGCCCGCCCTGGCCTCGGCCGGGAACGGCACCGGCACTCCGAAGAAGCCCACCGCGTCGTACGCGTCGGCGTGGATGCGGGTGTCGACGGGCACGGCGAGAACGAAACGGTCCCTCTGCCGCATCCTGGCCAGCAGCACGGTCAGCGTGCCGAGGCAGAATGCGGCGGGCGTGATGGCGAGCCCGCTGGCGGCGGCCGACACCCGTTCCATGAGCCCGTCGGGGATCGTCACGCTCACGCTGCCGGCCCGGTACGAGCGCGTCGCCGGGCGGGGCCGGGCGAGCGTCAGGTCGAGTCGGGCACTGCCCTGGAAGGCCTCGCGCCATGAGGTCGCGCCCTCGCCGGGGGTGTTGTCCGTCTGTTGCGCCTCGATCAGGAGGTCGATGTCCCGGTTGGTGACGGCGTCGCCGAGCGAGGTGCCGGACAGTTCGGCGTCGAGTTCCCCCGCCACGAGCAGCAACGACTGCAGATCGCTCACCGCGTGGTGCGCGCCGAACGCCAGGAACTGGCCCCGGGCACCGGCATCTAGCAGCTCGAACCGCCACAACGGAGGGTTCGCCAGGTCGAACCGCGGTTCCAGCAGCAGGCGCAGTCGGTCGGCCGCGTCGAGTGCGCCGTCTGCGGGCACGTCCGTCCAGCGCAGCACCGGCCGTGCGACCTCCCGGTCCACCCGTAGCAGCCGCGCGTGTTCGCCACCCGCACCCGCACCAGCACCAGCACCAGCACCGGTCACGATCGCGGTGCGCAGTGCGGCGTGCCGTCCGGCGAGTCGGGTGAGGATGTCGGTGAGTGCCTCGCGGGTGGTGGGCGTGGTGAGCCGGAGGGCCAAGCCGACGGCGTGGGCCGCGTCCGGCATGCCCGGCCGGGCGCTGCGCAGCAGTCGTACGACATCGCGGGTCGCAGGCCGCAGTTCGCTCTCGGGCACCTCGACGGCGGCCTCGGGCCGCCGCGCCTCGGACGGCCGTTCCCCGGCCTGCGTGACCGTGTCCCGTTCGGGCAGCGCCTCGCCGAGCGCCCGGGCCAGGCCGCGGATGTCGGAGGCGGAGAACACGGTGGCGGCGGGGAGTTCGGCGCCCAGCTCGCGGGCGAAGGCGTTGCGCAGCCGGACGAGCATGAGGGAGTCCAGGCCGAGTTCCTTCAGGGCCGTGGTCGCCGAGACGTCCACCGTGCCTTCGGAGACCTGGCCGACCCGGGCCCGTACATACGCTTCGAGGCGGTCCGCGCGGTCACGTTCCGTCGTCGCCGTGAACACCCGCGCGACGAGGTCGTCCGCTTCGTCATCGCCGGTCGGCACGGTGATCAGGTCGCCGAGGATCGGGCGGGCGCGGGCCGCGTCCGGGTCGAGCGCGAGGGTCTCCCAGTCCAGGGCGAGGGGGGCGAGTTGGCGGCGGGAGGTGGCCAGCACCCGTTCGAGGAGTTCGCCACCGTCCTGCGGGGAGAACGCGAGCAGACCGGACCTGCTGGTCCCGGCGGCCCGGATGCCGGACTCGGCGACCATGCCGACGCCCGCCCAGGCGCCCCAGTCCAGGCTCAGCGCCCGGCGGTCGGCGCGGGAGAGGTGGTGCGCCCAGGCGTCGAGGAAGGCGTTCGCCGCCGCGTACGGGCTCTGCCCCGCGGAGCCGAGGAGACCGGCCGCCGAGGCGAACAGGACGAGGCTCTCGGCCTCCGGGATCAGTTCGGTGAGCAGCGTGGTGCCGAGGACCTTGGGGGCGAGCACGCGCAGGACGCGCTCGTCGGTCAGGTTCGCCACCGTCGCGTCGTCGAGGACACCGGCCGCGTGGACGACTCCGGCGATCGGCCCCGCTTCCCGTCGTACGGCGTCCAGGGCTGCCGTCAGCTCCTCGCGGTCGGCCACGTCGGCGCGGACGAGGTGCACGGTGGCCCCGTGTTCTTCCAGACCCCTGATCCAGCTCGCGGTGTGCGCGTCGGGCTCGCCCCGGCTCATCAGGGCCATTCGGCGGGCGCCGCGGCGGACCAGTCGTTCGGCGACGACTCGGCCGAGGCCGCCCAGACCGCCGGTGATCAGGTACACCCCGTCGGGCGTGACCTCACCGTTGCCGCCGTCGTCGGGGCGGGTGCGGGCCAGGCGCGGGACCAGTCGGCCCGACTCCCGCAGCGCGACGAGCCGTTCGTCGTCCGCGTGCCGCAGTTGTGTCCACAGGGCGTCTACACCGTCGGTGGGCGGCAGGTCGATCAGGGTGGCCGACAGCTCCGGGTACTCCTGCGCCACCGCGAGGCCGAAGCCCCAGGCAAGGGCCTGCTGAGGGTGCGTCACCCGCCTGCTGTCACCGGCGGCCTGGCTGCCCCGCGCGACGACGAACAGGCGCGGGGGCCGGCCCCGCGGCCGGTCCGCCAGCGCCCGTACCAGGTGCAGTGTGCTCAGGCAGCACAGCCGCGCCGCCTCCTCGGCCGTACCGGCATCCGTGATCGCCGGGGCGTCGAGGGCGGACAGCTGGACCACCCGCTCGGGCGGCCCGTCGGGGAAGGCCTCGTCCAGGAGGCGGGCCAGGTGCCGCGGATCTGCGGGGTCGAGTACGTAACGACCGGGTCCCTCGACGCCGAACGACTCACCCCTGCGGGCGATCACCCGCGGCACGGTCGAGCCGAGCCGCTCGCCCAGTTCGGCCGCGACGCCCGTGTCGTCCGCCAGGATCAGCCAACCGCCCTCGGCGGGCTGCTGCTGTGCGGCCGGGCGCGGCTGCCATTGGGTCTCGAAGAGCGCGCCGTCCAGCGGAGACAGCGCGGCCAGCTGGAATTCCCTTGCTTCCAGCACCAGTTGCTCGTTCTCGTCCCACAGTCGCAGGTCCACGGTCGCGGTGTCGCCGTCCACGGAACGCAGTCGGCAGGTCGCCCACACGGGCGCCGTGCGCAGTCCGGTGAACCTCAGCCGCCCGACGGCCGCGGGCACGAACGCCCGGCCCTCGGGCGCGCCGCCCGGCAGGGCGGCCGTGTGGAAGGCCGCGTCGAGGACGGCGGGATGCAGCAGATGACCGGCGGCGGGCGTCCGGGCCAGGCGGCCGACGGCGGCCACGTCCGTACGTCGGCCCTCCTCCAGCCCCCGGAACGCGGGGCCGTAGTCGATGCCCAGGGCCGCGAGCCCAGCGTGGACGGCCGACAGATCGACCTGTTCGTCACACCGTTCGCGCACGGTGTCGAGCCGCTCGTCGTCATCGGCGGCGGCTTCCGCGGTGACCGCGAGGCGTCCGCTGACGTGCCGCTTCCACGGCGCACCGTGGCCACCGACGGGTGCCGAGGCGATGGTGAAGTCCCGGAAGCCGTCCTCGGCGGGCCGCAGGACCAGTTGCAGCCGTACGGGCCGGTCCACGTCCAGCGACAGCGGCTGTACGAACCTGACGTCGGCAAGCCGTACTTCGCCTCCGCCCCGCAGCGCGGACGCGGCCTCCAGGGCCATGTCGAGGAAGGCGGCGCCGGGCAGCCAGACTTCGCCGGTGACCCGGTGGTCGGTGAGATAGGCGAAGCGGCTGTCGTCGAGGTCGATGTCGGCCTGGAAGAGGTGCCGGTCTGGTTCGTCGCTGGCCTCCAGGTGCGTGCCGAGCAGCGGTGATCCGCCGGCCGAGGCGGTGACCGGGGCGGGCGCGAGCCAGTGGCGCTCGCGGGCGAAGGCGTATGTCGGCAGGTCGGCCCGGTGGCCCTCCGGGAACAGCACGGGCCAGTCGGGCGTGTGCCCGGCCGTGTACAACTCTCCCAGCCCGCGCAGCAGTACGTCGCGTCCCTCGCTCTGCCGGCGCAGCGAGCCGACGCCGACCGCGTCGATCCCGGCCTCCGCCGCCACCGCCTCGATCGACGAGGTGAGCGAGGGGTGCGGGCTCAGCTCGACGAAGTAGCGGTAGCCGTCGTCCAGCATCCGTCGGATCGTGTCCGCGAAGCGCACCGGCTCCCTGAGGTTGGCGTACCAGTAGTCGGCGTCCAGCCGGTCGCCGGGGACGGGTTCGGCCAGCACCGCCGAGTACAGCGGGGTCGGTGTCCGGGCGCCCCTGACGCCGGAGAAACGGTCGACCAGCTCCGCACGGATCGGGTCCATCAAGGGGGTGTGCGAGGCGAACGGTGTCGACAGCGGGCGTGCGGTGATGCCCTGCTCGTCGAGGCGGTGACGCAGCTCGGCCAGCGCGTCGGCCTCACCGGAGACGGCCGTGGACCGCGCGCTGTTGACCGCCGCGACGAACAGCCGGCCCGCGAACGGCGCGAGCAGTTCCGCCACCCGCGCGGGCGGCAGTTCCAGGGACAGCATGCCGCCCTTGCCCGTCAGCGGTACGACCGCCTGCCCACGCCCGGTCACCACGGTCACGGCCTCGTCCAGGCTGAGGGCGCCCGCGCTGTACGCGGCGGCGATCTCGCCCAGGCTGTGCCCGACGACGGCGTCCGGGCGGACGCCGAGCGCGCGCCAGGCGGCGGCCAGTGAGGCGTTGACCGCGAACAGCACCGGTTGCAGGAACTCGGTGCGGCCGAGCGGAGCGAACTCCTCGGGCGCCCGCAGCGCGTTGAGCACCGACCAGCCGACCTGCCGGCGAACGGCCTCGTCGATGCGGGCCAGTTCCTCGCGGAACGCCTCCGACCCGGCCATCAACTCGACGCCCATGCCCGGCCATTGACCGCCGTGCCCGGCGAAGACGAAGGCCACCTTGCCCGTCCCGTCGTCGCGGGGCGCGGCCAGGGGCGCCCGCCCGCTCGCCAACGCGTCGAGCCGTAGCAGCAGTTCGTCCCGGTCACCCGCGACGAGGGCCGCGCGCCGTTCGAAGTGGCTGCGGTGCCGGGCCAGGGTGTGGGCGACATCGAGGAGAGCGATGTCCTCGCCGGCCTCCTTGGTCAGGTGGGTCGCCAGTCGCGCGGCCTGCCCCCGCAGGGCGGCATCGCTGCGCCCCGACAGCACGAACAGCCGCTTCCCCGACGGTACTTCGTCCTCGCGATCCGCCTTCTCGACCGGCGGGGCCTCCTCCACGATCACATGCGCGTTGGTCCCGCTGATCCCGAAGGCGCTCACTCCGGCCCGTCGTGTCCGGCCGGGCGACGACGGCCAGGGCGCCGTGTCCCGTACCAGTCGCAGCCCGCTGTTCTCCCAGTCGACGTGCCTGCTGGGCGTGTCGGCGTGCAGGGTGCGCGGCAGGGTCCGGTGGCGCAGCGACTGCACCACCTTGACGAGCCCGATCACACCCGAAGCAGCCTGAGCGTGTCCGATGTTGGACTTGAGCGAGCCCAGGTACAGGGGGCGGTCCTGCGGGCGTGAGTCGCCGAAGACCTCCGCCAGGGCGTTCGCCTCGATCGGGTCGCCCAGCGTGGTGCCCGTGCCGTGCGCCTCCACGTAGTCGATGTCGGCGGGCTCCAGCCCGGACAGCTCCAGTGCCCGCCGGATCACCTGTTCCTGCGCCGGACCGTTCGGCGCGGACAGCCCCTGGCTGCGGCCGTCCTGGTTGACGGCCGTGCCGCGCAGCACGGCCAGCACCTCGTCACCGTCGCGCCGGGCGTCGCTCAGTCGCTTCAGTACGACCATGCCGGCGCCCTCGGCCCAGATGGCGCCGTCGGCGTCGTCGGAGAAGGACCGGCAGCGGCCGGTCGGGGACAGGCCCCGCAGTCGGCTGAACTCCACGAAGGTTCCCGGGGTCACCATCACCGTCACGCCACCGGCGAGCGCCAGGTCGCACTCTCCGGACCGCAACGCCTGCGCCGCCAGGTGCAGTGCCACCAGCGACGATGAGCACGCCGTGTCCACCGTCAGCGCGGGGCCGCACAGTCCCAGCGTGTAGGCGAGCCGCCCCGAGGCCACGCTCAGCGCCGAGCCCGTACCGACGTACCCGTCCAGCTGGTCGAGGCGGGACCCCGCCAGGTAGTCGCTGCCGAACATGCCGACGTACACACCGGTGGTGCTGCCCGCGAGTTCGCCGGGCACGATTCCCGCGCGCTCCAGCGCCTCCCACGCCGTCTCCATCAGCAGCCGTTGCTGCGGGTCCATCGCGGCCGCTTCCTTCGGGGTGATCCCGAAGAAGCCCGCGTCGAAGGACTCCAGATCGTCGTGGTTCAGGAATCCGCCCTCACGGGCGTAGGACTTGCCGAGGGCATCCGGGTCGGGGTCGTACAGCGCCGCCGCGTCCCAGCGTTCGGCCGGGAAGGGGCCCACCGCGTCGCGCCCCTCCGCGACCAGGCCCCACAGGCCCTCCGGATCGCTCACACCGCCGGGCAGCCGGCAGGCCATGGCGACCAGGGCCACCGGTTCGTCGGAGGCCGGGGCCGTGGCGCGCGTGGGCCGCGTGGCGGGAGTGGTGCGGTCGCCCGCCGCGAGGGCGGTGGACAGCAGGTGCGCGGCGAGCCGGGCCGCGGTGGGGTGGTCGAACAGCAGGGTGGCCGGGAGCCTGGCACCGATCCGGGCGCCGATGCGGTTGCGGAGTTCGACCGCCGTCACCGAGTCCATGCCGAGTTCGCGCAGCGGCTGGTCGGGGCGGACGGACTCCGCCGAGCGCAGGCCGAGGGCGCGGGAGACCTCCTCACGGACCAGGGCCAGGACGCGTTCGGCGCGTTCGGCCTCGGGCAGCCGGGCCAGGCGGTCGGCCAGACCGACGCCGCCGCTTCGGCCGGTGCGGGGCGCGGGCAGCAGCGAGCGCCACACCGCCGCCGTACCGCCGCCCGTGGTGGCCGCGGTCTCGCGCAGGCGTGGCAGGTCCAGGGCCCAGGCGACCAGGTGCGGGGAGCCCTGTCGCAGGGCGAGTTCGACGAGTTCGCGGCCCTGGTCGGGGGTGAGGGCGCGATGGCCGAGACGGGCCATCCGGTCCAGGTCGGCGTGTGCGGCGGCGAGACCCTCGCCCGCCCAGGCGCCGAAGGAGAGGGAGACGCCGGGTAGGCCCAGGGCCCGCCGGTGGTGGGCGAGTTGGTCGAGGAAGACATTGGCGGCCGCGTAGTTGCCCTGGCCCGCGTTGCCGATGACTCCGGCGGCCGAGGAGACCAGCAGGAACAGGTCGAGTCGCGTGTCGGCGGTGAGCCGGTGCAGGTGGGCGGCGCCGTCGACCTTGGGGCGCAGTACCTGTGCGAGTCGTTCGGGCGTCAGCTCGGCGACCACCCCGTCGGCCAGGACTCCGGCGCAGTGGACGACACCGCGCAGCGGCGACTCCTCGCCGATACGCCCGAGCAGATCGGCCAGGGCCGCCGCGTCCGCGATGTCGCAGGCCGCGACCTCGGTCTCGGCGCCGAGCGCGGTCAGTTCGGCGGTGACGTCGGCGGCGCGCGGATCGTCGGGTCCCTGTCGAGACGTCAGGAGCAGTCGCGGGACGCCGTGTTCGGCGAGGAGCCGGGCGATGTGCCGTCCGACGGCACCGAGACCTCCGGTGATCAGCACCGTGCCGTCGGTGGGTACGAGGGTGGGGCGGCCGACCAGGTCGAGGACGATCGGGGTGCCGGTCGCGTTCCGCCGCCTTATCGCCTCGTGCGCGGCGGTGACGGGCAGGACCTGGGGGTGCCGTGGGCGGTCCGGTCCGGCGGCCGCGGCCGTGAACGGCAGGTCGTCGGGCAGCACTTCGACCGTCCCCGCGTCGGCGATCAGCTCGGAGCCGAGCGGGGTGTCGGAGAGGACGGTGACCCGCAGGCCGGGGGCAAGATCTTCGACGTCGGCGCCGACCTCGGTGAGCACACCGGCGCGCGGCGTCTCGTCGCCGGGGGCGCCCGGCAGGGCGGCCGCGTGCACCCGGATCCTCACCTGCCCGGGAGCCAGGCCCTCCCTGGGCGCCACCGCGCGCAGGGCCGGGTTCGCCGGAAGGCCGGTCAGCTCGTACTGGTCCCCCGCCGGTATCCGCAGCGCGTCCCGGCTGCGGGCTCGGACGAGCCGCGGTGCGAGCAGAGCGCCCGCGCGGAAGGCGAGTTCGGGCTCCTCGGCGTGGGTGGCGGCGGTCAGGAGCGCATCGGCCGGGTCGGAGTCCTCGAGGTCGAGGAGGGTCAGGCCGAGGTCCGGGTGTTCGGCGCGGGCACTGCGGGCGAGCCCCCACACCACGGACTGGGCGAGGCCGGGCACGGTGTCCTCGTCGACGGCCCCGACCGCACCGCGCGTCACCCACACGGTCCGGGCAGGTGTCTCGTCCTGCGGGAGGGCGATCAGGGCACGCAGTTCGGCCAGGGCCGCGGCCGCCGACTCCTGTGCCGCGGCGGCCGGTTCGGCGTCCGTCCCCGTGCGCGGCCAGAACCGTACGAGCACGTCGGCGCCGATCGTCCCGCTCACGTCCGCGTCGCCCGTCCCGCTCCGGACGTGGATCCCCGCCGCCGCGAGGCCGTGCAGGGCCCCGGCGACCTCCGGGTCCGAGGGGTCGCCGACGACGGCCCACTCGGTGCCCGGCGCCTCGGCGGGCTGTTCGGGCAGGGCCGTCCAGACCACCTCGTACAGGTGCCGGGCGTTCTCCGAGGCGCCGTTCAGGTCCGCCGGGTCCGCGGCCCGCAGTCGTACGCCCTCCAGACGACCGGCCGGGAGACCGTCGGCGTCCCGCAGCGTGATGTCCAGGGTGAGGTCCGTGTCGGAGCCGCCCGTGCGGCGTACGGCCGCGGTGAGGTCCCTCGTGCCACCGGGCGGCAGGACGCACCGGCCCACCGCGACCGGGAGCAGCACCCGGCCGTCGGACGCGTCGATCCCGGCGGCCACGTGCAGCGCGGCGTCCAGCAGGGCGGGGTGGAGGGGGTACGGCTCGGCCGCGTCGCGGGCCGTGGGCGGCAGCGAGAGCCGGGCGAGCAGTTCACCGTCGCCGGTCGTGACCGCCGACCGTACGCCCTGGAAGGCCGGGCCGTAGCCGAGGCCCAGCTCGGCGAGCCGCTCGTACGTCCCCGGGGTCCAGGCCGGCTCGGCCGCCTCCGGCCACACCGGGGGCCGATCCGTCGTCGGCACGACAGCCGCGGACGCGGACGCGGTGGCGTGCAGGGTCCAGCCCGTGGCCTCTTGGGCGCGCGGGCGGCTGTGCACGGTGATCTCCGGTACGGGACCGGCGGTGACCACCTCGACGGACACCTCTACCGTGCCGGAGCCGGGGAGGGTGAGAGGGCTGAGGAGGAGCAGGTCGGTGAGGTCGGCCGGGTCGTCCGGGCGGGCCACGGCGAGCGCGGCGCGGCACAGCTCCATCAGGGTGGTGCCGGAGACGACGGTCCGGCCGAACACGGTGTGGTCGGGCAGCCAGTCGGCGGTGTCCTTGGACCACTCGCCCCGGAAGGTCCAGCGGGTCTCGTCCGGCGACTGGAGCTGGATGCCGAGCAGGGGGTGCGCGGCACGGTCGAAGAAACCGGGGGCACCGGTGGTGGTCTCGGGCTCGATCCAGTGGCGCCGCGGATCCCAGGCGTATGTCGGCAGGTCGGCGGGGGCGGTGTCGGGGACCAGTCGGCGCCAGTCGATCCGCCGCCCGTGGACGTGGAGTTCGGCGGCGGACCGGTCCAGGCAGGCGGGTCCGTCCTCGTCGCGGCGCAGCGAGCCGACGGCGACCAGGTTCTCGTGGCCGGAGTCCTCGGCGATGGTGTGCAGGGCGGTGACGAGGGAGGGGTGGGGGCCGAGTTCGACGAACCAGCGGTAGCCGTCGGCCGCCATGCGCTCCACGGTGGGTGCGAAGCGGACGGGTTCGCGCAGGTTGGTGTACCAGTAGTCGGCTTCCAGCTCCTCGGTGACCGGCTCGCCGGTGACGGTGGAGTACCAGGCGACGGGGGTCGGGCAGGTGGTGACGCCGTCGAGTTCGTCGAGGACCGTCGCGCGGACCGGCTCGACCCGGGGGCTGTGGGAGGCGTAGTCGACGTCGAGGCGGCGGGCGAAGACGTGTTCGCGGTCGAGGTCGGCGAGCAGGGCCTCCAGCGGCTCGACGTCACCGGCGATCACCGTCGAGCGGCCGCTGTTCACGGCGGCGACCGAGACTCGTCCGTCGAGGTCGGCGAGGTGGTCCTCGACCTCGGTGTGCGGGAGGGCGACGACGGCCATGGTGCCGGTGCCCGACAGCCCGGTCAGGGCCTGGCTGCGCAGGGCGACCACCGCGGCGGCGTCGCTCAGGCTGAGCGCTCCGGCGACGCAGGCCGCGGCGACCTCGCCCTGGCTGTGCCCGATCACGGCGTCCGGCCGTACGCCCCGGGCCCGCCACACCGCGGCCAGGGACACCATCACGGCGAACAGGACCGGCTGCACGACGTCCACGCGGTCCAGGGGCGGGGCGCCCGCGGCATCGCGCAGCACGGCGGCCACCGACCAGGTGGTGAAAGGGCGCAGGGCGGCGTCGCAGCGGTCGAGTTCGTCCGCGAACACCGGGTCGCGGTCGAGGAGATCGCGGGCCATGCCGGTCCACTGGGAGCCCTGGCCGGGGAAGACGAAAGCCAACTTTCCGGTGGGAATGGCCTGTTGGGGTCCGACGACCGTATCGCCACCGCTGTCGGTACCGATGGCGGTATCGCCGTCGGTGCCGCTGTCGGTTCGGCCCTGCGCGAGGGCGCGCAGGGCGGTCAGCAGGTCGTCGCGGTCGGCCGCCCGCACAACGGCCCGGTGCTCGAAGTGCGTGCGGTGGTGGGTCAGCGTTGCGGCCACGCCGGGCAGCGACGGCCGCGGCTGTTCGTCGAGCGCTTCGAGGAGGCGGGCGGCCTGGGCCCGGAGGGCGGGGAGGGTACGGGCGGAGAGCGGGAAGAGGGCCGCGCCGGGGATCTCCGCCGGGGGTGTCCCGGTGGCCGGCCGTGCCAGGTCCCGCGGCGCCTCCTCCAGCACCACATGCGCGTTCGTACCGCTGATCCCGAACGCGCTCACCCCGGCCCGCCGCACCCGGTCGCCGCCCCGCGGCCATGCCCGGGCTCCGCTGTGCACCCGCAGGCCGCCGCCCGCCCAGTCGACGTGCTCGGTCGGGGTGTCGGCGTGCAGCGAGGCCGGGAGCAGTTCGTGGCCGAGGGCCAGGACCGTCTTGATGACGCCGCCGATGCCCGCCGCGGCCTGGGTGTGACCGATGTGGGACTTGAGGGAGCCGACGCCGAGCGGCCGGTCGGCCGGGCGCCCCGGCCCGAAGACGGCGGCGAGCGCCCGGCCCTCGATGGGGTCGCCGAGCCGGGTGCCCGTGCCGTGCGCCTCGACGTAGTCCAGGTCGTCCGGGCGGAGTCCGGCCGCGTCGAGGGCGGCGCGCACCACCCGTTCCTGCGCGGGGCCGCTCGGGGCGCTCAGGCCCTGGCTGCGGCCGTCCTGGTTGATGGCCGACCCCTTGACGACGGCCAGGACCCGGTCGCCGTCGCGGCGCGCGTCCGCGAGCCGCTTGAGCAGCACCAGACCGCAGCCCTCGGCCCACACCACGCCGTCCGCGTCGGTCGAGAACGGGCTGCACCGCCCGGTCGGCGACAGCCCGCGCAGCCGGCTGAACTCGACGTGTCCGCGCGGGGTGACAAGGAGCGTCGCGCCGCCCGCCAGCGCGAGGTCGCACTCGCCGCTCGCCAGCGCCCGCGCGGCCAGGTGCAGGGCGACGAGGGAGGAGGAGCAGGCGGTGTCGACGGTGACCGCCGGGCCCTGGAGGCCGAGGGTGTAGGCGATGCGTCCGGAGGCCACGCTGGCCGCGGAGCCGGTGCCCACGTGCCCGTCGAGCCGGCCGAGCGTGGCCGAGGCCAGGTAGCCGCTGTCGTACAGCCCGATGTAGACGCCCGTGGAGCTGCCGTTCAGCGTGTCCGGGACGATCCCGGCGCGCTCGATCGTCTCCCAGGCGGTCGCGAGCAGCAGCCGCTGCTGGGGGTCCATGGCCGCGGCCTCGCGCGGCGAGATCCCGAAGAAGGGCGCGTCGAAACGGTCGATGTCGGAGAGGAAGCCGCCGCGCAGGGTGTACGCCTTGCCGGGGGCCTCCGGGTCGGGGTCGTAGAGCCCCCGGGTGTCCCAACGGCCCGCGGGCACCTCGGTGATGGCGTCCTCGCCCGAGGCGAGCAGCCGCCACAGCGCCTCGGGGTCGTCGGCGCCGCCGGGGTAGTGGCAGCCCATGGAGATGACGGCGATGTCCTCGTCGCCGCGTACGGGCGCGGCCGCCGGCACCGGCGCCGCCGCGCCGACGGGCCCTTCGCCGAGGACCGCCGCGGCGAGCGCCGCGATGGTGGGGTGGTCGAAGACGAGGGACGGCTCCACGGGGCGGCCGATCCGGCCGGAGAGCTCCGCGGCCAGGGTCACCAACTGGCGTGATCCCAGGCCGAATTCGGCGATCGGCCGCTCGGGGTCGACAGCCGACGGGGCGAGCCCGGCCGCCTCGGCGACGGCCGACGCCAGCCAGGCCCGCACGTCCTCGGAGGTCGTGACGGACATCTCGGGGAACTGCTTCGGGGACTCGCTCGCAGGCATCGGGGAAAGGTGTCCTCGTGAACTCGGGTTCAGACGGATTCCGTACGACGGGTACGGCGACCGGTGGACGGCGGCGGCACCGGCGCGCGACTGAGGAACCCCTGGTGTACGGCCGGTACGACCGGGGTGCCCGTCGGCGCGGGTGTCCGCGCCGACGGGGGGGTGACCTCGTCTACCTCATCTCGCGGCGGGCGCGCCGACCACCGCGAGGGCGTCGGCGAGGTACGCCGCCCGCGAGGCGTGGCGCTGGATCTTCCCGCTGGACGTCTTGGGGATGGTGCCGGGGTGGACCAGCACGACGTCACGCACCGCGAGGCCGTGGGCCTCGCCGATCGCGCTGCGGATCACCTCGGTGATCCGCTCGGAGTCGGCCGCCGCGTCCGGGGCCGTCTCGGCGACGATGACGGGCTGTTCGCCCTCGGCACCGCCGTCCACGGAGAACGCGGCGGTGCAGCCCGGCCGGAGCGCGCCGTGGGACATCTCGGCGGACAGCTCCAGGTCCTGCGGGTAGTGGTTGCGTCCGTCGATGACCATCAGGTCCTTGAGGCGGCCGGTGACGAACAGTTCGCCCTCGCGCAGGAATCCGAGGTCGCCGGTCCGCAGGAAACGGTCCGGACGGTCTTGCAGCGTGGCCCGGAAGGTCTCGCGGGTGGCGAGGGTGTTGCGCCAGTAGCCCTTGGCGACGCTCGCGCCGCTCACCCAGATCTCGCCGACCTCCCCTTCGGGCAGCTCCTTCCGCCGCTCGGGGTCGGCGATCACCACGGTCGTACCGGGGATCGGCCGCCCGGAGCCGACGGCTGCCGCGTCGGCCGCGCCCGCGTGCGGACTTGACCCGGGGGCCGCGGCGAGGGTGGGCGCGGTGTCGGCCCCGCCGCCGGTGACGATGAGCGTGGCTTCGGCGAGGCCGTAGCACGGGTACAGGGCCTCATGCCGGAAGCCGGCCGGTGCGAAGGTCTCGGTGAAGCGCCGCAGGGTGGCGGCCCGTACCGGTTCGGCGCCGCTGAAGGCGACCTTCCACCGACCGAGGTCGAGTCCGTCGAGGAGTTCGGGGGTGGCGTGCTTGAGGCACAGTTCGTAGGCGAAGTTGGGGCCGCCGCTGGTGTGCGGGCGGTAGCGGCTGAGGGCGGTCAGCCAGCGCGCGGGCCGCTGGAGGAAGTGCAGGGGCGAGAAGAGCGTGGCCGTGGCGCCGAGGTGGACGGTGTTCAGGACCGGGCCGATGAGGCCCATGTCGTGGTACACGGGCAGCCAGCTGACGAACAGTTCGTGGTCGTACTCCGCGAGCGTGTCCGGGGTGTGGCCCATCCGCTCGGTGATGGCCCGCTGGTTGTCCAGCAGGTTCCCGTGCGTCACCATCACGCCTCGCGGGGCGGAGGTGGAGCCGGAGGTGTACTGGAGGAAGGCGACCGAGTCGTCGGTGAGGTCGGGTTCGCGCCAGGAGTCGGCCGCCTCGTCGGGTATGTCCTCGGTGACGACGCAGGTGATCGCGTCCAGTTCGGGCAGGTGCTCCCCCTGGGCGGCCAGGGTGGCGAGCACCTCACGGCCGCCCAGGATCACCTTGGCGTCCGCGTCGGCGATCAGGCGCTTCATACGGGTCAGGGCACGGTGGTTCTGCGACCGCCCCTGCGGGGGAACGCCCGGCACGGCGACGACCCCGGCCGAAAGACAGCCCAGGTAGCCGGAGATGAACTCCAGGCCGGGCGGGTACAGCAACAGCGCGCGGGATCCGGCCAGACCGCGTTCCTGCAGCCAGGCGGCGACGGCTCGGGACCGACGGGCCAGACGTCCGTACGAGATGTCCTGGGTCTCTCCGTCGCAGTCGCCCGTGACGAGGTAGCGGTATGCCGTCCGCTCCGGCTGTTGCGAGGCATGCGTGGTCAGTAAGTCGACCAGGGAACGAGCCATATGAGGAGTCTCACCTGTTCGAATGAGTGAGCGAGAAAACTGGAGTTCGAAGGCCGCGGGGTGCGTATACGCAGGCGCCGTGGCCGCCCGGCCCCCTTGCCGGACAGTCCGTCTCGACCAACCCGCCCGAGGAGCAGCGGCGATGCATACGCCGGCCCCTCGTGACCCTCGTTCGGCTTGCTACCAACGAGTAACACGATAGCAAGTCTTGTGGGCCAGGTGGATGTAACCCCGGGTATTCAATAAGTAACTGGCCAATCGGCCGTCCCGCACGCCTTCATGACGGGCCGGGAGTCGCGGGGTGTTCGAGGTGTGCGACGAAGGCGGCGAGGTCGGCGACCACACGGTCGGGCTGCTCCCAGTGGACGTCGTGCCCGGCGCCCTCGTAGGCGATCAGGCGTGAACCGTGGATGGCGTCCAGGATGGTCTGCTGGTCGCCGCGGGGCAGCAGGTCGTCCTGGTCGCCCCAGATGACGAGGGTGGGCACCAGGATGCCCGCGAGGGTCGCGCGCAGATCGGTGTCGAGCAGTCCGCGCAGGGTCTCCTGCCAGACGTACGCGGGGACCTTGAGGTTTTCGTCGATCATCGTCTCGACGAGGCCCCTGGCGACGGGCCGGTCCACCGCGCCGGAGACGAACTCCTCGACGAACTCGCGGGGTACGGGGTCGCGGAGCCCTTCGACGGCCTCCCGCATCCCGGTCACCGCCGGCTTGTCCTCGAGCGTGCCGGGTACGCCGATCAGCACCAGCCCCGAGATCCGGTCGGGATGGCTGCCCGCGACCATCCGGGCGGGCACGCCGCCGCCGGAGGACGCGACGAGCACGGCGCGGTCGATGTCGACGGCGTCCAGGAAGGCGACGAGGTCGAAGGCGTAGTCCTCGGGCGTGTAGCCCTCGGGAGGTCGGTCGGCGTCGCCATGGCCGCGCTGGGTGGGCGCGTAACCGCGCAGGGCGGCCGGAAGGCGCCTGAGGAGGGGCTCGAAGGCCCACCAGGAGTCACCGAGCCCGTGCACGAAGACGACCGGTGTGCCACTGGGGTAGCCGGCCTCGGCGTAGGGCAGCGTGAGTCCTTCCCGCACCTGGGCGGACTTCAGGGAGATCACGGTCACGACACCCTGCCTCCTTCGCTCCGCCGCCCGGTCGGGGAACCAGGAGCGGAGAGCGAGCGGCGATCACTTCCGACAGTACCGACGAGCGGCGGGGCCCGCGCCTCAGGACGCCCGGACGAAGCGGGTGAGGGCGTCGACGTACCGCCGCGGTTGGGTGACATGGGGAATGTGTCCCGCCCCTTCGACGGTCTGCCGCCGCGCCCGCGGCAGGGCCGCGGCCAGCCGGTCGAGGATCGTCGCCAACCACACCGGGCTCTGGGTGCCTCCGCTGAGCAGTACCGGTGCGGCGCACCGGGCGAGGGTGTCGGTATCGATCTCCGCCCAGTCGGGGTCGGACTGTTCGTCCAGCCAGGTGGGCGCGTTGTGCACGAACGTCTCGCGCACGGCGGCGAGCAGCCGGTCCCAGGTGCCGGGTCCCATGGCGACCTCCTCCACGAACCGCCGTGCGCCCTGCCGGTGCTCGCCCTTGCGGAGATGGGCGAGCACGGCGTCCATCGAGGCTTGCGTCGGGCGCAGTTGTCCCAGTGCGTCCGGGTCGTCGGTCACGATCGCGACGAGCGGGGGCTCGTGGACCGTGACGCTGCGGAACAACTCCGGCCGGCGCGCCGCAAGCCCCAGTGCGATCGACCCGCCGAAGGAACTGCCCGCCACGTGCGCGGGCGCGGGTCCGAGCCGCTCGATCAGGGCCTCGAGGTCGTCCTCGTCCTGTCGGCGGGTGCCCGGGCCCGGCCCCGCTTCGCTCTTCCCGTGACCCCGGCGGTCATAGGTGACCACCCGGAACGACGCACGGAGGTCGGCCTCGATCGCGGGCTGCCACGAGGTGTGGTCGCTCCACGAACCGTGGACGAGGACGAGCGGGTCGCCCTCCCCGACGACCTGGTGGTAGAGGTCCAGGTCGCCTGTACGCAGCAGGGGCATGCGTGACTCCTGTGGGTGGAGGGCAGGACGGGAGCGGCCCGCCGTGAGCATGCCTTCGGTGTGCGCCGCAGGCACCGGTCGCGATGTCAGGACACGGTGCGGTAGCGGTGTTCGGGGCGGCCGGTCGCGCCGTAGCGGAGCTCCAGTCGGACCATGCCCTCCCGGACGAGGTAGGACAGGTAGCGCTGGGCCGTGGCGCGGGAGACGCCGGTGAGTTCCGCCGCCTCGGCCGCCGACACGTCCCGGCGGGCGGTGCGGACCGCCTCGTGGAGCAGGGCGAGGGTCGGCGCGGAGTGACCCTTGGCCGGTACGGCGGGCAGGGCGGTGGGGCGGACGACGCTGAACAGGGCGTCCACGTCGGCCTGGTCGGTCTCCGCCTCCGGGCCCAGGACGTCCACCCGGTGCTGGAGTGCGCGGTAGGCGGCGAGCCGCTCGGCCAGGGCGTCGGCACCGAAGGGCTTGACGAGGTATCCGACGGCTCCGAGCTTCATCGCGGTCCGTACGGAGGTGATGTCCCGGTCGGCCGTGATCACGATGGCGTCGGGGCGGGCGCCACCCGCGTCGCCGGTCAGCTGTCGCAGCACGTCGAGGCCGCTGCCGTCGGGCAGGAAGATGTCGAGGAGCAGCAGTTCCGGGTGGAGCGTACGGACGGCGTCCAGCGCCTCGGCCACGTTCGCCACCTGGCCGACGACCTCGAAGCCCTCGACGCGGGCCACGTATGTGCAGTGGAGTCCGTTCACCCGGAAGTCGTCGTCCACCACCAGGGTCCGTATCACCAGCGCTCCCCTCCATCGGCCGCGGCCAGGGCACCCGCCGGTACCAGCGGGGCCGTCGTGAACAGTGCGCCCTGCGGCGCGGGCGCGACGTCCGGCAGGGGCAGCGTCACGGTGAAGACCGCCCCGGGCCCCTCGCTGACCGTGATGGTGCCGCCGTGCCGCTGGACCAGCCGGTGGACCAGGGCCAGTCCGAGGCCGCGCCGGGCGGTGCCACGGTCCGGCCGGGTCGACCAGCCGTCCTCGAAGATGGACTCGGCCGCGCCCGGCGGGATGCCGGGTCCGGTGTCGGCCACCCGCACCAGTACCTCCGTGGTGGCCTCGACGACCGTGAGCCGTACCTCCCGGCCGCCCGCCGGGGCCGGTCCGCCGACCGCGGCGTCGAGGGCGTTCTCCAGCAGGTTGCCGACGATGGTCAGCAGCCGGTGCAGATGCGGCGGCTGCTCGCCGAGCGCGGAGTCCTCGCCCAGCACGATCCGTACGCCGCGCTCGGCGGCGACCGTCGTCTTGGCCACGATCAGACCCACCATCAGGGCGTTGCCGATGTGCTCGCGCACCGACTCGGTCAGCTCCTGGTCGGCTCCGGCCAGCTCGACGGCGTACTCGTACGCGGACTCGTACTCCCCCACGTCCAGCAGCCCGGCCAGGGTGTGCATCCGGTTGGTGAACTCGTGCTGCTGGGCCCGCAGCGCGTCCGTCAGCCCGCGTACCGAGTCCAGCTCCCTGAGCAGTCCGACCATTTCGGTGCGGTCGCGCACGGTGACCACCGCTCCCAGCGCGCGGCCGTGCAGCGTCACCGGCATCCGGTTGACGGCCAGGCAGTGGTCGTCGGTGAGGACCGTGATGTCGGTCCCGGTGAGGCTGCCGTCCAGTGCCCGATGCAGCCGCCCCTCGGGCAGGAGCTCGTCCAGCCGGCTGCCCAGTGCCGTGCCGAGACCGAGCAGATGGCGGGCCTCGTCGTTGATGACGGTGACCCGGCCCTCGGGGTCGAAGGCGATCACGCCCTCCCGGATGCCGTGCAGCATCGCCTCCCGGTCCTGCAGCAGCCCGGCGATCTCCTCCAGCTCCAGCCCGAACGTCGTCCGCTTCAGGCGTCTGGCCAGCAGGAACGCGGCCACCGAGCCGAGCGCGGTGGCGATCGTGGCATACAGACCGAAGGTGGGCAGCTCCCGCCACAGCTCGCCTAGTACGTCGCGTTCCGGAATGCCGGCCGACACCTCGCCGACCAGCGTGCCCGTGGGCCCCTTGAGCGGAGCCTTGCCGTTGGCGGACCGCCCGGTCGCGCCGTGATCGGAGCCGACGTGCGGGAGGCCGTCCAGCACCGCGATCGGCTCGCCCACCGGCTCGCCGATCAGTGCCGGGGTGGGATGCGAGTGGCGGATGCCGTGCAGGTCGATCACGACCACGTACGACGCCTTCGACGCCTTCCGGATCCGTTCGGCGACGGTCTGCACGATGTCGCCGCCTCCGCCGTACTCCATGGCCTGCTGGATCTGCGGCTCGGCGGCCGTGGTCTGTGCGATGGCCAGCGCCCGCTGCTCGTAGGAGCGGTCGATCTCGGCCCGCTGAGCGAACGCGAACAGTACGAAACCGATGGCTCCGGAGAGGGCCAGGATGGCCAGCTGGTTGGCCAGGATCCGCGCGGAGAGCCTCCCCTTCCCGGCGCGGCCGATCCGGATTCGGATGGGCATCACAGGTGCCTTCGCCCTTGTCTTGCTGCCGGGCCCGGCCCCTTCGCCGTAACCCGTGGTGGCGTGATTGTGCCCCACCAGAGACATCCTGCCCACCCCTGGCCCGCTGAGCAGAACGTGCAGAACCCCGGTTAACACAACTAACGCGAGATACGTCTGAAACAGCGACGTAATACGGGGCGGCCTCTAGCGTCTGCCTTCCTCGACCCCGAGGTTAGGAAGGAGACGGCCTCAGATGGCTTCGCGAAACGATGCCGCGTTGAGCACGGTCGCCGACAAAAGCGGCCAGGACAGCGCGCGAGTCGAGATTTCAGGGCTCACCAAACGATTTCTGACTCCCGCGGGTGAGGTGTTCACGGCGCTGCAGGACGTTTCGTTCACCGTGGAGCCTGGCCAGTTCTGCGCGGTGGTGGGCCCGACGGGCTGCGGCAAGTCGACGACCCTGAGCATGGTCTCCGGGCTCGACCGGCCCAGCGAGGGCTCGGTCAAGGTCGGCGGCCGTGAGGTGGACGGTGTCACCGACGGCGTCAGCTTCATGTTCCAGACCGACGCGCTGCTGCCCTGGAAGACCGTCCTCGGCAATGTGCTGATGGGCCCGGTCTTCCGCGGCGTCCCCAAGCAGAAGGCCCAGGTCTCGGCGCGCGACTGGCTGCGCCGGGTGGGCCTGTCCGGGTTCGAGGACCGCTACCCGCACCAGCTCTCCGGCGGTATGCGCAAGCGCGTGGCGATGGCCGCGGCCCTGATCAACGAACCGAAGATCCTGATCATGGACGAGCCGTTCGGCGCCCTGGACGTGCAGACCAAGGCGATCATGTCGACCGAGCTGCTGGGCCTGTGGGAGCAGATCCGTCCGTCGGTCATCTTCATCACCCACGACCTCGACGAGGCCGTGGCGCTCGCCGACCGGGTCGTCGTCATGACGTCCAGCCCCGGATCGGTCAAGGCGGTCTTCGACATCGACCTGCCCCGCCCGCGCGGCGCGGTCCAGGAGATCCGCTTCCAGCCCCGCTTCATCGAACTCCAGCACCAGATCTGGGAAACGCTGCGCGAGGAGGTGGAGCGCGCCTACGCACGCACCGCAGGAGGTACGGCATGAGCACGACGTCCGCAGTTTCCGCCCCGCTGGTAAAGGACGGCGCACCGTCCTCTGCCGCGGCCGCCGCCAAACGCGCCGCCCGACGGCGCATCGCGCTGGTGTGGGCGGGCCGTATCGGCCTCGCGGCCTTCGTCATCGGCGGCTGGCAGGCGTTCACCACCTGGGGGATCGTCGACCCGTTCTTCTTCGGGCAGCCGTCCGGCATCGCCAAGCGGCTGGTCGACCTCTTCCAGCACGGCACCGAGTTCGGGTCCTTCTACTCGAACATCTGGACAACGATCCAGGAGGCGCTCGTCGGCTTCGCCCTCGGGGCCGTCGCCGGCGTGATCTTCGGCGTCGCACTCGGCCAGAGCCGGTTCCTCGCCGATGTGCTCGGCCCTTACATCAAGATAGTCAACGCGATCCCGCGTATCGTCCTCGGCTCGATCTTCATCGTCGCGTTCGGCATCGGCGTGCTGCCGAAGATCCTGCTCGCCGCGGTGCTGGTGTTCTTCATCGTCTTCTTCAACGCTTTCCAGGGCGTCCGTGAGGTCGACCGCAACATCCTCGCCAACGCCAAGGTGCTCGGCGCCTCGCAGTTGCAGATCATCCGGCACGTCACCGTGCCCTCCGCGCTCACCTGGATCATCGCCAGCCTGCACAGCGCCTTCGGCTTCGCCATCGTCGGCGCGCTGGTCGGCGAGGTGCTCGGCGCGCAGAGCGGGCTCGGCCTGGTCATCAAGACCGCCCAGAACCAGTTCGACCCCAACGGCGTGTTCGCGACGATGCTCGTCATCTCGGTCATCGTGCTCGGCGCCGAGTGGCTGATCAGCAAGCTGGAGCACCGGCTGCTGTCGTGGCGCCCGCCGGCGCCGTCCGAGGCGAACTCCCTCTGACACCCCCATAGTTCCCCCCTTCATCTCAGAACCCTCAGCTTCATCTCAGAACCCTCAGCAAAGGAATGTGGTCAGCCATGTCCAGACGACCCGTCGCCGTCGCCGCGTCTCTGCTCACCGTTCTCGCCCTCGGCGCGGTCAGCGCCTGTTCCGGCAACTCATCCGCCGCGAGCGGCGGTTCGGGCTCCACGCCGACCGTCAGGCTCATGGCCGGCGGCCTCGACAAGCAGATCTACCTGCCGTACCAACTCGCCCAGCAGCTCGGCTTCTACAAGAAGTACGGCGTCAACGTCCAGCTGAGCACCGAGCAGGACGGCGGCGTCGGCGCCGAGGAAGCCATGGCCTCGGGGCAGGTGGACATGGCGGGTGCCTGGTACAACCACACGATCGAGTTCCAGGCGAAGGGGAAGGCCGTCGAGGACGTCGTCCAGCTCTCCGGCGCGCCGGGCGAGCGTGAGATGTGCTCCAAGAAGTCGGGCGTCACCTCGGGCGCCGACCTGAAGGGCAAGACCCTCGGTGTCACCGACCTGGGTTCGGGCACCGACACCCTCACCCAGTTCCTGGCCGCCAAAAAGGGCGTCAAGACCAGCCAGTACCACCGGATCGGGGTCGGCGCGGGATCCACGGCCATCGCCGCGCTGCAGAACGGCAAGGTCGACTGCGTCATGACGACGCAGCCGACGGTCGCCGCGATCCAGAAGAAGGGTGTCGGTGCCTCCGCGATCGACCTGGCCACCACGGCCGGCGCCACGCAGGCGATGGGCGGTGCCTATCCCGCGGCCAGTGTGATCGCCCGCACCGACTGGGTGAACTCGCACAAGGACGCGACGCAGAAGGTCGTCGACGCGCTCGTCGCCACCATGCACTGGATCAACACGCACAGCGCGGCCGACATCGCCAACAAGCTGCCGGCGTCGTTCGTGTCGAACCAGTTGGTGACCAAGGCCGACTACATCTCGGCCCTGACCCAGGACAAGGGTCAGTTCCTCCCGGACGGCCTCATGCCGGCCGGAGGTCCGAAGACCTCTCTGGCGACAGAGCAGTTGGTCGGCAACGTGAAGGGGTCGGTGGACCTCAGCAAGACGTTCACCAATGACTTCGCCATCCAGGCCAACAAGACCGAGGGCTTCAAGACCACCACGACCCCGGCAGGACCGAACGGCTGAGCCTCGCCGATCACGGGGCCGCCCAGGTACCTGCCACCTGGGCGGCCCCGGGCCGTGAGCACGAGCACTCGGGCGGGTACCTTCTGCGCCACGCCCACATCTGCCCGCCCACCCGCTCGCAAAGGAGACCAGTGATGAAGCCGGTCACCACGTCCTTGCTCGCCAGGGCCGTCTGCGCCGCCCTCGCGCTGGCCGTGCCCGCCTGCAGCGGAGGGGGCAGGTCCAGCGCCGCGGTCGCGTCCGGGAACGGCGACGGCACGCCCGCGGTGCGGATCATGGTCGGGGGCCTCGACAAGCAGATCTACCTGCCGGTGATGCTTGCCCGGGAGCTCGGCTACTACGAGGCGCAGGGCCTGGATGTGCGGTTCTACGACGAGCCGGACGGGGTCGAGGCCGAGACCGCCATGATCTCCGGCCAGGTGGACGCGGTGGTCGGGTTCTACGACCACACCGTCGACCTGCGGTCCAAGGGCAGGTCCACCGAGTCCGTCGTGCAACTGCTCCGCGCCCCCGGCGAGGTCGAGATGGTCCGCACCGACCAGGCGGGCAGCGTCAAGAGCCCGGCGGACTTCGGCGGCAAGCACCTGGGCGTGACCGGCCTCGGCTCCTCCACCAGCTTCCTCACCCAGTACCTGGAGGAGAAGAACGGCGTCGAGGCGGGCAGCGCCACGTCGGTCGCCGTCGGCGCGGGCTCCACCTTCGTGGCGGCGATGCAGAACAAGCAGATCGACGCCGGGATGACCACCGAGCCGACCGTCTCGCTGCTGGAGCGGAAGAAGCTGGCCAAGCCGCTGATCGACCTGCGCACGGCCGCGGGCGCGAAGGCCACGCTCGGCGGCACCTACCCGGCCTCGTGTCTCTACCTCACCACCGGGTACGTCCGGAAGAACCCGGAGGTGGTGCAGAAGCTGGTCGACGTCTACGTCGAGACGCTCAAGTGGATCCAGGCCCACTCCGCCGCCGAGATCGCCGACAGGATGCCGGCCGCCTACTACGCGGGCGTCGGCAAGGCCGTCTACACCAAGGCGCTCCAGAACGAGAAGGGCATGTACTCCCCCGACGGTCTGATGCCCGCCGACGGTCCCGAGACCGTCTACAAGGTCCTCTCCGCCTTCGACCCGACGGTCAAGGGTCACGCCGTCGACCTGTCGAAGACCTACACCGATGACTTCGTCAACAAGGCCGAGTAGCGGCCCGCGCCGCCCTCACGTCGCCGGTCGCGCCGAGATTGTCGAGGTGAACGGGGTGACGGGGCGCTCCAGGCGTTCCCCGTCCACGGTGATGTCGACCGCTTCGTTGTAGAAGGCGAGGAGGCCTTTGACGGCGCCCACCGCGGGCAGTGGCTGCGGGTAACTCCACACGAGGTTCTCGGGGGCGTCGCCGCGCCGCCACGACCAGTACTCGGCGGTGCCCTTGTAGGGGCACCCCGTGCTGAGGTCGCTGGGGACGAACAGGTCGAGGCGGACGTCCTCACGCGGTATGTAGTACCGCGTCGGCAGGCCGGTCTCGAAGAGGAGCACCGGACGGCGGGTGTCCGCGACGACCGTGCCGTCGATCTCGATGACGACGTGGCGGCTGCTGGAGAGGGCGTCCACCCGCTTGTGCGGATCACGGGGGTGGATGAAGATCTCTTCCTCCTCCTCGTACCAGTGGTCGAGTCCCCGGCCGCTGCGGCGGAACCACTCGAAGGCGATATGGCCGGCCAGGTCTTCGGCGGGGAACGTCCAGGCGGCGTTCTCCAGCAGTTCGCCGTCCACCTCGAGGTCGTAGAAGACCCGCGACCCGGTGTGCGTGCCGGTCCGCGGGTTCTTCGCCGGGCGGAGCAGATCCTCGCGGACCTCCTCACGCGGGAACGCGTACAGCGGAACGGGCACTTCGGGCTCCCATACGAGGACGGGGTTCCGGCTGTCGACGACCGTGACCTCGCCCTTGCGCCCGCGCACCCAGCGCTCACTGGGCTCCCACAGAAGGCCTTCCGGAGTGGTGAGGTTCATGGACCCTCACTACCCAAGGATCCTGCGCTTCTGCTCCTCGAATTCGGCCTCGGTCAGGACACCCTGGGCCTTGAGTTCCCCGAGTTGCTTCAGCTGATCGATCCTGCTGCTCATGTCGTCGGCCGACGGGGCGGGCGGCGGGGGCGGCGCGGCGGGCGCGGGCTGTGGCGGGGCCTCCTGGTACTCCTGCTGAGCCCATCGCCCCTGCTGACGGCGTGACACACGGTTCGACACGGCGGTCGCGGTACCGGCCACCACGGCTGTGCGGGCGACCCCGCGAAGGAGACCTGGCACGGCGGTTTCCTTTCTGGAAAAGCGGCCTGCGAATAAACACGCTCCCATGACCGACGGGCAATTCTCGGCGCGTCGGAACACCTCCATTGGAGCACCGCACGGATTCCCCCGCACATCGGCATCGGCGCCGCCTCCCGGGAATTCCGCCGTTCTGCCGGTCGGTGACTCTCATGGCAAGCTGAAATGTGGACCACCGACCGGTCACAGGTCAGTGGTGAGGTCTACGTGGGAGGAGCTCGATATGACCACGACTGGAATGCACCAGCGACACGAGACCGGGAGCGGCGGACCGTGGGCGTCCAGCTGGACCGCCTTCGCCGCAGTCATGATGATCTTCGGCGGAGTGATGGCGATATTCGAGGGAATCTCCGCCATCGCCGAGGACGATGTCTTCGTCCTCACCCGCAACTACGCCTACAACTTCAATCTGACGAGTTGGGGCTGGATCCACCTCTCCCTCGGCGTCCTGGTCGTCCTCGCCGGCGCCGCCCTGTTCACCGGAGCGATGTGGGCACGCGTGGTCGGAATCACCCTGGCAGGCCTGTCGATGATCGCCAACTTCATGTGGCTGCCGTACTACCCCGTCTGGGCCATCGTGCTGATCGCCGTGGACGCCTTCGTCATCTGGGCGCTGTGCGTCGGAATGAGCCGGCAGCCCCGCACCGAGTAGCCGAGCGCGCCGTCCCGGGCGACCCCGTCGGCGCATTGGGCCGTTCAGCCCGGGTCGGCCCCCCGACCGGCTGACAGCGGACGTGCCGACGAGCCGTCCCGACTCACCAGTGTTTTCGTTGTGGTGCGGATTCCTCCGAAAAGCGGATTCCTCCGGTGATCCGCGTCGGCACCCACAGGGAGACACGAGTGGAAACCAGCGGCAGTGACGGTCGCCAACCCCTTGCCTTCCCTCTCCTCAAGGGGCAGAAGGCGCTGGTGACGGGCGCGAATTCCGGGATCGGCAAGGCCACCGCCATCGGCCTCGGCCGGGTGGGCGCCGACGTGGTGGTGAACTACGTGTCCGGGCGGGACGCCGCGGAAGAGGTCGTGCGCGAGATCGAGGGCTTCGGGGTGCGCGCCTACGCGCACGAGGCGGACGTGTCGCAGGAGGACCAGGTCGTCGACATGGTGTCCCGCATGGTCGAGGAGTTCGGGACCATCGACGTCATGGTGGCGAACGCCGGGCTCCAGCGCGACGCTCCCGTCACCGAGATGACCATGGCCCAGTGGCAGAAGGTGCTGGACGTCAATCTGACCGGACAGTTCCTGTGCGCCCGCGAAGCGACCAAGGAGTTCCTGCGGCGGGGCGTCGTCCCCGAGGTCTCCCGTTCGGCCGGGAAGATCATCTGCATGAGTTCGGTCCACCAGATCATCCCGTGGGCGGGCCATGTGAACTACGCGTCGTCCAAGGGCGGGGTGCAGATGCTCATGGCGACCCTCGCGCAGGAGCTCGCGCCGCAGGGGATCCGGGTGAACGCCGTCGCTCCGGGCGCGATTCGCACGCCCATCAACCGCGACGCCTGGGACACCCCGGAGGCCGAGGCCGATCTCCTCCGGCTCATCCCCTACCGCCGTGTGGGCGACCCGGACGACATCGCGAACGCGGTGGCCGCGCTTGCGTCCGACCTCTTCGACTACGTCGTGGGCACCACGATCTACGTGGACGGCGGAATGACGCTGTTCCCCGGTTTCGCCACCGGCGGCTGAAGCGCAGGGCCCCTCAGCCATCCCGTACGAACCACCGAGGTCATGTGAACAGCGCAATCGGCCACCTTCTCGCGGACGGCCCGCCACAACTCCTCCCCGCCCGGGAGCTGATGGCCTTCACCCTGGCCTCCCACATCCTGCTCGTACCCTTCGGCGTGGCCCTGCCCGCCATCACACTCCTCATGCACTACCGCGGGCTGCGCAAGGGCGACGCCGTAGCCCTGCTGCTCGCACGGCGCTGGTCGGCGGTCATGGCCGTGCAGTTCGCGATCGGCATCGTGACGGGCACCGTGCTCTCCTTCGAGTTCGGTCTGCTGTGGCCGGGGATGATGGGCCGGTGGGGAGATGTCTTCGGCCTCGGCTTCGGGATCGAGGCCTGGGCGTTCTTCCTCGAGGCGATCCTCATCGCCATCTACCTGTACGGCTGGCGCCGGCTCAAGCCGTGGACGCACTTCTGGCTCGGCCTGCCCCTGCCGCTGGCCGCCCTGATGGGGGCGTTCGGCATCGTGGCCGCGAACGCCTGGATGAACACCCCGCGCGGCTTCACTCTCGACGCGTCCGGCAGGCCGGTGAACGTCAATGTGCGGCAGGCGGTCTTCACACCGATGTTCGGCCCCGAGTACTGGCACTTCGTGGTCGGCGTGGTCCTGACCGCCGGATACGTAGTCGCCGGGGTGTACGCGGTCGGTCTGCTGCGCGGCCGCCGGGACCGCTACCACCGGCTCGGCTTCACCGTGCCGTTCACCGTCGCCGCCATCCTCACCCCCGTCCAGTTCGTGCTCGGGGACTCCATCGCCCGCTCCGTCTTCCACAAGCAGCCCGTGAAGTTCGCGGCCACCGAGCTCGTGTGGAAGACCGACACCCACGTACCGGAGTACCTCTTCGGACGTCTGCATGCCGACGGATCGATCTCCGGCGGGATCAAGATCCCCCAACTGGACTCGATCCTTGCCGGATTCAGACCGGCCACCGAGGTGACCGGACTGACATCCGTCCCGGCGAGCGACCGCCCGACGGTGATTCAGGCCACGATCGCCCACTGGGCGTTCGACATCATGGTGACCGTCGGAAGCCTGCTCGTACTGCTCGCGCTCTGGTACGGCTGGTGCTGGCTGCGGCGTCGTGAACTGCCCCGGTCGCCCTGGTTCTTCCGGTGTGCCGCCCTCGCCGGCGCCGCGTGTCTGCTGACCGTGGAGTGCGGCTGGATCACGACCGAGGTGGGCCGACAGCCCTGGATCGTCTACCAGAACATGCGGGTCTCGGAGGCGGTCACGGGCACCCGCGCCGCGTCCCTGTGGACGATGTTCGGCATCGTCGTGGTGGTCTACGTCCTCGTCCTCGGTTCCTTCCTGACCCTCCTTGTGAAGATGAGCCACCGCTGGCGGCTGGCCGACGAGGGCGCGTCCGCGGATGCCGCCGCCGAGGACCTGGAGGGCGACACTCCTTACGGGCCCCGCCCGTTGTCGACCACCGGCAGCGGAGACAGGGGAGACCAATGATCGCGGACGTCGTCGCCTGGGTGCTGCTGGCCGCGGTGGCCGCCTACGCGTGTGCCGGTGGCACGGACTACGGCGCCGGATTCTGGGACCTCGTCGCGGGCGGCGCCGAACGCGGCAAGCGCCCCAGATGGCTCATCGACCACGCCATGGAACCCGTGTGGGAGACCAACAACGTCTGGCTGATCTTCGTCCTGGTCATCATGTGGACCGGGTTCCCGGTCCTGTTCCAGACGGTCTTCTCCGCCATGTGGCTCCCGCTGGCACTCGCGGCTGTGGGACTCGTCCTGCGCGGTGCCGGTTTCGCCCTGCGCAAGCCCACGCGGCGCCTCGCCCGGCGCAGGGTCTACGGCGCCGCCTTCGCCGTCTCCTCGCTGCTGACCCCCTTCTTCCTCGGCGCGGCGGTCGGGGGGATCGCCACGGGCCGGGTGGCTCCCGGCACGCAGGCGTCCGCCGACGCCTGGTCCAACGGGACCTCCGTGATCGCCGGGCTGCTCACCGTCGCCGCGACCGCCTTCCTCGGGGCGGTGTTCCTGACCGCCGACGCCCGCCGCTTCGACGCCCCCGACCTCGTCGGCTACTTCCGGCTGCGGGCCTGGTGCAGTCTCGTCGTCCTCGCCGTGCTGGGGATCGTCGGCCTCGCCGTGACCCACGACGACGCGCCGTACGTCCACGACGGGCTGACCGGCGGAACCGCTCTCGTCCTCGTGCTCATCGCCGTCGTCTGCGCGTTGACCACCGCCTGGCTGCTGTACCACGTCGCGACGGGATGGGCGAGGGTCACCGCGATCGGCAGCGTGGCCCTCGTCGTCGTGGCCTGGGGACTGGCCCAGCGTCCCTATCTCATCCCCACCTCACTGACCGTGTCCCAGGCGGCCGGCGCGTCGACGACGCTGCGCTGGCTGATGCTGGTCACGGTCATCGCTGTGGTGCTCGTCGGGCCGCCGCTCGTCCTGCTCTACCGGCTGGACACCCGCGGGGCCCTCCAACCCCTCACCGAGGGGGATCTGCGGCAGACGGCACCGGGCCGGGAACCCGAGAACCCGTGACCGGGGGCGGCGCCGGACGCGGTGAAGGGGACGGGAAAAGGCCGCCGATCATAGTGGTCCTGGGCGTGTCCGGATCCGGGAAGACCACCTTCGGCCAAGCGATCGCCGTAGGACTCGGCCTGACGTTCGTCGAGGGCGACGACTTCCACCCCGCGGCGAACATCGCGAAGATGACCTCCGGCCACGCCCTGGACGACGCCGACCGCGCGCCCTGGCTGCGTGCCCTCTCCGACCGCATCCGTCGCTCCGCCGAGGCCCGCGAGGGACTGGTCGTCGCCTGTTCGGCCCTCAAGCGCGCCTATCGTGACGAGTTCCGGGAGGCCGGGGGGCCGCCGTTGCGGTACCTGTACCTCGCCCTGGACCGGGCGACGGCCCGGGACCGGGTGTCCCGGCGCACCGGCCACTTCATGCCCGCCCGGCTGGTCGACTCGCAGTTCGAGACGCTGGAGCCGCTGGAGCCGGACGAGCCGGGCCTGACCCTGGATGCCACGGCCGCCCTTCCGGCGAACCTCGCCCGGGTGCGGGCCGCCGTCGAGCACTGCGCCGAGCGCCCTGGCCACTGACGGATCAGGCGCTCACAGGTGCGGGGGCGATGCCTCCCGAACGCGCGGGCGGCGGCCGTGTGCTACTCCGTCGCGTCCAGCGCCGCCAGAACGGCCGGTACCGGGATGCGCCCGGAGGCCACCATCTGCGCACCACCGCGGCGCAGGGCGGTGGCGAAGGGGGCGGCCCACAGGTTCTCGTAGACCAGGATTCCGGCGGAGTTGCCGGGCTCCAAGGCACTGGCCGCCTCCTCGATGTCGTCCTCGCCCAGCAGGCCGGAGGAGGCGCCCTCGAAGACGGCGAGGTCGAGGGCTCCGTCGCCGGTGAGGTCGGCGATTTCCAGGCCGACCACGGATCCGTCCTCCTCCTTTCTGACAAACATCAGATCGAGGATGCGGATGAGGCCGCGGTCCACCAGGTCGACCAGCAGGGGAAGGCCTTCGCCGGTCATGCGGTTGCCGGGAAACTCGACGACTATGTAATCGATAGGGCCCATTTCAGCGAATTCATCACTCACGGCAGAATCGCTCACGGCTTCACCCCTGGGTGGTCTTGGAATTCCCCCTGTCCCCGAATGCCTGCGCATCCACGGGCCCCGGATTCCATTGCAGCATCGGACGGAAGGCGCCGCACCTCGGTGCGGCGTTCACCCGCCGGGCCGGTCCGGGTCGCGGGATCGGTTCCGTACCCCTCTGCTGTAATCATGACGAGCAGCCCGCCTCCACCGGACCCGGACGAGAAGCCCCCAGAACCGTCCGGCGAACAGCGGCTCTCGGCGCGGGAGCGCAACGAGCTGGACGAGCTGCGGCACCGGGTGAGCGCTCTGGAGAGCAATGGGCCGGCGGGGGCCGCGCGGCACCACTGGCTCCGCTCGACGGGTTCGGTCCTGCTGATTCTCCTCGCCTCGCTGTTGTCGCTGCTGGCCGTCGTCGCGGTCTGGGCGAACAGCATCGTCCGGGACACGGACCGCTATGTCGCCACCGTGGGACCGCTGGCGAGCGATCCGGATGTGCAGAAGGCGGTCACCAACCGGGTCACCACCGCGGTCCTGGCGCAGATCGACGTGGACGCGCTGGTCAAGGATCTGGAGCAGGCGGCGGCGGAGAAGGGTGCCCCGCCTAGGGTCGCCACGCTCCTCGGCGACCTGGGCGGCCCGATCACCAGCGGTCTGAAGAGTCTGGTCGGCGACACCGTGCAGCGGGTGGTCTCCAGCAAGGCCTTCGACACCGTTTGGGTGGACGCGAACCGCCGGGCCCACAGCGCGCTGGACAAAGCCCTCACGGGCAACGCCACCGGCGCGGTGTCCGCCAAGAACGGTCAGGTCACCATCGACGTGGCGCCGATCGTGGCCCAGGTCAAGGACCGACTGGTCAGCGCCGGCTTCAAGCCGGCCGCTCGGATTCCGGCCATCCACACGGACTTCGTGGTGTTCGCGTCGAAGGACGTCGGCAAGATCAAGACGTATCTGAGGGTGCTGGACATCATCGGCGGCTGGCTCCCCGTCATCGCCGTGCTGATCGCCGCCGTGGGCGTGTATCTGGCCGGCAACCGTCGCCGGGCCCTGATCGGGGCCGCGCTCGGGGTGTTCGCCGCCATGGTCGTGCTCGGCATCGTCCTCGCCCTCGCGCGGGCGATCTATCTCGACCATCTGCCCGTCGGGGCGTCCGAGGACGCCGCCGCCACAGTGTTCGACTCGCTGGTCAGGTTCCTGCGCGCCGGTGTACGCGCGGTCGGCGCGCTCGCGCTCGTGACGGCCGCCGGCGCCTTCCTCGTCGGGCCGTCCCGGATCGCCGTCCTCATCCGTACGGGCTGTCGCAGAGGCATCGGCGCCCTGCGTGACGTCGCCGTGTCGGCTGGGCTCCCGCTGAGTCCGGTCGGCCGGTTCGTGCACCGCTTCAAGCGGTGGATCGGCGTCGCGATCCTGGCGGTCGCCGCGATCGTGCTGTTCACCTGGAGCTACCCGACCACGTGGGTCGTGGTGTGGACCGTGGTGATCGTGCTGGTCGCCTTCGCGATCCGCGAGTTCCTGGACACCGGGGCTCCCTCGACCACGGCCGCTTCGACGCCGTCCCCTCCGGCGCCGTCCGCTCCTACGCCGTCCGCCTGACCTCGCGCAGGTGCCGGCGTTCGCCCACCCGCCGCCAGATCGCCCGCTGGCACTTGAGCGTGCCGGTCCCGACCAGGATCAGTACGACGATGTTGAGCAGGAGTTGGAGCAGCGACCCCCAGGCCTCGTCCCAGCTGCCGAACGCGCACGAGACCCCGATGTCGGCCCCGGCCGGAATGGTGGTCACCGAGATGAAGACGCCGAGCAGTGCGCTGGTCCGGGCCTCGGCCAGTGAGACGATGCCGACGACGCCGGCCAGCACCGCCACCACGGCCGAGAAGAAGTTGGGGGTGTTGATCAGATTCGAGACGGGCCTGACACCCAGTTCGAAGGCCCTCGGCTGGAGCCCGAAGCCCCGGACGAGCAGCGAGAAGAGGAAGGTCGCGGCAACGGCCAGCACGAAGCCCACCAGCAGGGCCGACAGGCCCAGCTGGATTCTCGGCCGGGAGCCGCGGTCGATCGCGAGGGCGACGCTGGTGATCGCCCCGTACTCGGGTCCGACCACCATGGCCGCGACGATGAGGATCTGGGAGTTGGTGATGATGCCCACCGCGCCGATGAGCCCGGCGATGACCAGGAAGAGGTAGAAGCTCGGGGGGTATCTGCCCTCGGCCCGGATCCGCGCCTCCACCTGCGCCCACACGGGTGCGCTCGGCAGGGCCCCGAGCTGCTCGGCCCCGGTCCTCGCGGCGTGTTCCGAGAACACCGTGTCCACCGGATCGAGGACGATGGAGCCGTGGCGCTCCAGGCCCAGGTCCCGCAGGCCGCGCAACACCTCGTTCGCGGCCCCGGTCAGGACGTCGCACTCGATGGCGTCACCGTCGGGGTTGCGTACGCTGCCCGTCTGGAGGACCAGGTTCAAGGCGCACGGCTCGTCGCCCAGCAGGGACATGGTGCGTTGCGTGAGATCCGGCGGGCACACCGCGCGGACATGAATCATGTCCATCCGGACCTCCGCGTTCCGGTGCGGTGCGCCGGCTTGTGACGTGGACAGGTCGCTCCTTCATTAACGCGGCGGTGTCTGCCCCCGGCAACTCGGCGTGCCGGAATCCGGCTTCTGTCGGAGGCTGGGGACATGCCGATGCCCGACGAGCTGAGCGAGGCCGAGTTCCGGTCGCTCTACCGCCAACTGCGCGGCATGGCCTCCGGCGGCGGCACGCGCCGGGGCGCCCTGGACACGATCACCGCGGAACAGGTGCTGGCGGCCGTCCGCGAGGTGCGCTCGGGACGCACGGTGTCGCTCGCCGCCCCCGTGGAGACCCGTGTCGAACCCGACGACGCCGATCCGGCCGAGCACCGGCTCACCGCTCCGGCCGGCGGCGAACCGGTCCCGGAGGGCCTGGACTTCGCGCGGGACCGCTTCGCCATGAACGTGCACGGCGATGTGGACAGTCACCTCGACGCGCTGTGCCATGTCATCTACGACGGCACGCTGCACGGCGGAATACCGGCTGCGGACGCGCTGTCGCCGGAGGGTGCGAGGGTCCTGTCCGTCGAGCTGGCCCGTGACGGCATCGTCGGACGCGGGGTCCTCCTCGACATACCCCGGGTGCACGGCGTCTCCTGGCTCGAACCCGGATCGAATGTGACCGCCGAGGACCTGACCGCCGCCGAGACCCGGCAGGGGCTGCGGGTCGGCCGCGGCGACATCCTGCTCGTACGGGTCGGACACCGCCGGCGCCGCGAGGAGCTGGGCCCCTGGGACGTGGCCGTCGCCCGTGCCGGACTCCATCCGACGGCGATGGAGTTCGTGGCCGACCGGGAGGTGGCGGTGCTCGGCAGTGACGGCAACAACGACACGGCCCCGAGCGCGGTGCGAGGGGTCGCGTTCCCGGTGCATGTGCTCGCCGTCCACGCCTTGGGGCTGCATCTGCTCGACTATCTGCGCTTCGAGGACCTCGCGCCGATCTGCGCGCGGGAAGGCCGCTGGTCGTTCCTGTGCGTGATCGCCCCGCTCCGGCTGCCCGCGGCCACCGGCTCGCCCGTCAATCCCCTGGCGATCCTGTGACGGCGGTCGTCCCCCCGGCGATCCTGTGACGGCGGTCGTCCCCCCGGCGGTCCCGTGATGGCCGGTCAGGCTGAGGTGGTCAGCTGGTAGATGCTCTTGCCCACCAGCCACAGCCCCAGCAGCAGGCACACCGTCACGATCGCCTGGTCCTGATGGCCCTCCAGCCACGTCCGCAGCCGCCCGAGCCGTACGCGGGACGAGTCGGGGGCGAAAGTCGCGTAGATCTCCATGGCCAGCAGGCTGGAGCTGGCCAGCAGGCAGTAGCCCATCAGCGCCGCGTACGAGGCGGCGTGGGAGAGGTCCGCCTCCACCACGGTGGCGGCACCGGCGGCCACCAGCCCCCAGGGCTGGAGGAACAGCGCCAGCCCGGCCGCCGTCCACGGGGACATCTGGTCGAGCCGGGACATCATCCCGGGGGACTTGTGCCGCCTGCCCCTCCTGCGGCGGGTGCGCTCCCCGTACCAGACGAGACCGACGCCGATGGCCAGTTTGGCGGCCAGGGCGGCCGTGGAGGGCGCCGACTTGGGCGGCGGCGGTTTCCCGCCGGTCATGAGCAGCACCACGGCGATGATCGCGACGAAACTGGCCAGCCAGGTGAGGACGAAGGCCAGCCCGTTCCAGATCCCGCCCCGCGCGGACAGCACCAGCACGAACGCGGTGACCGAGAACGGGTTCACGGCGATCGCCAGACCGATGAGGACCAGGTCAAGGACCATCGCTGCCCCCGCACGGCCGCGTGAGGCTCGGGGCGGCGCCGGATGCGCGCATGGCCCCATCGTCACCGCTGCCGCCCGCACCCACAATTCAGCGCCGCCGTACGGAACTCCTCGGGCGGCCTCTCCCCTGTACGGCGCAACGGCGCTCGCGCCGCAGGCGGGCTGCTGCCCGGGACGGCACCCTGGTGGCGTGGTCACGCCTCGGGGCGTGGAGCCCAGTCCCGACCCGGGGAGCGGAATGCGCGCAGGCAGAGGATCCGGCTCGCCCACCGACGGCAGGACGAGCCGCCTGCGCGGGCGGGCGGCGGAGCTGGGGGCGCGGCTACGGCGGCTGCGCGGCACCACCGAGGAGCGCTTCCCGGCGGTCACCCGCCTCACCTCGCACCTGATCGCGGTGAACCTGCTCGACTCCGCGACCCGGCTGGCGGCCCAGGTCTTCCTGACCGCCGTTCCGCTGCTCTTCGTGGTCGCCTCCTTCGCCCCGCAGGCAGTGCGCAGCGAGTTCGTCTCCTCCCTGCACGACGTCTTCGGTATCAACGGCTCCTCCGAACAGGAGCTGAAGAAGATCTTCCAGGCCAATCCCGCGGACCTTCAGCAGAGCGTCGGGGTGGTCGGCTCACTGATGGTGCTGCTCTCCGCCACGGCGTGCAGCCGGGCGATGCAACGCCTGTGTCAACGCGCCTGGCGGCTGCCGAGCGCGAGCCCACGGATCGCCGCCTGGAGATGGCTCGTGTGGATCGCGGTCTGGCTGTTCATCCTCGCCCTGCAGGGACCGCTGCGCACCGGATTCGGCGCGGGAGCGTGGCTGGGCCTGCCGCTCGTGCTGGTCGCCCAGGTGGGCGTCTGGTGGTGGACCCAGCACTTGCTCCTCGCCGCGCGCGTCCCCTGGCTGCCCCTGCTGCCCGGTTCGCTCCTGACCGGGGTGGCCCTGACCGCGCTGACGGTGGTCGCCAAGCTGTACGTGCCCAGCGCGCTCAACCGCAGCCTGGACCGCTACGGGTCGCTGGGTGCGGTCTTCACGGTGTTGTCATGGCTGATCGGGCTCTGTGTCGTCATCGCCGCCGGGATCACCGCCGGCGCGGTCATCGCCCGGGAACCCGCGGTGTCCCGACGCCTCGGCTCACCCGAATAGTCCAACTCGCCGGAAATATAACCCAGGGATACCTTGGGACTTGGGGCAGATGCCCACGGCGGGCAGTGGGGACGGTGGCCTGCATGACCGACGCACAGCACTACGACGTCATCGTTGTCGGCACCGGTGCGGGCGGTGGCACGATAGCCCACCGCCTGGCGGCCACGGGGAAACGGATCCTCCTTCTCGAACGCGGGGACTATCTTCCTCGTGAACGCGACAACTGGGATTCCACCGCCGTCTTCGTCAAAGGGAAATACCGCGCGCCGGAATTCTGGTTCGACAAACACGGAAACCAGTTCCCGCCCGAGGTCAATTACTACGTGGGCGGCAACACCAAGTTCTACGGCGCCGCGCTCTTCCGTCTGCGCCCCGAGGACTTCGGCGAGCTACGCCACCACGACGGCATCTCCCCCGCCTGGCCACTGAGCTACGAGGAACTCGAGCCGTACTACACCCAGGCCGAGCATCTCTACCTCGTGCACGGCCGGCACGGCGAGGATCCGACCGAGGGTCCCACCAGCGCCCAGTACGCGTATCCGCCGGTCCAGCACGAGCCGCGCATCCAACAGCTCAGCCACGACCTGGAGAAGCAGGGGCTGCACCCCTTCCACCTCCCGATCGGGGTGAACCTCACCCAGGACGACCGGGGTCGGGCCACGCACACCAGCGCCTGCATCCGCTGCGACCGTGTCGACGGCTTCCCCTGCCTGGTCGGCGCGAAGTCCGACGCACAGGTCATCTGTGTCGACCCCGCCCTGGAATATGACAACGTCGAGATGCTCACCCATGCGGATGTACGGCGCCTGGAGACGGACGCGACCGGCCGCAGCGTCACCTCGGTCGTCGCGACGGTCGGGGACGGGGGCGGGGGCGGGGGCGGGGGCGGCTCGACCGTGGAGTTCAGCGCGGACATCGTGGTCGTCGCCTGCGGCGCCGTCAACTCCGCCGTCCTGCTGCTGCGTTCGGCGAACGACCGGCATCCGCAGGGGCTGGCCAACAGCTCGGATGTCGTGGGCCGGCACTACATGCGGCACAACAACCTCGCCCTGATGGCCGTGTCCAGGGAACCGAACGACACCAGGTTCCAGAAGACCCTGGCCCTGCACGACTGGTACCTGGGATCCGACGACTGGGAGTATCCCCTCGGCGGCATCCAGATGCTCGGCAAGTCCGACTCCGAACAGATCCACGGCGAGGCGCCCCGCTGGGCCGGGGCCGTCTCTCCCGACATGCCCTTCGAGGTACTGGCCCACCACGCGGTCGACTTCTGGCTGTGCGGAGAGGACCTGCCCACCCCCGACAACCGCGTCACGCTGGACCGGGACGGCGGCATCCACCTGGCCCTGGACGAGAAGAACAACATCGGCGGACTGAACCACCTGCGGCACAAACTGCAGGGCATGCTCGGCCACTTGGGCATGCACGAACACCATCTCCTGTCGCGGAGCATCTACCTGCACAAGGGCATGCCCATCGGCGCCACGGCGCATCAGGCGGGCACCGTCCGCTTCGGCCGCGACCCCGCCGACTCCGCCCTCGACGTCGACTGCAAGGCCCACGACCTCGACAACCTGTACGTCGTCGACACGAGCTTCTTCCCGAGCATCGGAGCGGTCAATCCGTCGCTGACGGCCATCGCCAACGCCCTGCGTGTCGGTGATCGCATCGCGGACCGACTGCGATGACCTCGCACCACCCGGCCGACGGCGTCGTCCCGCACCGCACGCCCCGCGAGCGGGCCGAGTCCGGCAAGGCCGCCCGGGCCGCCATACCCCGCTCCAGCCACGCCGAGTTCGCTCCCGCTCAGAAGCGACCCGACCCCGTGGACGTCATCGAGGCGCAGTCCGCGACCCGGTTGCCCGAGCTCGTACCGATCCGCTACGGGAGGATGACCGAGTCACCGTTCCGCTTCTATCGGGGGGCCGCCGCCATCATGGCCGGGGACCTCGCCGACACTCCCCGCAGCGGGATCACGGCGCAGGTGTGCGGCGACGCGCACCTGCTGAACTTCCGGCTGCTGGCCTCGCCCGAGCGGCGCATGATGTTCGACATCAACGACTTCGACGAGACACTGCCCGGCCCGTGGGAGTGGGACGTCAAGCGGCTGTGCACGAGTTTCGTCATCGTCGGCCGGGCGAACGGCTTCAGCGCCAAGGAGCGGGCCGGCGTCGTGCGGTCGACGGTGCGGTCGTACCGCGAATGGCAGCGGCGCTTCGCCGAGCTGGGCAATCTCCCCGTGTGGTACGCCCGGTTCGACGAGGACTGGGTGCGGACCCACGTCTTCCATGAGGTGCGCGCGCGGGCCCGTGAGCGCTGGTCGCGGTCGGTGTCGAAGGCACGCACCCGCGACAGCCTCCAGGCCTTCGACAAGCTCACCCACGTCGTCGCCGGGAGGGTCCGCATCGCTGCGGATCCCCCGCTGGTCACGCCGCTCCAGGACCTGCTTCCGGACGTCGAACGCGACGCGTTGGAGGAGCGGATCCGCCGGATGATCGAACGGTACGGTCAGAGCCTCCAGTCGGACCGGCGGTTGCTGCTGGAGCAGTACCGGCTGGTCGACATGGCCCGCAAGGTGGTCGGGGTCGGCAGCGTGGGCACCCGCTGCTGGATCGTTCTGCTGCTCGGCCGCGACGACCAGGATCCGCTGCTCCTGCAGGCCAAGGAGGCAGACGAGTCGGTTCTCGCGCCGTTCGCCGGGACGAGCGGCTGCCCGACGCAGGGCGAGCGCGTGGTCCACGGTCAGCGGCTCATGCAGGCCACCAGCGACATCTTCCTCGGCTGGGCTCGGGCTGACGGCATCGACGGCGGCCGACGGGACTTCTATGTACGGCAGTTGCGTGACTGGAAGGGCATCGCCGAGCCCGAGTCGATGGTGCCGGACGGGATGCGGGCCTTCGGTGAGCTGTGCGGTGCCACGCTGGCCCGCGCGCACGCGAGATCGGGGGACCGGATCGCCATCGCCGCCTACCTGGGCGGGGGTGAGGTCTTCGACCGGGCGCTGGTGACGTTCGCCGAGCGCTATGCCGACCAGAACGAGCAGGACCACCGGGCACTCGTCGACGCCGTCCGTTCCGGGCGGGTCAAGGCTGAAACCGCCTGACACGCCTGACAAGGAGAGCAGCATGGATCGTTATCCGCCCATCGCCGACCACGGGCTCGTCGGGGACCTTCAGACCGCGGCTCTGGTCTCGTCCCAGGGAGTGATCGACTGGTTCGCGGCACCGCGCTTCGACTCACCGAGCATCTTCGCCGCGCTGCTCGACCACGACGGCGGCGGCTACTTCCTCCTCGCGCCCGACCACCCCGAAGGCACCTGGAGGCAGCTCTACTACCCGGACACCGCGGTCGTGGTGACCCGTTTCATGTCACCCGACGGAGTCGGCGAGATCGTCGACCACATGCCGGTCCAGCCGGGCCCGACGGCGACCGACCGGCACAGCCTGGTGCGGGTCGTCCGCTCGGTGCGCGGCACCGTACGCTTCACCCTCGAATGCCGGCCGCGGTTCGACTACGCGCGGGCCGCCCACGAACTCGACCTGACGCACGACAAGCCGATGCAGGAGACGGCGACGTTCCGGGCCCCCGGGACGACCGCCTACCTCCAGGCCACCATCCCGCTCGAACGGGACGGTCAGGACGTCCGGGGCGCCATCACCCTCAACGCCGGGGAGACGGCGGCCGTGGTGTTCACCGTCTGCGCGCCGGACGGGGAGGCACCACCGCCCCCCACCACCGAGGGGATCACCGAAGAGCTCTGGGAGAACATCGACTTCTGGCAGAAGTGGGTGCGCACCTCGCGCTACCACGGCCGCTGGACGGACATGGTGCACCGCTCCGCGATCACCCTCAAGCTCCTCACGTACGCCCCCACGGGCGCCCCGGTCGCCGCCGCCACCATGGGACTGCCCGAGCAGGTCGGCGGCGAGCGCAACTGGGACTACCGGTACACCTGGGTGCGGGACGGCTCCCTCTCGGTGCGGGCCCTGCTCGACCTCGGCTTCGTGGAGGAGGCGACCCGCTTCACCCGCTGGCTCGGCGACCGACTGCAGGCCCGCGAAGGACCGGACGACGAACCCCTCCAGATCATGTACCGGGTCGACGGCGACCCCCATCTGACGGAGGAGATCCTGGAGCACTTCGAGGGCTACCGCGGCTCCTACCCGGTCCGGGCCGGCAACGCCGCCTCCGACCAACTGCAGCTCGACATCTACGGCGAGGCCCTCTACGCCCTGGCCGAGGGCCGCGAGGTCGGCGCGCAGACGGGCTACCACGGCTGGAAGGGGCTCGCCGCCACCCTCGACTGGCTCGCCGACTCCTGGGACCGGCCCGACGAGGGCATCTGGGAGACCCGGGGCGGACGCAAGGACTTCACCTACAGCCGAGTGATGTGCTGGGCCGCGTTCGACCGCGGGCTGAAACTGGCACGCGAGTTCAGCAGGCCGGCCGACACCGTGCGCTGGACCCGGGCCCGGGACGCGATCCTCGAACAGGTCATGGATCGCGGCTGGAACGAGAAGGAACAGGCCCTCGTCCAGTACTACGGCGGCGACGTCCTGGACGCCTCCCTGCTGCTCGTCCCCCGGGTCGGATTCCTGGCCCCCCGGAGCCCCGGCTGGCTCAACACCCTCGACGCCATGGACCGCGTCCTCGTCTCCGACAGCCTGGTCTACCGCTACGACCCGGGGGCCTCGCCCGACGGACTGCGCGGCTCCGAGGGGACGTTCAGTCTGTGCACCTTCCTGTACGTCGACGCCCTCGCCCGCGCGGGGCGCCTCTCCCAGGCCCGCTATGCCTTCGAGAAGATGCAGACGTACGCGAACCACGTCGGGCTGTTCGCCGAGGAGATCGGCCCCAGTGGAGAGCAACTCGGCAACTTCCCGCAGGCCTTCACCCATCTCTCGCTGATCATGGCCGCGACGACGCTGGACGAGGCGCTCGACGCGCTCCATCGCTGAACGCCGGGACTCCCGGCCCCTGCGGCAGCAGTTCGGTGGTCACGAAGGACACCACGGCGGCGAGCACGATCACCGGCACCGTTCCCGAGTTGCCCACCATCAGCACGACGAGCACCACACAGCTGACCGGCAGCCGGAGCGCGGCGGCGGACGAGGCCGCCATGCCCGCCGCCACGCCCGGCACGACGCCGAGCCCCGGCAGCGGCGCGAGCAGGGCGCCCATCGCGCCGCCCAGGAACAGCGCGGGAAAGACCGGACCGCCGCGCAGGCTTCCCAGGCAGAGCGCGTACGCGACGCCCTTGAACACCAGGACCGCCACCAGGCTGCCGACCGACCAGGCGTGCGGGTCGGTGGCGAGCTGCCCCAGGATGGACTGGCCCGACAGGGCGACGTCGGACGGCGAACGGCCGGTGAGGACCGCGTAGAGCGCCGCGCAGACGGCCGCGCCGAGTGCGCAGAGCACCGTGTTGCGCAACGGACGCGCGACCACGAGGCGCGCCGCGATCCGTCCGCCCGCGATGATCCAGTGGATGGCCGCCCCGATGACGACCGCCATGAGCACCGACCACACCACGTCCCCGGCGTCGAGGACGGAGGGCGCGGGCAGTCCGATCTCCAGGCTCCCCGTCTTCAGTCCGGTCCAGTCGCCGAAGCCGGTGAACACGATGGCGCCGATTCCGCCGGCCAGCAGGACGGGGAGCATCACCGCGAACAGCTGCGGCCCGCCCACTCCGGACACCTCCATCAGGAGCACGGCCGCCACCAGCGGACTTCCGAAGATCACGGAGATGGCCGACGCGGCGCCCGCGGCACCGAGCAACGCCGTGTTCGCCTCGGTCGCGGGAACGCGTACGAGATCCCGGAACATCAGCGCCAGACCGCCGCCCAGGGCGATCAGGGGCGCCTCGGGCCCGAGCACGGCTCCCAGCGGCAGGCCGGCCAGCGCGGCGAGGACCACGCCGGGAACGGCTGCCTTCGACGCACCTCCGGCCTGCAGGCCCCCCGCCGGGATGTGCCCGCCCCCGCCGGGAAACCGCAGGACGACCAGAGCAACGACCGCACCCGACACCAGAGCCAGGGGCAACGGCCACCACCACGACGGATTCGACCACCCGAGATGGTGCGGCCAGTCCACCCAGATCAGGTGTTCCAGCTCGTGCAGCAGGACGAGGAACCAGAACGCGACCAGCGACACCGGGATCCCGATCAGGCCGCAGAACAGCAACGTCCGCCGGTACGCGGGCTGCCGCAGCATGTCCCTGAGCTGGTCGGCCTCCCGGGGCCGGTCTCCCGGGGCAGGCTCCGCCTGTGCGGGCTTCGGCTCGGTGATGGGTCTTCTCCTGGGTCCGCTCGGAGCGGTGGCGCCGGTCGGAGCGCGAGACTACCCACCACGCCGTCCATGCCACTCCGTGCCACGCGACACCACCCGGAAACCCTCCGGGTGGACGCGCCCACCGATGCCACCGATGCCGCACGGCCACCCGGACCGTCGGTGGAGAAGGCGGCTCAGCGGGCGCGGGGACCCGCCGCACCGGAGTCCGGCCGGCCCGAGGTGCGCAGCGTGCCGACCGTCTTCAGCAGCCGGTCGGCCGGATCGCGCAACCTGGGATGGGCCAGGACCGTGTTGCGCAGGCCCCGCACCGGCCTGCGCCAGAGCCGGTGCGCCGTCGCCATCGGATGGGGGCGGGTGGCGAACCCTTCGCCCACGCGCAGCTCCCGGGTCTTGAGCCAGTCCTTCCACTCCTTGTCGCCACGGCCCAGGTCCATGAGCCGCACGCCCTCCCGCCCGGCGGCCTCGGCCATCCGGAGGTGCATGATCAACCCGGGCGAGTAGTAGCGGAGTTCGGGGTCGTACGCGGTGAACCAGGCCGCGAACAGCGTGCGTGAGGTCGGTCCGAAGTGTGCGGCCACCGGCCGGTCGCCGGCGTACACCACGGACAGCACGCCGTTGAAGTGCTCCTCGCGGACCCGGAAGAGATGGTCCACCAGGTCCACGATCCAGGGCCGCGCGAACCGGTCCATCCGTCCCGTCCTGCGGTACTGGGCGGACTTCCAGCGCATGAGGGTGCGCAGCACCCGCGGGTCGCGCTCGTCGTAGACGAACCGCATCTCGCCCAGGTCGCGTCCCAGGCGGCGTTCCTTCTTCAGCGTCGTCTTGGCCAGTCCCGGGTAGGCGCCGCGCAGCCACTCGGCGTAGGTGCCCTCGCCGACCTTCAGATCTATCGCCGGTGAGGCGAACGTCCCGGTGACATGTCTGCCGAAGGGTTTCTGCTCCTCGACGAGGTGGTCGAACTCGAAGACGGACAGCCCGCAGGCCCGCAGCAGTTCCTGCGTGTCCCAGGTGACCCCGGGGCGGTGCACCAGGGCCTGGCAGTCGGAGAGACCGAGACCGATGGCCCGGCCGACGCCCAGGGAGTTCCGCTCGTACGGGAAGAAGCCGACGGGCTCCCCTCTCTCGTGGAGGACGGCCACGTGCGCCCCGCCTCGGAACCTGTCGATCCCCGTCGCGAACTCCGGGGCCAGGAACGGGTTGGCGTAGTCGGGCGACTCGTCCATCACCCGGTGCCAGGCCAGGAGGAGCGAACTGCTCAGCTCCTCCGGTCTGTGGATCGTGATCTCCACCTCAGATCAACCGCCCTTCCGCGGGCTCCGCGAGGGACGTACCGTTCGCAGCGCGGACCCCTAAGGCGTGAGGATCGTTGTTCATCGATCGCACGGCCGACCGCCCCCCATTCCCCCATGACGCGTCTCGAACTGTTCCGCGAGGCTCAAACGTCGCGAATCAGTACGCAAGCTGTCAAGGGTGTCTGTCGTAACGGAAGAGTGGGAATTGGCTTGCCCGGTCCCCACCAGGCCGTCCGGTGCCCGGGTCCCCACCGCGGATCGGAGGCCGATCCACTCGTCGTTCACCCGGCGCATGAGGCGCCGCAGGGGGTGGCAGCCGTCGTGGGAGAGGCCCGGTGGCATCCCGTCCGCCCGGCCGAGCGACGCCGCGCGCCGCACCCCGGCGCAGACCTCGTCGCCTCAGTGGAACACCGTGATCCCGCCGCGATCACCGGCTCGGCGCGACAGGCACCTTGCCCCGCCCCCGCCCGCCACCTACGCTGACTTTGTGCCGCTAATAAACAAAACCCGGTCGCACAGTGCCGTGCGGGGCCCCGACGACCTCACCCGCCTGCGTATCGCCATCACCGCCTTCTTCGCCCTCGACGGCTTCGTCTTCGCGGGCTGGGTCGTCCGCATCCCGGCCATCAAGGAGCAGACCGGCGCCTCGGCGAGCACCCTGGGACTCGCGCTGCTCGGCGTCTCCGCCGGAGCGGTGATCACGATGACGCTCACCGGCCGGCTGTGCCGCCGCTTCGGCAGCCATCCGGTGACCGTTGTCTGCGGCATCCTGCTGGCGCTGAGCGTGGCCCTGCCCCCGCTGACGCACTCGGTGGTCGCGCTGGGGCTGGTACTGCTGGTGTTCGGAGCCGCGTACGGCGGTATCAACGTCGCCATGAACAGTGCCGCCGTCGACCTGGTGGCCGCGCTGCGGCGGCCGGTCATGCCGAGTTTCCACGCGGCGTTCAGCCTGGGCGGCATGATCGGCGCGGGGCTCGGCGCACTGGTGGCGGGTTCCCTGTCCCCCACCCGGCACCTGCTCGCGCTCACCGTGATCGGCCTGCTGGTGACCGCCCTCGCCGGACGCACCCTGCTGAGCCACGAGCCTCCGGCGCCCCCGGAGCGCGGACAGTCGCACCAGGAGCGCGCCCCGCGTCGCCTCGACGCGCGCACCCGCGGGCTGGTGTTCGTCTTCGGCCTGATCGCCCTGTGCACCGCGTACGGCGAGGGCGCCCTGGCCGACTGGGGAGCCCTCCACCTGGAACAGGACCTGCGGGCCCACCCGGGCGTCGCGGCCGCCGGCTACTCCTGCTTCGCCCTCGCCATGACCATCGGCCGGGCCGGCGGTACGACGCTGCTGGAACGGCTGGGCCGCACACGGACGCTGGTGGGCGGCGGCGCCACCGCCGCCACCGGCATGCTGCTCGGCGCGCTCGCCCCCTCCGTGTGGGCGGCCCTGCTCGGCTTCGCGATCACAGGGCTCGGACTCGCCAACATCTTCCCCGTCGCCGTCGAACGCGCGGGCTCCCTCGCCGGCCCCGGCGGTGTCGCCATCGCCTCGACGCTCGGCTACGGCGGCATGCTCCTGGGACCGCCCGCGATCGGGTTCATGGCCGACTGGTTCTCGCTGCCCATCGCCCTCACCAGCGTGACGGTACTGGCGGCGCTGGCCGCGCTCATCGGGTTCGGGACGCGCCGGGCGGCCGTGAGCTGACGACTCGTCGCCCCCGGGCCCTGACGGATGCCCCCGCGGACCAGGCGGGCGTGCCCCACCTCACAGCGGGCGACGGGATCGGGCGGGAACAACCCAGGGGGATCGGCCGTTGATCAGTACGTGGCTGCGGAGGGGACAGTGTCCCCGGGTCTCACCTACAGCCCATGGGGACGATCGTCCGGCTGAAGCCCCATGGAGCGTTCCGCCGCGAGGCGACCGCCCTCCGTCGGCCACCACATGCCGCCCCGGCTGGTCTCCCCCGTCCAGCCGGGGCTTCTCATTTCCCGCCGCCGGCGGGATGACGGGCCACGGTGTGACGCGATACGCGTCCGCGGCCCCCGGAGCCCACTCCGTCCGGCACACTCGCCGCATGGAGATTCCGGAGTTCGTGGAGACCCTGGACCAGGAGGGCCGGTCGCTCGCCGCGGCGGCCGAGCAGGCGGGGCCCGACGCCAAGGTGGCGACCTGCCCGGGGTGGCAGGTGCGGGACCTGGTGCGGCACACGGGCATGGTGCACCGGTGGGCGACGGCGTTCGTCGCCGAGGGGTACGCCGCGTATCACCCGGACGGCGGCCTGCCGGAGCTGGACGCCGCCGAACTGCTGGCCTGGTTCAGGGACGGCCACCGCCGCCTGGTCGACACGCTCGCGGCCGCTCCGCCCGACCTGGCCTGCTGGAGCTTTCTGCCCGCGCCCTCGCCGCTCGCCTTCTGGGCGCGACGGCAGGCGCACGAGACGACCGTGCACCGGGTCGACGCGCAGTCGGCGCTCGGCGAGACGCCGGGCACGGTGACGCGGGCCTTCGCGGTGGACGGGATCGACGAGTTGCTGCGCGGCTTCCACGGACGCCCTAGAAGCGAGGTGCGCACCCCGACACCCCGCGTGCTGCGGGTGCGCGCAACCGACGTGGACGCGGTGTGGACCGTACGGCTGTCGCCCGAGCCGCCGGTCAGCGAGTGGGGCGCGGGGGCCGGCGGGGACGTCGACTGCGAGATGGCGGGGCCCGCGGCAGGGCTCTATCTGGCGCTGTGGAACCGGCTGCCGTTCCCGGACATGACCGGTGACGCCTCGCTCGCCGCGCTGTGGCGGGAGAAGTCCGGCATCACCTGGGGCTGAGGCGTCCGGGCCCGACCGGGTCGGGCCGCGTTCGGTGGCATTCTGCGTTCGGGGGCTGCGCGGTCTGCGGTCTGCGATGTCAGTCGCCGGTGGCCGTCCCGCCCGCCAGCATCCGCGTCAGCACCGCCCGCTGCACCGGCAGCACCTCGGCATGGAGCGTTCGCCCCTTCGGAGTGAGGCACACACGCACCCCCCGCCGGTCCTCCGGGCACATGCCGCGCGTCACGAGACCGTCCTTCTCCAGGCGGGCGATCAGCCGGGACAGGGCGCTCTGGCTCAGATGGACGCGGTCGGAGATCTCCTGGACGCGGTAGGAGCAGTCACCGTCGGACGCGGTGCCCCCGGCCAGCACGTCCAGCACCTCGAAGTCGCTTGCGCCCAGGCCGTGTCGGTGCAGCTCGCGGTCGAGCTCGCACAGGGTGCGCGCATGCACCGCGAGGATGTCACGCCACTGGTCCACGAGCACCTGCTCGGCCTTCTTCGCCGCCATGGTCGCACCGTAGCAAAGAATCGAGTTTGTTGCATCGGAATTAAATGCATTTGCATTCGATGCATGTGCATGTACTGTCTCCCGCATGACCTCTCCGCTCACCACCCCCACCACCGAGGGACGCTGGACCCCGCGGCTGTGGGGCACCCTGCTGGTGCTCTGCGCCGCGATGTTCCTGGACGCGCTCGACGTGTCGATGGTCGGCGTCGCCCTGCCGTCCATCGGCTCCGAACTGGACCTCTCCACCTCGACGCTGCAATGGATCGTCAGCGGCTACATCCTGGGCTACGGCGGACTGCTCCTCCTCGGCGGCCGCACCGCCGACCTGCTGGGCCGCCGCCAGGTCTTCCTGGTGGCCCTGGGCATCTTCGCGCTCGCCTCGCTGCTCGGCGGGCTCGTCGACTCGGGCCCGCTGCTGATCGCCAGCCGCTTCATCAAGGGCCTGAGCGCGGCGTTCACCGCCCCGGCGGGCCTGTCGATCATCACCACGACCTTCGCCGAGGGTCCCCTGCGCAACCGCGCCCTGTCGATCTACACCACCTGCGCGGCCACCGGCTTCTCGATGGGCCTCGTGCTGTCCGGCCTGCTCACCGAGGCCAGTTGGCGCCTGACCATGCTGCTGCCCGCGCCCATCGCGCTGCTCGCCCTGCTCGTCGGCCTGAAGCTCCTGCCGCGCAGCGAACGCGAGAAGGACCACAACGGCTACGACATCCCCGGCGCCGTCCTCGGCACGGCGTCGATGCTGCTGCTGGTGTTCACCGTCGTCCAGGCCCCAGAGGTCGGCTGGGCCTCGACCCGTACCCTCCTGTCCTTCCTCGCCGTGGCCGTCCTGCTCACCGCCTTCGTCCGTGTCGAGCGGCGCTCGGCGGGGCCGCTGATCCGGCTCGGCGTGCTCCGCTCCGGCAGTCAGATCCGCGCCCAGCTCGGCGCGATGGCATTCTTCGGCTCGTACGTCGGATTCCAGTTCCTGGTGACGCTGTACATGCAGTCGCTGCTCGGCTGGTCGGCCCTCCACACCGCGCTCGCCTTCCTGCCCGCCGGGGCGCTGGTCGCGCTCTCCTCCACGAAGGTCGGCGCCGTCGTCGACCGCTTCGGAACCCCGCGGCTCATCGCGGTCGGCTTCGTGCTGATGGTCGTCGGCTACGCGTTGTTCCTACGCATCAGCCTCGACCCGGTGTACGCGGCCGTGATCCTGCCGACCATGCTGCTGATCGGCGCGGCCTGCGCGCTGATCTTCCCCTCGCTCAACATCCAGGCCACCAACGGTGTCGACGACCACGAGCAGGGCATGGTCTCGGGTCTGCTCAACACCTCCGTCCAGGTGGGCGGCGCCCTCTTCCTGGCCGTGGTGACAGCCGTCGTGACCGCGAACTCCTCGGCGGGTTCCTCGCCGCAGGCCGTCCTCGACAGCTACCGGCCCGGTCTGATCGTGGTGACGGGGATCGCCGTGGCGGGGCTGCTGATCACGCTGTCGGGGCTGCGGACCCGGCGCCCGCGGCAGACCGTCGTGGTCGCACGGTCCGCGGGGACGGACTCCGTACGGGAGGACTCCGTACGGGACGACGTCGATGAGCGGGTGGCGATCGGCGACTGATCCGGTTCGCCGGTGACCTCAACTCACCGCGTCGACCCGCTACTTCGACCCGACGCGCCCGGCAGGCAGCCCCTTGCCCGCCGGGCACGCCGTCGTGACAGACTCGCACCATGGGGAGACGCACGCAGGAGCAGCGGGACGCGATGACGGTCGAGATCGGGTACGCGCTCCTCAGCGCGACCTTCGCGGCGGGCCTGGCGCTCGGCGCCGTATCCGGCCCCGCGCTGCTCTTCCATCTCCCGCTCCCCGTCGAGAAGGTCCTGATCACCGCGGGGGTACTGCTGGCCACCGCGCTCTTCGCGGTACGCGTGGTCACGGTGCTCGTCCGCTTCGGCCGCGCGGCCGGCACTCACCCGAGCCACCCCGGCCGTACCAACCCCGACTCATAGGCCAGCACCACCAGTTGAGCCCGGTCACGGGCGCCGAGCTTCACCATGGTCCGGCTGACATGGGTCTTGGCCGTGAGCGGGCTGACGACCAGACGCCGTGCGATCTCGTCGTTGGACAGTCCGATACCGACCAGGGCCATCACCTCCCGCTCCCGTTCCGTGAGCCGGACGAGCGACTCCGCGGCCGCGGGCTCCTTGGAGCGGGCCGCGAACTCCGCGATCAGACGGCGCGTCACGCCCGGTGACAGCAGCGCGTCGCCGCCGACCACCGCCCGTACCGCGCGCAGGAGTTCGTCCGGCTCGGTGTCCTTGACGAGGAAGCCGGAGGCACCGGAGCGGATCGCCTCGAAGACGTACTCGTCGAGCTCGAAGGTGGTGAGCATGACCACCTTCACGTCCTTCAGATCCGGGTCGTCGGTGAGACGGCGGGTCGCGGCGAGGCCGTCGAGCAGCGGCATGCGGATGTCCATCAGGACGACGTCGGGGCGCAGTTCGCGCACCTTGCGCACCGCGTCCTCGCCGTCGGCCGCCTCACCGGCCACCTCCAGGTCCGGCTGTGCGTCGAGCAGTGCCTTGAAGCCCGCCCTGACCAGTGACTGGTCGTCGGCGAGCAGGACGCGGATCACCGGTCCGACTTCGCCGAACCCCGGTCCCCCTTCGCCGTCCACCGGTCCCCCTTCGCCGTCCACCAGCTCGCCTTCACCGTTCACCGGTCCTCCTTGACCCTCAGCGGGAGCACGGCCAACACCCGGAAGCCTCCGTCGTCGCGCGGGCCCGCCTCGATCGTGCCACCGAGGGCGACGGCCCGCTCCCGCATACCGGCCAGCCCGTTGCCGCTGCCGCCCGCGTCGGTGCCGGTCGCGGGCCCGTCGTCGTCGATCCGCAGCCGCAGCGTGCCCTGCGCGGATTCGAGCCGTACGCGCGCGTGCCGCGACCCCGAGTGCCGTACGACATTGGTGAGCGCCTCCTGGACGATACGGAACGCGGCGAGGTCGGTACCCGGCGGAAGCTTCGGAACACCGCCGGGCTTCTCGATCTCGACCGTCAGACCCGCGCTCGCCGCCTGTTCGACGAGCTCGGGGAGCCGGTCGAGCCCCGGCGCCGGCGCGCGCGGCGCCTCCCCCGGCGTACGGAGCGTGTCGAGCACCTGGCGGACCTCGCCGAGCGCCTCCTTGCTGGCCTCCTTGATGGTGGTGAGCGCCGTACGCGCCTGTTCCGGGTCGGAGTCGAGAAGCGCGAGGCCGACGCCCGCCTGGACGTTGATCACGGAGATGCTGTGGGCGAGGACGTCGTGCAGTTCACGGGCGATCCGCAACCGCTCCTCGTCGGCGCGCCGAGCGGCGGCCCGCGCGCGTTCGGCGCGGTCGCGGGCCCACTGCTCACGGCGTATCCGGACCAGCTCCGACGCCACCAGGATCACCACGCCCCAGGTGATGAAGCCGAGTTCCTGGTTCCAGGAGCCGGCCCGGTCCCCCGCGGGCGGCAGCCGGCGGTAGAGCCAGTGCCCCACCAGCAGATGGCCGATCCACAGCATGCCGACGGCCGTCCAGGCGGCCCAGCGGTGCCCCGCGACGACCGCGCCGAAGCAGCCGACGGCCACCGTGACGAAGACGGGCCCGTACGGATATCCGGCGCCCAGATAGACCAGCGCCGCCGCGGCCGTGCCGAAGGCGACGAACACCGGGTACCGCTGCCGCCACAGCAGCAGGCCCGTGCCGAGGATCAGCAGCGCCCTCGCGAAGAGGTCCAGGGGGGTGCGTTCGCCGTCCTGAACGTGCGCCGCGAACTGGGAGCCGCCCAGCACGAAGACGGTCAGCAGCAGAGTGGAACGCCACGGCCACCGATCACCGTGCCCGCCGTGCCCGCCGTGCCCGCCGTGCCCGCCATGGGTCTCGCCGCTCCATCGGTGCCACCCCGGCGGCCCGTGCCGCCACCATGGCGGTACCCCGCCCCACACCGGGGACCTGGGGATTCGCTGCTCTTCCATGACGGTCACGCTAGACGGCACGGACCGCCGGGGGCGTCAGCCGGACGAGGTGATCACGGGTACTCCCCACGGAGTACCCCCCGGTCTCTCCACGGAGTACCACCCGGTCGCCGTCAGGGACCGCCGGCGCCGTTTCTCTTGCCCGGAGTCCCGGTCGGCTCGGGGTACACCAGGCCCACGCCATGGGCGAGTTGGTCCACCGCGTGCCGGAAGAACGGCTCACGGTCCTCCACGAGCCGGTTGAACTGCCCGAAGAGCTCGAACCCGATCAGCCCGAAGAGCTGGGCCCAGGCGGCGACGAGCCCCGCCACCGCCTCGGGCGGCAGGTCGGGGGCGAGGTCGGCGGCCATCCGCTGCGCCTCGGCCTTCAGCTCGGGCGACAGCGGGGTGCGGGCCACCCCCTTGCCCCGATACGCGTCACGCACGATGCCGACCAGCAGCAGCCCCACGCGGGAGGCCGCCGGGATGGTCGTGTCCGGCGCGGCGTAACCGGGCACGGGCGAACCGTAGATGAGCGCGTACTCGTGCGGCTGCGCCAGGGCCCAGCGGCGCGCCGCCACGCACACCGCGATCCAGCGCTCGCGCGGCCCGGCGCCCGAAACCTGCGCGTGCGCCGCCTCCGCGCTCTCGCCGAGGGAGTCGTAGGCGTCGATGATGAGCGCGGTCAGCAGGTCGTCACGGCTGGGGAAGTAGCGGTAGAGCGCGGAGGAGACCATGCCGAGCTCGCGGGCGACGGCTCTGAGCGAGAGCTTGGCCGCGCCCTCCGCGGCAAGCTGTCTGCGCGCCTCGTCCTTGATGGCCGCGGTGACCTCGATCCTGGCTCGGGCGCGTGCTCCGCGTGCGGTACTCATGCGGAAAAGTGTGCCACGTTTTCAGAGCAGTGCACACAAACGAGAGCGATGCACACGAACAAGAGCACCGCTCTTGCTTTGGATCACCGATCTCATGCAGACTGCTCTCAAGCGAGAGCAGTGCTCACAAAAGAGAGCGGCGCTCCCAACCAGAGAGCGGCGCTCTCGCAACCGATGGGGGTCATCATGTCCACGCACGTCCAGAAGCCCGGCTGGTTCACCGTCAACGTCTTCAACCGCTGTGTGGCGTTCATCACCCGCCGCGGTCTCAGTATCTGGGGCTCCCGGGTCCTGGCCGTCCGCGGCCGCAAGAGCGGCGAGTGGCGCACCACCCCGGTCAATCTGCTCACCGTGGACGGGCAGCAGTACTTGGTCGCCCCGCGTGGCCACGTCCAGTGGACGCACAACATGCGGGCCGCGGGCGGCGGCGAGCTGCGCCTCGGCAAGAAGGTGGACACGTTCACCGCGACCGAGGTCGGCGACGACGACAAGGTTCCGCTGCTGCGTGCCTACCTCAAGCGCTGGAAGGCGGAGGTCGGTGTCTTCTTCGGTGGCGTCGGCCCCGACTCGTCCCCCGAGGAGCTGCGGCGCATCGCCCCCGACCACCCGGTCTTCCGGATCACGGTCACGAGCTGACCGGCCAGGAGCCGACAGGCACCCCCGTCAGCCGCCGGCCACTCCACGGTCACGGACACGGCCCCGCGACCACCGACCACTCCACGGACTCCTACACCGGCACCGGCACCGGCACCGGCACGGCCACGGCTCCGCGGGCGACGGTCACTCCGTGGTCGGAGTGCTCTCGGCGGCCGTCGGTGCGGCGGCGGCCGACCGCCGGTCGAGCGCGGACAGGGCACGCCCGGCCATCGGGTGGGAGCGCACCATCTCGCCCAGCGTGGTCGAACCGCGGGTGATCCCGGCGAACGCCTTCCAGGCGGGCCGGAAGCTGGTGATCGCCGCGTGGAGCATGCCCGGCCGGCGCTCGAAGGCCGCGAGCATGCTCTTGCCGACGGCCATCTCCACGCCGAGCCCCGCCTTGATGGCGAAGGCGTAGTTGAGCGCTTGGCGCCGCGTGTCCACCGCGTCGTGTGCCTCGGCGACCCGTACCGCCCACTCCCCCGCGAGCCGCCCGGAGCGCAGCGCGAAGGAGATGCCCTCGCGGGTCCAGGGTTCGAGCAGCCCCGCCGCGTCGCCGCAGACCAGCACGCGCCCGCGCGACAGCGGGGAGTCGTCGGCGCGGCAGCGCGTCAGGTGCCCGGAGGAAATGCTCGGCTCGAAGCCGGCGAGCCCGAGCCGGGCGATGAAGTCCTCCAAGTACCGCTTGGTGGCGGCGCCTTCGCCGCGCGCGGAGATCACGCCGACGGTGAGCGTGTCCCCCTTGGGGAACACCCAGCCGTAACTGCCCGGCATGGGACCCCAGTCGATCAGGACCCGTCCCTGCCAGTCCTCGGCGACGGTCTCCGGCACCGGGATCTCCGCCTCCAGGCCGAGGTCGACCTGGTCGAGCTTGACCCCGACGTGCGCCCCTATCCGGCTGGCGCTGCCGTCCGCGCCGACCACCGCCCGCGCCAGCACGGTCTCGCCGCCCTGGAGGACGACGGCTACGGTGCGCCGGTCGGGCACGGCGGACCCGTGCTGTTCGACCCGCGAGACCGTGACGTCCGTACGCAGCTCGGCGCCCGCCTTCTGGGCGTGCTCGACGAGCTGCTGGTCGAACTCGGGCCGGTTGATGAGCCCGAACAGCATCTGCTTGGAGCGCCGGGTGCGGGTGAACTTGCCGTCGAGCGAGAACGTGACCGCGTGCACCCGGTCCTGGAACGGTAGCTCGAAGCCGGGTGGCAGGGCGTCGCGCGAGGGGCCGATGATGCCGCCGCCACACGTCTTGTAGCGGGGCAGCTCCGCCTTCTCCAGCAGCAGGACGCTGCGTCCCGCGACCGCTGCCGCATAGGCGGCCGAGGCGCCCGCCGGCCCCGCGCCGACCACGACGACGTCCCACACCCGCTGTTCGTCGTCCGCCGAAGAGTTCTCGCTGCTCACGATGGTCTACTGCTCCCAGTCCAGCCGTCTGCCGCACCTGTCCCGAGCATCCTACGGCGGGCATCGCCGCAGGCCGCTGTGGGAGGATCGGGGGCGTATGCGCCCTGCACACCAGGACGCGCGTACGCACCACCCGATCACTTGTACACAGAAGTACAACGTCGCACCTACAAGGAGCGTGCCCATGTCGTCGAATCCGGTCGCCGAGACCGTCGCCTCGCTCATGCCCAGGGCGCAGGCGGAGCTCACCGAGCTGGTGGCCTTCAAGTCGGTGGCGGACTTCGACCAGTTCCCCAGGAGTGAGAGCGAGGGCGCCGCGAACTGGGTCGCCGACGCGCTGCGCGCCGAGGGCTTCCAGGACGTGGCGCTGCTGGACACCCCGGACGGCACGCAGTCGGTCTACGGCTTCCTGCCCGGGCCCGAGGGCGCCAAGACCGTGCTGCTGTACGCGCACTACGACGTGCAGCCGCCGCTGGACGAGGCGGCCTGGACGACCCCGCCGTTCGAGCTGACGGAGCGCGACGGCCGCTGGTACGGGCGCGGCGCCGCCGACTGCAAGGGCGGGTTCATCATGCACCTGCTCGCGCTGCGCGCGCTGAAGGCGAACGGTGGCGTTCCGGTGGGCGTCAAGGTGATCGTCGAGGGTTCGGAGGAGCAGGGTACGGGCGGTCTGGAGCGGTACGCCGAACAGCACCCGGAGTTGCTGACCGCCGACACCATCGTCATCGGCGACGTCGGCAACTTCCGGCTGGGTCTGCCGACGGTCACCTCGACTCTGCGCGGGATGACGCTCGTACGCGTGCAGATCGACACGCTGGAAGGCAATCTGCACTCGGGCCAGTTCGGCGGGGCGGCGCCCGACGCGCTGGGCGCGCTGATCCGCGTACTGGACTCGCTGCGCGCCGAGGACGGTTCGACGACGATCGACGGGCTGACCGGGGACGCGCGCTGGGAGGGGCTGCAGTACGAGGAGGAGGCGTTCCGCAAGGACGCCAAGGTGCTGGACGGGGTCGAGTTGATCGGCTCGGGCACGGTCGCCGACCGCATCTGGGCGCGTCCGGCCGTCACCGTGCTCGGCATCGACTGCCCGCCGGTCGTCGGCGCCACGCCGTCCGTGCAGGCGGGCGCGCGTGCGCTGGTGAGCCTGCGGGTGCCGCCGGGCGTGGACGCGGTCGAGGCGACCAAGCTCCTGCAGGCCCATCTGGAGGCGCACACGCCGTGGGGCGCGCGGGTGAGCACCGAGCAGATCGGCCAGGGCCAGCCGTTCCGTGCCGACACCTCCAGCCCGGCGTACACGGCGATGGCCGAGGCGATGGCGGTCGCCTACCCGGGCGAGGAGATGCAGTCCGCGGGCCAGGGCGGTTCCATCCCGCTGTGCAACACCCTCGCCTCGCTCTACCCGCACGCGGAGATCCTCCTCATCGGCCTGAGCGAGCCGCAGGCGCAGATCCACGCCGTGAACGAGAGCGTCTCCCCGGACGAGCTGGAGCGTCTCTCGATCACGGAGGCCCTGTTCCTCCAGAAGTACGCGGCGAGCTGACCATCCGGCCGGGAGCACGAGCGCAAGAGCGGAGAGGGTCCTCGCCACACGGCATGGGCCCTCTCCGCGCGCCGGGTCGGTAGCTCGGCCCGGTGAACGGCCCTGAAGCGACCGCGCGTTACGCGCCGATGCGTACGCGTTCACGTTCGCGCACGGCCAGTCATACCGGATCCTCGGGTCGGAATCGGCGTACCGCGGGTCGGAGATCAGGTGGAACGCGATGACGACGTCCGCCGACAGCAGCGGCCACGCCATGGTGTGGTGGACGTCGACACGCAGGGCAAAGTCGCCAGGCCCACGGTGGCCGAGCGGTCGGCATTTCCGCCGGGTACGCTCAACGGCCGCCGCTCCGGGCGCCGTTGACCGTCGGCGCCGGATCACCCCCTGGCTGTACACCATCGACGTCGGCCAAGGGGTGGCCCGGTATCGACGTCAGCCGAGTGGTATACCGGCCTCCAGATAGAGTGCGGCGCCGCGCTCCCGCGCCCGCAGGGCCCAGCGCAGCCGCTCGTAGCGCACCGGTGGCAGCAGGTCCGCCGCCTCCCGCTCGGTGACGAAGCGCCAGGCGCGCAGTTCGGGGCCGGGGAGCAGCAGCCGGTGCGCCTCGTCGGAGTCGAGGCGGCCGCCGTCGAAGAGGAGGCGCAGACCGCCGTAGCCGGGGGGTGCGGGCGGCTCCCAGTCCACCACCAGCAGACCGGGTACGTCCTCGAGCCGTATGCCGGTCTCCTCGGCGACCTCGCGCATGCCCGCGCGCGCGGGAGCCTCCCCCGGTTCGACGACACCGCCGGGAAACTCCCAGCCCGCCTTGTAGGTGGGGTCGACGAGCAGCACCCGGTCCTCCTCGTCGAAGAGGAGGACTCCGGCGGCGAGGGTCTCGGAGGTGGGTTCGGGGGTCTGCACGATGTCGCACGCGGACGCGTCACCGGTGCGTACGGCTTCGGCGACGCGCAGTGCGGTGTCGTGCGGGGTGAGGGCGCTGGTGTCGACGGGGTGGGCGTCGGCGGTGAGCCAGGAAGCGAGCGCCGCGCGATAGGGCTCGATGTGGTCGTAGGACCACTGGCGCACCCGTATCTCGCCGTCGGGGAGGTCCTCGGGTATCTCCCGGCCGGCTATGCGCGCCCGCAGGATCGTTTCCGCCGGGGCGAGAAGCACGTGGCGTACTTCGATCCGGCGCGAGGCGAGGCCGCCGAAGATCTCGTCACGGTACTCCTGGCGCAGCAGGGTCATGGGAACCACGAGAACGCCGCCGAGCTCCGCGAGCAGGGCGGCCGCGGTGTCGACCACCAGGCGCCGCCAGATCGGCAGGTCCTGGAAGTCGCCGACCTCGGCGAGGCGTTTGGCGGGCAGCAGGTGCGCGAGCTCGCCGCCGATCACCTCGGGGTCGAAGAGCGTGCTGTTCGGGATCAGGTCGATCAGTTCCCGTGCGGTGGTGGTCTTCCCCGCACCGAACGCACCGTTGATCCAGACGATCACGGTTCCCCCTCTTCTGTTGGCCCCCTGAGGCTTGCCCGCTTCACCCTGCCACGGAAACCAGCCGCAGATGAGGGAGCCGACGGCGCGGCGCCGGTGCCCCGTCCCGGGGAGCACCGGCGCCGCGTCCGGGTCCCCGCGCCTCAGCCGTTCTGGCCGAGCGCGGTGTCGTCCACGGCCAGGCTCTCGCTGCTGAGCGTGTGGTCGAGGCTGCTGAGCGTGTCCTTGACGGGCAGGTCACCCAGGGACTCGCCGTCGACGGCGTGGGACGGGGTGATCGCCGCGACGACGAACCCGGTGGCGAGGGAGGCGATGGCCAGCATGCTGCGCTTCTTCATGCCCGGTTCAACTCCGAACGCGACGAGGAGTCACGGGTGGGTCACACAACTCCCACTCCTCCCCTTCGGGCACATCAGCGGCACTACCGTCATCCCACTCGAAACACCTCAGGGGGGACGACATGACCAACCCGTACGCGGCACCGCCCACCGGATCGGCCCGCACCGCCCCGGGCTGGGCCCGCAAGCGCTACGTACTGCCCGCGCTGGCCGTGGCCCTCTTCATCGGCGTCGGCATCGGCAACAGCGGCGGGGACACCACCGAGTCCGCCGCGGCGAAACCCGGTCCGACCACCACCGTCACTGCCACGGCGACCGCGATGCGGACTGCCACGGAAACGGTCACGGCGACGCCCGCCGCCACCGTGACCGTGCGGAGCACGAAGACCGTGCGCGCGACGGTCACCGCGCAGCCCGCCGTCGCGGGCGGTGGCGGCAGCGACGACAACGGCGGGGGGTCCGTGTACTACGAGAACTGCGCCGCGGCCCGAGCGGCGGGCGCCGCGCCCGTCCACGTCGGAGACCCCGGCTACGGCCGCCACCTCGACCGCGACGGGGACGGCGTCGGCTGCGAGTGACGCGCAGTTCAGCCCTTGGCGGACGCGCGTGTCATCGATCGGGCCGCTTCCTCGCGTCTCATGTCCTCTATGGCGATGACGCAGTCGCCGCAGCGCTGCCTGCGGCAGACCTGCCTGACCGGCCGGGAAGGCTTCTGACAGCAGCGAGCCCCGCACCGGGCGCTGTTCCGGGCGGGGCATCAGCAACAACCCGACTGGATCGTTGGGATGTTGACGACAATGCTAGGGGCGGCCACTGACAACGCGGGCTAGGGCCTGTCCGGCGGATCAGGTCGCAGGAAACGGGCGGCGCCTCATCGACGCTGGTGAGCGGGGCTTGGTGCGTGCAGCTGCAAGGCGGAGGAGGGCGTCGACGCGGAGCGTCGACAACCGACGACAACGCCGCTGGCGGGCATCCCCTGCTCGAAGAGCTTGGGGGAGGGCGTGCCGAACCCCGCGTCTGCGGCATGATCCGCCGGACAGGCCCTAGCTACGCCGCCGAGCCACCAGCACACAGATGATCCGCTCGGCCCGGCTACCACGTTGCTCGTCCCGCGATGCCACGGCAACGATGCAGAGGAAAGCGGTCAGGACGGGCCTGACAGACACCACAGCCACAGGGATGTACGGAAGCCACATAGGCACGGACAACTCCTCATGGAGAAGATGTCCCGCTACCTACGGCTCGCCCGTCCGAATCCGGCTTCGTAGCGCTTCGGGATGATCTATACCGGCACCTGTGGCTGTGCTGCACGGCTGGACTCGGACCCGACCCAGTGACCCGCTTTGACGGGGATACCCACACCCGCGACTTCCTAAGCGATCATGGTGTGCGGGTCCGGGTGGTGGGCCATGGTCCGCCCTTGGCCACTCATAGCCCTTCCCGATCTCTCCCCGGGTGACTTCGCGCTCCTCGAGCTCGCGGTCCTTCCGGACGCGGACGCGGGCCATGTCGTCGAGGTGGACTTGGTGGAAGTGGACCGAGTGATCCGCGGTGGCGCCCACAACGTGAATCGGCACCGCGACCAGGCCAAAGACACGGCGCCTGACCAGACGGTTCGGGGCATGACGACCTCCGCGACATGCCCCGAGAAGGTCAGCCTACGAGCGCCCACGCCGTCCGGCACGCGTCGCGCGAGGCGCTCTGAGCCCGCGGTCCGGATGCGCATCCGGGCCGGCCGGGTGAGCCTGAAACCATGTCCGGAGAGCTGCACGTGATTGTGTACCCACCATCCCCGACCGACGGCAGCCGACAGGTGCGCGTCAACGGAGAACTGCTCACCGCACACTCACTGCGCGACCTGGCCGCCTTCCTCCGCTACGCCGGGCTGGAAGGGATCGACGAGGTTGATGTAGCCAACTCAAGGGTGATCGAGTGGCACGGCGGCGGGCCTGAAGCATGGTCGCCACCGACGTGACGAGCGTGACGCGGCGAACACCGTCGACCCTCACCCGGCTGCTCGGAGGAGCCGAACCGGTGACCGCGGGCCGTGGAAGAGTCTGCCGTCACGACCGCAGTCCAGTTCTCCTTCGCCGCGGCCCCGGACGGATGGCGGGTGGCGATCAAGTGCCCCGACGATAAGACGATCATGGTCATGCCGATTGTGGGCTGGGCGACCCCAACCGACGGCATGCGGCGGACTGAGCACAACGGGGCCGCCGGCAGAGGGATATGCCGGCTCCACCTGACGCCCCGTAAATCTGCAGGCCAGAACCTAGCCCTTGGTCGACCCCAGTGTCAGGCCCGCGACGAAGTGCCGTTGCAGGAGCAGGAAGACCAGGATCGTGGGGAGGGCGACGAGGACCGAGCCCGCGGCCAGCAGGTTGTAGTCCGTGAAGAACTGGCCGCGGAGGTTGTTGAGGGATGACGTGATCGGGAGCTTGTCGGGGTTGGAGATGAAGATCAGGGCCCAGAGGAAGTCGTTGTAGACCCAGGTGAACTCAAGGGTACCGAGGGCCGCGAGGGCGGGGCGGCAGAGCGGGAGGGTGATGCGCCAGAACTGGGTCCACACACCCGCGCCGTCGACGATGGCGGCCTCGAGGATCTCCTGCGGCAGCGTCCGCATGAAATTGGCCAGCACGAACACGCAGAAGCCCATCTGGAAGCCGATGTTGACGATGATGACGGCCCAGTAGGAGTCGTACATCGTCAGCGAGTCGGACATCCACCACGGCAGCGGGATCTTGTTGAACAGGACGTACAGCGGGGTGACGATGACCTGCTGGGGCAGCAGGTTGCCCGCGGTGAAGAACATCAGCAGGACGAGGCCCCCGCGCAGCTTCAGCCGGGACACGGCGAAGGCGACGAACGAGGCGAGGAAGAGGGTCACCAGGACGGCGGGCACGGCGATGAGCAGGGTGTTGGTGAAGTACTTGCCCATGCCGGATTCGCTGTAGGCGCGACGGTAGTACTCGAAGGACAGGTGCCTCGGGAAGGAGAAGTAGCCGTTCTGCGCCGTCTCCTCGTACGGGCGCAGCGAGGCGTAGACGGCGAGCAGGAGCGGCGCGAGGAAGGCGAGCGAGACGCCCATCAGGAAGATGTGGACGCCGAAGCGGCCGGGGCGCGGCCTCCGGCGGGGAGCGGGCGTCGGCTCCGGCGCGGGTGCCGGGCGCACGGGGGCGCCGGTGCGGATGTCGGCGGTCATCGCTCGCGCGCACCTCGCAGCTCTTGGACCAGGAACGTCACGATGAACCCCAGGGAGACGGTGAGCAGGACGACCGCGATGGCGGAGCCGAATCCGATGCGGCTGGCTTCCCCGATGATGTTGTCGGTGATCAGGACGGAGAGCAGTTCCAGGCCGTTGCGGCCCTTGTTGACCGCGTAGACGATGTCGAACGCGCGCAGCGCCTCGATGACGGTGATGACACCGACGATCACGTTGACCGGGCGCAGGGTCGGAAAGACGACGCGGAAGAAGGTCTGGCGGGCGTTCGCGCCGTCGATCGCGGCGGCTTCCTTCAGCTGCGGGTCGACGGATTTGAGTCCGGCGAGGTAGAGGATCATGACGTAACCCGTGTGCCGCCAGCTCGCCGCGATCATCATCATCCAGATGTTGAGGTGCGCGTCGCCGAGCCAGTCGATCGGGTTCTCGTGGTTGTTGAGGATGGTGTTGACCACGCCTTGGTCGGTGCCGAGGATCAGCTGGGCGATGAAGCCGACGATGGCGAGCGAGAGCACGACCGGCAGGTAGATGACGGACTGGTAGAAGCGGCTGAAGCGCACTCCGCGGTCGATGAGCACCGCGAGGAACAGTCCGAACGGGGTGGCGATCAGGCCGAGGAAGAGCAGCCACAGGACGTTGTGCCGGACGGCGGGCCAGAACGCCGGGTAGTTCTCGAACACGTTCTTGTAGTTGTCGCCGCCCACCCAGTGGATGTCGCCGACGCCGTCCCAGGAGGTGAAGGAGAGCCCGATGGACGCGAGGGTCGGGCCCCAGACGATGACGATGTCGAGCAGGACGGGTATGCCGAGGAGCACGCCGAGGACGACGGTGTCGCGGCGGGAGAACCGCCGCAGCCTCCGTCGTCCGGCGCGCCGTGGGATGTTGAGCGCCACGGAACGTCTTCCCCCAGTGATCAGCCGACGGGCGACGAGAAGATGGTCTTCTTCTGTCGTTCGATGCTGTTGCAGAGACCGTCGACGTCCTTCGGGTTGCCGATGAAGTCCTGGATCGCCTTGATCATCACGGTCGAGGCGAAGTCCGGACGGGTGTCGCGGTCCATGAACTGCGAGATCTGCTTGGCGCCCGAGACGAGCTGGGCCGACTTCTTCTGCAGGGCGCTGTACTTGGTGGTGTCGGCGCCGTCGTTGACGGCCACGTTGTTGGGGTCGAGAGCGAGGTAGGTGTTCTCGGCGGTGGGGGTGCCCAGCCATTTCAGAAGGGCCTTGGCGCCGTCGAGGTTCTTCGACTTCTTGGCGACCAGGAAGCCGTCGATGGGTGCTTCCACGGCGTCCTGCGCGTACTGCGGGTCGATCTCGGGGAAGGCGAAGAAGTCGATGTCGTCGCGTTCGTTCTCGGGGAACTGGGTGCCCGGGTGCGGCATTCCGAAGACCGCCATCCCCGTCTTGCGCTGCTGCAGGCTCTGCCCGGCCTCCTCCCAGGTCCGGCCGAGGGCGCCCTTCTGGTAGTAGGGCATGACCTCGCGCCAGGTGTCGAAGACGTTCTTCACCTTGGCGTCGGTCCATGCCTCCGCGCCGGCCATCAGGGACTTGTGGAAGTCGTATCCGTTCAGGCGCATGTTGATGTAGTCGAAAGTGCCCATCGCGGGCCAGCCGTCCTTGTCGCAGAAGGCGACGGGCGTCCCGTCCTTCGACATCTGCTTGGCCAGGGCGATGAAGTCGTCCCAGGTCTTGGGCTGTTGGTAGCCCTTGGACTGGAAGAGGCTCTTGCGGTGGAAAACGGCCCACGGATAGTAGTAGTACGGCACGAAGTACTGCTTGCCGGAGTGGGTGGACTGCTCCTTCAGGGCGTCGGAGAAGCCGGTGAAACCGCTCCAGACGTCGCTGATCTCGTGCAGGAGCCCCTTCTCCGCGAAGTACTGCATGCGATACCCCGCGAACCACATGAAGACGTCGTCGGGCGTGCCCTGGAGATAGCGGTTGATGTTCTCCTGGAAGTCGTTGTGGTCCTTGGTGTTGACCTTGACCTTCTTGCCGGACTTCTTCTCGTACGCCGAGAAGGCCGCCGCGTACGCCTTCTTGGGGACCGGGTCCGAGGCGTTGGACCCCACGGTGACTTCGTTCTTGTTTCCGCCGGGTCCGTTGCCGCAGGCGGACAGCAGCACGGGGAGCGTGAGCGCGCCGGCCCCGACGGCCGCACCACGCAAGAGATTACGCCGGGACATCCGATGACCCGACGTGCCTTCGGGCACGACGATCCCCTTCAACGATGACTGTGCCATGTCCCCCTCCTCGGGGTGCCACCCAACACAACCGAACGCGAGGCTTGGATCTCACTCCCATGTCGGAGACTCGTCAAGGGTTCCGACGAGATATCGAACAACCGTTACCACTTCTCTTCCAACAGAGTTGGACAGGTCCTACCGTAAGCGCGCACCCTTGTCGCGGACATGCAGTCATCCTATCTTTCGCGAGTTCGGAGGAACGTAACGATGCGTCACCTTCCCACCCGCACAACCCGCCGAAGAGTGGTCGGAGCACTCGCGACGGCCCTGTTGTGTACGACCGGTCTGACCGCCCCGGAGGCCCTGGCCGCCCCCGCCCCCACCGAAGCCCCCGCGTCCCCCGCCCTGGCGGACGGCCTCGCGCTCACCCCTCCGATGGGTTTCAACAACTGGAACTCCACGCACTGCCGGGCCGAGTTCAACGAGAGCATGGTCAAGGGGATCGCGGACCTCTTCGTGGAGAAGGGGCTCAAAGACGCCGGGTACCAGTACGTCAATCTGGACGACTGCTGGGCCCTGCCGTCCCGGGACGCCGACGGCAAGCTGGTGCCCGACCCCGTGCGCTTCCCGAACGGGATCAAGGCGGTCGCCGACTATGTGCACGCCAAGGGGCTCAAGCTCGGCATCTACACCAGCGCGGGCACGAAGACGTGCGACAGCGTCGGGTTCCCGGGCGCCCTCGGCCACGAGTACAGCGACGCCCAGCAGTTCGCGGACTGGGGCGTCGACTACCTCAAGTACGACAACTGCAACAACCAGGGCGTGGACGCCAAGCTGCGCTACACGACCATGCGGGACGCGCTGAAGGCGACGGGGCGGCCCATCGTCTACAGCCTCTGCGAATGGGGCCAGAACAAGCCCTGGGAGTGGGCCTCGGACGTCGGACATCTGTGGCGAACGACCGGTGACATCAACGACAGCTGGGGCTCGATGCTGTCGATCCTCAAGCAGAACCTGCCCCTGGCCCCGCACGCGGGTCCCGGTCACTGGAACGACCCGGACATGCTGGAGGTCGGCAACGGCGGCATGACCGACACCGAGTACCGCTCGCACTTCTCGATGTGGTCGGTCATGGCGGCTCCGCTGCTCATCGGCTCGGATCTGCGCAAGGCGTCGCCCGCCACCTTCGACATCCTCGACAACAAGGAAGTCATCGCGGTCGACCAGGACCCACTGGGCAAGCAGGGCACCGTGCTCTCCTCCGAGGGCGGACGCTGGGTCGTCGCCAAGGAGATGAAGGACGGCAGCCGGACGGTGGCACTGTTCAACGAGACCGGCAGCGCCCAGCACATCGCCACGACCGCGGCCGCCGTGGGGCTGCCGGCCGCCCACGGCTACACCCTGCGCGACCTGTGGCAGCACCGGAGCTACAACACCGCCGGCGCCATCTCCGCGACCGTCCCCGCGCACGGCACGGTCCTCGTCCGCGTCTCGGCCGACGGCCACTGGGCCAAGAACCCGCCCGCTGTCGAACTCGGCCTGGACGGCAGCCCGTTGGTGGAGGCGGGCAAGCCGGTCTCCCTGACGTCGGCGGTGACCGACCTCGGCCGTACGCCCGCGCGGCGCGTCTCGGTGGCGCTGAGCGGCCCGACGGGCTGGACGGTCGCGACTACCTCACCGACCACGGCGGGCACGGTAAGCACGGGACACTCCCTGCGTACGAAGTGGCGGGTCACCGCGCCCGAGGGCACGGCCACGGGATCGTACGACCTGGCGCTCAAGGCCACGTACCGCTCACCGACCGGCATACGCGCCGAGAGCGCGCTCCCGCTGACGGTGTCGATCGTCGTGGCTCCCCCTTCGGGCGTCTCCTACCTCGGAGACCTGCCGTGGTTGTCGACGGCCAATGGATTCGGCCCTGTTGAGCGCAACACCAGCAACGGGGAGAGCGCCGCGGGCGACGGTCATCCGATCACTCTCGGCGGAGTCGTATACGCCAAGGGACTCGGTGCGCACGCTCCGAGCGCCGTCGAGTACTACACCGGCAAGCGGTGCCGGACCGTCACCGCGGACGTCGGCGTCGACGACGAGAAGGGCGCCAAGGGCACCGTCGCGTTCGAGATCTGGGCGGATGGCACGAAGGTCGCCTCGACCGGGGTCCTCACCAACGCCATGCCGGCCCAGCCGGTCTCGGCCGACGTGACCGGCGCCCAGGTGGTTCGCCTCGTCGTCACCGACGGCGGCGACGGCGTCGACTCGGACCACGCGGACTGGGCGGACGCCCGACTGACCTGCTGATCCGTGCGCCGGGCCGGGGGGCCTCCTCCGGCTCGGCAGCGGGCGGCGACCCGGTCGAACCGACCTGGCCGGGGGGCTGCCCCAGGAGGCCCTCACAGGGGGCGTCGGTCCCGGACCGCGAGCCCGGTCACCGGCTCGAGCCGCGACCGCGCTCCACTCACCCCCGGCGGATCACCCGCACCACCGGTCGGCACACCCGGCCCGGAGACGCGAACCGCGGCTCAAGGCGGCGCTCAGCCCGCGACCCGCTCCGCGGTCGTGCTCGGCTGCCTGCTGAGCGCGGCCGCCGCCGCGCCGACGAGACCGGCGTCCGTGCCCATCAGTGCGGGCGCCACGGTCAGCCGCTGCACGAAGGACAGGGTGGCGTAGTCGGCCAGCGCCTTGCGGAGCGGCTCGAAGAGCACGTCCCCGGCCTTGCCCACTCCCCCGCCGATGACGGCGATGTCGATCTCGACGAGGGTCGCGGTCGCCGCGATGCCCGCCGCCAGTGCCTTCGCCGCGCGTTCGAACGAGGCCACCGCCACCGGGTCGCCCTCGCGCGCGGCGGCGGCCACCGCGGCGGCCGAGGTGTCACCGTCGGGCCCCGGTCGCCAGCCGCCCTCCAACGCCCGCCGCGCGATGTTCGGACCGCTCGCGATGCGCTCCACGCAGCCGCGCGAACCGCACGGGCAGGGGTCACCGTCGAGGTCCACGCTGATGTGCCCGATGTGGCCCGCGTTGCCCGTGGGACCGGGGTGGAGCTGACCGTTCAGGACCAGCCCACCCCCGACACCCGTCGAGACCACCATGCACAGGGCGTTGTCATGGCCGCGCGCCGCACCCTGCCAGTGCTCGGCGGCCGTGATGGCCACCCCGTCGCCGATCAGCTCGACCGGCAGGCCCCCGGTCGCCGCACGGACCCGCTCGACGAGCGGGTAGTCGCGCCAGCCCGCCACGTTCACCGGACTCACCGTGCCCGCGGAGGCGTCCACCGGCCCCGCGCTGCCGATGCCAACGGTCCCCGCCCGGCTCCACAGCGGTGACCCGGTCAGCTCGCCGAGCACCTCCTCGACGGCCCCCATCACGGTGTCGCCGTCCTCCTGCGCGGGCGTCGCGCGCTGCGCGCGCAGAAGAATGCGGCCGCGGCCGTCCACCAGCGCTCCGGCGATCTTGGTGCCGCCGATGTCGAGCGCGGCCACGAGGTCGGTGTGCATCAGTGTCAGTTCTCCCGGTGAACCTGGTGAAAGGGGCAGACCGGTCTCGCGACGGGGGGCGCAGGCCGGAGAATGCGGTGGACAGTGTCTCCCGCATCTGACAACGTTGTCCAGGCTCTATGCTCGACGCCACATCCTCATACAACCCCATGGACCGACGCACCCCCGTGGACAACAGGACCCGTGGCCGACCGGGACCGCCGCGTGGACGACGGGAACCATGGACGACAGGACAGGACAGCGCATCGTGGCAGAGACCGCCCGCCGATCCGAGAACCGCTACGGCAACCGTCCGACCATGAAGGACGTGGCGGCACGAGCCGGGGTGGGCCTCAAGACGGTCTCGCGGGTCGTCAACGGTGAGCCCGGAGTCACTCCGGACACCGAGCGCCGCGTCCAGGAGGCCATCGACGCGCTCGGCTTCCGCCGCAACGACAGCGCCCGGGTGCTGCGCAAGGGCCGCACCGCGAGCATCGGCCTCGTCCTGGAGGACCTCGCCGACCCGTTCTACGGCCCCCTCAGCCGCGCGGTCGAGGAGGTGGCCCGCGCCCACGGCGCGCTGCTCATCAACGGCTCCAGCGCCGAGGACCCGGACCGCGAACAGGAGCTGGTTCTCGCCCTGTGCGCGCGCCGGGTGGACGGGCTGGTGATCATCCCGGCCGGTGACGACCACCGCTATCTGGAGCCCGAGATCAAGGCGGGCGTCGCCACGGTGTTCGTGGACCGCCCGGCGGGACAGATCGACGCCGACGTGGTGCTGTCCGACAGCTTCGGCGGGGCCCGTGACGGCGTCGCCCACCTCATCGCCCACGGCCACCGCCGGATCGGCTTCATCGGCGACATGCCGCGTATCCACACCGCCGCCGAACGGCTGCGCGGCTACCGGGCGGCCATGGAGGATGCGGGCATACCCGTCGAGGACGACTGGATGTCCCTGGGCGTCACCGACCCACAGCGGGTGCGGAAGGCGGCCGAGGACATGCTGTCCGGCCCCTCCCCCGTCACCGCGGTCTTCGCCGGCAACAACCGCGTCACCGTCACGGTCGTCCGTGTCATCGCCGAGCGCGGCCGGCCGGTCGCCCTCGTCGGCTTCGACGACATCGAGCTCGCCGACCTCCTCGAGCCCGGCGTCACCGTCGTCGCCCAGGACGCCGCCGCCCTCGGCCGCACCGCCGCCGAGCGCCTCTTCCGCCAGCTGGACGGCACCCTCATCACCCCGGAACGCATCGAACTCCCGACCCGTCTGATCACCCGCGGCTCGGGCGAACTGCCGCCCGTGGACTGAGCCGTGGCCGAGCCGGACCCGCGCACCCTCGAAGCGCTCGGCCTCGCCGAGGCGCCCCACGAGCACCCGCTGAGCTACCCGGGCGCCCGGCCCGACGAGTCCGTACTCCTCGACGGGGACCGGCTGTTGCCGCTCACGCGCAGGGTGTACGAGGACCGCGTCCCGGTCCTCGCGGTCGGCTCCAACGCCTGCCCGGCCCAACTCCGGCACAAGATGGCGCAGTCCGGGGTGTCGGGCACGATCCCGATAGTGAAGACGCGGGTCTGCGGCCTCGGGGTCGGCGTCTCGGCCCATGTGAGTCTGACGGGGTACGTGTCCGCGTCACCGTTCCACGCGCCGGGCGCCGTCGGCGAGTTGTTCCTCACGTGGCTGGACGTCCCGCAACTCGCTGTGGTGGACGCAAGTGAGGGCGTTCCGGTGGCCGAGGGGGCGTACGACCGGGCGTGGCTGTCCGCCTCCGACGTGCGGATCGAACTGGACTCCGGTGAACTCCTGCCGGGTGCCTACGTGTACGTCAACCGCCGCGGAGTGCTCCACAACGGCTCCGGAGCACCTCGCCCGCACCCCGGCGAGCGCCCGCTGCTCGCCTCGCTGCTCGCCGGGTCGGAGCGGCTGCGGGAGCTGTTCGGGGAAACGCCGGAGGAGTTCTGCGCCCGGGCGCGTGGCGACGGCGCGCTCTGTGCGCGGGGCACCCAGTTGTTCGCCGCGGAGGGGCTCACCATGGCTTCGGGGCTCGAGAGATACGCGTAGACGGTCCGTCGTCACAGTGCGGGCCCTGTGTGGCTGGTCGCGCCCACGCGGCGGAGCCGCACAGTGTCACAGCCCCGCGCCCCTGAAGGCAGGGAGCTTCACTTCCCCGAGATGGTCAGATCGCCCCGCCTCGGCACGGCGAAGCCCTCCAGGTCGGCCCTCGTCAAGCCCGTCACCCTCGCCACCTCCGCGATGTCCAGGGCACCGCAGTCCAGGCCGCGCAGGAGGTAGCCGCTGAGAGCCTTGGCGGTGGCGGGCTCGTCCATGACGTCGCCGTCGGTGTGGCTGGCGTAGCGGGCGAGGCGGGCGGCGGCCTGTTCGAAGCCCTCGCGGTAGAAGGCGAAGACGGCGGCATAGCGGGTCGGGATGTGGCCGGGGTGCATGTCCCAGCCCTGGTAGTAGGCGCGGGCCAGGGCACGGCGGGTGAGGCCGTAGTGGAGGCGCCAGGCGTCGTGGACCTTCTCGGTGGGGCCGATCGGCAGGACGTTGGTGGAGCCGTCCGACACGCGTACGCCGGTGCCCGCGGCCGCGACCTGCATGATCGCCTTGGCATGGTCGGCGGCCGGGTGGTCGCTGGCCTGGTAGGCGGCACTGACGCCGAGGCAGGCGCTGTAGTCGAAGGTGCCGTAGTGCAGTCCGGTGGCGCGGCCCTCGGCGGCCTGGATCATCCGGGCGACGGTCGCGGTGCCGTCGGTCGCGAGGATGGACTGGCTGGTCTCGATCTGGATCTCGAAGCCGATGCGGCCGGGCTCCAGACCGCGCGCCTTCTCGAACTCCTCCAGGAGCCGGACCATCGCGGTGACCTGCTCGGCGTACGTCACCTTGGGCAGCGTCAGCACGAGCCCCGCGGGCAGGCCTCCCGACTCCATCAGGCCTGTCAGGAAGATGTCGAGCGTGCGGATGCCCCGGTCGCGTACCGGCGCCTCCATGCACTTCATGCGGATGCCCATGTACGGGGCGGCCGTGCCGTTCTCGTACGCCTCGGCGATCAGGCGGGCCGCGCGGGCCGCCGCCTCGTCCTCCTCGGCGTCCGGGCGCGGGCCGTAGCCGTCCTCGAAGTCGACCCGCAGGTCCTCGACGGGCTCGCGCTCCAGCTTGGCGCGTACGCGGTCGTACACGGGTTGGGCGAGGTCGCCGCTGAGACCGAGGACGGCGGCGAAGGAGCCGGCGTCGGGGGCGTGCTCGTCGAGGGCGGCGAGGGCCCGGTCGCCCCAGGAGCGGATGGTGTCGGCGGCGAACACGTCGCCGGGGACGTACACGGTGTGGACGGGCTGCCGGGTGCCGGGGTCTCCGGGGTAACGCCGCGCCAGTTCGGCGTCGACCGGGGCGAGGGAGGCGCTGATCTCCTCGCTGACGGCGCCCGCGAGGCTCGTCGCCACGTTCTCCTGCTGGCCCTGACCCATCCCACATCCTCCAGTTTTCCGCTCCACGGAATCAATAATCCGTAGAGCGAAGTTATCCATGGTGCTTACCGATGGTCAACACCTGTCCACGGCATGGTCCGTCATGTGCACTCCTGTCCCACGCCTTCTTTCGCGTCGCGGGACACACCCCTCATGCTGGCCCCGAGGGGAGGGGATCACACATGTCGAACACCCGCAGAGTGACGCGACGCATGGGTCTGCGGACGGTGGTGGCCGCCGCGGTCGCCGTACCCCTGCTCACCACGGCGTCCGCCTCCGCCAGCCGGCGCGGCGGCCACCGTCTGGAGATCATGACGTTCAACCTGCGCTTCGCGAGCACCGCCGAGCCCGACAGCTGGGCCGCGCGCCGCCCGGTGATGCGCGCGCTGTTACGCCGGGAGTCGCCCCACGTCATCGGCACCCAGGAGGGCATCTACCAACAACTGCGTGACATCGATTCCGACCTCGGACCGCACTACGACTGGATCGGCACGGGCCGCAAGGGCGGCAGCCATGACGAGGCGGTGGCGATCTTCTTCGACACCCGCCGACTGGCCCCGGTCGAACACGACAGCTTCTGGCTCTCCGACACCCCCGAGCTGATCGGCTCGAACACCTGGGGCGCCGCCTTCCCGCGCATCGTCACCTGGGTCCGCTTCCGCGACCTGCGGGACGCACGGGAGTTCTATGTGCTCAACACCCATCTGGACCACGCGAGTCAGTACGCACGCATGCGTGCCGCGAGCCTGATTTCCGAACGCATCGCGTGCTTCGACCGCGCTCTGCCGCTCGTCGTGACCGGCGACTTCAATGCCGTCGCCCATCAGAACCCGGTGTACGAAGCGATGCTGGGCGCCGGGCTCGTCGACACCTGGGAGGCGGCGGCCGAGCGCGGCACTCTCTACGGGACCTTCCACGGCTACCAGCCGTTGACGCCGGACGGCGACCGTATCGACTGGATCCTCGTCGGCCCCGGGGTGACCGTGCACCGGGCGGCCGTCAACACCTTCGCGGTGGACGGTCAGTTCCCCAGTGACCATCTGCCCGTGCAGACCTGGCTGAGCCTGGCATGAGCGAGGCCCCCGTGACCGCGCGGGCGGTCACGGGGGCCTCGTACAGCCGGAGCCGGACTCGATCAGCCCTTGCGGGTCTTGATCTCCTCGGTGAGCTGCGGGACGACCTCGAAGAGGTCGCCGACCACGCCGTAGTCGACCAGGTCGAAGATCGGGGCCTCGGCGTCCTTGTTGATCGCCACGATCGTCTTCGACGTCTGCATACCGGCGCGGTGCTGGATCGCGCCGGAGATGCCGGAGGCGATGTACAGCTGCGGCGAGACGGACTTGCCGGTCTGGCCGACCTGGTTGGTGTGCGGGTACCAGCCGGCGTCCACCGCGGCACGCGAGGCACCCACGGCCGCGCCGAGGGAGTCGGCGAGCGCCTCGATGATCGAGAAGTTCTCGGCGCCGTTGACACCACGGCCGCCGGAGACCACGATCGCGGCCTCGGTCAGCTCGGGGCGGCCGGTCGACTCGCGCGGGGTACGCGCGGTGACCTTGGTGCCGGTGGCCTTCTCGGAGAAGGAGACCGCGAGGGCCTCTACGGCGCCCGCGGCCGGTGCGGCCTCCACGGCGGCCGAGTTCGGCTTGACCGTGATGACCGGGGTGCCCTTGGCGACACGGGACTTGGTGGTGAAGGAGGCGGCGAACGCGGACTGCGTGGCCACCGGGCCCTCGTCACCGGCCTCCAGGTCGGTCGCGTCGGTGATGATGCCGGAGCCGATGCGGACCGCGAGGCGGGCCGCGATCTCCTTGCCCTCGGCGGAGGACGGCACGAGCACGGCGGCCAGGGAGCCCCCGGCGGACACCACCTCGTACGCGGCCTGGAGCGCGTCCACCTTCGGGACGACCAGGTAGTCGGCGTACTCGGCGGCGTCGTGCGTGAGGACCTTGACCGCGCCGTGCTCGGCGAGCGCGGGGGCGGTGGCCTCGGCGCCGGAGCCGAGGGCGACGGCGACGGGCTCGCCGATGCGGCGGGCCAGCGTCAGCAGCTCCAGGGTGGGCTTGCGGACGGCGCCGTCCACGTGGTCGACGTAGACGAGAACTTCAGCCATGGGACTTCTTCTCTCCTGCTTACGAAAGATGAGGGGCGGTCAGCGAGTGGAGGTTCAGCGAGCCTCGAACGGGCCTTTAGATGAACTTCTGGCCCGCGAGGAACTCGGCGAGCTGCTTGCCGCCCTCGCCCTCGTCCTTGACGATCGTGCCGGCCGTGCGCGCCGGGCGCTCGGTCGCGGAGTCGACCTTGGTCCAGGCACCCTCGAGACCGACCTCGTCCGCCTCGATCTCCAGGTCCTCCAGGTCCCAGGACTCCACCGGCTTCTTCTTGGCGGCCATGATGCCCTTGAAGGAGGGGTAGCGCGCCTCGCCCGACTGGTCGGTCACCGACACGACCGCCGGGAGGGAAGCCTCCAGCTGCTCGGAGGCGCTGTCGCCGTCACGGCGGCCCTTGACGACACCGTCCTCGACGGAGACCTCGGAGAGCAGCGTGACCTGCGGTACGCCCAGGCGCTCGGCCAGCAGGGCGGGGACGATACCGGCGGTGCCGTCCGTCGAGGCCATGCCGGAGATGACCAGGTCGTAGCCGGCCTTCTCGATCGCCTTGGCGAGCACCAGCGAGGTACCGATCGCGTCGGTGCCGTGCAGGTCGTCGTCCTCGACGTGGATGGCCTTGTCCGCGCCCATGGAAAGCGCCTTGCGCAGCGCGTCCTTGGCGTCCTCGGGGCCGACGGTCAGCACGGTGATCTCGGCGTCGTCCGCGTCGTCGGCGATCTGCAGCGCCTGCTCCACCGCGTATTCGTCGAGCTCCGAGAGCAGACCGTCCACGTCGTCACGGTCCACGGTCAGGTCATCGGCGAAGTGCCGGTCGCCAGTGGCGTCGGGCACGTACTTCACAGTGACAACGATCCTCAAGCTCACGCCGGCTCTCCTACTGCATCGTCATTTCTGGGCTGCCTTCTTTCAGGCAGCATAGGCGCCTGAAGCGGCCGATCCCGGTCGGGGCGGCCCGCGCTCCGAACGAAATATTACTCGTCAGTACACCCAGTTCCTGCCCACTAAGCAAGCGCTTTGAACTGTGACCTTGGCAACGCTGCGTAACCGGCGAGTAGGACTCGCCGGTAGGACCGGCGGGTAGCTTCAGTCGCGCAGGCCGTTGAAGCGTCCCTGGTGGTACAGCAGCGGGCGGCCCGCGCCCGACGGATCACCGAGGACGACCTCGGCCAGCACGATGCGATGGTCCCCGGCCGGCACCCGCGTCACGACCCGGCAGACGAGCCAGGCCAGTACGTCGTCGAGGACGGGAACATCTTCCGGGCCCTTACGCCAACGGGTGGGCGCGCCGAAGCGGTCGGCGCCGCTGCGGGCGAAGGTGGCGGCGAGGTCCTGCTGATGCTCGCCGAGTATGTGGATGCCGACGTGGTCGGACTCGGAGATCGCGGGCCAGCTGGAGGCGCCGACACCGATGCCGAAGGAGACGATCGGGGGCTCGGCGGAGACCGAGCTGAGCGAGGTGGCGGTGAAGCCCACGGGACCCGAGCCGCCCTGCGCCGTGATCACGGCGACACCGGCCGCGTGCTGCCGGAAGACGGCGCGAAGGAGGTCGGGTGAGGCGGGTTGCGCATCGGGAGAGGCGTGCCGAAAAGTGTCCAGGTCGGGCGTGGCCGTCATGGAGTCGTCCTTCTGCGAGTGGGGACGTGGGGGTCCCCCCGCTCGAGCGAAGCCGAGAGTGGGGGAAGGTCCGTAGTGCTCAACAGACCGGACAGCGCGCACTCGCGGTGCGGGCCAGGTCCACGTGGACACGCTCGAAGAGAAGGAGTTCCGGGGGCATACGGTCAGGTTGACGATAGGTGGTGCGTGCAGTCAAGTACGTCCGGTCATCTGCGAGATGCCTCACCATGATCGCCACGGGTCAGACGGCCTCTCCCAGCGCCGCGATCACATCCGCCTTGCGCGGCTGCCCGGTCGCGCGCCGCACGATCCGTCCGTCGGCGTCGAGGACGAGCACGGTCGGGGTCTTGAGGATCTCGAGTTCGCGGACGAGTTCGAGGCGGTCCTCGGCGTCGATCTCCACGTGGTGCACACCCGGGACCATTCCGGCCACCTCGGTGAGCACCCGCCGGGTGGCCCGGCAGGGGGCGCAGAAAGCGCTGGAGAACTGGACGAGCGTGGCCCGTTCACCGAGCCCCTCCCCCAACTCCGCCGCGCCGAGCCGCTTTCCACCGTCACGCCCGCGCACTCTCACCCTCCCGTTCCGCCGCCGCTGCAGCACTCCGAACGCGCTCGCCGCCGCGAGCACCACCACGCACACCACAAGTCCGGTCATCTCCAGCACAAGCATTCACGAGACCGCAAAGATTCCCGGGTCCATGAACCGCCCTTCATACGGAATGCTTGATTCATGGACATTGACGCAAGAGGGCCGCGGTTCGGTGCGGCCGTGACGACCGTCGTACTGGCGGCCGTTCTGATCACCGGCAGCACCTGGCTGTTGGCCTGGCAGGTACTGGCGTTCGCACTGGGCGCCTCGGGCGGCGTGGCGCGCTCTCCTTACGGCTGGCTGTTCCGGAAGGTCGTACGCCCCCGACTCGGGCCGCCGGCACAGTTCGAGTCGCCTCAGCCGCCGCAGTTCGCGCAGGCCGTCGGGCTCGTGTTCGCCGTGGTCGGGCTGATCGGTTTCACGGCAGGGCCCGACTGGCTGGGGTTCGCCGCGACCGGCTGCGCGCTGGCGGCCGCGTTCCTCAACGCGGCGTTCGGGTACTGCCTGGGCTGCGAGATGTACCTGCTCGTACGTCGGGTGACGGTACGCGCCCAGTGACGGTGAGTTAGAAGTCCGAGGTCGATCAGGGGACACGTGACGAGGATCTCGCCGCATCGCGGCACCAGGACTGGCCACTCGTCCGTTCTTCGGGCACGATCTGCGCAATGCCGTAAACCTACGGCTGCGTAACTTTCCCGCCGGGAGACCCCTTCCCGAGCAGAGAGAAAGGGTCCACCCCGTCCATGGCAGAGCTTGTCTACCGTCCTGTCGTCGGTCTCGCCCAAGTGTTGTTCAAGGCCTGGGACCTCAAGATCGACTGCAAGGGATCGGAGAACATTCCGCGCTCGGGCGGCGCCGTGCTGGTCAGTAACCACATCAGTTATCTGGACTTCATCTTCGACGGTCTGGCCACCCTGCCGCAGAAGCGCCTGGTGCGTTTCATGGCGAAGGAGTCGGTCTTCCGGCACAAGATCTCCGGTCCGCTGATGCGGGGCATGAAGCACATCCCGGTGGACCGCAAGCAGGGTGAGACGGCGTATCAACACGCGCTGGATTCACTGCGGTCCGGCGAGATCGTCGGCGTCTTTCCCGAAGCGACCATCTCCCAGTCCTTCACCCTGAAGAGCTTCAAGTCGGGTGCCGCGCGCATGGCCCAGGAGGCCGGCGTGCCGCTGATCCCGATGGCCCTGTGGGGCACCCAGCGGCTGTGGACCAAGGGCCACCCGCGCAACTTCAAGCGCAGCCACACCCCGATCACCATCCGGGTCGGCGAACCGGTGGAGGCGCCGCAGGACCAGTACGCGGGCGCCATCACCCGGCGGCTGCGCGAGCGCGTCCAGGAGCTCCTGGAGGCCGCGCAGCGCGCCTATCCGGTCCGCCCCAAGGGCCCGGACGACACCTGGTGGATGCCCGCGCACCTCGGCGGCACGGCGCCGACCCCCGAAGAGGTCAAGGCGGCCGAGGCCCGCTGAATCGTCACGCCGGGGCGTGGACGCTGTTCCACGCCCCGGGGCTGAACGTCTCCAGGAGTTCGGCCCCGTCGCACCGCACCGCCCCACCCGCGTCCGGGTGATGGGTGACGGTTCTCAGAGTGCGCTGGGGAGCGTCTTCCAGAGGTACGGCCGGTCAGGGGCGGCCTTGAGGACGCTCAGCACGACCGAGTGAGGTTCGGCGTACAGGTCCGGATAGTCCAACTCATCGAATTCGGGATCGGGCGTGAAGGCCAGCCGCTCGCCGTCCAGGGAGAACTGGGCGTCCACGCCCGGCTTGTTGCCGCGAGGGTCCTGCCGGTGCCAGGCACCGTTGAACCGTACGGCGACCAGACCGTGCACCTCGTCGAACTTCTGGTAGCAGAACGCCGTCGGGATGTCCTCGGCCCGCAACAGCGCGGCCAGGGCGTGGGCCTTGGCGTAGCAGATGCCGGTGCGCCGCTCCAGCACGTCGGAGGCACGCCAGGTGACCCGAAGATCGCCGGAGTCCTGCGAGTGCGGGATGGTGTCGCGCACGAATTCGAAAGCCGCCCGCGCATAGGCATACGAGTCCACGGCCCCCTCGGCCAGCCGCGCGGCCGTCTCCCGTACGAGCGGATGGTGATGGTCGATGACCTCGTCGGCGGCCAAGTAGGCAGACAGGTCGGCAGCGTTCTGGATCAGCTCCATGCCCGGAGAGCATAGGAATGCGGTCACCCGAGAGTCAATGACTTTTCAGGCGACCGCATATCTATGCAGGCACTGGCGCTCGGGTTACGAGTGAGCCATCTCCTCCTTGAGCGCCGCCACGAACCCGTCGACGTCGTCCTCGGTCGTGTCGAAGGAGCACATCCAGCGGACGTCGCCCGCCGCCTCGTCCCAGAAGTAGAAGCGGTAGTGCTTCTGGAGCCGCTCGCTCACGCCGTGCGGGAGGCGCGCGAAGACGGCGTTGGCCTGGACCGGGTGGAGGATCTCCACGCCGTGCACCGCGCGCACGCCCTCGGCCAGCCGCTGGGCCATCTGGTTGGAGTGGCGGGCGTTGCGCAGCCACAGGTCCTTGGCGAGCAGCGCCTCCAACTGCACGGAGACGAAGCGCATCTTGGAGGCGAGCTGCATGGACAGCTTGCGCAGGTGCTTCATGTGACTGACCGCGTCCTGGTTGAGGACGACGACGGCCTCGCCGTACAGCGCGCCGTTCTTCGTCCCGCCGAGACTCAGGAGGTCGACGCCGACCGCGTTGGTGAACGTGCGCATGGGCACGTCCAGGGAGGCGGCCGCGTTGGCTATCCGGGACCCGTCCAGGTGCACCTTCATGCCGTGCGCGTGGGCGTGGTCGCAGATCGCGCGGATCTCGTCGGGCGTGTAGAGGGTGCCCAGTTCGGTGCTCTGGGTGATCGAGACGACCTGCGGCATCGCACGGTGCTCGTCGTCCCAGCCGTAGGCCTGACGGTCGATCAGCTCGGGGGTGAGCTTGCCGTCGGGCGTGGGCACGGTGAGCAGCTTGAGGCCGCCCATGCGCTCGGGGGCGCCGCCCTCGTCGACGTTGATGTGCGCGCTCTCCGCGCAGATCACCGCGCCCCAGCGGTCGGTGACCGCCTGGAGCGCGACCACGTTCGCGCCGGTCCCGTTGAAGACCGGGAAGGCCTCGGCGGTGGCGCCGAAGTGGCTGCGGATGATCTGCTGGAGGTTCGCCGTGTAGGCGTCCTCGCCGTACGCGACCTGGTGCCCGCCGTTGGCCAGGGCCACGGCGGCGAGCACCTCGGGGTGGGCCCCCGCGTAGTTGTCGCTGGCGAAGCCGCGGACGGACGGGTCGTGGTGACGCCGGGCGTCGGTCTTCGCAGGGTTCACGGCTTCTCGGTCAGCCACAGACGGTTTCCGTTCACTTCACCGGCGGGCTGCGACCAGACGCCGGCGATGGCCTCGGCCAGATCCTCGACGTCCGTGAAGCCCGCGAACTTCGCGTTCGGGCGCTCGGCGCGCATCGCGTCGTGCACCAGTGCCTTGACCACCAGGATGGCAGCCGCGGAAGTCGGACCCTGCTCGCCCCCGGCCTTGCGGAAGTAGTCCGCCATGGCCAGCGTCCACGCCTCGGCGGCGGCCTTGGCGGCGGAGTAGGCGGCGTTGCCCGCGGTGGGCTTGCTCGCGCCCGCGGCGCTGATCAGGAGGTAGCGGCCACGGTCGCTGCGCTGCAACGCCTCGTGGAACGCGAGGGAGGTGTTCTGCACCGTGCGGATGAGCAGCAGCTCCAGGAAGTCCCAGTCGTCGAGGCTCGTCCTGGTGAAGGTCTCGCTGCCCCGCCAGCCGCCGACCAGGTGGACCAGGCCGTCGACGTGGCCGAAGTCCTTCTCGACGCGGATGGCCCAGTCGCGGGTCGACTGGAGGTCGAGCAGGTCGACCGTGTCGCCGATGACGGTGGCACCGCCGTGCCCATAGCGGGCCGCGTCCACGGCCTCCGCGAGCCGCTCGGGATCGTTGTCCGATCCGATGACGGTCGCGCCCGCGTCGGCGAGCCGGGCCAGCGTCGCGCGCCCGGCGGGTCCACCCGCTCCGGCGACCGCGATCACCGCGCCGCTGAGAGGTCCGTTGCCGTTTCCGTGTGACATCGCCTTCGCCTCCTGAACATCCCCGGTACGAGCGCTCACGCGGCGGCCCGCTCGGCGCTCGTCGCGGTGATGCCCTTGGTGGAGGCGATCACGTTCTTCAGTTTCTTGGAGAGCGCCTCATAGAACATGCTCAGCGGAAACTCGTCCGGAAGCACGTCGTCGACGAGCTTACGGGGCGGCTGGGTCAGATCGAGGGCGTCCGGGCCCTTGGCCCAGCGGGACCCGGGGTGCGGGGCGAGATAGGTGGAGACGAGCTCGTACGCCTTGAACCAGTGGACGAGCTTGGGGCGGTCGATGCCGGCCCGGTAGAGGTCCTCGATCTCGGCGCACAGCTGGTTGGTGATCTGCGGGGCGCGCTGCCAGTCGATGTGCAGCTTGTTGTCGGTCCAGCGGACGACGTCGTGCTGGTGCAGGTAGGCGAAGAGGAGCTGGCCACCGAGACCGTCGTAGTTGCGGACGCGGTCGCCGGTGACGGGGAAGCGGAACATCCGGTCGAAGAGCACCGCGTACTGCACGTCACGACCGTGCTGGTGACCCTCGGCCTCCAGCTTCACGGCCTCCTTGAACGCGGTGAGGTCGCAGCGCAGCTCCTCGAGGCCGTACATCCAGAACGGCTGGCGCTGCTTGATCATGAACGGGTCGAACGGCAGGTCGCCGTGGCTGTGGGTGCGGTCGTGGACCATGTCCCACAGCACGAAGGCCTGCTCGCAGCGCTCCTGGTCGTGGACCATCGCCGCGATGTCCTCGGGCAGCTGAAGGCCCAGGACGTCCACGGCGGCGTCGGTGACGGCGCGGAAGCGGGCGGCCTCGCGGTCGCAGAAGATGCCGCCCCAGGAGAATCGTTCCGGCGCCTCGCGCACGGCGATCGTCTCCGGGAAGAGGACGGCCGAGTTGGTGTCGTAGCCCGCCGTGAAGTCCTCGAAGGTGATGCCGCAGAACAGCGGGTTGTCGTAGCGGGTGCGCTCCAGCTCGGCCAGCCAGTCCGGCCAGACCATGCGCAGCACGACCGCCTCGAAGTTGCGGTCCGGGTTGCCGTTCTGCGTGTACATCGGGAAGACGACCAGGTGCTGGAGGCCGTTCTCGCGGTGCGCGGCGGGCTGGAAGGCCAGCAGCGAGTCCAGGAAGTCGGGCACCTGGAAGCCACCGTCGGCCCAGCGGCGCAGGTCCTTCACGAGCGCCTCGTGGTACTCGGCGTCGTGCGGCAGCAGCGGGGCGAGCTGCTCGATGGCGTCTATGGCACGGCGTACGGCCAGATCGGCATCGGCCGTGTCCGGGGCGCCCTCGGCCTCGAAGTCGATCGACCCGTCCGTGGACTGCCAGGGCCGGATCTCCTCCACGGCATCCTTGAGCACGGGCCAAGCCGGGTGCTCCACCACCCTGCCCACGGGAGGAACCTGCTCCTCCACACCCACTGGCACAAGAATTTCCGTCATCTCTCACCCTCCACGGGAGAACCTCGCGTAAGCACACCGTATGTATATGAGGTTCCTTCCCGCAAGGGGAGACTCGATAGATTATCCTGCACCACCCCAACTTCACCGCTCTTTTTCCTGCTGGATGCCGCGAAGGCGAACACTTCCGCTATGTGGCGCCGGACACACGGGCATCCGCGGGAAGCGCGGGAAGTGGCAGGAGCAACGAACCGGGGGCGCTCGGGGTCAACCGCCAGAAGACTCGCCCACGCCCGGGTGGCGCGCCCCGGCGGCAACGGCCCGCTCTCCCCTTGCGGCAGACACGCCCTGCCTGGCGTACGAGCGGGTACATCACGCGGCGGGACGATTAGGCTGCGGCCTTGCCGCGTGGGTGCCGCCGAGACCACGCGCGAGCCGAGCCGCCGTCGACGGAAGCGAGTCGAATCTTGAACTTCCTCACCATCGGTCATCGCGGAGTGATGGGTGTAGAACCCGAGAACACCCTCCGTTCCTTCATCGCCGCCCAGCACGCGGGCCTCGACCTGATCGAACTCGATCTGCATCTGAGCAAGGACGGCGCGCTGGTCGTCATGCACGACGCGGACGTGGACCGTACGACCGACGGTTCGGGGCCGATCACCGAGATGACCCTCGCCGAGCTGCGCGCCCTGGACGCCGGGCACGGTGAGCGCGTGCCCGTCTTCGAAGAGGTCCTGGACGCCGTCAGGGCGCCACTGCAGGCCGAGATCAAGGACACGGCGGCGGCGCGGGCGCTCGCCGAGGTGATGCACCGGCGTGATCTGGTGGGGCGGGTCGAGGTGTCGTCGTTCCACGACGAGGCGATCGCCGAGATCACCCGGCTCGTGCCGGGCGTCCGCACGGCGCTCATCGCGAGCCGCTACGGCGTCGATGTCGTGGACCGCGCCGTGGAGGCCGGCGCCGCCACCGTCTGCCTCAACATCCGCCGGCTGACCCTGGAGGTCGTCGAGCACGCCCGCAAGGCCGATCTGCGGATCATCGGCTGGGTGGTGAACACCCAGGACCACCTGCGGCTGGTGCGCGCGCTGGAGCTGGACGGTGCGACCACCGACTACCCCCAGATCAAACGCACCGGCCGCTTCACGGCCTGATGATCACTTCGCCGGCCGCGCCAGGGGCTTGACCAGCAGCTCGAACTGCAGGTCGTCGCGCTGCGGAATGCCGAAGCGCTCGTCGCCGTACGGGAAGGGGGTCATCCTTCCCGTACGGCGGTAGCCGCGCCGCTCGTACCAGGCGATGAGGTCCTCGCGTACGGAGATCACGGTCATGTGCATCTCCGCGACGCCCCAGGTCTCGTGGGCGTGCCGCTCCGCCTCGGCGATGATCACCTTGCCCAGGCCACCGCCCTGGAGTGCGGGACTGACCGCGAACATGCCGAAGTAGGCGTGGTCGCCACGGTGTTCGAGCTGGCAGCAGGCGACGACGGTGCCGTCCCGCTCCACGGTCAGGAGGCGGCTGTCCGGCGACTTGATGACGGCGAGCACGCCCTCGGGGTCGGTCCGCTGTCCTTCGAGGATGTCCGCCTCCGTGGTCCAACCGGTCCGGCTGGAGTCACCGCGGTAGGCCGACTCGATCAGCACGACGAGGGCGTCCACATCGGCGTCGGTGGCATCGCGGAAGGTCAGTCCGGTGGCGGCGGCGGTGTCCATGGAACGGTTCTCCGAAATCTCTGGCGCGGCTCGGGCACCGCTGAGCGTAACGCCCCTGTTGTCGGCGCCCTAGGCTCCGGGGCATGGTGCATGTACTGAGCAGTCGGATCCTTCTGCGGCCCACCGACCCGGAGCGCTCCCGCGCCTTCTACGGCGAGCGGCTGGGCCTCGCCGTCCACCGGGAGTTCGGGACGGGCCCCGAGCACGGCACGGTCTACTTCCTCGGCGGCGGCTTCCTGGAGGTCTCGGGCCGCTCCGAGGCCCCGCCCTCGCCCGCGCTCAGGCTGTGGCTCCAGGTGGCCGACGCCGACGCGGCGTACGAGGAGCTCTCGGCGGCCGGGGTCGACATCCTGCGCCCGCCGGTGAAGGAGCCGTGGGGGCTGATCGAGATGTGGATCGCCGATCCGGACGGTGTCGAGATCGTGCTCGTGGAGATCCCTGCGGATCATCCGCTGCGCTACCGCCCCGGCATCTGAGCGCACGACGCCCTGCGCCGGATGGCCACGGCCCGGGCACGGGCATAGCGTGCTGGAGGGGCCTTCTGGCGGAAGGGCGGAGGAACGTCATGAAGCTCGACAAGCCGGTGACCGGCGGTCCGTGCTGGACCGAGCTCGGGACCAGTGATCTGGAGGCGGCCAAGCGCTTCTACGCCGATCTGCTCGGCTGGCGTCCGGAGACCGACCCGCGCCAGGAGGCGGGCGGCTACACGGTCGCACACCTCGGCGACGCGCCGGTCGCGGCGCTCTCCCCGCTGTACCAGGAGTCGCAGCCCGTCGCCTGGAACGTGTCGTTCGCGGTGGCCGACGCCGACACCGCCGTGGACGCGGTGCAGGCCGCGGGCGGCACGGTCGTCCTCGGCCCGATGGACGTGTTCGACGTCGGGCGTTTCGCGGTGGCGTTCGACCCGACCGGCGCGGCCTTCCAGCTGTGGCAGGCGCGGGCCTTCCCGGGCGCGGGACTGTTCAACGCGCCGGGCGCGCTCGGCTGGGTGGAGCTGCTGACGCGCGCCCCGGACCGGGCCGTCGAGTTCTACACCACGGTGTTCGGCTGGACCGTGAACACCTCCGAGCACTACACGCAGTGGGGCATCGACGGAGCCGACTTCGGCGGCATGGTGACGATGGACGACAACTTCCCGCACGCGCTGCCGCCGCACTGGCTGCCGTACTTCGCGGTCGAGGACGTGGACGCCACCGCGAACGCCGCCGTCGGGGCGGGCGGCAGCATTCTCATGGAGCCCACGTCCGTGCCGGAGGGGCCCCGGATCGCCGTCCTGCGGGACCCGCAGGGGGCGTTCTTCGGGGTTCATGTGGCGGGCGAGGAGGGCTAGGTCCTGTCTGGACGCTCGGCCGGAACTCATGCCAGGGGAGTCACCGCCACCTGGTCGATGACCGGCGCGTACGCGGAGCGCTGTCGGTGGGCGTTGGTGGTGTCGCCGTCGAAGTCGGGCCGCTCGTCGGCGGTGAAGGTGAGGGTGTTGGTGCCCGCGTTCAGGGTGACGGGGACGGTGAGGTCCCAGAAGTTGTTGAAGTGGAAGGTGGTGGGGAAGAGGATCCGGTGCGCCGGCGCCCCGTTCACGGACAGCTCCGCGTGGCGGCAGACCGGGTCGGGATTGTAGTGGGTGGCCGGGGGCTGCTCGCCGTTGGAGTAGCGGACGGTCACGGCATGACGTCCGGTGCGTGTCGCCGTGACGGTCAGAGTGAGGGCGTTGTCCGGCCCCCGGCCGATTCCCTCGACCGCCTTCCCGCCGGTGGCGAAGGTGTGGGCGCCCGTCACCGTGGCCTCGCCCGTCACCGTGCCCTCCTCGGCGGGGTACACGGTGGTCCCGAGGCGTCCGGTTCCCGGTCCCACGCACAGCCGGTCGAGGACGAGGTGCTGCGAAGTGCCGGTCACCGTCAGCTTGTTGATGCCGCCGGCCAGGAACAGCGGGATCCCGTCCCGGTCGAGACCCCCCACCTCCACCCCGTTGACCGTCAACAGGCCTTCTCCCGAATCGAGTTGATCAACCGTCACCAGCGCCTCGCCGTCAGCGGCCGCGTGCACCCAGAACGTGGCGGTGCCTCCGCGCGGCAGGAGCACGGCACCCGGCCCGCAGGCGCCGCGGTGCTCGTACGTCACGCGGGCACCGGCGCCGAGGCCCGCGTACTCGGCCTCGTACAGCGCGGGCGCCCTCACGTGCGCGTCCCGCAGGACGAGGTCGATCCGGTCGATGATCGCGTCGCCCTTGGTGGCGCCGAGGTCGGGGTCCCGTGCGGACAGGGTGAGCGTGTGCGCGCCCGCTGTCAGCTCCACCCGGGTGTCGGTGCGCCCCCAGACGACCGGCTTGTAGCCGAGGGGGAGGCGCAGCTCCTGGGGGTCCGTGCCGTCGACACGCAGGAAGACGTTGGTGGGGCCCTGCTCCTGCACGAGTTCGTGGAGGTTGTGGGAGTTGGCGAAGACGCTCAGGTCGTACGTCCCGTCCTGCGGGACCGCGACGGAGAAGGCGACGACGAGGTCGGAGCCGGTGCGTAGTCCGCCGACGTGGTAGGTGCCCGAGGTGGCGAACCTGTCGACGTCGGAGGGGCTTCCCTCGGGCCCGTTCCTCGAGTGACCCTCGCCCGTGCAGGTCGCGTTCTGCGCGTCGTACGACCGGCGCCAGCCGATCGAGGGCGGTGCGAGGACCCCGTCGCCGCCGGGCGAGAGGATGACCTCGTAGGCGGACATCGCGTCGAGGCCGGCGAGGGGGAGGACCACCCTGCCTTCGCCGACCGGCAGTTCGAGGTCCTTGAGGCGCAACGGCTGTGCCGAGGCGCCGACCTGGCCGGTCCACGGGATCTCGTGGAGCCTGGCGTGGACCGTGCCGCCGAAGATCTCGGCGGAGACGTTCTCGAAGACGAGATCCGCGGTGCCGCCGCTGCCGCCGAACAGGGCGCGGGCCTGGCGCTTGTCCCGGTCGAGCGTGGCGACGCCCTGGAGGGTGTACTGGACGTTGGGGTGCGGCGCCCGCACCTGGACCGTGCGGCCGGTCATCCGGCCGTAGGTGTGGAACAGCCACCACTGACCGTTGCCCTTGTTCGCCTCGACCGCCGAGTCGTTGAGGTTGCCGTCGATGTTCCAGTACGCCATGTCGGCGTCGATCTTCGACTCCTCGATGGCGGAGATCCACTGGATCATCTGCCCGGGCACGGACAGGTGGTAGTTGTGCGCGTACTCGTTGATGTTGACGGGGAGGGGCCCGATCCCCAAGTCCCTTTCCATGTCACGGTACTTGGCGACGTTCGTACGGATCGCGGCGGGCGTCGACAGCTCGTGCCAGGTCACCACGTCCGGGAGGACGCCGTGGGCCTTGGCGAACTCCAGGAAGCCCCGCACCTCCTCGTACAGGACGCAGGTGTTGGGACCCGCGATGCGCGCGTGCGGGTCGAGGCCCTTGATGAGGCGGTGGAGGTCCTTCCAGGCGGCGAAGTAGTGCCGCGGGTCGGTGTGCCAGGAGGTCTTGTCGTAGCTCCACTCCCCCGTGCCGAACATGTTGCCTTCGGGTTCGTTGAACGGTACGTAGACGATGTGGGACTTGCGAGCACCCGTCGCCAGGACCTGCCTGACCTGCTTCTCCACCCTGGCCCGGTAGTCGGCGAGGCGTTCCTCGCCGGTGGTGCCGGGCCACTGGTAGGGGAAACCCCGGTAGATGTCGGTCATGTAGAGGTAGACGTCCCTGCCGCCGCAGTCCACGAAGGAGGGCAGGATTTCGAGGGCGTCGGCGCCGGGGTGCTGGAGGCCGTCCTGGGCCTTGGTCGACACCGTGCGGACGTACATGCCCTCGACCACGTTGCGGCTGGGCACTCCGTCGCCGTACAGGCCGTAGAGCGTGCCGCTCGCCCCGCCGTGGAAGGCGCCGGTGTCGGTGCCGAGGTCGATGGTGAGCGTCTCGGTGTCTGCTGCCACTGCGCCTCCGCGGTCACGCTGCTTGTTCGACATCCCGTACGTCAGCCGGAACCCCGAACCGGGCGAGCCTGAACGTAGGAGCGCCGCGCGGCTCGTGTCAACGGCGAGTGACCACGAAGCATGTGGGCCCCCGGCCCGGCTCAGACCCGCGGCACCCCGAGACGGCCTTCGAGCTGACCGAGCAACTCACCAAGCATGTCGGCGAGTTCACGTTGGCGGGCGAGGTCGATGCCGGACAGGGCCGTCGTCTCGTAGGCGAGCTGCTGGGGCAGGATGCCGTCGACGAGGTCGCGCCCCGCGTCGGTGAGCCGCACGTGCGCGACCCGGCGGTCACGGGTGTCACCGCGGCGCTCGACCAGGCCGCGCTCGGTCAGTTGCTTCAGGCGTTTGGTGACGGCGGCACCGGAGGAGAACGTCTCGCGGGCGAGCTCACTGGGGGTCAGTTCGTGACCGGTGCGGCGCAGGGTCCCGAGGACGTCGAACTCCGGACGGGTGAGCCCGGCCCGGCGCAACGGGGCGTCCTCGGCCTGCTGGAGCAGCGCGGCCGAGCGGTTGATCCGGCCGATGATCTCCATCGGCCCGGTGTCGATCCCGGGATGCACGGCCTGCCACTGCCGCACCACGGCGGCCATGGTGTCGACCGGGGGCGGGGTGCCGGGGGGTGCTGTGGCGGGGGTACCTGAGGGGACCTGGGTACCTGAGAGGACCTGGGTACCTGAGGGGACCTGGGTACCTGAGGCGGCTGGGGTGCCCGAGGGGACCTGGGTGCCAGTGGGAGCCGGGGTGCCCGAGGGAGCCCGGGGAGCGGTCTCAGCGCCCGTCGCGGCGCCGGGCCGAACGGCGGGCGTGCCCGCCCCGGCCGCCGGTGCGGACCCGGCGCCCGGCTCCGCCGACGCCGACCGACCGGCCTCCGCATGCGCTGGCGCGGGCCCCCCTGCCGGGGTACCCGCGTCGGCCGTTTCCCCGACCCCCTTGTCCGTCGACGCCACTCCTCCGAGCGGAGCACTCGCCGAGAGCCCCCGTCCGGCCGAGCGGCCTGACGGTTCGCTCCCACCGGCGCGCGCATCCGCCGACGCCGACCGCCGGGCCGCCGGACCGTCCGCACCGGCAGCACCACCGACCACGGCACCCACCGAACCCGACCGCCCAGCCGGAGGCTCGCTCATCCGCCTCGGCTGCCCCTGTGCCGCCGCGTGCCGAGGTGTCGCCGGGGTCGGAGTGCCGCTCTGGCCGAGTGCCGCGTCCGTCGCGCGCCCATCCGCTGCCGTCATGCCTGTGCGCCCTCCAAGGAGTGCAGTCCCTGCCGTCGTACCGTCGCCGCGAGCGTACGGTGTCCGGACTGCTCGGCCCGCATCACCCGCTCCTCCGGCAGGGCGCGTTGCCACCATTCGCCGGCGGCGGCGTCGGCGGTGGCGCGCAGCTCGACGACGGCGCTGGACAGCGCGCGGCGGGCGGACTCCAGGGCGCCGGGTTCGGGACGCTCGGCGTTGAGCAGGCCCGCGGCGCGTTCGCGGGCCCGCTCGACGGCGTCGAGGGCGTCCTCGATACGGTCGCCGGCCCGCCGGTTGGTGACCGCGGCCGCCGCGGCGAAGCCGACCAGCGCACCCACCAGGGTGTCCGCGACCCGGTCGGTCATCAGCTCACCGGGTTGCTGGACGCGGGCGAACTCGGTGATGAGCAGTGCCATGGGGGTCACGCAGATGCTGCCGAGCCAGTAGTTGCGGCCGATCAGGGCCTCGGCGCCGAAGTTGAGGGCGAGGCAGAGCAGGACGAGGACCGCCTGGCTGAGATGGGCCAGCGGGGCGAGCACGGCGAAGAAGAGGACACCGATCAGGTTGCCGACGACGCGCTGCACTCCCCGGCTCCAGGTCAGGGTGACGTTGGCCTGGTAGAGCGAGGCTGCGGTGACCAGCGCCCAGTAGGGGCGGCCCACGCCGAGGGCGAGCGAGGCGTATCCGGCGAGGGCACAGCCGAGCGCGGTGCGCAGGGCGATCGGGGCGAGTGGGCCCAGGCGACGGAACAAAGGGTTCGGGGGGACGGCGAGTTCGACTTCCACGCCCAGGAGTTCTTCGACGGCTCCCCCGAGGTCGTCCGGACGAGGTACGGGCCCGGCGCCCCGTACCTCGCGCGCCCACGCCCGCAGCCGCTCGGGCTCCGTGTCGGCGGGTGCGGTGATCGCCACCTCGGCGCGCACGACGAGCCGTTCCAGGGCGCGCCGGGGCGCGCTGCGGGCGCCGGAGGAGAGCAGCGACTGCCAGGCCCCGTGCACGGCGGCGGCCGCGGCGGCGCGGGCCCGTGCGGCCCCGTCACCGCTGCCCGCCGTCTCGGCGTAGGTGGCCGCGACGTTCAGCGCGTGCGCCGTCGCGCGGCGCTCGGGCCCGTGTGGGCGGACGAGCCCGGGTGCCATGCCGACGATCCACGCCCAGCCGCCCGCGGCGGCGCCCAGCGCGAGGTGGCCGGGAACCTGGCCGAGCGTCTGCGGCACGAACAGGGACGCGGAGCTGATGAAGGCCAGGACCACGTGACCGGGCGGCCCGATGCGCGTGGCGTCGCACAGCGCCTTCTGCACGGCGGCCAGCAGCGCGCCGACGGTGACCAGCACGACGGCGTTCGTCGTGAGCGAGGCCGCGGTCAGCGCGACGGCGAGGCCGCCGAGCATGCCGAGGACGACCCAGGCGAGCGCGCGGGCGCGGGCGGCGTACGGACGGTTGTGGGCGTAGAGCGCGCAGAGCGACCCGGCCATGGTGTACATCGCCAGGTCCAGCCGGCCGAGCGCGAGAAGCGTCAGATTCGGCGGGGCGACCGAGGCGACCACGCTCAGCGCGGGCTTGAACCAGATGTCGGCGGGGCGGCCGAGCCGCAGCACACCGGCCAGCGGGAGACGAGGTCCATGGAGGCGGCGGCGTACACGGGGGATCTGGGGGGTCGCACTACTCATACCTTTAATATTAGCAGGTGTTTTACTCATGAAATATATTCTCCCGCCACCACCCATCTGCGCCCACGCCTACGCCCACCCGCGCCCACCTGCGACGCACCCCCGCACGCTCCCCTGTGTGCACCTTTGCGCTCGCTTGCGCACCGCCCCGTCCGGGCATGCCCTGACCGACTGTCCGACATCAACGACTGTCCGACTCCGTCGAGCGGGGAGGTACGCGGTGCACGGACCGGCGTCACCCGGCTGGCTGCTCGTAGCGCTGTGCGCGGCGAGCGGGGCCTACTGCCTGTTGCGGATGCGCAGCGCCGTCGAGGAGCAGCGCCGCACCGCGGGCGCCGAGGCGCTCATGGGATTCGGCATGGCCGCGATGGCCGTGCCCGCGGCGGCGGCCACTCCGCCGCGCTGGACCTGGTTCGCCTACGCCGCGGTGTTCGGCGCCGCCGCCCTGCGCACGCTGTGGTCGGTCCGCAGCAGCCCGCACCATCTGCACCATCTGGTCGGGGCCTGCGCCATGGTCTACATGGCCGCCGCGATGGCCGCCTCCCCCGGGCACCACGGGCACGGCGGCGGTTCCGGGATCCCTCTGGTCACGGGGGCGCTCCTGGTCTACTTCGTCGGGTACGTGCTGCGCTCCGGGGCCCGGCTGTTGCCGGTCGCGGCGGTGGCCGGCGACTCGGGGACGCTCGGCGGCACCCCCCGGGCCCTCGGCTGGGGAGACCGCCCCGAGCTGTCACAGGCGTGCCGTCTGTCCATGGGGATCGCGATGCTGGCCATGCTGGTCACGCTCTGAGAACCGCTCCGGCCCCGGCCATGTGAAACCGTGGCGTACGTCACTTTGTCGTCGCGGGCCGTATCCCCCGGCGACGCTCCGCTCATAGGCTTCACCCCATGATGGTCCCCGCGGCACTGTTGCTGCTCGGCGCCCTGGCCGCCGTGGTCGCTCCACGACTGCTCGCCCGGGCGGACTGGCCGGACCATGAACCCGTGGTCGCCCTGTGGGCGTGGCAGTGCGTGGTGGCGGCCGTTCTGCTGTGCTGCGTCCTGTCGATGACGCTCAGCGCGGCCGCCGCGTGGGTGGCGGTGCGCGGCCATGTCTTCGCCCCCGCTCCGCACTCCGTCGTGGACGCCTACGCGTTGGGCAGGGGGAGCCCGTGGGCCGCGACGACCGCCGTGGCGCTCGCGTGCGGCGGTGCCTGGACCGCGGCGATGCTGGTTCGCGAGGTGCTGCGGGCCCGGGCCCACCGTCGCCAGAGCCGTGACGAACTCCTCCTGCGAGCACCGCTGTTGCCCGGCGAGGAGCCGGGCAGTGACCGGCTGGTGGTGCTGGAGGGCGAGCGTCCGGACGCCTGGTGGCTGCCCGGGACCGCTCCCCAACTGGTCGTCACCACAGCCGCGTTGCGCCGTCTCAAAGGGCGTCAGCTGGATGCCGTGCTCGCCCACGAGCAGGGACACGCGCGGGCCCGGCACGACTGGCTGCTGCACTGCTCGGCCGCGCTCGCCGTCGGTTTTCCGCAGGTGCCCGTGTTCGCCGCGTTCCGCGACGAGATGCACCGTCTGGTCGAACTCGCCGCCGACGACATGGCCTCCCGCCGCTTCGGCCGCCTCACGATCGCCCTCGCGCTGGTGGAACTGAACGAGGACCGGGGCGTGTTCGGCCCCTGTCCGACTCCGCAGGCCCACGTCCCGCAGCGGGTGCACCGCCTGCTCACTCCCCCGGACCGGCTGACGCCGTCGCGGCGGCTGCGACTGACGGCGGCGGCCACGCTGGTGCCGGTGATCCCCCTGCTGGTGGCGTTCGTACCGGGCCTGCGGGCGCTCGGCTAGCCGCAACAGCGGCGGTTCGGCGCCACGGGGTTGGCCTCCGGCCCCGTACGTCGGCGAGGATCACCGTATGCGCTCCCCGCCCGTCGACTCACCGCTCCGCACCTCCACCCCACGGACCGCGGCACTCACCGCGGCGGTGCTCGCCGTTCCGTCCGTGCTGCTCCTCCTGCTGGTCGCGTTCTCCTGGCGACCGCTGCTGGCCGTCGACGGCGACATCGCGCGCACCACGCACCGCTGGGCGGTCGGCGAACCCGGTGTCACCCATGTGTTCCGCGTTCTGACGGACTGGGTGTGGGACCCGTGGACGATGCGCGCGCTGGGTGCGCTGGTCGTGGTCCGGCTGGTGTGGCGGCGCTCGACGTGGTGGCCGGCGCCGTGGGTGGCGGCCGCCTGTGTGCTGGGCACGGTGGTGCAGCAGTCGCTGAAGGCGGCGGTCGGCCGGGCGCGCCCCGTCTGGCCCGACCCCGTGGACTCCGCGCACTACGCGGCCTTCCCCTCGGGCCACGCCATGACCGCGACGGTGGTGTGCGGGCTGCTGTTGTGGCTGCTCCGGCTGTACGGCGCCGGGCGCGCGCTGCGGCGCACGGCACTGGCACTGGCCTTGATCTCCGTCATGGGTGTCGGGCTGACCCGAGTCTGGCTGGGCGTCCACTGGGCCTCGGACGTCCTGGGCGGCTGGCTGCTCGGCGCGCTGGTGGTCGCCCTGACGGTGGTGGCCCATGAGCGCCGCTTCGGCCCGGAGCGTGGTTGACCGGGACGGAGCGTGGTTGACCGGCACGGAACGCGCCCCGAAGGATGCCCCTCATGACGATCAAAGGCGTGCTCTTCGACTTCTCCGGAACTCTGTTCCGTGCCGAACCGACCGAGTCCTGGCTGCGCGCGGTGCTCAGGGACGCCGATCTCACCCTGCCGGAGCGGGAGTTGACCGAGGCGGCGGACGCCCTGGAGGCGGTGGGCGCGCTGCCCGGCGGTGGCGTCGCGCCCCGACTGCCGGAGGGCTCGGAGGACTTGTGGCGCAGGCGGGACGAGAGCGCCGAGCGGCATCGGGCCATGTACACGGCGATCTCCCGCCAGGTACGGCTGCCCGATGCCCGGCTGCACGACGCTCTGTACGACCGTCACATGCTCCCGGCGGCGTGGGGACCCTATCCCGACACCGCCGAGGTGCTCGACGCCTTGTGCGGGCGCGGGGTCGCGGTCGGGGTGGTCAGCAACATCGGCTGGGATCTGCGGCCCGTCTTCCGTGAGCACGGCCTCGACCGGTACGTGGGCGCGTACGTGCTGTCGTACGAGCACGGCGTCCAGAAGCCGGACACCCGGCTGTTCGCGACCGCCTGCGACGCGCTGGGCATCGCCCCCGAGGACACGCTGATGGTCGGGGACGACCGTCGCGCGGACGGGGGTGCGGCGGCGCTGGGCTGTGCGGTGCACTTCGTGGACCACCTGCCCGCGACGCAGCGCCCGGAGGGACTGCGGCCGGTGCTGGACCTGGTCGGCTGACCCCCGCCGCTTCCAGGGCGCGCCCCTGGGCCCGACAGCCGTCGATGTCGGGCCCAAGAGCCCCTCACTCTCAGCTCTGATAGCCCTCGACCTGCGAAGACGGTCGTACGCGCGCCTCGTCCGGGTTCTCCCCGAACTCGGACTTCGCGCGTCGCTGGCGCAGCAGGTCCCAGCACTGGTCGAGCTCGCGCTCCAGTTGTCCGAGCCGCTCGTGTTCCGTGGCGCTGTCGATCTGCCCTGATGTGACGGCGTCGCGCAGCCGTCGCTCGTCGTCCACCATCGCCGTGATCTTGGCCAGGATCTGCTCTTGATCCATCTCCACCCGCCTCCTCGGCACTCCCGCCCACTCTAAGGAGGCCACGGCGGCCGTGCGACTCGCTCGGGAATCCTGCCCGCCGGGAATTCCGCTCGCCCTGCGCCCGTCCGCCTGAGACGATCCCCCGCGTCGCCCCAGGCGGACGGCAGCCCGAAGCCTCCCCCGCGGTGAGTCATGGCCCGGACGCTCTGAGTATAGTTGGCTGGCAGCCAGTCAACACAGGAGTTCCAGCATGTCCCCGCGCAGCCCGTCGGTCAATGAAGAGTTGCGGCGGCGTTCCCGGGAGCGTCTGCTGCAGGCCGCGGTGGAGCTGGTGAACGAGCGCGGCTACGAGGCGACGACGCTCGGGGACATCGCGGATCGCGCGGGATCGGCGCGCGGACTGGTGTCGTACTACTTCCCCGGCAAACGCCAGCTCCTGCAGAGTGCCGTGCACCGGATGATGCACCGCACTCTGGAGGAAGGGCTGGAGCGCGAGCCGCGTACCGAGGACGGCCGGGAGCGGCTGGCCCGGGCCATCGACGCGATCCTGGGCCTGGCGAGGGACCGGCCCGTGCTGATGCGTCAGCACATGGCGGGGATATTGCAGGGCGAGGGGTTCGTGCAGTGTCCGGAGCAGCAGCGCCTCGCGCAGCTGCTCCGGGAGACCGTCGCCGGGTACGGCTCCCAGAACGCCGACACCGACTACCCGATGCTGCGGGCGGTGCTCATGGGTGCTGTGTACGCGGCCCTGGTGCCGGGTGTGCCGATGCCCGTCCCGAGGCTGCGGGCCGAGCTGTTCGAGCGCTACGACCTCGACTGGGAGATGGGTGTCCCGCCGGACACCGAGGTGCCCGGCGGGACGTGCGACAGCGATCTGTCACGGTTCTTCACGACCGGCGGGCGACCGGACGAGCAGCCGCCTGACGATCAGTCGAAGTAGTCCGGCTGCGTCTGGACGTTGAGCTCGCGCAGGTGGACCCGCTTGGCCGGGTCGGTGCGCCGGTCGCTGAGCTTGAGGACGTCGAAGCCCTTGGTGATGTCGTTCGAGTAGATGTAGCCGTTGTAGTAGTACGCCGACCAGGAGCCGCCGACCGTGAGCTTGTCGGTGGTCAGCGGTCCGCGCTCGAAGTAGGCGATCTCCTTCGGGTTCGAGGAGTCGGTGAAGTCCCAGACGGAGACGCCGCCCTGATACCAGGCCTGGACCATGAGGTCCTTGCCCTTGACGGGGATCAGCGAGCCGTTGTGGGCCACGCAGTTCTCGGTGTCGGCCTGGTGGCGGGGGATCTTGAAGTAGTTCTTGAAGACGAGCTTGCGCTTGTCGCCCTTGCCGACGATGTCGTAGATGCCGTCGGCGCCGCGGTTCGGACCGATGGCCGCGTTGCAGGTTGCCGCCCCGCCGCCGCCCAACTCGTCGGTGAAGACGACCTTGTTCGCCTTCTGGTTGAAGGTCGCCGAGTGCCAGAACGCGAAGTTGACGTTGTCCTCGACCTGGTCGATGACCTTCGGGTGCTCCGGGTCCTTGATGGAGAACAGGATGCCGTCGCCCATGCAGGCACCGGCGGCCAGGTCCTTGGAGGGCAGGACCGTGATGTCGTGGCAGCCGGTGGTCTTGGAGACGCCCGGGTTGGTGGGCGCGCCCGGGTTGCCGCCGCCGTCCGGTCCCTCGCCCGGGAACAGCACCGGGAAGTTCACCACGGCCGCCTTCTCAGGGGCGTTGCGAGGCACCTTGATGACCGAGATGCCGTCGTGCGGGGGCTGGCAGTCGGGGAAGGTGGCGCTCGGCGAGTACGAGGCGACGTAGATGTAGACGTTCTTGCGCTCGGGCACCAGCGTGTGGGTGTGCGAGCCGCAGGCGGTCTCGACGGCGGCGACGTACTTCGGGTTCGCCTTGTCGGTGATGTCGAAGACCTTCATGCCCTCCCACGAGGACTTCTCGGTCGCGGGCTGCGTGGTGCTGGTGCAGGAGTTGTCGCTGCGCGAGGAGTCGGTGGACAGGAAGAGCAGGTTGCCGGAGACGGACACGTCGTTCTGCGAGCCCGGGCAGAGCACCTGCGACACCGTCCTGGGCGCCTTCGGGTTGCTGATGTCGAGGATGCGGAAGCCGTCGTAGTTGCCGGCGAAGGCGTACTCGCCCTGGAAGGCGAGGTCGGAATTGGTTCCGGGCAGCGCGTCCTTGGGGATGTTGGTGAGGTGCTCGATGTTGTCGGAGTGGACGATCTCGTCCTGTCCGGGTATCTCGCCGTTCGCGATCGCCGTCCTGGTCTCGGCGGCGTCGCCGCGGGACACCTTCTCCGGCGCGGCGGGGCCGTCCCCGGGATCGGGGGTCGCGGCCGCCGGGCCGGCCGTGAGCAGCGCGGCCAGGAGTCCGGCCGCGGCAGCGGCAACTCCCAGGCGTCTGCGCCGCGTTCGGGGATCGATCAACAGGGTCACTGCGTCCTCCCTTGTAGCCGTTCGCAGTTGAACGGTTCACGGACCCCAGAAGTATCGTCCGCCCCATGCACTGATCAATAGATGGCAACGCACTCGTAATGAAAGTTTTTGATCAGTAACGTTCACCTGCGTGCTAGGACGGTCATGAAACACCCGTGAGGTGTCTGGCGATTCATGTGCCCCTGGAGGTCGATGTGTTGCTCCGTCGTACGTCTCGCGCGTCCCGTGCGCTCCTGGGCGCGGCGTCGCTGACGGTCGCCCTGCTCGCACTGGGGGGCTGCGACTCCGGCTCGGCTTCCACGCCCAAGTCCACTGGGCCGGGCGGGCCTTCGGTGATCGCCCCCGGCAAGCCGGGCGAGGCGGCCGAGACCCTCTCCGTCGCGGACGCCGCGAAACAGCGCAGCGAGGACGACTCCCCCAATGCGGCGGACTTCGCCTACGCGCGGATGATGATCGAACATCACACCCAGGCCCTGGAGATGACCGGACTCGCCCCGAAGCAGGCCGCGTCGGGCCAGGTGAAGCGGCTCGCCGCGCGGATCGCGGCCGCGCAGGGGCCGGAGATCACCACGATGAAAGGCTGGCTCACGGCCCACGACGGCGACAAGCGGCCCACGGAACACCGGCACGAGGAGATGCCCGGCATGGCGACCGAGGCACAGCTGAAGCAGTTGCGCGCGGCGCGGGGCAAGGCCTTCGACGCGCTCTTCCTCAAGCTGATGATCACACATCACGACGGGGCGATCTCCATGGCCACGGAGGTGAAGGCCCAGGGCAACAACATCCAGGTCGAGGAGATGGCCGACGACGTGATCGCCCAGCAGTCGAGCGAGATCAGCAGGATGCGCGAGATGCGGTGACGCTCGACAACACTGGGTGACACCGTCGGCGACCACCTGAGCGCTCACGGCACGTACTCATGCCATGACTTCCCGTACGGATGAACACGCCCACGTGTGCCGCGCGCCGCCCCCTGTCAGCGGAGCGTCGGTGGTGCGATGCTGGAGCCATCAGCGATCTCCTATGGCTGTTCTGGTTTCGGATTGGGAGTTCCGCCGTGTTGTATGTCGCCGTCGTCGGCTCGGGGCCCAGCGGGGTCTACACCGCCCAGAGCCTCGTCCAGAGCGAGCTGTCCGAGGTCCGGGTGGACGTCCTGGACCGACTGCCGTGCCCGTACGGCCTGGTGCGCTACGGCGTGGCGCCGGACCACGAGAAGATCAAGTCCCTGCAGAACAATCTGCGGACGGTCCTGGAGGACGAGCGGGTGCGGTTCCTGGGCGGCGTCCAGGTCGGCCCGGGCGGGGTGCCCGTGACCCGGCTGCGGGAGCTGTACCACGCGGTGGTCTACTGCGTGGGCGCCGCCACCGACCGCCATCTCGGAGTGCCGGGCGAGGAGCTGTCGGGCAGCTGGTCGGCGACCGAGTTCGTGTCCTGGTACAGCGCGCACCCCGATTCCGTCACCGACGGCTTCGTGCTCGGCGCGCGCTCGGCGGTGGTCGTCGGCGTCGGGAACGTCGCCGTCGACGTGACCCGGATGCTGGCCCGCGGCGCGTCCGAGCTGAGCCCCACGGACGTGCCGCAGGCGGCGCTCAGCGCGCTGGCCGCGAGCAAGGTGACCGAGATCAGCATGATCGGGCGGCGCGGTCCCTCGCAGGCCCGGTTCACCACCAAGGAGCTGCGCGAGCTCGGCTCACTGCCGGACACCGAAGTCGTGGTGGACCCCGAGGAGTTGGCGCTCGATCCGCAGTACGCCGACCCGTCGGACCTGCCCGCCGCACAGCGCCGCAACGTGGAGGTGCTGCGGGGGTGGGCCGCCGCGCCGCCGCAGAACCGGGCCCGCCGGATCCGGCTGCGCTTCTTCCTGCGCCCGGTCGAGCTGCTTCCCGACGAGGGCGACGGCACCCGGGTGGGCGCGGTGCGCTTCGAGCGTACGGCGCCCGACGGGCACGGCGGGGTGACGGGCACGGGACGGTACGAGGACATCGAGGCGCAGTTGGTGCTGCGCTCGGTCGGCTATCGGGGCGTCCCGCTCGAAGGGCTGCCCTTCGACACGGACCACGGCACGGTGCCGCACCGCGCGGGCCGGGTGCTGCGGGACGGAGTGGTCGCGCCGGGCGAATATGTGGCGGGCTGGATCAAGCGGGGCCCGACCGGTGTCATCGGCACCAACCGGCCGTGCGCCAAGGAGACGGTGACCTCGCTCGTCGAGGACGCCCCCGAACTCGTACGGCGGGAGCTGGCCGAGGATCCCCTCGCGGCGCTGCGGGCGGCCGGGGCGGCACCGGTTCCGTGGGCCGGATGGGAGGCGATCGAGCGGGCGGAGGCGGAGCTCGGGGCCTCGCTCGGACGGGGTGTGGTCAAGCTGCCCGACTGGACGTCACTGCTGGCGGCGGCGCGGACGGCGACTTCGCACTAGAACCTCTCCGGCGGGTCGGGCGCGACTCGGTGGGCATGACACATAGCGGCAACGGGCCGGAAATCAACAAACTGTTCAAGCCCCATACGGTCTCGTGCTGTTCGGACGTTCCTCGCGCCGTCCGGCCGTCCCCGTCCCCACCCGCCGCTCCTGGAGTGCCCATGGCGACCACCGCACCCGTGCATCCCGTCGACGAGGTCCCGCCCGTACGCCACCTGGCCGCCTTCGGGCTCCAGCACGTGCTCGCGATGTACGCGGGCGCGGTGGCCGTGCCGCTGATCGTGGGCGGGGCGATGAAGCTCTCGCCCGCCGATCTCGCGTATCTGATCACCGCGGACCTGCTGGTGTGCGGTATCGCGACCCTCATCCAGTGCGTGGGCTTCTGGCGGTTCGGTGTACGACTGCCGATCATGCAGGGCTGCACCTTCGCGGCGGTCTCGCCGATGGTCCTGATCGGGACGACGGGCGGCGGACTGCCCGCGATCTACGGATCGGTGATCGTCGCGGGGCTCGCGATCATGCTGCTGGCGCCGGTCTTCGGCAGACTGCTGCGCTTCTTCCCGCCGCTGGTCACGGGCACCGTCATCCTGATCATCGGGGTCTCACTGCTGCCGGTGGCGGGCAACTGGGCGGCCGGCGGCGTGGGAGCGAAGGACTTCGGGGAACCGAAGAACCTGGCGCTCGCGGGCTTCGTCCTGGTCGTGGTGCTGGGTGTGCAGCGGTTCGCGCCGGCCTTCCTGAGCCGGATCGCGGTGCTGGTCGGCATCGCGGTGGGCCTCGCCGTGGCGGTGCCCTTCGGGTTCACGGACTTCGGCGGGGTCGGGGACGCCGACTGGGTCGGGATCAGCACGCCGTTCCACTTCGGCACGCCGACGTTCCACGCCTCCGCGATCGTGTCGATGCTGGTCGTGGCGCTGGTGACGATGACGGAGACAACCGGTGACCTCATCGCGGTCGGCGAGATGACCGACCGGAAGGTCGAGCCGCGCACGCTGGCCGACGGTCTGCGCGCCGACGGCCTCTCCACGGTGCTCGGCGGTGTGTTCAACACCTTCCCCTACACGGCGTTCGCGCAGAACGTGGGTCTGGTCGGCATGACCCGGGTGCGCAGCCGCTGGGTGGTGGCGACCGCGGGCGGCATCCTCGTCCTGCTCGGTCTGCTGCCCAAGCTGGGCGCGGTGGTCGCGGCGGTGCCGGCGCCGGTGCTTGGCGGCGCGGGTCTGGTGATGTTCGGGACGGTCGCCGCGAGCGGGCTGCGGACGCTGGCCGAGGTGGACTTCAAGGGCAACAACAACCTGACGGTGGTGGCCGTCTCGCTCGCCGTGGGCATGCTGCCGGTCGGCGTGCCGACGGTCTACGCGAAGTTCCCCGACTGGTTCCAGACGGTGATGAACAGCGGGATCAGCGCCGGGTGCCTGACGGCGATCGTCCTGAACCTGCTCTTCAACCACCTGCCGGGGAAGGCGGGTTCGGCCGGGGTCGCCGCCGAACGGGAGGCCGCCTCGACCTGAGCCCCGCCGGGCGCTCAGCCGGTCAGTCGTTCGCTCAGCGGGGCAGTCGTTCGCCCAGCCGCTCGCCCTGCCGCTCGATCGCGGCGAGGACGCTGTCGAGAAGCCCGGGGAACAGGACGTTCAGGTCGGCTGTGCGCAAGGCGCTCATCTTGGCCGTTCCCCGGTAGACCTGCTGGATCATCCCGCTCTCGCGGAGCACCCGGAAGTGATGCGTGGTGGTGGATTTGGTGACCGGCAGGTCGAAATGCGAACAGGAGAGCTCGTCGCCGACGGCGGCGAGCTCTCGCACGATCCGCAGCCGCATGGGATCGGAGAGCGCGTGCAGCACCGACTCCAGACGGATCTCCTCACGCAGGGGGTGCGGCAGGTCACGGCTGCTGCCGGCGGGGTCGGCGGTCGTCACGGTGGCTCCACTTCGTCCAGGAACCTCATTCTCGTCCAGGAACCTCAGTGTACGAGGATTGTTCGACGCCTCTCGTAGTTTGACACTTACCGTACTACGGCGCTTATCGTATGAGGTGCAGTTCGGCCCCTCGACGAACGGAGTCCGCCGTGAGCACGCTCTTCGAGCCCTTCACCCTGCGCGAGGTGACCGTCCCGAACCGGGTGTGGATGCCCCCGATGTGCCAGTACTCGGCCGCGTCTGAGGGACCCTCGACCGGCGCGCCGAACGACTGGCACTTCGCCCACTACGCCGCCCGCGCCACCGGCGGCACGGGGCTGATCGTCGTCGAGGCCACCGCCGTCTCCCCCGAGGGCCGGATCAGCCCCTACGACCTGGGCATCTGGAACGACACCCAGGTCGAGGCCTTCCGCAGGATCACCCGCTTCCTCAGGAGCCAGGGCACCGTGCCCGCGATCCAGCTCGCGCACAGCGGCCGCAAGGCCTCCACCGACCGTCCCTGGAAGGGCGGCGCGCCGGTCGGCGAGGACGCGTACGGCTGGCAGCCGCTCGCCCCGAGCGCGCTGGCCTTCGACGAGCGGCACCCGGTGCCGACCGAGCTGACCGTGGCCGGGATCCGGGAGATCGTGGGCCAGTTCGCGGACGCGGCGCGGCGCGCCCTGGACGCCGGTTTCGAGATCGCCGAGATCCACGGCGCCCACGGCTACCTCGTCAACGAGTTCCTCTCCCCGCACTCCAACCGCCGCACCGACGAGTACGGCGGCTCGTACGAGAACCGTGTCCGCTTCGCCCTCGAGGTTGTGGACGCCGTGCGGGAGGTCTGGCCCGACGACAAGCCGCTGTTCTTCCGGATCTCCGCCACCGACTGGCTGGAAGAGGGCGGCTGGAGCGCCGACGACACCGTCCGCTTCGCGGGCGAGCTGCGCGCGCACGGCATCGACCTGCTCGACGTCTCCACCGGCGGCAACGTCTCGGGGGTACGCATCCCGGTCGGGCCGGGGTACCAGGTCCCCTTCGCCGCCCGGGTCAAGGCGGAGACCTCGCTGTCCGTCGCCGCCGTCGGTCTCATCACCGACGCCGAGCAGGCCGCGAAGATCCTCGCCAACGACGAGGCCGACGCCGTGCTGCTGGGGCGCGAGCTGCTGCGCAACCCCTCGTTCGCGCGCCTGGCGGCCCATGAACTGGGCGCGGAGGTCCAGGTTTACGTCCCCGACCAGTACCACCGCTCCGTGTAGCACCTGCGCTCCGTGGCACTCGTTACCACCGCTGCGCGGACCGTCCCTGGAGCGCGCGCTAGCGTGCCGCGTTCCGGTGCAACCGTCGCAGGACCAGCGCCAGTTGGAGGCGGAGCCGGCCATGCGGGTCGTGGACCGGCCAGTCGAGCCGGTGCTCGGCCTGGGCGAGGCGGTCCTGGAGTGTGGAGTGGTGCACGTTCAGCTCCGCCGCGGCGGCGCGCAGACTCGTGCTGAAGGCGATCGCGTTCAGCGTGCTCGCCGCCCAGGGGGCCGTCGCGACGGCGTGTTCCAGGGCGCGGACGTCCGGGAGGGGTTCGGTGGTCGGGCCGACCGTGTCCGCGAGCAGTGCGAGGCCGCCCAGCTCGTCCGCGTACACCGTGCGGGGGCCGGGGTCCTGGTCGGTGCCCTCCGCGGTGAACCGCAGGGCGGTGCGGGCGGCTGCCCACGACGCCGGAAGGTCCCGTACGGGCACCGCGGGGCCGATGCCCGCGCGACGGCCTCCGGTGGTGGGCGTGCTGTCGCCGGTGGCGGGCACCGCTTCGACGTGCGGCCCGCCCTCGGCGGTCGCCACCACACGGGCGGCGGCCACGTCCCGCAGGCCGAGCCGGACGGCCGCCTGATGCCGGGCATGCTCGGTGGCGGAGGCGTCCAGGAGCACCTCGACCGAGGCGGGGTCGGCCTCGCGGGCCTCCGCCGGAGCCCGCCCGCGCGTCCGGTCGAGCACCACCCGGGCGGCGGCCGCGGCGCGCTCGAGGACCATCGCGTGGACCCCGTCGGAGACTCCCGTGCGCTCCAGCCAGACGGCAGGCGGTCCTTCCGGCGTCAATGGGGCCGAGGGCCAGGCCGGGTCGACGGGGCTGCCGTCGTCCCGGCGCATCCCGTCGGCCTCGACCCGGACGCGGACCCCACGCTCCTCGTCGACGAGCCGGGCCGGGCAGCCGGACAGCACGGCCGCGCCGCGCACCAGGGCTTCCAGACCCGCCCGGCCCTCGATCAGCCGGTCGAAGTAGGAGATCACCTGGAGTGCGGCACCCGCGTCGGGGTCGAGTGCCGCGAGCCTGCCCGCCAGCTCCTTCACCGAACTCACTCACCTCGCACGGACCCACCGGAAAGCGTCGCCCCTCATGCTCCGTCTTCCGGCGCCCGGTGCCAAGCCGTCACCGGCAAGAACGCCTGGTGGACGGGGTCAGTTCTCCAGGAGCCGGCGCAGCCAGCGCAGACGTGCTGCCTTGGTGTCCTGGGACAGGGCCGCCTGCGGCGCCATCAGGTCGTATCCGTGGAAGCCACCCGGCCACACGTGGAGTTCGGCCCGGCCGCCCGCCTGCCACAGCCGGCTCGCGTAGGCGACGGCCTCGTCCCGGAAAGTCTCGGCCGAGCCGACGTCGATGAAGGCCGGGGGCAGTCCGGAGAGGTCGTCGGCGCGGGCCGGGGCGGCGTAGGGAGAGACGTCCGGGCCGCCGCGGGCGTCACCGAGCAGGGCCGTCCACCCCATCTGGTTCGCCGCACGGTCCCACACGCCGAGACCGGCCATCTGACGGCTGGAGGGGGTGTCGTTGCGGTCGTCGAGCATCGGGCACAGCAGCACCTGTCCCAGGAGCGCCGGTGCGCCGCGGTCCCGGGCGAGCAGGGCGACCGCCGCGCTCAGACCGCCCCCGGCGCTCGCGCCCGCGACGATGATCCGCTCGGGGTCGAACCCCAGTTCCCCGGCATGTTCGGCCGTCCACTTCAGTCCGGCGTAGCAGTCCTCGACGAGGGCCGGATGCGGGTGTTCAGGCGCGAGGCGGTACTCCACCGACACCACAGCCGTGCCCAACTCCTCGGCCCAGTCCAGCATTTCCCCGACGCCGGTGCGGTTGTCGCCGATCACCATGCCGCCGCCGTGCACGTTGTAGACGACGGGCACGGCCGCGGCGGCCCGGGTCGGCCGACAGATGAGCAGGGAGATGTCCGGTGCGCCCTGCGGCCCGGGCACCGTGCGCTCCTCCACCTCGAAGGCGCCGTCCCGGGTCAGGTCCAGGTCCTCCCCTTCGGACAGTGCCATGCCCTCGCGCAGCGCCGGGATCATCTCGATGCTGAACGAGGACGGCAGCTGTTCGCGGATGATTTCGAGGGCGGCGGCGAGCTCCGGGTCGAACGGCGGGGGCGGCCCGACCCGGGAGCCCTGCGCCTCGGCGGAAGCATTGGTGGTCATCGGCTCTCCCTGCGTCCGGGCCACGTCCCTGTGACCACTGGATGTCATCGTGCCTCGCCCCCGCGGTCCCACGGCAGCGCCGGACGGCGGAGAAGTCCCGCCGAACGGCGGGATGCACCTCGCCGCCCGATCCCCGTCGCCGCTCGATTCCCGTAGCCGTTCAGTTCCCGTAGCCGTTCAGTTCCCGTCTCCGTTCAGTCCCCGACCTGTACCAGCCCGCTCTCGTAGGCGAAGATCACCGCGTGGATACGGTCCCGGAGGCCGAGCTTGGTCAGGATGCGGCCGAGGTGGGTCTTGACGGTCGTCTCCCCGACGAAGAGGCGGCCCGCGATCTCGCCGTTGGGCAGTCCCCGGGCGACCAGGGCGAGGACTTCCCGTTCCCGCTCGGTGAGGGCGGCTAGGCGGTTGCGCTGGGCGGGCGTGGACGCGGACGCGGGCGCGTGCAGGACGAAGCGTTCGACCAGGCGCCGGGTGAGCGAGGGCGCCACCATGACCTCTCCCCGCAGCACCGCCCGCACGGTCACCAGGATCTCCTCGGCCGGGGCGTCCTTGACGAGGAAGCCGTTCGCGCCGGCCCGCAGGGCCGCGTAGGCGTACTCGTCGAGGTCGAAGGTGGTGACGACGAGGATCCGGGGCCCGTGGGGCTGCGCGCAGAGGTGCTCGGTGGCGGCGAGTCCGTCCAGACCGGGCATGCGTACGTCCATCAGGACGAGGTCCGGCTCCAGGGCGGCGACGCCCTCGATCGCCGCGTCGCCGTCGGCGGCCTCGCCCACCACGGTGAGGTCCGGCTGGCTGTCGACGACCATGCGCAGCCCCATCCGGATCAGCTCCTGGTCGTCGCAGATCAGCACGCGGGACGGGGACGGGGTTGGGGACGGACCGGTCATGGAGTCGCCCCGGTGGGCTCGGGCTCGGCGACGCGCAGGGTGGCGGCGACCCGGTAGCCGCCGTCGAGTGTGGGCCCGGCGTCGACACTCCCGCCGTACAGGGCGGTGCGTTCGCGCATGCCGGTGAGACCGCGACCGGACGAGGGCAGCGGGGCGGGGAGCTCGGCGGCGGTCACGGCTCCGGCTCCTCCTGCGGATCCGGCTCCGGCTCCTCCTGCGAATCCGGCTCCGGCTCCGGCTGAGTTCTCCACCCGGACGCGGACCAGCCGCCCGGGCCCCGGGGCGCCCGTGTCGACCCGTACGTGGATCGAGGCGTCCGGCGGCGCGTGCTTGACGATGTTGGTGAGCGCTTCCTGCACGATGCGGTACGTCTGCGCGGTGAGGTCCGCCGGGAGGCCGCCCCGCTCACCGCGCAGGTCCAGCCGGGCGCGCGTGCCGCTCGTGTTGAGGCGTCCGATCAGCCGGCGTAGATCGGCCGAGAGGGGCTCGGGAGCCGCATCGGCGCCGGAGTCGGGGTCGGCCGAGGCGTCCGCGTCGGGCGTACGCAGCACCTCCAGCAGCCGGCGCAGTTCGCCCAGGGCCTCGCGGCCGGTCGCGCTGATGACGCCGAGGGTGCGGTCGACGACGGCGGGGTCGACATGCCGCATCAGTCTGCCGCCCTCGGCGTTCACCACCATCACGCTCACGCTGTGCGCGAGGACGTCGTGGATCTCGCGGGCGATGCGCGCCCGTTCCTCGGCGACGGCGACCCGGGCCAGGGCGAGGCGCTCCGACTCGACGAGTGCGGCCCGCCGCTCGAACTCGGCGAGGTAGGCGCGCCGGGCACGGACGTACTCGCCGAACACCCAGGCCCCGGCCAGCAGCAGCCCCACGGCGAGCGGGGTGAGCCAGGCTCCGCGGGCGCCCGGACCCACGTACTCCCGCTGCCACGCGGGAATCCACAGCAGTACGCAGCCGGCGGCACAGACCACCGTCAGCGCGGCGGCGCGGCGCAGCCCGCGCACGGTGAGGGTGGCCAGGACCGCGGCCAGGGCGACGGCGCCGCGCCCCGGTTCCTGTCCCCACACCTGTCCGAGGTACTGCGCCCAGAACGCCGCCGTCACCAGGGCCGCGACGAGCACCGGCCGCCGGCGGCGCCACAGCAGGGGCAGCACCAGGGCGACGTACACGCCCACCTGCACCCAGACCGGCCGCCAGCCCGGCTCCGGGCGGATGACCGGGGGCACGGCCACCAGCACGACCAGCAGGACGTCCGTCAGCCACGGGCGGCCGCGCCGCCGACGGGCCAGGGTCTCGATCAGCCGATGCACCGCCTCACGCTATGACCGGGGACCGCTCCGCCGCATCGTCCTGCGGGGCGTCACGGGGTCCTCCCGCGGTCGTACGCGCACCGGCCGGGGATACGACGTGCGGCCACCCGGCGCGCTTCCAGCATGGCCGCCATGTCGATCACCAGCGAGTTCCTCAGACGGCCCCTCATGACCGGCGCCGTGACGGCCAGTTCACGTCGGCTGGCCCACGCGATGACCGAGGGCATCGGTCTGGAGCGGGCCCGGCTCGTTGCCGAACTGGGTCCGGGGACCGGGGTGTTCACCGACGCGATCCTGGCCCGGCTCGCGCCCGACGCGCGGCTCGTCGCGGTCGAGCTCAATCCGGTGCTCGCGGCACGGTTGTCGGCCGCACGGCGCGACGAACGGCTGACCGTGGTGCGGGGTTCGGCCGCCGACCTGGCCGCCGCGGTGAGCGGACCGGTCGACGCGGTGGTCTCCGGGCTGCCGTGGACGGTCATGTCGCGGGAGCGGCGCGGGCACATCCTGGACGCCGTGAGCGAAGCCCTGGCGCCCGGCGGCCGGTTCACCACCTTCGCGTATCTGCACGCGGCCTGGACTCCGCCCGCCCGTCACTTCACCGCCGAACTGGCCTGCCGCTTCGACCGGTTGGAGCGCTCGCCGGTGGTGTGGCCGAACCTCCCGCCCGCCTTCGTGCACCGGGCCACCAGGAGGCCGTGACGCTCGGCGCAGGACGACGTATCCCGTGCCGAAGCGCCTGCGAAGATCCCGCGACGCGATGGAGACCCGACACCGAAGCGGTTGGCGAGCGGAAACCCTACATACTGTAGGGTTTGCCTCATCGTGAGCCTCTTACGTCTCGGGGGACCCCCAAATGAAGGAACGTGACGACGGTCCGGCGGCGCCGAGTGACGGCACCTTCGAGCGGATCCTGGACCGGGCTCTCCACTCCCCCGAGATCATGGCAGCCGTGGAACGCGTCGGCGTGGCGGACACGCGCGAGCGCCTGCGCGCCGAAGCCCTTCAGGCGTGCCCCTCGCTCTCCCGGACCGCCGCGGTCGAGTACGACCGGTACCTCCGGCTGCGGGCGTCCCGACGGCATGACGGACCCTCAAAGGCCTCCGTACGTGTGGGGGATGGCTCCGTGTCCGTCTCGGCGCTGCTCGTGCCGAGTCTTGGTGTCGTCGCCGCGGGTGTGTACGTCCTGAGCGGCTTCGACCTGCACGCCCTCGACGTGCGCCCGCATCTGAACGACGGGCTGATCATGGTGGTGGTGATCCTGGCCGCGGTGACGGCGGGGGCGGCGCTGGGCGACCTTCTCTGGTCGCTGGCGACGCGCGACCGCCCCACCCCGGAGGACCGCGATCCAGAGGTGAGCCGGGCCCATGAGGAGTGGCAACTGGCCCTGCTGGAACGGGGAGTGATGCCGTTTCTGCTCGGCACGCTGGACGGGACGGCCTCGGGTCCGGCCCCACTGCCGGCCCCGGCCCAACCCCCTCTTCACCCTGCGCTTCAGCCCTCGACGAGGGAGCGGCCCAGCCAGTCGGACTTGTCCTTCACCCCGGGCAGCGCGAAGAAGTAGCCGCCCCCGGTGGGGCTGATGTAGTCGACGAGCGGCTCGTCGATCAGACGCGTCTGGGTCGCCTCGAACTGACGGACCACGTCCTGCTGGTAGGAGCAGAAGGCCAGGCCCATGTCGAAGTTGCCCGCCTTGTCGACGCCCCGGTCGTAGTTGTAGCCGCGGCGCAGGATCCGGGTGGTGTCGCTCTTCGCCGTACGGGGGTTGGCCAGCCGGATGTGTGCGTCCAGCGGGATCGCCTCGCCCTTGGGGTCCTTGGCGTAGCGCGGGAGGTCGGTCTCCTGGGCGCCGTCCAGCGGTGCGCCGGTGTCACGGCGGCGGCCGATCATCTTCTCCTGCTCGGTGAGCGAGACCCGGTCCCAGAACTCGACCAGCATGCGGATGATCCGGATGACCTGGTAGCTGCCGCCGACCGCCCAGGCCGGTTCGCCGTCGGCCGCGGTGACCCAGACCAGCTTGTCCATCTCGCGGGACGAGGTCGTGTCGGGATTGGCGATGCCGTCCTTGAACCCGAGGAAGTTGCGCTGCGCGCCGGTCGGACGGGACGGGTTCTGGAAGCCGTCGATGCGCCACTTGATCTGCATCGCGCCGCGCGTGTGCCGGGTGATGTCGCGCAGGGCGTGCAGCACCGTGTCGGAGTGGGCGGCGCACAGCTGCAACGACAGGTCGCCGTGGCACTCGGCGGCGTCGAGGTTGTCGTTGGGGAAGGTGCGCATCGGCTTCAGGTGGCGCGGCATGCGGTCGGCGAGGCCATAGCGGTCGTCGAAGAGCGAGGCGCCGACGCCCACGGTGACGGTGAGGTCGTCCGCGGGCAGGTCCGGTCCCAGCAGACCGCTGTCGGAGGGCGGTGCGCCCACGCCGAGGTCGACCGGGGTGCCACCGGTGGTCAGGAAGCGGGCCCGTTCGGTGATCGTGCGCAGCAGGGCGGCCAGTTCGGTCCGGTCCTCGGCGATGACGTCGAAGGAGACGAAGACGGCGGCCGTGGGCGCGGGGGTGGTGATGCCGGCCTGGTGGGCGCCGTGGAAGGCCACCTTGCCGCTGCCCGAGTCGGCCGCCGCGGCGGGAGTGCTGCCCGCGGCCACCTGGGCCCCGACGAGCCCGGCGCCCGCCAGGGCGGCTCCGGCCGCGCCGACGCCGAGGGCGGTCTTGGTGAACGTACGGCGGCCGAAGGGGCAGGCGCCCGGCGCGGCCTGGTCGTCCTGGCTCGGGGTCGTCATCGGGGGAGGTCCTCTCCTGTGGGCACATGGTCCCGGTACTGCGGGGGCGGTGGTTCGGCGCGGGTGGGCCGACGGTCTCGGGTCGGCGCCGCTGGGCTGCTCACGCGGCCCTGGGGTTGCTCAGGCGGACTTTCGGCCGCTCACGCGGCCTTGCGGATCTCCAGGAGGTCCGGGATCGGGGCGAGCTCTTCCAGCAACTGGCCGACCGAGCCGTCGAGGCGCTGCCGGTCGGTGTCGGACAGCTTGTCCAGCGGCGTCCAGGTACCGTCCTCGGCCCGCTGGGCGAGCACCAGTTGCTCGGTGCGCCGCATCCATGTCTCGACGGCCGGGATCACCTTGGCATTGCGCCTGTCGATCAGCGGGCGGAGCAGGGTGAGCAGTTCGCGGGTGCCGTCGAGGTTGGCCTCGGTGGTGGCGAGTTCGGTGCCGCTGCCGTAGTCGGCGTTGCCGCTCAGTTCACGGTGCAGGGTGTTCTCGAGGATCTCGTGGGTGCGCAGCGGAAGGTCGGCCGGTTCGAAGTCCTGCTTCGGGAAGTCCTTGCGCAGGGCGTCCACATCGGCGGCGAGTTGCTTGGCGTACGGCGCGAGGGTGGCGGCGGACTGGCCGTGCCACAGGCCGTACTCGATGCGGTGGAAGCCGGTGAAGGCCGGGTCCTCGACCCCGCCCGCGAGTCCGGCCGTACGGCCGTTGATCTTGGCGTCGAAGTCGGCGAACGTTCCGTAGGCGGCGCCGAGCGAGGCGTACTGCGTGTGCGCGGGCAGCCAGTCCTTGCGGGCCTGGTCGAGCTTGTCGGCGTCGAGGTCGCTCTGGAGGCTGCGCGTCTTGGTCTGCAGGTCGGCCAGACCCTGGTCGACGTACGTACGGTAGGCGGCCAGCGGTGCGGCGAGGTCCTTCTCGGAGACCGGCAGTACGGCCTGGACCGAGCCGCCGCCCGCGCTGACGCGTACGGCCGCCGAGGTGACGGCCTTGCCGCCGTTGGGCACACAGCGCCAGGCGTACGAGCCCGTCCCGACGGTGGCTATCAGGGCGCGGGTGGTGCCGGGGGCGATGCCCTCGACCTCGCCGTAGACGGCGTTGCTGACCGGGTCGATCAGATAGATCTCGGAGGTACGGGAGCCGGTGTTGCGCACCTGGAAGGTCTGCCGACCCGGCTTGGGCGCGGTGAAGCCCTTGCCGCAGTCGGCCACGGACACCTCGACGACGGGCGTCCCGGACGCGGGCTTTCCGCTGCTGGCCGCGATGGTGATCCCCGCGATGAGCGCGGGCGCGGCGACGAGAGCGGCGGGGACCGTCCAGCGGGGGAAGCGACGGGGGGTGGACGGCGTGACCGCGGCGCCCTCGGCGGGAGCGGACGGCTGGTCGGGGCCGGAGGCCGCAGGCTCGGCGGACTTCTCGCCTGCGGCGGCGGGCTCGTGTTCGGAGGCGGCCCCGCCTTCGGAGGGGACCTCACCTGCGGAGACGGGCGCGGTGGACCGCTCGGCCTCGACGGCGGTCGACGCGACGGCAATCCCGGTGCCGGGGTCGGCGGGCGTCCCGGCTGCCTGCGCGACGGCGGCCGCGGACGCCGAGGTCGTCGACTCGGCGGGCTTGTCGGCCGTCGCGACAGCGACCCCCGCGGGCGCGGCGCCGTCCGGCGTCCCGGCCTGCGCGGCGGCGGACGCCACCGGCGCCGGCTTCGCCGGGGTCGCCCCGCGGACGCCGCGCACGAACAGCGTCATCACGATCGCCAGGTACGCGCCGTAGACGCCGACCTGGAGCCAGGTCATCTGCGGGGTGAGGTTGAGCGTGCCCTGGACGACGGTGACGTACCAGGAGGCCGGGTCGAGATGCGCCGACAGATCGAAGGCGTACGACGTGCCGCCCGGGATCACCGTGGCTTCCTGGAGGTCGCGCATGCCGTAGCCGAGAACGCCCGCGGCGATGACGATGAGCACGGCGCCGGTGATGCTGAAGAACCGCGTGAGGTTGATGTGCAGGACCCGCCGGTACAGGCCCCAGCACAGCGCCGCGGCGATCAGCAGCCCGACCGCCGCTCCGGCCAGCGGACCCGAGGAACTGCCCGCGGCCTGCGCGGTGGTCCACAGGAACAGCGCGGTCTCCAGGCCCTCGCGGCCGACGGCGAGGAACGACGTGGCGATCAGTACGCTCGCGCCCATGCCCAGCGCGGCGGTGACCTTCTGCTTGATCTCGCCGGAGAACGTACGGGCCGAGCGCCGCATCCAGAACACCATGGCGGTGACGAACACGACCGCGACCAGACTGAGCGTGCCGCCGAACCCCTCCTGCGACTTCCCGGGCAGGTTCGCCGCCGTGAACGTCAGCACCGCACCGAAGCTCATCGACAACCCGATGGCGGCGGCAACTCCCGTCCACACATGGGGCAGTCGGGCACGCTGGTCGGACCGTACGAGCGTGGCGACCAGAACCGAGACGATCAGTCCCGCTTCCAGCCCCTCACGCAGACCGATCAGAAAGCTGGGAAACGCGTCGTCCCACACCTCGGGCCTCTCTCCGATGCAGCAAATACCAGGCCGGACGGCCAAGGGCGGGGCTTAGTGTAGGCATGCCTAACTAACGGTCAAGAGAGCGCGCAAATCGCGACACAGCGGACGCGGACCGCACACCGGGCCCGGGTCGGCAGCATCGAGGGCGGATCGGCCGATCAGTCGGCGCGGGGGCCACGCGAGGCAGGCATCACGCCCCTGAGCTGCGGTAACGCGAGAGCGGAAGGCAAGAGCCCAGGCGTCCGCGTCGATTCGCGGGGCGCACGGCGACGGCCCGTCGGCGCGGCCGCGCCCCCGCCACGGACATTCTGTCCGTGCTTCGATTCTTACCAGCCCCTTACCCCGCGACACCGCCGGGACCAGGCAGTCTTTCCCCGCAACACCACTGACCGCCGCTCGTTAAGACCCTCGGCGGCAATCCTCACCGTGACCACAACTCACCTTTTCCTTACAGCATGTAGGGTTTCCCCGCCCTGCCCTTCTCAGGGAACACACAGAGTTCCCCGCCCCCGCTCCCGCAGCTCTCCCCCACCGCCCTCTCCCCAAGGTGATGCTCCACGGTGTCTGCACAACAGCCAGTACTCGTCCCGGAACAGAGGAACTCGAAGTCGCGCCGGCCGGACCCGAGCGGACGGTCGGCCATCGGCGCCCGGCTGCGACCACGGGCGGCCGCGGCCACTGTCTGGTACCTGCGACTGCTCGCGCTGCTCAACGTGGTGGCGGTCACGTCGCTGCCGTTCCGGGAAGAGGTGCACGAGCACAACGGAGGTGAGTTCTTCACCCCGTACCTGGCCACCGCCGGGCTGGTCTCGGCGGCGCTGGCGCTGTTCCTGGCCCTGGTGATGCGGCGCCGCAAACGGGCCGCGTGGATCTTCAACATGCTGCTGGCGGGACCGCTCTTCGGGCTGTACGTCCTGGCCCTCACGCAGGAGCAGTTCCGACGGCACGGCTTCAACTGGTTCTCGACCCTGTTCACCGGGCTCTTCGTCGTCGCGCTGCTGGTGGGGCGAAGGGAGTTCCAGGCCGTCGGGGACCGCTCCAACCCCCGGCTGGCGCTGGCCGTCGGCGCCGGTGGCTTCCTGGTCAGTGGCACCCTCGGAACACTGCTGGTGAGCGCCACCAACAAGGTGTCCGGGGCGCCGCTGAGCGACCGGATCGCGTACACGCTGCTGCGTGGGGTCAGCGTCGGCCCGCTCGCCGACCGCCTCGACTCGGTGGTCGCGCCCCGCTGGGTGGACGTGATCGTCAACATCCTGATCGCGGCGTCCTTCCTGCTCGTGCTCTATGCCTGCTTCCGTGCGCCGCGCGGGCGGGAGCTCCTCGGCGAGGACGACGAGCGACGTCTGCGCGACCTTCTCGCCAAACACGGTGAACGGGACTCGCTGGGCTACTTCGCGCTGCGCCGCGACAAGGCCGTCATGTGGTCCCCGAGCGGCAAGGCGGCGATCACCTACCGGGTGGTCGGCGGAGTGACCCTGGCCTCCGGCGACCCGATCGGCGACCCCGAGGCCTGGCCCGGCGCGATCGAGGCATGGCTGCACGAGGCGCGACGGCACGCCTGGACGCCCGCTGTGACGGGCGCCGGCGAGGAGGCAGGCACCATCTACGCCCGGCACGGCCTCGACGCCCTCGAACTCGGCGACGAAGCCATCGTGGATCTCGCCGACTTCACCCTCGAAGGGCGCGCGATGCGCGGAGTGCGCCAGGCGCACAACCGCATCCGCCGGGCCGGGTACACCGTCGGCATCCGCCGCCACGGCGACATCTCCGAGGCCGACATGGCCACCCTCATCGACAAGGCGGACCACTGGCGGGACGGCGAGACCGAGCGTGGGTTCTCCATGGCGCTCGGCCGGCTCGGCGACCCGGGCGACGGCCGGTGCGTGATGCTGGAGTGCCGCGACAGCCAGGACGAACCACGGGCCGTACTGAGCTTCGTACCGTGGGGCGACAAGGGGCTGTCGCTCGACCTGATGCGCCGGGACCGCGACTCCGAGAACGGCCTCATGGAGTTCATGGTCATCGAACTCCTGCTGCGCGCCGAGGAGATCGGGGTGCAGCGGGTCTCGCTGAACTTCGCCATGTTCCGTTCCGTCTTCGAGCGCGGCTCCCGGCTGGGGGCCGGACCCGTGCTGCGTCTGTGGTGCGCGGTGCTGACGTTCCTCTCCCGCTGGTGGCAACTCGAGTCCCTCTACCGGGCCAACGCCAAGTACCGGCCCGTCTGGGAACCCCGTTACCTCCTGTTCGAGAAGAGCAGCGACCTCCCCCGCATCGGGATCGCCGCCGCCCGCGCGGAGGGCTTCCTCACCCCGCCCGCCCTGCCCGCGCTCGGCCGACGCCCACTCCTGCGCAGGCCGGGAGGACGCTCACAACCCCCGCACGGGAGCGGGCAGGTTCCCGGACAGCAGAGGGGTTCTTCGACCAACGCCTCGTCAACCAGGTAACCCGTCGGGTCAGTTCGAGGTACGGGCGCCGGGGCACGCGCACCCGGCGCCCGCCATGTCACAGCCACCCGACGTTCACGTCGTCCGGAAACGATGCGGCCGATCACCGAGCCCGCCCCCGGACGAATCGACGCCCTCATGAAACGCATCGCGGCCGCCCCCGCCCTGGCCCTCACCCTCTCCGCGCTCTCCGTCCTCCTCCTGTCCCCGCTCCCGGCGCGGGCGGCGGGCGGTGCGTCGGGCAGTTACGGGACGAAGGCGCCGTACGCGCCGCAGCAGGACGCCCGTACGTACCAGCGGGCACCGAAGGGGTTCGTCCCGGTGTTCACCGAGAACGTGTCCCGGCACGGTTCACGCGCGGCGACGAGCGGCGAGGACGGCGAACTGACCCTCCAGCTGTGGGAAAAGGCCGAGAGCGAAGGTGAACTCACCCGCGCCGGTGCGGAGTTCGGCCCGCAGGTGCGCTCGCTGCTGGCGGCGATGGAGAAGGTCGGATACGGCAACCTCAGCGGCCGGGGAAAGCGGGAGATCCAGGGCACGGCGGCCCGCATGGCGCAGCGGCTGCCCGGACTGTTCACACGGATCGCCAAGGACTCCGAGCCGATCGACGTGGTCAGCTCGGGCCAGGGCCGCGCCGTCGACAGCGGCGCCCTCTTCGCCTCGGCCCTCGCCGACGCCGACCCGGCCCTCGGTCCCCTCATCGGCCCGGCGCGCACCGACCCCGACCTGCTCTACTTCCACAAGTCCCCGGGCGGCGCCGCCTACCGCGACTACATCGCCCACGACCAGCGGCTGGCCACCACCCTCAAGAGCATCACCGAGCAGCCGGCCACCCACCGCGCGGCCCGCGACATCCTGAGGAGGATCTTCACCCCGGCCTTCGTCCGGCGGATCTCGGCCGGGGAGTTCGCCTCCATCGGCAGCGAGGTGGACGCGGCCCAGGCGGTCTACAACCTGTACAGCATCGCCCCGGCCATGGCCGACGAGGGCAGCCGGCACCTGGAGCGCTACCTCGCCCCGCGCGACGCCGCCTGGTTCGCCTATCTCAGCGACGCCGAGGACTTCTACGAGAAGGGACCGGGTTTCACGGACAGTGACATCACGTACAAGATGGCGGACGTCCTGCTCGACGACTTCTTCAAGAAGGCCGAGGCCAAGCGCGACAAAACCAGCGACCTCGGCGCGGAGCTGCGTTTCACCCACGCCGAGGAGATCATTCCGCTCGCCGCTCTCATGCGGCTGCCGGGCAGCACGAAGCCGGTGACGACGACTCAGCCGTACACCTATGCGGACAACCCCTGGCGGGGCGGCTCGGTGGCTCCGATGGCCGCGAACATCCAGTGGGACGTGTTCCGCAAGGGCGACACCTACCTGGTGCGGATGCTCTACAACGAGAAGGAGACCGCGTTCAAGGCGGGCTGCGCGCCCGTGGCGAAGGGCAGCGCGTTCTACGACCTGGCCGAGCTGGAGCGCTGCTTCGGGCGCACGAGGTCGTGAAAGATGCCTCCATCCAGGTGACTTGGGAACTTCTTTACCGATGCCGTCAGTTCTGACAACACCGGTTCGGGGCTCGCTCCGAGCCGGTTCGAAACGATGAGTGCGATCAGTGAAGGAGCCACACCGACATGGTGTTCAAACGGCTGCTCGGGGCGATGGGTGCAGGCGGCCCCTCGGTGGACACGGTTCTCGACGGCGGCGCGGTGGCGCCCGGCGGGGTGCTGTCCGGGCAGGTTCATCTCCAGGGTGGCAGCGCGGACGTGGAGATCGAGCACATCGGGCTCGAGTTGATCGCCCGGGTGGAGGCCGAGCACGAGGACGGGGAGAGCGAGGGCGCCGTCGTCTTCGAGCGGTTCACGGTCGGCGGCGGTTTCCGCCTCGCCGAGGAGGAGCGGTACAGCGTTCCGTTCCGGGTGTCCCTGCCGTGGGAGACACCGGTCAGCGAGCTGTACGGGCAGCCGCTGGGCATCGTCCTCGGCGTGCGCACCGAGCTCGCGGTGGCCGGTGCGAGGGACAAGGGTGACCTGGATCCGCTCGCGGTGCGTCCGCTGCCGGTCCAGGAAGCGGTCCTGGAGGCGCTGGGGCAGCTGGGCTTCGGCTTCAAGTCCGCCGATCTCGAATACGGCCACATCGGGGGCACGGGGCAGCAGTTGCCCTTCTACCAGGAGATCGAGCTGACGCCCGCACCGCAGTACGCGCACGTGGTCAACGAGATCGAGCTGACCTTCCTCGCCACCCCGGCCGGCATCGAGATCGTCCTGGAGGCCGACAAGCGCGGCGGGCTCTTCGAGTCCGGGCAGGACGCCCTCACCCGCTTCACGGTGGGCCATCACGATGTCGAAGCCCGCGACTGGAACAGCGAAGTCGACGGCTGGATCAGGCAGTTGGTCGAACACCGGGCGTCGTACGGCTCCCACGCCACGTACGGCCACGCCGATCCGTATGCCGCCGCAAGCGCGTACGGGCATCACTCGGCCCATGGGTCCGGCCATGAGTCGGGCCATGAGGGCCACCGCTCCGGGCCCGGCGTCGGTACCGCGGTCGCGGCCGGCGCGGCGGGACTCGCGGTGGGAGTGGCCGGCGGCCTGGTCGCGGCCGAAGTCGTCGACGAGGTGGGCGACTTCTTCGAGGGCGACGACGACGAAGGCGGCGAAGAGGACTGAGTGCTCAGGCGCGTCCGTGTCCGGAGGCGGTGTGCGCCGCCCCCGGACACGGACCCCGTGGGCTCAGTGCGCGGCGCTCGGAGCCTCGGTCGTCGCGCGCGGGGCGGTCTGCTCGGCGGAGTTCTTGATGATCGCCGTGGGGGTCACCGGAGCGGTGCCCTGTTCGGCGGTGGCGGCGGACGCGGGGTTCTCGTCCTTCATCGCCTTGGTCTCGCTCTTGAGGATGCGCATCGACTTGCCCAGCGCACGGGCGGTGTCCGGCAGCTTCTTCGAGCCGAACAGCACGATGAGCACGATCGCCACGATCAGCAGGTGCCAGGGTTCCAGTCCGTTGCGGAGCATCGTGCGCCCGCCTTTCTTCGCTTCGGTCGAGGGCGCGCACCACTGGTCGTCACCCACTTGAAGATTGCCGCTTTGCGCAACAGTACAACCATGGGCTCGGATCGGACGGCTCCCGGTTCCCCCTTCCGTCCCCCTTCCGTTCCTGTTCCCCTCCTGTTCCGCCGCTATTCCGTGCGCAGGGCGACGGCACCGCGGGTCCGGGCGGTCCAGCCCGCCGGCAGCAGCGCGCCCAGGACGGCGATCAGCAGCCCGCCGAGGGCGAGCAGGATCAGTTCGGTCGTGCGGTAGACGGCGATGACGGACTCGGGCAGGTTCAGCCTTGCGCTGTGCCCCATGGCCGGCACGATCCAGCCGTTCAGGGCGACGCCGAGCGGCACTCCGACACCGCCGCCGATGAGTCCGGTCATGGCGACCGAGGTGACGACCATGACGACGGTCTGCCGCGGCGTCGTCCTCATGGCCGACGGCATCGACGTGGTCGCGGTGGCGGCCGACGGCGCCGAAGCCGTGGAGGCGGTCCGCCGCGCCCGCCCCCACCTGGTGCTGATGGACATCTTGGATGCCGGGACTGGACGGCCTGGAGGCCACCCGCCGCATCCTGACCGGCACGTCCGACCCGCCCCGCGTGATCATCCTCACGACTTTCGACCTCGACGACCTGGTGTACGCGGCGCTGTCCGCCGGGGCCAGCGGGTTCCTCCTCAAGGACGTCACCCCCGAACACCTGCTCTCCGCCGTCCGCCTGGTCCGCTCCGGTGACGCCCTCCTGGCCCCGACGATCACCCGTCGCCTGGTCGAGCGTCATGCCCGCCGGTCTCCCGAGACGGCCGTGCTCCATCGTGACCTGGCCCCGTTGACCCCGCGCGAGCTCGAAGTCCTGCGTCTGCTCGCACAGGGGTTGAGCAACGCCGAACTCGCCGCCCACCTCCACCTGGCCGAGGCGACGGTCAAGACCCATGTGGCCCCCATCCTCGCCGAACCCGGCCTGCGCGACCGCGTCCAGGCGGTCGTCACGGCGTACGAAACGGGCCTGGTCACGCCCGGCACCGCGGCGAGCAGCACCTGGGACCGACGAGTTTCGGCTGGCAACTCCCGCTCTATTTCTACAGTGATGTAGTTTTTTGGTGTCGATCCATCCAGTGCCGGGCGTCCACTCGCCCGGCCGACGGCAGCACGGAGGAGAGCAGCGTGGGAGTTTCCCTGTCCAAAGGCGGCAATGTCTCGCTCAGCAAGGAGGCGCCGGGCCTGACCGCGGTCCTCGTCGGTCTGGGCTGGGACGTGCGGACCACGACGGGCACCGACTACGACCTCGACGCGTCCGCGCTGCTGGTCGACGAGTCGGGCAAGGTCCTCTCGGACCAGCACTTCGTCTTCTACAACAACCTGAAGAGCCCGGACGGTTCGGTCGAGCACACCGGCGACAACCTGACCGGTGAGGGCGAGGGCGACGACGAGTCCATCAAGGTGAACCTGGCCGGCGTACCGGCCGAGGTCGCCAAGATCGTGTTCCCGGTCTCGATCCATGACGCCGACGCGCGCGGACAGAGCTTCGGCCAGGTCCGCAACGCGTTCATCCGCGTCGTCAACCAGGCCGGCGGCACCGAACTCGCGCGCTACGACCTGTCGGAGGACGCCGCGTCCGAAACCGCGATGATCTTCGGCGAGTTGTACCGCAACGGCGCGGAGTGGAAGTTCCGCGCGGTGGGCCAGGGGTACGCCTCGGGTCTGTCCGGGATCGCCTCCGACTTCGGCGTCGGAGTCTGACGCGTCCCACCGGTCCCCCGCCGTCCGCGCCTCGATGCGAATCCCCTGGGCGTGGGCGGCGGCCCCGTTCCACCCTCGTCGCCGGAACACGCCCCCAAAGGCACACGTGACTGTCAGTGCCTTGGTGCACACTCACGATGAGTTGCCGTACACCTGGGGAGGATGCCGTGTTCACGGGGATGGACGAGGTCGGCTGGGCCTCGATGAAACATGCCTATGGAAGCGCCGAGGACGTCCCGGAGTTGCTCCGGGGACTGGCCTCCGCCTGCCCGCAGGAGCGTGAGAGAGCGCTCGACGGGATGTACGGGGCCGTGCACCACCAGGGCGATGTCTACGACTCGACGCTCGCGTGCATCCCGTTCCTGTTCGAACTCGTCGGGCACTCGGAAATCCGCGACCGGGGCGGCGTCGTGGAGTTGCTCGTCAGCATCGGCGGTGGGGACGCCTTCGACGAAGGGCCGCTCGAGGACGGGGCGGGCGCCGAGGGCAACTACGCCATGGCCCGGACGGCGATACGGTCGGGCGCCGCGGCCTTCATCGGCCTGCTCGCGGACCGGGACCCGGAGGTGCGCCGGGCGGCACCGACGGCGCTCGTGCGGTTCCTCGGCCAACCGGAGCGCGTCCTCGGGCTGTTGACGGGACGGCTCGAGGAGGAAGAGGAGGAACAGGTCCGGCCGGCCCTGGCCGAGGGCCTGGGACTGTTCGCGCGCCTGCACACCGCGTCCGCCGCTCCCGCGGTGGAGTACCTGGTCGAACTCGGGGCCGCTCCGCACGACCCCGGGCTGCGGCTCGCCGCCCTCGGCCAACTCGCCGGCTGCGCACCCGATCGCCTGCCCGCCGACCTCGTGCCCACCGTCGTCGCGCTGCTCCGGGCCAGATCACGACGCACCCGGGTACCGGACCAGCCTGAGCGGCCCGACACCGACACCCTCATCGGCCATCTGCGACGCCTGCGCCCCGCCGACGAGGAGGGGGGTCATCTCCTGCGGACCCTGCACACCGCGCTCGGCGGCCGGACCGTCGACCGGATCGCCCTGCTCAAGGGGCAGTTGAGCAGCGACGAGCCGGCCGACCGGTGCAATGCCGTGTGGATGTCGGCGGGGCTCTTCCGTGAATGGCGGGGCTCGTACGAAGAGCTGGTCGCGTTGATCGGCGAGCAGGTCGTCACCGAGGAGCAGCGGTTGCGCGATGCCGCGGCCTCCGTCCTGGAGTCCCTCTTCGGTCTGGCCGCCCCGGCCGGCGACCATTTGGCCGCCCTGGTGGCGATGGGCCCCGAGCACCGAATACGCCAGTGGGAGCGCGGGGTACCGACCCTCGGCGCCCCGCTCAAGGCGCTGGCCAGGGCCGGGGACCCGCGCGCGGTGGCGGCGCTCGCCGAGGTGCTGGACGGTCCGGTCGTGCCGCCCGAAACCGGTTACGAGGTCCAGCACTTGGGCCCGGCGGCGGCCCCGCTCGCTCCACTGCTGCGCGAGCGGCTCGGCGAGGTTCCCCTCGACGCGCTCGATACGTACGACCGTGCCGTACCGCTGCTGTTCGCGCTCGGCAGGCTGGGACACGCCCCGGCGGTACCGGAGATGCTGCGGCTGCTGCACGGTGCGCCGGAGGGGCTGCGGAGCCGGGGGTGGCTCGTGCGGGCGATCGCCGACGCGCTCGGCAGATGCGGCCCGGACGCGCGGGAGGCGATACCGGCCCTGCGCAAGCTGCTGGACGGGGGATCCGCGGTGGCGGCGGCCGGTGCGCTCTGGTCGGTGGAGGGCGACGCGGAGGCCGTACTGCTGACGCTGCGAAGAGAATTGGTGGAGGAGCCGCTCCACGCACGCAACGCGGCCGAGGCCCTGGCCCGGCTGGGTCCCGCGGCCCGACCCGCCCTGCCGGCACTGCGCCGCATGGCCGACTCCGGGAAGGTGTGGCCGCGCGCGATCGCCGCGGGCGCCCTGTGGGACATCGCGGGGGATCCCAAGCCGGTCCTCCCCGCGCTCCGCTCCGCCTGGGAGCAGAACGCGCACACCCGCACCGTCCTCGCCGACTGTCTGATACGGATGGGTCCGGCGGGCTCGCCCGCCCACGATCTGCTCCGTACGGAACTCGCCACACCACGGCGGCACCAGGCTCGGGCCGGCGGATACGGCAGCCATGACATCACCGAGGACGAACAGCTGCTGCGTGCCTGCCGCGCCGCCCTGGACGCCGCGTAGAAACCGCAGCTCAAAGCCGCTTGAGCACAGCCCATCGGGGCATTGTCAGACCCCTCCCCTACTGTGATCACCATCGCCGGCAGGTGGGTTCGGGAGGGGTCCTGTCATGGGTTGGATCGAGACATCCAGTGGGTACGCCGTCACGTTGGACGGCGTACAGGTGCGGTGCCGCAACGCGGCGGGGCGCACGCTGAAGCAGGTGCCCGCGAAGCTGCGGGACGACGTGGAGGTCGTCCGGCTGCGGCAGTTGGCCGAGTGGCTGGAGCGGCATGAGCAGGAGTGCCGCTCCCAGGTGGACACCTGGATCGTCCGCTCCCTGCCCGTGCCGACGGATCTGCTGGCCCGGGTGTGGCCCGATGCCGCCTGGCAGGAGGCGCTGCGGGATCTGGTGGTGGCGCCGGTGGACGCGGACGGCACGGTCGCGCTGGAGCGCGCCGGATTCCTGCGGGACGCGGATCCGGAGCAGGGCCTCGGCGTGGTGGACCTCGACGGCGACTCGGTCCGGCTCGCCGCGCGGACGGTGGTGATACCGCATCCGGTGCTCCTCGAAGACCTGGAGGAGCTGCGGGAGTTCGCGGCGGAGCTCGGTGTCGAGCAGGGCGCGGGCCAGTTGTTCCGGGAGGTCTGGCCGCGGCCGGACGAGAGGGACGGCGCCGCCTTCGAGTGGAGCGCCTACGCGGGCGGGAAGTTCGAGGAACTGCGGCACGCGACCGCGCGGGCGGGTTCGTACGGCTATCGGGTGCGCGGCGGGTACGCGGTGTGCCCGCTGATCGAGAACGGGGTCGCGGTGGAGGCGGCCTACTGGATCGGCGCCGACTACCCGGAGTCCGAGACCCGTACCGGCGGCCTGGAGTGGCGGGCCGCGGGCGGGCGCCGGCTGCCGCTGCGGGAAGTGGGACCGGTGGCCTGGTCGGAGGGGGTTCGGATGGCGGCTTTGGTGTACGCGGGGCGTGTGGTGAACGGCGAGGACGAGGAGGGGGAGCTGTGAGCGGGGATCAGCTGCTGGAGTCGGGAGCGGTACTGCCGCTGGGCAAGGGTGCCGGCGATGTGCTGACGGCGCGGACGTACGGGCATCCCGTACTGGAGGGGCGCACGGTGGTGCGGCTGGTGCCCGAGGCGATCGGGCCCGCCGAGGACCTCGCCCTGGAGTACCTGGGCTTCGGCACCGCCGACTCGGCGCCGGTGGGCCGGGTGAGGCGCCAGTCGCTGGGGTTCCCCGCCTGGGCGCTGGTCAACGACCCGGTGAACGGGCACCATGCGCTCGCCGTGGTCAAGGAGATGGAGCGGCTCACCCGGATGGTGTCGAGCAAGCCGGGCCACGCCAAGGACGGCTTCGACGAGATCGGCACCCGGCTGGACCGCTCGGTGCCGCACTTCCTGCCGACGTACTACGAGCAGGTGGCCCGGTTGTTCCTGGCGGCGGAGTCGCGCCAGCACGCCGCGTCGTTCTTCGGCAAGGCCCGGGCGGCCGAGCAGCGGCACGCCCTGGACGTGGACGAGGACCGGCTGCGGGAGGTGTTCCTGGAGTTCGCCGGGGCGGGCGCGTTGAGCGGCAAGGCGCTGCGCGACCACGCCAAGGGGCTGGCGGCACGACTGTCCGGGGCAGCCGCTTACGAGCAGTTCAGGACACTGTCCTCGCAGCGCTGCGCGGCCGGGATCGCTCCCTACGCGGGCATGCTGGAGGATCTGCGGCGGCTGGCGAAGGGGGCGGGGCTCGATCCGCGTGCCGAGGAGGGTGCGCTGCTCGCCGAGATCCTCCCCTCGGGGGCCATGAACCGCGCGGCCGGGAGCTTCTGGAAGTCCGCGCTGCCCGCTCTGGCGGAGCTGGCGCACGAGGATCCGGCGGTACGGGAGCGGTTGTTGACGCTGATGCCGTCCACGGGCGGTGATCAGCGCGAGGAGTTCGACGCGGCGTGGCTGGCGCTGCTCGACGCCTGCGGGGCGATCGGTCTGCTGGTCGACGGCACGGTCGACGCGGCCGACTGGCTGAGCTCCTGGGACCGGCACCGTCAGCGTGGCTGGCGGCAGCGCAAGCGGCTCGTCGAGGAACTCGCCCTGGTGGAGCGGCTGGCGCCCCGGCTGATCGCCGACGGCAAGCCGGTGCGGCTGCTGCGCGAGCAGGGCTGGAACTCCTACGTGGATCTCGACCTGCTGGACACCGCCCTGGCGGCGGGTGTGCCGGTCGCCGACCCCTCGCCGGGGACCGAGGGCCTGGAACTGCGCTACTGGACGGACGACGAGCGCCCGGGCCGCCGGGATCTGGCCGCGGTCGCCGCCGACCCGCGCTTCGCTCCTCTGTTGCGCAGGGCGGTGGAGAGCCTCTCGCTCGTGGACGCACCCGCGTCCGGACCCTCGGCCCGCGTGCGGCGGCTCGCGGACCATCCGTCGCTGCGCACGGCCGTGGCGGGCTGGCTTCGGGACCGGGCCGACGAACTGGCCGAGCCGGTCGGCCTGCCGGGGCTCAAGGAGCTGCTGACCAAGGTCTCCCGCTTCTCGGCACCCGCCGCACTGGCGACGGCACCTCAGGCCGTCCGGCGGATCGTCGGCTTCGATCCCGCACCGGTCCTGGGCCGCACCCTGCGCACGGGCATCTTCGACGAACTGGGCTGGCCCGCCCTGGAAAAGGCCCTGGACACCCTCGGCAAGGTCGCCCCGCCGACGAGCGGACAACACCCGTGGCCGCACCAGCACGGCCGGTCGTACCAGTACGCGGACGCCTGGCCCGCGCTGATCGTCCGTGTCGAGACCCAGGTCGTGCTGGCCGGCCCCGACGCCCTGCTCGACTCGCGCACGCTCACCCTGCCGTCCCAGGGGCGCCAGTACGGCGAGCCGACGGTGCGTCACGTGGACGGCCAGTGGCTCATCGCGTCCGGGTACGGGAACGAACAGCGGGCCGTCTGGTCCGGACGCCCCGCCGACGTGTTCAAGCCGACGGGCCTTCCGGGCGGCTGGTACGGCGGCCACCCGGTGTCGCTCGCGCTGCCCGACGGTGGCCGCTGCTTCGGCGGCCGGCCCGTGCACGCCGGGGACACCACGTTCGCCGAGCAGCGCCGCGAGATCGCCTCGGACGGCATCTCGTACTGGGTGCTGCACGAGAACCACTGGCACGAGTACGACCCCGCCACCGCCAAGCGCGGCCGGGCGTCGGTGCCTGCGTTCTTCGACTCGGCGCTCGCCGACGCCCGCCCGGGCGTCGCCCTCACACAGTCGGACTGCCGGCTGCTACCCGTCCAGCCGGGTCTGGAGGGTTCACCGTTCGGCAGCAAGGACGGGCTGCTCGGCTGGTGGGTGACGCACGACCGGAACTCCGGTGCCTGGACGGCCTGTTCGGTCGACGGGAGCCGTAGTCCGGCGACCACCAAGGGCATTCCCGCCCCGCCCCTGCGCCTGCCGGGCGGCGCCGTCCTGCACCCCGTACAGGAGGGCTGGAACCGCACGATCGTCGAGCTGTGCGACGCGGACGGCCTGTCGATGGCCCGCGTCCAGCTGGGCGACCGCGGCAGCGTACACGCGGCGGGCACCCGCTTCCTGCCGCCGCTGTGGTACTGGCACGCCCTGCGCCCCCGCGACGAGCACGGCTCGGCCGCGCTGCGGGCCGTGACCGACACGGACGCCGCCGTCCTGCTGGCCGCCGTCCGGAACGGCGAGAGCCCGCGGGAGGCCGTGGCCCGGCTGCTGCCCGCCGTCACCGACGAGCGGCTCGCGCTCGGGGTGGCCGGATTGGTCGAGGAGACGGCCCGCTGCGCCAAGCGGATCGCCACGCTCGCCGAACGGGCCGCGCGGCCGGTCGCCGCGCCCCAGGACAAGGAGGAGGAAGTCCGGCACGCGTACGACCACGTCCTGCGCGAGGCGCTGCGGGAGCTCACCGCTCCCGGACACTTCTACGGTTACTACGGCAACGAACAGCACGCGACCACCGCCGTCGACCAACTCAGGGCGTTGCGCGAGCTGTTGGCCCCGGGCACAGCGCCCGCGAAGTTCCCGTTCGTCGGCACCGGCGTCGCCTGGCTCTCGCTGACCGGTCCCGGCACGGCGGCGGCAGCCCTGCGCGCCGCCGCGCCCACCACGCCGGAGGACCAGCGCGCCGGGCTGCTGGAATTCCTCGACGTCGTCCTGTCGGTCGGCGACGGCGTGCTCGTCGATCCCCGCGGACGACTGCGGGTCGTACAGCTCAAGGCCTCCCGGTCGGAGCGGCCGGAGCGCGTCGGGGAAGTACTGGCCTCGGGCGACCGGCGGCTGCTGATCCTGTCCTGTCAGAAGGTCGACGCGGACGACGCGTACTGGAACGCCGTCGAGTACGACCCGGCGGGCGAGTTCGGCCCCTGGGAGGGCTTCGCCCTCGTCGAGTCCGAGATCCGGGGCACGTCCGGCGACGAAGCCCTGGCGCCCGCCGTACGGCGGTTGGTGGTACTCGTGAGGGAGCGGGGACCGCTGCCCTACCGGCCGGAGCAGGCACGGGAGTTCGCCGAGCGGGTGGGGGTGAGCGCGGTGGCCGGAGCGCTGCTGCTCCTCGGCCTGCCCGGGCTCAACTCGTACGGCAAGGACGGACTTCTGCCCGCGGAGCAGCTTCAGCCGCTCGGCGCCAAGACCTCGGAGGCACAGGCCGCCCGGAGCGCACTTGGCGAACTCTCCGTCGCCGAAAGGCAGTTGTTCACCGCCGCGCTGCTCCCCGCGGACCCCGGACACATGGAGCGGCTGTGGACCGACGGTTTCGACCTGGAGCCCGTCGTACGGATCTGGATCGAGCGGCGGGGGCAGCGGCGGGCGGCGCCGCCCGAGCTGATCGCGCGGATGGTGAGCGAGATCGGTCCGGGCCGGATGCTCGACGCCGTCCTCAACCCCCAGGCTCGCCCCGAGCTGACCCGTCGCACCGAGCAGCGGATGCGGGGCAACGGACTCGAACCGCTGGACGCCGAGGCCCTGTTCACCGGATCCACCCTTGCCGCGTACGTCAGCATGCTGCGCTGGCTCGCCTATCGGCTGCCGTACGGCGATCCGCTGCGCGCGACGCTGCCCGAGACCCTGCGCATGCTCCGCGAGCGCCTCACCGACCCCGGGCTGCTGCTCGACCTCGGGGTGACCTGGGGGCATGACGGCAACACGGTGTCGACCCGGGTACGGGAGACGTTCGGGCTGCCCGCCCAGGGGGGCGGGGACGCGGAGGGCCTGCTGCGGGCGGGCCCGGCGATCGTGCTGGCGCCGATGCGGCACCGCTCGGAGTGGGACACCGTATGGCTGCGGCCGTCGGCCGTGCTGCCGCAGGCGGGCGAGGAGGGCGGACCCGATCACCCGGCCCTGAAGCTACTCGCGGGGCTGAGCCGGGACATCGGTCAACTGCAGCCGCTGCGCACGCTGTTGAGCGAGGAGTTCACCGCCCTGATCACGGCGGACGGCACACCCGGAGCCGCGCAGCACCCGGCCCACAGCGTGCCGGAGCTGGTGGCCGAGGCGGCGCAGAGGTGCGGGCTCTCCGAGGACGCGGCCGGGCTCTATCTGATGCTGCTCGCGCTCCCGGACCCGACGGACCGCAACCAGGCGGCCTGGACCGGCTGGAAGCCCACGCGGCTGAAGCGGGCCCGAGCCGAACTGGCCGCCGCCGGGTTGGTGGTGGAGGCGAAGCGGTCCCGGGCCGGGCGAGCGCAGTTCCTGCCCGGCGGCTGGCTGGAGCACAAGGCGCCGCGGCTGCCCGTCGAGAGCTGGAAGACCCCACTGCTGCCGGAGACGACTCACGGTTTCATGGTGCCGGACTGTCCGGTGCCGGAGTTGTTCGCGCGGGCCTGGCAGAGGGTCGTCGAGGGTGACGTGCCCGGGTTCGAGGAGTTCGCCGGGCGCGGTGGCCGGGGCGGCAGAGGCGGCCGGAGCGGAGGCAGGGCATGAGCGACGGACAGACCACGGCGAGCGGGGTGACGGCAGCGGGTGCGACGACCAGGACGGACGTGACAGAAGCGGTGGGCGTAACCGGTGTAACCGGCGTGTCGAGCGTGACGGGTGCGCGACAGATCGAGCTGCCCGAGGACCGTTACGCCGAGGAGTTGGCGTTTCTCGCGGCGTACGACGAGGGGCCGCGACCGCCGGGCTGGCACCTGACCCCGCGTGCCGTGGTGACGTTCGTGTGCGGTTCGGACGGCGAGACGCTGAGCGGCGCGGACGGGCGACGGCTCGTCGTGTCACGGAAGTTCGTGGGCGACCGGGGACTCGTCGAGCGGTGTGTGGTGACGCTCGCGGGCGAGCGGGGTCTCCTGCTGGTCGGCGAGCCCGGCACCGCCAAGTCGATGCTCTCCGAACTGCTGGCCGCCGCCGTGTGCGGCACCAGCGCGCTCACCGTGCAGGGCACCGCGGGCACCACGGAGGACCAGCTCAGATACGGCTGGAACTACGCGATGCTGCTCGCCGCGGGGCCGAGCCGCGCGGCCATGGTGCCCTCACCCGTGCTCACGGCGATGACCCGGGGAGCCGTCGCCCGGATCGAGGAGGTCACACGCTGTCTGCCCGAGGTGCAGGACGCCCTGGTGTCTTTGCTGTCCGAACGGCGCATCGCGGTACCGGAGTTGGCCGGTGGCCCGGACGGGGACGGCACGGTGCACGCCGTGCCGGGGTTCACGCTGATCGCGACGGCCAACCTCCGTGACCGCGGTGTCTCCGAGATGTCGGCCGCCCTCAAGCGCCGCTTCAACTTCGAGACCGTCGGACCGATCGACGACCTCGACGCGGAGACGGAGCTGGTCCGTGGCCAGGCCACGGCGGCGCTCGCCCGCTCGGGTGCCCGTTTCTGCGTGGACGACGCGGTGCTGGAGGCACTGGTCACGGCCTTCCGGGATCTGCGCTCGGGCCGCAGCGCGGAGGGCTGGGAGGTCGAGCGGCCCACCACGGTGATGTCGACGGCGGAGGCGGTGCAGGTCGCCACGTCGATGGGCCTGGGCGCCGCGTATCTCGGGGACGGCAGGGATGTCGTGCGCACCCTGCCCGGCCATCTGCTCGGCACGGTGCGCAAGGACGACCCGGCCGATCACGCACGGCTGCTGGGCTACTGGGACGGTCCGGTGCGGCGGCGCGCGGAGCAGGGCGCCGCGCTGTGGCGGACGCTGTGGGAGCTGCGCGATGACCTCGTGTGAGGCGGCGGCCGACTCGGCAGCGTCGCCCGAGGCGGCTCTGGAGGCGCTGGCCGAGTGTCGGGAGCCGTTCCTGATCGGCGTGCGGCACCATTCGCCCGCGCTCGCGGCGGCCGTCCCGGGGATGCTGTCGGCGGCGGCACCGGAGGTGCTCCTCATCGAGCTTCCGGAGGAGTTCGCGCCGTGGCTGGAACACCTGGCGGATCCGGCGACGGTGCCACCGGTGGCGCTGGCGGGGAGCCGGGAGCACGGCGGGGTGGTCTTTCTGCCCTTCGCCGAGTTCTCCCCGGAGCTGGCGGCGATTCGGTGGGCTAGGGAGGCGGGAGTGCCGGTCGTGCCGTTCGACCTGCCTCTGGCCGCACGGGACGCGGACGAGCGGGCGCGGGTGGTGACGGAGGAGCCGGACGCGGGCGGTGCGGGCGGCGGCCGTGGGCGGTTGGCGGCCGCCCTGCGAGCGCTCGCCGGGGGCCGGACGGAGGACGACCTGTGGGCCCGGCTGGTGGAGTCGGGCGCGCCGGGCGCCGGGGCGGAGGAGTTGCGGCGCGCCGCGCTGCTCGTCGGCTGGGCGTTGCGGGCGGACACAGGCGAGGACGCCGTGGACCCGTACGACCTGCGGCGTGAGGCCAATATGCGGGGACGGCTGGCCGAGTACTCGGGACGGCGCACGGCAGCAGTGATCGGGGCGTTTCACGCGCCGGCGCTGCTGCGGGCTGGTTCCGGTCCGGTGGGTTCTGGTGTCAGGCCGGTGGGTTCAGTTGCCGGGCCGGTGCGTTCGGGTGCCGGACCGGTGCGTTCGGGTGCCGGATCCGCGGAGGACGTCCCCTCGGTCATCACCTCCCTCGTGCCCTACTCGTACCCGCTGCTCGACGAGCGGTCGGGGTATCCGGCCGGCATCCGTGATCCGGAGTGGCAGCGGGGGGTGTTCCGGGCGGCCGGGGAGCCGGGGCGGCTGGACGAGTTGCTGACGGCGACGGCCGTGCGGATCTGCGCCGCCGTCCGCGAGACGGGGCATCCCAGCGGCCCCGCGGACGCCCGGGAGGTGGTGCGGGTGGCGCGGGACCTGGCCACGCTGCGCGGGCTGCCCGCCGCGGGCCGCGGGGAGCTGGTCGAGGCGGTGCAGACCGTGCTCACGCAGGGCCAGTTGCTGGGTCGGGGACGGGTGGTGGCCGCGGCCATGGAGCGGGTGCTCGTCGGTGACCGGCAGGGGAGGCTCGCCCCCGGCACGCCACGCTCCGGGCTCGCCCCGGCGGTCGAGGGCCTCCTCGCGGAACTCTCACTGCCGTCCCCCACCGCTCCCGCCCGTCGTGAGCTGCGGCTCGACGCGCTGCGGTCCGAGCTCGACCGCCGGCGCGAGATCTCTCTGCGCAGGATGGCGATCTGCCGTGTTCCCTACGGCGAGGAGGCCGGCGTCACAGGGGTCGGCGACGGCACCGCGCTCACCACACGCTGGACGGTGACCTGGACTCCCTCGACCGCTGCGATGCTGGATGTGACCGGCGTTCACGGAGTGACGCTGGAGCAGGCGGCCGGCGGCGTACTGGCGCGGCGACGGGCAGCGGAGCGGCGTGACGGCGGTCCGACCGCGGCCCAGGTGCTCGCCGGGCTCGAGGACGCGGCCCGCTGCGCCCTTCCGGGGCTCGCCTCGAAGCGCCTCGCGGAAGTCGCCGAACTGCTGCCCGCGTCCGCCTCCCTGCCCGAACTCCTCGGCGGGCTCGACCTGTTGAGCCGGATCGACGCGGGGCATGTGCCGGGGCTGCCCGCCTCTTGGGAGAAGGAGCGGATCGAGGCGGCGTACGAGGAGCTGGGCTCCGCCGGTGTCCGCGCGCTCGACGGGCTGACCGGTTCCACCGACACCGCCGACGCCCGCGCTCTGGTGGACCTCGCCACCCGGGTGGACGGCGCGGGCGGCGGGCTCCGGCTCGCGGACGCCCTCGCCCGTTTGGACGAGGACGGTACGCCGCTGATCCGCGGCGCCGCGGGAGCCGCCCGGGTGCTGCTCGGGCTGCGGGAGGCGACGGACTTCGGCACCCGGCTGGCCTCCCGTGTCGACGGTGCGGTGACTCCCGAACTCCGTTCCGACCTCGCCTCGTTCCTGCGCGGCACACTGCTCGCCGCCGGTCCGCTGCTCGAGACGGGCGAGGCCGTGGACCCGCTCCTGGAGCGCGTCGAGTCCCTCACCGACCGGGCCTTCCTCGACCGTCTTCCGGCCCTGCGCGCCGGCTTCGACGTCCTGGCGCCGGCGGCCCGGTCCCGCATGCTCGCCGCGGTGGAGGACCGCACCGGCCGCGCGGTGGGCGAGTTGCCGGACGCGGTGGCGGAACCGGGGTTCCTGGCCCGGATGGCGGCGGCGGATCTGGCGGGACGGACTGCGTTGGCGACGGCGGGGTTGGACCCCTTGGGCACGGAGCCGTCGCCGACCTCGCATCAGACCCCTCACGACAACCCCGCCGTGCCCAAGAGCCCCGCTGTACCCAATAGTCCCGCCGTACCCAATAGTCCCGCTGTACCCGGCAGCCCTACCGTACCCAGCGGCCCTGACGTGCCCGACAGTCCCGCCGTGCCCGACAGTCTCGGCCCCGGTGATCGCTGGCGGCTCCTGCTGGGCAGGGCGCGGGAGTTGACGGGGCGGCCCGGCCGGATCGCGCGCGCACTCGACGAGTTGTACGGGAGCGGGCGCGGCGAGGGGGTCGGAGAGCCCGGCGACGCCGGTGCCGGCGGCGGGAGCGAGGCGTCCTTCCCGGATGTGCGGAGCTGGTCCGAGGAGCTCGCGGCGCTCTTCGGACCCGGGGTACGGGAAGAGGTGCTGGCCGCGGCCGCCGACTCCGGACGCGTCGACGCCCTGCAGGAACTCGACCCCGCCTCGGCCCGCCCCTCGGTCGAGCTCCTGCGGACGGTCCTCTCTTACGCGGGAGGCATGCCCGAGCAGCAACTCGCGCGGCTTCGTCCGCTGGTGGCCCGGCTGGTCAAGGAGCTCACGGACGCCCTCGCCCACAGACTGCGGCCCGCCCTCGCCGGTCTCGCGCATCCGCGGCCCACCCGCAGACCGGGCGGTCCCCTGGATCTCGCCCGCACCGTGCGCGCGAATCTCGCGACGGCGCGCCGCGATCCGGCGACGGGAGCGGTGACGGTGCTGCCCGAGCGGCCGGTGTTCCGTACCCGGGCCCGCAAGGCGGCGGACTGGCGGCTCGTGCTGGTCGTCGATGTGTCCGGGTCCATGGAGGCGTCGACGATCTGGGCGGCGCTCACCGCGTCCGTGGTCGCCGGGGTCCCTGCGCTGAGCACGCACTTCGTAGCGTTCTCGACGGAGGTCATGGACCTCACCGACCAGGTGGACGATCCCCTCGGGCTGCTCCTCGAGGTGCGGGTCGGCGGCGGGACGAGCATCGCCCGGGGCCTGCGGCACGCGCGCTCACTGGTGACGGTTCCCTCCCGCACGCTGGTCGTGCTGATCAGCGACTTCGAGGAGGGGGGTCCGGTGGGCCCGCTGCTGTCCGAGGTGCGGGCACTCGTCGACTCGGGCTGCCATGTCCTCGGCTGCGCCTCGCTGGACGACGCCGGCCGACCGCGCTACTCGACCGGTGTGGCGGGGCAGTTGGTGGCCGCGGGCATGCCGGTGGCGGCCCTCAGCCCGCTGGAACTCGCCCGCTGGGTGGGCGAACGCATGGGAGGTACGCACCGATGACCTCGCTTCCCCCGGTGACGGCCGAAGTGGCGGCCGCCGCGCTGGAGTCGCTCCCGACCCGTCTGCGCAAACGAGCCGACTCGGCCGCGGCCAAGGCGGCCAACTGGCCTGTCACCGCTACGGACGCGACGGTCGTGGTGCGGGTCGACGACGCGACGACGGTCACCCTCACCACCACGGCCGGGGTGGTGACATCCGCCGAAGACGCCGTGTGCAGCTGTCTGCTCGCGCCCGCGTGTCTGCATCGCGCGGCGGTCCTGACGCTGGCACCGCTGGCGGAGGAGACGGACGGCCCGGAAACAACGGCTGTCGTTCCGTCGGACGCCGACGACTCCACCCCTGTCCCTCCCCCTGTCCCCCCGGAGACCGGGGCCCTCCGCCTCACTCTCCCGCAGTCCGCGGCGGTGCACGCCCTCCGGGCGGCCGCGACCGCCGTACTGGCTGCCGGAGTGTCCGGATCCGGTGCCGTGCACCGCGCCACGCTCCTCCATGGCGCCCACTCGGCGCGCGTCGCCGGACTCCACCGTGCCGCGGCCGCGGCCGTCCGGGTGGCACGACGGCTCTCCGAGGCGGGCACCGGGGACCCCGCGTTCCGGCTGCCCGAACTGGCCTCGGAGCTGGCGGAGTTGCTGACCGTCGCCGACGGGCTGGGCCGCGCACCGGACCCGGATCTGATCGGCACCGCACGTCGGGCCTATGTGGCGAACGGTTCGCTGCGGCTGCGCGGTCTGTTCACCGAGCCGGTGGTGACCGCTTCGGGGTACGCCGGGGCGGTCACGTACGCCCTCGCGCAGGACGGTCGGCTCCGCTCGCTGTCCGACGTGGCGCCGGGCGACGCCGACCGCGCACGGCAGGCCGCGGGCTCCGCGGTCCCCGGCGGCAGCGCCCTCACCCTGCGGGAACTGGGCGACCACGGCGGGGCGATCCTCACCGACCCGACCGTCTCGCCGGACGGGCGGATCGGCGGTGGCGGCGCGGTCCGTTCCGTACAGGCGTCGGGGGCCCGTTGGCACGAAGAGCCGCTCGACACGCTCTGGCGGCGTTCCCCGGCCGACCAGGTGGCCGCCGCGCTGAGGTGGTCGGCGGAGCCCGCCGAGGAGCGGGACGCGGGTGGTGACCTGCTCTTCCTCACCGGGACGATCACCGGCGGAGGGTTCGCCGTGGACGGCGGTCCCACGGTGCGCCTCCTGGCGCCGGACGAGCGTCCCGAACTCCCCTACGTCGAGAACCTCCGGCTTCTGGCAGGGGCCCACGGTCTGTCCATGCGCCTCGTCGCGCGGCTCGCGGCGGACCGGCCGAGCGGTGTACGCGCCCTCGCCGCGGCCTGGCAGGGCGCGGACGGTGACCCGATCCGCGCGGACCTCGGCCTGCGCCGCCTCAACCGCACCCACCTGCCCAGGGCAGGAAGAGCCGTCATCCCGTCCACGCCCGCCCCCACGCTTCCCACGGAACTCGACCTCCTGCGGCGGGCCGTGGACCGCGCGGTCGCGGGTGGGCGCGCCGTCACCGCCGCCGTGGCCGACGGCGAACTCCCCCGTCGGCTCGCCACGGTGGGTCTGACCACGGGGGCCGCGTGCGCACGGGCCCTGGTGGACACCGCGTCGGACCGGCGCCATGACGCCCTGGGCCGGCTGCGGCCGGCCGACCCGGAGGCGTACGCCCGCGCCTGGCTCGCGTCGTCCACATACGCCTCGGCCGCCACGGCATCCCTCCTCACGGCCGCATGGGCACCGGAGGGGGACCGCGATCCGGCCTGACCCCGGGGGCCTCCTCAGCCCGTCTTCCGCCCCCACAGGGGCCCGACCCGTTGCCAGTCCTCGTCCCACTGCGCCATGCGCCGCCGTTCCATGCGCCCGCGTACCAGCCGTCCGCCGATGAACGGCACACCCGCGACACTCACCCCCACCAGGACGCCCACCAGCGCGGCGCGCAGTTGGGCCTGGGAGGGCGTGGGGGGCTTGGTCACGAGGCGGCCCTCGGCGTCCGTCCATACGGTCACCGGGGTGCCCGCGGAGCTGCCGACGGACACCCGGGCCTGGCCGGCGTGCGGCGAGCCGTCCGCCGCGGTCCAGTGGACCTTCGCCCAGACCATGTCGGCGTCGTTCGCCGACGCGGTCGACTTCGGCACGTCGTCGTTGAGCAACGCCAGAACGGAGTGCCACTCGGCCCGCTGCCGGGACAGGCCGTTCTCCACGGACTGCGTCGCCAGCAGACCGGTGAGCACCCCGCCGAGCGCGGTGAGCGCCCAGGCGACGAGCACGATCCAGGCCTCCAGCGCGTCACTGCGACGCCGCAGCGGATTGCGCCGCCATCGCCACAGCCACACCTTCGGAGCCTTCGGACCACGGAATGCCGCCATCGATGGCATCCTCCTCACGACCGCACGGACATGCCACATCGCCCTCCCATACGGGATCGGTCCCTCCGATGCTCACAACGAGTCCCACGACCCGTGCGTTCCAGGAATCCGGCCATCCCTCGCCCGTGGCCGCGTCGGCCGGGACGAGACGTCGCCGATGTCCGACGCCACCCCACTGACCTGCGAAAATGCGGCGTACAGGGGAGACTGTCAGTGCCGGGGTGCAGACTGGCCGATGTCTGAGACGACGTCGTCGCGGAGGTGATCGACATGGCCGAAGTACTGCTCACCGTCGGTACACGTAAAGGGCTGTTCATCGGGCGGCGGCGCGGCGCCGCCTGGGAGTTCGACGAGAGTCCGTACTTCAACGCGCAGGCCGTGTACTCGGTCGCGATCGACACCCGCGGCGAGACGCCACGGCTGCTGGCCGGAGGGGACAGCGCGCACTGGGGTCCGTCCGTCTTCCACTCCGACGACCTGGGGCGGACGTGGACCGAACCGGCTCAGCCGGCCGTCAAGTTCCCCCAGGACACCGGGGCTTCCCTGGAGCGGGTGTGGCAGTTGCACCCGGCGGCGGCCGAGCCGGACGTGGTGTACGCGGGCACGGAGCCGGCCGCGCTGTACCGCTCCGAGGACAGAGGCGAGTCCTTCGAGCTGGTCCGGCCCCTGTGGGAGCACCCCACCCGGTCGCGGTGGGTGCCGGGCGGCGGTGGCGAGGGGCTGCACACCGTCCTCACCGACCAGCGCGACCCAGGGGCCGTCACGGTCGCCGTGTCCACGGCGGGGGTGTTCCGTACACACGACGGCGGGGCGAGCTGGGAGCCGTCCAACTCCGGTGTCTCCGCGGTGTTCCTGCCGGATCCGAACCCGGAGTTCGGTCAGTGCGTGCACAAGATCGCACAGGACGCGTCGACCCCGGACCGGCTCTACCTCCAGAACCACTGGGGTGTGTACCGCAGCGACAACGCGGGCGGCGAGTGGACCGACATCGGCGCGGACCTGCCGTCCACCTTCGGGTTCGCGGTGGCCGCGCATCCGCACCGCGGCAACACGGCGTACGTCTTCCCGATCAACGCGGACGCGGACCGCGTCCCGGCCGACCGGCGCTGTCGTGTCTTCCGCACGCAGGACGCGGGCAAGACCTGGGATCCGCTGACCGCGGGGCTGCCCACGGAGGACCACTACGGCACGGTGCTGCGCGACGCGCTCTGCACGGACGGCGCGGACCCGGCGGGCGTGTACTTCGGCAATCGCAATGGCGAGGTGTACGCGTCGGCGGACGACGGGGACAGCTGGCGGCAACTGGTCTCGCATCTGCCGGACGTTCTGTGCGTACGCGCCGCGGTCGTCGGCTGAGACCCGGAGGCCGCCTCTCGGACGACATCCGGCGTCGGTCACCCGCCGTGGTGGTGCCGACCCGACCGGTAGCGAATTCACCGTGTCGAACGGTCCCTTGCGCCGCTGGCGCGCCGATGCGGGAGGCGCGAGCATGGAGGTATGGGGATGGCGGTGAAGACGTGACGCCTGCGACTCCGGAATCAGGCAAAGGTCCCGGCGCAGAGCCCTATATCGGTACGGAAGAAGCAGCCTCGGACGCGGCGGCGATCGTCACCCTGGCCGGCACGGTGATCGGCTGGACCAGAAGCGCGGAAGAACTCCTCGGCCGTTCGGCCCGCGAGGTCGTAGGAGGCTCCGTCGGCCGTCTGGTCGACATGCCCGAAGACCCCGGCCGCGTAGCGGCGATCATGGAACGCTGCCGTGGGGGCCAGCCCTGGAGCGGAGTGGTCACGCTGTCGCATCGCGACGGCCGTCGTGTCGAAGTGAATCTGCGCGTTTCCGCGTCGTTCCAGGTCGGCGACGACGAGTGTTTTCTCGTATCGGCACGGGAGCGCATGACGCGCTGGGCCATGGGTCAGTCCGTGCTGGACGGGTTCCTGACCCGTTCGCCCGTGGGAATGGCCATCGTGGACATGGACCTGCACTGCATCTGGCTCAACAACACCCTGGAGAGCATCGGCGGCATACCCCGTGACCAGCGTCTGGGCCGGCGCCTGAGCGACCTGCTCCCGGGCCTGGAGGCGGAGACCATCGAGGGCGTGATGCGCAAGGTACTGCGGACCGGCGAGCCTGTCAGCGACTTCGAGTACCTCGGCTGGAGCTGGGCCGACCCGCGTCGGCAGCACGCCTACTCCACGTCGTTCTTCCCCCTGGTGGACGTCGAGGGCGCCGTCACGGGCATCTGCTACATGGTTCTCGACGTCACCGACCGGTGGAACGCCCGCCAACTGATCTCCCTGGTCAATGAAGCCGGCGCCTGTGTGGGCAGCACCCTGGACGTCATGGAGACGGCCCAGGAGCTGGCCGACTTCGCCGTACCCCGGTTCGCCGACTTCGCCATCGTGGATCTGCTGGAGCCGGTCCTCAGCACCGAGGGGCACGGAACCTGGCTGTCCGACGCGGGTCCGGCGACGACGGGGCTGGTGATGCGGCGGGCGGGCATGAGTTCCGTCCGGGAGGGGTGCCCGGAGGCGGTCGCCCAGGTAGGCGAACCGGTGGACTTCATCCCTCCCCCGCACGATCTCGGCCTCCTCGTGAACGGCGAGCCCGTTCTCATACCGGTGCTGAACCCCGACAACCCGCAATGGGTCGTCGAACAACCGTCCAGGACCTCGAGCATGCGCGAGTTCGGACTGCACTCACTCATCTCCGTGCCGATGCGGGCGCGGGACACCGTCCTCGGCCTCACCACCTTCGTCCGCTCGCGGAACCCGGCTCCCTTCACCCCGGACGACGTACTGCTCGCCCGGGAACTCGTCGCACGGGCGGCCGTCTGCGTCGACAACGCCCGCCGCTACACACGGGAACACCACGCCACACTCACGCTCCAGCACAGCCTTCTGCCCCATACGCTGGAGGGCGGCATGGCCGTGGACGTGGCCTCCATGTATCTGCCCGCGGACGCCAAGGACGGTGTGGGCGGGGACTGGTTCGACGTCATCCCGTTGTCCGGAGCCCGAGTCGGCCTCGTCGTGGGCGATGTGGTCGGCCACGGTCTGAGTGCCGCCGCCACGATGGGCCGGCTGCGTACCGCGGTGCAGACGCTCGCCGACATGGATCTGCCGCCCGACGAGCTCCTGGCCCACCTCGACGACCTGGTGCTCCGCCTCAGCGAGGAGGAGTCCCATGACGCGTCGGCCGACCTGATCCGGACCACGGTGATGGGCGCCACCTGCCTGTACGCCATCTACGACCCGGTCACGCGGAACTGCACGCTGGCCCGGGCCGGCCATCCGCCGCCGGTCCTCGTCACTCCGGAGGGCCGGGTCAGCTTCCCGGAACTGCCGGCCGGTCCCCCGCTGGGGCTGGGCGGACTCCCGTTCGAGGCAGTCGACATCGAGCTCGCCGAGAACAGCCTGATCGGCCTCTACACCGACGGCCTCATCGAAGATGACGAGCGGGACGTCGAGGTCGGAATGGCCCACCTCGGGGACGCCCTGTGCCCTTGCGATCTCCCGCTGGAGACGCTCTGCGCCAACGTACGGAGCCTGACCTCCACGCCGCAGTCCGACGACGTCGCGTTCCTCGTGGCGCGCACGCACGCGCTCAGCGCCGACCACGTCGCCTCGTGGGACGTGGCCTCGGATCCCGCCGCCGTGGCCGGGGCGCGCGCCCTCGCCACCCGCCAACTCCGCGAGTGGGGAATGGAAGCACTGACCATGCAGACCGAACTCGTCGTCAGCGAGTTGGTCACCAACGCGGTGCGCTACGCCCCGGGCCCTGTGCGACTGCGGCTGCTGCGCGCATCCCGCCTGATCTGCGAGGTCACCGACACCAGCAACAGCTCCCCTCGGCTGCGGCACGCCCGGACCACCGACGAAGGGGGGCGCGGCCTCTTCCTCGTCGCCCAGCTCGCGCACCGCTGGGGCACCCGGTACACACACGAGGGAAAGATCATCTGGGCGGAACTGGACTCGTAGGTGCCCGCAGCGCGGTGGTGATGTCAGCGAGGTGGTCCTCGACGGGGCCCAGGGTGATCAGGCCGCTGCCCGCGCCCGCGAGCTCCTCGGCGGCCGGCAGCAGGCGGGTACGGGCCCGCTCCAGCACGTCCCGGTCGCCGACCTCCAGCGCGACCACGGCCTCCAGGCAGCAGCACGCCTCGTACATCAGGTCGCGCGGCGGCTCCGGGAGCGCGCGCAGTGCCGCCCGTGCCTCGGCTCGGCGACCGGACGCCAGCAAGGCGAAGGGTGCGGCCCAAGGGCGGTACGGGCCCCAGTCCGCCCCCAGGTCGATCTCGACCGGCCCTGGACCGGTAGACCCCGGACCCGTAGACCCCGGACCGGTAGACCCTGGACCGATGTCGGACCACGTCCTCCTGTGCTCCACCCGCAGGCACAACAGGGCGAGCGGGAGAAGCCCACGCCCCAGGCCCGGCATCCCGGCGCCGTCCAGCCGTGCGGCGGCATCCCGGTAGGCGCTCTCGGCCCCCGCCGGTTGCCCGGACGCGGCCAGCCGCAATGCCCGGTACCACTGGGTGAAGACGCCCGCGAGCGGCAGCTCGTGGCGCTCTGCCAGCCGGTCCACGGCGGCGGCATGGCGGTCGGCCGCGGCGAAGTCGGCGAGCGCGCCGCGTGCCTGGAGCCGGATGAGGTGACCGAGTACCTCATAGGTCACCAGGCCGTGCCGGGCGGCCAGTTCGACCAGCTCCGCGCCGATCTCGTCACGCCGTGGGGCCAGGCCGGCGCGGGTGAAGGACTGCATGAATGCCCCGTTCAGCGCGAACGCCAGCAGCGCGGGATCGTCGAGACGACGGGCGATCTCCTCCGCCTCGCGGGCGGCCTGCGGGCCGCGTGGCGCTCGGCTGCCGCGCGTCTCCAGGGCGATCGTGGCCAGCAGGCGGCACCGCGAGGCCTCGTGCGCGTCGCCCGCCAAGGCGGTGAGGGCGCGCTCGGCGGCCTCGACGATCCGTCGGGCCAGCTCCGGATCGTCGCTGCGGGTCCAGATCGCGGGGACGTCGTAGGCGCCGATCACCCGGGCGGTCAGGTCCGGGTCGCCGAACTCCTCCGCCGCCGCGATGGCCTCCATGCGGTGCTGCCCGGCGGCCGCGAGTCCACCGCCCCCGGTGACCGCGAGGTTGCGGATCAGGCTCACCGTCGTCTCCAAACGGGCCCGGGCACCGGCGGCGACCGTCCGGTCGTAGGCCGCCGCCGTCCGTGTCCACAGCCGGGCCGCGGTCGCCGTCGGCCCGGCCGGAGGATCGAGCCCGGGTTCCTGGGCGAGGATGTCCGCCTCCAGACGGCGCAGCCGGGGCCCGGGGTCCACCCCCAGCTGGTCGGCCAGGACCGCCCGGGCTCTGCGCAGCACACCCAGCGCATCCCCCTGACGGTCCTGCCGGTACAGCGCCAGCGCCAGCAGCCGCCAGGCGTCCTCGCGCCAGGGGTGAGCGGCGAGATGTACGTCCAGGTCGGGTACCACCTCGGCGGCCAGGCCGAGGGCCAACTGCGTCCGGGCCCGCTGCTCCACCGCCTGGAGCCGCAGCTCGGCGAGGCGGGAGCGCTCGCCCCTGGCCCAGTCCTCCTCCTCGAACTCGGCGTAGGCGGGCCCGCGCCACAGTGACAGCGCCTCCTCCAGTCGCGGCAGCGCCTCCGTGGCCGGCAGCCGCGCGGCGCCGCCGACGGCTGTCTCGAAGCGCCAGGCGTCCACGGCGTCCCGCTCCGGGCGCAGCGCGTACCCGGGGCCGTCCGTGACCAGCAGACGGGCGGGGGTCCGGGGCGGACGGTCCGGCTCCAGGACGCGTCGCAGCGCGGCGACAAAGGTCTGTACGGCACCCACGGCGCCGGGCGGGGGATCCGTCCACAGGTCGTCGACCAGGTGGGTGACAGGGACGACCCGTCGGCGGGCCACCACCAGCCGCGCCAGCACGGCCCGGTGCCTGGGTCCCTTCAGCGCGAGCGCGCGGCCGTCGCTCTCGGCCACGGTCGGTCCGAGCACACCGAACGCGACCCCCACCCTTCTCACCTCTCCCGGCTCGCTTCTCCCGACGCCCTCGCCACGGTACTGCGCCAACGACGTGCGGACCGCTTGCCGATCGCCTGCCGATCATCTGCTGATCACCTGCTGATTCGCGCCCGGCAGGCTCGTCGTACCCCTCACCTTCCGCTTCCGCCTTCCAGAAAGGGCGAACCATGGCACCGACCATCCCCGGCTTCGACTACCGGCGCGTCCCCGTCGCCGACCATGTCGCGCTCAGCGTCGCCGTCGCCGGATCCGGCAGCCCGATCGTGCTGCTGCACGGTTTCCCGCAGACCCACCTGATGTGGCGGCACGTGGCCGCCGACCTCGCGGCCGACCACACCGTCATCTGTCCCGACCTTCGGGGCTACGGTGCCAGCGACAAGCCCGTCGACACCAGCGCCGACGGGAACGCGTACGCCAAGCGCACCATGGCCGACGACGTCGTCTCGCTCGCCCGCGCTCTGGGCCACGAGCATTTCGCGCTGGCGGGACACGACCGGGGCGCGCTGGTCGCCATCCGCGCCGGCCTCGACCACCCCGAGGCGATCACCCATCTCGCCTCGCTCGACGTGCTGCCCACGCTGGACATGTGGGACGTGATGCACGGCACCGGCGCGGCCGTCGGCTTCCACCTCTACCTGATGGCCCAGCCGCCGGGCCTGCCCGAGCGGATGATCCACGCCGCCGCGGACGTCTTCTTCGGTCATTTCCTCGACATCTGGACGCAGGACCCGAGGGCGATCCCGGACGAGATCCGTGCCGCCTACCTGGCGGCCTCCCGCGCGGCGGTCCCTTCCATCGTCGCGGACTACCGTGCCTCGGCCGGCATCGACGTCGAGCACGACCGGGCCGACCGCGCCGCCGGGAACCGGCTGCGGATGCCCGTGGCCGTTCTCCAGCAGGACTGGGGCGCGGCTCTCGGCTTCGACGCCGCCGCGCGGTGGCGCGCCTGGGCACCCGACCTGCGGCACACGACCGTCTCCTGCGGTCACTTCATGGCCGAGGAGGCCCCCGCCGATGTCGTCAAGGCCATCCGGGACCTCCTCGCCGACCACTGAGTGGTTCCGCTGCCCCGGCACCTGAGCGGATCCCCTTCCCCGGCACCTGAGCCGATCTCCTTCCCCGGCATCGTTTCGCCGCGTGCCGGACCACGCGCCGGGCGAGAATCAGGGGGTGACTGTGCCAGCTGAGACCTCGCCCCTGTCGGGGCAGACCGTGTGCGGCAAGGACACGCGCAGTCCGCTGCGCTCCTTCCTGCAGACCGAGACCGGCAGTGCCGCGGTCCTGCTGGCCGCCACGCTCGCGGCCCTCGTCTGGGCCAACATGGGGCCGGGCACGTACGAGGACTTCTGGCGCACCGCGCTGTCGGTCCGCCTCGGGGCGGGCGAAGTCTCCCTGGACCTGCGGGAGTGGGTGAACAGCGGTCTGATGACGTTGTTCTTCTTCGTCGTGGGACTCGAGGCGCGCCGGGAGTTCGACCTGGGCGAGCTGCGGGAACGCAGGAGAGTGACGCTGCCGCTGCTCGCCGGGCTCAGCGGCATGGTCGTGCCGATCGCGATCTACCTGGCCCTCAACGCGGGCCATGGCTCCCTGCACGGCTGGGGCGCCGCCATGTCGACGGACACGGCCTTCGCCCTGGGCATGCTCGCTCTCTTCGGGGCACGGCTGCCCGACAGTCTCCGGGTCTTCATCCTCACCATCTCCGTCGTGGACGACTTCCTGGCGCTGGCCGTGATCGCCGTCGCCTACAGCGGCCCCCTGGCCCTGCCCGCGCTGCTGACGTCGCTCGGCCTCTTCGCGGCCGTCGTTCTGGTGCGGCGCACACTCGGAATGCGGCTTCCCGCCCTGTACGCGGTGCTGGGCGCGGCGGTGTGGGTCGCGCTGCTCAAGTCGGGGGTGGACCCGGTCGTGACCGGGCTCGCGATGGGCCTGCTCACCTACGCCTACCCGGCCGAGCGCGTCGACCTGGAACGAGCCAGCCGTCTGTTCCGGCGCTTCCGCGAGCAGCCGACCCCGGAACTGGAGCGCTCCGTACGGCGCGGAATCGCCTCGACGCTCTCGCCCAACGACCGGCTCACGCGGATGTTCCACCCCTGGACGAGCTATGTGATCGTGCCGCTGTTCGCCCTCGCCAACGCCGGCATCACCGTCAGCGGCAGCCAGTTCGCCCATGCCTTCGCCTCGCCGATCGCCCTCGGCATCCTCCTCGGCTACGTGCTCGGCAAGCCGCTCGGCATCGTCGGCGCCACCTGGCTCACCACACGCGCCAGCCGTGGGCGTCTGCACCCGCCGGTCGGCTGGGGCGCGATCACCGCGGGCGGCACCCTGGCGGGGGTGGGGTTCACCGTGTCCCTGCTGATCGCGACGCTCGCTTTCGACGGGGCCCGGCTGGCGGAGGCGAAGATCGGCATCCTCGCCGCCGTGGTCTGCTCGTTCGTCCTCACCTGGCTGGTCACCTCGGTGATCGGCGCCCTTCCCAAGCGTTCCCGTATCCGGGCCCTGCTCGGCACGGGCACCACCATCGTCGACCTCAGCGACCCGGTGGACGTGGACCGCGACCACGTACGCGGCCCGCTGGAGGCGCCCGTGACGCTCGTCGAGTACGGGGACTTCGAGTGCTCGTACTGCGGCCTGGCCGAGCCCGTGGTGCGTGAGCTGCTCGCCGACTTCGGCGACGTGCGCTACGTGTGGCGGCACCTGCCGCTGACCGACGTCCATCCGAACGCCCAGCTCGCCGCGGAGGCCGCCGAGGCCGCGGCCCACCAGGGCGGGTACTGGAAGATGCACGATCTGCTGATGCAGCACCAGGGTGACCTGCGGCCGAAGGACCTGCTCCGCTACGCCGAGGAGATCGGCCTCGACACCGAACGCTTCCGCAAGGATCTCCGCGAAGGTACGGGAACGGCCCGGGTCGCGGCGGACGTGGAGTCCGCCGACCTCAGCGGTGTCTCGGGCACCCCGACGTTCTTCGTCAACGGCCGCCGCCACCACGGCGCGTACGACATCGCCTCGCTGTCGGCGGCGGTGCGTGCCGCGCGGCAACGGGCGGCGCTTCAAGGGGTCGGACGGCAGGACTGAGCCCCGGTCAGGGCGAGGCCGTACGGTTCAGGGCGTCTCGCGGGCGCCCTCGAACAGATCGCTCTCCCGTGTGCCGCCGGTCCACGGCGGGTGGGCCCGCAGGTACTCCTCGACCCGGCCCTCGTCCCCGGGCACGCTGAAGAGCCTCAGCAGGGCCGCGGCGTCCGCCTGGCTGGCGTGGGCCGCCAGGGCCCGCAGCTTGTGCGGCCAGAATTCGGAGACATCCACGGCCGCGGTCACGGTGTCGACGGCGACGTAGAGCGGGGTGATCCAGGCGTCGGGTCCCAGGGCGGCCTCCGCCAGCGCCCGGACCGCTTTCAGGCTCGAGAGCGACACGGCGATGTAGTACAGCTTCGGCAGGCTCCGCGGGTGCGGGCCGCCCTCCTCGTTCTGATCGCTGTGATCGTTGTGAGGGTGAAGTCCGCCGGACCGCTTGATCCGCTCGAAGGCGGCGACGGTCAGCTCGTGCGTACGGACATGATCGGGATGGTTCGAGAACCCGTTGGGCGGATACGTCACGATCACATCCGGCCGGTACTCCCGCATCAGCGCCTCGAGCCGCCGGACGACCGGTTCGCCCTCCATCCTGCTGAACGCGTGAGGATCGATGTCGTCCGCCGAGTCGGGCACGCCGGAGTCGGGGTGGTCCAGCCGGACCAGGTCACTGATGCCGAGCGCGGCCCCCGACTCGGCGAGCTCGCGGGAGCGCCGTGCGGCGACCTGCGCCGGTTCGTGGTCGCGGTCGCCGGGCTTGCTGCTGTCGGCTCCGTCGCCCTGCGCACCGTCGGTGCAGGTGACGACAACCGTGCGAACCCCGGCGGCCGCGTATCGGGCGAGCGTGCCGCCCGTCTGACTGGCCTCGTCGTCCGGATGCGCGTGGACGACCATCAGGGTAGGCCGACGGGTCTTCGGTGCGGTCATGACATAGACCCTTCCGTCGGCGGCCCACCCCACCCAAGGCCGCCTCCCCCGGGTCGGCCGCTGTGCCGCTCAAGACGCGTCCCTCGGCCCGCGGGTCAGGGCCCCGTCGAGGGGTCGGCGGAGTCCTGGGAGGTTCGCCCGCCCGCTTCGATACTTCCTTTGATGCCGAGTTTTCTGCGTGCTCGCTGGTAGAACGTCGTACCGCCCAGGCGCACGACATGAGCCGCCGCGGGGCACGCCGTCACGGTGATCCAATCGCCCGCGTCGAGATAGCCGAGCACCTCGCCGTCGACCTCGACCGCCAATCGTCCGGTCGTGGGGAGCAGTTCGAGCGTGACGTCCTCGTCCGCGGGCAGGGCGAGCGCCCGGTCGAACGACGAGTGCGCGCTGGCGGGAACGACCAGGATGGCTTCGACCCGGGGGGAGAGGATCGGGCCGCCCGCGGCGAAGCTGTACGCCGTCGATCCGGTCGACGTGGAGACGACGACGGCGTCGGCGGCGTAGCGGATGAACTCCTCGCCCTGGAGCCGGATCGCGATGGCGGCCATGCCGCTGCCGGGTACCCGTACGAGGGCGATGTCGTTGAACGCACGGACCTCGCGCCCGTCCGGGAGGCGCGTTCGTACGGCCATCCGGGCCTCGGTGGTGAACTGACCGCTGTCGATCCGGTCCAGCGCCGGCTGGAGCTCGTCGACATCGATCTCCGCGAGGAAGCCCAGCCGGCCCAGGTTGACGCCGAGCACCGGAGTGGCGCTTCCGGACAGCAGCCTCATGGAACGGAGCATGGTCCCGTCCCCGCCGAGACTGACGATCAGATCGGCCCGGGCGACGAGGTCCTGAGCCAGTACGGCCACGGCGCTGCAGTCGATACGGCCCACCTCGTCCGGCAGCCCCAGCACCTCGGCCTCGTTCTTGCGGGCCCACTGCACGACCGACTCGATGACCGGTCCCGGATTGCGCCGGGGATGCAGGATCAGGCCGATCGATCCGATCAGACCCATGAGGGTTCCCTTCCGTCGAGACGCCATGTCCAAGTAGTTCATCATTGTCCCGCGAGGGCAATTTCCGACCGATACGGCACGGAATACAGCCTGGACGACTCATACGGAAGGGTCGGCGGCGGACCGGCACCGTCCGCGGGGAGCGCGGCGCCGTCGACGTACCGCCGCGCCGGTCCCCGCCCCCGGCTCAGGCCTGGTACGGCTGCTGGGGCTGCTGCGGCTGGCCGTACTGCTGGGCGGCGTGGGCGCTCGCGGCCTGCGCCTGCAGCTGCTCCGCCTGCTCCTTGGTCGCCTTCTGCTCCGCGCCGCAGAAAGTGCACTGCGTCGCGTACTTCGACGAGATCGGGAACAGCGGCACGAAGAACAGCGTGAACTTCGTGACACGCTTCCGGAGCGTGTGCGCGGAGGGGTTGCCGCAGTGGCCACACACCAGCGTCAGTATCGCGAGCTGGTACAGGTATCCCCTGGTGCCAAAAATGATCATGCTGTTGGTCCCTCCCGGGTCGGTGCGGACGAGCTGCGGGATGCACTCGCGGAGCACAGTCTCGTGCACGTCGACGCGCTCGGCGATGGCGGGGTTGCACGATGCCGCCCGAAAATCCGACGGGAGCTCGGGCGACCGCCGGTCCCGGGACAGGGTCGCGGTGACGTCGAGCGGGGCGGTTGACGCTCCGTCACGGCCTCGCCGACGACGGTCGGATCGGGTTCGGCGTCCACGACGGTGGCGAGTCCCGCGCCTTCCGGCGGGCACCACCGCGCACCGGTGCCCGCCCCGCCCCTGCCCACAGAACCCGTACGGGACCCAAAACCCGCGCGGGTGGTACGAGATCCGGTGACCGCTCTACGGCAGGCGCCAGTCCACCGGCTGCACGCCCTGCCTCACCAACAGCTCGTTGGCCCGGCTGAACGGACGCGAGCCGAAGAAACCGCGATCGGCCGACATCGGTGAGGGGTGCGCGGACTCGATCGCCGGGAGATCCCCGAGCAGCGGCCGCAGATTGCGGGCGTCACGCCCCCACAGGATCGACACCAGCGGCTTCTCCCGCGCGACCAGCGCCCGGATCGCCTGCTCCGTGACCTCTTCCCAGCCCTTGCCCCGGTGCGCCGCGGGTTTGCGGGGCGCCGTCGTCAGCGCCCTGTTGAGCAGCAGCACCCCCTGCTCGGTCCAGGGCGTCAGATCGCCGTTGGACGGCCTGGGCAGCCCCAGGTCCGTGTGCAGTTCCCGGAAGATGTTCTCCAGGCTGCCCGGCAGCGAACGCACCTCGGGCGACACGGCGAAACTCAGCCCGATGGCCATCCCCGGCGTGGGGTAGGGATCCTGGCCGACGATCAGCACGCGGACGTCGTCGAAAGGCTGCTGGAAGGCCCGCAGGACATTCGCCCCGGCCGGGAGATAGGTCCGGCCCGCCGCTATCTCGGCCCGGAGGAAGTCCCCCATGGCGGCGATACGTTCGGCCGCAGGTTCCAGAGCCTTCGCCCAGCCTGCTTCGATGAGTTCATGCAAGGGTCGTGGTGCCACGACGTGCCACTCTACTGGCACACGCCGTGACGCATTCATACGGACGAGCGCCGCGCGCGGACCCGCCTCCCGGCGCTAGTCTTCCTCCTCGCCGAGATCATCGAGCCGGTCCGGTCGATCGCCCAACGATCGCCCGGCCGGCCGGTCAGCAGAGAGGAGGGGAGCCTGTTGCGTCCCTCCCACACGTCGGCCGGTGTGCTGGCGGTGGACTCGGGCGGCTCGGGGCTGCGGGCGGCGCTGGCCGTGCACGGGCGTGTCGTCGGCGTTCCACTGACCTCCAAGGAACCGGTCCGAACGGGCCCGCGCGGTATCGACGCCGGACATCTGCTGGAGCAACTGCTCCCGATGGCCCGGCAGTTGATGGCCGCCACCGGGACGGAGGAACTCGGGGCCGCCGCCGTCGGAGCGGCGGGTCTCGCCACCCTCGGCGACGCGCTGCGTGCCGAGCTGCCCTGCGCACTGGAGCGCGAACTCGGCGTGCGGCGGCTCGCGTTGGCCGCCGACGCGGTGACCGCGTACGTGGGCGCGCTCGGCCCCCGGTCGGGCGCGGTGATCGCAGCGGGCACCGGCATGATCGCGGTCGGCACCGATCTGGGGAGCTGGCGCAGGGCGGACGGCTGGGGCCACCTGCTCGGCGACTGCGGCGGTGGGGCGTGGATCGGCCGCGCCGGGCTCGAGGCGGCCCTGCGGGCCTTCGACGGGCGCCCCGGTGGGTCGGCGGAGCTGCTGGCGCGGGCCGAGGAGATGTTCGGGCCGGTGGCCGGGTTGCCGGGCAAGCTGTATCCGCGCACCGACCGGCCCGCCGTACTCGCCTCCTTCGCGCCCGAAGTGGCCGCGTGCGCCGCGTCCGCCATCGGCGACCCCGTCGCGCGCGACGTGCTGTGCGCCGCCGCCCGGCACCTGGCCGACTCCGCCGCCGCCGTCTGCCCGGACACCGGCGAGGACCGAGTCGCCCTCACCGGGGGCCTGTTCAAGATGGGCGACCCGCTCCTCGTACCACTGCGCGCGGAGCTGACGGAGCGGTTGCCACACGCCCGGCAGGTAGCGGCCGCGGGCACCCCGCTGGACGGCGCCGTACGTATCGCCGTCGACCTGGCGAGCGACCGGCTCACGCTCCCCCGCGACGAACACATGCTGTACGTGAGGACCGAAAAGGGCACAACCTCGCCATCCATGCCCCGAAAGGGGGATTCATCCGCCCTGTCGGACAAGTGAAGTTGCCTCCCGCGCCGGTCGACACAGGAGCACCACAGCGCCGGCGAGTCCAGTCACGCCGATCATTTCTGATCCACGCGTAACTCATCAGACAAAAGGGGACGGATACCGCTCACCTGCACCCTCCCCGAACAGGGGAGCCCAAGAAGCCAGTAACATGCGTCGCCATGAGCTCCCCCACTGGGCCCGCGTCCGGCCTGCCAGTACGAATGCCGCGACCTCGCCAGCCCGGGCGGCACCGCCGACCCGAGCCGCTGGCGGCTCCCGAGGGCGCGCCTGCGCTCGTCCTCGCGGTGCCGGGCACCTCCAGCGCGGCCACGCGCAGCCTCGCCGAGGAGGTCGTGAGCATCGCGCGCTCCGAGCTGCCCGGCCTCGACGCCCGGATCGGGTACCTCGACGGGGACGACGCCGAGTTCCCCACGCTGCAGTCCGTGCTCACGCGTGCCGCCGAGGAGCGCACCGCCCGCTATGAGCAGGCCCGTGCCGCCGGTGCGGACGTGACCGAGCCCGACGGCCCCGTCGCCGTCGTGGTGCCCCTGCTCGCCGGCCCCGACAACGCGCTGCTGCGCCGGGTCCGCCAGGCCGTCATGGAGAGCCGGATCGCGGCCGACCTGACCGACGTTCTCGGCCCCCACCCGCTGCTCGCGGAGGCGCTGCACGTGCGTCTGTCCGAGGCGGGTCTGGCGCGCGCCGACCGTGCCCGGCTGTTCACCGTGGCGACGGCCGCCGACGGCATCATCCTCGCCTCCGTGGGCGGCGAGGAGGCCGTACAGGCGGCCGGGATCACCGGCATGCTGCTCGCCGCGCGCCTCGCCGTGCCGGTGATGGCGGCGGCGCTCGACGAGGAGGGCGCGATCGCGGCCACCGCCGAGCAGTTGCGCGGCTCGGGTTCCCAGCAGCTCGCCCTGGCTCCGTACCTGATCGGCCCGGAGATCGACGCCGGTCTGCTGGACGCGGCCGCCAAGGAGGCGGGCTGCTCCGCCGCCGAGGCGCTCGGCCCGTACCCGGCGATCGGCAAGCTCGCGCTGGCCAAGTACACGACGGCGCTGGGCATCGCCCCGCAACAGCCGCAGGGCGCGCCGGCCCGCTGACCGCCCAGGCACCACCCCTCGCACGCCGAAGGGCCCGCTCCTCTCACAGGAGCGGGCCCTTCTCTCGTCGGCTCTCTCGTACGTCGGCGGCTCGCGGGGCGGCGGCGAGCCACCGCCGGGCGGGTCAGCCGAGGACCACGCAGGAGGCCGCCGGGACCTCCACCGAGCCGCCCCGTCGCGGCACCCCCGTGTCCGGGTCGACCGCGAACCACGTCACGTCCCCCGAGCGCTCGTTGGAGGCGTACAGGAAGCGCCCCGAGGGGTCGAGGGCCAGCGCGCGCGGCCAGGTGCCGCCGCAGGGCACCGTGGCGACCAGCCGCAGCCCTTCGCCCACCGCGTCGGGCGTGAGCACGGAGAGGACGTCCTGGCCGCGGGTGGCGGTCCACACGAAGCGCCCGTCGGGCGACACCACGATGCCCGAGGGGTACGCGTCACCGTCCGGGACCCCCGAGAGCACCGGCGTCTCCCCGACGGGCCGCAGAGAGCCTTCCAGGGCGCTCCAGCGGCAGACGGTGACCGTGGGCGCGAGTTCGTTGAGCACGTACGCGTGTTCGCCGCGCGGGTGGAAGGCCAGGTGGCGGGGCCCGGAGCCGGGGCGCAGCGCGATCTCGCGGTGCAGCGTGAGCCGGCCGCCGTCCAGCGCGCACACCCGCACGGAGTCCGTGCCGAGGTCGACGCTGACGGCCCAGCGCCCGCTCGGGTCGGGCTGTACCTGGTGGGCGTGCGGGCTCTGCTGGCGCCGGGTGTGCGGGCCGCGGCCCTTGTGCTGGAGCACGCTGGAGGCGGCGCCGACGAGCGTGCCGTCGTCGCGCACGGGCAGGGCGGTGACGCTGCCGGAGCCGTAGTTGGCGGTCAGGACGTGTCCCGCGAACACGCTGAGGTGCGTGGGGCCGCTGCCTCCGACGGAGACCAACGGCCCGGCGGGCTTCGGTTCGTCGCCGTCCACGCGGTACGCGGCCACCGCGCCGTCGGCCGTCTCGCTGACCGCGTAGAGCATGTCGTGGGCGGGCGACAGGGCGAGGTAGGAGGGATCGGGTACGCCGTCCACCGCGCTCAGGAGGGTCAGCGCGCCGCTGCCGCGGTCCACGGCCGCGGTGAGGACGCCGGGGCCTCCCGCCGCCGTGAACGAGCCGATGAACGCCCGCTGTTCCCGCGTGCCGCCGTCTGCCACTGCCGTTCCCCTCTCGGTCCCGCGCTCTCCGGGGCCGACGGTAGCAGTCGACGACCAACGGTCTAGACCAAGGTCCCGCCCGTCTCCCCGAGCGCCCGTGCGCGCGCCTCCGGGTGGTGGACGTACGCGGGATGCCGTTCCACGGTCTCGTAGGTGCGGTGGAAGACGGGTGTGGCGCTGCCGGAGATGGGCGGCACGATCCACGACCAGTCCGCGCCGACCCGGCGGCCCTTGCGCTCCTCGCGGCCGAGGTGGGTCAGGAAGCGCCGGGACTCGGTGTGGTGGTCGGTGACGGTGACGCCCGCGTGGTCGAAGGAGTGCAGGACGGAGCGGTTGAGTTCGACGAGCGCGCGGTCCTTCCACAGCGAGCGGTCGGTGCGGGTGTCGAGGCCCAGGCGGTCCGCGAGGTACGGCAGGAGGTTGTAGCGGTCGGTGTCGGCGAGGTTGCGGGCGCCTATCTCGGTACCCATGTACCAGCCGTTGAACGGGGCCGCCGGGTAGCAGACGCCGCCGATCTCCAGGCACATGTTGGCGAGCGCGGGCACGGCGTGCCAGCGCAGTCCGAGCGAGCGCCACCAGGTGTACTCGGGGTGGGCGAGCTCCACTTCGAGCACCGCGTCCTGCGGCAGCGTGAACCACCGGGGTTCGTCGTCGGGCTTGCCGTCGGCGCCCTGGATCACCAGCGGCAGGACGTCGAACGGGGTTCCTGGGCCGCCGGGCCAGCCGAGCCGCCGGGCCAGCGCGGTGAGGCCCGCGTTGCGCGGGTCGCCGGTCACGCCGCCGTCCGGGCGGGCGTATCCGGCGTACCGGATGAGTTGTTCGTTCCAGATCCGTGGCCCGGGGCGGCCCGGCCGGTCGGGCGCGAAGACGGTGATGAGCGCCCTGATGCGGCCCTCGCCCGCGGCCTCCCGCAGATGGTCCGCCGACGCCTCGGCGACGTCCTCGGGCGTCCGCACGTCCCTGCGGTCGCGGACGCACAGGGAGCGCCAGTACAGGCGCCCGATGCAGCGGTTGGCGTTGCGCCAGGCGACGCGGGCACCGAAGGCGAGTTCCTCGGTGGTGTGGCGGTACGTGCCGGTCTCCGCGATCTCCGCCCGCGCGGCGGCGATGCGCCGGGCCGGGTCGCCGAGGCGCTCCTCGGTGTGGCGGAGCGTGAGGAACTCGGCGGCGGCGCGCAGGAGTGCGTACGGCGGGGAGTCGCCGTGCGACGTCGGGGCGGCGGGACGGCCCGGCACGGGTATCAGGCGTCCCGCGAGACCCGGGACGGACAGCTCCGCCCGCCGGGGACCGATCGCGTACGGCAGTGCGGTCGGGGTCGCGCCGTGCGCCCTGCGACCTGCCGGAACACGGTCCAGCCAGCCGCCCGGCCCCTCGGCCCACGGCGTCGGGTACCGCGCGCTCCCGTCGTCGCCGAAGCGCTCTGCCTGTCCGGTTCCTCGCGGGAAGTCCCGCATGGTGCCACCCCCAAGCGGTTTCGCCCGCGGACCGCTCCCGCACGGTCCGCGGGTTCCGTGCGTCTGATAGCCGCGGGGTTACCCCGCCCGGGCGGTGATCCACCCTCTACGTGGTCCGTGCATCCGCCTCGCGCGTGTCAGACGCGAACGGCCCTCGAAGCACGGGGGTGCAGGAGGGGCGCGGCGAGTTCGGCGAGCGCCCGCTCGAGCCCGTGCAGGTGTGCTAGTACCGGCTCTTCCAGGGAAGGTGCGTCGGCCTGGACCGAGATGCGCCGCGGTCCGGGTGAGGTGAGTGCCTCGACGGCCCTCTCGACGCGCTCGCACGCGACGGTGAGACGGTCGTCGCTGGAGGCCACGGGGTCCGACGCGATGGCGGCGAGGCCCCGTACCTCCCGCGCGCAGGTGTTCAGCGCCGCGAGTACCTGGCGCGCCCTCCGACCACGGGCGCGCAGGGGGTTGAGCGGGTGCAGAAGGGGCGTGAGTGAGAGCCGCACCTTGTTCAGCACCGTCTCCAGCTCCGCGACGCGTGCCGCGGGGTCGGCGATGGCGGAGCCGTTCAGCCGGGCCGCGGCCTCGGTCGTGCAGGCGTGGACGCACTGGATCGCCCGCACGATCCAGGCGTCCGTCGTGGCGTGCGTGGTGATCGGCAGCACGAGCAGCACCGCCAGCGCGGCGCCGATCGCCCCGATGCCGGTCTCCGCCAGACGCAGGACGACCAGATGCTGGTCCAGCACGCCGAACATCCCGTAGAGCAGCTCGGCCATCACCGTCACCGCAAGCATCATCCAGGTGTACGAGACCGCGGCACTGTAGAAGATGACGAACACACACACGGCGAGCAGGGCCACGGTCGGTACGGGCGCACCGTGCAGTGGGACGACGGCCGAGGCCCCGAGGGCGATGCCGATCACCGTTCCGAGGACCCGGCGGTAGCCGCGGATCAGGGTCTCGCCGCGCGAGGTGGTGTTGACGAAGATCCACCAGGCGGCGCCGACGGCCCAGTACCAGCGCTCCTGGGACAGCAGGCTTCCCACGCCCAGGGCGAAGGCGGCGGCCACGACGGCCTGGACCGCCTGGCGGGTGGTGGGACGGGCGAGGCCTCGGCCGTCCGAAGGGGCGAGCGCCCCGGCGGGCTGCATCCGGCGCTCGTAGCACCACAGTCCGAATCGGACCGCCGAGGACGCGAGGAGGGCGAGCAGTACGGCGACGTACAGCTCGGGCAGTCGCGCCGGCACGGTGTGCAGGAACTGCGCCATGAAGAAGGCCATGAACCCGAAGACGCCGAGGGCATGGCCGCGCGCGCCCCAGCGCCGGGCGTACACACCGGCGCCGACGACGGCGAGGAAGGCCGCGCCCCGCGCCGTCGGGTGGTCGTGCAGGATGGCCGCGAGAGCCAGGACAGGAAGGCCCACCACGGGCAGCAGCGCCGTCGTCGCCAGCTGTCCGCGCACCGTGGCGTCGGTGACCGCGAAGAGGGCGAGCAGCGCCGCGAGTCCTCCCGCGACCGCGCCCGCGAGGGAGACACCGGTGACGCCGCACAGGGCCACCGCCAGGCCGATGCCGAGGACGGCCCGGATGGCGCCGCGCAGCCGCAGTCGGCCCGGGTCCGGTGCCACGAACACCCTCTTCAGCACTGTTTCCCCGCCCCTTGAGCTCAGCCTGTACGTCAGGCATGCAAAAGGCGCCGCGGGGGTCCCGCAGCGCCATCGACCTGTCCATCACAGCATCATCGGAGCTGTTGGCTCAAGTGGCCTCCGGAGCACTGAGCCATTGGCACAGCCACCGAGCGGAGAGGGGAGCCATGTGGATGCCATTGGCATCACTCCGTGTCGATCGGGTGCGGGGGCAGCTCGAAGCGCAGCAGGGCCCCGGTCAGGTGCGTACGCAGGTCCGTCTCCATCTCGATGTGGCGGACCTCCCCGCTGTCCTCGATGACGGTCTTCACCAGTTCCTCGATGACGTCGGGGACCTCGCGCAGGGCGTCTCCGCAGAGCAGGCACTGCTCCCCCGTGCGGGCGAGCAGCCCGTCGCGGTCGCAGACGACTCCCGGGGCCACGGCCTCCGTGTCCACGGCCAGCGTCCGGATCGCGGCCAGCGACCCCGCCCACAGGGTGTCGTCGAGTCCGACCGTCGCGTGATGCTTGGTCGCGACGGCCTCGAGGATCTCGCCGACCAGCCGCTCCTGCTCCTGGTACGCGCGGTCGGTGACAAGAACCCGTACCTTGTCCCGGATGTCGGCGGCGGTCGTGGTGTCGCGGTCGACGGTGAAGCGACCGACGAGCCGGTCGTGCAGGTCACGAGGGAGGAACTCGATGAAGGCCGGTACCTGATAAGGGTGCCCGCCGACGGCCAGCAGATCGAAGCCCCCCTCCTTGAACAGGCGCTTGAGCTCGCCGATGAGTCGCCGGTAGTGCCTTTTGCTCAGCTCGTCGGCCATGTCGCGGACCGGGTCCTCGTCGAGCCTCGCGGCGTGCTCGGGCCCCCGCAGCGTACGGTCGCGGATCGCCTCCAGCTCCCGGACCTCGTCGAGGTGGTACTCCCAGATCTGGGCGGTGGCCTCGTCCACGACGACCGCGCAGATGCGGTGGTACTCGTCGAGCACCGCCAGCATCGGACGGACGAAGGGGGCCTCGTCCACCACGACGCGTTCGTGGGTGGCGCGCGGCAGCCACACTTCCTCGTAGACGCCGTTGCCGCCGCAGGAGAAGACGACGACGGTCCCGGGCCGCTGGGGTTCCTCGCCGAGCCTCTGCTCGATCTTCGCGATGTCCTCGCTCAGCGAGAGCCGTGCGGCGTGCTCCAGCGAGTGGTCGTCCGCGAGCGGCCTGATGCGGTCCAGCAGGCCGGCCAGCCGGGCCCGGTGCGCACGACGGCCAGGCTGGTCAGGTTCCACCGGAAGGTAGAGGGAGACCAACGGGAGCCCGTTCCCCTCGAGCCGGAGAATTCGGTCGACCTGCTCCTGCGTGATCATCGTCGCTCCTCGCCGCTCCTCGAGCCTTGCGCCACCCCTCCAGGTAACGCGGTGGGCGCCGCACCGGCAAACGCGGCGCGGCGGACAAGGTGAGCACGAGGGGTGAACCTTCCCAGCGGACTCGCGGCGGGCTGAGCCATTGGTACGGTCGACGAAGATCACCCCAGGCGGCAGGGAGGCCGGCGGATCATGGCCGTGGACGAACTCGACACCCGCATCCTGCGGCTGCTGTTGGAGCAGCCGCGTACCAGCGTGCGCGAGTACGCCCGCATGCTCGGTGTCGCCCGCGGCACGCTCCAGGCCCGCCTCGACCGGCTGGAACGGGAGGGAGTGATCACCGGCACGGGCCCCTCACTGTCCCCCGCGGCGCTCGGTCACCCCGTCCTCGCCTTCGTGCACATCGAGGTCACGCAGGGGCACCTCGACGAGGTCGGCGACGCGCTGGCCGCCGTACCGGAGATCATCGAGGCCTTCTCGATCACGGGCGGCGGCGATCTGCTCACCCGCGTCGTGGCGCGCGACAACGCTCACCTGGAGGACGTGATCCAGGCGCTCATCAGCATGCCCGGCGTCGTCCGCACCCGCACCGAGGTGGCACTGCGCGAGCGCGTTCCGCACCGGGTGCTGCCCCTGGTGGAGTCGATCGGGCGAGCAACCAGAAGCTGACCGGTGACACACGGGTGATCGACCGCGCTCGGCCCCCGCTTGGCATCCTGGATCCCATGAGCACTCTCGGCCGCACTTCGGTCATCTTCGATCTCGACGGCACACTCGTGGACAGCGAGCCGAACTATTTCGAAGCCGGGCGCCAGACGCTCGCCGAACAGGGCATCACCGGCTTCACCTGGGCCGAGCACGAGCGGTACGTCGGCATCAGCACCCGGGAGACGGTGGCGCTCTGGAAGGAACGCTACGACTTGCGGCCCCCGCTCGACGCCCTGCTCGCCGACATGAACCGCCGCTATCTGGAGCTGGCCCGCTCCGCCACACACGTGTACCCGGAGATGCGGAAGTTCGTGGAACTGCTGACCGCCGAGGGCACCTCGATGGCCGTGGCCTCGGGTTCCTCACCCGCCGCCATCGAGGCGATCCTGACGGGCACCGGCCTGGCCGCCCACCTGACGACCGTCGTCTCCGCCGACGAGGTCGCGCACGGCAAGCCCGCCCCGGACGTCTTCCTCGAAGCGGCGCACCGTCTGGGGGCCGGCCCGGCGGACTGCGTGGTCCTGGAGGACGCCGCCCCGGGCGCCGCCGCCGCGCACGCGGCCGGGATGCGCTGCATCGCCGTCCCGTACGTCGCCGCGCAGGCCGACGACCCGGCGTTCGCCACGGCGGGGCTGCTGCTGCGCGGCGGTCAGGGCGAGTTCACCGCGCAGGCCGCGTACGACTGGCTCGCGCGCTCGGCCTCGGATTCCTGAGTCGCGGGCCGCCTCCCGATGTCTTCCTGAACCGCGGTCACGCCTCGACAACTTGCCGTGTCCGGCGTCGGCTCGGGAGGCATGCGGCACGATCTTGCCCCGGCGGTGGCGGCGCACCGCGTGCGCACCCCTCTCAGGCAGCAGCCTCCCTCGCCCCCTCCGCACCGGTCCCCCGCCCGCCCCCGTCACGGTGGATCGGTGTACCGGAGCCGGTGAGAGGAGCGCCTGTCCCGCCCTCCCGGGCCGCGACGATCTCCGCCGCGATGGACAGCGCGGTCTCCTCGGGCGTACGGGCCCCGAGGTCGAGCCCGATCGGGGATCTCAGGCGGGCCAACTCCCGCTCGCCGAGACCGACTTCGCGCAGCCGCCGCGCACGGTCCTCGTGCGTGCGGCGCGACCCCATGGCGCCGACGAACGCCACCGGCATCCGCAGGGCCACCTCCAGCAGCGGTACGTCGAACTTGGCGTCGTGGGTGAGCACGCACAGGACCGTGCGGTCGTCGGTCACGGTGCGCCGCAGGTAGCGGTGCGGCCAGTCGACCACGATCTCGTCGGCGTCGGGGAAGCGGACCCGGGTGGCGAAGACCGGGCGGGCGTCGCACACGGTCACGTGATAGCCGAGGAACCTGCCCACCCGTACCAGCGCCGTCGCGAAGTCCACGGCGCCGAAGACGATCATTCGGGGCGGCGGCACGCTCGACTCGACGAGCAGGGTCACGCCACCCGGGCAGCGCGCGCCGTCCTCCGACAGTTCGAGGGTGCCGGTGCGGCCCGCCGCCAGCAGGGCACGGGCCTCGGCCACCGCCGTGCGGTCCAGCTCCGGACGACCGCCGAGGCCCCCCTCGTGGGAGACGCCCGAGCCTCCCACGTACGACGTGGACGCCCCGGAGGAGCCGGACGAGCCGTCGGGGCGGACGAGCAGCACCCTCCCCAGCAGTTCTACCGGCCCCCTGGCCACCCGGGCCACGGCCGCCGCCTCGCCCCGGGACGCGACCGCCAGCGCCGCCGCGTACACCGGCCGCTCAGGCGCGTCCGCGCGCACCGGGGTGACCAGGACCTCGATGACCCCGCCGCAGGTCAACCCCACCGCGAAGGCATCCTCGTCGCTGTAGCCGAACCGCTCCAGCACCGTCCGGCCGTCCTGGAGCGCCTGGACGCACAGGTCGTACACGGCGCCTTCCACACAGCCGCCGGAGACCGAGCCGACGGCCGTGCCGCCGCTGTCGACCGCGAGGGCGGCGCCGGGGCCGCGCGGGGCGCTGCCGCCGACGCTCACGACGGTGGCGACGGCGAAGTCCCGGCCCTCCTCGGCCCACCGGTTCAGCTCGTCGGCGATGTCAAGCATCCCGGTCCCCTCCCGTGCCCGCCAGCAGCACCCGGTCCGGGCGGATCGGCAGATTCCGGTGACGTACACCCGTCGCGTGCCAGACCGCGTTGGCGATCGCCGCCGCCGCTCCGACGACCCCGATCTCGCCGATGCCCTTGATGCCGACCGGGTCCCCGGGGTCGGGATCGTCCACCCAGTCCGCCTCGATGTCGGGTACGTCGGCGTGCGCGGAGAAGTGGTAGCCGGCGAGGTCGGCGCCGACATGGCCGCCGCTTGCCCGGTCCCGGTGAGCCTCCTCGTGCAGGGCCATGGACAGGCCCCAGATCATGCCTCCGACGAACTGCCCGCGCGCGGTCAGCGGGTTGACGATCCGGCCGGCCGCGAAGATGCCGAGCATCCGCCGCACCCGCACCTCCCCGCTGGTGACATCGACGGCGACCTCGGCGAACTGCGCCCCGAAGGAGTGCCGTTCCTTCTGCTCCAGCGCGCCGACCGCCTGTGAGGTGTCCGAGCGTGCCGTGATCCCCTCGGGCGGAATGCCGCCGCCCAGGGCCAGCCGCTCGCGCAGCTCGTCCGCCGCGACCCTGATCGCCCAGGCCCAGGAGCGGGTGCCCATCGAGCCGCCGGCGATCATCGCGAAGCCGAAGTCGCTGTCCGCGATGCGCATCCGGATGCGCTCGGGCGCCACCTCCAGCGCGTCCGCGGCGATCAGGGTGAGCGCGGTCCGGGCCCCGGTCCCGATGTCGGACGCGGTGATCCGTACGGTGAAGCTGCCGTCCGGCTCGGCCGTCACGGCCGCCGTGGACGGGGCGGACAGCACGGGGAACGTGGAGGCGGCGGTGCCGGTCCCGAGCAACCAGCGGCCCTCGCGGCGAACGCCGGGACGCGGGTCACGGTCCGCCCAGCCGAACCGGCGGGCCCCCTCCTCGAAGCACGCGAGCAGGTTGCGGCCGCTGAACGGCAACCCGGAGACGGGGCCGACGGCCGGTTCGTTGCGGGCGCGCAGCGCGATCGGGTCGAGTCCGCACTTCTCGGCGAGTTCGTCGAGCGCGGACTCCAGCGCGAACGAGCCCGGTGCCTCGCCCGGAGCCCGCATCCAGCTCGGGGTCGGCACGTCGAGCCGTACGACACGGCTCTGCGAGTAGTGCGCGTCGGAGTCGTACATCGCACGTCCGAACTCGGAGCACCGCTCGACGAACTCGTGGACGGTCGAGGTGAGGCTCTCGGCCCGGTGGTCGAACGCGCGCAGCCGGCCGTCCTCGTCGGCGCCGAGCCTGACCCGCTGGGCCGTGGGGCTGCGGTAGCCGACCAGCGAGAACATCTGACGGCGGGTCAGTACGACGCGGACGGGACGCTGCAGGACGGTCGCGGCCATCGCGGCGGCGACCGAGTGCGGGCGGGTGCCCTTGGAGCCGAAGCCGCCTCCGACGTGTTCCGAACGCACCCGCACCGACTGGGGGTCGAGCGAGAACAGCTTCGCGAGCTCGTCCGCCACGAACCTGCTGCCCTGGTTGGAGTCGACGACCTCGAGCCGGCCGCCGTCCCAGCGCGCGATCGCCGCGTGCGGCTCCATGGGGCTGTGGTGCTCCTCCGGAGTGCTGTACTCGGCGTCCACGACGACGGCGGACGCGGCGAGTTCGGCCTCGAGGTCACCCTTCGTCGCGGCGGGGGCGCTCTCCGGCGCGTACACCCCGGGAAGCCCGGCGGTGAACACGACGTCGTGCGGCTCCTCGTCGTACACGACGACAAGGGACTCGGCGGCCTCCCTGGCCTGTTCGGACGTCTCGGCGACCACCAGAGCCACCGGCCAGCCCGCGAACGGGACCCGGTCGTGCTGGAATATCTGGGCGATCGGGTCGGGCACCCCGAAGGCGTTCGTGTAGTCGCCGTTGAGACGCGGGGCGTTCTCGTGGTGCAGGACGGCGACGACGCCCGGCATCGCCAGGACGGGCGCGGACTCCACCGCACGGATCCGGCCACGGGCCACGGTGGACAACACCAGCCAGCCGTGGGCGAGTTCGGGATACGGGACCTCGCCCGCGTAGCGCGCCGCCCCGGTGACCTTGGCCACGCCCTCGACGCGGGTGTGCGCGGCGCCGACGGCCCCGAACGTCGCGGTCGCCGCCGTCGTCGCGGTCGTGGTCGCGGTCGTACCGGTCATCGGGCCGCCTCCTCGGTGAGTTCGGTCAGCATCGCCACGACGAGATTGCGCATCAGGGGCACCTTGTATCCGTTGTGGGGCAGTGTCCGGGCGGCCGCGAGCTCGGCGTCCGCTGCGGCGGCGAAGGCCTCGGCGCTCGCCGGTCCCCCGGTCAGCTCCCGCTCGGCCGCTCGGGCCCGCCACGGCCGGGAGGCCACCGCCCCGAAGGCGAGGCGCACTTCGCGTACGACACCGTCGTGGACGTCGAGTGCGGCGGCGATCGAGCCGATCGCGAACGCGTACGAGGCGCGCTCGCGCACCTTGCGGTAGCGGGATCGGGCGGCGACCGGGGCGGCCGGCAGGGTGACGCCGGTGATCAGCGCGCCGGGCGGCAGAGCGGTCTCCAGGTGCGGGGTGTCACCCACCGGCAGATAGAACTCCGCGAGCGGCAACTCCCCCGGCCCGTCCGCCGTTTCGTACGAGACGACGGCGTCGAAGGCGGTGAGGGCCACGGCCATGTCCGAGGGGTGCGTGGCCACGCAGTGCGTGGAGGCGCCGAGGATGGCGTGGTTGTGGTGCTCGCCCTCGACGGCCGGGCAACCGCTGCCGGGGACCCGCTTGTTGCAGGGCTTCGCCAGGTCGGTGAAGTAGCCGCAGCGGGTGCGCTGGAGCAGGTTTCCGCCGACCGTGGCCATGTTGCGCAGCTGACCGGAGGCCCCGGCCAGCACTGCCTGGGTCAACGCCGGGTAGTGGCGCCGCACGTCGGGATGGGCGGCGAGGTCGCTGTTGGTCACGGTCGCGCCGATGCGCAGCCCGCCGCTCTTTGTGAACTGAATTCGGCCAAGGGGGAGTTCACGCACGTCGACGAGCCGGGCGGGCCGCTCCACCCCGCTCTTCATCAGGTCGACGAGATTGGTACCTCCGCCGAGATAGCGCGCGTCGGGGTCGGCGCCCAGCAGAGCGACCGCGCCGGTGACGTCGAAGGCGCGCTCGTAGTCGAACTCCCTCATGCTGCCGCCTCCTTGGTCTCGGACGACCGCGTATCGGACGACTGCGCCGCCCGCGCGACCGCCTGGACGATCGACACATACGCGCCGCACCGGCACAGGTTGCCGCTCATCCGCTCACGGATCTCCTCGGGCGTGAGCTGCGGGACCCCCGCTTCGGGCCGCACGTCGGCGGTCACGGCGCTCGGCCAGCCCGCCGCGTGCTCCTCGATCACCGCGAGGGCCGAACAGATCTGGCCGGGCGTGCAGTAGCCGCACTGGTAGCCGTCGAGGTCGAGGAAGGCCTGTTGCACGGGATGCAGCCGCTCACCGTCCGCCACCCCTTCGATGGTGGTGATCTCGCGTCCCTCGGCGGCGACGGCGAGTTGCAGACAGGAGACGGCCCGGCGTCCGTCGAGCAGCACGGTGCAGGCGCCGCACTGGCCCTGATCACAGCCTTTCTTGGTACCGGTGAGATCGAGACGCTCACGCAGCGCGTCGAGCAGGGTGGTGCGATGGTCGACGGGCAGCGTGTACTTCTCGCCGTTGACGTGCAGGGTGATGGCGCTGGACGTCGAGGTCGTGGCGCCGGACGTCGTGGGGGCCATGATCAGCCTTCTTTCGCCTGTCTGAGGAGGAAAGGAAGTCGCGAGAGGGCCGGGAAAAGGGAACACCGATGGTCCGCACTGGCCGGATCCGGCGGTATGGTGAACCTAAGCGGACAGCTGTCCGTTAATCCTGAACCTATCGGACAGCTGTCCGCTTAGCAAGGCACCCGCCGGGCAGGGCGGAGGACGAAGGAGGCCCGAGTGCAGCAGAAGAAGGCGACCCCGCTGCGCTCGGACGCGCAACGCAATCGCGAGCGCATCCTCGATGTGGCCCTGGCCGAGCTGACGCGGTCGGCGGACACCCCGCTCAGCGCGATCGCCAAGAAGGCGGGGGTCGGGCAAGGGACGTTCTACCGCAACTTCCCCAATCGCGAGGCACTCCTCCTGGAGATCTACCGCCACGAGGTGCAGCAGGTCGCCGACGCCGCGGCCCAGCTGCTCGAGTCGCGTGCGCCGGACCGGGCCCTGCGGGAGTGGATGGACCGCCTGGCCCAGTTCGCCATGACCAAGGTCGGCCTGGCCGAGGCCCTGCGCGCGACCACCCTCGCGCACGGCACCCTGACCCGGCTGGGACACGGCGCGATGTCCTCGGCCACCGCGCTGCTCCTGGCGGCGAACGACAAGGCGGGCACCATCCGCCCCGGAGTGACGCCCGAGGACTTCTTCCTCTTCATCGCCGGTCTCTGGCAGATCGACGCGGACGGCGACTGGCAGCCGCGCGCCACCCGCCTTCTGGACCTCGTGATGGACGGTCTACGGGTGGGCGCGCCGGGTTCCGCGCCGCCGGAGTGAACCGATCCGCGGCCGGCGAGCAGCCGCTCGTCCCTGCCCAGCAGCTTCCCTGCGCGCACGACGAAGCCGTCCGCCTGTTCTCCCCCGTGGCGGACGGCTCGTGTCGCGGTGTTCAGAGATCGGGTTCGGTGTCGGCGACGTAAGTGACCTGGGCCGCTGGACGACACCCGCCGGGGCGGGCGGCGGGATTCGAACCCGCGTCTCTCTCTTGACAGGAGAAGTAGCCGAAACCTTCGCACCTGAACGAGTTCACCGTAGTGGTGGACGCCGTCGCGGTCACCTGGTTTCCGGCGTGCGGCAGACGCGTGCCGGGGCGTTGTCAGTGGTGGCGTGCAGGATGGCGTGTATGACAACACCAGCCGCAGTGATCGTGGATGCCGCCGCCTACGCGCAGGCGGTCGAGGACGCCGTGAAGGCTTCGGCCGCCTACTACGCGGGCGGCACGTCAGTACTGGACGACGACACCTACGACCGGCTCGTGCGGGGCATCGCGGCGTGGGAGTCCGCTCATCCCGAGGAGGTGCTGCCCGACTCACCGACCGGGAAGGTCGCCGGTGGCGCCGTGGAGGGCGATGTCCCGCACACGGTACCCATGCTGAGCCTGGACAACGTGTTCTCGCCGGAGGAGTTCACCGCCTGGACCGCGTCGCTGGCCCGGCGGATCGGCCATGACGTCACACGGTTCGGCGTCGAGCCGAAACTCGACGGGCTCGCGATCGCCGCCCGGTACACCCATGGTCGCCTCACCCGGCTGATCACCCGTGGCGACGGGACGGCCGGGGAGGACGTCTCGCACGCCATCGGCACCGTCGAAGGCCTCCCGGCCGAACTCGCCGAGCCGGTCACGGCGGAGGTGCGCGGCGAAGTCCTGATGACCACCGCCCAGTTCGAACACGCCAACGAGGTGCGCACCGCGCACGGCGGGCAGCCGTTCGCGAACCCGCGCAACGCCGCGGCGGGCACCCTGCGCGCCAAGGACCGCGCCTACACCGTGCCGATGACCTTCTTCGGCTACGCCCTGCTGCCGCTGCCCGGCACCGAGAAGGCCCTCGCGGCGCGGCTGGGTGAGGGCGCGCACAGCGAGCTGATGGCGCGGTGCGGCGAGCTCGGCGTGAACACCACCGCCGCCACCGCCGTGCCCGGGACCACGGCGGAGACCGCCGAGCAGGTCCTGGCCCGGGTGAAGGAGATCGCCGCGCTGCGGGCGGAGTTGCCGTTCGGGATCGACGGGATCGTCATCAAGGCCGACCTCGCCGCCGATCAGGAGGCCGCCGGATCCGGTTCGCGCGCACCGCGCTGGGCAATCGCCTACAAGCTGCCGGCCGTGGAGAAGATCACCCGACTGCTGGAGGTGGAGTGGAACGTGGGCCGCACCGGCATCATCGCTCCGCGCGCGGTCCTCGAACCGGTCGAGATCGACGGCTCCACCATCACCTACGCCACCCTCCACAACCCTGCCGACATCACCCGCCGCGACCTGCGTCTGGGCGACCATGTGATGGTCCACCGCGCCGGGGACGTGATTCCCCGCGTCGAGGCTCCCGTCGCCCATCTGCGCACCGGCGAGGAGCGGCCGATCGTCTTCCCCGAGGTGTGCCCGCGGTGCGGCTCCGCCATCGACACCAGCGAGCAGCGCTGGCGCTGCGAGAACGGCCGCGACTGCCACCTGGTCGCCGCTCTCTCGTACGCCGCCGGCCGCGACCAGCTCGACATCGAGGGCCTGGGCCACACCCGTGTCGTCCAGCTCGTCGAGGCGGGCCTGGTCGCCGATCTCGCCGACGTGTTCGCCCTCACCCGCGACCAGCTCCTCGGCCTGGAACGGATGGGTGAGACCAGCACCGACAATCTCCTCGCGGCGATCGGCGCGGCCAAGGGGCAGCCGTTGTCGCGGGTGCTGTGCGCGCTCGGCGTCCGCGGTACGGGCCGCTCCATGTCCCGTCGTATCGCGCGGTACTTCGCCACCATGGACCACATACGTGCCGCCGACGCCGAAGCGGTGCAGCGAGTCGAGGGCATCGGCACGGAGAAGGCCCCGTCCATCGTGGCCGAACTCGCCGAACTCGCCCCGCTCATCGACAAGCTCGCCGCGGCAGGGGTCAACATGACCGAGCCCGGCGCCACTGCGCCCGTCATCGCCGACGACACCGACGCCGGTACCCAGGGCGCGGAGCCGGCGGGAGGGCCGCTGACCGGGATGGCGGTCGTCGTCACCGGAGGCATGACCGGCCCGCTGGAGAAGCTCAGCCGCAACGAGATGAACGAACTCATCGAGCGCGCCGGCGGCCGCTCCTCCTCCAGCGTCTCCAAGAAGACCACGCTGGTCGTCGCCGGCGAAGGCGCCGGATCCAAGCGCGCCAAGGCCGAGGACCTCGGCATCCGGCTGGTCACCCCCGACGAGTTCGCGACGCTGGTCGCCGACTACGTCGACCGGCCCCTGACGGCCGACGTGACCTGACGTGACATGGCGTGGCGTGGCGTGACAGCGTGCGGTCGCCGTCGAGGGCGACCGCACGCCGGGGCCTATGCGCCGCTCGCGTCGAGCATGTCCTCGCGCTCGACGATCTTCACGCGTTCCCGGCCCTGCGGTTCGCCCAGCGCCTTCTCCGCGGCGTCCAGGCGGTACCAGCCCTCCCAGGTGGTGAAGCGGACGTCCCGCTCGCCGAGGAACGCGTCCACGGCCTCCGGGTCGGGCGACCCGGGCGTGTGCAGACGTCCGTTCGCGTGGTCGTCGAGCAGGCTGGCGACGGTCTCGTTGGCGTCGCCCTTGGTGTGGCCGATCAGGCCCACAGGGCCGCGTCGGATCCAGCCGGTGACGTACGTCGACTGCAGGTGCTCGCCGGTCTCCTCGATCACGCGGCCGCCCTGGTCCGGGACCGTGCCCGAATCGGCGTCCCAGGGGAGCTTGGGCAGTTCGTCGGACAGGTAGCCCACGGCGCGGTAGACCGCACCGAGGTCCCAGTCCTTGAACTCGCCGGTTCCCTTGACGTTGCCGGTGCCGTCGAGGGCGGTGCGCTCGGTGCGCAGGCCGACGACCTGGCCGTTCTCGCCGAGGATCTCGGTCGGGGACTCGAAGAAGTGCAGGAAAAGCTTGTGCGGGCGCTCACCGATGTCGCGGATGGCCCAGTTCTCCAGGGTCTTGGCGACCATGTCGGCCTGCTTGTTGCCGCGCCGGGTCGCGATCGAGCCCTCGTCGTAGTCGATGTCCTCGGGGTCGACGATGACCTCGATGTTCGGGGAGTGGTCCAGCTCCCGCAGCTCCATCGGGCTGAACTTCGCCTGCGCCGGGCCGCGGCGGCCGAAGACGTGGACCTCCAGAGCCTTGTTGGCCTTGAGGCCGTCGTAGACGTTCTGCGGGATCTCGGTCGGCAGCAGTTCGTCGGCGGTCTTGGCGAGGATGCGGGCGACGTCGAGCGCGACGTTGCCGACGCCGAGGACGGCGACCTTCTCCGCTTCGAGCGGCCAGGTCCGCGCCACGTCCGGGTGGCCGTCGTACCAGGAGACGAAGTCCGCGGCGCCGTACGAGCCGTCGAGGCCGATGCCAGGTATGTCGAGGGCCCGGTCGGCCGTCGCCCCCGTGGAGAAGATCACGGCGTCGTAGAAGGTGCGCAGGTCGTCGAGGTTGATGTCCCCCGGGTAGTCGACATTGCCGAAGAGACGTATCTGAGGCTTGTCGAGCACCTGGTGCAGGGCCGTGATGATGCCCTTGATCCGGGGGTGGTCGGGGGCCACGCCGTAGCGGATGAGACCGAAGGGGGCCGGCATCCGTTCGAAGAGGTCGATGGACACACCGGGCTCGACCGCAACTGCGGACTTCAGCAGCGCGTCGGCAGCGTAGATCCCGGCGGGGCCGGCTCCGACAATGGCTACCCGCAGAGGGCGAGGCATGATCAGGTTCCCTTCGAACGGTGGCAGGGTGGCTCGTCGGGAAGCCTAAACTAAGGCAAACCTTAGTCAGTAGGCGGGCTGGATCTATGACCCCATAAGCCGATCTTATGACTCGCCGCCCGGGGAGCACAGGCCTCGAAATCGGGGGCAAAATGGGAAATGTGGGTGTCCGGCGTGTGTCAGTGGACCGCCTCGTGGAGCAGCCGTCGGGCCGCGGACTGGTGGCAATCCCACTCGCGCTGATCGTAGTGATCACCGTGGTGGACCTCCACTCCCCGACCGATGTCCACCTGGGTCCGTTGCTGGTCATCGCCCCCGCCCTCACCGCCTCCCTGGCCGGGCCACGGCTGACCGCGGTGGTCGGGGTGCTGGCCGTGGCCGCCCAGGTCTTCATCGCGGTGTTCCACGGCGGGCTGACCACCGCCAACCACATCGCGCAGATCATCGCCCTGACCGTGCTCTCCGCGCTGGTGGTCTTCGTCTGCCATGTACGCGAGCGGCGCGCCCGAGAGCTGAGCCGGGCGCGGTCGGTGGCCGAGACGGCGCAGCGGGTCCTGCTTCGACCGCCGCCCCGCCGGATCGGGCCCCTGCGCGTGGCCTGGCTGTATCTGGCCGCCGAGGACGAGACGCAGATCGGCGGCGACCTGTTCGCGGTCGCCCGCTCCGCCCAGTCCTCCACGCGGGTGATCATCGGGGACGTACGCGGCAAGGGGCTGGCCTCCATCGGCGAGGCCTCGGTGGTGCTGGGATCGTTCCGTGAGGGCGCTCACCGGTACGCCAGCCTGCCCGAGCTCACGGCGGCACTGGAGGTCAGCGTGTGCCGCGACCTGGAGGACGTGGCCGACACCGAGCACGACCCGGGCGAGCACTTCACCACCGCGCTCGTGCTGGACATCCCCGACGAGGGGTCGGAGGCCTGGATGATCAACTGCGGTCATCCACCGCCTCTCCTGCTGCGCGACCGCGAGGTCACGGTCCTGTACGCGCGCCACCCCGTCCCCCCGCTGGGCATGTGCGAGCTGCCCGCCGCGAGCCACCGCCCCGACCCGTTCACCTTCGAAACCGGTGACGTCCTCCTGCTCTACACCGACGGCGTCATCGAAGCCCGCTCACCGTCGGGCGCCTTCTACCCGCTCGCCGAGAGGGTCGCCTCCTTTCCCGCCGCCGGCCCCGACGCCCTGCTGCGGCACATCCACGACGACCTCCTCGCGCACGTCGGCGACCACCCCGGCGACGACGCCGCCCTCCTGATCATCGAACGCACCGCCTCCCATCACCCGCATCGACCGCACTTCACCACCCGCCCCGCCGACGGCCACCACCGGCTCCACGCCGGCGGATCGCCGCCCCCGTCGGCGGAACGCTGACCTCACTCCCGGGCCATGTCCGACTCCGCCGCGCTCGCCGCGGAATCGGCGCCGTCGACGAGTTTCCGCAGGTGACCGAGGTCCGCGGAGGAAGTGGGTGCGGGCTGCCGAGTGGTCTGCGTGCCCTGTGCGGTCCCCGTGCCCTGCGTGCTCTGTGCACTCTGCGCGCTCCCGCCGTGGCCGCATCCGGCCAGGAACAGCAGGGCGGCCAGTACCGCCGGCACGGTGTGGCGCGCGCGCATCAGTTCGTACGACCGTTGTCGTGGGCGCCGCACCACTTCTCGACGTCGGCCAGGTCCTTCTGGCGGGTCTCCAGGGTGGGGACCAGGGAACGCCGGAAGGTGAGCCGGTCGTTCAGGTAGGTCTCGATCTGGGTGTGCCCCGCGGACTTGGCGTTCGCCACCCGCTGCTCGAGACGGGCGATGGAGCCACGCTGGGAAGCGTCCGCGCGCAGCCGGGTGAGGATCCGGTCGATCCGCCGGTCGATCTTCGGCGCGCGCTTGCAGAGCGCCGCCGCGCCGTCGCCCGTGGGGGTGCCGGACGGCGCGGGAGTCGCGGCGTCGGCCGTGGCCGCGCCGGCGGCGCCGAACAGCGACCCGGCGGCGACCAACGAGACGACCGAGATCATGGTCTTCCTGGTGCTTGGCATGACGAACTCCTCCGCGTTCACGGGCGACTGCCCTCTCGCCCGGAAAACTAGGAGCCGTCTTTGTGGAATTCTTGTGGCCGGTCGGCGGTCGTGATCATCCAGTTGCGCGGGAGCGGAAGCGTGGCCCCCGCGTCCGCGGAGCCGTCGCTCAGCGGCAGGGTGACCTCGACGCGGGTGCCCGGACCCGTGGGCCGGTCCAGTACCCGGATCCCGCCCCGGTGCAGGGCGATCTGCTGGGCGACCAGGGTCAGTCCGAGGCCGGAGCCGGGGCTGTCCGGTCGGCGGCGGAAACGTTCGAAGACCTCGGTGCGCAGCGCGGGCGGGATACCCGGGCCCCGGTCGTCTACGACGAGGAGCGCGTCGGCGCCGCTCGCGCGCAAGGTCACCTCGACCTGCGGAGGCTGCCCGTCCGTGTGTCCGTGGACCAGGGCGTTGACGAGCAGGTTGTCCACCAGGCTCCGCAGTCCCGCCTCCCAGCCGTGCACACGCAGCCCCGGTGCGCAGTGGCCGGCCACCCGTGCGTGCGGATGGCGTCGCCGCTGTTCCTCCGTGCTCGCTTCGACGAGGTCGGCGAGGTCGACCGGGCCGAAGGCGTCCGCCTCGACGAGGTCTGCGCGGCCGAGGTCGCGCAGCATGACGAGGACCCCGAGGAGGCGTGCGTGTTCGCGGCTCAGGTCGTGCAGCACTTCGTCACGGTCGGGTCCGGCGAGTTCCGGATGCTCGGTGAGGATCTCCAGGTTGGTCTGCATGCTCATCAACGGGGTGCGCAGTTCGTGCGAGGCCGCCGAGGCGAAGGAGCGGGCGGTGGCCAGAGCCTCGGCGGTCCTGGCCGCCTGCTCGTCGTAGCGGGCCAGGACGGTCTGCAGGGTGCGCGCGAGGTCGTCGACCTCGGCGATCCGCGTCGGGGTGTGGTCCAGGCGGGTGGAACTTGAACGGGGGTCGAGGCCGCTCGCCCGGCGTTGCAGATGGCGCAGCGGTGTGCTCGCCCGGGTGGCGACGGCCCAGGCGAGCAGCCCGGACAGCGGTGCGGCGAGCAGGGCGACGGTCACCGCGCGCCGTCGGACCAGGCGTACCTGGGTGTCGGCGGCGGTGTCGGACGCGAACAGCCACAGGGTGCCGCGCACACCCGGGCGCGACCCGGTCACCCGGGTCGACAGGATCCGCCAGCTCCTGCCGTCGGCACGGAGGGTGACCGGGACGGGAGCCCTGACGGGCAGCGCCACGTCGGCCGCCGGTTGCGGGCCGCCCGTGAAGGTCCCCTCGGGGCCGGTCAGCCGTACGCCCACGTCCAGGGCCGAGGTGAAAAGCCGGCGTTCGCGGGCCTGCTCCACCGCCGCCGAGCGGTCGGCGGCGCTCGCGCGCAGCAGCCCCCGGGCGTCCTTGGCTACGGCCACCGCGCGCTCGCGCAGATGCGTGTCCTGCTGGTCGTGCAGATCAGCGGCGACCAGCCGCAGCAGCAGCCAGCCGGTGGCCAGAACCAGTACGGGCACGGTGGCGCCGACGGCCAGGGCGATCCGCGTGGACAGTCTCACGGCCGCTCCCCCGGGTCGTCGTCGCGCAGGACGAAGCCCACGCCTCGTACGGTGTGGATGATCCGGGAGCGCCCCGACGTCTCCAGTTTGCGGCGCAGATAGCTGACGAAGGTGTCCACCGCGTCGGTGCGCACCTCGAAGTCGTAGCCCCATACGCGATCGAGGAGCTGGTCCCGGCTGAGCACGATGCCTGCGTTGCGGGCGAGGAAGTGGAGCAGCTCGAACTCGCGTCGGGTCAGTTCCACCGGCCGCCCGTCGAGGCTCACCCCCCGGGCGGCGGGATCCAGGAGCAGCCCGCCGACCCGTACGGTGCCGCTGTCCCGTGGCGGCCTGCGCCGCAGCAGTGCCTCCAGGCGCAGGACCAGTTCCTGCAGGGCGAAGGGCTTGACGAGGTAGTCGTCCCCGCCCGCCTGCAGCCCGGCGATCCGGTCGGCGGTCTCGTCGAGTGCGGAGAGCATCAGCACGGGTACGTCGTTGTCCTCGTCCCGCAGTGTCCTGCACACCTCGATGCCGCTGAGGTCGGGCATCGAGATGTCCAGCACGATCACGTCCGGCGGTGTCCGCCGGGCCACCGCCAGGGCCGGCCGCCCCCCGTCGGCCAGGTCCACGGTGAATCCGCCGAGCCTCAGTCCGCGCTCCAGCGAGCGGCGGATCGCCGCGTCGTCGTCCACGACCAGAACACGGCCGCGCTGCCCACTCATCACCACTGCCCCTCCCCGCCACACCCCGGCGCACCGCCGGGGCTCGCCGCCGCCCATCGTGCATCAGCCTCGACGGTCCCGGCCCCGAGGGGTCGGCCAAGGGATCGGTGAGAATCGCCCGGGCCGGCCCCGGTTGGCGTGTGCCCTCGCAGAGCGCGGCGGTTGCGCGGGGCCTGACCCGGCGGTTGCATACGACTGTGTCGATGGGTGTGGATGCGAGCGGGCGGGTCGGCCACGGGAAACGGTGGGCGGCCAGGGCCGCGCTGGTCACGGCGGCGCTGGCGGTCCTGCTGCCGCTCGCTTACGGAGGCGTGGACGGCGTACTGCTGCTCCTGGCCGTGCTCCTCGGCGTGGCCGTCACGGCGGCGGCGCTGTGGTGGGCGCTGACCCGGCGCGGCCCGCTCCGCTGGGTGGCGGCCGTGCTGGCGGCCGTCGCGCCCGGCGCCGTGCTCACCCTGTTCGCCGTGGCCGGCCTGCTCTGGGCCGTCCCCGTGTCCCTGGCGCTGTGGACCGTGGCCGTCTGGAGCGGCCGGTACGCCCTGCGGGGCGACCGGACGCGCGCCCCGCGCCCGAAGGAACGCAGGGCACCACCGCCGCGGCGCCCCTTCCTCCTCATGAACCCGCACTCCGGAGGCGGCAAGGTGGCGAGGTTCGGACTGCGGGAGAAGGCGGAGCGGCTCGGCGCGCAGGTCGTGCTCCTCGACCCGGAGAAGCACCAGGACGTCACCGCGCTGGCCCGGGCCGCCGTCGCGGACGGCGCGGATCTGCTGGGCGTCGCCGGCGGTGACGGTACCCAGGCGCTGGTCGCGGCCGTCGCCGCCGAACACGGTCTGCCGTTCCTGGTGGTCTGCGCCGGCACCCGCAATCACTTCGCCATGGACCTCGGCCTCGACCGCGACGACCCGGCGTCCTGCCTGGACGCCCTCACCGACGGCGTCGAACTCCGCGTGGACCTCGGCTTCGCCGGCGGCCACCCGTTCGTCAACAACGCCTCCTTCGGCGCGTACGCGGCGGTCGTGCAGAGTCCCGCGTACCGCGACGACAAGATCGGCACCATCCTGGACCTCCTGCCCGACCTGCTCACCCGCCAGCGCGGGCCGCGACTGACCGCCCGCGCCGGCGACACGACGCTCGACGCCCCGCAGGCCGTGCTGGTGAGCAACAACCCCTACCGGACCAACGATCCGGCCGGTCTCGGCCGCCGCGAACGGCTCGACTCCGGGCTGCTCGGTGTCCTCGGCATCACGGTGGACAGCGCGGCCGAGGCCGCCGCGCTCGTACTGGACCCCGCGCCGGACGGACTCGCGGTCCTGACCACCCGTGAGGTGGTCATCGACGCCGACCGCGCGGAAGTCGAGGCCGGCATCGACGGCGAGGCCCTGGTCCTGCCCGCCCCAGTCCACTGCCGCGTCGAACCCGGCGCCCTGCGCGTCCGCGTCCCCAAGGAACGGCCCGGCGTACCGGAGGTCCAACCCCCTTTGGACTGGCGCCGGTTGCGCACGCTCGCGGCGACCGTGGGGCGCACGGCGGTCGTACGACATCCTGGTCGTGGCCGGGACACGTAGACGAAGGTCACAATTACATATCGGACAGTTCGCGCTCCAATCTTCACACCAGGCACACAAATTGGCTAAGTTGGCGGCAGGCCGCACGACTCCCTCCGGCGAACCTCGCCGGGTCGCGCGACCTCCGCCGAATCCGATGCCCCCGCGGCAACCGGAACCGGGACCCAACCGACCTTGGGGTGAATCGGCCCAACTGCCCTCTCGGGCAGGGGCCGTAGGGCATGCCTTCCGGAATCTTCCGCCCGAACCCGACGGCCGACCCGGTAGGCGGAGTACGGAAGGAGTACGGCTCCCATGGCGCCGGAACGAACCCCGCGCCCTGGAGGCGGCAGCCTCCCTGGCATGCCCGACTCCGCACGCGCGACGGCCGCCCTCAGTGGCGCGGACGGTCCGAGCCGCGAGGAGGTGCAGCAGCGGATCAGCTCCCTCTACGACCAGGCCGAGAACGCCGTCGGGTTCGTCAACGGGACCCGCGCGATGACCACAGGGAGCCGAGGCCGCGTCAACCCGGCGCCGGAAACCGCGCGCAGGCGCCGCGACCCCGCCCTCGACGACATCACCAAGACCTGGTTCGACGCGGCGCGCACGCAGCTGGGTCCGTCCGCGCCGGCCAGGCTGCCGGCCGACCGGATGCCGAACCGCCCGGCCGAGGCGCGGCCCACGGGCCCGGCGAAGCGGCCGGAGGACGGGCTCACCAACCGTGGGCGGGAGTTGACCGCCCGCCCCGTTCTGGAGTTGACCGCAGGCCCCTCCGCCGAGGCGGCCGCCGGGCCCGTGGCCGAGTTGACGGCCAGGGCCGTCGCCGCGCTGCCGGCCGCGCCGGAGCCCGCGCCGCAACCTGCACAGGAGGCCGCCACGGCCCTGCTGCCCGCGCTGCCCGCCGCGCCGGGGCAGTCCGCGTTGAAGACGTCCAAGGAGAAGATCCAGCGGAAACTGGCGCTGGCTCGTGAGTTGGTGTCCAAGCACGCCGCACAGTGGAACCCCGGGCCCGCGGCGATCGAGTCACGTCCGGCCGAGGGCGTCTGGCCCACCCCGGAGGATCAGGCTCGCAACCAGGCAGCGGCGGAGTGGCAGCGACAGCAGTCGACCCCGCTCGGCCCGGACATGTCCCTCGGCACCGGAATGCCGCTCGGCACGAACGTGCCCATGGGTGCGGGGATGCCTCTCGGCACGGACACGTCCATGGGTGCGGGGATGCCTCTCGGCACGGACACGTCCATGGGTATGGGAATGACGCTCGGCCCGGACATGCCCCTCGGCACCGGGATGCCCCTGGCCGCGGGGATACCTCTCGGCACGGACATGTCCATGGGTACGGGGATGCCGCTCGGCGCGGACATGTCCCTCGGCGTGGGGATGCCGCTGGCCGCGGGTGTGCCCGTCGGCACCGGCACGGTAAGCCCCGTCGGCGCCGCGGAGTCGGCGTACGGCGGGAAGGCCGCCAAGGCCCTTGCCTTCGCCCGTACGCAGATCGGCAAGCCGTGTGTCTGGGGCGCGACAGGACCGGACTCGTACGACTCCGCCAGCCTCGTCCAGGCCGCCTGGAGGGCCGCCGGGGTCGCACTCCCGCGCACCGTGCACGGGCAGGCGACCGCCGGTGCGGCGATTCCCCTGACCGACATCCAGTTCGGCGACCTGATCTTCTTCTACGACAACGTCAGCCACGTCGGCTTCTACACCGGGAACGGCATGATGATCCACGCCCCCAGCCCCGGTGCCTCGATACGCGAAGAGTCCATCTTCTTCGCCGGACAGAAGGCGATCCACAGCGCGCTGCGCCCGGCGTGACGGACGGCGCCACATCAACCAAGGCCCCAAAGCACACATAAGGCACCGGAACGGCCGAAGTTTCGCAATAGCGGATGTACGTGATCCGCGCGGACCTCGCCGCCCGGCTCGCCACCCGCGCTGACCATACTGGGTGCGCACGCCGCCTCCCACCGCAAAGTGACTCATGCCCAAGCCCTCCACCGCCCGCGCCACCGCTCCGGAAACCGTCTGGCTGGCCGGCGGGCGCCATGTCGGGCCCGCCCCGCAGGAGATCCTCAGGGAGAACCTGCGGAGGCTGAAGGCCGACGAGACGATCCACGACTTCCTGGAGGCAGAGAACTCCTCGGACTCCGAGGGGCATGTCTTCGAGGCGCGCTGGCAGGTCGACGACGCCGTCACGGTTCGCGCACGGCTCACGACGGACGGGCGCGATCACGCCGCCGAGGGAAGCCGCTGGACGCTGGTGGCCGAGGCGGAACGGCCCTGGGACCTCGCGTGGCCCTCTCCCGCGACCATGTTCTGGCCCGAGGGACACCAGATCCCCTGGGACCACGACATCGTGGCCGGGCTCCGCCTGCGGGACATCAACCCGCTGCCACAGGACGACAAGGCACTGCGCCGCCTGCTCAAGGAGGCCGCGCAGCACAGCTGGAGCATCAACGTCGTCATCCACGAGGCGATGACCACCGACGAACGCGGTCGCCTGCCGCTGGCCCGGCTGCTCCCGCCCGGTCTGCGTCACCGGGTCGTGGAACACCGCGCCGCGCCCGAGCAGTTCCAGACGGTCAACTGGGCGCTGTACGACCTGGGCGTACGGGTACCGCGCGGTGGCGCCGTGATCCTGCCCGGTTCCCCCGCCCGGCCCGGGTACGGCGAGCAGGACTCCACGGTACGAAGTGTGTTCCTCGACGGCTCGGAGCCGACGGAGCTCCTGGAGAAGGTCGTACGGTACGCGGCACTGCCCCGGCCGCTGCCGGAAGCGGCGGAGGACGCCCTCACCAGCCTCCGGGAGGACTGGAAGCTGCTGACGCTGGAGGAGGCACGGGCGCTGGTGGCTGTGTACGCCGAGGCACTCGACGCCATGACGAAGTCGCGCGACCAGTACCGCGAGGCGACCGAACTCGCGCATGCGGCGCTGGCCGACCTCCGAGACCTCCGGACGACGGCGTCCGGTGCACACGAGGCGACCGCCGGCCAGGAGGGGAACCCGCTGCACCAGCTGACACGGACGTTCCAGCGGGTCGCGGGCACCGTACGGGCACGGCGCGCGGCCCGCGACGACGCGCCGGACCGGGACACCGCCAGGGGCACTGACACCGGAACCGGCACCGGCACCCGCACGCCCGAGAACCAGCCCGGCAAGGGCGAATGATCGCTACCGGAAACCGGCGCCGGACCGAGGCCACCCGCTGAAACCGGCGTGGCACGGCGCGCCCGCTCGCGTCACGCGCCTCGCCAGAGGTTGGCGAACGCCGCGCTCTCGATGGACCGGCGCTGGCGTACCGCTTCCAGTTCCATGACCGCGTCGTTGACGGCGGCCAGCACGGTCGTCACCGCGTCGTCGGTCACGACCGGACCGTCGGCGCCCTGCTCGGCCGGAATCCCGACGGCCGCCGCGAGGGAGACGAGGACAGGCTCGTCGGCGGCCCAGCGGTGCAGTGCCCGGCGTCGGGCGGGCGAATCGACCACAACCATCCGGACGGCTCCGAAAAGCAGTCGGCGTTGGCGTTGCCGGGTCAGCTGGCCGTCCGCCTCCAGGGCGGCCAGATGGACCGCGGCCAGGCCGCGCCCCCTGCGCCACAGCCAGTCCTCGACCGGCTCGTAGGGCACCTGGCGTACGAGCGAGGACGCCGCCTCGGCCAGGAGTCGGTCTTCCGTCGTCGGCTCGGGCGCCGGCACGAGGCGGTCGCCGTCCAAGTGGACGGCGTCAGCGGCGAGGAGGTCGATCACCTCGGCTCCGGCGAGTGCGAGGGACAGGTCGCCCTGCCCCACGGGGCGGTCCGGGTCCACGTCCATGGCGGTGATCAAGAGGTCCCTGGCCGTGGTCATAGATGGCTCCCCCACACAGTCTCCGGAGGGGAAAGCCTACGATCTTCGGCGGGGAAAGCCTACGATCCTCGACCGCTCGGCGCAGCTGCCCGGAGAGCGGAGCAGGGGGCCCGTCGCTCCATGCGACGAGCCCCCTGCTCTGCGTACGCCATCCGCCCCATGAGCGGCCGGGCGTCAGCCGCGGAAGATGTCCTTGGTCTTCTCCTTCGCCTGGCGCGCGTCGCCCTTGGCCTTCTCCACACGCCCCTCGGCCGTCATGCGCTCGTTACCCACGGCACGCCCCGTGGTCTCCTTGATCTTGCCCTTGGCCTGCTCGGCCTTCGCCTTGGCTTTCTGGTCGCGAGCCATGGAACTCACCTCTCGGTGCTCTCGGCGTCAGGTGCTCACTGACCCGTGTGACCCTGGACAAGTTTTGTAAACATGCCCTGACCATGGAGTCCGGAGACCATGGAGATCGCGCACCACGCAGGAGCTACGGCCGCAGGAACTACAGCCGCCGGAGCACCGCCCCGGCCATGGCCGCCTCGCCCTTGGCGTTGGGGTGTGCGGGGGCGGCGGGTGAAGCAGGCTGCAGCGGCTCGATCCACCGGTCGGCGGGTGCCTTGCACATGTCGTGTCCGACGGTGGGTTTGTATGTGTCGACGTATTCGGCACGACTGAACCGGGCCACCGTGCGCATCATCAGGTTGAGCCGCTTCCCGACGTCACGCAGGTAGGCGAAGTCCTTGGCGGCGAACGGGACGGACGGATAGCAGCCGCTGCCGTCGTCGGGCAGGAGGTCCGGATAGCCGACCACGAGCACGCGGGCGTGCGGCGCCCTGTCGTGCACGGCGCGCAGCACCCGCGCGATCTTGGGAGCCGTCTCGATGATGTTCAGCGTCAGCTGGTCGAAGCCCGAGGAGTTGTAGTACTGCTGGCAGGGGTTGCCCGACGGGTCCTTGGAACTCAGCGCGGCACAGGTGCCGATGATGGAGCCGAAGCCGATGTCGTTGCCGCCTATCTGCACGGTCACCAGATCCGTGGAGCGCTCGACGGCGTTCAGTTGGGGTCCGTTGGTTCCCTGCGCCTTCCACATGTTGTCGGTCGTCGCGCCGGCGCAGCTCACGTCCGTGAACGTTCTGGTCGACCGCCGCGTCGCGACGAGCGAGGGGTAGTTCTGGTCGGAGCGGGCGCAGTTGGCGTCCACCTGACGAGGGATCAGAGGCCCGGAGGTGTACGAGTCGCCGAGCGCCACGTAGTCGGTTCCCCGGTGGGAGTGCGGTCCGCTCGCGACGGCGGGAGACGCGGAGGCGACACCCAGGAGAAGGACACCGCAACCGAGGGCGGCTCCCAGCGCGGAGGCGTGTCGTCGTCTTCGGGTGACATCGCCCCGGACCACGTGATGGTTCATCATCTCTCCTCCGTCGACACTGACGCGGCGTTCCTTGCACGCTCAACATCGCTTGTATACCGGCCGGTAGGTCGCTGGAGAAGAGATCTGTCACATATGCGGGAGACCCGTTCCGGTAGGGCAACCGGGCGGCGGCCGTCAGCGCGCGTCGGCGGTCTTCGCAGCGGGCTCGGGCTCGGCCTCAGTGGTCACCGGTGCCGTCGCGGTGGTCGCCGGCCGCCTGCGCAGGCCGACCGCGCTGAGCACCGCGCCGATCGCGAGGGCCACCACGGCACAGAGCAGGGCCGCGCGCAGCCCGGACAGGAAGTGGTCGGAGGCGGCCTGGCCGACGAGGAGGCCCATCACCGCGACCCCTATGAGGCCGCCCAGCTGACGCGAGGCGTTGAGGACGCCGGAGGCGATACCGGCGTTGGCCGGGTCCACGGAGCCGAGCATGGCGTTCGTCATGGACGGGACGACCAGGCCGAGGCCGAATCCGGCGACGACGAACTGCGCGATCATCTGCGTATACGCCCCCGAGTCGACGACCGGGACCGTGGCCAGGTAGCCGACGACGGCCAGGCTGTTTCCGGTGATCATCACGGTCCGGGCGCCGTAGCGCTTGACCAGCGGACCGCACGACAGGTTCGCGATCATGATGGCTGCCGTCATCGGGAGGAACGCGAGTCCGGCGCCGATGGGCGAGTAGTCCCAGACCTGCTGGAAGAAGAGGCTGAAGACGAAGATCAGGCCGTAGAAGGCGAAGTTCAGGAGTGCGCCGATGAGGGAGGTGGAGCTGAACGCGCCCCTGCTGAACAGGTGGAGGGGCAGCATCGGGTCGCCGCTGCGGCGCTCCACCGCGAGGAAGCCGATCAGCGCGACCAGGCAGACGGCCAGGCAGGTCAGCACGGTGACCGAGGACCAGCCCTGCGCGTTGGCCTCCACGATCGCTCCCGTGAACGCGCCCAGGCCGACGACGGCGAGCAGTTGACCGGGCAGGTCCAGCGAGCGGCGGACCGAGGCGTCGCGGGCGGGGGCGGGCCGGGCGTAGGCCCGGACGAGCACGATGCCGACGGCGGCGATGGGGACGTTGACGTAGAAGATCGAGCGCCATCCGAGCGAGTCCACCAGCAGGCCGCCGACGACCGGGCCGAGCGCGAGGGCGAGTCCGCCGGCCGCGGCCCAGAGGCTCACGGCGCGGGTGCGTTCCGCCGGGCCGGGGAAGTTGGTGTTCACGATCGACAGGGAGGACGGCACGATCATCGCGGCGCCGACGCCCTGGACCACGCGGGCCGTGACGAGGGCGACCAGCGAGAAAGCGGCGCCGCAGGCCAGGGATGTCACGGCGAACAGCGCGAAGCCCGTCATGAAGATCCGCCTGGGGTCGTACCGGTCGCCCATGGCGCCGGCGGTCAGGAGGAAGGCGGCGAAGGTGAGCGTGTAGCCGTTGATCACCCATTCCAGACCGGACAGACTGCCGCCGAAGTCCGCGCCGAGCGCCTTGATGGCGACGTTCACGACGCTGACATCCAGGATGACGACCACAAAACCGAGGCAGGCCGCGAACAGCGTCAGTCCCGGCCGGGCCTTGTGGGGTTGGGTCTGAGGCACGGATTTCCTTCCGACGTGCCGGAGGGCGGTGGGGGCGCGGAGCCGGGCGGTACACAGCGGACTCCGGTAGACTGTTCGTCTACGAGCGAACAATTTGAGTGTACGCAGATCATCGAACACTCTGCAATCCGTGTACGGCACGCGTCACGGACCAAGCGAGTCGGGACGGAGCGACCAGCCATGGCGGCACAGAGCCGAGAGTCGACCGCACGGGGCGGACGGGCGACCGTGGACAGCGGACAGCCGACCGCGGCCGCGAGTCACCGGACGCCACCGGTCCACACTCCTCCGCGCGACGTACCGCTGGAGGCGGCGCTGCTCGCCCTCGCCGACCCCGTCCGCCAGACCCTGGTAAGGGAGTTGGCCGGGGCCGCCGACTGGGAACGGGCGTGCGGGAGCTTCGACGTGCCCGTCACCAAGGCGACCCTCAGCCGCCACTTCGCCGTACTGCGCGAGGCCGGCCTCCTGGAACAGCGCGACGCCGGACCCAAGAGGCTCAACCGGCTGCGCCGCGCCGAGTTCGACGAGTGCTTCCCGGGTCTCCTCGACCTGGTCCTGCGCGCCGAGGGCAGGGCCTGAGCGCCGCGCGGGAAGCCCCCGCCGGTGTCACCCAGGGATCGCCCGCGGCATCCGGCGTCCTGTCCCGGACCCGCACCTCGAACGCGCCCCTTCGGAACCGCTGACGGCACAGGCCGCAACGAGCGAACCCCGCCTCCGGAGCACCGGGGACGGGGTTCTGTGGAGCGCCGGGCAGGCCTTGCACCTGCATCTCCCCACAGGAAGCGGGGCGTCTTCCTTGGACCACCAACGCGAGGCCTACCGCCGAGACTTCCAGCGGTCTGCTCAAGATCGATCATAGCGTATTCCAAGCCGCCGACGGCGCACGCGTCAGGCGGCCGACGGCCGGGCGTACTGGAGAAGGTGGTCGGCGAGCAGGTGCAGAACCGCCTGGCTGTGTTCGCTGTTGCGGTCGACGAGCCAGGTCATGTTGAGGCCGTCGATCACCGAGTGCACGTACCGAGCGAGGATCGGCACGGGCTGCGTCCACTCGATCCCGGCGTTGTCGGCGGCCAGTTCGAGCAGGGAGGCGAAGGCGGCCAGGAAGATCTCGTACTGCCTCCTGGCGATGTTCTCGAAGCCGGGATTGCGCAGCGCGTACTGGGTGAGCTCGTAACTGATCTGGTGCTCACCGGGGTTGGCCTCGAACCCCTTCCAGAACGCGTGCAGACTGTCGAGGACGCTGTCGCGGATGTCCTTGTGCGGCGCGAACAGGCCCCGGACCTCGGCGACATACCGCTCGGTGAGGGTCTCGGTGACGCGTTCGAGAAGCTGCGCCCTGGAGTCGAAGCAGTAGTGGAACGCCCCGAGGGTCATACCGGCCTCGTTGACGATCGCACGGGTGGTGGCCTTGGCCACGCCGTCACGCGTCATGACCCGGATCGCGGCCTCGAGGAGCTCGGCCCTCCGGTCGCTCGCCGCCATACGGGACACACGATCTCCCCTCTTCACCTGCGGGTTCGTCCGTCAGGATAGCCAGACCCACGGGCCGCGCGTCAGCTCGGAGCGCGGATCCGCCCGAGAAGTAAGTCAATCGTCCAAGACTCTTGACTTACTTCTTCGCGGTGGGCGACCGTATCGGCACCTGACATCTGGCGCGAGTCCCCTCTGGAGGCGGAAGTGCGACCGCAAGCCACTGTCGTTCTGGACGGATTCGGCACACTGGAGTCTCTGCGCTGGCACGACGGCGCGCTGTGGTTCTGCGACTTCGCCCACGGGACGGTGCACCGCTGGGACACCCTCGGGAAGCCGGAGACCGTGGTGGAGGTCCCCGGCCGGGCCGGCGGCCTCGGCTGGCTGCCCGACGGGCGAATGCTGGTCGTCTCGATGGACGGACACCGCGTCCACCGGCTGGAGCCGGACGGCTCCCTGGTCGTGCACGCGGACCTCGGGGACATCGCCGGCGGCCCGGTCAACGACATGCTCGTCGACGGGCAGGGCCGCGCCTACGTGGGCAACTTCGGCTTCGACTACCACGGCTTCGTCCGACAGCAGCCCAACGCCATGCTCTACGCACCGCCGGGACCGCCCAGGGCCCCGCTCGCCTGTCTGTCGCCGGAGGGCGAACTACTGGGCCTGAGCGAGCCGTTGGTGTTCCCCAACGGCTGCATCCTCATCGACGAGGGGCGGACCCTGCTGGTCGCCGAGACACTGGCGATGCGGCTCACCGCACTGCCCGTGCTGCCGGACGGACGGCTCGGCCCGCCACGCCCCTGGGCTCCGCTGGTCCCGGCCTGGCTATGGAAGTCCCTCAACCGTCCCGGGCTGCGCGGCCGGATCACCCGGCGTGTCTCCTCCCTGCTGGACCACCAGGCGATCGCCGACCGCTCCGACACCCCCATCGCCCCGGACGGCATCGCACCGGGCAAGGACGGCACGGCCTGGGTCGCCAACGCGCTGCGCGGCGAATGCGTCCGGGTCGGCCCCGGCGGCACGATCCTGGACCGCGTCGCCACTAGCCAACGCACGCTCAGCTGCCTGGTCGCGGGCCCGCGCGGCGACACCCTGTACGCCGCCACCGTCCCCACCGACGACCCGGAGCGCGCCGCACAGCTCGACGGCGCACGGCTGGAGGCGTACGTCCTGCCGTCGTGACCGCGGGCGCACGGGCCTCCCCCGACAGCGGGGCCGCCCTTCCGCTCGCGGACACACGCACTCCGTCCACGGGCCCATCCTCCGCCCGCCTCCTGGGAGTTCTCATGCACGGACATCGAACGGGCACCGGCGTCCACGACACCTCGTTCGGCAGCGGCGGCACCCACGAGGGGAGGCCGCGATGAGCGTGGTCCTGGTGACCGGCGCGGCCAGTGGCATCGGCGCCGCCACCGCGCGCGAGGCGGTGCGACGCGGCCACCGGGTCGCCCTCGCCGACATCGACCTGGCCGGGGCCACCCGCCTCGCCGACCGACTCGGCCCCGACGCCTGCGCTGTCTCCCTCGACATCCGTGACGGGGACGCCTGGGAGGAGGCCTTCGACGCCGTCGCGACCCGGCTCGGCCCTGTCGAGGTTCTCGTCAACAACGCCGGGATCATCCACACGGGATACGCACGCCAGTTGTCCCTGGAGCAGCACCGCCACATGGTCGAGGTCAACCTGCTCGGCCCGATGACCGGGACGCTGACCGCGCTGCCCCGGATGCGCGCCCAGGGGCACGGGCACATCATCACGGTCTGCAGCATGAGCTCGTTCCTGCCGCTGTCCGGTTACACCACCTACGGCGCGACCAAGCACGGGCTGCGCGCCTTCCACCACAGCGTGGCGATCGAGGAACGGGGCGGACCGGTGACGTTCAGCATCATCCACCCGCCCGGCACCCGGACGCCGATGCTGGAGCAGGAGATGGCCGACCCGAGCGCGGTGATCACCTTCGCCGAGAAGCCGCTCACCCCCGAGAAGGTCGCCTCGGTCATCGTCGACGCGATCGTGAAGAAGCCGGTCGAAGTCGTCCACCCCGCCGTCGGCGGACGCGTTCAGCGGGTCGCCGGGGTGTTCCCCCGGCTGATGTGCTTCGTGATCCCCAAGGTGGCGGCCATGGCGGAACGCCGTAGTAGGAGCACCACCGCGGCCGCGGCCGTGGTGCGCGAGCGAGGAGACAGCCGATGACCACCGACACCGCCACCACCCCGGACCGGTCCGCCCCCGCGGAACAGGGGCGCTTCGACCGGTTGCGGGCGGCGACCGCCGGCCTGGAGCCGCCCTTCGGCGTCATCGATCTGGACGCCTTCGACGCCAACGCCGTCGACCTCGAACGCCGCGCGGGCGGCAAACCGATACGGCTCGCGAGCAAGTCGCTGCGGTCGCGCGCCCTCATCCGCCGGGCTCTCGCCCGCCCCGGGTTCCAGGGCATCCTCGGCTTCACGCTGCCCGAAGCCCTGTGGCTGGCCGAGGAGTTCGAGGACATCGTCGTCGGCTACCCGACCACCGACGCCACCGCGCTGCGCCGGCTGGCCGCCGACGAACGGCTCGCCTCCCGGATCACCCTGATGGTGGACTCCGTCGAGCACCTGGACCTCGTGGACGCCGCGACCGGCCCCAGGCAGACCCGTGTCCGCGTCTGCCTGGAGCTGGACGCCGCCCTGCGACTGGCGGGCGGCCGACTCCACCTCGGGCCGCGCAGGTCCCCGGTGCACACCCCGCGGGAGGCGGCCGCGTTCGCCCGCGAGGTCGCGGCCCGTCCCGGCTTCGAACTGACCGGGATCATGGGGTACGAGGGCCAGGTCGCCGGCCTCGGCGACAACCAGCCCGGTTCCCTGCTCAAGCGGGCCGTCGTGCGCGCGATGCAGCGTTCGTCCGTCGAGGAACTGCGCCGCCGACGGGAGGCCGCGGTCGCCGCCGTACGTGCCGTCGCCCCGCTGCGGTTCGTCAACGGCGGCGGCACCGGCAGCCTGGAGACCACCACGCGGGAGGACGCCGTCACCGAACTCGCGGCGGGCTCCGGCCTGTACGGTCCCGGGCTGTTCGACTTCTACCGGTCCTTCCGGCCGGTCCCCGCCGCGTACTTCGTGCTGCCCGTCGTACGCCGGCCCTCCCCGAAGATCGCGACGCTCCTGGGCGGCGGATGGATCGCCTCCGGCCCGCCCGGCAAGGACCGGCTGCCCACCCTGGCCTGGCCCCCCGGCCTGCGCGTCACCGCCACCGAAGCGGCGGGCGAGGTGCAGACCCCGCTGCTCGGCAAGCCCGCGCAGGTCCTGCGCATCGGTGACCGGGTGTGGCTGCGGCATGCCAAGGCAGGCGAACTGTGCGAGCGGGTCGGCGAACTCCATCTGGTCAGCGGCGGCGAGGTGGTCGACACCGTACCGACGTACCGGGGTGAGGGCCGGCACTTCCTGTGACGGCCTGTCCTGCGGACAAGGTGACACCATGACCCGCGTCACCGGCCGAACCGTCCTGATCGTCGGCGCCTCCTCGGGCATCGGCGCGGAGGTGGCACGCCAACTCGCGCGCAGCGGCAACCAGCTGGTCATCACGGCACGGCGCGCCCCCGAACTCGCCTCCGTGGCCCAGGAGATCCGAGCCGCGGGCAGCGCCTGCCTGGACATCGCCGCCGACGCCCTGGACCCGGGGGCGGCCTCCGCGGTGGTGGCCGCGTGCGTCGCGGAGTACGGATCCGTCGACATCGCGCTCCTCAATGCAGGCCAGGGACCGGACATGTCCATGGACCAGGTCACCGTGGCCGACATCGCACGGATCACGGCCCTGAACTACGACGTCGTCGTCCACTATCTCGTCCCGCTGATCGCACAGATGAAAACCCAGCGCAACGGAGGCCTGATCGCTCACACCAACTCACTGGCCGGCCTGATGGGCATCCCCCGCCAGGGTCCGTACTCGGCAGCGAAGGCCGCCGCACGCACCCTCATCGACACCGCACGCGTCGAACTCGCGCCCCGCGGCATCCGGTTCACCAGCATCCACCCGGGCTTCGTCGCAACCGACCGCGTCGGCACCGACGGTCTCCCCAAGCCCTTCCAGATCAGCCAGAACCGCGCGGCACGACACGTCGTACGCGCCCTGGAAAGAGAACCGGCACAGGCGTACTTCCCCTGGACCACGACAACCCTGGTCCGCACCCTGCGCACCCTGCCCACGCCGCTCTCCGCCCTGATACTTCGAAAACTGGCCTCGCTCCAGTAGCTGGAATCGGTTCAGGGTTCGATGACGAGGCGTTCCACGAGGTCGCCGCGGAGCGTGAACCGGTAGCGCAGATCGACGGTTCCGCCGGGGAAGTCGCCTTCGAGGTGGTGCGTGGCGGTGTAGTGCGTCGCGTCGGTGCGCTCGGCCCCGGTGAGATCGATGGTGTACGTGAACTCGGTCGCCGACCGGTTCAGCCACCGCTCGATGGCGGCGGTGCCCTGGTAGGTGTTGCCGTCGTCGATCACCGTGGCGTCCTGGGTGAACGTGGCGATGGCCACGGCGGTGTCGTGGGCGCGGTGCGCCGTGAGGTAGCGGGTGATCACCTCGGGCAGGGTTTCCGGAGGGATGACTTGGGGCTGGTCGTGCTGCATGGCGGGCCTCTCGGTGGTGGCGTCTTTCAGGTGCTGTCGGTAAGGGCGGTGCACACCGTGGTCACGCCGCGCTCCGTTCCCGGGTGCGGGCATGCCGAACACCGCCGCCTCGTTACTGCTAAAATAGAACCTACTAACTTCGACTTTAGCAGTAACTGAAGGGCGGTCGCCGTGGCGAGCCGGATCAGGCTGGAGGACCGGGAGTGCCCGCTGTCCACGACGGTGGAACACGTGGGCGAGTGGTGGACGCTGCTGATCCTCCACGACGCCTTCGACGGCTACACCCGCTTCGACCAGTTCCAGGAGAACCTGGGAATCTCCTCCAGCATGCTCACGGCCCGGCTCAAGAGCCTCGTCGCGGACGGACTGCTGGAGCGTCGGCCGTACCAGACCAACCCCGTACGCCACGAGTACGTCCTGACGGAGCTCGGTCGCTCACTCCGCCCGGTGATAGTCGCCCTGGCCGCCTGGGGCAACTCCCGGCTGGCACCGCAGGACCGCAGCATGATCCTCGTCGACGCGGACAGCGGCGAGGAGGTCGAGCCCGTCGTCGTCGATGCCAGGACCGGCCGTCGGCTCGACGACAGCGACGCCTTCGTCTTCATGGCGGGCCCGGCGGCGAGCCCCGCCATGCGTGCCCGCTACACGAACGGGTCGACGACGGCGAGGTGAGCGGCCCCGACGGCTGAGCGCCGCCCCGGCGACCGCTCAGCCGGGCGGAGGGGGGCGATGGCGGCGAGGCACGTCCCGTGAGGGCAGCTCGCGTCCCAGTCGGGCGAGTGGGGACAGGGCCATCAGCGCCGGGGACAGCGTCAGGCCGGCGGCCGTCACCAGGAGGCTGGTGCGCAGTCCCCACTCCCCCGCGAGGAAGCCGCCGAGCAGCGAGCCGAGCGGGGTGACCCCCATGCCGACGAACGTGATCGTCGCGGCCACGCGGCCTTGCATCCCGTCCGGGGTGACGGCCTGCCGCACGGCCATGACCGTGACGTTCACCAGTTGACCGAAGGTCCCGAACACGAAGTTGACCGCGACGAGCGAGGGGATCGTCACCGCGGAGGGGCCGCGCAGCGCAGGCACGCACAGCATCACGCCGTCGCCGAGCGCCGCCGCCGACACGAGCACCACGCCGTGACCGAACCGGCCCGGGAGCCGGGCGGACAGCACGGAACCCAGGAGCGCGCCCGGCCCCGTGGCGGCGAGTGTCAGCCCCACGACGCCGCCCGACAGGTGCAAGTCCCGTGGCAGGAACAGCAGATAGCCGGTCATCATCGCCGCGAAGGAGAACTGGAAGGCGGCCGAGGCCAGGCCCACGGTCCGTAGGTAGGCGTCCCCGGCGACGAAGCGCAGGCCCTCGTGGATCCGGCACCAGACCCGAGGGGCCCGCCCCGAGCGCTCGGGAACCGATTCGCGGCGCCGGATCCGCCGGATCGACAAGAACGACAGCACGAAGGACACGGCGCAGGACGCGGCGGCGATCGGCGCCGACAGAAGTGACATCAGCGCGCCGCCCAGGGCGGGGCCGACGATCTGCGCCGCCGAGCGGCTGCCCTCGATCGCGCTGGTGGCCCACGTCAACCGGTCGCGTTCCACCAGTCGTACGAGAGAGGCCTGGTACGCCACGTCGAAGAACACCGACAGGGTCCCGACCGTGAAGGCGACCACGAACAGCACCGGCATGCCGAGCCCGCCGAGGAGTCCGGCCAGGGCGGCGCCGCCCAGCGCCAGGGCCCGGCCGAGGTCCGCCAGCACCATCACCGTGCGGGTCCGCCATCGGTCCACCCACGCGCCGACGAGGAGCGCGAACAGCAGGATCGGTGCCTGCCCCACCGCGCGGAGGACGCCCAACCGGCCGGCATCGGCGTCGAGTGTCAGAATCGCGATGAGCGGGAGGACCACCAGGCTCGCGTGTTCGCCGAGTTGGGAGGCCGTCTGCCCCACCCACAGCCGGCGGAAGTCCGCGTCGCGCCGGAGGGCCTGTGGAACAGCACGCCCCGAGCCGGACGCGGAGGATGGCGAGGAGGATGAGGCGGATGACGAGGACGGACAGGAGGAAGCGTCCGGCACAGGAAACCCCTTGGATCGCGCAAGACAGAGCCCGCCACCCGGCGCACGACGAGGACGCCGACGGTTCAGGTGGGGGAAGGCTCGCTGTGCCGCACATCAAGGGCAGCACGCGATGACGGGCCGCTCAGGGCCTACGACGTCAACGCGCGCTCGGACGACCGGGCATGTCTTTACTCCTCGGGGATCAGACTCGCTGCCCGCACCCTAACGTCCGGCTGATCGGCGCGAAAGGGGAATACCTACGCGGCAGTTGATGTGTTCAGGTCCCGGTTGACGGCACGGGCGGCGCCCTCGACGGTCGCGACGCCGTCGGCCATCGCGCGGTTGTCCTGGGAGAGCACGGCCATTCCGTAGTCGTGACCGCCGCCGGTGAACACACCGACGCTGTGCACCCGCCAGCCGTGGGTGTCGCGCGGCAGCCAGCCGTTCTTGACCTGAACGGTCGCCGTCGCGGGGGCCCCGGCCGGCGTCCCCCAACGCTGCTCGGGGACGACCCGGTTCATGAGCCGGAGGGCGTACGTACGCGCGTCCCGGTCGAGGACGGAGTTGTCCGAGGTGAGCAGTCGGAGCAGCTTCAGCTGGTCACCGGCCGTGACCTGGGTGTGCCCCCAGTACCCCTTGGGCCCGGGGACGGTGTCCCCCATCCCGGCCAAGCTCAGGAAGTGCTGGATGCCGGCGTGGCCGATCTGGTGCCACAGGGCGTTCGTCGCGTCGTTGTCCGACTTGGTGATCATGGCGGTGGTCAGTTCCACCTCGTGAGCGGTCAGGGCCCGGTGCTGCTCCATGGTCTGGCGCAGCAGCGCTCCCAATATCGTGACCTTGACCACGCTCGCCGAGTCGAAGGCGGTGTCGGCCCGGAAGCTGCACGAGGTTCCCGTGGTGCGGTCGTAGAGCGCGAGCGCCGTGGCACGGTCCCGCCCGTGCAGGGCACCCGCGATGTCCTTCGACAGCCGGGCCGCGAGCCCCGGCCGCTGCGAGGTGCACTTCACCTGGGAGCCGCCGACGGTGGCGGTGGCGTCGGAGGTGGCGTCGGCGGTGCTCGCCCGGGCCGGGGTGGCGGCGAAGAGCGCCGTGAGCACCGTCCCGGCGGCCGCGGTCGCGGCCAGTCCGCGCCGCGCGCGGCGCAGTGCGTGCATGTCCGGCATGAAGATTCCCTGCTCTGTGTCTGCGGTCACATCGGGAGCCCGTTCACAGGCACATCCCGATTCCCGAATGACGGCGACGCTACAGGGACGGAAGAGACCCGGGTGCACGGTAAATACCGATATGTCTGAATTCGGAGGTTTTTAACCGTGTGACATTCATCAACCCATTCATCCCTGCGGATGGTCACCGCGGCGGCGTTCACGCCTGGGGGGCCGCCGGAGCAGGAGCCTCCGGCACGGGTCGCCGGCGGCGTGGCACGGGCCCCAGCAGGACGTAGGCCGCCGAACCGGCGGCGAACGCCAGCCGGATCAGGCCGCAGACACGGTCGGAGGGCACCAGCAGCGTGCTGCCGTACAGGGAGAGCAGGGCGATCCAGCTCCACCACGGCACCAGGCGGCGCTGCCCGACCGCGTCCCACAGCAGGGTGCCGAGCAGGATCGAGGCGCTGTAGTACGTGTAGACGCTCGGGTCGAGTGCGATGCGGGCGTCGGCGCCGAGCAGCACGACCGCGGGCCAGCGGCCTCTGAGTACCGCCAGGGCGCCGAGACCAAGTCCCAGGAGTACTTGGGCCGGACGGTCCCACCAGGGCGTGGCCGGCGCCAGCACGCCCAGCCAACGCAGCGCCGAGGCAGGCTGGTTGGCGATGGTGAATCGGGCGGCGGCTGCCGAGTTGAGATGGGTGACGTAGAACGGCAGCCACGCTACGGCCACCAGGCCGACCGTCCAGAGCGCGGAGTTGCGTCGTTGCGCGGCCGGCAGGGCGAGCAGCAGAGCCGCGAACGCCAGCGCCCAGGGTTTCGAGTCCACCGCCAGCGCGAGCATGATGCCCACCGTGCGCCCTTGGCCCCGCACCAGGGCACGTACGGCCAGAGTGGTGAAGAACAACGCGAGTACGTCGTCCAAGTGGGCGAAACGGACCGCTACTTCGACCCACATCGGGATGAAGGCCACCCCCGCCACGAGCACTCGCTGCTGGAGTCGGCGGTGGTTGAGTCCCGTGCCGCGGTTGTGGTCGGCGGCGCTGCGGCCGACCAGAACCAGCATGTAGAGGCCGAGCGCGGACATCACCGCCTCAGCCAGCACCTCCGCCACGTGGGGTGGCAGCGGGGTGAACAGCGCGGCCGCCAGAAAGCTCACGGGGCCGATCTGCAACTCCGGATGGTTGGCGTAGATGGCCAGGCCGCCACCGGGAACGCCGCCGAAGAGCAGCTGGCCTCCGGTTCGCAGGTAGTGCCAGGAGATCCCCCCGTGCCTCTGCACCAACAGGAACCAGAGCAACGTCCACGCCGCCAGGACGACGATATGGGGACGTATGCCCTTGCGTTCCTGTCGCATGACCCAGGGGACGGCCCGTCCCGCGGCGCGGCCACCCGTTCCGCGGTGACTTTGCTCCAGGTCCTGCGCCCGTGTCGATCCCCCGGCGTCCTTCCGGCCCTCGTCCCACCGCACAGGCGCCTACCGCGCCGGCTGATCGGTGACGTCACTGACCGGCGCACACCGGTCCCCCACTGGAAGATCCGCGCCTTCCATCAACACCCCTTGTCGTTCCCGCACCCGCGGCACAGACCGCGGGCGGTTCCCCGCGGGCTCCGGCACTCATGCGCCTGCCGCCACGACAACCACGCTCAGGTACGAGGCACTCAACTCGTGTTGTCCGTACGGCCGGAGACATGTTCCGAGGGCCTGGTCACGGCCCTCGCGGCTTTCCCGCGCTTACGGATCAACCCTAAACATACATTCGGGCGCGACTTGCAACACAGGGGAAACACACACCCCACTCTCACCAGCCGCGCTGTTCGGCCTAGGCACGAGAGGCCGCGGCGAGGACTCCGTCCAGGATGACGTCCAGAGCCCAGTCGGTGCGGCTCGGGCCGTCTCCCGACACGAGCGTGTCGCCGAGCCGGGCGATGTGGGGGTAGCGCGCCGGGTCCGCCGTGGCGATCTTCGCGGCCAGGGCGGAGAACTCGGCCTCCTGCGTGGCGGACTTCGGGGAGCTGTGTTCGACGGCCACGGCGGTGGGATACAGCAGCAGCAGGTCCAGGGCCCAGGCCGCTTCCCGGCCCGACACCCCGCCCTCGTCGAGGAGACCGAGGATCGCATCCGCCAGCGCCATGTAGTTCGGGCCACTCGGCTGCGTGGACATCGCCATCCGGGCGATCTCCGGATGCCGGAAGAGCACCTCTCCATAGCTGGCCAGCAGCGCCTTCATCCGGTCCCGCCAGCTACCGGCCTCCGGCGCGGGCACCTTCACCGGACCCAACAGGGAGTCGAGGATCTGCGCGTGCAGGTCACCCGTGTTGCGGACGTATACGTAGAGCGACGCGGGCCCGGTGTCGAGGGCCGCCGCGATGCGGCGCATCGTCACCTTGCCCAGTCCCTCGTCACGAAGGATCGCCAGCGCGGCGTCGATGATTCCCTGCCTGGTCAGGGCGGGCTTCGCCGGGCGTTCCCGTCGGCTGATCGGAGCGGACTTCTCTGGAGTCATGCCGCACAATGGTAACGAACATGTTCGTGAAAAACAAGTTCGTATCGAACGATGCGGGCCCACGGCGCGCCGGACACCGCCGCGGGGCCGCTGCGTCCGTGCCTCACGGCGCAACGACCCCACATTCCTCACACCGCGATCCCGTTCAGCTCGGCCAGCTCCTTCTCGGGAAGGACCAGGGCGGCAGCGGCGATGTTGTCGCGCAGGTGTGCCGCCGAGGAGGTGCCGGGGATCAGCAGGATGTTCGGGGAACGCTGCAACAGCCAGGCCAGGGCGACGGCGACCGGAGTGGTCCCCAGCCGGCCGGCGACCGCGTGCAGGGTGTCCGACTGCAGCGGGGAGAAACCGCCGATGGGGAAGTAAGGCACGTAGGCGATGCCCTGCTCAGCCAGGGAGTCGATCAACGCGTCGTCGGCGCGGTTCGCGAGGTTGTAGAAGTTCTGCACACACACGACGGGCGCGATGGACTGGGCTTCCTTGATCTGCTCGGCGGAGACGGTACTGACACCGAGATGCCTGATCAGCCCCTCCTGCTGGAGCTCCGCGAGCACGGTGAACGGTTCGGCGAGCGAACCCGGCTCGGGGGCGTCGAGCCCTCCGACCCGCAGGTTGACGACGTCGAGTGCGTCCAGGCCGAGGTTGTCGAGGTTGCTGTGCACGGCCTGGCGCAGCTCGTCGCGCGACAGCGCCTTCGGCCAGCCTCCCTCGGCGTCCCGCAGCGCTCCGACCTTGGTCACGATGTGCAGCCCGGCCGGGTAGGGGTGCAGCGCTTCCTTGATGATCTGGTTGGTGACGTACGGGCCGTAGAAGTCGGAGGTGTCGATGTGGGTGATCCCCCGCTCGACCGCCTCACGCAGGACGGCCACGGCGGCGTCCCGGTCGGCCGGCGGCCCGAACACGTGCGGACCGGCGAGCTGCATGGCGCCGTATCCCATGCGGGTGACCGTCAGGTCCTTGGCCATGGTGAACGTTCCGCCGGGAAGAGACTGCGCGGTCATGTCGGTGCTCCTGTTGGTTCGGTGGGGCTGAGTGGCGGAGGGGCGGTCAGGGTCTGGCACGCGTACGAGGTGACGTACCGGCTCGGACTACCAGGGAAGGGTGCCTTCGGCGTCGAAGAAGCCCCCGGTGGGACCGTCGGGGCCGATCTGCGCCGTCCGCACGATGATCTCGGCGCCCTGCTCGACGGTCTGGATGCCGGTGTTCCCGTTCAGGTCGGTCTTGGTGAAGCCGGGCTCCACCGCGTTGATCCACATGTTCGGGAACGCCTTCGCGTACTGCACGGTGATCATGTTGACGGTGGTCTTGGAAGCCGGGTAGGCGACGCCCGGGTAGGCGTGCGCCGGGGTGCCCGCATCGCTCACACGGGCCAGCGAGGCCAGCCCGCTGCTGACGTTGACCACCACCGGGGCGGCCGAGCCCTGGAGCAGCGGGAGGAAGGCGTGGGTGACGCGCACCATGCCGAAGACGTTCGTCTCAAACGTCTCCCGCATCACGTCGGCGGTCACATCCGCGGCGCCGATCACGGAGTTGCCCTCGCCCCTCGACTCGATGCCCGCGTTGTTGATCAGTACGTCGAGCCCACCCTCGGCCTCGATGGCCTTCACGGCCGCCTGCACCGACGCGTCGTCGGTGACATCGAGCTGGACGGCCCGGGCGCCCAGCTGCTCGGCGGCCCGGCGTCCGCGTTCGGCGTCCCGGCTGCCGACGTAGACCGTGTGGCCCGCGGCGACGAGCCGGCGGGCGGTCTCGTAGCCGAGACCCTTGTTCGCTCCGGTGATGAGTGTTGTCGTCATGACTCCACCCTGCGACCGGACCATGCTCACAGCCAGTAGCCCCGCCTTCCTGGGACTGTCGGTACCAGGCTCGTACGCGTCCGGCGGCGCGCCTGGAATCTGTCTGCGCGTGATGGCGGCTCCGGCCACAGGGGCGACAGCGAGGCCCTGCCGAACCGACCGCACCACGAGTGCCAGACTGCACGACGGGACCACCGCGATCAGGTGGCCGCGGAGATTCGCGCGGCACCCCGAATCGCCCGGAAGACGCCCTAGAGCCACCCGAGAGAAGAAGAGGGACGCCCATGACCGAGGTACGTGAAGTACGGGGAACCTCCGTGAACATCCCCACTCAGGACGGCTCGGCCGACGCCTATCTGACCCACCCCGACGACAACACCGCCCACCCCGCGGTGTTGTTCTACATGGACGCCTTCGGACTGCGCCCCCGGCTGAAGGAGATGGCCGACCGGCTCGCCGGGGCCGGCTACACCGTACTGGTTCCCAACCTCCTCTACCGCCACGGGCCGGCACCGGTACTGGAACTGCCCGACGTCATCGACGCGGACCACCGTCCGGCACTGTTCGAACAACTCCTTCCGATCATCCGGGAGTTGACCCCCGAGCTGGCCATGCGCGACGCCGACGCCTATCTGTCCTGGCTGGCCGCCTGCCCGCAGGCCGCCGACGGACCGGTCGGCATCACCGGCTACTGCATGGGCGCCGGCCTGGCCCTGCGCACCGCCGGCACCTACCCCGAGCGGGTCGCGGCCGCGGCCGGCTTCCACGGCGGCCGGCTGGCGACCGATGCCCCCGACAGCCCGCACCTGCTCGCCGGCCGGGTCACCGCGGAGCTGTACTTCGGCCACGCCGACCAGGACGCCTCGCTGCCGCACGAGCAGATCGAGCGCCTCGACAAGGCGTTCACCGAGGCGGGTGTCCGCCACCACAGCAAGGTCTACACCGGCGCGCACCACGGCTACACCATGGCCGACACCGCCGCGTACGACGCCAAAGCCACCGAACGCCACTGGGCAGCCCTGCTCGACCTCCTCGACCGCGCCCTCTGAACACGTCGCTCCACCGATCACGAGGACGGCCGTCTCCGGTCGGGACCCTCAGCGTGGTTGAGCCCTTGCGCCCTGTGTACGCCTCGCACCACGTGGCGGGAACAGCCGCTCCAGGCCACTTCGTGACCATGCCGAGAAAAGCAGGGCACCGAGGGAATCCCACAGTCTTCGGCAGCGCCCGTGCAGCACCGCCAGGACTATCGCGGCGCCCACGGCGATCAGGTGCTCACGGCCAGCCAGATTGGGTTTGACGATCGACTCCCACACCATCGAGCCGCCGGTGAGCGCGAACACGATGGGGGCGCGCCGGATGACCGAGAGGTAGGTGAACAGTCCCACCACCGCGGCAGAGGGCCCGGTGTCGAGCACCTGCCCGATCTCGGGCGGCAGGCCGAGCCCCCACCAGCCCGGGCCGAGTGCGATCATCACGCGGACCGTGAGGGTGCCGGCCAAGGTGGTGGCGTACGAGATGACCAGTGTCCGGGCCCGGCCGAGGGCGAGTTCCGCGAGAGCGAAGGCGAAGAACAGCTGGGTGATGCCCGCCCACACGGGAAGGTCGAGGGCGGGCACGTACAGCGACACCGGAGTACGCAGCAGGGCCAGGGGCAGCGGCAGGGAGGCCTTCACGCCGCCGGCCAGCCGCACGATCACCGCACCGGTGGGGTGTTGGGCGAGCGCGTGGAAGAAGATGACCCCGAAGACGGCCACGAACGCCAACAGGAGTCCGGACAGCCCACGGCGCACGAGTTGCCGTACCGGATCCACGACGATGCCGTGCCACTCGCCGTACAGCGTGCGCCCGACGAACAACGCGAACCGGCGCAGTGGGCCGCGCGGCCGCACGCCCGCCTCGTCACTCGCGGCGTGCGGCAACCGGTCCTCGCCGAACCCGTCGCCGCACGCATGACCGTCCCCGCCATCACCGCGACGCTCGTCGACCGCCCAACCCAATGGTCTCTCCCCCAAACCCCCCCGCAGGACGCCTCATCGTATAGAGCGACATAGCCCGCATCACGGAGCCCCCGGCCCGTGCCTGCTCCCTGTCTCTCCGATCCGTGCTCCGTTGTGACAGGGGTGTGACGCGGGCGCCGTTGCGACGTGTTGTGTGCGGTCGTGACGATGGGACGCAAGTCTGAGCAGGGCGACGGGGCGGGAGAGCCGCGAATTCCAAGGTCACGGCTTTCGGACTACGCGGAACTGGCGGGCCGCCCGGCCGTGCCGGAGCACACGGCGTCTTCCCGGGAGCGTCCACGGACGTGCTGGACGGTCCTGAAGTGGCGGCTCGTCGACGGGAGTTCGCCGCGCCGCTGGGGGAGTTCCGCCGCACCCGGATGCTGGTGCCGCTGGACTACGGGCCCGGGCCGGCGACGTCCGCTACGAACACGACGCCCTGGGCCGCGTCGTCCTCCGCCAGAAGACCAGCCTCTCGCGCAAACCTGACACCTGGCGCTACGAGTGGGACGCCGAGGACCGGGTCACTTCGGTGGCCACCCCGGACGGCACCCGCTGGCTACTCCTACGACCCGCTGGGTCGGCGTACGGGAAAGTTCCGCCATACCTGGTCCACCCCTACGCGCTGCCCCCCTGTCCGCCGGGCGAGAAGAGCAACCCCTAAGACCTCCGTGCCACAGGATGCTCCGACAGTGAACACGGCCATCTACTCGTTCACCGGATTCGAGGCCGAGCCGGGAGCCGTCATCCCTGCCTCCTCGCCCCGTGCCGCCGATGAGCTGGACGAGAAGTGGCACCAATGCGCTTCGGCGAGTGCGCTGTACGGCGGCAAGGGCGAGTTCCCCATCCTTCCGCCCCTGTCTGGCGGGAGTGAGATCGGCTGGGCAGCAGCCACTGACCCGGTCGGCGAGCACCTGCCTTCACGCATCGCCGCGGTGACGGGCTCCCCCGAGTTCCTCGCCGTTTGGATGGACGGCCATCACCTGTGCGCCTCCTCGGCCGAGGAGGACGACTACTGGGTCGTACAGCACGAACTCTCCTGATGGCACCGCCCTGCTCGTGGACCGGACCGGACCGCGGCCCGATGCCGGTGCCAGGGGCTCCTGCGGATGCTCAGTCGGACACCGCCTCCTGCTGCGGCTCGGCCGACGCGGGCTCCGAGGTAACTGCCGTGGTGTAGAAGACCGATGAGCCCTGCTTGGTGCGGTGGGCGTGGCTCTTGGCGACCAGTCCTTCGAGGGTGGTGCGCACGACCGTGGTCTTCACGCTGCGGTCGGGGTGGGCCTGCGTGAGCGCGGTGGTGATCTCGGCGGCGGAACGCGGCTCGTTCTGCTTCTCCAGGTGTCCTCGGATCAGCTCGACAAGGGTCGGCTTGGCCCCTGCCGTGGACGCCTTCACGGACGAGGCCTTCACGGACGAGGCCTTGGCGGCGGGCTTCTTGGGCGCCGTCTTCTTCGCGCCCGTGGCGGCCGCCGCCTTCTTCCCCTTGCTCTGCTTGGGTTCGGCAGAGGCCTGGTGAGGCACGGAGGGCGCAACTGCGGCCTCCGCCCCGGGGGCTGAGTTGGAACCGCCGAGCGCATCCTGCATGTTCACCAGGACGATGTGATCGTGCTGCAGGGCACGCAACTGCTCCTGCAGGGCTTCGATCTCCGCGCCGACACGGTCCTGCTCCTTGGCATTGCGCTCAAGGTCACCCGTCACCTGGGCGATGTACTGCGACGTGAGTTCTGTGGAGTGGGAGTTGGAGCTGACTTCAGACATGACATGGGCCAATCACTCGCAGGACACAACTGCCACGGCCTGCAGCAGTGTAGAGATAGTACGCACGAGTGGAACCAGATGCTCCTGTCGCGCCGGTATGTGCGACACATGTGCTTCCCGGGCCGACTCATGTGCTAATGCCGCCGAACCGCCATGTGGCCTTCGACGGTGCAAAGTTGGCCGCTCTCGTGGCTCGTGGCCGCCGACCTCGTGAGTCTTGGCTCCGGGTGAGGTGACCGGCCGGTGTCCCCGAAGCCGACGCGAGCCGGTACCTCAGAGCCGTGTCCTTCCGCCGCCCATCCGGGCGGAGATGCGTTCGAGGCGTTCCAGGCAGGTCACCGCGTCACTCGTGCATCCCTCTTCCGGGTGAACCTCGGCGAGGGAGGCCCGTGGTTCGTCCGTGAGTTGGCGTGCTCGGCAGGTCGTCACGGACAGGATCCGTTCCCACGGCTCCGCCCAACGCGACCTCCTGATCGGCGGGTCACGAGAAACGGGCCGTGTGGGTGTCGACGGAAACATCGGGTCGGCCGGTGACCAGGGAGCCGACGGCGTTCACCTGGAAGTCTCCCGTCGCGTAACTTCAGGCGCTCGGACTACGCGCCACGACGAACCCGAGCGGCCTTGCGGGCCTCGGCCGTCTGGCGTGCCTCGGCGGCCCGGCGGGACTCGCCACCGGCGCGTCCCGGGCGGGTGCCCAGGCCCCGGAAGGGGGCACCGCCGCGCTCGGGTCGCTCCGCGACCGGCCGGCCGCCGCCGATGGGAACACCGGAGGGAGCCTGCGCGCCGGTGATCCGGCTCAACTCCGCCTCGCCGGAACGGACCTGGGTGACGTGAGGCCGGATGCCCGCGTCGGACATGAGCCGGATCATGTCGCGGCGCTGGCCGGGCAGAACGAGTGTGACGACACTGCCTGACTCACCGGCGCGGGCGGTACGGCCGCCTCGGTGCAGGTAGTCCTTGTGGTCACTGGGCGGGTCGACGTTGACGACGAGGTCGAGATCGTCGACATGGATGCCGCGGGCCGCGACGTTGGTCGCCACCAGGACAGTGAGGTGACCGGTCTTGAACTGTGCGAGCGTACGCGTGCGCTGGGGCTGCGACTTGCCGCTGTGCAGCGCCGCAGCCTTCACGCCACTGCTCAGCAGGTGCCTGGTGAACTGGTCGACGGCGTGCTTGGTGTCCAGGAACATGAGCACGCGCCCGTCGCGGGCTGCGATCTCGGTGGCGGTGGCGTACTTGTCGGCGCCGTGCACCTGCAGTACGTGATGCTCCATCGTGGTCACCGCGCCCGCCGAGGGATCGACCGAGTGGACCACCGGGTCATGGAGATATCGACGGACGAGGAGGTCGATGTTGCGGTCCAGTGTGGCGGAGAACAAAAGGCGCTGACCGTCGGGGCGCACCTGGTCCAGCAGCTCGGTGACCTGGGGCATGAAACCCATGTCGGCCATCTGGTCGGCCTCGTCCAGGACGGTGATGTTCACCCGGTCGAGACGGCAGTCATTGCGCTCGACGAGATCGGTGAGGCGGCCCGGGGTCGCGACGACGACCTCGGCCCCGGCCCGCAGCGCGGCGGCCTGCCGCCCGATCGACATACCACCGACCACGGTGGCCAGCCGCACCTTCAGCAACTGGGCGTACGGGGTGAGCGCATCGGAGACCTGCTGGGCCAGCTCCCGGGTGGGAACGAGGATCAGTGCACGCGGCTTCCGGGCCTCGGCCCGCTGTCCTGCCGTGCGCACGAGGAGCGCGAGGCCGAAGGCGAGCGTCTTGCCCGATCCGGTGCGCCCGCGGCCCAGGACGTCGCGTCCCGCGAGGGAGTTAGGCAGCGTGGCGGCCTGGATCGGGAACGGCTCGTTCACGCCGAGGCTGGTGAGCTTCTCCAGCAGCTCGACGGGGAGGTCCAGCTCACCGAAGGCCGCAACCGGGGGGAGGGCCGGGGTGATGCTCTCCGGCAGCGCGAACTCGCCCTGCGGTGCGGAGGGACGGCGCCCGTCGCCGCCTGAACGGGCGCCGGGGCGCCCCTGGCCGCCCTGCCGACGGGTCTTGGCAAAACGGTCGCTCGTACGAGCTGAGCGGTTCATGGAGAACCTTCCTCGATATGGCACGTATCGAGGAATTCTCGGCAGCGATAAACCGAATGAATTGCAAGAACGAACCGAATCCGACTTCCGGGCGGTACCCAGGGGTCCACGCTCTGCGAAATGCAAAAATGCCCGACGACATAAAGTCATCAAAGGCACTTGGAGTTTACGGGAACCACAACTGACGGCAACTTTAGCACGGCACGCGCACCCGGGCACGAAAAGTACCATTATCGACCGGCAGACCGGCAGACCGGCCGGGAGAGCCCACGCAGACCTGCTGCGCGGACTCTCCCAGGCGTCGTCAGGCCACCTGTGCGGCGGGGCGCAGCGCCGGGACCTCGATGGCGTGGGGGTACACGGCCGACCGGCGCTGGAAGGAGAGGATCTTCGGGTTCTGGATCACGCCGTCGCGAATCTCGATGGCGTTTCTGACCGTGGCGTCGGCCTCCCAGGCAGCGGGGCCGCTCATGACCTTGCGGAGATAGGGAAGGAGCGCCTCGCTGATCTCCCATGTGGCCGAGTTCCACAGGTGGGACGGGCTGTGATCCACCGCGTAGTAGTGGCAGTCCGGCCCCACCGAGGGCATGGGCTCGCCGAAGGTGGTCGGACGGGCCCATTCGAAGCCCATGCCCGCGTCACAGGCGACGTCGATGAAGAAGGTGCCCGGCCGGAACAGGGCGAGTTCCTCGTCGGTGACGAACATCAGCGGCGCGTCGGTGTCCTGCCGGATGCAGTTGACGATGATGTCGAACCCGGCCAGGTACTCCGCGAGCGGCACGGGACCGGCCGCGGTGAGGGCCCGAAGCCGCGACGGATCGTCCTCCTGCTCCTCGAAGTGGCCCATCACGACCGACGGCATCGGCGAGGCCACGGCCGCCGCGGCGCGCTGGGTGAGCACCGTGACGTCGGAGACTCCCATGGCGCCGAGGCCGGTGACCGCTCCACGCGCCGTGGCGCCGAAGCTGATGACCACCGCACGCATGCGGCGGCCATAACTACCGGTCAGCCCACCGAGCTGCAGGGCGTGCAGCACCGAGCAATAGCCCGCGAGTTCGTTGTTCTTGTGGAACACATGGACACTGAAGGCCCCCGTGGACGTCCAGTGGTTCATGGCCTCCCAGGCGACGAGGGTCAGTTTCTGGTCGATACCGATCTGGGTCATCTTCTCGTCCTGCACACAGTGCGGCCATCCCCACAGCACCTGCCCCTCGCGCAGCTCGGCGATGTCGTCGTGCATCGGCTTGGGCAGCAGCAGCACATCGCACTCCGCGAGGAGCCGCTCTCGGGAGCGCAGGCCTCCCACGAGCGGTCGCAGGGCGTCGTCGCGGACGCCGAACCGCCGGCCGTAGCCTTCTTCGAGGAAGATCCTTTCGCGTACGTCCGGGGCGATCCGGTCGAGGTGGCCCGGGTGCAACGGCAACCGGAACTCGTTCTCCTTGCGGGAGGAGGCAAGCACTCCCAGGCTCATCAGGCTCATGCGCTTCCTTGTCATTTCACTCTTGTTCATCGCGGGTGTGTGAAGCGAGGTGCCGGAGGGCCTCGGAAACAGCGTGAGAACCAAGAGGTCCGCTAACGCGGGGCGCGGGACGGAATACGGAAGACGGCGCAATTGCGCTGGCCAGGAGGCATGGGGCGGCTCATTTCCAGCCGGACCGCATGGGCCCGGGCCTTGCCGTTCCCCGAGAACGACGCCGAAACGGATGACGGCATGCGAGGTGCGCTCGGTAGCACCACCGTACCCCCGTCCCCCACGGGCGCCGCCGCCGGGAGTCAGTCGTTGTCGTCGCCCGAGTCATATGGGGATTCGGCAATGCGCTGCTCTTCCTGGAACAGGAGGTCCGCGTAGTGGGCAGTCAGGGTTCCGTCACCACAGGCAAGCGCTGCGGCGTGGGCCGCGGCGTACAGGGCCGGCGGCCTGCGCTGAACTGTGTCGAGAAGAGCCGTGCCGGTGATGAGGGACCGGTGGGCGAGGGCAGCATTGCCGGAGTCGGCGGCTGAGCGTGCGAGCTGGAAGTGTTCCTCGATGAGGTCGAAGGCCGCACCCTTGTCGCGCCAGTCGTCGTCGGCGGAGGGCGGCTCGATGTCGAAGAGTGCGGGCTGACACGGGCCAGGCTTCGGGGACGGCGGCCCGTCGAGGGTGGTGAGCGCACGCTGCAGCGACGTCCATGCCCGGTCGAGGTCGCCGGCCTGCCGTTCCAGGGCGGACAGGCGGGTGTGCGCGAAGCCACGGGCGAGGTCGGTGTCCTGGCACGAGACGTACAACCGCTGGGCGCGGGAGGCCTGCCGGAAGTCGCCGAGTTCGGCGAACTCGTCGGCGATCCAGGGAAGTTCGCCGATGTCGGCGGGCCCGATGTCATCGAGCATGCGTATGAGGGCCGTACGGGCGAGTTCCGTGCGGCCCTGGCGACGGGCGAGGTTCACCCAGGTTTCGGCAGGCTCGGAATTCGGGTCGTCGCCGAACCACTCTGGCGTGTCGAGGGCTCCGACCCAGGCCTGCAGGGCCTCGGGCTCCCAGCGGAGATCGTCCTCGCCGCTCTTGCCCGGTCGGCCGAGTGGCAGGTCGGACAGGGCGCACCAGGTGTCGAAGTTGGCGCAGCGAGCGGCGTAGAGACGGGAGAGGTCCTCCTCGCAGAGACGGCGGGCAACCAGGAACACGGCGAGGTGCAGTTCCTCGCCCATCCCGCCGAAGGGGGCCTCACTGCGGCACAGGGTCTCCTGCTCGAGGAGATGGCGCATGAGCGGCAGATCGTTGTCGCGCCGGTCGCACTGAGCCGCGCGCAGCACACCGGCGCGGCGGGCCGCGTTGGCGTCGTGCTCCGGGTCGCTCCGGCCGGACACCGGGGAGAAGGCCACCGTCGGCCAGGCGGCGCGGTCGGTACGCAGGCGAGCCAGGTCCGCCCGGCAGGCCCCGAGCAGGGCCTCCCGCAGCGAGGGGCGAGGGTGCGGGTCCAGCAGGTGGTAGGCGCTGCCTTCGTCGGCGAGCAGCAGCACGTGGTCCGGCTCGGTGCGGCGGAGTGCACGGTACATCCGGGCGAAGAGCTCGGCGGGAGGTCGCGGGGTGAGCCCGAGGCCGGTGAGGAGCTCATCGCGGCAGGCGTCGAGGGAGGCGGCGTAGGAGGCACGGATGCTGTCCTCCGCCTCGATGGCTGCCGCGGACAGTTCCTCCTCTCCGGTTTCCGGCGGCAGGTGCAGGTGGTCCCGCCATCCGGGGAGGCCGGTCACCAACTCCACTGTGTCGGCGAGGCTTTCGGCGATCAGTCCCGCACGACCCTCCGAGTCGGCGTACAGCACCCCTCCCTCGCCACAGAGGAAGTAGGTGCCGCCGGTGTCGTCGCCCGCGATCCCCTCCAGCGGCGCACCCGATGCCAGACGGACGTCCTCGCCGTGGTCGGCCCGGCAGAGGTCGAAGTCGAAGGGGAACGCTGCGAGTTCGGCCAGGCGTGGACTCCGCCGGAGCCGGTCGAGGAGGCGGAGATCGGAACGGGGCACGCGAGGGACCGTAGCAGCCCGCAGGACGGGCCCTGTCTCCTGGTCCGGACGCTCCCCTGCTGACGATCTGGTCCCGGAGGTGGGTGACGGCCTTCTCCGGCTCTCCCCGGCAGACAAGACGCCCGGCCGCGCCTGCGCGGCACAGGCGGCTGTCGGCGGCGTCATCGTCGCGTCTGCACTCGGTGAGGCATCACGTCCGCTCTCGCGCCGCGAGGTCGAGCGCGACGTCCGTGATCATGTCCTCCTGGCCGCCCGCCATGCCCCGGCGGCCGACCTCGACGAGGACGGCACGGGTGTCCGGTCCGTGGCGAGCAGCCGCGGTCTCGGCGTGGCGCGGGAAGCTGGAGTACACCCCGGCGTAGCCGAGGGTGAGGGTCTCGCGGTCGACGCGGACCTCGCGGTCCTGTGGGACATCATCATCCGCGTTGCCCTGGGCGTGGGCGGCGGCCGGCTTGCCGCCGTGGCGCCGGGCCTCGTCCATGACGGCACGGATCTCCTCCTCCAGCAGACCCTCGTCGTCAGGGTCGTCGTAGGGGCTGCCCATGCCACCCGTGGCGCGGACCTTCACCAGGTCGGCGCCCTCGCGCAGTACCCGGCGCACGGCGAGCCGGGCCGCGTCGGCGGTGTCGGCGATCTCGGACATTCCGGCAGTCAGGTCGGTACCGTCGGGCAGGCGAAGGTCAGCGTGGCCACCGGTGTGGCTGAGGATCCGTACGGCCGTGTGCAGCCGCGGACCCACGATCCGTCCGGTCTCGACGGCCGTGCGGTAGCCCGCCGACAGGCCGCCCAGATCGCGTGCGGTGGTGATTCCGGCGTCGAGCGTCTGCCGCAGTCGCGTCGCGGTGTCCAACGTGACCAGGACCGGGTCGAGTTCCGCGCGGCGGCCGGGCGGCGAATCCCGTCGATGAGCCGGGCGTTGTGGATCCGCGGGGCGGTCCGGGTGACCTCCCGCAACGTGGCATGCGTCATGGGGCGCGGTCACTCCTCCGTATCGGGAGCAGGCGAAGGAGTGTGGAATACGGAAGAAGACCTGGGGTCACGGTGCAGACTTCCCATCGGATTCCCACGGATCGCGCAGAGAAGCGCCACCCATGGGCGTGCAGGATTGTGCCGCTGCGGAAGCCGCAACAGAGCTCGACGAACTCGACCGCGGTGTCGTCCACGCCCTGCAGATCCATCCCAGGGCCCCGTGGACGCTGGTCGGTGAGGTGCTCGGGGTCAACCCGGTCACCGCCGCGCGGCGGTGGCACCGGCTGGAGGACGCAGGCCTGACGTGGGTGACGGCCTATCCCCGGCTGTCCAACTCGCGGATCGTGGTGACCGGTGTGGTCGAGGTGGACACCGAACCAGGCGTCGCCCAGGACGTGGCGCAGGCCCTCGCGGCGGACCCCGCGGTGGCGAACATCGAGCTCGCGGCGGGCGGCCGCGATCTGGCGGCCGCCGTACAGGCTCGGAGCCTGGACGAACTGGCCCGCATCACCACGATGCGTCGCAAGCCGCAGTCGCTGCTCGCCTCACGGCTGAGCCTGCGTTGCGATCTGCCCAAGCCGCTGTCGGGATGGCCGCTGTCCGCCGCGTACTTCACCTCGGTACCGGGCCGGCACGTGGAGGAGACCAGCAAGGTGCTGGCCGGGGTGCGGGAGGTCCAGTCGTGCGCGATCACGGCCGGCCCGCACAACCTGGTGATCGATGTCTGGCTTCGCGACAGGTTCTGCAGGGCGGGCCCACCTGAGCAGCAAAACCGCCGGCCCGGCGTCAGGCAGCGCCAAGAAAGCTCAACCGCACCTGACGGTTGGGATTGTCCCTGTTCGTGTCCACCAGGCACACCGACTGCCACGTCCCCAGTTCCAGCCTCCCGCCCAGCACCGGAAGTGTCGCGTGGGGCGGGACGACGGCGGGGAGTACGTGGTCACGGCCGTGCCCGGGGCTGCCGTGGCGGTGCTGCCAGCGGTCGTCCGCGGGGAGCAGGGAGTGCAGCGCGGCGAGGAGGTCGTCGTCGCTTCCGGCGCCGGTCTCGATGATCGCGACACCGGCGGTGGCGTGGGGCACGAAGACATTCAGGAGGCCGTCGCGGCCCGCCGCCACCTCTCGGAGGAAGGCCTCGCAGTCGCGGGTGAGGTCGACGACCGTTTCCGCCGAACCGGTGGCGACGTTCAGGACTCGGGTGGTGAAGGCATCGGGCATGACCCGATTCTCACCCGTCCGCGGGATTCCGCACACGACCGACGACCCGCACCCTTATACACGCGTTCCATTCCGCGTTCCATTCCGCAAGACACCATTGACCGGGCATGGAGCACCTGGCTACTTTCACCCGCATGTTGCGTTCAGCCATGCTCACCACGCGCGGTCACATCGACCTGCTGCGGGTGGCCTCCGCCGCGTGTCGCCGCGGCCGCTGACGCCCTTTCACTCCCCCGTTCCACCGCGTCCTCGCTCCGCTCCACCCGCACGTCGCGGCTCGCCCTGAGCCGCTGACGCGGCGGAGCCACGGCGTATTCCTCTCCGGCCGCTCTCCTCCCCGTGGAGCACTCATGAGCATCAGCCATGCCCCACCCAGCCCTTCCAAGCCCGATATATCGGACACATCCAAGAGTGGTGCGGCCCAGTCGGCGCCACCCGAGCTCGTTCCGATCGTCCCCCTCTCCACCCGCCACACCCGCGTGCCCCGCTGGCTGCGCCGCACCTCCGGCCCGCTCCTGCTGCTCGCGCTGTGGCAACTCCTGAGCAGCACAAAGGTGTTGACCCCCGACATCCTCGCCTCTCCGGGCACCATCGCACGGGTCGGCGGCAATCTGATCGCCGATGGTTCGCTGCCGAACGCGATGGGCGTCTCTTTGCAGCGCGTCGCGGTGGGGCTGTTGCTCGGAACCCTCGTCGGCACCGGACTCGCCCTCGTCTCCGGGCTCTTCCGTGTCGGCGAGGACCTCGTGGACGCGAGCGTCCAGATGCTGCGGACGGTGCCCTTCGTGGGACTGATCCCGCTGTTCATCATCTGGTTCGGCATCGGCGAGGCCCCGAAGATCGCGATCATCACGCTGGGGGTGTCCTTCCCCCTCTATCTGAACGTGTACGCCGGTATCCGCGGCGTCGATTCCCAGCTCATCGAGGCCGGGGAGTCCCTCGGCCTCTCCCGGTGGGGGCTCGTCCGGCATGTCGTGCTGCCGGGCGCGCTGCCCGGGGCGATGACCGGGCTTCGCTACTCCCTCGGTATCGCCTGGCTCGCACTCGTCTTCGCCGAGCAGATCAACGCGGACGCTGGGATCGGTTTCCTCATGGTGCAGGCCCGTGACTTCCTGCGGACCGATGTGATCGTGGTCTGCCTGATCGTCTACGCCTTTCTCGGCCTGCTCGCCGACTTCATCGTCCGCTCCCTCGAAAGGCTGCTGCTGCAATGGCGACCGACGTTCACGGGCCGGTGACCCTCGAGAAGGGCGCCACCGCCCAGCAGAAGACCGCGACCGATCGGCGACACCCGACCACCCAGGCCCCCGCGGTACGCGTGCAGGGACTGACCCGCTCCTTCGACGGGCGCGCCGTCATCGACGACCTCCGACTCGACGTGCGTCCCGGCGAGTTCGTGGCTCTGCTCGGCCGCAGCGGCTGCGGCAAGTCCACGCTGCTGCGCATCCTCGCCGGGCTCGACCGTGACATCGAGGGCACTGTGCTCGTCCCGCGGCGCAAGGCCGTCGCGTTCCAGGCGCCCCGGCTCATGCCGTGGAAGAAGGTGTGGCGCAACATCCTGCTGGGCCTGCCCGGCAAGCCCGAACGCGCCGTCGCCGAGCAGGCGCTGACCGAGGTCGGACTCACCCACCGCGCGAACGCCTGGCCCAAGACGCTCTCCGGCGGCGAGGCCCAACGTGCCTCGCTGGCCCGTGCGTTGGTCCGCGAACCCGATCTGCTGCTGCTCGACGAGCCGTTCGGCGCGCTGGACGCCCTCACCCGCATCAAGGCGCAGCGGCTCGTCGGCGAACTGTGGCGGCGCCGCGGCTGTGCCGTGCTGCTGGTCACGCATGACGTCGAGGAGGCCGTGCTGCTCGCCGACCGGGTCCTCGTCATGGACGGCGGTGTCATCGCGTACGAGACCCAGGTCGACCTGGACCGGCCGCGCGACATCGCCGATCCCCGCTTCGCCGAACTGCGTGCCGGCCTCCTGGAGCGCCTGGGCGTCGACACCGTCGCCTGAGCTCCCCCTCCCCACCCATCAGTCGCCCTTCGCCGTCACCTCACCGTCACTTCACCTGAACCAGTCGAACGGAATCGCCATGCGCCGACACCTCGTCCCCGCCGCCCTGCTCCTCCCTCTGACTCTGCTACTGGCCGCCTGCGGCGGGAACTCGGCCGCCGACACCGCGGGGGCCGGAACCGACGGCAAGGGTTCCCTCACGCTCAACGTCGGTGACCAGAAGGGTGGTTCCGAGGCGGTGCTGCGGGCCGCCGGAGAACTCAAGGACCTCAACTACAAGATCAAGTGGTCGACGTTCACATCCGGTCCGCCCCTCCTGGAGGCCGTCAACGCCAAGGCCGTCGACATCGGCGGCGTCGGCAACACCCCGCCGGTCTTCGCGGCCGGCGCGGGATCGAAGGTCTCGGTGGTGGCTGCCTGGCACGGCACGTCCAAGGGCGAGGCCATCCTCGTGCCGAAGGACTCGTCGCTGCGGAAGCCCGAGGAGCTCAAGGGCAGGTCCATCGCCGTGGCGCAGGGTTCGTCCGCGCACTTCCAGCTGATCGCCTCGCTCAAGGAGGCGGGGCTGAAGCTGAGCGATGTGAAGGTCAAGTATCTGCAGCCCGCCGACGCGCTCGCCGCGTTCACCGGTGGCAAGGTGGACGCGTGGGCGGTGTGGGACCCGTACACCTCACAGGTCCTCGACACCAAGCAGGGCCGGATCCTGACCGACGGGGACGGCGTCGTCAACGGGCTCAGCTTCCAGGTGGCGGCACCGAGTGCGCTGAAGGACACCAAGAAGGCCGCGGCCATCAAGGACTATCTGGAGCGGCTGCGGCGCGCCCAGGACTGGGTGTACCGGCATCCGGACGCCTGGGCCAAGGTGTGGGCGAAGGACACCGGACTGCCGTACGAGGTGGCGCTCGCCTCGGTGAAGCGCACCAACGCCAGCCGGATCGCGGTCGCCGTCGACAAGCCGCTCATCGCGTCGGAGCAGCAGATCGCGGACACCTTCACCGAGCTGAAGCTGATCCCGGGCAAGGTCGACTTCGCCGCCTTCGTGGACACCCGTTTCAACGGCGGGCTGCCGCCCTCCACCACCACGCCCCGCGTCTACAAGGACTCCTGACCACCGTCCGTCCGTACCGGTTCCCGCCCGACAGAGGTCGCGCGTCGAGTGGCTCACAGGCGTCGCCGTTCGGGAAGATCCCGCACCCCGGTCGAGTTAGTGGAAGCGTGAACAACACCGGGGTGCAGGCGCGCGAGGTCCGCGAGGTCGATGTCGTCGTCATAGGCGCTGGACAGGCAGGACTGTCCAGCGCCTATCACCTGCGGCGGGGCGGTTTCGAGCCGGAGCGGGACTTCGTGGTGCTGGATCACGCACCGCGTCCGGGCGGCGCCTGGCAGTTCCGATGGCCGTCGCTGACGTACGGCAAGGTGCACGGGATGCACTCCCTGCCCGGTATGGAGCTGGAGGGCGCGGACCCGGCGCGGCCGTCCTCCAAGGTGATCGCGGAGTACTTCGACACCTACGAGCGCACCTTCGACCTGCGGGTACGGCGGCCGGTGGACGTGCGGGCCGTGCGGGAGGGTGCAGGCGGGCGGCTGCTGGTCGAGTCCTCCGACGGTACGTGGTCGACGCGGGCGCTGATCAATGCCACGGGCACCTGGGACCGGCCGTTCTGGCCGCGCTATCCGGGCCAGGAGACCTTCCGTGGGCGGCAGTTGCACACGGCGCAGTACCCGGGGCCCGAGGAGTTCGCCGGGCAGCGGGTGGTCGTCGTGGGCGGCGGCGCGTCCGGCACCCAGCATCTGATGGAGATCGCCCCCTACGCGGCCGCGACGACCTGGGTGACACGGCGGCCGCCCGTCTTCCGTGAGGGACCCTTCACCGAGGACGTGGGGCGCGCGGCCGTCGCGCTCGTGGAGGAACGGGTCCGGCAGGGGCTGCCTCCCAAGAGTGTCGTGTCGGTGACGGGGCTGCCGCTGAACGACGCGATCCGGCAGGCTCTGGCCGACGGCGTGCTGAACCGGCAACCGATGTTCGACCGGATCACCCCGGACGGCGTCGCATGGGCCGACGGCCGTCACGTCGACGCGGACGTCATCCTGTGGGCGACCGGTTTTCGTGCCGCCCTCGACCATCTGACGCCGCTGCGGCTGCGTGAGCCGGGCGGCGGCATCCGCGTCGAGGGGACGCGCGCGCTCGCCGATCCCCGGATCCATCTGGTCGGGTACGGGCCTTCCGCCAGCACCATCGGCGCCAACCGGGCCGGGCGCGCGGCGGTACGGGACATCAGGCGGCTGCTGGCGGGAGTGACCGTCGGCGCCTGATGCCCCGTGGCCGGCTCGAAGACCTCGTGGGCTGGGTCGACCGGGCACCGGGCACCGGGCTTCAGCGCGGGGTCGAGGCGGATGGCGAGCCCGGGACCGGGGTCGAAATCGCGTTCGAATTCGAGGGGGAGGGGGAGGCGCTCCTCCGGAGCCGGTTGAATTCGGCGACGTTCCTCTGCTGTTCCTCGTAGCTGGCCGTGAACCGGGTGTCGCCCGGCTTGACCGTGACGAAGTACAGCCAGCCGCCCGGGGTGGGATTGACCGCGGCACGCATCGCGGCTTCGCCGGGGTTGGCGATCGGTGTGGGCGGCAGCCCCATGCGCTGGTACGAGTTGTAGGGGCTCTCGAGCTTCGTGTCATTCGTGGTCGTGGTCGGCGTGAAGCGGTTCAGCGCATAGTTGAGGGTCGCGTCCATCTGCAGCGGCATGCCCCGCTCCAGGCGATTGAAGATGACCCGGGCCACCTTGCCCATGTCGGCCTTGGTGACGGCCTCGGCCTGGATGATGCTCGCGATGGTGATCGCCTGATAGATGTTCATCGCGTTGCGCTGGGCGCCCGCGGTGACGGGACTGCCGCTGAACTTCTTGTTCGCGGTGTTGACCATGAGCGCCAGCAGGGACTCGGGGGTCGCCGTCTTGTCGAGGGGGTACGTCGCCGGGTAGAGGTAGCCCTCGGGGTTGCCCTCCGCGTTATTGGGCAACTTGAGGTTGGCGTTGGCCAGGGACTTCTTGGTGGATCCCAGGGGCAGCGCGAGGGCCCTGTCGACAGCCTCGTAGACCTGGCCGGTGCGCCAGCCCTCCCGGATGACGAGGGACGTGGGCCGCGTCTCCTCGTCCTCCGTGGTCAGGGTGAGCAGCGGCACCGCCACGGCGGTGGCCGCCACGACGGCTCCGGTCGCGATGAGGGCGACCCGGCCCCGGCGCGTCAGTCGAATCGTGCTCCGTGGCGGAGTGTTCATCTGCATGCGGGCACGGTAACCCGCTAAAGCCCATAAACCCGGCATATCGTCATCTTGTCGACTCCAGTTGGGCGTCCCGGTGGACGAGCGCCGCATAGCGCCCCTCCCGCTCCAACAGCTCCTCGTGCGTGCCGCGTTCGACCGCGCGGCCGGAGTCGAGGACGACGATCTGGTCGGCGCCACGGATGGTGGAGAGCCGGTGCGCGATGGTGAGCGTGGTCCGGTTGGCCGACAGGGCGTCGATGGCCTCCTGCACGGCGTACTCCGTGCGGGTGTCCAGGGCGCTGGTCGCCTCGTCGAGGATGAGGACCGGCGGGTCCCGCAGGATCGTGCGGGCGATGGCGAGGCGCTGCTTCTCGCCGCCGGAGAACCGGTGGCCGCGCTCACCCACGACCGTGTCGTACCCGTCGGGCAGTGACGCGATGTGGTCGTGGATCTGGGCCGCCCTGGCCGCCGCCTGCAGCTCCTCGTCGGTGGCGTCGGGCCTGGCGAAGCGCAGGTTGTCCGCGACCGAGGCGTGGAAGAGGTACGTCTCCTGGGAGACGACGCCGATCCCGCGGGCGAGTGTGTCGAAGTCGAGGTCCCGTACGTCGACGCCGTCCAGCGTGACGCGGCCTCCCGTGACGTCGTACAGCCGTGGCACCAGATAGCTGAGCGTGGACTTGCCGGAGCCGGTCGGGCCGACGACGGCGAGACTGCCGCCCGCGGGGACGGTGATGTCGATGCCCTCCAGGATCGGGCCGCTCTTGTCGTCGTAGCGGAACTCGACGTCCTCGAAGCGGATCTCACCCTTGACCTGGTCGAGGTGGACCGGGTGCTCCGGCTCGGTGATGTCGATGGGCAGGTCGAGGTACTCGAAGATGCGCTGGAAGAGCGCGAGCGAGGTCTGGATCTGGACGCCGGTGGACAGCAGGCTGACCGTGGGCCGAAACAGACCCTGCTGGAGCGAGACGAAGGCGACGAGCGTGCCGATCGACACGGACGGGCCGCCGAACTGGAGGGCCATGCCCGCGGCCCAGTAGATGACGGCCGGCATGGCGGCCATGACGATGCCGATGACGGACATGCGCCAGCGGCCCGCCATGTTCGACTTCACCTCGAGGTCGACCAGGCTGTCGGACTCGGCCTCGAACGCCTTGGTGAGCGAATCGCCTCGGCCCATGGTGCGGCCGAGCAGGATGCCGCTGACGGAGAGCGACTCGGTCACGGTGGCGGCCATCGCGGCCATCTGCTTCTGACGCTGGGTCGCTATCTTCTTGCGTTCGTTGCCGACGCGCCGGCTGATCCACACGAAGACCGGCAGCAGGAGCAGCGAGACCACGGTGAGCCGCCAGTCCAGGGCGACCATCGCGACGATCGTGGCGACCACGCTGGTGAGGTTGGAGACCAGCGAGGTGGCGGTGGAGGTCACGGTCGCCTGCATGCCGCCGATGTCGTTGGCGATGCGGGACTGGACCTCGCCGGTGCGGGTCCGCGTGAAGAAGGCCAGCGACATGCGCTGCAGCCGGCCGTACACGGCGGTGCGCAGGTCGTGCATGACGCGCTGGCCGACGGTCGTGGAGATCAGGGTCTGCAGGACGCCGAAGATGCTGGTGACGACCGCGCTGAGGATCATGCCGAGCGCGAGCAGGCTCAGCAGACCGGTGCGGCCCTGGGGGATCGCGACATCCAGGGTCTCCTTCAGCAGGAAGGGGGTCGCGACGGTGACCAGGGACGAGGCGCCGACCAGCAGGCCGACGATCGCGAGGCGGCCGCGGTAGGGCCGGAACAGCTTCAGGATGCGGCGCACCTGCCGTGGCTGTTCGCCCTCGGCGGGTGACGGGGTCCAGGTGGATCGGTCGGGACGCATGGGCTCCTACGGGAGGTGAGACGACGGCTACGCAGGGCAGGCAAACGATGACTGGCGGAGCCTAGCTCATTGTTACCTATACTCACAATGAACCGCATCCTGATATTGTTCCCGCATGACCACCCCCGATGCCGACGGCCTGCTCGCCGAGCAGTTGCTGCGGCTGACCCGACGTGTGCACCGCATCCAGAAGCGGCACCTGGAGCAGCGCGAGCTGGGCATCACCCCGGCCCAGTCCCGGCTGCTGCGCACGCTCGCGCACTACAGCTCACCCCCGCGCATGGCCGATCTCGCCGAGCGCCTGGAGGTGGTGCCCAGGGCCGTGACCACGCTGGTCGACGGCCTGGAGGCGAGCGGGAAGGTGCGCCGGGTCCCCGATCCCACCAATCGGCGGGTGATCCGGATCGAGGTCACGGACGAGGGGCGCGAGGCACTGCGGGAGCTGCGCGGCGCACGCCGGTCGGCCGCGGAGGAGATCCTGGCGCCGTTGACGGACGAGCAGCGCGAAATACTCGGGGGGCTGCTGGACACGCTGGTGGACGGCATGCCCAGGCTTGAGCAGCGCTGCTGAGGGGTTGTCATTGGCGCGCTCGTGGCGCAGCGTACGAGCGGCGGACAAAGCGACGGGCCGGGGCACCCGCTCCGTACGACTGGAGTGGGTGCGCGCGACCCGTTCCGGGGATCCGAGGCGGTGACCCGTCCCGGGTCGGTCAACCGATCTCGGGGGCAGGTTCCTTGGCCGACTGGGCGGGGACTTCCGCCTTGGCCGACTGGGCGGGGATGTCCGCCCTGGTCGACTGGGCGGGGATGTCCGCCCTGGTCGATTCGGACCCCGCTTCTTCCATCGGCGACTTCTGCGTCCGCGGCACGTCGTCCTCCTCCACGAACGCGATCTCGCCGTCCAGCATCTTCTTCGCCCGTTCCGTGTCGAGCGCGCCCTCCCAGCGGGACACCGCGAAGACGGCGACGCAGTTGCCGAGCAGGTTCGTCGCGACGCGCATCGAGTCCATGATGCGGTCCACGCCCAGGAGAAGGGCGACCGCTCCGGCGGGGATGACACCGAGCGAGGAGGCCGTCGCGGAGAGGGCGAGGAAGGCCGAACCCGGCACACCCGCCATGCCCTTGCTGGTCAGCATGAGGACCAGAACGACGGTGATCTGCTGGCCCAGACTCAGATCCACCCCCACCGCCTGCGCGATGAACAACGTACCGATGGACAGGTAGATCGAGGCGCCGTCGAGGTTGAAGGAGTAGCCGGTGGGCAGGACCAGGCCCACGGCGTCGTCGCGGCAGCCCGCCTGGCGCAGCTTCTGCATCATGCGGGGCATGACCGTCTCACTGGAGGCGGTACCGAGCGCGAGCAGCATCTCCTCGCGGGTGTAACGGACGAACTTCCACAGGCTGAGCCCGGTGACCGCCTTCAGAGCGACGGCTAGCAGCGCGAGGAACACCAGCGCGACCGCGTAACACAGGACGATCAGCTTGCCGTACGTCTTGATGACGCCGAGCCCGTACTCCCCCACGAGGTGGACCATGGCGCCGAACACCGCGAGCGGGGCCAGCTTCATGATGAAGCCGACGATCGCGAAGACGACGTCCTGGACCTGCTCGATGGCGGGAAGCACCTTGGGCACCTTGGAGTTGCCGAGGTGGAGCAGCGCCGCGCCCACCAGGCAGGCGAGGACGAGGACTTGGAGCAGGGAGTTCTCGGCGAAGGCCCCGACCGCGCTCTGCGGCAGCGCGTTCAGGATGAATTCGCCGGTCGACGGGAGCGAGCCGCCACCGGTCTTGCCGTCGACGGCGGAGGCGTCGAGCTTCGAGGGGTCGGCGTGCATGCCCGAGCCCGGGCCGACGACGTTCGCCGCGATCAGCCCGAGGAGCAGCGCGGCGGTGGACGCGACCTCGAACCAGATCAGGGCCTTGAGCCCGATCCGGCCGAAGGCCTTCAGGTCACCGGCCTTGGTGATGCCGACGACCACCACACAGAACACGAGCGGTGAGATGACCGCCTTGATGAGGCGCACGAAACCGTCGCCGAGCGGCTGGAAGGTCGTGGCCGTGTCCGGCCACAGCCTTCCGACGACGATTCCGAGTACGAGCGCGCAGGCGACCTGCGCGAACAGTGAGGTACGCAGTATGCGTGCGACGCGTCGCGGGGACGGTACAGACGGCGGCACGGGCACTCCTCCGAGGGGACTTCTGGTATGCGGAAACTTCCTTCCGCAGCGATCACTATTGAGGAGTTGCCGGTGCCGCCGGATACCTCTGTGTCACGTCCACGTAAATCCTGGAACAGACGTGTCGTTCCCCACCCGGGGCCCCAGCAGGCTCAGCAGTCGCTGCGGTCCCGCGTCAGCACTCCCTGCACGGTGACCAGAACGCGGTCGTAGCAGCCGTCCGAGCCGTACAGCCGGTAGCGCTCACTCGTCGTTCCGACCGCATGCCGTTGGTCGCGGGGCACGTTCGCGGTATACGTCGCGTCTCCCGCGTACGTGTCGTCGAGCCGGGACCACGTGGTGCGCCGGTCGCCGCGCGTCTCGTCGACCGCGGCCCGGTCGCCGAGCGTCAGCACGGTCCGCAACCGGTCGTCCGCGGCGAGCGTCGTGGTGCCGTCCATGGTGTACGTGCGGTGGGTGCGCGTCACGCCGACCGGTCCCCGCCCGTCGACGGTGACCGTCTCGTCGTCGGTCCAGGTGGCCTTGAGCGCATCCGTGTTCTCCCCGTCGGTCCAGCGGTGCGCGGAGGTGTTGGCGAGCGTGCGGCGCACGGTGGTCCACACCCGGCCGTGCGAGGTGTCGACGTATCCGGCGGTCGTCAGCCGGTGTCCGCCCACGGTGTCGAGCCGCTCTTCCGAACCGGGCGTGTACGTCGAGGAGTTGGTGAGGTCGCCCGCCCTGACCTCGGTGAGCGCGCCGGTCACGTGCGCGCGCTTCGCGTCCTGCCAGACGAGGACGTCGACCGGGGCGCTCCAGCCGGTCTGGCCCACGGGGACGCCCACGACGGAGACGTCGATCCGGTGCGGACGACCGTCGTTGAGGAGACCGGCATAGGGCGTGAGGTCGTATTCGATCGGCTTGATGTCGAAGGCGCGCGGGCCCGGGATCACGTACCAGAGGAAGGGGTTGGACCAGCCGCCGGTCCACACGGTCGGGAACGGCTCGGCGATGCCGGCGAGTTGGCCGTCCACCTTGATCTGCACCTCGCGGTAGGGGCCCTTGTCCGCCTTGCAGGAGTACGGAGCGGGGTCGGGCACGGTCAGGTACCAGTACTCCTCGCAGCCGCCGCCTGAGCCGGTCGCGTACACCTCGGCGACGATGCGCTCGCTGTTGCGCGGGGTGGTGAGGGTGCCGTCCTGGAGGGTGAGGACACGGTCGGGGGTCGCGGCGGACTTCACCGCGCCGCCCTCCGCGTAGAAGGTCAGGGTCACCTTCACGTCGAGGACCCCGGTGTACGTGTCGTCGACGACGTTCCAGATGAGCATCTCGACGTCGCCGCCGCGCCGGAACGTGTCGCTGTACCTGGTCACGTCCTTCTCGACGGACCACTGGATGCCGTCGGGCGAGGGCTCCGGGGTGGAGGTGCGGAGGATCTCCACGCCGCCGATGTGGAGATAGCCGAGCCGGTCGAACTGGCGTCCCTTGACCTTGCCGTCGAGCCGCAGGACGACCTTGCTCCAGCGGTCACCGCAGCCGCTCGGCGGTGTGTACGTGCCCCGGTACGGCGTGAAGTCACGGAACTGCGCCTCGGCGACCGTCACCGCACAGGACTTGGTGGCGGGTCTCGCCACCGGCGGGGCGGCGGTCAGGGGGTCGTGCCAGTCGGTGCCGAACTCGGCGGGCGTCTCGGGGGCAGTCCCGGTGGGCTTATCGGCGGCATTCCCGGTGGGCGCGTCGTGGGGCGCGTCGGCGGTCTGATCCGCCGACCGGGCGGGGGTGCCGACGGGCCGGGCAGCGTCCGCCGGTGGTGCCGCCGAGGCCGGGCCCACTCCCAGGAAGGTGCTCGCCGAGAGGATCACTCCGGCGAGCATGGACATGACGATCCGTCTTCTCATGTGCGGTGTTCTACGGGGGAGTCGGCCCGCCCCGCAATGGGCACTCGGTGACCGCACCACGTGGGGCAGCCCGGTCGGCCACGGCCGCTACACCTTCAGATCGGCCTTGTCCCCCATCACGATGACAGGGTGCTGATGCGGGTCGAGCGTCCGCAGGAGATATTCCATGGCCGACTTGGGCACGCTGACACACGCGGACGTACCGCTGCCGTGGTCCATGTGCAGCCAGATACTGCCGCCCTTCGTCTGACCCAGGGGGCGGTCCGGATTGTCCGGCGGGGTACCCACGCGGCGGTTGTAGTTGATGGCGACGACGTAGTCGAAGTCGTGCCAGTGCGACCTGGCCCAATCGCGGGGAGCCTGATAAGCCGCCGAGTGGTCGTACGGGAGCAGTGCGCCCGGGTCGTCGAGCACTCCGCCCGCGTCGGTGAGCGAGAACACCCCGACGGGGCTGCGCTTGTCACCCTCGTGATGGTCGGTGGTCCAGCCCTTCGTCCCGTTGTGAGCGTGCCAGGTACGCCGCACCTCCCAGGTGGAACCGGACTTCGCGTACAGCACGACCGTGGAGTCGGCGGAGTCCCTGCCCTCGCCGTAGACCGCCACCACCTGGTGGGAGTCGGACGGGATCCGGGCCTGCAGGCGGTTGCCGACCTCCGGTATCCGGGTCAGATCGACGGTGCGTGCGGGGGCTTGTTCGCCCTTGGCACCGGCTCCGCCGTGGTCCTTCACCGCGCCGCTCCCGCCTCCCGAGCCTCCGCAGGCCGACAGGAGCACAGCGAGGGCACCGCACGCCACGGCGGTGAACCCCGTACGCCTCGCACTGTCTTTTCGCATGCGCCCCATCGTTGCATCACGTATCGGACGAATAACCCCTACCCCCCCGACTTCTCGATCAGGCGTTGTCTTTCCGGGCACACTTTCGATGGGCCGGAGGTGGTCCCAGCCTTGTCTCGGCGCCCCTGCCCCGAACTCCTGTCTCACGAACTCGCATCCCGGCCCTCTGTCCTGAATCCGTGTCCTGGGATGAAAAATCGTTTGCCTCCGGTCCCACCATGACGCGAACCTTTCACGGTTTGCTGCCGACCCCCCACGGTCGGTCGCCGGAACTCCACGGCTTCGCCCCGGCCCCATTCCCTGACCCCACCCCTTACACGAGCCACTGGGACGTCATGCAGATTCAAGACCTTCCCTATCCCGACCCGGGTGTGCCGGACGCGCGCTCGGGTCCCCGATTCCTGTGGTGGCTCGGCCGGAATCAGCTCGGAGGGCAGTTCAAGGCCCTTGCCTGGGGGTTGCTGCACTTCGTGGCCGTCTCCGGGCTGCCGTTCTGCGTCGGCCTCGCCGTCCAGGCCGTCGTCGACCGCTCCGGCACCCGACTCGCCCTGACCGGTGGGCTGCTGGTGCTGTGCGGCGCCTGCATCGCGCTGGGCGACACCATGCTGCACCGGGCTGCGGTAACCAACTGGATCACCGCCGCCGCGCGCGTCCAGCAGCTGCTGGCCCACAAGACCGCCCAGTTGGGCTCCGCCCTGACGCGACGTGTCGCGGCCGGCGAGGTCGTCGCTGTCTCGACCGGCGACGTCGAGAAGATCGGCTGGTTCGTGGAGGCCCTGTCACGGTTCGCGGCGGCCGCCCTGACCGTCGTGCTGGTCTGTGTCGGCCTGGTCGTCTACCAGCCCGCGCTCGGCGTACTCGTCGCGGTGGGTGTGCCCGTCCTGGCGCTCGCCGTACTGCCGTTGCTGCCCCGTGCCACCCGGCGCGCGGACTTCCAGCGAGAGAAGGCCGGCCGCGCCACCGAGCTGGCCTCCGACACCGTCGCGGGCCTGCGCGTGCTGCGCGGCATCGGCGGCGAGGAACTGTTCCTCGACCGCTACCGCCGCGCCTCCCAGGAGGTCCGCCACGCGGCCGTGCGCAGCGCCCGGATGTGGTCGCTGATCTCGGCCATCCAGGTGCTGTTGCCCGGCCTACTGATGATCGCCGTCATCTGGCGCGGCGTTCACCTGGCCCGCGACGGCCATATCACGGTCGGCGAACTCGTCACCGTGTACAGCGCGGTCATGCTGCTCACCTACCCATTGCGACACTTCGAGGAGATCGCGATGGCCTACTCCTTCTCCCGCCCGTCCGCCAAGCGCGCCGCCCGGGTGCTGTCCCTGGAACGGGCCATGGACAGCGGCGGATCGCGCTCGGCCGAGGTACCGTCCGGGGATCTGTACGACCCCGCGACCGGGCTGCTCGCGCCCGCCGGGCGGCTCACCGCCGTGGTGTGCGGCGACCCGGACGCGGCGGGTGTGCTCGCCGCGCGGCTGGGTGGCCACCCCACGGAGGGGGGCACCTCGGTGCTCCTGGGAGGCGTACCCCTCGACGACTTGCCGCTCGACTCCGCCCGTACGGCCGTCCTCGTCCAGGACAAGGACCCGGTGCTGCTGTCCGGCTCGCTGCGCGAGCTGCTCGACGTGCCTTCCTCGGGTCTCGTCAGCGCCGAGGCCGCACTGACCGCCGCGCAGTGCGGCGATGTCCTGGACGCGCTCACCCAGGGGTCGTTGGACGCCGGGGACCCGATGGAGGCCCGCATCACCGAACGCGGACGCTCCCTTTCCGGCGGCCAACGCCAGCGCCTGGCCCTGGCCCGGTCGCTGATCACGGATCCCGAAGTGTTGGTCCTCGACGAGCCGACCTCCGCCGTCGACTCGCACACCGAGGCCCGGATCGCCGATGGCGTGCGCGCCCTGCGCACCGGGCGCACGACGGTCGTCCTCACCTCCTCGCCGCTGCTCCTGGACCACGCGGACCGCGTCGTTCTGGTGCACGAGGGCGAGGTCGTGGCGGTCGGCGTACACCGCGAGCTGGTACGCGGTGAGCCGCGGTACCGGGCCGTGGTGACCCGGGAGACCGATGACGAGGCCGCGCGGAGCAGTGTGCGGGAAGAAGACAGGGCCGCGCGCAGCCATGTGCGGGAAGAGGACGAGGCCGACCTGAGCGGCGTACTGAAGGAACTGGAAGAAATCGAGGAGACCGCATGATCGGCCTGGCGCCACCGGCCTACGACCCGGCGGCCCCGACGACGGCGCACACCCTGCCCGTCGGTGCCCCCGCGACCGTACGCGCCTACGTGACCGAACTCTTCCGGCGGCACCGTCGGGCCTTCCTGCTGCTCATCGCCTCCAACACGGTGGCCGTGGTGGCCTCGATGGCCGGCCCCTATCTGCTGGGCTCGATCGTCGAGCGGGTCTCGGACCACGCGCGGCAGCTCCATCTGGAGCGCACCGCCGCGCTGTTCGCCGTGGCACTCGTCGTACAGGCCGTGTTCGTACGCGAGGTGCGGCTGCGCGGAGCCGTGCTCGGCGAGCGGATGCTGGCCGATCTGCGCGAGGACTTCCTCGTACGGTCGGTCGGGCTGCCGCCCGGCGTCCTCGAGCGGGCCGGCACGGGCGACCTGCTGTCCCGCATCACCACGGACATCGACCGGCTCGCCAACGCGATGCGCGAAGCCGTACCGCAGCTCGCCATCGGCGTGGTGTGGGTGGCCCTGCTGCTCGGCGGGCTCGCCGTGACCGCGCCGCCGCTCGCCCCCGCCGTACTGGTAGCCGTGCCCATCCTGCTGATCGGCTGCCGCTGGTACTTCAAGCGCGCACCGTCCGCCTACCGCTCCGAGGCCGCCGGTTACGCCGCCGTCGCCGCCGCGCTCGCCGAGACCGTGGACGCGGGTCGCACCGTCGAGGCGCACCGCCTGGGCGAGCGCCGCATCGAGCTGTCGGAGCGCCGGATCAAGGAGTGGACGGCCTGGGAGCGCTACACGCTCTGGCTGCGCACGGTGCTCTTCCCGGTCATCGGTGTCACGCACGTGGTGATCCTCTGCTCGGTCCTGATGATCGGCGGGGTCTTCGTCCTTCAGGGCTGGATCGGCGTGGGGCAACTGACGACGGGCGCGCTCATCGCGCAGATGCTCGTCGATCCGGTGGGCCTGATCCTGCGCTGGTACGACGAGCTGCAGGTCGCCCAGGTGTCGCTGGGCCGGCTGGTCGGCGTCCGGGACATCGAGCCGGACGCGGGCGACCCGGAGATGGTCCCGGACGGGCGGGACGTGCGCGCGGACGAGGTGCGCTTCGGCTACCGGGCCGGGGTGGACGTGCTGCGCGAGGTCTCCCTGGAGGTCGCGCCGGGCACCCGGCTCGCGCTGGTCGGACCGTCCGGAGCGGGTAAGTCCACGCTGGGCCGGCTGCTCGCCGGAATCTACGCACCCCGGGACGGCCGCGTCACGCTCGGCGGTGCCGAGCTGTCCCGGATGCCCGCCGAGGCGGTCCGCTCCCACGTGGCCCTGGTCAACCAGGAGCACCACGTCTTCGTGGGCTCCCTGCGGGACAATCTGCTGCTCGCCAGGACGGGAGCGGTCGACGCCGAGCTGTGGGCGGCGCTCGGAGCGGTGGACGCGGACGGCTGGGCGCGGGCGCTGGACGACGGTCTGGACACCGAGGTCGGCTCGGGCGGGCTCGCGCTCACCCCGGCCCAGGCTCAGCAGATCGCCCTGGCCCGGCTGGTCCTCGCCGATCCGCACACCCTGGTCCTGGACGAAGCGACCTCGCTGCTCGACCCGCGCGCGGCCCGTCACCTGGAACGCTCGCTGGCCCGCGTCCTCGACGGACGCACCGTGGTCGCCATCGCCCACCGGCTCCACACCGCCCACGACGCGGACGTCATCGCCGTCGTGGAGAACGGCCGGATCAGTGAGCTGGGCAGTCACGACGAGCTGGTCACGGCCGACGGTGCCTACGCGGCGTTGTGGCGGTCCTGGCACGGGTGAGGGTGCCCTGCCGGTGCGGTCCGCGCTCGTGTGCGGCAGCGGTCGCACCGGCGCCCGGGACCTGCCTCCGTGGGCGCGCCCGCACCGCCTCGGACCGTGTGGCGTTGCGCAGTGCCGAACCGGAGTGGAAGGCTGGATAACGGCACCGGCTCGGGGAACGCCCGGGAACCACCCGGTTCGCGAAGGGCGAAGCCTGTGTCGAGTGGCCCGCGCGCCCGCCGTCGAGCGCGGTGGGATCGGGCTCGCCCGCATCACCTGGAGGTACCCGTGAACAGCGTCGACGGATGGGGAGACGACGTCTACCAGCCCGACGGATCCGAGGTACAGGACGACGCGGGGCTGCTCGACTCCGAGGACACCTTGCTCTCCGACGGTGTCGGTGACCCGCTCGACCGGGGCTGGTCCCCGCCGGAGCGGCCGTGGGCGGTGGAGCATGCCGGGGTGACCGCCGCGGAGCGCCGACAGGGCGAGACTCTGGACCAGCGCCTCGCGGAGGAGATGCCCGACGTCGCCGAGCCGGACGGAGACGGCATCGGCGACTGCCAGGGCACCGACGGCGAACCCTGGGACAACGAAGTGGGCGCCAGCCGCTCCGGTCGTCTCGTCGCCCCCAATGAAGGAGCGCACGAGGACGACGAGAGCGGGCTGATCGCCACCGACGTCGGCATCGACGGCGCCGCGGCCTCGGCCGAGGAGGCCGCGATGCACATCGTCGACGAGGACACCGCGTCCGGCTGACCGGCCCTCGCCCCCCTCCCCCAAGGAGCACCCATGCAGCAGGACAAGCACCCCGACTACCGCGCCGTCGTCTTCCGCGACCGCGCCGCCGGGTACGCCTTCCTCACCCGGTCCACCGCGACGAGCGACCAGACCATCGAGTGGGACGACGGCGAGACCTACCCGGTCGTCGACGTCGAGATCTCCTCGGAGAGCCACCCCTTCTACACGGGCAAGGCCCGGACCGTGGACTCGGAGGGCCGGATCGCACAGTTCGAGAGGCGGTACGGCGGTGCGGGGCAGGGAGCGGGCAAGGACGAGACGGCATGAGGGGGTGCCCCCCGCGCTCGGGCGCGAGGAGCAGGCACTCCTCCTCGGGCGTGCGGGGCTGACGCTCTCGCTCAGATGACGTTGAGCGCCGCCGCGCAGCCCACCCCGCCGAGCAGCATGAAGACCGGCATGAGCACCTTGAGCTCCACCCAGCTGCCGGCACGGAAGCGCATCGCCTTGGGCGGGCCGATCGGGTACCAGCGCTTGCGGCCGATCGGGATGGGCCACAGGACCGGGCAGCCGGACACCGTCAGCGCGTCCCCGATGTCGTGTACCAGGGCTCCCAGGACGATCGGCAGTCCGAGCCACAGGTACTCCTGGCCCGGTGCGGTGAACAGCCAGTCCGAGCCGTTGCCCGGCTTGTCCAGGACTCCGGCGAGGATCCAGGCGCTGGTCGCCGCCAGCAGCCAGACCAGGACGTCGCTGCTGGAGCCGCGGGCGGCCCGCCACAGCAGGCCCTCGATCGCCAGCACCATGTGCACGAAGAGGATGGCCAGGACCGCCCAGCGGCCACCTGTGATCGCAAGGGCCGCGGTGCCCGCGCCGATCATCACCGCCCACAGCCAGGTGTGCGTCAGCGTGCGATGGCCGCCATTGCGCCGTGGGTCGCCCGGCTTGCGGGTCGACTTGTAGACGGCGTACGAGAGCTTGTCGACGATCTCGCACAGGGTCCGTGAGACGGGCCCGAAGGCCCGCGAGATCGTCGCCGCCTTGTGGTCCAGGTCGGGGGCGAGCGCGGCACCCGCGCAGATCAGGGCGCCGACGAGGAGGACCGGCCAGGGCATCGTGTGACCGGCGGCGGCCGCCGCCGCTCCGACGCCGAGCCAGGCCGCGGCTCCCGAGAGTGAGTGTGCTGGTCCCATCATGGCCGTTCCCCGCCCCATTCTTCTTTCGCCGCTGTCCAGTTGCCCGCATACGCTGACGCTTCGTCGGCGCCACAGCGTAACGGTCGTGATCTTCGGACGAGCATCCGATTCCCCCATCGAGCGGGTTGACAGGCAAGATGGGGGCGTGACCCTTATCGATCAGCTGCCGCAGACCGCAGATCCCGACGCCCTCTACGAAGCCTTCGAGTCGTGGGCCGGAGAACGCGGTCTCACGCTCTACCCCCATCAGGAGGAGGCGCTGATCGAGGTGGTCTCGGGTGCGAACGTGATCGTCTCGACGCCCACCGGCTCGGGCAAGAGCATGATCGCCGCGGGCGCCCACTTCGCCGCGCTCGCCCGCGACGAGGTCACCTTCTACACGGCACCGATCAAGGCACTCGTCTCGGAGAAGTTCTTCGAGCTGTGCAAGATCTTCGGCACGGAGAACGTCGGCATGCTGACCGGCGACGCCTCCGTGAACTCCGACGCCCCCATCATCTGCTGCACCGCCGAGGTGCTGGCGTCCATCGCGCTGCGGGACGGCAAGCACGCCGACGTCGGCCAGGTCGTCATGGACGAGTTCCACTTCTACGCGGAGGCCGACCGCGGCTGGGCGTGGCAGATCCCGATCCTGGAACTGCCACAGGCGCAGTTCATCCTGATGTCGGCGACGCTCGGCGACGTCTCGATGTTCGAGAAGGACCTCACCCGGCGCACCGGACGGCCCACGTCGGTGGTCCGCTCGGCGACGCGGCCCGTGCCGCTCTCCTACGAGTACGTACTGACCCCGCTGACGGAGACGCTCACCGAGCTGCTCGCGACCAAGCAGGCTCCGGTCTACATCGTCCACTTCACCCAGGCGCAGGCCGTGGAGCGGGCGCAGGCACTGATGAGCATCAACATGTGCACGCGCGAGGAGAAGGACCAGATCGCCGAGCTGATCGGCAACTTCCGGTTCACCACCAAGTTCGGCCGCAACCTCTCCCGGTACGTACGCCATGGCATCGGCGTGCACCACGCGGGCATGCTGCCCAAGTACCGGCGGCTGGTGGAGAAGCTGGCCCAGGCCGGTCTGCTGAAGGTCATCTGCGGCACGGACACCCTCGGCGTCGGCGTCAACGTCCCGATCCGCACCGTGCTGTTCACGGCGCTGACGAAGTACGACGGCAACCGGGTGCGCACGCTCCGTGCCCGTGAGTTCCACCAGATCGCCGGCCGTGCCGGGCGCGCCGGATTCGACACGGCGGGCTTCGTGGTGGCGCAGGCGCCCGAGCACGTCATCGAGAACGAGAAGGCGCTCGCCAAGGCGGGCGACGACCCGAAGAAGCGTCGCAAGGTGGTCCGCAAGAAGGCTCCCGAGGGCTTCGTCGGCTGGACGGACAACACCTTCGAGAAGCTCATCGCCTCCGATCCCGAGCCGCTCACCTCCCGCTTCCGGGTCACCCACACCATGCTCCTGGCGGTGATCGCCCGGCCCGGGAACGCCTTCGAGGCGATGCGGCATCTGCTGGAGGACAACCACGAGCCGCGCAAGCAGCAGCTGCGGCACATCCGTCGGGCGATCGCGATCTACCGCTCGCTCCTTGACGGCGGCATCGTCGAGAAGCTCGACGAGCCGGACGCCACGGGCCGCATCGTGCGCCTCACCGTGGATCTGCAACAGGACTTCGCGCTCAACCAGCCGCTGTCGACCTTCGCGCTCGCCGCGTTCGAGCTTCTGGACCCCGAGTCCCCCTCCTACGCCCTGGACATGGTGTCCGTCGTGGAGTCCACCCTGGACGACCCACGGCAGATCCTCGCGGCCCAGCAGAACAAGGCACGCGGCGAGGCCGTGGCGGCGATGAAGGCGGACGGCGTCGAGTACGAGGAGCGCATGGAGCGGCTCCAGGACGTGTCGTACCCCAAGCCGCTGGAGGAGCTGCTCTTCCACGCCTACAACACCTACCGCAAGAGCCACCCGTGGGTCGGTGACCATCCGTTGTCGCCGAAGTCCGTTATCCGTGACATGTACGAACGGGCCATGTCCTTCACGGAGTTCGTCTCCCACTACGAGCTCGCCCGTACTGAGGGCATTGTCCTGCGTTACCTCGCGAGTGCCTACAAGGCGCTTGAACACACCGTCCCGGACGACCTCAAGTCCGAGGACCTGGAGGACCTGATCGCCTGGCTGGGCGAGCTGGTGCGCCAGGTCGACTCGAGCCTCCTCGACGAGTGGGAGCAGCTCGCCAACCCCGAGGAAATGACGGCCGAGGAGGCCCAGGAGAGGGCCGACCAGGTCAAGCCGGTCACGTCGAACGCCCGCGCCTTCCGTGTCCTCGTCCGCAACGCGATGTTCCGCCGTGTCGAACTCGCCGCACTCGACAACGTCGACGAACTCGGCGAGATGGACGGCGAATCCGGCTGGGACGCCGACGCCTGGGGCGAGGCGATGGACAAGTACTGGGACGAGTACGAGGACCTCGGCACAGGCCCCGACGCCCGTGGCCCCAAGCTGCTGTCGATCGTGGAGGAGCCGCAGAACGGTCTGTGGCGCGTCCGTCAGACCTTCGCCGACCCGAACGGTGACCACGACTGGGGCATCAGCGCGGAGGTCGACCTCGTGGCCTCCGACGCGGAGGGTCGCGCGGTCGTCAAGGTCACCGACGTCGGCCAGTTGTGAGCACAGGAGAATCCCACACATGACGAACCCAGCCGAGAGGCTCGTCGACCTGCTCGACCTGGAGCAGATCGAGGTCAACATCTTCCGTGGCCGCAGCCCGGACGAAAAACTGCAGCGGGTCTTCGGCGGCCAGGTGGCGGGCCAGGCCCTGGTGGCGGCCGGGCGCACCACCGAGGGCGACCGGCCGGTGCACTCGCTGCACGCGTACTTCCTGCGCCCGGGCCGGCCGGGCGTGCCGATCGTGTACCAGGTCGAACGGGTCAGGGACGGGCGGTCGTTCACCACTCGTCGCGTCACCGCCGTGCAGCAGGGCCGCACGATCTTCAATCTGACCGCCTCCTTTCACAAGCCTGAGGACGGAAGCTTCGAGCACCAGCTGCCGCCGGCCCGTGAGATCCCGCACCCGGAGTCGCTGCCGACGGTCTCGCAGGAGATAACCGAGCATCTGGGCGCGCTTCCCGAGTCGCTGGAGCGCATGGCGCGCCGTCAGCCGTTCGACATCCGGTATGTGGACGGACTGCGCTGGACCCCGGAGGAGATCAAGGACGCGGAGCCGCGCAGCGCGGTGTGGATGCGTGCCGTCGGGCCACTGGGCGACGAACCGCTTGTGCACACCTGCGCCCTCACCTACGCGAGCGACATGACCCTCCTGGACGCCGTCCGCATCCCGGTGGAGCCGCTGTGGGGTCCGCGCGGCTTCGACATGGCCTCGCTCGACCATGCGATGTGGTTCCACCGGCCGTTCCGCGCGGACGAGTGGTTCCTGTACGACCAGGAGTCGCCGATCGCGACGGGCGGGCGCGGGCTGGCCCGCGGGCGCATCTACGACCTGGAGGGACGCCTGCTCGTCTCGGTCGTCCAGGAGGGACTTTTCCGGGCGCTGTAGGGATACAGGAATGGGCCCGTCCCCCCGGGAAGAAGCCGTCCGGGGAGGACTCGTCAGGGCGTCGCGGGTAGGAGCGCCCCGTCAGGGGTTTCTGCGGCGCAGCCACCCGAGGAGCCTCCGTGGCCGCTCGGGCTCCACGCTCGGGGCCCGGTCGTCGAGGACGGCTTCCCGCGGTCGCGAGGCCGCCGGAGCCGCGGCCGAAGGGGAGACCGGCGTCAGCGGGGCCTTGGGGGTCGGGCGGGGTGCGGGGCGGAGCTCTCGGGCCTCGACGAGCGCCTGGCCCAGATCGGCACGGAGCCAGCTGATCTCGTCGGGATCCTCGGCCGTCATGATGCGCGAGACGAGGTGCGCGGCAGGAGTGTCCGGCGCGGCGCCGTGGGAGGCCCGCTCGGGCCGGAAGCGGTTCAGATACGCGCGCTCGTACGGGTCCCTGACAATCTCGGCCACCTGAACGGGGTCGAGCAGGGAGGCCACGATCGCGGCCCGCGCCCAGGGGTCCTCGGTCTGCCGCAGCAGGAATCCCATGTGCCGGCCGCGCCAGTTGCGAGGGCGGAGGTCCAAGCCGGCTTCCAGCTGATCGCGGAGTCCCTCGGGTGTACGGCCCTTCAGCAGCGGGACGTTCTGCTCGTCCGCCCCGAACTGGCGAAGTTCTTCGCCCAGATACAGCCAGACCACAGCCCTGTACCGGTTCAGATAGAACTTCACGGGCACCACCAGACCCAAGCGCGCGAAGCGCGTGAACCTGGCGGCCGTCACGCCCATGAGCGCTGCGCCCTCCGTGGTGCCGACGGCCTTGATGCGTTCCCGCAATGCCTCGGGGAAGCCGTCCTTGGAGCGCACCCGCTCGATCTCCGCACGGGTGACGCGGCGTCCGCCTCCCCCCTCGTCGGGAACGGTGCGGATGCATCCGAGATGCAGGGCGAGGTCGAACTCGCCGCGCTTGAGCTCCAGTTCTCGCGCGGCGCGCCCGAGCGACGATGTGGCGGCCCTCGATGCCGTGGCCTGCAAGGTGGTGGACTGCGAGGCGGTGGACTGCGTGATGGTGTTGCCGGACATGACGGTTCTCCCCCGTGGAGTGAGGTGCTCGCGCCGTCGGGCGCTTGCTTCGAGAAAAACCGTAGCCGGTTCGGCGGATCTCGCGGCGAGCCTGTGGATAACTCTGACCGCGATGACGTATCCGCAGGTCAGAGGTCTACAGAAGACGGACGTTCCGGTTGGCGGACGTCCACGCCGAGGTGTTCGCCGACACGGTTGACGAGCAGTGTCATCTCGTAGGCGACCTGGCCGATGTCGGCTTCCGCGGCGCTGAGAACACACAGGCAGCTGCCCGCGCCCGCCGCGGTGACGAAAAGTACCGCGTCGTCGAACTCGATCATCGTCTGGCGCACCTGACCGGCGCCGAAGTACCGACCTGAACCCTTCGCCAGGCTGTGCAGACCCGACGAGACCGCCGCGAGGTGCTCGGCGTCCTCACGTCGAAGTCCTGTGCTCGCGCCGGTCACCAGCCCGTCGTTGGACAGCACCAAAGCGTGCCGTACGTGTTCGACGCGCTCGGTCAGGTCGTCGAGCAGCCAGCCGAGCCCCGTGTTCTGCGCCATGCTCCATCTCCCCGTGATGCTTTTCCCCCTGGCTGGAGGATCCGACCAGCCAGCCTTCCCCACGGCCGCCCTCCGGGCAAGCAGGATGGGCGCATGGCACAGAAGATGACCGATGAGCAATGGCGGGCCTTCGTCTCCCAGGGCACCCGCACCGGAAAGCTGTCGACCGTCCGCGCCGACGGAAGTCCGCACGTGGCGCCGATCTGGTTTCTGCTGGACGGCGACCACGTAGTCTTCAACACCGCGAAAGAGAGTGTGAAGGGACGGAATCTGGCCCGCGACGGGCGGGTCGCCCTCTGCGTGGACGACGACCAGCCGCCGTTCGACTTCGTGGTGGTGGAGGGTCGTGCCGAGTTGTCGGAGGATCTGGCCGAGCTGCGTCACTGGGCAGCTCGGATCGGCGCACGCTACATGGGTGAGGACCGGGCCGAGGAGCTCGGGAAGCGCAACGGCGTGCCGGGGGAACTCCTCGTCCGCGTAAGGATCGAGAAGGTCGTGGCTTGGGCCTCGATGGCGGCCTAGGTCTCTCCTTCGAAGGTCTCGGCCCGATTTTTCCCTGGCCTCAACCGACGGAGTCGAGCAGCCGGGCGGTGTGCACCCGTCCGGCGTACTCCACGAGCCGGATGAGCACCTCCTTCCCGGAGTCGCGGTCCCTGGCGTCGCAAAGCACCACGGGCGTACCCCGGTCGAGGTCGAGGGCGCGGGACACGTCCTGGGCGCCGTAGGCGCGGGCGCCCGTGAAGCAGTTGACGGCCACCACGAACGGGATGTGCCGGTGCTCGAAGTAGTCCACCGCGGGAAAGCAGTCCTCGAGCCTGCGGGTGTCCGCGAGGACGACGGCCCCCAGCGCGCCCTGCGACAGCTCGTCCCACAGGAACCAGAACCGGTCCTGGCCCGGTGTGCCGAAGAGGTAGAGGGAGAGGCCGGACCGGATGGTGATGCGTCCGAAGTCCATGGCGACGGTCGTCGTGACCTTCCGATCCACGCCGTCGGTGTCGTCCACCGACTGACCCGCCTCGCTGAGCAGTTCCTCGGTGCGTAGCGGCCTGATCTCGCTGACCGCGCCCACCAGGGTGGTCTTGCCCACGCCGAACCCGCCGGCGACCAGTATCTTCAACGCCAGGGCGGTCGTTTCGTCGGCCGAGGCGTCGGAGTTCTCGGAGACCATCGATCACTTCTCTCGGGAGTGGCGGCAGCGGTCGGCGCCGGCCGAACGATGCCGGGTATGCGTCGGTGCGTGTGTGCGCGTGCGTGGAGTCGCGTCGTTCACCTGGATATGTAGAGCCGCGTCGTTCATCTAGAGCGCCCTCAGTCCCTCGATCACCTCGCGGAGGATCCGCTCGTCGGGCAGTTGTGCGGGCGGCACCGGGCGGCTGATGGTGACGCAGCCCAGTTCCAGCAGATCGCCGAGCAGCACTCTGACCACGCCCACCGGCAGGTCCGCGCCCGCGGCGAGTTCGGCCACGGATTGCGTCTCCGTGCGGCACAGGTCGATGAGGACCCGGTGTTCCGGCCCGAGCAGGGAGTCCTCGTCGACTCCGGGTGCGCCCTTGTCGAGGGTGACCAGGGCGATCAGATCGAAGCGCACTCCGGTGGGGCCCGGTTTGGTGCGGCCGCCCGTCATCGCGTAGGGACGGACGAGTGGTCCCGCTTCGCCGTCGTACCACTGGCTGCCCGCAAGGTCCTCGGTCATCTGCGCCGCCCGCCCTCGGTCATCCGGCGGCGGGCGGCTGCGCGGCGACCCGCGGCGGCGTGTAGAGGTGCTCGCCTACGCGCTTGACCAGCCGCGCCATCTCATAGGCCACCAGGCCGATGTCGGCCGTGACCGCGGTGAGGACGGCGAGGCACGAGCCGTCGCCCGCTGCTGCGACGAACAGGAAGCCGTCGTCCATCTCCACCATCGTCTGACGTACGCCCCCGGCGCCGAAGTGGCGTCCCGCGCCCTTGGCCAGACTGTGAAAGCCCGAGGCGACGGCGGCCAGGTGTTCGGCGTCCTCGCGCCTGAGGCCGGTGGAGGAACCCACCGCCAGTCCGTCGTTCGACAGCACCACCGCATGCCGCACTTCGGCGACACGCAGCACCAAGTCGTCCAGCAGCCAGTCGAGTTCGCCGGATCGCTGGGCGGCCCTCATGCTCGGGTCCTGGATCATGCGGAGTCTCCTTCACTGCTGTCGCTGCCCGCATCGGGGTCTGGAGTGGCGCCGCGACCGGATGTTCTGCCGCCGCCGCGCGCCCAGCCGTCGCGGTAGGCCGCCATACGGTCCCGTACGAGTTCGGGCGTGCGTGTGTCGTCGTGCTGGTGGGCCGCCACATGTGTCGGCTCCTCGGTTCGCTGTGCGCGCAGTTGGGGCGCGAGACTCGCCTGCCGTACGCGCCGTGGGAGGTCGTCGGACCCTTCGGAGTCGTCCGGAGGGCGGTGCAGCCGCAAAGTGGTGACTCCAGGTGGTGGGGTTTCCGGCGAGCCGTTCACAGGGGTTTCGGACGAGACGTTCACGGGGGGTTCCGGCGAGCCGTGCCCTGGGGGTTCGACAGCGGTCTGCACGAGGGGCACGAGTGCGGGTCGTTCGATGGGCGCCTGGACGGAGTCGTGCTCCGGGGCGGCCGACACACGCGCGTACTCGCGTTCGTCGGACCTTCCGTTGTCCGCCTTGCGGGGGGAACGTTCCGCCGCGCCTCCGTGCAGCAGCGTGGTCGGCAGCAGGACGACGGCGGTGGTGCCCCCGTAGGGCGAGGTGCGCAGGTGCACCTTGATGCCGTGCCGGGCCGCGAGCCTGCTGACCACGAAGAGACCGAGCCGGTCGCTGTCGAACAGGTCCAGCGCCTCGGACTGTTCGATGCGCCGATTGGCCTCGTCGAGTGTCTCCTTGCCCATGCCGAGCCCTCGGTCCTCGACCTCCACTGCGTAGCCGTTGCCGACCGGTTCGCCGGTGACGCGGACGCGGGTGTGCGGCGGGGAGAACTGCGCCGCGTTCTCGACGATTTCCGCCAGGAGGTGGGTGAGGTCGGCCACGGCGGCGCCGCCGACCGCTGCCTCGGGCAGCTGTCGTACCTCCACGCGCGCGTAGTCCTCGACTTCGGACACGGCCGCGCGGACCACGTTCGTCAGCGAGACCGGCATCCGCCAGGCCCGGCCGGGTGCGGCGCCGGAAAGGATGATCAGGCTCTCCGCGTGGCGCCGCATCCGGGTGGTGAGGTGGTCGAGCCTGAAGAGGTCACTCAGTTCGTTCGGATCCTCGGACCTGCGCTCCATGCTGTCCAGCAGGCTCAGTTGGCGGTGTACGAGGACCTGGCTGCGCCGGGCGAGATTGACGAAGACCCCCGAGATCCCGCTGGCCAGTTCCGCGCGTTCGACGGCGGCGCGCAGGGCCGCCCGGTGCACGGTGCCCAGGGCCTCCGCGACCTGTCCGGTCTCGTCCTCCGAGGGTGGTCCTGGCGGAGCCTCCGCGCGGACATCGATCTCCTCCCCCGCGCGCAGCTTGCGCATCGCCTCGGGCAGCTTGCGTCGAGCGATCTCGAGGGCGCTGTTGCGCAGGAGCACCAGTTCGACGACGAGGCCGCGTCCGATGCGTACGGAGATCACGAGCGACGCGGCGACGGCAGCGAGACCGAATACGACAGCGGCGCCGGCGGGTGTCAGCAGACCGCGGGTCAGAGGGTCGGCCCGGTCCGCGACACCCCGGCCCGCCTTCGCCTCGATGGCGCGCATGGCGTCCTGCACACGCGCGTGGGCGGTGTTCCAGCCGGCTTTCGACGCGGCGTCGACGGCGTTTCCGCCGGGCCTTGACGCGAGCACCTTGTCCTCGACGGCGCGTACGTCGGCGTACGCACTCCCCGTCACGAGGTCGCGCCAAGAGGCCTGTTCGGGTCCGCGCAGATCCGCGACGGCGGCGTCGGTCAGGGTGCGGCGGGTGGCGACCGCCCCGGTGAACAGCCGCAGTCGCTCACCGTCCATGGTGTGGGCGAGCCGGGCACCGGACAGCACGGTGTCCTCCTGGGCCAGCGCCTCGCCGGCCCGGGAGAATTCGAGGAGTACGCGCGCGTCGGAGCCCAGGTCGGCGTCCTGGATGCCGGTGAGGGCTCCCCCGACCGCGAAGGCCGCCGAAATGGTCCTGGTGTACTGCCCGTACGCCTCGTCCCATCCGGTACGGCGCTCCAGTACGGCGGCGCGCAGGGGCCCCAGGCTCTCGGCCCCTTTGACGAAGGCGTCGAGCCGTCCGGCCACTCCGGCGGGCAGGTCGGCGCCGTCGGCGACGGTGTTGTGGGCGCCCAGTCGCAGCTTCGCCACCGCGCGGTCGGTGCGTTCCGCCAGCGTCTTGAGATCGCTCTGTGGCTCGGAGGACGGGTCGGTCGCATGGCGGACGACGGCCGCGCGCTCGGCCTGGAGCGCGGCGACGGCGTCGTCGACCGGGGCTCGGACGGTGGAGTCCACACGCTGCAACTGCCGCAGTCGCGCGACGTCCTGGGCGGTACTCACCGTGGCGTACGCCCACAGGGCGAGCAGCGAGACGACCGGCACCATGAGCAGACAGACGATCTTGGCCCGCACCGTACGGGGACGTACGCGCCATCGTCCCGCGCGCGGGGATGCCTCTGGCGGCGTCCCTGTGGCGTCCTCGTCGGGGTCGTTGTACTCGTCGGCGGGCGGTCCCGCGTGGGCGCGGCGACCGCGCTGCGGGGGTGGGGCCGGCGGCTCGGCGCCGGCTGCAGGGGTCCTACGGGGTGTACGCATGGCCTCCTCCCTCGGAGTGGTTCGGGGCGTGTCGTCCGAGCCGTCGTGGCTCGGGCCCGCCACTAACGGGCGACGCTGTCGACCGGCCGCTGGGCCGATGCGGATGCCTCGCGCTCGCCGGCTGTCGGAGACAGCGCGACGAATGCCGAGGTCAGGAAGAGATAGGACCCGAGGCCGACGGCGAGGGGGAAGATGAACTGCATCGCCGTGGCCCCGGGAAGGGCCTCCCCGGAGGGGCTGACACGCACGCTCACCGCCATCATTCCGGTGTAGTGCATGCTGCTCACCGCCCCACCCATGACGAGGGAGGCGACGGCGACCGCGACGGGCGACCTGATGTTGAGTGCCGCCCACAGGGCCGCGGTGGCCGCGACCACGGCGATCACGACCGAGAGCCCGACGAGCACCGGGTCGTAGCGCACGGCGCCGTGCAGCCGCAGCGCCGCCATGCCCAGGTAGTGCATGCTCGCGACGCCGAGTCCGGTGGTGAGTCCGCCGAGGACGAGCGCACGGCCCCGGTCGCGGCCGTAGCCGACGGCGAAGACGCCCGCGCCGACGACGACCATCGCGACGAGCAGACTGAGGATGGTCAGCGGCACGTTGTAGCGCATTTCCGTACCGCTCACACTGAAGCCGAGCATCGCCACGAAGTGCATCGTCCAGATGCCGGTGCCGATCGCGGAGGCCGCGGTGAGGAGCCAGTTGCGGCGCGAGCGCCCAGTGGCGCCGAGCGCGCGGACCGTGCAGCGCAGCCCCAGGGCGGAGCCGATAGAGGCCATCGCGTACGACAGCACGGGGGTCAGCCAGCCGAAGGCGGCGTGGTCCAGGTGTCCCATGGCTCAGGGACGCTAGTCCGCGCAGGGGCGCACAAAGGGGGCGCATTTCGAAAGGTGTTGAAATATGACACAGACAGGTACGTGACCGATCGCGTGACGCTCGAACGTGTGCACAGCGTCGTACTTCGTGTCGGTGAGAGATCATGCGGAACATGAGCGAGGACCACACACATGTCCAGGAGTTCTTCACGGCGCGCGCGGCTGGCTGGGACGCGCGGTTCCCCGACGACGGGCCGGCCTATGCGGCGGCGGTCGGCGAACTCGGCCTGCGCGAGGGGGACCGCGTGCTCGACGCGGGCTGCGGAACCGGGCGGGCGCTGCCGCCGCTGCGCGCGGCCGTGGGGCCCTCCGGAGTGGTCGTCGCGGCCGATCTGACCCCGGCCATGCTGGCGGCCGCGGTACAGGCCGGACGGCACCGCGACGGGCAGTTGCTGCTCGCCGACGTCACTGCGCTGCCGCTGCGCACCGAGTCACTGGACGCCGCCTTCGGGGCGGGGCTGATCGCACATCTGCCCAACCCCGCCGAAAATCTGAGGGAGTTGGCGCGGGTGGTGCGGCCCGGCGGCACGCTGGCGCTGTTCCATCCGATCGGCCGAGCTGCGCTCGCGGCGCGCCAGGGGCGCCGGATCACACCGGGCGACCTGAGGGCGGAGGCCAATCTCCGCCCCCTGCTGGCCGCTTCCGGCTGGGACATGACCTCGTACGTCGACGAGGACGCCCGCTTCCTGGCGCTTGCCACACGGCGGGGCTGAGGCCTCAGACCTTTCCGGCTACCTCGGCCACGAAGGCGTCGGGGTTGTCGAACATGACGTTGTGCCCCGCACCGGGAACGGTCACCACCCGGACTCCGGCGGCCTCCAGCCCCTCCCTGTCCTCCAGTTCACCGCTCAGCGCCCCCTGCAGGTAGACACGGTCCGCCGTCAGCCCTTCGAGCAGGTGGCGCATCGTGGGGACCGTGCCGCGCGCAAGGCCGATCGCGGTGCGATGCAGCGCGCGCGGGTCGGCGAGCCGCATGGTTGCCGCCCAGGAGGGGCCGACTTTGTCGAGCACGCGCGCGTGGCCACCGCTTTCGACGTACTCCTCCTCCGAGTACGAGGCGATGCCGCTGCTGCCCGCCTTGACCGGTGGATACGGGTCGAGGTTCGCCTCCACGAGGACCAGCCTGGACACGAGCTCGGGGCGCCGACGGGCCAGCACGATGGCCACCGCGCCGCCCATGCTGTGCGCGACCAGTTCCGCCTCCGTGACACCGGCCTCGTCCAGGGCGGCCGCGAGCGCGTCCGCGTGGTCCTCCAGGGTGTAGCCGAAGTCCGCGGGCCGATCGCTGATGCCGTGACCGGGCAGGTCGACGAACAGGGTCCGGCGCCCCGCCAGTTCGGGCCGGGCCGCGATGTGGGCGTTGTAGACCGTCGAGGCCGACCCCAGTCCGTGTACGTACACCCGGGCCGGTTCAGCGCCTGTCGCCTCCGTCCAGCGGATGCAGCTTCCCTTGCCGTCGAACTCGGTCTGCCTCATTGCTCTCCCTCGGGTCCGTCTCATCGTTTCTCGCGCTTCAAGAGAATACATCGGAACCGATGTATAGAGGAAGCGATGTATAGAGGAGGTGATGTACACCGCTGGTGCGGCAGAATGCGGGGCATGCTTGAGCTGGCCATCCTCGGTTTTCTGTACGACGCCCCACTGCACGGCTACGAGCTGCGCAAGCGCATCACCGCCCTGACCGGCCATGTGAAGCCCGTCGCGGAGAGCACGCTGTATCCCGCGATCAAGCGACTGGAGAAGGCGGGGTGGCTGGCGCGGGCGACGCAGCCCGGCTCCGTGGCCGCCCCTCGTCATGTCCTGACGCTCACCGAGGAGGGGAGAAGCGAGTTGCGCAGCCGACTCGCGGAGCCCGTACAGCGCGACATCACCGACGAGAACCGCTGGTTCACGGTGCTCGCCTTCCTCAGACACCTGGCCGACCCCCCGACACAGGCCGCGGTACTGCGCCGCAGGCTCGCCTTCCTGGAGGAGCCCGCGAGCTTCTTCTACGAAGGCGACCGGCCGTTGCGCGCCGAAGAGCTCGACGATCCCTTCCGGCAGGGCATTCTCACCATCGCCCGGGCCACGAGCCGGGCCGAACTCACCTGGCTGCGGAGCACGATCGACTCACTCGAAGGGAACGTTCGCGACGCTTCACCGGACCGTCCCTCTTCTGCCGCCGCGCCTTCAACTCTACGTTGAGTAGCAGCAGGTGAACGATCAGCGATGGCAACCGCGCAGGGGGAAGGTGGCCCGATGACCGGAATGTTCGGCAGACTCCGCGAGATATGGCGCCGGAAAGCGACCGACGGGGCCGAAGGGAAACGGCCCGCCAAGCGGCGACCGGAGAAACGTACACACAATCTTTTCGAGGCGGCCGCGGCCTACGTGTCGGCCTGCGCGGAGGACGACCAGGAGCAGATCGACGAGGCCGCGGCCTGGGTGTCGCCCGAGGCGCTCTCGTTCGGGGTGAACGAGCTGGCCTGCCGTGCCGTCATCGCTCTGGCGCGGGAGCGCGACGAGTCACCCCGGACGGTGGCGCGGACGCTGCTCGGTCTGCCCGCCGTCTGACCGCGGTAGACGCGGGCCGGGCGTTTCGCCCCCGTCCAGCCGGATAACTGCAGCTCCGCGTCTGTTTCGGGCTCGTGACAAGCGCCTTCGGGTCGCATTATGGTGCGCCGACGAACGTAGCGATCGGGAGGCTGGGATGGCCGGGACGGACGATGGCGCCGTCGCCACCGGGGACGACGACGCGCTGTATGTACTGACGGCGGTGCTGTTGACGCCCGCGAAGTTCCCCAGCGTGCTGGGGGACGACTACCCGGAGGCCTGCGCGGGGCTCGACCTGGCGCCCCTGGCCGACGGGTACGGTCTCGTGCTGGGCCAGGATGGCGAGGGTGCACGGTGGACGGTCGTCATCGACGACGTCTCGCTGGTCGCCGTCGCCATCGCGTCCTGGGACTGCGGAATGGAGCACGAGTTGTCGCCCGACGAGCGCACGGTCGTCTCCGCGCTGCCCGGCTGGCCCCTGGACGTCGCCGTCGCGGCCCCCGGGGTGCCGGCACCGCACGACCCCGCGCCCGAGCTCACGGAGCGGCCCGCGCTCGCTCCACCGGACACCACCGTCTGGGGACCGGCCCAAAGGCGCCTCGGAGCCGACGAGATCGCCCTCCAGTGGGCGATCTGGCGCGAACAGATCGACGACGGCGACTTCGTCACGTCGGAGGACACCGCCCAACCCGACGACGCCCCCCGGGACGAGACCGAGAGCACCGACGGCGACAGCGACAGCGGCGAGACCCGCAGCGGTGTCCGCCGGGTGCTCGCGGAGGCGCGCTCCTACGTGGACACCCCTCCGCCCCTGGGCCGTGTCCGCTCGTCCTTCGCCAGCGGTGACGCCCGGACCCTGCGCGCGGACGGCCCCGGCTGGTCCATGGTCGCCCGGACCGACGACATCGCCTTCGTCCTCCTTGACGAGGAGCCCGGAGAGGTCCTGCCCGTCGGCCGGGGCCCGGAACTGCCCGGTCTCCTGGAGGCCCTCGACAAGATGGCCGTACGCCCCAGCTGAGCGGTCGCGCAGTGGGTCGCTCCTCGCCCCGGACGAAGCGTGGCACGCGTCCGCTCGCGGACCGTGCCGACGGCACGGTCCGCGAGCGGCGACGGAGCCGCCTGCCGCGTGCCGGGAGGCGCTGCCGATCGGCAGCGCCTCAGCGGCCGAGTTCCTTGCGGGTGACGCGGCGCAGCCTGCGCCGCTGCGAGGGATCCAGCGTCAGGTACGCGGCCGCCGGAACTCCCACCACGATCAGGAAGGCGGCCCACCAGGGCAACCAGATCAGCAGGATGAGGCCGACCGCCACACCTCCTGCGGCGATCTTCGCGTTCTTCGACATGTGTCGCCTCCTTCGCGGCTGCTGCCGCTCTCTGTCCTGAAAACGGGTCCACGCCTCTCACGGTTCCAGTGCGCGACCCTGAGACATCCCTGAGGCGCTCCCCTGACCTACCCCTGAGACCCTCCGCGCTCACTCACCCCCTGAGACCTTCCGCGGCTGCTCGGTCCTGAGGGGTTCGCCGACCTCGTGCATGTGACGCAGGGCCTGCCGGTAGGAGTCGACGAGCCCGGTTTCCGCGTAAGGAATACCCAATTCCCGACAGTGTGCGCGCACCAGCGGCTGGGCGACCCGCAGGTGGGGGCGAGGCATGCTGGGAAACAAGTGGTGCTCGATCTGGTAGTTGAGGCCACCGAGGAACCAGTCGGTCAGGGCGGCGCCGCGGACATTGCGGGAGGTGAGCACCTGGCGGCGCAGATGGCCCCAGCGCTCGCCGTCCGGGTCGGGCATCTCCATGCCCTTGTGGTTGGGCGCGAAGGCCATGCCCAGGTGCAGGCCGAACAGCGCCTGGTGCAGCGCGGCGAAGGCCAGGGCCTTGCCGAGGGACATGGAGGTGAGCAGCAAGGTCGCGTACGCCACGGCGTGGGTCACCAGCAGCAGTGCCTCCACCACCCGCTCGCGCGGCGGCTGCCTGCGCAGGTCCTGGAATCCGTGGACCTTCAGGGCGACGCCTTCCAGGAGGGTGAGCGGGAAGAAGAGCCAGGCCTGGTTGCGGGTGAGCCAGCGCCGGAAGCCGACCCTGACCTCGGCCTGCTCACCCGTGAAAACCAGGACGTCGGCGACGACGTCGGGATCCTTGTCGATGTGGTTCGGGTTGGCGTGGTGGCGGTTGTGCTTGTGGTTCCACCAGGAATAGCTCAGTCCGAGGAGCAGGTTGCCATGGACCAGGCCGATCGCACGGCCGATCCCCTTGTTGCCGGTGATCTGTGTGTGGCCCGCGTCGTGGCCTATGAAGGCCGTGCGGGCCGAGAACACGGCGAGCAGCGGTGCGAGGACGAGCACCCACCAGGAGTTGCCGATCAGGGCGACACCCGTCACGACCGCGGCCAGCGCCAGCGCGTTCACGGTGATCGCGCATGCGTACCAGCCATGGCGCCGGTCCAGGAGACCCCGAGCCCTGACGGTGCGCAGCAGGGGCGCGAAGTCACTCCCAGGACTCTGCCCGACGCCGCCCCCTGGAGGGCCTTCCACTACGGCTGTGGCGGTCTGGGGCATGACGGGTCTCCGGTTTCTCAGGGAAGGGCTGACCTGATGAAACGTACGAATCAGTGACCCTCGGCGACCATGGCGCCACCACCCGTGTCCGTACTGAGGCTTGCCCCGCCCATCGAGGGGGGTTACGTACACCCCCGCCCAGGGGAGAGCCACCTCACGGTCCGGGCATCCACGCCCGGTGCACGCAGTGCTGTACCCTCGGCGGCTCCGAGCCAGTAGTCAAACTTGAGGAATGCGTCATCGCTGTGCAGAGAATTCCTGCGGCAACGCCCGCCGAGATCTCCGAACTGGCCCAATGCTGTGCCGTGTTCATGCCCGCCGATCCGTCCCGTACCGGAAGCGTCGCTTTCTGGCGGCCCGACAGTGACGTCCCACCAGTGGTGGCCTCCGGCGTCTTCGACGACCTGACCGTCGCACTGCCCGGAGACGACGGTGTCGGGCTCGTGACCGTGCCCGCCGTCCTGCTCCCGGTGCGCGCCGCGCTGCCGGTCCTCACGCGCGCGCGTACCGCCCCGCACGCACACCGCGCGACCACGTTCTGGGGCGCGGCCGCCGTGCTCGCCCTCCAACTCGCCGCGCGGGGGCTGCTGCTGCCGGGGCTGACGGCGAGCGACCACGACGCGTGGCGTGCCGGTCCGCTACGGGCCGACGACCTGGAGCGCGTACGCGAACTCGCCGCGGCGATGCCCCCCGAGGCGCACGCCGTACCGGTGGACGGCCGTGAGCCCGTGCGGTTGCCCGAACCGGAGCGGCTGCTGCGAGCCTTCCTCGACGCGGTCATCGACGCGCTGCCCCGCTCCCCCGCCGCGTCGCCGGCCGCGGGAGGCGCGGCCTTCGCGGCGCCGGAGCCGCGGCATGTGCCGGAGCAGCGCGCCTGGGCCGCCGACGTGGCCGCGGGGCACGACGCGGGCGTACGCGTCTCGCTGCGCGTCGAGGTCCCTGGGTTGGCGTCGGTGGGGGCGGACGAGACGCGGCTCCCGTTCCGCGGGGTGCTGCAGGTGCACAGCGTGAACGACCCGGGTCTTGTCGCGGACGCCTCCGCCGTCTGGGCCGGATCGGCGGCCTTCGGCCCGCGCGCGCGGATGGACGTCCTGCTCGCCCTGCGCCGTGCGGCCCGCGCCTGGCCCCCGCTCGCGCCGTTGCTCTCGGCGACGGTGCCGGATGCCGTCGAACTCGCCGACGAGGAGGTCACCGAACTCCTTGGTGAGGGCGCCCGCATGCTGGCGTCCGCCGGCGTCGACGTGCACTGGCCCAAGGAGCTGGCGCGCAAGCTGACCGCGCGCGCCGTCATCGGGCCGCCGGACGACGAGCGGAGTCCGGACAAGGTCGCGTCGGCCGCGCCCTCCTTCCTGTCCGCGGACGCGCTGCTGGCCTTCAACTGGTGGTTCGCGCTGGGCGATCAGCAACTCACGCGGCAGGAGCTGGACCACCTCACCGAGGCGAACCGCCCCATGGTGCGGCTGCGCGACCAGTGGGTCCTCGTCGACCCGCAGGAGGTGCGCCGTGCCCGGGCGCAACAGGACCGCAAGGTCACGCCCGTCGAAGCGCTGAGCGCCGCTCTGACGGGCTCCACGGAGGTCGACGGCCGCAGGGTCGACGTACGGCCCACGGGGTGGCTGGCGACGCTGCGGGAACGGCTCTCGGACCCGGAGGGGCAGGAGCCGGTCGGGCAGCCCGCCGCGCTCACCGCGACGCTGCGGGACTACCAGGTGCGGGGCCTCAACTGGCTCGCCCGGATGACCTCCTTGGGACTGGGCGGCTGTCTCGCCGACGACATGGGCCTGGGCAAGACGATCACGCTGATCGCCCTGCATCTGCACCGGCAGACCGACACCTCGGCGGCAGGCCCCACCCTCGTGGTCTGTCCGGCCTCCTTGATGGGCAACTGGCAGCGCGAGATCGAGAAGTTCGCGCCCAGCATGCCGGTTCGCCGATTCCACGGCTCACGGCGCAGTCTGGAGAGCCTGGCGGACGGGGAGTTCGTGCTCACCACGTACGGCACGATGCGGCTCGACGCGCCGCGACTGGCCGAGGTGCCGTGGGGCATGGTCGTCGCGGACGAGGCACAGCACGTGAAGAACCCCTACTCGGCGACGGCGCGGGCGCTGCGCACCATCGGCGCACGCGCGCGTGTGGCGCTCACCGGCACGCCGGTGGAGAACAACCTCTCGGAGCTCTGGGCGATCCTCGACTGGACGACGCCGGGCCTGCTCGGGAGTCTCGGCTCCTTCCGGACGCGTTATGCGCAGGCCGTCGAAGGCGCTCAGGATCCCGCGGCGGCCGAGCGGCTCACCCAGTTGGTCCGGCCGTTCCTGCTGCGGCGGCGCAAGTCGGACCCCGGTATCGCGCCCGAGCTGCCGCCGAAGACCGAGACCGACCGTGCCGTCTCGCTCACCAAGGAGCAGGCGGGTCTGTACGAGGCGGTGGTGCGTGAGACCCTCGCGGAGATCTCGGGCGCGGACAGCATGGCGCGGCGCGGTCTGATCGTGAAGCTGCTCACCGGCCTGAAGCAGATCTGCAATCACCCGGCGCAGTTCCTCAAGGAGGACCGGCCGAAGATCCCAGGCAGGTCCGGGAAGCTGGAGCTGCTGGACGAATTGCTCGACACCATCCTCTCCGAGGGAGCGAGCGTTCTGGTCTTCACGCAGTACGTGCGGATGGCGCGCCTCATCGAGCGCCATCTCGCGGTGCGCGGCGTCGCGACGCAGTTCCTGCACGGCGGGACGCCCGTCCAAGAGCGCGAGGCGATGGTGGAGCGCTTCCAGAAGGGCGAAATCCCTGTCTTCTTGTTGTCGTTGAAGGCCGCGGGCACGGGTCTGAACCTGACGCGGGCCGAGCACGTCGTGCACTACGACCGCTGGTGGAACCCGGCCGTGGAGGCGCAGGCCACGGACCGCGCGTACCGCATCGGCCAGACCCGGCCCGTGCAGGTGCACCGGCTGATCGCCGAGGGGACCATCGAGGACCGCATCGCCGAGATGCTGCGGCGCAAGCAGCAGTTGGCCGACGCGGTCCTCGGCGCCGGAGAGGCGGCGCTCACGGAGCTGACGGACGCCGAACTGGCCGACCTGGTGGAGCTGCGAGGGGACGCACGATGACGGATCGGAACGAGGAGCGTACGTTCGCGGCGCTGCCGCCCGCACAGGGGCGGGGCTTCGCTCAGACGTGGTGGGGCCTGGCCTGGTTGAAGGCTCTGGAGGACGCGGCGCTGGACTCGGAGCAGGTGAAGACGGGCCGCAGACTCGCGCGCACGGAGGCGGTGGGAGCCGTGTCGGTGCGGCCGGGGCGCATCACCGCCGTCGTTCGGGACAGGGACGGCACCGCACACCGCTCTGACGTGCTGCTTCAGGAACTGTCCGAGGAGCAGTGGGACCGTTTCCTGGACATGGCCGTCGAACGGGCCGGGCATGTCGCGGCGCTGCTCGACCGCGAGATGCCCCCACATCTGGTGGAGGACGCGGCGGCCTCGGGAGTCGAACTGCTTCCGGGGTTGGGCGACTTGGAGGCCGAGTGCGACTGCGGGGCCTGGGACCACTGTGGGCACACCGCGGCGCTCTGCTATCAGATGGCGCGGCTGCTCGACCAGGATCCGTTCGCCCTGCTGCTGATGCGAGGCCGCGCCGAACGCAGGTTGCTGGACGAGCTTCAGTCGCGCGGCAGCGCGACCGCGAAGGATCGGGCGGACGCCCCCGAACCCGCTCAGCAGGGCGTGGACGCCGGCGAGGCGTACGCGGCCGGGGACATCCTGCCGTCCCTGCCCGCTCCTCCGGATCTGCCCGAGGTGCCCGGTCGGCCGCCCTCCCTGGACACCGAGGCCGCGCCCGCACCCGGCGTCGACCCGCCCGCCCTGGAGTTCCTCGCTGCCGCGACCGCGGCCGAGGCGCACCGACTGCTCGCCGAAGCGCTCAGGCCGGCTCACGGGCAGGAACCACCGGCGGCGGAGTTGACTGTCGAGCAGGACGCGGTTCGGCTTGCTGTGTCCGCCACTGAGGGTGCGATCGTCGAGCGGCTGGCCGGCGGATCGGGGCGCGACCGGCAGGAACTGGCGCTCGCTGTACGCGCCTGGCACCACGGGGGTGTGGTGGCGCTGGCCGTGCTGGAGGACGAGTGGGCCGTGGAGGCGGAGGCACTCGCACGCGCGCGTGCCTCCCTGGAGGCGGCCTGGGACGAGGGAGAGCGGCCGCGACTGCGTGCCACCCGCAACCGTTGGACCGCCGTCGGCACACCTGCCCAGCTGCGCCTGGGGCGTGACGGTCGATGGTGGCCGTACCGCAAGGAGCGGGGTCGTTGGACGCCCGCGGGGCCGGCGACAGGGGATCCGGCCACCGCCTTCGCGATGGCACAGGGAGACCCGGGCGGCGACCCGATGAGTGGTTGACGCCCCATGTTCACCTCGAAGTCGTACGACGTTCGGCGCAGCGGCCAACTCTGGCCGCTGACAACGAACTTGTGCCTCAGGAGGCCCGATGTCCCCGCACGCCGTCGGCCGGCGCCACGTCCACCGAACCGTCGCCGCGGGTGTACCGCTCGCGATGCTGGCTGCCCTCGTGGCGGTCGGCACCGCGAGCGCTCAGGGCTACCCGTCGCAGCCGAGGGTCACACGCACCGCGACCCTCGGCGACATCCCCCTGGGCACGTTCAGCAACGCGCTGTTGCCCGGCACGGTGGGCGACGACCGAGGCGTGGACCTCGGTGGGATCGGCAGCGATATCTACCCGGCCGGGCGCCGGGGCGAGTTCTGGACGGTCACCGACCGCGGTCCCAATGGGCAGATCAAGGTGGACGGCAAGAAGCGCCGCACGTTCCCGGTGCCCGGCTTCGACCCGGCGATCGTGAAGATCAGGGTGTCCGGTGACACCGTGAAGGTGCTGGACGCGCTCCCGATCACCACGTCCTCCGGGAAGCCCGTCACCGGGCTGTCCAACCAGGCGGGGCGCGACGAGGCACCGTACTCCTATGACGCGCAGACCCCCCTCACGTACAACCCGAACGGCGTGGACGCCGAAGGCATCGTCCGTTCCGCGGACGGCAGTTTCTGGCTCGTCGACGAGTACGGTCCCTCGTTGATCCATGTCTCCGCGCGCGGGAAGGTCCTCACACGGTATGTGCCCAAGGGGCTGAACCTGACCGGCACCGACTATCCGGTGGTCGAGGCGCTGCCCGCCGTCCTGCTGCACCGCAAGATCAATCGCGGCTTCGAAGGGCTCGCGCAGCTCCCCGGCGGAGATCTGGTGATGGCCGTGCAGAGCCCGCTCTCCCTGCCGGACGGCGACGCGGGGGACGTCTCGCGCACGACGCGGCTGCTGCGCTTCGCCCCGAAGAAGCGGGCCGTCACCGCCGAGTACGCCTACCGCTTCGACCCGGTGAACGTGGTCGACCCCAGCGAGGACGACACGTCGGAGCTGAAAATCTCCTCCGTGGTGGCTGTCGGTCGCGGTCGGCTGCTGGTGGAGGAACGCACGGACAAGGCGGCGCGGTTGCAGGTGGTGGAGCTCACGCGTGGCGCGAACATCCTCGGTGGTCCCTGGGACAGCGACAGGACGTCCCCCTCGCTGGAACAGCTCGACGATCCGGCCGCCTCCGGCGTCCCGGTGCTCGCCAAGCGTCTGGTCGTGGACCTGGGAACGGTCGCGGGGGTACCCGGGAAGATCGAGGGCGTCGCGCGCGTGGACCACGACACACTCGCGCTGATCAACGACAACGACTTCGGGATGACCGACGGGGCGGGCGCGTTCGACGTGCAGGGCCGGCTGGTGGACAGCGGTATCGAGACGACGGTCACGTACGTACGGCTGCCGCACGGGATCTGACCTCGCCACCCTTTTCGTCGGGCACGCGTGCGTGAGTCGCGAAACGGCGTCCACGCGCGCGTGCCCATCACCTCAGTGGTTTACGGCAGCGCGCCGTTCCCCAAGGTCGGGAGGAGCGACCGCAGGTCGCTCGGCAGGATGCTGCGCAGATCGCTCGGCAGCTCCGAGGGCAAGGACGAAGGCAGGACCGAGGGCAGCGACGAAGGCAGCTCGCTGGGCAGCTCGGACGGAATGCTCAGCGACGGGGAAGACGATCCCTGAGTGCCGCCGCTCTCGGTGGGCCCCTTCTTGTCGGGCGTGTTGCTGCCGCCGCGGACCACCAGCACCACGGCGACGACAGCCACGACGGCCACGAGTGCGGCGAGCGCGAGGAACAGCGGAGTACGGCGCCGCCCGCCACCAGGGCCTTCCGGGCCGTCGGGAAATCCAGCGGGAGGCTCGGGACCATCACCTCCCGGAGGGGGACCGTAGCCCTCGAAAGGGGGACCTTGGCCTCCCGAAGGAGGCCCGTAGCCTCCGGGCGGCGGGCCGAAGCCACCGTTTCCCGAAGGGGGCGTGTCTCCCGGCGGCCGGGGAGGCTGGGGCGGTAAGGGCGGGGTGGCCATACCGTCAAGACTCGCCTCGAACCGGTCAAGGGGCGACCCCTGTGCCGAAGTTGATACGGACTCATGCCGTGGATCGCATGATTCCGGAGCATTCCCCGCCGGGTCCACGCAGCGAGATGCGAGGCCTGGCCCGCCAGGCGACGGGCCAGGCCTCACCGGGGCACGATCAGCCCCGAGCGCCCAGCAGGTGGTCCATGGCGAGCTGGTCCAGCTGCTCGAAGGCCATCCCGCGCGCGGCGGCCGCCTCCACGTCGAACTCCTCGAAGGCCACACGGTCCGCGAGCAGCCCCGTCAGGCCGTCCGCCGCGGTGGGCTGCGCCAGCTCGTCGAGGCGCGACGCGCGCAGCGCCTCCTGGACCTCGGGGTCGACACGGAAGGCTGCCGTGCGCTCCCGCAGGATCAGGTAGTTGCGCATGCAGCCCGCTGCCGACGCCCACACCCCGTCGAAGTCCTCGGTCCGCGGGGGCTTGAAGTCGAAGTGCTTCGGCCCCGCGTACCCGGCGCTCTCCAGGAGGTCGACCAGCCAGAACGCCGAGTGCAGGTCACCGGCACCGAAGCGCAGGTCCTGGTCGTACTTGATGCCGGACTGGCCGTTGAGGTCGATGTGGAAGAGCTTGCCCGCCCACAGGGCCTGCGCGATGCCGTGCGGGAAGTTCAGCCCGGCCATCTGCTCGTGGCCCACCTCGGGATTGACGCCGTACAGCTCCGGGCGCTCCAGACGCTCGATGAAGGCGAGCGCGTGGCCGACGGTCGGGAGCAGGATGTCGCCGCGCGGCTCGTTCGGCTTCGGCTCGATCGCGAACTTCAGGTCGTAGCCCTGAGAGGTCACGTACTCACCGAGGAGGTCGAAGGCCTCCTTCATGCGGTCGAGGGCGACGCGCACGTCCTTGGCGGCGCCGGACTCGGCGCCCTCACGGCCGCCCCAGGCGACATACGTCTGCGCGCCGAGTTCGACCGCGAGGTCGATGTTGCGGATCGTCTTGCGCAGCGCGTAGCGACGCACGTCCCTGTCGTTCGCGGTGAACGCGCCGTCCTTGAAGACGGGGTGCGTGAACAGGTTGGTGGTGGCCATCGGCACCCGCATGCCGGTCGCGTCCAGGGCCTGGCGGAAGCGCTTGACGTGCGACTCGCGCTCGCTGTCCGAGGACCCGAAGGGAATCAGGTCGTCGTCGTGGAAGGTCACACCGTAGGCGCCGAGCTCGGCCAGGCGCTGTACCGACTCGACCGGGTCCAGGGCGCGGCGGGTGGCATCGCCGAACGGGTCCCTTCCCTGCCAGCCGACGGTCCACAGGCCGAAGGTGAACCTGTCCTCGGGGGTGGGCTGGTAGTTCATGCCGCGGCTCCTTGCTAGCTCCGACTATTTCGTCATGGCGATTAACAAATTAGTATGCGGAGGCATCTCTGGGAAGAGACGAAGTGCGATACCTGGGCCACACCGGTCCGCAAGCCCCACCACCAGGACAGATCCCGCGGAGCCGCGGAAGAGGGAGAGCCCGATGTCAGCAGCCGAGGGTCCGCTCGTCGTCGGGGTGGACACATCCACCCAGTCCACCAAGGCCCTGGTCGTCGACGCGTCGACCGGCCAGGTGGTGGCGAGTGGGCAGGCGCCGCACACCGTCTCCACCGGGGCGGGCCGCGAGAGCGACCCGCGGCAGTGGTGGGACGCGCTCCGCGAGGCGCTGCACCAGTGCGGCGAGGCGGCCCACGAGGCCGCCGCGGTGTCGATCGGCGGCCAGCAGCACGGGCTCGTCACCCTCGACGCCCAGGGCGATCCCGTACGCCCGGCCCTGCTGTGGAACGATGTGCGCTCGGCGCCGCAGGCCCGTCGGCTGGTCGAGGAGCTGGGCGGCCCGAAGGCCTGGGCCGAGCGCACCGGCAGCGTGCCCGGCCCCTCCTTCACGGTCACGAAGTGGGCCTGGCTGGCCGAGAACGAGCCCGACGCCGTCCGCGCGACCACGGCCGTACGACTGCCTCACGACTACCTCACGGAACGCCTCACGGGAGAGGGCACGACCGACCGCGGCGATGCCTCCGGTACCGGCTGGTGGGCGTCCGGCACGGAGAGGTACGACGAGGAAGTCCTCGCGCACGTCGGACTCGACCCGGCGCTGCTCCCCCGCATCGCCCGACCCGGCGAGGTGGCCGGAACGGTGCACGCCCGCGATGAGCTGCCCTTCTCCAAGGGCACGCTGGTCGCCGCCGGCACCGGCGACAACGCCGCCGCCGCGCTCGGCCTCGGACTGCGCCCCGGCACCGCCGTACTGAGCCTCGGCACCTCCGGCACGGTGTACGCCGTCTCGACACGGCGCCCCGCCGACCCGACCGGCACCGTCGCGGGCTTCGCCGACGCACGCGGCGACTGGCTTCCGCTGGCCTGCACCTTGAACTGCACGCTCGCCGTCGATCGTGTCGCCGCGCTGCTGGGCCTCGACCGCGAGGCCGTCGAACCGGGCGTCGGCGTGACGCTGCTCCCCTACCTGGACGGTGAGCGCACCCCGAACCTGCCCCATGCCTCGGGGCTGCTGCACGGCCTCAGGCACGACACGACGGGCGGGCAGTTGCTGCAGGCGGCGTACGACGGCGCGGTCCACTCGCTCCTCGGCGCCCTCGACCTGGTGCTCGACCCGGACGCGGACCGCTCCGCGCCGCTGCTGCTCATCGGCGGAGGCGCCCGGGGAACGGCCTGGCAACAGACCGTACGACGGCTGTCGGGACGTCCGGTTCAGGTGCCCGAGGCCAAGGAACTGGTCGCGCTGGGTGCCGCCGCGCAGGCCGCGGGCCTGCTGACCGGCGAGGACCCGGCCGCGGTGGCCCGCCGCTGGGGAACGGCCCACGGGCCGGTGCTCGACGCCGTGGACCGGGACGAGGAGACGCTCGCCAGGATCGCCGGGGTACTCTCCGACGCGGCCCCGCTCCTGGAACGGGAACCGAACAAGGACTGAGCAAGCACTGAGCGAGCACAGACGAGGACAGCCCCTAGGGGACCGGCCGGACGAGGACTGACGGAGGCATGACCGCACCACTGCACGAGGCCCACCCGACCGGTTCCGGCCGTCGACTGCCCGACACCCAACAGGGCATGCGCCGCCGCAACCTCTCCCGTGTCATGCACACCGTGAGCGCGGAGGGACCGCTGTCGCGTGCCGCCGTCGCCTCGCACATCGGTCTGACGCGGGCGGCGGTCTCGACGCTGGTGGACGAACTGATCCGCTCGGGGCTCCTCGAAGAGCTGGGCCCCGAGCGGCCCGGACGGGTGGGGCGACCGGGCTCGGCACTCGCCGTCAGCGGGCACGGCCCCGCCGGGATAGGCGCGGAGGTCGGCGTCGACCATCTGGCGGTGTGCGCCGTCGATCTGCGCGGTGACATACGGGCGCGGGCCGTGCGGCACGGCACGAACCGCGGCCGACCGCCCGAGCCGGTGCTCCAGGAGCTGACCGCGCTGGTGCGGCAGGTGGTCGCCGAGGCCGAACGGGAGGGGCTGTGGCCCGCGGGCCTCGCGGTCGCGGTGCCCGGTCTGGTGGCCCGCGACGCCCGGACCGTGGTTCGTGCCCCCAACCTCGACTGGCACGACACGGATCTGGGCGCGCTGCTGCCCGGAGACCTCACGCTGACCGTGGACAACGAGGCCAACTTCGGCGGCCTGGCGGAACTCTGGCTCGGCGATGCCACCCCACGCGACTTCCTGCATGTGTCCGCGGAGATCGGCATCGGTGCGGCCGTGGTCGTGGACGGACGATTGCTGCGCGGAACCCGCGGGTTCGCGGGCGAGCTGGGGCATGTACCGGTGTGGCCGGACGGGCCTCCTTGCCCGTGCGGCGGACGGGGCTGCCTCGAGCAGTACGCGGGTGAGGAGGCTGTGCTGCGCGCGGCCGGTCTGGAGCCGCGTGAGGACCGTGTCGGGCTGCTGGCCGAGCGTGCCGCCCAGGGCGATGCGGAGGTACGGCGTGCCCTGCGTGACGCCGGGACCGCGCTCGGTATCGCGCTCACGGGCGCGGTCAACCTCCTCGATCCGGAGACGGTCGTGCTGGGTGGAGCGCTGTCCGGTCTCGCACCGTGGCTGCTGCCTTCGCTGGAGGACGAGTTGTCGCGGCGCACGGCGGGCCCCGCCTGTGCCGTGTCCGTGTCACCTCTGGGACCCGAGGGGCCGCTGCTGGGGGCCGCCCACTCGGTGGTGCGGGCGGTGCTCGACGATCCGGCGGGGTTCGCGGAGCGGGCGTAGCACGATCATCGCGGTCGGCGGCGCGATGCTCAGGGTCCCTTTCCCCTCCCCCTCACGGGTGACCGAGTTGTCCACAGTCCCGGAGTTGTCCACCGACGAACGCCGTGCCCTCCCGCCCAACCGGCAAGCGCCGTACCGTAATTCACGCGAGGCGCAGCCGTCGGGCCGATGGCCGGCTGTCCGGGCGAATCGGGGGATCGGGGGGTTCAGATGTCGGGGGAGACGGTTCCAGAACTGCGGCGCGAGGCTGTCGGGCTGCGGGAGGTCCTGTTCCAGAGCATCACGGCCATGGCGCCGGCCGCGGCGGTCGCCGCGTCCATTCCGTCGGGCGCGGCCTTCGCGGGCGGCAGTCTGCCCCTTTCCGTACTGATAGCCCTCGTCGCCTGCCTCTTCACCGCGTCCTGCGTGGCCGAGCTGGCACGACTGTTGCCCACCGCGGGCTCGGTGGCCACGTACGCGGCCCAGGGACTTCACCCGGCTGTGGGGTTTCTCGTCGGCTGGGGCTATGTGTTCGTCGAGGCGCTGGTGCCACCGCTGCTGCTCCTGCAACTCGGGTTCACCACGGCGGGCACACTGCACCAGGAGTGGTCCTCCTACCCGGACGACCTGTGGTGGCCGTGGTCGCTCGCGGGCGCGGCGATCATCGCGGTCGCCGGATACTTCGGAGTGCGCGCCTCGGCTCGCTTCGGCACCGTCCTCGGCGTCTTCGAGGTGCTGGTCTTCCTTGTCTTCGCGGTATGGCTGATCGCCAAGGCCGGAGGGGACAACACGCTGTCGGTGTTCGGGACCTCTCACACGGCCAAGGGATACGAAGGCGTCAGCGGCGTGTTCGCGGGATCGGTCTACACGGTGCTGGCCTTCGCCGGATTCGAGGCGGCGGCACCGCTCGCCGAGGAGACGAAGGATCCCCGCCGGACCATGCACCGCGCGGTCCTCGGCGCGGCACTGGGGATCGGTCTCTTCTACGTCCTCACCACGTACGCCATGTCGGTGTACTTCGGCCCCGACCGCTTCGGGGGCTTCGGAGCCTCGGGCGCGGCGTCCTGGGAAGGCGTGGCCCGCGCTTCCTTCGGACTGTTCTGGGTGTTGGTGTTCCTCGCGGTGGTCAACTCCACGATCGCCAACGCCAACGCCTGCGCGACGGTCTCCACCCGCACGGCCTTCGCCCTGGCCCGGATCAAGGTGTTCCCGCGGCTCTTCGCGCACCTGCATCCGAGGCACCGCTCCCCCGTCGCCGGCGTCGCCGCGCAGTGCGCCGTGGCGGTCGCGGTTGTCCTGGGCCTCGGTCTGTACTACGACCCCGTCACGGCGTTCCTGCTGCTCGCGACGGTGATCGTCACGGTCGTCATCGGCGTGTACATCGTGGTGAACCTCGCCTGTGCGTGCTATTTTCTGCGCCGCAGACGCGAGTTGCTCAAACCGGTGCGGCATCTGCTTTTCCCTCTGTTGGGCATCGTCGCCTTCGTCCCCGCGCTGCTGACGGCCGCGGGCCTGCCCGTTTTCGACTTCGTTTCCGAACTCACCGCGCCCGTTTCGTACGCGGGACCGGTTGTCGGAGTCTGGATGGCGGCCGGGGTCGTGGTACTGATCGTCCTGTCGCGGCGCCACCCCGGGCGCATAGCCGAGACCGCCCGTGTCCACCTCGACGAGACCTCGTCCCCCGAGCCCCCCGACCTTCGGCAGAGCGGAGCCGTGCAGCCATGAGTGACCCCCGCATCCTGACCGTGCGCCCCGAACCGGGCGAGTACGCCTGGACGTTCGGCGGCGCGCCGCCCGTGGCACGCATCGCGCCGGGCACCGTCCTCGATCTGTACACGGAGGACTGCTTCGCCGGGCGGGTGCGCTCGGAGAAGGACCTGGTGTCCGAGGTGTGCGAGTTCCCGTTCCTCAATCCGCAGACCGGTCCCTTCCATGTGGAGGGCGCGGAGCCGGGCGACACCGTGGCGGTGCACTTCGTGTCGATCGAGCCTGCTCGCGACTGGGCGGCCTCGACGACGGTCCCGCTGTTCGGCGCGCTCACCTCCACACACACCACGGCCACGCTGCAGCCGCCGCTGCCGGAGACCGTGTGGATCTGGCAGCTCGACCGGGAGCGGCGCACCGCCCTGTTCAGCGCCCGGGACAGCGACATCCGGATCGAGTTGCCCATGGACCCGATGCACGGCACCGTCGGAGTGGCGCCCGCGAACCTCGAGGTGCGCTCCGCGCTGGTGCCCGACGCGCACGGCGGGAACATGGACACTCCGGAGATGCGGGCCGGCGTCACCTGTTTCCTCGGGGTGAACGTCGAGGGCGCCCTGTTGAGCCTCGGTGACGGGCATGCGCGGCAGGGCGAGGGCGAGACGTGTGGTGTGGCCGTCGAGTGCGCGATGAACACGGTGGTGATCGTCGAGTTGCTCAAGGGAGTCGCCACCCCTTGGCCGCGTATCGAGTCCGACACGCACATCATCTCGACCGGCTCGGCACGCCCGCTGGAGGACGCGTTCCGCATATCGCAGCTCGACCTGGTGCAGTGGTTGGTGCGCGACTACGGGTTCAGCGAGCTGGACGCCTACCAGTTCGCGACCCAGGCGGTCGAATCGCCGCTCGCCAACGTCTGCGACACCAACTACACGTGCGTCGCGAAGATCCGCAAGGAGTGGCTGCCCGCGCGCGAGACACACCGCGGCCTGCACGCGCAATTGCGTGACACCGCCGCGGTGCTGCGCCGCTGAGCGCGGCTGACCCTCGCCCCCCAACACCGAAAGGCAACTCCCCCATGGAACGAGCAAGTTCGTTCCCGAGCCGACGACGCCTGCTCAAGGGCGGCGCCGCCCTCGCCGCCCTCCCTTACGCGTTATTGCCCGGTACAGAGGCGACGGCGGAGACGGCGGCCGTCGACTATCCGCTCGCCGAATGGGCACCGGCGAGCACCTCCAACTACACGGCGTCCAGTCGGCCGACGGCCTATCCGCTCGACTACGTGGTCATTCACGTCACGCAGGAGACCTATTCCAAGACCGTGGCCATCTTCCAGAACCCCGAGAAGACGGTGTCCGCGCACTACCTCGTGCGATCGGCGGACGGGCACGTCGCCCAGTGTGTCAGGGAGCGCGACATCGCCTGGCACGCGGGGAACTGGGACTACAACACCCGCAGCATCGGCATCGAACACGAGGGCTGGGTGGACCGGCCCGCCTATTTCACCAACGCGCTCTACGAGGAGTCGGCCAAGCTGACCGCCGCGATCTGCGCGAAGCACGGCATCCCCAAGGACCGGGCTCACATCATCGGCCACTACGAGGTGCCGGGCACCGACCACACGGATCCGGGGCCGAACTGGGACTGGACGCGGTACATAAGGCTCGTCAACTTCGCCTGACGGAGTGCCCGCCGCGGCTCCCCGACGACCCACGCCGATGTGAGCGCCACGTGAGGAGCTCCGTCACGGTGCTTGTCCGCGCCCGCACCGGGAGTGACGATGGTCCCAGTCGCATCGCCTACCGGGAGGCCGAGTTGACCGAACCGTGGGTGGCCCTCGAACCAGGGGCCGACCCCGTCGAGCGGGTGCGGATACTGCGCCGCGCGCACGAGGCGTTCACCGAGGCGGGCACGGTGCCGCGGCCGGTGCGCTCCGTGGTGGCCGATTCATGGCGGCGGTCGGCGCGGGCCGGTGTCGCACCGGACGGCACGGCACGGGTGGAGCTCACGGACGGCGACCTGGGCTCCTACCGGGCGGAGCATCCGCTGGCCCGGGTGATGCCGCTCTTCCGGGAGCTCATGGGGACGTTCGCGGCGGACGGCGAGCACCTTCTCGCGGTGTGCGACGCGCAGGGTCGGCTGTTGTGGGTCGAGGGACATCCGGCGACGCGGCGGCAGGCGGGGCGGATGAACTTCGTACCGGGCGCGCGGTGGTCGGAGACCTCGGTCGGCACCAACGCGCCGGGAACGGCGGTTGCCGTGGACCGGCCCGTGCAGGTGTTCGCGGCCGAGCACTTCATCCGCCGGGTCCAGCCCTGGACGTGCGCCGCGGCGCCGGTGCACGATCCGCGCACGGGGCGGGTGCTCGGCGCGGTGGACATCACGGGTGGGGACGGGCTCGCGCATCCGCACAGTCTCGGTTTCGTGCAGGCGGTGGCGCGGGCCGCCGAGTCCCAGTTGGCACTGCTCGCACCGGCGGAATCGGCGGCGGACACGCTCGAGCTGACCGCGCTCGGCCGCGACGAGGCCCAACTGGTCGCGGGCGGCCGGAAGGTCAGGCTCAGCCGCAGACACAGCGAGATCCTGGTGCTGCTGGCAAGACACCCGGAGGGGCTGTCGGGCGACGAGTTGCTGTGCGCGCTGTACGAGGACGAGTCGGTGACGCCGGTGACCCTGCGCGCCGAGCTCACCCGACTGCGCCGGGTGCTCGGCCCCGGCCTGCTGGGCTCGCGGCCCTACCGGCTCATGGCGCCGGTCGAGTCCGACGTTGCGGTCGTCGAACGGCGGCTCGGTACGGGCGCGGTCACCGCGGCCGCGGCGGCGTACGCCGGTCCGCTGCTGCCGGGTTCGGGGGCCCCGGCCGTGGTGCGGTTGCGGCGCCGCCTCGCCGACGGGCTGCGTACGGCGCTCATCGCCCGTCGCGACCCCGACCTGTTGGCGGACTGGGCGCGCGCGCCGTGGGGCGAGGACGACCTCGACGTATGGCGGGCGCTGGCCGCCGTACGCCCGACGGCGGCGGTGCGGGCCCGGCTGGAGGGGCTGGAGCGCGAACAGGCCGCGCCACCGGGCCGACTGCACCCAGCGGCGTTCGCGGCGCGGCGTCGGCCGGCCGTCGGGCAAGGCTGACCTGCCGCGTCCGCAACGTCGTTGCAACGTCCGCGCTCCTAGCCTCGCGGCGAGAGCTGTCCAACGGCGGGCAGCGCTTCTCCGGGAGGCAGACCAGCATGACCCGATACGCGGCGCCCGGCACCGAGGGCGCGATCGTCTCCTACCAGGCACGTTACGACCACTTCATCGGCGGCGAGTACGTGCCGCCGGCTCGTGGGCAGTACTTCGAGAACCCGAGCCCGGTGAACGGGCAGCCGTTCACGGAGATCGCGCGGGGCACCGCCGAGGACGTGGAGCGCGCGCTGGACGCGGCGCACGCGGCCGCGCCCGGCTGGGGCCGCACCTCCGTCACCGCGCGCGGCGACATCCTGTTGAAGATCGCCGACCGGATGGAGGCGAACCTGGAGAAGCTGGCGGTCGCCGAGAGCTGGGAGAACGGCAAGCCGGTGCGCGAGACCCTGGCCGCCGACATCCCGCTGGCCATCGACCACTTCCGCTACTTCGCGGGGGCGATCCGCGCCCAGGAGGGTTCGCTCGGCGAGGTCGACGACGACACCGTCGCTTACCACTTCCACGAGCCGCTCGGGGTCGTCGCGCAGATCATTCCCTGGAACTTCCCGATCCTGATGGCGGTCTGGAAGCTTGCCCCGGCGCTGGCGGCGGGCAACGCGGTCGTCATCAAGCCCGCCGAGCAGACCCCGGCGTCCATTCACTACTGGATGAGCCTGATCGCGGACCTGTTGCCGCCGGGCGTCGTCAACATCGTCAACGGCTTCGGCGTGGAGGCGGGCAAGCCGCTCGCGTCCAGCCCGCGGGTGGCGAAGGTGGCGTTCACGGGTGAGACCACGACCGGGCGGCTGATCATGCAGTACGCCTCGGAGAACATCAAGCCGGTCACACTGGAGCTCGGCGGCAAGTCCCCGAACATCTTCTTCGACGACGTCTGGGCGCAGAACGACGACTTCCGGGACAAGGCACTCGAGGGCTTCACGATGTTCGCCCTCAACCAGGGCGAGGTCTGCACCTGCCCGTCACGGGCGCTCGTCCAGCGCGGTCACTACGGCGAGTTCATGGAGGCCGCGGTCGCCCGCACCGAGCTGATCAAGCCGGGCCACCCGCTCGACACCGACACGATGATCGGCGCGCAGGCCTCCAACGACCAGTTGGAGAAGATCCTCTCCTACCTGGACATCGGTCGGCAGGAGGGCGCCAGGATCCTCACCGGTGGCGAACGTATCGAGCACGACGGGGAGTTGAAGGGCGGCTACTACGTCCAGCCGACGATCTTCGAGGGTGACAACCGGATGCGGATCTTCCAGGAGGAGATCTTCGGCCCGGTCGTCTCGGTCACGTCGTTCGACGACTTCGACGACGCCATCAAGACCGCCAACGACACGCTGTACGGCCTCGGTGCCGGCGTATGGACGCGCGACATCAACACCGCGTACCGCGCGGGCCGTGCGATCCAGGCGGGCCGGGTGTGGACGAACTGCTACCACGCCTACCCCGCGCACGCGGCGTTCGGCGGCTACAAGCAGTCCGGTATCGGCCGCGAGACGCACAAGATGATGCTGGAGCACTACCAGCAGACGAAGAACCTGCTGGTGTCGTACTCGCCGAAGAAGCTGGGCTTCTTCTAAAGGTACGAAAAAAGGCGCCTGACCTGGACTTTTACGCGTCAGGCGCCTTTCGCTCAGCCGATTCACGGCCAGGACCGGTTTGCGCACTAACTCACAATTTCTCCCGCAGCTGTCCCGTTCCTGACCAGCGCTTACGGACCAGTCACGGACCAAACGCACGGATCAGCCCTCAGACGCTTCGCTTTGACTGATGCGTACCCACTCCTGCATGGACTGCTCGATGAGGCGGTTCGCCTGTTCTCGAACGCCATCGAGAAACCTGGCGTAGTGACGCGAGCTTGCAAGTGTGGCCAGGCGGCGTGCGGCGAGGACAGGCTCGGGATCCCGAGCGTCCACGGTGGGCGCACTCGGCGCGGTCGGGGTTCCACCGGCGGCTGGTTCGGCTTCCGGCGACGGGGCGGGACGTTCCAACGCATCGCGGTGCCTCTCTGGGCGTGCTCGGCGAGAACCTGCTCGTGCGCGGCGGCCAGGCTGCGACCGTGTCTCTCCCTGGCAATCTCCACCGCGTCGCCGGACGGGGCACCGCGCGCCCGCCACCGGCAGAGCCGTTCGTGACCTTGCCTTCCTGCGGACCCCCAGGCACGGAGATCAAGCACGCGCCCAGATCCCATATATGACACCCGTTATAGACCTGATGTAGAGTCACACTATAACGATCGTCATAGGAGGCAGTCGTGACCGTCATCACCGTGAATACCCCGAAGGGGCGCCAGAGCGTTGAGGAGCGTCGCGCGCTGGCCGAGACGCTGACGGACGCGGTGCTCGTGCCCGAGGTCGGCCAGTTCGCGCCGGCCGCGCGGGTCGGGTTCCAGGTGCACTTCGTGGAGCGTGAGCCGGACATGATGGCGATTGGTGGCCGTCTACTGGTGGATACCGGTCAGGGGCTCGACGTCATGGCGATCGACGTGGCGGTCATGGACGGGGACTGGCGCCGGGAGGTCCGGGCCGAGGTCATCGAGCGCATCCTGGCCGCGATGGCCGAAGCCTGCGGGCTGCCGGAGCCGTCGCCTGCCTGGTGGGTCAACTTCCGGGTCATCGACGAGGGCAGCTGGGGCTCCAGCGGCGGTGTCCTCTCCGTCCTTTCCCTTCTCGACAGCGGCGTGTTCACCGAGGAGAAGATCAAGGCGATCCGCACGGCGATCGACGCCTGAGCCCGAAAGCCGCACGCCGTCAGGCTCGGCGGGCGAGCGCGTCATCGATCAGGGCTTCGAGCTGCTGCGCCACCTGATCCAGGGGTTTCATGCTGCGCTTGGCGCGGCACATGGCGATGGCGCCCTCGACGGACGCCACGATCAGGGCCGCCAGCCCCGAGGCCCGGTCGTGGTCAGCACCGTGTTCCCGTAGCGCCTCGGTGAGCAACCGCTCCCAGCCCTCGAACGCGTCGGCCGCGGCAACGAGAGCCAGCGGGATCTCGTCGGCCGGGGGCTCCTCGACGGAGACCGCCAGCACGGGACAACCGGCGCGGAAGTCGCTCTCGACGACGATGCCGCGCCACAGGGCCAGGAAGGCGCGCAGCCCGGCGACGGGGCCGGCGTCCAGCTCCCTGCGCAGGAGACGGGCGACGGCCGTACCCGCGTACTGCACCGCCTCGGTGGCCAACTGCCGCTTCCCCTCCGGGAAGTAGTGGTAGGTCGAGCCGAGCGGCGCCTTGGCGTGTTTGGCCAGGTCCCGGATGCTCGTGGCGTTCAGACCGCGCCTGCTGATCATGTCGGCCGCACCGGCCACGATGCGCTCGCGCGACGGCGCGCTGGACTTGGCCAAGGCCGTACCCCTCTCTGGCTATAACGCTCGTCATAGTCTAGCGTGAACTCCGGATATAACGACTGTCATAGACCGCGAGTGCGGCACAGAGAGAGATTTCGCCATGCCGATGATCCGGCTCACCGTCCCGCCCGGTTCGCTGACCGAGCAGGGCCGTAAGACCGTCCAGCGCGACCTTGCCACCGTCCTGCTCCGCTGGGAGGGAGCGCCCGACACCGCGTTCTTCCGCGCCCAGGCATGGAGTTACCTCGTCGAACTGCCAGAAGGCGCGCAGACCACCGCCGAGGACGACGCGCCTCGCTTCCTCGTGGACGTCACCGTCCCGCAGGGCGCGCTGTCCGAGCGCCGGAAGGCGGGCCTGGTCGAGGATGCGACGAAGACTGTCCTCGGCGCCGCCGGGCTGCCCCAGGACGACGCGCTGCGGGTCTGGGTGCTGGTGCACGAGCAGCCCGAGGGCACCTGGGGAGCTGGAGGGTCCGTCATCCGCTACGCCGACCTGGTGGCACTGGCGAAGGGGCAGCGCACCGATGCGTGAACTGACCTACGTCGCGAAGCGCACCGTCGAGTGGCGCGAGGCGCCCGACCCGAAGCTCCAGTCGGACCAGGAGGCGATCGTCGCCCCAGTCGCGGCCACCTCCTGCGACGTGGACTCCGCGATCCTGGCCGGGCACGGTTTCATCGACCCGCCGTTCGCCCTCGGTCACGAGTGCGTGGCCCGGGTGGTCGACATCGGGGACGCGGTGACGGCCGTGGCCCCCGGCGATCTGGTGGTGGTCCCCTGGTCCATCAACTGTGGCACCTGCGACCACTGCCGCACCGGACTCACCGCCCACTGCACGGCCGTACCGCACATGGCGATGTACGGCGCGCCGATCGGCGGGAGCTGGGGCGGGCTCTTCTCCGACCTGGTCCGGGTGCCGTGGGCGGACGGCATGCTGGTGCCCCTGCCGGAAGGTCTGGACCCGGTCGCGATGGCCTCGGCCAGTGACAACTGGTCCTTGTCCTGGCGGCTGGTCGCACCCCACCTCAAGAACAGGCCCGGCGCCCGGGTCCTGGTCGTCGCCCGCGGCAGCATCGGCCTGTACGTGTGCGACATCGCCCGCGCACTCGGTGCCTCCAACGTCCTCTACGTCGACCCGGACCCCGAACACCGCGAGATCGCCCGCGGCTACGGCGCCGCGACCGCCGAGGCGCTCGAACCCATCCGCCACGGTTTCGACATCGCCGTAGAGGCCACCGGCCGCGTCGACCAACTCGCTCTGGCCGTCAAGTCCCTTGCCCCGGAAGGAATCTGCGAGTCAGCCGGCAACCACTTCCGCCCCGGCGAACTACCCCTCCTGGACATGTACCTCACCGGCGTCACCCTGCGCATCGCCCGCGACAACGTCCGCAACCACATCCGCGACGCCCTCGACCTCGCCCGCTCCGGCAAGGTCGACCCGGCACGGGTGGTCTCCCACGTCCTCGACTGGGAGCAAATCCCCGACGCACTGCCCGAGAAGCACCTCAAGCCCGTCTTCGTGCGCGCCGACGGCTGACCCCGACGCGACCACGGCTACAACACCCCGACCGAGAAACCCGATGAACGTAGTACCGACAGAATCCCCGGCGACGAACCCCGACACCGTAGGAACGACAGGAGAGGAACTGGACCACCAACGGGCCGCGATCGCCGCTCTCGGCCACGAACTGCGGGCCCTGGTGGACGCCACCGTACGCACCGCGGCCCCGACCGAAGTCCTGCACCAGATGACGGACGAAGTCCGCCGCATCACGGGGCAGTTGACCGGCCGACGACGTACCCGAGCGGAGATCCCGGCCGTGGACGAGTTCCCCGGAGGGGTACGGATGTACAGCCCCGTCACAGGAACCGGCAGTCCTCTCGCTCCACCCATGCAGGTGACTGCTGACAGTGGTGGCGTCGTGGGCCGCTGCACCCTCGGTATCGCCCACGAAGGACCGCCCGGCTACGGGCACGGCGGCATGAGCGCCATGCTGCTGGACGAACTCATGGGTTGGGCCTGCGCCGCCGCCGGCTTGCCCGGCATGACGGTCTCCCTGCAGGTGCGCTACCGCCGACCCGTCCCCCTGGAGACACCGCTGCGGGTCTACGCCCGGGTCACGGGCACCGAGGGCCGCAAGATCTTCGTGGACGGCTCGATCACACCGAGGAGGATCCGTCGGCCGTCGCGGTCACCGCAGACGGCGTCTTCGTCTCACCCGACCCCGGCCGCACCCGTGCCCTGTTCCCGCATGTCCCTTGAGTGCTGCCCATGTCACACACCACTGATCAGCTCAGCGCAGCTCGTGGCGCATGGCATGGGAGATGAGTTCGCCGATGAGTACGGCCGTGGCCGCCGGGCCGCGCAAGGGGGCATCCGGAAGAATTCACGTGTCGGCCACACGGAGTCCGGCTATGCCATGGACCCTGCCGTACCGGTCGACGATCGTGGCGGGGTCGTCGGCCGGTCCCATCGGTGCGGTGCCGCAGGTGTGGTGAGCGGTTCCCAGGTGGCCCGCGATCCACGCGTCCAGGTCACGGTCGTTGGCGAGTGTTCCGGGGTCGGGACCGAGGAGAGCACGGGAGACCTCGCCGAAGGTGCGGGTGTCGGTCAACGCCACTGCGGTACGGACGCCTTCACGCAGGCGGCGCCGGTCCTCGGGTGCCCGCAGGTAGCCGTAGTCGATGCGTGGAGGCCTCGCGGGGTCGGCGGACCGGAGGCGTAGCATGCCGGTCCGCCGGGGTGTCTGGGCCGACACCAGGAAAGCCAGTGGGGCGCCCGGGACCGTCACCGTTCCGCCGACCGGCGCTGCCATGGGGGTCAGGGACTGGAGGACTTCCAGGTCACCCTCGTAGGCGCCGTCGCAGGAGGACAGGTGCAGGCAGCCGCCCAGCCAGGAGTCGGTGGGTTCGCCCAGGTCCTTCCGCGGGGCCCATTCCAGTAGCACCTGGGGGTAATCGCTGAAGCGGGCGCCGACGGCGGGGGCGTCCTTGAGCACGGGCAGACCCAGGCGCTCAAGGTCTGTGCGCGGTCCGATGCCCGACAGGTGCAACAGGTGCAACAGGTGCAACAGGTGCGGGGTGACGAAGGACCCGGCGCAGGGCACGACTTCGCCCGCGTCGAGAATGGTGTGCCGTCCGCCGTGGTCGACGAGCACTCCGGTGCCACGGCCACTGCTGATGACCACCCTGAGCACCCGGCTGTTGCCGACGACGGTCAGGTTCGGGCGGTTGAGAGCGGCCCGCAGGTAGCTGACGCCGGTGTTGAGCCGCAGTCCGTCGACAGCGTTCGACGGCACCGGGCCGAAGCCCGGCGTGCTCTGCGCGTTCTTGTCCGGCTCCCGGGGGAATCCCAGCTCCTGTGCCGCGGCAGCGAACGCTGCTGCAGCGGGGTGCTTGACTTCGCCGCGCCGGACGAGCACCGGGCCGTCGGCGCCGTGGACATCGTGGGGCCCGTAGTCGAGGTCGGTCTCCAACGCTCGGGGAAACGGCAGGATCCGTTCGTAGGCCCAAGCGGGATTGCCGGCCGCCGCCCAGCGGTCGAAGTCCTCACGCCGGGCGCGGATGAAGTAACCGCCGTTGACGGTCGTCGAGCCGCCGAGGTACCGGCCGCGGACCGCCGGGTGGCCGGGCTGGGCGCCGGGGACGAAGCGTGCGTCAAGCAGGTCTGCGGGAAATCGGGAAGGTTCGGACGGAATCGGTCCGGCCTCCAACAGCACGCTGCGGTCGCTGTCCTCGCTCAGACGCGCGGCCAGCACCGCACCGGCGGCCCCCGCCCCGACCACGATCACGTCGGTCCGGCTCATCGGGCGGACTTCCGGTCGTCGTCGGTACGGACAATGCGAGGGCGCAGGGCTGCTGTTGAGCGGCCCTTGAACGCGGAGAGCCAGACACCGGCCCCGTATGCGAGGTCGTCGAGGCGGCGAGCGATGACGCTGTCAGTGTTGAACGGCAGCTGCGGCCCGTACTGTTCCGTCCCGGAGGCCGCAGAACAGTCCCGATTGAACGATGTGGAGGGGCATGGGGACCACCCCTCCACATCGTCACAGGTGACGGCAGTCAGCTCTTGCCGAGCAGACGCCAGACCTGGTTCTTCTTGGTGCTCAGTGCGCTCGCCGCATCGCAGGTCCACTGATGGATCTGCGCGCCGGCCGTGGTCGAGACGTTGCTGACGTCGACGCACTTGTGGCTGTGGACGGCCACGAGCTGGTAGTCGTGGCTGTTGCCGAGTGCGGTGACGGGATTGAGGGTGAACTGCTGGTTGGTGGCGCCGTTGCAGGTGTACTGGATGACGGTGGCGCCGTCGGCGGTGGAGGCGCCGGAGACGTCGAGGCACTTGCCGCTGGTCTCGTCGACGACCGTGTAGGTGTTCGTCTTGCCGCTGACCGGCTTGAAGTCGAACATCTGCTGGTAGCCGCCCTCGCAGTAGTACTGCTGGTACTGGGTGCCGTTGGCGGTGCTGAGGTTGGTGTCGTCCAGGCACTGGCCGCTGTTCTGGCTGACGGCGACCGTGGAGACGGTGGCGTTGGACGGGGGCAGCAGGGTGACGGTGTAGCCGTCCTTGGCGTTCGACCACGGGAGGCTCACCGAGGCGGCGTTGCCACTGACCGTGAGGGTGGTGTCGGCGATGGTCTCCGGACCGGTCACGGCAGCCCCGCTGTTGTACGGGATGCGCTGGACGACGGCGCGGACCTGGCTGTTCTCCACGACGGACGTGGTGTTGAGCCCGGTCAGATTGACGGTGACGGTACCGGTGTTGCCGCTGCTGCCCAGCAACACCTTGGCATTGCCGGCCGAGTTGTCCTTGGTGGCCAGGCCATCGGTGCCAGTGCCGGCGGTGAGCTTGACGATGTTGCCGGTCTGGGAGCCGTAGTAGCGGTACATGAACCACTCGCCGAGCGGCAGGTACTGACCGGCGCTGTTCTTGGTGAGCAGGTTGGCCTCGTTGTCGTGCAGCGCGGTGCCGGAGGCCCAGTTGCCGCGCAGGCCGTCGGCGCCGGCCCGTTCAAGGCGACCGATGAACCAGGCGCCGCCGCCCGGGGACTGCATGGACAGCGTGGCGTACTCATTGATCTGGTACGCGCGGGTGTTGGTCAACCCGGCTGCAGCGAGGGTGGAGTTGGCGCGGCCGACGTCGGTGGCGGGGTCGCCGGGTTCGTCGTGCCAGCTGTAGATGTCGGGGGCGACGTTCTTCGCCTTGACGTAGGTCAGGTATGTCGTCCACCAGCTGTTGGAGGAGTTGGGCTGGCCGGCGATGCTGGGGCCGACGATGAGCTGGGCGGGGAACGCGGCGCGGACCTTGGCGTAGAAGCGCGACCACATCTGGAGGTACTGCGTCTGTGACGCACCCCAGAAGCCGCTGCCGTCTGGTTCGTTCCACAGGTCCCACTGGACCGTCATGTTGTTGGCCTTGACGTCGCTGATGAGCTGGGTGACGAAGGCGTCGAACTGCGTCCAGTCGCCGTTGTCGCCGGGCCAGCCCTGGCTGGTGGTGCCGTCGGCGCCCCACAGGTCGTGCGGCAACAGGACGAAGGTGCCGCCGAGGGCGGCGGTGCGCTTGTACTGGGCCAGGGTGGAGGCCCAGCGGGTCTGGTAGTCGGCGAAGCTGGTGGCGTAGCCGCCGCTGTTGAGCTGGGCGCCCCCGGCTCGCATGAAGTGCCACTTGATGTCGGTGAAGAAGTGGTCCTGGGGCAGCGAGCCGTCCGGGGTCATCCCGTAGATCATGCCGGAGGCGTGGTAGGTGGGGGCGCCTCCGGCGGTGGAGAAGTCGACGGTGACGGAGGTGTCTGCGGCGTGGGCCGTGGTCGCGGGGAGGGTGACCGCGGCGAACGAGGCGAGGAGCGCGGCGATCACGGCGGTCCTGCGGCGTCTCGGGATGCCGGGTCTGCCGGGGCGTACGGCTGGGGAAAGGAAGCGAGATATGCGCATGTGCGGGTCTCCCGAAGGGGGTGCTGCCCGGGCGCGAGTCGCCCGGGGGTCTGTCAGCCGCCGACTGCCTCGGCGGTCTCGGCGCGCCGGAACTCGTGGGCCTCGGCGAGGAGGAGGTAGCTGCTGGCGGTCCAGGTGTAGGCGCGGTCGCGCAGGCCCGCGCCGGTGAGGGCGTCGAAGTTCTCGGCGAAGCCCGAGGTCTCGCACAGGGCCCGGAAGCGGGCACTGATCTCGTCCGCGAGGCGGTCGTGGCCGGCGCGGCGCAGACCGTCCTCGATCAGGACGGTGGACGGGGCCCAGATCGGGCCGCGCCAGTAGCCGTCGTCGAGGTAGTGCGGTGAGGTGGGCAGCTCGGTGGCCAGGCCGTATGCCGTGAGGTGGGCCTCGATCCGGCCTGCCAGTGCGTCGCCGATGCTCTCGGGCAGGTGCTCGCCGAGAACGATGGGCATCAGGTCGAGAAGGCTGGAGCTGGTCCAGGTGGCCCCGCTGTCTGCCGCGCGGGCGACGAAGCGGTCGCCGGTCCACAGCTCGTCGAGTATCGCCGCCTGCGTCGCGTCGGCCGTTCGTGTCCACTTGCGCGTGTCGTCCGGCAGCCCCAACTCATGTGCCAGTTCTGCAAGTTCGCGCAGTTGGAGGACAAGGAAGGCGGACAGGTCGGCGCTGACGATCACACGCTCGGGGTCGAAGGTGGTGGCGTTGTCCCAGCCGCTGTCGTTGCCGTGCTGGTAGTGGGCGAGGGCGCTCCCGGGTGCCCGCCGCAGGGTGAGCCAGAAGTCCGTCCAGCGGGCCAGCCGGTCGTAGACCTCGGTCAACTCCGCCTCGCAGAGCGGCTCGGGGAGCCGTCGGCGCAGGTGTCGCAGGGCCCAGCCGTGGATGGGAGGCTTGACGAAGTTGAAGAGGATCTCCGAGTGGGTCACCGAGTCGGGCAGCGCGCCGGTCTCGTCCTGATGGTCGAAGGGCAGGGAGAACTGGTCCAGGGCGAGTGCGGGGCTTCCGGGGGCCAGGGCAAGGGCGTTGAAGCAGTGGTCCCAGCTCCACACCTTGTCCATCCAGTGCTTCGACATCAGCACCGCGGGACGGGTGACGAAGCCCAGCGGCCGGACGCTCGCGGACCACAGCACGTAGGCGGCGAGTTCCGCGGCGGGTGTCTCGGACGTACGCCAGGGTGCGACGGAGTCAGCGAAGGCGTCGAAGGCGTGGCGCGCGGTGTCCACGACTTGGTCGAAGGGTGCCGAAGACGCGTGGGGGCGGCGCGCGGTCTCGTACTCCTCGACCGCGACCTCCCAGACCGCGCCGGCCTCGGCGCCGATCGTGACACCTCGCGCGGCGCTGCCCAGGGTCTGCGTGCCCAACGCCTCGGTCACGGTCCCCGACAGCACGGTGACGCGGTAGCGCCGCCCGGTCTCGTACGAGGTGAACACGTACGCCCCCGTGCCGGGTTCGCGGTAGAAGTAGGTGCCGCTGAACGGGGTCAGCGTGGTCGCCGCCGCTCCGATGTGCAGGCCCAGCCCGTCACCGCGCAGCCGTACGGTGTCCGGCGTTTCGTAGGCGAGGGCAATGTGGCCTTCGGCACCGGTCCAGCTGAGCAGGCTCGGTGTCGCGTGCGGTTTGGTGGCGGTGCGGTCGCCGGTGGCCATGTCGAGCGGAACAAAACGCAGCACGGCATGCATGCCGTTCTGGTGCGATACGAGGTGAAGGTCTTCGGCGTACGTCTTCTCCGCCACCACGGGTGAGATACCGAACCATGACCCGCGAGTGCTGAACGGGATGTCGTGGACGGAGAAGGCCGGGCCGGACGGGGCGGCGGTCATGAAGCGTGACTCGTTTCTGGAGCAGGAGTGGTCGGCACGTGAGCAGGGGTGATCGACCGGCCGACCGACAGACGGCTGGGAGACGTGACTCAGTGGAGGTGTCAGTCCTTGACGGCGCCGGCGGTCACGCCGGCGGCGACGTAGCGCTGGGCGAGGACGAGGATGACCGTGGCCGGCAGTGAGGCCACGACGGCGGTGGCCATGATGGCGTTCCACTGTTGGTTGTTGTTGCCGATGTAGTGGTAGATGCCGAGGGTGATCGGCTCGTGGGCGCCGCCGTTCGCGAGGGTGCTGGCGAAGACGAAGTCGGACCAGGACCACAGGAACGCGAACAGCGACACCGTGACGACGGCGTTGCGGCTCATGGGCAGCACGATCGACCGGAAGGTGCGCACGGGCCCGGCTCCGTCCGTCTTCGCGGCCTGGAGCAGTTCGCCGGGGATGCCGGACATGAACGCGGTGAAGATCAGCACGGCGAACGGCACGGCCAGCGTGGAGTCCGCGACGATCAGGCCGGGCACCGACTGGAGCAGACCGAGGCTGAGGTAGATGGCGTAGAAGCCCATCGCCATGATGATGCCGGGGATCATCTGGGCGACCAGGAAGAGGAAGTTGAGCACGCCGCCGCCACGCGGGCGGAGCTTGGCGAGTGCGTAGCCTGCGGGCGCGGCCAGTGCCACGGTGAGGACCACGGTGCCCAGACCGATGACGAGGCTGGTGCCGAGGTAGGGCAACTGCTGGTCCAGGACGGCGCGGTACCCCTCCAGGGTCCCGTGCAGGGGGATCAGGTCCGGCGGGCTCTTGCGCATGTCCTGGTCGCGGGTGAAGGACACGTTGAGCATCCAGTAGACCGGGAAGAGCATCACCGCGGTGACCAGCACGCCGATGGCCGTCTGCCACCATGTGCGGCGACGCGGGCCCGACACGGTTGCTGTTCTCGTCATGACAACCCCTGCTTCCGCTGGACCCTGACGTAAACCAGTCCGAACACCAGGGCGGCGACCACGAGCAGGTTGCCGACGGCCGCTCCGGGGCCGAAGGCGGGCAGCAGGTTGCCGAAGCCGAGCTGGTAGGACCAGGTGGCGAAGGTGGTGGACGAATCGGCGGGGCCGCCCTTGGTCATGATCCAGATGATGTCGAAGACCTTGAGCGTGTAGACCAGGCCCAGCAGCAGGGTGATCGCGGACACCGGTCGCAGCAGCGGGAAGGTGATCCGCCAGAACCGTTGCCAGGCGTTCGCCCCGTCGAGGGCTGCGGCCTCGTAGAGGCTCGCGGGGATGGACTGCAGGCCGCTGTGGAGGACCACCAGGTTGAACGGGACGCCGATCCAGATGTTCGCGATGATCACCGAGGCCAGTGACCAGCCCGGTGCGGTCAGCCAGTTCACCGGCCCGATGCCGACGGCGTGCAGGGCTGCGTTGACGACACCGGAGTCGCTGTTGAGCATCCACGACCAGGTGGACGCCGAGACGATCAGCGGAAGCAGCCAGGGCACCAGGAAGAGGGCCCGCAGGGTTGCGGAGAGCCGGAACCGCTGGTTGAAGAAGACCGCGAGGGCCAGGCCGATGGCGTACTGGAAGACCAGGCATACGGAGGTGAAGACCACGGTGTGGAGCAGGGCCGGGGCGAAGGTCGGGTCGTCGAGGACGGTGCGGTAGTTCGCCAGGCCCGTGAACGGTGCGTCGCCCTGGACGAAGGACCGGACCGTGTAGTTGCGCAGGCTCAGGTCGATGTTGCGGTAGAGGGGATAGGCGTAGAAGAGGACGAGGTAGAGGGTCACCGGGGCGAGGAATCCCCAGGCGGCCCACTGCTGGGAGGTGGGGCGACGCCGTGCCCGGGGTGGTGCGGTGGGGGCCGCACCACTGGCGTGACGCACGGGCCGCCGGTGCGGCACTTTCGTCGTGTGGCTCATCAACGGGCTCTGGTTCCCGGCTACTTGACGGCGGACTGCGCTGCGGCCAGCGCGTCCTTCGGCGACTGCGAACCACTGAGGGCCGACTGGACCGCCTTCCACAACTGTTCCGAGATCTTCGGGTACTTGGTGCCCAGGTCGTCGCTGGCGCGTCCCTTGGCCGCCTTGACCGCGTCGACCCAGGGCTTCAGCTCGGCGTTCGCCGCGACCTGCTTGTCCTGGACCTCGGTGGTGGGTGCCACGTAGGACAGCGTGGTGTCGGTGGTGAGGAGGTTGTCGGTGCTGGTCAGGCAGGTCACGATCTTCTGGGATGTGGCATAGCGGTCGGTCTTGCCCTGGACCGGGACGGTGACGAACTCGCCGCCGGTCGGGGCGGCCGCGTTACCGCCGTCGGCGGCGGGGACGGGGATGACCCCGTAGTCGAAGCCGGCCTTCTTGGCGTTGGCGAGCTGCCAGGTGCCGTTCTCGCTGAACGCGTAGTCGCCGGTCGCGAACTCCTGCCAGCTGGTCGTCTGCGTGTTGTTGAGGACCGAGTTGGGGGCGTAGCCGTTCTTCAGCCAGTCCTTCCACAGCGACAGCGCGGAAACGGCCTGCCCGGAGTCGAGCACGGTCAGTTGGGCCCCCGATCCCCAGTACCAGGGCAGGAACTGGAAGGTGCCCTCCTCCGTGCCGATCGCGGAGAACGTGATGCCCTTCTTGCCCGCCTTCTTGACCTTCGCGAGCGCCGCCGTCAGCGACTTCCAGTCCTTGACCGAGGCTATGTCCACCCCGGCCTGCTTCAGCACCTTCTTGTTGTAGTAGAGGGCGAGGGTGTTGGCACCGATCGGCGTGCCGTACGTCTTGCCGCCCGACTGTCCGGCCGCGAGGAGGTTGGTGTCCGCCTTCGAGGTGTCCAGCTTGTTGTCCTCGGTCGTGGTGAGGACTCCGGCCTCGGCCAAGGTCGACACCACTGGGTTGTCGACGATGAGGACGTCTGCGGAGTTGTCCTGCTGGGCGGCCAGCAGCGCCTTGTTCGCCAGGTCGCTGGTGTCGAACGCGGTCCGCTTGATCTTCACCCCGGCCTTGGTGCCGCAGGCATCGAGCAGCTTCGCCCACGCGGAGCTCTTGTCGAACTGCGGGTACGGGTCCCAGATGGTGTAGGTGCCGCTGTCCGCGGCCTTGGTACCGGTGCTGCCCGCACCGGAGGAACAGGCGGTGGCGGTGCCGGCGACGGCGAGGGCGGTCACGGTCGCGGCGGTGAGGCGGAGCCGTCTGAGGGAGCTGTGCATTGCGCGTCCTTCGTTTTTGGCACGGGTGTGCCGAGGGAGGGTGACGAGGGGGGGAAGGGAGCATGCCGAACAGCCACGGCGAGTGGTGCGGGCGAGCCGTGCGGTGAGGGGGGACGGGGATGCCCGTGATCCGTGGTCAGAGGGTGGTGCCGGGGCCCGAGGTCAGGGGGCCTCGGTGGACGGCCTGCCGGTGGCGGGCCCTGTGCTGGCGCGCAGCGAGATGGGGGGCGCGAGCAGGTGGTGCCGGGGCGGCGCGTCGGGGTGGTCGAGCCGCTCGACGAGGAGGTCGACGGCGTGTCGGCCCATCTCCTCTGCCGGTACGTCCGCCGCGGTGAGCTGCGGGGTCACCGTCTCCGCCCACCGGCCTGCGACGACTCCGGTGACGGAGAAGTCGCGCGGTACATGACGGCCGGCCTGGGACAGCCCGCGGTACAGGCCGCCGAGCGCGGCCTCGTTGAGGGTGACCAGGGCCGTGGTGGCCGGGTCGTCCTGCAGGATCTGTTCGAGGCAAGCCTGGCCGGATGCCGCGTCGTCCCCGCAGCAGTACGTCCGGACGGTCAGCCCGCGTTCGGCCGCGGCCTTGGTGAAACCGTCGAGGCCGCGGTGGGCCGACTCGTATCCGGCGCGCAGCAACTGCTCGGGACGGTTGACGAAGGCGACCCTGCGGTGGCCGAGGTCCGCGAGGTGATGGACGCACGCCGCCGCCAGCGCGGTGTGGTCCAGGCCGACCCACCAGGTGCCTTCGGGATGCGCGGTCCGGCCGATGGCGACGGAGGGGAAGCCGAGGGCGGCCAGGTGATCGACCCGGTCGTCCTCCAGTCTGATCTCCATCAGGATCGCGCCGTCGACCCGCCGCTCCCCCAGCAGCCGCTGGAACGAGCGGTCGCTGTCGACGCCGCTGGGTGACAGCAGCACGTCGTAGTCCTGGGCCGCGGCCGCCTCCACCACACTGCCGATGAAGTCGAGTTGCATCCCGGTGTAGTGGTTGCCGGCCGGCGGAAAGACCAGGCCGATCGTGTTGGTCCGGCCGTTGGCCAGGGCGCGCGCACTGGCGTTGGGGCGGTAACCCAGCTCGTCGATGACGCGCTGGATCTTCCGCCGGGTGTCCTCCGACACGGGGCGCTTGCCGCTCAGCGCGTAGGACACGGTGCTCCGCGAGACACCGGCCCGGCGGGCGATCTCACCGATGTTCACGGGCACTCCTTGGAAGGTCGAACCGGTTCGATGACGCCGAGACTCTGAACCAGTTGTCGAACCGGTTCGCGTGAAGTGAAGGTAGGAACAACCCCAGCCACTGTCAATACCTCTCATGACACTTCTCGTAATAGCCCTGGAATCCGGGAGGAGCTGATGCCACTCCCTGTGTCGGAGGTATTGCTGGTGGATTTCCGCGCTGCTAGGTTCCGTCGAACCGGTTCGACCCTCTTCGTCCAACGTCCGAACCCGCAGGGAATCACGGAGACCTCAGTGCGACGAAAGAGAACGACGGGAGCCGGTGCCACGGTGGCGGCGGTCCTCGCCACCCTGCTCGCCGCCCCTTCCGCAGGCACCGCTCACGCCGCGGACCCGGAACGGCTCGTCATCGATCTGGCCGCCGACACCGGCGCCTTCCACGGCGGCGCCGCCGGCTCGCTGTACGGGATCTACGGTGACGGGGCACCGAGCCGCAACCTCATCGAGGGCATGCACCTGCGCACCCTGTCCACCAAGGCGCACGACGGCCCCCAGCACCCGGGGGCGGACGCGCTGGAGGTCCTGCCGCCGTTCGTGGACTCGGGTGGCAAGGACGTCTACATCTACATGACCGACATCTACCGCGGATTTTCGTACCAGTGGCCGGGCGACAGTGGCCCCGAGCGGCTCGCGGACTTCAAGGAGAAGATCAAGAAGCAGGTCGCCCAGGTCAAGACGATGGGCGGCTATAAGGACCACGTCGTCTACGTCCCCTTCAACGAGCCCGAGGGGAACATGTTCGGCTCGGGCACGTGGAGCTACAACAACGTCTCCTGGCTCGACGACCCGCAGTACTTCTTCGCGGCCTGGAAAGAGGTCTACCACCTCATCAAGGACCAGGACCCGGACGCCCGGATCGCGGGCCCGAACACCTCTCTCCTCTTCGACCAGGTCAAGGGCTTCCTGCAGTACGCCGAGGCCAACGACGTCGTCCCGGACGTGATGACCTGGCACGAGCTGTCCAGCCCCGCCGCGGTCCGCACGAGCGTGGCCAAGTACCGGCAGTGGGAGCAGGAGGTGGGGATCGGCCCACTGCCGATCAACGTCAACGACTCGGCCGTCGAACGGCCAGTGGTGGCTGTTCGACGCCTACGGCCAGATGTCCGGCCGCACCGTACAGGTGACCGCCCCGCACCCCAACCAGCAGTACACCCTCCAGGGCGTGGCCACGCTCGACGCGAAGAAGAAGCAGTCCCGTGCGCTCTTCGGCGGAGGCCGGCCAGAACGGGATGCCGGCCTGCCGCAGGTCGTAAAGGCGCTTCGCCAGCTCAAGGGCGTGCTCGTCGAGCGTAAGAACAGGCTCACGCGCTCGCGCAACATGCGGACGAGCACAGGAGGGATCGGCACCGGCCGCGTGGCCTTGGCTGCCCGCCCTTTCAGGGAGTGCAAATCCGCATCCCCGCCGGACGGTCGGGTCGACCTGGTCTGGTCTGCCGCACCGAGCCGTTCGGCACAGTCCAACGCCCTTTGGCCGCACTCGGTGGTCAGAGTTACCACGCTCATACCTCAGCCGGCGTCTCCTTCAAGCCCGGCCGTGGCGGTTCGTCGCTCGACCCGCTGCCGGTCGAGGCCGCGCACGCTGGTCACTGCAAAGATCCACACAGCGAGCAGAATCCCGGCTTTGATGACGTTGCTGCGAGCCTGGATGGATTACGCCGTCGCCGCCTCGACATCACCTTCGCGAGGCACGCCCTTGCCGACCCGGCCGGACTCTCATCAGTCCCTCGTTGGCCCCTACTGCGTCGCCGGACCCTAGATCGCTCTTAATTTTGCAGGTCAACAGCTACTAAGCAGTTACTGGTTCGCTATTGAACCCCTCGCAACAACCATCCTGCCCGGGGTGACACCATGCCTTCGCATGGCCCCGAAACCGGGGATGAGCCTGAACCAACCAACCCTCCAGTGGCGTCTTTCGCCGCCCCCGGTCACCGCACGCCTTTCGGTCTCCCTAGCGGGGCACAGCCCGGAGTCCCCTGCCGGTTTCAGGCGCGCTTCCTGCACGCAAGAGGGCGAACCAGGGAGCGGGATCGTGCGGCACCGATGCGCGGGCGCGGGCGGAGCGTCTCCGCAGAGGTCGGGTGCACAGAGGCGCCGCAGCGGGCACAGCGACGGATCCTGACAGCATCGGCCTGTCGGTCGCGGACGCCTCCCACCTCCTGTGGATATCACACCCTGTTGAGCTCGTTCAGACGTATTCCGCCGCCGCGTCCAGCAGCCAGTCCGTCAGGTAGCCGGCAAAGGACGAACGGACCAGTACCCAGAATCCGGCCTTGGGTTCGTCCCTGGCGACCAGCACGATCTGTGTGCGGGCCAGGGTGGTCTGGGCGCAGCACCCGGCTCCGAAGACACGCGGGTGCAGATCCAGGGGGCAGCCATGTGCCAGCAGGTCACGGGCGCGTGGACCCGTGACGAGGAGGGTGGTGCGCTGGGCGGAGACGTCGATGACAGCCACGGGCTCGTCGCCGCTCGCCGCCCTGATCCGGCTCTCCAGGTCCCGCTGACCGCCGGTCGGGCCCACCACCAGCCATTCGTCGGGGCCTAGCCACACAGCGGTCAGCTCGCCGGCGCGTACGACGGTGTTGGGTTCGAGGGGCAGCTGGAGGCCCAGCGCGAGCCCGACGGCGTCCGCTGCCGCTCCCTTGGCGTCGAGCCGGACGTTGACCTGGGCCAGGAAGGGGAGTTCGGCCAGCCGGACCGCGCCCCCGGAGGTGCGCGTCGCGGCGGCCAGGCGGTCGGCGGCATGCGCCAGGGGACTGCGGCGCGGGATGGTAAGGGCGGTGTCAGCCATCGCGGCGGGCTCCCTCGGGGTCGTAGAGGACGGGGCTTGCGACGGTCACCGGAACCAGCCGGTCGCGCGCGACGGCGTAGAGCCGCTCGCCGATGCGGTCCCGGCCGCCCTTGACCAGGGCGAGGGCGAAGGTCCGGCCGAGCGCCGCGCTGCGGTAACTGGAGGTGACGTGGCCGAGCATCGGGACGGGCGGGGCGGGCAGCACGCTGTCAGCAACCAGCTGCGTGCCTTCGGGGAGGAAGGCGCCCGGATCCTCCGGGAGCAGGCCGACCAGGTGCTTGCGGTCGGGGCGGACGGCGTCGGCGCGGGCGTAGGAGCGCTTGCCGATGAAGTCGGGCTTCTTCTTCGACACCGCCCAACTCATGCCGAGGTCGTGCGGAGTGACGGTGCCGTCGGTGTCCTGGCCGATGATCGGGTAGCCCTTCTCCGCGCGCAGGACGTGCATGGTCTCGGTGCCGTACGGGGTGATGCCGAACGGGGCACCGGCCTCGTACAGCGCCTCCCACAGGGCGAGCGCCTCCCACGGCGACACATTGATCTCATAGGCCAGTTCGCCGGAGAAGCTGATCCGGCACACCCGGGCCTCGACGCCCGCGACGGTCGTGTCCCGCCACGCCATGAACGGGAAGCTGTCGTTGTCCACCGCCAGCGCCGGCGCGAGCGTCCCCAGCACCTCGCGGGAACGGGGGCCGACCAGGGCGACGGTGGCCCACTGTTCCGTGACGGAGGTGCAGTGGACGCGCAGCCCGGGCCATTCGGTCTGCAGCCATTCCTCCATCCAGTCCAGTACGGCGGCCGCGTTGCCCGTCGTCGTGGTGACCAGGAAGCGGTCCTGGGCGAGGCGGATGACGGTGCCGTCGTCGAAGATCATGCCGTCCAGGTGGCACATGACGCCGTAGCGGATCATGCCGACCTTCAGGGTGCTCATCATGTTGGTGTAGAGGCGGTCCAGGAAGACGGCGGCGTCCGGGCCCTGTACGTCGATCTTGCCGAGGGTGGAGGCGTCCATGAAGGCGACGCCGTCGCGCGCGGCGGCGCACTCGCGCAGCACGGCGGTCTCCATGTCCTCGCCATCCTGCGGGTAGTACCAGGGCCGCTTCCACTGACCGACGTTCTCGAACAGGGCGCCGTGCATGACGTGCCAGTCATGCAGAGCGGTCGTACGGATCGGGTCGTGCAGTGCGCCGCGGTCGCGGCCCGCGAGCGTGGCGAAGGAGACCGGCGTGTAGGGCGGGCGGAACGTCGTCGTACCGAGGGCCGAGACGTCCACGCCGAGCAGTTCGGCGACGACGCCGCTGGCCAGGACCCCGGAGGTCTTGCCCTGGTCGTTGGCGGTGCCGGCCGTGGTGTAGCGCTTGGTGTGCTCGACCGAACGCAGGCCGGCGCCGGTCGCGCGGGTCAGGTCGTCGACGGTGACATCGCGCTGGAGGTCGACGAAACGGGGTGCGCCGGCGGGGCCGGGGACGAGGAAGACCTGCATGGCGGGCGAGTGCGGTTCGGCGGTCACCTCGGGGAGGCGGGGCGCCTCGGAGGCGTAGCCCTCGGCCTCGATCGCGCGGGCACCGGCGGCCGCGCCCTGCGCGAGGGCCCGGGCCAGGTCGAGGACGCCGTTCGCGCTGCCCGCGACCTCGACGGCCTGGCGGCAGGTGCCGGGGACGAAGGAGCCGAGTGTGTCGTCGTAGCGCAGCTTTCCGCCCGCCTGGCTGAACAGGTGCGCTACGGGGTTCCAGCCGCCGGAGACCAGCAGCAGGTCGGCGGCGAACTCCCGGGTCCCTGCCGACTCCCCGTACGGAGCGGCCGTCACGGCGGTGAGCCGCGGGGCGCCTTCGGTGCCGACCACGGCGTGTCCGCTCAGCACCTCGATCCCGGACTCCCGGGCACGGCGCGCCCATTCCCCCGGCTCGGGCCGGGTGTCGACGATCGCCGCGACGTCCACGCCCGCCGCCGCGAGATCCAGCGCGGCGGCGTAGGCGCTGTCGTTGGTGGTGAAGACGACGGCGTGGCGGCCGGGAAGGACGCCGTGGCGGTTGACGTAGGCGCGGGCCGAGGCGGCCAGCATCACACCGGGGCGGTCGTTGTCCGCGAAGGCTAGCGAACGCTCGTGGGCGCCGGTGGCGAGCACGACGCGACGGGCGCGGATGCGCCAGACACGCTCGCGGGAGACATGCTCCGGGGCCTCGGCGCCGAGGTGACTGGTGCGGCGCTCGACGGCGAGGAGGTGGTTGTCGTCGTAGTGGCCGAAGACCGTGGTGCGACGCAGCACGCGCACCTCGGGCGCGGCTTCGAGGAGCGCGCCGATCTCTTCCGCCCAGTCGAGGAGTTCGCCCGACCCCAGCAGACTGCCGCCCAGCTCCGGCTGGTCGTCGGCGAGGATGACGCGCGCTCCGCTGCGCGCGGCGGCTGCCGCGGCGGCGAGTCCGGCCGGTCCGGCGCCGACCACGAGCAGGTCGCAGTGCGCGTGGACGGCGTCGTAGCGGGCGGGGTCCGGTTCGGTGGCGAGGCGTCCCTGACCGGGCAGGCTGCTCGCCACCAGACCGTCGTACAGTTCGACGGTCGTCGCGGGCAGCATCGGCTCGGGGAAGGGTGCCTCGATCTGGATGACGGCGTTGGGCTCCTCGACACCGGCCGAGAAGATGCCGCGCGGGCGGCCGAGCTTGATGCTCGTGCCGGCCTCGATGACGCCGTTGGCGAGGAGGGCGGAGGCGAGGGTGTCGCCGCGGAAGCCCTCGTACTGCGTACCGTCGAAGGTGAAGCGGAGGCGCTCACCGCGGTGGACTCGGCCGCCGGTGGGCAGCCGGAACGGTTGGGTGGCGACGGGAGTGGTTTCTTCCCCAAGCCCGCCCCTTCCCGAAACTGGGGCTGCCGCCCCAGACCCCGCGGGGTCCGTCGACGACTGCGGGTCCGTGGGTGGGTTGTGCCCACCTGATCCGCCCTGCAGAACGCCTGCCCACAGCCCAGGCCGGGTGGAACTGTCCGGCCTCGGCTCGCCCGAGCGGTACACGGAGAGAATCTCGTTCGTCGCCGTGTCGCGCACCGCGTTGAACCAGCGGCGGCATCCGGCCGCGTGGCTCCAGCGTTCGGCGAACGGCCCCTTGGGGTTGTCGCGGAAGAAGAGGTAGCGCGCCCACTCCTCGTCGGTCAGGGCGGCGGAGTCCTCGGGATAGGGCACGTGTGCCTGGCCGCCGTAGTGGAACTCGGCCTCGTCACGGGGCCCGCACCAGGGGCATGGGATGAGCAGCATGGGTTCGGCTCCCTAGTGGGCCACCGCGGCCGCGCCGTGCTCGTCGACGAGCGCGCCGGTGGTGAAACGGTCGAGCGAGAAGGGGGCGTTGAGGTGGTGAGGGGTGTCGTGGGCGATGGTGTGGGCGTAGACCCAGCCGACGCCCGGGGTGGCCTTGAATCCGCCGGTGCCCCAGCCGCAGTTCAGGTAGAGGTTGTCGACCGGGGTGAGTCCGACGATGGGTGAGGCGTCGGGGCTGACGTCGACGATGCCGCCCCAGGTGCGCAGCACATGGGCGCGGGCGAAGACCGGGAAGAGTTCCAGGGCGGCGGACATCTGCTCTTCGATGATGTGGAAGGCGCCGCGCTGGGTGTAGGAGTTGTACGAGTCGATGCCCGCGCCCATCACCAGCTCGCCCTTGTGGGCCTGGCTGACGTACACATGGACCGCGTTGGACATGACGACCGTCGGGTGCACCGGTTCGAGGAGCTCGGAGACGAGCGCCTGCAACGGGTGGCTCTGCAGCGGCAGTTCGATGCCGGCCATGGCGGCGAGCACCGAGGTGTGGCCGGCCGAGCAGAGCGCCACCTTCCCCGCCGCGATCGGGCCGAGCGTCGTCTGCACTCCTACGACCCGGCCGCCGACGATGTCGAGGCCCGTGACCTCGCAGTTCTGGATGATGTCGATGCCGGCCGCGTCGGCGGAGCGGGCCAGGCCCCAGGCGACATGGTCGTGTTTGGCGATGCCGGCGCGCGGCTGGTAGGTGCCGCCCATGACCGGATAGCGCACGTCGGGCGAGATGTTGACGATCGGGCAGACGTCCTTGACCTGCCGCTCGTCGAGCCATTCGGCATCCACGCCGTTGAGCCGGTTCGCCTCGACGCGGCGCACGCTGTCGCGGACGTCCTGGAGGCTGTGGGCGAGGTTGAGCACACCGCGCTGGGAGAAGAGGATCGGGTAGTCGAGCTCCTCCTCCAGTCCCTCCCACAGCTTGAGCGCGTGCTCGTAGATCCCGGCGCTCTCGTCCCACAGGTAGTTGGAACGGATGATCGTGGTGTTGCGGGCCATGTTGCCGCCCGCCAGCCAGCCCTTCTCCAGCACGGCGACGTTGGTGATGCCGTGGTTCTTCGCCAGATAGTGGGCGGTGGCGAGACCGTGGCCGCCGCCGCCGACGATCACCACGTCGTACGACCGCTTGGGCTCCGGCGTGCGCCACAGCCAGTCGGGGTGCTCGGGGAGCTCGGCGCCGGGGGTGCGGGGGCTCATCGGACTTCTCCGGCTTCTTGTGCTTCTGCTTCTGCTTCTGCTTCTGAAAGGTGCGGGTAGAGCGGGTGCTTGGCGGCCAGCGCCTCGCTGCGGGCGCGCAGGGCGGCGATGTCGGGCTCGGGCTGGAGGGCCAGGGCGATCACATCGGAGACCTCTTCGAAGTCGTCATCCGTGAAGCCTCGGGTGGCCAGCGCCGGGGTGCCGATACGCAGTCCCGAGGTGACCATGGGCGGGCGCGGGTCGAAGGGCACGGCGTTGCGGTTGACGGTGATGCCGATCTCGTGGAGCAGGTCTTCGGCCTGCCTGCCGTCGAGCGGGGAGTCCCGCAGGTCGACCAGGACGAGGTGGACGTCCGTGCCGCCGGTGAGGACCTTCACCCCGGCGGCCGCCGCGTCGGCCCGGGTGAGGCGTTCGGCGAGGATGCGGGAGCCGGCGAGCGTACGGGCCTGGCGCTCGGCGAACTCGGGTGACGCGGCGACCTTGAACGACACGGCCTTCGCGGCGATGACGTGCTCCAGAGGGCCGCCCTGCATACCGGGGAACACCGCCGAGTTGATCTTCTTCGCGAGGCCGGCCTCATTGGTGAGGATGACGCCGCCGCGGGGACCGCCGAGCGTCTTGTGCGTCGTCGTGGTGGTGACGTGGGCGTGCGGTACGGGGTTGGGGTGCAGCCCGGCGGCGACGAGACCGGCGAAGTGCGCCATGTCGACCATGAGGAGTGCGCCCACCTCGTCGGCGATCCGCCGGAAGGCCGCGAAGTCCAGCTGCCGCGGGTACGCCGACCAGCCCGCGATGATCATCTTGGGGCGGTGTTCCTTGGCGAGGCGTTCCACCTCGTCCATGTCGACGAGGTTGTCCGCCTCGGCGACGTGGTACGGCACGACGTTGAGCATCTTGCCGCTGTAGTTGATGCGCATGCCGTGCGTGAGGTGCCCGCCGTGCGCGAGATCGAGGCCGAGGATGGTGTCGCCGGGCTGCAGCAGGGCGAAGAAGACGGCGGTGTTCGCCTGGGCGCCCGAGTGCGGCTGGACGTTGGCGAACCCGGCACCGAAGAGGGACTTGATCCGCTCGATGGCGAGGCGCTCGGTGACGTCGACGTGTTCGCAGCCGCCGTAGTAGCGGCGGCCGGGATAGCCCTCGGCATACTTGTTGGTGAGGACCGAGCCCTGGGCCTCCAGCACGGCGGAGGGCGCGAAGTTCTCGGAGGCGATCATTTCGAGGGTCGACTGCTGGCGGTGCAGCTCGGCGCGGAGTGCGGCGTGGACCTCGGGGTCCAGTTCCGCCAGGGGGGTGTTCAGCGCGTTCATACGGCGTTCGCGTTCCTCTCGGCGGCCTCGACGACATTGGCGAGCAGCATCGCCCGCGTCATGGGTCCTACGCCCCCGGGCATCGGCGCGAGCCATCCGGCGACCTGGGCGGCGTCCGGGTGCACATCGCCGACCAGCCCGTGGTCGGTGCGGGTGATGCCGACGTCCAGGACCGCCGCGCCGGGGCGCAGCATGTCCTTGGTGATCAGCCCGGGCGAGCCGGCGGCCGCGATGACGATGTCCGCCTCGCGTACGTGCCAGGCCAGGCCCTTGGTGCCGGTGTGGCACAGGGTCACGGTGGCGTTCTCGGACTTGCGGGTGAGCAGCAGCCCGATGGGCCGTCCGACCGTGATGCCCCGTCCGATCACGCACACCCGCGCTCCGGCGAGCGGCACGTCGTGACGGCGGAGCAGTTCGACGATGCCGCGCGGGGTGCACGGCATCGGAGCCTCGACGCCGAGGGCGAGCCGGCCGAGGCTGACAGGGTGCAGGCCGTCGGCGTCCTTGGCCGGGTCCATGCGTTCCAGGACGGCGTTCGCGTCCAGGTGGCGCGGGAGCGGGAGCTGGACGATGTAACCGGTGCAGGCCGGATCGGCGTTGAGCTCGTCGATCACGTCCTCGACCTGCCCCTGCGTGGCATCGGCGGGCAGTTCGCGGCGGATGGAGGCGACACCGATCTGCGCGCAGTCACGGTGCTTGCCGCCGACGTAGGCATGGCTGCCGGGGTCGTCGCCGACCAGGACCGTGCCGAGCCCGGGCGGGCGACCGTCGGTGGCCGTCAACTTGGCCACGCGTTCGGCGAGTTCGCGACGGATCGCGGCGGCGGTCGCCTTGCCGTCGAGCAGCTGTGCGGTCACTGGCAGTACTCCTTCCCTCGAAGCCGACGATGTCGTGCTAGCCACGGAGGCGGGACATGGTCGGGTCGAACAGGGGCTCCTCGGCGACGACCGCCTCGACGCGCTGGTCGAAGTAGCCGATGTGCACGGTGGTGCCGGGGGTGGCGAGTTCCGCCGGGAGCCACGCGTAGGCGATGCCCTTGCCGATCGTGTAGCCGTAGGCGGCGCTGGTGACATAGCCGACGGGGCGGTCGCCGTCGTACACCGGCTCCTTGCCCAGGACGACGGCCCCCGGGTCGTCGATGGTGAGGCAGGTGAGCTTGCGCCGCACGTCGGCCTTGCGCCGCTCCAGCGCGGCCTTGCCGATGAAGTCGTCCTTGTCGAGCTTGACGGCGAAGCCGACCCCGGCCTCGTAGGGGTCGTGTTCGTAGGTCATGTCGGTGCCGAAGGAGCGGTAGCCCTTCTCCAGGCGCAGGCTGTTGAAGGCGCCGCGGCCGGCGATGACGCCGCCGAGCGGCTCGGCCGCCTGCCACAGGGTGTCCCAGAGTTTCTGGCCCTGGTCGGCGGTGGTGTAGAGCTCCCAGCCGAGCTCACCGACGTACGACAACCGCATGGCGGTGACGGGCACCGAGCCGATGTAGGCGCGCTTGGCGCGGAAGTACTTCAGGCCGTCGTTCGAGAAGTCCGCGTCGGTGAGGGGCCCCAAGACCTTGCGGGCGAGCGGTCCCCACAGGCCGATGCAGCAGGTGCCCGGGGTGATGTCACGGACTTGGACCGTGCCGTCGGCGGGGAGGTGGCGGGTGAACCAGTCGAGGTCCAGGTTGCCGTTGGCGCCGACCTGGAAGAGGTCGTGGGTCAGGCGGGCGACGGTGATGTCGCTGCGGATGCCGCCGTCGTGGTCGAGGAGCAGGGTGTACGTCACCGAGCCGACCGACTTGGCGACCTTGCCGGTGCACAGGCGCTCCAGGAAGTCGGCGGCACCGGGGCCGCTGACCTCCAGGCGCTTGAGGGCCGTCATGTCGTACATCGCGACGGTCTCACGGGTGGCCTGTGCCTCGGCGCCGACGATGGGCGACCAGTAGCGTGCGGCCCAGTCGTTGGGCGTGGGGATGGAACGGCCCTCGACCAGGCCCGCGTTGGCCTCGTACCACTGGGGGCGCTCCCAGCCGTTCGCCTCCAGGAAGAAGGCACCCAGTTCCTGCTGGCGGGCGTAGAAGGGGCTCGTGCGGATCGGGCGCGGGTCCCCCGACGGCTGGAGGGGGTGCAGGATGTCGTAGACCTCGACGAAGTTCTGGCAGTCGCGGGCCAGGACATACTCCGGGGCGAGCTGGTGCGGCTCGAAGCGGTTGACGTCGCACTCGTGCAGGTCGAAGGACGAGCAGTAGCCGTCGACCAGCCATTCGGCCATGGCCCGGCCGACGCCGGCGGAGTGGGTGACCCAGACGGCCTCGGCGACCCAGAAGCCCTTGACGTCCGGGGATTCACCGAGGAGCGGCTGGCCGTCGGTGGTGAAGGAGAACAGGCCGTTGATGCCCTCCTCGACCTTGGCCTCCCGCGTCGCGGGGAGCAGGGACTGGGTCTCGGTCCAGGCCTCCTCGAAGTCGTCCTCGGTGAACTTCAGGACCGACGGCATCTCGTCGGCCTCGTCCACGGACAGGATGTCGTCGACGGAGACCGGCATCGGACGGTGGCCGTAGTAGCCGATGCCCAGGGTGTCGAAGCGGTCGCGGTAGTAGAGATCGGCGTCCTGGTGGCGCAGGATCGGGCGCACCGCCTCCTCGGTCTGGCCCGCCAGCGCCGGTACCGGCCCGGTCCAGGCCAGTTGGTGGCCGAGGGGAGTGAGCGGGAGGTTCATGCCGACCATGCGGGCGATCTTCGGGCCCCAGATGCCGGCGCAGCACACGACGATGTCGGCGGGGATCTCGCCCTGGTCGGTGAGGACGCCGATGACGCGGCCCTCGCTCTGCCGCACGTCGAGGACTTCGTGGCGGGCGAGGAAGCGCACACCGCGCTCGGTGGCCCGGCGGATCTGCGCCTCGACGGCGAGGACGGCCTTCGCGAGGCCGTCGGTCGGTACCAGGAGGCCGCCGAGGACCTTGTCCGGGTTCACGAGCGGGTGCTGCTCGACGCACTCTTCGGGGCTCAGCAGCCGGGCCTCGATGCCCCAGGCGGTGATCCAGCCGTGGCGGCGGTGCAGCTCCGCGACGCGCTCGGGGGTGGTCGCCACTTCGAGGCCGCCGACCTGCAGGAAGCAGGGCCGGCCGTCGACGTCGAGGGAACAGAACTTCTCGACCGTGTAGCGGGCCAACTCGGTCATGGTCTTGGAGGAGTTCGTCTGGAAGACCAGGCCCGGGGCGTGCGACGACGATCCCCCGGTGGCAGGGAGCTGGCCCTGGTCGACCACGGTCACTTCGGTCCAGCCTCGCGCGGAAATCTCGTCAGCGAGCGCCGCTCCCACGACGCCCGCTCCGATGATGACCACTCGGGGTCCCGCCATCGCCGCACCTCCGACTTGAAAGCAATCAAGTTGCTGTCTGCGCAACATGCTTCAGGTTGCGCAACTCAATGTGCCTGTCACGAGGAGTGGGTGTCAAGGGGTCCGTGACGTCGGAAAACAGCCCGAAACGCGACGAGGCCCGGCAGGCTGCCAGCGCAGCCTGCCGGGCCCGTCCGGCGGGTTTCCGGGTCGCTCGTGCGTCAACGGTCCAGCTCCGGAGGGGTGCCGGAGACGGAGCCACGTCGCGCCCTACTTGATCCAGGCGTCGACCTTGTCGCGGTTGGCGTCGACCCACTTCTTCGCCGCGGCGTCGTCGGACATCTTGTCCTGGGCTATGTACTTGGCCACGGTGTTCTGGTCGTCGTTCGTCCAGTTGAAGTTCTTCACCAGGTTGTAGGCGGGGCTGCCCGACGTGGAGAACTTGGCGCTGACGATCTTGTCCAGGTCGTACACGGGATAGTCACAGGCGACCTTGGCCGCGACGGCGTCGCAGCCCGTCGTGTACTTCGGCAGGTTCACCTTGACCAGCGGCACCTCGGACAGGAACCACTGCGGCTCGTAGAAGTAGCCGATCACCCACTGCTTGTTCTTCTCGGCGGTCCGGAAGGCCTGGATGAGCGCGGTCTCGCTGCCCGCGTACACCACCTTGTAGTCCAGCTTCAGGTTCGTCACCAGCGCCGCGTCGTTGGTGACGTACGACGGGTCGCCGTCCAGGAGCTGGCCCTTGCCGCCCGACTCCGAGGTCTTGAAGTTGGACGCGTACTTGTTGAGGTTCTTCCAGTCGGTGATGTCCGGGTGCGCCTTGGCCAGCCACGGCGGCACGTACCAGCCGATGATGCCTTTGTTGCCGGTCTGGCCCGCCTCGACGGCGGTCTTCTGCCCGGAGATGTATTTCTTCTTCAGGTCGTCGTGGCCCCAGTTCTCCAGGACCGCGTCGACCTCGCCCGTGCCGAAGCCCTGCCAGGCGATCTGCTCCTTCAGGTCCTTCTTGTTGACCGTACAGCCGAGGTCGTGCTGCGCGACGTACGCGACGACCGCCGCGTCCGCCTCGTAGCCCACCCACGGATTGACCGCGAGGTTGAAGGTGCCGCACTTGCCCGAGCTCTTGGAGCCGGAGGAGGCGGTGTCGCCGACCTTCGCTCCGCCGCATGCGGTGAGAGTGAGACCGAGGACGGCCAGGCCGGCCGCGCCGGTTCGCCAGTGTCTTGCCATGGTGTCGTGCTCCTTAAGCGCTGGTACGGCGCGCCGCTGCCTGAGTGATCCGGTCGAACATGACTCCGAGCAGTACGATGGCGAGCCCCGCCGCCAGCCCCTTGCCGTACAGCTCTCCCTGCGAGAATCCGGCCACGACGTCGTAGCCGAGGGCGCCGGCTCCCACCAGGCCGCCCACAACAACCATCGACAGCACATAGATCAGGCCCTGGTTGGTCGCGAGAGTCAGGGCGCTGCGTGCCATCGGCAGTTGAACTTTGGTGATGATCTGCCAGGTGTTGCACCCGGCAGCGGTGGCCGCCTCGACGGTGGTCTCGGGCACGGCCCGCACTCCGTCGGCGGTGATCTTGATGGCGACCGGCGCGGCATAGACGACGGCGGCGACGATCGCGGTGAAGCGCGTCGCGCCGAACAGCGCGAGGAACGGCACCAGATAGACGAACGGCGGCATGACCTGCGCCGCGTCCAGGGTGGGCCGCAGCAGCCGGTCCACCAGCATGCTGCGCCCCATCCACACTCCGAAGGCGATGCCGAACACCATCACCAGCACGGTCGCCACGAGCGTCGACGCCAGCGTCGTCATGCTGTCCGACCACACGCCCGTGCCGACAAGGAGGCCCACGCACACAGCGGTCGTGACCCCGGCCCGCCAGCCGCCGAGCACCACGCCGATCCCGATCAGCGCCGCGCCCACGAGCCACCACGGGGAGTCGGTGAGCAGCGACTGGAAGGGGTTCAGCAGTCCGTTGGTGAGGGCGTCGCGGAATCCGTTCGTGATGCCCGACAGGTTGTCCTGCGCCCACGTCGTCACGCTGTCCGCCGCGCTCGCGATATGGCTGCCGGTGCTGCCCTGGCCGGGGAACTGCGCCGCCCACAGGTACGTGTGCGACAGGTACACCAGCACCAGCACGACCACCCCGCCCGCCGCGAGCAGCGGCCGGCGCCACTTGAGGAAGCGGCCGCCCGAGTTGCGGGCCTGCTCCGCACGTGTGCTCGACGCGGTCGTGACCCGGTCGAGGACGATGGCCATGATCACGATGGCCAGGCCCGCGTTGAAGGCCGTACCGACGTCGAGCGACTGCAGGGCCTGGACGACGGTCTTGCCGAGGCCGGGTGCGTCGATCAGGGCCGCGATGGTCACCATGGCCAGGGCGGCCATGATGGTCTGGTTCACGCCCATCACCACGGTCCGTTTGGACATCGGCAGCAGCACCTTCAGCAGCGACTGCCACCGGGTCGAGCCCAGCGAGTCGGCCGCCTCGACGGTGGTCTCCGGTACGGAACGGATGCCGTGCGCGGTGATACGGATCGCCGGCGGGGCCGCGTAGATCACCGTGGCGATCACGGCGGAGGCCGGGCCTATGAGGAAGATCAGGGTCAGCGGGGCCAGGTAGACGAAGGTCGGCATCGTCTGCATGAAGTCCAGGAAGGGCGTGATGATCCGGTTGAACCGGTCGGACAGCCCCGCCCACACACCCAGTGGAATCGCGAACACCAGCGCCACGAGAACCGCGGAGAGGGTGAGCGCCAGGGTGTCCATGCTCTGCTGCCACAGGCCCTGCAGCCCGAAGAAGGTGAAGCCGGCCATGGCCAGGAGCGCGACCCGCCAGTTGCCCACGGCCCAGGAGACGAAGCCCGTGATGCCGACGACACCGAGCCAGCCGATCTGCGGCACCGGGCGGTCGCCGCTCGACTGCGAGATCAGGTCCTGGACGAAGGTCACCAGGTTGTCGATGACCAGGCGGATCTCGTTGAAGAAGTAGAGGAAGAGCGGGTTGGAGTTGCGGTTGGCGCCGACCGAGTCGCTGAGGTCGTTGAACCAGCGGTGCAGACCGGTGAGGTCTGCCGCCGCCAGCGTCAGGGTCTGCTTTCCGCGCAGCACGGCGAAGAGCACCAGCCAGACGACCAGGATCGCGGCCACCATCATCGAGCGGCTGACCTTGCGCACGCCCGCAACCGCCGGCGCGGCCTCCGCCACCTGCTCGGTTTTCTCCGGTTTCTCTATGGCGACGGTCATCACATGTCGCCTTCCTGCCCGGCGACCACCGCGAGGATCTCCTCGTCACCGACGATGCCGAGCAGCTTGCCGTTCTCGACGACCTTGACCGGCTTGTCCGCCGCCAGTACGGCCCGGGTGGCTTCCCGCACCACGACGTCCGGGCCCAGCTCAGGACCGTCCAGGGCGTCGCCGTCCACCACCGGACGCATGATCCACCGCAGAGTCAGTACGTCGCCGCGCGGCACGTCCTTGACGAACTCGCGTACGTAGTCGTCGGCCGGGGCGCCTACCAACTCGTCGCCGGTACCGCACTGGACCATCTTGCCGTCACGCATGATGAGGATGCGGTCGCCCAGCTTGAGCGCCTCGGAGAGGTCGTGGGTGATGAACACCATCGTCTTGCCGACCTCGTGGTGCAGACGGATGACCTCGTTCTGCATGTCACGGCGGATCAGCGGGTCGAGCGCCGAGAACGGTTCGTCGAAGAGCAGCACGTCCGGATCACCGGCCAGCGCCCGGGCGAGACCGACGCGCTGCTGCATACCGCCGGAGAGCTGGTCGGGGTAGGAGTTCTCATAGCCGGAGAGGCCGACCAGTTCGACGACCTCCAGCGCCCGCTTGGTGCGCTCGGCCTTGCTCATGCCGCGGATCTCCAGACCGAAGGACACGTTGTCGACGACCCGGCGGTGGGGCAGCAGCCCGAAGTGCTGGAAGACCATGGAGAACTTGCGGCGCCGCAGTTCACGCAGACGCTTGTCGTCCGCGTCGCGGATGTCCTCGCCCTCGAAGACGATCTCCCCGGCGGTGGGTTCGATCAGCCGGGTCAGACATCGCACCAGGGTGGACTTGCCGGAGCCGGACAGACCCATGACGACGAAGACCTCGCCGGGCGAGACCTCGAAGTTCACGTCGCGCACGGCGGCGGTGCATCCGGTGCGGTCCATCAGCTCGCGGCGGGTGAGCCCGCACAGCTCCTCGGAGTCCGGTACCTGGTCTGCCTTCGGCCCGAACACCTTCCACAGCTTGCGCACGGATATGACCGGGGTGGGGGCCGAGTCCTGTGGCGTGCCGCGCCGCTGCGGCACCTCGGTCTGTGCTGGGGTCACGATCGACCTCTTTTCGGCGTTCAGCCGCGGAACCAGTGCTGCGGCCGGGGTTGGATGTTCTGCCAGATGTGCTTGGGCTCTCGGTACTCGTCCAGGCCGGTCGGTCCCAGCTCCCGGCCCACGCCCGAGTGCCCGAAGCCACCCCATTCCGCTTGCGGCACGTAGGGGTGGTAGTCGTTGATCCACACCGTGCCGTGGCGCAGCCGCCGGGCGACCCGCTGGGCCCTTCCGGCGTCCTGCGTCCAGACGGCGCCGGCGAGTCCGTACTCGGTGTCGTTGGCGATGCGAACGGCGTCGTCCTCGCCGTGGAAGCGCTCCACGGTGAGCACGGGGCCGAAGGACTCCTCGTGCACGACACGCATGTCCTGCCGGCACTCGTCGAGCACGGTGGGCGGATAGTAGTGGCCGTTCGCCAGTGCGGGGTCGCCGGGGCGTTCGCCGCCGCAGCGCAGTACGGCGCCTTCGGCGAGGCCCGCCGCGACATACGCCTCGACCTTCTCCCGGTGATGCGCGGAGATCAGGGCCCCGGTCTCGGCCTCGGGGTCGAACGGTCCGCCGAGGCGGATCTGCCGGGCGCGGCGGACGACCTCGTCGACGAAGGCGTCGTGGAGGGAGTCCTCGACGATCAGACGGGCGCCTGCCGAGCAGACCTGGCCCGAGTGCAGAAAGACGGCCGTGAGGGCGAAGTCCACGGCCGTCTCGAAATCGGCGTCGGCGAAGATGACGTTGGGGTTCTTGCCGCCGAGCTCCAGCGCCACCTTTTTCACCGTCGAGGCGGCGGTGGCCATGATGCGCTTGCCGGTCTCCAGGCCTCCCGTGAAGGAGACCATGTCGACGGCCGGTTCCTCGGAGAGCGGTGCGCCCACCTCGGGGCCCGCGCCCAGGACGAGATTGGCGGCGCCGGCCGGGAGCCCGGCCTCCTCAAGGGCCCGCATCAGCAGGATCGAGGTGGAGGGGGTGAGCTCGCTGGGCTTGAGGACGATCGTATTGCCCGCGAGCAGGGCGGGCGCGACCTTCCACGACGCCTGGAGCAGCGGGTAGTTCCAGGGGGTGATGAGCCCGCACACGCCGACCGGTTCGTAGACGACGCGGCTGACGGCGTCGTCGCGGCCGGTGTCGATCACCCGGCCGGCATCGGTGCCCCCGATCCCGCCGTAGTAGCGGAAGCAGGAGACAACGTCGGCGATGTCGTACTCGCTCTCCACCAGCCGCTTGCCGGTGTCCAGCGATTCGGCGCGGGCGAATTCCTTGGCGTCGCGCTCGATGAGGTCGGCGGTGCGCAGCAGCAGCGCACCGCGTTCCCGCTCGGGGGTGTGCGGCCAGGGTCCTTCGTCGAAGGCCCGGCGGGCCGCGGCGATCGCGGCCTCGGTGTCGGGACGCGTCCCCTCGGACACGGTCGCCGCGAGCGTGCCGTCAGCGGGACAGCGGATTTCCCGGTGACCTCCGGCCACCGCATCGCGCCATTCTCCATCCACATACAGGTCTGCCACGTGTGGAGCCCTTCGAGCGAATTCCGTTGCGCATCGTGCACCGTATTGCTTGTGGTGGAACACCCTGGCGAATGTGCGGACATACGTCAAGGGGTTGGCAGATGACGATTTCGCCATGCGGGCAGTTGCGCGGCCGCTCTTGACCACAAGCCGCGCCAAGCCCAACCATGTTGCGTATCGCTCACCATGTTGTGCATTACGCACCGACGGAGGCTGCACATGTCCCCTCGACCGCATCCTGGCCGTGAGTACGTCCTCACTCTCTCGTGTCCGGACAGCGCCGGACTGGTCCACGCCGTGAGCGGCTTTCTCGTCAGGAACTCCGGCAACATCCTGGAGAGCCAGCAGTTCGATGATCGACTCCAGGGCCGTTTCTTCATGAGGGTCCACTTCGACGTTTCCGATCCAAACGCCGATTTGAAAAATCTGCGTTACCGATTCGGTCCGGTCGCCGAGGCCTACCGGATTTCCTGGACCCTCTGGGACGCCTCGACACCGACCCGGACGCTCATCATGGTGTCCAAGTTCGGACACTGCCTCAACGATCTGCTCTTCCGGCAGCGCACCGGCGCTCTCAACATCGAGATCCCCGCGATCGTCTCCAATCACCGGGACTTCGAGGGACTGGCGGAGACCTACGGCGTCCCCTTCCACCACATCCCGGTGACCAAGGACACCAAGGCCGACGCCGAGGCGCGCCTGCTGGAGCTCGTGCGCGAGCTGGACATCGACCTGGTGGTGCTGGCCCGCTACATGCAGGTCCTCTCCGACGACCTGTGCAAACAGCTGGAGGGCCGCGCCATCAACATCCACCACTCCTTCCTCCCCAGCTTCAAGGGCGCGCGCCCCTACCAGCAGGCGTACGCGCGCGGGGTGAAGCTTGTCGGCGCGACGGCGCACTATGTGACACCGGACCTGGACGAGGGACAGATCATCGATCAGGACGTGGTCCGGGTGGACCACTCCCTCGATCCGGACGAGCTGGTCACGGTCGGGCGGGATGTGGAGGCACAGGTGCTCGCACACGCGGTGAAGTGGCACAGCGAAAGCCGCGTCATGGTGGACGGCAACCGCACGGTTGTCTTCCGCTGAGCCGAGCACGAGCGATGGGCGGGCCGGAATCCGGCCCGCCCATCGCTGTATACGGCCTCTGACGCCGGCTCTTGGCGCGCAGCCCCCAGCGAGGCCCGCTGCGCCCCGGGCGCCAGTGAGGCTCCCCTAGTGCCTGTCCGGCGGATCATGTCGGAGACGCGGGGTCTGGCATGCTCTCCCCCAAGCTCTTCGAGCAGGGGGGACCCCCATCGCGTCGACCCCCTCCCCGCCTTGCAGCTGGACGCACCAGACCCCGCTCACCTGCGCTGATGAGGCGCCGTAGCTCTCCTCCGACCTGATCCGCCGGACAGTCCCTGGCCTGCCAACCGGTCAAGCACAGCGCAGCGCCACCGCTCGGTCTCGGCGATCTGGTTGAAGGTGAAGAGGTGCAGGCCGGCGACCCCCGCCGAGGGAGAAGAGAGCGCGCCCGCGGAACGGGCGAGCAGCCGCTCGGGCGAGTAACCGCCGGGTGTCGCGAAGCGCAGGAACCACGAGGCGTGCTTGGTCAGAAAGCGCGTCGACTCCCCCACCCCGATCTTCGCCGCCATGGACAGCAGCTTCGCCCGCTGCACCGGCCCCGCGACGCCCACGTGGACGGGCAGGGTGATATCGCGCCGGCGTATCCGGCCGACCCAGTCACCCAGCACGCGCGGGTCGAAGCAGAGGTTGCTCACGATGTACGTGGCGTACGCGCGCTTGTCCCACATCGCCTGGATGGTGAGGTCGTCGTGGATGAGCGGATGGCTCTCGGGGTAACCGGTGATGCCGACATGAGCGAAGGGGCTGCCCAGCTCGCTCAGCCTGCGCAGCACCGGTAGTGCCCCGTCGTAGGCCCCGGCCGGCGGATCGGCGTCGCCAGCCGGGACGAAGACGTCGTCGACGCCCGCCTCCCGGAGCCGGTCGACGACATCCTTCAGGTGCGCGTCGTCCCGCAGCAGCCGCGCGGGCACGTGCGGGACGACGCGACAGCCGTGCGCCGTGAGCCGGGTGGCGAGGTCGAGCGTCGGTTCCAGGCCCTTGACCGGCGACGCCGTCACGGTGACGACGACGTCGCGCGGGACATGGGCGAGGACCTTGTCCTCGGTCGCCTTCGCGGGCAGCACCTCGTAGCGGACGCTGTGCAGCAGCGCCCGGAAGTGTTCGACGTCCAAGGTCTAACCGGCCTGCTTCTGGGCGTCGCGGTACCGGTAGTACGCGGCCTTGGAAGGGGCCAATGGGTCCTTGTCCAGGATGAGGTCGGCCGCCTTCTCCGCGATCATCATCACCGGCGCGTAGATGTTGCCGTTGGTGACATAGGGCATCACCGACGCGTCGACGACGCGCAGTCCCTCCACACCGTGCACGCGCATGCTGGTGGGGTCGACGACGGACATCTCGTCGGTGCCCATCTTGCAGGTGCACGAGGGGTGCAGGGCGGTCTCACCCTCCTTCGCGACCCAGGCGAGGATCTCCTCGTCGCTCTCCACGGACGGGCCGGGTGAGATCTCCCCGTCGTTGTACGGGGCCAGCGCGGGCTGGTTGAGGAGCTTGCGGGCGACGCGGATCGACTCGACCCACTCGCGGCGGTCCTGTTCCGTGGACAGGTAGTTGAAGCGCAGCGCCGGGTGCTCGTTCGGGTCCTTGCTCTTGATCTTCACCGAGCCGATGGCGTCGGAGTACATGGGACCGACGTGCACCTGGTAGCCGTGCCCGCCGGCGGGCGAGGAGCCGTCGTAGCGGACCGCGATCGGCAGGAAGTGGAACATCAGGTTGGGGTAGTCCACGTCCTCGTTGCTGCGGGCGAAGCCGCCGGCCTCGAAGTGGTTGGTCGAGGCGGGGCCCTTGCGGAAGAGCCATTGCAGGCCGATGAAGGGGGCGCGCCACTTCGCCATGTACGGCTGCATGGAGACGGGCTGCTTGCAGGCGTACTGGATGTACACCTCCAGGTGGTCCTGCATGTTCTCGCCGACGCCCGGGAGGTCGTGGACAACGTCGATGCCGATCGCGCTCAGTTCCTCGGCGTTGCCGACGCCGGAGAGCTGCAGCAGCTGAGGGGAGTTGATCGCGCCGCCGCAGAGGATGACCTCGCGGGCTCGCACCTGCTGGACCTTGCCGCGCCGCCGGTACTCGACACCGACAGCACGCTTGCCCTCGAAGAGGACGCGGGTGACCAGGGCGCGGGTGGTGACGGTGAGGTTGGGCCGCTTCTTCGCGGGCTTGAGGTACGCCTTCGAGGCCGACAGACGGCGTCCCCTGTGGACGTTGCGGTCGAAGGGAGCGAAGCCCTCCTGCTGATAGCCGTTGACATCGTCGGTGCGGGGGTAACCCGCCTCCTGGACGGCCTTGAGGAAGGCGGTGAACAGCGGGTTGGAGGCGGGGCCGCGTTCGAGGACGAGGGGGCCGTCGTGGCCGCGGAACTCGTCGTCGGGGTCGGCCGCGAGACAGTTCTCCATCCGCTTGAAGTACGGCAGACAGTGCGCGTAGTCCCAGGACTCCATGCCGGCATCGGCGGCCCAGCGCTCGTAGTCCATGGGGTTGCCACGCTGGAAGATCATGCCGTTGATGCTGCTGGAACCGCCCAGCACCTTGCCGCGCGCGTGGTAGATGCGCCGGTCGCCCATGTGAGGCTCGGGTTCGGACTCGTACTTCCAGTCGTAGAACCGGCTGCCGATCGGATAGGTCAGCGCCGCGGGCATGTGGATGAAGACGTCCCACGGGTAGTCGGGCCGGCCGGCCTCCAGGACCAGCACCTGGTTGCCCGGGTCGGCGGAGAGTCGGTTCGCCAGTGCGCTGCCGGCGGATCCACCGCCGACGATGACGAAGTCGTATTGCAGGGGAGCCATGGTGCCTCGTCTCGCTCGCGCCGTAGATACGCGTGGCATGCTAGTACGGGTATCGCTATACGCACTAGGTTGCGTGCCACGCAACTTGCTAGGTCTACGTTTCGACGCTGTTACTTGCACCGGCGTTGTTTACTGCGCGTATAGTTTCGCTGTGAGCAACTACAGTCCAGATACTGAAACGACAGGTTCGCAGTCCGGCGGGGTGCAGTCCGTCGACCGCGCCATCAGCGTGCTGGAGATCCTGGCCCAGCGCGGCGAGGCCGGCGTCAGCGAGGTGGCCGCCGAGATCGATGTTCACAAGTCGACCGCGTTCCGGCTGCTCGGCGCCCTGGAGGCGCGCGGTCTGGTGGAGCAGGCGGGCGAGCGCGGCAAGTACCGCCTCGGCTTCGGCATCGTACGCCTGGCCGGCGCGGTCACGGGACGCATCGACATCACCCAGCAGGGCCGCCCGGTCTGCGAGCGCCTCGCCGAGGAGATCGGCGAGACCGTCAACATCGCCGTCATGCAGGAGCACTACGCGATCAACCTCTACGAGGTGCGCGGCCCCGGCGCCGTCACCGCGCACAACTGGGTCGGCGAGCTGACCCCGTTGCACGCCACCTCCAGCGGCAAGGTCCTGCTGGCCCACATGCCCGCCAAGGAGCGCGCCGCACTACTGTCCGAGGCCGGCCTGAAGAAGGTGACCCCGCACACCCTGACCTCGAAGACGAAGCTCGAGAAGAATCTCGCCGAGGCCCGGGAGCGTGGCTACGCCTGGACTGTGGAGGAGCTGGAGATAGGGCTCCACGCCATGGCCGCGCCGGTCCGCAACCGGGACGGAGAGGTCATCGCGGCACTCAGCGCCTCCGGCCCCGCATACCGGTTCACCGAGGAGCGCATGCACGAGCTCGCTCCGGTGCTGGTCAAGGGCGCGGAGGAGATCAGCCATCGGATGGGCTACCTGGGCTGAACGCCCAGGTGCCGCCGCCGACGGCACCTTCAGCCGCCGCCGTCGACCTGCCGAGAACCGCTGCTACTGCGACTGCCCTGTCCCGAGACGCTCCTGGACCCAGTCGTGGAACTCGCCGATGTGGTGCTCGCTGGGCACCAGTACGCCGCCCTTGGCGTACAGCCGGGAGTTCATCGCGGGCTGACAGCGCTCGCACGCGTCGAAGTCCTGCCGGTTGACGCGGTCGAAGAGCTCCACCGACCGGCTGACATCCTTGCCGCTTTCGACGACGTGCTTGAGGTAGAGCCAGTCGCACTCGACGATCGTGCGGTCCGCGGCGACCGGGTACATCCGGTGGAAGATCACATGGTCGGGGACGAGGTTGATGAACACCTGCGGCCTGACGGTGATCGCGTAGTAGCGGCGGTCCTGCTCCTCGGAGACCCCCGGAATGCGGTCCAGTCCCTCGGAGCCGTCAATGGTGAAGCCCTTGACCTCGGCGCCGAACTCCGCGCCGTGACCCACGTAGTACTGAGCGGCGTACCCGTCGGCGAACTCCGGGAGTACCTCGGTGAGTTCGGGGTGGATCGTGGCGCAGTGGTAGCACTCCATGAAGTTCTCGACGATCAGCTTCCAGTTCGCCTTGACGTCATAGACGATCCGCTTGCCGACCTCGAGGTTCTCCATGTCGTAGTGCTCGATCGACTCGGTGTCGCCGAGGCGTGCGACGACGTCCTGCACGACCTCCTCGAAGGGAGGCGGGTTCTCCGCGAGGCACACCCACACATAGCCGAGCCATTCATGGGTCGCCACGCTCGCCAGGCCGTACTCCGTGCGGCTGACGTCGGGCATCTTGGTGAGGTTGGGCGCGGCGACGAGTTTGCCCGTCAGGTCGTACGTCCAGGCGTGGTAGGGGCACTGGAAGGCGCGCTTGACCTCGCCGGCCTCCTCGGTGCAGAGCTTGGCTCCACGGTGGCGGCAGACGTTGAAGAAGGCGCGTATGGAGTTGTCCCGTGCGCGCGTGATCAGGATGCTCTCGCGGCCCACCTCGACGGTCCGGAAGGCGCCGGGCTTGGCCAGATCCGAGGAGCGTACGGCGCAGAACCACATCGTTTCGAAGATGCGCTCCTGCTCCTGGGCGAAGGTCCCCGGATCCGTGTAGGAGGAGCCGGGCAGGGTGGCGATCAGGCTGTCCGGCAGGCTGGTCGAGGTCACAGTGCACTCCTCGGAGAACGTCGTGGATCGGTCATTCACGCGCCGGGAAGAGCGACTCCGGACGGCGTTTTGTATGGAGCAACGCTGCGTGCTATACGCAACAGGAGCATGAAATGCCGCATCGATGATGTCAAGATGTCGCGGCGGTGAGCTGCTTGCGCCAACGCATGAAAAGCCGCGGCTGGTTCATCGCGAGCACGGCGACCGGATGCCCGGCACGACGGTAGACGGCCAGAAAACTGCGGTCGCCCGGGACGCCTTCCTCGACCGTCACACTGTCGGCACCGGCTGAATGACCGGCGAACTGGATCTTCACGCCGTACTGGTCCGACCAGAAGTACGGCGGCCGGGGCACACCCGGCTCCGCCGCACCCCACGACAGCAGCGTGGCCACGGCCACGTCGGGCCGCTCGCGCGCACCGGTCCAGTGCTCGACGCGGCGGTGGATCCCCGCGTGGGGGTCGTACCAGGAGGCGCAGTCACCGACGGCGACCACACCGGCGAGGCTGGTGCGGCCGTCCGCGCCGCACTTGACGCCGTTGTCGAGCGCGACGCCGGATCCTTCCAGCCACTCGACGCACGGACGCGCGCCGACACCGACGACGACGGTGTCGGCGGGGATACTGCGGCCGTCCTCGAGCAGGACGGCGTCGACCCGGCTCTCCCCGCTCAGCCCCTTGACCCCCACGCCGCACAACAGCCGTACGCCGTGGTCCGCATGGAGGGCGGAGACGATGCCGCCCATGGTCTCGCCGAGCGGTCCGGCGAGCGGCGTCGGCGCCGCCTCGACCACCGTCACGTCGAGTCCGAGAGCGTAGGCGGTGGAGGCGACCTCGGCGCCGATGAATCCGCCGCCGATCACGACCAGCCGCCCGCCCAGGGCCAGTTCGTCCCGCAGGGCGCGGGCGTCGTCCAGGGTGCGCAGTGTGTGCACCCCGGCCAGGCCGTCGGTGCCGGGCAGCGTCCGCGCGGCCGCGCCGGTCGCGATGACGAAGCCGTCGGCTCGGACCTCGCGGCCGTCGGCGAGCCGCACGGCGCGATCCGCGCTGTCGAGTCCGGCGGCGCGGGCGCCGAGCAGCCACTCGGCCTGCAGATCCTCGTCGTTCGACTCCAGTGCGAGATCGGCTTCGCCGATGTCACCGGCCAGGAACTCCTTGGACAGCGGCGGCCTGTCGTACGGGCGGTGCGGTTCGTCGCCGATGATGACCAGCCGCCCGTCGTACCCCCGTTTCCGCAACGAGCGCGCCGCCGACAGACCGGCCAGCGAGGCACCCACCACGGCCACTGTCCTCACGCGGGACCTCCGGCGAGCCGGGACGCAACACAGGGCGGCAGGTTGGGTGCCTCCGTGGACGGCCGGACGTAGATCATGCCGTCCTCGATGAGGACCTCATGGGTGCGGACCGGACGCTTGGCCGGCGGAGCGTCGACGGCTCCGGTCCGGAGGTCGAACTTCGAAGCATGCAGCGGGCATTCCACCTCGCAGCCCTCCAACCAGCCGTCTGCGAGCGACGCGTCCTGGTGGGTGCAGGTGTCATCGATGGCGAAGACCTCGCCGTCATCGGTGTGGAACACCGAAACCGGCGGATCGATGTCTAGCCGGTAGGCCTCGCCTCGCGGCAGATCCACGAGAAGGCACGCGGGAATCATCATGACACCTCGGTGCGTATAGCGAAACGGATTGCGGTAAGCGCAACGTCAGTTTGAGGGCGGCCCCAAACCCTTGTCAAGGCATCCAGAGGACAGGCCGACCCCTTGTTCAATGTTGCTTTTTACGCAACGCTTTGCGCCATAGACAACACACCGCATGAAGGAGCCGGCGTGGCGATCAGCGTCTTCGACCTGTTCAAGGTGGGCATCGGACCGTCGAGCTCCCACACCGTCGGGCCCATGAAGGCCGCACGCCTCTTCGTCACCGGGCTACACGAAGACGGCCTGCTCCCCCGCACCGCCTCGGTCCGGGCAGAACTCTTCGGATCGCTCGGCGCCACCGGTCACGGCCACGGCAGCGGCAAGGCGGTACTCCTCGGCCTCGAAGGCGAGGATCCGGAAACCGTCGACACCGACAACGTGGACGACAGGGTGCACCGGATCCACGAGGCCGGCCGGTTGCGGCTGCTGGGCCGCCGGGAGGTGGAGTTCCGCGAGCGCGAGCACCTGGTACTGCACCGTCGCCGCACGCTGCCGTTCCACCCCAACGGCATGGTGTTCACGGCCCGGGACCACGATGACCGCGAGGTGAGGGCGCGCACGTACTACTCGGTGGGCGGGGGCTTCGTGGTGGACGGGAGCGCGACGGGTGCCGACCGCATCAAGCCCGACGACACTCCGGTACCGCTCCCCTTCGGCTCGGCATCCGAACTGCTGCTGCGCGCCTACGAGACCAGCCTGCCGATCAGCAGGGTGATGCTCGCCAACGAGCTGTCCCGGCGGAGCGAGAGCGAGGTGCGCGCCGGCCTGCTGCGGATCTGGAGGGTGATGCAGGAGTGCGTGGAGCGCGGCTGTTCACGGACCGAGACCACCCTGCCCGGGCGGCTGCAGGTGCCCCGCAGCTGCTGCGCAGCCTCGCCGAGGACTCCCAGGATGTGGATCCGCTGCACATCATGGACTGGGTCAACCTCTTCGCCCTGGCCGTCAACGAGGAGAACGCCTCGGGCGGTCGCGTGGTCACCGCGCCCACCAACGGTGCGGCCGGAATCGTGCCCGCGGTACTGCACTACTACACGCGCTTCGTTCCCGGGGCCGACGAGGACGGAGTCGTCCGCTTTCTGCTCGCCGCCGGCGCGGTGGGGGCGCTGTTCAAGGGGAACGCGTCGATCTCCGGGGCCGAGGTGGGCTGCCAGGGCGAGGTCGGATCCGCCTGCTCCATGGCCGCCGCCGGTCTCGCCGAGGCGCTCGGCGGCACGCCGGAGCAGGTCGAGAACGCCGCGGAGATCGGCATGGAGCACAATCTCGGGCTGACCTGCGACCCGGTCGGAGGCCTGGTCCAGATCCCCTGCATCGAGCGGAACGCCCTCGCATCCGTCAAGGCGATCAATGCGGCACGAATGGCGCTGCGCGGCGACGGCACCCATGTGGTCTCACTCGACAAGGTCATCAAGACGATGCGCGAGACCGGTGCCGACATGAAGGTGAAGTACAAGGAGACCTCGCGCGGCGGCCTCGCGGTCAACGTCATCGCGTGCTGACACGTCAACAAGTGCTGAGCGTCTTCGAATGTCGAGACGAGGCCGCCGCCGCGCGGTCGGCAGCGGTCAGAATCCGCGGTCGATCCATTCCTGAAGATGCGGGGCCTCGGCGGCGATGGTGGTCGTCTCCCCGTGACCGGTGTGCACGACCGTGTCGCCCGGCAGGGTCAGCAGCCGGTCCCGGATCGAGTCGACGATCGTGCCGAAATGGCTGTACGACCTTCCCGTCGCCCCCGGTCCGCCCGCGAAGAGCGTGTCACCGCTGAAGAGTGCCTTCAGGCCCGGCGCGTACAGGCACACTGCGCCGGGGGCGTGGCCGGGAGTGTGCAGCACGGTCAGCTCGACACCCGCCACCGTGACGACCTGCCCGTCGGCCAGTTCGCCGTCGGGTGACCGCTCCGGGTGGGTCTGCTTCCACAGCGGCAGGTCGTCGCCGTGGAGCAGGATCGGAGCACCGGTACGGTCGGCGAGTTCGGGGGCTGCGTCGATGTGGTCGTTGTGGGCGTGAGTGCACACGATGGCCCGCAGCGTGCGTCCGCCGAGGGCTTCGGCAATCGCCTCGGCGTCGTGCGCAGCGTCGATGACGACGGCCTCGGTGTCGTCACCGATGATCCAGACATTGTTGTCGACGTCCCAGGTGCCACCGTCCAGGGAGAACGTCCCCGAGGTGACGAGGTGTTCGATGCGCGCACCCGCCATGCCGGCCATCAGAAGACCACCACCGAGCGCAGTACGTCGCCGCCGTGCATCCGCTCGAAGGCCTTCTCGACCTCGTCCAGTGCGATGGTCTCCGTGACGAAGGCGTCCAGATCCAGTCGGCCCTGCAGGTAGAGATCGATGAGCATCGGGAAGTCACGGGAGGGCAGGCAGTCGCCGTACCAGGAGGACTTCAGCGCGCCGCCCCGGCCGAAGACGTCCAGCAGCGGCAGTTCGAGTTTCATCTCCGGGGTCGGTACGCCGACGAGGACAACAGTGCCGGCCAGGTCGCGGGCGTAGAAGGCCTGCTTGTACGTCTCCGGGCGGCCGACCGCCTCGATGACGACGTCCGCGCCGAAGCCGCCGGTCAGCTCGCGGATGGCCTCCACCGGATCGCCCTGCTTGGAGTTGACGGTGTGGGTCGCGCCGATCTTCTTCGCAGTCTCGAGTTTCCGGTCATCGATGTCGACCGCGATAACGGTGGCCGCCCCGGCGAGCCGGGCGCCGGCGATCGCCGCGTCCCCCACACCACCGCAGCCGATGACCGCCACGCTGTCACCGCGTCCGACGTTGCCGGTGTTGATGGCCGCGCCGATGCCCGCCATCACTCCGCAGCCCAGCAGTCCGGCGGCGGCCGCCGATGCCGCCCGGTCGACCTTGGTGCACTGCCCCACCGCCACCAGCGTCTTCTCCGCGAACGCGCCGATACCCAGGGCCGGGGACAGCTCGGTGCCGTCGGTCAAGGTCATCTTCTGCTTCGCGTTGTGGGTGTTGAAGCAGTACTGCGGCCGTCCACGCAGACAGGCCCGGCACTGCCCGCACACGGCACGCCAGTTGAGGATGACGAAGTCACCCGGAGCGACGTCGGTGACGCCCTCCCCCACCGACTCCACGACACCCGCGGCCTCGTGGCCCAGCAGGAACGGGAAGTCGTCGTTGATGCCACCCTCGCGATAGTGCAGATCGGTGTGACAGACCCCGCAGGCCTCGATCTTCACCAGCGCCTCGCCCGGGCCGGGGTCGGGCACGATGATCGTTTCCAGGCTGACGGGGGCGCCCTTCCCCCGCGCGACGACAGCACGGACCTGGTGAGTCATGGCCACTCCTCAGCTGGTACGAGACCTGATTCAAATGTTGCTTATTACGGCACGTATCTCACGTGTCGCAACACAGCATTATGGAGGGCCGGGCAGGGGTCAAGGATCCGAACACACAGAACGCCGACTGGACAGGGGTGACCCTGCCCCTCATCGGCACCCGTGCGCCCCGCAGGATCGCGACCTGTTCGCGCGGCCGGAGCTCACGTCCAGGTGGCGGATCACGCCCATGCCGGGGTCGCCGGTCGGGACACGGCGGATCTCCTCGCCCTCCGGCGGCGTGCCCTCAGCGACCGCCATACGGCCAAGTGCCGCAACAGAACCCTTCGAAGCAGCCACGGCGAAGGCCGATTCGGCCCCAGCGGTTCCGCCCCGGCCGATGACGCTGATCAAGTCGGCCAGGGCCTGTCCGGCGGATCAGGTCGGAGGAGAGCTGCGGCGCCTCATAGACCCAGGTGAGCGGGTTCTGGTGCGTGCAGCTGCAAGGCGGAGGAGAGAGCCGACGCCATGGGGGTCTCCCGCGCGAGGTTGTTTCGAGCGTGGGGGAGTCGGCGAGTGACGACAATGCGGCAGATGGGCGTGCCAGACCCCGCGTCTGTGACCCGATCCGCCACACAGGCCCTGGTAGCGCCTGGTCAGTTCGAGCCGTTTTCGCGGGCAGATCAGCGTCAGTGGGGAAGGGTCTACCTGCGTGGTCTGCTGCTGGACGGGCGGCGCAAGTCGGTGGAACCGATGGCCGCGCGGCTGGGAGAGGACGGCAACCGGCAGGCCCTGGCCCACTTCTGACGCGGTCCAGAACGCTCCCCGGATCAGTGGGTGCCGCGTCGGCGGCCCATGCAACGTGCTGATCCGGGCGCACGAGGAGCATTCCGCTGCTCAGGCGGTCCTGAAGGTCGGGCCGACTCAGGTCGACGACGGTCAGCGGAACGCGCCGTCGGTCGGCCGTGGAACGGAAGCCCGTCCTCGATGGGCGAACCGCCGCCGGGACCGCGGCCGAGGACAAGGCGCGGGCGGCAGTGCACAGTCGGATCCAAGAGACCAAGCATGCGGACCTCCCCGTCTGCACTCAGCGCACCTTGTCCTGGGCAAGACGACGCTGTACCGGCACACTGCGCGACGACCTCGTGGCATGGTTCGACATGCTCGCCGACCAAATCCGCAGCAAAGACGGCCCCCTCGTGTCCGGCCTGTTCATCGCGCTGCACTCCGGTCCCGAACCAGCGAATCAGCCAAGGCCGTTGATGACGACCGAGGCACTGCACGCCGGGACCATCTGCCTCATCTCCGGCTGGAGACCATCCTGCTTCCTCTCTCAATCCAAGATCCGGACCAGTCGCGGGCCAAAGCACTGCGCAGAACCTCTGGCGTACGCCATCTGCGCAGGTCAGCAGGCATCACACCCGTGTACCACCAGCAGACGAAGAACCTGCTGGTGTCGTACTCGTCGAAGATGCTGGGCTCCTTCCAGACACGTAAGAAGGGCGCCTGAACAGGGCAGATGCCCGTCAGGCACCCTTTTCGGCGCACACCTGAGCAGGGATTCGAAAGATGCCGACGTGGCGCAGGTCGTAGGGGCGCTTCCCCAGTGCAAGGGCGTGCTCGTCAAGGGTGAGAACTTGCCTCAGGCGGCACTCCTTCACCCGTCACCGCGGATGTCGCCAGGTTCTCCTGCCATCCCGCGTGCCGGTCAAGATCCTGCACGGATCTACCGGCGTCGGGCTGAAGTACACGCTCCGCGGCTGCCGCGCCCGTTGCCGCAGGTTCTGGCGACCAGGTATGCGACATGTGTGGTATGTGTGACAAGATGGCATGTGCGGCATTTGGTGCTGCCGGGAACTTCTCGGCTGAACCCTCGGCTGGGAGGTCTCAGACAGGCGAGAGGAGCGCATCATGATCGCCAAGCTGCTCGGCAAACTGTTCTTCACCCGCCACTACGGTGCGTACGGGGAACACGAATGGGACGGGTACGCCGGGGACGACCGGGTCTGACCGCGCTGCCGACGGGCACCCCAGGGCGCCCGTCGGCTCCCGGCCACGCTGCCGACGGTATCGGCCTGGACAGGTACCAGCGTCAGGGACGATCTCATGGGCCGAATGAATGAGCCGCCGCGGTTGCCCGAAACCAGCTTCGCGGCCTGGAGCCGCGACCGGCTGGCAGTGGCGCGCCGTGGCGCTGACGAGTGTGGGGACGTCTGGCAACTGGACTCGGGTGTCTACGTAGCCGCTACGGCCGGGCCTTGTGAAGCAGTCCTGCGTCACGCGCAGGACTTCCCCAAGGCGCCCTCGCCTCTCTTCCCGCCGTTGAAGCGGTCGAGCGGAGCACCGACGCCTGAGGAGCGTGCGCGCGCTCACGCCGCCCGCATGCGCGGACTGCGCCCGCAGGCGGTTGCAGCCCGGATCGGTGAGATTGCGCCCAGTGCCGCTCGTTTTGCCGACCAGTGGCCCACGGGCCAGGACGTCGAAGTTCTGCCCCCGGTTCGGCACGCCCTGGCGGAGATCGGCGTGCACTACCTCTTCTCCGAAGACGCTCCCACCCTGCTGCCCTTTGCCTCACGGCTCTTCCTGGCCCGGGAGGTGCTCGTACGCCCCTCACGCTGGGTATGGCCGCGCTGGATGCCCACACCGGCACGGCGGTTCCGCACACGGCAGCAAGTCGCCTTCACCAACGCTTTGCGGCCCATCGTCCGCCGGCGTCGTTCATCGGGCCGGCTCGGTGACGACATGCTGGGACAGATGCTCCGGCCCTCCTCCCGCTACGGCCTACTGCCGGAAGAGGCCATCCTCGACACTCTCCCCGGAATCACCGTCGCCACCTTCGAGACACCTTCCCGGGCAGCTGGATGGATCCTGCTCCACCTGGCCCGGTATCCCCAGGCAGCGGGCCGCGTCGCGGCCGAAGCCGCCTTGCTGCCCGCGGATCCGGCCGCCACGACCAGCACCCACCTCGACCGCCTGCAATACACCCAGGCACTGGTGCGCGAGGTGCTCCGACTGCACCCCCCGAGCTGGCTACTGACCCGGCGCGCCACGCGACAGACCGACCTCGCCGGCTACACCATCGACGCCGGGTCCACCGTTCTCGTCTGCCCCTACACCGCCCAGCGCGACGCCCGGGAACACCCCGAGCCGGACCAGTTCCAACCCGAGCGCTGGCTCGATGATTCGTGCTCGCGGGCGAAACCCGGGGTCTTCCTCTCCTTCGGTACCGGGCCGCACGGCTGCGAGGGAGCCGCTCTGGCCATGGCGATGCTGACGCTCCTGACTGCGCAGACCGCCCGTCGCTACCACTTGAGCGAGCCGCCCGGACCGGAACCCAGCTACCAGGTCACCACCTTCGAAGGTCTCACAACTGTCGGCCTGCGCCTGCGTGCCACCTCGCGCAGCTGAGGGCAGTCCTGCTTTCAGTGACAGGCCGCCTCCACCCGCGAACAGCGAACGTTGATCAAGTTCGAGTGTCGTTCCGCACACGCTTGGATGAACCGCTCATGGTTCGCCCATCGCTGTCGCTGGTCGAACTCGTTGGCGAGCATGCCCATCATGACGAGGTCGTGGTGCCGGCCGGCAGAGAAAACGTGTTCCCGCAGGCGCCCCTCCTCGGTGATGCCGAGCCGACGGGTAAGTGCCGGCGATGCCTCGTTGTGGGCGAAGATCACTGCCAGGCATTTGTGATAGCGCCGCTCGGCAAACATGAAGCGCAGCAGCAGCACCACGGCTTCTGCCCCGTAGCCCTTGCGCCGGTGGTCAGCGCCGATCGTGACATCGAACTCGAACCAGCCTGAACGATGCCCGGTGCGATGTGAGCCGACTGTGCCAACCAACTCTCCCCTGGGCGTCGTTTCGACTGCCAACCGGAAGCGGTCGTCATCGCACTTGGCAACGGCTTGCTCCGTCGCCCAGGCACGGTGGCTCTCGGCGGACCGCGGTAGATCCAGCCGGCTCCCTCGCCGCCCGTCATCGTCGGCGAAGCGCATGAAAGCTGTCCAGTCGTCGGGCTCGATAGCGCGTAGGCGTACCCGTTCACCAGTATCTGCCCGCACTTGCCGTGGCAGACGTCCCGGGCGAGCCTGTGACGGAACTCCTGCACCGTGAGCTGCCGGTTCATCAGAAGCCCGGGGCGGAGCCGATGAAGAACCACAAGGCGGCTGTGTACCACATCAGTGCGATGGCGGTGACCAGGACGCCGCCGGCGGCCGGAAGCGCCCAACCGGGCAGTCGGCGGCTGCGCACCACCAGCACCTTGGCCACGAACGCGCCGTACAGGACGCAGCCCGTGATGGAGTGCACCGCCGCTCGGCTGCTCGTGAACTCAACTCCGTAGGCGGTGATGCAGTGGTAGGAGATGGGCAGCGAGAGCAGAAAGGCAAGGAGGCCGATGAGCCGGTGTGTGGGGTGCACCCGGTGCGGCGCGGCCCCCGCTCCTGGTAGACGCCGGTACATCCACAGCCCGAGTAGCAGTTGGACGACCGCGAGTGCCATCAAAGCGCTGCCCAGGCGCGCCTTGAGGTCGTAGACGCCGGCGCCGTGCTGCCCGAACAGGCCGCTGGTGTAGTCCGGTGTGTGCGTGCGGCCGAACGCATACACCCCCACCGCGACCGCGACCGGCAGCAAAGCAGCCAAACAGGCCGCCACCGTTCGTGCGGGACGCCGCATCCGCGCGCCCGTGTGTCCGGTCATCGGTCCCCCGTCAATCGGGTTCGACCTTGCTGCCGGACGTGTTCACGACGTACCACTGTGGCGTCGGACGCGCTGCCGGGTGCGGCCGAGCCGATGTATACGGGGATGCCCGCCGACAGCGCTCCAGATGTGGGCCTGGCGCAGGCGGACGAGATCGTCCGGCTGGGACAGCCGCATGCAGCAGCAAGCGGCATGGCGCAAACCGCCGGCACTGTCGCCGCGGCCATTCCTTTCATGAGCGCTCCAAGGTGTCGGACGGCGCATCCAGGCAGCCGCGGGAAACGACCCCAGCGGACCTCTTCTCCCAGTTGGCCCCGGGTGCTCGGGTCCTGTCCACTCCAACTGGTCCGCCCGAGCAGTCGCTGCTCCCTTGGTGAGGTCCCCTTCTACCTGACTTCGGCTTGTCAGGGTGACGTCGAGTCGTCGAGGGCCAGGCCGGTTCCGGCGATGAAGCCGTCGAGGACCTCGGGCCGGTACGGGAGGCGTTTGAGCCGGTTGCGGACGAGCGTCTCCAGGCAGTCGGGGGCGACAACGGCGAGGTTGGCCAGACTGCGTTTGACGTGTGCCCACACGCCCTCGAACGGGTCGAGGTCGGGCGAGTGGGCGGGCAGCAGGAACACCGTCAGCCGCTCCCGCTCGGCGATCAACTGCCGCATCGTGCAGGAGACATGGGTGTTCGACCGGTCCCACACCGGCACGACCCGGTGCCCTGACGAGCTGGTGGACGCCGTCGATAGGAGCGATGAAGTCGCGCTCACCCATGCGGCGGCGCTTGCCTTTGTCCGCGGAGGTGAGTGCCCAGGCGGTGGCACAGCCGGGTGCGGGACCCGGGCCGCATGGCGATCGGCCCGGCGACCGACGGCCGCCCCGAGCGCCGCCCGCTCACCGTCACGACCGGGGTGTGCCCGCGCCGGCACCGTGATCCGCTCGGGCCACGGGAGGCCCGGGCCTGAACTCCGCCGTCCCGCCACAGCTGGTGCCACTGACAGGGCGATTTCCGGCTCACCCGCAGCCGCGGTGCGACCTCCGGTGGCTTGAACTGCTGCTCGAACAGCTCGGCCGACTGCATCCGTACCGCTTCCCGGCGCTGACGTCCCGCAGCGGTCGGCACGCCCCCATACCCACACCTCACCCACCAGGGAACTCCAGCGTCGGCAGCCTCGTCGGGAACCCCGGCCCAGGCACTACCCGATCGCGCGCACCGCGGCCTCGGTCAAGGTGGTCGCGGTCCGTACGGCGCTGGTGACGGCCTCGTCGGGGTCGAGCCCGCACAGATCGGTGAGGGTGAAGAGTGACTCGGCGCTCACGACCACCGCGAGGTCCCGCTTGAGCTGCGTGAACGCGTCCGGGTCCGTCGCGCCGAGCGTGCCCTCCAAGGGGAGGAGCGCATGGTCGATGAGTCCGAAGCGAATGCCCGGTCGCGTGGCCACCGTCTCGGGCCGGGTGATGGTGGCGGCGATCATCGCGCGTACCGAACCCTGCCGGGCGAGGATGCCGCGAAGGAGGAACTCGCAGGCGAAGGCGACGCGTTCGACGGCGTCGGCGGAGTCCGCGACCGGCGCGAGCGCCTCGGCGGGGGGCGGCCAGACGCCGGCCAGGGCCTCACTGATCAGCGACGGCAGGTCGGGGAAGTACCGATAGGCGGTGGCCTCGGAGACCAGGGCCGCGCGGGCGATCGCGGGCATGGTCACCTCGGCGCCCGTGCCGGTGAGATCCCGGGCGGCCGCCACGATCGCCGTCCGCGTGCGCTGCTTCTGGTTGGTGCGGCCGGTGCCCGCCTGCGCCGTCATTGTGGAACTCCTCCTGTTGACTCACCCGCATTTTAGCAGTCGCCACTCGTCGTGAGAGTCGACTTGCATTATGGCACTCGACTTCTCTATTCTCATGAGAGTCAACTCTCACGAAGGAGAAGCAATGAGCACGGTATCCGTGGTCGGCCCGGACGACGGCGAGACGATCCAGCTGGGCCCCACACAGATGCGCATCCTCGAGGACGGGAGCACCACCGGGCACCGCCTCGGAATCGGAGAGATCACCATCGCCCCGCACACCCAGGGCCCGCCGCAGCACCGCCACGCCCAGCACGACGAGGGCTTCTACGTCGTCTCCGGCACCGTGCACTTCACCATCGGGGAGACGACCCACGTGGCCCCGGCCGGGACGCTCGCCATGATCCCGCCCGGCGCCCCGCACACCTTCGCCAACCTCGGTGACACGCCCGCGGTGATGCTCAACACCTTCACGCCCGACCTGTACGTGCAGTACTTCCGCGACCTGCGGAACATGATCGCGGGCGGCCAGGAGCTGACCCCGGAGTCGACCGTCGCGGTGATGAGCCGCTACGCCACCGTCCCCGCGACCGATTTCGCGTGACGGCAATCCCCTTCCTTCTCGACTTCCCTCTCGACGCAGCCACTTGAGGAGCACCGAATGACCCGCAGCACCCACACCCTCACGCTCGACCAAGGCACCCTCGACATCACCGTCGACCTCTTCGGGCAGGAGGGGCGCCCCCTCCTGCTGCTGCACGGAGGCGGCGGCCCGCAGACCGTCACCCCGTTCGCCGGCCTGCTGGCCGAGCAGCGTCCGGCCAGGGTGTTCACGCCCGTCCACCCCGGCTTCGACGGCACTGCCCGCCCCGAGTGGCTGACCGACGTCACGACCCTGGCCCAGGTCTACGCCCAACTGCTCGACGCTCTCGACCTGCGGGACGTCGCCGTTGTCGGCAACTCGATCGGCGGCTGGATCGCCGCCGAACTGGCGACCCTGGGCAGCCGTCGCATCAGCAGCGTCACCCTCGTCAACGCCGTCGGCATCCTCGTCCCCGGCCACCCGATAGCCGACACCTTCTCCCTGACACCCGTCGAGCTGTCCCGACTCTCCTTCCACGACCCCTCGAAGTTCCGCTTCGACCCCAGCGCACTGACCGAGGCGCAGCGCGCGGTCATGGCCGCCAACCGTGCCACTCTGCAGATCTATTCGGGCCCGCACGCCATGACCGATGCCACCCTGCCCGACCGCCTCGCCAAGGTCATCCACCCGACCCTGGTCGCATGGGGCGCAAGCGACCAGGTCGTGGACGCCGACTACGGACGCGCGTACGCGCAGGCCATCCCCGAAGCGGAGTTCCGTCTGCTGGAAGGCACCGGCCACATGCCCCAGACCGAGACGCCGGAGGAATTCCTCCCGGTGCTCTGGGACTTCACCGAGGCCCACACCACCGACCGGCCGCGGCACTGACCCCGGAAAGGGCAGCCGACGTGTCTCAACCCGACCGCAGCAGACCCTCGTTGGTCCTGGCCGTCTGCTGCCTGAGCGTGCTGCTGGTCAGCCTCGACACCACGATCCTCAACGTCGCCCTGCCCTCGATACAGGAAGACCTGCACAGCTCCGTGTCGGGCCTGCAGTGGACCCTCGACGCATACACCATCGTGCTGGCCTCGCTGCTCATCCTGGCCGGTTCCACGGCCGACCGCGTCGGGAGACGACGTGTCTTCCTCCTCGGGCTCGTGTTGTTCACCGGCGGATCGGCGCTGTGCAGCCTGGCACCGTCGCTGGACTGGCTGATCGTCTTCCGCATGGCGCAGGCGGTGGGCGGCTGCATGCTCACCCCGGTCGCCATGGCCATCCTCGCCAACGCCTTCCCACAACCGCGGGAGCGGGCAAGGGCCATCGGCGTGTGGGGCGGGGTGGTGGGCATCAGCATGGCGGCCGGCCCGATCCTCGGCGGCGTACTGGTGCAGACGGCCGGGTGGCGGTCGGTGTTCTGGCTGAACGTGCCGATCGGGCTGGCCGCGCTCCTGCTCACGGCCCTGTTCGTCCCGGAATCACGCGCGCCACGGCCCCGCAGGCTGGACCCGGTGGGGCAACTGCTGGTGATCACCGCACTCGGCACACTGACGTACGCCATCATCGAGGCACCGGGCCGGGGTTGGACCTCCCCCGCCATCGTGACCTGCCTGATCACCGCGGCCGGTGCGCTGGCCGCCTTCATCCCCTACGAGAGGAGGCGCGACGAACCGCTGGTCGACCCGCGCCTCTTCCGCAGCGCGCCTTTCAGCGGGGCGACGGTGATGGCGGTGTGCGCCTTCACCGCGCTCGGCGGCTTCCTCTTCGCCAACACCCTCTATCTGCAACAGGTGTTGGGGCTCAGCGCCCTGAGTACCGGGGTGCACCTGCTGCCGATGGCGGTGCTGTCCCTCGTGTGCCCGCCACTGGCCGGGCGGATCGTGGGCAGCCGCGGCCCGCGTATCCCGCTGCTGCTCGCCGGGGCCGGCATCACCGCCGGCGGCCTGCTGGCCGTCCCCGCCACCCGGTCAGCCGACCGCTCGGACGTCCTGCTCTACGCGGCGTACGCACTGTTCGGACTGGGCTTCGGCTTCGTCAACGCGCCCATCACCCACACAGCGGTCTCGGGCCTGCCACGCGCCCAGGCCGGGGTGGCCGCCGCGATCGCCGCGACCAGCCGCCAGGTCGGCGCCGCGCTCGGCATCGCGGTGACCGGCGCCGCGATCGCCGCCGGGGCGCGCCCGGCCGCCTGGTGGATCATCGCCGGCTGCGGTCTGGCCATCCTCGCCCTGGGCATCGTGACCACCGGCCCCTGGGCGGCCCGCACGGCCGAAGGAATCGATCCGTCCGAACGCGTCCGAGTACCGCGCAATCTCCAGGACGCCCGCCCCGGAGAACATCGGTCATCAAGGTCCCCTCACCGCACGCGAGTTGACGACATGTGACCATGATGTGCTCCGCTATGCTCGGCCCCGAACGAACGACGACGGAACGAACAAACGACGACCAATCGAACGACAGCCGGCGGGCGGACAGTCCACCGGGAAGGAAACGTGAGAGAGCGCGTGATATCCGGAGATGGCGATCACCAGGCGGCGACGCGTTCGGAACACGGCTCAGGGCGGCTGATCGCCGGTCGGTATCTGCTTCACGACGTTCTCGGCAGAGGCGGGATGGGCACGGTCTGGCGCGCCCACGACCAGCTGCTGGACCGCCCGGTCGCGGCCAAGGAACTGAACGTCCTCACCCAGGGCGACGAGGATCAGCGCATACGGGTGCGTCGCGCGGTCCGTGAGGCGCGCGCGGTCGCCCGGGTGTCGCATCCCCATGTGGTGGGTGTCCACGACCTGGTCGAGTCCGAGGACCGGCTGTGGATCGTCATGGAACTCGTCGAGGGGCCCTCGCTGGCCCACGGGATCGCCGAGAGCGGACCGCTCACGCCGCAGCACACCGCCGCCCTGGGCGTGCAACTGCTCGACGCGCTGGAGGCCGTGCACGCGGCGGGCACCCTGCACCGTGATGTCAAGCCCGCCAACGTCCTGCTGCGCCGCGACGGCAACGCCGTCCTCACCGACTTCGGTATCGCGGCCCTGGACGACGGCGAGTCCCTGACGACCACCGGTGAACTGATCGGCTCCCTCGAGTACATGGCTCCCGAGCGGGTGATGGGATCGCCGGTCGGCCCGGCCTCCGACCTGTGGTCCCTCGGCGCGACCCTCGCCACGGTCTGCGGCGGGCAGTCCCCGTTCCGCAGGCCGGCACGGCCCGCGACGCTGCACGCCGTGGCGTACGAGCAGCCCGTCCTGTCGGAGCGGCTCGGCCCACTGCGCCCGGTCGTCGAGGCACTGCTGCGCAAGTCCCCCGACGAGCGCCCTTCGGCGGCCACCGCGCGTTCCGCGCTGTGGCGTGTCGCGGCGGGGGAGGCGGACGCCGGGCCGCTGCCGTCACCGACCGTGCGGGTGCTGCGGTCTTCAACCGCATTGACCGACGCGGACACCGTGACCAGCGGCCAGGGTCGACTCGTCCCGGCCGGGGAGCCCGCACCGACGGCCCTGCACACCACGTCACTCAAGCCACCTCCCCGGCAGTCGTCCCGCCCGAGGGGCCCGAAGCGGGTGTGGTGGGCTCTGGCCGGTACGGCTGTGCTGGTGGCGGGCGTCAGCGGCGGTCTGTTCCTCACCGGCGTGCTGCCGTTCAAGGAGGACCCGAGGACGACGACCACCACTCAGGTCGTCCGGTCGACGACCGGTTGGCAGTCGGTGACCAGACTGACCGTCCAGCGGGGAGACCGGGTCACCGTACGGTTCGTTTCCGGAGAATGGACGGTCGACTACCGGAACAAACCCGTGACCGGGCCGACCGGCTACGACGCGCTCACGGACCAGTCGCTGGACGGGGCGAAGAGCTGCAAGATCAAGCCCGCGGCGCCGTTCGGCACCCTGCTGGCACGCCTCTCCGACAGTCAGGACGCCCCCGTCCACACCGTCGGGCGGAAACTGGCTTTCCGGGCAGCTCAAAACGGCCCCCTGCAACTGGGGATCAACGACGCCGCCGGGTCCTGCTCCGAGGACAACAGGGGCACGCTGACCGTAGAAGTGAGCGTCACGCACCAACCTTGACGGGCGGCCGCCGCGCACCGAGCGCACGTGGCTCTTCCCTCGCCGTGCCACCTGGTCCTCCTCCCCCGATGTCGTGCAACCTGTCTGCAACCAAGCCAGGAGTTGACTGGGCCGGACCGACCGACCCTCGCGCGGAGCGGTGGCTTCCGTTTCCGCACATCAAGGTAGGGACACGCCATGGACCACCAGGAGACGACGGACGCCGCCCCGCGCGTCGAGCTGACGCCCTCGGCCGCCGAGTTGCTGCGGCGGCTGCGGGCGGTCCACGGACCGTTGATGTTCCACCAGTCCGGCGGCTGCTGCGACGGCAGTGCGCCCATGTGCTACCCGGAGGGCGAGTTCCGCACCGGCGGCTCCGACGTGCTGCTCGCCGAGCTGGACGTCGAGGGGCTCGACGAGCCGGTGACGTTCTGGATGTCGAAGAGCCAGTACGAGCTGTGGAGCCACACGCGACTGATCGTCGACGTCGTGGCGGGCCGCGGCAGCGGTTTCTCCCTGGAAGCACCCGAAGGAGTGCGTTTTCTCATCCGTTCCCGCGTCGTAGACGCCTAGGCCCTGCGGAGGCCGTCACGGTCTGCTGCAATCCCCCTGAGTCCTAAGACAGTTGACGAGACTTCAGGGGGCACCGTGACACCTCGCGACGGACGGCTCAGAACAGCACTGACGGTACTCACGGCATGGAGCGCGCTGGCCGGTGCGGCCCTGGCTGGGGCAGCACCGGCCAGCGGCGTGCAAGGCACCCACACCTGGCACGGCACGGTCGCGGACGCGAAGGCCCTCACCGGCAAGGCCGTCGCCCCGGGCATCACGTACAAGGAGTTCGACGTCCCGGCCGCCCAGGGCGTGGCACGCGCACACGTACTGAGCGTCGATCTGAGCAACCGTCATGTGCGGGTCGATCTCCTCCACTCCGCGGCCGTGGCCTCCCGGGCGGCCGTCTCCCGGCTGGCCGAGGCGCAGGGCGCCGTCGCCGGCGTCAACGGTGACTTCTTCGACATCTCCGAGACCCAGCATCCGGGGGTCGAGGCCACGGGCGCGACCGTGGGTCCGGCGATCGCGAACGGCCGCACCCTGAAGGCGGCGGTCCCGGACGGCCAGCGCTTCGGCCCCGCCCTGCCGCCCGGCACGACCACGAAGAACGTCCTCGGCGTGGGCCTGGACGGCCGGGCCCGGCTGGACAGTCTGGCCCTCGACGGTTCCGTGCGCAGCTCCCGGGGGCGGTGGGCGCTCGGAGGGCTCAACCAGTACGCGCTGCCGCAGGGTTCCATCGGCGCGTTCACCTCGGCCTGGGGCGGTGTCTCCCGCAAGCGGGCCGTCTGCGGCACCGACATCGACCGCGCCGCGCCCTGCAGCGCGGACACCTACGAGGTGACGGTCCGCCGCGGCCGGGTCGTGTCGACGGCCACCACACCCGGCAGCGGTGCCATCGCGTCCGGCACCACCGTGCTGGTGGGGCGCGAGGCGGGCGCGCAGCAGTTGCGCGAGCTGGCGAAGGGGCAGGCGGTCCGCATTCAGCACTGGCTCGTCGCGGCCGGCACCCGGATCCGGTACCGCTTCGCCATCGGCGGCTATCCGGTCCTCACTCACGGGCAGCCGCTGCCCGGTCTGAACAACACCACCTCGGCCGTACGGACCGCCGTGGGTATCGCGAACAAGGGGCGGCGCCTGCTTCTGCTCGCCCTCGACGGCGCGGCCGCCTACCGCGGCGGACTGACCATCGCCGAAGTGGCACACACCATGCGGTCGTTGGGCTCCGTCGACGCGTTCAGTCTGGATGGCGGCGGCTCCACGACCATGGTCGCGCGGATGCCGGGAGCGGGCGCGGTGAGCGTCCTCAACCACCCCTCCGGCGGCGCCGAGCGCCCGGTCCCCAACGGCATCGGGGTGTTCTCACGCAGCTGACACAGGGCTGACACGCACGTGGACCCGCACGTCAGGGGCGCAGGCTGCTCACGATGTCCGCCGTCGCGGTGAGCCCGTTCTGAATGGTCGGCGCCATGCTGGTGGTCGACAGATAGAAGCCGAGCAGTACGCAGACCACCGCGTGCGAGGGTTTCAGCGCGCCGTTGCGCAGGAAGACCACCGCGAGGATCAGGAGCAGTACCACCACAGAGATGGAAATGGCCATCGTCAACCTCCTCCGCCACGTCGACACCGCGGCTTTCGGCCGCAAGTGTCGCGTAGCGGAGGGTTCGTCCGTGCGGCTGACGTGTCCTCCGAACGTGTGGTGTCTACGCCCACTCGCACACCAGCGCGTGCACCTGCTCGTGCGCGTCCACTCGCGTGCGTCCTACGCGCACGCGTCTACTCGTGCGCGACGAGGAAGGTTTCGAGCCCGGCGAGGTCGTCGGTGTTGAAGTAGTCGATGCCGGCGGCCAGTAGTTCGCCCCACAGCGCCTCGCGTGCCGGGCCCGCCAGGTCGGGCGTCGCCCAGAACCGCACCTTCTGGTGGCGCCGATGGGCCGCCGCGATGATGCCGCGCAGCTTCGCACGCTCGGCGTCGGGGAACGGGCCGTCGCCCAGCCAGGTGAAGTTGAGCGTCCAGTTGTCCGAGATCAGCGGGATGAAGGAGGCGGGGGCCGCGCTGCCGAGGTCGGTGAGCCGGCCGTCGTAGAAGGCGCGCCGCACGCTCTGCGCCTCCATGGGCGTACGGGCGGCGCGGTCGCCGGAGATCACCGCGGTGATCGGCCCCGGGCGCACCCGGCCGTGAGCGTAGGTGGTGAACAGGTGCGGGTAGCGGCTCAGATGGCGGTCGAGTTCGAGGTACGTCGACGAGCCCTCGGTCTTGATGTCGATGAGGAGTTGCAGGGGCCCCCGGTAACCCCGGTAGACCGAGCCGCGGTTGGCCTTCACTCGGGCGGCGAGCGGGGCGAGGTAGAGGGATTCGAGGGTGCGGGTCGGGTCGAGTTCGACCGGGTCGTGGGCGACGAGGAGTTGGTCGCCGACGAGGTAGATGTCGGCCTCGACGCTGCCGAAGCGGTGGTCGAGGGCGTCGAACAGGGGTCGCGGGTGCTCGTAGTCGTTGTGCGCGTGGGCACGCCACAGGGGGCGTGTGTGGTGCTTCTCCTCCCCCGCCAGTGCTCGCGAGGCGGGCAGGGCGACCGAGCCCGCAAGGGCGGCGCCGAGGGTGGTGAGGGCTCTGCGACGGGTGGTGAGGGCCATGCTCTGCCTCCCTTGAAGGGTGCGCTAGGACCTCAGCGAGTATGCGGTCCCGGGCGGCCCAACACACCCTGTCGTGAGGGGAGTTGGCCGGACTGCCGCTGTCCGTTCACTTCACCCGCGGTGCGCACGCCGAGAGGCCCGCCCCTGGCGGGGCGGGCCTCCGGCAGATGTACGTCAGGGGGCTTGCAGGTCCACCAGTTCGGCCAGCGCCGCGCGGTGGGCTCCCGCCGTGCCGTACGCGATCGAGTCCGCCTTGGCCCGCTTCAGATACAGGTGAACCGGGTGCTCCCAGGTCATCCCGATGCCCCCGTGCAGTTGGAGGGCCTCCTCGGCGGTGTGGACGGCGACGGGTGCCGCGTACGCCTGGGCGACGGCGACCGACACGTCGGTGTCCGCGCTGCCGGTCGCGAGCGCGTCGGCGGCGGCGCGGGCGGCGGCGCGGGCGTTGACGACCTCCAGCCACAGCTGCGCGAGCCGGTGCTTGAGCGCCTGGAATCCGCCGACGGGCCGGTTGAACTGCTTGCGTTCCTTGAGGTAGCGGACCGTCTCGGTCAAGCACCAGTCGGCGAGGCCGAGTTGTTCGGAGGCGAGCAGTCCGGCGCCGCTGCGCAGGGCCCGTCGTACGGCGGGTTCGGCGGCGCCGAGGGGACGTGCCCGCACCCCGTCCAAGGCGACCGTGGCGAGCGGCCGGGTGAGGTCGAGGGACACCAGCGGGGTGACCGTCACGGCGTCCCCGTCCACCGCGTACAGCCCGCCGTCGTCCGCCGGAACCAGCAGCACATCGGCCACCGCCGCGTCCGCGATCCCCGTCAGCTCCCCGTACAGGAAGCCGCCCTCGTTCCGTACGGTCTTGTGGGCGCCGCCGGGGGGCACGGACAGCGCGACGGCGAGCGCGCCGATCGTCCGGCCCGACGCCAGCGCCGACAGCAGCCCGGCGGCCTCTTCGCCCTCGCAGGCCAGCAGCGCCTCGGTGGCGACGACGGCACTGGTCAGATACGGCACCGGCGCGACCGCACGCCCCAGCTCCTCCAGCACCACGGCGACTTCGCGGTGGGTGGCGCCCTGGCCGCCCAGCGACTCGGGCACGAGCAGGCCCGCCAGGCCCATCCCGTCCGAGAGCGCCTTCCACAGCTCGGGGTCGTGCGGGGTGTCCGACTCGGTGCGGGCGATGACGCCCGCCGCGTCGCAGTGGTCGGAGAGGAGGCCGCGGACGACGGCGCGCAGCGCCTCTTCCTCCTCCGAGTACAGCAGATCGGGCTGGGTGCTCTGTGTTGTCATCGGGCGAGGTCCTTCCACGCGACGTCCTTGTCGGTGCGCGGCTCGGACGGCAGGCCCAGCACGCGTTCGGCGACGATGTTCAGCAGGACCTCGCTGGTCCCGCCCTCGATGCTGTTGCCCTTGGAGCGCAGATAGCGGTAGCCGGCGTCGCGGCCGGTGAAGTCGACCAGTTCCGGCCGGCGCATCGTCCAGTCCTCGTACAGCAGGCCTTCCTCGCCGAGGAGTTCGACCTCCAGGCCGCTGATCTCCTGGTTGAGGCGGGCGAATCCGAGCTTCATCCCGGAACCCTCGTGGCCGGGCTGGCCCGCGACGAGCTGCTGGCGCAGCCGTTCGCCGGAGAGCCGGGCGACCTCGGCCTCCACCCACAGCTTCAGCAGCCGCTGGTGCAGATCGTGGGTGCGCAGTTCGGGACGCTCGCGCCAGGTCTTGGAGACCGGGCCGATCATGCCGCCCTCGCGCGGGATGCGCATACCGCCGATGGAGACGCGCTCGTTCATGAGCGTGGTCTGCGCGACCCGCCAGCCGTCACCGACCTCACCCAGCCGGTGCGCGTCGGGAATGCGGACGTCGGTGAGGAAGACCTCGTTGAACTCGGCCTCGCCGGTGATCTGGCGCAGCGGCCGCACCTCGACACCCGGGTCGGTCATGTCGCAGATGAAGTACGTGATGCCGCGGTGCTTGGGCACGTCCGGGTCGGTGCGGGCGATGAGGATGGCCCAGCGGGCGAGGTGGGCGCTGGACGTCCACACCTTCTGCCCGTTGACCACCCAGTTGTCGCCCTCCCGGACGGCACGGGTACCGAGCGCGGCCAGGTCGGACCCGGCACCGGGTTCGCTGAAGAGCTGGCACCAGACCTCCTCGCCGACCCACAACGGCCTGAGGAAGTCGCGCTTCTGCTCCTCCGTGCCGAAGCCGAGGATCGTCGGCGCGGCCATGCCGAGGCCGATGCCGATGCGCCGCGGGTCGTTGTCGGGGGCGCCGGCGGCTTCCAGTTCGGCGTCGACGACGGCCTGGAGGGTGCGCGGGGCGCCGAGCCCGCCGAGACCCTCGGGGTAGTGCACCCAGGCGAGTCCCGCGTCGAAACGGGCCTTGAGGAAGTCGAGCCGGTCCGTTGTCGCGGGCGGGTGCGCCGCCAGCAACTCCTTCGTACGGGTGCGCAGTTCGGCTGCGTCGGTCATGCGGCTGCTCCGTTCTCGAGAGAGGGCACCACGACGACCCGGCCGGTGGTGACACCGTCGCCGACCCGCTGCACGGCGGCCGCACCGCCGCCCAGCGGCACGCGCTCGCTGACCAGCGGCTTGATGGCGCCGCGCGCGGCCAGTTCGGTGAGCTGCTCGTGGCAGTGCTGGATCAGCTTGGGGTTCTTGGTGCCGTACAGGCCCCAGTGCAGGCCGAGGATCGCGTAGTTCTTCACCAGGGCGTGGTTGAGCGCCGGGCTGGGGATCGAGCCGCTGGCGAAGCCCACGACGACGATCCGGCCCTCGAAGGCGACGACCTTGGTGGACTGGGTGTACGCCTCACCGCCGACGGGGTCGTAGATCACGTCGGCACCCCGGCCGCCGGTGGCTTCCTTCACGGCTGCGATGACGTCCTGGGTACGTCGGTCGATGACGACGTCGCAGCCCAGCTCGCGGGCCACGGCCACCTTGTCGGCCCCGCCGACCACGCCGATGACGGTGGCGCCCGCCGCCTTCCCCAGCTGCACGGCCGCGCTGCCGACCCCTCCGGCGGCGGCGTGGACGAGCAGCGTCTCGCCGGCTTCGAGACGGGCCCGGCGGTGCAGACCGAACCACCCCGTCTGGTAGCCGATGTGCAGGGCGGCCGCCTCGGCATCGTCAAGGGAGTCGGGCGCGGGCAGCAGGGCGGCGGCGTCCGCGACGGCGTACTCGGCGAAACCGCCGTGCGGCAGCGCGGGATTGGCCAGCACGCGGCGCCCGTCCTCGGTCTCGCCGCAGATCTCCACACCGGGCGTGAACGGCAGTGGCGGCCTGACCTGGTAATGCCCGCGGCACATCAGCACGTCCGGGAAGTTGATGTTCGCCGCGCGCACCTTGAGCAGGACCTGCCCCTCACCGGGCACCGGTCGCTCCACGTCCTGGAGCTGCATCACCTGGCTCGGTTCGCCGAGCTGGTGTACTTGCCATGCCTGCATGCGGGGCCTCCACGGGACTGCTCTGTCTGACCGGGCTCGACCGCATACTAAGCGGTCGCTTGCCGATCAGGGAACAGTCGTGTGCGTCACGCCCTCACGATCGGGTCGGACGCGCCCTCACGTGCATCCGCTCCCCCTGTGGCCCGAACAGGCTCAGGAACTCCACGGGCCCCTCTCCCGTCGACCCGAACCAGTGCGGCACCCGCGTGTCGAACTCGGCGGCCTCCCCCGGACCGAGCACCACGTCATGGTCGGCCAGCACGAGCCTCAGCCGCCCCGACATCACGTACAGCCACTCATAGCCCTCGTGGGTCCGGGGTTCCGGCTCGAGCTTGCGCTGCGGTTCGAGCACCTTGTACGCCTGGAGTCCGCCGGGCTGCCGGGTGAGCGGCCAGTGGGTGCGGCCGCCGCGCACGATGGGCTGGGCGCGTACGCGCGGGTCGCGCACCGGTGGGGCGCCGACCAGCTCGTCCAGCGGCACCTCGTGGGCCCGGGCGATCGGCAGCAGGAGCTCCAGGCTGGGCTTGCGCAGCCCCGACTCCAGCCGAGACAGCGTGCTCACGGAGATGCCGGTCGCCTCGGACAGGCCGGCGAGTGTCGCGCCCCGCTCCTTGCGGATGCGCCGCAGCCTCGGCCCGACCTCGGCCAGCACCTCGTCCGTCCGGGAATCGTCATCCATGCCCTTGCTCATGCCTCTATTGCAGATTCGGCAAAGCAGTTTGTCAATGCGGCACCCGTGGGGCGACCGTCTCCGGTGGAGGTGGTCACCATGACCGACATGACCGAGAGGTACGAGGCCGTCGTCGTCGGAGGCGGCGCGGCCGGCCTGTCCGCCGCACTGGTCCTCGGCCGGGCCCGGCGCCGCACGCTCGTCGTCGACGCGGGCGAGCCGCGCAACGCGCCCGCCGCACATCTGCAGGGCTATCTGACCCGGGACGGCATGCCGCCCGCGGAGTTCCTCGCCGCGGGGCGCGAGGAGATCGCGCGGTACGGCGTCGAGCTGGTCCGGGACCGGGCGGTGGACGTGTCCCGGCAAGGCAGCGGCGAGTTCCATGTGACGCTCACGGCCGGACGGATCGTGCACGCGCGGCGGCTGATCCTCGCCACCGGGCTGGCGGACGAGCTCCCGACGGTCCCGGGTGTCGCCGAGCGCTTCGGGCGGGACGTGCTGCACTGCCCGTACTGCCACGGCTGGGAGGTCCGCGACAAGTCCTTCGGGGTGCTGGCCGCCACGCCGATGAGCGTCCACCAGGCACTGATGGTCTCCCAGTGGTCGAAGGACGTCACCCTGTTCCTGCACACGGTCGCCGAGGAGGAGCTGACGGCCGACGACACGAGGCGGCTCGCCGCGGCCGGGGTCGCCGTGGTGTCCGGTGAGGCCGCGGGGCTCGTCGTCGAGGACGACCGGCTCACGGGGATCCGGCTCGCGGACGGCACCGTCCACGACCGCTCGACGCTCTTCGTGGCGCCGCGCGCGCTCCCCCGCAACGACCTGTTCCAGCGGCTGGGCGCCGAGCTGCGCGAGACCCCGTTCGGCACGTACCCGGTGGTCGACGAGACGGGCCTGACGACCGTGCCCGGCGTCTGGGCGGCGGGCAACGCGGTGGGCTTCGCCGAGCAGGTCGTGAACGCCGCGGGCGCGGGCTACCGGGCGGCGGCCACGCTCAACGGCGAGCTGCTCTTCGCCGACCTCGACGCGGCCGTGCCCCGGAGCTGAACCGCCCGGGTGTGGACGGCGTCCCTCCGTAGCACCATGGCTCCATGCTGCTCGCCCGGCTCGCCCGTGTGTCCCGGGAGGTCGCCGCCACCTCGGCGCGGTCCCGGAAGACCGCCCTGCTCGCCGAGCTGTTCCGGGACGCCGACGCGGACGACGTGCCGATCGTGATCCCGTATCTGGCGGGCCGTCTCCCGCAGGGGCGGCTCGGCATCGGCTGGAAGCTGCTGAGCGGGCCGGTGCCGCCCGCGCCCGAGCCCTCGCTCACGGTGCGGGACGTGGACGCCCGGCTGACGGAGGTCGGCGCGGTCACGGGCACCGGCTCGCAGGCGGAGCGCAGGCGGCTGATGGACGAGCTGCGCGCGGCGGCCACCGAGGACGAGCAGCGGTTCCTGTTCGGGCTGCTCACCGGCGAGGTGCGGCAGGGCGCGCTGGACGCGGTCGCGGTCGAGGGGCTCGCCGAGGCGACCGGCGCGCCCGCCGCGGACGTACGGCGGGCGGTGATGCTCGCCGGATCGCTGCAGACGGTGGCGCAGGCGCTGCTGACGGACGGCCCGGGGGCCCTGGCCGACTTCCGGCTCACGGTGGGCCGCCCGGTGCTGCCCATGCTCGCCCACAGCGCCACGTCCGTGTCCGAGGCCGTGGAGAAGCTGGGCGCGTGTGCCGTCGAGGAGAAGCTCGACGGCATTCGCGTACAGCTGCACCGCGACGGCGACGACGTACGGATCTACACCCGCACCCTCGACGACATCACCGACCGGCTGCCCGAACTCACTTCCGCCGCGAGGGAGTTGCAGGGCACCCGCTTCATCCTGGACGGCGAGGTGATCGCGCTGGCCGAGGGCGGGCGGCCGCGCTCCTTCCAGGACACGGCCGGGCGGGTGGGCTCGCGGGTGGATGTGGCCACGGCCGCCAAGAGCGTGCCGGTCTCTCCCGTCTTCTTCGACGCGCTGTCGGTCGACGGGCGGGATCTGCTGGATATGCCGTTCGCCGAACGGCACGCGGAGCTGGCGCGGCTGGTGCCCGAGCCGATGCGGGTGCGACGCGCCCTCGCTCACGGCCCCGAGGACATCCCCTCTGCGGAACGATTCCTCGCCGAGACGCTGGAGCGCGGTCACGAAGGTGTCGTGGTGAAAGCCCTGGACGCCCCCTACAGCGCGGGCCGGCGCGGGGCGTCGTGGCTGAAGGTCAAGCCCGTGCACACCCTCGACCTGGTGGTCCTGGCGGCCGAGTGGGGCCACGGGCGGCGCACCGGCAAGCTCTCCAACCTGCACCTCGGGGCCCGCGCCGCGGACGGCTCCTTCGCGATGCTCGGCAAGACCTTCAAGGGCATGACGGACGCGATGCTGGCCTGGCAGACCGAGCGCCTCCAGGAGCTGGCCGTCGAGGACAGCGGCCACGTGGTCACCGTACGGCCCGAACTCGTCGTGGAGATCGCCTACGACGGTCTGCAGCGGTCCACCCGCTACCCGGCCGGGGTCACCCTCCGCTTCGCCCGCGTGGTGCGCTACCGCGAGGACAAGACGCCCGCGCAGGCCGACACGGTCGAGACCCTGCTCGCCGCACACCCGGAGGTGGCCCCGTGAAGGGGAAGCGCAGTGCGGGACTGCTGCTGTACCGGCGCGCCGACGACGGCCCTCAGGTGCTGCTCGGCCATATGGGCGGCCCGTTCTTCGCGCGGCGGGACGCCGGGGCATGGACCGTGCCCAAGGGCGAGTACGAGCCCGACGAGACCGCCTGGGACGCGGCGCGCCGGGAGTTCCAGGAGGAACTGGGGCTGCCGCCGCCCGACGGCGAGGCCGTCCCGCTCGGCGAGGTCGAACAGAAGAACGGCAAGGTCGTCACTGCCTGGGCGATCGAGGCGGACCTCGACCCGGCGACCGTGGTCCCGGGCACCTTCGAGATGGAGTGGCCGCCGAAATCGGGGCGGCGCCAGGAGTTTCCCGAGCTGGACCGGGTGGAATGGTTCGGCCTTGACCGGGCCGGGGAGCTGATCGTGCCGGCGCAGGCGGCGTTTCTCGACCGGCTGGCGGAGCACTCGGGCTTATAGAGACTTATGGAGAACTGCCCGCTCGAAGAACAGCCCGCTTCAGGAGGTCGGCCATGCCCATCGCGACGGTGAACCCGGCGAACGGCGAGACGCTCAAGACGTACGACGCGCTCGGCGCCGAGGAGATCGAGCGGAGGCTCGCCAGGGCCGAGACCACGTTCCGCGACTATCGCACCACGTCCTTCGCCGAGCGGGCCCGGCTGCTGCACAGGGCCGCCGACCTCCTCGACGAGGAACGGGACGACATCGGCCGGGTGATGACCACGGAGATGGGCAAGCCCGTCAAGCAGGCCCGCGCGGAGGCCGCCAAGTGTGCGAAGTCAATGCGCTGGTACGCCGACCACGCCGAGGAGCTGCTCGCCGACGAGGAGCCCGCCGACTCCGACGTCAAGGACTCCGGCGCCTCCCGCGTCCTGGTGCGCTACCGGCCGCTGGGCCCGGTGCTGGCCGTCATGCCGTGGAACTTCCCGCTCTGGCAGGTGGTCCGGTTCGCCGCGCCCGCCCTGATGGCGGGCAACGTCGGCCTGCTCAAGCATGCCTCGAACGTGCCGCAGACCGCCCTCTACCTGGAGGACCTGTTCCGCCGGGCGGGCTTCCCCGAGGGCTGTTTCCAGACGCTGCTGATCGGCTCGGGCGCCGTGGAGGACGTCCTGCGCGACCCCCGGGTCAAGGCGGCGACGCTGACCGGGAGTGAACCGGCGGGGCGCGCGGTGGCCTCGGTCGCCGGGGACGAGGTCAAGAAGACGGTGCTGGAGCTGGGCGGCAGCGACCCGTTCGTCGTCATGCCGTCCGCCGACGTGGACCGGGCGGCGAAAACCGCGGTGACGGCCCGGGTGCAGAACAACGGGCAGTCGTGCATCGCCGCCAAGCGGTTCATCGTGCACACGGACGTGTTCGACGCCTTCGCCGAACGCTTCGCGGCCGGCATGAAGGCCCTGAAGGTCGGCGATCCGCTGGACGAGGACACGGACATCGGCCCACTCTCCACCGAACAGGGCCGCGGTGACCTGGAGGAACTCGTCGACGACGCGGTGGAGAACGGCGCGACCGTGCTGTGCGGCGGCGAGCGCCCCGAAGGCTTCACGGAGCGCGGCTGGTACTACGCGCCGACCGTCCTCACCGACATCACCCCCGAGATGCGCGTCCACCAGGAGGAGACCTTCGGGCCGGTAGCCACGCTCTACCGCGCCGCCGATCTGGACGAGGCGGTGGCGCTCGCGAACGACACGCCGTTCGGGCTGAGTTCGAACGTCTGGACGAACGACGAGGCCGAGGTGGACCGTTTCGTACGCGACCTGGAGGCGGGCGGCGTGTTCTTCAACGGTATGACCGCCTCCCACCCGGCGTTCCCGTTCGGCGGGGTCAAGCGGTCCGGCTACGGACGTGAGCTGTCGGGGCACGGAATCCGCGAGTTCTGCAACATCACCACGGTATGGCACGGAGCGTAAGCGTTCCGCAGCTACGATCCCCCTGTGAACCGCGAAGTGACCCTGCCTCTGATCGTCGACGACCGCGGCACGTTGCAGGTGGCGGCCGCCGACGTCAGCAAACTGCTGCGCACAGTGGGCGGCCGGTGGCTGCACCTGGTGGAGGCCGGCCAGGACGGACTCGACGAGGACACGGTGGCGACGCTGACCATCGAACTCGCCAAACTCGCCGACCGCATCGACGTGGCCTGCATCGCGCACAGCAGTGGCGCGTCCACCGACTAGGGCCGGTCCCAAGTGAGTTGGACCGGCCCTAGTCGGTGGTCGAGTTCCGAGAGTGTCTGCCAGAACTTCGCCTCTTGACGCCCTCGCCTGCGCGAGCGCAGGCCATTTCGGCCCGCACCGCTACGCGGCACCACCACGGGTTCCTGCTTCACAGGCCCTCGTCCTCCCCCTTGCGGGAGCTGGTCTTACAGGGGCCTGCACAGGCGTCACTTCCCGCCCGTCCGGCGGTAGGCCCGGCAACTCCGCTGCCGGACAACCCGACGTTAGCAGCGACACCGCCCCTCACCAGGCCACCCGGGCAGGATGCCCCACCTCTCCACACCGAAGGATTGAGCGCGGGGCAACCGTTCGACAGTCCGCGAGCGGCTCGCAGGCCGCCGCCCGCGCCTCGTCCACCCCGCAGGCGTCAGCAAACGCACCCAGCCGGTCCTGGGCCAGGGCCTCACCCTCCGCGAAGAGGGCGAAGAAGGCGGCACTCTGCGGCTCGACGTCCGGACGCTCGGCCAGATGCAGGAACGCACGGCGGTCCGCGGCCACCACATGGCGCTGTTCGAGGGCGAGGGCGGCGAGCGTGGAACGCTGGGCCGCGCCCCGCGCGATGAGGGGCAACAGCCGGTTGGCGTGGGGGTCCGGGGCGAGCTTCGCCGTGGCGTCCTCCAACAGTTCCCTGGCCGTGCGCACCATGGCGTACTCCTTCGGTTCGGCCGTCCCGGGGCCTCTTCCCGCGTGCTCCCACACCCTCCCAAAAATCCCCGGAATGGAGTAACCCGACGAGAGATCCCCACGCTTCCGGGTGATCGTGGGTGGACCACCCCGGTGGGTGAACCACCCCCGTGGGTGAACCACCCTTCCGCCGGGGCACGAGAGTTCCCCGGAAGGCGAAAGAAGGCGCTTGTCATGGCGACTTTGTGCAGACCTTCGGTCTCCGTGCCGGAATACGTGATCACCATGGAGGAGACGCTGGAGCTGGCCCGCTCCCGTCATGAGGACCACCCCCAGCTGCCGTTGGCACTCCGACTGATCGAGAACACCGGCGTCCAAACCCGGCACATCGTGCAGCCCATCGAGGAGACGCTGAAACACCCGGGCTTCGAGGAACGCAACAAGGTCTACGAGAGTGAGGCCAAAGCCCGCGTCCCCGCCGTCATACAACGGGCACTGGACGACGCCGAGCTGCTCACCACCGACATCGACATGATCATCTACGTCTCGTGCACAGGGTTCATGATGCCCTCGCTCACGGCCTGGCTGATCAACTCGATGGACTTCAGCAGCGACACCCGGCAGATACCCATAGCCCAGCTGGGCTGCGCGGCCGGCGGCGCCGCGATCAACCGGGCCCACGACTTCTGCACGGCGTACCCCGACGCCAACGCGCTCATCGTGGCCTGCGAGTTCTGCTCGCTCTGCTACCAGCCGACCGACCTCAGCGTCGGCTCCCTGCTCTGCAACGGCCTGTTCGGCGACGGCATCGCCGCCGCCGTCGTCCGCGGCAACGGCGGCACCGGCATCCACCTGGAGCGCAACGGCTCCTACCTGATCCCCAAGACCGAGGACTGGATCATGTACGACGTCCGCGCCACGGGCTTCCACTTCCTACTGGACAAGCGGGTTCCCGGGACGATGGAACCGCTCGCCCCCGCCCTCCACGCCCTCGCGCGACAGCACGACTGGGACGCCTCCGACCTGGACTTCTACATCATCCACGCGGGCGGCCCCAGGATCCTCGACGACCTCAGCAAGTACCTCGAGGTCGCGCCGGAGGCCTTCCGGTTCAGCCGGGCCACCCTCACCGAGTACGGGAACATCGCCAGCGCCGTCGTCCTGGACGCGCTGCGCCGGCTGTTCGACGAGGGCGGCGCCGAGCACTCCGCACGCGGACTGCTCGCGGGCTTCGGCCCCGGCATCACCGCGGAAATGGCCCTGGGCCGCTGGCGCAACGCCAACGACGAGATGGTGTGAACCGAATGACCGAGAAGACGATCACCGGGCCACTGCCGCCTGTCCGGCACTGGCCCGCCCTCGACCTGAAGGGCGTGGACTTCGACCCGGTCCTGACCGAGCTGATGCGCGAGGGACCGATCACCCGGATCCAGCTGCCCAACGGTGTGGGCTGGGCCTGGCTGGTGACCCGCCACGACGATGTGCGCATGGTCACCAACGACCCACGGTTCGGCCGCGAGGCGGTCATGGACCAGCCGGTCACCCGGCTCGCCCCGCACTTCATCCCGGCCCGGGGCGCGGTGGGCTTCCTGGACCCGCCCGACCACACCCGGCTGCGCCGCTCGGTGGCCGCTGCCTTCACGGCGCGCGGGGTGGAGCGGGTCCGCGTCAGGGCCCGGCGCACGCTCGACGAGATGGTCGACGAGCTGCTGCGGATCGGACCACCCGCCGATCTCACCGAGGCGATCCTCATCCCCTTCCCCATCGCGGTCATCTGCGAGCTGATGGGCGTCCCGGCCGACGACCGGCAGGGCATGCACACCTGGACGCAGCTGATCCTGTCCTCCTCGCACGGCGCCGAGGTCAGCGAGAAGGCCAAGGACGAGATGGGCGCCTACTTCAGGAAGCTCATCGACGCCCGGAGCGGCAGCAGGGACGAGGACGTCACCTCGCTGCTGGGCGCCGCCGTGGGCCGGGACGAGATCGATCTGGAGGAGGCCGTCGGACTCGCCGTCCTCCTCCAGATCGGCGGCGAGGCGGTCACGAACAACAGCGGGCAGATGTTCTACCTGCTCATGACCCGCCCGGCGCTGGCCGACCGGCTGCGCTCCGACCCGGAGATCCGCCCCCAGGCCATCGACGAGCTGCTGCGCTACATCCCGCACCGCAACACGGTCGGCCTGTCGCGGATCGCGAGGCAGGACGTCGAGATCAGGGGCGTACTGATCCGGGCCGGCGACCCGGTCTACGTCTCGTACCTGGCCGCCAACCGCGACCCGGAGGTCTTCCCGGACCCGGAGCACATCGACTTCGAGCGCAGCCCCAATCCGCACGTGGCGTTCGGCTTCGGCCCGCACTACTGCCCGGGCGGGATGCTGGCCAGGCTGGAGTCGGAACTCCTGGTCGACGCGCTTCTGGAACGGATGCCGGGGCTGCGGCTCGCCGTCCCCCCGAGTCAGGTCCCGTTCAGGAAAGGCGCGTTGATCCGTGGCCCCGAGGCCCTGCCCGTGACGTGGTGAGCGAGCGATGACCATGACCGAAGGACTCCTCGTACCACCCGGTCACGGCCGGATCGTACAAACCCCGGCCCAGCACGTGACTTTCAAGGTGACCGGCTCGCACTCGCGCACTGCGTCCACCTTCGAGGTGCTGGTACCGCCCGGGTTCGACGTGGGCGCCCATGTGCACACGCGCAGCGAGGAGCTGTTCTACGTGCTCGAAGGCGAGCTGGACGTGCTCGCCTTCGAGCCCCGGATCCGGACCCCCGACAACTGGCAGAAGTGGGAGTCGAGTTCGGGCAGCCGGGCGGTACGGGCGACCCCGGGCACGGTCATCGTCGTGCCCCCGGGCTGTCCGCACGCCTTCTCCAACCCCACCGAGACCCAGGCGAAGATGTTCTTCCAGGCCTCCCCGCCCCCGGACCACGAGCGCTACTTCGAGGAGCTGCTCGAGATCCTGGGTTCGGGCGGTCCACCGGACCATGCGGCGATCGAGGAACTGAGGGCGAGGTACGACATCGAGCAACTCACCCCTCTGAAACACCGGTGAGGATGGCGCCCCGTCTTCAGGGGCGCGGGGCTGTGCCGGACACCTCTAGCGAATCGGCATTCCCGACAGCGTCCGCGCAATCACGAGCCGCTGAATCTCACTCGTACCCTCAAAAATGGTGTAAATGGCCGCATCACGGTGCATCCGCTCCACCGGATACTCACGGGTGTAGCCATTTCCACCCAGGATCTGGATCGCCTGACCGGTGACCTTCTTCGCCGTCTCACTGGCGAACAACTTGGACATCGACCCCTCGGCCGCGGTGAACGGCTTTCCGTTGACCGCCATCCACGAAGCCCGCCACACCAGCAGACGCGCCGCGTCGATCGACGTACGCATGTCGGCGAGCTGGAACGCGACACCCTGATTGTCGATGATCGGACGTCCGAACTGCTCACGCGTCGTCGCATAGTCGAGTGCGACCTCGTACGCCGCGCGGGCCGTGCCCACCGCCATGGCCCCGACGGCCGGACGCGACGCCTCGAACGTGGCCATCGCGGCGTTCTTCACCCGCTCACCGCCACCCGCCTTCGCGCGCTCCCGGGCACGGGCCAGGCGCTCGTCCAGCTTCGCCTTGCCGCCGAGCAGGCAGGAGCCGGGGATGCGAACGTTGTCGAGGACGACCTCGGCGGTGTGCGAGGCGCGGATGCCGTGCTTCTTGAACTTCTGGCCCTGGGAGAGGCCCGGCGTGTTCGGCGGCACGATGAAGGAGGCGTGCCCCTTGGAGCCGAGGTCCGGGTCGACGACCGCGACGACGACATGGACATTGGCGATGCCACCGTTGGTCGCCCAGGTCTTGGTGCCGTTGAGCACCCACTCGTCCTTGGCCTCGTCATAGACGGCACGCGTGCGCATCGAGGCGACGTCGGAGCCGGCGTCGGGCTCGGAGGAGCAGAAGGCCGCGACCTTGACATCGGCCGCGTCGCCGTACATCTGCGGGATCCAGGTGCCGATCTGCTCCTCGGTGCCGTTGGCGAGGACGCCCACGGCGGCGAGGCCGGTGCCGACGATCGACAGGGCGATGCCCGCGTCACCCCAGAACAGCTCCTCCATGGCCATGGGTATGCCGAGACCGGTCGGGTCGAAGTACTGCTGGGCGTAGAAGTCCAGGGAGTAGATGCCGACCTTCGCGGCCTCCTGGATGACCGGCCAGGGAGTCTCCTCGCGCTCGTCCCACTCGGCGGCCGCGGGGCGGATCACATCGGCGGCGAACCCGTGGAGCCAGTCGCGGACCTCCCTCTGTTCGTCGTTGAGCTCCATGGTGAACTCGGCCATGTCCCCTCCAGCACTGCACTAAAGTGTTACTTGCGGTAACTGGAGTCTGTTACTGATCAGTAGTAAAAGTCAACTCCCACGTTCAGCTCGGCAGCCCGTTCGATACGCATGGGCCGATGAGTGTTACTTTGCGCAGGCGTCACCGAATCACCACGGGTGGGGAGAGATCATGGACACCACACAGCGGACCGATCAGCAGAGGTCCGCCGACCGCCGCCGGCGCGAGCTGCTGGAGGCCGCCGACAGAGTGGTGCTCCGCGACGGCCCCGGCGCCTCGATGAACGCCATCGCCGCCGAGGCGGGCATCACCAAGCCGATCCTGTACCGCCACTTCGGCGACAAGGGCGGACTCTACGCGGCCCTGGCCAAGCGGCACACCGACGCCCTCCTCGGAGCGCTGCGGGCCGCGCTGGACGCGCCCGCGGAGCGCCGGGAGCGGGTGGAGGCCACGCTCGACACGTATCTCGCGGCCATCGAGGCGCACCCTCAGGTCTACCGCTTCCTGATGCACCCCACGGAGGGCGCCTCATCCGCCGACCAGGGCTTCGACCTCGGCAAGCACTCCGCGCCGCTGCTGCGCCGCATGGGCGAGGAGTTGGCCGAGGTCATCGAGGAACGGGTGGATCTCGGACCGGGCAGTCAGCAGCTGGCACGGGTGTGGGGGCACGGGATCGTCGGCATGATGCATGCCGCCGGGGACTGGTGGCTCGGTGAGCAGCCCTGCTCCCGGGCCGAGTTGGTACGGAGTCTGGCCGACCTGCTGTGGGGCAGGCTGGCCGCAGCCGGCGATCGTGTCGGGGGTCCTGGGTTCTGAGGTCGGGTGTCGGCTGCGGGCTGTATTCGGCTGCGCGCTCAGCCACGAACAGCCCGCAGCCGTCCGACAGAGCTCAGCGCCCCCAAGACGCCCGCGCCGCCTGCCTCATCACCCGGCGCCGACGCCAACCGCTCAACCGGTCCACGTACAGACCACCCTCCAGGTGGTCGTACTCGTGCTGCAGACACCGGGCGAACCAACCGGTGCCATGCACCGACACCGGCTCCCCGTCCACCGTGAAACCCTCGACAACGGCGTGGTCGTACCGCTCAGTCCCCGCTTCCAGGCCGGGCAGGGAGAGACAGCCCTCCGGCCCGCGCAGGACCACTCCGTCCGCCTCGACGAGACGGGGGTTCACCACGTGTCCCAGATGGCGGACGTCCTCGTCGTCCGGGCAGTCGTACACGAAGACCCGCGAGGCGACGCCGACCTGGTTCGCGGCGAGGCCGACGCCCTGGGCGGCGTACATCGTCGCGAACATGTCCTCGACGAGTCGGGCGAGTTCGGGACCGAAGTCCGTGACGTCTTCACACGGTGTGTGCAGAACGGGGTCGCCGAGCAGAGTCACCGGCCGGACGCGCCCTCGGGTGCCGGGGATGGAGCCGTGTCGCATGGCGGCAAGGGTACGGTCCTCATGGGCGCGCGAATGTCGCGCGGGCACCGTGGAGGTGCCGCGATTCGGGCACGTGAGTGGATCTCGATAGGCTGAGGCCCACACGGTGCCGGGGGCAGAGGCGCGGCGCGTACGCAAGGAGGATCGAGAAACGATGTCAGGCAACTCGGACCCGCTGACGCCGCGGGCCAAGCTGGCCGTGACGGCGGGCAAGGCGGCGGCGGCCGTCTCGCGGGCCGCCGGACGCGGCAGCGGATCGGTGATCGGCGGCCGGGTGGCACTCAAGCTCGACCCCGATCTACTGGCGAGGCTCGCCACCCACCTGGACGTGATCCTGGTGTCGGCGACCAACGGCAAGACCACGACGACCCGGCTGATCGCGGAGGCGCTGCGCGCCGCGGGCCCGGTCGTGTCCAACGCGCTGGGCGCCAACATGCCGGCCGGTATCACCTCGGCTCTCGCCGGGGGTTCGGACGCGAAGTTCGCGGTCATCGAGGTCGACGAGAAGTACCTCGCGGGTGTCGCCCGCGACACCGACCCGAAGTGCATCGCCCTGCTCAACCTCTCCCGCGACCAGCTCGACCGGGCCGCCGAGACCCGGATGATGGCCGAGCACTGGCGCGAGGGCCTGGCCGGTTCCAAGGCCGTCGTGGTCGCCAACGCCGACGACCCGCTCGTCGTGTGGGCCGCTTCCTCCTCGCCGAACGTCATGTGGGTGGCGGCCGGTCAGATGTGGAAGGACGACGCCTGGTCCTGCCCGTCCTGCGGCGGTGTGATGCAGCGCCCCGGCGACGACTGGTTCTGCGGCGACTGCGGCTTCCGCCGTCCGACGCCGACCTGGGCGCTGTCCGGGGACCACGTCCTCGACCCGCACGGATCCGCGTGGCCGATCCACCTCCAGCTGCCCGGCCGGGCCAACAAGGCGAACGCCGCCTCGTCGGCCGCCGTCGCCGCGGTCTTCGGGGTGCCCCCGCAGGTCGCCCTGGAGCGCATGTACCAGGTGCAGGCGGTCGCCGGACGCTATGACGTGGTGCAGTTCATGCAGCGCGACCTGCGTCTGCTGCTCGCCAAGAACCCCGCGGGCTGGCTCGAGACGTTCTCCCTGATCGACCCGCCGCCGACCCCGGTCATCCTGTCCGTGAACGCGCGGGGCGCCGACGGTACCGACACCTCCTGGCTGTGGGACGTCGACTACACCCGTCTGACCGGGCACCCGATCTTCGTGCTCGGCGATCGCAAGCTCGACCTCGCCGTGCGTCTCGAGGTCGCCAACCAGTCCTTCCAGGTCTGCGAGAACCTCGACCAGGCGGTGCAGCTCGCCCCGCCCGGTCGCATCGAGGTCATCGCGAACTACACCGCATTCCAGGATTTGAGGCGTCGTGTCGGCAACTGAGCAGCCACGGAGGACCAAGAGAATGAGTGACAACAGCCTGCGCCTGGTGTGGATCTACCCGGACCTGCTGAGCACCTACGGCGACCAGGGCAACGCCCTCGTCGTGGAGCGCCGGGCCCGCCAGCGCGGTCTCGACGTCGCCCGTCTCGACGTCCGCAGCGACCAGCCGATCCCGACCTCCGGCGACATCTATCTGATCGGCGGCGGCGAGGACCGGCCGCAGCGGCTCGCGGCGGAGCGCCTGCGCCGCGACGGCGGTCTGCACCGCGCGGTGGGCAACGGCGCGATCGTCTTCTCGGTCTGCGCCGGCTACCAGATCCTCGGCCACGAGTTCATCAACGACCTCGGGCAGCGCGAGCCGGGCCTCGGCCTGCTCGACGTGGTCTCGGTGCGCGGCGAGGGCGAGCGGTGCGTCGGCGACGTACTCGGAGACATCGACCCGCGCCTCGGCCTGCCGCAGCTGACCGGCTTCGAGAACCACCAGGGCGTCACCCACCTCGGCCCCACCGCGCGTCCGTTCGCGCAGGTGCGGCTCGGCAAGGGCAACGGCACCGGCGACGGCACCGAGGGCGCGTACAACGACACCGTGTTCGGCACGTACATGCACGGGCCCGTGCTCGCCCGCAACCCGCAGATCGCGGACCTGCTGCTGAAGCTGGCGCTCGACGTGAACGCGCTGCCGCCGATCGACGACCGCTGGTACGAGGCGCTCCGGGGTGAGCGGATCTCCGCGGCGCAGCAGCCCGCCTGAACGGTCGGCCAACAACGGACAAACGGTGCGGGATGTCCGCAGGGCGCGCTCGAGGGATACCTCAAGCGCGCCCGAGGCGTATCCGGCACGGTGTACCCAGGTCGGGCCCGCCTGACCGGGTGCCCGCTCACTTGTGCGGCCGCGTCCACCAGGCGGACGCCCGCTACGGCACCACCCCGTCCCGCCGGTAGGGTGACCGGGATTCCAGCCGGACAGCGTGGTCCGGTCCCCGGCCCACGTTGAGAAGGTATTTCGGGCTATGCGCATTGGTGTCCTCACGTCCGGCGGCGACTGCCCCGGCCTGAACGCCGTCATCCGGTCCGTCGTGCACCGCGCCGTCGTGGACCACGGCGACGAGGTCATCGGCTTCCGGGACGGCTGGAAGGGGCTTTTGGAGTGCGACTACCTGAAGCTCGACCTCGACGCGGTGAGCGGCATCCTGGCTCGCGGCGGCACGATCCTCGGTTCCTCCCGGGTCCAGCCCGCGCAGCTGCGTGACGGCGTGGAACGGGCCAAGGGCCATGTCGAGGAGCTCGGCCTCGACGCGATCATCCCGATCGGCGGCGAGGGCACGCTGAAGGCGGCCCGGCTGCTCTCGGACGGCGGCCTGCCGATCGTCGGCGTGCCGAAGACCATCGACAACGACATCGCCGTCACGGACGTGACCTTCGGCTTCGACACGGCCGTCGGCGTCGCGACCGAGGCTCTGGACCGGCTGAAGACCACCGCCGAGTCCCACCAGCGGGTACTGATCGTGGAGGTCATGGGCCGCCACACCGGCTGGATCGCCCTGCACTCCGGCATGGCCGCGGGCGCGCACGCCATCGTCGTCCCCGAACGCCCCTTCGACATCGAGGAGTTGGCCGCGCGGGTCGGCGAGCGCTTCGAGGCGGGCAAGCGGTTCGCGATCGTGGTCGCCGCGGAAGGGGCGAAGCCTCGCCCGGGCACCATGGAGTTCGACGAGGGCGGCAAGGACGTCTACGGGCACGAGCGCTTCGCCGGTATCGCCCGGCAGCTCTCCCTGGAGCTGGAGGAGCGCCTCGGCAAGGAGGCCCGGCCGGTGATCCTCGGGCACGTCCAGCGGGGCGGTACGCCGACGGCGTACGACCGGGTGCTGGCAACGCGGTTCGGGTGGCATGCGGTGGAGGCCGCGCATCGCGGCGACTTCGGGAAGATGACCGCGCTGCGGGGGACCGACATCGTCATGGTCTCGCTCGCGGAGGCGGTGGAGAGCCTGAAGACGGTTCCCGAGGAACGGTACGCCGAGGCGGAGTGCGTGCTCTGAGGGTTCGTTCGCACTGCACTGACCCCGGTCACGGTTGTGGCCGGGGTCAGTTCTACTCTGGTTCGGACAGACAGCGCACAACGTACGAATCAGGAGCCGGCGGATGGATCACAGCGGGCACGGCATGACCATGGATCTGCCGCCGTTCACGCTGGGGCGGGGGCTCGTGTGGTCCGCGGACCCGTTCTTCCTCGTCGCCTGCCTGGTGGGACTCGGCCTGTACGGCTGGGGGGTCGTGCGGCTCGCGCGGCGCGGTGACAAGTGGTCGGTCGGGCGGACCATCGCCTTCGTGCTCGGCGTGCTGACCGTGATGCTCGTGATGTGCACAAAGCTGAACGACTACGGCATGGTCATGTTCAGCGTGCACATGGTGCAGCACATGGTGATCAGCATGCTCTCGCCGATCCTGATCCTGCTCGGGGCGCCGATCACGCTGGCGCTGCGCGCACTGCCGGTGGCCGCCACGCGAGGCAACAAGGGTCCGCGTGAACTGCTGCTGATGTTCCTGCACAGCCGCTATATGCGGATCATCACGCATCCGGCGTTCACGATCCCGCTCTTCATCGCGAGCCTGTACGCGCTGTACTTCTCCCCCATCTTCGACTTCCTGATGGGCTCCAAGACCGGACACATCGTGATGATGTGCCACTTCCTCGCCGTCGGCCTGGTCTTCTTCTGGCCGATCATGGGCGTCGACCCCGGACCGCACCGGCCGGGCTATCTGATGCGGATGCTGGAGCTGTTCGCGGGCATGCCGTTCCACGCGTTCTTCGGTATCGCGCTGATGATGGCGTCCGCGCCGATGGTCGACACGTACAAGAACCCGCCCGCCTCGCTCGGCATCGACGCGCTCGCCGACCAGAGCGCCGCGGGCGGTATCGCCTGGGCGTTCAGCGAGATCCCCTCCGTCCTCGTGCTGATCGCGTTGCTCTTCCAGTGGTACGCCTCCGAGAAGCGGCAGGCCCGCCGCACGGACCGGGCCGCCGACCGCGACGGCGACAAGGAACTCGAGGCGTACAACGCCTATCTGGCCTCACTCAACGCACGCGGTCGCTGAATTAACTTTGCAATTCACCTTGCGTGAAAGGCTTTTCGGTTCAGTAGCATGGGAGGACATCGGGGGAAACCGCAGGGGGAGCGGTCATGTCAATTCGTGCGTCCATGCAAAGGGCGGTGATTTCCGCCGCCCGAAGGCTCGCTCTACTGCTGGTTTCGGTACTGATAGTCAGCGGGTGCAGCAAATCCGATCAGTTGTTCGTGGTGCGGGCCGTGGCGGCGGGGGTTTCCTCGGTCTCCCCCTTCTTCAAGGAGGACCGACAGCTCGGCACGGACATCCAGTTGCCCGAGGCCCGGCCCAGCGGTGGTGTGCAGGCCAGTAACAGCCCCGGACTGTACGGCGGGGCCCCGGACGGCAGCGCCGGAAGCGGCTCACCGGCGCCCGCACCCAGTACCGCCCCAGGCACCGGCCCTGGCACCGGCGTGTGGGGCGGCAGCACGAAACCCGGCACCTGCGCCGTGACGAAGTTGAAGAAATTCCTCACCGACCCCAAGAACTCGGCGAAGGCCCAGGAATGGGCGCGGGTCCTGCATATGAGCACCGAGCAGATCCCGAGTTATATCGATCAACTCACACCCGTCGTACTGCGTCACGACACTCTCGTGACGAATCACGACTACAAGAACGGCAAGGCGGTTTCGTACGCCGCGCTGCTGCAGGCCGGAATCGCTATTCTGGTCGACCAACAGGGACTGCCCGCGGTGAAGTGCTCCTGCGGCAATCCGCTGCTCCCCTTCGAGGGAAAGGCCTCGAAGACCGACGTGCGGTTCAAGGACGGCAACAAGAAGTGGGCCGACTACCGGCAGGACCACGTCGTGGTGGTCGAGCCGCCGCCCGGGGCGCAGGAGATCCACAAGCTCCAGCTCGTCGACGTGCACAACCCCGACCGGGGGATCGCCCGCCCGGTGGGCAGCGACGGCAGCCAGGACAAGTCCTTCAGCACCCGGCAGAAGCACGCCGTGCCACCTGTTACCGGCATGACCTTCGCCGAAGCGATCCGGCGGCTGACCGACGCGGGGCTGGGAATGTCGTACGCCGGTGACACCCTGCCGGCCGACGACGCCCAGGTGACGGCGTCCCGGCCGACCGAGGGCAGCCAGGTCGCCTGGGGCACGTCGGTCGTCCTGTCGGCGCGGTCCGACAGCCCGTCCGCGAGCGGCGGTGGCCCGGACACGCCATCGGATTCCGGCACGAGCACGGGCGGCACGAACGGCACGAACGGAACGGGCTCGGATCCCGGGACGACCCCGCCGACGCCGTCCGGGGGATCGTCCGGCCCCTCGTCCGGCCCCTCGTCCGGCGGCCCGTCGTCCGGCAGCGCCTCGCCGTCCGACAGCGGCACCGGGTCGGGTGCCCCTACGGACACCGCCACCTCCACCCCCACGAAGACCGCCACGCCCACAGACACCCCAACAGACACGAGCGGCGGTACGGGCGGCGGCACGACGTCGACCCCTCCGCACACCTCTCCGCCCGGTTCACCGACGAGCAGTGCCCCGACCACCCCCTCGGCCACTGCCCCGACCTCGCACGAACCGACCTCGACCAAACCCACCGTCAGCAGCGCGCCGCCGACGAGTGAGCCCGTGTCGAGCACACCGCCCGCCCCGGTCGACCCGGGTACGAGCGACTCCGCGCCCGGTGCGCCCACCGAGAGCGCGGTCTGACCCGCGTACGGCAACGCAGAACCCGGGGGGCTACCGGATGACAGCAGGATCAGCGCAGTCGGGAGTGGGCCGGATCATCAACGGCCGGTATCTGCTTCTGAAGCAGGTCGGCTCCGGCGGGATGGGCCATGTCTGGCTCGCCCACGACCAGCGGCTCGACTGTGACGTGGCGCTCAAGGAGATCAGGTTCCGCGATGTCCGGGAAGGGAGTGAGGAGCACGAGTCGCGGATCGCGCGCGCCCGCGCCGAGGCCCGGCACGCGGCGGTGCTGCGCGGCCATCCGCACGTGGTGACGGTCCACGACGTCCTGGAGCACGACGGCCTGCCGTGGATCGTGATGGAGTACGTGGCGGGCGCGGAGGACCTGCGGGCCTGGCTCGCCCGGCGCGGCCCGCTGGCCCCCGACGAGTGCGCCCGCGTCGGCCTCGCGGTGCTGGACGCGCTGACCGCCGGGCACGAGCGCGGCATCATGCACCGGGACGTCAAACCGGCCAACATCCTGCTCGCCCCGGACCGCGCGGGCACCCCCGGCGCGCGCATCCTCCTCACCGACTACGGCGTCTCGGTCCAGCCGGACTCCCCCGAGACCCGCTGGACCCGTACCTCCGTCCTGGTCGGCACGGCCGGCTATCTGGCACCGGAGCGGGCGCAGGGCGGGCAGCCGACCGCGGCATCCGACCTGTTCTCGCTGGGCTGCACCCTGTACTTCGGTGTGGAGGGCCACGGCCCCTTCGACCGCGACAGCCACCTTGGAGCGCTCGCCGCGGTGGTCGCGGAGGAGGCGCCGCCGTCCCGGCGAGCCGGCGCGCTGGGGCCGATCATCGACGCGCTGCTGGTCAAGGACCCCGCCCTGCGGATCTCCGCGGAGCGGACGGCGTCCGCCCTGGCCCGGATCATCCTGCCCGAGCCCCATCCGCCGACCCAGGTCGACACCGGCTCGCAGCCGGTGTGGGCGGGCCTCGTCACCTCCGACGGGCCCGGGGGTCCGGCGCCACCGGGCCGGACCCCCGGCGGCCTGTCCCGGGACCACGACTACGCGCCGCCCGCACACGACCAGAGCCCGTCCCCCGCCCGGGGCCAGGGCCTGGCCCCGCCCGCCCAGGATCCGGGGCCGGCCGCCCCCGGCCGGGAGCAGAGCTCGCTGGGAAAGGGCCGGGACCAGGGTTTCGCGGCGCCGGGTTCGTACGTCCCCACGGCCCAGGCCTCTACCGCCCCGGCGCACCACGCGGCGTACGCACCCATGGCGCAGGCAGCCGGCAGCCGTGCCGGTGCCCCGGCCGCGTACCCCCCACGCCCGGGCCAGGGTTTCGGTCCGCCGACCCCGCACCCCCCGCAGCCCGGCGCCGGTTTCGGTCCGCCCAGCTACATGGGACCCGCCGCACCCGCCCCGGACCCCGGTGGGCGGCGCGGCAAGCGGACGCTGCTTCTCCAGGTGGGCGCGGCGCTGCTCCTCGCGCTGTCGCTGACGGCGGGAGTGCTCTGGGGCGTGGCCCGGTACGGCAGGGCGCAGACGCCCATAGCCCCGTACGGCACCCAGGTCGGGCTCTCCGCACCCCTCAAGAAAGGCGACTGCGTACTGAGCGACCCGTCCCCCGCACCCTCCTCGGGTACCCCGCGTCTGCAACTGGATCCCAGCTGCGGAGCGCTGCGCCCCGACGGGCAGGTGATGGAGCTGTACAAGGCCCGCTCCTTCGAGGAGGCCGACAGCGACGGAGCGGACCGGTGCGCGGAGCGGACGAAGGCGACCGCCGACAAACTCGCCTGGCACGTCCAGAGCCTGGCCGTGGTGCCCACCCGCGAGGGCTTCGACGCCACCGGCGGGAACGTCGCATGCCTGCTGGTCGGGAAGCACGGTCCGGTGTACGGCAGGCTCGGTGGCCTCCGCCCGTACGGGATGGTGTTCGAGGACGCGACCCAGATGCAGCAGGGCGACTGCCTCGGCCATGCCCGCGGGGACGCGAGCGAATACACCCACTACGAGCTCGTCTCCTGCGACAAGGACCATGTGGGCCGGGTCTTCCGGATCACGCACCTCACCACCCTCATGCCCAAGAAGGAGGCCGATCAGCAGGCGAACGCGCGGTGCGGGGCCGACGCCCCGCCGCAGCAACTCGGCTATCCCGCCGATACCTATGTGAGTCATGGCCTGCGCAGCACAGGACTGTGGAGGAAGGGGTACTACCTGGTGGTCTGCAGCATCGAGCGTCTGGACAAGGCCCTCATGCACGGAGGCGAGTAGCCCACCCGGCCCTGGCGAACCTCGTCCCTTCGGGTGAAAATGGGCGCAGGCCACGGCCCGCGTCGCGGACCCCGCCGGGAGAAGGGTGTAATGCGATGCCCGGTTCGACGAAGGCGATGGGGGTGCTCACCGTCGGCGGACTCGTCATGGTGACGGCCTACACGGTGGCGCTCGGCAGCAACGGCTGGCTGTGGTTCGGCTGGGTGGTCCTCGGTCTGCTCACGATCGGCATGGTGGCCTCGCGCAACGCCTGACTGCGCGCACGGGTCACTGTCACTCCCTGGGCAGCGGTCCCGCCGAGTGCACCCCCGGCTGGTACTTCGGCAGCCGGGCGGTGATCTTCATGCCCGCTCCCACGGCGGTCTCGATGACGAGGCCGTACTCGTCCCCGTACACCTGGCGGAGCCGGTCGTCGACGTTGGACAGCCCGATGCCGCCGGAGGGGCTCACTTCGCCGGCGAGGATGCGGCGCAGCCGGTCGGGGTCCATTCCGGTGCCGTTGTCCTCGATCACGACCAGCGCCTCGGCGCCCGCGTCCTGGGCGGTGATGCTGATGTGGCTCTTGTCGGTCTTGCCCTCCAGCCCGTGTTTGACGGCGTTCTCCACGAGCGGTTGGAGGCACAGGAAGGGCAGCGCGACCGGCAGTACCTCGGGGGCGATCTGCAGGGTGACCGAGAGACGGTCGCCGAAGCGGGCTCTGACCAGTGCCAAGTAGTGGTCGATGGCGTGCAGCTCGTCGGCGAGGGTGGTGAAATCGCCGTGCCTGCGGAACGAGTAGCGGGTGAAGTCGGCGAATTCCAGGAGCAGTTCGCGAGCGCGCTCGGGGTCGGTGCGGACGAACGAGGCGATCACCGCGAGCGAGTTGAAGATGAAGTGCGGGGATATCTGGGCGCGCAGGGCCTTGATCTCGGCCTCGATCAGACGGGTGCGGGACTGGTCGAGGTCGGCGAGTTCCAGTTGCACGGAGACCCAGCGGGCGACCTCGCCCGCGGCCCGGACGAGGACGGCGGACTCGCGGGGCGCGCAGGCGACGAGCGCTCCGTGGACGCGGTCGTCGACGGTGAGCGGTGCGACGACGGCCCAGCGCAAAGAGCAGTCGGGCTCGTCGCACCTCAGCCGGAAGGCCTCGCCGCGGCCGGTCTCCAAGGGGCCGCCGAGCCGTTCCATGATCTCGGTGCGGTGGTGCTCCCCCAGGCCGTCCCAGGCGAGGACGGTGTCCTGGTCGGTGAGGCACAGGGCGTCCGTGCCGAGCAGGGTGCGCAGTCGGCGGGCGGACTTGCGGGCGGTCTCCCCGGTGAGACCCGCGCGCAGTGGGGGCGCGGCCAGCGAGGCGGTGTGCAGGGTCTCGAAGGTGGCGTGTTCGACGGGGGTGCCGAGGCCGCCGAGGTTCTCGGGCCGCGCGGTGCGCCTGCCGAGCCAGAACCCGGCGGCGAGCAGCGGGAGCACGGCGACGCAGAGGCCCGCCAGGAATCCGCTCACGCCGTCACCGCCCCGCTCGACGATCCGCTCACGCCTTGGCCTCCCCGCGTGCGTCGGCGTCCGCGCGCCTGTCTCCTCCGGCCAGTTCTTCCGGCAGGTGGAACCGGGCCAGGATCGCCGCCGTCCCGGCCGGCACCCGTCCTGCCGTGGCCAGCGACACCAGGATCATGGTGAGGAACCCGAGCGGCACCGACCAGAGCGCGGGCCAGGCGAGCAGTGCGTGCAGCGCGCCTGAGCCCGGGTAGCCCGCCATGGTCGCCGCGACGGCGACGAAGGCCGCGCCGCCGCCGACGAGCATCCCGGCGGCCGCGCCCGGTGGGGTCAGCCGCCGCCACCAGATGCCGAGGACGAGCAGCGGGCAGAAGGAGGAAGCGGACACGGCGAAGGCGAGTCCGACGGCGTCGGCGACGGGCAGTCCGCCGACGATCACGCTCGCCGCGAGCGGCACCACCATGGCGAGTACGGTGCCCAGCCGGAAGTGGCGTACGCCGCGCGAGGGCAGCACGTCCTGGGTGAGCACCCCGGCCACCGCCATGGTCAGTCCGGACGCGGTCGACAGGAACGCCGCGAAGGCCCCGCCCGCCACCAGCGCGCCCAGGAGATCCGCGCCGAGCCCGCCGATCACGCGGTCGGGCAGCAGCAGGACGGCGGCGTCGGCGTTCCCGGTGAGGCTCAGTTCGGGGGCGTACAGGCGGCCGAGCGCCCCGTAGACGGGCGGCAGCAGGTAGAACGCGCCGATCAGGCCGAGGACGGCGACCGTGGTGCGGCGGGCCGCGACGCCGTGCGGGCTGGTGTAGAAGCGGACGACGACGTGCGGCAGTCCCATCGTGCCGAGGAAGGTGGCGAGGATCAGTCCGTACGTGGCGTACAGCGGGCGTTCCTCGCGGCCCGCCGCCAGCGAGGTCGACATGCCGCCGTTGCTGCCCCGGTCGGCGGCCGGGACGGGGTCGCCCTTGGCGAAGGTCAGCCGGGTACCGCGCTCGATGTGGTGGACGCCCGCGGGGAGTCGGAGCCGCTCGCCGTCGTAGCGGTGGCCGTCGACCGTGCCGGTGGCCGTGACGCCCAGTGGGTCCGAGAGCTTCAGGTCGAGGCTGTCGTCGACGCGGACGACGCGCTGCTCGCGGAAGGTCGCGGGTTCGGTGAAGGCCTGGCGCGGGGCGCCGTCGGCCTGCCACGCGAGGACCAGGAAGAGTGCGGGGACCAGCAGGGCGGTGAGTTTGAGCCAGTACTGGAAGGCCTGCACGAAGGTGATGCTGCGCATGCCTCCGGCGGCGACGGTGGCGACCACGACGACCGCCACGAGCACCCCGCCGAACCAGTCGGGCGCGTCGGTCAGGACGGCCAACGTCAGCCCGGCGCCCTGTAGTTGGGGCATCAGGTACAGCCAGCCGACCCCGACCACGAAGGCACCGGCGAGGCGTCGCACGGCCGGTGAGCCGAGGCGTGCCTCCGCGAAGTCGGGCAGGGTGTACGCACCGGAGCGGCGCAGCGGGGCCGCGACGAACAGGAGCAGTACGAGATAGCCGGCCGTGTAGCCGACGGGGTACCAGAGCATGTCGGGGCCCTGGACGAGGACGAGGCCCGCGATGCCGAGGAAGGAGGCGGCGGAGAGGTACTCGCCGCTGATCGCGGCCGCGTTGAGCCGGGGGCCCACGGTGCGTGAGGCGACGTAGAAGTCGGAGGTGGTCCGGGAGATGCGCAGGCCGAACGCGCCGACCAGGACGGTCGCCACGACGACGAGGGCGACGGCGGGGACGGCGTAGTTCTGATTCACGGCTCAGCGGTCCTCATTCGCGGCTCAACAGTCATCGTCCATGACTCAGCGGTCCTCGCTCTCGACTCAGCGGTCCTCGACCAGGCGCACGAAATCCTTCTCGTTGCGCTCCACGCGCCGCACATACCAGCGGGCGAGCAGGACCAGGGGCGGGTAGACGCAGAAGCCGAGCACGGCCCACTCCAGGCTCGCACCGTCCGGCATCGCGGCGAAGACCAGGGGAAGTGGCCCGACCAGCAGGACGAGCACGGCGAACACCACCAGTGCCGCACGGAGTTGACTGCGCATCAGGGAGCGGACGTAGGTGTGGCCGAGCGTGGTCTGTTCGTCGATCTCGGTCCTGGGCCGGTAGTAGCCGGAGGTGCGGCGGGTGCGCCGGGGCACTCCCGTGACGACCACCCGGCGTTCGGTCGGGTCCTGCGGCACGCCGCTTCCCCCTCTCAGCTCGTGGTCCGGCGCATCAGCAGATCGCGCAGTTCGCGGGCGTGCCGACGGCTGACCTGGAGTTCGACGGAGTCGACGAGGACACTCACGGTGCCCGCGTCCAGGCGGAGTTCGCCGATGTGGCGCAGGGCGACGAGATGGCGCCGGTGGATACGGACGAAGCCGCGTGAACGCCAGCGTTCCTCCAGGGTGGAGAGCGGGATACGGACCAGATGGCTGCCCTGGGCGGTGTGCAGGCGTGCGTAGTCGCCGTGTGCTTCGACGTGGGTGATGTCCTCGACGGCCACGAAGCGGGTGACGCCGCCGAGTTCGACGGATATGTGGTCCGGGTCGGGCTCGTGGACGGGTATCCGCGGTGCGGCGTCCTGGAGTTGGGCGGCCCGCCGGACGGCTTCGGCCAGCCGCTCCCGCCGTACCGGCTTGAGGACGTAGTCGACGGCCTTGAGGTCGAAGGCCTGGACGGCGAAGCCCTCGTGGGCGGTGACGAACACGACCAGCGGCGGCGAGGCGAAGCCGGTGAGCAGCCGGGCGAGGTCGAGTCCGTCGAGTCCGGGCATGTGGATGTCGAGGAAGACGACGTCGATGGCTTCGGGCCCGCCGGGTCCGGATTCCAGGGCCCGGTTGATCCGGCGCAGCGCCTCGGTCGCGTCGCTCGCGCCCTCGGCGATGGAGATCCGGGGATCGGTGTTCAGCAGGTAGAGGAGTTCCTCGAGGGACGGTTGTTCGTCGTCGACGGCGAGCGCGCGCAGCATGAGAGTGGAGTGTAGGAGCGATCGGCATGCCTGGACATGTGCGGGACGTGGACGTCGTCGCCGGACATGCGGACGTTCTCGCTGGTTGCGTGGACGTTGTCGCTGGATACAGTGCCGCCATGAACAGCAAGCCCGCGATGTTCGACGAACTCGACCGCAAGATCATCACGGCCCTGATGGCCAACGCCCGGACGAGCTTCGCCGAGATCGGCACGGCGATCGGACTGTCGGCCACCGCGGTCAAGCGCCGTGTCGACCGGCTCCGCGAGACCGGGGTGATCACCGGGTTCACGGCCACGGTGAAGCCGACGGCTCTCGGCTGGCGCACGGAGGCGTACGTCGAGGTGTACTGCGAGGGTGCGGCGCCGCCCCGACGGCTCGCGGAGGTGGTCCGCAACCATCCGGAGATCACCGCGGCCATGACCGTGACGGGCGGCGCGGACGCGCTGCTCCATGTGCGCGCCACGGACGTGGACCACTTCGAGGAGGTGCTGGAGCGGATCCGCACCGAGCCCTTCATCCGGAAGACGATCAGCTACATGGTGCTGTCGCATCTGCTGCCGGAGGCCCCGGAGGCGGGCGCCACCCACGCGGCCCCACAGGATGCACTGGACGCATCAAACCTGCGCTGACCTGAGTGATTGCGCAGCGATGCTGCGCACACACGCAGCTCTCGTCTCTTGTCGCCCGTATCCCCCGTTTCCTACCTTGGAGGCACCCCCCGTCGACACCGCAGGAAGCGGAGGAACCTCTCTGTGCCCGACAGCCGTGTGCCGCGCCCTCGGCGCTTTCTCGTCTGTGAACCCAGACACTTCGCCGTGCAGTACGCGATCAATCCCTGGATGCATCCCGACGCCCAAGTGGACGTCGATCTGGCCCGTGACCAGTGGGCGGCGCTGATCGGCGCCTACCGGGCCCACGGCCACACCGTGGACACCGTGGAGCCCGTGGCGGATCTCCCGGACATGGTGTTCGCGGCGAACTCCGCGCTCGTCCTGGCGGGCCGGGTCTTCGGCTCGTACTTCCACGCACCGCAGCGCCGCCCCGAGTCCACCGCGTACGAGACCTGGTTCAAGGCGGCCGGTTTCGACGTCTACCGTCCCGAATCCGTCTGCGAGGGCGAGGGCGACCTCGTCCCGGTGGGCCGGTACGTACTGGCCGGCACCGGATTCCGTACGACCCCCGAGGCGCACCGCGAGGTGCAGGAGTTCTTCGGCGTCCCGGTGGTCAGCCTCCAGCTGGTGGATCCTCGCTTCTACCATCTGGACACGGCGCTCTTCGTCCTGGACGACGGGCCCGAGGCGAACATCGCGTACTACCCGGAGGCGTTCTCGCCCGGCAGTCGCGAGGTCCTGGCCCGGCTCTTCCCGGACGCGGTGCTCGCGACCCGTGAGGACGCGTTCACCTTCGGCCTGAACTCCGTCTCCGACGGCCGCCACGTGTTCATCGCGCCGCGCGCCGAGGCCCTCGCCGACCGGCTCGCCCGCCACGGCTACGTCCCCGTCCCCGTCGACCTCTCCGAGTTCCACAAGGCCGGCGGTGGCATCAAGTGCTGCACCCAGGAGATCCGCTCATGACCGCTCCCGCCCGTACGCGTCCGTCCTCCGCCGCCGGTCCGCGCTCCTCCGCCGACCTGATCCGCGCCGAGGAGCCCGTCCTCGCGCACAACTACCACCCGCTTCCCGTGGTCGTCGCCCACGCCGAGGGCACCTGGGTCGAGGATGTCGAGGGCCGCCGCTACCTCGACATGCTGGCGGGCTACTCGGCCCTCAACTTCGGCCACCGCAACCCGGTGCTGATCGACGCGGCCCATCGTCAGCTGGACCGGCTGACGCTCACCTCGCGCGCCTTCCACAACGACCGGCTGGCCCAGTTCGCCGAGTCACTGGCCGAGTTGACCGGCCTGGACATGGTCCTGCCCATGAACACGGGCGCGGAGGCGGTGGAGAGCGCCATCAAGGTGGCCCGCAAGTGGGCGTACGAGGTGAAGGGCGTCGCACCGGACCGGGCGACGATCGTGGTCGCCGCGGACAACTTCCACGGCCGTACGACGACGATCGTGAGCTTCTCGACGGACGAGACGGCCCGCGCCGGCTTCGGCCCCTTCACCCCGGGCTTCCGCGTCGTCCCGTACAACGACCTCGCGGCACTGGAAGCGGCCGTCGACGAGACGACCGCTGCCGTGCTGATCGAGCCCATCCAGGGCGAGGCGGGCGTGGTCATCCCGGACGACGGTTACCTGACCGGTGTCCGCGAGCTGACCCGGCGCGCCGGCTGTCTGTTCATCGCGGACGAGATCCAGTCGGGCCTGGGCCGCACGGGCACCACGCTCGCCGTGGAACACGAGGAGGTCGTCCCCGACCTGCTCCTCCTGGGCAAGGCACTCGGCGGCGGCATCGTGCCGGTGTCGGCGGTGGTCGGCCGTCGGGACGTGCTCGGGGTTCTGCGGCCCGGTGAGCACGGCTCGACCTTCGGCGGCAATCCGCTGGCCGCGGCGGTCGGCTCCGCGGTCGTCGGACTCCTGGAGACCGGTGAATACCAGAGCAGGGCGGCCGAGTTGGGCGTGGTCCTGCGGGGCGGTCTGACGGCGCTCGTGGGCCGGGGCGTGGAGGGCTTCCGCTCTCGCGGGCTGTGGGCGGGCGTCGACATCGACCCGGCCATCGGCACCGGGCGCGAGATCAGCGAGGGCCTGATGCGCGAGGGAGTTCTGGTCAAGGACACCCACGGATCGACGATCCGACTGGCCCCGCCGCTGACCATCACCGGCGAGGAACTCCAGTCCGCCCTGGGCGCCTTGGAGAAGGTGCTGACACAGGGGGTCTGACACCGGCGCCGGCAGCCGCCGGCGCTTTGGTGGGCACGCCGCGCTCCCATCGCCCGGCCGCACCACCGACGGGCGCCTGCCCCGGTGTTCCGGGGCAGGCGCCCGCGCCGCTCTGCCCGGGCGCAGCGGCTGCGCCGGGACGGCGCCGAGGTCACCCTCGTCACAGCCGAAGGAAGCGTTCCACGCGCTCGCCAGTCGCTCCAAGACACTCAACCGTGAGGAAGCCACTGCGGCCTCGACATCGACCTGTTGAGCAGTGCAGACAGGCGATCACTCGGCGGTGAGCTCTGCGAGTTGCTCGGCCGCGGTCGTGTTGCGCTGGTCGGCGAGGCGTCGCAGCTCGTCCCTGTTGTTCTGCTCGGTGGTGAGTTCGATCAGCAATGGACCGGGTGAGCCTGGATCCGGTCGGCCGGCAGCGGCAGAACTTGGATTCCGCCATCCATATGGAGCGTGCGGCGCTGTTCAGGGACTGATCAGTCGATGATCGCGGTGGCTTCGACCTCGACCAGATGGTCGGGTACGTCCAGTGCCGCCACGCCGATCAGCGTGCCCGGCGCCATCGGGGTGATCCCCAGCTTTGCGGAGGCCCGGGCGACTCCCTCCAGGAACAGGGGCATCTTGTCGGGGGTCCAGTCGACGACGTAGACGGTCAGCTTTGCCACGTCGTCGAAGGAAGCGCCGACCTCGGCCAGCGCGGTGCCGACGTTGAGATAGCTCCGCTCGACCTGAGCGGCGAGGTCACCTTCGCCGACCGTGAGCCCCTCCGCGTCCCAGGCGACCTGCCCGGCGATGAAGACCAGCTTCGACCCGGTCGCGATCGACACCTGCCGGTACACCGGGATCTTCGGCAATCCGCTGGGGTTCACCAGGGTGATGGCCATGCTGCCTGCCTCCTTGTCATGAGCGCCCATGGGCTCGCTTCCACCGAGCCAAGAGACACTCGATCTCTTGTGGTTACTCAGGAACTGTAGGAGAGTGGCCGCTGACCTGGAAGAACGCACTTTTCAGTGACTGGGGAACCTGATGGTGACCAAGCAGTTCAGGGGCTCGCCCGAGGAAGCAGACCTGAGGCGCGCGGGCTCTTTGGCGCGGGAGATCTTCTCCGACGTGGCCAATAAGTGGGCGTTCCTGATCATCGAGGCTCTCGGTGAACACACCCTGCGCTTCACCGAGCTGCGCAACGAGATCGAGGGCATAAGCCACAAGATGCTCACCCAGAACCTGCGCATGCTGGAACGCAATGGCCTGGTCGAGCGCCGCGTGCACCCCACCGTGCCGCCGCGGGTCGAATACACCCTCACCGAATCGGGCCAGGGCCTTCGAGCGACGGTCGATGCAATGTGCGGCTGGACCCACCAATACCTCAGCCACATCGAGGCCGCCCGCCGCCGCTTCGACGCCTGACGGCTGGAACACTCACACGCGCGACCCTCGGGCTCGAAGGACGCTCGCGTCCTCGCCAGGCGCCTTCCAGGTGCCCTCAAGGCGAGTGGTCGACCACCGGGCAGGGGACAAACGTGCTGTCGTTCTCGTCGATTCTCAGTCGACGGCCGAGCGGGGGTGCGGCGCGCTGGGGGCAGTCGGTGCGTTCGCAGCCGCGGCAGCCCATGCCGATGGGGGGAGCGGCGGCGGCATTGCCGAGGTCGAGTCCGTCGGCGTAGACGAGGCGTGCGGCATGGCGGATCTCCCAGCCCAGGCCGATGGCGTAGGTCTTGCCGGGTTCGCCCCAGCCTCCGCGGTGGTGGGTCAGGGCACGTGCCGTCCACAAGTAGGGCTGGCCGTCGGGCATTTCGGCGATCTGGACGTGGATGCGGCCGGGGGCCGCGAACGCCTCGTAGACGTTCCACAGGGGGCAGGTGCCGCCGGCCCGGGAGAAGTGGAAGTCGGTCGCGGACTGCCGTTTGGACAGATTGCCGGCCCGGTCGACCCGGACGAAGGAGAAGGGAACTCCGCGCAGCCGCGGGCGCTGGAGGGTGCTCAGGCGGTGGCAGACGGTCTCGTAACCGAGTCCGTAACGGTCGGTGAGGCGTTCGATGTCGTACCGCGCCTCCTCCGCCGCCGCGTGGAAGGTGCGGTAGGGCAGGATCAGCGCGGCGGCGAAGTAGTTGGCGATGCCGATCCGGGCCAGCGCGTGCGACGGTGAACCGGCGGGAAAGTCGGCGGCGGCCTGGCGGTCGAGTTCGTCGCCGTACCCGAGCAGGGCGAGCTGGGTCGCCAGACGGAACGCCCGCTGACCGGGTCGCAGGCGGCCCGACAGGTGGAGAGTGCGGGACGCCTCGTCGTAGTGATGCAGGTGATCGCCGGATTCGGCGGCCAGCCGCACGCCGTGCCCGTCGGCGAGCCGCTCGGTGAGCGGCCTTGACACCGTCGCCTCGATCGCGGAGTCCCTGTACGACGAGTTCAAGGAACCCCTCTACGCGCCGCCCCCGCTGCTCCAGCGGATGGTGGAGGCAGGGCTGCTGGGCCGCAAGACAGGCCGCGGGTTCCACGTGTACGGCCAGGAGTGAGCATTCCGGCGCGACCGGGCCGAGGGGCTCGGACCGCGTCTCCCAGCTCACCGTCCGAATGCCGGACCTGATCCGCCGCGCCGGGTGAGCGCCCCATAGGCTGGTCTGTGCAGCTGGTTCGCCCCGTCCGCCAGGCGGGATGCGTCGCAAGAGGGAACCCGGTGGGAATCCGGGACTGCCCCGCAGCGGTGAGTGGGAACGACCGCCGTCATACGCACTGGGTCCGGTGAACAGGACCTGGGAAGCGACGGCTACTAGGTGTCCTCCGTACGGAGGACGTGCCCGCGAGTCCGAAGACCTGCCCGTTGCCCGCGCGCGACCCCTCGTGCGCGGACATCCCGGTGACCTCGTGGGCGGGTCGGCGTACATATCGGGCGGACGACCGCGCTGTGCCGCGTGAGGTTGTTTCCTTCCGGTTCGTCACCCCTTCGCGCCCTCGTCCCGTCCCGGATCCCAGGGAGATGTCTCGCGAAGGAGATTTCCGTGACAGCGAAGTCCGCAGCCGCGGCAGCACGGGCCACCGTGTACGGCTACCCCCGCCAGGGACAGAACCGGGAGCTGAAGAAGGCGATCGATACGGCGGGCCGGGAGAGCACGCGCAGCGCTTTCCCGGCCCGCCGGTGACCCACCGCACCACCAGCCCCGCGCCCCCATGGAGGCCGGTGGCTCACGGTCGCCAGTACAGCGCGGGGTCGGGGTGGTTGGTGAAGCCGAGTTCGCGGTACAGCGGTTCGCCCTCGGCAGAGGCGTACAGGTCCACTCGGGCGACCTCACGTTCCCTGAACCAGTCGAGCAGGCCCCGCATGATCGAGCGGCTGAGACCGCGGCGCCGGTACGACGGGTCGGTGACCACGCCGATCACATGCCCGATCCGGCCGTTGCGCAGGTGCGGACCGGGCAGCCGCTGCTCGATGGTGGCGATCCCACAAGCGGCCAGGCCACGGTCGTCGGCGCCGTCGTCGCCGTCCACCACGAGGATCCGCACGGCATCCGCGGTCAGCTGTTCCTTCAGCACCACGGCCAGGGCGTCCAGCCAGTCGTCGTCCGCCGCCGCGGGGTTGAAGAAGTGACCGCCGAGGTTCTCGAACAGCAAGGCCCGCAGACGTACGAGCTCCACCAGGTCGTACTCCACCGCCTGTCGTACGGCCGGCCCGTTTCCCTTGCGTTGTCCCATGCCGACCAGACTGATGTAATGACCTTATGCACCTCAACCCTTACGGCGAGGACGCCGTGAACCTGGCCGCCGATCTGGCCAACCGGCGCCCGGCCGGCACCGAGGAGCTCGCGGACCGCTGCCGCGCCGCCGGGCTGGTGCTGGAGAACCCGGTCACCCCCCAAGACATCGACCGCACCCAGGACGCACTGGCGGCGTGGGAGAAAGTCGTCGATGCCACCGACGAACACGAACGCGCCGAGCTGCTCAACCGGATGCTGGCGGCCGCGGCCGCCCACCCGCGGATGACCGACCACGCCGGTAGCGGCTGGCACCTGCACTTCCGCGACGACCGGCAGGCACTCGGCCCCGTACTGTTCTCACTCATCGCCGTGGGTACCGCACTGCACCTGGCCGGACGAGGCATGCACCGCCTCGGACGCTGCGCCGTGAGCGAGTGCACCACGATCTTCGCCGACACCTCCCGCACCGGACGACAGCGGTACTGCACCCCACGCTGCGCCAACCGCGACGCGGTACGCCGCCACCGGGCACGCGGCGTCTGACGTGCGTCACGAGCCGCCCCTATCCCCCGCGTGGCCAGTAGAGCATCCTCAGGGATGACCAAGTCTGGAAGAACGCGGCCCCAGAGCCGACCCGGTAGAGTTGGAGAGATACCGTGTTCTACTACGTGCTCAAGTATGTGCTTCTGGGTCCACTGTTGAGGCTGGTGTTCCGGCCCCGGATCGAGGGCCTTGAGCACATACCGGCGTCGGGCCCCGCCATCGTGGCCGGCAATCATCTCTCGTTCTCGGACCACTTCCTGATGCCCGCGATCCTGAAGCGGCGGATCACCTTCCTGGCGAAGGCCGAGTACTTCACGGGGCCCGGTATCAAGGGGCGGCTGACGGCCGCCTTCTTCCGCAGCGCCGGACAGATCCCGGTGGACCGCTCCGGCAAGGACGCGGGCCAGGCCGCGATCCGCGAGGGACTGGGCGTGCTGCGCAGGGACGAGCTGCTCGGCATCTACCCGGAGGGGACGCGTTCGCACGACGGCCGCCTCTACAAGGGCAAGGTCGGCGTCGCGGTGATGGCGCTCAAGGCCGGGGTTCCGGTCATCCCCTGCGCCATGATCGGCACCTTCGAGGCACAGCCGCCGGGTCAGAAGATCCCGAGCCTCCACCCCGTGGTGATCCGCTTCGGGAAGCCCCTCGACTTCTCCCGCTACGCCGGGATGGAGAACGAGAAGGCCATCCTGCGCGCCGTCACCGACGAGATCATGTACGCCATCCTCACCCTCTCCGAGCAGGAGTACGTCGACCGGTACGCGGCCGTCGTCAAGGCGGAGGAGGCTGCCGAGGTCGCGGCACAAGCCCGCAAGTTCCCGCGGATGCCGTTGAGTTGAGAGACGCACGACAGGCGGAAGGGGCGGCCGGAGATCCGGCCGCCCCTTCTGTGCGTGGGGTGTTACGGGGTCGGAGTGGCGTGCGGGGTGCACGTCACATCGGCCGCGTCCGTCTTGCCGGTGAGCAAGTAGGAGTCCACCCGGGTGTTGATGCACGGGTTGACCAGGCCGGTCACACCGTGCGAGCCCGCACCGTTCTCGGTGATCAGGCGGGAGCCCTTGAAACGCTTGTGCAGTTCGACGGCGCCGGGGTACGGGGTGGCGGCGTCACGCGTGGACTGCACGATCAGGACGGCGGGCAGACCCTTGCCGGTCTTGACGTTCACCGGGGTCTGCTGCTTGACCGGCCAGGTCGCGCAGGGCAGGTTCATCCACGCGTTGGCCCACGTCATGAACGGGTAGCTCTTGTGGAGCTTCGTGTTGTCCTTGTCCCACTTCGACCAGCTGGTGGGCCACTTGGCGTCGGCGCACTCGACGGCCGTGTAGACGGCGTTGCCGTTCTCCGAGGCGATGTTGCCCACGGTGTCGGACATGTCGGGGGCGGCGGCGTCGACGAGCGCCTGGGTGTCACCGGCGACGTACTTGCTGAACGCCGTCGCGACCGGCACCCACGACGAGTCGTAGTACGGGGCGCTCTGGAAGAAGGAGATCAGTTCGGCGGGGCCGACGACGCCACCGAGCGGGCTCTTCTTCGCGGTGGCCCGCAGCTTCAGCCACTGGTCCTGGACCTTGGCGCGGGTGTCGCCGAGGTGGAAGGCGGCGTCGTTCTTGGCGACCCAGTCCTCCCAGTCCTTCCAGCGGCCCTCGAAGGCGATGTCCTGCTCCAGGTTGGCCTGGTACCAGATGTTCTCCTTCGCCGGGTTGACGACACTGTCGACGACCATGCGGCGGACGTGGCCCGGGAACAGGGTGCCGTAGACGGCGCCGAGGTACGTGCCGTAGGAGACGCCCAGGTAGTTGAGCTTCTTCTCACCGAGTGCGGCCCGGATGACATCCAGGTCGCGGGCGGTGTTGGGCGTGGTCATCTGCGCCAGCATCGCCTTGCCGCTGCGCTTGGCACAGCCGTCCGCGTACGCGGCGGCGAGCTTGCGCTGGACGCGCTTGTCGGCCTCGGAGTCCGGCACCGGGTCGGCCTTGGGCGCCTTCACGAACTCCTGAGGGTCAATGCAGGAGATCGGGGCCGAGTGGCCGACACCGCGCGGGTCGAAGCCCACGAAGTCGTACGCCTTCGAGGTGTTCACCCACAGCGGGGCCTTGGTGGTGACGCGGCGCGGGAAGCGCATGCCCGAACCACCGGGGCCACCCGGGTTGTAGACGAGCGCGCCCTGGCGCTCCGCCTTGGTCCCGGTGTTCCCGATGCGGTCGACGGCGAGCTTGATCTGCTTGCCGTACGGGTGGGCGTAGTCGAGCGGGACGGACACCCAGCCGCACTGGATCGGCTTCTCGAAGCCCCAGTCCGCAGGGCAGTCCTGCCAGTTGATCCCGGCCTTCGAGGCTCGGGCGGCGGCGATCGCCGCGCCGCGGGCCTCACGGTCCTGACCGTGACGCGAGTCGGCGGTGGCCGACGGCGCCGCGACGGCTCCGGCTATCAGGGTCGCCGTGACGAGTGCTCCGGCCGAAGCGAACGCGGTCAGGCGTCTCGTCGGTCTCTTAGCCCTCAAGTGGGACCTCCCCGTACATCGTTGCGATTGGTACGGGGATCCTTTCGGCTGTGAGGTCCCTGAGAACAGGGGTGACCGGCCTTCTTTACCATTCCGATAACCGGAGTACCAAGTCCCGTTGAGCGGAGAGTACTTATCGACTTATCGGTCGAGTGCGCGCAAGGCCTCGTCCAGTACCCGCCGCAGCCGCAGCGCGTCCGGCGCCAGGGCACTCACCAGGGCCGCGGGCCCGGCGAGCGGCATGAGGGCCGCGTACTCCCCCAACAGCCGCGCCTGCGGCGGCTCGCGCTCGAACTCCGGCCGTACGACGACGAGCTGACCCAGAGCCCGATGTCCCCCGAGTACCGCGGGACCGTCCCAGCCACCGGGTGCGCCGGGGCCGCACGACAGCTCCTGGTCCAGCAGCGGCCGTCCGTCGAGCCGCACGACAAGACGACTGGTGAGCCGTCCGGGTTGCTCGCCGACGCGCCCGAGCACCTGCTCCTCCCGGAAGACGAGCCGCGCGCCCGACCGGAGCTCGACGCGCGAGGACACATACAGGTCACTCTCCTGGGCGGAGATCAACTGCTCGGGCAGCCAGCGCAGTTCACCCCCGCCGGACACGTCGAGCCGCACATCGTAACGGGCCTCGCCCTTGGCCTGTCCCGGCAGGGCGATGGTCGCGGCGGCCGATCCGACGTGCAGCCGGGCCCCCTCCCCCACCTCCGCCTCCACGGCGAAGCGGTCACCGCCGAGCGGTCCGCTCATCGCCCCGACAAGCAGGACGCGTGCCTCGTCCCCGCTCGCCCGGGTGCGCCGCAGCGCGAGCGGCCCCTCTCCCTCCAGCACGGGCAGCGCGGTACGGCCGCGCCCGTCGGCCCGTGCGCCGATCCGTGCGGTGGCCCGCACTCCCGCTGTGGTCATGCCGTCCACGCGGCCAGCCGTTCCCGCACCCAGTCCGCGACGGCCGTCACCCCGGCCTCGGTCCGCAGCGACTGGAAGACGACGGGCAGCTCGGCCCGCTGCGCCTTGGCGTCGGCGGCCATCCGCCCCAGGTCGGACCCCACGTACGGCGCGAGGTCGGTCTTGTTGACGACGAGCAGGTCGGCGGTGGTGACACCAGGCCCGCCCTTGCGCGGAATGTCGTCCCCGCCCGCCACGTCGATGACGAAGACCTGCGCGTCCACCAACCCCTTGGAGAACGTCGCGGTGAGGTTGTCACCCCCGGACTCGACGAGGATGAGGTCCAGCGGCCCCACCTCGTCCTCCAGGTCCTCCACCGCTTCGAGGTTCGCGGAGATGTCGTCCCGGATCGCGGTGTGAGGGCACGCCCCCGTCTCCACGGCGGTGATCCGCTCCGGCGGCAGCACGGCCTCCCGCAGCAGGAACTCGGCGTCCTCCCGCGTGTAGATGTCGTTCGTGACGACCGCGAGCGACAGCTCGTCCCGCAGCGCCCGGCAGAGCGCGGCGACGGTCGCCGTCTTCCCGGACCCGACGGGCCCACCGAGCCCGATGCGCAGAGCGCGCCGCGAGCCGTCGGGCCGACGAGCGTCGGCACTGACGGCGGAGGCCCCGTCGTGGGAGTGATCGTGGTCGAGATGCATGATGGCGGCTCCGAGGTTTTGACTTTCACCCCGATACGGGGGTCTGGGGGCGGAGCCCCCAGAGGACATGGCAGAGGCGGCGGAGGCGATCCGCCTACGACGCGAAGAGCCGTACAGCCCAGGCGGCATGCGCCTGCGCACTGATCTCCAAGAGCGGAGCGGACACCGCGGGCAACGCGTCGACCCCACCGTCGGCCACGTTCCGCGCCGCGTCGGCCGCCGCACGCGCCACGACGTCCAGTTCCGGCGCGAGCCGGGCCAGCACCCCGGTGGCATCGAACGGATCAAGGCTCAGCAACCGTACGGTCGCGGTCGCCGGACCGCTGACGCTCTCGTACGCGGAGCAGTACGCGGCGTCCTCGGGCCCGAGCCCGGCGGCCCGCGCCGCCAGCCCCAGTACGACCGGCTGATGCGCTCCCTTGGGAAAGGCCCGCGCCAGCGCGTCGAGCTCCCCGGACGGCCAGGCCGCCCGAGCCGCCCGCATCAGCTGCCGCCCGAGCCGCCGCGCGGCGACCCGCAGGGCCGGCGACGGCGTACGCGCGTCCGCGGCCGAGTCCAGCAGCGCCGGATCGACCCCGAGCGCGGCCGCCGCGGCCAGGGCCGCCGACACCAGCCCCGCCGTGTGCAGTCGTCCCCGGCAGAAGTCCTCCAGGCTCTCCGCCCCGCTGATCCGCCCGGCCTTGACGGCCGCCTCGGCCCCGCCGGAGTGGGCGTGCCCACCGGCGGGGAAGCGGCCGTCGGCCAGGACGAGTAGTGCCGCGCGGGACATCAGAAGAGGAAGTAACGCTGGGCCATGGGCAGTTCGGAGGCCGGTGCGGCCTCGACCAGCTCCCCGTCGATGTGCACGGCGAAGCTGTCGGGATCGACCCGCACCCGCGGCCGGGCATCGTTCTCCCGCATGTCGGCCTTGGTCACCCCACGCGTCGACTCGATCGCCACGAACCGCTTCCCGAGCGAGAGCCGCTCCGGCAGCCCGTCCTCGATGGCGAGCGGCGCCACGAAGTTGAACGAGTTCGAGGCCGGAGCCCGTCCGATCGCCCCGAACATCGGCCGGGGCAGGATCGGCTGCGGTGTCGGGATGGACGCGTTGGCGTCACCCATCTGCGCGTACGCGATCTGCCCGCCCTTGATGACGAGCTGCGGCTTGACCCCGAAGAACGCGGGCTCCCACAGCACGAGGTCGGCGAGCTTGCCGGTCTCGACGGAGCCGATCTCGCGGGCGAGGCCCTGCGCGAGCGCCGGGTTGATCGTGTACTTGGCGACATAGCGACGTACGCGGTGGTTGTCCGCGCGCCCGTCACCGGGGAGGGCGCCGCGCCGCCGCTTCATCACATGGGCCGTCTGCCAGGTCCGCATGATGACCTCGCCGACCCGGCCCATCGCCTGGGCGTCGGAGGAGATGATCGAGATGGCGCCCAGGTCGTGCAGGATGTCCTCGGCCCCGATGGTGGAGGGCCGGATGCGGGACTCGGCGAAGGCCAGGTCCTCCGGGACGGCCGCGTTGAGGTGGTGGCAGACCATCAGCATGTCGAGGTGTTCCTCGGCGGTGTTGACGGTGTACGGCCGGGTCGGGTTGGTGGAGCTGGGCAGTATGTGCGGCTCGGAGACCACGGTCATGATGTCCGGCGCGTGCCCGCCGCCCGCGCCCTCGGTGTGGTAGGCGTGGATCCCGCGGCCGGCGATCGCGGCGAGGGTGTCGCCGACGAACCCGGCCTCGTTCAGGGTGTCCGTGTGGATGGCGACCTGGATGCCGGTGCGGTCGGCGACGGTCAGCGCGGCGTCGATGACGGCGGGCGTGGAGCCCCAGTCCTCGTGCAGCTTGAGACCGAGCGCCCCGCCCCGGATCTGCGACAGCATGGCGTCGCGCGAGACGGTGTTGCCCTTGCCGAGCAGACCGAAGTTGAGCGGGTACTGCTCCATCGCCTCCAGCATCCGGGCGAGGTGCCAGGGGCCGGGAGTGACCGTCGTCGCCTTCGAGCCCTCGGCGGGACCGGTGCCGCCGCCGACCAGCGTCGTGATGCCGGAGGCGAGCGCCTCGTCGGCGATCTGCGGACAGATCAGGTGGACGTGCGCGTCGATGGCACCCGCGGTGACGATCCGTCCGTTGCCCGCGATGATCTCGGTCTCGGGGCCGATGACGAGGTCGGGGTGGACCCCGTCCATGGTGTCCGGGTTGCCGGCCTTGCCGATGCCGGTGATCCGGCCGTCGCGGATGCCGACGTCGGCCTTGACGATCCCCCAGTGGTCGACGATCACGACACCCGTGATGACCGTGTCCGGAGTGCCGTCTGCGCGCGTAGCGCGCGCCTGGCCCATGGATTCGCGGATGACCTTGCCACCGCCGAAGACGGCCTCGTCACCGGCGAGCCCGGGGCCGCCGGAACGATCCTCTTCGATCTCGATCAGCAGGTCGGTGTCGGCGAGCCGGATGCGGTCGCCGGTGGTGGGGCCGAACAGGTCGGCATACGCGGCGCGCGAGAGCTCAGGCATCGAGGGCACCTCCGGTCTCCCCGCGCAGGCCGGGCACGACACGGGCGCCGGTGAGCGGGACGAGTTCGACGTCGACGGGGATCCCGGGCTCGAAGCGCACGGCGGTGCCGGCTGCGACGTTGAGACGCTTGCCGCGCGCGGCGGCGCGGTCGAAGTCCAGACCGGGGTTGGCCTCGGCGAAGTGGTAGTGGGAGCCGACCTGGACGGGCCGGTCGGCGGCGTTGAGGACGGTCAGCCGGGTGACCTCGCGGCCCTCGTTGAAGGCGACGGTTCCGTCGGCGAACAGGATCTCTCCGGGAATCACGGCTCTCGCTCCCCCGTCAGACGATCGGGTCGTGGACGGTGACGAGCTTGGTGCCGTCCGGGAAGGTCGCCTCGACCTGGACGTCGTGGATCATCTCGGGGATGCCCTCCATGACGTCGTCCCGGGTGAGGATCTTGCGCCCGGAGGACATCAGCTCGGCGACCGTGCGGCCGTCGCGCGCGCCTTCGAGGATGTGCGACGTGATGAGGGCGACCGCCTCGGGGTGGTTCAGTTTGAGCCCGCGGGCCCGTCGCTTCTCGGCCACGTCGGCGGCCACATGGATCAGCAGCCTCTCTTGCTCGTGCGGGGTCAGTTGCACGGCGTCCCACCTCACAGTCCTCGCTCCGGACCGTGCGGGGTCCGGTGGCCGCAGCCACCAAAACCCCTGGTGGCATGGATGGGCACGCTAGTTGGCCGTCGTTTCAAGGACGTTAACCCGGCTGTGATCCACTCATGACCGACGTGGACGCTCCTGGGCCGTCGTCGGGGCCGCCGCCCGGGACGAGGCCGTGGCTGCGACCGTATACGGCGCGATGGTCACCTGCCCTGCGGCGCGGCCGTCGCCGTCGCCGGGGCCCTACGAGGCGCCGTGCCCCCGGTGCTCGGCCGCGATGCCGAAGCGCTGGCGCTCACGCGGGGCGGACGCGACCTCGCGGACGCTGGAGAGGGAGCTGACCACCTGTTCCTCGGCGGACTCCGGGAGTTCCTCGAGCCGCTCCAGGTCGGCGGCGGAGACCAGGGCGACGAGGGGCTTGCCGTGCCGCGTCACGACGACGCGCTCACCTCCGTACACCACCCGGTTGATCAGATCGGCGAGCTCAGCCCTGGCTTGCGTCACCGGAATCTCGTAGGCCATGCCCACCAGCTTAGACCGGGCCCCCGACACCCCCGCAGAGCGGACGATCTCGTCCAGCTCCACCGAAAGCGTTCCGTTCGCACGATCGAGCGGGCGCCTCCACCGGCGGCGCACAGGGATTTTCGCTGTCAGCCGAGCCGCCTTCCCGGACTCTGTACGTCCTGTACATTTTTTACAGAACCCCTCAGAGGAGGCGCGTGCCATGAATGAACCGTCCGCCCGTCATGTCCTGCCCGAGTTCACCGAGCGGACGAGCGTGGGGCACCGGACCCTGGATCCGTACTCGAAGCTGCTCGACGAGCGGATCGTGTTCCTGGGGACACCGATCGACGACACCTCGGCGAACGACGTGATGGCGCAGTTCATGCACCTCGAATACCTGGCGCCGGACCAGGACATCGCGCTGTACATCAACTCTCCCGGGGGCTCGTTCAGCGCGATGACGGCGATCTACGACACGATGCAGTTCGTCAGCTGCGACGTGGAGACCACCTGCCTGGGGCAGGCCGCGTCGGCCGCCGCCGTGCTGCTGGCCGGCGGCGCGCCGGGCAAGCGGTTCGCGCTGCCGGGGGCCCGGGTGCTGATCCACCAGCCGTCACTTGCCGAGCCGGTACAGGGACAGGCGAGCGATCTGGCCCTCCAGGCCGAGGAGTTGATGCGCACTCGGAGGCTGCTGGAGGACATGCTCGTACGGCACACGGGGCAGAGTCCTGAACAGGTCGCCGCCGACATCGAGCGGGACAAGATCCTGGACGCACAGGCCGCGTTGGCGTACGGACTGGTGGACGGGATCATCCCCAGCCGCAAGACCTCGCGCACCGCGCCCGGTGCGAGGAACGCCACACCCGACGCGAGGTGATCCGCCGATGGTGCCCGAACTGCCCCCGCTGCCCGCGCTGACGCGAGCCGAGGCCGAGTTGATCGACCGTTACCTCGACGTGGTCGACCTGCTCGGCCGCATCAACCCGGCCAGGCCCGGAGACACCTACCGCGGGCTGCGCGCCGCCCAGGCGTTGGTCGCCAAGGCCGGCGAGCTGCGGGACGCCCTCGCGCTGATGCACCAGCGCGGCGAGAGCGAGGTGCACGCGCCGACGCTGGCACAGGCCCTGCGCGTCCTCGACGGCGAGCGACGGGCGGCCCGCGTCACTCTGCCGCCCGACGCCGACAATTGACACATCCACACCCGGGCCGCCGTGCGCGCCGAGTCGACGAGGCGTCCGGCCTGGGGTTCAAACGGACCAGATGGAGTACCCCCTGATGGAGTAGTCACAGGTCCCTTCGAGGAACCCGAAAAGTTGCGCAACGCGCGTAGCGGAAAGGCGGAATGAGACGCTCCGGTGCAGGTACGAGCGTCGTAGGTGTCCCCAACATCGCCCGAACAGAGGGTCGTCCACCCGAACGGGTGAGTGGTGAGTAACCCCACAAATCGCCGATTCCGCTCGGATTTTCCGACTGCCATGCGTGAAGATCCCTTCCGACGACAAGCCCCCGCCACAGCGGCGGGGCGGTCCGGGCGGACGCCGAGTCCTGCCGCTGCCCGGATGACCGGTCGACAGAAGTGCATCGGCAGGAGTGGAGGACCCAGCAAGACGGGTCGCCGGAGAGATCCGGGCGGTCCTTGGGGTGAAGCCGCGCAAGCGGCCGGGCTACTTCGCCAGCCCGAATCCGACAGGTCATCCTTCACAGGCGGCTGACGAAGGGTTGCGCATGACTGCGCTCAATCGTGTCCCGTCGATGTGGACCCGGGCCGGTACGGCCTCGGCGCTCACTCTCGCCGCCGTGGGCGGCAGCCTTGTGGTTCCTGGCGTCGCATCCGACGCCGAAGCGGCCACCTTGGCGACGAAGGCACTTCAGGTCGCGGCTTCCAAGAAGGGCTCCCCGTACCAGTACGGTGCCGCCGGGCCACGCCGCTTCGACTGCTCCGGGCTCACGCTCTACTCGTACAAGAAGGCGGGCAAGACGCTGCCTCGTACGGCCGCGGCGCAGTACAACAAGACACACCACATCTCCGCGTCCCACCGCAAGGCCGGAGACCTGGTGTTCTTCCACTCGGGCCGGAACGTGTACCACGTCGGCATCTACGCCGGGAAGGGAAAGATCTGGCACTCCCCGAAGACCGGGGAGGTCGTGAAGCTGCAGAAGATCTGGACGAAGAGCGTCTGGTACGGCCGGGTCAGCTGACCTGCCCGAGGGGGTGCCGCCGGCCGGCACCCCCTCGGGGTCCCACCCCCCCCGGGGCGTGAAAAGTGGACGGACCGGTTACTCGTTCATCATGGCTGAACGACCTCCCCCCGAGGAACGGAACGAGACGCCCCTCGAGCGTGCCGATCGCAACTTCGGCGAGCTGCTCCAGGAGCTGCGCGTCACGCAGACCGGTGTGCAGATCCTCTTCGCGTTCCTGCTGACGCTGGCGTTCACCCCGCGCTTCCCGTCCCTCGACACGGTGCAGCGCGCCACGTACGTCACCACGCTCCTGCTGGCCGTGGTGGCCGCCGCGCTCTTCACGGCGCCGGCCGCACTGCACAGGTCGCTGTTCCGGCAGGGCGCGAAGCCGACCATCGTGCGGGTCTCCTCCGTCCTGGCCACGATCGGGATGGGCGTGCTCATGCTGGCGCTGACGGGATCGGTGCTGCTCGTCGTGGACGTGGCACTGGGACGCGCCGCCGGGATCGCCTCGGGCGCGGGCACCCTGCTCGTCTGCGTGGCACTGTGGGGCGTCCTGCCCCGCGTGGTGCAACGTACGGTCGTCAGCGCGGCAACGGCTCCGAAAGAAGCACCGGACCGAGAACCGTGAGCGCGCTCCCCGTGACCGCCTCCAGGGCACGGCCCGCACGGCCGGCGGACGCGGGTGAGCGGCTCGTGGTCCGGGCGCGCCGGACCCTCGACGCACTGGAGCAGGCCCGGCATGAACTCGCGGGCCTCGCGGGCGGCACCCTGCCGCTCGGCACCTTCCAGACGGCGGGCCGGGCCTTCCGGGCCCTGCTGCGCGGCGCCTTCGAACGCGCCGGGCAGCGCAGACACGACAACTGAGCCGCTCCTCAGGGCTCTTGTGGGCCGCCGGCCGTCACCGGCTGGGCCGGCACCGTCCAGGGCAGGTCGATGGCAACCGTCTTGCCGCCCTCGCGGGTGGGCCGGACGACGAGTCTGCCGCCGCACTCGGCGGTCAGCCAGCGGATGATCACCATGCCGCGCCCGTTGTCCTGCTGGACGGCGGCAGGCAGACGTTTCGGAAAGCGCGGATGGCTGTCGGTGACGCCGATCCGCAGGTGTTCGTCTCGGTCGAGCCTGACGTCCACGGTGAAGGTGGGCGACTGGCCGAAAGTGTGCTGGACGGCGTTGGTGGCTAGTTCTGACACGATCAGGCGTACGGTGTCCGCGACTTCCGCGTCGCACGGCAGGCCCCATTCGGCCAGCACATCGGCGACGAAATTCCGGGCCGCGGAGACCGAGGCGGGATCGCTCGGCAGAGTGACGGATGCTTCCTGGTGATCTGCCATGGCGACGTCGTCCTTTTCCCACGGGACCGGAGTCCGACACGGAGCGGATGGTTCGAGTACGGTCCCGGACTGGTGCTTCGCGCCAGACTGCCATCACGGGGCCGGTCACGGGTGCGATCCACCGAGATATGCATATATCTGTCGCTCGATGCGGTGAACTCTGCGACGGCGGAGCGTATTTGGGCGGCCCGGAAGGAGTAAGGAGTACGGCCATGCAGCACGGTCCCGCGGTGCGCCGCCGCAAGCTCGGTGCCGAACTGCGCGCGCTGCGCGCCGGTGTGGGCCTCACCAGTGGTGAGGCGGCCCGTCTCGTCGGCTGGCACCAGTCGAAGGTGAGCCGCATCGAGACCGGTATCAGTGGGGTGAAACCGGCCGACGTGGAGCGCCTGTTGGACGCCTACGCCGTCACGGAGCCCGAGTTACGGGAGCTCCTGGTCGGCCTCGCGGGCTCCGAGGGCAATGGACGCCACCACTGGTGGCACGCCTACCGCGGGGTCCTGCCGCCCGCGTACCGCGACTTCATCAGTCTGGAGTCCCAGGCCAGCGGGATGCGCACGCTGGAGACCTCGGTGGTACCCGGACTGCTCCAAACACCCGAGTACGCGCGGGAGGTGACCCGGGTCGCCGTCGGCGGCCTGGAGGACGACAAGCTCGACGCACTCGTCGAGGTGCGCCTCGCCCGGCAGGACGTCCTGCGTTCGAATCCCCCGCTGGAACTGACCGCGGTCCTGGACGAGGCCGTGTTAAAACGCGAGGTCGGCGGCCCGGAGGTGATGGCTCGGCAACTGGAGCGACTGCGGGAGGCGGCAACCCTGCCTCAAGTGCGGCTTCAGGTACTGCCGTTCGCCGCGGGAGCCCATATCGGCGTCACCGGGCCTTTCGTTATCTTCTCATTTCCGAACACAACTGATCTGGATGTGGTTGTTCTCGACCACTTGACGAGTAGCCTCTATCTCGAACGGAAAGAAGACCTTCAGGCCTACACCGAGGCCTTCAACGCCCTTCAGTTCCACGCCCTTTCACCCGAGGACTCGTTGGACTACATCGCCGGGATAGGTGACGGCGCGTAAGGAGGCACCCCCATGACTGCACTGCCTCGGTACGTACGTTCCAGTACTTCACTCCGCCACGTGCGATGGCTGCGCAGCAGCCGCAGTACGGGAATGAACAACTGCGTCGAGACGGCCCGACCCGGCCCAGGACCCTGGGCCGGACTGGTCGCGGTGCGCGATTCCAAGAACAAGGCGGGCCCCGCCCTGCTGTTCACTCCCGCCAGTTGGGAGGGCTTTGTCGCCGGACTGAGCTGATCACGCCGACGGCGTGCTCGATCTGCGCGTCGGTGAGGTCCGCGCGAGCGGTCAGCCGCAGCCGTGAGATGCCGTCCGGCACGGACGGGGGGCGGAAGCAGCCGACGGCGAGTCCCGCCTCGCGGCAGTCGGCGGCCCACCGCAGGGCCTGTTCGGGGGACGGCGCGCGCACGGAGACCACGGCGGCGTCCGGTCGTACGGCTTCCAGGCCCTCGGCGGTCAGCCGGGTGTGCAGCGCCGTCGCCACCTCACGGGCCCGGGCGGCGCGCTCCGGCTCACGGCGCAGCAGCCTGAGCGCCGCGAGGGCCGCGCCCGCCGCCGCGGGCGCGAGACCGGTGTCGAAGATGAAGGTGCGCGCCGCGTTGACCAGGTGGTCGATGACCGCGGCGGGACCCAGGACGGCGCCGCCCTGGCTGCCGAACGACTTGGAGAGCGTGGCGGTCACGACCACGTCCGGGGCACCCGCGAGCCCCGCGGCCTGCGGGGCGCCCCGGCCGCCGTCGCCCAGGACGCCCAGCCCGTGCGCGTCGTCGACGAGCAGCGCCGCGCCGTGCTCGCGGCAGGCGGTGGCGAGTGCGGCCAGCGGGGCCGCGTCGCCGTCCACCGAGAAGACCGTGTCGGACACGGCGACGGCGGGACCCTCGTGCGTGCCCAGCGCCTTGCGCACGGCTTCGGGGTCGGCGTGCGCCACGACCTGGGTCGCACCCCGGGCGAGCCGGCAGCCGTCGATGAGGGAGGCGTGGTTGCCCGCGTCCGAGACGACCAGCGAGCCGTGCGGCGCGAGCGTGGTCACGGCGGCGAGGTTGGCCGCGTAGCCGGAGGAGAGGACGAGCGCGGACTCGAAGCCGCAGAAGTCGGCAAGCTCGCGTTCGAGTTCGCCGTGAAGTTCGGTCGTGCCGGAGACGAGCCGCGAGCCGGTCGCGCCGGCGCCCCAGCGGCGGGCGGCCGCCGCGGCGGCCTCCGTGATCTCGGGGTGGCGGGCCAGCCCGAGGTAGTCGTTGCTCGCCAGATCGAGAAGGGGTGAGTCGGCGGCGCGGGGGCGCAGGGTACGGACGAGTCCGGCCTGGCGACGCTGGTACGCCTGCTCGTCGATCCACGCGAACGGCGATCCGGCCATGCTGGTGCCTCCGGGCCCTGGGAGTGGTCGTGAGGGGGTCATGAAGGTGGTCGTTTTGTAGGCAGTGCACAGACCCTAGCGGGACGACGCGGCGCCCATGATGTGGCAATACCCACACGTCGAACCGTCTCTGTTGTGCAAACTCTCCTTGGCCGCAGCGGCTCGCATACGTCAGGATCGGATCTCATGGACCTGCTGAACACGCTGGTGGACAAGGGGCTTCGGCGCGAGCTGCCGACCCGTGACGAGGCGCTGGCCGTGCTGGCCACGTCCGACGACGACGTGCTCGACGTGGTGGCCGCGGCCGGAAAAGTCCGCCGGCACTGGTTCGGCCGTCGAGTGAAACTCAACTATCTGGTCAATCTGAAGTCCGGTCTGTGCCCCGAGGACTGCTCGTACTGCTCGCAGCGCCTCGGTTCCAAGGCCGACATCCTCAAGTACACCTGGCTCAAGCCCGACCAGGCCTCGCAGGCCGCGGCGGCCGGGCTTGCCGGGGGCGCCAAGCGGGTCTGCCTGGTGGCCAGCGGCCGCGGTCCGACGGACCGTGACGTGGACCGGGTCTCCGACACCATCAAGGCGATCAAGGACCAGAACGAGAACGTCGAGGTGTGCGCCTGCCTCGGCCTGCTCTCCGACGGCCAGGCCGAGCGGCTGCGCGAGGCGGGCGCGGACGCCTACAACCACAACCTGAACACGTCCGAGGGGACGTACGGGGACATCACGACCACGCACACGTACGCCGACCGGGTGGACACGGTCCACAAGGCGCACGCGGCCGGTCTGTCGGCCTGCTCGGGTCTGATCGCGGGCATGGGTGAGTCGGACGAGGACCTCGTCGACGTCGTCTACTCGCTGCGCGAGCTCGACCCTGACTCCGTTCCGGTGAACTTCCTGATCCCCTTCGAGGGCACCCCGCTCGCCAAGGAGTGGAACCTCACCCCGCAGCGGTGCCTGCGCATCCTGGCCATGGTCCGTTTCGTCTGCCCGGACGTGGAGGTCCGCATCGCGGGCGGCCGCGAGGTCCACCTCCGGACGATGCAGCCGCTCGCCCTGAACCTGGCCAACTCGATCTTCCTCGGCGACTACCTCACCAGCGAGGGCCAGGCGGGCAGGGCCGACCTGGAGATGATCGCGGACGCCGGCTTCGAGGTGGAGGGCGCGGGCGAGGTGACCCTGCCGGAGCACCGCGTGACGGCGGGCGGAGGCTGCGGTGCCCACGCCGAGGCCGGGTGCGGCTCGCACGCGGACGCCGGGTGCGGCTCGCACGAGGGTGGCGGCGTCTGCGGTTCCGTGCAGGTGCAGGCCGAGCAGGAGCAGCCCGCCGAAGCGCGTACGGATCTCGTCGCCGTACGCCGCCGTGGTGCCGGAACGGACCTCGCCCCCAATGCCTGACCTGTCCGAGCCGTCCACGCTGCCGGTGCGGGAACTGCTTGAGCTGGACCGACGGCACGTCTGGCATCCGTACGGCCCCATGCCCGGCCGCCAGGAGCCGCTCGTCGTGGAGTCGGCGAGCGGGGTACGCCTGCGACTGGCGGACGGCTCGGGCGAACTGGTCGACGGCATGTCGTCCTGGTGGTCGGCCATCCACGGCTACAACCACCCGGTCCTCAACGACGCGGCGCGCGACCAGCTGGAGCGCATGAGCCATGTCATGTTCGGCGGGCTCACGCACGAGCCCGCCGTACGGCTGGCGAAGCGCCTGGTCGACATCACGCCCGAGGGCCTGGAGCACGTCTTCCTCGCCGACTCCGGCTCGGTGTCGGTCGAGGTCGCCGTCAAGATGTGCCTCCAGCACTGGCGCTCGCTCGGCCGGCCGGGCAAGCAGCGGCTGCTGACCTGGCGCGGCGGCTACCACGGGGACACCTGGCAGCCGATGTCGGTGTGCGACCCCGAGGGCGGGATGCACGAGCTGTGGCAGGGCGTGCTCCAGCGCCAGGTGTTCGCCGACGCCCCGCCGGTCGAGTACGAGGAGTCGTACGCCGACCATCTGCGCGAGCTGATCGGGCGGCACGCCGACGAGCTCGCCGCGGTGATCGTGGAGCCGGTCGTACAGGGCGCGGGCGGGATGCGGTTCCACTCCCCCGCGTATCTGCGGGTGCTGCGGGAGGCGTGCGACGCGCACGACGTGCTTCTCGTCCTCGACGAGATCGCGACCGGCTTCGGCCGTACGGGCGCTCTGTTCGCCGCGGGGCACGCCGGCGTCACGCCGGACGTGATGTGCGTCGGCAAGGCGCTGACCGGCGGCTATATGACGATGGCGGCGACGCTCTGCACGGCGCGGGTGGCCGAGGGCATCTCACGCGGTGAGGTCCCGGTCCTGGCTCACGGCCCGACCTTCATGGGCAATCCGCTGGCCGCCGCGGTGGCCTGCGCCTCGATCGACCTGCTGCTCGGACAGGACTGGCAGACCGAGGTCAAGCGGATCGAGACGGGTCTGCGGGACGGGCTTGCGGAGGCGTCCTCGCTGCCGGGTGTCCGGGACGTACGTGTCCTGGGCGCGATCGGCGTCGTCCAGCTCGACCACGAGGTCGACATGACGGCGGCCACGGCGGCTGCCGTGCGCGAGGGCGTGTGGCTGCGCCCGTTCCGCGACCTCGTCTACACGATGCCGCCGTACGTCACGGGTGACGCGGACTTGGCACGGATCGCGCGCGCGGTGTGCGCGGCGGCGCGGGAGGGATGACATGGCGGTTCTGGTGATCACGGGGACGGGCACGGAGGTCGGCAAGACGGTCACGACGGCCGCCGTCGCCGCCACGGCCGTCGCGGCCGGACGCTCCGTGGCCGTCCTCAAGCCGGCGCAGACGGGTGTACGCCCGGACGAGCGCGGGGACGCCGACGAGGTGGCCCGGCTCGCGGGCGCCGTGACGACGCTCGAACTGGCCCGCTATCCGGAGCCGCTGGCTCCCGCGACGGCCGCGCGGCGAGCCTCCCTGCCCCCGGTGCGCCCGGTCGCGGTGGCGGAGGCGGCGGCCAAACTGGCCACCGAGCACGACCTCGTGCTGGTCGAGGGAGCGGGCGGTCTCCTCGTCCGCTTCGACGACGAGGGCGGCACGCTGGCGGACGCGGCGAGCCTGCTGGACGCGCCGGTGCTGGTGGCGGCATCAGCGGGCCTCGGCACCCTGAACACCACCGAGCTGACGGCTCGTGAACTGCGGCGCCGTGGTCTTGACTTGGCGGGAATCGTCATCGGCAGCTGGCCCGACTCCCCCGACCTGGCATCGCGTTGCAACCTCGCGGACCTGCCCCTCGTGGCCGAAGCCCCGCTCCTGGGTGCGCTGCCCGCGGGGGCCGGTGCCTACGACGTCACCGACTTCCGTGCGCACGCGCCGAGCTGGCTGGCGCCACGGCTCGGGGGAAGCTGGGATGCGCGCACTTTCCATGCGACGCAGGCAGCAGGCGCCCCCTAGGGGCGCGGGGAACTGCGCGCCCAGCCACAACCGCCCCGCAGCCGACCAACGACACCAACCACCCCTCACCCCTCCCCCAACAACCGCACCAACTCGATCCGCGACCGAATCCCCAACCTCGCGAACACCCCCCGCAGATGGTGATCAATCGTCCGCGGACTGAGTAGCAACCGCGCCGCGATCTCCCGGTTGGTCGCCCCGTCGGCCGCCATGCGCGCAACCATCAACTGCTGCGCGGTGAGGCGGGCTACGAGATCGTCGGCGCCCCGCACCGGGGAGACGGGCTCTCCCAGGACACGGAGTTCGGTCCGCGCCGCCGCCGCACACTGCGGCGAACCGAAGTGCTCGAACGCCTCGAGGGCGCTGTGCAGCCGGTCGCGGGCCTCCGTCCGGTGCCGCAGTCGCCGTAGCGCACCGCCGAACAGCAGCTCCGTGCGGGCGCGTTCGAAGTCACGGGTGCCCGAGGCATGCAGGTCGAGGGCGGTGCGGTAGTGCTCGACGGCCTCCGAGCCGGAGGCGAGCAGGGCCCGGCAGCGGGCGCTGAGTGCCAGGTCGTCGGGGCTGCGCACGGTACGCGCCCAGTGGTCGTAGTCGGCGTGGGCGGCCCGGGCGACCCGCGTCTCGCCGGTGCGGACGGCGGCCTCGACGTAGTGCGGTGTGGCGATGTGACGGATGGCCCGGTGCCCGTGCCCGGGGCCGAATCCGGCGAGGGCGCGCAGCCGGGCCGCGGAGGCGGCGAAGCGGCCGGTGCTCAGGTCGAGGAAGGCGAGCGCGAACAGGGCCAGCGCGGCGGGCAGGCCGAGCCCGCGTGCGAGGGCGTAGGAGCGGGCGGCCTCGGCGCGCTCCCGGCAGACGTCCTCGTCGCCGGTGACCGCGGCGAACATCGCGAGGGCCGCCTGCAGATGGCAGGCCCCGTTGTCCTGGCCGGTGGTGTACGCCTGGCGAAGGGCCTCCAGGGTGGCGGCCTCGGCGGCCCGCGGCCGACCGGTCCAGAAGTCGGCGTACGCCCGGAACTCCATGGCCTGGGGAACGGTGACCCCGTCTCCCCCGGCCCGGGCGGAGGCGGCGGCCCGGACGGTGGCGGTGGCGGCCGCGGTGTGGTCGCCGAGCATGAGCGCCGCGATCCCGGAGTGGATCAGCAGGGTGGGGTCACCCCCGGGACCGCAGCGCCCGGCCGCCGCCTTCAGCAGATCGCGCGCGTCGTCGTACCGGCCCTCGAACGCCGCGGCCAGCCCGCCCAGCGTGCCGGGCGGCACGATCCCGAGCCGGTCGGCGACGGCCGCCGCCTCCCGGCATCGGCGCAGGTCGCCGGTGTAGATCGCGGCTTCGGTGGCGCGGGCGAGGAGGTGGACGGCGGCGTGGTGGGGGTGGTCCGTACGGGCCGGCCCCGGCCCGTCGTCGGCGGAGCGCACCGCGGCTGTCAGCAGGGCGTCGAACGCGTCCGTCGCGTTGCCCGCGCGCAGCGCGAGCAGACCGCCCAGGGCGTCGTCGTCGGTGGCGGCGACGAGCCGGCGGGCACGGTCGGCGTCGCCGGACCGCCAGGCGTCGGCGGCGGCGCGGGCGAGCAGCCGGGCCCGCTCGCTCGGCTCGGGGGACAGCGCGGCGGCGCGTTCGACGAGGGCGCAGGCCAGGGCGTGGTCGCCCGCGGTGCGCGCGGTGTGGGCAGCCGCCCGGAGTTCGGCGGCGAGGCGTCGGCTGGGGCCGAGGGCGGCGGCGCCCCGGTGCCAGGACCGCCGGGGTGACTCCCCCTCGCCGCGCAGGACCCGGGCGAGCAGGAGGTGGACGGCGCGCCGGTCCGTCACGGAGGCGGTCTCGTAGGCCGCTATCCGGGTCCATGGATCGCGGAAGACGATCCCGCCCGCCGTGGCGTGGGCGACTCCGGCCACCTCGGCGGTGACGAGGGGCCGGGTGTCGAGCCGGGCCGCGGTGACGGCCCGCAGGAAGGCGTGGGTGTCGACCGGGTACTGGTCGGCCGCCGCGAGGAGCAGGAGGCGCCGGGTGGTGTCGGGCAGGGCGCGGACCTCCTGGCGGTACGCGCGCAGGAGTACGGGAGGCTGTGCCGGCAGCGGGTCTAGGCCGGTCAGCTGACGCTCGGTCAGCGCGGAGGCGAGTTCCGCGGCGGCGCGGCGGTCGCCGTGCGCGGTGCGCAGGATCCGTACCCGTACGCCTTCGGGAAGCGAGGGGCCGAGATCGGGTTGTGCGGGGCCGCGTACGGGGTTCACCGAAGTCGCCACCCGAATGACGTTACTGGTGAGTTAACTGGCAAGTAAAGACCGGCGATTTCGCCGATGCGGCGCGCGTAGACCCCGGCTGACACTCCAGGCACCCCACCCTTGTCTGGAGGCACCATGCAACGCCGCTTGCGTCGCATCGCCACGTTCTTCTCCGCCGTGGTCGCGGCGCTCCTCGTGTCGCTCTCCCTGTCCGCGGTCCCCGCCCAGGCCGCGACCCACAACCCCGTCATCTTCGTGCACGGCCTGAGCAGTTCGGCGAGCAGTTGGGACGACTGGATCGCCGACTTCAAGGCCGACGGCTACAGCGGCTCCGAACTGTTCGCGTGGTCGTACGACTGGGGCCAGTCGAACGTGACCACGGCCCAGCAGCTCTCCACCGAGGTGAAGAACGTCCTCGCGCAGACCGGCGCGTCGAAGGTGGACCTGGTCGTCCACTCCATGGGTGCGCTCAGTGCCCGCTACTACCTCAAGAACCTCGGCGGGACCTCGTACGTCGACGACTTCGTGTCCACCGCCGGCGTGAACCACGGAACCACGGTCGCGAGCTGGTGCACGTGGCTCTACACCTCGTGCGCCGAGATGTACACCGGCAGTTCGTTCCTGACCGCGCTGAACTCCGGCGACGAGACGCCGGGCAGTGTCTCGTACGCCAGTTACTGGTCGAACTGCGACGAGCTGATCAACCCGGACACCAGCGCGATCCTGAGCGGCGCCACCAATGTGGAGGTCGGCTGCATCTCGCACACCGACATGAACAACGACTACGGCGTCTACCAGCAGGTGCGCGACTTCATCGCCTGACGCGTGGGCCCACCTGCGTATGGCGTAGGTCGAGCGTCGTAGAGCATGTGGCGGACGTTCTGGGGGGACAATCCCGGTAAGACCCCGTCCTCCCGGGAGGTCCGTCATGCCCTTCAGGTCAGCCGGCTCCGCCAAGGTGTCGCGGGACGCCGTGCACCATCCGCTGTTCGCCCGCTACTACGCCCGTATCAGCGTGGCGGCCGAGACCAGGATGGGCATCGGCGCGGTACGCGACCGGCTGCTCACCGGTCTTTCGGGGCGGGTCATCGAGATCGGCGCGGGCAACGGGCTGAACTTCGCGCACTACCCGAGCGCCGTCTCCGAGGTGGTCGCGATCGAACCCGAGCGGCTGCTGCGGCAGTTGGCCGTGGAGGCCGCGCTGCGCTCCGAGGTGCCCGTGGACGTGGTGCCGGGCGCGGCGGAGGCGCTGCCGGTCAAGAGCGAGGCGTTCGACGGGGCGGTGCTCTCGCTGGTGCTGTGCAGTGTGCGCGATGTGCCGCGGGCCCTCGGCGAGGTGCGGCGCGTGCTGCGGCCCGGTGGCACGGTGTGGTTCTTCGAGCACGGCAAGGGAGACGGACGTGTGATGGCGTCCGTCCAGCGCGGACTGGACCGGACGGTGTGGCCGCGGCTGAACGGCGGTTGCCATCTGGCCCGCGACCCGATCGCCGCGCTGCGCGAGGCCGGGTTCGAACTGGGTCCCTACCGTCGGCTGTTCATTCCCGAGAAGGGGCCGCGACTGCCCACGTCGTACTGCGTGCTGGGCAGCGCGAGGCGCCCGCCGATCACGGAGTAGTCACAGACTCCACTGCCGCAGCTCCTGTGCGATCTCGTGCACCGTCGCGTCACCGCCCTTGACCAGGCGGGCGAGTTCGCGCACCTGCTCGGGCGAGGTGACGACCTTGAGGCCGCTGGCGACGAGATAGGCGTACGCGACGGCCGAGGCGAACATCGCGTTGGAACGTTCGAGCGCCGGGACGTGCAGCAGCAGCTGGAGCAACGCGGCGGCGCGGGCGTGCGGGCTGTCGTAGACGGGAATGCCGAATATCTCCGCCTCGTGTCGGCTGACGGCGGCGACGAGGGCTCCCCAGTCGGTGACCTGGGGATCTCCGGGCGTCTTCTGTTCGGCGATCATGAGGAGCCAGGCGAGGTCGACTCTGAGACTGCTCAAGGGATCAACGACGACCTTCGCGTGAGCCGTCCCGGAATGTGTCCCGTGCGCCTTCCCGGTCCGTGCCGAACTCCTCGGCGAAGACGTTCGCGTACTGCTTCATGAAGTCGGAGGCGGCGTCGACGAAGGTGTGACCGACCTCCCCGGTGTCCTGTCTGACGAGCTCTTCGATGTAGCGGTTCACGCTCATGCCGCGCTCCAGGGCCCGCTCCCGGGCCGCCCGGGCCGTGCCCTCGTCCACCCGCACGTTCAGCTGGGTCTTCGCCATACCTCGAAGCTAGCGCCGAAGTGCTAGCACCCGCAAGGGGCGACTCGCCGGAGCCGGTACCTCGGGGGGATACCGGCTGTGGGCGGGATCACACTACGCTCGGCCGGGACCGGGGAGTCAGGACGTCCATCACGGAGGAGGCGGCCTTGTCCACACCTGCTGCGGAGCACGTCGTCGGACGACGGGAGGCCGACGGGGTCGCCGCTCGCGCCCGCGGCCTGACGAAGGCGTACGGATCCGGCGAGACCACCGTCCTCGCCCTCGACTCGGTCGACGTGGACATCGCGCGCGGCCGCTTCACCGCGGTCATGGGCCCCTCGGGCTCCGGGAAGTCGACGCTGATGCACTGCCTGGCGGGACTCGACACCGTCTCGGCCGGACAGGTGTGGCTCGGCGACACCGAGATCACGGGGCTCAAGGACCGTGAGCTGACCCGGCTGCGCCGGGACCGGATCGGGTTCATGTTCCAGTCCTTCAATCTGATCCCCACGCTGAACGCGGCCGAGAACATCACGCTGCCGATGGACATCGCGGGCCAGAAACCCGACCAGAAGTGGCTGGACCAGGTCATCGACACGCTCGGGCTGCGGGACCGGCTGAAGCACCGGCCCGCGCAGCTGTCCGGCGGGCAGCAGCAGCGCGTCGCCTGCGCGCGGGCGCTGGCCTCCCGCCCCGAGCTGATCTTCGCGGACGAGCCGACCGGCAACCTCGACTCCCGTGCGGGGCTCGAGGTCCTCGGCTTCCTGCGCGAGGCGGTCGACGACCTCGGCCAGAGCGTCGTCATGGTCACGCACGATCCGGGCGCGGCCGCCCACTCCGACGTGGTGCTGTTCCTCGGGGACGGGCGGATCGTGGACGAGATGCAGCGGCCGACGGCGGAGGCGGTGCTGGAGCGCATGCGGCACTTCTCCGGGGGGCGCCCGGCCGCCGGGGGCGCCTCCGACGACGTGGTCCTGGCCGCCGACTCGGACGACGTACCTCTCGACACCCTCGACAATCTCGACACCTTCGACAAGGACTGAGGCGGCGGCCGTGCTCAAGGCGACTCTGCGGAGCTTCCTCGCCCACAAGGGGCGGCTGCTCCTGTCCGCGCTGGCCGTCGTGCTGTCCGTGGCGTTCGTGGCGGGCAGCCTGATTTTCTCGGACACGGTCACGCGTACGTTCGATCGGCTCTTCGCCTCCACCGCGGCCGATGTGACCGTGTCGCCGAAGAACGATCTCAAGTCGCGGGTGTCGACCGGTGCCACGCCGACGCTGCCCGCCTCGCTCGCGGACCGGCTCGCGAAGGTCGACGGCGTGGCGGCCACCCATGTGGACGTGAGCGTCGAGAACCTCACCATCGTCGACCGCGAGAACAAGTCGATCGGACCCACCTCGGGCGCGCCGACCATCGCCACCAACTGGCAGGTCACCAAGCGCAGCCCGGTGAAGCTGACCTCGGGCCACGCCCCGCACGGCGCCGACGAGGCGCTGCTCGACGCGGACACCGCCAAGCGCAAGCACGTGGCGATCGGCGACAGCCTGACGGTGCAGGCACAGCGCACCTTCCCGGTGAAGATCGTCGGCATCGCCACCTTCACCACCACCAACCCCGGTGCCGCGCTGCTGTTCCTCGACACCCCCACCGCACAGACGAACCTGCTCGGCAGCCCGGACGCCGCCACGAGCATCGCGGTGGACGCGGCACCCGGGGTCGCCGACGCTCCGCTCAAGCAGCGGATCGCGGCGCAGGTCGGCACCAGGACCTACGAGGTGAAGACCGCCGACGAGCAGGCCAAGGACGCCGCCGCGCAGCTCGGCGGATTCCTGGACGTCATCAAGTACGTGATGCTCGGCTTCGCCGGCATCGCCGTGCTGGTCGGCGTCTTCCTGATCGTCAACACCTTCTCGATGCTCATCGCCCAACGCACCCGTGAGCTGGGCCTGTTGCGCGCGCTCGGCGCCGACCGACGGCAGGTGCGGCGGTCCGTGCTCACCGAGGCGCTGCTGCTCGGTCTGGTCGGCTCGACGCTCGGACTCGCCGCGGGGATCGGGCTCGCCCTCGGGCTGATCCGGCTCATGAGCGCGTTCGGGATGAACCTCAAGTCCACCGAGATGGTGATCGGGTGGCCGACCCCCGTCACGTCGTACGTCGTCGGGGTCGGCGTCACCTTCGTGGCGGCGTATCTGCCCGCCCGGCGCGCGGCCGGTGTCTCCCCGATGGCGGCCCTCTCGGACGCCGAGGTCGCCGGGGTGGGACGGCCGCTGCGGACGCGCGCCCTGGTGGGCTCGGTCGTGGGCGTGGCCGGCGGCGCCGCGCTGACCGGCTGCGCCGCGGCGTCGAAGACCGCGACGTCCGCCTCCCTGCTGGGTCTCGGTGTCGTGCTCACCCTCATCGCGACGGTGATCGCGGGTCCGCTCCTTGTGCGACCGGTGATCCGGGTCCTGGGCGGTGCCTTCCCCGCCCTGTTCGGCCCGGTCGGCCGGATGAGCCAGCGCAACGCGCTGCGCAATCCGCGGCGCACGGGCGCCACGGCGGCCGCGCTCATGGTGGGCCTCGCGCTGGTCGGCGGGATGTCCGTGGCGAGCGCGTCCATGAGCAAGTCCTTCGACCATCAGATCGACAAGACGCTGGGCTCCGACTTCGTGATCCAGAACAGCAACTTCGTGCCGTTCACCACGGAGATCACGGACAAGGTGCGCGCCACCCAGGGTGCCGGGCTCGTCGTCCGCCAGCGGTTCACGCCGGTCGCGGTGCGGCTGCCGGACGGCAAGCGGGTCGAGACGACCGCGGCGGGCTACGATCCGCGGCTCGACGACGTCGCCCACGTCACGTACACCCAGGGGGACACGGCGGCGGCGCTCGGCGCCGGCCGCCTGGCGATGGACGCGGAGTTCGCGCGGGAGCACGGCGTGCGCGTCGGCAGCGCGATCCCCGTCGAGTTCCCCGCGGGGCGGAAGACCGACCTGACGGTGGGGGCGCTCACCGACCAGGGCGGCTCCGGGGGTTTCGGGATGCAGGGCGGGCTGTTCTTCGGCTTCGGCACGATCGAGAAGTACGTGCCCGGCGGGCAGGACTCGGCCCTGTACGTGAACGCGGCGACCGGCACGAGCCCCGACCGGCTGCGCGCGCAGCTGGAGCAGACGCTCAAGCCCTATCCACAGGTGCAGGTCCGCGACCAGGCCGACTACAAGAAGCTCGTGCACGACCAGATCGCCGTGCTGCTCTACCTCGTGTACGCGCTGCTCGGACTCGCGATCGTGATCGCGGTGCTCGGCGTGGTCAACACCCTCGCCCTGTCGGTGGTCGAACGCACCCGTGAGATCGGACTGCTGCGCGCCATCGGGCTCGCCCGGCGCCAACTGCGCCGGATGATCAGGCTGGAGTCGGTGGTGATCGCCGTGTTCGGCGCCGTCCTCGGCCTCGCGCTCGGGCTGGTCTGGGGCGTCTGTGTGCAGCGGGTCCTCGCGCTCCAGGGCATGAAGTCGCTCGCCATCCCCTGGACCACCATCGTCGCCGTGGTCGTGGGTTCGGCGGTCGTGGGCATAGTGGCGGCGCTGCTGCCGGCGCTGCGTGCCTCGCGCATGAACGTCCTGGCGGCCATCGCACACGAATGATGTACACGTGTCCTGTCCGCTGATGTACTCGCGTCCTGTCCGCCCCGTTCACCCCTCGGGCGCAAGTCGCCCGTGAGTGAGGAGAGTTCATGTCGCGGCCCCTACCCCCTTCCGGCCCCTCCGTCCCTTCCCGTCGCTTCCGCCCCTTCCGCTTCGGCATCAACCTGCTCGCCCCCGCGCCCCTCGACGAGTGGCGCGCCAAGTGCCGGCGGGCCGAGGAACTCGGCTACGACGTGATCCTGGTCCCCGACCACCTGGGCATGCCCGCGCCCTTCCCCTCGCTGGTGGCCGCGGCGGAGGTCACCGAGGGGCCCCGCCTCGGCACCTTCGTGCTCAACGCGGGCTTCTGGAATCCCACGCTGCTGGCCCGCGAGGTCGCCACCACGGACACGCTGACGGGCGGCCGCCTCGAACTCGGTCTCGGCACCGGCTACATCCCGGCGGAGCACCACACGGCAGGCCTCCCCTGGGGCTCGCCGCGCGAGCGGGTCGACCATCTCCAGCGCACCGTGGAGGAGTTGGAGCGCCTCCTCGGTTCGGACGAGCACCGGCCGGGAACGGTACAGCGGCCCCGCGTGCCGCTGCTGATCGGCGCCAACGGCGACCGGATGCTGCGGCTCACCGCCGAGCACGCGGACATCGCGGCGTTCACCGGGGCGCGCACCAGCCCGGGCGGCACGCTGGAGCCGATCACGGCCGCCGAAATGGACGAACGCGTCGCCCTGTACCGGGAGGCGGCCGAGGGACGCAAGGAGCCCGCCGAGCTCAATCTGCTGATCCAGATACTCGCCGTCACCGACGACCGCGGCGCCGCGATCCAGCCCTGGCTGCCCCGTATCCCGAACCTGACCGAGGACGAGGTCCTGGAACTGCCGATCGTGCTGGTGGGAACGCTGGAGCAGATCGTCGCGCAGGTGCGGGCGCAGCGAGAGCGGTACGGGCTCTCGTATCTGACGGTCCTGGAGCCCAACATGGAGGCGTTCGCCCCCGTCGTCGAGGCGCTGCGGGGCGAGTGACCGTCCGGATCGTGGAATTCGGCGCCGCACCATGGAACACATGATGGGATCGGCGCCATGACCGAGCTGCGCATACGGGCCGCGACGCCCGAGGACCTCGACACCGTGCTGGCTTTCTGGAAGGTGGCCGCCGAGGGCACGAGCATCAGTGACGACCGGGACGGCGTGGGACGACTGGTCGCCCACGATCCGGAGGCGCTGATCCTGGCCGAGGACGACGGCGAGCTGGTGGGCACGGTGATCGCGGGCTTCGACGGCTGGCGCTGCCATCTGTACCGGTTCGCGGTGCATCCCGGGCGGCGCCGCCTCGGCATCGGTTCGGCGCTGCTCGCCGCCGCCGAGGAGCGGTTCGTACGGCTCGGGGGGCGGCGCGCGGACGCGATGGTGCTGTGGCGGAACGAGACCGGGCAGCATGCGTGGCGGGCCGCCGGGTACGCGCCCCAGGAGCAGTGGCGCCGCTGGGCGAAACCGCTCACCGACTAGCGTCCAGCACCCAAGAGGGCACTTTGCCGATCCTTTACCATGGGAGGATCACCCGGTCCTCCCATGAAAGGTGTGAGCGTCCACCGATGGGCGAGCCTCCCTGTACCCGACATCGCGCGATCCCCCCGCCCCTGGCCGATCATGGGACGGAGGTGACCCGATGACCGAAGTGCTCCTCCTCCTGGTGGCGGTGCTGCTCTCGCTGGCCTGTGGCGCCTTCGTCGCGGCGGAGTTCTCACTGACCACGGTCGAGCGCAGCGAGCTGGAGCGCGCCGTCGAGCGCGGCGAGCGCGGCGCGTCGGGCGCCCTCAAGGCCGCACGGAATCTGACGTTCCAGTTGTCCGGCGCCCAGCTCGGCATCACCGTCACCAACCTGGTCGTCGGCATGCTCTCCGAGTCGTCGATCGCCAAGCTCATCGCGGGTCCGCTGGAGTCGCTCGGTGTCTCGCCCTCCGCGTCCCGCTCGGTTGCGCTGGTCATCGGTACGGCCCTGTCGACGGTCTTCCTGATGGTCGTCGGCGAGCTGGTCCCCAAGAACTGGGCGATCTCCTCACCGCTCGCCGTGGCCAAGCGGGTGGCGACGCCGCAGCGCTGGTTCAGCGCCGCGTTCCGCCCGTTCATCACGCATCTCAACAACACGGCCAACCGTGTCGTGCGTGTCTTCGGCCTCGAACCGGCCGAGGAGCTGGCCTCCGCGCGCGGACCCCAGGAACTGGTCGCCCTGGCCCGGCACTCCGCCAAGGAGGGCGCCCTGGAGGCGGACACCGCCGAGCTGTTCGTGCGCACCCTGAACCTCGCCGACCTGACCGCGGAGAACGTGATGACCCCGCGCGTCCAGGTCATCGCGCTGGACGTCCAGGCGACCTGCGAGGACGTGGCGAACGCGACACGGGCGACGGGTCTGTCCCGCTTCCCCGTCTACCGCGGCAACCTCGACTCGGTCGTGGGCGTGGCACACATCAAGGACGTGGTGGCGGTACCCGCCGAGCAGCGGCCTCGCACCCCCGCCTCCCGGATCATGCGCGAACCCCTGTTCGTACCGGAGTCACTCACCGTCGACCGGCTGCTCGACCGGCTGTCCGGCGGACGCACCATGGCCGTCGTCATCGACGAGTACGGCGGCACGGCGGGCGTCGCCACCCTGGAGGACATCGTCGAGGAGGTCGTCGGCGAGGTCCGCGACGAGCACGACCCGCACGAGACGCCCGACCTGGCCCCGGCCGGCACGGACGAGGAGGGGCGGGCGCTGTACTCGGCCGACGGGTCCGCCCGCACCGACCAACTGGCCCGCGTCGGGCTGCGGGTGCCCGAGGGGCCCTACGAGACCCTGGCCGGCTTCCTCGCGACCGGGCTCGGCCGCATACCCGCCGTCGGGGACGCCGTCGAGGTCGCCGGGTGGCGGCTCGACGTGGTGGACGCCTCCGGGCGGCGGGCCGCGCGGGTGCTGCTGCACGCGCCGCGCGACGGGGAGCAGCGCTACGACGAGGAGAGGGGGCCGCGATGACCGTCGTACAACTGCTGATCGGGCTGGCGACGCTGGTCGTGAACGCCTTCTTCGTGGGCGGCGAGTTCGCGCTGATCTCGGTGCGCCGCAGCCAGATCGAACCGCGTGCCGAGGAGGGCGACCGGCGGGCACGCAGCGTCCTGTGGGGCCTGGAGCACGTGTCCGCGCTGCTGGCGGCCGCGCAACTGGGCATCACCCTGTGCACGCTGGTCCTCGGCATCGTTGCCGAGCCCGCGATCGCGCACCTGCTGGAACCGGCGTTCCACGCGATGGGCGTCTCGCAGAGCGCGGGCCACGCGATCTCGTTCGTGATCGCGCTCGCCCTGGCGACCTATCTGCACATGCTGCTCGGCGAAATGGTGCCGAAGAACATCGCGCTCGCGGAGCCGGTGCGCACCGCGCTGCTGCTCGGACCGCCGCTGGTGGCGCTCTCCCGGGCGCTGCGCCCGGTGATCTTCACGGTCAACGCCTTCGCGAACGGCCTGCTGAAGCTGCTGCGGGTCGAGACGAAGGACGAGGTCGTCGCCACCTTCTCCGACGACGAGCTGGCCAGGCTGGTCAAGGACTCCGGCGAGGCGGGGCTCATCGACGACCGCGCTCTGGAGCGGCTGCACGACGCACTGGAGCTCGGCCGCCGACCCGTACGGGACGTGGTGCTGCCACTGGAACGTGTCGTCTACGCGCGTGTGGGCGTCACTCCGGAGGAGCTGGAGCGGCTGTCCGCCGAGTCCGGCTTCTCACGCTTCCCGGTCGTGGACGAGGGGCGCCGCATCGTGGGCTATCTGCACGTCAAGGACGCGCTGGACGCGATGCCGCGCGAGGTGCCGTTCCGGGTGGAGGACATGCGGCCCATCGCGCGGGTACGGGAGAGCACCCCGCTGGACGACGTGCTCACGGCGATGCGCCGCAGTCGTACGCACCTCGCGGGAGTCATGGGCAGCGACGGACGGATGACGGGGCTGGTCACGATGGAGGACGTGCTGAGGGAGCTGTTCGGGCAGACGGTGTGAGCGGGCCGGGCCGTCCCGGCCGTCCCCGGTGGCGACCCGACCGACCGGCGAGTATGCGTGCGGGTTAGCATCTTGTCCGCCATGCAGACGAATGCCACCTACACCAGTCTTGTCGCGGTCGGCGACTCCTTCACCGAGGGCATGTCGGACCGGCTGCCCGACGGCTCCTACCGCGGCTGGGCCGATCTCCTCGCCGGCCGGATGGCCACGCGGACGCCCGGTTTCCGGTACGCCAACCTCGCGGTGCGCGGCAAGTTGATCGGGCAGATCGTCGAGGAGCAGGTGGACGTGGCGGTCGCGATGCGGCCCGACGTGATCACGCTCGTCGGCGGACTCAACGACACGCTGCGTCCCAAGGTCGACATGGGACGTGTCCGCGCTCTCCTGGAGGAGGCCGTGGAGCGGCTCGCCCCCGCCTGCGAGCGGCTCGTCCTGATGCGCAGCCCGGGCCGCAACGGTCCGGTGCTCGAACGCTTCCGGCCGCGTATGGAGGAGCTCTTCTCCGTCGTCGACAAGCTCGCGGACCGGCACGGCGCACTGGTGGTCGACCTCTACGGGGCGCCCTCGCTCGCCGACCCCCGGATGTGGGACGTGGACCGGCTGCACCTGACGGCCGAGGGGCACCGCCGGGTCGCGGAGGCCGTCTGGCAGACGCTCGGGTACGAGCCCGAGGACCAGGAGTGGCGTACGCCGATGCCGCCGACGGCGCCGCCCGGCTGGGCCGCCCGCCGCGCCGCCGACGCCAGCTTCGCCAGGCAGCACCTGCTGCCGTGGATAGGACGACGGCTGACGGGACGCTCATCGGGGGACGGCCGAACAGGCGCCCACTTTAGCGCTGAGCTGGGCAAAGCCTTCTGGGTCACCCCTGCGGACCACACAAACCCCGGCCCTGTGACGGACTGGCGACGGGTGGGGCACTAGCTAGCGCCGCTTGCGCTTCTTCTTGTTCCGGTTGTCGGCGCTCGGCTTGGCACCGCTCGGCCGGCCGGGCGCCGTCGGGTTCGCCGCGGCCTCGCGCAGGCCGATCCGGCGAGTCTGCCAGACAGTCAGCTCCCACAACCCGATCGCGACTCCGACTCCCACGACGCCGACGGGGAGGGAGCTGAGGTCGGCATCGGCGGGCTGCGGGGCCAGCCAGCCACTCGGGTCCACCAGCAGGTCCTCGGTGGTGCCCGCGTCCTCCGTGCCGTTGCAGCCCATGCCGACGATGTTGGCGTGGGCCATCGGCCTGCCGTCGGTCCGCTTCAGCCTGCAGTGGTAGATCGGGCCGGTCTTGCCCTTGGTGGTGTACACCGAGGTGATCCGCACCTCGGTGCGCTGCCCCTGGCTCTGCATCAGCGCGGCCTGGAAGACCAGCCCGGAGCCGAGCGCGACGGCTGGTCCAGTGATCAGCCCGGCGAAGAACACCCACCCCTTGGTCGCGGTCGCCATCAGCACCGCGATCGCGAGGGCCACGGTCAGAACACCGAGGATCAGCGCCGCCGGAAACCAGTCCGGGCTGGTGCCGAGCACGCCGATGCCCACCATCAGCAGGGGGACGAGCGCGGCTGTGCGGGCGAGCCGCCGCACCACGTGCGGGGGCCAGGCCACGTTCTTCCGGGACCCGGGCGCCATCAGCGGCCCTCGAACCGGCGCAGCCCGACCCGCCGGGACAACCAGACCAGCAGCTCGAAGAGCACCAGTACCACCGGCAGGGCCCACGCGGCGATGTCGATCCCGCTGTAGTCCGTCTCGGCCAGCTCCGGCGCCGTCCAGCCGTGCGGGTCGACGAGCACGTCCTCGGTCTGCCCGACTTCCATCGGCCCGTCGCAGGAGTCATTGTCCAGCTCGGCGTGGTTGAGCGGCTTGCCGTCCACCCGCCCCAGAAGGCAGGTGTACTCCGGCCCGTGCTTGCCCTGGTACGTCTTCACCGAGGTGACCCGCACCTCCACCCGCTGCCCTTGGTGCGCCATCACCTCCGCCTGCAGCACCGGCCCCGGCCCGGACAGCGCGGCGATCCCCACGATCACCCCGCCGACGATCAACCAGCCGTTCGGCGCGGCGGTGATCAGCAGCGAGAGAGTCGCGATCAGCGTGAAGGTCCCGAGCACCAGTCCGAGCCCGCTCCAGTCCGGATTGGCGGCCAGCAACGACAGCCCGACGATCACCGGCGGACCGAAAAACGCCATCGTGGTGAGGCGGCGGACCTGCCGGGACGAGGTGGCGGTGGCTATTCGAGGCACGGCGTCAGTGTGACGAACGGGGGGCGTCAGGCTGAAGAGCGGGGTCCGTTACTACAGTCGCGCTCTCGATGAGCACCTGTGATCCGAGCGATGTGGCATGCCTGGCGCACCGGGCACCGGCCCTGGCATGAGGAGATGTTCTGGCCCGGCGAGCGTGCGACGGTCTACTTCTGCTCCTGCGGTGAGCAGTTCTGGCCCCTCACGAAGGAGGCGCCGTACCCCGACTGGCGCGACAACCCGGTCCGCAGGGAGCGAGCCGAAGTGACGTCCGAGGGCGATAGTGCTGCTGCCCTTCGCGGTGCGGTGGACGTCGTCCGTCTTGAGGGTGGAGATGCGGGTGATCTTGGCGCCGTAGAGCAGGACGAGTGCGCCGACTGCCCGGACGTCGGCGGGCAGGTCGGTGTCGCTGACGCATCGGGTGAGCAGGGCGACCTGCTCGTCCTGGTCGACGAAGTTCGCCGGTTCGCTGTCGCGCCATCCGGTGACGGACGCCCGGCCAAGCGGCCGGAGCTGCTGCCGTACGAGGAGTCCGTGGGGTAGACACCGGTGGGTAGGCGGACGGCCGAAGGGAATCCCATGCCCACCACCGTGATCAACCTCAAGGGTCATATCCACGAGTTCGGTCCCCGGCTCGAACACGCTCCCGCGGACCTCGTCTACATCGGCCGCCGCTGGACCATGGGCCGCTGGGACCTCCCGCAGCACCCGCTCTACAACCCCTTCGCCTACGACACCCCCACGAAGAAGCGCGACGGAACCCGCGCCGAGATCATGGAGAAGTACCGGGCGTATCTCCTCGAACGCCCCGACCTCCTCGACCAGGTGTCCGCCCTGCGTGGCAAGACGCTGGCCTGCTGGTGCGCACCCGAGCTGTGCCACGGCGACATCCTGGCGGAGCTGGCCGACGCCTCGTAGCGCCGCCGACTCCCGCGCCCGTCCCCGGCTGAGCGGGGGCGTCACCCCCACGGGGTCCCCCGGTGGCGTGAGCGCACTGGTGCCTGCTTGCTGGACCGAGAGGGAACGGGGGCTTCGGGAAGAGAGCGAGCGCCGATGAAGCCGAAGGAAGAACGGCTGCGGACACCGCGCGCCGCCGGGTTGGCGGGGACGGTGTTCGCCCTCCTGCTGGGGGCGGCGATCGTGCTGGTGCGGATCGCGATCCCGGCGGGGGGAGCCGCCGACGCGACCGTCGCGCCGAACGAACGGTGGGCGGTGCGTACGGCTTTGGAGATCATCCCGTTCGCGGGGATCTTCTTCCTGTGGTTCATGGGCGCCGTGCGCGCACGGGTCGGCGATGCCGAGGACAGATTCATCGCCACCGTCTTCATGGGCAGCGGACTGGTCTTCGTGGCCACCATGTTCGGGGCCGGCGCCGCGGCGGGCAGTGTGCTGAGCCAACCCTCCGGCTTCGGCCGCGACTTCGCCTACACGCTGATGACGACGTACGCGCTCCGCATGGCCGCCGTGTTCGTCTTCACGACCTCGACCATCGGTCACCGTCTCGGCGTCCTCCCCCGTCCGCTCGCCGTCCTCGGCTACCTCGCGGGGCTTGTCCTGCTCGTCGCGGGATCCTCTCTGCCCTGGTCGGAGCTGGTCTTCCCGGCCTGGGCGCTGGTCGTCAGCCTCCACATCCTCCGTGTCGGCCTGCGCACCCCGGCGAGCGGCTGAGCACCCTCTCGCGCATGCTGTGGAGCAGGGGGACGAGAACGGGCCACGGAAAGGCTGATCCTCGGTGAGGCTTGTCGTCGATCTCAACCGCTGCCAGGGATACGCGCAGTGCGCGTTCCTGGCTCCCGATGTTTTCGCCATGCACGGAGACGAGTCCCTGCTCTACAACCCCGAGGCCGAGGAGGACCGGCGCGAGGACATGGCGCGAGCCGTGGCCGCGTGCCCCGTCCAGGCCATCACGGTGGAGGCGAACTCCCTGGACGGGAACCCCGGAACCGACCGGGAGATCGGCCGGTGAGCGCCGACGGATCGCTGGACCGGCTCAAGCGTGAAGGCCGCATCGTCGTCGTCGGCGCCTCGCTGGCGGGACTTCGGGCCGCGGAGACCTTGCGTGAGGAGGGGTTCGCCGGTTCCCTCACGATGATCGGGGACGAGCCCTACGAGCCGTACGACCGACCGCCGTTGTCCAAGCAGGTCCTGCTGGGCAGGGCGACTGCGGACCGCACCGGCCTTCCCCGCCACCGCGCCATCGACGCGCAGTGGCGCCTCGGGGTTCCGGCCACCGGCCTCGACATGGCGGCCCGGCGGGTGCGGCTGGCCGACGGCGACGAGGTGGAGTACGACCGGCTGCTCATCGCCACCGGTGTACGGGCCAGACCCTGGCCCCAGGAGGACGAGGCGGAGCTCGACGGGGTGTTCGTGCTGCGGACCCGCGACGACGCCGACGCGCTGGAGCGCTCTCTCGCGCAGGGCCCCCGCCGCGTGCTCGTCATCGGCGCCGGGTTCACCGGCTCCGAGATCGCCTCCGCCTGCCGGGAACGCGGGATCGCGGTCACCGTGGCCGAGCGGGCAGACGCGCCGCTGGTCGGAGCGCTCGGCGGAGTCGTCGGCGAGGTCGCGGCCGAACTGCACCGCAAACACGGTGTCGACCTGCGCTGCGGCGTCATGGTGACCCGCTTGGAGGGCGACTCCGCGGGACACGTCCGCGCCGCGCACTTCTCCGACGGGAACACCATCCAGGCCGACGTGGTGGTCGTCTCCCTCGGCGCCCAGCGCAACACCGAATGGCTCGCCGGGTCCGGACTCGGCGCGGGTCCCCGCGGGATCGCGTGTGACGCCGGGTGCCGGGCCTTCGACATCCGGGGCATCGTCACCGACGACATCTATGTGGCCGGCGACGTCGCACGGTCCCCGCACCCGCTGTTCGGATACCAGTTCCTGTCCCTGGAGCACTGGGGCAACGCCGTCGCCCAGGCCGAGACCGCCGCGCACAACATGCTGAGCGACAGCGCGGACCGCCGCCCCCACATCTGGGTGCCCGCCTTCTGGTCCTCCCAGTTCGGCGTGAACATCAAGTCCGTCGGGGTGCCGTCGATGGGGACGGAGATCCTCATCGCGCAGGGCTCCCGCAGCGAGCACCGGTTCACCGGCGTCTACGGGTACCAGGGGCGCGTCATCGGCGCCGTCACCTTCGACCAGACGAAGTGGCTGCAGTTCTACCAGCAGCTCATCGAGACCACGGCGCCCTTCCCACCGGCCTTCCCCACGGTGGACCGCCGCCCCGAGGGGCAGCAGCCGATGCCCGCGGACTTCCCCGACCCGTCCGTGCCCACCCACGGCCCGACCGTCACCCTCAGCGGATACGCGCCGGACGACCGACGGCTGACGTTCACCCCCGCTCGGCACTGATCCGACGTTCCCTAGGACGCACCCATGACCGAAGCCATCCTGCGGCAGATCATCGACTACGCCCACCGCGCCAACCCGTATCCCCTGTACGCGGAGCTGCGCAAGACGCCGGTGTACCACGACGCGGACGGACCGTTCGTCATCAGCAGGTACTACGACATCCAGAGCCTGCTCCACGATCCGCGCATCAGCTCCGACGCCCGCAATCTGAGGGCGCCGGCGGGCGGCGGCCCGCTGGCCGCCGAGGCGGACGAGGAGACGGCCCTTCCGCCGAGCTTCCTGCGGCTCGACCCGCCCGAGCACGACCGGCTGCGGCGCATGACGAACCGGCCGTTCGGGCCGCCGCACACCCCACGGCGTGTCCACGAGATGCACGGCGAACTGAAGGACATCGTCTCCGGGCTCATCGACGGCATCGACAGCCCGGACCGGATCGATCTGGTCGACCAGTTCTCCTATCCCTTCCCCGTGACCGTGATCTGCCGGCTGCTGGGAGTGCCGCGCGAGGACGAGGCGCGCTTCCACTCCTGGGCGGACATCATCGCCGCCAGCCTCGACCCCGACCCGGGCGCCGACGCCGACGAGCGCGCCAAGGTCTCCCACAACGCCCGCACCGAGCTGGGCATGTATCTGGCCGGGCTCATCGAGGAACGCCGCAAGAAGCCCGGTGACGACATGCTGTCCCAGCTGTCCACGGCGGGAGGGCCGGACGGTGTCATGACGACGATGGAGGTCCTGAGCACCGCGGCGCTCCTGCTGATCGCCGGCCACGAGACGACGGTCAACCTCATCACCAACGGCATGCTGACCCTGCTGCGCAACCCCGACGTGCTCGAGCGGCTGCGCAAGGACCCGAACCTCGCCGTCCCCATCGTCGAGGAGCTGCTGCGGTTCGAGCCGCCGGTGCAGCTGGTGCCGCAGCGCACCACCGTCGCCGACATCGAGGTCCGCGGGGTCACCATCCCCAAGGGCGCGTCGCTGTGGCTGGTGCTGGCGGCGGGGAACCGTGACCCCGACCGCTTCGAGGATCCGGACCGGTTCAACCCGGACCGCGGGGACATCCAGCACCTCGGCTTCGGCAGCGGCATCCACAGCTGCTTCGGCGCCCCGCTCGCCCGCCTGGAGGCACAGCTCGCGCTGAGCGAACTGGCCCGCAGACTGGAGAACCCCCGGCTGCTGGAGGACCCGCCGCCCTACCGGCAGAACGCGGTCCTGCGCGGCCCGCGCCATCTGCCGATCGCCTGCGACGGCATCCGCCCCTAGGGACACCTGACCAGGGCCACCGCCGCTGACCTGGGCTCCGGAGTGTACGGACGTTCCGGAGCCCCTCCGGACGGCGGGTAAACTCCGTCCACGTGACTGCCGCGCCTGCAAAGCCCCGTATCCCCAACGTCCTCGCCGGACGCTACGCCTCCGCCGAGCTCGCCACGCTCTGGTCCCCCGAGCAGAAGGTGAAGCTGGAGCGTCAGCTCTGGCTCGCCGTGCTGCGGGCGCAGAAGGACCTCGGCATCGAGGTCCCGGACGCCGCGATCGCCGACTACGAGCGCGTCCTCGACCAGGTCGACCTGGCCTCGATCGCCGAGCGCGAGAAGGTCACGCGGCACGACGTGAAGGCGCGGATCGAGGAGTTCAACGACCTCGCCGGGCATGAGCACGTGCACAAGGGCATGACGTCCCGGGACCTCACCGAGAACGTCGAGCAGCTGCAGATCAGGCTCTCGCTCGAGCTGATGCGCGACCGCACGGTGGCCGTCCTGGCGCGGCTCGGCAAGCTGGCGGGCGAGTACGCCGAGCTGGTCATGGCCGGCCGCTCGCACAATGTGGCCGCCCAGGCAACCACTCTCGGCAAGCGCTTCGCGACCGCGGCGGACGAGCTGCTCGTCGCGTACGGCCGCGTCGAGGAGCTGCTCGGCCGCTACCCGCTGCGCGGCATCAAGGGCCCGGTCGGCACCGCGCAGGACATGCTCGACCTGCTGGGCGGGGACGCGGCGAAGCTCGCCGAGCTGGAGCAGCGGATCGCCGGGCACCTCGGCTTCGCGCAGGCCTTCACCTCTGTCGGCCAGGTCTACCCGCGCTCGCTGGACTACGAGGTCGTGACCGCGCTGGTGCAGCTGGCGGCCGCGCCGTCCTCGACGGCCAAGACGATCCGGCTGATGGCCGGGCACGAGCTGGTGACCGAGGGCTTCAAGCCGGGCCAGGTCGGCTCCTCGGCGATGCCGCACAAGATGAACACCCGCTCCTGCGAGCGTGTCAACGGCCTCATGGTCATCCTGCGCGGCTACGCCTCGATGACCGGCGAGCTGGCGGGCGACCAGTGGAACGAGGGCGACGTGTCCTGCTCGGTGGTCCGCCGGGTCGCGCTGCCCGACGCGTTCTTCGCGCTGGACGGTCTGCTGGAGACCTTCCTCACCGTCCTCGACGAGTTCGGCGCCTTCCCGGCCGTCGTCGCGCGCGAGCTGGACCGCTACCTGCCGTTCCTCGCGACGACCAAGGTCCTGATGAGCGCGGTGCGCGCGGGCGTCGGCCGTGAGGTCGCGCACGAGGCGATCAAGGAGAACGCCGTCGCCTCCGCGCTCGCCATGCGCGAACAGGGCGCCGAGCGCAACGAGCTCCTCGACAAGCTCGCCGCCGACGAGCGCATTCCGCTCGACCGCGCGCAGCTGGATGAGCTGATGGCCGACAAGCTGTCGTTCACCGGTGCCGCGGCCGACCAGGTCGCCGCCGTCGTCGGCCGCATCGAGGAGATCGTGAAGCAGCACCCGGAGGCCGCGGGCTACACGCCGGGGGCGATCCTCTGACGCGGCTCACTCCCGCGGACCTTGAGGCCGCCCGCGACCGGCTGGTGCCGGATGTCGTCGGGGACGGCCTCAAGGTGCTTTTCTGCGGCATCAATCCAGGGTTGATGACCGCCGCCACGGGCCATCACTTCGCCCGTCCCGGCAACCGGTTCTGGCCCGTGCTGCATCTGTCGGGGTTCACGCCCCGGCTGATGAAGCCGTCGGAGCAGGGCGAGTTGCCGTCGCACGGGCTCGGCATCACGAACGTGGTGGCGCGCGCGACCGCCCGGGCCGACGAGCTGTCCGCGGAGGAGTACCGCGAGGGCGGACGGCTGCTGAGCGCCAAGGTGGAGCGACTGCGGCCGGGGTGGCTGGCGGTGGTGGGGGTGACCGCCTACAGGGCGGCCTTCGAAGACCGGAAGGCCGTGATCGGCCCGCAGGAGCGGACGATCGGGGACACCCGGGTCTGGGTGCTGCCCAACCCGAGTGGGCTCAACGCGCACTGGACGGCGGCGACGATGGCGGAGGAGTTCGGACGGTTGCGGGTGGCTGCGGCCGAGGGGTAGCGGATCAGGTCACGGCGGGTCGATCTCGGTGATCACGGCCAGGAGTTGGAACGGCCACTCCTTGTCCCACTGCGAGACACCGAGGGCGACCCAGCGGTCGTGCCCGGTCGCCTTCCAGAGGTGCACATCGGGCACATGCCCGCTCACGACGCCCCAGGGCTCGGGTATGTCCTCCCCGTCCATCGTCCGGTCGAGCACGCTCGACAGGCTGAAGACCTGCGGAGGCCCCCAGCGGTGGGTGAGCAGCACCGAAAGACCGTCCCGGTCGGCCTCGTACTGCTCCGCCGTCTCCTCCCGTGCCGTGCCGTCGTCCTCCCAGAATTCCTCGCTCGTCGCTAACTCGGCGATGTGGTAGCCGGGTCCCGCGTCGCCGACGTCCGAACGGCCGTGCTCACGGGGGAAGTCCTCGGAGCACAGCCGCAGGATCGTGGCGAGGTGCTGCGCGCTGGTCATGAGGTCCAGTAAAGCGGCTGCCACTGACAATTGCCGTGCCGTCAGGCGTCCCTGCGCCGTAGGCACCACGCACCCGCCGCGAGGGCCGCCGCCGTCCAGGCCGCGGTCACCGTGAGCCCGGTCCAGGGGCCGAGTGCGCCGTCCCACGTCTCGTGGAGCACCACTTGGCCCGCCCGGTCCGGCAGGAAGTCGGCCACGCCGCCCGACATTCCGCCGATCACGAAGGAGACGATCAGGAGGAACGGGACCAGGATGCCCAGCGTGGCGACCGCGCTGCGCAGTACGGCCGTGAGCCCGGCGGCGAACAGGGCCATCAGCGCCAGGTAGAGGCCGCAGCCCACGACCCCGCGTACCCCTTCGCCCCACGTCAGCCCGCTCGCCCTGGATCCGAGGACCGCCTTGCCCACGACCAGGCTCACGAGCCCGGTCACCAGGCCGACGGCCAGCGCGGGAACCCCGATCGCCACCGCCTTGGCCGTGCACCACCGCCCCCGCCGGGGCACCGCGGCCAGCGACACCCGCAGCGCGCCGCCCCGGAACTCGGTCGCGACGGCCTGCGCGCCGAACGTGATCGCCGCGATCTGTCCGAAGCTCACGCCGAAGAGCGCCGAGAACAGCGGGTCGAAGTCCTGGTCCCCGGAGTCGTCGAGACCGGCGAGCGCGGAGAACGCCGCCGTCGCGAGGAGCACGGCGAGCAGTCCCACGACGAGGGACCGCAGCGTACGGATTTTGATCCACTCCGCGTGGAGTACGGGTGCGAAGGTCATGAACGGGCCTCCTGGGGCCGGGTGGGCGACGGTACGGCGGTGAACTCGGCGTCGGTGGCCGTCAGATCCAGGTACGCCTGCTCCAACGTGCCCTCCTCCGCCGCGAGTTCGAGGATCGGCAGGCCTGCGCCCGAGGCGAGCAGCCCGATGTCCTCCACACGTGCGTGCGGGACGGTCCACCGCCCGTCCGCCCCCTCGACGGCCTCGTGACCGTGGCGTGCGAGCAGCGCGCCGAGAGCGGCGCCGTCCGTGGTGCGCACCCGTACCCGGGGCCGCACGCGCGCGTGGATGAACTCCCGCAGGGGTGTGTCGGCGAGGAGTCTGCCCCGGCCGAGGACGACGAGGTGGTCGGCGAAGGACGCGGTCTCGTTCATGAGATGGCTGGAGACGAGCACCGTGCGGCCTTCGCGGGCCAGTCGGCGCAGCACCTCGCGGATCCAGATGATCCCTTCGGGGTCGAGCCCGTTCGACGGCTCGTCGAGCAGCACCACGGGCGGGTCACCGAGGAGTGCGGCCGCGATGCCCAGGCGCTGTCGCATGCCCAGGGAGTACGTCTTCACCCTGCGCCGCGCCACGGACGCGATCCCCGCCTCCTCCAGCACGGCGTCCACCCGGCGTTCGGAGATGCGGTTGCTCACGGCGAGCGCCCACAGATGGTCGCGCGCGGTGCGCGATCCGTGCGCGGCCCCTGCGTCGAGCAGTGCTCCGACCTGGCGCAGGGGCTCGTCGAACGAGGCGTAGGGCCGCCCGCCGACGGTGGCGGTGCCGGACGTGGGCCGGTCAAGACCCAGGACGAGCCGCATGGTGGTGGACTTTCCGGCGCCATTGGGTCCGAGGAAGCCGGTGACGCGGCCGGGAAGCACGCTGAAGGTGAGGTCGTCCACGGCGCGCCGACTGCCGTACTCCTTGGTCAGGTTCTGGACGTCGATGCTGTTCATGGCCCCAGCCTGGCGGCCTTTGCGCGGTCGGTACTCCCCCGCCGGTGGAGATCGTCTCCCCCGCTCGGGGGAAGCCGGTTGCCGGGGCCGGCTGGGACGATGGCGCGATGGCCCGCTTTCTGCGCCCGTTGCTCCTGGGGACCACCTACACACGCCTGCTGCATCTGTGGGTGCCGATGTTGTTCGTCAGCGTGTGGCTGTTCATCGACATGTCGAGGCCGTGGGTGCCGGCGGTGCTGTTGATCCCGCTGGGGCTGGTCCCGGCCGTGCGGCGGGGCGAGGGCGTGCAGGCGCGGTACATGCTGGCGCCGGACGAGCCGCAGGAGCGGGGCGACCGGGACGCGGCGATCTCGGTCGCGCCGTCGGCGACCTGGCGGGACCGGTTGCGGACCGTGCTGTGGCTCGAAGTGCGGATGGGCCTCGGGGCGGTGGCGATGGGGGTCACCGTCTGGCTGCCGGCGACCGCCGTCGAACTGGCCGGGGCCGCCTCCGGTCGCCCCGTCGACGTCACACTGCTGCCGGTGTCGCCCCCGCCGTGGGCCTGTGCCCTGCTCGTACCCGTGCCGCTGCTCGCTCTGTACGGCGCGGTCGTCGGCCTCGGCGAGCTGGTCACGGCGATCGCGCGCCGGCTGCTGGGCCCCTCTCCCGCCGAGCGCCTCGCCGCCCTGGAGGAACGCACCGAACAGCTCCTGGAACGCACGCGCATCGCCCGTGAACTGCACGACTCGATCGGGCACGCGCTGACCGTGGCGGTGGTGCAGGCGGGCGCGGCACGGGCGGCCGGCGACCCCGCGTTCACCGACCGGGCGCTGCTCGCCATCGAGGACACCGGCCGGGCCGCTCTGGAGGACCTGGAGCGCGTGCTCGGCGTGCTGCGCGAGGCCGGGCGCCCCGCGAGCGGCCGACCCACGCTGAGCGAGGCCGACCGGCTCCTGGAGTCGGCGCGCGGCTCGGGTGCGAAGGTCGACGCCGAGGTGACGGGTGCGTTGGAGACCGTGCCCGGACCGGTCTCCCGCGAGGGCTATCGCATCCTCCAGGAGTCCCTGACCAACGTGCTGCGCCACGCGGGGAGCGTGCCGGTGCGGGTCCGTATCGCGGTCGACGACGGCACTCTGGGCCTGGAGGTCCGCAATCCGCTGACGGCCGGGACAGCGGGGCCGGGCCGCGGCAGTGGCCTGCGGGGCATACGGGAGCGGGCGGCGCTGCTCGGCGGGCGGGCACGGACCGGGCCGGACGGGGGTGACTGGCAGGTACGTGTCGAGCTGCCGTTGCGCTGATCTACGCTGGCCGGATGCCGGTCACCGTTCTCCTCGTCGACGACGAACCGCTCGTCCGCGCGGGTCTGCGGGCCGTCCTGGCGGCGCAGCACGACATCGAGGTCGTCGGAGAGGCGGCCGACGGTGCCGCGGTGATCCCGCTCGTGCGGCAGCTGCGGCCGGACGTCGTCGCCATGGACGTGCGCATGCCGCTCATGGACGGCATCGAGGCCACGCGCGCGGTCCTGCGGACCGTGAGCGATCCGCCCAAGATCCTCGTCGTGACCACGTTCGAGAACGACGAGTACGTCTACGAGGCGCTGCGCGCGGGGGCCGACGGTTTTCTGCTGAAGCGGGCCAGGCCCGCCGAGATCGTGCACGCCGTGCGGCTCGTCGCGGAGGGCGAGTCGCTGCTGTTCCCGGCGTCCGTACGGCAGTTGGCGGCCGAGTACGGGGGCGGCAGCGGGAATCCGGCGGCGCGGACGGCCATGGAGCGGGCCGCGCTGACCGAGCGGGAGGCGGAGGTGCTGCGACTGATGGCCCGGGGGCTGTCGAACGCGGAGATCGCCGGGCGGCTGATCGTCGGGACCGAGACGGTCAAGTCGCACGTCAGCGCCGTACTGGCGAAGCTGGGGGCCCGGGACCGTACGCAGGCGGTCGTCGCGGCGTACGAGTCGGGGTTCGTGGCCCCGGGCTGAAACGGCGGTCCGCCGGTGGCCGAAGCGACCGGTCGGTAGCAAAGGAGGTCCCCGGCTCTCGCCGGGGCGCGCCGCGCCGAGTACGATCCGGCCAACACGCGCACGAGCTGGGAGGACGGACGTTGGGGCGGTTGACCGGCGGGGACCCCTCTCTGCTGCGAAGGATCAATTCCGCGGTGGTGCTGCACGCGCTGCGTGCCACGGACTGCGCGACGCTGACCGAGATCACCCGGGTGACGGGGTTGTCCCGGCCCACGGTCGAGGGTGTCGTGGAAGGGCTGATCGAAGCCGGGCTCGTGGTCGAGAAGGCGGCCGAGGAGGGCGCGGCACGGCGTCAGGGCCGTCCCGCGCGGCGGTTTCGGTTCCGGGCCGAGGCGGGCCATCTGCTGGGCCTGGAGATCGGTCCCCATCGCGTCGCCGGGCTCCTCGCCGATCTGGACGGCCGGGTGCTGGGCGCCATGTCGAAGGACGTGGACGAGACCGCGTCGGCGGACGAGCGGCTGGAACGGCTGCGCACGGCGGTCGCCGATCTGCTGCGCCGCGCGGGTGTCGCGCGCAGCTCCCTGCGGGCGGTCGGCGTGGGCAGCCCGGGAATCGTCGAGGCGGACGGCACCGTACGTCTGGGCACGGCGCTGCCGGAGTGGACGGGGCTGCGCCTGGGCGACCGACTGAACCGTTCCTTCAAATGCCCGGTGCTCGTCGAGAACGACGCCAACGCGGCGGCGGTCGCCGAGCACTGGAAGGGCTCGGCGACGGAGTCGGACGACGTGGTGTTCGTGCTGGCCGGGCTGAGTCCGGGGGCCGGTTCGCTGATCGGCGGGCGGCTGCACCGGGGATACGGGGGCGCCGCCGGAGAGATCGGGGCGCTCCATCTGCTCGGCCGCGGAGCCACTCCCGAGACACTGCTGTCGACCACGGACGAGCCCCTGCACCCGCTCGACGAGCAGGCCGTCGCCGAGGTCTTCGCGCTGGCCAAGGGCGGTGACCAGCGGGCCCGCGCGGCGGTCGACCGCTTCATCCAGCGTCTCGTGCACGACGTGGCGGCCCTCGTCCTCGCCCTCGACCCGGAACTGGTCGTCGTCGGCGGCTGGGCGGCCGGTCTGGACGGAGTGCTGGAACCGCTGCGGCGCGAACTGGCGCGCTACTGTCTGCGCCCGCCCAAGGTGGCGCTCTCCCTGCTGGGCGAGGCGGCCGTCGCGACGGGCGCCCTGCGGCTGGCCCTCGATCATGTGGAGGAGCAGCTGTTCGCGGTGGAGGGGACCGTGACCGCACGTCGCTGACCGGCGGTCTCACGGACGCGGGAAGCCGCCCCTGGCCTCACGGGCACGAAAGAGCCGTCACGCCCCGGAGTGTTCCGGGGCGTGACGGCTGAGACCTGGGGCCTGTCGCGCGGATCAGGCCTGGGCCGCGCCTCAGGAGGCCCGGCGCTCGGGGTCGTGGTGGATCTCCACGCCGCCGGAGTCGCCGAAGGTCAGCCGGCAGGTGTCGGCGCGGTACGTGGCCACGGAGACCGCGGCGGTGCGCCCCTCGGCGAAGTAGCGGGTCGTGACGACGAGGACGGGCGCCCCGGGCAGCCGGTCGAGCTCCTTGGCGTCATCCGCGCGGGCCGAGCCGAGCTCCACGGCGCGGTCCTGGCCCTCCAGGTCGAGGTGCTGCAGTTCGCGCAGCACGGCGCGGGCGAGGGTCGTCCCCGACGGGGCGTCGATCGCGGAGAGGCCGGGCACCGAGGACGCCGGGATGTAGAGCAGCTCGGCGGCGACCGGCTGGCCGTGCGTCACACGGGAGCGGCGGATCGTGTGCACCTGGTCGTCGGGGCCCGTCTCCAGGACGTCGGCCACCGCGGCGGGCGGGACCGCCACCTCGCAGTCCACGGACCGCCAGGCGTCGCCGACCGCACCCGGCCACACATGCTGCTCGGTTCCGACGGCCACGCCCACACGCGGCGGCGCGACGGTCGTGCCCACCCCGCGGCGGCGCTGCAGTCGCCCTTCGAGCTCCAGCTGCTCCAGCGCCTGGCGCAGCGTGGCGCGGGCGACGCCGAACCTGGCCGCGAGGTCGCGTTCGTTGGGCAGGATCTCGCCCACGGTGAACTCAGAGTCCAATGCCTCGGTGAGCACCGTCTTGAGATGCCAGTACTTCGGCTCCGGCACCGTTTCCAGCTGCGTGGTCCCCACCCTGTCCTCCGCAATCGCCGTGGCCCGGCGGCGTTTTAGCGCCCTTGTTTATTAAAGGTTCTTGCACTATCCCTGCGACCATAGGGCCGCCCCCACCCTTGGTCAAGACCAATCCTCGATCCCTTACGGATTGCGGAGGCGCCTTGCCGCACAGCGTTCACAGGGCGTTCGCGCGGGGTGATGTTCGTGACACAACGTCGAAAGCCCCCGTCCAGAAGACGGGGGCTTTCGAGGGGCACAAGGGGACCGCAGTGGCTACTGGTTGCCCAGGGACACCAGCTTCTCGGGGTTGCGCACGATGTAGACGCACCGGATCCGGCCGTCCACGACATCGAGCTGGACGGCACTGTCGGGCTTGTCGCCGGAGAGGACGAGGAGCGCGGCGCCGCCGTTGAGCTCCAGGAGGCGGTACGAGGGATCGGGGATGCCCTGCTGGGCGACGGCGTACAGGAAGCGGCCCACCTTGTCGGCGGTTTCGATGACCCGCAGCGGCGCCTTGGACAGTCCGCCGCTGTCGCCGATCAGGCGGACGTCCGGGGCCAGCAGGGACATGAGCCCCTCCAGGTCCCCTCCATCCGCCGCCGCGAGGAACCGCTCGGTCAGGTCGCGGCGTTCGGCCGGATCGACCTCGTAGCGCGGCCGTCGTTCCTCGACGTGTTTACGCGCCCGTCCGGCGAGTTGACGCACGGCGGGCTCGCCCCGGTCGAGGACGGCGGCGATGTCCGCGTACGGGTAGCCGAACGCCTCCCTGAGGACGAACACCGCGCGCTCCAGGGGCGAAAGGGACTCCAGGACGACGAGGACGGCGAGCGAGACGGAGTCGGCGAGCACGGCCCGCTCGGCGGTGTCGGGGGCGGTGTCCCCGAAGTCGGTGACGTACGGCTCGGGAAGCCACGGTCCCACGTACGCCTCGTTGCGCGACCGCACCTGACGCAGCCGGTCGACGGCGAGCCGGGTGACGATGCGCACCAGGTAGGCGCGGGGTTCGCGCACCTCGGTCCGGTCGGCGCCGGACCAGCGCAGCCAGGCTTCCTGGACGACGTCCTCGGCGTCGGCCACCCGTCCCAGCATGCGGTAGGCGACGCCCATCAGGACGGGGCGGTGCTCTTCGAAGACCTCGGTCGCGGTGTCGATGGTCACGACCCCTATCCCATCCCGGCACGCCCCGCCGTGTCCAGGCGGCACCGCCGCCTTCCGGAGCGCAATGACCGGCGGCCGGCGGGCGGTTGGCCGACTGTCGCCCGTCGAGTCGGACAGCGTGGGCGAGCGGATCCAGGTGATGGCTCCCGAGGGCTACCCGTCGGTAGCGGTTGCTGACAAGCTGTCTACGAAGACGGTTCGTCAGCGTGCCACCAGACGAGGAGCAGCATCATGTCCGCCACGGTCTCCTTCAGCCTTCCCTCCGCGCACGGTCCGCGGACCGTGACCATGTCCTACGCGCGCGTGGGCACCGGCGAACCGCTGCTCCTGCTGCACGGCATCGGCCACCACCGGCAGGCCTGGGACCCGGTCGTGCACATCCTGGCCGCCGAGCGCGAGGTGATAGCCGTCGACCTGCCCGGGTTCGGCGAGTCCCCGGCGCTGCCCGACGGGCTCACGCACGACCTCGGGACGGTGGTGCCCACGCTCGGCGGGTTGTGCGAGGCACTGGAGATCGAGCGTCCGCACGTGGCCGGCAACTCCCTGGGCGGCCTGCTGGCTCTGGAGTTGGGCCGCGAGAAGCTCGTACGGTCCGTCACCGCGATCTCGCCCGCCGGGTTCTGGTCGCCGGTCGAACGGCGTTACGCCTTCGGTGTGCTGCTCGCGATGCGGCAGGGCGCGCGGCGCCTGCCGCTCCCGGTGATCGAGCGGCTCTCCCGCTCGGCGGCCGGGCGGGCCGCCCTGACCAGCACCATCTACGCTCGGCCCGGCCGCCGTTCACCCGAGGCCGTCGTCGCCGAGACCCTCGCGCTGGCCCACGCCGAGGGCTTTGCCGACACCCTCCGGGCCGGCACCACCGTCCAGTTCACAGACGACATCCCGGGGCTGCCCGTCACCGTGGCCTGGGGCACCCGGGACCGGCTGCTGGTGCGCCGCCAGGGGATCCGGGCCAAGCACATCATTCCCCGGGCCCGGCTGGTGCGGCTGCCGGGCTGCGGTCACGTCCCGATGAACGACGACCCGGCGCTCGTCGCCCGCGTGATCCTCGACGGCAGCCGTTGAGCGACGCCGGGTGAGGCGCCACGCGCCGGAGCCCAGGGCGACGCCCGCGCCGACCAGAGCACTGCCCGCGGCCTGCGCGGCGCCGTACGCGCCGGTGCCGACCAGCGGCGCCGTGCAGGCCGCCGCGACGGGGATGAGCCCGGAGAAGAGCGTGGCGCGCTCCGCGCCGATGCGCTGCATGCCCATGTACCAGCACACGAAGCCGACGACCGTGACGACCGCCGCCTGCCACAACAGCGCGGCGGCCTCGGTGGTGTCCGGCGTCCGCAGCCACGCGCCGCCGGTGAGGCGCGCGGTGAGGATCCCGGCCACCGCCGACTCGACCGCGGCGATCCCGCAGACGGTGGCCGACAGCAGCCGGGGCCCGAGCGGGCGCAGCACCGGTACGGCGAGCACCGCGAAGCCCACCTCGCCCGCCAGCGCGCACACGGAGTACGCGATACCCGTGCCGTCGGTGCGGCCCCAGCCCTGCACGGTGAAGGCACCCACCGCGACGAGTGACGCCCCGTACAGGACCTGCCGTTGCGGCCGACGGCCCTCAAGAAGAGGGACGACAACAGCCACGACCACCGGGGCGCAGCCCACGAAGACGCCCGGAACGGCTGGTTCCGCGGTGCACTCGGCAGCGATCACGGCGAGGTTGAAGCCGACCATGCCGACGGCCGCGAGCAGCGCGAGGCGCCCCCACCGGCGTACCGCGAGCCGCCGCAGCGGTGCCGTGCCGCCCCGTCCGACCAGCGGCAGGAGCAGCACGCAGGCGAGGCCGTAGCGCAGGAACTGACCGCCCGCGTACGGGTAGTGGCCCAGGACGCTGTTGGCGGTGAAGGAGCCTCCGACGAGGACGCAGGCGAGGGCGGCGAGCAGCGACCCGCGCAGGGTGGTGTTCATGACGGTGACGCTACGAAGGGCCGCGGTCCGGTTTAAGGTCCACTTCCATGACGCCATCGGGGACCACATGACACCGTCGGGGGCCGCCTGGGAGCTGCTTGTGCCGGCCGCTTCGGCACCGGCACGCGCGCGTGGGCGCGCTTTGCAGGCCGCGCTGCGCGAGGCGGTCCGCACGGGGCGGCTCGCGCCGGGCACCCGGCTGCCGTCCAGCCGCGAGCTCGCCGCCGACCTCGGGGTGTCGCGGGGGCTGGTCACCGAGGCGTACGAGCAGTTGACCGCGGAGGGGTATCTGCGCAGCGACCGGGGCGCGGGGACCTGGGTCGGCGGCGCCGTCCGGGCGGCCCACCCACGCGCGCGTGACCTCGCGCCGCGCCCCGCCGGGGCCCGCGCCGACTTCCTTCCCGGGACACCGGACCTGTCCCTGTTCCCACGCGCCGCCTGGGCGGCCGCCCAGCGCGGGGTCCTCGCCGAGCTGCCCCACCACGCGCTCGGCTATCCGGATCCGCGCGGGCTGCCCCGGCTGCGCACCGCCCTCGCCGAACTGCTCGCACGGCGCCGCGGCGTGGTCGCGGACCCCGAGCGCGTCATCGTGGTCTCCGGGGTCGCGCAGGCGACGACCCTGCTCGGATTCGTGCTCCACGCGCGCGGGGTGCGCGCGATCGGCGTCGAGGACCCCGGAAGCCCGGAGCACGGCACTCTCTACGCCTCGGCCGGCATCGACGCCGTACCGCTGCCGCTCGACGGCGAAGGACTGGCCACCGGGCCGCTGAAGGAGTCGGGTGTACGGGCGGTGGTGACGACGCCCGCCCACCAGTTCCCCTCGGGAATCGCCTACTCGGCGCGGCGCCGCACGGAACTCCTCGACTGGGCGCGCTCGGTGGACGGCCTGGTGGTCGAGGACGACTACGACGGGGACTTCCGCTACGACCGCGCTCCTGTGGGGGCGCTTCAAGGGCTCGATCCCGAGCGCGTCGCCTACACGGGGTCGGTCAGCAAGTCGCTCGCGCCCGGGCTGCGGCTCGGCTGGCTGCTCGTACCGGCGGCGCTCGCCGAGGAGGTCGTCGAGCGCAAGCGCACCATGGATCTGGGGAACCCCGTCGTGGACCAGGCGCTCCTGGCCCGCTTCGTGGAACGGGGCGACTACGACCGGCAGCTGCGCCGCTGCCAGCGCGCCTACCGGGAACGGCGCGACACTCTCGTATCCGCCCTGGAGGAGCACTTTCCCGGTACCGAGGTGTCCGGGATCGCGGCGGGTCTGCATGTCATCGCCGCGCTGCCCGAGCGGTACGGGCCGCCGGAGTACTTCCTGGAGCGAACCGCGGCGGCCGGGGTGGCCGTGCGTCCGCTGGCGGACTACGGGCGGGTGGTCGAGCGTGCCGGCGTACGGCTGGTGCTGGGCTACGCCCACCAGTCCCCCGCGCGGATCCGCGACGGCGTACGCCTGATGGCACAGGCGGTGCGCGCCTGACCGCTTAGGGGGCGGCCGTGTGGGTGGGCAGGCCGGGGCATCCGTGGGACGTGCGCGGTCGGAGGCGGACGTCGGTGCCCTTGTCGGCGGGGCCAGTTGTTCACTTGTGGTTTCCGTGTGCGCTGCGGCGCACCAGTAGTTGTGGCTGGGCACGTTGCCCGACTCCGTCGACTCCGTCCCTGGAGGCGCATTCATGTCACACCGTCCGCACAGCCCTCTCCCGCTCCCCGGTCGCCGCGGCGTCCTGCGCGGCTCCCTCGCCGCTTCCGCGGCCCTGGCCCTGCCCACCGCACTCGGCTCGGCCCCGGCGTTCGCGCTGTCCGGGCGGCCCGAGGCGGGGTGGGGCGTCCAGGCCGGAGACGTGAGCGCGCACTCCGGCCTGGTGTGGGTCCGCTCGGACCGCCCCGCCCGGATGATCGTCGAGACGTCCGCGACCGAGTCGTTCCGCAACCCCCGCAGATGGCACGGTCCGCTGCTCGGCGCGGACTCGGACTTCACCGCTACGACGCGGCTGCGCGGACTGCCCTCCGGCGAGCAGATCCACTACCGCGTGCTGCTGGCCGACCCCGACGACCCGCGGCGTACGGGCGAGCCGGTGACCGGCACCTTCCGCACCGCGCCCGCGAAGCGGCGCCACGACGTCCGGTTCGTCTGGTCCGGTGACCTGGCCGGACAGGGCTGGGGCATCAACGAGTCCATCGGCGGTTACCGGATCTTCGACGCCATGGCGAAGGTGGACCCGGACTTCTTCCTGTGCAGCGGCGACAACATCTACGCCGACGGCCCGATCTCCGCCACGGCGCCGCTTCCGGACGGCAGCCTGTACCGGAGCGTCACCACCGAGGAGAAGTCACACGTCGCGGTCACCCTGGCCGACTACCGGGGCAACTTCCGCTACAACCTGCTGGACTCGGCGCTGCGCCGGTTCAACGCCCAGGTTCCGAACATCATCCAGTGGGACGACCACGAGGTCCGCAACAACTGGTACCCGGGCGAGGTCATCGGATCCGGCACCCCCTACCCGGCCGGCACGGAACTCGACGACCTGGCCGTCCGTGCCCGGCGGGCGTTCTCGGAGTACTTCCCGATCTCCACCATCGGCGGACGCCCGGACGGACGGATCTACCGGACCGTCCACCACGGGCCGCTCCTGGACGTGTTCGTCCTGGACATGCGGACCTATCGGAACGCCAACTCGCCCGACGACCAGACCACGGACCCGCAGGGCATCCTCGGCCGCGAGCAGCTGGAATGGCTCAAGCGCGAGCTGGCCTCGTCGCGCGCGGTGTGGAAGGTCATCGCCGCCGACATGCCGCTCGGCCTGGTCGTGCCCGACCCGGTCGAGGGCAAGCCGAACATCGAGGCCGTCGCCCAGGGCGACCCGGGCGCGCCGCTCGGCCGCGAGCTGCAGATCGCCGAGCTGCTGCGGTTCATCAAGCACCGGCGGATCACCGGGACCGTGTGGCTGACGGCCGACGTCCACCACACCTCGGCACAGCACTACGACCCCTCGCGGGCCGCTTTCAAGGACTTCGAGCCGTTCTGGGAGTTCGTCTCCGGACCTCTCAACGCGGGCGCCTTCCAGGCGAACGCCCTGGACGGCACCTTCGGCCCCGACCGGGTCTTCGTCAAGGCCCCCGCCACCGCCAATGTCTCGCCGGCGGACGGATACCAGTTCTTCGGCGAGGTCGACATCGACGGCGACAGCGGGGAGCTGACGGTGCGGCTGCGTGACCTGGACGGCACGGTGCTGTTCACACAGGTGTTGCAGCCGGGGCGTGTGGGTCAGTAACCGCGCCCAACTCCCGTACCCTCGAAGGGCTGGGCCGCGCACCGGAGTCATCCCCCGGTGCGCGCCCGCTCTCGTGACCAGGCACGTAAGCCAGGTGATCCGAGGCAGGCAAAACTAGCGCAAAAAGAACCGCAAAAAGGATAGAACGACACTTTACCGATCAGTCACAGACCGTTCGTGATCACGCAACACCACTCCTTCACAGTGGCTGCATGACTCCAGACATGTCTGATGTGACCCGGGCGAAGCACGGACGCCCCGTCCACCACTGGCGACGCGACGTGGTCGAGCTCGCCGCGCTGTTCACGGCCGTCGCGGTCGCCGACGCCGTCGCCAATCTGATCGGACACGGCCCCGACGGCCCGGCCCTGCTCGCGATCTCGTCCGTGGTCCTGGTGGCCACGGCCGGATTCCACACATGGTGGGCACGCCACCACGGTCACGCGCCGCCCGCGGGCGATACCGGTGCCCGGACACTCGCCGAGGGGCGAGAGGCCGGGCAGGCCGACCAGGCCACGGCGGGGCCGGAGGCCGTCACGGGAGCGACCGTCCTGTGGCGGATGCGGACGACGGTGAAGGACGAGCCGGGTTCGCTGGCCGCGCTGTGCGTGGCGCTGGCCCACCAGCGGGTCGACATCCTGAGCCTGCAGACGCACCCGCTCGCCGAGGGCACGGTCGACGAGTTCCTGCTGCGCGCGCCTGTCGAGCTGGCCGCGTCCGAGATCACCCGCGCCGTCTCACTGGCGGGCGGCACCGGCACCTGGATCGAGCGGGCCGACGCCCACGACCTGGTGGACGCTCCGACGCGCGTCCTGGGGCTGGCCACGCGCACGGCTTTGGACGCCGCGGAACTTCCGCTCGCCCTCCGGCAGTTGCTCGGTCGGTGCACCATTCGTTCGCTGCCCGCCCGCTCCCCCGGGTCGGGTCGGGCGAAGGAGGGAGCGCCGGTCGAAGGAGTGCTGGAAGACACGGTGATGCGGTTGCGCGCACCGGAGGGTGGGGTGATCACGGTGGAACGGCCGTATCTGCCGTTCACGCCGACCGAGTTCGCTCGGGCGCGGGCGTTGGTGGAACTGGACGCGCGGCTGGGTCCGCGCATTCCGCTCAACCAGGACATGCTGACACTGCCGGAGGGCCCCGCGATCACCGTGCGTCGCGCCGACGTCTCCGACCTCGACGCGGCGAAGGCGATGCACGAGCGCTGCTCCCCGCGCACGTTGAGCATGCGCTACCACGGGCCGGTCGGTGACGCGGACCGTTATCTGAACCACCTGCTCAGCCCGCGCTTCGGACGCACCCTCGCCGTGCAGACGGCGTCGGGGCGCGTGGTCGGGCTCGGCCATCTCCTGTGGGACGGCGACGAGACGGAGATCGCGCTGCTCGTCGAGGACGACTGGCAGCGGCGCGGGATCGGCGCCGAACTGCTCGGCCGTCTCGTGACGATGGCCGTCGAAGCGGGCTGCGAGAGCGTGTACGCCGTCACACAGGCCTCCAACACCGGCATGGTCGCCGCCATGCGCGGGCTGGACCTCCCCCTCGACTACCAGATCGAGGAGGGCACCCTCGTCATCACGGCCCGCCTGGACGCCACACCGGTGACCTCCCGCCTGCCGTACGACCAGGAGCAGAAGCAGGCGCAGAAGAAGTAGGACGGACACCAAAAGGCCCCGGGCACCTTGCCCGGGGCCTCTCTCTGGTCACCGCCCCAACGCACGGTCCAGGTCCGCCCACAGGTCCTCCACGTCCTCCAGCCCCACCGACAGGCGCAGCAGCCGGTCGCTGACCCCCGCCTCACGGCGGTCGTCGGCGGCCACGATGCGGTGGCTGATGGACGCCGGATGCTGGATCAGGCTGTCGACGCTGCCGAGGCTCACCGCCGGGGTGATCAGACGGACCCCGGCGATGACCTCGTGCGGGTCTTCGTGGACCTCGAAGGCGATCATGGCACCGCCGATCCGCGGATAGTGGACGCGGTCGACGCGCGGATCGGCGGCGAGCCGGCGGGCGAGTTCGGCGGCGTTGGCGGACGCGGCCCGGACCCGTACGGGCAGGGTCGACAGGCCGCGCAGCAGCAGATACCCGGCCAGCGGATGCAGCACACCCCCGGTGGCGAACCGCACTTGGCGCAGCCCCCGGGCGAAGTCCTCGTCGCAGGCCACCACTCCGGCCATGACGTCCCCGTGTCCGCCCAGGTACTTGGTGGCACTGTGCAGGACCAGGCGGGCCCCTTGGCCGGCGGGGCGTTGCAGCACGGGTGTGGCGAAGGTGTTGTCGGCGAGCAGCGGAACGGACCCGCAGGCGTGCGCGACAGCGCGCAGGTCGAGTTCGGCGAGCGTCGGATTGGCCGGGGACTCGACCATGACAAGACCGGTGTCGGGGCGCAGGGCGTCCGCGATACCCGCCGGGTCGACCCAGGTGACCTCGGAGCCCAGCAGCCCGGCGGTGAGCAGGTGGTCACTGCAGCCGTACAGGGGCCGTACGGCGACGACATGGCGCAGGCCCAGCGCGTTCCGCACGAGCAGTACGGCGCTCAGCGCGGCCATGCCGCTCGCGAAGGCGACCGCGCTCTCGGTTCCTTCGAGGCGGGCGAGGGCGGTCTCGAAACGGGCGACGGTCGGGTTGCCGAGGCGCCCGTAGACGGGCGGGCCCTCCGGTTCGGCGCCGTCGGCCGCGAACGCGTCGATGCGGGCGGCCTCGCCGCGGCTGTCGTAGGAGGGGTAGGTCGTGGACAGGTCGATCGGCGCGGCGTGCAGCCCCAGCCGGGCGAGGTCCTCCCGCCCTGCGTGCACGGCCTCGGTGGCGAGGGCACGCGGCGCGAGGGCACGGGTGTCCCGAACGCCGTAGGAGTCGTCCCGACCGTCGTAGGAGTCGCCCTGAGCGTCGCAGGAGTCGTCCTGAGCTTCGTATGCGTCGTGCACCACGGATTCCATGCACAGCAGACTGAACACCGGCCGGGGCCCCGGACGCACACTCCGTGTTACGTTCGGGCCATGGCCGAATCTGTCGTACTCGATCCGGTGGATCTTCATCTGCTGCGACTGCTCCAGAACGACGCACGGACGACGTACCGCGATCTCGCCGCGCAGGTCGGAGTCGCGCCCTCGACCTGCCTGGACCGGGTGACGCGGCTGCGTCGTGCGGGGGTGATTCTCGGCCATCAGCTGCGCCTCGATCCGGCGAAGCTCGGGCGGGGCCTGGAAGCCTTGCTGTCCGTGCAGGTCAGACCGCACAGCCGCGAGTTGGTCGGGCCGTTCGTGGAGCGGATCAGGGCGCTGCCGGAATCCCGGACCGTCTTCCACCTCACCGGGCCCGACGACTACCTCGTCCTGGTCGCCGTCGCGGACATGGCCGACCTGCAACGGCTGGTCCTCGACGAGTTCACGTCCCGGCGCGAGGTGGCCCGGGTGGAGACCCGGTTGATCTTCCAGCAGTGGGACTGCGGCCCGCTGCTCCCGCCCGCCCCGACCTCGACCTCGACCTCGACCTCGGCGCCGGCCTCGGCCTCGGCAAAATCGGGCTGATGCCGGCCCCATGCCCGGTCGACCGGGCTGACGCGGCACCCGTCCTCGTATGAGGATGTCGGCATGTCAGAGACGAAGAGCCCGCTGCCCCGCGAGGTCGCCGACGCGTACGTCGACGATCTCATCGCCCTCGATCCGGTCCTCGGTACCTACCTCGGTGTGAAGGAGAGTGGCGACAAGCTCCCCGACACCTCGCCCGCGGGGCAGGAGGCCGTCGCAATGCTGGCGCGGACGACGCTTGCCCGGCTCGACGAGGCGGAGCGGCAGCCGGGCGCGGACAGCGACATCGAGCGCCGCTGCGCCCGGCTGCTGCGCGAGCGGCTCACCGCCGAACTGGCCGTCCACGACGCCGACGAGGGCCTTCGGGCCGTCGGCAACATGCAGACGGCCGCGCACTCCGTGCGCCAGGTGTTCACCATCGCGCCGACCGAGACGGACGAGGACTGGGCCGCGATCGCCGAGCGGCTGCGCGCGGTGCCGACCGCGCTGACGGGGTACCGCGAGTCCCTCGCTCTCGGCCTGGAGCGCAAGCTGTACGCGGGCCCGCGTCCCACCGCGACCTTCATCGAGCAGCTCACCGAGTGGTCGGACCCGGACGGGCAGGGCCGTGGCTGGTTCGAGGACTTCGTGTCCGCGGGTCCCGACGCCCTGCGGGACGAGCTGGACACGGCCGCCCGGACGGCCACACAAGCCCTGGTGGAGCTGCGCGACTGGATGCGTGACGTCTACGCGCCCACGATCGAGGGCGCGCCGAACACGGTGGGCCGCGAGCGGTACGCGCGCTGGGCACGCTACTTCAACGGTACGGATCTCGACCTCGACGAGGCATACGCGTACGGCTGGTCCGAGTACCACCGGCTCCTCGCGGAGATGAAGTCCGAGGCCGAGAAGATCCTGCCCGGCGCGGAGACCCCCTGGGTGGCGCTCGCGCACCTCGACGAGCACGGCAGGCACATCGAGGGCGTCGACGAGGTCCAGACGTGGCTCCAGGGAGTGATGGACCGGGCGATCGACGCGCTGGACGGCACCCACTTCGAACTCGCCGAGCCGGTACGGAAGGTGGAGTCGCGCATCGCGCCACCCGGCGGCGCGGCGGCCCCGTACTACACCGCGCCGTCCGCGGACTTCTCGCGGCCCGGCCGCACCTGGCTGCCCACCATGGGGCAGACCCGCTTTCCCGTGTACGACCTCGTCTCGACCTGGTACCACGAGGGCGTCCCCGGCCATCACCTCCAGCTCGCCCAGTGGGTGTACGTGGTCGACGACCTCTCGCGCTACCAGGCCACCGTCGGTCTCGTCAGCGCCAACGCCGAGGGCTGGGCGCTGTACGCGGAGCGGCTGATGGACGAGCTGGGCTTCCTGGAGGACGCGGAGCAGCGGCTCGGCTACCTGGACGCGCAGATGATGCGCGCGGCCCGGGTCATCGTCGACATCGGCATGCACCTGGAACTGGAGATTCCGGCGGACTCCCCCTTCCACCCGGGCGAGCACTGGACCCCGGTGCTGGCGCAGGAGTTCTTCGGCGCGCACAGCAGCCGTCCGGCGGACTTCGTGGAGAGCGAGCTCACCCGCTACCTCTCCATCCCGGGTCAGGCCATCGGCTACAAGCTCGGTGAGCGGGCCTGGCTGCTGGGCCGCGAGAACGCGAAGAAGCGGCACGGCGCCGCCTTCGACGCCAAGGCCTGGCACATGGCGGCCCTGTCGCAGGGTTCGCTGGGCCTTGACGACCTGGTGGACGAACTGTCCCGGCTCTGACGGACACCGACGGCGGCCGGGCTCACGGCGACGAACGGGCCCGGCCGCCGCATGTCAAGTACGCCGCGTATCAGGTACTCCGCGTATCAAGCACGCGGAGTATCAAGTACGGGGGTATCAAGTACGGGAGTGCCGGAATCACCGGGCGTGCTCGGCATGTTCGGAGCACAGGCAGCCGACGCCCTTCTCGATCCACTCCTGGCCGACCCACTCCGGGTGCCGTTCGATCATGAGCGCCGAGATCTCCTCGACGATCGTCCGCTCGTCCACGGCGGAGTCGCGGCGGGCCCATGTCTCGTCCCGCAGCAGACGGAGGTAGTCGCGCACGTCGGCCAGCAGCCGCGTACCGCCGACCTCGCCGTGGCCGGGCACCACGATCCGGGGAGCCTGTGCCGCCAGCTTCTCCATCACCGCGATCCAGCGGGTCCCGGACACGTCGGTGTCGTGCGGCGGGAACCAGGGGAAGATGGCGAACTGCCCGGCTTCCACGAGGTCCCCCGTGAACAGGACGTCCGCGTCCGGCACCCTGACCACCTGGTCGCCCCTGGTGTGGGCCCGGCCGGTGGCCCGCAGCTGCACCACCCGCCCGCCCAGGTCCAGGTCGTACGCCTGGTCGTAGACGACATCGGGCCGCGCCAGTTCGACGCCCTGGAGCCGGCGCTCGACCGGCTTGCCGAGCCCCTTGAACATCTCCAGGTAACCCGGCCCCTTCACCTTCAGGTCCTCGGCCTGGTCCCGGTTGAGCAGGAACGTCGCCTCGCCGGCGAAGACCTGCGCCCCGAAGGCGTGCTCGGGGTGGAAATGCGTCGTCGTCAGGTAGATCCGACGTCCCTCGGCGTAGTCCGCCGCGAACTCCAGCACCTTTTCGGCGTTGCGCGGGCCCATGCCTGTCTCGACGACGAGCACGGCACTGTGGCCGCCGATGACGCCGATGTTGGGCACGAGCTGCACGTGCCGGTCGGGGATGACCACCAGGTCACGGGCCAGCTCCTGAACACCCTCGACGTGAACGACGGGATCCGTCGTCACCGCTTCCTCAGACACTGCGACTCCTCGGTGTTGCGCTGAGCCACCAGTCCAGCGCGCGACGTCCGGGGGCGTCCAACACCGATCTCGCAGCCTCGATACCGCACGGGTATCGTCGCAGTTGAGAGAGTTCGCGAGAGCGTCTCGGGAGAGCGATGGAGCGGTGATGGAGCTGCGGACCCTGCGCTACTTCGTGGCGGTCGCCGAAGAACTCCACTTCGGCCGCGCCGCCGCCCGGCTGCACATGACCCAGCCCCCGCTGAGCCGGGCCGTCAAGCAGCTGGAGACCGACCTCGGCTGCGAACTGCTGCGCCGCTCACCCACGGGCGTCACCCTCACCCCCGCCGGGGCCCTCCTCCACGACGAGGCGCGCACCCTGCTGGCGCGGGCCGACCAGGCCCGGGCCCGGGTGGCCGCCGCGGCCGGCACGGCCACCCTGACCATCGGCACCCTCGCCGACAGCGCCGAGCAGGTCGGCACCCGGCTGGCCGTCGCCTACCGGCACCAACACCCCGCCGTGCGCATCCGCATCCGCGAGGCCGACCTCACCGACCCGACCATCGGACTGCGGGCCGGCCTCGTCGACGTGGCCCTGACGCGGGCGCCGTTCGACGACACCGGCATCACCACCCGCGTGCTGCGTTCGGACCCGGTCGGTGTGGTCCTGCGCGCCGACGACCCGCTGGCCGACCGCGACCGGCTGCGCCTGGACGAACTCGCCGACCGCCGCTGGTTCCGGTTTCCGGAGGGCACGGACCCGGTGTGGCAGGCCTTCTGGACGGGGCCGCCCGGCGCCGACGGGCGCCGTGACGGTCCCGTCATCCGCACCGCCCACGAATGTCTCCAGTCCGTCCTGTGGAACGACACCGTCGGGCTGATGCCCCTCGCCCACTCCCAGGCGCTGCCCGAGGGGCTGACGGTGATCCCCTTGGCGGATGCGCCGCCCAGTGACCTGGTCATCGCATGGAACAGCGCCCACACCACCCCGCTCATCCGCTCGTTCGTGAGCCTCGCGACGGCCCTCACGCGCTCCTAGGAACGGTCAGCAGCCACAGTCCGCCGCGTCCACCGGAGCCGTCAGCGGGTCCGCCGCGCGCCGCTCGTCTCCCTCCCAGGTCTCGTACGCGAAGCCTTCGCGCACCCAGTACTCGAAGCCGCCGAGCATCTCCTTGACCTGGAAGCCGAGTTCGGCGAGAGCGAGAGCGGCACGGGTCGCGCCGTCGCAGCCGGGTCCCCAGCAGTAGGTGACGACGGGCACCGACCTGTCGAGGAGCTGCTCGGCCTGCTCGGGGATCAGCGCGGTGGGCAGGTGGATCGCACCGGGCACGTGCCCCTGGTCCCAGGACGCGGTGGAGCGGGAGTCGAGGACCACGAAGCCGGGGTCGCCGCCCGCCGCGAGCGCGGAGGCGACGTCGGAGACATCGGCGTGGAAGGCGAGGCTCGCGCCGAAGTGGGCGACGGCCGCGGCCGGTGACGCCGGGGCGACGCGCAGTACGGGGTTCGTCCTGGTCGCGGTGCTGGTCACAGTGGTGTCGACGGTCACAGTCATGGTCCGGCCTTCCCTCCCTGCCCCGGCTGACCGGCGCCTTCGCCGCACCGGCCCCGCGGGGACCTCCTGACCAGAAATCTACGGCCGGTGATCCTCTTCCTGAAGTGGCGATCCACGGCATCGCTCTTGATCGGCCGGGGTTTTCCCTGCTATCCATCGCTCATGACCGCCTATTCCCCGGACGCCACCGACTGGCACATCCTCGATGTCCTGCAGCGCGAGGGCAGGGCCAGCTTCGCGGAGCTGGCCCGTGCCGTCTCGATGTCCGCGAGCGCGGTCACCGAGCGGGTGCGCCGCCTGGAGGAGGCGGGCGTCATCCAGGGGTACGCGGCCGTCGTCGACCCGGAGAGCCTCGGTCTGCCGATCCTGGCCTTCGTCCGGCTGCGCTATCCGAACGGCAACTACAAGCCGTTCCACGACCTCGTCGAGGCGACGCCCGAGATCCTGGAGGCGCACCACGTCACGGGCGACGACTGCTTCGTCATCAAGGTCGCGGCGCGCTCGATGAACCACCTGGAGAAGATCTCCGGCCGGATCGGCACCCTGGGTTCGGTGACCACGAGTGTCGTGTACTCCTCACCGCTCCCCCGGCGCCCCCTGGGTCACTGATCCCCCGGGGAGCCTTCGGCTCAGTCCTGGACGCCTCGCTGCCGTAGGACCGATCCCGTTCTGCCCTTCACGACCTCCAACTGGGCGTGAATACGGCGCCGCAGGTCGGCGACATGGCTGACGATGCCCACGCTGCGGTCGCGCTCCCGCAGGGAGTCGAGCACGTCGAGGACCTCGTCCAGGGTCTGGTCGTCGAGGCTGCCGAAGCCCTCGTCGATGAAGAGCGTGTCCAGCCGCACCCCGCCGGCCTCGTCCGTGACGACGTCCGCGAGACCGAGGGCCAACGCGAGCGAGGCGAAGAACGTCTCGCCTCCGGAGAGCGTCGCCGTGTCACGCTCCCGGCCGGTCCAGGCGTCCACGACGTGCAGTCCGAGCCCGCTGCGGCCACGGCCCGCGCGGTCGTCGGAGTGGACGAGGGTGTAGCGCCCGGAGGACATGCGCTGAAGTCGTACGGTCGCGGCGGCGGCCACCTGTTCCAGGCGGGCGGCGAGGACGTACGACTCCAGGCGCATCTTGCGCTCGTTCTCCGCCGAGGTGCCCGCGGCCAGGCCGGCCAGGCGTGCCACCCGGTCGAACTCCTCACGCAGTGGCGCGAGCCGGCGCACGGACGTGCCCGCGCGCGTGGACAGCCGGTCCAGTTCCGTACAGCGTCGGGCGGCCTCGTCCTGGGCGGAGGCGGTCTCCCGCAGCCGCCGGGCGGCGGACTCGGCGGCCCGTTCGGCGACGGCCAGGTCGACGGCCGGCCGCTCGGCGGCGGCGGCCGTGTCGGCCTCGGCGAGCACGGCGCGCACCGCGCTCTCCTCCAACTGCCAGGCGTCGAGGCGTCGTTGGAGGTCCCGGTGGGCCGCGTCGTCGAGGAGCGCGGCGGCCGCGGCCTGGGGGGTGTCGAACCCGGCGCGGAAGGCCGCGTCGGACAGGCGTGCGTCGGCGTCCTTGAGACGCTGCGCGGTGTCCTCGGCCGTGCGCACGGCCTCCGCGGCCTCCGTGAGCAGGGCGGCCTGCCGCTCCAGCTGCGCGGCGCGCGCGGCGACGCTGTCGGCGGCGCCCCGGGCCTTCGCCAACTCCTCCTCCAGGGAGGCCCTTTCGCGGTCGTTCCGGTCGCGGTGGGAGACCCGGGCGGCGGCGCGCAGTGCGGCCTGCTGCTGGGCCGCGACCCGCCGCTCGTGCTCGAGTCCGGCCTGCGCGAGCCGCTCCCGCGCGGCGTGCAGCCCGGATCCCGCAGCCCGCGCCTCGGCGTACAGCAGCTCCAACTCCTCGGCTTGCACGGCGAGTTGGGCGGTCGGCGCGTCGCCCGCCTCGGCGCCGGCGGCCGCCAGCGCCTCGCGTACGACGCCGAGCCGGCGTTCGTCCTCGGTGGCCTGTTCGTCGGCGCGCTGGTACACGGCGAGGGCCCGCTCCTCGGCCTCCCGGTCGACGTGTCCGGCATCCTTGCGCGCGGGTGCGGGGTGTGCGGAGCTGCCGCACACGGCGCAGGGCTCGCCGTCGACGAGGCCGGCGGCGAGTTCCGCGGCGATGCCCTGAAGACGCTGTTCCTTCAGATCGAGCCAGTGGACCCGAGCGTCCGTCGCGCGTTCACGGGCGGCGAGGGCCCTGGCGTGGGCGGCGTCCGTGTCCCGGGCGAACTGGTCGCGCTGCCGGGCCGCCCCGAGCCGCGCCTGGGCGGGATCGCGCCGCTCGGCGAGCTGCTCCGCACGCGTGGTGGCCTCCTGCGCGGACTCGATGCGCGCCTGGAGCTCCGCACGGGTCGCCTCCCAGGTGGCGAGCCAGCTCTCGGCGTCCTGCCGGACGTCCTCGTCCTCGCGCTCCTGGCGGTCCAGGGAGACGCGCTCCTGGGTGAGCTCGCCGAGCCGGCGCTCCGCCCTGCGGGCCGACTCCAGTCCGCCGAGCTCCTCGGCCGCCTTGCGCGCCGCCGCCGCGAGCCCGGGCGCACCGGCTCCAACGTAGGTGTCCGGCAGGGCGAGACGCGCGCGTGCCTCGTCCGTGGACGCGCTGCGGTGCTCGGCCTCGGCGTCGTCGCGCAGATCGAGCGCGGGGGCCACCGTCTCCGCCTTGCGCGCCCGCTCCATCCGCGCCTGCGCCTCCTGATGGGCGTCGGCACGCTCCTCCAGCCGCGCGGCGCGCTCGCGCGCCTCGGTGAACCTGCGCTGCAGCCGGGCCACTTCGCGTACGTCGTCGAGTACGCGGTCGGCGGCGGCCTGCACGGACTCGGCGGCCGTACGCGCGGTGTGCGCCAGGGTGAGCCGCTCGCGGGCCGTGCTGCGGGCCACGGCGGCCCAGGTGAGGACGGCCTCGGCGAGTCCGGGCTCACCGGGCGCAAGATCGGGCGGCGGCACCTCGACGATGTCGCCGGCGGCCTGCTGCATGCGGTGCGCGTCGGCGAGCAACGCGGCGTCGCCCTCCCGCACTTCGCCCTCCGCGGCCCGGCGCCGCTCGGCGAGCCGCTTCTCGACCTCGGCGAAGCGGTGGGTGTCGAAGAGCCGGCCGAGCAGCTTGCCGCGGGCCTCGGCGTCGGCCCGCAGGAAGCGGGCGAAGTCCCCCTGGGGCAGCAGCACGACCTGACAGAACTGCTCACGGCTCATGCCGAGCAGTTGGGTGATCTCCTCGCCGATCTCCTGGTGGGAGCGGCTGAGGTCCTTCCAGGTGCCCGCCGATGCCTCGTACTCACGCAGCCAGCTCTGCGCCTTTTCGGTGGTCGTGCCCGTGCCGCGCTTCTTGGGACGGGCCCAGGGCGGCTGCCGGGTGACCTCCAACCGGCGTCCGGCGACGGTGAGTTCGAGGGTGATCTCGGTGCGCGTCGCGGGTGCCGCGTGGTCGCTGCGCAGGGTCATGCCCTGGCCGCTCTGGCGGGCGCCCGGGACCGCCCCGTACAGCGCGTAGCAGACGGCGTCGAGGACGGACGTCTTGCCCGCGCCCGTCGGCCCGTGCAGCAAGAAGAGCCCGGCGGCCGACAGCTCGTCGAAGTCGACGCTCTGGGTGCCGCCGAACGGCCCGAAGGCCGTGATGTCCAGGCGGTGCAGCCTCATCGGGCCTCCTTCGGGTCCTGCGCGTCGCACGTGTCGTGCGAGTCGTGCGTGTCGTGCGTGTCGTGCGTACGTGAGGTCACCGGGCGACCTCCCGGACGGCCTCGTCGGCGCGGACTGCGTCGAACGCGTCCCTCAATACGGCCTGTTCGTCGGCGTCGGGGCCCGCGCCGCGCACATGGGCCACGAAGTCCTCCGCGATCTCCTGCTCGCTGCGGCCCGCGAGCCGCCGGGCGTAGGAGACATCCGGGTCCTCGGGGGCCCGCTCCGGTTCGAAGACGAGGCTGAGCGTGTGCGGGAAGCGCTCGGCCAGCCGGGCCATGGGCTCGGTGGGGCGCACCGGGTCGGTGAGGGTCGCCTCGACCCACGCCTCCTCGTGGCGCGCCAGCCGCGGATCGGCGAGCAGGTCTTCCAGGTGCCCCCGGACACGGGCGAGCTTCCGGGGCACGGGACAGTCGACCCGCTCCGCACCCACGAAACCCTCCGGCCCCAGGTCCACCAGCCACATGCTCTTGCGGTGGTCGACCTCCGAGAAGGAGTACGGCAGCGGGGAGCCGGAGTAGCGCACGCGCTCGGTGATGGTCTGGCTGCCGTGCAGATGGCCCAGTGCGGTGTAGTCGACGCCGTCGAAGACCCCGGCGGGTACGGCGGCCACCCCGCCGACGGTGATGTCCCGCTCGCTGTCGCTGGCCGCCCCGCCGGTGACGAAGGCGTGGGCGAGGACGACGGAACGGGTACCCCCCGCGCGCGTGGCGAGGTCGGCGCGGACCCGGTCCATGGCGGCGGCGATGACGGCCTCGTGCCCCGCCTTCTCGACCCCGAACTCGGCCTTGACCAGGGCCGGTTCAAGATACGGCAGTCCGTAGAAGGCCACGTCGCCGTGGTCGTCGGGGAGGAGGACGGGCGTGCCGCACGCGGAGGGCTCGGTCCGCAGATGGATCCCCGCGCGGCCGATGAGCCCGGCGCCGACACCGAGCCGACGCGCCGAGTCGTGGTTCCCGGAGATCATCACCGTGGGCACCCCGAGGTCGGCGAGCCGGTGCAGCGCGTCGTCGAAGAGCTCGACCGCGGCCAGCGGCGGCACCGCCCGGTCGTACACGTCCCCCGACACGACCACCGCGTCCACGTCGCGCTCACGCACGGTCGCGACGAGGTGACCGATGAACCCGGACTGGGCATCGAGCATGTTCACCCGGTGGAAGGCCCGGCCGAGATGCCAGTCGGACGTGTGCAGAATCCTCATGATCCCCGAGACTAACGGGCGGGTCGGACATCACGGGCGGCTACTCCCGTATCGGTCCGCGCTGCCCGCCTATGCGTCCCCGTACGCCTCTCCACCCAGTTCGAACCCGGCCGTCCCGGCCGTCGCGTCGGCGAGCCACGCCCGGAAGGGCTCGACGTCGGTGTCCGGCAGCCCGATCTCGATCGTGACGGCCTCGCCGTACCGGACGTCACGGACCTCGCGCCCGGTGGACCGCAGGTCGTTCTGTATCTTGCCGGCGCGCTGGTGGTCGACCGTGACCGTGGCCAGCCGGAAGCGCTTGCGCGTGAGTGTGCCGAGGGTGTCCAGTGCCTCGCCCACCGAGCCGCCGTACGCCCTGATCAGTCCGCCCGCGCCGAGCTTGACCCCGCCGTAGTAGCGGGTGACGACGGCGACGACGTACCGCATGTCGCGGCGCAGCAGCATCTGGAGCATGGGGACGCCCGCGGTGCCGCCGGGTTCGCCGTCGTCGCTCGCCTTCTGGACGGCGGCGTCGGCTCCGATGACGTACGCGTAGCAGTTGTGCGTGGCGTCGGCGTGCACCTTGCGGACGCCCGCGATGAACGCCTGGGCCTCCTGCTCGGTGGCCGCCGGGGCGAGGGCGCACAGGAAGCGGGAGCGGTTGACCTCGGTCTCGTGCACGCCCGCGCGGGCCACTGTGCGGTACTCGTCCTGCATCACGCCAGCGTATGCGCTTCCCGCGGGTGTGCGGCACGGCGGACCCGGAGCGCGCCGCACACGCGCGTGCGGCGCGGTCCGGGGATCTCGCAGGTCCTGCGAGGGAGCGCGGTTCGCCGCGCGGAGGTCGCGGCGCGCTCAACCGCGCGCGGCGCGGCCGGTCTCCGGCGTGGACGGCCTCGGTGGCCGCGCACCAGGCGGCCCCGAGATCGCCCGATGGCGGCCCCGGCCGCGGTGGGCCGACCTCACGCCATCGGCTCCGCCGCGCACCGCGCCCGACCGAGGCGGCGGGTCCGCCGGTGATCACCTCCGGCGGAGGCACCACGCCCCCGGCCGGCCACGCGAGCGCCCCGGGGGAGGCGCCCCGAGCCCCACGTCATCGCCCCGGCGACAGCAGGACAGCCCCGGTCGCCCCGCGGCCAACCCATCTCCCCTCGCGGCCAACCCGTGTCGCCCCGCGGCCGAACCTGTCGCCGCCCCGGTCCCGGCGGGGAGCCTCCGGACGTCCGGACCCGGCTCAGGTGCGCGGGGCGAGGTGGTGGATACTCGCTCCTCGTTGCCCGAAGCCGGATCGCCGGCCCGACCGATCGCAGGGAGATCGCAGCATGACCGGCACTCAGGTGGACAGTTCGGACTCCGCGGAGCCCCTCGAACGGGAGCCCTCCGCAGCCGCGCCGCGCTGGCGGGCGTGGCTTCTGGAGGGACTCAGCGAGCAGTCGGCCAAGCACCCCGGCCCGCACGCCACCCCGGACGCCGAGCACCAGGGCCACAAATGGTGGCGGGTGATGTGCCTCACCGGCGTCGACTACTTCTCCACGCTGGGCTACCAGCCGGGCATCGCGGCCCTCGCCGCTGGACTGCTCTCCCCTCTCGCGACCCTCGTCCTGATCGCGCTCACCCTGCTCGGCGCACTGCCGGTCTACCGTCGCGTCGCCAAGGAGAGCCCGCACGGCGAGGGTTCGATCGCGATGCTGGAGCGGCTGCTGCCCTGGTGGGCCGGGAAGATCTTCGTCCTGGTGCTGCTCGGATTCGCGGCCACCGACTTCCTGATCACGATCACCCTGTCCGGGGCGGACGCCTCCGCACACGTCGTGGAGAATCCTTTTGCTCCGCACTGGATGCACGGCGGGAACACCTGGATCACCCTCCTTCTCATAGCCGCGCTGGGCGCGGTCTTCCTGAAGGGCTTCAAGGAGGCCATCGGGATCGCGGTGGCGCTCGTGGCCACCTATCTCACCCTCAATGTCGTCGTTCTGGCCGTCTCCGCCTGGCAGGTGCTCAGTCACCCGGTCAAGATCGGCGACTGGACCGACGCGATGACGGCCGAACACTCCTCGCCGCTCGCCATGATCGGCGTGGCGCTCCTCGTCTTCCCGAAGCTGGCGCTCGGCATGTCCGGCTTCGAGACGGGCGTGGCGGTGATGCCGCAGGTCGAGGGCGACCCGACGGACACGTACGAGAAGCCGACGGGCCGGATCCGCGAGACCCGCAGGCTGCTCACCACGGCCGCCGTGATCATGAGCGGCTTCCTGCTGCTGTCCAGCCTGGCGACGACGATCCTGATCCCGCAGGACGAGTTCAAGAGCGGCGGCTCCGCGAACGGCCGTGCCCTCGCCTACCTGGCCCACCAGCACCTGGGCGAGGCGTTCGGCACGGTCTACGACCTCTCGACCATCGCGATCCTCTGGTTCGCGGGTGCCTCCGCGCTCGCCGGTCTCCTCAACCTCGTGCCGCGCTATCTGCCGCGCTACGGCATGGCCCCCGAGTGGACGCGCGCCGTCCGCCCCCTCGTGCTCGTCTTCATGGCGGCCGCGGTCCTCATCACGCTGTGGTTCAACGCGAACGTCGACGATCAGAGCGGCGCGTACGCGACCGGTGTGCTGGTCCTGATGCTCTCCGCCTCCTTCGCCTCGGCGGTCGCCGTGCACCAGCGGGGCCATCGCGCCGCCGCGATCGGCTTCGGCGCGATCACCGCGGTCTTCGGCTACACCCTGGTCACCAACGTCATCGAACGCCCCGACGGCATCAAGATCGCGCTGATCTTCATCCTGGCGATCCTGATCACCTCGTTCGCCTCCCGGGTGCGCCGCGCCTTCGAACTGCGCGCCGCCGAGGTCACGTTCGACGAGGCCGCGGCCCGTTTCATCGACGAGGCCGCGGCGAGCGGACCGCTGCGGCTGATCGCGAACGAGCCGCACGAGCACAGCACCCGCGAGTATCGCGCCAAGGAGTACAGCCAGCGCGAGCAGACGCACATCCCGGACGGCCGTCCCGTGCTGTTCCTGGAGGTGTTCGTGACCGACTCCTCGGACTTCACCGCCGACCTGACCGTGCACGGCGACGAGAAGCACGGGGTGCGCAGGCTGCGCGTCGAGGGCGCGACCGTGCCCAACACCATCGCGGCCGTCATGATGCGACTGCGCGACCGCACCGGCCAGGTCCCGCACGCCTACTTCAACTGGACCGAGGGCAACCCCCTCAGCCACCTGGTCCGCTTCCTCGTCTTCGGCGACGGCGAGGTCGCCCCGGTCACCCGCGAAGTGCTGCGACGCGCCGAGCCGGACCCCGAACGCAGGCCCCGGATCCACGTGGGCTAACGCTTCCTCCGGCCCGCCGGTCCCGCTTCCTTACCCTCCCGCCGCGTCAGTTTTTCTTCTTGCCCCGCGGCACGGTCATGCCCGTGAGCAGCGCCGTGCCCGGGGCGAGCGCGTCCCAGGAGTCTCCGTGCCAGGCGAGGACCGCTGTCGCGGAGGTCGGGAACTTCGTCCGTACGTCGTCCAGCGCGTCGTCGAGGCTGTCCCCGGCCAGTTCGAGCACGAGTTCCTCCAAGCCGGGGTTGTGTCCGATCAGCAGCAACGTCCCGATCCGGTCGGGGACTTCGTGCAGGGCCGCCAGCAACTCCGGTACCTCTGCGCCGTACAGCCGCCGGTCGAACCGTACGGGCGGCGGGGTGCCCCACTGCCGCGCCGCCAACTCCCAGGTCTGGCGGGCGCGTACGGCGGTGGAGCACAGGGCGAGGTCCGGCAGACAGTCCGCCTCGGCGAGGGCGCGTCCGGCGGCCGGGGCGTCGCGGCGGCCACGCGGGGCGAGGGGCCGCTCGTGGTCGGCGACGCCCGTCGGCCATGCCGACTTGGCGTGCCGCAGGACGACGAGTCTGCGCAGCGGGCCCGCTCCGGCGCGTGCGATCACCGCTGCGCCCCGATGTCACGGGTGAGTTCGAGCCCGAGGAGACGGTCCGCGTAGGCGTACGTCTCAAAGCGGGCGCCGTCCGGCACGTCGTCCGCGTGTTCGACGCGCCGCAGCACCTCCAGTACGGCGGGTACGTCGAGGTCGTCCTCCCACGCGGCGCGCAGTTCCTGGCGTACGCGCTCGGGGACGGGCTTGGACGGCCGGGTGGCCCAGGTGGCGACGGACTTGCGCCAGCGCGCGAGCGTCTCCCGGGCGCCGTCGAGGTCGGCGGTGGCGAAGTCGACGGGCTGTCGGCGCGGGGCCGCGAGCAGGACCATCCTCAGCAGCGCCGGGTCGGCCGTGCCGTGCACCGGGGCGACCTCGACGCGGATGCCCTCCACGGCGGTGGCGCCGGGCGCGAGGACATGCAGGGCCGGGCCCGCACCGCTCCGGTCGCCCTCGGCCCGGCGGATGCCGAGCGCGTCGGCGCGCGCCCGGAGCTCCGGGGGCGGGTCGGCCACGGTGACGACGGGGGTCCCACCGAGTTCCAGGGTCCTGGCGAGCACGTCGGCGACCAGCAGCACGCGCAGTGCGGACAGATCGTCCCGCTCCACGTGCGCCTCGACGCGGGTCAGGCTCCGGCGGGCAGGGACGGCGTCGATGGGCTCGCCCGTTCGGGCGTCGGTGATACGCAGCACGGAGCGAGCGTAGGCGGGCGCGAGCCCGGGCGCAGGGAGGTCGGACCCATTCCGGACACGCGGGCTTCCCCGACTGTCCCTCCGTATGAGGTGTGAGTGGTTCCACCCCGGTGGTGTAGCCCACTGCACCAGGGGTTCGGGAGATCACTCTCTCGTGGGCGCGGCCGGGGGACGGGAGGGTTGATCCCGACGGACGACAGCCCGTCGACCTCGGAGATCTCCCCTCCTCACGCTCCTTTGGCCCGGAAGAGGACCTCACCCCCATGACCATCCGTGTCCTGCTCGCGGACGACCAAGCCCTGCTGCGGGCGACGTTCCGCATCCTGATCGACTCCTGCTCCGACATGGAAGTGGTCGACGAGGCCGCCGACGGCCGGGCAGCGGTCTCGCTCGCGCGTACCCACCGCCCCGACGTCGTCCTCATGGACATCCGTATGCCGGGCGCCGACGGCCTCACCGCCACCGCCACCATCTGCGCCGACCCCGGCCTCTCCACCACCCGCGTACTCATCCTCACGACGTTCGAGACCGACGAGGACGTCGCCCGGTCCCTGCGCGCCGGAGCCAGCGGCTTCCTCGGCAAGGACGTCACTGCGGACGAACTCCTGAGCGGCATCCGCACCGTGGCAGCGGGCGACGCGCTTCTCTCCCCCCGGGCCACGCACACCCTGGTCACCCGCTTCCTCGCCTCCCCCGCACCCAGCGCCCAGCCGGCGCTTCCCGGACAACTGGCGGCTCTCACCGCCCGCGAGCGAGAGGTGACCGCGCTGGCGGCCGAGGGAAAGTCCAACGCCGAGATCGCCCAGGAACTCGTCGTCAGCCCGCTGACCATCCGCACCCATGTGCACCGCGCCATGACCAAACTCCACGCCCGGGACCGCGCCCAACTGGTCGTCATCGCCTACCAGTGCGGCCTCGTACAGGTCTCACGGCCCCCGGAGTGAGCGAGCTCTGCCTGCGCGTCGCCCCCCTGGCCACAGTGCCCCGTCGTGGGTGAGAATGCCATATGCCAGAATCCGAGAATGTGACTTATGTCACTCACTAGGGGGCACTGACTCGTGGACCTGGACTTCACGGACGACCAGACGGCGCTTCGCGACACATTGCGCACGTTCTTCGAGAAGGAGTCGTCCACCGCGGCCGTACGGGCGGCGGAGCCACTCGGGTTCGACGCGGCGCTGTGGCGGAAGGTCGTCGACCTGGGGCTCGCCGCGATCGCCGTACCCGAGCACCTCGGTGGCGGCGGTGCCGGTTTCGTGGAACTGGCCATCGCGGCGGAGTGCCTCGGGCAGTCCCTCGCTCCGGTGCCCCTGATCGAGGCGGCGGTGGCGAACGACCTCATCGCGTCGCTGTCCGACGGAGGTTCGTCGCCGGACGCGGGCTCGTCGTCGTCCGGCGAGCCGGACGCCCGCCTGGAGTCCCTCACCGCACGCGCCGTCGCGGGCGAGTTCCTGGCGACCCTGGCCCTCCGCCCGGCGCCGGGCGACCTCGCACGGCTGGTTCCGGCGGGCGCGGTGGCCGATCTCGTGGCCGTCCTGCGGGGTGACGAACTCCTCCTGCTCCAGCAGCCGGACCGCGGCCCCGCCACGCCGGGCGGAGCCGTCCACAATCTCGGGGCACTTCCGCTCGCCGACTGCCGTATCGACACGGAAGACGCCCTGGTACTGGCGCGCGGACCGGCCGCCGTCCGCGCCTATCGCCGCGCCCTGAGCCGGTGGGAACTGCTGACCGGCGCGGCGCTCTTCGGCCTCGGCTCGAAGTCCCTCGCCATCGGCGTCGACTACGTGATGCAACGCAAGGCGTTCGGCGTGCTCATCGGCACGTTCCAGACCATCCAGCACCGCCTGGCCGACAACGCGATCGCCCTCGACGGCGCCCGCCTGCTGGCCTACGAGGCGGCCTGGGCACAGGACGAGAACCTGCCCACGGCCGACACCTCGGCGACCATGGCCTTCCTGTTCGCCGCGGAGACCGCCTTCAAGACGACGTCGGAGGTCCTGCACTTCCACGGCGGATACGGCTACACGCTGGAGTACGACATCCAGCTCTACTTCCGGCGGGCGAAGGCCTGGTCACTCGTCGCGGGCGACTCCCGCGCGGCGTACGCGCGGCTCGCGCACCGCGTCTTCGGCGCGGCACAGGCACCGGCAGAGAGGGCGGGCTGACGATGGACTTCCGCGAATTCGACGAACTGGCCTCGCACCGCGAGGCGGCCTGCGCCTGGGTCGAGGCTCATACGCGACCGGAGTGGGTGGAGGAACAGCGCCGCACCGGCACGCATCAGACGGCCGAGCTGCATGCCCTGCTCGCGCGCGACGGGATCCTCGCGGCCGACTGGGCGCCCGAGTACGGCGGGAGCGAGGTCGATCCCGGCTTCGCCCGGGCCGTGTTCGACGAACTCGGCCGCATGGGGCTCGCCTCCGACGGCTGGTCCACTACCTCCATGGTGCTGCGCACCATCGAGCACGTGGGAACCGAGGAGCAGAAGCGCGAGTACATCCCGGCCGCGCTCCGCGGAGAGCGGCTGATCGCCCTGGGGTACAGCGAGCCCGATTCCGGCTCGGACGTCGCCGCGGCGAAGACCACCGCGGTCCGGGACGGCGACGAGTGGGTCATCAACGGCCAGAAGATGTTCACCAGCACCGCCCAGCTGTGCAGCCATGTGTTCGTGCTGGCCCGCACCAATCCGGACGCGCCGAAGCACAAGGGGCTGTCGATGTTCCTCGTGCCGACCGACAACGCCGGGTACGACATCCAGCCGATCCACACGCTCGGCGGGCAGCGCACCAACGCCACGTTCTACGCCGGCGTGCGGGTCCCGGATTCCGCGCGCCTCGGCGGGGTCGACGGCGGGTGGGGCGTCATGCACGTGGCGCTGGTCCACGAACGCTCCGCGTCCAGCCCCGGTTCGGACGGCGGATCTCTGGTCAGGGATCTGGCCGCCTGGGCACGCACCGCGCGACGCTCCGACGGGACGACGGTCCTCGACGACCCCCTGGCCGCCGAGCGGATCGGCAGGATGGCGGTCGACGAGGAGGTCACCCGCCTGCTCGCCCTGCGCAACCGCTGGCGCGCCCAGAAGGGCGACCTGCCCGGTGTCGAGGGGTCGATGTGGAAGCTGTTCGCCACGGAGGCCGCCCAGCGCCACTCCAGCGACATCCTCGACATCCTGGGCGCCGAGGGCGTACTGGCCCCCGAGGCGGCCGGCGCCCCCGCGGACGGCAGGTTCGAGGAGGGCTTCCGGGCGGCGGTGGTCGGCACCATCTATGGCGGGACCAGCGAGATCCTCCGGGAGATCATCGCTGAACGCCACCTCAGGCTGCCCAGGAACCGTTGACGGTACGGGGTCCTGGGGGGCGGCGGGGCGGGGGGAACGTCGTACGGCACGCATTCCCGACCGGCGGCGCCGAGGCTCGACCGGGCCTCGGCGCCGCCAAGTCGGACCCAGGATCGCGAAACCGGTCAGGCCTTGCGAGGGACCTCGGGCGCCAGGTCGATCTCGTCCTCGGCGTGATCGAAGAAGTCGTCGGCCAGCCGATGGCACAGTGTGGCGAGCTGCTCCAGGTCTCCCGGCGACCAGTCCGCCAACGCGACCGACATCCCTCGGCAGCTCGCCTCCCGCACGCGGTCGACCGCGTCCCGGCCGGCCGGCGTGAGTTCGATGCGCTGGGCTCGGCGGTCGTTCGGGTCCGGGACACGCGTCAGACAACCGGTCTTCTCCAGCTGCTGCACCTGCCGGGTCACGTGGGACGCCTCGACGGACAGCAGGTTCGCCAGCTCACTGGGCCGCAGCGAGCCCGAGTCGGCGACCTGGCGCAACAGCGCGACGGCGGCCCGGTCCAGGGCCAGCCCGGCCAGTGCCATGAGGCGCTCATGCTGACGAACCCTGCTGGTCAGATATGAGATCCGGGTGAGCGCACGCTCGATCTCGGCCACGTCCGTCGACGCGGAATCGGCTGCTGTGGGCGGCGGTGTCGACATGGGACGACTTTAACGTCTACTTGCATAAGTTAAGCAATATCGAGTGAGGCCGAAGGGGCCTGAGGGCGCTGCTCGGGCACCGCCCGTCAGGAGTCGAGGTCGTCGGCGAAGTGCCGGTAGCCGTGCTGGTCCTGGTGGATGTTCCAGATGGTCTCCGCGAGCACGGCGGGGTCCTTCCTGGGGTGTCCGGGGCTGATCGCGCCGGGGATGACGAGTTGTGCGACGTGGATGCCCTCGTCGGCGAGGGCGCCGTGCAACAGGTGTCCGTAGGCGCTCTCGGCAGCGAAGGCGATGGAGGTGCCGGCCCGGTCGGGGTGGGGTACCGCGGCGGTGCCGCCGTTGACGAAGACGATGGTGCCGCGGCCGAGGGCGCGCATGCCGGGCAGCACCTGGCGCACGGCGGCGACGGGGCCGTACACCGAGAACTCGATCGGTCCCACGAGGTCGCCGGGGGTGGTTTCCAGGACCGGCCGCATGAACTCCCGCTGCGGGACCGGGCTGTACTGCATGACCTCGATGGGCCCCAGGGTCGCGGTCGCCGCGTCCAGCGCCGCTTCGAGCGCCTTCGGGTCGCGTACGTCGGCCGCGAAACCGCGCGCCGTCAGTCCCTCGCCCGCCAGATCGGCGGAGAGCGCGTGTGCCCGGTCCGTGGTGCGGGTGATGAGAGCGACGTCGAACCCCTCGCGGCCGAACCGCCGTGCGACGGCGACTCCGAGGCCGGGTCCGGCTCCGATGATGGCGATGGTGGTCATGGTCTTCCTTGGGGCCTCGGGGGTGGGGCAGCCTACGAGGGGCAGCATGCCCCCCGTAGGCCCGCGCCGCTCGTTTCAGTAGCGGCCGCCTTCCGGTGCGGGAAGGGCGTCCAGGTCGGCCAGGGCCGCCGCGCTCAGCTCCACGTCACCCGCGTCGGCGTTGTCCGCCAGGTACTTCGGGGTCTTGGTCCCGGGGATGGGGACGACGTACCGTCCCTGGGCGACCAGCCACGCGAGTGCCACCTGCGCCGGGGTGATCCCGGCCCGCTCGGCGATCTCACAGACCGAGGCGGCGCAGGCTCTCGTCGATCGACTTCCGTACGTGCTCGGGGCGGCCGTTGTTGACGATGACCGGGGAGTTGCCGGGACCGCCGGTCGGATCGCTCACGACCAGGCCGACCTTCGTGGCCAGTACCGCCCGCTCCCGGTGGCCGCCCGCCAGCGCCCGTCCGACCAGTTCCTCGTTGGTGTGGGGGCCTGTCGATGAGGGTGGCGCCCAGGTCGAGCGCCATGGGGGTCCCCCCCTGTCGAGCGAAGCCGAGACTTGGGGGAGGACGACCGCGACGGAGGTGGCTTCGTCGCGCGGGGTCCTCATGTCGTACGAGAAGGTCATGCCCATGCATCCCAGGCCGATCACACCGAACTCGGGTCCCTTGCTGCCCAGTGTCGTGGTGCGCATGGCGTACGTCCTCTCGGTCGGCCGTGGTGAGTTCACGCCGGGCTTGCTGGTCCGCGCCCTCGGACGGGCGAACGGTCGAGGGGCATTCCCACCCTGCTCCTCACGCGCGCCGCGTGGCAGACCGCGCTGTACCGGGGAGCGGCGTTCCCGGGTGCGACAGGGCCCCCACGCCACGGGGAATCACCGTGTGTCTCATGCTGTTGTCCGGCTGAGCACGCATGACAGGCCACGCGGGCCCATGACAGTCCTTCACACCAGACCCAGGAGGCCGACCGTGTACGGCGACCCGGCAACGATCCGCAAGATCCTCACCGAACTCGGCGACACCTGGGCGATCGTCGGTCTCTCGTCCAACGAGCGGCGCGCGGCGTACGGAGTCGCCGACGTCCTCCAGCGCTACGGCAAGCGGATCGTCCCCGTGCATCCGAAGGCCGAGACCGTCCACGGCGAGAAGGGCTACCCGTCGCTGGACGCGATCCCGTTCGACGTCGATGTCGTCGACGTCTTCGTCAACAGCGACCTCGCGGGACCCGTCGCCGACGAAGCCGCCGCCGCCGGCGCCAAGGCCGTCTGGTTCCAGCTCGGCGTCGTCGACGAGGGCGCGTACGACCGTACCCGCGCCGCCGGACTCGACATGGTCATGGACCGCTGCCCCGCCATCGAGATCCCGCGCCTCGGCTGAGCCACGTCCGCACGCCAAGCCGGTTCGCGGCAAACCCGGTTGACGGCCTGTGGTGGGGATGGGTTTGCTGCTCCGGTGTCCACACTCAGCTTTCAGCAGTCGGACGACGAGACCGGTCTCAAGGACTGGCAGTACGTCCACAATGTCATCACGCCACCCGCCGCCCTGTCGCTCGACGAGGTCCGTGAACGGGCCGGGCGCAACCACCTGGAGGTCGCGTACCTCGGCGACGTCCTGGTGGGCTGCTCGACCGTGCGTCCGCCGAAGGACGGCGGCTCGACGGCGACGGTGATCGCCCGGGTCCTGCCCGGACACCGTCGGCAGGGGTTCGGTCAGGAGCTCTACGAGCGCGGGCTGAAGCGGGCACGGGCGCTGGGCGCGGACGTGATCGAGACGGTCGTACTGGCGTCCAACGAGGACGGGCTGCGGTTCGCCGTGCAGCACGGGTTCGTCGAGATCGAGAGGTACGTGCTGCCGGGCGAAACGGCCGAGTGGGTCGACCTGCGGCTGGCCTGAGTCGGGTCGGGCCCGGCTGGGCCCGGTCACCGCGCCCGGTCGAGGAAGGCCGTCACCGTTTCCGTGAAGCGCCGGGGGTCGTCGAGCCACGGGTGGTGGCCGGCCTCCGGCTGGACGATCAGCTCCCCCTCGGGGAACAGCTCCGCCACGGCGGCGGCCACGCGCGGCAGTGGGCCACTGTCCAGTTCGCCCGCGAGCAGCAGGACCCGTGCGTCCAACGTGGCGACGGCGGCGCGGGCCACGGCGGGTTCGAAGGCGCCGGCGGAGGCGTACAGGCCCGCGGCCTCCTCGTTGGTCTGTTCGACCTCGGTTTCGGCGTGCGCCTGCGCGGTCGCGTCCCAGCGGCCGTAGAAGAACGGGGCGACGGCGTCCCAGTCGGCATCGGCCGCCGAGCCCGCCCAGATCCGTTCGTAGGCGTCGTACCCTGCCGCGAACCACGGCTCGGCCCTGCGCCGTGCGGCCGCCTCCCGGCGGTGCTCCTCGGTGAAGTCGATACCGAGGGCCCGGGCGCGCCCGGTGACCGATGTGAGGGTGCGGATGCGGTCCGGATACCGGGCCGCGTAGAGGAGCGCGAGGTCACCGGCCGCCGAGTGGGCGAGGAGATCCACCCGCTCCAACCTGAGATGCGCCCTGAAGGCCTCGACGTCGTCGACCTGCCGGTCGCAGCGGTACGTCGCCGGGTCGGCCGGGACGGCGGAGTCGCCGGTCCCCCGCAGATCCAGCAGGAACAGCCGACGGTGCCGCGACAGTCCGCCGAGATCGCCGAGGTAGGCGGAGGCACGCATGGGCCCACCGGGCAGACAGAGCAACGGCTCGCCCTCGCCCGTGACGTGGTAGGCAAGTTCGGTCCCGTCGGGGGCGGAGAAGATCGGCATTCCGTCATCCTCATGACGACGAGACGCTCGGGGCAAGCGTTTTTACACGGCGCCGAGCCCCCCCGACCAAAAAACGTCCAGGTCGGCCGATACGGGCCGACCTGGACGTCCTGGCCGGGATGATCAGACGAGGTCGAACCGGTCGAGGTTCATGACCTTGTCCCACGCCGCGACGAAGTCCTTCACGAACTTCGCCTTGGCGTCATCGCCCGCGTAGACCTCCGCGAGCGCGCGCAGCTCGGAGTTCGAGCCGAAGACGAGGTCGGCACGGGTGCCGGTCCACTTGACCTCGCCGGTGGCGTCGTCGCGGGCCTCGAAGGTGGTCGCGTCCTCGGACGTCGGCGTCCACGTCGTGCCCAGGTCGAGCAGGTTGACGAAGAAGTCGTTGGTCAGCGTTCCGGGGGTCGCGGTGAGGACACCGTGCGCCGACTGCTGGTGGTTCGCGCCCAGGACGCGCAGGCCACCGACGAGGACCGTCAGCTCGGGGGCGCTCAGGGTCAACAGGTTCGCGCGGTCCAGCAGCAGGTACTCGGCCGGGAGGCGGTTGCCCTTGCCGAGGTAGTTGCGGAACCCGTCGGCGGCCGGCTCCAGCGCGGCGAAGGACTCCGCGTCGGTGTGCTCGTCCGTCGCGTCGACACGGCCCGGGGTGAAGGGCACCTCGACGTCGTGACCGGCGTCCTTGGCGGCCTTCTCGACCGCGGCGCTGCCGCCGAGGACGATCAGGTCGGCCAGGGAGACCTTCTTGGCACCGGTGTTGAACTCCCGCTGGATGCCCTCCAGCGTGCGCAGCACCGCCGCGAGCTGGTCGGGGTCGTTGGCCTCCCAGCCGCGCTGCGGCTCCAGGCGGATGCGCGCGCCGTTGGCGCCGCCGCGCTTGTCGCTGCCGCGGAACGTCGAGGCGGACGCCCACGCGGTGGAGACCAGCTGCGGGACGGTCAGACCCGAGTCGAGGATCTTCGCCTTGAGGGCGGTGACGTCCTCGGCGCCGATGGCCTCGCCCTCCGCCTCCGGCAGCGGGTCCTGCCACAGCAGGGTCTCCGCCGGGACCTCCGGGCCGAGGTAGAGCGACTTCGGGCCCATGTCACGGTGGGTCAGCTTGTACCAGGCGCGGGCGAAGGCGTCCGCGAACTCCGCGGGGTTCTCGTGGAAGCGGCGGGAGATCGGCTCGTAGATCGGGTCGACACGCAGCGAGAGGTCGGTGGTGAGCATCGTGGGCAGACGCTTCTTCGACGGGTCGTGCGCGTCGGGGACGGTCGCCTCGGCGTCCTTCGCCACCCACTGGTTGGCGCCGGCGGGGCTCTGGGTCAGCTCCCACTCGTAGCCGAAGAGGTTGTCGAAGAAGCCGTTGCTCCACTGGGTGGGCGTGGTGGTCCAGGTGACCTCCAGGCCGGAGGTGATGGCGTCCGCGCCCTTGCCGGTGCCGTACGTGCTCTTCCAGCCCAGGCCCTGCGCCTCGATCGGGGCGGCCTCGGGGTCGGCACCGACGCTCTCCGCCGGGCCCGCGCCGTGGGTCTTGCCGAAGGTGTGACCGCCCGCGATGAGGGCGACCGTCTCCTCGTCGTTCATCGCCATGCGGCGGAACGTCTCACGGATGTCGCGGGCCGCGGCGATCGGGTCCGGGTTGCCGTTGGGGCCCTCGGGGTTGACGTAGATGAGGCCCATCTGGACGGCGCCGAGCGGGTTCTCCAGCTCGCGGTCGCCGGTGTAGCGCTGGTCGTCGAGCCAGGTGGTCTCGGGACCCCAGTACACGTCCTCCTCGGATTCCCAGACGTCCGCACGGCCGCCGGCGAAGCCGAAGGTCTCGAAGCCCATCTGCTCCAGGGCGACGTTACCGGTGAGGATCATGAGGTCGGCCCAGGAGAGGCTCTGGCCGTACTTCTTCTTCACCGGCCACAGCAGACGGCGGGCCTTGTCGAGGTTGCCGTTGTCCGGCCAGCTGTTGAGGGGGGCGAAGCGCTGCTGACCGGCGCCGGCGCCGCCGCGGCCGTCGCTGATGCGGTAGGTGCCCGCGCTGTGCCAGGCCATCCGGATCATGAACGGGCCGTAGTTGCCGAAGTCGGCCGGCCACCAGTCCTGCGAGGTGGTCAGCACCTCGGCGATGTCCTGCTTCACGGCCGCGAGGTCGAGGGTCTTGAACGCCTCGGCATAGTCGAACTCCTCACCGAGGGGGTTCGCCACGGCGGGGTTCTTGGCCAGGATCTTCAGGTTGAGCCGCTCCGGCCACCACTGGCGGTTTCCGCCGCCCTGGGTCGGGTGCGCGGCGCGTCCGTGCGCGACGGGGCAGCCACCTGCGCCCTCCGATTTCGCATCGGTGACGATTGCATCATGGTTCTCGGACATGGGAATCCTTCCGGACGGGGCGGATCACTGTGCTCAGGAACTGCGGGCGGTGGAACAGTCGGTCGAAACAGTCGAAACAGCCGGGGCACAGGCCCCCGGGGACGTCATCGACGACACCGTACGACCGGCACATGACGTAGGGGTGGCAGTCGCCGACGCGTCGCTCGAACCGGGTCGGGCTGCCGGGTTGGGCACGGCGTACGCGGCGCACCGCGATGGGTGCGCGGCGGGCCCCGAGCGCGGGGCGCCGGCGCCACTCGCGTGGGCGATGCGCCTCGCGTGGACGATGCGCTCGGGGATGCGCCCGCGGCTGAAGTGGGCGAGCTCCACCCGTCTCCTGAACCGTCACGTGCTTTCCCCTGCTGTTGTCCTGTCCCTTGGCTGCCGCCAGAACCGATCCTACGATGGACACAGTCCAAGTCAATACGAGAACCAGACCCGTACGGATTCATTCGTCAGACGATGCATGGTTAGGCTGGTGAGCATGAGTGACCTGCTCGAACGACTTCGCGGACGCGGCTGGCGAATGACCGCCCAGCGCCGGGTGGTCGCCGAGGTACTCGCCGGCGAGCACGTACACCTCACCGCGGACGAGGTGCTCGCACGCGCCACCGCCCGGTTGCCGGAGATCTCCCGCGCGACCGTCTACAACACCCTCGGCGAGCTCGTTTCGCTCGGCGAGGTGATCGAGGTGGCCACCGACGGCCGCGCCAAGCGCTACGACCCGAACGCCCACCGCCCCCACCAGCACCTGGTGTGCTCGGTCTGCGGCTCCATCCGGGACGTCCACCCCAGCGGCGACCCCCTGTCCGATCTGCCCGCAACCGAGCGGTTCGGCTTCACCGTCTCCCATGTCGAGGTGACCTACCGGGGCCTGTGCCCCGACTGCGGCCGCGCATAGGACGAGTACCGCACGCAGGACGAGTTTCAGCCAACGCACGCCGACCGACCTCTGAGCGAACCGCATCGAGACCCGATCCCCCGCACCCCCACCTCCGCTCCGGCTCACACCACCTTCGCCTCCGGTTCGCCCGGCGTACGCCTGTGGTCGCTTCCATGAGGGGATGGACCACATCACGTTCCTCGTGGCGGTCGTCATCGTCACGGCGCTGGCCTTCGACTTCACCAACGGATTCCACGACACGGCGAACGCGATGGCCACGTCCATCGCCACCGGGGCGCTCAATCCGAGAACAGCGGTCCTCATCAGCGGCGTCCTGAACATCGGCGGGGCGTTCCTGTCCACCGAGGTCGCGAAGACCATCTCGGGCGGCATCGTGGACGACACCCTGGTCACACCGGGGATGATCTTCGCGGGCCTGGTCGGGGCGATTCTCTGGAATCTGCTGACCTGGCTGCTCGGGCTGCCCTCCAGTTCCTCGCACGCCCTGTTCGGCGGACTGATCGGGGCGGTGTGGGTCGGCGCGGGCGAGCACGGCGTGCACTTCGACAAGGTGGTCGAGAAGGTGCTGATCCCGGCCGTGGCCTCGCCGGTCGTGGCGGGCGTGGCCGCGCTGCTGGCCACCTACCTCGCGTACAAGATCACCGCACGGGCTCGCCAGGACTCGGTGACCAAGGGCTTCCGGCTCGGCCAGATCGCCTCGGCCTCGCTCGTCTCCCTCGCGCACGGCACGAACGACGCCCAGAAGACGATGGGCGTCATCACGCTGACGCTGATCTCCGCGGGGGCGCTGGGCCACGACGCCGGTCCCCCGGTGTGGGTGATCGCGTCCGCCGGTCTCGCCATCGGGCTGGGCACCTACCTCGGCGGCTGGCGGATCATCCGCACCATGGGCAAGGGGCTCACCGACATCCAGTCGCCGCAGGGCTTCGCGGCCGAGGCCGCCGCCACCACCGTGATCCTCACCTCCGCCCACCTGGGTTTCGCGCTCTCCACCACACAGGTCTGCTCCGGCGGCATCCTCGGGGCAGGTCTGGGCAGGCGGCTGGCCGAGGTCCGCTGGGGCACGGCGGGGCGCATGGTGATCGCCTGGCTGGTCACGCTGCCCGCCGCCGCGCTGGTCGGCGGGGTCTCGGCGAGCGTGGTGAAGCACGGCGGCACCTTCGCCACCGTGGTGATCGCCCTGTGCGCCGCCGCCGTCGCCGCGTTCATCGTGCTCGCCTCGCGCCGCAATCCGGTGCGCGCCGACAATGTGAACGACGCCCACGAGGTCACCGTCCGTGCCGCTGTGCCGACGGCCGTCGGCACCGTCGCCTGAGCCAAGGGGAAGTCGTACGATGCATGTGGACTGGACCGCACTCGGCGAGGTCACCGCGGTGAGCATCGCCGTCACTGTCGGAGTGGTGGTCGTCTTCGCGCTCGGCGTGCTGGGTGTCACCCAGGTCGAGGCCGCACGCGAGAAGGACGCCGGCGGCACCCACGCCCTCGGCTTCGCGCAGGCGGGACTGTGTTTCCTGGCCTGCGCGGCCGTCGTCGCGTACGGAATTTACCTGATCGTGCCGCAGTTCCACTGAGTGAAGCCGGGGAGGCCGCGATGACGCCATTGCTGACGGGTCTGACCGTCGATTACAGCGACCACGACGACCCGGTACTGATCAGGTCGGACGGCAGTCCGGTGGAGACCTGGCGCGAGAACTACCCGTACCACGAGCGCATGGAGCGCAAGGAGTACGAGTGGCACAAACGCCTCCAGCAGATAGAACTGCTGAAGCTGCAGAGCTGGATCAAGGCGACCGGCCGCCGCCTGGTCATCGTCTTCGAGGGGCGTGACGCGGCCGGCAAGGGCGGCACGATCAAGCGGTTCACCGAGCACCTCAATCCGCGCGGTGCCCGGGTCGTGGCGCTGGAGAAACCGACCGAGCGCGAGCGCGGCCAGTGGTACTTCCAGCGGTACGCGGAGCATCTGCCGACCGCGGGCGAGATCGTGATGTTCGACCGGTCCTGGTACAACCGGGCCGGCGTCGAGCGGGTGATGGGCTTCTGCACGGACGACGAGTACCGGCGCTTCATGAGGCAGGCGCCCGCCTTCGAACGGATGCTCGTCGACGACGGGGTGGACCTGGTCAAGTTCTGGTTCTCCGTGTCGCAGGGCGAGCAGCGCACCCGTTTCACGATCCGCCAGGTCGATCCCGTACGACAGTGGAAGCTCAGCCCCATGGACCTGGCCTCCTTGGACCGCTGGGACGACTACACCGCCGCCAAGGTCACCATGTTCCGCGAGACGGACACCGAACAGGCTCCCTGGACCGTGGTGAAGAGCAACGACAAGAAGCGGGCGCGTGTCGAGGCGATGCGCAGCGTCCTGGCCCGCTTCGCCTACGCGGACAAGGACGAGGAGGTCGTCGGTAGCCCGGACCCGAGCATCGTGGGCGCGGCGGCGAACCTGCTGGAGGCGGGCGAGGACGACACCGGCCACTGAGCACCGAGGGGTTCCGTCAGTCGTGCGGCGGACGGTCGGTGAGGCGATGGTCGGCCAGGTTCAGCGCCTCGTCGACCACCCGGCGCAGATGGCCGTCGCCGAGTGAGTAGATCACCCGGCGGCCCTCCTTGCGGGTGTGCACCAGACCGGCGAGACGCAGCCGGGCCAGATGCTGACTGACGGCCGGGCGCGCGGCCCCGCACGCCTCGGTGAGCGTCGTGACATCGGCCTCCTGGCCGGTCAACGCGTGCAGGAGAGCGAGCCGGGTGCGGTCGCCAAGGAGGGCGAGGAGTTCGGCGGCGAGCGCGAACTGTTCCTCGCCGGGGGTACGCGGATGCGCATCATGCGCAGGTGATAGGTGCATGCGTGCGCTCATACGCACATAATGGCCCTGTGGACGCCGACACGTCCACTCCCGCGCACCGGAAGGGGACCCCCGTGAGCGACCGGCACGACGAGCAAGGCCACGACCACGGCCACAGCGACGGTCGCGGCCACGGCCACGGCCACTCCCATGATCACGGCCCGCCCCACGGCCATGACCACAGCCACAGCCACAGCCACAGCCACTTGGGGCACGACCAGCCACATCCTCACCCGCACCCCCACTTCCACGGCGCCCCTGCCGGTCTCCTCCCCCGTCTCCGTCACCTCCTCACCCCCCACTCCCACGAGACCGGCGACAAGCTCGACTCCGCACTGGAGTCCTCGGCGCGCGGTATGCGCGCCCTGTGGGTGTCCCTCGTCGTCCTCGGTACGACAGCCGTGGCGCAGGCGGTCGTGGTCGTGGTCTCCGGATCGGTCGCGCTGCTCGGCGACACGGTGCACAACGCCGCCGACGCGCTCACGGCCGTCCCTCTCGGCATCGCCTTCGTCCTGGGGCGGCGCGCGGCGACGCGCCGCTTCACCTACGGCTACGGCCGGGCGGAGGACCTCGCGGGCATCGTGATCGTGCTGACGATCGCCGCGTCCGGTGCCTTCGCGGCCTGGACGGCCCTCGAGCGGCTGATCGACCCGCGCCCCCTGCACCACATCCCGGTCGTCGCGGCGGCCGCGCTGATCGGCTTTCTCGGCAACGAGTGGGTCGCCCGGCACCGCATCCGGGTCGGGCGCGACATCGGCTCGGCCGCCCTCGTCGCGGACGGTCTCCATGCCCGTACGGACGGCTTCACGTCACTGGCGGTGCTGGTGGGAGCGGGCGGCGCGGCGCTGGGGTGGCAACTGGCCGACCCGCTGGTGGGCTTGGCGATCACGGCCGCGATCCTGCTGGTGCTGCGCGACGCCGCCCGCGAGGTGTTCCGGCGCGTGATGGACGCCGTGGACCCGGAGTTGGTCGACTCGGCCGAACGGGCACTGCGGGAGGTCCCCGGCGTGCGCGGGGTGGGTGAGCTGCGGCTGCGCTGGATCGGGCACCGGCTGCGCGCCGAGGTGGCGGTCGTGGTGGACGGCGAGGCGAGCGTGCGACAGGCGCACCGGATCGCCGTCGAGGCCGAACACGCCCTGCTGCACGCCGTACCGAAGCTCACCGCGGCCCTCGTACACGCCGATCCGGCCCCCGTGCCGGGCGAGAAGGACCCGCACCTGGCGCTGGCGCATCACAGGGTCGCCTGACCGGTCAGGCGATGCCCAGCCCCTCCAGCACCACCGCGTTCGGCAGTTCGGCGAACGCCTTGCCCGGTACCAGCAGCTTCCCGCGCCGCCGGCCACTGCCCACCAGGACGTACGGCAGCTCGACGACCGCCGGGTCCACCAGCACCGGCCAGTCGCCCGGCAGCCCGATCGGGGTGATTCCGCCGTACTCCATGCCGCTCTCGCCGGTGGCGGTGTCCATCGCGGCGAACGAGGCCTTGCGGGCGCCGAGTTGGCGGCGGACGGCACCGTTGACGTCGACCCGGGTGGCGGAGAGGACCACGCACGCGGCGAGCGTGGTCTCGCCGCCGCGTTTGCCCGCGACGACCACACAGTTGGCGGACTGGTCCAGCAGTTCCTTGCCGTAGTGCTCGACGAAGGTCGCGGTGTCGGCCCACTCGGGGTCCGTGTCGACATACACGATCTGGTCGGCGGGGACGGTCCCGCGCCAGTGGCGTACGCCGTCCGCGACCGGGCGGGTGAGCTCGTCGAGGCAGTCGGGGGCGGCCGTGGCGTGGTCGAAGTGTCCGATGGGAGCGCGCATGACGGCACGCTAACAGCCGCTCCGGTCCGCCCGGACGGGTGTCTCAGTGCACGAACGGGACCGACACCGCCATGACCATCTCCACCGGCACGTCACCCTTGTTGGCGTACGTATGGGGGGTGTTGGCCTCGAACGACACGCTCGCACCCTCGGGGACGCGGTAGTCGGTCCCGTCGACGCTGAGGGTGAGTTCGCCCGCCATGACATGGACGAGTTCGACCGTCCCCGTGGGGTGCGGGTCCGAGGGACTGCCGTCGCCCGGCATCAGCCGCCAGTCCCACATCTCCAGCGGTCCGGGCGCCTCGGTGCCCGCGAGAAGGCGGTTGTAGCTGCCCGCGTCCGTGTGCCACAGCCGTACGGCCTGCTCGGCCGGGACGATCCGGACCTTGGGGCCCTGCTCGTAGTCGAGGAGGGTCGTGATGCTGACGCCGAGCGCGTCACCGATCTTCACGACGGTACCGATGCTGGGGTTGGTCCTGGCCTGCTCGATCTGGATGAGCATGCCGCGGCTGACTCCGGCGCGGCCGGCGAGCACGTCCAGGGTGAAGCCGCGCTCGGTGCGCCAGCGCTTGACGTTGCGCGCCAGCGACTGGGTCAGCAGGTCGAGATCCGACACATTCCGTCCAATAGTCTGCGTCCAATATTCTAGATTACAGAGTTCAATAGAATGAACTATGCTGTGGTGCACCTGATCGTTCACTGAACTGTACTGCGAGGCGACCCATGACAGCGATCTTCGCTCTGGCCACCAGCCTCCTGTGGGGCCTGGCCGACTTCGGCGGAGGGCTGCTGACCCGGCGTACGCCCGCGCTCACCGTGGTCGTCGTCTCGCAGTCGATCGCGGCGGCGGTACTGGGCGCGATCGTGGTCGTGACCGGCGGCTGGAGCGCGGCGGGACCGCAGCTGTGGTTCGCGTTCGCCGCGGGACTCGTGGGACCCGTCGCGCTGCTCTCCTTCTACAAGGCGCTCGCCCTCGGCCCCATGGGCGTCGTCTCCCCGCTCGGCTCCCTGGCCGTTGCGGTCCCCATCACCGTGGGACTCTTCCTCGGGGAGCGCCCCGGGCTGACGCAGGTGGCGGGCATCGCGGTCGCCGTCGTGGGCGTCGCGCTCGCCGGCGGGCCCCAGTTGAGAGGCGCCCCCGTGCAACGGCAGGCGGTCCTCCTCACGCTGATCGCCGCGCTCGGCTTCGGCACGGTGTTCGTGCTGATCGCGGAGGCGTCCTCGTCGGTGACCGGGCTGTTCCTCGCGCTGTTCGTGCAGCGCCTGACCAACGTCGCCACCGGTGGCGCGGCGCTCCTCGTCTCCGTGCGACGCGGCGCCGCCGCCCTCCCCGAGGGCGGCTTCCCCTGGCACTCCCTGCCCGCACTCGCCTTCGTCGGCCTCGCGGACGTCGCGGCGAACGGCACGTACTCCGTCGCCGCCCAGCACGGCCCGGTCACGGTGGCCGCCGTCCTCGCCTCGCTCTATCCGGTGGTCACGGCCCTGGCCGCACGCGGCTTCCTCAGCGAACGGCTGCGCGGAATCCAGGCGGCGGGCGCGGGCCTGGCACTGGTCGGCACGGTACTGCTGGCCACCGGCTGATCAGTCCCGACCGGCTTCAGGACGACTCGGCGTCCAGCTCCGCCAGCCGCTCCACCGTCTCCTCGTCCAGCTCCGACAGCGCGAGCAGTTGCTCCGGTGTCACCCCGTCGGGAATCGGGACCGGCGCGGGCGTCCGCAGCGGCGGCTGCCAGCCGTCGACCGCGTCCCAGCGACGTACGACCCGGGCGGGAGCCCCCGCCACGACCGAGTGGTCCGGCACCGCGCCGCGCACCACCGCACCGGCCGCCACCACGACGTTCCGCCCGATCCGCGCCCCCGGCAGGATCACCGCCCCGGTGCCGATCCAGCAGCCGGATCCGATCTCCACCGGCTCCATCCGGGGCCACTGCTTGCCGATGGGCACGTGCGGATCGTCGTACGAGTGGTTCGTGGACGTCACATACACATACGGCCCGAAGTAGCAGTCGCTGCCGATCGTGACCGTCGTGTCGGCGATGACGTGGCTGCCGCGGCCGAGCACGACACCGTCGCCGACGCGCAGGATCGGGTCGGCGCCGAGGTCGAGGTCGGGCATCAGACCGGCGGTGAGGGTGACCTGTTCGCCGACGATGCAGTGGGCACCGAGATGGATCCAGGGCTCCCCGAAGACGGTGCCCAGCGGGAAGGCGAGTCTGGTACCCGTTCCCATCGCGCCGAAGCGCAGCCGCCCCGGGTGCTCGGCCGTCACCGAACCCGTGCGCTGCACCCAGGCCCAGCCCGCGTGGACGGCGCGCTGCGCGAGGCGGCGCCCCCATGATGAGAACACGTTCCTGTTGCTGGGCACCCGCTCACCGTACTCAGGGCGACCTGGGCCAAGCAGAGATCACCGCTGTGATCTTCGCCCCACCGGGGCCGGGAGCGATGGCATACGGTGCCGCTGTACCGCCGCCGCCGACGACAACGAGGAGACGCTGATGACGCAGCAGGCGCTGATCATGGGGATCGGCGGCAAGGACCCGCGGGTGGACCCGGAGGCGTTCACGGCACCGATGTCCGTGGTGATCGGGGACGTCACCCTGCACGCGGGCGCGAGCGTCTGGTACGGCGCGGTACTGCGCGCCGACTTCGGTCCGATCGTCATCGGCGCCGACAGCAACATCCAGGACAACTGCACCCTCCACGTCGACCCGGGCTTCCCGATCACGGTCGGCGAGCGTGTCTCGGTCGGCCACAACGCCGTGCTGCACGGCGCGACGGTCGAGGACGACTGCTTGATCGGCATGGGCGCCACGGTCCTCAACGGCGCGGTGATCGGCGCCGGTTCCCTGGTGGCGGCCCAGGCCCTGGTCCCCCAGGGGATGCAGGTCCCGCCGGGCTCCCTGGTGGCCGGAGTCCCCGCCAAGGTCAAGCGCCCCCTGACGGAGGAGGAACGCCAGGGCCTCACCCTGAACGGCACCTTCTACGTGGACCTGGCAAAGACGCACAAGCAGGCGCACGGAGGCTGAGGGGCGCCCCGCGGGGGCGCGGGGCCGTGTCGCTGTGCGGCTCCGCCGCGTGGGCGCGCCCAGCCACACACCACCCGCGCGCACCCGACAACGAAAACTACTCGGGAGCCGTCACCGGCTCCCGCTCCCCCGTCTCGATCTCCGCCGCCGCCTTCTTCGCCTTGCGCTTCACGATCAGCATCGAGGCAAGCCCAATGAGCACGGCCACCACGAGCCCGACCCACGAGAACCGCTTCAGCCAGGACTCGGCGACGACACCCACGTAGTAGATGACCGCGGTGGTGCCCCCGGCCCAGATGATCCCGCCCAGCACATTGGCGATCAGGAACTTCCAGTACGGCATCTTCAGCACACCCGCGAGCGGCCCCGCGAAGATCCGCAGCAGCGCGATGAACCGGCCGAAGAAGACGGCCCACATGCCCCACTTCTGGAAGGACCGTTCGGCGGTCGCGACGTGCCCCTCGCTGAAGTGCTTGGGGAACTTCGCACCCAGCCAGGCCAACAGGGGGCGCCCGCCCTTACGCCCGATGGCATAGCCGATGGAGTCGCCGACGATCGCGCCGATGCTGGCGCACGCCCCGAGGATGACGGGGTTGATGCCCGAGTGCTGCGAGGACAACAGCGCCGCCGAAACCAGGATGATCTCGCCGGGCAACGGGATGCCCAGGCTCTCCAGGCCGATGACCAGGGCCACCAGCGCATAGATGCTGACCGCGGGCACCGTCTCGAGCCAATGCTGGACGTCCAACGCCGGTTCCTCCCGAATCGCACACTTCCCGGCGTACGCCCGCGACGACGGGCGCACGCCGGGAAGCCTACCGCTCAGCCTCGCGGAGCGGCGTCCCACAGATCGCACCGATGCTCCCGGTGGACGGTCGTGCTCACCACGTTTCCGCCCCGTGAGGCGGTCCGCAGCGAGAGCACCGGACCGACGCCGCCGGGCATCGCGGGCTGCCCGTCGGCACGCGGCACCCCGCCCCTGACGAAGGACCCCCAGTACTGGATCATCTGCCGCGACAGCGCCCGCTGCTCCGCGTTCAGCGGGGTGGGGAGCCCGAAGTGTTTGAAGAGGTACTGCACCTCGTTCACATGGGTCGCCCCGAAGTCGAAGCTCGTGTGGAGATCGCGCAGCGAGGCGAACGGCGGCGAGGTGCGGTCGGCGAACTCGTACGCGTACACGGGCCCGCGTCCGGCGAGCACCGCGTCGAGCCGCAGCGCCGGACACGCCATGAGGTAGTCACCGAAGGCGGTGGCGTAGGCGAGAGTCGGCGACGGGTAACCGTCGAGCGGATAGCGCTCGAGCACCCGCTCGCCCGGATCGGCGCCCCAGGCCTCCTTCACGACCGCCGGGTACCGCTCGGCGGTGAGCGGGGTGCCGGCATGGTCGAACCGGGCGAAGGCGAACAGCCGCCCCTCGTCCTCGTTCGCCCCGTTCAGTACGGGGACCCGGGCCGCGGCCCCCTTCGCGTACGCCTCGAAGGGCTGTACCGGCAGGAAGGCGCCGCCGACGACGGGCCCCCAGTCGAATCCGCCCTGGGCGGCGAGGATCTCCGCGGACGACTTGCCGCGCAGACACGCCGCCGACAGATCGGCGCAGCCCACCTTCCGCGCGAAGGCCGCGCCGGCGGCCACGGCCGCCTCGTGGGTGCGCGCCGCGCAGTTCCCGTACGCGCCGCTCTCGACGATCCCCGCCCGGTACAGGCCCTTCGAGGTCGGCGAGGCCAGCTGGGTGCAGACCGAGCGGCCGCCCGCCGACTCGCCCGCGACGGTGACGCGGCCCGGATCGCCGCCGAAGCGGCCTATGTCGGCGCGCACCCAGCGCAGTGCGGCCTGTTGGTCGAGCATGCCGAAGTTGCCCGAAACCCCGTCGCGCGCCTCACCGTCGAGTCCGGCGGTGGCGAGGAATCCCAGCGCGCCGAGGCGGTAGTTGACGGTCACGACGACCGTGCCGGTCCGGCGGGCGAAGGTGTCGGGCACGATGTCCTCGCCCGCACCCGCGGTGAGCCCGCCGCCGTGCAGCCAGACCATCACCGGCCGGCTTCCGGCGCCTTCGGGGACGTAGACATTGAGGTCGAGGCAGTCCTCGGTGTGGCTGGGCAGCTCGTAGCCCGGGTCCCAACTGGCCGTCTGGACACACCGGTTGCCGAAGTCCCGTGCGGTGCGCACACCGCGCCAGGGTGCGACCGGCTCCGGGTTCCTCCAGCGGAGCGTGCCGACGGGCGGCTGTGCGTACGGGATGCCGAGGAACTGGCGTCCCTCGGCGGTGACTTCGCCCCGGACCAGGCCGGCGGCGGTGCGCACGACGGCCGGGTCCTGCGCGGCGTGCGCCGGGGCCGGGACGGCAAGGGCCGGGGCCGGGGCGACGAGCGCGGCGGCGAAGACCGTCGCCCCCGCCAGCAGCGTGCGCAGGCGGCCGGATCGGACGATCCGCCCCCTGTTCACGCGCCCACCTCCACGCCGCCGCGCAGCCGCAGGTCCCGCGACGACGACCCCACCCACACCGCGCGCCGCCCGGTGCCGAGGACCCAGTCGTGCCGCCCGGCGTCCCAGGACGACAGCGTGCGCCGGTCGAGGCGCACCGTCACCCGTCGCCGCTCCCCCGACCGCAGCGCGAGTCGCCGGTACCCGGCCAGCACCCGTACGGCCTGGTCGAGCCGGAGATCGGGCGACGGCCCCAGGTAGACCTGCGCCACCTCGACGCCGTCGCGCCGCCCGGTGTTGCGCACGGTGAAACCGACCTCGCTCCCCCGGACCCGCAGGTCCTCGTACGCGAACGAGGTGTACGAGAGTCCGTGCCCGAAGGGGAACAGCGGGCGCACGCCCTGCGCGTCGTACCAGCGGTAGCCGACGTGGATCCCCTCCGAGTACTCCTCGGTGCCGTTCACGCCGGGGTAGCGGTGCGGGTCGCCGGCGACCGGGTGGTGGGCGTCGTCGACCGCGAAGGACTGGGTGAGCCGGCCGCCGGGATCGCAGTCGCCGAACAGGACGGCGGCGGTGGCGGCCGCGCCCTCCTGGCCCGGGTAGTACATCTGGAGCACGGCGGCCGTGCCGTCCAGCCAGGGCATCGAGGTCGAGGAGGAGGTGTTGAGGACGACGGCCGTCCGGGGGTTGGCCGCCGCGACGGCCTTGATCAGCTGCTCCTGGTTGCCGGGCAGTGCGAGGGTGCCGCGGTCCAGGCCCTCGGTGGCGTCCTCGTAGGCGAAGAGGACGACGCTGTGGGCGGCGCGCGCGGCGTCCACCGCCTCGGCGACGTCCTGGGCGCGGGTCGCCCCGGTGACTCGCCGCAGCCGGAAGAGTTGTCCCGTGTCGGCGCCCTGGGCGGTGATGGAGACCTGGTGCTTGCCCTTCGCGAGGTCGAGGGCCTTGCGGCGGACGGCGAGTCCGTCGGGCGCCGCGGAGACCAGACCGCCGCTGAAGTACTCGCCGTAGCCGGGCAGCGGCGGGAAGAGTTCGACGCCGCCGACGAGCACCGTGGGCCGGATGCCGGAGTAGTGGATGACGAAGGTCCACTCGTCGGCGTCCGCGACGGTGAGCGTCCCCGTGTACGTCCAGGCACCTCCGGCGGGGACGTTCTGGCCCTCGGTGTCGATGCCCGAGGTCAGCGCCGCGCTCGGGATGGCCTTGCCGAAGAGGTCCTCGCCGAGCGCGTACGACACTCGGGCGCCCCCTCCCGCGCGGGAGCGGATGGCGTCGAGCGGGCTGTCGGCCTGGTCCGGGACGACGTGCGCGCTGCCGCCGCCGCTGACGAACGGCAGGGAGCCGGTGGGGCCGACGACGGCGATGCTGCGGGCGGCGGCGCCGGTCAGGGGCAGTGCGTGGCGCTTGTTGCGCAGGAGCGTCGCGCCCGCCTCGGCGACCTCCAGGGCGACGGCCGCGCCCGCCTTCGGGTCGCGGGCGGGACGGGGCGGAACGCTGCCGTCGAGCAGCCCGAAGCGGTCCATCACGGCGAGGACGCGGCGTACGGCCCGGTCGACGTAGGACTCGGCCACGGCGCCGCTCTGCACGGCCGTCTTCAGGGCGGCCCCGAAGTACGTACCGTCCGGCATCTCCATGTCGAGGCCCGCGGTGAGGGCGGTGACGGTGCTGTGGGCCGCGAACCAGTCGGTCATCACCCAGCCGCCGAAGCCCCACTGCTCGCGCAGGATGTCGGTGAGGAGCGACTTGTTCTCGCAGGCGAAGGTGCCGTTGACCTTGTTGTACGCGCCCATGACCGCGCCGGTGCGGGCGGCGACGGCCGCCTCGAAGCCGCGCAGTTCGACCTCGTGCATGGTCTGCTCGTCGACCCGCACGTCGATGGACATGCGGTCCTGCTCCTGGTTGTTCAGCGCGAAGTGCTTGACGGTCGCGATGAGGCCCTCGCCCTGGATGCCGCGGATCTCGGCCGCGACCAGGTCGCCGGCGAGCAGCGGGTCCTCGCTGAACGTCTCGAAGTTGCGGCCCGCGTACGGGGTGCGGATGAGGTTGACCATCGGGGAGAGCAGCACGTCCTGGCCGAGGGCGCGGCCCTCGCGTCCGATGACCTGCCCGTAGCGGCGGGCCAGGCCGGGGTCGAAGGCGGAGGCGAGAAGCACCGGGGCGGGCAGGGCGGTGGCGTGCCGGGTGACGCGGACTCCGGCGGGGCCGTCGGCGAGACGGAGCGGGGGGATACCGAGGCGGGGTACTCCGGGCGTGTACCCGGCCTGGCCGAGCGAGGCGGGGTCGGTGGCGCCGTGCAGCAGGGAGATCTTCTCATCGAGAGTGAGTTTGACTATCAAACCCTCTACGTGAGGGCCGGCGCCGGATCTGGACTCCGCCCGGGCGAGCGGAACGGAGCCGGTGGCGGTGGTGGCCGCCGCGGCGACCGCGATGGCGCCGCCCAGCAGACGCAGGGTCGAACGCCGGGAAAAGGTGTGGGACATGAGCCGTCACTCCTTCGGTGCGCGGGCACGTCGTCGTGAACCGCAGGTACGCGCACCAACGACAACGCCCGCGTTCGGCCCTTGAACACACCAGGCCCCAGCCCGAACATGACACGCCGTCACACAGCACGGGTACGGCGCGAAAACTATGACCGCCGGTGACTCGTGTCAATGAAATGAACAGGAACCGCCGGCACCCCGACAACAACCGAAGGAATCACGGCAAGGACGGTTTACGCCGCCGCCGGCCCGCCCGCCACCACCAGTTCCGCGTTGCGGTCCCCGGCACCGCCCGCCCAGCCCTCCTGGACGCCGCCCTTCATGCTCTCGGCAAGGCCGGGAGCGTTGTAGGCCACTTCCCGGTACAGGGAGGCGAGTCCCACCGCCGACAGGTCGTCGAAGTCCGGGGCGGTGCGGTGCGGCGCGGCGGACTCGACGAGGGTGGTGAACAGGGACACCGTCCCGTCCCCGTTGTCGGTCAGTTCGATCAGCCGGGCGTGGTGCGGATAGTCCACGTGGGAAGCGGTGTTGACCTCCCAGAAGGAGCGGGCGGGTGTCGCGTGCGGGTGCGGCGTGATCCGGTTGACGTGGCTGTGCCCGTTGATCCAGGCCACCACGTTCGGGAACCGGCTGAGCAGGGCGATGACCTCCGCTCCGTCGTGACGCGGCTCGTCCGTGCGGGCGGCGTCGGGACGGCGGGTCATGCTGGGGCTGTGGTGGTGACTGAAGACCAGGATGTGGGCGTCGTCGGCCCCGGTGTTGCGGACGAGCCGGCCGTCCGTGTCGTAGGACCGGGAGCTGTGCGCGGCCAGGGTCCTTTCCAGCCAGCGGAGTTGGTCGCTGCCGAGTGAACCCTCGTAGTGGCCGCTGCGGTACGTCGTGTCGATGCTGATGCCGAGGACGTTCTCGGCCACCTTGAAGGAGTAGTACATCCGCTCGCCGTCCAGGTTGTCCTGGGTGTAGCCGTGGCCGACCGGACCGGCACCGGTGTGGGCGGGGTCGAGATGGGCGGCCAGATAGTCGTGCGGGGTGCACAGCCGGCGCCGCTCGTCGGCGGTCACGGTCCGTGCCGAGGCCGCGTTCCGGGTCAGGATCGCCTTGAGCACCTCGCTCTTCGGATCGTCGCCCGACCCGAGCGCCTTGGCGTAGGCGGCCGCGTCCGCGGCGGGTACCGACAGCAGTTTGCGGGAGCCGACGGCGAAGTCGTTCAGCGCGGGCGACAGGCAACCGCCGGGCAGATCGTCGTGGTTGCCGACCGTGGAGTACCAGGGGATGCGCAGCCCCGGGCTGGTGATCGGGCGGGTGGCCGCGTCGAGGAAACCGGGGATCAGGGGCAGCCCGCGCCGCTTGTCCAGATCGCGCAGGTGGGGATCCCCGGGGTGCCAGTAAAGGGGGAGACCGGAGTTCTGGGCGCCTTCGTACGCCCGCGGGTCGCCGGTGTTCGGCGTGATCCGGCCGCCGTTCATCACGGTCAGGAACCACTCCAGCTCGATCGCGGAGTTGTTGTCGACGTTGTCGCCCGTGGTCATCACGAAGGCGGGGCGCAGCCTCGTGTTCGGCCCTGTGCCGAGCGCGTTCACCTGCTCGACGAGCGCGACCGCCCCGGCCACCGTCAGCGCCTCCTGCGCCCGCCACGACGAGGCTCCGCGCGAGCGCAGGAACTCGGTGCGCAGCGGGTTCTGTACGTCGGCGATATGGAGGTCGGTGAACTGTACGAAGCACGCGAGCGGGGTGCGCCGGTCCTGGCGCCCGGCGCCGGGCGTGGCGAGCTCCTTACGGACGACCAGGGGCCAGCCGGGGCCCGAGACCAGCCGTCGATAGGTGCCGGTGTGGGGGCTGCCGCCGAGGCGGGCCGTCGTCTCCAGGGTGGTCACGGCGTACGGCGCCGCCCGCGGGGTGCTGCGGGGCGGTCGCCGGACGACGCTCCGTGCGGCGGGCTCGACGGCGGGGTGCCGGCGCTGGCGCGGCAGGAGCGTCCCCGCGCTGGTTCCGGCGACGCCGGCCGCTGCCGTGGCGCCTGAGGCGAGCAGAAATCGACGACGGTTGACGGCGGCGGATACAGGTTCGGTTCCGGCCATGGGGCGACCCTCCGGTGCCTCCGAGCGATTCACTTGCTGGAACCACTCAGCCAGGCCGCGGGGACACGGGCGTGGCCTCGCCGTGAACGCCTCCGGAACAGGCGGAACGCCACTTGGCCCCGGTGTTTCCGAGGGCGTCGCCCGGCCCGCGGGAGGTCCGGCGGCGACGCGGACCATGGCGTTCCGGGGCCCTTCCGTCATCGCTCCAAAGTCCCTTGACGCGCGGCATGTTACCGATAACATCACTGAGTCTGGGAACGCTCCCAAGCCCCAGCTCGAGAACGGGACGGGAACGAGCGACCGCGCCCCACCGCACCCGCACCGCACCGCACCCGCACCCGCACGAAGTCGACGCCCTCCCCCAACCCGGACCGGAGAAGTCCCGATGCCGCATCTCCTGCGCGTCCCCGCGCCCCCCGCACCGCCCCTGACCGGCCATCTCCCCTTCGCCGACGCCCCGGGGGCGCCCGACCCCATCGAGGTGACCAGCCGCTACCTCACGCGCGGCGGCCGCCCCTGGTTCCCGGTCTCCGGCGAGTTCCACTACGCGCGCTACCCGGCACGGGACTGGGAGGAGGAGCTGCTGAAGATGAAGGCGGGCGGGGTCACCGTCGTCGCCAGTTACGTCGTCTGGATCCACCACGAGGAGATCGAGGGCCGCGTCCGCTTCGACGGCGACCGGGACCTGCGGCGCTTCGCCGAGCTGTGCGCCCGGCACGGCCTGGACTTCATCCCGCGCATCGGCCCCTGGTGCCACGCGGAGGTCCGCAACGGCGGCTTCCCGGACTGGCTGCTCGCCCGCACCCGCGCGCCCCGCACGGACGACCCCGCCTATCTGGAACCCGTACGCGGATGGTTCACGGCGATCGCGGAACAGCTGCGCGGACTCGACCGGGCACACGACGGTCCGATCGTCGCGATCCAGATCGAGAACGAGCTCTACGACCGGCCCGGCCACCTCCTCACCCTGAAGCGGATGGCCCAGGAGGCGGGTCTGCGCGCGCCGCTGTGGACGTCCACGGCCTGGGGCGGGGTCCAACTGCCGCCCGACGAACTGCTTCCGCTGTACGGCGGCTACACCGAGACGTTCTGGACGGAGGCGGACGGCGGCTGGCCGGACACCTGCCGCAAGCACTTCTTCTTCACCCATCAGCGCGACGACGAGGGCATCGGCGCCGACCTGCGCCCAACGACCGTACGCGGCGGCGACCCCGCGCTCACGGACCGCTTTCCCTGGGCCACCTGCGAGCTCGGCGGCGGCGTGGCCGTCGCCTACCATCGCAGGCCGCGCGTCGAGCCCGACGACATCGGCGCACTCGGCCTCACCAAGATCGGCTGCGGTTCGGTCTGGCAGGGCTACTACATGTTCCACGGCGGCACGAACCCGGCCGGTGAACTCACCGCCCTCCAGGAGTCCCACGCCACCGGCTACCCCAACGACCTGCCCGTCCTCACCTACGACTTCCAGGCGCCGCTGGGCGAGTACGGCCAGGTCCGGCCCTCGTACCACGCACTGCGCCTCCAGCACCTGCTGCTGGCCGACTTCGGCGACCTGATCGCCCCCATGGAGTCCGTCCTTCCCGAGCGGCAGCCCGCCTCCCAGTCCGACCGGGACACCCTGCGCTGGGCCGTACGCGGCGACGGCACCTCCGGCTTCCTGTTCGTCAACAACCACCAGCCGCACGAACCGCTGCCGGCCCACCCCGCCACGACCTTCACGGTCGACTTCCCCGACGCTCCCGCCCTGACGTTGCCCAGCGCCCCGATCACCGTCCCGACCGGCGCGTACTTCTGCTGGCCGCTGCGTCTGAACGTCGCCGGTCTACGGCTCGACTGGGCCACCGCCCAGCCGGTGTGCCGGGTCCAGGACGACGGGCGTACGGTCCTGGTGCTGGCCGCCACCGACGGCATTCCGGTCGAACTCGCCCTGGACGCGGGCACGGTCGCGTCCGTCGACACGCCCTCCGGAGCGGTCGACAAGGCGGACGGCCGTGTTCTGATCACCGGTCTGCGTCCCGGCACCGACGCCCTCGTCCAGGTGAGGACCGCGGACGGGAACGACATGGGCCTGCTCGTCCTCGACGCCACCACCGCGCGCACCGCCTACCGGGGTACGGCGTGGGGCGCCGAGCGGCTGGTCCTCTCGCCGGACAGTGTCGTTTTCGACCAGGACGAACTGCGCGTGCACAGCTCCGCGTCGCGACCCTCCTTCGCCGTACTGCCCACGCCCGCACGGCCGTTGACGGTGGCCGGGGCACCCCTGTCGGCGACGGCCGACGGCGTGTTCACCCGCTGGACGACCGAGGAATGGGCCGACGGGGACATCGCGCCCGCCGCCACCCTCGTGCGCCCCGCGGGCCCGCCGCCCACGACCGCGACCGGCCCCCTGGGCCGGGCGAGCGCCCCGGCGGACGAACACTTCGCCGCCTCCGCGGCCGAGTACCACGTCAAGCTGCCGGACGACCTCCCGCACCGGCCGTCCGGCACCGTCCTGCGCGTCCACTGGACCGGCGACGTGGCCCGCGCGTACGTCGGAGACACCCTCGTCGCCGACCAGTTCTTCTCCGGACGCGTCTGGGACATCGGCCTGGACCGGCTCCCCGCGGCGGCTCCGCGCAACCATGGGCTGCGGCTGCTGTTACTGCCCCTGGCCGCCAACGCTCCGGTGTATCTGCCCGAGCGGGCGGGCGACGTCACGGGACGGGCGGCGGTGTGGCGCGTCGAGTGGGGGACCAGCCGCGCCTGGGCGGTCCGGGCGGGCTGACGAAGGGGAGGCGGGCCCGGCGGGCCTATCCTGTGGGCCTGCCGGGCGGATCGGGACAGACCGCCGCCGAGACGTCGGAGGATGCGCCCCCATGACCCGAGGTGCCACGGACGGCGCCGTCCCCCAGGGAACCGAGGGCCCCAAGGGACGCAGCCGGCGCAGCTTCGCGGGGGCGCGCCCGGTGATGGACGACGTGGCCCGGCTGGCCGGTGTCTCGAAACAGACGGTCTCCCGGGTGCTCAACGACAGTCCCGCGGTGCGGCCCGAGACCCGGGAGGCGGTCGTGACCGCCATGCGCACGCTCGGCTACCGGCCGAGCCGCAGCGCGCGTTCCCTGGCCAGTGGCAGGACGCGGATGCTCGGGGTGATCTCGTTCGACGCGGCGCGCTACGGGCCCGCCTCCATCCTCACCGCGATCAACTCCGCCGCCCAGGAGGCCGGTTATCTGGTCAGCTCCATCGCCCTCGACACGGCCGACCGGGACACCCTGGTGCGCGCCGTGCACACGCTGTCGGCCGAGGGGGCGGACGGCCTGCTCGCCATCGCACCGCAGCGCTGGGTGGGCAGGGCCCTGGCGGAGGCGGCGCTCGACGTCCCCCTGATGGTCCTGGAGAACGACCTCGGGGACGACGCGTCCTACGTCACCGCGGACTCCCGCGACGGGGCACGCCAGGCCACCGAGCACCTGCTGAAGCTCGGCCACGGCGCGGTTCACCACATCGCGGGCCCCACGGGCTGGCTGTCCGCCGAGCGCCGCCTGGAAGCATGGCGGGACACCCTTCGAGCGGCGGGGGCCGAGGTCCCCGAGCCGCTCATCGGCGACTGGAGCGCGGACTCCGGGTACGCGCTGGGCCGCCGGCTGGCCGGGCTTGCCGAGGTCACGGCGGTGTTCGCCTCCAACGACCAGATGGCGCTCGGCGTGCTGCGCGCCCTGCACGAGGCCGGGCGGCACGTTCCGCACGACGTCAGCGTCGTCGGCTACGACGACATCCCCGAGGCCGCCCACATGCTGCCCCCGCTGACGACCGTGCGTACCGACTTCGCCGCGACAGGCCGACGTTCGCTCCAGCTGCTGCTCTCTCGCATCGACGGTTCGGCGGGGCCCCGGATCGATCACATCGAGCCGGTCCGGCTCGTCGTACGCCGCAGCACGGGCCCCGCGCCGCGGATGCCGTGACGCGCCGGAGCGGCGACGCGGAAGCCTTGACGCGCCGGAGCGACGCCGCGGTGGGAAGCGCGACCCGGCTGTAAACGCCGGGCGGGCCCGCCCGGCGCCAGGAGGTGTCGGCCGAGGGGACCCGCCGCCGTTCCGATCGCTCGGCTCAGCCGTTCGGCCGCAGGATCCGGACAACCGTCATCTCGCCCGTGACCGCGCCGTCCGCGCGCTGGATGGCGATGGTCACGGGGAACTCGGGGCGCTGACCCGCGTCGAGCTCGGCGACGACCTCCGCGGCCGGGAGGCCGCGGGTCGCGGTGGCCGTCACGGGGCCCATCGCGAGCTTCTTGTGCGCGATCTCGGCGCTGACCGCGAGCGGCACGGCGCGCGACAGCTGCTCCCCGAACGCGGCGAGGACGATCGCCCCGCTCGCCGACTCACCGAGGGTGAACATCGCTCCGGGGATTCGCCCGTAACCACACGCGGGACATCGGTTCGGGTCGGGACTCGATGCTGAGCGTACGTGTTCGGGCGTCGTACGTCATGCAGAGGCCGAACTCTCGGTACAGCTCTTCCTTGCGACACATCATCTGCAGCCATCTCGTGGGTGAAACGCCCCTGCTGCCCAGTCCAGTTGCCGATGACTTGAGGACTGGAGTCCGGGTGGGCGTCAGCGACTGCGGCGCGTATCTGTTCTCGAGAACCCAGTCCGCTCAAGTCCCCGAGCTCGCCCCACCCGACGAGGCTGAATCGTCGCCTCGGACAGGCTCCAGCCGGCAAATCTGCTTGTCGTCTACTCGAAGGCCACCGAGAAACGGTTGGTTCGGGGCGGGCGATCCACGCCGGTTGCCAGGACCGTCAACGGCCTCGTGAACCGCGGAGTCATACGGCCGGGCCGTCTGCCGGTCCAGTTCACCGGCGGTCACCCCCGCGTGGCCACGAGTAACGGATAGGCCCGGTCCGCGTCGGCACTCAACCCCAGGGCCCCAAACGGACGTTCGGTCATGATCAGGGACTGTGGTTGCGCCTCCTGACGGCATCCGGCGAATCGCGTCTTGTCACTTGCCCGATGCACCCCGATACACACGACCGCGGAGCCGGCCGGCCCGTCCACGGCCGGCCGGCTCCGCGTCCGGTCACTCCTTGGCGGCGGCGAGGGCGGCCAGCTCGCGGTCGACCGCGAGCTGGTGCGCCTCGGCGTCCTCACGCGCCTTCTTCGGGCTCCAGCGACCCGCCATCACGAAGACGAAGGGCAGGAAGAGCACCTGGCCGCCGACGCAGATCCACCACCAGTTGCGCCACTCGCCGGGCCCGTCCTTCGACGCCTTCTGGACCTTGGCGCCATACTCCTGCAGCAGCTTCAGCTGCGGCGCCGCCTTCTGCACGACACCCAGGTTCTCCGCACCGACCTCCTTGACGGCGCGGGCGCCCAGCGCGGGCGGCACCGTGGTCGGGGAGTACTTGTTCAGCTCGGCGAAGAGCTGAGGGTGCGCGTTGACGATGGCCAGCGCGGGCGCCGCCTGCACCGAGGCCGCCTTGACCTCGGCGCCGTGCTCCACGAGCGGGGTCACGGAGGTGACCAGCACCGGGATGAAGGCCGCGGAGACGGCGACCACGATGCGCACCGTCCAGCCCCACACCGCCAGGCCCGCCGCGGTCGCCGCCGGGTTGTGCTTCTCCACGGTCTCGGTGAAGCTCGCCATCCAGGGCGCGTAGGCGATGCCGCTGAAGACGCCGATGCCGATGAACAGCCAGGCGAAGGTGTAGTAGTCGGTCGTCAGGTGGGTGGCGCGGGTGGCGAAGATCGCGGTCACCACGACGGAGCCGACCGCGCCGACGATCATGAAGGGCTTGCGCACCTTCAGCCGGTCCGAGAGCAGGCCGACCAGGACCAGGGCGATGGCGTTCGCCCCCCAGTACCAGTTGGCCAGCGCGTTGGTGCGCTGCTCGCTGTAGCCGAAGGTGGTCGCGAAGTAGACGACGAAGTTGCCGACCGCCGCGTAGTACAGCAGCAGGAACACGGCGATGGCGAAGGCCGAGCCCAGCACGTCCAGGCGCATCATCTGCCGCCACTCGCCGCGGCGCACCGCCTCGGTGTCCAGTCCCTTGGCGCGCGCCTCGACCAGTGCCCGGTCCCGCAGCGACACCATGGTCTGGTCGCGCAGCGCCGGGGACAGCTCGCGCAGCGCGAAGATCGCGACGACGAAGACGACGAACCCGGCGATCGCCGAATAACGCAGTTCGTCCTGCCAGGTGGCGCTGTCGAGGGTGTTGCTGGTGACGGTGGTGACCACCAGAGAGCCGATGACCGGGCCCATCGTCCAGTACCCCATCGCGGTGGCCCGGCCGAGCTGCGGGGAGAAGTCCCTGATCAGCGCGGGGGTGGCAACCAGCACGATGCCCTCGATGAAGCTGACGAGCGCGAAGAGCACCAGATAGGTGGTCTTGTTCGCCGCGTTCGGCAGCCCGAAGAAGACCAGCAGCGCGGCGATCAGCAGCCCGTAGACCACCAGATTCGCCCGGCCCCAGCGGTCCGCCAGACCGGCCACGAGCGAGGCGAAGGCCCCGATCGCGTTGCCGATCACCGAGACCCAGACGAAGTAGCGGTACGTCATGTCGAAGTGCGTGATGATCGACGTCGCCACCGCGTACTGGATGTACAGCATGTAGTACAGGACGACGGTGGTGATGACCACAATCGCGAGATACGCCATACGGCGACCGGTGGGCGGGTAGTCCGCCAGGTCGCGGCGGTACAACCAGGCCAGCAGGCCGCGGGCGTCCGCGGCGGGCCCATCGGGCGCGGGTCTGTCGGCGTCGAACGTCGTCGGAGTGGCGGACATACGGCTCCTCCTGGGAATACCTGGAAACCGGGTGTTTGCGTCGGTGCGACGGGGGCGCGGTGCGGCCCGGCTCCGAGAGCGTGGCCAGAGGCTAGTACCGACTAGTCGGTACGCCTAGGGGTCTGCACGAGGTCATTCACCTGGTTCATCCACGGCCGCCGACGGTACGAGTGCCGAATAATCATCCGTCCTGGTCAGGCCACTGATCAGCGATGAACCGAATCCAGCCGGCTGCCAGCGGGGCAGGCGCCGCCTTGGCATGATGATCAGCCGCGCTACTGCGCTTGGTCTACCTCGCCGTCACGAACACGGTCTCCTTGATTCACCTGCTGCCGTTGAGTGAGCGCGAGAAGGCGATCAAGATCCTGGTGCTGCGACACCGACTCTCTGTCCTGCAACGCCAGGCAGCCAAGCACGCGTTCACCCACGACGACCGGTTCCTGCACGCGGGTCCGCTCCACCACCCGCAACTCGAGAAACTGCGCCACCTCCATGAGACGGCCGGAAGAGGGCGCAGAGCCTGGAGAGGCCCCCTCACACATGGTCGTCACGGGGTGGTCGTCGCGGTGGAACGCACACCGGCGATCGGGGAGGCGGACGGCGGAGGAAAACTCGGGTGCAGCGAGGGGGACAGCGGAGCCAGCGACGCGCACAGCGAGGCCGGGAAGGCGGGCTCCGCGCGCTGCACGTCCCGGCAGCCTCCGGCCGAGGTCCGGACGATCGGCGCCCAGCCCGTGTTCTTCGCCCGGAAGAACCAGCGGTCGCCCAGCCGGGACGAGCAGGCGGGGTCCGTCGAGTCGCCGCAGGCCGGTCCCGTGCGCCAGGAGAAGTCCAGCACCAGCCACTTCCCGTCGCACTTCTCCGAGTCCCGGTACGTGTGCTGGGGCGCGTCGACCGCCATCAACGCCTGGTCGTAGGAGGCGGCGGTGCAGCCGGTGGCCGGCGGTGTGCAGCCCAGCTTCCCGCACAGCCGCAGCCCGGGAGGCTTGGCACCATCGGCGGTGAAGCGCGTGTAGTTGTCGACGATCACGTCCCGGTCGCCCAACGGCTTCGGCAGCCTGACCTTTGCCGTGGCCGTACTCTCCTTGGTGCACCCGGAAGCCCTGTCCCCGGACGGCGAGGTGAAGGTGACCTGTACCCGCACGAGGTCCGCCATCGGGTCGGTGAGCACCGCCTTGAGCTTGCGCACGCACGCGTGTGCGCCACTGGGCACCTGCGCGTCGAGGAGCAGCGTGCGGCGGTCGTCGCCGAGACGGGCTCCGTTGACCGCGGAGGGCTCCATCGTGGTCCACGGGATCGGCTCGGCCGCCGCTGACGACGGTGACCTCCCGTCCCCCTGACCGGCCACCTGCGTCCCGCACGCGCCGAGGAACAGCACGGCAACGGCGCAGCACAAGGCGGCCACAGCCGCTCGACGCGTTCCAGCTGATCGCAAGAGCACTCAATCCCCCCGCAGTGCACCGACGTTGCCCCAGGCCAATATAGGGCTGGGGCCGGAAAGGCTCACCGGGTTCGGCCGGCGCGGTGTGCTGCCGGGCCGGCGCTCTGTCGTAGGCCACTTCGTGTCGTGAAGGAGCAGGGGTGACCGTAGACGCGCGTTCTGCCGCCCCCGGGGGCGGAGTGAATGCCGCAGCGCGGATGAGAGTGGACACCGCGGATGACCGGAACGGCCGAAGGGCGGTCCGGGGGGTCCAACTGCCGTGCAGCAGACCGGTGTTGTCAGTGGCGGCTGGAAGGATTGCCGTCTTGGCGGATGAGAACCTCGACCGGCGTTCTTTCCTGGTGCGGTGGAGCGAGGGGTGGGCGGGCGCATGCAATGCCGACACCTCGCGCGGCGAGCAGGACGAGGAGGCCCGGTGCGCACTGCTGCGCCTGGTAGAGCCAGACGAGACTCCCGCCCCCCGGTTGGCGGCTCTCCCCGTCTTCGATGGCCCCGAGGATCTCAGTGAGCGCGTCGACGACTACTTGTCCGGAGAATCCGCCTGACCTGCACGGATGGGGTTTCCAGCAGGCGCGAGCATGGGAACTCTCCATGGTGCGAGGGGATTGACACCTTCATCCCCCACGCCACCGTGATCTTCACGCTCATGGCGGTTTCCGTGCTCGCCTTTGTCGTCCGCGTCGTTCCAGTTTTTCCCCGCCCCGTTCGGCTGGATGCGTCCTTCGCCGAAGCGCCGCCCACTGCTAGCGTCGGGCGAACTGGGAGACGGGGGGCAGGCGGTGGCGGCAGCCGAGGTGATCGATCTGGTGGCGATGGGCGAGGACTTCGTCCGCGATCCGTATCCGGTTTACGAGGCGCTGCGCGAGCGCGGACCCGTGCACAAGGTGCGGATTCCGGAGGGTGCGGAGGCCTGGCTTGTCGTCGGGTACGAGGCCGGCCGAGCGGCGCTCGTAGATCCGCGGTTGTCCAAGCAGTGGAAGAACGCGTCGCCCACCTTTCCAATCCCCAGTCCATCTGCGGGCCCGCACATGCTCAACTCCGACCCGCCGGACCACGAGCGGCTGCGCAAGCTGGTCGTCCGTGAGTTCACTCCGCGCCGGATCGAACAGTTCGCGCCGCGCGTGCGGCAGATCACCGACGAGTTGATCGACGCGATGGTGGCGCTTCCGGACGGGCGGGCCGAACTGGTCGAGGCACTCTCGTTCCCGCTGCCAATCTCAGTGATTTGCGAGCTGCTCGGCGTGCCGATGCTGGACCGGGCCGCATTCCGCGCCTGGACCGGCACGATCCTCACCGACCCCGACCCGGGGGCGCGGCTGGCGGCGACGGATGAGGTGGCGACGTATCTCGCCGAGCTGCTGGAGCGCAAGCGCCTGGCCCCGGGCCAGGACCTGATGAGCGCCCTGATTCGCACCACCGACGAGGAGGGCGACCGGCTGTCTGCGGACGAACTGCGCGGTACCGCTTGGCTGCTGCTGGTCGCGGGGCATGAGACCACGGTCAATCTGATCTCCAACGGCGTGTTGGCCCTGCTGACCCATGCCGACCAAGTCGCCGCACTGCGCGCGGACATGACGCTCATGGACAACGCAGTGGAGGAGATGCTGCGCTACGACGGGCCGGTGGAGACGCCGACGTTCAGGTTCACCACCGAGCCGGTCGAGATCGGCAATACGGTCATCCCCGGCGGTGGTGAGCTGGTCCTCGTGGCCCTGGCGGACGCAAACCACGACCCGGCACGCTTCCCCGACCCCAGCCGCTTCGACGTCCGGCGGCCCGCCAATGGCCATGTCGCCTTCGGCCACGGCATCCACTACTGCCTCGGCGCGCCGCTTGCCCGCATGGAAGCTCGGATCGCGATCCGTGCTCTGCTGGAGCGCTGCCCCGACCTCGCCCTCGACGCCCACCCGGCCGCCCTGACCTGGCGCAACGGCATGCTCATCCGCGGCCCGCGTCAGCTGCCGGTCCGGTGGAAGTCCTGACCTCACGCGATCTTGGTGGTTAATCCCAACTCTCAAGCTGCAAGGCGGAGTTGAAGTCTGGCGAGGTGGCTATGGTTGGTGCGGTCGAGGGGGTGGCCGTTCCACCAGGCGTTGAGTCGGATGAGGTTGAGGGCGGTGGCGCTGGTGGTGTGGTCGAGGTGGGTCTTTGCGAGGCCGCGGTAGCGGGCTCGGCGCAGGCCGGTGGTGTGGGTGGCCTGGCGGATGGAGCCCTCGACGCCGGCGCGGAGTGCATAGTCGCGTTGCCAGGTTCCGTCCTGTTGCTGGGCGCGGGCGGTGCGGATGGCCTCGGTGAGCTCACGGGGGTAGAGGCTGAGCCGACGGCCCTTTCGTGAGCTGGTGCACTGCTCCTTGGTCGGGCAGGGGATGCAGTCCAGCGCGGCGAAGGCGACGACGGTCTTGGCCACGCCGTCCTGGACGACGTCGTTCCAGGTGGCGCTGATCTTTCCGGCCGGGCAGACGGCCCGCTTGCGATCCCAGTCGATGGTGAAGTCGTGGGCGGCGAAGCCTTGTTGGGCCTTGGCCTGAGGGGAGGTGTCGAGCAGGACCGGGGTGACCAAGGCGATGCCGTAGTCCTTGGCGGACGAGACGATCAGGTCGGCGCTGGGGTAGCCGGAGTCGAGGTAGTGCCGGGCAGGCAGCAGGTGGCGGCGGTGAAGACTCTGGTGGATCGTGTCCAGAGCTTTGCTGTCCGGCAGGGTGGAGCAGGTGGTCGTGACGTTGGTGATCAGGTTCGGGCCAGCCGGCCGGTCTCCGTCGGCCTGCGGGTGGCAGGTCTCCGAGACATGCAGCTTGAAGCCGTTCCAGAACAGGTCACGCTTGGCGGACCAGCGAGTGTCAGTGTCGTAGGGCGAGGCCAGGCGTATCGGGGCGGGCGGCAGGCCGTCGCCGCCGTCCTCGGCCCGCTCGCGCTGCCGGATCCGCAGCCTGCCGGCCCGGTCCGGGGTGCGGATGTAGTTCTGCACCAGCACGCACCGCAGGGTCTGCACCGCAGGCAGCTCGCGCAGCCACCCCGGCGAGGCGGGCGCGTAGACGGCCTGCAGCAGCGTGTAGCCGTCGGTGGCGTACTGCACGGCGAGTTCGTGCTGCTTGGTCTTCGAGGCGGACAGTCGCCAGTTGTCGATCCGGTCCGCGTAGCGGCGGCTCCACTCCTCCACGACCAGCACCTGATCGACCCAGTCGGGGCATGCGGCGGCCAGCGCGTTCAGGGCCGCGCGGACGCTCTCGCCGACCAACTCGAGTCGGTTCAGATCTCGCACCACGGCAACGATGTGCGTGGAGTCGGTTCGCTGGCTGCCGCCCGCCTGCACCAGATCCAGGGTCTGCAGGCGCTCCAGCAACAGGTCCAGCACACGTTCCTCCAGGCCGTGGGCGACGACACGGGAGCGGAACTCTGACAGCACGCTGTGGTCGAAGCCCGGATCCTCCAGGTTCAGGCCGAGTGCGTACTTCCAGGCGAGGTTCTCGCGAACCTCGTCAGCAGCCTGCCGATCGGTCAGATTCGCGGCCTTCTGCAGCACCGTGACCAGCGCCAGACGCCCCGGTGACCAGCCTGGCCTGCCCACCTGGCCGAACGCGTCAGCAAAGGCCGCGTCCGGGAACAGCTCCCCGAGCCGGTCACGGACCTGCACCGCCAGCGGCGCCTCCCGCCTGCCCCGATACATCGCCCGGATCGCCGCCGCGACCTGCGGATCCGGCTCAGGCCAGGACTGCGGCTGCATCGACACGACACACTCCGATCCCCCAAGGAACCACGACAAGATCAACGATCAGCATGATGCCATCCACTGGATCCGTCGCTCCCGCAGCGATCAACTCCGCGACATGACAAGCGAATTGGGATTAACCACCAAGATCTCACGCTCGCCGAATACCTCATCCATGCTGGTCAGGCTCCATGCGTGTACTCGTAGAGGATGCCGCGGCGTTGCCTGCGTCTGCGTTGCCCTTACCGAATACCTCATCCATGCAGGTGCAAGCGGGTTTCGGGTGTGCTGGCCATTGTCGCTGCAGTCCGCGCTCTCGCGCGGTTGGCGGTGTGCCCGGCATGGTGATCGGTCGTGCTGCTGAGACTGGCCACAATCCACCACCCACCTCCGGGTGGTGCGCGGCGGGTGTACGGATTCGGAACTGTGCGCCTGCCGGTACCCGACCTCGCGGTTCAGCACCGCCGGGTCGTCGAAGGCCGCACCACGGATCTTCACGGCGAGGTCGTGCCGGAGGCTCTCGGGTTCGAACGCCATATCGCGATCCTTCTGTGCAACTCGTTGCGCAGACAGGCGGCAGCGCCCGTTGGAGAAAGGACTCACCCGGGACGGCGGGGCAACTGGTCGGGCGGTAGCCGGGCCTCATGCCGCACGCTGTGGGCCCGCACACGATCGCGGGCGTCTATCATCCGCGCATGACCATGCCGCTGGGCGCCGACCCGTGCATGACCGATCTGCTCGACCGGCTCCTGGTCTCGGTGGACTCACTGACCGACGAACTGACCGCCGAGATCCTCAACGGCGAGCGCTCGTACGCCGAGGGCATGCTGCTGAGCCATGAGCAGTTGCGCGCCCCCGTGCACGACAACCTGTGCACGCTGCTGGCAGCCTTGAAAAACGGGGGTGTGCCCACCAGCATGGACGCCCCGCGGGCGGCGGGCCGGCTCAAGGCCGAACAAGGCATCCCGCTGGCCGCTCTGCTGCATGCCTTCCGCCTTGGCGGGCGGTTCATCTGGGACCGGCTGCTGGCGATGGCCCTCGGCAAGGACAGCGCGGCCTGGCTGCTGCACAGGGCCTCGGACATCTGGTTGATCATCGACGAGTGCTCCAGCGCCGCTGCCGAGGCCTACCGCGTCGCGGTGGAGGAACAGGTATGCCGTGATGCCTCCGCACGGCGCGTCATGCTCACCACGCTGCTCGACGGCACCGCGGGGAACAGCTCCAGGGCCTGGGAGGCCATGCGGGTCCTGCGGCTGGACCGCAAAGGACCGTTCCTGGTGGTGTGCGGCGAGATCAACGACGGCGTCGGCCCTCTGCCGACGGTCGAGGGACAGCTGCGGGCGGTCGACATCGACGGCGAGTGGATCCACCGGGCAGGCAGCCTGCTCGGCCTCCTCGCTCTGCCGAACGAGCAGCTGGTCGTCGCGGTGGAGGAACTCCTCGACGGCATCGCACTCTCCCGCGTGGGCATCAGCCGGCCCTTCGCCTCGCCCATGGACGCGCCGAACGCTCGACGGGAGGCCCAGCTGGCGGCCCAGTGCCTGCCGCCCGGGACCCCCGGCACGCACGTCTACGGGAGCTCGCCGATAGCCCTGCTCGCGGCGGCCTCACCCGACGCCGCTTCCGAGGTGGCCCGTACGGTCTTCGGGCCGCTGCTCACCCTGCCGACGACGGAACGAGCCGTCCTGCTCGACACCTTGGGCGTCTGGTTCGCCACCGGCGGCTCGACCACACTGGCCGCCGAGCACCTGCACTGCCACCGCAACACCGTCCTGTACCGGCTGGGCAGGATCACCGAACTGACCGGCCGGCGAACCAGCGGCGCGGACTCCTGCGCGGAGCTCTACGTTGCCCTGCAGGCCGTGCGACTGGGCACCATCTCGGAATGAGGCCTCGGCCGGCCTGGACACCGGTACGCGCGGACGCGCTCCGGCGATCACGCCGAAGGCCGACGCTGCGCGTCTTCCGGTGGTCAGGGGAACTGGCGGACTGGTTCCCGACGCCGGCAGGCCTCTGACTGTCTCCTTTCGCAGTCCCCTTTCACTGTCCTTTTTCACTGTCTCCTCATTTCACTCTCTCCTCGTGCGAATACCTGCTTTCCGTTGTGCTCGCGCACAATCTGCTGCCCCGCTTCGCTGGTGCTCGGCCCAAAGACCAGGACTTTATGCGGTTCTAGGCTCTGGTCCGCTCGCCTATGGGGAGCCGACAACTGGTTGTGCCCAGTGCTCCCTGCCGCGCTGGTCCCGAGAACGCACCTGTCTGCCGATCTCGGGAGCGGACGACTGGAAACAAGAAAGGAATGGCCGATGACCGACGTCCCTGCCAGGAGTGGCCGCACCACTGGACGTGGTGAGCGCGCGCGGGTCGGCCGCCGCGCGTTCATCGGCTATGTGCTGGGTGGAGCCACTCTTGCCGTGGCCGCCGACCTCGGGCTGGGCACACCTGCCTACGCCGCGGTGCCCTCAGCGCCCCAGATCCCGGAGCTGTACGACCTCGAGGATCTGCAGACCGACGCCGCGCTCCCCACGTCCGCGCTGATCAAGATCGTGATCAACGAGGACGGCACCGCGTCGTTCGAGCTTCCGCGGATGGAGGTCGGCCAGGGAATCACCACCTCGACAGCGATGATCATCGCCGAGGAGCTCGACCTGCCGGTCGACAAGGTGCACGTGGCCTTGGCACCGGCCCGCCCCGAGTTGATGTTCAACCAGCTCACCGGCGGATCGAACACCACGGTCTCGACCTTCACACCTGTACGAGTCGCCGCGGCGATCGCCAGGAAGGCGCTGCTGGAAGCCGCGGCGATCGAGCTCGGCTCGGCAGTGGCGCTGCTGAAGTCCAAGGAAGGGGCGATCTTCGCGCCTGACGGGTCATCAATGACCTATGGCTCTCTGGCCACCAAGGCCGCCAGCCGCACCGTCAAGGCGGTGGAGGTCGAACTCAAGGCCACTTCGAGCTTCTCGGTGATCGGCAAGCCCTACCCGCGGGAGGACGCCCGGCTCGCGGTCACCGGGCGGAAGCAGTTCACGCTGGACCTTCACGTGCCGGACGCGCTGCCGACCATGGTCTGCCGCCCACCCACTCTGAACGGCTCGCCGAAGTCGGTACACAACCGAGCCACGGTGCTTGCCATGCCGGGCGTAACGGATGTGGCGATGGTCGACACGGGAGTCGCTGTTCGCGCGGAGACATTCGGGCAGTGCATCGACGCGGTGCGTGCCCTCGACGTGGAGTGGAATCCGGGCCCGGTCGCGGGCGAGTCCGACGAGACGATCCTGGCCCGGCTGAGGAAGGCCGAGCTGCCGCTGGCGGTCCCGAAGGTCCCGCTGCTGGCGGGCACGGTGGAGGCGGACTTCACCTTCATGTTCCGCAGCAGCGCCGCGCTCGAGCCGAACTGTGCGATCGCCGACGTCCGGTCGGACCGCGCGACGGTGTGGGCGGGACTGAAGGTGCCGATCGTGGCACAGGGTGACATCGCCAAGGCAGTCGGCCTACCGCAGAACGCGGTCACCGTCAACGTCGTCACCGGCGGAGGGTCGTTCGGACACAAACTCTTCGCTGACCCCGCCATCGAGGCCGCCAAGATCTCCAAGGCGATGGGCAAGCCGGTCAAGCTGATGTGGCATCGCGCCGACGAGCCTCGGCAAGGGCGGGTGCACCCCATGGTGACCTCGCGGATCCGGGCCACGTACCTGGCCGGGCAGGTGCTGACCTTCGAACAGCGGCAGACCAGTGTGGTCACCGACTTCAGTCACGGACTCGGCGAGATGATCACGGCGACGGCCGACAGGCTGCCCACCGGGCTCGGCGCGCTGGGGTTCTCCGAGACCATCTTCACGCTGACCCAGGAACTCCCCTATAACTTCGGCGTCGTCACCCAGTTGCTCAACGAGACCGACGCGCGCTTCAACACCGGGAGCATGCGCAACATCTACTCGCCCGATGTGGCGTGTGCCAATGAACTGGTGGTCGATCAGCTCGCCCGGAAGATGGGCAGGGATCCGCTGGCGTTCCGGCTTGCGTTTCTCAAGAACGACCGGGTCAAGGCGGTGCTCCAGAAGGTCGCCGACGTGGGCAGGTGGGGCAGGTCGATGCCCGCCGGGATGGCGCAGGGCATCGCGATCCACAGCGAGTACAAGGGCGCGACCGCGGTGCTCGTCGAGATCGACTGTCGGCCCGAGACCGTGAACCGCAAGATCTACAACGCGGTCACCGGGCCGCGGGTGACCAAGGCCGTGATCGCCGTGGACGCCGGACTGGTGATCAACCCCCGGGGCTTGGAGGCCCAGATGCTGGGTGGTGTCTCGGACGGGATCGCGCTCGCCCTCACCAGCAGCCTGCACCTGCGCGACGGGCACTTCCTCGAAGCCAGCTGGGACAACTACTTCTACACCCGGCAGTGGAACGTCCCCTTTGACTTCGAGTGCATCGTGATGCCCTCCGACTCCGAGCAACCCGGTGGTGCCGGCGAAGCCGGGGTGGCCGCGTCCGTGGCCGCGGTCGCGGGCGCCTACGCCCGTGCGACCGGCACGATGCCCACCCGGTTCCCGATCAACCACGGCACGGTGTCCTTCGAGGTCAAGCCCTTCATCCCACCCATTCCCGAGTCTCCGTCCGACGGCCTGAGCCACACCTACTGAGGAGCGCACCATGAGCACGCACACCTTCATCCTCAACGGCAAGCGCGTCACTGTCGACGTCGATGACAACCTTCGACTGCTGTGGGTCCTGCGTGACGTACTGGACGTCACCGGACCGAAGTACGGCTGTGGCATCAATGTCTGCAAGGCCTGTACGTCCCACTTCAACGGCAAGGCCTTCAATCCTTGCGCGGTGGAGGTCAAGGACGTGGGGCCGGACGACGAGATCACCACGATCGAAGGCCTGCCCGACACGGTCGGCAAGGACCTGCACCCCATGCAGGAGGCCTGGCTGGAGTACGACGTGGCGCAGTGCGGCTACTGCCAACCCGGGCAGATCATGGCGGCGGTGGCCAAGGTCAGGCAGGCACGGGCTGCCGGTCATGAGATCAGCGAGTCCGATCTCGACGAGATCCGCAACATCTGCCGCTGCGGTACCTACCACCGCATCCGGGAAGCGATCAAGGCGGGCGCCGCGCACATGTGACCTGCCCCCGCCCGAGTGCGCGCCTCACAGGGCATGACGCGCACCCGCGTCAGCTCTCGCGGGGGGCTCTCGTGGGCGGGCCTGCACAGGGTGGCCACCATCAAGGGCTCCCCCCACGGCCGGCAAGGCCCTGCGCCCGACGCGGGAAGCATGCCTGGTACGCGGCGTCGCGCAGTGCGGCGACCAGACCGGACGTGTCATGGCCGCCGTCGCTGAGGTCAGGCAACTCCGGCGGCCACGCGATCGGCGACTTGGGCCTCGCCGAGGTCCGGAACGTCTGCCGCTGTGGCTCCTTCCACCGCATCCGCGAAGCCGTCGCGGTGAACGCGCAGAAGACCCAGGCCGCGGCCGAACACGGAAAGGAGCATCGTGCTGGACATCGCTGACCAGTTGTCGCGCTGGTGTGAGCAGGGTCGGACCTTCGCTGTCGCGACCGTGGTCGCGGTCCACGGCAGCGCTCCCAGACAACCGGGCGCGGCGCTGGCCGTCGACGTCGACGGCGCCGTCATCGGGAGCGTGTCGGGAGGATGCGTGGAGGCGGCCATCTACGACCTGTGCCGTGAAGCACTGGCGTCCGCCACCTGCACGCTCCAGCGCTTCGGTTACTCGGACGAGGACGCCTTCGCGGTCGGCCTGACCTGCGGCGGAGTGCTGGACATCTTCGTACAGCCCGTCATACCCACCGAGCGCGCGGAGCTGGTGGGGGCCCTGGCCACGGCAGCTGCGGCAGATGCCGTGGCAGTGGCCAGGGTCGTCCGCGGGCCGTCCGACCTGTTGGGTGGGGCGCTGTTCGTACGGGCAGACGGCTCTTGTGCGGGCGGCTTCGGCGATACGGCCCTGGAGGCGACGGCGCGTGCCGAGGTCACTGTGTTCCTGGAGACAGGGCGCACGGGCACGATCGAGATCGGTGCCCGAGGCAGCCGGTGCGGTGAGCCACTGACGCTGTTGGTGGAATCGATCGCTCCAACGCCACGTATGTTGGTCTTCGGTGCCATCGACTTCGCCGCGGCACTCGTACGGATCGGCAAGTACCTCGGCTACCACGTGACCGTGTGCGATGCGCGCCCCCTCTTCGCGACTCCGGCACGCTTTCCGGAAGCGGATGAGGTGGTCGTCGACTGGCCGCACCGCTACTTGGAGTCACAGGTATTGGACGGCCGCACCGTGATCTGCGCGCTCACCCACGACGCCAAGTTCGACATCCCGTTGCTGCAGCGGGCGTTGCGGCTCCCGATCGCCTACATCGGCGCGATGGGTTCGCGTCGGACCCACCTGCAACGGCTGGGGCTCCTCCGAGAGTCCGGTGTCACCGAGGCGGAGCTGGCACGGTTGCACTCGCCAATCGGCCTTGACCTCGGCGCGCATACACCGGAGGAGACAGCCGTGTCGATCGCGGCCGAGATCGTGGCGCACCGCCGGGACGGCAGCGGCCGGCCGCTGACACGCGTCGACGGCCCGATCCACCGCGCCACAACATCGCAGCCGTCAAATCGCCTCATCCTGTGGGGCTCGTAAAGTCATCGCTGCAGGTCAGCACCCACATCCGGGCCTGTCGGCCGCCACTGGCACGCTGCCCGGATGATCATTACGTTGCTCTACCGTGCCACCCGCCGCAACCGCACCGGGCGCCCGCCGACCGCAGCCGCGCTCAGGAAGCCGGTGCTGCGCCTGGCGACGGAGAATCCTCTGTGGGGCCATCGGCGCATCCAAGGAGCACTGACGCGCCTGGGGCACCCGATCGCCCCGTCCATAGTCTGGGAGATCCTGCACGCCGCCGGCATCGACCCGGCACCGCGCAAGTCCGGCCCCGCCTGGCGACAGTTCCTCACCGCACAGGCCGAAGGCATCCTCGCCGCAGACTTCTTCCACATCGACACCGCGCTCGGCAGGCGCATGTACGCGATGGCGTTCCTCGAACACGGCACGCGCAGCCTGCACCCCGCCGACGTCACCCACCACCCCACCGGGGAATGGGCCACGCAGCAGACCCGCAACACTGCCTCCGATCTGGGCACCCGCATGGAGTCCCTGCGCTTCATACTGCGCGACCGCAACACCAGGTACACCGCGCCCTTCGACGCCGTCTTCGCATCCGAGGACATGGATGTCCTGCTCAACGCGCCGCGAGCTCCTCGGATGAACACGCAGTGCGAGCGCGTGATCGGCGCCATCCGACGCGAGGCCCTCGATCACATCCTGGTCATGAACGAGGCCCACGCCCGGCACGTCCTCGCGGAATTTCAAGAGCACTACAACGGGCACCGGCCGCACCAGGCCCGCGATCAACGACCGCCAGACTCCGCCGAGCAGTCTTCCACCTTCCACGGCCCGAACGGCCGCAGACTCCTCCGCACCCGAATCCTCGGCGGAGCAATCAACGAGTACCGATACGCCGCATAACCTGCAGCGATGACTTTTCGAGCCCCACAGGATCGTGCATTCCTAGCCGCGCTCCTCCACCGGCTCCCGCGGCCCAAACTGCGGCAAGCGCGTGGAGACCGGAACCGACGGGCGAGTGGTCTCCTGCTGCATCGGAAACCCCACGCTGCGGCTCCTGTTCGGCTCTGCCGGTCGGCCGCGGCGCACCGGCGCCGACCGGCAGCGGCGCCGCCGACCGTCGGTCCCCGGATCAGTCCTCGATGAACCTAACCGTTACGCTCCGCTGCTGCCCGGAACCGCTGACATAGCCGACCTCGTCCCCTACTTCCCTCCACATCAAAGCCTCTCCCAACGCCGAGTACGGGCTCGGCTTCTCGCCCTCCCCGCCCGGCAGCAGGGCTATCTCGTAGCCCGTGATGCCGTCCTCGTCCTCCACACCCACCAGGCAGCCCGGAGTGATCCGCGCCCCACCCGTGAACGAGGGATCGGGCACCACCTGATCGAGCACGGCCCGAAGGAACGCCTGGCGGTCCCTCAAGGACTCGCGCCGCTTCTCGTGCTCGGCCAGCTGCCCCTTGCGTGAGGACGAGTCGACGGCAACGACCTCCGGGACGGGCAGGTTCAGCGCGTCCTGCACCCGTTCCAGCTCGCGCCTGACCCGCCAGTAGGCGTTTGTCGAGAGCCTGTCGACCTTGATACGGGGTGCGGCCGGTGCAGCCGGGCGATATGGCGCCTTCGCCTGGTCGCGGACCAAGGTCTGCACCTGCTTGCGGGACCGGTCCCTCCCCCTGCCGGTCGCCTTGGGGGTCGGCTTGGGACCCGCCTCGGCAGTCGCCTCAGGGCTCGTCTTCGGCCGCAACAGCTCCGTCGTGCAGCCATGCTTCAGCGCCGCGTCGGAGTTCGGGGAGTGGTGACGTACCAGCGCGCACTGCCGGCCGTCGACCAGGACCGGAACGTCGACCCGGCCTATCGCCGACCGGATCATGGCCTGGACCTCGTCATGGCCCAGCCGGAGCACCAGCCTCCCGTCACGCACGATCTCGACCGCATCGGCGCCGGGGTGACCGGGGGCGCCCGCTTCCGGAAGGAATCGGGCAGAGCCCGTGGCACGTTCTCCCTGGGGCAACCGGCACGAGCTGGGCGACCCTCCGCCCTCACCGTGCACAAATCCGCAGATCGGCGACCAGTCCTGTTCTTTGACTCCTGGCGGGGCGCCAGCAGTGTAACCAGCACACGAACGCGTGGGACGAGTGCCGGCTGGTCAAGGGGCTGGCGCTGCCCTCGCCCACAGGGTGTGCATATCCCGTCATTCCCAGGCGAGTTGACCGCTCGGGGTCCGGGGGCGGGGAGTCGGTACGGCGGCTTCGGTGTGGGTGATGCGGTGAGTGAGGGCGGTGTTGCGGCGCTGGGTGCGGTTGTTGGCGATCGCCCGCTCGACGGCCTCGCTCTGGCCGATGAGCATGACGCCGTTGCGGGCGCGGGTGACGGCGGTGTAGAGCAGGTTGCGCTGGAGCAGCATCATCCCTGCGGCGCTGATCATCGGGACGATGACGTAGGGGTATTCGCTGCCCTGGGAGCGGTGGACGGTCAGCGCGTAGGCATGGACGAGCTCGTCGAGGTCGGTGAAGGGGTAGGTGGCCGTCTCGCCGTCGTGGAAGGTGACCGTGAGCTGGTGGGCTTCGAGGTCGACGCCGGTGATGGTGCCGCTGCTGCCGTTGAAGACCCCGGCTTCGCCGCGGTGGGGGTTGTTGCGGACCTGCTGGATGCGGTCGCCGAGCCGGAAGGCGGCTCCGCCGTGGTATTGCTGGGGCTTGTCGTCGGCCGGAGGGTTGAGAGCCTGCTGAAGACGCAGGTTGAGGTCGGTCATGCCGGCGATGTTCTTCTTGCCGGGGCACAGGACCTGGATGTCCTCCGGGCGGATGGCGAAATGGTGCGGCATGCGGTGGGTGACCAGGTCCACCACGCGCTGGGCGATGCCCTCGGCGGTGGGTACGGGCCGGTTCCAGAACACCTTGGGGTCGTCGTGCGGGAGTTCGCCGCGCAGGATGCGGTGAGCGTTGACGACGATCGCGGCGCTGTCGTCGTGCTGGCGGAAGACCTTGGTGAGCCGGGTGCGCGGGAGGTCCTCGACGTCGAGGAGGTCGCGCAGGACTCGGCCCGGGCCGACGCTGGGCAGTTGGTTGATGTCGCCGACGAGCAGCAGGTGGCAGCCGTCGCGGACGGCGGTGAAGAGGCAGCGGGCCAGGGCGAGGTCGAGCATCGATGCCTCGTCGATGATCACGAGATCCGCGGTCTCCAGGACGCCGGCGTGATCGAAGAGGGAGTCGCCGTCGGGCGGCCGGATCAGCCGGTGCACGGTCATCGCCGCCTGGCCGCAGGTCTCTTCCAGGCGTTTGGCGGCCTTCCCGGTCGGGGCGGCCAGAGCGACGACCGCGCCGGCCTCGTCGGCGACTTCTACCAGGGTGCGCAGGGTGTGGGTCTTGCCGCAGCCGGGGCCGCCGGTCAGGACGGACAGGGGGCTGGTCAGGGCGGTGAGGATCGCCTGGTGCTGCTCGTCGGTCAGCCCAGCAGTCTCCTGGCCGGTCAGCGCGGCCACGCGCGCCGTCCACGGGGCGAGGCCGGCCAGCTCGGAGGTGGATCCGAGCAGCCGCCGTACGTGGAAGGCGAGTTGCGTCTCGTCACGGTGCCGGTGCGGCAGCATGGCAATCTCCATGTCAGAGACCGTGTCGGTGCCGTCCAGCACGGGCAGTGGCAGCGTCTCGGTGACCACCTCGCCCTGACCGCGCAAAGCCTCCAGGGCGTGGCGCAGCACCACGTCGTCGAGGATCTCCGCACTCGCCGGGTCGTCATCGCTCAGCAGATGACGGGTACGGGCGATCAGTACGCGCACCGGCAGATGGCAGTGGCCGCTTGCTCCTGCCTGGTCGAGTTCGTGCAGCAGGGCGGCCTGGAGTCGGGCGTCGCTGTGCTTGGGGATGCCGACAGCGAGCGCGATCTTGTCGGCATTGTGGAAGCCGACGCCGTGGACGTCCCGGCACAACCGGTAGGGGGTACGGCGGATGATGCGCATCGGGTCGTCGTCGGTGTCGGCGTACGCGGTGTAGATCTTCACGGCGAGCGCCGGGGTGATCTGGAGCCCCTGCAGGAACACCATGATCTCGGCGATGGCCTTCTGCTCCTGCCAGGCCGCGGTGATCCGGCCCAGCCGGACCTGGCCGATCCCGTGCACCTCAAGGAGCCGAGGAGGCTCGGCATCGATGATCTTCAGGGTCTGCTCGCCGAAGACGTCCACGATCGCGGAGGCGAGGATCGGCCCGATCCCGCGGATCATGCCCGAGGCGAGATAGAGGCGGATCGCCCGTTCGTCGGCCGGCACCGTCCGCTCGCACCGCTCGGCCTTGAACTGCCGCCCATGGCGCGGATGACAGGTCCATGCCCCGTGCAGCCGCAGACTCTCCCCGGGCCGCACCCCGAAGAGCGCCTTGCCGACCACGGTGACGCTCTCCTCGTCGCCGCCTATCACACCCAGCCGCAGCACCGTGCGCTCGTCATAGCCGACATGCAGCAGATGATCGACCACGCCCTCGACCACATCCGGGGCGTCCAGCGGCACTTGCTCGGACACGCGCACCATCTCCAGGGGTACGTACGGCTACGGATCACATGATGCTGCCGGGGTGCGGCAAGGTCAGCATGCGTCCCGGGGCAGCGGCTTGTCGCGCGCTTGGAGGACTCTCCTCACCCCAACGAGCGACAGAACCGCCAGGCCGAGGCCGTACGACCTGCACAGGAGGAGCGGCGGCCGGGCCGCCACGGGGCGGGCACGCCTCCGGCCGTCGGGCTCGCCGGTAGCCTGCTGCCATGTCCGCCAAGCGCCACCGCACCCCCGCGCCGGCCCCGCCCGCCCCCGACGCGGCAGCCCGGGAACTGGAACAACTCGCGGCCACCTACCCCGGGGACCGCGAGGAGATCCTGCTGGAGGCCGCGGACGCCTGGTGCGAGGCGGGCGAGCACGACCGCGCGCTACGGCTGTACGAGCGGCTCCTCGCTGACGAGTCCACCCACCCGCGCCTGGTGGCCGCCTACCGCATCGGTGCCCTCTTCGACGCCGGACGCGAAGCCGAGGCCCGCGAGGCCGCCCGCGAACTGCGCGGCCAACATCCACACGACGCCCTGGCCTGGCACTACGTCGGCGAGAGCTTCGAGGCCACCGACGACCCCCATACCGCCGCCGACTGGTTCACCGCCGGCATCACCCACGCCCTCGGCCCCACCGCCGACCTGACCGCCGACCTCGTCGAGACAGGGCCGCCCGGCCTCGACATGCTGCTCACCAGCCGCCACCGGGTACGCCGCCTGACCGGCGACAAGCACGACGACTGGGACGCCATCGCAGACCAGGTCCATGCCCAAGGACCCGCCCTCCTGCGCGGCACCCGCTCTCTGGACGAACTGCACAACCCACAACGCCTCTCCCCCGACGAGGACACCGACCTCGACGCTCTGCGCGCCGAGCACACCCGGCTCACCGAGCAGATCCAGCAGCGCCGCGCCGCCCTCCACACGCCCGAGATGACCTGCGCGCTGTTCTGGCCACAGCAAGAGTTCACCCAACTCCTCGAACGCTGGCCCGCGTTCGCCGACGACTACGGCACCGACCACACCCACCACCTGCGCCAGGTCGAACAACTCCTGTGCACCTACTCCGACTCCGGCATGCCCCGCCTGGGCACCGCCCGCGGCACGGTCAACGACTTCACCGCCTACGCCCGCGACGAGAACCAGGACCCCGCCGCCCCGGGCCTGCGCGCCTCCTACGCCGCCGACCTGGCCGCCCGCGGCCAGGCCCACCCCTGGCCGCCGCCCCGCAACGGCCCCTGCTGGTGCGGCGCAGACCGCAAGTACAAGAAGTGCCACGGCAACCCCGCCCTCGCCTGAGCGGAGGCCCACCCCGACGATCTACCGGTGCGCCCGCCCGGCTGCCGCCCGCTCGATGTACTGGGCAGTGACCTCGCACCGGGCGCGCCACCCACAAGGAGCGCCGAGTAGGGGCGTCCCGCGGGCATGCCCGCCGTCACGCCCGGCATGGCGCCCCACAGGCCCAGCCGGCGGCGACACGCGGCGCACCGACGCCCGCCCACCGTGCTGACTCGCTGTTCAGTCCCACCCAGCCCCGATCCAGCCAGCGTACGGAGAACAACAGATGACGACAGATGACGAAACGTCAGAAAATCCAGCACGGATCCAGCCACCGGCACGCCAACGGGGCCGACCCCAACTCGGGCCGACCCCACCTGACCTGCATGTTTGCTAAATCACCGCATCCACACAATGGCGGCCACTAAACGTTGAAGCGGAACATCGATCGCACCCCTGTGACCTGCTAAAACGCTATTTGGGCGCCACGGATCCAGCATGGATCCAGCAGCGGAACGGGAGGACTGAGCCGCCCGTTCTGCGGTCGCGCACACGACAGCGAATCGCCGGTGACACCGCCGTGGGCGACGCTACGGTGCACCATGAGCGTCGCCCACGACCACTACCCTGAGCTCCACGCCCTCGTGGAGCGCCTCACCCCGGACCAGGCCGACGAGGCCCGGCGAGCACTGCTGCGCCTGGTGGAACCGGACGAGACTCCCGCTCCCCGGTTGGCGGCTCTCCCCGTCTTCGATGGCCCCGAGGACCTCAGTGAGCGAGTCGACGACTACTTGTACGGGGAATCCGCCTGACCATGCTCATGATCGACGCAAATGTCCTGGTGGCGGCCATGAACCAGCGGGACAAGCACCATACGCGCATGCGTGACCTGCTCAACAGCCGCTCCGACCCGTTCGTCGTCACCCCGTACGTGGTCACCTACCTCCTGCAGAAGTTCGCCGGGGCTCGAGCGGAGATCCAGTTCATGGAAACCGTCGGCGACGGCCACTACCGACAGGAGGGCATCACCCCGCAGGACACGCAGCGGATCGTCGAGCTGATGCGCCAGTTCCGGGACTTCCCCCTCGGCGCAGCCGACGCCTCCGTGATCGCTGTCGCCGAACGGTTGCGGATCCGCGAGATCGCCACCATCGACGATCATTTCCGCGCCGTCCGCCCACGCGGCATCGACTACTTCACCCTGCCGCCCTGGGTCCCGTGCGTGCCGATAACTTCATCCGTGCAGGTCACTCCTGATCAAGGCCTCAGAGGGCGTTAAGTCCCTTCTCTCCCGGTTCGCGATCGCTCGTTCGTGGTACTGACCGTCGTACAGGCCAGCTGTTCGGCATGCACATGCCGAGATGCGGGGCATGGAGTGAAGACCGTATCCGAGTGACTTATCGGACGAGCAGTGGGCGTTGTCGCGACAGACTGACCCCGGAACGGGCCCGGTCGCTGACGGCGCTCGGCATGCGCTGGACATGAGTAGGCATGCGCTGGGCATGAGAGTGTGACCGGGCGTTCGCGGGCCCTTCGTCCAGTCAGCCGTCCATCTGCCGGAAGCGCGTCTCGGCGAAGGAGAACGCCGTCGGCCGGACGGCGAACGGCGGCTGGAAGGCGTGGTCAAGCTGGGCGGTGAGGCAGATGGCGAACGCCACCGCGGCGCCGACGAAGCACAGACCCACCAGGTTGCGCGGATGGGAGGCGAGCCCGAGCACCGCGGGGAAGGCGATCAGAAAGCCACCGGCCACGAGCAGGGCGACCCAGACGATCCGCGGGAAGCCGGCCCGTACCTCCGCGGCGCGGTCGGCACGGGTCTGGTAGACCGTCGCCAGGTTGGACTGGGCCGCGGACTTCGCCGCTTGCTGCTCCGGTCGCGGCGCGGGTGCCGCGTTGAGCGCCGCTCGTACGCTGTCCAGCGCGTGCCACGCCTCCATGCTGGTGTGGCCCTGGGCGAGTGCGGGGAACTCGACGCTCTTCACGTCGCCGGTATAGCGCTTGAGCAGGGTACGCACCGTGTTCCGGCCAGGGTCGGACAGGCTTCCCGCCGCCCAGTAGGTGTCGGTCAGCGCGCGGGCCTCGTCGTAAGTACGGGCCCGCGCGGTGCTCAGCGTCGACCAGCTGCCGGCCACCTGAAAGCCCGTGAGCAGCACGAACGAACTGAGCAGCACACCGCCGATGAGAGAGAGCGCCTGGCCGCTGAACTCACCGCTCGCTGCGCGCTGGCCGCGTCCGAGGAGCTTGGCGGTGACGAAGGCGAACAGGACGCCGCCGAGCGTGGCGAGAAAGCTGAGGACGTACATGGACATGACATGCTCCGAAGTGTGCGGTTGCGGCCGCAGCGGTCAGCGGCGGCGGCCGACGAAGCCGGAAGAGACCACGGCGGCGATGACGGCGGGAAGGAGAACGGCCGTCATCGTCAGCAGCCACCACGCCCCCGAGTCGTCGGGACGCGGATAGGGGGACTGCTGGACGGCTTGCGGGTTGATCACCCGCCGCGGCGGCTCACCCGGCCGTGGCGAAGGGGGGACGACGTTCACCGGTGCGTTGACGGCGGGCGGGGAGACGGCGGGGCCGGGCCGCACCGGGCGGACGTGCCGCACCGGCTGACGAGGCGGGACGGGCCGCACGGGCACGGGATGCCGCGGCGGCTGAGGCGGGGGTGAAGGGCTGGTCGGGGGCGGGACCGGTCTCGGCGCGGGCGGCACGGGAGGCTGCGGGGGCCGGGGTGGAGGGCCGCCCCGTCGGGCGCACCGACCGCCGACCGCGACGGACAATCCGCTTCCCGTCGGTCCGCCACGGCCGGGGACACCCCCGTCGCCCTCAACGACCACGATGGACAACACCATGCGCCCGTCGCCGTCGCAGATCCTCACGACGACCGCGCACCCGGAGCCGCCCGAGGGGGCGCGCGAGCATCCGAGCGACACATGGACCCCAGGACCCGAGCCGTGGAGTACGCCGCCGGATCCGCCGTATGCCGCCTGAGGTCCGGGCAGGACGCCTACGGGGCTGTCCGGACCTGGCGTGCCGGACTCCTGAGCCGGAGGAGCACCGGGCGTGCCGGTCGCGTGAGCCGGAAGAGCACCGGCCACGCTGACCACCACACCCAGCAGCACCGCGGCGGCGAACCGCCGTCCGTGGCCGCCGTCAGGCGCCCGCACCACGCGGGGTGCGGGACTCGGCGCCGCCAAGGGGCTCGCCATAGCCAGAGGGCTCGCCACCGCCGTCGGCGCGACCGACGGCGGCGGGCGATGGGGAGGGCACCTCAACGGTCGTTCACTTCCAGGCTGGTGCGGACCGCGCTTTCCAGCGCGCCCTCGATCCAGGCAGGTTTGAGACTGGTGTGCTCGCCAGCGAAGTGGACGCGTCCTTCCACGGTCCGGGTGGCGGCGTGGTGCTCGTGGAGCTGTCCCGGGGTGAAGATGACCGCCTCTCCCAGGGCGTAACGGGCCCGTGTCCAGGACTGGGTGGCCCCCACGCCGGTGAACTCGCGCCGCACCTGCGGGCCGAACATCCGCTCCAGGTTGTCCAGCGCGAACGCGTACCGTTCGCCCTCGGTGAGCGAGTCCCAGCGCATGGCGTCGTCCGACCAGGTGTAGGAGGCGAGAACCACCCCGCCCCGCGACCCCTCGACCAGGGACGGGAAGTAGGTGAAGCGGTTGGGGCTGTCGGAGACGCAACCGCCGCCGGTGAAGCCCTGGGCGCCCTTCTCCCAAAAGCGGGTCTTGAACTCCAGCAGCACCTTCGTCGCCGAGTCGTAGTGCAGTTCGGTGATGGCGCGCCGCTTCGGGTAGGACAGGGCCGGCTGGAAGTGGCAGAACCGCAGTGCGGAAAAGGGCGCGGTGACGATCGCGTAATCGGCTTCGAATGTCTGGACCGGGGCGTTGGGCGCGCCGTCACAGGACTCCTCGCTGCCGGTTTCTGCGGTCGTCTCGATCCGCACGCCCCTGGGCGTCTGGGTGAGTTTGGTCATCCGCCGGTTGAAGCGGATGACGCCGCTCAACGACTCGGTGAGCTTGTCGGTCAGGGACGCCGTTCCCCCCTCCAGTTCCCAGTAACGGGAGGTCGGATTGATGATGGCGCGGTCCATCAGCGTCGGGATGAGCGAATAGTGCAGCCGCGAGGTCATGTTCTCCAGCGTCCCGGCGGCCTCGACCTTGGCCAGCTCCCAGCCGGCGTGCTCGACGAGGAAGCGGTGCGTGGAGTAGTTGTCGAAGTCGTCGATGACCTTGGCCCATCCGGCGATCTGGGTGTCGATGCCGCCGGTCTGCGCGACCGTCACCGGCTTCAGCGCCTCGTCGACGGCCGCGGACAGGGTGGTGGCCACCGAGGTCCCGAACGAGCGGTTGACCGCGCCCGGCGCGTGGGCGTAGTCGCCGCGCGACACGCGCAATCCGTTGACCTGGATGAGGCTGCGCATGGTGGCCGCCGGCGCACGGAAATCCGTCGGCCGGCCGTTGCTCCAGATCTCCCCGGTGAACGACTTGTAGACCACCGGCGGAACGGTCCCGACGCCGCGGGCGCCGGGGGCGACGTCCGCGTTGTAGAAAAGGTGCCGTTTGACGCCGAGCTTGTCGGCGAGCGCCAGCACCATCGGATGGAAATCCGGGAGCCGCATGGCCCCCGCCTCGGCGTGCAATGCCTTGTTGGAGAAAACACCCCGGAAGGTCTTGATGCGACCGCCCGTGCGGTTTCCATTGGCTTCGACGATGACGACGTGGTGACCGGCTCCCTTGAGCAGGGCGGCGGCGACCAGTCCGGAAATTCCGGCCCCGACGATGAGGATTTTCTTCGGATGGGTCGTTTTGGGAAGGCCGTGGTCGATGAGGATCCGCAGATAGCGAAGTTTCAGATCCTCTCCGCGGTCCCCTACCAGAAGGAGTTTACGGGCGAGGTCGCGACTGGTATCCGTGGCCCGGTCGGCGGCCCTGGCCACGGAGAGGGCGTTGAGTGAGGAAGTGGCGGCGGCGGTCCCGGCGGCGAGGGCTGCGGCGGCGCCGAGGAATCCGCGCCGCCCCGTCCCCTGAGACGTTTCAGATGTCACGACGAATACGCTAGGCGGGCGCCCGGGTACCTGTCATCGGCGCGGAACCAATATGGCAGGAATTCGCCATCACCCCCGGTCAAACCTTAATAAGGATAATCATCCTTGCAATTCGAATTGCCCTTCCTCCCGACGGCTACGGTACTTCACGCACAAACTCGGACGGCATCTGCAGAAACGTCGCGAGCACGACGGATTTCTCCGTGAGATGACACACCGGAGGCTCGCGCGAGCCCGCCGTTCACCGGTGTGCGGGCAGTCGGATCCCGAAGCAAGCCCCGCGTACGCCGGGTTCTCGCAGGCGCGACGACGACATCAAGCCATCGGTCGACGACGACCGGCGCACGGCCGCGCCGCACGGCGGACGAGGTGAACGCCCTCGCCCCGCCCGAAGTCCGGTCGGCCGTGCAGCGGTTGTGCGCCGCCGTGGCTGAAACCGCGCTCCGCCCGAACGACGCGGCAAGCAGAGCGATCCGGGTCCGGCGTGCGTGCTGTCGGCGATCACGGCGAAGACGTACAGCGTCGCACCGTTCAAGGCGTGGCGGTGAAGAAGTCGCAGGCCAAGATCGCGTGGGCTTGGCCTCGCAAGAACGCGGCCCAGGTCTGACGGTCACGTTCGGGCGCCAACCCGCCCTGACCAGCTGATCAGCACCTCCCGCACAGCGGGGGAACCTCAACGAGAAGATGCAACTGCCGCAGCCTGGGCCTGGGGAGCCGGTGGAGGAGCGCGGCCAGGAAAGCGCGGTCCGCCAGGGTGACGCGCGGCCTGTCGATCTGCCGCTGCAGAACAGTCAACTGGTGACGCAGCATCAATATCTCGATGTCCTTGTCCACAGCGCTCATCGGCAGCAGCCATATGAGGGCGAACACGCTCGACACGGCGAGGTACGGCAGCGCAACAGCACGATCCACCACCCTGACAGGCCCACCCAGCGATCAACGGCCGTTCGCGAGGATCTGCAGGTCACAGGCCATGGATGGAGTTTTCGGCACCCGCACCGTCCATACCCGCATCGAGGAAGTAGAGGTACTTGGTGAAGAACGCAGGCCCGAGCCCCTGCACCGCTCCGTTCAGAACGCGATAGGCCCCGACGGCGCCCTCCTCTCGAAAAGCGTGACCGGCCTGCGCCAGCACATCGCCGACTCCCGACGTCCCCAGGATCTCCTTCAAGCGGTACGGACCGTAGCCAGTTCTGCCCTGCCCCCACACGTACGATGCCACCAAGGCCTCGGCCCAGTCCTCGCGCGCCAGAGTCTCCCGTACCGCTGCAACGACCCGCTCGCGACTGACCGTACAAATCTGGGCACAGGCTCGCTCGGCCAATCGCGCTGGCCACGGCTCGATGGCCGACCAGTGAGCAGGGACGTACTCCACAGCGTGCCCGCCGGTGCCGACGGCGTATCGAGCGCCGGCCCCATTCAGCCACGCGACCAACGCGGTGACCGCTGCGGTCGGCAACGGCCGTCGCAGCATCTCCCCATCCAGTACGTCCGCAAGATCCTGCCGTCCCACCAGCGACTCCCCTCCGACAAGATGCTCCCAGCAGCAGGGTCTGATCCACGTCACGAGCAACTTACTCGCTGATGTCTAAGCGAACCCGACAGACGATGAAGTGCGCGACCCCGCACAGCCCGCCTCAGGCCTGAACGCGCCGGGCAGCTCGATGTCTCATGAGCCCACCGGATCCCCTGCGGCGACGCCCGTTCCGGGCGGAAAATGGTTGCGGTTGCTGCCTGTTGACGCCGTGATGTCTGTGACCTTCGAGATCGTTCATGAGCCGGGCGCGGGGAGCCAGCCAACGGGCGCCTTCAATGTTGCTTCGAGCACGAGGATGAGACTTCCCATCAGCCCTTTGGCTCCCACAGGCAGCAGCTGCCCGGGAACCGAGGAGGCAGTGGTGCTCGAAGAGACTCAGGACACGGAAGAGATCATCGAGCGGGTGGCCGCGCTCGACATCGGCAAGGCCGAGGTCGTGTGCTGCACCCGGGTTCCCCGCGATGGGTCGCCGGGGCGGCGCATGCAGGAGGTCGTGACCTATCCGACGATGACCCGCTCCCTGCTGAGGATGTCGGACCATCTGCGCTGCCTGGGGGTGACCCGGGTGGTGATGGAGGCCACGTCCGACTACTGGCGGCCCGCGTTCTACATCCTGGAGGCGGCCGGCTTCGAGGTGTGGCTGGTCAACGCGAAGGACGTCAAGCACCTGCCAGGGCGCCCCAAGACCGACAAACTCGACGCGGTCTGGCTGGCCAAGATCGCCGAGCGGCAGATGATCCGCCCCAGCTTCGTACCGCCCCGCGAGATCCGCGCGTTACGGGACCTCACTCGATATCGCACCGACCTGGTGGCGGCACGCACCAGCGAGAAGCAACGCGTGGAGAAGCTCCTGGAGGACGCCCAGATCAAGCTCAGCACCGTGGCCAGCGACGTCTTCGGTTCGTCGGGCCGGGACATGCTCGCCGCGCTCATCGCCGGCGAGCGTGACCCCAAGATCCTGGCCTGTACGCCCGCCAGCGCCTGCGCGCCAAGCTCACCGCGCTGGAGGAGGCGTTCACCGGCAAGTTCACCGACCACCACGCGTTCCTGCTCACCAAGATGCTCGGCCGCATCGACGCCATCGACGCCGACATCACCGCACTGGACACACGGATCGGCGCCGAGGTCGCCCCCTACGCCGACGCCATCGCCCGGCTGAGCGAGATCCCCGGCATCAACCCGATTGCCGCCCGCGTGATCATCGCCGAGATCGGGCTGAACATGACGCGCTTCCCCACCGCCGCCCACCTCGCCTCCTGGGCGAAGTTCGCGCCCAGCGTCAAGGAGTCCGCAGGGAAGAAGAAGGGCCGGGGCAACACCGGCCACGGCAACTCCTACCTGGCGCGAGTCCTGGGCAACTGCGCCACCGCCGCCGGCAAGACCGACACCTTCCTGGGCGAGCGCTACCGCCGCATCGGCCGCCGCCGCGGCAGGAAGAAGGCCCTGGTCGCAGTCGGCCGCTCTCTCCTGGTCGTGATCTGGCACCTGCTCTCGACCCCAGACACCGCTTCCGGGACCTGGGATCCGACTACTACGACACCCGCATCGACCCCGAACGCCGCAAGCGCAACCACATCCGCCAACTCGAGGCCCTTGGCTTCACCGTCATCCTGGAGCCCGCCGCATAACGAGGGCACGGTTCGGCCCGTCGTACTTCGCTCACAGGCCGCTGACGCGCGCCTCGCGGTCGGTCCATTTTCGGATGAGACATGCAGATCGTGGAGAACACTTCGCCGGCGTCCATTCGGAATCTGCCCCGTGGCAGTCGTAGCCGAGATCCTTCTCGGTGTAGGCGCTACCGCTGCTGTCGCCCACATGGCAAATGGCGGGTCGAGGAGGTCGACTTGCCCCTTTTCAGCGTGTCGCCGCAGACGTCGGTGATGGCCAGCAGTTGGCCAACGTCGTCGAACGTCGAGGTGGAGTGGCCGGTGTCGGGGATGTCAGTCGTGATGGCTGCTCCAGGTAGTCAGCGTGTCAGGTCGGCTCGCCTCGTCCGCCGAGGAGAGCCCGGTCGCTCAGCCGCCGAAGAGGGCGACCAGATTGATGAAGACCCCGTCCTGCATCACATGGTTCTCGCCTCCAAGCGGGCTTTGCCCCCGGGACGCCGACGACTGTCTTCCTCCGGACCGTCCAGGGGCTCAGCCACGCCAACACGATTCCGGCCGTACCCACCGAAGTCCGGGACCCGCGGGGTGGGACGAGGGTCGGGAGGATGACGTACGCTGCGACCGTACGACGAGCCCACGGGGACCCGGCGTCGGCCGCGGCGACCGAGCGCATCGGAGGCGATTGCCTTGCTCACGCTGGATCTGCACCCGATCTTCCGCAACAATCGCGACATCGATGTCGCGCTGCGCCAGACCCTCTTCAAGGCGGCCGCCACCGGGATCGACGTCGTGCAGATCATCCCGGGCAAGGGGACAGGCCAGCTGAAGAAGCGGGTGCTGGCCGTGCTGGCGCAGAAGCACATCAAAAAGCTCTACGTCCGCGTGGAGACGGATGCGACCAATGTCGGCCGGGTCCTGGTCCACCTCCGATGACTCCGCCGGCGGACGCGACGGACACCGTGCGCTGGTGGAGCCGCAGGGGTCACGCGGGGCCGGCGATCGTCACGGGGTGGCAGGCCACGGCTTCGGCCCGCCACTGGAGCGGCCAGATCCTCCGAGGCAACGGCGGGGTGGGCTGAGCGCTACGACCGACGGCGGGGCATGCCGAGCCTGCCGCTCCTTGGGGTGCCGGAACCGGTCCGGGAACCCTTGGCCGTCCAAGTCCCGGCGGCCTTGCCCCCCGACATTCCGGCCTTGCGCCTGCCGATAACTCATCCGCCCAGGTCTGCGGGTGCCGATAATTCGTCCGTCCAGGTCAGGGCCCTGGCTCCCGCGCTCCGACCGCGTCCGCTGATCGCGTCAGAGGCTTCGCCGGCACCGGGCATCGACGGCATCATGGCCTCTCGTGCTGCTACGCCTGGTCTATCTCGCGGCCACGAACACCTTCGCGCTCCTGCTCCTGCGCCTGCTGCCGATGAGCGACCGGGACAAAGACATCGAGAGCCTTGTCCTGCGGCATCAACTGCTCATATCTGCAACGCCAGGTCGGCAAAGCAAGCCCACGTTCACGGACACCGACCGCGCTGTCCTCGTCGGCCGCTCCACCACCTCCCGAGTGAGAAGCTGCGCCAGCTCCTGCTGTTGGTACGCCCGGACACAATCATGTGGCGGCATCGCAACCTGCTCAAGCGACGACATGCCGCCACCTGCGTACCGAAGCGGCGCGGACGCCCACCCACGGTCCGGTCGATCCACACCCTGGTCCTGCGCCTGGCTCACGAGAATTCCTCGTGGGGCTATCGCCGGATCCGCGGCGAGCTCGCGGCGCTGGGCATCAAGGTCGCCGCCTCCACCGTCTGGGAGATCCTCCGCGAGCACGGCATCCCACCCGCGCCCGAACGGCAGAGCACGACCTGGGCCGACTTCCTGCGCAGCCAGGCCGACGCGCTGCTCGCCTGCGACCCCTTCGAGACCCGCACCCTGACCGGGGCGCGTCTGTACGTCTTCGCCGTCATCGGGCACGCCACCCGGCGCATCCGGATCCTGGGCGCCACCGCTCACCCCACCGCGGACTGGATCGTGCAGCTCGGACGCAATCTCCTCATGGACCTCGAGGACGCGGGCAGCCAGGCCCGATTCCTGATCCGCGACCGCGACTCGAAGTTCACGCAGGCCTTCGACGCCCTGCTGGCCGACGCCGGACTGACAGTCGTCACCACCGGCATACAGATACCCCGAATGAGCTCCATCGTGGAGCGCTGGATACAGACCTACCGCAGGAAGCTCCTGAACCGCACCTTGATCTGGAACCAGAGCCACCTCCTGCGTGCGCCCCACGAGTTCGAGACCTTCTACAACTGGCATCGGCCGCATCGAGCCCTGGACCAAGTCGCACCGCTCCGACCGCTACCCGAACCGATCAGCGTGCCAGCACGGATCAGGTACCTGGAGGTCCGCCGACGAGACCGACTCAGCCCAACCCTTCATGAGTACCAACGTGCCGCTTGACCAGGCCGGATGATGTATCGGCACCCGCACCCTTGACCGTGTACTCGTGGTAGTAGCCGGTGCCCTCGCAGGTGGCACCGGTGTCGGTGAGCGTGAAAGGTGCCGACCCGTTGTCAATGAAGGCAAGTACGGCCGAGCCAACGGCGATGACGACGATCGCGAGGGTGGAACCACAACCCGGGGTGAGGGCAAGGGTCCGTACGCGGCTTCCGGCAGGCGCATCGTCCGCGGCTTCCGGCTGCTGCCGGTCCCGACCCGAAGGTTCAGCTCCGGACCGGCGACAGCTCCCAGACATCATTCCTGCCCGTTACCCGTTGAGCCGCAACGTCCACACAACCGTCATCTCACCCGTGATGGCCCCGTCCTCGCGCTGTATGGCGATGCCCACCGGAAACTCCGGCCGCCCGCCCGCGTCGAGCTCGGCAATGACCTCGGCCGCCGGGCGGCGCAGGGTCGCCGTGGCCGTCACCGGCCCCATGGCCAGCTTCTTGTAGTCGATCTCGGCCCGCACCGCGAGCGGCACCGCACGAGAGAGCTGGTCGCCGAAGGCTTTGAGCACGATGGCACCGCTGGCGGACTCAGCCAAGGTGAACATGGCGCCCGCATGGGGGCCGCCAATGTGATTGTGGAAGTCCGGCTGGTCCGGGAGCCGGAGCACTGCCCGCTCCGGGGTGACCTCGACGAACTCCAGGTTCAAGGTCCGCACCATCGGAACAGCGGCGGCCAGCATTTCGCCCATCGAGGCGCTTTCAACTGTCATGAGTGAGATGTTACCGGTGAGTAGTAGGGCTGACCAGCCCTTCGCGCTCCGCCCCGGCCCGAAAGAAGCCCTTAGGGTCACGCACCCGCTCCACAATCGGATTCTTCAACTCGACACGGAACGCGGGCGTGTGGGTATGGGTCGTTACGCTCCGGCGCGCGGCCCTCCGACGTGGTCGTGAAAGTCGCTCTGGTCCGACAGGGCCACCGCGGCCTTCTCCGGTGTGGTCTCCATGAACTCGAGGTTCAGCGTCCGGGCCATCGGCACCGTGGCGGCGAGCATCTCGCCGATCGTCATCCGGTCTGCGCTCATACCTGCACGTTACCCACGAGTAGATAATCTTGACAGGCACCCACCGGTCGATCTCCGTCGCCGCGTGTGAAGAAATCGAAAAAGTGCGCCCCCGATTCCTGACCGGTACATGGCTGACGAGCTCCGGTGACCGAAACGTGTCACAGGCGCCACTAGGGTTGTGGCCCATGTGGCCAGGACAGCAGCCGCCCGGGGGCGAGCAGAACCCGCAGGACCAGAACCCGTACCAGCAGCCGGGTTACCAGCAGCCGAATCCGTATCAGCAGCCCGGATACCAGCAGACTGGGCACCCGCAGCCGGGGCAGCAGCCGGCCCTCTACGGACCCCAGCCGGGGCAGCCCCAGTGGGGAACGCCGGCCACCGCGGGCGCGCCCCAGCCACCGAGCGGTGGCGGAAACAGGACCAAGGTCATCGCCATCACGGCGGCCACCGCCGTGGTCGTGGCCGCCGGCGTGACGGGCTTCCTCGTCCTGGGCGGCGACAAGAAGGACGACAACGCGGGCAAGGACGCGTCCAAATCGCCCAGCGCGTCCGCCACCACGTCCCCCAGCGCGAGCGGAAGCGGTGACAACCCGCGCGGCACCAACGAGGAGAAGCCGACGATCGCGGGCTGGAAGGTCGTCATCAACCCCAAATGGGGCACCGCCTTCGACGTCCCCCCGGACTGGAACGTCCGCACGCCCGGCACGTTCATCGGCTTCGACGACGAGCAGAAGAATGACGGCTCCGCATACATCGGCATGTCCGCGCCCGCTTTCCTCAAGGAGAAGTGGTGCACGTCCGACGACAACAAGGACGGCCGCACGGACGACACGGCACTGGCCGCGGCCGGCACCAAGGGGGAGAGCGGCGCCAAGAACACCGACACCATCGCCCGCGGCGACTCGGCCGCCTGGGCCTTCGGCGGCTACACGGACCAGGCGAAGGCCTCGGAGAAGCTGCTGAAGATCGGCAAGCCCCAGCCGTACACGACGGCTTCGGGCATCAAGGGCAGCGTCGCGACGTCGTACACGGTCGGTGTCCCCAAGAAGGGCAAGTGCGACTCCGACGGCACTGCGACCTCGTTCGGCTTCAAGAACTCGGCGGGCGACTTCGTTTCCTGGTCGTTCTACGGCGCGAAGGGTGTCAGTGACGAGGTCCCGGACGCGACCGTGCGGAAGATCCTCAGCACGGTACGTCTGCACGGTACCCCGACGGGTTCCTGAGCCCACGCCATACGGGGACGGGCTGCCGGACGGTGCCCGGTCCTCGCGCAAACGGTTTGGCAAGCGGGGACCGCGGCGGCGATAGTCGGCCGGTGAGCTCCGCCGCCGACGCCTCCCGCCGCTCCCGCCGCCCCTCCTGGGCGGGCCGCAACTACACCCTGCTGACCGCCGCCGCGGTCGTCACCAACCTGGGCAGCCAGGGCGCGCTGATCGCCTCGGCGTTCGCGGTGCTCGAGGCGGGCGGCAACGGGGGTGACGTGGGGCTGGTGGCGGCGGCTCGGACGCTGCCGCTGGTGCTCTTCCTGCTGATCGGCGGAGCGGTCGCGGACCGGCTGCCGCGCCATCGGGTGATGGTCACGGCCAACGCCCTGAACTGCGTCTCGCAGGCGGTGTTCGCGGTCCTCGTCCTCGCCGGCGAGGCGCGGCTGTGGCAGATGATGCTGCTGTCCGCGCTCGGCGGCACCGGGCAGGCGTTCTTCAGCCCGGCGGCCGAGGGCATGCTGATGTCCTCGGTGAGCGGGGAGCAGGCCGGCCGCGCCTTCGCCATGTTCCGGATGGCGATGCAGGGCGCCGGCCTGGGCGGCGCGGCCCTGGGCGGGGCGATGGTGGCCGTGGTCGGGCCCGGCTGGGTGCTCGCCGTGGACGCGGTGGCGTTCGCGGTCGCCGGAGCCCTGCGGTCGTTCCTCGACGTGAGTCACATCCCGCCGCGCGAACCCGGCGGCGGGCTGCTCTCCGATCTCCGCGAAGGCTGGCGGGAGTTCGTCGGACGGCCGTGGCTGTGGACGATCGTCGCCCAGTTCTCCGTGGTGGTCGCGGTCGTCGGCGCCGCCGACGCGGTCTACGGTCCGCTGGTCGCCCGGGACAGTCTCGGCGGCCCTGGGCCGTGGGGGCTCGCGCTCGGCGCGTTCGGTGCCGGAACCGTCGGCGGCGCACTGCTGATGACCCGCTGGAAGCCGCGCCGGCTCCTGCTCGCGGGCACTCTCTGCGTCTTCCCGCTGGCCGCCCCGGCCGCCGCGCTCGCGGTGCCGGTCCCGGTGGGTCCCTTGTGTGCCGTGATGTTCGTGAGCGGTGCGGCGATCGAGGTCTTCGGGGTGTCGTGGATGACCTCGCTACTGGACGAGAGACCACTGCGAGAGCACGCACGTAGAACCGATGGGACCTGTTGGGACAGCCCGCGGAAGTCAACCTGGCAACTGGTCGCTGGTGTGCGGTCGCAGCTCGTACAGCGTGGCTCCGCACAAGCCGACGGGCCCCTCGTCCGCATGCCTATTGGAGAGACCACGACGATCTCGTGGTACCCGCTGCCCGCGGGTCCTCAGTCGCTCGTGATGCCGAGCGCCGTACGGATCTCGCTTGTCAGCCGCGCGTCCAGGCCGGGCACGGTCATCCGGTTCTTGACCAGAGCGAAGGAGAACCGATGCGCTGGGTCGGCGAAGGCCGTGTTGCCGCCCGACCCGCTGTGGCCGAAGCCGCCTGCCGGGCGCACCGGCTTCGCTCCGCTGTCCCCGATCACGAATCCGCCGCCCATCGTGCAGGTGGTGCCCATCATCCTGTCCACCCCGCTCGCCCACCCCGTGGTCGCCTCCTTCAAGGTCGCCGCCGAGAGCAGCCGTACCCCCTCCAGCTCACCGCCGCAGGCCAGCACCGCGTACAGACGGGCGGCCCCGCGCGCGGTCATCATCCCGTTGGCCGGCAGTGCCGTACGCCGGAAATCGTCGCGGTTGCCCAACTCCGCCACCGGCAGCACCCCGTGGGGAACGCAGTCGAAGAATGGCGCCCCGGGCGGCATCCGCTCCAGCCGCGCCGCCCAGCCGCCGTCGTAACAGGTGGCCACCCGCGACGCGAGGTGCTCAGGGACATGGAAGAGCAGCTCGTCACCGATCCCGAGCGGACCGGCCAGCTCTTCACGCAGCAGCTGGTCGCAGGTCCGGCCGGTAGCGCGGCGCAGGATCTCGGCGAGCAGCACCCCGTAGGTCCAGGCGTGGTAACCGAAGGCGCTACCGGGCTCCCACCGCGGCCGCTGCCCGGCGATCCAGTCGGCCATGGTCGGCAGGTCGAGCAGCCGCTCCGGGGTCACGTCCGCCGGCAACTGGGGCAACCCGGCCATATGGCCGAGCACCTGCCCCAGGGTGATCCGCTCCTTCCCCGCCGCGCAGAACCGCGGCCAGTACCGCGCCACCGGCGCGTCGTACGCCAGCACCCCGCGGTCCACCAGTACCGCGACCAGGGCCGCCGCCACGCCCTTGCCGGTCGACCAGGCCGGGACCAAGGTGTCCGGCCCCATCGGCCGCCCCTCGGCGACGTCGGCCGTCCCCGCCCACGCGTCGACCACCAACTCGCCGTCGCGCCAGGCCGCCACCTGCACCCCGACCTCCACGCCGGATCCCGTCAGCTCCGCCAGGACTTCCTCGACGCGCCGCTGCGCCGGGTTGTCCGGCACCGTGCTGGTGTGCACAGACCCTCCCCCCTCCGACCCGGGGGACCGCGATCACGATCGCCCGCCGACTTCAACGCGGTTCCGACCAGAACCGTTCCGGCGGTCGCTGCTTCGCACTCGCAGCCATGGTCAGCCCCGCAAAGCGATTCCCATCACACGTCCCGGCCAGAGTCACAAGGCCAATAGTGGTGAGTTTGCATTTGAAGAGGTGTTGCTCCCGGCCCCAGAACATCCCGAGGGTTGCTGAAACGGTCTGTGAACGCGGCTTGACATGGATCAAGCCGTCGTTCCTCTCACGGACGGCCGTCGGCCGTTCGGCCGGCTTGTCCGGTCATGGACGGAGATGGGCCAGCAGTTCGTCCCCGGCGGGGTAGGGGTGTTCCTGGGGCAGCAGCACGGTCGCAGCGTCCAGCTCGTTGCGGCCTACGAGGTCGTGGATCTCGCGGGCGAGCGGAGTCACGTCGCTGATGGCCACCGTCCACTCGTCCGCGTAGCGCCCTACGGCCTCGCCGGAGAGCCCGAGTTGGAGTGAGCGGTACGTCAGTGGGCGCAGGTGCAGGTCACGCTCCGGGTCCCACTGGACGCGAGCCGGTGCGCGCTTGAGCTGACGTTGCCAGGTGCCGCGGTCGGGGTGCAGCCCGCGCACATAGCTCGACAGGCACGCGTGGCGCAGTGCCCACTCGAAGCCGTCGCGGGTGATCTCGACGGCCAGAACAGTCTCCTGCCCGGCCTTCGTCGCCCAGCCGCAGCGGTACATCATCCACAGAAAAGACGGCTTGATCCACGTCATACGGTCCCGCTTCCACGCAGCGGTAAATCGGCCCTGGCGAACTGCGGGCATACCGATCTCCGGGGAGTACGCCTGGTAAACGGTGATCGTGGATGCCGTGTGGAGCGCACGGATGCCGCGCAGCGGTTGTTCCATGGCGTACAGGGTGGGGTCGACCGGTTCCCGTCGGCCATTGATTTTCGCGTATGCCGTGGTGGTGTCCCCTGCCTCAGCAAGCGCGAGGGCAGGCAAGGACCTCGCCTGCAGTACGGCCAGCGCTTTTATGACCGCATCGATGGTTCGGCCCCTTCAGCGAGACAGCTCGGCCATGGCGGCGCGCGAACGGCGATCGACGCCACGGCCGGTTGGGCTCGACTCAGGCCGGCCCGGTTTCCTCTCCGGCGCTTCGGGCGCGGGAGCGATGCCAGTCGGGCACGACGCTCCCCAGTTCGTTTCGAACGGGTCACCTAGTGCTCTGACCGGGAAGGTTCACCGGGTTGTAGGAGGCGGCAGCGTTCGCGGAAATCCGTTTCGGGGGTTGCTGCGGTGCCTCTACTGTGGCGCGGTGATGACTGAGGTGATCGTTCTCAACGGTGGTTCCAGCTCCGGGAAGTCCGGGATCGCCCGGTGTCTGCAGGCGGTCCTGCCGGATCCGTGGCTGGCTCTCGGGACCGACACGCTGGTTGACGCGATGCCAGCGTCCATGCAGGCGTCGGATGCGGGGATCGAGTTCGCTCCGGACGGAGAGGTGGTCGTCGGGCCGGAGTTCCGGACGCTGGAAGCGGCATGGATCGAGGGAGTCGCCGCGATGGCCCGTGCGGGCGCCCGGGTCATCGTCGATGAGGTCTTCCTCGGCGGAGCGGACTCGCAGCAGCGGTGGCAGAAGACTTTGCGTGACCTGCGGGTGCTGTGGGTCGGCGTCCGGTGTGACAGTGCGGTTGCCGCAGGCCGTGAGGTCGCACGAGGCGATCGGGTCATCGGGATGGCCGTGTCCCAGGCGGATGTGGTCCACCGAGGCGTGGTCTATGACCTGGAGGTGGACACCACGCATGCCGAGTCGATGGAGTGCGCACGGGCCATCGCCGCACGTGTCAGGTGATCGACAGCGCGGCTGTCTGCCGCTATGACCGGGGCGCCGTGACGATCAGGCCGCTGGGGCCAGGGGCCGTCCTCCCCAGCGGATGCCCTTCTCGCTGCGGATCCGGGAGCGTTCGCGGCGTTGGGCGGCCAGCACGTCGGGGTGGCGGGCATGGGTGTTGCGCCAGCGCAGGTAACGGTGCAGCTCGCGGGTCTGGACGGTGTGGTTGGGGTGGTGGGAGTTGGCAAGGGTGAACTGCCGCAGCGGTCCGAAGTGCGCTTCGATCGGGTTGGCCCAGGAGGCGTTGGTCGGGGTGAAGCACAGTTCGACCTTGTTCTTCTTCGCCCAGCGGCGGATCTTGTTGCCCGTGTGGGCGGAGAGGTTGTCCAGGATGATGTAGATCGGGGCGCCGTCGGGGCGGGCTGCCCGGATCGACTTCAGGGCCGTGAGGGTGTTGGCCGTGCCTTTGCGGCGGCGGTTGACGCCCCACAGGGTGTCGTCACCGACGGAGTAGCAGCCGTGGAAATAGGTGACGCCGTGGGCGCGGTGGTAAGTCGCCGGCAGCCGGTCGGGCCGGCTGCGTTGGGCCCAGCAGGATCCTGCGGTGGGCCGGATGCCCAGCGGGCCGAACTCATCGAAGGCGAACGTGCGGTCCGGGAAGTGCTCCAGGACGTGCTCGATCCGGTCGAGCTTGGCGTCGCGGGCGGGGTCGGTTGACTCCTTCCACGTCTTGGTGCGCTGGAAGGTGACCCCGCGGCGGGCCAGTAGCATTCGCAGAGCCTCACGGCCGATGCGGATCACCCTGCCGTGGACTTTGCGCAGATAGGCGGCGAGTTCGCGGATGGACCAGCGGGTGAAGGGCTGGTCGAGTGTGCGGGGGCGGGTGGTGGCCGTCTGGATGACGAAGTCCTCGTCGTCAGGGCTGAGCAGGCGGGGACGGCCTCCCGCCCACTGAGGGTCCAAGCAGGCCAGGCCGATCTCGTTGAACCGGTGGATCACATCGCGCACCGTGTCCTCGTCGGCTTGGATCAGCTGGGCGATCACCGGAACCCGGTTACCTCCGGCCGAGGCCAGGATCATCATCGCGCGCCGGTAGCGCACCGTACTGGTGCTGCCCCGGCGCACAATCTGCTGAAGCCTCTGCCCTTCCTGGTCGGTCAGTCTGCGGACCTTGACCGGCTCTGCCACCGCGCCTCCACGCACCAGATTGGATGTCGGCACACATCCAACCGCGCGCAAGTCCCGCACCGCGAACGGCAACCCGGTGAACCTTCGCGGTCAGAGCACTAGCTTGACGCCCGTCCCGGCGAGCCTGTTGTGCCATGTGACCCGTCGCTCACCTCGCAAGCCGGGCGAGCAGGCGGGCGACACCATGTCACGTCGACTCATCGGTTCCTGCTCAGGACCCGTACTTGGCCTGCGGGCCGGTCAGCCGGTCGACGACGAGTGCGAGCCAGCCGCTGGGTGGATACGGTGCCGGAGAGTCGACCTCCATGCCCAGCTCGGCGACGGCGAGGGCGTAGTCGGACTCGTCGAGGTCGAGCGTCAGGAGTTCGTGCAGCTCGCCGACGAGCCGGGCGACGAGATGGGGGTCGGTGGAGGTTCGGTAGTCGTCGACGGCCGCGTCGTGGTCGTTGAACTCGTCCGGCATGTCCTGCGAGAACCAGCCGCCGAGGAACTGGCCCAGCTCGGGGAAACGGGCGCGCCATTCCCAGTGGGTGGCGGGGGTGTCCGGGGGCGGGACCTCGCCCTCCTCGATGCTGTGCTTCAGGTGATCGGCGAGGCAGTGCAGCCACTGCCGGATCTCGTCTTCGGGCAGGCCGACGTCGGGGATCGCGTAGAACTCCCCGAGGCGCAGCCGCAGGCGCCCCGGAGGATTCTCGGCGTAGTCCCGCAGCTGTCGCTCGGCGATGGCGAGAGCCCACGGTCGCCTGTGCCAGGTCTGCCGGAGATAAGCAGTCAGGGCTTGACTGGCCTCGTCCGGGGTGTCGTCGGCCGGCTGCCCGGTGTAGGCGCGGATCACCTGGTCGAGTTCGCCGTAGCGGCGGTCGTGTTCGAGGGGGCTCAGGGGCACGGTGGTCAGCCTCTACGGGTCGTCTCTACAGGTAGATGGGGAAGGTGGCGTGGACGGTGAAGCCGTGGGGGCGGGAGGTGTCCCGCTTGAGGACCACGCGGGCCGCCCGGACATCGACAGGCTCCCGCCCGGCCAGCATCATCGCCTGCAGAAGGACGCGTCCGGCCGGCTCGGGCCGGGACGGCCAGGACGCCTCGATGGTCAGGCGCGGGCGCGTGGACTGGGCCAGCCAGCGATGGATGGCCTGTTCGTTGACGGTGACGACCTGCTGGGTGGCCCACTGGGCGGTCTCGCGGTCGGGGTAGGTGGCGGAACGGGTGCGCACCTTCGGTGTCCTCTCCTGGAAGCTGTGGGGGCAGCGATTGGCTAGTCGTCCTCGAAGCGCCAGAGCACCAGGACGTTCTCGTCCGACACCCCGATGAGACAGATGTCGATGGTGGTGCCGGCAAGGGCATTGGCATGAAAGGACGAGGCCAGGAAGTCGGCCTCTTCACCGTCTTCCGCGTGCCCATGATTGGTGAAGAAACGTGCGTCATTCCCCACGGCGTTCAGGACGTCCCGCAGACATGCGTCGCGTTCCACATCCGGTGTGCGAAGGGATTTCAGAGGGCCGTACAAAAGAGATCCGACCGAAATCAGCCCGGCCAGATCCAGGGCTTTGGGGGGTGCGACCTGCAGGATGCCGTCTCGCAACTCCGTGCGGTCGACCTGCCGGAGCACGGGATGCTCCTGGATCGCGTCCATGACGGTGTCATACCAGTCCGCGCCTTTGCGTGCTACGAGCGCGGCGAAAGACTGACCTTCGTCGAAACACCCCTGAACGCAGGCGGGCAGGCCCGTCTTCCTCTCCATCACAGATCCTCCCACGGTGTGCTCACGGCAGCGTCGGCATGGACGTATAGACCACATAGGGCGGGTGAAGGCCATTCTTATATTTAAGTACGACCTTCACTGTGTGCGTGTCCTGCGCCGCACTTGCCTGAGGGTTCCCCGCCTCAACGGTACGCCCGGTCACAGAATTGAACCCAACCGGATCTAGAGTCAGAATCGAACTGTCGCTGCGCGGCCTGGAGAGCCACCTCTTGATCTTTTCCTGATTGTCAACGCCTTCGTTCTGCTGACCTGAATTAGCAGGCGGTCCCACATATTCCAGCGCGTCTTGTGTGTATTTCTGCGCGGAAGTCAGATCGGTGAAAGTGGAAGCGGCGTCGATCGTCGGCTGATCCCTGAGTCGTTGCGCGAGCTGCTCATCGGTCTTGCCCACGTGTTTGTCGATGATGTGGCTCCTGTGGACTCCCTCCTGATTCGCCAGGTCGATCGGATACACGTGGTTGGCTTCGCTGTCCCCCGGCACCGTGTACAGCGGGTTTCCCTTGAAATCGGTCAGGGCCCGCGCACCGAACGCCTCGGCCCTGGCCGACTCGGCATTGAAGGTTGGTGCGCTCGTGTAAGCCTCGTCCAGGGCCGGCAGCAGTGACTTGATTGCATGGGCCTGGCGGTGGACGCGGTTGTTGTAGGCCGACACGGCGTCGTTCAGGGCGCCCTCGTCGATGTCCAGCACGATGCCGACCGAGAGGTCCGTGACCAGGCCCTTGCCCGCTTCCCACAGTCCTTTCACCAGGCTCTTTGCGTCCGTGACGTCCAAGTTTCTGGGATCGAGTTGCTTGAGACTGTCGATGACGGCTTGGCGGTAGATCCGGTGCACATCGTGTCTGACGTCTTCGGCCGCCTTGGCGACGGCATAGACCGCGTCGACCACGGCGTCGCACGTGTCGAACAGGACGGCGAAGACGGGGTGGCTGGTCCCCCTCTTCGTGGCGTCGTCATTGGACCAGTCGTGTCCCTCGCGGGTTTTGCCCCAGGCGGAGGTTCCCCACAACGTGCTGCAGAACGTACGCATCGCGTTGTACCAGTCCTGGTTGGTCTGGTCCGTGATGGTGCCGACGAGGCCCGTGAGCGTTCCGTCCACCATGCCGAGCGTCGTCTGCGGCATTCGCCATGTCTGGGAGATCGAGTACAGGCGCAGGTGATTGGGCAACGGCAGGACCGTCGCCGCTTTGCCCCAGCGGCACTCGTGCTCCAACAACGGCCGCATGACGGCCAGGACCGCGGCCTCCAGGCCTTCCAGGGCCTCCTGCATCCAGTCCTGACCGGCGTCGATGTCCCCCCACTTGAAGTCCGTGACGGGACCGTATTTCGGGGGTGTGGCGATGACATGGGGGATGGGCCGGTGCGTCGCGTGCCCTGCCGCAGAGGGGTGTGTGGCGGCGTCGGCCGCCGCGTAGTTGTTGGCAGTGGTCGTGAAGCCGACCGCGGCTCCGCCGACGCTCACCACGGACTTGGCCCACACCTCGAGGAACCTGTCGGCGATTTGCAGGTAGGCGGTCGTGAAGTCCTTCATGGCCGACCCTCTGCCGCCGCCGTCGGGGTACCGGGCCAGTTCGTCGAGGAACGACTTGATGCCCCGGTCCAGGGGGTCCTGCTGCCCCGCCACACCTGTCGAGACCCCGTACAGGACGGACGGGGTCACATCGATCGTTCCGCTCTGGGGGCCGGCGGAGTGGCCATCAAGCGGCTCCCCAACCGCGCAGCACTGCTCGATGTGCTGCCGCGTAGTTGGTATGGCCGGTGGCGACGTAGGCGTGGAGCCACTTCTGGGCTGCCTGCAGGTCCTGTGCGGAGCGGTCCCAGTCGTCGAGTTTCTGGACGAAGACCTCGCGGGCCTCACCCTTCCACGACAGGACGACGGGCTGGACACGCTCGTATAGGCCCTCCAGCTTGTCGTTGAGCTGCTTGAGGATGTCCTCCAGTTCGGTGTTGAGTTCGTGGAGGGTGGAGAAGGAGACGGTTATGCGGCCGTCGTCGGCGGCGAGCCTGGTCGACATGATGCCCCTTGATGTCGGCAACTGGGCGTGCGAAGCGAGTACCTGGTGTGCGGCTGCTCAGGTCAGAAGGAGTCGAGGCTGCTGCGCGGTGGTGACGGAGCACCGCCCGTCCCGATCTCCGGGTTCAGCGTGGAGAGCTTGTCGACTTCGCTGTTGATGTCCACCTGGATGCGCTGCATCTGTTCGAGCACCTCCAGGTCGTGTTCGCTGAACCCGTCCCGGCTCAGCCGTACGGCCCCCTCCAGCAGCTTCATCACTTCACGGATGCCTACGGCGTCCTCGGTGGCCGCCCGGTGGAACTCCCGGTACGCCGTGGCCGCTGGGCCGCGCCAGCCGGCCTCGATGCGGTCGACGATCGCGTCCATGCGCTTGACCTGCTTGTCGAGATGGTCCTGCATGTCGCCGAGGTCACCGGCGAGCTTCGTCAGGCCCTTCGACGACACACGCAGATCGGGGCCGCCTCCCTCGTCCGCGCTTGCACCGGTTACTCCCATGTCGCATCCCCCGACTGGTCGGCATCTTGTGTCCCAACAGACTTAAGGATCTTACGGAAGGGGCACCAGTAACGGATGTACGGGGGGAACAGAGCAAGACGACAGACAGCGGCGCGCTCAGGTCTTGGCAGACGCGACGCCGGTCAGGTACGTCGCAACCCACGCGGCCGTGGTGTCATGCGATCGGTGATCGATGCCACGGCCGGTTGGACGGAAGTTCAGGCCGATCCAGATACTCCTCCGGTACTTCCCGGCGCCGAAGCGATACCCGTCGGGCAGGATGCCCCCAGTTCGTCCCGAAGGGGGTACTTAGCTTGACCCCCGTCCCGCCCAGGCTGCAGTGCCCGTTCGGGTCCACGGGACGATACCCGTGGCGATCTTGCCATGACCCGAGCCGGTAAGGGCTCCCAGGCTCAGCAACTCCCGGTAGAGGCTACTTTCGTTCAGGCGTTGCTCGCTGCACCAGGAGATCCCCGAGGACAAGCTCTCCCGCGTCTCGGCGTACGACTGGTTCGGTTCGATCGCGATGGTCCCGCTGGCCACCGCCCTGGCGGGCCCGGCGGAAGCGGCCCTCGGGCGTACGACCGCCCTGTGGGGCTGTTCGGCGCTGGTCGTCGTGGTCACGGCGGCCGTGTTGTGCGTGCCGGACGTACGGAATCTGACCCGGCGGACCAAGCCGGTGGCCCAGGGGTCACCGGTGGCGGAGGTCGAGCTCCGGTCAGCCGATGCTGAAGGCACCGCCGGGCGGCTCGGGTGAGGCGACCGCGTCCTCGTCGCGCACGGGTGCGGCGGAGCCGATGAACTCCCGCAGCGCCGCGCCGCTTTCGACACGCGCCGGGAAGGCGTCGGCGGCCGTGCGGCGGGCGAGGGCGGCCGTGTCGAGCGGGCGGTGGGAGGCCACGAGCACCGCATTGCCGAAGCGCCGGCCGCGCAGCACACCGGGTTCGGCGATCAGGGACAGCTCCTCGAACACGGTCGCGAACGTGGCGAGTTGGGAGCGCAGGAAGACGAAGGGCGCGGCGTCGGCGAGGTTGGCCAGATAGACGCCGTCCTCGCGCAGCACGCGCGCGGCGGCGCGCGCGTACGCCGTGGACGTCAGGTGCGCCGGGACGCGCGCGCCGCCGAAGACGTCCGCGATCACGATGTCGGCGGAGGCGGGCGCGGCGGATTCGAGCCAGCCTCTCGCGTCCGCGCCGTGCAGCGTGACGCCCGCGTCCTCGGGTACGGGCAGGTGCTCGCGGACCAGCTCCAGCAGGCCCAGGTCGGCCTCCACCACGTCCTGCCGTGAGCCGGGGCGGGTCGCGGCCACATAGCGGGGCAGCGTCAGGGCTCCGCCGCCGAGGTGGAGCACGTCCAGGGGCCGTCCCGACTCCACGACCATGTCCAGGACGTGCCCGAGCCGTCGGGCGTACTCGAACTCCAGATGGGTCGGCTCGTCCAGATCGACGTACGACTGCGGTGCGCCATCGACCGTGAGCAGCCAGGCCCGCCTCCGGTCCACGTCCGGCATCAGCTTGGCGGTTCCATGATCCACGGTCCGTGTCACGGGTATCGGCTCGTCCACAGGTCCATTGTGCCGCCCCTTTCAGGAGCGCTGTCAGCGCTGCCTGACCGCCGCGCGGGCCGCGGGCTCTCCGACGGCTATCGGTACGAGTCGGTGCCCGCTCCCCTCGTAGCGGGAGCGGGCACCCTCGTCCTGCCTCTCGGCCGTCAGCCCACCGAGGTCACCGTCCCCGCGCCGACCGTCCGGCCGCCCTCGCGGATCGCGAAGCCGAGCCCCGGCTCCAACGGCACCTCGCGCCCGAGCTCGACCGTCATCGTGACGGTGTCGCCGGGCCGGGCGACCGCCCGCTCGCCGAGGTCGACGTCACCGACCACGTCCGCGGTGCGGATGTAGAACTGCGGCCGGTACCCGGTGGAGACGGGTGTCGTACGACCGCCCTCGCCCGTCGACAGGACGTACACCTGGGCCGAGAAACGGCGACTGGGGACGACGCTGCCGGGCGCGGCGACGATGTGCCCGCGGCGTACGGCGTCGCGGGGCACCCCGCGCAGCAGCAGCGCCACGTTGTCCCCGGCCTGCGCCTCGTCCATGGGCTTGCCGAAGGTCTCCAGGCCGGTGACCACCGTGTCGACGGCCGCGCCGAGCACTTCGACGCGGTCGCCGACCCGGATCGTGCCGCGCTCGACCGCGCCGGTGACGACCGTCCCGCGCCCGGTGATCGTCAGCACGTTCTCGACCGGCAACAGGAACGGCGCGTCGAGGTACCGCTCGGGCATGGGCACATACGTGTCCACCGCGTCGAGCAGCGCGTCGATCGCCGCCGTCCAACGGGAGTCGCCCTCAAGCGCCTTGAGACCGGACACCCGTACGACGGGTACGGACTCGCCCCCGTAGCCGTGCGCGGAGAGCAGCTCGCGGACCTCCAGCTCCACGAGGTCGGTCAGCTCCTCGTCGCCCGCGTCGGCCTTGTTCAGGGCGACGACGATGTGGTCGACGCCCACCTGCCGGGCGAGCAGCACGTGCTCGGCGGTCTGCGGCATGATCCCGTCGAGCGCGGAGACGACGAGGATCGCCCCGTCGAGCTGCGCCGCGCCGGTGACCATGTTCTTGACGTAGTCGGCGTGACCCGGCATGTCCACGTGCGCGTAGTGGCGGGTGTCGGTCTCGTACTCGACGTGCGCGATGTTGATGGTGATGCCGCGCGAGGCCTCCTCCGGCGCCCGGTCAATCTGGTCGAACGATACGTATCGGGTACTGCTGCCGGAGCCGCGCTCGGCGAGGACCTTGGTGATGGCGGCGGTCAGGGTGGTCTTGCCGTGGTCGACGTGACCCATCGTGCCGATGTTCAGGTGCGGTTTGGTGCGGACGTATGCCGTCTTGGGCATGGCGATACCTCGAAGCCTCTTCAGTGTCAGCGGAGCTGAGTGATGGCCCCGGCGCTCAGCGGCCGGGACGGGGACCCCAAGGACTTGCCGACCCTCCCCCTGCGGGGTCCGCCGGACGATCCGGGAAGGGTCAGCTTCGGGCGCCGTCGACGGCGGCCACGATGATCGGGACGGCAGCCTTCGGCGCATCCGCGACTGCGGATGCTGCGAGGAGGAAGGCGTGCCGGAACATGAGGCGATCATCGCCGACGTATCCGGCCACGTCGAATGGTTTTTCCCGCCACGCGGGCGGGTGTGGCAGGTGCTTCTGCCGGTGTGTCAGGGGCCGATGTTCTTGAGCGCCTCGCGTACGGAGAGGGGCGCGAGCCGCCCCTGTTCCCGGGCCACGAAGGCCCGTACCGCCTCCGGGTCCGTCTTCGCGTACTCGCGCAGACACCAGCCGATCGCCTTGCGGACGAAGAAGTCGGGATGTCCGGACTGCCGTACGCAGTAGGCGAAGAGCCGCTCGGTGTCGGTCGTCTCCTTGTAACGGAGCTGGTGGAGCAGGGCCGTACGGGCGACCCACAGGTCGTCGTCCTCGATCCACGCGTCCATGTCGCTCTTCAGCTTCGGGTCGGCGGCCACGAGGCCTCCCACCACGTGGGCGGCGAGTGCGTCGACGGTGTCCCACCAGGAGACCGTGCCGACGAGATGGCGCGTCACCGGGAGGAAACCGGAAGAGAGTTGCCTCACATGGCGGCGCAGGTAGTCGACGGCGAAATAGTGGTACTCGCGCTCCGGCAACGCCCAGCAGCGCAGGGCCACGGCGGTGCAATCGGCCTCTTCAGGGGCCGCTGTTGCGAGGAGGACCGTGCGGGACAGCACGCGGCGATCGGGCGTGGTCAGACCGAGGAAGGGGGCGACGTCCTTCAGGTACGCTCGCATGGACACGGCCCGTTGCGGATCGGCCGCCGCGCCGTACGTGGCGGTGAGCCGTTCCAGGACCGTGTCCGCGAGGGAACTGTTCGGCACCTCGAACCGCGTACCCGACGTTCCGGAACCTGTGACGCCCATGAGACGAACCATACGGCGATCACACACACGGGTCGGTTAGTGTCGCCGAATGCTCGATGCCACCACCCGCTCTGGGGGCACCGCCACAGCCGTTCCCCCGGCTCCCGTCACTGAGCTCTCCCTCGCCGCGGAGTTCGCCGTCGCCACGCCCACGGGCCTCGCCGCCCGTTGCACGAGAGTCCTGCTCTCGCCCTGGTCCCGGCTCTCCCTGCTGCTGGTGCTGCTCGCGGCGGCCGCGTCGAGCGTGCTGCTCTTCGAACCGCAGCGGCTGCTCTCCGACGGCTGGCCGCCGCAGCTCAGCGGCGCCGCGGCGGCCGTGGTGTTCGCGGTGGCGTACGGACTGTGCACCGTGGCGTTCGTACCCCGGCCGCTGCTCAACCTCGCGGCGGGCGCGCTCTTCGGCTCGCAGCTGGGCCTCGGCACCGCGCTCGCGGGCACGGTGCTCGGCGCCGGCGTGGCGTTCGGGCTCGGCCGGATCCTCGGGCAGGACGCGCTGCGCCCGCTGTTGCGCGCCCGCTGGCTGAAGGCGGCCGACGGACAGCTCAGCCGGCACGGCTTCCGTACGATGATGATGGCCCGGCTGTTCCCCGGCGTGCCCTTCTGGGCGGCGAACTACTGCGCGGCTGTCTCCCGCATGGGCTGGCTGCCGTTCCTCCTCGCCACCGCCCTGGGATCGATCCCGAACACCGCCGCGTACGCCGTCGCGGGGGCCCGGGCCTCGGCGCCGACCTCCCCCGCCTTCCTGATCGCCATGGGCTTCATCGCGCTGCCGGCCCTGGTCGGCGCGGTGGTGGCCTGGCGCAAGCGCCACCACCTGCGCGGACACTGATCAGCCTCCGGCACGGCGGCTCTCGGGAACCCCGGACGGCCCGGGTCGTCCGCGATCACACGGCCTCGATGACCATCGCGTTGGCGAGTCCTCCCGCCTCGCACATCGTCTGCAGCCCGTAGCGGGCTCCGCGCTCGCGCATCGCGTGCACGAGGGTGGTCGTCAGCCGGGTGCCGCTCGCGCCGAGCGGGTGGCCGAGCGCGATCGCCCCGCCGTGCACGTTGACCCGGGACAGGTCCGCGCCCGTCTCCTGCTGCCAGCTCAGGACGACGCTCGCGAAGGCCTCGTTCACCTCGAAGAGGTCGATGTCGCCGAGGGTGAGCCCCGCCTTGCGGAGCACCTTCTCGGTGGCCGGGACGACGCCCGTGAGCATCAGCAGCGGGTCGGAGCCGGTGACGGCGAAGCTGTGCAGGCGGGCGAGCGGGCGCAGCCCGAGCCTGGCCGCGGTCTCGCTCGACGTGATCAGCACGGCCGACGCGCCGTCGTTGATCGGGCTCGCGTTGCCCGCCGTGACGGACCAGTCGATCTGTGGGAAGCGCTCGGCGTAGGCCGGGGCGTAGTAGGCGGGCTTGAGTCCGGCGAGTATCTCCGTGGTGGTGGCGGGCCGGACACTCTCGTCGCGGGCCAAGCCCTCCAGGGGCGCGACCTCGCCGTCGAAGAGGCCGTTGTCCCAGGCCGCGGCCGCCTTCTGGTGCGAGCCCGCCGCGAAGGCGTCCATCTGCGCGCGCGACAGGCCCCACTTTGCGGCGATGAGCTCGGCGCTGATGCCCTGCGGCACCAGGCCCTCCGGGAAGCGCGCCGCGATCCCGGGTCCGAAGGGATCCTCGGTGCCTCGGACGTTCGAGCCCATAGGCACACGGCTCATCGATTCCACGCCGCAGGCGACGACCATGTCGTACGCCCCCGACAGGACACCCTGGGCCGCGAAGTGCACGGCCTGCTGGGACGAGCCGCACTGGCGGTCCACGGTGGTGGCGGGCACCGTCTCGGGAAAACCCGCCGAGAGCGCCGCGTACCGGGTGATGTTCGCGGCCTGCTCGCCCACCTGGCTGACGGTCCCGCCGATGACGTCGTCGATCAGCGCCGGATCGACTCCGGAGCGCTCGACGAGGGTGCGCAGTGTGTGGGCGAGGAGCTCCACGGGGTGGACGTGGGCGAGGGAGCCGTTCGGCTTGCCCTTGCCGATGGGGGTGCGTACGGCTTCGACGATGACGGCGTCACGCATGTTTGATCTCCAGACTCACCAAGTTTGTTTTCCAAACCCACTAGGTGACTCAACAGTAACCCAGTGGGTTGGACAATCCAACCCACCCTCTAGACTGGTGGCATGAAGGACGCCCGCCCCTGTTCGATCGCCGACACACTCGCTCTCGTCGGCGAGAAGTACTCCCTGTTGGTACTGCGCGAGGTGTCGCTCGGCGCCACCCGCTTCGACCAGCTCGTCCGCAACATCGGCGCACCGCGCGATGTGCTCACCGCCCGCCTGAAACGGCTCGTCGACGCGGGCGTACTGGAGAAGGTCGAGTACAGCGACCGCCCGAAGCGCTACGAGTACCGGCCCACCCAGGCCGGTCTGGAACTGGATCCGGTGCTGCACACGCTGATGGCGTGGGGCGACCGCCATCTCCAGGAGGGCGGTTTCCGTCCCATGATGCTGGAGCACACCTGCGGCCATGAGCTGGTCCCGCAGGTCGTGTGCCGGGAGTGCGGCGAGGTGGTCGAGCACGGCCACCTGACGGCCCACCCGCAGACCCCGGGCTGGACGGCGACGGGGCCTGCGGTGGCATAGGGACGGGCCTGTGGTGGCGCGGGCCCGGAGAAGAACCCCCGTAGGGGCTAATGGGTCCCCTTGTAGACGTCGAGGCGTCCGCACATCCCGAACTTGCCGTGCGCGGACGGCTGTTCGGACCGTACGAGGGCGTCGGCGAGGTGGGAGACGTCGCCCCCCTCCAGCCGGTCGAGCTGCTCTCCCGTGGCCGCGGCGGCGGCCTCGGCACCGCGCCGCCACCGCTCGCGCCACTCGGCGAGCCGGGGCCGCACCAGCGCGGCCGCGGCCCGGTGGAACGCGGCGAGCGGCTCGGGCCCGTCCGCCACGCGCAGCGCCCGGTAGCCCTCCAGGGCGAGGTCCCGCCGGGCCCGGGCGACCCGCTCCTGCTCCTCCTCGGGCGCGTCGGCCGGGATGGCCGTCGCGGCCGCGTACGTCTCGGGGTCGGTCAGGTACTCCGGAGGCAGGGTGAGCACGGCGTCACCCGCTTCGGGCAGGCCGTTGTTCTGCATGAGGACGGTGATGCGCAGGTCGTCCTCGTTGACCAGGCGGTGGATGGTGCCGGGTGTGAACCACGCGACCGTGCCGGGTTCGAGCGGCGTGACCTCGTACCCGGACGTCGTCAGCGTCTGCACCGCTCCGCGCCCGCCGGTGACGACGTACGCCTCCGAACAGGTCAGGTGCAGATGGGGGGTTCCGCCGGAGACCCCGTCGGCGGCGGGCCAGTCGTACACGCAGAGGTGCGAGACGGCGACGGCGCCCGGCAGCCCGCTGAACACCGGGGTCTCGTGCGCGCCGCTCACCACGGGTGCTCCCCCAGGTACTTGGCGACCTCCTCGCGCTCCCAGGCCCCGTCGGCCACGACGACGCGGTAGCGGCGGGTGAGGGTGTCGCCGGGGGCGAGTTCGAGCTCGTCGAAGAAGGCGAACGAGGGGGCGACGGCGGCGAACGGATCGTTGCGCACGAACCAGTGGGCCGGGTGGGCTCCCGCCTCCCCGGTGTGGTCGTTCTCGGGGGCGTGCGCGAAGACGAGCGTCGCGTGGCCGTCGGCGCCGTCGTGCTCGCCGGAGTACGCGAGCCAGGGCGCCTGCCGCCCCATGAGGCCGGGCCCCTCGGAGTCGGGCCCGATGATCCGGCCGTCCCGGAAGGCGCGCGGTCCGCGCCAGAACAGGCCCGTGTAGCCGGCCATCTCCCGACCCGCGGTGGTCGGGCTGCCGAAGCGCAGCGCCTCGTCCCGCCGGTTGGTGACCGCGGTCGTCCAGGTCAGCGCCCAGGAACCCGAAGCGGGATCGACGTCGTGCACCTCGACGCGGCGCTCCTCCTCGGCCCACAGCTCACCGTCGTACGGATGCCAGGTGAGGCGCTCGGCGATGACCGCGCGGCCCCCGTCCGAGACCACCTCGTCGAAGCCGACGTGTGCCATCGACCCGACACGTTCAGGGAGTTCGAGGTATCCCTCCCCGTGGACGTACGTGTTGCCGCCCCACAGGTTGGAGCCCGACAGGTGGGAGGCCGTCATCTGGAGGCCCTTGTGCCAGCGGTGGTCGTTGGGCCGGTAGTCCGTGACGATGTCGCCGGCCAGCGTCCTGAGGGGGTGCAGATACGGCTTGGGGGCCTCCCAGGCCGCCTCGGGCCGGTAGACGTAGCTCAACAGCTCCACGCCGGTGGTCGTGTCGCTGATCGTGATGCGATCACCATGGGCGTGGACGATACGCAGCGCACCCTGCGCGGACTCGGTCATGCCGACACCTCCTGGCTCACGGTGGACGCGGACTCGCCGGCGGACGCGGCGGGCGGCGCCCAACCCGGCGCGCCCCCGTGCAGGGCCGTGTAGAACGGGTCCCCGGGCCCGACCTCCCCCGCGCGGACGGTCGTGTCCGTGAACGCCGACTTGTAGAGCGCGGTGATCAGTTCCAGGCTGGTCCGCCCGTCGGCGCCGCTGCTGCGCGGCCGCTCCCCCGCGCGCATGCTCGCGACCAGCTCCCGCAGCTGCTCCAGATGCGAGCTGGGCACGTCCGTACCGAAGTCACGCCAGGCCGCCACGTCCTCGTCGGACACGTCGGGGGCCGGGGTGATCCGCCAGTTGTCGTTGCTGTGGCCGTAAAGGTGCGTGAGCTCGACGGTGGCGCGCTCGCAGTCGATACGGATGCGGCTCACCTCGTCCGGGCTCAGGACGCTGTTGACGATCGTGGCCAGCGCGCCGCTCCCGAAGCGGACGAGGGCGGTCGAGACGTCCTCCGTCTCCACGTCGTGCACCAGGCGCCCGGCCATGGCCCGCACCTCGCTCCACGGTCCCATCAGGTCCAGGAGCAGGTCCATCTGGTGGATGCCGTGTCCCATCGCGGGCCCGCCGCCCTCGGTCTCCCAGCGCCCGCGCCAGGGCACGGCGTAGTACTCGGCATTGCGGTACCAGGTGGTCTGGCAGTGCGCGACGAGCGGGCGGCCCATGGTCCGCTCGGCGATGAGGCGCCGCACGTGCCGGGACCCCGAGCCGAACCGGTGCTGGAAGACGATGGCCGCGTACGGGCCCCCGTCCTTCCCCTCCTCCGCCTCGACGGCGTCGAAGTCGGCGAGCGTCAGGACCGGCGGCTTCTCGCACCAGACCCAGGCCCCGGCGCGCAGCGCGGCGACGGTCTGGTCCCGGTGCAGGGTCGGCGGGGTGCAGATCGCGACCAGGTCCGGCCGCTGCTCCTCCAGCATGCGGTCCAGATCGGTGTACGCGTGCGGGATGCCCGCCTCGGCGCAGAACTTCTGGACGGCGCCCTCCGCAATGTCGACCGCGGCGACGATCTCCGTCTCGCCCTCCTCGGCGAGCCGGGCGAGCGCGGGAACATGGCTCCCGCGCGCGATGGCGCCCGTACCGATGACGGCGGCCCGGATACGGCGGCCCTCGAACGGGGTCGCGGGGCGGTTGGGGGCGGACTCGGTGCTCTTACTCATGTACGTGATCAGCGCTCCATCGGACGTGACGTCAGACGTTGGCCAACGCATGGTGACACCGAAGCGGAACCGGCGGCAGCAAGCGCTTTCTCTTCCACTGCAACGTATGTCCCGGTCCAGCGGCAGGTCAACACCCTGGTCACACCGTGGACCACGTTGCCCACCGGGTCGGCACAGGACCGTCACCGCCCGCCCGCCGTCCGCCCACTGCCCGCCCACTGTCTGCGCACGAAACCCCTGTGGCAGAGCTGTCCTTGGGGGACGCTACGCTGCCACCAACACCCGTGATCACCGCCCGCAGCGGCTCGGCGTGCCCGTCGCCCCTTTCCGATCAGCGCTTGGACCACCTCACTTCATGTCTTGGTTTGAATCCCTCATCCTCGGACTCGTCCAGGGGCTGACCGAATTCCTTCCCGTCTCCTCCAGTGCGCATCTGCGCCTGACGGCGGCGTTCTCCGGCTGGGAGGACCCCGGAGCGGCCTTCACCGCGATCACCCAGCTCGGCACGGAGGCGGCGGTACTGATCTACTTCCGCAAGGATGTCGGCCGGATCCTCGCGGCGTGGTTCCGCTCGCTCACGAACAAGGAGATGCGCCGGAGCCACGACGCCCAGATGGGCTGGCTGGTCATCGTCGGCTCCATACCCATCGGCGTACTCGGCCTGACACTCAAGGACCAGATCGAGGGCCCGTTCCGCGATCTGCGGATCACCGCGACGATGCTCATCGTCATGGGCGTGGTCATCGGCATCGCAGACCGGCTCGCGGCGCGTGACGAGACCGGCGGTAAGCACCGTGCGCCCAAGCAGCGCAAGGCACTCGAGGACCTGAACGTCAAGGACGGCCTGCTGTACGGCCTCTGCCAGGCGATGGCCCTGATCCCCGGCGTCTCCCGGTCCGGCGCGACCATCAGCGGCGGCCTCTTCATGGGCTACACCCGCGCCGCGGCGGCCCGTTACTCCTTCCTCCTCGCGATGCCGGCCGTGCTCGCCTCGGGCACCTTCGAGGTCAAGGACGCCACCGCGAACGGACATGTGGCGTGGGGGCCGACCATCCTCGCGACGGTGATCGCGTTCGCGGTCGGATACGCCGTCATCGCGTGGTTCATGAAGTTCATCTCGCACAAGAGCTTCATGCCGTTCGTCTGGTACCGCATCGCGCTCGGCATCGTCATCATCGCGCTGGTCTCGACGGGCGGGCTGAGCCCGCACGCGGCCGAGTCCGCGGGCTGACGGCTCACCACCCCTCAGGCGCCGGAGCGGTCCGTCCCGGGGAAGGCCAGCGCCCAGGGTTCCTGCTCGATCCGCGCGCCGTTGGCGACGTACGCGATCGTGCGGTACCAGCCCGCGAGGACCAGCAGCTCGAGGGCTTCGGGCTCGTCGAGGTGCTCCCGCAGTCCGCTCCAGGCCGCGTCGCTCACCCGGGCCGTGTCGTGCAGCTCGTCGACGGCACGCAGCAGCGCCGCCTGCCGGTCGGACCAGGCCGGGTGGTCGGGTCCGCCGGTCGCCGTGAGCGTCACCTGCCGCGGGGTGAGTCCGGCCGTCTCGGCGTACGTCGCCATGTGGACGCCCCATTCGTACGCGCATCCGGAGCGGGCGGCGACGCGGGCGATGACGAGTTCCCGGTCGGCGTCGCTCAGCAGGCCGTGGACGAGGAGGCCGGCGCCCAGTGCCCTCATACGTGAGGCGAGTTCCGGGTGGCGCTCCAGCACCTTGAACAGCATCAGGGGTTCGCGGGCGACACCGGGCGGCATCCATCGGTGCAACGCGCGGTCGGTCTCGGGCTCGTAGGGCGGCGTGACGCCGTCGATGCGCTGTTTCATGGCCGGCAGCCTTGCGCTTCTGAAATCGAAGCGCAAGGGTGGGAGGTGAGCGACTCCCGGCGAGAGGTACTCACTTGGGCACGACACCCGCGCCGAACGATTCGGCTTCCGGCATTCCGAGGCGGGGCCGTCCGGGCCCCGAGGGCCCTTTCGAGGGCACGGACGCCTCGGCTCCGGGCAGCCCCCATCAGGACTCGGACGCTCCCGCCCCCGGCCGCCCCGTCCGCGGCTCGGCCACCGGTCGTCCCGTCATGGCGGCGCTGGATCTGCTCGGCCGGCGCTGGACGCTACGGGTCATCCGGGAACTGCACGGCAACGGCGCCCCGATCGGCTTCCGGGACCTCCAGCGCCGTTGCGACGGCATGTCCTCCAGCGTCCTGTCCACGCGCCTCACGGAACTCCGCGAGGCGGGCATCGCCTCGTCGACAGCGACGGCGGCGCAGCCGGCGTGGCACCTCACCGCGCTCGGCGACGACCTGGTCGCCGCGATGGGGCCGCTGCTGGACTGGTCCCGCGCCTGGGCCGAGCGGCGGTGAGCGGATCCCGGCCGCCCCGGCGGAAGTCGGGCGACAGCGCACCCCCGACCGACGATCCGGGCGCCGTCGGCGAGGTGTTCCGGGGCGTTCGGCATCGGGGCCGGCGGGCCGTCGTACGGATCGACCGAGCCCGTTCGCGTCACTCCGCGTCGGCCGTGACGAACCGCATACGGGATGAGTAGCCGCCCGGTAGCGCAGTGTCAGTCCTTGCCCCTAGGCTGGTGCGCATGTCCCCCGATTTAATGTCCTCTGGTTCCGTGCGGTCCGCTGCAGCGCTGAACGAACAGATCCGCGCCTTGTGGATGCGCGCGGGCGGCTCCCTTTCCGCGCAGGAGCGCGCGGAGTACGAGCTGCTGGTCGTGAAGTGGGCGGAAGCGATACGCGGAGAGGTCGTCGAGGCCGCGTGAGATCGGGCATGGGGACCTGCACGAAGTCCAAGGGTCGATGACCGGCACCCTGGTCGGGGCTCACCGCCCCCCGGACACCCGCAACACCGCCCCCGTCGTGTACGACGCATCGGGCGACATCAACCACGCGATGGCCGCGGCGACTTCCTCGGCCTGACCGACGCGGCGCAGCGGAATCGACGAGGCGGCGCGCTCGGCGCGGCCCGGATCTCCGCTGGTGGCGTGCATCTCCGTGGCGATCATGCCGGGTGCGACCGCGTTGACGCGGATGCCGTCCGGGCCGAGTTCCTTGGCGAGGCCCACCGTCAGGGCGTCGACGGCGGCCTTGGTGGCCGCGTAGTGGACGAAGTCACCGGGGCTGCCGAGTGTGGCCGCCGTCGAGGACACGTTGACGATGACGCCACTCCCCCAGGCCGCCATGGACCGGGCGGCCCGCCGCGAACACAGCAGCGTGCCCAGCAGGTTGACGTCCACCACGCGCCGTAGATCGGCGGGGTCGGTGTCCGCGAGCCTGCCGAGCGGACCGGTCACGCCGGCGTTGTTCACCAAGCCCGTCACCGGCCCGAGCCGGTCCGCCGCCGTGTCGAAGAGCCGCTCGACGTCGTCCTCGTCAGAGGTGTCCACACGTACCGTGACGCAGCGGGCCCCCGCCGCGCGGACGGCGCTCGCGGTCCACTCCGCGGCGGCGCCGTCGCTCACGTACCCCACCGCCACGTCGTGGCCGTCCGCCGCGAGACGCGCGCACGTCGCGGCACCGATCCCCCTGCTGCCGCCCGTGACAACGGTGACGTGACGTGTCATACGTGCCTCCTGGTGGCGAACGGGCAACCCGGGGCCGTCTCGAGCCCGCACTGGTCTTCGATCACTCTACGATCGAGGACGCACCGCCGGGCAGGGGGCAAAGGTGCGCCGACACGCCCCCTCGTCCAGGGTGCCCCCCAGCCGAAGTCCTCCCCGCTGATGTCGAAGGCGAGAACGCTGCGACTCCTCGGCGATCCGACGGACGTCCTAGGCAACGGGGTCCGCAGCGCCGGACGGCACGCGGAACACGCGGCGTCGGGATCCCCGCAGACCGGGGACGCCCTGCCACAGCACGGCCCCGTTCGCGCGCTCCCAGCCCGCGGTCGCCCGGGACCGCGCCCACTGGGCCAGGGCAAGCGTGACCATCATGATCGGCGGCATCACTTGATGGGACGTCAGGCCGATGAACAGCAGCCAGCAGGCCAGGACACCCACGAATCCCGCCGTACGCCACAGCGACAGGCGCCGCACCGCGTCCTGCCCGTCGCGCGGTTCGGCGACGTTCTCGATCGGCACGGCATCGTCGTATGTGCGGCGCAGTCGGGCGGGGAGCCTAAGACACATCGGCAGCAGCACCACGGACACGAAAACGATCGCGACCGATCCCACCATCAGCATCTCGCGGTAGTGAGCCGTGCCGACGAGGGCGAGCAGCACGGCTTCGGACAGCACCGCGCCCGCGGCCATCATCAGCGCGGACATCCGCTCCAGATACACCACGCGTATCAGCCCGTCGCGGGCGTCACCAGCCACCGTCGTACCTCTCTCACCGCCCGGACACCCGCACGGGCAGGCAAGATCCAACTCCGGGCGGAACACAAGGTCAATACGCGACAGTTCCAGGATGCGCGGTCTTGACCACCCCTTGGCCGACGCGCGACCGAGTGGGCGAGCGGGGTACGGCGAGCACCAGGCGTAGGCAGCCGCGGTCTTTGTCCGGCTGGGACGGGTGGGAGAGGCGGGAGGAAGGACTACGGTCGGCGCCGGGGAGTCCGGTCATCGCGCTGTGTCGCGCAGGACGACAAACAGACCGCGGCTCTCCTCGCCGTTCTTCGAGCGCCAGTCGGCAACGACATGTCCTCGGGCCGCCCGGACCGCATCGACCTGGGAAACCTGCGTGTCGGGCCGGAGAACACGCATCACGTCGATGGTCACGGCGCCCGCCGACTGACCGTGCGGCCCGGCTTCTTCCATGGTTTCCACCACGATGGCGGTGCCGTGTTGTCTGTCGTCGACAACCGCCGACGCGATCACGGTTGAGAAGCCGACCCCCGTGAAGTAGCTCGTGACGGAGGGGGCCGGGGCGTTGGTCTCGCTCTGCGCCTGCGGCACGGCGCGGCCCTGGAGGAGATCGAGCAGTTGAGCGACGAGGACCGGGTCATGGGTCCCGTCGTACACCCACCGCCTTCCCAACACCCCGTGCTCGGACGTGCCGATGAGCCCCCGATCGGCTCCGTCGAGCGGCGCCCCGCGGTAGCTGAGCGGCACGTGGTAGGAGCGCGGTCGCTCGCCGGAGGTGTCCGTGACCACCATGAACTCGATTCCCACCTCCCCTTGCGGATCATCGAGCCGGAAGCCGCCGGCCTTGGTCAGGTGCGGCTCACTCGCCATGCCGATGTACCACGGCTGCCTGGGAAGCCAGGCGGTAAGGAGCTCCAGCTTGCTGGGCGTCATCGTGGTCTTGTAGATCACAGCCATGCTTCATGAACGTCGTCCGTCGGCACGAGGTTCCTCCATGACGTGCTGCTTGACGAGTTCGTACGACCTCAATCGGTCGGCCAACGCGTAGATGGGCGTCACCAGCATGAGTTCGTCCGCACCCGTCCGGTCCACCAGGTCCGTCAGGTGTTTCGCAACGGTCTCGGGTGAGCCGTGTGCCTGTTGGGCACGGAAGCTCGTCAGCGCCCGCACCTCTTGCGCGGTGAACGAGTGGGTCGCCGCCTCTCCGGGCGTGGGGAAGGGGATGTCGCCTCGACCCTTGAGGAGTCCGGCCTTGACGACATCCATCGGGCCGGCCAGCCGGGCCGCCTCCTCGTCCGTCTCGGCGCATACCGTTTCCACGCAGATCAGCACGCGCGGTCGCGCGCACCAGCGGGAGGGGGAGAAACGTTCGCGGTAGTGGCTGAGCGCGGCCAGGGTGTTGTCGGGACGAATGTGATGGGCGAAGGCGATCGGCAGCCCGAGTTCCGCGGCGAGCGCGGCGCCGGCCGTGCTCGAGGACAGCAGCCACGGCTCCGGGAGCGGGCTGAGTGCGACTTCGTCCACCAGGAAGCGCAGAGTCGACGACACGTCGTCGCGGTACTCGTCGTCCGCCGCCGGACCGGCCCCGCGGCGCAGGGCCCGCGCCGTGGATTCGTCGAAGGTACCCGGGCCGCGGCCGATGCCCAGGTCGATCCGGCCCGCGTGCAGTGCGGACAGCGTGCCGAATTGCTCCGCCAGCATGATCGGGGCGTGGTTCGGAGCGAGAACGCCCCCGGAGCCGAGACGGATGGACGACGTCAACGCGGCCGCGTGGGCGGTCAGGACGACGGGCGGGAACGCTCCGATGGCCGGAGAATGGTGATGCTCGGCGTACCAGAGTCGCAGGTAACCGAGGTCTTCAAGGCGCAGGGCGAACTCGGTGGTGTCTCGTAACGTGTCTGCGGCTCGGGCGCCCGCTTGGACCATGGCCACTTCGAGCGCGCTGAGCGGTATGGCGATCATCCGATCAGTATAGAAATCGCCCATCCGCACCAACTCCCTTTGTTTACGAGGCGGAGTTATGCACCTGTTGGCGCACGCCCCTTGGCTGCGCACCCGCCGTGGCCAACACTGAGCCGATGACGCAGCGTGTGGAGCTCGCGACCGTGATGGACCGATTCGCCGTGGACGGACTCGTCACCGAGTACGCGGTGGCCGTCGACGACGGCGACTGGGAGGCGTACCGGAGGCTGTTCGCAACGGACGGACGCGCCGACTACCGCTCGGCCGGAGGTATCGAGGGCGGCGCCGACGAGGTCGCGGGATGGCTCGCGCAGAGCATGGAGCTCTTCCCCATGCGCCAGCATCTGATCGTGAACCGGCGGCTGCGGTTCGGGTCGCTGGACCAGGAAACGGGCGACACGGCCCGGGTCCAGGCGGACTACATCAATCCGATGCGGTTCGCGGGCCACGACGGTGGGTCCACCGCGCCCGACTTCGTGTGCGGCGGCCGGTACGCCTTCGGACTGGTGCGTACGGACCTCGGCTGGCGCCTGCGCGAGGTCGTCGTCCAGGAGAAATGGCGCCGCGCTCCGCAGCCGAGCCAGGAACCCGCCGCCACCTGACCGGACGCCCCCGACCGCAAGCCGCCTGAGCAGAGCCTCCCGACCGGAAAGCCCTGGCCGGACGCCCCCTGTCGGAGATCGTCGCCGACGCGCACACTGGAGGCATCCCCCGGGGAGGGAGGCCCTGTATGAAGAGGCCCGAGCGTTGGCCCGAGCGTTGGCTGGGCAGTGGGCCCGATCATTGGCTCGCTTCCCCGTGGCGGCGCGCGATCATCGCCGCACTGGCCGGCGCGCTGCCGATGCTCGCCTTCCCCGCCCCTTCGTGGTGGTGGTTCGCGTACGTCGCCCTGGTGCCCTGGATCCTGCTGGCCCGCTCGGCCCCGACGGGCAGGCGGGCCGCGTACGACGGCTGGTTCGGCGGGCTGGGCTTCATGCTGGCCGTGCACCACTGGCTGCTGCCGAGTCTGAATGTGTTCACGGTCGTCATAGCGGCACTGCTCGGCCTGCTGTGGGCGCCCTGGGGCTGGCTCGTCCGGCGGTTCCTCGGCGGGGTGCCCTCGGCGGGACGGGTCGGGACCGCGCTCCTGGTCCTGCCCTCGGGGTGGCTGATGGTCGAACTCGTCCGGTCCTGGCAGGGCCTCGGCGGACCCTGGGGACTGCTCGGGTCGAGCCAGTGGCAGGTCGGGCCCGCGCTGCGGCTCGCGTCGGTCGGCGGGGTGTGGCTGCTCAGCTTCCTGGTGGTCGCCGTCAATGTGGCGGTCGCCGTACTGGTCGCGGTGCGTGAGTCCCGTATGCCCGCCGTCGCCGGACTGGCCGCGACGGCCGCCGTGACCTCGGCGACCTGGGTGTGGTCACCGCGCCCGGACGTGACGGGCCAGGTCCGGATCGCCGTCGTACAGCCCGGGGTGATCGGCGGCGCGAACAGTGCCGAGGCGCGTTTCTCACGCGAGGAGGCCCTCACCCGCACCCTCGCCGGACAGGACCCCGACCTCGTCGTCTGGGGCGAGAGCAGCGTCGGCTTCGACCTCGCGGACCGCCCCGACCTGGCGAGCCGGCTCGCCGCGCTGTCCCGGCTGACCGGCGCCGACATCATGGTGAACGTCGACGCGCACCGCTCCGACCGGCCCGGGATCTACAAGAGTTCCGTCCTGGTGGGACCGCAGGGCCCGACCGGCGACCGCTACGACAAGATGCGGCTCGTCCCCTTCGGCGAGTACATACCCGCCCGTTCCCTCCTCGGCTGGGCGACCTCGGTCGGGAAAGCGGCGGGCGAGGACCGCAGGAAGGGCACCGAACAGGTCGTGATGAACGTCGGGCACGGACTGCGCGTCGGCCCGCTGATCTGCTTCGAGACGGCCTTCCCCGACATGAGCCGCCATCTCGCCCAGGACGGCGCCGAGGTTCTCCTCGCGCAGTCCTCGACCTCGACCTTCCAGCACAGCTGGGCCCCCGAGCAGCACGCCTCGCTCGCCGCGCTGAGGGCCGCCGAGACCGGCCGCCCGATGGTGCACGCGACGCTGACCGGGGTCTCCGCCGTGTACGGCCCGAGCGGCGAGCGGATCGGCTCCTGGCTCGGCACGGACGCGAGCGCGGCGGTGGTGTACGACGTACCGCTCGCGCGCGGCGTCACCCCGTACGTCCGGTTCGGCGACTGGCCGGTGCACGCGGCGCTGCTGATCCTGGCGGCACTGTGCGCGACGGAGGGCTTCCGGGCGTTCAGGCCTCGGCGGACCGCTCCTGAACCGCTCGTACCACCCGCTCGCACAGTTCATGAGTCGCCAGCGCGTCACGGGCACTGAGCACCTTGCCCGCGCGCACCGCGTCGAGGAAGGCGAGTACGCCCTGCTCGATGCCGCGCTGCCGGGCCACCGGCACCCAGTCTCCGCGCCGCCGCACCGACGGCTGCCCCTTGTGGTCGATCACCTCCGCGAGGTTGACCACCTGACGCTTCGTATCCTGCCCCGAGACCTCGAGGATCTCCTCCGCCGACCCGCTCAGCCGGTTCATCACGCCGAGCGCCGTGAAGCCGTCCCCGGTGAGTTGCAGTACGACATGGTGGACCAGGCCGCCCTCGACCCGGGCCCGCACGGTCACGTCGTCGACCGGCCCAGGCACCAGGAACCGCAGCGTGTCCACGACGTGGATGAAGTCGTCGAGGACCATCGTGCGCACGTCCTCGGGCAGCCCGATCCGGTTCTTCTGCATCAGGATCAGCTCGCGGGGGTGATCGGCACACTGCGTGTACCCGGGAGCGTGACGCCGGTTGAAGCCGACGGCGAGGCTCACGTTCCGCTCCTCCGCGAGACGCACCAGACGCTCGGAGTCGGCTAGTTCGTAGGCGAGCGGCTTGTCGACGAAGGTCGGCACGCCCGCCTCCAGGAGCCGCGTCACGATCTCGGGGTGTGCGACGGTCGCCGCGTGCACGAACGCCGCGTCGAGGTTCTGCGCCAGCAGGTCCGACAGGTCGGTGTGCCGCTGCTCCGGCGGCAGGTGGAGGCTGTCGCCGACCCGGGCCAGGGTCGCGGGCGTTCGCGTCTGCAGATGCAGCTCGACCCCCGGCTGGACGCCGAGCACCGGCAGGTACGCCTTCTGCGCGATGTCGCCGAGTCCGATGCAGCCGACCTTCACCAGGGTCTCCTTCAGTTGCCGACGCGGGCCTGGCCGGAAGCATACGGCCGCTGCGGCGGCCGCCTGTCGGCGATGCCGTCGAAGCTTCGCGGGAACAGTGCCGGAGCGGCCTCGGGGACCAGGGCGGCGTTCACAGGAAAAGCCCTGGTGGAAGTCCGTGCGCTCGACGAAAATGCGGGCATGACGAAGCAGCGCACCGAACCCGCCACCAACGCCGAGGAACGGTCCATGCTGGAGGGCTGGCTCGACTACCACCGCGAGACCCTCGAGATGAAGTGCGCGGGCCTCGACGACGCCCAGCTCAAGACCGCCTCGGTCGAGCCTTCCGAGTTGTCCCTGCTCGGTCTGGTGCGGCACATGGCGGAGGTGGAGCGGGGCTGGTTCCGCAAGGTTCTGGTGGGCGACGATCCGGGGCCGATCTACTGCAGCGAGGAGGACCCGGACGGAGAGTTCCATCTCACCGACGCGGACACCTGGGACGAGGCGTACGCCACCTGGCAGGCCGAGATCGGGATCGCCCGGCGCAACGCGGCTCGTTTCGCGCTGGACGACGCCGGCGAGGGCAAGAGCAAGTTCACCCAGGACCCCATCAACCTGCGGTGGATCTACACCCACATGATCGAGGAGTACGCGCGTCACAACGGTCACGCGGATCTGATCCGGGAGCGGATCGACGGCGCCACGGGTGAGTGAGACAGGGTGATGCGGCGTCGGGTCACCTGGCGGACACCGGCGCCCTCCGCAGGGGCGGAAGGGTCACCCGTGTGGGGCAACCTCCGCTTTTCGGCTCCCCAAAGCGGGCCTGACGCAGCAGAGTTGAGCGGGTGCATCGAACGACGACCGCCGCAACGCTCCTGGTCACCGTGGCCACCGCCGCGCTCTCCGGCTGTGTGACCGTCCAGCGACCGCCCGCTCCCTCCCTGCCGACCGCGCCGTCCCGGCCGTCGCCACCGCGTCCTGACGGCAAGGCCGGGCCGCAGATCGTGCAGGCGCCGGCGCGCGAGGCGCTGGAACTCATCGGGCCGTCCCGGAAGCCGTCACCGAGCGCTCCGGCGCCGCACCGTACGCCCGTCCCGTCGCCCGCCGCCCCGCGGGCCCCTTCGCGCCAACCGGGTGCCGGGCAACACCCGCAGCCTCATCCGCACCCACGACCCCACCGGCCCGCACCCCGCACCGACGTCCCTCCCGTCGCACCCGAACAGCCGAACAGCACGGATGTGTGTGCCGTCGGCCGGAGGTACGGGGGCTGGAAGGCGGACAGTCCGGAGGCCGTCATCTGCAAGGGCACGTACGGGCATTGACACGACCGGCGTCCGCGGGACCTAGGGGCGCTGTCTCGGCGGCCCCAAGGTCTCTCCTCCGGACCCGCCGAAGGGCCCGGGCCCCTCGACGGTGCCCGGGCCCTCCCCCGGCCCTCCGTGCGACGGGCCCTCCCCGTCGAGTCGCAGCTCCAGACGGCCGATCGCCGCGCGTACGCCGTCCCCGTAACGGTCGTTCCCGAGGGCTCCGACCGCCCCGCGTGCCCGGCGCAGATGGCTGCGGGCGGCTTCGGAGCGGCCGAGTTTCACATAGTCGGCCGCCAGGTTCAGATGCAGCGACGGATAGAACGCGCGCGCCTCGAGCGACCGGTGGCGCTCGGCGACGTCACCGTCGGTGAGTTCCTCGGCCGCCGACAACGCCCTCAGGTCCCAGGCCAGTTCGTCCGCGGGATCGTCCTGCGTGTCCGCCAGGTAGTGCGCCAGGGTGCAACGGTGCAGGGGGTCGCCGTCCTCGCCGATCTCCCCCCACAGGTCCAGGAAACGCCCCCGAGCCTCCTCACGGTCGCCACCGTGGTGCAGCATGACGACCTGTCCGATCCGGGTCATCATGGCGTCCGGCGCCGCCTGCTCCTGTTGCTCCGCCACCGCGTCCTCCAGGCTCGTCGCTGTCCCTTCCGACGCTAACCGGACACACTGACAATCACGCTCAGGCGCCCCCGGACACCACTGAGCCGCCCCGGTGACGGCCGGACCGGACGCCCCCCGCACCCGGCCCGGGCCGCTTGCGGTCTCGGTCCCGGATCAGCCGAGGTTCGGAATCCGCCAGTCGATCGGCTCGTGGCCCTGCCCGGCGACCGCCTCGTTGATCTGCGTGAAGGGGCGCGAGCCGAAGAACTTCTTCGCGGAGAGCGGCGACGGGTGCGCACCCTTCACGACGATGTGCCGCTTCTCGTCGATGAGCGGGACTTTCTTCTGCGCGTAGTTCCCCCACAGGACGAAGACGGCCGGGTCGGGCCGGTCGGCCACGGCACGGATCACCGCGTCCGTGAACTTCTCCCAGCCCTTGCCCTTGTGCGAGTTGGCCTCACCGGAGCGCACGGTCAGCACCGCGTTCAGCAGCAGGACGCCCTGCTCGGCCCACGGCATCAGATAGCCGTTGTCCGGGATCGGGGTGCCCAGCTCCTCCTTCATCTCCTTGTAGATGTTGCGCAGCGAGGGCGGGGTCTTCACTCCCGGGCGGACCGAGAAGCACAGGCCGTGGCCCTGGCCCTCGCCGTGGTACGGGTCCTGGCCGAGGATCAGCACCTTCACCCGCTCGTACGGAGTCGCCTCCAGCGCCGCGAAGACCTCCTCGCGCGGAGGGTAGACGGGACCGTTGGCACGCTCCTCCTCGACGAACTCGGTGAGCTCCTTGAAGTAGGGCTGCTGCAGTTCGTCACCCAGTACGCCGCGCCAGGACTCGGGCAGCATGGCGGTGTCGGTCACGTCAAGTTCCTCCGATGTGCGGTCACTTCCAGGTCTCAGAACCTACAGGCGACCACTGACAATCGGCCCCGCACCCCGTGGGACCAGGCTACCCGCCGGGTACTGCACGTGACCTACCAGCTGGTCTTGCGGTGCAGCTCCCACATCATCATGATCGTCGAGGGGTCCAGGGCCTGCTCCCCGCCCGCGATCTCCTCGCTCGCGGCCACGAACTGCTTGCCCTGCCACAGCGGCAGCAGCCGAGCGTCGTCGACGAGGATCTGCTGGGCCGCCTCGAACTCCTTGACCACCGCTCCACGGTCGCTCTCGCGGCGCGAGGCGGGCAGCAGGGTGTCGGTGATCCGGGGCGCCGGATAGGGCGTACCGAGCGCGTTCTGCTGGCCCACGAAGGGCGCGATGAAGTTCTCGGCGTCCGGGAAGTCCGGGAACCAGCCGCGCCCGAACACCGGGTACTCGCCCTTGCGGTAGCCCTCCTCGTACGTCTTCCAGGGGCGCCCGTTGAGCGACACGCGGAACAGGCCGGATTCCTCGAGCTGCCTCTTGATCTCCTGGAACTCCGGGGCGGTCTCGGAGCCGTAGCGGTCCGTGGTGTACCAGAGGGTGAGCGGGACGCTCTCGGTGATGCCCGCCTCCGAGAGGATCTGCCGGGCCTTGGACGAACTGGGGTCCCCGTAGTCGTCGAAAAAGCCCGTGGTGTGACCGGTCAGGCCCGCGGGGACCATGGAGTACAGCGGGTCGACCGTGTCCTTGTAGACCTTGTGCGCGATCGCCGCACGATCGATGACCTGGGCGACCGCCTTGCGCACCGCGAGCTTCTTGGCCCACGGATCCTTCGGGTTGAACACGAGGTAGCTGATCTCCATGCCCGCGCCCTCGACGAGCTGAAGGCCCTCGTCCGCTCCCTTGGTCCGGAGCGAGACGATGTCCTTGGAGGCCAGGCCGCGGAACGTGACGTCGATCTTCTTGTTCTTGAGGGCGTCGACCATCTGCCCCGAGTCCTGGAAGTAGCGGATCGTCACCGCGTCGTTCTTGAGCTCGGCGAATCCCTTGTAATGGTCGTTCCTGACGAGTTCGGCCTGCTTGCCCTCCTCGTAGGAGCGCAGGCTGTACGGCCCCGACCCGAAGACCTTGCCGTCCTTGCGCAGCGAGTGCGCGGGGTAGTCGTCGGGGTCGACGATCGACATGGCCGGGGTGGCGAGGACGAACGGGAAGGTCGCGTCCGATTTGTTCAGGTGGAAGACGAGTTCGCGCTCGTTCAGTACCTGGATCCGGTCGAGGCTGCCGAGGAGGCCGGCGGGACCGCCGGGCAGGTTGATCTTCTTGATCCGGTCGATCGAGTACTTGACGGCGTGGGCGTCCAGCGGGTCGCCGTCGGAGAACTTCATGTCGGCGCGCAGCTTGCAGCGGTACACGAGGTTCGAGGTGTCCGCGAACCCACAGCTCTGGGCGGCGTCGGGCTCGGGCGTGGTCGCCCCGGAGGGGTAGCTCAGCAGTGTCTGGTAGATGTTGCGGAACAGCTCCCAGGAGCCGTCCCAGGAGGCGGCCGGATCCAGCGTGCTCGGGGCACTGGTGGTGCCCACGACGATCGGTCCCTTGTCGTCGGACGACGCCGAGGTGAGAACGCCGCACCCGGCCACCAGGGTGATGGACGTGACCGCCGCCAATTGCCGCAGACATGGGTTCCGGTTGAACACGCGCATGCTCCTCGATCTGCCGTACCAAGGGTCGGCAGACCATACCGCAGCGCCACACCGGTGAACCCGTCTTCCCGGCAGGGCACTTGATCAGCGCGTTTGTGACTACGTTGTCATTTGGCTGTACGTCTTCATACGTCGACGCGGGCGCCGATTTCGTCCATCAGCGCCCGCGTCGATGCTCCGTTCGTCCCGTCTCGTGGCTCTGGTCAGCCCACTCCGGCGTTCAGGAAGATGCCGCCGTCGACGACGAGGGTCTGACCGGTGATCCAGTCCGACTGCGTCGAGGTGAGGAAGGCGGCGGCGCCCCCGATGTCGGAGGGCACACCGAGCCGGCCGAGCGGGTAGGACGCGGCCGCTTCCGCCTCCCGGCCCTCGTACAGGGCCTGCGCGAACTTGGTCTTCACGACGGCGGGCGCGATCGCGTTGACCCGTACCTTGGGCGCAAACTCGTGCGCCAGCTGCACGGTCAGGTTGATCATGGCGGCCTTGCTCATGCCGTACGCACCGATGAAGGGCGAGGGGGCGATGCCGGCGACGGACGCGATGTTGACGATCGCGCCGCCGTTCTCGCTCTGCCAGGCCTTCCAGGTCAGCTGGGCGAAGCCGAGCGCCGAGACGACGTTGGTCTCGAAGACCTTGCGTGCCACGTCCAGGTCCAGGTCGGCCATCGGGCCGAACACGGGGTTCGTACCGGCGTTGTTGACCAGGTAGTCGACGCGGCCGAAGGCCTCCATGGTGCGCTCGACGACCGTGGCCTGGTGGGCCAGGTCGTGCGCCTTGCCGGCGACGCCGATGACGCGGTCGGCACCGAGTGCCTCGACAGCCTCCTTCAGGGCGTCCTCGTTGCGGCCCGTGATGCACACGCGGTCACCGCGGGCGACAAGGGCCTCCGCGATGCCGTAGCCGATGCCGCGGCTCGCGCCCGTGATGAGCGCGACCTTGCCGGAGAGTTCGGGGAGTGTGGTCATGTCGTGCCCTCCGGCGTCAGTTGAGCGGTCCGCCGGCCACGTACAGGACCTGGCCGGAGACGAATCCGGCGGCCTCGCCGGTGAAGAAGGCGATCGCGTTGGCGATGTCGTCGGGGTTGCCGACGCGCTGCACGGGGATCTGGGTGGCGGCCGCGGCCTGGAAGTCCTCGAAGCCCATGCCGACGCGCTCGGCGGTGGCCGCCGTCATGTCGGTGGCGATGAAGCCGGGCGCGACGGCGTTGGCGGTGACGCCGAACTTGCCGAGCTCGATGGCGAGGGTCTTGGTGAGGCCCTGGAGACCGGCCTTGGCGGCGGAGTAGTTGGCCTGGCCGCGGTTGCCGAGCGCCGAGGACGACGACAGGTTGACGATGCGGCCGAACTTGGCGTCCACCATGTACTTCTGGCAGGCCTTGGCCATCAGGAAGGCGCCGCGCAGGTGCACGTTCATGACCGTGTCCCAGTCGGACGCGGCCATCTTGAACAGCAGGTTGTCGCGGAGCACGCCCGCGTTGTTCACCAGGACGGTCGGCGCACCGAGCTCCTCGGCGATCCGCGCGACCGCGGCCTCGACCTGGGCCTCGTCGGAGACGTCGCAGCCGACCGCGAGGGCCTTGCCACCGGCGGCGGTGATCTTCTCGACGGTGTCCTTGCACGCGGCCTCGTCGAGGTCGATCACCGCGACGGCGCGGCCCTCTGCGGCCAGTCGTACGGCGGTCGCGGCGCCGATGCCGCGCGCGGCACCGGTGACTACGGCGACGCGCTGCTCAGTGGTGGACATTGCTGGTTCTCCTCGCCCTTGAAAAGCCCTGCGGCTTGAAATGCCCTGCGGTGGAATGTCCTGCGGCTCACACGGTACGCCCGTCCGGTGAGCGACCGCTTAGTACCTTCGGTAGACGTGACGCTAGAAGCCCTGGCACCCGGTGTCAACGGCACACCGCGCGGGTGTGATCCATTACCTGACCAGCAACTGGAGCAACCGCTCCGTCTCCGCCTGCGGATCGGCGGTGAGTCCGGTGTGCACGGGCCCCGGCTGCACGACCGTCGAGCGGGGCGCGATCAGCCAGCGAAAACGCCGCCCGGCATCGTCACCAGCGGCCTGACCTGCCGCTTTGCCGCCCGCGCAGACCCCCTCGACCGCCCGCAGCGCGGCCCGTACGCCGGCCACGTCGGCCTCCGGGTCCAGGGCCAGCAGCTTGGTCTCGTCCAGATGGGTGCGCACTCCGACGAAGGACTTGGCGCGGCAGTACACCAGTACGCCCGCGTTGAAGCACTCGCCGCGCTCGATCCGCGGCACCACGCGCAGCAGCGCGTACTCGAAGACGTCCCGCTCGCTCACTTGTCCCCCTCGAAGCCCTTGATACGCCCCTCGATCACACCGGCGCGCGCCAGCAGCGGCTGCGCGTAGGCACGCCGGAGGGCCTCCGGCGAGTCGAAGCCGGGTTCGTCGGCCAGCCACGCGTCGGGGATCTCCGCGGTCACCTCGGCCAGCAGGTCCTCGGTCACCAGCGGCGCCAGCTCGGCCGCGGCGGAGGCGATGTCCGGGCCGAAGGGCGCGAGCGCGTGGTCGGAGGCGTCGTAGGGTTTTGCGGCGGAGGTCGCCGCGCCCGGCCAGTGATGGTGCCAGATCATGGTGGCGCCGTGGTCGATGAGCCACAGGTCTCCGTGCCACATCAGCAGATTGGGGTTGCGCCAGGAGCGGTCGACGTTGTTGACCAGCGCGTCGAACCAGACGATCCGCCCGGCCTCCTCGGGGCTCACCTCGAAGGCGAGGGAGTCGAAGCCGATCGCGCCGGGCAGGAAGCCCATCCCGAGGTTCGGCCCGCCACTCGACTTGAGCAGCTCCTGCACTTCCTGGTCCGGCTCCCCGAGCCCCAGTACCGGGTCGAGGCCGAGTGCCACCAGGCCGGGCACACGCAGGCCGAGCCGGCGGGCGAGTTCACCGCAGACGACCTCCGCGACGAGCGTCTTGCGCCCCTGCCCCGCGCCGGTGAACTTCATGACGTACGTCCCGAGATCGTCGCCCTCGACGAGCCCCGGCAGCGAGCCGCCCTCACGCAGCGGCGTGATGTAGCGGGTCACGATGACTTCCTTGAGCATCGCCCCAGGCTACTGGGGTGGCCACGGCACCGGGCGACCCGTGGGCGCCCACGGCGGCGATGTCCCGAGCAGGTCGGCGCGTCTGTCTAACCGCTGTCGATTCGGTCAAGAAGTCCTCAGCTCCTGAACAGGGCAGACGGGCGGACCGTACCTCTGTACGGATCACCATCACGTCCGTTGAAGGGAATGTCAGCATGACCAGCGAATCGCTTCACCCCGTTCCGACCCCGGCCCGCCGCACCGTCGTGGCGGCGGTCGGTACGGCGGGACTCGCCGTCGCGCTGACCGCGTGCGGGTCGGACAACAAGTCCTCCGACTCCACCAACTCCGGCTCCGGCGCGAGCGCGAGCAGCGGGGGTACGGGCGGGGGCGACAACGCCGCGGCGGGGAACGCGGGCGGCACGGTCCTCGCGAAGACCACCGACATCCCGGAGGGCGGCGGCAAGGTCTTCGAGTCCCAGGGCGTCGTCGTCACCCAGCCGACCGCGGGCACCTACAAGGCCTTCTCCTCCAAGTGCACCCACCAGGGCTGTGCGGTGAAGGGCATCGCCGACAACGTGATCACCTGCCCGTGCCACAACAGCCAGTTCTCCGCGACCGACGGCAGTGTGAAGAAGGGGCCCGCGACGCAGCCGCTGGCCGCCGCCAGCATCACCGTGGACGGGGACTCGATCAAGCTCGCGTGACGCGGCAGGGGCCGCGCCTCAGCGGCGCGGCCGCTCGAAGCAGGCCAGCACGTCGTCGGTCGCCGTGATCGTGGCGACCAGGGCGAGCGTGTTGCGGATCATCGCGGGGGTGTAGTCGGAGGGCACCCCCGCGATGGCGTCCGCGGGCACCACGGCGGTGTAGCCGCGGTTCACGGCGTCGAACACGGTGTTGGGAACGGCCACGTTGGCGGAGACTCCGGTCACGATGAGGGTGCGACAGCCGAGGTTGCGCAGCAGCGCGTCGACGTCGGTGCCCGCGAGCGGGGACAGGCCGTGCAGGCGGCGTACGACGAAGTCCTCCTCGGCGACCTCGATCGGCGGCGCGACGCGGACCGCGGTGGTGCCCGACAGCTGTTGCACGGGCAGCCGTTCGGCCGCGCGGAACAGGCGGGCGTTGCGGTTGGCGCCCCGCCCGTCGGGCCGTCGTTCGGCGATCGCGTGGATCACCTGGACGCCGCCGCGGTGGGCGCCGGCCACCAGCCGGGCTACGTTCGCGAGCGCCCCCGACGACCGGGCCTCCTTGGCGAGTTCGGGCAGTGCGCTGTCCGGGCCGACGACGCCCTGCTGGCACTCCACGGTGAGCAGAACGGTGCCGTCCGGGTCGAGGAGTGTGCTGAGCTGTTCATGCGACGGCATGACTCCCCTTGTCGTCGAGGGTCGGGCGGGCGAGCGTAACGAGCATTGCGCACGGACGGAAGACGGCCCATGCTTTTCTGACGAACTGTCAGAGGATCTCTGTCGACGCAGAAGATCGACGCATCAGGTCGACATGAAAGAAGAGGTGACCGCATGACCGTCACTCAGCGCAGGGGTCGGAAGATCATGATGACCCCCGGCGAGCTGGACGAGTTCCTCACCACCCAGCGCACCTGCCGCGTCGCCACGGTGTCGAAGGACGGCACCCCGCACGTGAGCGCGCTCTGGTTCGTCTGGGACGGCACCTCGCTGTGGCTGTACTCCGTGGTACGCAGCAAGCGCTGGACGGAGCTGAGCCGCGACCCGCGGGTCGCGGTGGTGATCGACACCGGCGAGGAGTACGGGGAGCTGCGCGGCGTCGAGCTGTCCGGCACGGTGGAGTTCGTGGGCGAGGTCCCCCGCACCGGTGAGCTGTGCGCAGAACTCGACGTCCCCGAGACCTTGTTCGCCCGCAAGAACTTCGGCCTGGAGGAAATGCCGCACGACGGCCGCCACGCGTGGGCCCGGCTGACGCCGACAGCCATCGCCTCCTGGGACTTCCGCAAGCTGCCGCCGCTCTAGAACTCGGGCGAACCCGGCCGCCGCCAGGGCACCTCACGAGCCGACGGCACCACGGACCCGCCACGAGGCGAGAGCACCACGGACCTTCTGCGGGGCGACGGCGCTACGGAGGCAACCGCTAGCCTGCGCAGAACCTCGCGAGGCCACGTCACGGAAGAACCTCGCGAGGAGACGGCGCCGCAGACCTTCCACGGGGCAAGCCCCGGCCACCGCGAGGCGTCCGCGAGCTCCCCCACCGCAAGACGTCCGCCGGCCGCCTCGGACACCGGCATCACGGGCCGGCCCCCTGCTGTCGGACTTGCCCGAGCCGCCCCGTCACCGCCCAGGTGGTCGCTCAGCCGATGCTCTCCCCCGCTGCCCGCAGCGCCGCCACCGCCGCTCTGATCGACGGGCGGCGGTCGGCGTCCGCGCGCCAGATCACGTAGACATGCCGCCGGACGGCCTGCCGCAGCGGCACCGCGACAACCCCCTCCGGCATCGGATGGCGCCCGAGCAGCGGCGCGATGCAGACACCGAGCCCCGCGGCGACCAGCCCGAGCTGGGTGTGCGTTTCGGCAGCGCGGTGGCCGATGTGCGGCTCGACGCCCTTGGACCGCAGAGTGAACATCAGCCACTCGTGGCAGAACTCACCCTCGCCCCAGGTGATCCACTCGTCGTGGGCGAAGTCGCCGAGGTCGACCTCCGCGCGGTCCGCGAGCCGGTGGCCGACCGGCATCGCCACGTCGGCCGGATCGTCGAGGATCGGGGCCTTGACCAGGCCGTCGGGCAGCGGCATCGGCTTGTTGTACCAGTCGAGCACCACCGCCAGATCGAGGTCGCCCCTGATCACTCCGGCGACCCCGGCCTCGGGCTCCAGCTCACTGGAGCGCACCCGCAGCCCGGGGTGCTCGGCGCGCAGCGCGGCGAGCGCGGTGGGGAACAGCCCGCGCGCGGCGGTCGGAAAGGCGGAGAGCCGCAGCTCACCGACGACCTGACCGCGCTGGGCCTCCAGGTCGGACTGGGCGAGCTCGACCTGCGACAGGATGCGCGCGGCATGCTCGGCGAGCAGCCGCCCGGCATCCGTCAGACGCACCCCGCGCCCGTTCTTGGCGAGCAGCTGCTGCCCCACCTCGCGCTCCAGCTTGGACATCTGCTGGGAGACGGCCGATGTCGTGACGTGCAGCCCCTCGGCCGCGCCGCTCACCGAGCCGTGCCGGGCGAGGGCGTCGAGGGTGCGCAGACGCTCCAAATTCAACATGTAAGCAATGCTACGAGATATTGCTCGAAAAATCTCGCTTGTGCTACGAGATCGTCTGCCTCATCGTTACGTCCATGAGCGCCGTGACCACTCCCCGAACCGACACCCCCGCCGCAACGACCCCACGCCGTCGCACCGCCCTCGACTGGCGGATCCGCTTCGGCGCCCTCTCGTTGATCTGGGGTTTCAGCTTCCTGCTCATCAAGGTCGGCACAGAGGGCTACGCGCCGTTCCAAGTCACCTTCGGACGGCTGCTGTTCGGGACGGCGGTGCTCGCGGCGGCGATGGCGGTGAAGCGCGAGCGGCTGCCGCGCGGGGCCCGCACCTGGGGTCATCTCGCGGTCGCGGCCTTCCTGCTCAACGCGCTGCCGTTCTCGCTCTTCGCCTACTCCGAGCTGACGATCCCCTCCACGCTCGCGGGCATCTGCAACGCGACCTCACCCCTGTGGGGCATGGCCCTGTCCCTGGTCGCCCTCTCCGAGGACCGTCCGACCCGGCGCAGGGTCGCCGGTCTCGGCATCGGCTTTCTCGGTGTCCTGACAGTCCTCGGCATCTGGCAGGGCTTCCACGGTCTGGACGCCACGGGCACGGCGATGGCCCTGCTGGCCTCTCTGAGCTACCCGATCGGCTGGATCTACGTCCGCCGCACCCTGGCCGGCACCGGCAACTCGCATCTGTCGATGACCGGCGCCCAACTGCTGCTCGCCACCGCCCAACTGGCCCTTGTCACCCCGCTGTTCACCGCACTGCCGAGTCACTTCCCGGTCGTCCCGCTGCTCGCGATCGCCGCCCTGGGGGCCCTCGGCACGGGCCTGGCCATGCTCGTCCAGTACGGCATCGTCGCCGAGGTCGGCCCGACGACGGCTCAGATGGTCACGTACTTCATCCCGGTGATCGCCACCGCCGCGGGCGTCGCGATCCTCGGCGAGTCGCTGAGCTGGTCGACGCCGGTCGGCGCGGTGATCGTCCTCGCCGGTGCGGCACTCACCCAGGGCGGGCCACGCCGCTGACCGCGCCCTCAGGGCGTGCGGACCGACTCACACGTACCCGCGTACGGGCGCCGGTCCGACGGCGGAGGCGACGGCGTCCGCCAGCGGCTCGATGTCGTCCGGCGTCAGAGTCGAGACGGTGATCCGTATCCCGGGCGGCGCGCTCATCCGAAAGCGCGCCCCGGGCGCGACCGCCCAGCCGGCGTGCAGCAACCGCGCGACCGCCCCCGTCTCGTCCGGGACGGGGATCCACACGTTCATCCCGCTGCGCCCGTACGCCTCGATGCCACGCCGCTTCAGGGCGTCGATCAGCGCGTCCCGGCGCCGCCCGTACGCCGCCGCCACGGCCGTCACGTCCACCGCGCCGTTCGCCCACAGGTGCACGACCGCCCGTTGCAGCAGGTGGCTCACCCAGCCGGGCCCCAGCCGCTGCCGCCCGTGCACCCGGTCCATGGTGACGATGTCCCCGGTGAGGACGGCGAGCCGCAGGTCGGGGCCGTAGGCCTTGGCGACGGAGCGCACGAAGGCCCAGTTGCGGGTCACCCCGGCCAGGGGGTGCAGCGGCAGGTCGACGATCCGGTGCCCGTGGTCGTCCTCGACGAGCAGGACGTCCGGGTGCTCCTTCAGCACGGAACGCAGGGCACGCGCGCGTGGGGCGCCGACCGCGGCGCCGGTCGGGTTCTGCGCCCGGTCCGTGACGATCAGCGCGCGGGCACCGGCCTCCAGGGCATGGCGTACGTCGTCGGGGACCGGGCCCTCGTCATCGACGCGCACCGGGACCGTGCGCAGCCCGAGCGCCGGGGCGAGGTCGAACACGCTGCCCCAGCCGGGATCCTCGACGGCGACGGCGTCCCCGGGTTTGAGATGGGCCGCCAGCACGCGCTCGATGGCGTCGAGCGATCCGGAGGTGACGACGACGGGCCCCTCGGGCACGCCGTCCGCGTCGAGGTCGGCGCGCGCGAGCCGCTCCAGCTCCGCCTCGACCGCGGCCTCCCCGTACATCACGGGATCCCGGTCCGACCGTCTCGCCGCCGCCGCGAACGCCTCGGCGAGGGCGGGCAGAAGCGCCGGGTCGGGGTTGCCGTCGGCCACGTTCCGCACACCCTCCGGCACCTCGACCCGGATGTAGTCGCGTCCCGTCGTGGCGGGCTTCGAGCGGATCCGGCTGCCCCGCCGCCCCGCGGTCTCGATCACCCCGCGTTCGCGCAGGGTGCGATAGGCGGCGGCGACGGTATTGGGATTCACTCCTAGCCGCTCCGCCAACTCCCGCATCGGCGGAAGCAGTTGCCCCGGCTCAAGGTTCCCGCTACCCACCGCACGCTCGACGCTCGCGGAAATGTCTGCTGCGCGACGCCCTTCGATCCGATACTCTCCTAGCACAAAGAAGATTATGCACTAGTGCAATGGAGAGCGCAATGTCGGAGACGAGCACGCAGCCCGGGACGACGCGGCCCGCCGCCTACACCCCGACCGACCGCACCGTCCCCACCCGTTCCAAGGAGCGTGCCGCCTACGACCACGAGCTGGTCCACGCGATACTCGACGAGGGGTACGTCTGCCACCTCGGCTTCGTCCGAGACGGCGCCCCGGTCGTGCTCCCCACCCTCTACGGGCGGGTCGGCGAGCGCCTCTACGTACACGGCTCGACGGGTTCGCGCCCACTGCGGATGACCGGTCAGGCCGACCCCGGACTGCCCGTCTGCCTGACCGTGACCCATGTCGACGGTCTGGTCCTGGCCCGCTCCGCCTTCCACCACTCGATGAACTACCGCTCCGTGGTGGTGCACGGCATCGCCCACCAGGTGACGGACCCGGACGAGAAGCGGGAGGCCCTGGACGCGCTGGTCGACCAGGTCGTCCCGGGCCGTTCGTACGACTCGCGCCCTGCCAACGCCAAGGAGCTCGCCGCCACCGCCGTGATCCGCCTCGACCTGAACGAGGTCTCCGCGAAGCTGCGCACCGGCGGCCCGAACGACGACGCGGAGGATCTCGCCCTCCCCCACTGGACCGGGGTCGTCCCCCTCACCAAGGGACACGGCACCCCGATCCCCGCCGACGACCTGGCCCCCGGCATCGAGCTCCCCGACTACCTCGCGACCCTGTGACGCCGAGGCTGCCGAGGCACCGTGCGGGATCCCCCCGGTGCCTCGGCCTCATGCCTCATACCTGCCTCATGCCTCAGACGAGCGCCCGTTCCTCCTCGGGCACCCTCCGGGTGTCGCCCCGAATGCCCCGCGTCTCGGCCACCGCGAGCCCCGCGACCGAACCCAGCATCAACAGGGTGCCCGCGAGCGTCGTCATGGTCAGTCGTTCGCCGAGCAGACCGACGGCCAGCACGGCCGCGCTCACCGGCTCCAGGAGCATGATCACGGAGACGGTCGCGGACCGGACCACGGCGGCGCCCGCGAAGAACAGAGCGTAGGCCAGCGCCGTGGGGACGGCGGCGATATAGACCAGCAGGGCCAGTACGTGGGCCGGTTGGGCGGTGTGCGGGACCAGTCCCTCGGCCAGGCCCAGCGGCAGCAGGCAGACGGTGGTGACGGCGAACGTCCACACCGTCGTACCGGAGCCGTCGACGCGGCCGTCGCGTCCCCACCACCGGGTGAGCAGCGTCATCGTGGAGTATCCGGCCGCGGACACGACCGCGAGCACCACACCCCAGGGCCGCACCGTGGCACCTCCGGCGCCCAGCGCGAGCACCCCGAGCCCGCCGAGTGCCCCGGCCACTGCGGCGCTCCCCCCGCGCCCGAGCCGCTCCCCCAGGGTCAGTCGCGCGCCGAGGGCGATGAGCACGGGCCCGGCGCCCAGGGTGACGACGGTCGCCACCGCGAGTCCGGTGGCCTCGACGGCGGCGAAGTAGGCGGTCTGGAAGACGGCGAGCCCAAGGCCCGTGACACCGATCCGCAGGGCCTTGCGGCCGAGCGGCTCCCCGGCGGCCGGCGCGACCCGTCGGCGCCACCGCCGATGCCGCGGCAGCCGCACGGCGAGCAGCAGCACGAGTCCGCCCGCGCAGCGCCAGAAGGAGAGGGCGATCGGCCCCATGTCACTGGCCCGGTAGACCAGTGACGCGGCCGCGCCCGCGGTGCCCCAGGCGGCACCGGCGACGATCAGATAGAGGAGGCCTCGCCCGAGGGGCAGGCCGGAAGCAGCATGCGACACGTGTTTCTCTCCGCGGATACGCGCGGCCGCGCACAAGGCAGCCGCGCTGAAGTTCGGGAAGGACCACGTCGCAGCCCGTGCCCAGCGGGCAGGGGCGTACGGGAAGGTCCTCGGACTTCTTCTGCGGGCAGCGCGGTGCCACCCGGCATCAGGCCGGGTGGGAACTCCGGAGGGCCCGCCTCAGGCGGCCGGAGGCGGCAGAACGAGCGTCGAAGGCATGGTCAGCACCTTAGACGGCGGTCCCGTGGACCGACAACTCCCTCTCGGCGTCGCTCCCGCCGCTCGCGACCGGCCCGTCCGAGGGCTTCGCGGGCGCCGACGACTGTGCGATGAACGCGCCGACCAGCACCACCGCACCGCCGAGGATCTGCGGCGCCGAGAGATGCTCACCGAGCAGGACCCAGGCGAGCACGGTCGCGATGACCGCCTCCAGGCAGGCCACGACGCCCGCGACCTGCGGGGAGAGCCTGCGCACGGAGAGCACTCCGGTGACGTAGGCGACGACGGTCGCGATCAGCACGATCCAGCCGAGCAGCAGGGAGGCGGCGACGGACGTGCCGTTCATGTCCGCGCTGCCCCCGAGCACCGACCAGTCCATGGTCCAGGGACGTGCGACGACCGTCAGCACGAGGGTGCCGACGAGCAGGCCGTACGCGATGACGCCGAGCGGGTCCGGTGCCTCCTCACCCGCGTCGCTGCCCTGGTCGGACAGGACGAAGTAGCTGACCTGGCAGCAGGCGGCGCCCAGCGCGAGCAGCAGCCCGACGGCGTCGAAGCTCAGCCCGGACCACACCTGGACGACACAGGCGAGCCCGCCGACCGCGAGGACGACCCCGAGCGCCGCGGCGCGCGTCACGGGCCGGCGCTGCACGAACCGCACCCAGCCGAGCACGAGCGCCGGCGCGAGGTACTCGACGAGCAGTGCGACACCGACGGGGATACGGGAGATCGCGGCGAAGTAACAGGCCTGGACGCCCGCCACGGCGAGCAGTCCGAACCCGACGAGCAGCGCGGGGCGCCGCCGTACGAGAGCGCGGTGACGCACGGCCAGGGGCAGCATCACCAGGGCGGCGCCCGCGACCCGCAGCCACACCACGTGGAGCGGGTCGAGCCCCGCCTCGATCAGCGGCTTCGCCGCGACACCCGATCCGCCGAAGGCGACCGCCGACGCGAGCGCGAGGCCGAGCCCGACGCCCTTCCCACGGTTGCCCTGACTGCCCTGAGAGGTATGCACCGGCACATGATGACAGGCGACGACATGAGCGTCACCCTCAATGACACCTGTCTCAACGATTGGACTGGCAGCCCTGGTCGCCACCGCCGACGTACGTCTCGAAGTCGGGGCGGAACTCGCACGCGAACTCGTCCTCGATGTCGAAGGCGTTCTCGATGCGCAGAAGCAGCGACTGGACGTCCACACCGGCCCGTCGCAGGACCTCGACGGCCCGCGACTGCGGATCGGTGACGATCGCGGCGAGCAGATCGAGACAGCGGGCCCGCTCGTCACCGCGCAGTTCGGCACGCTCGCACGCGCTCTCCATGGCGCCGGCCGCCACCGGCGACCAGCCCGCCTCGGCCACGACCGGTGCCCAGCCCGCGTCGGCGACGACCGGAACCGCCCCCGAGTCCTCGACGCCGCTCTGCCAGCGCAGTCCGTAGCCGATGCTGCGCTGCACGAGATAGCCGAGCAGCCGGGCGACCTGCGGGGCGCCGTCGAAGACGGCGCGCACCTGGGGGTCGGCCTCCAGCAGTGAGTGCAGCAGATGGGCGGTGTCGATCTGCCGGTCGCCGTCCCGCAGCGCCCGCCTGCGCGCGCCGGAGACCACCGACGCCAGCTCGGCGGCGAGCCTGGCATCGAGTTCCGTGCGGTGGGAGCCGCTCTCGGCGGCCGGTTGCTGGGGGATACGCGGTGGCACAACCCCTACCCCATCAGTCCCGGCGACCCGGGTCATCCTCGGTGGGCAGCATCTTCACGTCCCACACAGGGTGGGCTTCCACGGGTACGTTCTCCTCCTCACGGATGACTTCGCACCGTTTCCGCCTCAGGGCGCGCGCCGCCTTGCCTCACACCCCGTGCGCAACCGTGCCGCTTCGGCTCTCGTCCCTCAGCGGCATGGAGAGCGGGTGCCGCGGCCCTCCCCGCGGTCGAAGGCAGGCAGTACGCGTACCGCGTGTACGCCCCCGAGGACGCGCCGCTCGCCGACCTGTTCCGGGAAGCGTGGACTGCCACGACGAGGGGCCCTTCCCGCGCGCATGGGACCTGTTCGACGCGGCGGTGATACGTCGGGTGGGCCGACTTCACAATTCCTGACGGTTCATCAGTATTGAATGTTCCGAGGGCTGCGGCTACGTTCCGCGACACCGTAGCTGCGCCGGGCGCAGCGCCTGACACAAAGGGGTGGTCGCATGGCCGAAGTCAGCGCGGAAGCACGCATCGAGGCGCCTGCCGAGAAGGTCTGGGCGCAGCTCACGGACTTCTCCTCGTACGGCGAGTGGAACTCGACCCACACCAACTTCCCCAAGGGCGGCCCCGCCTCACTCGAGGTCGGCGGCACCTTCCAGGAGAACATGAAGCTCATGGGCTTCCCGGCCGAGGTCGAGTGGACCATCGAGGAACTGGAGCCCGTCCGCACCCTGGCCATCCGCGGCAAGGGTCCGATGGCGGTGACCGTCGCCACCCGCTACACCCTGACCCCCGACGGCGACGCCACCTCGGTGCGGATCGACGGGGAGTTCACCGGCGCGGCCGTCTCGCTGATGGCGGGCAAGCTCAAGGACTCGGCGACGGCCGCCCTCAACGAATCGCTGCGCAAGCTGGCCGGACTGGTGACCTGAGTCCCACACCTGCTCCGAGACCCGCACCCAGCCCCCGTACATCGACAGGCGCCCCGCGGAAACACTTCCACGGGGCGCCGTCAGGTACCACAGCATGCCCGTCAGTCCTCGTCGGCGAGGATCAGGTACAGCTTCTTGCGGGCTTCGTTGATGACCGCCAGCGCCTTGTCGCGCTGGTCCTTGCTGCCGGTCTTCCAGACCTGGCCGAAGGCCTCCATGAGACCGAAGCCGGCCTGCCGGATCTCGTGCAGCGTCTCCCAGTCGACCCCGCGCCCGGCCTCTTCCCACGGCGCCTCGGGACCCGCCTCGGCCGCTGTACGGCCTTCGTCGGTGAGCGAGAACAGCTTCTTGCCACCCTCGGCCGCGCTGGTGATGAGGCCCTCGTCCTCCAGCAGCTGGAGGGTCGGGTAGACCGAACCCGGGCTGGGCTTCCATGCCCCGCCGCTGCGCTCGGCGATCTCCTGGATCATCTCGTAGCCGTGCATGGGCCGGTCCTTGAGAAGGGCCAGGATCGACGCCCGTACGTCACCGCGCCGCGCCCTGCCGCCCGGACCGCCCCGGCCGCCGCGCCGGCCACCCCAGGGGCCCGGCCCGAAGCCGAACCCGGGGCCGCCGGGGCCACCGCCCGGACCACCCGGCCCGAAGGGCCCGAAAGCCCCACGCCGCCCTTCGAAGCGGCCGCGGTCACGCGGACCGGGCCCACCGTGTCGGCCATGTCCTCGTTCGAATCCAAATTCCTGTCCTTGGGGACGCATCGCCATCACTCCATTCACTCGTTGATCGGTCGCGATGCGTCAACGATATATCGGAATAGCTCGTCTGACAAGACCCGCGGATCCGGGCAGGTCAGGGGCCGGACAGCCACAACCGGTCCAGATCCCCGGAATTGGCCTTGTCCCGCGGCCCGCTCGGGCCGCTAGCGTCGGAGCATGCGGATTCGAATCGTCGACGCCTTCACCGACCGTCCCTTCACGGGCAACCCGGCCGGGGTCCTCCTCCTCGACCACGACACCCTCCCCGAGGACAGCCGGCTCCAGAGCATCGCCCTGGAGGTCAACCACGCGGAGACGGCGTTCGCGCACCGCCTCCCCGAGGGCGGCGACGCCGACTGGGCGCTGCGCTGGTTCACCCCTGTCGCCGAGGTCGCGATGTGCGGGCACGCGACCCTCGCCACCGCACATGTCCTGCGCACCACGGGCGCTCACACGGGACCGGTGCGGTTCGCCACGCTCAGCGGCGTGCTCATCGCCACGCCCCACGAGGACGGTTCCCTGACGCTGGACTTCCCCACCGCTCCGCTCACCCCGGTCGAGGTCCCGGACGGCGTCGCCGGGGCCCTGGGCGCCGAACCGCTCACGACCTTCGACACCGGCCCGAACACCGGCGACCTGCTGATCGAGGTCGCCGACGAGAAGACGGTCCGGGGACTCACCCCCGACCACAGGGCCCTCGCCCGGTACTCCAAGCGCGGCATCATCGCGACCGCCCGCGCCGAAGACCCCTCCCAGGGCTACGACTTCGTCTCGCGCTGCTTCTTCCCGAACATCGGCATCGACGAGGACCCGGTCACCGGCAGCGCCCACACCGCCCTCGCGCCCTACTGGTCCGAGCGCCTCGGCCGCCCCGGCCTCACCGGCCTGCAGGCCTCCCCGCGCTCCGGCCTCGTCCGCACCGAGCTGCGCGGCGACCGTACGCTCCTCACGGGCCACGCGGTCACGGTCATCGAGGGCGAGCTGCTCGCGTAGCGACGCACGAAAGAGACGTACCAAGGCGTACGAGGCGTACGAGGCATACGAAAGAGACGCACGAAAAAGCCGTACAAAAAAAGGGGCGTACGAGACTGTCGTACGCCCCTTTCGGACCCGCTCACCCCGCTGCTCAGGCGGTCGGCAGCCAGCCCACCTTCCCCGCCAGCAGCGCGTATCCCACGAACGCGCCGATGTCGAGCAGCGAGTGCGCCACCACGAGCGGTCCGACCCTGCCCCACCGCCGGTACAGGTAGACGAAGACCACGCCCATCGCCATGTTCCCGATGAAACCGCCGATGCCCTGATAGAGGTGGTAAGAGCCGCGCAGCACCGCGCTCGCCACCAGCGCGGTCCCCGGCGTCCAGCCCAACTGCCCGAGCCGGCGCAGCAGATACCCGACGACGATGACCTCCTCCAGTACGGCGTTCTGCACGGCCGACAGGATCAGTACCGGGTACTTCCACCACACGCCGGGCAGCGCTTCCGGCACCACGGTCAGGTTGGCGCCGAACCCCCGGGCCGCCAGATAGAAGGCGATGCCCGTGCTGCCGATCACCGCCGCGATCGCGGCCCCCCGCCCGAGGTCGGGCCAGGGCCGCGTACGGTCGAATCCGATCACACGCAGTCCCTTGCCCTCCCTCATCAGGAAGTGCGCGACCAGTGCGACCGGGACCAGGGCCGACGCGATGCCGAACAGCTGCCAGGCCAGATCCAGCCAGGGGCGACCCGGCGCGGCCGAGGCGTTGAGGGTGGCCGCCTGATCCTTGAGACCCCCCGGTTTGGTGACCGACCCGACAAAGCTGATCAGCGCGGACACTCCGCTCGCCCCGAGCGACAGGCCGAGGACGAGCAGTGTCTCGTCCCGGAAAATCCGTCGCGTCAGCCGCTCCTCGGGAAAAGAATCGGCCACCGACCCCGCCTCCACCTGCACTCCCGCCTCCAGTTGAGTAATCCCGCCTCATCCCCATCTTCGCCCCGCTAGGGTCTCGAAAGAAGTTGCGAAGATCGTGTGCGACAGGCCGTCGGGGGGACGGACGCCGTACGGGCGTACCTCCCCCTCGCCTTCTGCCTCACGGCTGTTTCTACGGCTTTCTCGCGACTCCGGCTCATTCAGGGAGGGCACCACCGTCATGGGACGTCACAGCTTGCCCGATGCGTACGGGGCGGGCGCGGCCGACCCCCGTCCACGCGCACGCCGCCGTACGGTGGCCATCGCGACGGTGCTGGTTCTCACGGTCGCCGCGGGCACGGCGGTCGCGGTCCGTGGTGGTCTGCTCTCCTTCGGCTCGTCCTGCCGGGACAACGCCATACCCCTCAAGATCACCGCGTCCCCGGACATGGCGCCCGCCCTCAGGGCCGTCGCCGAACACGCGCGCGACCACAACATCACTTCCGACGGCCACTGCATCGCCGTCACCGTGACGGCCCGCGAGTCGTACAAGGTCGCCGACGCGCTGAGGTCGGGCAACAAGTCCGACGTCCAGGCGTGGGTGCCGGACTCCGCCCTGTGGGTGAGCCGGGTCACCGGTGAGAGCAACGCGACGCGGGTGACCGCGGCGGGCAGCGTCGCCTCCTCTCCGGTCGGCGTCGCGATGGTCCCGTCGGCCGCGAAGTCGCTGGGGTGGCCCGGGAAGACGTACACCTGGACCGAGTTGGCGGGCGCCTCGATGCAGGACGACCGGCTGAGGCTCGGTGCGGCCGACCCGGTGCACAGCGCGGCCGGCCTGCTCGCGCTGACCCAGCTCGGCACCGCCGCTGCCACCATCAAGGGAGGGGACGCCCAGGCGGCGGCCATGGCGAAGACACTCTCCCAGCGCACGTCCGACAGCGACAGCCAGGTCCTGGGCACCCTCCCGCACGACTCCTCCGGCTCCGAGCAGGGCAACCCGAACCGCAACCAGGCGCTGATCCTCTCCGAGCAGTCGGCGTTCGCGTACAACTCCTCGGCCGACAGAGGCGCCGGACTCGACCTCTTCTACCCCAAGGACGGATCACCGCGGCTCGACTACCCCTTCACCCTGGTCGACGAGTCACGGCTGAACACCGACACGAGCCGTGCCGCGCTTCGGTTCATGACGCTGCTCGGCGAGTCGGACGGGCGGCGGATCCTGGAGCGGTACGGGTTCCGCACGGACGACGAGAAGGTCTCGCCCGCGCTGGTCACTAAGGCCGGCGGCCGCGCCCCGCAGCCGTTCGCTCGCGCCCCGCTCGACCCCGCACCGGCGAAGGCGGTCGACGAGGCACTCGGCACGTGGACGATCACGGTGCAGAGCGCCCGGATCACCACGGTCGTCGACGCCTCCGCGTCCATGGCGCAGCCGGTGCCGGGCACCGGCCAGTCCCGTATGGACGTCACCAGGGCGTCCCTGCTGCAGGCCCTCGCGACCTTCACCTCGGAGGACGAGATCGGGCTGTGGAAGTTCTCCACCCGCCTGGACGGCGACCGCGACTACCGGGTGCTGGTGCCCACGGAACGCCTGGGCGACCACAAGGGCAACGGCACCCAGCGGGACAGGCTGTCGGCGGCGTTCAGCTCCCTGACTCCCGTCCCGAACGGCGCGACGGGCCTGTACGACACCACGCTCGCCGCGTACAAGGCGGCCACCTCCTCCTATGTCAAGGGGAAGTTCAACGCGCTGGTGCTGCTGACCGACGGCGTCAACCAGGACCCGGGAAGCATCTCGCGCTCCGCCCTCGTCACCCAACTGCAGAAGCTCACCGACCCGCGGCGCCCGGTGCCGCTCATCGCGATCGCCGTGGGCCCGGACGCCGACAAGGCAGAGGTCCAGGAGATCGCCAAGGCGACCGGCGGCTCCGGCCAGCAGGTCAACGACCCCACGCAGATCCACTCGGTGATCCTCAAGGCGATCGTTGCAGCGGGCAGCCAGAGCCAAGGCTGACACCCCCCAAATAACCACCACCACAGCCCGCCCGGGGCAGCAACGCAGGCCACCCTGCCCGGGGCGCAGCGCCACACCCCGCCGGACCCGGCGCACCGGCGCGGGCGGCCCCCACCCGGGTCACCACCACAGACCACCCTGCCCAGGGACACTCCCGCGGGCCATCCCGGTCCAGGAATTCCCACACAGGCCATCCGCCCCATCCACACCCACTACAGGCAGCCTGCCCCGGGGACACCGGCTCGGGGAACTCATCCCCCTCACCCCCACTACGACCAGCCCGCCCCGATCAGCCCAGCGGTACCCGCTCCGGCAGTCCCACCGGCCAGGTGTGCACGGGCTCACCGAGGTGCATCAACTCGCCGTAGCGCCGGGTGGTCGCGGCCAGCGCGGCATTCCTCCCGAGACCCTTCTCCAGCGCCTGGTGGAACGTGGCCGCCTGCCAGGTCGCCCCGTTGGCCCGCAACCGGCACCGGTCCTCGATCACCCCCAGGTAATAGTCCCGGTCGGCCGGCTCGACGCCCCACGCGTCCAGCCCCGCCGCGGCGAGCGGCAGCAGTTCGTCACGGACCAGGTGCACGGCCTCGACCTGCGCGGTGGTACCCCCGTACCGTCCCCGCCGCGGCCACTCCAGACGCGCGTCGATGCCATGGCGGCAGGCCGCGTCGAAGTTGGCCGCCGCGGACTCGAACGACAGCCGTGTCCACACGGGCCGCGCCTCCTCGGCGAGCGCACGCACGACCCCGTAGTAGAACGCCGCGTTGGCGACGACATCGGTGACGGTGGGACCGGCAGGCAGCACCCGGTTCTCGACGCGCAGGTGCGGGACTCCGTCGGCGACGTCGTACACGGGCCGGTTCCAGCGGTAGACCGTGCCGTTGTGCAGCACGAGTTCGGCGAGCCTGGGAATGCCTCCGGCGTCGAGGACCGCGAGCGGGTCCTCCTCGTCGCTGATGGGCAGCAGAGGCGGGAAGAAGCGCAGGTTCTCCTCGAAGAGGTCGTACGCCGAGGAGATCCACCGCTCGCCGAACCAGGTGCGCGGACGCACCCCCTGCGCCTGGAGCTCGGGCGGCCGGGTGTCGGTGGACTGCTGGAACAACGGCGGGCGCGACTCACGCCACAGCTCACGGCCGAACAGGAAGGGCGAGTTGGCACCGATCGCGACCTGCACGGCGGCAACGGCCTGCGCCGCGTTCCACACGTCCGCGAAGCGGGCCGGAGTGACCTGGAGATGCAACTGCACGGAGGTGCAGGCGGCCTCGGGCGCGATGGACTTCGACGTACAGACGAGGCGCTCCACCCCGTCGATGTCGAGCACGAAGTCCTCGCCGCGGGCGGCCACGATCTGATCGTTGAGCAGGGTGTAGCGATCGACGTCCGACAGGTTCGAGGAGACCAGGTCGTCACGGTCGAGGGTCGGCAGAATCCCGATCATCATGATTCCCGCGTCGAGTTCGCCGGCCTTTCGATGGGCATATGCGAGCGAGGTGTGCAGCTCCTCGGCGAGCCGGTCGAATACCCGGCCGTCCAATCGATGTGGGGCTATGTTGACTTCCAGGTTGAACATGGCAAGTTCTGTTTGAAAGTCTCGGCTCGCAATCCTTTCGAGTACTTGCGCATTCATCATCCTGGGCATGCCGTCGGGCCCGGCGAGATTCAGTTCGATCTCCAGCCCCATGAGATTCTTCGGGCGATCGAACCGCTTCTCCTCCAGCAGTCGCGCCAGCCCCGCCAGACACTGCCGGAGCTTGCCTCGGTAGTGTCGGCGATCGGACAGGTCGTACGACCCTGCCACGACCTTCTCTCCCATCGAAGCGTCCCTCCTCGAATGGGCAGACCGATCCTCCGGCCCCTGCCGTCCCGGAGGATGATGCCCAGGCAACACGATCGATAACGCCCTGTACGGCCTCGTCGACCGATACCCTGGTACCCGTTGTCCGGAGGCACATTCACGGGGCATGAACCAGGGCGCGGTTTCAGCCTGACACGATCTCGTGAAAAACGCCGACGAGAATCGGCCGACCGCTCCGACAAAGCAATCCGAGGTCACCGGCGGGGCCCGACACGGAATCGGGATGAACCTCTCGTTTCATCGACCGAATATCGCCTTGCTCTTCATATTCAGGACAGCTAGATGAAACACCATCTGAACACGTGTCGTATAAACTCCGCAAACGAGGCGGAGAGTTGGCGCTCGCGGTCCTAGGTCCTGTCGTCGAGGTGACGTGCGGCAGGCGACATCCTGTCGGCAGATCCAGCCCCCTCGCCCCTCCGACCCCGAGAGCTGACAGCGCCGTCCGCCCCCGCCCTCGCGCCACTGTGCCTGTCGAATGAGAGGCGACCCACCATGCCGCTGCATGTCCCCCCGGCTCCCTCGCCCGCCCTGCGCACCGTCCTCACGGCACTCGGTTCCCCCACCGCAGTCCGCGAGGCCCGCACCCCGTCCCTACGCATGGCCCAGGGACCCGTCACCCCCGAACTCCCGTTGCCCGTACACGTTCTGGACCGCATCACACCGGCCGGCGCCTCCACCACCCGGCTCGCCGGATGGCGCTTCCTGATCCGCTGCGGCGAGCGGTCGGTGGCCGCGGCCGACACCATGCTCACTCCCGACGGCTGGGCCTTCTCGCACTTCTTCGAAGGCCCCTACATCGCCTCCACCGAGCGCGCCCTGCGTCACGCCGAGAACATGGGCCAGCCGTACCAGCCGCGGCTGTTGTCCGTTCCCGAGCTCTACATGCTCACCCTCTGGCTGCACGGCGACTGCGCCGCGGACGGCGCCACCGGGCACCCGGCCGCCACCGATCTCCTGGTGCCGCTGGCGCCCGCGCCGCCCGGTATCGCCCCGCATCGCCCGCACCGCGTCGCCGAACTCCTCCCGGTCCTCACGCACCGGCTCACCCCCGCCCCACTGCTCAGCTCGCCCGCGTAATCACCCACCCGGAGAAGCACACCGACCGCATCGCCCCGTGCCCCGCCACCGCTGTCCCGGTCGCGGGGCACGTTGCCGACCGAACCCGTCCGCTCGTTCGGGCCCCACAGCGCTCGTACGAGGGAGAACGCCCCTCCGCCCCGACCGGACTAGCCCCATCCGGCCACCACGAACCCCCCGAAGGGACCGTGCAGTTGGACTGAACCGTCCGCACGGGTGAGGCGTCTCCAACCTGTGAGGAGCGCTGCTGCGAAATCCCTGCGGATTGACGCCCGTAGGGCAACACTGGGTTCCAAACACACACCACCGGGGGGCGGCCATGAGCACTTCAAGCCGCGGGAAAGACACCACAGCCACCACTCATCTCTCATCCCAGCGAAAGATCCCATCCATGTGCCAGCACCAGCCACCGTGTCCGACAGCCGAATCAGCCGACCGGGAGTCCGCCCGCCTCGTGGCGCACCACCCGGAGCAGGGATGGAGCCTGCTGTGCAACGGCGTTCTGCTCTTCGAGGACACCGGTGAGCTCCTGCCCGACGGCCAGATCATCGCCCCGCACCGCCCCCAGGGCAGCGAGCACGTGATGACGGCCGCCTGAGCCGCACAACCGGGTGACGGTGACCGCCACCCGGACATGGAGAGGGGCCGGCCCGGAGACGTGATCTCCGAACCGGCCCCGACGCGTATCCGAGGGTGACTACGCTTCGTAAGCGTCCAGCGGCGGGCAGGAACAGACCAGGTTCCGGTCGCCGTACGCCTGGTCGATGCGGCGCACCGGCGGCCAGTACTTGTCCGCGGCCGAGACACCGGCCGGGAAGACGGCCTCCTCGCGGGTGTACGCGTGCTCCCACTCGCCGCCGAGTGCGGCGGCGGTGTGCGGCGCGTTCCGCAGAGGGTTGTCCTCGGCCGCCCAGACGCCCGAGCCGACCTTGTCGATCTCCGCACGAATGGCGATCATCGCCTCGCAGAACCGGTCGAGCTCGATCAGGTCCTCGGACTCGGTGGGCTCGATCATCAGCGTGCCGGCCACCGGGAAGGACATCGTCGGCGCGTGGAAGCCATAGTCGATGAGCCGCTTGGCGATGTCGTCGACGCTGACGCCGGTCGCCTTGGTCAGCGGACGCAGATCGATGATGCACTCGTGCGCGACCAGCCCGCCGGGGCCGGTGTAGAGCACCGGGAAGTGCGGCTCCAGGCGCTTGGCGATGTAGTTCGCGGACAGCACCGCCACCTGCGTGGCCCGCTTGAGGCCCTCACCGCCCATGAGACGGACGTACGCCCAGGAGATCGGCAGAATGCCCGCCGAGCCCCAGGGAGCGGCCGAGATCGGTCCCACGCCGGTCTCGGGACCGGCCGCGGGCTGCAGCGGGTGGTTCGGCAGGTACGGCGCCAGGTGCGCGCGTACGCCGACCGGGCCCACGCCCGGACCGCCACCGCCGTGCGGGATGCAGAACGTCTTGTGCAGGTTCAGGTGGGAGACGTCACCGCCGAAGTGGCCCGGCTTGGCGAGGCCCACCAGCGCGTTGAGGTTGGCACCGTCGACGTACACCTGCCCGCCCGCCTCGTGCACCTGCGCGCAGATGTCGGCGACGTGCTCCTCGAACACACCGTGCGTCGAGGGGTACGTGATCATCAGCACGGACAGCTCGTCGCGGTACTGCTCGATCTTCGCGCGCAGGTCCTCGACGTCGATCTCGCCGTCCTCGGCGGTCTTCACGACGACGACCTTCATGCCGGCCATCACGGCGCTCGCGGCGTTCGTGCCGTGCGCGGAGGACGGGATCAGGCAGACCGTGCGCTGGTCATCGCCGTTGGCCCGGTGGTAGCCGCGTACGGCGAGCAGCCCGGCCAGCTCGCCCTGGGAGCCCGCGTTCGGCTGGAGCGACACCTTGTCGTACCCCGTGACCTCGGCGAGCCGCTCCTCCAGCTCCTGGATGAGGGTGAGATAGCCCTGCGCCTGCTCGGCGGGCACGAAGGGGTGCAGCTGGCCGAACTCGGGCCAGGTGACCGGCTCCATCTCGGTGGTCGCGTTGAGCTTCATGGTGCAGGAGCCCAGCGGGATCATGCCGCGGTCGAGCGCGTAGTCACGGTCGGACAGCCTGCGCAGGTAGCGCAGCATCGCGGTCTCGGAGCGGTACTGGTGGAAGACCGCGTGCGTGAGGTAGTCGTCGGTGCGCAGCAGCGCCGCGGGCAGCGTGTCCTCGGCGATGGCATCCAGGGCCTCGATGTCACCGTCGACACCGAACGCGGTCCAGACGGCGCCCACCTGCTTGCGGGCGGTGGTCTCGTCGCAGGCGATCGACACGTGGTCGGCGTCGACGAGATGGAGGTTGACGCCTCCGCTGCGCGCGCCCGCCACGACCTCGGCGGCCCGGCCCGGCACCCGCGCGGTCAGCGTGTCGAAGTAGGCACCGTGCACGACCTCGACCCCGCCGGCCGTCAGGCCCGCGGCGAGGATCGTGGCGTACCGGTGCGTACGCCGCGCGATGGTCCGCAGGCCCTCGGGACCGTGGTAGACGGCGTACATGCCGGCCATCACCGCGAGCAGCACCTGCGCCGTACAGATGTTGCTGGTCGCCTTCTCGCGGCGGATGTGCTGCTCCCGCGTCTGCAGGGCGAGCCGGTACGCCTTGTGTCCGTCGGCGTCCACGGAGACGCCCACCAGGCGGCCGGGCAGGCTGCGCGCGAACTTCTCTCGCACCGCCATGTATCCGGCGTGCGGACCGCCGAAGCCCATCGGCACGCCGAAGCGCTGGGTCGTACCGATCGCGATGTCGGCGCCGAGCTCACCGGGCGAGGTGAGCAGCGTGAGAGCGAGCAGGTCGGCGGCGACCGTGACGACCGCGCCGAGCTCGTGCGCCTGCTCGATGACGGGCTTCAGGTCTCGTACGGCACCGGAGGCGCCCGGGTACTGGATCAGCACGCCGTTGATCTCACGCCCGGCGATCTCGGCCGGGATGCCCTCGCCCAGGTCGGCGACGACGATCTCGACGCCGGTCGGCTCGGCGCGGGTCTCGATGACGGCGACGGTCTGCGGCAGGGTGTCCGCGTCGACCAGGAAGAGGCCCTTCTTGTTCTTGCCCATGCGCCGGGACAGCGCCATCGCCTCGGCGGCGGCGGTGCCCTCGTCGAGCAGCGAGGCGCCGGAGGTGGGCAGCCCGGTCAGCTCGGCGACGACGGTCTGGAAGTTCAGCAGCGCTTCGAGCCGCCCCTGGGAGATCTCCGGCTGGTACGGCGTGTACGCGGTGTACCAGGCCGGGTTCTCCATGACGTTGCGCAGGATCACCGGCGGCGTGAACGTGCCGTAGTAGCCGAGGCCGATCATCGAGTCGAGCACCTGGTTGCGGTCCGTGAGGGAGCGCAGCTCGGCCAGTACCTCGGCCTCGGTGCGCGCGCCCGGCAGCTCCAGCGCCTCGGCGTTCTTGATGACGTCCGGCACAGCGGCGGCCGTCAGCTCGTCGAGCGAGCCGTACCCGACCTGCGCGAGCATCTTGGCCCGCGCCTCGGGGTCGGGCCCGATGTGGCGCTGCTCGAAGGGGATTCCCTGTTCGAGCTCGGAGAGCGGAATGCGATGGGCGGTCATTGCGGAGGCCTCCTGGTCTGACACGACCTTCGAGGGGCACCACGGCGTGGGTACCCCGACGGCCTCCCCCTCTGTCATCTCAACCTGAGAGCTTCACCGGACCGCCCGCTCACTGCGACCCGGCTTTCACCGTCGGTGAGAGCGGAGGCCTTCGACACCCGCCCTGCTTTCCAGAGTGACCTCGTCCGTGCGGTACGTGTGCCTGAGAGATTCCGGGGAGGATTTGCTCCTTCGGCGCCTCCGATGGTGTCTGGAGGACTCTCCCGCACGGGGTCAGCAGCCGCTTGCCAGCCTACCAGCGAGGACAACGCACGAGCTTTCGAGTGGCCACCTTCCCGAATGTGCTCTTTTGTAGTGCTTACGGATGAGTTGCTAGCGAGTGGAGGGACCGTGCAGACCGACATCGATCCGCGCAACCTGATCGGCCGCAAGGCGCTCGACCGCAACGGCGCCAAGATCGGCACGGTCGACGAGGTCTATCTCGACGACGCGACGGGCGTCCCGGAGTGGGCCGCCATACGGACGGGCCTGTTCAGCAGGGACGCCTTCGTCCCCCTGGAGCCCAGCGAAGTCGTCGAGGGCACGCTGCGTGTCCCCTTCGACCGCGCCCTGATCAAGGACGCCCCCGACTTCGGCGTGGGCCGCCACCTCTCCCCCGAACAGGAACTCCAGCTCTACCACCACTACGGCCTGGACGTGACGCCCCCACCTCCACCCCCGGACCGCGACTTCGGCCGCCTGGCAGGCACGGACGAAGGGTGACTTCGCGGTCTGCGCCCCGCTGACGCGCCTCTCCAGGAGCGCGCGGAACTGACCAGCCACAAGCAACCCGCGACTGTCGAACCGACCTCACCCCCCACGGCGATCGCACACGGCCCCCATCACCAACGGCAACGGATCAGCCAACTCCAACGCAACATCATCCGTACGAAACGTCCGCACACGCCCCGGCTCTGAGTAAGGCGTCTCGAACCGCACGGTCACCCTCCCGAGCCCGCTCCCCTGCACCCACCCGTGCCCGAACTCCGCGTGCCGCACGTCATGCCCCGCAGGCCACCGCCGCTCGGCAGGCGGCGCCTGCTCGGCAGCCGCTCCCTCCGCCCTCTCTTCGCCCGGATGCTCCAGTACCGCCGACTCCCCCGCGGCGGCCTCCGCCTCCGCCTCCGCTTGCGCCTGGGCCTGGGCCTGGGCGAACAGGTCCTCCTGCGTGTAGTCGGCGAGCCCCGAGACGCCGACCCCCAGCAGCCGCACGCCCCCGGTCGTGTCCACCGCTTCCAGAAGCCGTGCGGCGGCCTCCCGTACGACGCCGGGGTCGTCCGTCGGCCCCCGCAGCGTCTCGGACCGGGTCAGCGTCGAGAAGTCGTACCTCCGCACCTTCAGCACGATGGTCCGCCCGGACAGCCCCGCACCCCGCAACCGCCGCACACACCGGTCGGCGAGCCGCTGCACCTCCAAGCCGACCCGCATCCGGTCGTGGATGTCCACGTCGTACGTGTCCTCCACCGACACGGACTTCGTCTCCCGCTCGGCCACCACGGGCCGCTCGTCGTGCGCCAGCGCCATCGCGTAGAGCGCGTGCCCGTGCGCCTTCCCCACCAGCCGTACGAGTTCGTCCTCGCCCGCCTCGGCGATCTCGTCGACCGTGGTGATCCCTGCCCGGCGCAGATGGTCCCCGGTCGCCGGCCCGACACCCGGCAGCGTCCGCACCGACATCGGCCCCAGCAGCGCGCGCTCCGTCCCCGGTTCGATGACCACGAGACCGTCGGGCTTCGCCTGCTCCGAAGCGATCTTGGCGAGCATCTTGGACGCGGCGAGCCCCACCGAACCCGTCAGCCCCGTGACGGCCCGGATGTCCGCGCGCAGTTTCACCCCGGCCAGCCGCGCGGAAGCCTCGTCCCAGGCCGCCTCCCCCGCCTCCAGATCGACGAACGCCTCGTCAAGGCTCAGCGGCTCCACCAACGGCGACAGCGCCCCCAGCAGCCCCATCACCTGCTCGCTGACCTCCCGGTAGAGGGTGAAGCGGGGGACGAGATATGCGGCGTTCGGCGCCAGCCGCCGTGCCTGGGCCATGGGCATCGCCGAGTGCACCCCGAAGACCCGTGCCTCGTACGAGGCGGTCGCGACGACTCCGCGGGGTCCGAGTCCGCCCACAACAACGGCCTTCCCGCGCAGGCTCGGCTTGGCTGCCTGCTCCGCCGAGGCGAAGAAGGCATCCATGTCGAGATGCAGGATCGTAGGCGCGGTTCTCACATGTCCGATGCTGCCCTACGCCACTGACAATGCCTTTGCGGACCTCAGACGGCCCGATTGCGCCGACGCGCCAGCTCGTCCGTCGGGTTGTGCCCGACGAGCGTCTCGCCCGTGTCCACGCGCTCCCCGTGCAACTGCGAGAGCGCGCTCTCGACGTCCCGCCACACCACGCCCACGGCGATCCCGAAGACACCCTGGCCGCCCTGCAACAGGGCGTGGACCTCGTCGGGCGAGGAACATTCGTAGACGGTCGCGCCGTCGCTCATCAGCGTCATCCGCTCCAGGTCCCGGAAGCCGCGTTCCCTGAGGTGCTGGACCGTGGTGCGGATGTTCTGCAACGACACTCCCGTGTCGAGGAACCGCTTCACGATCTTCAGGACGACGACATCCCGGAAGCTGTAGAGCCGCTGGGTCCCCGACCCGTAAGCGGGCCGCACGCTCGGTTCGACCAGACCGGTCCTGGCCCAGTAGTCCAGCTGCCGGTAGGTGATGCCCGCGGCGGCACACGCCGTAGGACCGCGGTAGCCGATCTCCTCGGCAGCCGCCCCTCCCCCACCGTGCTCGCCAGACACCGCTGTCGGCCGCTGCGGAACGTGATCGGCCGCGCTGCCGTGAAGCGGGTACGGGCTGCTCTCCCCCAGACTTCGTCCGGGGGCACCCCCAGCCGTACCGTCGCCGCTGATTCTCACGCCGACCTCCGTCCTTGACCTGCCCTCTCGACGGTAGGCAGTCACCGGGGGTGCGTCAACGATCGCCACACTCGGCACGCCGAGTGATAATCACCCTAAGAGTGGTTTCCCGTGTCCCACCGCGGGGAAAGGCTAGCCGAATGCTCTCGGAGCGGGCCGCAGCGCGCCACACGGGCCACGGGCCATTGCCGCCCCGGAGTCCTGCGATCCATCGGTTTGTCAGGGGGCGGACGCCACTCCCCGACCCACGAGCCCGGCGTCCGATCGCCCACCCGCGGGCGATCGGTCCCGTCACCGGTCGACCGGTCCCCTCACTGGCTGTTGGTCCCGAAGTCCTCGGGCGAGATCTGGTCGAGGAACTCTCGGAACTTCTCCACCTCGTCCTCCTGCTCGTCCGGGATCGCGATGCCGGCGTCGTCGAGCACCCCGTCACTGCCGTAGATCGGCGTTCCGGTGCGCAGCGCCAGCGCTATGGCGTCGGACGGGCGGGCACTGACCTCGACCCCGCTGGCGAACACCAGCTCCGCGTAGAAGACCCCCTCGCGCAGATCAGTGATGCGCACCTCGGTGAGCTCCTGGCCGACGGCTTCCAGCACGTCCTTGAACAGGTCGTGGGTCAGCGGTCGCGCGGGGGCCATGCCCTGCTGGGCGAAGGCGATCGCCGTCGCCTCCCCCGGTCCGATCCAGATGGGGAGGTAACGGTCGCCTCCCACTTCACGCAGGAGCACGATCGGTTGGTTGGAGGGCATTTCGACCCGGACACCTACGACATCGAGCTCGTTCACACAGCAACCCTAGGCCGTGCCCGGGACGTTTGGGTAGTCGGGCACAGAACGGGTGGCCGATCCGGACGCCCGCCGGGCACTTCGGGTCACGGCAGCCGGACGCCCAGCGCGGTCTGCACCAGCGCCGCGTGCAGCTTCACCGTGAGCCCCGCCAGCTCCTTCGTACGGGCCTCGGCGTGCGCCCTGGTCTGCGGATTGCGGTGGCGCCGCAAGGGGGCCACCACCTGGTCCACGAGCCCCGCGTCACGGTCGGCCGCAGCCTTCATCGCACGCAAATGGCGCGGCTCGATCCCGAACCGCCCGAGCTCGGCGACGAGCGCGGCGACCGTCACCGCCTCAGCGTCATATGCCCCGTCCGGAAGCGGGGCGAGGAGTCCGTACGACTCCCACTCCTGAAGCTCCTGCTCACCGATCTCGGCGGCGGCCAGCAGCTCCGCACGGCCCACCCGGGCCGCTGTGGGTGCCTCGGGCTCCCCGAAGAGGTCACCGAGCCCACCGAACGGCTCCCCGTCGCCGGAGTCGCGCTGCCGCCCCACGGACGGCAGCCGCACCGGCTCCCCACGCTCCAGAGCGTCCAGATGCTCGCGGATCACCTTCAACGGCAGATAGTGGTCCCGCTGCATCCGCAGTACGTGCCCGAGGCGCTCGACGTCGGCCTGGCTGAACTTGCGATACCCCGAGGGGGTCCGCTGCGGCTCGATGAGCCCCTCCGACTCCAGGAACCGGATCTTGGAGATCGTGACTTCGGGGAACTCGTCGCGCAGCGTGTTCAGCACCGAGCCGATGCTGATCAGCCCACTGTCCGCTGCGGCGGTACCGCTCCCGGCACCGCCGCTCGGTGATCGAAGCATGGACCTTCCTGAGGGTCCCCCCGGACGGAGTCCGGGGGAGGGTCAGATGCCTCGCTGGCTCGCGTAGAAGACCAGCCGGTACTTGCCGATCTGCACCTCATCGCCGTTCGACAGCGGGACCGAGTCGATTCGCTCCCGGTTGACGTACGTGCCGTTCAGGCTGCCCACGTCCGCGACCGTGAACGAGCCGTCCGCGGCGCGACGGAACTCCACGTGGCGACGCGACACGGTCACGTCGTCCAGGAAGATGTCGCTCTGCGGATGACGCCCGGCCGTGGTCAGGTCACCGTCCAGCAGGAAGCGGCTGCCCGAGTTCGGACCGCGGCGCACCACCAGGAGCGCAGAGCCGAGCGGCAGCGCGTCGACGGCCGCCTGCGCCTCCGGAGAGAGCGTCGGCATCTGCGTCTGGCCGGTGACCTCGGCATCGTAGGCCTCGATGCCCGAAATGGAGATCGTGGATGTGGTCTCGGAGGCACGCTCCGGGACCGCACCGGGCCGCAGCGGCGCACCGCAGTTGGAGCAGAAGCGGCTGTTCTCCGCGTTGCGGTTACCGCACCTCGTACACACCAGGGCCGACATGGACGGATCCTCCTGCCGCGGCTGCCCCCCAGGGGCATGGGACGCATACGGGTCGGAGGTGAACCCTCCACCCGCACTTGAGGCTGACGGTTCCCCGAAACCTATGCGTCCGGACTGGGCAGGGTCAACAGACGGCGCGCCCTGACCACCGGGAATGTCACCGACCTGGTCCCGGAACAGCGGGCGGTCGCCGCTCTGGCCCTCCGCGTCTCCATGGCGTGGTGCACGGTGTCGGGCAGTCGCGTTGTCGCTGCCCTCTCCTCGTGCGCTCTTGCCGAACAACTTCGCAAACAACTTCACGGGCGATTCCCCTTGACCGAAACAGACCCGCCCGTGGGGCAGGACGAACACTGATTGAACACACCGGTCGACCCGGACATCCTCACAACGTCCGTATCCACCAGACAGTTTCCACCACGCACCACCCATTCGGTGCGCCGACCCCCCGCAACCTCATGCCCTCGCCGGACGACGCCCATGCACCCCCGGTTCACTGGGAGGACGACCGAGCGTAGTCAGGCTGCTTCGCAGCCCGCAAGGCATCCACAATGATCTTCGTCGCACGCTCCACCGTGACGGTGGCCTGCTCCTTCTCGAGAGTCTGCACCACGCCTCCGGGGATGTTGAGCGCCGGCTCGAGGTCCTGCGGCTTACCGATGACCTTGAAACGATAGGGCTGAGTGATCTTGTTCCCGTCGACACTCACGCCCTTGCCGGAGTCGGCCAGATAGGTGCTGGCGACGACCCGTACACCGTTCACCTGGATCGCCTCCGCACCGGCGGCGCGCAGCTCCTGGATCGCGTCAAGCAGCATGTCCGCCTTGACCGTCCCCTTCGTGTCGTTGACCGTCAGCGTGATGCCGGGTCCCTGCGCCGCCACCGTGCCCGCCAGAATGCCGAGTTGCTTCTCCTTCTCGGCGGTCTGCTTGCGGGCCTCCGCGGCCTGGTTCGAGCTGTTCTCCAGCTCGGTGCGCTGATCTTCGAGACCCTGCTTCTCGTCTTCTAGACGCTGCGTACGGTTGTCGAGTTCATCGAGGATGCGTACGAGATCCTCTTGACGCGCGCCGCGCAGGGCGCTGCCGCTGTCGCTGTTGGAGGCCACCTGGACGGCCAGGCCGAAGCCGAGGCCGAACAGAAGCAGGGCGACGATGAGTTGCGCGCGCGTCACCCGCGGCGGCCACAACCCCTTCACGAGCCGCTGCCGACCGGCCAGCGACGGCTCGTCCTTCTCGTCACGCTGCTCGGGCCCCGAACTCTCGGGAGCCGCGGCCGGGACCTCTTCGGGAAGTTCCCTGCGCAGCCGGTTCTCGGGTGTCTCGCCTTCGTTGCTCATCGGCGTCACGCCCGGAACACGTGCCGGCGGATCGCCGCGGCGTTGGAGAAGATGCGGATGCCGAGGACGACCACGACGCCGGTGGAGAGTTGGGCGCCCACGCCCAACTTGTCGCCCAGGAAGACGATCAGTGCGGCCACGACCACGTTCGACAGGAAGGAGACCACGAAGACCTTGTCGTCGAAGATGCCGTCGAGCATCGCCCGCAGCCCTCCGAAGACGGCGTCCAGCGCCGCCACGACGGCGATCGGAAGGTAAGGCTCGACGACCGCCGGAACCTCGGGCCGGACCAACAATCCAGCCACGACTCCCACGACGAGGCCCAGTACGGCGATCACGATGTGCCCTTCTCTGTGCTCGGCTGTGCTGTACGTACGATCACACTCGGTGCGGCGGACAACTGGACGTCCTCTTCGACGGAAATGGCGGTCCGGATGCCGTAGTTCTCCTGCAGGGCGTGCAGATACAGGCCGTCGGCACTGTTCTGGAACCTGGTGCTGAGCCGCTCGCCGTCCCCCACCGCCAGCACCGTGTAGGGCGGCACCAGCGGCTTGTTGTCGACCAGTATCGCGTCACCGGCTGCCCTGATCGCCGACAGTGCCGTCAGCCGCTGTCCGTTGATCGAGACGGCCTCCGCACCGGACTCCCAGAGCCCGTTGACGACCCGCTGCATGTCACGGTCGCGGACGCGCCCGGTGTCGGAGAACCCACTGGTCTCACGAGGATTGCCGTCGCCGCCCTCGGTGGCTTCCTTGGCGTCGTTCACGACGAGCTTCACACCGGGCCCGTGGACGGCGACTGCGCCCGACAGGACGCCCACCAGATCGGCCTGGCCGCTGCCCCCCTGCTTCTTCAACGCCTCGTTCTGCTTGGCGCTCACATCGTCGCGCAGGGTGTCGACACCGCTCTCGAGCTTGTCCGCGGCCGCGGTCTCCCGCTCGACGCGGTCGATGAGCTCCTGGCGTTCCTTGGCGACGACCGGGGCTGCAATCCGCGCGTTCGCCGCGCCCACGGTCACCACCAGGGCCGCGAGGACGAGGCCGGCCGCGAGGCCCAGCTTCGCCCGCACCGTTTTCGGCATGCCGCCGGCACCCTCGGTCTGCCTACGGGCGGCCGCCTCGGCGTATCCGTCGTCGAGGCTGTGATCCATGACGTTGGTGAGCAGCGACATGGAGGCGTCCGGGCGCGGGGGGCGCGGAGGTGTGCTCCGAATGGGGGGCTGCTGCGGCATGCCGCACATCGTCGCACGTCGCGGGTGCTACCTCCGAATGGCCCCACCGGCGTGCCGGACAGGCCCCTTTGGGGGCACTTGTCCGGCACACGCGCGTGCTGTCCGTTTCAGCGACCTGCGCTGTCCACGACGGCAGCCCACTCGTCGAGCAGGGCCTCCGCGGACGCGTCGTCAGGCCCCTCCGCCCACAGATGCGTCACCGCCTCGGCGGGGTCGGGAAGCACCATCACCCAGCGCCCGTCCGTCTCCACCACCCGTACGCCGTCGGTCGTGTCCACGAACCGGTCCCCGGCCGCCTCCACGACCCGGCGCATCACCAGGCCCTTGACAGCCCAAGGAGTGGCCAGGTCGCGCTTGAGGACATGCGCCCGCGGAATCCGCGCGTCGATCTGGCTCAGCGTGAGCTGCGTCCGCGCCACCAGCCCGATCAGTCGTACGAAAGCCGCCGCGCCGTCGAAGACGCTGCTGAACTCCGGAATGATGAATCCGCCGCGCCCGTCACCGCCGAAGATCGTCGACTCCTCGCGACCGACCCTCGTCAGATCGTCCGGAGACGTCGTCGTCCACTCCACCTGCGTCCCGTGGTATGCCGCGACCTGCTCGGCGATCCGCGTGGTGGTCACCGGCAGCGCCACCCGCCCACTACGCCGCTCCGCGGCCACCAGGTCGAGCATGACGAGCAGGGCCCGGTCGTCCTCGACGATCCGTCCCTTCTCATCGACGAGCGAGAGCCGCTCGCCCACCGGGTCGAAACGCACCCCGAACGCGGCCCGCGCGGACGCGACGATCTCGCCCAGCCGCACCAGGCCGGCCCGCCGCGTGTCCGCGGTCTCCGTGGGCCTGGATTCGTCGAGACCGGGATTGATGGTCAGGGAGTCCACACCGAGCTTGCCCAACAGGCTGGGCAACACCAGCCCCGCACTGCCGTTCGAGGCGTCCACGACCACCTTCAGACCGGATTCGGTGATACCGGTGGTGTCGACATTCCTGAGCAGTGATCCGGTGTACGAGTCGAAGACGCTGGCCGGGAAGTGCAGATCCCCGATCTCACCCGGGAACGCACGCCGGTACTCCTGCCGCGCGAACACCCGGTCCAGCTTCCGCTGCCCCCCTTGCGACAGGTCGGCACCCTGCTCGTCGAAGAACATGATGTCGACGGAGTCCGGCACCCCGGGCGTCGTACGGATCATGATCCCGCCCGCACTGCCCCTGGCGGTCTGCTGACGAGCCACTGGCAGCGGTACGTTCTCCAGGTCGCGTACGTCGATGGCGCTGGCCTGCAAGGCTGAGATGACCGCCCGCTTCAGCGCACGGGCGCCTCGGGAGTGGTCGCGGGCCGTGGTGACGGTGGAGCCCTTCTTGAGCGTCGTCGCGTACGCCCCCGCGAGGCGCACGGCGAGCTCAGGAGTGATCTCCACGTTCAGGATTCCGGTGACACCGCGGGCACCGAAGAGATGCGCCTGACCGCGCGACTCCCAGATCACCGAGGTGTTGACAAAGGCGCCGGCCTCGATGGTCTTGAACGGATAGACGCGTACGTTGCCCTGGATGATCGATTCTTCACCGACGAGGCATTCGTCGCCGATGACAGCGCCGTCCTCGATCCTCGCGGCCCGCATGATGTCGGTGTTCTTCCCGATCACGCAGCCCCGCAAATTGCTGTGCTGGCCGATGTACACGTTGTCGTGGACCACGGCCCTGTGCAGAAAAGCCCCGCTCTTGACGACGACGTTGGAGCCGACGACGGTGTGCTCCCGGATTTCGGCGCCCGCCTCGACCTTGGCGTAGTCGCCGATGTAGAGCGGGCCTCGCAGTACGGCGTCGGCGTGCACTTCGGCGCCTTCGGCGACCCATACGCCCGGGGAGATCTCGAAACCGTCGATCTCGACGTCGACCTTGCCCTCCAGGACGTCGGCCTGCGCCTTCACATAGCTCTCGTGGGTGCCGACGTCCTCCCAGTAACCCTCGGCGATATAGCCGAAGACCGGCTTGCCCTCCTTCATCAACTGAGGGAAGACATCGCCGGACCAGTCGACGGAGACATCGGCCTCGACGTAGTCGAAGACTTCGGGCTCCATCACGTAGATACCCGTGTTGACGGTGTCGGAGAAGACCTGACCCCAGGTCGGTTTCTCCAGGAAGCGCTCGACCTTGCCCTCTTCGTCCACGATGGTGATGCCGAATTCAAGGGGGTTCGGCACACGCGTCAGGCAGACGGTGACCATCGCACCCTTTTCCTTGTGGAAATTGATGAGGTCGGTGAGATCGAAGTCGGTCAGGGCGTCACCGGAGATCACCAGGAAAGTGTCGTCCTTCAACGCCTCCTCGGCGTTCTTGACGCTCCCGGCAGTACCGAGTGGCTTCTCCTCATTGGCATAGGTGAGCTCCATACCGAGCTCCTCGCCGTCACCGAAATAGTTCTTGACCAGCGAGGCCAAGAACTGGACAGTAACGACGGTCTCGTTGAGCCCATGCCTTTTGAGCAGCCGCAGCACGTGCTCCATGATCGGGCGGTTCACCACCGGCAGGAGCGGCTTGGGCATGCTTGAGGTCATGGGACGAAGGCGTGTGCCTTCGCCTCCGGCCATCACGACGGCCTTCATGTCGGAAGCGTCCTCCTTGAAGAGACGACGGTCTAGCCGACTTCACCCGTCCTGATTGTCCCGCAGTTTTCGAGTGCGGGCCATCCGGGCACTTCAGCTGCCCCATCGGGCCGAGCTCAATCGGCCATGGCGTCCGCCCTGAGAAGCCGGCGGACCTGCACCACGTAGAGGACTCCTGCCCACCAATAGAGGGTTGTACCCCACCCGGCGAACGCCCATCCGAAAATCGCGGCGAGTGAAGCGAGCCATCCGCTTCCGTCGCTGAGCAGCAACAGAGGGAAGGCGTACATCAGGTTGAAGGTGGCCGCCTTCCCGAGGAAGTTCACCTGCAGCGGCGGATAGCCGTGACGCCGGAGGACTGCCACGACCACCAGCAGAACCAGCTCACGCGCCAGAAGCACAGCCGTCAACCACAGCGGCAGAATCTCGCGCCAGGTGAGCCCCACAAGAGTGGACAGAATATAGAGCCGGTCCGCCGCGGGATCGAGCAGCCGGCCGAGGCTGCTGATTTGGTTCCAGCGCCGCGCGAGCTTCCCGTCGAGATAGTCGCTGACGCCGCTCAGCATGAGCACGAGCAGCGCCCAGCCGTCACTCTTCGGACCGCCGAACTCGGGCCGGAGGATCAGCCACAGGAAGACGGGTACGCCGACGAGGCGCGCCATGCTGAGGATGTTCGGGATGGTGAGGACCCGGTCCGTCTGGACGCGGGTCTCCTGGACCTCCACCCGGGGGCCTCCTGTGGGAAACGAGCCAACGATGCCCCCTGACCCTACCCGCAGCGCTCGCGTCGAGGTGCGGAGGGGTGGCGGAGTCACCGCGAAAACGGACTTGACCCTTGAAAGCAGAAAACCCCCGTACCGATTTCCCGGTACGGGGGTTATCCCTACAATGAGTTCGGCGGCGTCCTACTCTCCCACAGGGTCCCCCCTGCAGTACCATCGGCGCTGTGAGGCTTAGCTTCCGGGTTCGGAATGTAACCGGGCGTTTCCCTCACGCTATGACCACCGAAACACTATGAAACTGTCACTACCGCACCATGCCCAGTGGCCCTGGGAATGGGGTTGTTCGTGGTTTCAGAACCAACACAGTGGACGCGAGCAACTGAGGACAAGCCCTCGGCCTATTAGTACCGGTCACCTCCAGCGGTTACCCGCCTTCCAGATCCGGCCTATCAACCCAGTCGTCTACTGGGAGCCTTAACCCCTCAAGGGGGTGGGAATACTCATCTCGAAGCAGGCTTCCCGCTTAGATGCTTTCAGCGGTTATCCCTCCCGAACGTAGCCAACCAGCCATGCCCTTGGCAGGACAACTGGCACACCAGAGGTTCGTCCGTCCCGGTCCTCTCGTACTAGGGACAGCCCTTCTCAATATTCCTACGCGCACAGCGGATAGGGACCGAACTGTCTCACGACGTTCTAAACCCAGCTCGCGTACCGCTTTAATGGGCGAACAGCCCAACCCTTGGGACCGACTCCAGCCCCAGGATGCGACGAGCCGACATCGAGGTGCCAAACCATCCCGTCGATATGGACTCTTGGGGAAGATCAGCCTGTTATCCCCGGGGTACCTTTTATCCGTTGAGCGACGGCGCTTCCACAAGCCACCGCCGGATCACTAGTCCCGACTTTCGTCCCTGCTCGACCCGTCGGTCTCACAGTCAAGCTCCCTTGTGCACTTACACTCAACACCTGATTACCAACCAGGCTGAGGGAACCTTTGGGCGCCTCCGTTACTCTTTAGGAGGCAACCGCCCCAGTTAAACTACCCATCAGACACTGTCCCTGATCCGGATCACGGACCCAGGTTAGACATCCAGCACGACCAGAGTGGTATTTCAACGACGACTCCACAACAGCTGGCGCTGCCGCTTCAAAGTCTCCCACCTATCCTACACAAGCCGAACCGAACACCAATATCAAACTGTAGTAAAGGTCCCGGGGTCTTTCCGTCCTGCTGCGCGAAACGAGCATCTTTACTCGTAGTGCAATTTCACCGGGCCTATGGTTGAGACAGTCGAGAAGTCGTTACGCCATTCGTGCAGGTCGGAACTTACCCGACAAGGAATTTCGCTACCTTAGGATGGTTATAGTTACCACCGCCGTTTACTGGCGCTTAAGTTCTCAGCTTCGCCACCCCGAAGAGTGACTAACCGGTCCCCTTAACGTTCCAGCACCGGGCAGGCGTCAGTCCGTATACATCGCCTTACGGCTTCGCACGGACCTGTGTTTTTAGTAAACAGTCGCTTCTCGCTGGTCTCTGCGGCCACCCCCAGCTCAGAGTGCAAGACTCATCACCGGTGATGGCCCCCCTTCTCCCGAAGTTACGGGGGCATTTTGCCGAGTTCCTTAACCATAGTTCACCCGAACGCCTCGGTATTCTCTACCTGACCACCTGAGTCGGTTTAGGGTACGGGCCGCCATGAAACTCGCTAGAGGCTTTTCTCGACAGCATAGGATCATCCACTTCACCACAATCGGCTCGGCATCAGGTCTCAGACTATGTGCCAGGCGGATTTACCTACCTGACGTCCTACACCCTTACCCCGGGACAACCACCGCCCGGGATGGACTACCTTCCTGCGTCACCCCATCACTCACCTACTGCAGGTCTGGTCCGTCGGCTCCACCACTCCCCTTTGCCCGAAGGCTCCGGGGCGGCTTCACGGACTTAGCATCGCCTGGTTCAATGTTTGACGCTTCACAGCGGGTACCGGAATATCAACCGGTTATCCATCGACTACGCCTGTCGGCCTCGCCTTAGGTCCCGACTTACCCTGGGCAGATCAGCTTGACCCAGGAACCCTTAGTCAATCGGCGCACACGTTTCTCACGTGTGTATCGCTACTCATGCCTGCATTCTCACTCGTGAACCGTCCACCACTGCCTTCCGGCGCGGCTTCACCCGGCACACGACGCTCCCCTACCCATCACAGCCGCCGTTGGGCGTATTGCTGCAATGACACGACTTCGGCGGTACGCTTGAGCCCCGCTACATTGTCGGCGCGGAATCACTAGACCAGTGAGCTATTACGCACTCTTTCAAGGGTGGCTGCTTCTAAGCCAACCTCCTGGTTGTCTCTGCGACTCCACATCCTTTCCCACTTAGCGTACGCTTAGGGGCCTTAGTCGATGCTCTGGGCTGTTTCCCTCTCGACCATGGAGCTTATCCCCCACAGTCTCACTGCCGCGCTCTCACTTACCGGCATTCGGAGTTTGGCTAAGGTCAGTAACCCGGTAGGGCCCATCGCCTATCCAGTGCTCTACCTCCGGCAAGAAACACACGACGCTGCACCTAAATGCATTTCGGGGAGAACCAGCTATCACGGAGTTTGATTGGCCTTTCACCCCTAACCACAGGTCATCCCCCAGGTTTTCAACCCTGGTGGGTTCGGTCCTCCACGACCTCTTACAGCCGCTTCAACCTGCCCATGGCTAGATCACTCCGCTTCGGGTCTTGAGCGCGCTACTATGTCGCCCTATTCGGACTCGCTTTCGCTACGGCTTCCCCACACGGGTTAACCTCGCAACACACCGCAAACTCGCAGGCTCATTCTTCAAAAGGCACGCAGTCACGACGCACTGAGTAAACTCAATGCGCGACGCTCCCACGGCTTGTAGGCACACGGTTTCAGGTACTATTTCACTCCGCTCCCGCGGTACTTTTCACCATTCCCTCACGGTACTATCCGCTATCGGTCACCAGGGAATATTTAGGCTTAGCGGGTGGTCCCGCCAGATTCACACGGGATTTCTCGGGCCCCGTGCTACTTGGGTGTTTCTCAAACGAGCCGTTGACGTTTCGACTACGGGGGTCTTACCCTCTACGCCGGACCTTTCGCATGTCCTTCGCCTACATCAACGGTTTCTGACTCGTCTCACGGCCGGCAGACCGTGAAAGAGAAATCCCACAACCCCACATACGCAACCCCTGCCGGGTCTCACACGCATATGGTTTGGCCTCATCCAGTTTCGCTCGCCACTACTCCCGGAATCACGGTTGTTTTCTCTTCCTGCGGGTACTGAGATGTTTCACTTCCCCGCGTTCCCTCCACTTGCCCTATGTGTTCAGGCAAGGGTGACAGCCCATGACGACTGCCGGGTTTCCCCATTCGGAAACCCCCGGATCAAAGCCTGGTTGACGACTCCCCGGGGACTATCGTGGCCTCCCACGTCCTTCATCGGTTCCTGGTGCCAAGGCATCCACCGTGCGCCCTTAAAAACTTGGCCACAGATGCTCGCGTCCACTGTGCAGTTCTCAAACAACGACCAACCACCCATCACCCCCGGTTACCACCGGAGTTCACTGGGGCCGGCACTGAAGGCAGCCAACAATCGGCCGTACCCTCAGACACCCAACAGCGTGCCCGACACCCCCGCCACTCATGATCAGCTTTCCACGCCCCGAAGAGCAGTACTCACAGCCTGAGATGACTGAAGATGCCGAATAATCAACGTTCCACCCATGAGCAACCACCGTCGAACGTGTGCCGACGTAATGGCCCTGGACCACCAAGCAAGCTTGGCGGCCTAGATGCTCCTTAGAAAGGAGGTGATCCAGCCGCACCTTCCGGTACGGCTACCTTGTTACGACTTCGTCCCAATCGCCAGTCCCACCTTCGACAGCTCCCTCCCACAAGGGGTTGGGCCACCGGCTTCGGGTGTTACCGACTTTCGTGACGTGACGGGCGGTGTGTACAAGGCCCGGGAACGTATTCACCGCAGCAATGCTGATCTGCGATTACTAGCAACTCCGACTTCATGGGGTCGAGTTGCAGACCCCAATCCGAACTGAGACAGGCTTTTTGAGATTCGCTCCGCCTCACGGCTTCGCAGCTCATTGTACCTGCCATTGTAGCACGTGTGCAGCCCAAGACATAAGGGGCATGATGACTTGACGTCGTCCCCACCTTCCTCCGAGTTGACCCCGGCAGTCTCCTGTGAGTCCCCATCACCCCGAAGGGCATGCTGGCAACACAGAACAAGGGTTGCGCTCGTTGCGGGACTTAACCCAACATCTCACGACACGAGCTGACGACAGCCATGCACCACCTGTACACCGACCACAAGGGGGCGACCATCTCTGGCCGTTTCCGGTGTATGTCAAGCCTTGGTAAGGTTCTTCGCGTTGCGTCGAATTAAGCCACATGCTCCGCTGCTTGTGCGGGCCCCCGTCAATTCCTTTGAGTTTTAGCCTTGCGGCCGTACTCCCCAGGCGGGGAACTTAATGCGTTAGCTGCGGCACCGACGACGTGGAATGTCGCCAACACCTAGTTCCCACCGTTTACGGCGTGGACTACCAGGGTATCTAATCCTGTTCGCTCCCCACGCTTTCGCTCCTCAGCGTCAGTAATGGCCCAGAGATCCGCCTTCGCCACCGGTGTTCCTCCTGATATCTGCGCATTTCACCGCTACACCAGGAATTCCGATCTCCCCTACCACACTCTAGCTAGCCCGTATCGAATGCAGACCCGGGGTTAAGCCCCGGGCTTTCACACCCGACGTGACAAGCCGCCTACGAGCTCTTTACGCCCAATAATTCCGGACAACGCTTGCGCCCTACGTATTACCGCGGCTGCTGGCACGTAGTTAGCCGGCGCTTCTTCTGCAGGTACCGTCACTTTCGCTTCTTCCCTGCTGAAAGAGGTTTACAACCCGAAGGCCGTCATCCCTCACGCGGCGTCGCTGCATCAGGCTTTCGCCCATTGTGCAATATTCCCCACTGCTGCCTCCCGTAGGAGTCTGGGCCGTGTCTCAGTCCCAGTGTGGCCGGTCGCCCTCTCAGGCCGGCTACCCGTCGTCGCCTTGGTGAGCCACTACCTCACCAACAAGCTGATAGGCCGCGGGCTCATCCTTCACCGCCGGAGCTTTTAACCCACCCGGATGCCCGGGCAGGTGTTATCCGGTATTAGACCCCGTTTCCAGGGCTTGTCCCAGAGTGAAGGGCAGATTGCCCACGTGTTACTCACCCGTTCGCCACTAATCCACCCCGAAGGGCTTCATCGTTCGACTTGCATGTGTTAAGCACGCCGCCAGCGTTCGTCCTGAGCCAGGATCAAACTCTCCGTGAATGTTTTCCCGTAATCGGGACGACACCACGAGAGCGGAACCAAGGAGAGGAATAATCCCCTCGGTTCACAGCGTCCTCGCTGTGCGCCTACCGGACAGTGCCCGGCAGGACTTTTTCAAAGGAACCTCGTCCCAGCCGATCGGCCGGAGACGGGGTATCAACATATCTGGCGTTGATTTTTGGCACGCTGTTGAGTTCTCAAGGAACGGACGCTTCCTTTGTACTCACCCTCTCGGGCTTTCCTCCGGGCGCTTCCCTTCGGTCTTGCTGTCTTGCTTTGTTCTTGCGTTTCCGACTCTATCAGACCGTTTCCCGATCCGATTTCCTCGGTGCTTTCCAGGTTCCCGCTCTCGCGTTTCCCTTTCCGGCGGTCCAAACACTATCAGCGTTTTTCCGTCTCTCTGACCACGATTCTGCGGACATGCAGAACCAGACCCCGAGATAGGATCTGACAAGTTGGGTGCTGCCAGGCAAGGACGCTTGGTCGCGTCGCTCAGCCTCAAGCAGGAGTACGACTCTACATGGGGGTTTGGAGCGCGCGCAAATCGTTTGCGTGGTGCTCTAGGGCCGCCAACCGGGACCTCTCATGCGGAACCGGTAGTTCGTATGACATACCCTGCTCAACAGTGCGCCGTCCGGTACAGGCAGTGACGGCCCATATGAATCTCCACCCCTGGGAGGCTTCCCATGACCATCGTGACGTCCCCGCTTGCAGGACGCACCATCGGACTCGCCGCGGTACCGGATCCCGTCTTCTCCGGAGCGATGGTAGGCCCCGGCACGGCGATCGACCCCGTGCGTGAGCCCGGGGAGGCTGTCTCCCCCGTTGACGGGGTGATCGTCTCGCTTCACCCGCATGCCTTCGTCGTCGTCGACGCTGAGGGCCACGGCGTACTCACGCACCTGGGCATCGACACAGTCCAGCTCAATGGCGAGGGCTTCGAACTTCTCGTCAACAAGGGTGACACCGTGACGCGCGGTCAGGCCGTCGTGCGCTGGAACCCGGCTGCCGTCGAGGTGGCCGGCAAGTCCCCGATCTGCCCGATCGTGGCGCTCGAGGCGACGGCCGACTCCCTCTCCAATCTCCGCGAGGACGGCGATGTGAAGGCCGGCGACGCCCTTTTCAGCTGGCAGTGACATCAACAGCGCTGCTGTCACAGACGGCAGGCTCGAAAACCACCGCGGTGGCGGGACGCGCCGCACTACCGGAGACGGGTGAGATGGAGACAACGCTGCGAGGCGTCGGCGTGAGCCACGGTGTGGCGATCGGCGAGGTTCGGCACATGGGAACGGCGGTGCTTGAGCCGCCTGCCAAGCAGATCCCGGCGGAGGACGCGGAGCGCGAACAGGGGCGCGCCCGCCAGGCCGTCGAGGCTGTGGCGGCCGATCTGATGGCGCGCGGCAATCTGGCGGGGGGCGAAGCCCAGGCAGTGCTCGAGGCGCAGGCCATGATGGCCCAGGACCCCGAGCTGATGGCGGACGTGGATCGGCGTATCGCGGTCGGTAGCACCGCCGAGCGTGCCGTCTATGACGCGTTCGCCTCGTATCGCGCGCTCCTGGCGGGTGCCGGTGAATATCTCGCCGGTCGCGTGGCCGACCTCGACGATGTGCGGAATCGTATCGTCGCCCGACTGCTTGGGGTGCCCATGCCGGGCGTCCCGGACAGCGACGAGCCGTACGTCCTTATTGCTCGTGACCTTGCGCCCGCGGACACGGCGCTGCTCGACCCCACCCTCGTCCTCGGCTTCGTCACCGAGGAGGGCGGGCCGACCAGCCACAGCGCGATTCTGGCTCGGGCGCTCGGAGTGCCCGCCGTTGTCGCGCTCCCCGGCGCCGGAGAGCTCGCCGAAGGCACGGTGATCGCCGTGGACGGCAGCACCGGCGAGATCTTCGTGGAGCCGAGCGCCGAGAAGCGGGCGCAGCTGGAGGCCGCGGCGGCCGAGCGGAAGGCCTCGCTGTCGGCCTCGACCGGACCGGGTGCCACCTCCGACGGACACAAGGTGCCGCTGCTGGCCAATGTCGGCGGTCCCGCCGATGTGCCGGCCGCCGTCGAGGCCGGGGCTGAGGGTGTCGGTCTGTTCCGTACCGAGTTCCTCTTCCTGGACGACAGCAAGCAGGCGCCGTCGGAGGAGAAGCAGGTCGAGGCGTACCGGCAGGTGCTGGAGGCGTTCCCCGAGGGGCGTGTCGTGGTGCGGGTGCTGGACGCGGGCGCGGACAAGCCCCTGGAGTTCCTTACTCCGGCCGACGAGCCGAACCCGGCACTGGGTGTACGGGGTCTGCGCACCCTGCTCGACCACCCCGATGTCCTGCGTACGCAGCTGACGGCGCTCGCGAAGGCCGCGGAGGGGCTTCCGGTCTACCTCGAGGTCATGGCGCCGATGGTCGCCGACCGCATCGACGCCAAGGCGTTCGCGAACGCGTGCCGTGCCGCCGGGCTGAAGGCGAAGTTCGGCGCGATGGTGGAGATTCCGTCGGCCGCGCTGCGGGCTCGCTCAATTCTTCAGGAGGTCGAGTTCCTGTCGCTGGGGACCAACGACCTCGCGCAGTACACCTTCGCCGCCGACCGGCAGGTGGGTGCGGTGTCCCGACTGCAGGACCCGTGGCAGCCGGCGCTGCTCGACCTGGTAGCCGTGTCCGCCGAGGCGGCGAAGGCCGAGGGCAAGAGCTGCGGTGTCTGCGGTGAGGCCGCGTCCGATCCGCTGCTCGCGTGTGTGCTGACCGGTCTGGGGGTCACCTCCTTGTCGATGGGTGCCGCGTCGATTCCTTACGTCCGGGCGACGCTGGCCAAGTACACGCTGGCGCAGTGCGAGCGTGCCGCCGCGGCGGCACGTGCCACGGACACGGCCGACGAGGCGCGCACGGCGGCCCAGGCGGTGCTGTCCGGCGAGTAGCCGGGACCATTCGTCGAGCGACGGTTGCTCAGGGGCGCTCCACCTGCGGGTGGGGCGCCCCTTCGCGTTCAGTGCCTGTGGCGTGTCGCCTCCTCTCCGCTTCCGAGGTCGGGTGGTACGCAGTAGTCGACGCCTGACTCCGGGGAGACCAGGTCTCCGGATGCGACATCGGTGCAGTAGGCGTCGAAGACCTCGCCTGCGGTGAGGGGTTCCAGGCCTTCTCCGCGCAGCCGCCATCCGTAGACGCGGTCGCTTGTGTCGGGGGCGGTGGTGCGCATGACGAGTCCTCCGGCGCTGCCGGTGGCAAGGCCCAGGGCCAGGACGGTGGTGAACTCGATGGCTTCCGCCTCGTCGAGGCGGGTGGTGCCCTCGGCGTCGTCGTCGGCCCGCAGCACCGCGACGAGTGTTTCGGGTGCCGCGGAGACGCTGCACACGAGATGGCGCTCGCCGGGGCTCGCGGTATCGAGGACGCGGGTGAGCAGGTGGGAGGCGCGGGCGAAGGACGCCCGTCCGATGTCCTCTCCGCAGGACGCGCAGTTGCCGATGCGGGCCAGGAGTGTGGTCGCGTACTCCCAGGTCGCTTTGCGGACGGCTTCGTCGACGAGGTCGGGGACGAGTTCGGCGAGGGGCTGTCCCTCGTACGGAACGGTGGGGCCGGTGGCGGCGAGTTCGGCGGTGAAACGTGTGCGGCTGGCCGCGGTGTCGGGTTCCAGGCCGTTGTGGGCGCAGAACTCCGCGTACTCCTCGGGGTCGAAGAGCGCGACCGTGGTGTGGCTGCCTTGGGCTGCCAGGGTCCTGAGCAGGGATTCCACCTGCTGGAGGTAGGTCGTGTGGTCGTTGAACGTGAAGGTGCGGTAGCGCCGCATCACTGTGAAGTCGTGCTCGTCGGTCAGCAGACCGATGGTGCCGACGATTTCGCGGCGCAGGACGCGTCGCATGGTCTGGTGCTCGGTGTGCGCCATGTTTCCCCCTGTGCGCAGTCGATCAATGATCACTCACAGTAACCGGCGGCACTGACAACGTGGTGCGGGAGAGCTGGTTGCGCACCAGTCGGTGCTGAAACACGCAGGTCACGGCGATGGTCGTGCCGAAGGCCGTCCAGCCGAGGGGGCCGGTCGCGATGGCCGCGGTGACGGCGAGTGGTCCGATGCTGCGTTGGCAGGACTGCGCCAGTCCATGGACGCCGAGGTAGGCGCCCTGGGCCGTCCCGGGCGCGAGGGCGACGGAGAGTTCCCAGGAGACGGTGGCGTGCAGCATCTCCGCCACGGTGAAGGCGACGGCCGAGGTCGTGAGGAACAGCGTGGTGGTGAAGGCTCCGCCCGTGGCCGAGAGTGCCATGGCGACGCCACCGAGAGCGAAGGCGGCGGACAGGGGGAGCAACAGGGAGCGCGCGGCGGCCGTCGTGGCGCCGAAGCGGGCCAGCGGGACCTGAAGGGCCACGACCATCAGGTTGTTGAGGACCATGAGCAACGGGGCGAGGCCGTGGGGGGCTTGGTCGGAGTGGGCGATCCAGAGCGGTAGGCCGACCTTGAACACGGCGTCGTCGAGGCAGAGGACGGTCTCGGTGGCTACGTACGCGAGATAGCCGCGGTCGCGCCAGGGGTTGGCCGGCCTGGTGGTGGGGGCCGGGTCCTTGGACGTGGCGATCGTGCGTGCGGGGGACGTCGGCTCGGCGCAGCGCAAGGTGAGGAGGGCGGCGGCGACGAACGACAGCGCGTCTCCTGTCAGGAGCCACTGGTAGGCGGTGGTGGTGCCGATGGTGAGAGCGGCCGCTGCGGTGAGGCCGCCCAGGGCCCATCCGGCATTGGCGACGGTTCTGGTGACGGCCTGGTAGCGGACACGGTCGGGTCCGGAGACGCGGGTGGCGTACAGCTTGGTGAGGACGTTGGCGGCCCGGTCGCCGAAGCTGCCGACGGCCGAGAAGGCCAGCAGCAGGGCGTAGTTGTCGGTGGTGAGCAGCGCGAGGGAGGCCAGGGCTCGCAGGATCTGCAGGGAGATCAGGACGCGGGTGAGGGGCAGGCGGTCGGCGATGCGGCCGCCGAGCGGTGCGCCGGCGATGCCGATGGCCCCCGAGACCGCGGCGAGGGTGCCGACCTGTGCCACTGACAGGCCGGTGACGTAGGTGAAGTACAGGACCGAGACTGCTGCCCACAGGCCGCTGCCGATCCGGTCGACGAGGGCGATCCAGAGCATTCTTCGGCCGTCGGGGCCTCCTGGAATGCGTGTCGACCATGCGGCTGTGCGGCTGATCGGTCCCACCGTTCCCCCTTGCTTCCATTTATGTATTGATACATACTTGGTAACGTGGCAACACAATATGGGATCAGTGGCGCGACGGCCAAGGGAATTGCCTCGTCCGTCGAACGCGGCGTGGCCGAAGGCGCGTTGGGGCCGGGAGCGGCGCTGCCTCCGGTACGCAGGCTTGCCGACGAGCTCGGGGTGAGCCCGGGGACGGTCGCTACGGCGTACAAGGAACTGCGGCGGCGTGGGATCGTCGTGACGCGCGGGCGGGGCGGGACCGTGGTCGCCCCGGCTCCCGCGGTGGCGTCACGGCGACCACCGAAAGTGCCGGACGGGCTGCGGGACTTGGCGGGTGGCCATCCCGACCCTCGGCTGCTTCCGCACCTGGTGCCGCCCTCGCGGCTCTCCCCCGGCGCGCGGTCGCACCGCAGCACGCCGCGTCTGGCGCGGTTGGAGGACGCCGTGCGCGACTGGCTGCGACCGGACGGAGTGCCGACGGAACACGTGACCTTCGCGCACGGCGCGCTCGATCTGATCGGGCGGCTGCTGTCGGTGGAGTTGCGTCCGGGTGACGCCGTCGCCATGGAAGACCCCGGCTATCACCATCTGCTGGACCTGGTCACGGCTCTGGGGCTGCGCATGGTCCCGGTCGCCGTGGACGACCAGGGGATGCGACCCGAGGCCTTGCGAGAAGCGCTACGGGCGGGCGCACGAGCGGTGGTGTGCAGTCCACGGGCGCAGAATCCGTACGGCGGTCACTTCTCGGCGGAGCGCCGGGACGCTCTGGTCGCCGTGCTCCAGGAAGAGCCCGATGTGCTCGTGGTGGAGAACGACCATGCGTCTGCCGTCGCCGACGCGCCTCTTCATGCTCTGGCCGCGGGCGGCCTTGCGCGCTGGGTACATGTGCGGACCGTGAGCAAGTTCCTGGGGACGGACCTGCGGTGGGCGGCTGCGGCCTGCGATCCGATCACACTGGCCCGGCACGACGGGCGGATGCTGCTCACCTCCGGCTGGGTCAGCCACCTGCTCCAGGAGACGGTGTACGGGCTGATGACGGACGACGACACGCGCGCGTTGGTCGCCCGCGCACAGGACACGTACGCGCTGCGGCGGAACGCACTCCGACACGAACTCGCGGAACGCGGGATCCCGTCCCATTCCGTGAGCGGAATGAATGCCTGGGTACCGGTCCGGGACGAGTCGGCCGTCGTCAATGGACTGCGGTCCTACGGGTGGTGGGTCGCGGCGGGTGCGCGGTTCAGGATCGCTTCCGCGCCTGGTGTACGGATCTCGGTCGCGGAACTCGAACCCTCCGACGCGATGCGCCTGGCCTCGGACTTCGCTGTCGTGCTCGGCGAGTCCGAGGCCACCTACGGAGGTTGATCAGCCGCGTTTGCGGGCCAGCTCTTCGTAGAAGTGCAGCAACTCGACGTTGTCCACGGAGCCGATGTTGACCGCCTTCTCCAAAGGGGCTCCCTGGAGAAGGCGCTTGACCGGAACCTCGATGCGTTTGCCCGTGAGGGTGTGCGGGACGCCGGGCACCTCGATGACCTCGTCGGGGACGTGACGCGGGGAGAGCTGTTCGCGGATGGTCTGCTTGATGCGGTTCAGGAGGGCCTCGTCGAGCGCGGCTCCGGGGGCGAGGTGGACGAAGAGGGGCATCCAGTAGCCGCCGTCGGGCTGTTCGACACCGATGACGAGCGACTCCTTGATCTCGGGGAGGCGTTCGACGGCTTCGTAGATGTCGGCCGACCCCATGCGCACGCCCTGGCGGTTGAGCGTCGAGTCCGAGCGGCCGTGGATGACGACGGAACCGCGCGAGGTGAGGGTGATCCAGTCACCGTGGCGCCACACTCCGGGGTACGTGTCGAAGTAGCTGTCGTGGTAGCGGCTGCCGTCGGGATCGTTCCAGAAACGGATGGGCATGGACGGCATCGGGTTGGTGACCACCAGCTCACCGACTTCGTCGGTGAGGGGCTTGCCGCCGGGGTCCCAGGACTGGAGATCGGTGCCGAGGCCGGGGGCCTGGAGTTCCCCGATGTACACCGGGAGCGTCGGCACCGCTCCCGCGAAGCAGGAGCACACGTCCGTGCCACCGCTGACGGAGGCGATCCACAGATCGTCGCGGACCTCGTCGTGCAGCCAGCGGAAGCCGTCGGGCGGCAGGGGCGAGCCGGTCGTCGCGACGCACCGCACGCGCGTGAGGTCGAAGTCCTGGGAGGGGTGGACGCCCGCCTTGCGGCACGCCATCACATACGCGGCGGACGTGCCGAAGAGGGTCGCTCCCGTGCGTTCGGCGATCCGCCACTGGGCGCCCGTGTCCGGGTATCCGGGGCTGCCGTCGTAAAGGACGATCGTGGTACCCGTGAGCAGGCCGGAGACGAGGAAGTTCCACATCATCCAGCCGGTGGACGTGTACCAGAAGAAGCGGTCCTCGGGGCCGAGGTCGCAGTGCAGGCCCAGTTGCTTGAGGTGCTCGACGAGGATGCCGCCCTGGGACTGGACGATGGCCTTGGGGAGACCGGTCGTGCCGGAGGAGTAGAGCACCCACAAAGGGTGCTCGAAAGGGACCTGTTCGAAGACGGGTGCCACGTCCGCCGATGCCAGCTCGGACCAGTCCAGGGCGCCTTCGGGGGCTTCGGTGCCGAGCAGTGGGATGTGGACGACGGCGCGCAGGGTCGGCAGTTCGCGGCGCAGTTCGGCGACCACGTCCCGGCGGTCGTGCTCCTTGCCGCCGTAGCGGTAGCCGTCGACCGTGAAGAGCACGACGGGTTCGACCTGCTGGAAGCGGTCGAGGACGCTGCGCGCGCCGAAATCGGGGGCACAGGACGTCCACACGGCCCCCACGGCGGCCGTGGCGAGCAGGGCGGCCACGGCCTGCGGAATGTTCGGGAGATAGCCGCTGACGCGGTCTCCCGGGCGTACCCCGAGGGCGCGCAGCTCGGCGGCCAGGGAGCCGACCTGACGGCGCAGCTCGGACCAGCTCACCGGGGTCGCCACGTGGGTCTCGTCGACGTACAGGAGCGCAGGTTCGTCCGTGCGGGTCTCTGCCGCGCGCAGGGCATGCTCGGCGTAGTTCAGGGTCGCCCCGGGGAACCATTCGGCACCGGGCATCGAGCGGTCACCGAGCACGCGCGCGTAGGGGGTCGAAAACCGTACGTCGAACCACTCGGTGACGGCCTTCCAGAACGTGTCCAGTTCCCGTACCGACCAGCTGTGCAGTGCCGGGTAGCCGCCGTCGGACGGGGCTCCGTGGTGCTCGGCCGCCCAGGCCTGGAACTTCGTGACCTGCGCCTGAGTGATGCGCCCTGGGTCGGGCTGCCAGAGCGCTGAGGGGTTCGCGGTGGACATGAATCGGCTCCCGGACTGTGTGCGTCGGTCGCGCACGAGCTGGGGTGTGCGCGTCACGCGGCTGACACGGACGATGCCATGTGATCGACTTCCGCACCAGGGTGTGCCGCAGATGGTCGTCCACGTGAAGATGTGCCCCCACCGCGGGTGAACGGCAGTTGAACGACTCACTCATTTGGCGCAGGCAATGGCAGGGTGAGCAGCATGGACGGTCGTGACCTGGTGCGTTCGGTGAAGACGGTCGGTTCGACGGGGGCGGCCCAGGGCTTGCGTACCGTGCGGGCCGCATGGCGAAGGAGGCGTGCCGACGCCGCTGGGTTGCCGCAGCGGGGGGCCGAGCGCGCGCGGGTGCCCGGCCCGGTGGAGGGGGTGGAGCCGGCGCCCGGTGGTGGGGTCGTCCGGTTCACGCGGTCCGAGCTGCGGATCATGGTCGCGGTGAGCGGAGCGGTGTTCTGGGGCTGGGACGGGGCCGGTCCGGAGCCGTCCTACGCGCTCGCGGGCCGTTGCCCGGAGCCGGACCCGCGGGCCGTCCTGGAACCCGACAAGGACGGCGGCTGGCGGGTGGTGGCCGAACGGGTGACGGTCGTCGTCTCTCGGCACGGCGCCGTCGAGGTGCGAACCCCTGGTGGTGTGATCCTGCGCCGCGATCTGCCGCCCCGTTGGTGGGAGCCGGTCGACGGGGGCGGCGCGCGCTGGATGCAGCGCTCGGAAGTGGCCGCCGACGCTCGGTTCTTCGGCCTGGGCGGGCGCACGGCCGGTCCCAGGCTGCGCGACGGGACGTACCGGCTGTGGAACACGGATCCCGGGCACGCCTTCGCGCCGGGCGACGATCCGCTGTACATCACGATGCCCGTGCAGATGGTGGTCTCCGACGCGGGCACGCATCTCGTGTTCCACGACACCTCCTGGGACGGCACGGTGAACCTGCGCGAGGGAGAGGAAGGCGCGGGGTCGGGGCACGACCGGGCGGGAACGTGCGAGCTGCGGATGGACGGCGGCCCGCTGCGCTGCTGGATGATGGTGGGCACCCCCGCGCGCGTGCTGCATGCCTGGGCCTCGCTCACCGGGGCGCCCGCGCTGCCGCCCGCATGGGCTCTGGGGCACCATCACGCGCGCTGGGGCTTCGGCAGCGAGCAGGAGGTGCGGCGGATCGTCGCGGGCTATCAGGAGCGCGGTCTGCCCCTCGACGCGGTCCACCTGGACATCGATCACTACGACGCCCACCAGGTGTTCACGGTGGACCGGGAGCGCTTCCCGAAGCTGCCGGTGCTCGCCGAGGAACTGCGGCGCGACGGCATCCGGCTGGTGTCGATCGTCGACCCGGCGGTCAAGGCCGAGCCGGGCAACACGGTGTACGACAGCGGTCTCGCCGAGGACGCTTTCGTACGGGATGCCTCGGGCCGGCTCGTGCGGGGAGTCGTATGGCCCGGGGAGTCGGTCTATCCGGACTTCACGCACGCGCGTGTGCGTGAGTGGTGGGGCGGCCTCTACCAGGAACGGCTGGCGCAGGGGTTCGCGGGATTCTGGCACGACATGAACGAACCGACGTCGTTCACGGCGTTCGGGGAGTCGACGCTGCCGAGGTCGGCTCGGCACTCCCTGGAGGGACGCGGCGGCGACCATCGTGAGGCGCACAACGTGTACGCCCTGGGCATGGCCCGAGCCGCGTTCGAGGGCCTGCGCGAGCTGGATCCCCAGGAGCGACCGTTCCTCTTCTCGCGCTCCGGGTGGGCCGGAATGCAGCGCTACGGAGGGACCTGGTCCGGAGACGTGGCCACGGGCTGGCCCGGGCTGCGGGCCTCGCTGTCACTGGTGATGGGGCTCGGGCTGTGCGGGGTTCCGTACTCGGGTCCCGACGTGGGCGGTTTCGACGGCAGCCCTTCTCCCGAGCTGTACTTGCGGTGGTTCCAGCTCGGCGCGTATCTGCCGCTGTTCCGTACGCACGCGAGTCTGCGGGCGGGTCGCCGGGAGCCCTGGGAGTTCGGTGACGACGTACTGGAGCACGCGCGCGCGGCGCTCGTCGAGCGGCGGCGGCTGCTCCCGTACTTCATGACGCTGGCGCTGCTGGCGCGCCGCACCGGCGCACCCTATGTGCGGCCTCTGTGGTGGGCGGCGCCGGAGGACCGGGCGCTCAGGGACTGCGAGGACGCCTTCATGCTGGGCGACTGCCTCCTTGTGGCACCGGTGCTGGACCACGGGGCCGACCGTCGTGCGGTACAGCTGCCCCGGGGGCGCTGGTACGACACGGTCACCGGGGAGGCGTACGAGGGGCCGGCCCAGGTGTTGCTCGATGCCCCCTTGTCGCGGATTCCGGTGCTGGCGCGCGCGGGTGCCGTCGTGCCGGTCCGGGGCGACGACGGCGGCCTGGAGCTGGAGGCGTGGGCTCCCGCGCGCGGGCGGGTCGGGGGCGGGCTCGCCGTGCCGGACCGCGGCGACGGCTGGGACGAGCCCGAGCTCGAACGCTATGTGACGCGCTGGGAGGGGCAGCAGGTGGTCGTGCGGCGCGACGGAGAGGGCGGACCGGGCAAACCGGAGTATCCGGTCCGGGTGCGGGGCCTCGGTGCGCGATGACGGCCTCCGAGAACCCCGTGGGACCCGCTCAGACGTAGCGTCCCTCGAACCATGCGCGCGCCGCCAAGGTGTGCAGCGGGAAGGCGAGCTCTGCGGGCCGGCGCAGCAGGTGCCAGCCCTCGGTCTCGTCCGTGGCGGCGGACGGCGGCAGATCGGCGGCCGGGCGCTCGGGTAGGAGCCCGAAGAGCAGCAGGTGACCGGCGGGAGAGCTCATCGCGTCGGCGAGCCGCACCTCGCGGCTCGCCACGTCGATTCCCGTCTCCTCCTTGAGTTCCCGGGCGACGGCGTGCCGCCAGTCCTCCCGGTGGTCGATGAACCCTCCGGGCAGCGCGATTCCTCCGCGCGCTGGGGCGATGGTCCGGGTGATGACGACCAGGGCGGTGCCCCTGTCGTCGTACACAGGTTGCAGGGCCACCGCGACCGGCAGCGGATTGCGGTAGGCCACGCCGCCACAGACGGCGCAGGTGCGGGGCCAGCCGGAGTTGCTTTCTCCGTAGGGTGCTCCGCAGCTCGAACAGTGCGAGTCGGGCGCGAAGTCGGCGGGTGGGTGCGGGGTTGCGGACACGCCGCGGACTGTAGCCGATCACTTCTCTCTCGTCTTCGGGTGCCTCATCAAGTGCGGGCCCGGACGCCTGTTGAAGTGCGTCTCGCGATGCGGTCCGCCTCGCCGTCACGGGGCGGACCGGCCCGGCTCAGGGGGACGAAGCGAGTGACTTCTTGGACACGGGGAAGTCGAAGTACGTGTCGGGGTAGGGCTCGGGCTTGTACGTGTAGTGCCACCACTCCTCGGCGAGGTTGACGAATCCGAGGTCTTCGAGGGTGCTCTTCAGGAGCAGCCGGTTGGCTCGCTGCACGCCCTGGATGCGTGGGTCCAGCGTGTGGGCGAGGGTGTCGAAGCAGTCGAAGCCGGTGCCCATGTCCACGGAGTTGTCCGGGAAGCGCTCGTCCTGGGGCGCGTAGCAGGGCACGAGGGGTTCTCCGGGGACGTACGGGCGGGTCGGCTTCACCGGCAGCCGCACGATGGTGAGGTCCATCGTCGAGCCGCGGCTGTGTCCGGACTTCTCGGCGATGTAACCGTCCTCGAACAGACGGGTCTTGTCGACCTGTGGATAGAACTCGGGCTTCATCGCCTGGTCGTCGAGGTCCTCGGCCCAGCGCACGAAGTGGTCGACGGCGCGTTGCGGCCGGTAGCAGTCGTACACCTTGAGGGTGTAGCCCTCGTGCAGCAGCGTGACCTGGGCCTTGTGGAGAGCCTCGGCGGCGGGCCGGGTCAGGATGCACATCGGCTGCCGGTAGCCGTCGATGCGCTCTCCCACGAAGTTGTGCGGCGTGAAGTAGCGCATCTCCTGGATGATCGTCGGGTCCACGGATCCCAGGGCCACGAAGTCCTCGGGAGCCTTCGGCTCGGGCGTCGCCCGGGCGGTGGCGGAGGCGGCGGTCACGGCCAGTAAGGCGGCGAGTGTGGTCACCAGACCGCGTACGGCGGTGGAGAGTCGTGTCATGTCGCCTGCATCTATCAGGTGCGGGATCCGCCAGGGAAGGGATCGCGTGCGGTCGGGCACCATCGAGTGAGGGAACCACCGGCTTGCCCAACGGGCCCTGGAGCCGGCACGGGAGGTGCGGCCGGAACCACCCCCGTAGGCCCCGGCCGCACCTCCCGGTACTCCGACGCCCAGGAGGCCTCCACGGTTCTCTCCGTCGCGCTGCCCATTTCCCGATGCCCGTGGCACACTTCTGACGTTCCGTCAGATCCAGCGTCATGGAGGGGTCTTGCCGCGTACACGCACACCCGTGGTCACCGGATGGTTCGCCGGGGACGGGGACGACTTCCGTCTCCTCGGCACGCGCTGCGCCGCGTGTGCCTCGGTCTTCTTTCCCCGCGAGGACGCCTTCTGCCGAAATCCGGGGTGCCAAAGCGGTGAGCTGACCGAGGTACCGCTGTCCCGGCGCGGTCGCGTCTGGTCGTACACCGACAGCCGGTACCGGCCTCCGTCACCGTATGTGACCGATCCGGAACTCTCGTGGGAACCCTATGCGTTGATCGCTGTGGAACTGGAATCCGAGCGGATCGTCGTACTCGGCCAGACGGTTCCCGGGATCACCGTCTCCGACCTGGCGGTGGGCATGGAGGTGGAGGTCGTCCCCGGTGTGCTGAACGAGGACGAGGAGACGACCTGGACCACGTGGCACTGGCGGCCGACGGGGGTGACTGCATGAAGGGCATGTGGCGTACGGGGGTGACGGGATGAGCGGTGAGGTGGCGGTGCTCGGCGCGGGTATGCACCCGTGGGGCAAGTGGGGGCGCGGATTCGTCGAGTACGGGGTCGTGGCGGCGCGCGCTGCGCTGGCCGACGCGGGAATCGACTGGCGGGACGTCGGCTCGGTCGTGGGCGCGGACACCGTGCGCGCCGGCTATCCGGGGTACGTGGCGGGAGCGACGTTCGCCAAGGCGCTGGGCTGGCAGGGAGCGCGGGTCACGAGTGTGTACGCCGCGTGCGCGTCCGGGGCGCAGGCTCTCAACGCGGCGCGGGCGCAGATCCTTTCGGGCCTCGCGGACGTGGTCCTCGTGGTCGGCGCCGACGCGGCGCCCAAGGGATTCTTCCGTCCGGCGGGCGGGGACAGGCCGGACGATCCCGACTGGCTGCGGTTCCGGGTCCTCGGAGTGACGAATCCGACGTACTTCGGGCTGTACGCGCGGCGGCGGATGGCCGTGCACGGCGACACCTTGGAGGACTTCGCGCAGGTCAAGGTGAAGAACGCCGCCCTCGGGGCGCTGAATCCGAACGCGCGGTACCGCAAGAGGGTCACGGCCGAAGAGGTGGCGGGCTCCGCCGTCGTCGCCGACCCGTTGCGGCTGCTCGACATCTGCGCGACGTCCGACGGGGGCGCCGCCCTCGTGCTGTCGAGCATGGACTTCGCGCGACGGCACGGGGCGGCGGACCCCGTACGAATCCGCGCGGTGTCGACGGTGACACCGCGCTACCCCAACACCGTGCTGGATCTCCCGGACATCGCCACGGACTCCGCCATCGCGGTGGAACCCGCGGCCGGCACCTTCCGGGCCTCGATCGCGCGGGCGGCGTACGAGGAGGCGGGCATCGGTCCCGAGGACCTCTCGCTCGCCGAGGTGTACGACCTGTCCACGGCCCTGGAATTGCAGTGGTACGAGGACCTGGGGCTGTGCGGGGAGGGCGAGGCCGCGAAGCTGCTGCGGGAGGGTGCCACGTCGCTGGGCGGGCGCATACCGGTGAACGTCAGCGGCGGACTGGCCTCCTTCGGAGAGGCAGTTCCGGCGCAGGCCATAGCCCAGGTCTGCGAACTGACATGGCAGCTGCGCGAAGACGCGGGCGACCGGCAGGTCGCGAGCGCGCGTGTGGGAATCACCGCGAACCAGGGGCTGTTCGGACACGGGTCGTCGGTCATCGCCGTCCGCTGAGTCGGCGGACGGTCGAATGTGCCGTGTCCAGGGGCGGCGTGCGCTGCGACGATCGCTGTCCACGGACGCTCGCCCGCGCGGCCGTCAGTACTCGGTGTGACGACCTCGGAATGCTGCGTGAACAGCTCGTGAATCGCGCCCGGGCATACGCGGGCGGGGCCAGTATGCTCCCGTGCCCTCCTGGACGGATACTGTCCGCTTCGCCTTCCAGCCGGTCGTCAACCTGACGACCGGAGGGGTTGCGGCGCTGGAGATACTCGCTCGTCCCGAATCCGGTGACATCCTGGCACAGGCCCGCCGCGACCCCGAACTCGACGGTCGACTGGCGGCGTTGGCGATCCGCGCAGCGGCCCGCAGGGAGACGATGCTGCCGCTGCACGTGAATGTCTTCGCCGGGACACTGGCCGATCTCGGGCGGCTCGCGGCGCTGCGCGACGCCGTGCGCGAGGCCGGTCGGCTGCCGTGGGAGGTGACGATCGACATCGGTCCGCCGTACACGCACGTGCCGCACCACGCCCTGCTGGAGGCGGTGTCCACCGTGCGGAGCGAAGGTTTCCGGATCTGTGCGGACGGAGTGGGCGACGGCGACGTACCCTTGCGGCTGCTCACGGACCTCGCGCCCGAGCTGGTGAAGCTCGATGTATCCCTGCTGACGCGATCTGCGGCGGTCCGGGCGATGCGGACGCTGTGCGAGCAGTTGGGCGCGCTGCTGTCCGTGGAGGGCGTCGAGACGGAGCTACAGTGCGCGGCCGCGGTGTCGGCGGGGGCGCAGTTGGCGCAGGGCGAGCTGTTCGCGCCGCCCGCTCGGCTGCCCGTCGCGGACGTATACGTTCCGGCCCTCTCCCCCGGCGTCGCGGCGGCCCCCCGGTCGGGTCCGTCGGTGCGGCAGTTCGTGCGGCCCGCCGCGCTGCTGCCCGCGACGGCGTCCGCGGGGCAGGTGCGGGCGCTGCTCACCGGATCGCCCGAGGTGTCCGGTGTGCTGCTCGTGGACCCCTCCGGGATCCCGGTCCGCTCAGTGCACCGGTCACGGTTTCTGCTGTCGATGTCGGGGCCGTACGGGCATGCCCTGTACGCCGACCGGCCGGCCGCCAAGCTGGGTGATCCGCCGCGTACGGTCGGCGTCGACGCGACCGCGTGGGAGGTCCTCGACGTGGTGGCGGACGGCGAGCGGGACCGTACGTCGGACGATGTCGCGGTCGTCGATCACTACGGGCGGTGCGTGGGGGTCGTACGCCTGGCCGATCTCGTACGAGCGCTCTCCGAGAGCCGGGTCGAGGAGGCGGCCGGGCTCAACCCGCTGACCAGGCTGCCCGGTTCGGACGCGATCACCGGCGAGGTGGACCGGCGGATCGCCGACGGCCGGACGTTCGTGCTCAGTTGGCTCGATGTCGACCACTTCAAGCAGGTCAACGACGGAGCGGGGTTCGCGGCGGGCGACGAGCTGATCCGGGCGGTCGGGCGGACGCTGCAGCACGCGGCTTCCGGGACGACCCGTGTGGGGCACATCGGCGGCGACGATTTCCTGGTGCTCGCGGATCCGGAGACTCTCGGCCCGCTGGCCGGCGCGGTACTTGACGCACCCTGGTCGGCGGGCGGACGTCCCGTCACCTTGTCGCTGGCCACGGTCCTGTGCGCGCCGGGCAGCGTGACCGACCACCGACAGGCAGCGGCCTGCCTGGCACCACTCAAGCAGGCCGCCAAGGCTCTGAGCGGGGCGAGTTGGGTGCTGGGTCGGGCGGGGCTGCCGGGACATGAGGTGCTGCGTGGTTCGGGGGCGGAGCGGGCACAGGCCGGTTGACCGACGGACCGGGAGGCTTCTGAGCAACGGCCGTGCCGCCCGGGACCCGTGTGACGGGTGAGCACGAGGGGACGGTCGGCCCGGGATCCGTGCCCCGGGCAGGCCCGTACCGCGCCCCGATCCCGGCTCGTTCGCGGCCCTCAACCGTTGCCGTCGGCGACCTTGACGCCCTCTGGGCTCCGGTGAACACTTCCGGATGTCAGTCGGCATCGCCGCATTCGGGCGTCTTCAGGCACCGCACCGCTCGGGTTCCCGACCTGTTCCCAAGGTCGGCCCCCACGGGCGATTCCGCTGCGACGGCACGCTCGTCACGGACGCCGGGCGGGGCGCGGGACCTCCCTGCCTTCGGCTGAAGTAGCCATGGGAAACGCACCCCGCACGGTGGCCCGGAGCGGACCGCTCCGGGCGAGGCCTAGGAGCCGCCATGAGCAACGGCGACATTTTTGTCGGCGAGTTGATCGGCACTGCGATTCTGATTCTGTTCGGCGCGGGGGTCTGCGCCGCGGTCACCCTCAACAAGTCCAAGGCGCAGGGCGCCGGCTGGGTCGTCATCGCGTTCGGATGGGGTTTCGGCGTGCTCGCCGGTGCCTACACCGCGGCGCCGCTGTCCGGTGGTCAGATCAACCCGGCCGTGACCATCGGTTTCGCCATCGAGGGCTCGACGAAGTGGGAGGACGTGCCCTTCTACATTCTGGGCCAGTTCGCGGGCGCCATCGTCGGCGCCGTGCTCTGCTGGCTGCTCTACCTCGGCCAGTTCAACCTGAACGCCGACGAGGACAAGGCCATCGAGACGCTGGGCATCTTCTCGACCCGGCCGGAGATCAACCATCCCGTGCAGAACCTCATGACCGAGACCATCGCCACCGTCGGCCTGATGCTGCCCATTCTGGCCATGGTCGGCGGCCACAAACACGTGGCGGGGATCGGCGACGCGGGACTGCCCGTCCAGCTCATCGCGTTCCTCGTGGTCGGTATCGGACTCTCGCTGGGCGGCCCCACCGGGTACGCCATCAACCCGGCCCGTGACCTGGGACCGCGCCTCACCCACGCATTGCTGCCGATTCCCAACAAGGGCACCTCGGAGTGGAGTTACTCCTGGATCCCGGTGGTCGGCCCGATCGCCGGTGCCGCCATCGGGGCCGCGATCTACAACGCAGCCTTCTGACGAGAACGCAGCCTTCTCACGCAGTCTTCTGACGAAGAAGACGTAAGGGGACGTCATGACGGAGAACGCCGAGAAGTACGTCGCCGCAATCGACCAGGGCACCACCTCCAGCCGCTGCATCATCTTCGACCGGGGCGGCGCGATCGTCGCCGTCGACCAGCGCGAGCACCGCCAGATCTTCCCCAAGCCGGGCTGGGTGGAACACGACGCCACCGAGATCTGGTCCAAGGTGCAGGCGGTCGTCGCGGGAGCGATCGCCAAGGCGGGTCTGCGCGCCGACCAGTTGAGCGCGCTCGGCATCACCAACCAGCGCGAGACCACGGTCCTGTGGGACCGGGCCACCGGCAAGCCCGTGCACAACGCGATCGTCTGGCAGGACACCCGGACCTCGGCGCTCTGCAACCAACTGGGCGGCACGGACGGCCAGGACCGTTTCCGCGAACAGACCGGCCTGCCGCTGGCCAGCTACTTCTCCGGCCCCAAGGCGGCCTGGCTGCTCGACAACGTGCCCGGGCTGCGCGCGCGTGCCGAGCGCGGCGAGATCGCCTTCGGCACCATCGACTCCTGGCTGATCTGGAACCTGACCGGCGGCACGGACGGCGGTCGGCACGTCACCGACGTCACCAACGCCGGGCGCACCATGCTGATGAACCTGGAGACCCTTCAGTGGGACCCGTCGATCCTCGCGGCGATGAACATCCCCGAGGCGGTGCTGCCCGAGATCAGGTCGTCGGCCGAGGTGTACGGCACCGCCGTGGGCCAGCTGGCGGGCGTCCCCGTCGCCTCGGCGCTCGGCGACCAGCAGGCAGCGGTCTTCGGGCAGGCCTGCTACGACGTGGGCACCGCCAAGAACACGTACGGCACCGGCAGCTTCCTGCTGCTCAACACCGGCAACCGGCCCGTCCCCTCGAAGAACGGGCTGCTGACGACCATGGGCTACAAGATCGGCGGCGAGGCGCCCGTCTACTGCCTCGAAGGGTCGATCGCGATCACCGGCGCCCTGGTGCAGTGGTTCCGCGACCAGCTCGGCATCATCCGCAATGCCGACGAGATCGAGACGCTGGCCGCGAGCGTCGACGACAACGGCGGCGCGTACATCGTGCCCGCGTTCTCGGGCCTGTTCGCGCCCTACTGGCGCTCCGACGCGCGCGGTGTCGTCACCGGCCTCACCCGGTACGTCACCAAGGCACACCTCGCCCGCGCGGTTCTGGAGGCGACGAGCTGGCAGACCCGTGAGGTCGTCGACGCCATGTTCCAGGACTCCGGCGTGCAGATCACCACCCTGAAGGTGGACGGCGGCATGACCAAGAACAATCTGCTGATGCAGCACCAGGCGGATGTCCTTGGTGTGCCGGTGATCCGTCCCCGGGTGTCCGAGACGACATGTCTGGGGGCGGCCTACGCGGCCGGGCTCGCGACCGGTGTGTGGAACGATCTCGACGAGCTGAAGTCGCACTGGCAGAAGGACGTCGAGTGGACACCGTCCATGGAGGCCTCCGTGCGCGACCGTGAGTACCACAACTGGCGCAAGGCGGTGGAGAAGAGCTTCGGCTGGCACGAGGACGACGTCAGCTGAAACAGGGGTCCACGCGCGCGTGCGTCTCGCGTGAGCCACACGCGCGTGCGGGACGGCGGCCCGTACCCCGGTCGGCGGGGGTACGGGCCGTGTGCGCGGTGCGAACCGTATGCGCGGGTCAGGTGGTGACCGGTTCGCGTCGGTCGGCCCCGTACGCCATCGCGTGCTGGACGACCTCGATGAGGACCTCCTTGGCCGACTCCCGGTCTCTCGCGTCACACAGCACGACCGGAACGTCGTCGTCGAGGTCGAGTGCCTGGCGGACCTCGTCGACCGGGTATCGGGCCGACCCCTCGAAGCAGTTGACGCCCATCACGAACGGTATGGAGCGCCGCTCGAAGTAGTCGACGGCGGCGAAACAGTCCTCCAGGCGGCGTGTGTCGGCGAGTACGACGGCGCCCAGGGAGCCGGAGGCGAGCTCGTCCCACAGGAACCAGAAGCGGTCCTGCCCGGGCGTCCCGAAGAGGTAGAGCACCAGGTCCTCGCGGAGCGTGATGCGGCCGAAGTCCATGGCGACGGTGGTGGTGTGCTTGCCCTCCACGCCGCTGGTGTCGTCGACCGGGCGGCCCGCCTCGGTGAGCACCTCCTCGGTGCGCAGCGGTTTGATCTCGCTGACCGCGCCGACCAGGGTCGTCTTGCCCACGCCGAAGCCACCGGCCACCAGGATCTTGAGCGTGACGGGCTCGACCGGGGGCTTGCCGCGCTCAGAACGCCCGAAGATCATCGATCTCTTCTCCTGCTTGATGGGGGTCGTGGGACGGTGGGCCGTAGCCCCCGCCGCCGGGGGTTTCGATGACAAGTACGTCGCCGGGGCCGACGTCCGCCGTATCACTTGCGCCAAGTTCCGTGACCGTGCCGTCCGCGCGCTCCACCCGGTTGGCGCCGAGCGCTCCGGGCTCGCCGCCGGCCATGCCGTAGGGCGGGACCCTGCGGTGCTGGGACAGTGTGGAGACGGTCATGAGCTGATGGAACCGGATGCGGCGCACGGCACCGTCCCCGCCGGTCCAGCGCCCGGCTCCGCCGCTGCCCGGCCGGACCGCGAACTCGTCGAGCTGGACCGGCAGTCGCCACTCCAGGATCTCGGGGTCGGTGAGCCGCGAGTTGGTCATGTGGGTCTGCACGACGGAGGCGCCGGGGAAGCCGTCGCCCGCGCCGGATCCGGAGGCCACGGTCTCGTAGTACTGGTAGCGCTCGTTGCCGAAGGTCACGTTGTTCATCGTTCCGGACCCCTCGGCCTGCACGCGCAGGGCTCCGTACAGTGCGCCGGTGATCGCCTGAGAGGTCTCCACATTGCCCGCGACCACGGCGGCGGGGGCCTCGGGAGCGAGCATCGAGCCACGCGGCACGACGATGTCGAGCGGGCGCAGGCATCCGTCGTTGAGCGGGATGTCGTCGGCGACCAGGGTGCGGAAGACGTACAGGACGGCGGCGTTGACCACCGCGAAGGGTGCGTTGAAGTTGGTGTCGAGCTGCGGGGACGTACCCGTGAAGTCGACAGTGGCGGAGCGGTTTTCGCGGTCTACGGAGACCCGGACGCGAATGACCGCCCCGGAGTCGGTCTCGTAGGCGAACTCACCGCCTTCCAGGGCGTCGATGACGCGGCGTACGGCTTCCTCTGCGTTGTCCTGCACGTGCCGCATGTAGGCCTGGACGACGCCGATACCGAAGTTGTCGATCATACGGGCGACCTCGTCGACGCCCTTCTGGTTGGCGGCGATCTGGGCACGCAGGTCCGCGAGATTGGTCTTCGGATTGCGCGAGGGGTAGGGCGCCTCGGTGAGCAGGCGAAGGGTCTCGGCCTCTCGGAAGCGGCCGTTCTCGGCGAGCAGCCAGTTGTCGAAGAGGATGCCCTCTTCCTCGATGGTGCGGCTGTTCGCGGGCATGGAGCCCGGGGCGATGCCGCCGATCTCGGCGTGGTGTCCGCGCGAGGCGACGTAGAACAGGATGTGCTCACCCTCCGTGTCGAAGACCGGGGTGATCACGGTGACGTCGGGGAGGTGGGTGCCTCCGTGGTACGGGTCGTTGACCGCGTACGTGTCACCCGGGCGCATGCTGTCGCCGCGTCGCCGGATGACTTCCTGCACGCTCGTGCCCATCGAGCCCAAGTGGACGGGGATGTGGGGGGCGTTGGCGACAAGACTGCCGTCGGGGTCGAAGAGCGCGCAGGAGAAGTCCAGGCGTTCTTTGATGTTGACCGACTGGGCCGTGGACTCCAGACGGGCACCCATCTGTTCGGCGATGGACATGAAGAGGTTGTTGAAGACCTCGAGGAGAACGGGGTCCGCTTCTGTGCCGAGATCGGAACTCTGCGTAACCGCCACGCGTTCCATGACCAGATGCCCGTCGCCGGTCGTCGCGGCCCGCCAGCCGTCGTCGACGACGGTCGTCGCGCTGGCCTCGGTGATGATCGCGGGGCCGGTGACCGTTTCACCGGGGGGCAGTTCCTCGCGGCGGTGCAGGGGTACGCCGCGCCAGGCGCCACCCGTGTGGAGGCTGACCGTCTCCGTCGCGCCTCGGGCGGACGAAGGGGTGGCGAGGGCGGAGAGATCGGGGGGTTCGGTGAGTCCGGTGGCTTCTACGGAGAGGGCCTCCACGACGACCGGACGGTCGAGGGTGAAGGAGTAGGTGGCGCGATGGCGTTCTTCGAAGGCGTGAGTCATGGTGTCGGGCTCGGTGAGCTCGACGGTGAGCGCCGTGTCCGTTCCGTCGTAGCGGACTTGGGCGCGGCGGGTGACGCGGATGCGGTCCTCGGGCACGTCCTCGGCGAGGAGTTCGGCGCGGGTGGCGCCCTCCAAGTCGTCAGCGGTCTTGAGGATGCCGGGCATCGCGGAGACCTCAAGGGGTGCCTCCACGGACTGCTCGCGCATGGCCGTCGTGTCGGCGAGTCCGATGCCGAGGGCGGACAGGACGCCGGCCATGGGCGGGACGAGGACGGTGCGGATGCCGAGCGAGTCGGCGACCATGCACGCGTGCTGGCCGCCCGCGCCGCCGAAGGTGGTGAGCGCGTACCGGGTGACGTCGTGGCCCTTCTGGACCGAGATCCGCTTGACCGCGTTGGCGATGTTGGCCACGGCGATCTGCAGGTATCCCTCCGCCACCTGCTCCGGGGTGCGGTCGTCGCCGGTCTTCTCACGGATCTCGCGCGCAAGGGCGGCGAACCGGTCGCGGACGAGTGTGTCGTCGAGGGGCTGGTCGCCGTCGGGGCCGAACAGTTCGGGGAAGTGGGTGGGTTGGATGCGGCCGAGTGCGACGTTGGCGTCCGTGACGGTGAGTGGTCCGCCGCCGCGGTAGCAGGCGGGGCCGGGGGCGGCGCCGGCCGAGTCTGGGCCCACCCGGTAGCGGGAGCCGTCGAAGTGGAGCACCGAGCCGCCGCCCGCGGCGACGGTGTGGATGTCCAGCATGGGCGCCCGCAGCCGGACCCCGGCGATCCGGGTGGTGAAGACCCGCTCGTACTCGCCCGCGAAGTGAGAGACGTCCGTGGAGGTGCCGCCCATGTCGAAGCCGATGACACGGTCGAAGCCGGCGAGCTGCGACATCCGGGCCATGCCGACGATGCCGCCCGCCGGGCCGGACAGGATGGCGTCCTTGCCGCGGAACTGACCCGCTTCGGCGAGGCCTCCATTGGACTGCATGAACATCAATCGCACGCCCTGGAGCTCTTCGGCGACGTGCTGGACGTAGCGGCGCAGCACGGGCGACAGGTAGGCGTCTACGACGGCCGTGTCACCGCGCGGGACGAGCTTCATCAGCGGGCTGACCTCGCTGGAGAGCGAGATCTGTGGGAAGCCGGTGTGTGCCGCCAGCTCGCCGACGGCCTCTTCATGGGCCGGGTGGAGGTGACTGTGCATGCAGACGACGGCGACGGCCCGGATCCCGGAGTCGTACGCCTCCTGGAGGGGCCCGGCGAGGGCGTCCAGGTCGGGGGCTCGCAGGACCGTGCCGTCGGCGGCGATCCGCTCGTCGACCTCGACCACGCGTTCGTACAGCAGCTCGGGCAGTTCGATCGCGCGGGCGAAGATGTGGGGGCGGTTCTGGTACGCGATGCGCAGGGCGTCGCGGAAGCCTCGGGTGATGACGAGGAGGGTGCGCTCTCCCTTGCGTTCCAGGAGGGCGTTGGTGGCGACGGTGGTTCCCATGCGGACGGCGTCGATCCGCGCGCCATGGGTGTCCTGGCCGCTGCCGAGGAGTTCACGGACACCCGCCACCGCCGCGTCGGCGTACCTCGCCCGGTTCTCGGACAGGAGTTTGTGCGTGAGCAGGCGGCCGTCCGGGCGTCGCGCGACGATGTCGGTGAAGGTGCCGCCTCGGTCGACCCAGAACTGCCAGCCTGTCACGTCTGTTCCCCGCTTCCGCCCAGCTCAGAGCGCCCGGAGGCCGCTGATCACGTCGCGCAGAATACTCTCGTCCGGCAGCTCGGCAGGGGGTACGGGACGTGTCACGTGGACCATTTCCTCGGTCACGAGGTCCCCGATGAGGACCCGGACCACTCCGATGGGCAGGTCGAGCTCGGCGGCGAGTTCGGCGACCGACTGGGGAGTGTCACGGCAGAGCTCGACGATGTCCACGTGTTCCGGGGACAGCGAATGGTCGGCCTCGGGGTCGTCCGCGTGGGGCTCCGTGACGACCACCGCGATCAGGTCGAGGCGATGCTGGGCCGGACTGGTGGTGCGCCCGCGTGTCATGGCATAAGGACGGACCACCGGTCCGGCGTCGTCGTCGAACCAGTGGCGTTTTCCCTGACCGTCTCCGCTCATGCCATCCCACTACCCGCCCGAGGGCAGATCGGTGCGCGGAGCGGCGGCCAGATGTGCGCCGACCCGCTTCACCAGGAGCGTCATTTCGTACGCGACCTGCCCGACGTCGGAGTCGGCGTCCGAGAGAACGGCGAGGCAGCTGCCGTCCCCGGCGGCCGTGACGAAGAGGAAGGCTTCTTCGAGCTCGACCACGGTCTGCCGGACACCGCCCGCCTCGAAGTGGCGGCCGACGCCCTTGGCGAGGCTGTGGAAGCCGGAGGCGACGGCGGCCAGGTGCTCGCTGTCCTCCCGGGTCAGATCCTTGGAGGCCCCGGTGGCAAGGCCGTCGCCGGAGAGCACGATCGCCTTGCTGATGCTGGCCACGCGGTCCACCAGGTCGTCGAGCAGCCAGTTCAGCTCTCCCGACGTCTTGCTGGTCGCGGTGGGCCCTGTGGCCTTCGGTGCGGTCATCGACCGTCCCCCTTCGTCGTTCCTGGTGCTGTGCCGCCCTGGGCCCCGTCGCCCGCGGCGTTCTCGTCGCGGCCCCGCTGCCAGCCCCGCTGGAGCGAGGCCATCCGGCTGCGTACCTCGTCGGCGTCGCGATCGGCGAAGTCCGGCCCCTTCGGGGTGCGGGCCTTGTCTCGCTCGGCGCGCCGTTCGGGTCCGTCCTTCAACTGCGGGGCCAGATTGGCCTGTCGGACGCGGCGGGGCAGCGGGTTCGCACCCGATTCTCCCCCTTGCGTCGCAGCGGCGGAGCCCGGAGTGGTCCCGGCCCTGCCCGCCGGCGAGCCGGCGGAGCGGGTGCGCCGGGGGAGAGCGGGGGCCTCTCGGAGGCCGGACGCCTCGGAGCGAAGGCCCGGAGTCTCGGGGCGTTCGCCGTTGCGGCGCCCAGAGGTTTCGGTGCGGTCGGTACGCCGGGCGGTCGACGGCTGTGCGCTCGCCCTCTCCGCCACGCTTCGCCTCTCCACCGGCTCGAGGACCGGTTCGAGGCTCTCCACCGGCTTCAGCGCCTCGGCGGGCTCCTCGCCGCGCCGGGGCCTTCGGGTCACGGGACGACCGTGCGAGCTGACCAGCTTGGGAGTTCTGCGACGCGGCAGGGGGACCGGGGCGCCCGCGTGGTCGTCGTCGCCGGAGCGGGCCGTCTCCGAGCCGTCTGCGCGGGGCTGCTGGTGGGGCCGGTGCTCCTCGACCGGGACACCCGCTATGGAGCGGCGCGGCCTGAACAGACCGCCCCGCTCGGCGTCCTCGTCGTCGAGGGCGCCCGGGAAACCGCCGAGTGCGTCCAGATCGACCGGCGCCTCAAGCTCGACCGGCCCGTCCAGGATCGCGGCAGGCAGGCCGGGGAGGCGCACCGGTACGTCGGAGAGCGCCGCCTTGCGGTCCTCCTCGATCTTGCCCTCCTTCGAGGGCAGCGCTCGGTCGAGACGGAAGCCGATGCCGTTGGTGTCCGGGACGTCGTCGGTGAGCAGCGCGTCGGGAATGAACACCACGGCAGTGGTGCCGCCGTACGGGGAAGGCTGGAGGGAGACACGGACGTTCTGCCGCTGCGCGAGCCGGCTGACCACGAAGAGACCGAGCCGGTCGGTGTCGGACAGTTCGAACTCGGGGGTCTCGGCGAGCCGTAGGTTGGCGTCGAGGAGCGCTTCGGCCGCCATGCCCAGACCGCGGTCGTGGATCTCCAGGGTGAAACCGTTGGCGACGCGTTCGCCAACGACCTGCACGGCCGTGTGAGGGGGCGAGAACACCGTGGCGTTCTCCAGGAGTTCGGCCACCAGGTGCGTGAGGTCGGCGACCGCGGGCCCGGTGACGGCGACGCGGGGCAGTCGGCGTACCTCGATGCGCTCGTAGTCCTCGACCTCGGCGACGGCGGCGCGGACGATGTCCATGAGCTGGACGGGCTTGCGCCACTGTCGGGACGGGGCCGCGCCGGACAGGATGACCAGGCCCTCCGCATGCCGGCGCATACGTGTGGTCAGGTGGTCGAGGCGGAACAGGTCGGCGAGTTCGTCGGTGTCCTCGGTCCTGCGTTCCATGGTGTCGAGGAGGGTGAGCTGCTTGTGCAGCAGGACCTGGCTGCGGCGGGCGAGGTTGACGAAGACCTCGGAGACGCCGTCCCGCAGTTCGGACTGTTTGACGGCGGCCTCGACGGCCGCGCGCTGAAGGGTGTTGAGGGCCTGGCCGACCTCGCCGATCTCGTTCTTGTCGTACTCCAGGCGGGGCACTTCGGTCTCGACGTCGACCTGTTCGCCGCCGGAGAGGCGGCGCATGACGCTGGGAAGCCGCACGCCGGACGCCTCGTGGGCCTCCAGGCGCAGCCGGCGCAGGTCGCGGATGAGGCTCCGGCCGATGCGTACGGACATGACGAGCGAGGCCAGCAGGGCGATGAGTCCGAGGACACCCGCGATGACCGCCTTGACGATGACGCCCGTGGCCACGGGGCGCACGCGGTCCTGGTAGCGGTCGCCGGCCTTGTCGTCGAGGTCGGCCAGTTCGTTGAGCACGTGTCCGGCCGCCCGGTCCCAGCTCTGCGCGGTGACACCGTGCGGGGATCCGGCCGGGGAGGTGACGACGGCCTGCTCCGCCACGCGCAGGGGAGCCGTGTCGGCGTTCGACCAGTAGCGCTCGAAGCGGCCGCGTTCCGATGAGGGCAGCAGCGGCAGGCTGATGTTGTACAGCAGGGTGCGTTGCGCGATGAGATCGGAGATGTCGCGGATGTCGTCGCGGGTGACGCGGCCCGCGACCAGCGCGGAGCCGAGGAGGGCGTCCTCGCGGGAGAGCAGTTCGCGGGCGTTGGCGACGTTGACGAGGGCGCGGCCCTGCTTGTCCATCTCCACGTTGTCCACGACGTGGAGGTTGGCCAACAGTGTGTAACAGGGGTCGACAAGACGGTTGTAGAGGTCGAGGGCCTGGGCCCGGTTGACGGTGCCCTCCTCGACGCTGCGGCGCAGCGAGTCGACGCCGTCGAGGGCGTCCAGGATGGTGGTGAGGCGCTGTGAGGTGCCCCCGTTCATCTCTTCCCGTACGTCTTCGTCCTTGGCGTTCTTGCGGACCTTCGCCACGGCCCGGTCGGTCGCGGTGCGACTGCGCTTCAGCGCCGCCAGCGCGTCGGAGGCGCGGGGATCGGCGAGATAGACGAGTGTCTGGCGGCGTTCCTGCTGGAGAACGCTGACGGTGTCCTCGGCCGGGTAGCCGATCTTCTCGACGACGTCCGACACGTTGAACAGCTGGTTGGCCGCGCGGCCGGTGAGTACCGTCGCGAAGGCCCAAATCCCCGTCAGGGAGAGGAGCGGCACGAGGAGCAGCGCCACGATCTTCCGGCGGATGGACTTCCCGCGAAAGCGCATGGCCTCCCCCAGCTCGACCCCCTCCGGCCGGGGGCACACCTGTGCGTCAACAAACGGCGTGAGCCTACTACTGACTCACAGGTAACTCGAAGACGTGTCCGGGCCGCCGCCCGGCGTGAAGAGGGTGGAACCCGGGCTCTAGAGGGAACTGGAGATGGGCAGTTGTCCGTTCATTGGGGGAGATTGCCGCCCCGAATCCGGCATGGCGAGCCGAAGCTCATCGGACTGGTGAACTTGGTCAGTTGGCCGGAATTTTTCGCTAGTTGGGAATCTTCGGGGCACATTGTTCGTCCTTCTCTATGGGAAATGGGGGCGGAATCGGCCACACGGGCCGCATGCCGCGTCCAGGCGGCGTAAAACAGCGCAAGCCGGGCAGCCACTGGGGAGCAGGTGTCGTATGACACCCGTGCGAGGGTCTGCTGGGCGGTGGGGAGTGACAAGTTGATGGGCACGGCGGAGCGGGGCGGGGCGTCAGGGGTGGGTACTGCGGCGCCTGTGGCGGTGCGATCGGCCACGCGGACACCGGATCGCGACATACCGGCGGACGGGCGCGATCGGGCGAGCGGGCGGAGCGTGGCCCGGGAGGAACGCGACCGGAAGAACGAGCGGGCGGGTGCCGGGGACGGAGGCGATCACATGAGCGCCCGGGCCGTCGCCGAGGGCGGCCCCGAGCCGACGGGCGGGCTGCGCACGGTCGCCGGTGGGTATGAGCGGGCGGGCGACCAGGGCGTTGCCGCCGGTCAGCGGCGCGCCGACGGGCAGGCTCGGGCAGCCGTCGGACACGTGGACGGATACGAAGAGCAGGCGTACTACCGGCCGTTGTGGATCGAGGAGCGCGCGCGGCGGCGACGGCTTCCCGACCCGGTGCGTACGGCGGCCGTGCGTGCGGTGCTGATCATCGCGGTCACCCTGATCCAGGCCGTGATCGCCTTCCTGTCCACGGTGGCGGAGTCCTGGCTCGCCTTCCCGATGGTCCTGAGCAGCGTGGCCAGCACGGTGGTGGCCACCTGGGCCGCCCTCGACGTCTGGGTCACCCGCCAGGTGTGGAACCAGCGCAACGGCGTGGTGTCCGAACCGAGCAGCACCGCACGGACCCTGCGGCGCGAGCGGCGCCGGGCCCGACGGCAGGCACGCGCGACGGAGCGCGCTCAGGAGCGAATACGGCAGCAGGGCGGCACCGGGCAGTTGTCGCACCCCTGAGTACGACTCGCGGCTGAGTACGGCACGGTTCGCAGCTGAGCCCGGCTCGTGACTGAGCCTGGCTCACGGCTGCCCGCGGCACGGGGCCAAGGGGCGGACTCCACGGACTGTGGACCTGGTGGTCCCGATGGACTGCGTCCGTCGGTCCGCCCACGGGCCGGCAGCTTGCCCCGGCGCCCGCCGGGTCCACCGGGTCCCCGCTGCGCGCCAGTTCACGGCGTACCTTCATGAACGGGCGAGGGCGGTCGATGGAGAGCACGGCCGTGGTGCGGCCGTCGCGCTCGTACAGGGCGAGGAGGCCGCCTTCGGCCGGTGCGCCGTCGTCGAGCGCGCCCTCGGTGATGCGGACGGTGTCCGCCGCGTGCCGGCACCCCGCGAACTGGGTCCGTGCGCCGTACTGATCGGACCAGAAGTAGGGCAGGGACCGTGCGGTCTCGACGGTGCGCTCGGCGAGCAAGTTGCGTACCGCGACGCGGGGTTGTTCGGTGGCGGAGGTCCAGTGCTCGGCGCGGGCGCCTCCGACGCGGGCGACGTCGCCGACGGCGACCACCTGCGGCAGCGCGGTCACGCAACCGTCGTCGCACAGCACGCCATCGTGCAGAGCGAGTGTCGAACCGGCGAGCCAGCCGGTGTTGGGGGCGGCGCCGATGCCCACGATCACGACATCGGCGGGCAGGAGCCGGCCGTCGGAGAGCTCCACACCCGTGACGGTGCCGCTCCCCCGCAGGCCCGCGACACCGATTCCGGTCACGAGGCCGGCACCACCGCGGCGATGCAGGGCGGCGCACACGGCGGCCATCTGGGGGCCGAGTTGAGGAACGAGGGGCAGGGGTGCGGCCTCGACGACGGTGACGTCGTGGCCGAGTCCGGCGCAGGAGGAAGCGGTCTCGGCGCCGATGAAGCCGCCGCCGATGACGACAACGCTGCGCGGGCCCCGGGAGAGCTCCGCGCGCAGGGCGCGGGCGTCGTCGAGGGTGCGCAGGGTGTGCACGCCGACAAGGCCGTCCCCAGGGAGCCGGCGGGCCGAGGCGCCGGTCGCGATGATCACGCCGTCCGTGGAGACGGTGCGGCCGTCGTCGAGGAGGACGGTGCGCCCCCGGGCGTCGAGGCCGCGGGCGCGTACGCCGAGCAGCCACTCGGCGTCGAGTTCGGCGGTCTCCTCGGCGTCGGTGAGGGCGAGTTGGGTCTCGTCGGCGCGTCCGGCGAGGAAGTCCTTGGAAAGGGGTGGGCGGTCGTACGGGCGGTGGGGCTCGTCCCCGACGATCACCAGGCGGCCGTCGAACCCCTGGGCCCGGAGTTCCCGGGCGGCGTACAGCCCGGAGAGCGAGGCACCGACGACGGTCACGGCCCTCATGAGGCGCGCTCTTCGGCGCAGACGGTCAGGGCGTTCATGCGGCGGTGCCCTCCTCCGCGGCCAGGTGGACGTGGATGATTCCGTCGTCGACGGTGACGCGGTGGGTGCCGACGGGGCGGCGTGCGGGCAGGCACGTCGGCCGGCCCGTACGGAGATCGAATGAGGCGGCGTGCAGCGGGCATTCGATCAGACAGCCCTCCAGCCAGCCTTCCGAGAGGGAGGCGTCCTGGTGGGTGCAGGTGTCGTCGATGGCGTACAACTCGCCGTCGGCGTCGAACACCGCGATGGGCGGCGCGGTGTCGACACGGACGGATTCGCCCGCGGGGAGGTCGTCGAGGCGGCAGACGGGAATCATGGGCCCCCCTCTCGGTCTTGGACTCTTCGTCCGGGACCTCCTGGTCCAGGTGGGTCCGGAGACCTTTCGGATTCCGGACGCTTCGGTAACGAGCAGCCCATGACCACCACGTCCGGCCAGTGGTGGGAGGCGGGCATCTTCTACGACACCGAACCGGGCCTGGACCGGCCCGACCTGATGTACCACTACGGTTCGGTGCCGTTCGACATGAACACGGCTCGGCACGGGTTCCCGACGTCCGAGAACGCGTTCTGCCTCACGCCGAACGTCACGCGCGCGAAGTCTCGCGGCACGGTGCGACTGCGCACCCGGGACTACCGGGACAAGCCGATGGTCGATCCGCGGTACTTCACACACGAGCACGACGTGCGCGTGATGACATACGGGCTGAAGCTGGCGCGGAAGATCGCGTCGCAGCCCGCGCTGAGCAGCTGGGCGGGCGCGGAGCTGGCCCCCGGGCCGGACGTCCGGACGGACGACGAGTTGCTCGACTACATCCACAAGACCCACAACACCGTCTACCACCCGTCCTGCACCGTGAAGATGGGCGCGGACGACGACTCCTCGGCCCCGCTCGACGCGCGGCTGCGGGTCAAGGGGGTCGAGGGGCTGCGGGTCGCGGACGGTTCGGTGATGCCGGATCTCATCTCCGTCAACCCCTGCATCACGACCATGATGATCGGCGAAAAGTGCGCGGACCTTGTGAAGGAGGACCGGACCTAGGCCCCCTGAGGCGCCGGGCGCTTGAACATCCGCGTCGCCGTGATCTCTGTATGCACGGCTTCCCCGGCGGGAGCCTCACGCGGCAGTCCCGGCCGGAGGTGTTCCTCCACGCTGATGTACTTCAGCCCGGCGCGCAGGTCAGCGTCGTTGCGCAGGCGGATGACGAGGGGGAACTCGGCAAGCGCGGTCGTGTCGAACAGGCCGGTGGTGTAGAGGAGTTGGACGCCGAGCGCGTCGGAGACGGCCCTCTGCAGCTCCAGGAGATAGGTCGCGTTGGCGCGTCCGATGGGGTTGTCGAGGAAGAGCGTGCCGGCGTGCCGGTGCTTGTCGCGGCCCCGGTCGTTGCTGCGCAGCGCGGCCATCGTGCAGTACAGCGCGATGGCCGCGGTGAGCAGCTGACCGCCGGAGAAGACGTCACCCATCTGTCCGACGGGGACGCGCTCGGCGCGCAGTACGGCGTCCGGCTTGAGGATCTCGACGGCGACGCCCTTCGGTTCGAGGGCGGCGCTGACTCCGCGCAGCAGCAGTGACATGCCGTCGCGCCGCATGTCGGAGTTCTTCTTGACCGCCGCGCGGGTGGCCTCGTCGACGACCTCGCCGAGCCGCTCGGCGAGCGTGGCCTGATCGGGCTCCTCGAAGCGGATGCGCAGGAACTCCTGCCCGGACCACTCGCCGAGCCCCTCCGGCAGCCGGGACAGCCGCTGCGCGGACCGCAGGGTGGCGAGCGACGACTCCACCAGCCCCCGCAGCCGGTCCACGATCGAGTCCCGGTTGCGCTCCAGCTGCGCCAACTCGTCGGTCAGCACCCGCAGTCGGGGTGCGAAGGCGTCCGCCCACTTCTGGGCGTGCTCGGGCAGCGCGGACGCGGGCAGCTCGCGGATCTGCTGCCGGGCAGGGGTGCGCACCTGCTCGTAGCGGTTGGAGTTGGCATGCCGTACGAGGATGTCGCTCGCCTCGCGCACGGCGCCCTCGGCCGCGGAGAGGTCGGCGGCGCAGCCGCGCAGGGAGCGGCGGGTCTCGGCGGCGGAGTGCCGGGCCTCTTCGAGGGTGCCGGGGTAGGGCTCGGGCTCCTCCTGCTCCTCGTCGGAGTGCTCCCGCAGCAGGTCCCTGAGCAGGGCGGCCGTCTCGTCGAAGCCACCGGCCGCGTCCTCGGCGGCGCGGTGCGCGTCGAGCAGCTCGGAGTGCGCCTCACGCGCCTGGCCGAGTGCCTCGGCGCGGGAGGCGAGTTCACCGGTGGCCATGCGCAGCAGCGACTGCGCGTGCTCGGCGTCGCGCGGGACCAGCTCCTGCGACAGCTCGGTGTGGGCCTCGCCGTCCTCGGGCGCGTGCCGCTCGGCCTCGCCGCGCAGCCGTCCGAGCTGCTCGCTCGCGGTGGACATGCGGGTCTCCAGGAGCTGCACGAGCTCCTCGGCGCGGGCGGCCGCGGCCTGCCGGGACGGCCCGTCGGAACCGTCCGGCGCCTGAAGGAGCTGTGCGGCGCGGGTGCGCACCTTGTTGCTGAGCCGGTCCAGCTCTGCCAGGGCCGCGGTTTCGTCGCTCTCGGCGCGGGCCTGCTCGGCGCGCAGGTCGGCGCCGACGCCGACCTTCTCGTACAGCTGTGACGCGGCCCGGTAGGCCTCGCGCAGGGCGGGCAGCGACGACTTCGCCGTCTGCGACGCGTCCTCCGGTACGTCGTCGGGGGCGCCCGCGATCTCGGCGCGCTCGGCGCGCAGCGCGCGGGCCGTGCGGCGGGCGTCGTCGGCGGCGCGCTGGGCGGCGCGGCGGTCCTCGTCGGCGGCGCGGGCGCGCTCCAGGCAGACCTGGGCGCGGGCCTCCGACTCGGTGGCCTCGTCGGCGAGTTCGCGCACCTTGACCTGCCAGCCGGCGCGTTCACGCAGGCGGAAGGCGAGTCCGGCGAGCGCGTCGGCCGCACGCCGGGCGCGCTGGGCGGCGTCCTGGCGTTCATCGCGCACGAGGGCCGCCTCGGCCGCCGCCTCGTCGGCCTCGGCCCGCACGGTGCGCGCCTCGGCGAGCTCGGCCTCGGCCTCCTCGGCGAACGCGCGCGCGTCCCGGGCGGCCGCGGCCAGTTCGACGAGCCGCCCGGTGGGGCAGCCGGTGCGCCAGGAGGCGAGGCGCGCCGCGAGCTCACGGTCCTTGCCGAGCCGGGCCGCCAGGGTGCGGATCTCCTCGTCCCGCTCGGTCGCTCGGGTACGCAGCGCCTGCCGTTCCTCGTCGGCGGCGTGCTCGTCGTGCATGGCCGGGTTCGGCGGTACGAGGAAGACGCCGCCGTCGCCCGCGTCGGCGGCCGGGGTCGGGGCGAGCAGCGCGGCGGCCGTACCGACGGCGACGGCGGAGCGCGGCAGCAGCGCCGCTTCGCTGAGCACCTCACGGGCCCGCGCGTGGGTGTCCGGGTCGGTGATGATCACGCCGTCGACGAGCTCGGGCCTGGCGGCCAGCACGCGCGCGTGGTCGACGGGGTCGACGGCCTGCGCGAGATAGCGCCAGCCGGGCAGGGCCGGGATGCCGTGCTCACCGAGGTACTCGACCGTGGCCAGCACGTCAGGGCCGGGCGGCAGGAGTCCGCCGTCGCCGAGGGCGCCGAGGATCCGGGCGTCGTCGGCCGCGGCGGTGCGCAGCTCGAAGAGCTGGCGCTCGGCGGAGGCGACCGCGTCGTCGAGCAGCTCGCGCAGTTCGTCGGCGTACTGGTCCAACTCCTCGGGCGTGAAGGCGCCTTCGGTCTCCGCCCAGACGTCGGCGGAGGTGCCGCGAGCGCCTCGGCCGGTATCGCCGCTCCTGCCGTGGCCGGCGGAGGCAGCGGCGTCCCCGGCCGACCGGGGCACCGGTACCCCGCCGTGCCGCGTTCCGGCGGCACCCGGCAGGCTGAGCAGCTCCGCGAGCCGCTCCTCCCCCGCCAGTGCCTCGGCCGTACGGCGCTCGCCGTCGTACGCGAGCTCGGCCGCCGTCGCCGCGTCCGCCGCGCGGGCGGCCGTCAGCTCGGCGCGGGACTCGGCGGACGCCGCCTCGCGGGCGTGCTCCGAGGCCCGTCGCGAGGCCTCCCGCGCGGTGTCCCACGCCGCGACGGCCGTCTTCTCGGCGTCGCTGGCGGCGAGGGCGGCGCGGGCCGGGTCGGCGTCGGGGGCGCTGTCGTCGAGCCAGCCCGCGCGGACCGCCTCGGCGGTCTCCTGCTCGACCTCGCTCAGGCGCTGACGCAGATGTCCGACCTCGCTGCGGGCGCGCTGAGCGGCGGTGGCCGCGGCGGTGGAGTCGGCGTACGCGGTCTCGCCGACCTCCTGGAGTCCGGCGGAGCGCTCCTCCTCCTCGTTGGCGAGCGCCTCGGCGCCCTCGGCGGCGCGGTGCAGCGCGCGGACGAGGTCGACGGCGGCCTTGGCACGGGCGGCGAGCGCGGGGGCGGCGTCCCGCTCGGCCTCGAGGATCGCGGCGGCCACGCGCGCTGAGCGGTCGGCGGCGGCACGGTGCCTCAGTACGAGCTCGGCGGCCTGCCAGGAGGAGTGCAGGGTGCGCGCGTCGGCCAGTTCGCGCTTCTGCGCGGCCGCCGACTTCTCGGCCCCGGCGAGCGCCAGCGAGGCGTGCCGGTAGGCGAGTTCGGCGGCGATGAGGGCGCTGCGCTCGCGTGCGCCCTCGGAGTGGGTGACGGCATACGCGGCGGCGGTCACGCGCTGTGCGAGTTCACCGGCGCGGACACGCTCACGCACGGCTCGCGCGGACAGCCGCCTGGCCAGGGTGCGGGTGCGACGCTCGGCGCCCGCGTGGATGTCACGCGCACGTGCCCGTGCCTCGGCGGCCTCGACGATCCGGCCGAGCAGATCCACGGACCCCGCCGTGAAGTCCCGCTCGGCGATCAGCTCGGCGCGCCGCCCCAGCTTGTTGCCGAAGCCGCCGACCAGGTCGGCGAGCCCGTCGGTGTCCCGGGTGTCGGTGACCGCGCGCAGCAGCAGGTCGGTGAAGTCGGAGTCCTTCTTGACCGCGAAGAGACCGGCGGCCTCACCCTCATCGGCGTTCATCTCCCGCTGGTAGCGGAAGAGTTCGGGGTCGAGGCCGAGGTCCGTCAGATGCTCGTTCCAGCGGTCGTGGATCTCCTCCCAGTGCACTTCGAGGTGCGGATACGCCTTTCCGGCCTCGGTGAGGGCGTCGCGGAAGCCCTTCATGGTGCGCCGCCGTCCCTGCGCACCGGAGGCGCCCTCGACGGGCGGCCGGACGACGGTCGCCTCGGCGACCGGCAGGTTGTCCAGGCTCAGGCCGGGACCGGGCCGGAAGGAGTACCAGGCTTCGGCGAACTTCCTCGGGTCGTTGGAGACCTGTCGTCCCCGCCACTCGCTGGCCTTGCCGACCACGACGCACTCGCCGGTCAGCGTGTGCTGCCACTCCAGCGTGACATGACCGCAGTCGTCGGCGAGCAGGAACTTGCGCAGCACTCCGGAGCTGGCGCCGCCCAAGGTGTTGCGGTGGCCCGGCAGCATCACCGAGAAGATCAGCTTGAGCAGCACCGACTTGCCGCCGCCGTTCTCCAGGAAGAGCACGCCCGCGGGCGCGGGCCGGCGCGGCGGCCCGACGGGCTCCTCCTCGAAGAACTCCGCCTGGGTGGGGGCGGGGTCGGGCACGGGCTCGCCGACGCCCCTCAGGTCAAGGACGGTGTCGGCATAGCGCGCCCCAGCAGGCCCGATGGAGTAGAGGCGGACCCGGGACAGCTCGTACATGGCGGCGGACTCTCGTAGTAAGTCTTCGGATACGTGAGGAAGGTCGGGGAGGGTCAGGAGTGGAACGGCAGTCCGGCGTCGGCCACCAGCTCCAGGTCGTCGGTGTGCTCGGCGGGCAGCAGCGTCGGGGTGCCGTCGGTCACCGGGACGACGCCCAGCTCGAGGAGCTCGGCCATCGCGGCGCTGCCCGCCATGTCCCGCACCTGGAGCTGATAGCGGGCCGTCGTCCGGTACGTCCCCCCGGAGTCGTCGCCGGTCCGCTGGAGGAATCCGGAGTCGGTGAGGAACGCGACGGCCTTGCCGATGATGCCGGTCGTCGAACCGGACAGTCTTCGCGCGTCCTTGGTGGCGCCGGTGGAGCTGCGCCGCGCCCAGATCCGCCAGGCCGCCTCAAGGCCGGGCGCCTCGGTCGCCGGATCGGTGTTCTCGCCCTGCTCCTCGGCCCGCTCCTCCAGGCGGCGGCAGGCCTGGCGTACGAACGCGTCGACGCCGTTGACCGAGACACGCCCGATGTACCCGTCGTCGGCGAGGTCCTCGGGGCGTGGGAAGGCCATCGCGGCGACGGCGAGGTGGGCTAGGCCGTGCAGGAAGCGGTCCGCGGAGTCGGCCGAGGTACGACGGGCGTAGTCGCCCATCCGCACGGCGAACACCGAGTCCTCGGCGGCCGTCACCGACATCCCCGCGCGCGGGGACACCTCCAGCACGACCAGCCCGAGCCCGGCGGCCACGGCGTCGGCGAGCCGGGCGAACGGCGGGTCCTCGCGGTAGCGTCGCAACAGCTCCGCGTACTCCTGGTCCCGCGCCGGCTGCAGCTTGGGCTGGAGCCCGAAGGCGACGAGCCGCGCCGCGTCGGCGGCGTCGGCGGGTGTGACGGGAGCGTTCGCCGGCGCGGCGACGGCATCCGGCTCACTCCACTCGACGTGCTGCTCGGTCACGACAGAGGCTCCTTGTACAGAGTTACGAGGCTGGGATTCACGACCGATCCGCCGCCATCCCCGCCGCGTCCAGCAAAGCCATCCCCACTATCAGATCGGCCCCGCCGAACTCGGGATCATCGAGCTCGACCCCGTCATCCACGGCGAACAGCAGCTTCTCCTCCCCCTGCCGATAGGCGGTACCGACCGGCGGGCTGGCCGCGTGAACGGCCAACAGGGCGACGAGGTAGGGCAGTTCGGGATCCCGGCGGCGCGCTTCGGCAAGCAGCCCGGACAGCCGTCGCGGTGCGTCCGCCGGCAGATCCAGCAGTTCCATCGCGGAAGCGAGCTGCTCCTCACTGAACCGGCTGTCGTCCGGCGTGGCGATCAGGTCCGGCTCGGGCATCTCCGCACCGAGGTGCTCCCGCTCCAGGGGCGGTGTCAGCAGGAGCTCGACAAGATCCCCCACCCGTACGGCCACCGGCGTACGCAGCCCCGTCCCGCGCGCGAAGAACGCGTCCGTCACGCGCCGCGCCTGTGCGACGGGCAGCGGCAGCACGGGCGCGACGAGGTGGCCGTAGAGGTCGATCCCCGAGGTCGTCATGGGTGTGGCGAAGGCCTGCCGGTCCTGCTCGGCGCGGAACAGGGGCCCGGCCTCCAGGAGCCGGGACTGCAGCTGCGTGTGCCGGCGGATGCAGTCCTTGACGATGTCGACGAGCTCGGCGGCGCGGCGCTTCTGCTCGGGGTCCTCGGACTCGTCGCGAGCCTTGCGGATGTTGGTGAGGATCGCGTTCTCGTGGCGGTAGCGGTCGGCGACGTGGTCGAGCGCCTCGGCGATCATGTCGGGCACGGCCTGGAGCCAGTCGACGGCCCGCACATTGCGCCTGGTCGCGTCGAGCGCCCTGCGGAGCGTCTCCGAGTACTGCACGGTCCGGTACCGGGCCTGCTCGGCGGCGAGCTGGGCGTCGGCGAGGCGGCCACGGCTGATCAGCACCTCCAGCTTGACCTCGGCGGCGATCTGCGCGCTGGTGACGTCGGTGTCGAGGGCGCCGACGAGGACGTTGACCGCCTCGTCCGTCGTACGGAGGTAGACGGTCCCCCCGTACCCGGGCACCTCCTCGATCAGCTTGAAGTCGTAGTCGCGGCGCACATAGGAGCCGTCGGGGGCGAAGGTGCCGTATACGGCCCGGAAGCCGCGGTCGACGCTGCCGACGTTGATCAGGTTCTCCAGGACCCACTTGGCCACGCGCTCGTGCTCGGCGACGGGGCGCTGCGGGGCCTGCGCCGCGATGCGCGGGATGAGCCGGGCCACTATCTGGTCGTGGTCGGCGCCCGTGTCGAAGTCCATGTTCAGTGTGACGAGGTCGATGGCGGCGAGGGCCACCTCGGCCATCCCGTAGACCGTGTACTCGCCCGCGAGATTCGCCTTGCGCACATCGAGGTCGTGCAGCGGCGCGGTGCATGCGAGCGCGCGCAGCCGCCGCGCCAGGCCCTCGTCGGCGGCCGGGCCCGGAGCGGGGCGCGGCCCCGCGCTGAGCTGGGGCGGAACGCTGTCCGTCGATGCAGGCGAAGTCACGGTGCACAGACTAGGTCCTCGGTCTGACAACGGTCGAAACGACGCAGAAGCGACCGCCGTCACACTGGCACCACGCAGCACGTCACACCCGGCTCCACGCAGCACGTCACACCCGGCTCCACGCAGCACGTCACGCCAGCTCCACGCAGCACGTCACACCGGCACCACGCAGCACGTCACACCGGCACCACGCAGCACGTCACGCCAGCTCCACGCAGCGCCTCGCGGTCGCCGCCTCGCGAGAGCGGCCGAGCGAACCGTCGCCGCGGCCGTCCCCGAGAATCACGACCCGGCTCAGCCGATCCCCTGTGCCCCGTCGGCGACCCGCCGCGCGTAGGCCTCCACGACCCCTGTGAGGGAATCGTCGAGATAGACCGCGAGCAGTTGCTCGGCCCCGTCGCGGTCGCCCGCCCGGAGCGTCTTGAGGATCTCATGGTTGCGCTCGAGGTACGGCTCGTGGAGCCGCCGCGGATCGGCCACCACATGGAAGGCGAGGCGCAGTTCGGCGAAGACGCTGCGCATCAGTTCGTCGGTGCGGTCGCTCCCGGCGAGCGCCACCAGCTCCCGGTGGAAGTGGATGTTGGCCGTACCGACGCCTTTCCAGTCACCTTCGCGCGCCGCCCGCTGCCCCTCGGCGACGGCCTGGGCGAGGTCGTCCACGGCGTACGGCGGCTCGCCGAGGCCACGGACCACGGCGCACTCGACGAGGGTGCGGGTGCGGTAGATGTCCTCGACGTCCTCGATGGTCAGCACCCGTACGAAGACCCCGCGGTTGAGCTCGTGCACCAGGAGTCGTTCGTGCGTGAGCAGCCGGAACGCCTCACGCAGTGTGTTGCGGGAGACGCCGAGCGCCCCGCCGATGCTGTCCTCGGACAGTCGGGTCCCGGGCGGGAAGTACCCCTCGGCGATACGGCTCCTGAGGATGTCCGAGACCCGCTCGGCGGTGCTGGTGCGGCCCAGCAGGGCGCGATCGTCGGCCAGTCCCGTCAGCTCTGCCATGCCCGGAATTCAATCGCAGAAATAAGAACGAAACAACACGGGTATTGAGGGATCGTTCAACGATCCTCTACCTTGCTACACACGGCGCCACTCGCTCGCCCGAGCGCCGACGGCTTCCGCACGGCACGGCTCAGTCCTCAAGCACCCTCCGTCCTCCTCCTGCGAGGTGCCCATGAGCACGACCCCTCCACCACAGGCCCTGACCACCGGCGCACACCCCAAGACGGATGAACTCACCCCGGACGACGGCGCGTTGGGCTGGCTGCGCGCCCTCGGTCCGCAGGGCCGCAGGGCCTTCGCCGGCGCGTTCGGCGGCTATGCCCTGGACTCGTACGACTACTTCACGCTGCCGCTGAGCATGGTCGCGTTGGCGGCGTACTTCGGCCTGGACAGCGGCCAGACCGGACTGTTCACGACCGTCACGCTGATCGTCTCGGCGGTCGGCGGCGCGATCGCGGGTGTGGTCGCGGACCGGATCGGACGCGTCAAGGCACTGATGATCACCGTGATCACGTACGCGGTATTCACGGTGGCCTGCGGTTTCGCGCCCAACTACGAGACGCTGCTGGCTTTCCGTGCCCTTCAAGGCCTCGGTTTCGGCGGTGAGTGGGCGGTCGGCGCGATCCTGGTCGCCGAGTACTCGACCGCCAGGCACCGGGGGCGCACACTCGGGGCGATCCAGAGCTCCTGGGCCGTCGGCTGGGGGCTGGCGGTGGTCGTCTACACGCTGGTCTTCCAGTTCCTCGGCGACGACCTCGCCTGGCGCGTGATGTTCTGGACCGGAGCGCTGCCCGCACTGCTCGTCGTATGGGTGCGGCGCCGGGTGCAGGACGCCCCGGAGGCGGCCGCCGTGCGCGAGAAGAGCGCCGAGAAGGGCTCGTTCGCCGCCATCTTCAAGCCCGCCTCGGCCGACGGCCCCGGCCTGCTGCGCACCACCTTCTTCGCGGTCCTGCTCTCCACCGGCGTCCAGGGCGGCTACTACACGCTGGCCACCTGGGTGCCCACGTACCTGAAGACGGAGCGCGGCCTGTCCGTCGTCGGCACCGGCAGCTACCTCACGTTCCTGATCTCCGGGGCCTTCATCGGCTACCTCACCGGCGGCTACCTCACCGACAAACTGGGCCGCAAACGGAACATCCTGCTCTTCGCGATCCTCTCCGCGGCCTGCATCCTCACCTACGCCAACATCCCGAGCGGTGCCAACACGCTTCTCCTTGTGCTCGGTTTCCCGCTCGGCTTCTGCATGTCGGCGATCTTCAGCGGGTTCGGCTCCTTCCTCAGCGAGCTGTACCCGTCGGCGGTGCGCGGCACGGGGCAGGGCTTCACGTACAACACCGGGCGTGCCGTGGGTGCCGCCTTCCCCACCACCGTCGGCTTCCTGGCCGACAGTTGGGGTGTGGGCGGCGCCCTGGTCTTCGGCGCGATCGGCTACGCCCTCGCCGCCCTGGCACTGATCGGACTCCCCGAGACGCGTGGGAAGGAACTCCTGTGAAGCACACCGTCCAGGAACGCCCTTCGAGCCTCCTCCACATCGACGGCCACGCACACGCGTGGACCCCCAAGGAGGCGCGCGCCCGGTTCCGTTCGGGCGTGTCCGGCCCCACCGCAGGAGTCGCCGCCGGCCACACCCAGGCGAACTTGATCTCGGTGCCCGCCGAATGGGCGTACGACATGCTCCTGTTCTGCACGCGCAACCCGAAGTCCTGCCCAGTCCTCGACGTGACGGACGCCGGCTCCTTCACCACGCCGCTCGCCCAGGGCGCGGATCTGCGCACCGACCTGCCGCGTTACCGGGTGTGGGAGCACGGCGAGTTGATCGACGAGCCCACGGACGTGCTCGACCGCTGGCGCGGCGACCTGGTGTCGTTCCTCATCGGATGCAGCTTCACCTTCGAGTGGGCGCTGACCGAGGCGGGCGTCCCGATGCGCCACATCGAGCAGGGCCGCAACGTCTCCATGTACGTGACGGAGCGCGAGTGCCGCACCGCCGGGCGGCTGCACGGACCGATGGTGGTGTCGATGCGCCCGGTCCCTCCCGAGCATGTGGCCGCCGCGATCAGGGAGAGCAGCCTGCTGCCCGCCGTGCACGGCAGCCCGGTGCACTGCGGCGAGCCGTCGGTCCTGGGCATCGAGGATCTCTCGCGCCCCGACTTCGGTGATCCGGTGGACGCCGCCCCGGGCGACATCCCGGTGTTCTGGGCCTGCGGAGTGACGCCCCAGGCAGCCGTGATGGCGTCCCGGCCACCCTTCGCGATCACCCACGCACCGGGCCGGATGTTCCTCACCGACGCCCGCGACGAGCAGTACCGCGTGGCCTGAGAACGACCTACGAAGGAGAGACTGCACCTCATGACCCCGATCGACCTCAACGCCGACCTCGGCGAGGGCTTCGGCCGCTGGCGGCTGACCGACGACGAACAGCTGCTGTCCGTCGTCACCAGCGCCAATGTGGCCTGCGGCTTCCACGCCGGGGACGCGGCCACCATGCGGCGGGTGTGCGAGCTGGCGGCCGAGCGGCGTGTACGGATCGGCGCCCAGGTCTCCTACCGCGACCTGGCGGGCTTCGGGCGGCGCGCGATGGACGTGCCGCCCGACGAGCTGGCTGCCGAAGTGGCCTACCAGATCGGCGCCTTGGAGGTCTTCGCACGCGCGGCCGGGGCGTGCGTGTCGTACGTGAAACCGCATGGCGCGCTCTACAACCGGGTCGTGCACGACGAGGAGCAGGCGGCGGCGGTCGTCGAGGGCGTGCTGCTCGCCGACGCCGCCCTGCCCGTCCTCGGTCTCCCGGCCTCCCGGTTCCTGAAACTGGCCGAGCAGGCCGGACTGCCCACCGCCACGGAGGCGTTCGCGGACCGCGCCTACACCGAGCAGGGCACCCTGGTGCCCCGCACCCAGGCCGACGCGGTGATCACGGACGCCGAGGCGGTCGTCGAACGCTCGCTGGGGCTGGCCCGCTTCGGCATGGTCACGTCCCACTCCGGGGCGCGCATCCCGGTCCGTGCCCGCTCGTTGTGCCTGCACGGCGACACCCCGGGCGCGGTGGACCTGGCACGTCGGGTCCGCGCGCGTCTGGAGTCCTCGGGCGTCCTCGTGAAGGCCTTCGTATGAGGGCTGTTCCGGCCGCCGACGACATGGCCGCCGACGACGCGAAGGCATCTCCGGACGTGAGCGGCACGAGGGCGCTGCCGGTCGGTGACCACGCCCTGCTCGTCGAGGTCTCCTCGGGCGCGGCGGCGCAGGCCCTGCACGCCGAACTGCTGCGCCGCCGCGCCGAGGGCTCGCTCGCGGTCGCGGAGATCGTCCCCGCGGCCCGCACGGTCCTCCTGGACGGTCTGGAAGACCCCCGGCGGCTGGCGGAGCAGCTCCCCAGGTGGGAGATCCCGCCGCACGCCGTGCGCGCGGAGGAGGCGATCGAGATCCCCGTACGGTACGACGGTCCCGATCTGGCGGATGTCGCGGCTCTGTGGGGGGTGCTTGGGCACGAGGTGCCCGCGATCCACGCGGCGGCCGAGTTCCGTGTCGCCTTCTGCGGGTTCGCGCCCGGCTTCGGCTATCTCACGGGGCTGCCGGCCCGGTACGACGTGCCGCGCCGGGCGACTCCGCGGACGGCGGTTCCGGCGGGTTCCGTGGCGCTCGCGGGCCCGTACACGGGCGTCTACCCGCGCTCATCGCCGGGTGGCTGGCAGCTGATCGGCACGACGGACGCGGTGCTGTGGGACCACGCGCGCGTGCCGGCCGCGCTGCTCGCCCCGGGGACGCGCGTCCGGTTCGTACCAGTGGGGTGCTCATGACCGACCGGGCCCTCGCCGTCGTGCGCGCCGGGGCCCTGACCACCGTCCAGGACAGGGGCCGCCCCGGCCACGCCCACCTCGGCGTACCCCGTTCCGGCGCGCTGGACGCGCCCGCTGCGGCGCTGGCCAACCGGCTCGTCGGCAACCCTGTCGAGGCGGCCGTACTGGAGGCGACGCTCAACGGATGTGCCCTGCGTCCGCGTTCGGTGGTCACCGTGACCGTCACGGGCGCGCCCTGCCCGGTCACGGTGAACGGCCGTCCGGCGCCCTGGGGAGCGCCCGTGCGTGTCCCCGCCGGAGCGCTGCTGGACATCGGGCCGGCCCGCGCTGGGGTACGCAGTTACGTGGCCGTCGCCGGCGGAGTGGCCGTGGATCCGGTCCTCGGCAGCCGCTCCACGGACCTCCTCTCGGGGCTCGGTCCGCCGCCGCTCACGGACGACACGGTGCTGCCTCTGGGGCGCCCCGACGGCGTGCACACGCGCGTGGACGTGGTTCCGCATCCGGGTCCGCCCTCGGAGCTGGTCCTGCGGGTGACACCGGGGCCGCGCGACGACTGGTTCACGGCCTCGGCCCTGCGGACCCTGGCGACGGGCACCTATCGGGTGTCCTCCGCGAGCAACCGCATAGGGCTGCGTACGGAAGGGCCCTCACTGGAGAGGGCCGTTTCCGGCGAACTCCCCAGTGAGGGCATGGTGCTGGGTGCCGTGCAGGTGCCGCCCGACGGCAGACCGGTCGTCTTCCTCGCCGACCATCCGACCACCGGGGGGTACCCGGTGATCGCGGTGGTCCGTGGCGCCGACCTCCCCGCGGCCGCTCAGGCGGTCCCGGGCACGCCGGTGCGCTTCATGGTCGTACGCCGCCGCTGACGGGCTCCGGCCCACCGCCTCGAACCGTCATGCCGCGTCCGGCTGTTCCGCCACCGACAGGGCGGCCAGCGCGGACGCCACGGCGTGCGAGGCGCTGAGGTCGAGCCGGGCGCTGGTGCCGCGCGCCCGGTGGCGCGCCTCGGCGGCGGCCAGGGTGAGCAGTTGCGGCAGCAGGTCGGTGCACCGCCGGGCCACCCACCCCGTCCCCGCGGTGGCCAGCCACCACAGACTGGCCGACCGGGTGGGCGCGGGGAACTCCGGCTCGGCCGAGGGGGTGCCCCCGGTGACGATCCCCTCCTGTTCGAGCAACGCGTGGAAACGCAGGGCGAGTTGTCGGTGCCCCCGCTCCCCCGGGTGCAGCCGGTCCGCGCTCCACATCGCGCGGTCCGTCAGCCAGGCGCCCTCCGCCGCGTGCAGATGCACGGCTCCATGGCGCTCGGACAGTGCGTGCACGACCGTGTTGACGGCCCGCTGCCGCCGGGCCAGGGGCCTGGCCAGCACCCCCGGCAGCCCGAGCATCGTGCCGGGATCCGGCAGGCAGGCGGTCAGCAGGACGGCGTCCTGGGCCCGGAACGCCGCGTACACCCGGTCGAGCCGCGCGGCAACGGCGTGGATGTCGAAGGTGCAGCGAAGGGTGTCGTTCACACCGATCACGACGGACACCACGTCCGGACCCAGGGCCAGCGCCGCCGGGGTCTGCCGTTCCAGGACGTCGCGCGTCTGGGCGCCGCTCACCGCGAGGTTGGTGAACTCCACGGACGTGTCCCGGCCGTCGGACAGCCCGTCGACGAGCAGCGCGGCCCAGCCCCGCCAGGCCTCGCCGACGGGGTCGCCGACGCCCTCGGTCAGCGAGTCACCTAGGGCGACGAACCGAAGGGGTCTCATCCGACGCCCTCCTGGAGGCGGGGCCGGGACTCGACCACCGCGTCGTGCGCGGCGAGGAACGCCTCCACGGCGGTGCCCCAGCCGAAACACTCCGCACGCGCGCGTGCGGCTTCCCTGCGCGCGGCCTCGGGGCGTCCCAGGAGCAGGCGTACCGCGTCCGCGAAGGAGTCCCCGCTGTCCGCGGCGGTGGCTCCGGCGGACCCGACCACCTCCGGCAGCGCCGACACCGCGCTGGCCACCACGGGCGTACCGCAGGCCATCGCCTCCAGGGCGGCCAGCCCGAACGTCTCGGCGGGCCCCGGTGCCAGGCACACGTCGGCGGAGGCCTGCAACGCGCCGAGCAGCGCGCGGTCGGCGACATGCCCGAGGAAGGTGACGGGCAGCCGCCGCTCCCGGGCCCGCTGTTCGAGCCTGGTCCGCAGCGGCCCGTCCCCGGCGACGACGAGCACGGCACGCTCGCCGCGGCGCAGCAGCGCCTCCAGCGCGTCGAGCGCCGTACCGGGCCGCTTCTCGACGGACAGCCGGGAGCACATCACGAGCAGCACCTCGTCCGAGCGCGCGTACCGCTCGCGCACCCCGAGATCGCGCAGCCCGGGGTGCCGGCCGACCAGGTCGACGCCCAGTGGGGCCCGTACGACATTGCGGGCCCCGATGCGGACGAACTCGCGCTCCGCGAACTCCGTGGTGCACACGACCCGCGCGTAGGTGTGCGCCGTACGGATGTTGAGGGCGTCGGCGGCCTTGCGGGCCATTCCCTCGGAGAGCCCCCAGGTCCGCAGCACGCCGTCGGCGGTCTCGTGGGAGACCATGACCGCGGGCACCCGTGCGCGCCGCGCCCAGACCCCGGTCCAGCGCAGGGTGGTCCGGTCGGAGACTTCGAGGCGGTCGGGCGCGAGCGACTCCAGGAGGCGGGCGACCCGCCGCTTGTCCGTGAGTACGCGATAACCGCCGGTTCCGGGCAGCAGCGGACCGGGCAGCGTGATGACCCGCCCCTGCTCGGTCTCGCGGTCGGTGGCACGCTCGCCGGGGACGATGAGCACGGGCTCGTGTCCGGCGGCCAGGTAGCCGCTGCCGAGCTCCCGCAGGGCGGTGCGCAGACCGCCCGACGCGGGGGCGACGAAGTTGGCCAGCCGTACGATGCGCAGGCTCATGCCGCCACCACCGTCCGCGCGGAGAGCACGTCGGCGTAGTGGTCGATGAGCTGGTCGCCGACCGCCGCCCAGGTGCGGCCCTCGACGGTGGCCCGCCCGGCGGCGCCGTACGCCGCCCGGAGGGCCGGATCGACGGCGAGCGCCCACACCGCGTCGCGTACGGCGTCCTCGTCGCGGGGCGGCACCAGCAGCCCCGTACGGCCGTGTGCGACCAGGTCCAGCGGTCCGCCCGCGGCGGGTGCGACGACCGGTACGCCGCTGGCCATGGCCTCCTGGACCGTCTGGCAGAAGGTCTCGAAGGGGCCGGTGTGCGCGAAGACGTCCAGGGAGGCGAAGATCCGGGCGAGTTCGTCGCCGGTGCGACGCCCGAGGAAGACGGCGCCGGGAAGCGCCTCGCGCAGGGTCGTCTCGCTGGGCCCGTCGCCCACGATCACGACGCGTACGCCTTCCAGGCCGCAGGCTCCGGCGAGCAGTTCGACCTGCTTCTCGGGGGCGAGCCGGCCGACATAGCCGACGATCAGCTCGCCGTTCGGGGCCAGTTCACGCCTGAGGGCCTCGTCCCGGTGCTCGGGGCGGAAGCGGACGGTGTCCACGCCGCGCGGCCACAGCCGCACCCGGGGCACACCGTGTGCCTCCAGGTCGTGCAGGGCCGCGCTGGACGGGGCGAGCGTCCGGTCGGCGGCGGCGTGGACGGAGCGTATGCGCCGCCAGGCGGTGGCTTCGCCCGCGCCCACGTACGTACGGGCGTAACCGGCGAGGTCGGTCTGGTAGACGGCGACGGCGGGGACGCCGAGCCGGGCGGCGGCCGCCATGCCGCGGACGCCGAGGATGAAGGGGCTGGCCAGGTGGACGATGTCGGCGCGGTGTTCGGTGATCGCGGCGGCGACGCGTCGGCTGGGGAGGGCGACGCGGACCTGGGGGTAGCCGGGGAGCGGTAGGGAGGGGACACGGACGACGGGGCACGGCGCGAGAGCGTCGGGCCCGTGCCCGGCCGCCGTGGCCGGGGCGACGACGAGGGGAGCGTGACCGCGATCGACGAGGTGCCGGGCGGTCTGGAGCGCGCAGTGGGCCACGCCGTTCACATCGGGGGGAAAGGATTCGGTCACGATGACGACACGCATACCCGTGTTGTCGCCGTGCCGGACGTGGCCGCGTCAACGTCGATCTTTCCTGCCGGGGAACGCCCCGTGAGCGTTGTACTGCACGCTTTTCCAGGTCGGCGCGCGGCCACATCCTCCTGACCCGCGAGTCACTTCGTGTTCATACCGCGGGTGCGTCGGGCCCGATCCGGCTGCGTACGGCTGTCTGTACTTCCGCTTCCTCGGCCGGATCCGACGCCAGCCGCCGCAACTGATCGACCACGCGCGCGTCACCGGTTTCGGCGTGTCGAGCGGCCACCTCGCGGGTCGACTCCTCGCAGTCCCACAGGCACTCGACGGCGAAGCCGGCGGGGAAGGAGGGGTCGGTGGCGGCGAGGGCCCGGGCGGCTCGCCCGCGCAGATGGGACGACGCCGTCTCCCGGTAGACATGACGCAGTACGGGTGCGGCGCAGACGATGCCGAGGCGTCCGGCTCCGTCGACGAGGGTCCACAGTGTGGGTGCGTCGGGACCTTCGCCGCGTACGGCCTCACGCAGGGCGCCCAGCACCAGTTCGCTGTCCTTGGTGCCGCCCCGGCAGGCGAGCATCCGTCCCGCTGCGGCGCCGAGGGCGTCGGGCCGCCCGGCCCACCGTCGGGCCCGGTCGACGGCGGCGACACTGCGCATACGTTCGAACGCGTCGACGGCGGCCTCCCCGACGGTCGCCGTGCCGCCGGTCGCGGCGGCCTCGATCAGATCGAGAGCGTCCGGATCGTTGCTGTCGGCAAGGTAGCGCAAGGCGGTGCAGCGGGCTCCGTCGCCGCCGTCCCGGGCGGCCTGGAGAATCTCGGGCCGGTCCTCGGGGCCCGCGACGGCCGTGAGGCAGCGCGCGGCCGGCACATGGAGTGCGGCTCCGCGGTCGAGGCCCTGCTGGGCCCACTCGAACACGGCCCGCACGCTCCACCCCGGACGTGGTCCCGTGGGGCGCAGTTGCCGTTGCCATCGGTCGAAGGAGCCCTGTTCCTGGGCGGCCCGCACACGCGCGGCGATGGATTCGCGGGAGTCGTCCGCCCACAGCCGCCAGGGCCGGGGCTCGAAGGCGTCGCGCACCTGGGCGACGAGCGCGGCCTCGCCCTCCGGATCGGCCGGGAAGCGGGCGAGGACGGGCACGGCGAGGGCACGCAGACCCGCGTCGTCGTCGCGCAGGGCCAGCTCGTCCAGGGCCCAGGCCCAGTTGGTGCCCGAGGCGGCGTACCTGCGCAGCAGTTCCAGGGCGTCCCGCCTGCCGTACGAGGCGAGGTGGCCGAGGACCGCGAGGGCGAGTCCCGTGCGTGACTCGCAGTCGTCGAGGATGTCCTCGGCGTCGAAGAGGTGCCGCTCGATCTCGTCGAGCTCACCGCTCAGATCGAGGTAGAGACGGGCGTAGTACAGGGAGCGGTTCTCCACCTGCCAGTCGTGGCGGGGGTCGCGCAGCACACAGTGGTTCAGTGCCGCGAGCGCTTCGGCGCGCGGTGCGGTGAGCGCGTGCAGCGTGCCGTCGCCGCGGCCCCTCTGGAGCAGGCCGAGCAGCGTACCGCTGGGCGCTATGACCGGATCGAACATGGGAAACAGCCTCACATCAAGCGTCGACGCAACCGGGATCCTGCATTACCTGGCCGCGTGACAACACGTCGGAGCGCCCGCCGTTTCTTGCTTGCTGTAGACCATCTTCCTCTGCCTCTCGTTGGTGGGCCCATACGGGCCGCGTCACGGCCCGCGCGGTGCGGCAACATCTGCCCAGCCATCGCGTCCGTGAATCACGACGTCATGATGACTCGGCGGTTCTTCCTGCCGCGACCGTATTTCCGGCGGCCCCGTACCGCCTCCCCCGTTTTCGGTGTTGCACCTGGTCAGCGTGTTCGAATCAGTGCGCGCCGAACAATTCCAGAAGTTCCGTCTTGGCGAACATCCGGGCGGTGTCGACGGCCGAGGGGGTACCCGCGGCCGGGTCCGCGCCGCCGTCCAGTAGCGCGCGGATGACCGCCTCCTCGCCCTTGAAGACGGCCCCCGCGAGGGGCGTCTGGCCGCGGTCGTTGATGCGGTCGGCCTCGGCGCCGCGCTCCAGCAGGGCGCGCACCGCCTCGGCGTGGCCGTGGTAGGCGGCGAGCATCACCAGCGAGTCACCGCGGTCGTTGGTGAGGTTGGCCGGAACACCCGCGTCGACGTACGCCACGAGCGCCTCGGTCTCCCCTCGGCGCGCCAGATCGAAGATCTTGGTCGCCAGCTCCACGACTTCGGGGTCGGGGGCTTCACTCATCGGCCGGACCACCTCTCACAAGGACAACGACAGCTACGTCATGGGGACTGCGGGAGCGTACGACAGCGGGTGGGCTGTCATGCGCAGGTCCGTACGACAGCGATGTGTGCGGCCGTACGGGTGATTCGCCAGCGTACTGGCTCCGACGGCACATGACGGGCGCCGACCGAGGCAAAGATCACCACGAGCCTCACGAGAGCCGACAGAGAGCAACAGACCTGCCCAGGGGCTCCGGAACGGCTCCGCCGACTGGATGAAATCAGCCGAAATTCACTCAGTTGCACCTTTTATCGTATGGATACATCCTGTGATCCTGGAAGTACTCATGGTGACTGTCCCCACGAACCAGGAGAGCACAAATGATTCTGTCCATCTCAGGCGTCGTCCTGCTCGGCATCATCGTCTTCCTCTTCTTCCGCAAGGACGGACTCAAGGCGTCGCACGCCATGGTGTCCTCGCTCTTCGGTTTCTACCTCGCCAGCACGGCCATCGCGCCGAGCATCAAGGCAGGCGGGGAGAGCCTGGCGAGCCTCCTCGGCGGGATCAAGTTCTGACGTCCCTGCCCATCGCACGCACCTTCAGGAGACAGCAGTGGCCCGGCGCCCTCTCCCCCGCATCCTCAGCAACGGCAGCGCACAGATCGCCCGAAGCCGGGAGCTGGCCCGAACGGCAGCCGACAGCGCCACCGACGTCCTCCATCCACTGATCACGGTCACCCGTGGACTGCGCCGGCTGGCAGCCGCCGGCGGGCGCAAGTGGGCCGCCACCCCCAAGGACCGGCGCGGGCCGCTGCTGTTCCTGGTGGCCTCGGTGATCCTGGTCGTGGCGCTGGTGCCGTACGGACCGCTGCTCGCCGCCATCACCCTGATGGCGGCGGCAGCGTGGACGGGCCGCCAGCCGGTCTCGTCGGAGCCCACGGGCCCCGACGAAGCGCAGATCCAACGACTCCAGTCGTTGTACGACGCCCTCGTCCCGTACTTCTCCGTGGCCGAGGACCCGGCCCCTCTGTACGCCCACGGCGGCGACTGGGAGAAGGCCTTCCCCACGCACGACTTCGACGACGACGGCCGCGTGTCCCGGCTGCTCATCCGCTACCCGGCGTACTTCACGGACGGCGAGGCGGAGTCCCGGGCCCGGATCGAACAGCTTCTGCACGCCAAGTCGGGCCGCGGTCGCGAGTACCACTTCGACTGGGACGAGGAGGGCAACGAGCTCACCGTCACCGTCCTCCCTCCGCTCCCCACCGACATCGCCGCCCAGCGATTCGTCACCTCACCCGGCGAGGCGGTCCTTGGCTTCACCGACCCGGCCGACGTCCAGCGCACGCTCCCCCTCACCTACGGTGAGGAACAGCGCGACGTTCCCCCGGTCGTCTGGCGCACCGGCATCCGCTCCACCGAGCCGCATCTGCTGATCGCCGGCGATCCAGGCAGCGGCACGACCACACTCGTGCGTTCCATCGCGCTCCAGGCCCTTCAGTACGGCGATGTCGTCATCGTCGAGGGCGGCGGCACCGGCGAGTACGCGTGCCTGACCGGCCGGGCCGGCGTCCTCGCCGTCGAGTCCGGCCTCGCCGGGGCGCTCGCGAGTCTGGAGTGGGCCGCGAACGAGACGGAGCGGAGGCTGATCTCCGCCAACCGTGCGCGGCAGGCGGGGCACCCCGCCCCCGACGACACCAAGAACCCCCTGTGGATCCTGCTCGACCGGCCGAGCGCGCTCGGCCACTTCGCCGCCGCCGACGGCCGCAACGATCCCCAGGCACTCCTTCAGGTCCCGCTCCGGCACGGGCGCGCGGCGGGCGTCACGGTCGTCATCGCCGAGCAGTTCGAGGATCTCGAGGCGCTCAGCGAGGCCGTGCACCAGCACACCCGCGCGCGCGTGGTCCTCGGCCCGGCGTCTCCGGTCCAGCTGGAAGCCGTCCTCGGCGCGCCGCCGCACACCACTCCCACGCGGGATGTGCCGCCCGGCCGCGGGTACGCCCGGCTGGGTGCGGGTCCCGTCCTGCGCCTCCAGGTTCCGGCTACGCCGGACCCCTACGACGACGCCACCAGCGAGACCCATCGACGCGCTGTCCTCGACCTGCTGCCGGAACGCACGACTCCGACGGAGGCGGACCTGATCCCTGCGGAGGCCGCGGTGGCGGAGGGCTGAGCGAGCTCCCTGGTGGTGGGGTTCGGCTGCTGGTGAGTGGGGTCTGGTCGCGCAGTTCCCCGCGCCCCTGGGCGGGGGCGGCGGCACCGGCCCGCAGCCGACGAACCCACCCGGGGTCCGGTCGGCTGCTAGGCCACGAACGTACGGGGCGCTTCGTTGCCCCCGGTCGCGCCCGTTTTCACCAAGTGCGCCGCCACGGCCAACCGGACCGCCGCCTCCTCGGCCACCGCACCCCCCACGGTGAACGGCAGCCGCACATACCCTTCGAAGGCGCCGTCGACCCCGAACCGCGGCCCGGAGGGCACCCGTACCCCCACCCGTTCGCCCGCCTCGGCGATCCGCGACCCGGACAGCCCGCCGGTGCGCACCCACAGCGTCAGCCCGCCCCGCGGAACGACGAACTCCCAGTCGGGCAGCTCACGGCGCACGGCGGCGACGAGCGCGTCCCGGTTCTCCCGGGCCTGCGCACGCCGGATCTCCACGGCCCGCTCCCATCCCCCGGTGCTGAACAGCCAGTTCACTGCCAACTGCTCCAGCACCGGCGTTCCGAGGTCGGCGTACGCGCGCGCGGCGACGAGACTGCGGATGACATCGGGGGCCGCACGGACCCACCCGATCCGCATCCCCGCCCAGAACGCCTTGCTGGCCGACCCCACGGTGATGACCGTGGACCCGGAGGGGTCGAAGCCGCACACGGGGCGGGGCATCGACAGCCCCTCCTCCAAATACAGCTCGCTCATCGTTTCGTCGACCACCAGTACGGTCCCCGCGGACCGCGCCGCGTCCACCAGGCGGCGCCGCTGGTCCTCGTCCGCGAGTGCTCCCGTCGGGTTGTGGAAGTCGGCGACGACGTACGCGAGCCGGGGTGCGGCGTCGCGCAGGACCTGGCGCCAACGCTCCACGTCCCATCCGGCAAGCCCCTCGGCCATCGCGACGGGGACGAGCCGGGCGCCCGCCTCCCGCATCAGCTGGAGGATGTTGGCGTAGGAGGGGGACTCGACGGCGATGCGTTCGCCGCGCCCGGCGAAGAGATGACAGATGGCGTCGATCGCGCCCATCGCGCCGGTCGTCACCATGATCTGCTCGGGCATGGTCGGAATGCCGCGCGCGGTGTACCCCTCGGCGATCATCGCGCGCAGCGCGGGCAGCCCCGCCGGATAGTCGCCGTGCGTGTGCGCGTACGGTGGCAGCTCCTCCAGGGCGCCCTGCACGGCACGGGTGAGCCAGGGCTCCGGCGCGGGGAGTGACGCGCAGCCGAGGTCGATCATGGAGCCGAGGGCCTCGGGCGGCAGCGGTTCGAGGCCGCGCGCGGGCAGCGGGTTCCCGGCGGGGACGGCGGTCCAACTGCCCGCTCCCCTGCGGGACTCCAGGAACCCTTCGCCGCGCAGCGCCTCGTAGGCCGCGGCGACCGTCGTACGGCTGACGGAGAGGGACAGCGCGAGCTCCCGCTCGGCGGGCAGCCGCGCGGCGACCGGAACCCGGCCTTCGAGGACGAGCAGCCGGATGCCGTCGGCGAGCGCGCGATAGGCGGGCGGACGGCGGGTGCCGGGCCCCGCGGGGCGCTCCTGCTGGGAGTTGAGCAGCCGGGCGAGCTGCGCGGCACCCATCGCCGAAGTCCACTGCGTCATGATTCCCAGTCCACCTTCCTCGGATTGGCCTTGGATGGCGCCTTCCTTCAGGCCACAGAATGTCACGAGCCAGGCCACCATCACCACCGCGGGTCATCCCGGGCCATCACGGGTCATCACCACAGGGGGCACCTCTTGTCCACACGCGCCGACTCCCCACACCGGGAACGCAAGGGATCCGGGCGACGGCTTCCGCGTCGCCTCGCCCAGCTGTACGTGGGCCTCGCACTGTACGGCGCGAGTTCGGCCCTGCTGGTGGAGTCGGGCCTCGGTCTGGAGCCCTGGAACGTGCTGCACCAGGGGCTCGCCGAGCTGACCGGTCTGACGATCGGCGTGGTGTCGATCTTCGTGGGCGCGGCGGTGCTGCTCCTGTGGATCCCGCTGCGCCAGCGCCCGGGCCTCGGCACGGTCTCCAACGTGTTCGTGGTCGGTATCGCCATGGACGGCACCCTCGCCCTGGTGCCGGACGCCCACACCTTGGCCGTACGGATTCCGCTGCTCGTGGCGGGCATCGTGCTGAACGGCGTGGCGACGGGCCTCTACATCTCGGCCGGCTTCGGTCCGGGCCCCCGTGACGGTCTGATGACGGGCCTGCACCTGCGTACGGGGCGCTCGGTACGGCTGGTACGCACGGTCCTGGAGGTGGCGGTCGTCGCGACCGGATTCGCGCTCGGCGGCACGGTCGGCATCGGCACGGTGCTGTACGCCGTGGCGATCGGGCCGGTCGCCCAGCTCTTCCTGCGCGTGTTCGCCGTCCGCCCGGCACCGGGCGGCAGCACCGTCGTTGCCGTCGGTCAACCGGAGCGAGCGATACTTCCAGGGTGAGCCCGCGCATACGTCACCCGTACCTCGACCACCCCGGCCCGATCCCCTTCGCCCACCGGGGCGGCGCGGCGGACGGCCTGGAGAACACCGTCGCCCAGTTCCGCCGCGCGGTGGAAGCGGGCTACCGCTACATCGAGACGGATGTGCACGCGACGTCGGACGGCAAGCTCGTCGCCTTCCACGACGTGACCCTGGACCGGGTGACGGACGGCGCGGGCCGGATCGCGGACCTTCCCTGGGAGGACGTGCGCCACGCGCGCGTGGCGGGCAAGGAACCGGTCCCCCTCTTCGAGGAGCTCCTCGAAACCTTTCCCGACGTCCGCTGGAACGTCGACGTCAAGGCCGAGCCCGCCCTCCACCCCCTGCTGAACCTCATCGGCCGCCTCGACGCCTGGGACCGCGTCTGCGTCGGCTCGTTCTCCGAGGCGCGGGTCTTCCGCGCCCAGCGTCTGGCCGGACCTCGTCTGGCGACCTCGTACGGCACCAAGGGTGTCCTGGGGCTGCGGCTGCGCTCGTACGGCATCCCGGCCGCGCTGCGCGACTCGGCGATCGCCGCCCAGGTGCCCGAGTCCCAGTCGGGCGTGCCGGTGGTCGACCGGCGCTTCGTGCGCGCCGCCCACGCGCGCGGCCTGCAGGTCCACGTGTGGACGGTCAACGAATCCGATCGGATGCACCGGCTCCTGGACCTGGGCGTCGATGGCATCATGACCGATCACATCGACACGCTGCGCAGGGTCCTGGAGGACCGGGGCACCTGGGTCTGAGCCCTCTCGCGCGGTCCGTTCAGCGGGAAGCGAGGGGCACGGGTGGGCACCGAAACCGTGCGGGCACAGGCGACCGACGAGGTCACCGAACGGCGGCGCGAGCAGCGCGGCTGGTACTTCTACGACTGGGCGTGCTCCGTCTACTCGACGAGCGTGCTCACCGTTTTCCTGGGGCCCTATCTCACGTCCGTCGCCAAGCACGCGGCGGACGCGGACGGCTTCGTCCATCCGCTGGGCATCCCGGTCCGCGCCGGCTCCTTCTTCGCCTACGCGGTCTCGGCGTCCGTCATTCTGTCGATCTTCGTGATGCCGATGGCGGGCGCGGCCGCCGACCGCACCGGCCGCAAGAAGCCCCTGCTCGCCCTCTGCGCCTATCTCGGCGCCACGGCCACCACGGGCATGTTCTTCCTGGACGGCGACCGCTATCTGCTCGGCGGTCTGCTGCTGATCGTCGCCAACGCCTCGGTGGCCGTGTCGATGGTGCTGTACAACTCCTACCTGCCGCAGATCGCCCCGCCCGAGGAGCGTGACGCGGTCTCGTCCCGCGGCTGGGCCTTCGGCTACGCGGCGGGCTCGCTCATGCTGGTCGTGAACCTGGTCCTGTACTCGGCTCACGACTCCTTCGGTGTCTCCGAGTCGACGGCCGTCCGCGTCTGTCTGGCCTCGGCGGGCATCTGGTGGGGCGCCTTCACCCTCGTGCCGCTGAAGCGGCTGCGGGACCGGCCCACGGCATCCGCGGGTCAGGCGTCGGGACACGGATGGCGGCAGCTGGCGGCCACCGTTCGCGACATGCGGGGCAAACCGCTCACCCTCGCCTTCCTGTTCGCCTACCTCGTCTACAACGACGGCATCCAGACGGTCATCTCGCAGGCGTCGGTGTACGGATCGGAGGAGCTGGGCCTGAGCCAGTCGACCCTGATCGTCGCCGTACTGCTGGTGCAGGTGCTCGCGGTCGGGGGCGCCCTGGGGATGGGACGGCTCGCACGGACGTACGGCGCGAAGCGCACGATCCTCGGCTCGCTCGTCGCCTGGACCGTGACGCTGGGCGCCGGGTACTTCCTGCCGGCGGGCGCACCCGTCTGGTTCTTCGTCCTGGCCGCCGGGATCGGCCTGGTCCTGGGCGGCAGCCAGGCACTCTCGCGCTCGCTGTTCTCCCATCTGGTGCCGACCGGGAAGGAGGCCGAGTACTTCTCCGCGTACGAGATGAGCGACCGGGGGATGAGCTGGCTCGGCCCGCTTCTGTTCGGTTTGACCTACCAGCTGACGGGAAGTTATCGGGACGCGATCATCTCGCTCGTGGCCTTCTTCGTCATCGGATTCGTGCTGCTGGCGAGGGTTCCGGTGCGGCAGGCCGTGCACGACGCGGGTAATCCCGTACCGGACAGGATTTAGCACCTGAGGCCAAAGGCCGGTAGTGTACGCGTTTGGCCTGCCAGGCGTACCGTTACTGCGCGTCAAAGATACTGAAGCGTTGGGTGACATCTGCTGCCAGATGTGACAAACCGGGCGCCGGTGGGTACAACAAGGGGCGGCTACGACGGCGACGCATGACCCGGAACGGGAATCTTTACCGCCGACCGGACGTTGACCGGATGACGACGACAGCGACACCTGTCCTGTGGGCGACAAGCCCGGGAGGCACGATTCATGAGTGAGCGAGCTCTTCGCGGCACGCGCCTCGTGGTGACCAGCTACGAGACGGACCGCGGCATCGACCTGGCCCCGCGCCAGGCCGTGGAGTACGCATGCGAGAAGGGGCATCGGTTTGAGATGCCCTTCTCGGTCGAGGCGGAGATTCCGCCGGAGTGGGAGTGCAAGGTCTGCGGGGCCCAGGCACTCCTGGTGGACGGCGACGGCCCTGAGGAAAAGAAGGCCAAGCCCGCGCGTACGCATTGGGACATGCTGATGGAGCGGCGCACCCGAGAGGAGCTCGAAGAGGTCCTCGAGGAGCGCCTGGCCGTTCTGCGCTCCGGCGCGATGAACATCGCGGTGCATCCGCGGGACAGCCGCAAGTCCGCCTAACCCCTCCGGGGGCTGGGCGGCATACCACGCACTCAGCCGCGAGCGCCGTACGAAAGTCGTACGGGGCCCGCGGCTCTGTGCGTTGTGCGCGCCCCCTCAGGGGCGCGGGGAAGTGCGCGACCAGCCCCCACCGGCCCGCAGGTGAGACCCACGGGCCTCCGACGGGGAAGCCTCGGTCAGCGGTTCAGTGGCGGACGCGGGCCCGGGTCCGCCGTCGGGTTCTCTTCCCTGATGACCTCGCCCTGGACGACCTTGCCGTCGGGTCGATGGATGCGGGCCTGCTGGAAGGCGTCACCGACGCTGCCCGGCGAGGCCTCGCGGATCTTGCGGTCGATGGTGCGCTCGGCGTAACGGCTCAGGGCCTTCTGGACGGGCGGGATCAGCAGGAGCAGGCCCAGCGCGTCGGAGATGAGCCCGGGGATCATCAGGAGCAGACCGCCGAGCATCATCAGCCCGTTGCCGTTGCCGCCCCCGCTCGTGGGGGCCACCCCGCTCTGCTGCTGTTGCAGCGTCTCGGTGAGGTTGCGGAAGGCACGGCGGCCGGCTCGCTTGATGACCACGGAACCGAGGACGAAACCGGCGACCAGCAGCAGGAAGACCGCGAAACCGCTCGCCGCGCCCGCGACCACGGTCAGGAGCCAGATCTCCAGCACCAGCCAGACGGCGATGCCGAGCGGCAGGTAGGTGCGCAGCCGGGATCGCCGCGGCCGCGCGGGGTATGTGGGAGTCGGTGCGCCAGTCGTCATGCACCCAGTGTGCCTGGGCACAGCTCAGTATGGGATAAGCGGATGATCAGCCGTAGCTGTGGAGTGAAGTGAGGGCGGAATGCGAGTGGGAGGCGGGCCCAGCCGGGCCGCCCCCCACTCCACAAAGTGCTCCTACGACGTGCGCTTCCGGCCGGTGATCCGGCCGACCCGCTCCCCCACGCCCCACGTGGTGACCCGCCACAGCGCCTCCACGAGGATGTCGCGGCTCATCTTGGAGTCGCCGAGCTCGCGCTCGACGAAGGTGATGGGCACCTCGACGACGTGGAAACCGGACTTGACCGCGCGCCGGGCCAGGTCCACCTGAAAGCAGTACCCCTGGGACGCGACTTCACCGAGTCCGAGACCTTCGAGGGTCTCGCGGCGGAATGCGCGGAAGCCTCCGGTGACGTCCCGGATGGGCACGTCGAGCATGAGCCGGGAGTACATGCTGCCGCCGCGCGAGATGAACTCGCGGGACTTGGGCCAGTTCACGACCCGCCCGCCCGGCACCCAGCGCGACCCCAGCACGAGGTCGGCGCCCTTGAGCGCGGTCAGCAGCCGGGGCAGTTCCTCGGGCTGGTGCGAGCCGTCCGCGTCCATCTCCACGAGGACGCCGTAGCCGTGCTCCATGCCCCAGGCGAAGCCCGCGAGATACGCGGCGCCCAGGCCTTCCTTGCCCTTGCGGTGCAGCACCTGGACATGGTCGTCCTCAGCGGCCAGCTCGTCGGCGAGCTTGCCCGTGCCGTCCGGGCTGTTGTCGTCCGCCACGAGAACGTGTGCATCGGGCACCGAGGCTCGTACCCGGCCGACGATCTTCTTGATGTTCTCCGCCTCGTTGTAGGTCGGGATGATCACCAAGGCCGTGCCGAGCGGGCCGAACTGCCTCCCCTTGGCTCCTGCCGCGAGGGTCCCGTCGCCGTCGTTCACTACTGCCCCTTCATGTCCGTACGCAGGGGTCCACCATAGTGGCCGCAGCCTGCACTGACTCGTCGGCGCGTTAGTACGGGGGTGTCGATTCGGCAAGAGCCGGGTAAGAGAGAGCCCGCCGCGCCGGAGCACCGTACTGCGGATCGGGGCCCGGCGCCCTTCGGGCCGACCTGGGACCCGCTGGCTGCGGGTCGACCGAAAGCCGTTGTCTACTGGACGTCCGGGCCCCACCCGGGTCACACCCTTCCGACAGGCATGAACGTTCCCTCGCCGTCGCACTGGCGCTGAGCCTGGCTCCCAGTGGTGGTGCGCCGGTGCGGCACACCACCCCTGACCCAGCGGCGCTCCGGCGACTGCGTGGAAGTTCTCCGGTCGGACGTCCGGTGGTGGACGCGGCCGAACCTACCGGCCCCCCGAGGCCAGCTGTCAACACTCGCCTGACCTGCTGGTTTTCCCTCAATTGCCTGGTCAGCGCGGAGGATGCGCAGGTCGCGCGACGGGGCGGCGGCGGATGATCACCGCAGCGCCACCCCGGGAGATCACTCGCCCGGCCGTACGAAGACCGTCCGCCCGCCGACGACCGTGCGCAGGCACACCGGCAGGTCGCCGCCGGGGCTCAGATCGGGCAGTCCAGGAGTACCCGAACGAGGGTCGGTCGACCAGCGGGCGACCCTGTCGTCGGGGGCCTGCACGACCAGTTCCTCGGTGCGCCACACGGCGTAGTCGGCGGGCGCGCCCGGCACCAGGACTCCCGCGTCGTCCCGTCCGATCGCCCGCCACCCGCCGCGCGTATGCGCCGTGAACGCGGCGCGCACGGAGACCCGGTGCTCCGGCGTGCGGTGGAACGCGGCGGCGCGCACGGTGCCCCACGGGTCGAGGGGGGTGACGGGGCTGTCGGAACCGAAGGCCAGCGGCACGCCGGTGCGCAGCAGGGCCGCGAACGGGTTGAGGGCACGGGCCCGCTCGGCGCCCAGGCGCTGGGCGTACATGCCGTCCTCGCCGCCCCACAGCGCGTCGAAGGCGGGCTGCACGGAGGCGGTGAGGCCGAGCTCGGCGAAGCCGGCGATGGTCTGCGGGGTGAGCATCTCGGCATGCTCGACGCGGTGCCGGGCGGCGCGCACGCGGGCCAGGCCGACCTTCTCGGCGGCTGCGCGGACTCCCTCGACCACGGCGGTCACGGCGGCGTCCCCGATGGCGTGGAAGCCCGCCTGGAGGCCCACCTCGGTGCAGGCGACCACATGCGCGCAGACGGCGGCGGCGTCCAGGTAGGCGGTGCCGGTGTGGTCGGCGTCGGCGTACGGCTGGTGCAGGCAGGCGGTGTACGAACCCAGGGACCCGTCGACGAAGAGGTCGCCCGCGGCGCCGAGCGCGCCCAGCGCCCGGGCCCTTTCGACATCCTGTTCGGCCCAGTAGCCGACGACCCGGGGGCCGGCTTCCTCGGCGGCGAGGCGCAGCAGTCCGGTGAAGTCGTCCTCGGAGGAGATCTCCGGGCCCGCGCACTCGTGCACGGATCCGATGCCGAGCGAGGCGGCGTGGGCGAGCGCGGCGCGCTGGGCCTCGGTGCGCTGGGCCGGCGTGACCGCGCCGAGCGCGGCGGCGCGCACGGCGTGGTGGGCGTCCCGGGTGAGGGGGCCGTCGGCGGCGTACCCCGCTCGTGCGGTGACCCCCGGGACCAGGTCCAGGAGCGCGGTGGTGACCACGGCGGAGTGCACGTCGATGCGGGAGAGGTAGAGCGGGCGGCCGCCTGCCGCCTCGTCGAGCTCGGCGCGCGTCGGGGGGCGGCCGCCGGGCCAGCGGGCCGCGTCCCAGCCGTGGCCGAGCAGCACCCGGTCGGCGGGGCGGGCGGCGGCGAACCCGCGTACGAGGGCGAGGGCGGCGTCCAGGGAGGGCGCGTCGGACAGGTCGAGGCCGGTGAGCGCGAGCCCGGTGGAGGTGGTGTGGACGTGGGCGTCGGTGAACGCCGGGGTGACCAGCGCGCCTGCCAGGTCCACGACCTCGGCGACCCCGTCGGCGAAGGCGTCGGCCGCGCCTTCCGAGCCGACCCAGGCGATCTGTCCGCGTTCGACGACCATCGCGGTGGCGAAGGGATCGGCGGGACTGTGGACTTCTCCACCGCGCAACAGCACGGTGTCCGACGTGGCGGTGCTCTCACTCATGGGGAACAGTCTCGCGCCTGCCGGTGTGCGGTCGGCCCCCGGGTGGGTCAGATGCGGGGCGGGCGCGCCTCGTACGGCGTCGACAGCACCACGGTCGTGCGGGTCGACACGCCTGCCAGGGTGCGCAGGCGGGCGAGGAGCTCCTCCAGTTCGTGCGGGGTCGAGACCCGTACCTTCAGGATGTAGTTCTCGTCGCCCGCGACGCTGTGGCAGGCCTCGATCTCGGGCACGCCGGCGAGGCGTTCCGCGATGTCGTCAGGGGCGCTCGGATCGAACGGTTTCACCGAGATGAACGCGGTCATGGGCAGCCCGACGGCCTCGGGGTCCACGACCGCGGCATAGCCGCGGATGACACCGCGCTGTTCGAGCCGGCGCACCCGCTGGTGCACGGCGGACGTGGACAGGCCCGTGGCCTTGCCCAGGTCGGTGTAGCTCATCCGCCCGTCTGCGACGAGCAGCTGCACGATCTGTCGGTCCAGCTCCTCCATGACGCAAGAACCTACAGGGCCCTTGATCTCGTCGGATACCTCAGCGGCGCAGGTCATACCCGCTTTGTGATGTGGCAGAGTGCTGACTGTGAACCGCCTGGTGGACAAATCCACCGCGCCGGGCACCTGCGGGCGGCATGTGACGAACGACACAGTGCCGCAACCGGGTCCGTGATGTTCTCGTGATTACCGCAGAGACGGGACGGGAAATGCTTGCTGTGGTCGAGGCCGCAGCGCCTTGTCGGCCCACCCGAGGGGGAGAATCCCATGCAGAGTCTTAAGCGCCCTGGTCGTCCCACATCCAGGCGGCCCAAGCTGGTCGTCGAGCCCGAGCCGGAGGGCGTCGAACCCGACGCCGTCGACGGTGAGGAGTTCGACGCCTACGACACCTTCGAGATGTACCGGGTGATCTGCCCGGACTGCGCCCAGCCCATCGCGCTCCTCGCGGACGAGGAGCGCCTGCCCGAGCACGCGCTGTGCGCCTCGCCGTGGAACCCGTTCGGGCTGACGGTCTGCGCCGGCACGGGCCGTGCGGCGGGCGACGCCCGTCCCGCCGACGAGTCGGTGGAGCCTCAGGAGCAGGACACCGCCCTTCTGTTGACGCTCCCTCAGGGACTCGACTGGCGGACTCAGCCGTTCTCGCACGTCGGCGGCCCGGCCTCGCGCCCGATGCGGGTCCCCGAGATGCGCCGTCAGGCCGCCTGACCGGCCCTCGCGTTCAGCGACCGGCCGCCGGTCCCTCCCAGTAACTGCCCTGCACCATGGCTCGCAGGCTGCCGTGGTGCAGGATCAGTGTGTCCGGGTCCGGCGGCACGGCGACCTCGCCGAAGTGCACCTGGCGGTAGGCGACGCGCAGCATGACGATCGCGTGCCGCAGTGCCGCGTACAGCGTGTAGAAGTCCATGTCCCGGGGTGCGTGGCCGGTGAGTTCGGCATAGCGCCGCTCGACGCGGTCACGGCGCAGGAAGTCGGGCAGTCCGCGCTGACCGAAGCTCTCCGTCAGGTCCTGGAAGAAGCGGTGCAGGTAGACCGTCCAGCCGAGGTCGACCTCGCGCGGGGCCAGGGCCGCCATCTCCCAGTCGAGGACGGCCGCGGGTGCAAACCCGTCGTAGACGACGTTCCCGATGCGCGCGTCGCCCCAGTTGAGCACCGCCTCGCCCTCGTCGCGCGGCCACAGCTCGTCGAGCCGGTCGAACGCGCTCTCTATCAGGGGTGAGCGTGACAGCCCGTCAATCACCCATTCGTAGTAGACGCGTTGGGCCTCGACATGACGACGGAGGGGACTGCCCTCGCCCGGGAGGATCAGGAAGCCGGCTTCCGGCGGCGGCACCTGGTCGTGCAGCCGGGCGAGGAGACCCACCGAGGCCGCCTCCAGCCGTTCGCGTTCCTGGTCGCTCGCCGCGTGCAGCCAGTTCCCCTCGTACGTGTAGGGCATGACGTCCGGCGGCACGCGCCCCTCGACCCGTTCCATGACGAAGAACGGCGCGCCGAGCGGGCCGGGGTCCTCCTCCAGCCACAGCACCCGCGGTATGGGGAGATCGGTGCGCTCGGCGACCAGTCTCATCGTGCGGTACTGGCGGGGCATGTCGTAGACGGCGAAGACGGTGTACGCGGCCGGGTCCGCCGCCAGCCTCAACGCGCAGGCGGACAGCGGCGGTTCGGGGTGCTCGATGTCGAAGAGCAGGGTCTCGCTGGACATGCCGTTGGACTCGGGGACGGTGATGTCGGCCGCCTTGGCGCCCGGGAGACGGGCGGTGAGCCAGGCGGTCAGCCGGCGACCCAGTTCCTCCGGGTCGCGGGTGGTCGTGCGCGGGCGCGGTGCCGTGGCCATCTCATTCCCCCCTCAGGGCGCTACCGAGTCGAAGCCGGTGAAGCCGCTCGGGTCGTGGCGGCCGAACGAGCCGTGTTCGAAGATCCCGTGGCCGACCTGCCCGTCCAGCGTGCAGCGGGCCGCGTGGTCGATCACCCCGTATGCGGCGCGGGGGTGCGCGGCCGGGTCGGAGAGGTCGTAGGCGCGGCGGTCGGTCCAGTCGCGCCCGACCCAGGTGCCGTGCTGCCAGTCGTCGGCGGGCGGATAGCCGGCGCCGACGGCGAGCGGGGAGGAGGTGAGCACCTCCACGTCCAGCTCCATGGGCTTGCGGTCCCCCGGGCGGGTGAGATGGATGGTGGCGGACGTGGGGTGGCGGCTGCCGGAGCGATAGGTGATGTCGGCCTGGGGCCAGCCGAGTTGCAGGTCGCGCTCCCCGTTGCGTACGAGCGTCGCGTCGTTCAGCGTCCGGTAGCCGTCGGCGTCCTCCTGGACGACGACCATCAGGAACCGGTCCTCGAACCGGACCGGGCACCAGAGCCAGTGGAAGCCCTCCGTCGGGTTCTCCCCCGCGAGCCGGCCGCCCTCTTCCCCCGGGATCGGGCGCACACCCCAGCTGCGGTCGCGGGTGCCGCTCCAGCGGCCGCGCTCCAGGCGTATCTCCTCGCCGCCGATCCGGATCCAGCCCTCGCAGTGCCCCGCCTGCACGAAGCGTTTGCCCTCCAGCGTGAGCCGGCCGCCGCGCCGCTGGAGGTGGTGCGGCTCCCACAGAGCCGGGAAGTCCGCCGTCCAGGTGATCTCGTACGACAGTCCCTCCGGGTCGGCGGGATCGGCCGCGCAGCTCAGCACGAAGGTCTGCAGGGGGCGCTCGACGAGGATGCGCAGCGGGCCGACGGCGAGGCGCATCCGGTCGTCCCCGAGCGCGTCCGAGGCGCGCACGGCGTGCAGGCGGTCGCCGAGTCGCAGGGTGGCGTAGGCGTCGACGACCCCGACGTTCGGATAGACGCCGAGCCCCAGGATCAGCAGCGCCCGGCCCTGGTGGTCGAAGACATGGAAGATGCAGCGGTCGTAGGCGTTCCGGTCCCCGGTCGCGAGGTGCCTCATGGACAGGGGCACCTGGTGGACGGGGTACTCGTCGAGGGCAACGGGGCGGTCGTCGGGCACGGCAAGCCTCCCTGGGGCCATGGCGGTTGACGTCCCCCGGAAGGGTGCGGCCCCCGGCGGCACCAGTTGACGGTACGTCAGATGGCGGCCCGGGGCCAGACACCCGCACGTCGGGGCGCCCCCCGTACGGACCCACCGCGAACCCACGCGCGATTACGCGGACGGGTGACCTGGCCGCTCACCCGCGCGTTGCCCCGGTATGACCCCCACATACGCGGCGACCGAGCGGCCTCGCCGGATCTTCGTCTCGGCTCCGGCAGAATCGGTTCGGCCGGCAGCCGCCGCGCCGGCGGCCCAGGATCCCCCCATCTACCGCGCGCTGATCCGCGCCTGGGCCGAACGCGGCCGCACACTGCCGGGGCGCCACGACCCGGAGTGGGTCCGGCTGGTGGCGCCGCCGGTCCTGTACGGCTACGGGCAGTTCAGTGTGACTCCGGCCCCGCGAGGTGACGGGCGATGACCATCCGCTGGATCTGATTGGTGCCCTCGACGATCTGGAGGACCTTGGCCTCGCGCATATAGCGCTCGACCGGGAAGTCCGCGGTGTAGCCGTACCCGCCGAGCACCTGGACGGCGTCCGTGGTGACCTTCATCGCCGTGTCCGTGCACAGCAGCTTCGCCATGGCGGCCTGCTTGGCGAAGGGCCGCCCCGCGTCGCGAAGCCGTGCCGCGGCCAGGTAGAGCGCCCGGCCCGCCTCGATCTGCGTCGCCATGTCCGCGAGCATGAAACGCAGGCCCTGGAAGTCGGAGATCGGCCGGCCGAACTGCTCGCGCCCGGTCGCGTACGCGACGGCCTCGTCGAGGGCCGCCTGGGCGACGCCGATGGCGCAGGCCGCGATGCCGAGCCGGCCGGAGTCGAGCGCGGCGAGGGCGATCGCGAAGCCCTGCCCCTCGTCGCCGATGCGCCGGCCGTCGGACACCCGTACGCCGTCGAAGTGGACCTGGGCGGTGGGCGAGCCCTTCATGCCCATCTTCTTCTCGGGCGGGGCGGCGCTCAGCCCCTCGGCGTGACCGGGCACCAGGAACGCGGTGATGCCGCGCGGGCCCGCGCCGCCGCTGCGGGCGAGCACGGTGTAGAAGTCGGCGACGCCGCCGTGCGTGATCCAGGCCTTGGTGCCCGTGATCGCCCACTCTCCCCCGCTCCTGGCTTCTCCCCCGCCCTCCCGGACAGCCTTCGTCCGCAGGGAGGCGGCGTCCGAGCCGGAGGACGGCTCCGAGAGGCAGTAGGCCCCCAGGAGGCCGCCATCGAGCATCGAGGGCAGGTGCTCGGCCCGCTGTTCCTTGGTGCCGTAGTTCGCCAGTGCATGACAGGAGAGGGTGTGCACGCTGACGCCGAGGCCGACGGTGAGGCGGGCCATGGCGAGCTCTTCGAGGACCTGGAGGTAGACCTCGTACGGCTGGTCACCGCCGCCGTACTCGGAGTCGTACGGCAGTCCGAGCAGTCCGGAATCGGAGAGCAGGCCGAAGATCTCGCGCGGGAAGCGTCCGGCGTCCTCCTCCTCGGCCGCCTTCGGGGCTATCTCGCGCTGCGCGATGTCACGGACGAGGGAGATCAGATCCCGGGCATCATCCGTGGGCAGTTGACGGTCCACCGGCTGCGGGGCGCGGTCGGGCATGGCGACGCTCTCCTCCCTGTCGGGCGCATCGGCGCACACGCGCCAGGGGTGGGGCGGCGGCGCCGGGTCTCACGGCCCAGCCGATGCTGCCGTTCCTGGGTGGAGAACGGCCTGATCAGCGGCTGTGGCGCTGTGAGTATGCCCGCTCGGAGGCACCGAGTCACCAGTTGACGACCGCTTACCAGAAGAAAGGGGAACCGATCCGACCGCTCCGCCCAATTGGTCCGAACCATTGACGCACTGGTCTAGTCCTCCTACTGTTCCGTCAACGCCTCACCGCGTTCATGCCAAACGGCACGCGCAGGTCCCAGCACGCCTCCCCCACACTCCCCTCCCCCACGAGGAGAACCGATGCTCCGACCGCACCGCCCCCGCTCCCGCTTCCGAGCGCTCCTGTCCGCCGCCTGTTGCGCCGCCCTCGGCGCGACGCTGCTCGCCGGCGCGGGCACGGCCACCGCGACCACCGCGGCCCCCTCGGCCCAGGAGGCCGCCGGCTCCAAGGTCGTCGGCTACTTCACGGAATGGGGCGTCTACGACCGGAACTACCACGTCAAGAACGTCGAGACGTCCGGCTCGGCCGCCAAGCTCACTCACATCAACTACGCCTTCGGCAATGTCACCGGCGGCAAGTGCGCCATGGGCGACGCCTACGCGGCGACCGACAAGGCGTACACCGCCGACCAGTCGGTGGACGGTGTCGCCGACACCTGGGACCAGCCCCTGCGCGGCAACTTCAACCAGTTGCGCAAGCTGAAGAAGAAGCACCCGAACCTCAAGGTCCTCTGGTCCTTCGGCGGTTGGACCTGGTCAAGCGGCTTCGGCGAGGCCGCCAGGAACCCGGCGGCGTTCGCGCAGTCCTGCTACGACCTGGTCGAGAACTCCAAGTGGGCGGACGTCTTCGACGGCATCGACATCGACTGGGAGTACCCGAACGCCTGTGGCAACACCTGCGACACCAGCGGCAGGGCGGCCTTCAAGAACGTGATGGCGGCGCTGCGGGCGAAGTTCGGCTCCGGCAACCTGGTCACCGCGGCGATCACTGCGGACGCCACCGCGGGCGGCAAGATCGACGCGGCGGACTACGCGGGCGCGGCACAGTACGTCGACTGGTACAACCCGATGACGTACGACTTCTTCGGCGCCTGGGACGCGGCCGGCCCCACGGCTCCGCACTCTCCACTGAACTCGTACACCGGTATACCCAAGGCGGGTTACTACACCTCCGCCACGATCGCGAAGCTCAAGGGCCTGGGCATCCCGGCCTCGAAGCTGCTGCTGGGCATCGGGTTCTACGGTCGCGGCTGGACCGGCGTCACCCAGGCGGCCCCCGGCGGCACGGCCACCGGGCCGGCGGCGGGAACGTACGAGCAGGGCATCGACGACTACAAGGTGCTGAAGACGAAGTGCCCGGCGACGGGCACGGTCGGCGGCACGGCGTACGCCAAGTGCGGTACCAACTGGTGGAGTTACGACACCCCGTCGACCATCGCGGGGAAGATGACGTACAAGAACCAGCAGGGCCTGGGCGGCACCTTCTTCTGGGAGCTCAGCGGTGACACCTCGAACGGGGAGCTGATCAAGGCGATCAACTAGCCGGTCTCGTACGGGAGCCGGGGCGGGGGTTCGATTGCCCCCGCCCCTCGCTCAGGTCTCCCGGCGGGCCGCCTGCGGGGCCCGGTAGGAGGGGTCGAGTTCCTCGACCGCGCGCATCGCGCCGCCCAGCATCTTCACCAGCAGCTCACGGACCGTGTCGCGCGGCAGGGACGGGTGGCCGATCCAGTCGAGGGTCGCGCCCTCGACGCTGTAGAGCCAGCCGAGCAGCGCCATACGGGGCAGCGGCGCTATCTTGCGCCTGCCGTACGCCCCTTCGGCGATGGTCTCGACGATGACCTCGCGCACGCCCTCGCGGATGGCCTGCACGTCGGTGTCGAAGCCGACTCCGCCGGTGATGATCGTGCGGTACGCGGCCTGGTTGTGCTCGGCATAGCGCAGATAGCCGTCGATGGTGCGGTGCACCCGCTCGGCCGGGGGCAGTTCGAGACCGCTCGCCGCCCGGGAGATCAGGTCCGCGACCGAGTCCTCGACGATCGCGAGGTAGTAGCCGCGCTTGGACTTGAAGTAGTAGTAGATCAGCCCTTTGGCGACATGCGCCTGGCGTGCGATGTCATCCATCGACAGCGCGTCGTAGGACGTGTCGGCGAACAACTTCCGCCCAATGGCGATGAGTTCGGCGCGGCGCGCCAGTGAGCGATCGGTGCCGCGCGCCCGGGGGCGGTCGACGGCGCGCTGTTGACTATGATTCAATTCCAGCCCTAGTCTCCGACTGCCAGCGGGACGTTGGCAGTATGGCAGACCGGTACCACCCACTCGTTCGACTCTGATCGACCGGGCGTGGTCTTGGAGAGAACTGTCGTATGGGCTCGGCTCGGCCTGGCGTCCGCCGGTTCAGTTCACAGCGGGTGCGCCGGTTCGGTTCACAGCAGGCCGAGCTGGGTGACGAGCATCGCGAGGACCACGACGAAGGTCCAGCCCGCGACGTGTTCGAGGATCTTGGGGCCGTCGTCCTTGGGACCGCCCGTGCGGGCGCGGAGTCGGGTGGCGGTGGCGGAGCTCGCGGTCATGGTTTCTCGCTGACGTAGTGGTGCGGTGACATCCCCCGCCTCACGCCGGCTCCCCACCGACCCGACCACCTTGCCACCGGAACGGGTTTCAGCGGTAGAGACCTTGGTCACCCCCGAACCCCTCGACGGGACACGCCGGACACTTCGACCACCTTCGAATACCTCGCTTTTCGGCAACGATGCGCCGGGGGTGTGGGTCTCCTCACAGGACAGTGGTCAGCCAACCGAAAGGTCCTCGATGAGCACGTTCCGGACGCCTCGCCGCAGAGCCCGCCTCGCTCTGGCGGCGGCGATCACGGTGGCAGCCGCCTTGACGGGGCCGGTCTCGCAAGCCGCCGGCTCCCCGTCCGCCCCCACGTCCCCGTCCGCCGCGCCCTCCCCGGGTGCGCCGGGCCTCGGCGACCCGGTCTTCCCGCTCGACGGCAACGGCGGCTACAAGGTGAACCGCTACCTCCTCGACTTCGACTGGCAGGCGCCCAGGACGCCCTTCGAGGCCGCCACGACGGTCAAGGCGACCGCCACCCAGGCCCTGTCCCGCTTCGACCTGGACTTCGCGGGCAACACCCTGCACACGGTGACCGTGGACGGGGCGACCGCCAAGGCCGTGCGCGACGGCGACGAACTGGTGATCACCCCGGCCAAGCCGCTCGCCAAGGGCAAGCCCTTCACGGTCAAGGTCACCTACACCGCCGACCCGACCCAGATACGGCACCGCGACGACGCCATCGAGGACTACGGCTGGATCCCCACGCCGGACGGTACGGTGCTGTACCCGCAGCCCAACGGCGCCAAGATGATCTTCCCGTCGAACGACCACCCGAGCCAGCGCGCCCCGATCACCTTCCGCATCACCACCCCGCCGGGCCTCACGGCCGTTGCCAACGGCGAGCTCACCGGCCGCGCCGAGCAGGCGGACGGGCGCGTGAAGTGGACGTACGACTCGGAACAGCCCCTCGCCACCCAGCTCGCCCAGCTGGCGATCGGCAGGTTCACCTTCGTCGACAGCACCGGGCCGCACGCGCTGCCGATCCGCGATGTGGTCCCGGACGACCTGGTCGCCTCCACCGAGCAGTACCGCAAGCTCACGGCCGACCACATCGCGTGGCTGGAGGAGCGGCTCGGTCCCTACCCCTTCAACCGCTACGGCCTCCTCGTCGGCGACACCGACCTGGGCGTGGCCCTGGAGACACAGACGCTCTCCCTGATCCCGAAGGCCGACCTGCTCGGCGACCGGGTCGGCGCCGAGCGGAACCTGGTGCACGAGCTCACCCACCAGTGGACCGGCGACAGCGTCGGCATCAAGACCTGGTCCGACCTGTGGCTGAGCGAGGGCCACGCCCGCTTCTACGAGCGGCTGTACTCTCAGGCGCACGGCGGCGACAGCTTCGAGGCCACGATGAAGACGGCGTACGCGAGCCACGACCAGTGGCGCCACGACTACGGCGCCCCCGCCGAACCGACCGAACCGAACCTCTTCAAGCGGATGCGGTACGACGGTTCGACGCTCGTCCTGTACGCGCTGCGCGAGAAGGTCGGCCAGGAGACGTTCGGGAAGATCGAGCGGGCCTGGGTCACCGAGTACCGCGGAAAGATCGCCAGTACCCAGGACTACGTCGACCTGGCGTCCAAGGTCGCGGGCCAGGACCTCGACGGTTTCCTGCACCCGTGGCTCTACGGCGCCAAGACCCCTCCGATGCCCAATCACCCCGACTGGGTGGTCAACCCGGTCCAGGGCTGAGGGACCGAGGCTGAGTGAGGGGGCGGCACCACGGGGGTCGCCCCCTCACTCAACGGACTCCGACCGCCTTGAGCGCCTTGCTCTGCCCCGCCGACGGATTCGCCGGGAAGTACAGGTAACAGACCCCGCCCGTACCGGATACGACGTTCCCGGAGGCGTTGTACCTCTTGGTACGGAGCCAGATGTTCTCCCACTCGCGCCGCTTGTAGACCCGGCGCACGGCGTCGTCGCCCGGCGAGGCGGGGTCATTGGCGATCACATCGCCGCCCGCGGTGAATCCGATGACGGTCATGAGGTGGCCCGAGGTCCCGTACCCCGCCCCCGTCAGCTCGGACTTCAGGAACGACTGAGACGTTATGGCCGGGATGCCGGCGGCGAGCAGCGTCTCCAGGTCGGTGAGCGAGCGGAGACGGGTGACCACCCCCTGGAGGTCCTTGTACGTCGCCGCGTACGCCGCGTTGAAGGGCCAGTTGCCGCAGCCGCCGTACTGGTAGTCGTAGGTGAAGCGGGCCGCGTGGCAGACCTGCGGGTCGGCGAAGGCCGGGTCGACCCAGGCGAGTTGCTCCGCCGTGGGCCTGCGCCCCCAGTACTCGATGATCATCTGCGAGGAGGTGGGGCTGCACCAGGCCTCGCCGCCGTTGTCGTACTCGGGGTACTGGCCCGCGTGGATCTCCTGGGAGTAGCGCGGGACCGTCAACTCCTTCGCGAGCCCGGGGGGGGAGGCCGGGACGGTGAACCGGTCGGGGATGTCGGAGCCCATCGCCCCGAGCCGCCACACGGTGGGCGTGAGCCCGGAGCCCGGGCTGCGGTACAGGGTCAGACGGAGCCGGTACGAGACGAGGCGCAGGCCCGAGGCCGCGTCGTCGATCGAGAAGGTGTCCGTCGAGATACTGCTCTTGCCGTCCTTCTGGCCGTCCACGGAGGTCCGCTTGATGTCCTGGTCGCCGGCCGCCCAGCGGCCCATCACGTACCAGGGGGTGGCGGTGCCGTCGGAGTAGGTGCCCGTGAGCTCGACCTGGAGCCAGGTACCCGCCGGGGTGTGCGCGTTCCAGGAGGCGATGGCCTCGGTGGCGGGGACGGCGAGCCGGTGGACCGGGGAGGTCCAGGTCGCGTACTCCCAGGTCGCGGTCTTTCCGGTGTGCGGGTCGGTGTAGTCCGCGGTGCCGGCCGGGGTCGCGATCACCAGGCCTGGACGGGTGGCCACGAGGGCCCGCGTGCCCTTCGCGGTGCCGGTCCGCCAGTCGGCGTACGAGGTCCAGGCCCGGTTGTCCACGAGGCCCGGACCCGCGTGCGTGTGCGCCGCCCCGGCCGGTGTGGCCGCGGCCGCGGAGCCCGCGGTACCGGTCGCCGCCGCGACGACCGCCACGGCCAGGAGGGCTCTGCGGGACGGCTCTGAAGCTCTGGTCATGAGTGGGGGACCCCCCGTTCGTCCGGAAGCGACGGCTCCCCACTATGGACGGTGGAAGGCGGCTCCTGCCAGCACTTCGGCCTGTGCCGCGCCCACCAATATTGGTCGGGACCACTGGCATGACCTGCGACGCCTCGATTCCGGTGGGGCGCGCCGGCCGCCGCTACAGTGTTCCCCGTACAGGGGTGCATGTGCCCGCCGGGCGGATGCGCCCGCACCTCACCGCACCTCGGGAACCGTCATTAGCGATCTCGCCGCGCGCCTGAGCGCCCTGCCGCCCTCCTGCGGATCCGTCCGCCTGATCGGCGTCGACGGGCACGCCGGCTCCGGGAAGACCACCTTCGCCGGACGGCTGGCCGCGGCACTGGGCGGCGCGCCCGTGCTGCACCTCGACGACATCGCGACGCACGAGGAACTGTTCGGCTGGACCCAGCGGCTGCTGCGCCAGGTGGTGGAACCGCTGAGCCGGGGCGAAACGGCGCGCTACGCGCCGTACGACTGGACCGCCCGCGCCTTCGGTCCGGTCCGCGAACTGCCGCCCGCGCCCGTGATCCTGCTGGAGGGGGTCGGCGCCGGGCGCCGGGCGCTGCGCCCGCATCTCGCGCGGCTGCTGTGGATGGAACTGGCGCGCGACGAGGCCTGGACACGAGGGCTGCGACGGGACGGCGAGGCGCAGAGCGCGTTCTGGGCCGGGTGGGTCGCCGCCGAGCGTCAGCATTTCGTCGAGGATCCCTCAAGACCCTTCGCCGATCTTCTGGTGCGCCAGTGTTCTGAGGGATACGAGGTGTTTTCGGGGCCCACTGAGACCGCTGGACCAGACCAGCCCATCACTCACGGTGACGGATCATCCGCTATGTGCTGAACTCGTGAAGAGCCTTGCGAGGGAAGTTCTCCAAGTGCCTCAACTCGGCTTGACCCGGGGGCCGTACAGGACTTACGTTCTGAATGTGCGGCCTTTCGAAGCCGCCCGCAGTCGCGAAGCCCCCGGTTGTTCCCCCGTGATCGGGGGCTTCGTTCTGCCCACACCCTCTCTTTTCGGGCGCTCCGCGCCGCGATCCGCTCACCCTCGGTCACCGAGTCAAGTGCGCCCCATCTGCTCCCACCTCGTGGAACGGGGCGTGCGGCACCCTTCGGCACGCCCATGAACCGCAGGTACGATGCCTCTCGGTGCGACCTTCGGACGGCTGCTCTGCGCACCGGTGCAACTCCCGTCCGCGGCACAGGGGTTCGACCAAAGCTGCCGACGGGCACCGGCCCGTTCGGAGAACCATCGGGGGCACGGTTTGTGGGGGACGTGATGGACTTCGGCATGCAGGGCCCGGAGGCCCCGGCCGACCTCGCCTGGATGCGAGGTGTGGACGCCTACACCATGGGCGCCTATCCGCAGGCGGAGGAGGAGTTCCGCACCGCGGTCCGGATGGACCCGGGCATGGCGGACGGCTGGCTCGGACTGCACGCGCTGCGGGTGGACACGACGACCGCGCTGCTGCGGATGTTCCGGCACCGGGACCGCTTCGGTGAGCAGCGCTCGCGGCACCGGCGCACGCTCAACTCCTGGTACTGGCTGGGCTGGTGGGTGCAGCCGGTGCTGGAGAGCCCGCGTGATCTGCTGCTCGCGCACGCCTCGCACTGGCTGGACGGCCGCCATGTGCCCGAGCTGGACCGGGCGCTCGCGGGGCTGCCGCCGGTCGACGCCGATCATCAGGTGCGGTTTCTGCACGCCTGCCGGGCCTATCTGGTCAAGGACTGGGAACAGCTGGTCAGGCACACGGATCCGCTGATCGACGACCCCATGCTGGGCATAGAGGCCGGCCTCTTCGGCGGCATGGCCCGGGTCCGCCTGGAGATGTTCGGCCAGGCGGAGCCGCTCCTGTCCTCCGCGCTGATGCGCTGTCGCAGCGAGCAGCCTCAGCGCAAGGAGCTGCGGTACTGGCTCGCGCGGGCCCACGAGGGCACCGGGCGGTCGGCCGCCGCGCTGCCCTTGTACCGGGCGGTGCACCGTGTCGACCCGGCCTTCATGGACACCTCGGCCCGGTTGGCCGCGATCTCGGAGGGCGACGGGTACGACGATGCCGCCGCCGACCTCGCGGCGATCACCCTCGCCGGGGTCGGGCAGGACGTCATGGACGGCCCCGACGGGATCGATCCGCTCTTCGGCGCCGAGGGCCGCGACCTGAAACTCTCGGAGCCCGATCCTCTCCCGCCGGGCGCGTTGCCGCCGGAGACCGACGTGGTGCGCGAGAAGGCAGTGGTGCCGGCGCAACCGTTGCCGGCCGGGCCGACCGACCCCGCCTTACTTGACGAAGCGCTCGCCGAACTGGAGCGCATGGTCGGGCTGGAGCCGGTGAAGCGGCAGGTCAAAGCGTTGTCGGCGCAGCTGAACATGGCGCGACTGCGGGCCGGACAGGGCCTGCCCGTCCAGCCGCCGAAGCGCCATTTCGTCTTCTCCGGCCCCTCGGGCACCGGCAAGACCACGGTGGCTCGCATTCTCGGACGGGTCTTCTACGCGCTCGGTCTGCTCGGCGGTGACCACCTCGTGGAGGCGCAGCGGGCGGATCTTGTGGGCGAGTACCTGGGCCAGACCGCCGTCAAGGCCAACGAACTGATCGACTCGGCGATCGGCGGGGTCCTCTTCGTGGACGAGGCGTACGCGCTGTCGAACTCGGGCTACGGCAAGGGGGACGCGTACGGGGACGAGGCGCTGCAGGTGCTACTGAAGCGGGCCGAGGACAACCGCGACCACCTCGTCGTCATCCTCGCCGGCTACCCAGAGGGCATGGACCGCCTCCTGGCCGCCAACCCCGGCCTCTCCTCGCGCTTCACCACCCGAGTCGACTTCCCCTCCTACCGCCCCCTGGAACTCACCTCCATCGGTGAGGTGCTCGCCGCCGAGAACGGTGACATCTGGGACGAGGAGGCGCTCGACGAGCTGCGCTCCATCGCCGGGCATGTGGTCGATCAGGGCTGGATCGACGAACTCGGCAACGGCCGGTTCCTGCGGACCCTGTACGAGAAGAGCTGCGCGTACCGGGACCTCCGTCTCTCCGGTTACCCGAACACGCCCTCCCGCGACGACTTGTCGACACTCCGGCTGCCGGACCTTATGCAGGCGTACGGGGAGGTGCTGTCGGGCCGGGGCCCCCAGGACCCGTCAGCAATGTAACCAACGTCCCTCGTCCTCGCCGCCCCTACCCCTTCCCATCCCTGGGGGCTACGCCCCCAGACCCCCTCATCGGTCTGAACGCCGGGGCCGGCCCGGGTGGGAGGGTTGACGGGGTGGGTGGGGCATCGGCCTCGGCCTCGAACGCCGGATGCGCCGAGGCTCTCAGGGGCTCGGGGAACTGCGCGAGCAACCCGCGCCGGCCCGTAGTCGAACAACCAGGCGTAGGGGGAATCGGGGCGTAGCCCCGCTCGGGGGGTGTGGGGAGCTGCGCGAGCAGCTCCCCACACGGTGGCGTCAGGTTGCCAGGGCCTGCTCCGGGGTCTCTCTGAGGCGGGGTTCCGTGAGCGGCGTGGCCACAGCGGCAGCGCCGACGTCCCGATGGGCCGGGTCGCGCACCTCTCCGACCAGGAGCTCCAGGACGTCCTCCAGCGCGACAAGACCCAGAACCTTCCCCGACGCGTCCGCGACCTGCGCGAGGTGCGTCGCGGCGCGGCGCATCACGGTCAGGGCGTCGTCCAGCGGGAGTTCGGAGCTCAGGGTGGTCATGTGCCGCCACAGGTGCTGGGGAACCGCCCGTTCGGACTCCTCCAGGTCGAGTACGTCCTTCACATGGAGATAGCCCATGAAGGCGCCGTTCTCCGCGACCACCGGGAACCGGGAGTACCCGGTGCGGGCGGTGAGCGCGACGACCTGGCCGGGAGTGACGGAGGGGCCGACGGTGACCAGGGAGTCGTGGTTCAGGAGGACGTCGGTGACCGGGCGGGAGCCCAGTTCCAGGGCGTCTTCGAGGCGTTCCTGCTCCTCGGGGTCCAGCAGGCCCGCCTGACCGGAGTCCTCGACGAGCCGGTTGAGCTGCTCGCTCGTGAAGACCGCCTCGACCTCGTCCTTGGGTTCGACCCGGAAGAGTCTCAGGATGAGGCGGGCGCATGCGCCCAGGGCGACGGTGACGGGACGGCACAGGCGCGCGAAGGCCACCAGGCCGGGGCTCAGCCACAGTGCCGTCTTCTCGGGCGCGGCCATCGCCAGGTTCTTCGGGACCATCTCGCCGATGACGAGGTGGAAGAAGACGACGAGGGCGAGCGCGATGACGTATCCGAGGGGGTGGATCACCCCTTCGGGGAGGTGCACCGCCTCGAAGACGGGCTCCAGCAGGTGGGCGACCGTCGGTTCGGCCACCGCGCCGAGCGTCAAGGAGCAGATGGTAATGCCGAACTGGGCCGCCGCCATCATCTGCGGCAACCGCTCCAGGCCGTACAGGACCTGACGGGCCCGCGCGGACTCGAGGGGTTCGATCTGACTGCGCCGCACGGAGACGAGCGCGAACTCGGCGCCGACGAAGAACCCGTTGGCGAGCACCAGCAACACGGCGAACAGGAGTTGGAGCACGCTCATCGGACGGCCTCCGGCGCGGCAACCGCGTCGGCGGTCCTGACCAGCCGGACCCGTTCGGCCCGGTAGTGCCCGACCTGGCGTACCGACAGACGCCAGCCGGGCAGTTCGGCCTTGTCGCCGGGGGCCGGGATCCGGCCGAGCAGATCGGCGACGAGGCCCGCGACGGTCTCGTACGGGCCCTCGGGCACGTCGAGGCCTATGCGCTGCAGGACGTCGACCCGACAGCTGCCGTCCGCGTCCCAGGCGGGCCGCCCGTCCTCGGGCGGCACGGCGGCGAGCTCCGGCAGGTCCTTGGCGTCGTGCTCGTCGCGGACCTCGCCGACGAGTTCCTCGACGATGTCCTCCAGGGTGACCACGCCCGCCGTACCGCCGTACTCGTCGACGACGACGGCGATCGGCTGCTGGTTGCGCAGCTGTTCGAGCAGGGGCTGCACGGGCAGTGTCTCCGGGACGAGCAGCGGGGCCTGGGCGATCCGGCCGACGGGGGTGCGCAGCCGGTCCTGGGAGGGGATCGCCAGGGCGTCCTTGAGGTGCGCCATGCCGACGATCTCGTCGATCCGCTCCCGGTAGACGGGGAAGCGGGAGAGGCCGGTGGCGCGGGTGAGGTTGACGACGTCCTCGGCCGTGGCGGAGGACTGGAGGGCGCTGACCCGTACCCGCGGGGTCATGACGTGCTGCGCGGTCAGGTCGGCGAGCGAGATGGTCCGCACGAAGAGATCGGCGGTGTCCTGCTCCAGCGCGCCGGCCTGGGCCGAGTGCCGGGCCAGGGAGACGAGCTCGCCGGGGGTACGGGCGGAGGCCAGCTCCTCGGCGGGTTCGACGCCCAGGGCCCGTACGAGCCGGTTGGCGACCGTGTTGAGCGCGGCGATCACCGGCCGGAAGAGGCGGGAGAAGACGTGCTGCGGGCCCGCGACGAAGCGGGCGACCTGAAGCGGCTTGGAGACCGCCCAGTTCTTGGGTACGAGTTCGCCGATCACCATCTGCACGGCCGCGGCGAGCAGCATGCCGACCACCACGGCGACACCGGACACGGCGCCCTCGGGCACGCCGAGCGCGGTGAAGGGTCCGTGCAGCAGTTCGGCGAGCGCGGGTTCGGCGAGCATGCCGACGACGAGCGAGGTGATGGTGATGCCGAGCTGGGTGCCGGAGAGCTGGAAGGACAGCTCCTTGAGCGATTCGACGACCGTACCGGCCCGTCGGTCGCCTTCGGCCGCCGCCTTCTCGGCGTCGGGCCGCTCGACCGTGACAAGGCCGAACTCGGCCGCCACGAAGAAGCCGTTGGCGAGAATCAGCAGGAACGCCGCCCCAAGGAGCAGCAGGGGGATGGTCATGATGCCGCCGCCTCGATATGTCGGGAGGGGGCGGCGCAGGTACTACAGGACGATCCGTCCATCGCTGGAGGGAGTCACTCCTCGGGTAGCAGGGGGCCTCTGAGTCACCACGTGCAACATCAGTGGCGGAGGCGCAACGAAAACGCCTCCGCCAACAGATTAATCAAGACATGGGCCCGTTCGGCAGGGTGGAAGGCCGAGAGTCAGCCGTGATGTTGCTCCGGATCGCCGATGGAGCGGGCCTCGGCGAGCGCTCGCAGGGCGCGGGCGTCCTCGATCGCGCGCTGTTTGGCGATGCCCGGCTGGATGCCGAGCGCGGGCAGGCTGGTGCCGTCGCTCAGGTTCAGGAACACCCAGGGGTCGCCGGGGCGCAGGTTGACCTGGAGGATCTCCGCCCACTCCAGGTGTCGCCTGCTGGTGATGTTCACCACGGTGACGCCGGTCTCGTCGGCGACGACCTTGGGCCGCGAGAGCATCAGCAGGACACCGAAGAGCAGCGCGCCGATGAAGACGAAGCTGAGCTTCTCCCCCGGGCTGAGCTGTTCGAGGAGCATCGCGACCGTCGCTATGACGACGAAGATCGCGACGCCCGCGGTGAGCAGCACGGCCCGGGTGAGGGACGGCCGGAACGTGACGGGGAGCGTGGGAAGGTCGGGCATGGCTTCGGTCGGGGTCCTCAGAGGCGGCAGGCGTGGATGGCCGTGGTCAGGATGGCCCGCGCGCCGAGCGCGTACAGGTCGTCCATGATCTGCTGGGCCTCCTTGGCGGGCACCATGGCACGGACGGCGACCCAGCCCTCGTTGTGCAGCGGGGAGATGGTCGGCGACTCCAGGCCGGGCGTGAGGGCGACGGCCTTCTCCAGGTGCTCGGCGCGGCAGTCGTAGTCCATCATCACGTACGTCCGTGCGACCAGGACGCCCTGGAGGCGGCGCAGGAACTGCTGCACCTTGGGCTCGGCCTCCTCGGAGGCGTCGGCCCCGACGCGGCGGATGACGACGGCCTCGGACTTCATGATCGGGTCGCCGAAGACCTCGAGGCCCGCGTTGCGCAGCGAGGTGCCGGTCTCGACGACGTCCGCGATGACCTCGGCGACACCGAGTTCGATCGCGGTCTCGACGGCGCCGTCGAGGTGGACGACGGAGGCGTCGATGCCGCTGTCGGCGAGGTGCTTGGCCACGATGCCCTCGTAGGAGGTGGCGACCGTCATGCCGCCGAGGTCCTCGATGCCCTTGGCGGTGCCGGGCTTGGTGGCGAAGCGGAACGTCGAGCGGGCGAAGCCGAGCGGGAGGATCTCCTCCGCGTTGGCGCCCGAGTCGATGAGCAGGTCGCGGCCGGTGATGCCGATGTCGAGGCGGCCGGAGGAGACGTAGATCGCGATGTCGCGGGGGCGGAGGTAGAAGAACTCGACCTCGTTGCCCGGGTCGACGATGCGCAGTTCCTTGGACTCCCGGCGCTGCTGGTAGCCGGCCTCATGCAGCATCTCCGCCGCAGGGCCTGACAGGGAACCCTTGTTGGGGACGGCGATGCGCAGCATGAGGTCGGCTTCCTTCGTTCGTGCGTACGAAACGTACGGGATTGCGGGGTTTACGGCTCAGAGATGGGCGTACACGTCGTCGAGGGAGATCCCACGCGCCACCATCATCACCTGAACGTGGTAGAGGAGCTGCGAGATCTCCTCGGCGGCGGCGTCCTTGCCCTCGTACTCGGCGGCCATCCAGACCTCGGCGGCCTCTTCGACGACCTTCTTGCCGATGGCATGGACGCCCTTGCCGACAAGTTCGGCGGTACGCGAAGTGGCGGGATCGCCGGTGGCGGCCTTGTGCTGGAGCTCGGTGAAGAGCTCCTCGAACGTCTTCTTGGACATGATGCTGCCCACCCTACGCGCTACCGTCCCTGCCTCAGTGCCAGGGTTCGGATACTGAGCGCAGTGTGGCCGCGGTCGCCACGGCGGCCGTCACCGCCTCGTGCCCCTTGTCCTCGTTGGAGCCCTCGATGCCCGCACGGTCGAGGGCCTGTTCCTCGGTGTCGCAGGTCAGCACGCCGAAGCCGATGGGGACGCCGGTGTCGATGGAGACCTGGGTGAGGCCCTGGGTGACGCCCTGGCACACGTATTCGAAATGCGGGGTACCGCCGCGGATGACGACGCCGAGCGCGACGATCGCGTCGTAGCCGCGGCCCGCGAGGACCTTGGCGACGACGGGCAGTTCGAAGCTGCCGGGGACCCTGAGCAGGGTCGGCTCGTCGATCCCGAGCTCGTGCAGGGCGCGCAGCGCGCCGTTGACGAGGCCGTCCATCACCTTTTCGTGCCACTGTGCCGCGATGACCGCGACGCGCAGGTCGCCGCAGTTGCGTACGGACAGTTCAGGTGCACCCTTGCCGCTCACGTCTCTCCTCAGTGCTTTCTTGTTACTGGTTGCCGCAGGCGGACACGGTGGCCGTGTCGAGCCAGGGCAGGTCGTGACCCATCCGGTCCCGCTTGGTGCGCAGGTAGCGGAGGTTGTGCTCGCCCGCCTGTACGGGCATCGGCTCCCGGCGCGTGACCTTGAGGCCGTGCCGGACGAGCGCGTCGGTCTTGTCGGGGTTGTTGGTCAGCAGGCGCAGGCTGTGGACGCCGAGGTCCTCCAGGATCTGCGCGCTCGCGCCGTAGTCCCGGGCGTCGGCGGGCAGGCCGAGTTCCAGGTTGGCGTCGAGGGTGTCGCGGCCGCGCTCCTGGAGCTCGTAGGCGCGCAGCTTGGACAGCAGGCCGATGCCGCGCCCCTCGTGCCCACGCAGGTAGACCACGACGCCCCGGCCCTCGGCCTGGATGCGCTCCATGGAGGTCTGGAGCTGGGGGCCGCAGTCGCAGCGCAGCGAGTGGAAGATGTCGCCGGTCAGGCACTCGGAGTGGACACGGACGAGGACGTCCTCGCCGTCGCCGATCTCGCCGTGCACGAGGGCGACGTGCTCGACGCCGTCGACGGTGGAGCGGTAGCCGTACGCCGTGAACTCGCCGAAGGCGGTAGGCAGTTGTGTCTTGGCCTCACGGCGGACCGTGGGCTCCGCGGTACGGCGGTAGGCGATCAGGTCCTCGATGGAGATGATCGTCAGGCCGTGCTTGCGGGCGAAGGGGATGAGTTCGGGCAGACGGAGCATGCGTCCGTCCTCCCCGGCGATCTCGACGATCGCGCCGGCCGGGCGCAGGCCCGCGAGCCGGGCGAGGTCGACCGCGGCCTCGGTGTGGCCGTTGCGGACGAGGACGCCGCCGGGCTTGGCGCGCAGCGGGAAGATGTGGCCGGGGCGCACGAAGTCGCCCGCCTCGGCCTCGCCGCCGGCCAGCAGCCGCAGCGTGGTGGCGCGGTCGGCCGCGGAGATGCCGGTGGACACGCCGTGGGCGGCGGAGGCGTCCACCGAGACGGTGAACGCGGTCTTCATCGACTCGGTGTTGTTCTCGACCATTTGGGGGAGCTGGAGGCGGTCGAGTTCGTCGCCCTCCATGGGTGCGCAGATCAGCCCGCGGCACTCGCTCATCATGAAGGCGATGATCTCGGGGGTCGCCTTCTCGGCGGCGATCACGAGGTCGCCCTCGTTCTCCCGGTCCTCGTCGTCGACGACCACGATCGGTCGGCCCGCCGCGATGTCGGCGATGGCCTTCTCGACCGGGTCGAGCGCGAAGTCCTCGATGTTGTCGGTGCTGTACCAAACGGGTGCCGTGGTCATGCGGGGGCTCCTTCCAGGACGGGCTGCCCGGCCTTGCGGGAGCGCAGCCACCAGTCGCGCATGCCCGACAGGACGAGCGCGCCGTAGACGACGTAGACGAAACCGGAGAAGGCGTAGCCGTTGGCGAAGTTGAGCGGGACGCCCACCACGTCGACCAGCAGCCAGGCGAACCAGAACTCGACCATGCCGCGGGCCTGCGCGTACATGGCGACGATCGTGCCGACGAAGATGTACGCGTCCGGCCAGGGGTCCCAGGACAGGGTCGGGTACGCGTGGAACAGACCGCTGACCGCGAGGGTGCCCACGGCCGCGGCGCCCACCATGTAGGCGCGCTCGCGCCAGGTGGCGAACCGTACGGAGATGTGACCGTCCTGGCCCTCCGCCTTACCGCGGTTCCACTGCCACCAGCCCCACAGGGCAACGACGATGACCACGACCTGCTTTCCGGCGCTGCCGGAGAGATGGCCGCTGGCGAAGGCCGCGAAGAGGATGACGCCGGACAGGAGTTGGACGGGCCAGCTCCATATGGAGCGCCGCCAGCCCAGCGCGAGGCCGATCAGACCGACGATGTTGCCGATCATGTCCGACCACTTGATGTGCTGTCCGAGGAGCGTGAACGCCTCGGAGTTCAGCCAGTTCACTGCCCGCTCCCCTGGGTGTCGGGCAGCGCGACCGGCTGCTCGCCACGAGCGCCGAGCAGTCGCTCGACGTACTTGGCGATGACGTCCACCTCGAGGTTGACCGGGTCGCCGGCCTGCTTGTGGCCGAGCGTGGTGAGGTCGAGGGTGGTGGGGATGAGGCTGACGGTGAAGAAGTCCGGGCCCGCGTCGACCACCGTCAGGCTGATGCCGTCGACGGTGATGGAGCCCTTCTCGACCACGTAGCGGGAGAGGTCCGCGGGGAGGGAGACCTTCACGATCTCCCAGTTCTCGGACGGCTTGCGCTCGATGACCGTGCCCGTGCCGTCGACGTGACCCTGGACGATGTGGCCGCCGAGGCGCTCGCCCACGGCCATCGGGCGTTCCAGGTTGACGCGGGAGCCGACGGTCAGCGCGCCGAGGCTGGAGCGGTCCAGGGTTTCGGCCATGACGTCGGCGGTGAATTCGTCGCCTTCGTGTTCGACGACCGTGAGACAGACGCCGTTCACGGCGATGGAGTCGCCGTGCTGTGCGCCCTGCGTGACAACGGGGCCACGCAGACGGAAACGGGAGGCGTCGTCGAGAATTTCGACGGCGGTGACCTCACCCAGCTCTTCGACGATTCCGGTGAACACTTCCCGGGTCCTCCTGCCTCATGGGGCACGGACTCCGGGGCCTGTCGATGACGACAGAATGAGCGGACTGCGACACCGGGAGCGAGCCGCATGGGGCGACACGTCCCGAAGGACGCGCCGAAACAAACGGCAGCGCGCACGAATGCCCGCCCGCCGCGCACTGCCTCCCATCCGGACTTTAACCGTCGGTCCAGGAATTTCACCTGGTCAACCGGCCGCTGGAAGCGGCCGGGTCGCGGACTATAACCGCCGGTTCGGACTTTCACCGACCCCGGAGTGCGCTGCTTCTGGTACAGCATCAGTGTGCCACGTCTGATCCACGTCCATGCGGGCGAACGTCTGTGGGGTGCCTCACAGGTCGCCCGGATGGACTTCTCCGGCGCATCGCTGGAGGTCAACTCCTCGGGGAATCCTCACGCTTGACGCGATCGCCCCTTGGTCCGTACCCATTGACCGCCCTGGTCTAGTCCTCTTAAGGTCCATGATCAATGGTTTGCCGAAGCCGAGGTGTCGCACTCGCCCCTTGAGCGACCCGGCGGCGGTGACGGAGGCCCTTGCCCCGCCGCCGGGTCTCCCCATCCGGGGCGCGCCCGCATCGAATCACCGGGAGCGCGGCGCGAAGAGGTCGTCCTGGGCCGACTCCCGGGACGTCAGGAGGGCTCCGCGGAGTACCGCACCGCCGCCCAGCGTGCTCGCGCGCACCTCGACCGGTAGCGGGGACATCCGGGCGAGTCGCTCGCCGACCCGCGCGGCCAGCACCTCCCCGCCGGCCTGCCCCACCTCACCGCCGAGCACCACGCACCCGGGGTCGAGAACGGCCACGACGGACGCCGCGCCGATGGCGAGGCGGTCGGCGAGGGCGGAGAGGAAACGGTCGGCTCCGGAGGAAGAAGAGGCAGGGGAAGGGGAAGGCGAGGGAAGGGTCGCCACCGCTTGCCTCACCAGCGTCGCCGCCTCCGGTTCGCCGGGCGACACCGCTGACGCCACCAACCCGTAGCCGGCCGCGAGTTCCACGATCGCGGCGGACCCCGCCAGGGAGTGGAACCCGCCCTCGCAGTCCGTCGCCGAGGGGAGCGTCGACGTGCCCGGTACCGGCAGGAAGCCGATCTCGCCCGTGCCGCCGGACGCACCACGACGGAGTCTGCCGTCGAGGACGACGGCCGCACCGGTGCCGTGGCCGAGCCAGAGCAGGACGAACGTGTCGCGGTCGCGGGCGGCACCGTCACGCTGCTCCGCGAGGGCGGCGAGGTTCGTCTCGTTCTCGACGATCACACGGGCGGGCAGCCGTTCCTGGAGGGCGGCGACCAGGCGGCGGTGCCACTCTGGCAGGCCGGAGGAGTCGCGGAGTTCACCGGTGGCGGGGTCGATGAGGCCTGGGGCGCCGACGCCGACCGTGTGCAGGCGATCCGCCCCGGCCTCCTTGGCCGCGCGTTCGACCAGTGTGACCGCCTGCTCGACGGCGGGCCCGGTACCGGTGTCGTCCGCGATCGGCACCGACGCCCGGGCCAGTTCCTTGCCGAGGAGGTCGGAGACGACGACCGAGACGCCCTCGGTGCGGACATCGAGGGCGGCGAGATGGGCCCGGTCGGCGACGATCCCGTACAGACGGGCGTTGGGGCCTCGGCGCTGCTCCCCGGACTCCCCCACCACCTCGATCAGTCCGGCGGCCGTGAGGCGTTCGACGAGGTCGGCGACGGTGGGCCGGGACAGTCCGGTGAGCTGCTTCAACTGCCCTGCGGTCAGGGCGCCTTCCTGCTGGAGCAGACGCAGGGCGAGGCGGTCGTTGATGGCCCGGGCGGTGCTCGGTGATGCGGGCATGCCGGGATCCTCCCAGATCAGTCGCTCGGTCGACGGCCAGTAAATCACCTATCTATCAGGCAGGGTTCCTGATAGTTTACGGCGGCGGCGCGGGAAGCAGAGCCTGGAGGGGCGGGAAAGATGGGTTACGTGGTCTACGACCTGCGTGAGGTGAAGCGGGCGCGGTACGCCGTGGCCGCCGTCTTCGCGGTGCACGGAGCGGTGACGGGCTCGTTCGCGACCCGTGTCCCCTGGATCCAGGACCACGCGTCCGTCAGCACCGGCCAGCTCGGACTGGCCCTCGCGTTCCCGGCGATCGGCGCCTCCGTCGCGATGCCGCTGGCGGGCCGGATCAGCCACCGCTTCGGCGCCCGTACCGCGCTGCGCGGGCTGATGTCCCTGTGGACGCTGTCGCTGATCCTCCCGTCCCTCGCGCCGAACATCTACACGCTGTGCCCGGCCCTCTTCGTCTACGGCGCCTCGGCGGGCATGGCGGACGTGGCGATGAACGCGCTCGGCGTCGAGATAGAGAGCCGCCTCGGCAAGTCGATCATGTCGGGACTGCACGGCATGTGGAGCGCGGGAGCCCTGGTCGGCTCGGCCGGTGGCACCCTCGCCGCGCACCTCGGCTCGGACGCGCGCCTGCACCACGCGCTGGCAGCCGGGGTCCTGACGGTCCTGGGCCTCACCGCCTGCCGATGGGTGCTGGACCTGCGACCGACCGAGGACGAGGCCCCGCCGCCGCGCTTCGCGCTGCCGCCCAAGTCCGCCCTGCTCATCGGCGCGGTCGGCTTCTGTGCGGTGTTCGCGGAGGGCGCCAGTCTGGACTGGTCGGCGGTCTACCTGAAGGACGAGCTGGGCAGCTCGGCCGGTCTGGCGGCGGCGTCGACGACCGGATTCATGCTAACCATGGCGCTGGCCCGGATCGTGGGCGACGCGGTGGTCAACCGGTTCGGCGCGGTGCGCACGGTGCGGGCCGGCGGCGGTCTCGCCGTGCTCGGCGGGCTGCTCGTCGTCGTCGCGAACCACCCCGCCGTGGCGATGAGCGGCTTCGCCCTGATGGGTCTCGGCATCGCGGTCGTCGTCCCGCTCTGCTTCGCGGCGGCGGGGCACAGCGGCCCCAACCCCAGTCAGGCCATCGCGGGCGTCGCCACCATCACGTACACCTCCGGCCTGGTCGCGCCGAGCGCGATCGGCACGCTGGCGCAGGCGACGAGCCTGGTGGTGTCGTTCGGCCTGGTCACGGTGCTGGCGTGCGGCCTTGCCGCGTTCGCGGGGGTGCTGCGCGCGGGCGAGCGCGACCGGCCCAGGGTCAGTCCTGCGAACGCAGCAGTTCCCGACCCACGGCCCTGAAGCGGTCGCTCCAGGGCGTGGGGCGCAGCGTCGCGGCGTCGAGCCGGACGAGGACCCGCGTCCCGTGCGCGTACGTGAGCGCGCCGTCGGCCGAGCAGAAGCGGAAGCCGTACGTCAGTCCGGTGTTCCCCAGGCGTTCCAGCCAGAGGTGGACGGCGTACCCGCCGGGGCGGTTGATCGGGGCCTCATAGCTGATCCGCAGTTCCTTGACGGCGTTGCAGAAGTCGCCCGCCGCCTCCCAGTCGCCCTCGTAGGCCAGGAAGCCCTGGTCGTTCCAGAGGGCCGTCCAGGCGCGTTCGACCATGACCGGGTAGCGGGCGTTGTGGAGCAGGCCGAGCGCGTCCAGGTCGTCGAAGTGGACGGTGACGGGGAGGAGCCGCCCATAGGAGAGGGCGGGGGCGGCGGGGGCTTCGGCGGTCACGGGCGGGGCTCCTGAGGGTGCCGGTGGGGACGGTGGGGACACCCCCATCCTAAGCGGCCGCTCAGGAGCCCCTGATCAGGGTGTTCGTACGCCCTCCGGTCAGCCGGCGATCGAGTCCAGCTGCTCGGCGGCGGGCCGCAGCGCCCACAGGTCGCCGCCGGGCGGTGTCTCGAGTTCCGGCACCGCGGCCCGGGCCGCCCGGTCCCCCGCGTCGGCCGCCGCGTGCACGATGTCGCTGGCCGCGTAGCGGTGGAACTCCAGTTCCGGGTGGGGCCACGGCGCGGCGCCCGTCGCGGCGGGCAGCAGATAGTCGACCGCCTTGGCCAGGGTCTGGCCGTCCGGCCCCGTGTACCGCCACAGGTCCACGCCGACGTGTCGGCCGATGGCCGCGAGGCGGGTGTAGGCGACGAGGTCGAAGGTCGAGTAGTGCCAGCTGCGGGTGCGGGTCAGCTCCTGGGGCTGGCTGCCGTCCGCGGCGACCTGCGGGTCGATCCGCCTGGACTCCGCGCCGAGGACGGTCCGGCGGGCGAGGTCCTCGTCGCCGGTCGCGTAGGCCAGGGCGGCGAGCTGCATGTCGTAGAAGGTGCCGTGGTTGTTCTCGGCGGCGCCCTCCTCGCCGCCGAAGGCGCTGTTCTCCAGCCAGTCGCGGAAGTCGGTGTTCCAGGCGCGCATGGCGGTGCGGTCGCTCTTCGACCAGCCGGGGGCGCCCGTCTCCAGGATCGCGATCGCGTCCAGGACGCTGGTGTAGGACTGCGAGAAGTCGATGATGCCGATGGCCCGGCCGTCGTACTTGCAGGGGATGAACTGCCCGTGGTCGAGGTTCGGGTTCATCCGGGTGGCCGGGGCGAGGAACCAGGTGCGCAGGACGGTGGCGGCCTTCTCGGCGTACTGCTTCCTGCCGGTGTAGTACCAGGCGAGCGCGAGGTCGTACGTCGAGTCGAAGACCTTCTCGACGTCCTGGCGGTCGGTGCCGGTGTCGACCTCGGGGTTGCGCTGGCCGTCACGCTGGACGTACGGGCAGCCCCAGGGGTTGTCGGCGGTCTTCGGCTGGGAGGGCCACCAGTACGGGGCCTGGCTCAGGTAGTCGTGGACGTCGCCGCCGGGGGCGGGCTTGGGTTTGTCTACGACCGTCCAGGGGCCCTGGGTCAGCCAGTTGTCGGCCCGGGCCGTCAAGCCCTTGAGCGTGCGCTTCAGTTCGGGATCTCCGCGGTCGAGGCGGAGTCGGGTCTGCTGGAGCCGGGTGCCGTCGAGGACGGCGGTCCGGGGGACCTTCGGCGCCGCGTGGGCCGAGGCGGAGGGGACGACGACCGCCGCGAAGGTGGCCACTGCGGCGAGGAGGACAGCCAGACGGGGTCTTGCACTCATCAAGCCTCCGATCAGAAATATGAACGTAGTTCATGAGTAAGACCGTGCGAGCGTAGAACCGCCAGGTACCCGTGACAATGGTCCGGACAAATTTTCACGTACGAAGAAAGCGAAACTCACCATGGACCTCGGCGTGCGCTGGAAACTGCACGGCGACGGGCGGACGCCCGCGCCCGGAGCGGTTGTCCGACCCGATGAACGCCTCTCGTGGCCGCGCACGATCGGGCTCGGCGCCCAGCACGTGGTGGCGATGTTCGGGGCGTCGTTCGTAGCACCCGTGCTCATGGGTCTGAACCCGAACCTCGCGATCATGATGTCCGGCTTCGCGACGGTCATCTTCCTGCTCGCCACCCGCGGCCGGGTGCCCAGCTACCTCGGCTGCTCGCTCTCCTTCGTGGGCGTCGCCGCGGTGATCCGCGCGCAGGGCGGCACCAGCGCCACGGTGACGGGCGCGGTGTTCGTCGTCGGCGTCGCGCTGTTCCTGGTGGGCCTGGCCGTGCAGCGGTTCGGTGCGCGGATCATCCATGCCGCGATGCCACCGATCGTCACGGGCGCGGTCGTCATGCTGATCGGCTTCAACCTGGCGCCGGTGACGGCGTCGACGTACTGGCCGCAGGACCAGTGGACGGCCCTGCTCACCATGCTGCTCACCGGTCTGTCCGTCGTCTGCCTGCGCGGTTTCTGGTCACGGATCGCGATCTTCCTGGGCCTGGTCTTCGGGTACGGGATCTCCTGGGTCTTCGACCGGATCTTCGGAAAGATCCACTCGGTGGACGCGAGCGGCAAGCTCACCGACCACTGGCGGCTGAACCTCTCCGGCGTCGGCAAGGCGGACTGGATCGGGCTGCCGTCCTTCCACGGCCCGTCCTTCCAGTGGTCGGCGATCCTCGTCGCGCTGCCGGTCGTGATCGCGCTGGTCGCCGAGAACGCGGGGCACGTCAAGGCCGTCGGCGAGATGACCGGCGATCCGCTGGACGACGAGCTCGGCACCGCGATCTCCGCGGACGGCGTCGCCTCGATGCTCTCCACGGCGGTCGGCGGGCCGCCCAACACCACGTACTCCGAGAACATCGGCGTGATGGCCGCGACCCGGGTCTACTCCACGGCCGCCTACTGGGCCGCCGCGGGTTTCGCTCTCCTCTTCGGCGTCTGCCCCAAGTTCGGCGCGATCGTGGCCGCGATCCCGGGCGGCGTGCTCGGCGGCATCACCGTCATCCTGTACGGCATGATCGGCCTGCTCGGCGCCCAGATCTGGCTCAACGCCCGGGTCGACCTGCGCAATCCGCTGAACCTGGTGCCGGCCGCCGCAGGCATCATCATCGGCGTCGGCGGCGTCTCCCTGAAGTTCACGGACAACTTCTCGCTCAGCGGCATCGCGCTCGGCACCCTCGTCGTGATCACCGGGTACCACGCGCTGCGGGCGATGGCCCCGGCCCACCTGAAGACGGGGGGGCCGCTGCTGGACTCCGGCACATCCTCCTACGACGAGCCGGACGATCAGCGCGCCAGCTCATAGGCGTACTCCGCCGAGAAGGTCCCCGGCGTGCCCTTGCACCCGTCCGACTCCCCCGGCAGCTTCACCCACAGATAGGCGTCGATCCTGGCCTCCCCGGTGTTCAGGGTCGGCGCCCGGCCGATCTTCCGGCCCGCCGGATCGCACCACTCCCCGTCGGCCGGGGCGCCGTTGCCGTTGCGGCTGGTGTCGATGACGGCGCCCAGGCTCGCGGGGCCGCCCAGCGCGGACAGCACCTGCCGGGCGTACGCGATCTCGTCGCTCGTACGGTGGAAGTTGGACACGTTGGTGAAGACGCCGTCGGAGGAGGCGGCCGAGGCGGCGCCCGCCCGTTCGAGGAGCGCGGCCTGCTCGGCGGCCGGGTTCCAGGCGGAGTGGCCGGCGTCGTAGTAGACGCGGGCCCGGGGGTCGGCGGCCTTGAGGACGCGGCCGGCGCGGGCCAGCGAGGCGAAGCGGGCGGCCCGGTCGGCCGCGGGGAGGCAGCCGGCCTGGGCGACCGAGTCGGGTTCCAGGATGACGATGACCTCGTCACCGCCCAGGCCCGCCGCGAAGTCGTCGATCCAGCCGTCGTACGCGGCCAGGTCGGGCGCGCCGCCCTGCGAGGCCCCGCCGCAGTCGCGCTGCGGGATGGCGTACGGCACGACGACCGGGACCCGGCCCTCGGCGGCGGCGCCCGCGGTCACCGCCCTGACCCGGGCGGTGATGGTGGCGGGTGTGAAGTCGGCGAACCAGACGGCGGCCGGGCGGTCGGCGATCCGGGACTCGATGACCGTACGCCGGTGGTCGCCGGGGTGTGACGCGACCCAGGCCAGGACCTGGGAGTCGGGGTGGCTGTAGAGCAGGGCGGGGGTGGCCACGGACTTCGGCTCCTTCCTGCTCGGGGAGGGAGTCGGGCTCGGCTTCGGGGACGGGGAGTGCGAGGACGGGGACGGCGCGGCGGAGGTCCTGGTCGGGGAGGGAGTCGGTACGGCGGGCCCCGGCCGGAGGCCGGGCGAGCGGGTCACCAGCGGTTGGGCGTCGTCGGAGGGGCGCTCGCGGTCGACGGCGGACATCATCCCCGTCACCGCGCCGACCGCCACGACCACCGAGGCCGCCGCGACCATGGCGGCGCGCCGGGCCGCCCGCCTGCGCTCGGCCCTGCGTGCGGCCAGACGCTGCGCACGTAAGCCTGACACGTACCGCTCCCCCCGGTTCCCACCACGTCTCCGCCACTCCCGGCCACATCCGCTCCTCCCGACACGGGCGTTTTCCCTCGTTCTGGGGATGCGCCCGGCCAGGCGGCAACTCCGGTCAGCCTAGGACTGGGAACCTGCCCCCATGACGCAGTTGGAACAGTTCACCACCCCCGTGGACGCCATCGCCTCCCGGATGCGCACCCTGGCGGCGACCCTGCCGGAGCGGGACGGAATCGCGGTCTTCAACCGCGTCTACCTCACCGTCACGGAGGAGGTCGAACGGCGCCTGGGCGCGGGGGAATTCCCGGACGGCGAGGCCGCGGTCACGCTGGATGTACGTTTCGCCGAGCGCTATCTGCGCGTGGCCGAGGAGGGGTCCCCGCCCGCCTGCTGGCGCCCGCTGTTCCAGTTCCGGCGCCATCCCGGAGTACGCCCGCTGCAGTTCGCGCTCGCCGGCATCAACGCGCACATCGGACACGATCTGGCGCTCGCCGTCGTGGACACCTGTCGTACGCTCCGCTGCGAACCAGCCGATCTGGAGGATGAGTTCGAGCGCGTGGGTGACCTCCTCGTCTCGCTGGAGGAGCGCGTCCGCGAAGATCTGATGCCGGGCCCCGACCTCCTCCAGATCGCCGATCCGCTCACCCATCTGCTCGGCTCGTGGAGCCTGGAGAGGGCCCGCGACGCGGCCTGGTCGGCGGCGCGGGCCCTGTGGGCGCTGCGCGGACTCCCCGACCTCGCCGAGGAGTTCGCCGACCGGCTCGGCGCCGCGGTCGGTCTGGCGGGCCGGATGCTGCTCACGCCCCTGGGGGACCGATCCGGCCATATCGCCGCGTACGGCACGTAACTCACCCTCGTACGCGATACGTTCACGATTCAAATGCCGAATGCGAAGGAGCACAAACATGGCTGCTCGGCTGGGTCTGAGTCTTCCTCAAACACGCCAGTTCGACATCGGTCGTGACGTCCCGGACGTGGCGCGCACGGCTGAGGAGATCGGCTACGAGAGCCTGTGGGTGTTCGAGCGCGCCCTGTTCCCGGACCCTGCCACGCAGGGGCTGTACGGCGTCCCGAACCTGCCCTGGCCCGACTTGTACCGCGGCGTCGCCGAGCCGCTGGTGACACTGACACTGGCCGCGGCCGCCACACGGCGGGCGCGGCTCGGCACCAGCGTCCTGGTCGCCCCGTTGCACGGCCCGTTCCAGCTGGCCAGGGCCCTGGCCACCCTGGACGCGGCGAGCGGCGGCCGGGTCGTGGCCGGCCTCGGTACCGGCTGGTCGCTCGACGAGTACGCCGCGGCGGGCGTGGCGCCGTTCGAGGAGCGGGGCCAGGTCCTGGACGAGGTCCTCGACGTGTGCCGCGCGGTGTGGGGCCCGGACCCGGTGTCGTACGAGGGCCGCCTGACCAAGATCGAGTCGGCTGTGGTCGCCCCGAAGCCGGCCCGGCCGATCCCGATCCTGCTGCCCGCCTTCAGCAAGAAGGCGCTGACCCGGCTCGTGGACCGCGGCGACGGCTGGCAGCCCGTCGCCCAGGGGGGCGCCGACCAACTCGCCGGCCAGTGGCGGCAGGTGCAGGACTTCGCGGCGGAGCGCGGACGCACCGAGCCGATCCAGTCGGTGGCGCGTATCAACGCGCGCTACTCCGCCAAGGCCTACGACGGCGCGGACCGCCAGCCCTTCCAGGGCAACGTCGACCAGATCGTCTCGGACCTGGTGCCGTACGCCGAGATCGGCCTCGACGAGTACTTCGTCGACCTCCAGGACGGCCCGCGGGACGCCGAGGAGCTCAAGGACCTGGCCGCCGAGGTGTACACGGCGGCGCGGGCGGCCGGAATCTGACCGGCCGCCCCACGAAGGCCGGCCCGGCCGGACGGGCCCTAGTCCTCGGGCAGTTCCACCGGCGCGATCTCGTCGTAGACGTCGCCGGGCCCGGGGTTGGTCGGGTCGGTCGCCCCGCCCAGCTGGTGCATGACGCCCCAGACCGCGTTCAGCGCGGTCTGCACGGCGCCCTCGGCCCAGCCGGCCGTCCAGGAGATGTCGTCGCCGGCGAGGAAGATGCCCCGCTTGTCCTCGGGCAGCGCGTCCTGCATGAAGTGCGTGAACAGGCGGCGCTGGTAGCGGTAGTGGCCGGGCAGGTTGGCCTTGAACGCGCCCATGAAGTAGGGCTCGTTCTCCCAGGACACGGTCACCGGATTGCCGATGATGTGCTTCCTGATGTCGACCTTCGGGTAGATCTCGCCGAGCGACTTCAGCATGACCTCCATCCGCTCGTTCGCGGACAGCGGCAGCCACTTCAGGCTGTCGTCGCACCACGTGTACGAGAGGCAGATGACGGCGGGCTTGTCCGGGCCCTCGTCCAGGAGGTAGGTCCCGCGGGTCATGCGGTCGGTGAGCGTCATCGACATGACGTCCCGCCCGGTCGGATTTCCCCTGTCGTCGACGGCCTTGTCCAGCCAGAAGGGCCGGTCGACGGGCACGAAGAGCTTGGAGCTCTCCATGTAGTGGGTCCGCTCCATCGCCGTCCAGTGGTCGATCGGGAAGAGCGAGTCGTCGCAGGCGATCTTGGAGAGCAGCATCCAGGACTGGGCGGTGAAGATCGCCGCCTTGAAGGTGCGGATGTCACCGTTCGCGTCGGTGACGGTGATCCGGTTGCCCGCGGTGCGGTGCAGCCGGGTCACGGCCGGGCGTGGGGCGCCGTCGTGCAGCTTCGCGAGCGAGGTGCCGTAGGCCCAGTGCACGATCTTCTGCGGCTCGCGCTCCCACAGGCGCAACGGCAGCTGCTGGCAGCCGCCGACGATACCGCGGTGGTGGTCGTCGGCCTCGGTGTAGACGACGCGCAGGATCTCGAGGATCGAGTTCGGGAAGTCGGTGTCCCAGCCGCCCGTGCCGAAGCCGACCTGGCCGAAGATCTCGCGGTGCCGGAAGGACTTGAAGGAGTCCGAGTCGCAGAGGAAGCCGTAGAAGGTCTGGTTGTCGAGCTTCTCGACGAGCTTCGCCCAGATCTCGCGGATGCGCGGCACATCGCGCTCACGCATGGCCTGGTTCATGTCGGAGAAGTCGGCGCCCTCTTCGAGACAGGCGTTCCAGGCGTTCATGACGTCGCGGTAGACCTGCGGCAGGTCGTCGACGGTGGTCGCGTAGTGCGACTCGCCCTTGAGGTCGACGACCGTCGAGGGCGTGGATTCCGCGAGGGGGTTGGGGAACGGCCGGGTCTCCAGACCCACCAGGTCGATGTAGTGCTGGAGGGCGGTGGAGGAGGGCGGGAAGCGCATGGCGCCCATCTCGGCGGTGAGCGACGGGTCGCACCCCTCGAAGCCCACGGTCCGCAGGCGACCGCCGATCTGGTCGGCCTCGTAGACGACGGGCTTGAGGCCCATCTTCATCAGCTCGTAGGCGGCCACGATGCCGGACAGGCCGCCGCCGATGACCGCGACCTCGGTGCCGTGCTCGGTCGCGGGTATCTGGCCGAGGCCCGCCGGGTGGGCGAGGAAGTCGTCGTACGCGTACGGGAAGTCCGGGCCGAACATGGTGATCGGCGGCTGCTGCACGTCGGCGTGCTGGACGGCGGTGGGCACCGTGGACGTCATGGGGTACGGACTCCTTGCGGGAAAGCTGGTGAGGGGAGGCGCCGGGGGGAGCGGGCGGATGTCAGACGAGCGACCCGTAGAGGCCGGGGCGGCGGTCCTTCAGATACGGGTTCGCCTCGCGCGAGGCCGCGAGGAAGTCGGGGTCGGCGTCGGCGAGGACGAGTTCCTCACCGCGTCCGGCCCGGGTGCGGGCGATCCCGTCGGGACCGGCCAGCGTGGACAGTCCGACGAACTCGAACTCGCCTTCCGGGCCGACCCGGTTGACGTACGCGACGTACATCTGGTTCTCGAAGGCGCGCACCGGGACGACGGACTCGGCGACGAACTGGAAGGGGTGCATCTGCGCGGTCGGCACGACGAGGAGGTCGGTGCCGGCGAGGGCGTGGGCCCGGACGTTCTCCGGGAACTCGACGTCGTAGCAGATCATGAGGCCGACACGGAGGCCGTTCAGCTCAACCTGGACGACGGGCTGCTCGCCGGGCGTGAAGTGGTCGCGCTCGAAGCAGCCGAAGAGGTGGGTCTTGCGGTAGTTCGCGAGGCGGGTGCCGTCGGCGGAGATGAGCTGTGCGGAGTTGTAGACCGTCTCGCCCTCGCGCTCGGGGTAGCCGTAGACGACGGCGACGCCGTGGCGGGTGGCGATCTCGGCGATCGCGTCCGCGCAGGGGCCGTCGGCGGGGTCGGCGAGGCGGGCGATGTCGTCGCCGATCGCGTACCCGGTGAGGAACATCTCCGGCGCCGCCAAGAGCCCGGCACCGGCAACGGCGGCACGGCCCGCGGCCTCGTCGAGGACCTTCAGGTTCTCGACGACCGAGCCGGGGCGGCCGGAGCTCTGGAGCAGGGCTGTGCGCATGCGTGGTCCTCACGGGTACGGAGGGGTATCGGGGGCTGTCTAGACGGTACGGGCGGCGGGCTCGGGGGGACAAGGCGGAGCCGTTGCGCGCCGGTGGACGAATCGTTGCGTGCGCCCGGCCTTCGGCGGTGATTCGTTGCGCACCCTCGGGCGGGGCCCGAAACCCCCTGAGGCGCAGGTCACAGACACAGTGACGAGCCGTCGCGGGCTCGCCGTGCCGAGCCCTCCCGGCCGCACGGCCCGCGTCCGGTTCTCACAGCGCGCGCAGTCGCTCCACGATCTCGCGCAGCAGCTCGGGGTCGGCCGCCGGGCCGCCCTGATCCGGCCGCCGCGGCGCGTCGATGCGTACGAGACCGGCCTCGGCCAGATCGCCGAGCAGCACGCGTACGACGGTCAGGGGCAGGTCGGCGTCGGCGGCGAGCTCGACGACCGGCCGGGGTCCGTGGCGCACGAGGGCGAGCAGGGCGGCGCCGGCGTGGTCGACCCCCGGCCGGCCCTCGTCCGTCCTCAGGGCGGTGACCCGCGACATCAGATCGATCGTGTGCTGGTCCGAGGGCCGGGTCCGGCCCCGTGTCACGGTGTAGGGCCGCACCATCGACCCGGTCTCGTCCTCGTACCAGTGGTCGTCGGTCACGGCCGGGTCAGGGGCCCGCGGGGTCGGCGGCCGACCGTACGGCGGCGGCCATGTGGCGGCCGACGCGGCGGACCAGCAGCGCCATCTCGTGGGCGAGCTGTCCGACGTCCGTCTGCACCTCGCTCAGGACGGCCAGTCGGCTGCCGTCGCCCGCCGGGGTGATGAAGAGGTAGGCGTCGTCGAGCATCACCATGGTCTGGCGCACCTCCCCCGCGGCGAAGCGTTCGCCGGCCGAGCGGGCCAGGCTGTGGAAGCCGGAGCAGACGGCGGCGAGGTGCTCGATGTCCCGTCGGCGCATGCCGTCCGAGCAGCTCAGCGGGAGGCCGTCGGCGGTGAGGAGCACGGCCTGGCGGACGTGGTCGGTTCTGGCCACGAGGTCGTCGAGCAGCCAGCCGAGGTCCGTGCCGGGCGGTTCGGGGGTGCTGCCCGGGGGCTCGGAGGCCCGGTCGACGGGCTCGGGGGTCTGGTCACGGAGCATCGTCGGCGTCCGTCCCTTCCTCGGTGTCGGTTCGCCGCTCGGATCCTGGCCCGGTGGGCAGGCCCTTGCGGCCGCGGTCGAGGCCGCGCTGGAAGGCACCGAAGACCGCGCGGACCTCCTCGGCGGTGACCTCGCGCTCCGGCGGCTCGTCGGCGGCCGGGCGCTCGGTGCGCAGTTCGGGGGCGAGGGAGGTCTGCCGGACGCGGGTGGGCAGCGCGGGCGGGCTCGCGGCGGGAGCGCTCTGCGGTACGCGGTCCGCGTGCCGCTCAGGTGCCTCCCTCTGTTCCTCGAGGACCGCGGTGCCCTTCCGGGAGCCCTCGGAGGTCCGGGAGCTCTCGGAGGTCCGGGAGCTCTCGGAGGTCCGGGAGGTCCGGGACGGCAGCGTCCGCCGGTCCGTGTCCGCGGCCGGCTCCGGCCGCTCGGGGTCGACCGGCGCGAGGACCGCCTCCGGCAGCAGCACCACCGCCGTCGTACCGCCGTACGGCGACCGGCACAGCGTGACCTCGATGCCGTGCCGTGCGGCGAGCCGCCCCACCACGTACAGCCCGAGCCGGTCGTGCCGGGTCGGGTCGAATTCGTCCGGCGTGGTGAGGGTGCGGTGGGCCTCCTCGATCTGTTCGGGTTCGAGACCGAGGCCCCGGTCGTCGATCTCCAGGACGAACCCGCTCCCGGCCCGGCCCGTGCGCAGGGTGACCTGCGTCTGGGGCGGTGAGAACACGGTGGCGTTCTCGACGAGTTCGGCGATCAGATGGACGACGTCGGCGACGGCGTCCGCCGCTACGCCCACCTCCGGCATCGGCGGGACCACGACGCGCGCGTACTCCTCGATCTCGCTCACCGCGGAGGCCACCACGCGGCCGACGGGCACGGGCCGGCGCCATCTGCGGCCGGGCGCCGCGCCGGAGAGGATGATCAGGCTCTCCGCGTGGCGTCGCATCCGGGTGGTGAGGTGGTCGATCCGGAACAGGTCGTCCAGGACGTCCGGGTCGTCGGTGCGCCGCTCCAGCGTGTCGACCAGTTTGAGCTGGCGGTGGACGAGGGCCTGGTTGCGGCGGGCGATGTTGAGGAGCACCGCGAACAGCCCGCGGCGCAGGGTGGCCTGCTTGACGGCCGCCTCGACGGCCGCGAGGCGGGCGGTGTTGAAGGACCGGCCGACCTGGCCGATCTCGTCGGCTCCCGCCTCCCCATCGGCCAGGGGTGGGGCCTCGGTGGCGGCGTCCACGTCCTCGCCCGCGCTCAACCGTCGCATCACGTCGGGCAGTTGGCGTGCGGTGAGGAGGTCGGCGGCGTCCCGGAGGGTCTCCAGACGGCGCGAGATGCGCCGGGCTCCGCGCACGGCGAACCACAGGGACAGTCCCACGGCCGCGAGTCCGAGTACACCGACGGTCGCCGCCTTGGCCAGCTCCCGGTAGGCGAAGGCCCGTCCGCGCTCTGCGGAGTTGACGGCCGACCGCGTGCACAGCTGCATGTACCGCTTGACGGCCCGGTCGGTGGTGGTGCGCCAGGAGCCGGCCGCGACGGCCTCCCCCGCATCCCGCGCGCCGGCCCGCAGCAGGGCGTCCTCGCCTCGGGTCAACTCCCGGTACAGGGAGCCGCGCTGGAACTCCTCGAAGAGGCCGCGCGAGTCGGCGGGGAGGTCGGGCACGTACGTCCGCTCGAAGACCCGGCGGTCCTCGATCGTCGCGGTGAGCGTGTCGTACTGGCGGTCGGTGAGCGATCCGGCGGCCCGCGCCCCGGCGACGAGGGCGTCCTCCCGCGAGACGAACTCCCTCACCCGCACCAGCTCGATGACGACCTGTGCCTCGCGCGCCAGCTGTCCGGCCTGCAGCGCGGTGAGGGCGGACTGGACGTCGAAGCCCGGCTCCACGAGGGCGCCGTACTCGGTGACCGCCCGGTCCCAGCTGATGGCGCGGGACAGCACCCGCTCCCGCAGCCCCTCCAGCCCGTCGAAGGAGCGCAGCACGGCGTCGAGCACCTGCCGCTGTCTTACCGAGAGCCGCCCGCGGTCGCCGTCCCGGATCGCCGTGCGCATGGCGGTCACGGCGCGGTCGGTGCGGCGCTGCTGCTCCATCAGGTCGAGGGCCGCCGCCGTGCCGTGGTCCGCGCCCAGGTAGGCGGCCGCGAGCCGCCGTTCGATCTGGATCTGGCCGACCGCCGTGTCGACGGGCGTCCCGAAGTCGTCGTACACCCCCTGGACCCGGACGAGCGCGCGCAGTTCGCCGGTGACGGACACCATGGCGAAGCTCCACAGCACCATGAGGGCGACCACCGGTGCGAGCGCGAGCGCCACGATGCGCGTACGGACCGTGGTGGGACGGCCGAAGGACCAGCGCATGGACTCCCCAGGACGACAGGACGGTCGGGTGGCCGGGCGACGGTTGGTTACCCATCGGTGTTACTCGCTGGTAGCGGCGCGGATCAACCTACGTGATGGCGCGCCCGCATCGCAATGGCTTCCTCATGGCTTCCTGGACTGACTCTCGGTTCAGTGCGCGGACGTGCCCGGCCGGTCGGCGGGTTCGGAGGCGTCGGAGGGGTCGGCGCGGGGCACGGCGAAGGTGGTCACGACCGCGGCGTGGTCCGAGGGCCAGTCGTTGCCGGCGACGTCGGGCCAGGGTCGCGGCGTGCCGGTGACGAGCGCCCGGGAGTCGAGCACGGTCAGCCCCCGGTGCAGCACGAAGTCGATCCGGTCCTGCGGCTCGGGCCGTCCGCTGCCGTCCTCGTGCTCCACGTGGACCGGCGACCAGGTGTGTCCGGGCTCCCGCACGGGGTCGGGGTGGGCCTCGCGGTAGGAGTCGCGCAGGCCGGCCTCCTCGGCGGCCCTGGTCACGGGCCACTCGACGTCCGGCCGGTCCAGGTGCGAGGGCGCGTTGAAGTCACCGACCAGGACCACGGGGACCGCCTCGGTGGCGGACTCGGAGATGCGCCGCAGGATCTCCCGCATCTGCTCCAGCCGGACGCCCTCGTGAGCGATGAGTTCGGCCGCCGGGAGCCCGTCGAAGCGGGCCTCGTAGGGGCCGTACGGCGTGTAGTCGAGGTGGGCGCTCCAGACGTCCACCTCCTGGCCGCCGTCCAGCCGGACGCGCACTCCGGTGCCGCCGTAGAAGCCGACGTCCGGGTCGCCGTGACGGGCGGTGATCGGGTAGCGGCTGATGACGCCGAGGTTCTCGCCGGCCCGGTGGTGGTGCCAGCCGAGCGCCTCGGCGAGTTCCTGTGCCGAGGTGCCGTAGGTCTCCTGGAGGCCGACCACGTCCGCGCCGGTCTCGGCGATGACCTTGAGCTGCTTCTCGCGGTGGTCGTCGACCTTCGTCCCGCCGTACCAGAGGTTCCAGCTCATCACCCGCAGCTCGCGGGGCGCGACCATGGCGCGCAGCCGGGCCGGGGTCACCTCCTCCAGGCTGGTCAGTACGGTGCGTCCGGGTACGGAGTCGATCGGCGCGAGCGAGGGCACGGCGAGCACGGCACACCCCGCGGCCTCGGCGGACGCCACACCCGTCTCGGTGTCCTCCACGGCCACGCACGCGGCGGGGTCGACACCGAGGGCACGGCAGGCGGCGAGGTAGGGGTCGGGGGCGGGCTTGGTGTGCTCGGTGTCGTCGGCCGTGACGGAGACCGCGAAGTGCTCGGCGCCGAGGGCCGCGAGGACGGTGTCGGCGACGGCGCGCGGCGACGCGGTCACGAGGGCGGTGGGGACACCCTCGCGGACCAGTTCACCGAGGAGCCGCAGCGCGCCCGGGCGGGGCACGATGCCGGTGCGGACCCGGTGCGCGAACTCCCGGTGCAGTTCGGTGGCGATCTCCCGCGCCTCGGCGCCCGTGACCTGGCCCAGCCAGGCGGCGGTGTACTCGACGGGCCGGCCGAGCACCTCCGGCTGGTCGGCCCCGGTCAGCCGGCGTCCGAGCCCGTCGGCCACCTGCTCCACCGCCTCCCACCACAGTCGCTCGGTGTCCACGAGCGTGCCGTCCATGTCGAACAGGACTGCCTGGAGGGGGAGTCGGCGGGAGGTGGTGCGGAGGGTCACGGTGCTCTCTTTCACTCGGCGTAACTCAGTGGGGGGATGCATCTGTTAATGCGAGCGCTCGGCGACCAGCACCGGCCGCTCCGGCAGGCTCACGGTCACGGCGGCGCCCGAGCCGAGCCCGGCGGCCTCGTGCGTGGGCAGGTCGGCCTTGACCTCGGTGGCGTCCGGGAGCCGGACGGTGACGCGGGTTGCGGCACCGAGGAAGGCGGTGGCGACGACACGGGCGGTCCCGGCGTCGTCGGCCCGTACCCGCACCGCCTCGGGCCGTACGAGCACGTCGATCTCCGTCGCGGCGGGCGCGTCCCCGTCGACCGGCAGCCGCTGTCCGAGCACCTCGGCCACGCCGGAGTCCAGCCGTCCCGGAATCCGGCTCATCGTGCCGACGAACTCGGCGACGAAGGCGGTCGCGGGCCGCCCGTACAGCTCGGCGGGCGCGGCACACTGTTCGAGCCGCCCGGCCCGCATCACGGCGACGCGGTCCGCCATGGACAGCGCCTCTTCCTGATCGTGTGTCACGAACAGCGTGGTGATGCCGAGTTCCTGCTGAAGCCGGCGGATCTCCTCGCGCAGGGTGAGCCGCACCTTGGCGTCCAGGGCGGAGAGGGGCTCGTCGAGCAGCAGCACGCGCGGACGCAGGGCGAGTGCGCGGGCCAGTGCGATGCGCTGCTGCTGGCCGCCGGAAAGCTGGTGCGGGAACCGCTCGCCCTTGTCGGCGAGTCCCACGAGGTCGAGCAACTCGGCCGCGCGGGAACGCCGTTCGGCGGTACGCACCTTGCGCATCCGCAGCCCGAAGGCCACGTTGTCGAGGGCACTGAGGTGCGGGAAGAGGCTGTACGACTGGAAGACCATCCCCGCGTCGCGGCGGTGGGCCGGGACCCGGGTGACGTCCTCGCCGTCGACCAGCACCTCGCCGGAGTCGGGGTGTTCGAACCCGGCGAGCATGCGCAGCGCGGTGGTCTTGCCGCAACCGGAGGGGCCGAGCAGCGCGAGGAGTTCGCCGGGCCGGACGGTCAGATCGAGGCCGTCGAGGGCGACGGTCGGGCCGAACTCCCGCCGCAGGCCCCGGAATTCAACGGTGGCGGCCTTGGCGCCGGCGGCCTTCTCAAGCGTGGTGACGGTCATGGTTCATCCCCGGGATGCGGAAGCGGAACGGGAGCGCCCGCCGAGCCCGGCGAGCGAGAGGAGCAGGGCCCAGGTGACGAGCAGGCTGAGCACGGAGACGGCGACGGAGAGCTGGGCCTGCGAGCCGCCGACGCTGTAGATCCACACGGCGAAGGGCTGGAAGCCGAGCAGCTGGGCGACGGTGAACTCGCCGAGCACCAGGGCCAGCGTGAGGAAGGAGGCGTTGAGCAGTGCCCCGCGCAGATTGGGCAGCACGACCCGTACCAGCGCCTGCGGCCAGTTCGCCCCGCAGCTGCGCGCGGCCTCGACGAGGGTGCGTACGTCGACGGCGCGCAGCCCGGCGTCCTGGGCCCGGTACACGAACGGCAGCGCCATCACTACGTACGCGAGGACGAGCACGAACGGAAAGTCGGGGTTCTGGAGGGCCACGAACGTCTCGAACAGTGGGGTGCGGGAGAGGTGTTCGGGTCCCCACTTGAGGACCGTGGCGATCCCGGCGACGAAGGCGATCGGCGGCACGACCAGCGGCAGCGAGCAGATCACCTCCACCACGGGCCGCAGCTTCGGGGCACCGAGCCGCAGCGCGACCATCGCGGGCACCATCAGCAGCAGGACCACGGCGATGGTGGCGGCGGCCAGTTCCAGCGACAGCAGCAGGCTGGAGCCGAAGCCGTCGGCGGAGACGATCTGGCGGTACGCGTCGAAGGTGATTCCCTGGTTCGGCACGTCGACCGTGAAGATCACGGACGCGGCGAGCGGGACCAGGAAGTAGAGCCCGGCGCAGACGAGGACGACCCCGCGCCAGGGGCGTACGCGTACGGACTTGTTCGCCCCGCGGGCGGGCTTCAGGACCCGAGCGGGATTGTTCAGGCTTCCAGCCATCGCGCGCTCCGTCGTTGCAGGGGCAGGTACACGGCCATGACCAGGCCCGCGATGAGGACCATGTCGAGGCTGAGGGCGAGCGCCACGTTCTCCTGGCCGACCAGGACGTTGCCGGAGATGGCGTCGGCGATCTGCAGGGTGACCAGCGGGACCGCACTGCCCACCATGGCCGCCGCGGTGGCGTACGCGGCGAAGGCGCTGCCGAAGAGCAGCACGAGGCCGCCGAGCAGGGAGGGGGTCAGGACGGGGAGGGCGACGTGCCGCCAGTACTGGATTCCGGTGGCGCCGTTGTTCTGGGCGGCCTCGCGCCACTGGGAGCGCAGGCCGTCCAGGGCGGGCGTGATGGTGAGGACCATCAGCGGGATCAGGAAGTACAGGTAGACGATGACCAGGCCCCAGAAGCTGTAGAGGTTCCAGCCCTTGTCCTTCAGGCCCAGGTGCTCGGTCAGGACACCCGCGTTGCCGAGGGTGGCGACGAACGCGAAGGCCAGCGGGACGCCGCCGAAGTTGGCGAGGACGCCGGACGCGGTGAGGACCGCCTCGCGCAGGGCGCGGAAGCGGGAGGTCACCACGGCCTGGGCGAGCGGCAGTCCGAGGACGGTCGCGATGCCCGCGGAGACCGCGGACAGCTTGACGCTGCCGATCAGGGCGGTGAGGTAGGCGCCCTGGAGCGAGTCGGTCAGGTTGGCCGTGGTGTACGAGGTGGCGCCGGTCGTCTGGTCCTTGACGGTGAAGGCGCCGTTCAGCATGGCCAGGGCGGGGATGCCGAAGGCGATCGCGACGAAGACGAGCAGCGGGAGCACGGCGAGCCAGCCGGGGGCGCGGCGCCGCCGCCGCCGGGAAGCGGCGGCGGCGGGCGTCACCTCGGCCTCGGCCTCGGTGAGGACGGTGGTCATCCGGAGACGGCCTTGCCCCAGCCCTGCGCGAGGACCGTCTTGGCCTTGGCCTGCTGGGCCTCGGTCGGGAAGCTCGGCGTGCCGGAGACCGCGGGGAGTTTGGCCGCGGCGGTCTTGTCGAGGGTGCCGGCGGTCTGCATGGCGGTCATCAGGGCCGGGCGGGCGTAGCCCATGAGCCAGAGGTTCTGGCCCTCGGCGCTGTAGAGGTACTCCTGCCACAGGCGGGCGGCCGCCGGGTGCGGGGCGTCCTTGTTGATGGCCTGGGAGTAGTACTGGGAGAACTTGCCGTCCGAGGGGACCGTGACCGTCCAGTCGACGCCCTTGGACTTGAACTCGTCGGCGTAACCGGCGTTCAGGTAGTCCCAGTCGATGCTGATCGGGGTCTCGCCCTTCTCGACGGTGGCCGGGGTCGACTCGACGGGCGTGTAGTTGCCGTTCTTCTTCAGCTTGGCGAAGAAGTCCAGGCCGGGCTGGATGTCGTCGAACGAACCACCATTGGCGAGCGAGGCCGCGTAGACACCGCCGAAGGCCGAACCGGACTTGGTGGGGTTGCCGTTGAGGGCGACCTGACCCTTGTACTCCGGCTTGAGCAGGTCCTTGAAGGTCTTCGGGCACTCCTTGACCTTCTTGGCGTCGCAGCCGATGGAGATGTAGCCGCCGTAGTCGTTGAACCAGCGGCCCTGCGCGTCCTTCTGCCCCTCGGGGATGTCGGCGAAGGCGGTCACCTTGTACGGCGCGAGCAGCCCCTGCTGGGCGGCGCTGAGCGCGAACGAGCTGCCCAGGTCGAGGACGTCCGGGGCACGGTCCTGCCCCTTCCTCGACGTCACGGCGTTGATCTCGTCCTGGCTGGAGCCGTCCGGGTTCTCCACCTCGATCTTGATGCCGTACTTCTTCTTGAAGCCGTCGATCAGGGCGCCGTAGTTGGCCCAGTCGCGGGGCAGGGCGATCGCGTGCAGCGTGCCCTCCTTCTTGGCGGCCTTGACCAGGGCGTCGAGGCCGCCGAAGTCCGCGGCGGAGGTCGCGGTGGCCGCGCTCTTGCCGTCGGCGGTGGTCGACTTGTCGTCGGGGGCCGCGCCACAGGCGCTGAGGGCGAGGGCGGCGGCGACGGCGAGGCCGCCGGTGAGGACGGCGGTCCTCGGCAGGAACACGGTCACGGTCTCTCCAGGAGTACGCACGAGGGTTCGGGTAGTGCGGAGAACTTGTCTGAACAAGTTGGCCCCAGTAGGCCCGGCGTTGGTGTCCTGTTCGTAAACTTTGGCGAAACCGTGACCCTTGATTCCCTGCACAATCCCGGCCCGCGCCGATCACCTTCGGATCTCGATTAGGCTGGTCACGCTGTGCACAGCAGTCGAGTCAGAGGGGAAGCATGCCGGCGCGACACGAGGAGATCGCCGATGAGCTGCGGCGGGCGATCGACCGCGAGGAGTACACGGTGGGCAGTCTGCTGCCCGCGGAGACGGACCTCGCGGCCCAGTACGGCGTGGCGCGCGGCACGGTCCGCCAGGCCGTCGCGGCCCTGACCGCCGAGGGCCTCATCGGCTCCCGCCAGGGCGCCCGCCGGGTAGTCCTCGCCAGCCGTCGCAGCCAGAGCTTCGCCGAACTGCGCAGCTTCGCCCAGTGGGCGCGCGCGATGGGCCGGGAGGCGACGGGACACGTCGTCGAGCAGGAGCACCGCCCGGCGACCGCGGAGGACGCCGTGCGCCTCCAACTCCCCGAGGCATCACCGGTGTTGCACGTCCTGCGGATCCGCGGCCTGGACGGCGAGCCGGTCCTCCTGGAACGGACCGTGTACGCGGACTGGATCTCCCCCGCCGTCGAGGCCATCGAGCCCGACTGCCCCTCGGTCACCCAGCGGCTCTACGAGGACACCGGCCTGGTCTTCGCCTACGGCGAGCACGTCATCGACGCGGTGGCGGCGGGCGCCCAGGACGCCGACCTCCTCGGCGTCCGCCGCACCAGTCCCCTCCTGAGGGTCCGCCGCGTCACCACCACCCGCGAAGGCCGCCCGGTGGAATGGTCCGACGACCGCTACCGCTCGGACGCGGTGAGCTTCAGCGTCCACAACTCGATCGGCAACAACGCGCTGGCCCGCAAAACAGCGGAGTGAGGTGGAGCGCCCCGAAGGGGCGCGGGGGACTGCGCGCCCAGCCACACACAACCCGCAGCCGCCGCCCAGCCCCCCAGCGCCCCCTTACGTGGGCGACCCGGACGAAAACCGCCGCAGCAACGGAGACAACACCAGCACCGACTTCGTACGCTCCACGAACGGCTCGCCCGCAATCCGCTCCAACACCCGCTCGAAGTGCCGCATGTCGGAAGCGAAGACCTGCACCACCGCGTCCGCCTCCCCCGTGACGGTGGACGCGGCCACCACCTCCTGATACCGCTCCAGCCCCCGCTGAATGGTCTCCGGCGAGGTGTTCCGGCGGCAGTAGATCTCGACGAACCCCTCCGTCTCCCACCCCAGCGCCGCCGGATCCACCCGCACGGTGAACCCGGTGATGGCACCCGTGGCCCGCAGCCGGTCCACCCGTCGCTTCACGGCGGGCGCGGACAGGCCGACCAGTTGGCCGATGTCGGCGTAGGAGCGGCGGGCGTCCTCGGCGAGGGCGTGCACGATGCGTTCGTCGAGATCGTTCAGCACTGCGGGTGTTTCACTTTTCTGATGGCGCGAGACGGGATCGGCGGTAGCCGTAACTGAAGTAGAACACGAGCCCGGCGGCCATCCAGACTCCGAAGACCACCCAGGTGACGGCCGAAAGGCTGCCCATCATCCACACGCACAGGGCGAAGCCGATCGCGGGCAGCACCGGCGACAGCGGCACCCGGAAGGTGCGCCGCATCTCCGGGCGCGTCCGGCGCAGCACCACGACGGCGACATTGACCAGCGCGAAGGCGAAGAGGGTGCCGATGCTGGTGGCGTCGGCGAGCTGGCCGAGCGGGATCGCGGCGGCGAGGACACCGCAGAACAGCGAGACGATCACGGTGTTGGCGCGAGGCGCGCCGGTCTTCGGGTGGACGCGCGAGAACACCTTGGGCACGAGCCCGTCGCGGGACATGGCGAACAGGATGCGGGTCTGACCGTAGAGCACGGTCAGGACGACGCTGGCGATGGCGATGACGGCACCGGCGGCGAGCAGCGTGCCCCAGAAGGTCTGCCCGGTGACGTTCTTCATGATCTCGGCGAGCGCTGCCTCCGAGTCGTTGAACTTCCGCCAGGGCTTCGCGCCGACGGCGACGGCCGCGACGACGACGTACAGCGCCGTCACGATGACCAGCGAGAGCATGATCGCGCGGGGCAGGTCGCGCTGCGGGTTCTTGGCCTCCTCACCTGCGGTGGAGGCGGCGTCGAAGCCGATGTACGAGAAGAACAGCGTGGCGCCGGCGGCGCTGACGCCCGCCATGCCGAGCGGCATGAAGTGCTCGTAGTTGCCGGACTTGAAGCCCTGGATGCCGATCGCGCAGAACAGCAGCAGCGCGACGATCTTCACGGCCACCATGATCGTGTTGGCGCGTGCGGACTCCTTGGCGCCACCGAGCAGGAAGGCCATGGCGAGCATCACGACGATCAGGGCGGGCAGGTTGAAGATGCCGCCGTCACCGGGAGGTGCGGAGAGCGCGTCCGGGATGGTGACGCCGATCGTGCCGTCGAGCAGTTCGTTGAGGTACTCGCCCCAGCCGACCGCGACGGCGGCCACCGACACGCCGTACTCCAGGACCAGACACCAGCCGCAGATCCAGGCGATCAGCTCACCCATCGTTGCGTACGCATACGAATACGAGGATCCTGCGACCGGGATGGTGCCGGCCAGCTCGGCGTACGAGAGGGCCGAGAAGAGCGCCGTGAGGCCGGCGATCACGAAGGAGAGGGTGACCGCGGGTCCGGCCTTGGGGACAGCCTCGCCGAGGACCACGAAGATGCCGGTGCCGAGGGTGGCACCGATGCTGATCATGGTGAGCTGCCACAGCCCGAGGGAGCGCCTGAGCGAGCCTCCCTCGCCCTGGCCGCCCTCGGCCACCAGGCGTTCCACGGGCTTGCGGCGCATGAGGCGCGCGCCGACACCCGGGGACGGTGCGGCGGACTCTGTGCGGGACTGCGGGGGTGCGCCTTGATCGAGCACTCGGTGGCTCCTTCATCGCTGCCGGTCGATACGGCGGGGACCGGCGGCGCCCCTGGCAGCAGGGACCCACCGAGCGGGGTCCCCGCCACGCCATGTACAGCGCTTGACCCTATGAGCCCGGGCTTCACGGGCGTAATGCAGCAACCTTGCGCATCTCCGCAAGATCGTTGCGTTCATCGCACCTCGGCGCGTGTTCGTTGCGCGGGGCCTTTCGATGGTTGCGCACGCCCCCGCACGGCAGTCCGCTGCAGGTACGCCGACGGCCCCCGTGGGCGCACCACGGGGGCCGTACGACGGTGGAACGGGTCAGCTCCAGCTGGCGTGCAGGGGCTTGCCCTCCGCATAGCCGGCCGCGCTCTGGATGCCGACGATCGCGTTCTCGGCGAACTCCTCCAGGGAGCCCGCACCCGCGTAGGTGCAGGAGGAGCGGACGCCCGCGATGATCGAGTCGATCAGGTCCTCGACGCCCGGGCGGCCCGGGTCGAGGAACATCCGCGAGGTGGAGATGCCCTCCTCGAAGAGGGCCTTGCGGGCGCGGTCGTACGCCGACTCCTCGCTCGTACGGTTGCGGACCGCGCGCGCGGACGCCATGCCGAACGACTCCTTGTACAGGCGCCCGCTGGCGTCCTGCTGGAGGTCGCCCGGGGACTCGTACGTCCCCGCGAACCAGGAACCGACCATGACGTTGGACGCGCCCGCGGCCAGTGCCATGGCCACGTCGCGAGGGTGGCGGACGCCGCCGTCGGCCCACACGTGCTTGCCGTACTTCTTCGCCTCGGCGGCGCACTCGAGGACGGCCGAGAACTGCGGCCGGCCGACGCCGGTCATCATGCGGGTGGTGCACATGGCGCCGGGGCCGACGCCGACCTTGATGATGTCCGCGCCCGCGTCGATGAGGTCCTTGACGCCCTCGGCGGCGACGATGTTGCCCGCGACGATCGGGACCTGCGGGTCGAGCGCGCGCACGGTCCTGATCGCGCTGACCATCGACTCCTGGTGGCCGTGCGCGGTGTCGATGACGAGCGTGTCGACGCCCGCGTCGAGGAGCTGCTTCGCCTTGCCCGCGACATCGCCGTTGATGCCCACGGCGGCCGCGATGCGCAGCTTGCCGTCGGCGTCGGTGGCCGGGGTGTAGAGCGTGGCGCGCAGGGCGCCCTTGCGGGTGAGGATGCCGGCGAGCTTGCCCTCGGCGTCCACGGCGGGGGCGTAGCGGCGGTTGGCGCCGTCCAGCTTGTTGAACGCCTCGCGCGGCTCGATGTCGGCGTCGAGGAGCAGCAGGTCCCGGGACATGACCTCGGCCAGCTGCGTGAACCGGTCCACGCCGGTGAGGTCGGCGTCGGTGACCACGCCGATCGGGCGGCCGTCCTCGTCGACGACGACGCCCGCGTTGTGGGCGCGCTTGGGCAGCAGCGCCAGTGCGTCGGCGACGGTCTGGTGGGGCGCCAGGACGATGGGGGTGTCGAGCACCAGGTGGCGTCCCTTGACCCAGGAGACGACCTCGGTGACGACCTCGATCGGAATGTCCTGCGGGATGACCACGAGGCCACCGCGGCGGGCGACGGTCTCGGCCATCCGGCGGCCCGCGATCGCGGTCATGTTGGCGACGACCAGGGGGATCGTGGTGCCCGTGCCGTCCGGGGCACTGAGGTCCACGCCCTGCCGGGAGCCGACCGCGGAGCGGCTGGGCACCATGAAGACGTCGTCGTACGTCAGGTCGTACGGAGGCTGGATGTCGTTGAGGAAACGCACGTGCTGCACATCCCAGTCGATCAGAGGTGGCCCCCGGACAGGTCAGCCAGGGGGAAGAGCACGTACTTCATTGTCCCATGGCGACCTGAATGTGATGCCCGCACAGATCATCCAGGCTGGTCAGGGGGCAGTTGGTCGGATCCTCCAAGGGAGAGGACGACCGACAGCGTGGCGTCGTGCTCCTCGTAGTGCCCGGCGGCCGACTCCAGTACCTCCTGGGCGGTCTCCCACTCGTCGGGGCGTGCCTTGGCGTAGTGCCGCCAGCCGTTCACCAGGATGACGCGGCCCGGGCTGGCGGGCCCCCAGTCGGGGTCGCCCAGGCAGTCCACGAGGGCGTCCCAGTTCCGGCCGAACCATTCGGGCAGGTCGAGGGCGCGGACGCAGCGTTCCATGAAGGCCGCCTTGTCCGAGACTCCGGTGAGGTCGAGCACGCTGACCTGCCATCCGACCGCGCGCGCCGCGCGGAACACCTCCGCCAACGGGCCGTCCGTCATCTCAGCACCGCCCTGAACGACTTGTAGTGATCATCGGTGTAGTAGATCTCACCGCCCTGCCCGGTGACAATGCGACGGGCTCCCCGATCGTCTGCGCCGGGCGTTTTGACCGTGTACTCGTGGTAGTAGCCGCGCTGGTGCTTGGGCAGCATGCCCTCGAAGTTCCCGAAGACGATGCCGTCCCTGGTGTACGGGAAGGGGCCGCCCTTGTCGATGAGGGCGAGCGTCGTACGAGCCTCGGCGGGAAGTCGGGCCGCGTCGACGGCCGCCATCCCGTGGGCCCAGGACGGAACCGCCGACCGGGCAGCCGACGGGGCTCCCGTAACCGCACCCGTCCCGGTACCGGCCGACTCCGTCGACGAGCAGCCCGTCAGGAGCACGCCGAGACACAGCAAAAGCCCTACGAGCGCCCGGGGCACCCACCGCACCACCACCATGCCGCCGATGCTGCCACGCGCCCCTCCACGTGGCGCGCCGATACCCCGAAGCGCCCCCTAACGGGTCACGGCCCGTCCGGGTCCGCCCGGTTGAGGGCGGGGCGGGGGGTCTGGCCCGCTGTCATCAGGTAGTCCGCGGCGGACGTGTCCGTCACCAGGCTGGTGACGAGCCCGGACCGCAGCACCGCGTCGATGGCGGCGGCCTTGCGCTGTCCGCCGGCGATCGCCACGACCTCGGGGATGCGCCGCAGCCGGTCGGCTTCGACGGTGATGCACCGCTCGCCCAGGTCACGGCCGACCCGCCGTCCCTCGGTGTCGAAGAGGTGCGCGGACATCTCGGCGGCGACACCGAGAGTGGCGTAGTGGGCGCGCTCCTCCTCGGTAAGCATGTCGTGCACCGTCGAGATGCCGGGCTCCCAGGAGCCGATCGACACACAGGCGACCGTGACCTTGTCGAAGTACTCGAAGGCGCGGGCGATCCCCGTCTGGCTGCGCAGCGCGGCCGCGGTGGCCGCGTCGGGCAGCAGCATCGGCGCGTAGATGGGGTGGGCGTCGCCGCCCGACACCTGCGCGGCGCGCCGTACCGCCTCCACCGACCCGCGCTCCGCCGTCCCGGCGTCGTACACGCCCGTCAGCTGCACCACCGTGCACGGCGGGAGCCGGTCGAGCGCCGCCGCCATGTGGATGGTGGAGCGGCCCCAGGCCAGGCCCAGCACATCGCCCTCGTTGACCAGCTCACCGAGCAGGTCGGCGGCGACTTCGCCGAGGTTCTCGGGGTCGGGCGACTCCTCGGCATCCGCCGGGGACTCGACCACGACTGCGTGGCGCAGGCCGTAGCGGGCGCGCAGCGCGTCGGAGCGCTCCGCGTCCAGCTCGGCGGGCACCCGGATCTCGATCCGCACGAGATCCCGTTCGAGGGCGGTCTCCAGGACCCGGGCCACCTTGAAGCGGCTGACGCCGAACTCCTCGGCGATCTGGATCTTGGATTTGCCCTCGAGGTAGAAGCGGCGGGCCATGGCCGCCGCCTGCACCAGCTCAGCGGGTCCCATCCGCATGGCTGACCGGCCCGCCGACATACCCGACACGGCGATCTCCTCACTGCTGTTCACACTCTGGATTCGCCGTTCATCCTCGCAGATCCGGCGTACTTGATCAGCCCAGATGGGCGGCGTTCACGTTCCCTTTGGTCAGTGGTCGCACGCCCACGCCGCATGGGCCGTGGCACCCTGGGCCTGGGTGCGCAATGCACGTACCGCCTGGGCCGGATCCGCGGCCCCGTACACGGCCGAACCGGCGACGAAGACGTCCGCGCCCGCCTCCGCGCACCGCTCGATGGTGGACGCCGACACCCCGCCGTCGACCTGAAGCCACAGCTCGAGGCCGTGCTTGCTGATCAGCTCACGGGTGCGGCGGATCTTCGGCAGCATGATGTCCAGGAACGCCTGGCCTCCGAAACCGGGCTCGACCGTCATGATCAGCAGCATGTCGAGCTCGGGAAGCAGGTCCTCGTACGGCTCGATGGGGGTCGCGGGCTTGAGCGCCATGGAGGCGCGGGCGCCCTTGGCCCGGATCTCGCGGGCGAGCCGCACCGGCGCGGCGGCCGCCTCGGCGTGGAAGGTGACGGAACCGGCACCCGCTTCCACGTACTGGGGCGCCCACCGATCGGGGTCCGCGATCATCAGGTGGCAGTCCAGCGGCGTGTCCGTCGCACGGGCCAGGGACTCTACGACCGGCACACCGAGCGTGAGGTTCGGAACGAAATGGTTGTCCATGACGTCGACATGGAGCCAGTCCGCGCCCTCCACCGCCTGTGCCTCCTCGGCAAGACGGGCGAAGTCCGCGGACAGAATGCTGGGGTTGATCTGCACGGCCATGCCCCAAGCCTGCCATGCCCCGGGCCGGTTGCTCTCCTCGGTCCGGCTCCTGGACCGTACCTGAGACATACCGGCGCCATACCGGCGCCATACATGCGCCGTGCCCGAGCCGCCTCGGGCGGCACCAAAGCGGCACCGGGACCGTTGCGCGGGTGTCGCGCCCCGCACGGTCCGGGTGCCGCCGGGTTCTTCAGCCGCGGGCGAAGGCCAGCAGGTCGGCGTCGAAGACGTCCTTGAACGGGGCGACCATCGACAGACCGTGCGGGGCACCCGGGTACACCTTCAGCGTGGCGTCCTTGACGATTTTCGAGGACTTCTCCGCGGCCGCGACGATGGGCACGATCTGGTCGTCGTCGCCGTGCGCGATCAGGGTGGGGACGTCGAACCGCTTCAGGTCCTCGGTGAGGTCGGTCTCGGAGAACGCCTTGACGCAGTCGTACGAGCCCTTGATCCCCACCTGCAGGGACCACAGCCAGAACGCGTCCCGCGTGCCCTGGGACACCTGCGAACCGGGCCGGTTGGCACCGTAGAAGGGCGCGCTGAGGTCCTCGTAGAACTGCGAGCGGTCGGTCGCGACGCCCTTGCGGATCTCGTCGAAGACCTCCAACGGCAGCCCCTCGGGGTTCGCTTCCGTCTTGAGCATCAGCGGGGGGATCGCGCCGAGGAGGACGGCCTTGGCCACCCGTCCGGTGCCGTGGCGGCCGATGTAGCGCGTCACCTCACCGCCACCGGTGGAGTGGCCGACCAGGATCACGTCGCGCAGATCGAGGTCCTCGATCAACTGCGCCAGATCGTCCGCGTACGTGTCCAGGTCGTTTCCGTCCCACGGCTGACCCGAGCGTCCGTGGCCGCGGCGGTCGTGCGCGATCGCACGGAAGCCGTTTTCGGCCATCATGCGGACCTGGGGGTCCCAGGCGTCGGCATTCAGCGGCCAGCCATGGCTGAACACGACCGGCTGCCCCGTACCCCAGTCCTTGTAATAGATTTCCGTGTCATCCTTCGTGGAAATGAAAGGCATGGCATATTTCTTTCGATCGAGTTACGTGCGAGATCTCTGCGAGTCACGTGCGATATCCCTGATCGGCTGAAATGCATGACGGGAATTTCACGCTACCCGACACGCCGCTTTTCCGCGCGGTACGCCTCCAGCAGGCGGAGCCACACCTCACTCGCGGTGGGGTAGCTGGGCACGACATGCCACAGCGCGGAAAGCGGCACTCTCGCGACAATGGCCGTCGTGGCGGAGTGGACGAGTTCCGCGACGCCCGAGCCGACGAACGTCGCGCCCACCACCGTGTCGGTACCACGGTCGATGACCAGTTTGGCGCGCCCGAGGTAGTCCTCGCGCAGCACATACGTGCCGGCCAGCGCGGCCATGTCGTACTCGACCGTCGCCACGTCGAGTCCCGTCGCGCGCGCCTCCCGCTCGGTCATGCCGGCCGATCCGACCTCCGGGTCGGTGAAGGTCACCTGCGGGTTGCCCCGATGTCCGTCGGCGGAGCCCGGCACACCGCTCCCCGCTCCGTCCACCCGCCCTTGCGTGGCACGGGCGGCGATGGCCTCACCGGCGATCCGCGCCTGGTACTTGCCCATGTGGGTCAGCAGCGCGCGTCCGCAGACATCACCGACCGCGTACAGCCAGTGCCCGTCCACCGCCCGCACGGCCTGCTCGTCGTCGACCTCCAGAAAGCCGCCGTCGGGGCATCCCACCGACGACAGGCCGATGTCCTGGGTGTTCGGCGTACGGCCGGTGGCGAGCACCAGTTCGTCGGCGACGAGTGTGCTCCCGTCGTCCAGCCGGACGGTGACCTCGCCGCCGTGCGGCAGCCCGACTCCCGTGTCACGGGGATCGTCGCGCCGCACCTCGGTGACCGACCTGCCGGGAAGCAGCCGCACCCCCGCGTCCGTCAACCGGTCGGCAACCATGCGTCCGGCGAAGGGTTCCGCCCGGGCCAGCAGGCCGGTGCGCCGGTACACGACGCTCAACTCCTCGACGCCCAGCGGCTTCAGCCAGGTCGCCGCCTCGCACGCGACCACCCCACCGCCCAGCACCACGATCCGGCGTGGCACCTCGCGCAGATTGGTGACGTCGCGGGACGTCCACGGGCGTGCCTCGCTCATGCCGGGGATCGTCGGCACGGTGGTGCAGGAGCCCGTGTCGATCACCACCGCGTGCCGTGCGGTCAGCACACGGGTGCCGCCGGCCGCCGTCTCCACCGCCACCGCACGCTCCCCGGCGAGCCGCCCGTACCCGCGCACGACATCGATGCCGACGCCGAGCGCCCAGTCGATCTGCGAGGAGTCGTCGAGGCCGTTCACGACGGTGTCCCGGCGGGCCAGTACCGCCCGCACGTCCAGCTCGCGCCCGGTCAACAGCGAGGACACACCTGGCACATGCCGTCCGCCGTCCAGCACCTCGGCCGGGCGCAACAGGGCCTTGCTGGGCATGCAGGCCCAGTACGAGCACTCGCCGCCCAGCAACTCAGCCTCGACCAGCACCGCGTCCAGACCGGAGAACTGCGTGGCGTACTGTGCCGCGTTCTCCCCGGCCGCGGCGCCACCCAGGACGATGACGTCCCACTCGGAACGATCGGGATCCACACGCGCTGCCATCGTTCACGCCCTCAAATACGAGAATGGTGAACTCGGAGGATCAGGCGATGGCTCTCATATTGCGCTCGGACGGGGGCTACCACGCCTCGTCCTACTCCGCTCCGGCCTTTTCTCCGAATACGAGAAAGGGTACGCCTTCGCGCTGTTCTCGGCGCTGGGAGAGGTCACGCCGTCCGGCGGATCAGCGCCAGATACATGGCGTCCGTACCGTGCAGATGTGGCCACAGCTGCACGTCGGGGCCGTCGCCCAGCGCCGGTACGCCAGGCAGCAGCGGGCGAGCGTCGAGGAGTTCGGCGGAGCCTGTCTCGTAGTGCTTGAGGACGTCGTCCACGACCGCGCGGGTCTCGGCGAGGTGCGGCGAGCAGGTCGCGTACCCGACGACGCCCCCGACCCGCACGGAGTCCAGCGCCGTGCGCAACAGCCCGCGCTGGAGGGGCGCGAAGCCGTCCAGGTCCTCGGGACGGCGCCGCCAGCGGGCCTCGGGACGACGACGCAGGGCACCAAGGCCCGTGCAGGGCACGTCCATGAGCACCCGGTCGAAGGTGCCGGGCAGCCACGGCGGACGGGTACCGTCGGCGGCGATGACCTGGTAGGGGCCGGGATTGCCCGCGAGCGCCTTCGCCACCAGGCCCGCCCGGTGCGGCTGCTTCTCCGAGGCGAGCAGCGCGGCGCCGCGCTCGGCGGCCAGTCCGGCGAGCATGGCGGCCTTGCCGCCGGGGCCCGCGCAGCCGTCCAGCCACGCCTTGTCCCGGCCGTCGAGCGGCGCGTTCGCGAGAGCCAGCGCCACCAGCTGGCTGCCCTCGTCCTGGACGCCCGCACGTCCCTCCCGTACGGCGTCGATGGCACCGGGCTCGCCGCCCTCGCTGAGCCGCACGGCGTACGGCGACCAGCGCCCCGGCAGCGCGGACTCCTCCCCGAGGATGCCGAGGAGTTCGTCGGCGGTGGAGCGCCCGGGCCGGGCCACGAGCGTCACCTCGGGCCGCTCGTTGTCGGCCTCGAGCAGGTCCTCGATCCCGGCACGGCCGCCGCCCAGCGAGTCCCACAGCGCCGAGACGACCCAGCGCGGGTGCGAGTGCACGACGGCGAGGTGGTCCTCGGGGTCCTCGTCGTAGGGCGGCGCGACCTCCTCCAGCCAGGCGTCGAGATCCTGCCGGGCGACCTTGCGCAGCACGGCGTTCACGAACTTGGCCCGCCCGTCGCCGAGTACGACGCGGGCGAGTTCGACGGAGGCGGACACTGCGGCGTGCGTCGGGATGCGCGTCCCGAGCAGCTGGTGCACGCCGAGGCTGAGCACATCGAGCACGGGCGGATCGACTTCTCGCAGCGGCCGGTCCACACAGGCCGCGATGACGGCGTCGTACGTCCCCTGCCGGCGCAGCGTCCCGTACACCAGCTCGGTGGCCAGCGCCGCGTCCCGCCCGTCGAACTTTTCCGGCCCCTCCTTCTCGCGCGCCTTGCGCAGCAGCGGGGGCAGGACGAGGTTCGCGTACGCGTCGCGCTCGTCCACGGCCCGAAGCGCCTCGAAGGCGAGCATGCGGACCGGGTCCTTCTGGGGGCGGCGATAGGGCTTGCCGGGCTTGCGCGGCCCACGGGACTGCTCACTCACGAAAAAGGTGCTCCGGATCCTGGATGGTTCGACCCCTCCAGCCTACTTCCGGACGGACGTCGCCGGCCTGACGGCCCACGTGTGCCCGGCGGTCCAGGCCGACGCCGTGCCCGGTGCCCGTCGGGACCGTGTCCGGAATCAGCCCCCCGTCCGTGACGGAGACCCTCGACTCGTGCTGCCCGTAACCGAGTGCCACACGCGCGTGCGCAGTCCGGCGTACTTCAGGACGTTGGTGAGGGCCTCCTGGACGTCGCGGTAGGCGCACTGCTCGACGCCCGGCGCGAGCGGGCGCGGCGTGCCCTCGACGACCGGCTCGACCGGGACGGGACGGTGCGTCAACCTCCCGCGCTGCCAGGGGAGTTGCACAAGGGGAGGTGCGGTCCTCGCCGTACGGCCCTGTGTCAGGCCCCGAGCCGCTCCCCGGAGGCGATGCGCACCCCGCGCGCCCAGTCGGCCGCGCGCATCGGCTTCTTGCCCTGGGCCTGGACCCAGAGCAGTTCCACGGCGTACGAGCCGGTCCCGACGTACACGTTGTTCTTGCCCACGGACAGTTCGCCCGGGGCGAGGTCGGTGCGCTCGGGCACGGGCGTGGCGTGGATGAGCTTGAGCCGCTCACCACGGAAGACGGTCCAGGCGCCGGGCGCGGGCGTGCACCCGCGCACCATCCGGTCGACGCGCAGCGCCGGTGCGGACCAGTCGACATGGGCGTTCTCGACGGTGATCTTCGGTGCCAGGGTAATGCCGTCGACAGGCTGCGGGACGGCCTTCAGAGTGCCGTCCTCGATGCCGTCCATGGTCGCGACGAGCAGGCCGGCACCGGCGAAGGCGAGCCGGGTGAGCAGGTCCCCGCTGGTGTCGGTGCGCCGGACCTCCTCGGTGACGGTCCCGTACACCGGCCCCGAGTCGAGCCCCTCCTCGATGAGGAAGGTGGAGGCGCCGGTGATCTCGTCCCCCGCCATGATCGCGTGCTGCACGGGGGCGGCGCCGCGCCAGGCGGGCAGCAGGGAGAAGTGCAGATTGACCCACCCGTGGGCGGGCACGTCGAGGGCGACCCGCGGCAGCAGCGCCCCGTACGCCACAACGGGACAGGCGTCGGGTCCGATCTCCCTCAGCCGGGCCAGAAAGTCCTCGTCCCGCGGCTTGACCGGCTTCAGCACCTCGATGCCGGCCTCCTCCGCCCGTTCGGCGACCGGACTCGCGACAAGCCGCCGTCCCCGGCCGGCGGGCGCGTCGGGCCGCGTGACCACGGCGGCCACCTCGTGCCGCCCGGAGGCGATCAAGGCGTCCAGTGCGGGAACGGCGACCTCGGGGGTACCTGCGAAGACGAGCTTCATGGGTGGCGGCTGGCCTCTCGGGCGGGAACGCTTCAGGGCCCTGCACACCCGCCGGTCCGGACGGGGTACGGGGCAGCGCACCAGTCTATGCGGCGCGACGGCTCGCCGGCTCGGGGGTTTGACCGGCGACACCTCGAACACACGAACGCGCGAACACACGAACAGGCGCCGAAGACCGAGGCGAGACAACGGTGCCCCGGGGGCGTACGCCCCCGGACGCGCCCTGTGCATATGCCCCTACGCCCCCGCAGCGTGACCACTCACCCGCAAACGCGTTGGTCAAGAGAGAGTTGACCACAACGGGCCGCGATCGCGGCCCGATCCTTTTCAACGCCGGTTCGAGAGGCTTGTTCATGGCCGACCACGCAACCCACGACGCCCAGGCTCGGGCCAGCCTGCACTTGCTGGTGCGGGACATCGAGCGGGTCCGCCGGCAGGTGGACGCACTGCGCACGCTCACCGCCCAACTGGGCAACGTCTACCGCCCGCGCCGCTCCGGCCCCTCCGCGGGCTTCGTCGTCTACGGACGCGCCCCCGCCCCGACCGTCCGCCTCGCCCAGGAGCTGCGGGACAGCGTCGAGACCCTGGTCACGGCCGCCGTGGACTTCGACCGCTCCCTCGGCTTCTCCTGGGACGCGGTGGGCTCCGCCCTAGGGGTCACCAAGCAGGCGGTGCACCGCCGTTACGGCGCCCGCCGCGCCGCCGCGCAGGCCGCCGCCGAGGCCGAGCGCTCCACGGAGACCTCGGGCACCCGCACGGTCGCCGTCAACACGGGCATCCCCACGGTGCCGACGGTCCCCGGCGCCCGCTCCATGCCGACCCAGCCGACCGCGGGCAGCCCCACCCTCCGCGACGAGGTCAGGCCCACGGTGTTCCCGGGCCCCCGCAACGGCTGACCCCACCTCTCGCCTGCCTCCCGGCACCGTCGAAGCCGGGAGGCGGCCCAGGTCGGGGCGGCTCGGACGGGGGCGGACCGACGCTCGTCACCCGATGTCCGGCGGATCGATCCGAATCCGTACGGGCTCACTCCCGCCCCGCGCCATCCTCGCCGCCTGGGCGGCCTTCAGCGCGGCCGCCAGCGCCGCCCCGCTGCCCGGCGGCACCCGGACGAGCGCCCGCTCCCACTGCTCCCCCGGCGGCGGCGCCCCCACCCGCCGCGGCCCTCCGGCCTGCGTGACGGGCAGCGGCACCGGCCCCAACACCTCCGCATCGCCCGGAAGCTCGACCACGGCGAGAAACCCGGCGAGCGCCTCCGCCGTACCGGACACGGCCGCCATCCGGGACACCGGCGGAAACCCCAGCTCGGCCCGCTCGGCGAGCTCCCGCACCGCGTGTCCGACGGGATCCCACCGTACGAGCGCCTGCACGGGCCGAAGGGTCGGCTCCGCGACGACCACGACCGTGCCCCCGGCTCCCTGCCCGCGGACCAGCGCCGCAGCGCCGATCCACCGTCGCAGCGCGTCCTCGCCGGCCCGCAGATCGGGCCGCGACAGCATCGTCCAGCCGTCGAGCAGCAACGCGGCCGCGTACCCGCCCTCGGCGACCGGCTCGGCCCCCGGCGTGCTCACGACGAGCGCGGGCGCACCCGGGACCGTGTCGAGCACCTGCTCGCGCCCCGACGTCCGCACGGGCACGGCCGGAAACGCCCGCCCCAGCTCCTCCGCGGTCCGCCGCGCGCCCACGACCTGGGCCCGCAGCCGGAACCCACCGCACTCCGGACAGTGCCAGGCCGCCTCGTCCCGCCCGCACCACGTGCACAGCAGCGCCCCGGCGTCCCGCGCCTCCAGCGGTCCCGCGCAGTGCCGGCAGCGAGCGGGAGCCCGGCACTGCGCACAGGCCATCCGCGGTACGTACCCACGCCGCGGCACCTGCACCAGTACGGGCCCGTGTCGCAGCCCGTCCCTCACCACCTGCCAGGCGAGGGTCGGCAACCGGGCGGCCCGCGCCGCCTCGTCCCGCGCGAGATCCCCGTCCCCCACGGTCCGCACGAGCGGCGCGCTCGCCCGCACCTGCTCCCGCTCGGCGACCAGCGGCAGCGCCCACCCGCTCTCGACCAGCTGCGCGGCCTCGACCGTGCAGCCCCAACTCCCCAACAGGAAAGCGCACTTGTCATGGGCGGCCCGCAGCAGCAGCACTTCCCGGGCATGCGGCTGCGGCGCGTGCTGCTCGCTGTGGCTGTCGTCGCCGTCGTCCCAGATGACGACGAGTCCCAGATCCCTTACGGGCGCGAACATGGCGGCCCGGGTCCCCACGACGGCCCGTACGGATCCACGCCGCACGGCCAGCCACTCCCGGTAGCGCTTCTCGGGCCCGGCCTCGGCCGTGAGCACCGCGTGCTGCCCCTCCCCCAGCACGGAGGACAGCGCGGCGTCCACCCGTGTGACGGCCCTGCCGTCCGGCACGACGACGAGCGCGCCCCGCCCCGAGGCGAGCGTCGCGCCCACGGCTCTGGCGATCTCCTCGGCCCAGCCGGGCCCCGGCAACGCGTTCCACACGGCCCGCGGTGCCCCGCCCGCGGCGAGCGACTCGAGAAAGGCCGCCCCCCGCCCGTACCGCGCCCAGGAACCGGTCTCGGGCATGCCGGGCGGAGGAAGCGGCGCGGGGGAGGACTTCTGCTCGGCCCGCGCGTTGCGCGGCGGGACCGCGAGCTGCAGCACGTCCGCGAGGCTCCCCGCGTACCGGTCGGCGACGGCGCGCGCGAGTCCCAGCAGCTCGGGCCCGAGCACGGGCTCGGGCGACACGACCTGCGCGAGCGCGGCGAGCGGCCCGGAGTAGTCGGACTCGGCGAGGCGCTCGACGAGGAACCCGTCGATCAGCCCCCCGCCCTCACGACGGCCCTCCCGCACCCGATGCCGCCCGGCCCCGAACCGCACCCGAACCCGCACGCCCGGCTGCGCCTCGGCGTCCAGCTCCTCGGGCACGGCGTAGTCGAAATACCGGTCAAGGTGGAGCACACCCTTGTCGACGAGGACCCGTGCGACAGGCAGCTCCTCGGCGAGCTTCGCCCCCCGCCATGTCCGCGGCTTCGCCTTGGGCGCCCTGGCCTGCCGGACCCCTTCCCGAATCAGCGCAAGCTGCTCGGGCGGCGCACCCTCCTCGCCACCCTCACCCCACCCGTTCGCGCTGCTCACAGCAACATTCCTACCAGACCCCACTGACACCGCCGCGCGCCCGAGATCAGGCCGGCCACGGATCACGAACGCCCCGAGGGCGCTTCTGCCATGGACCACTCGGCCATACCGGTCCAAGGACCGGCAGCAGGATTCGAACCTGCGAGGGGATCACACCCCGGAAGTACCCGTGACCATCGCACCGGACGCCACGACGTCAGTTCTCCCGAGTTCCAAGCGGCAGCGGACCATGATCCAGAATCACCGCGCGCCCTGGGCGCACTCCACCGAAGTAACCGCGGCCATCGCACCGGGAGACCCCGACCCTATGAGCCCCTCCCCCACCCGCACCACCGATTTACCCCCGGCAGCACCGACCCCTCCCGGGTTGCCCGCGGGGGAAACAGCGAGGCCCGGCGCCCCCGAGGGGTACCGGGCCTCACCGTGCAAGCGTTGCTTACAGACCGACGGCCTTGCGCAGGGCCTCCACGCGGTCCGTGCGCTCCCACGTGAAGTCGGGCAGCTCGCGGCCGAAGTGGCCGTAGGCGGCCGTCTGGGAGTAGATCGGGCGCAGCAGGTCGAGGTCACGGATGATGGCCGCCGGGCGGAGGTCGAAGACCTCGGCGATGGCGGTCTCGATCTTCTCGGCGTCGACCTTGGCGGTGCCGAAGGTCTCGACGAAGAGACCGACGGGCTCGGCCTTGCCGATGGCGTAGGCGACCTGGACCTCGCAGCGGGAGGCGAGGCCCGCGGCGACGACGTTCTTGGCGACCCAGCGCATGGCGTAGGCGGCGGAGCGGTCGACCTTGGACGGGTCCTTGCCGGAGAAGGCGCCGCCGCCGTGGCGGGCCATGCCGCCGTAGGTGTCGATGATGATCTTGCGGCCGGTGAGGCCGGCGTCGCCCATCGGGCCGCCGATCTCGAAGCGGCCGGTCGGGTTCACCAGGAGGCGGTAGCCCTCGGTCTCCAGCTTGATGCCGTCGTCGAGGAGGGCCTTGAGCTCCGGCTCGACCACGAACTCGCGGATGTCGGGGGCGAGGAGGGACTCGAGGTCGATGTCCGACGCGTGCTGCGAGGAGACGACGACCGTGTCCAGGCGGACCGCCTTGTCGCCGTCGTACTCGATGGTGACCTGAGTCTTGCCGTCGGGACGGAGGTAGGGGATCGTCCCGTTCTTGCGCACCTCGGAGAGGCGGCGCGACAGGCGGTGCGCGAGGTGGATCGGGAGCGGCATCAGCTCCGGGGTCTCGTCCGTCGCGTACCCGAACATCAGGCCCTGGTCGCCGGCGCCCTGCTTGTCGAGCTCGTCCTCGTCGCCCTCGACCCGGTTCTCGTACGCCGTGTCGACACCCTGCGCGATGTCGGGCGACTGCGAGCCGATCGACACCGAGACACCACAGGAAGCTCCGTCGAAGCCCTTCTTCGACGAGTCGTAACCGATCTCCAGGATCTTGTCGCGGACCAGCTGGGCGATCGGCGCGTACGCCTTGGTCGTGACCTCTCCGGCCACGTGCACCAGGCCGGTCGTGATCAGCGTCTCCACGGCGACCCGGGACGTCGGGTCCTCGCGCAGAAGCGCATCGAGAATGGTGTCGCTGATCTGGTCAGCGATCTTGTCGGGGTGACCCTCGGTCACGGACTCCGAGGTGAACAGGCGACGGGACACAACGCTCCCTGTGGTTGCAGCGGCTGCTGGCTGATCATTGGTGGACGGGACGAGAGCTGCGCTCGGCGTCGTCCGAGAACAGTTTATCGGTCGCACTCGCCCACAGGCCCCCCTGTCTCGCTTCTCGGAAGCCCTGTGACCTGCGGCACGGGCATTCTGCGCCATGGCGATCGTTCTCCACCAGGGTCGCCACGGGCGATTTCACGCTGATGGACGCGGCGGCTGGGGTTAATGAGACATTCACACCAGGCGGCGTCCCACCAGGTCCCACACCATCTCGGCCAGAGCCTCCTTGGGTCCGTACGGCACCGGGGTCTCACTGCCGTCGGCCCCCAGCACCACGGCCTCGTTCTCCTCGGCACCGAAGGTCTTGCGCTCCCCCACCTCGTTCACGACGAGAAGATCGCACCCCTTGCGCGCCAGCTTCGTACGACCGTTGGCGAGGACGTCGTCCGTCTCTGCGGCGAAACCGACGACCACCTGGCCGGGGCGGGGACGGTCCGCCGAGATCTCCGCGAGGATGTCCGGATTGCGGACCAGAACGATCGGCTCCGGTTCCTGGTCGTCCTTCTTCTTGATTTTTCCGGCCGCGTAGGCGGCCGGGCGGAAGTCCGCCACCGCCGCCGCCATCACCACGGCGTCGGCGTCCGAGGCCGCCTTGAGGACCGCCTCGCGCAGCTGCACGGCCGTCCCGACCTGCACCACGTCCACGCCCGCCGGGTCCGGCAGTCCGGTGTTCGCGGCGATCAGCGTGACCCGGGCACCCCGCGCGGCCGCCGTGCGCGCCAGGGCGTATCCCTGCTTGCCGGAGGAGCGGTTGCCGAGGAAGCGGACCGGGTCGAGGGGCTCTCGGGTACCGCCGGCGCTGACGACGACGTGGCGGCCGGCGAGATCGGGCTCGGTCACGCCGCGGGCGAGCACCCGGCGGCAGACCTCGAAGATCTCCGCGGGGTCGGGCAGCCTCCCCTTGCCGGTGTCGACACCGGTCAGGCGCCCCACCGCGGGCTCGATGACGACGGCGCCGCGGCGGCGCAGCGTCGCCACGTTCTCCTGGGTGGCCGGGTGCTCCCACATCTCGGTGTGCATGGCGGGCGCGAAGACGACCGGGCAGCGGGCCGTGAGCAGGGTGTTGGTGAGGAGGTCGTCGGCCAGGCCGTGGGCGGCCTTGGCGAGCATGTCGGCCGTCGCGGGAGCCACCACCACCAGGTCCGCGTGCTGTCCGATGCGGACGTGCGGGACCTCGTGGACGTCCGACCAGACCTCGGTGGAGACGGGGTGGCCGGAGAGCGCGGACCAGGTGGCGGCGCCGACGAAGTGCAGCGCGGAGTCGGTGGGGACGACACGAACGTCGTGGCCCGACTCCGTCAGCCTGCGCAACAGCTCACAGGCCTTGTACGCGGCGATGCCACCGCTGACCCCCAGCACGACCTTGGGCTTGTCCACCGTCTCTCCCCGAGCTCGGAAACGTACGACTCCATGACACACCACAGGCCCGGCGGTCGCGCCGCCGGGCCTGGGATGAGCGATTGAACGACTACTGCGCGGGGCCCTCGACGGCCTCGGACGTCAGCAGACCCGCGTTGATCTCGCGCAGGGCGATCGACAGCGGCTTCTCGTGGACGTGGGTGTCGACGAGCGGACCGACGTACTCGAGGAGGCCCTCGCCGAGCTGCGAGTAGTACGCGTTGATCTGACGGGCGCGCTTGGCCGCGTAGATCACGAGGCTGTACTTCGAGTCGGTGGCCTCGAGGAGCTCGTCGATCGGAGGGTTGATGATGCCCTCGGGAGCGGTGATGGAAGAGGACACGCTCTGCCTTCCGAAAGGTGGAAAATGACCTGAAAGATCAAACAACTTCCATCAAGGCTAGCAGCTCACGCGCCACGTCCTCGACGGAGGTGTTGACCAGGGTGACATCGAACTCCGGCTCGGCCGCCAGTTCGATCTTGGCCGCCTCCAGGCGGCGCTCGATCACCGCGGGCGGTTCGGTGCCCCGTCCGGTGAGCCTGCGCACCAGCTCGTCCCAGGAGGGCGGAGCCAAGAACACGAGCAGGGCCTCCGGCATGGACTCGCGGACCTGCCGTGCGCCCTGGAGGTCGATCTCCAGGAGAACGGGCACACCCGATTCCAGGTGCTCCAGGACGGCGGCACGCGGCGTCCCGTAGCGGTTGCCGGCGAATTCGGCCCACTCCAGCAGCTCGCCGTTGGCGATCAGCTTGTCCATCTCCTCGTCGGAGACGAAGAAGTAGTGGACTCCGTGCTTCTCACCGGGGCGCGGCTTGCGGGTCGTCGCCGACACCGAGAGCCAGACCTCGGAGTGTTCCTTGCGCATATGGGCGACGACCGTGCTCTTACCGACCCCAGAGGGGCCGGAGAGCACGGTCAGCCGCGGACGTTCACTCATGCAGCGATTATTCCAGCAATCCCGGTGTGCCCAGGACTCAGGCGCCGGAACCGCCGAACTCACGCTCCAGAGAAGCGATCTGGTTCGAGCCGAGGCCGCGTACGCGGCGACTCTCGGAGATACCGAGTCGCTCCATGATCTGCTTGGCGCGGACCTTGCCCACGCCCGGCAGGGACTCCAGGAGAGCGGAGACCTTCATCTTGCCGATGACGTCGTTCTCCTGACCCTGCTTGATGACCTCGTGAAGCGAGGCGCCGGAGTGCTTGAGTCGATTCTTGACCTCGGCCCGCTCCCGGCGAGCCGCGGCGGCCTTTTCGAGCGCGGCTGCGCGCTGTTCAGGGGTAAGGGGCGGAAGAGCCACGCCTACGTCACCTCGGATGTCGAACTGTCGGATACGGACCGGTGAGGAACCTAGTCGCCCCACACCTGGGGAGCTACGAGCAACACGCTTGCCCGTTCTCCCCCCACTGCCTGGAAGAGCGTGGGAGGTGCCCCACTCGACGGAGACTAGCGGGCAAGTGCGCCAGAGTCAGCGAGAACAGCGGAAAAGTCCTGGTCAGCCTCCCTGGAGACGGACATTTGAGACATACTGCCCTGGATTTGAGGATGTATTCAGACTCGCGGCGCTCCGGAGGCACTCATCGGAGGATTCCCGAACGGCTGTCGGAGGACTCAGGCGGCCGTCACGGCGGCCCTGATCTCCTCCGCGAAGCGCTCCGCGGACGCACGCAGCGCGATCGCGTCGGGACCGTGACGAAGAACACCCCGGCTCACGTTCGGCACGACATTGCGCACCGCCGCCCCGAAGACGCCCGCCAGATCGGCCGGCGTGGCTCCCTGGGCGCCGATGCCGGGCGCCAGGAGCGGTCCGTTGATGTCCAGGTCGTAGGAGGAGAGATCGCCCAGCGTGGCGCCGACGACCGCGCCGAAGGACCCCAGGGGCGTCTCTCCCGCGTTCTCGGCCGCGAGGTGGGCCAGCATGGTCGCGCCGACGTTGCGACCGTCCCCACGGACCGCGTGCTGCACCTCGCCGCCCTCCGGGTTGGAGGTGAGCGCGAGCACGAAGAGCCCGGCGCCGCTCTCACGCGCCAGCTCCACCGCCGGCTTCAGCGAGCCGTAGCCCAGGTAAGGCGACACGGTCAGCGCGTCCGAGAAGAGCGGCGCGTCCTTGCGCAGGAAGGTCTCCGCGTACGCGGCCATGGTCGAACCGATGTCGCCGCGCTTGGCGTCCATCACGACCAGTGCCCCGGCCGCCCGCGCCTCCTCGACCGACTTCTCCAGGACGGCGATGCCGCGCGACCCGAACCGCTCGAAGAACGCGCTCTGCGGCTTGAGGACCGCGACCCGCTCGGCCAGCGCCTCGACGACGGTGCGGCTGAACCGCTCCAGGCCCGCGATGTCGTCGTTCAGGCCCCAGTCGGTCAGCAGGGAGGCGTGCGGGTCGATGCCGACGCACAGCGGGCCGCGCTCGTCCATGGCACGGCGAAGGCGTGCGCCAAAGGGTTCCAGGCTCATGCGGACTTCCTCACGTCGGCGCCGACCGCGTCGGCGAGGGTGGCGTACGGGCTGTTACGGAGGCGGGCGGCGAGCCCCTTGTGGATCGCCCGGCCCCAGAAGGGGCCCTCGTAGATGAACGCGCTGTACCCCTGGACCAGGGTGGCGCCGGCCAGGATGCGCTGCCAGGCGTCCTCGGCGTTCTCGATGCCACCGACGCCCACCAGGGTGATCCGCTCGCCCACGCGCGCGTAGAGGCGGCGCAGCACCTCCAGGGAGCGTGCCTTCAGCGGCGCGCCCGAGAGTCCACCGGTCTCCTTGACGAGCGAGGGTTCGGACTTCAAACCGAGTCCGTCGCGCGCGATGGTGGTGTTCGTGGCGATGATCCCGTCCAGGCCGAGTTCGACGGCGAGGTCGGCGACCGCGTCGACGTCCTCGTCGGCGAGGTCGGGCGCGATCTTGACGAGCAGCGGCACACGCCGGTCGGTGACCGCGCGGTCGGCGGCCTCGCGGACGGCGCTCAGCAGGGGCCGCAGTGCCTCGGTGGCCTGGAGGTTGCGCAGGCCGGGCGTGTTCGGCGAGCTCACGTTCACCACGAGGTAGTCCGCGTGCCGGGCGAGCCGCTCGGTCGACTTCACGTAGTCGCCGACGGCCTCCTCCTCGGGGACGACCTTGGTCTTGCCGATGTTGACGCCCACGACGGTCCTGAAGACGGGCGTACGGGCCCTCAGGCGCTCGCTGACGGCCGCGGAGCCCTCGTTGTTGAACCCCATGCGGTTGATCAGCGCCCGGTCCGGCACAAGGCGGAACAGCCGCTTCTTGGGGTTGCCCGGCTGCGGCTCCCCCGTGACCGTGCCGATCTCGATGTGGTCGAAGCCGAGCATCGACATCCCGTCGATCGCGACGGCGTTCTTGTCGAAGCCCGCCGCGAGCCCGAAGGGACCGTGCATCCGCAGGCCGAACGCCTCGGTCCGCAGCTCCTCGTGGCGGGGCGCGAGCGCCGCGGCGATGAACGTACGCAGCACGGGGATACGGGCGGCGAGCCGGATCCAGCGGAAGGCGAGGTGGTGGGCCTGCTCGGGGTCCATCCGCTTGAAGACCAGCCGGAAGAAAAGCTTGTACATGTCTCAGTGTCCTCTTGAAGCTCTCGGTGTCCTCGTGAAGCCTCATGAGCCTCATGAAGAGGGGGACACCGTTTCCGGTGTCCCCCTCAGGGCTGCCAGGGCCTCCCCGGCGGATCTTGCCGGGGTCGCGGGGTCTGGCACGCACACCTGCGGCGTTGTCGTCGGTCGCCGACGCTCCGCGTCGACTCCCTCCTCCGCCTTGCAGCTGCACGCACCAGACCCCGCTCGGCCGTGCTGAAGGGGTTCCGCAACTCGAGACCGGCCTGATCCGCCGGGCAGGCCCTAGTCGCGGGCCGCTGTCAGATGTTCGGCGTGTTCCTGGAGTGAGCGGACGCCCACGTCGCCGTGGTTGAGCGCGTCGATGCCCTGGACGGCGGCGGCGAGCGCCTGGACGGTCGTCAGGCACGGCACGGAGCGTGCCACCGCGGCCGTACGGATCTCGTAGCCGTCGAGGCGGCCACCGGTGCCGTACGGCGTGTTGACGATGAGGTCGACCTCGCCGTCGTGGATCAGCTGGACGATGGTCCGCTCGCCGTTCGGTCCTGTGCCCTCGGACTGCTTGCGCACGACCGTCGCGTTGATGCCGTTGCGCTTGAGCACCTCGGCCGTGCCGGAGGTGGCCAGCAGCTCGAAGCCGTGCGCGACCAGCTCGCGCGCCGGGAAGATCATCGAGCGCTTGTCGCGGTTGGCGACCGAGATGAAGGCACGGCCCTTGGTCGGCAGCGGACCGTAGGCGCCCGCCTGGGACTTGGCGTACGCCGTGCCGAAGACGGAGTCGATGCCCATGACCTCACCGGTGGAGCGCATCTCCGGGCCGAGGACGGTGTCGACGCCGCGCCCGTGGATGTCGCGGAAGCGCGACCACGGCATGACGGCCTCCTTGACGGAGATCGGCGCGTCGAGCGGCAGCTCACCGCCGTCACCGTGCGCGGGGAGCAGCCCCTCCGCCCGCAGCTCGGCGACGGTCGCGCCCAGCGAGATCCGGGCGGCGGCCTTCGCCAGCGGCACCGCGGTCGCCTTCGAGGTGAAGGGGACCGTGCGCGAGGCGCGCGGGTTGGCTTCGAGGACGTACAGGATGTCGCCCGCCATCGCGAACTGGATGTTGATCAGGCCACGGACCCCGACACCCTTCGCGATGGCCTCGGTGGAGGCCCGCAGACGCTTGATGTCGAAGCCGCCCAGCGTGATCGGCGGCAGCGCGCACGCGGAGTCGCCGGAGTGGATGCCGGCCTCCTCGATGTGTTCCATGACGCCGCCGAGGTACAGCTCCTCGCCGTCGTACAGCGCGTCCACGTCGATCTCGATCGCGTCGTCGAGGAAGCGGTCGACGAGAACCGGACGGGAGGGGCTGATCTCGGTCGACTCGGCGATGTAGGACGACAGCCGGGTCTCGTCGTACACGATCTCCATGCCGCGCCCGCCGAGGACGTACGACGGCCGTACGAGGACGGGGTAGCCGATCTCGTCCGCGATGGCCTTGGCCTCGGCGAAGGTGGTGGCGGTGCCGTGCTTGGGGGCCGGGAGACCGGCCTCCGCGAGGACGCGTCCGAAGGCGCCGCGGTCCTCGGCGGCGTGGATCGCCTCGGGGGGCGTACCGACGACCGGCACCCCGTTGTCCTTGAGCGCCTGGGCCAGGCCCAGCGGGGTCTGGCCGCCGAGCTGGACGATGACACCGGCGATCGGGCCGGCCAGCGACTCCGCGTGGACGATCTCCAGCACGTCCTCGAGCGTCAGCGGCTCGAAGTACAGGCGGTCGGAGGTGTCGTAGTCCGTGGAGACGGTCTCGGGGTTGCAGTTGACCATCACGGTCTCGTAGCCCGCCTCGCTGAGCGCGAAGGAGGCGTGGACGCAGGAGTAGTCGAACTCGATGCCCTGGCCGATGCGGTTCGGGCCGGAGCCCAGGATGATCACCGCGGGCTTCTCGCGCGGCGCGACCTCCGTCTCCTCGTCGTACGAGGAGTAGAAGTACGGGGTCTTCGCCGCGAACTCGGCAGCGCAGGTGTCGACCGTCTTGTACACCGGGCGCACACCCAGCGCGTGCCGCACCTCGCGCACGACGTCCTCGCGCAGCCCGCGGATCTCGGCGACCTGGGCGTCGGAGAAGCCGTGCCGCTTGGCCTCGGCGAGCAGCTCGGGGTCGAGCTTGTCGGCGGCTGCCAGCTCGTCCGCGATCTCCTTGATCAGGAAGAGCTGGTCGACGAACCACGGGTCGATCTTCGTCGACTCGAAGACCTCCTCGGGCGTGGCGCCCGCGCGGATGGCCTGCATGACGGAGTTGATCCGGCCGTCGGTGGGCCGCACGGCCTCTTCCAGGAGAAGGGCCTTGTCACCGGGCTCGCCGACGAACGTGAACTGGCTGCCCTTCTTCTCCAGCGACCGCAGCGCCTTCTGCAGCGCCTCGGTGAAGTTGCGGCCGATCGCCATGGCCTCGCCGACCGACTTCATGGTGGTCGTCAGGGTGGAGTCGGCGGACGGGAACTTCTCGAAGGCGAAGCGCGGGGCCTTCACGACCACGTAGTCGAGCGTCGGCTCGAAGGACGCCGGGGTCTTCTCCGTGATGTCGTTCGGGATCTCGTCGAGCGTGTAGCCGACGGCGAGCTTCGCGGCGATCTTGGCGATCGGGAAGCCGGTCGCCTTGGAGGCGAGCGCCGAGGAGCGCGACACGCGCGGGTTCATCTCGATGACGATGATGCGGCCGTCGTCGGGGTTCACCGCGAACTGGATGTTGCAGCCGCCGGTGTCGACGCCGACCTCGCGGATGATCGCGATGCCGATGTCGCGCAGCCGCTGGTACTCCCGGTCGGTCAGCGTCATCGCCGGGGCGACGGTGATGGAGTCGCCGGTGTGGACGCCCATCGGGTCGAAGTTCTCGATGGAGCAGACGACCACGACGTTGTCGTTCTTGTCGCGCATCAGCTCCAGCTCGTACTCCTTCCAGCCGAGGATGGACTCCTCCAGGAGCACCTCGGTGGTCGGGGAGAGCGTCAGGCCCTGGCCGGCGATGCGGCGCAGCTCCTCCTCGTCGTGCGCGAAGCCGGAGCCGGCGCCGCCCATGGTGAAGGAGGGGCGGACGACGACGGGGTAGCCGCCGAGCGTGTCGACGCCCTTGAGGACGTCGTCCATGGAGTGGCAGATGACGGACCGGGCGGACTCGCCGTGGCCGATCTTCGCGCGGACGGCCTCGACGACGCCCTTGAAGAGGTCGCGGTCCTCGCCCTTGTTGATCGCCTCGACGTTGGCGCCGATGAGCTCGACGCCGTACTTCGCCAGGACACCCTGCTCGTGCATGGAGATCGCGGTGTTGAGCGCCGTCTGGCCGCCGAGCGTCGGCAGCAGGACGTCCGGGCGCTCCTTGGCGATGATCTTCTCGACGAACTCGGGGGTGATCGGCTCGACGTAGGTGGCGTCTGCGATCTCCGGGTCCGTCATGATCGTCGCCGGGTTGGAGTTGACGAGGATGACCCTCAGGCCCTCGGCACGCAGGATGCGGCACGCCTGGGTGCCGGAGTAGTCGAACTCGGCGGCCTGGCCGATGACGATCGGGCCGGAGCCGATGACCAGGACGGACTGGATATCGGTGCGCTTAGGCACGCTGGCCCTCCATCAGGGATACGAAGCGGTCGAACAGGTAGGCGGCGTCGTGCGGGCCGGCTGCCGCTTCGGGGTGGTACTGGACGCTGAAGGCCGGCTGGTCGAGGAGGTGGAGCCCCTCGACGACCTGGTCGTTCAGGCAGACGTGGGAGACCTCGGCGCGGCCGTAGGGGGTCTCGGAGACCTTGTCGAGCGGCGCGTCGACGGCGAAGCCGTGGTTGTGCGCGGTGACCTCGACCTTGCCGGTCGTGCGGTCCTGCACCGGCTGGTTGATTCCGCGGTGGCCGTACTTCAGCTTGTAGGTGCCGAAGCCGAGGGCGCGGCCGAGGATCTGGTTGCCGAAGCAGATGCCGAAGAGCGGGGTCTTGCGGGCGAGGACCTCCTGCATGACGGCGACGGGGCCGTCCGCGGTGGCGGGGTCACCGGGGCCGTTGGAGAAGAAGACCCCGTCGGGGTTCACGGCGTACACGTCCTCGGCCGTGGCCGTGGCGGGCAGCACGTGCACCTCGATGCCGCGCTCGGCCATGCGGTGCGGGGTCATGCCCTTGATGCCCAGGTCGACGGCGGCGACGGTGAACTTCTTCTCGCCGATGGCGGGGACGACGTACGTCTCCTTGGTGGCGACCTCGGCGGCGAGGTTCGCACCCTTCATCTCGGGCGCCTGGCGCACCTCGGCGAGCATGGTGCCCTCGTCGGGCAGCGCGTTGCCGGAGAAGATGCCGACGCGCATGGCGCCGCGCTCACGCAGATGACGGGTGAGGGCGCGGGTGTCGACACCGCTGATGCCGACGACGCCCTGGCTGCGCAGTTCCTCGTCCAGCGGGCGCCGGGCGCGCCAGTTGGAGGGCACGCGCGCGGGGTCGCGTACGACGTATCCGGAGACCCAGATCCGCTTCGACTCGGGGTCCTCGTCGTTGACGCCGGTGTTGCCGACGTGCGGGGCGGTCATGACGACGACCTGGCGGTGGTACGACGGGTCGGTGAGGGTCTCCTGGTAGCCGGTCATCCCGGTGGAGAACACGGCCTCGCCGAAGGTCACCCCCACGGCCCCGTAGGCGCGGCCACGGAAGGTCCGGCCGTCCTCCAGGACGAGTACGGCGGGAGCTGCCTTGTGCCTATGCGAGGCGGCTCCCTGGTTGGAGGTCGTCATCGTGCGCCTTCCGTCTTGGTGCTCTTGTTGATCATGTCGTTCAGGGTGTCGACCCACTCGGTGTGCTCGGCCGCGCGGTCCGAGCGGAACCCGGAGTCGATCAGCTTGTCGCCGTGCGCCCAGGTGACCACGAGCAGACCGCCCTCGCTGAGGACCTTCCCGGCGATGCCCTTGCCGAGCAGGGCCTCGCGCAGTGCTTCGGCCGGGATGAAGAAGTCGGTGGCCCCGGGGCGTACGACGTCCAGTCCCGCGTCCGTCAGCGTGAGCTCGACCCGGCTGCGGGTGCCCAGGCCGTGCGCCACGATGCGGTCCAGCCACTGCCCGGCGGTGGTGGAGCCGTGGTAGCGGCCGCTCATGCTCAGTTTCACCGGGCCGGGGTCTTCCGGCATTCCGGGCAGCGGCGGCTTGCCGCCTCCGTTGAGGGTGGTGGCGGGCGACGGGCGGGCGGGCAGCTCCGGCAGGTCACCCTGAAGGGTGCCGCGCCACTTCCAGCCCTCGCGCATCAGCCAGTAGACGAGGGCGACGAACAGGACGAGGCCGACGAGCCAGCCGATCCGGGCGGCCCAGTCGGTCACTTCGGCCGACTTCTGTTCGGCAGCCACGGAGGCGGCCATCGGGATGAGAGGTGTCACGCGAGCTTCCCGTCGACGAGGGTGGCCTTGCCCCGCAGCCAGGTGTGCGTGACCCGGCCCGGCAGCTCACGGCCCTCGTAGGGGGTGTTGCGGCTGCGCGAGGCGAAGCCCGCGGGGTCCACGGCCCCACGGTATGCCGTGTCGACGAGCGTGAGGTTGGCGGGCTCACCTGCCGAGACGGGACGGCCGTGGCCCGCGGCCTGCCCGATCCGGGCGGGCTTGAAGGACATGCGGTCGGCGACGCCGGCCCAGTCCAGGAGCCCGGTCTCCACCATCGTCCGCTGGACGACGGAGAGCGCGGTCTCGAGCCCCACCATGCCCATGGCGGCGGCGGCCCACTCGCAGTCCTTGTCCTCGTGCGGGTGCGGCGCGTGGTCGGTGGCGACGATGTCGATCGTGCCGTCGGCGAGCGCCTCGCGCAGCGCCGTCACGTCGCGCTCGGTGCGCAGCGGCGGGTTGACCTTGTAGACCGGGTTGTAGGTGCGCACCAGCTCGTCGGTGAGGAGGAGGTGGTGCGGGGTGACCTCGGCGGTGACGTCGATGCCGCGGGACTTGGCCCAGCGCACGATCTCCACGCTGCCGGCGGTCGACAGGTGGCAGATGTGGACGCGCGAGCCGACGTGCTCGGCGAGCAGGACATCCCGGGCGATGATCGATTCTTCGGCCACCGCGGGCCAGCCCCCGAGCCCCAGCTCGGCGGAGACGACGCCCTCGTTCATCTGGGCGCCCTCGGTGAGGCGGGGCTCCTGCGCGTGCTGCGCGACCACACCGCCGAAGGCCTTCACGTACTCCAGGGCCCGGCGCATGATCACCGCGTCGTCCACGCACTTGCCGTCGTCCGAGAAGACGGTGACACCGGCCGCGGACTCGTGCATCGCGCCCAGCTCGGCGAGCTTCTTGCCCTCCAAGCCGACCGTGACGGCGCCGATGGGCTGCACGTCGCAGTAGCCGTGCTCCTGGCCGAGCCGGTAGACCTGCTCGACCACGCCGGCGGTGTCGGCGACCGGGAAGGTGTTGGCCATGGCGAACACGGCGGTGTAGCCGCCGCTCGCCGCCGCGCGCGTACCGGTCAGGACGGTCTCGGAGTCCTCGCGACCGGGCTCCCGAAGATGGGTGTGCAGGTCGACGAGGCCCGGCAGGAGGACCTTGCCGTCGGCCTCGACGACCTCGGCGCCCTCGTCCGAGAGGCCGGTACCGACCGCCTCGATGACGGCGCCGTCGATCAGCACGTCCTGCGGCTCGCCCCCGAGCACCTTCGCACCGCGGATCAGGATCTTGCTCATGTTCTTACTTCTCCTCGGTGCGGGTGTGGGTGACGGCGGGCTCGTTGCCGCCCAGGAGCAGGTAGAGCACGGCCATGCGGATCGAGACGCCGTTCGCGACCTGTTCGACGACGGTGCAGCGGTCGGAGTCGGCGACCTCGGCGGTGATCTCCATGCCGCGGACCATCGGGCCGGGGTGCATCACGATGGCGTGCTCGGGCATCTTCGCCATGCGGTCGCCGTCGAGGCCGTAGCGCCGCGAGTACTCGCGCTCGGTCGGGAAGAACGCCGCGTTCATCCGCTCGCGCTGGACGCGCAGCATCATCACCGCGTCGGACTTGGAGAGGGTGCTGTCGAGGTCGTAGGAGATCTCGCAGGGCCAGGACTCCACGCCGACGGGCACCAGGGTGGGCGGGGCGACGAGGGTGACCTCGGCGCCGAGGGTGTGCAGCAGGTCGACGTTGGAGCGGGCGACCCGGCTGTGCAGGACGTCGCCGACGATCGTGATGCGCTTGCCGGCCAGGTCCTGGCCGATGCCGGCGTCACGGCCGACCAGGCGCCGGCGCATGGTGAAGGCGTCGAGCAGGGCCTGCGTGGGGTGCTGGTGGGTGCCGTCACCCGCGTTGATGACGGCGGCGTCGATCCAGCCGGAGGTGGCGAGCCGGTACGGGGCTCCGGAGGCGCCGTGCCGGATGACGACGGCGTCGACGCCCATGGCTTCGAGGGTCTGGGCGGTGTCCTTCAGGGACTCCCCCTTGGACACCGAGGAACCCTTGGCGGTGAAGTTGATGACGTCCGCGGAGAGGCGCTTCTCGGCGGCCTCGAAGGAGATCCGGGTACGGGTCGAGTCCTCGAAGAAGAGATTGACGACGGTGCGGCCGCGCAGGGTCGGCAGCTTCTTGATCGGCCGGTCGGCGACCCGGGCCATCTCCTCGGCGGTGTCGAGGATCAGGACGGCGTCGTCGCGGGTGAGGTCGGCGGCCGAGATGAGATGACGCTGCATCTGTCAGGCTCCGTAAGGCAGTTCAGGAGAATTCGGGCAGGCGGGCGCGCATGGAGGCGCACTCGGGGGCGTACGGCGGTGACGTACTCCGGAGTGCTACTGCTGCGTGTCCGGGGAGGTCCGCTTCGCACCGAGCAGCACGGTGTCGCGACCGTCCTCCTCGGCGAGCTGGACCTTGACCGTCTCCCGCAACGACGTGGGGAGGTTCTTGCCGACGTAGTCGGCGCGGATGGGCAATTCGCGGTGACCGCGGTCGACGAGGACCGCGAGCTGCACGGCGCGCGGGCGGCCGATGTCGTTCAGCGCGTCGAGCGCGGCGCGGATGGTGCGGCCGGAGAAGAGCACGTCGTCGACGAGGACGACGAGGCGGCCGTCGATGCCGTCACCGGGGATCTCGGTGCGGGCCAGCGCACGCGGCGGGTGCATGCGCAGGTCGTCGCGGTACATGGTGATGTCGAGCGAGCCCACCGGGATCTTGCGCTCGGTGATCTCTTCGAGCTTGTCGGCCAGTCTGCGGGCCAGGAAGACGCCCCGGGTCGGAATGCCGAGGAGCACCACGTCGTCGGCGCCCTTGGCGCGTTCGACGATCTCGTGGGCGATGCGGGTCAGCACCCGCGCGATGTCGGGGGCTTCCAGAACGGGCCGTGCATCGGCTTCGTACTGCTGTTTGTCCTGCTCGGTGTCCATACGAAACGGACCTCCTTCTCCGCCTCACGGGACGGATCATTAAAGGACGTCGGATTTGCGCCATCCACGGTACCAGCCCGGCAACGCGCCTGATCACCACCCTGTGGGCCACCGCCGGTGACTCCCGCGCGAAGGTCGGTCCGGACCATTCGGCTTGACGGGGAAGAGTAACGCTGCGTAACCTCACAGTGAGTCACCAGAGTCACCAGCCGCGCGGCGGAGCCGCACGTTGATACAGCGTCCGGGGAGCTATATGTCCAGCGAATACGCCAAACAGCTCGGGGCCAAGCTCCGGGCCATCCGCACCCAGCAGGGCCTTTCCCTCCACGGAGTCGAGGAGAAGTCACAGGGACGCTGGAAGGCGGTCGTGGTCGGGTCGTACGAGCGCGGCGACCGCGCCGTCACCGTGCAGCGTCTCGCCGAACTGGCGGATTTCTACGGGGTTCCCGTACAGGAGCTGCTGCCCGGCACCACTCCTGGCGGGGCCGCCGAGCCGCCGCCGAAGCTCGTCCTCGACCTGGAGCGGCTGGCCCACGTGCCGGCCGAGAAGGCGGGTCCTCTGCAGCGTTACGCCGCGACGATCCAGTCCCAGCGCGGTGACTACAACGGCAAGGTGCTGTCGATCCGACAGGACGACCTGCGCACCCTCGCCGTCATCTACGACCAGTCGCCCTCGGTCCTCACCGAGCAGCTGATCAGCTGGGGCGTGCTGGACGCGGACGCGCGCCGCGCCGTCTCCCACGACGAGGGCTGACCCCTTCGGGGAGTTCAGCAGAAACGTGCCGCCGGGGTGGCCGGAACCATGTGTTCCGGCCACCCCGGCGGCTTTCTGCGGGCCTCGGGAGCCTCATGGACACGGGAACGCCGGAGGGCCCGCAGCGGACGTGCTGCGGGCCCTCCGGCGTTTTCGTACGTCGTCCACGGGCGCGTACGGACCACGGGCGCCGTACGCGCTAGGCCTCGTCGCGGCGCAGCGACGGCTTCAGGTCCTTCAGCCGGCCCAGCAGGCCGTTCACGAACGAGGGCGACTCGTCCGTGGAGAACTCCTTGGCCAACTGCACCGCCTCGTCGAGGACCACGGCGTCGGGGGTCCCGTCGACCCAGATCAGCTCGTAGGCGCCGAGGCGCAGGATGTTGCGGTCGACGACCGGCATCCTGTCCAGCGTCCAGTCGACGGCGTATGTCGCGATGAGCTCGTCGATCCGCTTCGCCTTGGTGGCGTAGCCCTCGACCAGCTCCATCGTGTACTCGCTGACCGGCGGCTGCCGGGTGTCGGTCCGGGAGTGCCGGATCCAGTCCGCGAGGACCGTCAGGACGTCCACGCCGCGCTGGTCGCCCTCGAAGAGGATCTGGAAGGCGCGCTTGCGGGCCGTGTTGCGGGCAGCCACGGTTAGCTGTTCACCCGGCCGAGGTAGTCGCTCGTGCGGGTGTCGACCTTGATCTTCTCACCGGTGGTGATGAAGAGCGGCACCTGGATCTGGTGACCGGTCTCCAGGGTGGCGGGCTTGGTGCCACCGGTGGAGCGGTCGCCCTGGACACCCGGCTCGGTCTCCTGGATGACGAGCTCGACGGCGGCCGGCAGCTCGACGAAGAGCACCTCGCCCTCGTGCTGTGCGACGGTGGCGGTGAAGCCCTCGATCAGGAAGTTGGCGGCGTCGCCGACGGACTTGCGGTCGACCATGAGCTGGTCGTACGTGTCCATGTCCATGAAGACGAAGTATTCGCCGTCCATGTACGAGAACTGCATGTCGCGCTTGTCGATCGTGGCCGTCTCGACCTTGACGCCGGCGTTGAACGTCTTGTCGACGACCTTGCCGGAGAGCACGTTCTTCAGCTTGGTGCGCACGAAGGCCGGGCCCTTGCCGGGCTTGACGTGCTGGAACTCGACGACGGACCAGAGCTGGCCTCCGTCGAGCTTGAGCACCAGGCCGTTCTTGAGGTCGTTCGTGGAAGCCACGGTTGCGGAATCTCCTGGACTGACGTGGACGACCCCGGGACACGCGCGTAGCGATTGGCTAGAGCGCGAGCAGTTCCTTGGTCGTGATGGTGAGTAGCTCGGGTCCGCCGTCCGCCTCGGGGCGTACGACGAGCGTGTCATCGATCCTGACACCGCCCCGGCCCGGGAGGTGGACCCCCGGTTCGACGGTGACCGGCACGCAAGTGTCCAGTTTACCCATGGCCGCGGGGGCGAGCTGCGGGTCCTCGTCGATTTCGAGCCCCACACCGTGCCCGGTCAGCGGAGGAAGGCCCTCCGTGTGGCCCGCGGAGCCGAGCACCTGGCGTGCGGCCCGGTCCACGTCACGGTAGGCGGCGCCGGGTACCAGCGCCTCGCGTCCGGCCCGCTGGGCGGCGAAGACGAGGTCGTACAGGTCGATCTGCCAGTCGGCGGGCGAGGTACCGATCACAAAGGTACGGCCGATTTCGCAGCGGTAGCCGCGGTAGGTCGCGCCGAGGCAGACGGAAAGGAAATCTCCCTCCTCGACCCGCCGGTCGGTGGGCCGGTGCCCGCGCCGCCCGGAGTTCGGGCCGGTGCCGACGGAGGTCGCAAAAGCGGGGCCGTCGGCGCCGTGGTCGACGAGCCGGCGCTCCAGCTCCAGGGCGAGATGCCGCTCGGTGCGGCCGACGAGGATCGATTCGAGGAGCTCCCCGAGCGCCTGGTCGGCGATCTCGGCGCCGATCCGCAGACAGGAGATCTCCTCCTCGTCCTTGATCACCCGCAGCTGCTCCACCGCACCGCCCAGGTCGGCCAGGCGCAGCTGGGGTGCCACCGAGCCGATGGCCCGGTGCCGGGTCACGGTGAGGTGGTGCTCCTCGACCGCCAGGGAGTCGGCGCCCTGGGCGATGGCGGCGTCGGCGGCGGCCACCGCCGCGTCGCCCCCGCCGCGCGGCAGCACCTGCACGCGCAGCGCCTCGTCGGGACGTCCCTCGCCGGCCTCGCCGCTCGGCGGAGCGCCGCAGAGCAGCAGGTCCTCACTCCTGCCCAGCAGGAGGACGGCACCGCGCGGGGCCGCGCCCGCGAGGTACCTCACGTTGGCCGGGCGGGTGACGAGCGCCGTCGCGCTGCCGCCCGCCGCACAGCGCTCCCGAAGCCGCTCGCGTCGCGCCGCGTACACCTCTGACATAAATCGAGCCTACGAGCGTCGACGCGATGTCGCCGTTCCAGCGGGGCCGGATGGGCGGTAGGCGGTCGGCGGTGAGACGGAGACACCGCGGGCGAGGATCAGGGGGCTGGTTCCGCGATCGCGATGGCTGCAAGGCCGACCGGCAGTACCCGCCCGCCCCGCGCGGTTACCACTGCGGTGGGCTCGCGAGGGAGCGGGCAAGGACCTCGTCCAGGACGCGGGCCGTGGACGGGACGTCGAGCTGGGAGTTGTCGATGATGGGGAGCCCGGAGCCGTACCAGCCGGCCATGCGGCCGTGGATACGGGCGACTTCCTCGTCGGTCAGGCGGCGGTTTCCGGAGCGCTCGGCGTTGCGCTCCAGGACTATCTCCAGGCCCGGCAACAACACCACGGGCAGCAGCCCCGGCCCGACGTGTCGCTTCCAGCCGCCGAGGCCGACGACCGGGCGGTCCGGGAAGACCGCGTCGTCGAGGATGCAGGAGATGCCGTTCGCCAGGAAGTTCCGCGCGGCGAAGCCACAGGTACGGCGGGCCAGCCGGTACTGCGCCTCCGAATGGTCGTTCCACCCCGACTGCGGATCGGCGAAGCCCGAGCGCACCCATTCGCGTACGTCGTCGAGGCTGATGTGGGCGGTCGGCACCCGGCGGTGGTCCGCCCAGTACTTGGCGACGCTCGTCTTGCCCGCACCCGCGGGCCCGATGAGCAGCACGGCGAGCGTGGTCGCCGCGGGGTCGGGGGCGCCCGGGGCGCTGGGCATGGCGACCGGGCCGCCCGGGGGCAGCTGCACATGACCCGTCGTGTCGGGGATCGGCGCTGCGGGGGCGTGCTGCGGGGGCGCGGGATGCGGCAGGTGCGAGGGCGGCGCCGGATGTCCCGGCGGCGGACCGGTGAAGCCGGGGGCGGGTGGGCTCATGGGTGCCGGACCTGAGGGTCCGCCCGGGTGTCCCGGGTGCTGTGCGGCCGGCGACCAGCCGGCGGCCGGTCCGTGCCCCGGCTGGTGGGGCGGCGGCAGCGGAGCCCCCACTGCGTGCTGCATCCGGTGCCACTCCGTCTCGTGATCTTTTCGCCCATTCGCTCGCGGAAGGCGATTGACGCCTGCGAGCGGAGCCTCCCGCTCGCCCCCACAGCCTGAGGGGCGCGGGAGGGACCCCCACCGAACGGTACCTTCCCCGGCCGTCGTTTTGTGAACGGCCGGGGAAGCCGGGGAGTGCCCGTGAACGGAGGGCAAACAGGGCCAAGCAGGGGCCCGTTGGGAGCTACTCCCCCACTTCGCCGTACGCGGCGAGGAGCACCGCCGGGTCGGGGCCCTCCAGGACGGTCGGCTTGGCCAGACCGTCGAGGACGATGAAGCGCAGCAGGTTGCCGCGGGACTTCTTGTCGACCTTCATGTTCTCCAGCAGCTTGGGCCACTGGTCGTAGCGGTAGCTGAGCGGGAGGCCGACGGACTCCAGGATCGTGCGGTGGCGGTCGGCGGTCGCGTCGTCCAGGCGGCCCGCCAGTCGGCCGAGTTCGGCGGCGAAGTGCATGCCGACGGCGACGGCCGCGCCGTGCCGCCACTTGTAGCGCTCGTTCTTCTCGATGGCGTGCGCGAGGGTGTGGCCGTAGTTGAGGATCTCGCGGAGCCCCGACTCCTTGAGGTCGCCGGAGACGACCTCGGCCTTCACCTTGATGGAGCGCTCGATGAGCTCGGCGGTGTGCGGGCCCGCGGGCGTCCGTGCCGCCTCGGGGTCGGACTCGATGAGCTCCAGGATCACCGGGTCGGCGATGAAGCCGGCCTTGATGATCTCCGCGAGCCCGGAGACGAAGTCGTTGACCGGCAGCGAGTCGAGCGCGGCCAGGTCGCAGAGCACGCCCGCGGGCGGGTGGAAGGAGCCGACGAGGTTCTTGCCCTCGGCGGTGTTGATGCCGGTCTTGCCGCCGACCGCCGCGTCGACCATGCCGAGCACGGTGGTGGGGACGGCGATCCAGCGCACCCCGCGCAGCCAGGTCGCCGCGACGAACCCGGCGAGGTCGGTGGTGGCGCCGCCGCCCACGCCGACGATGACGTCGGTGCGGGTGAAGCCGGACTGGCCGAGCGCCTTCCAGCAGTAGGCGGCCACCTCCGCGGTCTTGGCCTCCTCCGCGTTGGGCACCTGGATGGCGACGGCCTCGAAGCCCTGTCCGGCCAGGTCGGCGCGGAGCGCGTCCCCGGTCTCGGCGAGCGCCTCGGGGTGGATGATCGCGACGCGCTGGGCCTTGTCGCCGATCAACGCGCCCAGTTCACCGAGGAGTTGACGGCCGACCAGGACCTCGTACGGGTCGGTGCCCGCGGTGCCGCCGACCTGGATACGCGTCACTGCCTCGCTCATGCTTCCTTCAACTCCAGTGCGTCGAGGACGGCTTGGGCGACCTCTTCGGGGGTGCGGCCGTCGGTGGGCACGACCGCGCGGGCGACTTCGGTGTACAGATGGCGGCGGGCCTCCATCAGCTCGCGCCACTGCCGGCGCGGGTTGACGGCGAGCAGCGGACGGGCCGCGTTCAGGCCGGTGCGCTGGACCGCCTCCTCGACGTCCATCGAGAGGTAGACGACCCGGTGCCCGGCGAGCAGCGCGCGGGTGTCGGCGTCGAGGATCGAGCCGCCGCCCAGCGCCAGTACCCCGTCGTGCTCGGCCAGCGCCTTGTGCACGGCGCTCTTCTCGATGGCGCGGAAGACCGGCTCGCCCTCGTCGACGAAGATGTCGGCGATGGTGCGGCCCTGCTCGGCCACGATGTCGTCGTCCGTGTCGCGGTAGGCGCAGCCGAGCCGGCCTGCGACCAGCGCGCCGACGGTGGACTTGCCGACACCCATCGGCCCGACGAGGACGACCAGTGGTCCAGCGGTCACCGCACGACCAGGTTCTCGAGGTAGGACTCGACGTTGCGCCGTGTCTCGGGCACGCTGTCGCCGCCGAACTTCTCGGCCACCGCGTCCGCGAGGACGAGGGCGACCATGGCCTCGGCGACGATTCCGGCGGCCGGGACCGCGCAGACGTCGGAGCGCTGGTGGTGGGCCTTGGCGGCCTCACCGGTCGCCACGTCGATCGTGGCCAGCGCGCGCGGCACGGTCGCGATCGGCTTCATCGCGGCGCGCACGCGCAGCAGTTCGCCGGTGGTCAGACCGCCCTCTGTGCCGCCGGAGCGGCCGGAGGTGCGGCGGATGCCGTCCTCGGTGTGGACGATCTCGTCGTGGGCCTTGGAGCCGGGCACCCGGGCCAGTTCGAAGCCGTCGCCGACCTCGACGCCCTTGATCGCCTGGATGCCCATGAGCGCGGCCGCGAGCCGGGCGTCGAGGCGCCGGTCCCAGTGCACGTGCGAGCCGAGGCCCACCGGCACGCCGTACGCGAGCACCTCGACGACGCCGCCGAGCGTGTCGCCGTCCTTGTGGGCCTGGTCGATCTCCGCGACCATCGCCTTCGACGCGTCGGCGTCGAGGCAGCGCACGGGGTCGGCGTCGAGCCTCTCGACGTCCGAGGGCTTGGGGTAGACGCCGTACGGGGCCTTCGCCGCGGCCAGCTCGACGACGTGCGAGACGATCTCGATCCCGGCCGTCTCCTTCAGGTACGAACGGGCCACGGCGCCCAGCGCGACACGGGCCGCGGTCTCCCGAGCGGAGGCGCGCTCCAGGATCGGCCGGGCCTCGTCGAAGCCGTACTTCTGCATACCCGCGAGGTCGGCATGGCCGGGCCGGGGCCGGGTCAGCGGCGCGTTGCGGGCCACCTCCGCCAGCACCGACGGGTCGACCGGGTCGGCCGCCATGACCTGCTCCCACTTGGGCCACTCGGTGTTGCCGACCATGACGGCCACCGGCGAGCCGAGGGTGAGACCGTGCCGGACACCGCCCAGGAAGGTGACCTCGTCGCGCTCGAACTTCATCCGGGCACCGCGTCCATAGCCCAGGCGCCGCCGGGCGAGGTGGTCCGCCACCATCTCCGTGGTGATCGGCACGCCGGCGGGAAGGCCCTCCAGCGTCGCGACAAGTGCGGGACCGTGGGACTCCCCCGCGGTCAGCCAGCGCAACCTGCTCAACGGTGCTCCTCATGCTCGCGCCCTGGTACTGCTGCTGCGTACACGCGTCCTCGTGTACGGCGACGGCACGACCGGGTGCGCGGCCCGGGCCCGCCACCTCCGATCCTCCCACGTCCGGGCGCGGTGCCCCGCCGCAGGTCCATCAGGCGGGACGGCGCCCGGCCCGCCGCGGCGGTGCTCAGCGGCTCGCGAGGGCCTGCTCGCCCGCCTTCCGCATGGCGTCGAGCGGCGCGGGGGCGCGTCCGGTCATGTGCTCGACCTGGAGCACCGCCTGGTGCACGAGCAGGTCGAGTCCGCTGACCACGGCGCCGCCGTAGCCGGACCAGCGGGCCGCGAGGTCGGTGGGCCACGGGTCGTACAGCACGTCGAAGAGCGTCGCGGGCCGTTCCGGGACCGCGGCGGACAGGGCGTCCGTCGCACCCGCCGGGGTGGTGGCGATCACGAGCGGGGCGCGCAGGGCCTGCGCGGCCTGCGCCCAGTCCTCCGTACGGACCTCCACGTCGAGCCGCTCGCCCCACCGCCGCATCTCGGCGGCCCGCTCCGCGCTGCGGACGTAGGCGACGACCTCGCCGGTGCAGATCTGGGCGAGCGCGGCCAGCGCGGAGGAAGCGGTGGCACCCGCGCCGAGGATCGCGGCGGAGTCCACCTGCTCGATCCCGCGCTCGCGCAGCGCGGCGACCATCCCGGGGATGTCGGTGTTGTCGCCGACGCGACGGCCGTCCTCGGTGAACACGACCGTGTTGACGGCCTCGACCGAGGCCGCCGTCTCGCTGACCTCGTCGAGCAGCGGGATGACGGCCCGCTTGAGCGGCATGGTCAGCGACAGGCCCGCCCACTCGGGACCGAGGTCCCCGAAGAAGCCCGGCAGCGCCTCCTCGTCGATCTCGAAACGGTCGTAGGACCAGTCGCCGAGTCCCAACTCCCGGTACGCGGTGCGGTGCAGCACCGGGGAGAGGGAATGGGCGACCGGGGAGCCGAGTACCGCGGCCCTTCGGGCGTCAGTTGCCCGAGCTCTCATTGAACTTGTCCTTGAGCTTCTGGAATTCCGCATAGGTCTTGGCGAATTCGGTGTTGCTCTGACCGTCGGTCGCCACGAAATAGATCCAGCCGTCGCTGGTCGGGTTCAACGTCGCCTTGATCGCGTCGTCACCGGGGTTGCCGATCGGACCGGGCGGCAGACCCCTCCGCGTATAGGTGTTGTACGGGTCCTTGTTGCTGTTGATCTCGGACTCGCTGATGTGGATGTTGCTCTGGCCCTTCAGGTAATTGAAGGTCGAGTCGAACTGGAGCAGCCTGTTGGTCTCCGTGTTCGTGGACTTGAGACGGTTGTAGACCACCTCGGCCATCTTGCGGAAGTCGTCGTGCGTCTTACCCTCGGCCTGGACGAGGCTCGCGACCGTGACGACCTGGAGCGGGTTCACCAGGTTCAGTTCCTTGGCCTTGGCCACGAGGTTGTAGGCCGCGTACTTCTCCTTGGCCTGCGTCACCATCTGCTTCAGGATCGCCTCGGGCTTCATGCCCTTGGCGGCGGGATAGGTCGCCGGGTAGAGGAATCCTTCCAGCGGATCCTTTATGTCCTTGCTGTCGTTCGCCCAGCTGGGAAGTCCGAAGGTCTTGTACTCCTTCTTGGCGATCTTCCCGGTGGTGCCGTCCGCGAGGTCGAGCTTCTTGTCGATCGCCTGGTAGACCACGACGTTGCGCTGCCCAGGGGCGACGATCACGTTGTTCTGGCTCTTGGGGTCGAGCATCAGCTTGACCGCGCTGGCAGCCGACATGCTCTTCCTCAGCACATACGCGCCCGCCTGGATCTTGTCCCCGTCGGGGGTCTGCTGCTGAGCGGACACGAAGGCGTCGACGCTCTTGACGACGCCGGCTTCCTTCAGCACCCGCCCGATCGCATAACCGAACGCGCCCTTGGGAATCTCGACCGTCACCTCGCCCGTGCCGTCACCCGCGTAGTCCGGAGCCGCGCCGAAACGATTTTGGTAGGTGTGATACCCGTAATATCCGACTCCGCCGATACCGCCGCCGAAGACCAGCACGACCATCAGGCAGGCGCAGCCGCTGCGGCGCTTCTTGCCCTTTTCGCCCTTGCCGCCGCGGCCCTTCCGGTCGCCGCGACCGCCCTTCGGATCGTCGTCGTCGAAGTCGTCATCGTCGTCGCCGCCCGCGAAGAAGGCGTGTTCGCCCTGGTCGGGTCCCGGATCCCAGTCGATCTCCGGCTCGGGCTCGGCACGGCGACGGGCGGGCGGCTCCGGCGGTGGATACGCGTCGGGAGTGCCGTAGAAGTCGGGCTGCTCACCGGTGTACCCGGCGGCCTGGTTGCCGTACGGGTCGTTCGGGTCGGCGGCGTAGGTGGCCTGGTGCTGCGTCCCGTTGTCCCAGCCGCCGTCGTGGTACTGCTGCTGGTTCTGTCCGTTGTACTGCTGCTGACCCTGATCGACGTACGGCTGCTGCTCCTGGCCGGAGTACTGCTGCGGATACTGCTGCTGCCCCTGGCCGTGGAAGTGCTGCCGGCCCTGCTCGTGATACTGCTGCCGGCCCTGGCCTTCGAAGTGCTGCTGGTTCTGGGCGCCGTAATGCTGCCCCTGGCCGTAGCCGCCCTGCTGGTCCGGGCTCCACTCGCCGTACTGGGACTGCTGGTGCTGCTGCGGCTGCTGCGGGTAGTGCTGCGGCTGGCCGCCGTAGGGGGACTGGCCGTCGACGGCCTGCCCTCCCCATCCGCCGTCCCCGAACAACGGGTCCTCCGGATTCCACGGTTCGGAGCCTGCGCCCCGGCCATACTCAGTCATCGATCCCCTAGAGCCGCGAGGCGGTGGCTGCTGTCGCTGGTGGCTCGGCTCCCGTCCGCCTCTTCGCTGTGCGGTGGCTGTTCGAACACCACCACATCGCGCGGAACGTTACCGTATCGCGATCAGATGACCACTTCGACGCCCTCGCCCGGTGCGTTCCCTGACGCCCGTTCGGACTCCAGAGCCTGCTGCAGGATGACGACGGCGGCCGCCTGATCGATGACGGACCTGCCCTTCTTGGACTTCACGCCCGACGCGCGCAGCCCCTGACTGGCCGTCACTGTGGTCATCCTCTCGTCGAGGAGCCGGACCTCGACGGGCGCGATCGCCCGGGCCAGCTCCTGGGCGAAGGCGCGCACCTTCACGGCGGCGGGGCCCTCGCCCCCCTTGAGGGAGCGAGGGAGCCCGACGACGACCTCGATCGGCTCGTACTCCTCGACGAGTTGCTTCAACCGGCGCTGCGCGGCGGGGACGTCACGCCCCGGCACGGTCTCGACCGGAGTCGCGAGGATCCCGTCGGGGTCGCACGAGGCGACCCCGATCCGGGCGTCCCCGACGTCGATCGCGAGCCGGCGGCCGCGGCGCATGCCCCGGCCGTCCCCGCTCCGCTGACCGTCCGTGCTCACTTGGCCGTCTCGGCGACGAGCCGCTCGACCGCGTCGGCGGCCTCGCCGATGGCGGCCGGGTTCTGGCCCCCGCCCTGGGCGACGTCCGGCTTGCCGCCACCGCCGCCGCCGAGGGTCTTGGCGGCCGTACGGACCAGGTCACCGGCCTTGAGGCCACGCTCGCGGGCGGCCTCGTTGGTGGCGATGACCGTGAGCGGCTTGCCGCCCGCGGTGGTGAACAGAGCCACCACGGCGGCCCGTCCGCCCTGGATGCGGCCGCGCACGTCGAGAACCAGCTTGCGCAGGTCGTCGGCGCTCGTGCCGTCCGGGACCTGACCTGTGACCAGAGCCACACCGCGGACGTCCTTGGCGGACTCGACAAGACCGGCGGCGGCCTGCAGGACCTTCTCCGCGCGGAACTTCTCGATCTCCTTCTCGGCGTCCTTCAGCTTGCCGAGCATGGCGGAGACCTTCTCGGGGAGCTCCTCGGGACGGCCCTTGATCAGCTCCTGGAGCTGGGCGACGACCGTGTGCTCGCGGGCGAGGAAGTTGTAGGCGTCGACGCCCACCAGGGCCTCGATACGCCGTACGCCGGAGCCGATCGAGGACTCGCCGAGCAGCTTGACCAGGCCCAGCTGGGCGGTGTTGTGGACGTGCGTACCGCCGCACAGCTCCTTGGAGAAGTCGCCGATGGTCACGACGCGCACGCGCTCGCCGTACTTCTCGCCGAACTCGGCGATGGCGCCCTGCTTCTTGGCCTCGTCGAGGCTCAGGATCTCGGCGTGCACGTCCAGGTCTCGGGCGAGCACCTCGTTGATCTTCTGCTCGACGTCGGTCATGACGGTCGTCGGAACGGCCGAGGGGGAACCGAAGTCGAAGCGGAAGCGGCCGGGCTGGTTCTCGGAACCGGCCTGGGCGGCCGTCGGGCCGAGGGCGTCGCGCAGGGCCTGGTGGGTGAGGTGCGTGGCCGAGTGGGCGCGGGCGATGGCCGTCCGGCGACGGGAGTCGATGGTGGCCTGGGCCTGGGCACCGACGGTGACCTCGCCGACCTGGACGACACCCTTGTGGACGTACACACCCGGGACGGGCTTCTGGCAGTCGCGGATCTCGATGACGGCACCGGTGTCGACCTTGATGCGGCCGGTGTCGCCGATCTGGCCGCCGCCCTCGGCGTAGAACGGGGTGCGGTCGAGGACGATCTCGACCTCGTCGCCCTCGGTGGCGGCGGGCGAGGAGACACCGTCGACCAGGATGCCGACGATGCGCGACTCGCCGTCGGTCCGGTCGTAGCCGATGAACTCGGTCTCACCGGCGGCGTCGGCGATCTGACGGTAGGCGCCGAGGTCGGCGTGGCCCGTCTTCTTGGCCTGGGCGTCGGCCTTGGCCTTGTCCCGCTGCTCCTTCATCAGACGCCGGAAGCCGTCCTCGTCCACCGAAAGGCCCTGCTCGGCGGCCATTTCGAGGGTGAGGTCGATCGGGAAGCCCCAGGTGTCGTGGAGCAGGAAGGCCTTGTCGCCGGCGAGCACGGTGCCGCCGGACTCCTTGGTGTCCGTGATGGCCGTGTCGAGGATGTTCGTGCCGGCCTTCAGCGTCTTGAGGAAGGCCGCCTCCTCGGCGAGGGCCACGGTCTCGATCCGCCGACGGTCGCTGACCAGTTCCGGGTACTGCTGGCCCATCATCTCGATCACGACGTCGATGAGGTCCTTGACGACCGGACCGGTGGCGCCGAGCAGCCGCATGTTGCGGATGGCGCGGCGCATGATGCGGCGCAGGACGTAGCCGCGGCCCTCGTTGCCGGGGCTCACGCCGTCGCCGATGAGCATCACGGAGGTGCGCATGTGGTCGGTGACCACGCGCAGCGAGACGTCCGAGTCGTGGGCGGCGCCGTACTCGACACCCGTCAGCTCGGTGGCCTTCTTGATGACGGCCATGGAGGTGTCGATCTCGTACATGTTCTGCACGCCCTGCAGAATCATGGCGAGGCGTTCCATGCCGAGGCCGGTGTCGATGTTCTTGCTGGGCAGCTCGCCGAGGATCTCGAAGTCCTCCTTCGAGGTGCCCTCACCGCGCTCGTACTGCATGAAGACCAGGTTCCAGATCTCCACGTACCGCTCGTCGTTGACGGCCGGGCCGCCCTCGACGCCGAACTCGGGGCCGCGGTCGTAGTTGATCTCGGAACACGGGCCGCAGGGGCCGGGGACGCCCATGGACCAGTAGTTGTCCTTCTTGCCCAGGCGCTGGATGCGCTCGGCCGGGACGCCGATCTTGTCGCGCCAGATGGACTCGGCCTCGTCGTCGTCGAGGTAGACCGTGATCCACAGACGCTCGGGGTCGAGCCCGTAACCACCCTTGTCCTGGGGCGAGGTGAGCAGCTCCCAGGCGTAGGTGATCGCGCCTTCCTTGAAGTAGTCACCGAAGGAGAAGTTGCCGCACATCTGGAAGAACGTGCCGTGCCGGGTGGTCTTGCCGACCTCTTCGATGTCGGGCGTGCGCACGCACTTCTGCACGCTGGTGGCGCGCGACCACGGCGGCTTGACCTCACCGAGGAAGTACGGCTTGAAGGGCACCATGCCCGCGGGGACCAGGAGCAGAGTCGGGTCGTCCGCGATGAGCGACGCCGAGGGAACGACAGTGTGACCGCGCTCCTCGTAGAAGCTCAACCAGCGGCGGCGAATCTCGGCCGACTCCATCAGTGGTCCTCATTCCGGTTGTACGAGTACGTCGACCTCTCGACGTACGTCGGGTTCTTGCTGTGTTTCGGACTGCTCTCGATCGCGGCGACACGCCGGGGCCCGGGCAGCTCCGGGTGGTCATTGAGCCCGAGCGCCTCGTCGAGTTCGGCCTCCCGCTCGGCCATGCCGTCACGGACGTCGAGCGCGAAGTCCTTGAGCCGGTGCCCGGCCTCGATCGCCTTGTTCGCGGCCTGGGCCGCGAGGCTCTCGGGGGTCAGCTGCTTGAGCTTGCGGTTGACCTTGGTGGTGGCCCACACACCCGCGGCTGCGCCGGCGGTGAACCAGAAGGTACGGCGGAACATCGCTGCGTCAGTCCTTCTTCCGCTTTCCCCGTCGCGCGGACGGGACGGTGCGGCCCACGATCACGGTACGACGGGAGGCCTTGGGGGGCACATTGTCCTTGCGGCCGCCGATGGCCCGGCGGACGCCGTAGCCGAACGCCGCGACCTTCACCAGCGGGCCACCGAAGGTGGACGCGACGGTCGTGGAGAGCGCCGACGCGTTCGAGGTGACCTCCTGGACGTCCGACGCGATGGCGTCGACCCGGTCGATCTGGGTCTGCGCGGAGCGCACTGCCGCGGAGGCGTCGGCCAGCAGCGGGACGGCCTGGTCGGTCACGTCCGCCACGAGCTTGGTGGTCGCCCTGAGCGTCTGGGCCAGCCTCGCCAGTGCAACGGCGAGGAAGGAGACCAGGATCGCCCAGAAGACGGCCACCAGGATCCCGGCCACCTCTCCACCGGACACTGTCGCACCGCTCCCTAGTACGTGCCTGCCAGTACGTGCCTGGACATCGTCTCTGAACATCGTGTCTGAACATCAAAAAGTCGTCCCCCGAGCCTATCGCGCCGGGGCCGCCGCTCCGTACCGCATTACCGGCTGCCGGGCCCGGAGTTGCGCGAAGTGATTGTACGGACCGCTTACGGGTCAGTACGCTCCGTGTCCCATGCGAGCTTCTGAGTGCTCCGACCGGTCCGCACCCGGCAATCTGCCCCTGGAACTCAACGCGTTCGTGGGGCGCACCGCCGAACTCGCACGGCTGGCGGAGGCGCTGGGGCAGGCCCGGCTGGTGACGGTGACGGGCATGGGCGGCATAGGCAAGTCACGCCTCGCGGCACGGGCCGCGGCACACACCCGGCCGCGCGACGGATCATGGCGGGTGGAGCTGGCCTCCGTGCGCGATCCGGATCTCGTCGCGTACGCGCTCGTGGAGGCCCTCGCGCTGACGGACCAGACGTCGAAGCCGCCCCTCAGACTGCTCCTCGACCATCTCGCCGAGCGTCAACTCCTGCTGGTCGTAGACGGGTTCGAGCAACTGGTGGACGCGTGCGCCGCGCTGGTGGGCGAGCTGCTGCGGCATGCGCCGGGGCTGCGGGTGCTCGCCGTGGGCCGCAGGCCGCTGGAGGTCGAGGGCGAGCTGCTGTTCCCGCTGGCCCCACTGCCCGGGCGGGAAGCCGCGGAGCTCTTCACGGACCGGGCGGCGGCCCGGGTGCCCGGGTTCACGCTGGACGACGGCAACCGGGCGGACGTCCTGGAGCTGTGCCGATGCCTGGACGGGATCCCGCTCGCCGTCGAGCTGGCCGCGGGCCGGCTGAGCGCCCTCTCCCCCGGGCAGCTGCTGTCCCGGCTCGATGACCGCTTCCGGCTGCTGACCGGCGGCGGGCGTGACGCCCTGCCACGCCACCAGACGTTGCGGACGGCCATCGGCTGGAGCCATGAGCTGTGCACGCCCGAGGAGCGGCTGCTGTGGTCGCGGCTCTCGGTGTTCGCCGGACCGTTCGACCTGGAGGCCGCCGAATACGTGTGCAGCGGCGACGGACTGCACGCCGACGACGTCCTCGACGTGCTGGGCGAGCTGCTCGCGCAGTCCGTGCTGGCGCGCGAGGAGACGGCGGCCGGCCTGCGCTACCGGATGCTGGACACCGTGCGGGCGTACGGCACGGACTGGCTGGTGGCGGCGGGCGACGCGAGCCGGCTGCGCCGCCGCCACCGCGACTGGTACACGGGCCTGGCCACCTGGTGCGAGCTGGACTGGTTCTCGCCGCGGCAGGGTGAGGTGGCCGCGCGCATCGAGACGGAGCTGCCGAATCTGCGCTCCGCCCTGGAGTACTGCCTGACCGAGCCGGGCGAGACGCATCTGGGCCAGTACCTCGCCGGCAGCCTGTGGTTCTACTGGGTCGGCTGCGGTCGGCTGGCGGAGGGACGGCACTGGCTGGAGCGTGGGGTGGAGCTCGACAGCGACCGCGACCAGTCGCGGCTGAAGGCCCTGTGGGTGCTCGGCCATGTGGCGATCCTCCAAGGCGACACGGTGCCCGCGCTCACCGCGCTCCAGGAGTGCCGCGAGCAGGCCGAACGCACCGACAACCCCACCGCGATCGCCTACGCCGAGCACCGCACCGGCTGTCTGGCGCTGGTCGGCGACGACATGGCACGCGCGGAAACCCTGCTGCGCTCGGCCCTCGACCGCTACCACGAGATCGGCGAGCTCAACAGCAACGTGCTGATGGCCCAGGTCGAGCTGGCGATGGCGCTGGCGTTCCGGGGCGACCTGCCGGGCGCGGTGAAGCTGTGCGAGGACGTCCGCAGGGTCTGCGAGGACCACGGGGAGCGCTGGGCACTCGCGTACGCGCTGTATGTGCTGGCGTACGGGGCGCAGACCGCGGGCGATCCGGGGCGCGCCCGGGGTCTCCTGGAACAGAGCCTGGACACCGGGCACGCCTTCCACGACCTGCTCGGCACGGTCCTCGCGATCGAGCTGCTGGCGCTGGTCACGGAGACGGAGGGTGATCCGGCCGAGGCCGCGGTGCTGCAGGGGGCGGCGGCCCGGCTGTGGCCCTCGGTGGGCCTGCCGCTGTTCGGCTCGGCGTACTACAACGTTCCGCACGAGCGGTGCGAGGCGGGGGCCCGGCGGCGGCTGGGCGACGAGCGGTACGAGGCGTGCGTACGGGCGGGGGCTCGGCTCGGCCGGGAGGCGGCGGTGGCGCGGGCGCTGCGGGGGCCCGGTCCCCGGCCGCTGGGTGCGGTGCCCTCGCCGCGCAGACTTCCCCCGGACACGCGGAAGCCCGCCGTCTCGCCCACCTCGAAGGGCGGGGAGACGACGGGCTGACGCGCAGGTGGTGCTACGTCCGCTGGAAGACGATCAGCGGGCGTAGTACTCGACGACGAGCTGCTCGTCGCAGATCACCGGGATCTCCTTGCGGTTCGGCTCGCGGTCCAGGCGGAACGCCAAGGCCGGGAGGTTCACCTGGAGGTAGCGCGGGGTCTCGCCGTCGGGGGCGAAGCCACCGGCGCGGGAGACCTCGAACAGCGTCTTGCTGCGGCTGCGCTCGCGGACCATCACGACGTCGTCGGGCTTGACGCGGAAGGACGGCTTGTCGACCTTCTGGCCGTTGACCTCGATGTGGCCGTGAACGACCATCTGGCGGGCCTGGTAGATCGTGCGGGCGATGCCCGAACGCAGGACCAGCGCGTCGAGACGACGCTCAAGCTCGATGATCAGGGCCTCACCGGTCTTGCCCTGGACCTTGGAGGCACGCTCGTAGGCGCGGACGAGCTGGCGCTCGGACACGTCGTACTGCGCGCGCAGACGCTGCTTCTCGAGCAGACGGACCTTGTAGTCCGAGTTCTGCTTGCGGCCGCGGCCGTGCTCGCCCGGCGGGTAGGGGCGGGCCTCGAAGTACTTGACGGCCTTCGGGGTCAGCGCGATGCCGAGGGCACGCGACTTCTTGACCTTGGGGCGGGACTGATTCGCCACTTTTTCTCTTTCCTTGACTTCGGCTCACCAGAGTTAAGGGAGGTCGCAATCCGCAGCCCGGGAAACCCCGCGGGTCCTCGGGGGACCTGCTGGGCAGCCGCTCCTGGGTCTGGGCACATACGTGCAGCACGCGAGTGGCCCACCGACCGTTCCCGGAGATCGGGTGGTGGTGGGCTGCCCGCGACACCTTCGACGGTGCGCGACGCTCCTGGAATCCCTCCGTGGCGGCAGGGGCTCCGGCTGGATGTCCCGTTCTGGTGGTGCCGACCGGAGCCGGACACGGGACGCAGCGCTTCGCGTCATGTTACAGGGTGGTCAGGGCCGCCCTCTACCGAGGTGCTTCCTGGTCCACTCCACCGCGTCCGCGTAGCGCGCCTCGGCGCCGTGCCGGGTCGGTGTGTAGTACTCGCGGTCCTTGAGCTCTTCCGGGGCGTACTGCTGGGCGGCGATGCCCTCGGGCAGGTCGTGCGGATACACATACCCCTGGGCGTGCCCGAGCTTGGCCGCGCCCTTGTAGTGCCCGTCGCGCAGGTGCATCGGCACCGGGCCCGCGTGCCCCTTGCGTACGTCCTCCATCGCGGCGCCGATGGCCATGGTCGCGGCGTTGGACTTCGGGGCCAGGGCGAGGGCGATGGTGGCGTGGCTGAGTGTCAGCGCGGCCTCGGGGAAGCCGATCATGGCGACGGCCTGGGCGGCGGCCACGGCTATCGGCAGCGCGTTCGGGTCGGCGAGGCCGATGTCCTCGCTGGCGGAGATCATCAGTCGGCGGGCGATGAAGCGGGGGTCCTCGCCGGCCTCGATCATCCGGGCCAGGTAGTGCAGCGCGGCGTCCACGTCGGAGCCGCGGATGGACTTGATGAGGGCGCTCGCCACGTCGTAGTGCTGGTCGCCGTCGCGGTCGTACGTCACGGCGGCGCGGTCGACGGTCTCCTCCAGGGTCTGGAGGGTGATCTCCTGCTCGCCCTTGTCGAGCGCCGCGCCGGCGGCGGCCTCCAGGGCGGTCAGGGCGCGGCGGGCGTCTCCCCCGGCGATGCGCAGCAGGTGCCGCTCGGTGTCCTCGGGGAGGGTGACGGCCTCCTTGAGGCCGCGCTCGTCGGTGAGTGCCCGGCGCAGCAGGCCGCGCAGGTCTTCGTCGGTGAGCGGTTCGAGGGTGAGGAGCAGGGAGCGGGACAGGAGCGGGGAGATCACCGAGAAGTACGGGTTCTCGGTCGTGGCGGCGATCAACGTCACCCAGCGGTTCTCGACGGCCGGGAGCAGGGAGTCCTGCTGGGCCTTGCTGAAGCGGTGGATCTCGTCCAGGAAGAGGACGGTCTCCTTGCCGAAGCCGCCGGTGGCGCGGCGGGCGCCGTCGATCACCGCGCGGACTTCCTTGACGCCCGCGGTGATCGCGGAGAGCTCCACGAATCGCTTGTTGGTGGCCTTGGAGACGACGTACGCGAGGGTCGTCTTGCCGGTGCCTGGCGGGCCCCAGAGGATCACCGAGGACGGTCCGGCCGGGCCGCCGTTCCCCTCGCCGACGAGTCTGCGCAGGGGTGAGCCCGGCTTCAGCAGATGCTGCTGGCCCACGACCTCGTCGAGGGTACGCGGGCGCATCCGGACGGCCAGGGGGCTGCTGGACGGGTCCTTCTCCTGGCGTTCTTCGGCTGCGGCGGTGAACAGGTCGGGCTCCACGTCCAAAACCCTATGTCACGCCACTGACAATCCCCGCAGGGCTGTCAGCTGGTCCAGAAGTCCCACCAGCGGGTCAGGATCAGCATCCCGATGATCCCGATGTGCACGACGGGCAGGACCCAGGTGAACTCGCCGAAGAAGCTCTTGAGCCAGCGCGGGGCGGGCAGGAAGTCGTTGCGGATGTTCGACGAGGTCACGTACCAGAACATGATGATCGTGGCGACCCAGGCCAGCGAGCACCACAGGCACAGCGAGTTGATGCGGTACAGCGACTGGAACTGGAGCCAGGTGCAGAATCCGACGCCGAAGAGGGTGCCGGCGTTGAAGGTCAGCCAGTACCAGCGCGGGTAGGTGGCCCGCGCGAGCAGGCTCATCCCGACGCAGATCACGATGCCGTACGCGACGAGACCGAGCATCGGGTTGGGGAACCCGAAGGCCGCGGCCTGCTTGCTCTTCATGATGTTGCCGCAGGAGACGACCGGGTTCAGGCTGCACCCCGGCACGAAGTTCGGGTTCTCCAGCAACTTGAACTTGTCGATCGTGATGACCCACGCGGCGAGCAGACCGGCCGCACCGGTGATCACCAGCAACAGGGCGAGCGCACGGCTGCCGCCGACCGTCCGGGGACCGGCTGCACGTTCCTGGTCGATGGAGATGACTGTCGTCGTCTTGCTCATCACGCCGTTTCCGTAGTCTCGAAGGGCCTGCGGGCAACCGACATTGTGCCGCACCCACATGTGTGTCCACCGTTCGGTGGACATAAGGAGGTACGCACGGTCGTCCCGGAGCGTTCGCTTCGGCGGCAGGCTCGTCGGCATGACAACACACGCGAACCAACTCGCGGTGGACGTACGGGGGCTGCGCAAGCAGTACGGGGACGTGACCGCCGTCGACGGCATCGATCTCGGCATCCGCCGCGGCGAGGTGTTCGGCCTGCTCGGACCCAATGGCGCGGGAAAGAGCACCACGGTGGAGATCCTCCAGGGCAACCGCGGGCGGGACGCGGGCGAGGTGTCCGTGCTCGGCGCGGACCCGGCGACGGGCACACGCGCGTGGCGCTCGCGGGTCGGTATCGTCTGGCAGGACGAATCGGCGCCCGCGGAGTTGACGGTCGACGAGACCGTACGGCACTTCGCCCGCTACTACCCGCGGCCCCGCGACCCGGAGGAGGTCATCGGGCTCGTCGGTCTGGAGGCGAAGGCGGGCAGCCGCATCAAGGCACTCTCGGGCGGCCAGCGCAGGCGTCTGGACGTGGCGCTCGGGGTGATCGGCGGCCCCGAACTGCTGCTCCTGGACGAACCGACGACCGGCTTCGACCCGGCTGCCCGCCGCCAGTTCTGGGACCTGATCCGGAAGCTGGCCGACGAGGGCACGACCATCCTGCTCACCACGCACTACCTGGAAGAGGCGGAAGCGCTGGCGCACCGGCTCGCGATCGTCGCGCGAGGCCGCGTCGTCGCGGAAGGCGAACCCGCCGCGCTCCGCGAACGCTTCGGCACCGAGGCGACCGTCGAGTGGACGGAGGCCGACGGCACCCCGCGCAGCGAGCGCACGGACACCCCCACCCGCACGGTCGCGGAGCTCACCCGCCGCTTCGACGGCGAGATACCCGGGCTGAGCGTGACCCGCCCGACCCTGGAGGACGTCTATCTCCGACTGACCGGACAGGAGAACGCGCGATGACCCTGACGACCGTACGCGTACGCGGTGAGGCCTCCTCCGTGCGGCTGCCCGGGGCCTGGGGCCTCGGCCTGCGGCGGGGCGCCCTGGAGATCAAGCAGTTCTTCCGCCAGCGCGACCAGGTGGTGTTCACCTTCGCCTTCCCCGTCGTCTTCCTCTTCCTCTTCGCGTCGATCTTCAAGGACGACGTGCGGGGCGCGGGCATCACCGCCTCCCAGCTGTACGTCCCCGCGATGATGGCCGCGGGCATCATGTCCACCAGCTTCCAGTCCCTCGGCATCTCCATCGCGATCGAGCGGGACGAGAAGGTGCTGCGGCGGCTGCGCGGCACTCCGATGCCGCCGGCCGCGTACTTCCTGGGCAAGATCTGGCTGGTCCTGGTCACCGGCCTCCTGGAGACGGCGATCCTGCTCGTCGTCGGCACGTCGCTGTACGACGTGAAGCTGCCCTCGGATCCCGCCAAGTGGGCCGACTTCGCCTGGATCTTCGTCCTGGGCCTGACGGCCTGCGCCCTGCTCGGCATCGCGATCAGCTCGGTCCCGAAGTCCGGCAAGAGCGCCACGTCCGTCGTCGTACTCCCGTTCCTGGTGCTGCAGTTCATCTCCGGGGTCTACATCGCCATCGACACGATCCCCGACTGGATGCTGAACATCGGCGCCCTGTTCCCGCTGAAGTGGATGTGCCAGGGGCTGCGCGGGGTGTTCCTGCCCGAGTCGGCGAAGGTCCTGGAGCAGGCGGGCGGTTGGGAGTTCGGGCGGATCGCCCTGGTGCTGGGGGCCTGGTGCGTCGGAGGATTGCTGCTGTGTCTGCTGACCTTCCGCTGGAAGAACCGTCGCGACGGATGACCGAACGGATCGCCGGACCCGGCGGCGCGAAGAGTTCGTACACCTGGGAGCACTCCTTCCGGCTCTGGGACTCGTACTTCGCGATCGTGTGCGTGGCCACCCTGGTGTTCGTCCTCGGTACGGGGCACCCGGGGTGGCCCCTGCGCCTCGTCTCGGCAGCGCTGCTCGTGGCGCTGATTCCCTGGTACGTGACGGTGGGGCGCCCCGTCCTCAGCGGCGACCCGCCCGATGAACGCCGGGCCCTCGGCTATCTCGCGGGGGCCGTCATGTTGTTCCTGCCATCGGGGATCCTCGTCGGTGAGACCCGGCTGATGGCCTTCGCGCTCGTCCCCCAGTGCTTCATGGCGCTGCGGCTGCGCTGGGCGCTGGCGGTCGTGACGGTCATCAACATCGCGCCGGTGGTGGGCTGGGCGCTGCTGTGGTGGCCGAGCGGCCAGGACGTCTTCTTCAACTCGCTCTTCGGCCTGGTCACCCTCGTCTTCTCAGCGGCCTTCGGCAACTGGACCATCCGCATCATCGAGCAGAGCCAGGAACGGGCCGAGCTGATCGCCGAACTGGACGCCAGTCGCCACGAGCTCTCCCGGCTCTCGTCGGCGCACGGCGCGCTGGCCGAGCGGGAACGGCTCTCCCGGGAGATCCACGACACGCTCGCGCAGGGCTTCACGAGCCTGCTGATGCTGGTGCAGGCGGTCGAGGCCGAACTCGACCACGACGTACCGCAGGCCCGCCGCCACCTGTCCCTGATGACGGAGACGGCCCGGCAGAACCTCGCCGAGGCGCGGGCCCTGGTCGCCGGGGGCGCGCCCGCCGACCTCGACGGGGCTTCGCTGCCCGACGCGCTGCGCCGGCTGGCCGCGCGCCACGAAGCGACGGTCGACGTCACCGGCCCCGTGCGCGCGCTGCCCGCCGGGCCCGAGGTCGTGGTCCTGCGTTCCTGCCAGGAGGCGCTCGCCAACGCCCGTAAACACGCGGGGAGTTCGTCGACGATCGCGGTCGCCCTGACGTACGCCCAGGATTCGCTGACGCTCTCCGTACAGGACGACGGCCCCGGCTTCGACCCCGCCGCGCCGGTCGGCGGCTACGGTCTGACCGGGTTGCGCGCCCGGGCCGCGGAAGTGGGTGGCAGGGCCCGTGTGCGCAGCGCGCCCGGCGAGGGCACGACCGTAACCGTCTGCCTGCCCGTTCCAAGGAGTGACTCGTGATCCGCATCGTCCTGGCCGACGACCATCCCGTCGTACGGGAAGGGCTGCGCGCGATGCTCAGTGCCGAGCCCGACCTCGATGTGATCGCCGACGCGTCGAGCGGCCCGCAGGCGGAGGCGCTGGCGGCCGAGCTCCGGCCGGACATCGTCCTGATGGATCTGCGGATGCCGGGGGGCGGGGGTGTCGACTCGATCGTGCGGATGACCGAGGCGGGGTTGAGCTGCCGGGTCATCGTGCTGACGACGTACGAGACGGACCGGGACATCCTGCGAGCGGTCGAGGCCGGAGCCGCGGGCTATCTCCTGAAGGACCTCCCTCGCGCCGAACTCGCCGACGCCGTCCGCTCCGCCGCGCGCGGCGAGACCGTGCTGGCCCCGTCCGTCGCCGCCCGGCTCGTCGACCAGCTCCGTACGAAGCCGGAGCGGCCGAGGTTGTCCGAGCGTGAGACGGCGGTGCTGCGGCTGGTGGCGGAGGGGTGCACGAACGCCGAGATCGGGCGCCGGCTGTTCATCGGCGAGTCCACCGTGAAGACCCACCTGCTGCGGGCCTTCACCAAACTGGGGGTGGACGACCGAACCGCGGCGGTGACGAGCGCGATGCGCTTCGGCCTACTGGACTGACCCCCGCCCCGAGGCTTTCAGGGGCTCGGGGGCCCTAGGGGCGCGGGGAACTGCGCGACCAGCCCCACCCGCCCGCAGTCGAAGAACACACCCGGGGGGCCTGGGGGCGTAGCCCCCAGGTTCGGGATGGGACGGGTAGGGGCGGCGGGGGCGAGAAACCCGGTCCTCAGCCCAGTCGCGTCTCGAGCTCCGCCACGATCTCGTTCACCCCGACCGCCGCCTGCTCACCGGACTCCATGTCCTTGAGCTGCACAACGCCCTCGGCGAGATCCCGCTCACCGGCGACGATCGCGTACCGCGCTCCCGACCGGTTCGCGTTCTTCATCGCCCCCTTGAGCCCCTTGGACCCGTAGGAGAAGTCGGCGGCGATACCGAGCTTCCGCAGCTCGGCCACCTTGGCGAAGAGCACCCGACGGGCCTCCTCACCGAGCGGAACGGCGAACACGCTCGTGGCCGCGGGGAGTTCGAGCGAGACCCCCTCCGCCTCCAGGGCGAGCACCGTACGGTCGACACCGAGCGCCCAGCCCACCGAAGGCAGCGCGGGCCCGCCGAGCATCTCGGACAGCCCGTCGTAGCGCCCACCGCCGCCCACCGCGGACTGGGAGCCCAGACCGTCGTGGACGAACTCGAAGGTGGTCCGCGTGTAGTAGTCCAGGCCGCGCACCAGCTTGGGGTCGTCCTCGAAGGCAACCCCCGCCTCCGTGATCAGCTCGCGCACCTCCTCGTGGTACGTCTTGCACGCGTCGCAGAGGTAGTCACGGAGCAACGGCGCGCCCACCAGCTGCTTCTGCACGTCGTCGCGCTTGTCGTCGAGGACCCGGAGGGGGTTGATCTCGGCGCGGCGCAGCGTGTCCTCGTCCAGGTCCAGGCCGCGCAGGAAGTCCTGCAGGGCGGCCCGGTACACGGGACGGCACTCCTGGTCGCCCAGCGAGTTCAGCAGGATGCGGAAGTCCCGCAGGCCCAGCGAGCGGTACGCCTGGTCCGCGAGGATGATCAGCTCGGCGTCGAGCGCCGGATCCTCCGCACCGATCGCCTCGGCGCCGACCTGCGAGAAGTGGCGGTAACGGCCCTTCTGGGGGCGCTCGTAGCGGTAGTAGGAGCCCGAGTACCAGAGCTTGACGGGGAGGTTGCCGGCCTTGTGCAGGTTGGCTTCCAGCGCGGCGCGCAGTACGGACGCCGTGCCCTCGGGGCGCAGGGCGAGCCGGTCGCCGCCCTTGGTCTCGAAGGCGTACATCTCCTTGGTCACGATGTCGGTGGACTCACCCACACCGCGCGCGAAGAGCTCGACGTTCTCGAAGCCGGGCGTCTCGATGTAGCCGTAGCCGGAGTTGCGCAGCGGCGCGGCGATCGCCTCGCGCACGGCGAGGTACTTGGCGCTCTCCGGCGGGATCAGGTCGTAGGTGCCCTTGGGGGCCTTGAAGGTGCTCACGAAGGTCTCTCGTCACATTCCTCGTCGGGGAGCGGGCTCGGCGCCGCGCGCTTGGCGGTCCGCCGCCACCTGCCGCAGATACGGGTTGGTGGCGCGCTCCTGGCCGATGGTCGTCTGGGGGCCGTGGCCGGACAGCACCACGGTCGAGTCGTCGAGCGGCAGGCACACACGGGCCAGCGAGCCGAGCATCTCGTCCATGTCACCGCCGGGCAGGTCGGTGCGTCCGATGGAGCCGGCGAAGAGCAGATCGCCCGAGAAGAGGACCGACGGAATGTCTGATCCGTCGCGGGCCTCGGGCATCTGGAAGGTCACCGACCCCTTCGTATGGCCGGGCGCGTGCGCGACGGACAGCTCCAGACCGGCCAGCTCCAGCCGCGTGCCGTCGGTCAGCGTCCGCACCTCGTCCGGCTCCCCCACGGTCAGCTCGCCCATCAGCGGCATGCCGATGGACCGGCCGAGCGCCCGCTCCGGGTCGCTCATCATGTACCGGTCGTCGGGGTGGATCCAGGCCGGTACGTCATGGGCGCCGCAGACGGGCACGACCGAGGCCACGTGGTCGATGTGGCCGTGGGTGAGGACGACGGCGACGGGCTTGAGCCGATGCTTCTTGAGTGCGTCCTCGACTCCCTGGGCGGCCTGGTGGCCCGGGTCGATGATCACGCACTCCTCACCGGCGGCGGGGGCGACCAGGTAACAGTTGGTGCCCCAGGCCCCGGCGGGGAACCCGGCAATGAGCACGATCGTCCTTCGTGGTGGCGTACGCGTGATGCCGTACGGGGTGGGTGGCTGTGGATCAGAGCCTACCGGCGCTGCCGATTCCTCAGCTAACCCATATACGGTACGGGGCACACGCAGGCGGTCGGCTCACAAGACGCACGCGTCCCACTTGACGTACGAGACGCATGAGGAGATAACCCGGTGGTCACCCAGGAACAGCGGCGGCGTCAGCTCGCCCGGGAGAAGTTCTTGCGGCAGCAGCAGCGGCGTACGGCCGCGCGGCGCAAGTCACACATGCGCAATACGGTGATCGCGTCGGTCGTCGGCGTGATCGTCGTCGGCGGTGTGGTGTCGTACGCGACCGGGCTCTTCAAGAACGATGACAAGAAGGCCAACGCGGGCGCGGAGGTCACGCCGAGCGCCTCCCCGAGCAGCAAGGCGCCGGACCCGTGCGCCAAGCCCGCCGAAGGCGCGGTGAAGTCGCTGAGCTGGAAGACGGAGCCGGCGATGAGCATCGACAAGTCGGCGGACTACACGATGAAGCTGGCGACGACCTGCGGCGACATAGACGTCGCGCTGAAGACGGCCGCGGCCCCGCACACGGTGAACTCGTTCGACTTCCTCGCGGGCAAGGGGTTCTTCGACCACACCAAGTGCCACCGGCTCACCACGAACGGCATCTACGTACTGCAGTGCGGTGACCCGAAGGGCACCGGCAGCGGCGGTCCCGGGTACACGATCCCGGACGAGAACCTGAAGGACACCAGCCTCAAGGGCGGCATCTACCCGGCGGGCACGATCGCGATGGCCAACACCGGCCAGAAGCACACCGGTGGCAGCCAGTTCTTCCTCGTGTACCAGGACAGTCAGCTACCGGCCAGCTACACACCGTTCGGAACTATTTCCAAGTCAGGCCTCACGGTCCTCAAGAAGATCGCCGCGGCCGGAGAGAGCACAGGCCAGGGCGACGGGGCGCCCAACGCGACGGTCGTGATCAACAAGCTGACCGTGGCGAAATCCTGACCGTCAACTGCGAAATTTCGGTCGCGCTGGATGCGGACAGCCGCCGGGCTGGTCGCCTATGTTGGCCGTGACGAAACTGTGGACGATGCCCAGGGGCGCTGAAGCCCCTCGCAGGCATCATGTGGAGGAGGCGCTGTGAGCAGCGACCCGTGGGGCCGCGTCGACGAGACGGGGACCGTGTACGTGCGTACGGCCGACGGCGAGCAGGTCGTCGGTTCCTGGCAGGCCGGCTCCCCTGATGAGGCGCTGGCCTACTTCGAGCGCAAGTACGAAGGCCTGGTTGTCGAGATCGGCCTCCTCGAGCGACGAGTGAAAACCACCGACCTGTCGGCGAAGGACGCCCAGATCGCGATCGACCATATTCGCGAACAGGTGGACGCCCATCACGCGGTCGGCGATCTGGAGGCGCTGAAGAAGCGGCTGGACAAGCTCGTCGAGACGGTCGACGCGCGCCGTGAGGAGCGCAAGGTCCAGCGTGCGAAGCAGTCCGACGAGGCACGGCACTCCAAGGAGGCGCTGGTCGTCGAGGCGGAGGAGCTGGCGCAGAGCGACCAGTGGCGGGCGGCCGGTGAGCGGCTGCGCTCCCTGGTGGACACCTGGAAGGGACTGCCGCGACTCGACCGCAAGTCGGACGACGAGCTGTGGCACCGCTTCTCGCACGCGCGCTCGGCGTTCTCCAAGCGCCGCAAGGCGCACTTCGCCTCGCTGGACGCGCAGCGCGAGGACGCCCGCAAGACCAAGGAGAAGCTGGTCGCGGAGGCCGAGTCGCTGTCCGCCTCCACGGACTGGGGTCCGACGGCGGCGCGTTACCGCGAGCTGATGGCGGACTGGAAGGCCGCGGGCCGCGCCCAGCGTGAGCACGAGGACGACCTGTGGAACCGCTTCCGCGGCGCCCAGGACGTGTTCTTCGCCGCGCGCAGCTCGGTCTTCGCCGAGCGGGACGCCGAGCAGTCGGAGAACCTGAAGCTCAAGGAGGAGCTGGCCGAGGAGGCCGAGAAGCTCGTCCCGGTGCAGGACCTGAAGGCTGCCCGCGCCGCCTTCCGTTCCATCAACGAGCGCTGGGAGGCCATCGGCCACGTGCCGCGCGACGCCCGCCCGAAGGTCGAGGGCCGGATGCACGCCGTGGAGCGGGCTCTGCAGGAGTCCGAGGAGGCCGAGTGGCGCCGGACCAACCCGGAGGCACGCGCGCGTGCCGAGGGTCTGACCGGTCAGCTGCAGGCCGCCGTGGACAAGCTCCAGGGCCAGATCGAGACGGCGCGCGCCGCGGGCAACACTTCGAGGGCCGACAAGCTCCAGAAGGAGCTCGATGGCCGTCAGGCGCTGCTGGACCAGGCGTTGAAGGGTCTGCAGGAGTTCGGCGGCTGAGGCGGCCGAGGCGGCTGGGTTTTCCCGCCACTACGTAGAGGGGCTCCCGTACGCACCGTACGGGAGCCCCTCTACGTAGTGGGCCGTCGACGGGCCGCCGGGCCGCGGACGTCAGGACCCGTCGGAGGGCCTGCGCGCCGAGGTCACCCGGTACACGTCGTACACGCCCTCCACGCCCCTGACCGCCTTCAGGACGTGCCCCAGATGCTTGGGGTCGCCCATCTCGAAGGTGAAGCGGGAGGTGGCGACGCGGTCGCGGGAGGTCTGGACGGCCGCGGACAGGATGTTGACGTGCTGGTCGGACAGGACGCGGGTGACGTCCGACAGGAGCCGGGAGCGGTCCAGTGCCTCGACCTGGATGGCCACCAGGAAGACCGAGGACTGGGTGGGCGCCCACTCGACCTCGAGGATGCGCTCGGGCTCGCGGGAGAGCGAGTCGACGTTGACGCAGTCGCTGCGGTGCACCGATACGCCGCTGCCGCGGGTGACGAAGCCGATGATCGGGTCGCCGGGGACGGGCGTACAACAGCGGGCGAGCTTGACCCACACGTCCTCGACGCCTTTGACGACGACACCGGGGTCGGCGTTGGAGCGGCGCTTGCGGCCGCGTCCGCGCGCGGGCGGGACGCTCTCGTCGATCTCCTCGGTGGCCGCCTCCTCGCCGCCGAGGGCCTGCACCAGCTTCTGCACGACGCTCTGCGCGGTGACATGGCCCTCGCCGATCGCCGCGTACAGCGAGGAGATGTCGGGGTAGCGCATCTCGTGCGCGAGGGTGACCAGGGAGTCGCCCGTGAGGATGCGCTGGATCGGCAGGTTCTGCTTGCGCATCGCGCGGGCGATGGCGTCCTTGCCCTGCTCGATCGCCTCGTCGCGGCGCTCCTTGGAGAACCAGGCGCGGATCTTGTTGCGGGCGCGCGGGGACTTCACGAAGCCCAGCCAGTCGCGGGAGGGGCCCGCGCCGGCCGCCTTGGAGGTGAAGACCTCCACCAAGTCGCCGTTGTCCAGAGTGGATTCGAGCGGGACGAGGCGTCCGTTGACCCGTGCGCCTATCGTCCGGTGGCCGACCTCCGTGTGGACCGCGTACGCGAAGTCCACCGGTGTCGCGCCGGCCGGAAGCGCTATGACGTCACCCTTGGGTGTGAAGACGAAGACCTCGTTGCGGGACAGGTCGAAGCGCAGGGACTCCAGGAACTCGCTCGGGTCCTCGGTCTCCTTCTGCCAGTCGAGCAACTGGCGCAGCCACGCCATGTCGTTGACGGTGTCCTGACCCGCGCTCCCCTTGGCGGCCCGGGGCACGTCGGTGCGGATCTTGGAGGAACCGGCGACGGTCTCCTGCTTGTACTTCCAGTGCGCGGCGATGCCGTACTCGGCACGGCGGTGCATGTCGAAGGTGCGGATCTGGAGTTCGACCGGCTTGCCGTTGGGCCCGATGACTGTCGTGTGCAGCGACTGGTACATGTTGAACTTGGGCATCGCGATGTAGTCCTTGAACCGGCCGGGGACCGGGTTCCATCGCGCGTGCACGGTGCCGAGGGCCGCGTAGCAGTCGCGGACGGTGTCCACGAGGACGCGGATGCCCACCAGGTCGTAGATCTCCGCGAAGTCACGGCCGCGGACGATCATCTTCTGGTAGACGGAGTAGTAGTGCTTCGGGCGGCCGGTGACCGTCGCCTTGATGCGGGCGGCGCGCAGGTCGGCCTGGACCTCGTCGGTCACTATGGCGAGGTACTCGTCGCGCTTGGGGGCGCGCTCGGCGACCAGGCGCACGATCTCGTCGTACATCTTGGGGTAGAGGATCGCGAAGGCGAGGTCCTCCAGCTCCCACTTGATGGTGTTCATGCCCAGGCGATGGGCGAGCGGCGCGTAGATCTCGAGGGTCTCGCGCGCCTTCTTCTCCTGCTTCTCGCGCTTGAGGTAGCGCATGGTGCGCATGTTGTGCAGGCGGTCGGCGAGCTTGATGACCAGGACGCGGGGGTCCTTGGCCATGGCGACGACCATCTTGCGGACGGTCTCGGCCTGCGCGGCCTCCCCGAACTTGACCTTGTCGAGCTTGGTGACGCCGTCGACGAGCAGGGCGACCTGGTCGCCGAAGTCGCGCTTGAGCGTGTCCAGGCCGTACTCGGTGTCCTCGACGGTGTCGTGCAGGAGACCGGCCATCAGCGTGGCGGGGTCCATGCCCAGCTCCGCCAGGATCGTCGTGACGGCGAGCGGATGCGTGATGTACGGGTCGCCGCTCTTGCGCTTCTGGCCGCGGTGCCAGCGCTCGGCGACCTGGTAGGCCTTCTCGATCTGCCGCAGCGTCGACGTCTCGATCTTCGGGTCGTTGCTGCGCACTATCCGCAGCAGCGGCTCCAGGACCGGGTTGTACGGGTTCGAGCGCTGCACGCCGAGCCGGGCCAGGCGGGCGCGGACGCGGTTGGAGGAGGAGCTGGGGCGGCCGGACGGGGCGGCCGCGGAACGGACCGCCGGAGTGTTCGCGGGGCGCTCGGGAGAAGCCGGCTTGGGGCGTGGCTGCTCGGCCGCCTTGTCGTCGGGCGCGGACTGGGCGTGCTCGACCGGCCCGCTCGTGGCGTTCTTGGCGGGCGTCGCCGCGGGGGCCGAGGCAGGCTCGGGCTTGGCGGCGGTGAGTGGCTGGGCCTCGTCTGGCAAGAGGGCTCCTCGTGCGCGTTCCGGGTCCCCCGGTCAGGCTCCGGAAACCCCATGGTAGCGATCCTGGGCGTCGGGCTCGCTTTCGGCCGCTGGGACGGCCTCGTACAGGAGGAACGCGAGAGGCGGGCTCCGGATTCCTCCGGGCCCGCCTCCGCGGTGTCCTACGGGTGTCTCAGGGCCTTCCCAGGCCTTTCCCGGGGCTTTCCCCCAGGTGTCGCGACCGCGGCCCTCAGACCTTGAGGAGCGCCTCCAGCGGAGCGCCCGCGAGAGCGGGCTCCAGACGGCCGCGACCGCCCAGGAAACCGAGCTCCATCAGCACGGCGACGCCCGCGACCTCGGCGCCCGCCCGGCGGATGAGCTGAAGCGAGGCCTCGGCGGTGCCGCCGGTGGCGAGGACGTCGTCGACGACCAGGACGCGGTCGGCCCCGCTCAGGTCCTCGGCGTGCACCTCGATCTCGGCGGAGCCGTACTCCAGGTCGTACGCCTGCGACAGGGTCGCTCCGGGGAGCTTGCCCGCCTTGCGTACGGGGATGAAGCCGATCCCGGCGCGGACGGCGACGGGGGCGCCGAGGATGAAGCCGCGGGCCTCCAGACCGACGATCTTCGTGGCCTCGGCGCGCACGGCGATCTCCGCCAGCGCGTCGGTGAGCGCCGTGAAGGCCGCCGGGTCCGCCAGGAGCGGGGTGATGTCCTTGAACATCACACCCGGCTCCGGGTAGTCGGCCACGTCGCGGATACGGCTGAGCAGCAGCGTCGTGATGTCCATGAGCTCGGTCATCGGCGCTTCCCCGAGGGTCGGCCACGGCCCCGGTTGCGGGACGCGGGCTGGTTGCGCGGGCCGACGACCATGGGCCCGTCGTCCTCCGGCTCGTCGTCCAGCATCACGTCGGAGACCTCGCTCTCCAGGGGCTCGCCCTTGGCGGCGGCCTGGGCCCGCTTGGCGAGGACACGCTTCCTGAGGGCCTTCATCTGCGGCTCGCGCTCCTTGAGGTCGGCGACGAGCGGCGTGGCGATGAAGATCGAGGAGTACGCACCGGCCGCGAGGCCGACGAACAGCGACAACGAGATGTCGTTGAGCATGCCGGCGCCGAGGACACCGCCACCGATGAACAGCAGGCCGGCGACCGGCAGCAGCGCGACCACCGTGGTGTTGATCGAACGGACCAGGGTGCCGTTGATCGAGCGGTCGGCGATCTCGCTGTACGTGTAGCGGGTCTGCTTGGTGATGTCCTTCGTCTGCTCCTTGAGGCTGTCGAAGACAACAACCGTGTCGTAGAGCGAGTAACCGAGGATGGTGAGCAGACCGATCACGGTGCCCGGGGTGACCTCGAAGCCGACCAGGGCGTAGATGCCGACCGTGATCGTGATGTCGTGGATCAGGGCCACGAGCGCGGCCACGGCCATGCGCCACTCGAACGCGATCGCCAGGTAGATCACGACGAGGACCATGAAGATCGCCAGGCCCTCCCAGGCCTTGTTGGCGATCTGGTCACCCCAGCTGGGGCCGACCAGGTCCGCGTTGATCGACTCCGGGTTGACGTTCAGATCCTTGGCGAGGTCGTCCTTGATCTTGTCGGACTTGTCCGTGTCGATGCCGGCGACCTGGATGCGCAGTCCGCCGTTGCCGAGCTTCTGGACGACCGCGTCGTGGCCGGACGAGTCCTGCGCGTACGTCTCGGCCTGGGCCACCGAGACGCTGGTCTTCCCGGTGGTGAAGACGGCGCCGCCCTGGAACTCGATGCCCATGTTCAGGCCGCGCACCGTCAGGCCGAGGATGGCCGTGATGGTGATCAGGATCGAGATGCCGTACCAGATCTTGCGCTTGCCGACGAAGTCGTAGCCGATCTCGCCGCGGTGGAGCCGGGCGCCGAGGGTGCCGAGTTTCGACATCTCACGCCTCCTTCGGGTCGACGGGGGCGGAGGGACGGCGCGTACGGCGCAGCGGGGGCTTGGCGCCCAGGGCCTTGGGGTCGAGGCCGGACCACTTGTTGCCGCTCGCGTAGAACTTCCGGCGGGCGAGGAGCGTCATCAGCGGCTTGGTGAAGAAGAACACGACGACCACGTCGAGCACCGTGGTCAGACCGAGCGTGAACGCGAAGCCCTGGACCTTGCCGACGGTGACGATGAAGAGCACCGCGGCGGCGAGGAACGACACGAAGTCGGAGACCAGGATGGTGCGCCGGGCGCGCGGCCAGGCACGCTCGACGGCCGGGCGCAGGGAGCGGCCCTCGCGGATCTCGTCCCGGATGCGTTCGAAGAACACGATGAACGAGTCCGCTGTGATTCCGATCGCGACGATCGCACCACAGACCGCGGGCAGGTTCAGCGCGAAGCCGATGGTGGGACCGAGCAGCGCCATGATCACGTACGTGAGGGCACCCGAGACCAGCAGGGAGGGGATGGCGATGATCGACAGGCCCCGGTAGTAGACCACCAGGTAGATGACGACCAGGCCGAGGCCGATGGCGCCCGCGATCAGACCGGCGTGCAGCTGCTCGCCGCCGAGCGCGGCGGTCACCGTGGTGACGCTCGACTCCTTGAAGTCGAGCGGCAGCGAGCCGTACTTCAGCATGTTCGCCAGGCTCTGCGCCTCGGTCTGGTCGAAGCTGCCGGAGATCTCCGCGTTGCCGCCGGTCAGCGCCTGGTTGACGAACGGGTCGGAGACGACATCACCGTCGAGGACGATCGCGAACTGGTTCTGCGGGGACTGGTTCTGCGCGAGCTTGCCGGTGATGTTGGCGAACTTCTTGGAGCCACCGGAGGTGAACTCCATGGTGACCTTCCAGCCCGCCGCGCTCTGGGTGTCGAAGACGGCCGCGGCGCTCTTGATGTCCGTGCCCTTGACCTCGGCGGGGCCGAGGACGTACTTCTGCCACTGGCCCGAGGAGTTCTTGCCGCACGCCACGGTGGGGTCGGTGGCCTTGGCGCCTTCACCGGCCTTGGCGCGCTGCGCCTTGTCCGTGCAGTCGAGCGCGGTGTACTGGGCCTGGAGCTTGGTGGCCGCGGCACTGGCGCTCGCGCTGCTGCTCGCCGACGGCGAGGCGCTGGAGGAGGCCGAAGGGCTGGCCGAGGAGCTCGCGGAGCTGCTCGCGGACGGCGTGGAGTCGGCCTTCAGGGCGTCGGTGACCGCACGGCCCTGGGAGGTGGCGGAGGACGTCGGGCTCGCGGAGCTCGACGAGGTCGCCTTCTCGGTGGCCTTGTCCGTTGCCTTCGAGGAGGAGCTGCTCGATGCGCTGGGCGAGGGGCTGGCCGACGCGGCCGAACCGGAGACCTCGGTGGCCAGGACCGGACGGAAGTAGAGCTTCGCGGTGGTGCCGACCTGGTCCCGGGCCTCCTTGGAGTTCGTGCCCTTGGGGATGTTGACAATGATGTTGTCGGATCCCTGGGTCTGCACCTCGGCCTCAGAGACGCCGAGACCGTTGACACGGCGGTTCATGATGTCGACCGCGGTGTTCATGTTGGTCTTGTTGATCGCGTTCGGCTGGCCCGGCTCGTTCTTCGCCGTGAGCGTGATGCTCGTGCCGCCGGCGAGGTCGATGCCGAGACGCGGGGTGGGATGCCCGGAGAGGAACATCCCCCCCGTGAGCGCCGCGATGGCGATCAGGATGAAGGCCAGCGAGCGCCCCGGCCTGCTCTGGGCGCTCGCGCTCCGGCCCTTCTTCGGTGCTGCCACCTTCTCGTACTCCCTCTCGGGCCGCCGTGCGCGGGGTCAGCGCGGGGGCGGCCATGACATGGTGTCGGGATTCCGTGCGAAAACGCAGGTCCCGGAGGTGCGGAGCGCAAGCGGATCGCGCCGCGTCCCCGGGGCGTGACTACTTCGCGTCGGACTCGCCGTCGGTCTTCTTCGGCTCTGCTTCGTCGGCCTCGTCGGCCTTCGCCTCGGCGGGCTTGTCGGACGGCTCGGCGGCCACGTCCTTCTTGCCGAGGTCGAGGGGCTTGTCGTCGGAGGCGTCGGAAGAGGCGTCGGCGGCGGGCTCGTCGGTCTCGGTGAGGGAGGAGGCGTCGTCGGGAACAACCGACCCGTCCGCGTCCAGGTCGTGCTCGGCGCCGTGGACGATGCGGTTGTACTCGTCGTCGGAAAGCACGGCGCCGATCGCGTTCTTCGCAAACAGCAGGTCGACGCCCGGGCCGGCGTCAAGGAGGACCGAGTCCTCGTTGACCTCCTTGACAGTGGCGTACATGCCACCGATCGTGCGCACGCCGGAGCCGGGCTGCATCTCATTGCGCATGGAAGCGGCCTGCTGCTGCTTCTTCTTGGCCGACCGGGTCATCAGGAACATGGCCCCGATGAGCACGATGAACGGGAGGAGGGTCACGAGACTCACGGGTCGGAACTTCCTTCTTCGACCGCGATGGTGAGCGGCCTGCTGGATGGGGGTATGTATGCCGTCGACAAGGGCGGCATCGGCGGAGTCTAAGCGAGTCCGCACTCAGGGAACAACGCTCAGCATGGCACCGGGGTTCCTGACCCCGCGAGTGCCCGCGCCGTCACGCCCCGAACAGGTCCCCTTGTCCGTTTCCCCCCGCTGACTGGCGCGGCGGCGTCAGACCGAGATGGGCCCATGCGGCCGGGGTCGCCACCCGGCCGCGCGGTGTACGGGCGAGCAGTCCCTCCCGTACGAGGAAGGGCTCGGCGACCTCCTCGACGGTCTCGCGCTCCTCCCCCACCGCGACCGCGAGCGTGGACAGACCGACCGGACCGCCGCCGAACAGCTTGAGCAGGGCCTCCAGGACACCTCGGTCGAGCCGGTCGAGGCCGCGGGCGTCGACCTCGTAGACCTTGAGCGCGGCCGCGGCGATCTCGCGCGTGATGATCCCGTCCGCCTTGACCTGCGCGTAGTCCCGGACGCGGCGCAGCAGACGGTTGGCGATACGGGGCGTGCCGCGGGAGCGCCCCGCGATCTCGGCGGCGCCTTCCGAGCCGATCTCCACGTCGAGGAGATTCGCGGAGCGGTGGATGACGCGCTGGAGCTCCGCGGGCTCGTAGAACTCCATGTGCGCGGTGAAGCCGAAGCGGTCGCGCAGCGGGGGCGGCAGCAGACCCGCGCGCGTGGTGGCGCCGACCAGCGTGAACGGCGGCAGCTCCAGCGGGATCGCGGTGGCGCCGGGGCCCTTGCCGACGATCACGTCGACGCGGAAGTCCTCCATCGCCATGTAGAGCATCTCCTCGGCGGGCCGGGACATGCGGTGGATCTCGTCCAGGAACAGCACCTCGCCCTCCTGGAGCGAGGAGAGGATCGCCGCCAGGTCACCGGCGTGCTGGATGGCCGGGCCGCTGGTGATGCGGATGGGGGCGCCCATCTCGGCGGCGATGATCATCGAGAGGGTGGTCTTGCCGAGGCCGGGGGCGCCGGAGAGCAGCACGTGGTCGGCGGTGGCGCCGCGCGCGCGGGCGGCGCGCAGGACGAGGTCGAGCTGCTCGCGGACCTTCTCCTGGCCGATGAACTCGTCCAGGTCCTTGGGGCGCAGGGCCGCCTCGACGGCCTGGTCCTCACGGTCGGCGGACGCGCCGACGAGCCGCTCGGCGTCGCTCTCGTCGGTCGTGTCGTCCCAGTTCACTGAAGTTCTCCTAGCCGTGGCATGCCGGCTGTGTCATCCGGTCGGGGATCCCGGGGGGCGCTCCCCGGGAAGACACAGCGTGCACGTGTGCCTCGCGGTCTGGTGGTCGGGCGGCCGGTGGTTCAGCGGGCGCGGTTGAGGGTCTGGAGGGCGGCCTTGAGCAGCTGGCCCACCTGGGGTGTGCCCTCGGCGGCCTCGGCCTGCGGGGCGACGGCGGAGACGGCCTCGTCGGCCTCGCGCGTGGCGTAACCGAGGCCGATCAGCGCGGCGTACAGCTGGTCGCGCCAGCCGGTGCTGACCGGGGCGCCGATGCCGGTGCTCGTGCCGAGGGGCTCGCCGAGCCGGTCCTTGAGCTCCAGCAGGAGCTTCTGGGCTCCCCGCTTGCCGATGCCGGGTACGGCCGTGAGCGTCTTCTCGTCACCCGTGGCGATCGCGCGGCGCAGGGCGTCGGGCGAGTGCGTGGCGAGCATGGCCTGCGCGAGGCGCGGGCCGACACCGCTGGCGGTCTGGAGCAGCTCGAAGGTCCCCCGCTCGTCGTCGTCCGCGAAGCCGTACAGCGTCAGGGAGTCCTCGCGCACGACGAGGGAGGTGGCGAGCTTGGTCTGCTGTCCCATCCGGAGCCCGGAGAGCGTATTGGGCGAGCACTGGACGGCGATGCCGATGCCGCCGACCTCGACGACCGCGGAGTCCGGGGCGAGGGCGGCGACCGGGCCGCTGACGAAGGCGATCATGCGGTACGGCCTTTCGGAGCGTGCTGCGATGCGGGTTTCGACGCGTGCAGGGCGGCGGCCTGTTGGAGCCGGTTCTGCGCGACGGCCTGTTGGAGTCGATTCAGCGCGGGGGCGCGCCAGATGTGACAGATGGCGAGGGCGAGGGCGTCCGCGGCGTCGGCTGGCTTGGGCGGCGCGTCGAGCCTGAGCAGCCGCGTGACCATGGCACCGACCTGGGCCTTGTCCGCGCGCCCGCTGCCGGTGACGGCGGCCTTGACCTCGCTCGGGGTGTGCAGGGCGACCGGGAGGCCGCGGCGGGCGGCGCAGAGCATGGTGACGGCGCTGGCCTGGGCGGTGCCCATCACCGTCCGCACGTTGTGCTGGCTGAACACCCGCTCCACGGCGACGACTTCGGGCTCGTACTCGTCGAGCCACTGCTCGATGCCCTGCTCGATGGCGACGAGGCGCAGGCCCAACTCGGCGTCCACCGGAGTGCGTACGACTCCGACGGCGCGCATGGTCAGGGGTCGGCCCGCGACGCCTTCGACCACCCCGACACCGCACCGGGTCAGTCCCGGGTCAACGCCCAGCACCCGCACCCCAGACCCCCCTTTTGCGGCTGAGCCGCCGCCGCTCTCGCGGAAGTGGCTGATCGCCGTCGTGGTTCCTCGATCGATGGTTGCGGTCCGATGGACTGCGATCATCATCCGTCCCCGACAGGCTAACCGCTGCCACTGACAACGACGGCGGGCCGGCAGGACGTGTCCCGCGGGCCCGCCGAAACGAATCCTTGGCGGCTCAGGCGTCGACCTTGGCCATCACGTCGTCGCTCACGTCGAAGTTGGCGAAGACGTTCTGCACGTCGTCGCTGTCCTCCAGGGCGTCGATCAGCTTGAAGATCTTCCGGGCGCCCTCTTCGTCGAGCTCGACCTGCATGGTCGGGACGAAGTTGGCCTCGGCGGAGTCGTAGTCGACGCCGGCGTCCTGGAGGGCCGTGCGGACCGCGACCAGGTCGGTGGCCTCGGAGATGACCTCGAAGGACTCGCCGAGGTCGTTGACCTCTTCGGCACCCGCGTCGAGCACGGCACCCAGGACGTCGTCCTCGGTCAGCTCGCCCTTGGGGACGATGACGACGCCCTTGCGGTTGAAGAGGTACGAGACGGAGCCCGGGTCGGCCATGTTGCCGCCGTTGCGCGTCATGGCGACGCGGACGTCCGAGGCGGCGCGGTTGCGGTTGTCGGTGAGGCACTCGATGAGCACCGCGACACCGTTCGGCCCGTAACCCTCGTACATGATCGTCTCGTAGTCGGCGCCACCGGCCTCGAGACCGGCGCCGCGCTTGACCGCGGAGTCGATGTTCTTGTTCGGGACCGAGCTCTTCTTGGCCTTCTGGATGGCGTCGAACAGCGTCGGGTTGCCGCCCGGGTCGGCGCCACCGGTGCGGGCCGCGACCTCGATGTTCTTGATCATCTTCGCGAAGAGCTTGCCGCGCTTGGCGTCGATCACGGCCTTCTTGTGCTTCGTCGTAGCCCATTTAGAGTGGCCGGACATCTGCCTGTCTCCTTCGCGTAACCCATCCTGTACGAACTCCCCCGGACCTTGAGGATCTGGGGGACCCCCAGATCCTACAAGGACTCCGGTGTCCGGTTCGCGCGCACCATGTCGACGAACAGGCCGTGCACGCGGTGGTCGCCGGTCAGTTCCGGGTGGAACGACGTGGCGAGCGCGGTGCCCTGACGTACGGCGACGATGTGACCCTCGTGCTCGGCGAGCACTTCGGCCGCGGCGCCCACGGACTCGACCCAGGGGGCGCGGATGAAGACGCCCTCTACAGGATCGCCCTCGACGCCCCGGACGTCGACCGCCGCTTCGAAGGACTCGTTCTGACGTCCGAAGGCGTTGCGGCGCACGATCATGTCGATGCCGCCGATCGTCTCCTGGCCCGAGCGCGGGTCGAGGATCTTGTCGGCGAGCATGATCATGCCGGCGCAGGTGCCGTAGACCGGCAAGCCGGCGCGCACGCGCGCGCGGAGGGGCTCCATCATGCCGAACAGGACGGCCAGCTTGGAGATGGTGGTGGACTCGCCGCCGGGGATGACCAGGCCGTCCACCTCGGCGAGCTCCTCGGGACGCCGCACCGGCCTGGCCACGGCGTCCGCCGAGGCCAGGGCGATGAGGTGCTCCCGTACGTCGCCCTGGAGTGCCAGGACGCCTACGACAGGTGCGTCAGTCATGTACGTGATGCCTTTGTCCGGTCTCTGGTGTCCGGCCTCTTACCAGCCGCGGTTGGCGTAGCGCTCGGTCTCGGGGAGGGTGTCGCAGTTGATGCCGACCATGGCCTCGCCCAGGTTGCGGGAGGCGTCCGCGATGATCTTCGGGTCGTCGTAGAAGGTGGTCGCCTTTACGATGGCGGCGGCGCGCTTGGCCGGGTCGCCGGACTTGAAGATGCCGGAGCCCACGAAGACGCCCTCGGCGCCGAGCTGACGCATGAGAGCGGCGTCGGCGGGGGTCGCGACACCACCGGCGGAGAACAGCACGACCGGGAGCTTGCCGAGCTCGGCGACCTCCTTGACCAACTCGTACGGGGCGCGCAGGTCCTTGGCGGCGGCGTACAGCTCGTTGTTGTCGAAGCCGCGCAGCCGGGCGATCTCGTTCTTGATCTGGCGCAGGTGACGGACGGCCTCGACGACGTTGCCGGTGCCGGCCTCGCCCTTGGAGCGGATCATGGCGGCGCCCTCGGCGATGCGGCGCAGGGCCTCGCCGAGGTTGGTGGCACCGCAGACGAAGGGGGTCGTGAAGGCCCACTTGTCGGAGTGGTTGACCTCGTCGGCCGGGGTGAGGACCTCGGACTCGTCGATGTAGTCGACACCGAGGGACTGGAGGACCTGGGCCTCGACGAAGTGGCCGATGCGGGACTTGGCCATGACGGGGATGGAGACCGCGTCGATGATCTCCTCGATCATGTTCGGGTCCGACATACGGGCCACGCCGCCGTCCTTGCGGATGTCGGCGGGCACCCGCTCCAGGGCCATGACGGCCACGGCGCCGGCGTCCTCGGCGATCTTCGCCTGCTCGGCGTTGACCACGTCCATGATCACGCCGCCCTTGAGCTGCTCCGCCATGCCGCGCTTGACGCGGGCGGTGCCGGTTGCGGTGTTCTCGGCGGACTGGGCGGTGTTGGAGAGCGTGCTGGACACGGGTTGACCTCACTCGGTGAAAGAGGGTTTCTGCAGCACTGAGGAAACGTGAGTGGACCAGTCCACAGCAAGGGCCAATGGGGAGCCGGTGGATCCTTTTCGCCCCCGCCGCCCCTACCCGTCCCATCCCCGGGCGCTCCGCCCCAGCCCCCGCATCGGCCTGAACGGCCTCATCCTCAAACGCCGGACAGGCTGAAAGAAGCGGGCCGACCGGGGCGGGTGGATGGACGGGGGTGGGTGGGGCATCGGCCTTCGGCCTCGACCGCAAACGCCGAACGGGCTGAAGAAACGGGCTGGTCGGGGTGGGGGGAATGCGGGGCGAAGCCCCGCCTTAGGGGCGCGGGGAACTGCACGACCAGCCCCCACCGGCCGTCGGCCGAAAGACGACGGGCAGGCGGGGATCCGGGGCGCAGCCCCGCCCGAGGGGCGCGGGGAACTGCGCGCTCAACCCCCACCGGCCCGCAGCCCCGGAGCAACACCCACCCGCGGCTGAAAGCGACTCCCGTCGTCAGGTCGTGGGGCGGTCCGCCAGGGCGGTGGGCGGCTCGTCGTCCATTTCGAAGGCCATGGGGAAGGGCGCATGACCGGCAAGGCGGAACCAGCGGACCTTGCGGTGGCGACGAAGAGCGCGGGCGGCACGTACCGCGTCGTTGTGGAACCGCCGAGCCATCGGCACCCGCCGTACCGCCTGCGCCAGCTCGGTCGCCGCCGCATCCCCACCCGGCGCCTCCCGCACCGCCTCCACCTGCTGCACCTCTCCGAAGACGGCCCGCAGGGCCTGGCTGAGGTCGCTCTCGGCCACCTCGCGCTGCTCCTCCTCCGCCTGCCGCGCGGCATGCGCGGCCTCGTAGAGCACGATCGAGGCGGCGGGATCGAGCACCCCGGAGGTCGCCAACTCCTGGGCGACCGAGGCACGGCGCAACAACTGCGCGTCGAGCGCGGCGCGGGCGGCGTCGATCCGGGCGTGCAGCCGGTCGAGACGCCCCGCGGTCCAGCTCAGGTAGAGGCCGATCGCGACGAGGCCGACGAGGATCCAGATGAGGGTTGCGGTCACGGGCGGCAAGGCTACCCGGGTGTGGTCACCCCTCCCCCACGTCCCAGGCGCAACGGAAACCGCCGTGCCCGGTGGAGGAGTCGGGGGTGTTCTTCGACCGGGCGGCCACCCGGTAGCGGTTGCGGTACGAGGCGTGGCACAGGTACGAGCCCCCGCGGATGACCCGCTCGACGTGGTCCGTCGCCGAGGTCTCGGACGAGATCCCGGAGGGCGCGGTGAAGGCGTCCGCGCACCACCCCCACACGTTGCCCGAAGTGTTGTACAGGCCGAAGCCGTTGGGCTCGTAGGAGTCCACCGGGACGGTTCCCGTGCGGCCGCCGGGGCGGGTGCTGACCCGGGGGAAGTCGCCCTGCCAGGTGTTCATGCGCTCCTGGCCGGCGGGGGCGAACTCGTCTCCCCAGGGGTAGCGGCGGCCTGCCGGGCCACCGCGCGCCGCGTACTCCCACTCCGCCCCGGTGGGCAGCCGGGCGCCCGCCCATGCGCGGTACGCGAGGGCGTCGTGGTGGGAGACGTGCACCACGGGGTGGTCCGCGCGGTCCTCCAGGTCGGAGCCGGGGCCCTCGGGCGCGCTCCAGTGGGCCCCTCGACGCCCAGCCCCCAGGACGCCGCGACGACCGCCCCGAAAACGGCCTCCCGCGCGCGGGGGTGCGGGAACAGGTGGAACACGAACGAACTGCCGTACCGCTCCGCGTCCGTCACATGTCCGGTCGCCCGCACGAAGTCCGCGAACCGGGCGTTGGTGACGGCCGTCGCGTCGATCCGGAACGGCTCGACGCGCACCGTACGGACCGGTCCTTCGCCGTCCTCCGGGTAGCCCTCGCCGAAGGCGTCGCCCATGCGGAACTCGCCGCCCGGCAGTGTGACGCCGGCGGCGTCAGGCGCGGGACGGGGACGAGGAGGCCTAGGACGGTCGCCCGTGCGCGTGCCGGGGCGCGGCACCGGTACGGAGAGTTGGAAAAGCGAACTGGCCTCCCCGCGCGAACCGACCTTCCCGTAGGCACCGGCCTCCCCGCGCGCGGGTGCGCAGCACGCCCCTCCCCCGCCCGGCATCGGCGAAGTCCCGCACGCTCAGTCCCGGGCCAGTCCGAACCGCGCCCGCAGCCCCGTCCGTTCGTCCGCTGCGACCGCCGCCGCGCCGTCCGTGACCGTCTCATAGACGGACAGGATGTCCGCGCCGACGGTCGACCAGTCGAAGCGCCGTACGTGAGCGCTGCCCCGCGCGCGGAGTTCGGCCCGGCGCTCGGGGTCGCCGAGCAGGCGCAGGGCCGCGGCGGCCAGGTCGTCCGCGTCCTCGTTGGCGAAGAGTTCACCGGCCGCGCCCTGGTCGAGGACCTGCGCGAAGGCGTCGAGGTCGGAGGCCAGCACCGGCGCGCCCGCCGACATCGCCTCCACGAGGATGATGCCGAAGCTCTCGCCGCCGGTGTTGGGCGCCACGTACACGTCGACGCTGCGCAGGAAGCGGGCCTTGTCCTCGTCGCTGACCATGCCGAGGAACTCGACGCGCGAGCGCATCTCGGCGGGCAGGGACTCGACGGCCTCCTCCTCGTCACCGCGTCCGGCGACCAGGAGCCGGGTCCCCGGGCGCTCGGCGAGGATCTTGGGCAGGGCCTTCATGAGGACGGGCAGGCCCTTGCGGGGCTCGTCGATGCGACCGACGAAGCCGAGGGTGTCGCCCTGCCACTCGGGCTTGGGCTTGGCGCGGGCGAAGAAGTCGACGTCGACGCCGTTCGGGATGACGACCGCGTCGCCGCCCAGGTGCTCGACGAGGGTGCGGCGGGCATACTCGCTCACCGCGATCCGCGCGCTGATCTTCTCCAGGGCCGCCTGGAGGATCGAGTACGCGGCGACCATGGCCCGCGAACGCGGGTTGGAGGTGTGGAAGGTGGCGACGATGGGGCCCTGCGCGGCCCAGCACGCGAGCAGGCCGAGCGAGGGCGAGGCCGGCTCGTGGATGTGGATCACGTCGAAGGTGCCGTCGTGCAGCCAGCGCCGCACCCGGGCCGCCGACAGGAAGCCGAAGTTCAGGCGCGCCACGGAGCCGTTGTAGGGCACCGGGACCGCGCGGCCCGCCGAGACGACGTACGGCGGCAGCGGTGTCTCGTCGTCCGCGGGGGCGAGCACGGAGACCTCGTGCCCGCGGCGGATGAGGTGTTCGGCCAGGTCACGGATGTGGAACTGGACGCCGCCCGGCACGTCCCAGGAGTAGGGGCAGACGATGCCGATCCTCACGGAGTCCTCTTCTCGGAATCCCTCTGGGCGTTGTCAGGATCCTTGTTGCCAGGATTTCCGCTGTCAGAATCCCTGTTGTCAGGATCCTTCCCGGGATCGAGGTCCTTGAGCCACAAGCGCTGCAGCATGTGCCAGTCCTCCGGATGTTCGGCGATACCCGTGGCGAAGGCGTCGGCCAGCGCCTGTGTCATGACAGACGTCTTCTCGGCCCGGGTGCCTGTCTCGGGGACCTCGACGGGGGGATGCACACGGCCCTGCATCACGGGTGAGTCGTCGTACCAGAGCGTGACCGGCAGCAGCACGGCTCCGGTCTGCTGGGCGAGCAGCGCCGGGCCCGCGGGCATCCGGGTCGTCTCGCCGAAGAACTCCACATCGACGCCCGAGGCCGACAGATCACGCTCGGCGACCAGGCAGATCAGTCCGCCGTCCCGCAGCCGCCGGGCCAGCGTGCCGAACGCGGTGCCGCCGCTGTGCGGCAGGACCTCCATGCCGAGGCCCTCGCGATAGGCGACGAAACGGTCGTACAGCGATTCCGGCTTGAGGCGCTCGGCGACGGTCGTGAACGGAGTCTCCAGCTTGGTGGTGACCCAGGCGCCGGCGAGGTCCCAGTTGCCCATGTGCGGCAGGGCCAGGATGACGCCCCGGTCGGAGGCGAGCCCGTCCGTCAGATGGTGCACGTCCTTGCAGTCGAAGCCCGTCCGCACGCGCTCCTCGCTCCAGGCGGGGAGGCGGAAGGACTCCATCCAGTAGCGCAGGTACGAGCGCATGCCCGCCCGGGAGAGCTCGGCGAGCCGCTCCGGGGTCGCGTCGGGCAGCACGCGCGCGTAGTTGCTCTCCAGCCGTTGTACGCCCTTGCCGCGTCGCTTCCAGGCGATGTCCGCGATGGTGCGGCCCAGGCGCACCGCGACCGGCTCCGGGAGCTTCTTGACGGTGCTCCAGCCGAGCGCGTACGCCCCGTCCACCAGCCTCTCCTGGAGAGTGGTCACGACGTGGCCCCGCTGTTGTGCGCCGCGGCCGCGGCGTCCGCCTCCGCGGACTCCCGGCGCACCGTGACCACGCGCTGGATCAGCGTGACCAGGCTGCCGACGGCGACGATCCACAGCGCGACGGGCAGCAGCCACTGGATGCCGGGCACTCCGAACTTGTGCAGCCCCGCGAGCCCCGCCGCGACCAGGGAGATCACCAGGCGCTCGGCGCGCTCGACCAGGCCGTTGACGGCGACGGGCAGGCCGATCGACTCGCCGCGGGCCTTGGTGTACGAGACCACCTGGCCGCTGGCCAGGCAGAAGATCGAGACGGCGCACAGGGCGTTGTTGTCGCCGCTGCCCGCGTACCAGAGCGCGAATCCGCCGAAGATCGCGCCGTCGGCGACCCGGTCGAGCGTGGAGTCCAGGAAGGCGCCCCAGCGGCTGGAGCGACCGAGCTGGCGCGCCATGTTGCCGTCGACCAGGTCGGAGAAGACGAAGAGCGTGATGACGATCGTTCCCCAGAAGAACTCTCCCCGGGGGTAGAAGACCAGCGCGCCCGCCATGACTCCGGCCGTACCCAGGAGGGTGACCGTGTCGGGGCTTACCCCCCGACGGATGAGAAACGCGGCGAACGGTGTGAGGACACGCGTGAAGAATGCACGCGCGTACTTGTTCAGCATGGCCTTCCCGAGGGTCGGTGTCGCCGCGCGGCCCCTGCTGGCCACCGGCTGGCCCATCGTAGCCAGGCGAGCGCTTGTGCGACGGCCGGGCACCCGCACCCCGTGTCACGGTGGGATGCCGTCGATGTCACGGCGGGATCGCGTCCCCCGTATGGACGCACCGTGACGCGAGTGCAAAGCTCGAAGACACCGCGGGCGTCATCGGAGCCGCACCGCACGCGGATCCGTATGCCCGCGCCCGAAGTGACCTCACCGTGCACGGGAGGCAAGGCCATGGGCGACAAGGCGAACGCACACCCCGGAGCCGCCGGCAGGGCTACAGCGGCCGACCACCCCGCGTCCGTACGGAATGTGGTGCTGGTCGGCCACAGCGGATCCGGCAAGACGACATTGGTGGAAGCTCTCGCGCTGACGGCGGGAGCAGTGAACCGGGCGGGCAGGGTGGAGGACGGCACCGCCGTCTCCGACTACGACGAGATCGAGCACCGGCAGCAGCGCTCGGTGCAGCTCTCCCTGGTACCCGTCGACTGGGACGGATACAAGATCAACATCATCGACACCCCCGGATACGCCGACTTCGTCGGGGAACTCAGGGCCGGTCTGCGCGCCGCGGACGCGGCCCTTTTCGTCGTCTCGGCCTCGGACGGGGTGGACGGCTCGACCCGGATGGTGTGGGAGGAGTGCGCGGCGGTCGGCATGCCACGCGCCATCGTGATCACCCACCTCGAGTCGGCGCGCGCCGATTTCGACGACATGACACGGATCTGCGCCGAGGCCTTCGGCGCGGACGACCCCGACGCCGTACTGCCGCTGTACCTGCCGCTGCACGGCGCGGAGGGAGCCGATGGGCACGCCCCTGTCACCGGGCTGATAGGGCTCCTCACCCAGCGGCTGTTCGACTACTCCTCCGGGGAGCGCAAGGAGGCCGAGCCGGGACCGGAGCAGCTGCCGCTGATCGAGGAGGCGCGCAACCGGCTGATCGAGGGGATCATCGCCGAGAGCGAGGACGAGACCCTCATGGACCGCTATCTCGGCGGCGAGCAGATCGACGTCAAGACGCTCGTGCAGGACCTGGAGCGGGCGGTGGCGCGCGGGGCCTTCTTCCCGGTCCTGGCGGCCGCGCCCGCCGCCGAGGGCGCCCGCCAGGGGCTCGGCACCGTCGAGCTCCTGGAACTCGTCACGGGCGGCTTCCCGACCCCGCTGGAGCGCCCGGCTCCCACCGTGACGACACCGGAAGGTCAGGAACGCGAGGTCAAGGCCTGCGATCCGAACGGGCCGCTGGTCGCGGAGGTCGTGAAGACGGCCAGCGACCCCTATGTGGGCCGGGTCTCCCTCGTCCGCGTCTTCTCGGGCACTCTGCGCCCCGACGAGACGGTGCACGTCTCCGGGCACGGGCTGGCCGACCGCGGGCACGAGGACCACGACGTCGACGAGCGTGTCGGCGCCCTGTCCGCGCCGTTCGGCAAACAGCAGCGCTCCCTGACGCACTGCATCGCGGGCGACCTGGCCTGTGTGGCGAAGCTCAACCGGGCCGAGACCGGTGACACGCTCTCGGCCAAGGACGACCCGCTGCTGATGGAGCCCTGGCAGATGCCGGACCCGCTGCTGCCGCTCGCCATCCAGGCACACAGCAAGGCCGACGAGGACAAGCTCTCGCAGGGCCTGGGCCGGCTGGTCGCCGAGGACCCCACCATGCGCCTGGAACAGAACCAGAACACCCACCAGGTCGTCCTGTGGTGCCTGGGCGAGGCCCACGCCGATGTCGCCCTGGAGCGGCTGCGCAACCGGTACGGCGTCCAGGTCGACGTGGTCCCGCACAAGGTCTCCCTGCGGGAGACGTTCGCGGACAAGGCCGCGGGGCGCGGCCGCCATGTGAAGCAGTCCGGCGGGCACGGGCAGTACGCGATCTGCGAGATCGAGGTCGAACCCCTCCCCAACGGCTCGGGCATCGAGTTCGTGGACAAGGTCGTCGGCGGGGCCGTGCCCCGGCAGTTCATCCCCTCCGTCGAGAAGGGGGTGCGGACCCAGGCCGCCAAGGGCGTGGTCGCGGGCTATCCCCTCATCGACGTACGGATCACCCTGCTCGACGGCAAGGCGCACTCCGTGGACTCCTCCGACGCCGCGTTCCAGACCGCGGGCGCGCTCGCCCTGCGCGAGGCGGCCGCCGACACCAGGATCCATCTGCTGGAGCCGGTGGCCGAGGTGACGGTCCTGGTCGGCGACGAGTACGTGGGCGCCGTGATGAGCGACCTGTCGGGGCGGCGCGGCCGGGTGGTCGGCACCGAGCAGGCGGGCGGCGGACGCACGCTCGTACGGGCCGAGGTCCCGGAGATCGAGATCGGACGGTACGCCGTGGATCTGCGCTCCCTCTCGCACGGCACCGCACGCTTCAACCGCACCTACGCACGACACGAGCCGATGCCGTCACAGATCGCCGAAAGGATGCGCGAACAGGCCCAGAACGCCTGACGGTTCGGCTCCTTTCACCCTCGGCGGGCGGCTTCGGCCGTCCGCCGACGAATGTCGGTCGCGGCCGATACTCTGGGAACTGATCAAGACGATGACCTGATCAACAGGTGTGCGGGGCAGGGAAGTCGGGAAAGCCGCAGGAGCGGGGCGGCGGCGATGGGGGCGGAAGTGGCGTTCGACGGTTTCGATTTCACTCCCGGGGCGCAGGTGCCGCTCTCGGGTTCCGCGGGACAGACGGCGGCGACCTTCGCCCTGGCCTCGGCGGCGTACCGGGACAGCGATGTCGGCGAGATCCTCAAGGCGAACAACCAGTGGCACGAGTCCACCGTCAGCGCAGGCCGCAAGTGGGCCACGATCTTCAGGCCCAACCTCGGCGAGGCCTTCGGACGGGCGGTGGTGGACCGCATGCTGGGCGCCGGCCGCAAGCCCCTCATCCAGTCCTTCGGCACCGAGCCGCAGGTCGTCGTCGAGCACTGCCTCGCGGCGAACCGCATCCGCCGGGAGCGGGACAACTGGCTGTCGGCCGTCATGGTGCTGTGCGGTGTGCTGTTCCTGCCCGGGCTGCTGGTGTGGCTGCTGGTCTTCCAGCTCCGGTCCATGATCGCCAAGCAGACGAACAAGCGCGCCGGCGCCCTCGGCACCACGCTCCTGGTCGCCTTCGGCGCCCTCGCCGTGGTCTTCCTCGTCCGCATGCCCTTCACCGGCTTCTGGGCCTGGTACGCGCGTGCGTCGGTGGTCCTCCCGGTGATCGGCTGGCTCTGGGCCAAGCAGATCTGCGAGCGGACCGCCAAGGACCTGCGCGAGCGCTGGGACAGCCTGCTGTCCGGCGGTGGCCTCGGCGCCAAGATCCCGGAGGCGGTGCCCGGCAGCCCGGGCGAGACGGCGGCCGAGCGGCTGCGCCAGGCCCTGGCCGCCCTCGGCGCCGAGCAGCAGTCCAACTCGGTGTTCTACGCCGGACCCAAGGGCATACTCGGCATGGGCACCCGCTGGGGCAGCTGGCAGCTCGCCGAGGACCTCGTCCCCAAGGACCCGGACAAGGAGATCCACCCCTTCCGCAGCTGGGACGTCGTCCGCAACATCCACGACAAGCTCCGCATGCTGGAGCGCGGCCCGCTCAACACCGGTGGTTTCCCCACCCCTTCGATCAAGCACTGGATCGTCTCGCCGATCGGTGAGAACGCCAAGGAGGTGTCCCGGCCGGGCGGCACGGACGTCGAGGCGTACACGATCAAGAGCCACGCCATACAGGACATCTGCAACAAGCAGCAGTTCGGCAGCGGCCAGCGGCACTACCTCGGCGTCCAGTGGACACTGTGGGACGGCCAGTTGATCATCACCATGCTGATCACCGTGACCGTGCTGCACGAGACGCTGCGCATCGAGGTCACCGGGCACGCCCTGGGTCCCGTGCACTCCCTGTTCACCAGTAAGCCCGAGGCCCCGACGAAGGAGGTCGCCAAGGCGGTCAAGTTCTGGGAGACCCGCAAGGTGAAGCTGCCGCTGGTCACCACGGACGAGGTCGTACGTCTCGCCGCGCGCGCCCCGCTCACCGGGTACCCGCCGCTGCTGAACTGGCTCGGCGGCAAGCTGACGCTGCCCGAGCCGTTCGGCCTGCGGCACGCGTGGGCCGACCAGCCCTGGCGGCACCGCTTCATGGCCGACGACGCGCTGCGGGCGGCCACGCCGGTGCTCCGTGTCGTCCACGCGGCGGCGATCAAGGTGCTGGACGAGAACGGGGTCGACACGGAGAAGTTCGGTAACCGGTCGGCGTTCCTCAGCACGGCCGTGCAGGATCCGTCGCCTCGGAAGGCGGACCTCTACGACGCGTGAGCCCCCGGCGGACGGGCAGGAAAGGCCGTCCGCCGGGTGCGGGTCGTCTTGGGCAGATCGCGCGGTTCCCCGCGCCCCTGAAGGGGCGCGCCGAAGGGGGCGCCTGTTGGCAGGCGCCCCGTTCGAGCTAATGCGTCGGCCAGGCCTCTGCCAGCATCTTGCGGGTGTCGGCCAGGAGCTGCGGGAGCACCTTGGTGTGGCCGACGACCGGCATGAAGTTGGTGTCGCCGCCCCAGCGGGGGACGATGTGCTGGTGGAGGTGGGCGGCGATGCCCGCGCCCGCCACCGTGCCCTGGTTCATGCCGATGTTGAAACCGTGCGCGCCCGAAGCGGTGCGCAGCGCGGTCATCGCCTGCTTGGTCAGCTCGCCGAGCTCGGCGGTCTCCGGGTCGGTCAGGTCGGTGTAGTCCGCGACATGACGGTAGGGCACGACCATGAGGTGGCCGCCGTTGTACGGGTACAGGTTGAGCACCGCGTACACCTGCTCACCGCGCCTCACGATGAGCCCGTCCTCGTCGGACTTGGCGGGGATCGAGCAGAACGGACAGCCGTCGTCGGCCCCCGGGCCGGTGGGCTTGTTCTCGCCCTGGATGTAAGCCATCCGGTGGGGCGTCCACAAGCGCTGGAACGCGTCCTGCGTCCCCACTCCGATCTGCTGCTCCGGCTCACTCGTCATGTGGTGCAGCATATTGCTTCGCCCGTTCGCGGCGTGTCGGCGGGGCTCTCCCGATTGCTCACCGGGCCAAGCTGGGCCGATGGACGACGACAGCCGACAGGCCCGGTGGGAACGGCGCACCGAGGTCCCGCTCAGCCTGGCCTCGGCGTTGTTTCTCGCCGCGTACGCCGTCCTGGTCCTCGGGCACGCACTGCCCGTCGTCTGGCGGCAGGCCTGCGTGGCGGCGATGCTGGCCGCCTGGGCGCTGTTCGGCGTCGACTACGCGGTGCGCTGGCGCCTGAGCGGACAGCGCCTCGGCTTCGTCCGCGCGCACCCGGTGGACACCCTGGCGCTCCTGCTGCCGCTGCTCCGTCCGCTGCGCATCGTCAAGGTCTACGAGGCCGTACAGCGTCATCGTGGAGAGCCCCGTCTCTCCCTGCACGCGCGTGTGGTCTTCTACGCGGGGTTGTCGGCCTCGCTGCTCGGCTTCGCGGGCTCCCTCGCCGTCTACCAGCAGGAGCGCGGGGCGCCGGGCGCCTCGATCCGGACGTTCGGGGACTCGGTGTGGTGGACCTGCACCACGCTCACGACGGTGGGGTACGGAGACGTGGTGCCGGTGACTCCGATGGGGCGCACGATCGCGTCGGTGCTGATGGTGTGCGGTCTGGCGCTGCTCGGCGCGGTGACCGGCTCGTTCTCGTCCTGGCTGCTCCAGGTGTTCGCACGTGAGGACGAGAACGGGTACAGGGACAGGCCCCCGGGGAGCTGAGCTCTCCGGGGGCCTTCGGCCACGTACGCGTCAAGGAAGCACCGTACGTGTCGGACCTGCGCGTCAGACCTGTGCGCGCTCCTCGACGACCTTCATGATCTTGGCGATCGCCTCGTCGACCGGGATGCCGTTCTCCTGCGAGCCGTCGCGGTAGCGGAAGGAGACGGCGCCGGCCGCCATGTCCTCGTCGCCCGCGATGACCATGAAGGGCACCTTCTGCTTCTGGGCGTTGCGGATCTTCTTCTGCATACGGTCGGAGGAGGCGTCGACCTCGACCCGCAGACCCTTCTTCTTCGCCTCGGTGGCGAACTTCTGCAGGTACTCCACGTGTGCGTCGCCGATCGGGATGCCGACCGCCTGCACGGGCGCCAGCCAGGCCGGGAACGCGCCCGCGTAGTGCTCCAGGAGCACCGCGAAGAAGCGCTCGATGGAACCGAACAGCGCGCGGTGGATCATCACCGGACGCTGCTTGGAGCCGTCGGGGCCGGTGTACTCCAGGTCGAAGCGCTCCGGCAGATTGAAGTCGAGCTGCACGGTCGACATCTGCCAGGTCCGGCCGATGGCGTCCTTGGTCTGGACGGAGATCTTCGGACCGTAGAACGCGGCGCCGCCCGGGTCCGGGACGAGCGGGAGGCCCTGCTTCTCGGCCACCTGCCGCAGCGTCTCGGTGGCCTCCTCCCAGACCTCGTCGGAGCCGACGAACTTCTCCGGGTCCTTGGTGGAGAGCTCCAGGTAGAAGTCGGTCAGGCCGTAGTCGCGCAGCAGGTTCAGGACGAAGGTGAGCGTCTTGTCGAGCTCCTCCGCCATCTGCTCCTTGGTGCAGTAGATGTGCGCGTCGTCCTGCGTGAAGCCACGGGCGCGGGTCAGACCGTGCACGACGCCCGACTTCTCGTACCGGTACACGGTCCCGAACTCGAAGAGGCGCAGCGGCAGTTCGCGGTACGAGCGGCCGCGCGCGTCGAAGATCAGGTTGTGCATCGGGCAGTTCATGGGCTTGAGGTAGTAGTCCACGCCCTCGTCGAGCTGCATGGGCGGGTACATGCCGTCGGCGTACCAGTCCAGGTGGCCCGAGGTTTCGAAGAGCTTCCCCTTCGTCGCGTGCGGGGTGTAGACGAACTCGTAGCCCTCTTCCTCGTGGCGGCGCCGCGAGTAGTCCTCCATGACCCGGCGGATGACGCCGCCCTTGGGGTGGAAGACGGCGAGCCCTGAACCGATCTGGTCCGGGATGGAGAAGAGGTCCAGTTCGTTGCCCAGCTTGCGGTGGTCGCGCTTCTCGGCCTCGATCAGGAAGTCGAGGTGCGCCTTCAGCTCCTCCTTGGAGGGCCAGGCGGTGCCGTAGATGCGCTGGAGCATCGGGTTCTTCTCGCTGCCGCGCCAGTACGCGGCGGCGTTGCGCATGAGCTTGAACGCCGGGATGTTGCGGGTGGTGGGCAGGTGGGGACCGCGGCAGAGGTCCTTCCAGCACAGCTCGCCGGTCTTGGCGTCGAGGTTGTCGTAGATCGTCAGCTCGCCGCCGCCGACCTCGACGTCCGCGCCGTCGTCCGAGGACGCGGAGCCCTTGATGCCGATGAGCTCCAGCTTGTACGGCTCCGCCGCCAGTTCCTCGCGGGCGTCCTCGTCGGTGACGACGCGGCGGGAGAAGCGCTGCCCGCGCTTCTGGATCTCCTGCATCTTCTTCTCGACGGCCTTGAGGTCCTCGGGCGTGAACGGCCTCTCGACGTCGAAGTCGTAGTAGAAGCCGTCCTTGACCGGCGGGCCGATGCCCAGCTTGGCCTCGGGGAAGAGTTCCTGCACGGCCTGCGCCATCACGTGCGCGGTGGAGTGGCGCAGGATGTTGAGACCGTCCTGGGAGGAGATCTCGACGGGCTCGACCTCCTCGCCGTCCCGCACCTCGTACGCGAGGTCCTTCAGCTCGCCGGCCACACGGGCCGCGACGATGGTGCGCTCGCCGGCGAAGAGGTCGGCGGCCGTAGTGCCCGTCGTCACCACGCGCTCTTCCCGCTCGGAATCGCGTTGGATGATCACACGGACGTCTGACACCGGTCTCTCCTGACTGAAGGGGGCAAGCTCACCCAGTGGGCATGGCAGTGCCATGCCTGCCCGGCGATCCTACCGAGCCCGGGGCACCCTCCGCGAAACGGTTCCCGGCAAAGCTCCACAAAGCCCTCAGTCCCCGCTGCACGCCTCCTCGAAGAAGTCCAGGTTCTCCTGGAGCGACTTCATCAGCCGGTCCCGCTCGGCCTCGTCCACCTGCACCGGTACGACCCCGGAGGCGTCGGTGAGCCGGCGGAAGCCGCCGCGGCTCTCCAGCCGCCCCAGCACCCGCACCGGCAGCCCGACCAGATGGGCGTGACCCGCTATCCGGTACGCCTCCTCGTCGAGCGTCATGCGGACGTGCTGGACCTCCGCTCCCGCGATCACCCGCAGCCGTACCGTGCCCTCGCCGCGCGGCTGGGACCTGCGCATCCGCACCACGGCACCGGTGAGGCGCACCGGTACGGACGGCTCGGCGCGCAGATAGCGGGCCCCGGCCTCGCGCAGGACGGGCAGGTCGCCGGGCGAGAACTCGACGGCCTCGTCGGGCGCCGCACAGCCCTCGGGGACCCCGGCGGCGGGCGCCCACTCGACGGCGATCCGGGCGCCCTCCGTGCCGCGCACGAGGGCGACGACGGCCTCGGTGAGTTCATGACTGACGCCCGCCTCGACGGCCGCGTCGAAGGCGTCCATGCCGCCGGTGGCCCGCTGGTAGTCGATGGCCTCGCGGGCGGCGTACAGCGCCTGGTGCAGGCGTACGGAGAGCGGCCGGCCGGTGTCGACGGGCACGAAGGCGGTGAGCCGGCGCCCGCCGGGGTCGGCTCCGACGAGGACGTTCTCCAGGGAAGCGGCGGCGGGCCTGCGGTGGCGGGCGCCGTAATAGCCCGCACGCGCGCGTGTGGCGAGCGCCGCCGCGAGCAGCATCGAGCGGGCGGCCGAGCGCAGCCGCTCCTCCACGCTCCAGGACGTGGCGCCCAAGGGCCCGGTCGGCACATCGCGCCACCAGCGGATCTCGTCGCTGGGCACGGCGAGGGCGACCAGGACGTCGCGCGCGGACGGCGCTCCGCTGCGGGAGAGCGCGACGAGCGCCTCGCCGAGGAGGTCGTCGCTGTCGGGGAAGGCCCGGTTCTCCGGCACGAGCAGGCTCGTGCCGCCGCCACCGGGCCCTGGTGGGGTCCACCGGCCGTACCGTCCGGCCGCTCCACCGCGGCGCTGCCAGCCGTGGCGGTGCAGCAGCGCGCTGAGGACGGCGGGGTCGACCTGGCCCGGCTCGGGCGGCTCGGTCCAGTGGGACTCGACGGGGTGCGGCCTGACCGGCCGAAGGGGTTCGCCGATGGAGTCGATGGGGCGGTGTGTCAAGGTTTCCCTCCCGTCCCGACCCTCGTCATGATCTCGCAGAGCGCCCTGTCGTCGAAGATGCGCGAGGTCGGTATCCGCACGGTGGTCCGGCGCCGGCCGGTGATCGGGTGGCCGGCGAGGTTGATCCAGTAGCAGCAGTGCCGCAGGTCGAGGCGGTCGTGGCTGGCGCGCAGCCAGTCGTCCTGGGACCTGGGCACGAGCATCACAACCAGGATCTTGTGCACCGAGACCGGGGTGCGGGCGAGCTTCGCCAGGTGCTCGTTGTCGAGCGTGAAGGAGAAGGCGGGCCCGGGTGGGTTCGGCGGGATCTGGTACGTGCACTTGAGCTGCACCTTGATGGTGACTTCGTCGTCGACCGTGTGCCCGGGGGCGCTGTGGCTGACGTGCCAGTCGATGCCGTTGTCGGGAAAGGGCTGGGACAGCGAACAGCCCGCCGCGGCCGCGACGGCGTGCAAGTAGCCCACCTGCAAGGTCTCCATGCAGGCGGTGGTGGCGAGTGTGCCGCGATGGGGTGCCGTCCGCTGGGGCAGCAGCCCGCCCCGCTCGGGCTGCGCGAGTGCCATGAGTCCAACAGCCTTCCAAGCCAAGTGATTCCCCGCGACGGGCCGCTGAACTGCAAAGACCCGTACCTGTGTTGTCTCCTTCCGGCGTACGGCGCAAACAGCCCGGGTATCACCAAACAGGCAGAAGACGGTGCGTCAGCTGCCGTGGGTGAACGAGGAGTTGTGTACGTATGACGTGCTGGTACGAAGGCCCTTTGGCCGCGTTCGACACGGAGACCACGGGCGTGGACGTCGAGACCGACCGGATCGTGTCGGCCGCCGTCGTCGTCCAGGACGCCGCGGGTTCCCGGCCCCGGGTGACCCGCTGGCTGGTGAACCCGGGAGTGCCGGTGCCCGCGGGTGCGACGGCGGTGCACGGGCTGACAGACGAACACCTTCAGCGCAACGGCCGCTGGCCGTCGCCGGTGATGGACGAGATAGCCAGGGTGCTGGGCGAACAGGCCGCGGCGGGCCGCCCGCTCGTCGTGATGAACGCGCCGTTCGATCTGACGCTCCTGGACCGGGAGTTGCGCCGCCATCGCGCCACCTGTCTCGACCGGTGGTTCGAGCCGGCGCCGCTGCGCGTGCTCGATCCGCGGGTTCTGGACAAACATCTGGACCGCTATCGCAAGGGCCGCCGCACCCTGACCGACCTGTGCGCGCACTACGACGTGGTGCTGGAGGGCGCGCACGACGCGGCGGCGGACGCACTGGCCGCGATGGAGGTCGTACGAGCGGTGGGGCGTCGTTTCGCCACCCGGCTGGAGCGGCTCTCCCCCGCCGAGCTGCACACCCTGCAGGCGGTGTGGCACGCGGCGCAGGCGCGCGGCCTTCAGGCGTGGTTCGCGCGCAGCGGTTCGCCGGAGGCGGTGGATCCGGCGTGGCCGCTGCGTCCGGAACTGCCGGCGGCGGCCTGAGCCCGCGCGGGACAACGAAAAACCGGTCCGTCTGTGACGGACCGGTCTTCTCCGGGTGGGCGATACTGGGTTCGAACCAGTGACCTCTTCGGTGTGAACGAAGCGCTCTCCCACTGAGCTAATCGCCCGGGAACGCACTGAACAATACAGGTCCCTGCGGGTGTGGTTCAAACCGCTTCGAGATGAGCCTTCAGTCACCCGTGAGTCGGGCCGCCAGTCCGCGCTGTCCCGCGCGCATCATCAGGGCGTGGTTGGCCCGGAACACCGGCCGTCCCGGCACCGCGAAGCGCCGCAGCAGCGGCTTGCTCACGTCGACCTCCTGGTCGTACTGGGCGCGGGTGCCTGACCCGGCGGTGGTGAGCGTCCAGCGCGCCCAGCCGTCGATGTCGCCCGCCATCGCGATCTCCAGGACCCCGGCCACCGGGTCGCGGCGCAGCTCGCGCGCCGTGAACACCAGGTCGTACGGCAGGAACGAGCGGATGCGCATGGTGCCGCTGCGCTCGTCGATCCGGATCACCTCACGGACCTGGGGCCACCAGCGCGGGTAGTCCTCGGCCCGTTCGAGAACGGGGTAGACCTCGGTGGGCGGCGCGGGCAGGGCCCAGACACTGCGGAAGCGGTAATGGCTCCAGTCCATGGACGGAGTGTGCCCAACCGGGCATCTGAGTACGGCATGAGTACGCGCACTCATGCCGGAGAAGGTGACCGGGACCACACTCCCGGGATATGACCCACCTTCCGCCCCCGGCCGAGGAGTTGCGGCTCCTGGACACCGAGCTGCGGCAACTCGACGCGCGCCGGGCCCTGTTGCTGGCCCGCCGCGCCTGGCTGATCACCGCGCTCCGGCCGCCCGTGGCTCCGCCGCCCCCGCCCCCGCCCGCACGCCGGCCCGAGACCACGGCGCCCCGCGTCCAGAACGTGCTGCTCGTTCTCGGCGGCATCCTGCTGACCGTCGCCGCGATCGCGTTCACGCTGGTCAGCTGGGGCCGGATGGGGATCGCCGGGCGGTCCCTGGTGCTGGGCGCGGTGACGCTGGCCGCGCTCGGCTCACCCGTGCTCCTGCTCCGGCACGGGCTGCGCTCGACGGCGGAGGCCGTGGCGGGGCTGGGACTCGCGCTGACGGTCCTGGACGTGTACGCACTGCACGAGGTCGCGTTCCCCGACACGAACGGCCTGGGCTACGCGGCCATCGCGTCGGCCCTGCTGGCGGCCCTGTGGACGGCGTACGGACTCGTACTCGGCGGGCCGCGCCGACCGACCGGTGAACCGGCCGCCCCCGAACGGCTCCCGCTGCGCCTGCCCCTGCCCACCGCGCTGGCCGCCGCGCAGCTCCCGCTGATCCTCTGGGCGGCCGCGGCCGACGCGGGTGCCCACGCCATGACGGCCGCGCTGCTGGTCACGGCGGCGCTCGACACGGCCGCCGCGTTCCGGGTGCCCGTGCCGTCCGTACGTCTCGTCGCCGCCGTGGGCGCGTACGGCCTGGGCGGCTGGGGCTCCTTCGCGGCCGGCTGGCTGTCCTGGACGGCCACCGGTCCGAGCGCCGTCGCCCGTGCGGCGGCGCTCCTCCTCTTCGCCGGGGCGATCGCTCTGGCGGCGGCGTGGCGGCTGCCGGACACGAACGTCGCCACCTGGGTCGCCTCGGCCGGCGGCCTGCTCACGGTCGCCGCGCTCGGTGACGTCCCGCGCTCGTCGCTGCCGGGCGACTGGACGGTTCCGGGGTATCTGGTCTGCGCTGTGGCCCTGTTGGCGGCCGTACGCACCCGGCTCCCCGAGCCGATGAGGCGCGGCCTCGCCCTGGCGGCCGGCTCCGTGCAGGCGGTCTCGGTGGTGTGGGCGCTGCCGCCGGTCGCCCTCGCTCTGCTGGGCCCGGTGGCCTGGGTGGGGCGCGTCTGGACCGGGGCCCCCTCGACCGCGCGCGAGGCGGTCACGACCGACGGCGTCCCCTGGCCTCCGTACGCGGCCACGGCTCCGCTGGTCCTCGTGATCGTCGCCACCGTCCTGGCCGTGGCCGTCCGCGGTACGGAGTGGCGCCCCAGGGCTACGGTCGGCGCGTCGGCCCTCGTCTGGGCGGCCGTTCTCGTCCTTCCCGCGGCTCTCGACATCCCTTACTGGGCGGGGCTTTCGGCGCAAGGACTCACGATCGTGGCGACGCTGGCGTACACCACCCGCTCGGCAAAGGCGCGCCTGGTCCCCTTCCTCCTGGCCCTTGTGAGCTCGGCGAGCCTCGCGTGCCTCTCCCTCGCCACCGAGGGCACGACCCTCGGCGTCCTCGCCACGCTGACCGTGCTGTTCTCCGCCGTGTCCGGGCGCTCGCGGCCAGCCCCGGTCGCCGCCCTCACGTACGCCACCGCGCTGGCCTGTGCCGTGGGCGCGTCCCTCGGCTGGCAGTCGCAGCACATCGCGCTGCTGGTGCTCCTCGTACCGGTCGTCGCGGCCCTGCTCGCGGCACGCCTCGCCGGCTCCCCCGCGCGCGTGCCCGTCGAGATGACGGGCGCCGTCGCCGGGCTGCTCGCCGTCGGCCTCGCGGTGACCGACCCGCCGCTGCTGGCCCTGGTCCTGGCCCTGTGCGGAGTGATCGCCGCGGGCACCGCCGTACGAGAGGACCGGCGGTCCGCCGGTTACGCGGCCACCGCCCTGTTCGTGCTGGCCGCCTGGGTCCGCCTGGCGTGCTGGGGCGTCGGCTACGTCGAGGCGTACACGCTGCCGGTGACCGTCCCGGCGCTGCTGGTGGGGGCGGTCGGGCGCCGCAAGGATCCGCTGACCTCGTCCTGGGCGGCGTACGGAGCGGGGCTGTCCGTCACGCTCGTGCCGAGTCTCCTGACGGCGTGGACCGACCCGGACTGGCCGCGACCCCTGCTGCTCGGTGTCGCGGCCCTCACGGTCACCCTCGTGGGTGCCCGGCACCGGCTGCGGGCCCCGCTCGTCCTCGGGGGCGGCGTGCTCGCGCTGGACACCCTGCACGAACTCGCCCCGTACCTCGTGCAGATGGCGGGCGCGCTGCCCCGTTGGGTGCCTCCCGCACTCGCCGGTCTGGTGCTGCTCGCACTCGGTGCGACGTACGAGCAGCGGATCCGGGACGCGCGACGCGTGCGGGACGTTCTCGGCCGGATGCGCTGACGCGCCCCCGGCCGGGAACGGCTACGGCATCTTGTCGCCAAGTAGTGCCAGGTTCTCGATGGCGGCGAGGCCGTACAGGGCGCTGTCGTTCGAACTGACCCAGTTGGCCTCGCTGCCGGGAACCAGGGTGACCGGGCCGCTCAGTGGCTCGGTCTTCCAGGGCGAGGACTCCATGTAGCCGTCGGAGCTGTAGAACTTCGTCCACGCGCGCTTGGCGAGCGTCGCGTCGCCGGTCTGTACGGCGGCGTACGCGTCGAGGCGCGAGTGGCCCTGGAACAGCAGCAGGGAGCCGAAGTTGGAGCCGTAGCGTGCCGCCTGTTCCGTCTTGGTGGCATTGAAGTAGCGGCAGTAGTCGAGGTAGACCTCCTTGAACTTCGGCACGTCGACCAGGTCGATCAGCTCGGCGCACAGTTCGCCCAGGCCGAAGACGGCGGAGAGGTGCGAGACCGACACGACCGGCGCGGAGGCGACGGCGAACTTGCCGGTGTCGAGGTCGTAGAGCCCGCTGCCCTGGACGAAGCCGTTGGGCTGGGCGGCGATCGTCTCCATCGTGGACAGCACACGCGCCTTGGCCTTCTCCCACTTCGGGCCCTTGCGCTCCCACTCCGTGAGCCAGGCCGAGACCAGACCGCTCCAGTCGGTGCCGAAGCCGATGGACAGGGCGTGCCGGTCGGGGGTGTACGGCTCGGTGCGGATCTTGCGGATCGGGTCGAGGACGAGGAACGTCTCGTCGGAGTCGACGTTGGCGTGCATGAGGTCGCCGACCCGCTCGTCGGCGGTGAGGTAGTAGTGATAGCGGCGGTATGTGGTGTTGGCGATGCGCTGCTGTTTGGCGCTGTCGGCGTAGTGCTGCACGCCGTGCCGGGTGCCGAGGCCCGCCCACTGGCCGAGGTGGTAGACGTCGACCTCGCCGGTGTGCCGGGTGAGCGCCTCGGCGAAGCGGAAGATGTCCGAGCGGCCCGAGCGGAGATAGGCCATCCAGAGCCAGATGTCGGGCGACAACTCGGAGTTGTCCCAGGCGTAGCCGCCGACGTCGTAGCGCCACTGGTGGCGCACGGCGTCGTACGAGTGCATGAAGTCGCCGTAGTCCCAGAAGCCGTACCAACGGCGCATCTCCACCTGGTCCTTGTAATAGGTGAAGAGGAAGTCGAGGTGGTCCTCGATCTTCGCCTTGGCGGCGGTGGAGCGGTCCGGCTCGGAGAAGAGGCCGCCGAAGACCTTGGCCTTGATGAGCTGCTTGGGCGGGGCGGCCAGCTGCGGCAACACCCTTACGGCCGCGACCTGTTCGGCGAGCGTTTCGGGCGTGGGCGTCGACTCGTTGGCCCAGAAGAGGAGTTCGGAGGTGCGGGCGATGCCGTACGGGGTGCCGAACTCGGGTTCGTAGTCCTCGTAGGTGATGTTGAGGCCTTCGAGCTGTTCGGCGTACGTGTCCTGGCCCATGCCGTCGTGGTAGAAGCGCAGGTCCATGGGCTGCGCCTCGGGCGACCAGAGCCAGAGGGTGACCTCGGCCTCGTCGGTCTGGGCGTCGCGGATGTCGAGCTGTGCCGGGTACTTCTCCCAGAAGTCCCTGAGCCCGAAGGAGAGACCGCCGCTCGCCCCGCCGACGTAACCGAACCCGCTCGCCCGGCGTCCACCGCCCGCGCCGATCCAGCCATGCCCCTTCTTCGTGCGCTTGCGCAGGGTGAAGCCGTCGGCGGAGAGCTGGGAGAGGGTGTAGTCGCCCCACTCGGGGATGTACTGGAGGCGGGTCGTCACCCGCTGGTCCCAGGTGGACGGGTCGGGCAGCTTCTCGCCCGCGAACTGGGCCGCCTGCACGGCCGCGCCCGGGTCGCGGCGCAGCCCGGTGATGCCCTGCACGGCCTCCCGCAGCAGACCGGAGCCCTCGCCGCCGATGCGGATGTGCCGGTCGTACGCGGCGTCGCGCATCGGCACGTTGAAGCGGACGCCGAGGCCGCGGATGAAGTCGCCGCTCGTCTTCCCCGGCTCCTGCTTCCCGTCGAAGGTGATGGTGTGCACCATCCGGAAGGAGTCGGCACCCGCGTAGAAGTACAGCCGGATCGAGAACGGCAGCCAACTGCGGCTGCCCTTGCGGTGCTTGCCGTCGATGCGGACGACGGCACGGACAGGACCCTCCTGCTCGACCGTGACCTCACCGATGACGCTCTCGAACCGCTCGTACTTCTCCGCGCCCTGGTCGTCGTCCTCGATCTCGGGCTGGCGGATCAGCACCAGCCGGCCGTCCTTCGCGATCTCGGTGGAGCCGCGCTTCACCGATTTGACGAGGGTGGAGCCGCTCTTGCCGATCTTGGCGGTGATGACGCCGGTCGAGATGTCGATGGTGCCGCCGCTCTTGTCGACGGTCACCTTCTTGTCGGGGGCGGCGGGCGCACCGGCGGCGAGCGTGAGCTTCCCGGAGCCGGAACTGACCGCGTGCGCCGTCCACTTGAGGGAGCCGTCCGGCCAGTACGCGATCGGCCAGGACTGCACCGGCACGTCCTTGCCGGAGGCGTCGGTGAGCGCGAAGGCCTGGTCCTGCTGGTACGCGCCCTTCGGCCAGGGCACTCCGACGGTGGAGCCGGGGGCGGCGCCGAGGGCGCCGTCCTCCAGCCAGTCCAGGGTCACGGGGTCGGTGTCGGCGGCCTCGGATCTGGCGGCGGCCTGCGCGTTCGTGCTTCCCAGGGCCCAGCTGAACTGCGCGGCGGCTCCGGCGACTGCGGCCGCCTTCAGCAGGGACCTGCGGGGGATGGGAGACATGGCCTTTCCTTTCCGTGCGGGGAAGTCAGGGGCATGACAGATAGAGGTACGACGCCGGGGGCGCCGACCTGCGAGAAGCTCAGCGGCGGCGGTGGCGCGCCTCGACGGCGACGGCCGCCGCCGCGACGGCCCCCAGGACGGGGACCGCCAGCGGCGCGATGAACAGGGCGGAAGCAGCCACGACGGCCAGTCCGCCCACGAGCAGGAATGAGCCGGCCGGATCGAGGACCGTACGGCGTCCTGCCTTCGCCAGCAGCGCCCGCCAGGAGGCGCCGGGTTCCCAGACGGCCGCCGCGCGCAGCCCGGCCACGGCGAGGCCGATCAGGGCGAAGAGGCCGACGGCCCCGACGAGCGGGCCGCCGGGGATCCCGGCACGCACGGCCTGGACGTCCACCCAGACCGCGGCCGCCGCCGCCCATCCGGCGACCCCGGCGATCCAGCCGCCCCGGACGGCGGTCCGGAAGTCGGCGACGAACTCCCTCAGGCCGCCCGCCTCGTGGGACGTACGCCGCCGCAGATGCCGTGCACCGGCCGCGAACGCGGCGGGGTAGGTGACCAGCGGCAGCGAGGCCACCGCGATCCACACTCCAGTGAGCAGACACTCCGCAAACACGCCGAAACGTTCGGCGAAGACGGACTCGCGGGGTGCCTTGCGCGCCTTCGCACGCCTTTTTTGCTCTGCCCGCGCCCGCGGCTGGCTGGTGGCCATCTCAGCCCTTCAGTCCGGAGGTCGCCATACCGTCGATCAGATACCGCTGGAAGGCGAGGAAGAAGAGGAGTACGGGCAGCAGGGCGACCAGCGACATCGCGATCATGCCGCCGTAGTTGGCGACGCCCTCCTGGTCGCGGAACATCATCATGCCGAGCGAGACCGTGTACTTGCTGGGCTCGTTGAGGTAGATCAGCGGCCCCATGAAGTCGTTCCAGGCGTTGATGAAGGTGAAGATCGCGCTGGTGATGAGGGCGGGGCGGCACAGCGGCAGCACGATCGACCAGTAGATCCGCAGATGGCCACAGCCGTCGAGCCGGGCCGCCTCGTCCAGTTCGCGCGGCAGGTTCCGCATGAACTGGACCATGAGGAAGACGAAGAACGCCTCGGTGGCCAGGTACTTGCCGATCAGCAGCGGAACGTAGGTGTTGACCAGCTCCATCTTCTGGAACATCACGTACTGCGGGATGAGCAGCACGTGATAGGGCAGCAGAAGCGTGCCGATCATGAGGGAGAACAGCAGGTTCCGGCCGGCGAACCGGATCTTGGCGAAGGCGTAGGCCGTCAGCGAGCAGGAGATGAGGATGCCGACGACGGAGCCGAGCGCGTAGAAGAGGGAGTTCTGGAAGAAGGTCGCGATCGAGATGTCCGCGATGCCGTCGGCCAGGCCCTTGAAGTTGCCGAGGACCGGGCTGGTCGGGAACAGGTTCAGGCTGCCGATGATGTCCCGGCTGGGCTTGAACGAGGCGCCGACGACCCAGATGACGGGATAGAGGACGACCGCGAGGATCAGCAGGGCGCCGACGTGCCAGACGAGCGAGCCGGTGCGCCTGCGGCTGCCGACTTCGAGGGGCTTGCGCAGGGTGGTGCTCATCGGGCGTCCTCCTCGTAGTGCACCCACCGCTTCTGGGACCAGAAGAGGACGGCCGTCACCAGCGCCACGGCGAGCAGCAGCATCCAGGCCATGGCGGACGCGAAGCCCATCTGGGACTCCTTGAAGCCCTTCTGGTACAGGTAGCAGGTGTAGACGAGCGTGGCGTCGGCCGGTCCGCACTGGGTGTTGGAGACCACGTAGGCGGAGCCGAAGATCTGGAAGGAGTGGATGGTCTCCAGGAGCACGTTGAAGAAGAGCACCGGCGAGATCATCGGCAGGGTGATGTTCCAGAACCTGCGGAACGGTCCGGCGCCGTCCACCTCCGCTGCCTCGTACAGCTCCCTCGGCACCTGCTTGAGTCCGGCGAGGAAGATCACCATGGGTGCGCCGAACTGCCAGACGGTGAGCGCGACCAGGCTGTAGAGCACCCAGTTCGGGTCGCCGACCCACCCTCCCGTGTGGAAACCGAGGAACGACTGCGTGCGGTCCACGATGGCGTCGTCCGAGAAGAGCGCGCGCCACACGAATCCGATGGAGACACTGGCACCGATGAGCGACGGGGCGTAGAAGGCGGCCCGGTAGAAGGCCTGCCCTCGGCGGCTCTGTGCGAGCAGGAGGGCGACTCCGAGCGCGAGCAGCAGCTTGAGCGGGGTGCCGATGACGACGTACTTGGCCGTCACCTCGACCGACTTCTGCCACCGCGGATCGTGGAACATCTTGGTGAAGTTGTCGAAGCCGATCCACTTCGGCGAATTGAAGAGGTTGTAGTCGGTGAACGCGAAGTAGAGGGAGGCGGCCATCGGGCCCGCGGTCAGCAGCAGGAAGCCCGCGATCCACGGGGACATGAAGAGATAGCCGGCGAGGTTTTCCCGGCGCCCACGCCGCTTTTTGGCGGCCGGGGCCTCGGGGCGTATCTCCGGGGCGTCGGGCGGAGAGTCCTTGACGAGCGTCACGGCGGTTCCCATCAGGCGGCGAGGGCGGTCTTCGCCTCGGAGAAGAACTGCTTGACCGCGTCGGCGACCTTGGTCGTGCCCTGCGACATGTCACCGCCGATGCGCAGGAAGGCGGACTCGCAGGTGTCGGCTCCGGCCGGGTGCGGGGTGATGGTGCCGAGCACACCGGCCGCGGCGACATCCGTCTCGTACTTCGCGATCGCCTGGTTGGGCGCGTCGGTCGGCTTGTACGCGTCGAACTGCTCGGTGGTGGCGAGGATGCCCCGGTCGTAGCCCATGATCTTGCCGACCTCGGGGTCGTGGACCATGAAGTTGATGAACTGGGCGACTTCCTTGGGGTGCTTGGTGCGGGCGGAGGCGCTCAGCATCAGGGAGGCGAGGTACTGACCGGTCTGCTTGCCGTCGGTGGTCGGGATCGGCGCGAGGCCGTAGGTGCTGGTGCCCTCGGCGGTGTAGCGGACCGTGAAGTTGTCCCAGGTGAACTCGGAGGCGCCGTGGGCCGCCGAGAGCGAGGACTTGGGCTTGTCCTGCTCGACCCGCTTGGGGTCGGTGACGATGCCTGCCTTGACGCGGTTGTAGCCGTCCGTCCACCACTCCGTCAGGTCGGCCTCGTCGAATCCGAGTCCGTCCTTGGTGAAGAACGCCTTGCCGTTCTGCCGGAGGTAGAGGTCGTACAGGTACATGATGCTGAAGTAGCCGGTGTCGCCGGCCAGCTTCTGGGTGTCGTGGATCTTCTTCAGGGCGGCGAAGTACTCGTCCCAGGTCCAGCCCTGCTTCGGCTTGATGCCCGCCTTCTCAAACACCTTCTCGTCGATGACAAGTGACATGGTGTTGGATCCGACCGGAATACCGAGCTGCTTTCCGTCGACCTGGCCGACCTTCTCCACTCCGGCGCGGAAGTTGTCGAGGCTCAGATTTCCCGCGTCTATCTGAGGCTTGAGGTCGAGCAGGATGCCTCTCTTGTCGTACTTCCGCAGGAATCCGACCGCGTTCTGGAATACGTCCGGGGGATTTCCACCGGCGGCCTGGGTCTGGAACTTCTCCCAAAAGGCCACGTAATCCTGGAAGTCGGTCTTCACCTTGATCTTCGGGTACTTCTTCTCGAAGAGCGCGATGGACTGGTTGATCTTCTTCGCCCGCTCGTCGGCACCCCACCAGGCGTACCGGATCGTGACCGTCCCGTCCCCGGAACTGCCACTGTCCCCGCCGCAGCCCGTCGTCGCGGCCAGCCCCAGCGTGGCCAGTGAAGCTCCGGCCGCCTTGAGGACCGTACGCCTCTCAACACTCCCGTTGTTTCCCACAGTCGGGCCTCCCCGCGACGTCGTTGCACCTGCATGAATCGTTTCAAGTAAGCGCTTGCTGGCACAAGGTACGGAGGGCTTCCAGGCGCGTCAATGATTCGGACAGGAATTGGTGTGACGCGGTTCGGCCGCGTGGCGGCGGGCATTGGGGGCGCCGCTCCCATGGAGGCGCACGAGTGTGCAGGTCCGGGGCGTGCGGTCGGGTTGCCGAACAGGAAACGGCGGGTCGGGCGAGTGTGGGGCCGGGCCGAAAACAACCGCCGTGCGGGCGGCGGTTGGGCGGTGGGTCTTCGCGAGGGGGTGGTGCCGAACCGGCGTGCGTGTGGTTGGTGTTGGTGGGGAGGTGGAGGGGCTCGGGTGGGTCTGGACGGGCCTGGGCAGCTCTGGGCAGATCTGGACGGGCCCGGGCGGGTCGCACCGACACGAGCGGGCGGCTGGTGCGCGTCCGAAGGGCGGCTCGCTCGCGTCGGTCCGGCGTTCACCCTGGTCGACGGGTCGATGCGGGGGGCGCGTCCCGCGAAGCGGCGTAGCGATGCGGAGTTCGAGACTTCGCAGGTCAGTGCCCGCGACAGCAGGTCAATGCCTGCGACGCGCCCGCCGCCCGCGCCACATGCCGGCGGCGATGACCGCGAGCGGCGCGGGCAACTGCGCGGCGGTCCGGCCGACGTCCCACGCCGGACATGAGCGAGCGGAGCCGCGCGGTCCACATGGACGCACCACAGGACGGGACGCCACCGGTTCCGATGGCGGCTGCGACCGGGACTCCGGCTCCGGTTTCCGACGTCCGCGCGGTGACCGCGGTACCGCTTCCGATACCGGTACCGATACTGGCACTGGTACACGCAAGGTGCGGTCCGCGGGTGTCGTGGGGGCGCACCCCCCGCCCTGCGGGGTGGTGCGGGAATGACGAAGGCGACCCTGCCCACGCACTGCGTGGAACTGGGTCGCCTGTCGTGCTGGTGGGCGATACTGGGATCGAACCAGTGACCTCTTCGGTGTGAACGAAGCGCTCTCCCGCTGAGCTAATCGCCCGGGCGCAGGGAGAACATTACCCCATGTCAGGGGGTGGCTCCGACCAGCCAATGGGCCCCAGGAGGGGCCTTCGGAGCAGCACGGGAACGGGTGCCGTCACGAGCCCTTCGCGGGTCGCGTCACGAGCCCTTCCCGGGTCGCGTCACGAGTCCCGTCTCCCGGGTCGCGTCACCCGTCGGTCATTCCTGGATGTTCCACGGCATCTGGACGCCGAACTTCCAGAGGTAGACGCCACCAAGGGCCGCGACGATGACGACACCGACACTCGTGAGAATGATGTTGCGGCGCCGCACCTTCGGGTCGAGTGCCCGCTGTGTCGCCTCCGTGACCTTGCGCTTCGTCCAGCGGAGCACCAGCTGTGCCCAGACGAACTCGGTCGCCCAGATCGCCATGCCGCCGAAGATCACCAGCCAGCCGGGGCCCGGCAGTGGAAGCATGATCACGCCGGCGCCGACCACCGCGAGCCCCACGACGAAAACACCCACCTGCCAGCTCAGATGCAGTGCACGGCGGGCCTTGATGAATTCCGGCGCCCGCGATCCGAGCGGCCCCTCGATCTTCGTCTCACCATCCGCCGCGGCGACCTTGCCCGGCTCGTCACTCCCCGTATTCATACGGCCAAACCCTACCGGAGAGAAACCAGTCACCAGAATGGCCCTATCCGGCGAACGTGCTCTCGGCCGGAAGAGTTACGTAAAGACACGCAAAACACTCAGAGGGGTTTACAACGGCACCGTAGGTGGCATGTCGATTTCGCCGACGTGCGAATCCCCGAGCGCACACTGAGCGAAAGGCCCTGGCGCTTATGAACACCACGGTCAGCTGCGAGCTGCACCTGCGCCTCGTTGTGTCGAGCGAGTCCTCACTGCCTGTACCCGCAGGACTGCGGTATGACACGGCCGATCCCTACGCCGTGCACGCCACCTTCCACACCGGAGCCGAGGAAACCGTCGAGTGGGTGTTCGCCCGCGACCTCCTCGCCGAGGGCCTGCATCGGCCCACCGGTACCGGCGACGTCCGAGTCTGGCCGTCCCGGAGCCATGGCCAGGGCGTCGTATGCATCGCCCTGAGCTCCCCGGAGGGCGAGGCCCTGCTGGAAGCCCCGGCGCGGGCCCTGGAGTCGTTCCTGAAGCGAACGGACGCCGCCGTGCCCCCCGGCACGGAACACCGGCATTTCGATCTCGACACGGAGCTCTCACACATCCTGGCCGAGAGCTGACGAGACCCCCATAGAGCCGCCCGGCGCCGTCCACTCGGGGAGACGGCTCGGGCCTAAACATCTGCAATGGGCACAACCGCAAAGGGCACGAACATCGGCGCCGTCGCCGCGGACTCCCGCGGGGGCGGCGCCGGTGCGCGCGGTCGACGGCAGGCCTCGACGGCTCCAGCGCCGGGGTGCGTGGCCAGGGCGGGTCTTCTTCTGCCCTGCCCAGGCGGGGACGCCGAAGAGAGCCAATGAGGGCGCCCCCTGGGGCATGGGGCGGGGCAGACGCTGCGGCCGGGCCGCCAGGCCGGGCGCGACACACCCGGCGGCCCCACGCGGCCCACCGGGCTCAGTGCCGGCCCGGACGGCGGCTGAGGCTTCCGGAGGTGTTCAGGATGACCTTCGCGGCCCGTGAACTCGCCCGTGGACCGGCCCGGACGCGCGACTGACCGCGTACAGATCGACCGCCCTCGCTCCCCCACCCCAGGAAGCCACTACCATCGGCCAGCATCGGAGGGCGCCTGCCCGACCCCCAGGCCAGGGAGCGAAACGTGCTGATCACCCACGACACCCGGCGCTCCCTCGACGCCGTGGTGGACCTGGTGAACACCGCACCGGAGAACGACACGACGGACGGGCTCCCGGACGTCGCGTCCCTCGCCGATTTCGTACGAAAACACGGGATCAGTGATGTCGGCGTGCTGTCGGAGGACGACCTCGCGGCCGTACACGAGATCCGCGGCCGGTTCGCCGGAGTCTTCGCCGCCGACGACCCCCTTACCGCCGCGGGTCTCATCAACGAACTGGTCGCCGTCGCGGGCACCACCCCCCGGCTCACCGACCACGACGGCTACGACTGGCACGTGCACTACTTCGCGCCAGGTGCCTCGGTCGCCGACCACCTCGCGGCCGATTGCGGGATGGCACTGGCGTTCTTCGTGGTCGCCGGAGAGCAGGACCGGCTGCGGCGCTGCGAGGCCCCGGACTGCCGGCACGCCTTCGTGGATCTCTCCCGCAACCGCTCGCGCCGCTACTGCGACAGCCGGACCTGCGGAAACCGCCTCCACGTGGCGGCGTACCGGGCGCGCCGCAAGGAAGCGGCGGGCTGACGGACACTGGACGCGCGGCGGGCTGACGGAGCCCTCGGCGGGTGACGCCAGGGGCTCCGTGTACGGCTCAGAGCAGCAGCAGGTCGTGCAGCGAAGCCATGAGCAGCAGGCAGCCGATCACCGCAAGGAAGATCATCAGCGGTGGCTGGGAAAGCGCGTAGAGACAACCCCGCGGCTCCTCGGGAGGGGCGGCGGTGTCGCTCTGTGTTGTGTCCAGCATCTCGCGGCGATGATGACGCAGCCACCACCCGCTCCGCGATCAACACGCCCGGAATGAACGGGAGTTCGCCAATATCCGCGATGAGCAGGCACGAACGTGATCGTTTCCGCGCTCTCCCATGATCCTCTGTGTCGTTTCAGCCCGTCATATGCCGCGCTTCTTCAAGATGGCCTCGATGTCGCTGAAGTCGTCGTCGGAACCCGTGGCCCGAGGCGTCGTCGCGGGCCGGGCGGCCGGACGGGAGCCCTGGCTCAGCGAGGGCGCCGAGGCCGCGGGGGCCACCGCCTCCCGCTGGGCGGCCCGGGCGGCCGCCTTGCGTTCCTTCCGGGTCCCGCCGCCACGCCGCTCCACCGCCCGCGTGGTCATGAACAGCAGCCAGGCCACACCCAGCACACCGAAGCCCGCCCACGCGGTGGGGCTGAAGGCGGTGTCGGCCAGCCAGCCGACGACCCCGGTCATCACCAGGCCGACCGGCACCAGCGAGTAGGCGGCGATGCGGGCGGCGGAGAGGAACCGCTTGCGGTAGGCCGTGACCGCGGCGATGCCGAGGCCGGCCGCGGAGACGGCGGAACAGACAGTCTCGGCAATCATCCGGTCCTCCAGGGCAGGGCTCGGCAGAGCGGGTCGGTTCGTCCCTTCCATCCTGCACCGCCCCACGCCCGATATGCCATGCTCCGGGCGGACCTCAGGGACATCTCCGGGTCGGGGTCCTCCCCAGGTCCCGGTTGGGGCGCCGTCGGCAGGGCTGGGAGACTGGGTGCCATGAACGACTCCTCCACAGCCCGCGCCACCGCCGTCCTGGACGTCTGGTGCGAACTCCAGTGTCCCGACTGCCGCAGCGCCCTAGCCGACCTGCGCACGCTGCGCGCCCGCTACGGCGACCGTCTGGAGCTGCGGCTGCGGCACTTCCCGCTGGAGAAGCACAAGCACGCCTTCGCCGCCGCGCAGGCCGCCGAGGAGGCCGCGGAGCAGGGCCGGACCTGGCCGTACGTCGAGGCGGTCCTCGACCGTGTCGAGGAACTGGACCGCAAGGGCGAGCCCTTCCTGATCGAGGTGGCCCGCGAACTCGGTCTGGACGCCGAGGAGTTCGACACCGCCCTGATCGACGGCCGGCACATCCTGATCGTCGACGCCGACCAGGCCGAGGGCAAGGCCATCGGCGTGACCGGCACCCCGACGTACGTCATCGGCGGCGAGCGGCTCGACGGCGGCAAGAGCCAGGAGGGCCTGCGCGAGCGCATCGAGGAGATCGCCGACCGCCTGCTGGCCGAGGGCGCGTAGTACTCGTTCTCGCGAAGTGGTTCAGAGCAGGTTCTTGTAGAGGTAGTACTCGCTCGTCGTATAGCCGAGTGACTCGTACAGCTTCTCCGCCGGGGTGTTCCCCGCGAACACGTTGAGGCCGATGCGGTCCTTCCCGCCGGCCACCGCCCGGGCCTCGGCCAGCAGCATCAGGGTGCGCCCGTGGCCGCGGCCCCGGTGCTCGGGGTCGGTCTCGACCCCGAGCACGAACGCCGCGTCGGGCCACAGGCCCAGCCACAGCGTGCCGACCGGGATCCCCTCGTGTTCGAGGACGCCGAGCACCGTGTTCTCGCTGGCCACTCCGTCCGGCAGGAACCGGGCGAGCCCCTGGTCCGTCTTGCGGTACGCCTCGGCCTCGGGCACGCCACGCTCGATCTGCGAGCGGGCGAACTCCTCGCGCTCCTTCGCCAGCCAGGGCACGTACTCGGCCTCGGCCATGGGCCGGGCGACACTGCCCGCGGGCAGTTCGGGGCCGGGGCCGTCCAGGTGCTTCGTCATGACGCGGTTGCTCAGGACGTACCCGAGGGTCGTGGCGAGCCGGAGCACACCGTCCGCGTCCCCGGGCACCGACGTCTCGACGCGCTTGCAGCCCCAGCCGCGGGCCACCTCCTCGGCCGCGAGCACGGCCACCGTGCCCCGGCCCCGCCCACGGTCGGGTTCCTCGATGCACAGCTCCCCGACACGGGCCACGGTGGGACCGTACTCCGGATGCGTGGAGAGGTGGATCCCGCCCACGGGACGACTGTTCACGCACACCTGGTAACGGCGGGACAGCGCCCCGTCGGCTCCGCGCTGAAGCGGCTCGGTCGGCCGCAGGGTGGTGGTCATCAGGGGTGTTCTACCCGTCCCGTGCCCCGTCGTCATCCTGTTTTGCTCGCTGACGTGCCACGGGCGACGTCTACGGGTCGAGGTCGTTTCCGGCCCGCTCCTCGAAGACCCGCATGGCCTTGGCGGTCACCGGGCCCGGCGTGCCCGGGAGTTGGCGCCCGTCGACCCGGTGCGCACCCTGCACGTCCCGCAGCGTGGACGTCAGGAAGACCTCGTCCGCACGCTCCAGGACATCCAGCGGAAGATCGGTCTCCCTGGCGCCGGTCCACTCGACGGCGAGCGCGCGCGTGATGCCGGCGAGACAGCCGGAGGCGACGGGCGGGGTGTGGATCTCGCCGTCGAGGACGACGAAGACGTTCGACCCCGTACCCTCGCACAGCTGCCCGACCGTGTTGGCGAACAGCGCCTCGCTCGCGCCCTGTTCGCGCGCGCGGGCCAGGGCCACGACGTTCTCGGCGTACGAGGTGGTCTTGAGGCCGGTGAGGGCGCCGCGCTCGTTACGGGTCCAGGGCACCGTGATCACGGCGGTGGAGTCGGGGCGGCGGGTGGACTCGCCGAGGGCGACGAGCAGGGTCGGCCCGTGTTCGCCGCGGTCGGAGCCGAGCGGGCCGTAGCCACCGGTGTAGGTGATCCGCAGTCGGCCGAGCGGCATCGGGTTGGCGTCCAGGACGGCGGCGCAGGCGCGGCGCACCTCGTCGAGGTCGGGTTCGGGCAGCCCCAGGCCGCGCGCCGAGCGGGCCAGCCGATCGAGGTGGCGGGTCAGCGCGAACGGCCGCCCCTCCACCGCCTTCACGGTCTCGAAGATGCCGTCGCCCACGGTCAGTCCGTGATCGAAGACGGAGACGCGGGCGGACTCCATGTCCTGCAGACCACCGTCGAGCCAGATCTTCACGTCAGAGAGTCCTTCCACTTTCGTACGCGTCTCCGTACTGTCCCGACGCTACCGCGAGCAGCCTGGCGGCCTTCAGCTCGGTCTCCTGCCATTCCCTTTCGGGGTCGGAGCCCCAGGTGATGCCGGCGCCGGTGCCGAAGCGCAGGACGCCTTCGGCGCGGTCGGCCCAGAAGGTGCGGATGCCGACGGCGAGCTGTGCGGTGGTGCGGTCGGCGTCGACCCAGCCGATGCCGCCGCAGTAGGGGCCGCGGGGTGCCGTCTCCAGGGCGTCGATGATGGTCAGGGCGCTGGTTTTGGGGGCGCCGGTGACGGAGCCGGGCGGGAACGCGGCGGCCAGCAGTTCGGGCCAGCCGATGTCGGCGCGCAGGTGGCCGCGGACGGTGGAGACGAGGTGGACGAGCCCGGGGTGTTTTTCGACCACGCACAGGTCGGGGACGGTGACGGTGCCGGTGACGCAGACGCGGCCGAGGTCGTTGCGGACGAGGTCCACGATCATGACGTTCTCGGCGTGGTCCTTGTCGAGGAGGTCGGCCTCGGTGCGTCCGGTGCCCTTGATGGGGCCGGATTCGATGACGGAGCCGGTGCGGCGCAGGAAGAGTTCGGGGGAGGCGGTGGCGATCTCGACGCCGTGGTGGGGCAGGCGAATCGTTCCCGCGTAAGGGGCGGGGTTGCCGCGGGCGAGCAGCGCGGTGAGGGCGTCGATGTCGGCGTCGGGGGCGAGGGGTGCGGACAGGACGCGGCAGAGGTTGGCCTGGTAGACCTCGCCGGCGGCTATGTGGGCGCGGATGCGGCGTACGCCGGCGGTGTACGCCTCGTGATCGAGGGAGGACGTCCAGTCACCGGAGGCGGGCCCCCGCCACTGCCCGGGGACGGGGGCGGGCACGGGTTCGGTGCGTACGTCGGCGAAGCGGGCACAGACCAAGCTGCCCTCGAAGTCGGCCGCCACGGCCCAGAAGCCGGCCGAGTCCAGGGCCGCGGGGTCGCTGGTGACGTCGAGGAGACCGGTCGCGACGAGGCCACCGAAACGGGCGAGAGGAGGGAGGTCGAGCACGCAGTCGAGTCTAGGTCGGGTGACCTGCGGGTGCCCTGACCGTGTCCTTTGCCGGACAGACCGCAGCACGCTGCGCAAACGCGTTTTTGTGCTGGCCCGGGAATCCGCTAGAGTTCAACACGTCGCCGGGACGCGCAAGCCGAACGGAAACGACACGCGGACGTAGCTCAGTTGGTAGAGCGCAACCTTGCCAAGGTTGAGGTCGCCAGTTCGAACCTGGTCGTCCGCTCGCAGGAAGAGGGGGATCATCCCGAACCCCCACACTCCTGGTGGAGTGGCCGAGAGGCGAGGCAACGGCCTGCAAAGCCGTCTACACGGGTTCAAATCCCGTCTCCACCTCCAAGGACGATTAGCTCAGCGGGAGAGCGCTTCCCTGACACGGAAGAGGTCACTGGTTCAATCCCAGTATCGTCCACTGGTCCGCAAGGACCCGATCCATCCGGATCCCCGCGCGATTAGCTCAGCGGGAGAGCGCTTCCCTGACACGGAAGAGGTCACTGGTTCAATCCCAGTATCGCGCACGCAGTACGCACCACCCGCACCATCTGCAGGTCCACCTGCGCGATTAGCTCAGCGGGAGAGCGCTTCCCTGACACGGAAGAGGTCACTGGTTCAATCCCAGTATCGCGCACCAGCCGAAGCCCCCGGCCGTCTCGTACGGTCGGGGGCTTCGTCGTGTCAGGTCGTTCCTCCGGTCGTGCTCAGGAGGAGAAGAGCATGTGGCCGAAGCTCTTGTGACGGTGGTGACCGCCGTAGTGACCGCCGCCGTGGCCTCCGTGTCCACCGTGCTGCGGAGCGCCCCACGCGGGCGCGGGCGCCGAGGGGTAGGCCTGCGGGGCGGGCGGGGGCGGCGCGGGCTGCGACCACTGGGACTCCACCCGGCTCAGCGCCTCCAGCTCGCCGTAGTCGAGAAATATCCCGCGGCAGCCGCTGCACTGCTCGATCTGGACGCCATTGCGGTTGTACGTGTGCATCGGCGCATGGCACTTCGGACACTGCATGCTCGGCTCAACTCCTCGCCGTTCGGTACCGCTTCCGCCAGGACAGACACTGTCCGGCCTCGAACGGTTGCACCCTACGCGGTCGGGCCCTGCGCCAACTCGGGCGGGACGGCTCCCATTCGGTCACAGGCGTCGACCACGGCCTGCTGCACCTCGTCCAAGGGGCGGTCCTCCCCCACGGACTTGGCGATCGCCAGGGCCGCGGTCTGCACGGTGAGGGCGCGGGCCGCCACGTCCAGAGCGGGCCAGGGGTCGCCGTCGGCGGGTACGGCCGGGCCGCCGGCGCGTTGGTAGGCGGTCAGGAAGCGGGTCCACTCGTCGGGCATGAGCAGGCCGCAGGCGTACCAGGCGGCCGGGCGGGCCAGGTCCCAGGCGGGGACGCCCACGCCGAGGTCGTCCACGTCGATGAGGAGCCAGGGGCCGCTCGGCGCGGGGTGGCGGACGAGCTGGCCGAGGTGCAGGTCTCCGTGGCAGAGGGTCCCCGCGGGCGGCATGGGCGCCTCGGCGCGGACCCAGGCGGGCAGAGCCGCCCAGGCGCGCAGCACCGAGGCGGCGGCCGGGTGCGGGCCCGCCGTCCGCAGCCGGGCGATCGCCCGGGCCGCCTTGGCGGGGCCCCGCATGGGCGGCAGGCCGTCCGGCGCGGGGGTCCGGTGGAGGTGGGCCAGCAGGGTCGCGGCCGCCTCCCAGGGAGCGGCCTCGGGGGTCTCCGGGTCGACCGGGGTGCCGTACGGCCAGAAGGTGACCAGGCGGCCGTGGAGGTCGACGGGCTTCGGGCGGAGCGGGGCGAGGAGGGTGCCGGTGAGGTCGGGGTGTGCGGCGAGCTCGAGACGACGGGAGAGTTCGGCGGGGTCCGTGCCGGGGGCGTGGGCCTTGGCCACGGCGTCGCCGTGGCGGACGACGGTGCCGTCGTGGCGGTCGGCGAGGACGGAGTCGTGGTGCGTGCAGGGGGTGTCGGCGGGGTGGGCCGCGGTGCGCGCCCCCGCGGTCAGGGCGGGAAGCACGTCTGCGGTCACGGGGCCCCCTGGGGTGTGCGGTCGGTACCTCGCGAGCGTACGTTCTCCGCCCTACCCGTCCCATCCCTGGGGGCTCCGCCCCAGACCCCCGGGTGGGTTCGTCGGCTGCGGGTGGGTGGGGGGCCGGTCGCGCAGTTCCCCGCGCCCCTGGAGCACGGGGCTGCGCCCCGGCCCCCCACCGGCCCGCAGTCGGGGAAACCGGTCCGCCCCGGTGTCAGGGCAAAACAATGCCCGCGCAGCTCCCCAGCTGCGCGGGCATTTGTGCCGTCCGCCGCACCCCCGTCCCCACGGGGTTTCATGGCCGGATGTCCCCGCCCGGACCGCTCTTCCGGGCCTGGGGCGCCGCTCAGCGCCCCAGCATCACGCCCACGGACGACGCTTGTGTGACCACCGCGTCCCAGCCGCCGAAGACGACTACGAGCAGGGCCGCCAGGGGAAGGACCATCACTGTCGCCACCAAGGGGTGGCGCTGACCCTGCCGACGCGGGCGGAACGCGGCGCTGTACGCCTTGCGTCCTGTGCGGATCGCCGTCCGCGGTGCCGTGTGGGCCATGGTCCCTCTCCTGACCGAGCATCTATGTGGTTGGCAGCGGCGAGTGTCTGACCTCGGGGGACGAGTGCTGCACCCGCCGCTTGACCTCAAATCTATGGGCGCGGCGGCGATCGGTCGTCATGCCCTCGTACCGATTGCCGGGCCTCCCGGAGGATGAGCGATGACCTGCGGTGTACTCCCCTGGGTGGAGATGAGGACCTAGGTCTCAGGGTCTTCCCGGAGGGGGCGTCCGGTGTGTCCCGACTGTTCCGAGCTGTCCTCCCTCGGCACCGGCTGCTCGACCAGCGCCAGCACCCGCGTCGCCATGAAGCGGGCGGTGCGCACCACTGATCCGCTTCGGGTGACTTCGCTCACTTCCACCACCCCCCGGCGCACCGCGGTCTCCACTCTGCGACCCGCCCTGCTCGCCACCACCTCGTACGTACGCGTCGTGTCCCCGGCGTCCACGACTATCTCCACGCGATCACCCTTCACAGGTTCAATCCCCCTTCTGCGACGGACGGTTGGGATCACAGGCAGCCCAAAGCAGTCCTGTTCGCACATTCCCTGACCGTCTTTCAAGTTTCCCACCCGGCACTGACAATCGATCGGGCCCTGAGGGCGCGGCCTCTGCGCGCACCCGGCCGCGGAAACGTAAGCTGTGGCTCGTCAAACGGACCGGGCAGCGGGGATGGACATGGCGATGATGCGCCTGAGGCGCGAGGACCCGCGTGTCGTCGGCTCGTTCAGGCTTCACAGACGGCTCGGCGCGGGTGGGATGGGCGTGGTCTACCTGGGCTCCGACCGCCGTGGCCAGCGGGTCGCGTTGAAGGTGATCCGACCGGATCTGGCGGAGGATCAGGAGTTCCGGTCACGGTTCGCCCGCGAGGTCTCGGCGGCCCGGCGGATCAGGGGCGGCTGCACGGCGCGGCTCGTGGCCGCCGATCTCGAGGCGGACCGGCCGTGGTTCGCCACGCAGTACGTGCCGGGGCCCTCGCTGCACGACAAGGTCGCCGAGGAGGGCCCGATGTCGGCCGCAGACGTGGCCGCCGTCGGGGCCGCGCTCTCCGAGGGGCTCGTCGCCGTGCACGAGGCCGGTGTCGTGCACCGGGACCTCAAGCCGTCCAACATCCTGCTGTCCCCGAAGGGGCCGCGGATCATCGACTTCGGCATCGCCTGGGCGACGGGGGCGAGCACCCTGACGCACGTCGGTACGGCGGTCGGCTCGCCCGGGTTCCTCGCGCCCGAGCAGGTGCGCGGCGCCGCCGTCACCCCGGCCACCGACGTGTTCGCGCTCGGCGCCACGCTGGCGTACGCGGCGACCAACGACTCGCCCTTCGGACACGGCAGTTCCGAAGTGATGCTGTACCGGGTGGTGCACGAGGAGCCGCAACTGCACGGTGTTCCGGACGCGCTGGCTCCGCTCGTCCGCGCCTGTCTGGCCAAGGACCCCGAGGAGCGTCCCAGCACGCTCCAACTCTCCCTGCGGCTCAAGGAGATCGCGGCCCGCGAAGCACAGGGCATGGCGGACGTCCGCCCGCCCGCGCAGCGCAATGATCCCGACCGGCCGACGGGGCGCCTCGCCGAGCAGTACGCCGAGCAGCCCACCCAGCGCCGCCCGCCGGGCACACCGCCGCCGCGCACGGGCGGCACCAACGGGGGCTCACGGCCGTCGCAGTCGGGTGCGCGACCCGCGCCCGCCCGGAGTACCGGACGCTCCGGCAACAGGCCCGCGCCCCGCAGCGGCGCCGGGCGTCCCGCACCCCGGACGACGGGGACCGGGCGGCGGCCGGCCAATCCGCGACTGCTGCGTCAGCGGCTCTTCGTGTTCGTCGTGGTGACGCTGCTCGTCGCGCTGGGCATCGCGGCGGCGCAGGGCTGCCAGGGTCCGGCCCGCGGGCTGGACGACGGGGGCACACGGAAGGACGTACGACAGGAGCAGTCGTCGTACGCGCGGCCTCCCGGCGATCTGATGGCCGAGCAGTACCGCAGCCGGATCAGCGAGGACGGCTGAGGCCGACAGCCCTACGGCTGTGGGCGGCCCGTCGCCACCGCGTAGAAGGCGACCGCGGCCGCCGCGCCGACGTTGAGCGAGTCGACGCCGTGGGCCATCGGGATGCGGACCCATTCGTCCGCCGCCATCAGGGCCTTCGTGGACAGGCCGTCGCCCTCCGCGCCCAGCATCAGCGCGACCCGGTCCATCCGGTGCGGGGCCGCCTCGTCCAGGGACCTCGCCTTCTCGTCCGGGGTGAGGGCGAGCAGGTTGAAGCCGGCGTCGCGAACCGTCTCCAGGCCCTTGGGCCAGGTCTCGAGACGGGCGTACGGGACCGAGAAGACCGCGCCCATCGAGACCTTCACGGAGCGGCGGTAGAGCGGGTCCGCGCAGTCCGGGGAGAGCAGGACCGCGTCCATGCCGAGAGCCGCGGCGGAGCGGAAGATCGCGCCGATGTTGGTGTGGTCGTTGACCGCCTCCATGACGACCACCCGGCGCGCGGAGCGCAGGAGTTCCTCGGCCGTCGGCAGCGGCTTGCGCTGCATGGACGCGAGCGCGCCCCGGTGCACGTGGTAGCCGGTCACCTGTTCGGCGAGCTCCGGGCTGACCGCGTACACCGGGGCCGGGAGCTCGTCGATGACATCGCGCATGACGTCGACCCACTTGGCGGACAGGAGCATCGAGCGCATCTCGTACCCGGCGTCCTTGGCGCGTCTGATGACCTTCTCGCCCTCGGCGATGAACAGGCCCTCGACGGGTTCGCGCTTGCGGCGCAGCTCCACGTCGGTCAGGCCCGTGTAGTCACGCAGACGCGGGTCGTCGGGGTTCTCAACGGTGATGAGATCGGCCACAGGGTGATACTGCCTTGTCCTGGGTGCGGTGCCAACGGCTGGGCACGGGTTGGGTTACCGGTGGTTACTCGGAAGCGTTCAGCGGGCTGTGCACACCCACGTTCACGACCTCGCCGATGACGATCACCGCCGGGGGCTTCACGTCCTCGGTGCGTACGGCCTCGGCGACCGTGGCCAGGGTCGCGTCGACGCGGCGCTGGGCGGCGGTCGTGCCCTCCTGGACCAGGGCGACCGGGGTGTCGGCCGGCTTGCCGTGCGCGATCAGGGTCTCGGCGATCCTGCCGATCTTGTCGACGCCCATGAGGACGACGAGCGTGCCGCGCAGACGGGCGAGGGCCGGCCAGTCGACGAGGGATCGCTCGTCGTCAGGGGCGACATGGCCACTGACCACGGTGAACTCATGTGCGACACCCCGGTGGGTGACCGGGATACCGGCCGCACCCGGCACCGAGATCGAACTGGAGATGCCGGGGACGACCGTGCAGACGATGCCCGCCTCGGCGAGCGCCTGGGCCTCCTCCATGCCGCGGCCGAAGACGAACGGGTCGCCGCCCTTGAGCCGGACGACCGACTTGCCCTGCTTCGCGTGCTCGATGAGCGCGTTGTTGATGGCCTCCTGGGCCATGTACCGGCCGTAGGGGATCTTCGCCGCGTCGATCACCTCGACGTGCGGCGGGAGTTCGGCGAGCAGGTCGCGCGGGCCCAGACGGTCGGCGATGACCACGTCGGCCTCGGCGAGCAGTCGGCGGCCGCGGACCGTGATCAGGTCGGGGTCGCCGGGGCCGCCGCCGACCAGGGCGACACCCGGGGTGCGGGTGCGGTGGTGGGGGGCCACCAGGGTGCCGTCGCGCAGGCCCTCGACCACCGCGTCGCGGATCGCCGCGGTGTGGCGGGGGTCGCGGCCCTTGGCGTTCGTGGTGAGGACGGCGACCGTGACGCCCTCGCTGTGGCCGGTGGCCGGGGTCCAGGCGGTCGCCGCGTCGGCGTCGTCGGAGCGGACGCACCAGACGCGGTGGCGCTCCGCCTCGGCGGAGGCGTCCGCGTTCGCCTGCCGGTCACTGGTCGCGATCAGGGCGTACCAGGCGTCGGCGAGGTCGCCGTCCTCGTACGGGCGCCTCGTCCAGGTGATCTCGCTCGCGTCCGCCATCGCCTCGACGGAGGGGGTGGCCTCGGGCGACACGAGGTGGATGTCCGCGCCTGCCGCGATGAGCGCCGGGAGGCGGCGCTGGGCAACCTGGCCACCGCCGAGGACGACTACGCGGCGGCCGGTGAGGCGGAGTCCTACGGGGTAGGCGGGGTTTTCGGCCATGGAGGTGCGGCTCCTCGTACGGGGCCGCTGCGCTCGGCTGGAGCGGCCTTGACGTGCTGTTTTGGGTGCGGGTCCACGATACGGCGGGGGCGGGAGGGGTTCCTTCCCCAAGCCCGCCCCGTCCCGGCAGTGACACGGTGCGGCTCCGCCGGGTGAGGGGCCGGGCCCCCGCGCAAGGGGGCGCGTCGTCGGTCTACTTCTCGGTGACCCCTGCGGAATCGAACGTCGCCACCTCGTGCATCGCCCTCGCCGCGCTCTGGACCACCGGCAGGGCGAGCAGGGCACCCGTGCCCTCGCCGAGGCGCAGGTCCAGGTCGACCAGGGGGCGCAGGCCCAGTTTGTTCAGGGCGGCGACGTGGCCGGGCTCGGCGCTGCGGTGGCCCGCGATGCAGGCCGCGAGGACCTCGGGGGCGATGGCACGGGCCACGAGGGCGGCGGCGCCGGCGCTGACGCCGTCCAGGATCACCGGCGTACGCAGGGAGGCGCCGCCGAGGAGCAGGCCGACCATGGCGGCGTGTTCGAGGCCGCCGATCGCGGCGAGGACGCCGATGGGGTCGGCCGGGTCCGGCTGGTGGAGTTCGATGGCGCGGCGCACGACCTCGGTCTTGCGGGCGAGGGTCTCGTCGTTGATGCCGGTGCCGCGGCCCGTCACCTCGGACGGGTCGGTGTCCGTGAAGACGGAGATCAGGGCGGCCGACGCCGTCGTGTTGGCGATGCCCATCTCGCCGGTCAGCAGGGCCTTGTTGCCGGCCGCCACAAGGTCGCGGGCCGTCTCGATGCCCACCTCGATGGCGGCCGTGACCTCTTCGCGGGTCATCGCGGGGCCGGTCGTCATGTCGGCGGTGCCCGCGCGGACCTTGCGCGGGAGGAGACCCGGGGTCGCGGGGAGGTCGGAGGCGACGCCCACGTCGATGACGCAGACCTCGGCGCCCACCTGGTTGGCGAAGGCGTTGCAGACCGCGCCGCCGCCCAGGAAGTTGGCCACCATCTGGCCGGTGACCTCCTGCGGCCAGGGGGTGACACCCTGGGCGTGCACGCCGTGGTCGCCCGCGAAGATCGCGACGGCGGCGGGCTCCGGGATCGGCGGCGGGCACATCCGGGACAGGCCGGACAACTGCGCGGAGATGATCTCCAGCATGCCGAGCGCGCCCGCGGGCTTGGTCATCCGCTTCTGGCGCTCCCACGCCTCGCCGAGCGCCTTGGCGTCCAGCGGGCGGATGTTGGAGACCGTCTCGGCGAGCAGGTCGTGCGGCTCCTCACCGGGCAGCGCGCGACGGCCGTACGTCTCCTCGTGCACGACCCAGGAGAGCGGGCGGCGCTTGGACCAGCCGGCCTGCATCAGCTCGGGTTCCTCGGGGAACTCGTCGACGTAGCCGACGCAGAGGTACGCCACCACGTCCAGGTGCTCGGGCAGGCCGAGGGCGCGGACCATCTCGCGCTCGTCGAAGAAGCTGACCCAGCCGACGCCGAGACCCTCGGCGCGGGCCGCGAGCCACAGGTTCTGGACCGCGAGCGCGGAGGAGTACGGGGCCATCTGGGGCTGGGTGTGACGGCCCAGGGTGTGACGGCCGCCGCGGGTCGGGTCGGCGGTGACGACGATGTTCACCGGCGTGTCGAGGATGGCCTCGATCTTCAGTTCCTTGAACTGCTTCGCGCGCCCCTTGGGCAGCGACTTGGCGTACGCCTCGCGCTGACGGGCGGCCAGTTCGTGCATCGTGCGCCGGGTCTCGGCGGAGCGGATGACGACGAAGTCCCAGGGCTGGGAGTGGCCGACGGACGGCGCGGTGTGCGCGGCCTCCAGGACCCGCAGCAGCACGTCGTGCGGGATCGGGTCGCTGCGGAAGCCGTTGCGGATGTCGCGGCGCTCGCGCATCACGCGCAGCACGGCCTCGCGCTCGGCGTCGTCGTAGCCGGGGGCCGCCGGGCCGGTGGACTCTCGTACGTCTTCCACTGCGGCCGTGCTCTCTTCCTGGTCGGCGACCTGGGTGTCCAGGTCGTCCGCTTGCTGTGTGACTACTACGGGCTCCGGGTCCGCCTCGAACGGCTCCGGTACGGGGGGTGTCTCGGCTTCGGCCTCGCGGGGCGCGGGAACCGTGGCGAGGGGCTCCGCCTCGATGGCGGGCTCCGCCTCGGCGAGAGGGGCGGGGTGAGCCTCCTGGCTCTCCGCCGCCACGGCTTCCACCAGGGCCGGGGGCTCTTCGGCCGGGGGCGGCTCCTCCGTGGGCAGCGGCGGCACGGTCATGGCGTGCGGCGGGGTCGGAGCGAGGTGCGGGGTCGTCGGCACCGTGCCCTCGACGGGCACGAACCGGCCAAGGGACTGGTCCGCGGCGGAGTCCAGGGGGGCGCCCTGAAATCCGGGTGCGCCTGCCGTGTCGCCGGGGTGGTGCTCGCCGTGCGACTGGTTCGTGGCCGCGTGCGGCACCTGTGCGTGGGCGGCGACACCGACCGGTACACCGGCACCGGCCTCGGCGAACGCGGCATGGGCCTCGGCGGGGGCCGCGAACTGCGCGGCCTGCGCCGGGAAGGCCTCGGCGCCGGGGACCGACTGTCCGTACGAGTCGTCAGCGGCGCGCGCCACCTGCGCCTGAGCCTCGGCGGCTGCCTGGGCGGCGGACACCACGAGGGGCTCCGGGGCGAACTCGGGCTGCGCGGCTTCCGCGGGGGCCACGGGCTCCATGCCCGTGTCCGCCAACTGGACCGCGGGTTCCGGGATATGGACACCGGCTTCCGGGAACTGGGCGTCCTGGGCCGGGAACTGGGGCGCCTGGTCCACCGCCTGGGCGGCGGGCTCGGCGAGGTGGGCGGCCTGGTCCGCGAGTTGGGGAGCCTGTTCGGTGGCCCCCGGCTCGGCCGCGGGCGTCGACTGCGGGTCCTGCGCGGGCTGGAGCACCTGTTCGGCCGCCAAAGGCTCGCCCGCCGCGGAAGCCTGTGCCGGGGTGCCGACAAGGTGCCCGGCGGTGTCGTCCACGGTCGGCGCCGCGTGCGGGAGGTCCTGGGCGACCGGGAAGGGCGTCGAAGCGGGAGTCGCCTCCGGGACCTCGGGGGCCGGGAAGCCGTCCGGCGCGGGCGTGGCCTCAGAGCCCGGCGCCGCCTCAAAGCCCGCCACGGCCTCGGGGCTCGGCGCGACCTCCACGGCCTGCTGGACGAGGTGGCCCTCCGACGCCGCGGGCGTGTGGGCGGTCTCCGGGGCCTGGGGCACCTGCGCGAGTCCCTGAGCCCCGACCTCCTCGACCGCCTCCGCAAGCTGGGGAACCGGGGCGAATTCCGCGGCCTCGACGGCCTCCGGAACCTCCGCGACCGGCGCCGCCTCCGGCACCGTCACCGCTTCGACGACCACTCCGGCCTCCGGGCCCTGGACGTCCGACGGGACGACCGTTTCTGCGGCCGTCCCCTCGGGACCCACCGGCGGCGCTCCCCACGGCACCGCGCCCTGCGGCGGGATCTCGGAGAGCTGCGGTACGTCGAGGTACTCGGGACCGGCCGTCGGGGGACCCGCGTGCCGTACCGGAGTTGGGGGAGCCACGGGGTTCATCGGGGTGGCCACGGGCGCGGCGGCGGGGCCGCGGTCGGCGAGCGAGCGCACCGGGCTCGCGGAGCCGTCCGGAGTCGGCGGGCCGAGATGCAGCGGGCGGCGCGGTGCCGTCGGCTGCGGGGCGGCCGCGGGGCCGGGCACGCGGACGCCACTGAGGTCGAGTGAACCGCTGTCCCGGCCGGCCGTCTCGTGCGGACCCGGCTCATGGACGAGAGGCTGTTCCTGGACGAGAGGCTGCGGGGGCGGCGGGGCCACCTCGTTGCCCCACGCTCCCTGTGCGCCTGGCATGAGAAGCAGGTCGTCGTCCTCGGCGGGGTTCTCGGAGGGGTCGAGGAAGGTGTACGCGCCCGGGGCGGGGACGCCCGGCTGCTCCACCATGCCTGCGTTCTCCGGCAGTCCCTCGCCCGGGACCTGGCCGGTGTCGGTCATGCGTACCCCTCGCCCATCGGTTAGTGCTTCCAAGTCCTGCTCGCCCGGAACGGCGCACCGACCGCCCCGCAGTGAAGAACGAGCGTGCGCGCCCAGCGGCACGAACGACCGGCCAACAAAGACGACAAAGCCATTAACTGGCATTGTCCCGGTCGTCCGACCCTCGCGACAGCTTGATCCGCGACGGCCCGCTGTGGACTGCGCCACGTTGCGCGTCCTCCGGTTCTGCCGTACCACACTCGCCTCAAAACGGGCGCGTTTTCCGGACATTGGCCCACGAAAGGCCGATCACCCGGGAGCGGTACAACGATCGGCCAGCCTACCGCGCGCAGTACGACAACAGGATCACGGGTTGCGATCGGGCAGACGGCCTGTGAGCAGGAACGCGACGCTCCGCTCGGTCTCCGTCCAGGCCCTTGTGTCGAGTTCGACGGACTGGATGAGGGCGCATTCGACCTGATATCCGTGCTCGGTCAGATCGCGGCCCACGAGTTCGGCCGCGTCCCGGGTCGCCGCGTGCGTCACGATGCGCTGCGGACGGCGGTCGGCGACGGCCGAGACGACCTGCACTCCCCCGCCGCCGACGCGTACGACATCGGGTTCGGGGAGGTTCTCCAGGACGTGCGGCGCGGTGCCGTGCACGATCTGCATCTGGACGCCGTAGCGGCGGGCGGAGTCCTCGGTGCGGGCGCAGGAGCCGGGGTTGCGGTCGACGGCGATGACCGCCGCGCCGGTGCGCGCCGCCTCGGTGGCGAAGGCGCCGCTGCCGGAGCCGATGTCCCACACGAGGTCTCCGACCCGCGGGCCCAGCCGGGCGAGTTGGGCGGCGCGCAGCAGATCCGTTTCGCCTTCGCCCAGTGCGCCGCCGTACGCCTGGGCGGGCAGCGCCCAGCCGCGCGGTCCGGTGCCCGGGTCGCGCCCGGCGATCCAGCCGCCGTCCTCGGCCGCGGCCACGAAGCCGCCGATGACGATGACGACGTTGGGGTCGCGCCAGGTGTGGTCGGCGGCCTTGTCGGAGGTGAGGATGGTGACCCGCTCGCTCGCGGTGCCGAGTTCCTCGCAGATGACGAAGGTGCGGTGGACTCCTTCGAGGAGCAGGCCGAGTTCGGCGGGGCCGGCGCCGGGCGAGGTGAGGACGGCGACCTTGGTGTGGGCGCGGCAGACGTTCACCGCGCGGCGCAGGGTGCGGCGGTGCGCCACGACCACCTGTGCGTCGTCCCAGGGCATGCCGGCACGGGCGAAGGCGGCGGCCACCGAGGAGACGGCGGGCACGACTTCGACCTCCAGGCCGAACTCGGGAGCGCGCAGGGTGCGTACGACTCCGAAGAAGCCGGGGTCGCCGTCGGCGAGGACGACGGCGCTGCCGCGGTGGCCCGCGATACGGCGGGCGGCGAGGGAGACGCTGCCGAGGCGGATGCGTTCGGCGGCCCGGGGCACCTCGGGGAGCGCCAGGTGGTGCGCCGCTCCGGCCACCAGAGTGGCCGCGCCGAGGGCGGAGCGCGCCGCGGCGGTCAAGGGCGAGCCGTCCCAGCCGATCACCGTGACCCGGTCGGCCATCGTCGTCAGTCTCCAGAAGGTTTTCGCAGGTCGTCGGTGGGCAGCCCGCGGGCGGGCTCCGTGAGAGTACCTGGTGTCGCTGGGTGCGGGCGCACAGATATCTGCCGGGTGGGAGCGGTTCTTCGAAACGCCGTGCGGGACGTCCCCCGGCTTCGGCGCGGGGAATCCCGCCGGTTCAGTTCCAATCGGAGAACGACGTGAAACCACCCGTGTCGGCGAGCTGGTCGCCGACTCCGTCGAGGTCCTCCGGGAGGAGGCTCCAGACGATGAAGTCGGTGCGCACGTCCACCCAGCGGCCGTCCTCGGTGCGGGTGTGCGCTATACAGGCGTTGCGCAGGACGCCCTCGCTGATGCAGCCGATCTTCTGGGCGACCTGCTGGGAGGCGGTGTTGTCGGCCGCCGTGCGCAGTTCGATGCGCTCGAACTTCTGGTCGCGGAAGAGCCATCGGGCGGTGGCGAGCGCCGCCTCGGAGGCGTAGCCCTCGCCGCGGGCCCAGGGGGCGATGACGTACGACAGTTCGGTGGAGCGCACATGCCAGTCGGTCTTGGCGAGCTGCACGATGCCGACCAGGCGCTGGGTGAGGAACTCGGTGACGGCGAGGTCGAGTCCCCGGCCCGCCGCGCGTTCGGTGGGCGCGTACTCGGTGATCCAGATGCGGGCCCTGTCCTCGGTGTAGGGCTGGGGCACGTCGGTCCAGGCCCCGACCTGCTCGTCGTTCATCATCGCGGCCAGGGAGGGGATGTCGTCCTCGTCGAGCGCACGCAGGACCAACCGCTCCGTGCTGATGGAGATGTCGGGGAAGGTGCTGGTCATGCGCCGCTCCGTAACCGTCGGGGACGTCGGGCCCTCGGATCCTTCGGGCCCGCTGAACTGCCCAGCATGCAGCATGAGGCCACCGAACTGCACCACGGGGTCCACTCCGAGTGATGGAGTGGACCCCGTACGGTGACCCGACCAGAACGACGGGATGACCGAAACTAGAACGACGGGATGACCGAACCGGCGTACTTGTCCTCGATGAACTTCTTGACCTCGGGCGAGGTGAGGAGCTTGGCGAGCTTCTTCACCCGCGGGTCGCTCTCGTTGCCCTTCTTGACGGCGAGGAAGTTGCCGTAGGGGTTGTTCGTCGCGGACTCCAGGAAGAGCGCGTCCTTGGCCGGCTTGAGGCCGGAGGAGATGGCGTAGTTGCCGTTGATCACCGCGGCGTCGACGTCGTCCAGGGAGCGCGGGGTCTGGGCCGCCTCCAGCTCCTTGAACTTGAGGTTCTTCGGGTTCTTCGCGATGTCCTGGGTGGTCGCGCTGTTGCCCGCGCCGTCCTTGAGCGTGATGAGCCCCTTGGAGGCGAGCAGCTTGAGCGCCCGCGCCTCGTTGACCGTGTCGTTCGGGACGGCGACCGTCGCACCGCTCTTGAGCTCGTCGGTCTTCTTGATCTTGTGGGAGTAGAGACCGAGCGGTTCCAGGTGGACCGTGACGACGGGCACGATGTGGGTGCCGTTCTTCTTGTTGAAGTCGTCGAGGTACGGCTGGTTCTGGAAGTAGTTGGCGCCGACGGACCCGTCCTCGGTCGCCGTGTTCGGCGTGACGTAGTCCGTGAACTCCTTGACCTGCAGGTCGAGGCCGGCCTTCTTCGCCAGGTTGTCCTTGATGTAGTCGAGGATCTCGGCGTGCGGGGTGGGGCTGGCGGCCACGACCAGCGGACCGCTGGTGTCGGAGGCGCTGCTGCTCTTGTCCGAGCCGCAGGCGGAGAGGCCGAGGGTGAGGGCTCCGGCGGCGAGGACTGCGGTGGTGATCTTGGCGGTGTTACGCACGAAAAGTGCCTTTCCTTAAGGGTGGAGCGACCCCGTGGTGGGTGGTTACGGGGAAATCTGCGGGTGGGGGGAGAACCAGAAGGGGGTGTCGGGCGGCCTCAGGCGACCTTGCCGACCTCCGCGGTGGCGGGCTCCTTGGCCTTCAGCAGCCGCAGCTTCGGAGCGGCACCGGAGTGGCCGCCGCGCCGGTGCAGGGTGCGGGCCGCGTAGTCGCCGGCGAACTGGATGAGCGAGATGACGACCGCGAGGATCGCCACGGTGATCCACATCAGTCCGGTCTCGAAGCGCTGGTAGCCGTAGCGGATGGCGATGTCGCCGAGCCCGCCGGCGCCGACGGTGCCGGCCATCGCGGAGTAGCCGATGAGGGCGACGATCGTGGTGGTCGCGGAGGAGATCAGCGACGGCAGCGACTCCGGTACGAGCACCTTGCGCACGACGGTCCAGGTGTTGCCGCCCATCGACTGCACGGCCTCGACGCGACCGCCGTCCACTTCGCGGACCGCGGTCTCGACCAGGCGCGCGAAGAAGGGGATCGCGCCGACGGCGAGCGGCACGATCGCCGCCTCGCGTCCGATGGTCGTTCCCGTGATCGTGCGCGTGAAGTTCATCAGCGCGACCATCAGGATGATGAACGGCAGCGAGCGGGCGATGTTCACGACCTGCCCGATGACCTTGTTCACGACGACGTTCTGCAGGAGTCCGCCGCGGTCGGTCAAGACGAGCAGAACACCGAGCGGCAGACCGCCGACGATCGCGATCAGCGTGGACCAGCCGACCATGTAGAGCGTGTCCCAACACGCCTGGGACAGCAGGGGCTGCATCTCCGACCAGGTCACTTGGCGCCGTCCTTCACGAGTACGGGCTGCTGGCCCTGGATGTCGATCTGCAGGCCCTGCTCGCGCAGGAACCCGATCGGCACGACGTTCTCCTCGTAGCGGCCGGGCAGTTCGATGCGCATCCGGCCGACCTGCTTGCCTGCGACGGTGTCCATCGCCGCGCCGAGGATCGAGATGTCGATGTTGTACGTGCGCGAGAGCTGCGAGATGACGGGCTGGGTGGCGGCCTCGCCGTGGAAGGTGACGTCGATGACGGTGCGGTCGTCGCCGGACGGCTCGCCGCTCACCGGGAAGAGTGCCCCGGCGAGTTCGGAGCCGGGGGTCGCGAGCAGCTCGCTGACGGTGCCGGACTCGACGATGCGGCCCTTCTCCATGAGCGCGGCCGAGTCGCAGATCGTCTTGACGACGTCCATCTCGTGGGTGATGAGCAGGACGGTCAGGCCCAGCTGCCGGTTCAGGTCGCGCAGCAGCTGGAGGATGGAGCGGGTGGTCTCGGGGTCGAGGGCACTGGTGGCCTCGTCGGAGAGCAGCACCTTGGGGTCGCCGGCCAGGGCGCGGGCGATGCCGACGCGCTGCTTCTGGCCGCCGGAGAGCTGGGCCGGGTAGGCCTTGGCCTTGTCGGAGAGACCGACCAGGTCGAGCAGCCCGAGCGCCTTGGAGGATCGTTCCTTCCCCGACAGGCCAAGGATTTCGAGCGGCAGCTCGACGTTGTCCTGCACGGTGCGCGAGGACAGCAGGTTGAAGTGCTGGAAGACCATGCCGATACGGCTGCGGGCCTGGCGGAGTTCCTTGCCCGCGCGCGGGCCGCGGCCGGCGAGCGCGGTGAGGTCCTGTCCGGCGACGGTGACCGTGCCGGCGGTGGGACGCTCCAGAAGGTTGACGCAGCGGATGAGGGAGGACTTGCCGGCGCCGGACTGGCCGATGACGCCGTACACCTCGCCTTCGCGGACATGCAGATCGACGCCGTCGAGGGCGGTCACTTCACGGCCGCGCGAGCGGTAGACCTTGGTGAGGCCCGTTGTCGTGATCACTGGGGGTTTCCGTCACTGTCGAGTGCGGGGCGCGGGTGTGCGCCGGCACGGGTGCATTCGGTCGGGAACGCGACACGGTTCTCGCGGTGGCGATGGAACCGGATGAATCCGGGGGAGAACATGCGCGCGGGGCGACGCCGCTCACGTACGGGGTACGGACAGGGCGCGGCGGTCTCGCTTCGGGGCGCGAGACGGGGCGGTGGTGCAGGGGCCCTCTAGAAGGCGCACATTCGACACATACAACGAGCACCGGGCGTCATGGTCGCCTCGGTCGCAAGGATGCGGCTGCTCGTCGTGGTCATGGGATCAAGTAAAGCAGACGTACAGGCGGGACCCAGAAGCGCTGTCCGTATGACGGACAGCGGTGGACACCTCTCAGCCGCGGGTGGAGATCTCCACTCCCCCGCCGGTGACCAGTGCGGACAGGGCCGAGAGGTCCTTCACCACGAGGTCCGCGTCCAGCTCGGACGCCTCGTGGGTTGTGGCCAACGCCACGGTGGTCATCCCGGCGGCGCGACCTGCCTGCAGGCCCGCCGGGGCGTCCTCGAAGACGACGCAACGGGCCGGGTCGACACCCAGTTCACGGGCGGCGAGGAGGTAGGGCTCGGGGTCGGGCTTGCCGCGGGTGATGTCGTCGGCGGAGATCAGCGTCTTGGGCCGGATACCGACCTCGGCGAGCCGGGCCTCGGCCAGTCGACGGGTGGCGGACGTGACGACGGCCCAGCGGTCGGCCGGCAGCGAGTCGAGGAACGCGGCGGTGCCGGGGAGCAGGACGACGCCGCCGGGGACGTCCTCGACCTCCAGCAGTTCGATGCGCGCGAGCGCCTCGGGGACGAGGTCGGCGGGCAGCAGGTCGGCGGCTATCTCGACGGCGGGGCGACCGTGCAGTTCGATCCGGGCGAAGTCCTCCGCGGTGATCCCGTATTCGCGCGCCCATCGTGTCCAGCACCGGTTCACCGACTCGAGGGATGAGACGAGCGTCCCGTCGTTGTCGAACAGCAGGGCATCAGCGTGGATCTTCATGCTCTCGACCCTACGGGGCAGCCCGGGGGCGAGGGCACCGGGCCTTTTGGCCCGTAATAGGGTCACGGCATGCTTGATGCCCTGACGGTCGCGACCGCCGTCGCCGCGCTCGCGCTCGCCGCCTGGTGCGGCTGGGCCGCCTACCGTGATCAGCCCACCAAGGACTGGCACTTCATCGGCATGGCCGTGGTGACGCTGCTCGCCCTGATCCAGCTGGTGGTCGGCATCGTCCAGCTGGCGCGCGGCGAGAAGCCCGACCAGGGCACGACCATCTTCGTGGCGTATCTGCTCGGTGCCTTCGCGTGCATTCCGGCCGCGGGCTTCATGTCGCTGGCGGAGCGCACCCGCTGGGGATCGATCACGGTGGCGGCCGGCGGTGTCGTCCTCGCCGTACTGGAGGTGCGGCTCTATGACATCTGGGGAGGCTGAGATGACGGCCACGGAGGAGAACGGGACCGCGCCTCAGGAGAGGCGGGAGAACCCGGAGAAGAAGCGCACCCGGCTGATCAGCGGCCCGGGCATGCTGCTGCTCTGGCTGTACGGCGTGATGGTCGTCGGCGCCGTGTCGCGCTCCGCCGTCCAGATCTCGACGGAGTTCGACAAGGCCCCGCTCGCCTACTCGCTGTCGGCGGTCGCGGGCCTCGTCTACGGCTTCATCACGTACTCACTCGTGCGCGGCGGTGAAACGGCCCGCAGGGCGGCGCTGGTGTGCTGCGCCGCCGAGCTCTTGGGCGTGCTGACCGTCGGGACCTGGACGCTGGTCGAGCCGTCCGCCTTCCCCGACGCCACCGTGTGGTCGGACTACGGGATCGGCTATCTGTTCATCCCGGTGCTGCTGCCGCTGTCGGCCATGTACTGGCTGCGCAAGGCGCGCACGGCCGACTGGTCGGCGTAGCTCGGGCCCGGAGTTCGGGCCCTGAGCACGGGACCTGAGCACGGACGCTGGTCAGGCGCTGGCCACGAACGCGCCCGCGTCGGCGCCCTTCTGCAGGGTCACCAGGGTGAGCCGCTCGTCGACGCGCTCCGTGGAGACCTGCGCGTAACCGTGCTTGCGGTACATCCGCAGGTTGCGGTCGCTGCGGTGGCCGGTGAAGAGCTGGAAGGACTTGGCCGCGCCGTCCGTTGCGAGCTTGGCCTCGATCGCGGCGAGCAGCCGCCCGCCCAGGCCGTGGCGCTGCATGCGCGGGTGGACGATGAGCTTGTTGATGCGGGCCGTGCCGTCCGGGCCCACGGCTCCGCGGACCGAGGCCACCACCTCTTCGCCCAGCCTGGCCACCAGGACCGTACCGTCCGCCAGCTCTGCCCTGAGGGAGTCGAGCGGCTGCGTGAGCGGCTCGATGCCGTAGTCCCCGTACAGCTCGGCCTCGCTCTGGTAGCAGAGGTACTGCAGCTTGAGGATCTGCTCTGCGTCCTGCTCGGTCGCCGCCGAGATGGTCACGCTCATGCCCATGTGTGCATGCCTCCCGCTCACCTGTTCCACCGGTCGTCCCCCACTCCTATCCCCGTCGTTCGCGGGCCGCAACCACCGGGGAGAGCAGGCGACGCAGACATCCCAGACATCTGGAACGTTCCGGACCCAGACTGCCCTGTGAGATACCCAACTCGCCTGCGATCTCCCGATAGGTGAGGTCCTTCGGGGAGAGCAGTGCCGCCATCAGGCTGGGGCAGCGGCCCGGCAGCCGACGGACCGCGTCGTGCAGGGCGCGCCGGCTGTCGGCGGTCATCACCTGCTGTTCGGGGTCCGGCCCGCTCTCGTCGGCGGGCTCGGAGACGTACGGCCGCTCATGCCGGGCCGTACGGCGGCTGCGGCGTACCTCGGAGCGCACGGCGCGGCGCAACCAGCCCTGCGGGTCGACGGGCGGCCCGTCCGAGTCGAGGCGCTCCAGGAGGCGCAGCCAGACGGCCTGTTCGAGGTCGCTCGGTTCGGTCCCGGACGCAAAGCCTTCCGCCGAGGCCTCGGCGGCGAGCAGCGGACGCAGGGTGGAAACCATCTCGTGGGTCATATGCGGCGGGACGCCGACGCCCCGGCAGGGGGTTGCCGGGGCGGGCGACTGTCACCCCATCGGGGTGGGTGGATCATCCGTTGACGAAGTCCTCGCGGGCGAGCAGCGCGGTGTCCGCGTTGTCCGAGAAGACGCCGTCGATGCCCGTGGCGAAGTAGGTCTTGAAGGCGCCGAAGGCGTCGCCGTAGGCGTTCGGGTCGGTGCCCTGCCGGAAGTTCGCGGGCAGGAAGGTGTTCTCGTTGCGCATGGTGTACGGGTGCAGGATCAGACCCGCGCGGTGCGCGTCGGCGACCAGCGTGGTCGGCGTGGTGAGGGCGCCGTTCGCGTCCTTGAGGATGACCAGGTCGAGCGTGGGGCCGATGCCCTGCGCGTACGAGGCGATCCACTTCAGGCCCTCGGGCTTGACGAGGTCGGCGACGGTACGCAGGTCACCCGTCGTGACGAAGTCCCAGGGGCGGGTGTTCGCGGCGGAGAGCAGCACGACGAGCGGGTTGTCGACCAGCTCGTCCAGGCGCTGGATGCTGGTCGGCTCGAAGGACTGGATGATGACCGGCGAGTTCTTCTTGTCCTTGCCGTGCTTGCGGAGCACCTTGGCGAGGCGCTCCTCCAGGCCGAGGCCCAGCGCCCGGAAGTAGGTGGGGTGCTTGGTCTCGGGGTAGATCCAGACCTGCTTGCCGCGCTTGCGGGTCTGCTCGTCCTGCCAGTGGAGCACCTCTTCGAAGGTGGGAATCTCCCAGCGGCCGTTGTAGAGCGTGTTGTGCGGGCGGTTGGCGGGGATGCGCTCGACGGCCCGCAGGGTCTTCAGCTCGGCGAGGGTGAAGTCCTCGGTGAACCAGCCCGTGATGGGGATGCCGTCGAGGGTCTTGGTGGTCTTGCGGTCGGCGAACTCGGGGTGCGCCGACACGTCGGTGGTGCCGCCGATCTCCGGCTCGTGCCGGCAGACGAGGTGGCCGTCCTTGGTGGGTACCAGGTCACCGGCCTCGACGACGTCGGCGCCCATGTCGAGGGCCAGCTGGTACGAGCCGAAGGTGTGCTCGGGCCGGTAGCCGCTGGCGCCCCGGTGCCCGATGACGGCCGGCTTCGGCAGGCTCTTGTAGCCGCCGCCGTGCCCGTCGCTCGCGTGCCGCTCGTCCGCTCTCGCCGCACCCGGCAGCCCGAGGACCGCTCCGCCCGCGCCGAGCACCGCGGCCCCGAGCAGCGCGCGTCGCGCCGTGCCCCGGTCCTGCCCGTTCGGCTCCCGCGACTCCGGTATGCCCCGCGTCCCGTGCGTCCCCTGCGTCCCCTGCGTCCCCATGAGCGCTCCTCCCGCCGTACCGCCCCGTACCTGTCAAAGCGCGTCGATCGTAGGTTCCCTTCCGTGACGGGAGGGAGACCTGTGGCGGAACACGTGGGTTCCGCTGGATGACGTACGGAACAGTCGTACGGAACACGGGGGCTGGCGACCCGTCAGTTTCGGGGTGACGGTGGTGGGTACGCGGTCCGGGTACGCGGTCAGAGGTTCCCGATTCCGGGGTCCCGGTCCCGGGCGGCGCTGACGGCCCCGGAGTCGCTGACATGCTGGGCCGCGTGGGCGCGGCGGCGGGCGTCGCGCAGGCCCCTGGTCGCCTGCGCCTCGATCCGCGCCGAGTCGGGGCTGTCATAGACGCGGCGGCGGTCCCTGCGGATCAGGACGACTGCGGCACTCCCGACGATCAGGACCAAGGCGGCGAGCGTCACGACCATGTATCCCACGATCCCCCGTTCCATCCGTTCGACCCGGGCAGGACGTGCGACCCGGTCAAACTGTGCGACCCGTTCGGCGTGGCGGTCGAAGCCGCCGCGAGATACGTCACATGCTTCCGTCCGTGTGACGAACGCGCAACAGCCCGCCACCTCAGGTAAACATTGGTCAACAGTCCGTATCCAGTCGGTGAACCCGATGTGCAATCACCGGGGGGCCGCGAGTATCGTCCTCACCTGCACATACTTCATACCGATCCCTTGACACCGGAGGGCCCGTTGTCCCGCTTCGCGCTCATCAAGGCAGTGCTCGGACCGATCATGCGCCTGATGTTCCGCCCACGGGTGGAAGGCGTGGAGCACATCCCGGGCGACGGTCCGGTCATCCTGGCCGGCAACCACCTCACGTTCATCGACTCGATGATCCTGCCCCTGGTCTGTGACCGACAGGTGCTCTTCATCGGCAAGGACGAGTACGTCACCGGCAAGGGGTTCAAGGGCCGCCTCATGGCCTGGTTCTTCACCGGCGTCGGCATGATCCCGGTGGACCGGGACGGCGCCAACGGTGGTGTCGCGGCGCTGATGACGGGCCGTCGCATTCTGGAGGAGGGCAAGGTCTTCGGCATCTACCCGGAGGGCACCCGCTCCCCCGACGGCCGGCTCTACCGCGGCCGCACCGGTATCGCCCGCCTCACCCTGATGACCGGCGCCCCGGTCGTCCCGTTCGCGATGATCGGCACGGACAAGCTGCAGCCCGGCGGTGCGGGGATGCCGCGGCCGGGCCGCGTCACGGTCCGCTTCGGTGAGGCGATGGAGTTCTCGCGGTACGAAGGCATGGACCGTGACCGGTATGTGCTGCGGGCCGTGACCGACTCCGTGATGACCGAGGTCATGCGGTTGTCGGGGCAGGAGTACGTGGACATGTACGCCACCAAGGCGAAGGCTGCGTAGCAGTTTGTCGTTCGGGTGCGGGTGCGTTGGGGCTGCTCGCGCCCACGCGGCGGAGCCGCACAAGGTCACAGCCCCGCGCCCCTGAAGGGGCGCTTTCCTAGACCCCGGTTTCCAAGTTCTGGCCCTTCAGCAGGAACCATGCCGCCGCCGCTGTGGCGAGCAGTACCGCCGCTCCGATGCCGGACGCCAGTGCCAGGCCGTCCACGAAGGATGTGCGGGCCGCGGTCAGCAGGGCCTCCGAGGCGTGGGTCGGCAGGGTTGCCGCCGCCTCCACCGCGCCGCCCAGGGACTCGTGGGCACCGGCCGGGGTGCCCGCGGGGCCGGTGAAGCCCGCGTAGACGCCGGTGACGATGGAGCCGAGCAGGGCGATGCCGAGGGCGGCGCCGAGCTCGTACGCCGTCTCGGAGACCGCGGACGCGGCGCCGGCCTGCTCCTTGGGCACGCTGGAGAGGATCACGTCGGCGGTGACGGTGAACGAGAAGCCCGCGCCGACGCCCACGATCAGGAGCGCCGAGCCGAGCACCGAGTACCCGGTGGACTGGTTCAGCAGGGTGAGCACGCCGAGCGCGAGGCCCACGGCGGCGAGACCACCGGAGACCACGGCACGGACCGAATAGCGGCGCGCGACCGAGCCCGCGATCAGACCCGCTCCCACCGCGCCGATGGCGGCGGGCAGTTCGGCGAGCCCCGCCTGGAACGGCGGCCTGCCCTGGACGAGTTGCAGGTACTGGGACAGGAAGAAGACCAGTCCGGACAGGCCGAAGACGGTCAGCAGATCGGCGAGCACCGCCGCCGAGAAACCTCGGTTGCGGAACAGCCGCATGTCCAGCAGCGGTACGGGCATCGCGAGTTGACGGCGCACGAAGCCGCAGAGGGCCCCGGCACCGAGCACGCCGACGGCCATCGGCTCCCAGGTGAACCCGTGCGTGGCGGCCTCCTTCACCGCGTACACGATGCCGATCATGCCGACGAGGGAGAGCACGACGCTGGCCAGGTCCCAGGGGCCGGGGTTCGGGTTGCGGGACTCGGGCAGCAGCTTGATGCCGACGGGGACGAGGATGAGCATCACGGGCACGTTGATGAGGAAGACGGAACCCCACCAGAAGTGTTCGAGCAGGAAGCCACCGACGACGGGCCCGACCGCCGTACCGGCGGAGGCCGTGGCGCCCCAGATGCCGATGGCGAGGCTGCGCTCGCGCGGGTCGTGGAAGAGGTTGCGGATGAGGGCGAGCGTGGCGGGCATCAGGGTCGCGCCCGCGACTCCGAGCAGCGCCCGCGCCAGGATCATCATCTCCGGGGTCGTCGCGTACGCGTTGAGCACCGATATCGCGCCGAACGCCGTGGCGCCCATCAGCAGCAGCTTCTTGCGGCCGATGCGGTCGCCGAGGCTGCCCATGGAGACGAGCAGACCAGCGATGACGAACGAGTAGACGTCACCGATCCACAGGAGCTGGGTGCCGGAGGGCTTCAGGTCCTCGCTGATGTAAGGGGTCGCGAGACCGAGCACGGTCGCGTCGACGGCCACCAACAGCACGGCGAGGACGAGAACGCAGAGCGCGAGCCAACGGCCCGGACGCTTCTCCACCCCCACCTTGTACTCCCCCAAGCTCTCGCCTTCGCTCGAGCAGGGGGCACCCCCATGCTGCAGGGTGCTGGTCATGATCACTCTCTCCGTAGTGCGCCGCCGAGCAGCAGCTCGACGATCATGTAGTGGAAGTCCTTGGCGGCGACGCGGCCCTCGGTCACGGCCCACGCCCCCGAGGCCATCAGCCCGTAGAGCGCCTCGGTGAGCCAGGCGGGGCTGAGGTCGATGCGGAACTCGCCGCCCTCCTGGCCGCGCCGGAACAGGGCGGCCATCCGGGCATCGAGCCGGGCCCAGCCCTCGTTCTGCCCCTCGCCCTCGAACAGCTGGTTCTCGGTGTAGAGGAAGGCGAGCAGCCCGGCCACTCGTTCGAGCTCTTTCACCAGGCGGCGCAGGGCCTCCTGAGCGGTGCCCTCGTCGAGGCGGGCTGCCTCCAGCGCCGCCTCGCACTCCTCGATGCCGAGTGCCTCCAGCGCCCGGACGAGCGCGTCCCGTCCGGCGAACTGGCGGTGCAGCGTGGCCCGGCTGATCCCGGCCGCCCTGGCGACCTCGTCCATGGTGGCGGTGGATTTGCGGGTGAGCAGGGCGGCTGCGCTGCGCAGCACGTGGTCACGGTCGACGGCCATGAGACAACTATACCCCGTGTGAGACATCCATGTCTCACACGGGGCAGGCGAGTCTCACACGCGTCACGTTTCGCCAGCTTTTGCGAGCCTTAGGTCTTTTGCGGTGTTTGAGTCTTTTGCCGTGCTCAGTGCCAGGGCAGCTGCCCGCGCCGCTCCCAGTACGCGTGCGAGTCCTCCGCGAGCGTGGCGAGGCGGGTCAGCTGGTCCTCGTCCAGGTCGACGACCGCCGCGTGCAGGTTCGAGGCGAGCTGGGCGGAGGTGGCCGCGCCCGAGAGGACGACTCCGGCCCAGGGCTGCCGCAGGATCAGCGCGAGGGCGACGGCGTCGGCGCCGAGGCCCGTCTCCTCCGCGATCGCCCGCACCGCGTCCGGCGCGTGCTCGGCGGCCAGGCGGCCGTTGGCCATGCCCTCCTTGACGATCACCGTGAGCCCGGCGTCGTGCGCCTCGGCGAGGGCGGGCGCCGCCGAGGTCTCCAGGACGTTGTACGTGGACTGGACGGTACGGAAGAGGGGCTCGCCGTCGACCGTCACGGCGAGCGCGGCGCGGATGGCGTCGGCCTGGGCGGGCCCGCTCGTGGAGAAGCCGATCGAAAGGCCCTGGGCGGCCGCCTCGGCGAGCTTCGCGTGGAGTTCCTTGTCGGTGAGGGCCGGGCTGTCCGGGGTCACCGAGTGGATCTGGTACAGGTCGAGCCGGTCACCGAGCAGTGCGGCGGTCTCGGCGCGCTGTCGCTCGTACGTGGCGAGGGTGTGGTCCTTGACCTCGTGCTTCTCGGCGTCGGTGGTCCAGTCCGCGGTGTACGTGTAGCCCCACTTGCTGCCGATGACCACGTCGTCGACGTCCGGCCGGCTCTTCAGCCAGTCGGCGAGGAACTCCTCCGAGCGGCCGTAGGAGCGGGCCGCGTCGAAGTAGCGCACGCCCTGGGCGTAGGCGGCGTCGAGGAGTTCGTGGGTACGGGCGCGCAGCGTTTCGACGCTGCGATTCTCTCCGAGGTCATGGTCTCGGCCGAGGTTGATGTAACCCGGGCGGCCTACTGCGGCGAGGCCCAGGCCGATGTGGCAGGTGGGCGTCGTGGCGGTCGCGAGACGGGCGAAGGGCATCGCGGGCTCCGTTCGGTCGGCTCCGGTGCGGCTCCTGACCAACGTAACCCGCGATGACCTTCGCCTCAGCGCTCGGTCGGTGCGGTGATTCGGCGGGTGCGGGATGGTGGGGGTCGCTCGCGCAGTTCCCCGCGCCCCTTTCGGGGCGCTTCCCTTACAGCTTCTTCTTGGCTGTGGCCCACGCGTGCTGCTCGGCCACGTCCGACTTCACCTCGGCGAGCTGGATGGCGACCGCGCTGGGTGCCGTACCGCCGCGGCCGTCGCGGGAGGCGAGGGCACCCGGGACGTTCAGGACGGAGCGCACCTCGGGGGTGAGATGGGCGGAGATCTTCGCGAACTGCTCGTCGGTGAGGTCGTTCAGCTCCTTGCCGTCCGCCTCCGCGACCTTGACGCACTCGCCGGCGACCTCGTGGGCGACGCGGAACGGCACGCCCTGCTTGACCAGCCACTCGGCGATGTCCGTGGCGAGCGAGAAGCCGGCCGGGGCCAGCTCCTCCATGCGCTCGCGGTGCACGGTGAGCGTGGCCATCATGCCGGTGAAGGCCGGGAGCAGGACTTCCAGTTGGTCGATGGAGTCGAAGACCGGCTCCTTGTCCTCCTGGAGGTCGCGGTTGTACGCGAGCGGTAGCGCCTTGAGCGTCGCCATCAGGCCCGTGAGGTTGCCGATCAGACGGCCCGACTTGCCGCGCGCCAGCTCGGCGATGTCCGGGTTCTTCTTCTGCGGCATGATCGACGAGCCGGTGGAGAAGGCGTCGTGGAGGGTGACGAAGGAGAACTCCTTCGTGTTCCAGATGATGACCTCCTCGGCGATCCGGGAGAGATTCACGCCGATCATCGCGGTGATGAAGGCGAACTCCGCCACGAAGTCGCGGGAGGCCGTGCCGTCGATGGAGTTCGCGACGGAGCCGTGCTCGAAGCCGAGGTCCCTCGCCACCGCCTCCGGGTCCAGGCCGAGGCTGCTGCCCGCGAGCGCGCCGGAGCCGTACGGCGAGACCGCCGTACGCTCGTCCCACTGGCGCAGCCGCTCCGCGTCCCGGGACAGGGGCTGGACATGAGCCAGGACATGGTGGGCGAAGAGCACCGGCTGGGCGTGCTGGAGGTGCGTACGGCCGGGCATCGCCACGTCCGGGTGCGCCTCCGCGAGGCCGATCAGCGCGTCCTGGAGGTCGGCGATCAGACCGCCGATCGTACGGGCGTGGTCGCGCAGACACATACGGAAGAGCGTCGCGACCTGGTCGTTCCGGGAGCGGCCCGCGCGCAGCTTGCCGCCCAGGTCGGGACCGAGGCGCTCCAGCAGGCCCCGCTCCAGTGCCGTGTGGACGTCCTCGTCGGCGATCGTGCCCACGAAGGAGCCGTCGGCGACGTCCGCCTCCAGCTCGTCGAGCCCGGCGAGCATCCGCGTCAGCTCGTCCTCGGTGAGCAGTCCCGCCTTGTGCAGCACGCGCGCGTGCGCACGTGAACCGGCGATGTCGTAGGGCGCGAGCCGCCAGTCGAAGTGGACGGACGCGGACAGCTTCGCCAGGGCCTCGGCGGGACCGTCGGCGAAACGGCCGCCCCAGAGCCGTACGTCACCGCTGTTGCTGCTCACTTGCTGTGCTCCTCGGAGGTGTCGGATGTGCGGCCGCCTCCCTGCCGTGAGACGACCAGGGAGGCGGCAATCACGCTACTGCTTACGCGAGGTCGCGCTTGGCCGCGATCTTCGACGACAGGCTGTAGATGTCGATGAAGCCCTTGGCGGCGGCCTGGTCGAAGGTGTCGCCCGTGTCGTACGTCGCCAGGTCGAAGTCGTAGAGCGAGGTCTCGGAGCGCCGTCCGGTGACGACCGCGCGGCCGCCGTGCAGGGTCATCCGGATGTCGCCGTTGACGTGCTGGTTGGCCTCGTTGATGAAGCCGTCCAGGGCGCGCTTGAGCGGGGAGAACCACTGGCCGTCGTAGACCAGCTCGCCCCAGCGCTGCTCGACCTGCCGCTTGTAGCGGGCGAGTTCACGCTCGACGGTGACGTTCTCCAGCTCCTGGTGGGCCGTGATGAGCGCGATCGCGCCCGGGGCCTCGTACACCTCGCGGGACTTGATGCCCACGAGCCGGTCCTCGACCATGTCGATCCGGCCGATGCCCTGGCCGCCGGCGCGCTCGTTGAGCTGCTGGATGGCCTGCAGGACGGTGACGGGCCTGCCGTCGATGGCGACCGGGACACCCTCCTTGAAGGAGATGACGACCTCGTCGGCCTCGCGGGCCTCGGCCGGGTTCGAGGTGTACTCGTAGATGTCCTCGATCGGCGCGTTCCAGATGTCCTCCAGGAAGCCCGTCTCGACCGCGCGCCCGAAGACGTTCTGGTCGATGGAGTAAGGGGACTTCTTGGTGGTGGCGATCGGGAGCTGCTTCTCCTCGCAGAAGGCGATCGCCTTGTCCCGGGTCATCGCGTAGTCACGGACCGGGGCGATGCACTTGAGGCCGGGGGCGAGGGCGACGATGCCGGCCTCGAAGCGCACCTGGTCGTTGCCCTTGCCGGTGCAGCCGTGGGCGACCGTGGTGGCGCCGTGCTTCTGGGCGGCGGCGACGAGGTGCTTGACGATGGTCGGCCGGGAGAGGGCCGACACCAGCGGATAGCGGTCCATGTAGAGGGCGTTGGCCTTGATCGCCGGGAGGCAGTACTCCTCGGCGAACTCGTCCTTGGCGTCCGCGACCTCGGCCTCGACGGCACCGCAGGCGAGCGCGCGCTTGCGGATGACGTCCAGGTCCTCGCCGCCCTGACCCACGTCGACCGCGACGGCGATGACCTCGGCGCCCGTCTCCTCGGCGATCCAGCCGATGGCGACGGAGGTGTCCAGACCGCCTGAATAGGCGAGTACGACGCGCTCGGTCACGAGTTTCTCCTCACACTGCATTCGCTGATATGCATGAGTATGCAGTACTCCGCATGAATCGTCAATCGCGGGTCACCCGTAGGTGCCGTCCGCGGGCCCGGACGGCACTCGCGAGGGCCGCGACGAAATCTTTGGAGAGCGCTTGAACGAAAGAACGCGCTTTCTCGTACCTCTCTCCGAACGCAGGCGCCGCGTTTTTGTACACCGAGGTTTTCGTACACCGAGGTTTTTGCCGCCGAGGTCTTCGCAGACCGAGACGCGACGAGCCACGGACCGCCCGGACGACCACCGGACGGTCCCCCATCCCCGAACCGAGTGAGGCTTCCGCATGTCCAGGGCCCTTCCGAAGTACAACAAGCGCCGCGTCCTGATGATCGGCGGCACCGCCGCGGTGGTGCTCTCCGGAGCCGTGATCGCCGGCAACGCCTTGGCCGGGGAGACGTCCAAGAACAGCACGAACGCCACGACCAAGGCCGCGACCTCCCCGGGCACCGTGAACTGCCCGGCCGTCGCGCCGAGCCTGCCCGCGATCCCCGCCTCCGCGCAGGCCGAGGTCACCCGCAACCTCACCCTCCTGGACACCCAGATCGCCGAGGCCAACAAGCGGCTCGTCGACACCGTCGGCCAGGGCGGACCGAACTTCGTGCAGAACGCGATCCTCGGCCCCCTCAAGGACAAGCGGGTGGCGACGATCAACCGCATCGCCACCGCGATCGGCCGCACCGCGGCCAAGCCCACGGGTCTCGACTCGCTCGCGCCCTGCACCCTGAACGCGAACGGGGTGAACTCGGGCGGCGCCGCCGCCACCGCGGCCCCGAGCGCGACGGCCACCCAGCAGGCAGGCAACACGGGGAACACCGGAAACACGGGCAACACCGGCAGCACCACCGCCGCCGGCACCATCACCTGCCCGGACGTCGCGTCGAAGCTGCCCGCGATCCCCGCCTCCGCGCAGGCCGAGGTCACCCGCAACCTGACGCTCCTGAACACCCAGATCACCGAGGCGAACACCCGACTGGCGAACACTGTCGGCCAGGGCGGACCGAACTTCGTGCAGAACGCGATCCTCGGCCCCCTGGCGGACAAGCGGAAGTCGACCATCGACCGCATCGCCATCTCCATCGGCCGCACCGCGGCCAAGCCCACGGGCCTGGACTCCCTCGCGACCTGCACGCTCAACAAGTGACGTCTTCCGTGGCCGCTGCGCCCCGTCCGCCGACCGGGGCGCAGCGGCCACGGATCCGTCCGCCACGTGAACCAATGCGCCGGACGGGTGAATTCCTTAGACAGGCGAACGGTCTTGCCCAATAATCGTTAGACATGGGAAAGACTTATGAGCGCATAGACGGCAGGCTGCGTTCGTTCATCGAGGCGCAGCCCCTCTTCTTCACCGCGACGGCACCCCTGTCCGGGGACGGCACGGTCAACCTCTCCCCCAAGGGCCTCACGGGCTCGTTCGCCGTCCTCGACGAACTCACCGTCGCCTACCTGGACTTCGCCGGCAGCAACGCGGAGACGATCGCCCATCTCCGGGAGAACGGCCGGATCACCCTCATGTGGTGCGCCTTCCAGGGCCCGCCGAACATCGTCCGGGTGCACGGCCAGGGCGAGCCCGTCTTCCGCGACGACCCCCGCTTCAAGGAACTGCTCACGCACTTCCCCGACATCGACCCGACCCCGCACGGTCTGCGCGCGATCATCGTCGTGACCGCCGAACTCGTCCGGGACACCTGCGGCTACGCCGTGCCCTTCATGTCGTACGAAGCGGACCGCGACCTGCACGGCAAGCGCTTCGCGCGCGAGGACGACGCCTCGCTGAGCGAGTACTTCACCAAGAAGGACCACGTGGCCACGAGCCTGGACGGCCTGCCCGGGCTGCCGCTCCCGCTGCCTCCCCGTACGGTCTGAGCCATGCGCCTCGCAGCCGCCGCCCTCGCGTCCGCGTCCCTGCTCGCCCTGGCCCCCAGCGGTCCGCCCACCCTCCCCGAGCAGATGGCGGACACCGGTGGCGGCGGCCAGCTGATCACGGCTCAGGCGGCCCGCGTGGACTCGACGTCGGGCACGCTCACCTGGTGGGACCGGCGCGACGGGCACTGGGTGAAGGCCGGTTCGGCGGCGGCGCGCTTCGGGGCGAAGGGGCTGACCGAGGGGGGCTCACGCAAGCAGGGATCGAACACGACACCCACGGGGCTGTACGACCTTCCGTTCGCCTTCGGGATCAAGGCCGCGCCGGCCGGCACCGCGCTTCAGTACCGGCGGGTGCGGAAGGAGTCCTGGTGGTGCCAGGACAACGACTCCCGTTCCTACAACCGGTGGACCGAGCCACGGCCGGCCGACTGCCGTGCGTCCGAGTCCGAGCATCTGATCGCGTACGCGAGGCAGTACGCCTACGCGCTGGTCGTGGGGTTCAACTACGGGCGGCCCGTGCGGGGGCGCGGGGCGGGGATCTTCCTGCACGTCGACGGGGCCGGGGCGACGGCTGGCTGTGTGTCGGTGTCGGAGGACGCGATGCGACGGATTCTCGCGTGGCTCGATCCCGCCAAGGAGCCGCATATGGCGATCGGGACGGTGAGTGGGGGGACTGCGATCACTCGTTACTAGGTGCGGGTGGTTCGCGGCCGGGCGCGCCCACGCGGCGGAGCCGCATGGCGTCACAGCCCCGTGCCTCTTACTGGGCGCCCAGTCGGACCGTGAACCTTGTCGCCCCCGGACGGCTCTCCAGCTCGACCGTGCCGCCGTGGGCCTCCACCACGGCCGCCACGATGGACAGCCCCAGGCCCGCGCCACCGCCCGCTCCCCCGGTGCGGCGGCGGTCGGCTCTGGTGAAGCGTTCGAAGACGCCGGGCTGGACGTCCTCCGGGACTCCCGGACCGTCGTCGTGGACCGTCAGGACGGCCGTCTTGGCGTCGGTCTCCAGGGACACCGTGACCTTGGTGCCAACGGGCGTGTGCCAACGGGCGTTGGCCAACAGGTTGGCCAACACTTGTTGGAGACGGTGGGCGTCGCCCGTCACCGTGACCGGCTCCTCCGGGAGTTCCAACGTCCAGCGGTGGTCGGGGCCCGCGGCGCGGGCGTCGGTGACCGAGTCGAGGACGAGGTGCGTGAGGTCGACGGGAAGGCGCTCCAACGGGCGGCCCGCGTCGAGACGGGCGAGCAGGAGCAGGTCGTCGACCATCTCGCCCATCCGCGCCGACTCGGCGGCGATGCGTTCGAGGGCCCGGGTGACCTTGGGCGGCACCGGGTCCGGGTGCAGCAGCGCCAGCTCGGCGTGGCCGCGGACCGAGGCGACCGGCGTGCGCAGCTCATGGCTGGCGTCGGCCGCGAAGCTGCGCAGCCGTTCCTCGCTCGCGTGCCGCTTGGTCAGCGCGTCCTCGACATGGCCGAGCATCCTGTTGAAGGCGCCGGCGAGGCGGCCCACCTCGCTGCGCGGGTCCTGCTCGGGCGCGCGCGGCGGCAGCGCCACCTCACCGCTGGCGAGCGGCAGCTCACTGACCCGGGTCGCGGTCGCGGCGACCCGGCTCAGTGGGCGCAGCGACCAGCGCACCCACAGGGCTCCGGCGACTCCGGCGATCACGAGGGCCAGGCCGAAGACACAGGCGGCGACCAGTTCCAGGCGGTGCACGGCGGCCCGGACCGGTTCCATCGGCAGTCCGGCGATCAGGACGTCGCCGTCCAGTCCGCGCGCCGCCATCACGCGGTAGTCGCCGAGTGCCGACAGGCAGACGGTGTGGGCGCGGCCGTCGGTGCGGATACCGGCGAGGGTCCGCCGGTCGGAGGTGGTCAAGGACACGTTCAGGTCGGTGATGTTCTGGCCGGAGGGCACGACCGCCGCGTTGGTGACGTCCCGGCCGACCAGCCGCGCGCCGAAGGTGCCGGTGCTCTGCCGCCTGGTGTCGCCGTTCTCGTCGCCGTCGTGGTCGGACATCTTCATACCGGCCCCGTGCTCCAGGCTCGCGGGGAACCGCACCCCCACGTCGTGCAGCTGCTGGTCGAGGCGGCCGGTGAGGAAGCCGTTCAGTTCGTACACCGCGGCCACCCCGACGGCGGCGCAGCTGACGGCGAGCAGCACCAGGAGCCCGGCGGTGAGGCGGGCCCGCATCGTGCGCGGGCGCGGCAGCCGGCGTACGCCCGCCCGCACCCGTGGCCACCAGTGCCGGCTCATCGTCCGACCACCGGCTTGATCACGTACCCGGCGCCCCGCACCGTGTGGATCATGGGCTCGCGGCCCGCGTCCACCTTTTTACGCAGGTACGAGATGTACAGCTCCACGACATGGGCCTGGCCGCCGAAGTCGTAGGACCAGACGCGGTCGAGGATCTGCGCCTTGCTGAGCACCCGGCGCGGGTTGCGCATCAGGAAGCGCAGCAGTTCGAACTCGGTCGGCGACAGCTCGACCAGCTCGCCGCCCCGGGTCACCTCGCGGGCCTCCTCGTCCATCACGAGGTCGCCGACGGTCAGGCGCGGGCCCTCGTCCAGTTGCCGGGCCATGCCCGCGCGACGCAGCAGGCCGCGCAGCCGGGCGACGACCTCCTCCAGGCTGAACGGCTTGGTCACGTAGTCGTCGCCGCCCGCCGTGATGCCCGCGATGCGGTCCTCGACGGCGTCCCGCGCGGTGAGGAAGAGCACACAGACCTCGGGGTGCACGGTGTGCAGGGTGCGCAGCACGGCGAAGCCGTCGGTGTCCGGGAGCATCACGTCGAGGACGACGGCGTCCGGCATCAGCTCACGTGCCTCGGTGACGGCCGAGGCCCCGTCGCCCGCCGTCCGGACCACCCAGCCCTCGTAGCGCAGGGCGCCGGAGAGCACCTCGGCCAGGTCGGGGTCGTCGTCGACGACGAGGACCCGCACGGGGGTGCCGTCGGGGCGGGTGAGCGCGGGCAGGCCAGTGCCTCGGGAGCGGGGAGTGTTCATATCGTCTTCCAGGATCGCCCCTCGCCGGAGCCGGCAGCCCTCCTCCCGCCTCTGAGTTTCCTCTGAGCGGGCCGCATGTGCCGCTCTCCGTTTCCTGTGAATCCGCGACGAAGGCGCCCATTCAGAGGCCGCTCAGAAGTTGCCGAAGCACAGTTTCCTCCCGGACAGCCGGAAGGACGGACATATGACCACGGTATACGAGCGGACAGCGGTCCCTCGCCCGTCACGCGGACGCGGACGGCCGCGTCCCTCACCCGCCGGGCCCCTGCTGGCCCTGCTCTGGGCCGGGGCCGGTGCGGTCGTCGCCCTGTGGTGGTACGACACGCGGTCGGTGGTGGGCCTCGCCGGGTGGCTGACGGACGCCGGGCGGATCGCCGGACTGCTGTGCGGCTACAGCTGCGCGGTGCTCGTGGCGCTGATGGCCCGGGTGCCCGTGCTGGAGCGGCGGATCGGCTCCGACCGGGTCGCCCGCTGGCACGCCATGGCCGGCCGGTACACGGTCAGCCTGCTGGTGGCGCATGTCACGCTGATCCTCTTCGGATACGCCGCCCAGGACGGGGCGGGCATCGTGCACGAGACGCTGAGCGTGGTGTTCGACTACCCGGACATGCTCAAGGCCACGACCGGCACGCTCATCCTCTTCGCCGTCGGGATCACCTCGGCGCGCGCGGCCCGCCGCCGGATCAGCCACGAGTTCTGGTACTACCTGCACCTGCTGACGTACGTGGCCGTGTTCCTCACCTTCTTCCACCAGCTCGCGCTGGGCTCGGACTTCGTCGGCGACACCGCCGCCCAGGCCGCCTGGTACGTGCTTTACCTGGGCACGGCCGCCCTGGTCGTCTGGTTCCGGCTGCTCACCCCGGTACGGCTCAACCTGCGCCACCAGCTGCGCGTGGAGTCCGTGCACCGCGAGGCGCCCGGCGTCTTCTCCGTCGTCGTACGCGGGGAACGGCTGGACGAGCTGAACGCCCAGGCAGGGCAGTTCTTCCGCTGGCGGTTCCTCTCCGACGGGATGCGGTGGACCTCGACGCCGTACTCGCTGTCGGCCCCGCCGCGCCCCGACCTGATGCGGATCACCGTGAAGGCGCTCGGCGACCACAGTGCCGCCGTGGGGCTGCTGCGGCCCGGCACCCGGGTGTGGGCGGAGGGGCCCTACGGGGCGCTGACCGCCGAGCGGCACACCGGACGCAAGGCGCTGCTGATCGCCGGCGGCGTCGGCATCACACCGCTGCGCGCCCTGTTCGAGACGCTGCCCGGCGGGCCCGGCGACGTGACGCTGCTCTACCGGGCGAGCACGGCCGAGGACCTCGCGCTCGGCGCCGAGCTGGAGGCGATAGCGCAGTGGCGTGGGGCGCGCGTCCTGTACGCGGTCAACGGCGCCGACGGGACACGTCCGCGGTTCACCGCCGATTCCCTGCGGGAGGCCGTGCCCGACCTCATCGGGCATGACATCTATCTGTGCGGTCCGCCCGCCATGGCACGGGACCTGTACGGGGCGCTGCGCGCGGCCGGGGTCCCCGACCGCCGTATCCACCACGAGTCGTTCGAGCTGTGAGGTCACCTTGCACGCCCTGAAGAAGCACCGTCCGCTGCGCCGCGTGACGCTGGCGGCGGCCACCACCGTCACCGGTTTCGTCCTGCTGCTGTCGCTCAAGCCGCACACGCCGCCGACCGTGGCGCAGGCATCCTCGTCCGCCGGGCGGTCGCCGTCGCAGTCCCAGGCGCCCTCCCGGACGCCATCACCCGGAAGCACGAAGACCACCGGCACCAAGACCGTCACCGGTGACACGATCCAGACCCGCTGGGGCCCCGTCCAGGTGCGCGTCACGCTGAAGAACGGCAAGATCACCGACGTGACCGCGGTCTCCTATCCCACGGACAACCCACGGGACCAGGAGATCAACAGTTACGCAATTCCCCAGCTCAGGAGGGAGGCGCTGGCGGCGCAAAGCGCCCAGATCGACTCCGTCTCGGGGGCCTCGTACACCAGCGACGGATACAAGCAGTCCCTCCAATCAGCACTGGACTCGGCAGGCCTCTGAACGCACGGCCGTCGAGGCCCGTATCTCTGGGCCAGGGGCCTCTCCCCTAGCCCCGTCCCCACGGACGACCACGGAGGAACCGTGTCCACGATCGCCGGTGGCCGCGCCGCGCGGCGCCAGACCTTGCGCCGTATTCGCCCACGACGCTCCCCCGCCGTCCCACTGCTGCTCGCCGTCGGGGCGGGCGCGGCCGGGGTCATCTGGCTGTGGTGGAGCAACACCCCGTCCATCGCCGACGACAACAGCAGGATCCTCAACGCGGGCCGGATCACCGGACTGCTCGCGGGGTATCTGATGGCGCTGGTGGTGCTGCAGATGGCCCGGGTGCCTGCCCTGGAGCGCCGGGTGGGCTCGGACCGGGTGGCACGCTGGCACGCCATGAGCGGCCGGTACACGATCTGCCTGGTCCTCGCGCACCTCGTGCTGATCATGTGGGGCTACGCGCTGCAGGCCGGCAAGAGCTTCGGCGACATCGTCCAGCAGACCATCGACTCGATCAACCAGCTGCCCGACATGGGCAAGGCGGCGATCGGCACCGGTCTGCTGTTCCTGATCGGCCTGCTCTCCATGGGCCCGGTGCGCCGCAGGATGGGCTACGACACCTGGTACCACATCCACCTGCTCACCTACGCCGCCGTCTTCCTGACGTTCTGGCACCAGCTGTCCACGGGCAACGAGTTCGCCGTCGAGCCGACCGCCAAGACGGTCTGGTACGGGCTGTACGGGTCGGTGACGGCCCTGGTGATCTGGTACCGCATCCTCTCGCCGATCCGGTTGAACCTGAAGCACCGGATGCGGGTCGAGGCCGTGATCGAGGAGACCCCCGGGATCGTCTCGGTGCTGATCAGCGGGCGCAAGCTGCACCGCATGGGCGCCGAGGCCGGGCAGTTCTTCCGCTGGCGCTTCCTGGCGCCGGGCATGCGGCTCAGCTCCCACCCGTACTCACTGTCGGCGGCGCCCCGCCCCAACATGCTGCGCATCACGGTGAAGGCGATCGGCGACCACAGCTCGGCGCTGCGCGACCTGCAGCCAGGCACCCGGGTCTGGGCCGAGGGCCCGTACGGGGCGCTGACGGCGGGCAAGCGCAGCCGGGGCAAGGTGCTGCTGGTGGCGGGCGGGGTCGGCATCACTCCGATGCGGGCGCTGTTCGAGACGCTGCCCGGCGCGGCGGGTGACCTGACGCTGCTCTACCGGGCCAACACCACCCAGGACCTGGCCCTGTGGGACGAGCTGGCGGCGATCGCCGAGGAGCGCGGGGCCCGGTTGATGTACGCGGTGAACAGCCCGGAGGGCGAGCGCCCGGACATCTCGGCGGAGACCCTGAGCCGCAAGCTGCCGGACATCGACCGCCACGACGTCTTCATGTGCGGGCCGCCCGGCTTCGCGCAGCAGGTCTACGAAGCACTGCGCGGCGCGGGGGTTCCCGCCCGCCGCATCCATCACGAGTCGTTCGAGATGTGAGCGACGGGAGTCAGGAGCGATGAAGAAGAGCCACCCCTTGCGGCGTGTCGTGCTGGCCGGCGCCGCCACCGTGTCCGGAATCGTCCTGCTGCTGTCGCTGAAGCCCGCCTCCGATCCGGCGTCCGCGTCGGCACAGGGTGGAGCGCCCCAGCAGTCGGTGGTGGGACAGGAGTCGCCCCAGGGCGGCAGCGCGCAGCAGTCGTCCGCGGGGGCCCAGACGGTCACCGGCGACGTCACGCAGACCCAGTACGGGCCGGTCCAGGTCCGTATCACCGTCAGCGGCGGAAAGATCACCAAGTCCGAGGCCGTGCAGGCGCCCAAGGGCGGGCTGAGCGACCAGAAGACCGCGATGGCCGTGCCCAAGCTCAACCAGGAGGCGGTCGCGGCCGGGAACGCGACCATCGACGCCGTCTCCGGTGCCACCTACACCAGCACCGGTTACAAGCAGTCCCTGCAGTCGGCCCTGGACAAGGCCGGTGGCTGACCCGGACCAGGAGCCGCCCGCCCTGCGGCACGCGGAAGAAGTCATGGGCACCGTCTTCTCCTTCGACGTGCGCGGCGGCGAACCCACGGCCGTGCGGACCGCGTTGGAGGAGGCGGTCACCCAACTCCACCGGGCGGACGAGGTGTTCAGCACCTATCGGGAGGACAGCCAGATCTCGCGCCTCGCGCGCGGTGAGCTGACGGTCGAGGAGTGCGATCCGGAGGTCGCCGAGGTGCTCGGCCTGTGCGCCGAGGCGGAGCGGGTCAGCGACGGCTGGTTCAGCTCGACGTACGAGGGCCGGCTCGACCCGACGGGGATCGTCAAGGGCTGGGCGACCGAGCGCGTGGCCCGCCACCTGGCGGCGGCCGGCGCCGGCGGAGTCAGCGTGAACGGCGGCGGCGACGTCCAGCTGCTCGGCGCGCCCGGCACGCACCGCCCGTGGCGGGTCGGCGTCTCGGACCCGCTGCGTCCCGGTTCACTCGCGGCCGTGGTCTCCGCGGCCGGAGTCGACGAACTGTCCGTGGCCACCTCCGGCACCGCCGAACGCGGCGCCCACATCGTCGACCCCCGCACCGGCCGCTCCGCGGTCACCGACCTGGTCGCCGTGACCGTGGTGGGTCCCCACCTGACCTGGGTGGACGCCTGGGCGACAGCAGCCTTCGCGATGGGCTCCCGAGAGGCCCTGACCTGGCTGGAGTCCCTCCCCGACATCGAGGCCTTACTGATCACGGCGGGAGACGAGGTCAGATGCACCGGGGGCTTGGCTCAACGCCTGGGGTGAGACCGGAGGCGCACCCCAACCCGGGGTGCGCCTCCACCGTCGTACAGCTCAATGATTGTTCTGAGCCAACCGCAACAGGTGATCGGCCAAGGCCTGCCCGCCCGTCGGATTACGACTGATCAGCAGCAACGTGTCGTCACCGGCGATCGTCCCGAGAATGTCCTGCAGCTCGGCCTGGTCGATGGCGGAGGCGAGGAACTGCGCCGCCCCCGGCGGGGTACGGAGAACCACGAGGTTCGCGGACGCCTCCGCGGAGATCAGCAGCTCCGCCGAGAGCCGCCGCATCCGCTCCTCCTTCGCCGACTCCCCCAGCGGCGCGCGGGGGGTGCGGAAACCGCCCTCGCTCGGCACCGCGTAGATGAGGTCGCCGTCGTTGTTGCGGATCTTCACCGCGTTCAGCTCGTCCAGGTCCCGGGAGAGCGTCGCCTGCGTGACGCTCAGCCCGTCGTCGGCGAGAAGCTTCGCCAACTGGCTCTGGGATCGCACCGGTTGCCGGTTGAGGATGTCCACGATCCGGCGGTGGCGTGCGGTGCGGGTCTGCGGCACGGCAGGCCCGACGTGCTCGTGATCCTGCGCCTGGCTCATCGTCGTCGTCTCATTCTTTGGCTCGTCCGTCCCCGTTGGCTACAGCGTCGAGGACACCGGGAAGGGCCTGGAGGAACGCGTCCACCTCGTCGTCGCTCAGGTTCAGCGGGGGCATCAGCCGTACGACATCGGGGGCGGGCGCGTTGACCAGGAGACCGGCGTCCTGAGCCGCCTGCTGCACCTGGGGCGCGAGCGGCTCGGTGAGCACGATACCCAGGAGCAGGCCCGCACCTCGGACATGGTCGATCAACGAGTTACCGAGTGACTCGATTCCGCCCCGCAGTTTCTCGCTCGCGGCCTTCACGTTCTCGAGGAGCCCCTCGGACGCGATCGTGTCGAGGACGGCGAGTCCGGCGGCACAGACGACCGGGTTGCCGCCGAAGGTCGAACCGTGGTGGCCGGGCTTCAGCAGCTCGGCGGCCCGGCCGAAGGCGACGGTCGCGCCGAGCGGCAGTCCGCCGCCGAGGCCCTTCGCGAGGGTGACGACGTCCGGCAGGACACCTTCGTGGTCCTGGTAGGCGAACCAGGGCCCGGTGCGGCCGATGCCGGTCTGCACCTCGTCGAGGACGAGGAGGCTGCCGGTGGCGGCGGTGATCGCGCGAGCGGCCTTGAGGTAGCCGGGCGGGGGTACGACCACGCCGTTCTCGCCCTGGATCGGCTCGATGATCACAAGGGCGGTGTCCTCGGTGACCGCCGCGGCCAGCGCCTGCGCGTCACCGTAGGGGACGTGCGTCACGTCACCGGGCAGCGGCAGGAACGGCTCCTGCTTGCCGGGCTGGCCGGTGAGCGCGAGCGCGCCCATCGTGCGGCCGTGGAAGCCGCCGTGGGTCGCCACCATGTGGCTCCGGCCGGTCAGCCGGCCGATCTTGAACGCGCCCTCGTTGGCCTCGGCACCCGAGTTGCAGAAGTACACCCGTCCCTCGCGGCCGAAGAGCTGGAGCAGCCTTTCGGCGAGCGCGACCGGCGGCTCGGCGACGAAGAGGTTGGAGACATGGCCCAGGGAGGCGATCTGCCGGCTCACGGCCTCGACGATCGCCGGGTGGGCGTGGCCGAGCGCGTTGACCGCGATACCGCCGACGAAGTCGAGGTACTCCTTGCCGTCGGCGTCCCACAGTCGGGTGCCCTCGCCGCGGACGAGCGGCAGCCGCGGGGTGCCGTAGTTGTCCATGAGCGCGCCCTGCCACCGCTGGGTGAGCTCCGCGTTGGTCCCGGTCATTCGGCGTCCCCCTGTTCATCGGGCCGTGCGTCCGGCACGACCATCGTGCCGATCCCCTCGTCGGTGAAGATCTCCAGCAGGATCGAGTGCTGGACCCGGCCGTCGATGACGCGGGCGGTGGTGACGCCGTTGCGCACGGCGTGCAGACAGCCCTCCATCTTCGGCACCATGCCGCTGGCCAGTTCGGGCAGCAGCTTTTCCAGTTCGGAGGCGGTCAGACGGCTGATCACCTCGTCGCTGTCGGGCCAGTCCTCGTAGAGGCCCTCGACGTCCGTGAGGACCATGAGGGTTTCGGCGCCCAGTGCCGCAGCGAGAGCCGCAGCCGCCGTATCAGCATTGACGTTGTAGACATGTCCGTCGTCCTGGCTCCGGGCGATCGAGGAGACGACCGGGATCCGGCCGTCGGCGAGCAGTGCCTCGATCGCGCCCGTGTCGATCGCGGTGATCTCGCCCACCCGCCCGATGTCGACCAACTCCCCGTCGATCTCGGGCTGGTGCTTGGTGGCGGTGATGGTGTGCGCGTCCTCGCCGGTCATGCCGACGGCGAGCGGCCCGTGCTGGTTGAGCAGTCCGACCAGCTCGCGCTGCACCTGACCGGCCAGGACCATGCGTACGACGTCCATGGCGTCCTCGGTGGTGACGCGCAGGCCCGCCTTGAACTCGCTGACGATGCCGTGCCGGTCGAGGGCGGCGCTGATCTGCGGGCCGCCGCCGTGCACGACGACGGGCTTGAGTCCTGCCTGCCGCAGGAACACCACGTCCTGGGCGAAGGCGGCCTTCAGCTCCTCGTTCACCATGGCGTTTCCGCCGAACTTGATGACGACCGTCTTGCCGTTGTGGCGGGTCAGCCACGGGAGTGCCTCGATGAGGATCCGGGCCTTGGGCAGTGCGGTGTGTTTCCGCGTCACATTGCTCATGACGAGTAGGCGCTGTTCTCGTGGACGTAGTCCGCGGTGAGGTCGTTGGTCCAGATCGTGGCGGTCTGGGAGCCCGCGGCGAGGTCGGCGACGATGTGGACCTCGCGGTAGCGCATGTCGACGAGCTCGCGGTCCTCGCCGACGCCGCCGTTCTTGCAGACCCAGACGCCGTTGATGGCGACGTTGAGCTGGTCGGGCTCGAAGGCGGCGCCGGTCGTGCCGATCGCGGACAGCACCCGCCCCCAGTTGGGGTCCTCGCCGTGGATCGCGCACTTGAGGAGGTTGTTGCGGGCGATGGAGCGGCCCACCTCGACGGCGTCTTCCTCGCTCGCGGCGTTCACGACCTCGATCTTGATGTCCTTGCTGGCGCCCTCGGCATCCCGGATGAGCTGCTGACCGAGGTCGTCACAGACCTTCCGTACGGCCTCGGCGAACTCCGCGTACTCGGGGGTGACCGCGGAGGCGCCGGACGCGAGCAGCAGCACGGTGTCGTTGGTCGACATGCAGCCGTCGGAGTCGACGCGGTCGAAGGTGGTGCGGGTGGCGGCGCGCAGCGCCCTGTCGAGGGTCTCGGAGTCGAGGTCCGCGTCCGTCGTCAGCACGACGAGCATGGTGGCGAGGCCGGGGGCGAGCATGCCCGCACCCTTGGCCATGCCGCCGACGGTCCAGCCGTCGCCCGTGTGCACCGAGGTCTTGTGCACGGTGTCGGTGGTCTTGATGGCGATGGCGGCCTTCTCGCCACCGTGCGCCGAGAGCTGGGCGGCGGCCGACTCGACCCCCGGCAGCAGCTTGTCCATCGGCAGGAGTACGCCGATGAGCCCGGTCGACGCCACGGCGACGTCGCCGGCGTTGACGTCGAGGACCTCGGCGACCTTCTCGGCGGTCGCGTGCGTGTCCTGGAAACCCTTGGGGCCCGTACAGGCGTTGGCACCGCCGGAGTTGAGGATCACGGCGGAGACCTGACCGCTCTTGAGGACCTGCTCGGACCAGAGGACCGGCGCGGCCTTGACGCGGTTGGAGGTGAAGACGCCCGCGGCGGCGAGGCGGGGCCCGTTGTTGACCACGAGGGCCAGGTCGGGGTTGCCGTTCTCCTTGATCCCGGCGGCGATGCCCGCAGCCTGGAATCCCTGTGCTGCCGTGACACTCACGGTGCGACTCCGATCGTGGAAAGACCCGTTTCCTCGGGAAGCCCGAGGGCGATGTTCATGCTCTGCACGGCCCCGCCGGCCGTGCCCTTGGCCAGGTTGTCGATGGCGCTGATCGCGATGATGCGGTGCGTCGCTTCGTCGTACGCGACCTGGACCTGAACGGCGTTGGAACCGTAGACGGACGCGGTGGCGGGCCACTGCCCCTCGGGCAGCAGGTGGACGAAGGGCTCGTCGGCGAACGCCTTCTCGTACGCGGCGCGCAGGGACTCACCGGTGACCCCTGCACGCGCCTTCGCGCTGCACGTGGCGAGGATGCCCCGGGGCATCGGCGCGAGGGTGGGCGTGAAGGAGACGGTGACCGGCTCCCCCGCCGCCGCGCCGAGGTTCTGGATCATCTCGGGGGTGTGGCGGTGGACGCCGCCGACTCCGTACGGGGACATGGAGCCCATGACCTCGCTGCCGAGCAGATGGGGCTTGGCGGCCTTGCCGGCGCCGGAGGTCCCGGACGCGGCGACGATCACGGCCTCGGGCTCGGCGAGTGCGGCCGCGTACGCCGGGAAGAGGGCGAGGGAGACGGCCGTGGGGTAGCAGCCGGGCACCGCGATGCGCTTGGACCCCTCCAGCGCGGCGCGGGCGCCCGGCAGTTCGGGAAGGCCGTAGGGCCAGGTGCCGGCGTGCGCGGAGCCGTAGAACTTCTCCCAGTCCGCCGGGTCCTTGAGCCGGAAGTCGGCGCCCATGTCGACGACGAGGACGTCCGGGCCGAGCTGCTCGGCGACGGCGGCGGACTGCCCGTGGGGCAGCGCGAGGAAGACGACGTCGTGGCCGGCGAGGACGTCCGGGGTGGTCTCCTGGAGGACTCGGTCGGCCAGCGGCAGCAGGTGCGGCTGCAGTGCGCCGAGGCGCTGGCCCGCGTTGGCGTTGCCCGTCAGGGCACCGATCTCGACCTCGGGGTGCGCCAGGAGCAGACGCAGGGCTTCGCCGCCCGCGTACCCACTCGCTCCCGCCACTGCTGCGCGTACCACCATGGAACCCTCCTCCTAGATGGCATGACTATACGTTTCGCTGCACGTTTATGCAATATGTTGTCGCGCGAGCGATGTCGGGTTGGGCCGGAAAGCGCCTCGTCTCATGCAGATCGTTTCCCACCGCCATGTGAGCCGCTCGTACGAGCTCGTTACCGAAACCTTCTCCATCGCCATCCCGGCCACGTCCATGACCGGCTCCGACCGCAGCAGGCAGGCTGCCGACACGTTCGCCCTGGCGGAGTGGCCGATCAGTGCTTGCAGGGCCTGCTGGTGCAGCACTTCGGGCTTGTCGAACGCTGCCGGAGCGAATTCCACCCGTAAGGCTGCCTCCATGGCCGCAACCGAGCCACTCGCCAGCCTCCGGTTTCTGCGTTCGGTGCACCGGGCTGCGGTGGTCTCCGCGCGAACCGGGCGACCGATGCTCTGTTCCGTTTCGTCACAGAGCGCTCGGGGGACCTGTTCGAACTATGGGTGACTACAGTGACAGCATCACCGTGCACGTGCCCTCGGACCGGCTCTTTGCCTACCTGTCCGATGTGCAGCATCTGCATTCCTACATGCCGCGGCTCAGGGCCGCGCGCCCTCACTACGGCGACAAGGTCACCGTCACCGCCCACGTCGAACCCGTTGATGCGCCGGAACAGGACGTGACCAGTGAGGCGTGGCTGGCAGTGGTCGAGGACGGCAAGAGCCTGGAGTGGGGTGTGCCAGGGCCGCACGACTATCACGGGCAGCTGCACGTGGGCCCTGGTGAGACCGCCGATACCTGCCGCCTCACCGTGGAGCTGCATACCGAGCACACGGAAGCCGAGCAGATCCATCACGGCCTCGACGTGGCATTGCGCGGCATTAAGCAGGCGGTGGAAGACGCAGAACGCTGACACCGCTTCAGCACGGGGACAATCCGCGGCGTCGGCGTCGGCGGCTCGAGAGCGTGCTCTTTTGTCGGGGCAGCGGAGTGCCGCATACCTGGGGACCGGCTGACACCGGCAACATCTCGCGCGGTCGCCGGGGTGTCCGGCCGGTCGGCAGGAGCAGACAAAGCCACCGCTGACCGCCGGGGGGGGCATCACAGGGATGCAGGCAACCTCGGTTGCCTGGCAAGAGCCGTGTTCGTGTCAGCGGCCACTGCCCTGCCGGTCGTGGTTGTAGTGGCTCCCGCCGTCGCGGTCCCCACCGCGATCGCCCCACGAGGAGCTGGTGCCGTGGTCCCGGCGGTGGCCGTCACCACGGTCCCGGCGGTAGTCGCGGTCGCGGTCCGAGCGCTATGCGTGGTCGCTGTCCCGGCAGTAGTCGTGATCGCGGCCCGACCGGCGGTCGTCGCTCCGGTCCCAGTTGTGCTCATCGCCGCCGCCCGAGCGGTGGTTGTCGGCCGCGACACCGACAGCCGGGTGCTGGACATGCTCGGACACCGCAGCCGACGCGGTACCCCCGACACCGACTACGGCTCCGCCCGCCACCACCACGGAGGTGATAGCGATACACATGTGCTTTGTCTGGTTACTCACGGGTTTTCTCTTTCGGGCCAGAGCGATCCGCCAGCGCAGCAACGGGTGCTCCTGTCACTGGTGCAGTTCGTGGGGCGCTGTTGGCCGCTCGGTGCGGGCTCGGTCGGCTCTGCATTGCGTCACCGAGCGCGAGAACTCCCCCTCCAGGCGCTCACTCTCCGCATGACACACGGCACCTCATGATCACCCGGGCTGAAGCCACTCGTTGATGGCCGCTATGAGGACGGTCGCTTCCAGAAAGTCCATCACAGCCACCCCGGGCAGGGGAGAAGAAATGAGCGCCGGTACTCAGGAGAGCACCGGCGCCCACGGCATGGCACCTCTCACTTCCACGCCGACCACTCTCGGGCTGATCGGACTTCGGATCCCGCGCAACCAGGCGGCTGCAGTGCCGTCAGGCCCAGGCGAGGGCGTGCTCGACGGGCACGCGGGGCAGCCGCGGGAACCACGGGTCGGCACCGGGGTGACCGATGTTGACCACCAGATGCGAGCGCCAGCTGGTACCGGCGAAGAACTCCTCGTCCACGCCGGCCTTGTCGAAGCCCGCCATGGGACCGGCCCCGAACCCCGCCGCGCGGACCGCGAGCAGGAAGACCCCGGTCTGGAGTGCCGAGTTGTAGGCCGCGATGCTCTCGCGCGCGTCGATCTGGTCGGCGAACGCCGCTCGCAGCAAGTCCCCGCGGGCCGGGAAGACGGTCGGCATCTGCTCGTGGAAGTCGAGGTCGTACGCCAGGACCGCCACGGCCGGCGCACTGAGCGTCTTGGCCCTGTTGCCCTCGTCGAGATGCCGGACGAGTCGCTCCTTGCCCTCGCGGGTCCGCACGAAGAGCACGCGCAGAGGCTGGCCGTTGGCGGCGCTCGGCGACCAGCGGGCGAGTTCCCAGATCATGGCCAGTTCGTCGTCGGCAACGGCCACCTCGGCGAAGGTGTTCGCGGTGCGGGCCTCGGTGAACAGCACCTTTCGTCCGACGTCGTCGAGGACATCGAGGGCCTGCGGTTCGCGGTCGGTCATGCTCATCATTTCTCTCTTACTTCGGTTGTGTGTGGTGCCGGGGCGGGTTGACCGCCCCGGCACCACCCCCTGGGGACGGGGTTTGCGGAGCCGGGCAGGGCACAAGGACCCGGTGCTGTCACGTGCGCCTGTGGTCCCCTGGCCGACGTCAGGTGTCGTGTGCTGACCGCTTGTTCCGCTCCGCGCCCAGGCGGGCGAAGTAGGCGATCAGCTCGGGATTGTCGACCGCCTCGGGGTTCAGGACTTGCTCGGCAGGGGCACCCTGGAGCAGGCGCTTGACGGGAACCTCGAGCTTCTTGCCGGTCTTCGTGTGCGGGAGGGCCCGTACGGCGAGGATCTCGTCGGGGACGTGGCGGGGTGAGGCCCCGGTGCGGATCGCGTCGCGGATCCGGACGCGCAGGGAGTCGTCCAGGGCGACCCCGTCGGCGAGGACCACGAAGAGCGGCATCCAGTAGCGGCCGTCGGGTTCCTCCGCACCGATGACGAGAGCCTCGGTGATCTCGGGGAGGCGTTCGACGACGTCGTGGATGTCGGCACTGCCCAGGCGCACGCCGTTGCGGTTGAGGGTGGCGTCGGAGCGGCCGTGGACGACCACCGAGCCGTGCGAGGTGAGTGTGATCCAGTCGCCGTGCCGCCACACACCGGGGTAGGCGCCGAAGTAGGCGTCGCGGTAGCGGCTGCCGTCGGGGTCGTTCCAGAAGTACAGCGGCATGGACGGCATGGGCCGGGTGACGACCAGTTCGCCGACCTGGTCGAGGACAGGGGTGCCCGTCGCGTCGTAGGCGGCCAGGGCCACGCCGAGGCTGGGGGCGGACAGCTCCCCCGCCCAGACGGGGGTCGTGGAGGCGCTGCCGGCGAAGCCGGAGACGATGTCCGTACCGCCGCTGGTGGAGGCCAACTGGACGCTGGCGCCCACGTGGTCGCGGACCCAGGGGTAGGCGGAGGCGGGCAGAGCGGAGCCGGTGCAGCCGACGACGCGGATGGCCGACAGGTCGTGCACGGCGGGTTCGATGCCCAGCTTGGCCATGGTCAGCAGGTACTGAGGACTGGTGCCGAAGACGGTGACTTTGTGACGGGCCGCCAGCTCCCACAGGACGTCCGGACGCGCCTGCGGAACCGGGCTGCCGTCGTAGGTGCAGGTGGTGGCACCGGTCAGCAGGGTGGAGACGACCAGGTTCCACATCATCCAGTGGGTGGTGGTGTACCACAGCAGGCGATCCCCGGTGCCCAGATCGGTGTGCAGGCCGAGGGTCTTGAGGTGTTCGAGCAGGACCCCGCCGTGCCCGTGGACGATGCCCTTGGGCAGTCCGGTGGTGCCGGAGGAGAAGACGACCCACAGGGGGTGGTCGAACGGCACCGGGGCGATGGTGAGGTACTCGACACGGCTGACCGCGTCCTCCCAGGGAACCGTCAGCCCCGAGTCCCCGCCCTCGGGCCACGCAAGGCCCACGTGGTCCACGAGCACCGTGGCCTTCACCGTCGGCAGGGCGGCGGCGAGTTCGAACGAGGCGGCGCGGCGGTCGTGGGTGGCGCCGTTGAAGAGGTAGCCGTCAGCGGTGATGAGCACCGTGGGTTCGAGCTGGGTGAAGCGGTCGGCGGCGGCCTTGGGTGCGTAGTCCTGGCCGCACACCGACCACACCGCGCCCAGGCTTGCGGTGGCGAGGAAGGCGATGACGGCGTGGGGGGTGTTGGGCAGATAGCCCACCACCCGGTCGCCCTGTCCGACGCCCAGGTCGCGCAGGCTGGCAGCGACGGAGGCGACCCGGGCGCGCAGCTCCCGGCCCGTGATCTCATAGCCGGCTCCGGTCTCGTCCAGGGCGGTGATCGCGGGAGCGTCCGGCTGCAGGTTGCGCAGTGCGTGATGCGTGTAGTTGAGCGTGGTGCCGGGGAACCAGCGGGCGCCGGGCATGGTCTCCTCGGCCAGCACCCGCTCGTACTCAGTCGTCGCGTCGATGTCGAAGTACTCCCACACCGCGGCCCAGAACCCTTCGAGGTCGGTGACGGACCACTGGTACAGGGCTCGGTAGTCCGTGGGGTCCTGGATCCCTTCGGCGCCCCGGTGCCGGGCCGCCCATCGGGCGAAGTCCGCGATGCGGCTGTGGGCGGCCGACTTCGGGTCGGGAGTGAAGAAGGGTTCCGTATACGGCTCGGGGTGCGGGGTGGTCATGGTGTGGAGCTCCTCGTCAGGCGGGCCGGGCGTCGGCGGTATGGCGGGCCGTGTGCAGCAGGGGGGCCCAGGCGACGGTGTCCGTGAAGTCGCCGGTGCCGGTCGGGACCGTGTCCATCACGACGCGGTCGGGGCGCAGCAGGACGGCGTCGGCACGGCCGCGTGCCAGCCAGCCGGCCAGGGTGCCGTCGTCGCCCAGATCGTCGACGTGGATCGTCGGGGCGCCGAGTGCCGTGGCCACGGCCGTCATCTGCGCAGTGGGTGGCACAGCGGTCAGGACGGCGAAGGAGTCCCCGAGGACGTCATCGAGGCGCACTCGCCTGCCGCCGTGCCGTACCCAGGGCTGCGGGCCGAAGGTGCCGGCCAGCACGCGGCCGGTCAGCCTGGGGCGGCGCCGTACGAGTGGACCGGCGGTCAGGGCGGGACTGAGGTCACGGCTCACCGCCGCGGTCACACCGGGGATGCGACAGGCCGTGCCCACGACGGCCCGGCGGAACGCCGCACCGCGGTCCTGTCCGCCGGTCATGGCCCAGCCGACGGCGACCGCCACGCGGATCACATGGCGGGCGTGCGGCTTGCGCTCGCGTTCGTAGGTGTCCAGCAGCCCCTCGTGTGCGCCCCGTTGGAGGACCTGGGCGAGCTTCCAGGTGAGGTTTCGGGCGTCGCGCAGGCCCGCGCACAGTCCCTGGCCGACGAAGGGCGGGGTGAGATGGGCGGCGTCGCCCAGCAGGAAGACACGCCCCTTGCGCCACCGGTCGGCGAGGCGGGCCCGGAAGGTGTACTGCGCCTGCCGCACCACCTCGAAGTCGTCGCCCTGCGAGGAGTCGGACGGCAGGTCCACCCAGGGGGCGACCAGCTCGCGCAGGCGCTCCCATCCGTCCGGGCCGTCCAGGTGCTGATCGTCGGCCAGCCTGAACTCCCAGCGGTAGCGGTCCTCACTGACGCGCATGAAGGTGGCCGGCTGGGTGGGGGAGCAGATCTGCTCGGCGCCTTCCCAGGTGCGCACCGGGCGGCTGGTGCGCACGTCGATGACCCGCCAGCTCTCCTCGAAGTGCAGGTCCTCCCACACGGCGCCGATGGCGTCACGGGTGAGACTGCCCGCACCGTCGCAGCCGAGGACGGCATCGGCCCACAGGTGCTCGTCCTCGTCGCAGCCGTCGCGACGAAGGGTGACCCGGACCGGACCCGTCGGATCGTTCGGTCCGTCGGTGTCCCGCACGCCGGACTGGGTCACGGACACGACCTCCACCCCGCTCCACAGCTCGCACTCCGGGCGGCGCGCCAGGGCGTCACGCAGCAGGCGTTCCAGATCGGGCTGGTCGAACATGCTGGTCTGCGGGAAGCCGTGGTGTCCGTGCATGGACCGCGGGAATTCGGCGATCACGCGGCGCCCGGCGTCCAGCAGCCGCAGTCCGGGCGCCGGGCGGGCGAGGGAAGCGAACTCCTCGTGGACACCGGCGCTCTGCAGGATCCGGCGGATCTCGTCGTCCACGACGACGGCGCGCGGCAGGGGGTAGACGTCCCGGTGACGTTCGAGGAGCAAGCTGCGCACTCCGTGCCGGGCGAGCAGCAGGGCGGCCGTGACCCCGACGGGTCCGGCACCGATGATCACCACCGGTCTACGGGCTGTGGCCTTCATGGTGCGTCCGTGATAGGGGTCCGCTGCTCGCCGAGGTCGATCCGTCCGTCCGGGGTGGCGATCGTGGCGGTGACGAGGTCACCGTTGCGCAGGTACTTGGGGTTCTTGGCCTGGCCCTTGAAGAACGCCTTCCACTTCAGTGCGGGCGGCAGCAGCGCAGCGATCTTCTCGGCCGGCTTGGGCGGGGCCTTCAGGGCCGTGCCGCCGGGAGTGCCGGTCAGCAGCAGGTCGCCCGGGGCGAGGGTCTGGAAGCGGGCGAGCAGGGTGAGCGCCTGTGCGGGCCGCACGATCATGTCGGCCAGCGTGCGGTCCTGGCGTGACACGCCGTTGACCGACAGCCGCAGCCGCAGGTTCAGCAGATGGGTGAAGTCCTCGGGCTCCAGCAGGGCCAGGTACGGACCCGTCGGTGTGAAGGTCGGATAGGACTTGCTCTCGTAGAACTGGGTCTTGGTCAGCTGGACATCGCGGGCGCTGACGTCGTTGGTCAGGACGAGGGCGGCGACGTAGCGCGGCAGGTCCTGCTCCTCGACGACGGTGCCCACGGGCAGGGTGGCGCCCATGACGAGGCCGAGTTCCACCTCGTAGTCGAGGAACTTCACGTGCGCGGGGCGGATGATCGTGTCGTGGGGGCCGCTGACCGAGCCGGACGCCTTGCGGAAGAAGGTGGGCGGGATGTCGCCGGTGAAGCCCGAATCCTTGGCGTGGCTGCGGTAGTTGACCATCTGGGCGACCACCCGGCACGGGGTGGTGACCGGAGGCAGCGCCACCAGGTCGGCGACGGGCGTGCCGCTCTCGGCGGAGGCGGCGGCTTCGGTGACCGCGTCGCGGTCGGCGAGCAGTTCGGCGGTGGTGGCGGCCTTGGTCTCGATGCGGACGGCGCGTTCGTCCCGGACGACCCACCAGCCGTCGGTGGTACGCAGAACGTTGGTACTCATGAGCTCATCGCTTTCATCAGGCCCAGCAGGCGTGCGGGGTCGAGTTCGTTGTCGCCACGCAGGGCCGTCATGACCTCGCGCAGCTTGGCGGGGGAAGGGCTGGCGCCCAGGAAGTCGCGGGTGACCGGCGGACCCCACTGGGCCAGGCCGCTCGCCGACATCGGTGCCCAGCCGGGCTCCAGGTCGCAGGAGAAGAGGTCGCCGTCGGCGAAGTGCTCCAGCATGAAGCGGTCGGGATCGCGCCAGTAGTCGAACAGCTGGCTGCCCTGGATGTGCCGGCCGATGCCCCAGCTGCGCTGGTAGCCGCGCTCGGCGAGGTACTCCCCACCGGCGGCGATCGTGTCGAGGTCGGTGACCTGGTAGGCGGAGTGGACGTAGCCGGTTCCGGGCCCCAGGTGCAGGGCCAGCGTGTGGTGATCGACGGCCACGCTCCCCTGGTCACACCGGATGAACGCCATCGTCGGCCCGCGCCCGCGCTGCCCGTCCAGGAACAGGAAGTCGGACACGATCATCCCGAGGGTGTCCAGGTACCAGTCCAGGGTGCGGGCGAACACCCGTGTTTCCAGAACCACATGGCCCAGCCGCTGGATACGGGACGGCTCACGGGGCGGGCGCTGGGTGGCGTTCGTACGACGGTGATCTGTACCGAAGTTGAGGATCAGCGGCTCCTGCTCGGCCAGCGCGGGCAGCTGCTCGGCGCAGTGCACGACCCGGACCGGCAGGCCCGAGGGATCGAGCAGGGCGACCGACTGCCCACCGCCCGGTACGCCGATGTCCCGGACGGTACTGCCGGTGGCGCGGGCCAGCCGGTCCAGGTCGGCCCGCTCGGCCGCGCGGAACGCCGGCCCGATGAACCGGGACGCACGCCCCCGCCGGATGACCATGCAGGGTGAGCCCGCGAAGGTGCCGCGCAGCCACAACTCCCCCTCGGTGCGGGCGGCGATCGCGAACCCGAAGTCACGCGCGAAGACCTCGGCCCGGTCCAGGTCCGGCTTCTCGAACTCGAGCCAGGCCAGATCCGCCACCTTGATCACGGGATTCCGGGAACGTCCTGGGTGCTCTCCGCGCAGGGCGCCCTGCTCACTGTGGAGGTCTTGGTGGGGCGTCCGGGGATCGGCGCTGTTAACGGGGGTGTGGGACATGGTGTCCTCCAAGCAACACTGCTGTAATGAGGAAATCATCAACTTTGCCGTAACCCATCGTCAATAGGGTGGACCCAAATAATTGATAACCTCATCAGTAATGGCAGACTCATCGCGACGGTTGTTACACTCGCCGTATGCCGACGTCAGCCCCGCCCAAGAACCGCTTCGAGCGGCGCCGCGCCGAGACCCGCCAGGCGCTCGTCCGCGCGGCCCGGCAGATCCTCGCGGAGACCGGGGACACCAGCGCCAGCATCCAGGCCATCGCCGAGCGCGCGGACGTCGGTTTCGGCTCCTTCTACAACCACTTCGAGTCCAAGACGGAGCTGTTCGACGCCGCGGTGACGGACGCCCTGGAGGAGTTCGGTCAGGCCATCGACGAGCGTGTCGAAGGAATCGAGGACCCGGCCGAACTCGTCGCGGCCGGCTTCCGGCTCACCGCCCGGATGGCCGACTCGCATCCGGAACTCATGCGGATCCTGCGTGATCGCGGTCTGGCCCACATTCACGCCCAGAGCGGCCTGTCCCCACGAGCGCTCCGCGACCTGGAGATCGGCATCGCCACGGGCCGCTTCACCTGCACCAACCCGACCACCGCCCTGTCCGCCCTCGGCGGGACTCTGCTGTCCCTCGTGGCGCTGAGGCTGGCCCGCCCCGACCTCGACGGCGACGAGGCCGCCTCGGACCTGGCCGAGATGGTCCTGCGCATGCTGGGGGTCCCCGCCGACGACGCCCGCGAGGTCACCCGGCGCACCCTGCCCGACCTCGCCTGACTCCCCCCGCCCGAGGCGACCTCTGGACGGCTCGTCAGGGCGAGGCTGCGGTGGACCGGGTCGCCGATCTCGTTTGCCGGCCGGCGCATTGCGCAGACGGCGTCGGCGAGCGTGATGTGGTCGGTGATGGAGGGGCGAGGTCGAGGCAGCCGGCTGCGGTCCGCTGCACGAGTTCGATGACGGACTCGGGGGCGCCGCCGTAGCGGCCGCACACCCGCTTGCGCGGGCAGTTGAGGATCAGGCTCCAGGGTGATACTGAAGATGCTCTCCGGGAACTGCTTGGACAGTTCGCCGAAGTGCGCGACCGGGCTGGCACCGGGATCTGCGGCGTGTGGCCGAGATTCGGACGCCGTTCGATGCGAGGGAGCCGCCGTTGCAGCGGCGTCCCAGATTTCCATACGCCGCAACTGGTACCATACGGCGTATGGAAAAGAAGGCTCCCCGGGGGACCAGGAAGAGGGACGTCCCGCTCACCAAGGACGGCATCTACGCCATGGCGCTGCAGCTCATCGAGGCCGACGGGGTCGAGGCGCTCAGCATGCGCAAACTCGCGACCGCGCTGGATGCGAACCCGATGTCGCTGTACCACCACGTGCCGAACAAGGACGCCGTGCTGCGTGGCCTGGCCGAGCGCGTCGGCTCGCAGTTCCGCGCGGGGGCGCGGGAGGACCTCCCCTGGCAGGACCGCCTGCGCCAACTGGCTCTGGACTTCCGCAAACTGTCGCACAGCCATCCGAAACTGATGGCGTACTCCTTCGCGCGAGCCGACTACGTCCAGCCGGAGGACCCCTTTTGGCAGGGGCTCATCAACATCCTGTCTGCCGCGGAACTGCCGGCCTCGGAGATCCCGCGCGTCGCCGCCTCCCTGTGCGCGATTTTCACGGGGCTGCTGGTCAGCGAACTGACCGGAGCGCTGCAGCGGTGGACCACCCTGCCGCCGGCACCAGCCGGCCCCCACGGGGAAGACGCCCCCTCACCCGCGGGGGACGTGATCGACGCGATGTTCAACTGTGCGCTGGACGCGACGATCGTCGGCTTGGAGAGCCACATCGCACGAACCCGCAAGGAGCCGTGACGGAGCGGAGCGGCTGCCGCGGGCTCGACTGACGCACACTTCTTCGTTGCCTCAGTGGCTGCGCGCTGAGGCGGCGAAGCGGCGGACGTCAGAACGCCGTTCATGCCCCTCCGACTCATGCAGAACGTCCCGAACGCGAAGCGCAGCCACCTGTGGCGCTACGCCGGCGGCGACCAGGAGCGAGGTCGCCGCAGCTTCACCCGCAGGATCCGCCCAGGTGGACGCGGCGTTCTCCGCGGCGAGGGCCAGCATCAGTGCTTCCAGCATCAGGGCGAGGACAGGCGCGGGAACATGGTCCGCGAACACGCCTTCGTCCTGACCACGTCGCACGGTCGCGGTGGCCTCTTCGCGCGCCGGTGCCAGGGTGGCTCGGATCGCCTCGTCTCCCAGATCGCGGGGGCCCAGGGAGATGAGCATGCGGTACTGGTCGCCCACCGCCCATGCCGCCAGGGCCATCCGCGCCGTCGCCTCCAGCGGGTCGGCACCCGTGCTCCCTCGCCCAACCCAGTTGGATCACCACGGCGTGGCGAGAGAACCGGAGTGAAGATCAGGAGACCCCAACTGTCGCCAGGCGGTTTCTCCGTGCGTGGTCGATTCCCGTGGGCAGGAGATCGGAGACCTGCTCGGGGTCACCCGCCAAGCCGCCTTCCGGCGTTTCGGCAAGGACAAGACAGTGCACATGGCCAGAGCCGCGGAACGCGTCTGCGCGGCGACGGTCTGGCCGGTGACCGGCCTCGTCGGCGCATTCGGGGGCTTCGGTGAGACCGAGCCATGCGTCCGGCGCATCGGCGACCACAAGGCCGTCGGCATTCCACTGCGTTACGAGGTCGGCAACATGGTGGCTCGAGCCGCGTTCTGACACGGACTCAAAGGTCGCTGGAATCGTCATCCTGCCGCCCGAGACCAGGCGAGACCGTCGGCGGCGACCGACTCCTTCAGCCCGTCGCCGTCCACACCGGTGGAACGTGTGCGTCAGGTGATGCAACGACGGGCGACTTGATCACGACTGACCGCGGCGTGCGGATCGGCCTTCGACCGTGTGGGTCACTTCGAGCGGCTCGGTCCTTGTCACCGCAAGGGTGAGTCGGCGGTGGGCGTCAGCACGGACTCGGCGACATCGACGATCTGGCTGATGTCGAAGCCTTCCATGTCGGCGCGGAACTCAGGGCTGGCCAGGTACGCCTGCAGCCGCTCCTGCACGTCGTCGGCGTCCCGATAGGACACGAGGGCGTACAGCTGGGGCACCTCACTCCCGGGGGCCGCGGGCAGCGTCCAGACGCCGTGTGTGGTGATCCGGTGCTTCGCCAGACCGGGAATGTGCTTGGACCAGATGTTCTCGTAGGCGATGAGCGCCTCCGGGCTGCACAGTGTGTAGACACGAAGCTGGTACTGGGACATGAACTCTCTTTCCTTCTCTTCTGCGGCCGGGACAAAGATCCTCATCCGCACGGCGGTTGGGAGGCTTCTCTCAGCTTTTTGCGAACAGGTTCGCCAGCTCGAGGTTCCAGTCGATGTGTCCGGACTCGGTACCCCGTGGCACCAGCGCCTCCGTGTTCTCCAGGAAGGTTCTGACGTCCTGCACGGGAACCTCGAGCAAGGCGGTGCCCGCTGGAGACCTGAGGACGAGGTACATCGCCTGGTCACCACGGCTGACGGCCGGCCAGATCCGGATGTCCCCACAGCCTGCGGAACCCCGCAGGCCATCGGCCAGAAGATCACGCCCCAGGACCCATTCGGCCGGCTCGTCAGTGTCGGTGAAAAAGGTGGCACGGACGACGTAGGGATCAGTGGGCTCGTAACGCAGGCTCATGCACACGGACAGCGAGTAGGTGCGCGAGATGACAAGCTGCACGGCCACCCCCTGCGTCACCGTCTTCAAAGACTCCATCGACTTTCACTCCAAGGTGTCTCTGCCTCGGCTGCGCCCCGCCGCCGGACCGCCGCCGGACCGCCGCCGGACCGGGAGCGAAGAGGCAACGAGGGAGAGGCGTTACGGCAAGGCCCGGGCGATGGGGCGCCGGCCGCCTGGGCGGCGATCAGCGACCGCGGATCTCATCCCGGCAGTCGTGGTGCCAGCCATGGATCTCATCCCAGGAGTAGCCCAGTTCGATCAGGTAGCCGACACCGTGGTCCCAGCGGTAGTCGTCGGCGTTGACGCTGACGGCCGGGTGCTGGACGTGCGCGGATGCAGAAGTCGCGGCCGAAGCGGTGCCCCCGGCACCGAGAACGGCGACACCCGCGACCGCCACGGAGGAAGCGGCGACGGCAACGCGCCTCGTGAGCTTGTTCATGGTCTTTCCTTCCCGATTGGTGCAATCCGCGCCATCGGCTTCATGCAGGCGATGTGCGGTGCCTGGCGTGCTCCGAGCGAAATCTTCCATACGGCGTACGGAAGTGCTCTCCCAGGATTACCATACGACGTATGGAACTGTCGAGGCGGCGAAAATGGCCCGCACGGCCGGCGGCGGCATGAACAGCTCGACGCCCTCGCCCAGACCGTGTCGGCCGCCTGAACGAAGTCCGCCTGCCCTTCGAGAAGATGCTCACCTGCACCGACCATCCCAGGCACTGGACCGAGGGGATCGGCCACATCAGCGAGCAACTGGGCAGCCATTCCCGGGCCGTTCACCCACCCTTCCCTCATCAGCGCGGCCTTCGGACTCGAGCACGCCACCCTGGGCCGAGCCGTCGCCGCCGCGGGACGAACTGCCCGGGATTTCCGTCTCGAAATGAGGGGGGTGAGACAACGGAGGGAGTGGTGGGGATGCGGCTCCGCCGCGAGGAACACGCACTACGCATAGCCCTGGCAGCGCGGGGGTGAGCACCATCGGCGCCGGGCTACGACCGGCCGCCGTCGCCCAAGCAGGTACCGCTCGGCCAGGCGACGACGGACACACCGGGCTGCCGATGCGCGGGGACCCCACCCGGAACCCGGGCGCGACCTTGGCCCAATGCCCGGACGCCACCCTCGACGAGCCCCCCGGGGTATTGCGGGGCACGGCGGCGCCCACCATCGTCGCCCGGGTTTGCGCCTTGCGCCGGTCAGGGTGCCGGGGTGCCCAGGATGCCGGTCTTGCGTGACTCGCACCTGATCATTCGATCAGTCTTGGTGGTCTTGACGATTTAGCAATCATCATTGATGCTTTCATCAAAAATTAGGACAAAGTGACCCCATGGGAGGAATCTCAAGGATGAACCGGCCCAGGTCGCCTCCTGGGAACTGTCGAACGCGCCGACCGCAGGTGGGGCTCACGCTCCGCGACGGACGGCGAGGTCGTCTGGGCCGAACAAGACCTGCCCTCCAAAGCCCTTGCGGCGTGACGCGCTGCCGACCGGGCGGCCGACGGCCGCCACAGCATGCCGATCTCTCGAGCCGCAGGCTCTCGCGAAGGAAGCCACACATGGACATAGAGAATGTCGAGAACGCCTGCTCGGCAGGCGCCTCCCAAGGACAGACGGGCGTCTCCGGTTCCCGTCCCGGCGGCAGGTTGTACGCCTTCGACGGTCTGGCAGCCGCCGTGCTCGACCATCGAGGCACGGTGGTGCGGTGGACCGGGGCAGCAGAAGACCTGACGGGGTTTCGCGCCGAGGAGGTCTGTGGCCGCCCCGTGGGGGAACTGGTGGCCGACCTCCCGGACGACCTGCGCGGCGCCACGGAGATGCCGGTGTCCGGCCGGGTACGGCTGTGGCACCAGTGCGGCGACACCATCGGTGTCACTTTCCGGACCACAAGGGTGGAGGGCTCCACGGAGGTCCTCGTCCTGGCGGCCCCTACACGCCACGTCGCCGACCACGAGCAGGGCGCAGCGCTCCTGCGTGCACTGTCCGCACAGAACCGGGTCACGATCGCTGTGCACGACACGGATCTCACCACTGTGCAGACGAACGCCATGCCGGGCACTGCCGACGGCCGTCCGGTACAGCCCGGTACTCGGCTGAGCGACGTGCTGTGCGCCAAGGACGCCGAGAACCTCGAGGCAGTACTGCGCCAGGTACTCGAGACGGGTGCCCCAGTGGTCCGCAGAAGCCAGCAAGTGAGCTGGCGGCACGATCCGGCGAGACAGCACGCGCTGTCGCTGTCCGCCTTCCGTCTGGAGGACGCACGAGGACGCCCCACCGGGGTCGCGGCCCTGTACTTGGACAACGCCGACCAGATGCGCGCCCGGCGTCATCTGGATCTCGCCCGCGAGGTGGCCGAGCAGGTAGGAGGATCCCTGGATGTGGTGCGCACTGCACAGGACCTCGCGGACGTTCTCGCACCTGCGTTCGGGGAGTTCGCCGCAGTCGACCTTGCGCACTCCGTTTTCGACGGGGACGAACCCTCGAAGCGGCTGAGTGGTGGAGACATGGGCAACGCGGCCCTTGCGCCGGCCAGCGCGGTGTGGTCGGCCGGCATCAAGCGCGGCGAGTCCATCCCGCCCCTTCCCGACCACCCCCTGCTGCGCAGCTTCCTGCACGGCGAGCCAGTCGTCTTCGGCCTTGACGACTTCATCGCCATGGTCAGAGACCCGCAGCTGGTCGAGTATCTCGTCCCGAAGGACGCGCATTCGGTGATGGTGGCACCGTTGCATGCCCGCGGGCACACGCTCGGTGCCATAACGGCCTGGCGCTGCGGCCGATCCGACCCCTTCACCGAGGACGAGGCGGATCTCATGAAGCAGATCGCCTCACGGGGTGCGCTCGCCATCGACAACGCTCGCCGTTACACGCGCGAGCACCGGGCGGCCGTAGCGCTGCAGCAGCGCCTCCTTCCCCCAGCCACGACCGACACCCCGGCAGCCGAGACCGCCGGCGCCTACCTGCCCGCAGGCGGCGGGGCAGAAATCAGCGGCGACTGGTACGACGCCATTGCCCTGCCCTCTCTCCGGGTGGCCCTTGTCGCCGGAGACGTGGTCGGCCACGGCATGCCCGCAAGCGCCACCATGGGTCGCCTGCGCGCCGCCATCCAGACGCTCGCGGACCTGGAACTCGAACCGGACGAGCTGCTCGCCCGGCTCGCGGACCTGGTCCAGCGCCTCGCGGCCGAAGCCCCGTCCAGCGACCGCGACATCGTCGGCGGCACATGCCTGTACGCGGTCTACGACCCGGTCACCAGGCGCTGCGCTATGGCCAGTGCCGGGCACCCGCCCCCCGTCCTGGTCCGGCCCGACGGCACCGCCGAAGCAGTAGGGATGTCCCCGGGGCCACCACTCGCCCTCAGCGGCATGCCGTACGAGACCACCGTGATCGAGGTCGAGCCGGGCAGTGTCCTCGCTCTCTACACCGACGGCCTGGTCGAACGGGGCGATCGCGACATCGGCCAAGGCCTGCCGCGCCTGACGGAAGCCCTCGCCGCGCACTGCCGTCCGGATCGTGCCCTGGACGAAACCGGCCGGGCTCTCCTCGCCGACCTGGCGGACCAGGCGCCGCGCGACGACGCGGCCCTGCTGCTGGCCCGCACCCGCGCCGTCCCGGCGGCGGACACCGCTCACTGGGAGATCCCGGCCGATCCGGCCGCCGTCTCCAAAGCCCGAGAGTGGACAACCCGCCAACTCACCATGTGGGGCCTGGACGACCTCCTCTTCACCACCCAACTCATCGTCAGCGAACTGGTCACCAACGCCATCCGCTACGGCCGTCCGCCGATGCACCTCCGTCTGATTCGCCACAACGTCCTGGTGTGCGAGGTCACCGACTCCAGCAGCACCCAACCCCGCCTGCGGCGAGCCCGCACAACCGACGAGGGAGGACGCGGCCTGTTCCTCGTCTCTCAACTCGGTGGACGATGGGGCTGCCGCCATGGCCAGAACGGCAAGACGATCTGGTCCGAGCAAGTCATCCAGGATTTCCCCTGAAGCCACGGCCCACCGAAGTGGGTCGAGGCAGAGTCACCCACAACTCGCGCCCAAGGCGAAGACTGCGCAGGACCCCAGTCGGCAACCGGACTTGTCCACTGAAGTCGATACGCAGTGCGCACTGCACGGCCAGCAAGCGAGCCGCGGCCCCTGCGTCGCTCGGCAGAGCGGCGGCCAGACAGCTGAGCATCTCCCGCACCCGGATTTGATCGCCCGGCCCTCTTGGGCGTCGTTTGCGACGGCGCGAGACGCTATCCGTCGACGTCCCAGCCGCACGCAAGAACATTTCCGGAACCACGGCGGCCTGTGCGGTGACCGACGCGCAGGCTGTACGCGCATCGGCAAGTCGCCAGAGCTGTCCGCCCCGCTCGCGTGCGAGGAGCGGGCGAATAGGGCCGGCGCAGCCGCGGTGACGGGGGTGGGAGACGGCAGCGGCTGGTGCCGTCTCCCGCACGCCATGCTGTGTCCCGCCCGCGACACCCTTCCAGCCGTACCCGAATTGGCAGGCCTACGCCGCGCTCTGGCGGTCGACACCCGCCGTCAGATCGACAGCGGCGCATTCGTTCCTTCTTCCGCCCTGCCGAACACGGAAGCCTCACCGATGACTACCTGTCGGCCGGCCCGCCCTGTCGTCCAACTTCTGTACATCCGCTACCCCGCCAACCGGCCGGTGGACGAGATCCAGTGCGTCGCCCAGACCCGACGCCGCCACCGCTGCGCAAATCCCCTGCTCACGCCCGAGTGCCAGGTGGGTGTCTGGACTCTCGTGCCCCTCACCGCAAGACACGGCCAACTTCCTCTGCCTGGAGCGGCCATGACCCTCTACGCGCTCACCGGTCTGCCCTATGCCGAGCAACTGCGCCGGAGGGCCCAACGCTGCCCCGAGCACGTTGCCATTCCAACGGCTGCCGACGTGGCGGTAGCCGAGTGGGAGCCCTTCGACCCCCCTCATCCACCACGAGCACATTCACACCCGGATCCCGACACTCACCCGACGCCAAGGGCCTGTCGGCCGGGGCAGGAAGGCGACGCAGCTGTGAGCACGCGCCACGCGATCGAGATCACCCTGACCCGGCCCGGCACCGACTGTGAGCTGCGTCGTGCGCGTCGTATCGCGGCTCCGGCCAGTAACAACGACCGCACCCGACTGCTGACGCTGCAGCACGCAAAGACTCACGGGCGCGCACTGCGAGCACTTCGACGTCGACTCGATGCCGTATTGCCCATCGATGTCCTGACCACCCATTACCCGGACCGACAGGGCCGTGTTCTGCTGAAGCGCGCTCTCAGCCGCACGGCCCGCACACCATCCGCCAGGCTGCGGCAGTCTGCGGTCAACGGCCCCGGGACTTCCTGAGGCAGACCGTGGTCGATGCCGTTGCCCGGCACAAAGAAGAATGCGTCCGCCACCTGACGACCCAGTGGGAAAGGCTGCCGGCTCAGCACACTCCGGAAGAGCTGCTGCTCTGCGCAGCCAGCCTTCTCCTCAGCCGTCACAACCGCTTGCCAGGCGGCAAGTCCAGTTCACCTGGCAGGGCTGAGCGCGTGAGGAGCGGGCGCATAGGATCGCCGGCATGGCACTGCGACCTGTTCAGGTGAACATAAAGGCTCTTGATGACTCGGCGGTCGGCCGGTTCTGGGCGGAGGCGCTCGGCTGGGGTGTTTCCAGCGAGGGACCCGGCGTGACCAACGTGGAACCCGTCGGCGGCTTCGTCTGGCCGGACCCGGTCGCCGTCTGCATCGACGTCGTTACCGTCCCGGAACCCAAGACAACGACGAAGAACCGTGTGCACCTCGATCTCGCCACCACCTCTGCGGCCCATCAGGCGGAGTTGGTCGCGCGCCTGAAGGCTCTCGGTGCGACGCCCGTCGACGCGGGCCAGGGCGAAGTGCCGTGGACGGTCCTCGCCGACACGGAGGGCAACGAGTTCTGCGTGCTGGAGCCTCGGGAGATCTACCGGGACACCGGGCCGATCGCCGCGGTGGTGGTCGACTGCGCGGATCCGCGGGCCATGGCCCGGTTCTGGGGTGAGGCGATGGACTGGACCCTGCATGAGGTGACCGACGATCATGCGGTGCTGCGCTCCGCCAAGAGTGTCGGCCCGTATCTCGAGTTCCTCCGCACGCCCGGCGTGAAGACCGTGCCGGACCGCGTGCATCTTGACCTGCTGCCGTACCCCGGTGACGACAAAGCAGCGGAGGTGGCCCGGCTGCGGGCCCTCGGCGCCACCGACCTCGACCTCGGCCAGGGCGACGTCCCGTGGACGTGCCTGGCCGACCCGGAGGGCCACGAGTTCTGCGTCCTCGCCCCGTCCTGACGCGGAGCCTCGACGACACCCCAACACGTGGGAGACCCGGCCCGGGCGCCCTTCAGCGGATGGAGAGCAGCCACCGCCGGCGCGGGCGTTCCGTGACGAGGACGGTGGCGGCCAGCGCGGTGACCGCGACCGCCGCCCACGTGGGCCACAGCACCCACGAGGAGGCCACGGCCGCGACGAGCTGCAGCAGCACCAGAAGGATCGTGACCCAGCCGGGTACGGCGATGATCACGTCGGCCTTGTCCCCAGGGGTGGACAGGATCGTCGGAAGGCCGATCAGCAATATCAGGGACAGGGCGGCCAGTAGCCAGGAATGATCGGCCAGCACCCAAGGTGTCGCCACCCAGGCGACGAGTTCCACCGCGAACCGCAGAACGGACGCGGCACGATCGTCCGGCGGTCCCGGGACGACTTCCTCAGCAACGTCGCTCACCCGCGGACGATCTCACGGCACGCGCCCGGCCACCAGGGCCCCGACCACGAACACGGAACACCGTCGTGTGGCGGGCCGGGCGGCCGGGGCGGGGTCAGGAACGGGAGCTGCGGGGCTGGGCGGCGCGCTCCGTGTTCCGCTCGGCGTGCTGCTCCGCGCGCTTCTCCTTGATGCGGACCTCTTCCTTGCGGACCTCGGCCTGAGTGGCACGCTCCCGGCGCAGCCACCCCGGGTCCTCCTGCTTCAGGGCGTCGATCTGCTCCGTGGTGAGGGCGTCGGTGACCCCGCCACGGGCGAGCCCGGCAATGGAGATGCCCAGCCGCGCGGCGACCACGGGACGGGGGTGCGGGCCGTTGCGCCGCAGCTCCTGGAGCCACGCGGGCGGATCGGCCTGCAGGGCGTTCAGCTCGGTGCGAGAGACGACGCCCTCCTGGAACTCGGCGGGGGTGGCCTCGAGGTACACACCCAGCTTCTTCGCCGCGGTGGCGGGCTTCATGGTCTGGGTGGTCTGGTGCGACGTCATGCGTCAAGGGTATCGAGCGTGTGCGCGACCTCCGACCACGACCGATAGCCTGGCGAGGTGACAGGCTCGGAAGTACCCCCTTCGTTCCGGCTCGCCTATGTCCCGGGAGTGACGCCCACGAAGTGGGTGCGGATCTGGAACGAGCGGCTGCCCGACATCCCGTTGACGCTCGTCGCGGTCTCCACCGACGAGGCGTTCGACGTGCTGCGGGGCCGCGGCGCCGACGCCGGATTCGTCCGGCTGCCGGTCGACCGGGAGGACCTCAGCGCGATCCCCCTCTACACCGAGACGACGGTGGTCGTGGTCCCCAAGGACCACATCGTGGCGGCGGTCGACGAGGTGACCTCCGAGGATCTCGCCGACGAGATCGTGCTGCACCCCCTCGACGACACCCTCGACTGGGAGCGTCCGCCGGGGCAGCCCGCGTTCGAGCGCCCCGCCACCACGGCGGACGCCGTCGAGCTCGTGGCGGCGGGCATCGGGCTCCTCGTCGTCCCCCAGTCCCTCGCCCGCCTGCACCACCGCAAGGACCTCACCTACCGGCCGGTCACCGACGCCCCGGAGTCACGCGTCGCGCTGTCCTGGCCACAGGACGCGACCACCGACCTCGTCGAGGACTTCATCGGGATCGTCCGCGGCCGGACCGTCAACAGCTCACGGGGGCGCGCCCAGGCCCCGGCGGCGCCCGCTGCCCCGTCGAAGGCCAAGCGCCCCGAGACGGGCGGCGGCACACGGCGCAAGCCCGCGGCGGGCAAGTCGTCCGGCAAGTCGACGACCGGCAGGAACCCCCGCGGCGGCGGTTCCGGAGGCGCCAAGGGCGGCGCCAAGCGGGGCAAGCCCCGCCGCCGCTCCTGACCCGGGCAGCACTCCCCAGGCGGACCGAAACGCCGTCGGCCCCGCTCCCGAGGCGGGCCGAAACGCCGTCGGCCCCTCTCCCGGATTACCCGGCAGATGAAGCTTGACCTGGAGCACACTCCAGGTTCTACGGTTTCTCCATGACCAGCGAACAGCCCCTCCCGCAGGAGCCGACGCTCACGATCGCCCAGGTCGTCGAGCGCACCGGACTCTCGCACGACACGCTGCGGTACTACGAGAAGGCCGGCCTGATCCAACGGGTCGGCCGGACCACCGGGAACCAGCGGCGCTACGAGGCGGCCGACCTGGCCTGGCTGGAGTTCCTCATCCGGCTGCGCGAGACGGGCATGTCGATCGCGGACATGCAGCGGTTCGCCGAGTTGCGGGCGCGTGGCGACGCCACGGTTCCCGACCGGCTCGCGATGCTCCGGGAGCACCGCGCCGATCTCGCGGACCGCATCCGGGCGCTGCGCCGCAACGCGGCCTCCCTCGACGACAAGATCGACCACTACGAACGGCTGCTCGACCAGCCGGGATCGGACGCACTCTCATGACGCTCACGAACACCGCCACCACTCGCGAAGAGCGCTTCGAGCACGGCCTTGAGGTCCTCAAGCGCGTCGACGGCGAGGCCGGAGAGCGCGTCGTCGACGCGCTCGGCGACATCAATCCCGAACTCGGCCACCAGATCGTCTCCTGGGCCTTCGGTGACATCTACGACCGGCCCGGACTCGCCCCGCGCGACCGCCAGTTGGTGACGCTCGGCATGCTCACCGCGCTCGGTGGCTGTGAGACGCAGTTGGAGGTGCACGTCAACGCGGCACTGAACGTGGGTCTTTCCCCGGACGAGATCGTGGAGTCGCTGCTGCACTCGGCCGTCTACTGCGGCATACCGAAGGCGATGAACGCGAGCCTGGTCGCGAAGAAGGTCTTCGCCGAGCGTGGGCTGCTGCCCGCCGGACAGCAGCCCACGCCTCCGGCTACCGCTGTCTGATCCGCAGGAAGGTCACGGAGTTCGCCGGGAAGGTGTAGGTGAACTTGTCGGTGACGCCGTCGAAGGTGGACTTCACGGGGGCGACCGCGGTCACCGTCTCCGAGTTCACCGCCTCCGGCGCGGCCTGGAGGGTGGTGACGACGGCCTTGCGGGCCACCTTCGCCCCACCCAGGTCGATCGCGGTACGGGCGTCCGCCGCCTGCGCGTTGACGACCTTGCCGATCAGGTCGCCGGTCCTCGCGTCCCGCGTGACGACCTGACGGAACGGCTCCGCGGGCTTGTCGTCCCTGAAGCTCCCCCACTCCTGGCCGTCCAGGTAGAGGGTCACCTGCCGGCCGCGGACCTTGATGTCGACGTCGTACGCCTTGCCCGTCTCGATCGTGCCGGGCTTGGAGATCAGGGTCGACTTGCCGCCGTCCACGGCCTGTTCGACCGCGGTCGTGGTGTTGTTCCAGCCGCCGAGGTTCCACCAGTAGTAGTTGCCGGTGTCCTTGACGCCGAAGGCGACGAGGAAGCCCTCCTTGCCGGACTTCTTGGTGGCCTTCACGTGCAGGTCGTAGTCGTGCCAGGCCGGGTCGCCCGCCGACACCATGGTGTTCTCGGCGCTCACGTCGGTCTGCACGTACTGCCCGTCCTGGAGGCTCCAGCTCCCGCCGCCCGTGTGGGTCCACCGGGAGGCGTCACCGCTGAAGTCGTCGCTGAGCAGCGTGGTGCCGTCGGCGCCGGTCACCTTCACATCGTCGTACGCCGCCGTGGTCGCCCAGGTCGACAGGCCGACGGCGCCGGAGATGGGCGCGCTCAGCGAGGGCGTGGTGGTGGCCGTCGACGGCACCACCCGGTCGCCGACGTTGTTCATGAACAGCTTCTGCACCTCGTAGTCGGCCGAGCCCCACGAGGCGTGGTTGTTGAACCAGATCATGTCGGGGCGCCACTGCACGTAGTCCTCGTTGGCGAGCAGCGGGGCGTACGAGGCGAGCTTGACGACGTCGGCGTTGCGCTCCAGACCGGTCATGTACGCGGCCTCGGCGAGGGCGTTCTTGAAGGTGTTGCCACCGGAGGCGTACTCGCCGAGGAAGACCTTGGGGCCGTTCCTGTCGTAGGAGTCGTAGCGGTCGTTGTTCTGCAGGAACCACTGGGTGCTGTTGTAGTAGTGCTCGTCGACCATGTCGACGTTCGCTTCCTTGTTGAGCTTCCAGGCGGTGTCGAAGGTGGTGCCGGAGTCGTCGGGTCCGGCGTTCGAGATCACCTTGATGTTCGGGTACTTGGCCTGGACGGCGGCGCGGAACCGCTTGAAGCGGGCGAAGAACTCGGCGGGAAGGTTCTCCTCGTTGCCCACCTCCAGGTGGGTGAGATGGAAGGGCTTCGGGTGGCCCATCGCCGCCCGCTTCCTGCCCCACTCGCTGGTCACCGGCCCGTTGGCGAACTCGATGAGATCGAGGGTGTCCTGGATGTGGCGCTCGAGGAGCGCGTCGTCGTCGGTGGCCTTGTTCTGGCCACAACCGGTGACGAGCGCGGGCACCACGGGCAGCGGCATCGCGCCGATGTCCTCGGCGAACTGGAAGTACTCGTAGTAGCCGAGCCCGTAACTCTGGTTGTAGCCCCAGAAGTTGGAGTTGGTGGCGCGCTGCTCGACCGGTCCGACGGTGTCCTTCCACTGGTACGAGCGCTGGCGCTGATATCCCGAGGCCTCGTCGTAGCCCTGCATGCTGCCGGTGTTGACCAGACAGCCGCCGGGGAAGCGCACGAAGCCGGGGTGCAGGGCGGCGATCTTCTCGGCGAGGTCCTCGCGCAGACCGTGGCCCTTGTACGTGTCCCGGGGGATCAGCGAGATCATGTCGAGAGCGACGGGAGCCTCGGCGCCGACGGTGAGGCGACCGGTGGTGCTGTCGCGGGTGGCGGTGAACCTGGCCCGGTACTTGGCCCAGCCGCCGCGCGCGGTGACCTGCCGGGCCTCGGCGAGCGCGCCGTCGGCGTCGTGCAGCGTCACGGTGAGCGGCGTCCTCGCCTCGGCGCGGGCCCAGACCGAGAAGTCGTACGTCCTGCCGCTCTCGACCCTGATCCCGGTGTTGTAACCGGAGTTGGTGACGGACGAGCCGGCGCCCAGGGCGAGGTAGGTGCGGTTGCGGGCGTTGAGGCGCCCGTCGTCGTCCACGGTCGTCGCGGTGCCGGTGGTGGCCCAGGAGGTGAGCGGCGTATAGGACCTGTTGTCGGCGGTGCTGTACTCGAACGACCGGTTCTGTACGAGTTCCGCGTACAGTCCGCCGTCCGCGGCGCGGTTGATGTCCTCGAAGAAGACGCCGTACATGGTGTCGTCGATCTTCGCGCCCGAGCCCTTCGGGTCGACGGTGATCGCGTAGTCGGTGACGTCAGCGGCGGCGTGGGCGGGCCCGGGAACGACGGCTGAGGCCACCAGGAGTGCGGTGGCCGTGAGTCCGAGTCTCCAACGGGTGCGGGTGCGGGTGCGTGACATGGATACTCCGCGGCTCTGTGGTGTTGAGTTGTTCGAGGTCTTGAGTTGTTCGAAATTTCGGACAACGATCAATACTTCGAACGGCAAGATAGAGAGGGGGTCAGAGCGCGTCAATGGGTCGCGCAACGTCGCAGGGGACGGAGAGCGGGACGGTATGGGCGAGTTCTGGCCAGTGACGGACGTGCTCGCCCACCTGGGCGGAAGCTGGCGAGTGGAGCGCTCGGTGCGGGATCTCGCGAGCGGTGCGGAGGGACGGTTCGCGGGGACGACGGTTTTCGGCCCGCTGGAGGAACCGGATGCTCCGCACGGACTTCTGCACCAGGAATCCGGCACGTTCGTGTGGCAGGGCACGTCCCGGCCCGCCGAACGGACGCTGCGGTTCCTGCCGGGACCGAGCCCGGCGGCGACCCTCGTCCAGTTCTCCGACGGCCGCCCCTTCCACGACCTGGACCTGACCACCGGCCGGTACGTCGCCGACCACCCGTGCGCGGCGGACCTCTACCGGGGCGAGTTCACGGTGCGGGACGAGGACCACTGGCGCACCGTGTGGCGGGTGGGCGGCCCCGCCAAGGACCTGCTCCTCACGACCGACTACACACGGCTGCCCTAGGCGCGCTGCGGCACGCCTTCCAGGCGCAGGTTCCAGCGGCCGTTGATGCCGGTGAGGGTGATGGTCGACAAGGGGCGGACGTCGATGTTCCAGTACGCCGACGGCTGGGCCTTGAGCGCGTAGACGAGCGCGGCCCGCACCACCGAGGGTTCGGCCACCGCGACGATCCGGCTGCCGTCGTCCGCCGGGCGGGTGTCGAGCCAGCCGCCGACGCGGGAGATGAAGGAGGTCAGGGACTCGCCGCCGTGCGGGACGGAGCGCGGATCGGCGAGCCAGGCGTCGACCGCCGACGGCTCGCGGGCCATCGCCTCACCCAGCGTGAAGCCGCGCCAGCGGCCCATGTCGCAGTCGCGCAGCGCGGGCTGCGCCAGCGGCGCGTACCCGAGGGCGTCGCCGGTGGCGCGGCTGCGCGGGGTCGGTGAGCAGTAGCGCAGCTCGGCCGCCGCCAGTGGCACCAGTTCAGGGGCGGCGCGCTGCACTTCGTCCCAGCCGGCCTGGTCCAGCGGCCGGTCGTCCTCGAAGCGTTCGGCCAGCAGCGAGGAGCTGCGGGCGGCGGCGACGAAAGTGACCCGAAGATGCATGCGGAGATCGTGGAGCGCGGGACTCCGCAGGTCAAGAGGCGTTACGCAAGGTATACGCAGGCTTGGCGGAGTGTGCTTGCCCCAGCGGACTGGGGCCGGGCCCCCGGGGAGATCCCCCGGGGGCCACGGGGGCGGTCAACTGTCGGAGGCGTCGAGGTCGGTGTCGGGGATCCAGGAGCCATGGATGCCGCCGGTGACCCGGCGCGGGAGGTGGACGGTGGCGATCCGGTCGAGGCCCGAGGCGTCCAGGACCAGGAGCTGGGAGGCGTCCTGCTTGAGGTCGGAGACGACGGTGAGCAGGTAGCCGTCGTCCTCGCGGGTGGCGCCGGCGGCGGGGACGAACACGGCCTCGCTGGGCAGGCGGGCGTCGCCGGCCTGGTGGACGTGGCGGGTGCCGGTGGTGCGGTCGTACTTGACGATGCCGTAGCCGCCGTGGCCGTCCTGGTCGGGGAAGGAGACCGCGTACTGGTAGCGGTGCTCGGCGCCGAGGAAGTCCTCGTTGAGGGTGGGGAATTCGACGGCGAGGTCGTCGGTGATCTGCTCGTCGACGCTGCCGGCGGCCAGGTCGATCACCCATCGGCGGTTGTAGGAGCGGGTGTTGGGTTCGGCGCCGCGGCCGGGAGCGCCGACCCACCAGTTCCAGGAGAGCTGGAAGCCCTCCCGGTCCACGGTCGGGCCCTCGAGGACGATGCGGCCCCGGGCGTCCTCGTAGGCGTTGGCGGCGTGCAGCATGTTGCCCGGTTCGACGGAGAGCCAGCGGATCTTCGCCGCGCCCTGCGGGCCGCGGGGCATGACGCCGATCCGCGCCGGCTGCGCGTCGTTCCAGCCGTAGGGGATGCCGGAGTGCTCGGTGGGGTCGAAGGTGACGGTGCCCTCGACGAAGACCACGTGGTGGCGGGTGATGGCGAAGTCGTGTTTGAGGGAGGCGGTGGCGCCCGGGATCTCGGCGCTGTGGGTGATGTGTCCCTTGGCGTCGGCGACGTAGTACATCAGGTGGGGCGGGAACGGCGAGGAGCCGAAGAAGTGCAGCTCGCCGGTGACCGGGTCGGTCTTGGGGTGCGCGGTCATCGCGCTGCGCAGTTTGCCGTCGAAGTCGTGGGCGCCGACCGTGTCGAGGTCCCGGGTGAGCTCGTAGGGGAAGTTCGCCTCGCACAGGGCGAGGAGGCGTCCGGCGTGCTCGATGACGTGGGTGCCGGCGGTGCTGGCAGTCAGGTCCGGGCCGTGCTCGGTCATGTAGGGGGCGCCGTCCAGAGCGGGTGTGCGCACCCAGCGGTTGCGGTACCACTCGGCGCGGCCCTCGCGCAGCCGGATGCCGTGGACCATGCCGCTGCCCTTGAACCAGTGGGTGGGGGTGACACCGGGCTTGGGGTTGTGGCTGTTGCGGATCAGCCGGCCGGTCAGCTCCGGCGGCAGGGAGCCCTCGACGGTCAGTTCGGCGGCGGTGATCTCGTCGACGGCCGGGGTGTAGTGGCCGATCAGGTAGGGCTTGTCGGTGGTGGTCATGGCAGGAACCTCGCTTCTCGGATCGGTGGTGACGGCTGGGCAGGAATGAGGTGGGGTCAGCCGGCCTGCTCGGCACGGGCCTTGAGGGCGGCGAGCCAGCTGGTCAGGGACTCGTGCAGGGCCTGGCCGAGTTCCGTGGCGGCGGCGTCGACGGGGGCGCCGCTCCAGGACTCCTCGGTGTGGACGGTGACCTGACCGCCGGTCTGTTCGAAGGTCCACACGTGGACGCCCTCGATGCCGCCCGCCGGGCCGCCCCAGACCAGGCGCTCGCCGGGGACGATCTCTCGGACGGTGGAGGTGATGTCCAGGCCGTGGGTCTTCCAGCTGAAGGAGTTGCCGGGCAGCAGCGGGCCGTCGAGCTCGGTCTGGTCGACGTCCGCGTTCCAGCTCGGCCAGGCGTCGATGTCGGTGTGCAGGGCCCAGACACGCTCCAGCGGGGCGTCGATCGTGGTGGACAGGCGGACGATGACGGGGGCGGTCTCGTCGATGGTGAACATGGCGCTTCTTCCTCTCGGTGGATCGGGCGACGGGTCAGCGGGAGCGGAGGGTGGACGGGTCAGCGGGAGCGGAGGGTGGACGGGGCGGCGTTCGCGGTGGCCGGGGATTCCCCGTCCGGGGTCCGGCCTCGTCGGGTCAGGACGGCGGCGAGGACGGCGGTCGCGGCCAGGACGGCGGCGGAGATACCGAAGGCGGTGCGGTAGCCGGCGGTGAGCGCTTCCAGATGCGGCTGGTGGGCGGCCGCGTGGGCGGTGGCGGTGCCGGTGAGAGTGGCCAGGACGGCGAGGCCGATCGCGCCTCCGACCTGCCGGGAGGTGTTCACCAGGCCGCCGGCCAGCCCGGCGTCCTGCCGGGCGACGCCCTCCACGGACAGGGCGGTGAGCTGGACGAAGGCGATGCTCAGGCCCAGTCCGATGAGGATGCTGGGGCCGAGGACGTCGGCGAGATAGCTGCCGCCGGCGCTGATCCGGGACAGCCACAGCAGTCCGGCGGCCTCGGTCAGCAGTGCGCCGGTCACCGTCGCGGTGGCACCGATCCGGCGGGAGATCCGCGGAGCGAGGGTGGAGCCGAGCATGTTGGCCGCGGCGAGCGGGAGTTGCCCCAGGCCGGTGACCAGCGGGCTGGAGCCGAGGACCTGCTGCTGGTAGAGCGGCAGGAAGAAGAACAGGGCGATCCACACCGAGCCCAGCAGCGCCATCAGCCCGTTGCCGACGGTGACGCGACCGGCGCGGAACAGGCGCGGCGGCAGCAGCGGATTCGGGTGACGGCGCTCGACCAGGACGAACGCGGCCCCCAGTACGCCGGTGACGGCGAAGGCCCCGAGGACGGCGGTGTCCGTCCAGCCCGAGCGGCGGGCGGTGGTCAGGCCCCACACCAGGGCGGTCAGCGCGAGGGTCACGGTGGCGGTGCCGGGCAGGTCGAACCGGCCGCGGTCCAAGACCGGGGTCCGCGGCACGCTGACGGCGGCGCCGACCAGGACGAGGCACGCGCCGACGGCGGCGGCGTAGAAGATCCACTGCCAGCCCCATGCCTGGGTGAGGACCCCGCCGAGCAGGACTCCGGCCGCGCCTCCCGCGCCGGACACCGCGCCCCACACACCAAGTGCCCTCCCCCGCCCGGGTCCTGGCGGGAACAGGTCCATCACCAGGGCCAGCGCCGCCGGGGCTGTCGCCGCCGCGCCCAGGCCCTGCACCGCACGGGCCGCGATCAGGACCGAGGACGAGGCGGCCAGCCCGGCCGCCAGCGACGCGGCCCCGAACACCGCGAGCCCCGCGAGCAGCACCCGGCGCCGGCCGATCAGGTCGGCCGCCCTTCCGCCGGCCAGCAGCAGCGCGCCGAAGGCCAGGCCGTAGGCGTTGACCACCCAGGTCGTGCCGCTGTCCGACAGCCCGACGCCGGCGCGGATCTGCGGCAGGGCCACGTTCACGATCGAGGTGGCGAGCATGACGGTGAACTGCGCCCCCGCCAGAGCCGCGAGCGCCGCTCCGGGGCTGCGGGTGGTGTCCGTGATCCTCATGACATTCTCCTTGTGTGGTCAACCACTCACACTTGACGCCCAAAAAATGGCGGGGCCACGTGCCCCGCCGACAGGCCCGGCCGCGCGACCGCGCCGGGCGTCAGTAGTGCGTGATGCCCGCGGACAGCGTTCGGATCCAGGGGGCATCCACCTCGTCGGCCACCATGGAGACGATGAGGTGACACAGCATGCCGCGTGCGAAGAACTCCTGGACCTGCCCCTCGGTGCCGCCGGAGGCGCCCCGGACGTACTCCACCAGCCGGGCGTAGCCATGCCGGACCGCCTCACGTACAGCCGGCTCGGAGACGGCCGCGGCCTGGGCGTGCAGCTGAATCAGCATCAGGTCGTTGTCGCTGATCAGCAGCGCGTAGGCGTCCCCCATGGCCTCCAGCACCACCTCGGCGGAGCTGCCCTTCGCCTCGGCCGCCGCCCGCTCCAGACTGGCCCGGACCAGCACGAAGCAGTGCTCGACCACCGCCGTGAACAGCAGCTCCTTATTCGGGAACAAGCGGTAGACGTACGCCTGCGAGATGCCGGCCGCCTTCGCCACCTCGGTCGTGGTGGTGCCCCAGTAGCCACGCGCCGCGAAGGCGCCGATGGCGGTGCGCAGCACCGTCTCGCGGCGCTCCTCGGCGGTGGACAGCTGACGGGGTCGTTCGCTCTTCATGTGAGTACTCAACCACTCACACTCTTGGGTGTCAACGCACCCGCACCCGCTCAACCCGAGCCGGTCACCTCAACACCCCGTCGCACGCCGCCCTCAGCCGTCGCACCCCCTCCGTGATCTCCCCCGTCCCCCCGACCGCCGCGAAACTCAGCCGGAGGTACCCCGCAGGGGGCTCCGCGCTGAAGTAGGGGCGGCCGGGGGTGACGGCCACGCCCTCGCGCAGGGCCGCGGAGACCAGGCCGGACTCGTCGGTGCCGTCGGGCAGGCGGAGCCACAGGTGGTAGCCGCCGGAGGGGATGTGGAGCAGCGCGAGTTCGGGGAGCGTCAGCCGCAGCGCGGTCGTCATCGTGTCGCGGCGGTTCCTCAACTCGGCGGACACGGCGCGCAGATGACGGGGCCAGGCGGGCGAGCCGACCAGTTCGAGCGCGGCCTCCTGAAGGGGACGCGGCACGAAGAAGGTGTCCACGACCTGGATGGCACGCAGTCGTTCGAGGACCGGACCGCGCGCGGCCAGCGCACTGACCCGGAAGCTCGGCGAGGTCGCCTTGGTCAGGGAGGAGACGTGGACGACGACCCCGTCCGGATCCTCCGCGGCCAGCGGACGCGGCAGCGGCCCCGCGTCCTCATGCACGAGACGTCGCACGAAGTCGTCCTCGATGACGAACGCGCCCGCCTCGCGCGCGATCCGCACCACCTCGGCGCGCCGCTCGGGGGCGAGTACGGCGCCTGTCGGGTTCTGGAACAGCGGCTGACAGACGAACACCCGGGCGCCGGTCGCCCTGAAGGCGTCGGCGAGCAGGTCCGGTTTCACCCCGTCCGCGTCGACCGGTACGGGTACCGGCCGCAGGCCCGCCGCGCGGGCGATCGCCAGCATGCCCGGGTACGTGGGCGACTCGACCAGGACCGGGGCCCCCGACGGGGCGAGTGCCTTGAGCGCGGTGGTCAGCGCGGACTGGCCGCCCGCCGTGACGAGCACCTCCGCGGCGGTGATCGCACCGCCGATCCCCCGCGCGAACCACTCGCGCAGCTCCGTCAGCCCCTCCATCGGCGGCCGCGACCAGGCGCCGGGACGTCGGCCCGCCCTCGACAGGGCCGCTCCCATGGCCCGCTCGGGCTGGAGCGAGGGGTGCAGATAGCCGCCGTTGAACTCGACGACGCCGGGCGGCGGGGCGGCGAGCGAGGCGAGGACCCCGGAGGCGTCCACCGTGCGCGGGACGAGTTCCGCCGCGGCGTCCGCGCTCAGCGTGACCTCCTGCCAGGAGGTGTCCCCTGCGGGCGGGGCGGACGTACGCGGGTGCGCGCGGAACGCGCCGGCGCCCGGCCGGGTCACCACCAGCCCCTCGGCGGCGAGCTGAGCCAGTGCCCGCGACACCGTCACCGGGCTCACCCGGAACCGCTCGACGAGCGCCCGGCTCGATGGCAGCTTTCCACCGGGCGAGTAGCGGTTCAGCTCTCGCCGCAGCTGATTCGCCAGATCTCCAACACTGCTACGCTCTTGCATGACAGTACAGAGTAGCGCTATCGACCAGATCGGGATAGCGGTCAGCGCGCCCAGGACGCCCGAGCCGGAGCCCTCGGCGGACCGCCGTTCCGGCACCCTTCAGGCCGCCCTCGGCGTCACCGCCTTCTCCCTCACCTTCCCCGCCACCGCCTGGGGCCTGGAGGGCTTCGGCCCCTGGTCGCTGGTGGCCGTGCGCAGCGTCCTCGCCGCCGTCATCGCGGGCGGCTGTCTGCTGGCGCTGCGCGTGCCCGTACCGGCCCGCCGGCACTGGGCGGGGCTCGCCGTGGTGGCCGCCGGTGTCGTGCTCGGCTTCCCCCTGCTGACGACGCTCGCGCTGCAGACGTCCACCACCGCCCACGCGGCCGTGGTCGTCGGGCTGCTGCCGCTCACGACCGCGCTGCTGTCGGCGCTGCGGACCGGCGCGCGCCCCTCGCGGATGTTCTGGAGCGCCGCCCTCGCGGGCGCGGCAGCGGTGATCGCGTTCACCGTGCAGCAGAGCGGTGGGGCGCTGAGCAGCGCGGACGCCTATCTCTTCGGGGCGCTGCTGATCTGTGCCGCGGGCTACACCGAGGGCGGCCGGCTCGCCCGGACCATGCCGGGGTGGCAGGTCATCGGCTGGGCGCTGGTCCTGTGTCTGCCGCTGTCGGTGCCGGGCGCGCTGGTGGCCTTGTCGTACGAGCCGGTCCAACTGTCGGCGCACAGTGTGGCGGGACTGCTGTGGGTGGCCGCCGGATCACAGTTCCTGGGCCTGGTCGTCTGGTACCGCGGGATGGCGGCGATCGGAATTCCGAAGGCCAGCCAGTTGCAGCTGGCGCAGCCGCTGCTCACACTGGTGTGGTCGGTACTGCTCCTCGGCGAGCAGCTCACACCGGCCGCACCGCTGACGGCGGCGGCCGTGCTGATCTGCATCGCGCTCACCCAGCGAGCGCGGGGCTGAGCCCCAGGACCGTTACTCCCGCAGATGACGAGGAGACCCTTCAGATGCATGCAGACGTGGGCGACAAGCTCGTGCAGCACGGCAGGGTTGTCGGACAGCACGACAAAGTCGCGGAGATCACCGAAGTAATAGGAACGGAGGGCACGCCCCCGTACCGCGTGCGCTTCACGGACGGGCACGAGGCGATCTGCTCACCGGGCCCCGACTCGGAAATCCGTCACAAGGACCCGCTGTAGACATTCGGTCACAAGAACCGGCCGTAGACATTCGGCAGATTCAGCGCGCGGGTCGCGCCGGCCGTTGGTAATGGTCGGTCGCGACCCGCGCCATCGCTCCGACGCGGTCGACGTCGACCTCCTTGGCGGAGAAGAAGACGTGTCCGCGCACTTGGGTGTGGTCCCGCGCGAAGGTGAGGTGCCGGGAGAGTTCGGCCGGGTCCTGCCAGGCCGCGGGCTGCGCGGGGTCACCGGCCTTGTAGAGCGCTTCCCCGATGTACAGCTCCACGCCCGTGCCCTGTGTGACCGCCGCCCACCAGGGCACGAGCTTCGCGTAGTCGGCGGCGGCGAAGCCGAGGTTCCAGTAGACCTGCGGGACGACGTAGTCGATCCACTGCTCGCGGACCCATTTCCTGGTGTCGGCGTACAGGTCGTCGTACGTCTGCACGGCGGCCCGGGTGTCCGAGCCCCGCGGGTCGGTCGCGCTGTTGCGCCACACCCCGAACGGGCTGATCCCGAAGCGGGTACCGGGCCGGATCAGCGGGATGCGGGTGGCCGTCTCCCGCACCAGCCTGTCGATGTTGTCGCGCCGCCAGGCGGCCCGGTTCGCAAAGCCCGCGCCGTGCGTCCGGTACGCGGCGTCGTCGTCGAAGACCTGTCCCTCGGCCGGGTACGGGTAGAAGTAGTCGTCCCAGTGCACGGCGTCGATCGCGTACGTCCGCACCGCGTCGAGCATCGCGTCCTGGACGAAGGCGCGGACCTCGGGCAGCCCGGGGTTGTAGTAGAGCCTGCCGCCATAGGGGACGACCCAGTCGGCGTGCTTGCGGGCCGGGTGGGTCGCCACAAGTCTGCCGGGGTCGGTGTGGTTCGCGATGCGGTACGGGTTGAACCAGGCGTGCAGTTCGAGGCCACGCGCGTGGGCCTCCCGCACCGCGGTGCCGAGCGGGTCCCAGCCGGGGTCCCTGCCCTGGACGCCGGTGAGGTACTGCGACCACGGCTCGTACGACGAGGGCCAGAACGCGTCGGCCGTGGGGCGGACCTGGAAGAACACGGCGTTCAGGCGGTGGTCGACCGCCCTGTCGAGGTGGGCGAGGAGTTCGGCGCGCTGCTGGGCGGCGGACAGGCCGGTCCGCGAGGGCCAGTCGCGGTTGGTGACCGTCGACAGCCACATGCCCCGCAGCTCGGAGACCGTCCGTCGGCGACCGGGCCCGGGGGTTGCTCCGGCACGGGGTACGCCGGCCGGGTCCCCCGCCGTGACGAGACCCGGCTCCCCCGTCGTGACGAGACCCGTCAGCGTCGCCATCGCCGCCACGGTGAACGCCCGCCGTGACCCCCACCTCATCCCCGCCGTCCCCGCCGTCCCCGCCGTCCTCGCCATCCGCCCCACTTCACCCCGCCCCTTCACACTCCGGATCCGTCCGGTCACGGATCGTCTCCTCGACCAGCATGCCCCACCCGGGCGATCGATCATCGATACTTCGGAGTAACGTGCACGGGACGTGCACGATCGGAGCAGGCACCGAACAACGGGGGTCCTGCGACAGCCGTAGATCAGCGAAGGGGACGATGTGACCGACATCGAACGCGTCGGAGTGGTGGGCTGCGGCCAGATGGGAGCGGGCATCGCCGAGGTCTGCGCCCGCGCGGGTCTCGACGTCAAGGTCGCCGAGACCACCGGTGAGGCTCTGGAGATCGGCCGTACCCGGCTGTTCAACTCCCTCTCCAAGGCAGCCGAGCGCGGAAAGATCTCCGCGGACGAGCTCACCGCCACCCAGGAGCGGCTCAGCTTCACCACCGACCTCGGCGAGTTCGCCGACCGCGATCTGGTGATCGAGGCGGTCGTCGAGAACGAGCAGGTGAAGACCGAGATCTTCCAGGTGCTCGACCAGGTGGTGACCCGGCAGGACGCGATCCTCGCCTCCAACACCTCCTCGATCCCGCTGGTCCGGCTCGCGGTCGCCACCTCGCGCCCCGACCAGGTCGTCGGCATCCACTTCTTCAACCCGGCCCCGGTGCAGCAGCTCGTCGAGCTGATCCCGGCACTGACCACCTCCGAGGGCACCCTCGGCCGGGCTCAGCTGTTCGCCGAGAAGGCCCTCGGCAAGCACGCGATCCGCGCCCAGGACCGCTCCGGGTTCGTCGTCAACGCGCTGCTGATCCCGTATCTGCTCTCCGCGATCCGGATGTTCGAGTCGGGCATCGCCAGCCGCGAGGACATCGACAACGGCATGGAGCTGGGCTGCGCCCACCCGATGGGCCCGCTCAAGCTCTCCGACCTGATCGGCCTGGACACGGTGGCCTCGGTCGCCTATTCGATGTACGAGGAGTACAAGGAGCCGCTGTACGCCGCTCCCCCGCTGCTCCAGCGCATGGTGGACGCGGGCCGGCTCGGCCGGAAGTCCGGCTCGGGCTTCTACACCTACGCCTGATCACGTACGGTCGCCCCCTTTCGTACCGTCACTTGATTACGTACGGTGAAACTCAGGCATACGCGGGCCCGGCACCCCTCTCGGTGCCGGGCCCGCGCCATTCACACGCCGTGTGCGCGCCGGGCTCGCATATGCCCCTCGCACACGCTCCCCACGTGTCCACCAGGCGAGTTGACTTTCCGTGCGCATCCAAGGGATGTGACGACTACGGAAAGGAGCGGACCCGTGACCGCCGACCCGGAGCATCCCGTGGTCCATGGAGAACTCGCAGAGTTACGCCGTCGCCTCGACGTGGCCTACGCACGCGTCGAGGGAGGGCATGCCCTGCTCAGTCACCGCGCCGAACAGACCGCCAAGGAGCTCGACGACCTGAGCGCACGGGTCGTCGCCCTGGAACACACCCGCTGGCCACTGCCCGCGATCGCGGCCCTCACGGCCGTGGGCGCACTCGCCGTGGCGGTCTGGCAGGCTCTCGGGCGCTAGCCGACTAGCGTTCAGGACGCCGTGGGGGGATGGATCAGGGCAACGCGTCCTGCCCGAGCCTCAGGTGATGCAGGAGGAGTAGCGCGGCAGCCATATTGGCGGCCGGGACCTCGCCGCGGGCGACCATGTCGGGGACGAGCTTGAGGGGAACCCATTCCCGACGGTCGGACTCGAAGTCGTCCACAGGGTGTCCGATGTACGCGCCTTCGTCGGCCCAGAAGATATGGTGCCGGGCGTCGGTGAGCCCGTTGGAGGGCTCGACGCTCATCAGATGGCGCAGGGGTCCCGGTCGCCAGCCGGTCTCCTCCTCGAGTTCGCGGGCCGCCGCGACGGCGATGTCCTCGCCGTCCTCGACGACGCCCGCCGCGAGTTCCCAGCCCCAGCTGTCGGTGATGAAGCGGTGCCGCCACAGGAGCAGCACCTCATTGGCCTCGTTCACCACCGTGGCCACGGCCACGGGACGCAGCCGTATCAAGAAGTGATCGAGGTGCCGACCGTCCGGCAGCTCGACATCTGCGAGATTGACGCTGAACCAGCGGTTTGCGTACACAGTTTGTTCGTTCTGTTTCGTCCACTGCACGGTTCTGCCACCTTCCGCCGAGTAGATGGCAATATCGCAGCAGGAGCGTCCTGACAGCAGGCGCACAGCAGCGCACAGTGCACGGTGCGGCGGCGGGACTAGGTGGTCTACAGCGGTACGCGCAGTGCTCCGTCGATGAGTTCGGCGGCCTCGGCCGTGCCCGCACAGCCGCTGCGCACCAGGTGTTCGCGTACCGCGCGCAGTCTGTCGCGCAGCCGCTGGGACTCCATTCCCCGGGCCTGCTCGGCCATTTGGACGGCGGTGGCCACCGCCTTGTCGGCATTCCCCTGCCGCAGCTCGATCTGACTGAGCATCGCAAGACGGTGCACGCGCCCCCGGTCGTGCGCCGGAGTGTCCACTGCCGCCTCGGCGTGCGCCGCGGCGGCCACCAGGTCACCGAGGCTCAGCAGTGCCTCCGCCACCTGTACGTTGACCAGACCGGGCTGGACATAGCCGGTCTCGTCCGGTTCGTAGCCGCGCCGGATGCGCTCGGCGGCCTGTTCGGCACGCCGGATGCAGGACAGCGCGCTGCTGCCGTCGCCGAGGTGTGCGTACGCCTTCGCCTGCATGGCGTAGAGGTCCGAGGCGAGCGCCGGGGTGATGTGCCGCCCGGCGGCGCGCAGCGCGGCCTCCGCGAAGGCGACGGCCTGGCGGTGCTCGCGCATGAACAGCGACTGGTTGACCAGCAGGGCTATGACGTACGCCCCAAGACCCCGGTCCCCGCTGGCCTTCGCCAGCCGCAGCGCCTGGTGGAAGTAGCGCTGGGCGAGCCCGTGCGCGTCGGAGTCGTAGGCGCAGATCCCCGCTATGGCGACCAGGCCGCCCGTCGCACGGTGGAGTTGGCGGCCGGTGGCGTCGGGGTAACTGCCGCGCAGCAGGGGCGCGGTCTCCGCGTTGAGGAAGCCGACGATCCGGCTGCGGGTCGCCACCCCGCCCGCCTTGCGATACATCTGCTCGTAGTGGGCGCGGGCCGCGCGCAGCATCTCGATGTCGGCCATGCTCACGTGGTGGCGGCCGCCGCGTGAGACGTCCACGTCCTCGGGCGGGTTCTCCCACTCCCACACGGGCATCACGGCGGGCGTTCCGGTGACGGCCGGGGCGCCGAGGAGGTGCGGGCGCTGCTGTTCGTCCGAGCGCCACAGGGCGGTGGCGCGCTCCACGAAACCGGAGAGCGAGGTGCCGTGCGGGGCGGACGGCTCGCCGGGCACACCGAGACCGATGTCATCGAGGGTGACAGGCCGGTGCAGGCGCCCCGCCAGCACTTCGCAGATCAGGTCGGGCACCTGGCCGCGCGGACGCTGGCCCTTCAACCACCGTGCCACGGCCGTGTGTTCGTATCTGAGCGCGAGGCCGCGAGCCCTCCCCGCCTGGTTGACATGCGCGGCGAGTCCGGCGTGAGAGATGCCGGCCTCGTCGAGTATCGCGTCGAGCAGAGTGTTGGGCTGCATTCGGGCCCCCGGATGGCTCGGTGGCGACAGTGCGGTCAGAGTAATCCGTCCCTTGCGCTTGTGGGTCCCCCTTCACACGGGGTGTGAACCGAATGCTCGTATCCGTACGGTGTGCACGCTGTCGCGCAGAGTTCCCGACCTGTTGACTGAAATGCCTCGCAAGAGGCCGGCCGGGCCGCCGGCTCCCCCTCGTACAGTGCGGCGGCCCGGCTCCGCCGGCTGAGCGGGGTCACTGCGGGTTGCATGTCGGCTACAGGTACGTTGTGGCTGGTCGCGCCCACGCGGCGGAGCCGCACAATGTCACAGCCCCGCGCCCCTAAAAACCTTGCGCTCGCGTGACTTGCTGCGCCACGGAGTGGCCCTGCTGCGTCGGAGTGACTCGGCTGCGGTCGTTCCGGAGGATCAGGACTGCCACGTCATCCGCCGGCCTGCCACCGCTGTGGCGGAGCAGGTCGGTGAGGACGGTGCGGAGGACGGACTGGGGTGAGAACTGCTGGACGCGGACAGCTCTGCTCAGCGTGGCGGGCAGCGGGAAGAAGCAGCCTCGCTGGTCGCGGGCGTCCTCCACTCCGTCGGTGTGCAGGAACAGGGCCTCGCCGGGGAGGAGCCGGCCGCACCGGGTGGCCGCCAGTTCTGCGGGGAGCGGGAACGGGCCGAGCGGGGGCAGCGGTTCGGCTCCCGTGAGTGGTTCCACGCGGCCGGTGCCGAGCCGGTACGGCGACGGGTGACCGCAGTTGAGGGCGTACACCTCGCCGTCGCGGCGGATCTCCAGGAGCAGTACGGTGACGAACTCCTCGGCGACCGGGCTGTCGGGTTCCGGGCCCGCCGAGGGGTGTTCGGCGCGCGCCCGCTCGCGCAGATGCCGGGCCAGTGCGCGTTCCAGCCGCCGCAGCACAGAGGCGAGTTCGGGTTCGTCGTGCACGGCCTCCCGGAAGCTGCCGAGGACGGCGGCGACGGTTCCGATGGCGCCGAGGCCGTGTCCGCGCACGTCGCCCATGACGACCCGTACGCCGTACTCGGTGGCGATCACCTCGTACAGGTCACCGCCGATGTTCGCGCCGTGGTCGGCGGAGAGCTGGGCCGCGGCGATGTTGAGACCGTCGATGCGCGGAGGCAGCGGTCGCAGCAGCACGCTCTGGGCGGCGCCCGCGACCTTGCGGATCTGCCGCAGCTCCCGCAGCAACGCCCGTCTGACGTGGAGGATCAGCCCGGTGCCGACGGCGAAGAAGACGGCGCTGGTGACGATCCGCGCCTCCAGCCCGTCCCGTTGGGCGAGCGGGCAGGTCATTTTGTACGTGATGGCGATCGCGCCCCAGGCGCTGGGCAGCCCCAGGCTCAGTACCCGCCGCAGGGTCCGCCGCTCGGCCCGGCGCACCGTCCGGTCGAGACCGTCCGGCGGCCCGCCGCCGTGGACCGTCCGGGCCAGCCGCACTCGGGGTCCGCCCCGGCGCACCGCCCGGACGAGCCCGGCCCGCAGACCGCTCCGCCGGTGTCGCGCCCGGAGGCCCGCCCGGGCCGGCCCCCGCGAATTCGTCCGGGACGTCGCCCTGCGGGGAGCCCCAGCCTTGATACGGATCATGCCGATTGGCCCCCCAATAGGCCCTGACAGCGCAGACGACCTCCAAGAGGCCGGTCCGATTCTGTCGACCGCATGCCCCGATCGGGCCAGATCACCCCGACTTGCCACCCGAATGAGTGACACCGCTTCGGACAACCGCATTTATGCAGGTGGGCCAGGGGAAGCGCGCCCCAAGGGGGCGCGGGGAACTGCGCGCCCAGCCACGACATACGCGCGGCCGAAGGACAACCCGCAGTTCCCCGGCACTGCCAACGGAGCTAGCTCCGCAACACCGCCCCCGTGCGCTCAGCGGCGAGCGCCACGGCCACGTCACGCGCCGCGGAGGCCTCGTCGACGGTCAGCGTGCGGTCGTCGGCACGGAACCGCAGCGCGTAGGCCAGGGACTTCTTGCCCTCGCCGAGCTGCTCACTGTTCTCGTAGACGTCGAACAGCCGGATGGACTCCAGGAGTTCACCCGCGCCCTCGCGCAGCGCCGCCTCGACGTCCACGTGCGGGACGGTCTTGTCGACGACCAGAGCCACGTCCTGGGTCGCGACCGGGAAGGTAGAGATCTTCGGGCCCTTGGGGAGGCCCGCGCTCGCCTGCTCCAGCGCGTCCAGGTCGAGCTCCATCGCACAGGTGCGCGCGGGCAGACCCAGGGTCTTCAGGACGCCGGGGTGCAGCTCACCGGCGTACCCGATGACCTTCTCCTGGCCGTCGACGACGACGGCCAGTTCGGCGCAGCGACCCGGGTGCCACGGCCCGTACTGCCCGGCACGGACGAGGAGTTCGGTCCCCGCCTCGCGGGCCAGCGAGCGCGCGGCCTCGATCGCGTCGGCCCAGTCGACCGGGCGGCCCTTGCCCCACCAGCCGGCCTGCTCGCGGGCGCCCGCGAGGACGACGGCGGCGTGCTGGGGCTGGACGGGGAGCGCGGCCGTGAGGGACGCGATCTCCTCGTCGGTGGGACGGCGGTCGACGGGCAGGCGGCCCGCGACGCGCAGTTCGTCCTGCGGCTGGAAGACGAGGCCGGTCTCGAAGAGCGCCAGGTCGTGGCTGCCGCGGCCGTCGTTGCGGCGCAGGGCGTGGAGCAGGCCCGGCAGCAGCGTCGTACGGAGCGCGGGCTCCTCGTCGGAGAGCGGGTTGACCAGCCTGACGACCTTGCGCTTCGGGTCGTCGGCGGCCAGGCCGAGCTGGTCGAAGACGTGCTCGCCGATGAACGGGTAGTTCAGTGCCTCGACATATCCGGCGCCGGCCAGCGCGCGGCCGATCCGGCGGTGCAGCCGCTGCCGACCGGTCAGGCCCAGGCCCGCGGGGGGCTTCGGCAGGGTCGAGGGCAGGTTCTCGTAGCCCTCGAGCCGGATGACCTCTTCGGCCAGGTCGTTCGGGTCCGTCAGGTCGGGCCGCCAGGACGGCACGGTGACGATCAGCTCGTCCTGCCCGTAGACGTCGCAGCCGACCTGCTGGAGGCGGCGGACGACGGTCTCACGACCGTAGTCGACACCGGCCACCTTGTCCGGGTGGTTCGCCGGGATGGTGATGCTGTGCGGCGCGGAGGGCGCGATGACCTCGGTGACCCCGGCGTCGGCGGTGCCGCCGGCGAGGAGGACGAGGAGGTCGACCGTGCGCTGGGCGGCGGCTGAGGCGGCCTGCGGGTCCACGCCGCGCTCGAAGCGCTTGGACGCCTCGGAGGCCAGCTTGTGACGGCGGGCGGTGCGGGCGATGGAGAGCGCGTCGAAGTGCGCGGCCTCGATGACGACCTCGGTGGTGGTGCCCTCGGTGTCGTCGATCTCCGTGTTCGCGCCGCCCATGACGCCCGCGAGGCCGATGGGGCCGCGGTCGTCGGTGATGACCAGGTCCTCGGCGTCCAGCGTGCGCGTGACGCCGTCGAGGGTGGTGAGCTTCTCGCCCTGCTCGGCCCGGCGCACACCGATCGCGCCCTGGACGCGGGTGCGGTCGTACGCGTGCAGGGGCTGGCCGAGCTCCAGCATCACGTAGTTGGTGATGTCGACGGCGAGGGAGATCGGGCGCATGCCCGCCTTCTGGAGCCGGCGGCGCAGCCAGATCGGCGAGTGGGTCTCGGGGTCGAGGCCCGTCACCGTCCGCGCGGTGAAGCGGTCGCAGCCCATCGGGTCGGAGACCTGCACCGGGTAGCCGAACGCGTTCGGGGCCGGTACGTCGAGCAGCGCGGGGTCCATCAGCGGCAGGCCGTAGGCGATGGCGGCCTCGCGGGCCACGCCACGCATCGACAGGGCGTAGCCGCGGTCGGGCGTGACGGCGATGTCGAGGACCTCGTCGACGAGCTGGAGCAGTTCGATCGCGTCGGTGCCTACCTCGACCTCCGGCGGCAGGACGATGATGCCGCCGCTGCCGTCGTCGCCCATGCCCAGCTCGTCGCCGGAGCAGATCATGCCGTGCGAGGTCTTGCCGTACGTCTCGCGTGCGGCGATCGCGAAGTTGCCGGGCAGCACGGCGCCGGGCAGGACCACGACGACCTTGTCGCCGACGGCGAAGTTGCGGGCGCCGCAGACGATCTCCTGGAGCTCACCCGTGCCGTTGGCGGTGCCGACGTCGACGAGGCAGAAGCGGATGGGCTTCTTGAAGCCCTCCAGCTCCTCGATGGACTGCACCTGGCCGACGACCAGGGGACCCTTGAGGTCGGCGCCGAGCTGCTCGACGGTCTCGACCTCGAGGCCTGCCGAAATGAGCTTGGCCTGGACGTCGCGGCCGGTCTCCGTCGCCGGCAGGTCGACGTACTCCCGCAGCCAAGAAAGCGGGACCCGCATCAGATCTCCATCCCGAACGGCCGGGTGAACCGGACGTCACCCTCGACCATGTCTCGCATGTCTTCGACGTTGTGGCGGAACATCAGCATCCGCTCGATGCCGAACCCGAAGGCGAATCCGCTGTACTTCTCCGGGTCCACGCCGCAGGCGACCAGGACCCGCGGGTTGACCATGCCGCAGCCGCCGAGCTCGATCCAGCCCTCGGAGGAGCAGGTCCGGCAGGGGCGGTCGGGGTTGCCGACGGACTCGCCCTTGCAGACGTAGCAGAGCATGTCCATCTCGGCGGACGGCTCGGTGAAGGGGAAGTAGTTCGGGCGCAGCCGGGTCTTCATGTCGGCGCCGAAGAGCGACTGGACCATGTGGTCGAGGGTGCCCTTGAGGTCGGCCATGGTCAGGCCCTCGTCGACGGCGAGGAGCTCGATCTGGTGGAAGACCGGGGTGTGCGTGGCGTCCAGCTCGTCCGTGCGGAACACCCGGCCGGGGCAGACGACGTAGACCGGCGGCTCGCGGTCCAGCATGGCGCGGGCCTGCACGGGCGAGGTGTGGGTGCGCAGCACGACACCGGACTCGCCGTGGTCGCCCCTCGGGCCCTCGACGAAGAAGGTGTCCTGCATCTGCCGGGCCGGGTGGTCGGGCGTGAAGTTCAGGGCGTCGAAGTTGAACCACTCCGCCTCGACCTCGGGGCCCTCGGCGATCTCGTATCCCATGGACACGAAGACGTCCGCGACGCGTTCCATCATGGTGGTCAGCGGGTGGCGGGCGCCGGACGGTACGCGGTCGTACGGCAGTGTGACGTCCACCGCCTCCTCGACCAGCACCCGGGCGTCGCGCTCGGCCTCCAGCTCGGCCTGGCGGGCGCCGAGGGCCTTGTTCACCGCGCCTCGCGCCTGACCGACGAGCTTGCCCGCCGCGGCCTTGGCGTGCGGGGGCAGGGCTCCGATCTCGCGGTTGGCGAGGGCCAGCGGCGAGGTGCCGCCGGTGTGGGAGACCTTGGCCTCCTGGAGCGCGTCGAGGTCACCGGCGGCGGCGAAGGCGGCGAGCGCCTCGTCCCGCATGCGCTCGATCTCTTCCGGTTTCAAGGCCTCGACCTCTACAGGGTCGTACGACTTATTCGGTGCCGACATCTCTTCCCGTGCTTCCGGTTGGCTGGCGGATGGTCCCCGTCCCGACTCGGGGGACGCATGGTCCCTGAAACGGGGACGCAAAGGTGCCAAAGGCCGAGTCTAACGGGGTGGGAGCCGACCTCGGACGCGCAGTCCGAGGGGTGGCTCCGGTACGAGTGCGCCCGTGGGGCCTCTTCGGCGTTACAGCAGGTACGCCGGGGTGCCCACGGGCAACGTAAATCGGAACTCGGCACCGCCGCCGGGGGCGCGGCCGACCGTGATGGTGCCGCCGTGGGCCTCGACGATGCCCTTGACGATATACAGCCCGAGGCCCGTGCCGCCGCGCTTGCTGCCCCGCCAGAAGCGGGTGAAGACGCGGTTCATGGACTCCTCCGGGATGCCGGTGCCCTCGTCGCTCACGGTGACCGACGTGGCCGCGTTCTCGCCGTCCTCGCGCTCACGCGGGGACGCCGAGGGCGTGACGTCAATAGTGACGGTTCCCTCGCCGTGCCGCACCGCGTTTTCGAGCAGGTTGCTCAGCACCTGGTCGATCTTGTCCGGGTCGGCCCACAGGGGCGGCAGGGGCTGTTCGATGCGCAGCAGGAAACGGTCGGCGGGCTGGCCCGAGGTGACGTACGCCTGGATGTGGCGACCGACGGCGGCACCGATGTCGACGGGCTGGCGGCGTACTTCCAGTCGGCCGGAGTCGATGCGGGAGATGTCGAGCAGCTCGGCGATGAGCCGGGTGACCCGGTTGGCGTCGGCGTCGACGGTCTCCAGCATGAGTTTCTTCTGGTCGTCGGTGAAGCGTTCCCACTTGGCGAGGAGAGTGGCGGTGAAGCCCTTGACCGAGGTGAGCGGGGAGCGCAGCTCGTGGGCGACCGTGGCGATCAGCTCGGCGTGACTGCGCTCGGTGCGGCGGCGGGCCTCGGTGTCGCGCAGCGAGACGACGACGCGGCGGACGGGCCCGGTGGGCGCGGTGCGTACGTATCGCGCGGAGACGAGCACCTCCCGTCCCCCGGGGAGCAGCAGATTCCGCTCGGGCTGTCCGACCCGGATCGCGAGGCCGCCGTACGGGTCGGTCAGTTGCCACCAGCGACGGCCTTCGAGGTCTTCTAAGGGAAGGGCCGACTCCAGGTGGTGTCCGAGAGCGGCGGCGGCGGGGACGGCGGTGATGCGGGCGGCGGCGGCGTTGAAGCAGATGACCCGGCCGTTCTCGTCGGCGATGACGAGTCCGTCGGGCAGGTCGTCGGGGTCGATACCGAGTTCGCCCCCCGGTTCCGACCCGAGACCGGCGCGCGGGGGCGCGGGTGTGTCGCGCACGTCCCGTGCGCGCAGTGCGCTCTTCGCACCGCTCGTACCGACACCCATCCCCGTATCCCACCTCTCGTCTGGCGCAGTGGGCCCCCGAGCCCGTCACCCTACTAGCTGTCGGTGACGGAGCGGCACCCTCCGGAGGCGCGCTGTGCACGGGCGGACGCGTAGAGACATACGGCGGCGGCCGTCGCGAGGTTCAGACTCTCGGCCTTTCCGTGGATCGGCACGCGCACGGCGGCATCCGCCAGCGCGCGCGTCTCCTCCGGGAGCCCCCAGGCCTCGTTGCCGAACACCCAGGCGGTGGGGCCGCCCATGGTCCCCTTGTCGAGCTCGTCGTCGAGGTCGTCCTCGCCCGCGCCGTCGGCGGCGAGGATCCGTACGCCGGCGTCCTTGAGGCCCCGTACGGCTGCCTCCACGGGCACCCCGACGGCCACCGGCAGGTGAAAGAGGGAACCGACCGAGGCCCGTACGGCCTTGGGGTTGTACAGGTCGACGGACGCGTCGGTGAGTACGACGGCCTCGGCGCCGGCGGCGTCGGCGCACCGCAGCACCGTGCCGGCGTTCCCCGGGTCGCGGACGTGCGCGAGTACGGCGACGAGCCTGGGCCGGGCCGTGAGGATCTCCTCGAACGGGGTGTCGAGGAACCGGCAGATCCCGACGAGGCCCTGCGGAGTGACGGTGGTCGAGATGTCGGCGATCACCTCCTCGTCGGCGAGGTGCACCCGCGCTCCGACGGTCCGGGCATCCCCGACGATGTCGGCGTAGCGCTCCGCGGCCTCGACGGTCGCGAACAGCTCGACGAGCGTGGCCGCCCCGTCGACGCGGTGCGCCGTCGCCTCGCGCACGGCCTGCGGGCCCTCGGCGAGGAACAGCCGCTCCTTGCCCCGGAAGTTCCGCCGGGCGAGTCGCCGCGCGGCGGCTACGCGCGGCGAGCGCGGGGAGATCAGCTCGGGGGCGGCGGGCATGAGGTCACCTCAGGGGGTTGCGGAGGGTCGGCTTGGGGTGGGGCGGGGCCGGGTCCCCTCGGGGAGGACGACGAGAGCGGGGTCTGTGTGTCCATGCCGACCGCGGCCGGGGCCGGGGCTTCGGGGACGGGGCCGGCGAGCCCTCTGCCGTCACCGGCCGACGTCCGGTGAGCGCGGTCCTGGCGGTGCCGGACGCCCGGTCCGGCGAGCTTCGACGAGCCGGGGCCGGGCTCTCGGTCCGGCTGGACTTCGACGGAGACCGACGCCCCGCCACACCACGCCGCCGGACCAAGCCCCGCCGCCAGGCCCGGAGCCGAGCGACTGGATATCCTCGCCGCAGGCCGACACACCGCGCCGACCGGGACGAAGCCCCGCCGCCGGGCCCGGGGCCGACCGGCTGCGTGTCCCCGGCCGGATACCTCCGGCACCGCAAGCGGGCTTCGGCTCCCCGGCGGGGGCACCAGACATGTCACGTAACGCATGGGATTCGATGCCGCCGGGGATTCCCCCACGGCCGACGTGCCGTACGGCGCCGTAGGTGCTTCTCCCGCCAAGCGGCGCTCAGCCGCGAGGGCGGAATCCGGCGGTGCCGAACCGACGTCGCCGACGCGCGGCGTCCCTCGATCGGCCGGCGGAGCCCAAACGCACCGGGACCCGCAAGCCGTGAGGCAAGCGGGTCCACAGCGACGTACGGCTCAGGCGAGCGCGAGCGTCACGCGGCCTTCGGCGCGTTGACGTCCGACGGCAGCGCCTTCTGCGCGACCTCGACGAGCGCGGCGAACGCACCGGCGTCGTTCACGGCCAGCTCGGCCAGGATCTTGCGGTCGACCTCGATGTTCGCGGCCTTCAGACCCTGGATGAAGCGGTTGTACGTGATGCCGTTGGCCCGGGCAGCGGCGTTGATGCGCTGGATCCACAGCTGCCGGAAGTCGCCCTTGCGCTTCTTGCGGTCGTTGTAGTTGTAGACCAGCGAGTGGGTGACCTGCTCCTTGGCCTTGCGGTACAGGCGCGAACGCTGACCGCGGTAGCCGGAGGCCGCCTCGAGGATCGCCCGGCGCTTCTTGTGGGCGTTGACTGCCCGCTTGACGCGTGCCACTTTTTAACTCCTTGTAGCGGGGCCGTGGTTGTCTTCACACGGCCCGAAATCGATTGGGTCCCGGTCAGAGATCAGGCGCGCGGTGCGCGCCCGACGTCACTTGCCGAGAAGCTTCTTGATCTTCTTGGCGTCGCCCGGGGCCATCTCGGCGTTGCCGGTGAGGCGGCGCGTCAGGCGCGACGACTTGTGCTCGAGCAGGTGGCGCTTGCCGGCGCGCTCACGGAGCACCTTGCCGGAGCCGGTGACCTTGAAGCGCTTGCTGGCACCGCTGTGCGACTTGTTCTTCGGCATAGCGCCGTTCTCTCCTCGTCAGTGGCGTTCCGATGCCCGGTCGTTAAACCGGGCACGGTGGAACGTCATGTATGTATCGATTGACATCCCTGGACTCATGTCCCGGGGATTCCATGGACTGTCGTCCCGGACTCCCCGGAGCCTTCACCCTGGGATCAGGCCTCGGCGGAAGCCTCGGCCGGGGCCTCGGCGGTCTCGGCCTCAGTGGTCTCGCCCTCGGCGATCTCACCCTCGGCGAGCTCACCGTCGGCGGCGTTCTGCGAGCGACCGGGGTTGGCCTTCGCTTCTGCCTTACGAGCCGCCTGGGCCTCACGGGCCTCGGCCATCGCCTCGGTCTTCTTCTTGTGCGGACCGAGAACCATGATCATGTTTCGGCCGTCCTGCTTCGGGTTCGACTCGACGAACCCGAGGTCCTCGACGTCCGAAGCCAGACGCTGCAGCAGTCGGTAGCCGAGCTCCGGCCGGGACTGCTCGCGACCGCGGAACATGATCGTGATCTTGACCTTGTCGCCCTGCTTGAGGAACCGGACGACGTGACCCTTTTTGGTGTCATAGTCGTGCGGGTCGATCTTCGGCCGGAGCTTCATTTCCTTGATGACCGTGTGCGCCTGGTTCTTGCGCGCCTCACGGGCCTTCATGGCCGACTCGTACTTGAACTTCCCGTAGTCCATGAGCTTGCAGACCGGCGGACGGGCGCTCGCCGCCACCTCGACCAGGTCGAGGTCGTACTCCTGCGCAAGCTCCAGCGCCTTGGCAAGCGGAACAATCCCGACCTGCTCGCCGCTGGGACCGACAAGTCGCACCTCGGGAACGCGAATCCGGTCGTTAATGCGGGGCTCGGTGCTGATGGATCCTCCTCGGTAGCACCACACGGCGGTCTGGCGGACAGCCGCGTATGTCTCTGATGACATTGGACCAACCACCGCGGGGCATGAAAAATGCCCCGGACGGTACACAGGCGGGGCTCCAAGGAATACCGGAGCACCGCCGCGGTGAACCGCGGGGCGCACATTCGGGCGACTCCACCGTCCGTACGGAACGGTGGTGGCCGCCTGACCGGGTGACCCGCCATCCCTGAGGACGGTCGGGTGGGAGATCGGAGCCTCCACTTGTGGGCCGAGCACGCTGACATACGTATGGGCGCGTCCGGCCGGTCGTTACACAAGGTTAGCAGCTCCCCCGGGCCCGCGCTAACCGAGCGCCTCCGCGCTCCCGCGGACGGGTGCCGGCGTGCCGGGGCCTATCGTGTGGGACATGAGTGACACCCCTCCCCAGAACCCCGACTTCGACAGCATGACCCGCGACATCGCCGAGGTCCCCGCGGTCGAGGTCCTCGTGACGGTCGCCGTCAACCTGATGAGCGCCGCCGCCGTGAAGCTCGGTCTGACCGAGGAGGGCGACAAGTACAAGGACCTCGACGAGGCGCGCAAGCTGATCCACGCGCTGGCCGGACTGCTCGACGCGAGCGCGACCGAGATCAGTTCCTTCCACGCGTCCCCGCTGCGCGACGGCCTGAAGTCGCTGCAGCTGGCGTTCCGCGAGGCGTCGATCGTCCCGGACGAGCCGGGCCAGGGCCCGGGCGAGAAGTACACGGGCCCGATCTACGGCTAGGACCGGATCCGCCGGAGAGGCTCTGGTTCCTCTCCCGCTCCCGCTTTCACTGACGTACGTACAAGGGCTCGCCCGGTGGCGTCGTCCCGGCCGGCAGCAGTGCCAGGTCGAGACCGCGCACCAGGCGGGCCCTCAGTGTTTCGTCGGCGGCGAGCCGCCCGGCGAGCGCGCGGGCGGCTTCGGCCGGGGCCGCGTTCGGGTCCAGTACCAGCGCGAGGGTGCCGTCGGCCTCGCCGGGGCCCAGGTGGGCGCGGAGTACGGCGGGCTCGGCGGCCACGGCGGCGCGTACCGCCTCGACCACGGCGGGATCGGCGAGCGGGTCCGCCGTCGTACGCCCCTCGGCGAGGGCGAGCAGCGCCGAGCCGGTCAGTTCGTACGGCACCGGACCGGCCAGGTCGAGGACGACCGTGTCGGCCTTCTCGTGCGCGGCGGCCTGCAGGGCCTGGTGCAGGGGTACGGCGACGGGGCGGGCCGCCGGGTCCCAGCGGGCCAGCGACTCGGTGGAGGTGAAGGCGGGCAGGGCGGTGCGGTGGCCGGCCTTCAGGGTGGGCACCGCCATGTCGCTGGTCTTCTCGTGACGCAGCCCGTTCTCGTCCTCCTCGACCTCGCCGAGGACGGCCACCACGGGCACGAGGAGCCGGGCACCCTTGAGCGCCTCCAGGACCGGCCGTACGGCGGTGCGGTCCTCGGCCCAGGCCGCGAGTGCCGCGCTCAGCCGGGGATCGGCGGAGCCGTCGTCGTCGGGGAAGCCGGAGTCGGGAATGTTCTTGTTCGCCACGGTCCCCGACCCTATCGGGGGGATGCTGCTGGGCTTGTGCGGGCCCGGAAACCTGGCGTTGACAGCTTTCACGGGATTCTCAGGTTTCGCTGACACACCTCTAACATCCGTCTAACGCCGGGCACAGGCACCGCCCCGAGCATCGCGGGATGGCCCCTCACAGAGCTCGTCGGCGTCGCACCCGCCGCTCCGGACGCAGGACCCTCGTCCACATCGTGGTGGCTTCCGCCGTCCTCGTGGGCGGTACGGCAGCGGGTGCCGTGTACGTGAAGGCACAGGCGCACGACCGCAGGAGCCTCGTATCCTCCCCCTCGGCATCGCCGGGTACGTCGTCCTCGGCGTCGGCCGCGTCATCCCCCAGCCAGGAGACATCGGTGGAACCTGTGACCAAGCCCACGGTGGACCGGGACGCCCTGCTCACCAAGGCGATGAAGGCCGTGGCCCTGGAGGACGGCGCAGAGGTGTCGGTCGCGGTGTTCGACATCGACTCCGGGGAGGGCGCCGCCTACGGCGAGGGGGCCTTCGACACGGCCAGCATCGTCAAGGTCGACATCCTCGCGACGCTGCTGCTCCAGGCGCAGGACGCGGACCGGCATCTGACGGCGACGGAGAAGACGTACGCCACCGCGATGATCACGAACAGTGACAACGCGTCCGCGTCCGCTCTGTGGGACATCATCGGGCAGGCGGACGGTCTCGACGCCGCGAACAAGCGGTTCGGACTGACCGACACCTCCGGCGGGGACGGTGCGCTGTGGGGCCTGACCCAGACCACGGCCGCCGACCAACTCACCCTGCTCCAGCAGGTGTTCGGGGACGACTCCGAACTCAGCGAGGCCTCGCGCACGTATCTCCAGGGGTTGATGGGCGAGATCGCCGCCGATCAGCACTGGGGGGTGTCGGCGGCGGCCGACGGCACGCAGTGGGCCCTCAAGAACGGGTGGCTGGCGCGGAGTTCGACCGGGCTGTGGGACATCAACAGCATCGGTCGGGTCACTGTCGACGGTGCCGAGTACCTGGTGGCGACGCTGTCCAACGGCAACACGACCAAGGCCAAGGGGATCTCGGTGGTGGAGGCGGCGGCGAAGGCGGCGGTGGCCGCGTTCGGCTCCGCGTGAGTTCGGGGGGCCGTAAAGGTGCGGGATGTCCGTGAGACTCCGGGTGGGTAGTGGCTGGGCGCGCCCACGCGGCGGAGCCGCACATGTCACAGCCCCGCGCCCCTAAAGGGGCACGTCGCCCGACACGTCCTGCCCCGAGAACCTGCGGCCACGCCACAGGATCACCGACGCGGCCAGCAGGAGCACGCCCGCGCCGCCCGCCGCCGGGCCCACCCAGCCGGACGGCTGGTTGTCGTCCGGGGCGGCGTCGGGGCCCATACCGAAGTACTTCTTGCCGTACGCCGCCGCGTGGGTGCTGTCCGGCTTGAGACGGCCGGCGGCCTCGATGGCCGCCGCGGGGTCGATGAAGCCGAAGCCGCGGGAGTCGTCGCGGCCGCCGCTGGGGGCGTTGCGGGCGGTGTCCTCCAGGAGCTTCTTGATCTGCGCCGGGGACAGGCCCGGGTGGGCCGCCTTGATGAGCGCGACCGCGCCGGAGACGAACGCGGAGGCGGCGCTGGTGCCCCAGCCCTCGTAGTACTTGTCGTCCGGGTCGGCGATGACGACGTCGACGCCGGGGGCGCTGACGGTGGCGTACCAGCGGCGGGTGGAGAACGAGGCGCGGGTGCCGTTCTGGTCGACGGCCGTGGCCGCGATCACGCCCGGGTAGGCCGCCGGGTACGAGATGTGGTCGCCCTTCTCACCGCCGTTGCCGGCCGAGGCGACGACGACCGCGCCCTTCTTCAGGGCGTACTGGACGGCCGCGTCCTCGGCTGGCTCGGGATGGGCGGACTTGGAGTCGTCACCGAGGGAGAGGTTGATGACGTCGGCGCCCTGGTCGGTGGCCCAGCGGATGCCCTCGGCGAGGGCGTTGCCACGGGTGTTGCGGGCCCTCGTACGGGCCGAGTCGCCGTCTTCGAGGATGACGCGGACGGGGAGTATCTTCGCTTCGGGGGCGATGCCCAGGACTCCGTCGCCATTGCCGACGCCGTGCCCGTGACCGGCGATGATCCCGGCCATCGCGGTGCCGTGCCGGGCCCATGCGCGGTCACCGCGCTGCGCCCCGAAGCCGACCATGTCCTTGCCGGTGAGGACGTTGCCGGCCAGGTCCGGATGCTGGTCGTCGACGCCCGTGTCGAGGACCGCGACCGTGATGCCCTGGCCCTTCGTGGTACGCCAGGCCTGCTGGGTGTGCATCGCGTCGAGGGCCCACTCCTGGGCACGTATGCCGTCGGCGTGCGCGGCGGTGGACGGGAGCAGGGCGAGGGAGGCGGCCAGCAGGACGCTCAGGGCTCCGGCCCTCTGGGTGGCCCTGCGGGATGCCTTGCGGATGGCCTTGTGGGTGGCCTTGTGGGTGGTGGCCCTGCTGGTGGTGGCCTTGCGGGTCATGACGGCTTCTCCGTGGCCGAGCCGACGGTTTTGCGCAGGCTGCGCTCGATGCGGTCGGCGAGTCCCTGTGCGTCGTGGCCCAGGCCCGCCTGGGCCGGGGCCGTGGTCGCACCGGGCTTGATGGCGTCCGCGGCGGGCTGCGGGGCGGTGACGATACGGCCGTCGGCGAAGCCGGAGACGGCGTAGACGACCACGGGGGCGTCGGTGAGCACCGACACCGTCCAGGACGCGCGCTGGGCGTCGCCGAACCCGGCGGCGACGGTGCCCTTGGCGGCGTACGGACGAGGCATCAGATCGGTCCGCCGATTGAGGCCTTCCTGCTGGAAACGGTTCTTCAGCGCGGTCATGGTCGCCGGGTCCGCCTTGGTGAACAGCAGGCCCACGGTGGTGACCTGGCTGCGGGTCGCGTCCGTGTAGGTGGCGCGCAGCAGCCGCAGACAGCCGGCCGGGGCGAGCGCCTTGCTCAGGAGCGGATCGAAGGCGTTCGCGCAGCCGCTGTCCGGGGCGACGGCGAGCCGGGTCCAGGTGCGGTCGGCGCCGCCGGGGCCCGCGCCCTGGCCCTGCACGGTGGGCGGGAAGAGCTGGTCCACGGGCACGCTGTGCCAGAGGCTTCCGGCCGCCACGAAGGCGCTGTGCGTAGCGTCCCCGTCCGTGCCGTCGCCGGTCAGCCAGCTTCCGGCCGCCGCGCCGCCGATGAGGCCGAGGCCCAGCACGACACAGGCCGCGGCCGCTGCCGCCCGGGGCCGGGTGCGCGCGCCGACGTGGCGCCGGCGCTTGGTGTCGTCGTAGGTCTCGGGCTCCGCGAACGACACGTACGGGCGTGCCGTGCCGGGGGCCGGGCTCGCGGGGGCGGACGGTTCGCCGGGCCGCTCCGCGGGGACGGGGCGCAGCCGCGTGGTCGTCTCCGTGATCCCGTCCTCGGGCACGGGGGTCCGCCGGGCCGGGCCGGGGTGCGGCACGCCGGGGTGCCGACCGGCGGGCGGGGCGTCGGGAAAGCGGGCGGAGGCCGGGGGCGGGGGCGGGGACGCGGGAGTGGTGCGCCGGCCGGGGAAGCGGGGGTGCGTCGGCTCGTGGCGCGGGGGCTCCGGGGTGTCGATGGCACCCGGCGCCTGCGAGGGCGTCGTGCCGGCGGAGGACGACCCCGAAGAAGGTTGCGGGTCGTGCGAGAGCCGGAAGGGGCGCGACGACCGGGTACCGCCGCCGTCCGGGCGCGCGATGACATCGCCGGAGGCGTCGGACGCCTCACCCGAGCGCGAGACCCCGTCCGCGGGGGAACCGGCCGGCACCGGCCGCTGGGAACCACCGACCGCGCCGGGCGCCCCGGCGGCGGCATCGGGCGGCAACGGGGTACGGGACTCGTCGCCCGAACCCGGAATCCCGGCGGTGGACGAACCCGGTGGCTGGGAGGCGGCGCCCGCGCGGGACGGCGTCATGGCGTCCTCCGCCGGGGACGGGCGGCTCTGCCGGGGTGCGCGCGCGGCGGGGGCGTCAGCCGTGGTGGTCCGCTCCGCCGGGCGGCGCGGGGCGCCTCCCTGGGGCAGGTCCCCGGAGTCGAGGAGCGTCCAGGGCTCGCCGACGACGGACGGGTCCGTCCGGCGAGGACTCGGGGCGGTGGCCGCGGGCGGTTCCTGCGGGCTCGGCAGCGACCAGGGCTCGCCGCCCACCGGCGGCTCGGCCGGGCGCGGCCGCCAAGTGGCGCCCGAGGGCAGGTACTTCGGGCGGGGCGGCACCGCGTCCTCGCCCACGGAGGACTGGCCCACCGGGGACTGCTCGAGCCGCGGCGGGGTCGCCGGACGCGGCGGCTGTGTGACGCCCCCCGCGGGCGGCGCTTCGGGCCTCTGCGGGGGCACCGGATTCCCATGCCCGGGAGACATCTCCGGCCTCGGCGTGGCCGCCGGACGGGACGGCACACCACCCTCGCTCCTCGAAGACTGTTCGGGCCGAGGCGGGGTCGCCGACCAGGAGGGCACGCGCTCCCCGCTCACGGGAGACTGTTCCGGCCGCGGCGGGGTCGGCCGGCTGGACGGCACGCGCTCCCCGCTCGTCGGGGCCTGTTCAGGCCGTGGTGGGGTCGCCCGGCGGGACGGTGCGGCAGCCTCCCCGGCGCGCTGCGCCGGTCGCGGCGACGGGCGGGAGGGCGAGGATCCGGTGCGGCCTTCCACGGGAGGCGGTGAGGTGTCCTGCGCGGGAGACGCTGCTCCCTCGGGCGACTCTCCCGGTGGCTGTGCCGGGCGGGGTGGGGTGGCCGGGCGTGGCGGGATGGAGGCGCGGCGCGCTTCCGTGCTCATGCACCCCCCGTTTCCTCGTACCCGGGCTACCGACCCGGCCCGGAATCCGCCGGGCCGCTCACGTGTACGGAAGAAACCACCTCGGCGACTCACCCGTCACGAGCACCCATACCCGTGGCGACGGACCGTCATCCCGGGCACGACCCACCCGGACAAGGTCGTTCCTCCCTGCGTGCGCGTCACTCTACGGGTTGACGTGGGCAGGGAGGGAACCAGTCCGCGTGCCCGGGGCATCTGCCCGGAACATCCCCCTACCCTGCGGTAATCGGGTCTGGCAGGCTTCGGTCATGACTGCCCGCGCCGCAGACCGGGCCCGCTACGACCGGGCCACCGCTCATCTCGACGCCCCTCTCGCGATCGTGGATCTGGAGGCCTTCGACGCGAACGCGGACGACCTCGTCCGCAGGGCCGGCGGCAAGCCGATCCGGGTCGCCAGCAAGTCGGTGCGCTGCCGCGCCCTGCTCGAGCGCGTCCTGGAGCGGGACGGTTTCGCGGGCATCATGTCCTTCACCCTGGCCGAGTCGATCTGGCTGGCCCGTTCCGGCTTCGACGACATCCTGCTCGCCTACCCCTCGGCGGACACCCAGGGCTTCGCCGAGCTGACCTCCGACCCCAAGCTCGCCGCCGTCGTCACCGTCATGGTCGACGACCCCGCCCAGCTCCGCCTGATCGACGAGGCCCGCCGGGGCGGCACCGAAGTGGTGCGCGTCTGCCTGGAGTTGGACACCTCCCTCAAGCTGCTCGGCGGCCGGGTGCGGGTCGGGGCGCTGCGCTCGCCGCTGCACTCGCCCGCCCAGGTCGCCGACCTGGCCCGCGCCGTGGTCCGCCGGCCCGGGTTCAAGCTGGTGGGGATCATGGCCTACGAGGGTCATGTCGCCGGAGTCGGTGACGCCGTCGCGGGGCGGCCCTTCCGGTCGCGTGCGATCAGGCTCATGCAGGCCACCGCCCGCAAGGAGCTCGCGCAGCGGCGCGCCGAGGTGGTCCGTGCCGTACGCGCCGTGGAGCCGGACCTCGAGTACGTCAACGGCGGCGGGACGGGCAGTGTGCAGCACACGGCCGCCGAGGACGCCGTCACCGAGATCGCGGCGGGCTCCGGACTGTACGTTCCTCGGCTGTTCGACAACTACACGTCGTTCAGCGGACGTCCGGCAGCGCTCTTCGCGCACCCGGTGGTACGCAGGCCGGGCGTCGGGGTCGTCACCGTGCTCGGCGGCGGCTACCCGGCCTCGGGCGCCCCGGGCCCCGACCGGCTGCCGGTCCCCCATCTGCCGGAGGGCCTGCGGTACGACCCCCAGGAGGGCCCCGGCGAGGTGCAGACGCCGCTGCTCGGCGCCCCGGCGGACGACCTGCTCATCGGCGACAAGGTGTGGTTCCGGCACGCGAAGGCCGGGGAGCTGTGCGAGCGGTTCGACGCGCTGCACCTGATCGAGGGCGACACGGTGACGGCGGCCGTCCCGACGTACCGGGGAGAGGGCCACACCTTCCTGTAGCCGGACTCACCGCGTGCCCACCGGCCGGATCCCCTGGGTGATCCGGTCCATGTCGGTGAGCGGCGGCCCGTCCGCACCCGCGTCGAACACGAAGCGGACGATGACCAGGGCCCGCGAGCCCACGCCGGAGGGGAACGCCAGCGATTCGACGTAGCCCCCGGGTCCCACCCCCGTCTTCACCTGCCAGCGCACGAGGTATCCGACACTGCCCGCGACGGCGACCGGGCTCGCCCGCAGCTGCCGGTGGGAGGTGACGCCGTGGAAGGGCCGGTTGTCGAGGAGGTCGCGGTCGTACGCGGTGTTCGCGGCGTCCGCGATGTCGTGCTCGGCGAGGGCCTTCGGGGACCTCTCGTCGTTCGCGGTGACGGTGCGCGAGATGACCCGCCCGTGCCGGCACAGACCGGGGTCGCCCGGGCAGTCGTAGGTGCCGGGGGTGGTCATCATGACGTCGTCCTCGGCGACGTCCTGGGCGCGGACCCAGCCGTCGAGCAGCGGCAGGGCGATGCCGTTGAGCTCGTCCACGACGACGGACGGGTCGGCGGAGGACGGGCCGGCCGGGGAACCGGTGGTCTGCGCGGGCGCGGCGGCCGGGGTGGTCCGTGTCGCCGCGGCGCCCCCGCCGCCGCCCTCCCGGCCGAGCACGAAGGCGCCCGTGACGATCGAGGTGACCAGGACGACTCCGGCGGTGACGAGCGCCACGGCCTTGGCGCGGCCGGAGCCGCCGGCGACGGGTTGCGGCGGTGCCAGGGGCACTTGGGGTGCCTCGGGTGCTCGCCGGTGGTCCGTCCAGGCGGTGCCGTCCCACCAGCGCTCGACGAGCGGGTACGCGGGGTCGCGGTACCAGCCGGGCGGAGGCGTCATGCTCATTCCGGCACTCTAGGGCGCGCCCCGAACGTCAGTACACGGGTGCTCAGTAGACGGTGTCCTTCTGGTCGGGTACGACCGAACCGTCGTCCCTGAGGACGGGTTCCCCCCCGCCGCCGGTCGCGTTGTGGGCGCTGGTCGCGCACGGGTACGGCTCCGGCCTGCGCGGCAGCGGCCCGATGAACATCGGGTTGATCACCCAGCGGCCGTCGGCGTCGTCGTACGCGCGGCACATGAGTTCGCTCTTGTTGCGGTTGAGGACCAGGTGGGCTCCGGTGGCGTCCCCGACGAAGGTCACATCGGTGTCGGCGTCACCGGCCGCGAGCGCGGTGCGGTGGCGTGGGTCCTGCCGCTGCCAGGCCGCGGCGCCGTGGACGCCGTAGATCTCCTGGTTGATCCAGCAGCGCTTGCCGTCGATGTACGGGATGGCCTCGCCCCGGGTCGCCGGTACGCCGCCGCAGCCCTCGTTCCAGGTGGTGATCCGGCCGCGCCGGTCGAGCACCGACCGGATGGCGATCGTGTGCCGGGCGTCGATGCCGACTCCCCGCGACCAGACCTCGGTGACCGGTTCGGCGCCCGCGGAGACGACGTAGACGTCGAATCCGGCCCTCTGGAGCGTACGGATCAGCTCGCGCTGCTGGTCGTAGTAGCGGACGTACGCCGGGAGGGTGTGCGTGCCCAGGGTGCGCGTCGAGCCGAGGGGCGCGGCCAGGGCCTGTGCGCGGGCGCTGCGGGCGTACGAGGTCAGCTCGGCGACGGTGCGTCCGGCGAAGAGCTGGGGCACCCAGGCGTACTGGGGGACGGTGCGCCGGTGGTTCCAGGTACCGGCGAAGGCGGCGGCGCCGCTCATGGTCCGGCCGTTCTCGCGGATCTCGAGGATCTCGTCGGCGCAGCGGGGCTCGGCCGAGGTGGGGAGGGGTGCGCCCGCGGGTGTGGTGGTGCCGCAGGCGGCGGTCAGCGCCCGGTCCGCCGCGTCCGTGAGCCACTGGCTGGTGTCCCGCCAGCGCGCGGGGCGGAGGATCTTGTCGTGTCCCAGGGCCCAGGCGAGGGTGGCGTCGGTGACGTCGTTCTTGGTGACGGTGTTGTCCCAGTCGAAGGCGGCGACCGGGCGGCCCGCCGGGGGGATCGGCCCGGCGCAGGTGCCTCGCTCGTCGATCACCTGTTGCAGGTGGGCACGGTTGTCGCCGTACCAGGGCGCGGAAAGCCGCGGGCAGTCGGGACGGGGGCCGGAGGAGGCGGGTGGCGCGGCCGCCAGGGTGGCGGCCGCGACCAGGATCCACGCGAAAGTGGCACGAACGGATCGATATCGCATGGGACGTGCATATACCGGGTTGATCTACAGGGGCGTGACGTACGCGCCCGAGATCCCCCCGTCCACCAGGAAGTCGGAGGCGTTCACGAAGGAGGAGTCGTCGCTGGCGAGGAAGGCGACCGCCGCGGCGATCTCCTCGGCCTCGGCGAACCGGCCGACGGGGATGTGGACGAGCCGGCGTGCGGCCCGCTCGGGGTCCTTGGCGAACAGTTCCTGGAGCAGCGGGGTGTTGACCGGTCCCGGGCACAGGGCGTTGACGCGGATGCCCTCGCGGGCGAACTGGACGCCCAGTTCACGGGACATGGCCAGCACGCCGCCCTTGGAGGCCGTGTACGAGATCTGCGAGGTGGCCGCGCCCATCCGGGCCACGAAGGACGCCGTGTTGATGATGGAGCCCTTGCCCTGGCGCCGCATGTAGGGGATCGCGGCCTTGCAGCACAGGTAGACGGAGGTGAGGTTGACCTCCTGGACGCGCTTCCAGGCCTCCAGGCCGGTTTCCAGGATGGAGTCGTCGTCGGGCGGCGAGATGCCCGCGTTGTTGAAGGCGATGTCGACGGAGCCGTAGGTGTCGAACGCCGTCTTGAAGAGCGCCTCGACCTGCTCGGGATCGGTGACGTCGACCTTGACGAAGATCCCGCCGACCTCGTCGGCTGCGGCCTTGCCGCGGGCGTCGTCGACGTCGCCGCAGACGACGTGGGCGCCCTCGGAGGCGAGCCGGCGGGCGGTGGCGAGACCGATGCCGCTGCCGGCGCCGGTGATGACGGCGGTACGGCCGACGAGGCGGCGGCAGATGAATCCTTCGGTGCCTGCGGTGGCTTCGGTCACTGTGCGGGGCCCTCCGTGCTGATGAAGACGTTCTTGGTTTCGGTGAAGGCGGTGAGCGCGTCCGGACCGAGTTCACGGCCGATCCCCGACTGCTTGAAGCCGCCGAAGGGGGTCCAGTAGCGGACGCTGGAGTGGGAGTTGACGGACAGGTTCCCGGCGCGGACGGCCTGGGAGACGCGCAGGGCGCGGCCGACGTCACGGGTCCAGATGGAGCCGGAGAGGCCGTACTCGGTGGCGTTGGCGAGCCGGATCGCGTCCGCTTCGTCCTCGAAGGGCAGGACGACGGCGACGGGGCCGAAGACCTCCTCGACGGCCACCCGCGCGTGGGGCTCGACCTCGGTGAGGACGGTGGGCGGGAACCAGAAGCCGGGGCCTTCGGGGGCCTTTCCGCGGATGCCGGGGGTGTCGGCGGGGACGTACGAGCGCACGCGCTCCAGCTGCACCCGGGAGATCAGCGGGCCCATCTGCGTCTGCTCGTCGGAGGGGTCGCCGACGACGACGGACTCGATCGCGGGGGCGAGGAGGTCGACGAAGCGGTCGTAGACGGAGCGCTGGACGAGGATGCGGGTACGGGCGCAGCAGTCCTGGCCGGAGTTGTCGAGGAAGGCCATCGGAGCCGCCGCGGCGGCGGCCTCGATATCCGCGTCGGCGAAGACGATGTTGGGGCTCTTGCCGCCGAGTTCGAGGGTGACGCGCTTGAGCAGGGCCGAGCCCTTCGCCAACACCTGTTTGCCCACAGTCGTTGACCCGGTGAACACGATCTTCGCGACGCCGGGGTGCTCGACGAGCGCGTTGCCCGCGACCGGGCCGTGGCCGGGGAGCACCTGGAAGAGCCCTTCGGGCAGACCGGCCTCCAGAGCCAGCTCGGCCAGCCGGAGCGCCGTCAGGGGGGTCGTCTCGGCGGGCTTGAGGACGACCGCGTTGCCGGCCGCGAGCGCCGGGGCGGTGCCCCAGGCGGCGATCGGCATCGGGAAGTTCCAGGGCGCGATGACACCCACGACGCCGAGCGGTTCGAGGATGGTCACGTCGAGGCCGCCCGGAACCGGGATCTGGCGGCCGGTGAGCCGCTCCACTCCCCCGGCCGCGTAGTCGAGCAGGTCGCGGACGTTGCCCGCCTCCCAGCGGGCGTTGCCGACCGTGTGCCCGGCCTCGCGCACCTCCAGGCGGGCGAGTTCCTCCAGGTGTCCGTCGACGGCGGCCGCGAAGCGGCGCAGCAGGCGGGCGCGGTCGGCGGGCGGGAGGGCCGCCCACTTCGCCTGGGCCCGCGCGGCGCGCACGACGGCACCGTCCACGTCGGCCGCGGTGGCGGCCGGGACGGTGGCGAGGACCTCCTCGGTGGCCGGGTTGAGTACCTGGAGAGCGAGCTCGTTCGACAAGGAAGGACCTCTCACATGCGTTCGAAGGAGCGGCGCAGCTCCCAGTCGGTCACCGCGGCGTCGAAGGCTTCCAGCTCGACGCGGGCCATGTTGCGGTAGTGCGCGACCACCTCGTCGCCGAAGGCGGCCTTGGCGATGGGGCTGTTCTCCCAGAGCTCGGCGGCCTCGCGCAGGGTGGTGGGCACGTGCGCGTACTCGGCCGTGTACGCGTTGCCCGCGCACGGCTCCGGCAGCTCCAGCTTCTGTTCGATGCCGTACAGGCCGGCCGCGACGAGCCCGGCGACGGCCAGGTGCGGATTGACGTCACCGCCGGGCAGCCGGTTCTCGAAGCGCATCGAGCGGCCGTGGCCGACGACGCGGAGCGAACAGGTGCGGTTGTCGTATCCCCAGGCGACGGCGGTCGGCGCGAAGGAGCCGGGCTGGAAGCGCTTGTAGGAGTTGATGTTGGGCGCGTAGAGGAGCGAGAAGTCGCGCAGGGCGGCCAGCTGCCCGGCGAGGAAGTGCCGCATGACGTCGGACATGCCGCCCGGGTCCTGCGCCGAGCCGGCCATCACGTTCGTGCCGTCCGCGTCCGCGAGCGAGAGGTGGATGTGACAGGAGTTGCCCTCGCGCTCGTTGTACTTCGCCATGAAGGTGAGCGAGACGCCCTCCTGGGAGGCGATCTCCTTGGCGCCGGTCTTGTAGATGGCGTGCTGGTCGCAGGTGACGAGGGCCTCGTCGTACTTGAAGGCGATCTCGTGCTGGCCGGGGTTGCACTCGCCCTTGGCGGACTCGACGGTCAGCCCCGCGGCCTGCATCTCGTTGCGGATGCGGCGCAGCAGCGGCTCGACGCGCCCGGTCCCGAGGACCGAGTAGTCGATGTTGTACTGATTGGCCGGGGTGAGCCCCTTGTAGCCCGCGTCCCAGGCCTGCTCGTAGGTGTCCTTGAAGACGATGAACTCGAGCTCGGTGCCGACCTGGGCGGTGTAGCCGAGTGCGGCGAGGCGGTCGAGCTGGCGGCGCAGGATCTGGCGGGGCGCGGCCACGACCGGGGAGCCGTCGTTCCAGACGAGGTCGGCGACGAGCAGGGCGGTGCCCTCGTTCCACGGCACCCGCCGTAGGGTGCTGAGATCGGGGCGCATGGCGAAGTCGCCGTAGCCCCGGTCCCAGGAGGACATGGCGTATCCGTCGACCGTGTTCATCTCGGTGTCGACGGCGAGGAGGTAGTTGCATCCCTCCGTACCGTGTTCGAGGACCTCGTCGAGGAAGAAGCGCGCGGCGAACCGCTTGCCCTGGAGCCGCCCCTGCATGTCGGGGAAGGCCAGGACGACGGTGTCGATCTCGCCGCCCGCGACGAGGGCGTGCAGCTCCTCGACGGCGAGCGGGGGTGTGCGGTCTGCCACCGGAAAAGCCTCCTTGGGTCAGCCGAGAGCCATAAGGTATTGCGGAGAACCATTGCTTGGGAAGGGGGCACGACCAGATGACGCGGGCGGAAGCCGACGGTGGTGCGGACGACCGACTGACGCCGGTGCTGCGGCCGGTGCGGGCGGGCAACGGTTTCGAGGAGGCGCTGGAGCAGATCCTCCAGGTGGTCCGGCTGGGGCTGGTGCCGGGCGGCGGACGGCTGCCCGCGGAGCGGGAGCTGGCGGAGCGACTGGGGATCAGCCGGGTGACGCTGCGCGAGGTGCTGAAGGTGCTCCAGGACCAGGGTCTTGTCGAGTCGCGGCGCGGACGGTACGGCGGCACGTTCGTGGTGCCGAGGGCCGAGACCCCCGGCGAGGACGAGCTGCGGCGCCGGTTCGCCGAGGTCGACATCGAGGACGTCCTGCGCTTCCGTGAGGTGCTGGAGGTGGGCGCTGCGGGACTGTGTGCGACGCACGGGCTCTCCCCGGAGCAGGCCGAGCGGCTGCGCGAGGCGCTGGCCCGCACGCACGAGGCGCCGCTGGCGGACTACCGGCGCCTGGACACCCTGCTCCACCTCACCCTCGCCGAGCTGAGCGGTTCGCCGTCGCTGACGGCCCAGTACGCGGCCGTCCGCGCCTCCGTCAACGACCTGCTCGACTGCATCCCCCTCCTGGTCCGGAACCTGGAGCACTCCCAGCGCCAGCACACCGCGCTGGTCGAGGCGGTGCTCGACGGGGACGCGGACGGGGCGCGGGAGATGATGCGGGAGCACTGCGCGGGGACGGCGGCGCTCCTGCGGGGCTTCCTGGCGTGAGGCGTCTGCCGGTACCGTACGAGGACTTTCAAAGGTATGACTGCATTCCATTGAATCCGTAGGGAGCGCGGCATGGGAGGTACGGACGGTGCGGACGGCGTGGGCGGTGTGAGCGGCGTGGGCAGACCGCTGATCGGCGTGAGTACGTATCTGGAGGCCGGGGCGCGCTGGGGGGTGTGGGAGCTGGAGGCCGCGCTGCTGCCGGCCGGCTACCCGCGGCTCGTCCAGGCGGCGGGGGGTATCGCCGCGATGCTGCCGCCGGACGACCCCTCCCACGCCGCGTCGGTCGTCGCCCGTCTCGACGGCCTCGTGATCGCGGGCGGCCCCGATGTCGACCCGGTCCACTACGGCGCAGAGCGCTCCCCGCGGACCGGACCGCCGGCCGCCGCCCGCGACGCCTGGGAACTCGCCCTGATCGACGCCGCGTTGGCCGCCGACACGCCGCTCCTCGGCATCTGTCGGGGCATGCAGCTCCTCAACGTCGCCCTCGGCGGCACGCTCGTCCAGCACATCGACGGGCATGTGAAGGACGTCGGGGTCTTCGGGCCGCACGAGGTGACGCCGGTGGCGGGGAGTCTGTACGGGGATGTCGTGCCGGAGCCATGTGCCGTGCCGACGTACCACCATCAGGCGGTCGAACGCCTCGGAGAGGGACTGACGGCCTCGGCGCACGCGCTCGACGGGACGGTGGAGGCGATCGAACTCGCCTCTCCCCGCTGGGTGTTGGGTGTCCAGTGGCATCCCGAGATGGGCGAGGACCTGAGGGTCATGCGGGCGTTGGTGCGAGCCGCTTCCTGAGCCAGTCGAGGGCGGCGGCGCCCTGGGCGTGCTGGAAGGCGCGCAGGGTCGGCAGTCCCGGGGGCGGTGGCTGCCGGGAGTGCCGGACGAAGTAGCCGGCGAGGGCCGCCAGGGTGGCGGTGACGCCGTCCGGGTCGGCGTCGCGGCCCAGCGGGTGGGTGGTGAACACCTCTTCCGGATCGGGGCCGCCCTGGGCGCGGACGCACGGAAGCATCACCAGCAGGTCGAACCACGGGGCGGCGCGCACGGCGTGCGGCCAGTCGACGAAGACGACCCTGCCGTCCTCCGTGAGCAGGACGTTGTCCGCGCGCAGGTCGGCGTGCGCGAGGGTGTCGCCGGTGGCGAACTCGGCCCATGGGGCCGAGAGTTCGGCCAGTTCGCGCAGGTGCGCCGCGGTCCACGGGTCGAGGCCCTCGCCCGCGGTGTCCCCGGAGGCGATGAGCTGCCGCCATCCCTGGAAGGCGTGGGCCAGGGACTGTCCGGCGGTCGGGGCGTCGAACGGTGCCGGCGTCAGGGCGCGGCCCAACTCCTCGACGGCGTCGAGCACGCGTCTGAACTCGCCCTCCCGCCAAGGGACATGGGGCTGACGGCCCGCCACGTCCTCGAAGACAAGGGCGACCCAGGTGCCGTCGTCGTAGGTGCCGAGGAGCCTGGGGGCCGGGGTGTTCGGCGGGAGTAGGGAGGCGTTCCTCGCCTCCGTTCGGTGCAGGGAGGGGCTGTCGGGGTTCGTCTCTGCGCTGACCGCCTTCACGAACGCACGGCGGCGGTCCGTGGTGGTCACGCGGGCGGCAGCGCCGGGCGAGAAGCCGCCCTCCTGCGTGACGGCCGTCCGCACCGGCGCGCCGAGCACGTCCGCGACGGCGTCCCGCAGCGTGCGAGGGAGTTCTTCCCAGGGTGTGCGCGAGCCCGCGGCAGGCGGGGCGGTCGGAGTCATGCCTCGCATCCTGCGGGGCCGCTGACCCCGACCGCCACCGATTTCTCCGCCCCCGAACCCCCGATCGGCCTCGTCCTCAAACGCCGGACGGGCTGAAGGCTTTCAGCGGCGCGGGGAACTGCGCGATCGGCCGCCACCGGCCCGCAGCCGACACACTCGCCCCGGGGTGGCGGCCTACACGCCTCGCGTCAGTGAGAGCAGTTCGCGTGCCGGGCCCGTGGGGCGGTGGCCCGTGGGCCAGACCGCGCGGAGGGCTCGGCGGAGTTGGATGTCGGACAGCGGGATGCTCACCAGGCGATGGGTCGACAACTCCTCCCCGAGGGCCAGCTCGCTCAGGACGGCGGGCCCCGCCCCACTCACGGCCGCCGCCTTCACCGCGGTCGTCGAGGAAAGCTCGATCAACGGCCGCGCCAACCCACCCAACGCCGCGTCGAGAACCTGCCGCGTACCTGACCCCTCCTCCCGGAGGATCAACGGCGTCGCGGCCAGCTCCGCCCCCGCGAGCGGCGCGCGGCGCCGGGCCCACGGATGCCCCGGCGCCGTCACCACGATCAGCCGGTCGTGCGCGATGACCGTCGAGTCGAGGGAGGGCGGCACGGACAGTCCCTCCACGAAGCCGAGATCCGCCTCGCCCGCGAGGAGACGTTCCGCGACGGCTGTCGAGTTCCCGGCGAGAAGCGACACCGCCGTGTCCGGCCGCTGCGCGCGCAGCGCGAGCAGCCACCCCGGCAGCAGATACTCGGCGATGGTCATGCTCGCCGCCACCCGAAGCCGCGAGTCCCGCCGGTCCCGCAACGCCTGCGCCCCCGCGTCGAAGGCCTCCGCCGCCTCCACGACCCGCCGCGCCCAGTCCGTGACCAGCGCCCCGGCGTCCGTGAGCCGCGAGCCCCGGGGCGAGCGGTCGACGAGCGCGACGCCCAGTTGCCGTTCCATGGAACGGATCCGACTGCTGGCCGCGGGCTGGGTGATCCCCAGTTCCCGCGCCGCCCGCCCGAGACTCCCGAGCCGCGCCACCGCGAGCAGCAGCTCCAACGCCCCGAGGTCCGGCACCCGATGCGCGATCCCGACCGCGACCGGTTCCGGTTCCCCCGACCGGCCACCCACCATCGATCCCTCAGCACTCACACCCATAAAGCCAGCTTATGCCCCCATAGACCCGTACTCCCTGGTGGGGACCCGGCGGGCGCGCGACCGTGGACGCATGGTCACCGCAGCCCAGCCCCTCCTGTCGACCCCCGCCGCCGAAGTCGGACGCCCGCGCGCCCCCGCCGTCCGGTACCTCGGCCCGAACTGGTACGCCTCCGTCATGGGCACCGCGATCGTGGCCACGGCGGGCGCCGGACTCCCCGGCGACGTCCCGGGTGTGCGAACCGTCTGCACGGCTGTCTGGGCCCTCTCGGCCCTCATGCTGGTGACCCTGCTCGGCGCCCGCGCGCTGCACTGGACGCACCACCGCGACCAGGCCCGCGCCCACCTCCTCGACCCGGCCATGGCCCCCTTCTACGGCTGCCTGGCGATGGCCCTGCTGGCCGTGGGCGGCGGCGCCCTCGTCGTCGGCCGGGACTGGATCGGGACACGGGCTGCGGTAGCCCTGGACGCCGTACTGTTCACCGCCGGTACGGCCGTCGGACTCGCCGCCGCCCTGGCCATCCCGTACCTGATGGTCGTACGCCATCGCATCCGCCCCGACCAGGCCACGCCCGTCTGGCTGCTCCCCCTCGTCGCGCCCATGGTGTCAGCCGCCGTCGGGCCGCTCCTCGTGCCCCACCTGCCGCCGGGCCAGCCCCGGGAGACCCTGCTTCTCGGGTGCTTCGCGCTGTTCGGGCTGAGCCTGCTGGCCACCTTCGTGATGCTGCCGATGATCTTCGGCCGGCTCATCACCGCGGGACCGCTGCCGCTCGCGCTCACTCCGACGCTGTTCCTCGTACTCGGTCCGCTCGGCCAGTCCACGACCGCGGTCGGCAAGTTCGCGGACTTCGCGCCGGGTGTCGTGCCGGCCCCCTACGACCAGGGTTTCGGCATGCTCGCCGTCCTCTACGGCGTCCCCGTGCTGGGCTTCGCACTGCTGTGGCTGGGCCTCGCCGGCGCGCTGGTGGCGCGGGCCCGCCGACAGGGCATGGGGTTCGCGATGACCTGGTGGGCGTTCACCTTCCCGGTGGGGACCTGTGTCACCGGCGCCGAGGGCCTGGCCCGGCACACCGGACTGGTCGCGTTCGACTGGCTCGCGGTCGGCCTGTACGCGCTTCTCGTGGCCGCCTGGTGCGTGGCCGCCGTCCGCACCGCGCGCGGTCTGGTCGGCGGCGAGCTGCTCGCAACACCCAAATAGACGCAACTCCGCTATGGACGGGCAGTTCCAGGCCAGGCGTCGGTGGAACCTCAGCCAGTGTCCGCACGACCGCCCGGCACCCTGCCGCCGGCTTCCGCCCCACATCAGGCACTCAGCAGCCACTGGAAGTGATCTTCACCGCGAAAACCCACTGCGGCACGGGATCCACTCCGCCTCACGCCAGTCACGCACTCCGTGGGGCGCTCATGTCGTACGCGTCCTGGTGGCGTCGGATCTCGGTGCGCTGTTCGGCGGACCAGGCAGCCAGGGGCTCGATGGCGGAGAGCAGGGAGGAGCCGAGGCCGGTGAGGGAATATTCGACGCGGGGCGGCACCTCCGCGTAGGCGGTGCGGTCGACCAACCCGCTGCGCTGAAGGCGCTTGAGAGTGAGGGTGAGCATGCGCCGGGAGATGGCGGGGATCGTGGTGTCGAGGTCCGAGTAGCGGGCGTCACCGACGGCCAGGGCGCCGACGACCAGCATGCTCCACTTGTCGCCCACCAGGTCGAGGATCTCGCGAATGAAGGGCTTGGTGAGCCCGAGGACCTCGCCTCCGTGATCGTCTTCCTCCTGTCCGCGGAGTCCAGCTGGATCACCGGCCAGATCCTGTCGGTGGACGGCGGCCTGACCATGCGCGAGTAGCGCCGCTCGCTACCGCGGACCAAGATCCACTCCTCTCTCATTACGTCTTTGTTCCGTCAGCACGTCTTTGTTCCGTCAGCACGTCCATATCTGGAGAACCCATGTCCGGCCACGTCCAAGTCCTCGCCCTCGTAGGCAGCCTGCGCTCCGGCTCGCACAACCGTCAGCTCGCCGAGGCCGCCGTCAAACACGCCCCCGAAGGCGTCGAGGTCACCCTCTACGAGGGCCTGGCCGAGGTGCCCTTCTACAACGAGGACATCGACACCGACGAGCAGCGTCCCGCCGCCGCCACCCGCCTGCGCGAGACCGCCGTGCGCGCCGATGCGTTCCTGCTCGTCACCCCCGAGTACAACGGCACCATGCCCGCCGTGCTGAAGAACGCCATCGACTGGCTGTCCCGCCCGTTCGGCGCCGGCGCCCTGGCGGGTACGCCGACCGCCGTCGTCGGCACCGCCTTCGGCCAGTACGGCGGCGTATGGGCCCAGGACGACGTCCGCAAGTCCGCCGGTATCGCCGGCGCCACGATCCTGGAGGACGCCAAACTCGCGATACCCGGATCGGTGACCCGTTTCGCCGAGACCCACCCGGCCGATGACACCGAAGCCGTCGCGCAGCTCAGGCAGGTGCTCAGCGCCCTCACCGCCACCATCGAGGCCCCGGCGTCCTGAGTCCCGTATCCCCGGCACGCTCCGAGCGGAGGCGTTCCGGTGCCGGGTGGCGGGCAAGGGACGGCCTTCCACCTGGCGTGATCCGTGCACAAGGCGCACCGACGGCGCGGGAACGCCGCAACCTCGTGGTGCGAGCTGTGACTCCCTGCTCGTATCGTGAAAAGGCAGACAGCGGCGCGGTAAGCAGGAAAATCATGGCAGAACCGGCGGTCGATTACGCGGCGGTGTTCCAGGCTCTTCCCGGGGCGGTGGCGCTGGTGACTCCGCAGCTGATCTTCGTGGACGCCAACGCGGAGTTCCTGCGCCTCCGGGGCCTCCCCCGCGAGCAAGTGGTCGGTCGCTTCCTGCCCGAGGACCGCCCCGAAAAGGACCCCGCCGAGCCTCTCCTGCTCAGAATTCTGGCGTCACTGCGCCGGGCGGCGAACACAGGTGAGCGCAGCATCGTAGCGCTGCAGCGCTACGACATGGAGGACCCCGACCAGCCCGGGATATGGCGCGAGCGGTATTTCAACATGACCAACATTCCCGTATTCGGACCTGATGGGCGGGTGACGGTGCTGCTGCACCGGGTGGAGGACGTCACCGAACTCATCCGCGCCCGTGAAGTCGCGCTGACCTTGCAAGAAGCCATGTTGCCCGCTCCTCGCCCGGTCGGCCGGCACCCGGCGGCCGTTCGCTACCGGCCCGCCGCCGAAGCGCTGAACGTGGCCGGCGACTGGTACGACCTGGTCGACCTGCCCGGCGATCGCATCGCCGTCGCCGTCGGCGACGTCGTCGGCCACGGCCTCTACGCGGCCGGCGTCATGGGACAACTGCGCAGCGCCCTCACCGCCGCCTCTCTCGTCTCCGAAGGCCCCGCCCACGCCCTGGAAGTCCTCGGGCTGTACGCCCGCACCATCGACGGCGCCGAGAACACCACCGTGGCCACGGCATTCATCGACTGGGAGAACCACACCATCACCTACAGCAGCGCCGGCCACCCCCCACCAACGCTCCTGCAGAGGGACGGGACCGTCGAGTTCCTGGACCAGGCCACCGACCCGCCACTGGCCGCCCGCCCTCAACACGGCCCCCGGATCCAGGCTGTCGCGGCCTTCCGCGAGGGCGCCGTCCTCGTGCTTTACACCGACGGTCTGATCGAACGCCGCGGCGAAGACATCGACACGGGCCTCGCCCGGCTCGCCGACTCCCTGGCCCGCCACCAGGCAGACGACCCCGAAACCCTCGCCGACGCCGTACTCACCGACCTCATCCCACCCGGTGACGCCACCGACGACACCGCCCTGGTCATCGTGCGCCTGTGAACCTGGCCGGCCACGTTCGCCCGCTCGACGGCGGTCATGTCACGTGGCGGCAGGCGCAGGGCGCGCCGCCGTCGACTACAAGATCAGTCACTATCAGGAAAGGCCATCCGCATGAAGAAGATCACCCTGGGAGGCGAGGCGCTCGAGGTCTCGCGTCTGGGTCTCGGCTGCATGGGCATGTCCGGGGGCTACACCGGCGCCGGCACCGACGACTCCGGGTCGATCGCCACGCCACCGCGCCATGGAGCTGGGCGTCACCCATTTCGACACCGCCGAGATCTACGGTCCTTACACGAACGAGGAACTGCTCGCCAAGGCGTTCGCCCGCCACCGCGACGAGGTGGTCATCGCCACCAAGTTCGGTCAGATCAACCACCTCGTGCCCGAGGAGAACGGGCTGCCGGTCCTCGGCCTGAACGGCTCCCCCGAGAATGTGCGGCGGTCGGTCGAGGGCTCGCTACGACGCCTGAACACCGACTACATCGACCTCTACTACCAGCACCGGATAGACCCGGAGACGCCGATCGAGGACACGGTCGGGACGCTTTCCGAGCTGATCGAGGAAGGCAAGATCCGCCACTACGGGCTGTCGGAGGCGGCGCCCGCCACCATCCGGCGTGCGCACGCCGGACACCCGGTGACCGCCATCCAGACCGAGTACTCGCTGTGGACGCGCGACCCCGAGGCCGAAGTGCTCCCCACCGTGCGCGAGCTCGGCATCGGCTTCGTGCCCTACTCGCCGCTCGGCCGCGGCTTCCTCACCGGCACGATCCGCTCGCTCGACCAGCTCGACGCCGAAGACTGGCGCCGGTCCAATCCGCGCTTCGAGGGGGACAACCTGGAGGCGAACATCCGGATCGTGGAGCAGGTGGACGACGTCGCCAGGCAACTCGGCGCGACGCCCGCTCAGGTTGCGCTCGCGTGGCTGCTCGCGCAGGGCGACGACATCGCGCCCATTCCCGGCACGCGCCGGGCCGCCAACCTGGAGCAGAACGTGGCGGCGGACGACCTGGTGCTCTCGGCCGAGCAACTGGAGCAGCTGTCCGAGGTGGCGGCGCCGGTCGGCGACCGGTACGCCGACATGAGCCGCATCAACCGGTAGTCCACGCCCGTTCGGAGGGGTCCCGGCTCGCGTGAGCCGGGAGCCCTTCGTCCGGGGCATGCACACACTGAGGTACGGTCACGTACTTCACCTCTCATGGTCGACATTGAGCTTCCGCAGGCCCTGCTCGCAGCGCCGCGCTGAGCAGGCGCGGCGCCTGCGCCAGTGACGGCCCGTACCAGGTCAGCAGGCGGCCGTCGACGAGCACGCAGGGCACGCCCTCGAACGCCTCGGGTCCGTCGTCGGCGGTGAAGCGGTACGGCTCGTCGGGCAGGACCACGAGATCGGGGGCCGCCGCCCGGAGTTCGGGGAGCGGGACGCGGGGATAGCGGTCGGCGTGGTGGGCGTAGGCGTTGTCGACGCCCAGGCGGGCCAGGACGTCCCCGGCGAAGGTGTCCCGGCCGAGGACCATCCAGGGGCGCCGCCAGATCGGCACGATCGCGGTCGTACGGCGGCCGGGAGCGGGTGGCCGCGCCCATGCGGCCTCCGCCTCGTCCAGCCAGCGGGGGCGGGTCCGCGCGCCGCACGCGCCCAGCACCCGCGCCAGCTCGCGGAAGGCCCCCGGCACCTCGCGGACCTCCGTGACCAGCACCTCGATCCCCGCCTCCCGCAAGGCCGTCAGGTCGGGCTCGCGGTTCTCCTCCTCGTTGGCGATCACCAGGTCCGGGGCGAGTCGTACGATCCGGTCGACCGAGGGGTTCTTGGTGCCGCCGACGCGCACGACGTCGAGGTCCGGCGGACGGCTGCACCAGTCGGTCGCGCCGACCAGGGCACCGGGGACGGTGGCGGCCACGGCCTCGGTGAGCGAGGGCACGAGGGAGACGACACGCACTCCGGCGGGCCCGCTAGGCATGGCGGGAGGTCTCGGGCATGGCACCAGTATCGCAGCGGCTCGTGATCACAGCTGCCCGCGATCCCAGCGGCTCGTGATCACAGCGGCCCGCGCGGGAACGGCTCAGCGCTTGCCGAAGGTCTGGCGGTCCTCCACCGCCTCGATGTGGTCGGCGACCTCGACCACGACCACCCGGGTGTCCGGCACGGTCGCCCGCCACCGGTGGCGCACCCCGCCGGTGAGGTACAGCGTGTCGCCGCGCCCCAGGCGGTGGGCGCGGCCCTCCGCCTCGACCTCGACGGCGCCGTCGGCGACGTACATCAACTTGTCGTTGCGGTGCTGGAGTTCGCGGCCCTCCTCGTGGTCACCGGTGAACTCCGTGGCGTGCAACTGGTGGTGACCGCGCACCAGGGGGCGCATATGGGCCTCGGGAGTGAACTCGGCGCCCGACTCGGCGCGCACGACATCGACACTGCACGCCGGGTCGGCCGCCGCGAGCAGCTCGACGGCGGTGGTGCCCAGGGCGTCGGCGACCCTCTCCAGGGAGCTCTGGCTGGGCCGGGCCCGTTCGTTCTCGACCTGGCTGAGGAAGGGCACCGACAGGCCGCTGCGCTCGGCCACGACGGCGAGCGTGAGCTCCAGTGCCCGGCGCCGCCGCCGGACGGCCGCACCCACCCGAAGGGGCTGTTCTTTGTGGTCGCCCATCGCTCCGGCTCCCTCCCACGCGTCGTCGGTCCACTGCTTCGGTCTGCCGTTTCGGCTGCCGCTCAGGCTGCCGCTTCGGCGCACAACTTCTGATGAGTTGTTTGCACCCTACGCATGTTCGGCAAACCGTTTCATGCACCCGTCACATCGCTGACACATCGGAGGAGGGTGAGGGCCACAATTCGCGCCAATAGACGAGTTGCCCCGACTCCCCCGGCGCACCCCCCTCCCGCGGGACGAAAGGGCTGACCAGCAGGGCCGGATGCCCCTCCGGATCGGTGAACGGAGTCAGGTGGGGATGGGCGAAGGCGCTACTGCCGCCGTGGGTGTGGATGGTCAGCCGATCAGCCCGCCCGGTCGTCGGATCATAGACGTACGTCCGTCAGCTCCCGAAGCCCCGCACCATTGCTGACTTTCCGTCAAAAAGACTCTGGTGACGCCGAGTTCGAGGAGCGGACGGTCGCCGATGTCGCCGCGCACGCGCCAGGGCTCCAGGACGCGGTCCGGCCGCCGGTCGAGGGTTGCGTACCAGGTCGTGAAGTCCTCGAGGGCGGTGCGGAGTTCACGGTCGGTGTCGCGGCGCGCCCGGTGGTGACCGGTGGGCTCGCCCCTGCCGTCGTGCACGGAGGTGATGTCCGCAGTGCCCTCGGTGCGGCGCGCGAGGGTGCGCGGCGCGTCAAACGCGTGGGCGGCGTTCCCGGACAGGAAGGCGTCCAGATCGGCGTAGCCACGTACGGCGATGTGGTTGTCCGGATCTTTCTCGTACGCCAGTACGTAGCCACTGGTGTCGTCGGTCGCGAGTGCGGGCCGGAACAGGGGGCGCACGGAGGTCTCACCGGAACGAGCGGACAGGAAGAGTCGAGCGCACGGACGACGCCGGGCTCCGGGAACGCCGAAAGGGTGGCCCGTCGGTCACACAGGTCCCGGAACCCGTGTGACCGACGGGCCACCCCTCACCGAACGCCCCTCCCGGCTACTGCGGCGTCATCCGCTCCGCCACGTCCGGATGCTCCTTCAGCCAGGTGGCGACGGCCGCCTCCTCATGGCCCTGGCCGCGCTGCTTGATCTCGCTCTCCAGGGTGCCGAGCTCGGACTCGCTCATCCTGAAGTTCTTGATCCACTTGGTGAGCTGCGGGTACCGCTCGGGGAACTTCTTGCTGGAGATGGTCCGGATCGTGTTCCCCTCGCCGAAGAGCTTCTTGTCGTCGGCGAGCTTGGTGAGCTGGTACTCGCTGTACGCCCAGTGCGGGGACCACAGGACGACGGCGACCGGCTGCTTCTTGGCGTACGCGCGCTTCAGCTCGGCCAGCATCGCGGGCGTGGAGCCGTCGACGACCTTGAACTCCTTGTCCAGGCCGTAGCCCGGAAGGACCTTCGTCTTCAGGAGGTTCATCTCGCCGGTGCCCGGCTCGATGCCGATGATCCGGCCGCCGAAGGTGCCCGCCTTGCCCTTGAGGTCCGCGAGGGACTTGACGTCCTTCACGTACGAGGGCACGGCGATCTCCAGCGAGGTCGGCCGGTACCAGGTGCCCAGGTCCCTCAGGTCGTTCTTGTGCTGGTCCCAGTAGTTCGACTGGGCGTACGGCAGCCAGGCGTCGAAGTTGAGGTCCAGGTCGCCGGAGGCCAGGCCGGTGTAGACGGGGCCGACGTCCATCTGCTTGAGGTTCAGCGTGTAGCCGCGCCGCGCCAGGACGTTCTTCCAGAGGTAGGTGACGGCGACGTCCTCGTCCCAGGGGAACCAGGCCACGTCCAGCGGGCGCTTCGTCTCGGCAGCGGCCGCGGAGCTCTTGACCGGGGCCAGCTTGTCGACGACTCCGGGGTTCCGCTTCAGCCAGGCGCGCACCGCGTCCTGCTGCTTGCCCTTGCCCACCTTGTTGATCTCCGCCTCGAGACCGGTGAGCTGCTTCTCCGTCATCCTGAAGTTCTTCAGCCACCGCCCGACGACCGGGTTGTCCTGCGCGAAGCCCTTGCGGGAAAGCGTGTGCACTCCGTCACCCTTGCCCCAGGCGCCCTTCGGGTCCTTGAGCTTCTTCAAGTCGTAGTCGCTGTAGGCCCAGTGCGGCGACCAGAGGGTGACGACGATCGGCTCCTTCTTGGCGTACGCGCGCTTCAGCTCGGCCAGCATCGCGGGCGTGGAGCTGTCGACGACCTTGTACTCCTTGTCGAGGCCGTAGTCCTTCAGGACCTTGCTCTTGAGCAGGCCCATCATTCCGGCACTGGACTCGATGCCGGTGATCTTGCCACCGAAGGTGCCGGCCCTGCCCTTGAGGTCCGCCAGGGAGTCGACGCCCTTCATGTACGAGGGGACGCTCAGCTCCAGCGAGGTGGGGCCGTACCAGGAGCCCAGGTCGTCGAGCTTGCTGCCGTACTTCTTCCAGTACTGCTCGTGGGTGGTCGGCAGCCAGGAGTCCGTCTCGAAGTCGATGTCGCCCTGGGAGAGGGAGGTGTACAGCGGGCCCGCGTCGAACTGCTTGGTGTCGACCTGGAAGCCGCGCTCCTCGAGGATCTCCTTCCACAGGAAGGTGGAGGCGACTCCCTCGTCCCACGGGATGTAGCCGATGGTGATCTTCTTGCCCTGGCCGACGTCCTGGCCGTCGGCCGCGGTGGACGTCGAGTCGGTCCCGCCGAACATGCCCATACCGCCCGCGACCAGCGCGAGCACGACGACACCGATCACGGCGACGGCCGCGCGGGGGCGGTAGGACCAGATCTTCAGGCCCTGCGCGGCGCGCAGCTTGGCGGCGGCACGGCGGCCGAGCGGGGAGACCTGGGTACCCAGGGCGCCGGTCATGCGGTCCAGGTAGATCGCCAGGATGACGATGGCCACGCCCGCCTCGGAGCCGAGGCCGACGTTCAGCTGCCCGATGGCCTCGTTGACGTCGCCGCCGAGGCCGCCGGTGCCGACCATGCCCGCGATGGCGGCCATGGACAGGCCCAGCATGATGACCTGGTTGACGCCGGCCATCACCGTGGGCAGTGCGAGCGGCAGTTGGATGCGCAGCAGGGTGTCGCGGGGCGTGGTGCCGAAAGCGTCGGCGGCCTCCACGAGTTCCTTGTCGACCTGGCGGATGCCCAGCTCGGTCATGCGGACTCCGGGGGCCAGCGCGAAGATCAGGGTGGCCACGATGCCGGCCGGGGCGCCGGTGCCGAAGAACAGGATCGCCGGGATGAGGTAGATCATCGCGGGCAGCGTCTGCATGAAGTCCAGCACCGGGCGGACGATGCCGCTGACCCGGTCGGAGCGCGCCGCCCAGATGCCCACGGGTACCGAGACGACGAGCGCGATGAGCGTGGCGACGAGGACCAGCGAGAGGGTCACCATCGCGTCCTCCCACAGTTCGAGGGAGTCGATGAACGCGAATCCCACGAAGGTGAGGACACCGGCGGAGGTACCGCGCAGCCAGAACGCGATCACCGCGAAGATGCCGGCGAGGAGGAGCGGTTCGGGGGCCTGGAGGACGGCGTCGATGCCGTCGTACGTGCCCTGGAAGACGGTCTTGAAGAAGTCGAAGAGCCACGCCATGTGGTTCAGCAGCCAGTCGACGGCGCTGTTGACCCAGTCGCCGAAGGGAATCCTAGGCACCGGCCGTCACCGCCTCGTCCCGAGGACTGGCACAGCGTTCGGGGGTCCCCTGCTCGTCGCCGAGGAAGGCGACGAGGCGCCGCGGGTGGACGACGCCGACGAGTTCGCGTCGCTCGTCCAGTACCGCCACCGGGTGCGTGAGGCGGGCGCTGATCGCGCAGAGGTCCACGAAGGGGGTGTCGGGCGTGGCGGTCTCGCAGTCGCAGTCCGCCTCGTCGCCGCGCACGTCGGTGTCCATGACGGCTCCGGCGGTCAGGACCCGGGAGCGGTCGACGTCCTGGGTGAAGGAGGCGACGTAGTCGTTCGCGGGACGGACGAGGATGTCCTCGGCGGTGCCGGTCTGGACGATGCGGCCGTCGCGCATGACGGCGATCCGGTCCCCGAGGCGCATCGCCTCGTTGAGGTCGTGGGTGATGAAGACGATGGTCTTCTTGAGCTTCTTCTGGAGCTCGATCAACTGGTCCTGCATGTCACGGCGGATCAGCGGGTCCAGCGCGCTGAACGACTCGTCCATCAGCAGCAGATCGGCGTCGGTGGCGAGCGCGCGGGCGAGTCCGACGCGCTGCTGCATACCGCCGGACAGCTCGTCGGGCCAGGACTTCTCCCAGCCGGCGAGCCCGGCCAGCTCCAGTGCCCTGGTGGCGCGTTCCTTGCGCTCGGCGCTCGGCACGCCCTGGACCTCCAGGCCGTAGGCCGCGTTCTCCAGGACGCTGCGGTGCGGGAAGAGCGCGAAGTGCTGGAAGACCATGCTGATCTTCTTCGAGCGGACCTCGCGCAGCGCGCGGGCGCTGAGCGCGGTCAGGTCCTGACCGTCGAAACGCACCTGGCCCGCGGTGGGCTCCAGGAGTCCGTTGAGCATGCGCAGGAGGGTGGACTTGCCGGATCCGGACAGGCCCATGACGACGAAGATCTGGCCGGGTTCCACCGTGAAGGAGGCGTCGATCACGGCAGCCGTGGTGCCGTCGGCGCGCAGTTCCTCGCGGTCGGCTCCCTGGCGGAGCCGCTCCGCCGCGGCGTCGGGTCGTCTCCCGAACACCTTGTACAAATGCTCGGCCTCAAGCCTGGATGACACGTGTGCCTCTCGATCGGACAGTTGAAAAAGCAACCGGGGTTGTCCCGATGCCGCGCTTGCCCGCACTTACACGGAGCAAACACAGGAGTGGTCCAGGTCACTGTCAGTGGCGTACGGCATGATGCGAGGCGTGACCAGACGCCTGATGCTGCTCGACACCGCTTCCCTGTACTTCCGGGCCTACTTCGGGGTCCCCGACTCGGTGAGGGCCCCGGACGGCACGCCCGTGAACGCCGTGCGCGGGCTGCTCGACTTCATCGACCGGCTGGTCAAGGACCACCGCCCCGACGATCTGGTGGCCTGCATGGACGCGGACTGGCGCCCGCAGTGGCGGGTCGACCTGATCCCCTCGTACAAGGCGCATCGCGTCGCCGTGGAGACCGAGGCCGGCCGGCCGGACGAGGAGGAGGTGCCGGACACGCTCTCCCCGCAGGTGCCGGTCATCGAGGAGGTCCTCGACGCGCTAGGCATCGCGCGCGTGGGGGTCGAGGGGTACGAGGCGGACGATGTGATCGGCACCTTCACGGGGCGCGCCGACGGCCCGGTCGACATCGTCACCGGCGACCGCGACCTCTACCAACTCGTCGACGACAAGCGGGGGGTGCGCGTCCTGTACCCCCTCAAGGGTGTGGGCACGCTCCAGCTCACCGATGAGACCTGGCTGCGCGAGAAGTACGGGGTCGACGGCTCCGGATACGCGGATCTGGCGCTGCTGCGCGGCGACCCGAGCGACGGTCTGCCGGGGGTGCCGGGGATCGGTGAGAAGACGGCGGCCAAGCTGCTCGACCAGTTCGGCGACCTGGCCGCGATCATGGCGGCGGTCGACGACCCGAAGGCGAAGCTGACGCCTTCTCAGCGCAAGCGGCTCGACGAGTCGCGGCCGTATGTCGCGGTCGCGCCCAAGGTCGTGCGGGTCGCCGGTGACGTTCCCCTGCCGGACGTCGACACGGCGTTGCCGCACGCGCCGCGCGACCCGGCCGCGCTGGAAGGACTGGCCGCGCGCTGGGGTCTGGGCGGATCGCTGCAGCGGTTGCTCACCACACTCGGCGAGTGAGCGGGAGCGAGTGAAATCGGCGCCCTCACTCAAGAGAGTGACATTCTCAGTTTAGGGTAGCCTTACTCACAGAGCGCGACTCGACCCCGGCCCCCGCGCGACTCGAGCCTTGGCGTAGGGGGCTCATGAGCTTCTCACGCGGGGGGTGTTAACTAGGGGAGAGATGCTAACTTAGGTAAGCCTAAGCGAGTGAACGAGGAGGCCGTCATGGCAGAGCGTCCGGCACGCAGGTCCAGGAAGCCCCACTCCGCGCACGTCGTGCGGACCGAGCGGTTGACCCCCCACATGCAGCGTGTCGTGCTGGGCGGCGAGGGCCTCGCCGAGTTCACCGCGGGTACCAGCACCGACCACTATGTGAAGTTGCTGTTCGCCCCGGGGGGTGTCACCTACCCCGAGCCCTTCGACATGGAGCGGATCCGCGAGGAACTCCCGCGCGCGCAGTGGCCGGTGACCCGGACGTACACCGTGCGTGCCTGGGACCCCGAACTGCGCGAGCTGACGCTCGACTTCGTGGTGCACGGCGACGAGGGCCTGGCCGGGCCGTGGGCGGCGCGCGTCCAGCCGGGCGAGGTCGTGCGGTTCATGGGTCCGGGTGGCGCATACGCGCCCGACGCGAGCGCCGACTGGCATCTGCTCGCCGGTGACGAGAGCGCACTGCCCGCGATCAGTGCCGCCCTGGAGGCACTGCCGGAGGGCGCCGTGGCCCGCGCCTTCGTGGAGATCTCCGGGCACAAGGAGCAGCAGAAGATCGACTCCGACGTGGAGGTCGTCTGGCTGCACCGCGGGGACCGGCCGCTCGGCGAGGCCCTGGTGGAGGCCGTCCGCGCCCTCGACTTCCCGGCGGGACGGGTGCACGCGTTCGTGCACGGCGAGGCGGGCTTCGTGAAGGAGCTGCGTCGGCTGCTGCGGGTCGAGCGCGAGATTCCGCGCGAGGACCTGTCGATCTCCGGCTACTGGCGTCTTGGGCACAACGAGGACGGCTGGCAGGCGTCCAAGCGGGACTGGAACGCGCAGGTGGAGGCGGAGCAGGAGGCGACCGCGTCGGCCGCCTCCTGACTCCCACCCCCTCGCGTCACTCGGGACACCGGCCCCGGCCCCTCGGGGTCACACGGAACGCTGGTACGACCTGAACGTGCGGATCGACAGCCACACCGCCGCCACGGCCAACGCGAGCAGCGCCCCCGAGCGGCCGAGCACGACACCCCAGTCGGGGTGCTCGGACATCGCCGACCGCCCCGCCACCATCGCCCAGTTGAGCGGATTGAAGTCGGCGATGTGCCGCATCCAGCCCGGCATCTGGGACGGGGCCATGAAGGCCGAGGAGAGGAAGGTCAGCGGCAGCAGCAGGAACGTGTTGATGCCGATGATCGACTCCCGCTCCCGGACCAGCATGCCCAGCGCGTTGGACAGCGCCCCGAAGACCGTGCCGAGCAGGACCGAGGCGACGATCAGGATCGCGATACCGCCGATGCCGCCCGGGTAGTCCGCGCCGCCCAGCAGGCCGAGCAGCACGATGATGACCGACTGCAGGGCGGTGATCAGGCCGTTGTTGACGACGTTGCCGTTCATCAGGGCGGCCCGGCTGACGGGCGTGGTCAGGAAGCGGTCGAGGGTGCCGCGCTGGATCTCGTCGAGCGTGCCCATGCCCGCCCACATGTTGGAGCTGAGCGCGCTCATCACGACCACGCCCGGGACGAGGTAGTCCAGATACGAGGTGGTGCCGAAGCCTCCGAGTTCGACGACCTTCTTGAAGAGGTTGCCGAACAGGAACAGCCAGATCACCGGCTGGATCAGGGTGATGATCGCGTAGGCGGGCTGACGTGCGAACACCATCAGCTGACGCTGGGTCATGTACCAGGTCTGGGAGACGGCGGTACTCATCGGACACCTCCGGCGAGGACGAGGTTCTCGGCGCCTTCCGCTTCCGCCTCCGCGTAACGGCGGCCCGCGTAGCGGAGGTAGACGTCGTCGAGCGAGGGGCGGGCGACGGTCGCGGCGGCGACCCCGACCCCGGCCCGCTCCAGCACCCCGAGCAGGGCGGGCATCGTGGCGGCCCCGTCATCGGCGCGGACACTGACACGGCGGCCGTCGAACAGCGCCTCGCGCACGCCCGGCAACCTGGTGAGGGCGCCGTTCAGCAGCGTACGGCCGGCGTCCCCCAGGGCTTCGCGCAGTTCCACGTGGACGGCGTCACCGCGGAGTTCGCCCTTCAGGGCGTCCGGGGTGCCCTCGACCACGACACGCCCCCGGTCGACGATCGCGATGCGCTCGGCGAGCCGGTCGGCCTCCTCCAGGTAGTGCGTGGTGAGCAGGATGGTCAGCCCCTCGTCGCCGGCGAGGCGGGCGATCTCGTCCCACACCGCGGTGCGCGCCTCGGGGTCGAGTCCGGTGGTGGGCTCGTCGAGGAAGAGCACCTCGGGGCGGTGGACGAGACCGAGCGCCACGTCGAGTCGGCGCCTCATGCCGCCCGAGTAGCCCTTGACCGGGCGCCTGGCCGCGTCGGCGAGCTTGAAGCGGTCGAGCAACTCGTCCACCCGGCGGTTCAGCCCCGCACCCTTCAAGCCGTAGAGCCTGCCCTGGAGTTGGAGGTTCTCCCGGCCGGTGGCCACCGGGTCGGCGCCGGAGTTCTGGGCGACGACGCCGATCGCGCGGCGCACCCGGTCCGGATGGCGCAGCACGTCGTGCCCTGCCACGGAGGCGGTGCCCGAGTCGGGGCGGGCCAGGGTGGTGAGGATCTTGACGGTGGTGGACTTGCCGGCGCCGTTCGGGCCGAGCAGGCCGAAGACGGTGCCGGTCTCGACGGTGACGTCCATGCCGCTGAGCGCGGTGACGTCACCCGGATAGGTCTTGATCAGCTGACGCGCCTCGACCGCGGGCGCACGGGTACTGCTCATGACGACTGCTCTCCTGTGTGAGCGGTGATCTCGGGTGGGTATGCCGAGCCGATCCGCGTGAAGAGCGCCGGGCTATCCTGGGTGTGCCGCACCTCGATGGCCCGGAGCTGCCTCACGGCGGGTTCGGTTCGGGGTTCGAGACCCTGGTGGGGCTGCTGCAACAGCTCTGCCGGGGTCATTTCTCTGTTCGGCTACGGTCTTTCGACCTCACCGGTTTCCAGCTTCAGGTACTCCTCGGGGACCTCCCCCGTCTCGCTGAAGGACCGCCACTCCTTGACGCCCGGAAACGTGCCCGCCGTGACCTCCGCCAGGAAGCCGCGGACCCATTCCGCCTCCGCCTCGATCATGTGCAGCTTGAACTCGGACTCGATCAGGAAGAGCCGGGGCAGCGTCTCGTTGAGCTTCTCCAGGCCGCCTCGCATACTCGCGGCCCGCACCTCCAGCATGTTGAGCCGCTCCCCCAACAGGCGTGCCACCTCGTCGGGATGGAGCACGCCCATCAGTGAGAGCGCGGCCTCGAAGATCGGATACTCCTCCGCCGGGACGGCGAGCAGGTCCGACAGCCACTCGGTGGCCTCCGCACGTCCGGCGTCCGTGATGCCGTACAGCGTGCGCTCGGGGCGGTTGCCCTGTCGCTGCACCTCCGCGACCTCGACGAAGCCGTGCTTCTCCAGGTTCTGGACGACGGTGTAGAGCGAGCCGTAGTTGATCTTCAGGCTGGTGTCCTTGCCCCGTCGGCGCAGGGTCTGGGCGATCTCGTACGGATGCATCGGCTTCTCGGTGAGCAGCACCATGACCGCGAGCGCCAGCGGATTGCTCAGCTTGCGGCGTTTCGTCGCCATGATGACCTCACCTCGTCTCCGAATATCCGTAGCCGAACATATCGCGTGTGCGAGGCGAGCGTCAATACACACGATGTATCGCGATTCCCTTCGGGCCGCAAGGGCGTGAGGACTTAGGCCCGACCCCGACACGGCCGTGTCACGCGAGCGAAACAGGCACTCCCTAATTTCTGTCACCCGACAGGAATACCGCCCACCCTTCCGCGCCGAAGGCAGGTGCCGCCGTGACCACCACCGCCCCCTCCGACGTACGCCCCGACCCTCCGGAGTCCTCCGGCGACCGCTCCCTGGCCGAGTTCGGCTACGGCCAGGAGCTGCACCGCAGCCTCGGCAGGTACGCCTCGTTCGCCGCCGGCTTCTCCTTCATCTCCGTCCTGACGACCGTCTTCCAGTTCTTCGCCTTCGGGTACGCGTTCGGCGGTCCCGTCTTCTTCTGGACCTGGCCAGCCGTGCTGGTGGGCCAGTTGACGGTCGCCGCCTGCTTCGCGGAGCTGGCCGCGCGCTATCCGATCTCGGGCGCGATCTACCAGTGGTCCTCGCGCCTGTCGAACCTCTCCTTCGGCTGGTTCGCCGGCTGGATCATGGTGATCGGGCAGATCGTGGTGGTCGCGGCGGCGGCGCTCGCGCTGCAGATGGTGCTGCCCGCGATCTGGTCCGGCTTCCAGCTGGTCGGCAGAGATCCGGCCCCCACCAGCCCCGACGGCGCTGCCAACGCGGCGGTCCTCGGCGTGATCCTGCTCGTGCTGACCACGCTGGTGAACGTCATCGACAACCGGGTGATGTCGATGATCAACCGGATCGGTGTCACGGCCGAGATCATCGGCGCCGTCCTGATCATCGTGCTCCTGCTCACCCACTCCGAGCGCTCCCCCGGCATCACCTTCCACACCGGCCAGGGCAGCACCGGCCTGTTCGGGGCGCTGATGGTGGGCTCGTTCATGGCCGCGTACGTCATGATCGGCTTCGACAGCGCCGGTGAGATGAGCGAGGAGACCCACGACCCGCGCCGCACCGCGCCCCGCACGATCCTCACCGCGCTCGGCGCGGCGGGTCTGCTCGGCGGTCTCATCGTGCTCGGCGGTCTGCTCGCGGCGCCCAGCCTCACCGACGGCCGTCTCGGCGTCGACGGTCTGAGCTACGTCCTGACCAGCAGCCTCGGCGACGGGGTCGGCCGCGCGCTGCTCGCCGACGTCGTGGTGGCCATCGCGGTGGCGACCCTGGCGATCCAGACCGCCGCCTGCCGCATGCTCTTCTCGATGGCCCGCGACCACCAGCTCCCCTTCTCCGGCCGCCTCTCCAAGGTCAACCCGCGCACCGGTATGCCGAGCGCCCCCGCCCTGGTCGTCGGCGTCCTCGCCGCCGCCCTGCTGCTGCTCAACTTCGCCTCCCCGGACGCCTTCCTGGCGATCGGCACCACCTGCATCGTGATGCTGTACCTGGCGTACGCGATGGTGACCGGTCCGCTGCTGGTCCGCCGGCTGCGCGGGGAGTTCACCGCCGACGGCACCGACGAGAGGGGCGCCCCGCTCTTCTCGCTGGGCCGCTGGGGCGTCCCCGTCAACGCGATCGCCCTCGTCTACGGCCTCTTCATGACCGTCAACCTCGCCTGGCCGCGCGCGGCGGTGTACGACCCGGCGGGCAGGCACTGGTACTTCCAGTGGTTCACGGTGCTGTTCCTGGGCCTGACCCTGGTCGCGGGCGCCGCCTACCGGGCCTACCGGGCGCGGACACCGGTGGCCGGGACTCCCGAGGTGGTCCCGGCCTCGTACGCCTGAACCCCTCCCCCGCCCGAGCCTCGTACGCTTGACCAGGTGAGACGCAGACCCCGGATCCCACCCTCCCCCCTGCCGCAGCGCGAGGGAGTCGACCCCGTACGGGTCAGGCTGCCGCGGGACGGGGGGTGGGCCACCGTGCGGGAGCATCTGGTGGAGCGGCTCGCGGCGGGGGCCGGGGTGATCGACGGGATGTTCGGGGACGGGCTGATCGTCGGCGCCGACGGACGGCCGGTGGCGCCCGACGCGGCCTACGAGCCGGGGATGTTCGTGTGGTTCCACCGGGAGCTGCCCGACGAGGAACCGGTGCCGTTCGCCCTCGACGTGGTGTACCGCGACGAGCACATCGTCGTCGCCGACAAGCCGCACTTCCTCGCCACCACCCCGCGCGGAGGCCACGTCACCGAGACCGCGCTGGCCCGGCTGCGGCGGGAGCTCGGCCTGCCGACGCTCGGCGCCGCGCACCGGCTCGACCGCCTCACCGCCGGGCTCGTGCTGTTCACCGTGCGACCCGAGGAGCGCGGCGCCTACCAGACGCTGTTCCGCGACCGGCTGGTCCGCAAGGAGTACGAGGCGGTGGCCCCGTACGACGCGGGGCTCGCGCTGCCGCGGACGCTCATCAGCCGGATCGTGAAGGAGCGCGGGGTGCTGGCCGCGCGCGAGGTGGCGGGCGAGCCGAACGCCCTCACGCAGGTCGAACTCACCGACCACCGCGAGGGACTCGGGCGCTACCGCCTGCTGCCGAGCACCGGGCAGACCCATCAACTGCGTGTGCACATGAACGCGTTGGGTGTGCCGATCCTCGGCGATCCGCTCTACCCGGTGGTGACCGGCCCCGTGCCGGCCGGCGACTTCCGGCGTCCGCTCCAACTGCTCGCGCGGGTGCTGGAGTTCACCGATCCGGTCACGGGACGCGCGCACCGGTTCGTCAGTGGGCGGGTGCTGCGGGCCTGGTCCTCCTACGACGACTGGGCCCAGGGGGCCTGATCATCTGCGGCCGGGCTCAGTAGCCCCGCCACCAGCGCAGGAAGCGCTGCCAGGCGCCGAGACGGTGCACGGGTTCCGGTGTCGCCGGCGGGGCGGGAGGTGCCACGGGCGCCGGGGCGGGCGCCGCCGTCGGCTCGTCCGTCGTGACCTCCAGGCTCGGCCGCTGCCGCGGGACGGGGTTGATGGAGGGCACTTCCTCGACGTCCTGCGGCGCCTGCGGCGCGAAGTACACCGGAAGCTCCACCAGGTGGCGCGAGGACATCGATGAGCGCCAGCGCAACTCGTCCTCGTCGCCCTCGAGTTCGACGTCGGGCAGCCGGATCAGCAGTGCCTCGACCCCGACGTCCGCGATGGCACGGCCGATGTCCTGGCCCGGGCACTCGTGGGGGCCGCCGCCGAAGGCGAGGTGGGCGCGGTTGCCCATCATGTTGGCCTTGAGGTCGGGACGCACCTTGGGGTCGATGTTGCCCGGCGCGATCCCCAGGATCAGGCCGTCGCCCCGGCGGATCTGCCGGCCGCCCAACTCCGTGTCCTGCTTGGCGAAGTAGCCGAGGACCGCGCTGAACGGCGGCTCGTCCCACAGGGACTGCTCGACCGCCTGGGGCACCGTCATCTGGCCGCCGTTCAGCTGGGCGCGGAAGCGCGGGTCGGTGAGCACCACGCGCAGCACGTTGGCGAGCAGGTTGGCCGTGGCCTCGTACGCGGCGAGCAGCACCAGGCGCAGGTGCTGGGAGACCTCGTCGTCGGTGAGCTGGGCCGGGTGGTTGATCAGGACGCTGGTGAAGTCCCCGAAGGTCTCGGCCCGGCGCCGGGCGGTGTGCCGGATCAGGATGTTCATGACGTACTCGTTGCTGGCGATCGCGGTCTCGGTGCCCCTGAGCAGGTCGCGGGTGGCCTGCACCAGCCGGTCGTCGTACTCGTCGGGCATGCCGAGGATCTCGCACAGCACGGCCATCGGAAGGTGCTCGGCGAACTGGCTGACCAGGTCGGCCCGGCCCTTCTCGCAGAACCGGTTGACGAGCAGCTGGGTCGCGCGGTTGATGTGCCGCCGAATGGTGCGGTGGTTGATGGTCGACATGGCGCCCATGACCGCGCCGCGCAGCCGCAGGTGTTCGTCGCCCTCGGCGTGGGAACAGATGGGCTGCCAGGCGATGTGCGGCGCGAGGGGGTGGTCGGCGCCGGCCGTACCGTCCTGGACGGCCGTCCACAGCCGGCTGTCCCGGGAGAAGTGCGTGGGGGAACTCACCAGGTGCAGGTTCTCGGCGTGGCCGAGCACCACCCAGATCGGCACGTCGTTGTGGAGCAGGACGGGGGCGACCGCACCGTGCTCCTGACGGAGTTTCTCGTACAGGTCTCCCAGGTCGTCCGCCTCGGGGCCGTACAGCCGGTGCAGTCCGCCGGGACCGAGGCCGTGGGCGGGGCAGCCGGGCGGCGGGGTGGGCGTACGGTCGTCCGTACCGGCCGGGAAGTGGGATTCAGACGTCACGGTGATCGCTCCGAAACTGAAGTGGATCCGGTGTCTTGGGGGTGTCCGGGTTCTTGGGTGTGGTCCGGTGGCCTGGGACGGGAGTGGCGGCCGCCGCGGGCATCAGGCGCGGGCCTGGCTCATCGTGAGCGAGTACAGGAAGTGCATCAGCGTCATCAGGACGTCCCGGCTGGAGGCCCGGCGGCGCGCGTCGCACTGCACGATCGGGATGTCCGCGGGCAGGTCGAGCGCGGTGCGCAGCTCCTCGATCGGATAGTCGGGCGCGTCCGGGAAGGTGTTTATGGCGACGACGAACGGCACACCGCGCTCCTCCAGACGGCCGATCACATCGAAGCTGACTTCCAGCCGGCGGGTGTCGATCAGTACGACCGCGCCGAGCGCGCCTTCGAAGAGGCCGTTCCACAGGAACCAGAAACGTTCCTGGCCAGGGGTGCCGAAGAGGTAGAGCACCAGTTGTTCCGTGATGCTGATGCGGCCGAAGTCCATGGCGACGGTGGTCGCGGTCTTGGTCTCCGAGCCGTAGTTGTCGTCGATGCCGATGCCGGCCTGCGTCATGGTCTCCTCGGTGGTCAGCGGCTTGATCTCGCTGACGGCACCCACCATGGTCGTCTTGCCGACTCCGAACCCACCCACGATCACGATCTTCACGGCGGCTTGCGCCGAGTGCGGCAGATGGTCCTCGGCGCGCGGGCCGGTGATCGTCTCAGAGCTTTTGAAGTCCATGCATCACCGCTTCGAGGAGGGAACGGTCGGGCAGCGCCGAGCGGACGATCGGGGCGCGTGCCTGTACCAGTTCGGCCGCCAGCAGCTCGGTGAGCAGGACGGTCACCACGCTGAACGGCAGATTGAGATAGGCCGAGAGCTCGGCCACGGACAGAGGGGCCTGGCAGAGCCGGAGCAGCGCCGACTGCTCCGGCTGGGTGGTGGGCGTCGGCGCGTCGGCGCGCGCCACGATTAAGGTGACCAGGTCCAGCTCGGCCCGCTCGCCCGCCTCGCCCCCACCGGTGAGCAGATACAGGCGCCCGGGGTTCTTGGGGTCCTCTTCCTCACCGTCTTCCTCACCCGCTTGGGGAGGCCGCTCCTGGGGAGGCTCGGTGAACTCTTCTTTGGGGTATCGCCGCCGGCGTTGCGGAGGAGTCATACGGTCTGCCCGTTGCGCCTCGGCGGACTGGTCAGATGGGCACCGATCCGGGCGACGAGGTCGCTCATGCGGTTGCTCATGAGGCCGGGCTCCGCGATCTGGTTGGCGAGGACCGCGAGATAGGCGTTGGCCCCGGCGGACATCAGATAGAAGTAGCCTCCGTCGATCTCGATGAGGACCATCTTCATCGTGCCGTCGCTGCTGGGAACCTCGCTCGCGACCGCCGTGGCCAGACTCTGCAGGCCCGCGCAGGCCGCGGCGACGCGGTCGGCGGCGTCCGGGTTGCCGCCGTAGCGTGCGATGCGCAGTCCGTCGGCGGAGAGCACCACGATCTGCTGGATACCCGGTACGCCGTCAGCGAGATCCCTGAGCATCCAGTCGAAGTTGTCCCGCTGATGGATCACTTGAGGTCCCCCTCGTCGTCGGCCTCCGAGGCCGGCTGGTTCTTGCCGGTGAACGCGTTGGGGTCCGGGTCGCGCTTGAGGCCCTCCCAGAACGCCTCGACCCAATGCCCCGGTGGCTTCTCCTGCTCCTTCTCCTTCTCCTGCTTCTTCGGGGCGGCGGGCACGGTGCCCCAGGAGGGCGCCGCGGCCGCGGCCTCCGCCGCCGCTTCTTCCTCGGCGGCGATCCGGGCGGCCTCGGCGTAGCGCTCCCTGAGCGGGGTCTTGACCCGGCTGCGGCGCTGCGGCAGGCCGTTGGGCGTCCACTCGGTGACCAGGGGGGCGTCGTCCTCCCTTGACCCGTCGCCCTGCTCGGGAAGGCGGGGTCCGGTGGTCGGGCGGCGCTTCTTCGGCTTGCGATTGGGCCCCTCGACCCCGTCGGTGTCCATGGTCGCGGTGGAGTTCGCGCCGATGCCGTGGGCGAGGGAGGCCGCGGGGTCCTTGGTGAGCATGTTGCTCGGCACCACGACGACCGCGCGGACACCGCCGTACGCGGACTGCCGGAGCGCGATCGCCATGTCGTACATCTTCGAGAGCCGGCCCACGACGGAGATGCCGAGCCGGGGGGCCTCGCCCAGGACCTGGAGGTCGGTGCCGGCCGCGGCCTGCCGGAGCAGTTCCTCCATCTTGCCGCGGGCCTCGTCGCTGAAGCTGACGCCGGAGTCCTCGATCTCGATGGCGACACCGGTCTGCACCTTGAGCGCGGTCAGGTGCACCTTGCTGTTCGGCGGCGAATAGCGGGTCGCGTTGTCGAGGAGTTCGGCGACCGCGTGGATGACCGGTTCGACGTGGATGCCGTTGACGTTGACCTCGGCGATCGAGTGCAGCTCGATGCGGCGGTACTCGAGGATGCGGGACATCGCGCCGCGCATCACGCTGAACAGCGGCACGGGCTTGGGCCAGTTGCGGCCCGGGCGGCCGCCGCCGAGCACCGCGATGGAGTCGGCGAGGCGGCCGATCAGCGCGGTGCCGTGGTCGATGCGCAGCAGGTCGTCGAAGACCTCGGGGTTGCGCCCGTGGTCCTCCTCCATCTCGCGGAGTTCCTTGTTCTGCTGGTGGACGATCGCCTGCACGCGGCGGGCGATGTTGACGAAGGAGCGGTGCGAGGAGTCGAGCAGCAGCTTCTCGGTGTCCAGCAACTGCAGGAAGGTGCCCAGCAGATCCCGTTCCACCTCGGAGATCTGGGGCAGGCTGGGGTCGTCGACACCGAAGCGGAGCGCCACCGTGCCGGGGTTCATGCCGCGGTTCATGCGCCTGATCGCGGCGGGCAGGACCTCGTGGTGGAAGCGCACGATGTCCTGGTCGTGGGCGGCGATGCGCTGTTCCAGGTACGCGGTACGGCGGGCCAGTTCGGCGCGCACGGCACGGATGACGCGGCCACGACGTACGGCTTCGGCGGCGACCGCGATCACCAGCAGCGTCGCGATGCCGCCGCACCAGCCGACGGCGGCCCGGGCCGGGCCCGTCACCAGGGCGACGGCGGCCCCGGTCACCGCGGCCATCAGTATGGCCGGCGGCAACAGCACGCGCGCGTAGGGAAGTTCACGGCCACCGGGAGGCGATTGAACACTCACCATGTATGCCCTCTGTGACAAATCGGCTGGGGTAGGGGGAGTTCGTGGGGGAAATTGCGTGGTCAAACCGGATCTTCGGAACTTTTGGGAACAAGCGCACGAATACATCTCAACTCGGTGCGCTGCGGGCGAGCTTAGTCCGACCGGATCATCGCCGTGTCATATTCAGCAACCGCCTGAAATCGCCCGCATGACAGGAGTACTCTCGGCCATTTACACGCTCAGGCTTCGTTCGCACACGGCGAGTAGCGGCGTACGGGCATGCGAAAACCGCAGCTCCACAGGGCGGTACGTCAGATTCCGGCGATCCGCAGCGCCGCGTCGGCGGTTGCTTCGGCGAAGGCGGACACGGGCCGCTCGGGGTCGGACCGGTGCACGAGGATCACCCCTTCGATGAGACCGAACAGCAGATCCGTCCGCAGATCGAGTTCACTCTTGACGAGCGCGCCACCTGCCGCGGTCGCGGCCAGCAACTGCCGGTAGGTGTCCTTCAACTCGGCCCGTACGGCATGGAAGCCGGCGAAGCGCTCGGCGCGCACCTCGGGCAGCAGATACAGCCCGCCCAGGTTGTGCGGGCCCCCACAGAGCAGCTCCACGTCGGTGCGGCACAGCTCCCACAGCCGGCTCTCGGGCGGGGTCGCGTCGTCGGCGAGGAGCTCCCGGGCGAAGGCGAGCGAGGGGGTGACGGTCGACTCCAGGAGCTCGGCGAGCAACTCCTCCTTGCCGGAGACGTAGTGGTACATCGACGCCTGGCGCATACCGGCCCGCTCGGCGACGGCACGGGTGGTCGTGGCGGCGTACCCGCGCGTCGTGAACAACTCGGCGGCTGCGTCGAGCAGTTCGTCCCGCGGCGACAGCCCGCTGTCCGGCCGCTGCGCGGCCCGAGGCCGCCCGACCCGTCGCCCACCACCACTTCCCATGCGTTCGATCCTCGCACACGACACCGCCCCCAAGGGGGCGCGAGGAACTGCGCGCCCAGCCATGAACGACCCGCAGCTCCAAACCCACAGCACGCCCCACCCACCAGGGGCGCGGGGAACTGCGCACCCAGCCACGAACGACCCGCACCCTCAAGCCCACAGAGCACCCCGCGCCCTCGAACCCGCGGAGCGACCCGCACCCTCAATCCCGCGGAGCGACCCGTGAGGGGTCGGTAACCGTCCGGCAACACTCGGGACACGGCCCCGACCCTCCCCGCCCCTAATTTCTGTCGAGCGACAGAAATCACCCAGGAGCCGGAGGACTCGCGATGGCGACAGCGACCACTTACGGAGCCCGTGCCCACGCCCGGGCGCAAGAGGGCTCCCGCACGGAGGCCATGCCCGTCGTCCCGGCGAACGCCTGGCCCGCGCCCCCCTGCGAGGCGGGCCACCTGGTGTGGGCGGAGACGGTGGCGGTCGGCAACTACACGCACAGGGTGCTGGCCCGCGGCACGGAACTCAGGCTCACCGACCTCAGGGGCGACGCCTGCGCACACCTGCTCCTGTACGCCGCCGACCGCCCCTGGGAACGCCTGAACGTGGCGGACACGGTCAAGGTCCAGTGGAACGCCTACCTCGGCGAGGGGCAGCTGCTCCTCTCCGACCAGGGCCGCGTCCTCGCCTCCCTGGTCGCCGACACCTCCGGCCGCCACGACACGCTCTGCGGCACCTCCACCCTCGTACGCAACACCCAGCGCTACGGCGACGGAACCCCGCAGTCCGCCTCCCCCGCCGGTCGCGAACTCTTCAAGCTGGCCGCCGCCAAGAACGGCCTCGAACCCCGCGACCTGCCGCCTTCGCTCTCCTTCTTCCAGGGCGTGGAGGTCCGCGACGACGGCTCGCTGGACTTCACCGGTTCCGCGGGCCCCGGCGGCAGCGTGACGCTCCGCGCCGAGCAGGACGTGACCGTGCTGATCGCGAACGTGCCGCACCCCACCGACCCCCGTACGGAGTACGTCAGCACTCCGCTGGAGGTCCTCGCCTGGCGCGCGGCCGCGACCGCGCCGGGCGACCCGCTGTGGGAGGCCACGCCCGAGGGCCGCCGCGCCTTCCTGAACACCGCCGAGTTCCTTGCCGCGAGGGGGATCGCATGAAGACCGTGGTTCCGGCCCGGGCCGCCTGGTCCGCCGTCGTCCGCACCGGAGAGACGCTCACCGTCACCGACCTGCACGGCAACCAGGCCGTCGACTTCCTGGTGTACGACGCCCACGACACGACCGTCCGCTACAGCGCGCCCGACACGATCCACGCGCAGGGCAACCTCTTCCTCACCACCGGCAGCGTGCTGATGTCCAACGAGCACACCCCGCTGATGACCGTGGTCGCGGACGAGGTCGGCCGGCACGACACGGTCGGCGGCGCCTGCTCCAAGGAGTCGAACACCCTGCGGTACGGCCACCACACCTGGTCCCAGCACGCCTGCGTGGACAACTTCCTCGCCGAGGGCGCCAAGTACGGCCTCGGCAAGCGCGATCTCGTCTCGAACATCAATTGGTACATGAACGTGCCGGTCGAGAAGGACGGCACCCTCGGCATCGTCGACGGCATCTCAGCCCCGGGGCTCACGCTGACCCTGCGCGCCGAGTGCGACGTTCTCGTGCTGGTCTCCAACTGCCCCCAGATCAACAACCCCTGCAACGGCTTCGAGCCGACCGCGGTGGAAATGACCATCGAGGCGAGCGGGGCGACGGGATGACCTTCGACACCCTGCTGGTCGCCAACCGCGGCGAGATCGCGGTACGGATCATCCGCACGGCCCGCGAACTCGGCCTGCGCACGGTCGCCGTGTACTCCGACGCGGACCGCTCCGCGCCCCACGTCCGGCTCGCCGACGAGGCGGTACGGCTGGGGCCCGCGCCCGCGAAGGAGTCGTATCTCGACGCCGACCTCGTCCTGAAGGCGGCCAAGGACACCGGGGCCGGGGCGATCCACCCCGGGTACGGCTTCCTGTCCGAGGACGCGGCCTTCGCGCGGCGCTGCGAGGACGCCGGGATCGTGTTCGTGGGTCCGACGCCGGAGCAGCTGGAGCTGTTCGGGGCGAAGCACACGGCGCGGGCGGCGGCGGAGGCGGCCGGGGTGCCGTTGGCGCCGGGCACGGGACTTCTCCCCGGTCTCACCGAGGCTTTGGAGGCGGCCGCCCGCATCGGCTATCCCGTCATGCTGAAGGCCACCGGCGGTGGTGGTGGCATCGGTATGTCGGCATGTCGCTCCGCCGATGAACTGACCGAGGCGTGGGAGCGGGTACAGCGCGTCGCCGCGGCCTCCTTCTCCTCCGCCGGGGTCTTCCTGGAGCGGCTGGTGGAACGCGCCCGCCATGTCGAGGTGCAGGTCTTCGGCGACGGCCGGGGTCGGGTCGTCACCTTCGGCGACCGGGACTGCTCGCTCCAGCGGCGCAACCAGAAGGTGCTGGAGGAGGCCCCGGCACCGGGCCTGCCGTCCACCGTGCGCGCCCAACTGGCCTCCTGTGCACGAGACTTGTGTGCAGCTGTCGGATACCGCTCCGCCGGAACCGTCGAATTCGTCTACGACGCCGCACGCGAGGAGGCGTACTTCCTCGAGGTCAACACCCGCCTCCAGGTGGAGCATCCGGTCACCGAGGAGATCTACGGCGTCGACCTCGTCGCCTGGATGCTGCGGCTCGCGCGCGGGGAGTCGGACGTCGTCCGCGATCCGGGGGCACCGCGCGGTCACGCCGTCGAGGCCCGGGTGTACGCCGAGGACCCCTCGCGCGACCACCGGCCGAGCGCGGGCCTGCTCACGCGGGTCGAGTTCCCCGGCGGCGTCCGCGTGGACGGCTGGGTGGAGACCGGCACCGAGGTGACCACGTCGTACGACCCGATGCTCGCGAAGGTCATCGCGTACGGCCAGGACCGGGCGCACGCGCTGCAACGCCTCGACGAGGCGCTGGCCAGGACCCGGGTGGACGGCATCGAGACGAACCTGGGGCTGGTGCGGGCCGCGCTCGCCGACCCTTCCTTCCGGCGGGCGACGCACTCGACGGCGACGCTGGCCCGAGTCACCGATCCCACTCGGCGCATCGAGGTCGTCTCCGGCGGGACCCTCACCACGGTCCAGGACTGGCCGGGCCGCACCGGCTACTGGCAGGTGGGCGTGCCCCCCTGCGGCCCGATGGACGACCTCTCCTTCCGGCTCGGCAACCGCGCTCTCGGCAACCACGAGGGGGCACCCGGTCTGGAGTGCACTCTCCAGGGGCCGACCCTGCGCTTCACCCACGCCACGACGGTCTGTGTCACGGGCGCACCGGCGCGGGTCACCGTGGACGGCGCGGCGGTCGCGCAGTGGGAACCGGTGACGGTACCGGCGGGGGCCCTGCTGGAGGTCGGCTCCCCCACCGAACACGGCCTGCGCACCTACGTGCTCTTCGCCGGCGGGGGCCTGGACGTACCGGCGTTCCTCGGCAGCGCCGCCACGTTCACGCTGGGCCGGTTCGGCGGACACGGGGGCCGCACCCTGAGGACGGGCGACGTACTGCACGGCGGCTCGGCGACGGATCACGGGGCGCCGGTACCGGTCGGCGACCGCCCCGGGTTCTCCTCCAGCTGGCGGGTCGGCGCGCTCGAAGGCCCGCACGCCGCACCGGAGTTCTTCACCGAGGACGACATCCACGACTTCTACGCCGCCGACTGGAAGGTCCACTTCAACTCGGCGCGCACGGGCGTACGGCTGGTCGGCCCGAAGCCCCGCTGGGCGCGCACGGACGGCGGCGAGGCGGGCCTGCACCCGTCCAACATCCACGACACGCCGTACTCGGTCGGCGCCGTCGACTACACCGGCGACATGCCGGTGCTGCTCGGCCCGGACGGCCCCTCGCTCGGCGGCTTCGTCTGCCCGGCGACGGTCGTCAGTACGGAACGCTGGAAGCTCGGCCAGTTCCGGCCCGGTGACACCGTGCGGTTCGCACCGCTGGCCGACGACGGCTCCCAGCGGGCCGCGATCGTCGACGGCGGGGTGCTCGCACGGGACGGCGACGTGACGTTCCGCCGCAGCGGCGACGACAACCTGCTGGTCGAATTCGGACCGCTGCAACTGGACCTGGCGCTGCGCATGCGGGTCCACGCGCTGATGGAGGCCGTGACCGAGGCCGCGCTCGACGGCGTCACGGACCTGACCCCCGGCATCCGCTCCCTCCAGATCCAGACGGACCCCGGCAGGCTTCCGCAACACGAACTCCTCACCACGGTGCGGGAGATAGCCCGAACACTCCCGCCGAGCGACCAACTGGTCGTGCCCTCCCGCACGGTGCACCTCCCCCTCTCCTGGGACGACCCGGCGACCCGCGAGGCGATCGCCCGCTACATGGCGGGCGTCCGCGACGACGCGCCCTGGTGCCCGTGGAACATCGAGTTCATCCGCCGCGTGAACGGCCTGGACTCGGTGGACGACGTGTACCGCACGGTGTTCGACGCGGAGTACCTCGTCCTGGGTCTGGGCGACGTCTACCTCGGCGCACCGGTGGCCACCCCGCTGGACCCGCGCCACCGCCTGGTGACCACCAAGTACAACCCGGCACGCACCTGGACCGCCGAGAACTCGGTCGGCATCGGCGGCGCCTACCTGTGCGTCTACGGCATGGAGGGCCCCGGCGGCTACCAGTTCGTCGGCCGTACGACCCAGGTGTGGTCGGGGTGGCAGCAGCGCGGTGCGTTCGAGCCGGGTTCTCCCTGGCTGCTGCGCTTCTTCGACCGCATCAAGTGGTACGCCGTCGAGCCCGACGAACTCCTCGACCTGCGCGCCGACATCATCTCGGGCCGCTTCGTGCCCCGGATCGAGGAGGGCGTCTTCTCACTCGCCGAGTACCAGGCCTTCCTCGCCGACCACTCCGCATCCATCGCGGAGTTCCGGGCCAGGCAGGGCACCGCGTTCTCCGCCGAGCGCGACGCCTGGGAGGCGGCCGGCGAGTTCGACCGGGCGGACGCCGCGTCGGCACCCGCGGCACCCACCGCCGAGGTGACCGTCCCCGCGGGCGGCCGCCTGATCGAGGCCGAGTTCGCGGCCTCCGTGTGGCAGCTGAACGTCAAGCCGGGCGACCGGGTGACGACCGGCCAGCCCCTGCTGGCGTTGGAGGCGATGAAGATGGAGTCCAGGGTGCCCGCCCCGATGGACGGAGTGGTCCAACAAGTCCTCACCAAGCCCGGCGCCCAGGTGGAAGCGGGCACAGCACTGCTGGTCCTGGCACCCGCGAGCTGAAAACACGCCGGTGGCCTGTGGGCAGGCGTTCCTCCCTCAAGTACTCGGCTCCGCTCGAACAGGGGGCACCCCCATGGGCGGAACGGGTGGGCACAGGCCACCCACCGGCCGGCAGCCATAGAACAAGGAGCAACCCATGTCCGCCGTCACCCGAGTCCGCCTGGCCTACGCCCGCATCGAAACCGTCGACCGACCCGAGATCTGGATCGACCTCCGCCCCCAGGCACAGGTCGAGAAGGAAGCCCAGGCCATCGACGCCCGCCTCGCCGCAGGCGAACACCTCCCCCTCGCCGGCAAGCTCCTCGCCGCGAAGGGCAACATCGACGTGGCCGGCCTGAAGACCACCGCAGGCTGCCCGGCCTACGCGTACACCCCGGAGGTCGACGCCCCCGCGGTCGCCCGCCTCCGCGCAGCCGGCGCACTCGTCCTCGGCACCACGAACCTCGACCAGTTCGCCACCGGCCTGGTCGGCACCCGCTCCCCGCACGGCGCCGTACGGAACGCCCTGGACCCGGCCAGGATCAGCGGCGGCTCCAGCTCGGGATCGGCCGTGGCCGTGGCCCTCGGCATCGTCGACCTCGCCCTCGGCACCGACACGGCCGGCTCCGGACGCGTCCCCGCCGCCTTCAACGGCATCGTCGGCCTCAAGCCCACCCGCGGTCTCGTTCCGGCCACCGGTGTCGTCCCGGCGTGCGCCTCGCTCGACTGCGTGACCGTCTTCGCCCGTACGCTCCCGGAAGCCGAGCAGGCCCTCGCGTACCTGGCGTCCCCCTCCGGACGCGAACTCCCCGCACTCCCCCAGCGGGCCCCCGGCCCCTGGCGCGTCGCCGTCCCCCCGACGACGCAGCTCGGCGAACTCGACGAGGGCTGGGCGGAGGCGTACGAGGCCGCCGTGGGCCTGCTCGTCGAGGCCGGGGCCGAGGTGCGCACTCTCGACCTCACCCCGTTCACCGAAGCGGCGGCGATGCTCTACGAGGGCGCCTTCGTCGCCGAGCGCTACACGGCGGTGGGGAGCTTTGTCGACAAGTTGATCAGTGAGGGAGGTGAGGGTCTCGACCCGACCGTCGCCGGGATCATCACCCGCGCCCGGGACATCCCGGCCCACCAGCTCTTCGCCGACCAGGACCGGCTGGCGGCCCTGCGCACCCGGGCCCTCGCCGAACTCGGCGACGCGGACGCCCTGTTGCTGCCGACCGCACCCGGCCACCCCACGCTCGCGGAGGTCGCCGCCGACCCGCTCGGTGCCAACGCCCGGCTGGGCCGCTTCACCAACTCCACAAACCTCTTCGACCTGGCGGCGGTCGCCGTTCCGGCCGGTCTCACGCCCGCCGCTCTGCCCTTCGGCGTGATGCTGATCGGCCCGGCGTTCACCGACGAACGCCTCGCCCGGATCGCCGCGCTGCTCCAGCCGGAGCTGCGGATCGCGGTGGTCGGCGCCCACCTGTCCGGCCAGCCCCTGAACCCCCAGCTCCTGTCCTTGGGCGCGGAGTGGGAGCGCACGACCACGACGGCACCCGCCTACCGTCTGCACGCGCTGTCCACCACCCCACCCAAGCCGGGCCTGGTCCACGTCGGCGAGAGCGGCGGGGCCGGCATCGAGGCCGAGGTGTGGCGACTGCCCGCGGCGGGCCTCGGCCGGCTGCTCGCCGACCTGCCCCGGCCGATGGCACTGGGCCGGGTCGAACTGGCCGACGGCACCCACGTGCCCGGCTTCCTGTGCGAGCCCGCGGCGCTCGAAGGCGCCGAGGACATCACGGAGTGCGGCGGCTGGCGCGGCTACCTCCGGACGCGCGCCTGACCTCACGGCCGTGGTCGGGCCGGAAGGCCGACGAGTCACGATGCGGCAAAAAAGCATCGCGGAAACGGACGCGGGCCGAACGCGCCCCGGGGCCGGGGCGTCACAGGCGTGACACGAGCTTCGCCCCGCACCACCCACGTTCCGTTCGTCAGCGCCGGCCCCGGGGGACCCATGCAGTCCAGGACCACACGCATCGCCCATCTGCTCGTCACCCTCGCCTTCCTGACCGCCGGAGCCGGTGCCGTCACGGGGTACGGCAGCGAAAGGGCCGCCGGCAGCGGGGTGCAGGCCCCCGGCACCGGTCAGGAGTCGCGGGCGGAGAGCCGGGCCCGACAGGTCGCCGACGCCTGGGACGGTTCCGAGGCCGCTCGGCAGTGGCGCAAGGGCTACTACCCGATGGCGGACGCGGTCCAGTTGCCCGAGGGCGGCCTGCGCGGCGAAGCCGACAAGCGGGCCTTCACCACGCAGAACTTCGTGCTGCGCGGCGCACTTCCGGCACTCCCGCGGAAGGACGGGGAGGTGAGGTGGAAGAGCGGAGCCTCCCTCACCCTGCCGCTGATGGCGGCGGGCAAGGCCTACGAGAGGGTGGCGCGCGGCGGGAACGACGGCCCGCACCTGACCGTGACCGGGGCGAAGCCGGGCGAGATGACCCTGGCCACCAGCCGGGGCCCGGCGACCGTTCCGGCCTGGCTGTTCACCCTGGAGGGCTACGACACTCCGCTCAAGCGCGCTGCCGTCGGCCCCTCGAAGCTCCCCGAGTCGCCGATCAGGCCGAGCCGGGATGTCCCCGCCGGCACGCCGACCCCGCTCGACCGGCTCGTCGCGGTGGCCGGCGACGGCCGAACCCTCACGGTCCTGGCCGACCACGGGTCCTGCGACTCCGGCCCGGCCGTGCACGTACTGGAGACCAGGACCGGCGTGGTGCTGTCCGCGTCCGTCCTCGGAGCGAGGAAAGGTCCCTGCACCGGTGAGAGGATCCGCGCGAGGGTGACGGTGAAGCTGACCCGCCCGATCGGCGACCGTATCCTCCTGGACGCCCACACCGGCCGCCCCGTGCCTCATGAGGGGCCGCACGAGCCCTCACCGAGCTGGAGCTGACACAAAGGTGCGCCGCCCCCGGCAGGGAGGCGACGCACCACGAGCGAACGGGCCACCGGCTCGGCTCAGCCCACTCAGCCCACCGACGAGTAGGCGACCACTCCGCGCAGCAGGCCGTCGACCGCCTTGCGCGCGTTCTTCGCGACCGTCGACCTCTCACCACCGGCGACCGGCGCGGCGGCCGAGATCTGGCCCAGCACGTCGATGACCTGCTTGCACCAGCGGACGAAGTCACCGGCCGGCATCTCCGCCTCGCGCAGCACCTCGTCGAGGCCCTTGCCGGAAGCCCACTCGTAGGCGGCCCAGGCGAAGCCGAGGTCCGGTTCGCGCTGGCCGACGCCCTCGGACTGGGTGATCCGGAAGTCCTCCTCCAGCGCGTCGAGACGGCCCCAGATGCGGACCATCTCACCGAGCGCCGCCTTGGCCTTGCCGGACGGCAGCTTCGGCGCCATCGCGTCGTCGCCGACCCGCGACTCGTACACCAACGCCGAGACACAGGCCGCGAGTTCGGCCGGGTCGAGGCCTTCCCAGACCCCGGCGCGCAGGCATTCGCTGGCCAGCAGGTCGAGTTCGCCGTACAGCCGGGCGAGCCGTCTGCCGTGCTCCGTGGCCTCGTCGCCGCGCAGGTAGTCCAGCTCGGTGAGGAGGGCGACGATCCGGTCGAAGGTGCGGGCGATGGTGTTCGTCCGGCCCTCGATGCGGTTCTCCAGCTGCTTGGTGTCGCGCAGCAGCCGGTGATAGCGCTCGGCCCAACGGGCGTGGTCCTCACGGTCGTTGCACCCGTGGCAGGGGTGGGCGCGGATCGCGGTGCGCAGCCGGGCGATCTCACGGTCGTCGGCGGCCTCGGAGCGGCGCTTGCGCAGCCGGTCGGGGACGATGTGCCCGGCCTTGGTGCGCAGCGCGGAGGCGAGGTCGCGACGGGACTGCGGGGAGCGCGGGTTGAAGGACTTCGGGATGCGCATCCGCTCCAGCGCCTCGACCGGCACCGGGAAGTCCATCGAGGCCAGTCGCTTCACCTGGCGCTCGGCGGTGAGGACCAGCGGGCGCGGTCCGTCGTGGTGCTCGAAGCCGCGGTGGCCGTTGGACCGGCCCGCGGGCAGCCCCGGGTCGAGGACCAGCGCCAGGCCCGCGAACTTGCCGGTCGGGACATAGATGATGTCGCCGGGCTTGAGCTTCTCCAGCGCCACGGCCGCCTCGGCGCGCCGCTGCGCCGCGCCCTGCTTGGCGAGCTCCGTCTCGCGGTCCTTGAGTTCGCGGCGCAGTCGCGCGTACTCGTCGAAGTCCCCGAGGTGGCAGGTCATGGACTCCTTGTAGCCCTCCAGCCCCTCCTCGTTGCGCTGTACCTGCCGGGAGATCCCGACGACCGACTTGTCGGCCTGGAACTGCGCGAAGGACGTCTCCAGCAGCTCGCGCGAGCGGTGCCGGCCGAACTGCTCGACCAGGTTCACGGCCATGTTGTACGACGGCTTGAAGCTGGAGCGCAGCGGGTAGGTGCGGGTGCCCGCGAGTCCCGCCAGGTGGTCGGGGCTGAAGCCGCGCTGCCACAGCACGACGGCGTGGCCCTCGACATCGATGCCGCGGCGCCCGGCACGACCGGTGAGCTGGGTGTACTCGCCGGGTGTGATGTCGGCGTGCTGCTCGCCGTTCCACTTGACGAGCTTCTCCAACACCACCGAGCGGGCGGGCATGTTGATGCCCAGCGCCAGGGTCTCGGTCGCGAACACGGCCTTCACCAGGCCGCGTACGAAGAGTTCCTCGACGACTTCCTTGAACGTGGGCAGCATGCCCGCGTGGTGGGCCGCGATGCCGCGCTCCAGGCCCTCCAGCCACTCGTAGTAGCCCAGGACGTGCAGATCCTCGGAGGGAATGGACGCGGTGCGCTCCTCGACGATCTCGCGGACCTTCGCGCGCGCCTCCTCGTCGTTCAGCCTGAGGCCCGCGTACAGGCACTGCTGGACGGCGGCCTCGCAGGCGGCGCGGCTGAAGATGAACGTGATCGCGGGCAGCAGGCCCTCGGCGTCGAGCCGTTCGATGACCTCGGGGCGGCCCGGTGTCCAGATCCGCGAGCGCTGCCGGCGCTCGCGCTCACGGTCGGCCTCCCGCATGGCACGGCCACGCCTGCGGTCCTGGAACGAGGGACGGCTGGCCTCCATACGGGCCAGGCGGGTGAGGTCGGGGTTGACCGCCTTCTTGTTGCCTTCGCCCTCCTCGAAGAGGTCGTACATCCGGCGCCCGGCCAGCACGTGCTGGAACAGCGGGACGGGCCGGTGCTCGGAGACGATCACCTCGGTGTGGCCGCGCACGGTGTCCAGCCAGTCGCCGAACTCCTCCGCGTTCGACACGGTCGCCGAGAGTGACACCAGGGTCACCGACTCCGGGAGGTGAATGATCACTTCCTCCCAGACGGCGCCGCGGAAGCGGTCGGAGAGGTAGTGCACCTCGTCCATGACCACATAGCCGAGGCCGAGAAGGGTCTGGGAGCCCGCGTACAGCATGTTGCGCAGCACCTCGGTGGTCATGACGACCACCGGGGCATCGGAGTTGACGCTGTTGTCGCCGGTGAGCAGGCCGACCTTGTCCGCGCCGTAGCGGCGGCACAGATCGGCGTACTTCTGGTTCGAGAGCGCCTTGATCGGCGTGGTGTAGAAGCACTTCTTGCCCTGCTGGAGGGCGAGGTGGACGGCGAACTCGCCGACGACCGTCTTGCCCGAGCCGGTGGGCGCGGCCACGAGCACACCCTTGCCCGCTTCGAGCGCCTGGCAGGCCTCGATCTGGTAGGGGTCGAGGCCGAAGTCGTACATCTCGCGGAAGGAGGCGAGCGCGGTGGCCTGCTCGACAGCGCGCTTCCGTGCTGCCGCATACCGCTCGGCCGGTGAGAGGTCCTCTGTCATCGTGCTTTCGAGACTACCGGCAGCCACTGACAACATGACGATCAATATCCGGATCTGTTTATCTCAAACCCCGGATTCCCGCAGCTCAGGGAATTGCCACGCGCACCGCCGCGGGCACGCACTCCGCGGTGAGCGGCAGCGGCCCCAGCGGCTCCCCGTCCGCGTACGCGGTGACACCCTCGGCGACGAGCTCGACCTTGGTGGCCCGGTGCGCGGTGACGACGGGGTGGTCGAGGTGGGTGCCCCGGTAGACCTTGGGGAACACCTTGAGCAGGGTCGTACGGCTGCACTCCCCGACGACCGTGACGTCGAACAGCCCGTCCTCCAGGTCGGCACCCGCGCAGATCCTCATTCCGCCGCCGTACGACGACCCGTTGCCGACCGCGACGAGGGTCGCCCGGATCTCCCGGACCTCGCCGTCGTCCAGGGTGATCCGGTACGGGAGGGGCCTGAGGGCGGCCAGTTCGGCGAGCATGGCGAGGTCGTACTTGAAGCGGCCGACCGGCCACCGCATGCGATTGCCGCGATCGTTGACCCGGGAGTCGAAGCCGGAGGCGAGGACGGTGGCGAACCAGGTGCCGTTCACCCGGCCCAGGTCGATGTCGCGCAGCCGCGCCCCCTTGAGGGACTCGGCGATCAGCCGTCCCGCGGCCGCCGGGTCGCGCACCGGAAGCCCGAGGGCACGGGCGAAGTCGTTGCCGGTGCCGGCGGCGACCAGGCCGAGCGGGGTGCGGGTGCCGGCGACGGCCTGGAGGGCGAGGTTCGCCATGCCGTCGCCCCCGACGGCTATCAGGGCGCCGGTGCCGCCCTCGACGGCCTCACGCGCGCGCGTGAGGGCGTCCTCGGCGTTCTCCCCGAGGACCGTACGGACGGAGAATCCCGCCGCTCGCAATGCGAAAGCGGCCGGCTGCGCCGCGTGGGCGCCCCGGCCGCGTCCCGCGGTGGGGTTGACGAAGAGGGTGATCTCGCTGGTCACGGCCCTGACCCTACGAGATCTCCGGGCTTCGTCAGGTCACGTCGTCATAACCGTTGACCCGGTCCGTGCCCGACTGCTCGGGCAGCGCGCGGCGCGCCGACACGCTCTCGACCTCGCCGATGTCGTCGGGCGTGAGGTCGAGGTCGGAGGCCTCGTCGTCGGCCGGACCCTCGGCCTCGCGGCGCTGCTTGCGCCGGTCGTTCGTCAGCGAGAAGACGACGGCGCCGAAGTACAGGACCCAGATCGGTACCGCGAGCGCCAGCATCGTCAGCGGGTCGGTGCTCGGCGTGGCGACGGCCGCGAAGACCGTGATGCCCATGATCATGGCGCGCCACCAGCCGAGCATGCGCTTGCCGGTCAGGATGCCGGTGAGGTTGAGCATGACCAGCAGCAGCGGCAGCTCGAAGGAGAGGCCGAAGACGACCACCATGCGCGTGACGAGGTCGAGCAGATCGTCCAGCGGCAGCAGGTTGTTCACGCCGTCCGGCGTGAAGTCGATCAGCACCTTCGCGGTGGTGGGCAGCACCTTGTAGGCGAAGAAGCCACCGGCGAAGAAGAGCGGAACGCCCGTCCCGACGAAGGCGTACGCGTACTTCTTCTCGTTCTGGTGCAGACCGGGCGCGACGAACGCCCACAGCTGGTAGAGCCACACCGGCGAGGCGAGCGCGACACCGGCCATCAACGAGACCTTCAACGCCAGGGTGAACGGGGCGAGCAGACCGTTGATCGTGATCTGCGCGCACTGCTGGTGGCCCTTGGGCGTTTTCGCCAGCTCGGCGAAGCTCGAAGGACACCCGACCGAGTCCAGCACCGGCTTGGTGAAGAAGTTGATGATGTCGTTGTAGTAGAAGGCGGCCACGACCGTGACGATGACGATGGCCAGCATCGCCTTCGCGAGCCGGTTGCGGAGCTCACGAAGGTGGTCCGCAAGGGGCATCCGTCCCTCGGGATCCTTCTCCTTCTTGCGGGCAGACTTGAGCAACCCACGTCCTCATCTCGTGCGGCGGGCCGGAGGCGTCCGGCCCTGCGTCAGCGCTTGGTCGTGTCCGTCGGCTCGGTGACCGGGCGGGAGCTGGTCACATCGCCGGGCGCGGCCTGGATCGTGCGCTGAGCCGGGGCCTGCTCGTCGGTGCTGGGCGGACCGGCCGGGGCGGGGGTGCTGCCCTCGTCCTTCATCGCCTTCGCCTCGCTCTTCAGGATGCGCGCGGACTTTCCGAGAGAGCGCGCCATGTCCGGAAGCTTCTTCGCGCCGAACAGCAGGATGATGACGACGAGGATGAGAATGATCTCGGGAGCGCCGAGCCTTCCGAACATAAGTCTTTACCTTCTCACCGAGGCGGCTGGGTCGGGGTGCTGTCCGATCGGTCGGACATGCGTCCGAACGTCGTATAACAGCGATCGTAACGCTCAGGGGTGAACGCGGGGCAATCCCTGTGCGTACTCCCAGTTCGCGGCCCGCGCCTCGTTCTCCGGACCGCGATCAGAAGCGTACCCGCCCTCACCGGCAAGTTGACAGGTTCCAACGGCTCATTGCGTATACCTCGACGGACTCATACCGGGATCCCTGGAAGGTCATACGGCATCCACAGAACGCGCGACCCCGGCGGCCGCCCGCTCCAGGTCGTCGGCCGCCTGGTTGATCCGGCGCGCGGAGTCCGTCACCTGCCGCCCCAGCCGTTCCGCTTCCACGAAGACACGGACGGCGAGCACGCCGAGAACGGCGATTCCAAGAAAACCCACGACAATCGCGAACATCGGCCAGAACATGAGGCCGAGCCTAAGACGTGGAGTGCAGGCGGAGTGTGCGCACCCCGCCGCCGGTGAGGAGTTCGACGATGCGCTCGCCCGCGGGCTTGCGGACGGCCGAGCCGCACTCGGTGCAGGTGAAGGAGTAGAACGTGGTGCGGCTGGTGGCGCCGATGGCCAGCATCAGGGCGTTCGCCCTGAGCTCCAGAGCGGCCCGGCAGTCGGGGCAGCCCGCCTTGAACAGCACGTCGGCGACTCTCCGCATACCGGCGAACGCGGTGACGACCGTCATCTCCGCCGCGCCCACGGACGCGCCGGCCCGCTCCGCGCCGCCCGCCTTCACCGGCCCGCCGGCCCTCTGCGAGGTACCGGCCCTCCCCGACGCGCCCGACATCGCCGACGTGGTCAAAGCCCCTGCTCCTGCCTGTCGTACGGTCCGTCCTGATCGCCCTCGAGCCCGTCGTAGGCCGCGAGTGCCTCCCGAGCCGCCTCGCGGGCGCTGTCCGCCAGTTCCGGCGGCGACACGATCCGGCCGTCCCGGCCCAGGCGCAGCGCCAGCCGTCGCAGCGACGTGGGGTCGGGGGTCCGCAAGGTGATACGCAGCCCGCCGTCCGGCAGCTCATCCGCACTGTCGTGCGGGTAGTATTCCGCGACCCAGCGCCCGCCCGGCCCGACCTCGACGACCACCTCGGGGTCCTCGGCCGCGGGCTGCACCAGCCCCTCGGAGAGGTCTCGCAGCTCGACCTCGGGCGGCGCGGACGGCTCGTCGAGGATGCGGATCTCGGCGACCCTGTCGAGCCGGAAGGTGCGGCGCGCCTCGGAGCGGCGGCACCAGGCCTCCACGTACGTGTGCCCGACACTGACCAGGCGGATCGGGTCGATCTCGCGCTCGGTGAGCTCGTCGCGCGAGGGCGAGTAGTAGCGGATCCACAGCCGGCGCCGCTCGGAGATCGCCCGGTCGACGTCCGCGAAGACGCCGCCCTCGGACTCGAAGGTCACCGAGAGGCGGGAGCTGGCGCCCGCCGCCTCGCCCGAGGCGGCCTCCACCTTGGCGGTGGCGCGCAGCAGCGCCTGCCGGTCGCCCTCGCGCAGCCCGGGCAGCGTGGACACCGCGCGGGCGGCCACCAGCAGCGCGGTCGCCTCGTCGGCTGCGATACGGAGGGGTTCGGCGACGTCGTCGGGGTTGTGCCACCAGATGCGGTCGCCGTCGGTGTCGATGTCGAGGAGGTCACCGCCGCGGAAGCTGGTCCCGCACAGCGGCAGCACGTCGAGGTCGGAGATCAGCTCGTCCTCGGTGATCCCGAAGGCCCGGGCGACATCACCGACGTGCGCACCGGGGCGCTCGCGCAGATAGGTCACCAGGGAGAGCATCCGCCGGGTCTGGTCGATCGCGTTCGTGGGCCTGGCCGGTTTTCCTGCCACGTTCTCTACGTTCCCCCTCAGCCCTTGGCCACGGCGCGCAGCCGGTCCACTACATCGGCCCGCAGCTCGGCGGGCTCCAGGACCACCACGTCGGGCCCGAACTCGACGAGCCAGGCGTCCAGGCCGTGCCCGTACGGAATCTCCAACTCGTCCCAGCCGTCACCCAGTTCCCGTACGGAGACGGCCTTGGCCCGCAGCGGGTAGCCGGAGCCGGTGCGCAGCCGGATCAGCGCGGAGCGGTCGGCGATCTCGCCCGCCCAGCTCGCGACGGTCTCCCGCACGGTGACGACGTCGGGCACCTCGGCGGTGTAGCGCCCGGCGCGGGAGCGGACCCTGCCGGTGATCCGGGAGAGCCTGAAGACACGCTCGGCACCGCGGTCGCGGTCCCAGCCCGCCAGGTACCAGTGGCCGCGCCAGCACTCCAGCGCCCACGGCTCGACCTGCCGGGTCTCGGGGTGTGCGGCGGTGGCCTTGCGGTAGTCGAAGACGACCGGGCGGCGGTCGCGGCAGGCCAGCATCAGCGGCTCGAAGGCCGCCTCGTGCACGGGGATGTGCGGTTCGAGGGCGCCATGCGCCTCGTAGGGGTCCACGTCCTCGGGCAGCCCGGCGGCGCGCAGCTTCTGCAACGCACCGCTCGCCGCGCCGGCCAGCCGGGCCTGCTGCCAGACCTTGGCGGCGAGGCCGAGGGCGGCGGCCTCCTCGGCGTCGAGGGTGATGGGCGGCAGGCGGTTGCTGTCGCGGCGGGCGAGATAGCCGACCTCGCCGTCGAGGTTCTCCACCGTCTCGATGACCAGGCCCAGCTCGCGCAGATCGTCCTTGTCGCGCTCGAACATCCGGTTGAAGGAGTCGTCCGACCCGGCTTCCAGATAGGCCTCGATGGACTCGCGGAGTTCGCGCTTGCTGAGGGGCCGCCGCGTCCCGAGCAGACACAGCGCGAGGTTCATCAGCCGCTCGGCCTTGGCAATGGCCATCGACGCCCTTCCTATGGTGCTTCCGACCGACGACCGTACCGCTCCGGAGTGCCCCGGCAAAAGCCGAGGGCCCACGCCCGGACAGGCATGGGCCCCAGGTGATCGACTTCGGACCAATCCCGATCACAGAGCGCACGAAGATCGGGCGGGAACCCGACCTTCATGATGATCGGACCAAGATCCGATCCGGCCGGTGGATCAGACCGCGACCAGGTCGCAGACGAAGATCAGCGTCTCACCGGGGGCGATCCGGCCCCCGGCGCCACGGTCGCCGTATGCGAGGTGCGCCGGGATGACCAGCTGGCGACGGCCGCCGACCTTCATGCCCTGCACACCCTGGTCCCAGCCGCTGATGACCTGACCGACACCGAGCTGGAACTCCAGCGGGGTGCCGCGGTTCCAGGAGGCGTCGAACTCCTCGCCGGTGGAGAAGGCCACGCCCACGTAGTGGACCTTGACGAAGTCGCCGGCCTTGGCGACCTGGCCCTCGCCTTCCCAGATGTCCTTGATCTCGAGGTCCGCCGGGGGCTCGCCGCCCGGGAAGTCGATCTCGGGCTTCTCGATGCTCACGTCTCTAGCTCCTGCTTGTTCGCGTAAAGGCCTTAAAGCAACACCGACAGTCTCACATCCCGCAACGCGTTACATCTTGGCCAGGATGTCCACCGAGAACACCAGGGTGGAGTCCTTCTTGATGCCACTGCCACTCGGCGGGTTGTTGCCGTAGCCCAGCGCCGGCGGAATGACGATGAGGACGCGGCTGCCCACCTTCTTGCCGGTCAGGCCCTGCGCCCAGCCCTTGACGACCTGCTGCAGCGAGAACGACGCCAGGCGGCCGCTGCTGTACGTCGAGTCGAACTCCTTGCCGGTGTCCCAGAGCACGCCCTTGTACTGCACCAGGACGCTGCTGTCCGCCTTGACCTCGTCGCCGTCGCCCTCGATGACGTAGTCCGACACGAGCTTCGTCGGGGCCGTCGCCTTCGGCACGTCGATGGAGGGGGCCTTGCCGTCGGTGTTGGTGCCGACCTTCGGGAGGGCGGCGTCGCTCTGCGCGACGTCCTTGCCCTGGGCGGAGCTCGTCGCGTTGAAGGTGTTCTCGATGTCGACGACGAACACCAGCGTGTCGGTGCCCTTGATCCCGGCCTGCGTGTTGCCCTGCGTGCCGTAGCCCCAGGTCGGCGGCACGGACATCTGGACGCGGCTGCCGACCTTCTTGCCCACCAGGGCATAGCGCCAGCCGTCGATGATGCCGCCCTGCGCGAGCTGGATGACCAGCGGCGTCTTACGGTCGTAGGAGTTGTCGAAGACCTTGGCGGTGTCCCAGACCTGGCCGAGGTAGTTGGCCTGGATGTAGTCGTTCTCCGCGACCGTCTTGCCGCCGCCCGCGATGACCGTCTTGACCGCCAGATCCTTCGACGGGGAGCCGGTGCCCTTGGCCACGGTCGGCTTCTCACCGAACTTCGTCCCGGCCGTGATCGCCGGCAGCGGACCGTCGACGATCTTCGGCGGCGGCGCCGCCGAGGCGGACGCGGGGGCCGACGGGGACGGGCTGCTGCTGGACTTGGCCTTGTCCGACTTGTCGTCACCGCATCCGGCGAGCGTGACCAGTCCGGCGGGTACGGCAATGAGGAGGGAGCGTCGGCGCACGGTGAGGGCCTCGTATCGATCGATCTTGGTTGATGGCGTGCGCGCAACTCTACGACGTGAGAAGGGCGCCGTACGGAAAACGTACGGCGCCCCGCGTTGCGTTCCGCCATCACACGCGGAACTCAGCGCTCACATTCCCGCGATCAGCTTCTCCACCCGATCGTCGACCGAACGGAACGGGTCCTTGCACAACACCGTGCGTTGCGCCTGGTCGTTGAGCTTGAGATGGACCCAGTCGACGGTGAAATCGCGGCGCTGCTCCTGAGCGCGCCGGATGAAGTCGCCGCGCAGCCGGGCCCGAGTGGTCTGCGGCGGCACGGACTTGCCCTCGAAGATCTTCAAATCGTTGCAGATCCGGGTGGCTTGCCCCTTCCTCTCCAACAGGTAGTACAGACCACGACGCCGGTGGATGTCGTGATATGCGAGGTCTATCTGCGCGACCCGGGGATGCGACATCGTCATGTTGTGCTTGGCCCGGTACCGCTCGATGAGCTTGTACTTCATCACCCAGTCGATTTCGGTACCGATCCGGTCGAGGTCTTCGGCCTCGATCGAGTCGAGCGTGCGGCCCCACAGTTCGAGCACCTGCTCGACCGTGCCGGTGCGGATGCCGCGGCGCTCGCAGAAGTCCACGGCCTTCTCGAAGTACTCCCGCTGCACTTCCAGCGCGGAGGCCTCCCGGCCGCTGGCCAGACGCACCTTGCGCCGGCCCGTGATGTCGTGACTGACCTCGCGGATCGCCCGAATGGGGTTCTCCAGGGTGAGGTCGCGCATGACCGTACCGGCCTCGATCATGCGCAGTACCAGGTCGGTGGCGCCGACCTTGAGGAGCATCGTCGTCTCGGACATGTTCGAGTCACCGACGATGACGTGCAGCCGCCGGTAGCGCTCGGCGTCGGCGTGCGGTTCGTCGCGGGTGTTGATGATCGGCCGGGAGCGGGTCGTCGCCGAGCTGACGCCCTCCCAGATGTGCTCGGCGCGCTGGCTCACGCAGTACACGGCGCCGCGCGGGGTCTGCAGCACCTTGCCGGCACCGCACAGCAGCTGCCGGGTGACCAGGAAGGGAATGAGAATGTCCGCGAGCCGGGAGAACTCCCCGTGCCGGGCCACCAGATAGTTCTCGTGGCACCCGTAGGAGTTGCCCGCCGAGTCGGTGTTGTTCTTGAACAGGTAGACGTCGCCCGCGATTCCTTCCTCGTGCAGGCGTCGTTCGGCGTCGACCAGGAGTCCTTCGAGAATGCGCTCGCCGGCCTTGTCGTGAGTGACGAGTTCCGTCACGTTGTCACATTCGGGTGTCGCGTATTCCGGATGTGATCCCACGTCGAGATAGAGGCGGGCACCGTTCCGCAGAAAGACATTGCTGCTGCGGCCCCATGACACGACACGGCGGAAGAGGTACCGCGCCACCTCGTCGGGAGACAGGCGGCGCTGTCCCCTGAACGTACACGTGACGCCGTACTCGTTCTCCAGCCCGAAAATGCGGCGGTCCATGACTGAACATTACGCCCGATCCCCCGAGCTGAAACGGGGTTCGACGGCACGGTTTGGATCATTTTCCGATGAGACCGCAACGACCGCACCGTCCCCGGTAGCTGCGAGGACCCGCCCCGTGGCCAGCAGAACCACCAGCGCGGCGGCACCCGCGGCACCCGGCAGGGCGAAGCCCCACACCGCCCCGCCCCACTCGACGACCGGGCCCGCCAGGCCCGTTCCGACCGACGCTCCCACGGTGAACGTCGTCACAAGCCAGGAGAACGCCTCGGTGACGGTGCCCCTCGGCGCGTGCCGGTCGACGATGATGAAAGCGCAGGCGATGCAGGGGGCCAGGAAGACCCCGGCGAGCGCCGCGAGGGCCGTCATCGCGACCGCGCCCGGCATCAGCACGAGTGGCAGGTAACACACCGCCAGAAGGGCGACCAGCCCCCGCAGTCGCCGCTCGGGCGCGCCGCTCCACCGCCGCGCCCCGTACGCCGTCCCACCGACGAGGGCCCCGAGCCCCACGGCCGCCATCAGCCAGCCGTAGACCGCGTCGCCGCCGTGGTCGTCGGCGTACGACACCGCGGCGACCGTGATCGAGCCGAGCGCGATCCCCACGAACAGGAACGCGCCGAGCAGCGCCAGCAGCCCGGGTGAGCGCAACGCGCCGAGCCAGTGCGCCTCGCGCGGTGCCGAACGCCACGCGCGCGAGGGCGGCGAGAGGACCACGGAGAGGGCGCCCAGTACCCCGACGACGTTCAGGATCAGCAGCGCCGCCCGGGCGGACCAGAGCGAAGCGCACAGGGTCAGGAGCAAGGGTCCGACGGTGAACATGACTTCCTGCGCCACGGCGTCCATCGCGTACGCGGTGTGCACCTGCTCCTCCCGGCGCAGCACGGAGGGCCACAACGCCCGCAGACCGCCCTCCAGAGGCGGCGTGAAGAGCCCGGCGACGACCATCGAGAGATACGCCACCGGCAGCGGGTCGGTGCCCGAGAAGGCGAAGACGCCCATCCCGAGGGCCGAGACGAGCGAGGCCGGCAGCTGGACGCGGGGCTGCCCGTACAGATCCACGAGCCGCCCGAGCAGCGGCTGCCCCACGGCGTTGCCCACCCCGTACACGGCGGCGAGCGCACCGGCCAGGCTGTACGTCCCGCCCTGCGCCCGCACGAAGAGCACGACGGCGATGGCGGCGGTGGCGTTCGGCAGCCGCCCGGTGAGCGTGCCGGCGAGCAGCCGTGCGGCGTGCCTCGCCCTGAGGATCTCCAGGTATCCCGCGGCCATGTCATGCCCTTCCGGTAACGCGTGACGTCCGACTGGTCATGCACACGAGGTTTTACGTATAACGCCCTGTGTCATACGTACCATGTGCCCAGTCCGCGAGTCCAGACGAAGGAGCAGGTCGCCGGTGGCACGAGGTAGCACCCGCCCGACGAGCCGTGACGTCGCCCAGGCCGCCGGGGTGTCCCAGGCCGCCGTCTCCCTGGTGCTGGGCGACAAGTGGCGCGGCCGGGTCTCCGAGACGACCGCGGAACGCGTCCGCGAGGCCGCCCAGGAGCTCGGCTACCGCCCGAACCTGGCCGCGCGCAACCTCCGCCTGGGCCGCACCCGTACGGTCCTCCTGGTGGTCCCCGCGCTGACCACCGAGTTCTTCGCGGGCGTCTACACCGGCGCGGCCCGCGTCGCGGCGGACCACGGCTTCGGCGTGGTCCTGTACCCCTCCCCCGAGGGCATCGGCCCCGCCCGTGACCCGTTCGGCTCCGCGGCGGCCGCCCTGGACGGTGTCATCGCCTCCTCCATGGCCGCGGACGCCCTGACCGCCATCCGGGGTGACCAGCTCCCCCTGGTGATGCTCGACAGCGACCCGGAGGGCAGCCTCGGCGCGGCGACCGTCAATCTCGACATCAAGGACGGCGTACGACAGGTGGCCGAGCACCTCCTGTCCCTGGGCCACCGCCGTTTCCTCCATCTGGCGGCGGACATCCCGTCCTGGACCTTCGAGGTACGCGCCCGGGAACTGGCCGAGCGCCTGTCCGAGGTCCCCGGTACCGACCTCCGCACGACCCGAGCCCCGATCTCCTTCGAGGACGCCCTGGCCGTCGCGGAGACGGCGCTCGCCGCCCCCGGCCCCCGCCCCACCGCCCTGGTCTGCGACGACGACAAACTGGCGGCAGGCGCCTACAAGGCGGCACGCCGCCTGGGCCTGCGCATCCCCGAGGACCTCTCCATCACAGGCCTGGACGACCTGGCACTGGCCCAGGCCATCGACCCGGAGCTCACCACCGTCCGCCTGGACGCGGAACGCTTCGGCGAACGCGGCATGGAAGCCCTCCTGGCCGTCCTGGACGGCCGAACACCCCCCGTGGGCGACATCCCGGTACACCTGGTCGTACGAGGCTCCACAGCCCCACCACGCTCCCCGTAGACCGCCCGCCCCACGCACCCGCGGCCGCCGACGCACAAAAGGGGCAGGGCCGGTACATCAAAGCCCGTCGCCTGCGTCCGGGTCTGGAAACGGCTCCCCATGGGGCAACGTCCGATCCGGCGGCGACGGGCTGATGTACCGGCCCTGCCCCGCCCCACCCACCGGCACCCGGCGGGCAGGGCGAAGACCAACGGTCACTCCTCGTCTTCGGCGTCCTCGGCCTCCGTGGCGGTCTCCGCGCCGCCCTCCTCCAGCAGCCGGCCCAGCTGACGCCCGACGATCCGCCTGAACTTGCGCTGCTGCGGACGCGTACGGTCCAGGACCGCGACCTCCAGGCGCTCCGCGGGGATCTCCCGCTCGCCCCCGTTCGGCTCCCGCGACAGCGACTGCACGGCCAGCTTCAGCGCCTCCGCCAGCGACATCCCGTCCTGGTGGCGCTGGTCCAGATAGCTGCTGATCTGCTCGGCATTGCCACCCACCGCGACGGACCCGTGTTCGTCCACGATGGACCCGTCGTGCGGCAGCCGATAGATCTGGTCGCCTTCGGGGGTCTCCCCCACCTCGGCGACAACGAGCTCCACCTCGTACGGCTTCTCGGCGGCCGAGGAGAAGATCGTGCCCAGCGTCTGCGCGTACACATTCGCCAGACCCCGAGCGGTCACATCATCACGGTCATAGGTGTAACCCCGAAGATCGGCGTAGCGCACACCACCGATCCGCAGATTCTCGTATTCGTTGTATTTGCCGGCGGCCGCGAAGCCGATCCGGTCGTAGATCTCGCTGAACTTGTGCAGCGCACGGGACGGGTTCTCGCCGACGAACACAATGCCGTCGGCGTACTGCAGCACAACGAGGCTGCGACCGCGGGCGATGCCCTTACGGGCGTACTCCGCCCGGTCGGCCATGGCCTGCTGGGGTGAGACATAGAACGGCGTCGACACCGGTTATCCGTCCCTTTCTGTCGAAGTCACTGGGTCACCTTGGCGAAAGGAGCCGGGCTCAGAGCAGCGCGGCCCGCGGACCGTCCGGCTGCTCCAGACGCCGCTCCAGGATCGCGCGGGCGATCTCGGAGGACTCGTCGTCGGTGAGCCTGCGGAAGCCGTCCTCGGTGATCACGGTGACGATCGGGTAGATCCGGCGGGCGACGTCGGGACCGCCGGTCGCCGAGTCGTCGTCGGCCGCGTCGTACAACGCCTGGATGACGAGGGTCGTGGCCTGCTCTTCGGTCAGGTCGTCGCGGTAGAGCTTCTTCATGGCACCGCGCGCGAAGATCGAGCCGGAGCCGGTGGAGGCGTAGCCGTGCTCCTCGGAGCGGCCGCCGGTGACGTCGTAGGAGAAGATGCGGCCCTTGTCGCGGTCCACGTCGTAACCCGCGAAGAGAGGGACCACGGCGAGGCCCTGCATGGCCATGCCGAGGTTGGAACGGATCATGGTGGAGAGCCGGTTCGCCTTGCCCTCCAGGGAGAGGGTGGTGCCCTCCACCTTCTCGAAGTGCTCCAGCTCCAGCTGGAACAGCTTGACCATCTCGACGGCCAGACCGGCCGTACCGGCGATGCCCACCGCCGAGTACTCGTCGGCCGGGAAGACCTTCTCGATGTCGCGCTGAGCGATCATGTTGCCCATGGTGGCCCGGCGGTCGCCGGCGAGGACCACTCCGCCGGGGAACGTGACGGCGACGATGGTCGTGCCGTGCGGGGCCTCGATCACGCCCTGGACGGGCGGCAGCTGCCGCTTGCCCGGCAGCATCTCCGGCTGGTGCTCGGACAGGAAGTCCATGAAGGACGACGACCCGGGCGTCAGGAAGGCAGCCGGTAGACGCCCGGTGCTACGAGTGTTGGCTTCCACGGGGATCCTTCCAAGTAGGCGGCAGCCCGACGAACAGCGTCGGGATCATCTCCCAACTTGCCGATGGCCGAATTGCAGTTGAAGCACGGTACGCCACGGACCCTACCCGTCTCATGGCGGTGATCCACATGAACTGCGGGACCTTTCAAACCGATCCCGCAGGGCTCCATTGATGACGCGGAGCCGCTTCGATCTCACGGAGCCCCTTGATCTCACGGAGCCCTTTGATCACGCACAGCCCCATGAAAATGCGACACCCCTACGAGCGGCGGGCATCGCCGGCGAAGGCTGCCCGCGGCCCGATTTCCCGTCACCGCGAGCAGCACTTCACGCCCAGCCCTTCCGGCGCTCAGTCGCCTCCGCGTAAGGCCTTCGAATCGAAGGGAAAAGTGGCCTACTGGCCACCCTTCTGAACGAAGGAGCGCACGAAGTCCTCGGCGTTCTCTTCCAAGACATCGTCGATCTCGTCCAGAACCGAGTCGACGTCGTCGCTCAGCTTTTCCTGGCGTTCCTTGAGGTCGTCCGATACCTGCGCGTCCTGCGCCTGCTCCTCGACCTCCTCGGTGGAACGCGTCGCCTTCTGCTGTCCGCCGCCGGTGTCCTTGGTCGCCATAACCCTCACCCCGCTCGGTTCGACGTTCTTGATCAGACCCTACAAGCAGGGTCCGACATCGGCCCCGCAGTTGCTACAACGTCCGGGAGCCACCTCGATGATTCCCGGACGTCGCGTCTTTCCACCCCGTTGCGCCGCCCGGGCTCCGACGCCCCTGGCGGCCCGGTCAGCCGCCTGACAGGACCCTGACCAGGTCCTCCGCCGTGCGGCAGCGGTCTAGGAGCTCCTTGACGTGATTACGCGTTCCGCGAAGCGGCTCCAGGGTTGGGACGCGCTGGAGCGAGTCCCGGCCCGGCAGATCGAAGATCACCGAGTCCCAGGAGGCCGCCGCCACATCGTCCGCGTACTGCTCCAGACAGCGCCCGCGGAAGTACGCACGGGTGTCCTCCGGCGGCTTCGTACGGGCCCGCTCGACGTCCCGCTCGTCTAGGAGCCGCTTCATCTTGCCGCGCGCCGCCAGACGGTTGTACAGGCCCTTCTCGGCCCGTACGTCGGCGTACTGGAGGTCGACCAGGTGCAGCCGTGCCGCGTCCCAGTCGAGGCCGTCACGGCGCCGGTAGCCCTCCATGAGCTCCCGCTTGGCCACCCAGTCGAGCTCCCCCGAGAGGCTCATCGGGTCGTTCTCCAGGCGGTTGAGGGTGTCCTCCCAGCGGGCCAGGACGTCCTTGGTCTGGTCGTCGGCGTCCGCCCCGAACCGTTCCTCCACGTATTTGCGCGACAGCTCGAAGTACTCCATCTGGAGCTGCACCGCGGTCAGCGTGCGTCCGCTGCGCAGCGTGACGAGCCGCTTCAGCGTGGGGTCGTGCGAGACCTGGTGCAGCGTGCGCACCGGCTGGTCGACGGCGAGGTCGACGGCGATGAAGCCGTCCTCGATCATGGACAGGACCAGGGCGGTCGTGCCCAGCTTGAGATAGGTCGAGATCTCCGACAGGTTCGCGTCACCGATGATCACGTGCAGCCTGCGGTACTTCTCGGCGTCCGCGTGCGGCTCGTCGCGCGTGTTGATGATGGGGCGCTTGAGCGTGGTCTCGAGGCCCACCTCGACCTCGAAGTAGTCCGCGCGCTGACTGAGCTGGAAGCCGTGCTCGTGCCCGTCCTGGCCGATACCGACGCGGCCCGCTCCGGTGACGACCTGGCGTGAGACGAAGAACGGCGTGAGGTGGCGCACGATGTCCGAGAAGGGGGTCTCCCGCTTCATCAGGTAGTTCTCGTGCGTGCCGTACGAGGCGCCCTTGTTGTCGGTGTTGTTCTTGTAGAGGTGGATCGGCTGGGCGCCGGGGAGCTGGGCCGCGCGCTCCGCGGCCTCCGCCATGATGCGCTCGCCGGCCTTGTCCCACAGGACGGCGTCCCACGGGTTGGTGACCTCGGGAGCGCTGTACTCCGGGTGTGCGTGGTCCACGTACAGCCGTGCGCCATTGGTGAGGATGACATTGGCCAGGCCGATGTCCTCGTCGGTGAGCTGGCTGGAGTCGGCGGCCTCGCGGGCGAGGTCGAAGCCTCGCGCGTCCCGCAGCGGGTTCTCCTCCTCGAAATCCCAGCGGGCGCGGCGCGCCCGGTGCATCGCCGCCGCGTACGCGTTGACGATCTGGGACGAGGTGAGCATGGCATTGGCGTTGGGGTGGCCGGGGACGGAGATCCCGTACTCCGTCTCGATGCCCATTACTCGCCGTACGGTCATGCGGCCCTCCTTGCCCGGCAGCGCCCTCGGTCGGGGGCGCTGCTCAAGTACCGCTGGTGCTCCGGTGCGTGTGCGGTGCCCGTCCCCGCAACGCGCGACTCGGCGGTACGAAAGAGCCTAGAACGCCTCTGCGCTGGTGGGGAGATCATTTGCGTCATTGCTCTGCTCCAGCCGTGCCCCGGAAAGCAGTCGGCTGCGGGTACCCGTGGAGGGCACCCGCAGCCGCCCTGGCTTTTACAGGTACTGCCCGGTGTTCGCCACCGTGTCGATGGAGCGTCCGGTGTCCGCGCCCTGCTTTCCAGTGACGAGCGTACGGATGTAAACGATCCGTTCGCCCTTCTTTCCGGAGATTCGGGCCCAGTCGTCCGGGTTGGTGGTGTTCGGGAGGTCCTCGTTCTCCTTGAACTCGTCCACGCACGCCTGGAGGAGGTGGGAGACCCGAAGGCCCTTCTGGTTCTGCTCGAGGAAGGCCTTGATCGCTGCCTTCTTGGCGCGGCCGACGATGTTCTCGATCATGGCGCCGGAATTGAAGTCCTTGAAGTACAGGACTTCCTTGTCGCCGTTGGCGTAGGTGACCTCGAGGAAGCGGTTCTCCTCGGATTCGGCGTACATCTGCTCCACGGCGGTCTGGATCATGCCGTGGACGGTGGCCGCCCGGTCCCCGCCGTGCTCACCGAGGTCGTCGGAGTGCAGCGGTAGGCGTTGTGTGAGGTACTTGGCGAAGATGTCCTTGGCGGCCTCGGCGTCCGGGCGCTCGATCTTGATCTTCACATCGAGTCGTCCGGGGCGCAGGATCGCGGGGTCGATCATGTCCTCGCGGTTCGAGGCGCCGATCACGACCACGTTCTCCAGGCCTTCCACGCCGTCGATCTCGGCGAGCAGCTGGGGGACGATGGTGTTCTCCACGTCCGAGCTGACGCCCGATCCACGGGTGCGGAAGAGGGACTCCATCTCGTCGAAGAAGACGATGACGGGGGTGCCCTCGCTGGCCTTCTCACGAGCACGCTGGAAGACGAGGCGGATCTGCCGCTCGGTCTCGCCGACGTACTTGTTCAGGAGCTCGGGGCCCTTGATGTTCAGGAAGAAGCTCTTGCCGGTGGCCTGGCCGGTGACCTCGGCGACCTTCTTGGCCAGCGAGTTGGCGACCGCCTTGGCGATGAGCGTCTTGCCGCATCCAGGAGGCCCGTAGAGCAGCACACCCTTGGGCGGCCGCAGTTCGTGCTCCTTGAAGAGGTCGGGGTAGAGGTAAGGGAGCTCGACCGCGTCGCGGATCAGTTCGATCTGGTTTCCCAGGCCGCCGATCTGCTCGTAGCCGATGTCCGGGACCTCTTCGAGGACGAGCTCCTCGACCTCGCTCTTGGGGACAACTTCGTAGACATAGCCGGAACGGGGTTCGAGAAGCAGAGCGTCGCCGGGACGGATGGTGACGTCCAGCAGCGGCTCGGCGAGCCGTACCACCCGTTCCTCGTCGGTGTGCCCCACCACGAGGGCGCGTTCGCCGTCCTCGAGGATCTCCTTGAGGGTGACGATGTCGCCGACGCTCTCGTACTCCATGGCCTCGACCACGTTGAGGGCTTCGTTGAGCATCACTTCCTGGCCGCGCCTGAGCTCTTCGAGCTCCACGCTGGGGCTGACGTTCACCCGGAGCTTGCGGCCCCCGGTGAAGATGTCCGCCGTGCCGTCCTCGTTCGCCACGAGGAAGACACCGAAACCGGCCGGTGGCTGTGCCAGCCGGTCGACCTCTTCCTTGAGGGCCACGATCTGGTCGCGGGCCTCACGGAGCGTGTTGGCGAGCCGCTCGTTCTGTGCGGACACGCCGGCCAGGTTGGTCTGCAGCTCGACGATCCGCTCTTCGAGAATCCTCGTGTGCCGCGGAGAGTCGGCGAGCTTGCGTCGCAGGACGGCGATCTCCTGCTCAAGGTAGGCAACCTGCCCGGCAGGGTCATCGGACCCTCGTCCCGGGCGGATGCCGCGGTTCATGTCGTCGTCGTGGGCTGCCACGGTCCTCACCTCCTCCAAGGGGAGCTGGACGCTTCCAGACCCTACCTGGGTGGGTGTCGATTGAAACCCCTAGATCACAAAGACTGTCGGGGTGTGTCCGATCTTCACCCTTGCGCTCTCCCTCACGCCAGGGGAATACCCACCGAACACGGTCGGGAAGCGGGCGGAGGTAGGGTCGACGTGTTCAACACCCGTCAGAGCTGGCCCGATTCCCCAGTCTGCGGATCGCTCGACGCAGGAAACGGCAGGAGAAATGACCGTGCAGCAGGAGGCCCCAGGCGGCGGCGAGGCACTCGAGGTCTGGATCGACCAGGATCTCTGCACCGGAGACGGCATCTGCGCCCAGTACGCGCCGGAGGTCTTCGAGCTGGACATCGACGGCCTGGCCTATGTGAAGAGCGCCGACGACGAGCTCCTGCAGGCCCCGGGCGCCACAACGCCCGTACCGCTGACGCTTCTGCGGGATGTCGCCGACTCCGCGAAGGAGTGCCCGGGCGACTGCATCCACGTACGTCGAGTTTCGGACAGGGTCGAGGTCTACGGCCCCGACGCGGAGTGACCCTCAGGGCACTCCGCGTCACGACATGTCTCTTTTCTCACATACTTCTCATGCGTTCTGGGCCCCGGAGGGTGTCGAGCGGATGAACGTGCCGTTCTTCCACTGCCACTTGGCCTGCTCCTTCACGTCCGGGCAGCAACTCGGCACGTCGGCAGAGGAGTAGCCGAGCAGGGTCGCCGTGACGGCGCCGTCACGCACCGCGAAGTCGGTGACACTGAGGCGGTCCTTCGGGTCGACCAGGGTGGCCACGACGCGGGGCTTCTTGGCTCCCGACCCGCCCCGGGTGATGACGTAGACGCCGTTGGGCGGGGTGCCGATGCCCGCGTCGCAGCGGACCACGGCCACCGTCTCCGGGCTGCCGTCGCCGTCGAGGTCTCCGGACGCCTTCTTCTGCACGAGGACCTTGACGGGCCCGCAGTCGATCGGGAACGTGACGCCCGCGGAGTCCGGGGGCGCCGTCGCGGCCGGGGCGGACTTGGCCCCGGGGCCGGGCTGGGCCGCCGTCGCGGAGCCGGGCTGGAGGACCGAGGAGAGGGCGACGACTCCGGCCAGGGCGGTGGCCGTGGCGAGCCAGTGGATGGGACGGGTGTGGGTGTGTGCCAGTTCCGGGACGACGGATTGCTGCACTAGGAGCGTCTCCTGGGAGGGCCGTGACGGTGGGGGTGGGGTGGCCAGCATGGTGCCACACGTCACAGTGGGGTGGAACGGCGGGGTCCGGACTTCTGGCGGCGTGTCACGGCGGCGGGCCAACGGAAAGGGCTTGCGGCGGAGTTGTCCGCCTGTCCCGCGGCCCGCGCACGGGAACGCGCTGCGGCCGAGCTCCGGAGTGCTTCCGGGAACTCGGCCGCAGGTGTGGTGCGTTGAGTACGTCGACGGCGTGGGCGCCGCTCGGGTCAGCGGCCTGAGCCGCCGTCGGCGTTCGGACCGGTGTAGTCGTCGCCGTATGCGCCCTTGGCCGGGCGGCGGCGACGCATGGGCGGCTCGACACCGTCCGCGAGGCGGCGGGCGGTGAGCAGGAAGCCGGTGTGGCCGATCATCCGGTGGTCCGGGCGGACCGCCAGGCCCTCGACGTGCCAGTTGCGGATCATCGACTCCCACGCGGACGGCTCGTTGAAGGAGCCGATCTCGCGGATGGACTCGACGGTCCGCGCGAGCTGGGTGGTGGTGGCGACGTAGCAGCACAGGATGCCGCCGGGGACGAGCGCCTTGGAGACGGCCTCCAGGCACTCCCAGGGGGCGAGCATGTCGAGGATGACACGGTCGACGTCGGTGTCGGACAGATTGTCCTGGAGGTCGCCGACGGTGAGCTGCCAGGCGGGGTGCGGGCCGCCGAAGTAGCGCTCCACGTTCTGCTGGGCGATCTCCGCGAAGTCCTCGCGGCGCTCGTAGGAGTGGAGCATGCCCTGGTCGCCGATGGCGCGCAGCAGGAAGCTGCTGAGCGAGCCGGAGCCCACGCCCGCTTCCACGACGCGCGCGCCGGGGAAGATGTCGGCGAAGGCCAGGATCTGCCCCGCGTCCTTGGGGTAGACCACGGCAGCGCCGCGGGGCATGGACAGGACGTAGTCGGGGAGCAGGGGGCGCAGCGCGAGATAGGCGACGTTCCCCGTGGTGCGGACAACGCTGCCCTCGGGAGCGCCGATCAGCTCGTCGTGGGGGAAGGAACCCTTGTGGGTGTGGAAGTTCTTCCCGGCCTCGAGCGTGAACGTGTAGTGGCGGCCCTTGGGGTCGGTCAGCTGAACCTGGTCCCCGACCTTGAAGGGCCCGCGCCTGCGGGCGGCACCGGTCGGTTCGGACATGTGACCAGCCTACCGGTCCCTGCGCGGGGCGCCGACCACGCTCGGGCGGGGGCGCGTACAGCTCAGGACGGGCGGGCCATCGCCTTGACGAAGGCTCGCTCGACGTCCGCCGCCGACAGGACTCCGTAGATCTCGCCCGAGTCCTCCACCACCAGGTACTCGGTCGCCGGGGTGGCACGGAGAGTGTCCAGGAGGGCCTCGCCGGCGAGTTCCGCGGAGACGCGCATGCCGTCGGTGAGGTCCTGGGCGAGGCCGCTGACGGCGACCCAGGGGCGGCGGTGCTCCGGTACGCCGACGATGGCGGCCTCGCGGACGAGGGAGAGCGGTTCGCCGTTGGCGTCGACGACGACCAGCGCACGGGCGCCTGCGTCGTTGGCGCGGCGCAGCGCCTCCGAGAGCGGGGTGCTGGTCTCGACCGGGACCGCGCGCCGGGTGAGTGAGCGGGCGCGCAGCTCGGGCAGGTGTTCGCGCAGACGGGCCATGCGGAGGCTGTTGCCGGCGCCGGTCCAGATGATCGCGGCGAGGATCGCGGCGAGCAGGGCGTCGGTGACGGTGTCCATGCCGCCGATGTTGTCCTGGGTGGCGCCGAGCGCTCCGGACTGGGTGAGCAGGGGCAGGCCGATCAGTACGGAGACGGCGAGGGCGCGGCCGACCCAGGCGGCGGCGATCGTGCCGCTCATCGGCTTGCCGGTGATCTTCCAGACGACCGCGCGGAGCATACGGCCGCCGTCCAGGGGCAGACCGGGGAGCAGGTTGAAGCCGGCCACGATCAGGTTGGAGATCATCAGGCCGGCCAGCAGCACGCCGGGGACCGTGCCGGGCTCGACGGCCAGCATGGCGAGGTAGAAGAGGCCCGAGAGGACGAGGGAGAGCAGTGGTCCGACGAAGGACAGTACGAACTCCCGGCCCGGGGTCTCGGCCTCCTTCTCGATCTCCGAGACGCCGCCGAAGAACTGCAGCTGGATCCGGCGCACCGGCAGTTTGAAGCGCAGGGCGGCGACCGTGTGGGCCAGCTCGTGGACGAGGACGGAGGCGTAGAAGGCGACCGCGAAGAAGAGGGACACGAGGTAGCGCAGGGCGCCGAGTTCGGGCAGCACGCGGTCGAGCTGGCCGCCGAACACCCAGGTGATCAGCGCGGCCACGAGGAACCAGCTGGGCGCCACGTACACGGGCACACCGAACGGCCGCCCCATCAGCAGCCCGCCACCGGGCTCCCGGCCGCGTCGCGGGGGCTGCGTCTTGCCGGTACCGGTGCCGGTTCCGGAGTGGGCCAGGGTTCGGGGGTGTTCGGGCTCGGTGTGCGGGTGGCCTCCGGCGGAGGAGCCGTGACGCGCGTCGGCCTCGTCAGAGGAATCGGAAGGGGAACCGGGACCGGCGGGTGCCTCGGCCCGGTGGGAGGAATCGACGGGCACCTCGGCCCCGTCCTCGGCCCCGCTCGAGGAGTCGCCCTGCGTCGCGGCCTCGCGGGCGGAGTCGGTGGGGTCGTGGGGGCCGTCGGGGGACGGGGCGGCCTCGGGGGTGCCCGGGGTCGTGGGTGGTGTCGGCCCGGTGGGGTGCTCGGAGCCCTCCGGTCCGGGACGCGTGGCATCCGCGGCCGAGGGGGCCCGCTGCTCCCCGTGGCGCTCGGTCGCTTCGTCGGTGCCGGACCGCGGCTGCCCGCTCCCGCCGCTCTCGTCCACGATGTCCCCTCGTTCGAAGCGTCTCCCGCTCCCGATCATGCGAAGCAGGAGGGTCTGGGTCGATGGTATGCGTCCGTCGCGACGCGTTCCGCCCCGGCACCCCCTCTGTTTTCCGCTCCGTCGCACAAGCGCGCACAAGCCCCTACTGTGCACTCACTGTCAGTGGCGGGCCGTAAGGTCTGTGGACATGGAAACCAGCACCGGGGGCGCCGTGCCGCCCGAGCCGACCGAAGCCGACGCGGCCGAAGCCGTCACGGCCGAGGCTGCCGTGGCCGAGGCTGCCGTGGCCGAGGCTGACGTGGCCGAAGCCGCCGTGGCCGAGGCGACGGACGCGTCGGCGGTTCCCGCGGCCCGACCGGCCCTGCCTCCGAGCTCGCTGTCACCCTCACGGGCCGGCGACTTCATGCAGTGCCCGTTGCTCTACCGGTTCCGGGTGATCGACAGACTCCCCGAGAAGCCGAGTGAGGCGGCCACCCGCGGCACGCTGGTCCACGCGGTGCTGGAGCGCCTCTTCGACGCTCCGGCGGCGGAGCGGACGGCTCCGCGCGCCAAGTCGCTCATTCCCGGGCAGTGGGACCGGCTGCGCGAGACGCGGCCGGAGGTCGTGGAGCTGTTCGCCGACGATCCCGACGGCGAGCGGTTGACGCGCTGGCTGGGCGAGGCCGAGCAGCTGGTGGAGCGCTGGTTCAGTCTTGAGGACCCGACGCGGCTGGAGCCCGCCGAGCGCGAGCTGGCCGTCGAGGCCCGGCTCGACTCCGGGCTGAAGCTGCGCGGCATCATCGACCGCGTCGACGTGGCCCCGACGGGCGAGGTCCGGATCGTCGACTACAAGACGGGCAAGGCGCCGCGGCCGGAGTACGCCGAGGGTGCGCTGTTCCAGATGAAGTTCTACGCCCTGGTGGTGTGGCGGCTGAAGCGGGTGGTCCCGCGCCGGCTCCAGCTCGTCTACCTCGGCAGCGGCGACGTGGTGACGTACGACCCGATGATCGAGGACCTGGAGCGGGTCGAGCGCAAGCTGCTCGCCCTGTGGGAGGCGATCCGGCAGGCCACCGAGACGGGCGACTGGCGACCGAGGCCCACCAAGCTCTGCGGTTGGTGCGACCACCAAGCCGTATGTCCGGAATTCGGCGGTACTCCCCCGCCCTATCCGCTGCCGGTCAGGGCGCCGGAGTCAGGCGTCACCGAGCAGGGCAGAATGGGGCGGGATTAGGGCCTGTCCGGCGCGTTGCTCAGCTCCGGCCTGGTCCGCCGGACAGACCTCAAGGAGACTTACGTGGCCATCCGCGTCCTACTGGTCGACGACCAGCCGCTGCTGCGTACCGGCTTCCGGATGATTCTGGAGGCGGAGCAGGACATCGCGGTCGTCGGTGAGGCCGGTGACGGTCTCCAGGCACTCGATCAGGTACGTGCGCTGCAGCCCGATGTGGTTCTGATGGACATCCGTATGCCGAGGATGGACGGGGTGGAGGCGACCCGGCAGATCACCGGGCCGGGGCGGGACGGACCGGCCAAGGTGCTCGTCCTGACGACCTTCGACCTCGACGAGTACGTGGTGGAGGCGCTGCGCGCCGGGGCCAGCGGCTTCCTCCTCAAGGACGCGCCGGCCAATGAGCTGGTGCAGGCGATCCGGGTGGTCGCCGCGGGCGAGGCGATGCTCGCGCCGAGCATCACCCGTCGGCTTCTCGACAAGTACGCGGGTCATCTGCCCTCCGGCGACGAGCCGGTGCCCGACACGCTGCACACCCTGACCGAGCGGGAGGTCGAGGTGCTGAAGCTGGTGGCGCGCGGCCTGTCGAACGCGGAGATCGCCGCCGACCTGTTCGTCAGCGAGACCACCGTCAAGACGCATGTGGGCCATGTGCTCACCAAGTTGGGGCTGCGCGACCGGGTGCAGGCCGCGGTGTACGCGTACGAGAGCGGGTTGGTGCGCCCGGGCGCACAGCAGTAACCCCCGATACGCCGTCCACTCCCCCAGGAGCACGACCGAGGGCGCCCCCTTCCACGAAGAGGGCGCCCTCGGCGTTCGTACCGGCGGTGGTGGAGTCAGTCCTTGCTGATCTCCCAGAAGCGGAACACCGTCGAGGCGTCGAGGCAGTACTCGAGGCCGTAGACGTTGTCCCGCACGATCGCGTACTGCTTGGCCTGCCAGATCGGGATGACCGGGAGGTCCTCGGCCACGATGTCCTGGATCTTGCCGTACTCGGTGTCGGTCGAGGAGCGGTCGCTCTGGGCGGCCGTCTTCGGGATGAGCCGACCGGTGATCGTGCTGTTCGTGTAGTGGTTGCTCAGCACGTTGCCCTTGCCGAAGAAGGGGGCCGTGAAGTTGTCGGGGTCCGGGTAGTCGGGCACCCAGCCCTTCACGTACACGCCGTACTTGCCCTTGGCGATGTCCTTCTCGTACTGGCTGTACGCGACGGACCTCACGGTCGCGTCGAACAGCCCGCTGGCGTTGAGCTGCTGGGCGATCGCCCTGAACTCCTGGTCGGTGGCGGGGCCGTAGCGCGAGGGGGTCGACCAGAGCGTGAGCTCGACCTTGCCGGTGATGCCCTCGGCCCGGAGCGCGGCGGCGGCCTTCGTCTTCGAGGGGCGGGCGCCGTAGCGGTCGAAGAAGGCCGTGTTGTGGCCGGTGACACCGGCCGGGACGATCGAGTACAGCGGCGTCGCGGTGTCCTTGTAGACCTTGTTGACCAGGGCCTCGCGGTCGAGCAGATAGGCGATGGCCTTGCGCACGCCGAGCTTGCCGGCGACCGGGTCGTCCATGTTGAAGACCATGTGCTGGACTTCGGCGCTGGTGCCCTCGACGACGTTGACGCCCCTGCCGGTGGAGGTGTCGTTGCTGATGTCCGCGATGTCGTCGGCGGCGAGACCTCGGTAGGCGATGTCGACCTGGTGGTTCAGCAGCGCCTTCTTCAGGGCGGTCTGGTCGCCGTGGAAGAACTTCAGCGTGATGCCGGAGTTCTTCACCTTGGCGGTGCCCTTGTAGCTGTCGTTGACCGAGAAGACGGCCTGGTCCTTGCCGAAGGAGTCCAGCTTGTACGGGCCCGAGCCGACCGCCTGGTCGTCCCTGCGCAGCCCGTTGTCCGCGTACTGCTGGTGGTCCACGATCGAGCCGGCGCCGGAGGCGATCTTGCTGGGGAAGGTGGCGTCGGCGTACTTCAGCCTGAAGACGACGGTCTTCGAGTCCGGGGTCTGGACCGTGTCGAGCATGGGGAACATGACGGCCGGACCGGAGGCGTCGTCGATCTTCAGAATGCGGTCGAAGGAGAACTTGACGTCCTCGGAGGTGAGGGCGTCACCGTTGCTGAACTTCAGGCCGTCCTGGAGCGTGCACTTGTAGACCTTGGTCGTGGCGTCCGAGAACGCGCACTCCTTGGCCGCCTCGGGAACCGGCTCCGTACCGCCGTCGGGGAAGCTCAGCAACGACTGGAAGACGTTGTTGAACAACAGCCAGGACCCCGGGTCGTAACCGGATGCCGGGTCGGTGGCCAGGACGTCGTCGGACATCCCCATCACCAGGGAGGAGCCTGTGCTGCCGGGCTCGCTCGTCTGCGAGCCGCAGCCGGCGAGCAGACCGGCGGCCAGCCCCGTCGCGACGGACAGGACTGGCCACTGGTTGCGCATGTTCACGAGGAGGTGCCTTGTCATTGTTTCTCTGGAACGCCACGTGGAGCGGGCGCCGGGTCGGGCGGTCGGGCGCCGGGTCCACGGGACCCGGCGCCCTGTGAAGGACCGGTCAGCCACTCACACCGCGGCCGAGCTCCCACAGCTGGAGCGTGGAGGACGAGTTGAGCGCCCACTCGGTGCCGGTGATGTCGTCCCGCGCGGCGATGTACTGCTTGCCCTGCCACAGCGGCAGGAGCGGTACGTCGTCGGCCACCTTGTCCTGGATCTCGGTGAGGCTCTTCGACGCGGTGAGGCGGTCGGCCTCGCGGCGGGACTCCGGGATCAGCGTGCCGCGGATCGTGGAGTTCACGTACGGCGAGCCGAGGGTGTTGTCCTTGTCGAGGAACGGCGCCAGGTAGTTGTCGGCGTCCGGGAAGTCGGGGAACCAGCCCATGCCGTAGACCTGGTACTCGTTCTTCTTCTCGGCCGGACGGAACGTCGTCCAGGGCTCGCCCTTGATCTCGACACTGAACAGGCCGCTGGCGTTGAGCTGCTTCTTCAGCACCTCGAACTCCTGCCCGGTGGCCGAGCCGTAGTGGTCGGTCGTGTAGTGCAGGGTGAGCTTCACCGGGGTGGTGATGCCGGCCTTGTTCAGCGTCGTGGTGGCCTTGGAGACGCTCGGGTCGCCGTACTTGTTGAAGAACGAGTTGGAGTGACCCGTGATGGTGGCCGGGACCATCGAGAACAGCGGCTCGGCCTGGGAGCCGTACACCTTGGAGACGAGCTCGCCGCGGTTGATCACCTCGGCCATGGCCTGGCGGACGGCCTTGCTCTTCACCGTCGGGTCATCGGTGTTGAAGCCGAGGTAGCGGATCTCGAGGCCGGGCATCTCGACCAGGTCGATCTTGCCGGTCGCACCGGCGGCACCGAGCTTGGTGATCTGCGCCGGCGTCATCGCGCGGGTCATGAGGTCGATGTCGCCCTTGTTGAGCGCGGCGCCCATGGCGTCGGCGCTCTCGAAGGAGCGCATCTCGACCTTGTCGTTCTTCGGCTTCAACAGACCCTTGTAGTTCGGGTTCTTGGTGAAGGTGATCTTGTCGGCCTCGTCGTTCTTGACGTCGGCCTGGAGGGTGTACGGGCCGGAGCCGTCGACGGAGAAGCCGTCGCGCAGCTTGCCCTTCTCGTAGTCCTTCGGGTTCACGATGCCGGCGACCGGGGTCGACAGCTTGAACGGGAAGGTGGCGTCCGCGGTCTTCAGGTGGAAGATCACCTGGCGGTCGCCCTGCGTCTCCACGGTGTCGACGGTGGACAGCAGCGCGAACACACCGCTGTCGGCCTTGAGTGACATCGCGCGGTCGATCGAGAACTTCACGTCCTTGGCGGTGATCGGGTCACCACTCGCGAACTTCAGTCCGTCGCGCAGCGTGCAGGCGTAACGCTCGTTGCCGGAGTCGGTGAAACCGCAGCTCTCGGCAGCCTCGGGCTGGGGGTCGCCGTCACCGCGGGGCTGAACCATCAGCGTCTGCACGGTCTGGCGCAGGATGTTCCAGGTGCCGACGTCGTACGCGTACGCCGGGTCGAGAGGAGCCGGGGCATCCTTCGATGCGGTGAACCGGTCCGTGGTGCCCACGACGATCGCGTCGCCGCCGCTTCCCCCGCTGTTGGAACCGCCACACGCGGCGAGCACCGGGGCGAGCAAGCCGACAACGGCCGGCAGCACCAAAGTCTTGCGGTTCATGCTCGAGTTTCTCCAGAGCTGTCGTGTCCGTGTACCCGCCATGCAGGGGTGGTGCGGGCGAGTCACCGGGGTTATGGCGAGGTTCTCGCGACGACATTAGTCCGCACCACCAGGGCGGCCCGCAGAGACCGGAGTTGAGTTCCCATCACGCTGCGAAACCGGGCGTGGACGCACCGATAACCCGACAGCGGAAGGATTAGTGCAGCGTTCCACCAATCGGGACACAAGGGCACGTCGACCACCCCCGAAAGGGGGGTCACTGCACACGGCAGTCCGAATGTCGACCCCCTGCCAGGTGACGAACCTCACACCGCCAACTCGGTGGGAGAGTACCGGAATTCGGCCATCCGGCCCCGGATTGAATTTCCCGTGGCAGGTCCGGGGCCCTTACCTGCGGATACGCAGGGGATAGCGGCACATTCGGTTATGCACGCTGGGTGAACGCCTAGCGCATTTCCGTCATCAGGCCACGGAGAAAAGGCAGGTCGACCTCTTCGAGGGAGGTCACGACCGTGCGCCGGACGGCGGGGGCGATCGGGGCGACGGAGGGGACGGCGACCACGTGGCAGCCCGCGGCCTCCGCGGCGGCGACGCCCGTGGCGGTGTCCTCGATGACGGCACACCGGGCCGGTTCGGCGCCGAGTCCGGACGCCGCCAGCAGATAGGGGTCGGGGAAGGGCTTGGTCCGCTCCACCTCGTCGCCCGCGACGGTCAGCGCGAAGTACTGGGGGCCCAGGGAGGCCAGAACACGGTCGATGATGCGCCGGTGCGAGGCGGAGACCAGGGCGGTGGGGATCTCGTGCGCGGCGAGCTCCGCGAGGAGTCTGGCCGCCCCCGGCATCAGCGGCAGCGCCCGGTCGATACGGTCCTCGAAACCGTCGTTGAGCAGCACCGTGAGCTCGCCGAGCGTGATGTCGGCCCCGGTGGCCTCGATCAGGAAGCCCGCGCTGCGGGTCATGGGGCCGCCGACCACCACATGGCGCCAGGAGTCGTCGAGGGTGTGCCCGAGCGTCCGGAAGATCTCGACCTCGACGTCCCACCAGAACCCCTCGGTGTCCACCAGGGTGCCGTCCATGTCCAGGAGCACGGCCTGCAGCGCTGAGCCTTCGGCCGTACGGGTACCGAGCGCGGGAACCGTAGTGGTCATCCTGGCGCACCTCCTTGAGGGACGAGAAGGCCGGTTCCCTCAGGGGGAACCGGCCTGCTGTGGACCGTCCAGTGTACGACGGCGTCAGGTGAAACGCCTGTTGGTTGTGGGGGCCCGCTGACTCGCCTCGCGCCGAGTCACCTCGCGTTGAAGTACTTCGCCTCCGGGTGGTGGATCACGATCGCGTCCGTGGACTGCTCGGGGTGCAGCTGGAACTCCTCCGAGAGGTGGACGCCGATGCGCTCGGGCTCCAGGAGTTCGGCGATCTTGGCGCGGTCCTCCAGGTCGGGGCAGGCACCGTAGCCGAGGGAGAAGCGGGCACCGCGGTACTTGAGGTCGAACATGTCCTCGATGGCCGAGGGGTCCTCACCGGCGAAGCCGAGCTCGGAGCGGACGCGGGCGTGCCAGTACTCGGCGAGGGCCTCGGCCAGCTGCACGGACAGGCCGTGCAGTTCGAGGTAGTCGCGGTAGGAGTTCGACTCGAAGAGCTTGGCCGTCTCCTCGCCGATGCGGGAGCCGACCGTGACGACCTGGAGGCCGACGACGTCCCGCTCACCGGACTCCTCGGGCCGGAAGAAGTCGGCCAGGCACAGCCGCCGTCCGCGGCGCTGGCGCGGGAAGGTGAAGCGGGTGCGCTCGTTGCCCTGTTCGTCCAGGAGGATCAGGTCGTCGTCCTTGGACACACAGGGGAAGTAGCCGTAGACGACGGCCGCTTCGAGCAGGTTGTCGGTCTGGAGCTTGTCCAGCAGTCCGCGCAGCCGGGGCCGGCCCTCGGTCTCGACGAGTTCCTCGTACGTCGGTCCGTCGCCCGCACGGGCCTGCTTCAGGCCCCACTGACCCTTGAACAGGGCGCCCTCGTCCAGCCAGGAGGCGTACTCCTTGAGCTGGATGCCCTTGATGACACGGGTGCCCCAGAAGGGCGGGGTGGGCACCGGGTTGTCGACGGCGACGTCCGAGCGGACGTGACCCTCCTCCGGGCGCTCCTCGACGACCGTCGGTGCGGTGGCGCGCACCCGGCGCTGCTTGAGCTCCGGCAGCACGGCCCCCGGCACGCCCCGCTTGACCCCGATGAGCGCGTCCATCAGGCGCAGGCCCTCGAACGCGTCCCGGGCGTAGCGGACTTCGCCCTCGTAGATCTCGTGCAGGTCCTGCTCGACGTACGCCCTCGTCAGGGCGGCGCCGCCGAGGATGACCGGGTACTCGGCGGACAGACCGCGCTGGTTGAGCTCCTCCAGGTTCTCCTTCATGATCACCGTGGACTTGACCAGCAGGCCCGACATGCCGATGACGTCGGCCCGGTGTTCCTCGGCGGCGTCCAGGATCGCGGAGACCGGCTGCTTGATGCCGAGGTTGACGACGTTGTAGCCGTTGTTGGAAAGGATGATGTCGACGAGGTTCTTGCCGATGTCGTGCACGTCGCCGCGCACGGTCGCCAGCACGATGGTGCCCTTGCCCTCGGCGTCCGACTTCTCCATGTGCGGTTCGAGGTAGGCGACCGCGGTCTTCATGACCTCGGCGGACTGGAGCACGAACGGCAGCTGCATCTGGCCGGAGCCGAACAGCTCGCCGACCACCTTCATGCCGTCGAGCAGCGTCTCGTTGACGATGTCGAGGGCGGGGCGGGTCTGGAGGGCTTCGGCGAGGTCGGCCTCGAGGCCGTTCTTCTCGCCGTCGATGATGCGCCGCTTGAGTCGCTCGTCCAGGGGCAGCGCGGCCAGTTCCTCGGCCTTGCCCGCCCTCAGCGACTTGGTGGTGGCGCCCTCGAACAGCGCCATCAGCTTCTGGAGGGGGTCGTAGGCTGGTTCGTCGCCCTGCTGGGCGATGCGCCGGTCGTAGATCAGGTCGAGGGCGGTGGTGACCTGCTCCTCGTCGAAGCGCGCGATGGGGAGGATCTTCGACGCGTGCACGATCGCCGAGTCCAGGCCCGCCTTGACGCACTCGTCGAGGAAGACCGAGTTGAGCAGGATGCGGGCGGCCGGGTTGAGACCGAAGGAGATGTTCGACAGGCCCAGCGTGGTCTGCACGTCGGGGCGGCGGCGCTTGAGCTCCCGGATCGCCTCGATGGTGGCGATGCCGTCCTTCCGGGACTCCTCCTGGCCGGTGCAGATGGTGAAGGTCAGGGCGTCGATGAGGATGTCCGACTCGTGGATGCCCCAGTTCGTCGTCAGGTCCTCGATGAGCCGTTCGGCGATGGCGACCTTGGTCTCGACGGTACGGGCCTGGCCCTCCTCGTCGATGGTCAGCGCGATCAGCGCCGCGCCGTGCTCCTGCGCCAGCCGGGTGACCTTCGCGAAGCGGGACTCGGGGCCGTCACCGTCCTCGTAGTTGACGGAGTTGATGACGGCCCGGCCGCCGAGCTTCTCCAGGCCGGCGCGCAGGACCTCGACCTCGGTGGAGTCCAGGACGATGGGCAGCGTGGAGGCGGTGGCGAAGCGTCCGGCGAGTTCCTGCATGTCCGCGACGCCGTCCCGGCCGACGTAGTCGACGCACAGGTCGAGCATGTGGGCGCCCTCGCGGATCTGGTCGCGGGCCATCTCCACACAGTCGTCCCAGCGGCCCTCCAGCATGGCCTCGCGGAACTTCTTCGAGCCGTTGGCGTTGGTGCGCTCGCCGATCGCCATGTACGCGGTGTCCTGGCGGAACGGGACGGTCTGGTAGAGGGAGGCGGCGCCGGGTTCGGGGCGCGGGTCACGGGCGGTCGGGGTGAGATCGCGGACCCGCTCGACGACCTGGCGCAGGTGCTCCGGGGTCGTACCGCAGCAGCCGCCGATCAAGGAGAGGCCGTATTCGCGTACGAAGGTCTCCTGGGCGCCGGCCAGCTCAGGTGCCGTCAGCGGGTAGTGCGCGCCGTCCCTGCCGAGCACCGGAAGACCGGCGTTCGGCATGCAGGACAGCGGGATGCGGGAGTGGCGGGCCAGATAGCGCAGGTGCTCGCTCATCTCGGCGGGGCCGGTGGCGCAGTTGAGGCCGATCATGTCGATGCCGAGCGGTTCCAGCGCGGTCAGCGCTGCGCCGATCTCGGAGCCGAGCAGCATGGTGCCCGTGGTCTCGACAGTCACCGAGACGACGAGCGGCAGGACCAGGCCGGTGGCGTCCATCGCGCGGCGGGCGCCGAGGACCGCGGCCTTCGTCTGAAGCAGGTCCTGAGTGGTCTCCACGATCAGCGCGTCGGCACCACCGGCGATCATGCCCTCGGCGTTCTGCTGGTAGGCGTCGCGGAGAGTGGTGTACGGGGCGTGGCCCAGAGTCGGCAGCTTGGTGCCGGGGCCCATGGAGCCGAGCACCCAGCGCTGCTGTCCGGTGGACGCCGTGAACTCGTCCGCCACCTCGCGGGCGATGCGCGCACCGGCCTCGGACAGCTCGTACACGCGCTCGGGAATGTCGTACTCACCGAGCGCCGAGTGGTTGGCGCCGAAGGTGTTCGTCTCCACACAGTCCACGCCCACCTCGAAGTAGGCCTCGTGGACGGAACGGACGATGTCGGGGCGGGTGAGGTTCAGAATCTCGTTGCAGCCCTCGAGGTTCTCGAAGTCCTCGAGCGTCGGGTCCTGCGCCTGCAGCATCGTGCCCATCGCGCCGTCGGCCACCACGACACGCTCGGCGAGCGCCTCGCGGAGCGCGGCGATGCGGGTCCGGTTCTCGGCAAGCTCGGACGAAAGGGACGGGTTCGGCAACGAAGCCATGAAGGTGCTCCCTGAAGTGCGACGGCTGTCGGCTTTGCGCTTCCCATGGAAGGCGCACGCCGTCAGGGTAGCCCGAGCACCGTCACAGGGTCAGGGGCGTCCACGGGGCGGACGGGCGTGGCGTGTGCGTCCGGGGTGTTAAGACAGACCGAACATGTTGCGACGACCCATTAGCGGGAGCTCGGCAACGAACGGTAGTGTTCGACATTGCCGAACGGCGGTAGCGGAGGCGCACGCTGTCGGTCGAAGGGGACGGAGGCAGCACGGCGATGGCACGGAACATCCAGTCGCTCGAACGGGCGGCGGCGATGCTGCGGCTCCTGGCGGGCGGCGAGCGGCAGCTCGGTCTGTCCGACATCGCCTCCTCGCTGGGCCTGGCCAAGGGTACGGCCCACGGCATTCTGCGCACCCTCCAGCAGGAGGGCTTCGTCGAACAGGACAGCGTCTCGGGGCGTTACCAGCTGGGTGCCGAGCTGCTGCGGCTCGGCACCACCTATCTCGACGTGCACGAGCTGCGCGCGCGGGCGCTGGTGTGGACCGACGACCTGGCCCGCTCCAGCGGCGAGAGCGTCTACCTGGGTGTGCTGCACCAACACGGCGTGCTGATCGTGCACCACGTGTTCCGGCCCGACGACAGCCGTCAGGTGCTGGAGGTCGGGGCCATGCAGCCGCTGCACTCCACAGCCCTGGGCAAGGTCCTGTCGGCCTACGACCCGGTGGCGCACAGCGAGGTCCTGGAGGCCGAGCGGAAGACGTTCACGGCCCGCACGACGGTCGAACCGGAGCAGTTCGAGGGAGTCCTCGACCTGACCCGCGCACGCGGGTACGCCGACGACGTCGAGGAGACATGGACGGGCGTCGCCTCGGTCGCGGCACCCATCCACAACCGGCGGCGCATGCCGGTGGGCGCGGTGGGCATCACGGGAGCCGTGGAGCGGATCTGCCGGGACGGCGAGCTGCGCCCCGAGCTGATCGCGGCGGTGCGGGACTGCGCCCGCGCGGTCTCCCGGGACCTGGGAGCCGGACGGTTCTGACACCCCGAACGACGAGCTGAACCCCGTACGACAACAGGCCGGTACGTGTCCTACGTACCGGCCCCTTTTGGCATGTACGCGCGAGCCGCCGAGGCCTCTCAAGATCGATAACTCGCAGCGATCAATAACGATCGTGTTTTCGATAACGGAACCCTTGACGAGCTGGTAACCCCAGGGCAAGACTCCCGTCCATCGGTCGGCATTGTCGAACACCTACCGGCAATACGCGTTAGAGTGTGACAACGCCATGGGCCGGCATCGCCCTCACCCCCGAGGGCGCGAACCACCGGTGGGACCCGGGGTTCGCCTTCCCCTGGACGAAGGACAAAGGAGTCGCGGGTGTCCAGCTCCGACATCTTCATCGGCGAGACCATAGGTACCGCCATACTCATCCTGCTCGGCGGTGGCGTCTGTGCCGCCGTCACGCTGAAGGCCTCCAAGGCCAGAAACGCCGGCTGGCTCGCCATCGCCTTCGGGTGGGGCTTCGCGGTCCTCACGGCGGTCTACACCTCCGCGCCGCTGTCCGGCGCACACCTGAACCCGGCCGTGACGCTGGCGCTGACCATCAAGGACGGCGGCTGGAACAACCTGCCGGTGTACTGGGGCGGCCAGCTGCTCGGCGCGATGATCGGCGCCACGCTGGTCTGGGTCGTGTACTACGGACAGTTCCACGCGCACCTGACCGACCCCGACATCGTCGGGGCCGCGGACGCGCAGGCCGCTGGTGCCAAGGCCGTCGAGGCGGAGGAGAAGGGCGCGGGCCCCGTGCTCGGTATCTTCTCCACTGGCCCCGAGATCCGCAACGCGGTGCAGAACCTCGCCACGGAGATCATCGCCACCGTCGTGCTGGTGCTCGCGGTTCTCACGCAGGGTCTCAACGACAAGGGCAACGGCCTCGGCCCGCTGGGCGCCCTGATCACCGCGCTGGTGGTTGTCTCCATCGGCCTCTCCCTCGGTGGACCCACCGGTTACGCGATCAACCCGGCCCGTGACCTCGGCCCGCGCATCGTGCACGCGCTGCTCCCCCTGCCGAACAAGGGCGGCTCCGACTGGAGCTACGCCTGGGTTCCGGTCGTCGGTCCGCTGATCGGCGGCGCGATCGCCGCAGGCCTCTACAACGTCGCCTTTGCTTAAAACCCCGAGGCCTTCGGGCCTCGGGCCCTCTTTGAACCGCAAGGTTTTCCGAGCCGTAAGCAATACGCCGTCAGGCTGTGAGCAATACGCCGTGAGTCAGCCCCTTTCATACGGAACCTTCAGGAGCACACCGTGACCGACGCACACACCGCCGGGCCCTTCATCGCCGCGATCGACCAGGGCACCACGTCCAGCCGCTGCATCGTCTTCGACCGCGACGGACGCATCGTCTCCGTCGACCAGAAGGAGCACGAGCAGATCTTCCCGAAGCCGGGCTGGGTCGAGCACAACGCCGCCGAGATCTGGACCAACGTCCAGGAAGTCGTGGCCGGGGCCATCGAGAAGGCCGGCATCACCCGCGACGACATCAAGGCCATCGGCATCACCAACCAGCGCGAGACCACCGTGCTGTGGGACAAGAACACCGGTGAGCCCGTCCACAACGCCATCGTCTGGCAGGACACCCGCACCGACGCGCTCTGCAAGGAGCTCGGCCGCAACGTGGGCCAGGACCGCTTCCGCCGCGAGACCGGCCTGCCGCTCGCGTCCTACTTCGCCGGCCCCAAGGCCCGCTGGCTGCTCGACAACGTCGACGGCCTGCGCGAGCGCGCCGAGGCCGGGGACATCCTCTTCGGCACCATGGACACCTGGGTCATCTGGAACCTGACGGGCGGTGCGAACGGTGGCCACCACGTCACCGACGTCACCAACGCCTCCCGCACCATGCTGATGAACCTGCACACCCTGGCATGGGACGACAAGATCGCCGAGTCCATCGGCGTCCCGCTGGCCATGCTGCCGGAGATCCGCTCCTCCGCCGAGGTGTACGGCGAGGTGACCGGCGGCCGGCTCGGCGAGCTGCTCGGCGGCATCCCGGTCGCCTCCGCGCTCGGCGACCAGCAGGCGGCCCTGTTCGGCCAGACCTGCTTCTCCGAGGGCGAGGCCAAGTCCACGTACGGCACCGGCACGTTCATGCTGATGAACACCGGTGACAAGATCATCAACTCGTACTCGGGCCTGCTCACCACGGTCGGCTACCGCATCGGCGACCAGGCTCCGGTCTACGCCCTCGAGGGCTCGATCGCCGTCACCGGTTCGCTGGTGCAGTGGATGCGCGACCAGATGGGCCTGATCAAGTCCGCCGCCGAGATCGAGACCCTCGCGTCCTCGGTCGAGGACAACGGCGGTGCCTACTTCGTGCCGGCCTTCTCCGGTCTGTTCGCCCCGTACTGGCGCTCCGACGCCCGCGGTGTGATCGCCGGTCTGACCCGGTACGTCACCAAGGCGCACATCGCGCGCGCCGTCCTGGAGGCCACCGCCTGGCAGACCCGTGAGATCACCGACGCCATGACGAAGGACTCCGGCGTCGAACTCACGGCCCTCAAGGTCGACGGCGGCATGACCTCCAACAACCTGCTGATGCAGACCCTGGCCGACGTCCTGGACGCCCCCGTGGTGCGCCCGATGGTCGCCGAGACCACCTGCCTCGGCGCCGCCTACGCCGCCGGTCTCGCCGTCGGCTTCTGGACCAACACCGAGGACCTGCGCGCCAACTGGCGCCGGGCCGCGGAATGGACCCCCAACATGGACGCGGAGATCCGCGACCGTGAGTACAAGAGCTGGCTCAAGGCCGTGGAGCGGACCATGGGCTGGATCGAAGACGAGAACTGACAAGGAGTAACGACCCGCAATGACCAGTCAGTCCACCCTGCAGTCCGTGCCTGCCCTCGGTACGCACCCGGCCTCCGGCTCCAACCCGAGCCGCGCCGAGACCCGGGAGCAGCTCTCCAAGGCGACGTACGACCTTCTCGTGATCGGCGGCGGCATCCTGGGCATCTCCACCGCCTGGCACGCCGCGCAGTCCGGTCTGCGGGTGGCTCTGGTCGACGCCGGCGACTTCGCCGGCGCCACCTCCTCCGCCTCCTCCAAGCTGCTCCACGGCGGTCTGCGCTACCTGCAGACCGGCGCGGTGAAGCTGGTGGCGGAGAACCACTTCGAGCGCCGTGCGGTCTCCCGCCAGGTGGCCCCCCACCTGGCGAACCCGCTCACGTTCTACCTCCCCGTGTACAAGGGCGGGCCGCACGGCGCGGCGAAGCTCGGGGCGGGCGTCTTCGCCTACTCCGCACTGTCGGCGTTCGGCGACGGCGTCGGCCACCTGCTCTCGCCGGCCAAGGCGCAGCAGGACGTGCCGGAGCTGCGCACCGAGAACCTCAAGGCCGTGGCCGTGTACGGCGACGACCAGATGAACGACGCGCGCATGGCGCTGATGACGGTCCGCGCGGCCGTCGAGGCGGGCGCGGTCGTCCTCAACCACGCGGAGGTGACCGGCCTGCGCTTCACCAAGGGCCGGGTCACGGGCGCGGACCTCAAGGACGGTACGAACGGCGCGGAGTTCGGGGTCAACGCGCACCTCGTCCTCAACGCCACCGGCCCCTGGGTCGACCACCTGCGCAGGATGGAGGACCCGAACGCGGCGCCGTCCATCCGCCTCTCCAAGGGCGCGCACCTGGTCCTCAAGCGCACCTCCCCCTGGAAGGCCGCGCTCGCGACCCCGATCGACAAGTACCGCATCACCTTCGCCCTCCCCTGGGAGGACATGCTGCTGCTCGGCACGACCGACGAGGAGTACGAGGGCGACCCGGCGGATGTCTCGGTCACCGAGAAGGACATATCCCAGATCCTGGACGAGGCCGCGTTCTCCATCCGCGACCAGCAGCTCTCCCGTGATCTGATCACGTACTCCTTCGCCGGTCTGCGGGTGCTGCCCGGCGGTCCCGGCGACACCTCGAAGGCCAAGCGCGAGACGGTCGTCACGGAGGGCCGTGGCGGGATGCTGTCCGTCGCGGGCGGCAAGTGGACCACCTTCCGGCACATCGGCCGTACGGTCATGAAGAAGCTGGAGTCGCTGCCGGGCCACCCGCTGGGCGAGGACTTCGAGCCGATCTCCGAGCTGCCGAAGAAGCTGCCGCTGCCGGGTGTCGCCAACCCGCGCGCGGTCGCCCACCGGCTGCTCGTCGACGGCCCGGCGCCCGGCCCCCGTATGGGCGCCGACACCGCCAAGCACCTGGCGACGCACTACGGTTCGCTGGCCTTCGACATCGCGCGCCTGGCCAACGAGAACCCGGAGCTCGGCGAGCGCGTCCACCCGGACGCCCCGGAGATCTGGGCGCAGGTCGTGTGGGCCCGCGACCACGAGTGGGCCGAGACGACGGACGACGTGCTGCGCCGCCGTACGACGCTGACGATCCGCGGGCTCGCCACGGACGAGGTCCGCGGCAAGGTGCAGGACCTGCTCGACAAGAAGTGACCACACCCTGAGCGGGTGATCCGATCGGTTTGAGGGGCGGCTCCCACGGGGGGAGCCGCCCCTCCGCGTGCGCCGCCACGGCCGAGCGCCCGTCAGCGCAGGAGAGCCTCGACATCCTCTGGTGACGTCAACTCCGCGCGGCGGACGATCAGTTCGCGCCCGAGGAGGAGCGCGCGCCGGGAGGCGGGTACCGGGTCCGGGAGGGTGGTGAGGTCGGTGAGGTGGGCGAAGCCGATGACGCGGCGGACGATCTCCGCGCCGGCGAAGCCCAGGGACTCGGTCCAGAGGCGGTCCAGGAAGCGGTCGAGGAAGGCGTCGTCGAAGAAGGTGTCCACGCGGGTCGGCCACAGGCGGCGGAACTCCGCCCTGAACGCGTCCCAGGAGAGCCGGAGTTGGTCGCCGTGGTCGCCCTCGACACCGAGCGCGTCCGCGCGGGCCGCGGAGACGAGCGTGTTCGCCCAGTACAGGCCGAGGTCGAAGCCGATCGGCCCGACGAAGGAGAACTCGGGGTCGAAGACCCGTACCACCGGGGCGCCCTCGCGCGTGCCGACCATGATGCTGCCGGTGTGCAGGTCGCCGTGGAGCAGGGCCTGTGCGCCGGTCATGAAGAGGTGGCGCAGTTCGGCGACCTCGGTGCGCAGTCGCGGGTCGGAGCGGAAGGCGGCGGCGAGGTCGTCGAGGCCGGGGTGCCAGTGGTTGTGCTCGTGCTCGAGGTACGGCTCGCAGAGCACGACGTCCTCGGTGACCTTGCACAGCTCGGGGCTGACGGAGGCCGCGATCAGCGCCTTGCGTTCGGCGGAGGGCATGCCGAAGTCGCTGGTGGCGAAGGAGAGCTGGGCGACGAACTCGCCGACGCGGCGGGAGGTGTCCGGGCCGTAGGTGCCGCCCTCGTTGAGGATCGTGCGCAGCACCTCCAGGTCGGACATGTCCTCCATGACGAGGGCGTAGTTGTCGGAGTCGTAGCCGTGGATCGCCGGGATCTTGTCCGGGGCGACCTTGGCGACCTGCTCGTAGGCGCGGGCCTCGGCGTCGGCGCGCTCGGGGCTCATCGGCCAGGAGGGGCCCGCGACCCGCACCCAGGGCAGGGCCTGCTTGACGGCGAGGCTCCGGGTGCCGTCGTTGGCGGTGGCGAGGAAGACGCGGTTCATGTTGCCGTCGGAGACCTCGCGGACCGCCGGCTCGTCGGTGCCCCAGTGGCCGCGCTCGCGCAGATAGCCGGCGACGTCCTCGGTCTCCAGGATGCGGTAGCCCATCGACTCGTAACTCCCTTATGCGGTGCGGCGCTTGGACAGGGTGAAGCTGAAGACCAGGGCGAGGATGAGGACCGCGCCCTCGACGACGTCCTGCGTGTAGTACGGCAGTCCCTTGATGGTCAGACCCGTGGTGATGATCCCGATCAGGACGGCGCCCAGGGCCGTGCCCCACACGTTGGGGCGGCCCCGGCCGAGGACGGAGGTGCCGACGAGGGCGACGGCGACGGCTTCGAGCAGTTGGGAGGTACCGGCGGAGACATCGCCCTGGCCGATGCGGGAGGCCAGGATCAGGCCGCCGATGGAGGCGAGGACGCCGGACAGGACGTAGGCGAGTGCCCGGTACGCGCCGACCCGGATGCCGGCCAGTCGCGAGGCCTCGGGGTTGGCGCCGATCGCGTACAGCACACGCCCCCAGCGGGTGCGGGCCAGGAACACCCAGGCGACGACGGTCAGCGCGCCGAAGATCAGCACCGAGACGGGTACGCCGAGTAGGGTGCCGCGGTCGATGCGCAGGAAGCCCTCGGTGAACCTGCCGGGCGCGGTGGTGCCGTCGGACCGGGTCATGCCGGGGGTGATGGACTGGCCGTCGACCAGGATGAGTTTGGTGCCCTGGATCACGAACATGGTGCCGAGCGTGGCCAGCATGTCGGGGATCTTGAGGACGACGATCAGCAGGGCGTTCAGCAACCCGGCCAGTGCGCCCGCCGCGACGACCGCGAGGATCGCGACCGTGCCGACCTGGTTGTAGGTGACCATCGTCTTCGCGGCGACCGTGACGCCGAGCCCGGCGACGGCGCCGACGGACATGTCCATTCCGCCGACGGCCATGGTGAGCGTGACGCCGAGGCCGAGGATGGCGGCGACGGAGACGTACCGGAGGGTGTCGAGGAGCGTCGCCGAGTCGCGGAAGGACGGCTCGCTGATCGCGAAGTACGTGAAGAGCGTGACGGTGACGAAGACGAAGCCGTACTTGATGACGGCGCTCTGGATCCGGTGGCCGACGGCGGGCGCGGATGGGGTCGCCGCCCGCGCGGGGGTGCTCTGGGTGGTGGTCATGGCGTACTTCCTGGTGTGCCGGGCATCAGACGGACGCCGAGATGGTCTGGATCACGCGGTCGCGCTCCGCGTCTTCCCCGTAGGCGTCGAGGCGGATCTCGCCCGCGGCCAGGACGACGACCCGGTCGGCGATCTCGAGGATCTCGTCGACGTCGGCGGACAGGACGAGGACGGCGGCTCCTTCGGCGGCCAGGGCGCGGGCGCGGCGGCCGATGTCGCGGCGGGCGCCGATGTCCACACCTCGGAACGGCTCGTCCAGGATGAGGACACGGGGGTTCTCGGCGAGCCAGCGGCCGACGACGACCTTCTGCTGGTTGCCGCCGGACAGCTCCTCGACGGTGCTGTGTTCGTCCCTGGCGACGACGCCGAGCTGCTCGATGGTGGCGCGGCCGAGCGCGTCCTCCTTGGCGCGGCTCACGAGTCCCACCGTGGAGAGCGACCTGAGGAACGGCAGGGAGATGTTCTGGGCCACCGACCAGCCGGGGACCAGCGCGTCCGCGTGCCGGTCCTCCGGGACCAGGTGGATGCCGCCGCGGATGGCGTCGGCCGGGCGGCGCGGCTCGTAGGGCTTGCCGTCCAGCTCGACGGCTCCCCCGGTGAAGGGTGCGGCGCCGAAGAGGCCGCGGGCCAGTTCGGTCTTGCCCGCGCCCAGCAGCCCGACGACGCCGGTGACTTCGCCGGCGCGCAGGTCGAGGTCCTGGGGCGGGTGGCCCGCCAGGAGCGGGACGCCGCGCAGGGAGAGGACGACCTCGCCGTGTTCGCCCGTGTGCTGCGGCCGGGCGGTGGTCGTCTCCTGGGCCTGGGCGAGCATGGCGCGCAGGGCGCTGTCCCAGTCGAAGGGCTTGACCTGGTCCTCGGTGAGACGGCCGTCCCGCAGGACGACCAGGCGGTCGGCGAGCGCGTCGATCTCGCCGAGGCGGTGGGAGACGTAGAGCACCGCGATGCCCTCCGACCTCATCCGTTCGACGAGCGCGAACAGGCGCTCCGCCTCGGTGGCGGAGAGCGCGGAGGTCGGCTCGTCGAGGACGAGGAGGCGGGGCCGGGTCGCCAGGGCCCGGGCCAGGATCAGCAACTGGCGGTCGGAGATGCCGAGTTCGGTGACGTCCCGCCTGAGCACGGCGTCGCTCCAGCCGAGGTCGAGGGCCGACTGGATCTCGCGGGCGCGGGCCAGCAGCCGGCGTCCGTTCAGGAACGGGTTGCCGCGCGTCTGGGCCAGTTCCTCGAAGACCAGGTTCTCCGCGACCGAGAGGCCGGGCACGATGCCCTCGCCGATGCGCTGGTGCACTGTCTGGATGCCCAGCCGGCGGGCGGCGAGGGGGGAGTGGAGCGCGGCGGGCACGCCGTTCACGCTCACCTGTCCGCCGTGCTCCGTGTGCACACCGGACAGGATCTTGATGAGCGTGGACTTGCCGGCGCCGTTCGCGCCGAGCAGCGCGACGACGCTGCCCGGCGCGATGTCGAGGGAGACGGAGGCGAGCACCGTCCTGCCCCCGAAGGCCATGCTGACGTCGTCGAGGGCGACCGCCGCGCTCTCCACCGGTGCGTCAGTGGGCGACATTGGGAATCCAGTCCGCGGTGCTGACCTTGGAGAGGTTCAGCGCGGGCAGCGCCGTGCGCAGCTGGTCCATGTTCTCGATCTTGTTCTGCTTCAGGAAGTCCTGGGTGATGGCGACGGCCGGGAACTCGACCGAGGTGGTGTTCAGCTGACCGGCCAGTTCCAGGGCGGCCGTACGGACGACGGCGGCGCCGACCGCGGACGGGTCGGTGCCCGCCGTGGCGACCCACGGGCTGTCCTTGGCGGTCATGTTCTGGATGTCGGCGTTGGAGACGTCCGCCCCGAAGACCTTCACCTTGCCCTGGAGCTTCTTGTTCTGAACGGCGAGTACGGTGCCCTTGGCGAGCTCGTCATAGGGGGCGAAGACGCCGGTCACGTCGGAGTTCTGGGTGAGCGCGGCGGACACCAGGGGAACGTTGTCGGTGGCGGTGGAGTCGGTGACCTTGCCGACCTTGAACGCCTGCTTCCAGCCATTGGCGTCGGCGGTCTTCTTCCAGACGCTGTCGCGCTTGTCGAGGGCGGCGTACCCGGCGACGTTGACGTAACCGACCTTGGCGTTCTTGCCGAGGTCCTTCGCCATGACGTCGAGCACGGCCTGCGCCATGCTCGCGTCGTCCTGCTTGGTGCTGACGACGCTCTTGTTGGTGGTCTCGACGTCGTAGACGACGACCTTGATGCCCTTCTTCACCGCCTGGTCGATCTCGGGCTGGATCGTGGCCGGGAAGCCGTGGTCGACGATGATGGCCTGCGCGCCGGAGTTGATGGCCGAGGACAGGTCGGTGGCCTGCTTGGCGTTGTCGGCCTGGGCGTCGTACACGGTCAGGTCGATGCCGAGGGCCTTGGCCTGCGCCTTGGCGCCGTTGCCCCACTGCTCGAAGTAGTCGCCGGCGCCGCTCTGCCGGACCAGGGCCACCTTCACGTCGCCCTTGCTGAACGGGGCGGGCTTCTTGCCGGTCGCGGCGGAGGCCGAGGCGGCCCGGTCACCGGCGCTCTGCGAGGCGTTGGAGGACTGGGAGCAGCCCGCGAGGAAGAGCGCGGAGACGGAAGCGAGCGACAGCGCGGCGAGGGGGGCGCGGGTGCGGGCGGTACGGGACATGAGGGCTCCAGGGCTGGACAAGCAGAATGAGCGAGGCGAAGAGGGAGTGCCGGTCCGGAGCGCCGGGGAGGAAACATGCCAGGGCGACATACGTCTCGTACACGGGCGGGCGCCTCGGGTTCACGGGGAACGCACCGAGGGCGGGGCGTGGTTGAGCGCTCCGGGGGGAGGTCAGCGACAGCGGGCTGTGGTCGACCGGAGCAAGTCCACGTACAGCCGCCGCACGAGCAGCAGCGTCTTCATAGGCAGATCATGTGAACGTTTCCAGCCAGCCGTCAAAGTATTGGACGTCGTTTCTCAGTATGTGGAACAACCGCTTCGTCGCACTCGGCCGATCACCGGGCGGGAGTTACCATCGCCGGACGACGTTGGACAGTGAGGCTTCCGATGACGACACCATGCGCGACAGCGATGCACCGCTGCACCGGCGCGGCGTGTCGCGGCTGACCACCGGCTCTCCCGCCTCCTGCACGCCGCCTTCCTCAACTCCGGTCCGGGCACCGATGCCAGTCTCGGTATCCGGACATCCCATCCATCCCTTGGAGTTTCTCTCATGACCCTGCTGACGAGCTGGCCCGAGTCCGGACCCGAGACACTGGTGCGCCGTACCTCCGACCCGGCCGAGATCGCCGCCGCGCTCGCGCCGATCGGTGTGCGCTACGAGCAGTGGCCGGTCCGCGAGGACGTGCCCGCGGACGCGGACAGCGACACGGTGTTCGCCGCCTACGGTGCCGAGATCGAGAAGCTGAACGCGGAGGAGGGCTTCACGACGGTCGACGTCCTCGGGCTGCACCCGAGCGACGACCCCGAGTACCCCGCCAAGGCGAAGGGGGCGCGCGCGAAGTTCCTCCAGGAGCACACGCACGACGACGATGACGAGGTGCGCTTCTTCGTCTCGGGGTCCGGGATCTTCTACCTCCACGTCGGCGGCGAGGTGCACGCCGTGCTGTGCGAGAAGGGCGACCTGCTGGGCGTGCCGCGCGGTACGACGCACTGGTTCGACATGGGGACGTCGCCGTCGTTCACCGCGATCCGGTTCTTCCACGAGGAGGACGGCTGGGTCGGGAACTTCACCGGTGACCGGATCGCGGACCGCTTCCCGGACTTCGACACGATCGACGCGGGGTACCAGCGGGACCGGGCCACGGCGTGACGCTCCGGTTCGACGTGGACGCCGTGGTGCTCGACATCGAGGGCACCACGAGCGCCACGGGCTTCGTCGTGGACGTGTTGTACCCGTACTCCCGCTCCCGGTTCGGAGCACTGCTCTCGGAGCGGAGCGGTGATCCGGAGGTGGCGCGGGCGACCGCGCAGGTGCGGGAGCTGATCGCGGAGCCCGACGCGGACGCCGCCCGCGTCGAGAAGGCCCTGAACGGCTGGCTCGACGAGGATCGCAAGGCCACCCCGCTCAAGACCCTCCAGGGCATCATCTGGTCCGAGGGCTTCGCACGCGGCGACCTCGTCTCGCACTTCTACGAGGACGTCGTCCCGGCGCTGCGCGCGTGGCACGCGGCGGGCGTACGGCTGCACGTGTACTCGTCGGGGTCCGTGGCCGCGCAGCGGGCCTGGTTCCGGTCCAGTCCCGAGGGCGATCTGCTGCCGCTCGTCGAGGGGTTGTACGACACGCAGAACGCGGGGCCCAAACAGGAGCCGGCGTCGTACGCGACGATCGCCGCGGCGCTGGGCAGCGCGCCCGACCGGCTGCTGTTCCTCTCCGACCGGCCCGGCGAGCTGGACGCGGCGCGGGCGGCCGGGTGGCGGACCGTGGGGGTACGCCGCCCCGGGGAGCCGTACTACGAGCAGGGCGTCGGCGATCACCCGCAGGCGGGGACGTTCGACGAGATCACCATCGCGAGGAGCACCACATGACCGCCGAGACGCCGGCCCTCGACCTCAAGGAGGCGGGCGCGGTCCTGGCCGCCGAGTCGGCCCGCTTCGCCTCCTTCGGCTGGATGCGCGGCACGTCCGGCAACCTGTCCGTCGTCCTGAGCCGGGACCCGCTGCGGCTCGCCGTCACCGCGAGCGGGCACGACAAGGGTGAACTCACGCCCGACGACGTGGTGCTGGTGGACGGTTCGGGTGCGGCGGTCGTCGGCGGGAAGCCGTCGGCGGAGGCCGAGCTGCACGCGCGCGTGGCCGCGCTCACGGGTGCGGGGGCTGTCGTCCATGTCCACACGGTCGCGTCCGTGGCCATGGGGCGCCGGGAGCCCGGGGGCATCGTGTTCCGGGACCTGGAGATGCTCAAGGGCGTCGGCCTGCCCGCCCACGACGTCGAGGTCACCCTCCCCGTCATCGCCAACAGCCAGGACATGAAGGTCCTTGGCGACCGCCTGGAAGCGGCTCGCGACCCGCGCATGCCGGCGGTCGTCGTCGCGGGCCACGGCCTGTACGTCTGGGGCACGGACCCGCGCCGGGCCCGCCATCACACCGAAGTGGTGGAGTGGCTGCTGGAGTTGGAACTGACGGGCCGCTGAGCGACCGCGGCGGGTGGACCCACCCGGGACGAAAGAGGTGGACTCACCCGGGACGAAAGCACCGTGTGAGTCCGCCCCCTGCGGCTAGCGCAGGTGGTGGGCCGGGAGTTCGCCTGCCGATATCTCCAGCACCCCTCGTTCCGTCACCAGGCCCGTCACCAGGCGGCCCGGGGTGACGTCGAAGGCCGGGTTGTGGCCTCGGGACCCGATGGGCGCCGTGCGTATGCCCGACCACTCCAGTACCTCGTCCTCGCCGCGGAGTTCGATGTGGATGTCGGCACCCGTGGCCGTGGCCAGGTCGACCGTCGTGGTGGGGGCGGCCACCAGGAACGGGATTCCGGCGTCCGCGCAGGCGAGGGCGACCCCGACCGTGCCCACCTTGTTGGCCGTGTCGCCGTTGGCGGCGATGCGGTCGGCACCGACGATCGCCGCGTCGACCTCGCCCCTCAGAATCGTTCCCGCGGCGGCACCGTCGGCCTGGACGTAGTGCGGGATGCCCTCCTGGACGAGTTCCCAGGCGGTGAGGCGGGAGCCCTGGAGGAGGGGACGCGTCTCGTCGGCGTACACGACCTCGACCAGGCCGCGCGCGTGCAGTTCACGGATGACGCCGAGCGCCGTGCCCCAGCCGGCGGTGGCGAGCGCACCGGTGTTGCAGTGCGTGAGCACCCGCAGCGGCCGGTCCGCCCCGGCCTTCTTGAGCAGCCAGTCCGCGCCGTACGCCCCCATCGCCCGGTTCGCCTCGACGTCCTCGCGCTGGACGGCCGCGGCCTCCGCGAGCACCGCGTCCAGTCCCTCGTCGAAGCGGGCCATCACCCGGTCGACGCACACCATGAGGTTGACCGCGGTCGGGCGCGCAGCACGGACGCGGGCCACGGCCGCCCGCGTCTCCTCGACCGACCAGCCCTCGCGCTCGCCCTGCAACAGCGCGAGCGCCACCCCGTACGCCCCCGCCGCCCCGATCGCCGGCGCGCCGCGCACGACGAGCCGCTGGATCGCGTCCACCAGCCCGTCCACGTCACGGATCTCGCGGGTCTCGGTGCGGTGCGGCAGCACCGTCTGGTCGATGAGCGCGAGGCTGTTTCCGGTCCAGTCGACGGCGCGTAGTTCCTGGGGCATAACGGGCACTCCTGATGTTCCGAAGATGCGCGACACCGTACCTGACCTTTGCGAACCACAGTTCGAGACAGTCGGACACGTGTCCTGAAACCGGTGTTACTCTCCAGCACCCGCAGCCCCCAGGCCGACGTGAAGGAGGACGTGTGCTGCTCACGATGCGCCGCTTCCTCGACTTCGGCCGGTGCGCCGCCGACGGCTGTCGTAGCTGACCGCAGTTCAGCTCCCGCCGTTCATCCCGAGCTCCACCCCCCTCACCGCTCCGCCCTCTTCGCGCTGCCGCCCCAGCGTGCCCCGCCGCACCCACTGGAAGGTCATCCCCATGTCCCCCGTGTCCCGCAGAAGTCGCCGCCCTCTCCAGTTCGCCGCCCTCGCGGCGGGCACCGCGCTCCTCGCCACCGCCTGCAACGCCGCCGCCAAGGACAGTTCCTCCGAAGGCGCCAAGAGCGGCGGCAAGTCCTTCACTCTGGTCACTCCCGACGCCGTCGGGCAGAACGAGTTCCTGAAGCTCGCGGTCGACGGGGTGAAGGCCGCGGCCAAGGGGCTCGACGGGACGCAGAAGGTCTACGAGTCCTCCGACACCGCCTCGCAGCAGCAGAACGTGCAGGCCGCGGTGGAAGCCAAGCCCGACGTCATCGTGCTGGTCGGCTTCGAGTTCGCCGACCTGGTCGCGCAGCAGGCCAAGGCCCACACCGACCAGCAGTTCCTGATGATCGACGCGTGCACGACGAAGACGTTCAAGAACGTCGGTTGCGCGGTCTTCCGCGAGCACGAGGGCGTGTACCTCGCGGGCGCGGAGGCCGGACTGCTCAGCAAGAGCGGCAAGGTCGGCGCGGTGGACGTCCTCGACACGCCCCAGTTCCGGCGCTACAGCGACCCGTTCGCGGCCGGCGCCAAGAAGGTGGCCGCCAAGACGTCCACTTCGACGCGCTTCGTCGGCGGCCAGTCCCCGTTCGACGACTCGGCGCGCGCGAAGGAGCAGGCGAACTCGCTCCTGTCCAAGGGCACCGACCAGATCATGGCGGCGGCCGCGGCCGGCAACTACGGCGTCTTCGAGGCCGCGAAGGCCAAGGGCGCGTTCGCGTACGGCGTCGACGTCAACCAGTGCGTCTCCTCGCCCGGCACGGTCGTCGACAATGTGATCAAGCGCACGGACGTCGCCGTGGAGAAGGGCATCGACCAGGTCCTCGGCGGCAAGGCGGGCACGACCGTGTCGTACGGCCTGAAGGAGGGCGGCATCAGCCTGACCGGTCTTGAGGCCGGCGTCGACTCCTCCAAGTGCGTCATCGCCCAGCACAAGGACGTCCTGACGAAGGTCAAGGCGCTGCGCGACCAGATCGTCGCCGGGGAGCTGAAGGTCGATGACCCCGCAGCGAGCTGACGCCGAGGTCGCCGTCGAACTCCGGGGAATCACCAAGCGGTTCCCCGGCACGCTCGCCAACGACGCCGTCGACCTGACCGTCGGGCGCGGTGAGATCCACGCGCTCATGGGCGAGAACGGCGCGGGCAAGTCCACGCTCATGTCGGTCCTGTACGGCATGGAGCGGCCGGATGCCGGTGAGATACGGATCGACGGTCGTACGGTGACCTTCGCGGACCCCGGTGCCGCCATGGCCGCCGGGCTCGGCATGGTCCACCAGAGCTTCAAGCTGTTCGACTCTCTGACGGTCGCCGAGAACGTCGTCTTCGCGGCCGAGCCGCGCCGCTTCGGTCTGGTCGACCGGGCGGCGGCCAGACGCCGGGTGCGCGAACTCGCCGCGGAGCACGGCCTCGCCGTCGATCCGGACGCCCGGGTCGGCGACCTGCCGGTCGGACTGCGCCAGCGCGTGGAGATCCTGAAGCTGTTGCACCGCGGCGCCCGTACGCTCATCCTCGACGAGCCGACCGCGGTGCTCACCCCCGCGGAGGCCGACGCCCTGTTCGCGGTACTCAAGTCGCTGACCGCGCAGGGCCGCACGGTGATCCTTGTCACGCACAAGCTGCGTGAGGTCCTCGAAGGCAGCGACAACGTCACGGTGCTGCGCGACGGACGCGTCGTCGCCCGGCTGCGCACCGCCGAGACGACCGCCGACGAGATCGCCGCCGCGATGACGGGCCGCGCGGTCGAGCTGGACCGCGTGCACGCCCCGGGCACCCCGGGCGACGTGGTGCTGGACGTGGAGGATGTCACCACGGACGCGGTGCGCGAGGTCCGGCTCACCGTCCGCGCGGGCGAGATCGTCGGCATCGCGGGCGTCGCGGGCAACGGCCAGAGCGAGCTGATCGAGGCGCTGGCCGGACTGCGGCGGATCACGGCCGGGCGGGTCACCCTGCGGGGCCGGGACATCACGCACGCCTCCGCGACCGAACGGCGGGCGCGAGGCCTCGCCCACGTACCCGAGGACCGGCACGCGGTGGGTACGGCGCCCGCCGCGTCCGTCGCGGACAACCTCGCGATGGGCCACCACCGTACGTCCCTCTCGTCCCGCGGGCTGTTGCCGCCCGCGGCCGTACGCGCCCACGCGCGGCGGCTCGTCGAGCGCTTCGGCATCAAGGCGGCCACGCCTGAGGTGCCCGCTTCCGCGCTGTCCGGCGGCAACCTCCAGAAGCTGCTGATCGGCCGTGAACTCGACCACGAGGCACCGCTGTTGCTGGTGGAGCAGCCGACGCGCGGGGTCGACATCGGCGCCATCCAGAACATCCACGACGAGCTGATCGCCTACCGCGACGCGGGCCACGCCGTCCTGCTGGTCTCGGCCGAGCTCAGCGAGATCCGCGGGCTCGCGGACCGGGTGCTGGTGATGTACGAGGGCCGCGTGACGGCGACGTACCCGAAGGACGAGGCGGACGAACGGACGCTGGGGCTGGCGATGGCCGGCGGCGCGGCTCCGGTGGAGGTCGGAGACTGACATGAACCGAATAACGGGAGCCCTCCGCTCCCCCGTCACCTTCTCCGTCCTCGCCGGCGTCATCATCGGCGCCCTCTTCCTCGTGGGCACCGGCGCCGATCCCTTCACCGCGTACGGTGCCGTCCTGAGCGGCTCTCTCGGCGCCGACGGCATCGGATCGACCTTGACCACCGTCACCAGCGTCCTCGGCCTGGCCCTGGCGCTGGCGATCCCGCTGCGCGCCGGGCTCATCAACCTCGGCGGGGACGGCCAACTGGTGCTCGGCGGGATGGCCGCGGCCGTCACCGGGCTGTACGCGCCACTGCCCGCACCGCTCACCGTCGTCCTCGCGCTCCTCGCGGGCATGGCGGCGGGCGGCGGGTATGCCGCCCTGGCCGCCCTGTGCGAGAACCACTTCGGGGTTCCGCTCCTGGTGAGCAGCCTGCTGCTCAGCTATCCGGCGTCGTCGCTCGCCTCCTACCTGGCCCGCTATCCGCTCAAGGAGCCCGGCTCCAGCCTCCCGCAGACGCGGCAACTGCTGGACGGGGTCGCGCTGCCGGCCTTCGGCTCGTCGACCGTGACGGTCGGGCTGCTGCTGGTCGCGCTGGCGGCGGCCGCGTACTGGTTCACCGACCGGCGCACGGCCATCGGCTACGAGATCCGGATGACCGGACTCAACTCCCGTTTCGCCGCGTACGCGGGCGTCGACCGCAGGGGGCTGACGCTGCGGCTGATGGCCACCTCGGGCGCGCTGGCCGGGCTGGTCGGCGCGATCGGCGTACTGAGCTTCCCGTACCGCTTCCTCGACGGGGCTCTCACCGCCCCCGGCTACACCTGGACGGGCCTGACCGCCGCGCTGCTGGCGGGCGCGGCCCCGCTGGGCACGGTGCTGGCGTCGTTCTTCTTCGCCGTGCTCCAGGTCGGCGGGCTCTCGATGGAGCGCACGACCGAGGTGCCGCGTGAACTGACGCAGGTGCTGCAGGCCATCGTCATCGTGTTCCTGGCGGCCCGGCTGCGCTTCCCGCGCGGCCGGCTCCGGAAGAAGGCTGCTGTCTGATGTTCTTCGACTCCGATCTCCTCATGTCGGCGTTGCGCGCGCTCACCCCCATCCTGCTGGCCGCGCTCGGCGGCGCGCTCTGCGAACGGGCGGGCGTGTTCAACATCGGCCTCGAAGGCATGATGCTGATGGGCTGCTTCACGGCCGTGACCACGAGCTGGTTCACCGGCAGCCCCTGGCTCGGCGTCCTCGCGGCCGCGCTCGCCGCCGCCGCGTACTCCCTGATCCTCGCCGTCGGCGCGGTGACCCTGCGCGGGGACGCGGTGGTTCTGGGCATCGCCATGAACCTCCTCTCCGTCGGCCTGACCAGCTTCCTGCTGCGTACGGTCTTCGGTGTGCAGGGCACCTTTGACGATCCGTCACTGGCCGGACTGCCGTTGATCGGTGGCTTCTCGCCACTCGCCTATCTGGCCTGGGCCGCGGTCGCGGTGGCCACGCTGATGCTCTCGCGGCACGTGTGGGGACTGCGCCTGCGCGGGGTCGGCGAGGCACCTCAGGCCGCGGCGACCCTCGGTGTCAGCCCGGCCAAGTACCAGTACGCGGCCGTACTCGTCTCGGGTGTCCTGTGCGGGCTCGCGGGGGCCCAACTCGCCCTCGGCAACGTCACGTTGTTCTCCGAGAACATGACGGCGGGGCGCGGCTGGATCGCCGTCGTCGCGGTCATGCTCGGCCGCGCCCTGCCTCTCGGCGTCCTGCTCGCCGCGCTGCTCTTCGGCCTCGCCGAGGCCGCCGGCTTCCGTCTGCAGGGCCTCGGCCTGCCCCAGCAGGCGACCGACGCCGCGCCGTACGTCGTCACGCTCGGCGCCCTCTTCCTCACGACGGCCCGCCGCCGTCGCCGTACCACCCCCGCTGGAGCCGTCTCATGACCCAGGACCTGCTGCCCATCACCCGGATACCCCGCACCGGTCTGCCGCCGTCCGCCGTGGTCGTCGGCGACCCGGCGCGCGCCGCGGCCGTCGCCGCCCTGCTCGACGGCGTCGAGGAGGTCTCCTACCACCGTGAGTACCGTGTGTTCAGCGGCAGTTGGAAGGGTCTGCCGGTCACCGTAGCCTCGCACGGAGTCGGCGCGCCGGGCGCGATCCTGCTCTTCCAGGAGCTGGCCGACGCGGGCGTCACGACCTTCCTGCGGTTCGGCACGGCCGGGGCGATGCGCCCGGGCATCGGGGACGGGGATCTCGTCATCGCGGAGGCGGCCGTACGGGACGACGGGGTGACCCAGCAGCTGCTGCCGCCGGAGTACCCGGCGGTATCGTCCCCCGAGGCGGTGTTCGCGCTCCAGCGCGCGGCCCGCGCCGCGGACGCCCCGCACCACCGGGGTCTCGTGTGGACCCGGGCGGCCTTCCAGCCGGGCCTGATCCCGCTGACCGCCTACGACAACGCGGGCCTCGCGGCGATCGAGATGGAGCTGTCCGCGCTGCTGGTCACCGCGTCGCTGCGCGGTCTCGTCGCGGGCGGCGTGCTCGTGATCGACGGCGCGAACGCGGACGAGCTGGTCGACGAGGAGAACACCGGCGGCTACAACCCGCACCGCGACGTCGTCGCGACGGGCGTGGAGCGCGGTGCGGTGGTCGCGTTGGAAGCACTGCGTCTGCTGGCGGAAGACAGGGCGTGCGCCGCATGAGCGAGCACGCCGATCTGCTGGTCCACGGCGGGGACGTCCTCACCGTCGACGAGGCGGGCACCTTCGTACGCTCAGGCGCGGTCGCGGTCCGCGACGGCGAGATCCGTGAAGTCGGCGCCGCCGAGGAGCTGTGCACGCGGTACGAGGCCGCCGAGACCCTCGACGCGACGGGCTGTCTCGTCCTGCCCGGCCTCGTCAACACCCACACACACCTGGCGATGACGCTGCTGCGCGGCCGCGCCGACGACGTCACGCTCCAGGGCTTCCTGGAGCGGGTGCTGCGCTGGGAAGCGGAGTTGCTGTCACCGAAGAACGTCGCCGCGGGGGTGCGGGCCGCGATCGCCGAGAGCGTACGGGCGGGGGTCACTTCGGCACTCGACATGTACTGGTTCCACGAGGCGGCCGAGCGGGTCGCCCGGGAGGCGGGCTGGCGGCTGCACACCGGGCCGACCTTCATGGACGTACCGGAGCCGGCGGACGGCATCGCGTACGAGGACCGGATGGCGTGGGCCCGCCGTGACCTGGCCGATCGCGCGATGGCTCGGCCCGGCACCCGACCCGTCCTGTTCGCGCACTCGACCTACGCGCTCTCGCCCGATCAGCTCACCGGCATCGCCGCGCTGGCACAGGAGTTCGGCGCGCTGCTGCACATCCACGCGGCGGAGAACGCGACCGAGGTCGCCACCGTCGAGGTCCGCCACGGCGGTCGGCCCGTGGAACTGCTCGACTCACTCGGGCTGCTCGGACCCGATCTGCTGATCGCGCACGCCGTGGATCTGACGGGACCCGAGATCGCGGCCCTGGCCCGCACCGGCACCTCCGTCGCGCACTGTCCGGTCTCCAATCTGAAACTCGGCTGCGGCATCGCTCCGGTGCCGCGCCTGCTGAGCGCGGGTGTGACGGTCGGGCTCGGCACGGACGGAGCGGTCAGCTCGAACACGCTGGACATGCTGGGGGCGGTGCGGCAGGCGGCGCTGGTCCACAAGGCGGCCGGCGATCCCACGGCCGTGGGCGCCGAACAGGCGGTCCGGATGGCGACCCTCGAGGGTGCCCGCGCGCTGGGCCTCGGCGACCACCTGGGCTCCCTGGAGCCGGGCAAGCGCGCCGACCTGATCGTCCTCGACCTGAACGCGCCCCATGTGCGGCCGGTGCACAACCCGTGGTCCACGCTCGCCTACGCCGCGCACTCGGCGGACGTGAGGGACACCGTCGTCGACGGCAGGATCCTGATGCGGGACCGCGTGCTCACGACGCTCGACGAGGCCGCCGCCCTCGCCGATCTGGAGGCTCTCGCCTGATCCGACCGTGGATTGTGTGTCCGTTCGGCCTGGTGACCCCACATAATGGCCCAAGACATCGGATGACTCAGCGACATCCGGAGTGACAGGGAGGTCGGCCATGGCAGTCACCGATGAGGCGATCGAGAAGATCAAGGGCATGATCGTCTCCGGCACGCTGCGCCCCGGCGACCGGCTTCCCAAGGAGAGCGAGCTCGCCGCCGACCTCGGCCTGTCCCGGAACTCCCTGCGGGAGGCGGTGCGCGCGCTCTCGCTGATCCGCATCCTGGACGTACGGCAGGGCGACGGCACGTACGTCACCAGCCTGGACCCCCAGCTCCTCCTGGAGGCGCTGAGCTTCGTCGTCGACTTCCACCGGGACGACACGGTGCTCGAGTTCCTCGCCGTGCGCCGGATCCTGGAGCCCGCCGCGACGGCGATGGCAGCCTCGAGGATCAGCGAGCAGCAACTGCACGCCCTGACCTCCCAGCTGGACGCGCTGGGCGCCGCCCCCTCGGTGGAGGAGCTCGTCGCCTGCGACCTGGAGTTCCACCGGGGCATCGTGCAGAGTTCCGGGAACTCGGTCCTGTGCTCGCTGCTGGACGGCCTCTCGGGACCGACCACCCGGGCCCGGATCTGGCGCGGCCTCACCCAGGAGGACGCGGTCAGCCGCACCCTGCACGAGCACCGGGCGATCCTGTCCGCCCTGCGGGACCGCGACGCGGAGGCGGCCCGCTCGTGGGCGACGGTGCACATCGCGAGCGTGGAGCAGTGGCTGCGCAGCACCCTGTAGAAACAGCTCGGATGACTCGGGGCTGGTTCATGACGGCGATCACGAGTGTTTCCGGCCCTTCGGTGGGGCAGTGATCCGTTCACTCCCCCGTGCAAGGGGGCTGCGGAGGCCCCCTGGGCACGCCGTAAGGTTGGGGCGTACGTAAGGGGCACGTCGGAAGGAGGCGCTGGGTGATCGAGCTCGAGGGGGTTCCCGAGCTGATCGACCCGGTCATGGTGGCCGCGTTCGAGGGCTGGAACGACGCCGGCGACGCCGCCTCCACCGCGGTCGCGCATCTGGACAGGGAGTGGAAGGGCGAGGTGTTCGCGGCGCTGGACGCCGAGGACTACTACGACTTCCAGGTGAACCGCCCCACGGTGTGGCTGGACGGCGGGGTCCGCAAGATCACCTGGCCGACCACGCGCCTGTCGGTGGTCCGGGTCGGCGGCGAGAAGCCGCGCGACCTCGTGCTGGTCCGCGGGATCGAGCCGTCGATGCGGTGGCGCTCGTTCTGCAACGAGCTGCTCGGCTTCGCACACGAGCTGGGTGTGGAGCTGGTGGTGATCCTGGGCGCACTGCTCGGTGACACCCCGCACACGCGTCCGGTACCGGTGAGCGGGGTCACCTCCGACCCGGACCTGGCCCGCACGATGGACCTGGAGGAGACCAAGTACGAGGGCCCCACAGGCATTGTCGGCATCCTCCAGGAGGCGTGCACACACGCGGGCGTACCGGCGGTGTCGCTGTGGGCGGCCGTACCGCACTATGTGTCGCAGCCGCCGAACCCGAAGGCGACGCTGGCCCTCCTCAACCGTCTGGAGGACCTGATCGACCTGCGGATCCCGCTGGGCGAGCTGGCCGAGGACGCGCGGGCCTGGCAGCTGGGCGTGGACCAGCTGGCCGCCGAGGACAGCGAGGTCGCCGAGTACGTGCAGACGCTGGAGGAGGCCCGGGACACCGCGGAGCTGCCGGAGGCGTCGGGCGAGGCGATCGCACGCGAGTTCGAGCGCTATCTGCGGCGGCGGGACGGCGGCGGTCCGGCGGGCCCGGCCCCCGGCGGACACGCCACGGCCGACGGCAGCGACAGCTCCTCGTATCTGCGGGACAACCCCGGCGGTCGTCCGAAGCCCCCGAAGTCCCCGCGGCCGGAGACCGGCACCGAGGACGAGGACTCCCCGGAGGACTGAGCGGACCGATCGGACGGATCCGTCCGGGCGGGCGGAAGCCGGGCTGACGGAAGGGGCGGTGCGCACCTGGCGCACCGCCCCTCCGCGTTCCGTACCCCGAGGTCTCCTCGCGTCAGCGTTCGACGGCGATCACGTCGTACGGGGTGTCCGGCGTCGGGGTGGTCGTGAAGCGGGCGTTGGGCAGGTACAGGCGGTCCCCGTACGCGGCCACGGTGGTCGGCACGTCGAGGTCCGGGTCGGTGAGGCGGCGTTGGAAGACGCCGCTGCGCCCGTCGGGCGAGAGCCGGAAGACGTCGATCGCGTTCTGCATGTTCTGCACCGCGTACAGCGTCCGGCCGGTGAGCAGCAGCCCGTCGCCGTTGACGAGGGGCGCCGCGTCGCCGAGGTCGACGAGCCGGGTGACTCCGGTCCTCGGGTCGACCCGGTGCAGGCCGCCGACCCCGGTCTGCACGACGAGCAGGGCGGCACCGTCCGGGGTCCGTGTGATCCCGTTGGCATTGATCGTGGCGCCGGGCACCTGGCTCCAATCGCCGCTCAGGGGGAGCCGTACGACGTCGGCCGCGTCCGGCAGGGCGCCGCCCGGGCCGAGCGGCAGCGCGTACAGCGTGGGCTGGTAGGAGTCCGTGAACCAGACCGCGCGGGGGGTCAGGACCACGTCGTTGACGAAGGTCTCGGGCTCCGTGGCGAGGACGTACGACGCGAGTTCGGCGCCGGTACGGACGTCCACCACGCGGGCGCCCGTGCCGACCACGGCGATGAACAGCCGCCCCCTGCCGTCGAGTTTGAGCCCGGCCGCCGCCGTACCCGGCCCCGGGGCGATGGTCCGGCCCTGTCCGGTGCGCAGATCGGCGCGGTAGACCGAACCGTCGGCGATGGATCCGAGGTAGGCGTACGGACCGCCGCCGATGGTGATGCCCTCCGGGCGGATGCCGTTCGGCAGATGTATGACGGTGGGTAACGACTTCTCCGCTGCCCAGGCCGGGCCGGTCGAGGACCCGGCGAGCACGGTGCCGACGGTCGCGGCACCGGCGGTGAGCAGTCTTCGGCGGCTGAGACGGTCTTCGAACGAACGGTGCGTGGATGTCACGGTGCGTCCTTCCGGGCGGGACCGGAAGTTGACCGGTCCGGCGATCAACTGTCCCTGCCACCCCACCACATGACACCTGACTCCGCAGCCTTTGGCCTGTTTGCTGCGTGACATCTGTTTCAGGACGGATTGCACAGGTTTCCCAATTCAACTTGTTTTCAAACCGAGTTGGCGAAACCGGGGTGGACGAGACGCCGTGGGCGTGCCAGGTTGTGCCCCGAAGGCGCGGCCCGGGGACGGGACACGGCAGCACCCGCAGGACCGAACCGAGAGGAGCGGTACGCGATGACCGACCAGGTACAGCCGACGCAGGGCCCGGGAACGGCCGGGCCGGGACCCGACGGAGCGGGGTTCACCTACCGGGGAGCCGAGCAGGAGCTGATCGTCGTCGCACGCCCCGAGGCCCGGCTGCTCGCCGGCGCCGAGGGCGTCCGCTCGGCGGCGGGCTCGGACGTGGCGGCCCTCAACATGTTCCTCAGCGACGAACAGCTCGCCCTGGAGCCGCTGTTCGGCGGCGAGGAGCGACTGCGGCAGTCCGAGCCGGCGGACGGCGGGGGCGGAAGCGACCTCGCGCTCTTCTACCGGGTGCGCGGCGTCGAGAGCCGCGCCCAGGAGCTTCGTTCACGGATCGCCGCGCTGCCGGAGATCGACACGGCGTACGTGAAGCCCGGCGCCGTCCCCGCCTCGGTGGGGTCGGCCGGGCGGACCGCACAGGGCTCGGCGGGCCCGGACGACGGCCGCCGGACGAAGGAAGGGGCGCCGGTCACCCCGGACTTCACCAGCCGCCAGGGCTATCTGCGGCCGGCGCCCGAGGGCATCGACGCCCACTGGGCCTGGCAGCGGCCGGGCGGTACGGGCCAGGGCGTGACGGTGATCGATGTGGAGGGGGCGTGGCAGCTGGGCCACGAGGACCTGTCCGCGAAGCTCGCGGGCGTGGTCGTCGGCACCCCGCTGACGGACCTCGCCTGGCGCAACCACGGCACCGCCGTCATCGGGGTGATCGGCGGCGACCGCGACGAGCGCGGGATCACCGGCATCGCGCCGGACGCGGTGACCGCGGCCGCGTCCTTCCAGGGCATGGGCACGGCGGCCGCGATCCACGCGGCGGCCGAACGGCTGGGTCCCGGTGACATCATCCTGGTCGAACTGCACGCCCCAGGGCCGCGGTTCGACTTCGAGGAGCGCGACGACCAGCAGGGTTACATCGCGATCGAGTGGTGGCCCGACAACTTCGCGGCCATCCGGTACGCGACCGCCAAGGGGGTGCTCGTCGTGGCGGCCGCGGGCAACGGCGCCGAGTCGCTCGACGACGCGGTGTACGAGCGGCGCCCCGCCGAGTTCCCCGCGTGGTGGCGCAACCCCTTCAACCCCGCCAACCCGTCCTCCGGCGCGGTGCTGGTCGGCGCGGGCGCACCGCCGCCCGGCACGCACGGCCGCGACCACGGCCCGGACCGCTCCCGCCTCGCCTTCTCCAACTACGGGGCGCGGGTGGACGCACAGGGCTGGGGGCGCGAGGTCACGACCACCGGCGGCTTCTGGGACCGGCCCGGCGATCTGCAGGGCGGTGCCGAGGAGATCGGCTGGTACACGGACACGTTCTCCGGGACCTCCTCCGCCTCCCCGGTGGTGGTCGGCGCCCTGGCCGCGCTGCAGGGCATGCTCAAGGCGGCGGCCCAGGAACCGATGTCCCCGGAGCGTGCCCGCGCGGTGCTGCGGGCCACCGGCTCCCCGCAGCAGGACGCGCCGGGCCGACCCGCCTCCCAGCGGATCGGCAACCGGCCGGACATCAAGGCGGCGGTCACCCGTCTGCTGCCGGAGGCGGTCGGCTCGGGCCAGGCCGAACGGTACTGGGACGAGCTGCTGCCGTACCCGCGCGAACTCCCGCCCAGGCTCCGGCTGTTCGTGGCCGGTGACTGGCGCAACCTCAACAACCCCTCCCCCGAGATCCGTCAGGCGGTGCACTCCGCCTTCGCGGGCGGACGGCCCGACGTACGTGTCTGGTTCTCGGAGGACGAGATCGTCGGCCTGGTGGTCACGGGCTGACGTATCCGAGGGCGTAGCCGCAAGTCAACCATTCGATGATTCACGGAAGGTGGCACCCGTATGAGCACCACCCCGCAGATGAGTCAGCAGCAAGGGCACCAGCAGGGCATCCAGCTGGGGCAGCAGGGACCGAGCACGGCACCGCCCCAGCAGTTCGGACAGCAGCAGCCCATGGCGTTCGGACCGCAGATGCAGCAGCCGTTCGGACAGCTGCAGAACCCGCAGCAGCAGAACCCGCAGCAGCAGAACCCGCAGCAGCACATCCCGCTGCAGCAGATTCCGCAGCACCTCCAGCAGCAGCTCCAGCAGATGGGGCAGCAGCAGCCGTTCCAGCAGCTGCTCCAGCAGCTCGGCGGGCAGCAGCAACAGCAGCAGGCGCAGGTCCTGACGAGCGGGATCGCCCAGCACTTCTGGGACGTGGTCACCCCGCTCCCCGGCCAGCCGTCGATCCTCTACCTGTTCATCGACAACGCCTGGCGCCCCCTGGTGAACCCCAACCAGGTCACCCACGACGAGGTCCAGCAGGCCTTCGCCTACGGGCAGCAGGTCATCGGCGTCTACGACGCCAACAGCAACGCCGTGCAGGCCGTCATCGTGAACAAGTGACGCTCTGAGAACGAAGAACGAAGGGGCGCCGGGCGGTACGACCGCCCGGCGCCCCACACGTACGAGAGGAACTACAGGGCCACGCCCAGGAGGGCGTCCACGGCGCGCGAGACGACGCCGGGGGCGCCCTCGTCCGTACCGCCCGTCTCACGCTGGAGCGCCGCCCAGCGGTCGACCGCGGCGAGCGCGGCCGGTGCGTCCAGGTCGTTCGCGAGGGCCTCGCGGATCTCCTCGACCAGTGCCTCGGCGGACGGCCCGTCGGGACGCGACACCGCCGCCCGCCAGTTCTCCAGACGGGCGACCGCGTCCGCGAGGACGTTGTCCGTCCACTCCCAGTCGGCGCGGTAGTGGTGCGCGAGGAGGGCGAGGCGGATGGCGGCCGGGTCGACGCCGTCGCGCCGGAGCTTCGACACGAAGACGAGGTTGCCCCTGGACTTCGACATCTTCTCGCCGTCGAGGGCGACCATGCCGGCGTGCACGTACGCCTTGGCCATCGGGAACTCGCCGGTGAGCACCTGGGCGTGCGAGGCGCCCATCTCGTGGTGCGGGAAGGCGAGGTCGGAGCCGCCGCCCTGAACGTCGAAGCCCATCCCGAGGTGGTCGAGGGCGATGGCGACGCACTCGATGTGCCAGCCGGGCCGGCCGCGGCCGAGCGAACCCCCGTCCCAGCTGGGCTCCCCCTCCCGCGCCGCCATCCAGAGCATCGGGTCGAGCGGGTTCTTCTTGCCCGGACGGTCCGGGTCGCCGCCCCGCTCGGCGGAGAGCAGGCGCATGGCGGCGGCGTCCAGGTTGGACACCTTGCCGAAGTTGGGGTCGGACTCGACGGAGAAGTAGACGTCCCCTTCGAGCTCGTACGCCGCGCCCGCGTCCCGCAGCCGCTCGACGAGCGGCACGATGCCGGGTATCGCCTCGACGGCGCCTATGTAGTGCCGCGGCGGCAGCATCCGCAGGGCGGTCATGTCCTCACGGAAGAGGGCGGTCTCCTTCTCGGCGAGTCCTACCCAGTCGACGCCGTCGCGCTCCGCCCGCTCCAGGAGCGGGTCGTCGACGTCGGTCACGTTCTGGACGTAGTGAACCTGCCGCTTGGTGTCGAGCCACACGCGCTGAACGAGGTCGAACGCGTTGTAGGTCGCCGCGTGACCCATGTGGGTCGCGTCGTACGGCGTGATGCCGCAGACGTAGATACGGGCGACGGGACCGGGGTCGAGTGTGACGAGGCCGCCGGTCGCGGTGTCGTGGATCTGGAGGTCGCGGCCCTCACCAGGCAGGGCGGGGACCTCAGAAGCGGGCCAGGCATGCATGTCATGAGCCTAACCGGACGGAACTTCCGTATACGAACCGGACCAGCCCTGATGACGCGGAAGGCCCTCTTGCGCAACGCCCGACGGTGTGCGTCACCGGGTCCTACGGGGGTGAGGCCGCCGTACGACGGCACAACCCACCGCCCAGGGCCACCCACCGAGACGGGCGCGCGCCGCCGCCGACGGTCCGCCCCCTCACATGCGCCGTGAGCGCGAGCCGCCGGGCCCGAGCCCCGCCCCACGCATCTGTGCGCCGCCAGAGCCGGCTACGCGCGAGGCAGCGGGTCTCGCGGCCACCGGCCGCGGCTACGGGCGCGCACCACCCAAACCGGCGCCCCACGCCCCACACGTGCGCCACACCACACCCACGACTGCCGCCCCCTGCGACGCGGACACCGCGAGCTCGGCCCGGTCGGCGTACCCGGTGTACCCGGTGCGAGGTGAGCCCGGCCCTCGGACGGTCGAGGGTGTCTACACCGGTGGCCAGGGGATCGCCGGCCACTCCCCGCTCGGCTCCGGGTGTTTCCCCGAGGCGAGCATCGCCTCGACACGCGCGCGTGTGGCGTCGATCTCGGCGGTGGTGATGAGTTCGGCCAACCGGGTGGCGAGCGGCGCGCCCGGCGCCAGGCCGTCCCGCAGGGCGGTGAGGACCTCGACCGCCTCCGGCGTCAGCAACTCCCCCGCCCAGCCCCACAGCAGCGTGCGCAGCTTGTTCTCGGCGTTGAAGGTGACCCCGTGGTCGATGCCGTACAACCGCCCCTCACCGGCGGGCAGCAGATGCCCGCCCTTGCGGTCGGCGTTGTTGATCACGGCGTCGAGCACGGCGAGCCGTCGCAGCCGGACGTCGTCGGCGTGCACGAGCAGCGCCGTCTCCCCCTCGCCGACCTCGGCGAAGCCGATCGCCTTCCAGCCCGCCTCGGGCTCCTCGGCCTCCACCAGGGCCAGCAGCCCGTCCCCGTCGGCCTCGGGCAGGGCCTCGATCCACAGCTGGCACATGCCCTCGCCGTAGGGCCCGTCGCGCAGCACGGTGGTGGGTACCAGACCCCAGCCCGTGGCCTCGGAGACCTCGTACGCGGCCACCTCACGCTGGGCGAGGGTCCCGTCGGGGAAGTCCCACAGGGGCCGCTCCCCGGCGACCGGTTTGTAGACGCAGAACGCGTCCCGGCCCTCGTACGAAACGGAGCAGTACAGCACCGCGTTCGAGGCCTCACGGATCCGTCCGCGCACTTTCAGCTCGCCCAGGGCGAGCAGCTCGGCCGTGGTCACGCTCCGCGGCGGTATCCGTTCTGGCGCGGACATACGTGTCCTTCCGGGTCGAGCGGGAGGCTGCACAGCGGGCAGGGCGGCCGGCCCGCGTTCACGACGTCGAGGGCGCGCTTGGCGAAGGCCCTGGCCTGCGCGCCGGTGAGCCGGACGCGGAGCATCGGCGGACCGTTCTCCTCGTCCTGAAGCAACCTTTCCTCGGCCTCGGCGAGGTCCTCGTCGGTGTCGGCGTCGAGTTCCACGAGGGCCTGCGCCTCGACGATCATGCGCTGTTCGTCACCGTCCCAGGCCAGCGCCATCGTGCCGACCCGGAACTCCTCCTCCACCGGGGTGTCGAGAGGAGCGGTGTCGGACACCTCGGTGGGGGCCACGGCCGGGACGGGTGCGCTGCCGCCGGTGCGCCGTACGACCTCGTCGAGGAGCTCGTCCATGCGTTCGGCGAGCGCCGCGACCTGGGTCTTCTCCAGGGCGACGCTGGTCACCCGGGGGCCTGAGGAGGCCTGTAGGAAGAAGGTACGGCGCCCGGGCAACCCGACCGTACCGGCCACGAAACGGTCCGGGGGGTCGTAGAGGAACACCTGACGGGACACGTCCTGTCTCCATTGGAATCGGCATGTGGGCCGGCTGACTGCCTGGGCCCTCATCGGCTGCTGACAACTTGCTGACAACTACTGCGCTGCTTCGACCGCTTCACCCTACTGCGGCCGACGATCACGGTGCGCCCGCACCGCCCCCGACCGGGGCGTCGCCGCTGGGGGGCTCCTCGCGCGGCGCCAGGGAGGCGAGGTCGCCGGTGTCCCCGAGGCGCACAAGGAAAGGACGCAGTCGTGTGTAACGGATCGCGGTGATGGAACACGGTTCTACAGAGATCCGCTGGAAGAGGTCGAGATGAAGTCCGAGTGCGTCCGCGACGAGGGACTTGATGATGTCGCCGTGCGAGCACATGACGTAGACCGCGTCGCCGCCGTGGTCGCGCTCCACGCGCGCGTTCCACTCGCGCACCGCTTCGGCCGCCCGCGTCTGCATGGCCCGCATCGATTCTCCGCCGGGGAACGCGGCCGCGGACGGATGCGCCTGTACGACCTCCATCAGCGGCTCGTCCCTCAGCTCGGCGAGCTTGCGGCCGGACCAGTCGCCGTAGTGCGCCTCACCGATCCGCTCGTCGGTGTGCAAGCGCAGCTCGGGGCGGGCGTCGAGCAGCGGCTGCACGGTCTCCTGGCAGCGCTGCAGGGGGCTGGTGACGACTTCGGAGATGGGCAGCGCGGCGAGCCGGCCGGGCAGCGCCGCGGCCTGCTGGGCGCCACGCTCGTCGAGGGCGACGCCGGGCGTCCAGCCGGCGAGCAGCCCAGCGGTGTTGGCGGTCGAACGTCCGTGCCGTACGAGAATCAGGGTGGGCATGCGGCCCAGCGTAAACGGGTGACTCGGGGACCCGGAGGGGCCTGTGGACAACGGCGGCCGGAGTGCGGTGGCGGCCGGGCGACGGGAGAATACCCTCCGTGATCGTCGACTGCGCCATTTACCACCACGGGCGCCGGACGGAGGGCCCCGAGGACCTCTCCGACGCCCTGGATCTGGCACGCGCCGAGGGCGACGCGTTCATCTGGATCGGGCTGTACGAGCCGACGGAGCAGGAGTTCGACCTCGTCACCGAGGAGTTCAGGCTGCACCCGCTGGCGGTCGAGGACGCCCTCAAGGCGCATCAGCGGCCCAAGCTGGAGATGTTCGACGATTCGCTGTTCGTGGTCCTGAAGCCGGTCGCGTACGAGGCGGAGAGCGATGTCGTCACCACCGGCGAGGTGATGGTGTTCATCGGGGACGCGTTCGTGGTGACCGTCCGGCACGGGGAGTGCTCGCCTCTCGCGCAGGTGCGCCGCCGGCTGGAGGAGGACCCCGAGATGCTGCGGCACGGGCCGACGGCGGTGCTCTACTCGATCGCCGACGCGACGGTCGACCACTACCTGGAGGTGGCGACCGAGCTCCAGACGGACCTGGAGAAGCTGGAGGCGGAGGTCTTCTCGCCGAGCGGCGGCGGTTCACGGCACACCGCGTCCAAGATCTACACGTTCAAGCGGCAGATCCTGGAGTTCCGGCGGGCGACGGGCCCGTTGACCGTTCCGTTGACCCGGCTCTCGGGCTCGGGCACCGCCGGCGCCCGGGTGCCGTTCGTGGACGAGAAGGCGCAGCCCTTCTTCCGTGACGTCAACGACCATCTGGCCCGTGTGAACGAGTCGGTGGAGAGCCTGGACCGGCTGGTCTCGGACATCCTCTCGGCGCATCTCGCGCAGATGAGCGTGCGCCAGAACGACGACATGCGGAAGATCTCGGCGTGGGCGGCCATGGCCGCGGTCCCCACGATGATCGCCGGCATCTACGGCATGAACTTCGACCACATGCCCGAGCTGCACTGGCTCTGGTCGTACCCGGCGGTGATCCTGGCGATGGCGGCGCTGGAATTCCTGCTGTACCACCTCTTCAAGCGGCGGGGCTGGCTGTGACCGGCGTGCGGCCAGGTGCGCGACGCACGGAGGGTTCGCGGCCGCGGGTCACGCCACCTCCGGTGCGGGCGTCGCGGGGCCGCCCAGGGCATCGCGGTGTTCCGGCATCTTCAGGGAGACCATGCGGCGCCAGCCCGCGGCGCGCTCGTAGGCGTAGACGGTGTGGATGGCCGCGGCGAGGGTCGCCGCCCTGACCCTCGACCAGCCGAGGATGCGTCCCATGTGGGCCATCACGGCGAGACTGACGTCCCGATAGACGCGGATCTCGGCGAGCGCGCACGCGCGCAGCGTCCGTTGGATGGCGCGGCCGTGTCCGTCGGACGCGAGGCGGAGCAGCTCCTCGTGGCAGTAGGCGAGGTGCCTGTCCTCGTCCTGGGAGATCATCCGGACCGCGCGACCGATGTCGGGATGGTCGGCGAAGTACCTGCGCAGCAGCTTCATCTGCTCGGAGGCACGCTGTTCGGTGACCCTGCTGTGGGCGAGGTAGGTGACGATGTCTCGTACGGTGAGTGGCTGTTCGCTCTTCAGCTTGTCGTGGGCGAGGCCGATTCCGTGCCGTTCCAGGAGCATCGTGTAGTCGGTGTCGGCCGGGACCTCGACCGGTGCCAGGCCGCGCTTGGTCATCAGGGCGTGGAAGATCCGCCCGTGCTTGTCCTCATCGGCTCCGTGCCGGGTGATCTTCGGGGCGAGTTCGCGTGCGCTCTGCGGGACGAGGGCGGCGATGCGGGCGTTCTCCCAGCCACCCTGCGACTCCCCGCTGGCGGCTATGGAGCAGAAGAGCCGGAACGACGCGTCGTTGTCGAGGATCTCCTGGAACAGACTCTTGGCCGAAAGCATCGATGACACCTTTCTGCAGGGTCCGCAGAAAACGAGTCAAATGGGATGCCGGGGGCCCGGCAACCGATGTGTCGGACAAATGCGCCGAACGAAGGATGACGGGCCGGGCTCCGGCGCGTAACCCAGGGCACGCCCGCGCGTTGTTCTCCGTGACGGCCGTGGCGGGGAAGACCCCCCGAGCCCCCACCACGGCCGCAGAACTTCTTCCGTCCCTCCGGGGAGGGGTTCCGGCGCGTTACGCCAGAGCGGCCCGCTCCAGCGCGTCCGAACCGGCGCGGAGCGAGGCGATCCGGTCCTCCAGCGTGAAGCCGGCGGGCGACAGCGTGAGGGTGGTGACGCCCGCCGCCGCGTAGGCCTTCATCCGGTCGGCGATGCGGTCCACGGAGCCGAGCAGGGTGGTCTGGTCGATCAGCGCGTGCGGAACGGCGGCGGCCGCGCCCTCCTTGTCGCCGGACAGGTACTTGTCCTGGATCTCGGCGGCCTCCTTCTCGTACCCCATGCGCTGGGCGAGCTGGTTGTAGAAGTTCTGCTTGCGGCTGCCCATGCCGCCGACGTACAGCGCGGTGTAGGGGCGGAACATGTCGGCGAGCGCCGTCACGTCCTTGTCGGCGCCGACGGCGAGCGGCAGCGTCGGACAGACGTCGAAGCCCTCCATGGTCTTGCCGGCCTTCTCGCGGCCCGCGCGCAGGTGGCGGAGCGCGGTGTCCTCGAGGTGCTCGGCCGAGGGGAAGATCAGCAGGGCGCCGTCGGCGATCTCGCCGGTCTGCTCCAGGTTCTTCGGGCCGATCGCGGCGATGTACAGCGGGATGTGCTCACGCTGCGGGTGCACCGTCAGCTTGATCGGCTTGCCCGGACCGTCCGGCAGCGGCAGCGTCCAGTGCTCGCCCTCGTACGACAGCCGCTCGCGGGTCATCGCCTTGCGTACGATCTCGACGTACTCGCGGGTGCGGGCCAGCGGCTTGTCGAACTTGACGCCGTACCAGCCCTCGGAGACCTGCGGCCCGGAGACACCGAGGCCGAGGCGGAAGCGCCCGCCGGAGAGCGAGTCGAGCGTCGCGGCGGTCATCGCGGTCATCGCGGGCTGACGGGCCGGGATCTGGAAGATCGCCGAACCGACGTCGATGCGCTCGGTCTTGGCGGCGACCCAGGTGAGCACGGTGGCCGCGTCCGAGCCGTAGGCCTCGGCGGCCCAGCACACCGCGTATCCCAGTCGGTCGGCCTCCTGGGCGACGGCGAGATTGTCCGCGTCCATTCCGCCGCCCCAGTAGCCGAGGTTGATCCCGAGCTGCATGGCCGATCCCCTTACCGATCAGTAACGTCCCTTGTGCCGGAGACCCTAGCGCGCTGGTGGGCGCGGCGGCAGGAACGGGTTCAGGTCTGATCATCCAGGTTGTCCACAGGGCCCCCACGAGGCGAGTTCTGGCCAGTAATCTCGGCGTCCATGGAGCAGAGGCATCTCGGCCGTACCGGCCTGCGTGTGTCCCGGATCGGACTCGGCACCCTCACGTGGGGGCGGGATACCGACGAGCACGACGCCGCGGAGCTGTTGAAGGTGTTCTGGGAAGCGGGCGGGAACCTCGTCGACACCGCGGATGTGTACGGGGACGGGGAGTCGGAGTATCTGCTCGGACAGCTCATAGAAGGGCTCGTGCCGCGTCGCGACCTGGTCATTTCCACGAAGGCGGGCAGTGTGCCCGACCCGGACCGGCGGTTCGACGGCTCGCGCGGGCATCTTCTGTCGGCACTCGACGCCTCACTTCAGCGCCTCGGCACGGACTACGTGGATCTGTGGCACGTCCACGCCTTCGACCCGGACACCCCGCTGGACGAGACCCTCCAGGCGCTCGACCTCGCGGTCAGCAGCGGTCGCGCGCGGTACGCGGGGGTGTCCAACTTCTGCGGCTGGCAGCTCGCCAAGGCGGCGACCTGGCAGCTGGCGGCGCCCGGGACACGGACACGGATCGCGAGTACGCAGATGGAGTACTCCCTGCTCCAGCGCGGCGTGGAGCGGGAGGTGCTGCCCGCGGCGCTCGACCTGGGTGTGGGCCTGCTGCCGTCCTCCCCGCTCGGGCGGGGTGTGCTCACCGGGAAGTACCGCGGCGGCACACCGTCGGACTCCCGGGGCGGCTCGGAGCACCTCGCGCCGTTCGTCGCGCCGTACCTGGACGACACGGCGAGCGGCATCGTGGACGCGGTGACGACGGCGGCGGACGGCCTCGCGGTCACGCCGTTGCAGGTCGCCCTCGCGTGGGTCCGCGACCGGCCAGGTGTCGCCGCCCCGATCGTCGGCGCGCGCAACGCGCAGCAGCTCACGGCCGCGTTGTCAGTGGAGACCCTTAGTCTTCCTGACGAGATCTGCCGGGCGCTCGACGATGTGTCGGCACCGGTGCACCACTATCCCGATCACGACTGGAGCACGCTGTGAGCACGGAGCCCGAGACCACGGAGGAAGTGGAGCCGGGGACGCCGGGCGCGGGAGCGACCGCCGACCCGCCGTCCGCGGACACGGACGCGGGTACGGCCACGGACGTGAGCACGGACGCCGGCACCACGCTCTCCGAGGACGAGGAGACCACGGTCGAGGGCGGCGCGGAATCCGAAGGCGCGGCGGACGCCACAAAGCTGTCCGAGGCAGAGGCCGAGTTGGCGGCGCAGCGGCTGGAGCGGGAGCGGATCGAGCGGCGGAAGGCCGAGAAGCAGGGGCCGATCGCGGCCGGGGCCAAGCTCAGTGGGACGGCCGCCGATCTGCTCGCGGCGGTGCGGGCCGTGGAAAGCGGCGAGAAGCCCGTGGCCACCGCCTTCCGTGAGCCCGAGCCGACGCCGCGCAGAGCGGTCGCCCCGGAGCCCGTGCCGCGCCCCCAGCCGGTGGCCGCCCCGGCCGAGACCTCGGCGGCCCTCGCGCCGGAAGCCGTCGCCGCCGTACGCGCCGTACTGAGCGAGGGCGGCGCACCCGACACCCTCGCACCGGGGGCCCTCGCGGCCCTCGGCGAGGGCGCGGACGACCAGCTGCGCGAGGACCCCTGGCAGTTGCTGCGGGTCGCCGGGGTGCGGCCCGAGCAGGCCGACGGGTTCGCCCGCGCGCTGCTCGGCGCGGAGTGCCGCCCTGACGACGAGCGGCGCGGGCGGGCGGTCACCGTATGGCTCCTCGAGCAGGCGGCCCTCGCCGGGCACACCGCCCTCGACGCCCCGGCGCTCGCCGCCGCGCTCGCCCAGCGCGCGGTGCCGGATCCCGACGCGGCCGTGCAGAGCGCCCTCGCGGAGGGCGACGCACTGGTCTTCCAGGACGCCCTCGACACCGCGCCCCCGGCCCAGGAGGAGGGCGCCGAGGAGTCCGAGGAGCGGCCGGTCCGTGTCCTCATCGGCCTGGAGCGGTACGCGCTGGCCGAGGAGAGCCTCGCCGACGGACTGGCCCGGGTCATGAACTCCGTACCGAAGACGGACGGCTCCGCCGACGGGTGGGAGCGGGCCGCCGCGTCGGCCACCCGCTCCGCCGCGGAGCTGATCCGGGCGGTCGCGGGCCACGGCCTGGTCCTGCACACCGGCGGTCACGCGTCCCAGGCCGAGGCGGCGGCACTGCTGCACGCCGCGCGCGGTCTCGGCCTGCGCGGCTGGGCCGCCACCCACGCGCCGAGCGGCCGTGACGACTTCACGGCCCGTCCGGCGCGGTACGACCTTCCGGACGGCCCCTCGGACGGCGGCCCGTCGGGCGACGCCGGGGACGGGCCGGTCACCGGGGTCACCACCGTCGCGGGACTCCTCTCGGGCGCCGAGGGTCCGGGCCGGGACACGGACGGCGCCTTCGCCCTGGACCTCCTGGTCGTCCTGGACGCACCGCAGCTGGACGTCGAGACGGCGGCGATGCTCGCCGAATCGCTGCCGGACGGCGCGCGGCTGGTGCTGAGCGGGGACCCGGGGGTGCTGTGGTCGGCGGGTCCGGGGCGGGTCTTCGCCGATCTGCTCGCCGCCCGGGTGTGCCCGCAGGTGGCCTCGCGGACGCCGGATCCCGGCCCCGTCGGGGAGCTGGTCTCCGGGGTGGGCATCGGCGAGCTCAACCAGGTCGAGGCGCCCGGCAAGGAAGTCGTGATCGTCCCCGTGCGGGACGCCGGCGAGGCGGTGCACCGGACCGTGCAGCTGGTCGCGGACTCGGTGCCGCGCGCCATCGGCATTCCGGCCGAGCAGACGCAGGTGATCACCCCGGGGCACGGCGGCGCGGCCGGCACCCGCGCGCTGAACAGCGCGCTCAAGGAGCGGCTGAACCCGGGTCCCGGCCGCTTCGGGGGCTTCGACCCCGGGGACCGCGTCGCCCACTCCCCCGCTCCGGGCCGTACGGCGGTGGGGCACGTGGTGAAGGCCGACGCCGACGGGCTGCACCTGGAGTGCTCGGGTCTGCCCGTCGTCGTACCGAAGGAGCGGGTGGAGCAGTCCGTGCGGCACGGCTGGGCACTCACGGCGCACCAGGCGGTCGGTCTGCGCTGGCCCGCCGCGGTCGTGGTGCTCCCCGGTGACGCAGCGGCGGCCCTGACCAGGCCCTGGGTCTACACGGCCTTCGGCCGTGCCGAGCGCCATCTGTCCGTGGTCCACGGGGTGGAGCAGGCCCTGCAGCGGGCGGTGGCCGAGGTCCCGCAGAAGCCGCGCACCACGCGCCTGCCCGCCCTGCTCAAGGCACAGGTCCCGGCAGCGGGCTGAGCCGCCGCCCAGGGACACGGCTCCCGTACGTGGGAAGGTGGCGGCCACCGGGCTTCCGGTGACCGCCACCTTCCTGTGACGCGGTGCTCAGCTCTCCCCCGACGGGATGCTCGGGATCCTGTGCCGCGGCGCTCAGCGATCGGCGTCCAGCGGCTCGAGATCCCCGTCCTGGTCCAGCTCGGAGTCCGGGCCGAGGTCGTCCTCCAGGTCGTCGTCGTCCGACTCGTCGTCGAAGACCGCGCTGACGTCGAAGCGGCAGACCACACGCTGCGGGTCGATCGCCTCGAAGGGGGTCTCCAGCCACTCGCCGGGGTCGGCCGGTTCGTCGGCGGCCGTGACCCAGAGTGTGGAGTCGCCCTCCTCCAGACCGAACTCCTTGTGCCGGGAGGCGATCTCGTCCGGCTCGAACTCGCCGAACAGGACGCCGAGCGCCCCATGCACTGTGCCGGACGCCGCGTCGAAGCCCGCGGCCGCGGTGGCCCCGTCCTCCTCCACGGCCTCCACCCGCTGGGCCTGTGCCAGCAGTCGCTGCGGCTCCACCACCGCGTAGTCCCGGCGGATCACCACGCTCAGCGCGTTCGGCTCCTCGGGGCCCGTGTACGGAGGCAGCGTGTCGTCGCTGCCGGGGATCTCGAAGGGAGTGACCTCGTCGTATCGGTCGTAGAGCAGCTCGTCGTACTCCTCGGCCGCGGCGGCCAGCTCGTTGAACGCCTCGTATACGGCCGGGTCGTCATCGCCCGACCTGCGCTCGACCGCGGCCAGGTGGCGGTCGAGAGCGGTCTTGACAGCCTCGGCGGCGGCGCGTACCTCGGCAGCGGTGGGCTGCACAGCATCAGACATAGTGCAGACGCTATCCGTACAGGGCCTCTGCCCGCACAATAGATGCGATGCCGGAATACGAATTTGTCGACGTGTACGTGCCGCGCGGGGTTTCCCGCAAGGAGACGACACGCCTGCTGACGGACCATGCGGAGTACGGACACTGGGAGTTGGACCGCCTCAGCCTGCACCCCGACGGCAGCCGCAAGGTGCGGCTGCGCCGGCGGATCATCCGCCAGGTGCGTGCCACGTGGTGAGCGAAAGCGGCTGAAACGGAGCGGGCCCCGCCAGTGCGGGCCCGCTCCGGTCGCTTCGCCACAGGAGATGCCTGTGGCGAAGCGATCGCCCCTGCCCCGGCCCCCGTTCCAGGCCCGGGCTTCTCCCTGTCCTGCCGGTCTACGCGCCTGAGCGCGCCCGGCGGTAGAGCACGGCGCCCGCCAGCAGCGCGCCCGCGCCCGCCGGGATCACCGCGCCGATCGGCAGGTCACTGCCGGTGTGGGCGAGCTGCGCCGGGGCGCTGTGCGGCTGGGAGACGTGCTGCGTCCCCGGGTGGTTGGGGTGCGAGGTGGACGGCGAGCCCGGGGTTCCGGGGTGCCCGGGCGTACCGGGCTGTGCAGGCGTACCCGGGTGTCCGGGGTTCCCAGGCTGGCCGGGGTGTCCGGGCTGTCCCGGATGACCGGGCTGACACGGGTGACCAGGCTGACCCGGGTGACTGGGATGACCAGGGTGACCGGGGTGACCGGGGTGACCAGGCTGACCCGGGTGACCAGGCTGACCCGGGTGACCGCCGCCGGGCGGATAGTGGGTGTGGCCGCCGTGTCCGTTCGCGCAGTCGTTGCCCATCGCCGGGTTGCCGACTCCGACGACGTTCACGCTGTTGCCGCAGACGTTGACCGGCACGTCGATCGGCACCTGGACGTGGTTGCCGGAGCCTACGCCCGGCGAGCCACTCGCGTGCCCACCGGCGTGGGAGCCGCCGCCCGAGTGCGAACCACCACCGCCGTAGCCGCCGCCGTGGTTGACGCACTTGTTGCCCATCGCCGGGTTGAGCAACCCGACGACGTTCACGGTGTTTCCGCAGACGTTGACCGGCACGTGCACCGGTGCCTGCACCGTGTTGCCCGACAGCACGCCGGGCGAGTTGGAACTGGCGCCGCTCGCACCCGAGTCGGCGTGTGCGTAGCCTCCGGTCGCGGCGAGTACGCCGGTCGCGGCCGCCACGGTCATCAGGCCCTTGCGGGTGACCTGTCGCATAGCTGAATTCCCTGCCTTAGTCCTTGGCTTGGACCCTCCGGAAAGCGCACGCATCCGTCCCGTGCGTGCGCCGAAAGCCGGTCGGCCCCGGAGCGCATGGCGCACGCTCCGGGGCCGACGGGCTCAGACCCTCATGGGGTGAGGCACAACGTCAGTTGTTGATGCAGGTGTTGCCGAAGGCGGGGTTCAGCAGCCCGATCACGGAGACCGTGTTGCCGCAGACGTTCACCGGGACGTGAACGGGCACCTGGATGACGTTGCCGGAGATGACGCCCGGGGAGTGCACAGCGGCACCCTGGGCACCCGAGTCGGCGACAGCCAGGCCCGCACCCGCGAGAACCAGACCACCAGTGGCAGCCGCAGCAGCGACGACCTTCTTGATCATTATTCCTCCTTGTAGGCAAATGCGATCCCAAGTAGCGGATCACATCACCTGTAACGAGGAAGAAGTACTTGAGCTACGAGCTTATGGTCCCATTCACCCGTCCCGGGCGATCTCCGCACGTACGGGCGATTGCAGGCGTCAACGCGTCATGACGCCTCGATGAAGCGGTCGAGCACACGGACGCCGAACTTCAGCGCATCCACCGGCACCCGCTCGTCGACTCCGTGGAACATGCCCGCGAAGTCCAGCTCCGGCGGCAGCTTGAGCGGGGCGAAGCCGAAGCAGCGGATGCCGAGGTCGGCGAAGGACTTGGCGTCGGTGCCGGCCGAGAGCATGTAGGGCACCGCGCGCGCGATCGGGTCCTCGGCGGACAGCGCGGTCTGCATGGCGTCGACCAGCGCCCCGTCGAAGGTGGTCTCCAGCGCCTTGTCCGCGTGCACGTCCTCACGCTTGACCCTCGGGCCGAGAATCCGGTCCAGGTCGGCGAGGAACTCCTCCTCGTACCCCGGCAGGTAACGCCCGTCGACGTGCGCGGTCGCCTGCCCCGGAATCACGTTGACCTTGTATCCGGCACCGAGCTGGGTCGGGTTGGCGGTGTTCTGCAGGGAGGCGCCGATGAGCTTGGCGATACCGCCGAGCTTGGCGAGCGTCTCGTCCATGTTCTCCGGGTCGAGCTCGGTGCCGAGCGCGTCACCGAGCTCGTCGAGGAAGTGCCGCAGCGTCTTCGTCACCCGGACCGGGAACTTGTGCCGCCCGAGCCGCCCGACGGCCTCGGACAGCTCGGTGATCGCGTTGTCCTTGTGGATCATCGAACCATGCCCGGCGGTGCCGTCCACGGTCAGTTTCATCCAGTGCATGCCCTTCTGGGCGGTCTCGACGAGGTACAGCCGCAACTTCTCGTTGACCGTGAAGGAGAACCCGCCGACCTCGCCGATCGCCTCGGTCACGCCCTCGAAGAGGTCGGGGTGCTTGTCGACGAGGTGCCGCGCACCCCACGTACCGCCGGCCTCCTCATCGGCGAGGAACGCGAGGACGATGTCTCGCGGCGGCTTGCGCCCGCTGCGCAGCCGGTCCCGGACGACCGCCAGGGTCATGGCGTCCATGTCCTTCATGTCGACCGCGCCACGGCCCCACACCATGCCGTCCGCGATCTCGCCGGAGAAGGGGTGGTGGGTCCAGTCCGCCGCGTTGGCCGGTACGACGTCGGTGTGGCCGTGGATGAGCAGCGCGGGGCGCGAGCGGTCCTCGCCCTCGATACGGGCCACCGTCGACGCGCGCCCCTTGTGCGACTCGAAGATCTGCGGCTCGAGCCCGACCTCGGCGAGCTTCTCGGCCACGTACTCCGCGGCCTTGCGCTCACCCGGTCCGGAGTGGTCCCCGTAGTTGCTGGTGTCGATCTGGATCAGCTCGCGACAGAGGTCCACGACCTCGTCCTCGCCGGAGACGCTCCTGGCCGTGTTCGACTCGCTCACGCTGCTTCCTCCCACTGTCACTGCTGGTGGTCCCCCTCATCCTCTCCCCCACCCCCTCCTCGCCCCAAGGCCGGACCCGGCCCGTCACACGCCGTTCACGCGGCGACGGGGTGTGACCGGGGGCCCTCGAAAGCCTGGTAATGTTTCCTCTGTCGCCGCGAGGGAAACCCCGCGCGACAGACACCTTGTCCGGGTGGCGGAATGGCAGACGCGCTAGCTTGAGGTGCTAGTGCCCTTTATCGGGCGTGGGGGTTCAAGTCCCCCCTCGGACACACAGAGGAGTGAGGGCCGCGACCATCAGGTCGCGGCCCTCACTCGTTGTACGCATCACAGGCCTCAACTCGTCGTGTTCGCGGCGTTACGGACAGATGTGGGGCAGATCTCGTCAGGATGACATACCCCCATGTCAGAGCTCCGTCACCGCACCGGAATCAGTGGTTCCGGAGCCCTCGCACGGCCTCCTCGCATGGCTGATGACCAGGTACGCGACTAGCGTCGTACTAAAATTCAAGGCTTGTTTGGAGCTGGACCGGAATATCCCCAGGCATACCTGCGGGCCCACCAGCTCCCCGGACGCTCCGGGAACGACACGTGAGGACCCGATGGCAGCCCTCGAGCAAGGCCCCGCATTCGCGTTGTTCGACGAGGAGGTGCGCGCGGAGTTCGGCGACCCGGCGCGCTTCTCCGCCTCCGTCGCCGCCTCGCCGCGCACGCTGGTCGACATCCTCGACGCCACCGTACGGGCCCACCCCGACGAGCCCGCCCTCGACGACGGCCACCGGGCCCTCACCTACCGCGCCCTCGCCGTCGAGGTCGAGGCCCTGCGGCGGCGGCTGAGCGACGCCGGGGTGGGCCTCGGCGACCGGGTCGGTGTCCGCGTCCCCTCCGGCACCAACGAGTTGTACGTCGCCGTCCTCGCCGTACTGGCCGCCGGCGCGGCCTATGTGCCGGTGGACGCCGAGGACCCCGACGAGCGGGCCGAGCTGGTCTTCGGCGAGGCGAAGGTGCGGGCCGTCATCGGAGCCGGGCACCGGCTGACCGTCAACGGCACCTCCGAGGTGCCCGCCGCGCGGCCCGGTGTCGAGCACGACGCCTGGATCATCTTCACCTCCGGGTCCACGGGCAAGCCCAAGGGCGTGGCCGTCAGTCACCGCAGCGCCGCGGCGTTCGTCGACGCCGAGGCGGAGCTGTTCCTCACCGAGGACCCGATCGGGCCCGGTGACCGGGTCATGGCGGGCCTGTCCGTCGCCTTCGACGCCTCCTGCGAGGAGATGTGGCTGGCTTGGCGGTACGGCGCCTGTCTGGTGCCCGTGCCGCGCTCCCAGGTGCGCAGCGGCGCCGACCTGGGGCCCTGGCTGGTCGAGCAGGAGATCAGCGTCGTCTCGACCGTGCCGACGCTCGCCGCGCTCTGGGAGCCGGAGACCCTCAATGACGTACGGCTGCTGATCTTCGGCGGTGAGGCCTGCCCGCCCGAGCTGGTCCAGCGGCTGGTGACCGAGGGCCGCGAGGTGTGGAACACCTACGGGCCCACCGAGGCGACCGTCGTCGCCTGCGCCTCCCTGATGACCGGCGAGGAGCCGATCCGGATCGGGCTGCCGCTGAACGGCTGGGAGCTGGCCGTGGTCGACGAGGCCGGCGAGCCCGTGGCCATGGGCGACAGCGGCCAGCTGGTGATCGGCGGGGTCGGGCTCGCCCGGTATCTCGACGCCGAGAAGGACGCGGAGAAGTACGCGCCGCTGAAGTCGCTCGGCTGGGAGCGGGCGTACCGCAGTGGTGACCTCGTCAAGGCCGAGCCGGAGGGGCTGATCTTCCTCGGGCGGGCCGACGAGCAGATCAAGCTCGGCGGGCGCCGCATCGAGCTCGGCGAGGTCGACGCGGCGCTCCAGGCACTCCCCGGTGTGGCGAGCGCCGCCGCCGCCGTCCGGACCGCCCGCAGCGGCAACCAGCTGCTCGTCGGCTATGTCGTGACCCAGGAGGGCTGGGACCAGGCCGCCGCCGTCGAGAAGCTGCGCGCCGAGCTGCCCGCGGCCCTCGTCCCGCTGCTCGCCCCGGTCGCGGACCTGCCGACCCGCACCTCGGGCAAGGTCGACCGGGGCGCGCTCCCCTGGCCCCTGGAGGGCTTGGAGACCGGCGGTGCGAAGGAACAGCTCTACGGCACCGAGGCCTGGCTCGCCGAGCAGTGGAGCGAGGTCCTCGGCATCCCGGTCGGCAGCGGGTCCGACGACTTCTTCGCGATCGGCGGTGGCAGCCTCGCCGCCGCCCAGCTCACCACCCGGCTGCGCACCCGCTACCCCAGCGCCGCCGTGCTCGACATCTACCAGCAGCCCGTCCTGCGCAAGCTGGCCCGGCACCTGGAGAAGTCCGCGCAGGACGACGGTGCCGAACGGGTCATCGCCCCGGTGCCGCTGCGCGCCAAGGTGGCCCAGCTGTTCCTGCTGATACCCCTGTTCACACTGATGGGGCTGCGCTGGACCGTGGCGCTGGCCGCGCTCGGGAACGTACTGCACTGGTTCGGTCCGTACCCCTGGGCGCCGAGCGCCCCGTGGTGGCTCGTCGGCGCCGGGGCGGTCGTGCTCTACAGCCCGCCTGGGCGGCTCGCGATCGCGGCGGGCGGGGCGCGGCTGCTGCTGCGCCGGGTGAAGCCCGGGCGCTACCCGCGCGGCGGAAGCGTGCATCTGCGGCTGTGGACCGCCGAGCGGCTGGCCGAGTTCAGTGGCGCGGCCTCGCTGACCGGATCCTGGCTGGAGCGGTACGCGCGTGCCCTGGGCGCCAAGGTCGGCACGGACGTCGATCTGCACTCGCTGCCGCCGGTGACCGGCATGCTCAAGCTGGGCCGGGGTGCCGCCGTCGAGTCCGAGGTGGACCTGTCGGGGTACTGGCTGGACGGGGACCGGCTGGAGATCGGGCAGGTCAAGGTCGGCGCCGGTGCGGTGGTCGGGACGCGCAGCATCCTCTTCCCGGGCGCGCGCGTCGGCAAGCGGGCCGAGGTGGCGCCGGGCTCGGCGGTCGCCGGGCAGATTCCCACCGGGCAGCGCTGGGCCGGAGCGCCGGCCGGCAAGCTCGGCAAGGCGAAGCGCGCCTGGCCCAAGGAGCGTCCGCGCCGGGGCACGTACTGGCGGGCGATGTACGGCGCGACCGGTTTCGCGCTGACCGCGCTGCCCGTCCTTTCGGCCGTCGCCGCGCTTGTGGTGGCTCATCTGTTCGTGAGCGCGGACGCCGGGCTCGGTGCGGCCCTGCGCGGCGCGGCGCTCGCGCTGGTCCCGGCCACGCTCGCCTTCGGGCTCGCGTACGCGTTGCTGCTCCTGGTGGGTGTACGTCTGCTCAGCCTGGGTCTGCGCGAAGGCACGTATCCGACGCACAGCCGGATCGGCTGGCAGGCCTGGACCGTCACGCAGTTGATGGACCGCTCGCGCGACACACTGTTCCCGCTGTACGCCGGGTTGATCACGCCGGTGTGGCTGCGGCTGCTCGGTATGAAGATCGGCCGGGGTGCCGAGGTCTCCACCGTTCTCGCGCTGCCGAGCCTCACCACCGTGGGCGAGGGCGCCTTCCTCGCCGACGACACCCTGACCGCGCCGTACGAGCTGGGCGGCGGCTGGATGCGGATCGGGCGCGCCGAGATCGGCCGCCGGGCCTTCCTGGGCAACTCCGGGATGACCGCGCCGGGCCGCAGCGTGCCGGACGGCGGGCTGGTCGGGGTGCTGTCGGCGACCCCGAAGAAGGCGAAGAAGGGCAGCTCGTACCTGGGGCTGCCGCCGGTGAAGCTGCCGCGCTCGACGCAGGACGGCGATCAGAGCCGTACCTACGACCCGCCCGCGCGGCTGCTGTGGGCGCGGGCGCTCGTGGAGCTGTGCCGGATCGTGCCGGTGTTCTGCTCGGCGGCGCTGGCGGTGCTGACCGTCGCCGCGCTGAGCGCGCTGGGCGTCTGGGCGCCGCTGCTGGCCGGGATCGTGTTCCTGGGCGTCGGTGTGCTCGCCTGCCTGACGTCCATCGTGGCGAAGTGGCTGCTGGTGGGCCGGCACCGGGCGGGCGAGCACCCGCTGTGGAGCGGTTTCGTGTGGCGCAACGAGCTGGCGGACACCTTCGTCGAGGTCGTCGCCGTGCCGTGGCTGGCCGGATCCGTGCCGGGTACGCCGCTGATGACGGCGTGGCTGCGCGGCCTCGGCGCCCGTATCGGCAAGGGCGCATGGATCGAGAGTTACTGGCTACCCGAGACGGACCTGGTGACCCTGGAGGACGCGACCACGGTCAACCGGGGCTGTGTCCTGCAGACCCACCTCTTCCACGACCGGATCTTGCGGACGGATACTGTTGTCCTCCGTGAGGGCGCCACTCTGGGCCCGGGCGGAATCGTCCTTCCCGGCAGCACAGTCGGGGCGCGCAGCACGCTGGGACCCGCGTCGCTCGTCATGGCGGCTGAATCCGTCCCCGACGACACCCGCTGGCTGGGCAACCCGATCGAGGCATGGCGTTCCTAGGCGCGGCCCGTACGGCGTCCGGGGACGGTGCACCGGCACGTCGTACGAGCACAGCGCAGGGAGCAGACGCAAGCGTGAGCGTTCAGCAGACAGTGGGTTCGGACCCGTACTTCCCGGCCAACGGTGATCCCCGTTACCGGGTGCACCGGTATGAGCTCGCGCTGGACTATCGCCCCGGCCCCAACCGGCTGTCCGGCACCGCGCGGCTCAACGCCATAGCGGGCCGGGCTCCGCTCGCCGAGTTCCAGCTGAACCTGGCCGACTTCCGGATCGGCCGGGTCCGGGTCGACGGCAAGGCACCGCACTACACGCACCGGGGCGGCCGGCTGCGCATCCGCCCGCCGAAGCCGATACGGGCCGGGGCCGCGTTCACCGTGGAGGTGCACTGGTCGGGCAACCCCAAGCCGGTCGCCAGCCTCTGGGGCGAGCTCGGCTGGGAGGAGCTGGAGGACGGGGCGCTGGTGGCGAGCCAGCCGATCGGCGCGCCCTCCTGGTACCCGTGCAACGACCGCCCCGCCGACAAGGCCTCGTACCAGATCTCGATCACGACGCCGTCGGCGTACTCGGTGGTGGCGGGCGGCCGGCTGCTCACCCGCACGACGAAGGCGTCGACGACCACCTGGGTGTACGAGCAGGCGGCGCCGACCTCCAGCTATCTGGTCGGGATGTCGATCGGGAAGTACCAGACGGTGCTGCTCGGCGACCCCGGGCTCGGTGGCGTACCGCAGACGGGGCATCTGCCCGCGCACCTGCTCGGCGCATTCTCCCGGGACTTCGCGCGGCAGCCCGCGATGATGGAGCTGTTCGAGCAGATCTTCGGGCCGTATCCGTTCGGCGAGTACGCCGTCGTGGTGACCGAGGAGGAGCTCGATGTCCCCGTCGAGGCACAGGGGTTGTCGCTGTTCGGCGCCAACCACGTGGACGGGGCGCGGGGTTCGGAGCGGCTGGTCGCGCACGAGCTGGCGCACCAGTGGTTCGGCAACAGCGTGTCCATTGCGGACTGGCGGCACATCTGGCTGAACGAGGGCTTCGCGAAGTACGCCGAGTGGCTGTGGTCGGAGCGGTCGGGAGGCCGTACGGCTCAGCAGCTGGCCGCTCTCGCGCACCGCAAGCTGTCCGGGCAGCCGAAGGATCTGGTGCTGGCCGACCCGGGCCGCAAGCTGATGTTCGACGACCGGCTCTACGAGCGCGGCGGCCTCACCCTGCACGCGCTGCGCTGCGCGATGGGCGACGACGCCTTCTTCCGCATGCTGCGCGGCTGGGCCGCCCTGCACCGGGGCGGCGCGGTCACGACGGCGGTGTTCACCGCGCATGCCGCCCGGTACTCGGCCGAGCCGCTGGACGACCTGTTCGGGGCCTGGCTGCGTACGGCGAAGCTGCCGCCGCTGCCCACTCCGGCCGCACCGGTCGCGCCGATGCCGGCCCGCCCGACGTATCCGCCGACCAACGCCGACTCGGCGTAGGCCCTGGGCCCCTCCGGGCTGGGAGAGAATGGCGGTCATGACCAGTCGTAGCTGCCCGTGCGGGCTGCCCGAGCCGTACGCGCGGTGCTGTGGGCGCTTCCACCGCGGTGAGGTCGCGCCGACCGCGGAGCGTCTGATGCGGTCGCGGTACTGCGCCTTCGTCAAGGAGGACGAGGGGTATCTGCTGCGGACCTGGCATCCGCGGACGCGGCCGGCGCGGGTCGACTTCGATCCGGGGATGCGGTGGACGGGTCTGGAGATCCTCGACACGGGGCAGGGATCGGCCTTCCACTCCGTGGGGACCGTGACCTTCCGGGCCTCCTACCGGGGCGGTTCGCTGCACGAGCGGAGCCGGTTCGAGCGGGTCGACGGGGCCTGGGTGTACGTGGACGGCGACTTCCTGGAGTAGGACGTCTACGGCGCGAGGATGTCCAGTTCCTGGAGCGCGCCGACCGTGATCTGGCGGGTGAGTTCCTCGGCGCGGGACGCGTCGCCCGCGCGGACCGCCTCCGCGACCTGGACGTGCAGGGTGACGGCGGCCGGGTCGGGGTCCTCGAACATCACCTCGTGGTGGGTGCGGCCCGCGAGGACCTCGGCGACCACGTCACCGAGGCGGGCGAACATGTCGTTGCCGGAGGCGTTGAGGATCACCCGGTGGAAGGCCACGTCGTGGACGAGGTACTCCTCCAGCTTGTGGCCGCGTGAGTTGGCCACCATGCCGAGGGCGCACTCGGTGAGCTCCGCGCACTGCGCGGCGGTGGCGTGCCGGGCGGACAGGCCCGCGGCGATCGGTTCTACGGCGGAGCGCAGCACGGTGAGCGAGCGCAACTGGTGGGGGCGGTCGGCGCCGGCCAGCCGCCAGCGGATGACCTGAGGGTCGAACACGTTCCATTCCGCCTTGGGGCGGACCGTGACGCCGACGCGGCGGCGGGACTCGACCAGGTCCATGGACTCCAGCACCCTGACCGCCTCGCGCATCACGGAGCGTGACACCTCGAAGCGCTGCGCGAGCTCGTCGGTGCGCAGCACGCTCCCCGGCGGGTACTCGCCCGCCGTGATCGCCGGCCCGAGGGATTCCAGTACATGTCCGTGCAGCCCCCGGCCCCGTGTGGTCATGGGGTCAGCGTACGAGGCGGAGCCCTGGAACAAAAAGTCAGACTTATATGTCACACACTCTTGAATTCGTCGTACCTAATGAGTTTCAGTGTCGTCGACATCAGATGTCGACGAAGACAGTCACGCGACAGTGACGTAGACAGTGAGGCAGCGATGAGCACCCCCCATGTCGTCGTGGTCATGGGCGTCGCAGGTACCGGCAAGACCACCATCGGTCCCCTGCTTGCGGCCCGGCTCGGCGTTCCGTACGCCGAGGGCGACGACTTCCACCCGCCGGCCAACATCGCCAAGATGACGGCCGGGACCCCGCTGACGGACGACGACCGCTGGCCCTGGCTGGACGCCATCGGCCGTTGGGCGCACGACCGGCACGGGCTCGGCGGAGTGGTCAGCAGTTCGGCGCTCAAGCGCAGCTATCGCGACCGGCTGCGGGCCGAGGCGCCCGGGGTCGTCTTCGTCCATCTGACCGGTGACCGCGCGCTCATCGAGGACCGGATGTCGCACCGCCAGGGGCATTTCATGCCGACGGCGCTGCTGGACTCGCAGTTCGCCACCCTCCAGCCGCTGGAAGCGGACGAGGCGGGTGTCTCCGTGGACGTCTCCGGCGACCCCGGGGAGATCACCGAACGGGCCGTGACCGCACTCCAGGGGCTTGCCCAGCCCTCGCTCTAACACCTTCCCCTCGTACGTTTCTCAAGCAAGGGACCACCGTGACCAGACTCAGCGTCGAGATGCTGGCAGCGGACGCCGTCGAGCCGATCACCTCGGCGGGCCATGCTCAGCTGGGCATCGCCGTGCTGGCGGGCATCGCCGTCATCGTCCTGCTCATCACCCAGTTCAAGCTGCACGCATTCCTGGCCCTGACCATCGGCTCGCTCGCCCTCGGCGCCTTCGCCGGGGCCCCGCTGGACAAGACCATCACCAGCTTCACCACCGGCCTCGGCGCCACCGTCGCCGGTGTGGGCGTCCTGATCGCGCTCGGCGCGATCCTCGGCAAACTCCTCGCCGACTCCGGCGGCGCCGACCAGATCGTCGACACCATCCTCGCCAAGGCCGGCGGCCGCGCCATGCCCTGGGCGATGGTGCTGATCGCCTCGGTGATCGGTCTGCCGCTGTTCTTCGAGGTCGGCATCGTGCTGCTGATCCCGGTCGTGCTGATGGTCGCCAAGCGCGGCAACTACTCCCTGATGCGCATCGGCATCCCCGCACTGGCCGGTCTGTCCGTGATGCACGGCCTGATCCCGCCGCACCCCGGCCCGCTGGTCGCGATCGACGCGGTCAAGGCCAACCTGGGCATCACGCTCGCGCTGGGCGTCCTGGTCGCCATCCCGACGGTGATCATCGCGGGCCCGGTCTTCTCCCGCTACGCGGCCCGCTGGGTCGACGTCCCGGCCCCCGACCGCATGATCCCCACCCGCGCCTCCGAAGAACTCGACAAGCGTCCGGGCTTCGGCGCCACCCTGGCCACCATGCTGCTGCCGGTCGTCCTCATGCTGTCCAAGGCACTGGTCGACATCATCGTGGACGACCCCACCCACATGGTGCAGCGCGTCTTCGACGTCGTCGGCTCCCCGCTGATCGCCCTGCTCGCGGCGGTGATCGTGGGCATGTTCACCCTCGGCCGCGCGGCCGGCTTCACCAAGGACCGCATCTCCACCACCGTCGAGAAGTCCCTCGCCCCCATCGCCGGCATCCTGCTGATCGTCGGCGCGGGCGGCGGCTTCAAGCAGACCCTGATCGACTCCGGGGTGGGCCAGATGATCCTGGACATATCCAAGGACTGGTCGATCCCCGCGCTGCTGCTCGCCTGGCTGATCGCGGTGGCCATCCGCCTCGCGACCGGCTCCGCGACCGTCGCCACCATCTCGGCGGCCGGTCTGGTCGCGCCCCTCGCGGCCGACATGTCGACCGCCCACACCTCGCTCCTGGTCCTCGCGATCGGCGCGGGCTCGCTCTTCTTCAGCCATGTCAACGACGCCGGCTTCTGGCTGGTCAAGGAGTACTTCGGCCTCAGCGTCGGCCAGACCGTCAAGACCTGGTCCGTCATGGAGACGATCATCTCGGTGGTGGCGGGCGGGCTGATCCTGCTGCTGTCGCTGGTCATCTAGGGGTACGAGGATGAGAGACGGGAGTACGGGGATGAGTCACCCCCTGTTCGACATCAGTGGTCGCAGGGCCCTGGTCACCGGCTCCAGCCGGGGCATCGGGTTCGCGCTGGCCCGCGGGCTCCTGGAGGCGGGCTGCACGGTCGTCCTCAACGGGCGGGACGCCGACCGGCTCACCAAAGCCGCGTCGGAGCTGCCCGGTGACGTCCACACCGCGGTCTTCGACGTCACGGACGGCCCCTCGGTGGCCGCCGGAATAGCGGACGTCGAGGACCGGGTGGGCCCGCTCGACATCCTCGTCAACAACGCGGGCATGCAACTGCGGGCCCCGCTCCTGGAGTTCACGGACACGGACTGGCACCGGATCCTGAACACCAACCTGACCAGCGCGTTCCTGGTCGGCCGCGAGGCGGCACGGCGGATGACGGAACGCGGCCACGGCAAGATCGTCAACATCTGCTCGTTGCAGAGCGAGGTCGTCCGTCCGGGCATCGCCCCGTACGCGGCCACCAAGGGCGCGCTGAAGATGCTCACCAAGGGCATGTGCGCGGACTGGGGGCAGTACGGGGTGCAGGTGAACGGGCTCGGCCCCGGTTACATCGAGACGGAGCTGACCCAGCCCCTCGTCGAGGACGAGGAGTTCAGCGCCTGGGTGCGGCGGCGCACCCCGGCCGGGCGGTGGGGCCGTACGGAGGATCTGGTCGGCGGGGTGCTCTTCCTCGCCTCGCCCGCGGCGGACTTCGTGAGCGGGCAGGTGCTGTACGTCGACGGCGGTATGACGAGTGTGCTGTGAAGCGGACCGCCCGGTGAACGCGTGAAAGGGGCCTGACGATGCTCGGCTGTGTGATTCACGGGCAGGGTGACCTGCGGGTCGACGAACTGCCGGTTCCCTCCGCCGGACCCGGCGAGGCACTCGTCGCCGTCCGGTACGGCGGGGTGTGCGGGTCCGACCTCCACTACTGGCGGCACGGCGGCGTCGGGGACTTCCGGCTGCGGGAGCCGATGGTGCTGGGCCACGAGGTCGTGGGGACGGTGCTGTCGTACGGCGACGGGGCCACCGGTCCCGCGCCGGGTACGGCCGTGGCCGTGCACCCGGCGACCCCGTGCGGGGTGTGCCCCGAGTGCGCCGACGGACGGGCGAACGTCTGCAGGGACACCCGCTACCTGGGCAGCGCGGCGCGCACCCCGCATGTGCAGGGCGGGTTCGCCGCCCAAGTGGTGGTGCCCGCCCGGCAGTTGAGGGAGCTGCCGGCGGGGCTCCCGCTGCGGCGGGCGGCGCTCGCCGAGCCGCTCTCGGTGGCGCTGCACGCCGTCCGGCGGGCCGGTGCGGTGAAGGACCGGCATGTCCTGGTGACGGGGGCCGGGCCCATCGGCTGTCTCGTGGTGGCCGCCGCGAAGGCCGCGGGCGCGGCCCGGGTGACCGTGACGGACCTGCTGCCGCAGGCGCTGTCGTACGCCGTCGCGGCAGGCGCGGACGCGGTCGTACGGGCCGACGATCCCGCCGATCCCGGTTGGCCTTCGGAGGTCGACGTGGCCGTCGAGGCGTCCGGGGTGGCCGCGGGCCTCGACACCTGCCTGCGCCTGGTACGGCGTGGCGGGGTCGTCGTCCAGCTCGGCATGCTGCCGCCGGGCCAGAGCCCGTTCGCGGGGAACCTGGTGGTGAGCCGGGAGATCGAGCTGCGGGGCGCGTTCCGCTTCGACGAGGAGTTCGACGACGCGCTGGTCCTGCTCGCGGCCGAGCCCCGCTTCGACTCCCTGGTCAGCGCGGTGGTCCCGCTCGGTGAGGCGGAGTCGGCGTTCACCCTGGCCGCGGACCGCGGCCGCTCGTGCAAGGTGCTGCTGGACTTCGAGGTCCAGCACTAGGGAGTGTGCCGGGGGCCGCGGGCCCCCGGCAGACTCGGTCTAGGGTCGCCAGAGGGGATGCTCCCGCTCCGCCCACTCCCGGCTCACCGAGCCCGTGCGCAGACCGCGGCGGGCCTCCGGGTCGCCGAGGGCCATGCCGATGTGGCCCGCGAGGACGACGCCGATCGTGAGCGCCAGCCAGTCGTGGACGAAGGTCGCCGACGTGCGCCACATCAGGGGGGCGAGGTGGGTGAACCACATCAGCAGCCCCGTGGCGAGCATGACCAGGGTCGCGCCGGCGATCCAGGCGGCGTAGGTCTTCTGGCCCGCGTTGAACTTGGCCGCCGGGCGGGCCGAGGGGCGCCGGTCCCGTCGTAGCGCCGCGCGCAGCCACCTACGGTCGTGCGGGCCCCAGCGGTTGAGGCGGCCCAGGTCCGCGCGGAAGGCGCGGGAGACCAGGCCCGCCAGGACCGGTACCGGCAGCATCAGGCCCGCCCACTCATGGATCCTGACCACCAGCTCACGGCGGCCGACGAGCTCGGCGAACATCGGCAGGTACAGGCACGCCGCCGTCGCCACGCAGATCCCCATCAGCAGGGCGGTCACGCGGTGCACCCAGCGCTCGGCGCGGCTGAAGCGCCGTACGCGCGGCGCGGGCGCGGCGAGGGTCGGGGTGTCGTCAAGTCGTGGGTGCATCGTCGCGTCCGTTCGAGCGGCCGACCCACGCGTCCACGTCGTAGCCACGGTCCTCCCAGTACCCGGGACGGACGTCCTCGGTGACGGTGATGCCGGAGAGCCACTTGGCGGACTTGTAGAAGTACATGGGGGCGACGTAGAGGCGGACCGGGCCGCCATGGTTGTGGCCGAGAGGCTTGTCCTGCATGCGGTGGGCCACCAGGATGTCGGGGCGCCGGGCCTGCTGGAGCGTGAGGCTCTCGGTGTATGCCCCGTCGAAGCAGGTGAAGCGGATCGCGCGGCCCTTGGCCTTGACCCCGGCGGCGTCCAGGAGATGGGACAGCCGTACGCCTTCGAAGGGGGTGCCGGGCACCCGCCAGCCGGTGACGCACTGGACGTCGTGCACGATCCGGGTCTGCGGCAGGGCCTTGAGGTCGGCCAGGGTGTAGCTGCGGGGGTGGTCGACGAGGCCGTCGATGGTGAGGCGGTAGTTCGACGCGTCCTTGTGCGGGACGGACGAGGTCACCGAGTAGTAGCGGAATCCGCCGCCGTTGGGGAGCAGGCCGCTCAGCCCGGTGGGGTCGTCGGCGAAGAGGGACTCCAGGCCGCGCTGCAGGGTGGGCGCGGCCAGCACGCCGAAGGCGCCGAGTCCGAGCGTGCCGAGCAGGAGCCGTCGGCCGACGGGCGTGCCGGAGGCTTCCGGGTCCTCCGGCGGGCGGTCGCGGGGCCGGTCCGGTCCCTGCCGGGGGGGCTGTTCAGGGTTCACACACCCATACGAGCACCCGCGACCCCCTTGAGGCCAGCGGCAGCGGGTGCTCGTCAGACTTCCGTAACCACTTCTCACACGCTTCTCAGAACGGGCGCCCCGGATCGGGGCTCCGGATCAGGGGGTGGACTCCGCCGCCTTGTCCAGCTGGAACGCCTCGTTGCCGAGTCCGATACGGGCGTGCGCCTCGGGTCTGCGGGAGCGCAGCACCAGGCCCTGCACCAGACCGACGACCAGGGCGGCCGCGATCAGGGCGGGCAGCAGCCAGCTGAGCGCGGAGTCCGGACCGGCCCCGACCAGGATGTCGAAGTCCTTGACCGTGTAGCCCGCGATCACGAGGAGGGCGACGGCCGCGATCGCCGAGGTGGCCAGGCGCCAGGCCTGGGCGCGGGCGGCGCCGCGGCGGGCGAAGAAGACGATCACGGAGAGCGAGGCCGCCGCCATCAGCAGGATGACGCCGAGCGCGCCGACGTTGCCTGCCCAGGTGAACAGGTGCAGCACGGGCGCGGTCGGGTCGCCGGTGGGCTTGTCGTCGGTCACGGCGAACGCGATCAGCACGATCGCGGAGACGCCGGTCTGCAGCAGCGAGCCGGTGCCGGGCGCGCCGCTGGTGCCGGTGGTCCGGCCGAAGGCGGAGGGCAGCAGCCCTTCGCGGCCCATGGCGAAGGCGTACCGCGCGACGACGTTGTGGAAGCTGAGCAGCGCCGCGAACATGCCGGTCACGAAGAGGACGTGCAGGATGTCGGTGAAGGTGCCGCCGAGGCGCGACTCGGTGAGGAAGAACAGCAGTCCGGCGCTCTGCTTCTGCGACGCCCCGACGATCCCGGAGGGGCCCGCGGCGACGGTCAGCGCCCAGGAGCTGAGCGCGAAGAAGACGGCGACGAAGCCGATCGCCAGGAACATCACGCGCGGGACGAGGATGTGCGGGCGGCTGGTCTCCTCGGCGTACACCGGTGCCTGTTCGAAGCCGGTGAAGGCGGCGATGCAGAAGCACAGCGCGGTGCCGACGCCCGCCCCGGTGAGTGTGTCCGGGTTGAAGGCGTGCAGGGAGAGGCCCTCCTTGGCGGGGTCGGCGACGGCGGCGATGTCGAAGATGACGACGAGCGCCACCTCGACGACCAGGAGGACGCCGAGTACACGCGCGTTGACGTCGATCTTCAGCCAGGAGAGCGCGCCGACGGCGAGGACGGCGATCAGCGCCGGTATCCACCAGGCGACTTCGACGTCGGCGTAGGTGGCGAACAGCCCGGAGACCTCGAAGCCGAAGATGCCGTAGATACCGAACTGCAGCGCGCTGTAGGCGACGAGCGCGACCGCGGCGGCGCCGGCGCCCGCGGTGCCGCCGAGACCGCGGGCGACGTAGGCGTAGAAGGCGCCCGCGTTGTGGACGTGGCGGCTCATCTCGGCGTACCCGACGCTGAAGAGCACCAGCACCACGCCGAGGATGACGAAGAGCAGCGGCTGTCCGACGATGCCCATCACCGCGAATGTGGTGGGCATGACACCAGCGACCACCATGAGGGGGGCGGTCGCCGCGAGGACGGAGAGCAGCAGACCTCCCGTGCCGAGCCGGCCCGCGTGCAGGGCGCGGTCCTGGCCCTTGAAGGTGCTGATGGCGCCACCGGCCGTGGCGGGTCTACCCGTGTTCGAACTGCTCGAGGTGCTCGAACTGCCCGTCGTCATCGCGGGGCCGTCCTTTCGGGTTTCTCGACTTCTTGTGGGTGGGGTCACACCGTGCCGAGGGCGCTGTCGCGGGCGGCACGGAAGGCTTGGTACGGGTCGCGGTCCGGGTACGACCACGGCACCGGGGTGGCGTGCGGGCCGATGCGGTGGAACAGGGCGGCGGCCTCGGCGCCCCGGCCCTCGCAGAACTTGGCGTGGGCGAGGAAGTTGAGGTCGAGGTGGCGGCGGGGGTGGTCCTCGCGCTCCCACTCCAGCCACCAGTCGAAGGCGGCCTTCATCACCTGACGGGCCCGGCGTCCGACCCAGTGCCCGGAGGCGGCCGGGTCGGTGGACTCGCTGCCGGCGCCGGCCAGCACGCGATAGCGCTCGGCGTGCGCGACGACGGGCAGCATCGCGAGCGGAGAGTCGGCGGGCGCCTGTTCGGCCGCCCAGTTCGCGAAGTCGTAGACCTCGTGGAGGGGGTCCTGGCCGGCCTCGGCGCGGCGCTCGGCGAGCCGGGCGACCATCAGGTGGTGGGCGTGGTGGTGCTCGGGATAGCGGTGGCGCACCTCGTCGAAGAGCCGGACCACGTCGCCCTCGCTGCCGCGCGAACGCTCCAGTATCAGCAGGCCGAGCCAGGGGGTCGGGTCGACCGGCGCGAGCGCGGCGGCGGCGTCGCAGGCCTCGCGGGCCCGCTCCGGGCGGTCCTTGCCGTGCAGGACGCGCTGGACGGTGGCGCAGGCGAGGAGTACGGCGGCGTCGGCGGACTCGGGTTCCGCGAGCTGCCAGTCACGGGCCCAGGCGAGGGCGGCGGGCTCCTGGGCGAGGACGGTGACGCGGTGTCCGCGGCGGTCCCAGTCGTCGCCGGTGGCGGCGAGCAGTGCGCGGACCGCGGTCCATCGTCCCTGGGCCAACGAGGTGCGCGCGGCGACGAGTTCGACGTCGTCGAGCGCGGCGTCGAAGGCGTGGACCGCGCGTTTGCGGCCACGGCCGAGGGGAGGAGGGGGTGGCGGGGGTGGCGACACCGCGGGGGTTCCTCACAGACGCGGCTGGTCAAGGGGTGATCACGCACAGCAAACCCTTGGCTGAGGGTTTACGTCAAGGCCGGATTGATCCGCCGAACGATTCAACTTCCCTTGAATGGCGCAGAGTTGATGTTCCCCCACACGCTCTGCGAGACGGGAACCGGCTGGTGGGACAGCTCTCTCCGGGGGCGGGCTCGACTCCCGGCGGGTTTCGGCCGTGACCGGACCCCCGGTTCCCCGGGGGTCCGGTCACGGCCGAAACCCGACCTCGCGACGGCCCCCTGCGAGGGTCAGCTCACCACCTCGGCGGCCGCTCGGCCCGCTGTGCGGCCGGAGAAGAGGCAGCCCCCGAGGAACGTGCCCTCCAGGGAGCGGTAGCCGTGGACTCCGCCGCCGCCGAAGCCGGCGGCCTCGCCGGCCGCGTACACGCCGGAGAGCGGGTCGCCGCCCTCCGTCAGTACGCGCGAGGAGAGGTCGGTCTCCAGGCCGCCCAGGCTCTTGCGGGTGAGGATGTGGAGGCGGACGGCGATGAGCGGGCCCGCCTTCGGGTCGAGGATGCGGTGCGGGGCGGCCGTACGGATCAGCTTGTCCCCGAGGTAGTTGCGGGCGCCGCGGATCGACATCACCTGGAGGTCCTTGGTGAACGGGTTCGCGATCTCCCGGTCACGCGCGACGATCTCGCGGCGCAGCGCGGCCTCGTCGATCAGCGGCTCCTTGGTGAGGGCGTTCATGCCGCGCACCAGGGCGCCCAGATCCTTCTCGACGACGAAGTCCGCGCCGTTGTCCATGAACGCCTTGACGGGGCCCGGTACGTCGGCGCGCGCCCGTCCGATGACGTCCCTGATCGACTTGCCGGTCAGATCCGGGTTCTGTTCCGAGCCGGAGAGCGCGAACTCCTTGCCGATGATCTTCTGGTCGAGCACGAACCACGTGTACTCGTATCCGGTCTTCATGATGTGTTCGAGCGTGCCGAGGGTGTCGAAGCCCGGGAAGAGCGGCACCGGGAGCCGGTTCCCGCGGGCGTCCAGCCAGAGGGAGGACGGGCCCGGCAGGATGCGGATGCCGTGGTTCTCCCAGATGGGGTTCCAGTTCTGGATGCCCTCGGTGTAGTGCCACATGCGGTCGCGGTTGATGAGGTGCGCGCCCGTCTCCTCGGCGATCGCGAGCATCTTGCCGTCGACGTGCGCGGGGACGCCCGCGACCATCTTCTCGGGCGGAGTGCCGAGCCGCTCGGGCCAGTTCGCGCGGACCAGGTCGTGGTTGCCGCCGATGCCGCCCGAGGTGACGATCACCGCCTGCGCCTTGAGCTCGAACGCCCCGGCGACGGTACGGCTGCTGGCCTGCCCGCGCGCTGCGCCCGACGGCTCCAGGATCTCGCCGGTGACCGTGTCGACGGTGCCCGCGCTGCGGGACAGCCCGGTCACCCGGTGGCGGAACCTGAGCTGGACGAGCCCCCGGGCGACCCCGGCGCGCACCCGCCGCTCGAAGGGCGCGACCACCCCGGGCCCGGTCCCCCACGTGATGTGGAAGCGCGGCACGGAGTTCCCGTGGCCGTTGGCGTCGTAGCCGCCGCGCTCCGCCCAGCCGACCACCGGGAAGAAGCGGACCCCCTGCTGGTGCAGCCAGGACCGCTTCTCTCCGGCCGCGAAGTCCACGTACGCCTCGGCCCAGCGGCGCGGCCAGTGGTCCTCGGCCCGGTCGAAGCCGGCCGTGCCCATCCAGTCCTGGAGGGCGAGCGCGTGACTGTCCTTGATCCGCATCCGGCGCTGCTCGGGCGAGTTCACGAAGAAGAGTCCGCCGAAGGACCAGTGGGCCTGGCCACCTATCGACTGTTCCGGCTCCTGGTCGAGGAGAATCACCTTGCGGCCCGCGTCGACGAGCTCCGCGGTCGCGGCGAGCCCCGCGAGGCCCGCTCCGATCACGATCACATCTGCGTCGTAGGCCATGGGCCCGTCCTCTCGGCCTGCCGTCCGTTTCCGGTCGGCTTCTGTCGGCTTCGTCACGAGCCGGCGGCATCGTCGTTGGTTGATGAGACAGTGGTACGGAAGACATCAGGCATCGGCACCGGTCGAACAAGCACGGCCGCCGCTCGACCAGCCGTTGTTACTGATCGGTCAGATCCTTCGGCAAGAGGAGTGACCGAGTCAACTGCCCGGTTCCGGGTACTCCCGTGGGCAGGGCCCGGTCGATGGCACTACAGTCGGCGGGAATACGCGCGCGTGACCCGCTCAGACTCCCGATGTTTCGAGGTACCCAGCGTGTCGGTTCTCGTTCTGATCCTCTCGGTGAGCGCGGCCTGCTGTCTGGGCTTCGGTTTCGTGCTCCAGCAGAACGCCGCCTCGCACGCTCCGCTGAGCGACTTCCTCTCCCCGCGCCTGCTGCTCGACCTCATCCGGGTGCCCCGCTGGCTGGGCGGCATCGGGCTCATGGTGTGCGGCATGATCCTCGGCGCGGTCGCCCTGGGCAAGGGCGAGATCTCCCAGGTGGAACCCCTCCTCGCGACCAACCTGCTCTTCGCGCTCGCGCTCTCCCGCCATCAGACCAAGCACCCCCTGGGCCGCCAGGGCTGGGCGGGCCTCGTCCTGCTCGCGGGCGGGGTCACGGCGTTCATCGTGGCGGGCAAGCCCAAGGGCGGCGACTCGGTGACCGATCCGCTGCGGCACTGGCTGATCATCGGGATCATGATCGGGCTCGCGCTGCTGCTCACCACCTACGCCAAGCGCTCCCGGCTGAGCGCGGCGCCCGTCCTGCTCGCGCTGGCCGCGGGGCTGCTGTACGGCGTGCAGGACGCGCTCACCCGGGTCAGCGGGGAGCGGTTCGGAGCCGGCAGCTGGAGTGAGCTGCTGACCGGCTGGCAGCCGTACGGGGTGCTGGTGCTCGGGGTGACGGGCCTTGTGCTGGTGCAGAGCGCCTTCGAGACGGCGGAGCTGCGGATGTCGCTGCCCGCGCTCACCGCCGCCCAGCCGCTGGCCGGAATCGTGTGCGGCGTGGGCTTCCTCGGGGACGAGCTGCGCACGGACGTGGGGGCACTCACCTGGGAAGCGGCGGGACTCGCGGCGATCGTGGCGGGAATCGTCCTGCTGGGCATGCACCCCGCGATGCCGTCGGGCACCACCAAGACCGAGTCGGTACGGGACCTCCAGCCGCATTGAGGGCGCCCGCCGGCGCCGCGTCGGGCCGCACGGACGGCGCGCACCGCGCCCGACGCCTGCGGCTGCTTGGATGGGGCCATGAGCGCCGCTGACGAGATCCTCGACATCGTGGACGAGAACGACGTGGTCATCGGGCAGTCCCCGCGCGGCGAGGCGTACGCGCGCGGTCTTCGCCACCGCTGCGTGTTCATCCAGGCCAGGGACGCGCGGGGCCGGCTCTTCGTCCACCGCCGCACGCCCACCAAGCTCGTCTTCCCCTCCCTGTACGACATGTTCGTCGGCGGGGTCGTGGGCGCGGGCGAGTCCTACGACTCCGCGGCCCTGCGCGAGGCCGAGGAGGAACTCGGGGTCTGCGGGCTCCCTGGGCCCGTCCCCCTCTTCAAGTTCCTCTACGACAACGGCTCCGGCCAGACCTGGTGGTCGGCCGTCTACGAGGTCCGCTGCGAGCTCCCGGTGGACCCCCAGACGGAGGAGGTCGCCTGGCACGACTTCCTCACCGAGGAGGAGGTGGAGCGGCGCCTGACGGACTGGACGTGGGTGCCGGACGGTCTGGCGGCGTACGAGCGCCTGAAGGACTACCGGGCGACGGGCACCGACTGAGCCCCCGCCGGACCCCGGTAGGGTCGATGACGTGATCGAATTCGTACGGAACGTCCGGCTGTGGTTCGCGCCCGAGGAGGTCCGGCAGGAGGGCGTCACACCCGACTACCGGTTCTCGCTGGCGAACGAGCGGACCTTCCTCGCCTGGCTGCGCACCGCGCTGGCGCTGATCGGCGGGGGCTTCGCCGTGGATCAGTTCCTGCCGGACCTGCGCTGGGGCTGGCGGGTCGGCCTCGCGCTGGCCCTGCTGGCGGCGGGCGTGCTCTGCTCTCTGCGCGCCGTCAATCACTGGGTGCGCTGCGAGCGCGCGATGCGCCGCGGGGAGGACCTTCCCGTGTCGCGCTTCCCGGCGCTGCTGAGCATCGCCGTCGCGATCGTGGCCATCGCGATGGTCGTCGTCGTCCTCGTCGGCTGGGAAGGGTGACCGTGCCCGGCCCGCAGCACCGTGCCGAGCGGGACCCGGGGCTGCAGCCGGAGCGTACGCGGCTCGCGTGGCGGCGTACGACCCTGTCGAGCACCGTCGCCGCGGTCCTCGCGGCGAAGGCGGCACTGCACGGCGGCCCATCGGCGATCGACGTGGCGGCCTGCGCCCTGTGCTGCGCACTGTGGCTGGGCTTCCTGGCGCTCGCGCACCGGCGTATCCGGGTGCTCGCGACGTCCGGCACCGACGGCCCGCCCGCACTCGCACCGCGGCACGCGACGGCGGCGACCCTGTGCACCGTCGCCCTGGCCGTGTGCGCGGTGGCACTGGTGTTCTAAGACGGATCAAATGGGGCTTAATGGTGCAAATAGTGATGGATGCGGATCTTTCTGGCGCTAGCCTGAGCCGTCATTTCACGCCACTCACGAAGGTGAGCATCATGACCACCCTTCACCTGGAGCACCCGACCCACGAGCACACCCACGGCCCGGACTGCGGGCACACCGCCGTGCCGCACGGGGACCACGTCGACTACGCGCACGACGGACATCTGCACCGGGAGCACTCCGGGCACTGGGACGAGTGCGAGCCGAGCGGCCACACGGCGCACGACGAGCACGGCCACCGGCACGGCGAGGGCTGCGGGCACCCCACGGTCGCGCACGGCGACCACGTCGACTACCTGCACGACGGCCACCGCCACGCCGAGCACGACGGCCACTGGGACGACCACTAGAGGCAAGCACGCCCCGGCGTCTCCCCCGGCCCCCGGAGGGAGACGCCGATCACGTTTCGTCCGGGCGCTGGACGACATACCGACTGGTCGGCATCATGGTCATGTCCCGTTTCCCGGCGTGCAGGAGAAATGATGAGTCCCGACCACCCGCCAGGTCTCGACCTCGACCGACTGCGTGGCCTGCTCGACGGCGAGCGGCCCGGTCTGGTGCACGGCCCGCTGACCGGCCGGCTGATCGAGGGCGGACGGTCGAACCTCACGTACGCGGTCACGGACGGCACCACGAGCTGGGTCGTCCGACGGCCCCCGCTCGGGCACGTACTGGCCACCGCGCACGACATGAAGCGCGAGCACCGGGTCATCAGCGCGCTGCACCCGACCGCCGTCCCCGTACCGCGTCCGGTGCTGCTGTGCGAGGACGAGGAGGTGCTGGGCGCGCCCTTCTACGTCATGGAGTTCGTGGTCGGAACCCCGTACCGCACCGCCGAGCAGCTCGCCCCGCTCGGCCCGGAGCGCACCCGGGACGCGGTGCTCGGGCTCGTCGACACGCTCGTCGAACTGCACGCCGTCGACCCCGCCGCCGTGGGCCTCGCCGACTTCGGGCGCCCCGAGGGCTTCCTCGACCGGCAACTGCGCCGCTGGGGCAAGCAGCTGGACGCCTCCAGGAACCGTGAGCTCGCCGGGATCGACGAACTGCACGCCGCCCTCGGCCGTGAGCTGCCGCGCTCCCCCGCACCCTCCGTCGTGCACGGCGACTACCGGCTCGACAACGTGCTGATCGGCGAGGACGACCGGATCAAGGCGATCCTGGACTGGGAGATGTCCACGCTCGGCGATCCGCTCACCGACCTGGGCCTGCTGGTGATGTACAGCGCGCCGCTGGACCTGCCCGACTCCCCCATCAGCACGACCGCCTCGGCCGCCGGGCACCCGGACCCGGCCGAGATCGTCGAACGGTACGCCGCGCGCTCGGGGCGCGACGTGTCCGACGTCGCCTGGTACACCGCGTTCGCCTGGTTCAAGCTCGCCGTGATCCTGGAGGGCATCCACTACCGCTACACGCTCGGCCAGACGGTCGGCGCCGGCTTCGACCGCATCGGTGAACTGGTCCCGTTCTTCATCGAGCACGGTCTGACCACTCTTCAGGAAGGCTGATCCGTCATGGACTTCGCATTCGACGCGCGCACCGAGGAACTGCGCGGGAAGCTGCTCGCCTTCATGGACGAGTACGTCTACCCGGCGGAGGCGGTGGCGGAGGAGCAGCGCGCCTCGCTGGCCTCGCCGTGGGACACGCCGGCCGTGGTCGGGGAGTTGAAGGCGGAGGCCCGCAGGCAGGGCCTGTGGAATCTCTTCCTGCCCGACGCGGAGTACGGCGCCGGGCTCACCAACCTCCAGTACGCGCCGCTCGCCGAGATCACCGGCCGCAGCCCGCACCTGGCGCCCACCGCGCTGAACTGCGCCGCGCCGGACACCGGCAACATGGAGGTGCTCGCGCAGTTCGGCGACGAGCAGCAGAAGAAGCAGTGGCTGGAGCCGCTGCTCGCCGGTGAGATCCGCTCGGCGTTCGCGATGACCGAACCGGAGGTGGCCTCCTCCGACGCCACCAACATCACCACGCTCATCGAGCGCGACGGTGACGAGTACGTGATCACCGGCCGCAAGTGGTACATCTCCGGGGCGATGAACCCCGACTGCAAGATCTTCATCGTGATGGGCAAGACGGACCCGGACGGGCCGGACATCCGCCGCCAGCAGTCCATGGTCCTGGTCCCACGCGACACCCCGGGGCTCGAAGTCCGGCGCGCCATGCAGGTGTACGGCTACGAGGACCACTCCCACGGCGGGCACGCGGAGGTCGTCTTCGACCATGTCCGCGTCCCGGTGAGCAACCTCGTCGGCGAGGAGGGCGGCGGTTTCGCCATCGCCCAGGCGCGGCTCGGCCCGGGCCGTATCCACCACTGCATGCGGCTGATCGGCATGGCCGAGCGGGCGATCGAGCTGATGTGCCGCCGGGCCGTGTCCCGTACGGCCTTCGGCAAGCCGCTCGCCCAGCAGGGCGTGGTCCAGAACTGGATCGCGGACGCGCGCGTCGCCGTCGAACAGCTCCGCCTCCTGGTCCTGAAGACCGCCTGGATGATGGACACCGTCGGCAACAGGGGCGCCCACACCGAGATCCAGGCCATCAAGATCGCCACCCCGCGCACGGTCGTCGACATCCTCGACAAGGCGGTCCAGCTGCACGGTGCGGGCGGTGTCAGTCAGGACTTCCCGCTGGCCGAGCTGTGGGCGAGCGCGCGCACGCTGAAGCTCGCGGACGGCCCGGACGAGGTGCACCAGCGGTCGCTGGCGCGACGGGAGATCAAGAAGTACGTGTGACCGTACGGTCCGGTGGGGCGGTGGCGGGCTTTTCGCCCCCGCCGCCCCTGCCCATTCCCGTCCCCTGGGGGCTGCGCCCCCAGACCCCCGCAAAAGATCGCACGGTTCCCCGCGCTCCTGAAGGGGCGTGGGGAACCGTGCGACAAGCCCTCGCTCACCGCAGCCGAGGGACTACGGCCGCAGCGCGCGCAGCAGCAGGTCCGCCAGGTGGTCGGCGACCTGCTGGGGGGTGAGGGGACCGTTGGGGCGGTACCAGGTCGACAGGTGGTGCACCGAGCCGAAGTGGTAGTCGACGACCAGGTCGGCCGGGGTGGCGGTGGAGAAGACGCCCTTCTTCTGGCCCTCCTCCACGAGCGCGCGGAAGCGTTCGTGGTAGCGGCGGCGCTCGGCGCGCACCTGCTTGTCCTTCTCGGGGCTGAGGTGGTGCATGGAGCGGAAGAAGATCGCCGCGTCGTCGAGGTTGTCGATCGTGGTGACGACGACGTCGGCGGCGGCACCCCGCAACCGCTCCTCGACCGGCGCCTCGGCATCGGCGAACGCGTCCAGCCGCTCCTGCTGAAGCCGCAGCACACGCGCGTACACCTCGTGCAGGAGGTCGTCCTTGGAGCCGAAGTAGTGGTAAAGCGCGCCCTTGGTGACGCCCGCCGCCTCCACGATCTCCTGCACGGATGTGCGGTCGTAGCCCTGCTCGGCGAAGAGCCTGGTGGCGGCGGCCAAGAGCCGCTGCGGGACGGGCGTACCGTCTCCGTCCGTCGTCCTGGGCACTGCCGCCACCTGCCTTTCAAGCGTTTGTCCGGTGAAACGCGTCGTCTACTGGTCGTCTACTGAGAGTCCTGGGGACGGGAACGCAGTTCCCGACGGAGGATCTTGCCACTCGCCGTCTTCGGCAGCTCGGGCAGGATCTCCACATGCCGCGGATACTTGTAGGCGGCCAGTCTCTCCTTGCAGTACGCGGCGAGCGCGTCGGGGTCCTCGTCCGCGCCGGGCCGCAGGCTGATGTAGGCCTTCACGGTCTCGCCGCGGTAGCCGTCGGGGATGCCGACGACGGCCGCCTCCCGGACCGAGGGGTGCGTGTAGAGCACGTCCTCGACCTCTCGGGGCCACACCTTGAAGCCGGACGCGTTGATCATGTCCTTCTTGCGGTCGACGACGTAGAGCCAGCCTTCGGGGTCCATGAATCCGATGTCGCCGGTGCGCAGCTCACCGTCCGGGAAAGTCTCGGCGGTGGCTTCGGGTCGGCGCCAGTAGCCGGGCACGACCTGGGGGCCTCGTACGAGGATCTCGCCCTGTTCACCGAAGGGCACCTCCTGGCCCTGGTCGTCGACGATGCGTACGACCGTGTCGGGGCCCGGCACACCGACGGCCAGCGTGCCGGAGACCGGGTCGACGGGGGCCTCCCGGTGCGGCGGTACGGAGGCACAGGGGGCGGTGCACTCGGTGAGTCCGTAGCCGTTGCGGATGTAGGGCCCGAAGCCCGCCCGGAACTTCTCCACCAGAGCCGGCGGCAGTGGCGCGCCGCCCGAGGAGATGTTCACGAAGGAGGCGAAGTGGTCCGGCGTGACCGCCGGATGCGCCGCGAGTGCCATGAAGGCGGTCGACGGGCCGACCGTGTACAGCGGCCTGTGCTCGGCGAACGCGTCGAGGACGACCCCCGCCTCGAAGCGGTAGGCGAGGACGAGCGTGCCCGCGCTGTTGAGGCAGGCGGCGAGCTGGCAGACCATCCCGGTGATGTGGAACAGGGGCGCCATCGCGAAGTAGACGGGCGCCTCGGGCAGCCCGAGGCCCGTCCGCTGCCGCTCGGCGTTGTACATGATGTTGCCGTGCGTGTTGGTGGCCCCCTTGGGGGTGCCGCTCGTCCCCGAGGTGTAGCTGATCAGCGCGATGTCGGAGGGCTCCGCGTCACGCCCCGCGGGGGCCTTGTGGCCCGCCCGGGCGACCGCCGCCAGGTCGTCGGCGTCCGCGGCCTGTGGCAGCCGCTCGAAGGTCAGCACACGCGCGTCGCCCCGAGTCTGGAAATCCAACTCACAGCCGGTGAGGACGACACTCACGGCCGAGTCGGCGGCCGTCTCGCGCAGATACGACTCCCACGCGCGGTCGGAGCACACCAGGGCGCGTACGTTCGCGTCGTGCAGGACGTGGCGGACCTCTCCCGACTTGTACATCGGGTTGACCGGCACGACGGTCGCGCCCGCCTTCCAGGCGCCGAGCAGCGCGAGCACGAAGTGCGGGGAGTTCTGGAGCAGGATCGCGACGCGGTCACCGCGCTCCAGACCGCGGGCGGCGAGGTGCCCGGCGACGGAGTCGCTCAGCTCGTCCACCTCGCGGTAGCTCAGCCGCCCGTCGAAGTAGGCGAGCGCGGCGCGGTCCGGGGCGTCCGCCACGGCGCCGCGCAGGGCGTGCACCAGGGAGTCGGCCGGGCTCACCGGTCCGCTCTGGGCGTCGTTGAGGAGGGCCACCCAAGGGCGGTCGGCGTAGGTGGTCACCGGGTCGCCTCCCACTTCTGCTGGATGTGGTTCATGTTCGACAGCCAGTGGTCCGGTTGGGTGGCGCGCACCTGGTAGTACCCGGCGACCTCGGGGTGCGGCAGGATCAGGAAGCGGTCCTCCTCGATCCCCGCGAACAGCGCGTCCGCGACGGCCTCCGGCTCGATGGCGGTCGGCTGGAGGACCAGGTCGCCCGCGCTGCCGGTGGCGTCGAGCATGTCGGTGCGCACGCCCTGCGGACAGATCGCGTGCACCTTCAGACCGCGGTGGCGGTACGTCAGCGACAGCCACTCGGCGAAGGCGTACGCACCGTGCTTGGTGACGCTGTAGGGCGCGGCGCCGATCATGGTGAGCAGTCCGGCGGCGGAGACGGTGGAGACGAACCGGCCACTGCCGCGCTCCAGCCAGGCCGGGAGCAGCTCCTGGGCCGCCCGGACGTGCGCCATCACGTTGACGTCCCAGGCGAGCGCCCAGACCTTCTCGTCGGCCGACTCACTGCCGGCCGAGGGGAGGCCCGCGTTGGCGCAGTAGACGTCGATGGTGCCTCCGAGGGCGTCCCGGGCCTCGGCCACGATCGCGGACGCGTCGCCGGGAACCGCGATCGCCCCGATCTCCTCGGCCACGGCCTTCGCCTTGGCGGCCTCCAGGTCGTTGACGACGACCCGGGCCCCCTCGGCGGCGAATCGACGGGCCAGCGCGGCCCCGATGCCGCCTCCGGCCCCGGTGACGACCACTCCCGCATCCTGCACGGCTTCCACCATCGGTCTCCTTCGACACGACGCGACACAACACGGCTCAGCTGCGACCCCAGACTAACCAGTCGGTATGTAGCGAGGGAAGGGGTGCCCCTCGGGGGCGCCGCGCTGTGGCGTTGATGCGGCTCCGCCGCGTCGGCACGACAAGCCGCGACCGGCTCGCTGCTTACGAACGACCTGCGGGAGCGCCTACCGTGCCCGTGCCAGCCTTCCGCGATCACGGAGGTCCCCCCATGCGCCCTTCCCGCCGAGCCCTCCTCACAGCCACAGCCACGGCCACCACCACAGCCGCCCTCGCGGCAACCCCCACCACCCTCGCCACGACCTCCCATGCCAACCCCCTCCGCACCGGCTTCGAGCAGCTCCAGGCGAGCGGCTACGCCGCCCTCCAAGGACGGCGCGTCGGCGTCGTCACGAACCCCACCGGCGTCACCAGAGACGTTCGTCACATCGTCGACGTCATGCACGCCGACCCCCACGTCGAGCTGACCGCCGTCTTCGGCCCGGAACACGGTTTCCGCGGCACCGCGCAGGCCGGCGGCTCCGAGGGCCGCTACGACGACCCGGCGACCGGACTCCCGGTCTACGACACGTACCTCAAGAGCGGCAAGCCTCTCGCCGACGTCTTCACCGCCTCCGGCGTGGACACCGTCGTCTTCGACATCCAGGACGTGGGCGCGCGTTTCTACACGTACATCTGGACGCTGTACGACTGCATGGAGGCGGCCCGGCTCGCGGGCAAGCGCTTCGTGGTGCTGGACCGGCCGAACCCGGTGACCGGACGGGCCGCCCAGGGCCCGGTACTGCACAAGGAGTTCGCGACGTTCGTCGGGCGGCAGCCCATCGCGCAGACGCACGGGATGACGGTGGCGGAGCTGGCGCGGCTGTTCAACGGGGAGTTCCTGGCGGCGCCGGTGGAGCTGACCACCGTACTGATGTCGGGCTGGAAGCGGTCGGACTTCTACGACGCCTCCGGCCTGCCCTGGGTGCCGCCGAGCCCGAACATGCCGACGGCCGACACCGCCCTGGTGTACTCCGGAACGTGTCTCTTCGAGGGGACGAACCTGTCGGAGGGGCGCGGTACGACCCGCCCGTTCGAACTGCTGGGCGCGGAGGGCATCGACGGCCGATGGGCTCTGGAGGCGAACGGGCTCAAGGTCCCGGGCGTGCGCTTCAGGGAGGCGTATTTCGCTCCGACCTTCTCCAAGTTCCAGGGAAAGACGATCGGCGGCGTGCAGATCCATGTGCACGACCGGGCCGCGTACGACCCCGTCCGCACCGGAATCGCGCTCCTGGTGACCGCCAAGAAGATCTGGAGCGGCTTCGCCTGGCGCTCGGACGACTGGATCGACAAGCTGACCGGCTCCACGAGCGTGCGCACGATGATCGACGCGGGGGCGACGGCCGACGAGGTCGTGGCCGCCTGGCAGGACGAGTTGAAGGCCTTCCAGCGGATCCGGAAAGAATATCTTCTCTACGGATGAGCGGAAAGAACTTCTTTTCCCCGGTTGGGTCGTGACGTATGGCCAATCTTCGCCCCCGGTAGGACGATGCGCCCACATCGCACCGCCTTCGGGGGACGAGGGGGCTTGCCATGGCGGATCCGGCAGTCAGTGTTTCTCCCTACTGGGAGCTGACCTTCGACGCGGACGGGGACGTGGGCGGCCGGGAAAGGGACCGGCTGCTCGCGGAGGTGCCCCGGCGCGGAGTGCGTGATCTGATCGTCTTCGCGCACGGCTGGAACAACGACCGTTCCGGCGCGACCCGCCTCTACAGCCAGTTCTTCGCGCCCGTCCCCGACCTCGCGCCGCACGCGCGTCTGGGCTACGTCGGTGTGGTGTGGCCCTCGATGCGGTTCTCGGACGAGCCGATCCCCGATTTTCCCCGGTCGGTGGTCGCCGCGGTCTCCACCGACGCGCCCGCCGCCGCCCGCGCCGCGCTCGACAAGGACACCCGGCACGCGCTCCTGGAGGTGTTCCCGGGGCGGGCCACGGTCGTCGAGCAGATCGCGCGCCTGCTGGACCAACAGCCGGACGAGGGAGCCTCGTTGGAGGAGTTCGGGCGTCTGGTGCGGCTGCTCGTGGAGGTACCGCCGCAGGGACCGCAGGCCGCCTTCGCCGCGGACACGCTCGGGGAGGGCGCACCGCAGGGCGACCCCGCGATGCTCTTCGGGGACACGGCCACGGTGTGCGGCGAGTTCGCCGAGGCGCTGGCCGGGATGGCGGCTCCCGGCGAGACCTTCGCGCTGCCGCGGCCCTGGGACGGGGCGCGCGAACTGCTGCGCCAGGCCACCTACTACGCCATGAAGCGGCGCGCGGGCACGGTGGGTGAGCGTGGGCTCGGGCGCGCGCTCGGGCAGCTCGCGGCCGCCGCGCCCGGGGTGCGCGTGCACCTGGTCGGGCACAGCTTCGGCGGACGGCTCGTCTCCTTCGCACTGCGCGGACTGCCTGAGGGCGTGCGCACGGTGAAGTCCGTGACGCTGCTCCAAGGGGCCTTCTCGCACTACGCGTTCGCCGCGCAACTGCCCGGCGACCCGCGGACGAGCGGCGCGCTGCACGGTCTGCACAGCCGCGTCGACGGCCCCCTGGTGTGCTGCTACTCCCACTTCGACACGGCGCTCGGCACGATCTATCCGCTGGCCTCCCGGATGGCGGACGACGACCGTTCGGTGCTGGGGATCGACCTCGACCCCGGACATCTCCTGGGTGCCCGCTGGGGCGCGATGGGACACGACGGGGTGCAGGCGGTGGAGGGCACGAAGACGTTCACGCTCGCCGACGCGCTGCGCGCGCAGCTGCCGGTGTCGGGGTGCGTGAACGTCGACGCGTGCGCGGTGGTGAACCGCGGCGGGCCCCCGTGCGGGGCCCACAGCGACATCTGCCACCGGGAGCTGGCCCAGGTGGTGCTGGCGGCGGGCCGCGTTCAATGACCCGCCGCCGGGGAGTCTCCGAAGCGCCCCGGGGTCACCGGTGCGACGTGTACTCCACCACCTGCTGGTAGGTCGGCCGATTCTGCCAGGTGATCTTGCCGTGCTTGATACCGCCGAGCGTCCGCTGGACGATCGAGTCGGCACACCACTGGTCGCCCGCCGAGCACTGGTCGTCGCCCGGGTAGACCTGGGCGGCGGTCAGACCGGCGGCCGTCTTGAGCGTGCTGATCAGGGCGTCCCGGCAGGCGCTGAGGCTGCCGCCGCCGCAGTACTTCTGCGACAGTCCGCCCTGCACCGACTCACCGAGGACCGCCCGGATGTCCTTGTCGACATAGCTCCACCAGCCGTACTGGAAGGAGCTTCCGGCGTGCGCGCCGGTCGGGCCGTGCGCGGCCGACGGGGACTCGTCGATGGGCAGGTTGTTGGAGAAGGCCGTGTACAGGTCGGTGCCGAGACCGGGTTCGAACTCGGCCTTCACCAGCAGCGGCCACCAGGCGTCCAGGATGCGGATCGCGTCGGCGTTGGCGTAGGCCTTCGAGCCGGCCGAGGTCTCCTTGCGCTTGGCTCCGGCCGTCACCCAGTCGGACAGCTTGGTCACCGCCGCCGCGGCCGTGGTGTCCGTGACCGTCGAACTGTTGATGACCTTGAGCAGCTTCGGCAGCACGTCCTCGGCCCGCAGATCGGCCAGCGCGGCGTCGGCCATCGCCTTGGTGAGCGAGGACCTGGTCACCCCGCCCGCGGCGACCAGCTTCTTCACCCGGTCCTCCAGGAGGTTCCCGCGGTGCACGGAACCGTCGCCCCAGGGGGCCGTGGTGTAGTCCTTGGCCTGCTTGTTGTTCCAGGAGATGTAGTAGTCCTGGTCGATGGAGTTGGGGTGTGCGGACGGCGGGGTGTACGAGGCGGTGTTCGTCGTCGGGTCCCAGTTCTGCCACTCGTACGCGGCCTGCGCCCAGACCGGGAACTCGGCGTCGACGCCGGCCGCCCGCACCGGGTTGTCACCGCTGTTGTAGTACGCGGTGTGCGAGGAGTCGGCGTAGAACCAGTTGAAGGTGTAGTTGATGTGCTGCACCGCGCTCTGGAACGTCCCCGGGCTCTTCACGTAGTCCGGGTCGTTGAGCATCTGGAAGCCGATGATCGAGTCGGCCTCGTGCATGTAGGAGGAGCGCAGGGTCGTGTACGCGACCTTCTTGCCGCCGACCGTCGCGCGGTACTCCACGGGACCGTACTTGGTCCGGTAGACCTGCATACGGTACGAGCCCGCCGCGGTGCCGTCGGCCGTGGTCGGCTTCCAGGCGTTGGTCCGCTCGACCTTGTCCATGGCGGTGCAGGTGCCGTGGTACAGGTAGTGGATGTCGTCCTGGCACAGTTCGACGGCGTACGTGTCGATGATGTCCTGGCCGGAGGTCGTCGCGCTCCAGGAGTAGTCCTGGCCGCGGCCGAGTTCGACGTACATGCTCAGGCCCGCGAAGGAGGCGCCGCGCGCGCTGAGGCCTGGTCCCTGGATTTCCTGGAGCATGAGGAGCTGTGGCGCGAAATAGCCGGTCTGCGGCCCGAAGACGGCGATGGGGTGACCGCTGGCGGTGTACTTGCCGCTCACCACGAGGGCGTTGGACATCCCGCGCTTCGCGGAGGTGAGGGTGGTGGCGGCCGCCGTCGCCGAGGCGCTGGTGGCGGTGGCGGTGGCCGCGCTGCCGGTGCGGTCGTAGACCAGTGGCTCCTGGGTCACCGAGCCGGCGTCGGGCAGGGCCTCGCCCTGCGCGGTGTCGGGCTTCGAGGCGTACGGGAAGCTCTCGCCGTTGTGGACGGTGAGCACCGCCTCGGGGTCGTTGCGCTCGCGGAAGGACTCCCAGACCTTGGTGCCCTCGGTCACGCCGTACTTGGACTGGGCGGCCAGCAGCGAGATGGCGTTGTTGACCTCGCCGCCGCCTCCGGAGCCGAAGAGCGAGCCGATGACGGAAGCCAGCGCGACCAGGTCGGTGATCTTGAAGTGGTCGATGGTGCCGGCGTTGGTGATGGAGTCCTTGTGGCCGGTCAGGACGTACTCACCGGGGAAGTAGCGGCCGCTGTCGGAGGCGTCGATGTACGCGTTGATGCCGTCGATGTAGGCGTTGGCGTCGGCGAGGGCCTGCTGACCGCGGGCGCCGTTGTTCGCGATGGCGTTGTCGATCTGGGTCTGCAGATCGGCCTCGGCGTAGGGCGCGTTGCGCCAGAACTCCTGCTCCAGGCCCTGGTTGGAGGAGGCCCCACCGGCGAAGGAGGTCAGCTGGCCGCGTCCGACGTGCCGGAAGACGTCCATCAGCCACAGCCGGTCCTGGGCGGCGGCGTACCCGGCGCCGTACTCGGTGCCGTAGCGGGTGGTGCCGGTGATGTGCGGCACACCGGTCTTCTTGTCGCGGACGATCGTCACGTCGGTGCGTCCGCCGGGTGCGGTGGTGGAGGCGACCTGGTCGGAGGCGACCCCGAAGGACGCGTCGTTGAAGAAGTCGTTGATCTTGGCGTCGGTGAGCGTGGCGGCGCCCGAGGCCAGGTTGCTGTAGGGGCCGAGCTGGTCCTCGGCGTGGTCGGGCTGGATGCCGAAGGCCTGGTTGAGGAGGATCTGGGCGAGGGTGGCGTTGCCGTTCTGACCGGGCGGGAGGATGTCGGAACACTGGCCGCCGCAGTAGTCGTTGGCGGCGAGCGCGGCCGTGCTGTCGGCGGCCGCCGCCTGGGTCAGCGGGGACAGCAGGGCGGCTATGAGAGCACAGATGGATGCCGCCCCCAGGAACTTGGGGAATCTGCGGGGAGTTCTCAGTCTGTCGAGTGCGGTGCGTGCGGTGCGCCGTGGCATGGCTGCTCCTACCGACGGGGGTGGGCCGGACGTTACCGCCGGTATCCCCGAGTTGGAAGATGAACATGCGTCAACTTTTCAACGATCACTGAGCTGTTCAGAGGTCACGAGCCGTTTAGAGATCGACGGGTCATGCGGATCCGGCGACACCCCGGCATCCCGGCCCACAGGCTTTTCAACAGGTGGCTGACAGCGAGGGGAGGTAGGCCGGAGGGAGTAGTTCGGCCGGTGACTTATGGCGCTCATCGGAAATTGGATGGAGCCGAATCGCGTGTCGATACGTCTACTCGGCGACGTCCCTGGGACGGCAACGCCGAAGTGACCGAAGTACAGGTGCAGGTGTGACGGAGGTGCAGGGCGATGGCGGGTTTTCGGAGTCTGGCGAGACAGGCGCGAGATCCGAGGAATGATCTGGCACTGCGACGCTATTCACTGCGCAAGTGCCTGGAGAGGTTCGCCCCTTACGGGCATCGGGCGACCTGGGACCATCTCTGTTCCCGGGCCGGGTTCGGTCCCGAGGACCGGTCCCCCGATCCAGCGCGGCTCGTGGCCGCACTGGACGAGTTGGAGGAGGCCCGCTCCGTCTGGCTCGCCTACGAGGTCGAGTTCGCCCAGCGCCGCAAGAAGGAGAAGCACGACGGGCTGCGCCGGCCGGGCAGCGTGGACGACTGGCATCGGCTGACCTGGGGCGGATTCGGCGTCGCGTGGTGCGACGATCCACGGATCCACCCCCACGAATCACTGGCCGAGGTGCTGCGCCGGCTGATCGCCGCGCTGGAGCGCGAGCCGGGCACGGTCTGTCCGGTCTGCACCGGTGAGCGCCTCACCTGGAAGTACGACCTGGCCCACGAACCGTCGTCGGGTCCCGTCTGCACGGATTGCGGAATCGTCGTACCGCGGCCCGTTCTCACGCCCGAGGCGCTGGCGGAGGCCAGGCGCGGGCGGTTGCTGGTCTCTGCGTGAGCGCTCCGCCGGGTTGAACGGGGGGCGGGGGCCGGGGTCGGCCGGGTTACGGGAACTGCGGGTGAGTCGTCGGCTGCGGGGTCATGTGTGGCTGGGCGCGCAGTTCCCCGCGCCCCTGGCGGGGCGCTGACCTCGACGGGGGCGCCACTGAAGACACCCGGTGGCCGACGCTAGCAGGCGCAAATCCGTTCGCTCCAGCTCTTTCTCCTCGGGACAGTTGGGCTCGATGAAACCCCGTTGAGGTACCCGCGGAACCCGAGGAGTCCCGATGTCGACGCTGCGCGTCACCGCCGAAGTGCTGACCGTCCATGAGCATCCGAACGCCGACGCGCTCGAACTGGCCCAGGTGGGCCTGTACCGAGCCGTCGTCGCCAAGGGCGCCTACCGCACCGGCGAGAGTGCCGTCTACATCCCCGAGCAGTCCGTGCTCCCCACCACTCTCATCGAGGAGCTGGGCCTGACCGGACGCCTCGCGGGCCCCGGTTCGGACCGCGTCAAGGCCGTACGCCTGCGCGGTGAGCTGTCGCAGGGCATCGTCTGCCGCCCGAAGGCGCTGGCCGACGTCGACCTGGCGCGGGCCGCCGCGGACGGCACCGACTTCGCCGAGGCGCTCGGCATCGTCAAGTGGGTGCCGCCGATCCCGCCCACCATGAACGGTGACGTCGAGTCCGCGCCCGATCTGCTGCCCTGGGTCGACATCGAGAACATCCAGCGGTACCCGGACATCTTCGCGCCGGGCGAGAACGTCGTCCTGACGGAGAAGCTGCACGGCTCGGCCTGCCTGCTGACCCACGTCGCCGACCAGGACCGCGTGTACGTCTCCTCCAAGGGCTTCGGCGCCAAGTCCCTAGCCCTCAAGGAGGATCCCCGCAATCTGTACTGGCGCGCCGTCCACGCCCACGGCGTCGCGGCGGCCGCGGCCCGGCTCGCCGAACGGCTCGGCGCCCGCCGGGTCGGCATCTTCGGCGAGGTGTACGGGGCGGGTGTGCAGGACCTGTCGTACGGCGCCGACGGCCGCCGCGAGTCCCTCGGCTACGCCGTGTTCGACGTGTCCGCGGAGATCGCCGGCGAGGTCCGCTGGCTGGACGCGGCGGCGCTCCTCGACGGCGAACTGCCGCTGGTGCCACGGCTGTACGAGGGCCCGTACGACATCGACCGCGTCCTGGAGGTCGCCTCGGGCCGGGAGACCGTGTCCGGGCGCGCACTGCATCTGCGGGAGGGCGTCGTGATACGCCCCGCCGCCGAGCGCTACAGCCCGGTGACCGGCGGCCGGGCCATCGCGAAGGCGGTCAGCCCGGCGTATCTGACGCGCAAGGGCGGCACGGAGTACGAGTGACGGGCGGCCGGGGCGATCGCGGCACGAGAGCCGGTTCCGCCCGGCCACGGGGCCGAGGGGTGCCCCTCAACAGCACTCCTCGGCCGTCTGCTGCGACTGCTGCGACCCCGGTGACTGCCGCGGCTTCGGCCGCGCGGTGACGCGCTCCACCATGAGCCGGGAGCCCGCCTGACGCTCGCCGAAGACATCGTCCGGGTTGGACAGCACGCAGTTCTCGAGGGACAGACAGCCGCACCCGATGCAGTCGGTCAGGTGATCCCGCAGCCGGCTCAACTGCTTGATCCGGTCCTCCAGTTCGGAACGCCAGGCCTGCGACAGCCGGGCCCAGTCCTCGCGTGTCGGGGTGCGCTCCTCGGGGAGTTCGGCGAGCGCCTCGCGGATGGTGGCGAGGGGGATGCCGACGCGTTGGGCGGCCCGGACGAAGGCGACACGGCGCAGCGCGTCGCGGTGGTAGCGGCGTTGGTTGCCGGTGGTGCGCCGACTGCTGATCAGGCCCTTGGACTCGTAGAAGTGCAGGGCGGAGACGGCGGCGCCGCTGCGGGCCGACAGCTGGCCGACGGTCAGCTCGTGGATCTTCTCAGGGATCTGGGGCACCCCTCCAACCCTACCTACTTCGTCACACGTCCGGTCCGTTGACATGCGCCCCGCGCCCGACCATGCTAAGCAGTTGCTTAGACATGGAGACGTGGGAGGTCGGGAAGATGACAGAGCCGAGGACGTTCGCGACGGTCGACGAACTGCGGGCCGCGGTGGGCGAGCAGCTGGGGTACAGCGACTGGGTCGAGATCGAGCAGAAGCGGATCGACCTCTTCGCGGAGGCGACCGGCGACCACCAGTGGATCCACGTCGACCCCGAGAAGGCCGCGACCGGCCCCTTCGGCACGACGATCGCGCACGGCTACCTCACCCTGTCGCTGCTCCCGCTCTTCGGCCCTCAGCTGATCAAGGTCGAAGGCGTGAAGATGGGCGTCAACTACGGGACGAACAAGGTCCGTTTCCCCGCCCCCGTACCGGTCGGCTCACGGCTGCGCGCCACCGCGAAGATCACCGGCGTCGAGGACGTACCCGGCGGTGTCCAGGTGTCCGTGGCCTTCACCGTGGAGCGCGAGGGCGGCGACAAGCCGGTATGCGTCGCCGAGTCGGTGTCGCGCTACTACGTCTGAGCACCCCGCACGCGCCCCGGGGCCGCTACTCCTTGGCCCCGACCATGCGCAGTACGAGGTCGGCGTAGAGCGCGCCGACCTCGTCGGGCGTACGGGGCCCGTCGACGTTGAACCAGCGGGCCACGTCGATACAGAGGGAGAGCACGGCGAGCGTGGTGCCCGGCACGTCCGGCACGTCGAAGTCGCCGGCCGCAACGCCGTCCTCGATGATGCCGCGCACGGCCGCGTCGGTCTGCCGCCGCAGCGCGACGATCTCCGCCCGCGCCTCGGGTCCGAGGGCTTCCAGCTCGTACTGCACGACCCGCGCGGTGGTGTGCTGCCCGGCGTGCCACCGCACGAAGGACCGCACGGCGTCGGTGAGCCGCTCGGCGGCGCTGCCGCCGCCCTGCGCCGCGCCGCGCACGATGTCGAGCGCCTTGTCGTGCCCGATCCGGCTGATGCGGTGGAGCAGCTCTTCCTTGGTCTTGTAGTGGATGTAGAGCGCGGCGGGGCTCATGCCCGCGCGGCCCGCGATGTCCCGGGTCGTCGTCGCGTGGTATCCGCGCTCGGCGAAGGCCTCGACGGCGGCGACGAGCAGCCGCCGGGCCGCGTCCGGGGTGACCTCGGCCCACGGCTGCATCTCGCCGCCGGCCGTCTCCTCCGCCGTACTCATCGCTGGTTCGCCCCTCTCGCTGACAGGAGGTACACCATACCGCCGAAGGTGAGCGGGCGCTTAGCGTGCCCGGTCGGCGCCCGCGTCCTGACGGTCACGGATCACCTTGGCCAGCGTGAAGGACGACGTCACCAGATAGAGGACGGCGATGGCCAGAAAGGCGCGCACCCAGGCGTCGGCGTGCAGCTTGTAGATGCCGACGGCGGTCGCCACCATGGCGACGGAGAAGGAGGCCACGGCCTGGCCGTAGAAGGCCGCCGTGTTCAGATGCTTGACGGGTGTCTCACTCATGGGGACAAGGGTCGGCGGACGCGGCCGCCGCCGCATCCGCCCACGTACTCAGTACCGCGTGCGGGCGTACTCAGAAGGCGGAAACCCCCGTCAGCGCACGCCCGATGACCAGCTTCTGTATCTGGCTGGTGCCTTCGTAGAGGGTCATCACACGGGCGTCGCGCAGCAGCTTGCCCGCCGGGTACTCGTCGATGTAGCCGTAGCCGCCGAAGACCTGGAGGGCGTTGTTCGCGGCGCGCACGGCGGCCTCGGAGGCGAAGAGCTTTGCCTTCGACGACTCCGTGGCGAAGGGCAGTCCGCGGTCGACGAGATCGGCGACCCGCCAGGTCAGCAGCCGCGCCGCGTCCACGTCGACGGCGATGTCGCTGATCAGTTCCTGGACGAGCTGGTGGTGCGCGATGGTCTTCCCGAACTGCTCCCGCTCGGTCGCGTACCGCACGGCGACGTCCAGGGCCGCCTGGGCGATGCCGACACACCCGGCCGCGACCGACATCCGGCCCTTGGCCAGGGCCGACATGGCCACGGAGAACCCCTTGCCCTCGGGCGCGAGCAGGGCGCTCGCGGGTACGCGTACGTCCTCCAGGACGAGTTCGGCGGTGGCCTGGCCGCGCAGGCCGAGCTTGCCGTGGATGGTGCGGCGGGTCAGGCCGGGGGTGTCGGTCGGCACGAGGAAGGCGGAGACGCCCTTGTGGCCGGGCGCGTCGGTGGAGCGGGCGAAGAGCAGGACGACATCGGCCCAGGTCCCGTTGGTGATGAACATCTTGGTGCCGTTGATGACGTAGTCGTCGCCGTCGCGCACGGCCTTCGTCGTCAGGTTGCCCGCGTCCGAGCCGGTGCCGGGCTCGGTGAGACCGAAGCAGCCCACGTACGCGCCGGAGGTCAGCCCCGGCAGCCACTGCCGCTTCTGCTCCTCACTCCCCCAGTACGCGATCGTCTTGGCCACGAGACCGAGTGAGACGGAGACGATGCCGCGCACGGAGGAGTCACCGCGGCCCAGTTCCTCCGTCACGAGGCAGTAGGCGAGGTGGTCGCCGCCGCTGCCGCCGTACTCCTCGTCGACGGTGAGCCCGAGGAAGCCGACCTCGCCGAGCTTCTTCACGAGCGAGCGGTCGACCTCCTCCGCGCGGTCCCACTCGACGACATGAGGGGCGATCTCGCGGTCCACGAAGTCCTTGGCGAGTTGCCGGACGGCGGTCTGCTCCTCGCTGAGCTCCAGGTTCATGACGGTCACCCCACTTGAAAGCCGTACATTCGAAAAGCTAAATTAGCACTGCTAGTTTAAGTCCGCAGCCCTACTATGTGCGCCATGGCCCGACCGCGCAAGCCCCTCCTGAGCACCGACCGGATCGTCGACACGGCACGGGCCCTGGTGGACGCGGAGGGTCTGGCCGCCGTCTCCACGCGGCGGCTCGCCGCCGAACTGGGCGTGAGCGGGCCCTCCCTCTACAACCACTTCCGCACCAAGGACCAGATCCTGGAAGCGGTCGCGGACTCCGTGAGCGCGCAGGTCGACCTGTCGATGTTCGAGGACGGGCGGGAGTGGCGTACCGCCCTGCACGACTGGGCCGTGTCCTATCGGGCGGCGCTGCGCGACCACCCGAACATCGTCCCGGTCCTCGCCCGCGGTCCCGGGCGCCGACCCGCCGGGCTGCGCCTCGCGGACGCCGTCTTCGGCGCGATGGTCGACGCCGGCTGGCCACCGGCCCAGGCCACGTCGATCGGCGCCCTGATGCGCTACTTCATCATGGGCTCCGCCCTCGGGTCCTTCGCCGGCGGTTTCGTCGACGACGAGAGTGCGTACGACCCCGCCGACTATCCCCACCTCGGGCAGGCCCACCTGCTCGCCGAGCAGCAGGAGAAGGTGGACGAGCGGGCCTTCGAGGTGGGGCTCGGGGCGTTGCTGGACGGGTTGACGGAGCAGTTCGGGAGGGTGACGGGAGACGGCTGACGGCTGACGGCTGACGGCTGACGGCGCCGAGGCTGTTTGATCCCGCCCCCGCCGACCCCGGGTGGGCTAGTTGGCTGCGGGTGAGTGGGGGCTTGGCGCGCAGTTCCCCGCGCCCCCGGGGCACGGGGCTGCGCCCCGGCGCCCCACCGCCCGGCATCCGAAGAGCGTCGGGCGGGCGGGGGATGCGGGGCGAAGCCCCGTCTTGGGGGCCGCGGGGAACTGAGCGGTCAGCCCCCACTCACCCGCGGCCGAAGAACCCCCGCGGCCCGGAGACCGTTCGGCGAAGGCCGAACGGTCGAGGGCGGATGATGGGTGGCATGACGAGGTCGACGGATCCGGTCGCACCGGGACTCGCCGCGCTGGCCGCAATGTTCGCGGACGAGACCCGCGCCACCTTCCTGCTCACCCTGCTCGACGGCCGCGCCTGGACCGCGGGGGAACTGGCCAGGCACGCCCACGTCGCCCCCTCGACGGCCAGCGAACACCTGGGCAAGCTCGTCGCCGGCGGCCTGCTCGCCGAGGAACGACAGGGCCGACACCGCTACGTGCGGCTCGCGGACCCTCACGTCGCCCAACTCGTCGAGGACCTCGCCGCCCAGGTCGCACCCGACTCCACCCGACGCCCCCGCACCCTGCGGGAAGCCGGAACGGGCTCCGCGATGGCCCGCGCCCGCACGTGTTACGACCACCTCGCGGGCCGTCTCGGCATCACCCTCACCGACGCACTCACCCACCGCGGCCTGCTCCGCCAGGACACCGGGTTCGCGCTCACGGACGCGGGCCTGCGATGGTTCGACGAGACAGGCATCGACCTGAACCGCACCGGCCGCCGCCCCCTCACCCGCGCCTGCCTCGACTGGACCGAACGCCGCCCCCACCTCGCGGGTACCGCAGGCGCGGCCCTGTGCCGCCACGCCCTGGACGCCCACTGGTGCGTACGTATCGGCTCGGAGCGCGCGGTCAAGGTCACGCCGGACGGCGAGCGGGCCTTCGCGGAACTCCTGGGCATCGAGGCAACGGCACTCCACTGAGCGACCACACCCCACCGCGGCGTCCGAAATCCGCGAGCCCTTTCCCCCGTACCCCACCTACCCTCGGGACCATGATGAACGCCGCTTCCCCCGCGCCCGCCCGTCGCGCGGAGCTGCTCGCCGCGGGCGCCGCGACCGTCACGGTCGTGCTGTGGGCCTCCGCCTTCGTGTCGATCCGCAGCGCGGGCGCGGCGTACTCGCCGGGCGCGCTGGCACTCGGGCGGCTGCTGGCAGGCTCGGTCACGCTGGGCGCCCTCTGTCTCGTACGCAGGGAGGGGTGGCCGCCGCGCGCGGCCTGGCGCGGGATCGCGATATCCGGCCTGCTCTGGTTCGGCTTCTACATGGTGGTGCTCAACTGGGGTGAGCAGCAGGTGGACGCCGGCACGGCGGCGCTGGTCGTGAACATCGGCCCGATCCTCATCGCGCTGCTCGGCTCCCGGCTGCTCGGCGACGCGATGCCGCCGCGGCTGCTCGCGGGCATGGCGGTGTCGTTCGCGGGGGCGGTCGCGGTGGGGCTGTCGATGTCCGGCGAGGGCGGTTCCTCGGTGCTCGGGGTGGTCCTGTGTCTGCTCGCCGCCGTCGGCTACGCGGCGGGGGTCGTCGCGCAGAAGCCGGCGCTCGGGCGGGCGAGCGCCCTCCAGGTGACCACGTTCGGCTGTCTGGTCGGGGCCGTGGTGTGCCTGCCGTTCGCGGGACAGCTGGTCCACGACGTGGCGGACGCGCCCGCCTCCGCCACCCTCAACGTGCTCTACCTGGGGGTCTTCCCGACCGCGCTGGCGTTCACGACCTGGGCGTACGCGCTGGCCCGGACCACCGCGAGCCGCATGGGCGCGACCACCTACGCGGTGCCCGCGCTCGTCGTCGCGATGTCCTGGCTGTTCCTCGACGAGGTACCGGCGCTGCTCACCCTGGCGGGCGGCGCACTGTGCCTGACCGGGGTAGCGGTGTCCCGCTCCCGCCCCCGGTCCAAGGCTGTCAGGGACGCGGGAAGCCGCACGACCAGCCCTCACCCAACCGCGGACGACCACGCCACCCGGGGCTAGGGCCTGCCCGGCCGATCTGCCCTAGAACACCACCAGCGCTCGCCCGCCCTTCCCCGCCACCATGTTCTCGAACGCCCCGGCGATCCCGTCCAGCCCGATCCGCTCGGTCACCAGCATCCCCAGATCCAGACGCCCCGCCCGAACATGCTCCGCCAGCACCGGCAGGTCCCGCGCAGGGTCGGAGTTGCCGTACACACAGCCGGACAGCGTACGGCCCCAGTGGAAGATCTCCAGGGCGTTGAAGGTGACCTGCTGGTCCTTGCCGCCGATGCCGACGACCGTCGTACGGCCGCCGCGGCGGGTGGAGTCCCAGGCCGCGCGAATGGTCACGGCACGGCCCACACACTCGACGGCGACGTCGACGCCCTGCTTGCCGGTGAGGGAGCGGATCTCGCGGGCGGTGGTGTCGGAGGCGACGACGTAGTGCGTGGCGCCGGCCTCGCGTGCCAGTGACTCCTTCTCCGGAGAGATGTCCACCGCGATGACCTGCGACGCGTCCGCGATCCGCGCCGCCTGGAGCGCCGCGAGCCCCACCCCGCCCACCCCGAACACGGCGACGGTCTCTCCGGCACGGACCCGCGCCGAGTGGTGGACGGCGCCGTACCCGGTGAGGACGGCGCAGCCGAGGAGGGCGGCGTCGGTGAGGGGGATGCCGTCCGGGACGGGGAGTACGCAGCCGGCGGCCACGACGGTCTCCTCGGCGAACGCGGCGACGTTCAGCCCGGGATGGAGATCGCTCCCGTCGGAGGCGCGCCGCGCGTACACGTCCCCCGCGCCGCTCAGCGCGTTGGCGCACAGCCACACCTCCCCCAGCGAGCAGGCGTGGCAACTGCCGCAGGAGGGTGCCCAGTTGAGGACGACTCCGTCACCGGGTGCGACACCCGTCACGCCCTCCCCGACGGAGACGACGGTCCCGGCACCCTCGTGGCCGAGGACGGCGGGGACGGGCACCCTCATGGTGCCGTCGGACAGCGAGAGGTCGGAGTGACAGACGCCGGCGGCGGCCAGCCTGACGCGGACCTGGCCGGGACCGGGTTCCGGGAGGTCGATCTCGGCGATCTCCAGGGGAGCGCCCACGGCGGGAAGTACGGCAGCGCGAACCACGTAAAAGCTCCTCGGGCCCAGAACTCTGGAACTGACTGGAAGGGAGTGGAGTGGAGTGGGATGGAGTGGAACGGGCTAGAACTGGAGGGACTTCGTCTGGAGGTACTCGGACAGGCCGTGCGCGCCCAGTTCTCGTCCGACCCCCGACTGCTTGTAACCGCCGAACGGGGCACTGGGGTTGAACCGGCCGCCGTTGATGTCGACCTGACCGGTGTCGAGCCGTCGCGCGAAGGCGACCGCCTCGGCCTCGTCACCCGCCCACACCGCGCCCGCGAGCCCGTACACCGTGCCGTTGGCGATCCGGACGGCGTCCTCCTCGTCCTCGTACGGGATCACCGACAGCACCGGGCCGAAGATCTCCTCCTGCGCGATCGTCATCTCGGGGGTGACGTCCGCGAAGACGGTCGGCTGGACGAAATACCCTTGCTCGCGCGGGGATTCGGGGCCGCCCGCGACCAGCCGGGCGCCCTCGGCGACGCCCTTCTCGATGTAACCGCGCACCCGCGCCTGCTGCTTGGCGTTGACGACCGGTCCGATGCGGTCCCCGTACTTCGCCGCGGCGGTCGCGGCGAGTTCGACCGCCTCCTCGTACTGCGCGGCGTGCACGAGCATGCGGGTCCAGGCGCTGCACGTCTGGCCGGAGTTGGACATCACGTTGGCGACGCCGACGTTGACGGCCTTGGCGAGGTCGGCGCTCGGCAGGATGACGTTGGCGGACTTGCCGCCGAGTTCGAGGGCGACCCGCTTGACCGCCGCACCGGCCGTCGCTCCGATCCGCCGCCCCACCGCCGTGGACCCCGTGAAGGAGACCAGGTCCACGTCCGGGTGTTCGGCGAGGGCCTGGCCCGCGACCGGGCCGAGGCCGGTGACGAGGTTGAAGACGCCGGCCGGGACACCCGCCTCCGCGACCGCCTCCGCGAAGAGCTGGGCGGTGAGCGGGGTGTCCTCGGCGGGCTTCAGGACGACCGTGCAGCCCGCCGCGAGCGCGGGGGCGACCTTGGCGACGATCTGGTGCAGCGGGTAGTTCCAGGGTGTGATCGCGCCGACCACACCGATCGGCTCCTGGTAGACGATCGAGTTGCCGACCTTCTCCTCGAAGGCGTAGGAGGCCGCCAGTCCGGCGTACGAGCCCGCGACCAGGATCGGTACGGTCGCGTGGACCGCCTGCGAGAAGGACAGCGGGGAGCCGAGCTCCGCCGTGACCGTCTCGGCGATCTCGTCCTTGCGTGCGGTGAGGACGTCACGCAGGGCACCGAGCCGTGCGGCCCGCTCGGCGGGCGGGGTCGCGGCCCAGGCCGGGAAGGCGGCGCGGGCGGCCCGTACGGCGATGTCGACGTCCTCGGCCGTGCCCGCCGGAACCCTGCCGACAACCTGTTCGTCCACCGGGTTCACGACCTCGATCGTGTCCGTCCCGGCGGCGGGGCGCCAAGCACCGTCGATGTACATGCCGTCATGTGCCTTCATCGTGTTCCTCCCGGGCGGGGGCGTGCCGTCCGCCTCGCGGCGTCGTCCGAACCACAAACTAGCGGTGTTAGTTTTCAGGCGCCAGACGTCTTCCCGCGACTCACCCTGCTCACCTCACTCGTCCAGGTCCGGCAGCCGCGCCGGAGCGGGGCAGATGCGTTCGCCGTGCCGGTCGAAGACGAACAGATGGGCGAGGTCGACGAGGAGGGGAACCTGCATGCCGTGCCGGAGGTCGAAGTCGGGGGTGGTGCGGACGACCAGATCGCCGGGGAGCCGGCCATCCGGCGGTGTCTCGTCGTCACGCGCCGGACCCGCGTCGGCGGGGTCGTCGAGGTCGACCACCGGCCCGGCCCGCAGACCGGCCCGGCGGTCCCGGAGACGGTCGAGGAGCGAGCCCTCGCGACGGCGGCGCCTGACCGGGCGGACCGGGCGCGGCGCCTCCAGGTCCGGGACGAAGGCGGGCCGCGAGCCGGTGTTGAAGTGGACGAGCACCTCGTGCCCCTGGAACTCCACATGCTCGACGAGACCACTGATCGCCACCTCGCCGGGCCGGGCCTCCGACGGCTTGGCCAGGCGGACGGCCTCGGAACGCAGTCCGACGATGACCTCGCGGCCCTGCTGCACCCGCAGCAACCGCTGATCCACCGTCCAGGGCTCGCGCAGCGGCAGATACTGCTTGCCGAGGCTGATCGTCATCGCCCCGTCGAGCGGGGCCCGGACCAGGCCGCGCAGCAGATTGATGCGCGGGGTGCCGATGAAGGCGGCGACGAAGACGTTCGCCGGCAGCGCGTAGACCGTACGGGGTGTGCCCAGTTGCTGGAGGACGCCGCCGCGCAGGATGGCTACCCGGTCGCCGAGCGACAACGCCTCGGCCTGGTCGTGGGTGACGTACACCGTGGTGACGCCCAACTCCCTGGTGAGCGAGGCGATCTCGGCGCGCAGGTGGTTACGGAGCTTGGCGTCGAGGTTGGAGAGCGGCTCGTCCATCAGGAAGGCGGAGGGGTGGCGGGCGATCGCACGGCCCATCGCCACGCGCTGGCGTTCGCCGCCCGACAGCTGGTGGGGGAAACGGTCGAGGAGGTCCTCGATGCCGAGCATCCGGGCGGTGGCGTCGACACGCGGACGCGGGTCCTCTCCGGGGGTCTCGATGCGCAACGGGAAGCCGATGTTGTCGCGGCCCGTCATGCTCGGGTAGAGGGCGAAGTTCTGGAAGACCATCGCCATGTCCCGCTCGGACGGCGGCAGATCGCCCGCGTTCTCACCGTCGAGGCGCACCTCGCCCTCAGTGGCGTCCTCCAGACCGGCGATCATCCTCAGCACGGTCGACTTGCCGCAGCCGGAGGGACCGAGCAGTACGAGGAACTCGCCCGGCCGGATGTCCAGCGACAGCCGTTCCACCACGCGGACACCGCGCGTATACGACTTGCTGACCTGGTGCAGGGAGATGGCGCGTGTCATGAAGGGTGCCCCCGGGGGCTCACAGGGCGCTGTCGCTCCGCGGTCGAGACGCCCCGAGCGGGCCGCAAGGGACGTATGAGTCACGGAAGTTAACGGACCGCGACCACCTGGGGGAAGACACCCGGCGGGATCCGGCGTGTCGGTTCCCGCCGCGGTTCCCGTCCCCGTTCGGGTGCGGCGGAAACGGACGATCGCCTACCGGCCCGACAGACACTTCGCCGCACCCTCGTCGGGCCGGCCGGGGAAGGTCAGATGTCGCTCTTGCGACGCAGGAGCACCCCGGGCCGTACTCGCTCGGCACGCTCGGCGGGCGCCTTCCTCGGCGAGCGCAGCGCGATCCCCGAGGACAGCACCAACAGCGCGCCCAGCATCACGAACGGCGCGGCCACTCCGGCGACCCCGGCGACCAGCCCCGCCGCGGCCGGGGCAGCCGCCTGCCCCAGACGGTTGCCGGTCAGCCGCAGGGCGAGGGCCGTGGAGCGGGCCTCGTCCGGGGCGGCCTGCACGACCGTCGTCATGGACAGCGGCTGGCCGACGCCCAGACAGAAGCCGAGGACGAGCAGCATCGCGGCCAGCGCCCACACCGGCACCGGCAGCGCGAGACCCGCGCACAGCACACCGGCCACCAGACAGGTCGCGGTGAGCAGCACCGCCCGGCCCAGCAGTCGCAGCATCGGCGTCATGACCAGCCGACAGGCGATGGTCGCCGCCGCGCGCAGACTGAGCAGCAGACCGATCACGGACGGCGCGATGCCCCGGTGCTCGCCGACCACGGGCAGATACGCGGTCAGGATGTCCGTCGCGGACAGCACGGAGAGGCTGATGAGGATTCCGGCGGGTACGCCCCGGGCGCGCAGAATGCGGTGCACGGGCACGCGGTCACCCTGACCCGTACGGGACTCGGCGGACGTACGGTGCTCGATGCGCCAGAGCGAGCTGAACGACACCGCGGCGAGCGCACCCGCGACGAGCAGCGCCTGCGCGCTGCTGCCCGCCCTGTCCGGGCCCCCGATCAGGAGGCCCGCGACGATCGGCCCGACCAGTTGGCCCAGGGAGGCGCCGATGGTGAAATGGCCGAAGTTGCGGTCCTGTTCGTGCGGCGCGGACTGCCGGGCCACGATCGACTGGGCACCGATGACGAAGCAGAGGTGACCGAGGCCCATCACCCCGCTCCAGGCAGCCATCGCCCCCAGCGAGTCCGCCGTACCGCTGAGCGCGCACCCGCCCGCGATGAGGACGACCCCGACGGGCAGCAGCGGGGCACAACGACCGTGGTCGGTACGGCGGCCCAGCGGTACGGCGGCGAAGAGGGGCAGCAGGGCGTACACACCGGCGATCACACCGATGGCGCGTTCGTCGGCGCCCAGGGCAAGGGCCCGGTAGGAGACGGCGGGGCGGGCCATCGACACCGCCCCCTGCGCGAAGGCGAAGGCGATGACGAGGCGCAGCAGCCAGCCGCGGTTCCGACCGGGCCCCACGGGGACACCCCTCCATCCGATGACGGATTACAGATGACGGATTGCAGAGAACAGGTGACAGATGACGGGTATCGACTGGCCGATATCCACCGACAGATCACAGATGACGGATTTCAGATGACAGATAACAGATGACAGAAACTGTCAGTCGATACCCGCCCGTCAGATGATGCCGAACAGAATCCCCGCCCCCAACACCACCAGCGAAGTCAGCGCCGCCCACTTCACCACGAACCTGGTGTGGTCTCCGAACTCGACCTTCGCCATGCCGACGAGGACGTACACGGCGGGCACCAGCGGGCTGGACATGTGCAGCGGCTGGCCGACGAGCGAGGCGCGGGCGATCTCCAGGGACGAGACTCCGTGTGCCTGGCCCGCTTCGGCGAGGACCGGGAGGACACCGAAGTAGAAGCCGTCGTTCGACATGAAGTAGGTGAGCGGGATGCTCAGGACGCCGGTGACGAGGGCCATGTGCGGGCCCATGCCGTCGGGGATGTTGGAGACCAGCCACTTGGACATGTGGTCGACCATGCCGGTGCCCTGGAGGACGCCGGTGAAGACGGCGGCGGCGAAGACCATGCCGGAGACGTTGAGGACGTTCTCGGCGTGGGCGCCGAGGCGGGCCTTCTGGTCGGGCATGTGGGGGAAGTTGACGGTGAGTGCGAGCGCGGCGCCGAGCAGGAAGAGGACCGGGATCGGCAGCCACTCCATGATCATGGCGGTGAGCAGGGTGACCGTGAGGAGCGCGTTGAACCAGTAGAGCTTGGGGCGCAGGGTGGCGCGGTTGGGGTCGAGACCCTGGAAGTCGTCGTCCGCTTCGGGCAGATCGGCGTCGGTGCCGGAGCCGGAACCACCTGCACGTGCCGCCTGCTTCGCGACGGCGCCGTCGCGATCGCCGGAGGCGCCCGCACCCGCGCCGACGAGCACCGTCTCGGTCTCCGGCTCCAGGACCTCGTCCAGCGTCAGCACGCCGAGCCGCTTGCGCTCGCGGCGCCCGAGGACGTACGAGAGGGCGAGGACGCCGAGCAGGCCGACGGCGAGGGCCGGGATCATCGGGACGAAGATGTCGCTGGCGTCGAGCTTCAGCGCGGTCGCGGCGCGGGCCGTGGGGCCGCCCCAGGGGAGCGTGTTCATCACGCCGTTGGCCATGGCGGCGACGCCGGTCATCACGACCAGGCTCATCTTGAGGCGCTTGTACAGCGGGTACATCGCCGAGACCGTGATCATGAAGGTGGTCGAGCCGTCGCCGTCGAGGGAGACGATCGCGGCGAGGACCGCCGTGCCGACCACGATCCGCAGCGGGTCGGCCTTGCAGAACTTGAGGATCCCCCGGACGATCGGGTCGAAGAGACCGACGTCGATCATCACACCGAAGTAGACGATCGCGAACATCAGCATCGCCGCCGTGGGGGCGAGGCTGGTGACGCCGTCGATGACGTAGTCACCGAGCTTGGCGCCCTTTCCGACGAAGACACAGAAGAGTGCCGGGATCAGCACGAGCGCCGCGATCGGCGACATCTTCTTCAGCATGATCAGGACCAGGAAGGTCGCGATCATGGTGAAGCCGAGGATGGTCAGCATGAGTTGGATTACCTAACGTTCGCCCTTGAACTCCCACCAGGGCCGGCGGTGCGTTGACGTTAGGTCGCGCAAGATTGCGTTAACAAGATGTTGACACGCGAGCAATAAGCGCAAAACTCCAGGTCACAGGCTTGTCTCGGCAGGCGGGGGGTTGCTACGGGCATGCCGCGAGCTCCACGGGCACCCCGTTGAGCACCGCCGTGCCCGACAGCGGGTCGAGGAGCGAGCCGTCGAGGAGCTGGTTGACGTTGACGCCCGGGTCGAGGGCCGCGTGGCTCATCCGGGTGCCGGGGCGGTCGTGGCCCCAGCCATGCGGCAGGCTCACCACCCCACGTCGTACGGCGTCCGTGACCTCGGCCGGGGCCACCACCTCTCCCCCGGCGCCCTTGACGCGCACGGCCGCCCCGTCGGCGAGGCCGAGGCGTGCCGCGTCCTCGGGGTGGATGTGCAGGGTGCAGCGGTTGGTACCGCCGGTGAGGGCGGGGACGTTGTGCATCCAGCTGTTGTTGGAGCGCAGATGGCGGCGGCCGACGAGGACGATCGCCGCCGGACGCTCACGCAAGGCGGCACGCAGCCGGGGAAGATCGTCGACAATCGGTGCCGGCAGCAGCTCGATCTTTCCGCTGCGCGTCTTCAGAGGCTGCGGCAGACGTGAGCGCAGCGGTCCGAGGTCGATGCCGTGCGGGTGGGCGAGCAGTTTCTCCAGGCTCAGGCCGTCGGGCCGGGCGCCGAAGCCCTCGCCGTACGGGCCGAGGCGCAGCATCATGTCGAGCCTGCGTTCGGGTCCGCTCTCGCCGGTGAGCCGTGCGGCGAGTTCTTTCGGGTCGCGTTCGTGGACGGGGCCGTGCGGGTCCTGGACGGCCTTGCCGAGGGTGGAGTCGATGACCATGGCGTCCACGGCGGACGGGTCGGCGCCGTGCATGCCGGTCGCGGCGAGCACCAGCCGGGCGAGGATCTCGGTCTCGGCCATGCGGCCCGGTTCGAGGGGGATGGCGGGGCGGTTGTAGCGGACCTGGTTGCGTACGGCGAGGGTGTTGAAGGCGAAGTCGTGGTGGGCGCTCTGCGAGGGCGGGGGCGGCGGCAGCACGACGTCGGCGTGGCGTGCGGTCTCGTTCAGGTACGGGTCGACGCTGACCATGAAGTCGAGGGAGCCGAGGGCCTTGTCGAGGCGGTTGCCGTCGGGTGCCGACAGTACGGGGTTGGCGGCGATGACGATGAGGGCGCGGACGGGGCTGCCCTCGGGTGTGGCGGTGTCGATCTCCTCGGCGAGTGCGGCGAGCGGGAGTTCACCCTTGGCCTCGGGGTGGCGGCTCACCCGGCTGCGCCAGCGGCCGAGCGCGAAGCCGCGGCCGGGTCCGGCGGGGCGGGGCGTCTTGTCGGTGGCGGCCTGCGGGAAGAGGGCGCCGCCGGGGCGGTCGAGGTTGCCGGTGAGGATGTTGAGGATGTCGACGAGCCAGCTGGCGAGGGTGCCGTGCGGGACGGTGCAGCTGCCGATGCGGCCGTAGACGGCGGCGGTGGGGGCGGCGGCGAGTTCGCGGGCCAGCGCCCGGATGGTGTCGGCGTCCACGTCGCAGGCCTCACTTGCGGCCTCGGGAGTGAAGTCCCGTACGGCAGTGGCGAGTTCTTCGACGTCCTGGACGTGCGGAGCGAGGTCGCGCAGGTCGACGAGCTTCTCCTCGAAGAGGACGTATGTCATCGCGGCGAGCAGCAGGGCGTCGGTGCCGGGGCGGATGGTCACGTGGCGGTCGGCGAGTTTGGCGGTACGGGTGGTGCGCGGGTCGATGACCGTCAGGGTGCCGCCGCGGGCGCGCAGTGCCTTGAGCTTGCCGGGGAAGTCGGGGGCGGTGCACAGGCTCCCGTTGGATTCCAGGGGGTTGGCGCCGATGAGGAGGAGGTGGTCGGTGTGGTCGAGGTCCGGGACCGGGATCGCGTTGGCGTCGCCGTAGAGGAGGCCGCTCGAGACGTGTTTGGGCATCTGGTCGAGCGTGGAGGCGGTGAAGACGCTGTGCGTGCGCAGCGCGGTGAGCAGGACGGGCGGGTAGAGGGCGCCGGCCATGGTGTGCACGTTGGGGTTGCCGAGGACGAGGCCGAGGGCGTGCGGGCCGTACTGCTCGACGACCGGGCCGAGGCCCGCCGCGATCGCGTCGAAGGCCTCCTGCCAGGTGGCCTCGCGCAGTTCGCCGTCCGTGCGGACGAGGGGGGTGCGCAGCCGGTCGGGGTCGCCGTCGGCCGCGCCGAAGGAGGCGCCCTTGGGGCAGATGAACCCCTTGCTGAAGACGTCGTCGCGGTCGCCGCGGGCGCCGGTGACCCGGGTGCCCTCGATGGTGAGGGTCAGCCCGCAGGTGGCCTCGCAGAGGGGGCAGACGCGCAGGGCGGTGCGGGAGTCGGGGGTGGCGCCGGAGGTGCGGGACACGGGTCCTCCCGGAGGACGGTGGCAGCGGTGGCACAGGGACCGGGCCGAGCATACCGACCGGTACGGATGAGAGGGAGGGCTTGAAGGGGGTGAGGTCGAGAAATCGCGCACCTCCCCCCGGCCCGCGCGCTTCAGCGATAGAGCGGTGGAGCGGTTCAGTCCAGAACTCTGGCCAGATACGCGCGCAGCAGCTCCCGTGTCTCCTCGATGATCCGCTCGTCCCCCTCCGGGGCGATGCGGAAGGCCAGGTGGACCAGGCTGTCGGCGGCCTCCACGGCGACCAGGAAGGTGCGCCGGAGGTCCTCGTCGGGGGTGCGGTCGAGGTAGTCGGAGAGGAGGTCGGTGAGGCGGTCGGCGACGCGGGTGTTGGGCTCGGCGTCGCGGGTGCCGACGGGTATCTGGTTGCCGAAGTCGACGAGGGAGAAGCCGGGCGCGGTGCGCTTCATGGCGAGGTACTCGTCGAGTACGGCGTCCATGGCGGCGCGCCAGCCCTGCGCGTCTGTCGCCCGGAGGCGTTCGGTGACGCGTTCGGTGTAGCGCTCGAGGTTGCGCTGGGCGAGCGCGTCGGCCATGGCGCGCTTGTTGCCGAAGAAGCGGTAGACGGAGCCGATGGGGACGCCCGCGCGCTGGGCAACGGCCCGGGTGCTCAGGGCGTCGTAGCCGACCTCGTCGAGGAGGTCGGCACAGGCGTCGAGGATCCTGGTCAGTCGTTCGGCGCTGCGCCGCTGAACGGGCGCGCGGCGCAGCGAGGTCGCTTGGGGCACAGGCTTCATGATGCCTTTCCGCCGGGATCCGGTGAACCTCCCGTGTCGGTACGGCCCGCGACGCCGTTCCCGCTTGCCGTCGATGCCGGAGTCGACGCGGGGGCCGACGGGGTCGATGGAGGCGGCGAGGCAGGTGTCGACGGCTGGGTCGACGCGGCGGTTCCGGAGGCGGTGATGTCCGCCGTGCTCTCGACGGCCTTGCCGTGGACGGCCCACGCCGTGCGGTCGTCGGCGTAGAGGCGCGCGGTGACGTGGTGGGTGCCGCGTGGGACCAGGTCGCCGGTGAGGTGGTACGCGGCGGTGCGCAGGGTGGCGAGGTTCCGGCCGTCCAGGGACAGCAGCGCGACGCCGCGGCCGGCCACGGCCTCCGCCTTGGCGGCGGCGGGCGAGAAGCGGAAGCGGTGGACGGTCAGGCGGACGTCCCAGCCGTCGCCGGAGGCCGGTTGGACCTCGATGGCGACCTCGGGTGCGCTCTTCTTGTCGACCTCACGGTAGTGCCGTCCTTCTTTGTCCGTCTCGTCCAGGATTTTGCCCACGGGCGAGGGCGACGCGGCGTCCCTCCGCTCGTGTGCGGCACCGGTGCCGCAGCCCGCCGATCCGCCGAGCAGAGCGCAGACCGCGAGCGCGGCGAGCAGTCCACGCTTCCACGACATGCCGGGGAGATTAGAACAACGCTCTGACAGGCGGATCCCCCTGGAGTCGGGTTCTTGGGTCGTGCCGCCAGCCCTGGGGTGTACTCCGCACGGAGGTTCCGGCGCCGCGCGTTCGCCGGCCACGCACCTCGGTGTACCTCTTGCGCGCGAAAAAGCTGAATCCTACGGTGAAGCATAGGAATCAGGCGCGAGGGAGCGATCATGAGCGGGGACACGAGGAAGACGGCCGAGGGGCTGACCTACCTCACCGGATTCGGCAACGAACACAGCTCGGAGGCGCTCCCCGGGGCGCTGCCGCACGGCCGCAACACGCCCCAGCGCGCCCCCCTCGGGCTGTACGCGGAGCAGCTGAGCGGTTCGGCGTTCACGGAGCCGAGGGCGCACAACCGGCGTTCGTGGCTGTACCGGATCCGTCCGTCGGCCGCACACCCCGCGTTCACACGCACGGACAACGGGGCGCTGCGCTCGGCGCCCTTCACGGAGACCGAGCCCGACCCGAACCGGCTGCGCTGGAACCCGCTGCCGGAGCCGGCGCGGGGCACCGACTTCCTCGCGGGCCTGTGGACGCTGGGTGGCAACGGCGACGCGGCCCAGCGCACCGGTATGGCCGTGCATCTGTATCACGCCGACTCCTCGATGGACCGCGTCTTCAGCGACGCCGACGGGGAGCTGCTGATCGTGCCGGAACGCGGCGGGCTGCTGCTGCGGACCGAGTTCGGGCTGCTGCACGTGGAGCCGGGCCGGGTGGCGCTGATTCCCCGTGGGGTCCGCTTCCGGGTGGAGCTGCTGGACGCCGAGCCCGGCGGCGGGCCGAGCCCGACGGCCCGCGGCTATGTGTGCGAGAACTACGGGGCGCCCTTCCAACTGCCCGACCTCGGCCCGATCGGCGCCAACGGACTGGCCAACGCGCGGGACTTCCTCGCCCCCGTCGCCGCGTACGAGGATGTCGAGGGCCCGGTGGAGGTGGTCAACAAGTTCTGCGGCAACCTCTGGACGGCGACGTACGACCACTCGCCGCTGGATGTCGTCGCCTGGCACGGCAACCATGTGCCGTACGTCTACGACCTGCGCCGCTTCAATGTGATCGGCACGATCAGCTACGACCACCCGGATCCGTCGATCTTCACGGTGCTGACCTCGCCGAGCGACACCCCGGGCCTCGCCGGGGTCGACTTCGTGGTGTTCGCGCCGCGCTGGCTGGTGGGCGAGGACACCTTCCGGCCGCCGTACTTCCACCGGAACGTGATGAGCGAGTACATGGGGCTCATCGAGGGGGCGTACGACGCGAAGGCGGAGGGCTTTGTTCCGGGGGGCGGTTCGCTGCACAACATGATGTCGGCGCACGGGCCGGACCGGGAGACCTTCGACCGGGCCTCCGCCGCCGAGCTGCGGCCGCAGAAGATCGACGACGGGCTGGCGTTCATGTTCGAGACCCGGTGGCCGGTGACCGCCACGGCGCAGGCGGCGCACGCGGAGCATCTGCAGCGCGGGTACGACGACGTGTGGCAGGGCCTCCAGCGGCACTTCGGCCCGTTGCACTGAGCGTCGGCGACCGGTACGGATATCCCTCGTGACCTCCTTCGCCCCGGACTCGATCGTCCTGAACCGCAAACTCCCGCTCTGGTACCAGGTGTCGCAGTCCCTGCGCGCCTCGATACTCGGGCGCTCGCCCCAGGACCCGCTGCGCCTGCCCACCGAGGAGCGGTTGGCGGGTCACTACGGGGTGAGTGTGCTCACCATGCGGCAGGCGCTCAAGGAGCTGGAGGACGAGGGGCTGATCACCCGCCACCGGCGGCGGGGCACGTTCATCGAGCCGAGCGCGCAACGGGGCGCTCCGGTGCGGCTGCTGGGCTCGGTGGACACGATCGTCGCGCAGCAGTCGGGCATGACGACCGAGCTGCTGGACCACGGGAGCGTGCCGGTACCGGCCGAACTCGCCGAGCACTTCCCGGATCTGGCCGAGGTGGGGACGTACCACCGGCTGCGCGGCGACGAGAAGACCGGTGAGCCGACGAACCACGCGCGCAACTACGTCCGTCCCGAACTGGCCGCGCTGATCGACCCGCAGGACCTGGTGCGCTGGCCCATGACCAAGGTACTGCGGGACGTGGTGGGCGTGCGCATCAGCCGGATCACCGACACGGTGGAGGCGCGGCTCGCGGATCCGGAGACGGCCCGGCTGCTCCAGGTGCCGCTGCTCAGCCCGATCCTGCACTACACGGGCATCGTGCACGGCGAGGACGGCCGCGCCCTGGACGTGGCCCGCATCCACTACCGCGGTGACCGCTTCTCCTTCACGGTCACCCTCGACGCCCACTGACGATGGCGTACGAGACCGGCGCGCGGCGCCCACGTCGTACGATGCCGGGCGTGACGCACGCCGACGCTCCGCTGCTCGCGGACCTCATGCCGTGGTCCGTCGCACCGCCGAGGCTGGGCCGGGGGTGGCCGACGGCGCCCGACGCGGCGTCCCTGAAGGCGCGCTGGGACGCGCTGATGAAGGCCGAGGGGCAGGGCCGCGAGGCGTTGTTCGGCCCGACTCGCTCGCGCACCACGCACTCGGCCGTGGGGCAGCTGCCCGGGCAGTCCAGTGGGACGGCCCGGCTGGAGCGGGAGTCGGGACCCTGTCCGGAGCCGGTACGCGTCCTGCACGGCCCGTTCGACGAGCAGTGGCTGATCCCGGACCACCGGCTGATCGACGCGGCGCGCCCCGAGTTGTGGCGGGTGGCCGACGAGCGGCAGGTGTTCGTGGTGGAGCAGACGGTGGTGCCGGACACGTCGGGGCCGGTGCTGCTGGTCGCGTCCGTGCTGCCGCTGAGCGCCGGTCGCGGTGGCCGTGTCCGCCCCCTCCACCGGCGCCCCGGGGGCCTCGAACCGAATCTGGCGCCCGGCCTGTTGGAGCACCTGGGCGCCCGCCTCGGTCACTCCCCCGAACCCGACGACATCCTCGCCTGGACGGTCGCGGTCGCGCGGTCGGGCCGGGACGGGTGTGCCGTCCCGCTCACCGCCGACCCGCAGGCGTGGGCGAACGGCGTCGCGTTGGGGCGCCGGATGCTGTGGCTGATGCGCCGCGACGGCGAGCGCCCCAAGCTTCCCGGTGGCCGCCGCCCCTATGTCCGCGCCCCGCTCCCGTCGCGCCCCCTCGACGTGCGCTACGACCGCGACGAGGAGGCCCTCCTCCTCGACGAGGGCCGCATCTCGCCCGTGCCGCCGGAGGCCTGGGACTTCGAGGTGGGCGGAGTGCGGGTCCTGGAGCAGTGGTTCGCGGCCAGGACCGAGCCGGCGGAACCGGTCGGGCCGGGCACCCTGGAGGCGATCCGGCCCGCCGGCTGGCCGCAGGCCTGGACGTCCGAGCTCCTGGAACTCATCACGGTGCTGACACTGCTCGCGGAACTCCGCCCCCAGCTGGCCGAGTTGACGATCGACTCGCCGATCACGCGGAGCGAGCTGCGCAAGGCGGGCGTGCTGCCGGTTCCGGAGGCGGCGCACCGGCCCGCGTCGGTCCTCGATCACCACGAAGAGGGCCCCGAGGGACAGTTCGCGCTCATCTGACCCCGCAGGTCCGACAGCCGCGTAGATCTAACCCTTTGGTTCGAATGCGTCCAGCACCCGCCCCAGCGCCCGCTCGAACACCGCCTCCAGGTCGATCGGGCCCGCGTCCCGGGTGAAGGCGGCCGCCATCCGCGGATACGCGCCGGTCGCGATCCGGCTGCCGAGGTAGGCGATCCGCATCGCCTGCTCCTGCTCCTCGGACCAGGGCAGGGAGCGGGTGCGTTCGGCGGTGGCCAGTTCGTTGCCGACGTACGTCGTCACCACGCCGTTGAGCATCGCGATCAGCTCCATCTTCGTGCCGTACGACGCGTCCAGCGGGTCGAGGCAGACGAGACAGTGCTCCAGGTAGCGCAGGGCGTTGGGGCTGAAGCCGTAGACCGGGGACATCAGGCGCGGCAGCCACGGGTGGCGGTGCATGAGGGCACGGGTCTGATGGGCGACGCGGAGCATGTCGGCGCGCCAGTCGCCCGTCGGCTCCCAGGAGTCGTGCTCACCGCTGATGGCGTCAACCATCAGCTCGTACAGGTCCTCCTTGCGCGGGACGTAGTTGTACAGCGACATCGTGCCGCAGCCCAGCTCCGTGGCCACATGCCGCATCGAGACCGCTTCGAGCCCGTCCGCGTCCGCGATCCGCACCGCGGCGGCCGCGATGTCCGCCCGGCTGTACGCCGCCCGCGGACCACGGCCCGTGCGCTCGGGGCGGGCCCAGATCACTTCGGGTACGGCACTGCGCCCTGTCATGTCGTCGATCACCTCGCCACCATCCTAGTTACGTACAGCGTACGTAGTGCGCTATGGTCACCCCATGACAACTACGTACGCCGTACTTAGTGAAGGTCTGGAGAAGAGCTTCGGAACCAAGGGGGAGGTGGTCCACGCGGTGCGCGGGCTCGATCTCGCGGTGGCCGAGGGCACCGTCTGCGGGGTGCTCGGACCGAACGGCGCGGGCAAGACCACGGCGGTGCGCCTGCTCACCACGCTGCTGCGGCCCGACGCGGGGTCGGCGCGGGTCGCCGGACACGACCTCGTACGGGAGGCGGCCGCGGTGCGCGGCGCCATCGGGGTCACCGGGCAGTACGCCTCCGTCGACGGCGACCTCACCGGCCGGGAGAACCTGCGGTTGTTCGCGCGGCTGCACCGGATGCGGGACGCTCCCACGCGCGCCGGTGAACTCCTCGAACGCTTCGGGCTCGCCGAGGCCGCCGACCGGCCCGCGTCCACCTACTCGGGCGGTATGCGACGCCGCCTCGACCTCGCGGCGAGCCTGATCCGCCGCCCCGAGGTGGTCTTCCTCGACGAACCCACCACCGGGCTCGACCCGGCCAGCCGCAACCAGATCTGGGAGGCCGTGCGCGCCCTGAAGGGCGAGGGCACGACCGTAGTGCTGACCACGCAGTACCTGGAGGAGGCCGACCGGCTCGCCGACGACATCGCGCTCGTGGACCACGGCCGGGTCGCGCACACCGGATCGCCCGCCGAACTCAAGGCGCTCATCGGCTCGTACGCGGAGGTCGTCGTCGCCCACGCCGACGCGATGCCCGGCGCGGCGGCCGTCCTCGACCGGCTCACCGGCTCCGAACCGGCGTTCGCCCCGGAGCGGCACGCGGTCGGGGCGGTGACCACCGATCCGACACTGACCCTGCCCCGGCTCGTCCGTGAACTCGACGCCGCGGGGGTGCCACTGCTCGACGCGAGCCTGCGCCCACCGACGCTCGACGACGTCTTCCTGCGCCTCACCGGAGGCCGCACCGACCGCAAGGAGCTTGTGACATGAGCACGTTGGCGTACGACGGGACCGCGATGCTGGGGCGGCACCTGCGGCGGATCCGGCACAATCCGGGGCTGCTGATCCTCACCCAGTCCATGCCGATCACGATGCTGCTGTTCTTCGGCTACGTCTTCGGCAGCGCCCTCGCGACACCCGGACAGGAGTACCGCGCCTTCCTGCTGCCGGGACTGCTGGTGGCGACCGCCGCCAATGGGATCATGACCGGCATGTTCCAGGCCGCCCAGGACTCGCACCGAGGCGTGATGGACCGCTTCCGTACGCTGCCGATGAGCCGGGCCGCCGTGCCGCTCGGGCAGGCGCTCGCGGACCTCGTGGTCACCGCCGTGGGCACGGTGCCGCTGATGCTGGTCGGGCTGGCCGTGGGCTGGCGGATCGAGGGGTCGGCGCTCCGGGCGATGGCCGGCGTCGGTCTCCTGCTGTTCTTCCGGTTCGCGACGACATGGATCGGCATCGTGCTGGGGCTCGCCTCACAGAGTGAGGAGGCGGCCGGGCAACTGGGCGGTGCGACGTTCATCCTGCCGCTGCTGTCGAACGCGTACATCCCCACCGACAACCTGCCCGGCTGGCTGCGCACGGTGGCCGAGTGGAATCCGATCAGCGCGGTGACCACGGCACTGCGGGACCTCTTCGGAAACGCACCGGTACCGGGCGAGGGGGCCTGGCCGGTGACACACCCGGTGGCCGGAGCGCTGACCTGGTGCGCCGTCATCCTCGCCGTGTTCGTGCCGCTCGCCGTGCGCAGGTACGCGACCGGGGAACGATGAATCCCAACGGGGGCTCGGGCATCCGGGGTTGACGACGGCCGAGGGCCGGGAGTGAGGGGGAGACAGGAGCCACCGCGCGCCGCCGGGTGGGAACGAGGCGCACAAAAAGACGAACGGGGATGCACCCGCGCTCGGGGAGCACACCGGGGCGGCGCTGCGTGCCGTGGGGACGACGGGCGGCGAGAACGCAGCGCTTACGCCGGGGCGGTGTGGTCGCCTGAGCGCGGGTTCGAGTACCGCGCGACCGTACTAGTGGCCGCCGAACAGCGAACGACGCAACCGCTTCAGAGGGGCGAAGAGCGAGACCCGCCGTACGCGCGCGCCCCTCCCACTGCTGTCGTGCGCGGTGTCACGGGCGGTGAGCTCACGCATCAGCAAAGTCGCCTCGGCTGTCTCGCGTTGCGGGACGGCAGGGCCGCCCAGCACCGCCAGATGGCGGTCGAGGCGCGAACTGGTCGCGCTGCTCCCGCAGGTGATCGCAGGGACACGTGCCCTGCTGCGCACTGTTATCTGTTCCATGTCTCTCCCCACCCGTACGAGTCCACCCGGCCCGGGCAGGCTAACCCTATCGCTCCCTCATGGCACTCGTGTATCGCGGCAGCAGGATTCACCTTCCCCGTAAGGGTGTTGACGGTCACTCTCCGAATCCAACCGATTTCAGGGCGAGTTGCACAACTGGCGTGGTGGTGGGCTGTGCCGAGCCCCCCTGGGGCTCGACGGTGACAGCGAGTGACGTGGCGTTCGTATTCAGTCCGTCGGCCATCAAGGGCGTGTCGCCCTCGAAGAGCCCGAGGGAGCGCGGTTGCACGTTGGGGCGCATGAGCCACAACTGGTGCACGCGCCCCCCCGACGGAGTACCGAGTCCGCTCAGGGTCACGACGGCGCGCCGCTCCGATGCGGAGGCAACCACTCCGATTCCGCGGCCCTGTGAATCCCTGTCACTCGTCGCCCGGGCGTCGGGGGCCGCCAGAACGTGGGCGATCTCACGTGCCTGGGCCCGCTCCTGGTCCAGCTTGTCCTGGGTCTGTGTCGCCTGGACGGCGAAGAGGGACGCCACGACGAGCGCCGCGGCGGCGGTGGCGGTGGAGAGCGGGACGAGCAGCGACCGGAAGCGCGGGGTCCGGCCGCGCGCGGGCCCGTGCGCCGCGCGCCCACGGGGCACGCCGTTCGGCAACGCCTGCGACGGGTGCGCGGGGTGCGACGGGTCCGGCGCCTCTTGAGGAGTCGTGCGTACGGCGGTCAGGACCCGTTCGCGCAGGGCGGCCGGGGCGGGTGCCGCGGTGGACCAGGCGAGCCGCACCGCGTCCTCGCCCAGCTCCCGCACCTCGGCCTCGCACCGGGGGCAGCCCCGCAGATGGCGCTCGAAGCGGCGGCGTTCGTCGGGTTCCAGTGCGTCGAGAGCGTAGGGCGCGGCGAGCGAGTGCAGATCGCGGCGCAGCAGACGGTCGAGGACGCTCATACGACGCCTCCCTGGGGGTGCGGGGCGCGGCTGGGCAGTTCCAGGGCGCGGAGACGGGGGTGCCGGGAGCCGGAGGGAAGGCGCCGCGGGTGTGGAACACGACCCTGGCGGGCGAACTCGAACGTCGGTGCGGGGGCTTGACGGCCCGGCACGCCGTCCGCATGGCGCGGAGTCCGACGCGCGCTCATGCCACACCTCCCAGGCAGTGGCGCAACCGTGTCAGACCGTCGCGCATGCGTGTCTTGACCGTCCCGAGCGGCAGGGAGAGGCGTTCGGCGACTTCGCGGTAGGTGTAGCCGTCGTAGTAGGCGAGGGTGACGGACTGCCGTTGCAGGGTGGTGAGCCGCTCCAGGCAGCGGCGTACCCACTCGCGTTCGAGCCCGGCCTCCACCTCCTCGGCGACCTGGTCGAAGGCGGGATGATGGGCGCGCTGCCCCTCGCGCTGCTCGCGTTCGGTGGCCGCGCGGGCGCTGCGTACCCGGTCGACGGCCCGCCGGTGCGCGAGGGTGAGGATCCAGGACAGGGCGCTGCCCCGGCCGGGGTCGAACCGAGCGGCGGAGCGCCAGAGTTCGAGCAGCACCTCCTGGGACACCTCCTCCGACTGGGCCGCGTCCCGCACGACGCGGCGTACGAGTCCGAACACGGGCCCGGACACCTGCCCGTACAGCTCCTCGAATGCCTTCTGGTCGCCTCCGGCCACGAGCACCAGAAGTTCGTCCGCCTCCACTCGTTCCCCCCTCTCCGGCCGCGCGCGGCCTGTCCCTGCACCTACATGTTCGCAGCGCGAGCGCCTCCGGATGGGTTACGGATCACGGCAGTCAAAACGCGGGTCGGTTGCCAAAGAGTGATGAGGGGTCTCTGAGAGCGCCGTGAAAGAAACCGGCCCGACGATGAAACGAGCCGCGAAACCCGCCGTAAGAACGTTTGGGATTCGACCAATCCACCCCGGCGACCGCTCCGAATGGCGTGCGTCAGGCAATTGGGATCTGAGGACGGACGGCATGACACCTATCTCCAGGAGTGGCTTGGGACGCAGGAGTCTCGCGACCCTCGTCTGCGGTGCGCTGGCTGCCGGGGGGCTCGTAGCCGCCGGCGTAGCCGCGCTGGACCCCGGGGCGGCCTCCGCCTCCAGTCACCGGGAGGCCCCGCTGATCTCGGGTACTCCCCAGTACGACAACACCGACCTGTACGCCTTCGTCAGCCCGGACAAGCCGGACACGACGACGGTCATCGCGAACTTCATACCCTTCGAGGAGCCGGCCGGCGGGCCGAACTTCTACACGTTCGCCGACGACGCCCAGTACGACATCCACATCGACAACAACGGTGACGCGCAGAGCGAGCTGGTGTACCGGTACACCTTCAAGACGCACCGCAAGAACGGCGACACGTTCCTCTACAACACGGGTCCGGTCAACAGCCTCGACGACCCGGACCTGAACATCACGCAGACCTACGACATCGATCTGCTGCGGCTGCACAACCAGAAGCTGGTCTCCAAGACGAAGGTCGCGGACGACATCCCGGTCGCCCCGTCGAACGTCGGCAAGGCCTCGATGCCGGACTACACGAAGCTGCGCAACCAGGCCGTGTACAAGCTCGCGGGCGACTCGACGACCTTCGCCGGCCAGGCGGACGACCCCTTCTTCGCCGATCTGCGGGTCTTCGACCTGCTGTACGGCGGCAACCTGTCCGAGGTCGGGCGGGACACGCTCAAGGGCTACAACGTCAACACACTGGCCCTGCAGGTGCCCAACTACATGATCCAGGAGTCGTCGAAGCAGCCGATCGTCGGCATCTGGTCCACCGTCCAGCGCAAGGACGCCCGCGGCTACTACACGCAGGTCTCGCGCCTGGGCAGCCCGCTGGTCAACGAGGTCGTCAACCCGCAGAAGGACAAGGACAAGTTCAACGCGTCCTCGCCCTGGGACGACGCGCAGTTCCTGAAGAACGTGACCAACCCGGAGCTGCCCAAGCTCATCGAGGCGATCTACAAGATCAAGGCGCCCGCCGAGCCGCGCAACGACCTGGTCGACGTGTTCCTGAAGGGCGTGAAGGGCCTCAACCAGCCGCCCAAGGTGCGCCCGGCGGAGGAACTGCGGCTCAACACCTCGATCAAGCCCAGCATGCACCCCAAGCGGCTCGGTGTGCTCGACGGCGACAACGCGGGCTTCCCGAACGGCCGTCGGCTCGCCGACGACGTGATCGATGCCTCGCTGCGGGTCGTCGAGGGCGAACTCCTCGGCCAGAAGACCGGTCTGTCGGACTCGGTCGACAAGAACGACAAGAGCTTCGAGAAGTCGTTCCCCTACGTGGCCGAGCCCACCTCGGGTTCGCGTGGACCGCTGGCGAAGGGCACCGGCAGCAGCGTCAAGAACCAGCTGGGTGACGCCCTTCAGTCGGGCACCGGCGGCACCAACACCATGCTGATCGCGGGCTCCGCGGCAGCGGGCGTGGCCGGGGTCCTGCTGATCGGCGCCGGTGTCATGTGGTGGCGCCGCCGCATGTACAACCGGGCCTACTGACCGGCCCTGGCGACCGGGCCCGTTGACCGGGCCCGGTCCACCGACTGGCGCGGCCCGCAACCATCACCCCCACGGCGGGCCGCGCCGCCCCACCCCCACGACGACCGTTCACCCCAAGGACTTTGAGGAGAGGGCATGTCCCCGCGTACGAACGAGAGCGCGCCGGAGGGCGAGCCCGACGAGGTGACGACGGCCGACCCACAGCCTCCGCACCACGCTCCCGAGCCCGAAGCCAAGCTGCCGGTGGCCGAGGACCACCTGCCCGAACCCGAAGCCAAGCAGCCCACGGCCGAAGACCACCTGCCCGAACCCGAAGCCAAGCAGCCCACGGCCGAAGACCACCTGCCCGTGCCAGAGGACCAGCTGCCCACGGCCGATGAACGCGTCGCCGCCGTCCGGCGGGTGTCCGCCTCGACACGCCGCTGGCGTGCGGCCCAACTCGGCCTCTGCGCCGCTTCGTTGGCGCTCGCTCTCACCGCCGGAGCGGTGATCGTCGGGGCCCTGCGGGACGGCTCGGGCACCGCGGTCGCCGCCACCAGCGGCGCCGTGTCACCGGAGTTGCTGGCCGGCGGGGACCTCGACGCCAGCATCACCTCGCTGCAGGCCCATCTCCGCACCCAGCCCAAGGACTTCGACAGCTGGGCCACCCTCGGACTCGCCTACGTCGAGCAGGCCCGCACCAAGGGCGACCCCTCCCGCTACCCCCAGGCACAGCAGGCACTGGACCGCTCCCTGAAGCTGCGCCCCGACAACGAGTCGGCGCTCGCGGGCCGCGCCGCCCTCGCCGCGGCACGGCACGACTTCACCGGCGCCCTGACCTACGCGGACAAGGTGCTGAAGGAGAACCCGTACAGCGAGCGCGCCCTCTCCTCCCGTATCGACGCACTCGTCGAACTCGGCCGCTACGCCGACGCCTCGAAGGCCGCCGACCTGGCCGACTCGCGCCGGCCGGGCGTCCCCGTCTTCACCCGGTACGCCTACGTCCACGAGCTGCGCGGCGATGTGAAGACCGCCCGCCGCGTCCTTCAGCAGGCGCTCGACACGGCGACGAGCCGGGGCGACGTCTCGTACGTGGCGGCGGCGCTCGGCCAACTCGCCTGGAACCAGGGCGACTACGACTCCGCGCTGAAGTACTACGCCCGAGCCCTGGCCGCCGACGACAGCTACCTCCCCGCGCTCGAGGGCCGCGCCCGCGCCCAGGCCGCGAAGGGCGACCAGGCGGCGGCGATCAAGGGCATGGAACAGGTCGTGGAGCGCTATCCGCTCCCCCAACCGCTCGTCGAACTGGGCGAGTTGTACGAGGCACGCGGCCGGGCCGGCGACGCGCAGAAGGCCCGTGACCAGTACTCCCTGGTGACCGCCTGGGTCTCGCTGGCCCACTCCTATGGTGTCAACGCCGACCTGGACACCGCCCTCGCCGCCGCCGACCACGGCAACCGGGGGGACGCGCTCAAGGCGGCCCGCGCCGAGTGGGCCCGCCGCCACACCGTGCACACGGCGGACGCGCTCGCCTGGGCGCTGCACGTCAACGGCCGCGACAAGGAGGCCCTGCCGTACGCCCGCCAGGCCACGGCCACCGGCTATCGCAACGCGTCCTTCCTCTACCACCGCGGCATGATCGAGCGCGCCACCGGAAACGAGAAAGAGGCCCGCGCCTCGCTGAAGTCGGCGCTCGACCTGAACGCGGGCTTCTCACCCCTGGGTGCCCGTGCGGCGCGCAAGGCTCTGGGGGAGGGCAAGTGAGGCCCCCTCGAACGCGCGGTCGGCGGGCGAAGACCCCGCAGGGGAGGTCGCGTCGCCTGTTCGCCTCCTGCGCGGCCGTCCTCACCGCAGCCTGCGCCCTCGTCCTCGTCCCCACCGGGGCCGCGAGCGCGCATCCGCTCGGCAACTTCACCGTCAACCGGTACGACGGACTCGTCGCCGCCCCCGGGCAGCTGCGCGTCGACCATGTCGAGGACCTCGCCGAGATCCCGGCCACCCAGGCCAAGCCCGACCTGGCGAAGCTCGGTATGACGGACTGGGCCCGGCAGCGCTGCGAGACGGCCGCGACCGGCAGCAGGGTCACCGTCGACGGACATCCGGCCGCGCTCTCCGTCGCCACGAGCCGAGCGAAGCTGCGCCCCGGGCAGGCCGGGCTCAACACCCTGCGTGTGGAGTGCCGGTTGACGGCCGCGCTGCCCAAGCAGGGCACGGTCTCCCTCCGCTTCCACAGCGCCGGGGCCGACCGGGGACCCGGCTGGCGCGAGATCACCGCGCGCGGCGACCGGATGACGCTCACCGCCTCGGACATACCGACCAAGTCGGTGTCGCACGAACTGACCAGCTACCCCAAGGCGCTGCTCTCCTCCCCCGCCGACACCGCGACCGCGTCCCTGCGGATACGCCCCGGCGGCCCCGCCCTCGCCGAGGAACGGACGGAGGCCCCCGGCGCCTCCGTGCTGCCCCGGGGCGCCGACCGCTGGACCGAGGCGCTGAACAACCTGGTGGCCCGCCATCACCTCACCGTCGGCTTCGCCGCGCTGGCCCTGGTCATCTCCGTGTTCCTGGGCGCGATGCACGCACTCGCGCCCGGTCACGGCAAGACCCTGATGGCCGCGACGGCCGCGGCGCGCGGCGGCAAGGCGGGGCTGCGTGACGTCCTGCCGCTGGCCGCCTCCGTCACGGTCACCCACACCCTGGGCGTGGTCGCCCTCGGCCTCCTGGTGACGGCCGGTTCGGCCGCGGCGCCCTCCGTGATCGCGTGGCTCGGCATCGCCAGCGGCGTCCTGGTGACCTTCGCGGGCGCCACGCTCGTACGCCGGGCCTGGCGCAACCGGCCGCGGCGACCCGGGCTTGAGCACGCCCACGGACACGCGCACGACCACCCCCATGACCACCACGCGCACAGCCACGCTGACGACCACGAGCACGAGCACGCCGAAGAGCACGAACGCCCCCTGGTCCTCGCCCACGCCCACGCTTCCGCCACGACGGCAGCGGCGGCGACGACGGACAGCAAGCCGCACACACACGGGCACGAGCGCGGACATTCCCACGACCACGACTACGACCATGGCCACCACCACGACCACGCGCACCCCCACCCCCAGTCGCACGACCACGCCGCCTCCCCCACCCTCGAACACACCCACGGCGGCTTCACCCACACCCACGAAGTGGCCCCCACCCTCCGCGGCACGATCCTGCTCGGATTCGCCGGCGGACTCGTGCCCAGCCCCTCCGCCGTGGTCGTCCTGGTGGGCGCGGCGGCGCTGGGACAGGCGTGGTTCGGCCTACTTCTCGTCCTGGCGTACGGCGTCGGACTCGCCCTGACGCTCACGGCGGCCGGGTTCGCCGTCGTCAAGCTGAACGACGGGATGAACCGGGCGCTGGCGAAGCGTCCCCGGTGGGCCGGGGGACCGACCGCGGCCCTGATCCGCAGGACCGCCCCCCTGGGTTCGGCGTTGATCGTCATCGCCCTTGGGGCTGGATTGGTGTTCAAGGGGGCGGCATCCGCACTCGGCTGAGCTACTTTTGTGGAGAAATCACGCGAAGAGACATCGTGAAAAGACATCACGCGGATGCACAGCGGATACGAATGGGGGACACCCGTGTCCGAAGAGCCGGGCAGTGAACGTGTGATCGCGGGCCGCTACCGTCTCCTCTCCCCCTTGGGCGAGGGCGGTATGGGGACCGTGTGGCGCGCCCGTGACGAGGTGCTGCACCGCGAGGTCGCCGTCAAGGAGGTCCGCGCGCCCGCCGGGATCCCGGCGGGCGACGTGGAGCGGATGTACGCCCGGCTGGAGCGCGAGGCGTGGGCCGCGGCCCGGGTCGCGAACCGCAATGTGGTGACGGTGTACGACGTGGCGACGCAGGACGGCCGCCCCTGGATCGTCATGGAGATCGTGCGCGGCATCGCCCTGTCCGATCTGCTGGACTCCGAGGGTCCGCAGTCGCCGCAGCGCGCCGCCGACATCGGTGCCGAGGTGCTCTCCGCCCTGCGGGCCGCGCACGAGGCCGGGGTGCTGCACCGCGATGTGAAGCCGGCCAACGTGCTGCTGTCGAACGAGGGCCGGGTCGTCCTCACGGACTTCGGTATCGCGACGGTCGAGGGCAGTTCGGCGCTGACGATGACGGGCGAGGTCATCGGTTCGCCCGAGTTCCTCGCCCCCGAGCGGGCGCTCGGTCGTACGCCCGGGCCCGAGTCCGACCTGTGGTCGCTCGGGGTCCTCTTGTACGCGACGGTCGAGGGCAACTCGCCCTTCCGTCACAACACCCCGCTGAGCACGCTGCGGGCCATCGTCGACGAGCCGCTGCCGCCGCCGCGTCGCGCGGGGCCGCTCGCGCCCGTGATCGAGGGTCTGCTGAGGAAGGACCCGGCCGAGCGGCTGAGCGCCGCGCAGGCCGAGAGCGATCTGCGGCTCGTCGCCGCGGGCGGCTCCCCGGCCGCGGGACCGCCTTCGCCGGCCGCCCAGTCGCCGACGATCTCCTCGTTCTCCCAACCCGCGCCGCGGCCGCCGGGATTCGGGCCTCCCATGGCGCCGTCCCGGACCCGTCCACAAGGACCGCAGCCGGGTTACACGCCCTACCCGCCGCCCCACGACTCCCCCACCTCGACGGAACCCGTCCGCAACCGGCGCGCGGCCGCCGCCGTGATCGCGGGCGTGATCGCGCTCGCACTCGCGCTGGGCGGACTGACGTACGCCTTGGTGAACCGTGACAACGGCGGCGGGAGCAGCAACGACAGCAGCGGAAGTGGCACCAAGAGCGGCTCCGGCGGCGGGATTTCGCCGTCCGCGAGCAAGAGCGGGAGCAACAGCGCCGCGCCCGGCGGTTCCACTCCCTCGGCCAGTCCGTCGAGCAGCGCTCGTACGAGTTCGCCGCCGGCCCAGTCCGTGCAGGTGACGGTCGCGGGTGCGCACACCGACTATTCCGGTTCCTGCCCGCCGCCCCAGGCCCAGGCGCCGACCTTCACGGCGACCTTCACGGTGGGCCGTGTACCGGTGGACGTCGAGTACCGCTGGGTGTTGAAGACGGGCGAGGTGTCCGACCCGGGCTGGAAGACCCTGTCGTTCTCGTCGGACGGTGGCAGGACCAAACAGAAGTCGATCTTCTTGTCGACGTACAACGCGAGCGGGATCTTCCAGAACGAGATCAGCGTGGAGGTCCGCAGCCCCGTCCGGACGACGTCCAACTCGGTGCCGTTCTCGGTGACATGTGTGACGGAGACCCCGTCGGACGAGGCCTCCGCTTCCACGTCTCCGTGAGGGGTGGTCAGGCCGCCGAGGTGAAGACCGGCAGATAGCCGCCGGAGTGTCCGGCCGCGGTCGGGTGGTACGACTCGGTGATGTTCAGCAGGTTCAGGCTGTGCAGCCAGGCACTGCCCGAGCAGAGCTCGTGCCCGGTGAAGGTGCTCCTGACGTCGCCGAAGGTGAAGCCGTGGTCGGCGGCGCGCTTGGCGATGGCGCTGTCCAGGTAGTCGGCCGCGTCGTTGATCGCGGCGCGCTTGGTGTCGGAGAGGCCGAGGCAGGTCGCGCCCAGTTCGTAGAACCTGGGGTAGCCGAGGACGACCACGTGGGCGGCGGGCGCCTTCGAGCTGATCGCGGAGTAGACGGAGTCGAGTTGGCCGGGGAGCGTGGAGTCGACGTAGGCCTTGGCGGTGGCGATGCGGGACAGGCAGCCGCTGTCGGACTGGAGCACACACGTCGTCATGACGTCCGCGAAGCCCGCGTCGTTGCCGCCGATGCTGAGAGAGACAAGGCCGGTGGAGGAGCTGAGCGGGCCCAGCTGGTTCGCCAGGACATCACCTGTACGGGCCCCCGAGCAGGCCGTGAAGTCGAAGGACGAGGGTGAATGGGCGGCGGCCCAGAGGTAGGGGTACGCCTTCGTGCTGCGCAAGCAGTCGCCGCTTGAGCTGATGTAGCTGCCCGCGCCGACACCGGACGCATAGGAGTCGCCGAGGGCCACGTAGCCGGTGGCCGCGACGGTTCCGGACGCCTGCGCCGTCGCAGCCCCGGTGAGGGCGAAGCCGACGGCGAGGAGGAGTGAGGTCACGTATGCCGTAATTCGGGAACGTCTCATGGAACCTCCCTTTAGCAGGATCTCTGCCACAACTGTCGTAGCAGCTACGCGTGTTGACAGGAAGTGTCCATGCCAAGACTTTTCGGCCCCTGCCGCCGTCGCCCGTGACACCCGAACGTGTCGGTGCGGGTGCTCGACAACTCCGGTTCCGGCACCACCGCCGGCGTGATCGCGGGCATCGACTGGGTGACCGGCAACCACAGCGGTCCCTCGGTCGCCAACATGTCGCTGGGCGGCGGCGCCTCCACCTCGCTGGACAGCGCCGTCGCGAACTCCATCGCGAGCGGCGTGACCTACGCGGTCGCGGCGGGCAACAACGGGGCCAGCGCCTCCTCGTACTCCCCCGCCCGGGTCGGCGCGGCGATCACCGTCGGCGCCACCACCAGCACGGACGCCAAGGCCAGTTACTCCAACTACGGCTCCGTCCTGGACGTCTTCGCCCCCGGCTCCTCCATCACTGCGGGCTGGAACACCAGCGACACCGCCACGAACACCATCTCCGGTACGTCGATGGCCACCCCGCACGTCGCGGGCGCGGCCGCCGTCTACCTCGCGGGCCACACCTCCGCCACCCCGGCACAGGTCGCCACGGCTCTGGTGAACGGGGCCACGACGGGCAAGGTCACCAGCCCGGGCTCCGGCTCCCCGAACCGGCTGCTGAAGATCGTCCCGTGACATCTCGGGAAGATCGCCCCGTGACGCCCCAACCCGCCTGAACCGCAACGCAGTTCCCCGGAGGCAGCCGGCCCCTCCGGGGAACACGCGGTGAACACTCGTGCCACATGTTTGAAGTCGACCGAGAAGCCCCCATGAGTGCCTACCGCATCTTGACGGCCCCCAGCCCGCTGCGCGACATTGAAGCCCGGCATCCGGCGCGTCGGGGGGCAAAGTCGCCAATGCAGACCATAGGCATCAAGTCACCTTCATCAGACAGTGACCAGCGGTCGGGACAGGATCCGGGGAGGGACCTGGTCCCGCTGCTCGCGGGCATGGCGGTGGCCGTCGCGGGGGTCGGCGCGGTACTCGCGCTCGCCGACGTGAACTCTTCCCTGCGCGGCCCGTTCACGCTCTTCTTCCTGCTCGCCGCACCGGGAGCCGCCATCGGGGCCGCGCTGCGCGGACTGGATCCCTTCGCCCGCACGGTGGTGTCCGTCGCGGGAGCGATCGCCGTCGACCTCCTCGTCGCCCAGGGCATGCTGGCGGTGCACCGGTGGTCGGTCCACGGCGGAATCGTGGCCGTGACGGCGATCAGCTCTCTCGTTCTCCTCCTGGTGGTGGTACGGCGAGTGCGCAAACGGATGGGGAAAATCCGTTCGAGTCGTTAGGTAACGGTCAAACCAACAAAAACGTGAGGCGTCGTTCCAGGCCTTGCCATATGGACGCAATCGTCAATACCGTCATACATCTCACCCGCATCGGACCATCACGCACATGCGATCTAGGGGAGGGCTCAAGATCGCGAAGAGGGCCCGGCGCGGGGCGCGGTAGGGGGGTGCCGTGCTCGGTGACCACACTTGTGCCGAGTCGTGCCGCGCGACCGGTTTCCGCATCCGGAATTCCGTCCTCGGGCTTCCGTCTTCGGACTTCTGTCTTCGGAATCGGCCAGCTTTGCCAGCTCACCCGGCATGCACGGAGATCCATTTCGTCATGCCGTAAGTGAGAACCCCCCTTTCGAACCGGACTAAAAGCCGGACCGCCCAGGGGCGGGCGGTCCACCGGACGAGAGGGACCAGACTCATGAGCTCAGTCCTGCGCCCAGCCGTATCGGGCGAAGATCCGTTAATGGCCGGCAAATACCGGCCGATCTCCTCTCACCTGGCCATTGCGCCGCCGGTGAGTGTCGTGATTCCCGCCATGAATGAGGCGGAGAATCTCCCGTACGTCTTCAAGACCCTTCCCGCCTGGATACACGAAGTGGTTCTTGTCGACGGCAATTCCACCGACAACACCGTCGAAGTGGCCCGTGAACTGTGGCCCGACGTCAAGGTCGTCGAGCAGCAGGGAAAGGGCAAGGGCGACGCCCTGATCACCGGATTCGAGGCGTGCACCGGCGACATCATCGTGATGGTCGACGCGGACGGCTCGGCCGACGGCCACGAGATCGTGTCGTATGTGTCCGCGCTGGTGTCCGGGGCGGACTTCGCCAAGGGCTCGCGGTTCGCCAACGGCGGCGGCACCTCCGACATGACACCGATCCGCAAGCTGGGCAACCGCGTGCTCTGCGCGGCCGTCAACGCCAAGTTCGGCGCCCGCTACACCGACCTCTGCTACGGCTACAACGCGTTCTGGCGGCACTGCCTGGACCAGATCGAACTCGACTGCACCGGCTTCGAGGTCGAGACCCTGATGAACATCCGGGTGGTCAAGGCCGGGCTCAAGGTGCAGGAGATACCCAGCCACGAGTACCTCCGCATCCACGGCACGAGCAATCTGCGGGCCGTGCGCGACGGGTTCCGGGTGCTCAAGGTGATCATGGGTGAGCGTTCCAACCGGCGTGCTCTGCGCCGCAGGCCGCACGCCGCCCAGCTCGACTCGGGCCAGGGAGAGGTGTCTTGAGCAGTCCCGACATCTCTGTGGTGATCTGCGTCTACACCGAGGACCGCTGGGAGGACATCGTCGCGGCGGTCTCCTCGGTGCGGGCGCAGTCGCTGCCCGCTCTGGAGACGCTCCTCGTCGTGGACCACAACGCCACCCTGCTCGACCGGCTGAGCAGGGAGTACAAGGAGACCGACGCGGTACGGGTGCTCGCCAACGCGGGCCCGCGCGGCCTGTCCGCGGGCCGCAACACCGGGATCGCCGTCGCGCACGGCGAGATCATCGCGTTCCTCGACGACGACGCCGTGGCCGAGCGCGACTGGCTGCGCCACTTCGCCTCGGGGTACGCCGACCCGCGGGTCATGGCCGTCGGCGGCCGTACGATGCCGATCTGGGCGTCGGGGCGCCGGCCCGCCTGGTTCCCCGAGGAGTTCGACTGGGTGGTGGGCTGCACGTACAAGGGGCTGCCGCCGGGCCGGGTCCAGGTCCGCAACGTCCTGGGCGGAAACGCTTCTTTCCGTCGTACGGCGTTCGACGCGGCGGGCGGCTTCGCGACCGGCATCGGCCGCGACGGCGACAAGCGTCCGCTGGGCTGCGAGGAGACGGAGCTGTGCATCCGCCTCACCCGTGCCCGCCCGGACGCGATCCTGCTGATCGACGACCGCGCGGTCATCCACCATCGGGTGCCCGAACCACGCGAGCACTTCGCGTACTTCCGCACCCGCGCCTACGCCGAGGGCCTCTCCAAGGCCCTGGTCGCCCGGAGCGTCGGCGCCGACAAGGGCCTCGAGTCGGAACGCCGCTACACGACCCGCGTCCTGCCCGCCGGGGTGGCCCGCGGACTGCGCGACGCCCTGCTCGCCCGCCCCGGCGGCGCGGGCCGAGCGGGCGCCATCGTGGCCGGTGTTCTGACGGCGGCCGGGGGGTACGTACTCGGCAGCGTCCGGGCCCGCAGGGGCGGCGCCACGTTCACCGTGGCGGAGATCGAGAACGGGATCGGGAGCGGTCCGGGACGCGAGGGGGCGGCGGCATGACCACAGGAGGACCCCCGCGGGTCGCGGGAGGTGTGGCGGCCCCATGAACGACACTCCCCTACCCATCCTCATGTACCACTCCATCGCCGCCGCGCCCAATGACGCGACGCGTGAGCTGTCCGTGGGGCCCGAGGCGTTCGCCGAGCAGATGGCACTGCTCGGGGACCAGGGGTTCACCCCGGTCGACACGGCGGCGCTGGCGGCGAGTTGGCGGTCCGGCGGACCGCTGCCGGAGCGACCCGTGCTGATCACCTTCGACGACGGTTACGAGGGCGTGCACCGGCACGGGCTGCCCGTGCTGGCCAAGCACGGCTTCGCCTCCACGTTGTTCGTCTCGACGGGGTGGATCAAGGGCGCGTACGACACCGGAGGCGGCCTCGACGCCATGCTGAGCTGGGCTCAGGTGCGAGAACTCGCCGCCGAGCAGGTCGAGATCGGCGGGCACAGCCACACGCATCCGCAGCTGGACCAGCTCTCCGACGACGCACTCCGGTTCGAGGTGCTGCGCTGCAAGGAGATCATCGCCGACGAGTTGGGCACCCGCCCGGTCTCGTTCGCGTACCCCTACGGCTACTCCAGCCGCCGGGTGCGCCGGGTGGTGCGGGAGACGGGCTTCGCCCAGTCGCTCGCCGTCGGCAACGGTCTGGCGCGCCGCCGCCAGGGACCGTACGCCCTGCAACGCGTGACCGTGCGCCGCAACACCGGTATCGAGGAGTTCGAGCGGCTCGTCGAGGGCCGCGCGATCGCCCGCAATTTCGTCCGGGACCGCGCCCTCACCAAGGGGTACGCCATGGTCCGAAGAGCACGACAGGTCCGCCGGAAGGCCATCCGTTCCCGTGTCTGACACGACGACCACAGCCCAGGCTTCATCGCCCACCGCCGAGGCGCCCGAGCAACGGACCGGGCGCCGCCTCCGCCTGCCCGGCCGGGGCCGCAAGGACGGCGGCGGCGGAGGCAACCAACTCTTCCGCAACGCCTACGCCCTGATGCTCAACACCGGGATCTCCGCGGTGCTCGGGCTCGGCTACTGGCTGGTCGCCGCCCGCTACTACTCCGACGCCGCGGTCGGCCAGGGCTCCGCCGCGATCGCCGCGATGAAGCTCCTGGCGGGCCTGACCGCAGTGACCCTGACCGGCGCCCTGGCCCGCTTCATCCCCGTCGCGGGCCGCGCCACCGGACGCCTCATCTTCCGTACGTACGCGGGAAGTTCGGTGGTCGTGGCGCTGGCCGCCGTGGCCTTCCTGCTGACGCTGAACGCATGGGGACCCTCGTACCGCTTCCTGCACGGCTCGCTCAACGGCCTCGGCTTCATCCTGGCGGTCGTCGCCTGGTCGCTGCTGACCCTGCAGGACGGCGTGCTGACCGGACTGCGCAGCGCGCTCTGGGTGCCGGTGGGCAACACCGTGTTCTCCGCGGTGAAGCTGGCACTGCTGGTCACACTCGCCGCCGCGATCCCGACGACGGGCGTCTTCGTCTCCTGGGTCGCCGCGATCGCCCTGTCGGTGGTACCGCTCGGCCTGCTCGTCTTCCGGCGGCTGGTCCCCCGGCACATCAAGGCGACCGAGGAGCGCGCGAACCCGCCCACGCTCAAGGAGGTCGGACGCTTCCTGGCCGGCGACTACACCGGCTCGCTCTTCTCGCTCGCCGTGGTCTATCTCGTCCCGGTGATCGTCGCCTCGCAGGTCAGCTCCTCCGACAACGCGTACTTCTACATCACCACGACGATCGGCGGCACGGTCAACCTGCTCGCCATCAACATGGGCGCCTCGCTGACCGTCGAAGGCTCGCACGACCCCGCGCGGCTCGCCGCGAACACCCGGGCCGCGCTCAAGCGCATGGCGCGGATCATGCTGCCCGTGTGCGGACTGCTGTTCGTCGGGGCACCGTTCATCCTGCACGTCTTCGGCGACGGCTACGCGCACGCGGCGACCCCGCTGCTGCGCTGGTTCGCGGTCGGCGCGCTGCTGCGGGTCGTCATGGAGACGTACTTCGCGGTGCTGCGCGCCCAGAGCCGCACCTCCGGACTCGCCTATCTGCAGGGCCTGCTGTGCGTCCTGGTCCTCGGCCTGACGGTGATCCTGCTGCCCCGGATGGGCCTGACCGGGGCGGGCGTCGCGGAGATCTCCAGCCTCGCGGTGATCGTGTCGATCGCCGCGCCCAAGCTGTTCAAGATCGTACGGACCGCGCCGCCCGCCGAACTCCCGGCGGGCGCGGCGCCGGACGGGGACCTCGCCGACCTCGGCGCACGCGACGTGGCCGCGACCAAGCCGCGCGAGGCGAAGCGGGGGCCTGCCTGGGCCCTCGACTCCGACACCCTCGCCCTCGGCGTGCACGTCGACTTCGACCACCAGGAACGCCGCCCGGACGTCCGCCCGGGCCCCGGCACCCCACCCACGGGCACACCCAAGGCACGCCCGGACCACCGCCCGACCTGGGCGATGAAGCCGCAACTGCCCTCGGTGGGGCTGCCCGTGGAGGCGCGGGAGCCGGGCTCGGAGGCTTCCCTGGGCCCGGCGGAAGCCCCGGAGGTGGACGCCCCCTTCGAAACGCCCTCCTTCGCGGTGACGCCCTCCTTCGAAACAGAGGGCACGGACAGCGCCCCGTCAGGGGCCCGGGGAACCGCGCGCCCGGCCACGGACGACCCGCAGCCGCCGGACAACACCATTCCACTCCTCCGCGACCGCCTACGACACCCTTCCAAACCCGGCGTGCTCCTCGGCTTCCTCCTGATCTCCGCGCTGCTCCTCTACTGGGTTCCGGCACTGAGCCTCAACGACGCCTCCCTCGACGAGATGGGCGGCCTCGGCCTCATCTCCGTCCTGCCGCTGCCCACCCTCGTGGGCGCGGCCCTCCTGATCACGGTCTTCGCCTCGCTGCTCTGGATGAACCGCGAGCACAAGGGCCTGCTGCTCATCACCCTGCTCGCCACCGTGATCTCCCTGCACGCGCTCCCCGCCGTCATCGAGACCGAGCCACGGTTCGCCACCGCCTGGCAGCACCTCGGCTTCATCGACTACATCGACCGCACCGGCTCCGCGGTACCCGACCTGGACGCCCGCTGGAGCTGGCCGGGCTTCTTCGCGGGGGCCGCGTTCGTCGCCAAGGCCTGCGGTGTCAGCGACCTCACCGAGGTGATCCGCTGGTGGCCGCTGACCATGCAACTGCTCTACCTGGCCCCGATGTTCCTGCTCGTGCGTTCGATGCGGGCGAGCTGGCGCGCCAAGTGGACCGGCATCTGGATCTTCGTGCTGAGCGGCTGGGTGGGCCAGGACTACTTCTCCCCGCAGGGCTTCACCTACCTCCTCTACCTCGTCTTCGTGGCGATCCTCCTCGTGTGGTTCCGGGCGCCGCGTGTGCTGTGGGCGAAGGCGCGCCCGGGCGAGGCGGAGGTCGAGCCGACCGACCGGCGCCAGCGGGCCGTGCTCCTCATGGTGCTGATCGGCCTGTTCGCGGCGAGCGTCCCTGCTCACCAGCTCACCCCGTTCGTGATGCTCGGCGTGCTCGCGGTCCTCGTCCTCGTCGGCCGATCCGAACTGCGCGGGCTGCCGATCCTGTTCGCCGTCCTGGTCTCCGTCTGGATCGGCTTCATGGCCGAGCCCTACTGGTCGGGGCACTTCAACGACCTGTTCGGCGGGGTCGGCGGCGTCGGCAGCAATGTGTCGACCTCCGTCTCCGGCCGTATCCAGGGCGGCAGTTCGACGCACAAACTCGTCCTCTACACACGCGTGCTGCTCGCCGGCGGTGTGATGGCCTTCGCCTGCTGGGGCTGGTGGCGGCGGCGCGACCACAAGTACCGCGAGCGGTCGCTGATCGTCCTCACCTTCGTCCCGTTCCTGGGCTTCGGCATGCAGTCGTACGGCGGCGAGATGGCCCTGCGGGTCTTCATGTTCGCCCTGCCGGGGGCGGCACTGCTGGCCGGGCTCGCCCTCTTCCCGCGCACCGGCGCCACCGCGAAGGAACGGGAGAAGGACCGGGTCAGCCTCGCCCCGCTGGCCGCGCTCATGACGGGTCTGCTTCTCATGGGCGGCTTCCTGGTGGCCCGCTGGGGCAACGAGTCCTTCGAGCGCATCCGGCCGGGCGAGGTCACGGCCATGAACTACGTGTACGCGCACGACAAGCCGACCGTACGGCTGCTGTGGCTGAGCAACGACACGGTCAACAACGTGACGCCCGCGATGCCGTGGGGCACCCGGGACATGGAGAAGGTGCAGTACGTGCCGACGCTGGCGCCGAGCGACCCGGTGCTGGTGTCAGGGCTGGTCAAGTCGCTCAAGGACGCCGGCCCGAACTCGTACCTCATGATCAACCGCAGCCAGGTGGTCTACCTCCAGATGGACGTGGGCTACTCGGCGACCTGGGAGTCGCGGCTCATCCGCAACCTCGACGACCGGCAGGACCTGAAGAAGGTCCTCGTCAACGACGACGTGACGATGTACGCGCTGCGCAAGCAGCCCGCGGGCAAGGTACTCGAGCCCGCTCCCGGGCCGATCGGTCCCCTGGTCACCTGGACACCGTGGTCGGTCGTCGGCGCGCTGGCGGCCGTGGCGCTCATCATCATGCTGGCGGCGCGGGAGGTCGTACGGGTCGCGGTGCGGCCGAGTGTGCGGCAGCTGCGGTGGCTGCAGAGCAGCTTCTGGTTCTCGCTGCCGCTGCTGGCGGTGCTGCTGGCCTCGCTCGTACAGCGGTTCCTGACCATGAAGTAGCACGAGGCCCAGCAGGCGGAGTGGCTCACCCGGACCCGGGATCACGGGTTCAGCGGGTGAGCCACTTCACTTCGTAGGCCTTCATGTCGAACCGCTTGCCGTCCACCTGCGCGCTGATGGACCGGTTCAGGGTGTTCACGACCAGGACGGCCTTGTCGGTGGCGAGGACGCGGACGCCTGGCACGTCGTCGGGGGCCACGGACACCGTCGCGTACTTGGTGCCGGGGGCGAACGCCCGGCTGAAGCGGGAGACGAGGTCGAGCATGGGCAGGGCCGCGCCGCCACCGGCACTGTCGGTCGGCGTCCACAGGCAGCCCGCGCAGTCGGTGCCCTTCTCCTTCTCCGGGTTCCAGTAGAAGCCGGAGGTGGCGCCGCCGCGGGCCATCGCGATCAGGCCGGCGGCCTGGACGGCGCCGCGGTGGGCCTCGGACCAGCCCGTACGCTCGTCGTTGCCGTCGGCGGGCTCCACGTAGTACTCGGCCCACCACAGCGGCAGGCCGTGGGTCTGCTCGCGCACCCACCGGCTGACGGCGGTGAACTTGTCGGTGGCCGCGAACTCGTTCGGGAGCAGGTCGTCGTCCTTGGTGTAGCTGGAGCCGTCGACGACCACGAAGTCGGCTCCCGCCTTGTTCTTGTTCCAGTAGTCGAAGGCATCGAGGACCCGCTGGTCCATGGTGCCCCAGGTGCCCTTCAGGGTCGTCGACGCGTTCTCCGTCTGGCGCGGGTCGACGCTGTCCATGACGAGGTAGGGCCCGCCGACCAGGATGTCCTTGTCGACCTTCTTCAGCGCCTTGTAGACGAGGTTGTAGAGCTCGGTGTAGCCCTCGTAGTCCCAGCGGCCCTTGCTGTCGTTCCAGAAGCCCTTGAACTCGTTCCAGACGATGAAGTGACGGACGTCCGGATAGCGCTTGGCGACGGTCGCGGCGAGCGCGGCGAAGTCCGCGTAGTGGGCGCGGTCCGGGGCGGTCTCCAGGGCGGCCTGGCTCCAGTTCGTGTTGTCCGCGCCGGCCTTGCCGCCCTTCATCCAGTCCGGGGAGCAGCACAGGGTGACGACCGGGGTCCCGCCGGACTTCCGCATGAAGTCGATACGGCGGTCCATCTCCGAGAAGTCGTAGCGCCCCTTGGAGGGTTCGGGGTTGCCCGCCCCCCAGCCCATGATGTGCTGGATCTGCGGCAGCGACTGCTTCTGCAGCAGCCCCTCGACGCGCTGGGTGGCCGTGTCACTGCCCTGGTCGGCGCTGTACTGGGTGTGGGTGAAACCCCAGCCCACCTCGGGTTGCGGGGTTTGGGGCGGAGTGACGGGGGTGCCGTGCACCTTGTCCCCGTCGCGGGTGGTGCCCGCGGTGCTCGCGCCGCCTCCGGGCAGGGTGTTGAGCAAGGTCACCACCAGGGCCAGAGCGGCCACTCCCACGCCGAGCAGCGCGGTGAGCCGCCACCGCCGTGCCCCCGAATTCCACCCATGACGTCCCATCAAGGGCAACAGTAACGGCGGGGATCGGCCGTGGGACAGGTCTTGTAAGACCACAGCCGTGTAACAGGACGGAGGGGACACGGACCGACACAGCCGACACACAGGACGCACCGCGGAAACCGGGTGCACGGGGCGCCCGCGTGACGGATCATGGCGGCATGTCTGCCAACCCACACGACGCACTGCCGATCCGGCTCAACGTCGACGACAGCGACTCGCCGTCGGACGTCGTCGACGCGCTGTTCCTCGGCCGCTTCGCGACGGGCGAGCAGCCGCACTCGCACGCGGCGAACATCGACCGCGTACGGTCCGGGGCGACGCTCCTCCCGCCGGGCGCCCGCGTGCTGCGCTCGGCCCGCGACGACGACCGCAGTGCCACGCTCGCCGAGGGCGACGGCTGGACCCTGCTGGTGTCCCGCTGGAACCGCGGCGCCGACGTCACGGTCACCGCGACCAGCACCGAACTGGCCGCCAAGATCCTCGACCAGGCGACGGACGGCGCGGCGGACGAACCCGAACCCCAGCCGGAGAACGTGACGATGGGGTTCTGGTACGTCTCCCCGCGCCGCGGCCCGCACCGCACCACCCGGCAGATCTCCGCGGGTACGTGGGAGGAGGTGCGGCCGAACTACACCGGGCCGGTGGCGGACGCCATGGACCGGCTGATGAAGACGACGCCCGAGGACATCGCGGGCCGGCTGTTGCTGCTGCACGGCCCGCCCGGCACGGGCAAGACCTCGGCCCTGCGCACCCTGGCCCGTTCCTGGCGCGACTGGTGCCAGGTGGACTGCGTCCTCGACCCGGAGCGGCTCTTCTCCGACGTCGGCTATCTGATGGACATCGCGATCGGCGAGGAGGACGGCACGGGCAAGGGCCGCTGGCGGCTGCTCCTGCTGGAGGACTGCGACGAGCTGATCCGCGGCGAGGCCAAGCACACCGCGGGCCAGGCGCTCTCGCGGCTGCTCAACCTCACCGACGGGCTCCTCGGCCAGGGCCGCAACGTGCTCGTGGGCGTCACGACCAACGAGGACCTCGAGCGCCTCCACCCCGCCGTGGTCCGCCCCGGCCGTTGTCTCGCCCGGATCGAGGTCGGCGCGCTGACCCGCCCGGAGGCGGTGAGCTGGCTGGGCACGGAGGAGGGCGTCGGCCGCGACGGCGCGACCCTGGCCGAGCTGTACGCGCTGCGCCGGGGTACGACGCCGACGTCGGTGCCGGACCAGCGGGAGGGCGCGGACGCGGGGCTGTATCTGTAGCTGCCCGGCACTCCGTGCGGTGCTTTGATGGCCGTATGACCCTGTTCGTCGGCACGTCGGGGTGGCAGTACAAGGACTGGCGCGGCGTCCTGTACCCGGACGGAGTGCCGATGCGGCTCTGGCTGGAGGAGTACGCGGCGCGGTTCGCCACGGTCGAGATCAACAACGCCTTCTACCGGCTGCCGACGCACGAGACCTTCGAGAGCTGGCGGGAGCGCACCCCGCCGGACTTCGTCGTCGCTCTCAAGGCGAGCCGCTATCTGACGCACATCAAACGGCTGCGCGACCCGGCGGAGCCGGTCGGCCGGCTGCTGGGCCACGCCGCCGGGCTCGGTGACCGCCTGGGCCCGGTCCTGCTCCAGCTCCCGCCCACGCTGCACGCCGATCCCGCCCTTCTCGACGAGTGCCTGGGCCGCTTCCCCGCCGGCGTCCGGGTCGCGGTCGAACCGCGACACGATTCCTGGTGGACACCGGAGGTGCGCAAGGTACTGGAGTCACGGGGCGCCGCCCTCTGCTGGGCCGATGTGCTGGCCCGCCCCGTGACGCCCCTGTGGCGGACCGCCGACTGGGGCTACGTCCGCTTCCACGAGGGCCGCGCCCAGCCGTGGCCCCGCTACGGCCGGCAGTCCCTGACGACCTGGGTACGACGCGTCGCGGACACCTGGTCCGACGACCACGAGGTGTACGCGTACTTCAACAACGACCCGTACGCGGCGGCCGTCCGGGACGCGGTGGCCTTCGCCCACGCGGCAAGGTCAACGGGCCTGACGGTGTCCCGCACGCCGAACGACAAGACCTAGTCCCCGTAAGCCGCCCGCAGGGCATCCCGCACGGCGTCCAGCGCGGCGGACTCCGAGAGGCCGAGGCGGTGCACGCGCTCGGCGTACGCCTGTGCGGCCGACGCCGCTTCGCGCTCCGCCGCCGAGCCCGCGGCGGCGACGAACGTCCCGTTGCGGCCGCGCGTCTCGATCACCCCGTCCGACTCCAGTGCCCGGTAGGCCTTGGCGACCGTGTTGGCGGCGAGGCCGAGCTCCTCGGCCAGCCCCCGCACGGTGGGCAGCTTGTAGCCGACCGGCAGCGCACCGGACCGCGCCTGCTCGGAGATCTGGGCACGCACCTGTTCGTAGGGCGCGGCCCCCTCATCGATGTGGATCTTCAGCGTCACGGAGCGATTGTCCCGTACGGGAAGGAAAATGAGAGGCACTCGAACACACCTCGCGCGTAGCGTTCGACTCCATGACTGTGATCATCAGCGACGTCCGCCCGGACGACCGACGGCACACCGAGGGCTTCGCCCACGTCCGCAACCGCGCCCTCCCCTTCGTGCTGTACACACCTGACTCCATCGCGTACGACGTCACGCACGCGCACCCCGACGCCCACTACCGTCCGCTGCTCGCGGAGCAGGACGGCGAACCGGTCGGCACGGCCCAGGTCGGCATCGCGCACGACAGCGCGGAGCCGAATCAGGGCTACCTCAACGTGTACGTCGACCCCGGCCGCACCCGCCGGGGCGCGGGCTCGCTCCTGGTGCGCACCGCCGAGGAGCACCTGGCGGCCCTGGGCGCGACCAAGCTCTTCGCCTGGGTCCTGGACGAGCCGGACAACCGCGCGTTCGCCGAGAAGCACGGCTACCACGCGAGCCGCTCCGCCCACTTCCTCCGCCTCGACCTGGCGGGCGGCACCCTGCCGCCGCTCCAGGACCCGCCGCCGGGCGTCGAGCTGCGCAAGGGCTCGGACTTCGCCGACGACCCGCGCCCCCTGTTCACCCTGGACGCGGAGACGATGGCGGACGAACCCAGCGACATCCCCCACGAGTTCACGGACTACCAGGCCTGGCTCCAGGAGACCTGGCACCACCCCCTGTTCAGTGCCGAGCTGACCACGGTCGCGCTCGTCGACGGCCGCCCGGCGGCGTTCAGCGCGGCCCGCACGGACGGCGGCACCCGCTACGGCACCGTGATGACGGGCACCGCCGCCGCGTTCCGCGGTCGCGGCCTCGCCAAGCTCGCCAAGAACGACTCGCTGCACCGTGCCCGCGCCGCCGGGTGCACGGAGGCGTTCACGGGCAACGACGCCGGCAACGAACCGATGATCGCGATCAACAAGTGGTTCGGCTACGAGATCTGCGGGACGGAGGTGCGGTATGTCCGCGAACTCGCCTGACGCACCCCGCACCGTGGAGATCGTCCTCGTCAAGTCCGGCCGCACGAAGATCCGTTACCCCGCCGAGCTGCTCGCCGACGACGGCACCCGCGTCACCGTGCGCGCGCCGTGGGCGGGCGAGGGCGTCCGCGACTTCGGCTTCGTACGGTTCGAGCCGGGCGATGTCTTCACCGAGTACTACTGGCGGGACCGCTGGTACGCGGTCAAGGAGGTCCGGGACGCCGAGGGCGTACGGAAGGGCTGGTACTGCGACATCACCCGCCCGGCCACCCTCTCCGGCGGCGAACTGGTCGTCGAGGACCTCGACCTGGACCTGTGGCGCTCCGCGGACGGCACGGACGTACTGCGCCTGGACGAGGACGAGTTCGCGGCGAGCGGCCTCGCGACCACCGATCCGCGGGCCGCGACCGCCGCGCGGAACGCCCTCGACACGCTCGAACTCCTGGCTCACGAGGGTGACTTCGAGGCACTGCTCGGCTAGAGCGGGTACCCGGCGGATACCCGCTCGACGACCGTCGAGTACCCGGTGGTCAGACGTGGGCCACCACCGCGTACCGCTCGTCCGCCACCTCGCGCCCCCACAGCCGTGCGTCGTCGGACAGCCGCTCCACTCGGAGGTCCGAGGTCAGGGGCTCCAGCAGGGCGGCCAGCCGGTCCGCGGGTATGCCGACCGGGCTCAGCGTCCCCCACACCCCCTCGACCAGGACGAGCCGCCCTCCGGGGCGCAGCAGCCCGCGCCAGTGCCGCAGGACGCGCTCGGGGTCGGGCAGGGCCCACAGGACGTGCCGGACGAGCACGACGTCGAACCGCTGCTCGCCGACGGGCGGTGCCGTCGCGTCGCCGAGGAGGAACACCGCGTCACGTCCGGCGAGCTTGGCGCGGGCCAGGTCGACCATGCGCGGCGCGCGGTCGACCCCGGTGACGTGGTGGCCCCGCTGGGCCGCGAGGAGCGCCAGGCTGCCGGTGCCGCAGCCGAGGTCGAGCACGTCGGACGGGGTCTCGGGCAGCCAGGCGCGCAGCCGCTCCGCCCAGGCCTCCCGCACGGCGGCGTCGCGCAGCCCGTGGTCCGGCTCGTCGTCGAAGGTGGCGGCCTCGGCGTCCCAGTCCACCTGGTCCGCGTCGGCCACCGGGTCCACACCCCCGCCCGCGCCACCGAGCTCCGGCCGCACACCGCTCTGACACGGTTTGACACCGCTCTGACCTGGATTCATTTCGCTGTAACCCGCCATGTGCCCCAGGGTGACACCCACCACTGACAGTCGAATCGTGACAGCCGCCACAGACAGATCCCGACTGATGAGCAACTCTCCCGGAAAGGGTCTACCTCCGTACAACCGCGGATCCCGGTAGGCACAAGGAGGCAGCCATGCGCCGTGTGACCGTGCAGAAGCCCCTGAGGAAGTCGGAGTCCCGCCGAGTGCGGGACGAGGCCGACGAGCGTCCGGCCGAGCGTCCGGAGGTCCGCAAGGACATCCACCGCACGTGGTGGCCGGACGGGTGAGCGGCCCGGGCCGCGCGCCCCGGCACTGAGACACGCCCCGGCACGGAAACCGTCAGTCGAGCCGCTTGCGGTAGTGGATCCGGTCGTACCGGCCGTCCACGCGGCGTTCCACCACCTCGTACCCGTACTTCGGGTAGATCTTCTGGTTCTCCCACATCATCGCGTTCGTGTAGAGCCTGACCTCGGACAGCCCGAGCGCACGCGCGTGTGCGTCCACGAACGCCAGCAGCCGTTGCCCGACACCCTTGCCATGGGCGTCGGGGTGGACGGCGATGCTGTCGAGGAAGAGATGGTCCTCGTGCGCCTCGATCACCACGAGGCCCCTCACGGGCTCCCCCGTGACGAACACCCGCCCCGCGGCCACGTTCGCCGCGTGGTCCGCCTCCATGGGCTTCGGCACCACTCCGATGCGCTCGATGTAGTGGTGGTACGCGGCGTCGGTCACCGCCTTCACTGCGGCGACGTCGGCGGCGACGGCCGGGCGGATCTCCGGTTCGTTCGGGGCATCTGTCATGGCCAGAACGGTAGCTACCTGAGCGCAGGCTCAGCACTCCCTTAAGCCGACCATAAGGATCTCCCGCACCCGCCTCCAGCAGGCGAATTCGCGGTTTCTTCGGGCTAGCTTGCTGATCACCCCCCACGGGTCCGCCGTAGACGTGAAGGTCCGCTTCGAGGAGTTCCCCCATGCCTGCTCGCCGCAAGGCCGCCACCGTCGCGGTCGCCGTCGGTGTCGGTGTCGCCCCGGTCGCCCTGATCGCGCTCGCCGCGGCGCCCGCCGCCGCGCACGGCACGATGGGCGACCCGGTCAGCCGGGTCTTCCAGTGCTACGCGGAGAATCCCGAGAGCCCGAGGTCCGGCGCCTGCAAGGCGGCCGTCGCGGCCGGCGGCACCCAGGCGCTGTACGACTGGAACGGCATCCGGATCGGCGACGCGAACGGCAGACACCAGCAGCTCATTCCCGACGGGAAGCTGTGCGGCGCGGGCAACGACGAGTTCAAGGGCCTGGACCTGGCCCGCGCCGACTGGCCGACGACGAGCGTGAGCGGCGGCGCGTACACCTTCAAGTACCGGGTGACGGCCCCGCACAAGGGCACCTTCAACGTCTACATCACCAAGGCGGGTTACGACCCGTCCAAGCCGTTGGCCTGGGCCGACCTGGACCTGGCGCACCCGGTCGCCACCAAGACCGACCCGGCCGCGACGAACGGCTACTACACCTTCTCCGGCACCCTGCCGCAGCGCTCGGGCAGGCAGCTCCTCTACGCGATCTGGCAGCGCTCGGACAGTCCGGAGGCGTTCTACTCCTGCTCGGACGTCACCTTCGGTGGCGGGGGTTCCGGCAACACCGGTTCCGGCGGCGGCAGCACGGGCAGCAGCGGTACGGGCAGTACCGGAAGCGGTACCACCCCCGCGCCGACCTCCCCGGCACCCACCGCTTCCGCGCCCTCCGAGCAGCAGATAGCCGATGGTGCCGACAAGTCGTCGGTGCGGCACGACCACCACGACGGCACAGCCACTCCGGCCGCCGGCACGAACCCCTCCGACGCCGCTACCGGCGGCTCCGACGCCCGGCCCGAGGCCGCGGGTGTCTCGGAGCGGCACCTCGCCGAGACCGGCGGTGACTCCTCCAGCGCCTACCTCGCGATCGGCGGGGCGAGCGCGCTGGCGCTGGGCGCGGCGGCGCTGTTCTCCTCGGTCCGCCGTCGCGCGACGACCGGCGGCCGGCGCGACCGCTAGTTCCCGGTGTACTCCGGGGCCTGTCCGGCGGCTCAGGTCGGACAGGCCCCGGCCGGGGCGGTCAGCTGAACACGGAGGCGCAGTTCGTGGGGGTGGCGTGTGCCGGGTCGAGGGCGTTGGCCGCCTCGTGGAAGGCGATCCGGTCGAGGAGGCCGATCGCGGCGTGCTCGGAGAGATCGACCGGGCACAGGTCCTGCAGCAGAACGTTGTGGACGTCGGATCCGGTGAGGAACTGTGAGCGGTACGGCGTGACCACCTCGTCGTACTTGGTGGCGATCACCGTGTAGTGCACGCCCGGGACGGTGTCGCCGCCGGCGTTGAGTTTGGTCAGGAAGGCGGAGCCGACGATCTGGTCGGCGAGCGCGGGTGTGGCCGCGGACAGCAGGTCCTCGGCGCCCGGGAAGTACGGCAGCAGGTTGGTCAGGCCGTCCAGGGTGGTGCCGTGGTTGTCGGGCGCGATGCCGACGAAGGCGTTCACCTTGGCGGCTCCGCCGAGGAACTTGAGGTAGTAGCGGGGCATCAGGCCGCCCTGCGAGTGGCCGACGAGGTCGGCCTTGGGGGCGCCGGTCGCGGCGAGCACCTTGTCGACGAATACCTGAAGCTGTTCGGCCGACTTGTCGATGGGGCCGAGGGCGTTGAAGAGGGGGACGCCGGGCAGTTGCCCGTAGTCGAGGGAGAAGACGCAGTACCCGCGGTCCACCAGGTAGGGGGCGAAGGCCAGCCAGTTGTCGGTCGAGTTGGCGAAGGTGCCGTGGACGAGGACGACGGGGCGGGGATGGCCGGCGGAGGGCTTGCAGGAGTAGTCGTTCCAGCCGCTGCTCGGCGCGGCGGCGTGGGCGGTGGCGGCGGGGACCACGGCGACCACGGCGGTCAGCAGCAGTGCGGTGAGGGGTCTGAGCAGGCGCTTCCAGGGCAGCATCGGGTGATCTCCTTGCGGCTCAAGGGAGTTGCGACGACGTACGCCCTGTGATCCGGATCACGAGGATGCTGTTCACTCGTCAAGTTACGGGCGAGTAGCCCAAGTGTGAAGTTACGCGTCAGTAAAAAACTTCCGGCGACAAACAGCGGCAGTCCCAGCCACCGGTCAACACCTGAAGAACCATCACCAGGCGGGCCTGATGGGACCATAGGGCGCGATTCGCGCCAAGCGGTCACGCAACACGCCCACTTCACCCTCACCGAGCACCTCGATCCACGCCCGCACGGCATCGGCGGCCGCCTCCTCCGCCGCACGGGTGCAGGCCCAGCCGCGTTCGGTCAGCACGACGAGCCGGGCGCGCGCGTCGCCGGGATACGGGCGCCGCTCGGCGTATCCCTTGCGCACGAGCTCGTCGACGAGCTGGCTGGCGGCCTGTTTGGTCACCCCCAGGTGGGTCGCGAGGTCGGTGACCGTCGCACCGTCCGGGGCGAGCCGGGTGAACGCGAAGCCGTACGCGGGCCGCACCTCGAAGCCACGGGCTTCTACGCCGTCGTTGATGCGTCGCGTCAGGTCGCCCGCGACGGTGAGCAGGGCGGCGGTCAGGGCCATGGCCTCGGAGTTCTCCACGGATGCATTGAAACACCCTTGACGGATTGGTCAAGCAGCTTGACCATGAGGGCATATAGTCAAGCTACTTGACCACTTGCCCAGGAGGCAGCCATGCCCGTCATCCACCCGTCCGATGCCGTCGTCCACGAGATGCACGGCGCCCGCTTCGTCTCGTACGCCCGTCCCGGCGCCGGCAGCAAGGAACTGTGCGCCTGGCGGGGCGAGATCCCCGCCGGCACCAAGGCGCCCCTGCACACCGTCAGCCGCGAGGAGATCCTCCACATCCTCGAGGGCGAGCTGGTGATCACGCTCGACGGACGCACCGAGCGGGTCACCGCGGGCGACACGCTGATCATCAACCCCGGGGCGACCTTCGGTGCCGAGAACCCGACCGACCGGACCGTGATCACCTGGGTCACCACGCCCATCGGCCTGACGGCGGAACTGTCCGACGGCACCCGCATCACCCCGCCGTGGGCCAACTGACACACACCTGAGGAGAGTTACGCCGCCAGCGTGCCCGGCATCACCGCATGCGGGCCGAACTTCGCTCGCGCGCGGTCCGCGACCTCCTCGATGCGGCGGACCTTCTCGTCCACGGGGTCGAAGGTGAGCTGGTGGGAGGCCTGTCCGGCGGGGGTGAGTCCCTCGGCGCGCAGGCCGATCGCGCGGACCCGGGCGCGCTGGAGGCCGAGTGTCTCGTACAGGGCGTACGCGGTGGCGGTGAGCGCCGAGGAGTGCGCGGTCGGTTCCTTGAGGGTGCGGCTGCGGGTGGTCGAGGAGCGGTCGGCGTAGCGGACGGTGAGGGTCAGAGTGCGGCAGACCTTCTCCAGGGCGCGCAGCCGGGTGCCCAGTTCCTCGGTGGCGGAGAGCAGCGCGCGGCGGTGCAGGGACGGGTCCAACTCGTCCCGGGAGAAGGGGCGTTCGGTGGCAAGAGAGCGCGAGGTGGCGTTCGGGACGACCCGGCCGCGGTCGATGCCGGACGCCTTCTCATGCAGTTCGCGGCCGGTCCGGGCACTGGTCAGGCGCTGGAGCGTGGACAGGGGCGCGGCAGCGACCTTGCCGATGGTGTCGAGGCCGTACTCGCACAGGGTGCGGGCGGTGGCGCCGCCGACCCCGGGCAGCGCGGCGACGGGCCGCTCGGCGAGGAACTCCGCGACGGCGTCCGGCTCCCCGGGCACCACCCGGGTCACTCCGGGCACGGCCTCCCGCAGTGCCATCCGCGCGAGCATCGGACCGGGCCCGGCACCGATCACGCAGTCGACCCCGTACCGGGCGAGTGCCCGTACCCGGATCAGCGAGGCGAACTCCACGGCGGTCCGCCCGAAGTACCTTTCGGCGCCCCGCAGATCGACCAGCGCGCCGTCGGGCGGCAGCGCCTCGATGACGGGGGTGAACTCCTCCAACAGTCCGAGGAGCCCCGGCAGGGCGGCCTCGTACATCGGAGGCAGCTGGAAACGTACACAGAGGATGGTCATCCCGCACTCCCCGGACTCTGGTGCCACAACTTCTTTCCCCCCGCGGGCCCTTCGCCCGCGGGACGCAGATCGGCCCAGGGGTGCATCTCGTACCCCGTGGGCATCCGGATCTTCCGGCTCTCCTTCGCGCCCTCCCCCTCCGGCAGGGGCTCCGGTACGGGCTCCGCCAGCCGCGCCGCCACCACGTCGAGGCCGCCCTCGGCGCGCAGCTCGACCAGTTCGGCGAGGTTCCAGGCCGCCGCGCCCACCACACTGAGACTGCGCGGGCCCCGGCGCTGCACCACTCCGCGCACCAGCAGCAGCCAGGAGTGGAAGACGGTGTGGGCGCAGACGTCGTGGGAGTCGTCGAAGAAGGCGAGGTCGACCAGGCCGGTGCCGTCGTCCAGGGTGGTGAAGATGACGCGTTTACCGGAGCGGATCGGCGGGGTCTGGGTGGCCGCCTTGGCGCCCGCGACCAGGACCGTCTCTCCGTGCCGCGCCTCCCGCAGCCGGCGTGCCGTCACCACGCCCAGCTCCTCCAGGAACTCCCGGTGGTCGTCCATCAGGTTGCGCGAGGCGTCCATCGACAACACGCCCAGTTCGGCGCTGAGCCGCTCGGCCGAGGAGAGGTCGGGCAGCCCGGCGGAGGCGGTCTTCCGCCCACCCGTCAGCGGGAGTTGGCCTCCGCCCGCACCTCGGGCGCCCCGGTGCAGTTCGGTCAGGTGCAGTTGCAGGTCACGCCGGTTGGCGCCGAACGCGTCCAGCGCGCCGACCTGCGCGAGCCGCTGTGCGAGCGGCCTGCTCGGCCGGGCCCGCTCCCAGAAGTCGAGCAGGGAGGCGTACGGCTGTCCGTCCGCGATCCGCGCCGCCTCGGCCTCGCTGATGCCGTGCACGTCGGAGAGGGCAAGGCGGACGCCCCAGCGGCCGGCAGAGCCAGCAGATTCAGACACCAGTTCGATACGGTGGGCGACCGCCGACCGGTTCACGTCCAACGGCAGGACCGGCACCCCCCGGCGCCGCGCGTCCGCCAGCAGCAGCCGCTTCGGATACATCCCGGGGTCGTGCGTGAGCAACCCAGCGTAGAAAGCGGCCGGGTGATGGGCCTTCAGCCACGCCGACTGGTACGTCGGCACGGCGAAGGCGACCGCGTGCGCCTTGCAGAAGCCGTACGACCCGAAGGCCTCGACGATCTCCCAGGTCCGCGCGATGGTCTCGGCGTCGTACCCCTTGGCCGCCGCGTTCTGTGCGAACCAGAACCGGATCCGCCCCTGCGACTCGGGGTCGGACAGCCCGCGCCGCACTCGGTCCGCCTCGTCACGTCCGCAGCCGGTCATGATGTCGACGATGTCGATGATCTGCTCGTGGAAGACCACGACGCCGTACGTCTCCTTCAGCGGTCCCTCCAGGTCCGGGTGCGGATAGCGGATCGGCGCCCGCCCGTGCCGCGCTTCGATGAACGGCCGCACCATGTCGGCGGCGACCGGTCCCGGCCGGAAGAGCGAGATGTCGACGACGAGGTCGTGGAAGGTCGCGGGCTGCAGCCGTCCGACCAGGTCGCGCTGTCCGGGCGACTCGATCTGGAAGCAGCCCAGCGTCTCGGCGGACTGGATGAGTCGATAGGTCGCCGGGTCGCCCGGCGCCACCGCGTCGATGTCCGGCCGGTCCCCCGTGGCCCGCTGCACCTCGGCCACCGCGTGCGCCATCGCGGACTGCATCCGCACGCCCAGCACATCGAGCTTGAGCAGCCCGAGGTCCTCGACGTCCTCCTTGTCGAACTGCGACATGGGCAAGCCCTCGCCACTGGTCGGCACGACCGGTGTACGGGCGAGCAGGGAGGCGTCGGAGAGGAGCACCCCGCACGGGTGCATGGCGATGCCGCGCGGGAGGGCGTCGAGGGACTCCACCAGCTCCCACAGCCGTCCGTACTTCTCGCCTTCCCGCTGAACCCCCCTCGCCAGCTCCCGCAGTTCGGGCAGCTCGTCCATCGCCGTGCGGGCGTCGCGGGCGCGGATGTGCGGGAAGGACTTGGCGATCCGGTCGATGTCTGCCGGGTCCATGGAGAGCGCGGCGCCCACATCGCGGACGGCGTGCCGCACCCGGTAGGTCTCGGGCATCGAGACGGTCGCGACCCGCTCGGTGCCGAACCGGTCGATGATCGCGCGGTAGACCTCCAGCCGGCGCGCGGACTCCACGTCGATGTCGATGTCGGGCAGCACCGAGCGGCGCTTGGACAGGAAGCGCTCCATCAGCAGCCCGTGCTCGACCGGATCGGCGTGCGCGATACCGAGGAGGTGGTTGACGAGGGAACCCGCGCCGGAACCGCGCGCGGCGACCCGGATGCCCATCTTCCTTACGTCGTCCACGACCTGGGCGACCGTCAGGAAGTAGGAGGCGAAGTCGTGGTGGGCGATGATGTCCAGCTCGCGGTGCATCCGCTCCCAGTAGGCCCGCTTGCCGCCGTATCCGCGCAGCACCATGCCCGCCGCCGCCCGGGAGGCCAGGACGCGCTGGGCGGTGCGTCGGCCCGCCCCGACGAGATGCGGCTCGGGGAAGTGGACGGTACCGATGCCGAGGTCGTCCTCGGGGTCGACGAGGCACTCGGCGGCGGTGGCCTGGGTCTGTTCGAGCAGACGGTACGCGGTGTCACGGCGGTAGCCCGCGGCCTCGACGATCCGTTCGGCGGCACCCAGCATGGCGGCCTCGCCCTTGAGCCAGGCCTCGCCGGAGTCCAGCTCGCGCCGGGGGTCGACGGGGACGAGACGGCGGGCGGCGTCCAGGACGTCGGCGACCGGACCGAGGCCCGGGTCGGCGTACCGGACCGCGTTGCTGAGCACCGGGCGCACCCGCTGTTCGGCGGCGAAGCCGACGGTGCGGGCGGCGAGCCGCAGGGACCCCGGCCCGGTACCCTCGCGGCCGTGCCAGACGGCTTCGAGGCGCAGGGCGTCGCCGTAGATCTCCCGCCAGGGCGCGAGCAGCTTCGCGGCGCGGTCGGGGCGCCCCGCGGCGAGTGCGCGGCCGACGTCGGAGGCGGGGCCGAGCAGTACGGTCAGTCCTTCGGCGTGGTTGTCCGGCCGGAGCAGCAGGGGCTGCTGCCCCGGGCCGCTGCCGGGACCGCCGCCCGCATGCGCCGCCGTAACGATTCTGCAGAGGTCGGCCCAGCCGGCCGCGCCGTCCCGGGCGAGGAAGGTCACCCGGGGAGTCGACTCATCGATGAAGGCACCGCCACGGACCGGGGCGCGGCGCCGCTCCCCTCCTACGGACTCCCCGGCCGCTCGGGCAAAAGCCCCGCCCGTCGGCGCGGAGGCCCCGGCCGTCCGCGCGAAGGCCCCCGCCGTCCGGGCGGAAGCCCTCGCTTCCCGGGCGGGAGCCTCGACCGCGAGGTCCGCCCCGAACAGTGGACGGACACCCGCCTTCGCGCAGGCCTTGGCGAACCGGACCGTGCCCGCGAGGCTGTCCCGGTCGGTGAGCGCGAGGGCGTCCATGCCCCGCTCCGAGGCACGCTCGGCCAGCCGCTCCGGGTGCGAGGCCCCGTACCGCAGGGAGAACCCGGAGACGGTGTGCAGATGCGTGAACCCCGGCACACGCACCTCCCGTACCCGTCCGTATCCATTCGTGTCCGAGGGCCCTCCCACCAGGCTCTCGAACATTAGTTCCCAATGACCTCACCCCCACCATAGACCAATTTCCGAACAAGTGTGCGACATCCGTTCGAGCCCGTCCCACCTGCGCAAACACCGGTCCACCCGGCCCTGAGCAGGCAGGACGGATCGCGTCAGCCGATCTGGGCGCCGAAGGCCGACAGCGCCTCGGTGACCGGCTGGAAGAAGGTCTCGCCGCCCGAGGTGCAGTCGCCACTGCCGCCCGAGGTGAGGCCGATGGCCGTGGAGCCCGAGAAGAGCGAGCCGCCGCTGTCACCGGGCTCGGCACAGACGTCGGTCTGGATGAGTCCGTCGACGATGTCGCCGTTGCCGTAGTTCACGGTGGCGTCCAGGCCGGTGACCGTGCCGCTGTGCACCTGGGTCGTCGAACCGCTGCGCGTCACCGACTGCCCGACGGTCGCCGCACCCGCCTGGGTGATGGGCTGCGCGGAGCCGTTGTAGAGATCGACCTCGCTCGGGTGGGCGACCGTCGAGGTGTACTTGACCAGACCGAAGTCGTTGCCGGGGAAGCTGGACTGCTCGTTCGTGCCGATCTCCTTGCCGCTGGAGTCCGACCAGGTGGAGATCGCCCGGGTGCAGTGCCCGGCGGTGATGAAGTACGGCTGGCCGCCCTTGACCACGTTGAAGCCGAGCGAGCAGCGCCCGCCGGAGCCGGTGATCGCGTCGCCGCCCGCGATGAAGGTCTTGAACTCCCCCTTCGTGCGCTGGAGTTCGGCCTTGGCGCCGAGACCGTCGACGACCTTGGTCAGCCGGGCGAGGGTCGCGCCGCCGACCGTGCGGTCGGCGGTGACGACGACCTTGTTGGTCCCCGGGTCGGTCGCCCAGGACGTGCCGGGGATGGTCGCGTCCTTCTTGAGGGTGGTACGGGCGCTCGTCAGTTCGGCGAGGGAGTTCTCGACGATTCTGGCCTGGGCGCCGGCCGCCTCGACGACGCGCGCCGCGGCCCGGTCGAGCACGTTGACGACGAGGTGCCCGGCCTTCGCGTCGTAATACGTTCCCGCCGCGTCGGGACCCAGGTCCTTGCCGAGCGTCGAGGCGAGCTTTCCGGCCGCCGTGATCGAGAGCGGCCGGGGCGCCGCACTCTTCTGCGTCTCGCTCGCGTTCGCAGTCTGGAAGGTGACTCCCGCGGCGACCAGGGCGGCGACACTCGCGCCTGCCACGGCTGCGCGCCGCCCGGATATACGTCGGTGCTTCACTTCGCGTCCTCCTGTGGGGGCGGCCCGGGAGGTCGTGGGGACCTCCGGGGCCGGAAGGCGTACGGAATCGAAAGGCGTACGGGCGCCCACTATTCCGAGACCCACAGGTGGCTCACAAGGTCGACTTCAGGACGCGCGTACAGCAACGGGCGTACGCCCCCGGCACCTTGACCCTGTGTGATCGCACCCTGTGCGTTCGCAGTGCAAACACCGAGCGCGAGTGACGTATGCGCAGCCCGTGAGGTCTAGCCCTGTCTGGTTTTCGACCCTTCAGGGTCCGATCCCAACGGGGGCGCGAGGGAGGACGGTTGCTCCTGCACCGATTGCTCAACGCCTTCCGATGCCCGCACCGGCTGCTCGGGCGCCGGCGCGGCCGGCTGCTGCGCCCGTTCCAGGAACCGCAGCAGTTCCACCGGGAAGGGGAGGACGAGGGTGGAGTTCTTCTCGGCGGCGACCGCCACCACGGTCTGCAGCAGCCGCAGTTGGAGCGCGGCGGGCTGTTCGGACATCACCCCGGCGGCCTCCGCCAGCTTCTTCGACGCCTGGAGCTCCGCGTCCGCGTTGATGACCCGCGCGCGCCGTTCACGGTCGGCCTCGGCCTGCCGGGCCATCGAGCGTTTCATCGTCTCCGGCAGTGACACGTCCTTGATCTCGACCCGGTCGATCTGCACACCCCAGCCCATCGCCGGACTGTCGATCATCAACTCCAGGCCCTGGTTGAGCTTCTCCCGGTTGGAGAGCAGATCGTCCAGGTCGCTCTTGCCGATGATCGAGCGCAGCGAGGTCTGCGCCATCTGCGAGACCGCGAACTGGTAGTCCTCGACCTGGATGACCGCGTCGGCCGCGTCGACCACCTTGAAGTAGACGACCGCGTCGACCCGCACCGTGACGTTGTCCCGCGTGATGCCCTCCTGCGCGGGCACCGGCATCGTCACGATCTGCATGTTGACCTTGCGCAGTTTGTCGACGAAGGGCACCACCATGGTGAACCCGGGCCCACGCACGTCCGAGCGCAGCCGGCCGAGTCGCAACACCACACCGCGTTCGTACTGTTTGACGACACGGGCCCCGGCCATCGCATAGACGATCCCCACGGATACGACGGAGACTCCCGCCGCCACCAGTTCCTCGACCATCACGGCCCCCCAGGGTCCGAAGTGGGCGCATCGGGCAAGTACCGCATCAGGCGCGTACCCGGCGTGTACTTCGACGGTAACTCCGTCACCCGAGCAAGGGCGAGCCCCCGCACGACAGTTGCGTACGGGGGCTCGCCTGCTGCTGGCTGCAGATCCGGTCGTGCGGGTGTTACGGGGGGGACCGTCGGTCAGCCGACGCTCACGCCGTAGTAGCTCAGTGCCTCGGTGACCGGCTGGAAGAAGGTCGTACCGCCGGAGGTGCAGTCACCACTGCCGCCCGAGGTCAGACCGTAGGCGACGGAACCCGCGTAGAGCGGACCGCCGCTGTCGCCGCCCTCGGCGCAGACCGTGGTCTGGATCATCTGGTAGACCACGTCGCCGCTGCCGTAGTTGACCGTGGCGTTCAACGCGGTGACCCGGCCGCTGTGCGTGCCGGTGGTCGAGCCGCGACGGTAGACGGTCGTGCCCACGCTGGGCGTGGCGGCGCTGCTGATGGTCTGGCTGCCGACCGCGCTCGGGTGGGCGATCGAGGTGTTGGTGTAGCGCACCAGCGCGAAGTCATTGGTCGGGAAGCTGTAGCTGACGTTCGTGCCCAGCGTGGTGGTGTGACCGGAGTTGGAGTACCAGGTGGAGGCGACCTCACCGCAGTGGCCGGCGGTCAGGAAGTAGTAGGTGCTCCCGCTGTGCACGTTGAAGCCGAGCGAGCAGCGGTAGGAACCGCCGTAGATGGCGTCGCCGCCGGTGATCAGCTTCTTGAACTTGCCCGGGGTGTGCTTGATCGTGATGGCCGCGGAGTTGCCGCCCGCGTCCTTCTTGATCTTTGCGATCTCGGCCTTGGAGACCGTGCTGTCGACGGTGACGACGACGCGGTTCGTCTTGGTGTCGACCGCCCAGGCGGTTCCCGCGATGTCGGACTTGAGTACCGACTTGTTCACCGAGCTCAGCTGGGTGGCGCTGAACGTATGGACGTCGGATGCGTTCGCGGTGGGGACGGAGAACGCTGCGGCGGCCAGGAGTCCGGTGGTCACGGCGATCAGCCGGGTCCGTCTCGCTATACCGCTGCGGGGGGTGGTGCGCTTGATCCTCACTTGTCGTTCCTCCCGAGGGAAGTAGGGGGCCCGCGTGGGGTCGGGGCCCGTGAGGCGCAGCCGGGAGCCGCCCGACCGGATTCCGGACAAGCCGTGCTCCTGACAAGCGCTGTGGGGGAGTATTCGGCCGCACGGCCGACCGGCGCAAGGGCACCTTTCGGCCGTGCAGCGTTCAACTTACGTACCACCAGCGGGAGTTGATCTTCCCAGACTCGGGTGCGCGGATTGCGTGTGGATCGTCGGGGCACTCGAAGCGCCTGAAGGGCTTGGAGGAGTGAGCGGAGGGCGCGGAGGAGTGAACCGTCAGAGCAGCGTGCGCTCCCCCGCCGGGACGGCCACGCCCAGGGTGTTCCCGGGCGGCGGGAAGGGGCAGATGAAGTGGTCGGCGAACGCGCACGGCGGGAGCACGGCCCGGTTGAAGTCCACCGTCGTACGCCCCTCGGCGTCGGGCGCCGCGGGGCGCAGGAACCGGAAGCGGTAGCTGCTGTCCCCGCTGGTGGTGTCGGCGAACACGGCCCACAGCGAGCCGTCGCTCTCCACCGACACCTGGAGCGTGAGGTCCTCGCCGTCCAGGGTGAAGGCGAGGATGCCGCCGAGCCCCAGACCGCGGGCGACTCCGTCCGCGTTCTCCACGTGTACGGTGCGGCTCTCGCCGTACGGCGTGAAGTGCCCCGGCACCGACCAGCGCGGGTCGTACGGCGTCGCCTCGACGCCCTTGAAGGCCGCGCGCCCTTCGGAGGCGGGGTCGAAGTCGCGTACGCCCCAGATCCCTTCGCGCACCAGGACGACGAAACGGCGCTCGCCGAGCCCGACCCGGGCCTCGGCCGCCGACCCGAGGTCGGCGTCGAGCCGGACCTCGCCGGTGAAGGGATTTCCGTCCAGGCTCAGACCGTCCTCGGGGGCGGCCGTCAGCAGGACCCCGTCCTCCTGGTCGGTCCACAGCCCGGGGATGTCCGGAAGTCGCCCGTCCGGATAGTCCTCCAGCCAGTGCGTGCCGGTGAGCGCCAACGGGCCGTAGGGGGCGGACACCGTCTCGACGCGGCGCTCGTGCCACCGCTCCCAGCCCTCGGTTGCGCCGTCGAACACGTCTGCGGATGTCCCGTCAGATGCGTCTGCGGATGCGTCTTTCGTCATGTGATCAACCCTTCCATACGGGTTCCGGCAACCCGAGATGTGAGCGCAGCGTCATACCCGTGTATTCCGTGCGGAAGGCGTCCCGCTCCTGGAGCAGCGGGACCACCCGGTCCACGAACTCGTCCAGTCCGTCCGGGGTCAGATGGGGGACGAGGATGAAGCCGTCGGCGGCGTCGGCCGTCACGAACTCGTCGAGTTCGGCGGCGACCGCCTCCGGAGTGCCGATGAAGGACTGCCGCCCGGACGCCTCGATCACGGTCTGCCGGATGGACAGCCCCTTCGCCCGCGACAGGGCCCGCCACTTCTCCGCCACCGCGAGGGGGTCGGCGACGCGCACCCGCCCCTGCGCGAGGGCCGGCTCCGGGTCGATGTCGGGCAGGGGCCCATCGGGGTCGTACGAGGAGAGGTCGACGCCCCAGATCTGTTCCAGGGCGAGGAGCGCGTTCTGCGGGGAGACCTGCCGGCGGCGGATCTCGGCGGCCCGCTCCCGCGCGTCGGCCGCGGTGTCACCGAGCACGACGGTGACACCGGGCATGATCTTCAGGTCCTCGGGCGACCGCCCGTACGTCGCGAGCCGCCCCTTCACATCGGCGTAGAACTCCCGGCCGGCTTCCAGAGTCCCGTGCCGGGTGAAGACCACGTCCGCCGTGGACGCGGCGAACTCCCGGCCCTCGTCCGAGTCCCCGGCCTGGATGACGACGGGCCGCCCCTGCGGTGAGCGCGGCAGCCCGAACTCCCCCGCGATGTCGAAGTGCCGCCCCTGGTGCGCGAAGGGGCGCGCCACGCCTTCCGGCGTCCAGGAGTCCCACAGCTCTCGTGCCGTGGCGACGAATTCGGCGGCGCGCGCATACCGGTCGGCGCGGTCGAGAAAGCCGCCGCGGCGGAAGTTCTCCCCGGTGAAGGCGTCGGAGGAGGTGACCACGTTCCAAGCGGCCCGGCCCCCGCTGAGGTGGTCCAGCGTGGCCAGTCTGCGGGCGAGTTCGTACGGCTCGTTGAAGGTCGCGTTGACCGTGGCGGCGAGCCCGAGCCGCTCGGTGACGGCGGCGAGCGCGTTGAGGACGGTGATCGACTCCGGTCGCCCCACGACGTCCAGGTCGTGGATACGTCCCTTGTGTTCACGCAGCCGCAGCCCCTCGGCGAGGAAGAAGAAGTCGAACAGGCCGCGTTCGGCGGTGCGCGCGAGGTGCTCGAAGGAGGCGAAGTCGATCTGGGACTTCGAGCGCGGGTCGGTCCAGACGGTGGTGCTGTTGACGCCCGGGAAGTGCGCCGCCAGATGCATGCGCTTGCGTACGGTCATGACGCTCCCCCTGTCACGGCGTACTGGTTGGCGGGCCGGGCCAGCCCCAGGTGCTCCCTGAGCGTGCTGCCCGGATAGAAGGTGCGGAACAGACCGCGGTGCTGGAGCAGCGCCACCGTTGCGTTCACGAGCCGTTCCAGGTCACGGCGCGGCTCGACCGGGGTGAGGTGGAAGCCGTCGACGGCCTCGGACGCGTGCCAGGCGGCGATCAGCTCGGCCAGGTCCACCGGGCCGCCCCGGTACAGCGGCCCCTGCGCGGTCTGCCGGGGACCGCCACCACCTCCCCCAAGTTCTCGGCTTCGCTCGAACAGGGGGGACCCCCATCCCGGCTCGGCCGCGCACTCCCCGTCGCCGAGGTCGACGACGAGCGAACCGAGGACCCGCAGGGTGTCGGGGTTGCGGCCGAACTCCGCTGCCGCCTCCCGGAGTTCGGTCCGCACGGCCCGGGCCTGCGCGGGTCCCACGACCCGGACGAGCGCCACGTCGGCGTACCGGGCGGCGACCCGCCGGGCGGCCCCCTCGGTGGCGTCGACGACCCGCACGGGGTGGCCCTGCGGGGGCCGCGGCACGACCGAGGGGCCCTTCACGAAGAAGGTGGCGCCCTGGAAGTCGACGTGGTGCAGCTTGTCCCGGTCGATGAATCGGCCGGTGGCCTCGTCGCGTATCTCGGCGTCGTCCTCCCAGCTGTCCCAGAGCCGGGCGGCCGCCTCGGCGATCTCGCCGGCCTCCCGCCACAGCGCGTCGGTGGGTGCGGCGTGCCGGCGGCCGAAGAGGCGGGCCTCGCCCTCGGTCGTCGACACGTCGAGCTGCCAGCCGGCCCGGCCGCGGCTGACCCAGTCGAGGGTCGCCACGGCCGCCTGGACGTGGAAGGGCTCGGTGTGGGTGGTGGTCACGGTCGGCACCAGACCGATCCGGCGGGTGGCGGGCGCGACACGGGAGAGCACGGCGAGCGCGTCGGGCCCGGGGCGCGCGAAGGTGTCGCCGAGCGTCACGAAGTCGAGCCCGCCACGCTCCGCGAGCTGCGCCGTCCCGACGTACGAGGCGGCGTCGAAGGCCGCCTGTTGATCGAGGGCGGCGGCCAGGTGCAGCAGCCCCCGGCCGTGCGGTGCGGTCATATCGAGTGAAACCTCTCTCCGGTAAACCGATCAAAGACCCCTGGAGAGGGATCAAAGAACCTTGGACAGGAACGACCGCGTCCGTTCGTGCCGCGGCCGGTCGAGTACGTCACCGGGGGCGCCCTGCTCGACGATCCGCCCGTCGTCCATGAAGACGACGGTGTCGGCGACCTCCCGGGCGAACCCGATCTCGTGCGTGACGACGATCATCGTGGTGCCCTGGTGGGCCAGATCCTTGATGACGTCGAGGACTTCGCCGACCAGCTCGGGGTCGAGCGCCGAGGTCGGCTCGTCGAAGAGCAGCAGCTTCGGCTCCAGGGCGAGCGCGCGGGCGATGGCGACGCGTTGCTGCTGGCCGCCGGAGAGCCGCTTCGGGTAGGCGTCGGCCTTGTCGGCGAGCCCCACCCGGTCGAGCAGTGCCCGCGCCGCCTCGACGGCGTCCTTGCGCGGGCGCTTCAGCGCGGAGACCGGGGCCTCGACGATGTTGTCCAGCACGGTGAGGTGCGGGAAGAGGTTGAAGTTCTGGAAGACGAACCCGATCCGGGTGCGCTGCCTCAGGATCTCGCGCTCACGCAGCTCGTACAGCTTGTCGCCGGAGCGCCGGTAGCCGACCAGCGAGCCGTCGACGCTGATCCGGCCCCGGTCCACCTTCTCCAGGTGGTTGATGGTGCGCAGCAGCGTGGACTTGCCGGAGCCGGACGGGCCGAGGACCACGGTGACCTCGCCGGTGCGCACCGCGAAGTCGATGCCCTTGAGCACTTCCAGTGGTCCGAAGCTCTTGTGGACGGACCTGATGTCGACCATGAAGGTCATCGTGTGAATCCCTTGTGCTGGCAGTGGAGTTGACGGTCGGGAGTTACGCGGCGGCCCGACACGCAAGGTCGCGCAGGAACGCCAGCGCGGCTCGCGCGGTGGCGTCGTTCTGCCGGAACGCGGGCCCGCCGGTGCGCGGCCGGGTGAAGGCGCCGGGGGTACGTACGTCGGTGTAGGGCCCCAGCGCGAACCGCCGGGGGTGTGGCTGCCCGGCCCTGTCGAGGATCCGCCCGTCGGTGCGGTCCACCCGCAGCAGCCCCTCCGGGGTCTCGACGGCCCCGTCGTCGTGCAGTTCACGCAACAGCGGGTCGAGGGCGCGTCCGACGGTGGGCTCGGGCAGCCGCGCCTCGACGAGCGCCCGTGCCTCGACCGTCGCGCCCGGCACGGTCGCGCTCGACGCCCGGAACACCCCGCCCTCGGCGACCACGGCCATGTCCGCGCCCACGAACCGCACGACGCCGGCCCGGGAGAGTGCGAGCATCTGCCGCAGCCGGGGTCCGGGCGGCCCCGAGGCGAGGTAGCTGAAGAAGCCGTGCCACCAGGGCCCGACGTCACCGAGCCGGATCAACTGCCCGTAGACGGAGAGCAGTCCGAGGAAGACGGCCAAGTCAGGGCTGTTCCCGGGATCATGACGTCGCCTCAGATCACCCTCTATGTACGCCCGGAGTCCCTCCTGGAACTCCTCCTCCGACGCGTACCGCACCCCGTCCAGTGGACGGTCGAGCGCCGCGAGGTCGAGCCGGTCGGCGGGGTCGGGCACGGCGGACGCCACGAGAGCCTCGCGCTCCGCCGCCTCCCCCGCCGCGTACTTCTCCTCGAAGTCGGTCCAGGCGATACTCGTCCGCTCGGGATGCACGCCGAACAGCCGGTGGTAGTGCGCGAACCCCAACTCCTTCTCGATCAACGGCCACACATCGCGCCGGAAGTCGAAACCGTCCGGTCGTGCGAGCACCGCGTCGACCTCGGCGGGCCCGAAGAAGCGGGGAAGCGGCGGCCGTTCACCGGTCCAGTCGTAACCGATCTTCGAGTGGTACGGCACTCCGCGCCGCGACCCGACGTACAGCACCGGCTCCTGCCCCGAGGGCACGTACGTGTCACCGTCGTACCGCCCGCCCCGCCCCTCCGTGAGCAGCACCATCAGGTCGACGAAGGCGAGTCCGAAGCCGCGCACGAGGACGGGTTCGCCGGGCGCGAGCGAGGACAGGTCGCTGTCGGCGGTGAAGTCGGGCGGCAGGTGGACCAGGTCGTGGGCACGGGCGTACGCCGCCAATTCGCGCTGCTCCTGGTCGAGTTCGGCGTCCAGATGGCCGAGCGCGAGAACGACGAGGTCGGCGAGGAGGGGACGCGGACGGCCCTCCAGCCACACCTGCTGGCGCCCCTCGCGCGGGCCGCTGACGCGCAGGGCCCTGCACGGGTGATGGTGGACGGTGACGTCCGGCGGCAGGGCAGCCACGGCTTGCTCGTGCACCCAGCTCAGGTAGGCCCCTTGCAGCTGTCGGTCGGCGAAGGTGCGGCCGTCGACGGCCGCCCATTCGTGCAGTGTGGGACCGGGGCGCACAGGCCCGGCCATGGCCACCGTCTCGTCGGTGAACATGGTGACGTCCTCGGCGTGCGAGTTCATCCACAGCAGCGGCGACTGCGCCTCGCGCCAGATGCGTCCGGCACCCGGCGGATGGGGATCGACAAGATGGATGTCGAGACCTTCGGCGCCCGAACCGGCGTACAGCTCGGGCGCGTTGGCGGCGATGCGCTCGATGAGACCGGTCCCCCGCGGCCCGGCCCCGACGATCACGAGAGTCGGCTTCGACGTGCTCATCGCGAGCGCTCCGAACCGCGCGCGTAGTGCTTCTCGACGTAGTACTGGCCGAGGCTGAGCACCGAGGTGACGACGGTGTACCAGATGGTGGCGACCATCAGCAGCGGGATGACCTGGTAGGTGCGGTGGTAGACGAGCTGCACGGAGAAGAGCAGGTCCTGGACGGCGATGACGCTGACGATCGAGGTGCCCTTGAGGGTGCCGATCAGCATGTTCCCGGCGGGCGGCACGATGGAGCGCATCGCCTGCGGCAGCACGATCCGCCACCAGCGGCGCCACCGGCTCAGCCCGAGCGCCTGCGCGGCCTCGATCTGCCCGCGGTCGACGGAGAGGATGCCGCCGCGGACGACCTCGGCGGCATAGGCGGCCTCGTGCAGGGTGAGCCCGATGATCGCGACCGCGATCGGGGTGAACAGATTGACCGTCTTCACGCCGAGAAGCTGCGGATACAGCGCCCCGATGTTGAACCACAGCAGCAGCTGCACCAGGATCGGGATCGACCGGAACAGCCACACGTAACCCCAACTCACGCCGCGCAGCACGGGGTTGGCGGACAACCGGGCCGCCGCGAGCAGCGCCCCAAGGACGAAGCCGAGCACCATCACCACGGCCGTCAGCCACAGGGTGAGCCACAGGCCGCGCAGTACGGAGTCCGAGGTGAAGTAGTCGCCGACCACTCCCCACTGGAACGCCTTGTTGCGGACGACGGAGGTGACGGCGAGCCCGAGCAGCACCAGCACGGCGACGGCGGCCGTCCACTGACCGAGACGGCGCTGCGGGACGATCCGCAGGGAGTCGGCCTGCTCCGGTATGTCCGGTGCGGCGGATGTTTTGGCGAGGGTGTCGGAAGACATGCGGAAGACTCCGTGACGTCGGTCGAACACGGGTGCCTTCACACGGAGCGCCTCACGGCGCCGTACGGCCGAGCCCCTCAGCAGGGCCGTCCACCGAGAGTACGGGCCCGTTTCCCCCCGCTGTCAAGGCTGTCCATACTGTGAGCCGTACGTCTCAAGTCAGTTGACGCACAACCGGATGCCTGTTCCACTTGGCCCATGCATCCACAGCAGTGGCTGGTCAAGCGCTCCCACATCGACTTCGGTCGAGTGTGGTCCTCTTCCTGTTGAGCTGACCCACTGCGCGCCCTGATCGCTTGATCCCTTGATCGATCCGATCGCTTGGTCAATCCGATCGCTTGATCCTTTGATCAATCGGGCGCCTTTCGCGTTCTCCCTCCCCTTCGCCTTCACACACACCCCTCCCCTCGGGTTCTGCTCACTCTTGCTCTCAGGAGACCGCACACCATGCGTACGTCCACGCGTACCCGTTATCGGCATTTTGCTCCCTTTGTCATCATCACCTCGACGGCCCTGCTCCTCACTGCATGCGGCTCCGGCTCGGACGACACGACCGGCAGCGCGGCGAATGCGGCGGCGGCCAAGGCCGACAAGATCCCCACCACGGACGTCGTCTCGGACATCACGAAGGACGAGGCCGCGGCCAAACTGCTCCCGTCCGGCGTCACCAGCCTCACCGTGGCGGTCGCCGTCGGCGGTACGCCACCCGGCACGACGTACCTGGACGACGGCAAGACGCTGACGGGCCAGGACGTCGACTTCGCGGACGCCGTGGCCAAGGTGCTCGGCATCGAGCTCAAGACGGAACAGGCCAGTTTCGAGGCGATCCTGCCGGCCCTGGACAGCGGCAAGTACGACTTCGGCGCCAGCAACTTCGGCGTGACCGACGAACGGCGCAAGACGATCGACTTCGTCACCTACATCAACGACGGCCAGGGGTTCGCCACCCGCAAGGACAGCAAACTCGCCAAGATCACCGACCTCGAGCAGCTGTGCGGCCTGAACGTCGCGACCGGCGCGGGCACCACCTTCGAGGCGACGCTGGAGGAGAACAAGAAGGTCTGCACCGACGCCGGCAAGAAGGCGTACAAGGTGCAGACCTACAGCGAGCAGGGCGCGATCTGGTCCTCACTCCAACAGGGCCGCAGCAACATCGTGATGAGCACCATCAACGGCCTGCGCTACGCCGTCACCCAACAGCAGGGCGTCAAGTTCCTCAACGAGTTCCACCGCCTCGACGTCGGCTTCGCCTTCAAGAAGGACACCAAGCTCGCCCCCGCCTTCCAGGCGGCGGTGAACAAGCTGATCGCGGACGGCACGTACGACAGGATCCTCAAGAAGTGGGGGACGACGGGTTCGGCGATAGAGAAGTCGCAGGTCTCGCCGCCGGAACTGAAGAACTAGGGTTGTAGGGGGTCGGTTTCCCAGGCCGACCCCCGTTCCCGCGCATCGCACTCCAGCACGGGCACATCCGCGCTCAGCCCCAACGCCTCCCGAGCCTCCTCCGCTTCGAACCCCGCAGTTCCGGCACGCGAACCAGGCCTGGGAGACCCGGTTCGCCCTGTCGATGTGCCCGCACTCGGCGCAGGTGCGGGAGGTGTACGCCGGATCGACGTACACCACCGCCACCCCCGCCCGGCGGGCCTTGTATCCGATGAAGCTCCCCAACTGGGCGAACGACCAGGCGGAGTGGGTGGCCCGTTGGAGCTTGCGAAGCCGTACCCGCTCGCGGATCCCTGTCAGGTCTTCCAGGGCGATTCCGCGACCGGTGCTCCCCCACTGCCTCAAGGGCGTGGGAGGTACCCCCAGCCTCGGCCACCACATGCTTCGCGATCTTGTGGTTGATGTCCCGCGCCCGCCGCGCCTCCTTGCGCCGCCGTTTCTTCAGGCGCCGCTTGGCGGACGGTGTGTTCTTTTTCTGCAGCTTGGTGCGCAGGCCGCGCTCGCGCAGGCGGGTGCGGTTGAGCTCGCGTCCGGCCATGATCTCGCCGTCACTGGTGGTGGCGATGTTCACGATCCCGAGGTCGATACCGAGGAAGTCCACCGGACCGATGTTGAGCGCCGCCTCAGGGACCTCGCAGGTGGCGTTGAGGAACCACATGCCGTCCCGCTCCAGCAGATCCGACTCGCCCTTGCGGTACAGGGCCAACGTGGCCAGCTGCTCCACCGACGCGGTGAACGCCACGCTCTTGACCCGGCCGCTGGTGGTCCAGATGGACACCGTGCGCTCAGCGGTCTGCCAGGACAACATGCGGTCGTCGTAGGGCTGCGCGCCCCGGGGGGGGCGGAAGGCGATCGGCTTCTCAGCGGCCCTGCGGTAACGGCGCGAGCCGGGCCTGCCGAGGTTCCCGGCCCTCAGGTTCGCCCTCAGCGTGGTGTAGGCGTCACACACTTTCCTGATCGAATGCTGCGCGGCCTGCGCACCCAGATTCCAACGGGATTTGACAGCATCGTAGGTGTGCTTACGCAAGGCGAAGTTCTTGAACTCCCCACACTCGAAAGCGACCTCACTCACCCACGTTGCGGCCTCGTTACAGGCACGCAGGGTCGCCTCAAGCGTCGCCGCCTGTTTCGGAGTCGGCTCCAGCTTGACCTGCACGACCAGCTTCACGATCACCGATCGTAGGCACCCGTACGAGACACCACCACACGTTCGGGTCCGTCATCACATGGAGTGATCCACCCGGCCATGCGTTCGCACCACCCGGCTCGCCGGAGAAGGCACCCGGCCGCTCCGCGGCCGAACAGACACAGTGATACTGCGGCGCTCCGCGCCGCAGCCACGGGGATGCGATTCCTCCCGAGCGTAAACGCCCGGGGTTCCTAATTCGTTCGTAGCAGTCCTGGCTGGGGCAGGTTGCCGCTTGGGCTGTTCGAGCGTGAAGTCCATGACGCCTTGCATGGTCCTGGTGCCTGACACCTGCCCACAGGCTGGTGCATCGGCCTCGCGCTCACGGTGTTGACGAGCGCATGAGTGCCGGATGTATGCCTTCGCCCTCCTGCGGCAGCTGGAGGCCGCCTGCCTCGCCGCCGACGAGCTCACCGAGGCGGTCGAGGAGTCTTTTCTCCAGCACCCGGACGCTGAGGTCATCGTGAGCTTCCCCGGTCTCGGGGTCCAACTCGGCGCCCGGGTCCTAGCCGAGGTCGGCGACGACCGTGAGCGCTTCGCCGACGCCCGCGGCCTGAAGGCCTACGCCGGATCGGCCCCCGTCACCCGGGCCTCGGGCAAGAAGCACCACGTCGGACGGCGCATGGTCAAAAACGACCGGCTCAACCACGCCGGTTACCTGTGGGCTTTCTCCGCCCTGCGCTCCTCGCCCGGAGCCGACGCCCACTACCGGCGACGGCGCGAACGGGGAGACTGGCACGCGGCCGCCCAGCGGCACCTGTTCAACCGCATGATCGGCCAGCTCTACCACTGCCTGCAGAAGGGCGAACTGTTCGACGAACTCGTCGCCTTCCCTACCAAAACGGCCGCAGCGGCTTGACGACTTGGCATCGTGAGATGTCTCGCAAGAATTCGCTGAAGTGCCTTAGGGCGAGGACGAGTTACTGGCAGGGCAGAATTGGTTCTGCGCCGGACCAACGACCGCTACGGCATCCCGGTCACCCGATCATGTTTTTGTTTTACGCCCCGGAAACAATGACATCCCCGAATGGGCAGGCCCGATCCTTTCGTCGGCGTGATCGCCCACGCCGCCGTATACGAGGTCCGTCACAGGCCGCAGTCGCAGCACGAGCAGCATTCACAGCACTCGCAGATCTCACAGGCCTCGCAGCAGCTGCAGTCACAGTCGCAGTTGCCGAGGCAGCCCTCGCGCCTCTTTCGCGACCACGGCCCCTCGAACTCGTCGGCACAGCACACCTTGCAGGTGCAGCACACCCCGATCGCGGCCGCGCACCCGGCCCAGAAGCCTCGCTTGCCGGGTCCGGGCGGCGGGAAGGAGGGACCGCCGCCGAAGGGGTTGCCGCCACCGGCGTAAGGATTCTGCCCGTCGTACGGACCCGGCGGGCTCTGCGGGTTGTACGGCCCACCGTGCTGCGGCGGCCCGAAGGCCCCTCGCACACCGTCCGCGTGGACCTGGTGCCCGCATCCCGCGGTCCCGAACGCGCGGTCCACCGACCGCCCCAGCTCGTGCGCGAGCAGCAGATGGGCCAGCTTGCCGTCCGTGAACTCCACCTCGCGCAGCGCGAGCCGTATCCCGCGCAGAGCGTCATCGGCGAGCCGACGCGCCTCCACGAGCGGGGTGCCGGTGGCCGTGAGCGGGTTCCACGCCCCCGACGCGGCGTCGGTCTCCCGGTCCTCCACGGCGTCCAGCAGATGCGCGAGCCGCCCGAAGAGCCGGCCGGCCTCGGCGAGCGGCTCGGCGTTGCCCGGCCGCCCGGCCAGGACGGCCGTGTGCGCGAAGGCGGCGGCGGTCGCGGTCTCGGTGGGCTCGGTGACGGTCAGAAGCGGCGTCCCGGGACCGGCGAGCGCCTCGATGCCGACCTGCCGGTCGACGGCGTCGACGAGTACGGCGGTGTCGAAGCCCACGTCGGATCCGGTACGGGCCCCGGCGCGCCCCCAGCTCGCGGCGACCCGGCGGGCGGCGAGCGCCACCGGCCTGCGCGCCAACAGCCCGTCCTTGTCCGCCACGTGGTCGCGCACCTTGGCCGAGGCCAGCACCAGCGAGACGGCGGCGGCGAGGCGGGCTCCCTCACCCTGTGCGACGGACGCGGTCCGCATCCCGCGCAACGGGCACGGCCCCGCCGTACGCCGCCACCCGGTGGTGCGCTCGACCTGAGCCTCCGTCAAAACCGATATCAGCAGCCCATCGTAATTGGTGACAACCCGAGCGAACTGTCCGTGGTCTCCGCGCAACGCGAGACAGAGTCCGCACAGATGCGCCATCCACTGCGTTTTGAGCCCCTCACCGAGGCGGTGGCTGCAGGGCCTCACGATTCCGAACATGACACTCCCCCGTGCCTCGTACGACGTTGAGCTGCGGCATCGTACCGACCCCCTCGTTCACCCGTACGCCCCACCCATCACCCGAACGCCGTCGAGAATCATATTTCACTCACAGTCAGCAGTCGTACACGGCAAGACCCTTGGGGCACGCGGGCTCTCGACGAATTCGCTGTGCACCAGTACCGTCACGAAACCCCCGCGCGGCGTCTATCCACTTGGCGCGACATCCGCATCATGGACGACCATGGGGATGCGGAAAGCAAGAAAGACCGCTGTGAGAGGAGGCGTCCATGGGATCGGTGCGCAAGGCGAGTGCCTGGCTTGGCCTCGTCGACGACAACGATGACGAGCGTTACTACGACGACGACAACTACGCCGAAGGACAGGACTCCGGCGATGCCTGGGTCACGGACCCGCGCGTGAAGGTCGCGTCCGAGACGGCGGAAGAATCAGGCCGCCGGATCGGCACGGTCACCCCGGACAGCTTCCGGGACGCACGCGGCATCGGCGAACTCTTCCGGGACGGCGTCCCGGTCATCATCAACCTCACGGCCATGGAGCCCGCCGACGCCAAGCGCGTGGTGGACTTCGCGGCCGGCCTGACCTTCGGCCTGCACGGCACCATCGAGCGGGTCGCCACCCGGGTCTTCCTGCTGACCCCTGCCAACACCGAGATCGTCAGCGGCGAGGCCCCAAGGCGTCAGGCGGACGGCTTCTTCAACCAGAGCTGAGGCAGGGCCGCTCACCGGCCCTGCTCTCCGGTGCTCGACTCACCGAAAGGCGTCGAGTCCGGTGAGCGCCTTGCCCAGCACGAGTTGGTGCATCTCGACGGTGCCCTCGTAGGTGAGCACCGATTCGAGGTTGGTCGCGTGCCGCATCACGGGGTATTCGAGCGAGATCCCGTTGGCGCCGAGGATGGTACGGGCGGTCCGGCAGATCTCGATCGCCTCCCGTACGTTGTTGAGCTTGCCGAAGCTGACCTGCTCGGGACGGAGCCGTCCCGCGTCCATGCGCCGCCCAAGATGGTGGGCGAGCAGAATCCCCTTGTGCAGTTCCACCGCCATGTCGGCGAGCTTGGCCTGGGTGAGCTGGAAGCCGCCGATGGGACGCCCGAACTGCTCGCGCGTCTTCGCGTACTCGACGGCGGCCTCGAAACTGGCCCGCGCGGCACCCATCGAGCCCCACACGATCCCGTACCGCGCGTGCGACAGACAGCTGAGCGGGCCCTTGAGCCCGGTCACGTCCGGCAGCACGGCGTCGGCGGGCAGCCGTACGTCGTCGAGTACGAGCTCACTGGTGACGCTCGCCCGCAGGGACCATTTGTGCTTGATCTCGGGAGCGGAGAACCCGGGAGCGTCGGTGGGCACGACGAACCCCCGGATCCCGTCCTCACTCTGCGCCCAGACGACCGCGACCCCGGCCACGGACCCGTTCGTGATCCACATCTTCCGCCCGTTGAGGACCCAGTCGCCGCCGTCGCGCTTGGCATACGTCCGCATGGCGCCGGGGTCGGACCCGTGGTCGGGCTCGGTCAGCCCGAAGCACCCGATGACCTCACCGGCGGCCATGCGCGGCAGCCACGCCTGCTTCTGCTCCTCGCTCCCGAACCGGTGAATGGCGTACATGGCGAGGGAGCCCTGTACGGAGACGAGGGACCGGATGCCCGAGTCGGCGGCCTCCAGCTCCAGACAGGCGAGCCCGTACTGCACGGCGGTCGCCCCCGCGCATCCGTACCCCTCCAACGACATCCCGAGCGCCCCGATCCCGCCCAGCTCGCGCGCCAGCTCCCGGATCCCGGGCAGCTCGCCCTTCTCGTACCACTCGGCGACATACGGCAGCACCCGGTCCGCGGCCCATGTCCGTACGGTCTCCCGGATCGCCAGGTCCTCCGGGTCCAGGAGGTCGTCGAGGCCGAGGGGGTCGGTGGGGTCGAAGGGCGGGAGCTTCGGGGACGCGGACATGGGGGCAGCCTCCGGCACGCTAAAACTAGCACCGCTAGTTACGGTCTCGCCCCGACGGTACGACCCAGCGTCCCGCACGTCCAGTACCTCTCCCACCCACGCACCACCCGTTTCCAGCACCCCGACACGTGCGGGTCCCCCGCGGGGGTGAAGCGCCGTCGGCGGCGGCGCGTGGCCGCTCTCCGAGCGGACCGGCAGGCGCCGACGGCGGACAAGCCCCCCGGGAGAGCCGCACGTGGCGACATGGTGGAAACGGGTGGTGCGTGGGTGGGTGAAGCTCGGCTACGCCGAGACGCGGGACTCCGCAACCCCCCGCGGCGCCGGAATCTCCGCCGAGCCCGCCGCAGGCACCCCGCACTCCATGACCCGGGGCAACCGCAACGCCATCCCCGCCCCCAGCAACAACAACCCCGCACTGACGAGCAACGTCACATGCAGTCCGTGCACGAAGGAGTCCCGAGCCGCATGACGCAGGGCCGCACCCCGCACCCCGCCGAGCCGCGCGGCGACGTCGTACGCCTCTCCCAACGAGTGCCCCGCCGCAGCGGAGTCCCCCGGCGAGACCCCCGGTACGGACGACAGTCCGGGCGCGTACGCCGCGTTCATCACACTCCCCAGAAGCGCGATCCCGATCCCCGCCCCCAGCTGGTACGAGGTCTCGCCGATCGCCGCCGCCCCACCCGCCTGCGCCGGCGGCGCCTCGCTCAGCATCGACTCGTACGCCCCGAAGAGCGTCGTCTCCAGCCCGAACCCCAGCAGCACGAACCCGAACAGCAGCAGCCCGGTGTTGTCGTCGCCGCCCATCGCGGTGAGCGTGACGACGGCCACCGCCGTGAGACAGAACCCGAAACAGACCATCGCGCGCGGCCCGAACCGTCGCAGCAGCCGCGCCCCCGCGAGCCCCGCGGCCATCGCCGCGAAGGTGAGCGGCAGCAGCCGCAGGCCGGTCTGCAGGGGCGAGAGCCCGAGGACCAGTTGCAGGTACTGCGCGGCGATCAGCTCAAGGCCGACCAGCGCGAGCATGGCGAGGACGATGCAGCCCACGGACGTACTGAACGCGGGCCGCGAGAACATCCGCAGGTCCACCAGCGGATGCGTACGCCGTCGCTGGCGCCGTACGAAGGCGAACATCAGCGCGCCGCCCACGACCAGCGGCGCCAGCGTGAACGGACCGAACGGCGCTTCGCCGCCGCCGAGCCGCTTGACCCCGAGCACGAGCCCGAAAAGCCCGGCGGCTGCCATCAGGGCCCCCACCACGTCCCAGGGACCGTCGCGGTCGCCGTAGGACTCGGGCAGCAGCAGCCGTCCGATCGGCAGGCTTATCAGCATCAGCGGAATGTTGACGAGGAAGACCGATCCCCACCAGAAGTGTTCGAGGAGGAACCCGCCGAGCAGCGGCCCGACCGCCGCGCCCACCGCCGCGACGGCGCTCCAGATGCCGATCGCGAGCGCCCGCTCCCGCCGGTCGGGAAAGACCTGGCGCAGGATCGACAGGGTCGCGGGCATGATCATCGCGCCGCCGACGCCGAGCAGGGCGCGCGCGCCGATGAGGACCTGGGCGTTGTCGGCGAGCGCGGCGATCCCGGAGGCGATGCCGAAGAGTCCGTATCCGAGGAGGAGCACACGCCTGCGGCCCACCCGGTCACCCAGCGTGCCGAAGAGGATCAGCAGCGCGGCGCAGACGAGCGGGTAGATGTCGACGATCCAGAGCAGTTCTATCGCGCCGGGCTTGAGGTCCTCGGTGACGGCGGGCACCGCGACGTGCAGCACGGTGGCATCGAGGGCCACGAGGAGCAGGCTGGCGCACAGCACCACGAGGACGACCCAGCGGTTGGCACCGGCTCCGGCCTCCCGACGGCGACGCGCGGCGGCCGTGGTCGTCCCGGACATGTACGTACCTCCCAGATGTTCCCTCGCGTTCGGCGATCCGCTGGGTGGGGACTCCCTGCGGCTGCGGTCCTGGAGGAGCGGGGTCCCGGACGCACGCATCAAAGGCGAGTGAGCGGCCAGCGTACGCGAGTTCCTGTCTCATACACGTGGCAGACCTCTCACGTTCTCCTTACCGAGCATGTGGCGTACGCCACGCCCCCTCTGGGGCACCACGCCCCGGACGGCCGCCCGGTTCCGCTCGCCGTCGATAATCGAGCCCGTGACCGATCTTGAGACGCCCCTCGCGACGCCGCCCGGCGCGAGCGCGCCAAGCCGGGCCGCGCCGGCCCTCCTCGGGTACGCCGCGGTGCGGGCCCTGGGCGTCCTCACGCTCGCCCTGTGGAGCGCGGCGAACGGCAAGAGCGCCCACAAACTGCTGACGGCGCGCTGGGACTCGCTCTGGTACACCCGCGTCGCCGATCTCGGCTACGGCTACGAGGTGCGGCTGCCCAACGGCGACGTCCACTCGAACCTCGCATTCTTCCCCCTGCTGCCCTGGCTGGAGCGGCTCGTCTCGGCGCTCACCCCTCTGTCGTACGCGGATGCCGGGCTGCTGGTCAGCACGCTGGCCTCGCTCACCGCGGCCTGGGGGATCTTCGCCGTCGCGGACCACCTGTACGGCCCCCGCGTGGGCGTCTGCGCGGCGCTGGTCTGGGCGGTGCTGCCCGTCGGCATCGTGCAGTCGATGGCGTACAGCGAGTCCCTGTTCACGGCGCTCGCCGCCTGGTCGCTCTACGCGGTACTGACCGGCCGCTGGGTGACGGCGGGCCTGCTCGCCGCGTTCGCCGGGCTGACCCGCCCGGTGGGGGCCGCGGTGGTCGCGGCCCTGTGGGTGGCGGCCATCGCCTCGTTCGTGCGGGATCGAAGCGCGCGCCCCGCGCACGGCGCAACCGTGCTCCGACGCGCCCTCGGCATGCTTCTCGCGCCGCTCGGCGCCGCCGGGTATGTGCTCTGGGTCGGCCGTCGCACGGGCAAGGGGCCGCTCGGCTATCTCGACGTCCAGGCGGGCTGGCGCAACGGATTCGACGGCGGGTATGCGTTCGCCCGCTTCGTGGGCGACAAGTTCACGTCAATTCCGTCGGCTCTGGCCGGCGTCGGACTGATCGCCGGAGTCGCACTGATCGTCTGGCTGTACGTGACGTGCGTACGACAGGGCCAGCCGCCGGCTCTGCTGGTGTACGCGGGAATCGTCATCGCGCTCGCCCTGTGCGCGTCGAGTTACTTCGGCTCGAAACCGCGCCTCCTGCTGCCCGCTTTCCCCCTCTTGCTCCCCCTCGCGCTGGCCCTGGCCCGACTGCGTACGTCCAGGTCAGCGCTGATTCTCGGTGGTGCGGCGATGGCCTCCGCGCTCTACGGGGCGTTCTGGCTGAACGGCTCCGGTCCGCCATGATCCACCCGTTGACGCTCGGTGAGCGGCCGGAGAATTCCACCCCAGGATTCGGTGAACGAATTCAAAAGTGGCATAAAACCGAAGCCCGAGCCGATCAATGGAATTGAAGGATCAAGGCGTCGATGATTAGAGAATCATTGGAATTAAACATCACCCTGAGAGGAATCCCACATCACATCGTCATCACAAAGCGAGTGATTCGGCCTGGAACGCAGCTCACTCGCTGTAACGTCGATTGAGTGCGTACCGAACGAAACCTCACCCGTCTGGACCGGGTCTTCGCCCGGTTGGACCGTGAGCCGGAACGGCCGGCGAACATCGATGTGCCGAAGATGAGCAGGCACAGGGTTGTGCTCTTCGGAGCCACCCTGGCCTTCTACGTGGCCATCGTGTGGGCCGTTGCGATCACATCGTGGCTGGTCCGGTTCGACTGGCAGGTCATGTTCTTCCGGCCCTATCAGCAGTGGCCGGAGATCCACGCGTTCCTCGACTACTACGTGGTGCTGGGCCAGCGCGGCCCCACCGCCGTGATGGTCGCCGCGTGGCTCGGCTGGCGCTCCTGGCGGCAGCACACCCTGCGCCCGCTGCTCACGCTGGGCGCCTCGCTGCTGCTGCTCAACATCACGGTCGGCGCCGCGAAGCTCGGCATGGGCCGCCTCGGCCCGCACTACGCCATCACGATCGGCTCGAACGAGATGGGGCTCGGCGGCGATATATTCCCTTCGGGCCACACCGCGAACGCCGTCGTGACCTGGGGAATCCTGGCCTATCTGGCCTCCACCCCGCGGGCGAGGCGCTGGCTGTCGGCGCTGTCCGCCGTGACCTCGCTCGGCGTCGGCCTCACCACCGTCTACCTCGGCACGCACTGGCTGAGCGATGTGCTGCTGGGCTGGGCCGCCGGTCTGCTGATCCTGCTGGCGCTGCCGTGGTGCGAGCCGCTGATCGCCCGCGCCGAGACCGGCCTGTTCACTCTGCGCGACGCCTGGCGCGCCCGCCGCGGCCGTGCGCTGCCCGTCCCGGCCGAGGCTCCGGTCGGCTCCCCGGTCGGTGCGCCCGTGCTGGTCAAGCAGTCGGTCCCGGTGGACGAGGAGGTTCCGGCGCGCGCGGCGGTGGCCACCGGCCGCGCGCCCCGGGCGCCGGTCTACCTGGCGCCGGGACCGCACACGACCCGCTCGGAGCGCACCCCGGTCACCCCGGTCGGCAGCCGCCGTCCACCGCACTCGGACCGCGCGGCGCGCACCGCCACGACGACGTCCGCCCGGCCGCTGACAGGCGGATGAGGCGCAACGGACCGATCATGGAGAACAGCGGGGCCGGTACGCACAACCTCCCCGCACGGCGAAGGCCCCCGGCTCGTGAGCCGGGGGCCTTCGCGCATTCCGAGGATTCCGGCCCCCGGCCTCCGTGGGTTCGGCCTCCGCGGCCTCAGCCCTTCCAGCAGCGGGTCACCCGGCCGTCGGTGACCTCGAAGTTCAGCCGGCCCGCGCGGTACTCCATGGTGATGATCGCGCCGGGCGGCAGCGAGCGCACCGTGGACCAGCCGTGCTCCCGGGCGCGGTGCTCGGCGTTCCTCGCCTCCAGGCCGACATAGGCCTGCGGACTGTCCTGGGGCTCTGCGGGCGGGGTGGGAATGGGTGCCATGACCGCCACGTTAGGCGGCCGACCTCGGCGGGGGAAGTCCGGGCCGGAGACCATGCGTCACCCGTGCCCCTCCGGTCACGCTTCTGTCACAGGATCTCGACACGCGTTTCGGCCGAACTCCGTCACACGTACGAGGGGTTCCGTACGTGTCCCGCACGCCTTCGAACGTAATTCGGGACTACCTTGACGCCGTCCCGAATAACCCAATGGAAAGTGCGGAGTCCCCCGTCGAGATCCCGTGGGGCGAAGCATTTCCATTCCGATTCCGGGGCATGTCGCGGAAGCTGACACCGCATAGGAAATGCACGGTTCCAGCACAGAACCCCCGCACACCCTCTGTCGGAGCGCGGAGCGACGCGAGCACCACGGCGTGGGCTTCCGTCAGGCCCACGGCGCGACGGCGAAGGGGCGAGCAATGGGCACGGACACCGCGCAGGCGACGGCGCGCCCCGTACACAGGAGGCAGCGGCCGGGGCGGCTCGCCGTGGACTGGCTCACCACGACGGACCACAAGAAGATCGGCCACCTCTACCTGATCACGTCCTTCGCCTTCTTCCTCATCGGCGGTCTGATGGCGTTGGTGATGCGCGCCGAACTCGCCCGGCCCGGTCTGCAGATCGTGGACAACAACCAGTTCAACCAGTTGTTCACCCTGCACGGCACGATCATGCTGCTGCTGTTCGCCACCCCGACCTTCGCCGGGTTCGCCAACGAGATCATGCCGCTGCAGATCGGCTCCCCGGACGTCGCCTTCCCCCGCCTGAACATGCTGTCGTACTGGTTCTTCCTCTTCGGCGGCCTGATCGTCCTCGGCTCGCTCATGGTGCCCGACGGGCCCGCCTCCTTCGGCTGGTTCGCCTATGCCCCGCTCAACAGCCTGGAGCGCTCTCCGAACATCGGCGCCGACATGTGGATCATGGGCCTGGCGCTGACGGGCTTCGGCACGATCCTCGGCGCGGTGAACTTCATCACGACCATCGTCGGGATGCGGGCCCCTGGCATGACGATGTTCCGGCTGCCGATCTTCACCTGGAACATCCTCTTCACCTCGATCCTCGTCCTCTTCGCGTTCCCGGTGCTCGCGGCGGCGCTGCTGGTCCTGGAGGCGGACCGGCGCTTCGGGTCGGTGGTGTTCGAGGCGGCCAACGGCGGCGCGCTGCTGTGGCAGCACCTGTTCTGGTTCTTCGGGCATCCCGAGGTCTACATCATCGCGTTGCCGTTCTTCGGGATCATCACGGAGATCCTGCCGGTCTTCAGCAGGAAGCCGGTCTTCGGCTATCTGACGCTGGTCGCCGCGACGATGGCCATCACCGGTCTGTCGATCGTGGTGTGGGCGCACCACATGTTCGCGACGGGCGCGGTGCTGCTGCCGTACTTCTCCTTCATGTCGTTCATGATCGCGGTGCCCACGGGGGTGAAGTTCTTCAACTGGAGCGGGACGATGATCAAGGGCTCGCTCTCCTTCGAGACCCCCATGCTGTGGGCCATCGGCTTCCTGGTGTCGTTCCTGTTCGGCGGTCTGACCGGAGTGATCCTGGCCTCGCCGCCGATGGACTTCGAGGTCACCGACTCGTATTTCGTGGTCGCGCACTTCCACTACGTCGTCTTCGGCACCGTCGTCTTCGCGACCTTCGGCGGCTTCTACTTCTGGTGGCCCAAGTTCACCGGCAAGATGCTCGACGAACGGCTCGGCAAGATCCATTTCTGGACGCTCTTCGTCGGCTTCCACACGACGTTCCTGGTGCAGCACTGGCTGGGTGCCGAGGGCATGCCGCGCCGGTACGCGGACTATCTGGCCGCCGACGGCTTCACTGCGCTCAACACCGTCTCGACGATCGGCGCGTTCCTGCTGGGCATGTCGACGCTTCCGTTCCTCTACAACGTCTGGAAGACGTCCCGGTACGGCACGAAGGTCGAGGTGGACGACCCCTGGGGCTTCGGCCGCTCCCTGGAGTGGGCGACCTCGTGTCCGCCGCCCCGGCACAACTTCGTCACGCTGCCCCGGATCCGCTCCGAGAGCCCGGCGTTCGACCTGCACCATCCCCAGTACGGGGCGATCGCTCAGGAGGCCGCTCCAGCGCCCGGGACAGCCGGTCCCGGGCCGTCCTGATCGCCTCGGTGAGTTCGGCCGGCTCCAGGACCTCGAACTCGAAGCCCATCAGCATCACGTGAATCACCATCACATCGAGGCTGGCGGCGCCGGTGCGCAGGACGCAGCTGTCCTCCCCGGAGGCTTCCAGCGTTCCCGCCGAGGGGGAGATCCGCTCGGCCGCCTCTTCCAGGGGCACGAAGAGCCGGACGACCGCCCGCGAGGCGTACGCGCGTGTGGAGACCCCTTTGGAGACGTACGCCGCCAGATCCTCGGCCGGTGGCGTACGGGGGGTGAAGCGGGGTCCGTGCGGAGGCCTGGGGGTGATGCGGTCGGCCCGGAACGTGCGCCAGTCGCCGCGGTCGACGTCCCAGGCGACCAGGTACCAGCGGTGCTCGGTGCACACCAGGCGGTGCGGTTCGACGGTCCGGCGGGTCGGGGAGCCGCCGTGGTCTCGGTACTCGAAGCGCAGCCGCTCACCGTCGCGGCAGGCGTTGGCGAGTTCCGTGAGCACGCCCGGGTCCACGGCGGAGGGCTGGGGGCCGCGCAGCATCGGCACGGTGAAGGCGTTGAGGGCGCTCACGCGGCGGCGCAGTCGGCTCGGCAGTACCTGTTCGAGCTTGGCGAGGGCGCGTACAGAGGTCTCGCCGATGCCCTCGATGCCCTGCCCGGCGGCCGTGCGCAGCCCGACCGCGACGGCCACCGCCTCGTCGTCGTCCAGCAGCAGCGGCGGCAGCTCGGCTCCCGCCCCGAGTTGGTAGCCGCCTCCCGTGCCCGGGCTGGCGTTGACGGGATAGCCCAGCTCGCGCAGCCGGTCCACATCGCGGCGGATCGTGCGGGGCGTCACGCCCAGACGGCCCGCCAGATCGGCCCCGGACCATTCGCGGTGGGCCTGGAGCAGTGAGAGCAACCGCAGCAGTCGTGCCGATGTCTCCAACATGGCGTCGAGTCTGCCAGCCCTTGCGGACAACCACTGTCCGCAAGGTGCTCCTGGGCGCCGGGCGCGGTCAGCCGACCGCGGTGACCGTCACGGACAGGTCGTTGTCCCGCGTGTAGTAGGGCCCGGCCTCCACCGGGCCGTACAGGGTCTTCACCGGCACCCTCGGATGGATGAGGAAGGGGCGCTTGTCGGCGATGTCGTCGAGCAGCCGCGCGATCCGTACCCGGGGCCCGCCCTCCCCCGCCGGGCGCAGCCAGAGGTCCCAGACGCCGGGCCGCAGGGCGCCGTATGCCACCGTGAAGCCGAACTCCACCTGCTCCACGGCCACTTCCGCGCGGATCAGCGGACCCGCCGTGTCCCGGTGGCAGACCTCGGCATGCGCGTCCGGCGCGAGGGGGATGCCGTACACCCGGCCTCGTACGCCCAGTCCCCGCTCTCCTCGGTACAGCTCCACGGCCTCCGCGTGCGGGGCCCGCAGCCAGCTGCGCACGGAGAGGTTGCCGTGCCGGGTCGCGTACGGGATGCGCACGGCGACATGGCCGAGGGAACCGCTGGGGACCCGGGCGACGAGCGAGCGCAGGTCGTTGGCGCCCGGGGCCAGTCGTCGCGGCTCGCCTCCCGCGACCTGGGCGTAGGCGTCCCAGCGGCCCTCGGGCAGGGCGACGCCGCTGGGCAGCGCCGCGCGCAGCCGGCCGTCCCCGGTGGGGGTCAGCGGCAGGCTGACCTCGTCGTGGCCCTCGCGGCGGCGCAGCACCAGGAGCGCGGCGCCCGGCTCGCCGGTCTCGATGACGTCGAAGGTCAGTCCGCCCGCGGAGTCGGCGATGCAGTCGGCGCACGGGGGCACGGCGGTGCCCGGGTCGGCGCGGTGCCGAGCGGTCCACGGGACCGGCGTCATCATGCGGGCGCCCTTTCGTGCGGGGCGGCACCACCGGGTCCTCCGTCGGATCCGCCTCCTGTCGGGATAGACCCCAGGCCCGGGTGAATGGTTGCTTCTCATGCGCACATCAGGGCGCGCAGGACAGCCGAGGCACGTCAGGGCTCGTACGACAGTTGCGGCACGTCGAAGCAGTCGCTGTTCATGTCGCCCTGGGAGACCCAGCCCCTGCCGTCCTCCCAGCGGGCCACCGACACGCAGGTCCGGCGGGTCTTCGGGGGCGTGGGCAGGCGCTCGGAGGAGACGGGGATCAGCAGGCCGTCGGCGGTGTACGGGGCGCCGCGGTCCATGAAACGGTCGACACACGCGCGTGTGACGCCCGTTTTCGCGCAGGACTTCGCGGCGTCCGTGAACCACATCGCGGCCGCCCAGCCCTCCAGCTGCCACTGGGAGTGAGTCGGCAGGCCCTTGGTGGCGCCCCGGAACGCGCGGACGGCGGCGTCGGAGGTGTCCTCGTAGTTCCGGCTGGATCCGGTCACCCACAGGGCGTTTCGGCAGCGCGGGGCGTCCTTGTAGTCCTCGGGGACGGTGGAGGTCCAGTTCTGCACGTTGGTGACCTTGGCGATGACCTTGGCGCCGACGTCGTCCATCGCCTTGCACAGCTGGGCGTTGCCGTGCGTGTCGAGGGCGTCGAAGACGAGGTCGGCGCCCTGGTCCTTCAGATCGGCCGCGGCGGCACGGAAATTGGGCAGCGCGAAGTCGACCTGTTCGGTGACCACCTGGTAGCCCTCGGCCTTCAGACCCCGGGTGACGAGCCGGGCGTACGCGGCGGACGCGGACTGGTTGTAGGAGATCACGGCGGCCGTACGGGCGCCGTGGACACGCTTGAAGTAGCGGTAGACCTCGGTACCGCCGTACAGCTTCCCGCCCCAGCCCGGTGTTCCCTCGCGGGGCGCGAGGCTGCCGTAGATCCCGTAGAGGTGCGGATAGGTGTCGTAGGCCGCGCCTATGGGCTGTCCGCCGATGTCGGGCACCCCCGCGGCGGACACCCGGGAGGCGCCCGCGTAGTCGAGGGCGGTGGTGGCGACGAGGGCGACGACCTTGTCCTCGTCGATGAGCCGGTGCACGCACTCGTTGTCGCCCACGCCGCTGCCGCCGTCGTCGCAGGTGCGCACCTCGACCGGGCGGCCGCCGATGCCCCCGCGCGCGTTGAGGCGGTCGAAGTAGGCCTTGGCCCCGTCGCGCGGGCCGGTGAAGGCGGAGCCGCCGACGGGGCTGGTGGCGCTGGTGACGATGCCGACCCGGAGCGGGGCGGTGCCCTGCGGGGCGGGCGTGGTCCGGTGCTCGAAGTCGCTCTCGGGCAGACGGCTGCCGCAGGCCGCCGTGCCCAGGACGAGCGCCGTGCCCAGCAGGAGCGGCAGGCCCGCGGCGAGGACTCCTTCGGCAACACCCTTGGGGCGCACGGCGGGTCAGCAGCCGGCCGGGGTCGCGGATCCGTCGCCGCTCAGCGCGACCAGTGCGCAGAGGGTGTTGTCGGAGACCTTCCAGGTGCCGTTCTCGTAGACGGCCGTCCCGGAGGCGTTCGGCAGGGCGGTCGCGCCCTTCAGGGTCAACGCGTACGTCACCTCGGCCTCGGCCGGCGCGGTGAACACGACCTTCTGGACCTGGGCCGCGACCTGCTGACCACGCTTGTCGCCGCTGAAGCCCTGGACGACCGCGGCCATCCTGTCGCCGTTCTCCAGGTAGTTCAGTTTGTCCTTGACGGGGACGGACGGGGAGAAGAACTTCTCCCAGTTCCGCCTGACCTGGTTCTCGGCCGCCGCCGGGTCGTCCGGGCCGGTCGGGCTGGGCGACGCGCTGCTGGGCCGCTCCACGGTGGGGGCGGGCGGAGGGGTCGAACTCCCGCCGCCGCTGCTGTCGCCGCACGCCGTGAGGGCCCCGGCGAGGACGAGCACGACCAGCGCCGCCACCCCCCGGCCGTTGTCCCGCCTGAGGTCGCTCCCGAGAACCATGCTGGCTCACCACCGGGTGTCGGTCCGGGCCGACCGCGCCCGGAGCTTTCAGGGTCAGCTTCCAGAAGGCATAGTGCAAGTCCATTGGCGGACTTGGAAGACAGACAGCCACACGACGTCTGGGAGCCAGGATGCGGACACCTCGACTGCGGACCGTGCACCCCGTCCTGTGGGCCGGGTGCGCCGCGCTCGCCGCCGGGGCGGTGCTGTGCGTCATCGGCTGGTACGGCGTCTCGGGCGAGCGGTACGCGGAACGGCAGTTGCCCTACCTGGCGTCCTGCACGATTCCCGGGGCCGCGCTCATCGTCGCGGGCGCGGTGCTGCTCACGCACGGCAGGAACGCCCTGGCGGCGGCGCGCGTCGAGGAGTTGTACGGACTGCTGGTGGCGACGGAGCCCGCCGACCCGGAGCGGTCCGAACAGGCCGCCGTGGCGCCCCTCGCCGTCAGCGGGGAACTGCTGATGGTCCCCGGGGGCACGCTGTGGCACCGCGCGGACTGCCCGCTGGTCGCGGGGAAGCCGGCCGCCGTGCCGGTGGACTCGCGGGTGCTGGCGAGCGGGGAGCTGGGCCCGTGCCCGATCTGTGAGCCGCCCGCGGCCGAGCGTGCGCCCGCGCCGGAGCGGTGATGAGCGGCTCTCTGACCTACGACCTCACGCTGGCCGGGCTCTCGGTCGGCGGCGCGGCGGCGCTCACCGGGATCGGACTGGTCGTCACCCACCGGGCGACCGGGGTGCTGAACTTCGCGCACGGCGCGATCGCGATGGTGTGCGCGTATCTGCTGCGGCAGTTCACGGTGGTGTGGGGCTGGCCGCTCGCGCTCGGTGCCGCGGTGACGCTGCTGCTGGTGGCCCCCGCGATCGGCGTGACCCTGGAACGGTTCGTCTTCCGCCCCCTGTCCGTCCTCGGCGGCGACCCGGCGCAGACGCTGGTCGCGTCTCTCGGCGTCTTCGTGCTGCTGGTCGGCGGGGCCGCGCTGGTGTGGGGCACCGGGGCGCGCGCGGACGCGCCGACGCTGGTGTCGGCGGACCCGTGGGGGCAGTTGGCGGTCGCCCTCGCACTGGCGGTCGGGGTGGGGGGCGTGACGCGCTGGACGCGCTTCGGCACGGAACTGCGGGCTGTCGTCGACGACCGCTCGCTCGCCGTGCTCGGCGGCATCGACGCGGACCGGGTGGCCGCCGCGGGCTGGGCGTTCGGCTCCTTCACGGCGGGCCTGACGGGCGTGCTCCTGGCGCCGTACGTACGACTCGATCCGTACGGCATGCCGTTGCTCGTCATGGAGGTGATGGCGGTGGCCGTCGCCGCCCGGATGCGCAGCCTCCCGGTGGCCGTCGTGGTGGCGCTGGGTCTCGGGGTCGCGCAGAGTCAGCTGACGCGGCTGCATCCGGCGGGCTGGGCGGAGCCGCTGCTCCAGGCGGTGGGCGCGAACCTGTTCGTGGTGGCCCTGTTGGTCGCGGCGCTCGTCCTGCCGGGGATCGGCGACCGGGACGCCCTGCCGCGTACGGCGACGACCCGGGCGGCGACGCCCCCGGGCGCGTGGATCGTCGCGGTCGTCCTGTTCCTGCTGCCGCTCGGCCTCGCGGGCTCGGACCTGCACACGTCGGTGCAGGTGCCCGCGCTGGGTGTGGTGCTCCTGTCCCTGGTCGTGGTGACCGGCCGCGGCGGTCAGATCTCCCTCGGGCAGGCGGCGTACGCGGGTCTGGGCGCGCTCTTCACCGCACTGCTGGCCGCCGGCCGCTTCCCCGGCCTGCCCCGTCTGCCCGAACTGGCCGCGCTGGCGGTGGCGGTGGTGCTGGTCGCCCCGCTCGGGGTCCTGACCGGCTGGCCGGCGATCAGCCGCCACGGCCTGGCGCTGGCCCTGGCGACGTTCGCCGTGGGGGTGGGCGTCAGCCGTTTCGTCTTCGCCCAGCCCTACGCGACTTCGGGGCTGTCCCTGGACCGCCCGGCGGGCTTCGACGGCGACCGCGCGTACTACGTGCTCGAACTGGGGCTGCTGGCGACCGCGTTGCTGGCGACGGGGGCGCTGCGCCGGGGCCGTACGGGCCGCGCCCTGGCCGCGATGCGCGACCACGCGTCGGGCGCCTCGGCGGCGGGCGTACGGGTCCCTTCGCTGAAGCTGACGGCCTTCGTCGCGGGCGCCGCCCTGGCCGCGCTGGGTGGGGGGATGCTCGGCATGGGTCTGCGCGCCTTCGACGCGACGGCGTACGACCCGGTGCGTGGGCTGCTCTGGTTCGCGGCGGTCGTGGTCCTCGGCGCCGACAGCGCCCTCGGCGCGCTGGCCGCGGCGGCGTTGCTGGTGGGGCTCGACGCGGGGGCGCGCGGCGGGGTCGCCGCGGCACTGATCGGGGTGCTCGCGGTACTCGTCGGCCGGTTCCCCGGTGGCCCGTACGAGGCCCTGCGCACGGCGACGTCCCGGCTCCGGCCACGCCGCCGGGCGACGCCGACCCCGCTGGGGGCGCGGGTGCGGCGACGACTGCGGTCGGTGGAGACGGGGCCCACCCAACCGCCCGCCGACCAACCGCCCGCCGACGAACGGCCGGACGGTGCCGGCCCGGAACCCGCCACACCCCGGCGGGGCGCAGCATCCCGCCGGGCGGACACCCCGCATGCTCCTGCCGTGCCGGCCCCCGGATCTCTGCTCGCCCGAGGTATACGGGTCGCCTACGACGGTTTCACCGCGCTCGACGGGGTCGATCTCGAGGTCCGGCCCGGGTGGGTCACCGCTGTCGTGGGGCCCAACGGGGCCGGCAAAAGCACCCTGTTCCACTGCCTCGCCGGCACGCTGCGCCCGTCGCACGGCCGGGTGCTGTTCGGCGAGCAGGACATCACCCGGCTCGCCGCGCACGCCCGGACCCGGCTGGGCATCGCGCGGACCTTCCAGCAGCTGGCCGTCTTCCCCTCGTTGGCGGTGGCCGAGAACGTGCAGGTGGGGGCGGAGCAGGGCCGGATCGTCGATCCCGCCGCGGCGGAACGAGCGTTGCGGCTGTTCGGGCTCGACGGCTCGGTCCGCGCGCTGCCCGCCGAGGGCCTGCCGACCGGGACGCTCAGACGCGTCGAGCTGGCGCGGGCCCTCGCCGGAAGTCCGCACGTGCTGCTGCTCGACGAGCCCGCCGCGGGCCTGGACACCGCCGAAGTGACCTCGCTGGCCCGGATACTGCGGGCACTCGCCGCGGACGGCACGGCCCTGCTGGTCGTCGAGCACGACCTCGATCTGGTCGCCGACCTCGCCGACGTCGTCCATGTCATGGCCGCCGGACGCGTCGTCACCTCCGGCCCCGCCCGCCACGTACTGGAGCGGGGACGCGGATGAACATCTCGCTGCGCCACGCGCGCGTGCGCTACGGCCCCCTGGAGGCCCTGCACGGCGTGACCCTGGTCGCGCCCGGCCCCGGCCTCACCGTGCTGCTCGGCCGCAACGGCTCGGGCCGTACGACCGCCCTGCGCGCCCTCGCGGGAACCGTGCCGCTGTCCGACGGCACAGTCCTCTGGGACGGGGTGGACGTGACCCGGCTGGCCGCCTTCGAACGGGCCCGGCGCGGGTTGTGCCTGGTCCCGGAGCGCCGGGCCGTCTTCGGCTCGCTCACGGTTCGCGAGCACCTGGTGCTGGCCGCGCCCGACTTCACTCCCGTCCTCGACGCGTACCCGCAGTTGGAGCCTCTTCTCCCGCGCCGCGCCGGCACCCTCTCCGGGGGCGAGCAACGCATGCTCGCCCTCTCCCGCGCCCTGCTGGCACGCGCGCGCGTGGTGCTCGTCGACGAGCCCGCGCAGGGCATGTCACCGGCGGTCGCGGCCCGCACGTACGAACTTCTCGGCGGCCTCGACGCGTGCGTGGTGGTCGCCGAGCAGCGGCTGCCGCCCGGTCTGCGCGAACGGACGGGCCGGACGACCTACGTCCATGAACTGAGCCGGGGCTCGGTCGCGTTCAGCGGAGAGGCGGCCGAAGTGCGGCGCCGGGAGACCTAGAACGTCCGACCGGGGTTCATCACACGTGTGTGGTTCCGGAGTTTGTACCTCTTGGCACAGACGGGCCAGGCGCCCCACCCCTGGGTGTGCACCACCCGCTTGGCGACCTTGATCTGCTCCTTCCGCCGGGCCAGGTCCGCACGCGGGGCATACGCCAGGCCGCCGAACGCCACCCAGGTGGCCTGCCTGAACTGCAGTCCTCCGTAGTGGTGGTTTCCGGTGTTCGCGTGCCAGCGCCCGCCGCTCTCGCACTTGGCGAGGCAGCCCCAGGGCCAGTGGTCCCGAGCACAGTTGTACGACACCCGCCCCGCCGGCCGGCCGGAGAACGGGGACAACGGGGACAACGGGGACGGGGACGCGACGGCCGCCCTCTCGGGAACGAGGACGGCCAGGGTGGCGGCGACGACGGTCGCGGCCACGTACCGCATGCGCTTGTTCAACAGGGGCGACGGCGTCGGATAGAGGTGCATCGGGTCACGCTAAACAGCACACCGGGCGCGTCCGCCCCGCCGCGCCCGGGGCCCCACCCGGTCGGAGGACCGGGGTGGGGCGGCGGGATGGAGCCGGGGCTCAGAGGTCGAGCCGCTGGCCGGGCATGATCAGGTCGGGGTCACCGCCGATGACCGCCCGGTTGGCGGCGTAGATCTTCCGCCAGGTCGTTCCGTGCCGCTCCGCGATGCCGCTCAGGGTGTCGCCGCCGCGGACGGTGTAGTCGCCGCGGGACGCCGCGCGGTTCGTGTGGCCGGATGCGCGCGCCGGGGCCTCGGACGCCTGTGCGGGGGCCGACTTGGTCGTCGACTCGGTGGGAGCCGACTTGGAGGCCGACTTCGACGTCGACCTGGGTGCCGCCTTGGGGGCCGACTTCGTGGTGGCCGACCCTCCGGACGACGCGGCGCCCGAGGACGCGGGTGCGTTGCCGTACGCTCCGGCCCGCGCCGAACAGGTGGGCCAGGCGCCCCATCCCTGTGCGTTCTGGACCTTGGTGGCAACGGCTATCTGGGCGGCCTTGGAGGCCTTGTCGGCGGTCGACGCATAGGCCGAACCGCCGTACGCCCGCCAGGTGCCGGCGGAGAACTGAAGTCCTCCGTAGTAGCCGTTGCCGGTGTTGATGTGCCAGTTTCCGCCGCTCTCGCACTTGGCGATGCGGTCCCACACTCCGCTGTCGGCCGCGGCGGCGTTGCCGGTCGCGGCGAGCAGTCCGAGCGGGGCGAGCAGAGCCGCCCCGGCGAGGACCGCCGTCGTACGCGTCGTACGAACCTTACGAGTGTTATCGGCACATGCGGACATGTAGTTCCCTCTCGAAACACCCGGGATCCCCCAAGGCGGGGCGCGACTTCCTGCGTGTAGGACGCGGTCGTCGTGCTCCGCCCCGTCCGCCGGAGGTGGTGCTGCGAACCAGTCGTACGGTTCGGCCGGCGGACGTACCCGAGCGGTGCTCTGTGCACACGGCCGAGAAATCTATGGAGGTGGTCGCCCCGATATCAACCAACTCCATGTCATTCGAGGCCAGTTCACAGTTACCGCGGGTATCGGCGATTTTCGGCCACCCACTTCATAGGCTGATTTCAGGATTTGTCGACCAGCCGCTCAAGTGACCTGTGACCCACTTCACGGAACCAACTTCCTTGAACGCACACGAAGTTGGCTCGGAGTAACAGATTCCGCACGAGGGATCACCCTGCGCGTCGGATGGTTCGATTCCGTTCGCTCCCGGGCGTGACTCCGGCCACAGATCGCCCGTTGTCATCTTCATGAGCCGGGACCCCCGGATTCATGGGCCGGGAGCCACCCGGCATCGCCACGTACCGCATCCCGAGGAGCCACCCGTGCCGCGCATGCTCGACGTCAGCGACGACGTACGCGCCGAGATCGGCGACGAAGAAGCCGACCGGCTGCTCGCCGGAGAGAACGCCCCGGGCAGTTACGACTGCACGTCCTGCCGCACCCCGGGCGACTCGGAACAGGAGCGCACCAGCACCGTCCTGTTCATCGGCGACGAGACCGCCGTCCTCGCCTTCGCCCACGCCACCTGTCTGCCCTCACAGGTCGTCCAGGTCACCGAGGAGCAACTCCAGGGCGCCGTCCGCTCGATCAACCCCGACGGCGTGCCCGCCCAGGCCGCGCCCGAGCAGGCCGTGCTCGGCGTGACCAGCGGACTCATCCTGATCAGTGGCGAGTTGCACCCCGCGCTCGTCGTCGAGCCGACGGGGCCCATCGTGCGGCCCGGCTCGACGGACATCGGTGACGACTTCCTGCCGCTCCTCATCGAACAGGGGTTCATGCCGGTGACCGAGCTGAGCTCGGTGCCGCCGGTGCTGCACGGGTGGTCCGTGCTGCTCGCCATGGGGCAGTTGCACGCCGTGCTCCAGCCGGGCACCGGGGGCGGGTCGCCCGTCGCCTGGTGGCAGGCGCACCAGGCGCTCCAGGTCGCCGAGAGCTGGCGGGCCGCCGCCAACAAGCACCAGCAGGTGCTGCTGTTCGCGGCGCCGGTCGGGTCGATCGGGCGGCAGCCGCGGGAGGATCTGCTGCGGGACGCGCTGGACAAGGCGGCGGCGAACGGGAAGTTGGTGGCTGCCGCGATGCCGCTCGCCGGAACGTGAGCGTTCCACTGGGTTGAGCCGGGCTGCGCGGGTGCGTTGTCGGCTGCGGGTCGTGTGTGGCTGGTCGCGCAGTTCCCCGCGCCCCTGGAAGAAGGGGGCTGCGCGTGCGTTGTCGGCTGCGGGTCGTATGTGGCTGAGCGCGCAGTTCCCCGCGCCCCTAAGGGGCTTGCGCCTCTGACGGGGCGGGCTGAAGCAAAGGTGTGACCGCATCTGTTGGGCTGTGGGGTCGTTGGCACATACGTGCACACCTACGACGCCCCCCGCCGCCAGCCCTTCCAGCAGATCCCGGCCGCGCGATCGGCTCAGGATCCTCCGCGTGGCCCATCGGCCACGCCGATCTATGACGCGCTCTACGCCGAGTGGGTCAGATCGTTCAAGGCCCTGCCCGGCGACCGCCACGGCGAGGACCAGCTCGGCTTCACGGCCTTCGGGATCCTGACACAGGGTTCCAGCGCGTACGGCGGATCCTCGTACCCCTCGTCGTACAGCTCCTACAGCGCGGGGGCGTACTCCGCGCGCAACGGCGGCTCTCAGCAAGGTCAAGGCGCGTCGACGACCGGCGTCTGGCAGCCGGTGGCGCGCCAGCACGGTACGGGACTGCACCACATCCCGGCCGCGCTGCCACCCGCGCCCCGCAGGGGGCTGTGAGCAGAAACAGTTGAACAGGTGAGGGGCGGCTCCCATGGGAGCCGCCCCTCACCTGTCGCTACGTCACTTCTTCTTGGTGCCGCGCTTCTCGCGCACCCGTACGGAGATGTGGATCGGCGTCCCCTCGAAGCCGAACTCCTCGCGCAGTCGGCGCTCGATGAAGCGCCGGTAGCCGTGCTCGATGAAGCCGGAGGCGAAGAGCACGAACCGCGGAGGCTTGGTGCCGGCCTGCGTACCGAAGAGGATGCGGGGCTGCTTGCCGCCGCGGACCGGGTGCGGGTGGGCGGCGACGAGCTCGCCGAGGAAGGCGTTCAGACGGCCGGTCGGGACACGGGTCTCCCAGCCGTCCAGGGCCGCCTCGATCGCGGGGACGAGCTTCTCCATGTGCCGTCCGGTGCGCGCCGAGACGTTCACCCGGGGCGCCCACGCCACCTGGAGAAGCTCGGTCTCGATCTCCCGCTCCAGGTAGTAGCGGCGCTCCTCGTCGAGGGTGTCCCACTTGTTGAAGGCGAGGACGATCGCGCGGCCCGCCTCGACGGCCATCGTCACGATGCGCTGGTCCTGTACGGAGATGGTCTCGGACGCGTCGATCAGGATGACCGCGACCTCGGCCTTCTCGACGGCGGCGGCCGTACGCAGCGAGGCGTAGTAGTCCGCGCCCTGCTGAAGGTGGACGCGCTTGCGGATGCCCGCCGTGTCGACGAACTTCCAGGTGACACCGCCGAGTTCGATCAGCTCGTCGACCGGGTCACGGGTGGTGCCCGCGATCTCGTTGACGACCACGCGGTCCTCGTTGGCCACCTTGTTCAGGAGCGAGGACTTGCCGACGTTCGGGCGGCCGATGAGGGCGATACGGCGGGGGCCGCCCACCGCGACGCCGAAGGTCTGCGCCGGGGCCTCGGGCAGGGCCTCAAGGACGGCGTCCAGCATGTCGCCGGTGCCACGGCCGTGCAGCGCGGAGACGGGGTGCGGCTCGCCGAGACCGAGGGACCAGAGGTACGAGGCGTCGGCCTCGCCGCTCGGGCCGTCGACCTTGTTGGCGCACAGCACGACGGGCTTGCCGGCCTTGCGCAGCAGGCGGACGACCGCCTCGTCGGTGTCGGTCGCGCCGACCTTGGCGTCGACGACGAAGACGACCGCGTCGGCCGCCTCGATCGCGTACTCGGCCTGCGCGGCCACGGACGCGTCGATGCCGAGGACGTCCTGCTCCCAGCCACCGGTGTCGACGAGCTTGAAGCGGCGGCCCGCCCACTCGGCCTCGTAGGTGACGCGGTCGCGGGTGACGCCGGGCTTGTCCTCGACGACCGCCTCACGGCGGCCGATGATCCGGTTCACCAGGGTCGACTTGCCGACATTGGGCCGGCCGACGACGGCGAGAACGGGCAGCGGGCCGTGGCCCGCCTCCTCGATCGCGCCCTCGACGTCCTCGATGTCGAAGCCCTCTTCCGCGGCGAGCTCCATGAACTCCGCGTACTCGGCATCGCCAAGCGCCCCGTGCTCGTGCTCGGCCGGGCCGGCCGAGCCGTCGGGCTGGATGTGGTCGTTCATGAAGTCCGTACCTCGTCGTTCATCGTGGTGATCGGTGGACCGCCCGCATATCGGGTGATCCACTACTCAAGTGTCGCCTAGTGCCCGGTGGGGCGCCCGGCGTTTTCCGGGCGTCCGGTCAGACGCCTGGCGTGGTCCAGGTGGGCGCTCAGCTGCTTCTGGATGCGGGCGGTCGCCTCGTCCAGCGCCTTGCGGGTACGCCGTCCGCTGCCGTCGCCCGCCTCGAAGGGGTCTCCGAAGACGACGTCGACCCGGCTGCGCAGCGGGGGCAGCGCCTTTGTCAACCGGCTGCTCTTCTCGGAACTTCCCAGGACCGCCACCGGGACGACCGGCGCGCCGGAGCGCACCGCGAAGTACGCGAGTCCGGCACGCAGCGAGGCGAAGTCGCCGTCGCCGCGGGTGCCCTCCGGGAAGATCCCGAGCACGCCACCGGACGACAGGACTCCGAGAGCGTCGGTGATGGCGGTGCGATCGGTGGTCTCACGGTCCACCTTCAGCTGGCCGATGGCGAGCAGGAAGGGGTCGAGCGGGCCGATGAACGCTTCCTTCTTGATCAGGAAGTGGGTGGGGCGGGGCGCCACGCCCATGACCATCGGGCCGTCGATGTTGTGCGAGTGGTTCACGGCCAGGATCGCCGGGCCGGTCGCGGGGACCTTCCAGGCGCCGAGCACGCGCGGCTTCCACAGCCCGTACATCAGGCCGACGCCGATACGGCGCCCTACCTCGGCTCCTCTCTCGGAGGTTGCGGTCACTTGGCGGCCCGCTTCTCCTCGACGAGGGTGACGACGCACTCGATGACCTGCTGGAGCGTGAGATCGGAGGTGTCCACCTCGACCGCGTCGTCCGCCTTGGCGAGGGGGGAGGTCTTACGGCTGGAGTCGGCGGCGTCCCGCTTGAGCAGGGCCTCGCGGGTGCTGTTGACGTCCGCGCCCTTCAGCTCACCGCTGCGGCGGGAGGCACGCGCCTCCGGGGAGGCGGTGAGGAAGATCTTCAGATCGGCGTCCGGCAGCACGGTGGTGCCGATGTCGCGTCCCTCGACGACTATGCCCAGCTCGGCGGCGGCCGCGATCGAACGCTGCAGCTCGGTGATATGGGCGCGCACCTCGGGCACCGCGCTGACCGCGCTGACCTTGGAGGTGACCTCCTGGGTGCGGATCGGGCCCGCGACGTCGGTCCCGTCGACCGTGATGGCCGGCGCGGACGGGTCGGTCCCGGAGATGATCTCCGGCTTTCCGGCCACGGCGGCGATCGCGGTCGGGTCCGTGATGTCGATGCCGTTGGTCACCATCCACCAGGTGATCGCCCGGTACTGCGCGCCCGTGTCCAGGTAGCTGAGGCCCAGCTGCGCGGCCACGGCCTTGGAGGTGCTCGACTTGCCCGTGCCGGAGGGGCCGTCGATGGCGACAATCACTGCCGGGGCGGGCCGGGCGGCGCCGTTTTCCACGGTGGGAACACCTTCCTGGTGCGGGGTGGAGGTCTGTGCGGGGCACGATCGCGCCCCGCACAAGGTTACTGGCTTCCCGGACCCCGCATTACTGGCCCTTCCCGGGGCCGATCACCCACCGCACCACGGCCCACCACACAGGCCCCCCGCCCCGGACGCCGGCCCTACTGCCACAGCGGGGCCTCACGACGGCCTACTGCCGCAGCGCCCAGCCCCGTTCCCGTAGTGCCGTGCTCAGCACCGGTGCCGCCTTCGGCTCCACCATCAGCTGGACGAGGCCGGCCTGCTGTCCGGTCGCGTGCTCGATGCGTACGTCCTCGATGTTGACTCCGGCGGCCCCCGCGTCGGCGAAGATGCGGGCCAGCTGGCCGGGCTGGTCGTCGATGAGGACGGCCACCGTCTCGTACGTCAGCGGCGCGGCACCGTGCTTGCCGGGGACGCGGACCTGGCCCGCGTTGCCGCGGCGCAGGACGTCCTCGATGCCGCTCACGCCCTCGCGCCGCTTGGCGTCGTCGGAGGACTGGAGGGCGCGCAGGGCCTGGACGGTCTCGTCGAGGTCGGCGGAGACGTCCGTGAGGAGGTCGGCGACCGGGCCCGGGTTCGCGGAGAGGATGTCGATCCACATCCGGGGGTCGGAGGCCGCGATCCGGGTCACGTCACGGATGCCCTGCCCGCACAGCCGTACCGCCGCCTCCTCCGCGTTCTCCAGGCGCGCGGCGACCATGCTGGACACCAGGTGCGGCATGTGGGAGACGAGCGCGACCGCGCGGTCATGGGCGTCGGCGTCCATGACGACCGGGACGGCACGGCAGTGCGACACCAGCTCGAGGGCGAGGTTCAGGACCTCGGTGTCCGTGTCCCGAGTGGGGGTGAGAACCCAGGGGCGGCCTTCGAAGAGGTCGCCCGTCGCGGCCAGCGGGCCCGACTTCTCACGGCCCGACATGGGGTGCGAACCGATGTACGCGGAGAGGTCGAGGCCGAGCGCCTCCAGCTCGCGGCGCGGTCCGCCCTTGACGCTCGCCACGTCGAGGTAGCCGCGCGCGACCCCACGCCGCATGGCGTCCGCGAGCGTCGCCGCCACGTGCGCCGGCGGGGCCGCCACGATCGCGAGGTCCACGGGCCCGCCGGGCGCCTCGTCGGTGCCGGCGCCGAGCGCGGCCGCCGTACGGGCCTGCTCCGGGTCGTGGTCGGTGAGGTGGACGACGACGCCCCGCTGGGAGAGCGCGAGGGCCGCCGACGTACCGATCAGCCCGGTTCCGATGACGAGCGCGGTTCTCACTGGGCGATGTCCTTGCGCAGCGCGCCCGCGGCGCCCAGGTAGACGTGCGCGATGTCGGCGCGGGGCTTGTCGGACTCGATGTGCGCGAGGACCCGTACGACCCGGGGCATCGCGCCCTCGATGTCCAGCTCCTGCGCGCAGATCAGCGGCACGTCGACGATGCCGAGCTTGCGGGCGGCGGCGGCCGGGAAGTCGCTGTGCAGATCGGGCGTCGCGGTGAACCAGATGCTGATGAGGTCGTCGGTGGTGAGACCGTTCCGCTCCAGGACAGCGGTAAGCAGCTCGCTGACCTGCTCGTCCATGTGGCCGGCCTCGTCCCGTTCCAGTTGGACGGCGCCCCGGACCGCTCGTACCGCCACGATGTCACTCCTCGCTGAGCCGAGCTACGTACTGGTCGTATCTCGTCGTATGTCGTCGTGTCTCGCCTTGTCACACCAGCGTAGTCAGGCCGCAACCCGCGAGTGTGCGGCGCCCGCCTGACGAGACGGCCGCCGCACACGAAAAGGAGCACGTCTCGGAGCGACTCAGAGCGACTGCTGCTTGTCGAGGCCGCTGACGGGCTTGTTCTCTCCCGTGCCGATCCACGACTGGGCCTGGTCGATCAGGCCGGACCTGGTGAGCATGTCCAGCAGGCCGCCCAGGTCTCCGCCAATGTCACTTGAATCGCCCTATTCCGCTACTTGTAGTGAGAACACACCCGTGCGCCTCTGGACGCCGGGGCACGGGTCCGCTCTCATGGCAGGAGACTCGCCTCGGGGGAGGCCCGCATGGCCCGTATGAAACGCCCAGGACCGCTGCTCACCCTTCTGGCGGGGCTCCTGCTCGCCGTGTTCATGCTGACGCTCAACGCGACGGCGGGGACGAAGAACGCGTCCTCGTCGTACCAAGAGGCCTCACCCAGCGCCACGCCACAGGCGAGCCCGCCGCCCACGAGTACGTCGCCGCCGTCGAGCCCCCCGCCCCCTTCGAGGAGCGCGCCACCGAACGCCGACTACGCGGGCCGCACCGACGACGACTCCTCCGCGGTCTCCGTCTCCCTGCGGGGCGGCAAGGCGATCGCGTACTTCTGCGACGGCCGCAGCAAGGAGTCGTGGCTGAAGGGCGATGTCAAGGACGACGGCACCATGAAGCTCACCGGCAAGCACGGCGCCGAACTGAACGGCACGCTCAAGGACGGCAGAAGCATCCGCGGCACCGTCGACCTCGGCGGGCAGCGCTACGCGTTCACCGCCGACAAGGCGGTCAAGCCGTCCGGGCTCTACCGCGCGACCGCCACGGTGCGCGGCGCCAAGCTCGACGGCGGCTGGATCGTGCTGCCCGGCGGCAAGCAGGTCGGCATTCTCGACCGTGACGGCAAGCCCGCGGCGGCGCCGACGATCGACCCGGAGACCGGCACCGTGACGGTCGACGGACAGACACTCACCGCCTCGCCCGTCACTCCATGACCTGTCACTCCAAGACGCGTCACTCCAAGACCCGTTCGTGAACCCTTTCCTGGCCCTTTCCTGATCGGGAACCGATATGACCGTGGATCCGAACGCCGCCACCCAGGGCTTCCCCTCTCCCCCGCCCGCCCACCGCCGCCCGGGCGCGGCCCGCTATCTCGTCCCCGCCCTGGTCGCCGCGGCGGTCGCGGTCGGCCTCGGCGCCTATGGCAAGTCGCACCACCCGGCGGGGACCGCCTTCAACCTCGCGGGGTTCAGCAGCACGGGCGCGGTGAAGTCGTGGCTGGCGACGACGGCGTTCGCCTTCGCGCTGGTCCAGCTGGTCTCGGCGTTCATGGTCTACGGGAAGCTGCCCGGGCCGAGCTGGGCGCCGACGCTGCACCGCTGGTCGGGGCGGATCGCGTTCCTGGTGGCGGTGCCGGTCGCGGTGCACTGCCTGTATGCGTTGGGCTATCAGACGTACGAACCGCGAGTGATGTGGCACTCGCTCCTGGGTTGCTTCTTCTTCGGTGCATTTAGTGCCAAAATGCTCCTGCTCCGCTCGGAGCGACTGCCCGGCTGGCTGCTGCCCATGGTCGGAGGACTCGTCTTCGTCGTCCTCACGGCCATCTGGCTGACGTCGGCTCTCTGGTTCTTCCGCACGTTCGGAGTGACGACATGACGAACCCCCCGGCGCGGCGCACGGTGCTCGGGACGGGCGCGGCCTTCCTGCTCGCGGGATGCAGCAAGTACGGCGACAGCAACAGCTCGTCGGCATCCTCCCCGACCGCGACCACCTCCCCGATCGCCAAACCCTCAGCAGGCAAGGAACTCGCCGAGAAGAGTGACATCCCGGTCGGCGGCGGCAAGGTCTTCAAGGAAGAGAAGGTCGTGGTCACCCAGCCGAAGAAGGGCGAGTTCAAGGCCTTCTCGGCGATCTGCACCCACCAGGGCTGCACGGTGAACAAGGTCGCCGACGGCACCATCGACTGCCCCTGCCACGGCAGCAAGTACCGCATCACCGACGCCTCGGTGGTCCACGGCCCGGCCCCGCGTCCCCTGCCCGCGAAGAAGATCACGGTGAAGGGAAAATCGATCTTCCTGGTGTGAGCGGGCGCGTACGCTCCAGGACATGCATGCCGAGACCCAGGTGTCCCTGGTGCGCGACCACACGATCTACTCCTGCGTGATGGGCTCGCGCGCCTTCGGGCTGGCCACGGACGGCAGCGACACGGACCGCCGGGGCGTGTTCCTCGCGCCGACCCCGCTCTTCTGGCGCTTCGAAAAGCCTCCGACGCACGTCGAGGGGCCGGCCGAGGAACAGTTCAGCTGGGAACTGGAGCGCTTCTGCACCCTCGCGCTGCGCGCCAACCCGAACATCCTGGAGTGCCTGCACTCCCCGCTCGTCGAGTACGTCGACGACACGGGTCGCGAACTGCTCGCCCTGCGCGAGGCGTTCCTCTCCCGCCGGGCACACGACACGTTCGCCCGCTACGCGCTGGGCCAGCGCAAGAAGCTGGACGCCGACGTCCGGCAGCACGGCGCCCCGCGCTGGAAGCACGCCATGCACCTCCTGCGCCTCCTCATGAGCTCCCGTGACCTGCTGCGCACCGGCGCACTGACGATAGACGTCGGCCTACGGCGCGAGGCGCTGCTCGCGGTGAAGCGCGGCGAGGTCCCGTGGCCGGAGGTCGAGGCCTGGATGACCCGGCTGGCGGCCGAGGCGGACGACGCGGCCGCCCACAGCCCGCTGCCCGCCGAACCGGACCACGCCCGCGTCGAGGACTTCCTCCTGCGCACCCGCCGCGCCTCAGCCCTCCGCGCGGACTGCGACGCTCCCCGGACCCTCCAGCCGGACCCGGACGACGAACGCGTGCAGGGCGTCGTACGCGGACGGGGCGTCCGGCAGCGCTGAGGCGTCCTGCGCCACGTCCAGCACGCCGTGCAGCCGCTCCACGTCGGCCGCCACACGCGCGTGGTCGACGTCCGCGTCCCCGTGCTCCCGCTCCGCCTTCGCCGCGATCAGGTCGGGCAGATACACGGGAGCCTCCCCGACCTCCGAGACCAGCGTGCGCAGATCGGGCTGCACCTCGCCGCTGCGCATCAGATGGATACCGGTGAGCAGCACCCGGAACGTGTAGAGCAGCGGCTTGAGTTCACCGGTCTTCTCGAACAGCCGCCACTGGGTCGCCGCGAAGCCCCGGTAGTGATGGGCGTGGTGGGAGGTGAGGACTCCGGGGGCGAGCGAGACCAGCTCGCTGTGCGCCTCCCCGGTGTGCACGACCAGTGGCGAGAGCAGCTGCTCCAGCACATAGCCGTTGCGCCGCAGCATCAGCCGTACGAACTTGCGCAGGTCGTGGGTGACGAGGTCCATCTCGACACCGTCCCGGTCCCACATCCGCGACCGGGTCTCGTCCGGCTCGCGCAGGCCGACCAGTTCGGCCGCCGACAGCAGGTGCACGCCCCTGAGGTCGACGTCCGAGTCGCGCGAGGGGAAGCCGTACAGGTGCGCCCCGGAGACGGTGGCGAACAGCACCGGGTCGGGCTGCTCGGCCACCACGGCCGCGAGGTCGATGTCCAGGACGTCGTCGATCATCACTCAAGCATCCCAGAGCCGTATCTCATGCATCCCAGAGGCATCTCTCACGCATCCCAGAGCGCCCCCAGCGACATGAGGTCGCTCTGGTACTCGATGCGGTCGGCCCACTCCGTCGGCCAGGTGTCGGAGCCGTGGTGGGCGCCGGCGAACGCGCCCGTCAGGCAGGCGATGGAGTCGGAATCGCCCGAGGTGCAGGCCGCGCGGCGCAGCGCGGTGACGGGCTCGTCGACGAACTGCAGGAAGCAGAGCAGTCCGGTGGCGAGCGCCTCCTCGGCTATCCAGCCCGCGCCGGTGGCCAGGCACGGGTCGCTCTCGGGCGAGGCGGTACGCACGGCGTCCTGAAGGCGGTCGAGGACCGCGAGGCACTCGTCCCAGCCGCGTCCGATGAAGTGCTCCGGTGTGGGGTCCTGGCTGCGGGTCCACAGGTCGCCGAGCCAGCGGGAGAGGTAGCGGCCGCGGTTCTCCTGGGCGTACGAGCGCAGGAGGCCGATCAGTTCGGTCGGCTCGGCGCCTCCGGCGAGGAGCCACACGGCGTGGGCGGTGAGGTCCGAGGCGGCGAGCGCGGTGGGATGGCCGTGGGTGAGCGCGGCCTGCAACTGCGCGGCGCCCGAGCGCTGTTCGTCGCTGAGCCCCCGTACGAGCCCGACCGGCGCCACCCGCATGTTGGCCCCGCACCCCTTGGAGTCGATCTGGCTGGCCTCCTGCCAGGGCCGGTCCTCGGTCTTCAGGAGGTTGCAGGCCACGAGGCAGGTGCGGCCGGGCGCGCGGTTGTTGTCGGGCGACTGGTACCAGTCCACGAACTCCTCGCGCACGGGCCGTTCCATCCGCAGCGGTGTGAGCAGGCCGCGGTCCATCGCCGTACGCAGTCCCCGCCCCAGCGCCAGCGTCATCTGCGTGTCGTCCGTGACGATCGCGGGTCGCGGCAGCTTCATCTCCCGCCAGGGGCCGAACTTGGCCAGGATCGAGGGGACGTCGTTGAACTCGGTCGGGAAACCCAGCGCGTCGCCGAGGGCGAGGCCGAGCAGGGATCCGGTGGCGGCGTGCTTCGCGAGCGTCGGGGTGGTGGTCATGAGGGCCGTCCTTCCGAAGGGGGACGCAGCAGGGGTGGCTGCAGGGCGGTGGCGCCGCCCGCGCGGTAGAGCGCGGCGGGTTTGCCGCGGCCTCCGGTGAGGCGTGCGGCCCCCGGGACCGGTTCGACGAACCCGGGCGTGGCGAGGACCTTGCGCCGGAAGTTGGGCCGGTCGAGGACGGCGCCCCACACCGTCTCGTAGACCCGCTGCAGCTCCCCGAGGGTGAACTCGGGCGGGCAGAAGGACGTGGCCAGGCAGGTGTACTCGAGCTTGGCGCCGACGCGTTCGTGGGCGTCGGCGAGGATGCGGTCGTGGTCGAAGGCGAGCGGGCCGACCGAGCCGTACGGCACCCACCGGGCCTGCACCGCGTCCCCGCCGCCGTGCGGCTCGGGAGGGTCGGGGAGCAGTGCGGCGAACGCGACGGAGACGACCCGCATCCTCGGGTCGCGGTCGGGTTCGCTGTAGGTCCGCAACTGTTCCAGATGGAGGCAGGAGAGGTCCGGGATGCCGGTCTCCTCGGCGAGTTCACGCCGGGCGGCCGTCTCCGCGGACTCCTTCGGCAGCACGAAGCCGCCGGGCAGTGCCCAGCGGCCGGCGTACGGTTCCTGCCCCCGTTCGACGAGCAGCACTTCGAGTTCGCCCGCGCGGACGGTCAGGACGGCGAGGTCGACGGTGACGGCGAAGGGTTCGAAGGCGTACTTGTCGTAGCCCTCGGGGGCGAGACCTCCCCTTGCGCGCAAGTCACCCGCCCCCGGTTCCGCACGAGTCGTAGCCGGTCATGACCGGCACGAGTAATAGTCAGTACGACTATAAAAAGCCGAACCGCGCCCCCACAAGACCTCGGGCGCGGTTCTCGGCACATCCGTGTTCTCGGCACATCCGTGACAGAAGCCCTCAGCGGCCCCTGGAGCGTGTCGGAGCCCGCCGCGCTCCCCGAGGGCGGTGAAGGCGGGCGGAGGGCGCACAGCGCCCTCCAGGGCCGTCAGTCGGGCCTAGAGATCGACCTCCTGCATGAGCATCCCGACCTCGGTGTTCGACAGGCGGCGCAGCCAGCCCGACTTCTGGTCGCCCAGGGTGATCGGACCGAAGGCCACACGCACGAGCTTGTCGACCGGGAAGCCGGCCTCCGCGAGCATGCGGCGCACGATGTGCTTGCGGCCCTCGTGCAGGGTCACCTCGACGAGGTAGTTCTTGCCGGTCTGCTCGACGACCCGGAAGTGGTCCGCCTTGGCGTACCCGTCCTCCAGCTGGATGCCGTCCTTGAGCCGCTTGCCCAGGTCGCGCGGGATCGGACCCACGATGTGCGCGAGGTAGACCTTCTTCACGCCGTACTTGGGGTGGGTCAGCCGGTGCGCCAGCTCGCCGTGGTTGGTGAGCAGGATGACGCCCTCGGTCTCGGTGTCGAGCCGCCCGACGTGGAAGAGCCGCGTCTCGCGGTTCGTCACGTAGTCACCGAGGCACTGCCGGCCCTCCGTGTCCTCCATCGTCGAGACCACACCGGCGGGCTTGTTCAGCGAGAAGAACTGGTACGACTGCGTGGCCACGGTCAGCCCGTCGACCTTGATCTCGTCGTGCTCCGGGTCGACGCGCAGACCCTGCTCCAGGACGATCTCGCCGTTGACCTCGACCCTGGCCTGCTCGATCAGCTCCTCGCAGGAGCGCCGGGAGCCGTAGCCCGCACGCGCGAGCACCTTCTGCAGGCGCTCGCCCTCCTGCTCGGCGCCCGGGAAGGTCTTGGGCAGCTTGACTTCCTTCTTGCCCGCGTACCGGTCCCGGTTGCGCTCCTCGGTCCGCGTCTCGTACTCGCGGGAGCGCGAGGGCTCCGTACGGCCACCACGCGGCTGGCCCTGCTTGGGGCCGCCCTTGGCGCCGCCGCGCGCCGCGTTGCCGCGCCCGGACTTCGGGCCGTCCGGCGAGGCCCCGGGGCCTACGTCGTAGCGGCGCTCCTCAGGGCGGGGCTTGCTGGGACGCTTCGGCCTGTCGTCGCGCCCTCCCGCGCTCCTCGGCTGGGAGCCGCTCCCACCACTCCCCCGCGGGTTGCCGCTCCCACCGGTTCCCCGCGGGTTGCTGCCCCCGCCGGTTCCCCGCGGGTTGCCACGCCCGCTGTTCCTGCCACTGCCACTGCCACTGCTTCGCATCAAAGTTCCGTCGTCGTCGTGTCGTCTGCATCTGCATCCGGTGCATCCGGATCGAACGACGGGACCCCTTCCAGCGTCTCGGCCTCGATCGCGTCCGCCTCGGGAAGGAAGGGCGCGAGCTCCGGGAGCTCGTCCAGACCGCGCAGGCCCATTCGCTCCAGGAAGTAGTTCGTCGTCACGTACAGGATCGCACCTGTTTCGGGTTCCGTGCCCGCCTCCTCGACCAGACCGCGCTGCAACAGGGTGCGCATCACACCGTCACAGTTCACTCCGCGGACCGCCGAGACCCGGGATCGGCTCACCGGCTGGCGGTAGGCGACGACCGCCAGAGTCTCAAGGGCCGCCTGGGTCAGCCGGGCCTGCTGCCCGTCGAGGACGAAGCGTTCGACGGCCGCCGCGTACTCGGGCCGGGTGTAGAAGCGCCAGCCGCCCGCGATGAGCCGCAGCTCGAAACCGCGGCCCTGGACGGTGTACTCGTCGGCCAGCTCCCGCAGCGCGTCCTTGATCTGCCGTCTGGGCCGCTCCAGGATCTTCGCGAGGTGCTCCTCGGTCGCGGGCTCGTCCACGACCATGAGGACGGCCTCCAGGGCGGGCTTCAGGTCGAGGTCGGCGACGGTACGCAGGCCCGCCGCGATGTCGGTGGTCTCCTGGTTCACGCCTTCTCCTCCTTGGCGCCGTCCTTGATCTTGTCGTCCTTGGCGCCGTCCTTGATCTTGTCGTCCTTGGTGTCGCCGTCCTTGGCCCGGTCGTCCTTGGCCCGGTCGTCCTTGGCCCGGTCGTCCTTGGCCGCCTCCGCCGGGCGGTCGAACTCGTCCGTCACCCTCGGCTGGTCGTCGCCGTCCCCACCCGTCCAGCGCACCATGAGCTCCCCGAGGGCCTCCTCCTGGTCGAGGGCGACGGCCTTCTCCCGGTAGAGCTCCAGCAGGGCCAGGAACCGGGCCACGACGGTGAGGGTGTCCTCGGTGTCCTCGACGAGGGCGCGGAAACTGGCCTCCCCGAACTCCCGCAGCCGCGCCACCACGATCCCGGCCTGCTCCTGCACGCTCACCAGCGGGGCGTGGATGTGGTCGACGTACACCTGCGGCTTGGGCTTGGGCTGCATCGCCTTCACGGCGAGCCTGGCGAATCCTTCCGCCCCGATGCTGATGACCACCTCGGGCAGCAGCGCGGCGTGGTGCGCTTCGAGCCCGACAGTACGGGGGTAGCGGCGGCCCTCTTCCTCCAGCCGGGCGTTGAAGATGTCCGCGATCTGCTTGTAGGCGCGGTACTGGAGCAGCCGCGCGAACAGCAGGTCCCGCGCCTCCAGCAGCGCCAGATCCGCCTCGTCCTCGACCTCGGCGGCCGGGAGCAGCCGGGCGGCCTTCAGATCGAGCAGCGTCGCCGCGACGACCAGGAACTCGGTCGTCTGGTCGAGGTCCCAGTCGGGCCCCATCGCCCTGATGTGCGCCATGAACTCGTCGGTGACCTTGGACAGCGCCACTTCGGTGACATCGAGCTTGTGCTTCGAGATCAACTGAAGCAGCAGGTCGAACGGCCCCTCGAAGTTCGCAAGCCGCACCTTGAAGACCCCGCCACCGACCTCGTCGGAAGCCGCGGACTCGGCAGCACCCTCCGAACGGGGCAGACGCTCCGGCCCCGCGGAGGCCTCGGCCTGTGCCGGAGACTCGGGCGCCGTCTCCGCCGGAGGCTCGGCGCTCTCATGCGCAGGAAGCTCGGGCGCCGTCTCCGCGGCGGCCTCAACGGGCTCATGCGCCTCGACGGGCTCATGCGCAGGAGGTTCGGGCGCCGTCTCCGCGGCGGCCTCGACGGGCTCCTCGACCGACTCGGCCCGCCCTTTGACCGGCGCCCCCTCGGCCGACTCGACGCGCTCCTCGGGCCGCCCGTCCCGCCCCTCCGTCGGGACCGGCGTCGCGCCGGGGCCCCGGCCCAGGACACGGCGACGGCCGCCGGAGCCGGCGGGGACAGAGGTGTCGTTCGAGGTCATAGCCGTCGCAGGCTACCGCTACCGCCCGCGAAGCCGTCGTACGAGGATGCTCGCGTCCCCGCGGGATTCAAGATCGGCGAGTACGACGGCGACCGCCTCGCGGACGATCCGGCCCCGGTCGACCGCGAGCCCGTGCTCCCCGCGGAGCACCAGCCGGGCGTGCTCGAGGTCCATGAGCTCCTCGGCGGACACGTACACCGTGATCTTCTCGTCGTGCCGCTCCCGCCCGCTGGGCCGCCGGTTCGCGGCGCGGGAGCGCTTGCCGCCGCGGGCGGGCTGCCCGTCGGCACCCTCCTGCGTCGCCTGGCGCCGCGCCGAGCGCTCCGGGGCCGTACCCCGGCTGCGGGACTCTCCCGCGTCCGCCGCGGCGTCCGCCGCGACGTGTTCGTCGCCCTCGCCGTCACCACCCTGCACGGGCACCGACTGCGGCGCGTCCTCCGCTACGGCGGCCGGGTCGCTCTCACCGGCCGGAGCCGGTACCCGGGCCTCGCCGTTGGTCCGGCGGGTGGGGGTGGATGACTGGAGCGCCATGCCCCCGGTGGTACGGAACAGTTCGTCGGCCCCCGGCAGACTCACTCGGCGTGACACCGGGCGAGCACCTCCCTGGCGAGCTGGCGATAGGCGGCGGCACCGACGGAGTTGGAGGCGTACGTGGTGATCGGCTCACCGGCGACGGTGGTCTCCGGGAAGCGGACGGTCCGGCCGATCACCGTGTGGTAGACGTGATCGTCGAACGCCTCGACCACGCGCGCGAGCACCTCACGGCTGTGCACCGTGCGGGAGTCGTACATCGTGGCGAGGATGCCGTCGAGCTCCAGCTCGGGGTTGAGCCGCTCCTGGACCTTCTCGATGGTCTCGGTGAGCAACGCGACACCGCGCAGGGCGAAGAACTCGCACTCGAGCGGCACGATCACCTTGTGGGCCGCCGTGAGGGCGTTGACGGTGAGCAGGCCGAGCGAGGGCTGACAGTCGATCACGATGTAGTCGTAGTCGGCCATCAGGGGCTTGAGCGCCCGCTGAAGCGTGGACTCGCGCGCGACCTCGGACACCAACTGCACCTCGGCGGCGGACAGGTCGATGTTGCTGGGCAGCAGGTCCATGTTCGGGACCGCCGTCTTCAGGAGCACCTCGTCGGCCGCCATGCCCCGCTCCATGAGCAGGTTGTAGACGGTGAGGTCGAGCTCCATGGGGTTGACGCCGAGGCCCACGGAGAGCGCGCCCTGCGGGTCGAAGTCGACGAGCAGGACCCGGCGTCCGTACTCCGCGAGCGCGGCGCCCAGGTTGATGGTCGACGTCGTCTTGCCGACGCCGCCCTTCTGGTTGCACATCGCGATGATCGTCGCGGGGCCGTGGCTGGTCAGCGGACCCGGGATCGGGAAGTAGGGCAGCGGGCGTCCGGTCGGTCCGACGCGCTCACGGCGCTGACGGGCCGCGTCGGGCGCGAGCGTGGCTGCGTACTCCGGATCGGGCTCGTACTCGGCGTCGGGGTCGTAGAAGTGCCCCTCGGGCAGTTCGTCGTAGTCGGCGAAGTGGGTGTGGTTCCCGCCACTTCCGTTGCCGGCCATGGCGTTCACGTGATGGCCATCCATGCTCTGGTGTGCTGTCTGAGTCATCCGGGGACTCTTTTGCGCTGCGAAGGTTCGGACAGCGACGGAGCCGACAGCCTCGAGCCCCGTGGGGCCCTGGCCCCGCGCCGGCATTCCTGGTTGACCACCCCCGGGAGTAAATGTCGACTCATTCACAAGTCGTCTTACCTCCTTGGTGACCAGGAAACTTCTAGATAGGTCAGCGTGGCACCATGCCGACGATTGGCGACTCTATGGCGTGTCACCGGTCCGCAGCAACACAATCCGCCGTACCCGACCCGATGTGTCGGCAACCGAACACCCCTCTGTCAAGGGCGTAAGGCCGTCGCACAGCAGGTTTCACGGGTGTGCGAATCGGTTGAAGGGTTACGTTCGTGGCGAGTTGAACGAGTGTCGCAAAGTGACCCGACACACACCCGGCCGGACCTCGCTGGGCAAGGTCCGGCCGGGTACGGGGCGTTGACGACCTGTGTTGACGTATCGCCTTTTGCTGATTGATGGGTCAGCCGGCCACTCGTCCGGTCACCCTTCGGTGTCTCAGCCGAGCAGGGACTCCAGCTCGACGTGCTCCAGGCCGTGCGCCTCCGCGACCTCCCGGTACACGACCTTGCCGTCGTGCGTGTTGAGGCCCTTGGCCAGCGCGGGGTCGCGGCGCAGCGCCTCGGCCCAGCCGCGGTTGGCCAGTTCCACGATGTACGGCAGCGTGGCGTTGGTCAGCGCGTACGTGGAGGTGTTGGGCACGGCGCCGGGCATGTTGGCGACGCAGTAGAAGACCGAGTTGTGGACCGGGAAGGTCGGCTCGGCGTGCGTGGTCGGGCGGGAGTCCTCGAAGCAGCCGCCCTGGTCGATCGCGATGTCGACAAGAACACTTCCCGCCTTCATCCGGGAGACCAGCTCGTTGGTGACGAGCTTCGGGGCCTTGGCGCCGGGGATGAGGACCGCACCGATGACGAGGTCGGCCTCGAGGCAGGCCTTCTCGAGCTCGAAGGCGTTGGAGACGACGGTCTGGATCTTCGTGCCGAAGATCTTGTCCGCCTCCTTGAGCTTGTTGATGTCACGGTCGAGCAGGGTCACCTGGAAGCCCATGCCGATGGCGATCTGCGCGGCGTTCCAGCCGGAGACGCCGCCGCCGATGACGACCGCCTTGGCGGGCAGGACACCGGGGACACCGCCGGGCAGCACACCGCGGCCGCCGTTGGCGGCCATCAGGTGGTAGGCGCCGACCTGGGGGGCGAGGCGGCCCGCGACCTCGGACATCGGGGCGAGCAGCGGCAGCGCGCGGCTCGGCAGCTCGACCGTCTCGTACGCGATCGCCGTGGTGCCGGACTCCAGGAGCGCGTCCGTGCACTCCTTGGACGCGGCCAGGTGCAGGTAGGTGAAGAGGGTCTGGTCCTTGCGGAGGCGGTGGTACTCCTCCGCGATGGGCTCCTTGACCTTCAGCAGCAGGTCGGCGGCGGCCCAGACCTCGTCGGCGGTCTCCAGGATCTGCGCACCGGCGGAAACGTACTCGTCGTCCGTGATCGAGGAGCCGACACCGGCGTTCCGCTCGACGACGACCTGGTGGCCGTTGCGCACCAGCTCGTGCACACCGGCGGGGGTGATGGCCACCCGGAACTCGTTGTTCTTGACCTCGCGGGGGATGCCGACCTTCACGTCGATCACGGTCCTTGGCTCAGAGGGTTCTGGGGCTATGCACGGCCGGGGCGATGCAAGCCGGGGCAATGCATGTCATACCCGGATACACGGGGGCGCACCGGGAGACACCACGAAAGAACGCGGCGGAGCCAGTCTAATGAAGGGGTTCTCTCTGTCTAGCCTTTCAATGCATCAATCTTCGACGGATGTACTACGGATTTCGCAGGCGTTAGCGTCTTGTTCCGTGTCTTCTGTGTCTTCCTTGGCCGTCGCGCTCTCCGGAAGCTCATCACCCAGCATGCGCTCGGCGGCCTTGCGGTGCAGTCGCGCCGCGGCGGGGTCGCCGAGCCGGTCCAGGGTGTCGGCCAGCCGGAGCTGCAGTGCGGCCTGCAGCCGGTGGTCGTCGGCGCGGCGCGCCCACTCGACCGCCTCGTGGCAGGTGCGCAGCGACTCCTCGGGCCGCCCTGCGTACTCCTGGACGCGCGCCAGCTCGCTCAACGCCCGCGCCTGGGCGGGCACATCGCCGTTCCTGCGGTGTCCGGTGACGGCGGCGCGCCAGTTGCGCAGCGCCTCGCCGTAGCGGCCCGCGTAGGTGTGCGCGGTGGCGATACGGCCGTACAGCCGGGCGGCGTCCACCCGCTCGTCCCGCGCCAGCCGCTGGGCGAGCGCCCTGCCGTACCAGTCGGCGGCCCGGTCGTGGTCACCGAGCTCCTGGTGGGCGCCGCCTACGGATTCCATCGCGCGGCCGGTCGCATACGGGTCGTTCGCCTCGCGTCCGGCGTCCAGGGCGGCCCGGTAGCGGGCCAGGGCGTCGGCCGTACGGCCGGTCTGCGCGTCCAGGTCGGCGAGGTTCAGCAGGGCGGCGGCCTTCTCGCGGGGCTGGCCCTGGCGCTCGGCGACGTCGAGGACGAGGCGGTGGATGCCGTACAGCTCGGCCGCCGCGGCCCGGGTGCCGAAGTGGGCGACCATCGCCCGCACCAGCGCGGCCATCAGTCTCCTGGCCAGGGTGTCCAGCTCCCCGTCCGCGACCGCGAGCCGGGCCGCGGCCAGCAGCGCGGGCTGCCGGATGCGCAGCCAGTCCTCGGCCGCCCTGGGGGTCGGGAAGCGCAGTTCGCGGGGAAGCGCGGCGAGCTTCTCGCGTGCGGGCGCGTTGTCGGTCTCGGTGATGGCGCGGCAGGACGCCAGCAGCCGTACGGTCCGCTCCAGCATCCGGGCGCGGGCCAGCTGCAGCTCCGCCGGACGGTCCTGGCTCTCGGCCAGGGAGCGCAGCAGCGGCAGCAGGCAGCCGGGCACCTCGTACTGCGGCAGCCGCGACTCGACGGGCCGTACGAGGCCGAAGCCGACGAAGTCGTCCAGCGCGGACCGTGCGGTGTCCACCGAGCAGCCGGCCAGCGCGGACGCCGTGTGCGGGTCGATGAGGCCGGCCGGGGCGAGCGAGAGCAGACGCAGTATCCGCGCGGCGGTGGCGGACAGCGCGGTGTAGACGAGGTGGAAGACCCGGCCGAGCGGGGTGCTCTCGTCGCCCTCGGTGCGCAGTTGCTTGGCGAGGTCGGCGACGGCCGAGGTGGGGCGGGCGGCGAGCCAGCCTCCCGCGAGACGCAGGGCGGCGGGCTGACCGGCGCACTCCTCGACCAGTCCCTCGGCGGCGAGCGGGTCGACGGTGATGCGCACCGAGCCGGTGAAGCGGTCGAGCAGTTCGAGCGCGGACTTGGTGTCCAGGCCGCCCAGGGTGCAGGGGCGGACGTCCGCGATGCCGGTCAGCGGTCCGCCGGAGACCGCGACGACCAGGCACTCGGGGGTGTCCGGGAGCAGCGCGTCGACCTGCTCGGCGTCGGCCGCGTCGTCGAGCAGCAGCAGAACGCGGCGGGTGGCGAGGGCCTCGCGCACCGCCTCGCTCAGGTCGTCGGCGGCTGCCCCCGCCGGCGCGGGCAGCTCCAGGGCCCTCAACAGCTCCCGCGCGGTGCGCTCGGTGGGCACGGGGGTGCCGTCGGGTTCGGCGAGCCGGGCGCGCAGCACCCCGTCGGGGTAACTCCCCGCAACCTGCCGTGCGAGCTCCTCGGCGAGCGCGGTGCGGCCCGAGCCGGGCCTGCCGGCGATGAGCAGCACGCGCGCGCGGGGTGCCTTGCGGCCCGCGAGGGTGTCCAGGCCCGCGCGCTCGATGTCGACCCTGAGTTCCTTCAACTCTCGTGTGCGGCCCAGGAACTGACCCTCCGTAGGAGCGGACTCGGCAGCCGGGCGCCGCCCCGCCGACGACACTTTCGTGCCGTCTGTGTCCACCGCCTGATCCGCCACGGGCCACGCTCCCGTCCCACTGCGCGCGCAAGCCCGCCGGGACTCCGGTTCGGGCGTTTCCAGAGCCTAGTTCACGCTCTGCGACGATCCGGGCGGAGCACGGCGGAGACGTCCCCCGATCGGATCAGCCGATCGTAGGACTGATGCTGTCGGATCTTGGGAGAGGAGAGCCCAGGGTGGGAGAGCGGCGTCCAGGGTGCGTCAGGACTCGAAGGGGCGGGCCGGCCAGGGCGCCTCGGCCGGGCGCAGCGCGTCGAGTCCGTCGCCGCTACGGGCGGCGATCAGGGCGAGGACACCCACGACGAGACAGTTGTTGTGCAGGTCTCCGGCGAGCACCCCGCGCACGAGTTCGCCGACGGGGACCCGGGCCAGCTCCATGTCGGCCTCTTCGTCCTCGACCTCGAAGCGCTCGCCCTCGGCCTCGGAGAGTTCGCGGGCGAGGAAGATCCGCACGGCCTCGGAGCAGCCGCCCGGGGTGGTGTAGACATCGGTCAGCACACGCCAGTCCTCGGCCTTGACGTGCGCCTCCTCGTACAGCTCGCGCTGGGCGGCGTGCAGCGGGTTCTCACCGGGGACGTCGAGGAGGCCGGCCGGGATCTCCCACAGCTTGTGGCGCACGGGGTGCCGGTACTGACGCAGCACCACCGCACGGTCCTGGTCGTCGAGGGCGAGGACGGCCACGGAGCCGGGGTGGACCTGGTAGTCGCGGCGGGCGACCGATCCGTCCGGCATGACCACGTCGTCGGTGCGGACGGACGTCTTGTTGCCGACGAAGGGAGTCGCGGTGGCCCTGACTTCCCACTCCTCGGGAGTGTCCTTGATCGTCATGTCGCCCTGTTCCTCCTACGCACCGAACGAAAACCGGGGCACGTGTCCCGAAAGACGCGTACCCCGGCCACCGTACAGCCCTTGTGCTACTTGCCCGTCTTGCGCTCGACGGCGGCCTTGACCAGGCCTGCGAAGAGCGGGTGCGGGCGGGTCGGGCGGGAGCGCAGCTCGGGGTGCGCCTGGGTCGCGACCAGGTAGGGGTGCACCTCGCGCGGGTACTCCACGTACTCCACGAGCTTGCCGTCCGGGGAGGTGCCGGAGAACTGCAGACCGGCCTTCTTCTCCAGCTCGCCGCGGTAGGCGTTGTTCACCTCGTAGCGGTGGCGGTGACGCTCCTCGACGTACTCCTTGCCGTCGTACACCTCGCGCGCGATGGAACCCTCGGCGAGCTTGGCCGGATACATGCCCAGGCGCATCGTTCCGCCCATGTCGCCCTCGCCCGCCACGATGTCGAGCTGCTCGGCCATGGTGGAGATGACCGGGTGCGCGGTGGCGGAGTCGAACTCGGTGGAGTTGGCGTCCGGGATGCCGGCCAGGTTGCGCGCGGCCTCGATCACGATGCACTGCAGGCCGAGACAGAGGCCGAGCAGCGGGATCTTGTTCTCGCGGGCGTACTGGATCGCACCGACCTTGCCCGACACGCCACGGTCGCCGAAGCCGCCGGGGATGCAGATCGCGTCGACGTCGCCGAGCTGCTTGGCGGCGCCCGCCGGGGTCTTGCAGTCGTCCGAGGTGACCCACTTGATCTTCACGCGGGCCTTGTTGGCGAAGCCGCCGGCGCGCAGCGCCTCGGTGACCGAGAGGTAGGCGTCGGGCAGGTCGATGTACTTGCCGACGAGCGCGAGGTTGATCTCGTGGAGCGGGTTGTGGACGCGGTCGAGCAGGTCGTCCCAGGTCGTCCAGTCCACGTCACGGAAGGGCAGGTCCAGCTTGCGCACGACATAGGCGTCCAGGCCCTCGGTGTGCAGCACCTTCGGGATGTCGTAGATCGACTTGGCGTCGATGGCAGCGACCACGGCCGCCTCGTCGACGTCGCACATCAGCGAGATCTTGCGCTTGATGGCGGTGGGCACCTCGCGGTCGGCGCGCAGCACGATCGCGTCGGGCTGGATACCGATGTTCCTGAGAGCCGCGACCGAGTGCTGGGTCGGCTTGGTCTTCAGTTCGCCGGAGGGGCCGATGTACGGCAGCAGCGAGATGTGGACCACGAACACGTTGTCCCGGCCGACCTCGTGCCGGACCTGACGGACGGTCTCCAGGAAGGGCAGCGACTCGATGTCGCCGACCGTGCCGCCGACCTCGGTGATGACGACGTCGACGTCGTCGGTCGCCATACGCCGGATGCGGTGCTTGATCTCGTTGGTGATGTGCGGGATGACCTGCACGGTGTCGCCCAGGTACTCGCCGCGCCGCTCCTTGGCGATGACCGTCGAGTACACCTGCCCTGTAGTGACATTGGCGGAGCCGTCCAAGTCAACGTCGAGGAAGCGCTCGTAGTGTCCGATGTCCAGGTCGGTCTCGGCGCCGTCATTGGTGACGAACACCTCGCCGTGCTGGAACGGGTTCATGGTGCCCGGGTCGACGTTCAGGTAGGGGTCGAGCTTCTGCATGGTGACCCGCAGGCCCCGCGCCTTGAGCAGCGCACCCAGGCTGGAGGCGGTCAGGCCCTTACCGAGGGAGGAGGCGACACCCCCGGTGACGAAGATGTGCTTGGTCGTCGTGGATTTGGGCGGCATGGCCAAGAGGGGGCTCCCGTGGTCGCGGTCTGGGGTGCGTACCGGCGTGGTGTCCGAAGATTTCCGGAGGTGCCGTCGCTGCGGTTCGGGGGTTTCTTGCCCACCGGTCCACGGGCTACCAGGGTATCAGCGACCCGGGGAGGCCGCTTCCGGCCACGCTCCGCACACACATCGGCACAGACCACGCACAGCGCTCACTCGATCGGACCACTCGGGTTGCCTGGAGCGGCACGCGGATCACCCACGTGCGTCGTATCCTGCTCGGACACTCGCTGCCGAGTCCGGCCGGCACACGGCACCATCCCCGCCCGTATCCCGGAACCACGAGAGCTCGTCAGTTCGTTTCGCAACGACAATCGCACCGATAATTGACGTTCCGCAACGACGCTTTACCAACGTTCTAACGTTCAATCTTCTAACGTTTTAACGTTCCTGTTCCCTGACCGCAGAGCGACCGCCCCTCGGGGGCGACGTGGCCGTTCGACTGGAGATGCACGTGGCCGGGCGCATCGAGGACTACGCACTCATCGGAGACATGCAGACCGCAGCACTGGTCTGCCGGGACGGCACGGTGGACTGGCTGTGCCTGCCCCGCTTCGACTCCCATGCCATCTTCGCGGGACTGCTCGGCACGGAGGAACACGGATTCTGGCGGCTCGGGCCCGCCCACGCGGCCGACGCCGAACCGCCGACGGCGGCGCGCCGCTCGTACCGCGGCGACTCGCTGATCCTGGAATCCGAGTGGGACACCCCTCGCGGCACGGTCCGAGTGACCGATTTCATGCCGCCGCGCGACGGCGCGCCCCAGCTGATCCGGATCGTGGAAGGCGTCACGGGCCGGGTCCCGATGCGCTCCGCGCTGCGGATGCGTTTCTCGTACGGCCGTGTCGTGCCCTGGGTGCACAAGCACGAGGGGCGCACGGTCGCCGTCGCCGGACCCGACTCGGTGTGGTTCGACACCGCCTGTGAGACCTACGGCAAGGCGCTGACCACGTACGCGGACTTCACGGTGGCACCCGGTGACCGGATCGCGTTCACCATCTCGTGGGAACCCTCACACAAGAAGCCCCCCGCGCTGCCCGAGCCGGAGCAGGCCCTGGAGGCCACCGAGGACTTCTGGCGCGACTGGGTCGATCAGTGCACGTACCACGGCCCCTACCGCGAGGCCGTCGTCCGCTCCCTGATCACCCTCAAGGCCCTGACGTACGCCCCCACGGGCGGCATCGTCGCCGCGCCCACCACCTCCCTCCCGGAGGAGATCGGCGGCGTACGCAACTGGGACTACCGCTACACCTGGCTGCGCGACGCCGCGATCACCCTCTCCTCCCTCCTGCGCACCGGCTACCGCGAGGAGGCCCGCGCCTGGCGCGAATGGCTGCTGCGCGCGGTGGCCGGCGACCCCGAGAACCTGCAGATCATGTACGGCATCGCGGGCGAGCGGGAGTTGGGCGAGGCGGAGCTCGACTGGCTGCCCGGATACGAGAACTCCGGCCCCGTGCGGGTCGGCAACGGCGCCGCGCACCAGCTCCAGCTGGACGTCTACGGCGAGGTCACCGAGGCCCTGCACCTGGCCCACATGACGGGCCTGTCCCGCAACGACTACGCCTCGCTCCTGCAGCTGAAGCTGATCCGCTACCTGGAGGACCATTGGGACCAGCCGGACGAGGGCATCTGGGAGGTCCGCGGCCCGCGCCGCCACTTCGTGCACTCCAAGGTGATGGCCTGGGTCGCCGTCGACCGCACGATCAAGCTCATCGAGTCCGGTGACGCGGACGGCCCGCTGGAGAAGTGGCGCGAACTGCGCGACGACATCCACCGGGACGTGTGCGAGAAGGGCTACGACAAGGAGCGCAACACCTTCACGCAGTCGTACGGCTCCAAGGAACTGGACGCCTCGCTGCTCCTCATCCCGCAGATGGGCTTCCTCCCCCCGGACGACAAGCGCGTGATCGGCACCATCGAGGCGATCCAGCGCGAGCTGTCCACCCCGGACGGCTTCATCCTGCGCTACCCGACCACCGGCGAGGACGCGGGCGTGGACGGCCTCGAGGGCGACGAGGGGGCCTTCCTGGCCTGCTCCTTCTGGATGGCGGACGACCTGGCGATGATCGGTCGCGTCGACGAGGCCCGCAAGCTCTTCGAAAGGCTCCTGGCCCTCCGCAACGACCTGGGCCTCCTGGCCGAGGAATGGGACCCCCGCCTCCAGCGCCAGGTGGGCAACTTCCCCCAGGCCTTCAGCCACGTGCCCCTGATCGACACGGCCCTGCGGCTGACGGCAAGCGGGGCGTACGGCGGCTGACACGAGCGCGACAGCGGCCCGCGCTCCCCTTTCGGGGGGGGAGTCGCGGGCAACTGCTGTTCTTCAGGGACACGGGCCGCTGCCTTCTTCGGGGGCGCGGACAGCCGCCCCTGAGGTGCGCGGGGCTGCGACACTGTGCGGCTCCGCCGCGTGGGGGCGCGACCAGCCCTCACCGGCCCGCGGCCTCACAACAAGCCCCTAGGCTGAAAGCAGTCCCGTCCCCTACTGAAAAAATGGGGGCAACTGCGATGTCCCCCTTCTCAAAGGCCCACACCCGCCTCGCCGCCCTACGCGCGGACCTGACCGGCGACGCTTTCAGGCCGGAGGACCCCGGCTACGACAACGCCCGCAAAGTCTTCAACGCCCGCATCGACCGCCACCCCGCAGTGATCGCCCAGTGCGCAACCATCGCGGACGTAGTCCATTCGGTCCGCTTCGCCCGGGACCTGGACCTCCACATCGCGATCCGAGCCGGCGGCCACAGCCCGGCCGGGATGTCACTCAACGACAACGGCTTGGTCATCGACCTGCGCCGGATGCGCACGGTGACCGTCCACCCCGGCTCCCAGACGGTACGGGTCGAGGGCGGCGCCCTGATGAGCCACCTCGACCACGCCACCCGGCCCCACGGCCTGGCCACCACCGGCGCCCGGAACTCCACCACCGGCGTCGCCGGCTTCGCCCTCGGCGGCGGCACCGGCTGGCTCGACCGCGCCTTCGGCCTCGCCGTCGACAACCTGCTCGGCGTCGAACTGGTCACGTCCGACGGCTCGCAGATCCAGGCCAGCGATCACGAGAACCCGGAACTCTTCTGGGCGCTGCACGGCGGTGGTGGCAACTTCGGCGTCGCCACCGCACTGACCCTGAGACTGCACCCGCTGCCGGATTTCTCGATCGCCCTGCTGACGTACCGCCCGGAGACCGGCCCGGATGTGGTCCGCACCTACCGCGAGATCATCGAGGCCGCTCCGCCGGAGACGGGCGGCGGCATCATCCGCACACAGCTGGTCGACGCGCTCCTGACGTACGCGGGAGCCGAGCAGGACCTCCGCAAACTCGCCCGGCCGCTGCTGGCGCTGCCTCACGCGGCCGAGATGCTCACGCCCCTCCCCTACGCCGCCTTCCAGCGCATCCTGGACAGCCCCCCGGGGCTGAGGAACCACTGTTCCGCGGAGTCCCTGACCTGCCTGCCCGACGAGGCCGTGGATGTCTTCTGCGAGCTGGGGAACGCCATGCCCATGCCCACGGCCACCCGGCACTCGCTGTTCCCGCAGGGCGGCGCGATCGCCTCCGGCCCGGACCGCTTCCCGGTCCCGTTCCGGGACGCCCGGTGGACCGTGCACCCCTTCGGGATGTGGGAGGACCCGGCCGACGACGGGCGCTGCGTCCAGTGGGTCGAGGACGTGCGCGCCGCCGTCCGGCCGTGGAGCACCGGCGCGGTCTGCCTCAACCTCATCGGCGACGAGGGCGCGGACCGCGTGGTGGGCGGCCTCGGCGCCGGGAACTTCCGACGGCTGGCCGCGGTGAAGGCCGCGTACGACCCGGACAACGTCTTCCGCTTCAACCACAACATCCCGCCCCTGTAGCTAGCGGCTCGGCCTCGGACATGCCTCAGGGAGGCCTCCCCGGGTAGCGTCCGCTGCATGGACAGCCGTTTGGACAGCCATGTGGACAGTCGATACGACACCCAGGGCGCCGGAATCACCGTGCAGCGGGCGCTGGAGCTGCCCGGGCTGCGCAGCGGGCTGCCGGAGATCCTCGCAGGCGCCGACCGGCTGGGCCGCACCGTGCGCTGGGTGCACGCGGGCGAGGTCCCGAACATCGCCTCGCTCCTCAAGGGCGGCGAGCTGCTCCTGACCACGGGCTACGGCCTCGGCACCCGCCCCGCCGACCAGCGCGCGTTCGTCCGCACCCTCGCGGAGCGCGGTATCGCGGCGCTCGTCGTGGAGCTCGGCCCGCGCTTCACCCGGCTGCCCTCGGCCCTCGTGGAGACGGCCCGCTCCGCCGGCCTCCCGCTGGTCCAGCTGCACCGCGAGGTGCCCTTCGTGGCGGTCACGGAGGAGATCCACACCGAGATCGTCAACGGCCACTACGCGCTGCTGCAGCGGGCCGAGGAAGTGCACCGGCGCTGTACCGAGGCCCTCCTCGGCGGCGGGGGCATACCCCAGGTGCTCGGCATCCTCGCGGACTTCAGCGGCAACCCCGTCTTCCTGGAGACCGCGGACGGACAGCTCCTGTACGCCGCGGGGGCCGGCTCCGCCGGCGCCGATCCGCTCCAGGTGTGGGAGGGGCTGCGAGGCCAGCACAAGGAGGAGCCACCCGCCGGGACGACCCTCGTGGACGTGCCGGGCGGCGGCCCCGGCACCGGTTCGGTGCGCGCCCGGCTGGTCCTCCTTCCTGTCAGCGCCCCGGTCGCCCCCGTGCACCGGATCGCGGCGGAGCGGGCCGCGGGCATCCTGGCCGTCGTCCTCATGCAGGCCCGCCAGGAGGAGGAGCTCGCGGCACGCGGACGCGGCGACTTCCTCACCGACCTCGCGGAGGGCCGTATCGCCGCCGAGGACGCCCCGGCACAGGCCCGCGTGCTCGGCTTCAAGCCCGGCAACAGCCCGCTCCTGCCGGTCGTGATGCGGCTCGCCGACGGCCCCTCCCCCGGCGGCGGCTGGGCCGTCCTGGCGCGCGCGGTCGCGGAGGAGCTGGCCTCGGTGGGGGTGCCGGTCCTTCTGGGCGTACGCCCGGTGGAAGGCCGCGTCCCCCTGCTGCTGGGCCTGCGTTCGGAGTCCGAGCGCGCCGCGGTCGCGGACCGGGTCGCGGCAGCGCTCAGGGCGGGCGTGGAGCGCGCGGGCATGCAGCGGCCGGGGGCACAGCCGCCCGTGGTGGTGGTCGGGGTCGCGGGCGGCTGGGCGGCGGCTTCGGCGGGCCTGCGGCACGCGGCGGAGACGGCGACGGCCGCACAGGGCCTGACGGACCGCCCCTGGTACGACGCCCGCCGCCTCGACACCGACCTGCTCCTGTGGCGGCTGCGCGACCATCCGGACCTGGCGGCCTTCGTGGACCGCGCCATCGGCCCCCTCCGCGACCACGACCTCCGCTCCAAGCCGCCGCTGCTGCCCACTCTGGAGACGTACTTGGCGCACGCGGGCCGCAAGGCGGAGACGGCCCGCGAGCTGCACCTGAACCGGCAGACCCTCTACAACCGCCTCGCCCGGATCGGGGAGTTGCTGGGCACGGACCTGGACGACCCGCAGACGGTACTGGCGTTGAGCCTGGCACTGCGAGCACGACGGCACGTGCCCTGAGTCACCGGACGGCCTCTAGGCGAGGGGCCTCGCCTGGGTCAACTCGTCGTAGACACTGAGCACTTGGGCCACCGTCTCGTCCTCGGTCGGCCAGGTCGCGGCCTGCCGCACCCCCCGCTCCTTGAGCAACTCCCGGCGATCGTCGTCCCCGAGCAGCCGTACGACGGCCTCGGCGAGCGCGTCGGCGTCCGCGCACGGGACGAGTTCGGCCGCGTCGCCGACCAGTTCGGGGATGCCGTCGGCGGCGGTCGCGACGAGCGGCACGCGCGCGTGCAGGGCCTCCTGGGCGAGCACGGAACGGGACTCCCAACCGCTCGGCAGCACCGCGAGATCGGAGGCCAGAAGCAGCTCGGAGACGTCGTCGCGCCGCCCGACGAGCCGAACCGGCAGCTCCTCGTCCTCGATCCGCCGCTGGAGGGCCGCCCGCAGCGGCCCCTCCCCGGCGATCACCAGGAGCGGCACGGGGTCGAGCGAGCGCCATGCGCGCGAGGCGTCCAGCAGGGTGTCGTATCCGCGGTGCCGGTCGAGGGAGCCGACGGCCATGAGCAACGGGCGTTCGGTGGCGCCGAGTTCGGCCCGCGCCTTGTGGCGGAGCCGGTCGGGGTCCCCGTACTCGATGGCCTTGCGTGGCGTCGGGAACGCGACGGCAGCAAGCCGTGCGTCCCGCGCCCCGCGCCTGCGGGCGCGGTCCACGAGGTCGGACGAGGAGCCCAGCACCACCGCCGCGGCCCTGGCGACCCGTCGCTCCAGCAGCCGCAGCAGATGTGCCCGCGCCCCCTCCGCGTGCGAACGGGTGTGCCAGGTGACGACGAGCGGGATGCGCCGCCCGCTGAGCGCGAGCGCGGCCCGCAGCGCGGCATGCAGTCCGTGCGCGTGCACGAGGTCGGCGTCCGCGCAGACCGCCCGCAGCGCGGCCACGGCGGTCGGATCGCTGCTGCGCGGCACGGGAACGTGCTGGGCGCCCACGCCACTGAACCCGTACGCGAGGTCGGCCTCGGCGGGTGCGCACACGGTGACCCGCACGCCCCGGGCGACGAGCCCCGAGGCCAGCGACCGCACATGCGCGCTGCTGCCCGCGCTTCCGCCGCCGAGCACCTGCACGGTGCGCAGCGGCGACTGACCGTGCGGTGAGTGGCTGCTCACGTGGCTCACGTGGCCGGGGCTCCTGGTTCGGCGTCGGACGGGCACGGAGAACATACAGAAAGAAAGACAGAGGGGGGTGTACCGCACGTCGTGCTCCGCGTACTACGCCAAGGATGCCAGGCCGCACGGGTGTTCCGGGACCGCCAACGGAGCAAGCCACGCGGCGTAGCGCCCAACTCGACGACACCTGTCACCCACAAGAGTGATAAGTCGCTTGTCTTCGCGACGGGTTGCCCAACCCTCACCCCAACGATCGCGCGACGGCCGTCGCCGCACGCGCCGGCGATCGGGACCGCGGCCCCGGCTCCGCGGTGGACGCGCACGGTCGCGAGCGCCGCTCCGAGGGCGGTGGCGGAGCGCTCGCGCTGGGGCCTTGCCTCGCAGGCCTGTCCAGGGGCCCGCGGAGCGGTCAAGGCGCCCGTCGCGGAGCGACGCAAAAGCCGGCCCTCCGCCCGCAGACGGAACTACACGTCACCCCGAGCCGTAGCCAACAATTCCTCCGCATGCGCCCGGGCCGTCTCCGAGTCCTCCTGCCCCGCCAGCATCCGGGACAGCTCCCGAATCCGCTCCTCCCCCTCGAGCACCTTCACCCCGGAGCGCGTCACAGAACCGTCGTTGGTCTTCTCGACCAGCAGCTGCCGGTCGGCGAACGCGGCGACCTGCGGCAGATGAGTCACCACGACGACCTGCGCACTCTTGGCGAGCTTGGCCAACCGCCGCCCGATCTCGACCGCGGCCTTGCCACCCACACCGGCGTCGACCTCGTCGAAGAGATACGTCGGCACAGGGTCGGTCCCCGCGAAGACGACCTCCACCGCGAGCATCACGCGTGAGAGCTCACCACCGGAGGCCCCCTTGGCGATGGGCCGCGGCGGCGCCCCGGGATGCGGGGCGAGCAGCAGCTCGACCTCGTCCACACCCGCGGGCCCGTACGCGACGGTGCGCCCGCCGAGCTCCACGCCCTCGGGGTCGTCGGTCTGCCGGATCTCGAACGACACGCGCGCGTGCGGCATGGCGAGCGAGGCCAGCTCGGCGGTCACGGCGGCGGCGAACCGTTCGGCGGCCTCGGTCCTGGCGTCCGTCAGCGCCTGCGCAAGCCCGCCCAGTTCGGCGCGCAGCGCGTCCCGCTCGCCGGTCAGTTCGTCGATCCGCTCGTCGTCGCCGTCGAGTTCGAGGAGTCGCGCGGCGCCCTGCTCGGCCCACGCGAGTACGGCGTCGATGTCCTCGCCGTACTTCCGGGTCAGCTGGGTGAGCGCGGCCCGGCGCTCCTCCACGGCCGCGAGCCGCAAGGGGTCGGCGTCGAGGTCGTCGGCGTACCCGGCCAGCTCCCCCGCCACGTCGCGCAGCAGGATGTTGATCTCCCCGATCCGCCCGGACAGCCCGGCGAGCGCGGCGTCGTGCGACCGTACGGCCTCCAGGGCCCGGTGTGCGCCCGCGACGAGCGTCGCCGCGTCGATGCCCTCGGGGTCCTCGGGGTTGCCCGCGAGCGCGGCATGGGCGGCCGTGGCGGCTGACGCGAGTGCCTCCGCGTGCCCGAGCCGCTCCGCCTCCGCCGACAGTTCCGCGTCCTCGCCCGCGCGCGGTTCGACCGCCGCGATCTCGTCGAGTCCGAAGCGCAGCAGGTCGGCTTCCTGGGCCCGCTCACGCGCGCGTGTGGTGATCTCGTCCAGCTCGGCCGAGATGGCCCGCAGCCGCCGGTAGGCCCCCGCGTACTTGGCGAGCGGCACGGCGACCGCGTCCCCGGCGTACCGGTCGAGCGCCTGCCGCTGCCGGGACAGTTTGAGCAGCCCCTGCTGGTCGGTCTGCCCGTGCACGGCCACCAGCTCGTCGGCCAGCTCGGCGAGCACGCCCACCGGGACGGAGCGGCCGCCCAGGTGCGCCCGTGAGCGCCCCTCGGCCGAAACGGTACGGCTGATCAGCAGCGCACCGTCGTCGAGCTCGGCGCCCGCCTCCTCGGCCCGTACGATCGCCGTACCGCCCGTGGGTACGGTGATCCGGCCCTCCACGACGGCGTTCTTGGCGCCGATCCGTACGAGGGCGGGGTCCGCGCGCCCGCCGAGCAGCAGCCCGAGGCTGGTGACCACCATCGTCTTGCCCGCACCGGTCTCACCGGTCACGGCGGTGAAGCCGGGCGACAGCTCGACGACCGCGTCGTCGATGACTCCGAGCGACCGTATCCGCATCTCCTCCAACACGGACACGACCTTACGAGGTCCAGCCACGGATGTGCGACGGCCCCCGCCCCGCAGCCGCGAACCCGCAGGTGACAAGCACCTACAAACGGTGCCTTGTCACCCACGGGAGTGGACCTGGCGGGAGCGTCAGTGCGGCGCCCCGCGCCATCCGGAAACCGGCAACGCGAACTTGGCCACCAGCCGGTCGGTGAACGAGGCGTGGTGCAGCCGGGCCAGCCGCACCGGCACGGCCCCCCGCCGTACCTCCACCCGCGCCCCCGGCGGCAGCTCCACCGTCCGCCGCCCGTCGCACCACAGCACCCCCGGCGGAATGTGCGGCAGCACCTCCACCGCGAGCACCGAGTTCGGCGAGGTCACCATCGGCTTGGCGAACAGCGCGTGCGCGCTGATCGGCACCATGAGCAGCGCCTCGACCTCGGGCCAGACGACGGGTCCGCCTGCGGAGAAGGCGTACGCCGTGGACCCGGTCGGGGTCGCGCAGACGATGCCGTCGCAGCCGAAGCCGGTGACCGGCCGCCCGTCGATCTCCAGGATGACCTCGAGGAGCTTCTCGGCGGAGACCTTCTGCACGGCGGCCTCGTTCAGCGCCCAGTCGGTGTGCACGATGTCGCCGTTCTGGTGGACGACGACGTCGACGGTCATGCGTTCCTCGACCTCGTACGCCTTGGTCACCACCCGGTCGACGACCTTGTCGAGGTCGTCACGCTCGGCCTCCGCGAGGAAGCCGACGCTGCCGAGGTTGACGCCGAGCATCGGCACGCCGGAGGCGCGGGCGAACTCGGCGCCGCGCAGCAGTGTGCCGTCACCGCCGAGCACGATCAGCAGTTCGCATCCGTCGAGGCACTGCGGAGTGGCTTCCTTCACCAGCTCCACCTCGGGCGGCAGCGGCAGATCGGCCGCCTCCGCCTCCAGCACGCGCACCCCGATCCCGGAGCGCAGCAGCCCCTGGACCACGAGTTCGGCGCTGCGGATCGCGGCCGGCCGCCCGGTGTGGGCCAGCAGGAAAACAGTACGAGCTCGGGTCTCTGTCAACGCGGCCCCTCCGCCACTGCACGGTCAACGTCGGCCGGGTCGAGTTCGGGTGCCCCGGCACGCAGCCACAGAAAGTACTCGACATTGCCCGAGGGTCCGGGCAGCGGACTCGCGGTCACGCCCTTCACCCCGAGCCCCAGCTCCGCGGCCCGCCGGGCCACTCCGCGCACCGCCTCGGCGCGCAGTTCGGGACTGCGTACGACTCCACCACTCCCCAGCCGTTCCTTCCCCACCTCGAACTGCGGCTTGACCATCATCACCAGATCGGCGTCGGGCGCCGCGCACCGCACGAGGGCGGGCAGCACCAGGCCGAGCGGGATGAAGGACAGATCCCCGACAACAAGATCCACGGGCTCCCCATCGATCGCCTCCAACGTCAACTCGCGTACGTTCGTACGGTCCTTGACGGTGACGCGTTCATCGCTCTGCAGAGACCAGGCGAGTTGACCGTAGCCGACGTCGACGGCGACGACATGGGAGGCGCCCGCGCGCAGCAGTACGTCGGTGAAGCCTCCGGTGGACGCTCCGGCGTCCAGCGCCCGCCGCCCCTCGACCTTCAGCCCACGAGGTACGAAGGCCGCCAGAGCGCCCGCGAGCTTGTGTCCGCCGCGCGAGACGTAGTCGGGGTCGCTGTCGTCCTGGGTGACCACGATCGCGGCCGCGGTCTCCACCTGGGTGGCGGGTTTGGTCGCGAGGGTCTTGCCGACGCTCACCCGGCCGGCGGCGATCAGCTGGCTGGCGTGCTCGCGCGAGCGGGCGAGCTTCCGGCGGACCAGCTCGGCGTCGAGACGGCGGCGTGCCACTCCTGCCACGTTGGGTTCAGCTCCTGCGGTCGTACGGCGTAGGGGGCACCGGAGGTCCCGGGCGGGCGTCGAGCGCGGTCAGCGCGTCGCGCAGCCCCCGGTGTACATCCTCGTACACCTCGACATGTCCGTCCGTGGCGAGGTGGTCGGCGTCGCCCAGCCGGTCGAGCTGGGCGTCGACCTCGGCGTTCCCGGTGGGGGTGCGGTCCACGTCCAGCGGGGCCGGGGCGGCGGGGTCGTACTCGAGTTCGGGTTCGACCTCGACCGGAACCTCCGGCTCCGGCATCGGGCTCTGCGGAGTCCCGGCCTCCGGCACTGACTCGTTCATGCCCCGACGCTACCCCGAAGCGCTGCGGTACCGTCGACCGCGATGGCCACGATTGAGGAGTGCCGCAGCGCACTCGACAAACTCTCGGACAACATGGCGGGCGCCGACGGGAAGGTACGCGAGGCGGCGGCCCTGGACCGCTCGCTCAGCTGCCATATCACCGACCTCGACATCACCTTCGTCGGCCGCCTCAAGGACGGCCGGATCGAGGTGCTCGACACCCTCCAAGGGCCGCCCCGCGAGAAAGCCCAGATCAGACTCGCCATGGCTGGCGACGACCTGGTCGCCATGGTCGGCGGGGAGCTGAACTTCGCGAAGGCCTGGGGCTCGGGCCGGGTGCGGCTGGAGGCGGCCCTGCTCGACCTGTTCCGCCTCAGGAAGCTTCTTTAGCGGCTCCGGCGGCCACCTTCACGCGGGCCTTCCGCGCCGCCGGCACCACCAGCGGCGTCCCCGTCTCCGGGTCGTCGATGACCTGGCAGCGCAGCCCGAAGACCTCCTCGACCAGTTCGGCCGTGACGACGTCGTTCGGCGCGCCCTCGGCAATGACCCGGCCCTCGCGCAGGGCGATGAGGTGGGTGGCGTACCGAGCCGCGTGATTGAGGTCGTGCAGGACGGCGACCAGGGTGCGCCCCTGCTCCTCGTGGAGTTCGGCGCACAGGTCGAGCACGTCGATCTGGTGCTGGATGTCGAGGTAGGTCGTCGGCTCGTCGAGCAGCAGCAGCGGGGTCTGCTGGGCGAGGGCCATCGCGATCCACACGCGCTGACGCTGGCCGCCGGACAGTTCGTCGACATAGCGATCGGCCAGTTCGGCGACGCCGGTCGAGGCCATCGACTCCTGTACGACCCGTTCGTCCTCCGTCGACCACTGGCGCAGCAGGCCCTGGTGCGGATAGCGGCCCCGGCCGACCAGGTCGCCGACCGTGATCCCGTCCGGCGCGATCGACGACTGCGGCAGCAGCCCGAGCGTCCTGGCCACCTTCTTCGCAGGCATCGACTGGATGACCTGCCCGTCGAGCAGCACCCGTCCCTCGGAGGGCTTGAGCATCCGCGACAGGGCGCGCAGCAGCGTGGACTTGCCGCACGCGTTCGGGCCGACGATCACGGTGAAGGAGTGGTCGGGGATCTCCACCGACAGCTTCTCCGCGATGACGCGCTGGTCGTAGCCGAGGGTGACGTTGTCGGCGGACAGGCGGTTCACAGTGCTCCTTCGAGTGTTCTTGTTCGCCTGAGTGCTCTTGTTCGCCGCGGCGCTCATATCCGGCCCGCCTTGCGCTCGGTGACCAGCAGCCACAGCAGATAGATCCCGCCCAGAACCCCCGTCACGACGCCGACGGGCAGCTGATCGGCGCCGAAGGCCCGCTGCGAGGCCCAGTCCGCGACGATCAGCAGGGTCGCGCCCATGCACATCGACGGCACCAGGTTGGGCCCCGGCGAGCGGGTCAGCCGCCGGGCGAGCTGCGGCGCGGTGAGCGCCACGAAGCCGACCGGGCCCGCGGCGGCGGTGGCACCGGCGGTGAGCAGCACGGCGGCCAGCATCAGCAGCAGTCGTACGCGCTCGACGCGCACTCCGAGGGCGTACGACACGTCGTCGCCCATCTCCATCATGCGCAGCCCGCGCGTGTTGGCGAGGACGAGCGGGACGAGGACGGCGCACAGGACGAGCAGCGGCCAGACCTGCGCCCAGTCACGGCCGTTGAGGGAGCCGGTCATCCAGACGACCGCACGGGCGGCGTCGACGATGTCCGCCTTGGTGAGCAGATAGCCGTTGACCGCCGTGACGATCGCGGAGACTCCGATACCGACCAGGACCAGTCGGTATCCATGCACGCCCCGCTTCCAGGCGAGCAGATAGATGGCGAGCCCGGTCAGCAGACCGCCGACGAGCGCTCCGAGCGCGACCTGGTTCGCGCTGCCCGAGAAGAGCACGATCATGATGAGCGCCCCGGCCGTCGATCCCTGGCCGAGGCCGAGGACGTCCGGGCTGCCCAGCGGGTTGCGGGAGATGGACTGGAAGAGCGCCCCGCCGAGCCCGAGCGAGGCCCCGACCAGCAGGCCGACGAGCACCCGCGGCAGCCGCAGGTCGTTGACGATGAACTCCTGGCCCGCGCTCCCGTTGCCGACGAGCGTCTTGAGGACGTCGGCGGCCGGGATCGGGAAGTCGCCGGTGCCGATCAGCACCACGCTCGCGGCGAGCGCGGCCATCAGCAGCAGTACGACGACGGTGAACGCCCGGACGTCGAGCCGGACGGAGAGACCGCCGCGCGTCCGCACGGCTCGGGTACGTGTGGTCGTCACAGCTGCGCCGTCCTCCGCCGTCGTACGAGATAGATGAAGACCGGCCCGCCGAGGACCGCGGTGACGATGCCGACCTGCAGCTCCGCGGGCCGCGCGACCATCCGCCCCACGACATCGGCGCCGAGGAGCAGAACGGGCGACAGCACGGTCGCGTACGGCAGGATCCAGCGCAGGTCGGGCCCGGTGAAGGAGCGGACCACGTGCGGAACCATGAGCCCGACGAAGACGATCGGCCCGCAGGCCGCGGTCGCGGCGCCGCACAGCACGGTGGCGGCGGCCATGGACAGCGCCCGGGTGCGGTTCAGATTGGCGCCGAGCGCGCGGGCGGTGTCGTCGCCCATGGCCATGGCGTTCAGGGGCCGGGCGAGCGCCAGCGCGACCACCGTGCCGACCACGAGGAAGGGCAGCACCTGCTTGATGGTCGAGTCGGTGGCCGAGGCCAGCGAACCGACCGTCCAGAAGCGCATCTTGCCGAGCGCCGCGTCATCCGTGATCATCACGGCCTGCAGATAGCCGTAGAGCGCGGCGCTGATCGCCGTGCCGGCCAGCGCGAGCCGCACCGGGGTGGCGCCGCGGCTGCCGCCCAGGAACCAGACCAGCGCACCGACCCCTGCCGCGCCGAAGAAGGCGAACCAGACATAGCCGCTCAGGCTCGTGACACCGAAGTAGGTGATGGCGGTGACGACCGCGGCGGACGCGCCCGCGTTGATGCCGAGCAGTCCGGGGTCGGCCAGCGGATTGCGGGTGAGCGCCTGGAGGACGGCACCCGACAGCCCGAGCGCGGCGCCGACGAGCAGCCCGAGGACGGTACGTGAGATCCGGTCGTCCACCACGACGTCGGAGTATGTCCCCGTGCCGTGGAACAGACCGTGCCAGACCTGGTCCAGCGGCAGCGCTTTCGCACCGATCGCGATACTCGCCAACGCGACGAGCACCAGAAGGGCCAGGGACGCGAGGAGCCCAACGGCGCGTATCGCCTGACGGCTTGGGGGCGCGGGGGCGGTCTCCGCGCGCTGTTCGGGGGGACTGTCGACCAACACGTGGTTAGGTTAGCCTACCCTCGCTCACGCTTCGATCCCGGGTGACTACGCCCCACCACCGACGAGCCCCCGGGGCCTTCAGAGCCCCAGCCGCGCCAGCGCCTTCCCCCCGTCCAGCTCGCACGTCCCGTCCCCCGCGGCCGTCCACGCCGCCGCGCACAGCGCCCGCAACCCGTCAAGCGCCTCACCGTCGCCCGCCAGCTCCAGACCATCGCTCCCGGCCCGCGCCGTCCAGCCGCCGCAGCAGAACCCGTCGCCCTCCTCCACGACCTCCGGCTGCCCGGTGAGCAACCCGCGCAGATCCGCGTCCACGTACGTCGGCCGGTGCTGCGGCGGGGCCGCGAGGAGCTGCGCGCCGTCCGTCACCCCGGTGAGCACGAGCAGCGAGTCCACCTCGCCGTTGAACGCGCCCTCGATGTCCGTGTCAAGCCGGTCGCCGACCACCAGCGGCCGCTTCGCCCCGGTCCGCAGGATCGTCTCGCGGTGCATCGGGGGCAGCGGCTTGCCCGCCACCTGCGGCTCGGCGCCCGTGGCGATGCGTACGACCTCCACAGCGGCCCCGTTCCCGGGCGCGATCCCCCGCGCGCTCGGGATCGTCAGGTCGGTGTTGGACGCGAACCACGGCACCCCGCGCGCGACGGCGTAGGACGCCTCCGCGAAGCGCCCCCAGGGCAGGTCGGGACCGCCGAACCCCTGGACGACCGCCGCCGGGTCGTCGTCCGCCGACTCGACCGGCTCCAGCCCGCGCTCGCGCAGTGCGACCCGCAGTCCCTCGCCGCCGATGACCAGCACGCGCGCACCGGCGGGCACCTGCTCACTGATCAGCCGCGCCACGGCCTGCGCCGAGGTGATGACGTCATCGGCGCCCGTCGGTATACCGAGCTCACTCAGATGCTCCGCCACCGCATCGGGCGTACGCAGCGCATTGTTCGTGACATACGCGAGATGCAACCCTCCTGAACGGGCCGTGCCCAGTGATGCCACGGCGTGCGCGATCGCGTTGCCACCCGCGTACACCACGCCGTCGAGGTCGAGCAGAGCCGTGTCGTAGGCCTCGCTCAGCGCCTGTTCACTGGCCTCGGGCCGGGTCCTGGCGGTCTGGCTCATTACGCATCGCTCCTCGTTCGATCACTTTCCCCCGATCATCCCGCACAGCGCCGGCACACTTACGATGCCTCAATGAACTATGCAGGTCCCGCGGAGGAGACCCCGGCGCGCAGCGGCCTCGAACTGACCCCGTTCCGGGGCCTGCGCTACGACCCCGACCGGGTCGGCAGCCTCGCCGCCGTGACATCTCCGCCGTACGACGTCATCGTCCGGCCGGACGGTCTGCTCCACCTCGAGTCCGCCGACCCGCACAACATCGTCCGGCTGATCCTCCCCCAGGACACGACCCCGACGGCCCGCAACCGCCAGGCGGCGGACACCCTGCACGACTGGGTGTCCGAAGGCGTCCTGGCCGCCGACCCCGAGCCGGGCCTGTACGTCTACGAGCAGCACGACGACGGCATGCTGCAACGCGGCATCATCGGCGCCCTGCGCCTGTCGGAGCCGTCCGCCGGCGTCGTCCTCCCGCACGAGGACGTCATGCCGCACATCATCGCGGACCGCGCGGCCCTGATGCGTGCCACCTCGGCCAACCTCGAACCGCTGCTGCTGACCTACCGCGGCAACGGCTCCCGGGTCGGCACGGCCGCCGTCATCGAGCGCGCCGCGGAGGGCGACCCGCTGCTCTCGACGACCACGGAGGACGGTTTCAGCCACCGTCTGTGGGCCATCACCGACCCGGCCGACCTGGCCGAGATCCAGACGGACCTGGGCCGGCACCAGGCCCTCATCGCGGACGGCCACCACCGCTGGGCGACGTACCTGCGGCTGCGCGCCGAGCACCCCTCACCCAGCCCCTGGGACTACGGGCTCGTGCTCCTGGTGGACACCGCGCGCTACCCGCTCCGGGTCCGCGCGATCCACCGCCTGCTGCACAATCTGCCGGTCGCGGAGGCGCTGAGCGCCCTCACGGACTCGTTCCGCGTACGTCACCTCGATGTTCCGCTCCCCGAGGCCCTGGAGGCCCTCGCCGCGGCCGCCGCCGAGGGCAACGCCTTCCTCCTCGCGGGCGACGGCTCGTTCCACCTGGTCGACCGCCCGTCCCCGGACCTCCTCGCCCGTACGGTCCCGGCGGATCGCCCCGAGGCCTGGCGCACCCTGGACGCGACCGTCCTGCACGCCACTCTCCTGGCCCACATCTGGGACATCCCCGAGGACTCGCCCGCCCAGATCGCGTACATCCACGACACGGCCGCCACGGTGGACAAGGCGGAGCGCGACGGCGGTACGGCCGTCCTCATGCACCCGGTCCGGGAGGAGGTCGTACGCGACCTCGCCCGCCAGGGCGTCACGATGCCCCGCAAGTCGACGTCGTTCGGCCCGAAGCCGGCTTCGGGGCTGGTACTGCGGGCGCTGCCCCTCTGAGCCACCCCGGCGAAAACAGGGGCTGAAACGCCATGGGCGGCGAGATCCCTTCCGGAATCCCGCCGCCCATGTCCTACGACAACCGCTGTACGTCAGTCGCGCGGAGCATCGTCATCGTCGTCGGCCTCGACGACGGGCTTGGTCTGCCCGGCCTCGACGATGTCGTCCTCGCCGTCGTCCTCGGTCTCGACCTCGGCGTCGGTGTCTGCCTCCGCGTCCGCCGGGGCCTCGACGATGTCGTCCTCGTCCTCGACGAACGCGTCGACGAACTCGACGCCGTCCAGCTCGGCGAGCCGGTCGGAGGCGTCCGTGCTGCCGTCCTTGTCGGACTCGACGGCCTTCGCGAACCACTCGCGCGCCTCGCCCTCACGACCGGCGGCCAGCAGCGCGTCGGCGTAGGCGTAACGCAGTCGGGCCGTCCAGGGCTGTACGGAGTTCGAGGCGAGCTCCGGGCTCTGGAGCGTCACGATGGCGGCGTCGAGCTGCCCCATGTCGCGCCGGGCGCCGGCCGCAACGAGCCGCATCTCGACCTGACCGGCCTTGTCCAACTTGTGCACCTCGGGCGCACCCGCCATGTCCAACGCCTTCTCGGGCCGGCCCAGGCCGCGCTCACAGTCCGCCATGACGGGCCACAGGTCCACGTTCCCGGTCATACGGCGCGCCGCCCGGAACTCGGCGAGCGCCTCGCTGTACTTCTGGTTCGCGTACGCGGCGAACCCGGCCGCCTCGCGTACGGCGGCCACACGCGACGCCAGCCGCAGGGCGATCTTCGAGTACGCGTACGCGCCCTCGGGGTCCTCGTCGATGAGCCGGGCGACCATCACCAGGTTCCTGGAGACGTCCTCCGCGAGCCCCTTCGGCAGGCTCTGGAGCTCCTGCCGTACGTCCGCGTCGATCTCCTCGCCCGTGACGTCATCGGGGATCGGCAGCCGCTTGATCGGCTCACGGTCCCGGTCGCGCTCGTCGCGGCCGCGGAAGCCGCCACCGCGCCGGTCGTCGCCCCGACGGTCGTCACGGCCCCGGAAGCCACCGGTGCCACCGGGGCGGCCACCCCGGTCGTCACGACGGGGGCCACCACGTCCGCGGTCGTCGCGACCCCGGTCGTCGCGGGCGCGGAAACCGCCGCCGCCACGGCTGTCGTCACGACGGTCATCGCGCCGGTCGTCCCGCCTGTCGTCGCGACGGAAGGCCGGACGGTCGCCCTCACGACGGTCATCACGGCGGAAGTCACCGCGGTCGTCGCGCCGGAAACCGCCGCCACCACCACCGCGGTTGTCGTCCCGACGGAACCCGCCACGGTCACCACTGTCACGACGGTCATCGCGCCGGTCGTCCCGACGAAACCCACCGCGGTCTCCACTGTCACGACGGTCGTCACGGCGGTCATCGCGACGGAATCCGCCACGGTCGTCGTCACGACGGGGACCACTGCTGGGTCGGTCGTCGCGACGCGGGCCGCTGCTGGGTCGGTCGTCACGGCGGAACGGCGGACGGTCCCCGTCCCGACGGAACCCGCCACGGTCGTCACCCCGGCGATCGTCACGCCGGAAGTCACCGCGATCATCACGGCGGAAGCCACCGCGGTCGCCGCTGTCGCGACGGTCATCGCGGCGATCGTCGCGACGGAACCCACCACGGTCGTCACCCCGGCGATCGTCACGCCGGTCGTCCCGACGGTCATCACGGCGGAAGTCACCGCGGTCGTCGCGCCGGAAACCGCCGCCACCACCACCTCGGTTGTCGTCCCGACGGAACCCACCGCGGTCGTCGTCGCGGCGCGGTCCACCACCGCGGTCGTCGTCGCGGCGCGGTCCACCACTGGGTCGGTCGTCTCGGCGCGGGCCGCTGCTGGGGCGGTCGTCTCGGCGCGGGCCGCTGCTGGGGCGGTCGTCACGGCGGAACGCCGGACGGTCCCCGTCCCGACGGACCCCACGGTCACGGTCGTCGCGACGCGGACCACTGGTGGGCCGATCGTCACGGCGGAACGGCGGGCGACCGCCCCGGTCGCCCTCACGCCGGTCGTCACGCCGGTTGTCGTCGCGCCGGAAACCGCCGCCACCACCACGGTTGTCGTCCCGACGGAACCCACCGCGGTCGTCGTCGCGGCGCGGAGCACCACTGGGGCGGTCGTCACGCCGGTCGTTGTCGCGGCGCGGACCCCCGCGGTAGCCCCCGCGGTCACCACTGTCCCGGCGGCGCTGATCGCGCTCCGGTCGCTCGTCGGGAGAGTTGGTGGACATGGTGACTCCTGTCATCGGTACCGCAAGTCATTCTCGCGCAGCCGGGTACCCGGCGCGCTTCGGAAAAACAAAAAAGGACCTCTGGTCCCAGCGAGTCGCTGGGACCAGAGGTCCTCCAAAGATTGTTCGGCGGCGTCCTACTCTCCCACAGGGTCCCCCCTGCAGTACCATCGGCGCTGTGAGGCTTAGCTTCCGGGTTCGGAATGTAACCGGGCGTTTCCCTCACGCTATGACCACCGAAACCCTTTCAGACACCCCGCAATAAAGCGAGGTCTTGAACGGGCAGCGAACAAGCACACTATTCTATTGATAAGTGAAACTGTTCAGCCAGCACAACCGTTCGTTGTCTGGGAACTACACAGTGGACGCGAGCAACTGAGGACAAGCCCTCGGCCTATTAGTACCGGTCACCTCCAGCGGTTACCCGCCTTCCAGATCCGGCCTATCAACCCAGTCGTCTACTGGGAGCCTTAACCCCTCAAGGGGGTGGGAATACTCATCTCGAAGCAGGCTTCCCGCTTAGATGCTTTCAGCGGTTATCCCTCCCGAACGTAGCCAACCAGCCATGCCCTTGGCAGGACAACTGGCACACCAGAGGTTCGTCCGTCCCGGTCCTCTCGTACTAGGGACAGCCCTTCTCAATATTCCTACGCGCACAGCGGATAGGGACCGAACTGTCTCACGACGTTCTAAACCCAGCTCGCGTACCGCTTTAATGGGCGAACAGCCCAACCCTTGGGACCGACTCCAGCCCCAGGATGCGACGAGCCGACATCGAGGTGCCAAACCATCCCGTCGATATGGACTCTTGGGGAAGATCAGCCTGTTATCCCCGGGGTACCTTTTATCCGTTGAGCGACGGCGCTTCCACAAGCCACCGCCGGATCACTAGTCCCGACTTTCGTCCCTGCTCGACCCGTCGGTCTCACAGTCAAGCTCCCTTGTGCACTTACACTCAACACCTGATTACCAACCAGGCTGAGGGAACCTTTGGGCGCCTCCGTTACTCTTTAGGAGGCAACCGCCCCAGTTAAACTACCCATCAGACACTGTCCCTGATCCGGATCACGGACCCAGGTTAGACATCCAGCACGACCAGAGTGGTATTTCAACGACGACTCCACAACAGCTGGCGCTGCCGCTTCAAAGTCTCCCACCTATCCTACACAAGCCGAACCGAACACCAATATCAAACTGTAGTAAAGGTCCCGGGGTCTTTCCGTCCTGCTGCGCGAAACGAGCATCTTTACTCGTAGTGCAATTTCACCGGGCCTATGGTTGAGACAGTCGAGAAGTCGTTACGCCATTCGTGCAGGTCGGAACTTACCCGACAAGGAATTTCGCTACCTTAGGATGGTTATAGTTACCACCGCCGTTTACTGGCGCTTAAGTTCTCAGCTTCGCCACCCCGAAGAGTGACTAACCGGTCCCCTTAACGTTCCAGCACCGGGCAGGCGTCAGTCCGTATACATCGCCTTACGGCTTCGCACGGACCTGTGTTTTTAGTAAACAGTCGCTTCTCGCTGGTCTCTGCGGCCACCCCCAGCTCAGAGTGCAAGACTCATCACCGGTGATGGCCCCCCTTCTCCCGAAGTTACGGGGGCATTTTGCCGAGTTCCTTAACCATAGTTCACCCGAACGCCTCGGTATTCTCTACCTGACCACCTGAGTCGGTTTAGGGTACGGGCCGCCATGAAACTCGCTAGAGGCTTTTCTCGACAGCATAGGATCATCCACTTCACCACAATCGGCTCGGCATCAGGTCTCAGACTATGTGCCAGGCGGATTTACCTACCTGACGTCCTACACCCTTACCCCGGGACAACCACCGCCCGGGATGGACTACCTTCCTGCGTCACCCCATCACTCACCTACTGCAGGTCTGGTCCGTCGGCTCCACCACTCCCCTTTGCCCGAAGGCTCCGGGGCGGCTTCACGGACTTAGCATCGCCTGGTTCAATGTTTGACGCTTCACAGCGGGTACCGGAATATCAACCGGTTATCCATCGACTACGCCTGTCGGCCTCGCCTTAGGTCCCGACTTACCCTGGGCAGATCAGCTTGACCCAGGAACCCTTAGTCAATCGGCGCACACGTTTCTCACGTGTGTATCGCTACTCATGCCTGCATTCTCACTCGTGAACCGTCCACCACTGCCTTCCGGCGCGGCTTCACCCGGCACACGACGCTCCCCTACCCATCACAGCCGCCGTTGGGCGTATTGCTGCAATGACACGACTTCGGCGGTACGCTTGAGCCCCGCTACATTGTCGGCGCGGAATCACTAGACCAGTGAGCTATTACGCACTCTTTCAAGGGTGGCTGCTTCTAAGCCAACCTCCTGGTTGTCTCTGCGACTCCACATCCTTTCCCACTTAGCGTACGCTTAGGGGCCTTAGTCGATGCTCTGGGCTGTTTCCCTCTCGACCATGGAGCTTATCCCCCACAGTCTCACTGCCGCGCTCTCACTTACCGGCATTCGGAGTTTGGCTAAGGTCAGTAACCCGGTAGGGCCCATCGCCTATCCAGTGCTCTACCTCCGGCAAGAAACACACGACGCTGCACCTAAATGCATTTCGGGGAGAACCAGCTATCACGGAGTTTGATTGGCCTTTCACCCCTAACCACAGGTCATCCCCCAGGTTTTCAACCCTGGTGGGTTCGGTCCTCCACGACCTCTTACAGCCGCTTCAACCTGCCCATGGCTAGATCACTCCGCTTCGGGTCTTGAGCGCGCTACTATGTCGCCCTATTCGGACTCGCTTTCGCTACGGCTTCCCCACACGGGTTAACCTCGCAACACACCGCAAACTCGCAGGCTCATTCTTCAAAAGGCACGCAGTCACGACGCACTGAGTAAACTCAATGCGCGACGCTCCCACGGCTTGTAGGCACACGGTTTCAGGTACTATTTCACTCCGCTCCCGCGGTACTTTTCACCATTCCCTCACGGTACTATCCGCTATCGGTCACCAGGGAATATTTAGGCTTAGCGGGTGGTCCCGCCAGATTCACACGGGATTTCTCGGGCCCCGTGCTACTTGGGTGTTTCTCAAACGAGCCGTTGACGTTTCGACTACGGGGGTCTTACCCTCTACGCCGGACCTTTCGCATGTCCTTCGCCTACATCAACGGTTTCTGACTCGTCTCACGGCCGGCAGACCGTGAAAGAGAAATCCCACAACCCCACATACGCAACCCCTGCCGGGTCTCACACGCATATGGTTTGGCCTCATCCAGTTTCGCTCGCCACTACTCCCGGAATCACGGTTGTTTTCTCTTCCTGCGGGTACTGAGATGTTTCACTTCCCCGCGTTCCCTCCACTTGCCCTATGTGTTCAGGCAAGGGTGACAGCCCATGACGACTGCCGGGTTTCCCCATTCGGAAACCCCCGGATCAAAGCCTGGTTGACGACTCCCCGGGGACTATCGTGGCCTCCCACGTCCTTCATCGGTTCCTGGTGCCAAGGCATCCACCGTGCGCCCTTAAAAACTTGGCCACAGATGCTCGCGTCCACTGTGCAGTTCTCAAACAACGACCAACCACCCATCACCCCCGGTTACCACCGGAGTTCACTGGGGCCGGCACTGAAGGCAGCCAACAATCGGCCGTACCCTCAGACACCCAACAGCGTGCCCGACACCCCCGCCACTCATGATCAGCTTTCCACGCCCCGAAGAGCAGTACTCACAGCCTGAGATGACTGAAGATGCCGAATAATCAACGTTCCACCCATGAGCAACCACCGTCGAACGTGTGCCGACGTAATGGCCCTGGACCACCAAGCAAGCTTGGCGGCCTAGATGCTCCTTAGAAAGGAGGTGATCCAGCCGCACCTTCCGGTACGGCTACCTTGTTACGACTTCGTCCCAATCGCCAGTCCCACCTTCGACAGCTCCCTCCCACAAGGGGTTGGGCCACCGGCTTCGGGTGTTACCGACTTTCGTGACGTGACGGGCGGTGTGTACAAGGCCCGGGAACGTATTCACCGCAGCAATGCTGATCTGCGATTACTAGCAACTCCGACTTCATGGGGTCGAGTTGCAGACCCCAATCCGAACTGAGACAGGCTTTTTGAGATTCGCTCCGCCTCACGGCTTCGCAGCTCATTGTACCTGCCATTGTAGCACGTGTGCAGCCCAAGACATAAGGGGCATGATGACTTGACGTCGTCCCCACCTTCCTCCGAGTTGACCCCGGCAGTCTCCTGTGAGTCCCCATCACCCCGAAGGGCATGCTGGCAACACAGAACAAGGGTTGCGCTCGTTGCGGGACTTAACCCAACATCTCACGACACGAGCTGACGACAGCCATGCACCACCTGTACACCGACCACAAGGGGGCGACCATCTCTGGCCGTTTCCGGTGTATGTCAAGCCTTGGTAAGGTTCTTCGCGTTGCGTCGAATTAAGCCACATGCTCCGCTGCTTGTGCGGGCCCCCGTCAATTCCTTTGAGTTTTAGCCTTGCGGCCGTACTCCCCAGGCGGGGAACTTAATGCGTTAGCTGCGGCACCGACGACGTGGAATGTCGCCAACACCTAGTTCCCACCGTTTACGGCGTGGACTACCAGGGTATCTAATCCTGTTCGCTCCCCACGCTTTCGCTCCTCAGCGTCAGTAATGGCCCAGAGATCCGCCTTCGCCACCGGTGTTCCTCCTGATATCTGCGCATTTCACCGCTACACCAGGAATTCCGATCTCCCCTACCACACTCTAGCTAGCCCGTATCGAATGCAGACCCGGGGTTAAGCCCCGGGCTTTCACACCCGACGTGACAAGCCGCCTACGAGCTCTTTACGCCCAATAATTCCGGACAACGCTTGCGCCCTACGTATTACCGCGGCTGCTGGCACGTAGTTAGCCGGCGCTTCTTCTGCAGGTACCGTCACTTTCGCTTCTTCCCTGCTGAAAGAGGTTTACAACCCGAAGGCCGTCATCCCTCACGCGGCGTCGCTGCATCAGGCTTTCGCCCATTGTGCAATATTCCCCACTGCTGCCTCCCGTAGGAGTCTGGGCCGTGTCTCAGTCCCAGTGTGGCCGGTCGCCCTCTCAGGCCGGCTACCCGTCGTCGCCTTGGTGAGCCACTACCTCACCAACAAGCTGATAGGCCGCGGGCTCATCCTTCACCGCCGGAGCTTTTAACCCACCCGGATGCCCGGGCAGGTGTTATCCGGTATTAGACCCCGTTTCCAGGGCTTGTCCCAGAGTGAAGGGCAGATTGCCCACGTGTTACTCACCCGTTCGCCACTAATCCACCCCGAAGGGCTTCATCGTTCGACTTGCATGTGTTAAGCACGCCGCCAGCGTTCGTCCTGAGCCAGGATCAAACTCTCCGTGAATGTTTTCCCGTAATCGGGACGACACCACGAGAGCGGAACCAAGGAGAGGAATAATCCCCTCGGTTCACAGCGTCCTCGCTGTGCGCCTACCGGACAGTGCCCGGCAGGACTTTTTCAAAGGAACCTCGTCCCAGCCGATCGGCCGGAGACGGGGTATCAACATATCTGGCGTTGATTTTTGGCACGCTGTTGAGTTCTCAAGGAACGGACGCTTCCTTTGTACTCACCCTCTCGGGCTTTCCTCCGGGCGCTTCCCTTCGGTCTTGCTGTCTTGCTTTGTTCTTGCGTTTCCGACTCTATCAGACCGTTTCCCGATCCGATTTCCTCGGTGCTTTCCAGGTTCCCGCTCTCGCGTTTCCCTTTCCGGCGGTTCCGACTGTATCAGACTCTTTGGTGTCCGATTCCCTGTCGGAGAGGGATTCCGTCTTCTGGCTTTGAGTGCTTTCGCATCTCGGCCTTTCGACATTCACTACGCTAGCCGATTCCCTCGGTAACTCATAATCGAGTTCCGCGGGCTGCAATTCGGGCATGCAGGCACGCCGAATTGACCCCCGCTGAGGGGAAGTCGTAGGTAGTGGGTTGGCCACTTCCGGCTGCAGGCTGAACGCCGTACCCGGGTCAAGCGGCTTGGGCTACATTACGGACCCCCCAGGGGCGAGTCAAGTTGAGCGACGGCGTGGCGTATGGGCCCGATAAGGACTCACGGTGGGGTCGTTGGCGACCCAGAAGCGCCAGGGGTGAACGCCACCGTCGCCGGCCACTCCGGTGCGCGGACCGTTACGTACCTGGTCGGAGTGGACGGGGGTGCCCGTCAGGAGGGTCAGTGGAGAGCCCTCGGGGGCGCAGGCGTCGACACCGTCGAGGGCCCTGTCCACGCCGAGTGCCGTGGCCAGGCGCGCGGGCCCTTTGGCCAGTTCCTTGTCACTTCGGGCCGAGAGTCGACGTTTGCGAGCGAGTTCGGCGCCCTCGGTGATCTCTCCGGCACGGAGGAGGACCCCGCTGGGGTTGCCCTCCGGACCACACACCAGGTTCATGCAGAACCACATGCCGTAGGTGAAGTAGACGTATACATGCCCGGGCGGACCGAACATCACGCCATTGCGGGCCGTGCGGCCGCGATAAGCATGGGAGCCGGGATCGTTCGGGCCGTCGTACGCCTCCACCTCCGTGAGACGGAGCTCGATCGGACCGTCCGGTGTCGTGCGGACGAGGATGCGACCCAGCAGGTCGGGGGCGACCTCCAGCACGGGGCGGTCGAAGAAGTCCCGGGTGATGGGCGTACGGTCAGGGGCCGCGATCATGGCGTACGAGCGTAGTCCAGTGGCCCGGACGCATGCAGCCCGGTGAGGGACTGTGCGTACGGGTCGGCACGAGTGCGTGTCAGTGCGTGTCTACGGGTGGTCAGGGAGCGTCCTCCTTGTAAGGGTGAGGGCGCGGAACCGGCCGCGGCCGGATCGCGTTTGTAGGGATCAAGGATCCAGACGGATGTACGACGGAGCACAGGCGTTGCCTGGGGAGGAAGAGACATGGGGTTCAAGCGGCTGCTTGCGAGCCTGGGAGCCGGTGGGGCTTCGGTCGAGACGGTGCTGACCGAGGTCAACGTCGTTCCGGGCGGTGTCGTGCAGGGTGAGGTGCGGATCCAGGGCGGGTCCGTGAACCAGGCCATCGAGGGGCTGTCGGTCGGGCTCCAGGCCAAGGTCGAGGTCGAGGGCCACGACGACCAGGAGTACAAGCAGGACATCGAGTTCACCAAGCTGCGGCTCGGTGGGGCCTTCGAGCTGCAGGCCGGTGCCGTGCACGCCGTTCCCTTCGGGCTCGAGATCCCGTGGGAGACGCCGATCACCACGATCGACGGGCAGGCGCTTCGGGGCATGCACATCGGTGTGACCACCGAGCTGGAGATCGCGCGCGCCGTGGACTCCGGTGACCTGGACCCGATCAACGTGCACCCGCTGCCGGCGCAGCAGGCGATCCTGAACGCCTTCATCCAGCTGGGCTTCCGCTTCAAGAACGCGGACATGGAGCGCGGTCACATCCGGGGCACCCGGCAGAAGCTGCCGTTCTACCAGGAGATCGAGTTCTTCCCGCCGTCGCAGTACCGCGGGCTGAACCAGGTCGAGCTGAGCTTCGTCGCGGACGACCACGAGATGGACGTCATCCTGGAGATGGACAAGAAGCCGGGCCTCTTCAGTGAGGGCAGCGACTCGTACCGCTCCTTCCGCGTGGGGCTGCACGACTACCAGGGCACGGACTGGGCCGCGTACCTGAACCAGTGGCTGTCCGAGGTCGGCAGCAAGCGCAGCTGGTTCTAGGCTCGGGTCGAGAGATTCCGCCGTTCAGGAGGTTCTGACGTGACCGAGCTCAAGAGGCCGCCGCTTCCCCATGACTTCCACCCGCCCGTTGCGACCTTCACGGTCATCAGTGAGGACGTCGAGCCGGGCGGGGTGCTGAAGGACGCTCAGGTCTACGCGGCTGGGAACACCTCGCCGCAGCTGAGCTGGGAGGGGTTCCCGCCGGAGACCAAGAGCTTCGCCGTGACCTGCTTCGACCCGGACGCCCCGACGGGGAGCGGGTTCTGGCACTGGGTGGTGTTCGACATTCCCGCTTCGGTGACGGAACTGCCGACGGGTGCGGGCAGCGGCAAGTTCGAGGGGCTGCCGGAGGGTGCCGTCCAGGTGCGCAGCGACTACGGGTCCAGGGACTTCGGTGGCGCCGCGCCGCCGGCCGGGGATCCCGCGCACCGATATGTGTTCACGGTGTACGCCGTGGATCAGGAGAAGCTCGGTCCCGACGCGGAGGTGTCGCCGGCCGTCGTGGGATTCAATCTGCGGTTCCACACGCTGGCGCGCGCCCAGCTGATGGGTGAGTACGCGTCTCCCGCGTAAAGCGGTGAAGACTCACGTTCACTGAACGTTTGCCCGCCTCTGGTCTTGGAAGTGATCAGGGGCGGGCATTTTTATTGCGTTGTCCATCTCGGCGTGCCCGGCCAGAGTTGATCCAAGCCCGCCAGGGGGTGGGCCGGTGCGCACGGGAGGTGGGCTGGATGCGGGACACGCTGGTTTTGAACGCGAGCTTTGAGCCGCTGTCGACGGTGACGTTGAACCGAGCCGTCGTTCTGGTGCTGCAGGACAAGGCTGTCGTCGAGCAGGCCCACCCCGAACTCCGTATGCGCGGCGCCGCGCTGGACATACCCGTGCCTCGAGTCATCAGGCTGTGCAGGTATGTGAGGGTGCCTTTCCGAAGACAAGCGCCGTGGTCGAGGCGCGGTGTGCTGGTACGCGACCAGCACAGGTGCGCGTACTGCGGAAGGCGGGCGACGACGGTCGACCACGTGGTGCCGCGCGCACAGGGCGGTCGGGACTCCTGGCTGAATACGGTCGCGTCCTGCGCGGAGGACAACCACCGCAAGGCGGACCGGACTCCGGAGCAGGCGGGTATGCCGCTGCTGCGGCAGCCGTTCGAGCCGACGCCCGCGGACGCGATGCTGCTGGCGCTGGGCCGTGACGACCTCGACGCCCTCCCGGAGTGGCTGGCCCAACCCGCTGCGTAGCCGCTCCGCTGGGAGAACCCGGGAACCCGCCGGTCGTTCGGCTGCGGGTCGTCCGTGGCCGGGTCTCGCAGTTCCCCGCGCCCCTGACGGGGCGCGGGACGGCGTCAGTCGGTGACGGACGGCTTCTCGCGGCGCTCGGTGCCCGCGTTGCCCGAACCGCCGCCCATGGGGCCGAAGTTGCCCATGGCGCCGCTCAGGCCCTTGAGGGCGTCGCCGATCTCGCTGGGCACGATCCAGAGCTTGTTGGCGTCGCCCTCGGCGATCTTGGGGAGCATCTGGAGGTACTGGTAGGCGAGGAGCTTCTGGTCGGCGTCGCCGGCGTGGATGGACTCGAAGACCGTGCGGATGGCCTGGGCCTCGCCCTCGGCGCGCAGGGCGGCGGCCTTCGCTTCACCTTCGGCGCGCAGGATCGCGGACTGCTTCTCACCTTCGGCGGTGAGGATCTGCGACTGGCGGATACCTTCGGCGGTGAGGATCGCGGCGCGCTTGTCACGGTCGGCGCGCATCTGCTTCTCCATCGAATCCTGGATGGAGGTGGGCGGTTCGATCGCCTTGAGCTCGACGCGGTTGACGCGGATGCCCCACTTGCCGGTGGCCTCGTCGAGGACGCCGCGCAGGGCCGCGTTGATCTCCTCGCGGGAGGTGAGGGTCCGCTCCAGGTCCATGCCACCGATGATGTTGCGCAGGGTGGTGACGGTGAGCTGCTCGATCGCCTGGATGTAGCTGGCGACTTCGTAGGTGGCGGCGCGCGCGTCGGTGACCTGGTAGTAGATGACCGTGTCGATGTTGACCACCAGGTTGTCCTGGGTGATCACCGGCTGCGGCGGGAACGGCACGACCTGTTCACGCAGGTCGATGCGGTTGCGGATCGAGTCGATGAACGGGACCACGATGTTCAGGCCCGCGTTCAGGGTCCGTGTGTAGCGGCCGAAGCGCTCCACGATGGCCGCGCTGGCCTGTGGGATGACCTGGATGGTCTTGATCAGGGCGATGAATACCAACACCACCAGAATGATCAGGACGATGATGATTGGTGCCATCGATGCTCCCCGTACCCTTCTCCGCCTCGGTATGTCCGAAAGATCTTATGGTTGTTGAAGATCTTGCTCGACGAGTCTGACAGACCGTCGTCTGCCACGTGGGGCGTTCGGTTCACTTGCGTCGCACGAGGTCACATCACAATCGCCGTGGCTCCTTCGATGTCCACGACGTCCACCTCCTGGCCCACTTCGTAGGCCTGTCCGGCGTCGAGAGCGCGCGCCGACCAGATCTCTCCGCCGAGTTTGATCCGGCCGCCGCCCGAACCGTCCACCCGTTCCAGGACGATGGCCTGTTTGCCCTTCAACGCCTCCACGCCGGTGGCGAGTTGGGGGCGCTGGGCGCGGTGCCGGGCCGCGATGGGTCGTACGACGCCGATGAGCGCGAACGAGACGACGGCGAAGACGAGTACCTGAAGGACGACATCGCCGCCGAGGCCCGCTGTCACCGCCGCCGCAGCGGCGCCGAGGGCGAGCATGCCGAACTCCGGCATCGCGGTCACCACGAGCGGGATGCCCAGCGCGGCCGCGCCGACGAGCCACCACACCCATGCGTTGATGTCGTTCACGTGGTCATGGTAGGTCCGCGGGCCGGGCGCGGACAGGGCGCAGATCGGTTGAGAAGGGGCTCGTACCGGGTGTTTCGTGCCGGAGGCTTCGCACGAAGCACCTCGTACGCGTGTTTCCGGTCGGTCAGGACATCGGCAGGCCCTGCGCGGTCCAACGTTCGCCGACCTGTTCGACGATGAGCGGGAGTCCGAAGCAGAGGGAGAGGTTGCGCGAGGTGAGTTCGAGCTCGAGCGGGCCGGCGGCGAGCACCTTGCCCTGACGGATCATCAGGACATGGGTGAAGCCGGGGGCGATCTCCTCGACGTGGTGCGTGACCATGATCATGGAGGGGGCGATCGGGTCGCGGGCGAGACGGCCGAGGCGGCGGACGAGGTCCTCGCGGCCGCCGAGGTCGAGGCCCGCGGCGGGCTCGTCGAGCAGGAGCAGCTCGGGGTCGGTCATCAGGGCGCGGGCGATCAGGGTGCGCTTGCGCTCGCCCTCGGAGAGCGTGCCGAACCGGCGGTCCAGGTAGTCGCTCATGCCGAGGCGGTCGAGGAACGCGCGGGCGCGCTGCTCGTCGATCTCCTCGTAGTCCTCGTGCCAGCCCGCGGTCATGCCGTACGCGGCCGTCAGCACGGTCTGCAGGACGGTCTGGCGCTTGGGGAGCTTCTCGGCCATGGCGATACCGGCCACGCCGATGCGCGGGCGCAGCTCGAAGACGTCGACCTTGCCGAGGGTCTCGCCGAGGATGGTGGCGGTGCCCTGGCTGGGGAAGAGATAGCTGGAGGCGAGGTTCAGGAGGGTGGTCTTTCCGGCGCCGTTCGGGCCGAGGATCACCCAGCGCTCCCCCTCCTTGACCGACCAGGAGACCTGGTCCACCAGAGCCCGGCCCTCTCGGACCACGGACACGTCCTCCAGCTCCAGTACATCGCTCATGAGCGCGTTGTCTCCCATTGCAGTCTCGGCCGTCGCTTACGTCTGTGGACGCAGCCCCCAGGGAAAACCTACGCCACCGGTCGGTCGCTCCCATCCATCGGTCGGTCCTTAGGGTGGAGGCATGCTCTCGGAACCACGCTCAGGACGTCTGGCCGCATGGGGAAACGCCCTTTTGGCCGGACTTGTTTCGCCGGATGACGCGGTGCTCGCCATCGTCGGTGAGGACGCGGTGCACCGGGTCGAGGGGCTGCCGGGTGAGTCCGGCCCCGTCGGGCTCACGCTCGCCCTCGGCCGGCTTCGCGCGCTCGGGGTGACCGGACTGCGGGTCGCTCTGCCCGCGCCGGGGCATCCGCTCGGGCTGAGCGGGCCGCCGGACTTCAATGCGCGCGCCCTCGACGCGGAGGAGGCGGTGGTCTGCCACGGGGCGGCACTCGGGCTCGTTCCCGAGGTGTACGAGGCCGGGCCCGACGGTGATGTCCATGTCGAGGTGGTGTGGCACTGCCTCGCCGTGCGGGAGGCGCCGCCCGCGGATGTGCCTTCGCTCGGTGAGGCCGAGCGGGAGCTCGCGGAGGCGCTGCGTGAGGCGACGGAGGTGTTGTCGCGGCTCGACGTGGCGGGGTCGGGGCCGGTCGCCGAGGCGGCGGTCGACGCGTACCGGGCGCGGGCCGAGCGGGGGCGGGAGGTGTTGGCGCCCGGGTATCCGCCGCGTGCGGTGCGGGTGCTGGAGCTGGCCCAGCGGGTGGGGGTGCTCATCTCGGTCGCGTACGAGAACGGGCATGGCGGTGCGGTGAGTGCGTCGGAGATTTCGGCGCGGGCGTTGGCGTTGCGGCCGGTCGAGCGGACGGCTCGGCGGGCGCAAGTGGCGGCGTACAACGCGTTCGTGGAGGAGCGGGAGCGGGGGGTTCGCTGAGGTCTGTTTGCGCCCCCGCCGCCCCTACCCGTCCCATCCCGTCCCTGGGGCTTCGCCCCCAGACCCCCCGGGTGGGCTTGTTGGCTGCGGGTGGGTGGGAGCTGGGTGCGCAGTTCCCCGCGCCCCTGGGGGCGGGGAACTCGGCCCGGCCCCCCGTCGGCCTGAACGGACCGAACGGCCTCCCAGGAGAGCCTGGGAGGCCGGTGGGGGTGGTGGGGGCGTGGGTCTCAGTGGTTGAGGCCCAGGTTGCCGAAGGCCGGGTTCAGGACGCCGATGACGTTCACGCTGTTGCCGACCGCGTTCACGGGGATGTGGATCGGGGCCTGGATGACGTTGCCCGAGACGACGCCCGGGGAGCCCGCGGCATTGCCGCCCGCCCACGAGCCGTCCGTCGCGGACGCCATACCGGCACCGGCGGCGACGAGCCCGCCGGCCACCATCGCGACAGCCGTGGCCTTCTTCAGGTTCTTCACTTCTGAGCCCTCCCTAGCGATCACCGCGGCAGTCGCCGCGGCACGCACTGGAGAACGGCCGAGATCCCCGGAGGATGCGCCATCCGGGTGACATACACACGACGGTATGAATCTCAGCCCGGAGCGGAACCCTCCGAGTTGCCGCCACCGGGCGGGCGATCAGCCCGCTGCCCCATGGCGTACGGCCCAGAGCGCGGCCTGTGTGCGGTCGGCGAGGTCGAGCTTCATCAGGATGTTCGAGACATGCGTCTTGACGGTCTTCTCGGAGAGAACGAGCGCGCGTGCGATCTCGCGGTTGGAGCGGCCGTCCGCGATCAGGCCGAGCACTTCGCGCTCCCGTTCGGTGAGCGAGCCGCCTCTCCCCTGGCCCGAGTTGGCCTCCTCCTGGGACAGCAGGACGCCCGCCACCTCGGGCTGGAGCAGGATGTGCCCGGCGTGCACGGAGCGGATGGCTCCGGCGAGGGCGTCCGGGTCCACGTCCTTGTAGACATAGCCGGCGGCGCCCGCGCGCAGGGCCGGGACGACCGTGCGCTGTTCGGTGAAGCTGGTGACGATCAGCACACGCGCGGGGTTGGCGAGTTCACGGAGCTTGCGCAGCGCGTCGATGCCGTCCATGCCCGGCATCTTGACGTCCATGAGGACGACGTCGGGCTTCAGCTCCTCGGCGCGGGCGACCCCTTCGGCGCCGTCGGACGCCTCGCCCACGACCTCGATGTCGTCCTGCACTTCAAGAAAGGTGCGCAGCCCCCGGCGGACCACTTGGTGGTCGTCGACGAGCAGCACCTTGATTGCGTCAGCCACCAGGGACCTCCATCTCGATCGTGGTGCCCTTCCCGGGCGCCGATTCCACGCTGAGGGTGCCGCCGACCCCGCTCGACCGGTCGCGCATGGAGACCAGGCCCAGGTGGCGTCCCGCGGCGCGGGTCGCCGTGGGTTCGAAGCCGCTGCCGTCGTCACTGACGCGCAGGACGCTGCCGGGGCCGCGCTTCTCCAGGGTGACGTCGACGCGGCCGGCTCCAGAATGCCGCAGTGCGTTGTGCAGGGCCTCCTGGGCGACGCGCAGCACGGCCTCCTCCTGGGCGGCGGGCAGCGCCCGCACCCCGTGGCTCGCGAAGGTCACGCGCGCGGAGTGGGCACGGTCGAGGACCTGTATCTGGGTGCGCAGGGTGGCGACCAGGCCGTCCTCGTCGAGGGCGGCGGGGCGCAGCTCGATGACGGCGGCGCGCAGCTCCTCGGTGGCCTCCGCGGCGAGCATGGCAACCTGGTGCAGCTCGCCCTTGGCGCGTGCGGGGTCGCGGTCCACGAGGGCGGCGGCGGCCTGCGCGGTCAGGCGCAGGGAGAAGAGCTTCTGGCTGACGGCGTCGTGGAGCTCGTGGGCGAGCCGGGAGCGCTCCTCGGCGATGGTGAGCTCGCGGCTGCGCTCGTAGAGACGGGCGTTGGTCAGGGCGATCGCCGCGTGCTGGGCGAGGATCGTGAGGAGTTCCTGGTCGTCCTCGGTGAAGCCGCACCCTCCGTCCGGCGCGGAGCAGTCCTTCTTGTCCCCTTTCGTCCTGTTCTTGTTCGCCAGGAACAGGGCGCCGATGACCTCGTCGCCGTCGCGGATGGGCAGGCCCAGGAAATCGGACATGTCGGGGTGGGCGGTGGGCCAGCCCTCGAAGCGGGGGTCCTTGCGCACGTCCGCGAGGCGCTCGGGGCGGGCCTCGTGCAGCATCGCGGCGAGGATGCCGTGCTGGCGAGGAAGCGGGCCGATGGCCTTCCACTGGGCGTCGCTGACGCCGTCGACCACGAACTGGGCGAAGCCTCCGTGGTCGTCGGGCACACCGAGCGCCGCGTACTGCGCGTCAAGCAGCTCACGGGCCGAGGCGACGATCGTCTTGAGGACGTCGCGCACCTCGAGGTGCCTGCTCATGGCCAGCAGCGCGGTGCTCACCGCGTACAGACCGGACCGGGGGCCTTGGCTCATGTCCCCAACGTACCGGCGGGGTGTGACAGTGCGTATCCGACCTGTGGGGGCGGCCGCCTAGGCCGGTGGGCCTAGGGCGAAGGGCCCCAGGTCATTGGGGCCAGCGCACGAGGCGGCGGGGGCGGCCCGGTTCTTACGTTGAAGGCACCCGCCGGGAGCGGCGGTGCTGGGACGAGGGGACGGACGTCATGCCGGTAGCGATCATCACGGGTGCTTCGAAAGGGCTGGGTCGGGCGCTCGCCGCGGCCCTGGCGGAGCGCGGCTGGGATCTGGTGCTCGACGCCAGGACCGCGGGAGTGCTGAAGGAGACGGCGGAGGCGCTGTCCGCGTACGGGACCCGGGTGGAGGCGTTGCCCGGGGATGTCGGGGACGCCGGGCACCGCGCCGGGCTGGTGGCGGCGGCCCGTGGGCTCGGCGGCGTGGACCTGCTGGTGCACAACGCGAGCGCGCTGGGCGCCGAGCCGCTGGTGCGCCTGGAGGACCTGACCCTGGACGGGCTGCGCCACGCCCTGGAGGTCAACGTGGTCGCGGCGCTGGGGCTGGTCCAGGAGGCGCTGCCACTACTGCGGGCCGCGGAGGCCGGTGCGGTCGTCGCCGTCAGCTCGGACGCGGCCGCGGAGGCGTACGAGACGTGGGGCGGGTACGGGGCGTCCAAGGCCGCCCTGGACCATCTGGCGGCCGTGCTCGGCGTGGAGGAGCCAGGGCTGCGGGTGTGGGCCGTGGACCCGGGGGACATGGGCACGGACCTTTACGCGGCGGCCGTACCGGATGACGACGACCCGCGGCCGACGCCGGACAGCGTGGTTCCGGCCTTTCTGCGGCTGCTGGACGAACGCCCTGCCAGTGGCCGCTACGGCGCTCCGGCGCTGCTGGAGGTGCGATGACGACGACCGTGCGGGTTCCGGAGGAGCGGTCGGCGCGGGTGCCGGCCGAGCAGCGCGGGCCCGGGCGGGACCGGGACTCCGTGCGGCTGCTCGTGTCGTGCGGTACGGAGGTGTCGCATCACGCGTTCGTGGAGCTGCCGCGGCGGCTGCGGGCGGGGGATCTGCTGATCGTCAACACCTCCCCCACGCTGGCGGCCGCTGTGGACGGGCGGATCGGGCACGCGCGCGTGGTGGTGCATTTCTCCACGCGGGGCGATGACGGACGGTGGGCCGTCGAACTGCGGGATCCCGACGGGAGGGGCACCACACGTGCGCGCGCGGGCGGACCCGCGGGGACGGAGGTGCGCCTTGCCGGGGACGTACGCCTCGTGCTGGAGGAGCCGCTGACGCCGTACGGCTCGCGGCTGTGGTGGGGGCGGGTGTCGGATCCGGACGTGCTCGGGCTGCTGCGGCGCCACGGGCGCCCCATTCGCTACTCCTATACACAGAGGGACCAGCCGCTGTCCGTCTACCAGACGGTGTTCGCGCTGCCGTCGGCCGACGGCAGCGGCAGTGCGGAGATGCCGAGCGCGGCGCGGCCCTTCACCGCGCGCCTGGTGGCGGAGCTGGTGAGCCGGGGCGTGCAGTTCGCGCCGATCACGCTGCACACCGGTGTCGCGTCGGCGGAGGCCCACGAGCCGCCGTATCCGGAGCGGTACGAGGTGCCGGAGGCGTCGGCCCGGCTGATCAACGCCGCGAGGGCGGGAGGGGGGCGGATCCTCGCGGTCGGTACGACGGCCGTACGCGCCGTGGAGTCGGCCGTCGACGCCGGCGGGGTGGTCCGGGCCCGGAAGGGCTGGACGGACCTCGTGGTGACCCCGGAGCGGGGCGTGCGGGTGGTGGACGGGCTGCTGACCGGGCTGCACGAGCCGGAGGCCTCGCATCTGCTGATGCTGGAGGCGATCGCGGGACGGGCGGCGGTCGAGCGCAGCTACGGCGAGGCGTTGAGCGGGCTCTACCTCTGGCACGAGTTCGGGGACGTGCACCTCATCCTCCCGGAGGGGCCTCACGCTGAGCGTTGCTCCAGCAACTGCCGGTGAGAATTCCACAGGGCCGATGTGAGCCCGCACATAGGGCGCACATCACGTACGAAGGCGCATAGGAGATAAAGGCGGGCATAGTGAGCGGGGCAGACGTGACAGTCTGCCCCGATTTGCCCCTACTGGGCCTACTACCTTCCGTCGTACGTCACACCTTTGCCACGGTATTTTGCGGCCGCTAAGAATGGCACCCGTCGCTCAGCACCGCGGGTTTCACCCCACGGCGCCAGATCCGGAAACACTCTGTCCCCCACCGGATCGGGAGCGACCTCCGCGCTATTCGAAGAGGTCCATCAGCCATGACCAAGAACACCCGCACTCCTGGCCATAGTCCGAAGCTGACCCAGGTCCGCAAGCTCTCGATCGCCGGCGTCGCCACGCTCGGTGCCGCGACCCTCGCGTTCTCGCTGGCGCCGAGCCACACGCAGACCACCACGAACGACGCCGCCGTCTCCGCGGCGCCGGTCGTCTTCAGCCAGCAGCCGATCAAGAACGTGCAGGCCCGCCTCACCGACCAGCTGGCCGGCACGAGCCTGAAGACCCAGGCCATCGAGGCGAAGAAGAAGGCGGCCGACGACGCCGCCAAGAAGGCCGCCGACGCGGCCGCCGCCAAGAAGGCCGCCGAGAACGTGCGCAAGGTGCAGGCCGCGAGCCGCTCCGTGCAGCGCCCCGCGATCGAGACGGTCGCCATGAAGACGGTCGCCATGAAGACGGTCGCCATGAAGACGGTGGCCCTGAAGACGGCCGCCACGAAGACGTACGCCAACAACCTCGACGGCTGGATCCGCCAGTCGCTCGACATCATGAAGCGCAGGGGCATACCGGGTTCGTACAACGGGCTGCACCGCAACATCATGCGCGAGTCCTCGGGCAACCCGATGGCCATCAACGGCTGGGACATCAACGCCATCAACGGGATCCCCTCGAAGGGCCTGCTGCAGGTCATCCAGCCGACCTTCAACGCGTACCACGTCCCCGGCACCTCGTGGAACATCTACGACCCGGTCGCCAACATCACGGCCGCCGCCAACTACGCGGCCGACAAGTACGGCTCGATGGACAACGTCAACAGCGCGTACTGAGGCCGGCGCGGACCTCTGACACGTACGCCGAAGGGCGGCACCCCGGTGTTGGGGTGCCGCCCTTCGGCGTACGTACGCGCGGGACTACTTGCGCATGACCTCGGGCTCGTGGCGGCGCAGGAAGCGCGCCACGAAGAAGCCGCAGACGGCGGCGAGGACGAGCAGCGCGACGATGTCCATGCCGTAGGCGGACGCGGTGTGGTTCCACAGCGGGTCCGTGCTGGACGGGTCGTCCGTGTTCGGACTGATGTTGTTGAAGTCCAGCGTGGCGCCGGCGGCGGCGACCGCCCAGCGCGAGGGCATCAGGTACGAGAACTCGTTGACGCCGATCTTGCCGTTCAGGATGAACAGGCAGCCGGTGAACACGACCTGGATGATCGCGAACATGACCAGCAGCGGCATGGTCTTCTCGGCCGTCTTCACCAGCGAGGAGATGACCAGGCCGAACATCATCGAGGCGAAGCCCAGCGCCATGATCGGGATGGAGAGTTCCAGCAGCACCGAATGGCCGAAGACCACGCCCTCGGTGGGCTTGGTGCGGCTGGTGAAACCGATCGCGCCGACCATGGCGCCCTGCAGCACGGTGACCACGCCGAGCACGACCACCTTGGACATCAGGTACGCCGAGCGGGACAGGCCGGTGGCGCGCTCCCGCTCGTAGATCACCCGTTCCTTGATCAGCTCACGGACGGAGTTCGCCGCGCCCGCGAAACAGGCGCCGACCGCGAGGATCAGCAGCACCGTGGTGGCCGTGCCGTTCGGCACGTGCACGCCGGTCTTCGGGTTCACCTGCGGGTTCACCAGCAGGGTCTTGTTCGGGTCGATGAGCAGGCTCACCGCGCCGAGCACGGCCGGCAGGATTACCGTCAGCGCCAGGAAGCCCTTGTCGGACACGATCACCGACACATAGCGCCGTACCAGCGTGCTGAGCTGGGAGAACCAGCCCTGCGGCTTCGGCGGCTTCATCGCCTGCGGCGGCGTCACATTGGCCGACTGCGGGGCGACGGCGTCGATGTCCGCGGCATACATCTGGTAGTGCTGCGAGCCCTTCCAGCGGCCCGCCCAGTCGTAGTCGCGGTAGTTCTCGAAGGCGGAGAAGACGTCGGCCCAGGTCTCGTAGCCGAAGAAGTTGAGGGCTTCCTCCGGCGGACCGAAGTACGCGACCGAACCACCCGGTGCCATCACCAGCAGCTTGTCGCAGATCGCCAGCTCGGCCACGGAGTGCGTGACGACGAGGACGGTACGCCCGTCGTCGGCGAGGCCGCGCAGCAGCTGCATGACGTCCCGGTCCATGCCCGGGTCGAGACCTGAGGTCGGCTCGTCCAGGAAGATCAGCGACGGCTTGGTCAGCAGCTCCAGGGCCACCGAGACGCGCTTGCGCTGGCCGCCGGAGAGGGAGGTGACCTTCTTCTCCTTGTGGATGTCCAGCTTCAGCTCGCGCAGCACCTCGTCTATGCGGGCCTCACGCTCGGCCGCCGTGGTGTCGGCGGGGAAGCGCAGCTTGGCCGCGTACTTGAGGGCCTTCTTGACGGTGAGTTCCTTGTGCAGGATGTCGTCCTGCGGGACCAGACCGATGCGCTGACGCAGCTCGGCGAACTGCTTGTACAGGTTCCGGTTGTCGTAGAGGACGTCACCCTGGTTGGCGGGGCGGTAGCCCGTGAGCGCCTTCAGGAGCGTCGACTTGCCGGAGCCCGAGGGGCCGATGACCGCGATGAGCGACTTCTCGGGGACACCGAAGGAGACGTCCTTGAGGATCTGCTTGCCGCCGTCGACCGTCACCGTCAGATGGCGGGCCGAGAAGGAGACCTCACCGGTGTCGACGAACTCCTCGAGCCGGTCCCCGACCAGGCGGAACGTCGAGTGGCCCACGCCGACGATGTCGTTCGGGCCGAGCAGCGCCGAGCCGCCCTTGGCGATCGGCTGGCCGTTGACGTAGGTGCCGTTGTGCGAGCCGAGGTCGCGGATCTCGAAGCGGCCGTCGGGCGTCGCGTGGAACTCGGCGTGGTGGCGCGAGACCTGGAGGTCGGAGACGACCAGCTCGTTCTCCAGCGCACGACCGATGCGCATCACCCGGCCGAGGTCGAGCTGGTGGAAGGTGGTCGGGCTGCGGTCGCCGTAGACCGGCGGCGCCCCCGCGCCACCGCCGGGTCCCTGCTGCTGCGGCACTCGCGCCGCGGGCTGTTGCGGCTGCTGGTGACTCTGTTCCGGCGTCTGCTGCTGCGGTGCCTGCTGGGCCCAGCCGGGGCTCGCGCCCTGCGCGGCGTAGGGCTGCTGCTGAGGCTGCGCGACGGCGGCCGCGGCGCCGGAGAGGTTCAGGCGCGGGCCGTCGGTCGCGTTGCCGAGGTGCACGGCCGAACCGGGGCCGATCTCCATCCGATGGATCCGCTGCCCCTGCACAAAGGTGCCGTTGGTGCTGCCGTGGTCCTCGATGACCCAACTCCGGCCGTCCCAGCTCATCGTGGCGTGACGCCAGGAGACCCTGGCGTCGTCGAGCACGACGTCCCCCTGCGGATCACGTCCGAGGGTGTATGGCCTGGACGCATCGAGCGTCCAGGTCCGTCCATTCAATTCCAGTACGAGTTCCGGCACTCCATGCCCCACTGAGTTGTCCCCCGAAGTTCCCCCATCACAGGGAGTCTAGGGATGTCGAACATCGGGGGGAACTATTTCAGGAGCAGCCCCCTGACCGAAAGTCGGGCCATGTGAAGAGCGCGTACGGGCGGGTTGCCCGTTTCCGTTGACGGGGTTGAAACCGGCCCGGAGAGTGGTAATCCCACGCGAGGGGGACATCCGCGGTGATGACGCCGTGGCGCGGATCGGGGGGGTCTGACGATGAGCATCGACACCGCGGGACACGGCAGGCGACTGCCGTGGGGGGATGTGCTGTTGTCCGCGATCGCCTCGGTGAGCTGGGCGTTGATCGCGATGGCGGGCACGGCCGCGCTCGGTCTGCATCTGGTCGGCGCGGACGCGGCGGGCTCGCTCGGGCCGATGACCGCGGCGGTGGTGGCCCTTGGGGCCAATGGTGCGGTCAAACCGTCCGGCGATGTGTCGGCCTTCGGTCTGAAGGGGGCACAGGCGCACACGGCCATACAGATCACGCCACTGGGTGTGGGACTGGTGGGCGCGCTCCTGCTCTCCTTCTTCTTCCTGCGCTCCCTGCGCGGGGCGGGAGTTGTGATCGCGCCGTCCGAACTCCTCGCGCGCGCGGGCGCGGTGGTCGTGCTGTTCGTGGCGACGCTGGGCGGGCTCGCCTGGGCCGGGCACGACATCATCACGATCGACGGGAGCAAGCTCGGCCTCGACCGGGTGACGGGCGGCGGCGGCCTCGGGAACATCACCGACAAGCTCCCCGGCGGGCTCGGGGACCTCGGCGGACTGCTGCCCGGCAAGATCGGCGACCTGGTGCACGCGCAGGCGGCCGTGGGCTTCACCGTCGACACGGTGCCCACGCTGCTCGGCGGCGCGGCCTGGGCGGCCGGAATCCTGGTGATCTCCCTGCTCGCCTCCCGGCGCACCCCGCTGCCGCGCGGCTGGGAGGGCGTGCACCGGATGGTGCGCCCGGCCGCGTCCGCGCTGGTCACGGTGTTCCTGGTGGCGGTCCTCGCGGGCCTCGCGGCGGCGGCGTACGCGGCGATCGGTGATCCCCATCCCAAGCTGATCGCGGGCGCCGCGCTGCTCGGCGCGCCCAACGGGGTGTGGCTCGGCATCCCGATCGGCCTCTTCGTGCCCTGGGACGGCAAGGCCACCGGCGAACTCGCCAAGCTGCTCCCCCACCCGCTGGACCGGTTGCTGAGCGTCAATTCCGATCAGCCCGTCACCCTGGGCCGGCTCGCCGAACTCGACGGACGGGTGTGGCTGTTGGGGGTCGCGACCGCGGTCATGATGCTGTTCGCGGGCGTCCTCGCCGCCTCGCGTACGCCTTTTGTACGGGGGCAGGGTGCGGCTTCGGTGGGAACACCGACTGCTCCCGATGTACGAGGAGGGGGCGCCCTCGGTTTCGCCGGGCGCTGCGCTCTTCGGCTCGGCATCGTGACGGCGCTTGCGCTGCCGCTGCTGGCGTGGCTGACGGACGTGTCCGTGGACGCCTCGCTCTCGGTGTTCGGCATCGACGCGTTCGGTGCCGGAATCCGGTTGCACGGGCATCTGGGCATGGCGCTGCTGCTCGGCGCCGCCTGGGGTGCGGGCGCGGGGGCGGCGGGGGCGCTGCTGGCGTACACGAGTGGGGCCGCGGGGCGGCGGGCGGCGCCGCTGGCACTGGGTGACGCGGGTCCCCCGGTCACCGCGCCCGCCCCTGACCTCTCCGGGCAGAGCGGACCGTACGCCCCGAGCGCGCCGTACCGGCCGGCGAACCCCGACACCAATCCCTATCTGCGACTGCCCGACGCACTGCGGGAACCCGCCGACGGTCGGCCGTCGGAGCGGCCGCGCTCGCCCGACGACGTGTACGGCGCACCGACGGTCGTCCGGCCGATGGCGCCGCCACCCGGACCACAGAAGCGGCGGCCACGGGGGCGCAATGTGCCGCCTCCGCCGCAGCCGCCGCCCGACCAGGGACCTTCCGCGCCGCCGGGGCCGGGGCGGCAGAACTGATCGCCGTTGCCGGGCAACGCGCTCGACACCGCTCCGACACCCAGTGTTCCCCGTCCGCTGGACGGACCTCAGGGGCGGAAGGCACTGGGTGCCGGATACGGTGGAGTCACCATGAGCGCTTCGCAGACCCCCGAGGTCCCCACTCTCCTCGTCAAGATCTTCGGCAAGGACCGGCCGGGCATCACGGCCGGACTCTTCGACACCCTCGCCGCCTACTCCGTCGAGGTGGTCGACATCGAGCAGGTCGTCACCCGTGGCCGGATCGTGCTCTGCGCGCTCGTGACCGAGCCGCCGGCCGGCCTGGAGGGCGATCTGCGGGCCACCGTCCACAGCTGGGCGGAGTCGATGAAGATGCAGGCGGAGATCATCTCCGGCCTCGGCGACAACCGGCCGCGCGGCCTCGGGCGGTCCCTCGTCACCGTGCTCGGGCATCCGCTCACCGCCGAGTCGACGGCCGCGATCGCCGCCCGGATCACCAAGACCGGCGGCAACATCGACCGTATCTTCCGGCTCGCCAAGTACCCGGTGACGGCGGTCGAGTTCGCCGTGTCCGGTACGGGGACCGAGACGCTGCGCACCGCACTGGTGACCGAGGCCGCGGCGCTCGGAGTGGACATCGCCGTGGTGGCGGCGGGGCTGCACCGCAGGGCACAGCGTCTGGTCGTCATGGATGTGGACTCGACGCTCATCCAGGACGAGGTGATCGAGCTCTTCGCCGCGCACGCCGGGTGCGAGGAGCAGGTCGCCGAGGTGACGGCGGCGGCGATGCGCGGGGAGCTGGACTTCGAGCAGTCGCTGCACGCGCGTGTGGCACTGCTCAAGGGGCTGGACGCCTCGGTGGTGACCAAGGTGCGCGAGGAGGTGCGGCTGACACCGGGCGCGCGCACGCTGATCCGTACGCTGAAGCGGCTCGGTTTCCAAGTCGGTGTCGTCTCGGGCGGATTCACGCAGGTCACGGACGATCTGAAGGAGCGGCTCGGGCTCGACTTCGCGCAGGCCAACACGCTGGAGATCGTCGACGGGAAGCTGACGGGCAGGGTCACCGGGGAGATCGTGGACCGCGCGGGCAAGGCACGGCTGCTGCGCCGGTTCGCCGCCGAGGCGGGGGTGCCGCTCGCCCAGACCGTGGCGATCGGCGACGGGGCCAATGACCTCGACATGCTCAACGCGGCCGGTCTCGGCGTCGCCTTCAACGCCAAGCCCGTCGTCCGCCAGGCCGCGCACACCGCGGTGAATTTCCCCTTCCTGGACACCGTGCTGTATCTGCTGGGTGTCACCCGCGAAGAGGTCGAGGCGGCGGACATGCACCTCGGCGACCACTGAGGGCAGGACATACGTCGGCGGGGGCCCGGAACCGTGCTGGTGCCCGGCCCCCGTCCTGTCGGGTGGGTTACTCGGTCGGCGCCCAGTAGTCGGTCAGCGTGCACACTCCGGGCTCCAGGGATTTCCAGGAGCCCTCGACGGAGAGCACGGCGAAGGCGCCCGTGTGGAAGCCGTGGGCGGCCATCCGGGCGCGGGTGTCGCCCTCGGCCTGTCCGGCCAGAACGTCGGCGAGGCCCTGGATGCCGGGGTTGTGGCCGATCAGGACCACGTTGTGCGCGTCGTCCGGGGTCTCGTTGAGTACGGCGATCAGCTCGCCGGGCGAGGCCTCGTAGAGCCGCTCCTCATAGACGGTTTTCGGCCGGTGCGGGAGCTCGTGGACGGCGAGCTTCCAGGTTTCCCGGGTGCGGGTCGCCGTGGAGCAGAGGGCCATATCGAAAGGGATCCCGGTGTCGGCCAGCTTGCGTCCGGCGAGGGCGGCGTCCTTACGGCCCCGGTCAGCGAGCGGCCGCTCGTGGTCGGACACCTGTGGCCAGTCGGCTTTCGCATGCCGGAAGAGGACAATCCTGCGGGGTTCTGCGACGCTCATGGGTCCCAGCTTCGCATGAAACACGCCATGCGGCGCTGAGAGTTGACCTGCTCCCCCAGGGGTGCTCAGGGGGTCTGGTGCAGCACCGTCTGCTGGACGCGCTCGAAGAGGTGGGTGATCGCGGGGTCGCCGCCCGCGGCGTGCGCGTCCGCCGGGTTCAGTATCAGGAGCAGCAGGGCGACGAAGGCGAGGGCGGGCAGGGCGAGGGCCCACCAGGGCAGCCGGATGTCCACGCCGCCCGGGGTCGCCGGGTGGGGCCGGGTGTGCGTACGGGCCGACATGCCGCCTCCGTGGGGCTTCGAATGCTCCGTGGTCCGCGTCCTCGCGGCCACATCTCGAAGTTACGGATTCCTGGGCCGTCAACCCATCCGGTGATCCACCCACTTGACCCTGACACTCACCCCCTAGGGGACAGGGGGGCTAGCCCCACCATCGGCGGCCCAGGGAGCCCGCGGCGGCGGTCAGGGTGAGGCGATCGACGCGATGATGCCGATGATCACGGTGATGGCCAGCATCGCGCCGAGCACGAGCAGCAGCTTCTTCTGGCCGTTCTGGGGGTTCGGGTCGAGCGCCATACGGCCAGTCTCGCACCCTTCGTCCCCACCTCCGCCCTCGGGGGGGTCTCAGGCGCGTCGGCCGGGCGCGGCCTCGTCCTCCACCGTGCGGTCCCGGCCGGCCAGGACGCCCACCGCGATCTGCGGGATCATCAGGGCGGCCATGAGCGCGATCGGCAGCCCCCAGCCGCCGCTGTGCTGGTAGAGCACGCCCACGAGGAGGGGTCCGGGGATCGAGATCAGATACCCGGTGCTCTGCGCGAACGCCGACAGCTGGGCGACGCCCGCACCGGTCCTGGCCCGCATGCCGACCATGGTGAGGGCCAGCGGGAAGGCGCAGTTGGAGACACCGAGCAGGAGAGCCCAGGCCCAGGCTCCGCCCGCCGGGGCGAGGTAGAGGCCCGCGTATCCCGCGAGGCCGCAGACACCGAGCGCGACCACGATCGGCCCCTGGTGGGGCATGCGGGTGGCGAGGCGCGGGATGACGAAGGCCAAGGGCACGCCCATCACCATCGTGACGGCGAGGAGCAGCCCCGCGGTGCCCGCGGAGACACCCGCATCGCGGAAGATCTGCGCCATCCAGCCCATCGTGATGTACGCGGCGGTGGCCTGGAGTCCGAAGAAGACGGCGAGCGCCCAGGCGGTCCGGCTGCGGGTGATGCGCAGTGCGCCGGGTTCCCGCCGGGCGGGGTGTGCCGCCCGCGCCGGCTCGCCGTCGCGGGAATCGGCGCCCCGCGCGCGTGCCAGCGCGATCCAGGGCAGTACGGCGGCCGCCGCCAGGCCCGCCCACACCGCGAGGCCCGACTGCCAGCCGCCGCCCAGGGCGTCGGTCACGGGCACGGTCACCGCCGCCGCGGCCGAGGTGCCCAGGGCGAGCGCCATCGAGTAGAGGCCGGTCATGGAGCCGACCCGGTCCGGGAACCAGCGTTTGACGATCACCGGCATCAGGACGTTGCTGACGGCGATACCCATCAGTGCGAGGGCGCTGGCGGCCAGAAAGCCGACCGCGCTCCCGATGTACGGCCGGATCGCGAGCCCCGCCGTGATGGCGACCATTCCGGCGCAGACGACCGCGCCGGGTCCGAAGCGGCGGGCGAGGCGCGGCGCCATGACGCCGAAGACGGCGAAGCAGAGCGGGGGTACGGAGGTGAGCAGTCCGGCGACGCTGCCGCTCATGCCGAGCCCGTCGCGCACGTCTTCCAGGAGTGCGCCGAAGCTGGTGATGGCGGGGCGCAGGTTGAGGGCCGTGAGGACGATGCCGACCGTCACCAGCCGCGTCATCCACGCGCGCGTGGGCTGCGATCGAGGCTCCGTGCCCTCGGCGGAACTGCATATGGGTGTGGACGTCGTCGTCCGGGTCTCCTCGCTCACCATGAGGCCCATCATAGAATCATGGGATGATTGGATGTCCAATCCCGTTGCGTTAATCTCCGGATTCTCCGGCCCCGCGCGAACGATCACACCGGGCCCGTACGAAGGACCGCCATGCCGCTGAGCCACCCCCGCCGTTCGGCGCTGTCCGAGCAGGTCATCGCCGAGCTGCGGAACCAGATCACCTCGGGCGAGTGGCCGGTCGGCTCCCGCATCCCCACCGAGCCGGAGCTCGTCGACCAGCTGGGCGTCGCTCGCAACACCGTCCGCGAGGCCGTCCGCGCGCTGGCCCACAACGGTCTGCTCGACATCCGCCAGGGCTCGGGCACCTATGTCGTGGCGACCAGCGAACTCGCGGGCGTGATGCACCGGCGCTTCGCCGACGCCGATCCGCGGCACATCGCGGAGCTGCGCGCCACGCTGGAGTCGAGCGCGGCGAAGCTGGCCGCCGAGCGGCGCACCGAGCGCGATCTGAAGCAGCTCGACGCGCTGCTCGTACGGCGGGAGGAGGCCTGGGAGTCGGGTGACGCGGAGGCCTTCGTGGCCGCCGACGCGACCTTCCACCTGGCGGTCGTGGCCGCGTCCCACAACGACGTCATGACGGCGATGTACGCGGACCTGGGCGAGGTGCTGCGCGACTGGCTGCGCGAGGACGTCGGCGGGAAGCTGACGCCGGAGACATACATGGACCACGCGCGGCTCGTCGACGCGATCCGCGCGGGGGACAGGGAGACGGCAGGCGCGGAAGCCGGGGGCTATCCGTTCCAGTGCCGTCCGGGACGGCTCAGGCCCTCGGCCTCCGACCGCTGACGAACACGGTCACTTCTGGTGGCTGACCCAAGCCGACCGGACCTCCTCCCAGCACCGGCCGGCCAGCCGGACCGTCATCGCGGGGCCCGCGTCGACCGGGTCGGTGTCGGTGTCGATGTCCCACCAGCGGTCGCACTCGATGTGCAGGGCGACCCGGTCGGTCTCCGGGTAGGGGTTGTGGCAGTAGGCGGTCACGTGCGACCCCTGGACCGTGGTGCGGCACTCAGCGCCGAAAGGCTGAGGGACGGGGAGCCTTCCGTGCACTACGCGCGCGTGGGGCACGGCGTCGTACGGCAGAACCATCATGAGGGCGACAGCGGCGAACACCGGGGCAAAACGGCGGGACAGGCGCACAAGGGGGACCTCCTCGGCCGTACGGCTGCGGGGCGGTGCGTAGTTCCAGCGTGCGCGGTGCGATGCCCGGGACGCCCGGCCGACTAGGCCGAACGGGCGACGCCCCGCTCCCCGCGTTGCGGGAAACGGGGCGTCGGCCAGACGGGGGAAATCAGGCGCCGATGGCGTGCAGTCCGCCGTCCACGTGGATGATCTCGCCGGTGGTCTTCGGGAACCAGTCGCTCAGCAGCGCGACGACACCGCGGCCGGCCGGCTCCGGGTCCTTGAGGTCCCACTCGAGGGGCGCCCGGGTGTCCCAGACGGAAGCGAGCTCGCCGAAGCCCGGGATGGACTTGGCGGCCATGGAGCCGATCGGGCCCGCCGAGATCAGGTTGGAGCGCACGTTCTGCTTGCCCAGGTCACGGGCGAGGTAGCGGTTCACGGACTCCAGGGCGGCCTTGGCCGGGCCCATCCAGTCGTACTGCGGCCACGCGTACTGCGCGTCGAAGGTGAGGCCGACGACCGAGCCGCCGTTCTGCATCAGCGGCAGGCAGGCCATGGTCAGCGACTTCAGGGAGAACGCCGAGACGTGCATGGCCGTGGCGACCGACTCGAAGGGGGTGTTGAGGAAGTTGCCACCGAGGGCGTCCTGCGGCGCGAAGCCGATGGAGTGCACGACGCCGTCGAGGCCGCCCAGCTCCTCACCGACGACGTCGGCGAGACGCGCCAGGTGCTCGTCGTTGGTCACGTCGAGCTCGATGACCTTGGTGGGCTTGGGGAGCTTCCTGGCGATGCGCTCGGTCAGCGTGGGCCGCGGGAACGCGGTCAGGATGATCTCGGCGCCCTGCTCCTGGGCCAGCTTGGCGGTGTGGAAGGCGATGGAGGACTCCATCAGCACACCGGTGATCAGGACGCGCTTGCCCTCGAGGATTCCGCTCATGGTGATCAGTGACCCATTCCCAGTCCGCCGTCAACCGGAATGACGGCTCCAGTGATGTACGAGGCGTCGTCCGAGGCGAGGAACCGCACCGTCGCGGCGATCTCCTCGGGCTGCGCGTACCGGCCGAGCGGCACCTGGGCGACGATGCCCTCACGCTGCTCGTCGGTGAGCGCCTTGGTCATGTCGGTGTCGACGAAACCGGGCGCGACGACGTTGAAGGTGATGTTGCGCGAGCCGAGTTCGCGGGCGAGTGAACGCGCGAAGCCGACGAGGGCGGCCTTGGAGGCGGCGTAGTTCGACTGCCCCGCGGAGCCGAGCAGCCCCACGACCGACGAAATGAGGACGACCCGCCCCTTCTTGGCACGGAGCATCCCACGGTTGGCACGCTTGACGACCCGGAAGGCGCCGGTCAGGTTGGTGTCGAGGACGGAGGTGAAGTCCTCCTCGGACATCCGCATCAGAAGCTGGTCCTTGGTGACGCCCGCGTTGGCGACCAGGATCTCGACGGGGCCGTGCTCGGCCTCGATCTCCTTGTAGGCCTGCTCCACCTGCTCGGTGTCGGTGATGTCGCACTTGACGGCGAGGCAGCCCAATGCGGTGAGGGCGGCCGGCGGCTCACCCGAGCGGTATGTGATCGCGACCTTGTCGCCGGCATCGGCGAACGCGCGGGCGATGGCGAGGCCGATGCCCCGGTTGCCTCCGGTGACGAGAACCGAGCGGCTCAACGGATCACCCTTTCGATAGCTGTCTGAAACCCCTGCAAGACAGGCGCCTTCCTTGGAAACCTATCGGTCCCCTACGCCTCCCGGAGAATCGGGCACCGACAGTGGCGCGGGGGACTCACTGTCGGATCCCTACAGAAAGCCTCGATACGCGAACGGAAAGATGTGGCCCCCGCACCCGCCCGCGCGACATGATCGGACCCGACAGGCCACGACAGCAGGGAGACCTCCGTGCCTCATTCCATCGACGAAGCCTTCACGGCACTTCCACTGCGGGCCCTGGCCGACGCCGCGCTCGCACGGGCGCGCGCGCTGGGGGCCGAGCACGCGGACTTCCGGTTCGAGCGGGTGCGCAGCGCGTCCTGGCGGCTGCGGGACGCCAAGCCCGCCGGATCGTCGGACACCACGGACCTGGGGTACGCGGTGCGGGTGGTGCACGGCGGGACCTGGGGGTTCGCGTCAGGTGTGGATCTGACGATGGACGCGGCCGCGAAGGTCGCGTCGCAGGCCGTGGCGATGGCGAAGCTCTCGGCCCAGGTGATCAGGGCGGCGGGCTCCGACGAACGCGTGGAGCTGGCGGACGAGCCGGTGCACGCCGAGAAGACGTGGATCTCGTCGTACGACATCGACCCCTTCTCCGTGCCGGACGAGGAGAAGGCCGGGCTGCTCGCGGACTGGAGCGCGCGGCTGCTCGCGGCCGACGGCGTCAACCACGTCGACGCCTCGCTGCTGACCGTCCACGAGAACAAGTTCTACGCAGACACCGCCGGGACCGTGACCACCCAGCAGCGCGTGCGGCTGCACCCGCAGCTCACCGCCGTCGCCGTCGACGAGTCCAGCGGCGAGTTCGACTCCATGCGCACCATCGCGCCGCCGGTCGGACGCGGCTGGGAGTACCTGAGGGGCACCGGCTGGGACTGGGAGTCCGAGCTCGCGCGGATCCCGGAGCTGCTCGCTGAGAAGATGCGGGCGCCGAGCGTCGAGGCGGGGCTGTACGACCTCGTCGTCGACCCCTCCAATCTGTGGCTGACGATCCACGAGTCCATCGGCCACGCCACCGAGCTGGACCGCGCGCTGGGCTACGAGGCGGCGTACGCCGGCACCTCCTTCGCCACCTTCGACCAGCTCGGCAAGCTGAGGTACGGCTCCGAGCGGATGAACGTCACCGGTGACCGCACCGCCGAGCACGGCCTCGCGACCATCGGGTACGACGACGAGGGCGTCGAGGGGCAGTCCTGGGACCTCGTGAAGGACGGCACCCTCGTCGGCTACCAGCTGGACCGGCGGATCGCGAAGCTCACCGGCTTCGACCGGTCCAACGGGTGCGCCTACGCCGACTCCCCCGGGCACGTGCCCGTACAGCGCATGGCCAACGTCTCGCTCCAGCCGGACCCCGCGGGGCACTCGACCGAGGACCTGATCGGGGGCGTGGACCGCGGCATCTACGTCGTCGGTGACCGGTCCTGGTCCATCGACATGCAGAGGTACAACTTCCAGTTCACCGGCCAGCGGTTCTTCAAGATCGAGAACGGCCGGATCACCGGGCAGCTGCGGGATGTCGCGTACCAGGCCACGACCACCGACTTCTGGGGTTCGATGGCCGCGGTGGGTGGTCCGGGGACGTACGTCCTGGGCGGTGCCTTCAACTGCGGCAAGGCCCAGCCGGGTCAGGTCGCGGCGGTCTCGCACGGCTGCCCGTCGGCTCTCTTCCAGGGGGTCAATATCCTCAACACGACTCAGGAGGCCGGTCGATGAGCGCCCGTACGAACAAGCCGCACGAGGTCGTCGAGCGCGCCCTCGAACTCTCCCGCGCCGACGGCTGCGTCGTGATCGCCGACGAGCACTCGACCGCCAACCTGCGCTGGGCCGGCAACGCGCTGACCACGAACGGGGTCACGCGCGGGCGCACCCTGACCGTCATCGCGACCGTCGACGGCCGTGAGGGCACGGCCTCCGGGGTCGTCTCGCGCGCGGCCGTGACGGCGGACGAGCTGGAACCCCTGGTGCGGGCCGCGGAGGCGGCGGCCCGCGGCGCGGGGCCCGCCGAGGACGCCCAGCCGCTGGTCACCGGCGTGCCGGAGTCCCCCGACTTCACCGACGCGCCCACCGAGACCTCCTCCGCCGTCTTCGCCGACTTCGCCCCGGCGCTCGGCGAGTCCTTCGCCCGCGCCCGTGCGGGCGGACGCGAGCTGTACGGCTTCGCCAACCACGAGCTCGTCTCCAGCTATCTCGGTACGTCGACGGGGCTGCGTCTGCGCCACGACCAGCCGAACGGGACGCTGGAACTCAATGCCAAGTCGCCCGACCGGACGCGCTCGGCGTGGGCGGGGCGGTCCACGCGGGACTTCAAGGACGTCGACCCGGCCGCCCTGGACGCCGAGCTGGCGACCCGGCTCGGATGGGCCGAGCGGCGCGTCGACCTGCCCGCCGGCCGCTACGAGACGCTGCTGCCGCCGACCGCCGTCGCGGACCTGCTGATCTACCAGATGTGGTCGGCTGCGGCCCGGGACGCGGCCGAGGGCCGGACCGTCTTCAGCAAGCCCGGCGGCGGCACCCGTGTCGGCGAGAAGCTCACCGAGCTGCCGCTGACCCTGCGCAGCGACCCGAACGAGCCGGGGCTCGAGTCCGCGCCCTTCGTGCTCACGCACTCCTCGGGCGACGACGCCTCCGTGTTCGACAACGGGCTGCCCCTGTCGGCGACGGACTGGGTGCGCGAGGGCACACTGAACCGTCTCTCCACCACCCGCCACAGCGCGGGCCTCACCGGGCTGCCCGTCGCCCCGATCATCGGCAACCTGATCCTGGACGGCGGCGAGGACCGCTCCCTGGAGGAGATGGTCGCCGCCACCGAGCGCGGTCTGCTGCTGACCTGCCTCTGGTACATCCGCGAGGTCGACCCGGCGACGCTGCTGCTCACGGGGCTGACCCGGGACGGCGTCTACCTCGTCGAGAACGGCCAGGTCGTCGGCGCGGTGAACAACTTCCGGTTCAACGAGTCGCCGGTGGACCTGCTGTCGCGGGCGACGGAGGCGGGGCGTACCGAAAAGACATTGCCGCGTGAATGGAGCGATTGGTTCACTCGTGCTGCGATGCCCGCGCTGAGGGTGCCCGACTTCAACATGAGCTCTGTCAGCCAGGGCGTATAACCTCGTACCTGATTCACGAGACCACTCAAGGAGATACGAGAACCGTGACGGACATCGTCGACGAACTGCAGTGGCGTGGGCTGATCGCCCTCTCCACTGACGAGGACGCATTGCGCAAGGCGTTCGCGGACGGTCCCGTCACGTTCTATTGCGGCTTCGACCCGACCGCGCCCAGTCTGCATCTCGGCAACCTCGTGCAGATCCTCACGATGCGCCGGATCCAGCAGGCGGGCAACCGCCCGCTGGGCCTGGTCGGCGGTGCCACCGGCCTGATCGGTGACCCGAAGCCGAACTCCGAGCGCACGCTGAACTCGCCCGAGGTCGTCGCCGAGTGGGTCGGGCGGCTGCGCGCGCAGATCGCACCGCTGCTGGACTTCGAGGGTCCGAACGCCGCGGTGATGGTCAACAACCTGGACTGGACCCAGGGCCTGTCGGCCATCGAGTTCCTGCGTGACGTGGGCAAGCACTTCCGGGTCAACAAGATGATCGCGAAGGAGGCCGTCTCCCGGCGGCTCAACTCCGACACGGGCATCAGCTACACCGAGTTCAGCTACCAGATCCTGCAGGGCATGGACTTCCTGGAGCTGTACCGGAGGTACGGTTGCACACTTCAGACCGGCGGCAGCGACCAGTGGGGCAACCTCACCTCGGGCACCGACCTGATCCACCGGGTCCAGCCGGAGGCCGTGGTGCACGCGCTCGGCACCCCGCTGATCACCAAGGCGGACGGCACCAAGTTCGGCAAGACGGAGTCCGGCACGGTCTGGCTGGATCCCGAGATGACCACGCCGTACGCGTTCTACCAGTTCTGGCTGAACGCGGACGACCGGGACGTCTCCAAGTTCCTGCGCATTTTCAGCTTCAGGTCCCACGAAGAGATCGAGGAGCTGGAGAAGCAGACCGAGGAGCGCCCTCAGGCCCGCGCCGCCCAGCGCGCGCTGGCCGAGGAGCTGACGACGCTGGTGCACGGCGCCGACCAGACGGCCGCGGTGATCGCCGCGTCCAAGGCTCTCTTCGGCCAGGGCGAGCTGACCGAGCTCGACGGGAGGACGCTGGCCGCGGCGCTCTCCGAGGTACCGCACATCCAGGTCGCCGAGCTCGGCTTGGTGGTGGACCTCTTCGCGGAGGTCGGCCTGGTGGCCAGCAAGTCGGCCGCGCGCCGCACGGTCAAGGAGGGCGGTGCCTACGTGAACAACGTCAAGGTCACCACCGAGGACGCGGTCCCCGCCAAGGAGGACCTGCTGCACGGGCGCTGGCTGGTGCTGCGCCGGGGCAAGAAGAACCTGGCGGCGGTGGAGGTCACAGAGGAGGCCTAGACACGAGTCGCTGAGGCCTGGACACGACGAGGGGGCGGTTTCCCGTGCGGGAGGCCGCCCCTTCGTCGTACCTCGTCATCGGGCTTCACGCTTTCGTCAGGCTCTTTGCTTGTTGCCCCGCAGCGCCATGTAGGCCATGTCGCCGAGGAAGACGATGATGATCGCGGCCACGAGCTGGAAGGCGTGGCGGCTCCAGTCGATGCCTCGGGTCTCGGCGACGCCGACCGCCCGGGCGATCGCGTTGCCGACGATGGCTCCGAGGATGCCGAAGATGGTGGTCAGCCAGAGTGGGCTGTGCTGCTTGCCCGGAAGGATCGCCTTGGCCAGCAGCCCCAGCACGAAGCCCACGATGATCGCCCACAACCAGCCCATGTCTGCCTCCTAGTACGGCTCTACGTGAGCATTACGCCCAGTCTCGGCGTTGTGCGCCATACGGCGCATGTCGGGCGCGGCCATACGCGGTACGGCGCATCATGTCCACCCAGGTCGGACCCGCCCCGGTCTCGAAGGCGACGGAGCCGCGGCGTAACGTGGGACGTGTTCGGGCCTGCTTCCCAGACCGGGTTCGGACCGGGTACGGGCCGGGGAGAGTCCGACACAGGGCAGGTGGTGGAACGCGATGCGGAAGCAGAGCAAAAGCCAGGTCTTCCGGATCACCGGGGCCAGGCAGGGGCTCGACGAGGACGTCCGCGGCAGGCAGCGCCGCTATGTCATCTCGATGTCGGTCCGCACGGTCTCCGTGATCCTCGCCGTGACCCTCTGGAACGTGGAGCGGCACGTCGCGATCGTCGCACTGGTGCTCGGCGTACTCCTCCCCTACATCTCCGTGGTGATCGCCAACGCCGGACGGGAGAACGCGCCGTCGCTGCCGTCGACGTTCGTCACCCTGCCCGGCCCTGCGATGATCGCGCCGCCGCGCCCGGACGCCTCCGCGGAATCCGTCCCGCAGGACGTCGTGACCGACCCCGGGGTGCGTCCGGGAGGCGGGCCGCACGAGCGGGCCGAGCCCGACTCGACCCTCACCTGACCACGGGGGATCCGCCGAAAACGGAATCCGATCGCGCACCAAGCTCAAGAAAAGCTCAGATCAATCATGTTGTTCCGGTGCCGGGCAGCGGGCTACCCGTGACATACTTCGTACGCGCTCCGCATCCCCCGTCGGAGCGACAGACCGACGCCGGGCAGCTCCCCCCGTGGCTGCTCGGCGTCGCCTTTTCGGGGCCGTTTAGGGTTGAGGCGTGACTTTCCCGCTCCCCGACATGTCCCCGGCCCCCAGCACTCCGCAGTGCTCCGCCAAGGGCTGCCGCACCGATGCCGTGTGGGTGCTCGCCTGGAACAACCCGAAGCTGCACACGCCCGAGCGGCGCAAGACGTGGCTCGCCTGCGAGGAGCATCGCGAGCACCTGTCCAAGTTCCTCGGTGTGCGGGGCTTCTTGAAGGACGTGGTGCGGCTGGAGGACTGGGAGGAGCCAGGGGCCTGAGCTCGCCCCGGAAGGCAGTTCGCCGACTGCGGACCGGTTGTGGCTGGTCGCGCGGTTCCCCGCGCCCCTGAAGGGGCGCCTACCTCGACGGGGTTACTAGCCGCCGATCGACGACATCGGTCTGGCCGGCTGGAGGAACGACGGGTCGTCCAGGCCCGAGCCCGCCTTCTTGCCCCACATCGCGAGGCGCCAGACGCGGGCGATCTCCTCGTCGGGGGCGTCCGAGCGGAGCGCGGTGCGCAGGTCGGTCTCCTCGGTGGCGAACAGGCAGTTGCGTATCTGGCCGTCGGCCGTCAGGCGCGTACGGTCGCAGGCCGCGCAGAACGGGCGGGTGACCGAGGCGATCACGCCGACGCGGTGCGGGCCGCCGTCCACGAGCCAGCGCTCGGCCGGGGCGGAGCCCCGCTCGTCGACACCCTCCTCGGTGAGCGCGAAGCGCGTACGCAGCGAGGTGAGGATGTCGCCCGCGGTGACCATGCCCTCGCGCTTCCAGCCGTGCTGGGCGTCCAGAGGCATCTGCTCGATGAAGCGCAGTTCGTAGTCGTGCTCCACCGCCCAGGCCAGCAGGTCGGGGGCCTCGTCGTCATTGAGGCCCGGCATCAGGACGCAGTTGACCTTGACGGGGGTCAGGCCGGCGTCGCGGGCGGCTTCGAGACCCGCGATGACGTCCTGGTGTCGGTCACGGCGGGTGAGGGCCTTGAAGACGTCGGGGCGCAGGGTGTCCAGCGAGACGTTCACCCGGTCCAGACCCGCGGTCTTCAGGGCGGCGGCGGTGCGCTTGAGGCCGATGCCGTTGGTCGTCAGGGACGTCTGGGGGTGGGGTTCGAGCGCGGCGACCCGCTCCACGATGCCCACGATGCCGGGGCGCAGCAGGGGTTCGCCGCCGGTGAAGCGGACCTCGGTGATGCCGAGGCGGGTGACCGCTATCCCGATGAGACGGACGATCTCGTCGTCCGTGAGCAGGTCGGGCTTGGCCAGCCACTGCAGGCCCTCTTCGGGCATGCAGTACGTACACCGGAGATTGCACCTGTCCGTCAGTGAGACGCGCAGGTCGGTCGCCACTCGGCCATAGGTGTCGATGAGCACGTGGGCCCCCTCCCGCGTTGCGGATCACTTCTACTGACACGATCGAGCCTACGTGACACGGCTGACATCAACCCCGGCCGGATCCCACGAGACGCGGCGCGGCCGCATCGTAGAGATCTACGACGCGGCCGTCGGCGAGGGGGATCAGTGTGCTCCGGTGCCCGTCAGGGACCGCACCTCCAGCTCGGCGTACTTGCCGGCGTCCGGCTCCTCCTTGGACAGGAGCGTGCCGAGCCAGCCCAGCAGGAAGCCGACCGGGATCGAGATGAGGCCCGGGTTCTCCAGCGGGAACCAGTGGAAGTCGACGCCGGGGAACATCGAGGTGGGCTTGCCCGAGACCACCGGCGAGAACAGCACCAGGCCGACCGCCGTGATCAGGCCGCCGTAGATCGACCACAGCGCGCCCTGGGTGGTGAACCGCTTCCAGAAGAGGCTGTAGAGGATCGTCGGCAGGTTGGCGGAGGCGGCGACCGCGAAGGCGAGCGCGACCAGCCCCGCGACGTTCAGGTCGCGGGCGAGGGCGCCCAGCAGGATGGACACGGCACCGATGCCCACCGTCGCGTAGCGGGCGGCGGTCATCTCCTGTTTCTCCGTGGCCTGCCCCCTCTTGATGACGTTCGCGTAGATGTCGTGCGCGAAGGAGGAGGACGAGGCCAGGGTCAGGCCGGCGACGACCGCGAGGATCGTGGCGAAGGCGACGGCGGAGATCGAGGCGAGCAGGATGGCGCCCCAGTTGGAGTCGACGCCTCCCAGGTGCAGTGCCAGGAGTGGCGCGGCGGTGTTGCCCGCCTTGTTGGAGGCGATGATCTCGTCGGGTTTGATCAGCGCGGCGGCGCCGAAGCCGAGGGCGAGGGTCATCAGGTAGAAGGCGCCGATGAGGCCGATCGCCCAGTTCACCGACTTCCGCGCGGTCTTCGCCGTGGGCACGGTGTAGAAGCGGATGAGGATGTGCGGCAGGCCCGCGGTGCCCAGGACCAGCGCCATGCCCAGGGAGATGAAGTCCAGCTTGGTGGTGGACGTGGCGCCGTACTTGAGGCCGGGCTCCAGGAAGGGCGCGCCCTTGCCGCTGTTGTCGGCCGCCTTGCCGAGCAGGTCGGAGATGTTGAAGTTGAACTTCAGCAGCACCAGGAAGGTGAGCAGCAGGGCGCCGATGATCAGCAGGACGGCCTTGACCATCTGGACCCAGGTGGTGCCCTTCATGCCGCCGATGGTGACGTACACGATCATCAGGACGCCGACGAGGGCGACGATGCCGATCTTGCCGCCGTCGCTGGTGATGCCGAGGAGCAGCGAGACCAGGACACCCGCGCCCGCCATCTGCGCCAGCAGATAGAAGATCGACACGACGATGGTGGAGGTGCCCGCGGCCGTACGGACCGGGCGCTGGCGCATCCGGTACGCCAGTACGTCGCCCATGGTGTAGCGGCCGGAGTTGCGCAGCGGTTCGGCGACCAGGAGGAGGGCCACCAGCCAGGCGACCAGGAAGCCGATGGAGTAGAGGAAGCCGTCGTACCCGAAGAGGGCGATCGCGCCCGCGATGCCGAGGAACGAGGCCGCGGACATGTAGTCGCCGGAGACGGCCAGGCCGTTCTGGAAGGCGGTGAACTGTCGGCCGCCCGCGTAGAAGTCGGCGGCGTCCTTGGTCTGGCGGCCCGCCCAGACGGTGATGACGAGGGTCGCGGCGACGAACACCGCGAAGAGGGTGATGATCAGCGGCCGGTGCTGGCTGGCCTCACCGGCGGCGAGCACGGTCGTCTGTACGGGGCTCATGCGTCGCCCTCCAGCCGGGACTTGATCGCCTCGCCCTTGGGGTCGAGCTTCGCGGCGGCGTACCGCGAGTACCACCAGGCGATGAGGAACGTGGTGAGGAACTGGGCGAGCCCCAGGACCAGGGCGACGTTGATGTTGCCGACCACCTGGGTGCCCATGAAGTCGCCCGCGTAGTTCGAGAGCAGGACGTACAGCAGGTACCAGGCGATGAAGGCGACGGTCAGGGGGAAGGCGAAGGAGCGGTGCGAGCGGCGCAGTTCGGCGAACTCTGCGCTCTCCTGCACCTCGACGAACTGCTCGGTCGAGGGCAGCCGGGGATCGGCCTTCGATGGGGGCGGTGCGTCGGTAGCCACGAAGTCTCCTCGCGTTGCGGGTGCGGTTACGACGGTGGACGGGGGCGGGTCGGTGCTCGCGGACGGGGACGGCTGGGGTGCGGACATACGGTTGCGACCTCACAGTGACCTGGATCACACAACCGGGAGCGACGGAATTGCTTCCGTGCGTGATCCAACAGGGGGCTCGATCGTCCTCGGGCTCCCTGCTCAAGGTCACGGCGCCACGCGTGGACCGGTTCAACTCCCCCGACTTCTTTCGGAAGTCATCTCCGGAAGTCATTGCTGGCCAGTTGGGACGGGAGATAGCTTCGGCCTGCAGTACTCGTCATGCACCTGCCGAAGCGCCACCCGCACCAGCCTCAGCACCATCACGCACCTGCCCGAGCACCACCTGTGTTCGGGCGGCTTTCTTTTCCGGATGATGTGGAGATCCCATGGCTCATCTGCGTTCCAGACGTCGCCTCGCCCTCGCGGTGCCGGTCGTCCTGTCCCTCACCGCCTCGCTCGGCTTCCTGCCGGGCGCAGCGTCGGCCGCCCCGCTGACCGCGTCCGCCACGCCGAGCGCGGACGGCCCCAACCTCGCGTACGTGGTCAACACCAGGACGGACCACCGCACGATCGAGTCGGTGGAGAAGGCGATCACCGCGGCGGGCGGCACCGTCGTCATCGCCTACGAGAAGATCGGCGTGATCGTCGTCCATTCGGCCAACCCGGACTTCGGCAAGCGGATCCGCGCCGTGCGCGGGGTGCAGTCGGCGGGCGCGACCCGGACCGCGCCGCTGACGGCCGCGGGGACGACGGACGAGGGCGCGGCGCAGATGCTGTCCGCCGCCGAGGCCGCCAAGGTCTCCAGGACCGCCGCCTCGGGCGAGGAGCCCCTGGAAGCCGACCAGTGGGACCTGCGCGCGATCGGCGCCGACAAGGCCGCGAAGATCAACCCGGGCAGCAAGAGCGTGACGGTCGCCGTGATCGACGTCGGCGTCGACGACACCCACCCGGACATCGCCCCGAACTTCTCCCCCTCGCAGTCCGCGAACTGCGTGGGCGGCAAGCCGGACACCACGTACGGCGCGTGGCGCCCCGTGGACGCCGACCACTACCACGGGACCCATGTCGCGGGGGAGATCGCCGCCGCCCGCAACGGCATCGGTGTCGCGGGCGTCGCACCCGGTGTGAAGGTCTCGGGCATCACCGTGGCCGAGCCGGACGCGAGCCAGCTCTTCTATCCGGAGAGCGTCGTCTGCGCCTTCGTCTTCGCCGCCGACCACGGCGTGGAGATAACCAACAACAGCTACTACGTGGACCCGTGGCTCTACAACTGCCTCGACGACCCCGACCAGAGGGCCATCGTCGACGCCGTCAACCGGGCCCAGCTGTACGCCCAGAAGAAGGGCACCCTCAACGTCGCCGCGGCGGGCAACTCCAACGACGACCTCGACTCGAGTGCCCTCGCCGACGCCTCCAGCCCCGACGACTCGACCCCTGTGACCCGCACGGTCGACCCGCACAAGTGCTTCGACGTACCGACCCAGCTGCCGGGCGTCGTCACGGTCGCCTCGACCGGCGTCACCGGTGCCAAGTCGTACTTCTCCAGTTACGGCAAGGGCGTCATCGATGTCGCCGCCCCGGGCGGCGACAAGTTCCAGATCCCGGACACGCCGTCGAAGAACGGCCGCATCCTGTCGACGATGCCGAACAACCAGTACGGCTTCCTGCAGGGCACGTCGATGGCGACGCCGCACGTCGCGGGCGTGGCCGCGCTGCTGAAGTCCACGTACCCCTGGGCCTCGCCGGCCCAGCTCCAGGCGCTCCTCAAGGCCGAAGCGGACAACCCCGGTTGCCCGACCGCCCCGTACGACGGGGACGGCGACGGCGTCGTGGACGCCACCTGCGTGGGCGGCAAGCACGTGAACGGCTTCTACGGAGCCGGGATCGTCAACGCGCTGCGCGCGGTCAAGTAGCTCCGGTCGGACGTCACATGAGCTTCCGCACGGCTCGTACCGCTCGTACCGCGAATGAACTGGAGACTCCATGACCGCGCCTCGCAAGCGCTCCCGTCGCGCCATAGCCCTCCCGCTCGGGATGGCCACGGCGACGGCCCTCGCCTTCCTGCCGAACGTCAGCGCCTCGGCGGCCGACACCGACAGCTCCGCCGCGCAGACCGCCACGGCAACGACGGCGGACGCGACCGCCCTCAGCTATGTCGTCAACGTCCGCCCGGGGCACGGCACTTCCTCCTCCGTGAAGAAGGCCATCACCAGGGCGGGCGGCACGATCGTGACGTCGTACGACCAGATCGGCGTGATCGTCGTGCACTCCTCGAACGCCGACTTCGCCAAGACGATCCGCGGCGTACGCGGCGTGCAGTCGGCCGGCAACACGCGCAACGCCCCACTGCCCGCGCAGTCGACCACCGACATGGGCGCGCCCCAGGTGCTCACCGCGGCGCAGGAGCGGGCCGCGAGCGCCACGGCCGCCGCCGGGCAGGACCCGCTGGAGTCCCTCCAGTGGGACCTGCCCGCCATCAAGGCGGACAAGGCGCACGAGAAGACCCTCGGCAGCAGCAAGGTGACGGTCGCCGTGATCGACACCGGTGTCGACGACACGCACCCCGACATCGCGCCGAACTTCAACCGCGACGCCTCGGTCAACTGTGTGACGGGCAAGCCGGACACCACCGACGGGGCTTGGCGGCCGACCGCCGCGGAGAGCCCGCACGGCACGCATGTCGCGGGCGAGATCGCGGCCGCCAAGAACGGCGTCGGCATCACCGGAGTCGCGCCCGGCGTGAAGGTCGCCGGCATCAAGGTGGCCACGACGGCCGGCTACTTCTACACCGAGGCCGTCGTCTGCGGTTTCGTGTGGGCCGCCGAGCACCACGTCGACGTGACCAACAACAGCTATTACACCGACCCCTGGTACTTCAACTGCAAGGACGACCCGGACCAGAAGGCCCTGGTCGACGCGATCACCCGCGCCTCGCGGTACGCGGAGCACAAGGGCACCGTCAACGTCGCCGCGGCGGGCAACGAGAACTACGACCTGGCAGCCGACTCGATCACCGACCCGGTCTCCCCGAACGACGGCACACCCTCGGACCGGGTGATCGACCCCTCCAAGTGCTACGACATCCCCACCCAGCTGCCGGGTGTGGTCACCGTGGCCGCGACGGGCGCCAAGGGCATCAAGTCGTCCTTCTCCAACCACGGCCTGGGCGTCATCGACGTCGCCGCGCCCGGCGGCGACTCGACGCGCTACCAGACCCCGGCCCCGCCCGCCACCAGCGGCCTGATCCTCGGCCCGCTGCCCGGCGGCACGTGGGGGTACATGGCCGGCACGTCGATGGCGTCCCCGCACGTCGCCGGTGTCGCCGCCCTCATCAAGTCGACCCACCCGCACGCCTCCGCCGCCCTGGTGAAGGCACTGCTGTACGCGGAGGCCGACGCCACACCGTGCACCGACCCGTACGACATCGACGGCGACGGCAAGGTCGACGCGGTGTGCGAGGGCACGAAGAACCACAACGGGTTCTACGGCTGGGGCACCGTCAACGCGTTGAAGGCGGTCACGAAGTAGCCCTGTGAGCGGGAGGGGCCGGGCGCGCACCCCGGCCCCTCCCGCCATGTTGATCCAGTACACCCGGCATAGTGCCGTCATGACTCATACGGACTTCGCGTGGGCGGCTCTGGGCGGCGACCCCGCACTCGTCTCACGGATCTCGGCCGTCGCACGGGAGGGCGTGCTGCCCTCACGGCTGCCGGTGCGGGGGATGGCCCGGGCGTGTGTCGCGGTCTGCGCCCTCGCCGGGGCCGAGCTGACCGCCGGCCGCACCGGAGGGAAGGTGCCCGAGGTGCGGGTCGACGACGGGGCTGTCGCCACCGCCTTCCACAGTGAGCGGCACCTGCGCGTCGACGGGAGTGAGCCGGTCAACTTCGCCCCGCTGTCCCGGTTCTGGCGGACGGCGGACGGCTGGGTCCGCACCCACGCGAACTATCCGCACCATCAAAAGCGGCTGCTGGGCGCGCTGGGTGTACCGGAGGACCGGGGCTCCCTCACCGAGGTACTCGCCGAGGTGTTCGCCGAGCGACCGGCCATCGAGGTGGAGGAGACGGTGTACGCGGCCGGCGGGCTCGCGATCGCCCTGCGCACGCCCGGTCAGTGGGCGGCGCACCCACAGGGGCGGGCGATCGCCGCACACCCGCTGGTGGCCCGCGAGCGACTGGACACGGCACCCGTACGACCGCTCGCCCCGCTCGCCGGGGATCCGCTGCTGCCCGCCGCGGGCGTACGCGTGCTGGACCTCACCCGGGTCATCGCGGGCCCGGTGGCCACCCGCACGCTCGCCCTCCTCGGCGCGGACGTCCTGCGGATCGACAGCCCGCGCCTGCCCGAAATCGACGACCAGCACGCCGACATGGACTTCGGGAAGCGTTCCGCCACGCTCGACCTGGCGGCGCGCGGGGATCACACGGCCTTCGAGGAGCTGCTCGCCGAGGCCGATGTCGTCGTCACCGGGTACCGGCCCGGCGCACTGGACCGGTTCGGGCTCTCCCCGCGGGCACTGGCCGAGCGGCGGCCCGGTCTGGTGGTGGCGCAGTTGTCGGCGTGGGGCGACTACGGGCCGTGGTCCGGGCGGCGGGGCTTCGACAGCCTGGTGCAGGTCGCCACCGGGATCGCGGAGATCGAGGGGTCCGCCGAGCGGCCGGGCGCGCTGCCCGCGCAGGCCCTCGACCACGGCACGGGGTATCTGCTGGCCGCCGCGGTGCTCCGGTCGCTCACCGAGCAGACCCGGGAGGGCGGGACGCGGCTCGTCCGGCTGGCGCTCGCACGGACGGCCGCGTGGCTGGTGGACGGGCCGGCGCACCGGGACGAGGAGCCCGCCGACGCCTCGTACGAACCGGGCTCCTGGCTCGCCGAGACCGACAGCGACCTGGGCAGGCTCCGGTACGCACGGTCGCCCGTCTCCTTCGCCGACGGGCCCCCCGACTGGGCACGGCCGCCGGGACGTTGGGGGACGGACCCGGCCCGGTGGGCCTGAGCCCCCGGGTCACTTCGGGAGACGACCGCGCCCGTCGGGCGTGAGCGAGGGGTCGGCCGGAAACGTATCTATGGGCGGAATGCCTAACCGCCGCTTGTTTCCCTGCACTTGCCCGGTTCTGTGCCGACTGGTGAAGATCCTGGGGTGACCTTGATACGACCGACAGCCGAGACAGCGGGCGCGAGTGCTCCGGCGCGGCGCCCCGTGGCCGGACGCGCCGCCGCCCTGCTCGTCCTGGTGGCCGTGGCCGCCCTGATCCCGCTGCTCGGCCCGCGCCCCGCGCTGGACGGCACCGGCGAGGCGGCCGCCCCCGGCGTCGGCGGCATCGCCCTGCTGCGCGCGGTCTTGTTCACGGCGCTGTGCGTCCCCGCGGGCGAACTGTTCGCGGCCCGGCTGGCCCGCCGGGTGCCGGGCGCGCCACTGGAGTACGCGCCTCGCAGCTGGGCGCCCCACGCCGCGGTGGCCGGGTTCGTCGCCGCGCTGGGGCTCGCCTCGGTGGTGGCCACCGGCAATCTGCTGCCGCACCACCTCTCCGACATGGATGTCGGCGGGCTCTACCAGACCCGGGACGGAAAGCTCGCGCTCCTGGAGGTGAACGCGTTCCTGGCCGCCGGGCTCTGCGCCTTCTCACGGAGACCGGCCGCCCAGGCGTGGCCGCTGGCCGCGGTGGCCCTCGCGGAGGCACTGCGCGCCCACCCTGCGCCGGAGCACGGCCCGCTCGTCGGCTCCGGTCTGACGCTCGTTCACGTGACCTGCGCGGCCCTGTGGACGGGCGGACTGCTGCATGTGCTGCGGATGCTGCGCACCTGGCGCGCCTCTTCGAAGGCGGAGACGGCGGAGAGGGCCGAGACGGCGGTTTCGGCGGACGCGGCAGGCGCGGCGCTTCTGGGCCTCTACGCGCGCGTGGCCGCCGTCCTGTTCGCGGCGCTCACCGCGACGGGCGTGTGGAGCGCGCTGCGCCGGATGCCGCCCGGCACGGTCCTGGACCAGCTGACGGCGACGTCGTACGGGCGCACCCTGCTCGCCAAGCTGGTGCTGGTGGCCGCCGTCGCCGTGCTGGCGCTGCTCGCGCGGCTGCGGCTGCGCCGGGCCGCCGACCGGCTCAGTGCCTGTGTGCCCGCTCGCGCGGAGGTGGTGGCGCTGGGCCTGGTCGTGGCGGTGTCGGGGCTGCTGACGGCGCTGCCGCTGCCGATCAGGTGGTCATGAGCCGTTGGTGACGAGCACCTTGAGGGCGGTGCGCTCGTCCATCGCCTTGTAGCCCTCGGGCACGCCTTCCAGACCGACGGTCATGTCGAAGACGGGCGACGGGTCGATGGTGCCGTCCAGGATGTCGGGCAGCAGCTCCGGGATGTACGCCCGCACCGGCGCCACACCGCCGCGCAGCGCGATGTTCCGGTCGAACATCACGCCCAGGTCGAGGCCCGTGCCACTGCCGTGCGGCACGCCGACGAAGCCGATGGCGCCGCCGTCGCGGGTGATGTTCACGGCCGTCCGCATGGACTGCTCGGTGCCGACCGCCTCCACGACGGCGTGCGCGCCCTGGCCGCGGGTCAGCTCGCGGACGGCCTCGACGGCCGCCTCGCCGCGTTCGGCGACGACGTCCGTGGCGCCGAAGGCGCGCGCGATGTCCGTACGTGCCTGGTGACGTCCGAGCGCGATGATCCGCTCGGCGCCGAGCCGCTTGGCGGCCAGCACGGCGCAGAGTCCGACGGCGCCGTCCCCGACGACCGCGACGGTGGCGCCCTTGCGGGCTCCCGCGCCGAGGGCCGCGTGGTGCCCGGTGCCCATGACGTCGGAGAGCGTCAGCAGGGCCGACAGCAGGTGGTCGTCGGAGGCCGCCTCCTTGGGCAGCTGTACGAGGGTGCCGTCGGCGAAGGGGACGCGCACGGCCTCGCCCTGACCGCCGTCGTAGCCGACCGCGCCCCAGAAGCCGCCGTGCTCACAGGAGGTGGTGAGGCCCTCGCGGCAGTAGTCGCAGACGCCGTCCGACCACATGAAGGGGGCGACGACCAGGTCGCCCCGGCGCACGCCGGTCACCTCGGAGCCGGTCTCCTCGACGATGCCGAGGAACTCGTGCCCGATCCGCTGCCCCGCCTGCCGCGCCGCCTCACCCCGGTAGGCCCACAGGTCGCTGCCGCAGATGCAGGACCGCAGCACCCGCACGACCGCGTCGGTGGGCAGTTGCACCAGGGGCTCGGGGACGTCCTCCACGCGCATGTCGTACGGGGCGTGGATGGTGGTGGCGCGCATGACGAGGATCCTTCTCGGCTGATCGGCTGGGTGAGATGCGCTCAGGGGGTGGTTGAGCGCATCCCACCGTACGCCGCCCTCGCTGCGGTATGCGCGCCGAGGGTGCCCTGCACTCCGCTGACCAGCAGGAACTGGGCGGCGGCATAGGTCAGCATGATCCAGAAGTCCGGCCTCGGGAGCTGCGGCCAGTCGGCGACGCCGGTGGCGATGAGGGTGTCGGACAGCAGGAAGAGCGCCCCGCCCACGCCCGCGACGGGCCCGAGCCGGGTGCTTCCGGCCGCCATCGCGGTCAGCAGCAGGCTGTAGCCGGCGACGGGGATACGGAGGCCGGCGGGCAGATCGGGCCACAGGAGGGTGACGGTGACGACGAGGGCGAGGACATACGCGCCGACGAGCCAGGCGGACGGCCCACGCACGTGTGGAGGGAGACGTGGCGAATCCGGCCTTCTGAAGAGCAGGAGGTAGCAGACGTGACCGGCCGCGAAGGAGGCCATCCCCACGAGGAAGGCCGGGTCGGCGTCGGACAGCAGCAGTACGTCGCCGCCCCAGCCGCAGAGCAGGGCGGCCACCAGGAGCCTCGGTCCGCCGCGTACGACCGCGTGGGCGGCGAGCAGGGGCATCAGAAGCGGCTTGGCGACCAGGTGCCCCGGGGTGAACCCGACGGCCAGGGAAACGAGGTCCACGGCAGCGGCCACGCCGAAGGAGACGAGCAGCACGCGCGCGTGCCGTGGGCTCACGCGACGGGCTCCGTGACCGGCTTGCTCCCCGCGGACTTCGGCGTCGGCTGCCAGCCGGGCCCGCAAAAGACCCGCCCCGCCCGCTCGCGCCAGCCGGTCGCCGCCTTCAGGTCCCTGGCGATGGCGGCGTACTCGTGGGTGGCGACGCGCAGGGGGTTGTACGTGGCGATGTTCTTGGTGAGCCCGTAGACGGGCCGCTCGGTCTCGGCGACGAAGGACCCGAAGAGCCGGTCCCAGACGATGAGGATCCCGCCGAAGTTGCGGTCCAGGTAGCCGCCCTGGGAGGCGTGGTGGACCCGGTGGTGGGAGGGCGTGTTGAACACGAACTCGAACCAACGGGGCATCTTGTCTATCCGCTCCGTGTGAATCCAGAACTGGTAGACGAGGTTCGCCGACGAACAGAACGCCAGCGCGGCGGGGTGCACGCCGAGGGCGATCAGCGGCACGTAGAAGGGCCAGACCGTCCAGGTCGTCCAGGGCTGGCGCAGCGCGGTGGTGAGGTTGAACTTCCGGCTGGAGTGGTGGACCACGTGGCAGGCCCACAGGACGCGGATGACGTGGTGGCCGCGATGCGACCAGTAGTAGAAGAAGTCCTGCCCCAGCAGCATCAGCGGAACGGTCCACCACAGGACGGGCACCCGCAGCGGCGTGAGTTCATAGATCGCCGTATAGATCGCGACGATCGGGATCTTCCACAGGAAGTCGAAGACGAGACTCCCAAGCCCCATGCCGACGCTCGTCGCGGCATCCTTCGCCTCGTACCCCGCGGCATCGTCGTCCGGATGGATCCGGACGCTCACCATCTCGATCACGGTGAGCAGCACAAAGGCGGGTATCGACCACAGCACGACATCGGGCAGGTTCGGCATGGGTGCACCGTAGAACCGCAGCTCGGCCACGGCTAGACGTTGTTACCCACAAGTATTACCGGGGGTACGCGCTTGCTTATTGGTGATCTCCGCCAAGGACGCCGACAGGTCCGGACCGATGCTCGTCGGATGTCCGCTCGGCGCTCGTCACACCCCCGCCGCCCCCAACAGCACCCCCGCCGCATACGTGACCCCCATCGCCAGCGCTCCCCCGCCCACGTTCCGCAGTACCGCGCGGCTCGGATTCGCCGAGCCCAGGCGGGCGCTCAGCCAGCCGGTGAGGACCAGGGCGGCCAGTACCGAGAGCACGGTGACACCCAGGCGCCAGGCTTCCGGTGGCAGGACGATGGCGAGGAGGGGAAGAAGGGCACCCACGGTGAAGGAGAGGAAGCTCGCCCAGGCCGCGTGCCAGGGGTTGGTGAGGTCGTCGGGGTCGATGCCGAGTTCCACGCGTGCGTGGGCCCTCAGGGCGTCGCGTTCCGTGAGCTGCTCCGCCGCCTCGCGGGCCACCTCGCGGGTCAGGCCGCGCTGCTCCAGGAGTTCGGTCAGCTCCTCGAGCTCGGCGGCCGGCTGTTCGCGCAGTTCGCGTCGCTCCAGCGCCAGGGCGGCCTTCTCGGAGTCCAGTTGGGTGGAGACCGAGACGTACTCGCCCGCCGCCATCGACATGGACCCGGCCAGCAGCCCGGCGAGGCCCGCCGTGAGCAGCGCGGAGCGGTCGTCCGTGGCGCCGGCCACGCCGACGACGAGGCCCGCGGTGGAAACGATGCCGTCGTTGGCGCCCAGCACCGCGGCCCGCAGCCAGTTCAGGCGGGAGCCGAGGGTGCCTTCGTGGGCCTCGTCGTGCGTGGGTACCGTCACACGGGGAGGATGCCACCTGGCGCGTCACCAGACGCGTACTGACGCTCCCCGCGCGAACACCGGGCTCGTCGCGTCCGCCGGGGGCCGCGTCAGCGGTTCGGCCAGTTCCGCCACGGCCGGTCCCACCTTCGCCGCGAGGGGATCCAGGGCGTCGAGGTCGAAGCCGTAGACCCGGGCGGCGTTCCCGCCGACCATCGCGGCGACCTCCTCGCGCGGCACGCCCGCGTACGCGCAGCGCAGGCCCTCCCGCGAGTAGGGGTAGGTGCCCTCGTCGTGCGGGTAGTCGCTGCCCCACATGATCTTGTCGACGCCGATCCGCGCCCGCAGCGGCACCTCGTGCGGGCGCATGAAGCTCGCGCCGACGAAGCAGTTGTCCCGCCAGACGTCCGAGGGGCCCTTGCCCATCGACTCGGCGAGTCCCGCGCCGAACTTCGACTCCGCCGTCGACCGCTTCGTCCTCCTCGCCACCGCCGACAGCCTCCCGTGGTAGTAGTCCAGCATGTCGAGCACCCCGGGGATCCAGCCCGAGCCCTGCTCGGTCAGCACCAGCTTCAGGCCGGGATGGCGGCGGAAGGCGCCGCCGAAGATGAGGTGCCAGAGCGCGCGGTGGGAGAACCAGGTCGTCTCGACCATGAAGACCGCGCGGGCCGCCGGTTCCTCGCCCAGTGGCGGGGACGCCGAGCCCGCGTGGTGGTTCACGGGGACGCCGAGCTCCTCACAGACCGCCCAGATCGGGTCGTACGTCGACGAGTACAGCTCGGGCAGTCCCGAGCCCGGTGGGGTGCCGGGGAGCAGCAGGCCGCCCCTGAGGCCCGCCCGGGAGGCCCATCTGATCTCCTTCACCGCCTCCGCCACGTCGTTCAGGAGGATCTGGAAGACACCCGCGCGGCGGCCCGGCGCGGCCGCGCAGAAGTCCGCGAGCCAGCGGTTGTGGGCGCGCAGGCCCGCCCAGCGCCGTTCGAACTCCTCGGCGGTGGGGGCCGGCGCCATCAGGGCGGCCGACGGGAAGAAGGGCGGGATGGTGTTGGGGAACACCACCTCCGCGACGATGCCGTCCTCCTCCAGCTCCGCCAGGCGCCGTGCGGAGTTCCAGTTCTTGTCGGCGGTGTCGGCGAGCAGGTCCTCGTACGGATTGACGTAGCCGGCCGCCCACGCGTCGAACACCTCGTGGTGATCCTTCGCCAGGTAGGGCCGGTAGTCCAGGAGGTCCGCTCCGGCGTGGCAGTCCGCCGAGATCACGGTGTAGCGGTCGGTCACGGAGTCGTTCGTGGGGGCGCTCACGGCGTCGCCCCCAGGACCGGGAAGTCGTGGTCGGTCAGCCAGTGGCGGCCCACCTCGCGCGAGCGTGCCCAGGACGCCGCCACGGCCGTCTGGTCGTCGCTCTGGCCGAGGTCGGCCGGGGTCGGGCCGATGCGCCGGGCGAGCGGGGCCAGGTGCTCGACGTCGAAGCCGAAGACCTCGGCTGCCGCGAGGCCGAGCATGCGGCGGGTCTCCGCGACCGGGATGTCGTGGAAGGTGCGCCGCAGCCACGCGCGTGTGTCGGGCCAGGTTCCCTCGGGGTGCGGGAAGTCGCTGCCCCAGAGGATGTTGTCGACTCCGATCTCGTAGCGCTGGGCGAGTTCGCGGCGCTTGGTGTTCGTCGCGCAGATGAAGAGCTGCCGGTCGAGGTACTCGTGCGGGGGCCGCTCGAGCTCGGCGAAGGGCGACAGCTTCTTGCCGCCGTGCGCGCCCAGGTAAAGGCGGTCCATGAACCAGAGGAGGTTCGGCAGCCACCAGCAACCCGACTCGGCCACCCCGAACTTCAGCCCCGGGTGACGTTCGAAGACGCCCGACCAGAGCAGGAACCACAGGGGGCGCGCGGGCCACCAGGTGACTTCGGAGACGTAGATCCCCAGGTAGTCGCCGTACTCGTGGCGCGGCGCCGCGCCCGAGTGCGTGACCACCGGCATCCCGCACTCGGCGGCGGCCGCCCACACGGGGTCGTAACGGCGGTCGTGGTAAGGCTCCTTGTCGACCCACATGGCGGGGATCATCAGGGCACCGAGTCCCGACTCCTTGGCGCGGTACACCTCGGCGACGACCGCGTCGGGGGACGCCGTGATCGGCAACAGGGCGACCCCGCAGTGCCGTTCGGGGTTCTGCCCGACGAACTCCGCCAGCCAGCGGTTGTGGGCCTGCGCGCCCGCCATCCCGAGCTGCGGGTCGTGGTCGCCGGAGAGGCCGAGGCCCACGCCGAAGGGGGCCGCCGTGCGGCTGTCCACGGCGTCGGCGTCCGGGAAGACCACCTCCCCTGCCACACCGTCGCCGTCCAGCTCCTTGAGACGCTGCGCGGTGTCCCAACCGCCGCGCAGGCCCTCCTCGTTGTCCTGGAACCAGCGGTCCGCGAACGCCTCGTTGCGGATGCCGAGCCGGTTCATCTCCTCGCGGCGCCGGCCCTGGCCCGCGAGGAACTCGTCGAAGTCCCGGTGGAACCGGGAGTCCAGGTAGGGCCGGTACTCCTCGGTGGGGAGCCCGGCATGGCAGTCGGAGGAGATGATCAGATAGGGGTCCCGGTCGGTCATCGCCCGCCTCCTCAGTCCAGGATGAAGTGCTCTAGGTACGACGGGTCGGCCCGGTCGAGCATCGACTGCGACCTCGCCCGGATCTGCCGGTCGCTGTGCTCGCTCGCGGGCAGCAGCCAGAACCGGCCCTCCCGGATGCCGTCCGCCACCAGGTCGGCGACCTCCTCCACCGGCGTGAACCGCACCTCCTGCCCCGCCTCCTTCATCGCGGCCTCCCACTGGTCGAGGCTGCGGTACGGGGTCTTCCTGGGGCGCTGTTTCGCGTAGCGCTCGGGCCGGTTGCGGTGCGACTCCCACAGGCCGGTACGGAGCATGTGGGGCCCGGGGAAGAGCACGGACGCCCCCACGCGCGCGTGCTCCGCCTTGAGATGCGCGTACAGGGACTCGGTCATCGTCACGACGGCCGCCTTGGTGACGGCGTACACGGAGGCGGTCGGCAGCGGGGCGATCCCGCCGTCGCCGGACGAGGTGTTGACGACGTGGCCCGGCTCTCCCGCGGCGATCATCCGCGGCACGAAGGCCTGGACGCCGTGGAAGACACCCCAGACGTTGACGGCGAAGGCCCACTTCCAGTCGTTCGGATCGTGCTCCCACATGCGGCCCTCGGCGCCGGAGCCGACCCCCGCGTTGTTGCACAGGACATGCGCGGCGCCGTACTTCTCGTACGTCTCGGCGGCGAGCGCGTCGAGCTGTTCGCGCTCCGAGACGTCCACCACGCGCGCGTGCACCTGCGCCCCGTCCTCCCGCAGCGTGGCGGCGGCCTTCTCCAGGGCGCCCTCCTCGACGTCCGCGAGGACCACCTTCAGACCGTCCGCCGCGAACCGGCGCGCCATCGCGAGCCCGATACCGCTCGCCGCGCCGGTGACGACGGCGACCTGTCCCGCCCGCAGCTCCATCAGGCGCTCCCTTCCGGCGGCCCGTCGAGGATCTGCCGCGGATCGTCGTAGCGCTGATGGATGTACGGCAACAGGGCCTGGGCGCTGACGCGTTCGACCACCCTGCCCGTCTGGTCGGTGGTCTTCTCGCCGAGGGTGATCTCGACCAGTTCGCGTACGGGGAGGTCGGCGACCGGGTCGTACATCGACTCGCGCAGCACGACGTCCCCGGTGACGCGCTCCAGCCTGCGCACCTTCTCGTTGCGCACGCAGTGCACGAGCACGGGGTGGGCGTCGAAGCCCGAACCGTCCACCGCGGGAAGGAACTTGAAGTAGAAGTCGGTCTTCTGGGCGGGCTCGGGCAGCGGCAGGTCACCGCTCACCGCGCCGCGCACCTCGACGAACGCGATGCCGTGCCGGGCGAGTGCGGCCCGTACGACGAGACCGTCGCGTTCCACGGTCACCTCGCCGAGCTTCTTGGGCTCCCCGAAGACCTCGCGGCCGCCTATGAGCGCCCGCTCGTGGGTCATCGGCATGACCAGCGGGTACCAGCCCTCGACGCCGTCGTGCGCCGCGGCGACGGCGAACGAACCCGCGCCGAGCGGATAACCCGGCAGGTCGACCTTGCTGATGTTCACCCGGACCAGGGGCCGCCCGGTGGGTTTGAGCGGGGGTGGCAGGACCGCCGCGACCGCGTCCGGATCGCTCTCCCAGACGGCCACCACACCGGTGGACCAGATGTCGGGGAGTTTGGCGCTCGCGGTGCGCGCGGCGGCGATCTCCGCCTCGGTCCGTGCGCCGTACCTCACTCGTGCCATGTCCGTACCGCCCTTCGTAGGCGCTACCTGCTGGGGCGCGGAGCACGCTTGCAGGACACCGTCGAAAGGTCCATAGCCATGCGTCAGCCATGCGCCCGGGGACGTGCGCCGGGCCGGACCAACCGGTGACCCGCGCCACACGAAGCACCCCCGCCACCCGCCGACCGCGTCAACTCCGGGGGCCGGACCGTCCGTCGGATCCGGGAAGGTGGGGGCCGGACTGTCAGTCAGGGCCCGTATCCTCAGTGACCATGCTCGAAGACCTGACGACCGCATCGTCACCAGCCCCCTGGCCGGCCGCGTATCCGCAGGGGTACGCGGTCGTCGACGTGGAGACCACCGGCCTTGCCCGCGACGACCGGATAATCTCGGCCGCCGTCTACCGGCTGGACGCGCGCGGCGAGGTCGAGGACCACTGGTACACGATGGTCAACCCGGAGCGGGACCCGGGCCCGGTCTGGATCCACGGTCTGACGACCGACGTGCTCGAAGGCGCGCCGCTCTTCCAGGACATCGCCGAGGAGTTCTCCGACCGGCTCGCCGACCGGGTGCTCGTGGCGCACAACGCGGTCTTCGACTGGTCGATGATCGCGCGGGAGTACGCGCGCGCGCAGCGTGAGGCGCCGGTGCGTCAGCGGCTGTGCACCATCGCGCTCTCCAAGGAGCTGGGCCTGCCGCTGCCCAACCACAAGCTGGAGTCGCTGGCCGCGCACTTCGGTGTCGTACAGCAGCGGGCGCACCACGCGCTGGACGACGCGCGCGTGCTGGCCGAGGCGTTCCGGCCGAGCCTGCGGGCCGCCGCGCGGGACGGCATCCGGCTGCCGCTCCTGGAGTGCCGGCCACTCAAGGAGTGGTCCGAGAGCCCCGCGGCGCCGCGCATCGGACGGCAGTCCGGTTCCGGCGGTTACTCCTCCGGCGGTTATTCGTCCGGTGGCTATCCGTCCGGGAGTTGGCGGCCTTCACGCAAACGCCCCGCATGCCCCTATCCCAACCCAGGACGCTATGAAGCGGGCAAACCGCTCAAGCAGGGTATGCGGGTCGCGTTCTCCGGGGACACGTCCGTCGACCGCGAGCTGCTGGAGGACCGTGCCGTCGAGGCCGGCCTGCATGTCGCGACGAGCCTGTCCCGGCTGACCAGCCTGCTGGTCACCAACGATCCGGACTCCAGCACGTCCAAGGTGGTCAAGGCCAAACAGTTCGGGACACCGGTGATCGACGAGGCGGCGTTCGGCCAGCTGCTGCGGGACGTGGCCCCGGCCTCGGAGAAGTGACCCCGGAGGGCCGCAGAGGGGCCGGGGTCGCTGACGGACGTACGGGTGATTGCCGGGCGACTCGCCCGGCGCCCGCTCGCCCGCGCCGCGTCGGCACCTCACCCTGTGGCGCATGGCGAGATGCGAAGTGTGCGGCAACGACTACGGCATGACCTTCGAGGTGCACGCGCAGGGCGCGGTGCACGTCTTCGACTGTTTCTCCTGCGCGATCCACCGGATGGCCCCCATCTGCGAGCACTGTCGCGTGCAGATCATCGGCCAGGGCGTCGAGGTCGAGGGCCACTGGTTCTGCGGCGCGCACTGCGCCCGCGCGGAGGGCAAGGTGGGCATCATCGACAAGGTCTGAGAGCCGACCGGAACGGTCCGAGAGCACACGTCGCCGTCCGGGCGACGCGCACCCCCGTGAACACGCCCCACGACCGAGTTGTACGGTCGTGGGGTGTACCGCTTCCTGTTGTCCCGGCAGTGGGTGATTCTCACCCTCGTGGCCCTCCTGCTCATCCCCACGATGATCAAGCTGGGCTTCTGGCAGCTGCACCGCCATGAGCACAAGGTCGCTCTGAACAAGGTGATCTCGCAGTCGCTGACGGCCACGCCGGTGCCCGCAGAGTCGGTCACCGCGCCGGGGCAGCCCGTCAAGCACGCGGACCTGTACCGCCGGGTGACCGCGAAGGGCACCTTCGACACCGCGCACGAGGTCGTCGTGCGGCGCCGCACCAACGCCGACGGCGAGGTCGGCTACCACGTCCTGACCCCCTTCGACCTGGACGACGGCCGGGTGCTGATCGTCAACCGGGGCTGGATCGACTCGAACGGCTCGCAGACCGCGTTCCCGAAGATCCCGGCGCCCGCGAAGGGCGAGATCACCGTCACCGGGCGGCTGATGCCCGACGAGACGACCGGCGACAGCGGCATCAAGAACATCCAGGGCCTGCCCGACCGCCAGGTCATGCTGATCAACAGCGCGCAGCAGGCCAAGAGCCTCGGCAAGCAGGTCCTCGGCGGGTACATCGAGCAGACCGCGCCCGCGCCCAGGGGCGACTCCCCCGAGCTGATTCCCGACCCCGAGCACAACGACATCGGTCCGCACATGGCGTACGCGATCCAGTGGTGGCTCTTCTCCGCGGGTGTGCCGGTGGGCTGGGTGATCCTGGTTCGCCGGGAGCGCCGCGACCGGGCCGAGGCCGCCGCCTCCGCGACCACGCCGGAAGCGGCCACGGTGGCCGCCTGACCCCCGCCCGCCGCGCCCGTACCTCCTCGACCGGTGTCACCCGGTCGGCCCCCGACCCGATTGGCCCCGGCCTTCGCCGGGAACTCGCCCCACGTGCACCCACGTATCGAGGACTACGCGCTCATCGGGGACGAACAGACCGCCGCGCTGGTGGGCCGGGACGGGTCCGTCGACTGGCTCTGTCTGCCACGCTTCGACTCGGCCGCCTGCTTCGCCGCGATCCTCGGCGACGAGAACCACGGCCGCTGGCGGATCTCACCCACGGGGGCGGGCCCCTGCACCCGGCGGGCGTACCGGCCGGACACGCTGGTGCTCGACTCCGAATGGGAGACGGACGAGGGCGCGGTCCGCGTGACCGACTTCATGCCACAGCGCGAGCACGCCCCCGATCTCGTCCGCGTCGTCGAAGGGCTCAGCGGCCGGGTGACGGTCCACAGCACCCTGCAACTGCGCTTCGACTACGGCTCCGTCGTGCCGTGGGTGCGCAGGGCGGACGGCCAGCGGGTGGCGGTCGCGGGCCCGGACTCGGTGTGGCTGCGCAGCGAACCCGAGGTACGCACCTGGGGCAAGGACTTCCGTACGCACTCGGAGTTCACCGTGGAGGCGGGCGAGAAGGTCGCCTTCGTCCTGACCTGGCATCCCTCGCACCAGTCACGCCCGCCGCTCATCGACCCGTACGAGGCACTGCGCTCCAGCGTCGAGGACTGGCAGGCGTGGGCGGCGCGCTGCCGTTACGACGGTCCGCACCGGGACGCCGTCGTGCGCTCCCTGATCACCCTGAAGGCCCTCACCTTCGCCCCGACCGGCGGCATCGTCGCCGCCCCCACCACCTCGCTCCCTGAGGAACTCGGCGGCGTCCGCAACTGGGACTACCGCTACTGCTGGCTGCGCGACTCGACCCTCACCCTGGGCGCGCTCCTGTCGGCCGGGTACCACGAGGAGGCCGAGGCCTGGCGCGACTGGCTGCTGCGCGCGGTCGCGGGCGACCCCGCGGACCTGCAGATCATGTACGGCCTCTCCGGTGAGCGCCGGCTGCCCGAGTTCGAGCTGTCGTGGCTGCCCGGCTTCGCGGGCTCGTACCCGGTCCGGATCGGCAACGAGGCCGTCAAGCAGCTCCAACTGGACGTGTACGGCGAGGTCATCGACTCGCTCTCGCTGGCCCGGCGCTCGGGCCTGCCGTCCAAGCCGCACATGTGGCGCCTGCAGTGCGCCCTGATGGAGTTCCTGCGGACCGCCTGGCGGCAGCCGGACGAGGGGATCTGGGAGGTGCGCGGCCCGCGCCGGCACTTCGTGTACTCGAAGGTGATGGCGTGGGTGGCCGCCGACCGCGCCGTCCGGGCACTGGAGAGCGAACCGGATCTCGTCGGCGACCTGGAGGGCTGGCGCACGATGCGCGAAGAGGTGCACAAGGAGGTGTGCGAGCACGGCTTCGACAGCGAACGCAACACCTTCACGCAGTCCTACGGGTCACGCGAACTGGACGCCTCACTGCTGCTCATCCCCCGCGTCGGTTTCCTGCCGCCCGACGATCCCCGGGTCGTCGGCACCATCGACGCGGTGCGCGCCGAGCTCGAACGCGACGGCTTCCTGCTGCGCCGCTACAGCGACGAGGGCGTCGACGTCGACGGGCTGCCGGGCGGCGAGGGCACCTTCCTCGTCTGCTCGTTCTGGCTCGCGGACGCGCTGCACATGACGGGCCGTACGAAGGAGGCCCGCGAGCTGTTCGAACGGCTGATCGGCCTGGCCAACGACGTGGGGCTGCTGTCCGAGGAGTACGACCCTGTCGCGCGCCGCCAGCTCGGCAACTTCCCGCAGGCGTTCAGCCACCTCGGCCTGGTGGGAACCGCCTTCAACCTGTTCGGTGAAGCGCATCCGGGAGGAGTCGAGACGACCGGATAGGGGAGGATGGGGGCCATGGATCTTGGACTGAAGGACCGTGTGTACGTCGTCACGGGAGCCACCCGTGGCCTGGGCAACGCCACCGCGCGCGAGCTCACCGCCGACGGCGCGAAGGTGATCGTCACGGGGCGCGACGAGAAGACCGCCGCCGACGCGGCGTCCGCGCTCGGGCCGAACGCGGTCGGGGTGGCCGCAGACAACTCCGACCCGGGGGCCGCGGACCGGCTGATCGCGGCGGCCCGCGCGCACTTCGGCGGCTTCGACGGCATCCTGATCAGCGTCGGCGGCCCGCCGCCCGGGTTCGTCGCGGACAACACGGACGAGCAGTGGACGGCCGCCTTCGAGTCCGTCTTCCTGGGCGCGGTCCGGCTGGCCCGCGCGGCCGCCGCGGAGCTCGGCGAGGGCGGCGTCATCGGCTTCGTGCTCTCCGGCTCGGTCTACGAGCCGATCCCGGGCCTGACCATCTCCAACGGTCTGCGCCCCGGTCTCGCGGGCTTCGCCAAGTCCCTCGCCGACGAACTGGGACCGCGCGGCATCCGTGTCCTGGGCCTGCTCCCGGCCCGCATCGACACGGACCGCGTGCGCGAGCTCGACGGCCTCTCCGCCGACCCGGAGGCCACCCGTGCGGCCAACGAGTCGCGGATTCCGCTGCGCCGCTACGGCACCCCGGAGGAGTTCGGCCGCACGGCGGCGTTCCTGCTCTCGCCCGCCGCGTCGTATCTGACGGGCATCATGATGCCGGTGGACGGCGGCGTGCGGAGCGGGTTCTGAGTCCGCTCGGACACCTGAGGGACTAACTCACCCTTTCCGCCCGGTACTTGACCCTGCGGAGGCGTACCTCCGCGGGGAGCGCGGCAAGGCCCGCGGAGTCCCGGGCGTGCGCCAGGGCCTCCGTCGTCAGCAGATGCAGCGCGTGCCCGGGGTCGACATGCGGCTCCAGCAGGAGCTGGACCCGGGTCCCGGGAGCGCCGCGTCGCCCGGTCAGCTGGACCTGGGCTCGTTCGACACCGTCCAACCGCCCCGCCTCGTCGCCCAGTACGCCCTCCAGGGCCCGCCCGCGCAGCAGCGCCCCCTCGCCGTCGCCGGTGTCGACGAGCACCTCCGCGAGCCGGCGCCGCCGCAGTACGGCCGACAGCCACCACAGGCAGAGCAGGACGACGACCGCGAGAGTGGCGATGACGGTCGGCCACCACCAGCCCTGATCCCGCCACCGGGTCCGCTCGGCGGCGCTCAGCAGCACGTCGTGCCGCCCGTCGTGGATCCACCAGGAGGGCGGCCGGGCGCCCAGTCCGACGCCGAGCACGGAGCCGCCGAGGACCAGCAGCGCGAGCCCGACGATTCCCAGCAGGACACGGTTGAGGATCCTGAGCACCGCCCTCACCCCTTCCGGCCCTGGCGCGCGACATGCACCGACAGGGCGGGCGGCCGGACGAGCCCGAGTCCCCGGATGCCGTCGGCGAGCGTGGCGTCCAGGTCGGCCCGTACGTCGTCGAGTGCGCGGAAGTGCGAGACCGCCCGCACGTCGACCTTCCTGCGCCCCATCCGTACCCGGACCGACCGCACGCCGGAGACCTCCATGGCCCGGTCGCGCAGCGCCGTCGCGGCGGCGTCCCGGTGCAGCCCGGCCCGCACGTCGGGATGAGTGCGCCGCATCGGCAGGACGTCACGCAGCCCCGGCGTCACCGCGAGGACGATCAGCCAGAGTCCGAGGGCCGCGGCGAGGCAGGCGCCGACGAGCACCCAGGTGTCGTCGAGGGGCCGTTCGGCGAGCTGCCGGGCGAGGGACCTGCGCCAGTGCGAGGCGGGCCGGTGGGCACGTACGGCCGCGACGTCGTACAGCAGGACGCCCGCACCCACGAGGACCAGCAGCGCGACGATCCCCGCGGGGACGCGGCGCACCGACCAGAACCGGCCCTGCCCGCCGTTCGCGTCGTCGACGGCGGGCGGCGGGTCGTAGTCGGCCGCGGAGGCGGACTGGCCTAGTTCGCCCTCGGCCGGTGGGCTGCCCGCGTCCGTCTTCTCCAGGACGGGCATGCGTCGGGTGGTGTTCTCGGAGCCCTGAGGCTCGCTCATCGCGTCCTCCCCTGTGCCGCGGCGGCCGCCGGTACCAGGTGCAGCCGCTCGACGTGGACCGTCACCTCCGGCACTTCCATCCCCGTCAACGCGTCTACCCGCTCGGCGACATGTCGACGCACCGCGTTGCAGCGGCCGGCGATGTCGGAGGGGTAGCCGAGCTCGAGGTGGACGCGGATGCGGGCGATTTCGTGGTGAACGACGACCGTCGCATGCGGGGGTACGGCGTCCGGGGGCAGCGGGTCCAGGGCCTCGCGGGCGGCCTGCGCGGCGATCTTCGCCACGACCCGGTCGGCGATCCGGGTCGCGCCGCGCTCGGCCGCCTCGACGGCCGTCGGGGGCCGTCGGGTGTCACCGAGCGGGGCGGTCACGGGCGTCACCGCCGCCGGTCGTCGCGAGGACGGAAGAAGTCACCTAGGTCCAGGTCCCCTTCGAGGAACCGTCCGACGACGAACCCGACGGCACCCAGGGCGGCCACGAGCAGAAAGGCCCCGAAGCCCCCGAAGTACCCGGCGAAGCCCAGCGCCATTCCAGCGATCATGCCGATCACGGCCAAGCTCATGGTGCGCTCCTCAGCGGTTCGACGGCCGGGATGTCGTGGGCCGCCCCGCGGCCGGGCCGGTCACTGGAGCCGCGCCTCCGGCTCTTCATCTTCTTCCTCGGGAAGCTTCACATCACTCACCGCGATGTTGACCTCGACGACCTCGAGTCCCGTCATGCGCTCCACGGCCGCGATGACGTTCTCGCGGACGGCGCGGGCGACGTCCCCGATCGACACGCCGTACTCGACGACGATCTCCAGGTCGAGCGCGGTCTGGAGCTCCCCGACCTCGGCCTTGACGCCTCGTGAGACGGACTTGGACCCCCCTGGCACTCGGTCGCGCACGGCCCCGAAGGTCCGGCTCAGCCCACTGCCCATCGCATGGACACCGAGCACGTCCCGGGCGGCGAGTCCGGCGATCTTCTCCACGACACCGTCGGCGATCGTGGTCCGCCCCCGCATGGCGGGATCACCGCCGCCGCGCTTGGTGACCCCGGGCTTGCGGCTCTGCGGGGCTTCCTTCTCGCTCCCGGGGCTGTCCGTCCGGTTCTGCTCCGTCATGTCGGTCATCGCCGTACGTCCCTTTCGGTCGTCCTCTTTGCCCACAGTAGGTCCGGACGCGGGCTCGCGCGCCAGGGATGCGGCAGGCTGGAGCAATGACCGCGGATCGATGGACGCAGGCAGTACGGCGGCAGCTCGGGCTCGGGCGCCTGCTCCCGCTCGGGCATCCGCGCGACGGCGCCTGGATCGCCGAGGAGGCGGCCGAGGCGTTCCTGCGGCGCGGGGCGGCCGGCGTGCCCGGTGTCCGCCTCGGCACGCTCCGGATCGCCCTCGCGGACCCGGACCTGGTCCACGACCCCGTCGTACCGCCGCCGCCCAGCGCGCTGCCGCCCGGCCCACTGCGTGTCGTCGCGGAGTTCACGGCCGAGGCGGACCCGACGGCCCCCGGGGTCGAGCCGCTTCCCACGACCGCGGCCCGCCTGCGCGTGACTCTGGCCGAGGCGGCCGAACCCCTCGGCCTGACGGTCACGGAGATCGACCTGAAGGTGACGGGGCTGGGGGATGTCTCCGCGCCGCCGACCGCCGTACGCCACACCGCCCCGCGTCCGGCCGCCGTACCGACGACCCCCGACGAGGCCCGGGCGGCCACCGCCGCCCTGTCCGTGCCGGGGGTACTTCACCTGACGGACGTCCTGGGCCATCCGGTGCACATCGAGAACGTCCCCGGCAAGGACCCCGCCCTCGCCCGCCGCCACGTCCGCGTCGAGCTGGCGGTCGCCGCGACGGAGCGAACAGTGGACGTGGCAAGAGCCGTCAGAACAGCGGTCGCGGACGCCCTGCCGGACACCCCGTCAGTGACGGCACTGGTGACCTCCGTCGAGTAGCAAGGACGACCTCACTCCCCCAGACCGGCAAGGTCCCGCAGTCGCCGGGCCTGAGCCGCCCGCTCGGCGACCCGCTGCTCCTCGTACGTCCGCTCCTGCGCCCCCCGCAGCAACGCCTTGGTCTCGACGACCGCGTCCCGAGGCGCGGCCAACACCGCACCGGCGAGGTCCCGCACGGCATCCTCGAGCTGGTCGACAGGCACCGCGAGATTGGAGAGCCCCGTGCGCTCGGCCTCCTCGGCCGAAACGAAGCGACCCGTGGCGCAGATTTCCAGCGCACGGGCGTATCCGACCAGGCTCACCAGCGGATGCGTTCCCGTCAGATCGGGAACGAGCCCGAGGCTGGTCTCGCGCATGGCGAACTGCACGTCGTCCGCGACGACGCGCAGGTCACAGGCGAGCGCCAACTGGAAACCCGCACCGATGGCGTGCCCCTGCACGGCGGCGATGGACACGACGTCGCTGCGCCGCCACCAGGTGAACGCCTCCTGGTACTCGGCGATGGTCGCGTCGAGCTCGGCGTCGGCCCCGCGCGCGAGGTCGATGAACGACGGCTCGCCGTCGAACCCCTCGGGCGTGAACGCCTGCCGGTCGAGCCCGGCCGAGAACGACTGGCCCTCGGCACGCAGCACGACCACACGGACAGTGCCCGGCAACAACCGGCCGGCCTCCGTCAACGCCCGCCACAGAGCGGGACTTTGGGCGTTGCGCTTGGCCGGATTGGTCAGCGTCACCGTGGCGATCGCGTCGTCGACGGTGAGCCGTACGCCGTCCTTGTCGAGTACGGGGTCAAGATCGTTGTCGAGCGAAGCCATGGGCTGCCTCCGATGGGTGCGGTCGGATCAGACGCGGACCTCGTGAAGGACACGAGGAACACACCTAAGTGACTGCACAGTAACCACCCGGTCGATCACCCGACCGACCGGGTGGCCACCACCGAAGCCGATGGGGACGCCCGGCCTCAGGCCGAGGCGGCCTTCTTGCCCCGCGTCGCTCCGCCACGCCCTCGCAGCGTGACGCCCGACTCGCTGAGCATCCGGTGCACGAAGCCATACGAACGGCCGGTTTCTTCGGCCAGCGCTCGAATGCTCGCACCGGAGTCGTACTTCTTCTTCAGGTCTGCCGCGAGCTTGTCGCGCGCGGCGCCGGTTACCCGGCTGCCCTTCTTCAGAGTCTCGGCCACCCGTGCCTCCTCATGGGAAGTGCGCTCTGGACTTCTCATGATCACCCCTCAAGGGCTTCATGGCCACCCATTCGGCAAGGTCCGTGAGACACGGTTTTGACGACAGGAGCCCGTCCTCACAAACGGAATCATGGGGTCCGCACTGCTCTGTCCGTACGACCGAACGGGTTCTTCCGCGAAGTGCCAGGTCAGCGACGCAAGACGGCCGAGCCCTTGGGAACAAAGGACTCGGCCGCGAAATGGATGTAGGACACACCTCGGTACGAGGAGATCTCACACAGATGATGGATCACGGATCGGCCGAATGATCCATACGCAGTGGATCAGTCATTCGATCACGTCGTGCTGACGGCAGCCCCGGGGGCGGTCCGGGAGGCCGTACGAGGGCTCAGGCGAGGGCCACCAGGTCCGCGTAGTCGGAGCCCCACAGGTCCTCGACACCGTCCGGCAGCAGAATGATCCGCTCGGGCTGGAGCGCCTCGACGGCGCCCTCGTCGTGGGTGACGAGGACGACGGCGCCCTTGTAGGTGCGCAGCGCGCCGAGGATCTCCTCGCGGCTGGCGGGGTCGAGGTTGTTCGTCGGCTCGTCGAGGAGGAGGACGTTCGCGGAGGAGACCACGAGGGTCGCCAGCGCGAGACGGGTCTTCTCGCCGCCGGAGAGGACCCCGGCCGGCTTGTCGACGTCGTCGCCGGAGAACAGGAACGAGCCGAGCGTCTTGCGGACCTCGACCAGGTCGAGGTCGGGGGCGGCGGAGCGCATGTTCTCCAGGACCGTGCGCTCGGGGTCGAGGGTCTCGTGCTCCTGCGCGTAGTACCCGAGCTTGAGGCCGTGGCCCTCTATGACCTGACCGGTGTCGGGCTGCTCGGCGCCGCCGAGCAGCTTCAGCAGGGTCGTCTTGCCGGCGCCGTTGAGGCCCAGGATGACCACGCGCGAGCCCTTGTCGATGGCCAGGTCGACATCGGTGAAGATCTCCAGCGAGCCGTACGACTTCGACAGGCCCTCGGCCATCAGCGGGGTCTTGCCGCAGGGCGCGGGCTCCGGGAAGCGCAGCTTGGCGACCTTGTCGGAGACGCGGACCGCCTCGAGGCCGGCAAGCAGCTTGTCGGCACGCTTGGCCATGTTCTGCGCGGCCACCGTCTTGGTGGCCTTGGCGCGCATCTTGTCCGCCTGCGAGTTCAGTGCGGCGGCCTTCTTCTCGGCGTTCTGCCGTTCGCGCTTGCGGCGCTTCTCGTCGGCCTCGCGCTGCTGCTGGTAGAGCTTCCAGCCCATGTTGTAGACGTCGATCTGGGCGCGGTTGGCGTCCAGGTAGAAGACCTTGTTGACGACCGTCTCGACGAGGTCGACGTCGTGGGAGATCACGATGAAGCCGCCGCGGTAGGTCTTCAGGTAGTCGCGCAGCCAGACGATCGAGTCGGCGTCGAGGTGGTTGGTCGGCTCGTCGAGCAGGAGCGTGTCGGCGTCCGAGAACAGGATGCGGGCCAGCTCGACACGGCGGCGCTGACCGCCGGAGAGCGTGTGCAGGGGCTGGCCGAGCACGCGGTCGGGCAGGTTGAGCGCGGCGGCGATGGTGGCGGCCTCGGCCTCGGCGGAGTACCCGCCCTTGGTGAGGAACTCGGTCTCCTGGCGCTCGTACTGCCGCATGGCCTTCTCGCGGGTGGCGCCCGAGCCGCCCGCGATGCGCTGTTCGTTCTCCCGCATCTTGCGGATCAGGGTGTCCAGGCCGCGCGCGGAGAGGATGCGGTCGGTGGCGAGGACGTCGAGGTCGCCGGTGCGGGGGTCCTGGGGCAGATAGCCGACCTCGCCGGAGCGGGCGACGGTGCCGGAGGCGGGGATGCCCTCGCCGGCCAGCACCTTGGTCAGGGTCGTCTTGCCCGCGCCGTTGCGGCCGACCAGGCCGATGCGGTCGCCCTTGGTGATACGGAAGGTGGCGGACTCGATGAGGATGCGGGCGCCGGCGCGCAGCTCGATACCGGAGGCGGAGATCACGGACAGACTCCAGGGCAGGGTCGTTGGCGGGGTGGACGGCTGAGGACGTTCCCGCCGTCTAATGCGCGAGGAGAATGGCCATGGGCCAAGTCTAACGGGGCCGTGCAACCACTTTCCCTGGGTGAGCGTGTTCGGCACTGTGACGCTCGCCCTGCCACGCGTTGACCAGCGGCGTACGGTGCGGGGTGATTCTGCCCAGGTCGTCGACGGCGACGAGCTCGGTGGTCCAGCTGTCGCCGGTGGCGCAGGGCTGTGCGATCAGGAGCGCCTCGCCGTGACGCAGCGCACGTTCGGGGGCGAAGGAGCAGCCGTACCGGGCGGGCAGGGTCCAGCGCAGGTCGCCGTCGGCGATGCGGTAGGCGGCGACGCGCCGCGGGGTGATGACGGCGAGCATGCGGGCGCCCAGGGACCGCAGCACTCCGCTCGCCCCGTGGTCCGCGAGCCACCCGGCGGCCCCGGGAAGGGCCCGGTGCCAGCGCACCGCGCTGCCGTCGCCGCGCGCGGTGTCGGTGACCAGTCCGTCGTCCCACAGCGCGATCGCGTGCCCGCGCGCGGGGAGCACGGCCACCGGACGGCGGCCCTCTCGCGCGTAGGTCCAGCGGGGGTGGCCGGTCGCCCCGTCGTAGGCCTCGACGGCGGCCTTCGTGGTGCGCAGCGGGGGCTGTCGTGTCCCGTGCCCGTGCACCACGCGCGTGTGGGCGGTGAGGCGGTCTCCATAGGGCGCGGGGCGCGCTTCGTGGGCCGCGGTGAGCAGCAGGGCGACGGCGACGGGGAGCAGGGCGCGGGCGGCGCGGCGGCGGGCGGCGGGGGGAAGGAGCCGGGGGGCCGGGGGGTCCGTGGTCGCCGGGGCGGACCGTGCCGCCTCCGCCGGCTCGACCAGCACAGCGATCATCTCGCCCCCATCTGCACCACTCGCCGCGTCTGGGACCTGCCCGGCCGTTCAGGCGCACGGATCAGGCGCATGGATCAGGCGCATGGATCAGGCGCATGGATCAGGCGGAGAGCCTAGGCGCGGGCGGTGGGAACGCCCGCCGGGACACGGCGGGCGGCGGGAGCGTGTCGCCTGTTCGGCCCTCCGCCCGGGGCCGGACCCGTGAGGGCGTACGAGGATGGCGCCACGGAGCGACGTACGCCGAGGTGCGAAGCCGTACGCAGAGGGTGGTGTTGTGCCCATGCAGTTCGACGACGACGCCGACCTGGACACCTCCGACGTGCAGGATGTGCGCGGCAGTCGGATCCCTGGTGGCAGGGCGACCGTCGGGGGTGGCATCGCGGGTCTGATCGCCCTGATCCTCGGGCTGTTCTTCGGAGTCGGGCCCGATCAGCTCGGGCTGTCCTCCGGCAACGACCAGCCCGCGGTGACCACTTCCTCGCTCGACCAGATCAAGCAGACCTGCCGGACGGGGCGGGACGCGAACGCCAGGGAGGACTGCCGGATGGTGGCGGTGGTCAACAGCGTGCAGGACTTCTGGGCGCAGGAGTTCGCGCGGCGCGGCGGTACGTACACGCGCTCGCCGACCGTCTTCTTCAGCGGGCGGGTGAACACCGCGTGCGGCACCGCGACCTCGGCGGTCGGGCCCTTCTACTGTCCCGGTGACCGCAAGGTCTATCTGGACCTGGGCTTCTTCGACGACCTGCGGACCAAGTTCGGTTCCAGCGGTGGGCCGTTCGCGCAGGCGTACGTGGTGGCGCACGAGTACGGGCATCACGTGCAGGACCTGATGGGGACGCTGGGCAGGGCCCAGAGCGGTGTCGCGGGCGCGAACAGCAACTCGGTGAAGGTGGAGTTGCAGGCGGACTGCTACGCCGGGGTGTGGGCGCACCACGCGACGACGACGAAGGACCCGTCGACGGGCAGGCCGTTGATCACGAACCTCACTCCGGCCGACATCCGGGACGGGCTGGACGCGGCGGCCGCCGTCGGCGACGACCGGATCCAGCAGGAGTTCCAGGGCCGGGTGACCCCGGAGACGTGGACGCACGGCTCGTCCGCGCAGCGCCAGCAGTGGTTCTACCAGGGCTATCGCACCGGCGACATGGCGCAGTGCAACACCTTCCGCTGAGACCGCGGACGCGACGAAGGGAAGACCGCGGACGCGGCGCGTGCCGGGCGGCTTCCGCTCTCCGGGGCGTTGTCAGTGGCCGGTGCGAGACTGGGCAGCGGGTGACATTCCGGCCCAGCAGGACGAGTTCCGGTGGGAGTGATCGGCATGGCAGGTACGGACGGCGGGCGCCCGAGCATCTACCCGACACTGCTGTACTCGGACGCGAACGCGGCGATCAGGCAGCTCACGGAGGCCTTCGGCTTCTCGGAGGTCTCCGTGTACGAGAGTGAAGACGGCACGGTGATGCACGCCGAGCTGGTCCAGGGCAACGGCGCGGTGATGCTCGGCTCCAAGGGCCGCGGTGGCGTCTTCGACGGCGCGATGAAGGACGCGGGCCCCGCGGGGGTGTACGTGGTCGTGGACGACGTCGACGCACACCACCAGCGCGCCGTGGACCACGGCGCCGAGATCGTCATGCCCCCGACCGACCAGGACTACGGCTCGCGGGACTACCTGGCCCGGGACGCCGAGGGCAACATCTGGAGCTTCGGCACGTACGCCCCGGAGATACGGGACTGACCCGGGAGCGCGGGGCCGATCCGAAGGACAGGTCCTAGCTGCCTCCGGTGTGGACCTGGAAGGCGGCGCGGCGTACGGCCTTGGCGAGGGCCGGGTCCGGGTGGGCGGCGGCGAGCGCGACCAGGACCTGGACGGTGCGGGGATGGCCGACGGCGCGCACCTCGTCGAGCAGCGCGGGCACGGTGGGCTGCACCGCGGACTCCAGATGGCGCACGAGGAGCGGCGCCTCACCGTGGTCGGCGACGGCGGCGGCGGTGTCGACCCAGAGCCAGGTGGACTCTTCGCGGGTGAGGACCTCGTGGGCGTCCTCCGGGTCGTGGCCGTCGTGCTCGGCCAGCCACAGCAGGGCGTAGGGGCGCAGCCAGGACTCGTCGGCCACGGCGCGCACGTCGGGCTCGGCGGGGGCGCCGACCACGCGCAGCGCCTCGAAGGCGAGTCCGCGGGTGAGGGCGTCCTCGCCGCGGGCGGCTTCGAGGAGTTCGGTGACGGCGCTGCCGACGGGGCGGGCGGCGAGCCAGGCGCGGTACTCGGCGCGGGCCGCGTTCGGGCGCAGCTGGGCGCAGCCTCGGAGCATGTCCGAGGCGGGCTGTTCGATGTTCCCGGCGGGACTCTGCGCTGCGACGCAGATCTGCTCCAGCTTGACCCAGACCGCCCAGCTGCCGAGCGGGGTGAGCGTGGCCTGCCCCGCGGCGCAGGTGAGCGCGCCGACGGAGGCGAGCGCGTGCAGGGCCCAGTCGAGGAGGGGCGCGAGGGGGGCGTCCGCGATCTCGGCGGCCTCCGGGGCGGGCTCCGGCTGGGGGCCGTAGGGGATTTCGCAGCGCTCGGTGCGCAGTTCGGTGACGCGCTGTTCGAGGAGGTCGAGGAGCTGCTCCATGGGGACGGGCCCGGCGGAGAGCTGAAGGAAGGAGAGCACCTGGGGCATCGCGGAGACGACCTCGGCGACGGCGGACGCCTCGCGGTCGGCCGGCTCGGGGTGGGCGAGCGACCAGGCGTCGAAGAGGGCGACCCAGCCGCGCAGGACGGCGCTGTCGTCGCGGTTCCAGGCGCGCAGTCGCCAGCCGGGGCGGGCGATGTCGCCGTGCACCTCGACGAGGCCGGCGAGGCGTGCGGTGTCCCAGTCCGCGCGGACCTGAGCCGGGGTCAGGCCCAATTCCTCGGCGGCCCGTTCGGCGGTCGCGTCGGCGAGCGTGCCCTTGCCGTCGGGGGTCGCGCCGTCGCTCCCCGGGCCGAGCGAGGCGTCGGCCCAGCGGGCGACACGGGCCGCGGCGGCGAGGCCGGTGCGGGCCATACGGGCCAGTTCCGCGGGCGGCGGGGTGCCCTCGGGGGGCCGGGGTGCGGGTCGGCGCGAGCTGCGCTGGGTCACCGCTCGGGGGGCGGAAGCCAGGGGGCGCGAGCGGACGAGTCGGAGCCTGGAGTCGCGCGGGTTACGGGACGTCACGGGTGCAGTCTTCCGGTTGACGGTCCGAAAACCCAAACGGAATGTCACAGCAGGCGACAGGGGTGGCCAATGGACAGGGTTCCGAGGGGGCTCGACACGTGTGAGCGAGGCCTTCCACGAGTTGACCGGGGCCCAACCGGAAGCCTTGGGGGGCGGCTCCGCCGCGAGGGCGTGCGGGGAATGGTTGTGCGGTCTCTGTGGGGACTCCGCCCGGAGGGCGGGGTGGCTACATCAGGGGGGTCAGGAAGCGGCGTAGGGCCTCTTCGTAGTTCGGGGCGGCGTTCCACATGGCGCCGTGGGAGGCGTTCGGGACCGTGTGCAGGGTGACCAGGTCCGGACGGCGCTCGGCGAGGCGGCGTGAGGGGCCCCAGGGGGCGATGGTGTCGTCCGGGCCGTGCACGATCAGGGTCGGGACCTTGAGCTGGCCGGGGTCGGCGGCCTCCCGGATCCGGTCGCCGTGCAGACCGGTGCGGCCCTGCGCGGCACGGACCGCGAGGGGCAGCAGGACGCTGGGCGTGTGGCGGGCCGAGGCGAGGGCGCGCAGCGTGGCTCCCCAGTCGAGGACGGGCGAGTCCAGGATCAGCCCGGAGATCCGCTCGCGCAGGGCGGAGTGCGCGGCGGTGCGCAGGGCCATGGTGGCGCCGATGGACCAGCCGTACAGGACGACCTGGTCGGCGCCGTAGCGCACGGCGTAGCGCACGGCGGCGTCCAGGTCGCGCCACTCGGTCTCGCCGAGGTGGCTGAGGCCGTCCGGGGAGCGGGGTGCGCCGAGGTCGCCGCGGTAGGCGAGGTCGAGCACGGGGAGCCGGTTGCGGTGCAGGAACTCCATCACGTTCATGGGGTGCTCGCGGGTGGTGCCGAGCCCGTGCACCGTGATCACCCAGGTGGTGCGGGTGCCGGGCACGAACCAGGCGGGCAGCGGGCCGAGCTCGCCGGGGACGTCCACGTCGGCGTGGTCGAGACCGAGGGCGCTGCCGGGGTTGCCGATGTACAGGTTGGGGGTGAGCCACGCCTTGTCACCGGTCTCCAGGGTGCCGTGGGTGACGCGTTCGAGGCGGCGTACGACCGTGTCGGCGGTGTGGGGTGGGGAGTCCAGGACGGGACCGACGACCGCGTGGGAGCCGTCGCCCGTGAGGCCGTACCTTCCCGGGCGCAGGGAGGCCAGGTCGCGGGTGAGCGTGATCCGGCCCGCGGCCGTGGAGTGCACGGTGAGCCGGGGCTCGGTGGGCAGTGGCCTGCCGGGCGGCGCCTTCAGTGCGGCGTCGCTGGCGAAGCGGCCCGCCGCCACGGAGGCTGCGCCCGCGGCCAGGGCTACGGAGACGGCCGCGGCCGTCGCTTTGACAGTACGCACGGGTTCAGTCTCCCGGCGCGGCCCCCGGTCGGCCAGCGGGAGCGGGCGGTGGGCTTCCGCCTTGGGGTGCGCGGGCTCGTTCCCCGGCACCGGGCGCGCACCGGCACCACCGGGTCGCCGCACCGCGCCGGATCAGCGGGGACCGGCCCCGCCGCCCTGCCCGTAGCGCCCCAGCCGCTCCCCCGCCTCGTCCACCTGTTCCGGCGAGAGCAGTGTCGGGGACAGGCCGGGCACGGACGACGCCAGGAGCCAGACGCGGGACATCCATTCCAGTTGGGCGGTGCGGTCGAACGCCTGGGACAGCGAGGCTCCGTAGGCGATGGTGCCGTGGTTCTGGAGGAGGCAGGCCGTGCGGCCGGTGAGGGCCTGGAGCATGTTCTCGGCCAACTCCGGGGTGCCGTAGGTCGCATAGGGGGCAACTCGGACCGGTCCGCCGAGGGCGCCCGCCATGTAGTGGATCAGGGGGAGCTCGGGGACGAGGGCCGAGACGGCCGTCGCGTGCGCGGCGTGGGTGTGGACGACGGCCCGCGCGTCGGTGGCGCGGTGGATGGCGAGGTGCATCGGCAGTTCGCTCGTCGGAACGAGCGAACCGAGGACCTGCCGGCCCTCGAGGTCCACACCGACGGCGTCTTCGGGCCTCAGCCGGTCGTAGGGCACTCCCGTCGGTGTGACCAGGACCGTGTCGCCGACCCGGACGGAGACGTTGCCCGACGTACCGACGACCAGACCGTCGGCCACCGTTCGGCGGGCCGTCGCGACGAGCTCGTCCCACGCGGCCGCCACCTCCCGCTCGCGCGCGCCCGGCGTGCTCTCCCCCACGTCCCGCACTTCCCGTGCGTCCCGCCGCTGCTCAGCCATGCGGCGATCCTGCCAGGCGGGAACGTCAACCCGCTGTCGACGAGGGCACTTTAGGGCGGAAGACAAGCGTCCGTAAGGCTACATACCGGAACATATCGCCCTCCTGGGGTGATTGGCTGGCGATCGACGGGCTTTCAACGATCTTCCAATAGCCTCTGGAGGATTTGTCACGCACGTCGCCATTCCGGGGGAAAACATGGCTCGTGACCACAAACCACTCCTTCGTCGTGCCCGCGTCCTCGCGGCGGCGGCCGCCGTGGCGGCACTCACCGCCGCGGGGACCGTCCTCGCCGGGGCCCCGGTCGCCGCGGCGGCCAAACCCAAGGGCCACGACGTCTCCTCGCACCAGAAGAACGTCGACTGGCAGAGCGCGAAGGCGAAGGGCGCCCGGTTCGTCTATGTGAAGGCGACCGAGTCCCACACGTACCGCAATCCGTACTTCGCCCGGCAGTACGACGGGGCGCGCGAGGCGGGGATCCTCCGCGGCGCCTACCACTTCGCGGTGCCGGACAAGTCGTCCGGCGCCGCTCAGGCCGCGTACTTCGTGCGCAACGGCGGCGCCTGGCGCGCGGACGGCTGGACGCTGCCGCCCGCGCTCGACATGGAGTACAACCCGTACGACAAGAAGCACAAGTGCTACGGCCTGAGCAAGGACAGGATCGTGAGCTGGATCCAGGCGTTCAGCGACGAACTCGAACGGGAGACCGGCCGCCGTCCGGTCATCTACACGACCACCCACTGGTGGAACACCTGCACCGGCGGCAGCGGCGCCTTCGCCGCGAACCACGCCCTGTGGCTCGCCCGCTACGACTCCGCGGACACGGGCGCGTTGCCGGCCGGCTGGTCGACGTGGACGTTCTGGCAGTACGACAACAGCGGCACGCTCCCGGGTGACCAGAATCTCTTCAACGGATCCATGACCCGGCTCAAGCAGTTCGCCACCGGCTAGAAGCCCTCGAACACCCCCCGTCGGAACCCGAGATTCCGCCCCCGTTCGAACATCTGGTAAGTCATCGGGCCGCCCCTCCCGCACACTGGTCATCACAAACGGAGGGGCGGTCCACCGTTTGAGACACCCCAGCGCCCGCCCCAGTTCACCTTCCGTTCACTCAGGTTGCCTACGGTCCACCTGCCACTGACGCCAAACAGAAGCCTGGGTAAATGGAACACATCACGCTCCTCCTCGGAATCGTGATCGTCACCGCTCTCGTGTTCGATTTCACGAACGGTTTCCACGACACTGCCAACGCGATGGCGACCACCATCTCGACCGGCGCTCTGAAGCCCAAGACGGCGGTGGCCATGTCCGCCGTGCTGAACCTCGTCGGCGCGTTCCTCTCCGTGGAGGTCGCCAAGACGATCTCCGGCGGGATCATCAACGAAGAGGGCATACGCGTCCAAGTGATCTTCGCGGCGCTCGTCGGCGCCATCCTCTGGAATCTGCTGACCTGGCTTCTGGGTCTGCCCTCCAGTTCCTCCCACGCACTGTTCGGCGGCCTGATCGGCGCCGCGGTCATGTCGGCCGGCTGGTCGTCGGTGAACGGCTCGACCGTCGTCACCAAGGTGCTGATCCCCGCGGTCGCCGCGCCCATCGTGGCCGGACTCGCCGCGATGCTGGCCACCCGGCTGACGTACCGGATCGGCAACCGCGCCGACGAGAAGGCGACCGCCAAGGGCTACCGCGCCGGCCAGATCGCCTCCGCCGGCCTGGTCTCCCTGGCGCACGGCACGAACGACGCCCAGAAGACGATGGGCATCATCACCCTCGCGCTGGTCACCGGCGGCGTCATCGCCCCGGGCTCGAACCCCCCGCTGTGGGTCATCGTCTCGGCCGGTACGGCCATCGCGCTCGGCACCTACCTGGGCGGCTGGCGCATCATCCGCACCATGGGCAAGGGCCTCACGGACCTCGCGCCGCCGCAGGGCTTCGCCGCCCAGACCAGCGCCGCGACGGCCATCCTGGCCTCCTCGCACATCGGCTTCTCCCTCTCCACCACCCAGGTCTGCTCCGGCGCCGTGATGGGCTCGGGCATCGGCCGCAAGGGCGGCGTGGTCCGCTGGTCGACCGCGACCCGGATGTTCGTCGCCTGGGGCCTGACCCTGCCGGCCGCCGGTCTGGCCGGGGCCTCCGCCGAGTTCCTGACCAAGCAGGGCACGTGGGGCATCGTCCTCACCGGTGCGCTGCTCGTCGCCGGCGCCGGCACCATCTGGAAGCTCTCCCGCCGCCAGCCGGTCACCGTCGACAACGTCAACGACGTCGACGCCGAGCCCGCGGGCGTCGTCACCGCCGCGATCGCCGCCGTCACCCCGCCGCCCGCGGGCCCCGTCACCGGCGACCTGTCCGGCGACCTGAAGACCACCATCCCGTCCCCGGACGCGGAGCCCACCCGCCCGGCCACGGTGTAAGGACAGAACAGCATGCACATCGACTGGGCAGCCCTCGGCTCCGTCTTCGGAGTCAGCCTCGTGACCACCGTCGGTCTCGTCGGCCTCTTCACCCTCGGCATCGTCGGCCTCTCCAAGCGCGAGTCCGCGTCCGCCCAGGGCGGCTCCGCGACCCTCGCGGTCACCGGCGCGTACGTCTGCTTCGCGGCGTGCGCCGCGGCGGTGGCGTACGGCATCTTCCTGATCGTCGGCAAGTAACCCAAAACGGGCACCACTTCGAGTGGGGTGCGGGACGGATCACCGTCCCGCACCCCACCTGTATGTGGGCCTTCGCACACTCTCCCCGCGCAGGTCAACAGCAAGTTGACGGGTCTTCCAACCCGTGGTGGACTGCCGGAGCCAAGTACGGCGACAGAAGAGGAAGCCGGTGTGAATCCGGCGCGGTCCCGCCACTGTGACCGGGGAAGGAACTCCCCGGGAGCCAGGAACTCTCCCCGCCGGTCTCGTCGAACCAGGGCGTGGACACCCTGAGTGAGGACATAACGCCATGCGCGGCTGCCCAAGTGCCCTGCGAGCGACGGTTCCACCCGACCTGACGGTCGGCTGACCGCGTGCGTGCCGATCGCGTCTTCGCGTACGGCGCCGCCGCCGGACTCCTCGGTGACCTGCTGCTCGGCGATCCCCGCCGGGGGCATCCGGTCGCCGCGTTCGGGCGGAGCGCGGGCGCCGTGGAGCGGGTGCTGTGGCGGGACCACCGCGGGTGGGGCGCGCTGCACACCGCCGTGTGTGTGGGCGGTGCCACCGGACTCGCCGCCGTCGCTTCCCGTGCCGTACGCCCCTCACGTGCCGCGTCGCTCGCGCTGACGGCCGCCGCCACCTGGGCCGCCGTCGGAGGCACCACGCTCGGGCGGGAGGCCCGGGCGATCGGTGACGCCCTCGCGGACGGGGAGATCGAGACGGCCCGGGAGCGGCTGCCGCATCTGTGCGGGCGCGATCCCCAGGCCCTCGGCGCCGACGGTATCGCGCGCGCCGTCGTCGAGTCCGTCGCCGAGAACACCTCCGACGCCGTGGTGGGCGCCCTGGTGTGGGGGGCCGTGGGCGGAGTCCCGGGGCTCGTGGGCTTTCGGGCCGTCAACACCCTTGACGCGATGGTCGGTCACAGGTCGCCCCGGTACCGGCGGTACGGGTGGGCCTCGGCTCGGCTCGACGACGTCGCCGGGTGGCCGGGGGCTCGTCTCACCGCCGTGCTCGCAGCCCTCGCGGGTGACAATCCACGAGGAGCCGTACGGGCCTGGCGCGCCGACGCCGTCAAGCATCCGAGCCCCAACGCCGGGCCCGTGGAGGCCTCGTTCGCGGGGGCGCTCGGGGTGCGTCTGGGCGGCACCCTCTCCTACGGCGGCCGCGTCGAGCACCGGCCCGAACTCAACGGCGCCGGGCGCGCCGTGCACGTCGACGACATCGAACGGGCCGTACGGCTGTCACGGCGTGTCGGCTGGCTCGCCCTCGGCTTGAGTGCCGGCGGGCGGCTGCTCGTACAGAGGCTTCTCAGGAAGGGGCGTACGTCATGAGCGGCGGGCTGCTCGTCGCCGGAACCACCTCCGACGCGGGCAAGAGCGTCGTGACCGCCGGGATCTGCCGGTGGCTGGTGCGGCAGGGCGTCAAGGTCGCGCCCTTCAAGGCACAGAACATGTCCCTGAACTCGTTCGTGACGCGCGAGGGCGCCGAGATCGGGCGCGCCCAGGCCATGCAGGCGCAGGCCGCCCGGGTGGAGCCGACCGCGCTCATGAACCCCGTGCTGCTCAAGCCGGGCAGCGACCGGAGCAGTCAGGTCGTCCTCATGGGCAGACCCGTGGGCGAGATGACCGCCCGTGGCTACCACGGCGGGCGGCAGGAAGCCCTCCTCACCACCGTGCTGGACTGCCTCGCCGAGTTGCGGGGCACGTATGACGCGGTGATCTGTGAGGGAGCCGGCAGTCCTGCCGAGATCAATCTGCGGCGGACCGACATCGTGAACATGGGGATCGCGCGCAATGCGCGGTTGCCCGTGCTCGTCGTCGGCGACATCGACCGCGGGGGTGTGTTCGCCTCGTTCTTCGGGACGGTCGCGCTGCTGTCGCGCGAGGACCAGGAGTTCGTCGCCGGGTTCCTCGTCAACAAGTTCAGGGGGGACGTCTCCCTGCTCGAGCCGGGGCTCGACATGCTCCACGGCCTCACCGGGCGGCGTACGTACGGCGTCCTGCCCTTCCGGCACGGCCTCGGCATCGACGAGGAGGACGGGCTGCGGGTGTCGCTGCGGGGAGCGGTCCGGGAGTCCCGAGTGACCTCCCCCGTGGGCGAGGACGTGCTGCGCGTCGCCGTCTGCGCGATCCCGCTGATGTCCAACTTCACGGACGTGGACGCGCTGGCCGCCGAGCCGGGTGTCGTCGTGCGGTTCGTGGACCGGACCGAGGAGCTGGCCGACGCCGACCTCGTCGTCGTCCCCGGGACCCGGGGGACGGTGAAGGCGCTGGAGTGGCTGCGCGAGCGCGGACTCGCGGACGCCATCCTGCGCAGAGCCGCCGAGGGGCGGCCCGTACTGGGCATCTGCGGCGGTTTCCAGGTCCTCGGCGAGCACATCGAGGACGAGGTCGAATCGCGCGCCGGTCACGTCGACGGACTCGGACTCCTGCCCGTCCGGGTGCGGTTCGCACGCGAGAAGACCCTGACCCGGCCCGTCGGGGAGGCCCTCGGCGAGCACGTCGAGGGCTACGAGATCCATCACGGCGTCGCCGATGTGACGGGCGGTGAACCGTTCTTGGACGGCTGCCGGGTCGGTGCCGTCTGGGGCACGCACTGGCACGGCTCGCTGGAGTCGGACGGCTTCCGGCGCGCCTTCCTGCGCGAGGTGGCGGCCGCCGCGGGCCGTCGTTTCGTGCCGGCCGCCGACACGTCGTTCGCGGCGCTGCGCGAGGAGCAGCTCGACCGGCTCGGCGATCTGATCGAGGAACACGCGGACACGGACGCGCTGTGGCGGCTCATCGAGTCGGGCGCGCCGCAAGGACTGCCTTTCATTCCACCGGGAGCGCCCGCATGAGCACAGTGTTGTTGTTGTCGACCGCCGACACCGATCTGCTGGCGGCGCGTGCCTCCGGCGCCCCGTACCGGATCGGCAACCCGACCCGGGTGGATGTCGAGGGCGAACTGCCGTCCCTCGTCGAGGGCGCGGACATCGCCGTCGTACGGCTCCTGGGCGGCAAGCGTGCCTGGGAGGAGGGCCTGCGGAAGCTGAAGGCCTCGGGCATCCCCACCGTGCTGCTCGGCGGGGAGTCCGTCCCCGACGCCGAACTGATGGCGGAGTCGTCGGTGCCCGCCGGTGTCGTCGCCGAGGCGCTGCGCTACCTGGTCGAGGGCGGCCCGGACAACCTCACCGAACTGGCCCGGTTCCTCTCCGACACCGTGCTGCTGACGGGCGAGGGCTTCGAGGAGCCGCGGAAGATGCCGGAGTACGGCGTCCACGGTGAGCGCACGTTCGTCGAGGGCCGCCCGACCGTCGGCGTGCTCTTCTACCGGGCCCACCAGCTGTCCGGCAACACCGCGTTCGTGGACACGCTGTGCGACGCGATCGAGGCGCGCGGCGCCAACGCGCTGGCCGTGTACTGCGGTTCGCTGCGCGGCGCGGACGCGGGCCTGTACGAGATCCTCGGCAAGGCGGACACACTGGTCGCCACCGTGCTCGCGGCGGGCGGCACGCACGCCTCGGAGGCGTCCGCGGGCGGCGACGAGGAGGCCTGGGACATCGGCGCGCTCGCCGACCTGAACGTCCCCGTGCTGCAAGGGCTCTGCCTGACCTCGTCCAGGAGTGCCTGGGCCGCGTCGGACGCCGCCCTCTCCCCCATGGACGCGGCGATGCAGGTCGCGATCCCCGAGTTCGACGGCCGTCTGATCACCGTCCCCTTCTCCTTCAAGGAGCAGGGTCCCGACGAGGTGCCGGTCTACGTCGCCGACCCCGAGCGGGCCGCGCGCGTCGCCGGAATCGCCGTACGGCACGCCCGGCTGAAGCACAAGCCGAACGCGGACAAGAAGCTCGCGCTCGTCTTCACCGCCTACCCGACCAAGCACTCCCGGGTCGGCAACGCGGTGGGCCTCGACACGCCCGCCTCGGCCGTACGGGTGCTCGACGCGCTGCGGGACGCCGGGTACGTCGTCGAAGGGCACCCCGACAACGGCGACGAGTTGATCCACCGGCTCATCAACGCCGGTGGCCACGACGTCGAATGGCTCACCGAGGAGCAACTCGCCGCCGCCCCCGCGCGTGTGCCGCTCGCCGACTACCGGGCGTGGTTCGACAAGCTCGACCCCGAGCTGCGCGACGGCATGCTGGAGACGTGGGGCGAGCCGCCGGGCAGCCTGTACGTGGACGGCGACGACATCGTCCTGGCATCCCTCCAGTTCGGGAACGTCGTCGTGATGATCCAGCCGCCGCGCGGCTTCGGCGAGAACCCGATCGCGATCTACCACGACCCGGACATGCCTCCGTCGCACCACTACATGGCCGCGTACCGCTGGCTCGAAAACAGCTTCGGCGCCGACGCCGTCGTGCACATGGGCAAGCACGGCACGATGGAGTGGCTGCCGGGCAAGGGCCTCGGGCTCAGCGGCGGCTGCGCGCCGGACGCCGTCCTCGGCGAACTCCCGCTCATCTATCCCTTCATCGTCAACGACCCCGGCGAGGGCACCCAGGCCAAGCGGCGCGGCCACGCCACGGTCGTCGACCACCTCGTACCGCCGATGGCCCGCGCGGACACCTACGGCGACCTCGCGAAGCTGGAGCAGCTCCTCGACGAGTACGCGCTGGTGTCCGACCTGGACCCGACGAAGGCCCCGGCGGTCCGCGCGCAGATCTGGACGCTGGTCAAGGCGGCGGAGCTGCACCACGACCTGCATGTCGACGAGCAGCCGGACGACGGCGACTTCGACGAGTTCGTGATGCACATCGACGGCTATCTGTGCGAGATCAAGGACGTGCAGATCCGCGACGGCCTGCACATCCTCGGCGGCGGTCCGGAGGCCGAACCGCGCGTCAACCTCGTGCTGGCCGTGCTGCGCGCCTCCCAGGTGTGGGGCGGCACCGCGAACGCGCTGCCGGGTCTGCGGGCCTGCCTCGCCGAGTACTTCGGGCTGGTCGAGAAGGAGCTGCTCGCCGAGCCGGGCGCGCCGGTGAAGGTGCCGGTGGAACTGACGGACCTCGTCGAGGGCCCGGCGCGGACCGGAGCCGACGCGATCGACCTGCTGGAGCAGCTGTGCCGCCGGATCGCGGAGGGCATGGAGGAGCGCGGCTGGGTGACGTCCGAGAGCACCGCTCTCGTGCGGGAGGTGCTGGGCGTCGAACTCCCCGACGCCGTCGCGGTGCTGGAGTTCGCCTGCCGTGAGGTCGTGCCGCGCCTGGCCCGGACGACGGACGAGATCACCCACATCCTGCGCGCCCTGGACGGCGGTTACGTCCCCGCGGGCCCGTCGGGCTCACCGACCCGTGGGCTGGTGAACGTCCTGCCGACCGGCCGCAACTTCTACTCGGTCGACCCCAAGGCGATCCCGTCCAGGCTGAGCTGGGAGGTCGGGCAGTCGCTCGCCGACTCCCTGGTGCAGCGGTATCTGCAGGACACGGGCGAGTACCCGAAGTCCGTCGGTCTGACGGTCTGGGGCACGTCCGCGATGCGCACCCAGGGCGACGACATCGCCGAGATCCTCGCGCTGCTCGGCTGCCGCCCGGTCTGGGACGACGCCTCGCGCCGCGTGACCGGTTTCGACGTGGTGACCCTGGAGGAGCTGGGCCGGCCGCGCATCGACGTCACGGTCCGCATCTCCGGCTTCTTCCGGGACGCGTTCCCGCACGTCGTGGGCCTGATCGACGACGCGGTGCGCGCGGTGGCCGAGCTCGACGAGCCCGGCGACCGCAACTACGTCCGCGCGCACGCCGACGAGGACACCGCCGAGCACGGCGACCGGCGCCGCGCCACCTCCCGTATCTTCGGCTCCAAGCCGGGCGCGTACGGCGCCGGTCTCCTCCCCCTGATCGACGCCCGCAACTGGCGCTCCGACGCCGACCTCGCCGAGGTGTACGCGGTGTGGGGCGGCTACGCCTACGGGCGCGGGCTCGACGGGCGCGCGGCGCGCGGGGACATGGAGATCGCGTTCCGGCGGATCGCCGTCGCGGCGAAGAACGTCGACACCCGCGAGCACGACCTCGTCGACGCCGACGACTACTTCCAGTACCACGGCGGCATGGTCGCGATGGTCCGGCACCTGACGGGCGCGAGCCCGGAGGCGTACGTCGGCGACTCGGCCGTACCGGACCAGGTGAAGACCCGCACGCTGGGCGAGGAGACCCACCGCGTCTTCCGCGCCCGGGTCGTCAACCCGCGCTGGATGGCCGCCATGCGACGGCACGGTTACAAGGGCGCCTTCGAGATGGCGGCGACCGTCGACTACCTCTTCGGGTACGACGCCACGGCCGGGGTCGTGGACGACTGGATGTACGAGAAGCTCAGCGCGGAGTACGTCTTCGACGCGGAGAACCGGGACTTCATGAAGAAGTCCAACCCGTGGGCGCTGCGCGGCATCACGGAACGTCTCCTCGAAGCCGCCGACCGGGGGCTGTGGGCCGAACCGGACGCGGACACGCTGGAGCGGCTGCGCGCCACCTATCTGGAGCTCGAAGGCGACTTGGAGGGCGACGACCAGTGAGTACCCCGTTCCCGTTCACGGCCGTGGTCGGCCAGGACGACCTGCGGCTCGCGCTGCTGCTGAACGCCGTGTCGCCCGCCGTGGGCGGTGTGCTCGTCCGCGGTGAGAAGGGCACGGCCAAGTCCACGGCCGTACGCGCCCTCTCGGCGCTCATGCCGGGAGTGGACGTCGTCGCCGGGTGCCGGTTCTCGTGCGACCCGGCCGGGCCCGACCCGGCGTGTCCCGACGGTCCGCACGAGCCGGGCGCGTTCGAGACCCGGCCGGCCCGCATGGTCGAGCTGCCCGTCGGCGCCTCCGAGGACCGGCTCGTGGGCGCGCTCGACATCGAGCGGGCGCTCGCGGAGGGCGTGAAGGCCTTCGAGCCGGGGCTGCTGGCCGACGCGCACCGCGGGATCCTGTACGTCGACGAGGTCAACCTCCTCCACGACCACCTGGTCGACCTGCTGCTGGACGCCGCAGCCATGGGCGCCTCGTACGTCGAGCGCGAGGGCGTCTCCGTACGACACGCGGCACGCTTCCTGCTCGTGGGGACCATGAACCCCGAAGAGGGCGAGCTGCGGCCGCAGTTGCTCGACCGGTTCGGGCTGACCGTCGAGGTGGCCGCCTCGCGGGAGCCCGACCAGCGGGTCGAGGTCGTGCGGCGCAGGCTCGCCTACGACGACGATCCGGCGGGCTTCGCGGAGCGCTGGTCCGACGAGGAGTCCGCCGTACGGGCCCGGATCGTGGCGGCGCGGGAGCTGTTGCCGTCCGTGCGGCTCGGGGACCCGGCGCTGCGGCAGATCGCGGCGACCTGCGCGGCCTTCGAGGTGGACGGCATGCGGGCCGACATCGTCATGGCACGGACGGCGACCGCGCTCGCCGCGTGGGCGGGACGGACCGAAGTGCTGGCGGAGGACGTGCGTCAGGCCGCGCTGCTGGCGCTGCCGCACCGGCGGCGGCGCAACCCCTTCGACGCGCCGGGGCTCGACGAGGACAAGCTCGACGAGACGCTGGAGGAGTTCGGGGGATCGGACGAGGGTTCTTCCGGCGAAGGTTCTTCCGACGACGATCCGGACCCGGACCCGGACGGGCCCGGCGGCGGTGGGCAGCCGCCTCAGGACGGGCCCGACGGCGACTCCCCCGCCGGTGACGTCCCGGCGCGGGGCGAGCCCTCGGACGACGGGCAGGCGCCGGCCGCGCAGGGCGCCGGCGAGCAGTCCCCCGTACGGGCCGCCGAACCCTTTCGCACGAAGGTGCTGAGCGTGCCGGGGCTCGGCGAGGGCGCGGCCGGGCGGCGTTCGCGGGCGCGGACCGAGCACGGGCGGACCACCGGGTCGCGGCGGCCGCAAGGGGCGCTCACCAAACTGCACCTGGCGGCGACCGTGCAGGCGGCGGCACCCCATCAGCGGGCGCGGGGGCGGTCGGGACGCGGTCTCGTCGTACGACGGGACGATCTGCGCCAGGCCACCCGGGAGGGGCGTGAGGGCAACCTCGTGCTGTTCGTGGTGGACGCCTCCGGGTCGATGGCGGCGCGGCAGCGGATGAGTGCCGTCAAGGGCGCGGTGCTGTCGCTGCTGCTCGACGCGTACCAGCGGCGGGACAAGGTGGGGCTCGTGACCTTCCGGGGGTCCTCGGCCGACGTGGCGCTGCCGCCCACCTCGTCCGTGGACGCGGCCGCCGCCCGCCTCGAGTCGCTGCCCACGGGCGGGCGGACGCCGCTCGCGGCGGGGTTGCTGCGCGCGCACGACGTGCTGCGGGTCGAGCGGCTGCGGGATGCCGCCCGGCGGCCGCTGGTCGTCGTGGTGACCGACGGGCGGGCCACCGGCGGCCTTGAGCCCGTCGCGCTCGCCGAACGTGCGGCGCGGCTGTTCGCGGCCGACGGGGTCGCCTCCGTGGTCGTCGACTGCGAGGCGGGGCCCGTGCGGCTCGGACTCGCGGGGCGGCTCGCGGGTGAACTGGGCGGCACGGCGGTGACGTTGGACGAGTTGCGGGCCGACGCGATCGCCGGGCTCGTGCGCGATGTGCAGGGGACTTCGAGGAGGGCCGCGTAATGCCGCAGGGGCAGCCGAGTGTCGTACCGGAGGACGGACTGACGACGCGTCAGCGCCGCAACCGGCCGCTGGTCGTGGTGCACACGGGGATCGGGAAGGGCAAGTCCACCGCCGCCTTCGGGCTGGCGCTGCGCGCCTGGAACCAGGGGTGGCCCATCGGGGTGTTCCAGTTCGTCAAGTCGGCGAAGTGGAAGGTCGGGGAGGAGAACGCGCTGCGCGTGCTCGGCGCCTCCGGCGAGGGCGGGTCCGTCGACTGGCACAAGATGGGCGAAGGGTGGTCGTGGGTGCAGCGCGACTCCCAGATGGACAACGAGGAGAAGGCCCGCGAGGGCTGGGAGCAGGTCAAGCGGGACCTCGCCGCCGAGACGTACAAGCTGTATGTGCTGGACGAGTTCGCCTACCCCATGCACTGGGGATGGGTGGACGTCGACGAGGTCGTCGCCGTGCTGCGGGACCGGCCCGGGACCCAGCATGTCGTGATCACCGGGCGCAACGCTCCCGAGAAGCTCGTCGAGTTCGCGGATCTCGTGACGGACATGTCCAAGGTCAAGCATCCGATGGACGCCGGCCAGAAGGGCCAGAGGGGCATCGAGTGGTGATTTCCGTCCCTCGGCTGGTCATCGCCGCGCCCTCGTCCGGGAGCGGCAAGACCACCGTTGCCACGGGGCTGATGGCGGCCTTCGCCTCACGGGGGCTCGCCGTGTCCCCGCACAAGGTGGGGCCCGACTACATCGACCCCGGGTACCACGCGCTCGCCACCGGGCGCGTGGGGCGGAATCTCGACGCGTATCTGTGCGGTACGGAGCTGATCGCGCCGTTGTTCGCGCACGGCGCGCGCGGGTGCGATCTCGCGATCGTCGAAGGTGTGATGGGGCTGTACGACGGGGCCGCCGGGGAGGGTGAGCTCGCGTCCACGGCGCAGGTGGCGAAGGTGCTGCGGGCGCCGGTGGTGCTGGTCGTCGACGCGTCGTCGCAGTCCCGGTCCGTGGCCGCGCTGGTGCACGGGTTCGCTTCCTGGGATCCCGAGGTGCGGGTCGCGGGGGTGATCCTCAACAAGGTGGGGTCCGAGCGGCACGAGTCGATGCTGCGGGAGGCTCTCGACGCGTCCGGGGTGCCGGTGCTCGGCGCCCTGCGGCGCGCTCCGCAGGTGGACACACCTTCCCGGCATCTGGGGTTGGTGCCGGTTGCCGAGCGGCGCGCGGATGCCTTGGATGCCGTGGCGGCGATGGCCGAGCAGGTGCGGCGCGGGTGTGATCTGGATGCGTTGTTCGCGTTGGCGCGTGGCGCGGGTGAGTTGGCGGGTGCGGCTTGGGATGCGGCTGACGTCGTTGCTGCTCGAACGCCGGACGGGCTGAAGGACCGGGCTCCGGCCGGGGCGAAGAGGGTGGCCGTTGCCGGAGGGGCCGCCTTCACCTTCTCCTATGCCGAGCATGCCGAGTTGCTGACCGCCGCGGGAGCCGAAGTCGTCACCTTCGACCCTCTGCGGGACGAACAACTGCCGGACGGTACCGGCGGGTTGGTCATCGGTGGAGGGTTTCCCGAGGTGTACGCGCCCGAGCTGTCCGCCAACGAGCCGTTGCGCAAGGCCGTGGCCGAGCTGGCGTTCGGCGGGGCGCCGGTCGCCGCCGAGTGTGCCGGGCTGCTGTATCTCTCTCGCGAGCTCGACGGGCAGCCCATGTGCGGGGTGCTCGACGTCTCGGCCGGGATGAGTGAGCGGCTCACCCTGGGCTATCGGGACGCCGTGGCCGTGAGTGACAGCGTGCTCGCCGTCGCCGGGACGCGGATGCGGGGGCACGAGTTCCACCGGACCCTCGTCGAGCCGGGCGCCGGGGCGGCTCCCGCCTGGGGGGTGCGCGCCCCTCAGCGGCGCGTCGAAGGTTTCGTACAACAAGGTGTGCACGCGAGTTATGTGCACACGCACTGGGCGTCACAGCCCGGTGTCGCCCGTCGGTTCGTGGAGAGGTGCCGGACGTCATGAGCAGCAAGCTGATCGGAATCGGGGTCGGCCCCGGTGACCCGGAGCTGGTGACCGTCAAGGGCGTCAACGCGCTGCGTGCCGCCGAGGTCGTGGTCGTGCCGGTGATGGCCGCGCCTGATGGAAAGGACGGAGGAGAGCGGGGGCGCGCGGAGGCCACTGTCCTGCACTACGTGCCCGAGGAGAAGGTCGTCCGCGTCGTGTTCGCGCTCAACGAGCGGACCGACCGGGGGCGGCGCGAGGCCGCCTGGGACGCCGCCGGCGCGCGGGTCGCGGAGCTGCTCCGGCGGCACGCGTCCGTCGCCTTCGCGACCATCGGCGATCCGAACGTGTACTCGACCTTCACCTATCTCGCGCAGACCATCGAGGAACTGGTGCCCGGCACGGTCGTCGAGACCGTGCCCGGTATCACCGCCATGCAGGATCTGGCGGCACGCTCCGGGGCCGTGCTCACGGAAGGGACCGAGCCGCTCACCCTCGTGCCGGTGACCGCCGGGGCCGCCGTGCTCAAGGACGCCCTCAACGGGCCCGGGACCGTCGTCGCGTACAAGTTCGGGCGGCAGGCGCACGAGGTCGCCGAGGCGCTGCGGGTGACGGGGCGGCTCGACGACGCCGTGTGGGGGTCCGCGCTCGGGCTGGAGGGCGAGTCCATCCGGCCCGCCGCCGACCTCGACGGCGACCCGCTGCCGTACCTCTCCACCCTCATCGCACCCGCCCGGCGGGACGGCAAGCGCGGCGGGAAACTGTGATCCCCGGAAAGTCACCCGCTTCCGGCGAGACCCACCACCAGCCAGATGAACCCCGCTCCCGCGATCGTGCACAGCAGGGTCGAGCGGGCCGGGTGCTCGTGGTGCGCCTCGGGGAGGATCTCGGCGGCGGCCAGGTACAGGAGTACGCCGCCGAAGAGGCCGAGATAGCCGCCGAGCGCTCGCTCCGGGATGGTGAAGAACAGGGTCGAGGCGGCGCCGATCACCGGGGCCACCGCGTCCGCGAACAGCATCGTGATCGCCTTGCGGCGCGCGTTCCCGTACAGGCTCGTGATCGTGTACGTGTTGAAGCCGTCCGCGAAGTCATGGGCGATCACCGCGAGCGCGACCGCCAGGCCCATGCCGCCGCCGACCTGGAAGGCGGCGCCGATCGCGACGCCGTCCATGGCGCTGTGCCCGACCATCGCCGCGGCGGCCGTCAGGCCCACCTCGGGCGCGCGTCCGTCGTGCTCCTCGCCGCCGTGCGCGGCCTGCCGGGCGGCCAGCAGACGTTCCACCAAATGGGCCAACAGGAACCCGGCGACGAACAGCAGCAGGGCGGCCGGTACGCCGAACACCTCCTCGCCCGCCGCGTTCAGCGCCTCCGGGAGCAGATCCAGGCCGACCACGCCGAGCATCAGCCCGCCCGCCAGGCCCAGCACCAGGTGGCGGCGGTCGGTGACCCGCTGTGCCGTCCAGCCGCCGGCCAGCGTCATCAGGAACGCGCCGAGCGCGACGAAGACCGCCATGAGCCCTTCGTATCCGATCGCACCCCGTTCGCGCACATCCGGCGACAACCTCGTGCCCACCGACGCGCCCACTGACTTCTCGCAACACCCGATACATCCGTAGGAGAGGACCGATTCCCATGGCCGATGCCCCCACCGGCAAGGTGACCATCGTCGGGGCAGGGCCCGGCGCCGCCGACCTGCTGACGTTCCGCGCCGCGCGCGCCATCGCCGAGGCCGACGTCGTGATCTGGGCGGCCAGCCTGGTGCAGGCCGAGGTCCTCGAGCACGCGCGCGAGGGGACGGAGATCCTGGACTCGGCGACGATGTCCCTGGAGGACGTCGTGGCCGTGTACGAGCGGGCGGCGGCGGCGGGGCTGAAGGTGGCCCGCATCCACTCCGGCGACCCGGCCCTGTGGGGCGGCACGCAGGAGCAGCTGGACCGGTGTGCGGACCTCGGCGTCGAGACCGAGATCATTCCCGGCGTCTCCTCCTTCTCCGCCGTGGCCGCGCTCGCCCAGCGCGAGCTGACGATCCCCGAGGTCGCGCAGTCCGTGATCCTCACCCGGCTCGGCGGCGGCAAGACGCCCATGCCGCCCGGCGAGGAGGTGCGGGAGTTCGCACGGCACGGCACGACCATGGCGCTGTTCCTGTCGGCCGCCCGCAGCGGACAGCTCGTACGGGAGCTGCTGGAGGGCGGCTATCCGACGTCCACGCCGGTCGTGGTCGCCTACCAGGCGACCTGGCCGGAGGAACTGATCGTGAAGTGCACGATCGAGACGCTGGAGGAGACCGTCAAGGAGCACAAGCTCTGGAAGCACACCCTCTTCCTGGTCGGCCCCGCCCTCGACGCGACCGGCACCCGCTCGCACCTCTACCATCCCGGTCACTTCCACGGCTTCCGCAGGGCCGATCCGCAGGCGCGCGCGGAGCTGCGCGCGGCCCGCAAGGGCAGTCCGTCGTGATCACCGTCTTCGGTACGGGGACGGGGGCACCGCTTCCCACGGACGCCTCGGACGCGCTGGCCGACGCCGGGCTCGTCGTGGGCGCCCGACGGCACCTTGCGGCGGCGCGGCTGCCCGACGCGGTGGAGCGGATCGTCCTGGGGCCGCTCGCGCCCGCTCTCGACGCGATCGAGGGATGCCTGGAAAAGGAGCGGCGCGTCGTCGTGCTCGCCTCCGGTGACCCCGGGTTCTTCGGCATCGTGCGGGCGCTGGCCGAGCGGTTCGGGGCCGAGCGGCTCGACGTGCGCCCCGGTGTCTCGTCCGTCGCGACCGCCTTCGCGCGGCTCGGGCTGCCCTGGGACGACGCGGTGGTGGTGAGCGCCCACGGGCGCGCGCTGCGCACGGCCGTCCAGGTCTGCCGCTCCCACCCGAAGGTGGCGGTGCTGACCGGGCCCGGCTCCGGGCCCGCCGAGCTGGGCGCCGCCCTCGCCCACCGCTCCGCCGGGCGCGTCCTCGTCGTGGCGAGCGCCCTCGGGGACCCCGGGCACGAGCGCGTGGAGCGGGTCACCCCGGCTCAGGCCGCGGCCCGCGACTGGGGTACGGCCGTGAGTGTCGTCCTGTGCCTCGACGAGTCGCGGGTCCTCGCCCCCGTGCGGACGGTCGCCGGTCCCCCGGCCGGACCCGACCGGTGGGCCCTGGACGAGCGCGAGTTCGCCCACCGCGACTCGATGATCAGCAAGTTCGAGGTGCGGGCGCTGGCACTGGCCCGGCTCGGGCCGCGCCTCGGCGAGCTGGTCTGGGACGTCGGCGCGGGCTCCGGGTCCGTCGCCGTCGAGTGCGCGCGGTTCGGGGCCGCCGTCACCGCGATCGAGAAGACACGGGACGGCTGTGACCGGATCCTCGCCAACGCCGAGGCGCACGGCGTCGACGTCCGGGTGGTGCACGGGGCCGCGCCGACCGTGCTGTCCGACCTGGACGATCCGGACGCCGTGTTCATCGGCGGCGGGGGGCGCGAGCTGCCCGCCATCGTGACCGTCTGCGCACGGCGGGCCCGGCGGGCCGTTGTCGTCGCCATGGCCGCGCTCGACCGGGTGCCGGCGGCCCGGGAGGCGCTCACCGCCGCCGGGTTCGACTGCGACGGCGTACTGCTGCAGTCCTCCCGGCTCGCGCCGCTGCCCGGGAACGTCACCCGGCTCGCGGCCACCAACCCGGTTTTTCTGCTGTGGGGCGTCCGGCCTCCGGCGCGTACCGAAGGAGTCCTCCAGTGATCGGCCTGATTTCCGCCACGGCGGCGGGCGCGGCGGCCCGTGACCGGCTGGCCGCGGCCTGGCCCACCCGTACGCGGGTGTACGACTGGTCCGCCGGATCCGCTGGGTCCGCCGGGGCCGCGTCCGCCGAGTCCGTCGGGGACGCCGTGCGGCGGGCCTTCGCGGAGTGCGACCAGTTGGTGTGCTTCCTCGCCACGGGCGCGGTGGTGCGGCTGATCGCGCCGCTGCTGGGCGACAAGACGTCCGACCCGGGGGTCGTGTGCGTGGACGAGGGCGGGCGGTTCGCCGTTTCGCTCGTCGGCGGTCATGGCGGTGGCGCCAATGAACTAGCCCGCGAGGTGGGCGAGTTGCTCGGGGCCGAGCCGGTGGTGACGACGGCGACGGACGCGGTCGGAGTGCCGGGACTCGACACGCTCGGCTTCCCCGTGGAGGGGGAGGTCGCCGCGGTCACCCGGGCGCTGCTGGACGGCGAACCCGTCGCCCTGCGGGCCGAGTTGGCGTGGCCGCTACCGCCCCTGCCGATCGCGGCGGAGGGCGCGTACGGCATTCGTGTCACCGACCGGGCCGTGGCGCCCGGCGAGCGCGAAGTGCTGCTGCGGCCACCCTCTCTGGTGGTGGGGGTCGGCGCGTCCAAGGGCGCCCCGGTGGCGGAGGTCCTCGGTCTCGTCGAGGACGTGCTCCGTGACGCCGGGCTGTCCCCGAGGTCCGTCGCGGAGCTGGCCACCGTAGACGCCAAGGCCGAGGAGCCCGGCATCGTCGAGGCCGCCGGACGGCTCGGGGTGCCCGTGGTGACGTACACCGCCGAGGAGTTGGCGACGGTGGACGTGCCGAACCCCTCGGACGCGCCGCTCACCGCCGTCGGCACCCCGTCCGTGGCGGAGGCCGCCGCCCTCGTACGCGGCGGTGAACTCCTCGTACCCAAGCGGAAGTCGACGCGTGCGGACGGGCAGCCCGCGATGGCCACCTGTGCCGTCGTGCGCCGCGTGGCACGCGGGCGGCTCGCGGTCGTCGGGCTCGGTCCCGGCGCCCGTGACCTGCTCACCCCGCGGGCGAAGGAGGAACTGCGGCGGGCGTCCGTGCTCGTCGGGCTCGACCAGTACGTCGACCAGATCCGCGATCTGCTGCGCCCCGGCACCCGGATCCTGGAGTCCGGGCTCGGAGCCGAGGAGGAGCGGGCGCGCACGGCGGTGGCCGAGGCGCGGCGCGGGCATGCCGTCGCGCTGATCGGCAGCGGAGACGCGGGCGTGTACGCGATGGCGTCACCGGCGCTGGCCGAGGCGTCCGACGACATCGACGTGGTCGGGGTGCCGGGCGTGACCGCCGCGCTCGCCGCCGGGGCGATCCTGGGCGCGCCGCTGGGCCACGACCACGTGTCGATCAGCCTCTCCGACCTGCACACACCGTGGGAGGTCATCGAGCGCCGGGTGCGGGCGGCGGCCGAGGCGGACATCGTGGTGACGTTCTACAACCCGCGCAGCCGGGGCCGCGACTGGCAGCTCCCGAAGGCGCTCGCGATCCTCGCCGAGCACCGGGAACCGACGACGCCGGTCGGGGTCGTCCGCAACGCCTCCCGGCCGGACGAATCGAGCCGGGTGACGTCGCTGGGGTCCCTGGATCCGGCGATCGTCGACATGATGACCGTCGTGACCGTGGGCAACACGGCGACGCGGGAGATCGCCGGGCGCATGGTGACACCGCGCGGCTACCGCTGGCAGGAGGAGCCCAATTGAACCCTCCTCCTCGCGAACGAGGAGGATTCCTGGCTCACGCTGCTCGGTCGCTCGGCGAACGATCGAGTCTTCCGCGATCAACACCAGCCGGGTTGGAACCAGCCCGGTTTCCCCAAGGATTGGAGGCTGCTGTGCTGGCTTGGTTCTCGCTCAGCACGCGGCGACGTTACCACCGGGAGGCCCGGTGAACCGCGTGATTCACCCGATCGAGCAGGAGTCCTTCCGGCGGCTGCGTGCCCGCCTGGACACCTCTCACTTCCCGCCGCTGACGCGGGCGGTCGTGGAGCGGGTCGTCCACTCCGCGGCCGACCTCGACTACGCGGCCGACCTCGTCACCGACGAGGGCGCCCTGGCGAAGGCGCACGCGGCGCTGCACGCCGGGGCGCCGGTCGTGGTGGACGTGGAGATGGTCGCGGCGGGCATCACGCGCCGCGACACCGTCTGCCGCCTCAGGGACGCCAAGTCCGGCCCGGGGCTGACCCGTTCGGCCCACGCGATCCGGCTCGCCCACGAGGACGTCGGGCCCGGCGCGCTGTGGGTGATCGGCTGTGCGCCGACCGCGCTGGAGGAGCTGCTGACGCTCGACGCCGACCCGGCGCTCGTCATCGGGCTGCCCGTCGGCTTCGTCGGCGCTGCCGAGTCCAAGGCCGCGCTGCGCGAGAGCGGACTGCCCGCCGTCAGCAACGTGTCCGAGAAGGGCGGCTCGGCGGTCGCCGCCGCCGCGCTCAACGCCCTGCTGTACCACCCCGTGACCAAGGAGTTTTCGTGACCACCCCGCCCCCCGCCCTGCTCATCGCCGGACACGGCACCCGGGACGAGGCCGGAGCCGAGGCCTTCCGCGACTTCGTACGGGAGCTCGGCCGCCGTCACCCCGAACTGCCCGTCGCCGGAGGGTTCATCGAACTGTCGCCGCCGCCGCTGGGTGACGCCGTGACCGAACTGGTCGAGCAGGGGGTACGCCGGTTCGCCGCAGTGCCGCTGATGCTGGTGTCCGCCGGGCACGCCAAGGGGGACATCCCGGCGGCGCTGGCCCGCGAGAAGGAGCGGCACCCCGGGATCTCGTACACGTACGGGCGCCCGCTGGGCCCGCACCCGTCGCTGCTGGCGGTGCTCGAACGGCGACTGGACGAGGCGCTCGGCTCCGCGGCCCGTACGCCGGAGGACCGGTCCGACGTCACCGTGCTGCTCGTCGGGCGCGGCTCCACCGACCCGGACGCCAACGCCGAGGTGCACAAGGCGGCGCGGCTGCTGTGGGAGGGGCGTGGGTACGCGGGCGTCGAGACGGCGTTCGTGTCGCTGGCGGCGCCGGACGTCCCGTCGGGTCTGGACCGCTGTGTGAAGCTGGGCGCGCGGAGGGTCGTGGTGCTGCCGTACTTCCTGTTCACCGGCATCCTCCCCGACCGGGTGCGGCAGCAGACCGAGGGCTGGGCGGCCGCGCACCCGGACGTCGAGGTGCGGTCGGCCGAGGTCATCGGACCCGAGCCGGAGCTGCTCGACCTGGTCATGGAGCGGTACCGGGAGGCCGTCAAGGGCGACCTGCGGATGAACTGCGACTCCTGTGTCTACCGCATCGCGCTGCCCGGCTTCGAGGACAAGGTGGGCCTCCCCCAGCAGCCGCACTTCCACCCGGACGACGACGGGCACCACCACGACGGACACCACCACGGGCACCACCACGGCGGGCACGCGCATGCGCACTGAGGGCGTGCACGGGGGCGACGCGCACGATCTGCGGCACCACGGGGACGCCGAGGTGCGGGACGACGGCTCGGCACTCACCGATCTCGCGGTGAACGTCCGTGCGGACACGCCTCCGGCGTGGTTGCGCGAGCACGTCGCCGCGTCACTGGACGGGCTCGCGGCCTACCCGGACGGGCGGGCCGCGCGGGCCGCGGTGGCGGCGCGGCACGGGGTGCCGGTGGAGCGGGTGCTGCTGACGGCGGGGGCGGCGGAGGCGTTCGTGCTGCTGGCCCGCGCGCTGAAGGTCCGTCAGCCGGTGGTGGTCCACCCGCAGTTCACCGAGCCGGAGGCGGCGCTGCGGGATGCCGGCCACACGGTCGACCGGGTGCTGTTGCGTGAGTCGGACGGCTTTCGGCTGGATCCCGCGGCCGTACCCGAGGACGCGGACCTCGTCGTGATCGGCAACCCGACCAATCCGACGTCCGTGCTGCACCCGGCGGCCGCGATCGCCGCGCTCGCCCGGCCCGGGCGGACATTGGTGGTCGACGAGGCGTTCATGGACGCGGTGCCGGGTGAGCGGGAGGCGCTGGCCGGGCGGACGGACATTCCCGGGCTTGTCGTGCTGCGCAGCCTCACGAAGACGTGGGGGCTGGCGGGGTTGCGGATCGGGTACGTCCTGGCCGCGCCCGACACGGTCCGTGAGCTGTCCCGTGCGCAGCCGCTCTGGCCCGTCTCCACGCCCGCCCTCGCGGCGGCCGAGGTGTGCGTGTCGCCCCGGGCGCTCGCGGAGGCCGCCCACGCGGCTCGGCGGGTCGGCTCCGACCGGGCCCATCTCGTCGCGGGGCTCAGGGAGTTCGAGCCCGACGGGTTGCGGGTCGTCGAACCCGCCGAGGGGCCGTTCGTGCTGATTCGGCTGCCTCGGGCGGTGGTGGTGCGGCGTCAGTTGCGGGGGCTCGGGTTCGCGGTGCGGCGTGGGGACACGTTTCCGGGGCTGGGGGACGACTGGCTCCGCCTGGCCGTGCGTGACCGGGCCACCGTCAATGGGTTCCTCCAGGCGTTGGACCGGGCGATGGTTGTGGCTGGGGGATGAAGGTGGGTGCGGCACGGGGGTTCCTCGCCCCCGCCGCCCCTACCCGTCCCATCCGTACCTGGGGGCTGAGCCCCCAGACCCCCGCGTCGGCCTGAACGGCCTCGTCCTCAAACGCCGGACGGGCTGAAAGATGCGCGCCGGGGTCGAGGCTTTCAGGGGCGCGGGGAACTGCGCGACCAGCCCCCACCGGCCCGCGGCCGAACGAATCCGGGCGGGCGGAGGATGCGGGGCGAAGCCCCCGCCTCAGGGGCGCGGGGAACCGCGCGACCAGTCCCCACCGGCCCGCAGTCGAAGAACGCACCCGCCAGGGGGTCATGAGTGGCGGCGGCGGGCCAGGGCGACGGCCGCTCCGCCCGCGGCCAGGAGCACGACCGCGCCACCCACCACGTACGGAGTCGTCGACGCACCACCGGTCTCGGCGAGGCCCGACTCCGCCGGTCCCCCCTGGGGCTTGATGTCGGGGGCGGAGGCGGGGGCAGACACGGAGACAGCGGGCGCGGCCGGGGTCTCGCAGGTGACGGACCCCAGGGTCAGGGTGCCTTCCACATCCGCCACGTTCAGCTTCAACGGGTTGACGGAGACCTTGAGTTCGAGCGCGGACGCGGCCGCCGTGCGGGACGTGGTCCGCGTCCTGGAGAAGTCGAGCCGGACCTCACCGACCCCCGGCACCTTCACCTCCGTCGGACCGCCCACCGTCAGCGTCACCTTCTTGCCGAGAACGGTCACCCCGCCCAGAAGGGTGGCGGACGCCACGGGCTTGCGACCCGTCTCACAGGTCGCCTTCGAGGTCACCTGCCCGACCTCGACGAGGGACAGCAACGGCAGCCCGGGGACATGGATCCGCGCATGGGTGAGGTTCGTGGACGCCTCGGCCCCCGACGCGGACACCGTCGCCTTCGCGGAGGCGGCATCCGCCCGCAGCACACTGAACGGCTGCCCACCGTCGACCCCGTCCAGCCTCGCCGTCAGCGCGGTCCGCTCGGCGCTCTGCGGCGCCCGCACCTCGTTGAGGGAGACCGCGAGCGGGACGTTCACGGTCTTGTTGAGCAGGGACACGTCGAGCCCGGTGCGCAGCACGACGGCGCTCGCGCGACCGTGGTCGGCGCTCGCGTGCGCGGAACCCGCACCGGCCAGCACCACCGGACCGGCGGCGAGGACGGTGGCCGCCGCGCCGGCGGTGAAACGGCGTACGGGCATGCGGAAGCTGGTGTTGGCGTTCAAGGGTGGGACCCCCAGGAGAGAACAGCTTGGGACCCGGCAAGAATTACGCACCGAGAGTGAACAGTCAGCAACCTGACGTGACTTCACTCCAACGTGGGGTTTCCGGGAGTTCGTTCGAATCTCACGACACAGCTGGGCACGCATGTTCCCCACCGTCACCCACTCAACTGCCCTGCCCGAACACGCCGGTCGACGCTCCGGAGCGCGCACGGTGGTGCGTAACGAGGCGACCGGCGGACGCGTAACGCTCCGTCAACCGGGCGCCCGGACGCCCGACGACCTCTCCACCGCTAGCCCACGACCCGCCCGTTCAGGACCACCCGGCGCGGAGCCGCCAACACCCGTACGTCCGCGCGCGGATCCCCCTCGTACACCACGAGGTCGGCGGGCGCGCCCTCGTCCAGTCCCGGCCGCCCGAGCCACCGCCGGGCACCCCAGGCCGTCGCGGACAGCGCCTCGACCGGCGGGATGCCCGCGGTGACGAGTTCGGCGACCTCGCCGGCCACCAGACCGTGGGCCAGCGAACCACCCGCGTCGGTGCCGACATAGACCGGGACTCCGGCGTCGTAGGCGGCGCGCACGGTGTCGTAGCGGCGTTCGTGCAGTGCCCGCATGTGCGCCGACCAGCGCGGAAACTTCGTCTCTCCCCCGGCGGCGAGCTGCGGGAAGGTGGCGATGTTGACGAGCGTGGGGACGATCGCGACCCCACGGGAGGCGAAGAGGGGGATCGTCTCCTCGGTCAGACCGGTCGCGTGCTCGACGCAGTCGATGCCCGCCTCGACCAGGTCCCTGAGCGAGTCCTCCGCGAAGCAGTGCGCGGTCACCCGTGCGCCGAGGCGGTGTGCCTCGGCGATCGCCGCCGCAACGGCCTCGCGCGGCCAGCAGGCGCTGAGGTCGCCCGTCTCGCGGTCGATCCAGTCGCCGACCAGTTTCACCCAGCCGTCGCCGCGCCGGGCCTCCTGGGCGACGTACGCGACCAGGTCGTCCGGCTCGATCTCGTGCGCGTAGTTGCGGATGTAGCGGCGGGTGCGGGCGATGTGCCGGCCCGCTCGGATGATCTTCGGTAGGTCGGCGCGGTCGTCGATCCAGCGGGTGTCGGAGGGCGAGCCCGCGTCCCGGATGAGGAGGGTGCCGGCCTCGCGGTCGGTGAGCGCCTGTTTCTCGGAGACGTCGTCGGGGACGGGCCCGTGCGCGTCGAGGCCGACATGGCAGTGCGCGTCGACGAGGCCGGGGAGGGCCCAGCCCTCGACGGTACGGATGTCACGGGCGCCGGCGGGACGCTCGTAGGAGATCCTCCCGCCGACGACCCACAGTTCGTCCCGGACGTCGTCGGGCCCGACGAGCACCCGTCCCTTCACGTGCAGCACCGCGCGATCGCTCATGCACCGCACCCTAATTCGTGCCGAACGGCGAGACGCTACGGGCCCTTTTCGGTGTCTTCCTCCACGTCCGCCATCGCCGGGTCCAGCAGCCGGGACAGGAAGTGGCGGGTGCGCTCGTGGCTCGGGTTGCCGATGACCTGCGCGGGGGCGCCGTCCTCGACGATCACGCCACCGTCCATGAAGACGACCCGGTCGGCGACCTCGCGCGCGAAGCTCATCTCGTGGGTGACGACCATCATCGTCATGCCCTCGTGGGCGAGCCTGCGCATGACGGCGAGTACGTCGCCGACGAGCTCCGGGTCGAGCGCCGAGGTCGGCTCGTCGAAGAGCATCACCTCGGGGCCCATGGCGAGCGCGCGGGCGATCGCGACGCGCTGCTGCTGGCCGCCGGAGAGGGAGGAGGGGTAGGCGTCGGCCTTCTCGGACAGACCCACCCGTGCCAGGTTCTCGGCGGCGACCTGGGCCGCGGCCTCCTTGTCCCGCTTCAGCACCCGGCGCTGCGGGAGCGTGAGGTTCTCGGTCACCGACAGGTGCGGGAAGAGGTTGAACTGCTGGAAGACCATCCCGATCCGGCGGCGTACGGCGTCGATGTCGACATCGGGGTGGGTGACCTCGGTACCGCCGACGAAGACCTGCCCCTTGGTGGGTTCCTCCAGGAGATTCACACAGCGGAGCAGGGTGGACTTGCCGGAGCCGGAGGGTCCGATGACGCAGACGACCTCGCCCTGTCCGATCTCCAGGTCGATACCGCGCAGGACGTCGTTGTCGCCGAAGGACTTGTGCAGGTCCCGGACGTCGATCTCTGGAGTGCCGGTGCCGGTACTGCCGGTACTGCTGGTGCTGGTCACTTGGTGGCCTCCCCGGCCTTGGCCTCCAGGCGGCGTACGACGAATCCGAGCGGCACGGTGACGAGCAGGTAGCACAGGCCCGCGACCAGGATCGGTGTGGAGTTGGCGGTCTGGCTCGCCAGGTCGCGCCCGAACTTGGTGAGTTCGCGCTCCTCCAGGGTGACCCCGAGGAAGAGCACCAGCGAGGAGTCCTTGAAGAGGAGGACAAGCTCGTTGGTGAGCGGCGGGATCACGATGCGGAACGCCTGCGGGATGATGATCGAGACCATGGCCCGGGCGTGCGAGAAGCCCAGCGAACGGGCCGCCTCCATCTGCCCCTTGGGCACCGCCTGGATGCCCGCGCGGATCGTCTCGGCCATGTACGCGGCCGAGACCAGGCCGAGCGCGAGCGCCACCTTGCCGTAGGTGCCGCCGGGGATCTCCGTGCCCGGGAACGCGAGCGGTACGGCGACGCCCACGAAGACGAAGATCAGCAGGGCGGGCAGGCCCCGGAAGATCTCGATGTAGATACCGGCGACCCAACGGTAGGGGCCCACCGAGGACAGTCGCATCAGGGCGATGACCAGGCCGAGCACGAGACCGACGACGAAACCGGACATCGTGTAGAGCACGGTGTTCTTCAGCGCCAGCGTGATGACGTCCGGGAACATCTGCTTGACCAGGTCCCACTGTGCGAACTGGTTCTTCAGACGTCCCCAGTCCGCCGTGAGCGCGAAGGCGATCACGGTGGCGACGAAGACGACGTACTGCGCGCCGCGCGAGAGGGCACGCTTCTGGCGCCGGGTCAGGCCGGACCTGCGGGGCTGGAGTCGTGCGTCGGCATCGCTCATGAGGCGGACGGGGAGGCGGTGGCCGCGGACGCGGGGTACGGGCCGATCCACTTCTCGTAGAGCTTCTTGTACGTGCCGTCGGCCTTGGCCTGCTTGATCGCCTTGTTGATCTCGGCGAGGAACTTGGTGTTGCCCTTCTTGACCGTGAATCCGTACTGCTCACCGGTGTTGAGGTTGTCGACCACCTTGAAGGCGTCGGCGTTCGCCTTGTCCTTCAGCCAGCCCTGGACGACCGGGTAGTCGATGATGACGGCCTGGACCTGGCCGGTGCGCAGGCCGCTCAGGACCGCGTCGGAGGACTCGAAGGAGACCGGGTCGTAGCCGTGCTTGCGCACGTAGTCCTCGCCCGTCGTCTGCGCCTGGGCACCGAGCTTCTTGCCCTTGGTCTTCACGTCGGCGAGGGAGTCGACGCCGCTCTTCTTGTCGACCAGGACGGCCTGGGTGGCCTCGAAGTACGGGTCGGAGAAGTCGACGTTCTTCTTGCGCTCCGGCGTGATCGTCATGCCGGCCGCGGCGAGGTCGCACTGGCCGGAGTTGAGGAACGCGCCCGTCTTGAAGTTCTCGAAGGGCGTGTCGACGATGGCCTGCTTCACGCCGAGGTTCCCCGCGACCAGGTCGATCAGCGCGACGTCGAAGCCCTGCACCTTGCCGTTGATCTCCGACTGGAACGGCGGGTACGGGAGGTGGGTGCAGGTCGTGACCTGGCCCGCCTTGACCAGGGGAACGCCCTTGGCACTGCTCTGGCCGCCTCCGCCGCCCGAGGAACAGCCGGCCACGAGCAGCAGCCCGGCCGTGGCGGTGGTGGCGGCCAGAATGCGCGTCCGGCGTCCGAGGACCGAGTTCACGGAGACCTCCTGTGGGGGGAATGGAGGATTCTGATTATAAGGAAAGGTTTGACTCACTCAAATCAATCCGATGGCTGTTGCGCCGATCGGCCTCAGAAGTCATGCCTCACGGCGCCGTCCGGCCGTACGACCTGAGGGTGTCCGCCCGTACGACCGAGGATCGCCGCGGCGTGACAAGGCCGCCGGATACGCTCGGGGCTGCGCATCGGAACCCGTGAGCGAAGAGAGCACCGTCGTGACCCATCCCTTCCTGGACCTCGCCCCGCTGAGCGCCGCACACTTCGCGGCGATCGAGGACCGCGTGGCGCGGCTGCTCTCCACCGAGCAGGACGTCGTGATCACGCAGGGCGAGGCGCTGCTACCCCTGGAGGGTGCCATTCGCGCCACGACCGGGCCCGGCACCACCGCGCTCAACGTGATCACCGGGCCCTACGGGCAGACCTTCGGGGACTGGCTGCGGGACTGCGGGGCGACGGTGATCGATCTCGCTGTGCCGTTCCACACGGCGGTGACGGCCGCGCAGGTGCGTGACGCCTTTGCCGAGCATCCGGCGATCGACTTCGTCTCGCTGGTGCACGCGGAGGCGGCGACGGGCAACACGAACCCCGTCGCGGAGATCGGCGAGGTGGTGCGTGCGCACGGCGCGCTGTTCTACCTGGACGCCGTCGCCTCGATCGGCGCGGAGCCGGTGCTGCCGGACGCGTGGGGAGTCGACCTGTGCGTGATCGGGGCGCAGAAGGCGATGGGCGGTCCTGCCGGGGTGTCGGCGGTGTCCGTGAGCGAGCGGGCGTGGGCGCGGATGGCCGCCAATCCCGGGGCGCCGCGTCGGTCCTACCTCTCCCTGCTGGACTGGAAGGAGCGGTGGGTCGACGGCGGGCGCAAGGCGCTGCTGCACGCACCGGCGCAGCTGGAGATGCTGGCGCTGGAGGCGTGTGTCGAGCGGATCGAGGCGGAGGGGCTCGACGCGGTGATGCGCCGCCATGCCCTGGCGGCGCAGGCCACGCGGGCGGGGGCGGTCGCTCTGGGTGGCGGGCTGGAGCCGTATGTGTACGAGGCGGTGGACGCGGCGCCGGTCGCCACGACGTTGCGGGCGCCGTCCGGGGTCGATGCGGGGGTGTTGGTCGCGAAGGCGTTGGCCGCGGATCCGGTGTTGCCGTTGGTCGCGGGTGGGGGTGCGCTGGCGAAGGAGATGATCCGGGTGAACCACTACGGCCCCGATGCGACGCCGGGGGTCGTGCACTCCTGCCTCGCGGCGTTGGGGGCGGCGATGGCCGAGTCCGACCTCACGGTCGACCTGGAAGCGGCCCGCCGCGCGACGACGGAGGCATGGTCCTAGCCGTACCTCACAGCCGGGTGTGTCGGCCGCGGGCGGGTGGGGGCTGGTCACGCAGTTCCCCGCGCGCCCCTGAAAGCCCCCAGCTCGTCCGGCGCGTGAGGACGAGGCCGATGGGGCGCAGGGCGTTCGCTGGCGGACCGCGGCCACGCGGACATCGCGCGCGAGCGAATCGACGGACTTGTCGGAGCTTAATCGTGCATCAATTGACGAGGCGCTCACCATGCTTATTCTTGCATTAACTCGAAGATTAGCTTCCCGTATTCTCCTGCCCGCTTTCCCGGTCCTTAAACGCAAAGATTTCGCGAACACCAACCGACGTAATTCGGGCACGTTTCGTGGTCATTATGTGCCTGTGACGCATTCCACAATGCGTCCACTTCCTCCCCTATTTTCCGGGCAAACCATCCCTTTACACCACGCGTAGCACCAGGCCCTCACGGGCGCGTGATAACACAACGGCGCCTCGTACGTAACCCCGGCCGACGATGCAATTTGAGATTTCCCTGGGTAAATTAAATCCGCATGACCGCCGCACAAGCAGACCTGCAAGCGGAATTCCTGGAAATGCCGGAGGGCCTTCGGATCGACCGTCCGAAGGTGGCGGACGGAGCCGCGCTCTGGCATATCGCCAAGGACTCCGGAACCCTCGACCTGAACTCCTCGTACAGCTATCTGCTGTGGTGCCGTGACTTCGCCGGCACGTCGGCGGTGGCGCGCGACGCGGACGGCGTGCCCGTCGGCTTCGTCACCGGGTACGTCCGGCCCGAGCGCCCGGGCACCCTGCTCGTGTGGCAGGTGGCCGTCGACGCCGCCCACCGCGGACGCGGACTGGCCGCGGCCCTGCTCGACGGGCTGACCGCGCGGGTCACGGAGCAGCGGACGATCACCGCCGTCGAGACCACGATCACGCCCGGCAACACCGCCTCCGAGCGCCTGTTCACCTCGTACGCGCGCCGCCACGGCGCGAGCGTCGAGCGCGAAGTGCTGTTCGAGACAGGGCAGTTCCCGGACGGACCGCACGACCCCGAAGTGCTCTACCGGATCGGTCCGCTCCCCGGCTGACCCCGACAGTCGGCTCCCGGCTGACCCCGGGCCGGCTCCCGGCCGACCCGGACATCCCCCTGCCTTCCCCCTGCTCCCCCCTGCCTTCCCCTGACTTTCCCCTCCCTCCCCCCACGCACCGAGGAGCGATTCGCCGTGACCATCATCCAGCCCGACCTGAGCGTCTTCGAGACCCTGGAGTCGGAGGTGCGCAGCTACTGCCGCAGCTGGCCCACCGTCTTCGACCGGGCCCGGGGCAGCCGGATGTTCGACGAGGACGGACACGAGTACCTCGACTTCTTCGCCGGTGCGGGGTCCCTGAACTACGGGCACAACAACCCCGTACTCAAACGGGCCCTCATCGACTACCTGGAGCGCGACGGCGTCACCCACGGCCTCGACATGTCGACGACCGCCAAGCGCGCCTTCCTGGAGGCCTTCCAGAACCTCGTCCTACGGCCGCGCGACCTGCCGTACAAGGTCATGTTCCCGGGGCCGACGGGCACCAACGCCGTCGAGTCCGCGCTGAAGCTGGCGCGGAAGGTGAAGGGGCGCGAGGCGATCGTGTCCTTCACCAACGCCTTCCACGGGATGTCGCTGGGCTCGCTCGCCGTGACCGGGAACGCCTTCAAGCGGGCCGGTGCCGGGATTCCGCTCGTGCACGGGACCCCGATGCCGTTCGACAACTACTTCGACGGCCAGATGCCGGACTTCCTCTGGTTCGAGCGGCTGCTCGAGGACCAGGGGTCGGGGCTCAACCAGCCCGCCGCGGTCATTGTCGAGACCGTGCAGGGCGAGGGCGGCATCAACGTCGCCCGGCCCGAGTGGCTGCGCGCCCTCGCCGACCTGTGCCGGCGGCGCGACATGCTGCTCATCGTCGACGACATCCAGATGGGCTGCGGACGGACGGGAGCGTTCTTCTCCTTCGAGGAGGCGGGGATCGTGCCCGACATCGTGACCGTGTCCAAGTCCATCAGCGGGTACGGACTGCCCATGTCGCTGTGCCTGTTCAAGCCCGAGCTGGACATCTGGGAGCCGGGCGAGCACAACGGCACGTTCCGCGGCAACAACCCCGCGTTCGTCACCGCCGCCGCGGCCCTGGAGACGTACTGGTCCGACGGGTCCGCCATGGAGAAGCAGACCCGTGCCCGCGGCGAGCAGATCGAGCAGGCGCTGATCTCCCTCACCGAGGAGAACCTCGCCGACGTGAAGGAGTACCGGGGCCGCGGCCTCGTCTGGGGCCTTGAGTTCCACGAGAAGGAGCGTGCGGGGCGCGTCGCGCAGCGCGCCTTCGAACTCGGGCTCCTCATCGAGACCTCCGGCCCGGAGAGCGAGGTCGTGAAACTCCTCCCCGCGCTCACCATCACCCCCGACGAGCTCGACGAGGGCCTGCGCACCCTCGCCCGAGCCGTACGCGAAACCGTCTGACAGACATCCGGCAGACGTCCGACAGATCCGACAGATCTGACAGAAAGGCACGGCACCACCGTGATAGTCCGTTCGTTCAAGGACATCGAAGGCACCGACCGGCATGTGAAGGCCGCGACGGGTACCTGGGAGAGCAAGCGCATCGTCCTCGCCAAGGAGAAGGTGGGCTTCTCCCTCCACGAGACGGTCCTGTACGCGGGTACGGAGACGTCGATGTGGTACGCGAACCACATCGAGGCCGTGCTCTGCGTGGCGGGCGAGGCCGAGCTGACCAACGACGAGACCGGTGAGACGCACTGGATCACGCCGGGCACGATGTACCTGCTCGACGGCCACGAGCGCCACACCATGCGCCCCAAGACCGACTTCCGGTGCGTCTGCGTCTTCAATCCGCCCGTCACCGGACGGGAGGACCACGACGAGAACGGCGTCTACCCGCTGCTCACCGAACCCGAGGAGGTCTGAAGCCCCATGACCACGACCACCACCACGACCACCGCGACCACCTTCACCGATCTCTACCCCAGCCGCGGCACCGCCGAGGTGTCCGTGCCCCGTCAGGACCCGGTCGTCTGGGGCGCGCCCGGCACTCCCGGGCCGGTCTCCGTGCCCGACCTCCAGGCCTACGAGCGTGACGGCTTCCTCGCGATCGAGGAACTGATCGGCGAGGACGACGTCGCCCTCTACCGGGCCGAGTTGGAGCGGATGGTCACCGATCCGGCGATCCGCGCCGACGAGCGCTCGATCGTCGAGCCCGCCACGCAGGAGATCCGGTCCGTCTTCGAGGTGCACCGGATCAGCGAGGTCTTCGCCGCGCTCGTACGCGACGAGCGGGTCGTCGGGCGGGCCCGGCAGATCCTCGGCTCGGACGTCTACGTCCACCAGTCGCGGATCAACGTCAAGCCGGGCTTCGGGGCCAGCGGGTTCTACTGGCACTCGGACTTCGAGACCTGGCACGCCGAGGACGGGCTGCCGAACATGCGGACCGTGTCCGTGTCGATCGCGCTGACCGAGAACCACGACACCAACGGCGGCCTCATGATCATGCCGGGGTCGCACAAGACGTTCCTCGGCTGTGCGGGGGCCACCCCGCGGGACAACTACAAGAAGTCGCTCCAGATGCAGGACGCGGGCACCCCGTCCGACGAGGCGCTCACCCGCCTCGCCGACCGGCACGGCATCAAGCTCTTCACGGGCCGGGCCGGTTCGGCGACCTGGTTCGACTGCAACTGCATGCACGGCTCCGGGGACAACATCACCCCGTTCCCGCGCAGCAACGTCTTCATCGTGTTCAACAGCGTGGAGAACGCGGCGGTGGAGCCGTTCGCGGCGCCGGTCCGCAGGCCCGAGTTCATCGGTGCCCGTGATTTCACGCCCGTGAAGTAGCCGCGAGCGGGGTGTAGCCGCGAGCGGGGTGTAGCCGCGAGCGTGAAGGAGCCCCCGCCGGGGTCAGCCGGACAGGACGTCCAGCAGTCGGTCGACGTCGGCGGGGGTGTTGTACAGGTGGAAGGCCGCGCGAAGGTTGCCCGCCCGGTCGGAGACCTCGACCCCGGCCTCGCTCAGCTCCGGCTGGCGTCGGCCGAGTCCGGGCACGGACACGATCGGCGAGGCGGGGGCGGAAACCGGTGCGTGGCCGAGCCTCTGGAGCCCGGCGCGGAAACGGTCGGCGAGGGCGAGGTCATGGGCGTGTACGTTCGCCACGCCCAGCTCCTCGACGAGCTCCAGCGAGTGCCGGGCGCCCGCGTACGAGAAGAGGCTGGGGCTCTCGTCGAACCGCCGGGCCGAGTGGGCGAGTTCCTCCACCGGGCCGTAGCAGCTGTCCCAGGGCGCCTCACCCGCGACCCAGCCGGCGAACACCGGAGTGAGCCCGCCGAAGTCCTCCGGAACGACCAGGAAGGCCACGCCCCGAGGGCAGACGAGCCACTTGAAGGCGACCGAGGAGACGAAGTCGTACGCGTCGGCCTCCATCGGCAGCCAGCCGGCGGCCTGGGACACGTCCACGTACGTACGTGCTCCGTGCTCGCGCGCGGCCCGGGCGATGCCCGCCAGATCGGCGATCCGCCCGTCCGCGGACTGCGCGGCGCTGACCGCGACGAGCGCGGTGCCCGGACGTACGGACTCGGCGATCCGCTCCAGCGGTACGGCGCGCAGCTTGAGGTCGCCACGGACGTGGAAGGGGTTCACGACGGAGCTGAAGTCGTCCTCCGCGGTGAGGACTTCGGCACCCGGCGGCAGCGAGGCGGCGATCAGTCCGCTGTAGACGGCGACCGAGGCCCCTGCCGCCACCCGGCCCGCGGGGACCCCGGCCAGCCGGGCGAAGGCGGCGCGGGCGGCCTCCACGTCGTCGAACATGTCGGACGGCCGTCCGTCGGCGACGGACTCGACGGCGGCGCGCATGGCCTCGACCGTGCGCGCCGGCAGGAGTCCGCAGCTCGCGGTGTTCAGATAGGTGTTCTTCGGGGCGAACTCGGCTCGTACGAGGCTCTCGAAGGTCTCCATGGGACCACTGTGCGGCCCCGAGCACCTCTCGTCCATTACGGAGTTTTGCGTGGTTCCGGTAAGGACTGCTTATACGTACGCCCCGACCTGCGCTTTCACCGCCGTGCCGGACGGGCTTACGGCTGCGGTACGGCACATCCGTCCGGGCCGCAGGCCTCCGCGCCGGCGGAACCGTCCTGGATCAGCTTCAGCGGCGGGCGCTCGCCCCACGCCTGGGTCAGGGCCTGTGCGAAGACCTCGGCGGGCTGGGCGCCGGAGACGCCGTACTTGCGGTCCAGGACGAAGAACGGCACGCCGTTCGCGCCGAGCTCGGCGGCCTCGCGCTCGTCGGCGCGCACCTCGTCGGCGTACGCCTTCGGGTCGGCCAGCACCTCGCGGGACGCGTCGGCGTCGAGCCCGGCGGCGACGGCCAGCTCGACGAGCCGCTCGTCGTCGTTGAAGACGGTCCGCTCCTCGGCGAAGTTCGCCTTGTACAGCAGGCCGATCAGCTCGTCCTGGCGGCCCCGCTCCTTGGCGAAGTGGAGGAGACGGTGCATGTCGAAGGTGTTGCCGTGGTCGCGGTCCCGGGTGCGGTAGTCCAGGCCCTCGGCGGCGGCCTGCGTGCCCAGGTTCTCCTCGCCGGCCTGCGCCTGCGCCTCGCTCATGCCGTACTTCTTGGTCAGCATCTTGATCACGGGCTGGATGTCGCCCTTGGCGCGACCGGGGTCCAGCTCGAAGGAGCGGTGCACGACCTCGACCTCGTCACGGTGCGGGAAGGCGTCGAGCGCCTTCTCGAAACGGGCCTTTCCGACATAACACCAGGGACAAGCGATATCAGACCAGATCTCGACGCGCATGTCTTCGGCTCTCTCCAGGTCGTACGAATACGGGCCCCTCCGGGGCAGGAGTATGTGAACGTTCAAGCGGCCGATTTCATTCCCCGGCGACGGCGTAGCGCAGGAAGAGGTGGTGATCGCCTTCGGCGGGCGGGTTCTCCGGGTCCGGGACCCAGCCCTGGCGGGCGTAGAAGGCCTGGGCGCGGGCGTTGTCGACGTGGACGTCGAGGGTGGCCGTGTGCTTGCCGTCGGCCCGCCACTGTTCGAGGCAGGCCGTGTGCAGCGCGGTGCCGATGCCTTCGCGCCAGCGGTCGGGGGCCACGTGGAACTGGAAGAGCGTCACGGTGTCGGCGGGGGCGCCCTCCGCGGTACGGAAGGAGGCGATGCCCACGAGGTGTCCGTCGCGCACCGCGCACAGGACGTGGCCGTCGGGACGCTCGATGGCACCGCGCCAGCGTGCGAGCCAGTCGAAGCCGTCTTCCGGCAGGCCGTCCGGGTAGTAGGTCGCACGGGCGCGGACGTGGAGGTCGGCGATGGTGGCGGCCTCGCTGGGCAGCGCGGTTCTGATGACGAGGGGGCCGGTGCCGCGGGGTGTGCTGATCATGCAGCGGAGGACGTGATGGCGGGGGCCACGGTTCCCGCTGCGCGGCCGACCCCCCACCCGCGATCAGCTGCCGTCTCTCAGGTCCTGGGGCCAGTTCGGGCGGAACTCGATGCCGTCGTACGTCACCACGCACCCCTCCCCCATCGGCGACTGCGTCATGAAACCGACGAGCGCGGCGGACGTCTCCTTCTCGTCGCCCAGGGTGAAGAGCCGGATGAAGGTCCAGCGCTTGCCGTCGCGGGAGGCGTGGAAGGCGAAGGCCCGCCCCGTGCGGCTGATCCGCAGCCAGACGGAACTGCCGTCCACGGTGAAGGAGTTGGCGTCGTCGGAGTGCCCCCGGGTGACCACCGTGCAGACGGTGGGCACGTCCGGGGAGTTCTCCAGGCAGAGCTTCGCCCAGGCCCGCTCCCCCACATGGACGTAGAGGACCCCCGCGTCGAAGGCCGCGCCGAAGCCGACCGTGACGCGGGCGATCAGCTGGAAGTCCCCCTCCGGCGCGCCGAGAAGGCGGGGCGCGTCGGAGGCGGGGTCCAGTGCCTCGTCGGTGGGCGGCACGAAACGGTCCTGGCGGGGGCCGGCCCAGCCGGTGAGTATCCCGTCCTCGTGCGACCAGTGCCCGTCAGGCCCGTAGGTACGCAGAGGAAAGGGAAGTTCGGGAAGTTCGACGTCCATTCACCAATTCTCTCAGGCCAAGTCCCGCGCCCCCAAAAGGGCGCGGGGAACTGCGCGACCAGCCACAACGGCCCCGCAGCCGCCGAACAACCACAACCCCGACGGCGCTACCGCTCCAGACGACCGTCGTAGCGTCGCGGCAACCCCAGCGGGTTGTCGTCCCGCAGCTCCGCCGGCAGCAGCGCCTCCGGCGCGTTCTGGTACGCCACCGGCCGCAGCCAGCGTTCGATCGCCGTACCGCCGACCGACGTCGAGGTCGAGGTCGTCGCCGGGTAGGGACCGCCGTGGTGCTGGGCGGGGGCCACGGCGACACCGGTGGGCCAGCCGTTGACCAGCACGCGCCCGGCGAGCGGGGTCAGCTCGGCGAGGATCTCCGCGCCGCGGCCTTCGCCCGCCGCCTCCTCCGTCGACAGCTGCACGGTCGCGGTGAGGTTGCCGGGAAGGCGGGAGAGGACCGCGCTGGCCTCGGACTCGTCCTCGTAACGGGCGACGACCGTGAGCGGGCCGAAGCACTCCTCCAGGAGCAGGTCGTGCTCGCCCTCGGTGGCGAGCTTCTGCGCGGGCACGGTCAGGAAGCCGGGGCTCACCGTGTGCTCGCCGCCCGAGCCCGGGGTCACCGGGGTCTCGACGCCGGGAAGCCCGGCGCGCTCGGCGACACCCGCGATGAAGTTGTCGCGCATGCGGTGGTCCAGGAGGACGCCCGCGTCGGTGTCGCTGACGGCGTCGGTCAGGGACTTCACCAGGCGGTCGCCCGCCGCGCCCGCGGGCGCCAGGACCAGGCCCGGCTTCACGCAGAACTGGCCGACGCCCAGCGTCATCGAGCCCGCGAGCCCGGCGCCGATCGCCTCGGCGCGTTCGGCCGCCGCGGCCTCGGTGATCACGACGGGGTTGAGAGAGCCCAGCTCGCCGTGGAAGGGGATCGGCACGGGGCGCGCGGCCGCCGCGTCGAAGAGGGCACGTCCGCCACGGATGGAACCGGTGAACCCGGCCGCCGCGACCAGCGGGTGCTTGACGAGTTCGACGCCCGCCTCGAAGCCGTGCACGAGGCCGACGACACCGCCCGGGATGTCGTGCTGGGCGGCGGCCCGGCGCAGCACGGCCGCGACCAGCTCGGAGAGCGCCGGGTGGTCGGGATGGGCCTTGACCACGACCGGGCAGCCGGCCGCCAGCGCGCTCGCGGTGTCGCCGCCCGCGACGGAGAAGGCGAAGGGGAAGTTCGAGGCGGAGTAGACGGCGACGACGCCCAGCGGCACCTTGTAGCGGCGCAGGTCCGGGATCGGCGGGGTCGCCGTGTCGTCGGGGTGGTTGATGACGACGTCGAGGAACGCGCCCTCGTCGACGATGCCGCCGAAGGCCCGCAGCTGGTAGCAGGTGCGGGCGAGTTCGCCGGTGAGCCGGACCGGGCCGAGCGCGGTCTCGGCGTCGGCGGCCTCGACGAGCTGTTCCTTGGCCGCTTCGAGCAGGTCCGCGGCGGTCCTCAGGAAGGCCGCGCGCACCGTGCGGTCGGCGAGGGCTCCCCGGGCGGTGTGCGCGGCGCGGACGGCCTCGTCGACCTCCTGGGCCGTGGCCTCCACCGCAACCTGCTCGCGCTGCTTCCCGGTACGGGGGTCGACACTCCAGACTGGTGCTGCTGCCACCGCGGGTCCCTCCAGATGTAATGCCGCAGTTCTTGTCTCACCCACCAGCGGTGTTCGATATACTGAACGCTGTCTCTGATGGTGAATATGATGCGGAGACTATTTCCCGTCGAACGAGGGGGTCAAGGGCGATGTCGGCAGGCGAGACAGGCGGCGGAGCGCAGGTCAAGTCCGCGGTACGGACTGTGGAATTGCTCGAGTACTTCGCGGGCCGGCCCGGTATGCACTCCCTGGCCGCGGTCCAGGAGGCCGTCGGTTATCCGAAATCCAGCCTCTACATGCTGCTGCGCACCCTCGTGGAGCTCGGCTGGGTCGAGACGGACGCGACGGGCACGCGGTACGGCATCGGCGTACGGGCGCTGCTGGTCGGCACCTCGTACATCGACGGCGACGAGGTGGTCGCCGCGGCCCGCCCCACCCTGGACCGGCTCTCCGACGACACCACGGAGACCATCCACCTGGCGCGCCTGGACGGCACGAACGTCGTGTACCTGGCCACCCGCCAGTCGCAGCACTACCTGCGCCCCTTCACCCGGGTGGGCCGCCGGCTCCCCGCGCACTCGACCTCGCTCGGCAAGGCGCTGCTCGCCACCCACACCGACGAGCAGGTCCGCAAGATGCTGCCCGAGACGCTCCCCGCCCTGACCGAGCACACGATCACCGACCGGGAGAAGCTCATCGAGGAGCTGCACCAGGTCCGGGAGCAGGGCTTCGCCGTGGATCGTGAGGAGAACACGCTCGGGCTGCGCTGCTTCGGCGTCGCGATCCCCTACCGCACCCCCGCCCGGGACGCGATCAGCTGCTCGGTCCCGGTGGCCCGGCTCACTCCCGCGCACGAGCAGATGGTCAAGGACGCCCTGTTCGACGCCCGTGACCGGCTGACACTCGCCACCCGGAGGCTCTGAACCATGGACATCGCGCTCCGCCCGGTCCACGACAGCGACCTGCCGGTCTTCTACCGGCAGATGAACGACCCCGAGTCCCTGCGGATGGCCGCGTTCACCCCCCAGGACCCTGCCGACCGTGACGCCTTCGACGCCCGCTGGAAGCGCGTCCGCGCCTCGTCCGACGTGGTGCCGCGCACGATCCTCGCGGACGGCGATGTCGTGGGCAGCGCCGCGGTGTACGGGGAGCCGGGCGAGCGCGAGGTCACCTACTGGATCGACCGTGCGTACTGGGGCCGGGGCATCGCGACGGCCGCGCTGCGGGACCTGCTGGCCGAGGTGCCCGAACGCCCGCTGTACGCGCGGGCGGCGGCCGACAACGCGGGATCGCGGCGGGTTCTGGAGAAGTGCGGGTTCCGGGTCACCGCGAACGCCCGGGGGTACGCGCACGCGCGCGGCGAGGACACGGACGAGGTCGTACTCACCCTGACGGGCTGAGCCGGATTTCATGAACAGCGCATGAGAAACGCGGGCGGAAGGGAACGATTCACTCCCGTCCGCTCGTCCTTCTGAGCGGGATGAACAAGACGATCAGGCGTGCCGCCGTCTTCACTCTGCTGCTCGTGCTCTCCCTGCTGGTCAGGGCGACCTGGGTGCAGTTCTACGACGGCAAGGCACTCGCGGACAACAAGAGCAACCGACGGAACGCGATCGAGCAGTACGCGAACCCGCTCGGGAACATCATCGTGGCCGGCCGGGCGATCACCGGCTCCGCGCAGACGAAGGGCAGCGACCTCAAGTACAAGCGGACGTACACCGACGGCAGTCTGTACGCGGCGGTCACGGGCTACAGCTCCCAGGTGTTCGGGGCGACCCAGCTGGAGGGCGTCTACAAGAATCTGCTGGACGGCACGGACACCCAGCTGAAGAACCCCCTCGACACGATCACCAACAAGCGCGCCAGCCCTGGTGACGTGGTCACGACCATCGACCCGGACGTGCAGAAGGCGGCGTACGCGGCGCTCGGCAGCAAGAAGGGCGGGGCCGTCGCGATCGACCCGACGAACGGCAAGATCCTCGCGGTCGTCTCCACTCCGTCGTACGACCCCTCGCAGCTGAGCGCCGGCGACTCCGCCGCCTGGACGAAGCTGACGAAGGACGCGGACAAGCCGATGACCAACCGGGCGCTGCGCCAGCCGCTGCCCCCTGGGTCGACGTTCAAGCTGGTGGTCGCGGCGGCGGCGCTGGAGGACGGGCTGTACAAGAACGTGGACACCGGCACGGACAGCCCGAACCCGTACACACTGCCGAACACAACGACCGATCTGTCGAACGAGAGCGCCTCCGCGCCCTGCAAGGACGCCTCGATCCGGGTAGCGCTCCAGTACTCGTGCAACAACGTCTTCGCGAAGATGGCTGTCGACCTCGGGCAGGACAAGGTCAAGGCGATGGCGGAGAAGTTCGGCTTCAACGACAGCTCGCAGGACGTGCCGGTACGGGCGTACCCGAGCGTCTACCCCTCGAACATGGACAAGTCGTCCACGGCGCTGACCGGCATCGGCCAGTACGACGTCACCGCGACCCCGCTGCAGATGGCCATGGTGTCGGCCGCCATCGCCAACGGCGGCAAGCTGGTCTCGCCGCACATGGTGTCGCAGACCAGTGACGCGAGCGGCAATGAGGTGAAGAACTACGACGACAGCACCCAGACCAAGGAGATCGTCAGCTCGACGACCGCCGAGCAACTCCAGTCCGCGATGCAGACGGTCGTCACCGAGGGCACGGGCACGAACGCGAAGATCTCCGGCGCGACCGTAGGCGGCAAGACGGGTACGGCCCAGCACGGCGAGAAGAACAGCAAGACTCCGTACGCCTGGTTCACCTCGTACGCGAAGTCCGACTCGAACGGCAAGGAGGTCGCCGTGGCGGTCATCGTCGAGCAGTCCGACGCGGCGAGGTCCGAGGTCAGCGGCAACGGCCTGGCGGCACCGGTGGCCAAGGCCATGATGCGGGCGGCGCTGAAGAACTGACGCACCGCGCACGACGAAGGGCCGCCCCGCACCCCTGGGGGCGGCCCTTCCTCCGTACGGTCACTTCACACCCGTACGGTCACTTCACGCCGAACAGCTGCCGAACGGGATCGATCGCGAAGTACACCAGGAACAGCGCCGACACGGCCCACAGCAGCCAGTGGACCTCGCGTATCTTGCCGAGCACCGCCTTGATCACGACGTAGGCGACGAAACCGGCCCCGATGCCGTTGGTGATCGAGTAGGTGAACGGCATCGCCGCGATGGTCAGGAACGCGGGGATCGCGATCTCGTAGCTGTCCCATTCGATGTGCTTGACCTGCGTCATCATCAGGAAGCCGACCGCGACCAGGGCGGGGGCCGCCGCCTGCAGCGGCACGATGGTGAGCAGCGGGGTCAGGAACAGGGCGAGGGCGAACATACCGCCGGTGATGAGGTTCGAGAAGCCGGTGCGCGAGCCCTCGCCGACGCCGGCCGCGGACTCGATGTAGGCGGTGTTGGAGGAGGCGGAGGCCGCGCCGCCCGCGACGGCCGCGGCGCCGTCGATGAACAGCACCCGGCCGATGCCGGGCACCTTGCCCTCCTCGTCGAGCAGTCCGGCCTCGGCGCTGATGCCGACGATCGTGCCCATGGCGTCGAAGAAGTCCGACAGGATCAGGGTGAAGATCAGCAGGACGACGGTCAGGGCGCCGGTCTCGCCGAAGCCGCCGAACAGACTGAAGTGTCCGACGAGACCGAAGTCCGGGGTGGCCACCACGTCGGAGGGGATCTTCGGCGTGGTCAGGCCCCAACTCTTGATGTCCGCGGCCGAGTTGATGATCACGGCGACCACGGTCAGCGTCACGATGCTGATCAGGATGGCGCCCTTGACCTTGCGTGCCATCAGTCCGATGGTGAGCAGCACGCCGAGACAGAAGACCAGCACGGGCCAGCCGGTCAGCGAGCCGGTCGCGCCCAACTGCACCGGCACGGTGGTGTTCGCGACGTCCGGGATGCGGCTGACGAAACCGGCGTCCACGAAGCCGATGAAGGCGATGAAGAGTCCGATACCCACACCGATGGCGTGCTTCAGCGGTTGCGGGATGGCGTTCATGACGGCTTCGCGCAGTCCGGTGAGGACCAGTACGCAGATGATCACGCCTTCGATGACCACCAGGCCCATCGCGTCGGGCCAGCTCATCAGCGGGGCGATCTGGAAGGCGACGACGGCGTTCAGGCCGAGGCCCGCGGCGATCGCGAGGGGCAGATTGCCGCCCACGCCCATGATGACGGTCATCACCGCGGCCACCAGGGCGGTGGCCGTGACGAGTTGGCCGCTGTCGAGCTGGTGGCCGAACTTGTCCTTGGCACTGCCCAGGATGATCGGGTTCAGGACAAGGATGTAGGCCATGGTGAAGAACGTGGCGAATCCGCCGCGTATCTCCCGGCCGAAGGTGGAGCCCCGTTCGGAGATCCTGAAGAACCGGTCGACGCTGTTCGCCGCTGGTGGCACGGCACTTGGCCGGTCGGCCGCCTTCTGGGTTTCGGACATGGCTGATACTCCTTGTGACCTGCGTGCTGGGTGTGCGGATGCTGGCTGGATTGTTCCCGCGTTGAACCGCTTTCAGGTTTTCACCGTGTTACGGAATCAAGTTCGGCCCGCCATACGCTGTTCGAAGCCCTGTACGCATCGCTGGTACGCTCACGCATCTCGCCCCACAGGGGCACCATTCCTTCACGGATGGCGCACGGGGGCCGTATACGCACGCACCCGCACCGGTTGCTCAAATGCCGCAGCAAGGAGAGGTAGCCGTGGGCACTGTCGTCGACGACGCAGCCTCCGTGGAGTTCCACGCCTTCTTCGAGCGGCACCATGCCGAACTCGCCCGCTTCGCCCATCTGTTGACCGGCGAGGCGGACGCCGCCGACGATCTGGCGGCCGACGCGCTGCTCGCGCTGTGGCACCGCTGGGACCGGGTGCGCGCGGCCGACCACCCGGTGGCGTACGCCCGTGGTGTCGTCGCGAACCTGGCCCGCACCCGGATCCGCAGCGCCGTGCGCGAGCGCAGACGGATCACACTGTTCTGGTCGCAGCGCGAGGACACGACCGAGAACCCCGACATAGCGGGGAAGATCGATGTCCAGGAGGCGCTGCGCCGGCTGCCGTTCCGTAAGCGCGCATGTGTCGTGCTTCGGCACGCTTTCGACCTCTCGGAGAAGGACACGGCGCTCGCCCTCGGTGTTTCCGTGGGTACGGTTAAGTCCCAGACGTCGAAGGGCATGGCCGAACTGAAGCGGCTCCTCGGCACCGACGAGGCCCCGATGCGGGTGCACGCCGGTGTGCTGCCCACGGGTGGAGCCGGAGGAAGGGACCGATGAGGAAGGCGCAGGACGTGCACGACGAGCTGCGCGCCAGGCTGCACGAGGCGGCCGAGGCGCATGAGCCCGACCGCGCGCGCATCCTGGCCCGGGTCGAGCGCGGGATGTCCGGCGCCTCCGAGCGTCGTCCCCGGCGTGCGGCGCGTCCGCCGGTGCTCGGCTGGGGACGGGTCGTCGGCGCCACGGCCGCGGTCGCGGGCGTCCTCGCGGTCGGCGGCTACTGGGTGGCCGCGGCGGTGCAGGAGAACAACCCGCCGCAGCAGACGGTCGCGGTCTCGCCGACCCCGGTCGTCTCCCCGGACGCGACGAGCCGCGCGCCCGTCGTGCCGCACCCGTCGCACACCTCGGGTGCCTCGAAACCGTCAGGGAAGGCGAGCGCCTCCCCCTCGGACACTCCCTCGGCCGTGAACTCCTCGCCCGCCGCGCCCAAGGCGCCCGCCGCGGGCAACCAGGACGGCTCGCTGTGGTCCGACGGTTCGGTCGATCCGCACAGCAACGACTTCTGGGCGCAGAGCAATGTGACCCTGAAGAACGCCGACAAACTCACCTCGCTCACCGTCGAGTTGAAGATCAAGCTGACCGGCGGGGTCAGCGACGCGGGCTCCTGGCGCTCGGCACCCGAGAGCGACTTCACGACGACGGTCGCCGAGAAGGACGGCTTCCTCGTCTACACCTGGGTGCTCAAGGACGGCCACACCCTCGCGGCGGGCCAGTGGGTCTTCGCGGGCCAGTACAACCACACCCGCGGCGGCCGGGACGCCAAGGACGACCGCTACTCGGCGAACGCGAGGACCACGGACAGGACACTGTCGGTGGCGGGCGACTTCGCCGCCGCGAGCGGCACCGACGGCGACTCGTAGAAAGTCCCCTCGAAAAAACCTGCGGCCGGCGGCAACCCTTTCCTCACCTGCGGCGACCAGGAGACGAACACGTCCCCTCCCCACAAGGAAATGCGCTTCATGACTGCACGAGTTGAACAGCGCGTCCGGCACCGTCGCCGCCTCACCAAGCGGCGGTCCGTGATCGGTGGGGTCACCGCCCTCGGCATCACCGGGGCCGCGCTCGTCACGACGTCGATGCTGAGCACGGCGGGCGCCAGCTCTGTCTGGCCGACGGCCAAGGGCAGCAAGGCCGTCTCGAAGACGATCTCGGTCTCGGGCACCTACGACGGCAAGCTGACGAAGTTCTTCGGCAGCGGTTCTCTCGGCACCTCCGACCAGTCGGAGAACCAGGGCCCGATCTTCGAGCTGAAGGACGGCGCGGTCCTCAAGAACGTCATCATCGGCACCCCCGCCGCCGACGGCGTCCACTGCCTGGGCAGCTGCACGCTGCAGAACGTGTGGTGGCTGGACGTCGGCGAGGACGCGGCCACCTTCAAGGGCAAGGCGTCGTCCGCGAAGTACGACGTCATCGGCGGTGGCGCGCAGAAGGCCTCCGACAAGGTGTTCCAGTTCAACGGCGCCGGCAAGCTCACCATCACCGGCTTCCACGTGGAGAACTTCGGCAAGCTGGCGCGCTCCTGCGGCAACTGCAAGACGCAAGTCAAGCGCACGATCGTGCTCAGCGACATCGACGCGACCGCCCCGGGCAAGGCGCTGGTCGGCATCAACTCCAACTTCGGCGACACGGCGACGCTGTCGAAGATCCGTGTCACCGGCGACACCAAGAAGAAGCTCAAGACCTGCGTGCGCTTCAAGGGCAACAGCAGCGGCAAGGAGCCCACCGAGCTCGGCACCGGCGCGGACGGAACCTTCTGCAGGTTCTCGTCATCTGACATCACGTACAAGTAAGGGATCTGCTGGCCTGAGCCCCCCTTCGGAGCCAGTCAGAGGAACGCCCCCGCCGGTGACGACCGGCGGGGGCATTCACTTTCCCTCGTACGTCAGTACGCGGGTGCGTCAGTTCATGGTCGAGCCGATGGTCGTCGAGCCCGTCGTCAGGAACGTGGTCGCCGGCAGCGAGCCGCTCGACGAGCGGGCGCCGTACGCCGTGGTCGCGTCCGTCGACTTGAAGGACGGCGTCGAGGTGCCGCTGTCCCAGTTGTTGGCCGCGGAGACCGTGGACGAACCGAGCTTGTCCAGACCGCCCTTGTTGCTCACCGCGAGGTTCCTGGCGAGCCGCGCCTTGCCCGTCGCGAAGAAGAAGCCCGCGTCGGTGTTGGCGTAGGCGGTGTTGCGGTTGAGGACGATGGCACCGGTGTTGGAGTTCTCGGTGAAGCCGTTGCCCGCGTTGTCCCAGGCCGCGTCGTTGTTCACGACGTGGGCGACCGAGGCCCCGCCGCCGCCGAGCTTGAAGCCGTTGCCGTTGCCCTCGAAGGCGGAGTCGTTCCAGCGGTTCTTGCCGTTGCCGTACGACCAGGAGTGCTCGATGGTGATCGGCGAGGAGAACTGCCAGAGGTCGAGGCCGTCGTCCGCGTTGTTGTAGAGGCGCGCGCCGGTGACCTTGTTGCCGGTGCCGGAGCCGAACTTGATGGCGATGCCGTCGGCGTTCTGCCCGTGGTTCGCGGCGTCGTAGTTGCCGTAACTGTCCAGGTTCTGCACGAGGTTGTCGGTCGTTCCGTCGCCGCGCAGCGTGAAGCCCGAGTCGCCGTTGTTCGCGGTGACGAGGTTCTTGAAGACGCCGCCGACGGAGGAGGTGGCGACGAAGCCCTGGGCGGGCGAGTTCTGCCAGGTGATGTTCTGGACGGTCCAGTAGTCGCCGTAGATCCCGGCCAGCCAGGAACCGGCGGCCAGCTTGGAGCCGTCGATCTTCACCTTCTCGCTGCCGTACGCGGTGAGCGTGATCCGCGTGGAACCGGTGCCGTTCGCCGTCGACTTCAGCGTGGCCGTCGGGTAGTACGTGCCGCCGCGCACCTGGATGGTCGTGCCCGCGGCGGCATCGGCGACGGCCGTCTGCAGCTGCGCGGTGGTGGAGACGGTGACCGTGGTGGCGGCGGCCTGCGCCGAGCCGTTGTTCGCGAGGCCGAGGTAGACGCCACCCGCCCCCGCGGCGACGGCCACCGCCGCGGCGATCGAGAGCGTACGGGTCCTGCGGTGGCGTCCGGTGCTCAGAAGCACGGGGCGTTCCTTTCCTAGGGGGACGGGAGACGAAGCGGGCCAAAGGGGCCGCCCCGGCCCGCTTCTGCTCCCTGGTCGCCGCGGTGGCGGGAAACGTTGCCGGGGGCTCACGAAAAAGGTCGAAACTTTCGCTGGCCGTCGGGCCGCCTTCATCAATTGACGCGCTGTCCCCCACTGGCAACACTCCGAGAGCGCTTTCCCCACAGAATCCACCAGACTCCGACAGGATGTGTCATGCGACGCCGCACCGCCCGCGCGCTCCTGATCCCCGTCCTCGCGCTCCTCCTGGGCCTGCTGGCCGCCCCACCGAGCCCCGCGTCACCGTCACCATCGGGAGCATCGCACGTGAACGAACCGAAGTACGCCGGTTATCTCTTCGCCTACTTCACCGGCGAGGGAACGGCCGACGGCGAGCAGATCCGCTACGCCCTGAGCCGCGGCAACGACCCGTTGCACTGGCGGGAGTTGAACGCGGGCAGTCCCGTCCTGACCTCCACCATCGGAGAGAAGGGGTTGCGCGACCCGTTCGTGATCCGCTCCCCCAAGGGCGACAAGTTCTTCCTCATCGCCACCGACCTGAAGATGTATCAGAACTCCAGCGGCAGTTGGGACTACGTACAGCGGCACGGCAGCAGGTCCATCATGATCTGGGAGTCCACCGACCTGGTGCACTGGACCGACCAGCGCCTGGTGAAGGTGGCCCCCGACAACGCGGGCAACACCTGGGCCCCGGAGGCCTATTGGGACGACTCCCTCGGTGAGTACGTCGTCTTCTGGGCGTCCAAGCTGTACGCCGACGACGACCCGGACCACACCGGATCGACGTACAACAAGATGTTGTACGCCACCACGAAGGACTTCCGCACCTTCAGCGAGCCGAAGGTCTGGGACGACCCGGGCTACTCGGTCATCGACTCGACGGTCATCAAGAACAAGGGCAGTTACTACCGCTACACCAAGGACGAGCGCGACCCCAGCTCCTCCAGCCCCTGCTCGAAGTTCATCACCGGCGAGAAGTCGACCTCCCTGACGAACACCAAGTACGACTTCGTCTCCGACTGCATCGGCAGCGGCTCGATCGATCGCGGCGAGGGCCCGACGGTCTTCAAGTCCAACACCGAGAACAAGTGGTACCTGTTCATCGACGAGTACGGCAGCCGCGGTTACGTCCCCTTCGAGACGACCGACCTCGACTCGGGCAAGTGGACCATGTCGACGAACTACCAGCTGCCCGCGAGCCCCCGGCACGGCACGGTGATGCCGGTGACACAGGCGGAGTACGACCGGCTGCTGGCCGCCTATCCGACAACCGGCACGTCGGTCGTGGACGCGACCGCGAAGGGCCAGAAGGGGTACGCGATCGTCACCGAGTCGGCCTCGAAGGTCGTCCTGCCGATGAAGCCGGACGCGGACCTGAGGCACCTGGCCCCCGCCCTCGCGGTCGGCGCGGGTGCGAAGGTCAGCCCGGCCTCGGGCACACACCGGGACTTCCGCACCCCGCAGACGTACACCGTGACGGCCCCGGACGGGACGAGCCGGACCTGGACGGTCGAGGCGGCGGCGACCCGCAGCCCGGTCCTCCCCGGCCTCAACGCCGACCCGGACGTCCGCTACCTGGACGGCCAGTACTGGATCTACCCGACGACGGACGGCTACGCGGGCTGGAGCGGGACAAGCTTCAAGGCGTACTCGTCGAAGGACCTGGTCCACTGGAAGGACCACGGTGTGATCCTGGACCTGGGACCCGATGTGTCCTGGGCGGACAAGAACGCCTGGGCCCCGGCGATCGCCGAACGCGACGGCAAGTACTACTTCTACTTCTGCGCCGAGCAGCAGATCGGCGTGGCCGTGGCCGACTCCCCGGCCGGTCCCTTCAAGGACGCGCTGGGCAAACCCCTGGTCGGCAAGGGGCAGTTCACCGGTCAGATGATCGACCCGGCGGTGTTCACGGACGACGACGGCCAGTCGTACCTGTACTGGGGCAACGGCCATGGGTACGTGGTGCCGCTGAACGCCGACATGGTGTCGTTCGACGCCTCGAAGGTGCGGGACATCACGCAGCCCGACTTCCGTGAGGGATCCTTCGTCGTCAAGCGGCAGGGCACGTACTACTTCATGTGGTCCGAGGACGACACCCGCAGCGAGAACTACCACGTGGCCTACGCGACCGGACCGTCCCCGCTCGGCCCGTGGACCAAGCGGGGCACGATCCTGTCCAAGCGCCCGGAGTACGGCATCAAGGGCACCGGACATCACTCCGTGGTGAACGTCCCCGGCACCGACGACTGGTACATCGTCTACCACCGCTTCGCCCTGAACGGCCCCGGGAAGGCGGGCGGGGACGGCACACACCGGGAGACCACCATCGACCGCATGGAGTTCGCGGCCGACGGAACGATCGAACCGGTGGTGCCGACCCTGGAGTCGATCCGCCCCGTGCGGACCGACCGCTCCTGAGAGGACTCAGCCCATGACTCAGCTGACGAAGTACGTCGGGTTCGGGAGCTTGAACGTCTTGTCTGCGTAGCCCCCGTCGAGGTCGGAGTACTGGTCGCCGAAGTTGGCGACGATGTCGTACCCGAGGGACTCGATGTGCTTACGGGTGCCGGACTTGTACTGCACGGTGGTGCAGTTCCAGGCGGCGGCCGTGGCGCAGGCGCTCAGATAGGCCGGCGGGTTGGCCGCGTCCTTGAGGAACATGTGGGCGGCGTCGAGGTTGATGTCGGCGCCGACCTTCTTCAGGTTCGTGACCGCGTCGACGCGCTGCGACTCCTTCAAGCCCGAGTTGTAGAAGACCTCGACGCCCTTGGACTTGGCGTACGCGACGAGTTCGGGGGTGCCGAAGACGGCCGGACGGTCGGCCTGGGCCACGTACGCGGCCCAGGTGGCCGAGTTGTACGTGTAGTTGGTCTTCTTCTCGTAGTCGAGGGAGAGCAGCAGCGTGTCGTCGATGTCGAAGACGACCGCGGGCTTCTCGCCCCGGTGCTTCGCCTTGTGCGCCGCCCTGTCGATGTAGCGCTTGGCGTCCGACTCCAGCCGCGACAGGTCCTTGGCGTACTGGCTGTCCTTGGACGCCTGGTACACGCCGTTGCTGTCGAGCGTGGCGCCGTAGTAGGTGTCGATGTCCTTGACCAGGAGCCCGATGTTGTAGGGCTCGTGGGTCGAGTTGGCCGTCGACTGGCCGGCCGTGGCGACGCCCGTGCCGTAGAGAGCACCGCCGGCGACGGCACAAGCGGCCGCGATGGCTGCCGCTCTAAGGGACTTCCGCATGGATTCTCCGGATCTGGGTGATGGGTGACCAGGTCATTCCGCACCAGGTCAGGGAATGTCTACGCGCATCACGCATGCCGTGCGAGAGGCTTTATCCGATCGAGACCTCACCCGCGGGCGGCATCTCCCTGGATGCATTGCCCGCAGCTGGCGTCGACTTGACCTTCTCTTGAACCGGTTCTCCTAGGGTCGGAACGCACATGCGAACGATGCGTCAGACGGGGAGAACCGCATGGGTGAGGGAAACGGCGACGGCATGGTCCTGCACATCCACACCGCCGATCTGAAGCGCGCGGCGCCGGACTTCCACGAAGGGGCCAAGAACCTCAGCAAGGCACTCACCACCCTCGTCACCACCCTGGACGGCCTGGGAAAACCCTGGGGCGACGACAAACAGGGCAAGGAGTTCGGGGACGCCTACTCGCCGCTGCAGAAGAAGATAGAGAGCGCGGCGGGCACCCTCGTACTCGGCCTGGTGAGCATCCACGAGGCCATGAACGACCTGGCGGACGGCACCGTCGACAACGACCAGCTGATCGCGGGAATGTTCACCGAGGTGAAGACCGGCGGGGCCGACAAGGCCGGGAGCGACGGTTCCGGTGAGCGTTGAGGACGAGGCCAAGAAGATCCTGCTGAAGCTGGGCCTGTGGTGGCCGGACGCCAACTCCGGTTCGCTGCGGGCCGCGGCGACCGCCTGGCGCACCTTCGCCGACGCGGTCGACGACGTACGCGGACCGGTGCACACGAGCGCGTCCTCCCTCATCCACCACAACTCCGGCGAATCGATCGACGCGTTCGAGAAGTTCTGGGACCGCTACGCCAAGGGCAAGGACGCCGGCTGGCTGAGCGACCTGGCGGAGTCGTCCCGGGCGATGGCGAAGGCCCTGGACAAGTTCGCGGACGCCATCGACGACGCCATCAACAAACTCTGGACGCAGATCGGCATCGACGCCGCCGTGATCGCGGGCGGGGTGGCGCTGGCCTTCTTCACGGCGGGCCTCGCCTCCGGAGCCGCCGTCGCGGCGGCCGACGCCATCATCGAGTTCGGCGCCACCATGGGCATCGCCGTCTCCACCACCGTCGCGGAGATAGCGGCGGGCACCCTGGTCGCGGCGGCCTTCGGCGGGGTCGAGTCGGTCACCGTCGATCTGGCCGTGGCCCAGCCCCTGAAGATGGTCACCGGTCTGCAGCAGGGCTTCAGCCTGGACGAGGTCAACCAGGCCGCCAAGGACGGCATGATCTTCGGCGGCGCGCTGGGCGCGGGCAGCGGCGTACTGAAGGCGGGCGTGGAGGGCGCGTTCAGCGACACCACTCCCCTCCTGCTGCGCCCGCCGTCGCTCCGCCCCGACCTGGTCGAGCTGGGGCCGTCGGCCCGCCAGGCCGACCGCGTCCCGTGCGTGGGCGAGCCGATCGATGTGGCGACCGGTGCCATGCTGATGGCCCAGACCGACGTGACGCTGCCGGCCTCCCTCCCGCTTCTCTTCCAGCGCACCCACCTCTCCTCCTATCGCGGCGGCGTCTGCTTCGGCCCGACCTGGATCTCCACCCTCGACGAGTGCGTGCAGATCGACGGCGAGGGCGTCGTGTTCGCGGCGGCGGACGGCATGCGGCTCGTGTATCCCGTACCGGAGCCGGATGTAGCGACCCTCCCCGTGAAGGGCGCCCGCTGGCCGCTGCTCTGGGACGGCAAGCCCGACGGTGTCATGACCATCACCGACCCCGTCTCCGGAGTCGTCCGCACCTTCAGCACCCCCTTCTCGTCGGGCTCGTTCGGCGTCGTACACCTCCCGCTCGACTCCTGGAGCGACCGCAACGGCGCCCGCATCGACGTCGAACGCGACGACGAGGGCGTGCCGTTCGGGATCCGCCACTCGGGCGGCTACTACCTGGCCGTCGACACCCAGGGCCCCCGCATCACGGCCCTGCGCCTGCTCGACGAGGCCCCGTACCGCTACGGCCCCGACGGCCCGGTGGGCGAGGGCACGGTCGTCATGCGGTACGGCTACGACCCGTCCGGCAACCTCACCGAGGTCGTCAACTCCAGCGGCGAGCCCCTGCGTTTCACGTACGACGAACAGGGCCGGGTCACCCGGTGGACCGACCGCAACGGCACGTGGTTCTCGTACGTGTACGACGAGCGTGGCCGGGTCGTCCGCACCGAGGGCGTCGACGGCATCCTGTCGGGCACGCTGACGTACGACGACGCGGCGTCCACGACGACGTACACCGACTCCCTCGGCCGCGTCTCCAGCCATCGTTACAACTCCGAGGGTCTGGTCGTCGAGGAGACGGACCCGCTCGGGCACGTCACTCGCACGGAGTGGGACGCGTACGGGGCCCATCCCCTCACCGTCACCGATCCGCTGGGGCGTGCCACCCGATTCGCCTACGACGGCGCCGGGAACCTCACCGAACTCACCCTGCCGGACGGGTCGGTGGCGAGCGCGACGTACACCGCGTTCGGTCTGCCCGCCAACGTGCTGGAGCCCGGTGGTGCCGAGTGGCGCCACACCTACGACTCCCGCGGCAATCTGCTCACCACCCGCGACCCCCTCGGCGCCGAGACCCGCTGCACGTACGACGAGTCCGGTCATCTGGCCACCCTGACCGATGCCCTCGGCCACACACGAGTGGTCACTTCCAATTCCGCCGGGCTCCCCGTGACGGTCACCGACGAACTCGGGCAGGTCACCACCATCCGCCGCGACACCTTCGGCCGGATCGTAGGGGTCGCCGATCCGCTGGGCCGCACGACGCGGATGAGCTGGTCGGTCGAGGGTCGACCTGAGTGGCGTGAACTCCCGGACGGCGCCCGTGAGTCATGGACCTGGGACGCCGAGGGCAATCTCCTGACCCACACAGACCTGGCGGGGAACGTCACGCGCCACGCCGTCGCCCCTTTCGACGCCCCCGCCACCCGTACCGCGCCGGACGGCACGACCTACACGTTCACGCATGACACGGAGCTGCGCCTCACGGGCGTCACCAACCCGCAGGGCCGAAAGTGGTCGTACTCGTACGACAGAGCGGGGCGCCTCGTCGCGGAGACCGACTTCGACGGCCGAGTCCTCGCCTACGAGCACGACGCGACGGGCGCACTCGTCTCGCGCAAAAACGGCGCGGGCGAGACGCTGCACTTCACACGGGACACGCTCGGCCGCGTCACCGAACAGCGCGACGACACCGGCGGGACGACGGTCTACACCTACGCGGCGAGCGGCCGTCCGGCCACCGCGAGCAACGCGGACGCCGAGATCGGTTTCGCGTACGACGCGGCGGGCCGCACCATCAGCGAGACCGTCAATGGCCTTACGACCGCGTTCGCCTACGACGCCCTGGGACGCACCACTCGTCGCACCACACCGTCCGGACTCGCTTCACACTGGACCTACGATCCGGTGGGCCGCGCGGTCGCACTCTGCAACGACGCCGGAGAGGTGAGGTTCGAGTACGACGCGGCCGGCCAGGAGACACGGCGTCTTGTCGGCGACCACGTGGAGCTCTCCCAGAGCTGGGACCCCGCTGGACGCCTCATGTCCCAGGCGGTGACCGACACCGGAAACGGGGCAGGCGACCGTCTTCTCCAGCACCGCTCCTATGCCTATCGCCCCGATGGCTATCTCACCGAGATCCGTGAACTCACCGCCGGCACCCGGTCATTCGAACTGGACGCCTCAGGCCGGGTCACCCGGGTTCGCGCCCTCGGCTGGAGCGAGACCTACGCCTACGACACCGCGGGCAACCTCACACACGCCACCGCCCCGGCTCACGAGGCGCCCGGCGAGCGCACCTTCGACGGCACCCGCATCCGCAGTGCCGATCGCACGACGTACGATCACGACGCCCAGGGCCGACTCGTGCGCAGGGCACGCATGCTCCTGAACGGGCAGCGGCGCACGTGGACGTACGCGTGGAGTGCCGAGGACCGGCTGACCGAGGTGACCACCCCGGACGGCGAGTGCTGGCAGTACCTGTACGACCCTCTCGGACGTCGCGTCGCCAAGGTGCGCCTCGCCGAGGACGGCTCGGTCACCGCGCGCACGGACTTCTCGTGGGACGGCACCCGCCTGGCCGAGCAGGTCTCCCCCGACGGCCGCGTCACCTCTTGGGACTACTCCCCCGACACACACCGGCCGGTCGCGCAGACCGAACGCACACCAACGCCGCGCGGCCCGCAGGAATCCTTCCTGGCCCGGCTGGCCGAGGAGACCACGGGCGATCGCGCCGTCCGGTTCCACGCGATCGTCACGGACGCCGTAGGCGCTCCCGCCGAACTGGTCACCGCCGAGGGCGAGGTGACCTGGCAGCGGCGCACCGGCCTGTGGGGCACCGGTCTCCCCGGCCCCGAGGACCGAGGCAGGGCGGACACGGACTGCCCCCTCCGTTTCCCCGGCCAGTACGCCGACCCGGAAACGGGTCTGCACTACAACTACTTCCGTTATTACGACCCCGAAACCGCACGCTATCTCTCGCCCGACCCCCTCGGTCTGGCGCCCGCCCCCAATCCGGCCGCGTATGTTCACAACCCGTACTCCTGGTCGGACCCGCTCGGCCTGGGACCCTGCCCGCAGCTCAGGGAGGGTTACAGCTCCCAGCCCGCGTTCAAGGACGACCCGTACCACCCGAAGGCCGTGGACGACCGCGTTCAGGACATGCGGGATCTGTACGGAATACGCGACCCCAAGTCCGCGGGAATGATCGGCTCCAACGGTCCGCAGATCACCAGTAAAACCCTCTGGAATCAGGGGCCCTACCGAATCGACGTAGAAAACCCCAACCCTGGGCAGCGCCCCGGCCAGCTGCACTTCCAGGACCAGACGAACAAGAGCGCAAAGTACCAGTACAATTTTGAGACCGGACAGTTCGACGGACTCCCCCGTTCAGTATTGAAGGCTGTGGGGAACAATCCGGGATTCATCGCGGCCATCAGAAAGGGACTCGCCGCTCTGGGCGAGGGATAGACATGCGCATGAACAGAATGATGGCCGCCATGATGCAGCGGACCGACCTCACCCGACTGTCCGAGCCGGACATTCCGTTGCCCTTCCGGGATGTCGCCGGACGAGGTTGGACAGTCGGCTCCGATGGCGCCGTCCTGTTGACCGAATTGACCGAGGGCACGGTCGGATCCTTCTTCGACGTGGTCCAGGAAGAGACCTCGGTCAACGGTCGCGGAATGACCGACTACGATCTGCCTGAATCCGGACAAAGCCGCGAAGAGCAGCTTCTCCGCCGATGTCTCGCCTACTCCTTCGCATGTCTCGAAAGCGCGGCAGACCAATTCGGAAAGAACTCCGTGTGCGCCTATGTCTCCCTTTCGATGGGTGGACTCGACGACGATGTCCTCACGGCCAATGTGACATTCTCCAGCCATCACCCCGGCCTCCCGCCATATGTAGAGGACATCGAGAGTTACTCGCGCGAGGCACTCCTTGAGATTCAGCTCGGGGACTACTCCGCATCGACCGGCGCCGGCGGCCCGTGGCCGGTCGAAGTCCGCCAGAAATAATGCGAAATGATCACTTCGAAAGGGATCTGAAAATTGACTGACGGATTCAACCTGGCCGCGGGGTCGCACGGCCCCTCGCCGGTCGTCCTCGCCGTGTTCCTGTTGGGCGGCCTGGTCGCTCTCTGGTGCGGGGTGGGCTGGGCGTTCGACGTGCGGGGGATCACCACCCGGCGCTCCGAGCGGATTCGCCGCAAGAATGAGGAGAGCTGGGCGGCGATGGGGCGCCTGGGCGGGTCGCCCACCCTTTTCGCGACCCCTGGATATCTCCGGTTCCTGGGTGCGCTGATGGCGTTCGCCGGTGTGATCCTGTGCGTGGTGGCGTACGCCCTGTGGCACTTGGGCTGAGTGTGCGTCGGCGTACGCGCGGGAAGCGGTCGGCCCTGCCGCTTCCCGCACGGGACGGTCGCTGAGAGCTAGTTCATCGTGGCGCCGATCGTCGTACTGCCCGTCGTCAGGAATGTCGTCGCGGGCAGCGAGCCGTCGGACTTGCGGGAGTTGTACGTCGTCGACGCGTCCGTGGAGACGAAGGACGGGGTGGAGATGCCCGAGTCCCAGTTGTTGCCGGAGGACGTGACGGAGGACCCCTTGGAGACGGCCGCGCTGCCGTTGCCGACGGCCAGGTTCTTGCCGAGCTTCGTGGAGCTGGTGGCGAAGTAGTAGCCGTACTTGCCGTTGGCGTACGCGGTGGTGCGGTTGATGACGATCGAGCCGGTGTTGGAGTTCTCGGTGAAGCCGTTGCCGGCGTCGTCCCAGGCGGCGGAGTTGTTGACGACGTGCGCGACGACCTCGCCGTCGCCGCCCAGCTTGTAGCCGTTGCCGTCACCCGCGAAGGCCGAGTCGCCCCAGCGGTTCTTCCCGTTGCCGAAGGACCAGGTGTGCTCGACGGTGACGGGGGACGAGAAGGACCAGAAGTCGATGCCGTCGTCCGAGTTGTTGTACAGGCGGGCGCCGGTGATCAGGTTGCCGGTGCCGGAGCCGAACTTCACGGCGACGCCGTCCGCGTTCTCGCCATGGCCCGCGGCGTCGTAGTTGCCGTACGAGTCGATGTTCTTGACCGTGTTGTTGACGGTGCCGTCACCCGTGAGTGTGAAGCCGGAATCGCCGCCGTTGATGGTCTTGATGTTGTTCCAGTTCGTGCCGGTGCAGGACTGGCAGACGACCGCGCTGTCCGGGGAGTTCTGGAAGGTGAGGTTGGAGACGTTCCAGTAGTCTGCGGTCAGCTTGAAGATCCAGTCCCCGGCGGGCAGCGACGAGCCGTCGATCTTCACCGTCTCCGAGCCGTACGCCTGGAGGGTGACGGGGCTCGACGAGGTGCCGTTGGCCGTCGACTGGAGGGTGGCCGTCGGGTAGTACGTACCGGCGCGCACCTGGATGACGGTGCCGGCGGTGGCGTTCTTGATGGCGCTGGTGAGGTCGGCCGTGGTGCTGACGACGACGGTCGCCGCCTGGGCCTGGGTGGGCAGGACGGCGAGTCCGGCGCCGAGCGCCAGGGTGGCGCCTAGGGCGAGAGCGGTTCGACGAGACATGGAGTGCGGTCCTTTCGTCGAGCGGGTGGGGGAGCTACTGCGGTGATCGGTGCGGGGCCATCACGGGCACCAGTCGCCGAGATACGCCGCACGCGTGTGCGACATGGCTTCCGTGTCCGTGAGCTGGGGACGGTTCTCCGGCACGGTGATCTCCGCGCCGGGGCCGGTGTTGCGGTACTCGCGAAAGCGCATGGACTGCCAGGGGTAGGCCTCGCGCATGTTGACGTAGGGCGCCACCGCGTCGATGCCGGGGCCGAGTTCCGTCTCCCGTACGACCAGGGACGGCCAGGCCGTCGTCTCGTACGACGGCACCCACGGCCGCGCGATCTTGTACGCCCCGTCCTGCGCGCCCGAGGTGACCCGGCCGCGCAGGGCCAGGAAGCCGTGCGGGTTGGCGCGGGCCGTGGAGGGCGCGAAGACCATCCCCTCAGGTCTGAAGGTGACGTCCCGGTCGAGGGTGTGGAAGTGGCAGCGCTCGAAGACGGCGGTGGCCCGCCCGAAGACGAAGTCGACGTCGCCCTCGATGTAGCAGTCGCGGTAGTACTGGCGGTCGAAGGCGGTCAGGGCCGTCGTGTCCGCGAACAGGGTGTCCTGGTGTGCCAGCAGGCGGACCTGGGTGAAGGACGAGCGGTCCCCGGTGACGTACGCCGCCACCGCCTGCGTCCCGGTGATGTCCGGGTGGTCGGCGCGCAGCCAGTCGTTGGCGAGCGTCAGCCCCTGCACGGTGAGCCCCGGCGCCGCCGAGGTGAAGGTGGCGGAGCCGGCGGTGCCGTACGTCCCCGAACCGTCGGGCTTCTGCGTGCCGCCCGCGTGGTCGTACACGATGACGACGTCGCGCGGGTCACGGGTGGCACCGCGCAGTGTCAGGTCGGCCTTGTCGGCGGGGATGTTCACGACCTCGCGGTAGGTGCCCGGGTGCACGACGATCGTCCAGCCGGCGCCGGTCACCGCGTCGACGGCGGCCTGGACGGAGTCACCGGGGCGGACGTGCAGCACCCGGCGCCCGCCCGCGAAGGCGGGAGTCGCGCCGAGGACGGTGAGCGCACCGGCCGTGGTGAGGAAGGCGCGTCGGCGCATCTCAGCACCCCTTCCACGGCGTCCAGTCGCCGAGATACGCCTCCCGGGTCGCCGACTCGGCCTCGACGGCGCTCAGTTGGGGACGGTTCTCCGGGACGCTGATCACCGCGCCCGGCCCCGTGTTCCGGTACTCGGCGAAGCGCTGGCTCTGCCAGGGGTAGGCGTCCGCCATGTCGGTGTAGGGCGCGACCGCGTCGATCCCGGCGGCGAGGCGGGTGTCGCGGACGGTCAGCATGGGCCGGGCGGTGGTGTCCGAACCCGGCACCCAGGGGCGGGCGAGCTTGTAGTACGCGTCCGGGGCCTCGCTGCTGACACGGCCGTGGGTGACCAGGTAGCCGCGCGGGTTGGCGAGCGCGGTGGAGGGGGCGAAGACGAAGCCGTACGGGGCGGCCGCCAGGTCCGTGCGGTTCAGGGTGCGGAAGTGGCAGCGCTCGAAGACGGCGCTCGCCCGGCCGAAGACGAAGTCCACGTCACCCTCGACGTAGCAGTCGCGGTAGTACTGGCGGGCGAAGGTGCCGAGCGCGATCGAGTCGGCGTACAGCGTGTCCTGGTGGCCCAGGAACCGGCACCCCACGAACGCCGAGCGGTCGCCCTGCACCTTGACGGCGACCGCCTGGGTGCCGGTGATCTCGGGGTGGTCGGCGCGCAGGAAGTCGTTGGCGAAGGTGATCCCACGGGCGGTGAACCCGTCGGCCTGCACGGTGGTGGTGGCCGAGCCGGTGGTCCCGTAGGTACCGCCGCCGGGCTTCGGCGTGCCGTTGGCGTTGTCGTACACGACGACGACGTCACGGGGGTCCCCGGAGGCGCCGATCCAGGTCATCTCCGTACGGGCGACGCCGACGGCGACGGTCTCCCGGTACGTTCCCGGCGCGATGACCAGGCTGTATCCGGCCCCTCCCCCAGTGCTTAACGCCTGGGAGGTGCCCCCACCGGCGCTGACGGCGGCCTGGACGGTGGTGTGATCGCCGAGGCCGCCGGGGTGGACGTACAGGGTGCGCTCGGTGAGCCGGGCGGACGGCGAACCGTAACGCCCGAAGGGGGATTTCTCCTGGGGCCACGCCTGGGCCCGCGCGGGAGTCGCGAGGCCGAGCGCGAGAGCGGCCCCGGCACTGGCGACGAGGAAGGTTCTCCGGCTGGAGACGGCAGGACCGGGTGTGGTGGTGCGGGAGAGCATGGCGATGCTCCTTCGCTGTGCCGCGAGGCTCAGAGGCCTCGCGGGCTCTGCGGGAGGGACGAGGGGCCGGAGCGGCACGCCCTGGGTGAGGGGCGGTGCGGAGCCGCTCCGGCCTGACCAGAAGGGCTGCAACGATCGGAGCCGGTTCGACCCGATCAGCTGGTCGACCGGATCAGCCGGATCAGCTGGTCAGCAGATCTTTCCGGCGCCCGCCCCGCGGTCCACGATCCGCGGCACCGCCCTGGGCGAGTCGACCTTGGTCCGCAGGGTCGGCGTCCATCCAGCCCCGGACTGCAGCGTCTCCGCCGGGATCTCCGCGTTGTGCACGGCGATCAGGTCGGTGGCCGCCCCGTTGACGTAGTTGTCCGCCGCGGTGAGCGGCGCCTCCTTCCACTTCTTCAGGACGGTCGCCGCGCTGACCCCGGCGGGCAGCGTGAACGCGTTGTGCTGGGCGACGAGTTGGGACTCCATGCCGATGCCGTAGCTGTAGGAGTAGCCGTCGCCCGCGACGAAGTGGTTGTTGTAGGAGTCGACCTGGCCGAAGCGGACGCGGGGCGCGCGCTCGACGAGGTTCGAGAACAGGTTGTGGTGGAAGGTGACCTTGAGGTGGCCCCGGTCGACCGCGGCGGTGGACGCGCTGTCGCTGTTGCCGATGAGGATCGTCTTGTCGTGGTCGGCGAAGACGTTCCAGGAGGCGGTCACGTAGTCCGCGCCCTTGACGATGTCCAGCTCACCGTCGTGCTGCTCGAAGATCCGGCCGAAGTACGTGGGCAGCGTGCTGTCGGGGTGGTCCCCGTCGGTGAAGGTGTTGTGGTCCAGCCAGACGTGCGTCGAGCCGTACACCACCGCGCTGTCGTACTCGGAGTTCCAGTTGCCGACGGAGGTGTCGGTCGGGTCCCACTGCGGGAAGCAGTCGAGCGGGCTCTCGAAGGTGAGGTTGCGGACGATGACGTTGTCCACGGCCTTGATCTGGAGGCTGGCGCCCTTGAACCCCGCGCCCTTGCCGAGGCCGACGAGAGTGGTGTTGGCGGGGATCTCCGCCTTGATGGCGGTGTCCTGGTTGGCGGCGGAGGCGCGGCGCAGGCCTTCGGGGCTGTCATCGGGCTCGGCGTCCAGGTTGGTGCCGTATCCCCAGTTCTCCGGGGAGTACTTCTGCAGATAGGCGTCGAAGTCGTAGCCCGGCGCGGCGAAGGAGTCGCAGCCCTCGGCGTTGGCGTCGATCGTGCCCTTCACCTGGATGATCTTCGGGGCGGTGCCGCCGCTCTTCAGCGCGGCCTTGAACTCGGCCCAGGTGGTGACGGTGTACACGTGCGCGGCGTCGGCCGCCGCACCACCGGAGGTCCCCGTGCCGTCGGAGCCCCAACCGTCACCGGCGGCGAGGGTCTGTCGACCGAGGTCGCCCGACCGGGCCTGGGCCTGGGCGGTGGTGCCGGTGACGGCGAGGGCCAGAGCGGTGCAACCGACCAGCAGGGCCGTCGTCGCCGGCCTTGCTGTGGCATGTCCATGCCATCTCTGTGTGTTCACTGTGCGGCTCTCCTTCTGGCGGAGGTGTGGAAGGGGGTTACGCGGCCGCGTCCGGCCAGGTGATCCAGGACTCGGGGACTTCCTCGTCCAGCCGGCGCACGTCCCGGTGCGCCAGCACCCGGCGGTGCGGCAGCTCGGCCGCGACGAGACGGGCCACGGCGATCGCGCCCGGCGGGTTGAAGTGGGTGTTGTCCTGCTCGGTCGCGGTCCAGTTGAAGTACTTCTTGGTCTCCTCGACGCCGAGCCGCTGCCACAAAGCGATCGACAGGGCCTGGATGTCGAGCAGCGCCACGCGCTCCTGTTCGGCGAGGGCGCGCATCGCCGCCGGGTAGTCGCCGTGGGTCGGCACGGCGTTGCCGTCCGCGTCGAACTTTCTGCGCTCGACGGGGGTGGCGAGCACGGGCCGCGCGCCACGGGCCCGCGCCCCGTCGACGTACTGCCGCAGATGGTCCTGGTACGTCGTCCAGGGCTCGGTGTAGCGCGTCGGGTCGGCGCTCTTCTCGTCGTTGTGCCCGAACTGGATGAGCAGGAAGTCTCCCGGCCGGATCACGTCGAGGATGACGTCGAGCCGCCCCTCGTCGACGAAACTCTTCGAACTCCGCCCGTTCACGGCGTGATTGGAGACTTCCAGGTGCTCCCGCAGAAAGAACGGAAGCGCCATGCCCCACCCGGTCTCGGGCGCGGCGTCGGCGTACTTCTGGGCGGCGGTCGAGTCACCGGCGATGTAGAGGGTGCGGCGACGCTGGGTGGCTTGTGCGGTGCCGGTTGCCGCAAGGGCAACGGGAACGGCGGCAAGAGCCGCCGAGGTGACCTGTCTACGCGTAAGGGACACGAACGTGTGCCTTTCAAGCAGAGGGGGACCCGCGCCCCGTCTTTTGGGGGCGCGGGGAACTGCGCGACCAGCCACGCCCGGCCCGCGGTCGCCACACAACCTCGAAGACCACGAACCGACCGCGCCCGGCCCAACCAGCGGAGCGAACCCGCGGAGCTAGTGGTTCGACTTCCAGTCCGCCTGCGCCTTGTTCAACTGGTCGGCCAACGTGTCCAGGAACTGCTTCGCGCTCATCTTCCCGAGCAGCAGCTTCTGGAAGTTCGGCTCGTTGTCGGACTTGGAGATCGTGTTCCAGTCCGGCAGGTAGTACGGCAGCTGCACGATCTTGGTACCGGCCCCGTTCAGCGCCTCCGCGGCCAGCTTGGTGGGCTCGGCCTTCTGGATCCACGCGTCCTTCGCGGCGTCGGTGTTCGCCGGGACCTGTCCCGCCGACTCGTTGAACTTGGAGTTCTCCGCCGCCGAGAGGGCGAACTCGATGAACTTCCAGGCGGCCGCCTTGTTCTTGCTGGACTTGAACAGGCTCATCCCGTCGACCGGGTTGGACACCTGCACGCGGGTGCCGTCGTCCTGCGTCGGGTTCGGGATGCCGCGGAACTTCTCCGCGCCCAGCGCCTTCACGTGGTCCTGGTAGGAACCGAGGTTGTGGCTGAGCATGCCGATGGTGCCGCTGTCCCACTGGGCGACCATCTTGGTGAAGTCGTTGTTGACGTCGGCGGACGGGGTGTCCTTCTTGTACAGGGCGATGTACTTCTCGAGGGCGGCGACGTTCTTCGGGTCGTTGACGGTGGTCTTGTCGCCGTTCCAGAACGAGGTGATGCCGGTCTGGCCGTACACCGCGTCGAGGGCCGGCGCGATCGCCCCCTCGCCGCCCCGGATGGTGAAGCCGAACTTGTTCTTGCCCTTGTCGGTGAGCTTGTCGGCGGCGTCGTAGAACTTCGACCAGGTGGTCGGGGCGTCCAGTCCCGCCGCCTTGAACAGGTCCGTCCGGTACCAGAGCGTGCCGTTGTTGGCGGAGGTCGGCACCTGGTACAGGCTGTCACCGCCGCCCGCGGCCCGGCTGACGTCGAGCAGGTTCTGGCTCAGCCTGCCGCCCAGCGAGCTCCCCTTGAGCCGGCTGTCCAGCGGCTCCAGCGCGCCCTGGACGGCGACCTCGGCGAGCATCGCGGTACCCACGCCGCCGACGTCGGGCAGGCCGCCGCCCTGGATGGCGGTGTCGTACTTCGACTGGGCGCTCGCCGCCGGGATGCCGACGTACTTGACCTTGATGTCCGGGTACTTCTTCTCGAAGTCCGCGATGATCTGCTTCCAGATGTCGGTGCGGACACCGCCGTTGTTGTCCCAGAAGGTGATCTCGCCCTTGCCGGAGCCCTCGGTGCCCTTGTCGCCCGCCGCTCCGCTGCCGTTGTCGCCGCAGGCGGTGACGGTGAGCGCAAGCACGGAGCCCAGGGCGACGACCGTCGCGGCACGCCCGGTTCTGTGGATGTTGATCTTCATTGATCGGCTCTCTTCTTCTGGATCCAACGGGGTTGTGTGGCTTGTCAGCGGAATGAACTGGTGATGCGGAACTGCGTGAACGAGGCCGCGCCGGCGTGTCCCCCGCCGACGGGCGCGAGTGCGAAAAGTCCGAGCAGGGCGCCGACCCAGCGCCAGGAGGTGGCGGCGAAGACCTGGCCGGAGGACTGCCGGCCGCCCCCGACGTCGTACGAGAACCGGCAGCGCGCCCCCGCCCCGCTCTCGATCCACAGCCGGGCCCGCCCCTGGGGCGCCGCTCGCGGAGGTGCGGCGTCGCGCTCCCGCTCGGCGACCGACTCGGCGAACCGGTGCACGAGCCGCACCGACCCGTCCGCCTCCCGCTGGAGCCCGATCCAGCTGAAGGCGTCCCCGAGCACCGCGAGCCCCGCCCGCGCCCCCGGCTCCTTGCTGTCGAGGCGCAGCTCCACCTCGACGGTGGCGGGAATGCCGGGTAACCGCTGGGTGAGGACGTTCGGCAGTCTGCGCAGGTCGTGCGCGTCCACCGTCCGGACGCAGCTCAGCCGCAGCCCGTCCCCGGAGTGCTGGGTGGCCCAGCCGTCCTGCCGGTTGGCGGTCCACTGCCACTGCCGTCCGAACCGGCCGCCGGGGAAGTCGTCGTCGGTGGCGGGCGCGGAGGGCGGCTGCTGCGGCAGTCGCGGCTTCTGGTGTACGGCGACGGGGGCGCCCTCGTCACCGAGCACCGGCCAGCCGTCGGCGCCCCAGCGCATCGGCTGGAGGTGGACGACCCGCCCGTAGGGCCCGCGCTGCTGGAAGTGCGCGAACCAGTCCTCGCCGGCCCCCGTGCGTACCCAGCCGCCCTGGTGGGGGCCGTTGACATCGGTGTCCCCCTGCTCCAGCACCACCCGCTCCTCGTACGGGCCGAAGAAGCCGCGCGAGCGGAAGGCGCCCTGCCAGCCGGTCTCCACTCCCCCGGCGGGTGCGAAGATCCAGAACCAGCCGTCGTGCCGGTAGGCCTTGGGCCCTTCGAGGGTGAACCAGCCCGGGATCCGGTCCGCGTCGATGATCACCTTGCCCTCGTCGAGCAGCCCGGTGCCGTCGGGGCGCATACGGTGGCCGGTGAGCCGGTTCTTGACGCCCGCACGGGACTTGGCCCAGGCGTGCACGAGATACGCCTCGCCGGTCTCCTCGTCCCACAGCGGGCAGGCGTCGATGAGGCCCTTGCCCTCCTTGACCAGGTGCGGTCGGGTCCAGGGACCGCGGATCTCCGGGGCGTTGACCTGGAAGATGCCGTGGTCGGGGTCGCCCCAGAAGATCCAGAAGCGGTCGTCGTGGTGCCGCAGGGACGGGGCCCACACACCGCAGTCGTGCCGGGGCTTCCTGAATTCCCTCGCGGGTTCAAGGAGCCCGAGCGCGTGTCCGACGAGCGTCCAGTTGACCAGGTCGCGGGAGTGCAGGAGCGGCAGTCCGGGCGCGCGACCGAAGCTGGAGGCGGTGAGGTAGAAGTCGTCGCCCACGCGCAGGAGGTCGGGGTCGGACCAGTCGGCGTCGAGGACGGGGTTGCGGTAGGTGCCGTCGCCGAGGTCTGCGGAGGCCAGCGCCATCAGGGGCTCACCGCCTTCCGCACCAGCGCCGCGGCCTCGCTGCTGCCGAGGGCGCCGTCCGCGACGACGGTGACGACCCGGCGTACGACCGTCTCCCCGGCCGGTATCGGCAGCCGTTCGGTGTGCGCGAGGGAGGATCCGACGCCCGGGTACTCGGCGGTGCGCACGAACCACGGGTCGCGGCGGGTCGCCGCGGTGGCCCCGGCGAAGACGAGGGTCCAGCCCGCGCCCACGAGGGCGAGCCAGTCGGCGGGGGCCCCGTGGACCGCCTCCTCGCCCTCGGTGTCGGCGGTGAAGACGCGCGGCGCCCGCGCTTCCTTGCGGGCCCGCCAGAAGAAGCCGCCGTAGGCCGCTCCGGGCCGCCCGTTGGTGGCCGGGCTGCCGATCGAGAGGGGGCGGGTGGTCGTGTTGGTGAGGGAGAAGGTGAAGTCCAACGCCCAGGCGGAGTCGGCGAGTTCGGTGACGGCGACCGTACGGCGCTCGCGCAGCAGCTCGCCGCCCGCGGCCACCCAGCGCAGCTCCTCCACGAAGCCGTCCGGGTCGCGCAGCTGGAAACCGGAGTGCCGCTGGGCGCCGTGGTTGGCCAGCTCGGTGGGTCCCTGGTCGCGGACGTAGGTGCGCCCGCCCCAGAAGTTGTGCCCCTCGACGTCGGGAACGGCGACACCGACGCCGAGGTGGTGGGTGTGGTCGGCGGGGCTGAGCTCGGTGACGGCCGTGCCGGCCAGGGTGGTGACCGGGTGGAGGTAGGGGCGCGGCGAGAACCGGGGCGCGAGTTCGGGCCGGGTGACGTACCGGCCGACCGGGCGGCCCGCGACACGCAGGACGAGCGAGTCGGTGCTCTGTGCGTGGTTCATGGGGTGCTCACCTCGCTTCCCACCTTGTTCGCGGCTTTGTTCGGGACGTCGCTCGGCACGTCGTTCGGGAACCGGTTCGGCCGGGCCCAGGAGGCGCCGAGCTCGGAGTAGAGGGCGAGGGTGTCGGCGGCGGCCGCGACGAGTCCGTCGATGCCGGGCACGACCCTGCGGTTCTCCTCGGGAAGCGGCTCCCAGGCGTCGGCGGGCAGCGCGAGCGGGTCCGGCGCCTGCCGGATCGCCTCCACCACCTTCATGAAGGCACCCGTCGTATCCGGCGCGACCAGCAGTCCGGCACCCTCCGTCATATGCGCGACCAGGTTCTCCAGCAGGTCCGTGCGGCCGTACTCGATCTCCTCCGGGCCGTGCCCGGACCGCTGCACCAGCACCCGGTCCTGCTTGTACCAGAAGGTGATCCGGCCGCTGCTGCCGTGCACCAGGACGTACGGTTCGCCGGGCCGCTCGGCACAGAGCGTGGCGGCGACGGTGACCCGGCCCCGCGGGGTGGTGATGCGTACGCAGGACGTGTCGTCGGACTCGATGTCGTTGGCGTGCTGCAGCTCGGTCTCGATCGCGGTGACGTCCTCGGCGCGGGTGGATCCGTTGAGCGCCAGGGCGGTGGCGACGGCGTGCGCGAGGGGGTTGGTGAGCGCCCCGTCGATCACGTCCACGCCGTTCAGACGGCGCTTGCCCGCCCACGGCGCCCGCCGGTAGTACGCCTCGTCGCGCGCCCAGGCGCCCGCCCCGCCGATCCCGGCCACCTGGCCGATCACCCCCTGCGCGATCAGCTTCCGGATCGCGGGCACGGCGTGCGAACCGAGCGACTGGAAGCCGATCTGGCAGACGACCCCGGCCGCGGCGACCCCGTCGGCCATCCGGCGGAACTCGGCGTACGACGGCGCGGGCGGCTTCTCCAGCAGCAGGTGTACGCCCTTGCCCGCGGCGATCAGCGCCAGGTCGGTGTGGGTGGGGATGGGCGTGCAGATCACGGCGATCGCGGCGCCGGTGGAGTCGAGGAGGGCGCCGAAGTCGGCCGACTGCTCGACCGTTTGCCCGTTCAGTTCCTCTGCGCCGAGCGGGGTCAGCTCGCAGATGCCCGCCAGCCGTACGAGCCCCTTGGCCTGGAGCCGACGGATGTTCTCCAGGTGCCAACGGCCGTGACCGCGCGCACCCGCGAGAACGACGGGCAGCGGCAGTTGTCCGGTGGACGTGCTCGACGGGAATTCCTCGGCGGCCCTCATCCCTTCACCGCCCCCGCGCTGAACCCGGTGATCAGCCACTTCTGGATGAAGGCGAAGACGATGACGACGGGGACGGCCGCGATGATGCCGCCCGCGGCGAGCGCGCCCAGGTCGACGCTGTCGGAGCTCATCAGCGTGTTGAGGCCGACGGGGATGGTCTGCTTGCTCTGGTCGCTGAGGAACATCAGAGCGAACAGGAAGTGGTTCCAGGCGTGCACGAAGGCGAAGGAGCCGACGGCGATCAGCCCGGGCCGCAGCAGGGGCAGGACGACGATCCGGAAGGCGGTGAAGCGGTCGCAGCCGTCGACCCAGGCGGCCTCTTCGAGCGAGTACGGGACGTTCCTGATGAACCCGCTGATGAGGATCATCGACAGCGGCAGCTGGAAGACCGTCTCGGCGATGATGACGCTGCCCAGCGAGTTGATCATCTGGAGCTTGGCGAAGATCTGGAAGAGCGGGACCAGGAGCAGCGCGCCCGGCACGAACTGGGAGCAGAGCAGCGCCAGCATGAAGCCGCGCTTGATCCTGAAGTCGAAGCGGGCCAGGGCGTACCCGCCGGCGAGGGCGACGAGGGTCGTCATCACCAGCGTGGCGACGGCGATGAGCACGCTGTTCTGGAAGTAGGTCCCGAAGCTGCGGTCGTTCCACACCTTGTCGAAGTGCTCGAAGGTCATGGGCCACGGCACGAGCGAGGTCGAGCCGGCCGGGCGGAGCGCGAAGAGCAGGATCCAGTAGAAGGGGATCAGAGTGAAGAGGAGGTAGATGGAGAGCGGGAGGTAGATGTGCCGGCGCGGGACCTCGTCCCAGGCGCGGCGCTTCCTCCCCGGGCGCTCCCGGGGTTCCTCGGCGAGCGGGGCGGGCGCCGCGGGGGCGCTGATCGTGGCGTCCTTGGTGATCACTTGTCCCCGCCTCCGAACTTGCTCAGTCGCAGATAGACGACCGAACAGAAGAGCAGAATCACGAACGCGACCGTGGTGAGGGCGGACGCGTAGCCGAAGTTGTGGGCGTCGACGCTGGTGTTGGCGATGTAGAGCGGGAGGGTCGTCGTCTCGCCCGCGGGACCACCGCCCGTCAGCGTGTAGAGCAGGTCGACGTTGTTGAACTCCCAGACCGCGCGCAGCAGCGTGGACAGGATGATGGCGTCCTTCAGGTGCGGCAGTGTGATGTGCAGGAACTGCTTGAAGCGGCTGGCACCGTCGACCTCGGCGGCCTCGTACAGGTCCTTGGAGACGGACTGGAGGTCGGCGAGGATCAAAATCGCGAAGAAGGGGACACCGCGCCACAGGTCAGCGACCACGGCCGCCGGGAAGACGGTGGAGGTGTCCGACAGCCAGCTGGTGCCGTACTGGCCGATGCCCGCGTCGGCCAGGTAACGGGTGATGCCGGTCTGGGAGTTGTAGAGCAGCACCCAGATCGCGGAGGTCAGCACACCGGAGACGGCCCAGGGCGAGAAGACCAGCGCGCGGCCGACGGCCCGTCCCACGAAGGTCTGGTTGACGATCAGCGCGAGCGCGAGCCCGAAGAGCAGTTGCAGGCCGACCTCGACGAAGACCCACTTGGCGCTGAAGGTCAGCGTGTCCCAGAACTGGGGGTCGCTGGTGAAGGCGTGGGTGAAGTTGTCGAGGCCCGCGAAGCCGTTGCGCCACGGTTTGGTGGGGTTGTAGTTCTGCAGGCTGTAGTAGAAGACGCTGATGACCGGGTAGGCGATGAAGCCCAGCATCAGCAGGCCCGCCGGGGCGATCAGCAGATACGGGAGCTTGCGGGGCGTCGCCGAGCCACGGCGCCGCCGGGGTGGCGCGGGCTGTTTCGCCACGACTGCGGCTTGGGCCATGACTGTTCTCCGTTCTGGCGGGTGCCGTGGAGCGCTTGCTGTACCGATAGGAAGCGCTTGCTACGTACACATGGGTGAAGCGCTTGCTGTTTGCTGATCACTGCTTGCTTTTCGAGATGTCGATCAGGAGGGACTCGAAGAGGGGCGGCCCTCGCGGGCACGCTCAGCCCGCGTACGGGTCCGGCACCTTCCCCGGCCGGGCCAGGAACGCGAAGTCGCAGCCGGTGTCCGCCTGGGTGATCTGCTCGTTGTAGAGCGCCCCGTACCCGCGCTCGTACCGTTCGGGCGGCGCCGTCCACTCCGCCCTGCGCCGCTCCAACTCCTCGTCGTCCACGTTGAGCTGGAGCGACCGTGCCTCGACGTCGAGGGTGATCGTGTCCCCGGTGCGTACCAGGGCGAGCGGTCCGCCGATGTGCGACTCGGGCGCCACGTGCAGCACACAGGCGCCGTAACTCGTGCCGCTCATCCGGGCGTCGGAGATCCGCACCATGTCCCGTACACCCTGCTTCAGCAGATGGTCGGGGATGGGCAGCATCCCGTACTCCGGCATGCCGGGACCGCCCTTGGGCCCGGAGCCCCGCAGCACCAGCACGCTGTCCGCCGTGATGCCGAGCGACGGGTCGTTGATGGTCCGCTGCATGGTCTTGTAGTCGTCGAAGACGACCGCGGGACCGGTGTGCTTGAGCAGGTGCGGCTCGGCGGCGATGTGCTTGATGACGGCTCCGTCGGGGCAGAGGTTGCCGCGCAGCACGGCGACTCCGCCCTCGGCCGCGACCGGGTTGTGCCGGGTGCGGATGACGTCGTCGTCGTGCACCTGGGCGCCGGCCAGCTGCTCCCCCATGCTGTCGTACGACACCGTCGGCCGGTCCAGGTGCAGCAGATCGGTGATCCGCGAGAGGAACCCGGGCAGACCGCCGGCGAAGTGGAAGTCCTCCATGAGGTACTTCTGGCCGCCAGGCCGGACGTTCGCGAGCACCGGCACGGTCCGCGCGATCCGGTCGAAGTCGTCGAGCGTGAGGGTGACACCCGCGCGGCCCGCCATGGCGATCAGATGGATCACGGCGTTGGTGGAGCCGCCGAGCCCGAGGACGGTCGTCACCGCGTCCTCGAACGCGTCCGCGGTGAGGATGTCGGACAGCTTCCGGTCCTGGCGGACGAGTTCGACGATCCTCAGGCCCGCCGCGGCCGCCATCCGGTCGTGCCCGGAGTCGACGGCGGGGATGCTGGACGCCCCGGGCACGGTCACCCCGAGCACCTCGGCGGCGGCCGTCAGCGTGGACGCCGTACCCATGGTCATGCAGTGCCCCGGCGACCGCGCGAGCCCGCTCTCCAGCTCGGTCATCTCGCAGTCGCCGATGAGTCCGGCGCGCTTGTCGTCCCAGTACTTCCACATGTCGGTGCCGGAACCGAGGACCTCGCCCCGCCAGTGACCGGGCAGCATCGGCCCGGCGGGCACGAAGACCGCCGGCAGGTCGACGGACGTGGCGCCCATGAGCAGGGCGGGCGTGGACTTGTCGCAGCCGCCCATCAGTACGGCGCCGTCGACGGGATACGAGCGCAGCAGTTCCTCGGTCTCCATCGCCAGCAGGTTGCGGTAGAGCATCGGGGTCGGCTTCTGGAAGGTCTCACTGAGGGTGGAGACCGGGAATTCGAGCGGGAAGCCCCCGGCCTGCCACACCCCCCGCTTCACGGCCTGCGCGCGGTCGCGCAGATGGACGTGACAGGGGTTGATGTCGGACCAGGTGTTCAGGATCGCGATGACCGGCTTGCCGAGGTGCTCCTCGGGCAGGTACCCGAGCTGGCGGGTGCGGGCCCGATGGCTGAAGGAGCGCAGTCCGTCGGTGCCGTACCACTGATGGCTCCGGAGCTCCTCGGGGCGCTTCGGCTCCTTTCCTCCCTGGCTCATATGGACCACCCCGCGGCGATGGCGGCGACTTCCGCGCGCTCGGAGTCGGGCAGCTCCCTGCTCGGCGGGCGGACCTCGCGGCGGCACAGGCCGAGCGAGGCGAGGGCCTCCTTGACCACGGTGACGTTGTTGGCGGAGGTGTTCGCCGCGCGCAGCTCCTCGAAGCGGCGGATCTGCTCCCAGACCTTCATGGCGGCCGGGTAGTCACCGGCTCGGAGCGCTTCGATCATGTTCAGGGAGACGGCCGGGGCTACGTTCACGAGGCCCGAGGTGAAGCCCGTGGCACCGGCCGAGAAGTACGACGGGGCGTACGGTTCGGCGAGGCCCGCGACCCACACGAACCGGTCGAGCCCCGCGTCCCGGGCGAAGGCGGCGAAGCGGGCCGCGTCCGGGACGGCGTACTTCACGCCGATCACATTCGGGCAGACGTCGGCGAGGTCGGCGAGCCGGGCGCCGGGCAGCACCGGGTTGCGGATGTAGGGCACGACGCCCAGTTCCGGCACGGCCTCGGCGATGGCCCGGTGGTAGTCGACCCAGCCGCCTTCCGAGACGTAGGGGTGCACGGGCTGATGGACCATCACCATCTGCGCCCCGAGCTCCCGGGCGTGCCGGGCGGAGGCGACGGCGGTCGGCACGTCGTGTCCGACGCCGACCAGGACGGTGGCGCGGTCGCCGGCCTCGTCGATCGTCAACTCGGTGACGAGCTGCCGCTCTTCGGGGGTCAGGGCGTAGAACTCACCGGTGTTGCCGTTCGGGGTGAGGGTGCGGATGCCGCCGTCGAGCAGCCGACGCAGCAGGGCCCGGTGGGTGTCGCCGTCGATCGTCCCGTCCTCCGTGAAGGGGGTCACGGGGATCGCCACGACCTCGGCGAGCGCCGCCCGCTGGGTCTCGTACGTCGCTGTCATTCCTGTCCAACCTCTTCCTGGGCCGCGGGGAAGGCCCGTCGCACGAACGACTCGATGTGGGCGTGCAGCGCGCGGGCCGCGCCGTCGCAGTCACCGTCGAGGGCGAGGCGCAGGATCTCCCGGTGCTCGCTGGCCTCGCGCTCCCAGGACGGGTCGGCGGCCCAGGCGACCGCCGACACGAGAGCGGCCTGGTCACGCACTTCGTCGAGCATCCGGCCGAGCAGCGGGTTGCCGCAGGAGACGTACAGGGCGCGGTGGAACTCCCGGTTGGCGAGCGAGCGTTCGGCGGTGTCGGAGGCGTCGTCGGCGCGGGTCAGCGCGTCGCGCGCGGCGTCGAGTGACGCCTCGCGCCGTACGGTCCGCCGCAGCGCCTCCGGCTCCAGCAGCAGCCGCACGTCGTACACCTCGCGCGCCATGTCCGCGTCCACCATGCGCACCGTGACGCCCTTGTACTGGTTCATCACGACGAGTCCGGTACCGGCCAGGGTCTTCAGCGCCTCACGCACGGGCGTCTTCGACACCCCGAACTGTGCGGCGAGCTCGGTCTCGACCAGGGCCTGTCCCGGGGTCAACTGCCCGGTGAGGATGCGGTGTTTGATCCCCTCCAGCACGAACTGCGTGCGGGACGGGATCGGAATGGGCACAGAGGTCATGCGCGCCTCTCGGATCTGTATCTGATCTCGTGTATCGCGTCTCATATATGACGTACGAAGTACGACGCGTTGAAGGTAGGAGCGCAGCCGTGTTTCGTCAACGCTTCCGACAAAAGAAGTTGGAGTGACCGACGGGGGCAGGTCGTCGGGGCGCGGACGGGGTGCGCACACCGCACGCCGGTCCGTGCACGAAAGAGAGGATGTGCATGTGCAACATGGCGAAGGCGCCGGGGCCCGCTTCGGCGCCACAAGACGCCTCCGCCCCGGCGCCTCGCTTCCGCACCGCACGGCATTCCGCTTCCGCACGGCACTTCACTCCCGCACCGCACGTAACTTCACTTCCGCACAGCACCCCACCTCGCTCCGCACGGCACCCCGTTTCCGCGCCGCGAGGCTCCCGTGGTCTTTGGCGAGGCGGGGCTACGGCTTCCAGCCGGGGTCGCGGCCGCTGAGGCCGATCACGCGGTCGAGGAAGGGCGCATCGTCAGGCACGGGCACCACGGGGCCGAACACGCCACCGCCCGGGCCGGAACTCTCGGCCGCGGCGGCGAGGAAGCCGTAGGCCGCCCGCAACGCGACCTCGTCGGGCTCGTACTCCTGGCCGGTGGCCCGGGCCAGGTCCCAGCCGTGCACCACCAGCTCGTCGGCGGCCACGGCCCCGGCGACCGCGCCCGGCAGCGTCACCCCGCCCGCACGGGTCACGCCGGTCCACGCGGCCGGGTCGCGCCAGGCCTCGGCGAGCTCGTCGAGCGCCTTCGGCAGGGTCGCGCGCCAGTCGGGCCCGATGTCCGGCACCACGGAACCGGGGTTGGTGTCGGTCGTGACGCCCAGGTCCTTGCGCCCGGCGTCACGGAAGGCGACGGCCAGTCCGCCCAGATGCCCGAGCATGTTGTGCACCGCGAGCCCGGGACAGGGCGTGGCGCGGTCGAGCTGCTCCTGCGTCATCCCCGCCGCGAGGCGCGCCACGATCAGGGCCTGCGGCCCGAGGTCGAAGGTGTCGAAAGTGCGGTCGTCCGTCATCGGCTGCTCCCCAGCTCTTGAGCTCTTCAGCTCGTCGGCTCTTCTGCGACTCCACTCCGGAGGCAGACCGAAACGGCGCCCGGAACTCATCGCTCCCGGCCGAGGAGATAGGTTGGATGCCCGATCCCCGACCGCCCTCCTTAGAACCACGATCACCTGTCATGACATGGACGGTGACGCGTGTGCTGGGTGACCGCAACGCGGGGTTGTACCTGGCCGGAGTGGTGGTCTCGGGCTTCGGCTCGTCGGCGATGTGGCTGGTGTCGGGCATCTGGGTCAAGGACCTGACGGGCTCGAACGGTCTGGCGGCCCTGTGCGTGTTCGCCCTCTGGGCCCCCACGCTCGTCGGCCCCGTCCTCGGCGTGCTCGCGGACCGCACCCGCCGCCGGCCGCTCCTGATCGCCCTGAACCTGACCCTGGCCGCGCTCCTGCCGACGCTGTCGGCCGTGACCACCCGGGACCGCCTGTGGATCCTCTTCACGGTGCTTTTGCTCTACGGGGCGGCGGGCGTCGTCCATGACGCTGGGGAGTCGGCGCTCATGGCCACGGCAGTCGACAGGCACCTCCTCGGCGACTTCAACGGCCTGCGCATGACGGCCGGCGAGGGCATGAAGCTCCTGGCTCCGCTGACCGGGGCGGGCCTGTACGCGGCGTACGGCGGTGCGAGGGTGGCCGTCCTGGACGCCGTGACGTTCGCCCTCGCGGCCGGGCTGTACGCGCTGCTGCGGGTCCGCGAAGCCCCGCCCGTCCCGGACTCCTTGGCCTGGCGGGCCCGGACCGCCGCGGGCATCCGCCACATCCGGCACCACCCGGAACTCCGGCCACTGATCCTGGCCGCCGCCACGACCATGCTCTTCGCGGGCGTCAACGGCGCCACGGTCTACGCCGTCGCCGAGGGTCTTGGCCGCTCCCCCGCGTACGTCGGCCTCCTCTACGTCGCCCAAGGCGCCGGCTCGGTGCTGATCGGCCTGGTCTCGGGTCCCCTGCTCCGCCGACTGGGCGAGCGCCGCTTCGCCGCGTACGGCATCGCCCTCACGGCGGTCGCGGTCGCGCTCCGCGCGATCCCGTCCGACGCGGTGGCCCTGGTCTGCGGCGCAGTGATCGGCTTCGGCCTCCCCTGCGTCCTGATCGCCGCGTACACCGCCGTCCAGCGCGAGACTCCGGCCCCGCTCCTCGGCCGCACCTCCGCCACCGCGAACACCCTGATGTACGCCCCGAACGCGCTCGGGCTGGCCGTCGGCGCGGGCCTGATCGAACTGGTCGACTACCGGCCCCTGCTCCTGGCCCTCGGGCTGACCCGCCTCCTGACGCTGCCCCCGCTCACCCGCACCTAGAAAACGCACCCCTCCGGGTCTGGGCTCAGGCCGGCCCCGTCAACACCGCCCGCACGGCATCCAGATCCGCGTCCGAGGCCAACCCCGCGTGATACAGCCGCAGTTCGGTCGCGCCCGCCGAAGCCGCCCGAGCCGCGTCCTCCGCCAACGTGCCCGGACTGCCTCCCATCCCTGACACGACCGTGAAGTTGGCGGCCAGTACGGCCGCCTCCCTCCCCTGTTCCGCGAACGGCGTCAGCGGGCCCACCCCACCCGTGCACGGCACCACCACCCCGTCCGCGACGGACAGAATGTGCCCGGGATCGACCCCGGCGTTCGCCCCGCAGTGGTACGACACGGGATCGGCGTGCAGCAACACCTGGAAGCCGGCCGACGCGGCCGCCCGCACCGCCGCGACCGCCGTCTCCTGGAGCGAACGGGCCACGCCCTCACGCCACGCGCGCGTGGCGGCCGCCGTCTCGCCCCCGAGCAGCTTCTCGACCGCCGGCCAGCCGCCGTCCGACGGCACCTCCCCGCGCCACACAGGCTCCAGCGCCTCCCGGACGGCCGACGCCAGGTCATCCGTGTCGAGCCCGCATCCCCCGTACCCCTCCCGGCAGGCCGCGCAGAAGCAGAGCGACATCAGGTACTGCCCGGCGTCCCCGAGCCCCACCCCGCCGATCTTGTCGTGGGCGTGCAGATGCGTGAGGCCGTACCAGCCGAGCGACTCCAGCTCCGTACCCGGCGCCCCGGGCCGCACCGCCGCCTCCACCGCGAGGTCGACGAGGTACGCCCGCGTGTCGGCCTGCGCGATGCACGGCGCCCACGCATAACGGTCCCCGTAGGCGTTGACGACGGAGGTGGACGGATGCTCTGCACCCATCCGGGAGTTGTGCGCGAGGACCACCCATGTGTGGACGTCCAGCCCGGCCTCCGCGAGCGCGCCCGCCGCCTCCCCGTACGCGTCCCCGGGCGCCCACTCCCCGGCGGCGTACGGCCGCAGCGCGCGCCCCTCCCACCGTGCGTCGTCGACGGGGTACAGGACGGCGGCGTGCGAGGCCGTCACGATCCGGTGCCGGGGGTGGCGAGGGGTCAGCGCGCGCGTGGAGTGGTACGCGGAGGCGAGCGTCACCTGCCGCACCCCGAGCCCGGCGATCCGCTCGGCCGCCCCCGGATCCCCGACGACGTCCCACGGATAGACGAAAGCGGACGCCTTCACTCGCCCTCCCCCAGCCGTCCTTCTCCCTCAGGCCCCTCAGGTCCTTCGAGCGGCTCCAGCAGCGCATACCCCCGCTCGATCAGCTGCGCGAGCTGCTTCACATGGTCCTCGGTCGGCTCGTGCAGCGGCGGCCGTACCTCACCCACGTCCAGCCCCCGCAGCCGCACCCCCGCCTTGACCAGGGAGACCGCGTATCCGCGGCCCTGGGCCCGCAGATCGACGAAGGGGCGGTAGAAGCCGTCCAGCAGCCGGTTCGCCGTCTCGTCGTCGCCCGTGTTGAGCGCCGTGTGGAACGCCAGGGCGATCTCGGGCGCGAAGCAGAAGACCGCCGACGAGTACAGCGTGATGCCGATGCCCCGGTACGCGAGCCCCGTCAGTTCGGCGGTCGGCAGCCCGTTGAAGTACAGGAAGTCACCGGGGACCTCACTGCGCACCGCGCTCACGATCCGCTGCATCAGGTCGAGGTCGCCCACCCCGTCCTTGAAACCGATGATCCCGTCGGTGCGTGCGAGTTCGACCACGGTCTCGGGCGTGAACACGGCGTTGTCGCGCTGGTAGACCACAATGTCCAGCGAGGTGGCGGCGGCGAGTTCCCGGTAGTGCCGCAGGAGCCCCTCCTGCCCCGCCACCACCAGATACGGCGGCATCGCGAGCAGCGCGTCGGCCCCGGCCTCCTCGGCGAGGCGTGCGAACCGTACTGCGAGCGCGGTCCCGTACCCGGCGCCCGCGACGACCGGAACCCGCCCGGCCGTCTCCTCCACGGCCGCCCGCACACACTCCTGGAACTCCTCGGGCGTGAGCGCGTGGAACTCCCCGGTGCCGCAGCAGGCGAAGACGGCGGCGGCACCGGCCTCGACGCCGCGTCGCACGTGCGCGCGGTAGGTGTCGAGATCGAGGGCACCGTCGGGGCCGTACGCCGTGACGGGGAAGAACAGCGGCCCGCTGGGGACGCTGAGCCGAGCGGCAAGGGGGGCTGACGTCACGGACTCTCCCTGGGGCAGGTGCTCACGCACACAGCAGCCGGTGCATGTTTCTGATCCATGTCCATATTTCTGAACGCCACCACGCTAAAGCGCGACCTTGGGGCCGGTCAAGCGCGCAAACCCGCGACACAGCAGCAGATTCGCCACCTCCGCGCGACACTTGACGGAGCAGGTCGGCGCTCCATAGCGTGTCCATGGATGTGAATGCCGTACACGAATACGGCCACTCACGTGGCCGTGAGGAGACACCCGCATGCCCGCTCCCCGCACCGTTCTGCTCACCGGCGCCGCCGGCGGACTCGGCACCCTGATGCGGGGGCTGCTGCCGGACTACGGCTACCAGCTGCGCCTCCTCGACCTGCTGCCCGTCGAGGGCGAGCCGGACGCGCTCACCGCGGACCTCGCGGACAAGGCCGCCCTGCGTGAGGCCGTGCGGGGCGTCGACGCGATCATCCACCTCGCGGGCATCTCCCTGGAAGCCTCCTTCGACAAGATCCTCAAGGCGAACATCGAGGGGACGTACAACCTGTACGAGGCGGCGCGCGAAGAGGGCGTACGACGGATCGTCTTCGCCTCCTCCAACCACGCCGTCGGCTTCACCCCGCACCCCCAGGGCGAGGCCCCCTTCGACGACAGCGCCCTGATCCCGATCGACACCCCGCGCCGCCCGGACACCTTCTACGGGCTCTCCAAGTCCTTCGGCGAGGACCTGGCGCAGTTCTACTGGGACAAGCACGGCCTGGAGACGGTCTCGGTCCGCATCGGCTCCTGCTTCGCGGAGCCCACCAGCGTGCGCATGCTCTCCGTCTGGATGAGCCCCGAGGACGGCGCCCGCCTCTTCCACGCGGCGCTGACCGCCGAGGACGTACGGCACACGGTCGTCTACGGTTCCTCCGCCAACACCCGCCTGTGGTGGGACCTCTCGACGGCCCGGGCGCTGGGCTATGAGCCGCGGGACGACTCCGAGCCGTACGCCGAGAAGCTCATCGCCGAACAGGGCGAGCTCGACCCGGCCAACCCGGACCACGCCCACCTGGGCGGCCACTTCACGACGCACCCGCCGATCTGGCCGTACTGACGAACGGACGGCCGCACTCACACCCGGGCGGCCGCACCGACGACCGGACGGCCGGAAGACAACCGTGCGGCGAGGGCGCGAGAAGGCGGGCGGGCACCGAACGGGCCCGCCCGCCGCCGTGTTCGGGCACGAACCCTGCCCGATCCCACCCCGCCCACCGCTCCGCCCCAGGTCCGGCACGGGCGCCCGCTACGCCAAACGGTCACAGCCGGGCACCATCGGTCACGCAACAGGCCTGGTCAGTGCCGCGCACCCGCTGTAGAACTTCCCCCAAGGCCCACACCGGGCCCGAACGGGCAGTACGCACAGGACGCAGGGAGCAGGTGTCGGCCATGACCGCGGAAGAACGTCAGCGGGAGATCGTCAGGGCCGCCCGCCGTACCGGCGCGGTCGACGTCACCGCGCTCGCCGCCGAACTGGGCGTCGCCAAGGAGACCGTACGGCGCGACCTGCGCGCCCTGGAGGACCACGGCCTGGTCCGCCGCACCCACGGCGGCGCCTACCCCGTGGAGAGCGCCGGGTTCGAGACGACGCTCGCCTTCCGGGCCACCAGCCATGTGCCCGAGAAGCGCCGGATCGCGAGCGCCGCGGCCGAGCTGCTCGGGGACGCCGAGACCGTGTTCATCGACGAGGGGTTCACCCCGCAGCTCATCGCCGAGGCTCTCCCCAAGGACCGGCCACTGACCGTGGTCACCGCCTCCCTGGCCACGGCGGGCGCGCTCGCCGAGGCCGACCACACCAGCGTCCTGCTGCTCGGCGGCCGGGTCCGCCCGGGCACGCTCGCGACCGTGGACCACTGGACGACGAAGATGCTCGCCGGCTTCGTCATCGACCTGGCGTACATCGGCGCCAACGGCATCTCCCGCGAACACGGCCTCACCACCCCCGACCCGGCGGTCAGCGAGGTCAAGGCCCAGGCGATCAGAGCCTCCCGGCGCACGGTCTTCGCGGGCGTGCACACCAAGTTCGGGGCGGTCAGCTTCTGCCGCTTCGCGGAGATCACCGCCCTGGAAGCCATCGTCACGAGCACGCTGCTTCCGACGTCGGAGGCGCACCGGTACTCCTTGCAAGGCCCCCAGGTCATCCGAGTCTGAAAAACCAACTCACCCACTACAAGGGCACACCCACACCCGAAGAAGCCCTTTATCTCCCTATACGTCCAGGAGCGATCCATGCGAACCCAGAGCCGACGGAGGTCGCGCGCACTCGCCGCGGCCGCCGCAGGGACGCTGCTCGCCCCGCTGCTCTCCGGCTGTTGGGTCGGAGCGGGCGGGTCGGGGTCGGGCGGCGACTCCATCAACGTCCTGATGGTCAACAACCCGCAGATGGTGGAGCTGCAGAAGCTCACCAAGGCGCACTTCACCAAGGAGACCGGCATCAAGGTGAACTTCACCGTGCTGCCGGAGAACGACGTCCGCGACAAGATCAGCCAGGACTTCGCCAACCAGGCCGGCCAGTACGACGTCGCCACACTCTCCAACTACGAGATACCGATCTACGCCCGCAACGGCTGGCTGCACGACATGGACTCCTACGTACGCCAGGACAGCGGCTACGACGAGCAGGACATCCTCGCCCCCATGCGGCAGTCCCTGACGGCCGCCGACGGCAAGCTCTACGGGCAGCCGTTCTACGGCGAGTCGTCCTTCCTGATGTACCGCAAGGACGTCTTCGCCCAGAAGGGCCTGACGATGCCCGACCACCCCACCTGGGAGCAGGTGGGACAGCTGGCCGCCGAGGCCGACGGCGCCCAGTCCGGCATGAAGGGCATCTGCCTGCGCGGCCTGCCCGGCTGGGGCGAGCTCATGGCACCCCTCACCACCGTCGTGAACACCTTCGGCGGCACCTGGTTCGACAAGGACTGGAAGGCCCGCCTCGACTCCCCCGAGTTCGAGAAGGCGACGAAGTTCTACGTGGACCTCGTCCGCAAGCACGGCGAGTCCGGCGCGGCCCAGTCGGGCTTCGCCGAGTGCCTCAACAACATGACCCAGGGCAAGACCGCCATGTGGTACGACGCCACCTCCGCGGCGGGCTCCCTGGAGGCGTCCGACTCCCCGGTCAAGGGCAAGATCGGCTACGTACCCGCACCGGTCGAGAAGACCAAGTCCTCCGGCTGGCTCTACACCTGGGCCTGGGGCCTGCAGAAGGCCTCCCACAACTCCGACAAGGCCTGGAAGTTCATCTCCTGGGCCTCGAGCAAGCAGTACGAGCAGCTGGTCGGGGACACCATCGGCTGGTCCAACGTGCCGGCCGGCAAGCGCGCCTCCACCTACACGAACGCCACGTACACCAAGGAGGCCGCCGCCTTCCAGGAGATGACCCGCGAGGCCATCGAGGGCGCCCGGCCGCGCGACCCGGGGGTGCAGCCGCGCCCCGCGCCCGGCATCCAGTTCGTCGGCATCCCCGAGTTCACCGACCTCGGCACCAAGGTCTCGCAGGAGATCAGCGCGGCCATCGCCGGACGCCAGTCCGTCGACTCGGCCCTGAAGAAGTCCCAGAAACTCGCCGAGAAGATCTCCAAGGAGTACGAGGGACGATGACCGCCACGACAACGGCCCCCGTGGCCGCCACACCCGTACGCACCCTGGGAAAGCCGTCCAACCGGCTGCGCGCCTGGGCCACCCGCGCCCCGCTGCTCCCCGCCCTGATCTTCATGGTCGCCGTGACCCAGCTGCCCTTCGTGGCCACCCTGGTGATCTCCTTCTTCGACTGGAACGCGCTCTACCCCAAGGCCCGCCACTTCACCGGCCTCTCCAACTACTCGGACGTCCTCACCGACCCCGACCTGCGCCACTCCGTCTGGACGACGATCCTCCTGACGGCGGCCGTGGTCGTCGCCAGCCTGGTCATCGGCCTGGGTCTGGCCCTGCTCCTGGACCGCAAGTTCCGCGGCCGGGGCATCGTCAGAACCCTCCTCATCGCCCCCTTCCTGGTGGTCCCGGTCGCCGCGGCGCTGCTCTGGAAGCACGTGCTCTACAACCCGGAGTACGGCCTGCTCAACGGACTGCTGCACTACGTGGGCGGCCCCCAGCCCGACTGGATCTCCAACACCCCGTTGCTGGCGGTCGAGGCCTCCCTGGTCTGGCAGTGGACGCCGTTCATGATGCTGATCCTCCTGGCCGGCCTGCAGAGCCGCGACCACCAGCAGATCGAGGCCGCGCGGGTGGACGGCGCGAGCGACTGGCAGGTCTTCCGCCACCTCACCCTCCCCCACCTGCGCCGCTATCTCGAACTGGGCGCCCTGCTGGGCTCGATCTACATCGTCCAGAACTTCGACGCGGTCTTCACCCTCACGTCCGGCGGCCTGGGGACGGCGAACCTCCCCTACACCGTCTACCAGAGCTTCTACCAGGCCCACGAGAACGGCCTCGCCTCCGCCGCGGGCGTCCTGGTCGTCATCGGTTCGATCATCATCGCGACCTTCGCGCTGCGCGTGGTCTCGTCCCTGTTCCGCGAGGAGGTGTCCCGCGCATGAGCGCCACCACGATCCGCGTACGACCCCGGCGTGCCCGGGGAACGGGCCTGGGCCTGTTGGCCTGGCTGCTCGGTGTGCTGTTCTTCCTGCCCGTCGCGTGGATGGCCCTGACGTCGTTCCACTCGGAGTCGGACGCGGCGACCAACCCGCCGTCCTTCGGCGCCGCCCTCACCCTCGACGGCTACCGCGACTTCTTCGGCACGGGCGGCGGCGCGAGCCCCTGGCCCGCGCTGATCAACTCGACGGTGGCCTCGGTGGTCTCCACCCTCTGCGTCCTCCTGCTGGCCTTCCCGGCGGCGTACGCACTCTCCATCCGCCCGGTGAAGAAGTGGACGGACGTCCTGTTCTTCTTCCTGTCGACGAAGATGCTGCCGGTCGTAGCCGGACTCCTCCCGATCTACCTCTTCGCGAAGAACACCGGAATGCTGGACAACATCTGGCTCCTGGTCATCCTTTACACCTCCATGAACCTGCCGATCGCGGTGTGGATGATGCAGTCGTTCCTCGCCGAGGTACCGGTGGCGGTGATCGAGGCGGCCCAGATCGACGGCGCGAAACTGCCGACGATCCTGGCCCGCGTCGTGGCCCCCATAGCCCTCCCCGGCATCGCGGCCACGGCCCTGATCTGCTTCATCTTCAGCTGGAACGAACTGCTGTTCGCCCGCGTGCTGACGGGTGTGGTCGCCGAGACGGCCCCCGTCTTCCTGACCGGCTTCATCACCAGCCAGGGCCTGTTCCTGGCCAAGGTGTGCGCCGCCTCGCTCGTCATCTCCCTGCCGGTGCTCGCCGCGGGGTTCGCCGCCCAGGACAAACTGGTCCAGGGCCTCTCCCTGGGAGCCGTCAAATGAAGGCCGCCGTCATCGAGTCCGTGGGCCGCGCCGTCGTCACCGAGGTCCCGGACCCGACGCCGGGCCCCCGCGAGGTCGTCGTCGAGGTCGCCGCCTGCGGCCTGTGCGGCACGGACCTGCACATCCTCCAGGGCGAGTTCGCGCCCAAGCTGCCGATCGTGCCGGGGCACGAGTTCGCGGGCGAGGTGGTCGGGGTCGGCACCCAGGTCACCGAGCTCGCGGTCGGCGACCGGGTGGCCGTCGACCCCTCGCTGTACTGCTACGAGTGCCGGCAGTGCCGTACGGGCCACAACAACCTCTGCGAACGCTGGGCCGCGATCGGCGTCACCACGGCGGGCGGGGCCGCGCAGTACGCGGTGGCCCCGGTGGCGAACTGCGTCAAGCTGCCCGAGCACGTACGCACCCAGGACGCCGCACTCGTGGAGCCGCTGTCCTGCGCGGTGCGCGGCTACGACGTCCTGCGGTCCCGGCTCGGCGCCCACGTCCTGATCTACGGCTCCGGGACGATGGGCCTGATGATGCTGGAGCTGGCCAAGCGGACCGGCGCGGCGAGCGTCGACGTGGTGGACCTGAACCCGGCCCGGCTGGAGACGGCACGGACGCTCGGCGTCTCGGGGTCGGCGGCGAACGCGGACGAGCTGGACCGGCCGCAGGGCTGGGACCTCGTCGTCGACGCCACCGGCAACGCGGCGGCGATCCAGGACGGCCTGGACCGGGTGGCGAAGGCGGGCACGTTCCTCCAGTTCGGGGTCGCCGACTACGCGACCCGCGTGACGATCGACCCGTACCGCATCTACAACCAGGAGATCACCATCACCGGTTCGATGGCGGTGCTGCACAGCTTCGAGCGGGCGGCGGAACTGTTCGCGAACGGTGTGCTCGACCCCGAGATCTTCATCAGCGACCGGATCGAGCTGGAGCGGTATCCGCAGGCGTTGGAGCAGTTCGCGGCGGGCGTGGGCAGGAAGATCGTGGTGGTTCCGTAGGGAATCGGCGGGATTCGGGCCAGGGTTTCGGGGTTCCTCCAATTGGCCGCTTGGTAAGGGAACGGCAAAATGGTCTCGCTCGTTCACCAGGCATGACAGCTATGACCCCTGGCTCGAACATCCCTCTCTCCGCCGCGCGCGTGACGGTGGACGTCGCCGCTCCGGTGCGGCTCGACGTATCGGGCCTGCTGCTCACCGCCGACGGCAAGGTGCGCTCGGACGACGACTTCATCTTCTACAACCAGCCGAGCGGGCCTGGTGTGACGTACCGCTCGGGCGGCGGTGCGGCACCCGACGCGATCACCGTCGACACCGGCGCCGTCCCCCCGGGCATCGAGAAGATCGTGGTCACCGCGAGCCCGGACGCCGCGGGCCAGACCTTCCAGGGCATCGAACCGACGGCCACGATCCGCAACGCGGACGACAACAGCGTCCTGGGCACGTTCACGCCCCCTCAACTCGGCACCGAGACGGCGCTGGTGGTCGTGGAGATCTATCTGCGCAACGGCGCCTGGAAGGCCCGCGCGGTCGGCCAGGGGTACGCGAACGGCCTCGCGGGCATCGCCACGGACTTCGGCGTCTCGGTGGAGGAACCGGCTCCGGCGCCGGCCCCTGTCGCCGCGGCCACCCCGCCGGCGCAGGCCCCGGTGGCACCTCCGGCCCCGCCCGTCGCGGTGACTCCCACACCGCCCGCCGCACCCCCGGCCCCGCCCGCCGCGCCGCCGATCGGCGCCGGAAAGATCAACCTCGACAAGGGCCGCGTCAGCCTCCAGAAGAACCAGACGGTCTCCCTGGTCAAGGGCGGCCGCCCGCTGCTCTCCCAGGTCAAGATGGGCCTCGGCTGGGAGCCCGCGTACCGCGGCAAGGACATCGACCTGGACGCCTCGGTCATCGCCTACGGCCCGCAGCGCAACCACATCGACAGCTGCTACTTCGGCAAGCTGTCCATCCTGAACGGCGCGATCAAGCACTCCGGCGACAACCTCACGGGCGAGGGCGGCGGTGACGACGAGGTGATCGTGGTCGACCTCGGCCGCCTCCCCCAGGAGACGACCGGCCTGGTCTTCACGGTCAACTCCTTCTCCGGCCAGAAGTTCACCGAGGTCGCCAAGGCCTACTGCCGCCTGCTGGACGCCGCCACCGGCGAGGAGCTGGTCCGCTTCGACCTCACCAGCGCCGAGGCCCAGACCGGCGTGATGATGGCCAAGATGATCAAGCAGTTCTCCGGCGAGTGGGAGATGACGGCCATGGGCGACTTCGTGAAGTCGCGTACGGTCCGCGGCATGGTGAAGCCCGCGGCCCAGGCCCTCTGACCCGCGGCCGCCCACCCTCCGAAGGGGCCGTGGCGGTACGTCGCAAGCCCGTCGCATACGTTCGGATCTGGAAACGGCTCCCTTGGAGGGCAACGCCTGATCCAGCGGCGACGGGCTCGACGCACCGCCACGGCCCCGACCCACCCACCGGCGGACAGCGCACGCCGGACAGCGCACCGCCCAAGACCCCGCCGCTACGGCCGCAGCCCGTCCGTCAGCAGGGACAGATACCGGCGGATCTGCTTGCCCTGGCCGTTCGCCAGCTCCGAGGCCGTGGAAACCCCGTGAGCCAGCCGCAGGACCTCGATCGGCTCGATGTCCTGCCGCAGGGTCCCCTCCCGCTGCGCCGCCTCGACCAGCCGCTGCGCCGCCCCCTTCATGGAAGTGCCGCAGGCCGTGAGGGCGGCCCTGCTGCCGTCCGTGACGGCCGAGCCCAGCAGGGCCTTCATTCCGCGTACCTGGATCGTGCCGACGCACAGCTCGTAGAGCCACTCCGCCAGCGCCTCGCCCGGGGGGAGTTCCTTCGCGATCTCGTCGGCCCGCGCCCCGAGCGCCTCGATCCGGTCGACGTACGCCGCCTCCAACAGCGCCTGCCGCGTGGGGAAGTGCCGGTACAGCGTGCCCGACCCGACACCCGCCCGCTTGGCGATGTCGTCGAGCGACGCACCTTCCCCGCGCTCGGCGAACGCCTCGGCCGCCACCTTCAGCAACCGCTCATAGTTGCGCCGAGCGTCCGCGCGCATGGGCTTGACCTGCGTCATTCAGATACTCCTTGCGAACCGGGGACCCCCTCCGTATCTTAGCGAGGGTTAAACGGAGACAGTCCCCGCTTATCTCGCGGGCAGTCCGTGCTGCCCGTACGCACCTTCATCCGGGGACGCCAGACCGGGAGAACACCGTGTCCACCTCGTCTACCCCGTCCGCACCGTCCACCACCACCGACGCTCTCTCCGCACCACCCCAACCCGCCAGGCTCGGCGCCGTCCTGTTCGTCATCGTCACCGCCTACCTGATGGTCGGCGTGGACTCCACGGTCGTCAATGTCGCACTGCCCGACATCCAGAAGAACCTGCACTTCAGCCCGACCGGCCTGTCCTGGGTGCTCAACGCGTACACCCTCACCTTCGGCGGCCTGCTCCTGCTCGGCGGCCGGGTCGGCGACATCGCGGGCCGCCGCCGCACCCTGACCATCGGCGTCCTGCTCTTCGCCGGATCCTCCCTGCTCGGCGGTCTCGCCACCGAAAGCGCCTGGCTGCTCACCGCCCGCGCCCTCCAGGGCGTCGGCGCCGCCCTCACCGCGCCCAGCACCCTCGCGCTGATCACCACGAACTTCCCCGACGGCCCGCGCCGCCACCACGCCCTGGGCATCTACGCGTCGATGGCGGGCATCGGCGCCTCCATCGGCCTGGTCCTCGGCGGCATGCTCACCTCCTGGGCGTCCTGGCGCTGGGCCCTGCTGATCAACGTACCGATCGGCATCGCGGTCGCCGTCGCCCTGCCCCGCTTCGTCACCGAGACCCCGCGCCACGCGGGCCGGTTCGACGCGGCGGGGGCACTCGCCGGCACGGCCGGGATGACCTCGCTGGTGTACGCGTTCATCCGGGTCTCGGAGGACGGCTGGACCGACACCCAGGCGCTGCTGGGCTTCAGCTCGGCGGCGGCCCTGCTGGTGGGCTTCACGCTGATCGAGTCCCGCGCGGACCAGCCGATCATGCCGCTGCGCCTGTTGGCGAGCCGCAACCGCGCGGGCGGCTACGCGGGCGTACTGCTGCTGCCCGCGGGCATGTTCGGCGCGTTCTACTTCCTCACCCTGATCTGCCAGCAGGTCCTGGGCTACAGCCCGCTCCGCGCGGGATTCGCCTTCCTGCCCATGACCCTGGCGATGTTCACGGTCGTACGCTTCGTGCCCCGGCTGCTCGCGCGGCTCGGCGCCAAGCCGGTGCTGCTCACCGGCATGGCCCTGCTCGTCGTCGCGGCCGCGTGGCTGTGGCGGCTACGACCCGACGACGGCTACCTCACCGGCCTGTTCGGCCCGCTGGTGCTGATGGGCGTGGGCGTCGGCCTGAGTTTCATGCCGCTCAACGCGACGATCCTCGCGGGCATCGAGCCACGGGAGGCGGGCGCCGCCTCCGGCCTGCTGCAGACCCTGCAGTGGCTCGGCGGCACCCTCGGCCTCTCCATCCTGGTCACGGTCTTCGGCACGGCGGCCCGGCGCGCGCACGGCTCCCCGTCCGACATCCTCACCGAGGGTGCGGCCCGCGCTTTCGGCATCGGCTCGCTGATCGCGCTGACCGCCCTGCTGGTGTCGGCGTTCGTGATCACAGGTACGAAGCCGAAGCACACCACCTGAAGGAACCGACCGCCTGAAGAAACCCAGCATCTAGAACAACGCGCTGTACGCGTTCAACGCGGGCTGTCCGCCCAGATGGGCGTAGAGCACGGTGGACTCCCGCCCTATCTCCCCCCGGGCCACCAGATCCACCATCCCGGCCATCGACTTGCCCTCGTAGACGGGGTCGGTGACCATCCCCTCGGTGCGCGCCGCGAGCCGCATCGCCTCCAGCGTGGCCTCGTCCGGAATCCCGTACGTGCCCGCGTGGTACCGCTCGTCCAGCTCGACGTCCGACTCCGTCAACTCCTTCCGTACGCCGATGAGCTGCCCGGTGCCGTGTGCGATCCGCGCGATCTGCTCCCGGGTGCGGGCGGGCGCCGCCGACGCGTCGATCCCGAGGACGCGCCGCGGCCGCCCGCCCGCCTCCTCCAGGGCCGCGAACCCGGCGACCATGCCCGCCTGGGTCGATCCGGTCACCGAGCACACCACGACGGTGTCGAAGTAGACGCCCAACTCCGCTTCCTGCTCGGCCACTTCATAGGCCCACCCGGCGAACCCCAGGCCCCCCAGCGGATGGTCCGACGCCCCCGCCGGAATGGCGTACGGCTTGCCGCCGCCCTCCTCAACCTCCCGCAGCGCCTGCTCCCAGCTCTCCTTGAAGCCGATCCCGAACCCCGCCCGCACGAGTCGTACGTCGGCCCCGGCGAGGCGGCTGATGAGGATGTTTCCGACCTTGTCGTACACGGAGTCGGGCCACTCCACCCAACTCTCCTGAACGAGCACGCACTTGAGCCCGGCACGGGCGGCGACGGCCGCGACCTGGCGGGTGTGGTTGGACTGCACGCCACCGATCGAGACGAGGGTGTCGCAGCCCTGGGCGAGCGCGTCGGCGACGAGGTACTCCAGCTTGCGGGTCTTGTTCCCGCCGTACGCGACACCGGAGTTGCAGTCCTCCCGCTTGGCCCACAGGGAGGCACCGCCGAGGTGCTCGGTCAGGCGCTCCAGCGGATGCAGGGGCGAGGTCCCGAAGAGCAGGGGGTAACGCTCGTACGAGGAAAGGGACATGGGTCCTCCCGCATCAGGGTTCGACATCGGCCAGGTCTTCGAGCGCGCCCCAGATCTCCGTGGTGACGCGGACGGCGGCGGCCACGTCCCGTTCGGCACAGGCGTCGATCAGCTCGTCGTGCAGGCCCGCCGAACGGCAGTTGCCGCCCTCACCGAAGCGGCGCCGCTCCAGACGGCGGATCAGCGGGGTGTAGCGGGCGACGGTGGCGGCGGCGGCACGATTGCCGCTCACCCGCACCAGTACGTCGTGCAGCTCGTCGTCGGCCGTCAGGGCGGCGTCCACGTCACCGGCGCGAACAGCGTCCGCGAAGCGCACATTGGCCTCGCGCATGACCTCGATGTGCGGCGCTTCGAGCCGGGGCACCGCGGTGCGCGCGGCCAGCTCGTGCATGGCGCCGACCACGGCCGCCGCGTCCCGTACATCGGCGGCCACCAAGGGGGTCACCCGTGTGTAGCTCTGCGGCTTGGACTCCAGCAGCCCCTCGTCGACCAGCCGGGAGAAGGCCTCGCGCACCGGCGCTCGCGACAGCCCGAGCAGTTCGGCGAGCCCGGCGTCGCGCACCACCGCGCCCGGTGCGAGCTCACCGGCCACGATGGCATCCCGTATCGCTTCGTACGCGCGGTCCCTCAGCAGGGTCCGGCGCACGGGTCGTATCGCCTCCATGAACTGAAATGTTAGATATCAGTTCCCGCTGCGCACAAGAGTGCGGCCCGTACCGAAGTACGGGCCGCGCTCACGCACGATCGGCTATCCGGCCCACGGCCAGTCGGCGTCCCGCGCCGACTCCAGAAGCGGCACCATCCGGAAAGCCGCGTCCGAGAGCCCCCCGAACGTGTGCCGGTTCGCCTTTCCGGACGGGCCGTGGCCCGCCCGGTAGCCGGCCAGGTTCCAGGTATAGACCGGGACGTGCGCCGGGACCTGCTCGGTCGGGTCGCCGTAGTGGCTGTAGGTGGCCTGCTCGTCGGTGACGATGAGCACCCGGTCGTGCTTCCTGTAGTGCGCGCGCACCGCCTCGCTCGTGTTGGTGCCGCCGAGGTCGCCGAAGCGCTCCAGCACCTTCAGCACCGACTCGCCCTTCTTGAACTTCACCCGGTTGCTGCTGGTGCCGAACTCGACGAGATCCGCGTCCGCCGCCCGCAGCGCGAGCGCCGTACCGAAGATCGCCGCCGCGTCGGCCCGGTTGAGCTCCGAGCGCTCCGACAGCCGCGAGTAGAACATCGAGCCGGACCGGTCGACCAGCACGAGAGTGCGTCCGGGCAGCGCGGGCACGTTCGCCAGCGAGTGGCCGAGCGCCTGCTCCAGCGGGTACGACCAGCGCAGCGAGGGCGCGTGCTGGTACGCGGCGAGGTAGCGGAAGGGGAACTGCCGCGAGCGCGCCACCTCCGCCGGGTCGCTGATCCTGGCGGCGACCTGAGCCGCCACCTCGTCGCTCACTCCCGCCTCGTCGAAGTTCCGCAGGTTGCGTACGAGCGCCATCGCGCCCATGGACGGGATGACGGCCTCCCAGGCCGCCTTGTCCATCGGGCCCTGCAGCCAGCCGGCCAGTGCCTCCCAGGTCATCCCCGCGTCCGCGAGGCGCCGCGCGCCGTGCGCACCGGTCACGACCTTGCGCCGCTTGGCGGGCCGCAGCGCCATCAGGTCGCGGTGGGCCGCCACGACGGACAGCGACTTGGGAACCACGGCCGCCTCCGGGTGGTGCCGCCGGTCGAGGGCGTACTGGAACAGGTCGCCCTGCCACGGCTTCGCCGGATCGGGTGCCGCGTGCACCAGGTTGAGGATGTCGCCGAAGCGGTAGCCCTTGGCCGCCGTGTCGTACTTCAGCAGCGACTTCTCGCCGTAGAGCCGGCGTACGGCGTCGGCGATGCCCCGCTTGACGGGCTTGGGCACGTTGCGGCCGTACCGGGAGGTCCAGTAGGCGAGCAGCTCGCCGGGCTCGTCCGGGCGGCGCAGCACGGAGGCGATGACCTGGCGGTTGGCCGGGCCGTCGGTGGCGCCCGCGTCGAGGCGTGCCTTCACGTACTCGGCGGCGCCCACGAGCGAGGCCGTCCGCAGGTTGCCCTCGCCGCGCAGCCAGCCGAGCAGGGCGGCCGTCCACGAGGGGTCGGCGACGGCGAGCTCACGCACGAGCGCGGCGAACCGGTCGTCGCGGGCCTCGCCGGTCTCGTAGAAGGCGTTCTGCGAGACGAAGTTGGCGATGGCCAGCAGGAAGAGCTCGGAGCGTGCGTCGCGCTCCTGGCCGCGGCCGCCCTGGTGGGTGCGCAGCACGCGGCCGGTCGACGTCACACGGGAAGTGGGCTGCGCCTTGGCCGCCTTGGTGTTGAATCGCGCCATGATGAATTCCCCCGAATTCGTTCTACGACTTCGTCCTACGACGTGAAGCCGCGTTTCGGAGGGAGGCACAGCAAATGGAGGGTGCCCGAGTTCAGAGGTCGGCGACGGACTTAGCCAGATGCTCTACCCAATTGAGCTACACCGACCCGAAGTCGATGACGGGACTTGAACCCGCAACCGTCCGATCCAATGAAGTAACCGTTGCCTGCGCACCGGGCACCCACCATGAGCTGCGCCTCCCGAGATCAATTCGGCGGCGGCGTGGATTCTGTTGGAAAGAAGTAGCCGCTGCCTGCGCACCGGGAGGTGCATGAAATTGTGGTGTCCAGAGTTCAAGGCCGGCGGAACCGACGTAGGTGCTCTAACCCCTGAGCTACACCGGCGCGTTGTACCGGTGGCGGGACTCGAACCCGCGGCCGCCCCATTATCAGTGGAAGTAGGTCCTGCCTTCGCACCTGGACGTGCACCACTTTAGGAGGGCGGCCGCGGTTCGAGCCATTGAATTAACTACCCGCGCTTCTGGCGCTTCCAGGGGCCGGTGATGGCGAGCATGATGCCCGGCTCCTGGATGTTGGCGAAGAGGGTCCTGCCGTCGGGTGAGAAGGTGACGCCGGTGAACTCGCTGTAGGCCGGCTCGGCTTCGGTCCCGATGTTCAGTTCGTTGCGGGCGATCGGGTAGGTACGGCCGCTGTCGGTGGCGCCGAAGAGGTGCTGGACGCCCTCGCCGTCCTCGGCGATGACGAGGCCGCCGTAGGGGGAGACGGTGATGTTGTCGGGGCCGTCGAAGGCGCCGTCCTTGGTCGGGTCGGGGTTCACACCGAGCAGGACCTTGAGGGTCAGGGTGCGGCGCTTGGGGTCGTAGAACCAGACGGCGCCGTCGTGCTGGACGGGACTTTCCTCGCGGGCGTACGAGGAGACGATGTACGTGCCGCCGTCGCCCCACCACATGCCTTCGAGCTTGCGGGCGCGGGTGACCTGGCCGTCGGTGAACTGCTTGCGGACGGAGACGGTCTTCGCGTCACGGTCCGGGACGTCGACCCAGTCCACGCCGTACACCGTGCCGATCTTGGTGGCGCGGGAGAGGTCGTCGACGAACCGGCCTCCGGAGTCGAAGCACTTGAAGGCCTGGAGGGCGCCGGCGTCGTCGGCGAGGGTGGCGAGCTGTCCGTGGCCGTGTTCGAAGCCCTGCGGGGGCGTCCAGCGGTAGAGGAGGCCGTTGGGGCCCGAGGCGTCCTCGGTGAGGTAGAGGCGGCCGCGCTGGGGATCGACGACGACGGCCTCGTGGGCGTACCGGCCGAGTGCCTTGATCGGCTTGGGGTTCCGGTTGCGGCGGCGGTCGACGGGGTCGACCTCGAAGACGTAGCCGTGGTCCTTGGTCATGCCGTTCTGGCCGGCCTTGTCCTCGGTCTCCTCGCAGGTGAGCCAGGTGCCCCAAGGGGTGTTGCCGCCCGCGCAGTTGGTGGAGGTGCCCGCGACGCCGACCCACTCGGCGACCTTGTCGTGGCGCACCTCGACGACCGTGCAGCCGCCGGACGCGGCGGGGTCGTAGACCAGGCCCTCGGTGAGCGGCACGGGGTACTTCCAACTGGCGCGGGGGCCTTTGAGCTCGTGGTTGTTGACGAGAAGGGTGGCGCCGCGCGGCCCGTCGAAGGTGGAGGTGCCGTCGTGGTTGGACGGCGTGAACTCACCCGAGTCCAGCTTCGTACGACCGCTGTAGGTGATGACGCGGTAGGAGAATCCGGCGGGCAGCGCGAGCAGGCCCTTCGGGTCCGGGACCAGCGGTCCGTAGCCGACTCCGCCGTGCCGGTCCGTCGGCTTGCCGTCCTCCCCCACGCTCTCGGTGTCGGTGGACGCGAGGGCGTTCGGGGCGGTGGCGAGGGCGCCGACACTGCCGGCCAGGACGATACCGGCGCCGGTCAGCGCGGATCGACCGGCGAAGTCCCTGCGGGTGAGCGACATGGGTGTCTCCCGTGACGGTGGAGGATGACCGTGGAGGGTGGCCGAGGGCATTGCGGCCACACCGTCCCGCCCACGCCTGAACGGCGGTTGAACACCGGGCGACTTCACCGCACTCGGTTCCATGAATCCGTAAGGACTCGGCCACAGACACCAAAAGTCCTCCGGACAGGGGAACGGGCGGAACCCTCCGGGACCGGAAACGAGCGCCCTTCCCGAGGCCGGGGGCCGGGGGCCGGGGGAAGCCCCCCCGGGGCCGGGAACGGGCACCCCTCCCGAGGCTGGGACGAGCGCCCGCTCGGGGCTGGGGATCGGGCGAAGCCCAACCGGGGCCGGACAAGCGCACCTCCCGGGGCCGGAGAACGGGTGAAGCCCACCCGGGCCGAGGAACGGGGCGAAGCCCACCCGGGCCGAGGAACGGGCGAAGCCCACCCGGGCCGAGGAACGGGGCGAAGCCCACCCGGGCCGAGGAACGGGCGAAGCCCACCCGGGCCGAGGAACGGGCGAAGCCCTCCCGGGGCCGAGGAACGAACGCCCCCTCGGGACCGGGGCAAGGGAAGCCCCCCGCGACCGGCCCCGCCCCCGCTCAACCCCCTTGCTGCGAGCGTGCCTTGAACGCGGCCTTGCGGGCCTCCTTGGCGACCTTCTTGTCGGGGTGGAGGCGGCCCATCGCCTCCAGGACGTCCGGGGTGGCCGGGTGGTCGACGCGCCAGGCCGCGGCGAAGAAGCCGCCGTGCTGCTGGGCAAGCCCCTCGACCAGTCCCTGCAGCTCGGCGGAGTTGCCCTCGGCGGAGAGCTGCGCGGCGATCGTGTCGATGGTGAGCCAGAAGATCATCGCCTCGGACGGCGGGGGCACGTCGGCGGCGCCGTGTTCAGAGAGCCAGACCCGGGCGAGTCCGCCCAGTTCGGCGTCGTCGAGGACCTCGCGCAGCGCGGGCTCGGCCTCCAGGCCGACGAGCGAGAGCGCCTGCTGACAGTGCAGCCGGCGCAGCGGCGCCCCGGTATCGCCGCCGCGCGCCGCGTCGAGCAACTCCCGGGCGGCGGCGAGGGGTTCACGTCGGGCGAGCCACTGCTCGGTCTCGGCCCGGGCAGCGGTCGGCGGGAAGGTGGCGGTGCCGTCCAGCAGCGCGTCCGCGCCCTTGTCCGCGAGGTCGCCCACCGCGGGGGCGACGAGGCCGGACTCCAGCAGCCGCGCCCGCAACCCGTACAGGCCGAGGGGTGTCAGCCGTACCATCCCGTACCGCGACACGTCGTCGTCGGCGGCCGAGGACTCCTCGTCGGTGTCCGCCATCAGTGTCTCGTCGACCGGCTGGAAGTCGACGAGACCGACGGGTTCGAGCAGCCGGAACTGGTCGTCGAGCCGCATCATCGCGTCCGACACCTGCTCCAGTACGTCGTTGGTGGGCTCCCCCATGTCGTCGGGCACGATCATGGACGCGGCGAGGGCCGGCAGCGGTACCGGACCTTCACCCGCCCCGCCCTCGCTCACACTCAGCAGGTACAGATTGCCGAGCACTCCGTCCAGGAACTCGGCCTCGGCCTCGGGGTCCCAGTCCAGCGAGGAGAAGTCGATCTCCCCGCCGCCGTCCATCGCGTCGACGAGCTCGTCGAGGTCGGGCACGCTCGCGTCGGCCAGTACGGCCTCCAGGGCGGTGAGCCACACCCCGAGGACGTCCTGCGGCGCTCCGGAGGTGAGCAGCGCGAGGTCCGCGCCCGCGGCGACCGTGCCCTCCTCCTCGTCCACGATCTCAACGAGCCCGGTGTCGACGGCCACCCGCCAGGCCTCGCCGGTCGTCGCCGCCGCGTCGTCGCCGGTGAGCCCGAGCGCGTCGGCCGCCCCAGGAAGCTGTTCCTCGACGAGTTCGCCCCCGGCGCCGACCCGCGTGTCCGGGCCGGCCCAGCGGGCCAGCCGTGCGGCGCGGGAGAGCAGCGGTGTGGCGAGCGCGTCCCGCGCCAGCTCCGCTTCGGACGTCAGCCGCACCGGCGGCAAGGGGGAGCTCTCTGACATCGGCTGGGTTCTCCTCCGAACAATCAGGACCCGAACAGCGGGATCGAACGGTCCGAACGAGCGGAACCGGGCGACCCGACCGGCGGGACCGACCAAGCATGACAAGCAGGAAAAGCACGAAACGCAGTACAAGCGGAACAAGCATGACGAGCGGAACAAGCGTGACATCCACCGGGGTCCGGCAGATCACCCACCGGGACCCGGCAGCGCATCCGCCCGCCCCAGGGGTACGTCCACCGAGCCCACAAGGACATCGTCCCGCAGGACATCCCGCGCGCCCCGTGGACCGCCCCCGGACCCGAGGGTCCGGACGCCAGACCGGAAAACCGCGTCGACGGCTCAGCCTAGACGGATTTCCACCCATGCCGCCCGGTTCATGTCCCTGTCAGGAGTTGTACATCACTCCATCCTTGACAACTCCCCTTCCCACACACGAGATTGACGCGCGTAGAAGTTCAAAGGGGCACCCGTCCCACCAGCTTCTACGCGCGTCACCGGCCCGCACACAGGTCGCGCTACCCCACACGCTCCACCCTCGTCCCGGCGTTCATGCAAGTCCCCGGAGGGATTCCCTTGCCGAGCAAGAGAACCGCGCGCATCGGCGCGCTGACCGTAGCCGCGGTCTGTTCCACCGTCTCCGCCGTGGTGCTGACCGCACCCGCCCACGCGGACACCGTCCACATCCACGACATCCAGGGCACCACCCGGACGTCCCCCTACGCGGGCCAGAAGGTCACGGACGTGGCGGGCATCGTCACGGCCCTGCGGACCTACGGCTCGTCCCGGGGTTTCTGGATCCAGGACCCGAACCCGGACAACAACCCTGCCACCAGTGAGGGCGTCTTCGTCTTCACCAGCTCCGCCCCGAAGGTCGCCGTCGGCGACTCGGTCACCGTCACCGGCACCGTCTCCGAGTACGTGCCCGGCGGCGCCTCCAGCGGCAACCAGTCGCTGACGGAGATCACCAAGCCGACGATCACGGTGCTGTCGTCCGGCAACGCGGTCCCCGCGCCCACGGTCATCAACAGCCGTTCCGTGCCGGCCGCCTACAGCCCCGCCGGTGACACGGCCGCGAGCGGCTCGATCAACGCGCTCACCCTGGAGCCGACGAAGTACGCCCTGGACTACTACGAGTCCCTCGAGGGCATGAACGTCCAGGTCGCCGACACCCGCGTGGTCACCGCCACCGACCCGTACAGCGAGCTGTGGGTCACGGTGAAGCCGCACGAGCACCCCACCCGCCGCGGCGGCACGATCTACGGCGCGTACACCTCGCAGAACACCGGCCGCCTGCAGATCCAGTCCCTCGGCTCGACCGCCGCCTTCCCCGTCGCGAACGTCGGCGACGAGCTCGCCGGCACCACCGCGGGCCCGCTCGACTACAACCAGTTCGGCGGCTACACGCTCGTCGCGAGCCAGTTGGGCACCCTGGAGAAGGGCGGCCTGCAGCGCGAGACGACCCGCAAGCAGTCGCGCAGCGAGCTGGCCGTGGCGACGTACAACGTCGAGAACCTGGACCCGGGCGACGGCACGTTCGCCGCCCACGCGGCCGCGATCGTGAACAACTTGCAGTCGCCCGACATCGTGTCCCTGGAGGAGATCCAGGACAACAACGGCGCGACGGACGACGGCACGGTCGCCGCCGACCAGACGGTGAACAAGCTGATCGACGCGATCGTCGCGGCGGGCGGCCCGAAGTACGACTGGCGTTCCATCAACCCGGTCAACGACCAGGACGGCGGCGAGCCCGGCGGCAACATCCGCCAGGTCTTCCTCTTCAACCCGGAGCGGGTCTCCTTCACGGACCGCGCGGGCGGCGACTCGACGACCGCCGTCGGTGTCACCAAGGTGCACGGCAAGGCCCAGCTGACGGCCTCCCCCGGCCGGATCGACCCGGCCAACACGGCCTGGACGTCCAGCCGCAAGCCGCTGGCCGGCGAGTTCGTCTTCCGTGGCAAGACGGTCTTCGTGATCGCCAACCACCTCAACTCCAAGGGCGGCGACCAGGGGCTGACCGCGCAGTACCAGCCCCCGGCCCGCAGCTCGGAGACCCAGCGTCATCTCCAGGCGACGGCGGTGAACTCCTTCGTCAACGAGATCCTCAAGGCGCAGAAGAACGCCGACGTGCTCGCCCTCGGTGACATGAACGACTTCGAGTTCTCGGACACCACCAAGATACTCGAGGGCGACGGCGAGCTCTGGTCCGCGATCAAGTCGCTGCCCAAGAGCGAGCGTTACACGTACGACTACCAGGGCAACCAGCAGGTCCTGGACCAGATCCTGGTCAGCCCGTCGATTCGCAAGGACTGCGACTTCGACTACGACAGCGTGCACATCAACTCGGAGTTCTCCGACCAGATCAGCGACCACGACCCGCAGGTACTGCGGTTCCGGCCGTAGGTCTGTAGGGGCTGTGGATGAGGCCACGGCCCCGAAACGGGAAGAGCCCGGCCCCGTCGTCCGGGGGGCCGGGCTCTTCCCTTGCCCGAGGTCAGGCGGCGAACGTCTCGTTCAGCCAGCCCTTCCAGGCGGTCTCGTTGTGCTTGGCGTCGGCGTCGGACGCGAAGTCGTGGACGCTCATGCCGACCGGGGCGCCCCAGTGGTTGCGCCCGAAGAAACGGATGAGGGCGTTGTCGGTGCGCAGCCCGATGAAGTACGGGTTGCGGTAGTCGACCACGGCGTCGAGGAGCTGCCCCTCGGGTCCGCGGGCCTGCACCCGCGTACCCTCGGCCGTGTCGTCCGCGAGGCCGAGCGCCCGCCCGACGGCGGCGAAGGCGTCGGACACCGTGGACGCGCCGGGCCCGTCGAAGGTGGCGAAGGCGACCGGGCGCCCCGCGAAGTGCGTCACGTACTCGCGCAGGGTGTGCAGATAGAAGTCCGTGTGCTTGCTCGCGCCGTCGTACTGGTTGCCCCAGTCCTCGACGAAGATGCCGCTGTGCACGTACCGCACCCACGACCGGCGGCCGTCGTCACGCGGCTCGATGGTCTCGTCGATCTGGTTGAGGGTCTGCTGGGAGATGCCCTCGACGTCCTCGACCAGGCTGGTGAGGCGGTGCGGCGGGTCCCAGTTGGTGAGCGTGGAGCCGAAGGGCCCGGTCCCGCCCTGGCGCGGCTCGAACTCCATCGGCCACAGCCAGCCGCCGGTACCGGTGGTGATCGCCTCCCACATCTGCTCCGGGGTGGCGTCGACCTCGAACTCGCGGGCGATCTCGAATTCCTTGGACATGGTGGGGGTTCTCCTGTGGTTCAGTCCTGGTCGGGCGGGGCCGGGGCCACCGCGAGGGCGGTCTCCGGCGTCGAGGCGGCCGCCGCCTCGACGGTGACTTCCGGCGTGACGATGGCTTCCGGCTTTGCGGTGGCGTCCGGCATTGCGGTGGCGTCCGGCTTTGCGGTGGCGTCCGGCATTGCGGTGGCGTCCGGCATTGCGGTGGCGTCCGGCATTGCGGTGGCGTCCGGCTTGAGCGTCGGGTGGACGGCGACGACGATCCGGTGGTCGCGCCCGCCCTCCGCGTTCCCGTCGTGGTACTTGCGGATGAGCGCGCCGACCCCTTGCGTCAGCTCCTCGATGAACGCGGCGCGGTCGGCGGCGGAGGCGAAGGTCACCTCACCGTCGAGCGCGTAGGTGGCGAGCCGCTTGCGGGCCTTCGCCGCGCCGGTGATCAGCGCCCCCACGTCCCGGACCAGCCGGGCACCGACGGCGAGCAGCCAGCGGGCCGAGAGCTGGTCCCGGAAGCGGTCCGGGTCGGGCTGCACGGCGGCGAGGGCGAGTGGCGAGATGACGTACGACGACGCCGTCGCGCGCATCAGCCGCTCGGTGACATTGCCCTTGCGGCGCTCGCCCGCGAGCTCGACCAGTCCGTGCCGCTCCAGCGCCTTCAGGTGGTAGTTCACCTTCTGCCGCGGCAGACCGACCTTTCCGGCCAGCATGGCGGCCGACGCGGGCCCGGCGGCGAGCTCGGCCAGCAGCCGGGCCCGTATGGGGTCGAGCGAGACGGCGGCTGCCTCGGCATCCTCGATCACGGTCACGTCCAACATGACTCCACCGTCTCACCGAAAACTTTTTTTGTCCAGACGGGTCAAGTTGTCGGAGAAGGGCCGCAAAGACTCGTCGACCGCCGCACGTCAGCCCTGCGGCCCGCCCTCGTCGAGACGTGCCAGCTGGGTCTGGAACCAGTCCAGCCTGGCCTGCAGCAGTGCCGCCTCGGCGACGAGTTCGGACACCCCGAGCCCGGCGGGCAGATCCCCGACCACGGCCCCGCTCCCGGCGCGGACCCGCAGCCCGTCACCGGCCAGCCGCGCGAACCCTGCCAACGACAGGGACGTACGACCGCGTACGCAGCCCGCGCAGGCCGCCGCGAGGGCGCGCCAGCCGGGGCGTCCCCAGCCCGCGTCCGCGAGCGCGGCGGCCACCGTGCCGCACGCGCAGGGACCGACCGTCGCGCTCCGCACCCGCTGGCGGGCGTAGCGGAAGCCCTGTTCGAAGCGGATGTAGGCGCCGAGGACGGAGACCTCCAGGAGGACGGCCGCCCGGTGCTCGGCGGTGCCGAGCATGGCCTCGGCCGTAGCCGTGTCGTGCACGCAGTGGAAGCCGCAGTCGCAGCGACGGTGCGGCGACCGGTGCCTCAGCCCGTAGACGCAGCGCGCCTCGTCCAGCACTCCGTACGGCACCGCGCCGCCCAGCGAGACGCCGGTGAACCCGGCCCGGGTGCCGTCCTGGGACAGCACCGGGTGGGCGATCTTGTATCCGGTCGGCGGCTCCGTCGGTCGTTCCTCGGGGAGCCGCAGCCTCATCGGGCGACCGGGACCTCTTCGGGCGCGGACGCCTCCAGCTCCTCGATTTCCTCGGGAAGTTGGAGATTGTCTTCGTCCGCGCGAGTCCGCTCTTCCGCGACTCCGGTGGCGAGTGCCTTGCCCAGCCTCATGACGCCTCCCGCGATCTGCCGTCGACTTCCGTCCTCGCCATGGTGACCCATGAGGGGCCGGGTTGGCATCAGGGCCTCGCGAAAGCAGTCACCTGGTAGCAATGCTTTCCTTTACCTCGTAGAAGAATTAAGTGGAGCTTCACAGTTGAGCTGCCGAGACTACTCGCATGACGACCTCAGCCCCCTCCGCCCCTCCCTCCGCCTCTTCCTCCGCCTCTTCCTCCGCCCCTCCCTTCGGTCGTGCGCTCTGCGCGATGGTCACGCCCTTCACCCAGGCGGGCGCGCTCGACCTCGACGGGGCGGGGCGGCTCGCCGACCGACTGGTCCGCGCGGGCTGCGACGGTCTGGTCCTGTCCGGCACCACGGGCGAGTCCCCGACCACGACGGACGCCGAGAAGTCCGCGCTCGTACGCGCCGTGCGCGAGGCGGTAGGCGACCGGGCCGTGATCGTCGCGGGCGTCGGCACCGCCGACACGCGGCACACCGTCGAACTGGCCCTGGCGGCCGAAAAGGCGGGCGCGGACGGCCTGTTGGTCGTGACGCCGTACTACAGCAGACCTCCGCAGGACGCCGTCGAGGCGCACTTCCGGGAGATCGCCGACGCCACCGGACTGCCGCTCGCGCTGTACGACATTCCCGGCCGCACCGGCACCCGTATCGAGCCCGACACCCTGATCCGGCTCGCCGAGCACCCCCGGATCGTGGCCGTCAAGGACTGCGCGTACGACCTCCTCGGCACCCAGAAGGTGCTGGCCCGCACGGAGTTGGCGTACTACGCGGGCTGCGACGAGCAGGTGCTCGCGCTGCGGGCGGTCGGCGGGACCGGGTACATCAGCACGGTGGCGAACGCCGCCCCCGGCCCCTTCCGCGCGATCCTCGACGCGTTCGAGGCGGGGAACACGGCGGAGGCGGCCCGTCGGCAACAACGCGCCGTCCCGCTCACCGAGTTGATGATGGCGTCAGGACTGCCCGGCACGGTCACGGCCAAGGCCCTGCTCGGCCGGCTCGGCCTGCCCGCGGGTCCGGTCCGCCCACCGCTGCGGCCCGCCGGCCGGGAGGTGACCGACGGACTGCTGGCGGCGTACGAGGAGTTGGCGGCCGCCTGATCAGCGCCGGGCGAATACCGGTGTCCAGCGCCCGGCGGCGCCGTCGTTGCCGCCGCGGAAGCCGCTCAGCGCCACTTCCTTGCCGCTGCCCAGGGCAACGACCACGAGCCGGTTGTGGAACTCGTTCGAGCCCGGCGTGATGTCCCAGGCGATCAGGCGCTTGTTGTCGACCCAGGCGAGCAGTTCCTGCCCGCGTACGGTCGTGATCCGCCTGCCGGTGACGGGGTCCAGGATCGCGGAGGCGGTGTTCTGCGCGCCGCCCGCGAAGTCGCCCGCGGCGTGCCTGCCGTCCGGGGACAGCCGCGCGTCGACGTACCAGGGCAGGTGCTTCTCGTTCGCGGGTGCCTGAACCTGGTAGCCCCGGAAGTCGTAGAAGTACTGGCCCGGTGCCGGGGTGAACCCGGTGTAGACCAGCTTTCCCTCGTGGCTGAAGCCGAAGTCCTGACGGTCGTTGAGGCCGCTGCCGTCGCCGGGCGACACCTCGTTCCAGGACGCCGCCCTACCGGAAGCGACATCGACGACGTAGAAGCCGGTCCGGCCCGGCTCCTGGAAGTTCGGCCAGGGGCTGCCCTGACCGTCCTTCGGCGTGACATGCAGATCGGGGTCCTTCTTGTAGGTCGTCGCGACGAGTTTGCGGCCGTCGGGCGAGAACGCGACCGCTCCGACGGTGTGGTCGACCGGAATCCAGCGCTCCACCTTGCCGGTGAGCAGGTTGAGCAGACCGATCCGCCTGGCGGGCAGGTTCCACTCCAGGACGGCGGCGGTCCGCAGACCGGGGGCGACCGCCACGAACGACCACTTCGTCTTCACGTACTTACGGGTGCGCGCGTCGAGGAGCCAGTACGTGCGGACGTCGGTGTGCTGCGTGGCCGACAGCTTGACGTTCGTCTCCGTGTAGTACGCGGCCAGCGCGACTCCCCCGGCCGCGATCAGGTCGCGCGGTGGGGTCTGGCCGGGGTGGGCGATGATGTCGTTCTCGTTCAGGACGTTCGCCGGGCGCACGTCGTCCTTGCCGGTGCCCAGCACGGGCACCGCGACGGCGACGGCGACGGTGGCCACGGCGGCGGCCGCGATCGTACGGGTCCGGCGGCGCCGTCGGACGGCCAGTACCCGGTCGGCGAAGTCCACGGGAGGCGGGGCGAGATCCGCGACCTGCTCGTGGAAGGAGTCTCGGACGAGGTCGTCGACGTTCACGGGCGCACCTCCAGCGGCGAGAAGTCACGGGACGACGGCCGCTCGTCGCCGCCCCGGCCGAGTGCGGCCAGTTCGGGGGCGAGAGTGCGCAGCCGGGCGAGCGAGCGGTGGGTGGTGGACCGTACGGTTCCGACGGAGCAGCCGGGGAGGCGGGCCACGTCGGCCTCCGGCAGATCCTCGAAGTAGCGCAGAACGAGCACGGTGCGCTGCCGGGCGGTGAGCCGGGCCAGCGCCCCCCATCACGACCCGCAGCTCCGCGGCGGACGAGGCATCCGCGTCATGGAACGTGCCCTCGGGCGGCTCGGCGACGCTGAGCTCGCGCCGGGGCCACTTCAGCCGCCAGCGGCTCACCTGCTGCCGGTACAGCACCTGCCGTACGTACGCCTCGGGTTCGTCGATCCGGTGCCACCGCCCCGCGGCCTTGATCAGGGCGTTCTGCAGCAGGTCCTCGGCGGCGTGCCGGTCCCCGCCGCTGAGCAGCACGGCCGTCTTCAACAGCGTGGACGACCGAATTCGCACGAACTCCCGGAAGCTCTTCTGCGCTTCGGCATCCATCGTCACCTTCGTCTTCCCCGAGGGTCTGCTCCGGCGGCCCTGACGGCCCGCCCCTGTACCCCTTGTGACGCGTGCGCCCGCCCGCCGCTATGCCCCGGGGCCGCGATCAATCTCGAGCAATCTCAAGGAGGTTGTCCGTCCAGAGCGGACGGACAAAGACGAAGGCAAGGAGGTTACCCACTCCTTGCCACTCTCAACTTATAGCGCACCGGGGGGCTTGCGGCAAGGCCCCGGTCGTGGCGCAGAATCTCCGGCCGAGGCCGGAATCCGCGGAAATCGGGAGTCGCTGATGCGTGTGTTGTTGTCGACGTATGGGTCGCGCGGGGACGTCGAACCGCTGGCGGGACTCGCGGTGCGGTTGCGGGAACTCGGTGCGGAGGTGCGGGTGTGCGCGCCGCCGGACGAGGACTTCGCGCGGCGGCTGGCCGGTGTCGGCGTGCCGTTGGTGCCGGTCGGCCGGTCGGCGCGCGCGCTGACGACCGCGGCGCCGTCGCCGGCCGACCTGCCCCGGCGTGCGGCCGAGTTGATCGCCGACCAGGTCGACGTGGTCACCGCGGCGGCCGAGGGATGCGACGTGCTGGTGGCGACCGGCGTGATTCCGGCCGCGGCCGGCGCGCGCTCGGTGGCCGAGAAGCTGGGCGTCCGCTCCGTGTCCGTGACCTTCCAGCAGCTCACCCTGCCGTCGCCGCACCACCCGCCGCTGGCGTATCCGGGCCGGCCGTTCCCGCCGGAGGTGACCGACAACAGGGTGCTGTGGGACCTGGACGCCCGGAGCATCGACGCGCTGTTCGGCGCGGCGCTCAACACGAGCCGCGCGTCGATCGGCCTGCCGCCGGTGGACAACGTCCGCGACTACGTCATCGGCGACCGGCCGTGGCTGGCGACGGACCCGGTCCTGGACCCGTGGCGGGAGCCTGCGGACCTCGACGTCGTGCAGACCGGCGCGTGGATCCTGCCGGACGAACGCCCCCTCCCGGACGAGCTTGTGGCGTATCTGGAGGCCGGCGCACCACCCGTGTACGTGGGCTTCGGCAGCATGCCCATGCACACGTCGACGGACGTCGCCCGGGTGGCGATCGGGGCGATCCGTGCGCAGGGCCGCCGTGCGGTCGTGGCCCGCGGCTGGGCCGACCTGGCCCTGGTCGACGACCGGGACGACTGCTTCGTCGTCGGCGAGGTCAATCAGCAGGCGCTGTTCGGCCGGGTGGCCGCCGTCGTGCACCACGGCGGCGCGGGCACGACGACGACGGCCGCCCGGGCCGGCGCGCCCCAGGTGGTGGTACCCCAGGCGACGGACCAACCGTACTGGGCCGGCCGGGTGGCCGATCTGGGCGTGGGCGCGGCACACGGCGGTCCGACTCCGACCTTCGAGTCCCTGTCGGCCGCGCTCAGCACGGCCCTGGCCCCCGAGACCCGCGCACGGGCGACCGCCGTGGCCGCCACGATCCGCACCGACGGGACGACGGTGGCCGCGAAGCTTCTCCTCGACATGATCAGCCGGGAAGAGCCGCGCACATCCGCATGAACCCCACGGGACCCGTCCGGCCAGGACCCCGAACACAAGAACCCGCACACGCCGGTCCGGACGCCTTGCCGCGCGCAAGGGTCACGAGCGACCCCACCCTCGGAACATTCGGAGCCAACGACGTGAACCCCCTGACCACCAGCGCGTTCGACCTTCCCGACCGCCTCTCCGCCAAGGCCGACCCGACGCTGATCGCCGGCGACGAAGAGCACTTCGCGGCCATCGCGGAGTGCCTCGAACAGTCGATCGCCGAGCTGACCGACCTCCTCGACGCCGAGCGCAGGGCGCCCGGCGGTGCGGGCCGGCAGGCGATGGACCGGGACGTGGAGATCCACCGGCTGACCGCTCGCCTGCGCGCACTGCGTCGCTTCGGTCTGGACCTGTGCCTCGGACACATGGTCGGCGCGGACGACCCCGAGCCCGTGTACGTCGGACGGCTCGGCCTCACGGACAGTACGGGCCGTCGGCTGCTGCTCGACTGGCGCTCCCCCGCGGCCGAGCCGTTCTTCGGAGCCACCCACGCCGACCCGATGGGTCTGGCGAGCCGCCGCAGGTATCGCTGGACCCGAGGCCGGATCGGCGACTACTGGGACGAGGTGTTCACCTCGGACGGATTCGCCGGCCACGCCGCGCTCGACGACCAGTCCGCCTTCATCGCCAGCCTGGGCGGCGACCGGTCGCCGCGGATGCGCGACGTGCTCGGCACCATCCAGGCCGACCAGGACGCCATCATCCGCGCGGGATCCCGCGGCGCTCTCGTCGTCGACGGCGGTCCGGGTACGGGCAAGACGGTCGTCGCTCTGCACCGCTCCGCCTACCTCCTCTACTCCGACCCGCGCCTCGGTCACCGCCGGGGCGGCGTGCTGTTCGTCGGTCCGCACCGGCCCTACCTGGCCTACGTCGCCGACGTCCTGCCCAGCCTCGGAGAGGAGGGCGTGCAGACCTGCGTCCTGCGGGATCTCGTCGCCGAGGGAGCCGCCGCGACGATCGAGGCCGACCCGGACGTGGCTCGCCTGAAGTCGTCCGCCGATCTGGTGAAGGCGATCGAGACAGCCGTGAGGTTCTACGAGGAGCCGCCCACCAAGGGGATGACGGTCACGACCCACTGGTCCGACATCTGGCTGAGCGCCGACGACTGGGCCATGGCGTTCGAAGCGGCGGAACCCGGCACTCCGCACAACGAGGCGCGCGACCAGGTCTGGGAGGAGCTGCTCACGATCCTGGTGGACAAGCACGACGACGCCTCGGCGCATGACGGCGACGTCTCGGCCGACCTGCTCCGCACGTCGCTGCTGCGGAACAGGGAGCTGCTCACGGCCTTCAACCGCGCCTGGCCGCTGCTCGAAGCGGCCGACCTCGTCTCGGACCTGTGGTCGGTACCCGCCTACCTGCGCAAGTGCGCTCCCTGGCTCGGCCCCGACGGGGTTCGGCGGCTGCGGCGCGAGGACGCCCAGGCCTGGACGGTGTCCGACCTGCCGCTCCTGGACGCGGCACGGCAGCGGCTCGGCGACCCGGAGGCGGCGCGGCGCAAGCGTCGTAACGAAGCCGCCGTCGCCGCCGAACGCGCACGCAGGGCCGACGTCATCGACAGCCTGCTGCAGAACGTCGTGATCGACGAGAGCGAAGGCGCGATGGGGATGCTGCACGGACGGGACCTGCAGGACACCCTGGTCGACGAGAGCGCACTGCCCGGCACCGAACCGGACCTGCTCGCCGGCCCGTTCGCGCACATCGTCGTGGACGAGGCTCAGGAGCTGACCGACGCGGAGTGGCAGATGCTGCTGCTCCGCTGCCCGTCCCGGAGCTTCACCATCGTCGGGGACCGTGCCCAGGCCAGGCACGGGTTCACGGAGTCGTGGCGGGAACGGCTCGAGCGGATCGGGCTCGACCGGATCGAGTCGGCCTCCCTGAGCATCAACTACCGGACGCCGGAAGAAATCATGGCGGAGGCCGGGCCGGTCATCCAGGCCGTGCTCCCGGACGCCAATGTGCCGACCTCCATCCGCAGCGGCGGCGTTCCCGTCGTACACGGATCCACCGCGGATCTGAGCTCCGTCCTCGACACCTGGCTCGCCGCGCATGCGGACGGCATCGCCTGTGTCATCGGCGATCCCACATTCCGGGCGACGTCCCGCGTCCGTTCACTGACCCCGGAGCTGTCGAAGGGGCTCGAGTTCGACCTGGTCGTCCTCGTCGACCCGGAGGCATTCGGCGAGGGCGTCGAAGGAGCGGTCGACCGCTATGTCGCGATGACCCGAGCGACCCGGCAACTCGTCGTCCTCACGAGCTCATGAAGCGGTTCCCCGCGCCCCGACAGGGCGCGGGGGCTGCGCCATCTGCGGCTCGGCGCGGGAGCCGTCGGAGGCTGGATTGCAGAGCATGTGAGTGGCGCTTAGCGTGATGTCGGGGACTCCAGGGGCTCTCGGGTGCGGTGCGCGCGGCGGACTTGGCAGAACATTCGCCCACCCTGACCTCAGATCGGTTCGCTGCGGCGAGCGGTCCTGATCACGGACCTCGATGAAAGGTCACTCATGCCACAATCCATGCGCGCTCTCGTAGCCGGAAAGGTTGGCGAGCCGGCCGATGTCCTGCGGCTGGAATCCCGTCCTGTTCCCACGCCGGAAGCCGGTCAGGCGTTGATCCGCGTGAAGGCGACTCCGATTCACGCCAGTGATCTGCACGTGCTGCGTGGCCGCTACGGTTTCTCCCCCGAGTTTCCCACCGTCGGGGGTCACATGGAATGCGTGGGCCGTATTGAGGCCCTGGGCCCGGATACCGAGGGACTGAAGACCGGCGAGCGCGTGGTGGCCGTTGCCGTCCCGGCGGTACCCGGGCCGCATGTGGCCGGCACTTGGCAGGAATACCTTGTTGCCGATACACGAAGGCTCCTGCCTGTCCCCGATCATCTGAGCGACTCCAGCGCCTGTCAGCTCGCCGTCAACCCGTTGACCGCGCTGCTGCTGGTGACTCGCGAACTCGACGTACAGCCGGGTGAATGGTTGTTGCAGACGGCCGCGGGCTCCACCGTCGGCCGCCTCGTCATCCAGCTGGCCAGGCATCTGGGTATTCGCACGATCAATGTCGTGCGGCGGCGCGATGCCGTCGAGGAGATCAAGGCGCTTGGTGGTGACGAGGTCATCTGCACCGAGGACGAGGACTTGTTGCAGCGAGTGGCCGAGGTCGCAGGATCGGTCGGCGTGCGCAAGGCCATCGACTGTGTCGCGGGCCATGTGGGTGCCCAGGTGTCCCAGGCACTGGCTCCGGGAGGAGAGGTCGTGGTCTACGGCGCGCTCTCCACCCATCGGCAGACCGACCCGGCAGCGCTGACGATCCCGCTGTCGGCACGCTCGGTCATCTACGAGACCAAAGCAGTCCGTGGGTTCTGGCTGAACGGCTGGTTCGGCACTGCCTCACCTGCGGATGCGCTGCGCGCGCTGTCCGAGGTTCGCAGTCTCGTCGCTGATGAAGTGCTGAGCATCCCCCAGGGTGAGCCGTTCCCGCTCGAACGCTTCACTGAAGCCATCTCGTTCGCCGAAGCACCCGCACATGGCGCGAAACCGCTCTTCGTCTTCGAGGATGGCCGGGACGAAGACGCCAGGTAGGACGCGGGTTCCCGGCTGACATCCACAGGTGGCATCACCTTACAAGGCGGCTGTCTCCCTCGACGCACGAGCGCCCTCCCGGGCCGTCCTGGGGCCGTGGAAGGGCGCTCGACGACGACCAACGCCGACAGCTGCCGACAACTCAGCAGCAGGTCAGCGGCAGGTCAGAGCATTGATCGATGAGGCGGCCGCAGGTCACGGCCGCCGATGATCAGTTGTGGCTGTGCAGAACCTCGTTCAGGCCGCCCCACACCGCGTTGTTCGGCCGCGCCTCGACGGTTCCGGTCACCGAGTTGCGGCGGAAGAGGATGTTCGACGCCCCGGACAGCTCACGGGCCTTGACGATCTGCCCGTCGGGCATGGTCACGCGGGTGCCCGCGGTGACGTACAGCCCCGCCTCGACCACGCACTCGTCGCCGAGGGCGATACCGACGCCCGCCTCGGCGCCGATCAGGCATCGCTCGCCGATGGTGATGCGGACGTTGCCGCCGCCGGACAGGGTGCCCATGGTGGAGGCGCCGCCGCCGATGTCGGAGCCGTCGCCGACCACGACGCCGGCCGAGATGCGGCCCTCGACCATCGACGTGCCGAGCGTGCCCGCGTTGAAGTTCACGAAGCCCTCGTGCATGACGGTGGTGCCCTCGGCGAGATGCGCGCCGAGCCGGACGCGGTCGGCGTCGGCGATCCGGACGCCCTTGGGGGCGACGTAGTCCGTCATGCGCGGGAACTTGTCGATGGACGTCACCTGGAGGTGCAGGCCCTCGGCGCGGGCGTTGAGGCGCGCCTTCTCGACGTCGTCCACCGCGACCGGGCCGAGCGAGGTCCAGGCGACGTTGGCGAGATGACCGAAGATGCCGTCCAGGCTCTGGCCGTGCGGCTGCACGAGGCGGTGCGAGAGCAGGTGCAGGCGCAGGTAGGTGTCGTGCGCGTCGATCGGCTTCTCGTCCAGCGAGGCGATGACCGTGCGGACCGCGACCACTTCGACGCCCCGGCGGGCGTCGGGCCCGATGGCTTTGGCGGCGCCTTCGCCGAGCAGCTCGACGGCACGCTCGGCGGACAGCCGCTCGGTGCCGGCCGGGCCGGGCTCGGCGGACAGCTCGGGCGCGGGGAACCAGGTGTCGAGGACGGTGCCGTCGGCCGTGAGGGTGGCGAGGCCGGCGGCGACGGCGCCGGTGGTGCGAGTAGCAGTCGTGTCGGTCATGGGTGAAACCTAACGCGGCCCGGGGCGCACGAGCGAACCGGTACACCCGCCATCTCACGTGCCGGGCGCCCCGTACACCCCTTCGCGGGACCCCGTTCTCCCCTCGCACATTCCCCGCGCCGAACCCTCCCCCTCAGCCGATCAACCGCCCCAACACCTCCCGCGCATACTCCTCGTCATACGACACCCCCGTCAGCAGCACCTGCAGACAGATCCCGTCCACCAGCGCGACCAGCGCCCTCGCGGTGACGGGGTCGGTGCGGCGGGCGAGGGGTTCGGCGAGGTCCTGGACCCATTCGGCGGCGACGGGGCGCAGGGCGGGGCGGCGCAGCGCCGCGAGGTAGAGCTCGTACTCCAGCTCCACCCCCGTACGGTCGCCCGCCAGCCACTCGCCCATCAGCCCGGCGAGTTCGCCGGCGAGGTCGGCCTGGGGATCCTCCAGCGCGCCGCGCGCGGCGATCACCTTGGCGAAGCCCTCGTTCGCCTGGCGCAGCGCGGCGACCATGAGCTCGTCGAGGGTCTTGAAGTGGTACGTGGTGGAGCCGAGCGGCACATCGGCCTCGGCGGCGACGGTGCGATGGCTCAGCCCGGCGAGTCCTTTGGCGCCCACGACCCGGATCGCCGCGTCGATGATCCGCTGCCGCCGCTCGGGGTCGTAGCGGCGCGCCGCCATCAGTGGGCCCCGCCGAGGTTCAGCACCACGACCCCGCCGATGATCAGCAGTATCCCGGCGACCTTGGTGAAGCTGAGCGCCTCGCCGAGGAACACCATGCCGATCGCGGCGATGACGGCGGTGCCGGCGCCGGCCCAGATCGCGTAGGCCGTGCCGACCTGGACGGTCTTCAGGCACTGCGCGAGCAGCACGAAGGCGATGACGTATCCGAGGACGGTCACCAGCGAGGGCCAGAGCCTGCTGAAGCCCTCGCTGTACTTCATGGCGGTCGTGGCGGCCACCTCGGAGGCGATGGCTCCGGCGAGCAGTGCGTATCCCATGTGTACGAGTGTACGCATCGATGTGTACGCCCGTACGCAAAGAGCGCGAGCCCCTCGCCGCAGCTCACCCCGTGACCGGCCGGCAGGCCACCGGCCCCGGTTCACGCACCCGCGCCAGGCGGTCCAGCGTCCGCCGCTTGGCGCGGGCGGCCCGGCGAGGCACCTCCACCCGCCGGTAGCGCAGCAGTTCGGCGGGGTCGGGGCGGACGGCACCGGCAAGTTCGTAGCCGCACGAGGTCAGCCGTTCGCCCAATACGGCCTCGCACAGCCGTATTTGATCGGGCGTCAGTCTGGTGGTCCAGGTGCCGTCCCGGGAGGTGTCCAGCACGCCGTGGGTGCGTCGGTGCCAGGTCTGCGGGCGGGTACCGCCATCCCGGCGACGCGGCGCGGCTCGGTCATCCCGGGGGCGTACTCCTCACCCAGGAACCCGCACACGCCCTGGAGTTGGCTCTCGGGATCGGCCACGAGGTCCTCGAAGCGAAGTTGGTACCAGCGGTCCGGGCCCAGTTCGCACGCGTACTTGCGCGTGGCGTCCACGACCTGTGCCCAGGTGGCCACGGCCTCATGGAATCCCCGGCGCCACCAGGGCATCCGGAGCAGCGAGGCGACGCAGTCCCGGTGTTTCGGGCGGCAGGGCGATCCGTGGATGCGCGTGCAGCATCAGCTGGGGAAGCGTGGTTCCCGAGCGGGGCAGCCGAGGACGAACACCGGACGTGCGGGGCGGGTTGCACAGAAGCGGACACGACCTCACGCTGTCGCGCCCCGATGAGCCCGGACTCGGATCACACTGAGAATGCAATGTGAAGCCACCACGCCCATGAATTCCCATGAACCCCCATGAATCCCCGTGGGGCCACGGGATCAGTGGGGGAAACGGCTGCTCAGAAGTCACCAAGTCCACTACTGTTTCACCAGTCGCGCACCGGGTTTCCACGGCTACCGCCGTTCCGTGTGCCTGCGCCCCCCTCTTGTGCTGAGACCAGTAGACGAATCCGCGTGCGCCTTGGGCGACGCTGGAGGAACGCGCATGCCAGAAACAACGCCAGAGCCCGAACCCGAGCTCGGGGCCGACCAGCCCGTGCCCACTTCGGAGGAACCCGCCTGGCGCCCCACCCCCCACGGCACTCCCTATCCGGCGGAACTGCCTCCCTTCGTCGAGCCGCCGGTGCCCTGGGAGTCCGGGGAGTTCCCGGACGAGGGTCGGTTGCCCGGAACCCGACGACTGTGGATGGCCGGCGGGCTCGCGGTGGCGGTGCTCATCGCCACCGCGACCGCGATCGCCGTACTGGACAGCAACACTGACGCCGCGTCGAAGAACCGGGCGAACCACACCGCCTCCGACACGGACGTCCCGTTCATACCCGGCGTCTCCGCCTCGGCCGACGGCAGCACCACGGCCCCGGCGGGCAAGAACGCCCTGTCCTCCCCGCGGCGCTCCGGCTCCCCCTCCACCGCGTCGGACTCGGCCTCGCCGGGGCCCTCGGAACAGGGGTCCGACGACAAGCCCGTCGCCGGCACCACCGAGCCGTCGAAGACCGCCTCGTCCAGCAAGCCTCCCGAGTCCAAGCCCGTCTCCTCGCGGAAGTCGCTCCAGTCGGTCAACTACCCGAACCGCTACTGGCATCTGAGCAACGGCTTCGTACGGCTCGATCCGGTGGATTCGGGCAGCTCGGGCTCGACCAAGCGGGACGCCAGCTTCAAGGTGGTGGCGGGGCTCGGCAACGCCAACTGCTACTCCTTCACCACCGCCGACGGCGCCTATCTGCGCCACCGCAACTTCTCTCTGCGCGCCGACCGCAACGACGGCTCCGACCTCTTCAGCAAGGACGCCACCTTCTGTCCCCGGACGTCCCCGTACACCGGCGCCGTCATGCTGGAGTCGATCAACTACCCGGGCCGCTATCTGCGCCACCGCAACTTCCAGCTCCGTCTGGACAGAGACGACAACAGTCAGCTCTTCCGCGCGGACTCGGCGTTCCGTGTGGTGAACGGCTGGTCCTGACCCCAGGAACACCTGTGGCCCCCGGCGAGCTGCCGGGGGCCACAGACGTGTGCGGAGGTGTGCGCGGACTCAGACGTTGAACCCGAGCGCCCGAAGCTGCTCACGTCCGTCGTCCGTGATCTTGTCCGGGCCCCACGGCGGCATCCAGACCCAGTTGATGCGCAGCTCGTTGACGATGCCGTCCGTGGCGGACTTGGCCTGGTCCTCGATGACGTCGGTGAGCGGGCAGGCCGCGGACGTCAGGGTCATGTCGATGGTCGCGATGTTCGCGTCGTCGATGTGGATGCCGTAGATCAGGCCGAGGTTGACGACGTCGATGCCCAGCTCGGGGTCGACGACGTCGTACAGCGCCTCACGGAGTTCTTCCTCCGAGGCCGGCTTCGTCGTCAGGGTCTCGTTCTCGCTCATGCCGTCTTCCTCTCGGCGCTCTCGCCCAGAGCCTGGGCCGTCGCGTCCTTCCACGCCATCCAGCTCAGGAGGGCGCACTTGACCCGGGCCGGGTACTTGGAGACACCGGCGAACGCGACCGCGTCCTCCAGCACCTCCTCCATCGCGTCGTCGGGCTCGATCCTGCCCTTGGACTGCATGAGCTCCAGGAAGGTCTCCTGGATCTTCTGCGCCTCGGACACGTCCTTGCCGACGAGGAGCTCGTTCAGCACGGACGCCGAGGCCTGGCTGATGGAGCAGCCCTGACCCTCGTACGAGATGTCCGCGATCTGCTCGCCGTCGTACTTCACGCGCAGCGTGATCTCGTCGCCGCACGTCGGGTTGACGTGATGCACCTCGGCATCGCCATCCCGCAAGCCTCGCCCATGGGGGTGCTTGTAGTGGTCCAGGATGACTTCCTGGTACATCGAATCAAGCTTCACGTCTCAGCCAGCCCCTCAGCCGAAGAAGTTCCGGACGTGCTCCAGGCCGTCCACCAGCGCGTCGATCTCGGCCGGCGTGGAGTACAGATAGAACGACGCTCGCGTGGTCGCAGGAATTCCGTACCGCAGGCAGACCGGGCGCGCGCAGTGGTGTCCGACCCGGACCGCGATGCCCTGCTCGTCCAGGACCTGACCCACGTCGTGCGGGTGGATGTCACCCAGGGTGAACGAGATCGCGGCGCCGCGGTCCTCGGCCGTGGTCGGGCCGATGATCCGCAGGTCGGGGACCTCGCCTAGCCGCTTCACCGCGTACTCGGTGAGCGCGTGCTCATGGGCGAGGATCTTGTCCATGCCGATCGCGTTCAGGTAGTCGATCGCCGCGCCGAGGCCGACCGCCTGCGCGATCGGCGGGGTGCCCGCCTCGAACTTGTGCGGCGCCGGGGCGTACGTCGACGAGTGCATCGACACCGTCTCGATCATCTCGCCGCCGCCGAGGAACGGGGGCAGGTCCTCCAGGAGCTCCTGGCGGCCCCACAGCACGCCGATGCCCGTCGGGCCGCACATCTTGTGGCCGGTGAAGGCGACGAAGTCGGCCTGGAGGGCCTGGACGTCCAGCGGCATGTGCGGCGCGGCCTGCGAGGCGTCGATGCAGACCAGCGCGCCGACCTCCTGGGCGCGGCGGACTATGGCCTCGACCGGGTTGACGGTGCCCAGGATGTTCGACACCAGCACGAAGGAGACGATCTTCGTCTTCTCGGTGATGATCTCGTTGATGTTCGACAGGTCGAGGCGGCCGTCGTCGGTGAGACCGAACCACTTCAGCTTCGCGCCCGTGCGCTGCGCCAGCAGCTGCCACGGCACGATGTTGGAGTGGTGCTCCATCTCGGTGATGACGATCTCGGTCTCGTGGTCGACCCGGTAGGGCTCGTCGGCCCAGCCGAGCATGTTGGCCACGAGGTTGAGCGACTCGGAGGCGTTCTTGGTGAAGATCACCTCGTCGCGGCTCGGCGCGTTGATGAACGCGGCGACCTTGTCGCGCGCGCCCTCGTACAGCGCCGTGGCCTCCTCGGCGAGCACATGCACACCGCGGTGGACGTTGGCGTTGTAGCGCTCGTAGTACTCACTCAGGGCGTCCAGCACCTGGCGCGGCTTCTGCGAGGTCGCCGCGTTGTCCAGGTACACGAGCTTCCTGCCGTCGTGGACCTGACGGTCCAGGATGGGGAAGTCCTTGCGGATCGCCTCGGTGTCGAGGAGGCCCGGCAGCTGTGTCACGCGGATGCGCCACCCTTCGTGTCGACTTCGTGCTTCGCGTAAGCCTCGTAGCCCTCGTTCTCCAGCTTGTCGGCGAGCTCGGCGCCGCCGGACTCGACGATGCGGCCGCCGGAGAAGACGTGGACGAAGTCGGGCTTGATGTAGCGCAGGATGCGCGTGTAGTGCGTGATCAGCAGGGTGCCGACCTCGCCGGTCTCGCGGACGCGGTTGACACCCTCGGAGACGACGCGCAGGGCGTCGACGTCCAAGCCGGAGTCGGTCTCGTCGAGGATCGCGATCTTCGGCTTGAGCAGCTCCAGCTGGAGGATCTCGTGGCGCTTCTTCTCACCGCCGGAGAAGCCCTCGTTCACGTTGCGCTCGGCGAAGGCGGGGTCCATGGAGAGGCGCTCCATGGTCTCCTTGACCTCCTTCACCCAGGTGCGCAGCTTGGGGGCCTCGCCGCGGACGGCCGTGGCGGAGGTGCGCAGGAAGTTGGAGACGGAGACACCGGGGATCTCGACCGGGTACTGCATCGCCAGGAACAGGCCCGCGCGGGCGCGCTCGTCGACGGACATCTCCAGGACGTCCTCACCGTCGAGGGTGACGGTGCCGCCGGTGATCGTGTACTTCGGGTGGCCCGCGAGAGAGTAGGCGAGGGTCGACTTGCCGGAGCCGTTCGGGCCCATGATGGCGTGCGTCTCGCCCTGCTTCACGGTCAGGTCGACGCCCTTGAGGATCTCCTTCGTGGCGTTGTCGGCCTCGACGGTGACGTGCAGGTCGTGGATTTCAAGCGTTGCCATGGGTTCCTCAGGACTCCTGGGTGAGGGAGACGAGTACGTCGTCCCCTTCGATCTTTACGGGGTATACGGGGACGGGGCGCGTCGCGGGAAGGCCGGACGGCTTGCCGGTGCGCAGGTCGAACGCGGAGCCGTGCAGCCAGCACTCGATCTGGCAGTCCTCCACCTCGCCCTCGGAGAGCGAGACGTTCGCGTGCGAGCAGATGTCGTTGATCGCGAACACCTCCCCCTCGGTCTTCACGACCGAGACCGGCGTGCCGTCGAGTTCCACCCGCTTCGGGGTGTCCTCCTCCAGCTCGCTCAGCCCACAGGCGCGTACGAAGGTGCTGGTCATCAGACCGACGCCTCCAGCTCCTCGTCGATCTTCACGAGAAGGCGCTGCTCGATGTCGTCGACACCGATCTGCTGCACGAGCTCGGCGAAGAACCCGCGGACCACCAGTCGGCGGGCCTCGTCGGCGGGGATGCCGCGGGCCATCAGGTAGAAGAGCTGCTCGTCGTCGAAGCGGCCGGTCGCGGAGGCGTGTCCGGCGCCGACGATCTCGCCGGTCTCGATCTCCAGATTCGGCACGGAGTCGACGCGGGCGCCGTCGGTCAGAACCAGGTTGCGGTTCATCTCGTACGTGTCCGTGCCCTCGGCCTTGGCCTCGATGAGGACATCACCGATCCACACGGCGTGCGCGCCGTCGCCCTGGAGCGCGCCCTTGTAGGCGACGTTCGACTTGCAGTGCGGGGTGTTGTGGTCGACCAGCAGACGGTGCTCCTGGTGCTGGCCCGCGTCCGTGAAGTAGAGACCGAACAGCTCGGCCTCACCGCCGGTGCCGGCGTAGGCCACGCGCGGGTGCAGGCGCACGAGGTCGCCGCCGAACGTGACCACGAATGACTTGAACGTGGCGTCCCGGCCGATCAGCGCGTTGTGCTGGCCCACGTGCACGGCCTTGTCGTCCCAGTCCTGGACGGAGACGACGGTGAGCTTGGCGCCGTCGCCCAGGATGTAGTCGACGTTGGCGGCGAGCACGGCGTCACCGGTGTGGTCGATGACGACGACGGCCTCGGCGAAGGCTCCGAGCTCCACGACCTGGTGGCCGTAGGCGACGCCGCCCTCTCCGTGCACCGCGACGCGGATGGGCTCGGTGAGCACCGTCTCCTTGGGGACGGTGATCACGCCGGCCTTCTCGAACGCGGAGTACGCCTGGGCGGCGACGCGGTCCACCGGAGTGCCCGCCCTGCCGAGGCGCGCGTCGTCACGGCCGACGGTCTCCACGACGACGCCCGCGGGCGCCTCCACGTCGACCTTCAGGCCGTTGCCGGTCGCGACCGCGGTCCCGTCGTGCAGCCCGCGCAGGCGCTCCAGCGGAGTGAACCGCCACTCCTCCTCGCGGCCGTGGGGGACCGGGAAGTCCGCCACGTCGAAGGACGGGGGCGCGCTCATGCGCGTGGCGACGGTCGACTCGGCGGCCACCGCGATCTGGCCGGCGGTGGTGGACCCCACCGGGATGTTCTGAGCCTCAGCCATGGCTGTCGGTCTGCTCTCTTTCCTGCGTCAGTTGAGATCCTCGGGCCCGCCGGAAGGGGCGGGCCACCAGCTGTTTTCCGGCGGCGGGTCTTAGCCGACCGCGCCTTCCATCTGCAGCTCGATCAGCCGGTTGAGTTCAAGCGCGTACTCCATGGGCAGCTCCTTGGCGATCGGCTCGACAAAGCCGCGCACGATCATCGCCATCGCCTCGAACTCCGTCAGACCGCGGCTCATCAGGTAGAAGAGCTGGTCCTCGGAGACCTTGGAGACGGTCGCCTCGTGGCCCATGGACACGTCGTCCTCACGGACGTCGACGTACGGGTAGGTGTCGGAGCGGGAGATGGTGTCGACGAGCAGCGCGTCGCACAGCACGTTCGACTTCGAGCCGTGGGCGCCCTCGCCGATCTCGACCAGACCGCGGTAGGACGTACGACCGCCACCGCGCGCCACGGACTTCGACACGATGTTCGACGACGTGTTCGGCGCCATGTGGACCATCTTGGAGCCGGCGTCCTGGTGCTGGCCCTCGCCCGCGAAGGCGATGGAGAGGGTCTCGCCCTTGGCGTGCTCGCCCATGAGGTAAACGGCCGGGTACTTCATGGTGACCTTGGAGCCGATGTTGCCGTCGATCCACTCCATGGTCGCGCCCTCGTACGCCACGGCGCGCTTGGTGACCAGGTTGTAGACGTTGTTCGACCAGTTCTGGATGGTCGTGTAGCGGCAGCGGGCGCCCTTCTTCACGATGATCTCGACCACCGCGGAGTGCAGGGAGTCCGACTTGTAGATCGGCGCCGTACAACCCTCGACGTAGTGGACGTAGGCGTCCTCGTCGACGATGATCAGCGTCCGCTCGAACTGGCCCATGTTCTCCGTATTGATGCGGAAGTAGGCCTGGAGCGGGATCTCGACGTGCACGCCCTTCGGCACGTAGATGAAGGAGCCACCGGACCACACGGCGGTGTTCAGCGACGCGAACTTGTTGTCGCCGACCGGGATGACGGTGCCGAAGTACTCCTTGAAGAGCTCCGGGTGCTCCTTGAGGGCGGTGTCGGTGTCGAGGAAGATGACGCCCTGCTCCTCCAGGTCCTCGCGGATCTGGTGGTAGACGACCTCGGACTCGTACTGGGCCGCGACACCGGCGACGAGGCGCTGCTTCTCCGCCTCGGGGATGCCGAGCTTGTCGTACGTGTTCTTGATGTCCTCGGGCAGGTCCTCCCAGGACTCCGCCTGCTTCTCCGTGGAGCGCACGAAGTACTTGATGTTGTCGAAGTCGATCCCGGACAGGTCCGAGCCCCAGTTGGGCATGGGCTTCTTCTCGAAGAGGCGCAGGCCCTTGAGGCGGAGCTTGGTCATCCACTCCGGCTCGTTCTTCTTCGCGGAGATGTCGCGGACGACGTCCTCGTTGATACCGCGCTTGGCAGAGGCACCGGCCACGTCGGAGTCGGCCCAGCCGTATTCGTACGTACCCAGACCCTCGAGCTCAGGGTGGGCAGTCTCCTCGATGGGGAGCGTCATGCGGGGTTCCTCCCGGCGGTACTTGCAGATGCGTTATGGGTGGATTCGGAAATCTTGGAAATCTTGGGGATGAACGTGGTGCACACACCGTCGCCGTGGGCGATGGTGGCCAGCCGCTGAACATGGGTGCCGAGCAGCTGGGAGAAGATCTCGGTCTCCGCCTCGCACAGCTGCGGGAACTGCTCGGCGACATGAGCGACCGGGCAGTGGTGCTGGCAGAGCTGCTCGCCGACCGGTGCGCTACGCGCTGCAGCAGCGTACCCGTCCACGCTCAGGGCCTTGGCCAACGCTTCGGTGCGCTGCTCCGGCGCGGCGGCCTCGACGGCCTTGCGGTACGCGTCGGCCTGGGCGGCCATCCGGGCGCGGGCGAAGGCGACGACCGCCTCGTCCCCGCCCTCGCGCGCCGCGATCCAGCGCATCGCGTCCGCGGCGAGCTTGTCGTAGGACTGGTCGAAGGCGTCCCGGCCGCAGTCGGTCAGGGCGAACACCTTGGCGGGGCGGCCGCGCGTACGCGCTCCGTAGACCCGCTGCTCCCGTGCCTCCACCACGTCGTCGGCGACCAGCGCGTCGAGATGACGGCGCACGGCGGCCTGGGTCAGCCCCAGCCGCCCCGCGAGGTCGGCCACGGTCGACGGGCCGTGGTCCAGGATGGACCGCGCGACACGGTTGCGCGTCGAACGCTCACCGGTCGCGAGTTCCTCCTGAGGGGCCCCCATGGGGGTCTCCCGAGCCTCGCCAACGTTTTTCACAACGCCATTGTTGCGTAATTCCTCAGAGCCTGACAAGCCGCGCCCCCGGAGGCGGGCGGTGCGCTGCATCACTTAGGTATACCTAAGGTGACCTGCGGAAACGATCTTTGATCGATCAATTCACTGGCTTCGGGACCGGCTCTCCGCAAGACTCGGGAACCATGCCGACACCCCCTCCGACCGGCCCACTCGTCACACGGGACACCCTCGCCGCCCAGCTCCTGGAGCTGGGCGTCCAGCCCGGAGAAACGCTTCTCACGCACTCCTCCCTGAGCTCCCTCGGCTGGGTCAACGGCGGCGCCGTCGCCGTCGTCCAGGGACTGCTCGACGCCCTCGGTCCCGACGGCACCCTGGTGGTCCCCACCCAGTCCGGGGACCTCTCCGACCCGGCGCTGTGGAGCAATCCGCCCGTACCCGAGGAGTGGTGGTCGCCCATTCGGGCGACGATGCCCGCGTACGACCCCCTCGTGACACCCAGCCGCGGAGTCGGCGTGGTCCCCGAGACCCTCCGCACCTGGCCCGGCGCCCTGCGCAGCGCCCATCCGCAGACCTCCTTCGCGGCCCTCGGCCCCCGCGCGGCGGAGATCGTCGAGTGGCACGCCCCCGACTGCCGGCTCGGTGAGCGCAGCCCACTGGCCCGCCTGGAGTCCCTCGGTGCCCGGGTGCTCCTGCTCGGCGCGGGCTACGACACGTGCACCAGCTTCCACCTGGCCGAATACCGCATACCGTCCCCGCTCGTCGAGGTGGGACGCCCGGTGCGCACCCCGCAGGGGGCGACCCGCTGGGAGGTCGTCACCGAGGTCTCCGTCGACTCCGACCGCTTCGACGAACTGGGCTCCGACTTCGAACGGGACCGCCCCGTCGTACGGGGCCGGGTGGGCGCGGCCGACGTACGCCTGTTCCCGGTGGCCGACGCGGTGGCGTACGCGGAGCGCTGGCTGGCGCTGCACCGCCCCCGGGAGGAATGGGTCATGCCCGGGACCGCCTCCTGAACCCCGCCCGACCGATCACCCGACCGGCTCCCTAGACTTGCGCCTCATGCGAAGCGAGCCCGTGGTCCAGGTCCAGGCCCTGGTGAAGCGGTACGGCGACAAGACCGCGGTGGACGGCCTCGACCTGGTGGCCGAGGCGGGCATCACCGCCGTACTGGGCCCCAACGGGGCGGGCAAGACGACCACGGTCGAGACCTGCGAGGGGTACCGGAAGCCGGATTCCGGCACGGTACGCGTCCTGGGCCTCGACCCGGTGGGACAGTCCGGGCAACTGCATTCCCGCATCGGCGTGATGCTCCAGTCCGGCGGGGTCTACTCCGGTGCCCGCGCCGACGAGATGCTCCGCCATGTGGCGAAGCTCCACGCCCACCCCCTGGACGTGGACACGCTCATCGAACGGCTCGGCCTCGACAGCTGCGGCCGCACGACCTACCGGCGGCTCTCGGGCGGCCAGCAGCAGCGCCTCGCGCTCGCGATGGCCGTGGTCGGCCGTCCCGAACTGGTCTTCCTCGACGAGCCCACCGCGGGCCTCGACCCGCAGGCCCGCCGCGCCACCTGGGACCTCGTCCGTGATCTGCGCGCCGACGGCGTCTCGGTCATCCTCACCACGCACTACATGGACGAGGCCGAGCAGCTCGCCGACGACGTCGCGATCATCGACGCGGGCAGGGTCATCGCGCAGGGCTCCCCCGAGGAGCTGTGCCGCGGCGGCGCCGAGAACACCCTGCGGTTCACCGGCCGTCCGGGGCTCGACGTCGGCTCCCTGCTGAAGGCCCTGCCGGCCGACTGCACGGCCGCGGAGCTGACGCCCGGCTCGTACCGGGTGGGCGGCAAGATCGATCCGCAGCTGCTGGCGACGGTCACCTCCTGGTGCGCGCAGCACGGCGTGATGCCGGAGAAGATCTCGGTCGAACGCCACACCCTGGAAGACGTGTTTTTGGAGCTCACGGGTAAGGAGTTGCGCTCATGAGTGAGGCTCGACTGCATCTCGGCCGGGGGTCCGGGGGTTGTCCCCCGGGAAGACACAGCCTGGAACTGACCGGCAGGGAGCTGCGTTCGTGACCACCGCCGGTACCTACACCCCGAAGCCGGGGGCGGCCCCGCTGCCCCGGATGATCGGCGCGCAGGCCGCGCTCGAGACGAAGATGCTGCTCCGCAACGGAGAACAGCTCCTCCTCACGGTGATCATCCCGACACTCCTGCTGGTCCTTTTCAGCTCGGTCGACATCATCGACACCGGCAAGGGCAAGTCGGTCGACTTCCTGGCCCCCGGCATCCTGGCGCTCGCCGTGATGTCGACGGCCTTCACCGGGCAGGCCATCGCCACCGGCTTCGAACGGCGCTACGGGGTCCTGAAGCGGCTCGCCGCCTCCCCGCTGCCCCGCTGGGGCCTGATGACCGCGAAGACGGCGTCCGTGCTGGTCACGGAGGTCCTCCAGGTCGTCCTGTTGACGGTGATCGCCTTCTCGCTGGGCTGGTCGCCGCACGGCAACCCGCTGGCCGTCCTGCTCCTGCTGATCCTGGGCACGGCCGCCTTCTCGGGCCTGGGCCTGCTGATGGCCGGCACGCTCAAGGCGGAGGCGACGCTCGCCGCCGCGAACCTGGTCTTCCTGCTGCTCCTCGTGGGCGGCGGCGTGATCGTCCCGATGGACAAGTTCCCGGCGGGCGCCCAGGACGTGCTCGGCCTGCTGCCCATCTCGGCGCTCTCGGACGGGCTGCGCGACGTGCTCCAGCACGGGGCGGGCATGCCGTGGGGCGACCTCGGGATCCTGGCCGTGTGGGCGGTCGTGGGCCTGGGAGCGGCGGGCAGGTTCTTCCGCTGGGAGTGACTCCCGGGCCGAGGTGGCGATTTGCGTAGGTGCGGGGGCCTCGTGAAGGCGTGCACAAGCGGCCGCCTACGATGGTGCCCGTGCCAAACGTGACCCGAGCCGACGCCGTAGCCTTCGCGCGCAATCCGCTCGCCCTCATCGCCGAACGCTGGACCCCGACCTCCCGGACGGTGCAACGAGCGGCCCTCGCCGCGCTCGTCATGTCGGTGGTCATCGTGGTCACCGGCGGCGCCGTACGGCTGACCGGCTCCGGCCTCGGCTGCCCGACCTGGCCCAAGTGCACCGACGACTCGCTCACCACGACGAGCGCGATGGGCTTCCACGGAGTCATCGAGTTCACCAACCGCATGCTGACCTACGTGCTGTGCGCCGCGGTCGGCTGGGCGATCATCGCCGCGCGCTCCGAGAAGCCGTGGCGGCGTGACCTCACCCGGCTCGGCTGGGCGCAGTTCTGGATCGTCATGAGCAACGCGATCCTCGGCGGCATCGTCGTCCTGGTCGGCCTCAACCCCTACACGGTCGCCGCGCACTTCCTGCTCTCCACGGTGCTCATCACGGTGGCCACGGTGATGTGGCAGCGCACGCGCGAGGGCTCCGCCGAGCCGCGCCCGCTGGTCGGCAAGGCGGTGCAGCAGCTCGTGTGGTGCCTGGTCGCCGCCGCCATCCTGCTGATCGCGGTGGGCACGGTGGTCACCGGCGCGGGTCCGCACGCGGGCGACTCCAGCGAGGTCGAACGCATGGCCGTGAACTGGGAGACCGTCGCCAAGCTGCACGCCGTGCTGGCCTGGATCGTGGTCACGTTGACCTTCGCCCTGTGGTTCGTCCTCAAGGCCGTCGACGCCCCCAAGGGCCCGCTCGACCGCACCCGCGACCTGTTCCTGATCCTGCTCGGTCAGGGCGTCATCGGCTACGTCCAGTACTTCACGGACCTCCCCGAGGCCCTGGTCGGCCTCCACATGTTCGGCTCCTGCCTGGTGTGGATCGGCGTCCTGCGGGTCCTGCTGTCGCTGCGCGAACGCCCTGGGATCGCGGCGGAACTGCCGGGGTCGGCCGCGGAGTCGGCGCTCACGCGCGCGTAGGCCGGTTGTAGGGAACCCGGCACCGGCTCACTCCACCCCGTACACCCGCCGCGCGTTCCCCGCCGCGATCAGTCCCGCCACCCGCTGCGCGTCCACCAGCGACCAGGCGCCCTCGGCGACCCAGGCGCCCAGCACCCGGGCGAGCGCCTCGCGGAACAGGCGCGCGCCGACGACGTGCAGTTCGGGCAGGCCGTGGGCCCCGCTGGAGAACAGGAGCTTGCCGAAGGGGGCCAGCTCCAGGATCTCGGAGAGGACGGCCGCCGCCCGGGCTCCCGTACGCACCAGGGCCGCACCCAGGTCGGCGTAGACGTGCGGGAAGACCCCGGCGAGGTGCGCCGCGTGGCGGTGGTACGGGTAGCCGTGCAGAAGGACGAGATCCGTGCCGAGCCCCGCCGTGGCACGGGCGAAGTCGGTGAGCAGGACGGGGTCGGTGCGGTCGATGCGCAGACCGGGTTCGCCCAGGCCCGCGTGGAGCTGGAGGGGCAGGCCCGAGGCGACCGCGATCCACAGTAAGTGCCGCAACAGCACCGGGTCGCTCAGCGCACCGCCCACCCGGCGGCCCGCCAGCCAGCGGCCCGCCGCGCCCCGCACCTCTCCCGGTCCCGGCGGCTCGGGCGCGAGCGCCAGACCGTGCCGTCCCCCCGCGACCGACGTGAAGGCGACGGCGTTCGCGGCGGCTCCGTGGACGGACTCGGCGAGATTGGCGAGGAAGGACTCGACGGTGCCCGAGGTGTCCGCGACCTGTTCCGCCAACAGCTCCAGGCGGACGATCTCATGGGCGTGGGCCGCGCCGGTCGAGGCCATCTCGCCCGGTCCCGTCAGGTCCCCGGGCAGCCCCGTGTCGACGAGGTACGTCGTGATGCCGCTACCGCGCAGGAGTCTGCGCCCCGACTCCAGGACGCCGAGTTCGCGACGCCTGGCCAGATAGCGGGCGGGCGAACAGTGCGGTTCCAGGCCGAGCAGGGGCGGGCACCAACGGCGTACCGCGAAGCCGGTCTGGGTGTCGAAGAAGGTGGTGCCGGGGGCCGGGGGGCCCTCGGTTCTGGCGAGGTGGGCCTCGAAGGTGCCGAGGCCCAGCTCCGTCCTCAGTACGCCGTGGCAGTACTGGTCCACCAGGGATGGCGTTTCGATCATCCGGACTCCCCGCGACTGGACCGTTGCGTTCTTCAGGTCCTAACGGGTGAGGCGCGCGTCAGGTGTTGGTGAAGCGCAAGCCGTACAACAGCTGACGGATATCGGCCGACGGATATCAGATGACGGATATCAACTATCAGGTGACAGATAACAGATACTGTCAGCCGTTACTCGGCGCCCCAAGCTGGATCCCCGCCATCCTCTTCCACTCGTACGGCCCCGTCTTGACCTTCGCCGCGAACTCACCGTCGAACGCCTCGTGAACAGTGATCCCGGCCTTCTTCACGGCCTCTTCGGCAATCGTGTAGGTCGGCGCCACCACGTCCCCCCAAGCACCGTCCGCACCGACGAGGACGATCCGGGCTCCGAGCTGTCCGATGTACTCGACGTGCCCCTCGGTCCCGCCGTGCTCCTTGGCGAAGGCGTTGATCCGCTGGGCGAGCTTGGCCGCCTTGCGCTCGGCCTTGACGTCCTGGGCGGCGCCGGTGGTCTCGTCAACCTGCTGCGTGTCTGCCATGGCCAGGATGCTACCGACGGGTAGATCAAACGGCGACGGGCGGGGTACGTGGCTTAGCCCACGTACCCCGCCCGTCAAGGATCAGGGAGCCGTACTAGCGCAGGAAGGGGTCCACCGCGACCGCCACGAACAGGAGCGACACATAGGTGATGGACCAGTGGAACAGCCGCATCTCCTTGAGCTTCCCGCCGGTCACCTCGGCCTTGGCGCGGTTCTGCAGACCGTGCGCCTCCCACAGCCAGAACCCGCCCGCGCCGAGCGCGACCAGGGTGTAGAACCAGCCCGTGTAGCCGAGCGGGGTGAGCAGCAGCGAGACCGCGACCATCACCCAGCTGTAGATGACGATCTGGCGGGCGACCACCTTGTTGGAGGCGACGACCGGGAGCATCGGCACGCCCACGCGCGCGTAGTCGTCCTTCACCTTCATGGACAGCGGCCAGTAGTGCGGCGGCGTCCAGAAGAACATGACGAGGAAGAGGATGACCGGCGCCCACGACATGGAGTTGGTGACGGACGACCAGCCGATGAGCACCGGGAGGCAGCCGGCGATGCCGCCCCAGACGATGTTCTGGGAGGTGCGCCGCTTGAGGATCATCGTGTAGACGACGACGTAGAAAAGGAGCGCTCCGAGTGACAGCCAGGCGGACAACCAGTTGACGGTCAGTCCGAACAGCAGGGTCGAGACGACCGCCAGCGTGATCCCGAAGGCGAGGCACTCGCGTGGGCTGACCATGCCGGTGACCAGCGGGCGCTGCGAGGTGCGCTCCATCAGAGCGTCGATGTCGCGGTCGATGTACATGTTCAGCGCGTTGGCGCCGCCCGCTGACAGAAAACCTCCGAGGCAGGTGAGCAGGACCAGCTTGAGGTCGGGTACACCCTGCTGGGCCAGGAACATCACCGGAACGGTGGTGATCAGCAACAGTTCGATGATTCGCGGCTTGGTCAGCGCCACGAACGCCTTGACACGGGCCCCGAACGGCCGGTGGCTTGGGCTGCTGCTCGTCCCGAGCACCCCCGCTGGACGGGATTCGACGGCCGTCACGCACACCCCTGACAGAGACATCCCAGCAAGCCCCCGGGTGTGAACTCCCCGTAAAGGCTCGCGCGTACCACGCCACTGTAGACGTTGCCTATACCTCGGCCTTCGCGGGGGTGGGGTCGTGTTGGGAGCGGGCGCGCCAGGAAGGGAAGAGGGCCTGCACAACGGGCGTGACGGAGCTCGATTGAGCACTCTTACGAGCGGCTCCGTATTCAGTTGCCGAACACGGAACGGACCAGTCGGGAGGCGGATCCCGGAGAGTCCCGGCAGTCTGGAATGACTCGAAAAAACGCACGTACCTACGGGGGTAGGCTCGACAACGGCCGGTGGGCGCCCAGTGCACCGGCATTCGACATGCGTGACATGTGGAGAGGAGCCCTGACCCAGGGTGAGCACCAAGCCGACCACCACAGACCTCGAGTGGACCGAGTTGGACCAGCGGGCCGTCGACACCGCCCGCGTCCTGGCCGCCGATGCCGTACAGAAGGTCGGAAACGGCCATCCCGGTACGGCCATGAGTCTGGCGCCTGCCGCGTACACCCTCTTTCAGAAGGTGATGCGGCACGACCCGGCGGATCCCGACTGGACCGGACGTGACCGCTTCGTGCTGTCCGCGGGCCACTCGTCCCTGACCCTCTACACGCAGCTCTACCTGGCCGGGTTCGGCCTGGAGCTGGACGATCTGGAGTCCTTCCGGACGTGGGGCTCCCGCACCCCGGGCCACCCCGAGTACGGACACACTCCGGGCGTGGAGACCACGACCGGCCCGCTCGGGCAGGGTGTCGCGAACGCGGTGGGCATGGCGATGGCCGCCCGCTACGAGCGCGGTCTGTTCGACCCGGACACGGCGCAGGGCGAGTCTCCCTTCGACCACTTCATCTACGCGATCGCCGGTGACGGCTGCCTCCAGGAGGGCATCTCGCACGAGGCGTCCTCCCTGGCCGGTCACCAGAAGCTCGGCAACCTGGTCCTGCTGTGGGACGACAACCACATCTCGATCGAGGGCGACACCGAGACGGCGGTCTCCGAGGACACCGTCAAGCGGTACGAGGCGTACGGCTGGCACGTGCAGCGCGTCGCTCCGAAGCCGGACGGCGACATCGACCCGCACGCCATCTACAACGCGATCGAGGCCGCGAAGAAGGTGACGGACAAGCCGTCGTTCATCGCGATGCGCTCGATCATCGCCTGGCCCGCTCCGCACGCGCAGAACACCGAGGCCGCGCACGGCTCGGCGCTCGGCGAGGACGAGGTCGCGGCCACCAAGCGCGTCCTGGGCTTCGACCCGGAGAAGTCCTTCGAGGTCGCCGCCGAGGTTCTCGCACACACCCGCCAGGCTCTCGACCGCGGTCGTGAGGCGAAGGCCGAGTGGGAGAAGGGCTTCCAGGAGTGGCGCACCGCTCAGCCCGAGCGTGCCGCCGAGTTCGACCGGATCGCCGCGTGCGAGCTGCCGGCCGGCTGGGAGGAGAAGCTCCCGGCGTTCGAGGCGGGCAAGGGTGTCGCCACCCGTGCCGCGTCCGGCAAGGTGCTGCAGGCTCTCGGTGCGGTCATCCCCGAGCTGTGGGGCGGCTCCGCCGACCTCGCGGGCTCGAACAACACGACGATCGACCCGAACTCCTCGTTCCTTCCTGGCGACAACCCGCTGCCGGGCGCGAACCCGTACGGCCGCACGATCCACTTCGGCATCCGCGAGCACTCCATGGCCGCGGAGATGAACGGCATCACGCTGCACGGCAACACCCGTGTCTACGGCGGCACCTTCCTGGTGTTTTCCGACTACATGCGCAACGCCGTGCGTCTGTCCGCGCTGATGCACCTGCCGGTGACATACGTGTGGACGCACGACTCCATCGGTCTCGGTGAGGACGGCCCGACCCACCAGCCGGTCGAGCACCTGGCCTCGCTGCGTGCCATCCCCGGCCTCAACGTCGTCCGTCCCGCGGACGCCAACGAGACCGCGATCGCCTGGCGCGAGATCCTGGGGCGCTACACGAAGGTCTTCGGCAAGGGCGCTCCGCACGGCCTGGCGCTGACCCGTCAGGGCGTGCCGACGTACGAGGCCGACGAGAACACGGTCAAGGGCGGTTACGTCCGCTTCGAGGCCGAAGGGCCCGGCGGGCAGAGCGCGGAGCCGGAGGTCATCCTCATCGCCACCGGTTCCGAGGTGCACGTGGCGGTGGAGGCGCGCGAGCAGCTCCAGGCCGCGGGCGTCCCGACGCGGGTCGTTTCCATGCCGTGCGTGGAGTGGTTCGAGGAGCAGGACCAGGGGTACCGGGACAGCGTCCTGCCGCCGTCGGTGAAGGCGCGCGTCTCGATCGAGGCCGGTATCGGTCTGACCTGGCACCGGTTCGTCGGGGACGCGGGACGCATTGTTTCGCTGGAGCACTTCGGTGCTTCGGCCGACGGCAAGGTCCTCTTCCGCGAATTCGGCTTCACTGCCGAGAACGTCGCCAACGCCGCCCGGGAATCGATCGCCGCAGCCCAGCGCTGACGCTGATATACGACACGTAGGAGATGCAATTTCCATGACAGACGCACTCAAGCGCCTCTCCGAGGAAGGCGTCGCGATCTGGCTGGACGACCTGTCGCGCAAGCGGATCACGTCCGGCAACCTCGCCGAACTGATCGACCAGCAGCACGTCGTGGGCGTCACCACCAACCCGTCGATCTTCCAGAAGGCGATCAGCAGCGGCGACGGCTACGAGCAGCAGCTCGCCGATCTCGCCGCCCGCAAGGTCACCGTCGACGAGGCCATCCGCATGATCACGACGGCGGACGTCCGTGACGCCGCCGACATCCTGCGCCCGGTCTTCGACGCGACGCAGGGCCAGGACGGCCGGGTCTCCATCGAGGTCGACCCGCGCCTGGCCCACAACACCACGGCGACCATCGCCGAGGCCAAGCAGCTGGCCTGGCTGGTGGACCGCCCGAACACGCTCATCAAGATCCCGGCGACGAAGGCGGGCCTGCCCGCGATCACCGAGGTCATCGGCAGGGGCATCAGCGTCAACGTCACGCTGATCTTCTCGCTGGAGCGCTACCGCGAGGTCATGGACGCCTACCTGGCGGGTCTGGAGAAGGCGAAGGCCGCGGGCCTGGACCTCTCCAAGATCCACTCGGTGGCGTCCTTCTTCGTGTCCCGCGTGGACACCGAGATCGACAAGCGGCTCGACGCCCTGGGCACCCCCGAGGCCAAGGCCGCCCGCGGCAAGGCGGCGCTCGCCAACGCCCGGCTCGCCTACGAGGCGTACGAAGAGGTCTTCTCCTCCGACCGCTGGGCCGCCCTCGACAAGGCGCAGGCCAACAAGCAGCGCCCGCTGTGGGCGTCGACCGGCGTCAAGGACCCGGCGTACAAGGACACCCTGTACGTCGACGACCTGGTGGCGCCGAACACGGTGAACACCATGCCGGAGGCCACCCTGCAGGCCACCGAGGACCACGGCGACATCACCGGCAACACCATCACCGGTACGTACGAGCAGTCCCGCGCCGAACTCGACGCGGTCGAGAAGCTCGGGATCTCGTACGACGACGTGGTCCAGCTCCTGGAGGACGAGGGCGTCGAGAAGTTCGCGGCGTCCTGGAACGACCTGCTCAAGTCCACAGAGGCGGAGCTCAAGCGCCTCGCCCCTTCGGAGGGCTGAAACCTTGTCAAGCAGCAACCCGCTGCGTGACCCCGCAGACCGACGGCTCCCGCGTATCGCGGGGCCGTCGGGCCTGGTCATCTTCGGCGTCACGGGCGATTTGTCACGTAAAAAGCTGATGCCCGCCGTGTACGACCTCGCCAACCGCGGGCTGCTGCCGCCGGGCTTCTCGCTCGTCGGCTTCGCCCGCCGCGAGTGGAAGAACGAGGACTTCGCCCAGGAAGTCCACGACGCCGTCAAGGAACACGCCCGTACGGAGTTCCGCGAGGAGGTATGGCAGCAGCTCATCCAGGGGATGCGCTTCGTCCAGGGCACCTTCGACGACGACGACTCGTTCGAGCGGCTGCGCGCCACGATCGACGAGCTGGACAAGGCACAGGGCACGGGCGGCAACTTCGCCTTCTACCTCTCCGTGCCGCCGTCCGCCTTCCCGGTGGTCATCCAGCAGCTGAAGAAGCACCACCTGGCGGACCAGTCGAACGGCTCCTGGCGGCGCGCGGTCATCGAGAAGCCCTTCGGCCACGACCTGAAGTCGGCCGAGGAACTCAACGCGATCGTGCACGAGGTCTTCTCCTCGGACCAGGTCTTCCGCATCGACCACTACCTCGGCAAGGAGACCGTCCAGAACATCCTGGCGCTCCGCTTCGCCAACACCATGTTCGAGCCGATCTGGAACCGGTCCTTCGTCGACCACATCCAGATCACCATGGCCGAGGACATCGGCATCGGCGGCCGCGCCGGCTACTACGACGGCATCGGCGCCGCCCGGGACGTCATCCAGAACCACCTCCTGCAGCTGATGGCCCTGACCGCCATGGAGGAGCCCGCCTCCTTCGACGCGGACGCCCTCGCCGCCGAGAAGACCAAGGTCCTCGGCGCGGTCCGGATCCCCCGGGACCTGGGCCGCGACACCGTCCGCGGGCAGTACGCGGCCGGCTGGCAGGGCGGCGAGAAGGCCGTCGGCTATCTCCAGGAAGACGGCATCGACCCCAAGTCGAAGACCGACACCTACGCCGCGATCAAGGTCGAGGTCGACAACCGCCGCTGGGCGGGCGTCCCCTTCTACCTGCGTACCGGCAAGCGTCTGGGCCGCCGCGTCACCGAGATCGCCGTGGTCTTCCAGCGCGCCCCGCACTCCCCCTTCGACCACACGGCGACGGAGGAACTGGGCCAGAACGCGATCGTCATCCGCGTCCAGCCCGACGAGGGCATCACGGTCCGCTTCGGCTCCAAGGTGCCCGGCACCTCGATGGAGATCCGGGACGTCTCCATGGACTTCGCCTACGGCGAGTCCTTCACGGAGTCGAGCCCGGAGGCGTACGAGCGCCTGATCCTGGACGTCCTGCTGGGCGACTCGAACCTCTTCCCGCGCACCGAGGAGGTCGAGCTGTCCTGGAAGATCCTCGACCCGATCGAGCAGTACTGGGACAAGCACGGCAAGCCCGCGCAGTACCCCTCGGGCACGTGGGGCCCCGTCGAGGCCGACGAAATGCTCGAGCGAGACGGACGGAGCTGGCGTCGCCCATGAAGATAGACCTCACGGACACCACGGCCAGCAAGATCAACAAGGCGCTGGTGCAGGGGCGCCGCGCCATCGGAACCCCCGCCGTCGGCATGGTGCTCACCCTCGTCATCGTCACCGACGAGGAGAACGCCTACGACGCCCTGAAGGCGGCCAACGAGGCCTCCCGCGAGCACCCCTCGCGCACCCTCGTGGTCATCAAGCGCGTCTCCCGCTCGCCCCGCGACCGCACGAAGTCGCGCCTCGACGCCGAGGTGCGGGTCGGCGCGGACGCGGGCACCGGCGAGACGGTCGTGCTGCGGCTGTACGGCGAGGTCGCCGACCACGCCGACTCGGTCGTCCTGCCGCTGCTGCTGCCGGATGCGCCGGTCGTCGTCTGGTGGCCGGTGAGCGCGCCGCTCGACCCGGCCAACGACCCGCTCGGAAAGCTGGCCCAGCGCCGCGTCACCGACACCTACGCCGCCGAGGCGCCCGTACGCGAGCTCAACGCTCGTGCCGACGCCTACACCCCCGGGGACACCGACCTCTCCTGGACTCGCATCACGCCCTGGCGCTCGATGCTGGCCGCCGCCCTCGACCAGGTCATCTGCGACGTGAACGCGGTCGAGGTGGAGGGCGAGGAGTTCAACCCGAGCGTGGAGCTGCTCGCCATGTGGCTCGCGGACCGGCTGGACGTTCCCGTCAAGCGGTCCAAGTCCCCCGGCCCCGGCCTCACCGCCGTCCGCATGGAAACGAGCTGCGGCCCGATCGCGCTGGACCGCGCCGACGGCGCCCTGGCGACCCTCTCCATCGAGGGCCAGCCCGACCGTGCGGTGGCCCTCAAGCGCCGCGACACCTCGGAGCTGATCGCGGAGGAGCTGCGCCGGCTCGACCCGGACGACACCTACGCGTCGGCGCTGCGGTACGGGGTGGACCGGCTGAACGGGGCGGCGGCCGACGCCGTCGAGGAGGAGCCGGCCACGGCGAAGGCGACCGCCAAGACCGCCGCCGCCAAGGCACCCGCGAAGAAGGCCCCTGCGAAGGCCCCTGCGAAGAAGGCGGCCGCCAAGTGAACACTCCGCAGCTCGTCGTGCACCGCGACAAGGAGCTGATGGCCCAGGCCGCCGCGGCCCGGCTGATCACCAAGGTCGTGGACGCGCAGGCCTCGCGCGGCTACGCCTCGGTGGTCCTCACCGGCGGACGCAACGGCAACGGGCTCCTCGCGGCGCTCGCGGCCGCGCCCGCCCGGGACGCCGTCGACTGGGGCCGTATCGACCTGTGGTGGGGTGACGAGCGGTTCCTGCCCGAGGGCGATCCGGACCGCAACGACACCCAGGCCCGTGCGGCGCTGCTGGACTCGGTGCCGGTGGACCCCGCACGGGTGCATCCGATGCCCGCGTCCGACGGTCCCTACGGTGCCGACGTGGACGCGGCGGCGGAGGCGTACGCGGCCGAGCTCGCGAAGGCCGCGAGCCCCGAGAACCACGGTTCCGTGCCCTCGTTCGACGTCCTGATGCTGGGTGTCGGCCCGGACACCCACGTGGCCTCGCTCTTCCCGGAGCTGCCCGCGGTCCGTGAGACGGAGCGGACGGTGGTGGGCGTGCACGGCGCCCCCAAGCCCCCGCCGACCCGGGTCACGCTCACCCTGCCCGCGATCCGCTCCGCCCGTGAGGTCTGGTTGCTGGCGGCCGGCGAGGACAAGGCGCAGGCCGCGGCGATCGCCCTCTCGGGCGCGGGCGAGGTGCAGGCCCCGGCGGCCGGCGCCCACGGCCGCTCCCGCACCCTGTGGCTCCTGGACGCGGCAGCGGCCTCCCGGCTGCCACGCTCGCTGTACCCGCCAGCTTCGGCCTGAGCCGTACCCGGGGCCTGGCCCCAGACCCCGTTCGCGCAGTTCCCCGCGCCCCTGAAGAGGGGCTCGGGGAACTGCGCGAGTCTTTTGGCGGGCGCGAGAAAGCCCGTCACTTCACCGAGCCGGCCATCACCCCCTGCACAAAGTGCCGCTGGAACGCGAAGAACACGACCACCGGAACGATCAGCGACAGAAACGCCCCCGGTGCCAGCACATCGATATTGCTGCCGAACTGCCGTATCTGGGACTGGAGTTCGACCGTCAACGGCTGCGAGGAACTGTCGGCGAACAGCAGGGCGACCAGCATGTCGTTCCACACCCACAGGAACTGGAAGATGGCCAGGCTCGCGATGGCCGGACGTCCGACCGGCAGCACCAGCCGGGTGAAGATGCGCCACTCGCTGCCTCCGTCCATCCGGGCGGCCTCCAGCATCTCCTTCGGCATCTCCGCGAAGTAGTTGCGCAGCAGGAAGATGGCGAACGGCAGCCCGTAGGAGACGTGGAAGAGCACGACACCGGGGATCGTGCCGAACAGCCCCAGCGCACCGAAGAGTTTGGCGACCGGCAGCAGCCCGATCTGGACCGGCACCACCAACAACGCCACCACGACAAGGAAGATCGTGTCCCGGAAGGGGAACTCCAGCCAGGCGAAGGCGTATCCGGCGAGCGCCGCGATCACCACGACGAGGACGGTGGCCGGCACGGAGATCAGCACGGTGTTCCAGAACGCCCGCGTCATCCCCGCATTGCCCAGAAGGGCGGAGTAGTTGTCGAAGGAGAGCTGACCGGGGCTGGTCAGCGCCGTCCACCAGCCTCCCTTGGCGGTGTCCTGCGCCGAGCGCATCGAGGAGAGGAAGAGCCCTGCGAGCGGGGTGACCCAGACCAGGCCGACGATCACCAGGAACGCCTGCACCAGGCCGTTGCCGAGCCCCCGCCTGAGCGCGTTCATCGTTGACTCCTTCGGAAGCGGCGGACGTTGAAGACCATGGCGGGGACGACCAGGAGCAGGAGGAGCACACCGAGTGCGCTGCCCAGGCCCTGGTTGTTGCCGCCGCCGAAGGACACCAGCCACATCTGGGTGGCGAGCACGGTGGCGTCCTCCTGCACCGGTCCGGGCGCGATGATGTAGACGAGGTCGAAGACCTTCATCACGTTGATCACGAGCGTGACGAAGACCACGGTGAGCACGGGTGCCAGCAGCGGCACGGTGATCCGGCGGAAGATCTGCCACTCGTTGGCGCCGTCCATCCGGGCCGCCTCCAGCGCGTCGCGCGGCAGGGCGGCGAGTCCGGCGCCGATCAGCACCATGGCGAAGCCGGTCCAGATCCACAGGTACGCGCCGATGATGGCGGGGGTGACCAACGCAGGACCGAGCCAGGACACACCCTCGTACGGCGGGCTGAAGTTCGACGCGGGCAGCCGCACGGTGTACGAGCCGGAGTCCAGCCCGGAGAAGCGGAAGGAGCCGTCGGCCGCGGTGGTCGTGCTCGCGACCGTCTTCCCGTCGCGCGCCGCCTCGACCTTCATCTCGGGCAGTCCGCTCTCCCCTCGGTCGACCTGGCCCTGTTTTCCTCCCCCGCCGGGTGTGAAGTCCAGGTAGACGACACCGCGCAGCTCGTCCCGGGCCGCCTTCTGCCCGGCGGCCGCGTAGGCGGGCTTCGCGTCCTTCGGCAGGTCCTTGGGGAGGACGCCGACGAGCCCGAGGCCGACCGTGTGGCCGGGCGAGGCGTAGGCGGTCGTACGGTACGAACCGTCGGCGCCCTTGGTGAGGCCCTGGCCGTCGCGGGCGCGGGCGGTCGGATAGGACGAGGTTCCCTCGAACGCGTCGTGGACGCCGACCACGGCGGCGTTCAGGACACCCTTGTCGGGGTCCTCGTCGTACGCGAGCCGGAAGATGATGCCGGCGGCCAGGAAGGAGACCGCCATGGGCATGAACAGCAGCAGCTTGAACGCGGTGGCCCAGCGGATCTTCTCGACCAGGACGGCGAGCACCAGGCCGAGCCCGGTGAGCAGCGTCGGCGCGACGACGACCCAGATGGCGCTGTTGCGTACGGCCTTGAGCGTGGCTGGGTCGCGGAACATCTCGGTGTAGTTGTCGCCGCCCACGAACCGGTTGCCGGAGGCGTCGAAGAAGCTGCGCCCCACGGAGAAGACCACGGGGTAGACGACGAGCGCGCCGAGCAGGAGCAGGGCGGGCAGGACGAAGACGAGGGCGACGATCCGGCCGCGGCGCCTGGCGCGCCGTCTGTGGTCGGCCGTGCCGACGGCCGGAGGGCTCGCCTCTTTCACGAGGGTGGCGGTCATGGTGATCAGCCCTGGTACGCCTTGGCCGCGGCCTTCTCCAGTTCGGCCGCGGTCGCCTTCGGGTCCGAGGGGTCACGGAGGAAGTCCTGGAGGATCTTCCACTCGCCGGCGCCCTTGGTGCCGCCGAACGCGGCGGGGGCCTGGTCGGACATGTCGAAGCGGACCGAATCCCCGGCGGCGACCAGGGACTTGGCGGTCTCACGGGCGATGTCGTCGCTGTAGGAGGCGAGGTCGAGCTTCTTGTTCGGGGAGAGGAAGCCGCCCGCCCCGGCCCAGACGGCGGCGGCTTCGGGGGTCGCCAGGTACTCCAGGAACGTCATGGCGGCCTTCTGGTTCTTGCCGTCCTTGAGGACCACGGCCGCGTCGCCGCCGCTGACCACCGGCGCCTTGCCGCCGTCGACCGCGGGGAAGGGGAAGAAGTTCGCGTCCTGGCCGATCTTCTTGCCGAACTGGTCCTTGGCGACCCCGGCGACGAAGTCGCCCTCGTAGACCATGCCCGCCTCGGGCTTGGGTCCGAAGACCTTCTCCACGGAGCCGGGGAAGTCCGTGTTCAGGGCCCCCTTCTGGCCGCCGGCTATCAGTTGCTTGTCCTTGAAGAGCTTGCCGAGGGTGGTGAGCGCCTTGACCACGGTCGGGTCGGTCCACTTCAGCTGGTGGGCGGCCAGGGCGTCGTACTTCTCGGGGCCCGCCTGGGAGAGGTAGATGTTCTCGAACCAGTCGGTGAGCGTCCAGCCGTCCTGTCCGGCGACGGAGAAGGCGGCGAGGCCCGAGTCGGAGACGGTGTGTCCGGCCTTCAGCATGGCGTCGTACGTGGTCGGCGGCTTGACACCGGCCTGGGCGAGCGCGTCGGGGCTGTACCAGACGGTCGACTTGTGGGCGGCCTTGAAGTAGAGACCGTAGAAGGTGTCGCCGACGCTGCCATACTTCTTCCAGACGCTCGCGTAGTTGGTGTCGACGGACCGTTCGGTGGTCTTGGAGAGCGGCTTGAGCCAGCCCTCCTTCGCGAACTGCTGGAGGACGCCGACCTGCGGGACCATCACCACGTCGGGGGCGTTGCCGCCCTCGATCTTGCTGCCGACGACCGTGGAGACGTTGTCGCCGGTGGAGACGAACTGGGTCTTGGCACCCGTCTTCGCGGTGAAGGCGTCCAGGACCTTCTGGAAGTTCTTCTGCTCGCTGCCGGACCAGACACCGGCCACGGTGATCGTCTGGCCGCTGAGCGACTTACCGCCGCCTCCGGCGGCTACAGGCCCGCCTCCGCAGGCGGTGGCGCCGAGCGCCAGGGCGAGGGCGGTGCAGCTCGCGAGCAGGGTCGTACGTCGTCGCATCATCGTTGATGTCCCTTTCAGGGCAGGGGAATTGACGGAAACCAGAGGAACGGGAAGCAGAGGAGGGGATGGTCAGGGGTTCGTGCAGTCGCTGATCCACCAGGCGGCCGTCGAGCCGGGCAGCACGCCGGCCGGACAGGGCCCGCTGGACAGCAAGGGGGTGCCGGAGACCGGTGCGGGCGTCGGGGCCGCGTCGAAGTTGACCGCGCACACCAGGCCGTCGTCGCGGACGAAGGCGAGGACGCCGGGCGGCGCCTGAAGCCAGCGCAGCGTGCCCTCGCCCAACTGCGGGAGTCCGGCGCGCAGCTGGAGCCCGTCGCGGTAGAGGTGCCAGAAGGAGCGGGTGTCGGCGAGCGCGCGGTCGGTGGCGTACTCGGCGAAGTAGGCGGGCTGCGGCAGCCACGGCTTGGCGCTCTCCGCGCCCGAGGTGAAGCCGAACGGCGAGGTGTGCCCGGACCAGGGCAGCGGCACCCGGCAGCCGTCGCGGATGCGGGCACGGCTTCCCGTGCGGCGGAAGATCGGGTCCGTCAGCACGTCGTCGGGCAGGTCGACGACCTCGGGCAGCCCGAGCTCCTCGCCCTGGTAGATGTACGCGGCTCCGGGCAGCGCCAGCATCAGCAGTGCGGCGGCGCGGGCACGGGCCGTACCGAGGCCGCTGCCCTCGGTGCCGAGCTCGCCATAGCGGGTGACGGTGCGGACCTGGTCGTGGTTGTTGAGGACCCAGGTGACCGTCGATCCGGTGCCGGCTATGTCCTGCATGGCCTCGGAAATGACCTTGCGGAAGGCGTCGGCGTTCCAGGGCGCGCTGAGCAGGTCGAAGAAGAAGGCCTGGTGGAGCTCGTCCGGGCGTACGTACTGGGCGTGTTCGCGGGCCGTCGGTACCGAGACCTCGCCGACCAGCAGCCGGTCGCGGCCGTCGCGCCCGGTGTACTCCTCGCAGACGGACCGCCAGTGGCGCCACACGTCGTGCACCTCGGGCCGGTTCCAGGCGAGCGGGTTGACCGAGTCGCGGGTGCGGGCGTCGGCCTCCGGGTCGGGCGAGTCCGGCAGGTCGGGGTGCTTGAAGAGGCCGGCGGCGACGTCGATGCGGAAGCCGTCGACGCCCCGGTCGAGCCAGAACCGCAGCACGTGGTCGAAGTGCGCGCCGACCTCGGGGTTGCGCCAGTTCAGGTCGGGCTGCTCGGACGTGAACATGTTCAGGTACCACTGGCCGGGGTTGCCGTCCGCCTCGGTGACGCGGGACCAGGCGGGTCCGCCGAACATGGCGTGCCAGTTGTTGGGCGGCTCGGCGCCCTCCGGGCCGCGTCCGTCGGCGAAGTGGAAGCGGGCGCGGGCCGAGCTGCCCGGCTCCGCCGCGAGCGCGGCCCGGAACCACGGGTGCTCACTGGAGCAGTGGTTGGGGACGATGTCCAGGAGCACCTTGACGCCGAGGCGGCGGGCGTCGGTCATCAGCAGGTCGAACTCGGCGAGGTCGCCGAAGAGCGGGTCCACGTCGCAGTAGTCGGCGACGTCGTAGCCGTGGTCGTGCTGCGGCGAGGGGTAGAAGGGGCTCAGCCAGATGCCGTCGACACCGAGCTTCTTGAGGTACGGCATGCCCGCGCGAACCCCGGCGAGATCGCCGATGCCGTCACCGGTGCTGTCCAGGAAGCTGCGGACGTACACCTGGTAGATCACTGCGTCGCGCCACCAGCGGTGCGTGTTGAGGGTCACCCGTTGGACCTGTCTGTGCGTGCCTGTGGTTATGCATGCATGTTAAGTAGGCGTGTCGCGCAGGTGTCAACGAGTAGGCAGCACCAACCGGGAAGTTGGGCAGTTATATGCAGACTTTTCGGGCACGAAACCCGAAGATGGGATGCTCCCGTTACCTAACAAGTAACTAGCAGGGTGCCGACAGGGCACCGCCGTGGTGCTACCGGCGTGAGATGGCCGCCAGCTCGCGCGCCAGCCGCCGTACCGCCGCGGAAGGCGTCTCTTGCCCCGTCATCGCGTCGTGGACCACGGCCTGCACGACCAGGCTGACCTGGTCGTAACGCGGGCTCTTGGGGCGCGGGGCGGCCGCGAGGACGCTGGCGCGCAGCGTGGGCAGATAGGGGAACTCCCGGATCAGCTCCGGGTCCTGGTACAGCGCCGCCCGTACGGGCGGCAGCGCACCCTTGGTGAGGACCTGGCGCTGCGCCCGCTCGGTCGTGAGGTACGCGATCAGGCGCGCGGCCGAATCGGGGTGCCGCGCATGCGTGTTGACGGCCAGGTTGGAGCCGCCCAGCACGCTCGTGCCCGGTCCGTCGGGTCCGGGCAGGGGGACCGCGCCGACCTTCCCGGCGACCGCCGATCCCTTGCCGGAAGCACCGACGTAGGCGTAGGGCCAGTTGCGCAGAAAGAGGAGGTGGCCGTCCTGAAAGGCCTGTTTCGACTCCTCTTCCTTGTACGTCAGCGCCTTCCTCGGAATCCAGCCGTCACGCACGCCGTCGGCGAGGAACCCGATGCCCTCGCGGGCCGCCTCGGAGTTCACGGTGACGCGCTCGCCCTCGTCGCCGAGGATCGTGCCGCCCGCCGAGTAGACCGCCTCCGCCGCGTTCACGGTGAGACCCTCGTAGGGCAGGAACTGGCCGGCGTAACCGTCGAGTCCGTACTTCGGGGCGATGGTCCTCGCCTGCCGCTCCAGCTCGGCCCAGGTCCGCGGCGGCGCGACGCCCTCCTTGGCGAGGACGTCCTTGCGGTACAGGAGGAGTCCCGCGTTGGTGACGTACGGGACCGCGTACAGCCTGCCGTCGTACGTCGCCGTGTCCACGACCGGCGGCAGGAAGCTGTGGAGCGGGAAGCGGCCGCGGTCCAGCGGAGATATCCAGCCCGCGGCGGCGAACTCCGAGGTCCAGGCGACGTCGATGTTGAGGACGTCGAAGCGGCTTCTGCCACCGCCGCGCAGGTCGGTCGTCATCTGCGCGTGCGTCTCGTCGGCGGAGTCCGGGAGCTCGACGAGGGTCACCTTCTCGCCGGGGTGGGTACGGTTCCACCCTTCGAGCAGTGGCCCCAGATAGCCGGTGAGGTCGCCCGCGGTCGCCAGGGTGAGCGGGCCGCGACCGGCGCCGTGCGCCCCGTCGGCGGGGGTGCCGGAGGTGACGTAACCGGTCAGGACCACCGCTGCGACCAGGAGGCCCCTACCGGCGGCACGTATCCACCGCATAGGTTCCTCCCTGTACACCGGCGTCGGGCACCTTCGCCCGGCGTCAGTGGCCATGTATACCTGTTAGGTATGGGCGATACTAGGGCCTGCGACACATTGGCCTCCGGCCGCATCGACCGGGCGACGGCCTGACATCGGTGCGCGGCACATGACAAGGATGCGGGGAGGAGAGCACGGGTGCGGCTGCCCCTCCTGGCCCTGCTGGCGCGAGGCCCGGCCCACGGGTACGAGCTCAAGCAGGACCTTGAGCAACTGCTGGGCTCCGCGTACCCTCAGCCCAACGTCGGCCAGATCTACGTCACGCTCGGCCGCCTCGAGAAGACGGGACTGATCGAGGGCGAGGAAGTCGAACAGTCGAGCCGGCCCAACAAGAAGATCTACCACCTCACCGACACCGGGCGCGAAGCGCTGCATGCCTGGTACCAGGAGACGGCGGACGAGCCTCGGGTACGGGACGAGTTCTTCATGAAACTCGCGCTCGCCCCGACGACCGGCCTGGCCGACCAGATCGCCCTGATCAACAGGCAGCGGCGGCAGTATCTGAACACCATGCGCAACCTGTCGAAGCTCGCCGCGGCCGAGGACCGGGACAACCGCATCTCCCAGCTGCTGATCGAGGGCGCCATGCTGCACCTGCAGGCCGATCTTGACTGGCTGGAGCGCTGCCAGGAGGAACTGGAGGATCTGGAATGAGCCACACCGGTCCTTTGCTGCGCGCCGAGGGCCTGGTCAAGACCCACTACGGCGAGGGCGCCCCGGCGTATGCCGTACGCGGAGTGGATCTTGCCGTGCGCCAAGGCGAGTTCGTGGCCGTCACCGGCCCGTCCGGCGCCGGCAAGTCGACGCTGCTGCACCTCCTCGGCGGCCTCCAGCGGCCCGACTCCGGCAGCGTCTGGCTGGACGCCGAATGCACGGACGCGTACAGCGAGGCGCGCTGGGCGGTGGAACGGCGACGGCGCATCGGCATCGTCTTCCAGTTCTTCAACCTGGTCTCCAATCTGTCGGTCGCCGACAACGTGGAGCTGCCCGCGCTGCTCGCCGGGGTCTCCCCCAAGCGGGCGCGCGCCGAGCGCGAGCGGCTGCTGTCCGAGCTGGGCCTGGAGGGCAAGGGACGCAGCATGCCGGGTGAGCTGTCCGGCGGCGAACAGCAGCGCGTCGCCCTGGCCCGGGCGCTGGTCAACCATCCGTCCCTGCTGCTGGCCGACGAACCCGCGGGCAGCCTGGACAGCAAGGGCACCCGCGAGGTGATGCGGCTGCTGTCCCGCTTCCACCAGCGCGGTCAGACCATCGTGCTCGTCACCCACGACGCCCGGCTCGCCAGCGCCGCGGACCGCGTGATCAGCTTCTTCGACGGCCGCATCGCCGACGACGCGGAACTCGACGGCACGCCGTCACGCGGCGCCGGGATATCCGGCGTGCTGGAACTGAGGGACTGAGCAGCGTGCGGGCCACTCTGCGCTGGGCGCATGCCGATCTGCGCACGCATCGGGGCGAGGCGCTGTTCATCGTGCTCGCCACCGCGGGAATCGTCACCTCTCTGCTGCTCGCCGCGGCGCTCTTCGGATACGCGACGAACCCCTGGCAGCGCGTCTTCACACAGTCGCACGGCGCCCATGTGTGGATCCACACCGGCGCGTCCGCCGACGCCGGGCGGCTCGCGCGGCTGGACGGCGTCGAGTCCGTGGCGGGCCCGTACCGCACCGCGTCCGCCACCGTCGAGTCACGCGGCACCCGTGCCTATGTCGAGCTGCGCGGCGCCGTCGAGCCGCCCGCCACCGGTCGGCCGCTGCTCGTCTCCGGTCACTGGCTCGACCGCGCCCGGCCCGACGGAGTCGTCCTGGAGGACAGCCTCGCCCGTGCGCTGTGGGCCGAGCCCGGGGACACCCTCACCGTGCCCGGCACCGCACGCACCCTGACCGTCCTGGGCGTGGCCGACAGCGCCGAGCCCCGCTACCGCCCCGGCGAGCGGTCGGGGGTCGTCTGGGCGCTGCCCTCCGCGGTGTGGGGCGCGGACGGACGTACGGGCCAGGTCATCGGTCTGCGTCTGACCGATCCCGGCGACACGGACTACGCCGTGCAGCGCGCGGTGACGGCGCTCGGCTCCGGTGCGGTGACCCAGGTGTCGAACTGGCAGCAGGCCCGCGCCGAGGCCCAGGGCGACAACCGGCTGCTGGGACAGGTGCTGGGCCTGTTCGGCCTCGGCGCGCTCCTCGCCGCCGCGCTCGCCGTGTACGGCGCGATCGGCACCCGTATCCGCGGCCATCTGCGGGACATCTCGGTACTGAAGGCGATCGGGTTCACGCCCGCCCAGGTGGTGCGCATCTTCCTGATCCAACACGTGGTGTACGCGTCGCTGGGCGCCCTGGTCGCCGCCACGCTCACCCAGGCGCTGGGGAGCAGGATCCCCGGCCGTCTCGGCGATGCCTTGGGCGTCTGGCAGGGACTGCCCGGGCACACCGCGGCACTGTTGGCGGTACCGGTGGCCGCGGTGCTCTTCATCGGCGCGACGACCGGGATCGCGGCGTGGCGGGCGGGCCGGGTGCCCCCCGTGCCGGTGCTGCGGGCCGCGGCACCGCCGGCCGGCCGCCTGTCGGGCGTGGCCCGCCGGGCGATCGGACTGCGGCTGCCCCCTGCGCTCGTGCTGGGCTGGCACCAGGCGTTCCCGCGGCGGCCGCGCTCGCTGGCCACGGTCGCCCGGCTCGCCCTGCCACTGCTGCTGATCGTGGTCGCGCTGAGCGCGTGGACCACCATCGACCGCTTCCACAGCGAACCCGAGCGGATCGGCCTCGCGGCCGCGCTCACTGCGCACCCGGACGAGAGCCTCGGCGATCCGGCAGCCCGCGCCCTGCTCGCCCGGAACGCACAGGTCACCGCCGTGCACCCGGGCGCCGAGGTGGCCGCTCTGGTTCCGGGCCAGACGGCGACGATCGCACTGCGCGGGCTCGGCACGCATCAGGACCCGTACCCGTTCACGCTGGCCGAGGGCCGCCCGGCCCACGGGCCCGACGAGGCGGTGGCCGGTCAGGGGCTGCTCGACCTGCTGGACGTGCGCGTCGGGGACTGGGTGCGGATGACCGTCGGCGCACGCCCGCAGATCCTGCACATCGTCGGCCGCAGCATCGAGCCGGAGAACGGCGGCCGCGTCATCTCCACCTCGCTCGACACCCTGCGCGAGAACGACCCGGAGCTCCGCCCGACCCTCTACCAGCTCCAGTTGCGCCCCGGCGCCGACCCGGGCAAGGTCGCCGCCGAGCTGACCGCGGCCGGGCACGGGCACCTGGACGTGCACGCCGTGACCAACCCGGCCGACGGCCTCTCGCCGCTGCGCGGGGTCGTCGTCGGGCTGATCGCCGTGCTGGCCCTCATCGGGCTCATCGAACTGCTGACCGCGATCGGCGGCACCGTGCGCGAGGGCGAGCGGGATCTGCTGGCGCTCAAGGCCATCGGGCTGTCCCCGCGGCAGATCACGGCGGTCACCGTCACGGGCACCGCCTGCACCGCGCTGGCAGCGGTCCTCGCGGGTACCGCGCTGGGGCTGCCTCTGGCGCACTGGCTGATCGACGCCCAGGGGAAGTCGAGCGGGATCGGCGCCGGTATCGCGCGGGGGCCGTCCCCCCTCCTGCTGTCGCTGTTCGGTCTGGCCGCGGTCCTGGGTGCCGCCGCCCTCGCCGCGTTCCCCGCGGGCCGCGCCGCCCGACGACGGCTCGCGGACACCCTGAGCGCGGTGGCCTGAGCCCGGGGCCCGAGCGCCGTCAGAATCCGTGCGGGTTGTACGGGTTCTGCGGTCCTTGGTTGTACGGGTTCCGCGGCCCCGGCGCATAGGGGTTGCCCTGGTTGTACGTGTACGCCGGACCCGACCCGTACGGGTTGCCCTGCGGCGGCACATACCCGGCCCCCGGCGTGTACGCGGGCCGCGGCGGCGGCAACGACGCCGGATGCGCCCCCAGCCGTATCCCGTGCCGACTCCGCAACCGGTACATCTCCAGCGCGGCAATCCCCGTGACCGTCACCGGCGCCCCCAGGATGAAGACAACCCCCATCCCGAGACTGAGCCCGTGCAGATCCCCCGTGGCGAGATCCGGAATGGCCATCAGCCACGTCGTCACGGTGGCGAGCAACGGCGGCAGACAGCGATGCACCGCCGCCGTACCGAAGAAGTTGCCGGACACCTTCACCGCGCCCGAGCCGACGAACCCGGTCAGCCAGATCGCCACCAGCCCCAGCACCAGGGCGAACCCTCCGACCCCGGCGGCAAGCCACCACATCAGCACCGTCAGGACGATGGACCCGACGAAGGCCAGCAGCAGCTTGAACGAGTTGCCGAGCGGCACCCGCAGCTGCCGGACCGTCCCGGTGCGCCGCCAGACGAAGAGCATCGCCCCGACGGTCAACGGCGTGATGAACAGCAGCACGGCGGACGCCGTCAGCATGTTCTGCAGCATTTCCGTGAACGCGAACCCGCCTTGCACGAAGGTGTAGACACCGACCGCCGCGACCGCCCCGGCGATGACCCGTACCCGCTTGAGCCGCTCCACCTCCGGATCGACCGCCTCCGGGATCCACGCCGGATGGAAGACCGCCTCCGCGACCCGCTTCGGCTTCAGAAACGACCTCGCCGTCAACGTGCCGCCCGTCCAACTCCCGTGCGAACCAGTCAACTTCCGCTCCCCCGAGCCTTCATCTGCATGATCGCCCGGGAGTCTACGGGAAGCGGGCGGACTCCCGCCGCCCGCTTTCCGTGACCCACGCGCGTCCGCGCCTACCGGCCGCGCAGCTCCCGGTACTTCGCGACGAGCGCCTTCGTCGACTCGTCCAGGCCAGGCACTTCCGCACCCTCGGTCAGCGCGGGTTCGACCCGCTTGGCGAGGACCTTGCCGAGCTCGACACCCCACTGGTCGAAGGAGTCGATGTTCCAGACCGCTCCCTGGACGAACACCTTGTGCTCGTAGAGGGCGACCAACTGGCCGAGCACCGACGGCGACAGCTCCCTCGCGAGAATCGTCGTCGTCGGGTGGTTGCCCTTGAACGTCTTGTGCGGGACCAGTTCCTCGGCCACGCCCTCGGCGCGCACCTCGTCCGGCGTCTTGCCGAAGGCGAGGGCCTGGGTCTGCGCGAAGAAGTTCGCCATCAGCAGGTCGTGCTGGGCGACCAGACCCGGCAGCAGATCGGCGACCGGCTCGGCGAAGCCGATGAAGTCCGCCGGGATCAGCTTCGTGCCCTGGTGGATGAGCTGGTAGTAAGCGTGTTGCCCATTGGTACCGGGCGTCCCCCACACGACCGGGCCGGTCTCCCACTCCACGTCGTGCCCGTCGCGCTCCACGGACTTGCCGTTGGACTCCATGTCCAGCTGTTGCAGATACGCCGTGAACTTCGAAAGGTAGTGCGAGTACGGCAGCACCGCATGCGACTGGGCGTTGTGGAAGTTGCCGTACCAGATACCCAACAGGCCCATCAGCAGCGGCACATTGGTCTCGACGGGCGCGGTGCGGAAGTGCTCGTCGACGAGGTGGAACCCGTCGAGCATCTCCCGGAAGCGGTCCGGCCCGATCGCGATCATCAGGGACAGACCGATCGCGGAGTCGTACGAGTACCGTCCGCCGACCCAGTCCCAGAACTCGAACATGTTGGCCGTGTCGATACCGAAGTCGGCGACCTTCTCGGCATTGGTCGACAGCGCCACGAAGTGCTTGGCCACGGCCTCCTGACCGGCCTTCAGCTCGGTGAGCAGCCAGTCGCGCGCGGAGGTCGCGTTGGTGATCGTCTCGATGGTGGTGAACGTCTTCGAGGCGATGATGAACAGTGTCTCGGCCGGGTCGAGGTCGCGGACGGCCTCGTGCAGGTCGGCGCCGTCCACGTTCGACACGAAGCGGACCGTGAGGTCGCGGTCGGTGAAGGAGCGCAGCACCTCGTAGGCCATCGCCGGGCCGAGGTCGGAGCCGCCGATACCGATGTTCACGACGTTCTTGATGCGCTTGCCGGTGTGGCCGGTCCACTCGCCGGAGCGGACCCGCTCGGCGAAGTCGGCCATCTTGTCGAGCACGGCGTGCACGCCAGGGACGACGTTCTCCCCGTCGACCTCGATCACCGCGTCGCGCGGGGCACGCAGCGCCACGTGGAGCACGGCCCGGTTCTCGGTGACGTTGATCTTCTCGCCGCGGAACATGGCGTCCCGCAGCCCGAAGACGTCGGTCGCCGCTGCCAGCTCGCGCAGCAGCCGCAGCGTCTCGTCGGCGACCAGGTGCTTGGAGTAGTCGACGTGCAGATCGCCGACCTGAAGGGTGTACCCCGTTCCGCGCCCGGGGTCGGTTGCGAACAGGTCCCGCAGATGGGTCTCCGCGAGCTCCTCGCGGTGCTTGGCCAGAGCGGTCCACTCGGGCGTCTGGTTGAGCCTGGCACGGCTGTCTGCGTTCATCTCTGGCTTCCGCCTTCTTTCCTGCGTGTGCTGCTGCTTGCCTCGCCCCACTGCCGGTCCCAACCTAATTGATCAGGGCTTGACGTGAGCTGTCGTAGCGCCGTCGTCCGGCTCAACAACAGATACGTCCGGCAGATGCGCGGGTATCAGCGAGATGACGGCGAGCCCGAAGAGGACGGCCGCGAACAGCGCGGGCCCGTTCAGCCCGTAGGCACCCGCCACGGTGCCGCCGAGCAGGGCGCCGAGCGGGGCCCCGGAGGTGGAGGCGGTGCGGAACGCGGAGCTGACGCGGCCCACCATGACTGCCGGGCTGCGCTGCTGCATCAGCGTGACCTGGTTGACGTTCCACACCATGCCCATCAGTCCGAGCAGTGCCATGCCCACGAGGAGTGCACCCAGATGGCGGACGGTGCCGAGGAGTACCAGGGCCGCCGTCTGGACGCATCCGCACAGGAACAGGCTCCGCACCCGTCCGATCCGGCGCGCGATCCACTGGGCCGGCACTCCCCCGGCCAGGGATCCGGCCGAGTAGGCCGTCATCGCGGCCGCGAAGCCCACGTTTCCCGCGTGCAGCCAGCCGGTCACGTGCAGGACCAGGGTGGCGATCAGGGCCCCCATGCCGATGTTGCACAGCAGTGTGGCCGTGCAGACCGCGCGCAGCACCCTGTCGTGCCACAGGGTGCGCACTCCTTCGGCCACCTCCGCCCGCAGGGTGCTCCCGGCGGGCCGGGGCTCCCGCTCGGGCGCCCGGATCCGCAGGGAGGCCACGAGGGCCGCGGCCAGCAGATAAGTGAGTGCGTCGGCCGCGAACGGCGCGGCGGCCCCGAGGGTGAGCAGCACCGGCACGAAGGGGCCGGCCAGGAAACCGCCGGCGAACTGCTGGCCGGTCATCAGCCGGGCATTGGCGCCGCCCAGGGCCTCTTTGTCCACCAGAGAGGGCAGCAGGGCCGTGGACGCGTTGTCGAACAGCGTCTGGAGGGTGGTCAGGGCGAAGGCGAGCATGATCAGCAGGCCGATCGTGGCGTGGCCGAGCCCGACGGCGAGGGCGAAGCAGGCCACCAGCCCGCCGCGCACGATGTCGACGGCCCACATCGCCCGCCGCTGGTCCACCCGGTCCGCGACCGCGCCGCCCAGCAGCCCGAAGAAGAGCCAGGGGAGGTAGCCACAGGCCGTGACAGAGGCGATGACGAGCGGATCGTCCGTGAGCCGCACGGCGAGCAGCGGCAGCGCTGCGGTGCGCAGGGCGTCCCCGAAACGCGACACCACCGCCGCGCTCCACAGGCGCCCGAAGCCCCCGCGCCACGCGGGTGCCCGCACCCCCGCCGCCTCGACCGTCGTCACAACGCCCCCTCTGGTTCCGTCACTTCAAGAACCGTAGAGGGCACCACTGACAATCGGCTCGCGGCAGCGCCGCGGGCGCTCCGCAACCGGGTCGGCACGACGGTGCGCCCCGGCGGTGCGCCCGTGCGCGACCCGGCGTACGAAACACATCCGGCCAGGCACCTCGGTGCCCGGCCGGTTCTCAACCCCTAGATTTCGCCCCGCAGTTTGGCGAGCGCCTCGGCGAGGATCGCCTCGCCGTCCGCGTCGCTGCGCCGCTCCCGTACGTACGCGAGGTGCGTCTTGTACGGCTCGGTGCGCGGCGGGTCCGGCGGGTTGTCCTGGTCCTGCCCGGCGGGAAAGCCGCAGCGCGGACAGTCCCAGGTCTCGGGAACCTGCGCGTCGCTGGCGAAGCTGGGCACCGTCTCGTGCCCATTGGAGCACCAGAAGGAGATGCGCAGCCGCGGCGCGGACTCGCCGCGCTCGGCCTCGCCCATCGGCCCCGCCCCGACCCGGCTTCCTCGGATCGCGTTGCCACTTGCCACGGTCGTAACTCCCTGCGTGATGGTGCCGCGAAGCGAGTCGGCGTGACGCTTCGCTGCGAGCGCCTCAGTCTACGTAAGGCCCAACGCGCGTCCAGTGATTGGAGTTACACCCCGGCCCCTAGACGCAAGCCCCATGATAGGCCGCGCCTGGGGGCGCGTACCGGACATGGGGCCTTACGTGCGGATTGTGCTTGCGTAATGTGCAGTTGTGCTGCTGTACCGATGCCGGTCGGTGATCAGTTGTTGACCTTCATCAGGATGCCGAGCACGACAATGGACGCGAACCAGAGCAGACCGATCACCACGGTGATGCGGTCGAGGTTGCGCTCGGCGACCGAGGAGCCACCGACGGACGACTGCATGCCGCCACCGAACATGTCGGAGAGACCGCCGCCCTTCCCCTTGTGCATCAGCACCAGCAGCATCAGCAGCAGGCTGAAGACGATCAGGGCGATCGAGAACCCCAAAACCACGGCTGGACCAACTTCCTCGGAACTGAATGGACGACGGGGGCCGAAGCCTACTGGGTGAGCACCTCAAGCCCACTCCGAAGGCCACGACCCCCGCAAGGGTACGACGAATCGCCGCTAGCGCATACTTACTGGTCGCGGAAGCGGACGATCTTGACGAACTCGTCGGCGTCCAGAGAGGCGCCGCCGACCAGGGCGCCGTCGATGTCGGGCTTCGCCATGATCTCCGCGACATTGCCGGACTTCACGGAGCCGCCGTACTGGATACGGACCTGGTCGGCCACTTCCTGGGAGTACAGCTCGGCCAGCCGGGCGCGGATCGCCGCGCAGACCTCCTGGGCGTCGTCGGAGCCGCAGACCTTGCCGGTGCCGATGGCCCAGACCGGCTCGTACGCGATCACGATCGACTCGGCCTGCTCGGCCGGGACGTCCTTGAGACCCCCGTCGACCTGGGAGAGCGTGTGCGCGACGTGGTTGCCCGCCTCCCGGACGTCCAGCTCCTCGCCGACGCACAGGATCGGGGTCAGACCGTGCTTGAAGGCGGCCTTGACCTTGGCGTTGACGATCTCGTCGGTCTCGTTGTGGTACTGCCGGCGCTCGGAGTGGCCGATCGCCACATACGTGCACTTCAGCTTGGACAGCATCGGGCCCGAGATCTCTCCGGTGTAGGCACCGGAGTCCTGCGCCGAGAGGTCCTGCGCGCCGTACTTGATCTTGAGCTTGTCACCGTCGACCAGGGTCTGCACGGAGCGCAGGTCGGTGAAGGGCGGCAGGACGGCGACCTCACAGGCCTCGTAGTCCTTGTCGGCCAGGGCGAAGGCGAGCTTCTGGACGTGCGCGATGGCCTCGAGGTGGTTGAGGTTCATCTTCCAGTTGCCTGCCATCAGCGGCATACGGGTCGTCATGCGGGGTCAGTCCTCCAGTGCGGCGAGGCCGGGGAGCGTCTTGCCCTCGAGGTATTCGAGGGAGGCGCCGCCACCGGTCGAGATGTGACCGAATGCCTTCTCGTCGAAGCCCAGGATGCGGACGGCCGCGGCGGAGTCGCCACCGCCGACGACCGTGAAGGCCGGGGATTCGACGAGGGCCTGGGCGACCGCCTTGGTGCCCTCGGCGTAGTCGGGGTGCTCGAAGACGCCCATCGGACCGTTCCAGAAGACGGTGGCCGCGTCGGCGAGCTTCGAGGCGTACAGCTTGCGGGTCTCCGGACCGATGTCCAGGCCCTCCTGGTCGGCCGGGATGGCGTCCGCGGCGACGGTGGTCGGGTTGGCGGGGGCCTTGGTCTTGAGGTCCGGGAACTCCGGAGCGACCAGGACGTCGACGGGGAGGACTAGCTCGACGCCGTTCTTCTCCGCGCGGTCCATGTACTCCTTGACGGCCGGAACCTGGTCCTCCTGGAGGAGGGAGATGCCGACCTCGTACCCCTTGGCCTTGAGGAAGGTGTACGCCATGCCGCCGCCGATGAGCAGACGGTCGGCCTTGCCGAGCAGCTGGTCGATGACGGCGAGCTTGTCGGAGACCTTGGCGCCGCCGAGCGCGACGACGTAGGGGCGCTTGACGTCCTCGGTGAGCTTCTTCAGGACGTTGACCTCGGTGGCGATGAGGTAGCCCGCGTAGTGCGGAAGGCGCGCCGGGAGGTCGTACACGGAGGCGTGCTTGCGGTGCACGGCACCGAAACCGTCGCCTACGTAGACATCGGCCAGGGCGGCGAGCTGGTCGGCGAACTCGCCGCGCTCGGTGTCGTCCTTGGACGTCTCACCCGGGTTGAAGCGCAGGTTCTCGATCACGGCGACCTGGCCGGGCTGGAGGCCGTTCACGGCGTCGTGGGCGGCGGGGCCGACGGTGTCCTGGGCGAACGCCACGGGGGCGCCGAGCAGTTCACCGAGACGCTCGGCGGGCTGCAGCAGGGAGAACGCCGGGTCCGGGGCGCCCTTGGGGCGGCCCAGGTGCGAGGCGACGACCACCTTGGCGCCCGCTTCGGCGAGGGCCTTGATGGTGGGCAGGACGGCGCGGATACGGCCGTCGTCGGTGATGAGGCCGTCGGCCAGCGGCACGTTCAGGTCGGCGCGGACGAAGACCCGCTTGCCGTCCACGCCTTCGGTGAGAAGTTCGTCGATCGTCTTCATGAAGGGACTCCTAGGAGGGCTCTGTGTTGTCCGGGAGGGCTGATCGATCCGTGCACAGAGCAGGGCTCGGACAACGCGGCTGTGCGCTGCCCGAGCCCTGCTCTCACATCAGAGGTGCCTGCTCCGGGACTTAGAGCTGGCCGCCGACGAAGACCGTGAGGTCGACGAGGCGGTTGGAGTAGCCCCACTCGTTGTCGTACCAGCCGAGGATCTTCACCGAGTTGCCCTCCTGAACCATCGTCAGGGAGGAGTCGAAGGTGCAGGACGCCGGGTCGCCGACGATGTCCGAGGAGACGATCGGGTCCTCGGTGTACGACAGGTAGCCCTTGAGGTCGCCGTCGTCGGAGGCCTTCTTGAACGCGGCGTTGACCTCGTCCTTGGTGACCTCGCGCTGCAGCGTCACGACCAGGTCGGTGGCCGAGCCGGTCGGGACCGGGACGCGCATCGCGATGCCGTCGAGCTTGCCCTTGAGCTGCGGCAGGACCAGGGCGGTGGCCTTGGCGGCACCGGTCGTGGTCGGGATGATGTTCTCGGCGGCGGCGCGGGCGCGGCGCAGGTCCGAGTGCGGGAAGTCCAGGATGCGCTGGTCGTTCGTGTACGCGTGGACCGTCGTCATCAGGCCCTTGACGATGCCGAAGTTCTCGTCGAGCACCTTGGCCATCGGCGCCACACAGTTGGTGGTGCAGGAGGCGTTGGAGATGATGTGGTGCTGCGCCGGGTCGTACTTGTCCTGGTTGACGCCCATCACGATGGTGATGTCCTCGTCCTTGGCCGGAGCCGAGATCAGGACCTTCTTGGCGCCGCCCGCGATGTGCTTCTCGGCGTCGGCCTTCTTGGTGAAGATGCCGGTCGACTCGATGACGATGTCGACGCCCAGCTCGCCCCACGGGATGTCGGCGGGGTTGCGCTCGGAGAGCACCTTGATGGTGTGGCCGTCGACGGTGATCGTGTCGGCGGTGTGCGACACCTCGGCCTTGAGGCGGCCCAGGATGGTGTCGTACTTCAGCAGGTGAGCGGTGGTCGCGGTGTCACCCAGGTCGTTGACAGCCACGATCTCGATGTCAGCACCCTGCTCCAGCAGCGCGCGGAAGTAGTTACGACCGATGCGGCCAAAGCCGTTGATGCCTACGCGGATCGTCACGAACCGATCTCCTCGTTAGGTACGCCGACTCAGTGCCGGCGAGTTGTATGGGATGTCCCCGACCGCCTACGACCCTACCTCCCCGGGGCGTCTGCGGTGACATCGAGATACCCCATACACGGCAGGGTGTTCCGTACCCACCAGTAGGGGTACGGAACACCCTCGATGTTGACGAGATAGTCACACAGGGTTAGCTGTTCAGCGCCCCGAGCGCCTTCTTGATGAGGGCCGCACGGTCGGCCGCCGCGGTGACGTGCTCCAGGCCGAAGCCCAGCAGCACCGTGTCGTCCGTGGTGACTCCGCCGTACGTCTTGAACAGCTCTCCGTACCGCGCCCAGTCCTTGAGCACGGAGGGACTGCCCGGAGGCGGTCCGGAGGCGCTCCAGGGCCCGAGGGAGGTCTCGAAGCCCTCGGTCTCGGTGGCCGCCCCGCCGACGACGAGGGAGGCGTTGTCCGCGAGGACGCCGTGACCACCGGTGTTCGGGTCGGTGATGTAGCTCAGCGACACCTCGACCGACTTGCCGGCGTACGCGCTGAGGTCGAAGTTGACCTGCTGCCAGCCGCTGGAGGCGCCGGTGAAGCTGTTCCACGCCCCGCTGGTACCGGTGTTGGCGCAGCCGGTGGAACTCACCGTCAGGTACCGCTTGAGGAACGGGTGCTCCCTGACCAGGAATCCGGCCTCGCACTCCGCGGGGACCGCGGTGCTGGTGGCGCCGCCCGCCTCGGGGAGCGTCGTCCAGTCGTCGGCCCCGGTGGTGTGGGCCTCGAGCACGGCGTGGTCGTAGCCGGGCTCGGTGTCCCACAGGAGTTGGGTGCGCAGCGTCGGCTTGTCGGCGGCGCTGACACCGGTGAGGTCGATGGTCCGGGTGAGGCGCTTGTAGGCGTCGTCGGTGTGCACGGCGGCGGCCATGTACGAGCCCGCGTAGGGCCCGTACGGGTTGACCGTCCCGGCGAACTGACCCGCTCCCGCGCTCGACGCGAACTGCGGGTACTGCGCGGGCGCCAGTGAGTCCGAGGTGACGCCGTAGGTACCCGCCGTGTTCAGCGGATTGCCGGGCGCGTCGCCGAGCGCTCCCGTGAAGCCGGTGAGCTTTCCGGAGCCGGCGAATCCGTTGGCCCCCGGAGTGGACGTACGGGAGTAGGCACCCAGGTAGTACTGGCTGAAGTCGTTCGAAAGGGTGCCGCCGCCTAGGTCGACGTTGCCGCCGGCCTGCTCGCCCGCCTCGATCAGCTTGCCGCCCTCGTTGAGGAAGGCGCGCAGTTGGAGCTGGGTGGCGTTGCCCGGCCGTGCGGCGCCGGTGTAGTGGACGACCGTCTTGAAGTGGTCGAGCACGCCGAGCGCGTCGGGCGCGCCCAGGGCCGCCACGTCCCAGACGAGGGGCTTCTTGCCGTTGGCCTTCAAGGCATCGACGTAGGCCTGGGACTGCGTGGCGGTCGCGCCCTCCTCGGCGACGACCAGCGTGTCGGCACTGGGCCGCTGGGCCACGGTGTACGTGAAGTGCGTACTGGAGGTCTTCTTGCCGCTCCTGGTCTCACCGGTGAACCACACCTCGACCTTGTCGCCGGGGTCGCCGTCCTTCACCTCGGCGCGGTACTCGTCGAAGTAGAGGTTGTCCTTGCCGCCGTAGGTCTCGCCGCCCTTCCAGGCCTTGAGCGCCATGTCCAGCGTACGGCCGCCGTTGACGCGGTACTTGAGCTCCTTGTCGCGTACGGACTTGCGGACGACGACGGAGACCTCCTGGTCGGCGCCGCGGGAGTACGACGTCGTGAAGGGGGCCGGGGTGAAGTCGGGTGCGTCGAGGCCCACCGCGGACGACGGCTGGTCGGGGTGGGCCGCGGTCTCGGCGACGGAGAGCGCGAACGGGACGTTCTTCTCGAACTCCTGCTCGATCAGCTTCTCGTCGTCAGGGAAGGTGAAGACCGAGGCGCAGTCGGCCGCGTTCCAGGCGTCGTTCGGGTCGAGGTCCGAGGCGGTCTGACAGGTCGACATCTCGGGGGTGAACATCGCCATGCCGTTGACGTTGCCCGCGTGGCCGTCCGCCTCGCCGTTGGTCGTGTAGAGCTCCGAGGAGACCTGGGGGTGGTAGCCCGGGATCGCGGAGTGCTCGGGGGTTCCGGCGAGCGCCTTGTAGAGCACGTCGTCCGGGGTGGGCGTCGCCACCTGCCAGCCCACTCCGTAGAGGAGCAGTTCGGCGGCGGAGTGGTAGTTGATGCCGTACGTGAAACCGATCCGCTTCTCGAAGGCGTCGAGCGCCTTGGTCTCGGGCTCGGAGCCGGGGCTCGCGCCGCGGTAGGTCTCATTGGTGGGGTTGGGTGACGAACCCTCGTCGTCGTAGCCCCACTTGTAGGCGAAGTTGCGGTTGAGGTCGACACCGTCACCGGTGGAGATGACCCCGTCGCCGTTCACGTCCCGCAGGTTCTTGCGCCACTGGCGGGCGTCGGCGTCCTTGAACGTGTAGTCGTAGCCGTCGGGGTTGGCCGACAGGACGAACCACAGCTCGGTGGAGTCGACGATCTTCTTGATGCGTTTGTTCGTGGAGTAGTTGTCCAAGTAGTAGTGCATCAGACGCCGTGTCATCTCGGGCGTGATCCACTCGCGCGCGTGCTGGTTGGACATGTACAGCACGGACGGCTTGGAGCCGTCCTTGGTCTTCTTCGCGCCCTTGGTCAGTTTGAGCGCGAGGATGTCCTGGCCGTTGACCGTCTTGCCGATGGAGACGACCTTGGCGAGGTCGGGGTGGGCGGCGCCGGTCTTGACGATCTCCTCCTGGAGATTGCCCTTGCCGCTGTACGGGCGGAACACGCCCTGGGCCGCGCTCTCCACCCGCGCCTCGGCCTTGGCCGTCAAGGTGTGCTCGGTGAGGTGGACGCCCTGCTTCTCCAGCTTCTTGGCCTGCTGGTCGGTGACGTAGACCTCGACCGCGCTCTTGCCGTTCTTCCACGTCGTGTCGCCGAGTTCGTGGCCGTCCTGCCCGGCCGCGAGCAGCAGGGGTATCTGCTGCTTCGTGATCTCCGCGTGGAACACCTTCACGGCGTTCGCGTCGGGCTTGGGTGAACCGCCGTTCTGCGCCTGGGCGATGGGCGCCATGCCCGCACCGCCCAGCAGGAGCGCGCCCGTAGCGAGGATCGCTCTCGCTCTTCGTCTCATGAGCCCCCCTTGCGTGAGTCCGCCACAGCAGCGAACAGATGCCAGGCTCATGACACTTCATGGTCAAGTCAAGGGTGCCTCACAGGAACGCAAACGCCGGCGCCGATGTCCCAAGTGGGCATCGGCACCGGCGTGTTGGGCTTCTGGCGATCGGTCGGACCAGTCAGCCGGCGAGGTTGTCCGCCATTTCCTCGGTGAGGTTGGACTCCGTCCCGGGGATGCCGAGATCCTGGGCCCGCTTGTCGGCCATCGCGAGCAGCCGCCGGATACGGCCGGCGACGGCGTCCTTGGTCAGCGGCGGGTCGGCGAGCGCGCCCAGCTCCTCCAGGGAGGCCTGCTTGTGCTCCATGCGCAGCCGTCCGGCGGCCGCGAGGTGCTCGGGCACCTCGTCCGCGAGGATCTCCAGGGCGCGCTGCACACGGGCCCCGGCGGCGACGGCGGCACGGGCCGAGCGGCGCAGGTTGGCGTCGTCGAAGTTGGCGAGCCGGTTCGCCGTGGCGCGGACCTCGCGGCGCATCCGCCGCTCCTCCCAGGCCAGCACCGACTCGTGCGCTCCGAGGCGGGTGAGCAGCGCGCCGATCGCGTCTCCGTCACGGACGACCACGCGGTCCACGCCGCGCACCTCGCGGGCCTTCGCGGCGATCGAGAGCCGACGGGCGGCGCCGACGAGCGCGAGCGCGGCCTCCGGACCCGGGCAGGTCACCTCCAGGGAGGAGGAGCGGCCCGGCTCGGTGAGCGAGCCGTGCGCCAGGAAGGCCCCGCGCCAGGCAGCCTCGGCGTCGCAGGTGGCCCCCGAGACCACCTGCGGCGGGAGGCCCCGGATCGGGCGGCCACGACCGTCCACGAGCCCCGTCTGGCGGGCCAGCTGGTCGCCGCCCGCGACGACCCGTACGACATACCGGGAGCCGCGGCGCAGACCGCCGGGCGCCATCACGATCAGTTCGGAGCTGTGGCCGAAAATCTCCAGAATGTCCCGCTTCAGCCGGCGCGCCGCCATCGCGGTGTCCAGCTCCGCCTCGATCACAATCCGGCCGCTCACCAGGTGGAGGCCGCCGGCGAACCGCAGAATGGCGGAGACCTCCGCCTTTCTGCAGCAGGTCCGGGTGACGGGGAGCCGGGAAATTTCATCCTTCACCGCTGCCGTCATCGCCATGGGCCGATCCTTCCATGCATCCGAAAAATACGGTCGTACGCGGCGGCCAACAGCTCCGGGTCGTGCCGCGGAGATCCGTCGGTCCGGGCCACCGGCGCCAGCTCGACCGCGGCGCCGAACCGCTTGGCGGCGTCGGTGAGTGAGTCGCGATCGGGCACGGCAGCCTCGTCGGCCAGCACCACGTCCAGGGCGAGTTTAGGGGCGTGTCGTCCCAAAACCTCCAAATGACGCTGCGGAGAGAAGCCCTCGGTTTCTCCGGGCTGCGGGGCGAGGTTCAGGGAGAGTACCCGGCGCGCCTTCGTCTCGGTGAGCGCATCGAGGAGCTCGGGCACGAGAAGGTGAGGAATCACCGAGGAGAACCAGGAGCCGGGGCCAAGGACCACCCAGTCCGCGTCGAGGACCGCCGCCACGGCCTCGGGGACGGCCGGCGGGTCGGCGGGGACGACGTGCACGGACTGCACCTCGCCGGGGGTGAGGGCCACGGTCGCCTGTCCCCGTACCGTTTCCACGTCCTCGGGCCGTTCCGGGTCGTGCCCCTTGACCAGGGCCTGAAGCTCCAGGGGTACGGCGGACATGGGCAGCACCCGGCCGTGCGCGCCGAGGAGCCTGCCGACCAGGTCCAGGGCCTGGACATGGTCGCCGAGCTGTTCCCACAGGGCGACGATCAGCAGATTGCCGACCGCGTGCTCGTGCAGATCGCCCTGGGACTGGAAGCGGTGCTGGATGACGCGGGCCCAGGTCTGGCCCCAGTCGTCGTCGCCGCACAGCGCGGCCAGGGCCTTGCGCAGGTCGCCGGGCGGCAGCACGCCCAGCTCGTCGCGCAGGCGCCCGCTGGAACCGCCGTCGTCGGCCACGGTGACGACGGCGGTGAGGTCGCCGGTGATCCGGCGCAGCGCGGCGAGCGAGGCGGACAGCCCCATGCCGCCGCCGAGGGCGACGACCTTGGGCTGGGCACCGCGGCGGCGCGGCTTCCCGCCGCGCGCCTCGGCGGGCCTGTCGCCGCGTCCCTCGGAGGCGACCCGGCGCAGCCTGCTCAGCCGCAGAGCGGCACGTCCGGTCACTCGCGCCCCATGTCCCGGTGGACGACCACGGTCTCCACGCCCTGCGAGGCGAGGCGAGCGGCGAGCTTCTCGGAGGTCGCGACCGAACGGTGCTTGCCGCCGGTGCAGCCGACCGCGATGGTCACATAGCGCTTGCCCTCGCGGCGGTAGCCGGCGGCGATGAGCTGGAGCAGCTCGGTGTAGCGGTCGAGGAACTCCTTGGCGCCGGGCTGGTTGAAGACGTACGCCGACACCTCCTCGTTCAGGCCGGTGAAGGGGCGCAGCTCCGGTACCCAGTGCGGGTTGGGCAGGAAGCGCATGTCCACGACCAGGTCGGCGTCGACCGGAAGGCCGTACTTGAAGCCGAAGGACATGACGGTGGCCCGCAGCTCGGGCTCCTCCTCGCCTGCGAACTGGGCGTCCATCTTGGCGCGCAGCTCGTGCACGTTCAGGCTGGAGGTGTCGATGACCAGGTCGGCGTCGCCGCGCAGCTCACGCAGCAGCTCGCGCTCGGCGTCGATGCCGTCGACGATACGGCCGTCGCCCTGGAGGGGGTGGGGACGGCGCACGGACTCGAAGCGGCGCACCAGTGCCTCGTCGGAGGACTCCAGGAAAACGATCCGGCGGGTGACGTTCTTCGCCTCCAGGTCGGCGAGGGACTCACGGAGGTTGTCGAAGAAGCGGCGGCCCCGTACGTCGACGACGACCGCGATCCTCGCCACGTTGCCCTGCGAGCGGGCGCCGAGCTCCACCATCGTGGGGATCAGCGCGGGCGGCAGGTTGTCGACGACGAACCAGCCGAGGTCCTCCAGACACTTGGCGGCCGTCGACCGGCCCGCCCCGGACATCCCGGAGATGATCACCAGCTCGGGGATGGCGGCTTCGGGCACCGCGGGCGTCTCCATCGTCGTACCCCCCTGGGTCTCGTCGGCAGCCTGTGGTGCGGCCGTCTGTCCGGTCTGCGGTCCGGCCGGTTGCTCGGCCGGTTGTTCGGTCTGCGCTGGGTTCTCTTGTCGTTCGTTGTCGCTCATGTCTCCTGCCCCCGTCGCTCGTGTGAGGCGCCCGCGGACACGGGCTCCTCCGGGGAGCCCGTGGTGGTGACGGACGCCCCGGCTTCCTCGTCTTCCATGATCTCTCCAGTCGCCGTGTTCACGGCGGGTGCGGCCGGAGCCGCCTGGGCGAGGGCCACGGCGACTGCCTCGGCGGTCTTGCGGCCTATGCCAGGGACCTCGCAGATCTGGTCGATGGACGCGGATCGCAGCTTTTTCACCGAGCCGAAGTGCTTGATCAGCGCCTGCTTGCGGGTCTCGCCGAGGCCCGGCACCTCGTCCAGCGGGCTCGCCTTGAAACGCTTGGCGCGCTTGGTGCGCTGGTAGGTGATGGCGAAGCGGTGGGCCTCGTCACGGACCCGCTGGAGCAGGTACAGCCCCTCACTGGTGCGGGGCAGCACCACCGGGTCGTCCTCGTGCGGCAGCCAGACCTCCTCCAGACGCTTGGCGAGGCCGCAGACGGCGATGTCGTCGATGCCCAGTTCGTCGAGGGCCCTCTTGGCCGCCGCGACCTGCGGCTGGCCTCCGTCGACGACGACGAGCTGCGGAGGGTAGGCGAAGCGCTTGGGGCGGCCGTCCTCCTCGGTGAAGGCGTTCCCCGCGAAGGTGTTCCCCGTGGTGTCACTCTCCAGAGTGGCGGTCGCCGGAGTGGCGTTCCCCAGGGTGGCGTTTTCGGTGGAGGCCCCGTCGGTGGAGACGTCCTCGCCGTCCGTCCACTCGCCCGTCCGCTCCTTCTCGGCGAGATAGCGCCTGAAACGGCGGGTGATCACCTCGTGCATGGAGCGGACGTCGTCCTGGCCCTCGAAGCCCTTGATCTGGAAGCGCCGGTACTCGCTCTTGCGCTGCAGCCCGTCCTCGAAGACGACCATGGAGGCGACCACGTCGTCACCCTGGAGGTGCGAGATGTCGTAGCACTCGATCCGGAGCGGGGCACTGTCCAGGTCGAGGGCTACGGCGATCTCCTCCAGCGCGCGCGAGCGGGTGGTCAGGTCGGAGGCGCGCTTGGTCTTGTGCAGGCCGAGCGCCTGGAGCGCGTTGCGTTGCACGGTCTCCATGAGCGCCTTCTTGTCGCCGCGCTGCGGAATGCGCAGGGACACGTTCGACCCGCGGCGCTCGGTCAGCCACTCCTGGACGGGCTCCACGGGGTCGGGCAGTGCCGGGACGAGCACCTCCTTGGGGACGGAGTCGCCCCTCTCCTCCCCGTAGAGCTGCTGCAGCGCGTGTTCGACCAGGTCACCAGTGGTGACGGCCTCCACCTTGTCGGTGACCCAGCCGCGCTGGCCGCGCACCCGGCCGCCACGCACGTGGAAGATCTGCACGGCGGCTTCCAGCTCGTCCTCGGCGACGGCCATCAGGTCGGCGTCGGTCGCGTCGGCGAGCACGACCGCGTTCTTCTCCATGGCCTTCTTCAGGGCCTCGATGTCGTCGCGCAGACGGGCCGCCCGCTCGTACTCCATCTCCTCGGCCGCGTCCGTCATCTGCTTCTCGAGGCGGCGGATGTACGTCCCCGTACGGCCGGCCATGAAGTCGCAGAACTCCTCGGCCAGGTCAAGGTGTTCCTCGGCGGAGACCCGCCCGACACAGGGGGCGGAGCACTTGCCGATGTAGCCCAGGAGGCAGGGGCGGCCGGTGCGGGCGGCGTTCTTGAAGACGCCCGCCGAGCAGGTGCGGACCGGGAAGACGCGCAGCAGCAGGTCGACGGTGTCGCGGATCGCCCACGCGTGCCCGTACGGACCGAAATAGCGCACGCCCTTGCGCTTGTGGCCGCGCATCACCTGCACCCGCGGGAACTCCTCGTTCATCGTCACCGCGAGGTAGGGGTAGCTCTTGTCGTCGCGGTACTTGACGTTGAACCGGGGGTCGAACTCCTTGATCCAGGAGTACTCCAGCTGCAGTGCCTCGACCTCCGTGGACACCACTGTCCACTCCACGGACGCGGCCGTGGTGACCATGGTGCGGGTGCGGGGGTGGAGGCCCGCCAGGTCCTGGAAGTAGCTGGCCAGGCGCTGGCGCAGGCTTTTCGCCTTTCCGACGTAGATCACCCGGCGGTGCTCGTCGCGGAATTTGTACACCCCGGGAGAGTCCGGGATCTGTCCCGGCTTGGGGCGGTAGCTGGAGGGGTCGGCCATGTCACACACCCTACTGGCGAGGGCTGACACCGCGACGACCTCCCGGCCCGCCCGTGGACTCAGCTGCCGGGACCGCGATCGCAGATCGGCCAGAGGGCGGTACGGCAGGTTGAGTAGGTTGCGTATCAGGTGTTGTCGGGGCTTGGTCAACACGCTTCAATGCGTGGGAACTCGGGGTCGTGGACGGCGACAGGCGCGTGTGAACAAGCCCCGCGCGCCGGCCGGGCGCCCCCGACGACCTGCATCCAACGGTCTGACCAGCCGTTGTGAACATTCACAGAAAGGCCCCTGCATGCGGTACGGCACACAGCACGCGGACGTCGCCATCGCGGAACTGGAGACGGCCCTGGCGGGCGGCCCCTTCCATGTCGCGCTGCGCGCCGCGATCGCCGCTCGCGGCCTGCCTCTCCAGCGCGTGCAGCACCACCTGTCGCGGTACGGGGTCAAAGTCGGGGTCACGAGCCTGAGTTACTGGCAGCAGGGCGCCCGGCGCCCGCAGCGCCCCGAGTCGCTGCGCGCCGTACGCGCTCTGGAGGAGATCCTCCAGCTCCCGGACGAATCGCTGATCCGGCTGCTGGCCAAGGCCGACGAGCGCTGCGCCCCCCAGCGCCCCACCGGCCGCTCGTACCGCTCCCTGGTGGAGGCCTCCGGCGTCCTGGAGCGGCTCCTGGCCGAGCTGGAGTCCCCGCTCGACGGCGGGCTGCACACCCTCGGCCATCACGAACTCGTCCGGATAGGCACGCACCGCGAGCTGCTCGCGCGTGAGTCCCACCACATCGTGCGGGCCTACAAGGACGGTGTGGACCGCTATGTGGCCGTCCATCACGGCGACCCGGGCTGCGCCCCGGAGCGCACGGCGGTCCGAGCCCTGGAAAACTGCCGTACGGGACGGGTGCGCTGGCACCACGACACCGGAGTGCTGGTCGCCGAGCTGCTCTTCGACACGCGGCTGCGCGCAGGAGATACGTTCCTGTTCCGCTACGGCTTCGAGGACGGCACGGCCGGTGCGTCCAGCGAGTACGTACGCGGGTTCGGCTTCGCGGGCGGGCAGTACGCCCTCCAGGTGCGGTTCGCCGAGGAGGTGCTGCCCGTGCGCTGCCACCGGTTCACCCAGCACTCGGCGGCGGCGCCACGCAGCGGCCGCCAGGAGCTCCCCCTCAGCGGGCGTCATCGCTCGGTGCATCTCGTCGAGCCGCGGGTGCGGTCGGGCATCGTGGGCATCGGCTGGGACTGGGAGTGAACCCCGCCGGCCGGGAACACGGCGTCACCGCGCATCCGGTCAGGGACCCGCGACGATCCTGCCGCCCTTGGCCTCCACGGACAGCTCCTTCAGCGCCACGGTGGCCGGGGCCTGCAGCACCTTGCCCGTCGCCGCGTCGAATTCGCTGCCGTGGCACGGGCAGATGAGCGTCGTGCCCTGAAGCTTGTTGATGGCGCACCCGGCGTGCGTGCAGATCGTGCTGAACGCCTTCAGGGAGCCGTTCTCGGCGCGGCTGACCACGACGTTCTCTTCCCGGTACAGCTTGGCGCCGCCCTTGGCGATCTCGCTCTCCGCGCCCAGGTCGACCGGCGCGGTCGGCGTCGCCGGCGTCCCGCCACCGCTGCCGCCGGAGCAGGCACTGAGGGCGATCCCGGCGACCGGGGCGAGCGCCGCTCCTCGCAGGACGGTACGGCGGGCAGGCATGGCGTCTCCACGGGTCGGGGCCGGATGTGTCGACGATACCGGTACGGATCATTCCGCCTGGAGGGGGTCCGCACAGGTCTGAGCGACAGGACGTAAACGTTTGCGCAAGCGTTTACGTCCACCGGCAAATGCGATACGTTCCCGCCGGAGCAGGCCGAGAGTTCGGGGAGGGCTCCAGAGGGTCGCGGGGAGAGGCGAGGCAGGGCGATGGCAACGATGGTCGACGTGGCGGCGCACGCGGGAGTGTCCGTGGCGACCGTCTCCCATGTGCTCAACGACACGCGCCCTGTGCTGCCCCACACCCGCCAGGCCGTCCTGGACGCCATCGACGCGCTCGGCTACACGCCCAACACCCTGGCCCGTTCCCTGGTCACCGCACGCACCCGGTCCATCGGCCTCGCGGTGTCGGCGATCAGCAACCCGTACTTCACGGAGATCCTCCAGGGCGTCGAGGCGGGCGCCCTGGAGCACGGATACGGGCTGCTCCTCGCCGATCCCCACGACGACCCCCAGCACGAGCGGAAGGTCGTCCAGCTGCTGCACGAGCGACGCGTCGACGGTCTGATCGTCGCGCCCTCCGCCGATCCGGACGCACTCCTGCGCTACCTGGGGCAGCACAACGTGCCGACCGTCTTCCTGGACCGCCTGGTCGAGGCCCCGGCCGGTCACCCCTTCCGCTTCGACCAGGTCTGCGCCGAGAACGCCGAGCCGATGGCACAGCTGGTCGGGCATCTCGCCGAACGGGGTCACCGGCGCATCGGACTCGTCGCGGGCCTGCCCGGGCTCAGCACCACCAACGAGCGGATCTCCGGCTACCGCCACGGCCTCGCGGGCGCCGGGCTCCCCTACGACGAACGGCTCGTGGCACACGGCGACTCCGAGGCGACGGCCGCCGAACGTGCCACCGACGCGCTGCTGTCCCTGGCGGCGCCCCCGACCGCGCTGGTCACCGGAAACAACGCGATGACCATCGGCGCCCTGCGCGCCCTGCGCGAACACGATCTGTCCGTGCCGGACGACCTGGCGCTGTGCTGCTTCGACGACTTCGCGTGGGCGGATCTGTTCGCACCCCGGCTGACCGCGATCTCCCAGCCCAGCAAGGAGATCGGCGCGCAGGCCGTCCGGCTGCTCCTGGAACGGCTCGCCTCGCCGGACCACCCGGCCCGCACCGTGCGACTCCCCTGCGCCTTCGTCCACCGCACCTCGTGCGGCTGCGCCGAGCCCCCCAGGACGTCGGGGGCCACCCACACCGACCTGAGTCAGAAGAGTCCCGCGAAAGGATCCCTGTCGTGATCGTCGTCGCCGGTGAGGCCCTGATCGACCTGGTACCGCAGGGCGCGGGCGCGCTCGTCAGCCTGCGGCCCGCACGCGGCGGCGGCCCCTACAACACGGCGGTGGCGCTGGGCCGCCTCGGCTCCCCCACCGCCTTCTGCTCCCGGGTCTCGTACGACGCCTTCGGTGAGGCGCTCCTCGGCGGGCTGCACGAGGCGGGCGTCGATGTCTCCTCCGTGCAGCGCGGGACGGAGCCGACGACCCTCGCGGTCGCCTCCATCGACGCGGACGGCTCGGCGGCGTACTCCTTCTACGTCGAGGGCACGGCCGACCGCCTGTTCGCCGCACCGGACCGGCTCCCGGACGCCACCCGGGCGGTGTCGTTCGGGACCTGCTCGCTGGTCCTGGAGCCGGGCGCGAGCGCCTACGAGGAGCTGATGCGGGCGGCCGCCGCGCGCGGTGTGTTCACCACGCTCGACCCGAACATTCGGGCCGTGCTCATTCCCGACGCGGACGCCTATCGGGCCCGCTTCAAGAGCTGGCTGCCGTCGGTGTCGCTCCTCAAACTCTCCGAGGAGGACGCGCTGTGGCTGGGCGGCACCCCGCGCGAGTGGCTGGCGTCCGGTCCCGCGGCCGTCGTGATCACCCAGGGCGGCGACGGCCTGACGGTGTTCACCCAGGACGGCTCGGTCCACTCCGTGCCCGGTGAGCCGGTCGAGGTCGTGGACACCATCGGCGCCGGAGACACGGTGAACGCGGCCCTGCTGCACGGCCTGGCCACGCGGGACGCGCTGTCCCCGGCGGCGCTGGCCGAGCTGGGCCCCGACGGTTGGAGCGAGCTGCTGCGGTTCGCGGCCCGCGCGGCGGCGATCACCTGCTCACGAGCGGGCGCGGAGCCGCCGTTCGCCGCGGAACTCGCCGCCCCCTGAGGCAGCTGGATCCTCTGCGACCGATGTGGTCCAAGGGCGGCTGACCGCGCAACGGGCGGTGCCCCATGGGGAGTTCCCATGGGGCACCGTGTTTTTCGTGACGTGTCCGGCCTGGCCCGGCCGGATCAGGCCTTGCGTGCCCGCGTGGTCTTCTTCGCGGGGGTCGCCTTCTTCGTGGCCGTCGTCCCGGTGGCCGCGGCGGCCTTCTTCGTGGCCGTGTTGTTCACGGCCTTCGTGGTCGTCTTCCTGGCCGTCGACTTGGCCGCGACCGCCTTCTTGGCCGCCGCCTTGCGGGGGGCCGGTACGGAGGCGGCGTCGCTGATCCGGTCCGCGCCCAGGACGTCGCGCAGGAACTTGCCGGTGTGGCTGGCCGGAACCCCGGCGACCTGCTCGGGCGTGCCTTCGGCGACCACGAGACCACCGCCGTTGCCGCCCTCCGGGCCCATGTCGACGACCCAGTCGGCGGTCTTGATGACGTCGAGGTTGTGCTCGATGACGATGACCGTGTTGCCCTTGTCGACCAGCCCGGAGAGCACCGTGATCAGCTTGCTGATGTCCTCGAAGTGCAGACCCGTGGTCGGCTCGTCCAGCACGTACACCGTGCGGCCCGTGGAACGCTTCTGCAGCTCGCTGGCGAGCTTGACGCGCTGGGCCTCACCGCCGGACAGCGTCGGCGCGGACTGACCGAGCCGGACGTAGCCGAGACCGACGTCGTTGAGCGTGCGCAGGTGGCGGGCGATCGCGGGGACGGCCTCGAAGAAGCCGAGGGCCTCCTCGATCGGCATGTCGAGGACCTCGGAGATGGACTTGCCCTTGTAGTGGACCTCCAGGGTCTCCCGGTTGTAGCGCGCCCCGTGGCAGACCTCGCAGGGGACGTACACGTCCGGCAGGAAGTTCATCTCGATCTTGATGGTGCCGTCGCCCGAGCAGTTCTCGCAGCGGCCGCCCTTGACGTTGAAGGAGAAGCGGCCGGGCATGTAGCCCCGCACCTTCGCCTCGGTCGTCTCGGCGAACAGCTTGCGGACGTGGTCGAAGACTCCGGTGTACGTCGCCGGGTTCGACCGCGGGGTGCGTCCGATGGGCGACTGGTCGACGTGCACGACCTTGTCGACGAGGTCGTCGCCGTCCACGCGCGTGTGCCGCCCGGGAACGCTCCGGGCGCCGTTGAGCTCGCGCGCCAGGTGCGTGTACAGGATGTCGTTGACCAGCGTCGACTTGCCGGAACCCGAGACACCCGTGACCGCCGTGAGCACGCCCAGCGGGAAGGACACGTCGATGTCCTGGAGGTTGTTCTCACGGGCGCCGTGCACGGTGAGTCTGCGGCCCGGGTCGGCGGGGCGGCGGATGTCCGGAAGCGCGATCTCCCTCTTGCCCGACAGGTACTGGCCGGTCATCGACTCGGGGTTGGCGAGCAGCTCCTTCAAGGGACCGCTGTGCACGACCTTGCCGCCGTGCTCACCCGCGCCGGGGCCGATGTCGACGACCCAGTCGGCGACCTTGATGGTGTCCTCGTCGTGCTCGACGACGATGAGCGTGTTGCCCATGTCGCGCAGCCGGACCAGGGTCTCGATCAGCCGGTGGTTGTCGCGCTGGTGCAGACCGATGGACGGCTCGTCGAGGACGTACAGGACGCCGACGAGGCCGGAGCCGATCTGGGTGGCCAGGCGGATGCGCTGGGCCTCGCCGCCGGAGAGCGTGCCGGCCGCGCGGTTGAGCGACAGGTAGTCGAGGCCGACGTCGACCAGGAAGCGCAGCCGTTCGTTGACCTCCTTCAGGACGCGCTCGGCGATCTTCTTGTCGCGCGCGTCGAGCTTCAGCTTGCCCAGGAAGTCCGCGCAGTCGCTGATCGACATCGCGGAGACCTCCGCGATCGACTTCTCCATGACGGTGACGGCGAGGATGAGCGGCTTGAGGCGGGTGCCCTCACAGGTGGGGCAGGGCACCTCGCGCATATAGCCCTCGAAGCGCTCGCGGCTGGCGTCGCTCTCGGACTCGCTGTGCCGCCGCTTGATGAAGGGGACGGCCCCTTCGAAGGGCGTGGTGTAGACACGCTCGCGCCCGTAGCGGTTGCGGTAGCGCACCTCGATCTGCGTCTTGTGGCCGTAGAGCAGGGCCTTCTTGGCGCGCTGCGGGAGACCGGCGAAGGGGATGTCGGTCCGGAATCCCAACGCGTCGGCGAGGGCTCCGACGAGCCGCCCGAAGTAGTCCTTGGTGTGCCCGTGCGACCAGGGGTGGATGGCGCCCTCGTCGAGGGACTTGTCCTCGTCCGGGACGATCAGCTCGGGGTCGACCTCCATGCGCGTACCGATACCGGTGCACTCGGGGCAGGCGCCGAAGGGCGAGTTGAAGGAGAAGGAGCGGGGCTCCAGCTCCTCGAACGACAGGTCGTCGTACGGGCAGTACAGGTGCTCCGAGTACATGCGCTCGCGCTCGGGGTCGTCCTCGGGGAGGTCGACGAAGTCGAGCACGACCATGCCGCCGGAGAGCCCGAGGGCGGTCTCCACGGAGTCGGTGAGGCGGCGCTTGGCGGAGTCCTTCACCGTGAGGCGGTCGACGACCACCTCGATGGTGTGCTTCTCCTGCTTCTTCAGCGTGGGCGGCTCGGTGAGCTGGATCGTCTGACCGTCGACCCTGGCCCGGCTGTACCCCTTGGTCTGGAGATCGGCGAAGAGGTCGACGAACTCGCCCTTGCGCTCGCGCACCAGCGGGGACAGCACCTGGAAGCGGCTCCCCTCGGGCAGCTCCAGAACCCTGTCGACGATGGCCTGCGGCGACTGGCGCGTGATGGGGCGGCCGCACTCGGGACAGTGCGGCTTGCCGATGCGCGCGAAGAGCAGGCGCAGGTAGTCGTAGACCTCGGTGATGGTGCCGACCGTCGAGCGCGGGTTGCGCGAGGTCGACTTCTGGTCGATGGAGACCGCCGGGGAGAGGCCTTCGATGAAGTCGACGTCCGGCTTGTCCATCTGGCCGAGGAACTGCCGGGCGTACGAGGACAGTGACTCCACGTAACGCCGCTGCCCCTCGGCGAAGATCGTGTCGAAGGCCAGCGAGGACTTGCCCGACCCCGACAGGCCCGTGAAGACGATGAGCGAGTCGCGCGGGAGGTCGAGCGAGACATTCTTCAGATTGTGCTCGCGCGCTCCACGGACGATGAGACGGTCGGCCACGCCGGTCCGCACCTTTCTTGAGAGAAGTGACAGGGGCCGAGGCCCCCGTCTTTCCCAGACTAGGGGGAGCCACTGACAGCGCCGGTTGCTTTCCCTGGTTCACAACAATCCCGGGCCATCCAGCATGCCCGACGCCGCACCCGAGGGTATAGCACGTGCATTCGATTTGCGGGCGTGCCCGACCACCTTCACCCGAACGTGTGGCGGGGCTAGGGTCGGCCGCATGATGGATCATGCGCGCGACCTGGCGTCTGTACGCGACGCGACCGAACGACTGCTCAACGCAGCCGCCGAACTGGACAACGCTTCCATGGCCGAGTCGTCACGGCTGCCCGGCTGGAGCCGCGGCCATGTGCTCGCCCACCTCGCCCGTAACGCGGACGCACTCGTGAACGTCCTCGACGGGCGCCCCATGTACGTCTCCGGGGAGGCCCGGGACGCCGACATCGAGCGGGACGCGCCGCGCCCCCTGGACGTACAGCTCGCGGACCTGCGGGAGAGCGCGGCCCGGTTCCAGGACGTGGGGGCCGTGCCCGCGGACTGGTCGCGCACGGTGGAGCTGCGGGGCGGGGTCACGGACTCCGCGGCCCGGGTGCCGTTCCGGCGCTGGGGCGAGGTCGAGCTGCATCACGTGGATCTGGGGATCGGGTACGAGCTCGAAGATCTCCCGGAGGAGTTCGTGGAACGGGAGATCGAGTTCCTCGCCGATCGCTTCACGGGGCACCCCGAGGTGCCGTCCACACGGATCACCGACGGCGCGCGCGTGTGGAGCACGGGACGCGACGCCGAGGGCGGACCCGAGGTTAAGGTGACCGGTCCCGCTCCGGCGCTGCTCGGCTGGCTCTGCGGACGGCGTGACGGTTCGGGGCTGAGCGCCGATGGCGGGCCCCTCCCCGCGCTCCCCCCGCTATAGGCTGCCGTCATGACGTACAGCGGAGCGGTGAAGGTCGGCGGACCAGCCGATGTGCACGAGCTGCAGAACCTGATGATCTCCAAGGTCGCGGTCGGCCCGATGGACAACAACGCCTATCTGCTGCGCTGCCGGGCCACCGACGAGCAGCTGCTGATCGACGCGGCCAACGATGCCGGCACCCTGCTCACGCTGATCGGTGACGACGGCATCGCGTCCGTCGTCACCACACATCAGCACGGCGACCACTGGCAGGCGCTCGCGGAGGTCGTGGTGGCCACCGGCGCCCGCACCTATGCGGGCCGGGACGACGCCGAGGGCATCCCCGTGCCGACCGACGTCCTCGTGGGCGACGGCGACACGATCCGGGTGGGGCGCGTGGAACTCACCGCGCGCCACCTCGTGGGGCACACGCCGGGCTCGATCGCCCTCGTCTACGACGACCCGCACGGGCATCCGCACGTGTTCACCGGGGACTGTCTCTTCCCCGGCGGTGTGGGCAACACCCGCAAGGACCCGAAGGCGTTCGCCAGCCTCATCCGCGACGTCGAGACGAAGATCTTCGACGCACTGCCGGACGAGACCTGGGTCTACCCGGGGCACGGCAACGACACGACGCTGGGCGCCGAACGGCCGCACCTTCCGGAGTGGCACGCGCGCGGCTGGTGACTCCGGCCAGGTGACGAACCCCGGCCGGCAGGGCGTGAAGTCCGCGAACACGCGCCCCGTGTGAATGGAGCGCACGCGCCGGCGCCCTGCGCGCGCTCCCGGCGCGTGCAGTGGTGCAGTCCACTGGAAGCAGCCCCGCTCAGGTCGACGGCTCCTGACGCGAAACGGGCCGCCGGCCTGTCGATCCCCGCCCTCGGCCGGCGGCCCCGGCAGAGCCGTCCGCAGGCCGATCCGCGGCTCTTCTCATCGAGCGTTCACAGGACCGCAACACACGTTCCCACCATGCGGACATTTACCGCTGTGACCTCGACAAACGGCATGCCGCGCTGTCACTCTCCCGCCATGCATCTCGCCCAACGCACCCTGCGCCGCGTCGCGTCCGCCGCCACCGTCGCCCTGCTCGCCGTCGCCGTGGGCTGTGCCCCGCAGCCGGAGGACAAAGCCTCCGCCAACGCCTCCGGGACAACCGGGGAAGCCTGCGCGAAGGGCGCGTTGGGCACCCGGACGTCCGGCAAGCTGACCATCGCGACCGACGAGCCCGCGTACGAGCCGTGGTTCAAGGACGACAAGCCCGCGAACGGCAAGGGCTTCGAGTCCGCGATCGCGTACGCCGTGGCCAAGCAGCTCGGCTACGACAAGAGCGCCGTCGTCTGGCAGACCGTCCCCTTCAACAAGGCCTTCGCGCCCGGCGTGAAGACCTTCGACTTCGACATCAACCAGGTGTCGATCAGCGCCGAGCGCAAGAAGGCGGTGGACTTCTCGTCCGGCTACTACGACGTCCGCCAGGCCGTCATCGCGCTCAAGGGCTCCAAGGCCGCGAAGGCGAAGAGCATCGCGGACCTCAAGGGCGTCAAGCTGGGCGCCCAGGTCGGCACCACCAGCCTGAACTACATCGACGACGTGGTGAAGCCGACCCAGCAGCCGGCCGCGTACGCGAAGAACGATCAGGCCAAGTCCGCGCTGAAGAACGGCCAGGTCGACGCCATCGTGGTCGACCTGCCGACCGCCTTCTACATCACGGCGGCCGAGGTGACCGACGCCAAGATCGTCGGGCAGTTCGAGAACACCGGCGGCACGCCCGAACAGTTCGGACTCGTCCTCGACAAGGGCAGCGCCCTGACCTCGTGCGTGACGAAGGCCGTGGACGCCCTGCGTCAGGACGGCACGCTCGCCTCGATCGAGAAGCAGTGGCTGTCCGAGGCCGTCGACGCTCCGGTGCTCAAGTGACCGTCACCAAGGAGGAGTCGGGAGAGGACTCCGGCGAGAGCTCCGGCGAGGGCGACATGCCCGAGGCGTACGTCCCGTCGCAACGGCGGATCGAGCGGGAGCGCCACAAGCGCGCCCGCGCCCGCCGCGCGACGGCGATCGCCGCGCTCTCCACCCTGGTCACCGGCGTCGTGCTGTACCTCGTCGTCGTCAACGCGCCCGGCTGGTCGCGCACCAAGGAGACGTTCTTCAACGGGCAGTACGCGCGCGAGGCGTTCCCCAAGGTCCTCGAAGGGCTGTGGCTGAACGTACGGCTGCTCCTGATATGCGGCGTCGCGGTCCTCGTCCTGGGCATGCTGATCGCCATCGCCCGCACCCTGCGCGGCCCGGTGTTCTTCCCCGTACGGGCGCTGGCCGCCGCGTACACGGACTTCTTCCGCGGCCTCCCGCTCATCATCAACCTGATGATCGTGGTCCTGGGCGTCCCCGCGCTGCGGCTGCAGGGCGTCACCGTGGACCCGGTCCTTCTGGGCGGTACGGCGCTGACGCTGACGTACTCGGCGTACGTCGCCGAGGTGTTCCGTGCCGGCATCGAGTCCATCCACCCCTCGCAGCGTGCCGCGGCCCGTTCGCTGGGGCTCACCAACCGGCAGGCCCTGCGCTACGTCGTCCTCCCCCAGGCGGTACGCCGCCAGGTGCCGCCGCTCCTCAACGACCTGGTGTCCCTCCAGAAGGACACCGGGCTCGTGTCGATCGGCGGCGCGGTCGACGCGGTGCGGGCCGCCGACATCATCGTGGGCCGCAGCCTCAACTACACGCCGTACATCGTCGCGGGACTGGTCTTCGTAGCGCTGACCATCCCGATGACCCGCTTCACGGACTGGATCACGGCCCGGATGGACCGTCAGCGGGCCCAGGGAGGGACCATATGACCGGCACACCGGTGCTGCGGATGGAATCCGTCCGCAAGACCTTCGGCGACTCCGTCGTACTGCGGGACGTCGACCTGGAGGTCGCCCCGCACACGGTGACCGCGCTGATCGGCGCCTCCGGCTCCGGCAAGTCGACCCTGCTGCGCTGTGCGAACCTCCTCGAGGAGATCGACGACGGCGCGATCTGGCTGGACGACGAGGAGATCACCGACCCGAGGGCCGACCACGATGCCGTACGCCGTCGGATCGGCGTGGTCTTCCAGGCGTACAACCTCTTCCCGCACATGACCGTGCTGGAGAACATCACGCTCGCCCCGCGCCGCGTGCACGGCGTGGGCCGCGCGGAGGCCGAGGCACACGCGCGTGAGCTGCTCGACCGGCTCGGCCTGGGCGCGAAGGCGGGCGAGTATCCCGACCGGCTGAGCGGCGGGCAGCAGCAACGGGCCGCGATCGTCCGCGCGTTGGCCGTACGTCCCCGACTGCTGCTCCTCGACGAGATCACCGCCGCCCTCGACCCGGAGCTCGTGGGTGAGGTCCTGTCCGTCGTCCGGGACCTGAAGGACGAAGGCATGACCATGGTGCTGGCCACGCACGAGATGGGCTTCGCCCGCGAGGTCGCCGACCAGGTGTGCTTCCTGGACGGCGGTGTGGTACTCGAACGCGGCACGGCCGAGGAGCTCTTCGGAAGCCCGCGACAGGAGCGCACCCAGCGGTTCCTGCGCCGGATCGTGGAGGCGGGGCGGCTCTGAGTCAGGCCTGCGCCTGCCCCGTCCCCGCCAGCGCCGCCACCCGCTCCACCGCGAACGCGTACCCCTGCACCCCGCACCCCGCGATGACCCCGTCGGCCCGCTGCGAGACGTACGAGTGGTGCCGGAACGCCTCGCGCTGGTGGATGTTGGAGATGTGGACCTCCACCACCGGAAGGCCGTCGCAGGCGTTGAGCGCGTCCAGGATCGCGACGGAGGTGTGCGAGTACGCGGCCGGGTTGATCACGATCCCGGCGTGGTTCAGGCGCGCCTCGTGGATCCAGTCCACCAGCTCGCCCTCGTGGTTGGACTGGCGGAAGTCCACCGTGCCGCCGTGCGCGGCAGCCGCCTTGGCACACAGGGCCTCCACGTCCGCGAGCGTGTCCGAGCCGTAGATCTCCGGCTGACGCTGCCCGAGAAGGTTCAGATTGGGCCCGTTGAGGATCATGATCGGGGCGTTGGCGAGGGTGCGGGGCACGGTTCCTCCGGTCCTTCCAGATCTGCCGGCCCGTTGAGGACCGCTGCTCGGACCCGGTCTATCACGCTACGGCGCGGCGGTGACGGGCCGTCCATTCCGTGATGAGACCCGCTCCGAGCGGTACGAGGCCGGTCTGCTCCGGCGCATCGTGGTCGGCCTCCGACGCGCACCATGCTTCCGCACGCCCCCGTAACCGTTGATCACCGTGGGTAGTTGACGCGGCATGCACGACGTACGCATCGTAAGGGCGCCCTCCATGCTCCGGCTCGCGGCCGCCTCGCTCGCCGGAACGGCCATCGAGTTCTACGACTTCTTCGTCTACGGGACCGCGGCCGCCCTGGTCCTGGGGCCGTTGTTCTTCCCGACCTTCTCACCGCTGGCGGGAACGCTGGCGGCCTTCGCGACGTTCGGCGTCGGCTTCGTCGCCCGTCCGCTCGGCTCGGTGCTGTTCGGACACATCGGGGACCGGCGCGGACGACGGCCGGTGCTCGTCGCCTCGCTGTTGCTGACCGGCGCCGCGACCGTCGCGGTCGGATGCGTGCCGACGTACGACTCGATCGGTACGGCCGCCCCCGTGCTCCTTCTTGTACTGCGTTTCCTGCAGGGGCTCGGGCTCGGCGGGGAGTGGGGCGGGGCGGTGCTGCTGACCGCTGAGCACGCGCCCGCCGAGCGGCGCGCCCTGTGGTCGAGCTTCCCGCAGATCGGCCCCTCCCTGGGGTTCGTGCTGGCCAACGGCGTGATGCTGACGCTGTCGGCGACGCTGTCCGACGCGCAGTTCGCGGCATGGGGGTGGCGGGTGCCGTTCTGGGCGGCGGGCCTGCTCGCTGCCGCGGGGCTGTGGCTGCGCAGTTCGCTCGCGGAGAGCCCCAGCTTCCTCGAAATGGAGGACCACGCGCGTGTGCCGCTCGCCGAGGTGGTGCGCGACCACTGGCGGCTCGTCCTGCTGACCGCCGGTGGACTCGCGGTCGGCTACGCCGTGTTCTACGCGGTGACGACCTGGGCGCTCACCTACGGCGTCGAGCGGCTCGGGGTGAGCCGTACCGTCATGCTGTCCTGCATCATGGCGGCCGTGGTGGTGAAGGGCTCCCTGACACCCGTGATGGCCCTTCTCGGCGACCGCTATGGACGGCGGCCGCTGTGTCTGGCGGGATGTACGGCCTCGGCACTGTGGATGTTCCCGATGATCGCGCTGCTGTCGACCGGCGAACCCCTGTTGATGTTCCTGGGCTTCCTGGTGGCGCTGCTCGCGTTCATCATGATGTTCGCCGTGATCGCCGCGTATCTGCCGGAGTTGTACGAGCCTCGGGTGCGCTGCACGGGGGCGGCGGTGGGCTACAACCTGGGCGGGGTCCTGGGCGGCGCGCTCACGCCCATCGTGGCGACGGCGCTGGCCGCGGGAGAGCGGGTGCCCTGGGGTGTGGCGGCGTATCTGACGGGGATCGCCCTGTTCAGCCTCGGGTGTTTCGCACTGCTGCCGGAGACCCGGCCGGTGCCCCGGATGGCCGTCGCACCGGCGACGGAGTGAGCGTCGGCTCACCGGCTGAGTGTCGGCTCCACCGTGCGGGCGGTCAGGGAGTGACCGCCAGCTCCAAGTACGCCGCGAACACCACCAGATGCACGCCGCCCTGGAGGGGGGTCGCGCGTCCGGGGACGACCGTCAGGGAACTCACGACCACCGTGAGCGCGAGCAGCACCATATGGGTGGAACCGAGGCCGAGTACGAGCGGTCCGGAGAGCCAGACGGACGCCAGGGCGACCGCGGGAATCGTCAGGCCGATGCTGGCCATCGCGGAGCCGAGGGCGAGGTTCAGGCTCGTCTGCACCCGGTCGCGGCGGGCCGACCGGACCGCGGCGATGGTCTCCGGCAGCAGCACGAGCAGCGCGATGATCACACCGACCACGGACTGCGGCATACCGGCCGCCTCGACGCCGGACTCGATGGTGGGCGACACGCCCTTGGCGAGGCCGACCACTCCGACGAGGGCCAGGGCGAGCAGGCCCAGGCTGATCCCGGCGGCACGGGCGGACGGGGCGTTCGCGTGTTCGTCCACGTCGATCACCTCGCCCAGACGGGTGATCGGGAGGAAGTAGTCGCGGTGCCGCACGGTCTGGGTCGTCACGAACAGGCCGTACAGGACGAGTGAGGCGAGCGCGGCGAAGGTGAGCTGGACCGTGGAGAACTCCGGGCCCGGCTTGCTGGTGGTGAAGGTCGGGAAGACGAGGCTGAGCGTGGCCAGCGTCGCGACGGTCGCCAGGGCGGCGCCGGTGCCCTCCGCGTTGAAGACGGCGAGCCCGTGGCGCAGGGAGGCGACGAGCAGGCACAGTCCCACGATGCCGTTGCACGTGATCATCACGGCCGCGAACACCGTGTCACGGGCGAGCGTCGAGCTCTTTGCGCCGCCGTCCGCCATCAAGGTGACGATGAGCGCCACTTCGATGATCGTGACCGCGACGGCCAGAACGAGGGAACCGAAGGGTTCGCCGACCCGGTGCGCGACCACCTCGGCGTGGTGGACCGCGGCCAGCACCGCCCCGGCCAGGACCAGGGTCACCAGTGCGACGATCGCGCCGGGCAGTTCGCGCCCCCAGGTGAGGACCAGCAGGACCACCGCGACCACGGGCACGACGGCCGTCCACTGCGTCAGGAGCGACCGGAGCCGAACGATCATGCAGCGATCGTCGCAGGCGCGGGCGGGCCCCGCATTCCGATGGTCGCCCGAGCGAACACATGGCGGGGTGCGCGGCCCTGCGCCGCGCACCCCGCCACGGGGCGGCTGTTGCCGCCGCCGACGTGATCAGACGTCGATGCTGCTCGTCGGGGACTTCTCAGACGTCGGAGTCTCCGAAGCGCCTTCGGACGCTTCCAGCGCCGCCTGCTTCTTGGAGGCGATCAGGCTGGTGATCGTCGTGACGACCAGGACCGCGCAGATCACCCCGAGCGAGACCGGGATGGAGATCTCGGGGACGTGGACGCCGGACTCGTGCAGTGCGTGCAGCACCAGCTTGACGCCGATGAAGCCGAGGATGACGGACAGGCCGTAGCTGAGGTGGACCAGCTTCCTGAGCAAGCCGCCGATGAGGAAGTACAGCTGGCGCAGGCCCATCAGCGCGAACGCGTTGGCCGTGAAGACGATGTACGGGTCCTGGGTCAGGCCGAAGATCGCGGGGATCGAGTCGAGCGCGAAGACCACGTCCGTGGTGCCGATCGCAAGCATCACGACCAGCATCGGCGTCATGACGCGCTTGCCGTTCTGCTGGATCCACAGCTTGGTGCCGTGATAGCGGTCGGCTACGCCGAAGCGCTTCTCGGCGGCCTTGAGCAGCTTGTTCTCCTCGAACTCCTCCTCCGGCTCGTCGGCCCGCGCCTCCTGGATCAGCTTCCAGGCCGTGTAGATGAGGAACGCGCCGAATATGTAGAAGACCCAGGCGAAGTTGGAGATGATCGCGGCGCCCGCGGCGATGAAGATCGTGCGCAGGACGAGCGCTATGAGGACGCCGACGAGAAGTACCCGCTGCTGGTACTGCGTCGGCACGGCGAACTTCGCCATGATCAGGACGAAGACGAAGAGGTTGTCGACGCTCAGCGACTTCTCGGTGATGAAGCCGGCGAAGAACTCTCCGGCGGGCTGGCCGCCGGAGAAGAGGAGCAGTCCCAGGCCGAACAGTCCGGCCAGAGCGATCCAGACGATCGTCCAGATTCCGGCTTCCTTGATCGATACGTCGTGCGGCTTGCGACCGATGAAGAAGTCGACCGCGATGAGGGCGGCGAGGCCCACGATCGTGAGGACCCAAAGGGTCACGGAAACATCCACTGCGCCTCCGGCAGTCGTAACGGCAAATACCAGCGTCGTCGCTGCCGGAGGTCTCTTCCACCCGCGACCGAGGGGACGCGTGACGCGTCCGCGGTCCACGGGCCGGCGCCCCGGGATCCGGTCGGATCCGTATTGACGGGAACGCCGCTACTGGTAGGGAGTACTCCCCTCCGTACGGAAAACAGTACCCGAAACGCCAAGGAAAGGTAAAGCAATTAGTAAAAGAAAGACCAAACGCCCTGGTCAGGGCGCTTTACTGATGCTTGGTAAAGCCTTCTGAGGGTCAGCGGTTCCATGAGCGGCGGGCCGCCGCCACCTGTGAGAGCACCTGCTGGAGCACCTGACTGCCCGGCGGGACGAGCGCGGGTTCGTACGTCCAGGCGTGTCCCACCCACGGGTCGGCGAGATGGTCGTCGGGCACCGGGGTGAGTCGCAACAGCGAACGCCAGAGAGGATCGAGCAGCGGCCCGTAGGCGGCGGCGTCCTCCCGGTCCGCGACCATCATCAGATGGACGCCGACGGCCGGTCCCTCGTCCGCGAGATAGCGCAACTGCGTCACGGCGCGGTCGTCGAAACCGTGCGGGAAGTCGTTGACGATCAGCAGCTGTTCGGCGGTGTCGAGGTCCGGCGGCAGCGAGTCGGCCACGCCGCCGCGCACCGCCATCTGCACCAGGTCGACACGCTGGGTGAGCCGGGCCAGCACCTCGCCCACCCCCGCGGCACCGGCGGCGGGCGGAGCGTCGAGGACTCCGGAACGCACCAGCGGCGCGAGAGACGAGGCTCCCGAACCGGCCGGGTCGATCACATGCACCGTGAACTCACCCGCGGGATAGACGGCGAGCAGCCGGGCGGCGTGCGCCACCGCCGTGTCCATGGCGAGTCGGCTCAGCTCGTCGGAGTCGGCGAGCGGGTCGTCGAGGCCGGCCCGTCCGCTGTCGATCCACAGGCCACGTTCGAGCGGAAGCCGGACCAGCATCGGGATGCTCAGGTTCTCGCTCTCGGGCAACCGGAGGTCGCCGAGGCGCAGGGCCATGGGGATCTCCATGGGCACCCGGTAGCCGTGCCAGACCGGGTTGTCCCAGGACGCGTACGCAGCGGGCAGCGCGGGCTCGACCACCTCGGCCTCGGCCGCGAGCTGGGCGAGGTCCCGGTCGAGCGCGGCGCGGGCCTGGTCGACCAGGCCCGCGCGCTTGGCCTGGGCCGCCTCACGCGCGGCGTCGCCCTGCCCGCCGATCCGGCTGCGCGGGTCGGACAGGACCTTGTCGAGCTCCTGCTCCATGCGCGAGTCGGCGAAGTCGACGGCGCTGCGATACGCGGCCGTGGTGCGCGCCAGGTCCTCGAACATGCCCCACACCTGGTTGTAGAGCCGCTCCTCCATGGACCAGCCGGTCGCGTCACCGGCGACGGGCTGCGCGGGCTGCCCCGGCGCGGCCGGTGGTGCGGTCGGCGGAGGAGGGGGCGGCGCGGCGGTCTGCCTGCCGGGGTGGCTGTAGTCGACCGGGCCGCCCGTGGGAGCGGACGGCTGGGTGACGGCGGAGGCGTCGGGCTGCGCGGGGCCTCCCGGGTAGCCCGACTGCGGCACCGTGGCTCCTTGCGGACCCGGCGCGTCGTACGGGGACTGCGGCGGTACGGTCCCGGAGGCGCCCTGCGGTCCGGCGTACGGCTGATCCGGTCCCGGGGCCGAGGCGGCCGCCTGCCGTGAGCGGTCCGTGTCCGCCGTACGCGGCGGGGGTGCCGACACCGAGCGGGCCAGCCCCTGGGCCACCGCTTCGTTGATGCTGCTCGCGAGCTGCCGGGCCTCGGACAGGCCCTGGTCGGTGAGGAGTTCGGCGAGGCCGCCCGCGTAGCCCTGGCCGACCGCGCGTACCTTCCAGGCGCCCTGTCTGCGGTAGAGCTCCAGGGCGACGACGGCCGACTCCGTGTCCAGGCCGGTGATGGTGTAGCTGGCGACCTCGGAGCCATCGAGGCCGGTGACGGCGAGGAAGGGGGCGGCGACTGCCCCGAACCGGACAGGGCCACCGACACCGGTCGGCAGTGCGAGCAGCACGCTGACGCGGTGCACGGTCCCCGGCAGGGCGTCCAGGTCGAACGCGAGGCGGTGGTCGGCCGCCGCCTGCTTGGAGACCTCGAGTCCGGGCAGGGTCGGCGCGCCCGGGTGAGCCACCCATTCGACGCCCCGGACCCTGCCCTGCTCGTCGCTGAGCGTGGCCCCGGCCACGATCGGCCGGCCGGCCGATACGCGGACCTCAAGACGGGCCTGGGAGAGCGGGTGGTTCTGCCCCCGGACCAGCTCGGCCGTCATCGCCTTGTCCCCCCGTGTCGCTTCGTGTGCCGGGCGCCGCGCCGCCTACAGGTGCGGCAGGATCGCGGGCATCAGGTCCTGGAAGGTACGGCCGTTGGCCGGTGTACCCAGGGCCGTCATCTGCCAGCCAGGGCCCGCGCGGTGCACCTTCGCCATGATCTGCGCCGTGTACTGGCCGCCGCCCGCGAGCGTGTAGCGGGCGAGCTCCTGGCCGTTGCTCTCGTCGACCAGCCGGCAGAACGCGTTCTGCACTTCCTGGAACGTCTGGCCCGTGAAGGAGTTCACGGTGAAGATGATCTGGTCGATGTGGACCGGGACGCGCTGGAGGTCGACGAGGATCGCCTCGTCGTCGCCGCCCTGGCCCACGCCACCGACGAGGTTGTCACCGGTGTGCCGCACGGATCCGTCGTCGCTGACGAGGTGACGGAAGAACACCACGTCGACGGGCTGCTTGTCCGCGAACAGCACGGCGGACGCGTCGAGGTCGATCTCCCGGGTGCGCGAGCCGAACAGGCCGCGCCGGGGAGCCGCCTGCCAGCCGAGCCCCATGCGCACCGCGGTCAGGGTGCCCCCGTCGTTCTTCTGCAGACTGATGGCCTGACCCTTGGTCATGTTGACCGTCACGCGCTGTTCCCCTCTCGAGCTGTCCCCTGTTGCCGCGGAGTCCGCGGATGTCCAGAACCCTACGCAGCGCCGACGACCGTGCCGAACCCTGGGGCGCGCTTTGTGTCGGTGTTGCAACACAGCGCGCATCCGCCGAGGTCCGGCACAGTGGACGGGGGCCCTCAGGCCAGGCCCGCCTCCTTCATCTGACGCAGTTCCTTCTTCATCTCCGACACCTCGTCGCGCAGCCGTGCCGCGATCTCGAACTGGAGGTCTGCCGCGGCGGCCCGCATCCGCTCCGTCATCTCCTCGATCTGCTCCGCGAGTTCGGCCGCGGGGCGGTCGGTCGGCACCGTCTCCTTGGCCTTGCCCTTGGCGGACTTGGCCGCCTTGCCTCCGAGCGAGGGCACGGGGGCCTTGGCTCCCTTGCCGTCCTTGCCCTTGCGGTATCCGGAGCCGAGCAACTGCTCCGTGTCGACGTCCTCGCGGGCGATCTGCGCCACGATGTCGTTGATCTTCTTGCGGAGGGGCTGCGGGTCGATGCCCCTCTCCTCGTTGTAGGCGACCTGCTTCTCCCGGCGGCGGTTGGTCTCCTCGATGGCCTTCTCCATCGCCGGGGTGATCCGGTCGGCGTACATGTGGACCTGGCCGGAGACATTGCGCGCCGCGCGGCCGATGGTCTGGATCAACGAGGTGCCCGAGCGCAGGAAGCCCTCCTTGTCGGCGTCGAGGATCGACACCAGGGAGACCTCGGGCAGGTCGAGGCCCTCGCGCAGCAGGTTGATGCCGACCAGGACGTCGAACTCGCCCGAGCGCAGCTCGCGCAGCAGCTCGACGCGGCGCAGGGTGTCGACGTCGCTGTGCAGATAGCGCACCTGGATGCCGAGCTCCAGGAAGTAGTCGGTGAGGTCCTCGGCCATCTTCTTGGTGAGCGTGGTGACCAGGACACGCTCGTCCTTCTCGGTGCGCCCCCGGATCTCGTGCACCAGGTCGTCGATCTGTCCCTCGGTGGGCTTGACGACGACCTCGGGGTCGATCAGGCCAGTGGGACGGATGATCTGCTCGACAAAGCCGTCCCCGCGGGAGAGCTCGTACTTGCCGGGCGTCGCCGACAGGTAGACGGTCTGGCCGATGCGCTCCTGGAACTCCTCCCACTTCAGGGGGCGGTTGTCCAGGGCGGAGGGCAGCCGGAAGCCGTGGTCGACGAGGGTGCGCTTGCGGGAGGCGTCGCCCTCGTACATGGCGCCGATCTGCGGCACGGTGTTGTGCGACTCGTCGATGACGAGCAGGAAGTCGTCCGGGAAGTAGTCGATCAGCGTGTTCGGCGGGGAGCCGGGTTCGCGGCCGTCGAAGTGCATCGAGTAGTTCTCGACGCCGGAGCAGGAGCCGATCTGGCGGAGCATCTCCAGGTCGTACGTCGTACGCATGCGCAGGCGCTGGGCCTCCAGGAGCTTGCCCTGCTTCTCCAGCTCGGCGAGGCGCTCCCCCAGTTCCTTCTCGATGTCGTTGACCGCGCGCTCCATGCGCTCGGGGCCCGCCACGTAGTGGGACGCGGGGAAGACGTAGACCTGGTTGTCGTCGCTGATGACCTCACCGGTGAGCGGGTGCAGCGTGGAGAGGGCCTCGATCTCGTCGCCGAACATCTCGATGCGGACGGCGAGTTCCTCGTAGACCGGGAAGATCTCGATGGTGTCGCCGCGGACCCGGAAGGTGCCGCGGGCGAACGCCACGTCGTTGCGCGTGTACTGGATGTCGACGAAGCGGCGCAGCAGGTCGTCGCGGTCGATCTCGTCGCCGACCTTGAGGCTGACCATCCGGTCGACGTACTCCTGCGGCGTGCCGAGGCCGTAGATGCAGGAGACCGAGGCGACCACCACGACGTCGCGGCGGGTGAGCAGCGAGTTGGTCGCGGAGTGGCGCAGGCGCTCGACCTCCTCGTTGATCGAGGAGTCCTTCTCGATGTAGGTGTCCGACTGCGGGACGTAGGCCTCGGGCTGGTAGTAGTCGTAGTACGAGACGAAGTACTCGACCGCGTTGTTCGGCAGCAGCTCGCGGAACTCGTTGGCCAACTGGGCGGCCAGCGTCTTGTTCGGTGCCATGACGAGCGTGGGGCGCTGGAGCTTCTCGATCATCCACGCGGTGGTGGCGGACTTTCCGGTGCCGGTCGCGCCCAGCAGGACGACATCCTTCTCACCCGCGCGGATGCGCTTTTCCAGGTCGGCGATGGCCGCCGGCTGGTCACCGCTCGGCTGGTAGGGGCTGACGACCTCGAAGGGCGCCACCGAACGTTCGATCTTTGATACGGGCCGCATGGGTTCCACCGTACGACCCCGCACTGACAACGGGCCCGGATCACCGGTTCTGGGGGGTGCGTGAGCTGCGGTGGCCGCGCTCCCGGCCGGCGCGCGGCAGAGGGCGGCGGCCGACGTACTGGACCGTGGGGTGGGCCGGGACGCCGGGCCGGTGCTCCGTGGGCCTCCAGTCGGGCTTGCCCATGACCATCAGCGGGTCGAACATCACGACGACGCCCGCCAGACACAGGAAGACCAGCGGGCCGATCATCATGGGCGCGAGCAGTGCGGCGGCCGAGTCGCCGTCGGGACTGCTGGACGTGCCGTGGAGATGGACGCTGAGGGCGGCCATGCCCGTGTAGTGCATACCGCTGACGGCCAGCCCCATGACGAGGCTGGCGCCCACGCTCCAGAGGAATCCCCGGACCTGCCCCGCCGCCCACAGAGCGGCGGTGGCGGCGACGACGGCTATGACCACCGAGGCGGAGACGGTGAGGGTGTTGTACTCGAGGTTCCCGTTGAGGCGCATGCCGGCCATGCCCAGATAGTGCATCGAGGCGACTCCCAGACCGGTGATGGTCCCCCCGGTGAAGAGCGCCGTTCCGGTGGCGCCCCGGTAACCCACGATGAAGATCCCGATGCCGACCATCACGATGGCAACGCCCAGGCTCGCGAACGTCGTCGGCTTGTCGTAGTGGACCGGGGTCTCCTTTACGGTGAACCCCATCATGGCTATGAAATGCATGGTCCATATGCCCGAGGCGATCGCCACCGAGCCGAGCGCGAGCCAGCCGGCCCGCCAGGAGTGGGCGACGAGCATCGATCTGGTGGTGCAGCGCAGGCCGAGCGCTCCGCCCAGGCAGGCCATGAGGTACGCCACCAGCGGTGTGACGAGTCCGTAACTGAAGCCGTCGACCGTGCCCTGCATGCGCGGCTGCCCTTCCCGCCCTTTTACGCCAGAAATTCCCGGAAATGCCCCCACCCTCAGGACCGAAACAACGGCCAGGGTCGAGGCAGAGAGTATGACCCTCACCTGAATGGTCGAACGATTTTCCGGCAAAGAATCACGACCTCGCCGCACCTGTGTGATGCCGGTGAGCGGACTTGGTCAACTCCATTCAATCCGTGTCCATCCCGTACCCCTCCGTCGTTGACTCTCTGCTGTCACTCTTGACCTGTCTGTGATCGCTCGACGCGAGGAGTACGTATGCACGTGCGCGTTGCCGCCGCCACGACCGCCGCGTTTGTCGGGGGAACCGTTCTGATACTCCCCACCTCCCACGCACAGGCCGGCTCCCTGCGCAAGGCTCCGGCGATCGTCTCGCATCGCGGAGCGTCCGCCTACGCGCCCGAGAACACCCTCGCCTCCATCGACAAGGCGGCCGCGATGGGCTTCGGCTGGGTCGAGAACGACGTCCAGCGCACCAAGGACGGCGAGCTCGTCGTGCTCCACGACGCAAGCCTGGCCCGTACGACCGACGTCAAGAAGGTCTATCCCCGCCGGGCTCCCTGGAAGGTCAAGGACTTCACCGCGGCGGAGATCGCGCGCCTGGACGCGGGGAGCTGGTTCGGTCGCCGGTACGCGGGCACACGTGTGCCGACGCTGAAGCAGTACATGAACCGCGTCTCGCACAATCACCAGAAGCTCGTGCTGGAGATCAAGAACCCCGAGCTTTATCCGGGTATCGAGCGGCAGACCCTCAAGGTCCTGAGCAACGAAGGCTGGCTGGATCCGGACCATCTCAGGAACCGGCTGGTCGTCCAGAGCTTCAGCGAGCAGAGCGTGCGGACGGTCCACGAACTGCGTCCGGGGATCACGACGGCCTTTCTGGGCAAGCCGTCGCTCGCGCGCCTGCACGAGTTCGCACGGTTCGCCGATCTGATCAACCCGGACCACACCTCCCTCTCGTCCGGCTATGTCTCCGCGGTCCACTCGTTCGTCGGACCGCACCGCCGGCCGATGGAGGTCTTCGCCTGGACCATCGACGACGCGGACACCGCGCGGCGCCTGGCGGGTTACGGCGTGGACGGCGTGATCACGAACAAGCCCGACGTGATCCGGAGCGCTCTGCAACAGACCTGAACGGGCTGTCGGCAGGCCTCTCGCCCGTGGTGCGGACGCCGGGCGGCGTCCGTGCCGCGGGCATTGTCAGTGGCGGATCGTACGGTGGATCGCATGAACAGCGATGGGCAGGACGAACAGCGGGTCGTGTGGGCCGTCGTCGGCACGGACATCGGTCCGCTGCTGCTGGCGGCGACACCGGACGGCCTGGTGAACGTGGTCTTCCACGCCACGGACGCGGTGCGCGACAAGGCGCTCGAGCGGCTCGCCGCGCGTCTGGGCGCCGAGCCGGTCGAGGCACCCGGGTCACCGCTCCTGGCCGAGTCGATACGCCAGGTCGCAGCGTACTTCGCGGGCGAGCGGCGGGACTTCGAGCTGCCGCTGGACTGGTCGCTGATCTCCGGGTTCAACCGTCAGGTGCTGCGTGAGCTGGCCGCGGGAGTTCCGTACGGCGGGGTCGTGGGCTATGGCGACCTGGCCCGACGGGTCGGCCAGCCGGGCGCGGCGCAGGCCGTGGGCGTGGCCATGGGCTCGAACCCGCTGCCGGTCGTCGTGCCGTGCCATCGGGTGGTGGAGAGCGACGGCGGCATCGGGGGGTTCGGGGGCGGCCTGGAGACCAAGCGGAAGCTGCTGGCGCTGGAAGGGGTGCTGCCGGAGCCGTTGTTCTGACGGACGGGACTGGCGGTCGGCGGCCGCGTACGGTGCCTGGCGTGCCCGGTGTGGGCTGCCGTACCTGCCGGACCGGTGGAGGCGACAGCGCTCATCGCTCGCGATATCCCTTGTTCATGTGGGGGCGCGGGCTGGAAACTGCGCCGGTGACCCGAGCCGATTCCAGCGCATCCCAGTGTTCGCCGTGACCTCCGTCGAGCGGCAGCTCGCCGTACCCGTGGAAGCCGAGGAGATACCGGCGCTGCGGCGCCGCATCACCGCCGTACTCATCGCCGGTCAGATCCTCGGTGGGCTCGGCGTCGCCACCGGCATCGCACTCGCCACCGTGCTGGCCAAGCAGGTCAGCGGCACCGAGTCGCTCTCCGGGCTCGCGCCCACCGCGACGGTCACCGGGACGGCGGTGCTCTCCGTGCCGCTGGCCGCGCTGATGACCGCGCGAGGACGCCGACCGGGCCTGGTGCTGGCGTACCTCATCGGGGCGTCGGGAGCGGGCGTCGTCGTGGTCGCCGCGTCTCTGGGGAGCTTTCCGCTGCTGCTGCTCGGCATGGCGGGCTTCGGCGCGGCCTCGTCGGCGAACCTCCAGGCGCGGTTCGCGGCCGCCGATCTGGCCGAGCCGCAGCGGCGTGCCCGGGCCATCTCGAACGTGGTGTGGGCGACCACGATCGGAGCGGTGCTGGGGCCCAACATCGCCGCGCCCGCCGGACGCAGCGTCTCCGGGCTCGGGATACCCGAGGCAGCGGGGCCGTTCGTCTGGGCGGCCGGGGTCTTCCTCCTCTCCGCGCTGCTGATGGCCGTACTGCTGCGTCCCGATCCTCTGCTGACCGCCCGGGCGCTGGCGCCCGTCGAGGAGCAGTCGGCTCAGGCGCGTTCCATCCGCGCCGGTTTCGCCGCGGTCGCCGCCTCGCCGCGGGCCAGGCTGGCGCTCGTGACAGTGGCCGTCTCGCACACCGCGATGGTCTCGATCATGTCGATGACCCCCGTCGACCTCGGACACCACGGGGCGAGCATCGATCTGATCGGGCTGGTGATCAGTGGCCACATCGCGGGCATGTACGCGTTCTCGCCCCTCATGGGGCGACTCTCGGACCGGCTCGGGCGGCTCTCCGGGATCGGGCTCGCCGTGGGCCTGCTGGCCTGCGCGGCGCTCCTCGCGGGCACGGCGGGCGGCAGCCACGGGCAGATCGCCGCGGGGCTCTTCGTACTGGGCCTCGGCTGGTCGTCCGGGCTCGTGTCCGGCTCGGCGCTCCTGACGGACTCGGTGCCCCAGGCCGCGCGGGCCGCCGCCCAGGGGGTGTCCGACCTGACCATGAACACGGCGGCCGGTGTCGGTGGGGCGACCGCCGGTCTCGTCGTCGCACAGGCGAGCTACGGGTGGCTGAACCTCCTCGCCGCGTGCCTGCTGGTGCCGCTGGGCGGGCTGGCGCTGTTCACGCGGCGCCGAGGCCGAAGCCGCCGGTGAGCGCCGAAGGGCCTCAGAGGCTGATGTGGTAAGCCTTGCGGAGCGTCTCGTGCACGGTCCACGTCGTACGGTCGCCCTCGCGCAGCACGGCCGCGTCGCCCGGACCCACCTCGATCACGTCACCGCCCTCGACCTCGATCGTGGCGCGGCCACTGACGACGACGAAGAGTTCGTTGGCCTCGGTGTCCGTGACCACTCCGGGCGTGATCTGCCAGATGCCGCGCAGTTGCTTGCCGTCGGCCGACTCCCACAGCACCTTGCCGCTCACCACCGGGTCGCCGGAGACGATCTGAGCCGGGTCCAGGGGCTCCGGTTCCAGCTCGGCGTCGGGGATGTGCACGGCGAAGGACGGGGTGGCCTGCGTGTTCATGCTCATGAGCGGTCACCTTAAGGGCATGCGAGAAAGCCTCACGCGCAGGGTCGCCGGAAGGCCCGGAACCTAGTCGTAGTGGCGTGCCTCGAAGACGTTTCCGTCCGGGTCCTGGAAGTAGAAGCTGCGCTTGGCCATGCCACGGGCCCCGAAGGAGTCGTACGAGAAGCCCGAAAGGGGGACGGACCCTTCCTCCAGACGTGTGTGCAGCGCGTCGAAATCGGCTTCCCGGAAGGACAGGCATACGTGGTTGACCGGGTGCCCCGCGCTGTCCGCGGCGCCCGGGATCATGTTCATGTACGCGGCCATGGGGAGGGCCATGAGGTCGAGAATGGTCTCTTCATTGACGCGCACGGAGGGAAACGGTGCCTTCCCCTCTGCGTATTCGGCGACCCTCACGGGTTCCAGGCCGACCGTCTTCTCGTAGAAGTCGGCCGAGGCGACCGGATCGCGCACCCAGAGGACGACATGGTCAAGACGTGCCGAGTTGTCCGTCATGCCCCCAGGCTGGTGTCGTACGCCGCAGGTCGCAAGGGTTTGACCGGGCGCGCCGCCCGCCAGAGATGAGGAAAGGCGGCAGACAGGAGGCAGGCACGTGATCGAGGTGTCCGAAGAGGTGCGGGAAGCGCTCGACGCGCGCCGGCCGGTGGTGGCCCTGGAGTCGACGATCATCGCGCACGGGCTGCCCCGCCCGCGCAATCTGCAGGTCGCGCTGGAGCTGGAGGACGTCGTACGGCAGGAGGGCGCCGTACCGGCGACGATCGCCGTGCTGGACGGGCGGCCCCATGTCGGACTGGACAAGGAGCAGTTGGAGCGGGTCGCCAACGAGGACGGGATCCGCAAGCTGGGGCACCGCGATCTGCCGCTCGCGGTGGCGGCGGGCGCGAGCGGCGCGACGACCGTGTCCGCGACGGCGTTGCTGGCCGCTCTCGCGGGTGTCCGCGTGTTCGCGACGGGCGGCCTCGGCGGGGTGCACCGGGAGTGGACGGTGACGCAGGACGAGTCGGCGGACCTGGGTCTGCTGGCGCGAACCCGGATCACGGTGGTGTGCGCGGGCGTCAAGTCGATCCTGGACGTGCCGGCGACACTGCAGCGCCTGGAGACACTGGGCATCGCGGTGGCCGGGTACGGCACGGCTCGCTTCCCCGGCTTCTATCTGTCCGACTCGGGGCATCCCGTGGACTGGACGCTGGACTCCCCGGGGCAGGTGGCGGACGTCATGCGCGCGCAGGACGCGCTGGACGGCCCGGAATCGGCGCTCATCGTGGCGAACCCGGTCCCCGAGGAGGAGCAGCTCGATCCCGCGCTCCACGCGCGCGTGCTCGCCGAGGCGTTGCGGGCGTGCGAGGCGGAGGGCGTGAGCGGGCAGGCCGTGACGCCGTTCCTGCTCGACCATCTGGTGCGGCACACCGACGGCGCGTCACTGAGCGCCAATCTGGCGGCGGTGCGCGGAAACGTACGACTCGCGGGACGGATCGCGGCGGCCTGGGCCGGGGCATGAACGGGACGGATCGCGGCGGCGGCCCGGGCCGGGGCGCAAACCGGGCGGACCGGGACGCTGCCGGGCGGGATGTGGGCGCGGCGACGGGGGCACTGCTCGTCGTCGGTGACGTGGTCACGGACATCGTCGCCCGGCACCACGGGCCGCTCGCGGCGAGCACCGACACGGCCGCCGCGATCCGAACCCTGCCGGGCGGGGCCGGTGCCAACGTCGCGTGCTGGGCCGCGCATCGGGGCTGCGCGGAGGTGCGACTGCTGGGCCGGGTGGGGGCGGATGCCGCCGCTTGGCACGAGCGTGAGCTGGTGGCCTGCGGCGTACGCCCCCTCCTCGTCGTCGATCCGCAGGCGCCGACGGGGACGGTGATCTGCCTGGTGGACCAGGGTGCCTCGGCCGAGCGGACGTTTCTCACCGACAGCGGGGCCTCCCTGCGGCTCGGCCCCGACGACTGGTCGCCCGCGCTGCTCGACGGTGTCGCGCGGCTGCATCTGTCGGGCTATCTGTTCTTCTCCGAGCCGAGCCGGGCGCTGGTGTCGGTGGCTCTGGAGTCGGCACGCGCGCGGGGGGTACCGGTCAGCCTGGACCCCGCGTCGGCGGGGTTCCTCACGGAACTGGGCGTGGACCGCTTCCTCGCGCTCGCCGAGGGCGTCGATCTGCTGCTGCCCAGTCGCGACGAGGCGTTCCTGCTGACGGGCCTGCCCGATCCGGCGGACGCGGCGGCCAAGTTGAGCCGCCACGTCCCCCTGGTCGTCGCGAAGCAGGGCCCCGACGGGGCCCTGGTGGCCCGCTCGGGTGCCGTACGGGCCCACGTCCCGGCGGTGCCCGCGAACCCTCGCGACACCACGGGTGCCGGCGACGCCTTCACCGGAGCGTTCCTCGCCGCTCTTCTCGCGGGCGCCGAGCCCGAGGCGGCGGCGGTGGAGGGGTGCAGGGCGGGGGCGATGGCGGTGGAGCGGGTCGGGGGCAGGCCCGAGGGGGCGCGGGGCCGGTAGTGGCGCTACTTGCGTCCCCAGGCCGAGATCATCGGCGCGGTCGCCAGGTCCATCGAGCCGGAGGCCACGTTGGCCAGGTGACGGTCGATGTCCTCGTCGGTGGCGAGTCCCGCGGTGACGAGCTGGTCGCGGATCTGACGGATCGTCGCGGACTCGAGGTCTGCGCAGGCGGTCGAGGTGACGGGGAAGTACGCGTCGGCCTCCACCTCGCGCAGTCCCGCCTCCCGCAGCAGGCGAGGGAGTTTACGGCCGTAGGAGAGGTCGGCGCCGCGCTCGGCGAGCAGCTTGCGGAAGCCGTGCCTCAGCCGGTTCGCGAGCTGTTGCTCGGGGCCGTGTTCGTCGGGGCAGAGCAGCGGTTGCAGCGCGGGGTCGGCGTCCTCGATGAGAAGCCGTCCGCCGGGCCGCAGTGCCTTGACCATCGACCGCAACGCCCGCTCCCGGTCCGGTACATGGACCAGCACGAGCCGTGCGTGCACGAGGTCGAAGCCCTCCCCCGGCGGTTCCTCGGCGCCCACGTCGTGCACCCGGATCTCGACCGGCGGGCGGGCCGCGGAGGCCGCCCACGACGTGTCGATGTCGGTCGCGACGACCCGCCCGGTCGGGCCGACCTTCTTGGCGAGCCAGGACACCACGGACGTGCCGCCCGCGCCGACCTCCCAGCAGCGCCAGCCGGACCCGATGCCGAAGCGCTCGATGTGCCGGAAGGTCGTGGGGTCGAAGAGAGTGGCGAAGGCGTCGAAGCGCTTTCCCGCCTCGGTCTGCCGGTTGTCGAGAAGATAGCCGTCGGTTTGCGTCATACAGCGATCATCCCAGTTGACCCGCTTGTCCGGAATCGCCGACGCTCCCGTTCTCCCCACCCGTGCGTCACCGCGGGCACCGACCTCCTCTGACGCTCGGACAGCAACCCTGCCCGGTCTGGTCCGAGACCGCCCGGCACCACCGAAGCGAAGTGGAACATTCCGTTCCCACAGGCTTTCCCGGCGGGCGAAAGGGACTGGCAGACTTGCACGCCAGGGCGCGAAGTACGGCGCGGGGAGATCCACGCAAGGAGTTCCGGATGTCCATGGCAGGGAATCTGCGGAAGGTCACGGGCCTCGGCAAGGTCGGCGGCCTCCGTAAGGTGGCGCGGCTGGCCCGGCGGCGTACCCGTGTCGACCTGAGTCACCACGCCCGGTCCCCGCTGGGCACGGCGGTGGTGAACTGCGTGGCGTACCAGGACGGCGCCAGGGTCCCGGGCGGACGCGATCTCGTCGAGACCGTGGAGCGGATCCGCAAGAGCGACGAGGGTTTCGTCTGGCTCGGGCTGCACGAGCCCACGGACCAGGAGTTCGCCGGCATCGCCGACCTCTTCGACCTGCACCCGCTGGCCGTCGAGGACGCGGTGGAGGCCCATCAGCGGCCTAAGCTGGAGCGGTACGGCGACACACTCTTCGCGGTGTTCAAAACGGTCTGCTACGTCGAGCACAAGGAGCTGACGGCGACCAGCGAGGTGGTGAACACCGGCGAGATCATGGTCTTCGTCGGGTCCGACTTCGTCATCACCGTGCGGCACGGACGGCACGGGTCACTGGGGCCGCTGCGCGAGGGGCTGGAGGCGGACGCCCGTCAGCTCGCCAAGGGCCCGGCCGCGGTGCTGCACGCGATCGCGGACCATGTGGTCGACGACTACGTGCATGTCACGGACTCGGTCCAGGAGGACATCGACCAGGTCGAGGCCGATGTGTTCGCCGAGAACGGCGCGCGGGCGGACGCCGGCCGCATCTACCAGCTCAAGCGCGAACTCCTCGAACTGAAGCGGGCGGTGGTGCCGCTCGCCCGCCCCGTCCAGGAGCTCGCCACCCGGCCGATACGGGTGATCGCCCCGGAGATACAGGCGTACTTCCGGGACGTCTCCGACCATCTGCTGCGGGTCACCGAGCAGATCGCCGCCTTCGACGAACTGCTCAACTCGATCCTGCAGGCGCACCTCGCGCAGGTGACGGTGGCGCAGAACGAGGACATGCGGAAGATCACGGCCTGGGCGGCGGTCATCGCCGTACCGACGATGGTCTGCGGGCTCTACGGCATGAACTTCGACCACATGCCGGAACTGCACTGGCGGTTCGGTTACCCCATAGTCATCGGCGTGATCACCCTCGCCTGCCTCGTCCTGTACCGGGGGTTCCGGCGCAACGGCTGGCTGTGAGAGTGGTGAGCCGCTCCTCGCCCGGCTCGGCCGGCCGGGCGGGAGTGCGCGCTCATGACCCTCCCGGTCGGAAGAGTCCGCGCGGTCAGCGCAACGCGCTCCTCGCGTAGACGCTCTCGACCCACGCGGCGAGCTGTTCGTCCGTCAGATGCTGGGCCAGGTCGGCCTCGCTGATCATGCCGACGAGGCGTTTGTTCTCGATCACGGGAAGCCGGCGGATCTGGTGCCCCTTCATCTCCTGGAGCACCTCGCCGACATCGGCACCCGACTCGATCCAGCGCGGGGTGCCCTGGGCCATCTCGCCCGCGGTGACCTGGGCCGGGTCGTGGCCCATGGCGACACAGCCGACGACGATGTCGCGGTCGGTGAGGATGCCGCAGAGCCGTTCGTTCTCGTCACTGATGGGCAGCGCGCCCACGTTGAGCTCCCGCATCAGCTGGGCTGCGCGGTCCAAAGTCTCGTGAGCGGGGATCCACTGGGCACCACGGTGCATGATGTCTCCGGCGGTGGTCATGAAGTACCTCCCGGTGCCGGACGGCCGGCGCGGCGCGGAACACACCGCTAGTCCCGGCGCCCTACATTCTTGCCGTGTCCCCAGGGACGCGCACCCGGAAGTCCGGGATGCTTTTCCGTGGCAGCCGCTCAGCCGTTCCAGGCCGGGTGGCGGGGATCGTCGGCGCGGACCAGGACGTCGGCCGTGGCGCCCGGGTCCACTTCCGTCTCGTAGCGCTCGAAGGCGGGCAGGGTCCAGTGCTCGGATTCCGGAGTGCGGCGGCGAAGGGCGCCCGGGGAGAGCAGGACGTGGACGCTCAGGTCGAACGGGAACCAGTGCCGCAGCAGGAAGGGGCCGTGGAGCAACAGCACCCCGCCGGGAGGGAGCTGGACATAGGGGCTGCGGGTGGCGCGGTCGGTGGCCGGGTCCCAGAGGTCGGGCAGGACGCGGCCGTCGCCGCCGGGGTCGAGCGGGCCGAAGACCTCGCGCCACAGGGCGCTGGTGTCGACCCAGCCGTTGTAGTACGCCTCGGCGTCCTCGTGACCGTATTCGAGCCGCAGTGACGCGGGGCGCAGGAAGCCCTCCGTGCCGACGACGAGCGAGGACCGGCCGCGTATGCGCAGCGCCTCACAGACGCGCTGCGCGAGATCACCGGGGTGGGCGGCGGGGGCTCCGTCGAAAGCGATCCGCGGCCACGGACTGCCGTCGTCCGGTTTCAGGTCGAGCAGGCGCTCGGCGAGGAGGTCGCCGAGCCGTTCCCAGGTGATCGCTTCGAGTCGCACAGGCCCATGATGCCGCGATCACGAGTCGCTCTCGTGGGCGCGGCGAGCGGCGAGGGCCAGGGAGGCGGGGGGCGGGGCGAGAAGAGGGTGGGGGGTGAGGGGGGCGGGGGGCGGGCCCCAGGGGGCAGGGGTCGAGGAGGAGGCGGTGTCGAGAAGGCGGCGGCATCGCGTAGGGAGCCGCCCCCGACGGGGGAATGAACGACCTATGGCACCGATCGCAACTCCCCCGCCCCCTGGCGGACTTCTCGTCATCCAGCCGCTCAAGAAGCGGCTCTGTGCCGAGTGCCGGAGCGGGCCGTTGGCGCTGCTGGTGCTGGAGGAGGGGGAGCCACGCTGTCTGGACTGCGCGGACCTGGGGCACCTGGTGTTCCTGCCGCGGGGCGACACGGCGCTGACGCGCCGGTCGCGGGAGGGCAGCGCGCTGTCGGCGGTGGTGGTGCGCTTCAACCGGCGGCGGAGCCGCTACGAGCGGCAGGGCGTCCTCGTCGAGGAGGCGGCGCTCGCCCGGGCCGAGGAGCGGTGCCTGGCGGACGCGGAGGTGCGAAGGCGGCGGCGGGCACGGGACGCGCGACGGCGGGAGGCGGAGGATCTGCGGTTCACGGAGGCGTTCGCGCGGGAGATACGCGGGCTTTTCCCCGGCTGTCCTGCCGACCGGGCGCGGGCGATCGCCGCGCACGCCTCGGTGCGCGGGAGCGGCCGGGTGGGGCGCAGCGCCGCGGGCCGTGCGCTGTCCGAGGCCGCGGTGACGGCTGCGGTCCGTGCCGCCGTACGGCACACGGACACTCCGTACGACCAGTTGCTGATGAGTGGCGTGCCGCGGCACGAGGCGCGCCGTCGGATCGCGGCCGCGGTGGAGGCGCGGCTCCAGGGGTGGCACGACGAGCTCGCGGCACGCGCGTGACGGCGTGCCACCCGGCGAGGGCGTGCCACCCGGTTCCGGACGCTCGCGCATGCCTCCGCGCCCCTCGGCCATGGTCACTGTGGCGGTGTGGGATTTCACTTGTGGTGACGGTGGGCGCCGTGCAGGATCTTGGGCTTCGGGGAGCGACGGGGGAGTTGTCATGATCGATGGACCGTATTTCGTGCTGACCGTGCTGGGGGTGCTCGGCTGCGGGCTGGTGGCCGGGGTGTTCTGCGGGTTCTCGACGTTCGTGATGCGGGGGCTCGCCGAGTTGCCGCCCGCGCAGGGCGTGGCGGCGATGAACGCGATCAACGTGGCCGCGGTGCGCCCGGCGTTCATGCTCGTGTTCGTCGGGTCGGCGGGGCTGTGTGCCGTGCTCGCCGTGGTCACCTTCGTGCTGCTGCCCGACGAGGGGACGGTGGAGCTGTTGCTGGGCAGCGCGCTGTATCTGTTCGGGACGTTCGGGGTGACGGTCGTCGCCAACGTCCCGCGCAACGACGCGCTGCTGAGGATGGACCCGGGTACGCCGGAGGCGGCCGTGTACTGGCGTTCGTACGTGCGCGAGTGGACGCTGTGGAACCACGTCCGCGCGGTCGCGTCGGCCGCCGCGGCGGTCTCGTACACGCTGGCCCTCACCTGAGGCCGCCACCGGCCACGACCGGGGCCCGCAGCTGAGCGGCAGGGTACGTGAAGGCGACGTATCGTGGCGGGAAAGGAGTGCCGCCCAGGGCCGTGGGCCGAAGGCGTTCGATGGTCGCGCGGCCCCGTACCGGTACGCGTACGTGAGGGAGACGGCCATGGCCGATCCCAAGGGATTCATGACCACTCCGCGCGAGGAGAATCCCCGTCGGCCCGTCGAGGAACGGGTGCGGGACTGGAACGAGGTGTACGTTCCCGGTGCGCTGCTGCCGATCATCAGCAGGCAGGCCGACCGCTGTATGGACTGCGGCATTCCGTTCTGCCACGACGCCTGCCCGCTGGGCAATCTGATCCCCGAGTGGAACGACCTCGTCTCGCGCGAGGACTGGCGGGCGGCGAGCGACCGGTTGCACGCGACGAACAACTTCCCCGAGTTCACCGGCCGGCTGTGCCCGGCGCCCTGCGAGGCGGGCTGTGTTCTCGCGATCAACCAGCCCGCGGTGACGATCAAGAACGTCGAGGTCGCCATCGCCGACCGCGCCTGGGCGGACGGTTTCACGCCACCGCGTCCACCGGACCGGCTCTCCGGCCGTACGGTCGCGGTGATCGGGTCGGGGCCCGCCGGGCTCGCCGCGGCGCAGCAGCTGACCCGGGCCGGGCACACCGTCGCCGTGTACGAGCGGGCCGACCGGATCGGTGGGCTGCTGCGGTACGGGATCCCCGCGTTCAAGATGGAGAAGCGGCATCTGGACCGGCGGCTGGAGCAGATGCGGGCGGAGGGCACGAAGTTCCGGACGTCCACGGCGATCGGCCGCGACCTCGGGGCGGCCGAGCTGCGGGCGCGCTACGACGCCGTCGTGCTCGCGGTGGGCGCCACGGCCTGGCGCGAACTTGACGTTCCGGGGCGGGAGTTGGCTGGCATCCATCAGGCGATGGAGTATCTGCCGCTGGCCGACCGGGTGTGCGAGGGGGATCTGGAGGTCTCGCCGTTGTCCGCGGCCGGAAAACACGTCGTCATCGTCGGCGGCGGTGACACGGGCGCCGACTGTCTGGGGACCGCCGTGCGCGAGGGCGCCGCATCCGTGACCCAGCTCGACATCTATCCGCAGCCGGAGGCCGAGCGCGACGAGGACGTCGAGCCGTGGCCGACATACCCCAAGATCTACCGGCTCTCGGCCGCGCACGAGGAGGCCCGCGACCTGGAGACGGCGCCCGCCGCGGACGCGGACGCACGCCTCTTCGCGGCGTCCACGCTCCACTTCACCGGGGACGCGGACGGTCATGTGCGCTCCCTGCATCTGGTCGAGGTCGACGAGCGGCGCCGCCCGGTCCCCGGCTCCGGGCGGAGCCTCCCCGCCGACCTCGTGCTGCTCGCTCTCGGCTTCTCGGGACCCGACCGGCACGACGGGCTGATCGACCAGCTCGGCCTGGTCCTCGACGCGCGGGGCACGATCACCCGCGACACCGACTTCGCGACCAATGTCCCCAAGGTGTTCGTCGCCGGGGACGCGGCCCGCGGCCAGTCGCTCATCGTGTGGGCCATCGCCGAGGGGCGGTCGGTGGCGGCCGCCGTGGACCGCGCGCTGGCCGGGACATCGCAGCTGCCGGCGCCGATCGGACCGTACGACCGCCCCATGATCGCGTAGGGCTACGCCGGTCGGTACGGACGGCTCCGGGCCTGCGAAGCCGGGCGGGTCAGCGGCGTTCGTCCGTGCCCGCCACCTTCGCCGTGGACAGCGCGACCCGGTTCCAGGTGTTGATCGTGAGGATGAGAGCCAGGACCTGAGCCAGCTCCTGGTCGTCGAAGTGGGCGGCGGCCTCCGCGTAGACGTCGTCGGGCACACCCGCGTCGGCGACGCGCGTGACCGCCTCCGTCAGGGCGAGGGCCGCGCGCTCCCTCTCGGTGAAGAAGTGCCGGGCCTCGCGCCACACCGGGACCATGTGCAGCCGGTCTTCGCTCTCGCCGGCCTTGCGGGCGTCGTTGGTGTGCATGTGGAGGCAGTACGCGCAGTGGTTGAGGTGGGAGGCGCGGATCTGGATCAGTTCGACGAGGGCGGGGTCGAGCCCGTCGCGGGCCGCCGCGTCGAATCCGACGAGGGCGCGGAAGACCTTCGGGGCGGACTTCGCGAAGTCGAGGCGAGCGGGGACGGCGGTCGTCGCGTTGATCATGTTCGTCGCGTTCGCGTTCGTGTTCGTGTTCGTGTTCGTCGCGTTCGCGTTCGTGTTCGTCGTCATGACCATGAATCTACGGGCCGGAAAGACCGGCTGTAGGGTGCATTTCCATGGCGGAATCATGGGTCAATTCTGCGGAGCGGATCGGCGCCGACCTGCATCTGGAGCTGTCCGGGCCGGGCGGCCGGCGGGCCGCGCTGATCCGGGCGCTGCGCGAGGCCGTACGCGGTGGCAGGCTCGCCCCGGGCACTCGGCTGCCGCCGTATCGCTCGCTCGCCGCCGACCTGGGCGTGGCTCGCAACACGGTCGCCGATGCGTACGCCGAACTCGTCGCCGAGGGCTGGCTGACCGCCCGGCAGGGCTCGGGCACCCGCGTTGCCGAGCGCGCCGCACCACTGGGTGCCCCGGAGCGCGTGCCGAAAAAGGCACCTCCACGCGCGCGTGGGCCCCGACACGATCTGCGGCAGGGGACACCTGACGCCTCGTCGTTCCCGCGCGCCGCATGGCTCGCCTCGTACCGTCGGACGCTCCAGCAGGCGCCCAACTCGGCCTTCGGGCCCGGCGATCCCGCGGGCCGCGTCGAACTGCGCGAGGCCCTCGCCGAGTACCTGGCACGCGCGCGTGGCGTGCGCACCGAGCCGGGACGGATCGTGATCTGTTCGGGCTTCGCGCACGCCCTGCGGCTGCTCTTCCCGGGCGTGTTGCGCGGACCGCTGGCGGTCGAGTCGTACGGCCTCGGCTTCCACCGCGAGCTGCTGGCCGCCGCGTCGGTCCGGACCGTGCCGCTGCCGCTGGACGAGGACGGCGCCCAGGTGGGCGAGTTGGGCCGGGAGCGGGCGGTCCTTCTCACGCCCGCGCACCAGTTCCCGACCGGTGGCCCGCTGCACCCGGAGCGGCGGGCCGCCGCCGTCGACTGGGCACGCGCGCGTGGCGGCGTGATTCTGGAGGACGACTACGACGGCGAGTTCCGCTACGACCGCAAGCCCGTCGGCGCCGTGCAGGGACTGGACCCCGAGCGGGTCATCCACATCGGCTCGGTGAGCAAGAGTCTGTCGCCCGCGCTGCGGCTCGGCTGGATGGTCCTGCCGCGGCGGTACGTCGACGCCGTCCTCGCCGTCAAAGGCGAACGGGAGGCGTGGGCGAGCGTCCTGGAGCAGCTGACGCTCGCGGACTTCCTCGCCTCCGGGTCGTACGACCGTCATGTCCGCCGGATGCGGCAGCGGTACCGCGGGCGGCGTGACCGGCTCGTCGCGGCCCTCGTGGAGCGGGCGCCGCACATCGAGGTGACGGGGATCGCGGCCGGGCTGCACGCGGTGCTGCGGCTGCCGCCCGGCACCGAGCGGTCGGCCGTCAAGGCCGCGACCTGGCAGGGTGTCGCGCTCGACGGGCTCGCCGGGTTCCGGCATCCGGAGGCGACGATGTCCGCGCCGGACGGGCTGGTGGTGGGTTACGCGACGCCCTCGGAGCATGCGTACGGGGCGGCGTTGGAGGCGTTGTGCGGGGCGCTGCCGCCGGGTCCTTAGACACCCTCTTGGCCGACGCCCCGCCAGGTAAAGCGTTTGTCGCGCAAATCGGTTGTTGCGTAAAGCGTTTGTTGTCGTGGCCCTACGGTCTCGGTCTTCTACCGCTGCAATTAATCAATTCAGCACCAATTTATTCAGCACCAATTTCAAGAGAGTTCAGGAAAGAAGGAAGTCCGCCACCCCCTCCTTGGCGCCTTGGATGAACGCGGTCATCTCACCGGGTGTGTAGATGAGCGCGGGCCCGTCCGGATCCGCCGACTGGCGGACGGCGATACGCCCGTCCGCGAGCTTCATCGCCTCCAGGCAGTTGCCGCCGTTGCCGCCGCTCCACGGCTTGTGCCAGCCCTCGCTGCCCAGTTCACGGGCGGGCATCCCGTTGTAGATCCGCTCGTCGCGGATCCGCTCATTGCGTATCCGCTGCTTGATGTTGTCCATTCACAGCTCCTTGCGGAAATCCCGGAGGATCTCCTTCGTGCGATGTGCCGTGGCGGCCTGAGCCGCCATGCGGTCCATGACCTCGAGGTGGGTCGCCACCTCGGAACGCTCGTCCAGATAGACGGCGCCGGTCAGGTACTCGCTGTAGACCATGTCCGGGAGCTCCGGCATGGCAAAGCGAAACAGCACGAAGGGCCCGTACGTGCCGGGGTGCGGCCCCGTGGAGAACGGGACGACCTGGAGCGTCACGTTGGGCAGCTTCGTGGCCTCGATCAGCTTGTCGATCTGGGCGCGCATCACCTCGGGACCGCCGACGGGGCGGCGCAGGGCCGTCTCGTCCATCACGGCCCAGATCCGGGGTGCGCCTTCACGAGTGAGCAGATTCTGGCGTTGCATGCGCAGCGCCACATGGCGCTCGATGTCCTCGGGTCTGGTCTGGCCGATGGCGCCCGACTTCAGGACGCCACGGGCGTACTCCTCGGTCTGCAGGATTCCGGGCACGAAGTGGGGTTCGTACGAACGGATGAGGGTGGCGGCGCCCTCCAGGCTGACGTACATCGAGAACCAGCCCGGCAGGATGTCGTGGAAGCGCTGCCACCAGCCGGGCCGGTTGGCCTCCTCGGCCAGTTGGACGAAGGCCTCGGCCTCCTCGTCCGACACCCCGTACGACTTCAGCAGGAGCTGGAGGTACGGGATTTTGAGGGCGACTTCGGCCATCTCCATCCGGCGGACCGTGGCGGGCGCGACACGCAGGATGCGCGCCGCCTCCTCACGTTTGAGACCCACGCGTTCCCGTAGGTCCAGCAGGCGCCGGCCGAGGACGACCTGGCCGACCGTCGGCGCGGACCGCGGTTCGCTCACGTCCCACCTCCACTGAGTCCCGAACAGACGCCGTCGCGACGGTCGGATGCCGTCGTGAACGGTCGGACACCGTTCTGAACGGTTCTGAACAGGTACTGCGTCATGGCAGACCGGACGGCGCCGTTCGGGGTCCTGTTCGTCCTCTTAGTCTTCTTCGACTTCTTCGACGATCCCAACTGGCGCCGCTCGGCGTGCTGTTGCCAGCAGTGTGCCACGGCCTTTCTCAGAGTCACACGGCACTCTGCAATTTTCAGAGTGACACTTGCCAAGTGTTCACGGCGGGGAGATAGTGGCAAGCGTGATTCCGTCCGCGCCCTTAGGAACAGACGCCGCCGAGGACCGCTCCGGTCTGCGTGCCGCCGCAGGGGTGCGCCCTGGCGCCGCCGCCGCGCGCCGGTTTCGCTTCGAGCTGGCCGCACACCCGGGTTCCGTGGCTCAGGCCCGGCACCTGACGCGCGCCCGGCTCTCCGGCTGGGACGTGTCCGACGACACCTGTGACACGGCGGTCCTCGTCGTCTCCGAGCTGGTCACCAACGCCATCGTGCACAGCGCGAGCGCGCGTGTGGTGTGCGAGCTGCACGACGGGGACGACCTGGTGCGGATAGCCGTACGTGACGAGGGATGCGCTCCTGATGAGCCGCACCCCTCGCCGCAGCGTCCCGAGGAGGAACACGGCAGGGGGCTGCTGCTCGTCACGGCCGTGTGCCGGTCCTGGGGCGCCCAGGACACCGCGCCGGGGCTGCTGGTCTGGGCGGATCTCCCGCGCTCCCCGGCCGCCGACGCCACGGGTGCCGCAGCGGCCCGCTCCGACCTCGGATGGGGCGCGAGGAAGCCACCGGCCGACGGCCGGGGCACCGGGACGGAAGCGTCCTGGGGAACGGAAGACTCCTGGAGGACGGAAGGGTCCTGGAGGACGGAAGGGTCCTGGAGGAGGGAAACCTCCTGGGGGACGCGGACCATGGGGGTCCCCCCGATCGGGCGAAGCCGGGATCGGGGAAGGCTGTGAGGAGTACGTCGGCGACAGGACCCGGTGCTCAGGTCCTGAGCCTGGACACGCTGGTCCGCCTGAGGCGCGAGCAGACGGCGTCCAAGGCGCTGCGACGTCTCCCCGTGCCCGAGGGCATGACGGTACCGCTGGGCTGCGACGCGGTCGCGGTGCCCGCCCGGTTCGGCCCCCTGCTGATGACCCGGCTGCCCCGGGTGGGCTGTGTGTACGCCGACGGGGCGCACTGGTGGTGGCTCGTGCCCTCCGAGTCCGATGTGACCCTGGACTGGCCCGCACCCGCCCACTACGCCGCCGGGGCGGTCGTACCGGACACCCCGCACGCCCCCGGCCTCATCCACAAGCCGGCCGGCACCCTGCCGTACACCCCGCCGATCCCCCTCTATCTGGCCCTGTGCCGGGTCACCGGTACGACACCCGTCTGGTCGCGTCCGATCAGCGCGTGACGCTCCTGTCGACGATCAGCGCGTGACTCTCCGGTCCCCGAGCGGCGCGTAGTCTCCGGTTCGGGGGCTGGCGAGCGTGTCCGAAGTGCGCCGGTCGCCACCCGTACTCGGCCATCACCACGAGTGGACTGCCGTGTTCCTGGGGAGGGCACCGTTCATCCGTTCCCGGGGAGGCCGATGGTGGGGAAAACCACAGGGAAAGCGCGCAAGAAGAAACGCGACGACGACAAACCGGCGCCGTCCGCCTCCGAACACCTGCTCTTCGGCGGCCCGCTGCGCTATGACATGGGCTGGTCGCAGCACTCCGACGCGTTCCTCGAGTTGAACTTCCGCGCGATGGTGACGCGGCTGCCGTCCCTGCTCGCGTCCAGTTTCCGGCTCGCCTGGACCGCCGACCGCCGCGCCGCCCGGATCGTGGTGTCCGCCGAACTGGCCCGGGGCGCGGCGCAGGCGGTGAGCCTGCTGGCCGTCAACATCGTGCTGGGCCGGCTGATGACGAGCGGCTCCGTCGGGGACCGGCTGCACGGCGCGGTCCCGGCGCTGATCACGGTCGCCGCCGTCATGCTGCTCGGCGCGCTGCTGCGGGCGGCCTCCACGTATGCCACCGGGCGCCTGGAACCCAAGGTGGAACGCGTCGCCACCGAGCTGTACCTGGAGCGCGCGGCGGCCGTCGAACTGTCCGCGATCGAGGACGACGCCTTTCACAAGCTGCTGGACACCGCGCAGTACGGTGCCTCCTCGGCCCGCCGCATGATCGCGATCGCCACCCGCGTGGTGAACGCGATGATCTCGCTCATCGCGGCCGCGGGCGTGCTGACCGTGCTGCACCCCGCCCTGCTGCCGCTGCTCGTGACGATGACCCTGCCGAGCGCCTGGAGTTCCCTGACGATCGCCCGGCGCCGCTACGAGTCCTTCCACACCTGGGTGCAGCACGCCCGCGCCGGGCATCTGATCAGCAGTCTGCTCACCGAGCCCGCGGCGGCCCCGGAGATCCGCGTGCACGGCGTCGGCCCCTTCCTGCTGCGTCACTTCCGCTCGATGTCGGAGACCGCGGAGGCGGAACAGGCCCGCCTGGCCCGTCTCTCCGCCCGCACCGGCCTGGTCGCGGCGGGCTGGACGGGCATCGCCACCGTGGCGACGTACGCGACGCTCGGCGGACTGCTGCTCGCCGGTGCGATGGCACTCTCCGTCGCCGGTACGGCCGTGATCGCGATCCGCACCGGCTCCGCGAGCCTCGACACGCTCGTCCTGGAGGTCAACTCCCTCCATGAGGAAGCCCTGTTCGTGGGCGATCTGCAACGCCTGTACGTGGAGGCGGCCGAGCGCGCGATCCCGGTGGGCGGCGAGCCGCTCCCCGACGATCCGAGCGAAATCCGCTTCGAGAACGTCACGTTCACCTATCCGGGCGCCTCGACCCGGCCGGCGCTCGCGGACGTCACCCTCCGTCTGCCGCTCGGCAAGATCGTGGCGCTCGTCGGCGAGAACGGCTCGGGCAAGACGACCCTGGTGAAGCTGCTCGCGGGCCTGTACGCGCCCGAGCGGGGCCGGATCCTGTGGGACGGCGTCGACGCGGCGACCGCGGACCGGCAGCAACTCGCCGAACGCATCGCGATGGTGGCGCAGGACTTCAAACGCTGGCCGTTCACGGCCCGCGTCAACGTGGCGGTCGGCCGTGCCTCGGCGCCGCTGACGGACGAGCGCGTCACCTCGTCGGTGACGGAGGCCGGGGCCGAGGACGTGGTCGCCGACCTGCCCCGCGGCCTGGACACGCTGCTGGCCCGCGGTTTCAGCGGCGGGCACGAGCTGTCGGGCGGGCAGTGGCAGCGGCTGGGCATCGCACGGGCCGCGTACCGCCGTGGTCGCATCCTGATCGTGGACGAGCCGACCGCGGCGCTCGACGCCCGGGCCGAGCTGGAGGTCTTCGACAAGATCAGGGCCCTGGCGGGCGGCGGCCAGACGGTCGTCCTCATCACCCACCGGCTGGCCTCGGTCCGCCACGCCGATCTGGTGCATGTCCTCGAACAGGGTCGCCTGGTGGAGTCCGGCAGTCCGGACGAACTGCTGGCGAAGGGCGGTGTCTACGCCGAGCTGTACTCCTTGCAGGCCGAGCAGTTCACGACGAAGGTGCCCACGAAGATTCCTACGACAGTGCCCGCTCCGACAGTGCCCGCTCCGAAGGTGGGCTGACCTCGGCCGGCCTCACTCGACGAGTTCCCCGGCACGCACGATCACCAAGAACGCGTCCGAGGCGAGGTCCATGACGACCTCGGCGGCCTGCCCCTGAAGGCGGCACGCCTGCGCGAACTCCTCAGCGGGCCACGAACCGCGCGGCCCTCCGGCGGGAAAGCGCTCCAGCACCATTCGCCCGTTCACCCTGCACCTCCATGTAGCGCGCCGTACTCATGACGCGTACTCATAGAGTTAAACGCCAAAGGCGGGGTGAACGGCTCGGTCAGTGACGGTACTGAGACATAGTCAACACTCGTTCACTACTCCGCTGTGAGGGAACTCTCGGTCTGTGCGCGTTTCATTTCGCGAGTTCTCCCTTCTCGTACTTTCTTGTCATTCCTCGTACTCGTCGTGGTACCGGATCCGCTCGCTGCCCGCCGGCGCCCCCAGTGCCGAGGCGCGCCCCCGGGGCACCTCCCACTCCTCCTGCCTGCCGAGTGCCGTGAGATCCAGCAGGGTGGTCGTGGAGCCGAGCCCGTCGAGGCCGCGCTCGTACGTCGAGTAGGTGTGGAAGACCCGGTCACGGTCCCGCAGGAAGCAGCTCACGCCCGGCCGCTCGTAGGGCTCGTCGTCGACCTCGACGGACACCCTGAAGTCGTAGTTGAAGTCGCTGTCGTACGACGAGTACCAGGGCACCGTCCAGCCCATACGGGCCTTGAAGGGCAGGATCTTCGTGTACGGCGCGCGGGACACGGCGGCGAACTCCGTGCCCCGGGCCCGCAGATGGGCGAGGTGGCCGATCTGGTCGAGGAAGGCCGAGCAGCTGCGGCAGCCCGCGTCCCACTCCGGCGCGAACATGAAGTGGTAGACGACGAGTTGGTGGCGCCCCTCGAAGAGGTCGAGCAAGGCCGTTTTGCCGTCTCCGCCCTCGAACACGTACTCCTTGTCGATCTCGACCATCGGCAGCCCGCGCCGCTCCGCGTTGAGCGCGTCCCGTGCGCGGGTCGCCGCCTTCTCCTTGACCAGCAGTTTCTCGCGCGCGGCGCGCCACTCCTCGCTCGAGACGATCTGCGGAAGCGTCATGTGCCCCTCCTACGGACGCAACGGTGCCTTCGCAGTGGTGACCGGGCGCGGGAGCGGAACTCATCGGCGTCGGCGGAGAATTTCTGGATTCAGTACGTCACCGGGAGCGCGAGCAGGCCGCGGGCACGCAGGGAGGGCCGCCACCGCAGCTCGGCCGGGTCGGCGGCGAGGGCGAGGTCCGGAAGGCGTTCCAGGAGCGCGGACACGGCGATCTCCGTCTCCAGGCGGGCCAGCGGCGCGCCCACGCAGTAGTGGATGCCCCGGCCGAGGGCGAGATGGGCGGAGGCGTCCCGGTCGAGGTCGAGGCGCTCGGGGTCCGGGAAGCGGGCCGGGTCCCGGTTGGCCGCGGCCAGGGACAGCAGGACGGTCTCACCCGCGGGCACGGTGACCTCGCCGATCGTCACGTCCTCTACGGGGAAGCGCCGGATGGCGAGCAGCGCGGGCCCTTCGTGGCGCGCGAACTCCTCGACCGCGTCGGGGAATCGCTCCGGGTTCGCGCGCAGGGCGGCCAGCTGGTCGGGATGGGTGAGCAGTCCCAGGATGGCGTTGCCGATGAGCTGCACGGTGTTCTCGTAGCCCGCGAAGAGGATGAGGAAGGCGAGCGACGTCAGCTCGTCCTCGGTGAGCCGCTCACCCTCGTCGCGCACCGCGATCAGGTCGGAGAGCAGGTCGTCCGCCGGCTTCTTCCGTTTGTCCGCGAGGAGTTGGGTGAGGAACCCGAGCATGGCCACGACCGCCTCCTTGGTGGCCCCGGGACGCATCGGGTCCGGTGCGACGAGCACGTCGGTCCAGGCCCGGAAGTCCCGGCGGTGCTCCCCCGGAATGCCCAGCAGGTCGCAGATGACGGTGATCGGCAGGGGCGCGGCGTACGCGGCGATCAGGTCGGCGCTGCCGTGCGGTCCGAGCGCGTCGAGGAGCCGGTCGGCGGTTTCCCGTACGGGTGTGCGCAGTTGCTCGACGCGGCGCGGTGTGAAGGCGCGGACCACCAGGCGCCGGATGCGGGTGTGGTCGGGCGCCTCCATGTTCAGGAGGTTGGCGTCGAGGGCGGGCGGCAGCGACAGCCCCTGGTAACTCCCGGGCAACGCGTGCCTCTTGTCCATCGAGAGCAGCGGGTTCGCGAGTGCCTCGCGGACGTCCTCGTACCGGGTGACGAGCCAGGCGGGGTTGCCGTCGGTACCGGCGATGCGATGCACGGGCGCGGTGTCGCGCAGGCGGTCGTAGACGGCGTACGGGTGGTCGATGAGGCCTTCTGCGGGGTCCATGCCCTCCAGCCTAGGCAGAGTGGATCAGGTGTCGTACTCCTGAATCCGCCTCCCGTGGCCCCGATCGACGAGTCCGGGCAACCGCTCCCCCAACTCTCCGACCGTGGCGGGCAGATCGACGGTCAGCAGCACACGGTCGCGCATCAGGACACGTCCGTCGACGATCGTCGTCGTCACGTCCCCGGAGCGGGCGCTGTGGACGAGGGTGGCGGCGAGATCGTGCACGGGCTGGGTGTGTGGGCCGCTGAGATCGACGAGGACGATGTCGGCCCGCCGCCCGGGTGCGAGGCTGCCGATCCGCTCGCCCAGGCCGACGGCCCGCGCGCTCTGGAGTGTCGCGTGGTGCAGGGCTTGACGGGACGTCAGCCATCGTGGGTCGCCCTCGGCGGACTTCTGCACGAGTGAGGTGAGCGCCATCGACTCCCACACGTCCAGGGAGTTGTTCGACGCGGCTCCGTCCGTGGCGAGTCCGACGGGGACGCCGATCTCGCGCAGGGCCCGTACCGGGGTCGGGTCCCAGGCGAACTTGAGATATCCGCGGGGTGCGGTCGCGACGGCGACGGGTCCGCTCGCGCCCGCCAGCACCGGCAGGTCGCGTTCGACGATGCCGGTGCCGTGCGCGATGAGCAGACCGGGTTCGTTGTCGAGGAGACCGGCGCGCTGGAGGACCTCGATGGGCGTCCGGCCGAACCGGGCCAGGCTGGTGTCGGTCTGGCCGTGGCTCTCGGCCGCGTGCAGGTGCACGGGAAGGCCGTGCTCGCGGGCGAGGGCCGCGGTCGCGGCGAGATCGGCGTCGTCCACGGTGTACGGGGCGTGCGGGGCGAGGGCGGTGGTGATGCGGCCGCCTGCGCCGCCGCGCTGTCGCAGCGCGAACTCCAGGGACTTCTCGCGGCCTTCGGCGCCCTGCGAGGAGAAGAAGGTCTCGCCGAGGTGTGCGCGCAGCCCGCTCTCGGTCACCACGGCGGCGACCGCGTCCATCGAGAAGTAGTGGTCGGCGAAGCAGGTGACGCCTCCGCGGATCATCTCGGCGCAGGCGAGCCGCGCCCCCAACTCCACGTCCTTCTCCGTGAGGTTGGACTCGATGGGCCAGATGAAGTCGTTGAACCACTCCTCGGCGGGCAGGTCCTCGGCGATCCCGCGCAGGGCGACCATCGGGGTGTGCGTATGGCAGTTGATCAGGCCGGGCATCGCCACCTGGCCGCGCGCGTCGATGCGCTGGGCGGCGTCCGGAGGGCGCGTCTCGCGCGTGACCGCCTCGATGACCCCGGCCCGTACGACGATCGAGGCGTCCTCGACGAAGGTGATCTCCTCGTGCTCGTCGTGCACGAGCGCGATGCATCCGGTGATGAGGAGGTCGGCGGGGCCCGCCGCGGACGGGGTCGGGACGGACGGCGTCATGGCGTCACCGTACGACGGGTCGGGCTCCCGGCGCTCAGCCCGCGAGCGGAACAGGGGGCGCTTGCCCCTCCTTCACCGCCAGCCCCGCGCGTTCCCGCCCTTCGGCCAGTTCGGCGAGGAGTTCGGCGATGCGTTCGGAGTGCTGAGGGGTGAGCCGTCCGGTGTCGTCGAGCTGCACGGCACACGCGGTCGTGGTGTCGACGAGGCGTTCGAGGGTGGCCGCGACCTCGTCCGTTCCCTCGGCGTGCCGGGCCAGGGCGGGGAGTTCGGCGGCGGCGAGGTCGATCGAGGCGCGGGCCTCGGCGAGCGCGCGGTAGGCCTCGCGGCGCAGGGCCCAGCGGCCGGCCCGGTCGTCGGTCGTACCGTCGTCCAGTACGTGGGCGAGGTACAGGTGCGCGGCCTCGGCGGCGCGGGTGAGCCGTGCCCGTACCCCTCCCCCGCGCTGCCCGAGCGCGGGCAGATGTCCGACGAGCAGCACGATCGCGCAGGCCAGCAGCGTCTCGCCGATCCGGCTCCAGGAGGCCTGTGGCTCCCCGCCCACCATGACGAGGGAGAGCACGAGCACGGTGACGACGGCGGTCTGCGCCGCGAAGTGCCGGGTGGCGACGGGGATCAGGGCGCCGCACAGCGCCACCAGGGCGACCAGCCCGGCGGGGCGCGGGAGCAGCGCCGCGAACCCGGCGAAGAGAACGGCGCCGAGCACGGTCCCCGCCGCCCGGCAGATCACGCGTGAGGCGAGCGGTCCGAGGTCGGGCTTGACCAGGAAGACGGCGGTCGCGGGGAGCCAATACCAGTGGGAGTGACTGCCGTACCAGCGGGCGTGGTGCAGGGCCTGCGCCACCGCCACGCTGGCGCCGAAGCAGAGGGCGACCCGGAGCCCGTACTCGCGTCCTCCGGAACCGAGGACCGTATGGGCGAGGGGCATGGCGGTACGCCGCCGCGTGTGCAGCGCGCTGTCGTCGCCACCCCCGTCGAAGGCGTCGGCGGCGTGCAGGAGTGCGTCGTCGAGGGCGCGCAACGCCGGTGCGGAGCGGGCGGGCGCGGGCAGCGGCCCGGTGTGCGTACTGGTCCGTACGGCGACGGCGAGCCGCCGCGGCCCTTCGACGGCCCTTGCGGGCACCGCATCGCCCGCCCAGGCGAGCGCGGTGGCGGCCTCGGCGAGCGGGAGCGCGGCGGCGTACTGCGCGTGCAGCCGCCGCTCGGCCGCGGAACTGGCGTACCGCCGCAGCCGGGGCCCGCCGAGCGCGTCCTGGGCGTGGTCGAGCGCGGCGGTGAGGGCGACCCGGCGACCGGGCGCGTCCGGCCCCCCGACCGCTTCGAGCAGCGCGGCGACGGCGTCGTACACACCCCCGACGGCGTCCCGCTCCCCGTCGAAGCGGTAGTCCCCGGCGGTGGCCCCGGGTGTGGGCAGCGCGAGCCGCAGCACGAGCAGCCATCCGGCCCCGGCGACGAAGAAGAGCGCACGCTGCCAGCCGGGCTCGGGCAGCGGCATCCCGGCCCCGATGGCGGCGGCGACGAGCAGTTGCGTACCCGCTCCGCTGGCGACGGGCCCGACGGCGCTGACGGCTCCGGCGAGCAGTCCGAGCACGGTGAGAAGGAGGGTGAGCGTCACCGCGCCGACGTGCTGTCCCGCGTACGACCCCACGAGCAGCCCACCGGCTCCCGCGAGCGCCGGCACGCCGAGCCGCCTGACCGCGGCCCTACGACTGCCCGGCCGGTCGTTGATCCCGGCGAGCATGGCACCCAGAGCGGCGACGACACCGACGGACGTACGCCCGCTCTGCACCGCCGCGAGCAGCAGCGGCCCTGCGGCCAGTGCGCCCCGCACGACCGCGCTCCAGGGCACGGGGCCGCGCTGTGCGCGCAGGGCATGGGCGAGCCAGGGCGGTACGGCGGCACGGAGGCGGGACACGGGACTCCTGTCGGGCGAGGGCGGGGGCGCCTTCGGGCGACGTCGGCCGGGCGGTGTACTGCCTACGGTAGATCGCGTTGCTGGAGGAAATGGAACGTATGTATTTCCGGAAGGTGACGCATCGCGGGGATGCCGCGTTCTTTATGAACGCAACTGCCGGTCGGCCGGGGATGAAGGGGATGAAATGGAGCGGGTCCGAGGGCGTAGCCGGCCCCCGGACCCTTGTGATGCCACCCATGTCACACGCCGGCACGCTTGAGAACCCAGGTCAGTCGTTATGTCGCCGCGTCCTGCCTTTGGACCACCACGCATCGAGCTGCGCGGACCGGACTTGAACCGGCATTTCGGCGTCCCGGGGCCTGGGCCCGGTCGATCCGGCGATCGGCGGCGAATGCTGAGTCTGGAGCAAGAGTCTGAGATTGATCACGGTCTGCCTCTGCCGAGTTGGGCTACCGCGGCGCGTGGGCACTCGGTGGAGTGCCGTGTGGTGCCGCGGGGAGGATTCGAACCTCCACTGGAACCGTGCATTCACGACAAGCTTCAGGTTCAGCTTGCGCTCCTCGCGCACCCCGGCCGTGGTGCGTTGTGGCCGGGGAGTTCTTGAGGCTACCCGAACAGGTAACCGAACACGGAGTCCCCGACGCGCTGGTCGACGACATCCACGCCGTTCGCCTCTTCCCGGGCGAACTTGACGGCCTGCTGCAACTTCTCGACCCGGTCGAGCAGTTCGTTCACGCGCCGCGCGGGCAGGGCGCCGGAGAACTTCACGGTCGTCCAGTACCCGACGGGAATGTCCTCGTAGTACACCTCGACCTGGGCGGGATGCTTCTCGGTGGCCTCGGCCTTGACATGGTTGCGCGGCACCTTCTTGGTCCGCAGCGTCCTGACGGGCTCGGTCTTCCACGCGTCCGTCGACGGGTCCTGCACCCACGACTCGGAGGCGTCGAGAACGGGCAGCTTCCGCACAAAGGTGTTGAGATCGGTGAGCTGCTTCTCAAGGAAAAGCAGATACGACACGGGCACGTCGGCGACGAGCACCCGCCCGTCCACCTTCACATCCGCCCGGGCCGTGCAGTTCGCCCAGTCCTTGGTGGCGGTCACGTCGAACAGCCGGGTGAGCGTCCCCGCGGTCTCCCGCAACACGTCCTCGGCCTGCACCTGCACCCGCGTCGACTCGGGCGGCAGCTGCTCGCCCTCCTCGTCCTTCGGCTGATAGGTCCGCGAGATACCGGCCAGCAATGCGGGCTTCTGCAGCCCGTGATGAGCGGCCGTCAGGTCCTGATGGGACTTGGACTTGATGCCCTTCTCCACTGCGATGATCTGATTGAGTTTCGCCACGTCGGTGACGGTAGCAGTGACAACAGGCGCTTTTCGAAGGGTTATTCGGCGCCGGATTCCCGGGCCCCGGCGACCGCGGCGTCCAAGACCTCCTCGGCCCGCCCGAGCATGCGCACCAGGCCTTCGGGTTCTTTCACCCCGCCGCGCACGATCTCGTCGATCCCTCTCAGCCCGGCCCGCTCCAGTAGCCGCTTCTCGTTCGTCACCCACTCCCCGCGCGCCGCCAGCACCGCGTGACCGGTCTGCAGGGCGGCGGTCGCCAGCGCTCCCGCGACCTCTGTGAGACGACCGGCGGGCGCGTGGTTGGCCTTGGCGTAGGCGAGGGTGGCATGGGCGGTGCCGTGCCAGTGGGCGCAGGCGGAGGTGCGGAGTTTCGCCGGGTAGGCGGCGGGTCGGGGCAGGTCGCCGCACAGGACACGGTTGACGGCGAGCTCGGCGACGACGAGGTAGCTCGGGATTCCCGCGAGATGGAAGAGGAGCGGCTCCACGTGGAAGCGCCCCTGCTCCGCACTCGCCAACTGCCTTTCCACCACGTCGAGATCGCGATAGTGGACGTCGACACGACGGCCTTCGACAGTCAGCCAGGCCCCGCCGTTGAACACGCCCCCGCCCCAGCCGCCGATCTCCGAGACCTCACCCTGCCAGCCGACGGCCCGCAGGTCGTCGGGGTCGAAGACACCCCGGTAGTAGATCGCCAAGTCCCAGTCGCTGTCGGGTCCATGGGTACCTTGCGCGCGCGAGCCACCGAGGGCGACGCCCCGGACTCCGGGGAGGGCGGCCAGACGGTCGGTGACGTGGTCGAGGAACGTCTCGTCGTCGATGTGCGGCGGCCGGGTCGGTGTGGGCATGAGGTGAGGATGCGGTCGGGTGACGGGGCTGTCGAGCCAATATCCGGCGGGAGGGTGAACCGTCCGCTGGCGGGGGCAGGGCCTTCGGGCGGGGACGAGTCGGGGGAAAATCGCATGCGATCGTCGTCCGTCCGCCCACATCATGGAAAGGTTGCCCGCCCAGCCGAGGATTCCCGGAGTTCCCGTGCCCGCACGCGTCACCGTCCCCAGTCTCTTCCCGCCTCCCGGCTACGCTCACGCGTCGGTCGTCGAGGCGAGTACGCGGCTCGCCTTCCTCGCCGGGGCCGTGCCGCTGGATGCGGCGGGGAAGATCGTCGGCGTGGGGGATCCCGTACGGCAGGCCGAGCAGGTGATCGCCAATCTCGGCGAACAACTCCGCGCGGTGGGCAGTGACTTCGCGCACGTGGTGGCGACCGATGTGTATGTCGTCAGCGATGAGCCGAGAGTGCTGTCCGACGTGTGGGCTGTCGTCGAGGCGTCCGGGCTCAGTACGGGACCCCACTCGTCGACGCTGCTCGGGGTGGCCTGCCTCGGGTACACGGGGCAGTTGGTGGAGATCACGGCGACGGCGGTCGTGCCCGGGTCCGCATCAAAGCCGGAGGCCGAGGCCGACGGTCGTCGTCGAGGGTGAGGACGCCGTCCCCTCCTCCGGTAGTGCGCTGGCGTTTCCGCTCAGCCCCAACCGGCGCCCCACGCCCGCCGTTTCGGCAGCGGTCGCGCATAGCTGCCCACCCGGCTCGTCGTGAGGCCCAGGGAGACCAGCGACTCCGCGAGTTTGACCGCGGCGGCGACGCCGTCGACGACCGGGAGGTCCACCTTCTCCCCGACCGCCCGTTGCAGGCCGGTCATGCCGGCGCAGCCGAGGACGAGGACCTCGGCGCCTGCCTCCCGGGCCCGCTCCGCGGCGGCCACGAACGCCTCCTCCGTGCGCTGCACGTCGCCGAGGTCGAGGACGCCGAGGCCGGTGCCGACGACCGCGGCGCAGTTCTGGGCGACTCCGGCGGCGTACAGGCTGTCCTCGATCTGGCCGCGTGAGCGCTCCAGGGTGGTGACGACTCCGTAGCGGCGGCCGAGCAGGCAGGCGAGGTGGGCGGCGGCCTCCGTGATGTCGACGACGGGCACGTCGAGGAGTTCGCGCGCGCCCTCGCGTCCGTGTTCGCCGAAGCCCGCCATGACCACGGCGTCGCAGGGGCCCTCGTACGTGCGCAGGGTGTCGAGGACGGCCGCGGCGGAGAGGTAGCTGTCGAGCCAGCCCTCGGCGGACTCGGGTCCCCAGGCGGGGGTGAGGCCGGTCACGGTGGTGCCCGGGCCTGCGGCGGCCCGGGCACCTCGCACGATCTCCTCGGTCATCTCCTGCGTGGTGTTGCAGTTGGTGACGACGATGTGCACGCCGCTCAGACCTCCACGGGCTCGGGGACGGCTGTCTCGTCGGCGGCGCGCTCGCTGCGGCAGAGGGTCATGTAGAGAACCGCGGCCAGCGCGGTTCCGATGAACCAGGAGTACGGGGCCACGTCGCTGAACGCCTTCACCAGGGCCAGTACCGCGGCGACCGCCGCCGAGGGCAGGAACGCCCACAGGGCCTTGGGGTTGACGCCCTTGCGGTAGTAGTACGGCGATCCGGGCCGGGCGTCGAAGAGCCGGTCGACGTCGATCCTGCCGCGCTTCACCCAGTAGTAGTCGATCATGATGACGCCGAACAGCGGGCCCAGGAAGGCGCCGAGGCCGCCGAGGAAGTAGTTGACGACCGTGGGGTTGGAGAAGAGGTTCCAGGGGGTCACGACCAGTGCGGCGACCGTGCTGATCATGCCGCCGACCTTGAAGGTGATCTTCTGCGGCCAGACGTTCGCCAGGTCGTACGCCGGGGAGACGAAGTTGGCGACGATGTTGACACCCATGGTGGCGATGGCGAAGGTCAGGGCGCCGAGGACCAGGACCCAGGTGTTGCCGACCTTGGCGACCAGCAGCGCGGGGTCGGTGATGGCCTCGCCGAACGCCTCGATGGAACCGGCCGTGACGATGACGGACACGATGACGAAGGCCGTGGAGTTGATCGGCAGGCCCCAGAAGTTGCCGCGCCTGACCGTCTTGTAGCTGGGGGCGAAGCGCGAGAAGTCGCAGAAGTTCAGCATCAGCGTGCCGTAGGTCGCGAGGATCAGCCCGACCGCGCCGAACCACTGCCGCCACTGCTCACCCACCGAGACCGGGTGCGGGGTCGAGGTGAGCGAGATGCTCCAGCCGGCCTTGGCGAGGACCCAGACGGCCAGCGCGATCATGACGAGCCAGATGGCCGGGCCGCAGAAGTCCTGGAACTTGCGGACCGACTCCATGCCCTGGCTGATGATCATCGCCTGGATCAGCCAGAGGGAGACGAAGGACGTCCAGCCGAGCGCGTCCAGGCCGAGGAAGGAGTGGTGGGTCCACGACTCCAGGCCGGGCCAGGCGGCGAGCAGCATGACGTTGACGGCGACGGAGGCCAGGTAGGTCTGGATCCCGTACCACATGATGGCGATGACGGCCCTGATCAGCGCCGGGATGTTGGCGCCCCAGACACCGAAGCTGATGCGGCTGACGACGGGGAACGGCACGCCGGTGCGCTGGCCGATGCGGCCCATCATGTTCATGCCGGCGTAGATGATCACGAAGCCGACGAGCAGCGAGGTGAAGATCTGCCAGACGTTCATGCCGAGGACCAGCAGGCCCGCGGCGAAGGTGTAGTTGCCGAGGTTGTGGACGTCTGACATCCACATGGCGAAGAGGTCGAAGACCTTCCAGTTGCGCTTCTCCGCGGGTGCGAGGTCTTCGTTGGTGAGCCGGGGGTCGGGGACGAACGCTGGGGTGCCGGTGGCTTCGGCACGGTCGGCGAGGGACACGGGGCCTCCATGGGCGAGGGGACGGAGGACAGCAGTTCGCGTGGGGGGGGCGGCGGCTGTGGCGCGTGCGGGGCGACCTTGCGGAGCGTGTTTGGTATACCAAACTGCCGTCATGGTCTCGCCGTCAAGCGTTCTGACCGATGTCCGAGCGGTTACGGCTCCGTAAAACACCCCCGGAGTCGGCGAAGATGGCCCCATGACGAAGATCGAACCCCTGGGCGCGGAACGGGAACCCCTGGGCGCGGTCCGCGAGCGCGTCCTGGCCGCGCTGCGGCAGGAGATCATCGCGGGGCGGCTGCGCCCCGGGGACCGTCTCGTCGAGCGCGAGCTGGCGGAGCGGTTCGGGGTCTCACGGGTTCCCGTGCGCGAGGCGATCCGCGCGCTCGTGGCGGAGGGGTTCGTGCACTTCGAGACACCGCGCCGCACGGTCGTACGCCGGCTCACCCCGACGGACGTGGCCGAACTCTTCGAGCTGCGAGAGGCATTGGAGGTCTACGCGGCCGGGCTCGCGGCGGCACGGGCGACACCGCGGGACCTGGCCGAGCTGGCGGACCTGCTGGACCGTGCGGCGACGGCGACCCGCACCGGCGACGCCGAGGCGATCACCGACATCAACACCCGCTTCCACGACCGCATCCTCGCCATGGCGGGCAACAGCCTGCTGATCTCCGTCATGGAGCCGGTCGACGGCCGACTGCGCTGGCTCACCCGCCAGAACGAGGAGTGGCCCCAACTTCTCACCGAACACCACGAGTTGTACGAGTCCATCGCCTCCGGCGACCCGGAGCGCGCCCGCGCGCACGCCCTCGCCCACGTCCAGGCCAACTACCGGTCGACGGTGCGGCACCTCTTCGGCGAAGCAGAGGATTCCCGAGCGTGAAGTCGCCTAGCGCAGGGCGTACTTGTCCGTCGCCGCCACCAACGCGTCCACCACACCCCTCGCCCCCATGGTGTGCCCCACGTCGTCCACGACGATCAACTCGCTGTCGGGCCAGCCGTGGTGGAGCCGCCACACCGTGCCCAGCAGGTTCCCCAAGTCCAGACTGCCCTGGACGAGCGTGCCGGGGATGCCCTTCAGCAGGGGCGCGTCGCGGAGCACGACGCCTTCGTCGTTGCCTTCCCCGAGGAAGAGGTCGTTGCCGAAGTAGTGGGTGACGGTCCGCGCGAAAGCCATGCGGAACTCCGGGTCCTCATAGCGCTCCTCCGACCGCGGCGGCGCGGGAACGATCGCCGTCTCCCAGTCGGTCCAGGCCCGCGCCGCCCGCGCCCGCACCTCGGGGTCGGGCGATTCGAGCAGCCGGCTGTACGCGGCGGCGAGGTTCCCGTCCCGCTCCCCCTCGGGCAGTTCGGCGAGGAACCGCTCGAAGGCCTCGGGGAAGAACCGCCCAAGTCCCCTGGTCAGCAGGGCCACTTCGGCGTTCGCGCCGGTGCCCACCGCGGTCAGCACCAGTTCGGAGACGACGTCCGGATGCGTCTGCGCGTACCGCAGCCCCAGCATCGACCCCCACGACACGCCCCACACCAGCCACCGCCGGATGCCCAAGTGCCGTCGCAGCAGCTCCAGGTCGCCGATCACATGCGCAGTCGTGTTGACGGCCATGTCCGTCCCGTACGCGGCGGCGTGCGGTGTGGAGCGTCCGCAGCCGCGCTGGTCGAGCAGCACGATCCGGTACTCGGCGGGGTCGAAGTAACGCCGGAACCAAGGACCGCAGCCGGACCCCGGACCGCCGTGCAGCATGACGGCGGGCTTGCCGTCGGGGTTCCCGCAGACCTCCCAGTACACGCGGTTGTCGTCACCGACGTCGAGCATGCCGTGGTCGTACGGTTCGATCTCCGGATACAGGCCCATCGGGCGAGGTTAACCGTTGTACGGTCGTGTCGTCAGCCCCGCCGTCCCGGCCGCCGTACGCAGCACGTCCCGCAGCATGGCGGGCGTCAGCCGTCCGGTGAACGTGTTCCGCTGGCTGACGTGGAAGCACCCGAAGAGCTCGACGGATCCCGCCGCCGGACCGTCCTGCGCCTCGAGGCGAACCCTCGCCCCGTGCGCGAACACCGGCCTGGGCCGGGGCACCGTCCACCCCGCCGCGGCGAAGGCGGGCAGCGCGGCCTGCCAGCCGAAGGCTCCCAGCACGACCACCGCCCGGAGTGTGGGCCGCAGCAGCTCCAACTCCCGTACGAGCCAGGGGCGGCAGGTGTCCCGTTCGCCAGGTGTCGGCTTGTTGGCGGGCGGCGCGCAGTGCACGGGCGAGGTGACGCGTACGCCGTACAGCTCCAGTCCGTCGTCCGCGCTCACCGAGGTCCCGCGCGAGGCGAGCCCCACGTCGTGCAGCGCCGCGTAGAGCACGTCCCCGGAGCGGTCCCCCGTGAACATCCGTCCGGTCCGGTTCCCGCCGTGGGCGGCGGGTGCGAGGCCGACGATGAGCAGCGAGGCGTCGGCCGGTCCGTAGCCGGGGACCGGGCGGCCCCAGTACGTCTGGTCGGCGAAGGCGGCGCGCCTGGTGCGGGCGACCTCCTCGCGCCACGCGACCAGCCGCGGACACGCCCGGCACCCGGCGATCCGAGCGTCCAGATCAGTCAGTGCGTCCAGATCACCCAGACCGCCCAGGCCGCCGACGATGCCGGGATCGCTGCTGCCTGCCGGGCTGCTGTCCATGCCCCCACCGTACGACCGGGTACCGCTCCTCCCCCGCCCTGCCCTCGGTGGGTCAGTCGGTGGGCTGTTCGGCGAGGCGCAGCCCGGCGGTCCACTTCTCCTCGATCCGGCCGAACTTCCACACCGCCATGGCGACGATCCAGGTCACGAAGAACAGCCCGACGATGACGAAGCCGAGGACGTTCAGGTCCAGACCCGCGACCCAGTCCCAGAAGACTCCGCGCAGAGCGAGCTTCTCCGCGAGCAGCCCCAGCAGCTCCACGGTGCCGATGATCAGGGCGACGGCGACGGACAGACCCGTGATGGTGAGGTTGTAGAAGACCTTGCGGACCGGCTTGGAGAACGCCCAGCCGTAGGCGAAGTTCATGAAGGATCCGTCGATGGTGTCCAGCAGCGACATACCCGCGGCGAACAGCACCGGCAGGCACGGTCGTACCGATCATGCCGGTGACGCTGTGCAGCTGGGAGTTGTCGTCCCTTCCTGCTGCGCTTCCTACTGCGGGCTTCCTGCTGTCAGCGCAAGCGCCGAAGCCACTCTCTGGCACAGTTGTCGCAGCTGCAACAAACTCGCAGTAAGGCCATCGGGACATGCCGGGCCTGGACTCTTCTAGAGTCGAGGCATGGCTTCTGAGGGTGCGGACGTCGAGCGGAACGACGAGAAGGTCGACGAGAAGGTCGACGAGAAGGTCGACAAGGAGAAGGCGGTGGCCGCCGCCGAGGCCGCCCGTCCCGCGGGCGGCGAGAGCGTGCGGGTCGACAGCTGGATCTGGTCCGTACGTCTGGTCAAGACCCGCTCGGCGGGTGCGACCGCGTGCCGGGGCGGACATGTCCGGGTGAACGGGGAGCGCGTCAAGCCCGCGTACGCCCTGCGGGTCGGCGACGAGGTGCGCCTGCGGCAGGGGATCCGGGAACGGGTCGTCGTCGTGAAGCGGGTGATCCGCAAGCGGGTCGGCGCGCCCGTCGCCGTCGAGTGCTACGTCGACAACAGCCCGCCGCCCCCGCCGCGCGAGGCGGTCGCCCCGGCCGGTGTCCGCGACCGCGGAGCGGGCCGCCCGACCAAGCGCGACCGCCGCGAGATGGAACGCCTCCGGGGCCTCGGCGGCCCCGACTCGCCCTGACCCGAGGGTGTCGCCGTACGCCGTCGGGGGCTCCCCGTGGTCATGGGGGAGCCCCCGGCGTCGTACGGCCGTCGTACGCCGTCACCAGGTCACACCCGTCGCCGCACCCACCGGACCAGCTCGGTGGTGTGGCCTCTCCTGGCCCACGCGATCAGCGCGAGCGGCAGGATCAGGATGAGCGGGGTCGCCACGTACGGCCCGTGGATGACGGTGACGTTCACGACGAAGGCGCCCACCATCAGCGCGCTGAGCGCCACCGCCGCCACCGAGGACAGCAACGGGACCAACAGGGCGAGGCCTCCGGCGAGTTCGAGCGCGCCGATGAGGTACATCCCCGTGCTGCCCCAGCCGAGCTTGTCGAACGCCTCGGCGGCCGACGGGTGCGCGATCAGCTTGGGCAGCGCGCTCGCGAGCGCGTAGAAGAGACCGAGCACGATCTGCAGCGCGCCCAGGGAGATCCGGGCACCGCGGCGGGTCTTCAGCGAAGAGGAGCTGGTGGTGGAGGTGGGGGCGAGCGGGGTGACGGGGACGGTGGTCTCGGACATGAGGGTCTCCTGTGCGAAGCGGTACGCGTTGCTGTCGCAGGGGTAGACCGGGGGCGCGTCCGGAACTCATCGCCGTGGACCGGACAACGGGCTACAGCGCGAACCAGCCGTGCCCGACGTACCAGTGCCCGCCCCCGCGCAGATGGTCCCCCACCGCGCGCTCCACCGTGCTCCGGCGGGGCAGCGCGCGCGTGGGCAGCTCCGGATCGCCGAAGACGAAACCGACCGGCACCCCGTCGTCCGGAGTCGTCTCCTGGTACGCGATCCGGAAGCGTTCCTGGAAGCGGATGATGTTCGAGTCCGCCGGGAGGTACCGCCCGAGCTGTGGATCGAGCAGCCAGGAGTGGCACACGGCGACTTCAAGGCGCTCGTCGGGATAGTGCCTGGCGAAAAACTCCCGTGCCAGCGCAAGCGACCGCTCGCAGGCGGCGGGGGACAGCGGCCCGTGGAAGTCGGGTATGTGCAGGCTCAGACACGCGTCGCCGGGGCCGGCGTCGAGGCCCGCCGCCGCGACGGCCCGCCCCGTGCGCCGGCCGAGCCGCGACCGCTGGAACTGCAGCCGGCCCAGCTGGAACAGCTCACCGTGGAAGTGCAGGGCGATCCACCAGGGGAACAGCAGCCCCGGCGTCCCGAGCCGTCTGTGGTGCACGGACACATGCCGGCCGAGGTCGGCCAGGGTGCGCCGGGACACGTCGTCGGGGATGCCGCGCCCGCGGTGGTAGGCCCGGACGTACGGGAGCGCCGCGACGAAGACGTACAGGTGGAAACAGCGCCCGAGCGACCCCGCCGACTCGGGGAACGCGGGCGGCTCCCACCCCTTGCCGATCTCCCCCATGTCCCGGACGAAGCGGCCGACGCACCGGGCGAGGAGCGTCATCGCCTCCGGGTCGGCCACCAGCCGGCCGCGCAGCGCGACGAGTTCGTTGATGTGCTCGTGGGCGACGGTCAGGTCGAGCAGGAGGTCCGGCAGCTCGTCCGCGTCCGGGAGCACCGCCTCCAGCCGGGGAGCGCCCTCGCTCTCCAGGTCCCTCAGCCACTCGGCGAGCCTCGCGTCCGCCCGCAGCGCCTCCAGCAGCACCCGCGCCTCCCGTCGGTCCGGCCGCCGCCCTCTCTCGGCGGCCCCTTGGTCAACGTGCACGACGAAGAGTACGTTTCCAGTAGGAGCGATGGTCACGGATCAGCGTCATGGAGTAGTGATCCGTATGCGTACAGGCAGTGAACCGACGACGGCGCGCAGCGCCCTGCGCATGCGCTTCTGGCTGAGTGTCTGGGGACTGGTCTGGACGATCTTCGGTACGGCCGCGTTCGCGCTGGTCGGACGCCCCGGCTGGGCGGCCGCGTGCGGAGTGCTGTGGCTGATCGTCACCGTCGACATGACCGTGATCCTGCGCCACATCCATCAGGGACCGCACTACCAGCCGGGCCGCGACGTCCCGCCGTACCGGCCTCCGGAACACCGTCACCCGTAGCGGATCGGCGACGGCCACGACGAGTCACGACTCGCGACTCAGGACTCACGACTCACGACTCGCGACTCGCGACTCGCGACTCGCGACTCGCGACTCGCGACTCGCGACTCGCGACTCACGAGTCACGAGTCGAAGCGCGCCGCTTCCAGGTACTGGGGCTTCGGGTCGAGCGCCGCCGCCAGCCTGAAGTGCCGCTTCGCCTGGTCGGGACGGAGCTGGCGCTCATAGGTGCGGGCGAGCGCGAAATGCGCGAACGCGTTGTCCGGCTCGCGCTCCAGGACGATGGTGAACTCCAGCTCGGCGGGCCGCAGTTGCGCGGCGGCGAAGAAGGCACGCGCGCGCAGCAGTCGGGCGGCGGTGTTCTCCGGGTGCGCGGCGATCACTGGGTCGAGCAGCTTCACCGCGCCCCGCGGGTCCCGCGCGGCGAGCAGTTGCTCGGCGGCACGGAAGTCGATGACATGCGTCTCCGGAGTACGTCCGGTCGATCCGCTGGTCTCGGGCACGGCAGAGTCCTTCCCTCGCTGAACGGGTTCAACGCCCCCGTCGAGGGCGGCTATTCCTTGCGGGCGTACGCCCGGCGGACCAGATCGGCCCAAACCTCCCGTACGCGCCCCTCGAGCTCTTCCAGGGGGACGTCGTTGTCGATGACGACGTCCGCGATCCCCAGCCGCTTCTCTCGGGTGGCCTGGGCGGCCATGCGGGCGCGGGCGTCCTCCTCGGCCATGCCGCGCAGCCGCACGAGACGGTCGAGCTGGGTCTCGGGGCTGGCGTCGACGACGACCACGAGGTCGTACAGCGGTCCGAGGGCGTTCTCGGCGAGCAGCGGGACGTCGTGGATCACGACGGCGTCCTCGGCCGCCGCGCTCTCCAGCTCGCGGGAGCGGGCGCCCACCAGGGGGTGCACGATCGAGTTCAGGACGGCGAGTTTCTCGGGGTCGGTGAAGACGATCGAGCCCAGCTTGGGACGGTCCAGACCACCGTCGGGTGCGAGCACGTCCGGCCCGAACGCGTCGACGACGGCCGCGAGGCCGGGAGTTCCGGGCGCGACGACCTCCCGCGCGATCAGGTCCGCGTCGATCAGCACCGCGCCGAGCCGCACGAGCAGCCTCGACACCTCGCTCTTGCCGGCGCCGATACCGCCGGTCAGGCCAACCTTCAGCATGACCGAGAGCTTAGGGCCTGCCGGTGACGAGCCCCCCACGACCCCCAAAAGGGCCTGTGCGCAAGCACGAAGAGGCCTACGTGCGTCCCCGGCCTACGCGTCGGCCCCCGCCCTACGCGTCGCCCCCGCCCCTACGCGTCACCCTCGCGCTCCGCCAGGAAGCGCTCGAACTCCAACCCGATCTCGTCCGCCGACGGGATGTCCACCGGCTCCGCGAGCATGTTGCCCCGCGTCTCGGCGCCCGCGGCGGCGTCGTACTGGTGCTCCAGACCCTGGACCAGGGCCACGAGCTCCTCGTCGCCCTCCTGGATCTGCCGGTCGATCTCCGTCTGGGTGCGGTGCGCCTCGGTGCGCAGGGAGTGCGCGATGGCGGGGAGCACCAGACCCGTGGCACCCGTGATGCCCTCCAGGACGGTCAGCGCCGCGTCCGGGTACGGGGAGCGGGCGATGTAGTGCGGGACGTGCGCTGCGACGCCCAGGACGTCGTGTCCGGCCTCCATGAGGCGGTACTCGACGAGGGACTCGGCGCTGCCGGGGACCTGCGCCTCGTCGAAGGGGCTGCGGTGGCCCGGCACCAGGTCGGTGCGGTTGCCGTGCGGGGTGAGGCCCACGGGGCGGGTGTGCGGGACGCCCATGGGGATGCCGTGGAAGTTCACGGACAGCCGGACGCTGAGCCGCTCCACGATCTGCTGGACGGCGGCGGCGAAGCGCTCCCACTCGACGTCCGGCTCGGGCCCCGACAGCAGCAGGAAGGGCGCGCCCGTGGCGTCCTGGACGAGCCGCACCTCGAGCGTGGGCTCCTCGTAGTCGGTCCAGCGGTCGCGCTTGAACGTCAGCAGCGGGCGGCGCGCCCGGTAGTCCACGAGCCGGTCGTGGTCGAAACGGGCCACGACCTGGTGGGGCAGCGAGTCGAGGACACGGTCGACGATCTGGTCGCCCGTTTCGCCCGCGTCGATGTATCCGTCGAAGTGGTAGAGCATGACCAGACCGGCCGACTCCTGGGCGAGTGCCATGTCCACCACGGCCAGGCCCTTCGGCTCCCATGCGTACAAACCCTGCGGATCAAGCACTGTGACCGCTCCTCCTCGTGTTCGTACTTCACAACGTGGCGAGGATCGCGAGCATTCCCCGGACCGCTCTTTTCAGGACTCGGTTCGCCTCCGGGGCGCGCAAGCGCGCCCCTTCGGCTCACTCGCCGGGTTCGTCGCCCCACATACCTACGCCGACAGCACGCGTGTGTGCAGCGCGGTGACCGCCTTGCGGGCGGAGGTGAACGCGCCGTGCTGCCAGGCGTCGGTGTAGCTGAGCCAGTCGCCCGCGAAGTAGACGCGCCCCGTGGGCTCGTTCAGCGGTTTGTAGCGGACGTCGTCGGGACCGCCTGGGGTGTTGTGCCAGGCGGCCTCCAGATGCGGTGTCTGGCGCCAGTGGTGCGAGAAGGAGGACGCGAGTTCGGTGCGGTACTTCTCGCCGTAGATCTTCACGCCGGCGGCCACGGCGCGCTTCTCGCGCTCCTTGGGGGTGAGTGCGGCGTACGAGTCGGCGTCGCCGTCGTAGTTGTAGTAGCCGATCATCACGCCGCGCGCGCCGTGGAAGCCGTACGAGGGGTGCCAGATGTGCGTGACGTCCTGGTCGGTCTCGGTGATACCGCCGTAGATGTGGTGATCGAGCTCCCACCAGCGGGAACGGTATTCGAGACCGATCTTCGCCGCCGACGAGGGAGTGATCGCCTCCAGGGCGCTCTGCACCCCGGAGCCGAGGTTGTGCGGGATCTTGGCGAGGATGTTGGGCGGGAGGGCGCCGACGCAGTAGTCGGCGTCGATCACCTTCGTACGGCCTGACTGGGTGTAGGTGACCGAAACGCCGTTCCCCTTGTCGGTGATTTTGGAGACCACGGCCCCTGTACGGATGCGGTGGGCGCCTATCGCCTTGGTGAGCGCGCGCGGTATCTGATCCATGCCGCCCACCGGCTGGAACATCAACATCGCCTGGTCGAAGCCGAACTCGAAGGAGAAGTAGCGGCCGACACCGGACGCGAGGACGTCGGAGGCAGACGGAACGTCACCGAGGAGCGCTCCGGGGGTGCCCGCTGCGGCCGGGACGGTCGTGTATCCGCGGCGCTCGCCGCCCTCGTACGTCAGCTTGTCGCCCAGCTCCCCCCAGTCCTTGAGGAACTCGACGAGCTTCTCCTGGTCGGTGGCGGTCATCTCCTTGTCCAGGGCTCCCTTGTCGGTGGCCTTGGCGAGCAACTCGGAGACATAGCCGTACACATCGGCCTTCGCGGTGCGGTACCGCACGGGCTTCTTCATCCCGGTGGACTCGTTGAAGAGGTACGCGTCCGCGTTGACGTTGGTGAACACCTCGATGGGGACACCGAGTTCGCGGCAGTAGTCGAGGGTGACCATCCACTGGGGGATGCGGGCGGGGCCGCAGTTCATGTACTGGCCGTCGCTGAAGCGGGCCGTCTGCGTGTTGCCGAGGAGGTCGGTGGTGGTGTCGCCGCCGCGGACCGTGAAGTTGCGGCCGCCGGTGCGGCCTCTGGCCTCCAGGACCGTACAGTCGTAGCCCGCTTTGCCGAGTTCGTACGCGGAGGCCAGGCCTGCGATGCCGCCGCCGACGACGACCACCTTGGCGGCGCCGCGGCCGGTGAGGGTGAAGTCGCCCGGCTGCGGGGCGCGGAAGGGCTGTTCGCGCTGGGCGGCCTCGGCCGTGGGCGCGAGGCCGAGGGCACCCATGGTGGCGAGCATGGTGCCCGCGCCACCCGTGAGACCCACGTTGCGCAGGAAGGAACGCCGGCTCGTGCCAGGACCGCTCTGAGGTTGTGCCATGACGGGGGCTCCCCTTTCGATCTTGAACGACCGGGGAAGCCTCCCAACGAAGAGTTACGGCCCGTCAGTTACTCGTGTATCCCGCACGTTTCTGCAACCGCACATGTGCGGCCCGCTGGACGGCCGGGGGACGAGTGGGGAGCAAACGCACTGCGGGCCCACACCCCGAAGGGTGCGGGCCCGCAGTCACGTGCTACTGGCTAGCGGTGAGCTTTCAGCTCTGGCCGCCGGCGAGCTTCTCGCGGAGGGCAGCCAGGGCCTCGTCCGACGCCAGGGCGCCGGAGGTGTCGTCCGACTCCGAGGAGTACGAACCGCCACCGGAGGCGGCCGGAGCCGCACCCGTGGAGGTGGCACCCTCGGCCTCGGCCTGGGCGTCGGCCTCGCGGGACTTGATGACCTGAGCCTGGTGCTGCTCGAAGCGCGACTGCGCCTCGGCGTACTGGTGCTCCCACGCCTCGCGCTGGGTCTCGTAGCCCTCGAGCCAGTCGTTGGTCTCGGGGTCGAAGCCCTCGGGGTAGATGTAGTTGCCCTGGTCGTCGTAGGACGCGGCCATGCCGTACAGGGTCGGGTCGAACTCGACCGAGGCCGGGTCGGCACCGAAGGACTCGTTGGCCTGCTTCAGCGAGAGGCTGATGCGGCGGCGCTCGAGGTCGATGTCGATGACCTTGACGAAGATCTCGTCGTTGACCTGGACGACCTGCTCCGGGATCTCCACGTGGCGCTCGGCCAGCTCGGAGATGTGGACCAGGCCCTCGATGCCCTCGTCCACACGGACGAACGCACCGAACGGAACGAGCTTCGTGACCTTACCCGGGACGACCTGACCGATCTGGTGCGTACGGGCGAACTGCTGCCACGGGTCTTCCTGCGTCGCCTTGAGCGACAGGGAGACGCGCTCGCGGTCCATGTCGACGTCGAGGACCTCGACGGTGACTTCCTGGCCGACCTCGACAACCTCGGAGGGGTGGTCGATGTGCTTCCAGGAGAGCTCGGAGACGTGCACGAGACCGTCGACGCCACCCAGGTCCACGAAGGCACCGAAGTTGACGATCGAGGAGACGACGCCGGAGCGGACCTGACCCTTCTGCAGGGTGGTGAGGAACGTCTGGCGAACCTCGGACTGGGTCTGCTCCAGCCAGGCACGGCGGGACAGGACCACGTTGTTGCGGTTCTTGTCCAGCTCGATGATCTTGGCCTCGAGCTCCTTGCCCACGTAGGGCTGGAGGTCGCGGACACGGCGCATCTCGACGAGAGAAGCCGGCAGGAAGCCACGGAGGCCGATGTCGAGGATGAGACCACCCTTGACGACCTCGATGACGGTACCGGTGACGATGCCGTCCTCTTCCTTGATCTTCTCGATGGTGCCCCAGGCGCGCTCGTACTGGGCGCGCTTCTTCGAGAGGATCAGGCGGCCTTCCTTGTCCTCCTTCTGGAGAACAAGGGCTTCGATCTCGTCACCGACGGCGACGACCTCGTTCGGGTCGACGTCGTGCTTGATCGAGAGCTCGCGGCTCGGGATGACACCTTCGGTCTTGTAACCGATGTCGAGCAGGACCTCGTCCCGGTCGACCTTCACGATGACGCCGTCGACGATGTCGCCGTCGTTGAAGTACTTGATCGTCTCGTCGATCGCGGCGAGGAAGGCTTCCTCGTTACCGATGTCGTTGACCGCAACCTGCGGAGTGGTGGCGGTGGTCTCGGTGCTGCTCGTCATGTGGGAAAGGGCTCCGGTACGGACAGTGAGTCGTAGGTACTGCTTACGCCGGGAGCCCGTTTCGCCCTGTAGAAGCCGGACAGCCAAGGAAACGCCAACCCGGTCGCCCGGTGGCGCCTCGAAAACCGAGGGGACATACATACAGATGCGAGCGCAGCCTGCTACGTCTGAGGAGCGCAGGCCCGCAGCGCAACTTGTAGCATACGGGGGCAGCCGGGCAGGGTCAATGCGCGAAGGCGCACACCCGGGGCGGATCGCCGCATACCCGGCACAAAACCAGTCTCACGAGGCCACGCAGGCCGTAGACAGCCCCTGCCGTGACACGCCCGAGACCGGTTGGACGAGCCCGCAGACTAATACGAGGGAGCCGATCATCCAAGAGCCCCACATCCAAGAACCGGAACACTCCGAGGTCCGGGAGCCCGAACCCGCCGAGCCGGAGGCGACCCGGCGCGACGCGGGCGTCACGGAGAGCTCCCGCGCCAACCGCGGCTGGTGGGACCGGAACGCGGACGACTACCAGGTGGAACACGGCACGTTCCTCGGGGACGACCGTTTCGTATGGGGCCCCGAGGGCCTCGACGAGGTGGAGGCCGAGCTGCTCGGCCCGCCGGAGGACCTCAAGGGCAAGGACATCCTGGAGATCGGCGCCGGCGCGGCCCAGTGCTCGCGCTGGCTGGCCGCCCAGGGGGCCCGTCCGGTCGCCCTGGACCTCTCCCACCGCCAGCTTCAGCACGCGCTGCGCATAGGCGGCCGGGTGCCCCTCGTGGAGGCCGACGCGGGCGCGCTGCCCTTCGCGGACGGCTCCTTCGACCTCGCGTGCTCGGCGTACGGCGCGTTGCCGTTCGTCGCCGACCCGGTGCGTGTCCTGAAGGAGGTCCACCGGGTGCTGCGCCCCGGCGGCCGCTTCGTCTTCTCCGTGACACACCCGATCCGCTGGGCCTTCCCGGACGAGCCCGGTCCCGAGGGTCTGTCCGTCTCGTCCTCCTACTTCGACCGCACTCCCTACGTCGAGCAGGACGAGGAGGGCCGCGCGGTGTACGTCGAGCACCACAGGACGGTCGGCGACCGGGTGCGCGACGTGGTGGCCGGGGGCTTCCGGCTGATCGACCTGGTCGAGCCGCAGTGGCCCGCCTGGAACACCCAGGAGTGGGGCGGCTGGTCCCCGCTGCGCGGGAACCTGATCCCCGGTACGGCGATCTTCGTGTGCGTACGAGACTGAACGGGTGATCCGTTACGACGCCCTGGACGCGCTGCCCGTACGCGGCGCCCTGCCCGCCCTGGACGACGCCCTGGAGGGTGGCGGCAGCGCCGTGCTCGTGGCACCGCCCGGGACCGGCAAGACGACCCTCGTGCCGCTGGCGCTCGCCGGGCTCCTCGGCCACCCGGGTGACGGGCGGCCGGCGCGCCGGGTCGTGGTCGCCGAGCCGCGGCGGATCGCCGCCCGGGCCGCCGCACGGCGGATGGCGTGGCTGCTCGGCGAGAAGGTCGGCGAAAGCGTCGGGTTCACCGTGCGCGGGGAGCGGGTCGTGGGGGCACGCGCGCGTGTGGAGGTCGTCACGACGGGTGTCCTCCTCCAACGGCTCCAGCGGGACCAGGAGCTCGCGGGCGTCGACGTGGTGGTGCTCGACGAGTGCCACGAACGTCATCTGGACGCCGACACGGTCGCCGCGTTCCTCCTGGACGTACGGGCCGCGCTCCGTCCCGAGCTGCGGCTCGTGGCCGCCTCGGCGACCACGGACGCGGCGGGGTGGGCGCGGCTGCTCGGCGACGCCCCCGTCGTCGCGGCGGAGGGCGTCTCGTACCCGGTGGACGTGGAGTGGGCGCCTCCGGTACGTCCGGTACGGCCGCCGCACGGCATGCGTGTCGACCCGGCACTGCTGACACATGTCGCGTCGGTGGTGCGGCGGGCACTGGCGGAGTGCGAGGGGGACGTCCTCTGCTTCCTCCCCGGGGTCGGGGAGATCGTGCGGGTGATGGGTGGGCTGGGGGATCTGGGCGGCCGGGTCGACGTGCTGCAGGTGCACGGGCGGGCGCCCGCCGCCGTGCAGGACGCGGTGCTGTCACCGGGAAGCGGGGACCGGCGCCGGGTGGTCCTGGCGACCTCCGTGGCGGAGTCGTCGCTGACGGTTCCGGGGGTGCGGGTGGTCGTCGACTCCGGGCTGGCGCGGGAGCCGCGGGTGGACCACGCGCGCGGGCTGAGCGCGCTGACGACGGTACGGGCCTCGCAGGCGGCCGGGCGGCAGCGGGCGGGGCGGGCCGGGCGTGAGGCGCCGGGGCGGGTGTACCGGTGCTGGACGGAGGCCGAGGACGCCCGTCTGCCGCGTTTTCCCGCCCCTGAAATCAAGGTGGCCGACCTGACGGCGTTCGCCCTGCAGGCGGCCTGCTGGGGCGATCCCGGGGCGACGGGGCTGGCGCTGCTGGACCCGCCGCCTGGCGGGGCGATGGCGGCGGCGCGGTCCGTCCTGTCGGCGGTGGGTGCCGTGGACGCGGCCGGCCGGGCCACGGATCGGGGTGTCCGCATGTCCCGGCTGGGCCTGCACCCTCGGCTCGCCCGCGCGCTGCTGGACGCGGCCCCCGTGGTGGGCGCCGACCGCGCCGCCGAAGTGGTCGCCCTCCTGAGCGAGGAACCGCCCCGCGAGTACGGCGACGACCTGGCCGGGGCCTGGAGACTGGCCCGACGCGGCGGCGACTCCTACGCGTCCCGCTGGCGCACCGAATCCCGACGCCTGCGCTCCGCGTCGACGGGCCTTTCCCACCCACCCGCCCAGGACAGCGCTCGCGGAGGCGGGCTCGAAGGCGGTCCGTGGCCAGCCGGTGGCGGCGACGATCGCGTCGTCGGGCTGGTGGCTGCTCTGGCGTTCCCCGAGCGGCTCGCGCAGGCCCAGGGCGGCTCGTACCTCATGCTGAACGGCACCCGTGCCGACATCGGTGACGGCTCGGCCCTGCGCGGCTCGCCCTGGCTGGCGGTCGCCGTGGCCGATCGGCCGGTCGGGGCCGGGCACGCGCGTGTGCGGCTTGCCGCGGTGGTCGACGAGGAGACGGCACGCAGGGCCGCGGCGCCTCTGCTCAGCGAGGGGGACGAGGTCCACTGGGCCGACGGCGACGTCGTCGCACGGCGAGTCGAACGGCTCGGGGCCGTGGAGCTGGCGGTGCGTCCGCTGAAGAACGCCGACCCCGGGCTCGTACGGGAGGCGTTGCTCGAAGGCCTGCGGGAGGACGGGTTCGGGCTGTTGCGGTGGTCCCCGGATGCCGAGGGGCTGCGGCGGCGGCTCGGATTTGTGCGGCTGCACCTGGGCGACCCCTGGCCCAATGTGTCCGACGACGCGCTCCACGCGCGTGTGGACGAGTGGCTGGAGCCGGAGCTCGGCCGTGCCCGGCGGCGGGCCGACCTGGCGCGGATCGACGCCGGGCAGGCGCTGAACCGGCTGCTGCCCTGGGCCACGGGAGACGCGGCCCGGCTGGACGAGCTCGCGCCCGAACGGATCGAGGTGCCCAGTGGGTCCAGGATCCGGATCGACTACGCCGACCCCGAGCAGCCGGTGCTCGCCGTCAAGCTGCAGGAGATGTTCGGGCTGCACGAGTCACCGGCCGTCGCCGGGGTGCCCGTGGTCGTCCATCTGCTTTCGCCCGCCGGGCGCCCCGCCGCCGTCACCGCCGACCTCGCCTCGTTCTGGAAGGACGGGTACAAGGCGGTGCGGGCGGAGCTGCGGGGCCGCTACCCCAAGCATCCGTGGCCCGAGGACCCGGCCACCGCCGAGCCGACCCGGCACACGAACGCGCGGCTCAGGCGTTGACCGGCTCCGGTTCCACCGCCTCCGTGGGGGCCGGGTCGCCCGGGCGGCGGCTGCGCGCCTCCAGGTAGAGGGAGAGGGACAGCAGAGCCGCGCCCAGGAGCAGGAAGCCCCACGGCAGGTACGACGTCAGCAGCAGGATCAGGGTGCGGTTGGACTTGACCAGGGCGACGGTGTGCTTGATGTAGTCCTCGCGCATCTTCACGTGCCCGGCGAAGGCGGTCACCTTGTCACGGCCCCCGAGGAGCGTGCCGCCCCGCAGCTCCTCCTTGTGGATCTCCTCGCCGTAGACCGGCGCCCCCGTGACCGGTTCCACCCAGAACTTGCGGACGGTCGTGTACCAGCGTGTCGTGCCCGTCTTGGCGACCGACTCCGGAGTGATGCCCTGGACCGGCATCACCTTGGGGAACCTGACCTTCGTCCAGGGGATGGTCTGCTCGAAGTAGTAGACCTTGACCCCGCGGAAGCTCTGGGTGCCCTTGTAGTGGATGGGGGCCGAGGTGCGGGTCTGCGCGTCGAAGTACTCGTAGTCCCGTTTCTCCGTGTGGAAGGGCCACTTGAACTCGATGCCCTCGCGTGTGACGGGGTCGCCGTCGACGGACTCCCCGGTGGCGTGGACGGGGTCCTGGCTGTGCGCGTCGAAGATGTAGCGCTCGGGGAGCTTGGAGACCATCTTCCCGTCGGGGCCCTGCACATAGGAGAGGCTGTCCCAGACGACGACGTCGCGGCCCGCCGTCTTCTCGATGCGGTCGGAGGCCTCGACGTTGCCCTTCAGGGTCTGCACGATGGTGACCTTGGGGACCTTCTTGGCCTGCATGGTGCCGTAGTCGAGCAGGGTCGCGTCCTTCGCCTCCAGGACCATGTCCTGGTACTGGTTGGCGGGGATCTTCGCCAGCCGCGGGAAGGCGTACCAGCGCAGCAGCGGGGACAGCGCCGCGAAGAACACGGCGAAGGCGAGCAGGATCAGGCTGGCCTTGCGACGCATCTCGGCGTCCCTCCCTGAGAGTTGCGGATGGCCTGAGCGCTACGGGTGCGCGGGCACGGTCGTCAGCAGCGGCTTGGGCGAGGTCCTGCCTGCCGGTGAGCCCATGGCCGTGATCGTGAGCACCAGGGCGAACGCCACGGCGAGACCGGTCGCGGCGGCGATGAGGGCGCGCATGCGGGGCCTCCCGGGGGGACGGCGGAACGGGAACTGATACCTCGTCAGATCCGGCACGGTAGCAACGGCGGGGCGAGATGAGAACACATTGCGCACACGAACGAGGGCGCCCCTCCGCCGACAGGCGGAGGGGCGCCCTGGACGCGCTTGCGGCCTACGATGCGGCCGCGGCGACCTTCAGCTCGACCGTCAGCACCGCGCCGCCCGTGGTGTTGACGCGGAGCAGGAACGTGCCGGTCGCGTCGTCCGCGTACAGCTTGGGGAGCTTGAGCACGCCGTCCTCGTCCGTCGTGAGGTCCGTGAGGGTGCGGATCGTCTTGCCGTCCGCGTCCTTGAAGTACGGGCCCTTGTCGTTCTCGGTCGCGTCGTCGGCCGACTTGATGAGCGTCGCGGTGGCCGCGACCTTGCCGGCGACGGCACCCTTGTAGGTGGCCTTCACCTCGACCTGGTCGGCGAACTCACCGCCCGGCACACAGGTCAGCGCGGTGTCGCTGGTGCGGATGAGGGTGTCGGCCTGGCGCGGGGTGACGGTGGCCGTGTAGTCGAGGCCGCCCAGGACGCGGCCCACGACGGTGGCGCGGACGGTGAAGTCGCCGGTCTTCTCCCCCGCCACGAGTGCGGGCGCGGTGGCCGTGCCCGTGCTGCCGGTGACGACCGTGGCGACGCTCTCGCCGCCGGTGAAGGTGGCGTCCGTGTCGCCGATGATCGTGAACCGCACCCGGACCTTCGCCACGCCCTTGCTCGCCTTGGACTCGGCCCGCACGGCGATCTTGGCACCGAAGGCGCTGCCCGCCGTCGCCGTGAGCTTCCCGGTGTTCGCGTCCTCCAGATGGTCCACCGTCTGGGTGGGCGTGGGAGGCGTCGGGCTCGGTGCGGGCGAACTGGGCGCGGGCGGCTTCGGGGTGGGGCTCGTCGAGCCGCCGCTGCCCGGCTTGGGGGTGCCCGGCTTGGAGGTACCCGGTGTGCTCGGTGTACTCGGCGCACTCGGCGTCGAGGTCGCGGGCGTGGACGGGCTGGGGCTCGCCCCGGGGTGGCTGTTGCTGCTGTTCGAGGGCAAGGTGCCCGTGCCGTCCGGGACCTCGTGGGTGCCCTTGCGGTAGTACTCCAGCCACGACAGAACCGTGTTGAGGTACGCCGTCGAGTTGTTGTAGTTCAGGATCGCGGCGTTCATCTGCGACTGCACGGACAGATCCCGGTCGAACCGGCACAGGTAGTGGCCGGCCGCGAGCGCCGCGTCGTAGACGTTGTTGGGGTCCTTCTTGCCGTCGCCGTTGCCGTCGCGGCCCGCCCACGCCCAGGTGGAGGGGATGAACTGCATGGGGCCCACGGCCCGGTCGTAGGCCGGGTCGCCGTCGTACGCGCCGTTGTCGGTGTCGGCGATCAGAGCGAAGCCGTTGCCGTCGAGCTTCGGGCCGAGGATCGGCGAGTACGTCGTGCCGCTCGCGTCGACCCGGCCGCCGCGGGCCTGGCCGGACTCGACCTTGCCGATGGCGGCGAGCAGTTGCCAGGGCAGGTTGCAGCCCGGCTTGGAGGCACGCAGCTCGGCCTCGGCCTTCTTGTAGGCGTCGAGGACGGTCGCGGGTATGCCGGCCTCGGCCTCGCCCACGGAGACGGGCGTGCCTGTGGCCGGGCTCGCCGACGGGCTCGGGTTGGGGCTCTTCAGCGGTGGAAGGTCGGTGTAGTACGGCGAGTCGCCGGTCGCGCCGCCTTCGCCACCGGTGTTCGCGTCCCCCGATGGCTGGGCGGCGCCCGCGGACTGTCTGCCGAGATCGTCGGTGGTCACTCCGGGTGCCTGGGAAGCGGACAGGGCCGCGACCGCGACCGCGGCCACGGCGGTGGTCGTCGCTCCCTTGCGCAGTCTGCCGAAATGCGCCGCCATTGAGTGAACCCCTCCCGTGGACGACCGCCCGCGCACCGCGCGTTCGCTGGCTCAGTGACCCAGGCGACCCTACGACAACTTCCGTCGCCCGGGCACCCGTTCGTGCCCGATTTTCACCGGTTGGCCATGTGGGATTGTCCTAGAGAACACGCACCCAAGGGTGGATCCCTCGGTCATTTTCCTACGTCCCTCATACTGGGCGTCGGAGATCACCGGGGCCGACATGTCAGACCAACGTCTGCCACAGGGGGACGCTTTGCCCTTCACCCTCAGCCACGCGGCGGCCGTACTGCCCGCCCTGCGCGGCGACGGAAGCGGCCGCGGCCGCCTCGCGCCCGCGGCACTCGTGGCCGGTTCCTTCGCCCCCGACATGACCTACTACGCGGCGAGCGTGGTCCCCGGAGCGATGGAGTTCGGCGACTTCACGCACTCGTTCACCGGTGTCCTCACCTTCGACGTGCTCGTCGCCTGCGCGTTGGTGGGTGCCTGGCTGGTACTGCGCGAACCCTTGGTTGCGCTGCTGCCGCGGGCCCGTCAGGGACGTCCCGCGGCTCTGCTGCGCTGCGGGACACCGCGCGGGCCGGTGCGCTCCTCGACCGCACTGTGGTGGTACGCCTCCGCGGTGCTCGGCGCGCTGACACACGTCGTGTGGGACGCGTTCACGCACCACGACCGGTGGGGAGTACGGCTGATCCCCGTCCTGTCGCGGAACGCCGACGGCACGCCGGTGTTCACCTACGCGCAGTACGGCAGTTCGCTGGTGGGGGCCGTCGTGATCGTGGCCTTCGTGGCCGTCGCGCTGCGCCGGGCGCCCTCGGCCGAACCGGTGGGGGTGCCGGTGCTGTCGCGCTCCGACCGGTGGCTGGCCGCCGCCGTCATCGGCGGCTGCGGGCTGGTGGGCGCCGTGCAGCGGGCTTCACGCTGGTGGGCCTACTGGGGCACCCGCGCGAAGCCCTGGGAGTTGATCCCGGCGCTCTGTTTCGGCGCGGGCGCGGGCCTCGTGCTCGGTCTCGCGCTGTACGCCGTCGGGGTCAGGGTGTGGCGTCCCGCTCCGGCTCGTCCCAGCCCGGCACCGGCCCGCTCGGCGCCGAACCGTCCGACACCTCGCTGATCCTGTCCTGCGGAGTGGAACCCTGGACGGCGCCCCGCCCGCGGTTGAGGCCACGGTGGACGGCCTGGGCGATGCGCTCGATGGTGCGGACCCCGTACGTCATCGTCGGGTTGTCGTGCGACAGGACGACGATGCGGTAGGTGCGGTCGGAGCCGGTGAACACGCCGACGCTGTGGACGCGCCAGCCGTGGGTGGACCGGGGCAGCCAGCCATTCTTGATGTGCGCCTGCAGGCCGCGGGGCATGCCGGCGGGGACACCCCAGCGCTGGTCGCCGCGGACCTGGCTGAGCAGTTTCAGGCCGTAGGCGCGGCTCCTCAGGAAGGAACGGGGGCCGGTGAGCACGCCCAGCAGCCGCATCTGGTCGGCGGCCGTGGTGCGGGTCAGGCCCCAGTAGCCGGCCCGGCCGAGCTCGGTGCGGCGCGTTCCGACTCGGTCCAGGAAACGGCCGAGGTAGGTGTGGCCCAGGTCGTTCCAGAGATGCTGAGCCGCGGTGTTGTCCGAGATGGTGATCATGGGGCGTACGTTGGCGAGCTCCCAGTTCGTGAGGTTGCGGCGCAGCTCGTCCGCGCGGTGCAGGGTGGCCTCCATGATCGTGAGCTTGGCGACGCTCGCCGAGTCGTACTGACGCTCGCTCGCGAGGGCGCAGGTCAGGTCGCTGTTGTCGTCGCGCACCGCCACGGCGACGGTGCCCTGGCGTGACGACAGCGCCGTCCTGATGTCGCGGGACATCCGGGCGGCGAGCTCGGGGTTGCGGGTGGAACGGCAGACCGCGGGCACCTGGGCGGTGCTCGCGCTCGCGGCCACCGCGGACACCGGCGCGAGCAGCGCCGAGACGACGGCTGTGGCCAAGGCCGTGCGACGGTTGAGCATGCTTGTACTCATGCCCGCATCTTTACGGTCCCCTCGCACGGGGGGCGTCTTTGCGAGGGCCACGCGAGTGACGGTTCCCTCCGGGGGTTGAGCGGACCCCACCTCCCCTGCGCCTCTGGCCCACCGGAGAGGGCTCATGCCCTACGGGCAGCCAACGCAAGGACTTCACCCTGCGGGCGGCTCGCACGACGGGGCGGGGGGCGACTTTCCCTTTTCCCTGCGGGCGGCTCGCAAGGCGGAGGGCGGGGCGGCTTGCGCCGCAAGCGGCTGCGAGGGGCGTGCCCTGTGGGCGGGGGCTTCCCCTGTCGGGGTGGGGCAGCTGTCCACACCGGCGCGCAAGCCGCCCCAAGGGCACCCGACGCCGGGAGCGGGCGGAGCCACGACCAGCGCCACCCGGGACCGAACCGGTCCCGGCCCCGGGGCCGGGACCCACGGCCGGGACCGAGGCCGAAGCCCGGGGCGCGAGGCCTGGGGCCAGGACCGAGCCCGACGCCGGGACCCGGGACCGAGCCCGACGCCGGCGACCGAGGCCAGGACCCGGGGCTGGAACCGGGACCGACGCTGGGGTCCTGGGCCGGAAACCTGGGCCGGGGTTCCAGGGTCTCGTTCGCCGGAGGCTAGTGCGCCGCGGATTCCCAGTCGGGGCCCGCCCCGACGGACACGTCGAGGGGCGCCCGGAGATGAACGGCGGACGCCATCTCGCGGCGGACGAGTTCCTCGGTCTTCGCGCGCTCTCCGGGGGCGATCTCCAGGACGATTTCGTCGTGGACCTGGAGGAGCATGCGGGACCTGAGCTCGGCCTCGCGCAGCGCCCGGTCCACGTTCAGCATCGCGATCTTGACGATGTCCGCGGCCGTGCCCTGGATGGGGGCGTTGAGCGCCATGCGCTCGGCGGCCTCGCGACGCTGCCGGTTGTCGCTGTTGAGGTCGGGCAGATAGCGGCGGCGCCCGAAGAGCGTCGCCGTGTAGCCCGTGGCGCGGGCCTCGTCGACCACCCGGCGCAGATAGTCCCGCACCCCGCCGAAACGCTCGAAGTACGTGTCCATCAACGCACGCGCCTCACCCGCGTCGATGTTCAGCTGCTGGGAGAGACCGAACGCCGACAGCCCGTAGGCAAGGCCGTACGACATCGCCTTGATCTTGCGGCGCATCTCCGCATCGACCGCCGAACGCTCGACCGAGAACACCTGCGACGCCACCGTCGTGTGCAGGTCCTCGCCCGACGTGAACGCCTCCAACAGGCCCTCGTCCTCGGACAGATGGGCCATCACGCGCAGTTCGATCTGGCTGTAGTCGGCCGTCATGAGGGATTCGAAGCCCTCGCCGACCACGAAGCCGCGGCGGATCGCGCGGCCCTCCTCCGTACGGACCGGGATGTTCTGCAGGTTCGGGTCCACCGACGAGAGCCGGCCCGTCGCGGCCACCGTCTGGTTGAACGTGGTGTGGATGCGGCCGTCCGCGGCGATCGTCTTGATCAGACCCTCGACCGTCACCCGCAGCCTGGCCTGCTCACGGTGGCGCAGCATGATGACCGGCAGCTCGTGGTCGGTCTGCGTGGCCAGCCAGGCCAGCGCGTCCGCGTCCGTCGTGTAACCGGTCTTCGTCTTCTTCGTCTTGGGCAGGTCCAGCTCGCCGAAGAAGACCTCCTGGAGCTGCTTGGGCGAGCCGAGGTTGAACTCGTGCCCGACGGAGGCGTGGGCCTCCTTCACCGCCTGCTGCACGGCTCCGGCGAACATCTGCTCCATGGCTTCCAGGTGCGCCCGGTCCGCCGCGATGCCGTGCCGCTCCAGCCGGGCCAGCAGCGCCGACGTGGGCAGCTCCATGTCGCGCAGCAGCTCGGCCGCGCCGACCTCCGCCAGCTTCTCGCCGAACGCCTCGCCCAGGTCGAGGATCGTGCGGGCCTGCACCATCAGCGCCTCGGCCTCGGCCTGGTCGTCCGCGCCGAAGGCCAGCTGACCGTCGGCCGCGGCAGCGGGCCCCAGCTCCCGGCCCAGGTACTCCAGGGACAGCGCGTCCAGCGCGAAGGAGCGGCGGCCCGGCTTCACCAGATACGCGGCGAGCGCGGTGTCCATGGACACGCCCTCGATCGTCCACCCGTGCTCGGCGAAGACCCGCATCGCACCCTTGGCGTTGTGCAGCACCTTGGGCTTCTTCGGGTCGGCGAGCCACTTCGCGAACGCGTTCTCGTCGGCCTCGTCCAGCCGCGAGGGGTCGAACCACGCCGCCGCTCCGTCCGCCGCGGCGAGCGCGACCTCGGCCACCGAGCCCGAACCCAGCGCCCAGGTGTCGACGGTGGCCAGACCCAGGACCGCCTTGCCGTCGTGCTCGGCGAGCCACGGCTTCAGCTCGCCCGCACCCAGCACGGCCCCGTCCAGCTCGACACCCTCGACGACCGGAGCGGCCGCCTCGGCCTCCTCCGTCCCGGGGTCGACGGCGAAGAGCCGCTCACGCAGGGAGGGGTTACGGATCTCCAGGGTGTCCAGGACCATCACGACCGCCGTACGGTCGTACGCCGCGCGCTCCAGGTCGGTGACCGTCTTCGGGAGCTCGACGTCCTTCACCATCTCCGTGAGACGGCGGTTGAGCTTCACCGCCTCCAGGTGGTCGCGGAGGTTCTGCCCGGCCTTGCCCTTGACCTCGTCGACGCGCTCGACGAGGTCCGCGAACGAACCGAACTGGTTGATCCACTTCGCGGCCGTCTTCTCGCCGACGCCGGGGATGCCCGGCAGGTTGTCCGACGGGTCGCCGCGCAGCGCCGCGAAGTCGGGGTACTGCGTCGGCGTCAACCCGTACTTCTCGACGACCTTCTCCGGAGTGAAGCGGGTCAGCTCGGAGACGCCCTTCGTCGGGTACAGCACCGTCGTGTGCTCGGACACCAGCTGGAAGGAGTCGCGGTCACCGGTGACGATCAGGACCTCGAAGCCCTCGGCCTCGGCCTGCGTGGCGAGCGTCGCGATGATGTCGTCGGCCTCGAAGCCGTCGACCGCGAACCGCTGCGCGTGCATCGCGTCCAGCAGCTCGCCGATCAGCTCGACCTGCCCCTTGAACTCGTCCGGGGTCTTCGAACGGTTCGCCTTGTACTCCGTGAACTCCTCGGAGCGCCACGTCTTGCGCGAGACGTCGAACGCCACCGCGAAATGCGTGGGCGCCTCGTCGCGCAGCGTGTTCGCCAGCATCGACGCGAAACCATAGATCGCGTTCGTCGGCTGACCCGTCGCGGTCGTGAAATTCTCCGCGGGCAGCGCGAAGAACGCGCGGTACGCCAGCGAGTGCCCATCCATGAGCATCAGCCGCGGACGGCCCGCACCTGCGGTTTTCTCGGTCTTCTTCGATGCTGTTTCTGCCACGCCCCCGATCCTCGCACGCCCCACTGACAGTGCGGACCTCCCGGGACCGGCCGTCGTCGTCGTCACCGGCGCGTGGGAGGATCGCTCACGTACTTCATACGTGTATGCGAGGGGGTCCCCCGATGGCCAGCAAGCCGCCCAAGAGCGATCCGGTCCAGGACGCGCCGCAGGTCGTCGAGCCGAAGCACGCCGCGGCCGGGCTGCCCGCCATCGGACACACCCTGCGCATCGCCCAGCGGCAGATGGGCGTGAAGCGCACCGCGCTGACCCTCCTGCGCGTCAATCAGAAGGACGGCTTCGACTGCCCGGGCTGCGCCTGGCCCGAGCCGGAGCACCGGCACGCGGCGGAGTTCTGCGAGAACGGCGCGAAGGCGGTCGCCGAGGAGGCCACCCTGCGCAGGGTCACCCCGGACTTCTTCGCCGCGCACCCGGTCACCGACCTGCACGGCCGCAGCGGCTACTGGCTCGGCCAGCAGGGCCGCCTCACCCACCCCATGTACCTGCCCGAGGGCGCCGACCACTACGAGCCGGTCTCCTGGGAGCGCGCCTTCGACATCGTCGCCGAGGAGCTCGCCGCCCTCGGCTCCCCCGACGAGGCCCTCTTCTACACCTCGGGACGCACGAGCAACGAGGCCGCGTTCCTCTACCAGCTCTTCGCCCGCGAACTCGGCACGAACAACCTGCCGGACTGTTCGAACATGTGCCACGAGTCCTCGGGCTCCGCGCTCTCCGAGACCATCGGCATCGGCAAGGGCAGCGTCCTGCTCGAGGACCTCTACAAGGCGGACCTGATCATCGTCGCCGGGCAGAACCCCGGCACCAACCACCCGCGCATGCTCTCCGCCCTGGAGAAGGCCAAGGCCAACGGCGCGAAGATCATCAGCGTCAACCCGCTGCCCGAAGCGGGCCTGGGGCGCTTCAAGAACCCGCAGACACCCCAGGGCATGTTCAAGGGCGCCGCCCTCACCGACCTGTTCCTGCAGATCCGCCTGGGCGGCGACCAGGCCCTCTTCCGTCTCCTGAACAAGCTCGTCCTGGAGACCGAGGGCGCGGTCGACGAGGACTTCATCGCCGAACACACCCACGGCTACGAGGAGTTCGCGGCCACCGCCCGCGCCGCCGACTGGGACGAGACCCTCACCGCGACGGGCCTCACCCGCGAGAAGATCGACGAGGCCCTCCGCCTCGTCCTCTCCTCCCGGCGCACCATCGTCTGCTGGGCCATGGGCCTCACCCAGCACAAGCACTCCGTGCCCACGATCCGCGAAGTGGTCAACTTCCTGCTGCTGCGCGGCAACATCGGCCGTCCCGGCGCGGGCGTCTGCCCGGTCCGCGGCCACTCGAACGTGCAGGGCGACCGCACCATGGGCATCTTCGAACGCCCCGCCCCGGCCTTCCTGGACGCCCTGGAGAAGGAGTTCGGCTTCGCTCCGCCCCGCGAGCACGGCTACGACGTCGTACGGGCCATCCGCGCCCTGCGGGACGGCGACGCGAAGGTCTTCTTCGCCATGGGCGGCAACTTCGTCTCCGCCTCCCCCGACACCGACGTCACCGAGGCCGCCATGCGCCGCGCCCGCCTCACGGTGCACGTCTCGACCAAGCTCAACCGCTCCCACGTCGTCACCGGAGCCCGCGCCCTGATCCTGCCCACTCTCGGACGGACCGAGCGCGACCTCCAAGGCAGCGGCGAACAGTTCGTGACCGTCGAGGACTCCATGGGCATGGTCCACGCCTCACGCGGCCGTCTGGAGCCCGCGAGCGAGCACCTCCTGTCCGAGCCTGCCATCGTCTGCCGCCTCGCCCGCCGCGTGCTCGGCGACGCCTCCCGCACCCCCTGGGAGGAGTTCGCGAAGGACTACGCCACGATCCGAGACCGCATCGCGCGCGTGATCCCCGGCTTCGACGACTTCAACGCGCGCGTGGCCGACCCCGCGGGCTTCACCCTCCCCCACGCCCCCCGCGACGAACGCCGCTTCCCCACGGCCACCGGCAAGGCCAACTTCACCGCCGCGCCCGTCGAGTACCCGAAGCTCCCCGAAGGCCGCCTGCTCCTGCAGACCCTCCGCTCGCACGACCAGTACAACACCACCATCTACGGCCTCGACGACCGCTACAGGGGCATCAAGAACGGCCGCCGAGTGGTCCTCGTCAACCCCGAGGACGCCCGCGCGCTGAACGTCACCGACGGCTCGTACGTCGACCTCGTCAGCGAATGGCAGGACGGCATAGAGCGGCGCGCCGCGGGCTTCCGCGTCGTGCACTACCCGACCGCCCGCGGCTGCGCCGCCGCGTACTACCCGGAGACCAACGTCCTCGTCCCGCTCGACGCCACCGCGGACACCAGCAACACCCCGGCCAGCAAGTCCGTCGTGGTCCGTCTGGAACAATCGGCCACCGACTGAGCGTTTGCTCAGCCAGTCAGCCAGAGAGATCGACGACGATCGGAGCCGGCCCCCATGGGCGAGCAGAGTCAAGTGAAGTTCCCGCAAGAGGTCATCGACGAGTACGCCGCACTCGGTGTCGACCTGCCCGCCCTCTTCTCGGCAGGCCACCTCGGCACCCGCATGGGCGTGCAGATCGTCGAGGCCTCCGCGGACCGGGTCGTCGGCACCATGCCGGTGGAGGGCAACACCCAGCCCTACGGCCTCCTGCACGGCGGCGCCTCCGCCGTCCTCGCGGAGACCCTCGGCTCGGTCGGCTCCATGCTCCACGGCGGCAGCTCCAAGATCGCCGTCGGCGTCGACCTGAACTGCACCCACCACCGCGGCGCCCGCTCCGGCCTCGTCACCGGCGTGGCCACCCCCGTACACCGCGGGCGCACGACAGCGACGTACGAGATCGTCATCACCGACGAGAACGACAAGCGCGTCTGCACCGCCCGCCTCACCTGCCTCCTGCGCGACGTCAATCCCACCGACGCCGCCCACGTACGCCAGGCCTGACACCCGCCTCCACAAGAGCCCCACTCACCGGCACCGGCGTACGGCGAGCAAGGGGGCAGGAGACAACTGCCCCCCACTCACCGGCAGTCGGGTACGGCGGGCAGGGGACGGGGCGGAGGTGTCCGCCCGCAGCGGTCGGCGCGTCAACACCGGCCCCTTCCGGGACCGACCGATTCCGCGCCTGACCGAGGACGGATACCTCCGCCCCGGCCCCCACACACCTTCCGCACGCACCCGCACGCCCCCGCCCGCCGCAAACACACTCCAATACGCCGGAGTTATCGGAAATCAGCGGCAACTCAGTAACCTTTTCAGGCGACTTCACGCGCCTTCACGAGGCTGCACGCCCGCACCGCACCTCATGCGCCCTATATCGCGCACGCCGACCGAACTCCGAGTTCCCTTTTCTCGACGTAACGCTGCGTAACACGCACGCAATACGGCATCAGAGTTCCATCTTCGACGGCTCGTACTCCCGCGACCTCCCCCGGCTCCTCCACGCGACCTGCGACGGCGCCCGACCGCGATCTCCGTCCACGCACAACCGGAGGTGCGGATTCTCAACATGTGGAACGGGAAGAATTTCCGCCAAATCGGCTGAGAATACCCGTCCCTGAAGCCCATCAACCGGCACGTCATAACAAGAAAGTCACAAGCCAGCCCACGGCGATGCCCGGGCCCACAGACAGGCTTAGAGTCACGGCCAGTCACCGCGCCGCCGGGCGCGTCTGCAGCACGGCTCGGTATCACCCAGTACGGCCCGGCGAGACACACGGCAGTCCAGCAGGGCTGCTGCGCCAGGGAGAGGATTCAACGTGCGACAGCGTTCTTTGGTCATACTCACCTCCGTGCTCACCACCGGAGCACTCACGCTGACCGCCTGCGGTTCGCGTGACAACAGCGGGGACAAGAGCAGCAGCAGCAAGACCGAGATCATCATCGGCGTTGACGCTCCGCTGACCGGTCAGAACTCCGCAACCGGCCTTGGCATCCAGGGCGGCGTGCAGATCGCCGTCGACGACGCCAACAAGAACAACACCGTCCCCGGCGTGACCTTCAAGGTCCAGGCGCTCGACGACAAGGCGATCCCGGCCAGCGGCCAGCAGAACGCCACCGCCCTCGTCAACAACGACAAGGTCCTCGGCGTCGTCGGCCCGCTGAACTCCGGTGTCGCCACGCAGATGCAGCAGGTCTTCGCGACCGCCAACCTGGTCGAGATCTCGCCCTCCAACACGGCGCCCGAGCTCACCCAGGGCAAGAACTGGCAGACCTCGAAGTCGCGCCCGTTCAAGACGTACTTCCGCACGGCCACCACCGACGCCCTCCAGGGCGGCTTCGCGGCCGAGTACGCGTCCACCACGCTCAAGAAGAAGAACGTCTTCGTCGTCGACGACAAGCAGACCTACGGCGCGGGCCTGGCCAAGCTGTTCAAGGCCGGCTTCACCAAGAACGGCGGCAAGGTCGCCGGCGAGGACCACGTCAACACCGGCGACACCGACTTCTCCGCCCTCGTCACCAAGATCAAGAACTCCAAGGCCGACCTGGTCTACTACGGCGGCCAGTACGACGAGTCGGAGAAGCTCACCAAGCAGCTCAAGGACGGCGGCGTCAAGGTCCCGCTGTTCGGCGGTGACGGCATGTTCAGCGACACCTACATCCAGACCGCCGGCAAGACCTCCGAAGGTGACCTGGCCACCTCCGTCGGCCAGCCCGTCGACTCCCTGCCCTCCGCCGCGGACTTCATCAAGAAGTACAAGGCCTCCGGCCTCAAGGGCGACTACGGCACCTACGGTGGCTACTCCTACGACGCCGCGACCGCCATCATCAAGGCGATCGCCAACGTCGTGAAGGACGGCAAGATCCCCGACGGCGCCCGCGCCAAGATCGTGGACGAGGTCCAGAAGACGAAGTTCGAGGGCATCGCCGGCCCCGTCTCCTTCGACGAGTACGGCGACACCACCAACAAGCAGCTCACCGTCTACCAGGTCGTCGGCGGCAAGTGGAAGGCCGTCAAGAGCGGCACGTTCAACGGCTGATCCGATCCGATCCCAGCTGAGCTCAGCTGATTCCAGCTAACTCCAGCTGATCCCAGCTGATCCGAGATCCGCCGCTAGCTACACCCCAGGGCCGCGCGGCCAAGACCACACGTCACCGCGCGGCCCGTCCCATATACCCCCGTTCACTCTCCCCACCCACATGGAGGCCATGCGGTGAACACCCTGCCGCAGCAGCTGGCCAACGGGCTGTTCCTCGGCTCGATGTACGGGCTGATCGCCATCGGCTACACGATGGTGTACGGCATCGTCCAGCTCATCAACTTCGCCCACGGCGAGATCTTCATGACCGGAGGCTTCGGCGCACTCACGGTCTACCTCTACGTCCTGCCCGACGGCACATCCATGTGGATAGCCCTCCCGGCGATGCTCATCGGCGGCGGACTCGTCGCCGTCCTCATCGCCGTCGGGGCGGAACGGTTCGCCTACCGACCACTGCGCGGCGCGCCACGCCTGGCACCGCTCATCACCGCCATCGGCCTCTCCCTCGCGCTCCAGCAGGCCGTCTTCAACTGGTACCCGAACGCCAAGACCGACCGCAACTTCCCCCAGATCGACGCCGGACCCTGGCACATCGGGTCCATCAGCATCAGCAGCGGCTCGCTCTTCGTCATCGTCGCCGCCCCGCTCTGCATGGCGGCCCTCGCCCTCTTCGTCAGCATGTCCCGCACCGGCCGCGCCATGCAGGCCACCGCCCAAGACCCTGACACCGCCCAGCTCATGGGCATCGACACCAACAAGATCATCGTGATCGCCTTCGCCATCGGCGGCTTCTTCGCCGCCGTCGCCGCCGTCTCCTACGGCCTGCGCTACGGCTCGATCCAGTACAACATGGGCTTCCAGATGGGCCTCAAGGCCTTCACCGCGGCCGTCCTCGGCGGCATCGGCAACATCTACGGCGCCATGATCGGCGGCCTCGTCCTCGGCCTCGCCGAGACCATGGCCACCTCCTACATCGACGGTATCCCCGGCATGCAGCAGCTCGGCGGCGGCGGCTGGTCCTCCGTCTGGGCCTTCGTCCTCCTCATCCTCGTACTGCTGTTCAGGCCACAAGGCCTGGTCGGCGAACGCGTCGCGGACAGGGCGTGAACACCATGGCAACCACCGAGAACACCACCGAGAACACCGCCGAGATCACCGCCCCCGCGCGCGGCCTGATCGCACTCCCCCAGACCGCCGCGCGCGCCCTCATCGCCGTCGGCGCCGTCGCCACCATCGCCAGCACCTTCATGTCGTGGACCTACACGGCCGACTTCCCCGGGGACCTCACCTACTACGGCTCCCCGGCCGGCCTCCAGATCCTCGACCTCGTCGCCGGCGCGATCACCCTGCTCTTCGCGCTCACCCTCTTCGGCGTCCGCGGCCTGCGCTGGCTCAACCCGGCAGGCGCCACCGCGCCCGTCGTCCTCGCCGCCGCCTCCGCGTTCGCGGTCAGCTGGTTCAGCGCCATCGCCATCGCGGTCGACCTCAAGGGCCTCGTCGCCCTCGACCCCGGCGCCTACGTCACCGCCATCGGCTCCCTGATCGCCCTCGTCGGCGCCCTCGCTCTCCCGAGCCCCGGCGACACCTTCAAGGACTGGGTCAGCAAGCCCGACCGCATCCCCGCGGCCCAGCAGCTCCCCGGCTGGGCCGAGCGCCTCGTCATCACCGGCGCCACCGCCGTCGCGCTGATCGTCTTCACGTACGGCATCGGCGTCGACCCCGACGCCAGCGAGACCTTCATCGGCTACCTGCTGCTCGTCGTCCTCGGCACCTGGGCGCTCCAGGCCGCCGGGCTCTTCGACCGGTTCGCCACACTCAACGCCCGCCACAAGGGATTCGCCACCTCCATGGCGTTCCTCGCCGCGGCGGTCTTCCCCTTCGTCGAGAACAACGAGCACAACGCCAACCTCGGCGTGAACATCCTCGTCGTCGCCACCGTCGCCCTCGGCCTGAACATCGTCGTCGGCCTCACCGGACTCCTCGACCTCGGATACGTCGCCTTCCTCGGCGTCGGCGCCTACGCCGCGGCCCTCGTCTCCGGCTCCGAGTTCTCCCGCTTCTCCGGCGTCCAGTTCCCCTTCTGGGCCGCCATGCTCACCGGCATGGCCGCGTCGCTCGTCTTCGGCGTCCTCATCGGCGCCCCCACCCTGCGACTGCGCGGCGACTACCTCGCCATCGTCACCCTCGGCTTCGGAGAGATCTTCCGCATCTCCGTCAACAACCTCGACGGCTCCTCCGGACCGAACCTGACCAACGGCCCCAACGGCATCTCGATGATCCCGGACCTCGACATCTTCGGGTTCAACCTCGGGAACTCGCACGACATCGGCTCGATCACCCTCGGCCGCTTCGCGAACTACTTCCTGCTGATGCTGATCATCACCGGCATCGTCGTGATCGTCTTCAACCGCGCCGCCGACTCCCGTATCGGCCGCTCCTGGATCGCCATCCGCGAGGACGAGACCGCCGCCACCGCCATGGGCATCAACGGCTTCCGCGTCAAGCTCATCGCCTTCGCCCTCGGCGCCTCCCTCGCCGGCCTCGCCGGTACGGTCAGCGCCCACGTCGGCTACAGCGTCAACCCGGCCCCGTACCAGTTCGCCGGCTCCGTACCGCCCAACTCGGCCTTCCTGCTGGCCGCGGTCGTCCTCGGCGGCATGGGCACCGTCAACGGCCCCATCCTCGGCGCCACCCTGCTCTACCTCCTCCCCGAGAAGCTCGGCTTCCTGAAGGAGTACCAGCTCTTCGCCTTCGGCATCGCGCTCGTGGTCCTCATGCGCTTCCGCCCCGAAGGCATCATCGCCAACCGCCGCCGCCAGCTCGAATTCCACGAGTCCGACGACAGCATCGACATCCCCGAACAAGGCCTGCCCGACTCCACTGTCGGCGTCACCAAGGCAGGGGCGTGACCCACATGACCACCACCACGGCCACCAGCCCCGTACTCGAGGCCAGCGGCGTCACCATGCGCTTCGGCGGCCTCACCGCCGTCCGCAGCGTCGACCTCACCGTCAACTCCGGCGAGATCGTCGGCCTCATCGGCCCCAACGGCGCGGGCAAGACCACCTTCTTCAACTGCCTCACCGGCCTGTACGTGCCGACCGAGGGCAAGGTCTCCTACAAGGGCACCGTCCTCCCGCCCAAGCCCCACCTCGTCACCAGCGCCGGCATCGCCCGCACCTTCCAGAACATCCGGCTCTTCGCCAACATGACCGTCCTGGAGAACGTGCTCGTCGGCCGCCACACCAGGACCAAGGAAGGCCTCTGGTCGGCCCTCCTGCGCGGCCCCGGCTTCCGCAAGGCAGAAGCCGCCTCCCGCGAACGCGCCATGGAACTGCTGGAGTTCATCGGCCTCGACCACAAGGCCGACCACCTCTCCCGCAACCTCCCCTACGGCGAACAGCGCAAGCTCGAAATCGCCCGCGCCATGGCGAGCGAACCGGGACTGCTGCTCCTGGACGAGCCCACGGCCGGCATGAACCCCCAGGAGACACGCGCGACCGAAGACCTCGTCTTCGCCATCCGCGACAGGGGCATCGCCGTCCTCGTCATCGAGCACGACATGCGCTTCATCTTCAACCTGTCCGACCGCGTCGCCTGCCTCGTCCAGGGCGAGAAGCTCGTCGAGGGCACCTCCGAGGTCGTCCAGGGCGACGAACGCGTCATCGCCGCCTACCTCGGCACCCCCTTCGAGGGCGCCCCCGGCGCGGAAGAGGTCGCCGAGGTCGAAGCCGCCGAGGCGGCGGAGGCCACGGACACTCCCGAGGCCGCGGAAGCCCCCGAGGCCGCCGAGGCTCCCGAGGTCACCGAGACTCCTGAGGCCGCCGAGAGCGACGCCGCCGCGGAGGGCACCACCAGCAAGGAAGGAAACGCCCAGTGACCGCACTGCTCGAGGTCGAAGACCTCAAGGTCGCCTACGGCAAGATCGAAGCCGTCAAGGGCATCTCCTTCTCCGTCGAAGCCGGCCAGATCGTCACCCTCATCGGCACCAACGGCGCCGGCAAGACGACCACCCTGCGCACCCTCTCCGGGCTCCTCAAGCCCACCGGGGGCCGCATCACCTTCGACGGCAAACCCCTCAGCAACATCCCCGCCCACAAGATCGTCTCCCTGGGCCTCGCCCACTCCCCCGAGGGACGCCACATCTTCCCCCGGCTGACGATCACCGAGAACCTCCAGCTCGGCGCGTTCCTGCGCTCCGACAAGGCGGGCATCGAGAAGGACATCCAGCGCGCCTACGACCTCTTCCCCATCCTGGGTGAACGCCGCAAGCAGGCCGCGGGAACCCTCTCCGGCGGCGAGCAGCAGATGCTGGCCATGGGCCGCGCGCTCATGTCCCAGCCCAAGCTGCTCATGCTCGACGAACCCTCCATGGGCCTCTCGCCGATCATGATGCAGAAGATCATGGCCACCATCGCCGAACTCAAGGCCGACGGCACGACCATCCTCCTCGTCGAGCAGAACGCCCAGGCGGCGCTCTCCCTCGCCGATCAGGGACACGTCATGGAGGTCGGCAACATCGTCCTCTCCGGCACCGGTCAGGACCTGCTGCACGACGAGTCGGTGCGCAAGGCCTACCTGGGCGAGGACTGAGACCAGGCTCCGGCCGTACGACCGTACGGCCGACACACGAAGAGGCCCGCGCCCCCCAGCCGGGGGGCGTGGGCCTCTTCGTCACTCGCTGGCTGCCGTCGCCGAAAGGCGCGGAATCAACCGGCGAAATTCTCGATCGGCCTGGTGAAGTCGGCACCGAGTTGCGACATCGCGTGGCCGAACTCCTTCTCGCTGATCGCCTCACGGAGCGTGACCAGCACGGCACGGACGCCGCTGTCGGCCTCGTCCGGCTTGAGTACGTTGCGCGCCGCCACACGCCGCACGAGCTCGTCGTAGTCGAAGCGCTCGATCTCGGCGGTCGCACCCCGCCGAACGGACTCCGCCAGACCCTCCGGGAGCTCCAGCGCCAGGTTCCGCGCCTCACCCGAGCTCAGCCGATGGGCGAGCGTCTCGAGCGTGGCACGCGTGAGATCGGCCGACTCCTGCCGAGTCAGGCCCGTACGTTCCGACACCGCTTGGACGAACGCCTTCTCTTCCACGCGCCGTCTCCTTTGCTGCCTTGCCGCCCCGAAGGCCACGCGGCCCCGAAACCAGCCTGACACGCGGTCGCCGGGCTCGCGCGGGCAAGCCACTGCACCCCGAAACGGGGCGCCCCGCCCTCCCTAACCCTTGGAGGCCTTCTTCTCCTCGGCGTCCGCGATGACCGCCTCGGCGACCTGCTGCATGGACATACGGCGGTCCATGGAGGTCTTCTGGATCCACCGGAACGCGGCGGGCTCCGTCAGCCCATATTCCGTCTGGAGCACGGACTTGGCCCGGTCCACCAGCTTCCGCGTCTCCAGACGCTGACTGAGGTCCGCAACCTCCCTCTCCAGCTGCTTCAGCTCCGTGAACCGCGAGACGGCCATCTCGATCGCCGGTACGACGTCGCTCTTGCTGAAGGGCTTCACGAGGTACGCCATCGCGCCGGCGTCGCGGGCCCGCTCGACGAGGTCGCGCTGCGAGAACGCGGTGAGCATCAGCACGGGGGCGATGCCCTCCTCGGCGATCTTCTCGGCCGCCGAGATCCCGTCCAGCTTGGGCATCTTGACGTCGAGGATCACGAGGTCGGGCCGGTGCTCACGGGCCAGTTCGACGGCCTGCTCCCCGTCCCCCGCCTCTCCCACGACGGCGTAGCCCTCTTCCTCGAGCATCTCTTTGAGGTCGAGGCGGATCAGCGCCTCGTCCTCGGCGATGACGACACGGGTCGTCAGCGGAGGCACGTGCGACTTGTCGTCGTCGGCGACGGGCTGGGGCGACTCGGGGGCGGTCACGGGGGCTCCTCGTTCACGGGCCGGGCAAGTGCTGCTGCCCAAGAGCCTACCTAGCTGCAGCGAGCTGCGGTGACCCGGTATGCTTCCGGGCAGCTACTTACGCCGGGTTGGTGGAACGGTATACACGGAGGTCTCAAACACCTCTGCCCGTGAGGGCTTGCGGGTTCGAATCCCGCACCCGGCACAGTTTTCCAGCTAAGCGGATGTTCTCGTTCTCGTGAACATCCGCTTTTTGCTGCGCACGGTCACGATCAGTAACGCAGAGTGGCCACATGATCTTTCACGGAACTGAGGTTCGACAGCAGGCGCTCTCACTACTGCGCGACGGCGCGCGGAACGCGGACGTAGCACGGCGATTCAACGTCCCGCTCGGGACGGTCAGTTACTGGAAGCACATGGACCGCGCGAAACGCGGCGAGTGCCCAGGGAAGCATGACCCCAAGTGCCCACGGTGCGATGGACGAGACCTCGACGAGCCCGCCTACAGCTACCTACTCGGCCTGTATCTGGGCGACGGCCACATCAGTCGCTACTCCGAGCACCGCGTGCCCAATCTCATGATCACGTGCTGCGAAGCATGGCCCGGACTCATGGACGACTGCGAGCAAGCCATGCGCGCGGTCTTCCCCGACAACGCCGTGTGTCGCGTCCGCAAGACAGGCTGCCGCAACGTGAAGGTCTACTCGAAACACCTGCACTGCCTGTTTCCCCAGCACGGCCCCGGCAAGAAGCACGAGCGCCCGATCGTCCTCGAACCCTGGCAACAGGAAATCGTCGACGCTCACCCGTGGGAATTCATCCGCGGGCTCATCCACTCCGATGGCTGTCGCATCACGAACTGGACGACCCGCCTCGTCGCCGGTGAGCGCAAGCGCTATGAGTACCCCCGGTATTTCTTCACCAACAAGTCCGACGACATCCGGAAGCTCTTTACCGACACCCTGGACAACGTCGGCGTCGAGTGGACGACGCTGGCGCGCGGCAGCGACCCGTTCAACATCTCCGTCGCCCGCAAAGCCTCCGTCGCTCTCATGGACGCCCACGTCGGGCCCAAGTACTGACAGCCGGACCTACTTGGGGCTGTCGTCCTCCCCGATGTGGTGGACGCGTACGAGGTTCGTGGTGCCCGAGACGCCGGGCGGGGAGCCGGCGGTGATGACGACGATGTCGCCCTTCTTGCAGCGGCCGTACTTCAGGAGGAGTTCGTCCACCTGGTCGACCATCGCGTCGGTGGAGTCGACGTGCGGCCCCAGGAACGTTTCTACGCCCCAGGTCAGGTTCAGCTGGGAGCGGGTCGCCGGGGTCGGGGTGAAGGCGAGGAGGGGGATCGGGGAGCGGTAGCGGGACAGGCGGCGGACCGTGTCGCCGGACTGGGTGAAGGCGACGAGGAACTTGGCGCCGAGGAAGTCGCCCATCTCCGCCGCCGCGCGGGCGACCGCACCGCCCTGGGTGCGGGGCTTGTTCCGGTCGGTCAGGGGCGGCAGACCCTTGGCGAGGATGTCCTCCTCGGCGGCCTCGACGATGCGGGACATCGTCCGGACGGTCTCCACGGGGTACTTGCCGACGCTCGTCTCGCCGGAGAGCATCACGGCGTCCGTGCCGTCGATGACGGCGTTGGCGACGTCGGACGCCTCGGCTCGGGTGGGGCGGGAGTTGTCGATCATCGAGTCGAGCATCTGGGTGGCGACGATGACCGGCTTGGCGTTGCGCTTGGCCAGCTTGATGGCGCGCTTCTGGACGATCGGGACCTGTTCGAGGGGCATTTCGACGCCCAGGTCGCCGCGGGCGACCATGATGCCGTCGAAGGCGGCGACGATGTCGTCGATCGCGTCGACCGCCTGGGGCTTCTCGACCTTGGCGATGACGGGGAGGCGGCGGCCTTCCTCGTCCATGATGCGGTGGACGTCGTCGATGTCGCGGCCGCTGCGGACGAAGGAGAGGGCGATGACGTCGAAGCCGGTGCGCAGGGCCCAGCGGAGGTCCGCTTCGTCCTTGTCGGAGAGGGCGGGGACGGAGACGGCGACGCCGGGGAGGTTGAGGCCCTTGTGGTCGGAGACCATGCCGCCTTCGACGACGGTGGTGTGGACGCGGGGGCCGTCGACGGCGGTGACTTCGAGGCAGACCTTGCCGTCGTCGACGAGGATGCGTTCGCCGGGGGTGACATCGGCCGCGAGGCCCGAGTACGTCGTGCCGCAGGTGAGGCGGTCGCCCTCGGCGCCTTCTTCGACGGTGATGGTGAAGGTGTCTCCGCGTTCAAGGAGTACGGGGCCTTCGGTGAAGCGGCCGAGTCGGATCTTCGGGCCTTGAAGGTCGGCGAGCAGTCCGACGCTGCGGCCGGTCTCGTCGGAGGCCTTTCGCACGCGCTGGTAGCGCTCCTCGTGTTCGGCGTAGGTGCCGTGGCTGAGGTTGAAGCGGGCTACGTCCATTCCGGCGTCGACCAGGGCTTTGAGCTGGTCGTACGAGTCGGTGGCGGGGCCCAATGTACAGACGATTTTCGCTCGGCGCATGGTTTGAGCCTAGGCCTTACCGGTCGGTAGAGAATTGGTCCAGCATGACTACTCAACAACCTTTGCATGAAGCCTTATTGACAACAGTTGAATTGTGCGCGGGGGTGCTCCGATGAGCGCGTCGGTACTTTATGGCGACCGGTCCGCGCTTTACAGTTCCGGCGGTGCCATCGTGAATCGGGCGTTGACCTGGGCGTAGATGTGTTGGCGCTCGGGTTCGAGGTCGAGGGGGGCGGCTTCTTCGGGGGCGCCGCCGGCGAAGGACATGGAGCGCATGGCGCGGCCGGGGGCCGCGGGGAAGGGCTGGGCGTTCTCGGCGCCGATGTCGGCGAGTTCGACGAGGGCGGCGAGGGTGGTGCCGAGGGCTTCGGCATATTCACGGGCGCGTTGGACGGCTTCGCGGACCGCTTGCTGGCGGGCTTGGCGGTGGGAGGGCGAGTCGGGGCGCAGGGCCCACCAGGGGCCGGCGACCCGGGTGAGGTCGAGATCCGCGAGGCGTGTCGTCAGCTCGCCGAGTGCGGTGAAGTCGGTGAGTTCGGCGGTGAGGTGGACGCGGCCGTGGTAGGCGCGGATACGTTCGCCGCGGCCGTGTTTGGTGAGTTCCGGACTGATCGAGAAGGCGCCGGTTTCGAGGCGTTCGACGGCGTCTCCGTAGGACTTCACGAGGTCCATGGCGGTGGCGTTGCGGCGGGTGAGGTCGGCGAGGGCATCGCGTCGGTCGGTGCCGCGGGCGCTGACGGTGATGCCGATGCGGGCGATCTCGGGGTCGACTTCGAGGTGGGCTTCGCCGCGGACTGCGATGCGGGGTGATTCGGGGGTTCCGTAGGGGACTGCGGGTCGGGGTTCCTCTGCGGTGGGGGCCATACGCCCCACTCTGTCACCGGAAGGGTGGTCGTGGTGCCCGGTGGTCACCAGATGGAAACCTCCAGGACCTGTTCTGGAGTGTCATGTGTGGGTCAGAATCTACGCGCGTCGTTGACCATTTCCCGAGGAGCCATAGACATGCCGTTGAACCGCCGGAAGTTCCTGAAGAAGTCCGCCGTGACGGGTGCGGGGGTGGCGTTGACCGGTGCGGTCGCGGCTCCGCCCGCGCAGGCGGCCACCTCGGCGGCGGCGGGGGGTAAGAAGAAGCCCGTGAAGCGGTACTCCCTCACCGTCATGGGCACGACGGATCTGCACGGACATGTCTTCAACTGGGACTACTTCAAGGACGCGGAGTACAAGGACACCGCGGGCAACGCGCAGGGTCTGGCGCGGATCTCGACACTGGTGAACGAGATCCGCAAGGAGAAGGGGCGTTGCAACACCCTCCTTCTGGACGCGGGCGACACGATTCAGGGCACCCCGCTGACGTACTACTACGCGAAGGTGGACCCGATCACCGCCAAGGGCGGTCCGGTGCACCCGATGGCGCAGGCGATGAACGCGATCGGCTATGACGCGGTGGCGCTGGGCAACCACGAGTTCAACTACGGCATCGAGACGCTGCGGAAGTTCGAGTCGCAGTGCCGCTTCCCGCTGCTGGGTGCGAACGCGCTGGACGCGAAGACGCTGAAGCCGGCTTTCCCGCCGTACTTCATGAAGACGTTCCACGTGCCGGGCGCGCCGTCGGTGAAGGTGGCGGTGCTCGGTCTGACGAACCCGGGTATCGCGATCTGGGACAAGGCTTACGTCCAGGGGAAGTTGACGTTCCCTGGTCTGGAGGAGCAGGCGGCGAAGTGGGTGCCGAAGCTGCGGTCGATGGGTGCGGACGTGGTCGTCGTGTCGGCGCACTCCGGTTCGTCCGGCACGTCCTCCTACGGTGACCAGCTGCCGTACGTCGAGAACTCGGCGGCGCTCGTCGCCCAGCAGGTGCCGGGGATCGACGCGATTCTCGTCGGGCACGCGCACGTGGAGATCCCGGAGCTGAAGGTCACCAACGCCAAGACCGGCAGGACGGTGGTGCTGTCGGAGCCGCTGGCGTATGCGGAGCGGCTGTCGGTGTTCGACTTCGAGCTGGTCTTCGAGAAGGGGAAGTGGCAGGTCGAGTCGGTGGCGGCCGCGGTCCGCAACTCGAACTCGGTCGCCGACGACCCGAAGATCACCCGGCTGCTGAAGGACGAGCACGATCTGGTGGTGGCGTACGTCAACCAGGTCGTCGGCACGGCCACGGACACGCTGACGACGGTCGAGGCGCGTTACAAGGACGCCCCGATCATCGACCTGATCACCAAGGTGCAGGAGGACGTGGTCAAGGCGGCGCTGGTCGGCACGGAGTACGCGTCGCTGCCCGTCATCGCGCAGGCCTCGCCGTTCTCGCGCACCTCCGAGATCCCGGCCGGCAAGGTGACGATCCGGGATCTGTCGAGCCTGTACGTGTACGACAACACGCTGGTCGCGAAGGTGCTGACGGGGGCGCAGGTGCGGGCGTACCTGGAGTACTCGGCGAACTACTTCGTGCGGACGTCGGCCGGTGCCGTGATCGACACGGAGAAGCTGACCAACGCGAACAACCGTCCGGACTACAACTACGACTATGTGTCGGGACTCCGGTACGACATCGACATCGCGCAGGCGGAGGGTTCGCGGATCAAGAACCTGACGTACAACGGTGCGGCGCTGGACGACGCGCAGCAGTTCGTGTTCGCGGTGAACAACTACCGGGCGAACGGTGGCGGCGCCTTCCCGCATGTGGCGTCCGCGAAGGAGGTCTGGTCGGAGTCGACGGAGATCCGTACGCGGATCGCCGAGTGGGTGACCGCGAAGGGTGTGCTCGACCCGAAGGAGTTCGCTTCGGTGGACTGGAAGCTCACGCGGGACGGCACGCCTGTCTTCTAGCCTGCCTGTCTTCTGGCCTGCTTGTTTTCTGGCACGCCTGTTTTCTGGACCCCGGACGCGTGTCCGGGGTCTTCTTCTTACCGTCCGTCGGCGAGCGGGGTGAGGGTCTGGGCGGTGCGGCCGGCGGGCGGGACCTGGGAGTGGGGTTCGAGTCCGAAGGTGGTGAAGGCCGTGCGGCGCGGGAGCGGGTAGGGGTCCTTGCCCGTGAGCGAGTTGAGGATGGTGGCGCTGCGCCAGGCGGCGAGGCCGAGGTCGGGGGCGCCGACGCCGTGGGTGTGGAGTTCGGCGTTCTGGACGTAGACGCGGCCGTGGACGGAGGGGTCGAGGGCCAGGCGGAACTGATCGTCGATGCGGGGGCGTTCGGCGCTGTCGCGGCGCAGGTAGGGGTCGAGTCCGGCGAGGATCTGGCCGAGGGGACGTTCGCGGTAGCCGGTGGCGAGGACCACGGCGTCGGTGACGAGGCGGGTACGGGCGCCCTGCTGGCCGTGTTCGAGGTGGAGTTCGACCTGGGTGGTGGCGACGAGGCCCGCGGTGCGGACGGTGACGGCGGGGGTGAGGACGGCGTCGGGCCAGCCGCCGTGGAGGGTGCGGCGGTAGAGCTCGTCGTGGATGGCGGCGATGGTGTCGGCGTCGATGCCCTTGTGGAGTTGCCATTGGGCGGCGACGAGCCGGTCGCGTACGGGCTCGGCGAGGGCGTGGAAGTAGCGGGTGTAGTCGGGGGTGAAGTGTTCGAGGCCGAGCTTGGAGTACTCCATCGGGGCGAAGGCCTCGGTGCGGGCGAGCCAGTGGATCTTCTCGCGGCCTGCGGGCCGGTTGCGCAGGAGGTCGAGGAAGACCTCGGCACCCGACTGCCCCGCGCCGATGACGGTGATGTGTTCGGCGGTGAGGAAGCGTTCGCGGTGGGCGAGGTAGTCCGCGGCGTGGATGACGGGGACGCCGGGGGCATCGACGAGGGATTTGAGGGGCTCTGGGATGTGGGGTGCGGTGCCGACGCCGAGCACGATGTTGCGGGTGTGGGTACGGCCGAGGGCCTCGGCTTCTCCCTCGCTGTCGAGCTGGGTGAAGTCGACTTCGAACAGGGTGCGTTCGGGGTCCCAGCGGACGGCATCGACCTGGTGGCCGAAGTGGAGTCCGGGGAGGCGGCCGGCGACCCAGCGGCAGTAGGCGTCGTACTCGGCGCGCTGCATGTGGAAGCGCTCGGCGAAGTAGAAGGGGAAGAGGCGGTCGCGGTCCTTGAGGTAGTTGAGGAAGGACCAGGGGCTGGCGGGGTCGGCGAGGGTGACCAGGTCGGCGAGGAAGGGGACTTGGAGGGTGGCGCCGTCGATGAGCAGGCCCGGGTGCCAGTCGAAGCCGGGGCGCTGTTCGTAGAAGACGCTGTCGAGTTCGGAGAGGGGGTGGGCGAGGGCGGCGAGGGAGAGGTTGAACGGGCCGATGCCGATGCCCACGAGGTCGCGGGGCGCGTCGGGCTCGTGGCGTGGGGGGAGGGGCGTCGGGCTCATCGGGGTGTGTGTCCTTCCACCAGTTTCAGGAGCGCGGCCAGGTCGCCCGGCCGGGTGTGGGGATTGAGGAGGGTGGCTTTGAGCCAGAGCCGGTCGTCGAGCAGGGCTCGGCCGAGGACGGCGCGTCCTTCGTGGAGCAGGGTGCGGCGTACGGCGGCGACGGCTTCGTCGGAGGCCTCGGCGGGGCGGAACAGGACGGTGCTGAGGGTGGGCGGGTCGTAGAGCTCGAAGCCGGGGTGTGCTTCGACGAGGTCCGCCAGCTCGACGGCGCGGGCGCAGACCTGGTCGACGAGCGCGCCGAGTCCCGCTCGCCCCAGGGTTTTGAGGGTGACGGCGACTTTGAGGATGTCGGGGCGTCGGGTGGTGCGCAGGGAGCGGCCGAGGAGGTCGGGGAGGCCCGCTTCGGTGTCGTCGTCGGCGTTGAGGTAGTCGGCGCGGTGGCTCAGGGCGTCGAGGTCGTGGGGGTCCTTGACGACGAGGAGGCCTGCGGCGACGGGCTGCCAGCCGAGTTTGTGCAGGTCGAGGGTGACGGTGTGGGCGCGGTCGAGTCCGTCGAGTTTGCCGCGGTGGTGGTCGCTGAAGAGGAGGCCTCCGCCGTAGGCGGCGTCGATGTGGAGGCGGGTGCCGTGGGCTTCGCAGAGGTCGGCGATGTCGGGCAGGGGGTCGATGAGTCCGGCGTCGGTGGTGCCGGCGGTGGCGGCTACGAGGAGGGAGCCGCGGAGGCCTTGGAGTTCGGTGAGGGCTTCGTCGAGGGCGGCGAGGTCCATGGTGCCGGCGGGGGCGGGGACGACGACGGGGTCGGGCAGGCCGAGGAGCCAGGCGGCGCGGGGCAGGGAGTGGTGGGCGTTGGCGCCGTGGATGAGCCGCACGCCGGCGTGTGCCTCCCGGGCGAGCAGGAGGGCGAGTTGGTTGGACTCGGTGCCGCCGGTGGTGACCAGGGCGTCGTCGGCGCCGATCTCCTGGGCCAGGGCCCGGGTGACGAGTGCCTCCAGTTCCGAGGCGGCCGGGGCCTGGTCCCAGGAGTCCATGGAGGGGTTGAGGGTGGAGGCGGCGAGGTCGGCGGCGGTGGCGACGGCGAGGGGTGGGCAGTGCAGGTGGGCGGCGCACAGGGGGTCGGCGGGGTCGGCTGCGCCCTCGGCGAGAGCCCGTACGAGGACGCGTAGGGCGTCTTCGGTGCCCTGCTCGGGCAGTACGTCGCCGACCGCGTCCCGTACGCGCCGGGCCACGCTCTCGGGTCCGCCGGCGGGCAGCGGTCCCCCGCGGGCCTCGCCGCCCTCGCGCAGTGCGTCGAGGACGGTGTCGAGCAGCGGCCGCAGCGCGCCGGGACCTTCGGGGCCTGAGGCGAGGGGCGGCGTGCTCATGAGGTGTCCTCCGGTGGGCGCGCGGCAGGGGGAATACCAGCCTGTACGGGGATGGGCCTGCGCGCCCTGAAAGGTCAACGATCCGACCCGAATGGGGGTACTGGTGGGCGGAGGAAATGTGGGTGGGGGGTGAAGCTGCTAGACGCCACGCCGGAACCGGACCCGCCTTCCCTCGCCCCCGGCGCCCCTACCCTCCCCCAAGCTCTCGGCTTCGCTCGAGCAGGGGGACCCCCATCGTCCTCAGGGGCTGCGCCCCCAGACCCCCCTGTCGGCCTGAACGGCCTCGTCCTCAAACGCCGGACGGGCTGAAGACGCGGGCCGGGGCGGGTGGGGCATCGGCCCCCGGCCTCGCCCTGGAACACCGGACGCCCCCGCGGCCTTTAGGGGCGCGGGGAACTGCGCGACCAGCCCCCACCGAGCCCGTAGCCGAACGAATCCGGGCGGGCCGGGAACGCGGGGCGAAGCCCCCGCCTCAGGGGCGCGGGGAACTGCGCGGCCCGCCCCCACCGAGCCCGCAGGCGAGCAACCGGGGGGCGGGCGGGGAATCGGGGCGAAGCCCCGCCCGAGGTGCGCGATCAGCGACCGCGCGTCCGCGGCCAATGGTCGTGGTTACGCGGTGCGTACCCTCAACGCCCGTGCCAGATCGTCGAGTTGGTCGACGAGTTTGCGGCGGAGGGCGGGGATGAGGTCGGCGTCGCGAAGGCACGCCTCGCCGAGGGCGAGGGTTTCGGGGGTGACGGCGTGGACGGGGAACGCGTAGCGCCCGGCGGCGTCGGCGATGGCGGGGCCGCGACGCGCGGCGACGGCGACGGCGTCGGTCCAGTAGCGCTCGACATACTCCCGGACGAGCTGGGTCTGTTCGGGCTGCCAGAAGCCCTGGGCGGTGGCGGTGAAGAGGTAGTTGGAGAGGTGGTCGGAGATGAACATCTCCTCCCAGGCGCGGCGCTTGGCCTCGGGGTCGGGCAGCGCGGCACGGCAGCGGGCGGCGCCTTCCTGGCCGGTGGCGCTGGGGTCCTGGACGAGTTCGGCCTCGATGACGGCGTCGTCGATGGCGCCGAGGACGGCGAGCCTGCCGAGGATGCGCCAGCGCAGTTCGGGGTCGAGTTCGGGTCCGCCGGGGACGGTGCCTTCGGAGAACCAGGCGCTGATGGTGTCGGGGTGGGCGGCGACGTCGATGTAGTGGCGTACGGCGGTGAGGCGCAGCCCGGGGTGGGAGCCGTCCTCGGTGCGGCGGATGAGGTCGCGGCAGAGGTCGGTGAGGGTGGCGAGGGCGGTCGGGCGGTCCTCGGCGGGGAGGTAGCGGTCCGCGACCTGGGCGGCGGCGAACGACAGGACGCCCTGGACCAGGGCGAGGTCACTCTCGTGCGGGAGGTGGGCGCGGGCGGCGTCGATGTAGGCCATGGCGGGCAGTTCGCCGTCGCGGACGGCGTCGCGCAGGGCGTTCCAGACGACCGCGCGGGTGAGGGGTTCGGGCAGTCCGGCGAGGGCGGTGCGCACGGCCTGGAAGGACTCGGGGTCGAAGCGGACCTTGGCGTACGAGAGGTCGCCGTCGTTGAGGAGGAGCAGGGCGGGGCGCTTGCCGATCACGGTCGGCTCGGTGCCCGGGACGTCGGCTTCGAGGCGGTCGCGCAGGGTGAGGCGGCCTTCGCCGCCGAGGTCGTTGTCGTAGAGGCCGACGGCGATGCGGTGCGGGCGGCTGCCGTGGTGTTCGACGGTGAGGGTGTGGGTGCCGTCGGGTCCGGCGGTGAGGGTGGGGGTGAGGGTGTCGACGCCGGTGGTGCGCAGCCAGGAGTCGGCCCAGGCGTGGACGTCGCGTTCGGTGGCGGAGGCGAGGTTGTCGATGAAGTCGGCGAGGGTGGCGTTGGCGAACTTGTGGCGGGCGAAGTGGGTGTTGATGCCGGCCAGGAAGTCCTTCTCGCCGAGCCAGGTGACGAGTTGGCGCAGGGCGGAGGCGCCCTTGGCGTAGGAGATGCCGTCGAAGTTGAGCATGGCGGACGCGGTGTCGGGGACGGCGTCCGGGTCGGGGGCGACGGGGTGGGTGGAGGGGCGCTGGTCGGCGTCGTAGCCCCAGGGTTTGCGGGTGACGCCGAAGTCGGTCCAGGTGTCGGTGAAGCGGGTGGCTTCGGTGAGGGTCTGGTAGCCCATGTACTCGGCGAAGGACTCGTTCAGCCAGATGTCGTCCCACCAGCGCAGGGTGACGAGGTCGCCGAACCACATGTGGGCCATTTCGTGGGCGATGACCATGGCGCGGGTCTGGCGTTCGGTGTCGGTGACGGCGGAGCGGTAGACGAACTCGTCGCGGAAGGTGACGAGGCCGGGGTTCTCCATGGCGCCGGCGTTGAACTCGGGGACGAACGCCTGGTCGTAGGAGTCGAAGGGGTAGGGCTCGTCGAACTTCTCGTGGTAGCGGTCGAAGCAGGCGCGGGTGACGTCGAGGATCTCGTCGACGTCGGCGTCGAGGTAGGGGGCGAGCGAGCGGCGGCAGTGGATGCCGAAGGGCAGGCCGCGGTGCTCGGTGCGGACGGAGTGCCAGGGGCCGGCGGCGACGGCGACGAGGTAGGTGGAGATCAGCGGGGTGGGGGCGACCTGCCAGCGGCCCTCCCCCAGGTGTTCGGCGACGCCGTTGGCGAGGACGGTCCAGCCGTAGGGGGCGGTCACGGAGAGTTCGAAGACGGCCTTCAGGTCGGGCTGGTCGAAGGCGGCGAAGACGCGCTGGACGTCGTCCATGAACAGCTGGCTGTAGACGTAGGTCTCGCCGTCGGTGGGGTCGGTGAAGCGGTGCATGCCCTCTCCGGTGCGGGAGTAGCGCATGCTCGCGTCGACGCGCAGTTCGTGCTCGCCCGCGGTGAGGCCTTTGAGGGGCAGCCGGTTCTCGTCGAGGGTCTCGGGGTCGAGGGGCTGTCCGTCGAGGGTGACGGAGCGCAGCTCGGCGGGCTTCAGCTCGACGAAGGTGTCCGCGTCGGCGCGGGCGGTGAACCGGATGACGGTCAGGGAGTCGAAGGTCTCGTCCCCGCGGGTCACGTCGAGTGCGATCCCGTAGTGGTGGACGTCGAGGAGCTGGGCACGGGTCTGCGCTTCGTCGCGCGTCAGTACGGACATGGGGGACATGCTGCCTGATGCCTCGGACAGGACACAGGGGTGGCCCGATATATGGCTTTTGTCCAGCATGGGCACGGCGGGATCGGCGTAATCAGGCGGTGCGGTCCTGCTCCCGTGCGTCCCGTGCGTCCCGCGTGCCCCGTGCCTCCCGTGCTCCCCGTGCTTCCCGTGCCTCCCGTGCGTCGGTGTGGCCGTCGCGTTGCGGGGGGACGCGGGTGTCGGAGTGGGGGCGGCCCGGAGTGGGCGGTGAGGCGCGTTTCCTGGTCCGGGCGCGTAACTCGCGCACCTCCGCCTGCAGGGCGCGGTGGCGCTGGTGCGTGTCGTACAGGTAGCGGACCTTGGTGCGCAGGGTCCAGGGGTCGACGGGTTTCATGACGAGGTCGGCGACGCCGAGGGCGAACGCGGTGGCGGACAGTTCGGTGTCCGGTCCGAAGCCGGTGAGCAGGATGACCGGGATGTGCTGGGTCTGTTCCACGCGGCGCATGTACCGCACGACGTCGAGGCCGCCGACGCCGGGCATGCGCACGTCGAGGAGGAGCAGTCCGACCTGGCCGCGCAGCACTTCCTTGAGGGCGTCGTCGCCGCTGGTCGCGCGGGCCACGAGGTGGCCCAGCGGGGCGAGGGCGCTTTCGAGCGCGTACAGCGTGTCCTCGTGGTCGTCGACAATGAGGATCTTGGCATCCGACTGCATGGCCCGACGTCCCCTCGATCGGCCACATGCCGGCCCGGCCCGGTACGGGCGGGTGGCGGGTGCCACGGGTGGCGGGTGCCCTGGGGCCCGTACGGACGGTCGGCCGGCATGTGCCATTGGCCTGACACCTGACAGGGAGTGCTCACGCAGGATGCACGCCGGGGGCGCCCGGTGTCACTCCCCCGTGGCCGACGCGCCGCGCCCGGCACCGTCCGCGATGCTCTCGTGGTGGCGGATGACCTCGGCGATGATGAAATTCAGCAACTTTTCCGCGAAGGCCGGATCCAGCTTGGCGCTCTCGGCGAGGCGGCGCAGCCGGGCGATCTGGTGGGCCTCGCGGGACGGGTCGGCGGGCGGCAGTTGGTGGGCGGCCTTGAGATGGCCGACCTGTTGGGTGCATTTGAAGCGTTCGGCGAGCATGTGGACGACGGCGGCGTCGATGTTGTCGATGCTGTCGCGCAGCCGGGCGAGTTCCGCGCGCACGGCGGGGTCGACCTCGTCGCCCGCCCCGTCGTTCGTGTTGCCGGTGTTGCTGGTGGTCATGGGGACCAACCCTACGTGGCGTGCCGGGGCTCGATCATGGGCGGATCGTCGGGGTCGGGTATGTGATCGCTCCAGCCGCCGGGGAGGGTGCGGCCCTGCTGTTCGCGGAAGCGGACGGGGGCCATGCCGACGCGGCGGGTGAACAGGCGGGAGAAGTAGGCGGGGTCGTCGTAGCCGACGCGTCGGGCGACCGCGGCGACGGGGAGTTCGGTGGCGGCGAGGAGTTCCTTGGCGCGGCCCAGGCGGATACCGAGGAGGTAGTCCTTGGGGCTGCGGCCGGCGCCGCGGCGGACGGCGGCGCGCAGTTCGGCGGGGGTCATGCCGTGGCGGGCCGCGTGCTCGGCGACGGACAGTGGCTGGAACGCGTCACGGGCGAGGGCGTGCAGGACGGGGTCGCCGTCGGGGGCGAGGTCGGCGCGGGCACGGCGCAGTGCGACGAGGAGTTCGTGGACGGCGGCGCCGGTCTCGACTTCGAGGAGGGGGTTGCCGCGGCGGGCGGCGCGGGCGATGCGGCCGACGGTGGCGCGGGCGCCGGTGGCGTCGGAGAGCGGCACGACGGGGCGGTCGGGTTCGATGTAGCCGAGTTCGGTGTACGTGGCGGTGGCGGGCCCGGTGAAGTCGACGAAGCACTCGTCCCAGCTGGGGTCGGGCCCGTAGTGGTGGGGTACGCCGGGGGTGAGCCAGAGCAGGGCGGGCGCGGTGACGGTGTGGTGGTGTCCGTCGGGGCCCCGGAACCAGCCGCCGCCCGCGCTGACGACGACGGCCACGTGGTGGTCGAGGGTGCGGGGCCCGACGGTGGGCAGTTCGCCGTGCTGGAGGCCCACGCCGAGGCAGGCGAGGCCGAGCCGGTGGTGGACGGGAGCGGGGGAGAAATAGCGCATCCAGGTGTGGTACATCCGCGCTCCTCCCCTCCTCCGCGTCTTTGCCACCGGCGTCACTCTTTGGTCCAACCAGAGCTGATCTTTGTCCATGGACGCGGCCCGCCGCCAGGGGTGAGGGTGAGCGCATGAGCGAGTTCACGGTGGGGGACACGGATTTTCTGCTGGACGGGCGCCCGGTGCGGCTGCTGTCCGGCGCGTTGCACTACTTCCGGGTGCACGAGGAGCAGTGGGGGCATCGGCTGGGGATGCTGCGGGCGATGGGGCTCAACTGTGTGGAGACGTACGTCCCGTGGAATCTGCACGAGCCGCGCCCGGGCGAGTACCGGGACGTCCAGGCGCTGGGCCGGTTCCTGGACACCGTACGGGAGGCGGGCCTGTGGGCGATCGTGCGCCCCGGCCCGTACATCTGCGCGGAGTGGGAGAACGGGGGGCTGCCGCACTGGCTGACGGGGAGGCTCCGCACCAGGGACGAGGAGTACATGGGGCACGTGGAGCACTGGTTCCACCAGGTGCTGCACGAGATCGTGCCGCGGCAGATCGACCGCGGCGGGCCGGTGCTGATGGTGCAGGTGGAGAACGAGTACGGCAGTTACGGCTCCGACCAGGTGTATCTGCAGCGCCTGGCGGACGTGCTGCGGGCCAAGGGCGTGAGCGTTCCGCTGGTCACCTCGGACGGTCCCGAGGACCACATGCTGGGCGGCGGTTCGATCCCCGGTGTCCTCGCGACCGTCAACTTCGGCTCCCGCGCACGCGCGGCCTTCGAGGTGCTGCGCCGGCACCGGTCCGAAGGGCCGCTGATGTGCATGGAGTTCTGGTGCGGCTGGTTCGACCACTGGGGCGGCGAGCATGTCGTACGGGATGCGGGGGACGCGGCACAGGCGCTGCGCGAGATCCTGGAGTGCGGGGCTTCGGTCAACCTGTACATGGCGCACGGGGGTACCAACTTCGCGGGCTGGGCGGGGGCGAACCGCGGCGGGGGCGCGCTGCACGAGGGCCCCTTGGAGCCGGACGTCACCTCCTACGACTACGACGCGCCCATCGACGAACTGGGGCGCCCCACCGAGAAGTTCTGGCGCTTCAGGGAGATCCTGGCAGCGTACGCGGACGGGCCGCTGCCGGAGCTGCCGCCCGCGCCCGCGCCGCTCGGTGCGGACGCGACCGTGGACCTTCGGGAGTGGGCCGCCCTGGACGCCGTGCTGGAGACACTGGGCGGCCGGGACGCCGAGTACCCCGTCCCGCCCACCTTCGAGGAACTGGACGTCGACCGGGGCCTGGTGAAGTACGAGGTGACCGTCCCAGGCCCGCGGGGGCCGTACCCCCTCCTGCTGCGCGGGCTGCGGGACCTGGCGGTGGTGTACGTCGACGGCGAGGCGGCCGGGGTGCTCACCGAGGAGGACCCGGGGCTCAAGGAGCCTGTCGCGGGGCACGCGCGCGTGGAGGCGTGGGTGGAGTCCCTGGGGAGGGTCAACTACGGTCCGCGTTCGGGTGAGCCGAAGGGCATCACCGGGGGGATTCTGCACGAGCGGCAGTATCTGCACGGGGTGCGGGCGCGGGGGCTGCGTCTTGACGCGTTCGACGGTGAGGGTGTGGGGCGGGTGCCGTTCGGGGGGTTGCCGGCGAAGGGTGGTCGCGGGCTGTACCGGGGCACCGTGGAGGTGCGTGGCGCCGGGGACGCCTTCCTCGAACTTCCCGGCTGGACGCGGGGGTTCGTGTGGGTCAACGGGTTCGATCTCGGGCGGTACTGGTCGGTGGGGCCGCAGCGGTCGTTGTACGTTCCCGGGCCGGTGCTGCGCGAGGGTGCCAACGAGGTGTGGGTCCTGGAGCTCCAGGAGGCGTCGCCGACGGCGCCGGCCCTCAAACGCCGGACGGGCTGAGGACGCGGGTGGGTGGGGCAGGACCCGCGCCCCTCGAACCCCGGACGACCGAGGCTCTTGGGGGCGCGGGGAACTGTGCGACCAGCCCCCACCCACCCGCACCCGAACGACTGCTGCCGGACGGGGAATCGGGGCGCGGCCCCTACAGGGTGGACGCCGCCCTGGCTATGTCGGCGGCGAAGGTCGAGACCTCGGAGTACACCCCGGGATACCCCGGCTCCGCACAGCCCTGCCCCCAACTGACGATCCCGACCTGGATGAACGCCCCCGAGTCGTCCTTGCGGAACATCGGCCCGCCGGAGTCGCCCTGGCACGTGTCGACCCCGCCCTGCTGCACGAACCCGGCGCAGATCTCGTCACCGGGCACGAGATCGCTGCCGTACGCCTGCTGACAGGTGGCGTCGCTGACGAAGGGGACGGTGGCCTTGAGGAGGTAGCGCTGCTGGGCGCCGCCTTCGCGCGCGGCGCCCCACCCGGCGATGGTGAAGTTGCCGTTGTTGTACGCGGTGGTGGTGGCGATCTTCAGTGTGGGCTGGTTGACGGGCGAGGCGAGCTTGATCAGCGCCCAGTCCTTGCCCTTGCCGTTGTAGCCGGGCGCCTGCAGCACCTTGGTCGACTTGACCTTGATCGCGCTGCTGCTCTGCAGGTCGACGACGCCGGCGGTGGCGGTGATGGAGGTGTTGTTGCCGGAGCCGCTCACACAGTGGGCGGCGGTGAGGACGATCTGCTGGGTGTAGAGCGCCCCGCCGCAGCCCATGGAGAGCCGGACCATGAACGGGAACTCTCCCTGCGCCGCGCGGGTGCCGCCGACGACGGGCGTGGGCGCGGCCTGCGCGGAGACGGGCTGGAGCGAGACGGTGGCGAGGGTGACGGCACCGAGGGCGAGGACTCTCTTGATGCCCGTGAACTTCTTCGGAGACTTCAACGTGCTTCCTCTCGTGGGGGGTTGAAAGCCCGACGGGGTCACACCGAGGCCGCACGACACGACAGCCGTCGCACATACCGAGTGACATGCACCCGCCAAGTCTTTGCGAATTATTTAGACAGGGGAGCGCTCCGACAAGGACCCCGTTTCGGCCAGCCGCACCCCGCCGCCCACGGGAACCGCGCTTAGAGTGGAGTGCAGGAGGCCCGGCGTCTTCAGGGGGTAGGGACGTGGCGAACGGCGGACCCGTCGAGCACGGCTTCCCGCATCTGGACACGGTGCGGGCATCGATCACCGCGCTCTACAAGCGGCTCTCGTACGACACCATCCACACCTTCGCGACCAGCGTGGCCCCCGCCGACGTGGCCTTCGGCGACATCGACGACCTGCATCTGGGCGCGCAGCGCGTGGCCCGCGAGATGGTGCACCACTACCACCTCCCGGACGCCCGGCTGATCATCGGCTTCCGCGAGATGACCCAGGCGGCCAACGTCGAACTCACGGCGGGCCCCGAGTACTTCGTCGAACTGAACGACCGCTTCCGCTCCCACCGCCAGGACATCGGCGCCGCCCTCGCCCACGAGGTGATGCACGTCTATCTGCACCGCCTCGACCTCTACTTCCCCGGCACGCGCGACAACGAGATCCTCACGGACACCGCGGCGACCTACCTCGGCGCGGGCTGGCTGCTTCTCGACGCCTACCGGGAGGACGCGGACTCCTCGCAGAAGCTCGGCTACCTCACCCCGGAGGAGTTCGGCTACGTCCTCGCCAAACGCGCCCTGGTCTTCGGCGAGGACCCCTCGATCTGGTTCACCAGCCCGCAGGCGTACACGGCGTACACGCAGGGCATGGCGCAGGCCCGCCGTGACGAGCAGCAGCCCCCGCTGACCGCGGCCGGCTGGGCGGGCCGCCGCCGCTACGCGAAGGACCGACGGCACGCCCAGGACCAGCACCCCCCGGGCTCGCACCCCGGCGTCCCCTACGCGTTCAGCCCCGACAGCCGCGGCCCCCTGCGCGTCTCCTTCCCCTGCCCGACCTGCCACCAGCGGATCCGGGTACCGGTCCGGGGCCGGGTACGGGCGCGCTGCACACTGTGCAGGACGGTGCTGGAGTGCGACACATGAGGTGAGACACAACACCCCAAAAGACTTTGCCTCTCGTGTCCTTGGCGAGCGAGGGTCGAAGGATGAGCACGAACGACCCCGCGGCACACCTCTTCACGGCTGTGCACGAGGGTGACGAGGACGCGGTGGTACGGCTGCTGCGCTCCGGTGTGAGCCCGGACGCGGTGGACGAGGACGGCCAGACGGCGCTGTATCTGGCGGCGGTGAGCGACCGCCCCGGCGTCGTACGACTGCTGCTGGCGACCGGGGCCGCGCCCGACCGGCTCAGCCAGGGCACGGACGCGCCGCTGTGCGGGGCGGCGTGCGGTGGGCACACGGAGGTCGTACGTGCCCTGCTGGCGGCCGGGGCCGCGCCGGACACGGTGGAGGAGTTCGGGTTCACGGCGCTGACGTGGGCGGTGCGGCTGGGACGGGTCGCGGTGGTGACGGAGCTCCTCGCGGCGGGCGCGGACCCCGACCGCCCGGGCCCGACCGGTGAGCCCCCGCTCGTCGCGGCCGCCCGCCGTGGCTCGCCCGGCTGTGTACGCGCCCTCCTGCGGCGCGGAGCGCGGGCGCGGTCGGCGGCGCTCGCCGAGGCCCACCGCCGGCTCACCGTCGACGTGGAGACCGAAGTGCGCGCGGGCCTGGAAGAGACCTGGGGCCCGGGCCATCCCTCCGTCACCCACCGCTACCCGGAGGACGGCGGCATCACCGTCGAGGTCCAACTCCTCGGCCCGGCCGGGGATCCCGTCGCGAGCGACGACCAGCAGACGGGCCACGCCGCGATAGCGACCCTCCTCGAATCCGCCCTCGGCATCGCCGCGCCCGCCGCCGAACTGGCCGCCCGCGCCCTGCGCCCCGCCGACCCCGACAACGACGACTGGACCGAGGCGGCGACGGCACTGGGCCTGCGCGGCGACGAGGAGACGTTCCGGGCGGCGGTCCAGTGGTGCGCCGTCCCCGACCCCCTCCGCCAGGCCTTCGGCGCGGACGTACTGGGCCGCCTCGGCAACCCCCACGGCCTGCCGATCCTGCACACCCTCACCCGCGCGACCGACCCCGTGATCCGCGACCGGGCCACGAGCGCGCTGGCGCGGCTGGACTCCGCCGGCCCGTAGCCCGTCCGACCCTTGAAACCTTGACCGAGGCGCCTCCAAGGAGAGACGCGCCCCCTGCTCCGCCCTCCTACTCCGCCCCGTACACCGCCCCCGGAACCTCCGCCTCCGCCAACAGTTTCAGGGCCGTGTCGCCGGCCTCGGACGGGGTCCAGCGGGCGCCCTTGTCCGCGGTGGGGCCCGGGCGCCAGCCCTCCATGACGGTGATGCGGCCCCCCTCGGTCTCGAAGACGCGGCCCGTGACTCCGGTGCTCGCGCTCGCGCCGAGCCAGACGACGAGGGGGGAGACGTTCTCGGGGGCCATCGCGTCGAAGGAGTCGGCGCCGGGAGCCGCCATGGTGTCCGCGAAGGTGCGTTCGGTCATCCGGGTGCGGGCCGCGGGGGCGATCGCGTTGACCTGGACGCCGTAGCGGCCCAGTTCGGCCGCGGCGACCAGGGTCAGCCCGATGATCCCGGCCTTGGCGGCACTGTAGTTGCCCTGTCCGACCGAACCCAACAGGCCTGCCCCGCTACTGGTGTTGACGACCCTGGCCCGGGGTGTGCGGCCTTCCTTCGCCTGCGACCGCCAGTGCGCCGCGGCGTGCTTCAGCGGCAGGAAGTGGCCCTTGAGGTGGACGCGCAGTACAGCGTCCCAGTCGTCCTCGTCGAGATTGACGAGCATCCGGTCGCGCAGGAACCCCGCGTTGTTGACCAGGGTGTCCAGGCGCCCGTAGGTCTCCAGCGCAGTACGTACGAGGGAGGCGGCGCCGTCGGTGGTGGCGATGTCGCCACCGTGGGCCACCGCTTGCCCGCCCGCCGCCCGGATCTCCTCCACGACCCGCGCGGCCGGGCTGTCCGGGCCGGGCGTGCCGTCGAGGCCCACCCCGAGGTCGTTCACGACGACCCGCGCCCCCTCGGCGGCGTACGCGAGCGCGTGCGCGCGGCCGAGTCCGCGCCCGGCGCCCGTGACGATCACGACCCGCCCCTCGCACAGCAGCGGTCCACTCATCTCAGTCCTCCTAGGGCCTGTCCGACGTGTCGGCCTTGTTGGCGGTCGCCGCGTCCAGGAAGGCGGGCCGCTCGCCGCCGCCGTGGACGAGCAGCGAGGCCCCGCTGATGTACCTCGCCGCGTCCGAGGCGAGGAAGACCGCGGCCCCGCCGATGTCGGACGGGTCGGCGAGGCGGCCCAGCGGGACGGTGCGGGAGACGGCGGCGATGCCGTCCTCGCCGCCGTAGTGCAGATGGGAGAGTTCGGTGCGGACCATGCCGACGACGAGGGTGTTGACCCGGACGTCGGGAGCCCATTCGACGGCCATCGAACGGGCCAGGTTCGCAAGGCCCGCCTTGGCCGCCCCGTACGCCGCCGACCCGGGCGACGGCCGCGCCCCGCTCACGCTGCCGATCATCACGATCGATCCCCGCGCCCGTCTGAGGTGCTCGTACGCGGCGAGCGAGGCGGTCAGCGGCACGATGAGGTTCAGCTCGATCACGCGCGCGTGGCGCTCGGCGTCCGCCTCCGTCAGTGGACGGTAGGGCGCGCCGCCCGCGTTGTTCACCAGCACGTCCAGCCGGGGCAGCGCGGCGAAGAAGGCGTGCACGGCGGCCGGGTCGCGGAGGTCCACGGACACGAACTCCGTTCCCTCCAGCGGCACGTCGGGGGGTCTGCGGGCACAGACCACCACGTCCGCGCCCGCCTCGACGAACGCCCGCGCTATCCCGGCCCCCACCCCACGGGTGCCGCCCGTGACGACGACGGTCCTGCCGCCGAGATCCAGGTTGTCCACAGGGCCTCCCGCCCGGATGCATTCACTGCTAGCTTCGAGAGTGCGCCTAACAAACGTTTGGTGGAATGGTCCTGAGGTGGAAAGGTAGCTGATGCGTCCATGGGTGTCTCCACCTCGTCCCCGGAAAAGGGGATTTCCGTCGTCACGGTCGACTTCCCGCCGGTGAACGCGCTGCCGGTGCGCGGCTGGTTCGACCTGGCCGGCGCCCTGCGCGCGGCGGGCCGCGATCCCGGTGTCCGGTGCGTCGTGCTGACGGCCGAGGGGCGCGGTTTCAACGCGGGCGTGGACATCAAGGAGATGCAGCGCGAGACCAGGGACAGCGGAGGACATCGCGCGCTCATAGGGGCGAACCGCGGCTGTTTCGAGGCCTTCGCCGCGGTCTACGAGTGCGAGGTCCCCGTCGTCGCGGCGGTGCACGGCTTCTGTCTGGGCGGCGGGATCGGGCTGGTGGGGAACGCGGACGCGATCGTGGCGAGCGAGGACGCCACCTTCGGCCTGCCCGAGCTGGACCGCGGCGCCCTCGGCGCGGCCACGCATCTGGCCCGCCTGGTCCCGGGCCACCTGGTGCGCGCGCTGTACTACACCTCGCGCACGGCGACCGCCGCCGAGCTGCACGCGCACGGCTCGGTGTGGCGGGTCGTGCCGCGCGGGGAACTCCTGGGCGCCGCGCTGGAGCTGGCGCGTGAGATCGCCGCCAAGGACGGCGAGCTGATCCGGCTCGCGAAGGCCGCGCTGAACGGCATCGACCCCGTGGACGTGCGCCGCAGCTACCGATTCGAGCAGGGCTTCACCTTCGAGGCGAACCTCGGCGGGGTCGCCGACCGTGTCCGCGACACCTTCGGGAAGGAGGGGGTCGACAGGTGAGCGACAAGACGATGACCACCGACGAGGTGGTCTCCCGGCTCCGCAGCGGGATGACTCTCGGCATCGGCGGCTGGGGCTCGCGCCGCAAGCCGATGGCCCTGGTGAGAGCACTGCTCCACACCAAGATCACCGATCTCACCGTGGTGTCGTACGGCGGCCCGGACGTCGGCCTGCTCGCCGCCGCGGGCCGGATCCGAAGGCTCGTCACCGCCTTCACCACCCTCGACTCGATCCCGCTCGAACCGCACTACCGGGCGGCGCGCGAGCGCGGGGCGTTCGAGCTGATGGAGGTCGACGAGGCGATGTTCATGTGGGGGCTGCACGCCGCCGCGAACCGCCTGCCCTTCCTCCCTGTCCGGGCCGGGCTCGGCTCGGACGTGATGCGGGTCAACCCCGGCCTGCGCACGGTCACTTCGCCGTACGCCGATGCCTCCTCGGGGGTACGGGAGGAGCTCGTCGCCATGCCCGCCCTGCGCCTGGACGCGGCCCTGGTCCACATGAACCGCGCCGACCGCCTGGGCAACGGCCAGTATCTGGGCCCGGACCCGTACTTCGACGACCTGTTCTGCGAGGCGGCCGACGCCGCGTACGTCTCGTGCGAGCGTGTGGTCGACACGGCGGAGCTCACCAAGGAGGCCGCCCCGCAGACCCTGCTGCTCAAGCGGTCGAGCGTGACGGGCGTCGTCGAGACTCCGAACGGCGCGCACTTCACGTCCTGCGCCCCCGACCACGGACGCGACGAGCCCTTCCAGAAGCTGTACGCCACCACGCCGTACGCCGAGTTCGCCGCGCGCTTCCTCGCCGGCGACGAGCGGGCCTACCAGTCCGCCGTACGGGCCTGGCACGAGGAGCAGCGATGAACCCCGCATCCGTACCCGCCCCCGGCGCCCCCGCGCCCGGGGTCACCCGCGCCGAGTACTGCGTGATCGCCTGCGCCGAGGCCTGGCGGGACAACGGCGAGGTGCTCGCCAGCCCCATGGGCCCCATCCCCTCCATCGGCGCCCGTCTCGCCAAGCGCACCTTCTCCCCCGATCTGCTGCTGACCGACGGCGAGGCGATGCTCGTCGGTCTCGACGGCACCCCGGAGGGCTGGCTGCCGTACCGGCAGCACCTGACCATGGTCACCGGCGGACGTCGGCACGTGATGATGGGCGCGAGCCAGCTCGACCGCTTCGGCAACCAGAACATCTCCTGCATCGGTGACTGGTCCAGGCCCACGCGTCAGCTCCTCGGCGTGCGCGGCGCGCCGGTCAACACCCTGAACAACCCGACCAGTTACTGGGTTCCCAGGCACTCGCCGCGCGTCTTCGTCGAGCGGGTCGACATGGTGTGCGGGGTGGGGTACGACCGTGCCGCCGCCGCGGGCCCGAGCGCCACCCGCTTCCACCGCGTGCCGCGCGTGGTGAGCGACCTCGGCGTCTTCGACTTCGCCACCCCCGACCACTCGATGCGCCTCGCCTCGCTGCACCCGGGCGTCACGGTGGAGCAGGTGCGGGAGGCGACGGGCTTTCGGCTGTCGGTCCCCGACGAGGTGCCCCGCACCCGTGAACCGACGCCCCAGGAGCTGGGACTGATCCGCGAAGTCATCGATCCGGGCGGCACCCGGGACCGAGAGGTCAGGAGCTGATGGAGACCGCGCTCACCCGCCTCGTAGGTGTCCGTCACCCCATCGTGCAGACCGGTATGGGGTGGGTGGCCGGACCCCGCCTGGTCTCCGCCACGGCGAACGCGGGGGCGCTGGGCATCCTGGCCTCCGCGACGATGACCCTCGACCATCTGAGAGAGGCCATACGCGAGGTCAAGTCCCGTACGGACGCGCCGTTCGGCGTGAATCTGCGTGCCGACGCCGGGGACGCGGGCGAGCGGGTGCGGATCATCGTCGAGGAGGGGGTGCGGGTCGCGTCCTTCGCCCTCGCGCCCTCCCGCGAGCTGATCGCCGAGCTGAAGGAGGCGGGCGTGGTCGTCGTCCCCTCCGTCGGGGCACGCCGGCACGCCGAGAAGGTGGCCGCCTGGGGCGCGGACGCGGTGATCGTGCAGGGCGGAGAGGGCGGCGGCCACACCGGCGAGGTCGCGACGACGGTGCTGCTGCCGCAGGTGGTGGACGCGGTGGACATCCCGGTGGTCGCGGCGGGCGGTTTCCACGACGGGCGGGGGCTGGTCGCGGCGCTGGCGTACGGGGCGGCGGGCATCGCCATGGGCACCCGTTTCCTGCTCACCTCGGACTCGACGGTCCCGTCCGCGGTGAAGGCGAAGTACCTGGCGGCCACGGTCAGGGACGTCACGGTCACCTCGGCCGTGGACGGCCTCCCCCATCGCATGCTGCGCACGGACTTCGTCGACTTCTTGGAGAGGTCCGGCCGTGCGAGGGCCCTCGCAGGGGCCGTCCGCCGGGCCGCCCGGTTCCGGAGGATGTCCGGGCTCTCCTGGCCGCGGATGGTCCGCGACGGTCTCGCCATGAGGCACGGCAAGGAGCTGACCTGGAGCCAGGTGCTGCTCGCCGCGAACACTCCGATGCTCCTGAAGGCGTCGATGGTGGACGGGCGTACGGACCTGGGGGTGATGGCGTCGGGGCAGGTCGCGGGGGTGATCGAGGATCTGCCGTCGTGCAAGGAGCTGGTGGAGCGGGTGATGGCACAGGCGGACGAGACTCTCGGCGCGCTGGGTCTCAGAGCCGTTCGATGATCGTCACGTTCGCCTGGCCGCCGCCCTCGCACATCGTCTGGAGGCCGAACCGGCCGCCGGTGCGCTCCAGTTCGTGCAGGAGCGTCGTCATCAGTTTCACGCCCGTCGCCCCCAGCGGATGCCCCAGAGCGATGGCGCCGCCGTTGACGTTGACCTTCTCCGGGTCGGCGCCGGTCTCCTTGAGCCAGGCGAGGACGACCGGGGCGAAGGCCTCGTTGATCTCGACGAGGTCGATGGCGTCGAGGGACATGCCGGTCTTCTTCAGGGCGTACGCGGTGGCCGGGATGGGCGCGGACAGCATGCGGATGGGGTCCTCGCCGCGTACGGAGAGGTGGTGCACGCGGGCGCGCGGGGTCAGCCCGTGCTCCCGTACCGCCCGCTCGGAGGCGAGCAGCATCGCGGCGGCGCCGTCGGAGACCTGGGAGGAGCAGGCGGCGGTGATGGTGCCGCCCTCGACGACCGGCTTCAGGCCCGCCATCTTCTCCAGTGAGGTGTCCCGGCGCGGGCCCTCGTCGACGGTGACCTCGCCGTAGGCCACGGTCTCGCGGGCGAAGCGGCCCTCGTCGATGGCGCGGATCGCCCGCCGGTGCGAGCGGAGGGCGAACTCCTCCTGGTCGGGGCGGCTGATGCCCCACTTGGCGGCGATCATCTCGGCGCCGGCGAACTGGTTGACGGGCCGGTCGCCGTAGCGCGCCCGCCAGCCCTCGCTGCCGGCGAAGGGGCCTTCGGTGAGGCCGAGGGGTTCGGCGGCCTGGCGGGAGGCGAAGGCGATGGGAATCTGGCTCATGTTCTGCACGCCGCCCGCGACCACCAGGTCCTGGGTGCCGGACAGGACGCCCTGGGCGGCGAAGTGCACGGCCTGCTGGGAGGAGCCGCACTGCCGGTCGACGGTGACGCCCGGCACCTCCTCGGGGAGCCCTGCCGCCAGCCAGCAGGTGCGGGCGATGTCCCCGGCCTGCGGTCCCACGGTGTCCAGGCAGCCGAAGACGACGTCCTCGACGGCGGCCGGGTCCACTCCGGAGCGCTCGACCAGCGCCTTGAGGACATGCGCGCCGAGGTCGGCCGGGTGGACGCCGCTCAGACCTCCCCCGCGCCGCCCGACGGGCGTACGGACCGCTTCGACGATGTAGGCCTCGGCCATGACAACTCCCTCACAGACATGGGCTATCGCAGACATGGGCTATTCGCGTACGGAGATGCCGTCCAGCACCATCGACAGGTACTGCCGGGCGATCTCCTCGGGGCTGTGCTGTCCGCCGGGCCGGTACCAGGACGCGGCGACCCACACCGTGTCGCGCACGAAGCGGTAGGTGAGCCGGATGTCGAGGTCGGCCCGGAAGACCTCGGCGGCCACGCCGCGCTCCAGCGTGCTCAGCCACGCCTTCTCGAAGTTGCGCTGCGAGTCGGCGAGGAAGGCGAAGCGCTGCTGGGCGGCGAGGTGCCGGGACTCCTTCTGGTAGATGGCGACGGCGGCACGGTGCCGGTCGATCTCCCGGAAGGACTCGGTGACCAGGGCCTCCAGCGTCCGGCGCGGATCGAGTTCGGCGTCCAGGACGGCGTCGTAGCCCTCCCAGAGCTCGTCGAGGAAGGTCCGCAGGATCTCCTCCAGCATCGATTCCTTGGAGTCGAAGTGGTAGTAGAGGCTGCCCGCGAGCATCCCGGCCTCGTCCGCGATCTTGCGTACGGTGGTGGCGTTGTAGCCCTGCTCGGCGAAGACCTCCGCGGCGGTGTCGAGGAGTTCGCGGCGCCGCTCGGGGGTGGCGGTCACCTGGGGCTTCTTCTTGGTAGGCACGGTTCCATTGTGGTCCCAGGGGTGCCGGCCGACGGCGCCCTACGCATGTTGGCTGCTGACGGAGACGACTTCGCCGGTCATGTACGAGGAGTAGCCGGACGCCAGGAACACGATCACGTTGGCCACCTCCCAGGGCTCGGCGTAGCGGCCGAAGGCCTCGCGGCCCGTCAGTTCCTCCAGCAGCTCGGGCGTGGTCACCTTCACCAGGTGCGGGTGCATGGCGAGACTCGGTGAGACCGCGTTGACGCGCACCCCGTACTCGGCGGCCTCGACGGCCGCGCACCGGGTGAGCGCCATGACCCCCGCCTTGGCGGCGGCGTAGTGCGCCTGACCGGTCTGGGCGCGCCAGCCGATGACGGAGGCGTTGTTGACGACGACTCCGCCGCCGCCCTGGTCCCGGAAACGGCGCAGGGCGGCCCGGGTGCACCGGAACGTGCCGTTCAGCGTCACGTCCAGCACCCGCGACCACTGCTCGTCGGTCATGTCGACGAGGGCACAAGTGCCACCGAGGCCCGCGTTGTTGACGACGATGTCCAGGCCGTCGTGAAGGTCTCCCGCCAGCGTGAACAGGGCTTCCACCTGCTGCTCGTCCGTCACGTCGCACGGCAGCGAGGCGACGTTCGCCGCGCCGAACTCCGCGGCGAGGGCCTCTTCGCTCTCCTTGAGGCGGCGGACGTGGGCGTCACTGATGACCACCCGCGCCCCCTCCTCCAGGAACCTGCGCGCCGTCGCCCCGCCGATGCCCGCGCCCGCGGCGGCGGTGATGACGGCGGTGCGCCCGGTCAGCAGCCCGTGCCCGGTGACGTACGCCGGACTCTCGACGTCGCTCATACCTCCACGCTAACCTACCAAACACTTGTTAGGGAAGGTGCTGCCGATGGATCTGACCCTCTCCCCCGCCGACGAGGCCTTCCGCGCCGAGGCCCGGACCTGGCTCGCCGCCCATGTGCCACAAACGCCCCTCCGGTCCCTGGAGACCGAGGAGGGCTTCGCGGCACACCGCGTGTGGGAGGCCGAACTCGCCGCCGACCGCTGGTCGGTGGTGTCCTGGCCGGAGGTGTACGGCGGCCGGGGCGCGGGCATCGTGCGCTGGCTGGTGTTCGAGGAGGAGTACTACGCGGCGGGCGCGCCGGGCCGGGTCGGCCAGAACGGCATCAACCTCCTCGCGCCCACCCTGTTCGACCACGGCACGGAGGAACAGCGCGCCCGGATCCTGCCCTCCATGGCCACCGGGGAGGTCGTCTGGGCGCAGGCGTGGTCCGAGCCGGAGGCGGGGTCCGACCTGGCCTCGCTCACCTCGCGTGCGGTGCGTACGAACGGGGGCTGGCTGCTGAGCGGGCAGAAGACCTGGTCGTCACGGGCCGCCTTCGCCGACCGCGCGTTCGGCCTCTTCCGCAGCGAGCCGGACACGCCGAGGCCTCATCAGGGCCTGACCTACCTGATGTTCGACCTGCGCGCGCCCGGGGTCACCGTGCGCCCCATCGGCCGCCTCGACGGCAGACCGGCCTTCGCCGAGGTCTTCCTCGACGAGGTCTTCGTCCCGGACGAGGACGTGATCGGCGAGCCGGGCGGGGGCTGGCGGGTCGCCATGTCGACGGCGGGCAACGAGCGAGGGCTGACGCTGCGTTCACCGGGCCGATTCCTCGCCGCCTCGGACCGTCTGGTGGCCCTGTGGCGCGGCCGCGCCGACCCCTCGGACACGGCGCTGCGGGACCGGGTGGCCGACGCGGTGATCGGCGCCCGCGCCTACCAGCTCTTCACCTACGCCCATGCCTCCCGCTTCCTCGACGGCGCGACCATGGGCCCGGAGTCCAGCCTGAACAAGGTCTTCTGGTCCGAGTACGACATCGCGCTGCACGAGACGGCCCTCGATCTCCTCGGCCCGGACGGGGAGTCGGCGGACACGGACTGGTCCGAGGGGTACGTCTTCTCGCTCGCCGGTCCGATCTACGCCGGCACCAACGAGATCCAGCGCGACATCATCGCCGAGCGCCTGCTCGGCCTCCCGAAGGGCCGCCGCTGATGCGCTTCCTCCTCGACGCCGAGCAGCGGGCGTTCGCCGACTCGCTGGACGCGATGCTGACGGCCGCGGACACCCCGTCGGTCGTACGGGACTGGAGCCGCGGCGACCACGGCGGCGGCCGCGCGCTGTGGTCCCGTATCGCCAAGGCGGGCGTGTTCGCGCTCGCGGTGCCGGAGGCGTACGAGGGGATGGGCCCGCGTCCGGTGGAACTGGCCGTGGGCTTCATCGAGTTGGGCCGGCACGCGGTGCCCGGGCCGCTGGTGGAGACGGTCGCGGCGGCCGCCCTGCTGGCCGAGCTGGCGGACCCCCTTCCCGCCGGGCGGCTGCTCCCGTCGCTGGCCTCGGGCGAGGCGTCGGCCACGCTGGCCCTCGACGGGGCGTACGCGCTGGACGGCGACGCGGCGACCACCCGCCTCGCCCTGGCCGCCGACGGACTGCGTCTGGCGCCCGGCCACGGCCCGGTACGCGCCTCCCTGGACCCCGCCCGCCACCTCACGCCCCTGTCACCAGGCGGTGAACTGCTCTCCACCGCCCCTCCCGTCGCCCATGCCCTCGGCTGGGCCCGGCTCGCCACCGCCGCCCAGGCCCTCGGCGTCGGCCTCGCACTCCTCGACCGGACCGTCGCCTACGTCAAGCAGCGCACCCAGTTCGGCGTCCCCGTCGGCTCGTTCCAGGCGGTCAAGCATCGCCTCGCCGACGCGAAGATCGCCCTGGAGTTCGCGCGACCGCTGCTGTTCGGCGCGGCTCTGACGATGGCGCCCGCCGACGTGGCCGCCGCCAAGGTCACGGCCTGCGAGGCCGCGTACGTCACCGCGCGCACGGCGCTCCAGCTGCACGGCGCGATCGGCTACACCGCGGAGTACGACCTGTCCCTGTGGCTGGCCAAGGCCCGTGCCCTGCGTACCGCGTGGGGCACCCCGGCCGAGTGCCGGGCCGAGGTGCTCAGTGGTGGTGATCGCCGCTGGTGAGTTCCCGGTACTCCTCCGGCGTCGGCTTCGGAATCTGGGTGTCGGGCCCGTACATGGCGCGGGCGAGCCGGGCGCGCAGTCTGCGGCCGGCGCCGACCCGGCGGGCGACGCCGTTCGCGTCCACGAGCGGTCCCACCTCGTAGGGCGGAGGCTGCTCGTGCTGGGTGAGCGTGAACCGCTGCGCCGGTGAGAGCGGTTCGTGCACCTCGACGTACTCGCCGTGCGGAAGCATCCGGATGATCCCGGACTCCCTTCCGTGCAGCACCTTGTCGCGGTCCCGTCGCTGGAGTCCCATACAGATCCGGCGCGTGACGACGAAGGCGAGGGCCGGGGCGACGAAGAAGGAGACCCGTACGAACCAGGTGATGGCGTTGATGGAGAGGTGGAAGTGGGTGGCCCACAGGTCGTTGCCGCCGCCGACCAGCAGCACTCCGTACAGCGTCAGCCAGGCGACGCCGAGCCCGGTGCGGGTGGGCACGTTGCGCGGCCGGTCCAGGATGTGGTGTTCCCGTCTGTCCCCGGTGATCCACGCCTCGATGAACGGGTAGACGGCGATGGCGGTCATGATCAGCGGGAAGAGGGAGAAGGGGATGAACACACCCAGTTGGAGGGTATGGCCCCAGGCGTTGATCTCCCATCCCGGCATCACCCGGATGAGCCCCTCGGAGAAGCCGAGGTACCAGTCGGGCTGTGCGCCGGTCGTCACCAGGTCCGGCCGGTAGGGGCCGAAGGCCCAGACGGGGTTGATGGTCGCGATCGCCCCCATCAGCGACAGCACCCCGAAGACGAGGAAGAAGAACCCGCCCGCCTTGGCCATGTAGACCGGCATGAACGGCATCCCGACGACGGACTTCTGGTCGCGTCCGGGTCCCGGGTACTGCGTGTGCTTGTGGTAGAAGACCAGGATCAGATGGGCGACCACCAGGCCCAGCATGATGCCCGGCAGCAGGAGGACGTGGATCGGGAAGAAGCGCGGAATGATGTCGTGACCCGGGAACTCGCCTCCGAAGAGGAAGAAGGAGAGGTACGTTCCCACGATCGGGACCGACAGGATCGCGCCCTGGGCGAAGCGGACGCCGGTGCCGGAGAGCAGGTCGTCGGGGAGCGAGTAGCCGGTCAGGCCGGTGATCAGGCCGAGCATCAACAGGGTCCAGCCGAACAGCCAGTTGACCTCGCGGGGCTTGCGGAACGCGCCGGTGAAGAAGACGCGCATCATGTGCACGAGCATGCCGGCGAGGAAGACGATCGCCGCCCAATGGTGGATCTGCCGGACCAGGAGTCCGCCGCGGACCTCGAAGCTGATGTGGAGGGTGGACTCGTAGGCGCGGGTCATGAGGATGCCGTTGAGCGGCTCGTACGGGCCGTGGTAGACGACCTCGGAGGCGCTCGGCTCGAAGAAGAGCGTGAGGTAGACGCCGGTCAGGATCAGGATCAGGAAGCTGTAGAGGCAGACCTCGCCGAGCATGAAGGACCAGTGGTCCGGGAAGACCTTGCGCATGTTGGCCTTGGCCAGCGCGTAGAGGCCGAGCCGGCCGTCGGCCCAGTCCGCCAGCCGCTCACCCCCCGGCGTCTCGCCCCGCCGCCCCGCACGTGAAATCCCTTGCCCCTGACCGGAGTTGATCTCTCCCGCGTCCATGGGCCACCCCCTCGGCCCACCAGGGTGGCACGACACCACCCCGAAGCCAACGGCGCGTCACCCCCCACCTGTCCCTCGCCCCCGCGCGGGTTTCGTTCGCTGCGGGTGGGTGGGGGCCGAGCGCGCAGTTCCCCGCGCCCCTAAGACGGGGCTGCGCCCCGCATCCCCCGCCCGCCCGATCCGTTCGACTGTCGGCCGGTGGGCGCCGGGCTCGCAGTTCCCCGCGCCCCTGACGGGGCGCTCTTGTCGGCGCTGGTTCACATGTTCAGCCCGTCCGGCGTTTGAGGACGAGGCCGTTCAGGCCGATCGGGGGGCTGGGGGCGGAGCCCCCAGGAACGGGATGGGACGGGTAGGGGCGGCGGGGGCGAGAAACCGGGCGGGGGCTCAGCCGCTCGGCGTGAGGGTGATCACGGCGGTGTGGGCGGTTGCGTGGAGGGTTGATTTCTCGTTGGTCAGGAGCACGGCGTCGTAGCGCCCGAGAGTCACCCCGGCCACCTCGGCCGTGCCGTCGAGGGCGACGACAAGGACGGCCGGGCCCGCCGGAAGGGCGAGGGATAGGCGGGGGGCGGCGACCTTGACGGTGGGGGTCGCGGCGGCGCCCCGGTGCCACATGACGTTGAGGTTGACGACCGGGCCGCCGATCAGCCGGCAGTCGGTCGGCAGGTCACCGGGGAAGCGTTGTGGGTCGAACCGCGTGTCGACCCGGCGGTGTTCGCCGCCGACGGTCAGGTCCATCCCCTCCCCCTCGACCATGGTGAGGATCCGGTCCACGTCGGCGAACGCCGAGAACGGCCCGTCGCCGCCGACGTCGGCCAGGCTCACCCGCCACTCGAAGTCCCCCATGTCCGCGCCCTCGGGCCGGGCGGCGATCTCGCGCGTCACCCCGCCACCGTTCTTCCAGGGCACACCGACCCGCCCGGCGGCCGGCAGGACACGCACGGTCACTGGACGATCCCCCGCTCGCGCGCGGCCGTCAGCCACTGGGGGAAGTCGCCCACGATCCGGTCGTACAGCTCGGCGTCGGAGACCTTCCGAGGCTGCGAACCGGCGTGGAAGAAACCGGCGTTGTCGACGACCCGCTTCTGCGGCATCGGCAGCTCGTCGAGTTTGCGCAGGAACTCGAACTGCTTGCTGTCCGGGTCACCGAACCCTATGAACTGCCAGAACAGCGGAAGCTTCGCCGCCTTGCACAAGTACCGTTCGGCGGCGAGCTTGTTGATGGGGCCGCCGTCGGTCTGGAAGACGACCAGGGCGGGGTCCTTGGAGCCGCTGTCGAGATAGTGGTCGATGACCGCGTCCATGGCCAGGTGGTAACTGGTCTTCCCCATGTGGCCGAGCCCGGCGACGATCTCCTCCACCCGGCCCTGGTGGTTGTCGAGCGCGATGTCCGTGACCGCGTCGATGTCCGTGGAGAAGAAGACGACGGGGACGGTGCCGTCGTCGTCGAGGTGCGCCGACAGGCCGAGCACCCGGTCCGCCAGCGCCTGCACACTGCCGTCCTTGTAGTACGGCTTCATCGACCCGGAGTAGTCGACGACCAGGTACACCGCGGCCCGCTGTCCGCTCAGCCCGTGCTTGGTGAGGGAGACACCGGCGCTCTTGTACAGGCTGACCAGCGCGGGTGCGGTCTCCTCCACCTTGGTGAGGCTGATTCCGGCCATGCGGGGCTCCCATCGCGCGAGGGTTGCGGAAACGCCGAGATTACGGCACCGCCAGCCCCTGCTGTCCCCCTCTCACATGGGCGTTCGCTATTTTGTTCGCCGCCGACCCCACCGGCTCATCGTCCCCCTGATCTCCGTACCCGCGAGGAGCCGGTCGTGGAATCCGAATCCACCGAATCCGCCGTCACCACCTGCTACCGCCATCCCAAGGTGGAGTCCCATGTGCGCTGCACACGGTGCGACCGCTACATCTGCCCGGACTGCATGCGCGAGGCGGCCGTCGGTCACCAGTGCGTGGAGTGCGTGAAGGAGGGCGCCAGGACGATCCGGCAGGCCCGTACGGCGTTCGGCGGCCGTATCTCGACCGTGCCCGTGGTGACGTACGTCCTGATCGCGCTCAACGTGCTGGCCTATGTGGGCGAGGTGGTGCGCCCGGCGATCGTGGACCGGTTCGAGATGCTGGGCGCGGCGCTGACGGGGCCCGACGGCGGGCACTACGTCTGGCAGGCCCAGTACCCCTACGACTTCCACCCGGAGGGCGTGGTCGACGGGGAGTGGTACCGGATGCTGACCGGCGCGTTCCTCCATCTGCCGCCCACCGAGGGCACGTTCGGGATTCTGCACATCGTGATGAACATGGTCTCGCTGTGGAACCTGGGCCGGGTGGTGGAGGCCCAGCTCGGCCGGATCCGCTTCGTCACGCTCTATCTGCTCTCGGCGCTCGGCGGCTCGGTCCTCGTGCTGGTGATCGCGCCGTACACGCCCACGCTCGGTGCGTCGGGTGCCATCTTCGGGCTGGGAGCCGCGTACTACGTCATGGCCCGTCGGCTGGGCGCCGACATGAGCGCCGTCAACCGCTTCATGGCGGGCCTGCTGCTGTGGCTGCTCATCTCGGCGGGACTCACCTCCTGGCAGGGCCACCTCGGCGGACTGCTGGCGGGCGGTGTGGTCACGCTCGCCTACGCGTACGCGCCCCGGCACCGCCACCGGGCCCTGGTCCAAGCGGCCGCGTGCGCCGCGCTGTTGGCACTGCTGGTGATCACGGCCGTCGGCAAGGTGTCCGAGCTGACGAGCGGAGCGGCCTGAGCGCTCCCTAGGCTGAGCCCATGAAACGTGCTCGGCTCCTCCTGCTCACGGTGCTCCCCCTGGTCGCGGCGGCGGTCTACTTCCTCGCCCCGGGACTCACGGACGCGAGCGGGGCGGCCGGGCACGCGCAGGCCCGCCAGGACGCCGAGCGACCGGCGGGCGCGGGCCTCGCCGCCCCGGACAAGAAGGAGTTGGCGCAGAAGCTCGTGGCGAGCGCGGAGAACTCCACGCTCGACTGGCGCAGCGCGTACGCCTACATCGAGGACATCGGCGACGGCCAGGGCTACACGGCGGGCCTCATCGGCTTCTGCACCGGCACCCACGATCTGCTCGTCCTGGTCGAGGGCTACACGAAGGACCACCCGGGCAACGGCCTCGCCCGCTACCTCCCCGCCCTGCGCAAGGTCGACGGGACGGACTCGCACAAGGGTCTCGACCCGGGCTTTGCGGCGGCCTGGCGCAAGGAGGCCTCGGTGGCCGCCTTCCGCAGGGCGCAGGACGCCGAGCGGGACCGCGTCTACTTCGACCCCGCGGTGCGCCGCGCCAAACTCGACGGCCTCGGCACGCTGGGCCAGTTCATCTACTACGACGCCATGGTCATGCACGGGCCCGGCACCGGCGCGGGCGGCTTCTACGACCTGCGCGCCCGTGCCATGGCCCAGGCCGACACCCCCGCCGAGGGCGGCTCCGAGAAGGCCTACCTCGACATCTTCCTCGACGTCCGTCGCGCGGCGATGAAGGCCGAGAGCGCCCACCGCGACACGACCCGCGTCGACACGGCCCAGCGGATGTTCCTGTACGACGGGAACCTGGACCTGCGCACGCCGCTGGAGTGGAAGGTGTACGGGGAGACGTACAAGGTGCCGTAGCCCCTCCGCCACAGTGCCGGGGCCCCTCCGCCGAGGTGCCGGGGCCCCTCCGCCGAGGTGCCGGGGCCCCTCCGCCGAGGTGCCTGCGCCCGGTCGGTCGGGCGCCCTCAGTGCTCGACGACCTCGCCGTCGCCCAGTTCCAGTACGCGGTCGGCCAGGCCCAGGAGTTGGGGGTCGTGCGTGGCGACCAGGGCCGTGACGCCCTCACTGGCGACCACCGCCCTCAGCAGTTCCATCACCGCCAGGCCGGTCTGCGCGTCCAGCTGTCCGGTCGGCTCGTCGGCGAGCAGCAGGGCCGGGTGGTTGGCGAGGGCGCGGGCGATGGACACCCGCTGCTGCTGCCCGCCGGAGAGTTCCGCCGGGCGCTGGTCCCTGTGGTCGGCGAGCCCCACGAGGGCGAGCAGCAGGGCCACGCGCTCCTCGCGTTCGCGGGTGTCGGCTCTGCGCAGCCGCAGCGGCACTCCCACGTTCTCGGCCGCGGTGAGGATGGGGATGAGTCCGAAGGACTGGAAGATGTAGCCGATCCGGTCGCGGCGCAGTTCCAGCAGCTCGTTCTCGCCGAGTGCGGACAGGTCGGTGCCGTCGATGACGACGCGGCCGCGGTCCGGGCGGTCGAGGCCGCCGATCAGATGGAGCAGGGTCGTCTTGCCGGAGCCCGACCGGCCCTTGAGGGCGACGAGTTCGCCGCGCCGCAGCTCGAAGGAGGCCCCGCGCAGCGCGTGCACGGCCACGGCGCCCGTGCCGTAGGAGTGGTGCAGGTTCTCCACCCGCACCATCGGCTCGTCGGCGGATTCGCCCACGAGGGCGGCACCGGACCGCGTGCCGGTGTTCTCCGTCATCGACGCACCCCCTACGGAATGGAACTCATGTGCCCAGAGTGGGAACCCCATGATATTCATGTCGGGTTGGCGAGGGGGTGGCTCGGCAATCGGGTGGGGGACGAGTGACGGGCTTCTTGTTGCTGCGCGTTCGGGCGCATCGGCTGCTGCTCGGTGCTGCCCTGCTCGCGGTGCTGCTGACCACCTCGGTGCTCGCCGCCCTCGCCGCGTTCTCCGCCTCGGTCGGGGACGCGGCGCTCCGACAGAACCTGAGCGGCCCGGCCGCGACCTCCGCCTCGCTCGTCATCGGTGCCGACGTGCCCCGCGGCCGGGAGGAGGAGGCCCAGGACGCGGCGGTCGGCGGCGCGCGCCGGACCTTCGCCGGGCTTCCGGTGACCGTACGGACGTTGCGCAGCTCGGGGCCGTACGCGCTGCCCCGGTCTCTCCAGGGCACCGATGCCCGCGCGGGGCAACCGGACCTCACCCACTTCGCCGCTCTTGACCGGTCGCGGATCAGGCTGGTCTCGGGCACACTGCCCGGCCCTGCCCCGGCGGCGCGCACCGCTCCCGTGCCCGTCGCGCTGCCCGAAGTCGCCGCCGACCGGCTGAAGGTGCGGCCCGGAGCGCGGATCGCGCTCACCGACCGGCTGGGCGGCGCGCCCCTGACGGTCCGGGTCACCGGCGTGTACCGGGTCGCCGACAGCACGGATCCGTACTGGCAGCTGGACACCGTCGGCGGTCACGGGGTGCGCACCGTCGACTTCACCACCTACGGCCCGCTGCTCGCCGACCCGTCCGTCCTCGCCTCCCGCACCTCCGCGGGCACCACCGGGTGGGTGGCGACGGCCGACTACCGGAGCCTGACCACCGACGGGATCGACGCGCTGCGCGAGGCCTCGGCGCGTGAACCCGAAGCACTGGGCAAGAACCCGGCGTTCGGAGCGGGCGCGACCGTGCGGACGGCGTTGCCCGCCGTGCTCGACCGGACCGGGCGGGCGCTGCTCGTGTCCCGGTCCACGCTGATGATCGTCTCCGTCCAGCTGGTGCTGCTCGCCGGGTACGCGCTGCTGCTGGTGGCCCGGCTGCTCGACACCGAGCGGGCGGGCGAGACCGATCTGCTGAAGGCGCGGGGTGCCTCGCGCCGCCGGATCACGGGCCTCGCCGCGCTGGAGGCGCTGCTGCTGGCCGTACCGGCGGCGGTGGGTGCCGCGCTGTTGTCCGGCCCGCTGGTGCGGCTGCTCGCCCGGTGGTCGTCCCTCGACCGGACCGGGGTACGGCTCGGGGACGCTCCGGTGCTCCAGGTGTGGCTGGTCGCGGCCGGGGTCGCGGTGTGCTGCGCGGCGGCGGTCGTGGCGCCCGCGCTGGCCGCCACGGCGGGTGCGCCGGCGCGGCTGCGGCGGGTGCGGGCCGCGGCGGGCGCGGCGCCGGTTCGGGCGGGTGCCGACGTGGGGCTGCTGTTGATCGCGGCGGTGGCGTACTGGCAACTCGACCGGCAGACCGGCTCGTTCGGCGGCGGCGCGCTCAGCCGTGACCGGGCGGGCGATCTGGGCGTCGATCCGCTGCTGGTCGCGGCGCCCGCACTGGCACTGCTGGCCGGCACGGTGCTGACACTGCGGCTGCTGCCCCTGGGGGCGCGGCTCGCGGAGCGGCGCGCCGCCGGCGGGCGGGGCCTTCCCGCGGCGCTGGCGGGCTGGCAGTTCAGCCGGCGTCCGCTGCGCGGGGCGGGGCCGGTGCTGCTGCTGGTCCTCGCGGTGACGACCGGGATGCTGGCGATCGGGCAGAGCGCTTCGTGGCAGCGGTCGCAGGGCGACCAGGCGGACTTCGGGACGGGTGCTTCCGTACGGGTCCTGGACGGCAGGCCGGGCGGCCCGGGCCAGACCGGTCTGTACGCCGCGCTGCCCGGGGTACGGGACGCCGCTCCCGCCTACCGCGCCACCACGGACCTCTCCGGCGGCCGGAGGGCGACGGTGCTCGCTCTGGACACGGCGCATGCCGGGGAGGGGATGCTGATGCGCGGCGATCTCGCCGACGAGCCCGTGGAGCGGCTGCTGCGGGGTCTCGCGCCTCGGGAGAAGGCGGCCGGGCCCTCGGTGTCGCTGCCCGAGGGCACCCGGCGGCTCGCGCTGGATCTGCGGATCACCGACGAGACGGCGGCAACGGGCGAGGGAACGAAGGCGGGTGAGGGGACGAAGACGGGGCGTTCCCCTTCCGGACTCGCGCCCCTGGTCACCGTCGTCGTCGAGGACGGCTACGGCATCGCGTACCGGCTGAGCACCGGGAAGATACCCGTCGACGGCCGGGTCCACCGGGTCACCCTCGACCTGGATGTGTCGGCCTCGGGCGCCCGCGCCACGCCGGCCGGGCCGCTGCGGCTGACCGGGCTGCAGCTCGACGGCACGGTTCCCGCGGGCGAGCCCGAACAGCACCGGCTCACCGTCGTACGGATGCTGTCCACGGGCCCCGACGGGACCGCCCGCGCGGTCGCGGTGCCCGCCGGGGTGCGCTGGCGGGGCAGCAGGACCGAGACGGCGGACGGAGCGGCGTACCCGTCGACGGCCCTGCGTCCGGCCGCGTCGAAGACGGCGCCGTTGACGGTCACGTACGGGACGGGCGCCGCGCCCGGGAGCGACGAATCGCCCTCCGGTCCGCCGGAGTTCACCGTCCGCCTCGACGCCGCGCGAGCCACGCCCCCGGCACGGATCGCGGCCGTCGCCACCCGGGCGTTTCTGCGGGCGGCCGGGACCGAGCCGGGCGAGAGCGTCGACGTGACGCTGGACGGGGAGCGGCTGCGGGTGACGATCGTGCGGTCGGTGAGCGAGCTGCCGACGACCGGATCGGGCACGGCCTGGGCCGGGGTCACCGCGGACGCAGCGGCGGACGGGGGCGCAGCGGGAGCGTCGGACGAGGGCGGGGCGGAAGCGGCGGACGGCGGCGCGCTGTTGCTGGATCTGCGCGCCGTGAACGCCGTGTTCGCGCAGCGCGCACGCGCTCCGCTCGCACCCGCCGAATGGTGGCTGAGCACCGCCCCCGGCAGGGCCGGGAAGGTCGCGGCCGCGCTGCGGGCCCGCCCCGACGTCGAGCCGGACCAGGTGCTCGTACGGGACGAGGCCGCGGACCGACTGCTGGGCGACCCGCTCGGCGCCGGGCCCCGCGCGGCGCTGATGGCGGTGGCGGTGGCCGCCGCGGCCCTCGCCGCGGGCGGCTTCGCGGTGAGCACCGCAGGCTCCCGGCGCGAGCGGTCCGCGGAGTTCGCCGTGCTCCGGGCCCTGGGCGCGGGCCGCCGGGAACTCGCCCGGCTGGTCGCCGTGGAGCAGGGCCTGCTGATCGGGGCCGGTCTGCTCGCCGGTCTCGGCCTCGGCACCGTCCTGACCCGGGCCGTCGTCCCCCTGATCGTGCTGACCCCGGGGGCCGCCCGGCCGGTCCCCCGCGTCCTCGTCGAACTCCCGGTGTCCCAGGTGGCGCTGCTCCTCGTGGGCGTCGCGGCCCTGCCCCTGCTGATCAGCGCCGCGACGGCGGTGCGCCGCGCCGACCCGGCGGTCGCGCTCCGCCACCAGGGGGACAGCTGAGATGGCGTGGTGGAGACAGCGCACGGAGCGCGGTGTGGCGCCCTGGGTGCGTACGCGGCTGCGGACCGCCCCCGGGGCGGCCGTCGCGTTCGGAGTGCTCGTGCTGGTCACGGCGTTCCTCGCGGCGGCGCTGCCGCGGGCCCTCGACGCGTACGAGACGAAAGGGCTGCGGCAGGAGATCGCCGGGGCGCCCCCGGCCGCCACCTCGGTGGAACTGAGCGCGCCGCAGCCGGGGTTGGAGATCGCGCAGTCCACCCGGGAGAAGGCGGTGCGGCCCGCGGCACTCTCGGCCGTCCGACGCGCGGCGCTGGCCAGGCTGCCCGCGCCGCTGCGGGCGGACACCACGGAGTCGGCCTACGGGGTGCGGACCTCCAAGAGCCTCGTCGGACTGAATCACTGGCTGCCGGTGATCGACGCGCCGCCCCGTTTCACTCTGGTCGCGCAGTCGGAACTCGCCGCCCATTCCATCGTGCGCGGCGGACGGCTCCCCACCGCCGCCGGGAAGGTGACGGCGGACACCAGGAAGGTCGAGGCCGCCGTGACCGAGGCGACCGCCCGGACGCTGCGGCTGCGGGTCGGTTCCGTCATCGACGTGGACGGCTTCGGGGGCGCGCCGCTCGTCGTGCGGATCACCGGGATCGTGGAGCCCCGGCATCCGCAGGGCGGTTACTGGTCCGCGGAGCCGGTCCTGCGCACCCCGGGCGTGGCCGCGGACGCCCCGGTCCCGCCGCAGTTCTACTGGGACGCGGGCCTCCTGCTGGCGCCCGGCGCCGCCCCGGTGCTCCTCGGCAGCCAGGGACAGCCGGAGCTGTACTGGCGGTTCGCCCCCGCCACCGACCGGCTCACCGCACAGGACGTTCCGGGGCTCGTTTCCCGGATCGCCTCCCTCGAAGGCGGGCCCGAGCTGCTGCGGATGCGCGAGGTGGCCGGGAGCACCGCGGCCGTCGCCACCGACCTGGAGACGGTCGTCGGCTCCTACACGACGACCCGCGCGGCGATCACGCCCGTCGTGGCGGTCGGGGCGTTCGGGATCGGCGCGGTCGCCGCCGTCGTCCTGGCGATGGCCGGCGGCCTGGTCGCCGTCCGCCGGGCCACCGAACTCGCCCTGCTGCGCGCGCGGGGCGGCTCACTGCGCGGGATCGCCGGACGGCTCCTCGCCGAGACAGCGGTCGTGGCGGTGCCCTCGGCCGCCGCCGGTCTGCTGCTCGCCGTGCTCACCGTCGACGAGGCCCGGCTCCTGCCCGCCGTGCTCGGGGCGTCCGGCGTCGCGCTCCTCGCCTGTGCCGTACTGCCGGTGCGGGCGGTCGTGGCGCACCGCAGGCCGCGGGCGCACGCGGAGCGCGACGATCTCGCCCACGCCAGGCCCGGCAGGCGCCGCACGGTCGCCGAACTCACCGTGCTGGTGCTGGCCGTCGGCTCGGTCGTGGCGCTGCGGCGGCGCGGCGCGTCCAGCTCGGGCGACCTCCTGGTGAGCGCCGCTCCGGTCCTGGTCGGGCTGATCGCGGCGCTGGTGCTCGTACGGCTGTATCCGCTGCCGCTGCGGTGGGCCGCGCGCCCGGCCGCGCGAGGGCGCGGGGTGGTCGGTTTCCTGTCGCTGGCCCGCGCGGGCCGCTCCTCGACGGTGGGCGTCGCGTTGCCGCTGCTGGCACTGTTGCTGGCCCTGACGACGGCGGCGTTCGGGGGTTCCGTGCTCGCCGGGGTGTCCGACGCCCGGGACCGGGCCGCGCTGCTGGCGACCGGCGCGGACGCGCGGATCGCGGGGCCGGGCGAGGCGACGCCGCTCCCGGCGGGCGTGGCAGGGGCGGTACGGAAGGTCGCGGGCGTACGTGGGGTGACGGCCGTGCGGATCGAGCGCACGGCCGAGCTCGCCTCCCGCGGGGCAGGGGCGAAGGAGGGCCTGACGCTGATCGGGGTCGAGCCGGCGTCGTACGCCCGGCTGGCCCGGCAGACGGGCCTCGGGGCCTTCTCCGCCGACGTGTTGACGCCGAAGAGGACGGAGGGTGCCGGGACGGGGAGTGTCCTGAACGCCGTCGCCTCCCCCGGTCTCGCCGAGCGCCTGGGCCGCGCACCGCGCCGGATCACGTCCCTCGCCGGTGACATCACCGTCCGGATCGCCGCCGTACGCTCCCGCACGCCCGCCGCCCCCGGCGCCGACTTCCTGCTGGTCGACGCCGCGGGCCTCGAACACTCCGATCCGACGACGCTGCTGGCGACCGGTGCCACACTCGACGCACCGGCACTGCGGACGGCCGTGCGCGGCGCCGGGAAGGGCCTCTCCGTGACGTTGCGCGACGAGCAACGGGTGGCGCTCTCCGATGCGCCGTTGCAGGCGGGCGCCGAGCGGATCTACACCACGGCCGCCCTGGCCGGTGCGGGGTACGCCGTACTCGCCCTGCTGCTCTCCCTCCTTCAGTCCGCGCCGGAGCGGGCCGCGCTGCTGGCCCGGCTGCGCACCATGGGCCTCACGCCCCGCCAGGGCCGTCGGCTGCTCAGCCTGGACGCGCTGCCCCAGGCGCTGCTCGCGGCCTCGGGCGGGATGCTCGCCGGCTGGGCCACGGTCCGGCTGCTCGCTCCCGGCATCGACCTGGAACGTCTCGCGCTGGCCGGCGCGGCGGGCCGCGTGCCGGTGGTCGGCGCGTCGCTGCGTACCGACATGTGGTCGCTGCTCCTGCCCGCGGCGGGCACGGTGCTGCTGGCGTGGGCGGTGGCCGTCGCGCAGGCCTGGTGGGCCGGGCGCCGTACGACGATCAGCGAACTCAGGACAGGAGACATGCGATGACCCGTGCGACGACCTCGCGGACGAGCCTGGCGGAGCTGGAGCATCGGGCGGCGGCACGCCGCGACCGGCCCGCGTACGGTCGGGACGCCCTGATCGCCTGCGACCGGCTGGTCCGCATCTTCTCCGGCCGGGCGGCCGGGGGCGACTCCCCTGGGCGCGGCGGCTCCGCCGGGGTGGAGGTACAGGCGCTCCAGGGACTCGATCTGCTGGTCCAGGAGGGCGAGTTGATGGCCCTGGTCGGCGCCTCGGGAAGCGGCAAGTCGACCCTGATGAACATCCTCGCCGGCCTCGACGTGCCCACCGCGGGCGCCGCGCGGGTCGCGGGCCGCGATCTGCTCACCATGAACGCGAAGGACCGGCTGCGCTACCGCCGTGAGGTGGTCGGTTTCGTCTGGCAGCAGACGGCCCGCAATCTCCTCCCCTATCTGACGGCGGCCCAGAACGTGGCGCTGCCCATGCAGTTGAAGGGCGGGCGGGGCCGCGGTGAGCGGCGGGCCGAGCGGGCGCGGGAACTGCTCGCGATGCTCGGCGTCGCCGACTGCCACGGCCGCCGTCCGCCGCAGATGTCCGGCGGGCAGCAGCAGCGGGTCGCTATCGCCGTGGCCCTCGCCAACTCGCCGTCCGTGCTGCTCGCCGACGAGCCGACCGGCGAGCTGGACTCGGCGACGGGCGCGGAGGTCTTCGCGGCGTTCCGCCGGGCCAACGAGGAGCTGGGCACGACGATCGTGATCGTCACGCACGACCAGGCGGTCGCCGGGGAGGTCCGGCGCGCGGTCGCGATCCGTGACGGCCGCACCTCGACGGAGGTGCTGCGCCGCACGGAGGTCGACGCGGAGGGCCAGGAGTCCCTGGTGGCACGGGAGTTCGCGACCCTGGACCGGGCCGGCCGGCTCCAGCTGCCCGCCGAGTACACCGCGGCCCTCGGCATGGAGGACCGGGTGATGCTGGAACTGGAGCAGGACCACATCGGGGTGTGGCCGGACGACACCGGGCGCCCGGCCGACTGATACCGCCACCAGGCGCCCCACCGCCCGACCTGCTGACGACGCACCACGGCGCCCACCACCGTCCGGTCGGGGACAAGGCAGGCGCCGCGTTCAGTTCCGTACGCCGTTGTACGGGACGTTTGTTGGGGTGGAGCGTCAGACCATCAGCGAGCGGTCCGTCGGGCGGATCGGGGCCGGCAGATCGCTGGCCCCGGTCAGGAAGCGGTCGACCCCGCGGGCGGCCGAGCGGCCCTCCGCGATGGCCCACACGATCAACGACTGGCCGCGGCCGGCGTCACCGGCGACGTACACGCCGGGCACGTTCGTCGCGAACTCGGCGTCGCGGGCGATGTTGCCGCGCGCGTCGAGCTCCAGGCCGAACTGGGAGACCACGCCGTTCTCGACGTCGGTGCCGGTGAAGCCCATGGCCAGTGTGACCAGCTGGGCGGGGATCTTGCGCTCCGTGCCCGGCTTCTGGTTCAGCTTGCCGTCGACGAACTCGACCTCGGCGAGGTGCAGCCACTGGACGTTGCCGTCCTCGTCGCCCTCGAAGTGGGTGGTGGAGACCGAGTAGACGCGGTCGCCGCCCTCCTCGTGCGCGGAGGTGACCTTGTAGAGCATCGGGAACGTCGGCCAGGGCTGGCCCGGGTTCCGCTCCTCGCCCGGTCGCGGCATGATCTCCAGCTGCGTGACCGAGGCAGCGCCCTGGCGGTGGGCGGTGCCCACGCAGTCCGCGCCGGTGTCGCCGCCGCCGATGACCACGACGTGCTTGCCCTCGGCCGTGATCGGGGGCGCCACGTAGTCGCCCTCCTGGACCTTGTTGGCCAGCGGCAGGTACTCCATGGCCTGGTGGATGCCCTTGAGCTCGCGGCCGGGGACCGGGAGGTCACGCGCGGTCGTCGCACCGGCGGCGATGACCACGGCGTCGTACCGCTTGCGCAGGTCCGTCGCCTTGAGGTCGCGGCCGATCTCGATGCCGGTGCGGAAGCGGGTGCCCTCCGCGCGCATCTGCTCGATGCGGCGGTTGATGTGCCGCTTCTCCATCTTGAACTCGGGGATGCCGTAGCGCAGCAGGCCGCCGACGCGGTCGGCACGCTCGTACACGGCGACCGTGTGGCCCGCCCGGGTGAGCTGCTGGGCGGCGGCCAGGCCCGCCGGGCCCGAGCCGATGACCGCGACGGTCTTGCCCGACAGGCGCTCGGGGATCCGCGGGGCGACATCGCCCGTGTCCCACGCCTTGTCGATGATCGAGACCTCGACGTTCTTGATGGTCACGGCGGGCTGGTTGATGCCGAGCACACACGCCGACTCGCAGGGAGCGGGGCACAGGCGGCCCGTGAACTCCGGGAAGTTGTTCGTGGCGTGCAGACGCTCGGACGCGGCGGACCAGTCCTCGCGGTAGGCGTAGTCGTTCCACTCGGGGATCAGGTTCCCCAGCGGACAGCCGTTGTGGCAGAACGGGATCCCGCAGTCCATGCAACGGCTGGCCTGCTTGGAGATGATCGGGAGCAGTGAGCCCGGAACGTAGACCTCGTTCCAGTCCTTGACGCGCTCCTCGACGGGGCGGGTCCTGGCGACCTCGCGGCCGTGGTTCAGAAAGCCCTTGGGATCAGCCATTGGTCGCCGCCTCCATCATCTTCTCGGTGATCTCGGACTCGGGGAGTCCGGCTCGCTCGGCGGCGTCCTTGGCGGCGAGCACTGCCTTGTACGTGCTGGGGATGATCTTGCTGAAGCGGTCCACCGCTGTGTCCCACTCCGCAAGGAGCTTCTCGGCGACGGTCGAGCCGGTCTCCTCCTGGTGGCGGCGCACCACGTCGTGCAGCCACTGCTTGTCGGTGTCGTCGAGAGCCTCGACGGCGCCCACGTTGCCGGCGTTGACGTTGTCGCGGTTCAGGTCGACGACGTACGCGATGCCGCCGGACATGCCGGCCGCGAAGTTGCGGCCCGTCTCGCCGAGGACGACCGCGTGGCCGCCGGTCATGTACTCGCAGCCGTGGTCGCCCACGCCCTCGGAGACCACCGTCGCGCCGGAGTTGCGGACGCAGAAGCGCTCGCCGGTGCGGCCGCGCAGGAAGAGCTCGCCGCCCGTCGCGCCGTACGCGATGGTGTTGCCCGCGATGGTCGAGTACTCGGCGAGGTGGTCGGCGCCCCGGTCGGGACGGACGATCACCCGGCCGCCGGAGAGGCCCTTGCCGACGTAGTCGTTGGCGTCGCCCTCCAGGCGCAGCGTGACACCGCGCGGCAGGAAGGCGCCGAAGGACTGGCCCGCGGAGCCGGTGAAGGTGATGTCGATGGTGTCGTCGGGCAGGCCCCCGCCACCGAACTTCTTCGTCACCTCGTGGCCGAGCATGGTGCCGACCGTGCGGTTGATGTTGCGGATCGCGACCTGGGCGCGCACCGGCTGGGCGTCGGCCTGGGTGTTCGCGGCCAGCGCGTCGGCGGCGAGCTTGATCAGCTCGTTGTCGAGCGCCTTCTCCAGACCATGGTCCTGGGCGATGACCTGGTGGCGCACCGCGCCCTCGGGCAGCTCGGGCACGTGGAAGAGCGGGGACAGGTCCAGGCCCTGCGCCTTCCAGTGGGTGATCGCCCGCTCCACGTCGAGGTTCTCGGCGTGGCCGACGGCCTCCTCGATCGTGCGGAAGCCGAGCTCGGCGAGGATCTCGCGGACCTCTTCGGCGATGAACTTGAAGAAGTTCACGACGTACTCGGCCTTGCCGGCGAAGCGCTCGCGCAGCACCGGGTTCTGGGTGGCGATGCCGACCGGGCAGGTGTCCAGGTGGCAGACGCGCATCATGACGCAGCCGGAGACGACGAGCGGCGCGGTCGCGAAACCGAACTCCTCGGCGCCGAGCAGCGCGGCGATGACGACGTCACGGCCGGTCTTCAGCTGGCCGTCGGTCTGCACGACGATACGGTCGCGCAGGCCGTTGAGCAGCAGCGTCTGCTGGGTCTCGGCGAGGCCGAGCTCCCAGGGGCCGCCGGCGTGCTTCAGGGACGTCAGCGGGGAGGCGCCCGTACCGCCGTCGTGGCCGGAGATGAGCACCACGTCCGCGTGCGCCTTGGAGACACCCGCGGCGACCGTGCCGACCCCGACCTCGGAGACCAGCTTCACGTGAATCCGCGCCTGCGGGTTCGCGTTCTTGAGGTCGTGGATCAGCTGGGCCAGGTCCTCGATGGAGTAGATGTCGTGGTGCGGGGGCGGAGAGATCAGGCCCACGCCCGGGGTGCTGTGCCGGGTCTTGGCGACCCAGGGGTAGACCTTGTGGCCGGGCAGCTGGCCGCCCTCGCCGGGCTTGGCGCCCTGCGCCATCTTGATCTGGATGTCGTCGGCGTTGACCAGGTACTCCGACGTGACGCCGAAGCGGCCGGAGGCGACCTGCTTGATCGACGAGCGGCGCGCCGGGTCGTAGAGCCGGTCCGCGTCCTCGCCGCCCTCACCGGTGTTGGACTTGCCGCCCAGCTGGTTCATGGCGATGGCGAGGGTCTCGTGCGCCTCCTTGGAGATGGAGCCGTACGACATGGCGCCGGTGGAGAAGCGCTTGACGATCTCGCTCACCGGCTCGACCTCGTCGATCGAGATCGGCTGCCGGTCGGACTTGAAGCCGAACAGGCCGCGGAGCGTCATCAGGCGCTCGGACTGCTCGTTCACCCGGTCCGTGTACTTCTTGAAGATGTCGTAGCTGCCGGAGCGCGTCGAGTGCTGGAGGCGGAAGACCGTCTCCGGGTCGAACAGGTGCGGCTCGCCCTCGCGGCGCCACTGGTACTCGCCGCCTATGTCGAGGGCCCGGTGCGCCGGGGCGATGCCGGAGGCCGGGTAGGCCTTGGCGTGCCGCGCCGCGACCTCCTTGGCGATGACGTCGAGACCGGCGCCGCCGATCTTGGTGGCCGTGCCGTTGAAGTACTTCTCGACGAAGGCCCGGTCGAGGCCGACGGCCTCGAAGACCTGGGCGCCGCGGTAGGAGGCGACGGTCGAGATGCCCATCTTGGACATGACCTTGAGGACGCCCTTGCCGAGCGCGTAGATCAGATTGCGGATGGCCTGCTCGGGCTCGATGTCCCCCAGGAAGGTACCGGCGCGGACCAGGTCCTCGACCGACTCCATCGCCAGGTACGGGTTGACCGCGGCGGCGCCGAAGCCGATGAGGAGGGCCACGTGGTGGACCTCGCGGACGTCGCCCGCCTCGACCAGCAGGCCCACCTGGGTGCGCTGCTTGGTGCGGATGAGGTGGTGGTGGACGGCCGCGGTGAGCAGCAGCGAGGGGATCGGCGCGTGCTCGGCGTCGGAGTGGCGGTCCGACAGGACGATCAGACGGGCGCCGTTCTCTATGGCGGCGTCGGCCTCCGCGCAGATCTCCTCGATCCGCGCGGCGAGGGAGTCGCCGCCACCGCTGACCCGGTAGAGACCGGACAGGGTCGCGGCCTTCATGCCCGGCATGTCGCCGTCGGCGTTGATGTGGATGAGCTTGGCCAGCTCGTCGTTGTCGATCACCGGGAAGGGCAGGGTGACGCTACGACAGGACGCGGCTGTGGGCTCCAGCAGGTTGCCCTGCGGGCCCAGCGAGGAGCGCAGCGAGGTGACGAGCTCCTCGCGGATCGCGTCCAGCGGCGGGTTGGTGACCTGCGCGAACAGCTGGGTGAAGTAGTCGAAGAGCAGGCGCGGGCGCGCGGAGAGGGCCGCGATCGGCGAGTCCGTGCCCATGGAGCCCAGCGGCTCACCGCCGGTGTTGGCCATCGGCGCGAGGATGATGCGCAGCTCTTCCTCGGTGTAGCCGAAGGTCTGCTGGCGGCGGGTGACCGAGGCGTGGGTGTGCACGATGTGCTCGCGCTCGGGGAGGTCGGAGAGCTCGATCTCGCCGGCTTCCAGCCACTCCGCGTACGGCTTGTCGGCGACGAGGGCGGCCTTGATCTCGTCGTCCTCGATGATGCGGTGCTCGGCGGTGTCGACGAGGAACATCTTGCCGGGCTGGAGGCGGCCCTTGCGGACGACCTTCGCGGGGTCGATGTCGAGGACGCCGACCTCGGAGCCGAGGACGACGAGGCCCTCGTCGGTGACCCAGTAGCGGCCGGGGCGCAGACCGTTGCGGTCGAGGACCGCGCCGACCTGGGTGCCGTCGGTGAAGGTGACACAGGCCGGGCCGTCCCAGGGCTCCATCATCGTGGAGTGGAACTGGTAGAAGGCGCGGCGGGCCGGGTCCATGGAGTCGTGGTTCTCCCACGCCTCCGGGATCATCATCAGCACGGAGTGCGGGAGCGAGCGGCCGCCGAGGTGGAGGAGCTCGAGCACCTCGTCGAAGGAGGCGGAGTCGGACGCGTCGGGCGTGCAGATCGGGAAGACCCGCTCCAGGCCCTTGTCCCCGAAGAGATCCGAGACCAGCTGGGACTCGCGCGCCTGCATCCAGTTGCGGTTGCCCTTGACCGTGTTGATCTCGCCGTTGTGCGCGACGAAGCGGTACGGGTGGGCGAGCGGCCAGCTCGGGAAGGTGTTGGTGGAGAACCGGGAGTGCACGAGCGCGATCGCGGAGGCGAAGCGGCGGTCGGACAGGTCCGGGAAGAAGGGCTCCAGCTGGCCGGTGGTCAGCATGCCCTTGTAGACGATGGTGCGCGCGGAGAGCGACGGGAAGTACACGCCGGCCTCGCGCTCGGCGCGCTTGCGCAGCACGAACGCCTTGCGGTCGAGCTCGATGCCGGTCGAGACGCCGTCCGTGACGAAGATCTGGCGGAAGGCGGGCATCGTGGAGCGGGCGGTGGCCCCGAGCAGTTCGGGGGCGACCGGAACCTCGCGCCAGCCGAGGACGGTCAGGCCCTCGTCGGCGGCGATCGTCTCGATCTGTGAGACGACATCCTCGATGCCGTCCTCGGGCAGGAAGGCGATGCCGACCGCGTACGCGCCGGCCGCGGGCAGCTCGAATTCGGCCACCTCACGGAAGAACGCGTCGGGGACCTGGGACAGGATGCCCGCGCCGTCGCCCGAGTCGGGCTCGGCGCCGGTGGCACCCCGGTGCTCCAGGTTGCGCAGCACGGTGAGCGCCTGCTCGACCAGCGCGTAGCTCGCCTCACCGGTGAGGGTGGCCACGAAGCCGACGCCACAGGCGTCGTGCTCGTTGCGGGGGTCGTACATACCCTGCGCAGCAGGGCGAGCATCCATGAAGGACCAGTTCTGGCCATTCGTGGAGTGCTGGGACGGCTGGCGCGGCGAACGCATCGGCTCTCCCGTCGTCGTCGTGGCATATGCATGTGCCGAGGGACGACGTTGGCCCTCTGCTGGGGGTGCAAAATTTCGTGCAGGTTACATGATGGAATGGTTCTCGGGAACCGGATACTCCGTTCCAACATGCGGACACCGGTGGGTGGCGTGGGGGTACCGCGCACGACGGTGGAGTTAAGGGGACCTAAGCGGACAGATCAGTGTCCGCGGGTCCGGGGTACGGCGGGCAACGTCACCCACCGCACTGAAGCGGCGCAGGCCTCATTGCCCGCAGCGCTTACGGCTCATTCCCAGTGGTTAAGCGATCGAAACCAGGGAGTAACGGCTACTTATGCAGTCCCTTGCATAAGTGCGCGAGAACTCATCCTACGGCGGTACCGAACAGGCTGCCCAGGACGTACGTCACACCCGCCGCGGCACCCCCGAGCGCGAGCTGCCGGATTCCGCTGTACCACCAGGTTCGAGCCGTCACCCGGGCCACGATCGCGCCGCACGCGAAGAGCCCGATCAGCGCGAGCAGCAGCGCGGGCCACAGGACGGTCGCGCCGAGCAGATACGGCAGTACGGGGAGCAGGGCACCCAGGGCGAAGGAGCCGAAGCTCGACACGGCGGCGACGGCCGGGGAGGGCAGGTCGCCCGGGTCGATGCCGAGCTCTTCGCGGGCGTGTATCTCCAGGGCCTGCTCGGGGTCGCGCGAGAGCTGCTTGGCCACTTCGCTGGCGAGTGCGGAATCGACGCCGCGCGACTCGTACAGCGCGGCGAGCTCGCGCTCCTCGTCCTGCGGATGCTTTCTCAACTCACGGCGCTCGACGTCGAGTTCGGCCTGGACGAGTTCGCGCTGCGAGGCGACGGAGGTGTACTCGCCGGCGGCCATGGAGAAGGCGCCGGCGGCCAGGCCCGCGAGCCCGGTGATGACGATCGTCTGGTGGGAGACGGACCCGCCGGCGACGCCGGTCATCAGGGCGAGGTTGGACACGAGCCCGTCCATCGCGCCGAACACGGCCGGGCGCAGCCATCCGCCGTTCACGTCCCGGTGGGTGTGGTTGTCGCGGTGCGCCTCGTGCAGGGTCGCTTCGGTCTCGATGATGGACATACCGGTCCCCCAGGATCCTTCGATTGGACTGTTTCTACTTTTCGACAACCACGAAAGTACGCCGGTAATTTCTTCTCCGCCAGCAAGGAAAGGCTGGGCTAACCTGCGGTTTTACGCTCAGCCGCTCATCCGTGATGGATCATGCACAGATGTCGACCGGGTGAATGAGGAGCCGCGGACGGCTCTCCCCGCCCCCTCCCGTGGGACACATCCCCAAAGGGCTCTGCGCCCTGAGAGGAGAGGCACCGTATGGCTTCCATCGCCTGCATTCCCTCCGTCCCGGCACCCGGGGACTCGGCCGCTCTGCGCGAGCGGGCCCGCGGCGCGCTGCTCGGCCTCGCCGTCGGGGACGCGCTGGGCGCGCCCGCCGAGAACATGAGGCCGTCGCAGATCCGCGCGAAGTGGGGACGGATCACGGGGTACGTCGCCGATCAACCGGCCGGGACGGACGACACGGAGTACGCGATCTTCTCGGGGCTGCTGCTGGCCCGGCACGGTTCGGCGCTGACCGTGACGCATGTCGAGGCGGCCTGGCACCAGTGGATCGCCGACCGTGACGAGGGGCCGTTCCGGGGCGCCGGCTTCAGCGAGCGCGGCACCCTGGAGAACCTGCGCCGGGGACTCGCGGCCCCCATCTCGGCCCAGCACCGGCACGCCTGGAGCGACGGTCTGGCGATGCGCGCGGCCCCCTTCGGCGTCTTCGCGGCCGGGCGCCCGGCGGAGGCGGCCCGGCTGGTGGCGATCGACGGCTCGGTGAGCCACGAAGGCGAGGGCATCTACGGCGGCCAGGCGGTCGCGGCGGGGGTCGCGGCGGCGATGGCGGGCGCGGCCACGATCGCGGTGGTCGCCTCCGCGCTCGCCGTGATCCCGGACGACTCCTGGACGGCCCGCTCCCTGCGCCGGGCGGTGGCCGTCGCCCACCGCGGGGAACGGGCGGTCCGCTCGGCGGTCGTCATCGGCGGCTACCCCTGGACGGACCTGGCCCCGGAGGCCGTCGCCCTCGCCTTCGGCGCGTACGCCGCCGCCGACGGCGACTTCACCGAGTCCGTCCTCACCGCCGTCAACATGGGCCGCGACGCCGACACCACGGCCGCGGTGGCGGGCGCGCTGGCCGGGGCGACCCGGGGCGCCGCCGCGATCCCGGCGGACTGGGCGGCGGCGATCGGCCCGGCACGCGGCAGCTGCCTGCCCTCCATGGCGGGCCACCACGTACTGGACGTGGCGGAACTGCTCACACCGGGGGACGACGGGAAGTGGGGGACCGGGAGCACGGCGCCTCCGCCCCCCGACCCGTACGCCCTCACCAGCGATTACATCCTTGCCGACGAAGATGACGAGGTGCAGCCATGAGACCCGGCCTGGTGGGCGACGAACCCGGCACGGGATCGGCCTCGGCACCGGGGACCGGGGGATCGATCTCGATCTCCGACATCGGGGACCCACCCTCGACGTCCGACACCGGGGACTCCCCCTCGACGGATGCGGACCCCCGTACGGAGCGGGGCGCCGCCCCCGTACCCGCCCCGCACCCCCGCCGGATCGAGGGCCTCCTGCTCGGGCTCGCCGCGGGCGACGCCGCCGGCTGGCCCGCCGGCCGGCACCGCGCGGCCCGGATGCCCGAGTGGACCCGGCGGCTGACCCGCGAGCTGGACACCTTCGCGGAGCAGAACGCGACGACGACCCTGCCCGTGCCCATCGCGCTCAATCAGCCGCCGGAACCCCTGCGGCTCGGCCCGTCGGACGACGCGGAGTGGGCGGCGTTCGCGGCGGAGGCCGTGCTGCGCGCCGGGGACCGCAGCGCGCTCGGCGACCTGAGCCGGGAACGCCGGATGCGGGCATCCATCGACCTGTCCTGGAACGCCGTCGCCAGCGAGGTCGCCGCGGCCGCCGAGCGCGCCCCCGAGGTCGAGTCCGCGCTGCTCCCCCTGCGCGCCCGGATCTCCGTACGGGCGGGCCTGGGCAACCTCGCCACCGGGCTGCGCCCGCCCGCCACCGGCCACGACAACCCGCACTACTTCGACGACGCGGCCTGTGTACGGGCCTGTGTGCTCGCCGTGGCGCACCCGGGCGACCCCCGACTCGCCGCGGAACTCGCCGAGTTCGACGCCCGCTACACCCAGGACGGCGACGGGGTGCACGGCGCCCGCGCGATGGCCGCGGCCCTCGCGCTCGCCCTCGCCGGGGCCGACGTCGACGCCTGCGCGGACGCCGCCCTCGCCGAGCTCCCCGAGTCGACGGAGATCGGCCGCAACGCCCGGCACGCACTGCGGCTCGCCCGCGCCAGCGAGGACACCTTCGCCCTGGTCCCCCTCCTGGAACACCAGATCGTCGACCACGTCTACAGCTACGGCATCGCGGCGGCGGAGACCGTGCCGGTCGCCCTCGCCCTGGCCACCGCCGCACGCGGCCGGATCGCGGAGGCGGTGCCCGCCGCCGCCTGTCTGTCCCGGGTCGCGGACTCGGCCCCGGCCCTCGCGGGCGCGCTCACCGGCGCGCTGGGCGGCGGCGGCGCGATCCCTGCCTCCTGGCGCGACGCCTGCCGCATCCTGTCCGGCTGCGCGCTGCCCCGGCTCACGGGCACGGACCTGATCGGACTCGCCGACCTCCTGGAAGCGACGGAACTGGCCACCCCAGAGGGATGATTCGGGCATGACGCCCAAAGGAGAAGGAACGGGAACCCTCGACGAACGCATCACCGGAGCCCTCGTCGGAGCCGCCGTCGGCGACGCGCTCGGCGGCCCCGTCGAGGGCTACACCCCCGAGCAGATCGTCGAACGGCACGGCGGCCGGATCCACGGCATCGTCGGCCCCTGGAACGGCGACGCCTGGCGCACCGCCCGCCCCATCGCCCCGTACCACAAGGGCGACGGACACGTCACCGACGACACCCTGATGACCCATGCGCTGGTACGCGTGTACGCCACCGTCCGCGACCACCTCGACGCGTACGCCGTCGCCGAGCACCTGGTCCCCGACCTCATGACGGGCCCGCGCTGGATCCCGGAACTGGAGGCCGAGGCCATCCCCCTCCAGCGGATCTTCCTCGCGGAGAAGTGGCTGGTGGCCCGCCTCCACTACGGCCATGTGGACCCCCGGGAGGCCGGTACCGGCAACATCGTCAACTGCGGCGCCGCGATGTACATGGCGCCGGCCGGCCTGGTCAACGCGGCCAACCCGGCGGGCGCGTACGCCGAGGCGCTCGACATCGCGGGCGCCCACCAGTCGTCGTACGGGCGGGAGGCGGCGGGCGTCTTCGCGGCGGGGGTGGCGGCGGCGTGCGCGCCCGGGGCGAGCCCGGACTCGGTCGTCGCGGCCTGCCTGTCCCTGGCGAAGGACGGCACCCGGTCGGCGATCGAGGCGGTCTGCGAAGTCGCCGCCCGCCACACGGACTTCGAGTCGGCGCTGATCCCGCTCCGCGAGGCGGTGATCCCCTACGACACGGTCGGCCCCGACTACCGTTCCCCCTCCCTCGCCGCCCGCCGCCCCTCCCGTCTCCACGCGATCGAGGAACTCCCCGTCGCCCTGGGCATGTTGGTGGTGTCCGGGGGCGACTACCGGCACGCGGTCCTCGGCTCGGTGAACTACGGCCGCGACTGCGACTCCATCGCCACCATGTCCGGCGCCCTCGCCGGTGCCCTCGGCTCCGAGGTCCCCCACGACTGGGCCAAGACGGTCGCCGAGGCCAGCCGCCTGGACCTGCACGCCCCGGCGACCACCCTCACCGGGGTGACCCGCGAGATCTTCGCTCGTGACGTGGGCCGTCGCCGCGCCCACGAGTCGGCGTACGCCGAGCTGACGGGGACCCCGTGATGCTCCGACTGACCTGGGTCCAACCGGAGGACCTCCTCGGCCACGAGCTCGCCCAGGCGTATCAGGACGGCCGCGCACCGGAGGCGATCGCCGCCCGCTGGCACGCGGCGGGCGGCCCAAAGGCCCCACCGCGCGCGGGCGCGTCCCCGACTCCGGCCTCGCGGTACCTACACGCACTGGCGGAAGACCTCCTGGACGAACTGGCGGAGCTGCCCGGTGAGTTGGCGGACACAGAGCCGACAGACCTCGGCCGGATCAGGGCCCACTGCCCGAACTGGCCCGCCCGACCCGTGCCCACCCCAGCCCCCACCCAGGCCCACCTGGAAACCGCCTGGCTGGGCAGAGCGGTCGGCTGCCTCCTTGGCAAACCGGTGGAAAAGCTCCCCCTCGACGGCATCCGCCAACTGGCCCGGGCCGCCGGAAACTGGCCCCTGCACACTTGGTTCACCGCCCGGGACGTACCCGACGACCTCCTCCGGGCCCACCCCTGGAACAGACGCTCCGCCCCCACCTCCCTCGCCGAGAACATCGACGGCATGCCCGAGGACGACGACCTCAACTACCCCCTCCTGAACCTCCTGTTGCTCCAGCGATACGGCAGGGACTTCACGACCGCCGACGTGGGCCGCCTCTGGCTGGACGAACTCCCCGCCGGCCGCACGTTCACCGCCGAACGCGTCGCCTACCGCAACCTCCTCACCGGCATCGAACCCCCGCACACGGCCCGCCACCGCAACCCCTTCCGCGAATGGATCGGCGCCCTGATCCGCGCCGACGTCCACGGCTGGACGAACCCGGGCGATCCGGCCGCCGCCGCGGAAGCGGCCCACCGGGACGCCACCCTCACCCACACCGCGAACGGCGTGTACGCGGCGATGTTCACGGCGGCCACCATCGCCGAGGCGGCCACCGGCCGCGGCGACATCCACGCCTGCCTGCGCACCGGCCTCACCGTCGTGCCCCCCGCCTCCCGGCTGGCCGAGGCGATCCGCCACGCCGTCCACCTCGCCCGCACCACCGAGGACTTCGACACGGTCGTCGACGCCCTGCACGCCACCCACCGCGCCTACCACTGGGTCCACGCCCTCCCCAACACCGCCCTGATCGCCGCCGCCCTCACCCACGCGGACGGCGACTTCTCCGGCTCCATCTGCCGCGCGGTGTCCGGCGGCTGGGACACCGACTCCAACGGCGCGACGACGGGCAGCGTCGCGGGCCTCCTCACCGGCACCCCCGCCGCGCTCCCCGACCGCTGGACCACCCCCCTCAAGAACCGCCTCGCCACCTCCGTCGCCGACTTCGACGGCATCGGCTTCGACACCCTCGCCCAGCTGACCCACCAGCTCACGCACCGGGAGACCCGTCACCCATGACCCAAATCGCCGTGCTCGGCAGCACGAACATGGACCTCGTCGCGTACGTCGCGAAGGCCCCGCAGCGCGGAGAGACCGTGACGGGACGGGAGTTCCGTACGATCCCCGGCGGCAAGGGCGCGGGCCAGGCGGTGGCCGCGGCCCACGCGGGCTCCGACGTCTCGATGATCGGCGCGGTGGGCGCCGACGCCTTCGGCTCCCAGCTCCGTACGACCCCGGAGCTCCCCCAAGCTCTCGGCTTCGCTCGAGCAGGGGGGACCCCCATGGGCGTGGACACCGACCACCTGCGCACCACCGAGGGCCCGTCCGGCACGGCGCACATCGTCGTGGACGACGAGGGCGGCAACGCGATCGTCGTCGTCCCCGGTGCCGACGCCACCGTCGACCACCTCGCCCCCGGCGCCGACGCGCTGCTGCTCCAGCCCGAGATCCCGCCGGCCGCCGTCCTCACGGGCGCCGAGGCCGCGCGCCGCCACGACGTCCGGACCATCCTGACCCCCTCCCCCGTACAGTCCCTGCCGCCCGAACTCCTCGCCTCCATCGCCCTGCTCGACCAGGTACCCGAAGTCGTCGTCACCCTGGGCGCGGCGGGCAGTCCGTACGCGGCCCGCGGCGCCGAACCCCTCACCGTGCCCGCGCCCCGGATCACCGCCGTGGACTCGACCGGCGCGGGTGGCATCCTCGCGGTCGCGCCGGCGGAGGGCCGGCCGATGCGCGCCTCCCTCGCGTGGGCGTCGACGACCACGTCCCCGTCGGTGCAGCGCGCCGGCGCCTCGTCCTCGATGCCGTACCGCTCCGAGATCGACGCCCAGGCCGCCTCGAACACCCGGCACACCTCATGAGCGGGCATACGGATCACGAGGCGGGGACGGATCGCGGTCCGCTCACCGAGTCGGGGACGAGTCGTGGCCCGCTCACCGGGCTGCGCGTCCTCGACCTCGCCACCCTGTTCGCCGGACCGCTCGCCGCCACCATGCTCGGCGACTTCGGCGCGGAGGTCGTCAAGGTCGAGCACCCGGCCAAGCCCGACCCCTCCCGGGGCCACGGCCCGTCGAAGGACGGCATCGGCCTGTGGTGGAAGCTCCTCGGCCGCAACAAACGCACCATCACCCTCGACCTGTCCAGGCCCGGCGGCCGCGCCACCCTCCTGCGCCTCGCCGCCACCGCCGACGTGATCATCGAGAACTTCCGGCCCGGCACCCTGGAGAAGTGGGACCTGGGCTGGGCGGAGCTGTCGGCCGCCAACCCCCGCCTCGTCCTCGCCCGTGTGACCGCCTTCGGCCAGTTCGGCCCGTACGCGCACCGCCCCGGCTTCGGCACGCTCGCCGAGGCGATGAGCGGCTTCGCGGCGATCACCGGCGAACCGGACTCCCCGCCGACCCTCCCGCCCTTCGGCCTGGCCGACTCGATCGCGGGCCTGGCGACGGCGTACGCCGTCATGGCCGCGCTCCGCGCCCGCGACGCTTCGGGCCGCGGCCAGGTGGTCGACATGGCGATCATCGAGCCGATCCTCACCGTGCTCGGCCCACAGCCGCTCTGGTACGACCAGTTGGGCCACGTCCAGCCCCGCACCGGCAACCGCTCCGCGAACAACGCGCCCCGCAACACCTACCGCACGGCGGACGGCTCCTGGGTCGCCGTCTCGACCTCCGCCCAGTCGATCGCCGAGCGGCTGATGCGGCTGGTCGGACGCCCGGAGCTGATCGAGGAACCGTGGTTCGCGACGGGCGCCGACCGGGCCCGCCACGCGGACGTCCTGGACGAGGCGGTGGGCACCTGGATCGCCCGCCACCGCCGCGAGGAGGTCCTGGACGCCTTCGAGAAGGCGGAGGCGGCGGTGGCCCCGATCCAGGACGTACGGGATGTGATGGAGGACCCGCAGTACGCGGCCCTGGACACGATCACCACCGTCGCAGACCCCGAACTCGGCCCCCTGCGCATGCAGAACGTGCTCTTCAGGCTCTCCGCCACCCCCGGCGCGATCCGCTGGGCGGGCCGCCCCCACGGCGCCGACACGGACGCCGTCCTCACCGAACTCGGCCTGTCCGAGGCCGAGATCACCACTCTCAGATCGGAAGGCGCCCTATGAGGATCCCGGCCCTCCCGCTCACCTGGCTCTACGCCCCCGGAGACCACCCGGAGGTGGTGGCCAAGGCCCTCGTCTCCGGCGCGGACGTCGTCCTGATCGACCTGGAGGACGCGGTCGCCCCGCACCGCAAGAAGTACGCCCGCGCCGCCACCGCCGAGTTGCTCTCGGACCCTCCCCCGGTCCCGGTCCACGTCCGCGTGAACGCGCTGGACGGTCCCCTCGCCGAGGCGGACCTGAGCACGCTCGCCCCGCTCCCCGGCCTCTCCGGCCTCCGGCTGCCCAAAGTGACCTCCCCCGCCGATGTCGTCCGGGTCGCGGAACACTCGGCCCCCTCCGAGGGAGGCGCGATCCCCCTGTACGCCCTCCTGGAAACCGCCCTCGGTGTCGAACACGCCTTCACCATCGCGGCGGCCCACCCGGCGGTGCGCGGCATCGGACTGGGGGAGGCGGATCTACGGGCCGACCTGGGCGTACGGGAGGACGCGGGCCTGGACTGGGCCCGTGCCCGGATCGTGGTCGCCGCCCGGGCCGCCGGCCTCGCGCCACCCACACAGTCGATCTACCCGGACATCCGGGACCTCGAAGGCCTGGCCGCCTCCTGCGCCCACGGGCGCACCCTGGGCTTCCTCGGCCGCGCGGCCATCCACCCCCGCCAGCTCCCGGTGATCGAACACGCCTATCTCCCGACCCCGGCCGAGGTCGAGACCGCCGAGCTCATCGTCAAGGCCGCCGCCACCGAGCCGGGTGCCCAGGCCCTGCCCGACGGCCGGTTCGTGGACGCGGCGGTCGTGGCGGGCGCCCGCCGCACGCTGGCGCTGTCCCGCCGGAAATGAGCGAAGGGGGCGCCGCGTCCTCAGACGCGGCGCCCCCTTCGACGTACCGGAGGAACTCAGACCTTCTTGGCCGACTCGGCCTCGCCCCTCGCCGCGTCCTCGGACTCCTCGGACTCCACGAGCTCCTCGGATTCCGGGGACTCCACGGGCTCCTTGGACAGCGCGGTCTCGTCGGACTCGGTGTCCGTCTTCGCGCCGGGCTTCTTGCCGTCGGACTTCTTGTCGGTCGTCTCGTCGGCCTTGTCGTCGTCAGCCTTGTCGTCGGCCTTGTCGTCGTCAGCCTTGCTGTCGGCCTTGTCGTCGGCCTTCTTGTCGAGGGCGACGGCATCTCCGTCGGGAGTGTCCCCGTCCGGCTCGACGACCTCCTCGCGTCCCGGCCGCAGCCGCGCCGACACCACGATGTAGGTCACCGCGAGGAGGAAGACCACCATCGCGGTCCAGTCGTTGAGACGCAGGCCCAGGATGTGGTGGGCGTCGTCGACGCGCATGTACTCGATCCAGCCGCGGCCGACGCAGTACGCGGCTACGTACAGCGCGAACGCCCGCCCGTGGCCCAGCTTGAAGCGGCGGTCCGCCCAGATGACGAGGAAGCCGACACCGACGCACCACAGGGACTCGTACAGGAACGTCGGGTGGTAGTACCCCGGCACGCGCCCGTCCGTGGAGGACGTGATGTGCAGCGCCCACGGCACGTCCGTCGCCTTGCCGTACAGCTCCTGGTTGAACCAGTTGCCCCAGCGCCCGATGGCCTGGGCGAAGACGATGCCGGGGGCGAGGGCGTCGGCCCAGGCGGGGAGCGGGATGCCGCGTCGGCGGCAGCCGATCCACGCGCCCACCGCACCGAGCGCGATCGCGCCCCAGATGCCGAGGCCGCCCTGCCACACCTTGAAGGCGTCCACCCAGTCACGGCCGTCGCTGAAGTACAGCTCGTAGTCCGTGATCACGTGATAGAGCCGGCCGCCGACAAGGCCGAACGGGACGGCCCACACCGCGATGTCGGCCACCGTGCCGGGCCGCCCGCCTCGGGCGATCCAGCGTTTGTTGCCGAGCCAGACGGCTACGAAGACGCCGATGATGATGCAGAACGCGTAGCCGCGCAGCGGAATGGGGCCGAGGTGCACCACACCGTGCGACGGGCTGGGAATGTAGGCAAGTTCCATGGCAGGGTCGACGCTACCCTGCCGGACCGGACCCACGGCAAGCAGCCCGGCTACGGGTCCATAACAGGGGCCCTGACGGAGGCCGCGACAAAGGCCGTGCCAGAGGCCGTGACAAAGGCCGTGACGGAGGCCACACCTCGGGTCAGGACGTGAGCCACGACATGAGCCGCCCCCGGCCCGTGTCCGAGCCGGGGGCGCAGGGCAGACGCGGGGCTCAGGCCTTGTTCTCCGCCTCCACCATCTGCTTGAGCTTCGCGGGGGTCATCGTCGAGTCCCCGTAGATGCTCTTGCCGCCCAGCAGCACGGTCGGCGTGCCCCTGAAACCGCCGCTCTGGAAGGCCGCGTTCGACTTCACGACCCAACTGTTGTGCGTGCCGTCCTTCACGCACTTCTGGAAGGCCGGGGTATTCAGCCCGTCGACCTTGCCCGCCAGCTCGATGAGCTTGCCGTCGCTCGAGAAGTCGTCGCTGGCCTCGTTGGGCTGGTTCTCGTACAGCACGTCGTGGTACTGCGTGAACTTTCCGGCGTCCTGGGCACAGGCCGCGGCATTGGCCGCGTGCCGGGATCCGCTGCCTCCCCTGCCGTCGTCGATGAGCGTGACCAGGTGGTATTCGACCCTGAGCTTTCCGGCGTCCACCAGCTCGTGGATCGTCGGCCGGTACACCGTCTCGAAGGCCTGGCAGGCCGGGCAGCGGAAGTCCTCCCAGACCGTGAGGGCCGACTTGGCGCCGTCCTTGCCGACGGGGATCGCGAGGCCGTCCTTGCCGATCGCACCCGAGGGCGACACGGCCGGGCCCGACGCGGCGCTCTTCTTGTCCTTGCCCGAGTTGGCGGCCAAAACGCCCACCACCCCGGCAAGAGCCAGGACACACACCACCGACGCGCCCACGATCAGCGCCCGCCGGCGCTTGTCCGCGGCCTTCTGCTTCTCTCGCTCGACCGCCATCCGCTCGCGGGCGGTGCGCTTTCCGTCACGGTTCTTCTCGCTCACAACCGGCAGAACGAACCGGGGAGGCGCAGCGCGCCTCCCCGGTCCCAGGTCCACCCGTTCGAGTGAGTGGATTGTCCGTTACGTACGCAACAGGACGCGTACGCGGCGGAAGGTGTCTCAGGCCGTGCCGCGCACGCCCTTCGCCAGATCGCCCGCGAGGGCGCGGACCGCGTCGAGGCCCGCGGCCTCGTCCTCCGCGTCCAGCATCCGCTTGACGAAGGCCGAGCCGACGATCACGCCGTCGGCGAAGCCGGCCACCTCGGCGGCCTGGGTGGCGTTGGAGACACCGAGGCCGACACAGACCGGCAGCTCGGTGGTGGCCTTGGTGCGCCGCACCAGGTCCTGGGCCTGGGCCCCCACGGACTCCCGCGTGCCCGTGACCCCCATCAGCGAGGCCGCGTACACGAAGCCGCTGCCCGCCGCGGTGATCTCGGCGAGCCGGGCGTCCTTGCTGCTGGGCGCGACGACGAACACGGTCGCGAGGCCGTGCTTCTCCGCGTGCTCCCTCCACAGCGCCGACTCCTGGACGGGCAGGTCGGGCAGGATGCAGCCCGCTCCGCCCGCCTCCGCCAGCTCCGCGGTGAAGCGCTCGACGCCGTAGCGGTCGATGGGGTTCCAGTACGTCATGACGAGCACCGGCTTCCCGGTGGCCCCGTGCGCCTCGCGGACCGTGCGCATGACGTCGGCGATCTTGACGCCGCCCTTGAGGGCGATGTCGTCGGCGGTCTGGATGACGGGCCCGTCGAGGACGGGGTCGCTGTGCGGCAGACCGATCTCGACGATGTCCGCACCGCCCTCGAAGACGGCCTTGACGGCCGCGATCCCGCCGTCGACCGTCGGGAACCCGGCCGGGAGGTACGCGATGAGGGCGGAACGCCCCTCCGCCTTCGCGGCGGCGAGGGTGTCGCTCAACAGCTGGATGTTGCCGCTCACTTGGCGTCCCCCTCGATCTCGGCGATGTCACCGTCGGCGTCCGGCTCGACGACGGCGTCGGCGGCGGTGTCGTACAGGCCGAAGTAGCGGGCGGCCGTGTCCATGTCCTTGTCGCCGCGCCCGGACAGGTTGACGATGATCAGCCCGTCCTTGCCCAGCTCCTTGCCGACCTCCAGGGCCCCGGCGAGCGCGTGGGCGCTCTCGATCGCCGGGATGATGCCCTCGGTGCGGGAGAGCAGGCGCAGGGCCTGCATGGCCGCGTCGTCGGTGACCGCGCGGTACTCGCCGCGGCCGCTGTCCTTGAGGTACGAGTGCTCGGGTCCGATGCCCGGGTAGTCGAGGCCCGCCGAGATGGAGTAGGGCTCGGTGATCTGCCCTTCCTCGTCCTGGAGGACGTACGACCGCGACCCGTGCAGAATGCCGGGTTCACCGGCGGTCAGGGTCGCGGCGTGCTCCCCGGTCTCCACACCGTGCCCGGCGGGCTCGCAGCCGATGAGGCGTACGTCCGCGTCCGGGATGAAGGCGTGGAAGAGGCCGATGGCGTTGGAGCCGCCGCCGACGCAGGCGATGGCCGCGTCGGGGAGCCGTCCGGCACGCTCCAGGATCTGCCGCCGGGCCTCGACGCCGATGACGCGGTGGAAGTCGCGGACCATGGCGGGGAAGGGGTGCGGCCCCGCGACGGTCCCGAAGAGGTAGTGCGTGTGGTCGACGTTGGCGACCCAGTCCCGGAAGGCCTCGTTGATGGCGTCCTTGAGGGTGCGGGAGCCGGACTTCACGGCGATGACCTCGGCGCCGAGCATGCGCATGCGGGCCACGTTGAGTGCCTGCCGCCGGGTGTCGATCTCACCCATGTAGATCGTGCACTCGAGGCCGAAGAGCGCGCAGGCGGTGGCGGTGGCCACGCCGTGCTGACCGGCGCCGGTCTCGGCGATGACGCGGGTCTTGCCCATCCTCTTGGTGAGGAGGGCCTGACCGAGCACGTTGTTGATCTTGTGGGACCCGGTGTGGTTGAGGTCCTCACGCTTGAGGAAGACGCGCGCGCCACCGGCGTGTTCGGCGAAGCGGGACACCTCGGTGAGTGAGCTCGGGCGCCCGGTGTAGTTGACGAGCAGGTCGTCGAGCTCGCGGGCGAACTCGGGGTCCGCCTTCGCCTTGTCGTACTCGACGGCGACCTCGTCCACGGCGGCGACCAGCGCCTCCGGGATGAACTTGCCGCCGAACGCGCCGAAGTACCCCTCGGCGGTGGGGACTTGACCCTCGGGGTCGGGAATGAAGAACTCGCTGGGCATGCGGATACCTCGCAGGGGCGACAGCCCCGGTTACAGGTCGGACAGGGGTCACGTCAGTCGCGCACGCACAGGTCGCCCGGACGACACCGTTCGCTTCCCGCCACCCGCCCGTACCGAAGACGAAGTTCCCGTCGCGACGGCGAGCGGCCGCCACGACGTGGCACGAGGGAGTCGGAGCTGTCAGCTCACCGCGGGGTGCGGCGGGCCCGGAGCGGCGCCTGTACGCGTGCGCCGGCGGGCCATCGCATGCCGTTGACCTGGCCCGGTTCGTCACCGATGACATACCGCACGCGGCGCCCGTGGACGCGGCGGGCCGGTGCCCGGCAGCCGCGCGGCCGACAGCCGCGGGCGAGGCGGGCGTAGGGATCGCGCACCCCGGCGGCAGCCGCCCGCACGCACGCCACTCCCCCGTCGGGGCGCGAGCCCGGACGGGTGACGGCGGTGGCGTGGAGCGCGCTGTGCACCGGGGTGTCAGCTCCGTCCGTGGCGCAGCGCGGGGTGGGCCCCGGCCGCGACGAGGTCGGCGACCGCCGTCTTCGGGTCGCGGCCGGTGACGAGGGACTCGCCCACCAGGACCGCGTCGGCGCCGGCGTTGGCGTACGCGATGAGGTCGTGCGGCCCGCGGACGCCGGACTCGGCGACCTTGACGAGGCCGGACGGGATCTCGGGAGCGACCCGCTCGAAGGTGGTGCGGTCCACCTTGAGGGTCTTGAGGTTGCGCGCGTTGACGCCGATGACCTTCGCGCCGGCGTCCACCGCCCGCTCGACCTCGTCCTCGTCGTGCACCTCGACGAGCGGCGTGAGTCCGATGGACTCGGCGCGCTCGATGAGGGACTCCAGGGCGGCCTGGTCGAGGGCGGCCACGATCAGCAGCGCGAGGTCGGCGCCGTACGCGCGGGCCTCCCACAGCTGGTACGACGTGACGATGAAGTCCTTGCGGAGCACGGGGATGTCGACCCGGGCGCGGACGGCCTCCAGGTCGGCCAGCGAGCCGCCGAAGCGGCGCTGCTCGGTCAGGACCGAGATGACGGCCGCGCCGCCCGCCTCGTAGTCCGCGGCCAGGGCCGCGGGGTCGGCGATCGCGGCGAGCGCGCCCTTGGACGGGCTGGAGCGCTTGACCTCACAGATGACCTTGACGCCGTCGCCACGCAGGGCGGCCACGCCGTCCTTGGCCGCGGGAGCCTTCGCCGCGCGCTCCTTGAGCTCGTCGAGGCTGACGCGCGCCTGCCGCTCCGCGAGGTCGGCACGGACTCCGTCGATGATCTCGTCGAGCACACTCACGCGAGCGGCCCCCTTCCCTGACGGTGAACGGTTGAGCCTGTCGACCCCAGACCGCCGTCGCGACGGTCATGATGGGTCACTCCGATGGTATCCGGAGGAAGGGCTAGGCATCACATCCGGTTGACGCCGGTCCCACTACCTGGACATTTGTCATTTGATCAAGGGTGCAGCCAGCCACCGAAGGGCAGGTTCCGGACAACGGTGAAGACCAGGAGCACCACGCCCGCGCTCCACAGGTGCACGGGCCCGAGGTCGATCCGCAACGGCCGTCCGCGCGCCGAGCGGACCGCCCAGACGGTCCACACCACCGCGAAGACGAAGTAGCCCATGACGGCGAGCGCGTTGTCCGTGAGCGCCGTCGCGAAGTCCCCGTGCACGAAGGCGTGGGCGCTGCGCAGACCGCCGCAGCCGGGGCAGTACACGCCCGTGTAGCGCTGCAGCGGGCAGACGGGGTAGTGCCCGGGCTGGTTGGGGTCCACGGCCCCGACGTAGGCGAAGGCGCCGACGACGGCCGCGAGCGCCCCCGCGGGGACGACGAGCCGCCGCGGCACGACCCGCTCAGCGGGGCGGGGCGGCGTCACCCTCCGGGTTTCGGCGTTCACCCGTCGCATTCTGCCCGTCCCGGGCGTGGCGCGCTCGTCGCGGGCGTGGCACGCCCGGGCCGGACGCGCGAGAGGCGGTCCCGGCAGGAGTGCCGGGACCGCCTCTCGAGAAGCCCTACGGGGTCAGCTCTCGGCGCCGACGGCCTCGCGGACCGGGTGCGCGACCGAGTGCGCGGTCTTCTTCGGCTGGCCGAGGCCCGCCGCGCGCATGGCCATGCCGACGACACCGCCGAGGACGACGATGACCATGCCGGCCCAGAAGCCCAGCGGATTGGCCATCACCATGAAGGCACCCGCGACGCAGAAACCGATGAAGGCGATGATGACACCGGTCCAGGCGGCCGGGGTGTGACCGTGGCTGCTGCCCGCCATGACTTGCTCCTCGTTGCTGTTTGCGTGTGTGAGTCGGACACTCGTCGTCCATTGTCCCGTACGCACGCCTGCGGCGGGAGCGCGGGGTGGCGACTGGCACGTCACATTCTGCATGTCACGACCGATGTCCCGGGCCGTAGGGCCCGGCCGGTCCGCCCGATTCCGGGTCCTAGGTCCCGGCCGGATCCGGTCCCGTCGGGTCCTCGCCCCGGTCGAGCGCCTTCCAGATGTCCTCGGGCCGGTCGGGGTCGACCGGCTTGGCCTTGCGCGGCCGGGGCGTCCCGTCGCGCTCGTAGCGGCCGGACATCGCGGGCCACAGCCGTCCGTAGCGCAGCGCGAGCAGCCCCGCGAGGAGGATGAGCGCGCCGCCCGCCGCGGCCGCGTAGGGCCAGGCGGTGTGGCTGAGGGCGCTCGCGGTGGCGGCGGTGTCGCCGGAGGCGGCCGCGGCCTTCTCGTCGAGGGCGGAGTTGTCGCTCGCGCCGAGCACCGCCGCCACGACCGTGCCCGCGCCGGAGAGCGCGAGCAGGGCGGAGACGAGGAAGCGCCCGGAGCTGCGGACGGCGAAGACGGCGACGAGTGCGGCGAGGCCCACTATGGCGAGCGCCGCGGGCACGCCCGTGACGTCGCTGCCCTTGGCGGTCAGCGGGAAGGCGCCGCCGGCCACCGTCGCGGTGCCCTCCGACCAGCTCTGCCGGGTGGAGAGCAGCGCCACGGCCGCGCCGAGGGCGCCGCTGAGCAGGGCGACGGCGAGGCTGCGGCGGCCGGACCGGGCGGGTCCTGCGGCTTCGGATCGGGGGGGAGGTACAGCTGTCACGTACTCCACTATCGCCTGAACCCCGGGCGAACCGTCACCCGGGGTTCACGTGAGCCTCGTCCTATTGCCCGAACTCGTACGGCAGGACCCGGGTTTTGCCGCCTTCTACCGGTCGAGCCGGTTGGCGGTGTGCACCGCGCGCAGGACCGCGGCGGCCTTGTTGCGGCACTCGTCGTCCTCGGCGACGGGGTCCGAGTCGGCGACGATTCCGGCGCCCGCCTGGACGTACGCGGTGCCGTCGCGCAGCAGGGCCGTACGGATGGCGATGGCGGTGTCGGAGTCGCCGGCGAAGTCGAGGTAGCCGACGCAACCGCCGTACAGTCCCCGCCGGGACGGTTCGAGTTCGTCGATGATCTGCATCGCGCGCGGCTTGGGGGCGCCGGAGAGGGTGCCGGCCGGGAAGCAGGCGGTGAGCACGTCGAAGGCCGTACGGCCCGCCGCGACACGTCCGGTCACGGTGGACACGATGTGCATCACGTGCGAGTAGCGCTCGATGGACATGAAGTCGACGACCTCGACGGAGCCGGGCTCGCAGACCCGCCCCAGGTCGTTGCGCCCCAGGTCGACGAGCATCAGGTGCTCGGCGCGCTCCTTGGGGTCGGCGATCAGCTCGTCGGCGAGGGCCTGGTCCTCCTGGACGGTGGCGCCGCGCGGCCGGGTGCCCGCGATGGGGTGCACCATCGCCTGCCCGTCCTCGACCTTGACCAGGGCCTCGGGAGACGAGCCGACGACGTCGAAGCCGTCGAAGCGGAAGAGGTACATGTACGGGGAGGGGTTGGTCGCCCTCAGTACGCGATAGACGTCCAACGCGCTTGCCGTGCACGGCGTTTCGAAGCGCTGGGAGGGGACGACCTGGAAGGCCTCACCCGCCCGGATGCGCTCCTTGATGTCCTCGACGGCGTCCTGGAAGTCCGGGCCGCCCCACAGGGCGGTGTACTCGGGCAGCTCGGAGGGCGGGAGCGCGGCGGGCGGCTGGGAGACCGCGCGGGAGAGGTCGGCCTCCATGGCGTCGAGGCGGGCGACCGCGTCCGCGTAGGCCTCGTCGACGCCCGTGTCGAGGTCGTTGTGGTTGATGGCGTTGGCGATCAGCTGGACCGAGCCGTCCCAGTGGTCCATGACGGCGAGGTCGCTGGTGAGCAGCATGGTCAGCTCGGGCAGCTTCAGGTCGTCCCGCTCGCCGGGGCCGATCTTCTCCAGGCGGCGCACGATGTCGTAGCCGAGGTAGCCGACCATGCCGCCGGTGAACGGGGGCAGGCCCTCTCCGTGCGGTGTGTGCAGGGCCTCGATGGTGGCGCGCAGGGCGGCCAGCGGGTCCCCGTCGACGGGGACGCCGACGGGCGGGGTGCCGAGCCAGTGGGCCTGCCCGTCGCGCTCGGTCAGGGTGGCTTGGCTGCTGACGCCGATGAAGGAGTACCTGGACCAGGAGCGGCCGTTCTCGGCGGATTCCAGCAGGAAGGTGCCGGGGCGCTCGGCGGCCAGCTTGCGGTAGAGCGCGACCGGCGTGTCGCCGTCGGCGAGGAGCTTGCGGCTGACGGGAATGACACGGCGGTCGGTGGCCAGCTTGCGGAACGTCTCGAGGTCCATGGCGGCTGACCTTACTGATCCAGTGACGGTACGCCGGAATCGGCGCCCTGGGTGTCCACGGAGGCCGCCTCCTTGAGGAGCACGTCCTCGTCGAAGCAGGTGCGGGCGCCCGTGTGGCAGGCGGCGCCCACCTGGTCGACCTGGACCAGGAGGGTGTCGGCGTCGCAGTCGAGGGCCACGGACTTCACCCACTGGAAGTGGCCGGAGGTGTCGCCCTTGACCCAGTACTCCCGGCGGCTGCGCGACCAGTACGTGCAGCGGCCCGTGGTGAGGGTGCGGTGCAGCGCCTCGTCGTCCATCCAGCCGAGCATCAGCACCTCACCGGTGTCGTACTGCTGGGCGATGGCGGGGACGAGTCCGTCGGCGCTGCGCTTGAGACGCGCGGCGATCTCGGGATCCAGGCCGCTGGGGCTGCTGGGCGGGGGCGTGCTGGTCATGCCGACCATTGTGCCGCGCCCGTGGGACGCACCCGCCGGTTGTCCACAGGCCGGACCGTGCTCCCCCGCCCGCCGGTGTCCACTGTGCGCGGTCCCGGGGCGGTCGTAGGCTTGCTGGCATGTCGACCCATGCCAAGCGTGAACGACTTCTCCTCGCCGACCTTTTGGAGGCCGAGGGCCCGGACGCCCCGACCCTGTGCGAGGGCTGGAACACCCGTGAACTCGCCGCGCACGTGGTGGTGCGCGAGCGCCGCGCGGACGCCGCGGGCGGGCTGCTGGTCAAACAGCTCGCGCCGCGTCTGGAGCGGGTGCAGGCGGAGTTCGCCGAGAAGCCGTACGAGGAGCTGATCCAGCTGATCCGTACGGGCCCGCCGCGCTTCTCGCCCTTCGCGCTGAAGCAGATCGACGAGGCGTCGAACACGGTCGAGTTCTACGTCCACACCGAGGACGTGCGGCGGGCCCAGCCGGACTGGACGCCGCGCCCGCTGGACCCGGTCTTCCAGGACGCCCTGTGGTCCCGCCTGGAGCGCACCGCCCGCCTCGCCGGCCGCGGCGCCCCGACCGGCCTGGTGCTGCGCCGCCCGGACGGCCAGACGGCGGTCGCCCACCGGGGCACACCGGTCGTGACGGTGACCGGCGAGCCCTCGGAGCTGCTGATGTTCGCCCTCGGTCGGCAGAAGACGGCCGACGTGGAGCTGGAGGGCGACAAGGACGCGATCGCGAAACTGAGCGAGACGAAGCAGCTGGGTCTCTGAGCGGCCTCATCGAAGCGGGAGCAGCTCCGAACCGCCGGACCTGCCAGGCATCCGAGCGGCCCGCTCAGCGCGGCAGCTCGGCGCGGCGCAGGGGACGGGAGCAGAGGGCGATGATCCCGCTCAGGGCGCAGATCGCGGCGCAGGCCGTGAAGACCGGGCCGGTGCCCCACCGGTCGACGGCCCAGCCGACCACCGGGAAGGTGAGCGGCGCGACGCCGAAGCTGACCAGGGTCGAGACCGAGATGACCCGACCGGCGTAGGCGGGTTCGGTCTGCGCCTGCACCAGCGCACCGCTCAGGGCCCCGCCCAGCCCGGCCAGCAGTCCGATGAGCAGCGCCACACACGCCCCGGCGGCGACGGACACCACGTGTGCGAGCCCCCCGATGGCCACCGAACCCGCGACGGTCGTCACCGCCATCACGAGTCCGGCGCGGGGCACCCGCCCCCGCAGGGCGAGCAGCAGGGACGCGGCACCGGCGCCGGTCCCGAACCCGGCGAGCACCCAGCCCATTCCGGACGACCCCCATCCGCGCTGCTGCGAGAGCAGGGTCAGGCCGAGGTTCATCGGTCCGACGAACCCCAGGTCGGAGAGGGCGATGGCGAGCACCAAAGGGCGGAGCACCGGGTGTCGGCGGATGCGCCGGAGCCCGTCCCGGAGTTCGGCCATGACCGCTCCGCGCGCCTTCTCGTCGTCCACGGGCAACTGCCCGACCCGTATGGTCAGCAGCATCGGCAGGGACACCCCGATCAGCAGCGCGGCCAGTCCGAACGCTCCGGCGGTACCGCCGAGGGCCACGCCCAGGCCGCCGAGCGGACCGCCGAGGACGGTGGCGAGCCGGGTCGCGAGGCCCCGCATGCCCTGGACCCGGGCGAGCTGGCTCCGAGGGGCGAGCAGGGCGGGGAGAGCGCCCGCGGCGGGCAGGAAGACGGCGTCCACGACCCCGAAGAGCACGGCCACCGTGCCCAGCGCCCAGAGGCCGGGACTGGTCGCGAGGAGCAGCCCGGCGGCGGTCAGGACGAGGGCACAGCGCACCGCGCTGCTGCCGACGACCACGCGACGCGGCCCGAACCGGTCGGCGACCACTCCCCCACCGAGCATCAGCAGGGCGCGGGGCACGGCACTGGCGGCCGACACGAGCCCGGCCTGTGCGGGCGTCCCGGCCTGGACGGCGGCCCAGGACAGGGCGATGTAGTAGACGTTGTCGCCGATCGCCGACGAGGCGTACGCGCCGAGCCAGCGCAGCACGTTGGAGTCACGGTGGGCGGGCCGTTCGCCGGCCGCGCCCGACCGCAGCGCGGTGACGCTCATGGGGTGTGTCCTCTCAGACCTGGATCAGACGCGGATCAGTCCTGGATCAGACCTGGATCAGACGCGGCCGAGATGCGGCCGAGATGCGTCTCAGACGCGGAACGGGAAGGCGTACGTGTGCACCGCGACGTTCTCGCGGCCTTCGGTCTCACCGGCCTCCTCGGCGGCCCGGCCCCGTTCCGTGTAGGCCTTGAGCAGGGCCTGCATGTCCGCGACCAGCTCGGACAGCTCACCGGCCGTCAGCCGCATCGCGGACTCGGAGGACTCTGCGGCGCGGTTCCACTTGGGCGTCCAGTGAGCGCGTTCGTCGAGGTAACGGCGGTACAGGTCGGTGCGCTGCTCGGAGAAGAGCCGACTGGCCGCGGTGTACACAGCGGCCTTCTCGGGCGCGCCGCGGAAGTCCTCGTCGTGGATGCTGACCCCGTCCGAGGCGGGCTGCCACCAGCGCTCCCGGCCGTCGGCGCTCTGTGCCGGCGCCTCCTCGATCACGCCGTGCTCGGCCAGCTTGCGCAGGTGGTAGCTGACCAGTGAGACGGCCTCGTCGACCTGTTCCGCCAGCTGGGAGGCGGTGGCGACCCGGGCCACGATGAGCCCCCGGTAGAGCTTCATCCGCAACGGATGGGCCAGCGCCTTGAGCGTGCCCATGTCCGTGATCCGGCGGTTCTCCTTGCTTGCCATGTCCCCAACCGTAGATACGAAAGAAAAATTGCACAACATATTTTGCGCAACTTGTCTTTCGTATCTGGCCACAAGTGAGCCCCGGCCACCCAGTGACCGGGGCTCAGCGCACTGCCTGCACCGCCGACGTCAGCGAACGGGGTGCCCCGCCCCGTGCAGCGCCTCCTTCACCTGACCGATCCGCAGATCCCCGAAGTGGAAGACGGACGCGGCGAGCACCGCGTCGGCGCCCGCGGCGATGGCGGGCGGGAAGTCGGCGAGCCGGCCCGCGCCGCCGCTGGCGATGAGCGGCACGGTGACGTGCTTCCGGACGGCCTCGATCATCTCGATGTCGTAGCCGTCCTTCGTGCCGTCCGCGTCCATCGAGTTGAGCAGGATCTCGCCCGCGCCCAGCTCGGCGGCCTGGTGTGCCCACTCGACCGCGTCGATGCCGGTGCCCTTGCGCCCGCCGTGGGTGGTGACCTCGAAGGTCCCCCCGGGAGTGCGCCGGGCGTCCACCGACAGCACCAGCACCTGCCGCCCGAACCGCTCCGCGATCTCCCGGATGAGTTCGGGCCGCGCGATCGCCGCCGTGTTGACCCCGACCTTGTCGGCACCCGCCCGCAGCAGCTTGTCGACGTCCTCGGCGGTGCGTACGCCGCCGCCCACGGTGAGCGGGATGAAGACCTGCTCGGCCGTACGGCGCACCACGTCGTAGGTGGTCTCGCGGTTGCCCGAGGACGCGGTGATGTCCAGGAACGTCAGCTCGTCGGCGCCCTCGGCGTCGTACACCTTGGCCATCTCGACGGGGTCGCCCGCGTCGCGCAGGTTCTGGAAGTTGACCCCCTTGACGACCCGGCCGTTGTCCACGTCCAGGCAGGGGATGACTCGTACGGCAAGGGTCATGCTGCGGACACTCCGTCCTCTCCGCCGGAGCGGAACGCCTCCACCTCGACCTCGACGACCAGTCGCGAGTCCACGAAGCCGGAGACGATGATCATGGACGCGGCGGGGCGGACGGTGTCGAACAGCTCCTTGTGGGCGCGTCCGACCTCATCCACATCCCGGGCGTGGGTGATGTACATGCGCGTACGGACGACATCGTCACGGCCGAGGCCGAGCTCCCGCAACGCGGCGAGCGCGACGTTGAAGGAGTTGACCGCCTGCTCGTACGGGTCGCCGTCGACGATCGCTCCGTCGATCACGGAGGTGCAGCCGGAGACCAGCACCAGGCCGTTCGGCAGCTCCACCGCGCGGGAGTAGCCGAAGGCGTCCTCCCAGGGTGCGCCGGTCGTGACACGTCGTACGTCGCTCACTTGGCTACCGCCTCCAGTGCCTCTTCCAGGGTGAACGCCTTGGCGTAGAGGGCCTTGCCGACGATGGAACCCTCGACGCCCAGCGGCACGAGCTCGGCGATGGCGCGCAGGTCGTCCAGGGAGGAGACCCCGCCCGACGCGACGACCGGGCGGTCCGTCGCGGCGCACACATTGCGCAGCAGCTCCAGGTTCGGGCCCTGCAGCGTGCCGTCCTTGGCGATGTCCGTGACGACATAGCGCGCGCAGCCCTCGGCGTTGAGGCGCTCCAGCGTCTCGTAGAGGTCGCCACCGTCGCGGGTCCAGCCGCGGCCGCGCAGCGTCGTGCCGCGTACGTCGAGACCGACCGCGATCTTGTCGCCGTGCTCGGCGATGACCTTGGCGACCCACTCGGGGGTCTCCAGGGCGGCGGTGCCGAGGTTGACCCGGGTGCAGCCGGTGGCGAGGGCCGCGGCGAGCGTGTCGTCGTCGCGGATGCCGCCGGACAGCTCGACCTTGATGTCCATGGCGCCGGCGACCTCGGCGATCAGCTTGCGGTTGTCGCCGGTGCCGAACGCGGCGTCCAGGTCGACGAGGTGCAGCCACTCGGCGCCCGAGCTCTGCCAGGCGAGGGCGGCCTCGAGGGGGGAGCCGTAAGAAGTTTCCGTCCCGGACTCGCCGTGCACGAGCCGGACGGCCTGGCCGTCGCGGACGTCGACGGCGGGGAGGAGTTCGAGCTTGCTCACAGTGTTCCGATCCAGTTGGTGAGGAGCTGGGCTCCGGCGTCGCCGGACTTCTCGGGGTGGAACTGCGTGGCCCACAGGGGGCCGTTCTCGACGGCCGCCACGAAGGGCTTGCCGTGCGTCGACCAGGTCACCAGGGGTGCGCGCAGCGCCGGGTTGCCCACTTCCAGGGACCAGTCGTGGACGGCGTAGGAGTGCACGAAGTAGAAGCGCGCCTCGGGGTCGAGCCCCGTGAAGAGCTGGGAGCCGGCCGGGGCGTCGACCGTGTTCCAGCCCATGTGGGGCACGATGTCGGCCTGGAGCGGCTCGACCGTGCCGGGCCACTCGTCGAGGCCCTCGGTCTCCACACCGTGCTCGATGCCGCGCGCGAAGAGGATCTGCATACCGACGCAGATGCCCATCACCGGGCGGCCGCCGGACAGACGGCGGCCGATGATCCAGTCGCCGCGGGCGTCCTTGAGGCCCTTCATGCAGGCGGCGAAGGCGCCGACGCCGGGCACCAGCAGCCCGTCCGCGTTCATGGCCTTGTCGAAGTCACGCGTTATCTCGACCTCGGCGCCCGCGCGCGCGAGGGCACGCTCGGCGGAACGCACGTTCCCGAAGCCGTAGTCGAAAACGACGACCTTCTTAGGAGCGGTCAATTCCACACCTCCAGCCTCATGACGCCCGCGATCAGACACATCGCGGCGCCGATGGAGAGCAGCACGATGAGACTCGCGGGCATCTTCTGCTTGACGAAGGAGTAGACGCCGCCCAGGAGGAAGAGTCCGACGACGATGAGGATGGTGTTGAGGCCTGTCATGGCTTTACAGCGCGCCCTTCGTGGAGGGGAGGATGCCGGCGGCGCGCGGGTCGCGCTCGGAGGCGTACCGCAGCGCCCGGGCGAGCGCCTTGAACTGGCACTCCACGATGTGGTGCGCGTTGCGCCCGTAGGGCACGTGCACGTGCAGTGCGATCTGGGCCTGGGCGACGAAGGACTCCAGGATGTGCCGGGTCATCGTCGTGTCGTACTCGCCGATCATCGGCGCCATGTTCTCGGGCTCGGTGTGCACGAGGTACGGGCGGCCCGACAGGTCGACGGTCACCTGGGCGAGGGACTCGTCCAGCGGGACCGTGCAGTTGCCGAAGCGGTAGATGCCCACCTTGTCGCCGAGTGCCTGCTTGAAGGCGGCGCCGAGCGCGAGGGCGGTGTCCTCGATGGTGTGGTGCGAGTCGATGTGCAGGTCGCCCTCGGTCTTCACGGTCAGGTCGAACAGACCGTGCCGGCCGAGCTGGTCGAGCATGTGGTCGTAGAAGCCGACGCCCGTCGACACCTCGACCTTGCCGGACCCGTCGAGATCGATCTCGACGAGGACCGACGTCTCCTTGGTCGTCCGCTCCACTCTTCCGACGCGGCTCATGCGCTCTGCTCCTTCTTCAACTCACGGACCGCGTCCAGGAACGCGTCGTTTTCGGCCGGGGTGCCGGCGGAGACCCGCAGCCATCCCGGTACGCCGTTGTCCCGGACCAGGACGCCCCGGTCGAGGATCTTCTGCCAGGCCTCGTGGGAGCCGCCCTCGCCGTCGAATCGCCCGAACTGGACGAAGTTCGCGTCGGACTCGGTCACCTCGTACCCGATCGCACGCAATTCGGCGACCAGGCGGTCCCGCTCGGCCTTCAGCTGCTCGACGTACCCGAGCAGCGTGTCGGTGTGCTCCAGGGCGGCCAGGGCGGTGGCCTGCGCGACGGACGACAGGTGGTAGGGCAGCCGTACGAGCTGGACCGCGTCGACGACCGCGGGGTGCGCGGCGAGATAGCCGAGGCGCAGCCCGGCCGCGCCGAACGCCTTCGACATCGTCCGCGACACGACGAGATTCGGCCGGCCTTCGATCAGCGGCAGCAGCGAGTCGCCGTGGCTGAACTCGATGTACGCCTCGTCGACCACGACCATGGACGGCCTGGCGGCCTGCGCCGCCTCGTACAGCGCGAGGACCGTCTCACGCGGCACCGCGTTGCCCGTGGGGTTGTTGGGGGTGGTGATGAAGACGACGTCCGGGCGGCTCTCGGCGATGGCCCGCTCGGCGGCGGCCCGGTCGATCGTGAAGTCCTCGTTCCTGGGGCCCGAGATCCAGGCCGTGCCGGTGCCGCGCGCGATGAGCGCGTGCATCGAGTACGAGGGTTCGAAGCCGATCGCCGTACGGCCGGGGCCGCCGAAGGTCTGCAGCAGCTGCTGGATGACCTCGTTCGAGCCGTTGGCCGCCCAGACGTTCTCGATGCCGACCCGGTGCCCGCCGGTCCTCGTCAGGTACTTGGCCAGCTCGGTACGGAGCTCCACCGCGTCGCGGTCGGGGTAGCGGTTGAGGTTGCGGGCGGCCTCGCGGACCCGCTCGGCGATCCGCTCGACGAGCGGTTCGGGCAGCGGGTACGGGTTCTCGTTGGTGTTCAGCCGTACGGGCACGTCGAGTTGGGGCGCGCCGTAGGGGGACTTGCCGCGCAGCTCGTCCCGTACGGGAAGATCGTCGATACCGGTCACTTGCTCTCTGGAACCTTCCACCCGAAACGAGCCTTGATCGCCGCCCCGTGGGCCGGCAGGTCCTCCGCCTCCGCGAGCGTCACCACGTGGTGGGCCACCTCGGCGAGGGCGTCGCGCGTGTAGTCCACGATGTGGATCCCGCGCAGGAAGGACTGGACGCTCAGCCCCGAGGAGTGGCAGGCGCAGCCGCCGGTGGGCAGCACGTGGTTGGAGCCCGCGCAGTAGTCGCCCAGCGACACCGGCGCCCAGGCGCCCACGAAGATCGCGCCCGCGTTCTTCACCCGGTCGGCGACGGCGGCAGCGTCCGCCGTCTGGATCTCCAGGTGCTCGGCGCCGTACGCGTCGACGACCCGCAGGCCCTCGTCCACGCCGTCGACGAGGACGATCGCGGACTGCCTGCCGCGCAGCGCGGGGACGATCCGGTCCTCGATGTGCTTGGTGGCCGCGACCTGCGGCTCCAGCTCCTTCTCCACCGCCGCCGCCAGCTCGACGGAGTCCGTGACGAGGACGGCGGCGGCGAGCGGGTCGTGCTCGGCCTGGCTGATCAGGTCGGAGGCCACGTGCACCGGGTCGGCGGTCTCGTCCGCGAGGATCGCGATCTCGGTGGGACCGGCCTCGGTGTCGATGCCGATCTTGCCCGTGAAGTAGCGCTTGGCGGCGGCGACCCAGATGTTGCCGGGCCCGGTGACCATGTTGGCCGGGGCGCAGGACTCGGTTCCGTGCGCGAACATCGCGACGGCCTGGGCACCACCGACCGCGTACACCTCGTCGATGCCGAGGAGGGCGCAGGCGGCGAGGATCGTGGGGTGCGGGAGACCCCCGAACTCCTTCTGCGGCGGGGAGGCGAGCGCCATGGAGGCGACTCCGGCCTCCTGCGCCGGAACCGCGTTCATGATCACTGACGAGGGGTAGACCGAACGTCCGCCGGGCGCGTACAGGCCGACGCGCTCGACCGGTACCCACTTCTCGGTGACCGAGCCGCCCGGCACGACCTGCGTGGTGTGCGCGGCGCGGCGCTGCTCGCGGTGGACCAGGCGGGCGCGGCGGACGGACTCCTCCAGGGCCGCGCGCACGGCCGGGTCGAGCTGTTCCAGGGCGTCGGTGAGCGCCTGGGCCGGAACCCGTACGGATGCCAGCCGCACCCCGTCGAATTTCTCCGCGTAGTCGATCAGCGCCGCGTCCCCACGATGATGCACGGCCTCGCAGATCGGACGCACCTTCTCCAGGGCGGCCTGTACGTCGAAGTCGGCTCGGGGCAGCAGGTCGCGCAGGGCGGAGCCCTCGGGGAGGGCGTCGCCGCGCAGATCGATTCGGGAGATCACGGTCCCAATTCTCTCAGACGGCGATAAGACGCCGGACGCCTGTATCAATGGCTGATACAAGCCGTCCCAGGCTCCCCCCGGAGATCTCCGTCACCAGTAGCGTTCGGCCCGTCACACAGCGGGCATGAACGGCTGTACGAAACCCGCGAGTAGCTGGGGAGGGAGGGACGTGACGTGACCGAGGGTGCCGGCCTTCGCAGTGGGGACCTGCCGGACGAGTTGACCGCCGCCGAGGCCGGGATGTGGCAGGCCTTCCGCAACGGCAGCGTGTACGACCTGCGCGGCGGGGACATGACCGTGGACGATCCGCACGGCGGCCATCCCTGGGGGCCCGAGCGCAGTGTCCGGGCCCGGATCGTGGCGTGGCTGCTGCTCGACGGGCCGCCCGCCCTCCAGGGCCGGGTCGCTTCCCTGAAGCTGACCGGCGTGCAGATCACGGACGTCCTCGACCTCGCGGGCGGCACGGTGGTGCCGTACGTGGAGCTGAAGGGCTGCCGGTTCGAGAAGGAGATCCTGCTGCCGGAGGCGCACTTCACGACCGTGCGCCTGGTCAACTGCTCGGTGCCGCGCCTGGAGGCGGCCCGGGTGCACACCGAGGGCGATCTGCACCTGCCCCGCTGCCGCTTCCACAACGGGGTGCGGCTGACCGACGCGCACATCGGTACGGATCTGCTGCTCAACCAGGCCGTGGTCTACCGGGACCGGCGTGGCCGCTCGCTCACCGGCGACGGGATGACCGTGGGACAGGATTTGCAGGCCGAGATGCTGGAGTCGCACGGCGAGCTGAGCCTGCGCGGCGCCACCGTCGGCGTATCGCTCAGCCTGCGCGGCAGCAAGCTGAACAACCCGTACTCGCGGCTCGCCCTGAACGCTCCCCAGCTGACCGTCAACCGCACGCTCTACATGACCCCCGCGGGCCTCGGCAATCCCCTGCTGACCAGCGGCACCACCCCGGCGCGCGGGACGCTGGTGCAGCGCTTCGAGTGCCAGGGCGGGATCCGCCTCGACGACGGACGGTTCGGGGACGCCCTCGACTTCGAGCGGGCCCGTTTCACCTTCGACGACGACCAGGAGCTGTCCCTGCTGCGGGTGCAGACGCCCGAGCTGCGCTTCCTCGGGGAGCGCCCCGAGCGGGGCAAGGTGGTCCTGTCGGGCGCGCGGATCGTCAATCTCGTCGACCGGGCGGACAGCTGGCCGGGCCCCGGCAACCTCCACATGGGCGGCTTCAGTTACGAGAACCTCGTACCGCAGGGCGCCTTCCCGCTGACCCGGCGCCTGGAGTGGGTGGCGGCGGCGACCGCCGAGTACAGCCCGGAGCCGTACGAGCGGCTGGCCACCGTGCTGCGCGACTCCGGGGAGGACGAGGACGCGCGCGAGGTGCTGCTCGCCAAGCAGCGCCGCCGCCGCGAGACCCTGCCGTTCGCGGCCAAGCTGTGGGGGTACGCGCAGGACTGGACGGTCGCCTACGGGTACCGGCCCGGCCGGGCGGCCCTGTGGATGGCGGTGCTGTGGGCGGCGTCCTCGATCGCCTTCTCGCACGCGACCCACACCCCGGTGAACGGCGGGCATCCGCCGTGGAACGCCGCGCTGTTCGCCCTCGACCTGCTGCTGCCGGTGATCGACCTCGGCCAGGTGGACGTCTGGCAGCTGCGCGGCGGCTGGCAGTGGCTGGCCGCGGTGGTGATCCTCCTGGGCTGGATCCTGGCGACGACGGTGGCGGCGGGGGCGACGCGGCTGCTGCGCCGCAGCTGAGGGGCCCGTGGGACAGCATCCGGCCATACTGTTGACAGGTGTTCAATAGTAGAACAACAGTCACTTTTTACCTATCCTTGACCATCTGACATACAACCAAACGAGGGTTACGAAAGTGTCACCGCGCACCCTCTGGTACAGCTCCGACCTGCGGCTTTCAATGGTCGACACCATGGCACTGCTGCGCGCGTTCATCCGTACGGCCCGGATGGTCAAGAACACTTCGCGCCTCGCCGCCGGACTGCCCGCCGACGACGAGGTACTGCTGGACGCCCCGGACGAACGGCTCGCCCCGGCCCTCGTCGCGGCGGCCCGCGGTGAGTACGACATCGCGGCCAAACTGCTCGCCGCCACCCGCGAGGCCGCCGAGTGGGAGAACCGCGACCGCTACGGGAGACGTCTCGCCGCCTTCGCGTGCACCCGCGACGAATGGCTCCAGACCTGGCAGAGCGAGTCCCCGCACGACCCGGACGCGCTCCTGGTCAAGGCCGAGCTCTCAGTGCGCCGCTGGTGGGAGTCGCCCGCCCGCGCCGAGCTGCTGCGCGAGGTCGGCCCACTGATCGGCGCCGCCGCCGAGGGCGACCCTCGCGACCCGGTGCCCTGGCGGATCGCGCTCGACCACGCCCGTGGCACCAATGCCGGACACACCGAGTTCGAGAAGCTGTGGGGCGAGGCCGTACGCCGCTCCCCACACCACTACGGCTGCCATGTGGCCGCCCTGAAGTACCTGTCGGCCGCCTGGTACGGCTCGCACCGCGAGTGCTTCGACTTCGCCGAGCGGGCCGCGCAGGACGCGCTGCCCGGCTCACTCGTACAGGCGCTTCCGGTGCGGGCGGCCTTCGCCTATCTGACCGAGGGCGGCCGGGCCGTCATCCCGCGTGAGCGGCTCGACGAGGCGGCCGACCTCGCGATCGCGGTCTCGGCGGCATACGCGCCCGCCGACCCGTGGCCCGCGGAGGTACGCAACCTCCTCACCTACGTCCTGATCAGGCTGGAGCGCTGGCAGGACGCCCTGGACCAGCTCCGTCTGATCGGCCCGTACGCGACCTCGTTCCCCTGGGACCGGGTCTCCGACGACCCGCTGGGCCAGTTCCTGGAACTGCGCGACGGAGTCCGCCTGGAGGTCGCCTCGAACATCCCCCTCCATCCATGGAGTGAGCACGGCGGACGTGCCCGCTCCGGCGACCATTAGGCTTTCGCGTCGTGACCACCGTCCGGCTCCCGCTCTTCCCCCTGAACTCGGTACTTTTCCCGGGTCTCGTGCTTCCCCTGAACATTTTCGAGGAGCGCTATCGCGCCATGATGCGCGAACTGCTGAAGACCCCCGAGGACAAACCGCGCCGGTTCGCCGTCGTCGCCATCCGCGACGGCCACGAGGTCGCGCACACCGCACCCGGCATGCCGGACCAGACGGCGCTGCCGCAGCGCGGTCCCACGGCCGGGTTCGGGGACGACCCGCTCAAGGCCTTCCACGAGATGGGCTGCGTCGCGGACGCGGCCACCATCCGGGAGCGCGCCGACGGCAGTTTCGAGGTACTGGCCACCGGCACCACGCGGGTACGGCTCCTGTCCGTGGACGCCACCGGCGCGTTCCTGACGGCCGAGCTGGAGGAACTTCCGGAGGAACCCGGCGAGGAGGCCGGCGCGCTCGCCGAGGGCGTCCTGCGGGCCTTCCGCCAGTACCAGAAGCGGCTGGCGGGCGCCCGCGAACGCTCACTGTCCACCGGCGCGGACCTGCCGGACGACCCGGCGGTGGTCTCCTACCTGGTGGCGGCCGCCGTGATGCTCGACATCCCGGCCAAACAGAAGCTGCTCCAGGCTCCCGACACGGCCACCCGCCTCCACGAAGAGCTGAAACTCCTGCGCGCCGAGACCGCCATCATCCGTAATCTGCCGTCGTTGCCGGCGTCGGAACTGACGCGCAACCCGACAAGTCTCAACTGAAGGCATCGGCACCTTGGCGAAGAAGTCGAAGAAGCAGCAGCAGTCCGGGGGCACACCCGCGACGGTGGCCCTGACGGCGGCGGGCGTCGCGTACACGGTCCACGCCTACGAGCACGACCCCGCGCACCCCTCCTACGGCGAGGAGGCCGCCGAGGCGATGGGCGTCTCCCCCGACCGCGTCTTCAAGACCCTGGTCGCGGACGTGGACGGCTCCCTCGTGGTCGCCGTGGTCCCCGTCGCGGGCTCCCTGGACCTGAAGGCCCTGGCCACGGCGGTGGGCGGCAAGCGCGCCGCCATGGCCGACCCGGCGGCCGCCGAACGCACCACGGGCTACGTCCGCGGCGGCATCTCCCCCCTGGGCCAGCGCAAGAAACTCCCCACGGTCCTGGACTCCTCGGCCGCCCGGCACGCCACGATCTGCGTCTCGGCCGGCCGCCGGGGCCTTGAGGTGGAGCTCGCCCCCGACGACTTGGCGCACCTCACGGAAGCGGTGTCCGCGCCGGTCGCCCGTGCGTGACCCCTCGACGGATGCGTCGTCCTGCGTTAAGCACGAGAGGCATGTCGAAACGAACCCGCAAACGCAAGTGGCGCACGAAGAAGGGCCGCTCGAACCACGGCCACCGACCTCCATGACCTACGCGCCCGGCCCCCTGGAGCCGTTCGACTGACGGCCGGCGGTGGCTGAGCGCGCAGTTCCCCGCGCCCCTAAGACGGGGCTTTGCCCCGCATCTCCGGTCCGTCCGGCGTCTTCAGCCCGTCCGGCGTTTGAGGACGAGCCCTCGGGCGATGCGGGGGTCCAGGGGTTGCGCCCCTGGCGGGGTTGAAGGGGCGGAGCCCCTGGGGATGATGGGGGTCCCCCCTGCTCGAGCGAAGCCGAAAGCTTGGGGGAGGGCAGGGGCGGCGGGGGCGAGGAAAAGCCGCTCGTGCCCCCGGTTCAGACCGCCGGAGGCTGCGGCGGGGTCGGAGCCCCGTACGGGCTCGCGTAGGGGTCCGGATCGCGGGGACCGAACAACGCGGTGAGGCCGAGATGAACCACCAGCCCCGCCAGGGACCACGCCAGCAACGCCCCCTTCGCCCCGAGCTTCAACGGCGCGGAGAAGGTAACCCCCTTGCCCACTTGCTTGGCGTGGGCGACCACGTTCTGCGTCGGCCCGAGCCAGATCCCGATCCGCCAGGCGAGCAGCGACCCGAGCACACCCCCCACCGCCAGCGCCACGACGAGCGGCACACCCCCACGCCGCCGCACCAGAAACACCACCACCGCACTGACCGCACCGAACGCCAGCGCGAGCAGCGTGAACGTTCCGTCGACCCCGATGGCCTGCTCACCCTCGGTGTCCTTCAGATACACCGCGCTGTCGTCCGCGATCAGCGGCACATGCGGCGCCAGCCACCACCACAGCACGCCGAGCAGTACTCCCGCGAGCGCCACCGCCACCGTGACGACGGCGGCCTCCAGCACTTCGGTCTTCATCCCGGGCCCGTCCTGTTCGTACCCGACGGTCCCCGCGCCGCCCCCGGCGGGCGGAGCCTGCCAGGCATGGGCGTCGTCGGAGGGCGGTTGGTGCGGCGGCGGAGGCGGAGTCAGCGGTGCGGTCACACTGACATCGTGCCAGGCCCGGCTGTCGGCCGCGTCACCGGACGGCCGCCCGGCGGTACGCCCAGGTCGCCACCGCAAGCGAGGCCACCCCGACGCCGGCGCAGACGGCGAGGTCGCCGACGACGAAGGCCCAGTCGGGGTGCGCCCCGAAGCTCCGCGCGAAGGCCTCGACGCCGTAGGTGGAGGGCAGCAGATCGCGGCCGTACTGCACCACCGTGGGCAGCCGGTCCGCCGGCAGCACCCCGAGCAACAGCGCCGCCGACATCCCCAGCTGTCCGAGCAGCGTGGCGAGTTCGGGCCGAGGCGCAAGCAGTCCGAGCGCCGCCCCGAGCCCGGCGAGCGCGGCGCCGGCGAGCGGGATCACCGCGACGAGCACCCACAGATGCGCCATCGGCAGCCCGAAGAGGACGCAGCCGACGACGGCGGTGACCACGGTCCCGGGCACGGTGAAGGACGCGTACGCGCCCGCGGCACCGAGCACGACGGCGGCCGGCGGCACCGGCAGGGTCGCGTAGTGGTCGAGCCCGCCGCCGGCCCGCAGCTGTCCGAAGTACTGCGCCAGCAGGTTGAGCCCGACGAAGGCGACGACCAGGACGGACGCCCCGGCCACGATCGACCGGGCCTCGCCCCCGCCGTCCACCACGCCACGCATCATGACCATGATGCCGACGGACTGGACCGTGGCCACGAACAGCAGCGGAATCCGCGCCACGCGCGCGCGGGAGAGCTGGGCCCGGTACATGGCGGCGAGGGAGGGCCACAGCCGCGCCCTCGGCCCGAGTTCGGCGGCGTCACCGGCGTCCTCGGCCATGGACAGCGCACTGCCCGGCAGCACCTCAGCGGGTACGACACTCACGTCGAGCTGCTCCTCTTCACTCCGGCAGCCGTCCTGTCCCTGTTTCCGACGCCGATTCCCACGCCGCTTCCCACACCCACGACGCCCCTCCCCGTCCGTACAGACTCCCCTGTCCGTACAGACTCCCCTGTCCGTACAGATTCCCCTACGGATTCCAGACCCCGCGCGCTCACGCCTTCACCAACCCCTGCGCATTGCCGCCGAGCGCGAGGTACACGTCCTCCAGGCTCGGCGTGGCCAGCGTGAAGTCGTCGAGCGCGGCGAACGCGGCGCCTCCGGTGACCGTGGCGACGGCCGCGCGGGCCTCCTCCGGGGCGAGCCTCAGGGTCCAGCGGCGGCCCGACTCGACGGCCCGGGCGCGCAGCGCGGCGACCTCGGGCACGTCCAGCGGCGCGCTCTCGCGCCAGACGAGTTCGACCCGCACCTCGCCCGCGACCCGCTCCTTCAGCCCGGCCGGCGTGTCACAGGCGATGACGCGGCCCCGGTCGAGGACGGCGACCCGGTCGAGCACGGTCTCGGCCTCGATGACGTTGTGGGTGACCAGCAGCACGGTGGCGCCGTGCTCGGCCCGGCGCCGGTCGACGGCGGACCACACGGCCCGCCGGGCCACGGGGTCCATGCCGGTGGTCGGCTCGTCGAGGACGAGCAGCGGTCGCTGCCCGACCAGCGCGGCGGCGAAGCAGGCCAGCCGCCGCTGCCCGCCGGAGAGCTTCTTCAGGGGGCGGGAGGCGATCGGGGTGAGGCCCAGCTCGTCGAGTACGGCGTCCCGCTCGGCCCGCGCCTCGCGCAGTTCGAGCCCGCGCAGCCGCCCGGTCGTCTCCGCGGCCAGCGACACGGTCAGCTCGTCGAGGGCGGTGGACTCCTGTCCCAGGTAGGCGAGGATGCGCGCAGCCCGTTCGGGGTGACGCACGATGTCGTGTCCGAGGATCTCGACGCTGCCGCTGTCGGGGCGCATGAGCCCGGTCAGCTGGCGTACGAGGGTCGACTTCCCGGCGCCGTTCGGCCCGAGCAGTCCGAAGATCTCGCCGCGCCGGATGTCCAGCCGTACCCCGTCGGTGGCCCGCACCTCGGGTGTACCGGGGCTGCCACGGCGTCCACGGACGGCCGGGTAGGTCTTGGTCAGCGCGCGCACCGAGCACACGACATCGCCCCTGTGCCCGTTCCGGACTGCCTGTGCCGTGCGCGTACTCACGAAGGACGAGCCTACGGGGTCCGATGCCCCGTTATGCGCCCGGGGCCCTCGCCTCAGTCGGTCCACGAGCCGTCCTGGCCCGGGTCTCGAAGGTCTGGCGCGCTGAAGAAGCGCCCCCACCCACCCATACCGGAAGAGCACACCCGGGGTTCAACCGCTCCCCCGGTTCACTCCCCGGCAGGGGCATGCTCCGCCGCCGTACGCACATCGATCTCCCGCCAGAACCCCGCCCTGATCGCATACCGGTCGTGCTCGTCGATCTGGTCGTCCTTGTGGGCGAGCAGCCCGAAGCGCGCGGCGTAGCGCAGCAGCTCGCCGTCCACGCGGTGCGGCACCCGCGGGTACATCGTGGACAGCTTCTGCAGGTGGCTCGGGTCGGTGAGCCGCTCCATCCAGCGGCGCGCGAAGACCTGCCCCACCTCGTAGGGATCGCCGCCGACCGTGGTGATGTCCTCCTCGCGGTCGGCCCATCGCTGCTCGGCGGAGGTGAGCTGGGCGAGCGTGGGCAGCGCGGCGGCCTCCGTGGACTCCGTGGCGCCCCCGGGGCGTTCGATCCACCCCTTGTCGGACGACCACCGCAGCGTCGCACTGGCGGGGTGCTGGGGGGCCTGGACGCCCGGCGCGCGCAGCGCGGCCAGGTCCTTCGGCGTGGGCACGCCCTTGGGGGCGGGAACCCGCTCCTCGGCCCCGTTCTGCGACTCGGCGACGGGGCTGTGCTCCGCGGCCTCGGAGGGGCGCTCGGCCGCGCCGGCGAGCGACGAGTCGGGCAGTGGCGCGGAGAGGATCGCGGCGATCTCGGGGCGCGGCACGGGCTGCGGCGCGCAGATCCCGCCGAGGTCCTTGGCCCGTACGGCCTTCGTGATCCACGCCCGGTCCAGCACCCGGCGCTCGTCGGCCTCGGCGACCAGGTCCTCGGACTGGTTGTAGTCGCCGTCCGCGGCCTGCACGGCCCACAGGTGCACGGCCACGCCGTGCTCCTTGGCGGCCATCATGCCCGGCAGCAGGTCCCCGTCGCCGGTCACCAGGACCACGTCGGAGCAGGCGCGGTTGCGGGCCAGCTCGGTCAGCTCGGCGTGCATGGCGGCGTCGACGCCCTTCTGCGCCCACCGTCCGTCGCTGCGGGTCAGCGCGCCGAGGCGCACGGTGACCCGTGGCATCACGCGCAGCCGGCGGTGCTCCGGTTGCGGTACGCGGTCGGGCGCGCCGTCGAACCAGTAGATGCGCAGCAGGGGCCGCTCCGTGTCGGACTCGGCGCGCTCGCGCAGGCCCTGGATGAGGGCGGCGTGGTCGACGGTGATCCGGGATCGCGAAGGCTCCCCGGCGAGGAGACTGGCGGCAGCCCCGAGCAGATACCCGGCGTCCACCAGGACGATGCAGCGGTCCACGCGGTCCACCCTCTTTCCGGTTCCGGGAGATTCGCTTCGGGCTTCCTTCGAGTCTGCCCGACGGCGCGGAGGTTAACGGCCCGAACTCGATCTTCGGCGTGGCGTATCGGGGGATAACGCTCCGACAGGCCTTATTACGCACGGTAATTCTCCGAAATGCACTGCTTGTCAGGCTATGTGAATCTGGATCCGGCCCTGACCCCGAGGGCCCCACAGGAGGCAATCACCATGGCCAAGAACAAGAACCGCAAGCAGGGCGGCCAGCAGGACCGCTCCTCGCAGGCCGAGCGTGCGCAGGAGCAGGCGCAGCGGTCCTCGACGGAGGCTCACACGCCGATGTCGCAGGCCCAGGGCAGCCCCGCGGACGTCGCCCGCAAGCACCAGAAGCGCTTCGGCCACAACTGAGGCCACGCGTAAGGGCTGTTGAAGCCCAGGTACACACCGAGGGGCGCATCCGACAACGGATGCGCCCCTCGCGTACATCATCTGATCCTGTCAGCTGATCCCGTCAGCCCGCGAGGCAGGACGGGCCCAGCAGCACCTTCAAGTCACCGAACAGCGCCGGATCCGGCTTCACCCGGTGCCGGTCGAGCCGCAGCACGGTGGTCTTGCGCGGGCCCTGGAGCCTGATGCGCACCTCGCTCTCGCCCTTGTGGTGGCTGAGGATCTCGCCGAGGCGGCTCACCATCGGCGGGGTGACCTTCAGCGCCGGGATCGTGAGGATCACGGGCGCGTTGGTGCCCGCGTTCGACAGGTCGGGGACCTGAAGCTCCATCGCGACCAGCCGCGGCACGTCCTCGCGCTTGTCGAGGCGCCCCTTGACGAAGACGACCGCGTCCTCGACGAGTTGGGTCGACACCAGCTGGTACGTCGCCGGGAAGAACATGCACTCGATGGAACCGGCCAGGTCCTCCACCGTGGCGATCGCCCAGGCGTTGCCCTGCTTGGTCATCTTGCGCTGGAGGCCCGAGATGATGCCGCCGATGGTGACGACCGCGCCGTCCGCGTGCTCACCTCCGGTGAGCTGGGAGATGCCCGCGTCGGCCTTGTCGGACAGCACGTGCTCCAGGCCGAAGAGCGGGTGGTCGGAGACGTACAGACCGAGCATCTCCCGCTCCTGGGCGAGCAGATAGGCCTTGTCCCACTCGTCGGTGGTGAACTCCACGTCGAGTCCGAAGCCCGGCTCGCTGGTGTCCTCCTCGCCCATGCCGCCGAAGAGGTCGAACTGGCCCTCGGCCTCCTTGCGCTTGACCTGCACCACGTTGTCGATCATCGGCTCGAACTGCGCGGTGAGGCCCTTGCGGGTGTGCCCCATCGTGTCGAACGCGCCCGCCTTGATCAGCGATTCCGTGGTGCGCTTGTTGCAGGCGACCGCCTCGACCTTGTCGAGGTAGTCCGGGAAGGAGGCGTACTTCCCCTTGGCCTTACGGCTCTTGATGATCGACTCGACGACGTTCGTCCCGACGTTGCGGACGGCGGAGAGCCCGAAGAGGATCACGTCGTCGCCCTGCGCGGCGAAGTTCTGCTCCGACTCGTTCACGTTCGGCGGCAGCACCTTGATGCCCATGCGCCGGCACTCGTTCAGATAGATCGCGGACTTGTCCTTGTCGTCCTTGACCGAGGTGAGCAGGCCCGCCATGTACTCGGCGGGGTAGTTCGCCTTCAGGTAGGCGGTCCAGTACGAGACCAGTCCGTACGCGGCCGAGTGGGCCTTGTTGAAGGCGTAGCCGGCGAAGGGCACCAGCACGTCCCACAGGGCCTGGATCGCCTCGTCGCTGTAGCCGTTCTTCTGGGCGCCGGCCTGGAAGATGGTGAAGTTCTTCGCCAGCTCGTCGGGCTTCTTCTTGCCCATCACGCGGCGGAGGATGTCGGCCTCGCCGAGCGAGTACCCGGCGATGATCTGGGCGGCCTTCTGCACCTGCTCCTGGTACACGATCAGGCCGTAGGTGACCGCCAGGACCTCCTGGAGGGGCTCCTCCAGCTCCTTGTGGATCGGCGTGATCTCCTGGAGGCCGTTCTTGCGGAGCGCGTAGTTCGTGTGCGAGTCCATGCCCATCGGGCCGGGACGGTAGAGCGCCGAGACGGCGGAGATGTCTTCGAAGTTGTCGGGCTTCATCAGGCGCAGCAGCGAGCGCATGGGGCCGCCGTCGAACTGGAAGACGCCGAGGGTCTCGCCGCGCTGGAGCAGTTCGAAGGTCGTCGGATCGTCGAGCGGGAGGGACAGCAGGTCGAGGTCGACGCCCTTGTTGGACTTCACCATCTTGACGGCGTCGTCCATGATCGTCAGGTTGCGCAGGCCGAGGAAGTCCATCTTCAGCAGGCCGAGCGACTCGCACTGCGGGTAGTCCCACTGCGTGATGGTCACGCCGTCGGTGTGCCGCACCCAGACCGGGGCGTGGTCGACGATGGGCTCGCTGGACATGATGACGCCGGCGGCGTGCACGCCCATCTGGCGGACCAGGCCTTCGACGCCCTTGGCGGTGTCGATGACCTTCTTCACGTCCGGCTCGTTCTCGTACATCGCGCGGATCTCGCCGGCCTCGCTGTAGCGCGGGTGCGAGGAGTCGGTGATGCCGCTGAGGTCGATGCCCTTGCCGAGGACGTCGGCGGGCATGGCCTTGGTGAGGCGGTCGCCCATGGCGTACGGGTAGCCCAGGACGCGCGCGGAGTCCTTGATGGCGTTCTTCGCCTTGATCTTTCCGTAGGTGCCGATCATGGCGACCTTGTCGGCGCCGTATTTCTCGGTCACGTACCTGATCACTTCGACGCGCCTGCGCTCGTCGAAGTCGATGTCGACGTCGGGCATGGAGACGCGCTCGGGGTTCAGGAACCGCTCGAAGATCAGACCGTGCGGGATCGGGTCGAGGTCGGTGATGCCCATGGCGTACGCGACGATCGAACCGGCCGCCGAGCCACGGCCCGGGCCCACGGCGATGCCCTGCTTCTTGGCCCACATGATGAAGTCGGCGACGACGAGGAAGTACCCCGGGAACCCCATCTGGATGATGACGTCCATCTCGTACTCGGCCTGCTTCTGGCGGTCCTCGGGGACGCCGCCGGGGAAGCGCCGCTCCATGCCGAGGCGCACCTCCTCCTGGAACCAGGTGACCTCGGTGTAGCCCTCGGGGATGTCGAACTTCGGCATGAGGTTCTTCGCCTCGAACATGCCTGCGGTGTCGATCTGCTCGGCCACCAGGAGAGTGTTGGCGCAGCCCTGCTGCCAGGCGTCCGAGGAGTCGACGGCGTACATCTCGTCCGTGGACTTCAGGTAGTAGCCGGTGCCGTCGAAGCGGAAGCGGTCCGGGTCGGAGAGGTTCTTGCCGGTCTGGATGCACAGCAGGGCGTCGTGGGCGGTCGCCTCGTGCGCGTACGTGTAGTGCGAGTCGTTCGTCACCAGGGGCGGGATGCCGAGCTTCTTGCCGATGTCCAGGAGTCCGTCGCGGACCCGGCGCTCGATCTCGATGCCGTGGTCCATCAGCTCCAGGAAGTAGCGGTCCTTGCCGAAGATGTCCTGGTACTCGGCGGCCGACTTCAGTGCCTCGTCGTACTGGCCGAGGCGCAGGCGGGTCTGGAGCTCGCCCGAGGGGCAGCCGGTGGAGGCGATGAGCCCCTCGGACCACTGGGAGATGGTCTCCTTGTCCATGCGGGGCCACTTCTGGAGCCAGCCCTCGGCGTACGCGTCCGAGGAGAGCTTGAAGAGGTTGTGCAGGCCGGTCCGGTTCGCCGCCCAGATCGTCTTGTGCGTGTAACCACCCGAACCGGACACGTCGTCGCGCTTCTGGTGGGGCTGACCCCACTGGATCTTGCGCTTGTTGCGCCGGGACTCGGGGGCGACGTACGCCTCGATGCCGATGATCGGCGTGACGCCCGCCTTCTTCGCCGTGTGGAAGAAGTCGTACGCCCCGTGGAGGTTGCCATGGTCACTCATGGCGATGTGTGTCATGCCCATCTCATTGCAGGCATTGAACATGTCCTTGAGCCGCGCGGCACCGTCCAGCAGCGAGTACTGGGTATGGACGTGCAGGTGCGTGAACGGCGGCTTTGACACGGCTTCGGCCTCCAAGGAGAACAATCGTCGACAGGCTGCGGACAGTCTGGGGGGACAGCGTCGAAGTCTATGACGCGCCACTGACACTCCGCGGCCGATCACCCGTACCTTCATCCAGGGCGCGGGGCACGCGCGCGTACCGTTCGTCCCCGGCGCGCGGGCACTCCCGCGTACCTTCGTCCGTTGGGACAGGACGGAAGCAACCGTCCCGGCGGACGGACACGTCCTTCCCTCATGTCACGCACCACCTGCACCAGGAGGCACCCAGCGATGTCGGTCCCGCAGCTCAGCGCCGAGCAACGCGGCGAGCAGATCCTCGCCGTCTTCGACACCGCCTTCGGCGAGCTCCTGGCCGCCGACCCGGCCGCGTTCCGCGTCAAGTTCCGCAAGATGGCGGCCTCCGCCTTCGCGTTCTACCGGGGCACGGCGGGCCTCTTCTACCACGACCTCACCGCGGAGATCGGGTTCGGGCCGAGGCGCGGCGGACCCTACCTGGACGAGCGCACCTCCCGCGTGTGGATCCACGGCGACCTGCACGCCGAGAACTTCGGCACGTACATGGACGCCAACGGCCGTCTGATCTTCAACGTGAACGACTTCGACGAGGCGTACGTCGGCCCCTTCACCTGGGACCTCAAGCGATTCGCCGCCTCCGTGGCCCTCATCGGGTACGCGAAGGCGCTCAGTGACGACCAGATCACCGAGCTGGTCAAGGTGTACGCGGCGGCCTACCGCGAGCGCATCCACGCGCTGGCCACCGGCGCCAAGAGCGACGAGGTGCCGCCCTTCACGCTGGACACGGCCGAGGGCCCGCTCCTGGACGCGCTGCGTGACGCACGCTCGCTGACCCGCTTCGGGCTGCTCGACTCGATGACCGAGATCCGTGACTTCGAGCGCCGCTTCGCGCCCGGCGGCGGCTCCATCGAGCTCGACGCGGCCACCCGCTACAAGGTGCTCGCGGCCTTCGACGGCTACCTGGAGACGCTCCCGGAGTCCTCCCTGGCCCGCCCGGACTCCTACCGGGTGAAGGACGTCGTCGGCCGCCGCGGCATCGGCATCGGCTCCGCCGGACTGCCCTCGTACAACATCCTCCTGGAGGGCAACAGCGACGCCCTGGAGAACGATGTCGTGATCTACATCAAGCAGGCCCAGACCCCGGCCGTCTCCCGTCACATCACGGACTCCGCGATCCGCGAGTACTTCCAGCACGAGGGCCACCGCACGGTGATCTCCCAGCGTGCCCTGCAGGCGCACGCCGACCCGTGGCTGGGCTGGACCGAGCTGGACGGCGCCGGCCAGCTGGTCGCCGAGGTCTCGCCGTACGCGGTGGACCTGGACTGGGGCGACATCGACGACCCTGAGGAGATCGCCTCGGTCGTCGCCGACCTCGGCCGGGCCACGGCCACCATGCACGCCGCGGCCGACGACGAGAGCGGCCACTCGGAGCTGGTCCCGTTCTCCACCGAGCGGGCCATCGACGCCGCGATCGCCGCCGACGAGGACGGCTTCGCGGGCCTCCTGGTGGACTTCGCGCACGGCTACGGCGCACGCGCGCGTGCCGACCACCAGATCTTCGTCGACCTGTTCCGCAACGGCCGGATCCCGGGCCTGTAGGCACCCCGGACGACGGAGCCACAACGCTCCTGTAACGCATAGGAACCCTTTAGGGGGCCCTTACGGGAGCACGTGGGACACTCGGCTCCGCTATGGACATACCCGGGACCCAGCTCAGAGCCGTGCGCGCGGCACTGTTCACGGCTGTCGTCGTGACGCTCTCCACCGCGTCGCACGTGCTGCTGTCCCGGGTCCCGCTGCCGCTGGGCACCGTGGCGGCGATCGCCGCGGCCGTCTTCGTCATCGCGTACGCGCTGGCGGGCCGCGAGCGCGGCTTCGGCCGGATCGCCGCCCTGCTCATCCCGCTGGAGCTGACCGCCGACACCGTGTTCACCACGGGCCAGCACGTCTGTTACGGCAGGGCGGGCGGCCCCGTCGCGGGCCCGCTGCGCTCGGTCGGATTCGATGTGCTGTGCGGCGGCAGCGTGGGCACCCCGCTGGCCCATGTGACCGGCGGCAGCGGCGGCCGTGCCGCCGCCCTGCTGGCGCAGACCGACCCGGCCGCCGCCTGGCTGCTGCTCGCCGCCCATGTCACCGTCGGGCTGCTCGCGGCCGCCTGGCTGCGCCGCGGCGACCGCGCCCTGGACCAGCTGCTGCGCGCGGTGGCCGCGGCCACCTTCCGGCCCCTGCTGATCGCGGTCGCCGCCGTGACCGTACGACTCGCCCCGGTACGCCGGCTGCCGCGCCCCGCGCGCCGGAGCGCGGGCGCCCGCACCCGCCTGTTCGTGCACTCCCTGGGACGGCGTGGACCGCCGCTCTCGGCCGCTTTCGCCTGAGCCATCGCTTCTGCGCGACAGCCCTTGAGCACCAGCAGTCCCCCATACGTATCCGCGTACGACGTGTGCGCGTCCCCCATGGAGATCACCAACATGAGCAAGCGGAACAGCCAGGCGGCGAAGACGGCGGCCCGGGAGAAGCTGCGCCTCGAGCGCGAGCGCCAGGCCAAGCGCGACAAGGTCAAGCGCCAGGCCATCGTGGCCGGCTCCATCGTCGCCGTCCTCGCGATAGCCGGCGGCGTCGGCTACGCGGTCGTACAGAAGAACAAGCCGAGCTACTGGGCGGGTCTGAAGGACGCCAAGGTCGTCGCCCCGGCCAACACCACGGGCACCAAGGGCACCACCGTCGTCATCGGCAAGAGCACCGCCAAGAAGACCCTCAAGGTCTACGAGGACCCGCGCTGCCCGGTCTGCGCCCAGTTCGAGCAGACCGTCGGCTCGACCGTGAAGAAGGACATCGACAACGGCAAGTTCAAGTTCCAGTACGTCGGCGCCACGTTCATCGACGACAAGGACAACGGCCAGGGCTCCAAGAACGCGCTGAGCGCCCTGGGCGCCGCGCTGAACGTCAGCCCCGAGGCGTTCCTCGAGTACAAGACCGCGCTGTACTCGACGAAGTGGCACCCGGACGAGACGACCGACAAGTTCAAGGACGACGCCTACCTCCTCCAGGTCGCCGACACCGTTACCGCGCTGAAGGGCAACACCGCGTTCCAGAACGCGGTGAAGAAGGGCACCTACGACGCCTGGGCGATGGCCATGTCGAAGACCTTCGACGACAACAAGGAGGGCGTGACCGGCACCCCGGGCTTCGTCATGGACGGCAAGCAGCTCAACGGCGGCACCCCGCTGCTGACGGTGGCCGACTTCGACAAGGTGGTGGACGCGGCCCTCAAGGGCTGACGCCAACGGGGAATCCGGCCTCCGCATGAAGAGCGGGCGAACTTTCGAGGTTCGCCCGCTCTCGCGCATACCGATCAGTAACCTGTTCGGTCGTGACCAGTCGATACAGATCATCCGAGGCATCTCAGGGCCTCAACTCTCCCTCGCCCCGCCGCCGTACGGTCGTCAAGGCCGCGGCGGCGACCGCTGTCCTGGCCGGCCCGCTCGCCGCCGCACTCCCGGCCCGCGCCGCCACGGACACTCCCGCCTTCCTGCACGGTGTCGCCTCCGGCGACCCGCTGCCCGACGGTGTCCTGCTGTGGACCCGGGTGACGCCCGACTCCGAGGCGATACCCGGCTCGGGGCTCGGCCCGGACACCGAGGTCAGCTGGATCGTCGCCACGGACAAGGCGCTGACGAACGTCGTCTCCAAGGGCTCCCTCACCGCGACCGCCGCCTCCGACCACACCGTGAAGGCCGACATCCGTGGTCTACGGCCGGCCACCGACTACTGGTTCCGGTTCTCGGCCGGCGGCACCGACTCGCCGGTGGCGCGCACCCGCACCGCGCCGGCGGCGGACGCGAGCGTCTCCGGCCTGCGCTTCGGCGTCGTCACCTGCGCCAACTGGGAGGCGGGCTACTTCGCTTCGTACCGCCATCTCGCGGCACGGAGCGACCTGGACGCCTGGCTGCATCTCGGGGACTACATCTACGAGTACAAGTCCGGCGAGTACGCGGCCCGCGGCACGGTCGTACGGCCTCATGCGCCCCTGAACGAGATCATCACGCTCGCCGACTACCGCACCCGGCACGGCAAGTACAAGACCGACCCGGACCTTCAGGCCCTGCACCTCAAGGCGCCGGTCATCGCGATCTGGGACGACCACGAGTTCGCCGACAACGCCTGGTCCGGCGGCGCGGTCAACCACACCGAGGGCGCCGAGGGAACCTGGACGGCACGTCAGGCCGCGGCGAAACAGGCCTACTTCGAGTGGATGCCGGTACGCCCGGCGATCGAGGGCACCACCTACCGCCGGCTGCGCTTCGGCAAACTCGCCGACCTGTCCCTGCTGGACCTGCGCTCCTTCCGCTCCCAGCAGGCGTCCACGGGCAGCGGTTCGGTCGACGACCCGGACCGCACGATCACCGGGCGCGCACAACTCGACTGGCTGAAGGCCGGGTTGAAGGCGTCCGACACCACTTGGCGGCTGGTCGGCAACTCGGTGATGATCGCGCCGTTCGTCATCGGCTCGCTCACCGCCGACCTGCTCAAGCCGCTCGCCAAGCTGCTGGACCTGCCGCAGGACGGCATCGGCGTCAACACCGACCAGTGGGACGGCTACACCGACGACCGCCGTGAACTCCTCGCCCATCTGCGCTCGAACGCGATCGGCAACACGGTGTTCCTCACCGGCGACATCCACATGTCCTGGGCCAACGACGTGCCGGTGGACGCCGGGACGTACCCGCTGTCCGCGTCGGCCGCCACCGAGTTCGTGATCACCTCGGTGACCTCGGACAACCTCGACGACATCGTGAAGGTCCCCGAGGGCACGGTCTCCGCGGTCGCCGCCCCGCTCATCCAGATCGCCAACCGCCACGTCCACTGGGTCGACACCGACCGCCACGGATACGGCGTCCTGGACATCACCGCCGACCGCGCGCAGATGGACTACTACGTCCTGTCCGACCGCACGAACGCCAACGCGACCTCGGCCTGGGCTCGTTCGTACCGCACGCGCACCGGCACGCAGAAGGTCGAGCGCACCTACGACCCGGTATAGAAAACAATTCCGGGTGCCGACCAGGGGGATCTTGATAGCGTCGCACACATTGTCGAATCGTCACACTGGCGATCCGTCAGTTTCATGAGGATTGGAGTCACATGGCCACCCCCCAAAGTGTCCTGACGAAGACCGCAGTGCTCGGCGCCGCCCTGGCCCTCGCCGGACTCACCGCCACATCCGCCGAGGCGCAGGAAGCCACGGCGGCAGCGGCACCGGCCTTCGTCAACCTGACCACGGCGGAAAGCTCTCCCATATACGCCCAGCCCACTTCCTCGTCGACGAGGTACCGCACGGAGCCGCGGGGCACGACCCTGCGGATCCAGTGCTCGACCACCAAGACCCCCTCGGGGGAACGGTGGTTCAGGATCTACGACTCCAAGCCGACGTCCTGGGTGTGGTCCGGTCACTTCCCGTCGCAGGTGCACCCGCCCAAGGAGTGCTTCCCGGGCTAGGGTCTCCGACGTTCCACAACACCGGTAGTCGCAGTTGATCGAAGGTGAACAGGCAGGCCCGGGTCATCCGACAGATGGCCCGGGCCTGTCCGTTGGAAGCCTGTCGCCCCGGTGCGGCGGACCGCTACAGCGAGTCGAGGAAGCCGAGCGCCACCCGCCAGGTGGCCTCGGCGGCCTCCTCGTCATAGTCGGGCAGGTCGGGGTCGGTGTAGACGTGCCCGGCGCCCGCGTACCGGTAGATCTCCACGTCGGCGCCCGCTTTGCCCATCTGCAGGTACCAGGCGCTCAGCCAGTCGTCCGTCTCGAACGGGTCCGGCTCCGCGACATGCAGCTGGACCGGCAGCTCGTCCACCGACGCGCTCTCGGCGATGTCCGACGTGCCGTGCAGGAGCAGCAGCCCACGGGCCTTCTCGTCGCCGAGCGCCAGGGTCTGCGCGATGGAGGCGCCGAGCGAGAATCCCGCGTACACCAGGCCGCGCTCGGAGTAGGGAGCGGCGGCCAGGACGGCTCGTCTGAGCAGCTCCTCCTTGCCGATCCCGTCGTTGAAGGCCATGCCCTCCTCCACGGTCTCGAAGACGCGTCCCTCGAAGAGGTCCGGGGTCCACACCTCGTGCCCCGCGGCACGCAGCCGCTCGGCCGCCGCACGCACCGCGGGCCGGGGCCCGTAGGTCGAGTGAAAGAGCATGATGTTCATGCGCCCCATGGTGCCAGCCAGGACTGACAACACCGGATCGAGGCCCAGGGACCGGGGCGACATGTTCAGAGCGGCCCCGAGCCGGTTACGGTCTCAGGCATGGAGAACGTACTGCGTCCCCTGATCGTCGTCGGTGGCTCGGTCGTGCTCACGCTGCTCATCGGGTGGGCCGTGGACCGCGTACTGCGCAAGGCAGACGCCCGGCACCAGGAAACCTCTCTGTGGGGCCTGTTGCGTCGCGCACGGGTCCCCTTCCAGCTCGTGTTGTTCGCCGCCCTGCTGCGCGGCTCGTACGACCAGGCGAAGCTGCTCGTGGAACACCGGGTCGGCGTCGGCCGCACCCTGACCCTGGTCCTCATCGGATCCGCCGCGTGGCTCGTGATCCGCATCGCGACGGCGATCGTCGAGACCTCCTACACCCGCTATGCGAACGCCCACCGCGACCCGGCGCGGGTCCGCCGGGTGCGCACGCAAGTGACCCTGATCCAACGGGTGGTGTCCGCGATCGTCACCGTGGTGGCCGTCGCCTCGATGCTGCTCACCTTCCCCGCGATGCGCGCGGCCGGTGCCTCGCTGCTGGCCTCGGCCGGCATCCTCGGCATCGTCGCCGGTGTCGCCGCCCAGTCCACGCTGGCGAATCTCTTCGCCGGGCTGCAGATCGCCTTCGGCGACATGGTGCGCCTCGGTGACACGGTCGTGGTGGACGGCGAGTGGGGCACCGTCGAGGAGATCACACTGACGTTCCTGACGGTACGCACGTGGGACGAGCGCCGGATCACGATGCCGGTCTCGTACTTCACTTCCAAGCCCTTCGAGAACTGGTCCCGTGGCACACCCCAGATGACCGGCATCGTCTTCTTCCACGTCGACCACTCGGCGCCCGTGGAGGCCATGCGCGAACAGCTCCGCGACATCCTGCGCGAGTGCCCGGCCTGGGACGGCCGCGACTACGGCCTCGCCGTCACCGACTCCACCCCCAACACCATGCAGGTGCGCGCCCTGGCGACCGCGAAGGACGCGGACGACATCTGGACGGTACGGGTCACGGTGCGCGAGCGCATGATCCGCTGGCTCACCGACGAACACCCCTACGCCCTCCCCCGCGTCAACACCGCCGAAGCGATCCTGCCGCCGCGCTGGCCCAACGGCCACCGCCAGCGCCCGGACCACGACGACACCGACGACGCGATAACCGCCCCCACGACCCCCCACACCCCCGACCCCCCACGAACGGGCCCAGGCCGAGGCTGACCACCAGAGGGGCCCCACCACCCCTCACCACTCGCAGTCGGTGACGACGAGTCACCCCCACATGCGACCGCCGCTTGTCAGCGGGGTGGTGGAAACGGGCGGTGCGCGGGCGGGAGAACAGACTCAGCCCAGGCCCAGTGCAACGTCACCGCAAGCTACGGACGTCCAGGTGCCGCAGCACCCGGTCCACGATCTCCGGATCCGCCCCCGGCTCACTCCGCGCCGACAACACCTCATGCCTCGCCGCACTCAACATCTCCCCCTGAATCCGCCGCAACCGCTTCATCCGTCGAGCCCGCTGCTCATACGCCTCCCTCCGCTCCTCGTCCCCCAGATCCGGACTGATCCGCGTCCCGATGTCGAAGGCCCGCCGAATCAGCTGCTCGGACAACTCCTCCGGCAGCTCCTCCACCTCCTCGATCTCCTTGAGCCTCCGCTTCGCCGCCTTCGCCGCCCGCACCGCCAGCTCCTTCTCGAACGCCTTCTCGACATCCTCGTCGGCCCGTACCCCGAGCCTCCGCACCAGCCACGGCAGCGTGAGCCCCTGGAGCACCAGCGTCGCCATGATCACCCCGAACGCGATGAAGATGATCTCGTCCCGGTCGGGAAACGGCGACCCGTCGTCCATCTTCAGCGGAATGGCCAGCGCAAGGGCCACGGACGCGACCCCCCGCATCCCCGACCACCACATGATCACGGTCTCCCGCCACGAGGTCGGAATCTCCTCGTCGTAGTCCCGTTTCGCATGCAGCCGTTTCGTCAGCCACGTCGCCGGCATCAGATACGCCAGCCGTACGAGCACCACGACGGCGACGACCGCGGCGGCCCATCCCAGCATCTCCCCCCACCGCCCCGACGCCGTCCTGATCGCGTTGTGCAGTTCGAGCCCGATCAGCCCGAACGCGACCCCGGTGACGAGCGTGTCCACCACGTCCCAGAACGTGTACCCGGCGAGCCGAGTCATGACGTCGTCGGCATCGGTGGCGTACTCCGCGAGGAACATCGCGGTGGTGAGCACGGCGAGCACCCCGGACCCGTGCAGCTCCTCCGCCAGGACGTACGACGCGAAGGGCACGAGCAGCGTCAGCCCGATCTGCAACGTGGCGTCGCCGAGCAGCGACATCAGCTTGTTCGCCGCCCACCCCAGCGCCAGCCCGACGGCGACCGCGACCACTGCGGACAGCACGAGATCGAGCCCTGCCCGCCACGGGGAGAAGGTGCCGCTCACCGCGGCGGCGATCGCGACGTGGTAGAGCACGATGGCCGTCACGTCGTTGAAGAGCCCCTCGCCCTCCAGGATCGACACCAGTCGGCGGGGCAGCCCGAGCTGTCCCGCGACGGCCGTCGCGGCGACCGGGTCGGGCGGCGCCACCAGCGCGCCCAGGGCGACGGCGGCGGCGATCGGCAGCCCCGGCACGATGGCGCCCGCGACGAGGGCCACGGCCGCCGTGGTGACGAACACCAGCGCCACGGCGAGCAGGAAGATCGGCCGTTTGTTGGCGGTGAACTGTCTCCACGAGGTGCGCCGCACCGAGGCGTACAGCAGCGGAGGCAGCAGCAGGGGCAGGATCAGGTCAGGCGGGACGTCCACATTGGGCACGAAGTCCAGGACGGCGAGCACGATCCCGAGGAGCGTCATCAGGACCGGCGCCGGCAGCCTGAGCCGGTCCCCCACCGGGACGCTCACCACGGCCCCGAGCAGCAGCACGAACAACAGGGCCAACTGATCCACGGTCCGCGCTCCGGCTAGGTCTAGGCGATCAAGGAAGAGCCAGACCTCAAGCGTGCCACGCGCCTACGACAATGCCCTTCCGGCAGCTCGTGTGCGACGAATCCCGTCTCACAGAGCCTTGCGCATCGCCCGGTGATCGATCCCGGCGTCGAGGAACTCCGCGCCGTACGCCACGTACCCGAGCCGCTCGTAGAACCCCATCGCCTGCGTCTGCGCGTGCAGGTCCACCGCGGCGAGCCCACGCGCGCGTGCCGCGTCCTCGATGGCCCGTACGAGGGCCACGCCGGCGCCGAGCCCCCGCGCCGCCTTCGTCACGGCGAGCCGGCCGAGCGAGCCGACCGTCAGGTCGCCGCCGGTCTTGGCGGCGGCCTCCGGGCCGTACAGGAGCCGGCCGGTGCCCAGCGGCACCCCGTCCTCGCGGACCGCCAGCACGTGCAGGGCACCGGCGTCGTACGCGTCGTACTCGATGTCCTCAGGGACGCCCTGTTCGCCGACGAAGACCTCCTTGCGCACCGCGAAGCACGCCTCGCGGTCCGCGGCGTCCTCGGCCACCCGCACCGCGTAGGAGCCGCCCCGCGCCCCGTCCGAGCCGCTCACGCGTAGCTCTCCTCACGCACCTTGTCGAGCGCCTTCTGCAGGTCCTCGGGGTAGTCGCTCTCGAACTCCGCCCACTGCCCGTCCCCGGGGTGCTCGAAGCCGAGCCGCACCGCGTGCAGCCACTGCCGGGTCAGACCGAGCCGCTTGGCGATCGTCGGGTCCGCGCCGTAGGTCAGGTCGCCCACGCACGGGTGGCGGTGGGCCGCCATGTGGACACGGATCTGATGGGTGCGGCCGGTCTCCAGCTTGATGTCGAGCAGGCTGGCCGCGCGAAACGCCTCGATCAGGTCGTAGTGCGTGACGGACGGCTTGCCCTCGGCCGTCACCGCCCACTTGTAGTCGTGGTTCGGGTGCCGGCCGATGGGCGCGTCGATGGTGCCGCTCATCGGGTCGGGGTGCCCCTGGACCAGCGCGTTGTACCGCTTGTCGACCGTGCGTTCCTTGAACTGTCGCTTCAGCGAGGTGTACGCGCGCTCCGACTTGGCCACGACCATCAGCCCGGAGGTGCCGACGTCCAGCCGGTGCACGATGCCCTGCCGCTCGGCGGCACCCGAGGTCGAGATCCGGTATCCGGCCGCCGCGAGGCCGCCGATCACCGTCGGACCGCTCCAGCCGGGGCTCGGGTGCGCGGCCACACCGACCGGCTTGATGATCACGACGATGTCGTCGTCGTCGTGCACGATCTCCATGCCCTCGACGGGCTCGGCGACGATCTGCACGGGGGCGGGAGCCTGCGGCATCTCCACTTCCAGCCAGGCGCCGCCGTGCACCCGCTCGGACTTTCCGACCACCGAGCCGTCGACCGTGACCTTCCCCGCCGCGGCGAGCTCGGCGGCCTTCGTGCGGGAGAAGCCGAACATGCGGGAGATGGCGGCGTCGACGCGCTCGCCCTCCAGGCCGTCGGGCACGGGCAGGTTGCGGATCTCGGGAATGGTACTCACCCGTCGAGTATGCCGGACGGGTCGGACACCGCCGGACCATCGCCCGAACAGCAGTGCCCGTGGACCTGTCTCCAGACGTCCTTCCAGAGTCCTTCCAGACGTCCCCGTACGACACTCCGTGCGGGCCGATCAGTCCTTGTGGACCGATCAGTCCTTGTGAACCGTGCCGTCCGGGTCGAGCCCGCGGAAGGACAGCAGCACGATCAGGATGCCGCCGCAGACGATCGCCGAGTCGGCCAGGTTGAAGACCGCGAAGTGCTTGGGCGCGATGAAGTCCACGACCGCGCCCTCGAAGATCCCGGGCGAGCGGAAGATCCGGTCGGTCAGGTTGCCGAGCGCACCGCCCAGCAGCAGACCGAGCGCGATCGCCCAGGGCAGGCTGTAGAGCTTGCGCGCGAGCCGCGCGATCACCACGATCACGGCCGCGGCGATCACCGTGAAGATGATCGTGAACGCCTCGCCGAAGCCGAAGGCCGCTCCCGCGTTGCGGATCGCCTCGAGCCTCAGCCAGTCCCCGATGATCTGGATCGGCGCGTGGTGCTCCAGCTTCGCGACCACGATCAGCTTGCTGACCAGGTCGAGGGCGTACGCCAGGGCGGCGACGGTGAACAGGACGGCGATCCTGCGCCTGCCCCTGGGCCCCTCGGCCGGGGCCCCGGTCCCTTCCGCGCCGGACTGCTCCGGCTCGGCGCCGCCCGCTCCTGGGGTATCCGGCGTACCGATGATGCGCTCCGCCTCTGCCACGTGAGTGAGTCCCTCGACCTAGGTGCCTGACTGAGGACGAGGGTACGGCACACCCCCCGGCGCCCACGTGCGCAGGAGCCCTCCCGCGTCATTCAGTAGCGGCGTTCCTGCTTCTGCTTGCACTCGACGCACAGGGTGGCCCGCGGGAAGGCCTGCATCCGCGCCTTGCCGATGGGGTTGCCGCAGTTCTCGCAGAGCCCGTACGTGCCCGCGTCGAGCCGCTCCAGCGCTCGCTCGGTCTGCTCCAGCATCTCGCGCGCGTTGGCCGCCAGGGCCATCTCGTGCTCGCGTGTGATGTTCTTCGTGCCGGTGTCCGCCTGATCGTCGCCCGCGCCGTCGCCGGAGTCGCGCATCAGGTCCGCGATCGCCTCTCCGGACGACGAGATCTCGGTGCTCAGCCGCAACGCCTCGGACTGGAGTTCGGCGCGCGCCTCCGCGGCCTCCTCCGGAGTCCAGGGGTCCTCGCCGGGGCGCACCGCGAGCTCGCCGGGCTCCACCGCGGCGATCCGTGCCTTGGGAACCGCGGTGGGGTTCTGCGCCGCCGTGGCCGTGCCAGGAGTCTTCTTCGCAACCACCGTCGTGGCTCCCGTCGTCTTCGCGGCCTTGGCCGCGCCTTCGGCCGCGGAAGCGACCGACTTCTTCGCCGTACTGGTGCTTTTCCTTGCCGTGTCGGTGCTCTTCCTCGCCACGCTCTTCCCGTCGGCCTTCTTGGCCACCGCCTTCCGGGCCGCGGCTTCCTTGGCCACCACTTCCTTGGCCACCGTTTTCTTGGAGACCGCTTTCTTGGCGACCGTTTTCCTGGTGGCTCCCTTCGTAGCGGCCGCTTTGCCGGTGGTGGTCTTCGGAGCGGCCGTCTTCCCGACTCCGGCGGCCTTACCCGCAGCCGCTTTCCTGGTGGCCGCCGCCTTCTTGCCGACAGCGGCTTTCGTGGCCGTCTTGGTGACGGTCTTCGTGGCGGTCTTCACCGGGCTGGCCGCCGCGTGCGCCACGGGCGCCACCGACGCGCTCTTCTTGCCACCCACGTCCTTGGCCGCCGGACCCGTGGATCTGCCGGACGCCGACTGCTGTACGGCGGTCTTCTTCGCCACCATGGCCGCGGCCCCTTCACATATTGTGATTTTGCGCGCAAATCGTGCTGGGACGATAAATCGACTTCTGGCCCGCGGCAACCGGGCCCACCAACGTTTCGTCCGCCCCGCGGGTCTCGCGCGACGAACCTTCATGCGTTGTGCCCAGCTCCCCGCCGGGTAATCCGCCAGGTCCGGCGTCCCAGGATCCGGACCCCCGCGCCTCGCCGTTCGGGTCACCGCGCAGGCCACGGCACCACCCCGGGGGCCCCGGCGGCGTACCCCGGAAAACCGGTCGGCCGCCGTCCGCGCGGCGCCGTACACTGGGCGCAGCGAGAAGCGTGGATGGGGACGAGTAGCGGCGTACGCAGCCAAGAGCGACCCGGGGACGGTGGAAGCCCGGGGGCGAGCGCGACGCGAAGATCACCCCGGAGCCGCCGGAAGAAAGCCGCAGCGAGCGAGCAGCGGCCGGTAGAACCGGCATCGCGACCCCAATGAGGGGGCTCACCGGTGCACAGCACGCATTGGGGAGCCAAGGAGGGTGGTACCGCGGGAGCGCGCCGCGCACGGCGTCCGCAGCATCCAGGAGATGGCTGCTCAGGCTCTCGTCCCTCCGGACGGAAGGCAGAAAGTCCGCCGGAGGAAGCTCGCTGATGACAACGCCGACGTACCGCCAGGTGCCCGCCCAGGTCGACCTGCCCGCCCTCGAGCACGCCGTGCTCGACTTCTGGCGCGAGCAGAAGATCTTCGCCAAGAGCCTTGAGCAGTCCGAGGGCCGCCCTGAATGGGTGTTCTACGAGGGCCCGCCCACCGCGAACGGCATGCCGGGCGCCCATCACATCGAGGCGCGCGTCTTCAAGGACGTCTTCCCGCGCTTCCGCACCATGCGCGGCTACCACGTGGCCCGCAAGGCCGGCTGGGACTGCCACGGCCTCCCGGTCGAGCTCGCGGTGGAGAAAGAGCTCGGCTTCACCGACAAGCAGGACATCGAGGCGTACGGCATCGCCGCGTTCAACGCCAAGTGCCGCGAGTCCGTGACCCGGCACACCGACGCGTTCACCGAGCTCACGAACCGCATGGGCTACTGGGTCGACCTGGACGACGCCTACCGCACGATGGACCCCGAGTACGTGGAGTCCGTGTGGTGGTCGCTCAAGGAGATCTTCAACAAGGGTCTGCTGGTCCAGGACTACCGCGTGGCCCCGTGGTGCCCGCGCGACGAGACGGGTCTGTCGGACCACGAGCTGGCGCAGGGCTACGAGACGGTCGTCGACCCGTCCGTGTACGTCCGTTTCCCGCTCACCTCCGGTCCGCTGGCCGGCCAGGCCGCGCTCCTGGTGTGGACGACGACCCCGTGGACGCTGGTCTCCAACACCGCGGTCGCCGCGCACCCCGAGGTCACCTACGTCGTCGCGACGAATGGTGAGGAGAAGTTCGTCGTCGCCGCGCCGCTCGTCGAGAAGGCGCTCGGCGAGGGCTGGGAGACCACCGGTGAGACCTTCACCGGCGCCGAGATGGAGCGCTGGACCTATCAACGTCCGTTCGAGCTGGTCGAGTTCCCCGCCGAGGCCCACTACGTGGTCAACGCCGAGTACGTGACGACCGAGGACGGTACGGGTCTGGTCCACCAGTCCCCCGCCTTCGGCGAGGACGACCTCAAGGTCTGCCGGGCGTACGGACTGCCGGTGGTGAACCCCGTCCGCCCGAACGGCACCTTCGAAGAGAGCGTCCCGCTCGTCGGCGGTGTCTTCTTCAAGAAGGCGGACGAAAAGCTCACCGAGGACCTCCAGCAGCGCGGTCTGCTGTTCAAGCACATCCCGTACGAGCACAGCTACCCGCACTGCTGGCGCTGTCACACCGCGCTCCTCTACTACGCGCAGCCGTCCTGGTACATCCGCACCACCGCCATCAAGGACCGTCTCCTCCAGGAGAACGAGAAGACCAACTGGTTCCCGGACTCGGTCAAGCACGGCCGCTTCGGCGACTGGCTGAACAACAACGTCGACTGGGCGCTCTCCCGCAGCCGCTACTGGGGCACCCCGCTCCCGCTGTGGCGCTGCGAGGAGGGCCATCTCACCTGTGTCGGCTCCCGCGCCGAGCTCTCCGAGCTCACGGGCACCGACCAGTCGAACCTGGACCCGCACCGCCCGTTCATCGACGAGGTCACCTTCGCGTGCCCGCAGGACGGCTGCGGGCGGACGGCGACGCGCGTGCCGGAGGTCATCGACGCCTGGTACGACTCGGGTTCGATGCCGTTCGCGCAGTGGGGCTACCCGTACAAGAACAAGGAGCTCTTCGAGAGCCGCTACCCGGCGCAGTTCATCTCCGAGGCCATCGACCAGACCCGCGGCTGGTTCTACACGCTGATGGCCGTCGGCACGCTGGTCTTCGACAAGTCCTCGTACGAGAACGTGGTGTGCCTCGGCCACATCCTCGCCGAGGACGGCCGCAAGATGTCCAAGCACCTGGGCAACATCCTGCAGCCGATCCCGCTGATGGATCAGCACGGCGCGGACGCGGTGCGCTGGTTCATGGCGGCCGGCGGCTCCCCCTGGGCGGCCCGCCGCGTCGGCCACGGCACCATCCAGGAGGTGGTGCGCAAGACGCTCCTGACCTACTGGAACACGGTCGCCTTCCAGGCCCTGTACGCCCGCACCTCCGACTGGGCCCCCTCCGAGGCCGATCCCGCCCCGGCCGACCGTCCGGTCCTCGACCGCTGGCTGCTCTCCGAGCTGCACGCGCTCACCGACCAGGTCACACAGGCACTGGAGGCGTACGACACCCAGCGCGCCGGAAAGCTCCTCTCCGCGTTCGTCGACGACCTCTCGAACTGGTACGTGCGCCGGTCCCGCCGCCGCTTCTGGCAGGGCGACAAGGCCGCGCTGCGGACCCTGCACGAGGTCGTGGAAACGGTCACGCGGCTGATGGCCCCGCTGACCCCGTTCATCACCGAGCGGGTCTGGCAGGACCTGATCGTCCCCGTGACGCCGGGCGCCCCCGAGTCCGTACACCTGTCCTCGTGGCCGGAGGCGGACCTGTCCGCCATCGACCCGGAGCTGTCGAGGCAGATGGTCCTCGTCCGGCGTCTCGTGGAGCTGGGCCGCGCCACGCGCGCGGAGTCGGGCGTCAAGACGCGCCAGCCGCTGTCCCGCGCGCTGGTCGGGGCGATCGGCTTCGAGTCCCTCGACGGGGAGCTGCACGCGCAGATCACCGAAGAGCTGAACGTCACCTCCCTCGCCTCCCTCTCCGAGGTGGGCGGCTCGCTGGTCGACACCACGGCCAAGGCGAACTTCCGCGCGCTGGGCAAGCGCTTCGGCAAGGGCGTCCAGGCGGTCGCCAAGGTGATCGCCGAGACGGACGCGGCGGCCCTCTCCCTCGCCCTGCGCGAGGGCACTGCCTCGGTCGAGGTCGACGGCGAGACGGTGACGCTGGCCGCGGACGAGGTCATCATCACGGAGACCCCGCGCGAGGGGTGGTCGGTGGCGTCCGACTCGGGTGCCACGGTCGCTCTGGACCTGGAGATCACCGAGGAGCTGCGGCAGGCGGGCCTCGCCCGTGACGCGATCCGGCTGATCCAGGAGGCCCGCAAGAACAGCGGCCTCGACGTGGCCGACCGGATCGCACTGCGCTGGACGTCCACCGACCCGGCCGTCATCGCCGCCCTGAACGAGCACGCCGCGCTGATCGCCGACGAGGTACTCGCCACCGACTTCGCCCAAGGCGAGGCCGGCGACACCTACGGCGCTCCGTTCACCGACGAGGGCCTGTCCCTCACCTTCCACCTCCGCAAGGCATAGCCCCGGGCGGCGGGGCCGTACCCACGCCCCGGCCCAAGGGGCGCGGGGAACTGCGCGACCAGCCCCCACCCACCCGCAGCCGAAGAACAACCCGGCCGGGGCCCACCAAAGATCCCAAAGATCTTGGTGGGCCCCGGCCTTCGGCGTTGCGTACCCCGTACAGATGCCCCAAGGGAACCGCACGCCCGCCCGAAACAGCACAGCGAAAGAGCACAGCAAAAGGGCGGAGCCCCGGAAAGATCCGGGGCTCCGCCCTGAACGCTGCCGACGCCTAAGGCGTACTCAAGGCCGTCAGTTGTCGTCCTCGTCGATGAGGAACCCACGCATCGGCGAGGGAGCCTGCTGCATCGGCGACGGTCCCTGGGGCCGCACCGGAGCCATCGGCTGGGTCATGGCCGGCGACATCTGCTGCTGCCCGCCGTAGGAGGGCGCGGCCGGTGCCGGGGCCCCGCCCATGCCCTGACCGCCGTACGACGGCGCACTCGCGCCGGCCGGAGCCATCGAGGGCGCGGAGGGCGACGGCAGGGAGGCCGTGGCCGGAGTACGCGGCGGGGCGAGCGAGTCGTCCGCCTGCGTCTCCAGCTGGCGCAGCTGCGACTCCAGGTAGGACTTCAGACGCGTGCGGTACTCGCGCTCGAAGCCACGCAGGTCCTCGACCTTGCGCTCCAGCGTGGCGCGGGCGGACTCCAGGGAGCCCATCGCGACACGGTGCTTCTCCTGCGCGTCCCGCTCCAGCGCGTCAGCCTTGGCACGGGCGTCACGCTCGAGACCCTCGGCGCGGCTGCGGGCCTCGCCGACGATCTTGTTGGCCTCGGAGCGGGCCTCGGCAATCGCCTGGTCGGCGGTCTGCTGAGCCAGCGAGAGGACACGCGCGGCGCTGTCGCCACCGGGACCCTGCTGCGGCATCTGCGGGCCGTGACCGCCCATGGGGCCACCCATGGGTCCGCCCATCGGGCCACCCATCTGCTGCTGCATCTGGGGCTGCATCTGGCCCGGCATCTGCTGCTGCATCTGCTGGCCGGGACCCTGGCCCATCGGACCCTGGCCCATCTGGCCTTGACCCATCGGACCCTGGCCCATGGGGCCCTGGCCCATCTGGCCCTGACCCATGGGGCCCTGGCCCATCGGACCCTGACCCATGGGGCCCTGGCCCTGCTGGCCGCCCTGGGCACTGGGGCCCGCGGGCAGCTGCGGCGCACCGCTCGGCAGCTGGGGCGGCCCACCCATGGGGCCACCCATCTGCTGCTGCGGCGGGCCCGATATGCCGGCGGGTACGGGGGCGCCGGGACCTCGCATGCCCTGCGGCGGGCCCTGCTGATCCTGCTGCTCGGGCGGCTTGCGCATGCCCTGCTGCTGGTTCTGCGCAGCCGCGCGCGTGGCCGCCGCCAGTTTGGCGCGCAGGTCCTCGTTCTCGCGGAGCAGTCGCGTCAGTTCGGCTTCGACCTCGTCGAGGAAGGCATCGACCTCGTCCTCGTCATAGCCTTCTCGGAGGCGGACGGTCGTGAACTGCTTGTTCCGCACGTCCTCGGGGGTCAACGGCATCTCTTCACCTCAACGTAGTCGTCGGCATTCGGCAAGACCGTATCGTTCACAGCCGGCTCACGACGGAGATCAGGATGTAGACGATGATCATCAGTACGAAGAAGGACAGGTCAAGCGCCACGCCCCCGAGACGCAGCGGCGGAATGAACCGCCGCAGAAGCTTGAGCGGTGGATCGGTGACAGTGTAGGTGGCCTCGAGAACGACCACCATCGCCTTGCCGGGTTGCCATGAGCGGGCGAACTGGAAGACGTAGTCCATGACCAACCGGAAAATCAACACGACGAGGAAACACGTCAGCGCGACGTAGAGAACCTGCCCGACCACGCTCATGATCCGCGCTTCCCTCTCCCCTGTTTCCGTACCTTGATCCGGTCCTGCGTCTCAGCTCTGGTTGAAGAACCCGCCCTCTGCGATGCGGGCCTTGTCCTCCGCCGTGACATCGACGTTAGCAGGCGACAACAGGAACACCTTCTGCGTCACCCGCTCGATGCTGCCGTGGAGACCAAACACCAAACCGGCCGCAAAGTCGACAAGTCGCTTCGCATCTGTGTCATCCATCTCAGTCAGATTCATGATCACCGGGGTGCCCTCACGGAAGTGTTCCCCGATGGTACGGGCCTCGTTGTAGGTCCGCGGGTGAAGTGTGGTGATCCGGTACGGCTCTCGTTCCGACACGACTTTGGGCATGATCACCGGTGCGTTCTTCTCCAGGCTTGCGCGTTCTTGTGTGATGGACGCCACGGGCGCGATCCGCGCCGGACGGCTGGATTCCGCAGCGAGCGAAGCGGAATGCGGCACCGGATCGCGAGGCGCCGGAGGCTGCACCATTCGTACCGATTCGTCCCGTTGGGACTGGTGTGCCTGATGCGACTGGTGGGGCGGCTCGTGCCGCCGCCGGTCGCGCTCGGGCTCCGGGTCGAGCTCGGGCTCGAACTCGTCATCGGGGTCGAATCCCCTGCCGTCGTACCCATCGTCCTCCACGAGGCCGAGGTAGACCGCCATCTTGCGCATCGCGCCGGCCATGCTCTGAGTCCTCCGCTCTGTGGTGGATCGGCTGACGAAGTGCCAAGTGCCCGCGATCCACGAGGTCGTTATGCCCGCCAGTGGCGGTAATGACCATATTTTCTGCTGTGGTCCGACTTCTTGGCGACGTTACCCGAGCCCGGGTCGGACTCCGAGTACCGCCGTACCGACGCGTACATGTGTCGCTCCGGCCGCCACGGCCTGCTCGAGGTCCGCACTCATCCCTGCAGACACCATGTTCGCAGCAGGATGCGTGCGGCGCATAGCAGTCGACAAATCCATCAGCCGCTCGAACGCCGCTTGTTGGCGCCCGGCGTACGCCCCGGTGAGCGGTGCGACGGTCATCAGTCCGTCGAGCCGGAGCCCGGGCGCCCCGGCGACGAGGTCGGCCAACTCTTCGATTCCGCCGACTCCGACGCCTCCCCGCTCACCCCGGCCGCTCTCCTGCGCGTCCAGTGCGACCTGGATGAGGCAGCCCACCTCGCGCTCCACCCGCACCGCTTCCTTCGACAGGGCCGTGACAAGCCGGGCACGGTCCACGGACTGCACCACATCCGCATAACCGACCACAGAACGCACCTTGTTGGTCTGCAACTGACCGACAAAATGCCACGAGAGGGGCAGATCCGAGCAAGCCGCTGCCTTGGGCGCCGCGTCCTGGTCCCGGTTCTCGGCGACGTGGCGCACACCGAGTTCCGACAGGACCCGCACATCACTGGCGGGGTAGGTCTTGGTGACCACGATCAGGGTCACCTCTTCACGCTTGCGCCCGGCGGCCACACAGGCCGCCGCGATGCGCTCTTCCACTTTCGCCAGATTTCCGGCGAGTTGAGCCTTACGGTCCGTCATGCCCCATCAGTCCAGCCAGACATAGCCTGCGAGCCGCCCGGTCGTGCGGTCCCGTCGGTACGAGAAGTGGTCGTCCGACTCCAGCGTGCACACCGGCGACTGCGCCCGGTCGCGCACCCCGAGTCGTTCCAACTGCGCGTGCACTCCGGCGGTCACATCGACCGCGGGAGTGCCCCAGCTGGTCTCGCCGTACGCCGCCGGCTCGACGGCGGCGACTTCGGCGCGCATCTCGTCCGGCACCTCGTAGCACCGGCCGCAGACCGCGGGTCCGGTGCGGGCGACGATCCGCTCGGGCTCGGCGCCGAGTTCCACCATGGCCCGTACGGCGGCGGGGACGACCCCTGCGACCATGCCGGGCCGCCCCGCGTGGGCGGCGGCCGCGATCCCGGCGACCGGGTCGGCCAGCAGGACCGGCGTGCAGTCCGCGGTGAGGACGGCGAGGGCGAGCCCGCGCCGCGCGGTCACGATCGCGTCGACCGACGGGATCTCCGAGGAGAGCCACGGTCCGTCGACCACCGCCACGTCCGGCCCGTGCACCTGGTTCATCCACACGACCAGGGCCGGGTCCAGTCCGAGCGACTTGGCGGCCAGTTCACGATTGGTCCGTACGGCGTCGGGATCGTCGCCGACCGCTCCGCCGAGGTTGAGCTCCTCGTACGGAACGGCGCTCACCCCGCCCCACCGGTCGGTGAAGGCGAAGTGCGCGCCGCTCACGGTGCTCGTTTCGGAGCGATGTCCTATCACTTCAGGAAGTCCGGCACGTCCAGCTCCTCGGCCGCGCTGTCCGAGTAGGCGCGGGACGGCGGGACCGGCGGAGCGACCTGGACCTCGTTGACCGGCTCCGGGGTGAGCTCCGGGGCCTCCTTCGGCGTGACGCTGCCGAGCGAGCCGAAGGACGGACGGCTCTCGGCGGCCCGTACCGGCGCGGGCTCCTCGCGCTGCTTGGCGGAGGTGGAGCCGAGGATGTTGTCCCGCTTGGCCGGCGGCTGGCCGCCGTCGAAGCCGGCGGCGATCACGGTGACCCGCACCTCGTCGCCGAGCGCGTCGTCGATGACCGCGCCGAAGATGATGTTGGCCTCGGGGTGCGCGGCCTCGCTGACCAGCTGGGCGGCCTCGTTGATCTCGAAAAGGCCGAGGTCGGAGCCACCGGAGATGGAGAGCAGGACGCCGCGTGCGCCGTCGATGGAGGCTTCCAGGAGCGGCGAGGAGATCGCCATCTCGGCCGCCGCCACGGCGCGGTCGTCGCCGCGGGCCGAGCCGATGCCCATGAGCGCGGAACCCGCCTCGGACATCACGGACTTGACGTCGGCGAAGTCGAGGTTGATCAGACCGGGCGTGGTGATGAGGTCGGTGATGCCCTGAACACCCGACAGCAGGACCTGGTCCGCCGACTTGAAGGCGTCGAGGACGGAGACCTGGCGGTCCGAGATGGACAGCAGCCGGTCGTTCGGGATGACGATGAGGGTGTCGACCTCTTCGCGGAGTTCCGCGATGCCGTCCTCGGCCTGGTTGGCGCGACGCCGTCCTTCGAAGGTGAAGGGACGGGTGACCACGCCGATGGTGAGGGCGCCGAGCGAGCGGGCGATGTTGGCCACGACGGGTGCGCCGCCGGTGCCGGTGCCGCCGCCTTCACCGGCCGTCACGAAGACCATGTCGGCCCCCTTGAGGACCTCCTCGATCTCCTCGCGGTGGTCCTCGGCCGCCTTGCGGCCGACGGCCGGGTTGGCTCCGGCGCCGAGTCCGCGCGTGAGTTCGCGGCCGACGTCGAGCTTGACGTCGGCGTCGCTCATCAACAGAGCTTGCGCGTCCGTGTTGATGGCGATGAACTCGACGCCCTTGAGACCGACCTCGATCATCCGGTTGATGGCATTGACACCACCGCCGCCGACACCGATGACTTTGATGACTGCGAGGTAGTTCTGCGGTGCTGCCACGTCGAAGGCCTCTCGCCTCGAGTTACGTGTCGTCGCCTCGCACGCTCGCGATCCGACGACTGATGCCGAATGGGACGGTCCGAACGCCGACCCGAACCCTAACGCTGAAGTTTAGGGTTACCAGTGTGTCTGTTCCTTGGACTCTTCCGAACAGGACACTAAGTCGACAAGTGGCGCACGTTCAACGAACACGCCGAACCTCCCGTTTTTCTTTTCACCCTATGTGATCAGCCGTAGCGCTGCCCAACCAGGGTGCTGGCCTGCACTGATGTGCGTCAACTCCCCGATGAAGCAGGGGCGATGGGGGCACTCACATCGAAGTGCCGGGCCCCTGGAGCTGCTTTCATGAGAGCGGTGAGCGTCCTGGCCTTCGCGCGGCCCTTGTCGCCGCTCCCCCACTCGACGCTGCGTCCGCCGCTCAACTCCAGCGAGATCGAGTCGTACGAACGGACCTTGACGATCCTGGTGTCGCGACGGACGGCGGCCGGAATGTCCCCGGCCACCCCCACCGCCTCGCGCACCAGCCGGTCGACCGGGAAGCGGCGCAGGACGGCCGCCTTGGACACCGCCAATTCCAGCGCGGGCACGCCCTTCGGGGCAGCCGAAACCGTCGCGAAACGCACGCCCTTGGCATCCACTTCGACGTACTTGCCACCGCTTCCGGTGCTTTTGAGAATGAGCACCGGGGTGCGTTCGGTCACTTTCAGCCCGATTCCGTGCGGCCAGGAACGGACGACATCAACCGAGTCGATTCGGGGCAATTTCCGGCGCAATCGCGCCTCAACGGCATCGGTGTCGATAGAAATCAGCGGCGATCCGACCGGCACGTCGGCCGCGTCGCGCACTTGCCGGTCCGTCAGGACCCGCACCCCGGAGACCGACACCTTCTCGACCCGCAGCCACGGCGAGCCGTAGAGCAGCCAGAGCGTGGCCGCCGTCACCAACACCACCACGGTCAAAAGGATGATGAGCACACGAAGGCGACGCAGCCGCCTGAGGCGGGGCGAGCCGGACTCCACCTTCTGCCGTTCACCGCGCTCGGCGGTCGTCGGTCCGGCCACGCTCCCTGCCTTCCCTCATGCGGTCCTAGCGGTGGCGAGAGGCGATCGCCTCGTACACCATGCCGACGAGCAGGTCGTCGGCGTCCCGGCGACCGAACTCACTGGCGGCGCGGGACATCTCGTACAGCCGGTGCGGGTCGGCGAGCACGGGCAGCACGTTCTGCTGCACCCACTGGGGCGTCAGCTCCGCGTCGTCGACGAGGAGGCCGCCACCGGCCTTGACCACCGGTTGGGCGTTCAGCCGCTGTTCGCCGTTGCCGATGGGCAGCGGGACGTAGGCGGCGGGCAGCCCGACGGCGGAGAGTTCGGCGACGGTCATCGCGCCCGCGCGGCAGAGCATCATGTCGGCCGCGGCGTACGCGAGGTCCATCCGGTCCACGTACGGTACCGGGATGTACGGGGGCATTCCCGGCATCTGGTGGACCTGCGGCAGTTCGTTCTTCGGGCCGACCGCGTGCAGGATCTGGATACCGGCCTGCTGGAGGTACGGAGCCGCCTGCTGGACGACCTCGTTGAGGCGCCGTGCGCCCTGCGAGCCGCCGGAAACCAGCAAGGTCGGCAGCGAGGGGTCGAGACCGAACGCGGCGCGCGCCTCGGGGCGTACGGCGGCCCGGTCGAGGGTGGCGATCGAGCGGCGCAGCGGGATGCCGATGTAGCGGGCTCCGCGCAGCTTGTTGTCCGGGGTCGAGACGGCGACCTGCGCCGCGTACCGGGAACCGATCTTGTTGGCGAGGCCCGGCCGGGCGTTGGCCTCGTGGATCACGATCGGCACGCCGAGGCGCTTGGCCGCGAGGTAGGCGGGCAGCGCCACATAGCCGCCGAAGCCGACGACCGCGTCCGCCTTGGTGCGCTCCAGGACCTGCTCGGCCGCCTTGATCGTGCCGCGCAGCCGCCCCGGGACGGTGATCAGCTCGGGTGTGGGCTTGCGGGGCAGCGGGACGGCGGGGATCAGCGCGAGTTCGTAGCCCCGCTCCGGTACGAGCCGGGTCTCAAGTCCGCGTTCCGTGCCCAGGGCCGTGATCCCCACGGTCGGGTCCTGCCTGCGCAGGGCGTCCGCGAGGGCGAGCGCGGGCTCGATGTGGCCGGCGGTCCCCCCGCCGGCGAGTACGACATGCACCGAAATTCACCGCTCTCCGGACGAACGCGCCGCCGAGGCACGCCGTCGCATCGTGTTCCATCTCCGAGGCCCCGCGGCCCCCGCGGAGCCTCTCACCGCAGCACGCTTTCTGCCAAAGCGGGGTTGCCGCATCGCAAGCGCCGCCCGCGCAGCGGGCTCGTCGCGTGCGAAGGCGATCAGCAGCCCGATGGCGAACATGGTCGGCAGCAGGGCGGACCCTCCGTAGGAGAACAGCGGGAGCGGGACTCCGGCGATCGGCAGCAGACCGAGCACCGCACCGATGTTGATCACGGCCTGGGCCGTGATCCAGGTGGTCACGCCTCCCGCGGCATACCTCACGAAGGGGTCCTCCGTGCGTCCGGCCACGCGGATACCCGCATAGCCTAGAGCCGCGAAGAGGGCGAGCACCGACAGCGTCCCCGCGAGGCCCAGTTCCTCCCCGGTGATGGCGAAGATGAAGTCGGTGTGCGCTTCGGGAAGTTGGCCCCATTTCTCCACACTGGCGCCGAGGCCGGAACCGAACAGTCCGCCGGAGGCCAGGGCGTAGATGCCGTGCACGGCCTGCCAGCAGGTGTCGTTCGGGCCGGGTTCGGTGGCGCCGATGCAGGCGAGCCGGGACATCCGGTTGGGGCTCGTCTTGATCAGGATGAAACCGATGGTCACGGCGACCGCCAGCACGCCGCCGAACAGCCGCGTGGGCGCTCCGGCCAGCCACAGCAGTCCGAAGAGGATGGCGGTGAGGATGATCGCCGTGCCCATGTCGCCACCGAGCATGATCAGCCCGAGCAGCAGGAAGGTGCCCGGGACGAGCGGCACCAGCATGTGCTTCCACTGCGCGAGCATGCCCTTGTCCTGCTTGCGGGCGAGCAGGTCGGCGCCCCACAGCACGAGCGCGAGCTTGCCGAACTCGCTGGGCTGGATCTGGAACGAGCCGCCCAGGGAGATCCAGTTCTGGTTGCCGTTGACCGCCATCCCTATCCCCGGGACCTGCACGAGGATCATCAGGAAGACCGCGACGGCCAGGATCGGATACGCCAGCGCCCGGTGCAGTTTCACCGGCACCCGCATGGCGATCAGGAGCAGCACGGTGCCGATGGAGGCCGCGAGGAACTGTTTGCGGAAGAAGAACGACCCCGGCAGCGAGAGCTGCAGCGCCGTGATCATCGAGGCCGAGTAGACCATCACCAGGCCCAGCACGGTGATCAACAGGCTGCTGCCGAAGATCAGATAGTACGCGGTGAGCGGACGGTCCCAGGCCTTGCGGGCGCGCAGGTAGAGCAGACGCAGGGGGTTGTCGCGCGGGGGCCGGGGGCGTCCGGCGGGGCGCCGTGGGGCACGCTGGACGGGGGGACGGCCAGTACGGCTACTGGCCATCACCGGCTCCGTCCGCCGTGCCCCGGGAGGGCGTCCCGCAGGGCGATGAGGGTCCCCACAATGGCGTCACGCGTCCCTCCCAAGGGTCCCGGGCGCGCCCGGACCGTCCGAGACCCGCCGTCAGGCGCTCGCGCCGAGTTCGCGGACCGCCTCCGCGAACGCGTCCCCGCGCTTGTTGTAGTTGGCGAACATGTCCATGGAGGCACAGGCCGGCGCCAGCAACACCGTGTCGCCCTCGCGGGCGAGCCCCCGCGCCTCCCGAACCGCCGCGAGCATCGCCCCAGTGTCGGTCCGGTCGAGGTCGACGACGGGTACTTCCGGCGCGTGTCGCACAAGGGCTTCACGGATCAGAGCCCGATCCGCGCCGATGAGCACGACGCCCCGAAGTCGCTTTGCCGACTTGGCGACCAGCTCGTCGAAGGTCGCGCCCTTGGCGAGCCCGCCCGCGATCCACACGATCGACTCGTAGGCCGCCAAAGAGGCTTCCGCGGCATGCGTGTTGGTCGCCTTGGAGTCGTCGATGTACGCGACGCCGTCCACGTCGGCGACGTGCGCGATGCGGTGGGCGTCCGGCGTGAAGGCCCGCAGCCCGTCCCGTACGGCCGCGGCGGGCACCCCGAAGGCGCGTGCCAGGGCCGCCGCCGCAAGGGCGTTGGCGATGTTGTGCGGGGCGGGCGGGTTGACGTCGGAGACCTCGGCGAGTTCCTGGGCGTTCTTCTGCCGGTTCTCGACGAAGGCGCGGTCGACCAGGATGCCTTCCACGACGCCGAGTTGGGACGGTCCGGGGGTGCCGAGGGTGAAGCCGACCGCCCGGCATCCCTCCTCGACGTCCGCCTCGCGCACCAGGTCCTCGGTGGCCTTGTCGGCGAGGTTGTAGACGCAGGCGACCCGATTGCCTTCGTAGATACGGCCCTTGTCGGCGGCGTACGCCTCCATGGAGCCGTGCCAGTCGAGGTGATCCGGTGCCAGGTTCAGTACGACGGCCGAGTGCGCGCGCAGCGACGGCGCCCAGTGCAGCTGATAGCTCGACAGCTCCACCGCCAGGACGTCGTACCGCTCCTCGCCGAGGACCGCGTCGAGGAGCGAGACCCCGATGTTGCCGACAGCGGCCGTGCGCAGCCCGGCCGACGTCAGGATCGAGGCGAGCATCTGCACGGTGGTGGTCTTGCCGTTGGTGCCGGTGACGGCCAGCCAGGGGGCCGCGTCAGGGCCTCTCAGCCGCCAGGCCAGTTCGACGTCCCCCCAGACCGGGACGTCCGCCGCGGTGGCCGCGGCGAACAGCGGCTTGTCCGGCTTCCAGCCGGGCGCGGTGACGATGAGTTCGGTGCCCTCGGGCAGGGTGGCGCCGTCACCGAGGCGCACGGTGATGCCGAGCGCCTCCAGCTCCGCGGCCTGCGCCCGGGAGCGCTCGTCGTCGCCGTCGTTGACGACCGTGACGACTGCGCCGAGACCGTGCAGCACCTTGGCCGCCGGGATACCGGAGACGCCGAGCCCGGCGACGGTGACGTGCTTGCCCTGCCAGTCGGTCACTTCTTGGCTGCCCATCCTGCGTAGAAGAGGCCCAGACCCACGATGACGCACATGCCCTGGATGATCCAGAAGCGGACCACGACAAGGACTTCGGACCACCCCTTTAGTTCGAAGTGGTGCTGGAGTGGCGCCATGCGGAAGACGCGCCTGCCGGTGAGCCGGAAGGAGCCGACCTGGATGACGACCGACATGGTGATCAGGACGAAGAGGCCGCCGAGGAGCGCGACCAGCAGCTCCGTGCGGGAGCAGATCGCGAGACCGGCAAGCGCGCCGCCGAGGGCCAGCGAACCGGTGTCACCCATGAAGATCTTGGCGGGCGAGGTGTTCCACCACAGGAAGCCGAAGCAGGCTCCCATCAGGGCGGAGGCGACGACCGCGAGGTCGAGTGGATCTCGTACCTCGTAGCAGGCGGCCGGGTTGGTCAGGGTCTGCGCGTTGGCGCAGGACTCCTGGAACTGCCAGACGCCGATGAAGGTGTACGCGCCGAAGACCATGGTCGCGGCGCCGGTGGCGAGACCGTCCAGACCGTCGGTCAGGTTCACGCCGTTCGACATGGCGAGAATCATGAACAGGGCCCAGACCACGAAGAGCACCGGGCCGATGGTCCAGCCGAAGTCCTCCACGAAGGAGAGCCTGGTGGAGGCCGGGGTGTTGCCGTGGTTGTCCGCGAACTGCAGTGCGAGGACCGCGAAGGAGATGCCGACGATCAGCTGACCGGCCATCTTCGCCTTGGCCCGCAGACCGAGCGAACGCCGCTTGACGATCTTGATGTAGTCGTCCAGGAAGCCGACCAGGCCCATGCCGGCCATCAGGCCGAGCACCAGCAGACCCGAGAAGGTCGGCGGCTTGCCCGTGATCACCTTGGACAGGAAGTACGCGATGATCGTCGCCAGGATGAAGGCGATACCACCCATGGTCGGAGTACCGCGCTTGCTGTGGTGCTCCTTCGGGCCGTCGTCGCGGATGTACTGCCCGTAGCCCTTGCGGGCCAGCAGCTTGATCAGCAGCGGGGTCCCGATCAGGGTCAGGAACAGACCAATGACTCCTGCGAACAGGATCTGGTTCATCATCGGGCCGCGACCTCACCCTCGGCACCGCTGTCGAGCAGCGCCTGCGCCACCCGTTCGAGCCCGACCGACCGGGACGCCTTCACGAGCACGACGTCCCCCGGGCGCAACTCGCTGCGCAACAGGTCGACAGCCGCCTGTGCGTCGGACACGTGCACCGACTCCTCACCCCACGAACCCTCGTTATATGCGCCCAGTTGGAGCCAGGAAGCTTCCCTGCCCCCGACCGCGACGAGCTTGCTGACGTTGAGTCGGACGGCGAGCCGCCCGACCGCGTCGTGCTCGGCGAGCGCCTCGTCCCCGAGCTCGGCCATCTGACCGAGCACCGCCCACGTCCGACCCCCTTCTGCCTGTGAGGCTTTGCCCATTGCCGCGAGCGCGCGCAGGGCGGCTCGCATGGACTCGGGGTTCGCGTTGTAGGCGTCGTTGACGACCGTCACGCCGTCCGGGCGCTCGGTGACCTCCATCCGCCAGCGGGAGAGGGAGCCCGCCTCGGAGAGCGCGAGGGCGATCTCGTCTGCGGACATGCCCAGCTCATGGGCGACGGCGGCCGCGGCGAGCGCGTTCGACACGTGGTGCTCACCGTACAGGCGCATGGTCACATCGCTGCACCCGGAGGGTGTGTGAAGCCTGAATGCGGGCTGTCCGGCGTCCGTGAGACGGACGTTCTCGGCACGTACGTCCGCTTCGCCGGACTCTCCGAAGAGAATCACGCGCGCCTTCGTGCGGGACGCCATGGCGCGTACGAGGGGGTCGTCGGCGTTGAGGACGGCGACGCCGCCCGCTTCCGCCGACGGAAGGCTCTCGACGAGCTCGCCCTTCGCCTGTGCAATCTGTTCGCGGCCGCCGAACTCACCGATGTGGGCGGTCCCGACGTTCAGGACGAGGCCGATCCTCGGTGGCGTGAGGTCCGCGAGGTAGCTGATGTGGCCGATGCCGCGGGCGCCCATCTCCAGGACGAGGAACCTGGTCTCCTCGGTGGCGCTCAGCGCGGTCAGCGGCAGTCCGATCTCGTTGTTGAGCGAGCCGGGCGTGAAGACGGTCGGCGCCTTGCTCCGCAGGACCTGGGCGATCAGGTCCTTGGTGCTGGTCTTGCCCGCGGAGCCGGTGAGGGCCACGAGGGTCGCGCCGAGCCGTTCGACGACGTGACGCGCGAGGGCGCCCAGGGCCGCCTGCACGTCCGCGACGACGATCGCGGGCACGCCGACGGGCCGGGAGGCCAGTACGGCGACCGCGCCCGCCGCGACGACGGCCTCGGCGAAGTCGTGGCCGTCCACGCGCTCGCCGACGAAGGCGACGAAGAGGCTGCCTGGCTCCACTTCACGGGAGTCTCTGACGACCGGTCCGGTGACCTGTACCGCCGGATCCGGTATGTCGTACGTCTGCCCGCCGACGACTGCTGCGATCTCGGCGAGAGAGAGGGCGATCACAAGTTCATCCCTGGGTCTTCTGGATAGCTTCGCGAAGCACCTGGCGGTCGTCGAAGGGACGCACCACCCCGGCGATGTCCTGGCCCTGCTCGTGGCCCTTGCCCGCGACCAGCACGGTGTCGCCGGGCCGCGCCCGGGCGACGGCGGCGGCGATGGCGGCGGCCCGGTCCTCGAAGACCTGGACCTCGCCACGCTCGTGCGCCGGCACCTCGGCGGCGCCCGCGAGCATCGTCGCGAGGATCGCGAGTGGGTCCTCCGAGCGGGGGTTGTCCGATGTCAGTACGGCGGTGTCGGCGAGCCGCGCCGCGGCGGCGCCCATCGGCATCCGCTTGGTCCTGTCACGGTCGCCGCCGCAGCCGAGCACGATGTGCAGCCTGCCCTCGGTGACCTTGCGCAGTGCGCGCAGGACCGATTCGACGGCGTCCGTCTTGTGGGCGTAGTCGACGACCGCGAGGTAGGGCTGGCCCGCGTCCACGCGCTCCAGGCGGCCCGGCACGCCCGGGACGACGGCGATGCCGTCGGCGGCGGTCTGCGGGTCGATCCCGGCGACGGCGAGGGCGACGATCGCGGCGAGGGTGTTCGCCACGTTGAAGGGGCCCGCGAGCGGCGACTTGGCGGTGATCCGCTCACCCTTGGGGCCGACCGCGACGAACGCGGAGTCCATCGGGCCGACCTCGACCTCCTCGGCGCGCCAGTCGGCGTCCGGGTGCCCTTCGGCGGAGAAGGTGACGACGGGGACGGTGGCCTCCTCGGCCAGCCTGCGCCCGTACTCGTCGTCGAGGTTGACGACGCCGAGTTTGCTGCGTTGCGGTGTGAACAGCTGCGCCTTGGCCCGGAAGTAGTCCTCCATGTCGGAGTGGAACTCCATGTGTTCCGGGCTGAGGTTGTTGAAGACCGCGATGTCGAAGACACAGCCGTCGACCCGCCCGAGGACGAGCGCGTGGCTGGAGACCTCCATCGCGACCGCGTCGACGCCGCGCTCGCGCATGACCGCGAACAGCGCCTGGAGGTCGGTTGCTTCGGGGGTGGTGCGCTCCGACTTGATGCGCTCCTCGCCGATGCGCATCTCCACGGTGCCGATCAGGCCGGTGGAGCGGAGCGTCTTCAGCCCGCCCTCGACGAGATAGGCCGTGGTGGTCTTGCCGGAGGTGCCGGTGATGCCGATCTGGAGCAGATCGCGCCCGGGATGGCCGTAGATGGTGGCCGCGAGCTCTCCCATCAGGCCGCGCGGGTCGTCGACGACGAGGACCGGCAGCCCGGTGACGGCGGCGCGCTCGGCGCCGGTCGGGTCGGTCAGCACGGCGACCGCGCCGAGACCGGCCGCCTGTGTCACGAAGTCGGCGCCGTGCAGGCGGGCGCCCGGCAGCGCGGCGTAGAGGTCTCCGGGGCGCACCGCGCGGGAGTCATGGGTGATGCCCGTGACCTCCGCGTTCGGCGCCGGGGCGGTGACACCCAGCTGATCGGCGAGCTCCGCGAGGGGTGTGGCGGAGTTCTGGACCGGTCGCGGCGGCCCCGGATATGTCACAGGAACGCCCTTCTGGGTGGTTTGGGACTGATCAGCGTGTGGCACGGCGGTGAGCGTACCGGGCGCACCCCCGCCGGAGCGAAGCGAGGGGCGTGGCGAGCCGTGGTTCCCGGAATCCGGGGTGATCGTTGTCACGAGCTGGTTCCTGGTCCGTTGTGCGTGCGGTCTTGTCCGGGTCCTGGCCGGACCTGATCAAGTCCTGATCAGGGAGTATGGCCGGAATCGATCACGGCGTGAAGGTCACGGGCAGATTGGCGGCCCCCGCTCCGGTAGGCGGGACCTGGAGGGTCTTGAGCGCGAACTCCATGACCTGCTTGTAGATGGGTCCGCAGATCTGGCCGCCGAAGTAGCTGCCCTTGGTGGCGTTCTGGATCGCGCAGTAGACGGTGATCCGGGGCTTGTCGGCGGGGGCGAATCCGGCGAACGACGAGGTGTAGCCGTGGTACTTGCCGGTGGCCGGATCCACGCGGTTGGCCGTACCCGTCTTGCCCGCGACCCGGTAGCCGGGGATGCGCGCCTTGGCGCCGGTTCCCTGCTCGTCGTCCACGACGGACTCCAGCATCTGGGCGAGGGTCTTCGCCGTCTTCTCGCTCACGACCCTCGTCTTCTTCGGCTGGGCGGCCGGGGTGAAGCGGCCGTCGGGCCCCTTCGTGCCGCGCACCAGCGTCGGCTCGACGCGTACACCGCCGTTGGCGATCGTCGAGTAGACGGAGGCCGCCTGCATCGCGTTGATCGACATGCCCTGGCCGAAAGGAATCGTGTACTGCTGGGAGGTCGACCACTTGTCGGCGGGCGCGAGGATGCCCTTCGTCTCGCCGGGGAAGCCGAGCCCGGTGTAGCTGCCGATGCCGAACTTGCGCAGATAGGAATAGAGGACCTTGTTCGCGTCCTTCTGCGTCTTGCCGAGCTGGCCGGTCGCCAGGATGGTGCCGATGTTGCTGGACTTGGCGAGCACGCCGTTGAGCGTCAGGTTCCAGGTCGCATGGTCGACGTCGTCCTGGAAGAGGCGGTCGCCGCGGTGCAGCCGGTTGGGCACGACCACGTGCGTCTCGGGCGTTGCGGCGTTCTCCTCCAGTACGGCTGCCATCGACATGACCTTGGCGGTGGAGCCTGGTTCGTACGCGTCCTGGAGGGCCGCGTTGCCCAGGGCCGCCGCGTTGGCCTGGGTGAGGTCGTTGGGGTCGAAGCCCGGCGAGTTCGCCATGGCGAGGATCTCGCCGCTGCGGGCGTCCTGCACGATCACGTACCCGCGGTCCGCCTTGGACGCCTTCACCTGCTCGGTGATGGCGTTCTGCGCGGCCCACTGGATGTCGCGGTTGATGGTCAGCTCGACGTCGGAGCCCGCCACGGCGGGTGTCTCCGTCGACCCCGCGGTCGGCACCTGACGGCCGCCGGACTGGGCGTAGCGGATCTTGCCGTCCTTGCCGGCGAGTTCCTTGTTCAGTTTCTGCTCGACCCCGCCGCCGCCCTTGCCGTCGGCGTTGACCCAGCCCAGTATCCCGGCGGCGAGATCGCCGTTCGGATACACGCGCTTGCTGGCCGGGACCGCGACGACGCCCGCGAGGAAGTTGACGGTGCTCTTGTCGGTCTCCGCCTTGACCGCGAGCGTGTTCCTCAGGTCCTTGATCTGCTTCCAGATCTGGGGGGTCTGGCGGTGCGCGAGCAGTGTGTAGCGGGTGTTCTTCGTACGGAGCTTCTTGGCGACGGTGTCCATGTCCTGGCCGAGGATCGGCCCGAGCAGCGCCGCGGCCTGCTCGGGCGCGTCCGTCACCTTCGTCGCTTCCCGCGTGAACATCGTGGGGTCGGCCGTGATGTCGTACGCGTCCACGCTCGTCGCGAGCTCCACGCCGTTGCGGTCCGTGATCCCGCCGCGGGTGGCGGCCAGGGTGCGGCCGACGTACCGGTTCTGCTCGGCCTTCGCGGCGTACGCGTTGGCATCCACGGCCTGTACCTGGAGCAGGCGCACGACGAAGGCGATCATGACCAGCGTCAGGGTGAGGCTGACCATGCGCAGCCGGGGCCGGGGGCTGCCCAGCCGCAAAACCTGCGGGCCGCCGGGCCGGGGCGCGCCCGGGCGGCGTGCGGGGCGGGCGCCGGGGCCCGGACGCCGCTGGCCGCCGGGGCGTACGGGCCTGGCGGGGCCGGGCACACGGCGGCGCGGCGGTTCCCTGTCGGACACTTCCGTCACCTGCCGGGGGTCGAGGAGGGCTGCGCGGACGGGGTGGGGGCGGGGGTGTGCGGGGTCGGGGTATGCGGGGTGGCGGTATGCGGGGTGGTGGTATGCGGGGTGGCGACGCCGGCGGAGGGGACGGCGGCCGCCGGGGCGCTGGTGGCCGGGGCCGTGGTCTGCGTGAGGGCGAGGACCTCGGGCGGGCGGACCACCGGGGTGCGTGCGGAGGACTGCTGGGCGGCCGTTCCGGGGACGCCCTTGACGCTGCCGTCCGGGTTGAGGAAGGCCGGGTCGCCGCCCGGCACCATGCCCAGCTCGTGGGCGCGGCGCTGGAGAGCGTCGGGCGCGGAGTAGGTATCCACGTCCCGCTGTAGCGCCTGCTCCTCGTCGGTGAGGCTCTTGGTGTCCCTCTGCAGGTCGTCCAGGCGGAACGAGCCCTCGCTCAGCGCGGAGTTCAGCACGAGGAGGCCGATCAGGCCACCGCCGAGCAGGAGCACGACGAGCAGGACGAAGGGCGTGCGGGCGGCATGGCCCCCGCCGACGGGGAGGAGCCGGGCGAGCCGGGCGGCCCGGCCCCTGAGTTCGGGTTTCCTACTCACTCGATCTCCCCCTCCTGGTGCCTCACTCGGCGTCCTCGCGGATGCGCTGGGCCCCGCGCAGCCGTGCGGGAGCCGCTCGCCGGTTCTCGGCGACCTCTTCCTCGGTGGGAAGTTCGGCACCGCGGGTGAGCAGCTTGAGGCGGGGCTGGTAGCGCTCGGGCACGACCGGCAGACCGGGCGGCGCGGTGGTGGCGGCACCGGCCGCGAACACCTGCTTGACCAGCCGGTCCTCCAGCGAGTGGTACGACAGGACGGCGATCCGGCCGCCGACGGCGAGCGCCTTCACGGCCGCGGGAATCGCCCGCTCCAGGACGCTGAGCTCCCCGTTGACCTCGATGCGCAGCGCCTGGAAGGTGCGCTTGGCGGGGTTGCCGCCAGTGCGCTTGGCGGCCTGCGGCAGGGAGTCGCGGATCAGCTCGACGAGCCGCGCGCTGTTGCTGAAGGGTTCCTTCTCGCGTTCGCGCACGACGGCGGAGACGATCCGCTTGGCCTGCTTCTCCTCGCCGTACGCGCGCAGGATCCGCACCAGTTCGCCCGCCGGGTAGGTGTTGAGCACCTCGGCAGCGCTGATGCCGGTCGTCTGGTCCATCCGCATGTCGAGCGGGGCGTCCTGGGCATAGGCGAATCCGCGGTCGGCCTCGTCGAGTTGCATCGAGGAGACACCGAGGTCGAACAGGACGCCCTGGACACGCGGAATGCCGAGGCGGTCGAGCACCTCGGGCAGTTCGTCGTAGACCGCGTGCACGAGGTTGGCACGGTCGCCGAAGGGAGCGAGCCGCTCTCCGGAGAGGCGCAGCGCCTCCTTGTCCCGGTCGAGGGCGACGAGACGGGCCTCGGGGAACTGTGTCAGCAGCGCCTCGCTGTGGCCGCCGAGTCCCAGGGTGCAGTCGACGACCACGGCGCCCGGCTCGGTGAGGGCCGGGGCCAACATGTCCAGGCACCGCTGGAGCATCACCGGGACGTGTCGACTCTGGCTCAAGGGGCCCTCTCAGGTCCGGCGCGGCCGTACGCACCGCCGGGTCCCCACCCGCTCGAGAAGGGGAGGCCTGCTGGCGCCGGGTGAGTGGCGTCAGCCGACCGGGAGCGGGAGGAGGCCGAGCCGTACGTACGCGCCGCGCACGCGGGGGAGACGCCGGAAAATCGCCGGGTCTCCAGGGGAAAGCAGTCCAGCAGGGAGAGCCTCGCCTCCCGCTTCGCGTCACTTTAGTCCACGGTGTCTCGCGGTCAATCAACCGGCATGCGCGTCGCGGACCACTCCTCCATGAACCCCCGATCGAAGCTATGAATCAGCAAAAATCACCTATCCAGGCGATCTCCAAACACCCATGTGGGTTACCTCACAACAAGACACGATGACGTTCTTTGTCCCCTCTCACAGCAGGACTACTTCTTACGTGACCAGTAACGTCATAGCTATGACGACTTCTGCATCCGTACCCACAGAGCCCGAAGACGCCATAACAACGGGCGGCGGCGTGACCGACCGTCTCGTCAAGGCGAACCAGCAGTACGCCGGCGCGTTCACCGATCCCGGGATGGACGCCCACCCCGTGCTGCACGTCGCGGTGGTCGCGTGCATGGACGCCCGGCTCGACCTGCACGCCGCACTCGGCCTGGAACTGGGCGACTGTCACACCATCCGCAACGCCGGCGGCGTCGTCACCGACGACGTGATCCGCTCCCTCACCATCAGCCAGCGGGCGCTCGGCACCCGCAGCGTCGTGCTCATCCACCACACCGGCTGCGGCCTGGAGTCCCTCACCGAGGACTTCCGGCACGACCTGGAGATGGAGGTCGGCCAGCGCCCCGCCTGGGCGGTCGAAGCCTTCCGGGACGTCGAACAGGACGTACGGCAGTCGATGCAGCGCGTGCGCACCTCACCGTTCCTCCTGCACACGGACGACGTGCGCGGCTTCGTCTTCGACGTGACGACGGGTCTGCTGCGCGAGATCGACCCCGCCTGAACGCTCCCACCGGGCCCCTCGTAAGACTTCCTGGGGTCCTCGTGGGACCCTCACTTCACGAAAGAACCCCGACCCACCGGCGCCCAAAGGGTCGCAAGACCTGACATATCGCAGCCAGTTATCCACAGGCGAGTGACACGAACCGGTAACGGCAACAAGAATGCGGTTGTGGCGTCACGCGGAACCTCTCGCGCGTGGTGTCCGTGTTTCGGGGTGGGCCGGTCCGCACAGGGCGTCGGCCCGAGAACGGGCCGAGGAGGGCCGGGTGACGACCTATGACGATCGAGCGAGCCTTACAGATCTGACCGCCACTGTGGAGCGTGTCCGCAGTTCGGTGGAAGGAGTGATCGAAGGCAAGCCTGAGGTCGTACGGCTTTCGCTGACCGTGCTGCTCGCCGAGGGACATCTTCTGATCGAGGATGTCCCCGGCGTCGGCAAGACCATGCTGGCCAAGGCACTGGCACGGTCCATCGACTGCTCGGTGCGGCGTATTCAGTTCACGCCCGACCTGCTGCCCTCGGACATCACGGGTGTGTCCATCTGGGACCAGCAGCGCCGGGACTTCGAGTTCAAACCGGGTGCGATCTTCGCGCAGATCGTGATCGGCGACGAGATCAACCGCGCCTCCCCCAAGACGCAGTCCGCGCTCCTGGAGTCGATGGAGGAGCGCCAGGTCACCATCGACGGGCAGACCTACGAACTGCCCAGCCCCTTCATGGTGGTGGCCACGCAGAACCCGGTCGAGATGGAGGGCACCTACCCGCTGCCGGAGGCCCAGCGCGACCGCTTCATGGCCCGCGTCTCCATCGGCTACCCCAGTGCGGAAGCCGAGCTTCAGATGCTGGACGTCCACGGCGGGGTCTCCCCGCTGGACGACCTCCAGCCGGTGGCGCACGCGCACGAGATCGTGAAGCTGATCGACGCGGTCCGCACGGTCCACGTCGCGGAGACGGTCCGGCGGTACGCGGTGGATCTGGTCGCCGCCACGCGCACCCACCCCGACCTCAGACTCGGCGCCTCACCGCGTGCCACGCTGCATCTGCTGCGCGCGGCGAAGGCCTCCGCGGCGCTCAGCGGCCGGGAGTACGCACTGCCGGACGACATCCAGGCACTCGCCGTGGCGGTCCTGGCCCACCGTCTGCTCCCCACGGCCCAGGCGCAGTTGAACCGTCGTACGGCCGAGCAGGTCGTCCAGGAGATCCTTCAGCACACCGCCGTTCCCGCGGCGCCCCAGCAGCCGGGCTTCACGATGGGCCGCGGCGCGCCCGCGTACGACCAGCAGCCGCCCCGGAGGCTGTGATGACGCCCGGGGGGACCGGCGACGCCGAGGAGGACAAGGGCGGGCTGCGCACCGCGCTCACCGGTCTCACCACCCGCGGACGCTCCTTCCTGGCCGCCGGCATCGCGGCCGCGATCTGCGCGTACGTCCTGGGGCAGAGCGATCTGCTCCGGGTCGGCCTGCTTCTCGCGGTCCTGCCGCTGGTCTGCGCGACCGTGCTGTACCGCACGCGCTACCGGGTCGCGGGCAGCCGCAGGCTCTCCCCCGGGCGGGTGCCCGCCGGTTCCGAGGCCCGCGTCCATCTGCGGATGGACAACGTCTCGCGGCTGCCCACCGGCCTGCTGATGCTCCAGGACCGGGTGCCGTACGTGCTCGGTCCGCGGCCCCGGTTCGTCCTGGACCGGGTGGAGGCGGGAGGCCGACGCGAGGTGTCCTACCGGGTCCGCTCCGACCTGCGCGGCCGCTATCCGCTGGGTCCGCTGCAACTGCGTCTGACGGACCCGTTCGGGATGTGCGAGCTGACCCGCTCCTTCTCGACGTACGACACCCTGACGGTCATCCCGCGCGTCGAACCGCTGCCGCCGGTGCGGCTGAGCGGTGAGGCGAAGGGGTACGGCGACGGGCGGCAGCGCTCGCTGGCACTGGCGGGCGAGGACGACATCATCCCGCGCGGCTACCGCTACGGCGACGACCTGCGCCGGGTGCACTGGCGCCTGACCGCGCGCTACGGCGAACTGATGGTCCGTCGCGAGGAACAGCCGCAGCGCTCCCGCTGCACGGTGCTGCTCGACACCCGGGGCATCGCCTACGAAGGCGCCGGCCCGGACTCCGCCTTCGAGTGGGCGGTGTCGGGGACGGCGTCGACGCTGGTGCACATGCTCGAGCGGGGCTTCTCGGTGCGGCTGCTTACGGACGACGGCAACTCGGTGCCCGGCGAGGGCGCCGAGGGCTTCGCGGGCGCGAGCCAGGAGTCGGCGGACGCGGCCGGACTGATGATGGACACGCTCGCGGTCATCGACCACTCGGACGGCGCCGGGCTCTCCCGGGCCTACGACGTCCTGCGCGGGGGCAGCGAAGGGCTGCTGATCGCCTTTCTCGGCGACCTCGACGAGGAGCAGGCGACGGTGCTCGCCAAGATGCGCCAGCGCAGCGGCGGGGCCGTCGCCTTCCTGCTGGACAGCGAGACCTGGGTGCGGGAACCGACCGACGTTCCCGGCCCGTTGGACAGGAGCGAGGATCGACTGCGCATGCTGCGCGAGGCGGGCTGGACCGCCGTGACGGTGCCACGGGGGGCGGAGCTCGCCGATCTGTGGCGGCAGGCGGACCAGCAGCGCATGGGTGCCGCCTCGACGGGGAGTACGGCTGGGGGTGGAGGATCATGAGCGGGCGGGCTCGGCTGACGCTGTATTCGGCGGCGGCCACACTGATGGCGGCGTGCGCGCTGCTGCCGCTGGTCAAGCCGGCGACGTGGATCCTCCAGGCGGCGTTCCTGCTGGCGCTGCAGTCCGGTGTGGGCGCGCTGACCCGGCGGGTTCCGCTGGCCCGGCCGCTGACGGTGGCGGCGCAGGCGCTGGTGACGCTGATGCTGCTGACGCTGGTCTTCGCCCAGCAGCAGGCCCTCCTCGGCTTCGTCCCGGGACCGGATGCGTTCCGGCATCTCGGCGATCTGCTCCAGGCGGGCACGGACGACGTCGGGCGGTACGCGATTCCGGCGCCGCTGTCCGACGGCATCCGCCTGATGCTGATCGGCGGTGTCCTGGTGATCGGTCTCGCGGTGGACACGCTCGCGGTGACGTTCCGCAGCGCGGCCCCCGCCGGACTCCCCCTGCTCGCGTTGTACTCGGTCGCCGCGGGCCTGTCGGGCGGCGGCTGGGCCTGGCTGTGGTTCCTGCTCGCGGCCGCGGGCTATCTGATGCTGCTCCTGGCGGAGGGCCGCGACCGGCTCTCCCAGTGGGGCCGGGTCTTCGGCGGCGCGCCCCGCTCACAGGGGCTGGACGCCTCCTCGGGCACGGTCGCACCGGTCCGCACGGGGCGGCGCATCGGCGCGGTCGCGCTGGGCATCGCCCTGGCGGTGCCGCTCGGCCTGCCCGCCCTCGGCGACGGTCTGCTGGGCGGCGCGGGGGCGGGCGTCGGCTCGGGTTCCGGGGGCGGCACGATCTCCGCGGTGAACCCGCTGGTCTCACTCCGCGACAGCCTGAACGTGGACGAGGACCGCCAGGTCATGTCCTACCGCACCAACTCCGAGGACACCCAGGACATGTATCTGCGGATCGTGTCCCTGGACGACTTCGACGGCACGGCGTGGAAGCCGGCCCAGCGACACATCCAGGACGTGCCGGACACGTTCCCGACGCCGATCGGCCTCGGGGCCGACGTCCAGCGCAGCGAGATCCAGACCCGCATCTCGGCGGCCGACTGGTACGCGCAGGACTGGCTGCCCATGCCGTACCCGGTCAGCAAGGTGAACATCAGCGGCAGTTGGCGGTACGAGCCGGTCGGCCGCACGCTCGTCGGTGACCACGGTCAGAACACGCGCGGCGTGCAGTACGAGGTGACGAGCCTGATCGTGCAGCCGACCGCGGAGCAGTTGGCGAACGCTCCGGAGCCGTCGAAGGCCCTGAAGCGCGAGTTCACCAAGGTGCCGTCGTCGCTGCCGGCGGTGGTGGCCGCCACCGCGCGCAAGGTCACCGCGGGCTCGACGAACCACTACGAGCAGGCGGTCAAACTCCAGGACTACTTCGCGGTGAACGGCGGATTCACCTACAACACCCAGGTGCAGGTGGGCAGCGGCTCGGCCGCGATCGCGCGCTTCCTGAAGGACAAGCAGGGCTTCTGCGTCCACTTCTCCTTCGCGATGGCCTCGATGGCCCGCACGCTGGGGATTCCGGCCCGGGTCGCGGTGGGATTCACGCCCGGCTCCCCGCAGGCCGACGGTTCGATGTCGGTGGGGCTGCGGGACGCGCACGCCTGGCCCGAGCTGTACTTCGAAGGCGTGGGCTGGACCCGCTTCGAGCCGACCCCGAACCGGGGCTCGGTGCCGGAGTACACCCAGACGAACACGCCCGGATCGGACTCGTCGACGGTGCCGAAGCCGTCCACGTCGTCCTCCGCGGCGCCCTCCACCGCCCCGTCGGCCAGCGGCAACTGCCCGGCCGAGCAGAAGAAGCTGGAGGCGTGCCCGAGCCAGTCCGCGCTGGCCACGGTGGGCTCGAAGGACGACGGCACTCCGTGGTTCCAGATCCTGGGGTACACACTGGCCGGGCTCCTGCTGCTGATCGTGCCGATGCTGCCGATGCTGTGGCGGATGCGGCTCCGGTCCGTGCGGCTGGGTGCGCACGGCCGCAGTGAGGCGGACGCACCCGCGTACACGCTGGCGACGTGGCTGGAGGTGACCGATACGGCGTGGGACTACGGAATCGTGCCGGACGAGTCCCAGACACCACGGAAGGCCGCGGCGCGGATCGTGCGGCTCGGGCTCCTCGAAGCCGAGGCGTCGGAGGCGGTGCACCGGATGGCCGCGGCGGTCGAGCAGGTGCTGTACGCCCCGCACCCGCGGCTGACGGCGGGGCTCGCGGAAGACGCCCGTCGTGTCACGGACGCCCTCGGCGCCCGGGCGAGCCGCACCGCCCGCCTGCGTGCCCTGCTCGCGCCCCGCTCAGCCGTCCGGGTGGCCTGGGCGGCGTCGGCCTACTGGACGGCTCTGTCGGCCCGGCTGGCGGCGCGCAGAGAGACCCTGCTGCGACGTCCTTCGGGGCAGAACAGCTGACGTCGCGTTGAACCATGTGGCCCGTGTCCCCGGCCGGGGACACGGGCCACATGTGGTTGGTGCGCGACCGGGACGGAGGCCGCCGGTGCAGGCCGGCGCCCCACGGGCGAGGGTCCGGTGCACGTCGGCGTCACGGCCGCCGATTCACCTCGGCGCGGGCAGAACGCCCGGCCCGGGTACGACTGAGGGGGTGTCCCACCCGGCCCGGGTGGGACACCCCCTCATGCGTTGTCTTCGACTGCGGGCGCCCGCAGGGCTACTGACCCCGCGGGGCTACTGCCCCTGCTCGTCCCGGCGTCGCTGCCAGCGTTGTTCGATGCGGTCCATCATGGAGCGGCGCTGTCGGCCCTGGTGGCGGCGCGCGGCGGGTGCGCCGGGCGCGGCCGGCTGTTCACCCGGCTTGGGAGCCTTGCGCCAACCGGTGACGGCGAGCACCGCACAGCCCAGCATGACGAGAAAACCCACCACGCTGACCCAGATCTGCTTCGAGACCATTCCGGCCATGAGGAGCGCGATACCCACCAGAAAGCCCGCGAACGCCTGGTAGACCCGTCGCCGGGTGTACGTACGCAGCCCGCTTCCCTCAAGCGCTGTCGCGAACTTGGGATCTTCGGCGTACAGCGCTCGCTCCATCTGCTCGAGCATTCGCTGCTCGTGCTCCGAGAGCGGCACGGCGTCCTCCTCATCGTGCAGTCGCCGGGGCGACCGGGGGTCCCCTTCAGGATAGGCAGGGAATCGCCCCCGTGAAACCCGCCCCTCTGCGCCAATTCGCCAACCGGAACCCGCCATGGCACCCCGATTCACTGAGGCGTGCATTCCCCAGCAACCGGCCCGTCATGCCGGACGGTCTCCCTCGATCATACGGCGCCGAGCGCCCGATCGGGCGGCCTGTGGCGTACTCCATCTGCCGCCCCGCCCCTGATCAGGGGCGCAACATGAGAGGCGGCTCAGCCCTCGTCGGCCCCCTGCGCCTCACCGAGCACATGAAGCTGAGTGGCCACGGAGTGGAACGCGGGGAGTTCGGCGGCCGCCGCCTCGAGCTTCAGGAGGGCTTCCACGGCACCCGGCTCGGTGTCCACGAGGACGCCGGGGACCAGGTCCGCGAAGACCCGTACGCCGTGCACGGCGCCGACGCGCAGACCCGCGCCCTCGACGAGCGCGGTGAGCTGGTCGGCGGTGAAGCGGTGGGGTACGGGATCACCCTCGCCCCAGCGTCCGTCCGGGTCGTCGAGCGCCTGCTTGGCCTCCTTGAAGTGCCCGGCGAGGGCGCGGGCGAGCACGGCGCCGCCCAGGCCCGCCGCGAGGAGGCTGAGAACGCCCTCGGGACGCAGCGCGTCCACCACGTTGCGCACACCGTCGGCGGGGTCGTCCACGTACTCCAGGACCCCGTGGCACAGCACGACGTCGTAGCCGCCGCGCTCGACGACGTCGAAGAGGCCGTGGGCGTCACCCTGGACACCCTTGACGCGGTCGGCGACCCCGGCCTCGGCGGCCCGGCGCTCCAGCGCGAACAGCGCGTTCGGGCTGGGGTCGACGACGGTGACACGGTGGCCGAGGCGGGCCACGGGCACCGCGAAGTTGCCGCTGCCGCCTCCGGTGTCGAGGACGTCCAGGGACTCCCGCCCCGTGGCCTTGACCCGGCGGTCTAGAGCGTCCTTGAGGACCTCCCACACCACGGCGGTACGGAGAGAAGCGCGGGGGCGCGTCGGGTCCGGCACGGCAGTTGACTCCTCGGAGCGGCACCGCCTCTTGCGCGGCGGAGCGATCGGGGGGCCTCCCGGCAGGAGGCTTCAGGCGCCTCCACCCTATTGCCTCCGCCGTCGTACCCGACCCTCCGTCTCACCCGGCGGATCACGCGTCGGATCACCGGGCGGATCACGGGGTCAGCCCGCGTCCGGGACCTCCCTGTTCCCCCTGCCCTCCCTGTCTCCGTCCCCCTCCTCGCCGGTCCGACGGGGCTGGGGCAGTACGGGTTGCAGCACCAGCATCCGCTCGACGATGCGCAGGAACATCGCCACGTCCCGTATCAGGTCGTCGGCGTCGCGGGTGCCGGCCGCGCCCCGGATGCCCGCCTCGGCGCGGGCGCGCCGGTCGGCTCCGGAGGCGAACAGGGCGCTCCACTCGGTGAGTTCGGGGGCGATCTCGGGGAGCACTTCCCAGGCGCTCCGGATGCGGGCGCGGCGTCGGGGTGAGGGCTCCGGGCGGCCCCGTGCGGCGAGGACGGCGGCGGCGGTGCGCAGGGCCGCCAAGTGCGCCGTCGCGTAGCGCTCATTGGGTGTTTCCAGGGCGGTCGCCTCGTCGAGGCCGGCGCGGGCCTGGGCGAGCAGGTCGAGGGCGGCGGGCGGGGCCGTGGCCCGGCGGAGCACGGGGTGTACGTCGCTCGCCGGGCCGGTCAGTGAGGGGGCAGGGCCGGTGGCGCGGCGCCGGTGGGCGGCGGCTGCGGAAGAGGTGGCCATGACGAACCTCCTGTCGTCTGTGTGACGGCACTGTGGCCGTATGTGCCCATCGTGAGGTATGGCACTGACAATCCGTTCTGACCTGGGCCTTTGCTTCGATCGAGAGTTCGGGTTAGTTTTTGCACTGACCAGTCAGTTCAAAAATGTTCAAGGGATGGGGACGCTGTGGACGGTCCGCGCGGACTCGGTGTCACGGCCAGGGACTTCGGACTCGAGGGCCCGCGCGGCTGGGCGTTCCGCGGGGTCGGTGTCGATGCGCGGCCCGGCTCGCTGATCGCGGTCGAGGGGCCGTCCGGCTCGGGCCGTACGTGCCTGCTGCTCGCGCTCACGGGCCGGATGCGGTCCACCGGGGGGACGGCCACCGTGGGCGGGGCGACGCTGCCGCGGCAGATGGCCGCGGTGCGTCGTGCCAGCGCGCTCGCCCATGTCCCGGGTGTCACCGACCTGGACCCCGCCCTGACCGTCGGGGAGCACCTGCTCGAACGGGCGCTGCTGCAGCGGCGGTTCGGGGGTTCCCTGAAGGAGTCCCTGCGCGGGCCGCTGCGTCCGCGAGCCGGGCGGGCGGCCGAGCAGAAGCTGCGGATCGACTCCGCGCTGGCCGCCGCCGGCCTGGACCGGGAGACCCTGCCCAAGGGCTCCCGGACCGCCGTACGTGACCTGGAGCGGCTCGAAGCCCTGCGGCTGTCCGTCGCGTTGGCCCTCGTCGGCCGCCCGGGGCTGCTCGGCATCGACGACACCGACCTCAAGTTGTCGGATGCCGAACGGGCCGAGACCTGGGCCCTGTTGAAGTCGATCGCCCAGTCGGGCACCACGGTCGTGGCGGTGTGCAGCGAGGCTCCCGAAGGGGCCGTCCTCGTGTCCACCCGCCCGACCGACCACACCAGCGAGACCGACGACAAGGAGACGGCCGATGCGCTCGCCGAGACTGGCCGTTCTTGAACTCAGGCGCTTCGGCCGGGGCAAACTCCCGCGCGCCGCGCTGGCCGCGCTCCTGTTGCTGCCGCTGCTGTACGGCGCCCTCTACCTGTGGTCGTTCTGGGACCCGTACGGCCGGCTGGACCGCATCCCCGTGGCGCTCGTGAACGACGACAAGGGGGCGAGCGTCGCGGGCAAGAAGCTCTCGGCGGGCGAGGACATCACCAAGGGGCTGCGCGACAGCGACACCTTCGAGTGGCACGAGGTGAGCGCGGCCGAGGCCCGCCGGGGCGTCGAGGACGGCACGTACTACCTGTCGCTGACCATGCCGTCCGACTTCAGCCGGAGGATCGCCTCCAGCTCCGGACAGGCGCCGGAGACGGGCGCCCTCCAGGTGCGTACGAACGACGCGAACAACTACATCGTCGGGCAGATCTCACGGACGGTGTTCGGCGAGGTGCGCACGGCGGCGTCCACGAAGGCCTCCCGGTCGTTCCTCGACAAGATCTTCATCTCGTTCTCGGACATCCACGGGGCGACCGAGAAGGCCGCCAAGGGGGCCGACAAACTCAGCGGTGGCATCGGCAGGGCCCGGAGGGGCTCCGAGGACCTCGCCGGCGGCCTGAAGGACGCCAAGGAGGGCAGTGGCAAGCTCTCCGGGGGCCTGCGAAAGCTCGACAAGGGCGCCGGCGACCTGGCGGACGGCTCGCGGCAGGTCGCCGACGGCACGGGGGCGCTGGCCGACAAGGTCAACGGGGTCGCGGACAAGGTGGGCCCCTTCCTGAAGGACAACGAGAAGTCGATCGGCGACACGGCCCGGCTCGTCGCCGACTCCGCCGCGGGGATCCGCCACAACCTCGACACGCTGGTGAAGACGGCCCCGGCCGCCGCCAAGGGCGCCCATACGGCGTCCGACGCGCTGAACGCCGTCTACAGGGCACGCTGCGAGACCCTGCCGTTGCCCGACGCCGCGTGCCCCGACCTGAAGAAGGCCCAGCAGGCGGCCGCGGACGTGGCCGAGGTCGCCGACGACGTGAACACGCTCATCGGCGACCAGAACGGCGATCTCGACCGGCTCGACAAGAACCTGGGCACCCTCCAGAAGCAGGCCCAGGCCCTCGCCGACCGCTCGCCGCACCTCTCCGAAGACCTCGCCGACGCCGTCTCCAAAGTCGACAAGCTGAACGAGGGCGCCGAAAAGGTCGCCGCGGGGGCCAAGAAGCTGCGCACGGGGCTCGGAACGGCCAAGACAGGCGCGGCGGACCTCGACACGGGTGTCGGCAAGCTGAAGACGGGCGCCAGCACCCTCGACGAGGGCATGTACAAGCTCGTCGGCGGCTCGGGGCAACTCGCCGGCGGACTGCACGACGGCGCCGGGCAGATCCCCGACTACGACCGGCAGGACCGCGACCTGCGCACCCAGGTCATGGCAGACCCGGTGAAGCTCGCCTCCAAGGACCTGCACAAGGCGCCCAACTACGGCACGGGCTTCGCCCCGTACTTCATCGCGCTGTCCCTGTGGGTGGGCGCGATGGTGGCGTACATGCTGATCCAGCCGCTGAACCGGCGCGCGCTCGCGGTGGGTGCCTCGGCCTGGCGCATCGCGCTGGCGGGCTGGCTGCCGGTGGCCGCTCTGGGCGTGCTCCAGACGGTGGCCCTGATGTCCGTGCTGCACTGGGCGATCGGCCTGGAGATGGTGCGGGCGGCCGGGACCGTCGGCTTCCTGTGCCTGGTGACGGCGTGCTTCGCGGCGCTCGTGCAGTGGCTGAACGCACGCTTCGGAGCGGCGGGCCGGATCCTCGTACTCGCCCTCCTGATGCTCCAGCTGACTTCGGCGGGCGGCACGTACCCCGTCCAGACCAGTCCGGGCTTCTTCAACGCGATCCACCCCTTCTTGCCGATGAGTTACGTCGTCGAGGCCCTCCGCAGGCTCATCACGGGCGGCGGTCTCGGACCGGTCTGGGAAGCGTGCGCCGTCCTGACGGCGTTCACCGCGGGCGCGCTCGCGCTCACCGCCCTGTCGGCACACCGCAAGCAGGTGTGGACCCTCGACCGTCTGCACCCCGAGCTGAGCCTGTGACAATCAGGGCCATGGAAAGCAGCAGCACCACGGCAGGCGGCGGCCGTCGCGAGGCGACCCGGCAGAAGCTCTACGAGGCGGCGGTCACCCTCATCGCGGAACAGGGGTTCTCCGCCACCACCGTGGACGAGATCGCCGAGCGGGCCGGGGTCGCGAAAGGCACCGTCTACTACAACTTCGCGAGCAAGTCCGTCCTCTTCGAGGAGTTGCTGCGGCACGGCGTGGGACTCCTCACCGCCTCCCTGCGGGAGGCCGCCGAGCGCACCGAGCGGGACGGCGGCACCAAGGTCGACGCACTGGACGCGATGATCAGGGCCGGGCTCGCCTTCATCAACCGCTACCCGGCCTTCACCCAGCTCTACGTGGCCGAGCTGTGGCGCACCAACCGGGCCTGGCAGTCCACGCTCATGGTGGTCCGGCAGGAGGCGGTCGCGGTCGTCGAGCGCGTGCTGCGCGAAGGGGTGGCGAACGGCGAGCTCAGCGACGAGATCGACATTCCGCTGACGGCCGCCGCACTGGTCGGGATGGTCCTGGTGGCCGCCCTGGACTGGCAGGCCTTCCAGCCCGAGCGTTCCCTGGACGACGTCCACGCGGCGCTGTCGCGGCTGCTCCAGGGGCGCGTGAGCGGCAACCGGTGAGCTGACAGGGCTCGGTACGGAAGCGGAGCACGGCCAAGCGCCGGTCCGAGGTGGCCGCGTCCCCCGCGGGCCACCTCGAACCGGCGCTTCGCCGTGCTCCCCCGTACTCCCCCGTTGGGCCCCCGTTCGGTCGTCCCCCGGGTTCCCCCGTGCCTCACTCCCGCCGACGGAGTCGGCGGAAGGAGCGGCCAAGGGCGCGAGGACCGTTCCGCCGCCCCGTGTCGGCGGTGCCGGAGCCGCGCCCCTTTCCGTGCCTCCACTCTCTCTTTCGCGCAGGTCGGGCCCCATCCGCGCGCGTACTCATCTCACTCACTAGGTACGGATACTCAGCCGTACGCACTCATGCCCAGGACGGGCCATCGTCGACTGGTTACGATCGCGTCCGTGTCCGTACTCCCCCTGGTCTTCACCAGCGGCTGGGCCAGTGGCATCAACGCGTACGCGGTGGTGCTGCTCCTCGGCGTCTTCGGAGCGACCGGTCTGAGCGACGACGTCCCGGAGTCCCTTCAGCGCCCTGAGATCCTGATCACAGCGGGCGTTCTCTTCCTGTGCGAGGCGGTCGCCGACAAGATCCCGTACGTGGACTCGGTGTGGGACTCGGTGCACACCGTGATCCGTCCAGCGGCGGGGGCGTGGGTCGGGGCCCTGCTCGCCGGGCAGAGCGGTTCGCTCTCCGATCTGGCGGCGGGTGCGATCGGCGGTTCGACGGCATTGGCGAGCCACACGGTCAAGGCCGGGACACGGATGGCGATCAACACCTCGCCGGAGCCCTTCAGCAACCTCATCATGAGCACCGCCGAGGATCTCGGGGTCGCCGGGATCCTGACCTTCGCGATGTTCCACCCCGAGGCCGCGGCGATCATCGCGGGCGTGCTGCTGCTCGCGGGGCTGCTGGCGCTCTTCTTCCTCATCTCACGGATCCGCCGGTTCCTGCGCCGCAGGGCCCAGCGCCGGGAGGAGAGACGCCTGGCCGAGCGAGTGGGACAGCCACCCGACTGAGCACCGCGGGCCGGGTTGTCAGTGGCGGCCGATAAAGTCGGCGGCATGGGACGGATTGCGGTGATCGGCGCCGGGATGGGCGCGATGGCGGCCGCCGCCCGGCTGGCCGTCGCGGGCCACCGGGTGGTGGTGTACGAGCGCGCGGCGACGTACGGCGGTGCGGTGCGCCGCTTCGAGCGCGACGGCTTCATGTTCGACACGGGCCCGGGACTGCTCCCGCTGCCCGCGGTCTACCGCGACCTGTTCGTCAAGACGGGCAAGGAGCCGCTGGAGGCGTGCGTCGAGCTGGTCCAGGTGGACCCGTCCTCGCGCCATGTCTTCGCCGACGGCACGGAGGTCGGTCTGCCGAACGCCTCGCGCGCGGGCGCCGTCACCGCCCTCGACGAGGCCCTCGGGGCGGGCGCGGGCGCACGGTGGGGCGACTTCCTGGTGCGGGCGCGCGAGGCCTGGGACCGCACCCGCAGGCCGCTCCTGGAGGAGCCGTTGTGGCCGAACTGGTCGGTGCTCGCCGAGCGCGAGCCCTACCCCTCGGTGCCGCACAAGAAGCTGCTGCGCACCCGCCGCGCCACGACCCTCGCCGAGGTCGGCGCCTGGGAGTTGCGCGACCCGCGCCTCACGGCCCTGCTGGAGAGTCACGCCCTCGCCCACGGGCTCGATCCGCGCGTCACCCCGGCGAGCGCCGCCGTGCTGCCGTACATGGAGCACGCCTTCGGCACCTGGTATGTGCGCGGCGGCATACGGGAGTTGGCGCGCGCGGTGTACGAGCGGTGCGTGGCCCGCAGGGTGGAGTTCCGCTTCGGGTCGCCGGTCGCGCGGATCGCCGAGAAGGACGGCCGGGCGGCGGGTGTGGAGCTGACCGACGGCGAGGTCGCGGACGCCGACTTCGTGGTCGCCGGTGTCGCGCCCGCAGCGCTCGACGCTCTGGTCCCCGGGGCGGCGCTGCGGGGCGGTGACGAGGTCGCGCCGCAGCGCGGGGCGCCGAGTCGGCTGACCGTGCTACTGGCGTTGCACGGAGGGCGTCCCGAGGGAGTGGCACACCGCACGGTGGTGCACGCGGCGGACCGGGCCGAGGAGTTGGACCGGCTCTTCGGTGAGCGTCCGGGGTTCCCTTCCTCGCCCACCGTGACGGTGTCGCGCCCTGACGACCCCGCCCTCGCGCCGGACACGGGGCACGAGGCGGTCACGCTGAGCGTCACCGTGCCGTCGGGCCTGTCGGTGTCCGAGGCGGACGTGGAGGGGGTGCTCGCTATCGCCGAGCGCGCGATACCGGGCCTGCGCGACCGTCTGCTGTGGCACGAGGTCCGCACCCCGGCCGACTTCGCCGAGGAGACGGGCACGGACGGCGGCGCCGTCCCCGCCCCGGCGCTCGCCGCGGCGGACGGTCGGCTGCTGCACGCGTCGAACACCACCCGCGTGCCGGGGCTGTTCGTGGTCGGCGGCTGGGCCCACCCGGGCGGTGGCCTCCCGCACGCGGGCATGTCGGGCGCCCTGGTGTCCGGACTGATCGTGGAGGGACCGCAGTTCCGGGGCTCTCAGTGAGCGCACCGGCGCGCCGAAGGCCGCCCGGGGAGGGCGGCCCTCAGTACCGGTACTGCTCGTCGTACCCGGCGCCGTTGGCGTTACCGTTGCCCTGGTACGGGTAGGGCTGCTCCGGCGGGAGTTCGCCGCCGTAGGGGTCGTCGGTGCTGCGCTGCTGCGGGACCCAGACACCGCCGGCCGGGGTCTCGCCGCCGTAGCCGCCGGTGGCGTACTGGTCCTGGCCGTAGGCCTGCTGCTGCGCGTACTGCTGGTCGCCGCCGCCGTAGGTCGTGTCGTACGAGGCGCCGCTGTAGGTCTGGGTGCCGATGTACGGGTCGGAGTAGGCCGCGTACTGCTGCTGGCCGTTGTCGTAGCCGTACTGCTGCTGGTCGTACCCGGTCGAGTAGCCGTCGTACGCGTAGGCCTGCTGGTCCTGGGACTGGGCCGCGGCGGCGTAGGACTGGTCGGTGGCGCCCGCGTAGGCGGTGTCGCTGTAGACGCCGTAGGAGCCGGTGTCGTCGGGCAGGGGCTGGGGCTCGTACACGGCGGTGGCCTCGGCGGCCGTCAGGTCGCCGGAGCCGGGCGGCATGAACCGGTCGGAGTGCGCGGGCGAGAACACGTCGTCCTCGCGGGTGAAGTCGTCGTCCTGGGAATACGCCGCGCCTCGGGCCGTTCCTTCGGCCCTGGCCTCGGCTCCCTCGGCCGTTTCGAGGTCGGAGACCTCCAGCGCCGGGTCCTGGTGGTCCTCACCGCGGCGTCGCTTGCTCTTGCCGAAGCCCTTGCCGGCGCCGCTGTCGGCGCCCTGCCGGTTGCCCACGGCCCAGCCCTCCGCGAAACCGCGGCGGAACGACAGGGTGACGTACGTCTGGCCGACCGCGAAGGCCGCCGCGCCGAGCCCGATGACGATCACGGAGGGGATCAGCACGCCGAAGACGACGCCGAGGAAGCCCACGAACGCGAGCAGGCGCCAGCGCAACCGCGCCTTGTACTGCAGCAAGACCTCGCCGAGCAGCCACAGCGCGACGATGCCGAACGCGATATAGAGGACCGTCCAGCCCATGTACGCCCCTCTCCCAGTGGCCGCTACGCAGTGTGTCGTACGTGGGTGCGACCGGTCTAGGCCTGCTGCGGGTGGTGCAGGCCCAGATTCTCGTAGATTTCCAGCGTCGCCGTCGAGTTGTTGAGCGTGATGAAGTGAAGTCCGGGGACTCCCTCGTCCAGCAGTCTCGCGCAGAACTCCGTCGCGAACTCGATGCCAATGGAGCGTACAGCCGCCGGATCGTCTTTGGCTGTGAGGATCCGCTCTTTCAGGACGTCCGGGAACGAAGCGTTGCTGAGCTTCGGAAGTCGTTCCAGCATCTTCACACTCGTCACCGGCATGACCTCCGGGATGACCGGTGTCGTACAGCCGGCCGCCACCACCCGGTCACGCAGGCGCAGATACGACTCGGGCTGGAAGAACATCTGGGTGATCGCGTAGTCCGCGCCGGCCCGGCACTTGTCGACGAAGTGCGCGACGTCCACGTCCCAGTCCGCGGAGCGGGGGTGCATCTCGGGGAAGGCGGCGACGCCGACACAGAAGTCGCCGGACTCCTTGATGAGACGGACGAGTTCGGCGGCGTAGGTCAGGCCCCGGGGGTGCGGGACCCAGTCGCCCATCGGGTCGCCGGGCGGGTCGCCGCGGACCGCGAGCATGTTCCGGATGCCGGCGTCGGCGTACTGGCCGATGATGTTGCGCAGTTCGGCGATGGAGTGGTTGACCGCGGTGAGGTGGGCGACCGGGGTGAGCGTCGTGTCGGCGACGATCTGCTCGGTCTCCTTGACCGTGCCCGCGCGGGTGGAGCCACCGGCACCGTAGGTGACGGAGACGAAGTCGGGGGCGACGGCCTCGACGCGCCGCAGCGCGTTCCACAGGTTCCGCTCGCCCTTGGGGGTTTTCGGCGCGGAGAACTCGAACGAGTACGTCGCCTTGCCGGTGGCGAGCATGTCGCGCACGGTGCGTGCGCGATCAGTCCTGGTGGAAGCAGATCCGAGGGCCATACCCGCAGGTTAGTCAGGGGGCGCCGGTCTCCCAACCGAACCGACGCCAATTGTCCGATTTGTCGACTTCTTGTCCACCCCTCGGACACCGGTGGGACAACCGGTCCAACCGTTGACCGGACCATCGACGAGCGCGCTGTGCCTGACGCAGCCGCCGCTTACGCCTGACGCAGCCGCTTGGCGAATTCTCCCGCCGCCGCGCCGGGATCCGCCGCCTCGGTGATCGCCCGTACGACGACGACGCGGCGGGCGCCCGCCTCCAGTACCTCGTCGAGGTTGCCGAGGTCGATGCCGCCGATGGCGAACCAGGGGCGGTCGGTGGCGAGGGAGGCCGTGTATCGGACCAGGCCGAGGCCCGGGGCGTGGCGGCCGGGCTTGGTGGGGGTGGGCCAGCAGGGGCCGGTGCAGAAGTAGTCCACGCCGTCCTGGACGGCGGCGGCCGCCGCCTCGGACTCGGCGTGCGTGGAGCGGCCCACCAGGACCTCGTCGCCGAGGATCGCGCGGGCGGCGGGGACCGGGAGATCGCCCTGGCCCAGGTGGAGTACGTCGGCGCCGATGGCATGGGCGACGTCCGCGCGGTCGTTGACCGCGAGGAGCTTGCCGTGGCGGGCGCAGGCGTCCGCGAAGACCTGGAGGTGCTCCAGCTCCTCGGCGGCCTCCATGCCCTTGTCACGCAGCTGCACGATGTCGACGCCGCCTGCCAGGACCGCGTCCAGGAACTCGGCGAGGTCGCCCTGGCGCTTGCGGGCGTCCGTGCAGAGGTAGACGCGGGCGTCGGCGAGGCGGGTGCGGGCGGCGTTCTCGGGCATGCGTGTATCCCCCGTGGTGCGGTGCGTACGGCTGTCGTACGCACCCTACGGACGTGGTGCGGTGCGTACGGACCGCGGCGGCCGGGGTGGTCCGGGGCCGGCCGTGGTCCGTACGCCGGACGGTCGGTCGAATCAGACGGCGAGCGCCTGGGCGCGGCGCTTCACCTCCGTGCCGCGATTCTCGCTCAGAGCCTGCGCGGGGGTGCCGGGCAGGCTCGGGTCGGGGGTGAAGAGCCACTCGAGCATCTCTTCGTCGGAGAAGCCGTCGTCCCGCAGGAGCGTCAAGGTACCGGCCAGGCCCTTGACGACCTTCTGCTCGTTCCCGTCGATGAAGGCGGCGGGGACGTGCAGCGCGCGGTTCTCACCACGGCGTACGGCGATCAGCTGGCCCTCCTTGACCAGCTGCCGGACGCGGGTCACCTCGACGCCGAGCTGTTCGGCGATGTCGGGGAGGGTGAGCCAGGCAGGGACGAGAGCATCGATCTTTGCGTCAATCTCGGTCACGGGACAAGCCTGCCATCCCGGACTGACACTCGGTACCCGAGCGCCCCCCGGACCGCCGTCCGGGCGACGGAAACCGGGCGGTCATGCCGTGGCGTCCTTCAGAGGGCGGGACGGGTCGGCCAGGATGTCCGGGTTCATGGGCATGCCTGCCTCGATCAGGCGGCGGCCCTGGGCCAGGTCACGGGGACGCCCCACGGCCAGGAGGGCGACGAGGCGGGTCTCGCGGAGCCAGCAGACCGTCCAGGCCGCGCCCGACGGGTCGCCCCGCCAGACGGTCGTATCGGCGGGGGCGTGATGGCCGACGTACTGGACGAAGCGGCCGAACTGCTCTGACCAGAAGTACGGGATCGGGTCGTACGCCGCCGGGGCCTCGCCGATGATGTTCGCCGCGACCGTGCGCGGCGCCTGGAGGGCGTTGTCCCAGTGGTGGACGAGGAGCCGCTCCTCGTAGCGGCCCGACGGGAAGGAGGCGCAGTCGCCGACCGCGTAGATGTCCGGTACGGAGGTGCGCAGGTGGCTGTCGGCCACCACCTCCCGGTGGGCGCCGAGCTCGACGCCGGAGCCGGCCAGCCAGGCGGTGGCGGGGCGCGCGCCGATACCGACGACCACGGCGCCCGCCGGCACCCGCGAGCCGTCGTCGAGGACCACCGCACCGGGCTCGACGCGCTCCACGCGCGCGTGGGTGCGCAGCGACGCGCCGCTGTCCGCGTACCAGGCGGTCATCGGCGCGGCCACCTCCGCGGGCAGCGCCCCGGCCAGCGGCCGGTCGGCGGCCTCGACGACCGTGACCGCGCACCCGGCCTCACGCGCCGCCGTCGCGAACTCCGCGCCGATCCAGCCCGCCCCGACGACCACGATGTCGTGCTGCTGGGCGAGCACGGGGCGCAGTCGCTCGGCGTCGTCCAGGGTCCGCAGCAGATGGACGCCGGGGACGCCCTGCGCGCCGGGCAGCTGGATCGGTTCCGCGCCGGTCGCGAGGACCAGGACGTCGTACGGCACCGGTCCTGCCTCGGTGTCCAGCTCGTGGTCTGCGGGGCGCAGGCCCAGCGCCTCGCAGCCGAGTCGCAGTTCGATGCCCAGCGCCTCGAAGTCGATGTCGAAGGCGGAGCCCTCGGCCTTGCCGAGCAGCACCGCCTTGGACAGGGGTGGTCGGTCGTACGGCTGGTGCGGCTCGGCGCCGATCAGCGTCACGTCCCCGGTGAAACCCTGTTCCCGCAGGGCGACCGCCGTCTGCACGCCGGCCATGCCCGCGCCCACGATGACGACCCGCCGTGCCGTACGCCCCTGCGTCCGCACCTGTGCCCGCGTCTGCTCGCTCACCTGATCACCATAGACAACTGACAATCTGTCAGTCAGGGGACGTGCGCAGTGACCTGTTCCACAACGGATCTCGCCGTCCTGCTCGTCGTACGCGAACCGCGTGCGCGTACCGACCCGCGAACGGGCCCTGGACGGACGCTCCCTTACTGAGACATACGGCAGCGGGCTAGGGTGGCGAAGTAAAGCACTCGCGGGAGCCCGGACGCACCGGGCTGAGAGGGAGGCTGGCGGCCTCCGACCGTACGAACCTGATCCGGGTCATGCCGGCGAAGGGAGGGGCTGGACGCCCATGTCGCCTACGCGTACACCTGCACGTTCATCGGACGCGCCGTCATCGGACGCACGTACGTCGGACGTCCTCGTCATCGGGGGCGGGATCATCGGTCTCGTGACCGCCTGGCGGGCCGCGCAGCGCGGGTTCACCGTCGCGGTCGTGGACCCCGAGCCGGGCGGCGGAGCGGCACGGGTGGCCGCCGGAATGCTCGCCGCCGTCACCGAACTGCACTACGGCGAGCAGACCCTGCTGGGCCTGAACCTCGCCTCCGCACGCCGCTATCCCGACTTCGCCGCCGAACTCACCGAGGCGAGCGGCCAGGACCTCGGCTACCGCCGGTGCGGCACGCTGGCCGTCGCGCTGGACGCCGACGACCGCGCCCACCTGCGCGAACTGCATGCCTTGCAACACCGCTCGGGGCTCGAATCGGAGTGGCTCAGCGGCCGGGAGTGCCGCCGTCTGGAGCCCATGCTCGCGCCGGGCGTGCGCGGCGGGCTGCGGGTCGACGCAGACCACCAGATCGACCCGCGCCGGCTTGCGAAGGCCCTGGTCACGGCGTGTGAGCGGGCCGGAGTGGAGTTCCACCGGACGTGGGCGGAGCGCCTGACCGTCGTACGGGACCGGGCCGCCGGGGTCGTCACGACGGACGATGAACGGCTGGCGGCGGGGCAGGTGGTGCTCGCCGCCGGGAGCCTCAGCGGAAAGCTCCCGGGCGTGCCCGCCGACGTACTGCCGCCCGTACGGCCCGTGAAGGGTCAGGTGCTGCGGCTGACCGTGCCGAAGCGGTACGCGCCGTTCCTGAGCCGGACCGTGCGGGCCGTGGTGCGCGGCAGCCAGGTCTATCTGGTGCCGCGGGAGAACGGTGAGCTCGTCGTGGGCGCCACCAGCGAGGAGCTGGGCTGGGACACGACGGTGACCGCGGGCGGGGTCTACGAGCTGCTGCGCGACGCCCATGAGCTGGTGCCCGGAATCACCGAGCTGCCGCTCACCGAGACGCGCGCGGGCCTGCGGCCGGGGTCGCCCGACAACGCTCCACTGCTCGGCCCGACCGCGCTCGACGGGCTGCTGCTGGCCACCGGGCACTACCGCAACGGCGTCCTGCTCACGCCCGTCACCGGGGACGCCATGGCGCACGTCCTGACCACCGGCGAGCTTCCGGAAGAGGCCCGCCCCTTCGCCCCCGGGCGCTTCAGCACAGCACTCACGGAGCAGACCGTATGAACATCTTCGTCAACGGAGAGCGACGGCACGTCGCCGCCGACACGGCCCTCGACACGCTCGTCGCCACCCTCACCGTCGCGCCCTCCGGCGTCGCCGCCGCGCTCAACGAAACCGTTGTCCCGCGCACGCAGTGGTCGTCCACGGCCCTCTCCGAGGGAGACCGCGTCGAAGTCCTCACCGCAGTCCAAGGAGGCTGAACCATGGCCGACGACCCGTTTGTCCTCGGAGGTACGTCCTTCTCGTCCCGGCTGATCATGGGTACGGGGGGTGCGCCCAGCCTCGACGTCCTGGAGCGGTCGCTCGTGGCGTCCGGCACGGAGCTGACGACGGTCGCGATGCGCCGGGTGAATCCCTCGGCGCACGGCTCGGTGCTGTCCGTGCTCGACAGGCTGGGCATCCGGGTGCTGCCGAACACGGCGGGGTGCTTCACCGCGGGCGAGGCCGTGCTGACCGCGCGGCTCGCGCGGGAGGCGCTCGGTACGGAGCTGGTCAAGCTGGAGGTCATCGCCGACGAGCGGACCCTGCTGCCGGATCCGATCGAGTTGCTGGACGCCGCCGAGACGCTGGTCGACGACGGTTTCACCGTACTGCCGTACACCAACGACGATCCTGTGCTCGCGCGGAAGCTGGAGGACGTGGGCTGCGCGGCGGTCATGCCGCTCGGGTCGCCCATCGGGTCCGGTCTCGGCATCCGCAACCCGCACAACTTCCAGCTGATCGTGGAGCACGCGCGTGTGCCGGTGATTCTGGACGCGGGGGCCGGTACGGCGTCGGATGCGGCGTTCGCGATGGAGCTGGGGTGTGCGGGCGTCATGCTGGCGTCGGCCGTGACCCGGGCGCAGGAGCCGGTGCTGATGGCCGAGGGCATGAAGCACGCGGTGGAAGCCGGGCGGCTTGCCTGGCGTGCGGGGCGGATTCCCCGGCGGCACTTCGCCTCCGCGTCGTCTCCTGCGGAGGGGCTGGCCCGGTTGGATCCTGAGCGTCCTGCTTTCTAGGCACCCGGCGCTGGTGTGTCTTTTCTCCCGTCCGCGCACCGCCCGTTTCCGGTCGGCCGGAAAGCGGGGGTCGCCTGTGGGGGTGCGGCGCCGTCGGCGGCTGCGGGGTGGCGGGGCAGCCTGCCTTACATCCCCTGTGCACGACATGTGGACCGCATCGATCAGGCGTGCGAGAAGCGTCACAGGTCGGCTGCAGTCCCGCTCCGGAATTGGCCGGAAGGGTGGGGGTGACAGTGGCGGCTCGTAGACTCGCCTGCGTGGATACGACCCTTCAGGACCCGCTTGTCGGGCAAGTGCTCGACGGCCGCTACCGCGTCGACGCACGGATCGCGGTCGGCGGGATGGCCACGGTCTACCGGGCCCTGGACACCCGCCTCGACCGCGTGCTCGCGCTCAAGGTGATGCACCCGACGCTGGCCGCCGACGGCTCGTTCGTCGAGCGGTTCATCCGGGAGGCCAAGTCGGTGGCCCGGCTCGCGCACCCCAACGCGGTGCAGGTCTTCGACCAGGGCGCGGACGGGTCGTACGTCTATCTGGCCATGGAGTACGTCGCCGGCTGCACCCTGCGCGACGTGCTGCGCGAGCGCGGGGCGCTGCAACCGCGGGCCGCCCTGGACGTCCTGGAGCCGGTGCTCGCCGCGCTCGGCGCCGCGCACCGCGCCGGGTTCGTGCACCGCGACATGAAGCCGGAGAACGTCCTGATAGGAGACGACGGCCGGGTCAAGGTGGCCGACTTCGGCCTCGTCCGGGCCGTGGACACCGTCACGAACACGACAGGGGCCGTACTCGGCACCGTGTCGTACCTCGCCCCCGAACAGATCGAGCACGGCACCGCGGACACCCGCGTCGACGTCTACGCCTGCGGGGTCGTCCTCTACGAGATGCTCACCGGCGGCAAGCCGCACTCCGGGGACTCCCCCGCCCAGGTGCTCTACCAGCACCTGCACGCGGATGTGCCGCCTCCTTCGGCCGCCGTGCCCTCAATGCCCTACGCCCTCGACGAGCTGGTCGCCGCGGCGACCGCCCGCAATCCCGAGGTGCGCCCGCACGACGCGGTGGCGCTGCTCGGCCAGGTCCTCCAGGCGCGGGCGGGCCTCACCGCCGAGCAGCTCGACGCCATACCCCCGCAGGCGCTCGCCGTGGGGCACGACAACGCGGGCGACCGTACGAGCGTGATCCCGCGCTCGCTCTCCGTGCCCCGCCTGCTGCCGGTGAACGAGGGCTACGAGGACGGCGGCGACGGCGGCGACGGCGGCGACCCGCTGAACCGGACCAGCCGGTTCGAGCAGACCAGCCCGTTCGAGTCCGGACCGCCCGCTCCCCCGCGGCGCGGCTCACGGCCCCGGCGCGGAATGTTCGCGATCATCGCCGCGGTCGTGCTGGTGCTCGGGCTCGGCGCGGGAATCTGGTACATCAATTCCGGCCAGTTCACCAAGGTCCCGCTGCTGCTGGCGAAGACCGAGGCGCAGGCCAAGGCCCGGATCGAGCAGGCCGGTCTCGACGTCGGGCAGGTCAAGCACGCGTACAGCGACACCGTGAAGCGCGGCACCGTCATCAGCAGCGACCCGGCGCCCGGCGCGCGCATCCGGGACAACGACTCCGTGACGCTGACGATCTCCAACGGCCCGGAGACGGTGAAGGTGCCCGACCTGACGGGACTCGCGCTGTTCAAGGCGCGGGAGGTCCTGAAGGGGGACGGGCTCGCCGCGGGCATGGTCACCCGGGAGTTCAACCAGGACGTTCCCAAGGGCTTCGTGATCAGTTCGGATCCGGGCGCGGGCACGGAGCGGCACGCCGGTTCGGCCATCGCCCTCACCGTCAGCAAGGGCAGCCCGGTGGAGGTCGCGGACGTCACGGGCGCGTCCGTCGCGGACGCCACCTCGGAGCTGGAGCAGGCGGGCCTGAAGGTGAAGATCGCCACCCAGCGGGTCAACTCGGAGTTCGACCAGGGCCAGATCGCCCAGCAGTCGCCGAAGGCGGGCAGCCAGGTCGCCGGGGGCGACACCGTCACACTGACGGTCTCCAAGGGCCCCGAGATGCTCTCGGTGCCGGACGTGGTGGGCAACAGCGTGGACGACGCGAAGAAGACGCTGGAGGACGCCGGGTTCCAGGTCAACGAGGACCGCGGGCTGCTCGGGCTCTTCGGGGACCACGTCAAGAGCCAGTCTGTGGAGGGCGGCAAGACCGCGCCCAAGGGATCCACGATCACCATCGTGATCCGCTGAGGCCACGGCGATGCTGAGGCCACGGCAGCGCCGAGGCCACGGCGGTGAGGTGCGCCGACGGGCCGCCCGGGAGCACGTGACACCCTGAAGGGCGTGACCAGCAAGCAGCTCCGCAACCCCGTCGGCGGCCATGTCCCCGTGGCCGGCGGCCTCAGCTCCGTCGGCCTGACCTACGCACGCGAGATGGGCGCCGAGACCGTCCAGGTCTTCGTCGCCAACCCGCGCGGCTGGGCGACGCCCGTCGGCAGTCCCCGCCAGGACGAGGAGTTCCGGGCGGCCTGTGCCGCCGAGTCGATCCCCGCGTACGTCCATGCCCCGTATCTGATCAACTTCGGCTCGCACACCGAGGCGACGGTCGAGAAGTCGGTGGAGTCGCTGCGGCACTCGCTGCGGCGGGGCCGGGAGATCGGGGCGCTCGGCGTGGTCGTGCACACGGGGAGCGCCACCGGGGGCCGGGAGCGGTCCGTCGCCCTGGAGCAGGTACGTGAGCATCTGCTGCCCCTGCTGGACGAGCTGACGCATGACGACGACCCGTATCTGCTCCTGGAGTCGACCGCGGGCCAGGGCGCCTCGCTCTGCTCGCGCACCTGGGACTTCGGGCCGTACTTCGAGGCGCTGGACGCCCATCCGAAGCTGGGCGTGTGCCTCGACACCTGCCACATCTACGCGGCGGGGCACGACCTGACCGGGCCGAGCGGCATGCACCAGACACTCGACCTGCTGGTGGACACGGTCGGCGAGGGCCGGCTCAAGCTGATCCACGCCAACGACTCCAAGGACGTGGTCGGCGCCCACAAGGACCGCCACGAGAACATCGGCTCCGGTCACATCGGCGAGGACCCGTTCCGCGCGCTGATGACCCACCCCGCCACCGAGGGCGTACCCCTGATCATCGAGACGCCGGGCGGGAAGGAGGGGCACGCGGCGGACGTGGAGCGCCTGAAAAAACTCAGGGACGGCTGACGCCGCCCGAAAAGGCGGCCCGAGTCAGAGCTCGGGGCCGTCCCCGGGCTCCTCCTGGTAGGAGTAGCGCTGTTCGCGCCAGGGGTCGCCGATGTTGTGGTAGCCGCGCTCCTCCCAGAAGCCGCGGCGGTCGGCCGTCATGTACTCGACGCCGCGGACCCACTTGGGGCCCTTCCAGGCGTAGAGGTGCGGGACGACGAGGCGGAGCGGGAAGCCGTGCTCGGCGGTGAGGAGTTCGCCGTCCTTGTGGGTGGCGAAGATCGCGCGGTCGGAGGCGAAGTCGTCGAGGCGCAGATTCGAGCTGAAGCCGTACTCCGCCCAGACCATGACATGGGTGACGGTGGGCGCGGGCGGGGCGATCTCCAGGATCGTGCGCGCCGGGATACCGCCCCATTCGGCGCCGATCATGCTGAACTTCGTGACGCAGTGCAGATCGGCCACGACCGAGGTGTACGGCAGGGCCGTGAACTCCTCGTGGGTCCAGCAGTGCTTCTCACCGTCGGCGGTGGCACCGAAGACCCTGAACTCCCAGCGTTCGGGACGGAACTTGGGTACGGGACCGTAGTGCGTGACCGGCCAGCCGCGCTGCAGTCGCTGCCCCGGCGGAAGGTCCGACTGTGCCGCTTCTCCCGTTCCACGTTCCACCGGCTGACCCATGACTCCATCCTGACAGACCCGGGACAGTGCACATGACCAGCCCAGTACGGAATCGGGCAACTCATACTAAGCATGCACTTACTGGACGACCCGGGACGCCGATGCGAGGATGCGGCGCAATCTGCCCAGTCCCCCGCTTGGAAGGAGCCTCTGCGATGCAGGGCGACCCCGAGGTCATCGAATTCCTCAACGAGCAGCTGACCGGCGAGCTGACCGCGATCAACCAGTACTTCCTGCACGCGAAGATGCAGGAGAACTTCGGCTGGACGAAGCTCGCGAAGTACACGCGCCACGAGTCCTTCGACGAGATGAAGCACGCGGAGGTGCTCACCGACCGGATCCTCTTCCTGGAGGGCCTGCCGAACTACCAGCGGCTCTTCCACGTCCGGGTGGGGCAGACCGTCACCGAGATGTTCCAGGCCGACCGGCAGGTGGAGGTCGAGGCGATCGACCGCCTCAAGCGCGGGATCGAGGTGATGCGCAACAAGGGCGACATCACGTCCGCGAACATCTTCGAGTCGATCCTCGAGGACGAGGAGCACCACATCGACTACCTGGACACCCAGCTGGAGCTGGTGGAAAAGCTCGGCGAGGCGCTCTACATCGCCCAGGTGATCGAGCAGCCCGACAGCTGACCCGCCTCTCCGGCGCGATCCGCCGGACAGGCCCTAGGCGTGCCCTAGGCGGCCTCTTCCAGGCTCCGCGCCGGGGACAGCTCGGCCAGCACCGGCTTGCCCTGTTCGGCCAGCTCACGGCGGGGGCAGGTGCCACGGCCGAGGATCGCCTGGATACTGCGGACGCAGGAGCCGCAGTCCGTGCCCGCCTTGCTGGCGGAGGCTATCTGGCGGGGCGTGCAGGCGCCGTTCTCCGCGTGCTGCTTGACCTGCTGTTCGGTGACCCCGAAGCAACTGCATACGTACACGCGGTTCACCTCCCGGCGGGATTGATGTCTGGCGCCGTCCCGTTAATCGGTGAGGCTAACCTAACCTTACCCATCACTCAGGAGCCGCAAAAGTGGGAGGGGGCGCGGATCGTATGTGATCCGCGCCCCACTTCACTCAGGTGTAACAGGCGAACCCGTCACTGGTCCCTGTACATCTCCGCGACCAGGAAGGCCAGGTCGAGGGACTGGCTGCGGTTCAGACGCGGGTCGCAGGCCGTCTCGTAGCGCTGGTGGAGGTCGTCGACGAAGATCTCGTCGCCGCCGCCCACGCACTCGGTGACGTCGTCACCGGTGAGCTCGACGTGGATGCCGCCCGGGTGCGTGCCCAGACCCTTGTGGACCTCGAAGAAGCCCTTGACCTCGTCGAGCACGTCGTCGAAGCGGCGGGTCTTGTGACCGGAGGCCGCCTCGAAGGTGTTGCCGTGCATCGGGTCGGTCACCCAGGCCACCACCGCGCCCGACGCCGTGACCTTCTCGACCAGCTCGGGGAGCTTGTCGCGGACCTTGTCGGCGCCCATCCGCACGATGAAGGTCAGCCGGCCGGGCTCGCGGTCCGGGTCGAGACGGTCGATGTACTGGAGCGCCTCCTCGGCCGTCGTCGTCGGGCCGAGCTTGATGCCGATCGGGTTGCGGATCCGCGAGGCGAACTCGATGTGCGCGCCGTCCAGCTGCCGGGTGCGCTCACCGATCCACACCATGTGGCCCGAGACGTCGTACAGCTGGCCCGTACGCGAGTCGACCCTGGTCAGCGCCGCCTCGTAGTCGAGGAGCAGCGCCTCGTGGGACGCGTAGAACTCGACGGTCTTGAACTCCTCCGGGTCGGTCCCGCAGGCCCGCATGAAGTTCATCGCGTTGTCGATCTCCCGCGCCAGCTGCTCGTAGCGCTGCCCGGACGGGGAGGACTTCACGAAGTCCTGGTTCCAGGCGTGCACCTGGCGCAGGTCGGCGTAACCGCCGGTGGTGAAGGCGCGCACCAGGTTGAGCGTGGAGGCGGAGGCGTTGTACATCCGCTTCAGGCGCTCGGGGTCCGGGATACGGGCCTTCTCGTCGAAGTCGAAGCCGTTGACCGAGTCGCCCCGGTACGTCGGCAGGGTCACTCCGTCGCGGGTCTCGGTCCCCTTGGAGCGCGGCTTGGAGTACTGGCCGGCGATGCGGCCGACCTTCACGACCGGCACCGAGGCGGCGTACGTGAGCACGGCGCCCATCTGGAGCAGGGTCTTGAGCTTGTTGCGGATGTGGTCGGCCGACACCGCGTCGAAGGCCTCGGCGCAGTCGCCGCCCTGGAGAAGGAACGCCTCTCCCTTGGCGACAGACGCCATCCGGGCGCGCAGCTGGTCGCACTCGCCCGCGAAGACGAGCGGCGGATACGACTCGAGGTCCGCGATCACATCGCGCAGAGCCTCGGCATCGGGGTACTCGGGCTGCTGCGCCGCGGGCAGGTCTCGCCAGGTGTTGCCAGCGCTTGCGCTGGGCTTAGCGTTCACGGTCACCCTGACAACATTACGGGGTCGTGTCGGGCGTCCATCCCCATGCCCATCAATTGAGACGGACCGCGCTCGATCGGGACGCGCTCCGGGCGGCCGCACGGCAGGTCCCCGCGGCCGCCCGGAGCGGGTGGGCGGCCAGGCCCTAGTCCACGTCGAGCCGGTCACGGTCGATGGAGATCGTCACGCCGCCGTGCGTCTCGGTCGTGTCGCCCACGTACTGGTGGATGCGCTGGTGGTCGGCCCACAGGTTCGCGGGGATCGTCGAGTCGGTGGTCGTCGACTTGCCGTTCCAGCGGGCGAAGTGGAGCACGTCGGGCAGGGTGACGCGGCTCTTGTTGGCGACCAGGTCGGTGACCAGGGACGAGGTGTTGCCGTAGACGCCGGAGCGGTAGCCCAGTGCGTGCAGGCGCTTGGTGTAGGCATCGAGGTACGACAGCACCCGGCTGGTGACGGTGGAGCCGGGGGCGTAGTTCTCCAGGTCGTCGTAGATCACCGTGCCCTTGGGGAAGCCCAGCGTGTTGGCCTGCTCGACGGCGTCGTCGGCGGCCTCGGTGCCCTGCGGCGCGGGGTCGGTGATCGCCTCGCAGCCGCCTTTGCAGCTGCCCCCGTCGGAGGTGGGCTGGCGGCCGACGTACAGCGGGAAGAAGCGCCAGCCGTTCGCGTACTGCGTCCGCAGCCAGCCGGCGGTGAGTCTGCTCTGGGCGCAGGCACGGTTGACCCCGCCGAGGTAGACGCCGACGGCCCCGTAGTCGGAGTCGTCCCGCCAGGCGTCCATCGCCGTCTGGCCCGGCGCGGTGCAGGCGTCGAAGCCCTCGCCACGGAAGGACGTCGCGTCGGCGGGCAGCGGCGCCGCGGCGGGCGCGCCCGCGGTCACCTCGGTCCCCACGACGGCGTCCGGCAGACCGGCGTCGCGCAGGATGTCCCGGATCCTCGTACGGTCCTTCGCGTACGCGGCCGTCACGGCGATCCGGTCGGCGGTGACCCGGAACGTGCGGGCCGTGCGGTTCTCGCTGGCGGTGCGGCCCTTGACGACGGACGGCTGGATCAGGAACGCCTCGGTACGTCCCCTCGCCCCCGCCGGACACTGCTGCTGGTCGCCGGGCGTGCCGAGGTACACGGCGTGCCGGTCGAAGCGGACACAGACGTCCGGATGTTTCTCCAGGTCCACGATCGGCCAGGAAGCGGGGACGGTGAACTCGTGGCCGCGGTAGGTGACCTTGACGGTGTCGTCGGTCCCGGCGGCGCGTGCGGTGCCGGGCGGGCCGGCGGCGAGGGCCGCGGCGGCGGCGCACACGGTGAGCGTTCGGACGCCGCCACGACGGGGCCGGGGTGAACGGGGTGCGTACATGGTTCTCTCCTCGATCGGGCTTCCTGGGCCATGCCATCCATGGCCGGTGACCGAGCAGTAGGAACGCAGGGGGCGGACGGTTCACGCTGTTGCCCGCCCCTCGACGTCGGGTAAGGTGCGGCGCATGTTCGCGCACTCGACCCAGAACTGGTGGTGGACCGCTCATCCGGCGGCCCACTGACTGCGCGTACGCAAGACTTCGCGAAGGCCGCCCGAGGGGCGGCCTTCGGTGTTTGCGGACACGGGCCGTTCCTCTCCGAGTTTTCGGGAATCCGAGAATCCGGGAATCCGAGAGAAGGAACAGGACCGATGAACCTGCTCGACCTACTGGACGATCCCCGTCCGTTCGCCCTGCTGCGCCGCCGCACCCCCGGTCACGATCACGACACCGTCGAGCTGCTGCTCGGCCCGGTCAGCACCTGCGACCGCCTCGCCGACCTCCCCGACGAGGGCCTCGCGCTCGTTCCCTTCCGCCAGATCAGGGAGCGCGGCTTCGACGTCCGTGACGACGGCACGCCGCTCTCGGTGCTGACCCCCGAGGAGACGCACGTCCTGCCGCTGGAGCAGGCGCTGGCGGAGCTGCCGACGCACGAGGTGCGTGTCACCGGCGGGGGCTTCGACGTCGCCGACGAGGAGTACGCGGGGATCGTCGGGCGCGTGCTGGAGGAGGAGATCGGGCGCGGCGAGGGCGCGAACTTCGTGATCCGGCGTACGTACGAGGGCTCCATCCCGGGGTTCGGGAGGGCCGACGCGCTGGCCCTGTTCCGGCGGCTGCTTGTCGGTGAGCGGGGCGCGTACTGGACGTTCGTCGTGCACACCGGGGAGCGCACGCTTGTGGGCGCGAGCCCCGAGGTGCACGTGCGGATGTCGGGCGGGACCGTCGTGATGAACCCCATCAGCGGCACGTACCGCTATCCCGCCGAGGGGCCCTGCGCGGAGGACCTGCTCGGCTTCCTCGCCGACGGCAAGGAGATCGAGGAGCTCTCGATGGTCGTCGACGAGGAGCTCAAGATGATGTGCACGGTCGGTGACATGGGCGGCGTGGTGATCGGTCCGCGGCTCAAGGAGATGGCCCACCTCGCGCACACCGAGTACGAGCTGCGGGGCCGGTCCTCGCTGGATGTGCGCGAGGTCCTGAAGGAGACCATGTTCGCGGCGACCGTCACGGGGTCACCGGTGCAGAACGCGTGCCGGGTGATCGAGCGGCACGAGGTCGGCGGACGGGGCTACTACGCGGGCGCGCTGGCCCTCATCGGCCGGAACGCGGGTGGCGGGCGGGATGGGTCTGTCGGTGCCCAGACCCTCGACTCGCCCATCCTCATCCGGACCGCCGACATCGACGCGGACGGGCGGCTGCGGGTGCCGGTCGGCGCCACCCTCGTCCGGGGATCGGATCCGGCGGGCGAGGTCGCCGAGACGCACGCGAAGGCGGCGGGGGTGCTGGCGGCGCTGGGGGTCGTGGAGGCCGGGGCTCGCACGGAGGGCGTACGGCCGAGGCTGGCCGACGATCCCCGGGTGCGGGCGGCGCTGGACGGGCGGCGGGCCTCGCTCGCGCCGTTCTGGCTGCGCATGCAGGAGCAGGCGCGCGAGTTGCAGGGGCATGCGCTGGTCGTGGACGCCGAGGACACCTTCACGGCGATGCTCGCGCATGTGCTGCGGTCCTCGGGACTCACGGTGACCGTGCGGCGCTACGACGAGCCGGGGCTGCGGGAGGCGGTGCGGGCGCACGAGGGGCCGCTGGTCCTGGGCCCCGGCCCGGGCGACCCCTTGGACATGGACGATCCCAAGATGCGGTTCCTGCGGGAGCTCACCGCCGAGGTGATCGGGGGGCACGGGCACGGTGTGCTCGGCGTCTGCCTCGGCCACGAGCTGATCGCGGCGGAGCTGGGCCTGGGGATCGTACGCAAGGAGGTCCCGTACCAGGGCGCGCAGACGCGGATCGATCTCTTCGGGCGGGCCGAGACCGTCGGTTTCTACAACAGCTTCGTGGCGCACTGCGACGAGGAGACGGCGGCCGAGCTGTCGGCCCATGGCATCGAGGTCAGCCGCACCGGAGGCGGCGAGGTACACGCGCTGCGCGGGCCCGGGTTCGCGGGCGTGCAGTTCCACCCGGAGTCGGTGCTGACGCTGAACGGGACGGCCGTCGTGCGGGAGCTGGTCGGTCGCCTGCGGGGCACCGGCACGCTGTCGGAGCGGCGGCCCTCCGTGTAGTCGTGGCAGCCGTGGTCGAGGACGCCGGCCGCACGGGTGTCGGGAGGCCCGTGCGGCCGACGGGATCGCGGGGAGGGGGCGCGTCAGCCGAAGAAGACCGCGACCTCCTCGTACAGCTTCGGGTCGACCGTCTTCAGCTTGGCCGTGGCCTCCGCGATCGGGACCCGGACGATGTCCGTGCCGCGCAGGGCGACCATCTTGCCGAAGTCGCCGTCACGGACGGCCTCGATGGCGTGCAGCCCGAAGCGGGTGGCGAGCCAGCGGTCGAAGGCACTGGGGGTGCCGCCGCGCTGGATGTGCCCGAGGACCGTGGTGCGGGCCTCCTTGCCGGTGCGCTTCTCGATCTCCTTGGCCAGCCACTCGCCGACCCCGGAGAGGCGCACATGGCCGAAGGAGTCGAGGGACTCGTCCTTCAGGACCATCTGGCCGTCCTTGGGCATCGCGCCCTCGGCGATGACCACGATCGGCGCGTACGAGGCCTTGAACCGCGAGGTCACATAGGCGCACACCTGGTCGACGTCGAAGCGCTGCTCGGGGATGAGGATGACGTTGGCGCCGCCGGCCAGGCCCGAGTGGATGGCGATCCAGCCCGCGTGACGGCCCATCACCTCGCAGACGAGGACGCGCATGTGCGACTCGGCGGTGGTGTGCAGGCGGTCGATCGCCTCGGTGGCGATACCGACGGCGGTGTCGAAGCCGAAGGTGTAGTCGGTGGCGGACAGGTCGTTGTCGATGGTCTTCGGTACGCCGACGACGGGCACGCCGTACTCGTCGGTGAGGCGCGCGGCGACGCCGAGCGTGTCCTCGCCGCCGATCGCGATGAGCGCCTCGACCTCCAGCTTGGCGAGGTTCTCCTTGATGCGGCGGATACCGTTCTCCTGCTTGAGCGGGTTCGTCCGCGAGGAGCCGAGGATGGTGCCGCCGCGCGGCAGGATGCCGCGCACGGCGGGGATGTCCAGCCGGACGGTGTCGTTCTCGAGAGGTCCGCGCCAGCCGTCCCGGAAGCCGACGAAGTCGTACCCGTACTCCTGCACGCCCTTGCGGACGATGCCCCGGATGACGGCGTTGAGTCCGGGGCAGTCGCCGCCTCCGGTCAGTACTCCGACCCGCATGGAAAAGTCCCTTCGCCGCGGTTGCCTGATGAGACTCACGCTAATAGTGATCCAGGTCACTTCGGCATGGTGCGGAAGGGCAATTCCGGTGAATTGTGCGGGTGTTGATCACATGCCTTCACTCGATGGTGGGTCAACCAGGGTTTACGCCGGCCACTCGTGGGGGCCTATGCCTCGTCGAGACCGCGCTCTATGGCATAGCGCACCAGCTCCACCCGGTTGTGGAGTTGGAGCTTGCCCAGGGTGTTCTGCACATGGTTTTGGACCGTGCGGTGGGAGATGACCAGGCGCTCGGCGATCTGCTTGTAGCTCAGGCCCTTGGCGACCAGGCGCAGCACCTCGGTCTCGCGGTCGGTGAGCTGCGGGGCCTTTGGCTCGTCGGCGCCCGCGGCGGGGGCGGGCTCGGAGGCCAGCCGGCGGTACTCGCCGAGGACCAGGCCCGCGAGGCCCGGCGTGAACACGGGGTCGCCGACGGCCGTGCGGCGCACCGCGTCGATCAGCTCCTCCGTGGACGCCGACTTCAGCAGATAGCCGGTGGCGCCGGACTTCACCGCCTCCAGGACGTCCGCGTGCTCGCCGCTGGCCGACAGGACGAGGACGCGCAGCGCCGGGTTGGTGGCGACCAGTTCCTTGCAGACCTGGACGCCGGGCTTGGCGGGCAGGTTCAGGTCGAGCACCAGGACGTCGGGCGCGGCGGCCCGGGCACGGCGCACCGCCTGCTCGCCGTCGCCCGCGGTGGCGACCACGGCGAAACCCGACGCGTCCAGGTCGCGGGCGACCGCGTCGCGCCACATGGGGTGGTCGTCCACCACCATGACCTTGATCGGATCCTGCCCCGCCACGTCGGTGACCTCCGTCATCGCTGCTCCGCCTTCCCCCGTGAAACCCTGGAAACCTTCGGTATCTTCAGCTCGACCTCCGTGCCCTGGCCCGGCACCGAGATCAGTTCGGCGGCGCCGCCGAGGTCGCGCAGCCGGCCCCGGATCGACAGGGCCACACCGAGCCGCCCCTCCCCCTCGGCCTGGGCGAGCCGCCCCTCCGGGATGCCCGGGCCGTCGTCGCGTACGGTCACGATCACCTCGTCCGGCTCGTCCTCGACGAGGATCCAGGCGCGGGCGTCCTCGCCGACGTGCTTGCGGACATTGTCCAGGGCGGCACCGACAGCGGCGGCCAACTCCCGGGCGGCGGCCGGGGAAAGAGGAACCGGGGCGCCCGGCTCGGAGAAGGTCACGCGCGCGGTCGCGTACGGGGCGAGCAGGGCGCGCAGGTCGACAGGGCCCCGGGAGTCCTGGTCGTCGTCCGGTTCCTCGACGGCCCGTACGACGGCGCCGAGGGAGGCGTCCTCGGACACCCGCGAGACGGGCACCAGGCCGCCCGAGACCAGGGTGCGCAGCGCGACCTCCTGCTCGCCGGCCATCCGGCCCAGCTCCGCGGCCTCGCCGCCGAGCGCGGAGGCCCGTCGCTGCACCATGGCGAGGACCTGCAGGACGCCGTCGTGGATGTCACGGGCGAGGCGCTCGCGCTCGCGGGTCGCGGCCTCGATCTCCAGGGCGCGGGCGAGGGTGAGCTCGGAGGCGCGGGCGACCTCGACTACGTATCCGATGGCGATGGAGGCGACCCAGACGAGGATCACGTTGTGGATCGTGTCGCGGGTGGGGGCGCCGCGCTCGACGAGGTTGGCGACCGCGACGAGCGTCGAGGCGAACGCCGCCCAGCGCCAGCCGCCCTTGATGGCGAAGGCCAGGACGGAGCCCGCGGTCCATATCGACGGGAGTGTGGGACCACCGGTCACCACGCGGTGGTGGGCGTCCGCGACGGGCGTGAGCATGATGCCGGTGAGCGCGATGGTCAGGTCGACGGCGAGGAAGCGCTTGGTGCAGCTCGCCGCGTTCGCGACCCTGGGCAGGGTGGCGAGCGTCCAGACGGACAGGACGGCGAAGTACCCGATGGCCACCCAGGGGTGGGCGAACTTGCGGAACGCGGTGGCGAAGAGCCCGATCGCGTACAGCATTGTCAGCACGCGGTAGGCGGTGAGCGCACGCCACAGCGGCTGCTCGACCGACATCCTCATGACTCTCTCGCGCTTGGCCATGTCCCCCACCCCCCGCCCCCCGACGCAAGCGTCTAGGAGCCGGCCCGTCCCTCTTCGGTTTCGGCTTCGGCCGCCTTCGCGGCTTCCTTCTGCGCCTGTTCTACTTCCTTGAGCACCTGCTTCTCGGCCTTCGCCACCTCCGCGATCTGCCGCTTGGCGGCCGTCGCGTAGATGTCGACGTACTCCTGGCCGGAGAGCTTCATGATCTCGTACATGACCTCGTCGGTCACCGCGCGCAGCACGAAGCGGTCGTGCTCCATGCCGTTGTAGCGGCTGAAGTCGAGCGGCTTGCCGATGCGGATGCCCGGACGCATCAGCTTGGGCATCACCTTGCCCGGCGGCTGGATCTTCTCGGTGTCGATCATGGCGACTGGGATGACCGGGGCGCCGGTGGCGAGCGCCACGCGCGCGAGGCCGCCCGGCTTGCCGCGGTACAGCCGCCCGTCGGGCGAGCGCGTGCCCTCCGGGTAGATACCGAACAGCTCACCGCGCTCGATGACGTCGATGCCGCTCTTGATGGCCGCCTCGCCCGCGCCGCGCGCGCCGGAGCGGTCCACCGGGAGCTGGCCGACGCCCTTGAAGAAGGCGGCGGTCATCCGGCCCTTGACGCCGGGCGTCGTGAAGTACTCGGCCTTCGCGATGAAGGTCACCTTGCGGTCGAGGACCGCGGGCAGGAAGAACGAGTCCGAGAACGACAGATGATTGCTTGCCAGGATGGCGGGGCCCTCGGCGGGAATGTTCTCGAGGCCTTCCACCCAGGGCCTGAAGGCAAGCTTCAGCGGCCCTCCGATGGAAAACTTCATGGCGCCGTAGATCAACCGAATGCCTCCTGTGTAGTCGATGAGACCTTATCCCGGAGCACTGTCAAAGGCCCCGACGACCCTGGTCGGTGTCAGTGCGGTCGCGTACGGTGAAGTACGCCTCGCATTCCGCCCGCCTGATGAACAGGAGACCGAAGGTGCCGGTCGTCCTTCCTGGAGCCGAGCCGTTCCGCCACGAGGGCGGAGAGGTCGGTGTCCTTCTCTGCCACGGCTTCACCGGTTCCCCGCAGTCGCTGCGCCCCTGGGGGGAGTATCTCGCCGAGCGCGGTCTGACCGTCGCGCTGCCCCTGCTGCCGGGGCACGGCACGCGCTGGGAGGACATGCAGCTCACGGGCTGGCAGGACTGGTACGCGGAGGTGGACCGCGAGTTGCGCGCCCTGCGGGAGCGCTGCGCCCGCGTGTTCGTCTTCGGCCTGTCCATGGGCGCCGCGCTGACCCTGCGGCTCGCCGCGAAGCACGGGGACGAGGTGAGCGGCATCGTCGTCGTCAACCCGGCGAACAAGGTGCACGGGGCGGCCGCCCGCGCCCTTCCGGTGCTCCGCCACCTCGTCCGGACGGTGAGCGGCATCACCAGCGACATCGCCAAGGAGGGCGTCGCGGAGGTGGGCTACGACCGGGTGCCCCTGCACGCAGCCCACTCCATGCGGAACTTCTACCGGATGGTCGACGGTGAACTGCCCCAGGTCACCCAGCCGATGCTGCTGCTGCACAGCCCCCAGGACCATGTGGTGCCGCCCGTCGACTCGGCCCGGATCCTGAGCCGGGTGTCGTCCACCGATGTGACGGAGATCCTGCTGGAACAGAGCTACCACGTGGCGACGTTGGACCATGACGCGGACCGGATCTTCGAGGAGAGCCACGCGTTCATCGCCCGGCTCGCGCCCAGTGTCGGCAAGCGGTCCGACACGGGTCAGGTGGGTCAGCAGGAAGGGACGGCCACTGGTGGCTGAGCACGACGCGGAGCGCGGCGAGCCCGACGAGAAGGGCGTACCCGTCGGCGAGCCTCTCGGTGACGAGCAGGGTGTGCCGTTCGACGAGGACGCCGCGTGGCAGGCGATCGTCGCCGGGTACGGCGAGGAGCCGCCGGACCCGCCTGGCGCGAAACCGTTCAAGTCGATCGAGGACCTGGCGCTCCTCGACCCGGTGACGAACGCCGCCCCGGGCGGCGAGGACGCACCCGAGAGGCCCGAGAAGGGCAAGAAGAACGAGACCGGCGGGACCGTCGGGACGAGCGAGAAGGACGGGGCAGGCGACAAGGCCGGGGAGCCGCCCGCTGCGGCGAAGCCCCTCGGCGGCTCCGTCTCCTTCGCGCCCGGCGTCGGCGGTCCGCGCGACTACCAGGCGCCCGAGCCCTCCGAGGACGACTTCGACGGGGACGACGAGGGCCACTTCGTCCCCCCGGAGCCGCCCCCACTGCCCAGCGCCGACACCACGGCCAAGTTCGCCTGGCTCGCCGTCGTCGGCGGCCCGATCGTGCTGCTGCTGGCCATCCTTCTCGGCTGGGACATGACGTGGTGGCTCGCCACGGTCGGCATCGGCGGCTTTCTGGGCGGCTTCGCCACCCTCGTGGCGCGCATGAAGCCCGACGACGAGGACGAGGACGATCCCGGGCGGGGCGCGGTGGTCTGACGCGGCCGGTTACGCGGCGGGCACTCTGAGGGCGGCCAGCACGGGCAGATGGTCCGTGGCCGCCCTCAGGTCCGTCTCCGTGACCCCGGGGTGGCCGTACGGGACCCCGCAGCCGAGGACCTCGATGCCGCGGGTGGCGAAGATCGCGTCGATGCGCTGGTGGGGGTCGGTGGGCGTCGAGGTGTACTCCGTGCCCCAGGGCGCGGTGGCCCGGCAGTCCTGGAGGCCGGCGGCGAGGCGGGTGAAGGCGGGGCCGTCGGGGCGTTCGTTCAGGTCGCCGCCGGCGAGGGCGTGCGGGGTGCCGAGGGCCGCGAGGCGGTCGAGGAGCAGACCGCTCTGCGTGTACCGCTCGTCCTTCTGGAGCGAGAGGTGGCAGCTCACCACGCCGAGCCGGGCGGCACCGAAGCGGACGACGGCGGTGGCGAGGCCGCGGCGGTGCAGGCCGGGGGTGAGGGGCAGCAGGACGTCCTCGGTGCGTTCGACGGTGGCCCGCATCGAGCACAGGAGCGCGGGTCCCGCGGCGGTCGCGCCGCCGGACAGGATCGTCTGGCCGGACGCGGCCGCGAGCCGGGCCAGCTTCTTGCGCCAGCGGAAGAAGCGGGGGGCTTCCTGGACGAGGACCAGGTCGGGGGCGCAGGCGTGGATGACACGGGCGAGGGCGGTGGTGTCGTCGCGCATCGAACGGATGTTGTAGCTGAGGACGCGGATGACGGCGGAGCCGTCGGGTTCGGTGTGGGAGCGGGGCAGCGGGGTCGTCGCCATGTGGATCAACATACGTGGATGCGCTGCTCGGGGGAGCCGGAACGCTGCGGGTGGTTTGTCGTCTGCCGGCCGGCCGTGGCTGGTCGCGCCCACGCGGCGGAGCCGCATGGGCGCGACCGGCCCCGCGCCCCTTTCGGGGCGCCATCCGCTCCCCCGCCGAAAGGGGTTCGGTACGACATCGCCCGCCGTCCCCCTGAAGGGCGCGGCGGGCGGGTCGTACGAACAGGACACGCAGAGTTACATGATCGGGTCGGGTTCCCGGGCCAGGTCCGCCGCGCCCACGAGGCCGGCTTCGTTGCCGAGCTGGGCGGCGATCACTTCGGCCACGGGGCGCCAGTTGCCGCCGACGAGCCAGCGCTTGTACGACTTACGGATGGGGTCGAGGACCAGCTCGCCCTCGTCCGAGAGGCCGCCGCCGACGATGAAGGCGGAGGGGTCGAAGAGCGAGGCCAGGTCGGCGAGGCCGGCGCCGGCCCAGCGGGCCAGCTCGCGGTAGGAGTCCACCGCCACCGGGTCGCCCTGGCGCGCGGCCACCGAGATGTGCTTGCCCTCGATGCCGTCGGGGGTGCCGTTGCCCAGCGCGAGCAGGATCTCCGCGTTCTCGGGGGTGGCGTTGGCCCGCTGCTTGGCGTAGCGGACGAGGGCCCGCCCGGAGGCGTACTGCTCCCAGCAGCCCTGCGAGCCGCAGCCGCACAGCAGACCGTCCGGCACCATGCGGATGTGGCCGAACTCGGCGGCCACGCCGAAGTGCCCGCGGCGCAGCTTGTTGCCGATGATGATGCCGCCGCCGAGGCCCGTGCCCAGGGTGATGCAGATGACGTTCCGGTGACCCTTGCCCGCGCCGAACTTGTACTCGCCCCACGCCGCCGCGTTCGCGTCGTTCTCGACGACGACGGGCAGCCCCACGCGCGCCTCGACCTCGGCCTTGAGCGGCTCCTGCCGCCAGTCGATGTTGGGCGCGAAGTACACGGTCGAGCGCTGGCGGTTCACGTATCCGGCGGCACCGATGCCCACGCCGACGATGTCGTGACCTGCGCGCGCGCCCTCCACTGCGGCGGCGATGGCGTCCACGATGGCCTGCGGCGTGGTGGGGGTCGGCACCTTGTGCGTCGAGAGGATGTTGCCTTCCTCGTCGACCACACCGGCCGCGATCTTCGTGCCGCCGATATCGACGCCGATGGTGAGTCCCATGAATCCCTCAGTTTCGGTCGAGCCCCGCTACGGCCAACCGTACCCGAGCAGCCTTTAGTCCAAGTCAATCCGCTCCCCCGGACCGGTCCCCTCGTCGCGGGGGCCACGCTCCCGGGTGGTCCAGCGTCGTTCCTGTGCCTCGACGGCCGAGCGGTAGGCGGCGAGCAGCTCGTTGCCCGCGGCCGCGAGGTGATCGAAAACATCGGGGTTGCGCTCTATGACCGGTTCGACGGCGGCCTTGGCCTGCTGTACGACCTGGTTGACCATCTGCTGGGCGGTGCCGGAGGCGACCACACCGAACAGCGGCGAGTTCAGTCCGGACAGCTTGTCGGCGACCGTGTCGACCAGCTTGCGCAGTTCCTCCGCGGCCGAGCCGGGCGGCGGGCCGTACTGGGCGCGGCGGCGGGCCTTCTCCGCCGCGAGGTCCTCGGCGCACGCCTTCGCCCAGGCGTCGGCGTCGCTCGCGCGCGCTTCGTCGTTCGCCTCCTGAGCGGCGTCGGACGTGGGGCGCTCTTCGCTCATGGCGGACTCCTGCCTATGGTTCTTCCTTTCGACGGTACCCGAACGGGGGTACGCCGTTCACCGTGTCCGGGGCCACAGATCCGGGTCCGGCGCGAAACGCACCCTGAGTTCCCCCTCGCGCAGGGCGGCGCCGGCCACGGTGCAGCGGCGCAGCGCGGACGGCAGCGGCACGATCCTGCGGAACTGGCCCACGGTGACGACGAGTTCGTCGCCCCGGCGGATCAGGTCCAGTTCCTCGCGTATCGCGCCGGGCAGCGGGATGTGCCATACGAGGACGCCGTCGTCGGCGAGGTGGTCCAGGACGGGCCACTCGACCGGGGTCGGCGCCCGGTTGACGCCGGGCACGGGGAGCGCGCCGAGGTCGTCGGTGCCGCGCGGGTCGCGGCCGAGGTGCGGGACCTCGTGGACGGTGTACGTCTCCTGCCACTCGTCCAGCGCCTTGCGCTGCTGGGCGGCGAGGGCGCCCAGCCAGGCGTCCGCGCTGGCGGCGGGCAGTACCCGGCTCGCGACCAGCGCGTCCACGCGCAGACCGTGCAGGGCGAGCGCGGTGGTGGCGGCGTGTACGGCGTCGGTACCGGCCGGGCCCGGCTCGGCGACCAGCCGTACGGTCGTGGCGCGGTCCTCGACGACCGCCGCGACGGCGGCCAGCTCGATGTCCCAGCGTGCCGCCGTCTCGTACAGCCACTCGGCGGGCATCGGGACGCCCGCGAGGCGGCCCAGCACGGGGCGCAGGGCGCGGGCCGCCTGGCGCTCCGGCGGGAGCAGTCGGCGCAGGTAGCGGCGCAGCTCCTCCGGGAGGGCAAGGAGGGCGAGCGCCTGCGGGGTCGGCGGGAGGTCCACGACCAGCAGGTCGTACGTCTCCGAGGTCGCCGCGTCGCGCAGGGCGCGCAGCAGGGCGAGTTCCTCGGCGCCGGGCAGGGGGGTGAGTTCCTCGGCGTCCAGGCGGGAGGCGCCGAGCAGGTCCAGGGCGGTGGTCGCGCGGTCCTGGAAGGCGGTGAGGTCCTCGCGGAAGCGGGCGTTCGCGTCGGGGCGCCACGTCGTGAGGCGGGGCGCGGTGTCGGTGGGTTCCGCGCCGGTGGGTACGCCGAGGACGGCGCCGAGGGTGTCGGTGCGGTCGGCGGTGAGCAGGAGGGTGCGGGTGCCCTCGCGGGCGGCCTTCAGCGCGGTGGCCGCCGCGACCGTCGTACGGCCCGTGCCGCCCTGGCCTGTGATCAGGATGGTGCGCATTGGATGAACGCTACCTGCGTCGAGCGCCCCCGGGCTCCGCCCCCAGCCCCCCGATCGGCCTGAACGGCCCCGTCCTCAAACGCCGGACGGGCTGGAGACGCGGGCGCGCCCCGCAGGGGCGCGGGGAGCCGCGCGAACGGCCCCCACCGGCCCGCGGAGCGGGATCAGGCCGCCTCGCCCGACTCCACTCGCTTCTTCAGACCTGCCAGCGCGCGGTCGATGATGACCTTCTCGGCCTTGCGCTTGATCATGCCCAGCATGGGGATCTTGACGTCGACCGTGAGCCGGTAGGTGACCTCGGTGGCGCCGGCGCCCGCGGGCTTGAGGATGTACGAGCCGTCCAGGGAGCGGAGCATCTGGGACTTGACCAGGGTCCAGGAGACCTCGTGGTCGCCGGTCCAGGTGTACCCGAGGGTCTGGTCGTCCTTGATCGCACCGGCGTCCATGACGAGGCGTACCTGCTCGGCGCGGCCCTGCCCGTCCGTGGCGAGTACCTCCGCCTCCTTCACCTCTCCCGTCCAGTCCGGGTAGCGGGCGAAGTCGGCGATGACCGCCATGACATCAGCCGGTGCCGCCTCGATCGTGATGCTCGAGCTGGTGTGTTCCGCCATCGCGGTGGCTCCTCCAGATGCGGTCCGGTGAGGGAGGGTGGTACGCACGTGTGTGCAGCGTGAAGGCTACCGCGCGCCCGCCGAACCATCGCCACCCCACCTGCTGTTCACCACTCCAGGACCCACGGGCGGCCCGACGCCGCGAAGTGGCCGACGTTCACGCACTCGGTCGCCCCGATCCGCATCCGGCGCGCGAGCGGCTGGTGAACATGGCCGAAGAGGGAGTAACGGGGACGTACGCGGCGGATCGCGTCCAGGAGGGCACGGGAGCCGCGCTCGAAGCGGCGCGCCACCGTGTCGTAGACCAGCTCCGGTACGTCCGGCGGGATGTGCGTGCACAGGACGTCGACCTCGCCGACCGCCTCGATCTTCGCCGCGTACTCCTCGTCGTCGATCTCGTAGGGCGTCCGCATGGGGCTGCGCAGCCCCCCGCCGACGAAGCCGAAGACCCGGCCGCCGATCTCCACCCGCTCACCGTCGAGGACCTTCGTGCCGGGTCCGGCGTACTCCGCCCACAACGGGGGCATGTCGACATTGCCGTAGGTCGCGTACGTCGGTGTCGGGAACGCGGCGAACAGCTCGGCGTACTGCTTGCGCACCGCCTTCTCGATGGCCACGGAATGGTCCATCCCGATCTCGTCCCACAGCCGCCGCCCGAACTCCCGCGCCTCGGCGAAGCGGCGGGCGGTGCGCAGCTCGACCAGCCGGTCGGCGTTCTCGGCGCCGAAGAGGTCGGGGAAGATGCCGCGCGCGTGGTCCGCGTAGTCGAGGAAGAGCACCAGGTCACCGAGGCAGAGCAGGGCGTCCGCGCCGTCGCCGGCCCGGGCCAGGTCACGCGCGTTGCCGTGCACGTCACTGACCACATGAATGCGCGTCCTGCGGTTACCGCCTGGTGTGGGTGCCATGACGATCAAGCGTAGGCGTGTGGGGCAAACGTGAATAGAGGCGGTCGGACCTGCGGTTACTGGCATGGCAAGAAGAGCGTGGACTACTGTGCGTGAAGGAACGCCATCCGGTGCGACGCGCCAACCTGTGTGACGCAGGGAACATCTCGGCGGGACCCCCTATCGAAAAAGCCGTACCGGTGGGTAACGTCCGGGCAGTCCAGTCGTACTCAGGATTTCAACAATGATGTTCCTGGGTACCTGCCCGAGCCTTGGACCGCTCCGTCGCATCACACACCGTCGTGGCGTCGGCGCCCTATGAGGAGCAGCAGTCTTGCGCGAGTTCAGCCTTCCGGCTTTGTACGAGGTCCCTGCGGACGGAAATCTGACCGACATCGTCCGCAGAAACGCCGCGCAGCATCCCGACGTCGCCGTCATCGCCCGCAAGGTGGGCGGCACGTGGACGGACGTCACCGCCACCACCTTCCTCGCCGAGGTGCGGTCCGCGGCCAAGGGTCTGATCGCCTCGGGCGTACAGCCCGGCGACCGGGTCGCTCTGATGTCCCGTACCCGCTACGAGTGGACGCTGCTCGACTTCGCGATCTGGAGCGCGGGCGCGGTCACCGTGCCGGTGTACGAGACCAGCTCGGCGGAGCAGGTGCAGTGGATACTCGGCGACTCGGGCGCGACCGCCTGCATCGTCGAGCTCGACACGCACGCGGCCTCCGTGGAGTCGGTGCGCGACCGGCTGCCCGCCCTCAAGCACGTCTGGCAGATCGAGGCCGGCGGGGTGGAGGAACTGGGGCGCGCGGGCCAGGACGTCAGCGACGCCACCGTCGAGGAGCGCAGCTCGCTCGCCAAGGCGGACGACCCGGCGACCATCGTCTACACGAGCGGTACGACCGGCCGCCCCAAGGGCTGTGTCCTCACCCACCGCGCCTTCTTCGCGGAGTGCGGCAACATCGTGGAGCGGCTGCGTCCCCTGTTCCGTACGGGCGAGTGTTCCGTCCTTCTCTTCCTGCCGCTCGCGCACGTCTTCGGACGGCTGGTGCAGGTCGCGCCGATGATGGCGCCGATCAAGCTGGGCTGCGTCCCGGACATCAAGAACCTCACCGACGAGCTGGCCGCGTTCCGGCCGACGCTGATCCTCGGTGTGCCGCGTGTCTTCGAGAAGGTCTACAACTCGGCGCGTGCCAAGGCGCAGGCGGACGGCAAGGGCAAGATCTTCGACAAGGCGGCGGACACGGCGATCGCCTACAGCCGCGCCCTGGACACCCCCTCCGGCCCGTCGCTCGGTCTGAAGATCAAGTACAAGACCTTCGACAAACTCGTCTACAGCAAGCTGCGCGCGGTGCTGGGCGGTCGCGGTGAGTACGCGATCTCCGGCGGCGCCCCGCTCGGCGAGCGCCTGGGCCACTTCTTCCGCGGCATCGGCTTCACGGTCCTGGAGGGCTACGGCCTGACCGAGTCCTGCGCGGCCACCGCCTTCAACCCCTGGGACCGTACGAAGATCGGTACGGTCGGCCAGCCGCTGCCCGGCTCCGTGATCCGGATCGCCGACGACGGCGAGGTGCTGCTGCACGGCGAGCACCTGTTCAAGGAGTACTGGAACAACGAGGCCGCGACCGCCGAGGCGCTCGCGGACGGCTGGTTCCACACGGGTGACATCGGCACCCTCGACGAGGACGGCTACCTCCGTATCACCGGCCGCAAGAAGGAGATCATCGTCACCGCGGGCGGCAAGAACGTCGCCCCGGCCGTGATCGAGGACCGCATCCGCGCGCACGCGCTGGTCGCGGAGTGCATGGTGGTCGGCGACGGGCGCCCGTTCATCGGCGCGCTGGTCACCGTCGACGAGGAGTTCCTGGGCCGCTGGGCCGAGGAGCACGGCAAGCCGGCGGGTTCCACCGCGGCGTCGCTGCGCGAGGATCCGGATCTGATCGCTGCGATCCAGGACGCGGTCGACGACGGCAACGCCGCGGTGTCGAAGGCGGAATCGGTGCGGAAGTTCCGCATTCTGTCCTCCCAGTTCTCGGAGGAGTCGGGCCACCTCACGCCGTCCCTGAAGCTCAAGCGCAACGTGGTGGCGAAGGACTACGCGGACGAGATCGAGGCCATCTACCGGGGCTGACAGCCCGACCTGGCGGTTCTCATGGCGCGGTGTCCTCGGCGAGGATCCGCGCCATTCCGCGTTCCGCGAGCGCGGTGATCGTCACGAACGGGTTGACCCCGATCGAGCCCGGCACCAGTGAGCCGTCGGTGATGTACAGGTGCGGATAGCCCTTCACCCGGCCGTAGTTGTCCGTCGCCCTGCCCAGCACGCAGCCACCGAGCGGGTGGTAGCAGAAGTCGTCGGCGAAGGTCTTGTTGTTGCCGAAGAGGTCGTAGCGGTAGATCGTGGCGTTGGCCAGGTTGATCCGGTCGAAGAGCTTCTTGGCCATGCTCACGGAGACCGCGCTCTGGGCCGCGGTCCAGCCGAGCTTCGCGGAGTCCGTGGTGGCGTCGTAGGTGAAGGACGCGCGCTCCGGGTTCTTGGTGATCGCCAGGTAGAGGCTGATCCAGTGTTCCAACCCCATGGGCAGCGGGGCGATTTCGGCGAAGACGGGGTTGGCGGTGTTCGCCCAGTCGTCGATGCCCATGACCGGCATCGTCGACTGGTTCGCCCCGACCGTGTCCCAGATGTGGTTGGCGCGGCCCGTCATCACGTTGCCGTTGGTGCCCCAGCCGGTGCCGACGCTCGCGTCCAGGGCCGGCAGCGTGCCCGTCTCCCGGGCCCGGACGAGGAGTTCGGTGGTGCCGAGGCTGCCGCCGCCCAGGAAGAGGTACGTACAGCTGTACTGCTTGGTCTCCACGACCGCGCCGGTGGTGTCGATCCGGTCGGCGGTCAGGGTGTACGTGCCGTCCGTGGCCCGGCTGATCGCCCGGACCTTCTCCAGGGTGTGGATGGTGACGTTGCCGGTGCCGAGCGCTGCCGCGAGGTAGGTCTTGTCGAGGCTCTTCTTGCCGTAGTTGTTGCCGTAGATGACCTCGGCCGCGAGTGCGGACTTGGTGGCGGTGCCGGCCGCCTCGCGCTGCATGTAGGTGAAGTCGTAGACGTTCGGGACGAAGGTCGTCTTCAGGCCGGCGTTGGCGGCGGCCTTACGGGAGGTGCGGGTGAACTGGTACCACTCCGTGGATTCGAACCAGGTGGGGTCGACCGTGTTGACGCCGAGCATGGTCCGGGCGCGCGGGAAGTACGTGTTGTACATCTCGGTGGCGTCGACCGTGGGGAACTGCTCGGAGAAGTAGGACTGGAGGGGCGTGACGGCCATTCCGCCGTTGACCAGCGAGCCGCCGCCGACACCTCGGCCGACGTAGACCGACATGTTGTCGTAGTGGACCCGGTCCAGGACTCCCGGGTAGAGACCGATGTCCTTGTTGACCACGTCCAGCCACAGGAAGGTGGCGAGCGGGGCCTCGGTGCGGGTGCGGAACCACATCGAGCGCTCGTCGGGGGCGCTGGTGGAACAGAAGACCTTGCCGTCGGAGCCGGCGGTGTTCCAGAGCTTGCCCATCTCTATGACGAGGGTGCGGATGCCGGCCTGGCCGAGGCGGAGGGCGGCCACGGCGGCGCCGTAGCCCGATCCGATGACGATGGCGGGCGCGCTGTCGACCGCGGCGGGCTCCGCGGCGTGGGCGGACTGGAGGCCTACGCGGGTGAGACCGGCCGCGGCGGCCGTCTGGAGGGCGACCATGCCCAGGATGTGGCGTCTGGTCAGGTGACGGTTTGTCATCTGACGGTTACTCATCTGATGATGAGTCAGTTTTTCTGTCATGAGCGCAGCATCGGCGGATTATTTGCTTCCGCCTAGGCTTTTTGCCGGGTTTTCAGGGGGCGCTGCGATGAGTGGGGAGAGTGCGGGTGATTTGCGGCCGGGCGCGCACCTAGAGCAACTCTTTCAAGCCCTCCGCCAGCAGGTCCCAGCGCCACTTCTCCTCCACCCACTGCCTTCCCCGTTCGCCCATGTGGCGGCGGAGTTCGGGGTCGGCGAGGAGGGTGATGATGCGGTCGGCGGAGTCGTCAGGGAAGTCGCCTCGGACGACCCAGCCCGTTTCGCCGTCGAGGACCGCGTCGGGGGCGCCGCCCGAGTCGCCCGCGACGACCGGCAGGCCCGTCGCGGAGGCCTCCAGGTAGACGATGCCGAGGCCCTCGACGTCGAGGCCGCCCCTGCGGGTGCGGCACGGCATCGCGAAGACGTCGCCCGCGCCGTAGTGGGCCGGCAGCTCCGACCAGGGGACCGCGCCGGTGAAGCGGACCGCGGCGGCGACCCCGGTGTCGTACGCCAGCTTGCGCAGGTCCTGCTCGTACGGCCCACCGCCGACGATCAGCAGCACCGCCTCCGGCTCCTTGGCGAGGATGCGGGGCATGGCGAGGATCAGCGTGTCCTGGCCCTTGCGCGGGACCAGGCGGGAGACACAGACCACCACCGGGCGGTCGGTGAGGCCGAGGCGGGCACGGACCTCGTCGCCGCCCGAGCCGGGGTGGAAGGTCTTCTCGTCGACCCCCGGAGGGAGCTGGACCATGCGGGAGGCGGCCTCGGGCGTCAGCGCGGACGCGATGCGCGAGCGCGTGTACTCACCGAGGTAGGTGATCGTGTCCGTGGACTCGCCGATACGGCGCAGCAGCTGCCGTGCGGCGGGCAGCTGGGCCCAGCCCGCCTCGTGGCCGTGCGTGGTGGCCACCAGGCGCTCGGCGCCCGCCCTGCGCAGCGCGGGCGCCATCAGGCCGAGCGGGGCCGCCGCCCCGAACCACACCGACGTACAGCCGTGCTCGCGCAGCAGCCCGACGGCGCGCCGGGTGGCGCCCGGCGTGGGCAGCAGCATCGTCGTACGGTCCCGGACGACGGTGAAGGGCTGCTCGGCGTCGAAGGCGGCCGTCGCCTCGATGCCCTCCCGGCTCCGCTTCCACGTGGATGCGTAGACTACGAGCCGCTCGGGGTCCAGTCGTAGCGCCATGTTGTGCAGGAACGCCTGGATGCCGCCGGGGCGGGGCGGGAAGTCGTTGGTCACGATCAGGGTCTTGTGCATCGCGTTCGACACTACCGAAACCTTCGAATCCCCACGCGCGCGGTCCACAGCGGCGAAGCTGTATTCCACCAGTGGTCACAGCTCCGTACGGCCGCGCTTCATGGGCCTCCCACAGCCCGGCACGTCATCATGTTTCCGCACAACCGCACAACCGCACCATGTCAGCACCGCACCACCGCACAGACACCGACGAACGAGGGCCAGGTGAGCATGAAGGGCACACGGGGGGAAGGGTTTCCGTACGCGTTGCTGGGAACCTGGGGCCTGACGAGGCTTCTGCTTCTGCTCTTCGTCTCCAAGGTGTTCGTCTTCCCGGGCCCGGACGTCACGAGTGACGTCTCGGTGATCTACCAGGGCTGGTACGAGATCCTGCGCACCGGCACCTTCCCGCTCGACGACGTGACCTGGCAGTACCCGCCGGCCGCCGCGCTCGCGATCCTCTCCCCCGGGCTGCTGCCCTTCCTCGACTACGCGCACGCCTTCTTCCTGCTGGCCTTCGTCGCCGACCTGGTGGTGTACGCGCTGCTCCACTACGCCGGCCGGCGCCCCGGCAAGACGCTGCGCGGCGCCTGGGTGTGGGTGATCGGCGTCCCGCTGCTCGGACCGACCGTCTACGCCCGCTACGACGTGATGGTGACGGCCGTGGCGGTCGCGGCGCTCCTCGCGGGAGCCCGCCATCCGCGGGTGATGGGCGCTCTCGTGGGCTTCGGGGCGCTGGTGAAGGTGTGGCCGGCGCTCCTGCTCCTGGGGGCCGTGAAGCGGCGTGCGTGGGCCGCGGCGGCGGTGACCGCCGGCGGGATCGCGGTGCTGTTCGGGCTGTCGATGCCCGGCGCCTTCTCCTTCCTGACCTTCCAGCGCGACCGGGGCACCGAGGTGGAGTCACTGGGCTCCCTCGTCTTCCATGTGGGCCGGCACTTCGGCTGGGACGGTCAGGTGCTGCTCAACTACGGCTCGGTGGAGTTCCTGGGCCCGTACGTCGACGTGGTGAGCAGGCTGGCCCTGGCGCTCACCGCGATCGCCTTCGCGTGGCTGCTGCTGTGGCGGCTGCGCGCCCAGCGCTTCCGGCCGCACACGCTCGCCGACGCCGCGTTCGTGGCGGTGCTGATGTTCACGGCCACCAGCCGGGTCATCAGCCCGCAGTACATGGTGTGGCTGGTCGGGATCGGCGCGGTCTGCCTGTGCTTCCGGGGCAGCCGGATGACCCTGCCGGTCGGGCTGGTGCTGGCCACGTGCTTCGTGACCGTCCTGGAGTTCCCGATCTGGTTCTCGCATGTCGTGGGCAGCGACCGGCTGGGCATCACCCTGCTCTTCCTGCGCAACGGCCTGCTGGTGGTCGCGGCCCTGCTCGCAGCCCGCGAACTGTGGCGGGGCACGGTGTCCGACCCGGCCCCGACCCTGCCCGCTCAGGCCACCCGGACCAAGGAGCGCCTGAGCTCGTCCTGACGGCGGCGGGCGCGGGCGAGAAGCAGTCCGACGGCCGTGCACTGCACCGCCATGGACAGCGCCAGCGCGAGGCAGATCCCGGACAGCCCGAGCCCCGACAGGGCGTACGCCACGGGCAGCTGGACGGCGGTGCCGAGCAGTGTCACCCGCAGCAACAACGGCGCTCCCCCGCTCCCCTCGAAGACCCCGCCCAGCGCGATGAAGCAGGCCATCAGCAGCAGGTACGGGCCGACGCAGCGCAGGAACAGCACGCCGTCGTGGGCGACCGCGCCCCCGGCGCCGAAGGCCCGCATGATCCAGGGGGCGAACGCGCCGAGCAGGACGGCTGCCACCAGGCCCACCGCCCCGGAGACGATCACCGCCTGCCGCCCGATCGCGCCCCGCTCGTCCCGGCCGGCGCCCCGGGTGTGCGCGGTGTGGATCGAGGCGGCCTGCCGCACCGCGTAGAAGGCCATGGTCGCGACGTACATGACCTTGTACGCGATGGAGTACGCGGCCACGGCCGTCACCCCGAGCCTGGCCACGATCGCGACCAGGACCAGCGCTCCGCCCTGGCGCACGGTGAAGTCGGCGGACATGGGCAGTCCGGTCCGCAGGGTGCGGCGCAGCGCGGGGCCGGTGGGCTCGGCGGGAGGGACGGCCGCGGCCTCGCGCAGCGGCGCGTTGCGGCGCAGGGCGCGCAGGCCGGCGGCGAGGGCCACGCAGCGGCACAGGACCGTGGAGGCGGCGGCACCCCGGACGCCGTAGGCGTGGATGAGCAGCGGGTCGAGGCCGAGGATCAGCCCGTTGGCCAGCAGGGCGAGGCGCATCGGGGTGCGGGTGTCACCGGCGCCCTTCAGGATGCCGTCGACGAGGTTCTGGGCGAAGAAGACGGCGATGCCCGGCAGGGAGATCCCGAAGTAGGCGACGGCCAGGGCGAGAGCGCGCCCGTCGCCGCCCAGGACCAGCCGGGCCAGCGGTTCGCGCAGCAGGTACCCGCCCACGGCGACCACGGGCGTCACGACGGCGCACAGGGCCCGTCCGCCGCGTACGGCCGCCCGGAGCGCGCCCGGATCCCGGGCCCCTCTGGCGTGGGCGACGAGGACGGTCGTGCCGGAGGCGAAGACCAGGGCGACGCCGAGGAGCACGTTCTCGGTGTTGGTCGCGACGGCGACGGCGGCCACGGCGGGACCGCCGAGCCGGGAGACCCAGACGGTGTTGATGATCCCGGCGGCGACGGAGGCTAGCAGGGAGAGGTACACGGGGTGAGCGAGCGATATGAGCTGCTTCCGGTGGGCGTTCACCGATGGTTCCCTCGATTTCCTTGATTCCCTCGATTCGAGCTACCTCGTTTAGAGGTAGCTCGATAAGAGGTATCATGGCCGTCCGACACCCGCAAGCAAGGAGCACCCCGCATGCTGGAGCTCTCGATCCTCGGATTTCTGTTCGAAGAGCCCTTGCACGGCTATGAGTTGAAGGAACGCATCAAGGCACTCAGCGGCCATGTCCGCCCGGTCAGCGACGGCGCGCTCTACCCGGCGATCACCCGCCTGGTGGCCGCAGGACAGCTGGACCAGCACACGGAGCCCGGCAGCGGCGCCGCCCCGCGTCGCATCCTGTCGCTCACCGAGAAGGGCCGTGCCGAGCTCCTGGAGCGGCTGCGCCACCCCAAGCAGGCCGAGATCACCGACCACGTCCGCTTCAACACCCTGCTGGCGTTCCTGCGTCACCTCCCGGACCCGCGGGAGCAGGCCGCGGTCCTGCGCCGCCGCCAGGAGTTCCTGCTGACGCCCGCGAGCTTCTTCTACCGGGACGGCGAGCCCGTACGGGCGGAGGAGGCCGGCGACCTGTTCCGGCAGGGGATGCTGCGGGTGGCACGGGCGACGGGCGAGGCGGAGCGGGAGTGGCTGGCCGAGGCCATCGCCCGGCTGGACACGCCGACCGGCTGATTCAGCCGAGCTGCGCCTTCAGGTACGCCCGCCACTGCTGTGTGAACTGCTCCGGCGTCGTGTGCAGGACGTCCCGCAGCGCGCCCTCGACGGCCCCCGCCCGCTTCTCGTGGTCGCCGACGGCCCGGTAGAACTCGTTCAGCCGGACCTCGCCCCAGTGGTCGGCGATCAGCCGGCAGGCCATCCAGCCGCCCTCGTACGCCCGCGCCAGCCGCGCCGCGTCCCCGGCGAACCCGAAGTCCTTGTCGTCCGGCAGCGCGGCCGGTACGCGCCCGTCCAGCACCGCCCGCTCCAGCTCCGGCGCCGCCTGCGTCGCCGTACGGCCGCTGCCGCGGTAGCCGACCCAGTCCGCGAAGCCCTCGGAGAGCCACAGGGGCGTGGCGGCGGCGGTGTGGGCGCGGGTGGCCACGTGCGTCGTCTCGTGGGTGAGCACGACCTGCTGGCCGAAGTCGCCGAGAAGGCCGTACGCATCGGGGTTGACGATGATCCGGTCCGCGGGCGCCCTGGCCGTCCCGCCCGCCTCTCCGGTCGTGACCGCCGCGATCCCCCGGTACCCGGACGCGGGCGCTCCGAGCAGCCCCGCCATGCCCTCCAACGACTTGGGTACGACAACGACGACGTGCCCCGACCAGTCCGCGCCCCAGGCATCCGTCACGGCGGGCACGGCGCGGTCCGCGAGGCCGGCGTACGCCCGCAGCCGCTCACCGGACTGCCCGACCCCCAGGACGAGGCTGTGCGCGCCCCGTACGACCGTCACCGCCCCCTGCTCCCACAGCTGCTGACTGGCCCGCTCGGCGGGCACGTCGGAGGCGACCCGCCAGGTCCCGCCGTCGCGGACCAGGCGCAGGGTGCGGGCCGCCGTGACGGGGGCCCTGTCGTAGCCCTCGATGCGGTAGCGCAGCTCGGCGCCCGCGGTGGCGCGGTCGCCGGAACGGTGCAGGTCCGTCAGGCGGTACGACCAGTCGGCCAGCGGAACGGCGCGCAGCCTGGTGAACTCCGCGGTCGAGCCGGACGGTTCCTCCGTGGCCCGGTACGCCGACTCGTTCCGGTCCAGGACCGCGGCCGCCCGCCGGTCGAGGACCCGCTGCACATCGGCGGACGCGGAGTCCTGGGACGGCCTGCCGCCGCAGCCCACCAGCACGGCGAGCAGCAGCACCAGGGAGCACCCCGCCCGCGACGCACGCCTTCGACCAGCCACGTTCCCGATCGTACGGCGCCCGGGCGCGGGGGTCAGACCCGCGTCACGGACGAGATGGGCATCATGCCCACGCGGTCGTAGCGCACCGGCGCCCCCGGATAGGGCGCGTGGATCACCTGGCCGTTGCCCGCGTAGATCGCGACATGACTCGCGTCGGAGCGGTAGGTGACGAGGTCGCCGGGCTGCGCCTGGGAGAGCGGCACCTGCCGTCCGGCGTACCGCTGTTCCTGGGAGGTGCGCGGCAGACCGACGCCCGCCTGCCGGTACGACCACTGCATGAGGCCCGAACAGTCGAATCCGCCGGGCCCGTTGGCGCCCCACACGTAGGGGCGGCCGAGTGCGGAGCGGGCCGCGGCGAGGGCGGCGGCGGCGCGCCCCGAGGCGGGCGTGACACTGCCGAGTTCGGGCAGGTCGGAGTGTCCGGAGCGGGAGGCCCGGTCATGGGCGGCGCGCTCGGCGGACGGCAGCGAGTTGAGCAGGAGGCGCGCCTTGGCGAGTTTCTGTTCGACAGTCCGCTTGTGCCGGGCGACGGCCTTGGTGCTCTTCTCCAGCTCGGCGAGTTTGGCGGTCGCCTCCTCGCGTTCCTGGGCGAGGTCGCGCATGGCGATCTGGAGGTCCTTGAGTTCGCCCGCCTGGTGGGCGTTGATCCGGTCGAGCGCGGCGGCCTTGTCGAGGTACTCGGCGGGGTTGTCGGAGAAGAGCAGCGCCAGGGAGGGGTCGAGGCCGCCCGCGCGGTACTGGGCCCCGGCGAGCGAACCGAGCGCGTCCCGCACGGTGTTGATGCGCTCCTGCTGCCGGGCGATGTGATCCTGTGCCGTGCTCACCTCTTTGCGCAGGACTCCCGCGCGCTCGTCGGCCTTGTTGAACGCCTCGGTTGCCTTCTCCGCCTGCATGTACAGGCGGTCCACCTCGGCCCGGGTGTCGTCCTTCGGTGCTGCGGCGGCCGGTACGGCCCCGAGGACGGCGGCCGCGACGGACATCACGGTCACGGCGACGCCGGCGATGCCCGCGGCGCTGACGCCCCGGTCGAACCCGGACGGTGGACGGCGGCGATGGGACCCCACGAGTAGCCGCTCTCCCTTCCGCTGACGGTCCCCCGGAGTTGGGGGAAACGCGCCAGACAGTAGCCGTGCGACTACGCACCGGCCAAAGACCTCCGGGGGCGCACAACGCGGCGCCCCGCCGGAGACGCAGGTCACCGACGGGGCGTGGGGTCAGCGGGAGTTACCGCGATTCGCCCGTTCGGGCGGCATGCAGAGGGGGCCTCGAAAGGATCTCGGAGGGTTCGGGGGGCCGGATCAGACCCGGACGCCGAACTGGAACGCTCCGCCGATGGTGCTCATCGACTCGTAGCGCACGACCGTTCCGGTACGCGGGGCGTGCAGCACCTGGCCGTTGCCCGCGTAGAGGCCGACGTGGTGCAGGTCGCCGAAGAAGAAGACCAGGTCACCGACCTGCAGATCGCTCTGCGAGTAGATGCGGGTGCCGATGGTCGCCTGCGACTCCGAGGTACGCGGGATGGAGACACCGGCCTGGGCGTACGCCCAGGAGGTGAAGCCCGAGCAGTCGAAGGAGCTGGGGCCGGAGGCGCCGTAGACGTACGGCGATCCGATCTTGGTCTGTCCGGCGGAGAAGGCGGCACCGGCGCGCCCGGACGCGGGTGTACCGGGGTTGCCGAGAACGGTGCGCTCGCTGGCGCGGGTGGCGCGGGACTGCTCCGCGTCGAGAGCCGCCTTCTCCTTGGCCGTCAGGGAGTTGAGGAGCTTCTGCGCCGCGGCGAGCTTGGTCTGGACCGCCTTCTTCTGCTTGGCCAGTTCCGTACGGGTGTCGGCGAGGTCCTTGAGCTTCGCAGAGGCTTCCTGCCGCTGCTGGGCGAGCGAACGCTGCTTCTCCTGGACCTTCTTCAGCGCCTCGACCTGCTGACTGCTCAGCTGGTCCATCGCGGACGCCTTGTCCAGGTAGTCGTCCGGGTTCGAGGAGAGGAACAACGCCACGGAGGGGTCGATGCCGCCGGTGCGGTACTGGGCGCTGGCCATCGTTCCGAGCCCGTCCCGCAGGGCGTTGAGCTCGTCCTGGCCGCGGGCCACGTTGTCCTGCAGGGTGCTGATTTCCTTCTCCAGCTTGTCCTGCTTCTCCTTGGCCCCGTCGAGCTTCTCGGTGGCCTGCTCGGTCTCCTCGTAGAGCTTGTCGACCTTGCTCTTGACCTCGTCCTTGCTCGGCTTCTCGCTGGGCGCGGCATTGGCGGCGTTGGCACTGAGGGCCACGGCGGCAGCGGCGGCGGTGGTGAGCACGGTCACACGGGTGCGGCTCGGCTGCTTGGGTCGACGGTGGGACGCCACGAAGGCGAGCTCCTTCTTCCTCCAGCCGCCTGCCGAGACGCCGACGGGCGGTGTCCCTCCGCCGTCGCTCCCAATGAGCGATCACCCGAGCGGAGGTTCGAGGCCAGACCCTAGTGACCTTCCTGTGATCAGTTCAAATCCAAACCTGAAAATTCTTAGTCACCCAGCGCATTCTTTGCACTCAACTCACGTGCAGTGATGCCAGCCTGACGCTACGTTGCGTGAAGGTTTCGCCAATTCGGGCACAACGCCTGGATGTTACGGATGGGACGTACGTGCTCTTTGGGGCGTAACGCACAGATCGCCGACCGCTGTTCAATCGCTGTTTCGACCGCCGGATCAGTCGCTGTTTCAGCCGCTTTTCAGCCGCTGTTTCAGCCGCGCGAAAAGCGCTTGAGAAGCACCGCGGAGGCCACCGGGCGGGCGCCCGCCTTGGCGATCCCGTCGGCCACCTCACGGTCGGTGGAGACGACGATGACGGGCCGCCCGGGCGGCTCGGCGCGCACCAGCTGGCGGATCAACTCGTCCGCCGTGACACCCGCTTTGGAGAACAGCACCCGCACCCCGCGCGGCGGCGCGAGCAGCACGGGCGCCGCCAGCTCGGCCCCGTCGAAGACACACGTCACCTCGGCCCCGGTCTGCGCGGCGAGCTGCGAGAGCTGCCCCAGCAGCCTGAGCCGCTGCTTCTCCAGCGGCATCTGCGGATAACCGGTCTTGGTGACGTTGTAGCCGTCGACGACCAGATGCGCCTGCGGCAGCGCGAGGAGCTGGTCGACGATCGCGGGATCATTTTCGGACAGGGCGCGGGCCGCGATGTCCTTGGGCGTCATGCGCCCCGGTTCGACCGCGTCCACGGTCTCCGCCGGCCGTACGGACACGGGCGGCAGCGCGAGCTCCCGGCGCAGCCCCTGGGCCGCCTCCAGCACCGTGTCGAGCAACAGCCGTACGCGCATGTCCTCGACGCTGCGACCCTCGCGTGCCGCCTTGCGGGTGGCCTCCAGGGCCGCCTCGGCCTCCGAGAGCCGTGCCTTGAGCCGCCGGGTCTCGCTCTCGGCGGCGGACACCTGGGCCTGCCCGTCCGCCCGCGCGGTGTCCATCTCGCCCTGCAGCTTGCGCAGCGCGGCCTCGCCCCGCTTGACGTCGCTGAGGGCGCCGCGCAACTTGCGGTGAAGCGATTCGGCTTCCCTCTTCGCGGACTCCAACTCCGTGCGCAACCGCTCGGTTTCGGCCTTGGTCTGACCACGCGCCTGCGCAAGCTCCTCGCGCAGGCGCTCCAGCTCCGCCCGGCTCTCCTCGTCCGCGCGCTCGGCGTCCGCCCGCAGGGCCTCCTCGCCCGCGGCGGTCACCAGCTTCACCCAGCCCGTGGGGCGCAGCACATAGGCCGCGGCCGCCACGTCCAGCGGATCCGCGGCCGGCGGCGGCGCGCCCGAGTCGAGGGCACCGGCGAGCTCCGGATGCGCCTCTCTGAGCTTCTCGGCGATACGCTGCCGGAACAGCGGATCGGTCTCCAGCGCGGCGGCCATGGCGTTGCCGGCGAACTTCGCCCGCCGATTGGGGGCGAACCGCGCATACTGCCGCAATTGGGCGGGCAATTCGGTGACGGTCAACCCACCGAACCCGTCCGACACGATCTGTACGACCCGTCGGCGCACACCGTCGGGCAGCGGACGGTCGAGCACCTCAGCGGCGCCGTCGTCCGGCTCCCCGCCTGTGGTCTCCACCATCCGTCACCCCAATGTGTGTGCGGGGCCCGCTCCCTCAGGAGCCGGCGCCCGGCCTGTCCACCAGTTCCACCTGGTCCACCGCGTTGCACCACCGGCAGCGCACCGACTCGATGGTCTCACTGACCATCTTGCGCTCCTCGACGTTCGGCTCACCGGCCAGGTCGAGGTGCACATACTCGACGACCTTGGACGAGCGGGTCACGTCGAATCGCGTGAGGTTGCCGCAGAGCGTGCAGCGCCAGCGAGTCTCGGCGGTCGGGAGGGGAACCGTCATGTGGCAGTCGCTTTCCTTCTAGTGTCCGTCCAGCGCCGGTCTCCGGCGCGTGTGGCTCGTTACCCTACGGCCTGGCGGGTACTCGACGCTCGGCCGTCCACGGCGGCGAGGCATTCTGCGCGCATCGGTCCGGTTACGTCATGCTCTGTCCCATGATCAGCACCTGGGGTACGGCGGTCGGCAGGACGATGCGCGGTCAGTCCGCGCCGGTGACGTACGGACTGATCTTCCTGTGCTGCCTGATCTTCCTGATCGGCCCCGCCTCGGGGCTCAATCCGTCGTTCGGCACCGGGGATGCGCTCGTGGTCGCCCAGCGGGCCTATTTCCGGCGCTGGGGCGTGATCCCCGCCGAGCTCTTCGACGGGATCCCGAGCGCCTGGCTCACCCCGGCCACGGCCCTGTTCATCCACGGCAGCTGGCTCCATCTCCTGGGCAACATGCTCTTCTTCTACGTCTTCGGAGCGATGACCGAGGAACGCATGGGCCACGTCCAGTTCGCCGTCTTCTACGTGGTCTGCGGCTACCTCGCTCTACTGGGTTACGCGATCGCCAACTCCGGCTCCGAGCAGACTCTGGTCGGCGCCTCGGGGGCGATCTCCGCGGTCCTGGGAGCGTTCCTGTACCTGTTCCCCAGGGCCCGGGTGACCAGTCTCTTCCCGTTCCTCTTCTTCCTGCCGCTGCGCTTCCCCGCCTGGGTCGTGCTGCCCTTCTGGGTGACCCTGCAATGGCTGGCGGCGGGCCGCAGCCCCTCGGGCCCCGGGGTCGCCTATCTGGCCCACCTGGTGGGCTTCTCGCTGGGGTTCGTCTACGCGTGGGTGCGGTTCGGGCGGCCGACTAGAGTGAAAACCCCAGCAACAGCAGCCCCCGAGGGAGAAAACCAGCCGTGATCACCGCGATCGTGCTCATCAAGACCAGCGTGGACCGGATCCCCGAGATCGCCGAGTCGATCGCCGCGCTGGACAGTGTCAGCGAGGTCTTCTCCGTCACCGGTACGTACGACCTGATCGCCATGGTCCGGGTGAAGGCCCACGACGACCTGGCGGACGTCATCCCCGGCAAGATCAGCAAGATCCCCGGCGTCGAGGCGACGGACACCCACGTCGCGTTCCGCACGTACTCCCAGCACGACCTGGAGGCGGCGTTCGCCATCGGCCTGGACAGCTAGACACAGCAGCACAATCTCTTCGGGGGCGTGGGGGCGGAGCCCCCACCTACCGCCGACGGCCTCAGACCGCCGGGACGCAGCGGCCGTCCTCCGTGCGGTAGTTCCACTTCGCACCGTCCCGCACCAGTTCCTTCACCGCACGCACGAACCGCTCCACATGCTCGTCGGGCGTACCGGCCCCGAAGCTGACGCGGATCGCGTTGAGGGACTTCTCCCCGGGCGCCGCCTCGGGCGCCCCGCACTCCCCCTGCGTCTGCGGATCGCTGCCGAGCAGCGTCCGTACCAGCGGGTGGGCGCAGAAGAGACCGTCCCGCACCCCGATCCCGTACTCGGCGGACAGCGCGGCCGCGAAGTGCGAGCTGTTCCAGCCCTCGACGACGAACGAGATGACGCCGACGCGCGGGGCGTCGTCACCGAAGAGCGACAGGACGCGGACCTCGGGCACCTCGGCCAGACCGGCCCGGACGGCCCCGATCAGCTGCTCCTCGCGGGCGACGAGCGTGTCGAAACCGGCCTCGGTCAGCGCCTTGCAGGCGGCGGCGATGGAGTAGGCGCCGATGACGTTCGGGGAACCGGCCTCGTGCCGGGCCGCGCTCTCGTGCCACTCCACGTCCACGCCGCCGTCCACCCGCCGCGTGACCTTGCGGCTCGCGCCGCCGCCCGCGAGGTACGGCTCGGCCTCGCGCAGCCAGTCGGCACGGCCGGCGAGCACGCCCGAACCGAACGGCGCGTACAGCTTGTGCCCGGAGAAGGCGACCCAGTCGACGTCGAGGTCCCGCACCGAGACCGGGTGGTGCGGAGCGAGCTGGGCGGCGTCCAGGACGATCCGGGCACCGTGCGCGTGCGCGGCGGCGGCCAGCTCGCGCACCGGCCACAGCTCGCCGGTGACGTTCGAGGCGCCGGTGACGCAGACCAGGGCCGGGCCGTGGGGGTCACGGGCGGCGAGGGCCCGCTCCAGGGCCGTGACAGCCTCCTGCGGGGTGCGGGGCGCGTTGAGGTAGGTGACCCGGGCGTCCTTCCACGGCAGCAGCGAGGCGTGGTGTTCCGTCTCGAAGACGAACACCTGGCAGTCGGCCGGAAGGGTGGCGGCGAGCAGGTTGAGGGAGTCGGTGGTGGAGCGGGTGAAGACGACCTGGTCGTCGCCCCGGCAGTCGAGGAACTCCGCGACGGTCCTGCGGGCGTTCTCGAAGAGGTCGGTGGACAGCTGGGAGAGGTACCCGGCGCCGCGGTGCACGCTGCCGTAGTACGGGGCGTACGCGGCGACGTCGTCCCACACCCGCTGGAGGGCGGGGGCGCTGGCGGCGTAGTCGAGCGCGGCGTAGGTGACCTCGCCGCCGGTCACGAGCGGGACGGTGACGTCTCGGCCCAGAACGGGCAGGGGGGCGCAAACGGTCTGGTCGGCGGCAGCGGTGGAGACAGACATGGCGAGCTCCTGTGAGAGGCAGGCGGAATCGCTGCGCGGGCCGGGTGCACGGGGGTACGGGTGTGCGGCTGCACGGCTCGGCGCAGGGAGGAAAGGCAAAAGGGGTGTGCGGAGGCGGGGCTCTACGCCCTATCGCATTCGCTTGCTCACAGAAGGCTCCCTCGAACGACCAGGACCCCTGGGATTCTCGAGGGGTCCGCGCTTGCCGTAGACCTCGCTGCCTACGGCCTGGTCTTCACCCGGGGCACCCCGCCACGGACGGAGGGTTGCCGGACAGCCGGCCGGGGCCTGATGGCTGTCACTCATGACCTGATACGGCATCCTGCCACAAGATCTTCCGCCCGCAACCCGGCGTCCGTATACCGGGATGCCGAGTGGGGGACGGCCCCACGTTCCTCGCCCCCGCCGCCCCTACCCTTCCCATCCCCACCTGGGGGCTCCGCCCCCAGACCCCCAAAAGATCGCGCAGTTCCCCGCGCCCCCAAAAAGGGGCGCGGGGAACTGCGCGGACGAACAAAACCGGGGCGGGCGGGGAATCGGGGCGCAGCCCCGCCCCAGGGGCGCGGGGAACTTCGCGAGCAACCCCACCGGTCCGCGGGCGGAGAAGTGGACTACGACTGGCTCGCTGCCACCCAGCGTTCCAGCGTTCGCTTCGCCGCCCCCGAGTCGATCGCTTCCGCCGCCTTCGCCATCGCGGCGCGGAGCTGGTCCGCGAGCGGTGCGTCGGTCGGGGACAGGGCGACGAGGGCCGCCGCGGAGTTCAGGAGCACGGCGTCCCGTACGGGCCCCGTCTCGCCGTTGAGCAGGCGACGGGCGACGTCCGCGTTGTAGGACGCGTCGGCGCCGCGCAGGGCCTCCACGGGGACGAGTTCGAGGCCGACGTCACGCGGGTCGAAGCGCTCCTCGGTGACCTTGCCGTCGCGGACGATCCAGACCCGGGACGTCGCGGTGGTGGTCAGTTCGTCCAGGCCGTCGTCGCCGCGAAAGACGAGCGAGGAGTTGCCGCGCTCGGCGAACACGCCCGCCACGATCGGCGCCATCCGCAGGTCCGCGACCCCGACGGCCTGTGCCTTCACCCGCGCCGGGTTCGTCAGCGGACCCAGCACGTTGAACGTGGTCCGGATCCCCAACTGCCCCCGCGCCGCCGCGACATGACGCAGCGCCGGGTGGAACTTCACCGCGAAGCAGAAGGTGATCCCGGCCTCCTCCGCGACCTCGGCCACCCGCTTCGTCGTCAGGTCCAGATTGACGCCGAGCTTCTCCAGGACGTCCGAGGCACCGGACGCGGAGGACGCGGCCCGGTTGCCGTGCTTGACGACCTTGGCGCCGGTCCCGGCCACGACGATCGACGACATCGTGGAGATGTTCACCGTCTTCGCGCCGTCACCGCCCGTACCGACGATGTCGACCGTGTCCCCCGGCACCTCGATCACATTGGCGTGCTCGTACATCGTCCGGACGAGACCGGAGATCTCCTCGACCGTCTCGCCCTTGGCCCGCAGCGCCACCGCGAACCCGGCGATCTGCGCGTCCGTCGCCTCGCCGCTCATGATCCGGTCCATCGCCCAGGCCGTGTCGTCCGCGCTCTGGTCGCGGCCCTCGAGCAGGCCGTTCAGCACCACGGGCCAGGAACGGCCCGCCGCGGTGTTGCCTCCAGCGGGGTTCACAGCGCTCATAAGCCGCTCCTGGGTCCGTCGTCCCGGCAAAGGGACTCCTTGTGTAGATGGGAACACCCTATCCAGGCCCGGAGACGGCAAAGAGCCCCCGTCCAGGCAATGGACGGAGGCTCTCGCCGTGGCGATCAGTAAAGACCGGTCAACCGGTCGGAAGATCAGTGGTGGCCGTGGCCGCTCGTGATCTCCTTGTACTCCTCGACCGTGGGCTTGGGGATCTGGCTTTCCTCCCCGTAGAAGCCCTCGCTGAGCTTGGAGCGCAGCCGCTCCGAACCCTTCACCTTGCGCTCGACACCGTTCTCGTCGACCGTCGCGCCGATCTCGGCGGGCTGGTACTGCTCGTGCGCCGTGAGCGTGTGCAGGGCCTCCTGGCTGAGCGGCTCGTGCACCTCGATGAACTCACCGTGCGGCAGGCGCTTGATGATGCCCGACTCGCGGCCGTGCAGCACCTTGTCCTTGTCGCGGCGCTGGAGGCCGAGGCAGATCCGCTTGGTGATGACGAACACGATGACCGGCACGACGAAGAAGCTGATGCGCACGAACCAGGTGATCGAGTTGATCGACAGGTGGAAGTGCGTGGCCCAGATGTCGTTGCCACCACCGACGAGCAGGACGAAGTACCAGCTGATCCAGGCGGCACCGAACGCGGTCCGGGTCGGGACGTTGCGCGGGCGGTCCAGGATGTGGTGCTCACGTTTGTCGCCGGTGACCCAGGACTCGATGAACGGGTAGACCGCGATCGCGACCAGGACCAGCGGGAAGATCACCAGCGGGATGAACACGCCAAGGACGAGCGTGTGACCCCAGACGTTGATCTCCCAGCCCGGCATGACACGGATCAGACCCTCGGAGAAGCCCATGTACCAGTCGGGCTGGGCGCCCGTGGACACCATGTCCGGACGGTAGGGGCCCATGGTCCAGATCGGGTTGATCGAGGCGATCGCCGCGATGGCCGCGATGACACCGAAGACCAGGAAGAAGAAGCCTCCGGCCTTGGCCATGTAGACCGGCAGCAGCGGCATGCCGACGACGTTGTTGTTCGTCTTTCCGGGGCCCGCGAACTGCGTGTGCTTGTGGTAGAAGACCAGGATCAGGTGGCCGACCACCAGGCCGAGCATGATGCCCGGCAGCAGCAGGATGTGGACCGAGTAGAACCGCGCGACGAAGTCGCCGCCCGGGAACTGGCCGCCGAAGAGGAAGAACGCCAGGTACGTGCCGACGACCGGCACGGACAGGACCGCGCCTTCCATGAAGCGGACACCGGTGCCGGAGAGCAGGTCGTCCGGGAGCGAGTAACCGGTGAAGCCGGTGAACATGCCCAGGACGAACAGCAGGAAGCCGAACAGCCAGTTGACCTCACGCGGCTTGCGGAACGCACCCGTGAAGAACACGCGCATCATGTGCACGAACATGCCGGCGAGGAAGATCAGCGCCGCCCAGTGGTGGATCTGCCGGACCAGCAGACCACCGCGCACCTCGAAGGAGATGTGCATGGTCGAGTTGAACGCCTCGGACATCAGCTGTCCCTGCAGGGGGACATAGCTGCCGTGGTACGTGACCTCGTTCATCGACGGGTGGAAGAACAGCGTCAGGTACACACCCGTGAGGATGATGATGATGAAGCTGTAGAGGCAGATCTCACCCAGCATGAACGACCAGTGGTCGGGGAAGATCTTGCGCATGTTGGACTTGGCCAGGGAGTAGATCCCGAGCCGTCCGTCGGCCCAGTCGGCGACTTTCTCGCCGGCCGGGGCCTTCTCGCGCGAGGGGCGCGAGTCGGAAGTGGTGGTAGTGCTCATCCGCGCTCCCAGAAGGCAGGACCGACGGGCTCTTCGAAGTCGCCGAGCGCTTCGAGGTAGCCCTGTTCGTTCACGCCGATGCGCAGCTGCGGCAGGGCGTGACCGGCCGGGCCGAAGATCACTCGGGCACCGTCGGAGAGGTCGAAGGTGGACTGGTGGCAGGGGCAGAGCACGTGGTGCGTCTGCTGCTCGTACAGGGAGATCGGGCAACCGACGTGGGTGCAGATCTTCGAGTACGCCACGATGCCCTCGTGTGACCAGGCGAGCTCACGCTTGTCCTTGATGTTCTCCGGCTGGAGCCGGACGATCATCAGGGCCGCCTTGGCGATCTGGAGCTGGAAGTCCTCGTCGTGCTCCTCCAGGCCCTCGGGCTTGGCGAAGGTGAGCGAGCCGACGGCGACGTCGGAGGCGCGCAGCGGCTCGTTCGTGTTCATGTTGACGAGCAGCTTGCCCTTGGACCAGAGCGTGTGGCGCAGCTTGGTGCCGGGCAGCGGGCCCAGGTCGCGCAGCAGCATGACACCGGAGAGCGGGAACAGGGCCAGCGCGCCGAACATCGTGTTGCGGATCAGCTTGCGGCGGCCGAGCGCCGACTCCTTGGCGCCCTGCTTGAAGTCGGCCAGGACCTTGGCCTTGACCTCGGGCTCCGCCTCGATCGGGTGACGCTGGTCGGCGATCTCCACGTCGGACATCAGGGTGCGGGCCCAGTGGACCGCGCCCGCGCCGATCGCGAACAGCGCCACACCGAGGGTCATCCCCAGCGCGAAGTTCAGCGCGCTGATGTGCCCGAGCGGGAAGACGAAGATCGACTCGTCCCTCGGGATCGCCACGTACGAGGCGATGAAGCCGACGGTGGCCAGCATCGACAACGTGAACAGCATGGCGACGACGCGCTCGGACCGCTTGGCGGCCCGCTCGTCGATGTCCTGGATGCGGGGCTCGTGGGGCGGCAGCCCCGGGTCCGCGAACGGGTTGGTCTCGTCCGCGAGGGCTACCGCGCCGTGACCGTGCTCGTCGACCTGCTCAGCGGGCAGGTTCTCTTCTGGAATGTCTTGGCTACTCATGACTTCTTGGCCTTTGCGGTCCGAGCGGCGACCCAGACGGCGACGGCGACCAGGGCGCCAAGACCGAAGATCCAGCCGAAGAGGCCTTCACTGACCGGCCCGAGGCCGCCCAGCTCCAGACCGCCGGGGCTCTCGGTGTCGTCACCGTTGACCGCGTTGAGGTACGCGATGATGTCCTTCTTGTTCTTCTCCGACAGCGTGGTGTCGGGGAAGGACGGCATGTTCTGCGGGCCCGTCTGCATGGCCTCGTAGATGTGCTTGGGGTCGACACCCTCAAGGCTCGGCGCGAACTTGCCGTGCGTCAGCGCGCCGCCCTTGCCGGTGAAGTTGTGGCACTGCGCGCAGTTCGTACGGAAGAGCTCGCCGCCCTTGGCGATGTCCGCACCCTCGGGGCTGACCTGGCTCTTCGTCGGAATCGTGGGACCGGCGCCGAGCGAGGCGATGTACGCCGCGAGCTGGTCGATCTCGGCCTGCGAGTAGATGACCTTCTTGCGCGGGATCTGAGCGCCCGGCTGCTGGGCCGGCATACGGCCGGTGCCGACCTGGAAGTCGACCGCCGCGGCGCCCACGCCCACCAGGCTCGGCCCGTCGGAGGACCCCTGACCGCCGGTTCCGTGGCAGCTGGCGCAGCCCACGGAGTAGAGCTTCTTGCCCTCGTCGATGGCAAGGGACTGGGCGGTCGTATCGGCCTGAGCCTTGCTCGCGGGTGCGAACGCGGCGTACAGCCCCCCGGTGGCCGCCAGCGCGAGGAGTAGGACGACGACCGCCGCCAGCGGATGGCGTCGTCGTGCGGAGAGCTTTTTCACGGATTACCCCGGTGTCAGGATCTTCTGCGTCGATGCTTCTGGAAATGGATCGGTTCGTCGCGTGCGATCGGTTCGCCGCGGACGCCGCCCGGTTACTTGATCAAGTAGATCGTGGCGAAGAGGCCGATCCAGACGACATCGACGAAGTGCCAGTAGTAGGACACGACGATGGCGGCGGTCGCCTGCTCGTGAGTGAACCTCTTGGCCGCGTAGGTGCGGCCGAGGACGAACAGGAAGGCGATGAGGCCACCCGTCACGTGCAGGCCGTGGAAGCCGGTGGTCAGGTAGAACACCGAGCCGTACGGGTCGGAGGAGAGCGAGAGCCCGTCCTTCTTGACCAGCTCGGTGTACTCGAAGATCTGACCACCGATGAAGATCGCACCCATCACGAACGTGACGCTGAACCACATCCGGAGCTTCTTCACGTCCCCGCGCTCGGCGGCGAAGACGCCGAGCTGGCAGGTCAGGGAGGAGAGCACCAGGATCGTGGTGTTCGAGGCCGAGAACGGGATGTTGAGATGGCTCGCCATCTCTTTCCAGTGATCCGGCCCGGTCACCGATCGCAGGGTGAAGTACATCGCGAAGAGGGCCGCGAAGAACATCAGCTCGGAACTCAGCCAGATGATGGTTCCGACGCTGGTGAGGTTCGGTCGATTGACCGACGGGTGCGCGTGCCCGGTTTCTACTGTCGTTGCTGTCGCCACGACCGACATTATGTCGGTCGCTTATCCCGCCCTCACGCCCGGGGGTGCCGTTCGGGGTGTTGATGGGGTGTGTCCTGCCCGTATGGCCCATCGAAGCCCTGTCCGAACCGGTGTTGACGAGGTGTTCGAGGGGGTAGCATCCGCGCCATCGGTACCAGGAGTTCCCGACCAATGCTGTGCTTCTTAGATGCGTGGAGGAACAATGCAGCCGACCGCCACGGTGCTGGTCTACAGCGACGACTCCAACACCCGGGGGCAGGTGCGGCTGGCGACCGGTCGCAGACCGGCCCCCGACGTTCCCCAGGTCGAGTTCATCGAGTGCGCCACGCCCGCCGCCGTCCTGACGGAGCTGGACAAGGGCGGGATCGACGTCTGTGTGCTGGACGGCGAGGCGGTTCCGATGGGCGGCATGGGCGTCTGCCGGCAGATCAAGGACGAGATCTTCAACTGCCCGCCCGTGCTGGTGCTCATCGGGCGGCCTCAGGACGCCTGGCTGGCCACGTGGAGCCGTGCGGACGCGGCGGTGACCCTTCCGGTGGATCCGGTCGAGTTCGCCTCCGCATTGGCCTCGCTGCTCCGCCGCAAGGCCCTTTTGGGCGCCTGAGAGCTCGGTCCGCCACGCAGTCCGGCGTCTGCAGGTGATTCGTGGTTGCTCGCGCCCCGCGGCGGAGCCGCAACAGCACGCAGCCCCGCGCCCCTTTCGGGGCGCGGGACAGGATCTCAAACGCTCTCCGGGCGCAGCCTCGCCCGGTCCATCGGCTTCGGGCCCTCCGGGGTGCCCGCTGTCAGGGCGCTGCCGTTGCGCCAGTCCTTCCAGTCGACGTTCCAGTCGCCGAAGCCGTTGTTGAACGGGGTCATCGCGTCGCCGTTGGAGTTCTGGACCTTCACGATGTCGCCCGGGCGGACGTTCTTGTAGAACCACTCGGCGTTGCTGGTGCTCATCCCCGTGCAGCCGTGGCTGACGTTGGCGGACCCCTGCTCCCCCACCGACCAGGGCGCGGCGTGCACGTACTCGCCGCTCCAGGTGACCCGGGTCGCCCAGTAGACGGGCAGGTCGTAGGAGTCCGCGCTGCCCTCGGCGATGCCGACGGTGGTACCGCGCATGCGTACGTAGGGTTCCTTGCTCAGCACGACCTTGACGCCGTTGCGGGTCTCATAACCCGGCTTGCCGGTGGTGACGGGGATCTGGTTGATCACCTGGTCGTTCCGGTAGATCGTCATGGAGTGCGCGGCGGCGTCCGTGACGGCGACGAAGCGGTCCCCGGTGGTGAGCGTCAGGGGCTTCACGTCGCCGCCCCAGAGCCGGTCGGCGACCTTGATGCCCTTGAGGTTGCTGTGGACCTGGATGGTGGCGTGGATGGGCCAGTACTCCTTGGGGCGGTAGTGCAGCGTCTTGTCGTCCACCCAGTGCCAGGCGCCCTCCGTGGCGGGCAAGGAGTCGACCTTCAGGGCGCCCTCGACGATCGCGCGGGCGGCCTTGTCCTTGACCGGGGCGCTGAGTTCGGCGGTGATGGGCTGACCGACGCCGTACTCGCCCGAGACGGGCCCCAGGGTCACGCCCAGGGGCTTGTTCGTGGTGGGCGCGGTCGTCTCGAAGTCGACGATCTGACGTCCGGGTGCGCCGTCCTCGTCCTCCGTGCTCACGTGCACCGTGTAGTGGGCGCCCGCGGCCAGCGGTGAGGTGCTGTGCCATCGGGTGCCGTCGGCGGCGAGTTCGCCGGCCACATAGCGCCCCGACGCGTCGACGGCCGTCACATCGGTGATGCGCTCGTCGTCGCCCTTGGAGGTGATTTCCAGGGGCTTGTCCGGGTCGACCTTGCGGCTGTCGCCGGCCACGTCGGTGAAGGAGAGCTGACCCGCCGCGTCGTACGGCCTGGCGGAGAGCGGGTGGCCGCTTCCGCCGCAGGCAGCGGCGGCCGCGCCGAGGGCGACCACCAGCGTGGTGCGGCTGACGACCGTGCGGATTCGCGGTGCGTGATTCATGGACTCACGCTATGAACACCCGTCAACCATGGCGCGGCGAGTGAGCCGTGCGGGGGATGCGACGTGCGGCAAAAGAGGAAGCCCGGACTCTCCGTCAGGAGAATCCGGGCTTCCGGGGTGTCCAGCGATCGCTACGGGACCGCGAGCGTGCTACTGGGTGCGGTTCTCACCGTGGTAGTACTCGAAGACCCAGCCCCACAGGCCGATCAGGATGAGCGGGAACCCGAAGTACAGCAGCCACCAGCCGAAGACGACGGCCATGAAGGCGAGCGCGCCGCCGACACCGAGCGCGAGCGGCTGCCAGCTGTGCGGGCTGAAGAAGCCCACCTCGCCGGCCTCGTCCGCGACATCGGCCTCGTCGTTGTCCTGCGCCAGCTGGTCGACCCGCCGGGCCGTGAAGGCCAGGTAGTAGCCGATCATGACGCTCAGGCCGAAGGCCAGGAAGAGCGCCGTGGTACCGGCCGGCTCCTTCGACCACACGCCATAGACGATCGCCATGACGAGGATGAAGGCAGCCAGCCAGAGGAACATCTTGCCTTGGACCTTCACTTGCCGGCCTCCTTGCCACCAGCGAGGGCCTTCTCACCGTGACCGGCGTTCTCGAGCTGGTCGAGAGCGGCGATCTCCGGGTGGTGCAGGTCGAAGGCCGGGGATTCGGAACGGATCCGCGGCAGCGTGAGGAAGTTGTGGCGCGGCGGCGGGCAGGACGTGGCCCACTCCAGCGAGCGGCCGTAACCCCACGGGTCGTCGACCTCGACCTTCTTGCCGTACTTGGCGGTCTTCCACACGTTGTAGAAGAACGGCAGGATCGACAGGCCGAGCAGGAACGAGCTGATCGTCGAGATCGTGTTCAGCGCGGTGAAGCCGTCGGCGGCGAGGTAGTCCGCGTAGCGACGCGGCATGCCCTCGACACCCAGCCAGTGCTGCACCAGGAACGTGCCGTGGAAGCCCACGAACAACGTCCAGAAGGTGATCTTTCCGAGGCGCTCGTCCAGCATCTTGCCGGTGAACTTCGGCCACCAGAAGTGGAATCCGGAGAACATCGCGAACACGACCGTACCGAAGATCACGTAGTGGAAATGCGCCACCACGAAGTACGAGTCCGAGACGTGGAAGTCCATCGGCGGCGAGGCCAGGATGACACCGGTCAGACCACCGAAGGTGAAGGTGATCAGGAAGCCGACCGCCCAGAGCATCGGGGTCTCGAAACTCAAGGACCCCTTCCACATCGTTCCGATCCAGTTGAAGAACTTCACGCCCGTCGGCACGGCGATGAGGAACGTCATGAAGGAGAAGAACGGGAGCAGTACGCCACCGGTGACGTACATGTGGTGCGCCCACACGGTCACGGACAGACCGGCGATGGAGATCGTCGCGGCGATCAGGCCCATGTAGCCGAACATCGGCTTGCGGGAGAACACCGGGATGACTTCGGAGATGATTCCGAAGAATGGTAGAGCGATGATGTACACCTCTGGATGGCCGAAGAACCAGAAGAGGTGTTGCCATAGCAAGGCTCCGCCATTGGCGGCGTCGAACACATGCGCACCGAATTTTCGGTCCGCCTCCAGCGCGAACAGCGCCGCCGCCAGCACGGGGAAGGCCAGCAGCACCAGCACCGCGGTGAGCAGCACGTTCCACACGAAGATCGGCATGCGGAACATCGTCATGCCCGGGGCGCGCATGCAGATGATGGTCGTGATGAAGTTGACCGCACCGAGGATCGTGCCGAAGCCGGAGAAGGCCAGACCCATGATCCACATGTCGGCGCCGACGCCCGGCGAGCGGACCGCGTCCGACAGCGGGCTGTAGGCGAACCAGCCGAAGTCGGCCGCGCCCTGCGGGGTGAGGAAGCCACCGACCGCGATGAGCGAGCCGAACAGGTAGAGCCAGTAGGCGAACATGTTCAGCCGCGGGAACGCCACGTCGGGCGCGCCGATCTGCAGCGGCATGATCCAGTTGGTGAAACCGGCGAACAGCGGCGTCGCGAACATCAGCAGCATGATCGTGCCATGCATCGTGAACGCCTGGTTGAACTGCTCGTTCGACATGATCTGCGTACCGGGGCGCGCCAGTTCGGCGCGCATCAGCAGCGCCATGACGCCACCGATGCAGAAGAACGCGAACGACGTGACGAGGTAGAGCGTGCCGATCGTCTTGTGGTCAGTGGTGGTGAGCCACTTGATCACGACGTTGCCCGGCTGCTTGCGCCGCACCGGCAGCTCGTTCTCGTACGAGTCTTCGGCTGCCCCGGCACCCTGAGGTTCGTTGAGGATGCTCACAGGTTGTTCGTCTCCCGGTTCTTCTCGTGGCCCGTCTGCTCAATGCCGGCCGGGACGTAACCGGTCTGTCCCTGCGCCGCGAGCTGCTTGAGGTGGGCCTCGTAGCGCTCGGGGGAGACGACCTTCACGTTGAAGAGCATCCGGGAGTGGTCGACGCCGCACAGCTCGGCGCACTTGCCCAGGAAGGTGCCCTCCTTGTTGGGGGTCACCTGGAAGGAGTTGGTGTGGCCCGGGATGACGTCCATCTTCATCAGGAACGGCACCACCCAGAAGGAGTGGATGACGTCACGCGAAGTGAGGACGAAGCGGACCGTCTTGCCCTTGGGTAGCCAGAGGGTCGGACCGGGGTTGCCCGTCTGCGGGTTCCGCTCACCCGGCGTACCGACCTCGTAGACACCGCCGGCGTTCGCCGGGAAGTCCTTCTTGAACCGGTCCGGAATGGCCTTCAGGTTCGGGTCGATCTTGGCGTTGCCGGTGACACCGGGAACGTCCTCGATGTAGTTGAAGCCCCAGCTCCACTGATAGCCGACCACGTTGACCGTGACGTCCGGCTTCGGCTTGAGGCTGAGGAGCTTCGTCTCGTCGCGGGCGGTGAAGTAGAACAGCACCGAGACGATGATGAGCGGGACCACCGTGTACAGCGCCTCGATGGGCATGTTGTACCGGGTCTGCGGAGGAACTTCGACCTTGGTGCGACTGCGCCGGTGGAAGAACACACTCCACAGGATCAGGCCCCACACCAGCACGCCAACGGCGAGCGCGGCCGCCCAGGACCCCTGCCACAGGGAGAGGATCCGCGGACCCTCTTCCGTGGTCGGGGTGGGCATACCAAGGCGGGGGAAGTCCTTGTATGTGCAACCGGTGGCGGTCGCCAGGACCAGGCCCGCAGTCAGTGCCTGCAGCAGCTTCCGCCGCATCGGGCGCCGCGGCGAGCGGTCGGAGCCGTTGGGACTCACGTAGCGCCTTCCCGAGAGTCTCGCCCGCGCGGTTGGCTGCGGCCTTCTCGCTGGTCGGTCGCCGCCCTGCGTCGGGCAGGGGTTTGGATGTTTATGCGGACCAAACCCTACTGGACGCTATTTGGGGTCGCGCGGGGAGGGTGCCCAACGCGCCGCGGGTCACTCTGAAGGGGTGGGATGCCCCGCCCTGGGTCGCTTTCTGACGGGGGGTTCGGGCGCCTCATAGCCCGGTCGACCAGGTCCTTCGGCGGCTGCGGGCTCGTTGTGGCTTGTCACGCCGTTCCTCGCGCCCCTTTGGGGCGCTGGTGTGAGCGGGGCTTTAGCGTTGGGGTGTGGCCTACTTCGATGCTGCTTCCGCTGCTCCTCTTCATCCCGTCGCCCGGCAGGCCCTGCAGGCCTCGCTCGACGAGGGGTGGGCCGATCCCTCGCGGCTCTACCGGGAGGGACGACGGGCCCGGCTGTTGCTCGACGCGGCGCGCGAGGCGGCGGCCGAGGCGGTGGGGTGCCGCCCGGACGAGCTGACCTTCACCTCGTCCGGCACCCGGGCGGTGCACTCCGGGATCGAGGGTGCGTTGGCGGGCCGCCGGCGCGTCGGACGCCACCTGATCGTGTCAGCCGTCGAACACTCGTCGGTACTCCATTCGGCAGAGGTCCACGAGACGGCGGGCGGCTCGGTGACGACGGTGCCCGTCGACCGCGCGGGCACCGTCTCCCCTTCCTCCTACGCCGCCGCCATGCGCCCCGACACCGCGCTCGCGTGCCTCCAGTCCGCCAACCACGAGGTGGGCACGGAGCAGCCGGTGCGAGAGGTCGCGGAGGCGTGCCGGGCGGCGGGGGTGCCGCTGTTGGTGGACGCGGCGCAGTCACTGCCCTGGCGCCGGGTGGAGGGCGACTGGTCCCTCCTGACGGCAAGTGCCCACAAATGGGGCGGCCCTTCGGGGGTCGGACTGCTCGTCGTGCGCAAGGGGGTGCGGTTCGCTCCCCAAGGGCCCGTGGACGAGCGGGAGTCGGGGCGGGCGGCGGGCTTCGAGAACATCCCGGCCGTGGTGGCCGCGGCGGCGTCGCTGCGGGCGGTACGGGCGGAGGCGGCCGCGGAGGCCGCGCGCCTGCGGGAACTGACGGAACGGATTCGCGTACGGGTGCCCGAACTGGTCCCGGACGTGGAGGTGGTCGGGGACGCGGTTCACCGTCTCCCGGGGATCGTCACCTTCTCCTGCCTGTACGTCGACGGGGAGACGCTCCTGCACGAACTGGACCGGGCGGGTTTCTCCGTCTCCTCAGGCTCCTCCTGCACGAGCAGCACACTGACCCCGAGCCATGTCCTGAAGGCGATGGGCGTCCTGAGCGAGGGCAACGTCCGAATCTCGCTGCCGCCGGGTACGCCGTCCGAGGATGTCGACCGGTTCCTGTCGGTGCTGCCGGACGTGGTCGCGGACGTACGCGAGAAACTCGGCGCCCCGACGGCGCCGGCGCCGCCCTCCCCGTCCCCCTCCGACTCCGACGCGCTCGTGGTGGACTCCCTCGGCAAGCGCTGCCCCATCCCGGTCATCGAACTGGCCAAGGTCATCGGGGACGTGCCGGTGGGCGGCACGGTTCGCGTCCTCTCGGACGACGAGGCCGCCCGGCTGGACATCCCGGCGTGGTGCGAGATGCGGGGGCAGGAGTACGTCGGGGAGGAGCCGGCGGACCACGGCTTCGCCTATGTGGTCCGCCGGGTGTCCTAGGCGGTCGGCCGGAAGGGTGTCCTGATCAGACGGGGCGGGCCCGGACCTCGGTGATCAGGCCAGGTGGGCCCGGACCTCGATGGCCGCGTCGTCGCCGTACGCCTTGGTGAAGCGGTCCATGAAGTGGGCGCGGCGGAGCTGGTACTCCTGGGTGCCGACCGTCTCGATGACCAGCGTCGCGAGCATGCAGCCGACCTGGGCGGCGCGCTCCAGGGAGACTCCCCAGGCGAGGCCGGAGAGGAAACCGGCGCGGAACGCGTCGCCGACGCCCGTCGGGTCCGCCTTGCGCTCCTCGTCCGGGCAGCCGACCTCGATCGGGTCCTCGCCGGCCCGCTCGATGCGCACACCCTGTGCGCCGAGGGTCGTCACACGGTGACCGACCTTCGACAGGATCTCCTCGTCGCTCCAGCCGGTCTTGGACTCGATGAGCCCCTTCTCGTACTCGTTGGAGAAGAGGTAGGTCGCCCCGTCCAGCAGTATCCGGATCTCGTCGCCGTTCATACGGGCGATCTGCTGCGAGAAGTCCGCGGCGAAGGCGATCGTGCGGGAGCGGCACTCCTCCGTGTGGCGGAGCATCGCCTCCGGGTCGTCGGCGCCGATCAGGACGAGGTCGAGGCCGCCGACCCGGTCCGCGACCGACTTGAGCTCGATCAGCCGGGCCTCGCTCATCGCGCCCGTGTAGAAGGAGCCGATCTGGTTGTGGTCGGAGTCCGTGGTGCACACGAAGCGCGCGGTGTGCAGCACCTCGGAGATCCGGACCGAGTCGGTGTCGACGCCGTGGCGGTCGAGCCACGCCCGGTACTCGTCGAAGTCGGAGCCCGCGGCCCCGACCAGGATCGGCCGGGTGCCCAGCTGTCCCATGCCGAAGGCGATGTTCGCGCCGACGCCACCCCGGCGTACGTCGAGGTTGTCGACCAGGAAGGAGAGGGAGACCGTGTGCAGCTGGTCCGCGACGAACTGGTCGGCGAAACGGCCGGGGAAGGTCATGAGGTGGTCAGTGGCGATGGAGCCGGTGACTGCGATACGCACGGCGAGGACACGCTCCTGCGACGGAAGGGGATTGACAGTTCACGCTACCCGGTCGACACGTGCCCTCTGAAGCGGTCAAAACTACCCGATAGTAGGTCTTTCTTCGTAACGCTCGGCGTGCATACGGTTCCGTCATGACGAACCTCAAGGTCCACGGCTCCGCTCCGCACGACTTCGAAGGCGACCTGGCGTCGCTGCGCGGCGACGGCGCCATGGCTCGGCACTGGGCGGCACCGGACCCGATCATCTCCCGTCCCGACCTTCCCGTGTCCCCGTCGCGCATCCACGGGGTGACCGTGCCTCCCGCGTCCGCCCGCCTGCTGGACGCGATGTCCGACTACGGCGACTGACAGGACCCGAAAGGATCTCGAAAAGGGCGGCCCCGAACGGCGCCCGCAGGGAACCGTGCGCTCCCCCGCTGCGTCCCATCGCTGTCCCCCGTATAGGGGATGCGGTGTACGACCAGAAGGAGCGATGCGGTGAGCACCGAGCGACCCGAGACCGAAGCGCCCGAGCCCCCCGAGGACGGCGGCGAGCAGGCGAAACCGCGCCGCCGCCATTCCCCGGCGGCCGTCGCGTCGGTCGCGGCGGCGGTGCTGCTCGTCGGCGGTGGCGGGGCCTATTTCGCCGCTACCGCGTCCGGCGGCGGGAGCGATCGCGGCCACAGCTCGACCCCCGGCACCGACGGCGCTCCCCCGCCGCTGGCCCTCGACGGCTACACCGAGGGCGGTACGGGTGGCACGGGCGGTACGGGGGACATCGCGCCCGGTGAGCCCAACCCCTACGGCGCGACCTACCACGCGGACGGCACCCTGCCCGCCGGCCCGGACTCCGCGCCCGTCTACGCGGCGAAGGGCGAGGTCACGGCGACCGAGGTGGCCCGCCTCGCGAAGGCCCTCGACATCGCGGGCACCCCGAAGCTCAGCGGCGAGACCTGGAAGGTCGGCCAGGACAAGGACGGCTCGGGACCCAGCCTCCAGGTGAACCAGCGGGCCCCCGGGACCTGGACGTTCAGCCGGTATGCGCCCGGCACCGACAACTGCAAGGGCGCGGTGTGCAGGAGCGACCCCGGCTCCCCGAGCAGCCACGCGGTGACCGAGGCCGCCGCGAAGAAGGCCGCCGTGCCCGTGCTGAAGGCGCTGGGCCAGGACGACGCCAAGCTGGACGCGAGCGAGCTCATGGGCGCCGTACGGGTGGTCAACGCGGACCCGAAGGTCGGAGGCCTGCCCACGTACGGCTGGACGACCGGCGTCCAGGTCGGCCCGGACGGCCAGGTGGTGGGCGGCAACGGTCTGTTGAAGACGCCGGTCAAGGGCGACACGTATCCCGTGATCAGCGCGCGCAAGACCCTGGACCTGATGAACAGCCCAGCCTCCCTCGCGACGCCGGGCGGCGGGCACATGGGACCCGGCGGCTGCGCCAGTGCCGTACCGCTGAAGGACCGTGACGAGACGCCGTGCGGCGCGTCGACTGCGGTGCCGAAGCGGGAGTCGGTGGCCGTCGAGAAGGCCGTCTTCGGGCTGGCCTCGCACTTCGTGTCCGGGCACCAGACGCTGGTGCCTTCCTGGCTGTTCGAAGTACGGCCGACGGGCACGGACTCCGCCTTCACGGTGACGCATCCGGCGCTCGACCCGAAGTACCTGACCTCGCCGGAGCCGACCCGGGCGCCGACACCGACCGTCACCCCCAGCCCGCGGCCGACCGCGGCGCCCACGTCCCGCGACGTCAAGGTGCAGGGCTACACGGCCGACGGCAAGGACCTGACCGTGAGCTTCACGGGCGGGGTGTGCGCGGACTACTCCGCCTCGGCGAGCGAGAGCACGGACAAGGTGACCGTCAAGGTGACCGAGACACCGTGGCAGGGCAAGATCTGCATCCTCATCGCCAAGGTGTACGAGAAGACGGTGCACCTCGACCAGCCGCTCGGAGACCGGAAGGTCGTCGGGTCGGACGGCACGCCGATCCCGGAGGGCAAGGTGACCGGCGCCTCGGTGAAGACGCCTCGGGCGCGATAGGCGCGGGAGCGGTCCGGACCGTTCTGCACCTGGCCCCGGATACGCGAAGGCGGCGTCCCTGTCGGAGGGGGACGCCGCCTTCGTACGCGTTACGCGTTCGGCCGGGACTCAGCTGAAGGAGTCGCCGCAGGCGCAGGAGCCCGTCGCGTTCGGGTTGTCGATCGTGAAGCCCTGCTTCTCGATGGTGTCCACGAAGTCGATGGACGCGCCGCCCAGGTACGGAGCGCTCATGCGGTCGGTGACGACCTTGACGCCACCGAAGTCCTTGACGACATCGCCGTCGAGGGAGCGCTCGTCGAAGAAGAGCTGGTAGCGCAGACCGGAGCAGCCGCCGGGCTGAACGGCGACGCGCAGCGCCAGATCGTCGCGGCCTTCCTGGTCGAGCAGGGCCTTGACCTTGCCCGCGGCGGCGTCGGACAGGATGATGCCGTCGCTCACGGTGGTGGTCTCGTCCGATACGGACATCTGCTTCTCTCCCGGGTTGTTCGGAGACTGCTTGCCGACGTTTGCAACCGCCGGGGCCGCGGATTCATTCCGGGCCGAGAGTCTGTCTTTCCGTGGTCTTTCCGTTCTCTTCTCCCATGCTCGCACACGCGCCGGAGCGCGGACAGCGGCCTGTGGACAACCTCCGGGATTCACGTCACATCGACACTATGGACATCGTCAACATGACGTGAAGCGGTTATGATAGATAGCGTCATTTCGACGAAAAGGCTAGTCCGAATGTCCCGCTGGATCGCCCCCGTGATCCAAGCGAGCCGCAGAACAGAAAGGGTGCGTGTCGTGACCACCGCCCAGACCCAGGAGCTCGACGTACAGCCGACGCCCCTCGCCCTGCTGCTGCTCGGCCGTGAGGCCGACCCGAGGAGCGAGCGCGGCGTGGAGTGTCCCGGAGACCTGCCCTCGCCGTCCGACCCGGACCTCGTGGAGCGCGCCCGCGCGGCCAAGGAGAAACTCGGGGACAAGGTCTTCGTGCTCGGCCACCACTACCAGCGCGACGAGGTCATCCAGTTCGCCGACGTCACGGGCGACTCCTTCAAGCTGGCCCGCGACGCCGCCGCGCGCCCGGAGGCCGAGTACATCGTCTTCTGCGGTGTGCACTTCATGGCGGAGTCCGCGGACATCCTGACGTCCGACGACCAGAAGGTGGTCCTCCCCGACCTCGCCGCGGGCTGCTCCATGGCCGACATGGCGACGGCCGAGCAGGTCGCCGAGTGCTGGGACGTGCTGACCGAGGCCGGGATAGCCGAGCAGGTCGTGCCCGTCTCGTACATGAACTCGTCCGCCGACATCAAGGCGTTCACCGGCAAGCACGGCGGCACGATCTGCACCTCCTCCAATGCCCAGCGGGCCCTGGAGTGGGCGTTCGAGCAGGGCGAGAAGGTCCTCTTCCTCCCCGACCAGCACCTCGGCCGCAACACCGCCGTCCGCGACATGGGGATGAGCCTGGAGGACTGCGTCCTCTACAACCCCCACAAGCCGAACGGCGGCCTCACCGCGGAGCAGCTGCGCGATGCCAAGATGATCCTGTGGCGCGGCCACTGCTCGGTCCACGGCCGCTTCTCGCTGGACTCGGTGAACGACGTCCGCGAGCGCATCCCCGGGGTGAACGTCCTCGTCCACCCCGAGTGCAAGCACGAGGTCGTGTCGGCGGCGGACTACGTCGGCTCCACGGAGTACATCATCAAGGCGCTGGAGGCCGCTCCGGCCGGCTCCAAGTGGGCGATCGGCACGGAGCTGAACCTGGTCCGCCGCCTGGCGAACCGTTTCGCGGCCGAGGACAAGGAGATCGTCTTCCTCGACAAGACGGTCTGCTTCTGCTCCACCATGAACCGCATCGACCTCCCCCACCTGGTGTGGACCCTGGAGTCCCTCGCCGAGGGCAACCTGGTCAACCGCATCGAGGTGGACAAGGAGACGGAGGCGTTCGCGAAGCTGGCGCTGGAGCGGATGCTGGCGCTGCCGTAACTCGGAGATCGCTCCGCCCTCGGGCGTACCGGGATCACTCCACCCTCGGGCGTACCAGGCCCGACTCGTAGGCGATGACGACGAGTTGGGCCCGGTCGCGGGCGCCGAGTTTGGCCATGGCCCGGTTGACGTGCGTCTTCACGGTGAGCGGACTGACCTCCAGCCGCTCGGCGATCTCGTCGTTGGAGTGGCCTCCCGCGACCTGGACGAGCACCTCGCGCTCGCGCCCGGTGAGCGCCTGGAGCCGCTCGGCCCGGGCGGAGTCCCGGCCCTCGTCCGAACCGTCCCCCTGGGCGAGGAACTTGGCGATCAGCCCCTTGGTGGCCGCCGGGGACAGCAGTGCCTCGCCGCCCGCCGCGATCCGGATGGCGTTCAGCAACTCCTCCGGCTCCGCGCCCTTGCCGAGGAAGCCGGAGGCGCCGGCCCGCAGCGACTGCACCACGTACTCGTCGACCTCGAAGGTCGTCAGCATCACCACCCGTACGTGCGCGAGTCCCGGGTCGGCGCTGATCAGCCGGGTGGCGGCGAGGCCGTCGGTGCCCGGCATCCGGATGTCCATCAACACCACGTCGGCGCGGGCCTCCCGGGTGAGCCGCAGCGCCTCCGCGCCGTCGGACGCCTCGCCGACGACCTCCATGTCGGGCTCGGAGTCGACGAGGACACGGAACGCGCTGCGCAGCAGCGCCTGGTCGTCGGCGAGCAGGACACGGATGGTCATGCGGAGTCCCCCAGGGCGGGCGCGGTGCGGTTCTTGACCGGAAGGATCGCATGCACCCGGAAGCCGCCTCCGTAGCGGGGACCTGTCGTGCAGGTGCCGCCGAGCGCGGTGACCCGCTCGCGCATCCCGAGCAGCCCGTGCCCACCGCCCTCCTCCGGGCCGTCGTCCTGCCCGGGTCCGTTGTCGAGGACGGTCACTTCCACGTTCGGTCCCACGCGCACGACGCTGATCTCGGCCTTCGCCTCCGGGCCCGCGTGTTTCTGCACATTGGTGAGGGCTTCCTGGATGACGCGGTACGCGGCGAGGTCGACGGCGGCGGGGAGGGTGGTGCCGTGGTCGGCGCGGGCGACTTCGACGGGGAGTCCGGCGTTGCGGAAGGTGTCGGCGAGTTCGTCGAGGCGGGCGAGGCCCGGGGCGGGTTCGGTGGGGGCCTCGGGGTCGCCGGACTGGCGCAACAGGCCGACGGTGGCGCGCAATTCGTTGAGGGCCGAGCGGCTGGCTTCGCGGACGTGCGCGAGGGCTTCCTTGGCCTGGTCGGGGCGCTTGTCCATCACATGGGCCGCGACTCCGGCCTGCACGTTGACGAGGGCGATGTGGTGGGCGACGACGTCGTGCAGGTCGCGGGCGATACGCAGCCGCTCCTCGGCGACCCGGCGGCGGGCCTCTTCCTCGCGGGTGCGCTCGGCGCGGTCGGCGCGTTCGCGGATGGCGTGCACGAAGGCGCGGCGGCTGCGTACGGCGTCGCCCGCGGCGGCGGCCATGCCCGTCCAGGCGAAGATCGCGAGGTTCTCCTGCGCGTACCAGGGCAGGGGGCCTACCAGCATCGCGCAGGCCGTCAGCACCGTCATCGTGAGCAGGCCGACGCGCCAGGTGGTGGGGCGGTCCGTGGCCGACGCGACGGTGTAGAGGGCGACGACGGCGGACATCACCACCGGGGCTCTGGGGTCGCTGGCCACCAGTTCCAGGGCGGAGAAGGCGCCGGTCGTGGCGAGGATCGTTCTGGGGGCGCGCCGGCGGAACACGAGGGCGGCGGCGCTGAGCACCATGAGGGTGAGGCTGAGGACGTTCGGGGTGTGCGTGCCCCAGGTCGCTCCGTTCTCCCCGTGGGGGTCGACGAAGGAGCTGGCCATCATCGTCACGAGTACGCCGGTCGCCAGGGTGGCGTCCAGGGCCATGGGATGCGCGCGGAGTCTGTACTTCGTGCGCTCTAGGGTGCTCACTCGTTTTACGGTACGGGGCCCATGCAGGGGGCGGAACGGGGCTCTGGACATCGCCGGCGACCCAGCGCCCTTCAGGGGCGCGGGGAACTGCGTGGGCGAGCCGGGCGGCCCCGGAGCTGAGGAGGTCCCCCCGCTCGACCCCCGGAGGGAACCGTCAGCCTGGGATCAGGCCCTCGTCGGTCAGCATGGCGCGGACCTCGTCGAGGGTCGCGTCCGGGGACGGGAGGATGAGGTCCGAGGGTTCCAGGGCCTCGTCGGGCAGCGGAGCGCCCAGACGGCGGACCGAGTCGAGAAGAGTGGTCAGGGTGCGGCGGAAGCCGGCCTCGTCACCGCTCTCCATCTCGGCGAGCAGCTCGTCGTCCAGCTTGTTCAGTTCGGTGAGGTGGCTGTCGTCCAACCTCACCTGCCCCTCCCCCATGATCCGTACGATCATGTCGCCCTCCTCAGGCGCCCTAGGTGTGGGTCACTGCTTGTCGAAGCGCGGGGTGTCCCGCGGCTGGGACTGCGACTGGGACTGTCCCGTGCCGCCCTCGATCGCCTGCTGCGGCGAGCCACCGGCGAGCTCGGCCTTCATGCGCTGCAGTTCCAGCTCTACATCCGTACCACCAGAGAGCCGGTCCAGCTCGCTCTGGATGTCGTCCTTGGCCAGACCGGACTGGTCGTCGAGCGCACCGGAGGCGAGCAGCTCGTCGATCGCGCCGGCGCGGGCCTGCAGCTGCGCGGTCTTGTCCTCGGCACGCTGGATCGCCATGCCGACGTCGCCCATCTCCTCGGAGATGCCGGAGAAGGCCTCTCCGATACGGGTCTGCGCCTGGGCCGCCGTGTAGGTCGCCTTGATGGTCTCCTTCTTGGTGCGGAAGGCGTCCACCTTGGCCTGGAGTCGCTGCGCCGCGAGGGTGAGCTTCTCCTCCTCGCCCTGGAGGGTCTGGTGCTGCGTCTCCAGGTCCGTCACCTGCTGCTGGAGCGCCGCCCGGCGGGAGAGCGCCTCGCGGGCCAGGTCCTCGCGGCCGAGCGCGAGCGCCTTGCGGCCCTGGTCCTCCAGCTTGGTGGACTGGTTCTGGAGCTGGTTCAGCTGAAGTTCGAGGCGCTTGCGGCTGGTCGCCACATCCGCGACGCCGCGGCGCACCTTCTGCAGCAGCTCCAGCTGCTTCTGGTACGAGTAATCGAGGGTTTCGCGCGGGTCCTCGGCCCGGTCAAGGGCCTTGTTCGCCTTCGCGCGGAAGATCATCCCCATACGCTTCATGACACCGCTCATGGGCTTCGCGCGCCCCCTTCTGACGGACTCCAGCTCCAGGTACTGCAACAGAACCCACAGTACGGGCCCTGCATCCATTACCGCACTGTTCGGGGACGGATGCGCTCATCCCCAAGGACGACTGCGTACGGCACCGCTCCGGCGTAGGGAGTAGGTGGGACTCGGGGTCCACCCGTACACAACGTCCGCTCTGTCCCACTACAGACGTACGGTGTTGCCGGATCGTTCCCCACTCGATCGACGTCCATGCCGCCGCACCCCGTACCCTTGGGTTTTGTGTTCCGTAGCCGTGCCAAGGAAGAGAAGGCCCCCGCCGACAAGGCGCAGGTGACCGACTCCAAGCAGACCCGTGATCCGCAGGCCCCCAAGGGCCGCCCCACGCCCAAGCGCAGTGAGGCCCAGACCCAGCGTCGCAGCGTCGCCCAGACGCCGACGACGCGCAAGGAGGCGGCCAAGCGGCAGCGCGACGAACGTCGTGTCCAGATGGAGAAGCAGCGCCAGGCCCTGGCCAACGGCGACCAGCGCTATCTGCCCGCCCGTGACAAGGGGCCGGTGCGGAAGTTCGCACGCGACTTCGTGGACTCGCGCTTCTGTGTCGCGGAGTTCTTCCTGCCGATGGCCGTGGTCATCCTCGTGCTGAGCATGGTGCGGGTGGGACCGCTGCAGAACATCGCGCTGCTGCTGTGGCTCGTGGTGATCGTGATGATCGTGGTCGACTCGATCGGCATCGCGATCCGTCTGAAGAAGCAGCTGCCCGCCCGCTTCCCCGACGTGCCCACGAAGGGCGCGGTCAGGTACGCGCTGATGCGCACCCTCCAGATGCGTCGCCTCCGGCTGCCCAAGCCGCAGGTCAAGCGCGGAGAGCGGCCCTGAGCGCGACATCGTTCTCCGGAGGCGCGGCGGATGCCTGGCTGAGCAAGCTGGGCGGGCTGCGTGATGTCGTACGACAGGAGCTGGTGGCCCGGCAGCTCGACGAGCAGATAGCAGGGCGGTTCCCGGTCGGGCAGCGGTTGCGGGTTCTCGACGTCGGAATGGGCCAGGGCACGCAGGCGCTGCGGCTGGCCCGCGCCGGGCATCAGGTGACCGGCCTCGAGCAGGACGCGAAGATGCTCGCCGCGGCCCGCCAGGCGCTGGCCGCCGAGCCCGAGGGCATCCGGAGCCGGGTGCGGCTCATCGAGGGCGACGGACGCGAGACGGGCGTGCACTTCCTGCCCGGCAGCTTCGACGTGGTGCTGTGCCACGGCGTACTCATGTACGTCGAGGAGCCGGACCCGCTCCTCGCGGGGCTGGCGCGGATGCTGGCCCCGGGCGGGCTGCTCTCGCTGCTGGTGCGCAACGCCGACGCGCTGGCCATGCGGCCGGGTCTGTCCGGGGACTGGACGGCGACCCTGGCCGCGTTCGACACGGACGCCTACGTCAATCGGCTCGGCCTCGCCGTCCGCGCGGACCGGCTCGCCACGCTGACGTCGACGCTCGCGGGGATCGGGGCGGCGTTGCACGCCTGGTACGGCGTGCGGGTCTTCACGGACACGGCGCCCGACGGGACCCCCGCCCCCGATGACGTGGAGGCTCTCCTGGCCGCGGAGGAGCGGGCCGGGCGGACGGACCCCTATCGCCAGGTGGCGGCCCTGCTGCATCTCTGCGGCGTACGCGGCTGATCGATCCCTGCGGCGTACGCGGTTGACCGCTGTCTGGTCGCCCCCTGTTCGGCCCTGCACCGCAAGCCGGAGCAGCGTCACGAAAGGGACACTCGGGACATGGCTGCCACCCGTGCCCCCGTGTCGCGTCTGCTGCTCCCCATAACCGCCCTCGTCTGCGCCGCCGCCCTGCTCTCCGGCTGTTCCGACGCCGGGTCGCCTGCCCAGAGCGGCACGAAGGACGGGACGAAGGACGGGACGACCCAGGCCGTCGTCCCGCTCGCGGCCGACGACCTGCAGAACGCGTACCTGAAGGTGATCAAGAACGTCCTGCCCTCGGTGGTGCAGATCCAGGCGAGCCACGGCCTGGGTTCGGGGGTGGTGTACGACGACCAGGGACACATCGTCACCAACGCGCACGTGGTCGGGACCGAGAAGACGTTCAGGGTGACGACGGCCAACAGCCAGAACGCGCTGGCGGCCAAGCTCGTGTACACCTACCCGGGCCAGGACCTCGCCGTCATCAAGCTGGACAAGGTGCCGAGCGGGCTGAAGGCGGCCACCATCGGGAACTCGGAGAAGGTCGAGGTCGGCCAGATCGTGCTCGCGATGGGCTCGCCGCTCGGCCTGTCGTCCAGCGTGACCCAGGGCATCGTGTCGGCGACCGGGCGCACCGTCAGCGAGAGCAGCACCGGCGGCGGGACGGGGGCCACCATCGCCAACATGGTGCAGACGTCGGCCGCGATCAACCCGGGCAACAGCGGCGGCGCGCTCGTCGACCTGAACGGGCAGGTCATCGGCATTCCCACGCTGGCCGCGACGGACCCGAGCCTGGGAAACAGCACGGCGCCCGGTATCGGATTCGCGATCCCCGCCTCGATAGTGCGGACGATCGCCGACCAGATCATCAGAACCGGCAAGGTCACCGACTCGGGGCGGGCCGCGCTCGGCATCACCGGTCGTACGGTGCTCGACGAGACCTACGCTCCCGCGGGTGTCGCCGTGGTCGAGGTGAAGCCCGGCGGCGCGGCCGACACGGCGGGCATCCGGCCCGGCGACATCATCACCCGGATCGGCACGAACGACATCACCACCCTCACCTCGCTCGCCGAGGCGCTCGCGGCCGACAAGCCGGGCCGGCGGACCCGGGTGACGTTCGTCCGGGGCGGGACCGAGCGGACGGTCGACGTGCGGCTGGGCGAGCAGTAGGTACGGGGTGAAGGCGGCGGCGAGGGGTTGACGCACGGCGAACGAGGTTGCCGGGAGCGGTCCCGGCAACCCCGGCCGGCCTACTCCGGTTCGGCGTGCAGGCTCATCGGCCCGTAGATCTTCGTGCTGTCCTCGAAGAGGAACACCTGGTCCGCGCCGCCCTCCAGGAGGTCCTTCCAGACCTCGCCGATCCAGGACTCCGCATCCCCCTGTGTGGTGAACTCCTCGGGCTGCACCGCGGGTTGGACCTCTGTCCCGTCGGACTTCTCGAACCGCCACGTCCATGCCGCCATGTACGCCTCCCAGGTATGAGCACACTGCACAGTGGAAGCCGCACAAGATCCGGCTCCCGTCCGAAGCCTAGGCGCTGAGCCGGGTGCGGAACAGAAGATCGCGAGTCGCGGCACGCGTCGCGGGTCGTGAACGGCCCCGCGCGCCTCCGGGCGCTGTACCCGAACGCGCGCCGCCCACGGCGGCACGGGAAAATCAGGGCGTGGAACTGACTCTGCTCGGCACCGGTGCCCCCGAGGGCCTGCCCCGTCCCGACTGTCCCTGTGCGGCCTGTGCGAGTGCGCTCGGCGGGGACGCGCGGGCGGCCACCGCGCTGCTCGTGGACGGCACCCTGCTGCTCGACCTCACGCCCGGCGCCGCGTTCGCCGCGGCCCGCGCCGGGCACTCGCTGGGCGGCGTACGGCAGGTCCTGCTCTCGCATCCGCACGACGGGCCCGCCGTCGAGGTGCCGGCCGGGCTGCCGCAGCCCGTACGGGTTCCGGACGGCAGCGAGCTGGCGCTGCTGACCGGACACCGGGTGCGGGCGGTGCCGATGGACTCGCCCGGCACGGGGTACGCGGTGACCGGGCCGGACGGACAGCGGCTGCTGTATCTGCCGCCGGGCGCGGCGCCCGCGGGACTGGACGAGAACGGCGACTCGTACGCCATGGTGGTCGCCGATGTGGTGGGGCGGCCGGACGCCCTGGCGAAGCTGCGCGCGGTCGGGGCCGTCGGGCCGACGACGGACGTGATCGCGGTCCACCTCGACCACGACGTGCCGCCGGGCCCCGAACTGCGGCGGCGGCTCGCGGCGGCGGGCGCGCGGGCAGTGCCGGACGGGACGACGCTGGACGTGGGCGTCTACGAGGACGTACCCGACGTACCGCGCCGCACCCTCGTGCTCGGCGGGGCGCGCTCGGGCAAGTCGGTGGAGGCGGAACGACGTCTGGAGTCCTTCCCCGAGGTGCTGTACGTCGCGACGGGCGGATCTCGCAACGGGGACAACGAGTGGGCGTCGCGCGTGCACGCCCACCGTGAGCGGCGGCCCGGCTCCTGGCACACGGTGGAGACCTGCGACCTGGTGCCGCTCCTGGAGGGCTCCGGTCCTCCCCTTCTCGTCGACTGCCTCTCCCTCTGGCTCACGGACGCGATGGACTCCGTGAACGCGTGGGACGACGCGGAGTGGGCCGGCGGCGGCGAACGCGCGCTGCGCGCCCGCGTCGAGGAACTCACCTCCGCCGTCCGCAACACGCGCCGCACCCTCGTCGCCGTCTCCAACGAGGTCGGCTCCGGCATCGTCCCCGCCACCGCCTCCGGACGCCGCTACCGCGACGAACTCGGCCGCCTGAACGCGGGGTTCGCGGCGGAGTGCGAGCACGTGCTGCTGGTGGTGGCGGGGCAGGCGCTGGCACTGCGGGGCTGACCGGGGCTGACCGGGGCTGACCGGGGCTCAGGATTGCCTGCGGGCGATGATCCGGAAGGCGTTCGAGAAGCGGGTGCGGCGGAAGACCGGGGCCATCGCGTGGTCCAGGGCGGAGACCGAGGCGAGCAGCGGGACGCTCACCCGGGCCAGGACCGTGTGCAGGGTGCGCTGGAGCGAGGTCGGCGGGGCGGGGCGCCAGGGGGCGTCGAGGTCGGGCAGGACGCGGCCGAGGGCCAGCGCGAGGGCGCCGGCGAGGTCGTACGGGATGTGCGGTTCACGGCGGTCCGTCGCGACGATCTCGCAGCCGAGGGACTCCAGTTCGCCCAGCAGGTTGGACAGCGGCATCAGGTGCAGATGGCGCGGCTGGCCGTACGACACCCACCACCTGCCCAGCAGCGCGCCGAACGCGCAGTCGGGGTCGGGCACTTCGACGAGGAGGTGGCCGCCGGGCCGCAGGACCGTCAGGGCGGCGCGCAGTTCCTCGCGCGGGTCGCGGGTGTGCTCCAGATGGTGGAACATGCTCACGACGTCGTAGCGGGCGCTCAGCCGCCCGATGATCCGCGGGTCGGTGAGCCGGCCGCGGTGGGCCTCCTCGATGTGCCCGGCCGCCCGTGCCTTCTCGACCCGCCGGGTGGGGTCGAGGCCGTCGAAGGACGTGTACGGATGGACCTCCCGGGCGACGGCCGGGAAGTGCCCGTGCCCGGTGCCGACGTCGAGCCAGCTCTCCGGCTCGGCGTACCGGAGCAGCGCGCGGGCGGCGGCCCGGTGGCGCCCTCTGCTGCCGCGGGCGCCGAGGAGCCGGTCGGTGAGGCCGTCGAGTCCCTCGTGGAAGTCCCGGTGGTAGAAGGCCAGTCCCTCCGCGCTGAGCCGGGGGTTCTGGAAGGCGTGCGAGCAGTCCGCGCACTCGTCGACGACGAACGTGCCGGGCTTGCGCTGCACCTGGTCCGGCGTCCGCAGCCGGGTGCGCAGCCGCTTCGAGCCGCACCAGGGACAGTCCTCCCGGCGCGGCTCGTGGAACCGGTCGGTGCCTTGGGCGAGTTCGGCCGCGTAGGCGGCGCGGCGCTCGGCGCTCGGGGGTGGCGTGGGGGGCATGGACGCTCCTGGGGACGGCAGGGTGGGGGGACGGCGGGGCGCGCGATCGAGCCGTACGACAATCCGACACAAACGGTACGTAGCGGATCGCGATCCGGGGCGCAACGACGTGGCGCGGACGTGTTCGATCGCTGCCGGTACTGTTCGGCGAATGAGCTCGCTTAATCTCGACGACTTCACCGATCTGATCGAGCGCCCCGACGGAGGCGTGCGCCGGGACGCCGAGGCGCGCCGGGAGCGCCAGATCGTGCCGCCCGGGGCGCTGGGCCGCCTCGACGAACTGGGTGAGTGGCTGGCGGCGGCGCAGTCCGCGGTGCCGGTGCGGCCGATCGAGCACCCGCGTGTGGTGCTGTTCGCGGGCGACCACGGGGTCGCCGAACTCGGTGTGTCGGCGCGGCCCGCGGGCACCGCCGACCGGTTGGCGCGGGCGGTCCTGGAGGGCGCGAGCCCCGCGGCGGTGCTGGCGCGCCGGCTCGGCGTGCCGGTACGAGTCGTCGACATGGCGCTGGACTGCGATCCGCAGGAGCTGCCCGCCGAGGTCGCAGGGCATCGGGTGCGGCGCGGGTCGGGGCGGATCGACGTCGAGGACGCGCTGACCCTGGAGGAGGCGGAGGCCGCGTTCCGCGCGGGGGTCGCGGTCGCGGACGAGGAGGCGGACTCCGGTACGGATCTGGTGGTGCTCGGCGATGTGAGCGTCGGCGGGACCACCGCGGCGGCCGTGCTGGTCGCGGCGCTGTGCGGGACCGACGCGTCCGTGGTCACCGGGCGGGGCGGGCGGCCCATCGACGACCTCGCGTGGATGCGCAAGTGCGCGGCCGTGCGGGACGCCTTGCGGCGGGCCCGGCCGGTGCTCGGGGATCAGCTGCAGCTGCTCGCGGTGGTGGGCGGCGCCGATCTCGCGGCGATGACGGGGTTCTTGTTGCAGAGCGCGGTGCGGAAGATGCCGGTGATCCTCGACGGGGTCGTCTCGGCCGCGTGCGCCCTCGTGGGGCAGCGCGTCGCCTTCCGGGCGCCGGACTGGTGGCTGGCCGGCCAGAACAGTGGCGAGCCGGCCCAGGCGAAGGCCCTGGACCGCATGGCCCTCGAACCCCTGCTCGACCACGGGGTCACGGTCGGCGAGGGTGCGGGAGCCCTCCTCGCTCTCCCCCTGGTCCAGGCCGCCGCCGCCCTCTCCGCCGAACTCCCGGAGACGCCGGCCCCCGAGCCCGAGCCCGAGGCCTCCGACCAGAACGAGTGAACGGCCTCGCCCTCGAACGCCGGACGGGCTGAAAGACGCGGGCGGGGGCGAGGGCACGCCCCGCGCCCTCGCCCGTAAACGCCGCCCGCCCCAAAGCCCTTTGGGGCGCGGGGAACTGCGCGCCCAGCCCCCACCGACGGGCAGCCAAAAACCGCGCGCGAAACCCACCCCGCAACAGAACCCAGGCCCGCATCACCCGTACCGCCCCTCCCCCGGACGACGCACCCCGCCCCATATCATCGCCCTTTATGGGAGATGCCCGAATTGCCGCTGATCAGGAGCGGGTCCCGGCCCGTCAGGGTGAAGGGGACCACCTGTCCACAGGCGCGTCGCGCAGAGCCGCCGCCTTCGCGGTCTGGTACCTGCGGGCCGTCGCGTTCATCAACTTCCTGAGCGCCGCGTGGGTGTCGCTCGGACAGGACGTACGGCGCCACAACACCGAGAACTTCTTCACCCCGTACCTGCTGACGGCAGGATTCGCGTCGGGCGTGTTCACCATGTTCCTGGCCATCACGATGCGCCGCCGCAAACGGGCCGCTTGGATCCTCAACTTCGTGCTCAGCGGACTGTTTCTGATGCTGTTCGCCGTCGCGATGACGTTCCCGGAAATCCGCCAGTACGCCCAGAACTGGGTCTCGATCGTCCTGACCGCCGCCTTCGTCGTCTCGCTCGTCGTCGGCCGCCGGGAGTTCTACGCGAAGGGCGACCGGTCGAACCCCAAGCTCGCCGCGGCCGTCGCCGTCGGCGGACTGCTCGTCGCCTCCCTGCTCGCCGCACTGCTGGTGACGGTCACCAACAGCGCGCAGGACGCCTACCGTTCGACCTTCTGGGACCGCTGGCGCTACGGCGCCCTGCGACTGGTCTCCGTCGCCGCCGACGACTCCCGCTTCCCCGGCCTGGAGATCGCCAACTGGGTCAACGTCACCATCAACGTGCTCAGCACCCTGCTGGTCCTCGCCGTGTTCTACGCCGCCTTCCGCTCCCGCCGCGCCGTCGACCCGCTCACCGAGAACGACGAGAACCGGCTGCGCACCCTGCTCGACCGGCACGGCGACCGCGACTCGCTGGGCTACTTCGCGCTGCGCCGGGAGAAGAGCGTGATCTGGTCGCCGACCGGCAAGGCCGCGGTCGCGTACCGCGTCGTCGGCGGGGTCTCACTGGCCTCCGGCGACCCGATCGGCGACCCGGAGGCGTGGCCCGGCGCCATCGAGCCCTGGCTCGCCGAGGCCCGCGCGCACGGCTGGATCCCGGCCGTGATGGGAGCGAGCGAGGAGGCGGGGACCGTCTACTCACGGCACGGACTCGACGCCCTCGAACTCGGTGACGAGGCGATCGTCGAGACCGCCGAATTCACCCTCGATGGACGCGCCATGCGCACGGTCCGGCAGGCCTACAACCGGGTCAAGCGGGCCGGGTACGAGGTGCGCATCCGACGGCACGAGGACATCCCGGCCGACGAGATGACGTACCTCCTGCGGCGTGCCGACGACTGGCGGGACGGGGCGACCGAGCGCGGTTTCAGCATGGCGCTCGGACGGCTCGGCGACCCGGACGACGGACGGTGCGTGATGCTGGAATGCAGGGACAGCCGCGCCGGGGAAGGAGGGGAGGGAGAGTTGCGGGCGCTGCTGTCCTTCGTGCCGTGGGGGCCGCAGGGGCTCTCGCTCGATCTGATGCGGCGTGACCGGGACGCCGAGAACGGGCTGATGGAGTTCATGGTGATCGAACTCCTGCGCCGCGCCCAGGAGATCGGGATCACCCAGGTCTCGCTCAACTTCGCCATGTTCCGTTCCGTCTTCGAACGTGGTGGACGCCTCGGCGCAGGGCCGGTGCTGCGGCTGTGGCGTTCCCTGCTCAGTTTCTTCTCGCGCTGGTGGCAGATCGAGTCGCTGTACCGGGCCAACGCCAAGTACCGGCCGATCTGGGAACCCCGGTTCCTGCTCTTCGAGAAGAGCGCGGACCTGCTGCGTATCGGCCTCGCGGCCGCGCGCGCCGAGGGGTTTCTCGAAGCACCCGGACTACCGAAGTGGCTGCACCGCAGGCACTTGGAGTCGCACCGATGACGGCGACCGGACGGACGGGGCGAGCCTGGCGGACGGGGACCGTGACAGCAGGACGGATGGGGACCGCTGCATGAACACCCTCGCCCGCCTCGCCCGCGAGGAATGGGGACTGCTGTACGTCACCGTGCGCGAGGCACTCGCCAGACAGCGTTGGCGGGCGATGCCGGTGACGCTCGGGGCCGTCCTTCTGACGGCCCTCCTCCAGTTCGTGCAGAACCAGCCCTGGGGCTTCCAGTTCGTGCAGGACATCGGCTCCGTACGGGCCGAGGAGCCGCTCTGGCTCGCCCTGCTGCGCACCCCGCTGTCCCTGTTCGTGCCGGCCCTCGACCTGCCGGTGTGGGGTGCGCTGCTGCAACTCCTCATCGTGTTCGGGATCGCCGAGATCTGTCTGGGCTGGTGGCGGATGCTCGTCATCGCGTACGCCGCCACGCTGGCCGGCACGCTCTACGCGCGCGTGGCGATCTCGCTGAGCCCGGGCAATCCCCTGGGGCTGCCCGTGACGGACGCGCAGGTCGTGGACACCGGGCCCTCGGCGGCCGTGGTCGGCCTCGCCGTGTTCGTCGCCTGGCGCTATCGCGCGTACTGGACGGGGTGGGGGGTGGCCGCGGCGATGGTGATCGAGGTGGCGCTCAAGGGGAACCTCGCGGGCAAGGAGCACATCGCCGCGCTCGCCGCGGTCTTCGTGCTGTACGGGATCTCGATCCTGCGTCACCGCCACCGCCACCGTCGCCGTCGCCGTCACTGGCGGCCGGGCAGGGACCGGACGGGATCCGGTTTGCCGCCGATCCAGTCCTGAAGCTTGCGGCGCGGGCCGAACCAGCGGCGGTCGTGGTGGTAGGCGCGCAGGATCGACCTGGCCCGGGCGCGCGGCCTGCGGCGGTAGAAGCGCCTGGCCCACGGGGAGACCGGGCGGGCCAGCCGGACGGCGCCGATGAGGGCGACGAACGGGACGATCACGCCGAAGATCGCCATGCGGGCCTTGCCCTTGCTCAGGGCGAGCAGGGCGAAGAGGAAGTTCAGGGCGACGCTCAGGATGACCCCGCCGCGATCCTGGAGTTCCTCCTGGGTCATGTCGTTGACCCCGAACGGCAGGAAACCACCGAGCACCAGGCCGACGAGGGCCGCCGTGACCAGGACGACCTCGACGCTCTTGCGGCCCTCCTCGCTCCAGTACACGTCGTCGAGGTGCAGGATCAGCGCGAACTCGTCGAGCACCAGCCCGGCGCCCATCCCGAACACCACCGCGAACAACGAGGCGCCGAAGCCGTGCCGGGAGCTGGCCACCGCGCCGAAGCCGCCGATCACGGTCAGGACGACACCGGGCACGACGTGGTGGATGTGCAGGCCGCCCGCCTTGACGTTGCCGAACGGACCCTTGCCCGCGCGGATGAGGCGGACGATGACACGGGTGATCACAAAGGTCAGCACGAAGGAGGCGAGTGCCAGCAGAAGCGGCAGCTTTCCCGGTTCGATGATGTTCCTCTGCAACCAATGACCCATATTGCGCACTTTATCCGCGGCGCTCACGCCCGGCCGCCGCACCCGTCCTCGGCCGGCCCGCCACCGCCCCGGGTACCCTGCGCCGGTGTCCAGGACCCCTCTCCCCCACGGCCTCCGCTTCGCCTTCGGCACCCTGACCGTGCTCCCGGTCACGGTCACCCGCTGGGACCGTGAGGCGGCGCGCGGCGGAATGCTGTGCGCCCCCGTCGCCGGGCTGGTCGTCGGGGCCGGCGCGGCCCTGGTGGGCGTGGCGCTGCTCGCGATGGGCGCGGGCCCGCTGCTGGCCGCCGTCGCCACCGCCGCCGTACCGGCCGCGCTCACCCGTGGTCTGCATCTCGACGGACTCGCCGACACCGCGGACGGCCTCGGCAGCGGCAAGCCCGCCGAGGACGCGCTGCGGATCATGAAGCAGTCCGACATCGGCCCGTTCGGCGTGATCACCCTGCTCTTCGTGCTGCTGGCACAGGTCGCCGCGCTCTTCCAGGCCTACGAGGCCTCGTGGGCGCGGGGTGTGCTCGCGGCCGTCGTCTCGGCGACCGCGGCCCGTCTCGCCCTCACCCTGGCCGCGCGCACCGGGGTGCCCCCGGCCCGCCCCGAGGGCCTGGGGGCCGCGGTCGCGGGCACGGTGCCCGTGCGCGGCGCCCTGCTGGTGGCCCTCGCCGTCGCCGTCGCGGCGGCCGGCGCCGGCGCGCTCCTGGGCACGTACGACCTCGTACGCGCCCCACTGGCCGTCCTCGCCGCCTGCGCGACCGCCGAACTGCTCCTGCGCCACTGCACACGCCGCTTCGGCGGCGTCACGGGCGACGTCTTCGGCGGCCTCGCCGAGACGGCGGCGACCACCGCCCTCGTGGCGCTCTCCCTCGGCTGAACTTCCAGCGAGCGTAGAAATGAGCGAAACCCGGTGGCGCGCGTAGGCTCGTCCCGACTATGTGCCACCCAGGTAACGACACTCCCTGAGGCCGGATCTAGGGTCATTCGTCAGGGCCCGGTCGACCCATCCCTACTCGGCCGCAGCAAAACAATGGAAGCGAGATCTCACCACAGTGACTGCTCTGACTCTCAGCACCGCCGCGGTGTCCGGCCTGCGGGCCGACGCGATCGTCGTCGGTGTCGCGAAGGGCGCCAAGGGCCCGGTCGTCGCACCGGGTGCCGAGGCCGTGGACAAGGCGTACGACGGCGCACTCGCCGGAATCCTGGAGACCCTCGGCGCATCCGGCGGCGAGGGCGAGGTGACGAAGCTGCCCGCACCGACCGGCTTCAAGGCGCCCGTCGTCGTGGCCGTCGGACTGGGAGCCGTCCCGGAGAAGGACGACACGTTCAGTGCCGAGGCGCTGCGCCGCGCGGCCGGTGCCGCGGCCCGCGCGCTCGCCGGTGCCAAGAAGGCCGTCTTCGCCCTGCCGATCACCGACGCCGCCGACGCGGGCGTCCTGGCGGAGGGCGCGGCGCTCGGCGCGTACGCCTTCGACGCCTACAAGGAGACCGGCAAGAACGGCAAGGACGCGAAGAACGGCAAGGCTCCGCTCGCCGAGGTCACGCTGCTCGGCGGCAAGCCCCGGGACGCGGCGTACAAGGCGGCCCTCGCACGCGCCACCGCCGTGACCGAGGAGCTCAACCGCGCCCGCGACCTCATCAACACCCCGCCGAACGACCTCTACCCCGAGGCGTTCGCCGCCGTCGCCACCGCCGCCGGCAAGGAGCACGGCATCAAGGTGCAGGTGCTCGACGAGAAGGCCCTCCAGAAGGGCGGCTTCGGCGGCATCCTCGGCGTCGGCGCGGGCTCGGCCGCCGCTCCCCGCCTGGTGAAGCTGTCGTACACCTCGCCGAAGGCGACCAAGCACCTCGCGTTCGTCGGCAAGGGCATCACCTACGACTCGGGCGGCATCTCCCTCAAGCCCGCCGGGCACAACGAGACGATGAAGTGCGACATGAGCGGCGCGGCGGCGGTCTTCGCCGCCGTGGTCGCCGCGGCGCGCCTCGGACTCGAGGTCAACGTCACCGGCTGGCTGGCGCTCGCCGAGAACATGCCCTCCGGTTCCGCCACCCGCCCCGGTGACGTGCTGCGCATGTACAGCGGCAAGACCGTCGAGGTCCTCAACACCGACGCCGAGGGCCGTCTCGTGCTCGCCGACGCGCTGTGGAAGGCCTCCGAGGAGAAGCCGGACGCGATCATCGACGTGGCGACGCTGACCGGAGCGATGGTGCTCGCGCTCGGCAACCGCACCTTCGGCGTGATGGCCAACGACGACGCGTTCCGTACGGCGATCGTCGAGGCCGCGGACGAGGTCGGCGAGGAGTCCTGGCCGATGCCGCTGCCGGAGCACCTGCGCAAGGGGATGGACTCCCCGACCGCCGACATCGCCAACATGGGCGAGCGGATGGGCGGCGGCCTGGTCGCCGGTCTGTTCCTGAAGGAGTTCGTGGGCGAGGGCATCACGTGGGCGCACCTGGACATCGCCGGGCCCGCGTTCAACGAGTCCGGCCCCTTCGGCTACACGCCGAAGGGTGGTACGGGGTCGGCGGTGCGGACGCTGGTGCGGCTCGCCGAGCTGACCGCCGCGGGCGATCTCGGCTAGGAATGTGTCGCGGCCGCGGGTGATTCGCGGCCGATCGCGCAGTACCTCCGCGTCCCTGTCACGGCGCGGAGGTACCCCCCGTATTCGGGCAGTGCGACTTCTCACACACCGGCCCGGCGTCTCGAACGCTCCGGACAAGTGCGAAGATGGGTTCTCGGCAGGACAGGGCCCCCACCACAGGGCCGAAGAAGAGCGGCCGGACACCAGCCGCCGACCGGTCACTGGAGACCGGCGTGGCGCACATGCATGGAGGACGTGACGTGGCGAACGACGCCAGCACCGTTTTCGACCTAGTGATCCTCGGCGGTGGCAGTGGCGGTTACGCCGCGGCGCTCCGCGGGGCGCAGCTGGGCCTGGACGTCGCCCTGATCGAGAAGGACAAGGTCGGAGGCACCTGCCTGCACCGGGGATGCATCCCCACCAAGGCCCTGCTGCACGCGGGCGAGATCGCCGACCAGGCCCGCGAGAGCGAGCAGTTCGGCGTCAAGGCCACCTTCGAGGGCATCGACGTCCCGGCCGTCCACAAGTACAAGGACGGGGTCATCTCGGGCCTTTACAAGGGCCTGCAGGGTCTCATCGCGTCCCGCAAGGTGACGTACATCGAGGGTGAGGGCCGACTGTCCTCCCCCACCTCGGTCGACGTGAACGGCCAGCGCATCCAGGGCCGCCACGTGCTGCTCGCGACCGGCTCCGTGCCGAAGTCGCTGCCGGGCCTGGTGATCGACGGCAACCGGATCATCTCCTCCGACCACGCGCTGGTCCTGGACCGCGTCCCGCAGTCCGCGATCGTGCTCGGCGGCGGCGTCATCGGCGTCGAGTTCGCCTCCGCGTGGAAGTCCTTCGGCACCGACGTGACGGTGATCGAGGGCCTCAAGCACCTCGTCCCGGTCGAGGACGAGAACTCCTCCAAGCTTCTTGAGCGCGCGTTCCGCAAGCGCGGCATCAAGTTCAACCTGGGCACCTTCTTCTCGAAGGCCGAGTACACCCAGAACGGTGTCAAGGTCACCCTCGCCGACGGCAAGGAGTTCGAGGCCGAGGTGCTGCTCGTCGCCGTCGGCCGCGGCCCGGTCTCGGCCGGTCTCGGCTACGAGGAGCAGGGCGTCGCGATGGACCGCGGCTATGTCCTGGTCGACGAGTACATGCGGACGAACGTCCCGACCATCTCCGCCGTCGGTGACCTGGTCCCGACGCTCCAGCTCGCGCACGTCGGCTTCGCCGAGGGCATCCTGGTGGCAGAGCGTCTGGCCGGCCTCAAGACCGTTCCGATCGATTACGACGGCGTGCCCCGGGTGACGTACTGCCACCCCGAGGTCGCCTCCGTGGGCATCACCGAGGCCAAGGCCAAGGAGCTCTACGGCGCGGACAAGGTCGTCGCCCTGAAGTACAACCTCGCGGGCAACGGCAAGAGCAAGATCCTCAACACCGCGGGCGAGATCAAGCTCGTCCAGGTGAAGGACGGTGCCGTGGTCGGCGTCCACATGGTCGGCGACCGCATGGGCGAGCAGGTCGGCGAAGCCCAGCTGATCTACAACTGGGAGGCGCTGCCCGCCGAGGTCGCCCAGCTCATCCACGCCCACCCGACGCAGAACGAGGCGCTCGGCGAGGCCCACCTCGCCCTCGCGGGCAAGCCGCTGCACTCGCACGACTGATCCAGCCCCCGGCTGTTTTCAGTCACCGCGTCGCCCCTGGGCGCGACGACGACCACAGACTTCCGCACCATTCGTAAGGAGCAACAGAAACCATGGCGGTTTCCGTAACCCTTCCGGCGCTCGGTGAGAGCGTCACCGAGGGCACTGTCACTCGCTGGCTGAAGGCCGAGGGCGAGCGCGTCGAGGCCGACGAGCCGCTGCTCGAGGTGTCGACCGACAAGGTCGACACCGAGATCCCCTCTCCCGCCGCCGGTGTGCTCGCCTCCATCAAGGTCGCCGAGGACGAGACGGTCGAGGTCGGCGCCGAGCTGGCCGTCATCGACGACGGCACGGGCGCGCCCGCCGCCGCCCCCGCTCCGGCCGCCGAGCCCGTGGCCGCCCCGGCTCCGGCTCCGGCCGCTCCCGCCCCGGTCGCCGAGGCCCCCGCGGCTCCGGCCGCCCCGGCCCCCGCCGCCCCCGCCCCCGCCGCTCCGGCCGGTGGCGCCTCCGGTACCGACGTCGTGCTGCCCGCGCTGGGCGAGTCGGTCACCGAGGGCACCGTCACCCGCTGGCTGAAGGAGGTCGGCGAGGAGGTCGCGGAGGACGAGCCGCTGCTCGAGGTCTCCACGGACAAGGTCGACACCGAGATCCCGTCGCCGGTGGCCGGCGTCCTGCTGGAGATCCTGGTCGCCGAGGACGAGACCGCCGAGGTCGGCGCGAAGCTCGCCGTCGTCGGCGCGCCCGGCGCCGCTCCGGTCGCTGCCGCCCCCGCGGCTCCGGCTGCCCCCGCCGCCGCTCCGGCCGCCCCCGCCGCGCCCGCGGCTCCGGCTCCGGCCCCCGCTGCTCCGGCCGCCCCGGCCGCTGCCGCCCCGGCTCCGGTCCAGCCCGTGGCTCCGGCCCCGGTCGCGCCCGTCGCTCCGGCTCCCGCGCCGGTCACCGCGCCCGCCCCGGTCATCCCGGCTCCGGCTCCGGCCGCGCAGGCCACCGACGAGGGCGCGTACGTGACACCGCTGGTGCGCAAGCTCGCCGCGGAGAACTACGTCGACCTGGCCTCCGTCAAGGGCACCGGCGTCGGCGGCCGTATCCGCAAGCAGGACGTCCTCGCCGCCGCCGAGGCCGCGAAGGCCGCCGCCGCTGCCCCGGCTCCGGCCGCTGCCGCTGTGACTGCCGGTGGCCATGCGGCCAAGAAGGCGCCGGCCCTGGAGGTCTCCCCGCTGCGCGGTCAGACCGTCAAGATGCCCCGCATCCGCAAGGTCATCGGCGACAACATGGTGAAGGCCCTGCACGAGCAGGCCCAGCTGTCCTCGGTCGTCGAGGTCGACGTCACCCGCCTGATGCGGCTGCGCGCGCAGGCGAAGGACTCCTTCGCGGCACGTGAGGGCGTCAAGCTCTCCCCGATGCCGTTCTTCGTGAAGGCGGCGGCCCAGGCGCTGAAGGCCCACCCGGCCGTCAACGCCCGGATCAACTTGGACGAGGGCACGATCACCTACTTCGACACCGAGAACATCGGTATCGCGGTGGACTCGGAGAAGGGCCTGATGACCCCGGTCATCAAGCACGCGGGCGACCTGAACATCGCCGGCATCGCCAAGGCCACCGCCGAGCTGGCGGGCAAGGTCCGGGCGAACAAGATCACTCCGGACGAGCTGTCCGGCGGGACCTTCACCATCTCCAACACCGGCTCGCGCGGCGCGCTCTTCGACACGATCATCGTGCCGCCGAACCAGGTCGCGATCCTCGGCATCGGTGCCACGGTCAAGCGTCCGGCCGTCATCGAGACGGAGGAGGGTACGGTCATCGGCGTCCGCGACATGACCTACCTGACGCTCTCCTACGACCACCGTCTGGTGGACGGCGCCGACGCGGCCCGTTACCTGACCGCGGTCAAGGCGATCCTGGAGGCGGGCGAGTTCGAGGTCGAGCTCGGCCTGTAACCACCCCCGCTCGCGCGCTGCCCCCGTCCGGAACCTTCCGGGCGGGGGCTTCGCGTGTGCGCGGACGGGTCACCGCGGCTTCAGAGCGCCGTCCGACCACAGCACCAGCGTCTCCACCCACATGTTCGGAATCTCCGCCGGGTACGCGGGTGTCAGGTGCCGCGTCCGGTACGCCCTGAGGACGTCGTACGTGGCGTCCAGGCAGTCGCGCGAGTCGAGGTCCCCCGTCTGCGGGTCGACGCCGACGAGAAAGCCCCGCTCCTCGACCGTACCGATCATGGCGCGGGCGGCCTTCACGTCACTGGTCGACGAGTCGGTGCAGCGGTAGCGGCTGTACGGGTGGGTGGACTTCCCTGGAATGGGGGTCCCCTCTGCTCGAGCGAAGCCGAGAGCTTGGGGGAGCGCGTCACGTGACATGTCGCCGAGCATCCGCCCGTACGTGCCCTCCGCGTGCCAGGCGCCGATGTCGCGGCCGGGCGGGGTGTAGAGCGCGTTCGACGGGTTCTCCACCGCGCCGTACACCCAGCGGTCGGTGCCGGTGATCCGGAAGCCCCAGCCGACGTGCCCGAACTTCTGCGCGCCGTCCGGCTTGACGAAGACACACGCCCCGCCGGAGGCGACCGAGGTGCCGTGGGCCCGCGTCGCACTCGGCCGCGCGGCCGCCCCCGTGTCCACCGGCCCGCACGCCGCCACGGCCGCGACCGCCCCGGCCACCAGAGCCCAGCGGAACGCCCGCTTCCGTCCCCATCCGCCCATGCCAACCCCCTGGCGTTCGCGGGAGCCCCCGGGGGAACCCCCGCGCCGAAACCCCTGTGCCGACCCACACACCGTGCGGGGCCCGCGGGTTCTCCGGGTGACACGGACGTGACGCCTCCGGGCCCCACCCGGTACGGGTCTTTACGTCCACGGCCGCTCTGACAGCGTGTAAGTCTCGTCTCACCTGCATGAAAGCGCCCCCGTACGCCTCTCTCCGACGGGGATGCGGCCTTATTGTCTAAAGGTCAAACGCCCTTGGGGCCGGCCCACCCCCAACGAAGGAGCCCCTCATGACCGCGCCCGTCGTCCACTCGCTGCGCGAACAGATCCGCGAGCACATCGTGGAGGGGATCGTCAGCGGGCGCTGGAAGCCGGGTGAGCGGATCGTCGAGCGGCGGATCGCGACCGAGCTGGAGGTCAGCCAGACCCCGGTGCGGGAGGCACTGCGCGAACTGGAGTCGCTGCGGCTGATCGAGTCGGCACCCAACAAGGGTGTGCGCGTGCGCAACCTGACGGCCGCCGACCTGGAGGAGAGCTACCCCGTACGGGCCGGTCTGGAGGCCATCGCGGCGGAGCTGGCGGCCGAGCGGCTCGCCCAGGACTGCTCGGCCCTGGAGCCGCACGTCACGGCGCTGTACGAGGCCGACCGACTGTCGGACGGCACCGGCCAGGTCCGTCACACCGTCGCCTTCCACCGCGAACTCGTGCGCGCCGCGGGCAACTCCGTCCTCCTGCACACCTGGGAGGGTCTGGGGATCGAGGTCTTCACCGCCCTGTCCATCCGCTGGCTGGGAACCGTCCAGCAGTCGTACGCGGAGGAGCACGAGGCGCTCGTGGACGCCTTCCGGCGCCGGGATCCGCTGATCGCCGACCTGGTGAAGGCACACGTGCTGGGCTGCGCGCCGCGCCCGTGACACAACCGAGCACACCCATGCTCACCTGGGGAAACCCTGGGATTCCAAGGCACCCGGTGCCTGTCGTCAAGGCACCCCGTGCCGACTTTTGCGATACGAAGAGGTTTTCGCCTTCAACCCTTTGATCGATCATCGATCAGGGAGTTACAGTCAGCGCTGGGCTCCCACCAGAGCCCGCCGCCCTGTCCTGCCAAAGACATAAGGGCACCCCCGAAAACCCCTTGCCGATGAGGGAACCCCCCTCCGCATCCGGAAGGCGGCGCAATGACCGACCCCACCGCAATCCAGCCGAGCGAGCTCGACCAGCTCCCGGACCGCGACCCCGAGGAGACCGCCGAATGGCAGGCCTCCCTGGACGCCGTCACCCAGGCGGCCGGGCCGCACCGTGCCGCGTACCTGATGCGCCGCACGCTGGAGCGCGCCGAGGGCAACGGTCTCGCGCTGCCCAAGCTGCTTGAGACCGACTACGTCAACACCATCCCCACCGCCGCCGAGCCCGTCGTGGACGGCGACGAGGCGATGGAGGCCCGGATCACCGCCTGGAACCGCTGGAACGCGGCCGCGATGGTGACCCGGGGCGCGAAACACGGCGTCGGCGGCCACATCGCCACCTTCGCCTCCGCGGCCTGGCTCTACGAGACCGGCTTCAACCACTTCTTCAAGGGCAAGGAGTCCCAGGAGGCTCCCGGCTCCGGCGACCAGCTCTACATCCAGGGCCACGCCTCCCCCGGCATCTACGCCCGCGCCTTCCTCGACGGCCGGCTCACCGAGCAGCACCTCGACAACTTCCGCCAGGAGGCGGGCGGCAACGGCCTCCCGTCGTACCCGCACCCGCGGCGCCTGCCCTGGCTCTGGGAGTTCCCGACCGTCTCCATGGGCCTCGGCCCGCTGTCGGCGATCTACCAGGCGCGCTTCAACCGCTATCTGACCAGCCGCGGCATCAAGGACGTCTCGCAGTCCCACGTGTGGGCGTTCCTCGGCGACGGCGAGATGGACGAGCCCGAGTCGACCGCGGCACTCGCCCTCGCCTCCCGCGAGGGCCTGGACAACCTGACCTTCGTCATCAACTGCAACCTGCAGCGCCTCGACGGCCCGGTCCGCGCCAACTTCAAGATCGTGCAGGAGCTGGAGGCCCAGTTCCGCGGCGCCGGCTGGAACGTCGTGAAGTCGCTGTGGGGCTCGGCCTGGGACGAGCTGTTCCAGCTCGACACCACGGGCGCGCTCGTACGCCGCCTGCGCGAGGTACCCGACGCGCAGGTGCAGACGTACCAGACCCGCGACGCCGCCTACATCCGCCAGGACTTCTTCGGCGCCGACCCGGCGCTCGTCGAGATGGCGAAGCTGCTGAGCGACGACAAGATCACCGAGTGCTTCCACCTCTCCCGCGGCGGCCACGAGTCCCGCAAGGTGTACGCGGCCTACCGCGCCGCCCTCGCCCACAAGGGCGCGCCGACGGTGATCCTGGCCCAGACGGTCAAGGGCTTCACGCTCGGCGAGGGCTTCGCGTCCAAGAACGCCAACCACCAGATGAAGAAGCTGTCGACGGACGAGTTCAAGCAGATGCGTGACCTGCTCGAGCTGCCCATCTCCGACAGCCGGTTCGTCGACGGCCAGGTCCCCTACGGCCACCCGGGCGCCGACTCCCCCGAGGTCCGTTACCTCCAGGAGCGCCGCGCGGCCCTCGGCGGCCCGGCCCCGGCCCGCCGTACGCACGCGCTCGCCCCGCTGCCCGCCCCCGCCGACAAGGCGTTCGCGTCCTTCGACAAGGGCTCCGGCTCGCAGAACGTGGCGACCACGATGGCCTTCGTCCGCCTGGTCAAGGACCTCGTCCGCGACAAGGAGACGGGGAAGCGCTGGGTGCCGATCGTCCCCGACGAGGCGCGCACCTTCGGCATGGAGAGCCTCTTCCCCTCCCTCGGCATCTACTCGCCCAAGGGCCAGACGTACGAGCCGGTCGACCGCGACCAGCTGATGTACTACAAGGAGGCCAAGGACGGCCAGATCCTCAACGAGGGGATCACCGAGGCCGGCTCCATGGCGGACTTCATCGCCGCGTCCACCGCGTACGCCACGCACGGTGAGGCGATGATCCCCTTCTACATCTTCTACTCGATGTTCGGCTGGCAGCGCACGGCCGACCAGATGTGGCAGCTCGGCGATCAGCTCGGCCGTGGCTTCCTGGTCGGCGCCACGGCCGGCCGTACAACGCTGACGGGCGAGGGCCTCCAGCACGCCGACGGCCACTCCCCGGTCATCGCGGCGACCAACCCGGCCGCCCTGTCGTACGACCCGGCGTTCGCGTACGAGATCGCGACGATCGTCAAGGACGGCCTGCGCCGGATGTACGGCGAGGCGGCCCCGGGCGAGGACTCGAACGTCTTCTACTATCTGACGGTCTACAACGAGCCGATGCCGCAGCCCGCCAAGCCGGCCGGCCTCGGTATCGACGAGGGCATCGTCAAGGGCCTCTACCGCTTCAACACGGCCGAGTCGGCGGGCCTGTCCCCCGTCGCCAACGCCCCGCGCATCCAGCTGCTGGGCTCCGGCACGGCGATCCACTGGACCCTCCAGGCGCAGAAGCTGCTCGCCGAGGAGTGGGGCGTGGCCGCCGACGTGTGGTCCGCGACCTCCTGGACGGAGCTGCGGCGCGACGCGCTGGAGGCCGACGCGGCCCTGCTGCGCGGCGAGGAGCGGGTGCCGTTCGTCCGCCAGGCGCTGCACGGCGCCGAGGGCCCGGTGCTCGCGGTCTCCGACTACATGCGCCAGGTCCCGGACCAGATCGCGCAGTGGGTCGAGCAGGACTACTCCTCGCTCGGTGCCGACGGCTTCGGCCTCTCCGACACCCGTGAAGCGGCCCGCCGCCACTTCGGCGTCGACGCGCAGTCGATCGTCGTCGCGGCGCTGGCGCAGCTGGCACGACGGGGCGAGGCCAAGGCGTCCGCGGTGAAGGAAGCGCGGGAGCGCTACGGGCTCTGACGGTCCGCCTGTTTCATGAGGGGCGCGGTGGCTACGGTCGCCGCGCCCTTCGGCGTTCCCGCGCGCTCTTCGGCGTTGCGGCGCGCCCCTTCGCTGTCAGTGGGGCCCGGCATCATGGCCGTATGCGTGCTGCCCGCCTGATCAAGATGGTGCTGCTGCTCCAGTCGCGGCCGTCGATGACCGCCGCGGAGCTGGCGCGGGAGCTGGAGGTGTCCGAACGGACGATCACGCGGGACGCGCAGGCACTGTCGGAGGCGGGGGTTCCGGTGTACGCGGACCGGGGCAGGGCGGGGGGCTACCGCCTGATCGGCGGCTACCGCACCCGGCTGACGGGCCTGGCCCGGACGGAGGCGGAGGCGCTGTTCCTGAGCGGGGTGCCGGGGGCCCTGCGGGACATGGGTCTGCAGGACGCGGCCTCCGCCGCGCGCCTGAAGGTGTCCGCCGCCCTCCTCCCCTCCCTGCGGGACGCCTCGCGGGCGGCGGGACAGCGGTTCCATCTGGACGCGCCCGCGTGGTTCAACGAGCCCGAGACGCCCGAGCTGCTGCCCGCGGTCGCGGAGGCGGTCTGGGACGACCGCCGGATCACCGCGGGGTACCGGCGCGGGACGGCCGAGGTGGAGCGGGTGCTCGAACCGTACGGGCTCGTGCTGAAGGCGGGCGTCTGGTACCTGTGCGCGCGGGTGCCCGAGCCCGGGTCCGCCGGATCCGGCCCCTTCCGGGTCTACCGGATCGACCGCTTCACGGAGGTGAAGCCCGCCACGGAGTGCTTCACCCGGGAGGACGGGTTCGACCTGCCCGGGTTCTGGGCGGAGCGGGCCGAGCAGTTCGCACGGTCCATCCTGCGGGCGGAGGCCGTCGTACGGCTGTCTCCGGAGGGCGTGAGGAGACTTCCGTACGTCGTCGACCCCGCGTCGGCGAGAGAGGCGCTGGGCGAGTGCGGCGCCCCTGACGGGCGGGGCTGGGTGACGGTCGTCCTCCCCGTCGAGTCCGAGGAGGTCGCCCATGGGCAACTGACGGGGCTCGGGCCCGAGGTGGAGGTGGTCTCCCCCGCGGCGCTGCGGGACCGTTTCGCGGGGGATGCGGTGCGGCTGGCGGCGCTGTACCGGTGACTGGGGAGTGCCTCGGGAAAACGGCTCGTAGCTGGCGGTTTTACCGTCGGCATGTGCACGCATAACAATCTGCGGCACTCCGCGTGCGTCACTCCCGTTCAGGCCCGATGCTGGACCCGTGATGGACGAGACGGAGTTCTGGGAGCTGGTGGACACGACCCGCGAGGCCGTCGAGGGCGACCCCGAGGACCACGCCGACCTGCTCGTCGAGCGGCTCGTCCAGCTGGACCCGGACGCCGTGCTCGACTTCGCCCGTCACTTCGAGGCCCGCTACAACCGCGCCTACCGCTGGGATCTGTGGGGTGCGGCGTGGATTCTGCTCGACGGGGTGAGCGACGACGCGTTCGACTTCTTCCGGTGCTGGCTGATCGGCCAGGGCCGGGAGGTCTTCGAGGGCGCGATGCACGATCCCGACGCGCTCGCCGATCTCCTGGACGACTTCGACGAGGATCTCGACGGGGACGGTGAGGAGCTCGGGTATGCCGCGGACGAGGCGTACGAGCAGCTGACCGGGGTCGTCGCGCCGGACCTGGGCATTCCGCCGGCGTCGCCCGAGCCGGAGGGTACGCCGCTCGACTTCGAGAACGAGTCCGTGCTGGCCGAGCGCTATCCCAAGCTGTGGGAGCGCTTCAGAGACTGAGGCAAGGTGGCGTACGGGGTGACGTACGGCAGGTGTGCCTCGTGGTTCTTGTGGTTTTCGTGATTCTCGTGGGCGTGGTACGGAGGTGCGGCGTTGGCTCGGTCCAGTGCCGAGGCGGTGGCGGCGGCGGGTCCCACGAGGACCGTCACCACAGCACAGGCCACGGTCCACGGGGTCCGCAAAGCGGTGCTCCAACCCCCCGCGCCGGCCGCCTTGTTCGCCTTGCCCGCCTTCTCAGTACGCCTGCTGCTCATCTTCCCCACCTCCAGTCGGCTGTTACGAGAAGGACACTAGAGAGCGGCGATCTGAGACACCGTTGACTCGACTGTGGGCTGTCTGTGAACGCGTTCCTCGCCCTCGAACGCCGGACGGGCCGAGACTTTCAGGGGCGCGGGGAACTGCGCGCTCAACCCCACCCGCGGCCGGAGTGCGCAGCCGGGGTCATCGGCCCTGGAGGTGGGCGGCTCGGGAGCGGATTCCGGGGAGTTGGGACGTCAGCGCCGCGCCGGGGCAGTTGGTCATGAAGCCGGCGTCATGGCCGGCCAGCGCGGGCAGAACCACACTCGTACCGGCGGCGTAACGGCTGAGGTCGTTGCTGGAGACGAGCCGCACCGTGGCACGGGGATCCACGTCGGACAGCCCCAGCTTCCACGCCGCCAACACGGCGATCGCCTCGGTCATCGCCCGCGGCACCGGCGTCCCCGCCCCGAACGTACCGATGGCCGCGATCCCCGCGGTGCCATGGTTGAACCCCTGCGTATGCGCACCGGTGACGGCCCGGTCGACCCCGCCCGCCCGCCCCTCGTAGATCGTGCCGCAGCGGTCGACGAGGAAGTTGTACCCGATGTCGTCCCACCGCCGGACACCGGTCTGACCGGCGTAGAGGGAGCGGATGATGCGGGGCACGTCGGCGCACTTGTACGCGTTCGGCGAGTCGGTGTGGTGCACGAAGACCGCGACGACGTGGTCGTCGTAGCGGGCGGGTGGCTGCGCGTGCGTGCTCCTGGCGTCCAGCCACCGCGACCGGGGCACGATGACCGGCCGCGCCGCGCGATGCGGACCCGCGGGCAGTGGCGCGGCCACCGGCCGCTCGCGCTCGACGACCGTCCGGTCGACCCCCACCGCACACACCACCAGCGCGAGCACGGCGAGCAGACCGGGCACGCACCCGAGCACGACGACGGCGGCACGCCGCGTCCACACCCTCCGCGCGATCCGCGTCCATGCCCCCCGCGCCTTTCGGAAGACACGCATGGAGCCAGCCTGACCCGGTTCCGATCCCTCCGCGATGTGTGCTGTGCCACCTGGGGGAACCATCGTCCTGGTCCGGGACGTTTTTACAGGTCCACGCACGCGTGGCCGTTTCCCGGCTCCACGCGCGCGTGCCTGATCACTGGGCCTGCCCCACGCGTACTAAGGGGCCCAAGAGAAAGGCGGCTCCGTGGACCTGCTCGACATCCTGCTGTTGCTGGTGATCCTTGCCTACGCGGCGTCCGGCTACCGGCGCGGGCTGGTCGCCGGCTGTGTCTCGCTGGCCGGTTTCGTGGGCGGCGCCGTCATCGGCGTATGGGTGCTGCCGTGGATGATGGACCTGGTGACGGCGGGGACGTCGGCGGCGACGGTGACGGCCGTGCTGACGGTGCTGGTGCCCGCCGTGGTGGGCCACGAGCTGGCGGGCCGGCTGGCGCTGAAGCTGCGCCGCGAGCTGGATCAGGGGCCGCTGAGGGTGGCCGACGGGGTCGGCGGGGCGGCGGCGAACACGGTGGCGGTGCTGCTGGTGGCCTGGGTCGCCGCGAGCGTCCTGGGAGCCTCCTCGTCCACCCTCATCACCCAGTCGATCCGCAATTCCGCGCTGCTGGGCGCCGTACAGACGGCGATGCCGGACACGACGCCCACCTGGTTCTCGCGGGCCACCTCGGCGCTGACGGAGGCGGGCTTCCCGCAGGTCTTCAACCCGTTCGAGAACGAGCCGACGGCGGGTGTCGCGAAGCCCTCCGGCGACAGCGTCACCGCGGCCGCGACGAGCGCCGCCAAGCGCAGCACGGTGAAGATCGAGGGCGCCGCGGGCAACCAGGGCCGGGAGGGCAGCGGGTTCGCGTACGCGGCGCAGCACGTGATGACCAACGCCCATGTGGTGGCGGGCATCGACAACCCGACCGTGCGGGTGGGCGGTGTGGGCCGCGTGTACTCGGCGCGGGTGGTGTTCTTCGATCCGCGCAAGGACGTCGCGGTCCTGTACGTACCGGACCTCAGGGTCCCCCTCCTGCGCTTCGACGACAGCGCCAAGCGCGGCGACTCGGCGGTCGTCGCGGGCTATCCGCAGGACGGCGGTCTGGATCTCCAGGCGGCCACGGTCGCAGGCCGGATCAACGCGCGGGGCCAGAACATCTACAACTCGAGCATGGTCACCCGGGAGATCTACTCGATCCGCTCCACCGTCCGCCCCGGCAACTCCGGCGGCCCGCTCCTCACCACCGACGGCAGGGTGTACGGCGTCGTGTTCGCCCGCTCGACCTCGGACAACGAGACGGGTTACGTCCTGACGGCCGCCGAGGTCGCGGGCGACGCCCAGCGCGCGGCGTCCGCGACGACACCGGTGGACACGGGCGACCTGATCACCTCGTGATCAGAGAAAGCGGCCCATGAACACGTCGTCGACGTACTCGCCGTCGAGCAGGAACTCCTCGGGCAGGACGCCCTCCACCTCGAAGCCCTCGGACTCGTACAGCTTCCGTGCCGGGGCGTTGTGCCCGAGGACGCGCAGCGTGATCCGCCGGGCGCCCTGCCGTCGCGCCTCGTCCTGCACGGCCCGCAGCAGCGCCCGTCCGACGCCCGTGCCGCGCGCCTCCTCGGCGACGGCGAGTCCCTGGATCTGCCGGACGTGGGAGTTGCAGGCGAGGGGCGTGGGACAGCCCAGCTTGATGTAGCCGACGAGGACGCCGTCGAGTTCGGCCACGTGATGGTCCCGGGGGCCGAACCGCTCGTTGTAGAAGGGTTCGTACGGCGGCTGGGGGCGCGGCATGACAGCGTGCAGGGTGGACCAGGTGGCGCGGTCGAGACGACCGAGCGCGTCCTCGTCGTCGAGGGTGGCGATGCGTATGTGCGGTGCCGGCATGAAGGTCACTTTACGGCGACCCCGCGGAGTCCCGGCCCGTTTTTCCCCGGGGCACGCGGCAGGATGGACGCATGAACGACTCACCGCTCGCTCCGGATTCCCGTAGGTCCCGTATCGCGATCGCCGGTGCGTCCGGCCTGATCGGTTCGGCGCTGGCGCGCTCCCTGACCGCGGACGGACACGAGGTGGTCCGCCTCGTACGGCGTGCGCCCCGCGGGACGGACGAGCTGCGGTGGGACCCGGACGGGCAGCGGATGGACGCCGCGGGGCTCGCCGGGTGCGCGGCGGTGGTCAACCTCGCGGGGGCGGGGGTCGCTTCGCGGCGGTGGACGGCGGCGTACAAGCGGAAGATCCTGGACAGCCGGGTGCGGGGGACGGCGACGCTGGCCGCGGCGGTGGCCTCCCTCGACGAACGGCCGGGGGTGTTCGTCAACGGGAGTGCGATCGGGTTCTACGGCGAGACGGGCGACCGGGTGGTGGACGAGTCGGCGCCGCCCGGGGCGGGTTTCCTTCCCTCCGTGTGCGTGGCGTGGGAGGGGGCGGCGGCACCGGCGCGGGAGGCGGGTGTCCGTACCGTCTTCGCCCGTACGGGGCTGGTGGTGGCCCGTGAGGGCGGGGCGTGGGGGAAGCTGTTTCCGCTCTTCAAGGCGGGGCTCGGTGGGCGGATGGGGGACGGCCGCCAGTACTGGAGCTACATCTCCCTCCATGACGAGGTGGCCGCGATCCGGCATCTCATCGACACGTCGTCGCTGTCCGGGCCGGTGAACCTCACCGCGCCGACGCCCCTCACCAACCGGGAGATCACCGAGGCGATGGGGCGCGTCCTGCACCGGCCCACCGTCTTCCCCACCCCGGCCCCCCTCCTCCGGCTCGCCCTCGGCGACATGTCCGGCGACATCCTCGGCAGCCAACGCGTCCACCCCACCCGTCTGCTGTCCTCCGGCTTCACCTTCGCCTTCCCGTCGATCGAGGGGGCGTTGCGAGCGGCGCTGCACTGACAAACGTCCCTCGCCCCCGCCGCCCCTACCCTCCCCCGAGCTCTCGGCTTCGCTCGAGCAGGGGGGACCCCCACCATCCCCACTCGGGGGCTCCGCCCCCAAACCCCCGATCGGCCTCGTCCTCAAACGCCGGACGGGCTGAAAATGTGAACCGGCGCCGACAAGAGCGCCCCGTCAGGGGCGCGGGGAACTGCGCGACCAGCCCCCACCGGCCCGCAGCCAAACCAATCTGGGCGGCCGGAGCACACGGGGCGAAGCCCCCACCTCAGGGGCGCGGGGAACTGCGCGACCAGCCCCCACCGGGCCCGCAGACAAGGCATCCGTGCACCCCCATGCGACCGTGCACGCCCGACGCGCGACTGTCGACGGCCCCGAACGCACCTACCCTCGACCCGAACTCGGGTATCCCCAGGGCCCGTTGGGGGCATGACGTTCCCACCGGCCGCGCAACCTCGAGGAGGGGTACGTGCTAGAGCCCGTAAGCAAGGCGGACGTGGACGTCGTCATCGTCGGGGCCGGAGCCGCGGGACTCGCGGCCGCCCAGCACCTGACCAGGGCGGGCCTCACGACGAAGGTTCTGGAGGCCGCCCCCACCGTGGGCGGCCGCATGACGACGGAGAAGGTGGACGGCTTCCGGCTCGACCGCATCGGCCGGCTCCTGTCCACCTCGTACCCCGAACTGCACCGCACCCCGGGCCTGAACGCCCTGGTCCTGCGCCCGTTCTCGCCGGGCGTGCTGTTGCACAGCGACGGCCGCCACCACCGCGCCGCCGCCCCCACCACCCCCCGGAGCGCAAGGGGCGCACTCACCGCCGCGCGCGCCCTCGCAAGCGCCCCCCGTCTCCACCGGAGCCAGGCCTCGCGCCCCGGACCCCTCGGCGGTCACCTCGATCAGACCCGCCTGGCCACCGCCCTCGCCCGCCTCGCCGTCACACCACCCGAACGCCTCCTCACCCGCCCCGACCTCCCCACCGCACAGGCGCTGATCACCCGTGGTCTGCCGCCCCGTACGGTCGACGGCTTTCTGCGCCCCCTGCTCGCCGCACTCCTGTGCGACCCGGCCCTCACCACCTCCAGCCGCGCCGCCGACCTGGCTCTGCATTCGTTCGCGACGGGCCGGCTGTGCCTGCCGGAGGGCGGCGCGGACACCCTGCCCGAGCTCCTCGCCGCCTCCCTGCCCCCGGGCACCGTCCACACCGGCGTCGAGGTCACCGCGGTCTCCACGACCACCGTGACGACGAAGGACCACGGCGAACTCACCTGCCGGGCCATCCTGCTGGCGACCGGAGCCCGCGCCGCGGCCCGGCTGCTGCCCGGTCTGCGCGTCCCGGCCTTCCATCCGGTGACGGTCCTGCACCACACCACGGACGAGCCCCCGTTGACCGACCCCGCCCTGCTGCTGGACGCCGACCGGAGCGGCCCGGTGGCGCAGACGGCGGTCATCAGCCAGGTCGACCCCTCCCGCGCGCCCGCCGGACGGGCGCTCGTCTCCTCGATGGTGCTGGGCACGCCCCCGGCCGCCACCCATCTGGACACCGCGGTCCGCGCCCAACTGGCCCGCCTCTACGGCACGTCGACGACCCGCTGGGAACTCCTCGCGGTCCACCACACCCGTGACGCGGTCCCCGCGATGCCCCCGCCGCACGACCTGCGCCGCCCGGTACGCCTCCTGGCGGGCCTGTACGTCTGCGGGGACCACCGGGACACCAGCACGGTCCAGGGCGCCCTGCATTCGGGCCGCCGGGCCGCCCACGCCCTCATGCTGGACCTGGGCACCCGTCCGGCCGCGACGGAGGAGCATCTGGAGACGGCGGCCTGAGTCAGCCCAGGGCCGCCACCCGGTCCCGGTAGCCCCGTACGGGTGCCGCGTCCCGGTACGGTTCGAGCCGCCGCTCGAAGTCCCGTACGTACTCGACGGCCCGGACCGACCGCATCTCCGCCGCCTGCCCCGCGGCCTCGGCGCCCAACAGGCAGGCCTGGTCGAGCTCCCCGAGCCCGAGCCGTGCCGAGGCGAGCACCACCCGGCAGAACAGCCGGCTGCGCGCGAAGCCGGGCGCCCGCAACTGCAGCGAGCGCTCGGCGTGCTGCGCCGCGGCCCGGTACTGCTGCAGATCCCGGTGGCAGTGACCGAACTCGTCGGCAAGCTGCGCCTCGTCGAAGAACCGCGCCCAGTGCGGGGCCTCGTCCCCCGGCCGGGCGGATTCGAGGGCCCGCTCGGCGCGCACCAGCGACGCCGTGCAGGCCCGCACCTCCCCGAGTACGCCGTGCCCGCGCGCCTCCACGGAGTGCAGCAGCGCCTGGACGACGGGCGGCACGGACGAGCCGACGCCCTGCTGCGCGACCCGGGCGAGCTGCACGGCCTCGCGCCCGTGGCCGAGGTAGACCGCCTGCCGGCTCATGGTGACCAGGACGTACGAGCCGTACGCCCGGTCGCCGGCCGCCTGCGACAGCCGCAGCGCCTGCACGAAGTAGCGCTGCGCGAGCCCGTGCGCCGCGATGTCGTACGAGGTCCAGCCGGCGAGGCGGGTGAGGTCGGCGGCGGCCGCGAACAGGCGCCGCCCGGTCTGCTCGCCGTACACGCCGCGCAGCATGGGCTCGGCCTCGTGCTCCAGGTAGCGGACCAGGGCCTGGCGGGCGTGGCCGCCGCCGTAGGCGTGGTCGAGGGCGCGGAACAGTTCGCCCACCGAGCGCAGGGCGGCGATGTCCCCGCCGGTGACCTTCTGGCCGGGGCCGCGTTCGGTCTGGCTGCGCTGGCGGGGGACCCCGGGGCGCCCCTGGGCGGGGATGCGCGCGGCGGCCTGGTCGCCGCGGCTCACCCGGTCGTCGGCCCGTCCGATCAGCCAGTCGCGGCTGGGGACGACGAGCCCCGCCGGGGTGAAGGCGATCTTGCGTAGCTCGGCGTGGCTGCCGGAGTCCTTGCGCCACAGCCCGCTGACGATGTCTACGGCCTCCTCTGGGGTCGCGGCGAACTCGAGGCCCGCGTAGACGGGTGCGCAGGCGTCGAGCCCGAGGTCCTGCGCGGTGAGGCGCCGGCCGAGGCGCCGCGTGAACACCTCGGCGATGAGGGCGGGTGTGGTGCCGCGGGGCTGCTGCCCGCGCAGCCACCGCGTCACCGATGTCTTGTCATATCTCAGGTCAAGTCCGTGTTCGAGGCCGAGCTGGTCCACGCGACGGGCGAGACCTGCGTTGGAGAACCCCGCTTCTGCGATGAGCGCGGCGAGCTGGCGATTGGGCGTGCGCTGCGCGGGTCGTTCCGTCATCTGCGGTGCGGTCTCCTGCCTTCCGGACATCACTGGGTGCCCGGATTGCCTGTGAGCAGCCCTTATGGCCTCGTGGACGGCGCGAATGTAGCGGAGAGTAAACACGTGATCGCACTCTTCGGCATACATTCATCCGATCGTGTGAGGATTGACCGCTGGGCTGACGCGCGCGGCCCGGACGTACAGTGGCGTGGGCGCGTTACGTACCTGACGAAAGGTTCTTTCGCCTGCCGGACAACGGGCCCGCCGGTTGCCACACCACAGGTTCTGAAGGTTCTGAGGCTTCTAGGGAGGCGCTTGCCGTGAGTGAGTTGCGGTTCGTCCGCATGGGATTCGGTGCCGAGGCCGTGGAGTACCAAGAGGCCTGGGACGAGCAGCGCCGCGTGCATGCCGCCCGTTTCCTGGACGAGGTCCCCGACACCTGTCTGCTCCTGGAGCACCCGCCGGTCTACACGGCGGGCCGGCGTACGGCGGACAGCGAACGGCCCCTCGACGGCACCCCCGTGGTCGACGTTGACCGCGGCGGCAAGATCACCTGGCACGGGCCCGGGCAGCTCGTGGGCTACCCGATCCAGAAGCTGCCGCGCCCGGTGGACGTGGTGGCGCACCTGCGGCGGCTGGAAGAGGTCATGATCCGGGTCTGCGCCGAGTTCGGCGTCGAGACCAGCCGGGTGGAGGGCCGGGCGGGCGTCTGGGTCCTGGGCGACCCCGTCGCCTCGCGCCCCTCCCTCGGCGGGCTCTCCCTCGACTTCGACCCGCGGCTGACGGACGAGGAGTTCGACCCCCGTCTGAACGGGCCCGAGTACGCGCCCTCCAACGCCGGGCAGCGGCGCGAGGACCGGAAGATCTGCGCCATGGGGATCCGGGTCGCCAAGGGCGTCACCATGCACGGCTTCGCCCTGAATGTGAATCCGGACACATCCTCCTTCGACAAGATCATCCCGTGTGGGATCCGGGACGCGGGGGTGACGTCCCTGGCGTACGAGCTGGGGCGCGACGTCACCATCGCCGAGGTCCTGCCGGTCGCCGAGAAGCACCTCCGCGACGTCCTGGAGAACGCGGACCTGCGCCCCCGCGAGGTCGAACGGGCCTCGGCCTGACTGATTTCGGGTGCGGGTGGCGGGGGGGCCGACCGCGCAGTTCCCCGCGCCCCCAAAAGCCTCGACTCGTCCGGTGTTCGAGGACGAGGCCTCAGGCCGAAGCCGGGGGCTGGAGGCGGCAGTCCTCAGGGGTGGGGCGGGTAGGGGCGGCGGGGGCGAGGAAAGCCCGGGAATGCACCCCCGGTCCGCAAGGTTGCCCACCGCGGGGGCCGAGAACCGTACGGGCGTACCCTGGTGTACGCCGAAGAATCGAAGCTACAGGGAGCCGATGTGTCCGCAGTCGCACCCGACGGACGCAAAATGCTGCGCCTGGAGGTCCGGAACGCCCAGACCCCCATCGAGCGCAAGCCCGAGTGGATCAAGACCCGGGCGAAAATGGGCCCCGAGTACACGAAGATGCAGAACCTCGTGAAGAGCGAGGGCCTGCACACGGTCTGCCAGGAGGCGGGCTGCCCCAACATCTACGAGTGCTGGGAAGACCGCGAGGCCACGTTCCTGATCGGCGGCGACCAGTGCACCCGGCGCTGCGACTTCTGCCAGATCGACACGGGCAAGCCGGAGGCACTCGACCGCGACGAGCCCCGTCGCGTGGGCGAGTCCGTGGTCACGATGGACCTGAACTACGCCACCATCACCGGCGTCGCCCGCGACGACCTGGAGGACGGCGGGGCGTGGCTGTACGCCGAGACGGTCCGCCAGATCCACCGGCAGACGGCGGAGCGCGAGGCCGGCCGCACCAAGGTCGAGCTCCTCGCCCCCGACTTCAACGCCGAGCCCGCCCAGCTCGCCGAGGTCTTCTCGTCCCGCCCGGAGGTCTTCGCGCACAACGTCGAGACGGTCCCCCGGATCTTCAAGCGCATCCGCCCGGGCTTCCGCTACGAGCGTTCGCTGAAGGTCATCACCGAAGCGCGCGACTACGGTCTGGTCACGAAGTCGAACCTCATCCTCGGCATGGGCGAGACCCGCGAGGAGGTCAGCGAGGCCCTCACGCAGCTGCACGAGGCGGGCTGCGAGCTGGTGACCATCACGCAGTACCTGCGTCCCTCCGTGCGCCACCACCCCGTGGAGCGCTGGGTCAAGCCGCACGAGTTCGTGGAGCTGAAGGAGGAGGCCGAGCAGATCGGCTTCTCCGGTGTCATGTCGGGCCCGCTGGTGCGCTCCTCGTATCGCGCCGGCCGGCTGTACCAGATGGCCATCGAGAAGCGGGGCGCGTACGTCGCCTCGCAGGCGGTCTGAACACCCGTACGGAGCAGTGCGGGCGACACAATTTGAAACGCCGTACAACCCGAGCGGTGGCACTCAGTGCCACCGCTCGCGTGTGAATCGGCGCACAAGCAACTCCCCCCACAATGTGGCCAATTCACCGCGCTGTCGACTGTCCACGCAGATGGGAACAGGCGTCAGGACAGCGTCAGGCTGGAGGCCCGCCGCATCAAGGCTTCATTGGTGTTTGACCGGTCGGTCACGCCCTGGTAACACCAATCAGTGACCCTGGTCTTACGCCACGTACCGCCCCGTCCAGAGCCGCCATCCCGAGGGGGGACCTCCATCATGCAGGCCGCGCCCGTACGCGCCACAGCCATCCCGTCGTTCACCGATGCACTCCGTGCCGTCGAGTCGCTGCTCATGAGCAGCGGTCAGCGCACCGCCCGCCGCAACGCCTGGACCTCCGTGCTGGAGGACCGCCGTCGCGCCAAGGACCGGGTCGAGGCGCAGCGCGTGCTGGAGTCCGTGGCGACGCGTTCGTAGCCGTCGCCGGACCCCCCGTGCGGGCACTGCCGCCGCCCGCCCGGACACTGCCGTCGTCGGCGCTTGTCGGGCCACGTAGACTTCGTGGCATGGCGAGGAAGGAAACTGCAGCGGACGCTGCGAACCCCGGGCGACTCAAGCAGATCGCTCTGACCTACAAGATGACTCGCAAGGCCGACTCCAAGATCGGTCTTGTACTCGCGGCAGTCGGAATCGTCACCTTCGGTGTCTTCCTCGCGATCGGCCTCTTGATCGACCACCCGTACTACCTGGGCATTCTCGGCCTTCTGCTCGCCTTCCTCGCGACGGCGATCGTCTTCGGGCGCAGGGCCGAGCGAGCCGCGTTCGGGCAGATGGAAGGCCAGCCGGGCGCAGCCGCGGCCGTGCTGGACAACATCGGCCGGGGCTGGACCACGACTCCGGCGGTGGCGATGAACCGCAGCCAGGACGTGGTGCACCGCGCGGTCGGCAAGGCCGGCATCGTGCTGGTGGCCGAGGGCAACCCGAACCGGGTGAAGAGCCTGCTGGCGGCCGAGAAGAAGAAGATGGCGCGGATCGTCGCCGATGTGCCCGTGCACGACGTGCTCGTGGGCACCGGTGAGGGTCGGGTCGAGCTGAAGAAGCTCCGCACCACGATGCTGAAGTTCCCCCGCGTCCTGACCGGCCCGCAGGTGACGGCCACCAACGACCGGTTGCGCGCGATGGGCGACCTGATGAGCAACATGCCCCTTCCGAAGGGTCCGATGCCCAAGGGCATGCGGATGCCGCGCGGCGGACCGAAGGCCCGCTGACACTCCTCTGAGCAGAGTTACCACGATGGGGGCGCCCGGATCACTCCGGGCGCCCCCATCGTCGTACCGTTCGCCGCACCACTCGTCGTACGGCCTGGTGTCGTCGTACGGCCTGGTGTCCGGTCGCTAGGGCCTGTCCGGCGGATCAGGTCGGAGGGAAGCGACGGCGCCTCATAAGCACAGGTGAGCGGGGGCTTGGTGCGTCCAGCTGCAAGGCGGAGGAGGGAGTCGAGCGGAGCGATGGGGGTCCCTCCCTGCTCGAGCGAAGTCGAGAGCTTGGGGGAGAGTGACGACAACGCCGCAGATGGGCCTGCCAAGCCCCGCGTCTCCGGCATGATCCGCCGGACAGGCCCTAGGCCCGGACCTCGATCGTGCGGGCCATGCGGTCGTGCAGGCCCCGGCCGTCGCGGTCCCAGATCAGGGCGGGGATGGCCACGCACAGCAGGGCGGTGCGCAGCAGGACACGCAGCGGGTTGAGACGGCCGCCGCCCTCGGGGACGATCCGCAGGCCCAGGAGGCGCTTGCCCGGGGTGAAGCCGACCGTACCGACGGTCAGGACGCCCAGGACGAAGAAGACGAGCAGGGCCCAGTTGCCCGTCGACCCCGGCTTGTAGCCGTGGGTGAGCAGTCCGTATGCGATCAACAGGCACAGGGCCCAGTCGATGACGAGGGCGCCCAGCCTGCGGCCGGGGCGGGCGATGGAGCCGGGGCCCTGTTCCGGCAGACCCAGCTGTTCGCCTCGGTATCCGAGGTCGGCACCGGCGTCCTCCAGGGCCGCGCGGGGTCCGGAGAGCCACGATCCGATTGCTTGCCTGTTGTCCACCCGCCCACGGTACTGCGCCCGTTTTGGCATACGGACAGGAGGGGCCCGGCTGCCCCAGGTCGGTTAACTTGGGCGAAACAAATGGGTCACGCTGGAGAAATCCCCCATCCCTATGGTCGGCTCCAGCGTGTGCCACCGCACTGGCCGCACGAACGAACTACCACCCCGGTCCACTGTGGGCGGGAGTAGGAGGAGCTGGATGTTCCAGAACGCCGACGAGGCCAAGAAGTTCATCGCGGACGAGGACGTCAAGTTCGTCGACGTCCGCTTCTGCGACCTGCCGGGCGTGATGCAGCACTTCACGATCCCGGCCGAGGCCTTCGACCCGGCCGAGGAGCTCGCGTTCGACGGTTCCTCGATCCGCGGTTTCCAGGCCATCCACGAGTCCGACATGGCGCTCCGCGCCGACCTGTCCACCGCGCGCGTCGACCCCTTCCGCCGCGACAAGACGGTCAACATCAACTTCTTCATCCACGACCCGATCACGGGCGAGCAGTACTCCCGTGACCCGCGCAACGTGGCGAAGAAGGCCGAGGCCTACCTCGCGTCGACCGGCATCGCCGACACCGCGTTCTTCGGCCCCGAGGCCGAGTTCTACGTCTTCGACAGCGTGCGCTTCGACACCAAGTCGAACGAGGCCTTCTACCACATCGACTCCGAGGCCGGCGCCTGGAACACCGGTGCCCTCGAGGACAACCGTGGTTACAAGGTCCGCTACAAGGGCGGCTACTTCCCGACCCCGCCGGTCGACCACTTCGCCGACCTGCGTGCCGAGATCTCCCTGGAGCTGGCCAAGTCCGGCCTCCAGGTCGAGCGCCAGCACCACGAGGTGGGCACCGCCGGCCAGGCCGAGATCAACTACAAGTTCAACACGCTGCTCGCCGCGGCCGACGACCTCCAGCTCTTCAAGTACATCGTGAAGAACGTCGCCTGGCGCAACGGCAAGACCGCGACCTTCATGCCGAAGCCGATCTTCGGCGACAACGGCTCGGGCATGCACGTCCACCAGTCGCTGTGGGCCAACGGCGACCCGCTGTTCTACGACGAGGCCGGTTACGCGGGCCTCTCGGACACCGCCCGCTACTACATCGGCGGCATCCTCAAGCACGCCCCGTCGCTGCTCGCCTTCACGAACCCGACGGTGAACTCGTACCACCGTCTGGTCCCCGGCTTCGAAGCCCCGGTCAACCTGGTGTACTCGCAGCGCAACCGCTCCGCGGCCATGCGTATCCCGATCACCGGTTCGAACCCGAAGGCCAAGCGCGTCGAGTTCCGTGCGCCCGACTCCTCCGGCAACCCGTACCTGGCCTTCTCCGCCCTGCTGCTCGCGGGCCTCGACGGCATCAAGAACAAGGTCGAGCCGGCCGAGCCGATCGACAAGGACCTCTACGAGCTCGCCCCCGAGGAGCACGCGGGCGTCGCCCAGGTCCCGACCTCCCTCCCGGCCGTCCTCGACCGCCTCGAGGCCGACCACGAGTTCCTGCTCGCGGGCGACGTCTTCACGTCCGACCTGATCGAGACGTGGATCGACTACAAGCGCACGAACGAGATCGCGCCGCTGCAGCTTCGTCCGCACCCGCACGAGTTCGAGCTGTACTACGACGTCTAAAGATCACGACGCCAAAAGACGCCTGGAAAACTGAGGGCCGCCACCTGTGAGTACAGGTGGCGGCCCTCGGCCGTGGTCCGTCAGGGCACCACGACGACTACGACTCCACCACCGAAGCCGTTGCTGAAGCCGTTGTTGAAGCCGAAACCGTTGTTGAAGCCGAAACGGTTGAAGCCGGTGTTGAAGCCGTTGTTGAAGCCGTTGTTGAAGCCGTTGTTGAAGCCGAAGCCGTTGTTGAAGCCGAACCCGCAGTTGTTCCCGAATCCACGGCCACCCCAGTTGGAACAGCCGAAGGTGGTGACTTGGGTCGGGGCTTGGGCCGGGGCAGCTGCCGAGGCCGTACCTGCTGCGCCGATCGCGGCGCCTCCGGCCATCAGAACGCCGATGGCGGATACCGCGAAGAAGCGCCTCGCACGTTGTGCCTTCATGGATGAATCCTCCTTGCACCCCTCGTGCGGTCTTTCGGAGGCACGAGACGGATGGCAGATGGCCGTGACCGCGGCGGAGCGGGTCCGGCGCGATGCTCGCCCGAGTACGGGGAGTACGTTCAAACCGCCGACGCGTGCAGCGGGCGTACTCCGATGGCGGCTCTTTTCACTAAGAGCTGCTCGCGAATAAAGGCTAGTCGGCGATCGACCACTCAGCATCTTGGGCGGAATCCCCCAGATCTCGCACGGAATCCCACAGGTTGCCTTTGCATCTCCTAGGGCTGTTCGGAACCGCTTCATGGGCGTCCGCAGGTGCACACTGGACAGCGGGACGAGTGCCTTACTGCGGGGGTGATGCAGATGCAGAGCCGGTTCCGGAGCGATCCGCGGTTGACCGTACGCATGACGGTCACGCTGTTCCTGCTCGGATTGCTGTACGTGGCCTTCGTCGCCGCGTTGATCGTGCTGCTGAAGTCCTGGGTGCTGGTCGTGGTCGTCGCGGCCCTGGTTCTCGGCGCGCAGTACTGGTTCTCGGACCGGATCGCGCTCTACGCGATGCACGGCCGGATCGTGGAGCGCGAGGAGTATCCGCAGCTGCACGGGGTCGTCGACCGGCTGTGTGCCGTCGCCGACATGCCGAAGCCACTGGTCGCCGTGTCGGACATCGACATGCCGAACGCGTTCGCGACCGGGCGGAACGCCGATCACGCGGTCCTCTGCGTGACCACCGGGCTGCTGCGGCGGCTGGAGCCCGACGAGCTGGAGGGCGTGCTCGCGCACGAGCTGTCGCACGTGGCGCACAAGGACGTCGCCGTGATCACCGTGGCCTCGTTCCTCGGGGTGATCGCCGGGCTGATCGTGCGGTTCGCCTTCTACTCGCAGCTCTTCGGCGGGCGCGGCCGCAAGGACCAGAACACCGTGGCGATCTTCATGGCGGTGATGGCCGTCTCCGCGGCCGTGTACGCGATCAGCTTCCTGCTCATCCGGGCCCTGTCCCGGTACCGCGAGCTGGCCGCCGACCGGTCCGCCGCCCTGCTCACCGGCCGACCCTCGGCGCTGGCGTCCGCGCTGACGAAGGTCTCCGGGGACATCGCGCGGATCCCGACCAAGGACCTGCGGACGGCACAGGCGTTCAACGCGTTCTACTTCACGCCGGCCCTCGGTGCCGAACCGGGGATCGCGAAGCTCTTCTCGACCCACCCCAGCCTGGAGCAGCGGCTCGAACAACTGGGCAGGATCTCGGCGGAACTGGGTGAGGCGGCGACTCCGGAAAACACCGCCTGACTCTTCTTCCTGCCCCTTCCCGACCCACCTGCTCGTCCTGGGCCATGGCCCTTCGTCCCTTCCGGAAAGGCAGCCGACTGCATGGGGTTCCTGGACATCCTGCTCGGGCGCACCAAGGCCGTCGCGCCCGATCTCGACCAGCTCTTCGGGCTGCCGTCGGCGGCCGTGACCCTGCAGGCCGCCGCCGGGTTCACCCCGACCGGGACGGGCGCGGTGTGTTTCGCGAGCGTCGAGGGCGGGGCCTTCGCCCAGGCACACCAGGAGGTGCAGGAGCTGCTCGACGCGGATGCCGAACGCACGGGTCCGCCGGTGGAGGTCAGCCGGGACGAGTACGGGTATTCGTGGCTGGTCTCGCGGCGGGAACCGGACGATCTGCCCGCGCTGGTCGGTGATCTGCACGCGGTCAACAGCGCGCTGGAGGGCAGCGGCTTCGGACCGCAGCTGCTCTGCTCCGTGGCCGGCTTCCAGGACACCGGGCAGCGACGGCTCGGGCTCGTCTACCTCTACAAGCGCGGCACCTTCTATCCCTTCGCACCGCTGGCAGGCGAGGCCCAACGGCGCGACAACGCGCTGGAACTGCAGGTCAAGGCCGCGCTCGCGGACGATCTGCGGATCGAGCAGGACCTCAGCCGCTGGTTCCCCATCTGGGGCGCCCCGGGTCTGTGACCTCCTGGGAACCGGCGTCCGGGTGCTACGTCCGGCGTTCCTGGCGGCGGGCCTCCAGCGGACGCTCGCGGCGGTAGCGGCGCTCCCACTTGGCCTGCTGGTCACGGCGCTGACGGTAGGCGCGGTAGCTGGTGTCCGGACGGGCCGGGGAACCGGACGTGCCCGAGGGCGCCGCCGCGGACGAGCTGCCCCAGGTACGGCCGTAGCGGGCGTACACGAAGAGCAGGGCGATCGCGGCGAGCCACAGGACGTGGTTCGAGAAGCCCAGGACGACCAGGGTCACGGTCGCGGAAACGATCAAGGTTCCCATGACGGGACTCCTTGTGTGCGTGGGTGGCTGTGTGCCGACAGGGCACTGGGGGTGGGTCCCCGTCCGTCGGTGCGTAGAGAGTAGCCCCGAGTCCGCCACCTGATGCCTGTCCGGCGAAAAGCGGACGTGGCTGAAAAGCGGGCGTGGGTCATGGGGGGGCATGGGTGAATGGGCGGATGCTCGCCTCCTTCGCACACGACCACGACGGTGAACGACTGAGCTGCGTCAGCGGCGACGGTGACGACGGCCATGGCAGCGGCCATGGCGATGGCCGAGGCGCCACGGCCACCGTCGTCCTGCTGCACGGCGCGGGCCTCGGCAACAAGGAGCGACTGCTGCCGCTGCTGGAGGAGTTCGTGGCACGCGGCTGCCGGGGCCTCGCCCTCGACTTCTCCGGGCATGGCGAAAGTTCGGGCGAACTCAAGGACCTGAGCCTGCGCCGACGCTTCGAGCAGGCCGTCTCCGTCATCGACGCGTCGGTCCCGGCGGACGGTCCGCTGATCCTCGTCGGGTTCAGCATGAGCGGCCAGACGGTGGCCGATCTCGCCGCGCACTACGGGCGGCGCGTGGTGGCGCTGGGCCTGTGCGCGCCCGCGGTGTACGGCGCCGAGGCGTGGCAGGTTCCGTTCGGGGAGGGCAGGAGTACCTCCCGCTCGAGCGAGGTCGAGAGTGGGGGAGGGCGCTTCAGCGAGATCATCCGGGCGCCGGACAGCTGGCGGCAGGCCCCCGCGCTCGATGTGCTGCGCGGGTACGACGGCCGTGCGGTCCTCGCCGTACCCGGTACGGACGCCGTCATCCCGCCCGCCGTCACCGAGGCCGTGACGGACGCGCTCACCGCCCGTGCCCAGTTCACCCGGCTCGAATTCCCCGATGCCGACCACATGCTGGGCCTGTGGCTGCGCGAACACGCCGCCGACCGGGCGCGGTTCGTGGACGCCGTACTCGTGGGACTGGGTGAGCGGGGGTGGACCGCGACCCGCGGCTGGGTGGCCAAACAGCTTCCGGCCGGCAGGAGCGTACGGGAGTCCACGGCCCTGCGCGGCGGCTGGAGCTCCCAGATGCGCCGGCTCGCCCTCGACGACGGTACGGGTCTGGTGCTGCGGTCGTTCGTGAAGCCCTTCTACCGCCGTCATGCGCCCGGCCTGCTGACCCGCGAGGCGTCCGTCCTCACCCTGCTCGCCGCGTACGAGGACGTGCCCACGCCCGAGCTCCAGGCCGTCGACGCCGCCGCCGAACACTGCGACCACCCCTCGCTGTTGATGTCCTCGCTGCCGGGCGGGGTACGGGTCGACGAGGAGGACCTGGACCGGCGCATCGACCTGCTGGCCGGCCAACTGGCCCGTATCCACGCGGTGGTTCCCGCCGACCGCCCGCGCCCCTACCAGGCATGGACCTCGCCCGAACGCGTCCGTGTGCCCCGGGGCGTGCTGTGGGAGCGGGCCGTGGACGTGATCCGGCGCGAACCCCCGGCGTACGAAGGGTGTTTCCTGCACCGGGACTTCCATCCCGGCAACGTGCTCTTCACCGGCGCGGGCGACGCGCTGCGGATCAGCGGGGTGGTCGACTGGGTGGAGACCTCGTGGGGGCCCGCCGACCTGGACGTGGCCCACTGCTCCACGGCCCTCGCGCTGCTGCACGGGGAGGCGTACGGCCTGGGGTTCCGCGCGCGGTACGAGGCACACGGCGGACGCCGACCGGCCGACGCCGAGGAGCACTTGTACTGGCGGCTGCTGGACGCTCTGGCCTACTCCCCCGACGCCGAGAAGCTCGCGGTGCCGTGGCGGGAACTGGGGCGCACGGACCTGACCCCCGAGCTGCTGGGCGAACGGCTGACGGCGTATGTGACCGGACTGTTCGAGCTGTACGGCTGAAGGCATCGGCGACGACGACGGCATGACGGTCGCCGGAGCGGGAGGCTCGTCTGCGGGTGTCAGGTCCGCACGGCGCGGGCTACGTCGGCGGTGACGTCTCCGGAGAGGGTGCGATTGCTGCGGGCGGTTGCGTCCTTGGCCGCGCCCGCCGGGACGTCTTTCAGGGTGACGACGACCGTGTCGAGGAGGTTGCCGCCCTTGTCGCGGAAGTCGACCTGGACCGCGTACGTCTTCGCCGCGGACGTCGGGTTGGTGGCGGTGGCCTTGACGGTGGCCCGCCCCGCGGAGTCGATGGTCACCTGGCCGCCGAGCTTCACCTCGCCCTTGGCATTCAGACCGTTCTTGAACTCGTCGAACTTCCGCCCGGCCTCGGCGGTCGCGGAGGCGAGGGTGCCGCCGGCCTCGGACGCGAGGGAGGAGGCGGCGGAGGCCACGTCGGACGGGGTGGTGCCGTTGGAACAGCCGGCCAGGGCCGCGCCGAGAACCAGGAGGAGCACGACAGCCACGGCCCCCGGGCCGGTCCGTCGTGCGCCGGGCGCTCGTATCCCGCTCACCCCGTGTACCCCGCCTGTCCCGCGTATCCCTTGCCTCGCGTGCCGCGCCATGTCGTCTCCCGACGTTCCGCTGCGGATTCCCGTTTCAGTCAAGGCCGTGAGCAGGGCGTACGCATGGCGGGGGCGCCGATCGGGTGAGGCGCGAGAGGATGCGGGGACGGCAGCTACGAGAGGGAGGCGGCGTGGGCGAGGAGCGACGGCACATCGCAGTGGCGGAGCGGCGGGCCCGGCTCGCCCTGCGACACCGGCTCACGGGGACGGCGCGCGCGGCGAGCCCCGAGGAGGTCGCCGGGTCCCTGGTCGCACTGCACGGGACCGATCCGGCGACGGTGTACCTGGCGGTGGGCGCGCGGCTCGCGGACGCCGGGAAGACGGTGGCGGAGCTCGACCGGGCGCTGTACGAGGACCGGACGCTGGTACGGATGCACGGCATGCGGCACACCGTGTTCGTGTTCCCCACCGAGCTGGCCGCGGTGGTGCACGCCTCGACGGGGCTCGCGATCGCCGCGAAGGCCCGGGCCGGGCTGGTCAAGGACATGGTGAGCGGCAGCGACGGGCGGCTGACCGAGGAGTGGCTCACCGAGGTGGAGGCGTCCGCGCTCGCCGCGCTGGCGCGGCGCGGGCAGGCCACGGTGAACGAACTCACCCAGGACGAGCCGAGGTTGAGGGAGCAGTTCACGTACGGCGCGGGGCGCGGTTACGAGAGCGCGCACACCGTGTCGTCCCGGCTGATGCGGGTGCTCGGGGTCGAGGGGCGGGTGGTGCGTGGGCGCCCGCTGGGGTCCTGGACGTCGACCCAGTTCCGCTGGGCCGTGGCGCCACCGCATCCCGAACTCCCGCCCTCCGAGGCCCAGCCCGAGTTGCTGCGCCGCTGGCTCGCGGTGTGCGGGCCCGCCACCGAGGCCGACCTCAAGTGGTGGACGGGGTGGAAGGTCACCGATGTGCGGCGGGCGCTGGCCGCGATCGGGGCGGTGGCCGTGTCGCTCGACGACGGGGCCACCGGATATGTGACCGCCGACGACACCGCCCCCGGCCCCGTCGCACCGTGGGCCGCGCTCCTCCCCGGACTCGATCCGACGGCCATGGGATGGCAGGAACGGGACTGGTACCTCTCACCCTCCCTCCGCCCCGCCCTCTTCGACCGCAGCGGGAATGTCGGACCGACGGTGTGGTGGGAGGGGCGGGTGGTCGGAGGGTGGGCGCAGCGGGCCGACGGGGCCCTGGTGTGGCGGGTGCTGGACCCTGCCGGGGTGGGGCGGGAGGCACTGACCGCCATCGAGGCGGAGGCCGCCCGCCTACGGGCCTGGCTGGGCCCGACCCGGATCACCCCGCGCTTCCGTACCCCCCTGGAGAAGGAACTGACGACGGGTTAGAGACGAAGGACACGGAGCTTCGCCCCGTATCCCCACCCGCCCGATTCGTTTGTCTGCGGGCCCGGTGGGGGCTGATCGCGGAGTTCCCCGCGCCCCTTGAGAGCGCTGGCGCGCATCTTTCAGCCTGTCCGGCGTTTGAGGACGAGGCCGTTCAGGCCGATCGGGGGTTTGGGGGCGGAGCCCCCGAGTAGGGGCGGCGGGGGCGAAGAACGTCACCCCCGCCGCCCCGGCGCTCAGCGCGCGTAACGCATCAGCGCGCGCACCATGTGGCACGTGGTGTCCGACGGCGGATGAACACCGATCGCCTCCGCGGTACTGCGGATCTTCTCGTCGCGGGCCTGATTCGGAACGTACACACCGGAGTCGAGCAGAGCGATCGCGAGACGCATCGCCTTGAGCCGGCGGTTGTGCGTGACGTACCACTCGCGAGGCCGCCCCGGCGGCAACGGGCGCTTCGCCACGGGCTCGTACGGCAGGTCCATCAGGACCGCCCTCTTGGACGTGGACTGAGTGGGCAGCGGCTTCAGTGCGGCAGCGGGCACAGGCATCCTCCTGTCGCGGTCAGGGCGCCATCCGGACCCCCCGGCGACACCCTCGAACACTGCTTCTAGTTTACTGCCCGGCACTGACATCCAGGGAGTCCACAGAGTCCGGCAAACATCCAGGTGAGCAAGGGAGTTGCCGCCGTGTCACAGCAGTTCCGGGAGATGTGCGTGAGGCGGCGGCAAATTCGAACAGACCCTCCGGTGGGCACGGCGGGGAGCCGCCCACCACCCACCGGGAAGGACGCGGCTCACGCCGTCAGGAGTAGGTCCAGCGCCACCCGTTGCGGTAGGCGCACGTGATGCCCGCACCGCCGGCATCCGTCGTCGAAGCGCCGTGGTCCCTGTTCCGGCAGTACTGCCCCGCCTCGTAGCAGTTGCCCGAGTTGGAGACGATCGAGCAGGTGCCGGTGTCGCTGCTCCCACTTGTGTCCGCGCCGGCATCCTGCGCGGCCTCGGTGACCGTCTTGGTCGGGCCCGGCGTCCGCACCGTCTTGGTGACGGTGACCCGCGGCTTCGGCGTCACGGTGACGGTGGCGGTGGCGGTGGCGGTCACTGTGACCGTCGGACGGGGGCCGGCGGCCGCGGCCTTCGCCGCGTTCACCTCGTCCTGCGCGCTCTGGGTGCCACCCATGGCCCCCAGACCGAACAGGAGGATCCCGGCCGCCCACACGCGCTTGCGCTTACGCCAAGGCCGCATGTCCGGCGGGCGCGGAACAGGCGGCCTTGTGTACGGGTCAGTCATCTCGCCCCCCTGATTGTGCTTTCGGGTGGGATGACGGTAGTTCCTGGCTTCGGCATATGACAGAGGCATGGAGATGAAGTGATGATCTTGTGATGAACCAACCCCTGGCCACAGGGCCCTCGGGGGTGGTGTGACGCCAGCGGAAAAGGGGGTCACGCGTAACGTGTGCGGCATGGAGATCTGGATCAATCCGGCCTGTTCGAAGTGCCGCAGCGCCATCAGCCTGCTCGACGCGGAGGGTGCGGAGTACACCGTCCGCCGCTACCTGGAGGACGTACCCACGGAGGACGAGATCCGAGCCGTACTGGAGCGGCTGGGCCTCGAACCGTGGGACATCACGCGGACACAGGAGGCCCTCGCCAAGGAGCTCGACCTGAAGTCGTGGGCGCGGGACGACAGTTCGCGCGGGCAGTGGATCAAGGCACTGGCCGAGCACCCGAAGCTCATCCAGCGTCCGATCATCACGGCGAACGACGGGACGGCGGTCGTGGCCCGTTCGGAGGAAGCGGTTCGGGACGCCTTGACTCGCATGTGACCCAAGCCACTTCGCTGACTCGTGTTAACCATTGAGTAACCCTGTTCGGGATCTCGTACATAGCGGCACACGGATCGCATCCGGCCGCCGCACGAGGCGGCCACGGACAGGAGGCGCACATGTCGCGTAGAAGGACTCTCAGTCCAAAGAAGAAGCTCGCGTTGCTGGTCAGTGCCGCCGCCGTGGCCGGAGGTGGCGCGTTCGCCATGGCGGCCACCTCGAACGCGGCGCAGACCGAGAACGGCCGGACCCTGTCCGCCGCGGACTCGACGGTCTGCCAGGGGCTCACCACCGCCCTCGGCAACAACCAGAAGTTCATCGACGGCCAACGGGCGAATCCCGACGCGCAGTCGGCGGCGCGGATCGCCAACCGCGAGGCGGTCATCGCACAGATCAAGGTGCAGCAGAAGGCGTCCGGTTGCGCGGTTGGGGAGTCGGCTCAGGGCTCCCAGACCACGCAGCCCGCGCAGTCCGCCCAGCCGGCGACGACCACACCCGCGCAGCAGCAGACCACCGCACCCGCGCAGGGGACGGGTGGTGGTGGCGCCGCCACCGGCCAGCAGGTCTGCAACGGCTCGACCGTCACCCTCTCGGGTGAGGGCGGCGCCCCGGCCGCGTCCAGCAACCAGTTCCCGGCCGGGACCAAGCTCAAGGTCACGAACCTGGACAACAACAAGTCCACGACCGTGCAGGTCACCTCCGTGTCGGGCAGCTGCGTACTGCTCAACAACGCGGCGTTCGAGCAGGTCCGGGAGCCGGGCAAGTTCCTGATCCGCCGGGCCCGGATCGAGAAGGTCGGGTGAGCGTCCACACCTGACGACTGAGGAACTCCGCCGACCGGACGGCGGTACCGGCCGGGCCGCGTACGGCAGCAGCCCCGCGGCCCGGACCGCCCCCCGAAGCGGGTCGTGCGTCCTGCTGTTCGCGGCCACGAACAGCAGGACCGGCACGTAGAGCGAGTTCGACACCGCACCTGGCGGTCACGGAGCCAGGTGCGCGCCCGCAAACCCATCGCATACGAGCCGCCGCCACCGGGACCGGGAGGATCACGGTGGGCGGACGCGTGTGCTCGCGGACTTCGCGAGCGGGCCACCGATAGCGGTCGCGAATCGCTCTCGGCGAGTGAGTCGCAGCACAGAGGCACCAGGTAACACGGGGTTCACATTCGAGCAATGATCGGGAAATCGCCTGTTGACAGGCTGCCGGGCATTACCGCGGCGCCCCAGTGCCGCAGCGCCGCAGCACCCGCAGTGCGCCCAAGACACACCCCCGAAGGATGTGGCCCGTGACCTTCAAGGCTGAGTACATCTGGATCGACGGCACCGAGCCGACGGCCAAGCTCCGTTCCAAGACGAAGATACTGGGCGACGACGCCAAGGGTGCCGAGCTGCCGATCTGGGGCTTCGACGGGTCTTCCACGAACCAGGCCGAGGGGCACGCCTCGGACCGCGTACTCAAGCCCGTCGCGACCTTCCCGGACCCGATCCGCGGCGGCGACGACGTCCTCGTGATGTGCGAGGTCCTGAACATCGACATGACGCCGCACGAGTCCAACACCCGTGCGGCGCTGGCCGAGGTGGCGGAGAAGTTCGCCGCGCAGGAGTCGATCTTCGGTATCGAGCAGGAGTACACCTTCTTCGACGGGGAGCGCCCGCTCGGCTTCCCCGTCGGCGGCTTCCCGGCCCCGCAGGGCGGCTACTACTGCGGCGTCGGCGCGGACGAGATCTTCGGCCGTGACGTCGTCGAGGCGCACCTCGAGAACTGCCTCAAGGCGGGCCTCGGCATCTCCGGCATCAACGCCGAGGTCATGCCCGGCCAGTGGGAGTTCCAGGTCGGCCCGCTGGCGCCGCTGGAGGTCTCCGACCAGCTGTGGGTGGCCCGCTGGCTGCTCTACCGCACCGCCGAGGACTTCAACATCTCCGCGACCCTCGACCCCAAGCCTGTCAAGGGCGACTGGAACGGCGCCGGCGCGCACACCAACTTCTCCACCAAGGCGATGCGCGAGGGCTACGACGCGATCATCACCGCGTGCGAGTCGCTGGGCGAGGGCTCGAAGCCGCTCGACCACGTCAAGAACTACGGCGCCGGCATCGACGACCGCCTGACGGGTCTGCACGAGACCGCCCCGTGGAACGAGTACTCCTACGGCGTCTCCAACCGTGGCGCCTCGGTCCGCATCCCGTGGCAGGTCGAGAAGGACGGCAAGGGTTACATCGAGGACCGCCGCCCGAACGCCAACGTCGACCCGTACGTCGTCACGCGCCTGCTCGTCGACACCTGCTGCACCGCCCTGGAGAAGGCCGGCCAGGTCTGATCCGCCCCACACTCGAACGAGGAGGCGCCCACCGTCACGGTGGGCGCCTCCTCTCGTCGTACGACGTCAAGTTCACGCCAAGGACGCGTCCGACCTGTGAGAGGAGTCTCCTGCCCGGCTCCGGCTTCTGCTTCAATGGGGTTATGGCCAGCTTCCAGAAGTACACCGCGACGGGTCGTCCCGACCTGGAGCCCTTCTGGCCTTCCCGTCAGCATCACGACTTCGACCGGGTGTGTTGCCGCGCGACGAACGCGCCGGCCCTCTAAAGCCGTACACCCCGGCCTTCGGCCAGCGCGCACGACGTACGTCCTCGACGGCCCCGACCACGAACTCGCGGTCGTCGACCTTCCCGACGAACTTCTCGCGCGAAAGAGCTGACCTCTCATGGCGACCACTCGTTCCTTCTCGTCCGTCGCGACCACCCCCGCACCGGCACCCGCCCCCGTCCCCGCGCGGCACCGACTCCGTGCCGTCCACCGGGACGAGGTGGTCGACGTCGCGGACTTCCTGCCGCCGGGCGCCACCTGGCTGCCCGCTCCCCCGCACACCCTGCCCGTACTCCCCGGCCAGCCGCCGATGATCGGCTACCTGGTCCTCGTACCGGCCGACCAGCAGCCCCTGGTGCCGGTCGCCGTCCCGGACTCCCCGGCCCCCATCCACGCCGCCGTCGGGGACGACCCGCTCGTCCGCATCGACCCCGTGCAGCGCACCGCCGAGGTCGACGGGCGGCCGCTCGACCTCACCTACCTGGAGTTCGAGCTGCTCGCGCACCTCGTCGCCTACCCGCACCGGGTGCACACCCGCGACCAGCTGGTCACCACCGTGTGGGGCTACGGGCACGTGGGCGACGGGCGGACCGTCGACGTCCACGTCGCGCGGTTGCGGCGCAAGCTGGGGGCGCAGCACCGGCAGGCGATCCAGACGGTACGGCGGGTGGGGTACAAGTACGCGCCTGCGACCGGGCGTTGACCCACTCCGCCGCTCAGGAACTCTTCTGTCAGCAGATTCCCGTTCCGTCCGGCGGGCCGTGCGGGCAGAGTCGTCCGTATGAAACCCAAGAAACTGCTGGTGCTGGGCGGTACGGACTTCGCGGGGCGGGCCGTGGTGGAGGCGGCGCTCGGCCGTGGCTGGGAGGTGACCGTCTTCCACCGCGGGCGCCGCGAACCGCCCGCCGGGGTGCGGTCCTTGCTGGGCGACCGCACCGCCCCCGACGGGCTCGCGGCGCTCGCCTCCGCCGCGGGTGAGGGCGACGGTGAGTGGGATGTCGTCGTCGACACCTGGTCGGCGGCGCCGCGGGCCGTTCGCGACACGGCACGGCTGTTGGCCGACCGGGCCGGGCGGTATGTGTACGTGTCGAGCTGCTCGGTCTACGCGTGGGCTCCGCCCGCCGACTACACCGAGGACGCGCCGCTCGTGGAAGGGGCGTCCGAGGACGCGGAACAGACCGACTACGCGCAGGACAAACTGGGCGGCGAGCTGGCCGCCGTGTCCGCGTTCGGCGCGGAGCGCTCGTTGCTCGTGCGGTCCGGGCTGATCCTCGGGCCGTACGAGAACATCGGGCGCCTGCCGTGGTGGTTGACCCGGGTCGCCCGGGGCGGACCCGTACTCGCGCCCGGTCCCCGGTCCCTCCCCCTCCAGTACATCGATGTCCGTGATCTCGCGGAGTGGATCCTGGGGGCGGCGGATGCGGGGGTGAGCGGGGCGTACAACCTGATGAGTCCGCAGGGGCATACGACGATGGGGGAGCTGCTCGACGCGTGCGTCCGGGTCACCGGGGCGCGGGCGGAACTCCGTTGGACCGAGCCTTCCGTGGTTCTCGACGCCGGTATTCAGCCGTGGACGCAGTTGCCGGTGTGGGTGCCGGTGGGGTCCGACATGCATGACGCTCTTCATCGGGCGGACGTGTCCCGTGCGGTGGCGGCGGGGCTGCGGTGCCGGCCCGTCTCGGAGACGGTCGCGGACACGTGGACCTGGCTCCAGGGCATCGGCGGGGTGGCCCCCCAACGCCCGGACCGCCCACCGGTGGGCCTCCCGCCGGACCTGGAGACAAAGGTACTCACCCAGTAGCGCCACCGCGCGGTTCCCCGCGCCCCTTCAGGGGCGCGGGGAACCGCGCGAGCAACCCCCACCGGCCCGCAGCCGAAGAACGCACCCCGGGGGTCCGGGGGCGGAGCCCCCAGGTTCGGGACGGGACGGGCAGGGGCGGCGAGGGCGAGGAAAGCCCTGTCCCCGGGGTGCACCTGGCACCACCCCCACCCTGGTGCTCGGCCCAGTGACCTCGCGGGGCGGGTCGGTGAGACTGGCGGTATGGGGATGTGGAGCGGCAGGGGCATACGGGCGCGCGGGCCTGAGGTACTGGTCGCCGGAGGGCGAGGGCTGGTGCTGGCCGTCGGGGGGTTCACCGGAGCGGTTGTTCTCTTCGTGCTGTCCGTCGTGTCGATCCTGCTGGTGCCGGCGGGGGTGGGGATCGTCACGACCCCTTGGGTCCTGACCGGCGTACGGGCCTTCGCGGACCGGCGGCGGACCATCGCCGCCAAGTGGTGCGGGATACGGATTCCGTCCGCGTACAGGAGCCTGCCCGCGGACACGCCCCCGTGGACGCGCTGCTTCCGCATGCTGGGAGACCCGGCGACCTGGCGCGATCTCGGCTGGCTGGTGGTCGACATGACCGCCGGGTTCGTGACCGCACTGCTGCCCGCCGCCCTCCTCCTGTACCCCCTGGAGGGCTTCGCGCTGGCGGCCGGCCTGTGGCGGGTCTTCACGGACGGCACGCACGTGGGGTGGTGGTACGGCTTCGTGCCGGTGTCGGGACAGGGCTCCGCCCTCCTCGCGGGGGCACTGGGCGCGGTGCTCCTCGTCGCCTCCTACGCCCTCTCCCCCGCCCTCCTGCGGGTCCATTTCCTCCTCGCCCGCTCCGTCCTCGCCTCCGGCGACGGCGAACTCGCCGAACGGGTCCGCGTCCTCACCGAGACCCGGCGCACCGCCGTGGACACGTCGGCGGCCGAACTCCGCCGCATCGAGAGGGACTTGCACGACGGGACGCAGGCGCGACTGGTCGCCATGGGGATGGACCTGGGGACCGTCGAGGTCCTCATCGAGAAGGACCCGGCCAAGGCCCGACAGCTGCTCGCCCAGGCCCGCCGGTCCTCCGCCGAGGCGCTCACCGAGCTGCGCGACCTCGTGCGGGGTATTCATCCCCCCGTGCTCGCCGAGCGTGGACTCGGCGACGCGGTAAGGGCGTTGGTGCTGCGGCTGCCTCTCGTGAGCGAGGTGGACGTCGACATGGACGGCCGTGCCGACGCGCCCGTCGAGTCCGCCGTGTACTTCGCCGTCAGCGAGGTGCTGACCAACGCGGTCAAGCACTCCGGTGCCGAGCGCCTCTGGGTCGACCTCCAGCACAGGGACGGAATGCTCCGCATCACCGTCACCGACGACGGGGAGGGCGGCGCCCGGGTCGGCGCGGGCTCGGGGCTCACCGGCGTCGAGCGTCGGCTCGGTACATTCGACGGCGTCCTGGCCGTCAGCAGCCCCGCGGGCGGCCCCACCATGGTCACCATGGAGATCCCTTGCGCGTTGTCCTAGCCGAGGACCTGTTCCTGCTGCGCGACGGACTGGTCCGGATGCTCGAGGCGTACGACTTCGAGATCGCCGCCGCCGTCGAGAGCGGACCCGAACTCACCCGGGCGCTGGCCGAGTTGGCGCCGGACGTCGCCGTGGTCGACGTACGGCTGCCGCCCTCGCACACGGACGAGGGGCTGCAGTGCGCGCTTCAGGCCCGCCGGGAGCGGCCGGGGCTGCCGGTGCTCGTGCTCTCCCAGCACGTGGAGCAGCTGTACGCACGGGAGTTGCTCGCGGACGGCACGGGCGGGGTCGGATATCTGCTCAAGGACCGGGTGTTCGACGCGGAGCAGTTCATCGACGCCGTACGGCGCGTCGCCGCGGGTGGGACCGCGATGGATCCGCAGGTGATTCAGCAGCTGCTGGCGCGGCGTTCACACACCGCGCAGCCGCTCGGGCGGCTGACCCCGCGCGAGCTGGAGGTGCTCGAACTGATGGCGCAGGGGCGTTCGAACGCGGCGATCGCGGCCCAACTCGTCGTCACAGAACGGGCGATCGCCAAACACACCTCCAATATCTTCACCAAACTGGGGCTGGAGGTCTCCGACGATGACAACCGGCGCGTACTCGCCGTACTGGCGTATTTGGATCACGGCAGCCAGTGAAGAAGAAGCGCCCGCCGACGCCGTTGAATATAGTTCAAACCTTTTTTTCGAGATCAACTCACCGAAAAACATGCGCTTCTGAGCCCATTGTGCCGGAAATGACCTCACGAACTTCTAAGATTTTCCAGGGTTTCTGAACGCCTCAGGAGTCACCTGCGTACTGATGGACGCCGCTTCACTCCTGTCGGGCGCCTCGATGCCCCGCAAGGAAGTCAGAGGAGTTCCATGGGACGCAACACTCGCAAACGACGTTCGCCACTGGCTGTTCGCGCCGTTGCCGCATCCGCGGCGCTCGCGATCGGTGGGGGCGGATTGATCTGGGCGAATTTCTACGCCTCGGCGCACGAGACCAACTCGAGCCCGAACACCACCAAGGCCGCCGCCGCCCAGGTCGCCACCATCTCCTGCCCCGATGTCGGGCAGCAACTGACCAGCGTGCCCGCCAACGCCAAGTCGAACGTCGACACGGAGCTGGCCACGCTCGACAAGCAGATCACCGAGGCGTACGCCCGGCTGGCCTCGTCACGTCAGGCTCAGGCCAATGACGCGGGCTTCGTCCAGAACGCGATCCTGTCGCCGCTCAAGGACAAGCGGACCGCGGTCATCGGCCGAATCAAGATCGACTTCACCCGGGTGGGCGCCGCCGCGCCGACCACGCTGGACGGTCTCGCCGCCTGCACCGGCACCACCGCCAACCAGGCCCAGACCACCGCCGGCGGCCAGAACAACGGCCAGCAGAACAACGGGGGTCAGAACAACGGCGGCCAGAACAACGGCGGCCAGCAGAACAACGGCGGCGCCTCGGCCAGCGCGGCTCCGAGCGCGAGCGCACCGGCCAACATCGGCGGTCAGGCCGGAAACGGTCCCGTAGCCGCCGACTTCGTCGACATCACCAAGGTCGCGGCGAACGTCCAGGGGAAGCCGCAGAAGTCCGCCAACGCCTCGCGGGGTACGTTCACCACTGCGTGCGGTGTGAACGCGAACAAGAACCACAACACCGACAACGTGATCGTGGCGCCCGGCGTGACCAACGGCGCGCACCACCTGCACGACTACGTCGGCAACCAGAAGGTCAACGCGTTCTCCAGCAACAACACGTTCCTGCAGGGCGGGACCAGCTGCCAGAACAAGAACGACCTGTCGTCGTACTACTGGCCGGTGGTCCGTCTCCAGGACGGCTCGCAGGACTTCGACCAGAACGCGGACGGCGGTGGCAAGGAAGGCAACGTCGGCAAAATCCTGACGCCCGTACAGGCGCAGATCAAGTACGTCGGCAGCCCGGCCAGCAAGGTCGTCGCGATGCCGCAGTTCCTGCGCATCATCACCGGTGACGCCAAGACCACCACCAACGGTCTGGCGAACGCCAACGCGCACTGGAGCTGCACCGGCTTCGAGAACAAGGTCCAGCTGACGTCGCAGTACCCGATCTGCCCGCAGGGCAGCAACGTGGTCCGCACGTTCGCCTTCCAGAGCTGCTGGGACGGCCAGAACATCGACAGCGCCAACCACCGCACGCACGTGGCCTTCCCCGACCCCGCGAGCGGCGTCTGCGGCAACGGCTTCAAGGCGATCCCGCAGCTGACGATGCGCCTGGTCTACAAGATCGCGCCGCCGGTCCTCCAGAACGGCGTGGTGAAGAACGCGTACGCGGTGGACGGCTTCCCGGAGCAGCTCCACAAGTCGGCGACCGACCACGACGACTTCATCAGCGTCACCACCGGTGGCCTGGCGAACAAGATCGCCAACTGCATCAACACCGGCAAGCAGTGCAGGTAGCAGCCCCTTCACCGAAGGCAGTAGTCGCTTCACCGAAGAGCTAGCAAGGCACTGAGAAGGCCGGTGGCGGGAGAACCCGCCACCGGCCTTCTGCGTGTGTGCCGTGCGTGCGGCTCAGCCGGTGTGGGAGTGCTGGTGGTGGTCGGTCCCGACCTCCATGTCACCGCCGAGCGTGCCGCGCAGCGCCGTGACCACCTTCTGGTCGGCGACGGCGACCCACTTGGCGCCGACGAGGTAGAACCCCCCGTAGTCCTTCGCGTCGTTGATCCACTCGCGCTGCCCGCGGTCGGTGGCGAAGGTGGCGAGGACGAACTTTCCGTCGGTGTTCTTGCAGATCGCCTGGCGGATCTCGTCGGCGTCCGTCTGTATGTCCGGCTTGCACTTCACCTCGGCCGCCAGATCCTCCAGACTGCCGGTCGCGGTGGCCGGGACCTGGCCGGCCGAGTCGCTCTTGGTCCCTCCCCCGCCCGACCCGCCGCAGCCGGTCAGCGCCAGCAGGGCCGCGGCCGCGACGACCACAAGGCCGTGCCCGCTCAGCTTTTCGCGTGTCAACCTCATACGTTCCTCCGGTGCCTGTCGGCGCCCACGCCGTCGAGAGCCCCGGCGAGGGCCCTGGTCTTCGATACGGCTGTGGCGCGCCAAGTGCTCAATCTCCCCCGATACGGACGGAAAGGCATCCTGTGGGAATGCCGATGCCGCAACGGGCACGTGTGTGCGAAGGTGTGGCCGTGACCGAAGACTGGGAAGAGCGTACGGCGGCGGCCTGGGCCACGTTCGACGACTATGAAGAAGCGGACGCGGCGGACTTCCGGGCGGTGATCGACGCGCTGGTCGCCGAACTGCCCGCGGACAGCCCCGCCGGCCTCTTCGAGCGGGCCTGCGCCTGGGACTCCACCGGCCACTCGGACCAGGCCGTGCCGCTGTACCGGGAGGCGCTCGCCCGCGGCCTCGGCGGCTACCGCGGCCGCCGCACCAAGATCCAACTCTCCAGCTCCCTGCGGAACATCGGGCAGGCCGAGGAAGGCGTCAAGCTCCTCACTCCCGAACTCGACGCCCCTTCCGACGAGTTGGACGATGCCGTACGCGCCACTCTCGCGCTCTGCCTCGCCGACCTGGGCCGCGAACGCGAGGGCCTTTCGCTGGTGATCGCCGCCCTCGCGCCCCATCTGCCCCGCTACCAGCGCTCGATGGCGAACTACGCGCGGCTGCTCGTACAACCCGGGGAGCAACTCTCCGGAGCCAGGTGACCATCCACCGATTCGCTCGTTTTGCTGAACGTGCAGTCACAGGATGTAGCCCAGCGCTCCGCAGCCTCCCCAGGACCGGTCGTCGACGTCGAGCAGGCCGAGGCCGCCCTCGTCGAGCACTACCCGCGGCTCGTCCGGCTCGCCTATCTGGTGCTGCCGCCGAGCCTCGGCCGCAACCGACGGGTGCTGACCGCGCATGCCCTCACCCAGCGCGCCCTGCCCCGGGGCCGCACGACCGCCACCCCGATCCCGGCCCAGGCCACTGGCCGCGACGGCGACCCCGGCTACGCCCTCGTACGCCTCAAGGTCGTGCGTACGGCGCTGGAGGCAGGAGTGCCACTGCGGCGCGCGGCCTGGCCCAAGCGGTCCCAGCTGCCGCCGCTGCTGCCCCAGGTGTGGGGCCTGAGGCTCTTCCCGCGCTCGGGCGGCGCCGACGAACTCGCCCTGGACCAGCGGCTGTCGGCCCTCTCCGGTGCCGCCCGTGCGGCATACGTCCTGCGCGGCCTGGAGAAGCTGCCCGACCCCGACGTACGCAAGGTGCTGACGGCGGCGGGCGTCGACGACCCGCGCGCTGCGCTCAAGGAGGCGGGCGGTGTCGAGGCCAAGGACGCCCTGCTCCTGTCACCCGAGTTCGACCCCTGTTCGCTGCACGCCCGGCCCACCGACCTTATGCGGCGCAGGCAGCACACGAAGGCCGCGATCGCCGCCGGCGTCGCGGCGGCCGTCTGCGGAGCGCTGCTCGCCCTGCCCAGCGGCGGCTGGGGACCCGACGGCGCCGCCGCCCCGTCGTACGCGCAGAACCCGGCAGCCGAGGCCGCCCTCGACCCCGGGAGGGTGACGCGGATCGCCCCGACGGCGTGGCGGTCGTCCGCGCGCACCGACTTCTCCGTGTGGCCCGCGCGCGGCAACCTCGCCGGGGACACCGCGCTGCTGCGCCGGGCACTCGCCGTCTGGGCCCGGCCCGGCGAGTCCGTGCAGGTCTCGGCGACGCCCGGCACCCCTTCGGGCGCCCCGGCCGGACCGCCGCAACTGCTCTACGCCGGTGACGTGGACCAGGCGCGCGTGGTGCTCTTCTACGACGGACTGCGCATCGCCCGGTACGCCGAGCCGCGCGCCGGCACGGGCGGCGCCGCCCTCGACTTCGCCCGGGTCGACGGCGCGACCGGGGCCGAGGCGGAGGCGCTGGTCCTGGACCGGGCCGACGGCAACGTCCGCTATCTGACCGCCCCCTGGGTGACCGGGGCAGCCGAGCGCGACCTGATGAAGCCGACCGCGGACCCGACACCCCTCACCCTGTCGCCCGAGGGTGTCAGCACGCCTCTGGCCGGCCCGGCCCCGACCGGCGCCTGCACCTCGTGGAACGTCATGGAGGCGACCGACGCCTCGGGCCCGCACCTGCTGACCGATCTCGGCGAGCTGATCCCGGCCCACCTCACCTCGGGGCCGCCCGCGGCACCCCACGACGCCGCGGGCCCGGCGGCGCTGCGGAACTGGGCGCCGTTCGCCTGTTCCCTGTCCGCCGTGCGTTCCCAGGGCGTGCGGTCCGTGAACGCCTGGCAGTACGCGCAGCAGCCGCTGCCCGACGCGAGCGGGCAGGCCGCCTGGGTGTGCACCCGAGCCGACACCTGGCGGGGCGACGGCACCCTGGTCCTGGCCCAGTTCCACACCGCGGGCGGGGCGTACGGGGCGGTCGCGGCGAAGGCCGAGAACTCGCCCGCGTGCGGCGGCCGTGACCCCCATGTGCTGGCGGGCGTGCTGTGGAAGTCGGGCACGGGCGACTGGTACCTCCTCGCGGCGGGCAGCAAGGACACCGCCTCGATCAGCACGACGGGCGGGGTGAGCGGGTCGGCCCGGGGCGCGCTGCTCGCCGTACGGACGAAGCAGGGGGGTCAGGCGGGGCTGAAGGGCACCCTGACGGACGGGCGGGTGGTCAGCGGACTGCGCTAGCCGGTCCCCGGACTCGACAGAGCCGACCTTCGCGTCAACAAGTGGGCGCACGGGGGTTCTCCCGGCACCTACCCGTCAGTACATTGACGGCATGTCTAACAAGCATGCCGCCCGGCTGCCCCGGCCGGTCGAGTCCGAGCGGATACCGCTCAAGGCACGGAAGGTGTCGTTCTCCTGGAAGGACACACCGTTGCACTGGGTGCCGGGGGAGCCGTTCGCCACGCACACCATGAACGTGCTGCATCTGCTGCTGCCGGCCGGTGAGCGCTGGTTCGTGCACGTGTACAAGCAAGTGCTGCCCCACATCCGGGACGAGCGGCTGCGCGCGGACGTCATCGGGTTCATCGGGCAGGAGGCGATGCACTCGCAGGCCCACGACGAGGTACTCCCCCACCTCAGGGAACTGGGACTCGACCCGACGCCGTACACCGCCCAGGTCGACTGGTTCTTCGAGAAGCTGCTCGGCGATCGCACCCTGCCGCCCGGCAGGGCCCGCAAGTGGTGGCTGATGGAGCGCGTCGCGATCATCGCGGCGATCGAGCACTACACCGCCTTCCTCGGCGACTGGATCCTGAACGCGGAGGAGCTGGACCGGCGCGGCGCCGATCCCACCATGCTGGACCTGATGCGCTGGCACGGCGCGGAGGAGGTCGAGCACCGGTCCGTGGCCTTCGAGCTGTTCCTCCATGTCGACGGGAGCTACCGGCGCCGCGCCCGGACCTGGGCCACGGCCTTCACCGCCCTGGTCTTCCTGTGGCAGCGCGGGGTGCGCTTCTTCATGGAGAACGACCCGACCCTCACGGCGGGCAGGGCGAGCTTCAAGGACTTCTACCTGAGCGGGAAGCGGGGCGTACTGCCGGCGACCGGCGACATGCTCAAGTCCATTCCCCGCTATCTCAGCCGGACCTACCACCCCTCCCAGGAGGGTTCGACCGAGCAGGCCGTCGCCTATCTCGCCTCGTCACCGGCGGCGACAGCCGCGACGGCTGCCGAGAGGGGAGCCGTATGACGCCCCGGCTGCGGACCGTCGTCGCCGTCGCCGGTACGGCCCTGCTCGTCCGGCGGGCGCTGCGCCGCCGGATCGAGGTCTCGCCGCTGTGGCCGCTGCCCGCCCTGGAGGAGCCGATCTCCGGCCGGCCGCGCTCCCGGGCGCTGCGGCTGCTGGTCACCCGGCACGAGCGGGTCGCCGACGGGGTCGTACAACTGCGCCTGGAGGGGCACGACCTGCCGCGCTGGGAGCCCGGCGCCCACCTCGACCTCGTCCTGCCCTCGGGGCTCGTACGGCAGTACTCGCTGTGCGGGGACCCGGAGGACACCTCGTCTTACACCGTCGCGACCCGGCTGGTCGAGGACGGGCGGGGCGGGTCGCGCGAGGTCCACGAGCAGCTCCGGGAGGGCATGGCGGTCGAGGTGCGGGGACCGCGCAACCGGTTCCCCCTCGCACCGGCGCCCGCGTACGTCTTCGTCGCGGGCGGCATCGGGATCACGCCGATCCTGCCGATGCTGCGGGCGGTCCAGGACCGCGCGCAGTGGCGGCTGCTGTACGGCGGCCGGACACGCGCGTCGATGCCGTTCCTGGAGGAGATCGCGAAGCTGCGCGGCGGCCGGGTCACCGTCGTGGCCGAGGACGAGGACGGACGGCCCGATCTCGACGCGCTGTTCGCGGACGTGCCGGAGGGCGCGGCCGTCCACTGCTGTGGCCCCGAGGGGCTGATGGAGGCGGTCGGACGCCGACTGCCCGACCATGCGGCGCTGCACCTGGAACGGTTCACGCCGAGCACCTCCGCCGAGGGCAACGGCGCCTTCGAGGTCGAACTGCGCCGCAGCGGACGTACGGTGAGCGTCGCCGCCGGCACCACCGTGCTCGCCGCCGTACGCGCCGAACTGCCCGACACCGCCTACTCCTGCGAGCAGGGATTCTGCGGAACCTGCCAACAGCGGGTGCTGGAAGGGGAGATCGAGCACCGCGACGAACTGCTCACCGACACGGAGCGTGGTGACTCGATACTGATCTGTGTTTCGCGGGCGCGCGGTGATCGCATCGTGTTGGACATGTGAACGACCATGGCCGGACCGGCCCGTTCGAGGCCGGATCCGATCGGTAAGGTGTTCGTATGACAACCGGGGTACGCCGCAGGATGGGTGTCGAGGAGCGGCGGCAGCAGTTGATCGGCGTCGCCCTCGACCTCTTCAGCCGACGCTCACCCGACGAGGTCTCCATCGACGAGATAGCCTCGGCCGCGGGTATCTCACGACCGCTGGTCTACCACTACTTCCCCGGCAAACTCAGTCTGTACGAGGCGGCGTTGCAGCGCGCCTCGGACGATCTCGCGAGCCGGTTCGTGGAGCCGCACGAGGGCCCGCTGGGCTCGCGGCTGCTGCGGGTCATGCGCCGCTTCTTCGACTTCGTGGACGACCACGGGCCCGGTTTCGCGGCGTTGATGCGCGGCGGTCCCGCGGTCGGCTCCTCGAAGACCAACGCGCTCGTCGACGGGGTGCGGCAGGCCGCCTACGTCCAGATCCTGTCGCATCTGAAGGTCGAGGACCCGCCCGCCCGCCTGGAGCTGGTGATCCGCTCCTGGATCTCGCTCGTCGAGTCGACGGCGCTGATCTGGCTGGACGGGCGGCGGATTCCGCGCGGCGAGCTGGAGGTGCAGCTCGTGCAGGACTTCGCGGCGCTGGCGGCGGTGAGCGCCACGCACGACGAGGAGCTCGGCGCGGTGCTGCGCCAGGCGCTCAAGGGCGACCCGGGCGACGGGCCGTTCACCGACCTCGCCGTCCGGTTGATCTCGCTGGCCTCGCCCCCGGCCGCCTCATAGCGGTTACTGCACGTACTTCCGGTACGACGGGTCGAGCTCGCGCACTTCGGCGGACACGTGCAGCGTGAGCCCGTCGCTGGGCTCGATGTGCTTGCGCAGCAGCTCAAGGGTGGCCTCGGTGAGCTTCGCCTTGGTCTCCTCGGTGCGGCCGGCCAGCAGGGCGAGCGTGACGTGCACGATGGCGTGCGCGTCCGGGTCCGCCTCCGCTCCCACCACCTCGTCCTCGGTGCGCAGCGTCCGCGTCTTGCACGCCTCGATCTTCGCGGCGGCGGTCTCGACGACCACCGGGTGCAGCGCGAGGGCGAAGGCGCGCCAGTCGACGTGGTCGAGAGCCGGGGAATGCTCGACGGTGATGTTCGGCATGGGCACTCCTGTTCTAGGATTCCCGATCACCCTAGCCGCAGCGCCAGCAGCGCGATGTCGTCCTCACGGTCCCGGCCGAAGCAGTCGAGCAGGGTGTCGCAGAGGGCGTCCAGGCCGGGCAGGGCGCCGGTGGCGGCGGCGCGGAGATGCTCCATCGAGACCGCCAGATCCGTGCCCCGGGTCTCGATCAGGCCGTCGGTGACCATGAGGAGCCGGTCGGTGGGTTCGAGGAACAGCTCGGTGGGCGGCGGGTGGGGCAGACCCACACCGAGCAGCGGGCCGGCGGCCTTGGAGTAGTCGGCGCCCCCGGTGTCCCGGATGATCAGCGGCGGGATGTGGCCGGCGTTGGCGATGCGGGTGCGTCCGGTGGCGGGATCGACCAGGACCAGGCAGACGGTCGTGGTGATGCCGGGGTGGTAGCGCTGGAGCATCCGGTCGAGACGCTCGGCGAGCACGGCCGGGTCGCTCTCCTCGACGCTGTAGGCGCGCAGCGCGTGCCTGATCTCGACCATGACGGTGGCCGCCTCCAGCGAGTGCCCGACGACGTCGCCGACCGCGGTGAGCACGCCCTCGCCGGTGCGCAGGGCCGCGTAGAAGTCGCCGCCGATCTCGGTCTCCTGGGACGCGGGCACGTACCGGACCACGACGTCGACGCCCGGCAGTTCGGGCAGCCGGTGCGGCTGGGGCAGGAAGCTGTGCTGGAGGGTGAGGGCGACGTGCCTTTCGATCTGGTACATGAGCAGTGGTTCGGCGGCGAGCGCGGTGGCCTCGGCGAGCCGGGCCAGCAGGGCCTCGTCCTCGGGGTTGACCCGGCGCACCCCGCGGGTGGGCGTGGCGAGGCACACCGAGGCCCGGCCTTCCTGGATGGGGATCAGCGCCAGGCGGGCGTCGTGCTGCACGCCCGGCCGGAAGAACCCGGCCGGCCACAGCGGCGCGGGCACCGTGGTGATCTGGACGCCCGACTGCCCCCGGGTGAGCCGTCGGAGCAGACCGGCCACGGTCCGGTGGGCGCCCTCGTCGGGCATCGCGAGCGAGGTACGGTCCCGTGAGGTGCCGCGGTACAGCTCGTCGTCCGGGCCGAGGACGAAGACGGCGGCGGGAGAGCCGGTGAGCCGCGCGGCGCCGTCGGCGGCCGCGTCGGCGAGTTCCTGCGGGGAGCGCGCCGTCTGGATGGCGACGACCGTCTCCGCCAGCCGGGTCAGCCGCCGTGCCAGCGCCTGGTCGTCGGCCCTGAGGCGGGCGGCGCGCACCGCGGCCCGGACCACCGCGTCGATCTCCTCGGGCTCGGCGGGCACCGTCAGATACGCCTCGCCGCCCACGTCGAGGCCCCGGCAGCGATCACCCGCGTCCACGGCGGCGGCCGAGAAGTGCACGACGGGCAGACCGGCCATGTGCGGCCGGGCCTTGAGCCGGCGGCACAGTTCGAAGCCGCTCATGTCCGGCAGCTCCACATCGATGAGCGCCACGTCGGGCAGGGTGCCCTTGCGCAGCCGTACGTCGAGTTCGACGAGCGCCTCGGAGCCGGTGGCGACCGGGACGACCTGGTGACCGGCGCGGCGCAGCACGGCACTCATGGCATACCTGCTGGCCGCCGCATCGTCCACGACCAGCACGGTCGTGTCGGTCCGCTTGCCGTTGACTTCCATCTGCCAGCCCTTGGACACGCCGGTGGGGCAGACCGGGTTCGAGGTCTGCCCCACCAAGGTAGTGCCCTTTCAGGAGGTCCGGGAGAATACCGCCACAGTGCGCCCCGGAACGGCGAACGTGCCCGATTTCGCCTCGTAAGAGGAGGATTTGACGATAGGGTCGGCGCCCGCCGCCTGCACCGGGTGCAGCGCGTACGCCGTCCCGGCCAGGGCGCCGACCGTCTGCTCCTGTGTCTTCGGTGTCGCGTTGAAGACGACGACGAGGTCGCCGAGCTCCATGGTGATCACGCCGGGCGTCTCGTCCTTGCCGGACAGCGGGAAGGAGAGCTTCGACTGCACCTGCCCTGCGGTGGACAGCGAGAAGACGTTCTCGGTCGTACGGATCCGCTCCAGGTCCTGGTACGCGGCGGAGCTGCCCTCGATCTGGGGGCATCCCACCTTGACGGTGTTCAACAGGGGTGTGGCGTAGGGCCACTTGGACGCGTTGTCGGCCGCCATCGGCAGTCCGCGTCCGAAGCCGTTGCCGTCCCGGCAGTCCCAGTGGATGGCGTTGAACCAGTCGCCGCTGTCGAACGAGTTGCGGTCGAGGGACTTGGAGCGCAGCAGGTCGGAGCCCGCCTGGGAGAGCGAGGGCCCCTGGGAGAGGGCGGCGGTCGCCATGGCGAGGACCTGCATCCGCGCCCGGTCGCCCGCGCTGGTCGTGGCGGGCAGCTTGTAGGTGAGGGCGTCGTACAGGGACTCGTTGTCGTGCGCGTCGACGTACGCGAGGGCGTCGCCCGGTGCCGCCGCGTATCCGGCGGGCTGGCCGTTGTAGTCGACCTCGGAGCCCTTGACCTCCTTGCCGTCGGTGTCGGTGAAGCGGTAGGAGGCGAGGTTGCCGCTGAGCCCGATCTTGATGAGGTCCTGGTAGTGCAGCAGCCGGGCCTTCTGCTCGGCCGAAGTGCCGTTGGCGGTGGAGGAGTTGGGGTCTGTGTACAGCCCCGAGGCGAAGCCCTGGACGCCGGGGTCGGAGTCGAAGGGGCTGCCGCCGCGTACGGCGTCACGCGCCCGGTCGGAGAAGGTCGCGATGCCCGTCCCGGCCATGTTCTTCTGGGTGGCCTGCACGAAACGGGCGTCGTCGGCGACCTCACCGAAGTTCCAGCCCTCCCCGTACAGGATGATCTTCTTGCCGTCGACCCCGTCCTTCGCCGGGGTCAGCGCGTCGAGGGCCTTGCGGACCGCGAGGATGTTGGCCTTGGGGTGGTGTCCCATGAGGTCGAAGCGGAAGCCGTCGACCTTGTACTCCTTGGCCCAGGTGACGATCGAGTCCACCACCAGCTTGCCCATCATGGCGTTCTCGGTGGCCGTGTTCGCACAGCAGGTGGAGGTGGCGACGGACCCGTCGGCGAGGAGCCGCTGGTAGTAGCCGGGCACGATCCTGTCGAGCACGGAGGTGTCCGCCTGACCACTGGCGGCCGTGTGGTTGTAGACGACGTCCATGACGACCCGCAGGCCGTCCTCGTTCAGCGACTTGACCATCCGGCGGAACTCGACCGTACGGCCGGTGCCGTCCGGGTCACTCGCGTACGAGCCCTCCGGGACCGTGTAGTGGTACGGGTCGTAGCCCCAGTTGTAGGCGTCCTTCGCGGCGATCGCGGCGACGCACTCCTGCTGCTTCTGGGAGTCGGCGGGGTAGGAGGCGAGGTCGCAGCCGGTGGTGGCCTGGTCGGACTTCTTCTCGGGGATGGTGGCGATGTCGAAGGCGGGCAGGAGGTGGACGTACGAGGTGCCCGACGCGGCGAGGGCCCGCAGGTGTCTGGACCCGTCGCTGTTCTTGTCGGTGAAGGCGAGGTAGGTGCCCTGGTCCTTCGCCGGGACGGTCTTGTCCGCCACCGAGAAGTCCCGGATGTGCAGCTCCTGGATCTGGGCGTCCCGCAGCGGCACGGCCTTGGGCTTCTTCAAGGAGAACCAGCCGCTCGGGGCGAGGGACTTGTCCTTCAGGTCGACGACGAGACTGCGCTCGGAGTCGGCGGTGAGGGCGAGCGAGTACGGGTCGGTGACCTTGTTGGTGACGACCTTGCGGACGGTGGGCGCCCACACCTTCACGACGTACCGGTAGGGCTTGTTCCGCCAGGACTTCGCGCCGGTGACGGACCAGACGCCGGTGGTGTCGTTCCTCTTCATGGCGACCGTGGAGTCGTCGAGCTCCAGCGCGACGCTCTGCGCGGTCGGCGCCCACACGGCCAGCGTGGGACGCCCGTCGCGGAACGTCGGACCCAGCTGTGCCTTGGTCGCGTCGTACAGATCGTCGAGTACGCCGGCGATCTGGACGCCGGTCGCCGCGAGCACGGCGCCGTTGGCGGCTCGTTGCGAGGCGACGATCTGACCGTTCAGGGCCTCCTTCACCCGGCCTCGGTCGCGCGGGTCGACGGACCAGGCGGTGTAGTCCTTGAGGTACGGGAACGCGGCCTTCTGGGCGTCGGTGAGGGTGGTCCTGGAAAGCCGGAGCCACCGCTCGTCGTCGCTGGTCAGCGTCCCGTCCTTGACGGCGATCGAGCCGTCGTGGGAGTACAGCAGCTGAGTGGAGGCCGCGGCCTCGGAGCCGTTCCAGGCAACCGTGTTCCGGTCGATCCAGACCGCCTTGGAGGTGGTCAGGTCGAGCGCGGCCGCGCTGCCCGCGGGCTGCGGGAGCAGGTACTTCTCCTGGCCGTTCACCAGCCACACCTCGTGGCCGTTCGCGGTGAGGTCGAGCGACTGATCGGTCGGGAGGTCCTTCTCGTCGCCCTTGTGGAGGATGTAACTGAGGCTGGTGGCACCTTCGGCGAGCGGCACCTCGAAGACCGCGCCATAGGCGTCGGTCTTCACCGGCTCCAGGGGCTTGGACCAGTCCGTGGGCGTCGCGGCCCCGGTCCAGACGTGCAGTCCCCAGCCGGTGTAGTCACCGTCGGCGCGGTGGTAGTGCAGTACGGCCTTGGTCGTGTCCTGCGCCGGGTAGTCGGGCCGCTGGGTCTGTACGGCCTCCTTGCCCTGCTCGACCCAGACCTCGCCCGTCTTGGTGACGTCGATCGTGCGGTCGGTGGCGACGTCCTTGTTGCCGTCCTTGTCGATGACGAGGAAGCCGACACTGGAGGCGCCCGGCTTCAGCTTCACGTAGGCGAAGGCACCGTAGGCGTCCCGGCCGACGAAGTCGTGGCCCGCGGGCCAGGTCGTCGACTCGCCGTCGGCGAGGTCGCCCCAGGCGTACAGCCGCCAGTCGGTGTAGTCGCCGTCGGTGCGCTTGTAGTGGACGATCGCGTAGTCCCGCGAGGAGGCGGTGGGGACCTCGGCGGTGGGCGGGGTGCCACTCGTACTGGCGGCCGTCGCACTCGCGGTCCGCCCGGCCGAGTCGACGACCACCGCCTTGTAGCGCAGGGCGGTTCCGGCGGGTACGTCCTTGCCGATGACCTGCGTGACCTTGTACGGGGCGTGGTCGGCGGAGCCGAGCGTCCGCCACTTCCCGCCTCCGACCTGGGCGGCGAAGACGACGCGGTCGAGCTGACCGCCGGTGACGTCGGCGCCGAGCTCGACGGTGCCGGTCGCGCCCGCGTCCGGAGCCTTCAGGGTGAGCGAGGGCTTCGCGGCGGGGGCGCCGAGCGGGCGGGCCGCCTTGAGGACGACGGTGGAATGGGCCGGGACGGTGACGGTGATGTTCTTGTCGGCGTCGCTCGTCGGCCGTGACGAGGTCCCGTAGATCCCCTGGAAGGTCATGCCGGCGGAGCCGGTCGCGAAGGTCGCCGTCTTCGCCTCGCCCGCGTTGTTGAGGGCGACGAGGTACTCGGTCTTGTCGCCGCCGGTACGGGAGAAGGCGTAGACGCCCGCCCCGTCGGCCGCGTAGCGCTCGGTCTGCACCCCGTCCGCGAGGGCCGGGTTGTCCTTGCGGAGCTTCGAGAGAGCGGCGATCTCCTTGTAGAGCGGTGCGCTCGTGTCGTAGGCGTCGCTCGCGTGGGTGCGGTCGGTGCCGAGCTCGTCGTCGTCGAGGTAGTCGGCGACCTTGGAGGCGAACATCGTCTGACGGGCGTCCTTGTCGCCGCCCGCGCCGGTGAAGCCCTGCTCGTCGCCGTAGTAGACGACCGGGTTGCCGCGGCTGAGGAACATCAGCTCGTTGGCGAGCTCGTCCTTCTTCACCAGTTCGGCGTCGGTGGCCTTCGGGTTGTCCTGGTTCAGGAAGTACCCGATGCGGCCCATGTCGTGGTTGCCGAGGAAGGTGACCTGCTCGTACGCGTTGGCCTTGTCGGTCGTGTACTTGTAGTCGTCACCGAAGACCGAGGCGAGCTTCTTGGCGCTGCCGCCCTGGGAGGCGTACGAGCGTGCCGCGTCCTGGAAGGGGAAGTCGAGGGTGGCGTCGAGCCGGCCCTGGGTGACGTACGGGGAGGTGATCGACGTGTCGGCGGAGTAGACCTCGCCGAACATGAAGAAGTGCTTCCGGCCCCGCTCGGCCGCGTACTTGTCGAGCGCGGTGGCCCACTGCGTCCAGAACTCCATGTCCACGTGCTTCACGGTGTCGATCCGGAAGCCGTCGACGCCGAAGTCCCTGACCCACTTCTCGTAGATCTTCTCCATGCCGCTGACGACCTCGGGACGCTCGGTCCACAGGTCGTCGAGGCCGGAGAAGTCGCCGTAGGTGGTGGACTCACCGGCATAGGTGGAGTCGCCGCGGTTGTGGTACATCGTCGGGTCGTTGAGCCAGGACGGCACCTTGACGTTCTTCTTGGCGGCGGGCACGACGGGCGTGCGGGGGAAGGACCCGGCGCCCACGGACGGGAATCCGGCGCCTCCCGCCGCGTAGTCGGCGTCGTCGAAGGGCTTCCCGTCCTTGGTCAGATACGGGAAGGCACCCTTGGAGAGGTAGTCGTAGGACTTCTGCTCATAGTCGACGACGTCGGCGGTGTGGTTGGTGATGACGTCGAAGAAGACCTTCATGCCCTTGGCGTGGGCCTTGGAGATGAGGGTCGCGAGGTCCTTGTTGGTGCCGAAGTGCGGGTCGACCTGGGTGAAGTCGGTGATCCAGTAGCCGTGGTACCCGGCCGAGGCGTTGCTGCCCTCGCCCTGCACGGGCTGGTTCTTGAAGATCGGCGCCATCCAGATGGCGGTGGTGCCGAGCCCCTTGATGTAGTCGAGCTTGCTGGTCAGCCCCTTCAGGTCGCCGCCCTGGTAGAAGCCCTTGTCCGTGGGGTCGTAGCCGGTGCTGAGGCGCGAACCGGTCAGCCCGCCCCGGTCGTTGGATGTGTCGCCATTGGCGAAACGATCCGGCATGACGAAGTAGAACTGCTCGCGCGTGTCGTCGTGCCGGGCCGGTTCGGCGGCGAGCTTGGCGTCCGAGGGCGGCGCGGGCGGGGTCTGCGCCCGCGCCGCGATCGGCTGAAGGAACGCTGCCGCGAGGGCGGCCACGGCGACGGCGGCGATTCTTCGCTGGGGCGGGGTGCGGCGGCGCGCCCCGGGCGCCGGCCATCTCGGTATCAGGGCCACAGGCGTGAACTCCTAGTGAATACGGCTCAAAACGGCTCGTTTGGGACCGGCTTGACCGAGACACGGCCTCGATGCCGGGCGACCGGCGCGACGGTATCGCCCACGCAAGCTTTACAGCAAGAGTCTTGAAACTCTGAGCAAGAACTTTCAGCGCCAGGTGTCGCTGACGCTGTAACCCGTTCCCGAGCCGGTGCTGTAGGCGCGGTTGGCTCCGGACTCCCAAGTCACGTTTCCGGAGGAGTCCTTCTTGACGTACTTGTAGGCGAACGATGTCGACTTGGGCACGATGACCAGCCTGCCCCAGTACGGGTACGACGCCGAGGACAGCGGGATCGCGTCGGCGGTGTTCCAGGAGCCGAGGGAGGGGATGGAGCCGACGACGTACACGTTGGTGCCGTAGTCGGTGGTGGCGTTGACTGCGAAGGTCACGTCCGTGGCGTCGGCGTCGGCCACGTTCCAGGAGTTGTCGACCTCGACGGCCGAAGTGCCGGTCGTGAGGGTCCTGTTGGCGTTGGACTCCCAGGTGACGTTTCCGGACGAGTCCTTCTTCATGTACTTGTACTCGATGCTCGTGCTCGCCGGGACGGAGACGTCGGCCTTCCAGATCGGGTAGCCCGACGACGACAGCTTCACCGCGTTCGCCGCGTTCCAGCTGCCCAGCGCGGCGACCGAGCCGACCACGTACACATCGGTGCCGGTGGTGGTCGGGGCGTACTCGTCGAAGGTCGCGGTGACATCGGTGGAACCACCGCCGCCTCCGCCCCCACTGCCTCCGCCGCAGTTCACCGTGCAGACGTAGTCCGGGTCGTAGAAGGCGACCGCCGACTTCGCGGGCACGGTCAGGGAGGCCCTGCCGCCCGTGACGGTGACGGTTGTGGCGCCACCGTCGATCACATTCGGGTAGGTGCCGTCGGCCAGGCCCGTCGTGTACGTGTACGTGTTGGCGCCGGAGCTGTTGTTGATGGCGACGAAGCCCGCGCCGCCCCTGCCGAAGCCGATGACGTTCGAGGCCGGGGACTGCCAGTTGGCTACCGCGTAGCCGCTCGCCGCGTTGTGCCAGCCGATCATGCCGGAGACCGCGGTGTTGCGGTCGAGGCAGTACCAGCCGCTCGCGCAGTCGGTGTCGGTGACGAAACCGGCGGAGTTCGGCGGGGCCTCGTCGCTCTGGCTGAAGGTCCAGCCGGAGTAGACGGACGGGCGGCCGTAGCCCCGGGCCAGCTGGAAGACGTTGGCGAGGACCGCGGTGTCGCCGTCCTTGTAGCTGAGCGAGTAGCCGTTGCGCTCGGTGTCGTGGTTGGTCACGAAGGTGTTGGAGTTCGCCTCGGACGTCAGGCCCCAACTGCTGCCGAAGCTGGACAGGTTGGCGATGTCGCCCTGGAACTGGGACTTCACCTGCGCGGCGAAGGTGAAGTCGAGGACGTCACCGGTGCCGTAGTACTCGTCCTGTGAGGGCGGGGTGCCGGGGTAGATCTCCTGGGTGATGTACGGCGCCGAGCCGGAGGTCGTGGTGTGCAGTCCGGCGACGATGGCGCTCAGGTCGGCGGCGTCGATGTGTTTGGCCGCGTCGACACGGAAGCCGTCGACGCCCAGGTCGATCTGCTGATCGAGGAAGCCGATGATCTTCGTGCGGACGCCGCTCTCGGCGGTGTCCAGGTCGGGCAGGCCGAGCAGTTCGCAGTGCTGGACCTCGTACCGGTCGGACCAGTTGGAGATGGTCTTCGTGCAGTCGTCGCTGTCGGCGGGGTCGTAGTCGGGGGTGTCGTACTTGTTGGTGATGACCGTGCCGTTGTAGCCGGTGCCGGTCTGGGCGGCGGTGTGGTTGATCACGGCGTCCGTGTAGACCTTGATGCCGGCCGCGTGACACGTGTCGACCATGGTCTTGAACTGGGCCGCGGTGCCGAAGCGGCTGTTCAGGTTGTAGGCGTAGGGCTGGTAGACGTCCCACCAGTAGTAGTTCGTCTGCTTCAACGACTCCGCGGGCGGGGCGACCTGGACCGCCCCGTAGCCGGCCGGGTCGAGGACGTTCGTGCACTCGGCGGCGACCGACTTCCAGTTCCACTCCCACAGGTTGGCGATCACATCGCCGTTGGGGATGCCGGTGTCGGAGACGGCGGCGTGGGCGGCCGGAGCGGGCAGCGCGGCGGCTCCGCCGAGGGCCAGCAGTCCGGCTGTGGCCAGGGGTAACGCCCGTGATCTGATCCAGCGCATGACGGCAACTCCTTGCGGGGGGACGGAGGTGCGGGAATGCGGGCAACTGGGGTTCTGGGGAGTCGAGTTGACCGCGATGCGAGAGTGGGCGCGGCCAAGTGGCCGCGTCAATACACGCGTTGGAAGTTCTTTCGACATCTTGCTGAAACTCGAACCAACGGATAACTTCCGTTCCCCCCACCCGCACGACGAAGTGCAGGAGCACCCACATGGCAAGAAACATGGCCAGGAAAACACTTGCCGCCTCGTTCGCCCTCGCGGCGGGCCTGGCGGTCTCGGTGGCCCTCCCCCCGGGTGTCGCGGCGGCTTCTCCGCCGGGCACGAAGGACGTCACCGCCGTTCTGTTCGAGTGGAAGTTCGACTCGGTCGCCAAGGAATGCACCAACACGCTGGGGCCGGCCGGCTACGGCTATGTCCAGGTCTCGCCACCCGCCGAGCACATACAGGGCTCACAGTGGTGGACCTCGTACCAGCCCGTGAGCTACCGGATCGCTGGGCGGCTCGGTGACGCGACCGCCTTCCAGAACATGATCAACACCTGTCACGCGGCAGGCGTGAAGGTCGTGGCGGACACGGTCGTCAACCACATGGCGGCGGGTTCCGGCACCGGCACCGGCGGCTCTTCGTACACGAAGTACGACTACCCGGGCCTGTACTCCTCGTACGACATGGACGACTGCACGGCGACGGTCAGCGACTACACCGACCGCGCCAACGTCCAGAACTGCGAGCTCGTCGGGCTCGCCGACCTGGACACCGGCGAGGAGTACGTCCGCAAGACCATCGCCGGGTACATGAACAGCCTGCTCGGGTACGGCGTGGACGGCTTCCGCATCGACGCGGCCAAGCACATCCCGGCGGCCGACCTCGCCAACATCAAGTCGCGGCTGACCAATCCGTCGGTGTACTGGAAGCAGGAGGTCATCTACGGCGCCGGGGAGGCGGTCCAGCCGACCGAGTACACCGGCAACGGCGACGTACAGGAGTTCCGGTACGCCTACGACCTCAAGCGGGTCTTCAACAACGAGAACCTCGCCTACCTGAAGAACTACGGCGAGGGCTGGGGCTATATGAGCAGCTCCGTCGCGGGCGTCTTCGTCGACAACCACGACACCGAGCGCAACGGCTCGACGCTCAACTACAAGGACGGGGCGAACTACACCCTCGCCAACGTCTTCATGCTCGCCTACCCGTACGGCGCCCCGGACATCAACTCCGGCTACGAGTGGTCGGACGTGGACGCCGGGCCACCGGGCGGCGGCACGGTCAACGCCTGCTGGCAGGACGGCTGGAAGTGCCAGCACGCCTGGCCGGAGATCAAGTCGATGGTGGCCTTCCGCAACGCCACCCGGGGCCAGTCGGTCACCGACTGGTGGGACGACGGCAACGACGCGATCGCCTTCGGCCGGGGCGCCAAGGGGTACGTGGCCATCAACCACGAGTCGGGCTCGCTGACCCGGACCTATCAGACATCCCTCGCGGCGGGGACGTACTGCAATGTCCAGAACAACACCAGCGTCACGGTGAACAGCTCCGGACAGTTCACGGCGACCCTCGGCGCGAACACGGCGCTGGCGATCTACGCGGGCAAGACCAGTTGCTGAGCGGCCTCCGCGCGCCGCGCGGAAGGCCGTACGAGAGCCCGCACCGAAAGCGCCGTATCGGACATACCCGATACGGCGCTTTCCCCTTTGCGACCTCTTTGCGACACCTTGCGGTAACGGGAACGTCACGCTTGCGGGATCTTGCGGAAATTTCCTTGCAACGTCTTTCGCAAGGACTTGCAGCGCTGTTAGTTTCCTCCCCAGCCCGGCGGCCGTCGATGGGACAGACGGCACCCGCGGTCCTCCCAAGGGAAGATCCGGGCAAACCCTCTTCTAGGAGTTCATATGCGACGTGGCATATCGATCGCCGCCGCGGTGACCGTCATCGCGCTGACCGCGACCGCCTGTGGTGGTTCCGACGACAACTCGTCGAGCAAGCCGAAGGCCGCCGGCGACATTTCCGGGACGATCACGTACTGGGACACATCGGACGCGGCGACCGAAGCCCCGACGTACAAGGCTCTCATCAAGAAGTTCGAGGCCAAGTACCCGAAGATCAAGGTGAACTACCAGAGCGTCCCGTTCAGCGACGTCGAGCAGAAGTTCAAGTCGGCGGCGAAGAGCGGCAAGGGCGCCCCGGACGTCGTCCGCACCGACGTCGGCCTGATGGCCGAGTACGCCTCGCTCGGTTACATCGCGCCTCTCGACGGCACGATCGCGCTGAAGGACACCTCGGACTTCAACTCGGGCCCGCTGAACACCACCAAGTACAACGGCAAGACGTACGGCGTCCCCTCGGTCACCGACACCCTGGGTCTCCTCTACAACAAGGACCTCCTGAAGAAGGCCGGCATCGCGCAGCCGCCGACCACCTGGGACGAGTTCATCACCGACTCGAAGACCATCAAGAAGAAGACCGGGGCGTACGGCACCTACCTCAACCCCGACTCGTACTTCCTGCTCCCGCTGCTCTACAGCAACAACGCGGACATGGCCGACACCTCGGCCAAGAAGATCACCATCTCCGACGCCAACGCCGTCACCGCGATCACCACGGCGAAGAAGATCCAGGACGAGGCGTCGATGAAGGTCGACTACGCCAACGCCTACCAGAACATGCAGACGGCGTTCAAGACCGGCAAGGTCGCCATGCTGGTCCAGGGTCCCTGGTCGGTCAGCGAGGACCTGAGCGGCAGCGCCTTCAAGGGCAAGGAGACCAACCTCGGCTACGCGCCCGTCCCGGCCGGCCCCGGCGGCAAGGCCCAGGCGCCGACCGGCGGTCACAACCTCGCGGTCTACCAGGGCTCCAAGAACCTGGACGCCGGGTACCTCTTCACCCAGTTCATGACCTCGACCGACAGCCAGGTCGAGATCGCCAAGGGCACCGGCACGCTGCCGACCCGCAAGTCGGCGTACACGGCCGAGGTCACGGCGGACGCCAAGATCGCCGGCTTCAAGCCGATCCTGGAGCAGACCGCCCGCCCGCGCGTCGCGCTGCCGCAGGTCGGCTCGCTCTTCACGCCGCTCGCGCAGAACTACGTGAAGATCCTGCAGGGCAGCGAGGACGTCAAGGCCGGTCTCGACGCCACCGCCAAGGAGTTCCAGAAGCTCCTGCCCGGCTACACCATCGGCTGACCGGGCAACCCCTGATCCACCGGTAACCGAAGAACGCGCAGCCCCGGGGAACGTTTTCCCCGCTGCCGCCCCGAACGGGGCTCCCCCGGGGCTGCGGTCACCGGTTCCCTCAGGACCTCCGGGCCCCCGGGCCCAGGTCCACCAGCCCAGGGCCCCTGAACCCCGGGTTGACCAGACCTCCGGCCCCCGGGCCCCGGGCCCACCGGATCCCCGGACCCCAGGTCCACCGGATCCCCGGTCCACCAAACCCCTGGTCCCCCGGTCCGCCGGATCCCCGGGGGCCGCCGGACCCCGGGCCCCCAGATCTCCCGAGCCCCAGAAGATCTCCCGACCCCCAGACCTCCGCATTTCCGCCGCGAAAGAGCCGATGAGGATGACGACCGCAGCGAGCACCGAGAAGACCGACCTGCCCGCGCCCGGCAAGAACGCCGCGCGCCCCCCACGCGTTTCGGCGCTCCGGCGGTCCTGGGACAAGTACTGGTACGCCTGGGCCATGGTGGCCCCGGTCGCCATCGTCCTCACCGTCCTCGTCCTGTATCCGCTCGGGTACGGCATCTACCAGTCGCTGACCGACGCCAACGAGTCGAACGTGGCGTCCACCATCGGCGCCTTCCACCGCCCGGCCACCTACAAGTTCGTCGGCCTCGACAACTACTGGCACGTGCTGTCGGGCGCGGACAGCGACTTCTACCCCCGCCTGCTGTGGACGGTCATCTGGACGGTGTCCTGCGTGACCCTCCAGGTCGGCATCGGCATGGGCCTCGCGGTGCTGCTCAACCGCAAGGTCCGCTTCCGCGGTTTCTACCGCGCCATGCTGATCCTGCCCTGGGCCGTCCCCTCGTTCATCGGCGTCTTCGCCTGGCGGCTGATGCTCAACTCCCAGTACGGCGTCTTCAACGAGATCATCACCGCGTTCGGACTGCCGGCCCAGGACTGGCTCGGCACCCCGCTCGCCCAGAAGATCGCCGTCATCATGGTGAACGTCTGGATCGGCGTCCCCTTCAACATGGTCGCGGTGCTCGGCGGACTCCAGTCCATCCCCAAGGAGCTGTACGAGGCCGCCGAGATGGACGGCGCCTCCCCCTGGCAGCGCTTCGTCAACGTGACGCTGCCCGGCCTGCGCCCGGTGTCGAACACGGTGATCCTGCTCGGCTGCATCTGGACGTTCAACATGTTCAACGTCATCTATCTGCTGCTGGGCAACAACACGAGCGGCGACGCCGACATCCTCGTCACCTTCGCCTTCCGCAAGGCGTTCACCGGCATCTCGGACTACGCGGGCGCGGCGACGTACGGGATCATCATCCTCGCCCTCCTGCTGGCCTTCTCGACCTTCTACCGCCGCAGCACCCTGAAGTCCGAGCAGGCGTAAGGAGCCCTCGCCATGACCGCAGCAACCCACGAGTCCTCCGCGACCGCCGCCGCCGGCCGGTCCGCCGTGGCCACCCCCGGCAAGGTGCGCGGCCGCGAGGAGCGCAGCCTCGGCTCCTCGATCGCCCTGCACGGCACGCTGATCGTCGCCACGGTGATCGCGGCCTTCCCGGTGATGTGGATCCTGTTCATCTCGCTCGGCCCGAAGAACGCCTGGCAGCAGCCGAGCGAGGTGTTCTCGCATCTCAGCCTGCACAACTACAGCGATGTGCTGTCCCAGACGGACCTGCCGAAGTGGTTCCTGAACACCGTCGTCGTGGCGGGCGGCACCACCGTGCTCGGCGTCTTCCTCGCGGCGACCGCCGGATACGCGGTGTCCCGGATGAAGTTCCCCGGCAGCAGGCAGCTGATGTGGACCTTCCTGGTCACGCAGATGTTCCCCAGTATCGTGCTGATCGTGCCGCTGTATCTCCTTATGTCCGAGCTGAACCTGCTGGACAACTACCTCGGTCTGATCCTGGCGTACGCGACGACGGCGGTGCCGTTCTGCGCCTGGATGATGAAGGGGTACTTCGACACCATCCCCAAGGAGATAGACGAGGCGGGCCGGGTCGACGGGCTCACCCCGTTCGGCACGTTCTGGCGGCTGATCGTGCCGCTGGCCAAGCCGGGCCTCGCCGTGACCGCGTTCTACAGCTTCCTCACCGCCTGGGGCGAGGTCGCCTACGCCACGCAGTTCATGCAGTCCGACCACTACACGCTCGCCGTCGGCATCCGCACCTTCGCCCAGGACCAGCGGCCCGACTGGGCGTGGACCTCGGCCACGGCGATCATCATCACCCTTCCGGCGGCCCTCGTCTTCATGCTGGTGCAGCGCAGCCTGGTCTCCGGTCTGACCGCCGGAGGCACGAAATCCTGACGGCCCGCCCGCACTTAGCGGACCCCTCGTACTCAGCAAGCGCCTCCGTCGTTCCCCCCGCACCCCTAAGGGAATCCATGACCCAGCACGCCACCGACGCACTCCCCACCGACGCCTCCTCCGCCGCCTCCGGGCGCCGGGAGTGGTGGCGCGACGCGGTCATCTACCAGGTCTATCCGCGCAGCTTCGCGGACGGCAACGGCGACGGCATGGGTGATCTGCCCGGCGTCCGGGCCCGGCTCCCCTACCTCAAGGACCTCGGCGTCGACGCGGTGTGGCTGTCCCCCTTCTACGCCTCCCCACAGGCGGACGCGGGCTACGACGTGGCCGACTACCGCGCGGTGGACCCGATGTTCGGCAACCTCACGGACGCCGACGACCTGGTACGGGACGCGCACGGCCTGGGACTGCGGGTGATCGTCGACCTGGTGCCCAACCACTGCTCGGACCAGCACGAGTGGTTCAAGCAGGCGCTGCGCGAGGGCCCGGGTTCGCCGATCCGGGAGCGCTTCCACTTCCGTCCCGGCAAGGGTGAGAACGGCGAACTGCCCCCCAATGACTGGGAGTCCATCTTCGGCGGCCCGGCCTGGACCCGCGTCGAGGACGGCGAGTGGTACCTGCATCTGTTCGCGCCCGAGCAGCCCGACTTCAACTGGGACCACCCGGCCGTCCACGACGAGTTCCGCTCCATCCTGCGCTTCTGGCTGGACCTCGGCATCGACGGCTTCCGCATCGACGTCGCCCACGGCCTCGTCAAGGCGGCGGGTCTGCCCGACATCGGCCACGACGGGCAGGTCAAGCTGCTCGGCACCGAGGCCGTGCCGTACTTCGACCAGGACGGCGTGCACGAGATCTACCGCAGCTGGCGGCGGATCCTCGACGAGTACACGGGTGAGCGGATCGCGGTGGCCGAGGCGTGGACGCCGACCGTCGAGCGCAGCGCGCTGTACCTGCGCCCGGACGAGCTGCACCAGGCCTTCAACTTCTCCTATCTGACCACCGGCTGGAACGCGGCGGACCTGCGCGACGTCATCGACCGTTCGCTCGGCGCCATGAACGCCGTGCACGCGCCCGCGACCTGGGTCCTGTCCAACCACGACGTGGTTCGGCACTCCACGCGTCTCGCGGAAGGGGACGAGGCGCGTGGTCTGCGCCGGGCCCGGGCGGCGACCCTGCTCATGCTGGCGCTGCCCGGCTCGGCGTACCTCTACCAGGGCGAGGAGCTCGGACTGCCCGAGGTCGTCGACCTGCCCGACGAGGTCCGCCAGGACCCGGCGTTCTTCCGCAGCGCGGGCCAGGACGGCACCCGCGACGGCTGCCGGGTGCCGCTGCCGTGGTCCGGCGAGGTCGCGCCGTTCGGCTTCGGCCCGGTCGAGGGCGGCCCGAGCTGGCTGCCGCAGCCGGCCTCCTGGAAGAACCTCACGGTCGAGGCGCAGGAGGGCGACCCCACCTCGACGCTGGAGTTCTACCGCAGCGCGCTCGCCGTGCGCCGCGAGCACCCGGCGCTCGGCGCGGGCCGTCAGGTGACCTGGCTGCCGACGCCCGACGGGGTCCTCGCCTTCCGCCGTGACACCGCCGAGGGCTCCTTCGTGTGCACGGTGAACCTCACCTCGGCCCCCCTCCCGCTGCCCACCCCGGGCACCCTGCTGCTCGCCAGCGCGGACGTCGAGCCGGGTGCCGAAACGACCGAACTGCCCGCAGATTCAACGGTCTGGTGGGCAGCCTGAGATGCGACCGGTACAGTCCAATCCTGTGACCACACGGCTTGCCGACATCGCAGCCCAGGCGGGGGTCAGTGAGGCGACTGTCAGCCGCGTCCTGAACGGGAAGCCGGGCGTCGCCGCGACCACCCGCCAGTCCGTCCTGGCCGCGCTCGACGTCCTGGGCTATGAGCGTCCGGTCCGGCTGCGGCAGCGCAGCGAGGGCCTGGTGGGCCTGATCACCCCGGAGCTGGAGAACCCCATATTTCCGGCTCTGGCGCAAGTCATCGGCCAGGCCCTGACCCGCCAGGGCTACACCCCGGTCCTCGCCACCCAGACGCCGGGCGGCTCCACCGAGGACGAGCTGACGGAGATGCTGGTGGATCGGGGCGTCGCCGGCATCATCTTCGTCTCCGGTCTGCACGCCGACACCTCGGCGGATATGCAGCGCTACGAGCAGCTGCGCGCCCAGGGCGTCCCGTTCGTCCTGGTCGACGGTTTCTCCCCGAAGGTCCAGGCGCCCTTCATCTCCCCGGACGACCGCGCGGCGATGGCCCTCGCGGTCACGCACCTCGTCTCACTCGGGCACACCAACATCGGACTCGCCCTGGGTCCGAAGCGGTTCGTGCCCGTGCAGCGGAAGATCGAAGGCTTCGTGCGCACGATGCAGGAGCAGTTGGGGCTGAGCCCGGCCGACATCGAGGAGCGACTGGTCCAGCACTCGTTGTACACCCTGGAGGGCGGTCAGGCCGCGGCCACCGCCCTCATGGACCGGGGGTGCACGGCGGTGGTCTGCGCGAGCGACATGATGGCCCTCGGCGCGATAAGGGCGGCGCGTCAGCGGGGCCTGGAGGTACCGAAGGACATATCGGTCGTCGGCTTCGACGACTCCCCCCTGATCGCCTTCACCGACCCGCCCCTGACGACGATACGCAAGCCGGTCCCGGCCATGGGTCAGGCGGCGGTGCGGACGTTGCTGGAGGAGATCGGTGGAACTCCGGCGCCGCACAGTGAGTTCGTGTTCATGCCGGAGCTGGTGGTGCGCGGTTCGACCGCTTCGGCCCCTGGGGACCGGAATCGTCCCTGAGGAGGAGCGCATACGTTGCGCGTAGGACTCCTCCTGTCGTAGAACGTGCGGCCAGGACCCAACCAGGGGATGATCGGTCGCGGAACGCTTTTCTGGCAGACTTTGTGCCTATGGGTGAGACGACCGTGACGACACTGGAAGGCCAGGACCGGGCCGCTCCACGCCCCGTCGCGGAGGAGAACGCGGGGAAGGCGTTTCTGCGCCGGCTGCGCACCCCGCGTCGCCCCCGCTTCTGGTTCGAGATCCTGCTCATCGCCGTGAGTTACTGGACGTACTCACTGATCCGCAACGCCGTGCCCGAGCAGAAGCAGGAGGCGCTGAGCAACGCCGACTGGCTGTGGCGCATGGAGCACCACCTCGGGATCGCCGTCGAGCAGTCGGTCAACCACGCCGTGAACTCGGTGACATGGTTGATCATCGGGATGAACTACTACTACGCGACGCTGCACTTCGTCGTGACACTCGGGGTCCTGGTGTGGCTCTATCGCAGCCACCCCGGCCGGTACGCGGCGGCACGCCTCGCGCTCTTCGCCACCACGGCGGTGGCCCTGCTCGGCTACTACTTCTTCCCGCTGGCCCCGCCCCGCCTGATGAACGGCGGCGACTTCGTCGACACGGTGGTCGTCCACCACACGTGGGGTTCCATGGCCTCCGGGGACCTCAAGCACATGTCGAACCAGTACGCCGCGATGCCGTCGATGCACATCGGCTGGTCCCTGTGGTGCGGTCTGACCATCTTCGCCCTGGCCTCGGTGCCGTGGGTGCGTGTGCTGGGCCTGCTCTACCCGGCGGCCACGCTGCTGGTCATCGTCTCCACCGCCAACCACTTCTGGCTGGACGCGGTGGGCGGCATGCTGTGCCTGGCCTTCGGCTTCACGGTCGCCCGCCTCTGGTACGGCGCTCTGCCCTACGCCCTGCCCCGCTGGGTTCCCGGGACGCGTGGCGCGCCCCTGGTGCCGCTGGAGGCCTGACACCCGGAGCTGTCGTCGCACGGGCCCGTCGATCACCGACGGGCCCGTTTGCTGTCCGCCTCCGGTGCAGTCCCCGCGGTGCACCACGTGCCCGCCCGTCACCGTCAGCCGTACCGGCGCCTGGGCCGGCTCGTCCGCCGGTGCGGCCCCCGGATCGAGGCCGAAGGCCGTGAGGTCCGCCCGTAGCCCGGGAGCGATACGTCCCGTCTCGTGGCCCTCCCCCGCGGCGAGGGCGCGTGCGTCGTGCAGCCCTCCAGCGCCTGGATCCCGCGGAGGCCGCCCCCGGCGGCAGCGGCCCCCAGGGGCTCCCGGGCGGTCGCGAGCACCCCCCGGGCGTCGTACGGGGCGATCGGCCAGTCCGAGCCGAGGGCGACCACGGCACCGGCCTCCCGCAGCGCGCGGATCCGCCAGGCCCGCCCGGCCCGCTCGGTCCCGAGCCGCCGCGACCACTCGCCGCCGTGTTCACGGCGCGTGACAGCATCGTGGAACTCCTGCGCGAACGGGTGTCCTCGGCCGCACGCCCTGTCCCTGACCGTGAGCCGTCACCGCCCGACGTGAGCCGTCACCCGTCGGGGTGGGCCGCGCCCCGGAGCGCGTCCAGCAGCCCGTGCAACGCCGGCCGGTCCGCGGCACCGGGAGCCGCTTCCCGCACCGCCGCGTACAGAACCCGCACCGGCTCAGGAGCGCGCACCTTCCGCACCACCACATCGGGGTGCCGACTCCCCAGCCCGAGCCGGGGAATCAGACTCACTCCGAGCCCGGCCGCCACGAACCCCTGAGCGGTGGCGTAGTCCTCGCTCTGCACCGCGAACGAGGGCCGGAACCCGGCAGCCGCACAGGCGTCCAACTGCGCGTCGAGACAGGGCCCCGGCCACTCGCTCCCGACCCACGGCTCATCGGCCAGTTCCGCCAGTTCGAGCAGCCGCCGCCCCGCGAGCCGATGCCCCCTGGGCAGCACGACCCGGTACGGATCATCGAGCAGCCGCACCAGCCGTATGCCGTCGGGACCGGTACCGTCGGCCCGCACCACGAGGGCGAGATCGGCTCGCCCCTCCTTCACGTCGGGCAGCGGATCCTCCACATCGATCAGCTTCAACTCCACCCGCACGCCGGGGTGTTCGCGCCGAAACCGCGCCACGGCAGGAGCGACCAGCGCGGCCCCGGCCGTGGCGAAGTACCGCACCGCGAGCCGCCCCGTCCGCCCCGCCCGCAGATCCGCGAGGGCGGTCTCCGCCTCGGCGACCTGCCGCCCGATGGCGTCCGCGTACTCGGTCAGCAGCAGCCCCGCCGCGGTGGGCCGCACCCCGCGCCCGACCCGCTCCAGCAGCTCGGTCCCCGCCTGCTTCTCCAGCGCCCCGATCTGCTGACTGACGGCGGACGGTGTGTACCCCAGATCCGCCGCGGCCGCCGTCACCGACCCGCTGCTGACCACAGCCCGCAGCACCTGCATACGCCGCACATCAAGCATGAAGCACACCTTAACAGTGCATGCAAAACACTTCACTTGTCCTCAACTCAAAACCCAAGGACCGTAGGACGCATGCCAAGCCCCCAAGCCGCCACCCCCCTCCCTTCCTCTCTCCGGTCCTCTCTCCGGTCCTCTCTCCGCATGGCCGCCCTGGCGCTCCTCTGGGGCTCGGGCTTCCTCTGGATCAAACTGGCCCTGGACCACGGCATGTCCCCCGCCCACCTGACCCTCACGCGCTGCGCCCTGGGCACGGCGGTCCTCCTGCTCCTGGCCCGCGGGGCGCGTCAGCGCCTCCCCCGCTCCCGCGCCCTCTGGCTCCATGTGACCGTCGCGGCGCTGTTCTGCAACGCGATCCCCTTCGCCCTCTTCGCGCTCGGCGAGCAGACGGTCGACTCGGGGATCGCGGGCGTCATGAACGCGACCACTCCCCTCTGGTCGCTCCTCCTGGGCGCGGTCCTCGGCACGGACCGCGCCCTCCACCCCCTGCGCTTGACCGGCCTGCTCCTCGGCTTCGCGGGCGTCCTGCTGATCTTCGCCCCCTGGCAGCACGGCGGCCTGGCCGGCTGGGGCACCGGAGCCCTCCTGGCCGCCGCGGCGAGCTATGCGATCGCCTTCACCTACATGGCCCGCCACCTCACCCCCCGCGGTGCCCCCCTGGCCGTATCGGCGGCCCAACTCCTCATGGCCACGGCCTGGACGACCCTGGCCCTCCCCACGGCGGCCCCCACCCACCCCGACACCACGGCCCTGCTGGCCGTCACCGTTCTCGGCGTCTTCTCCACCGGCCTGACCTTCTACCTCAACTACCGCATGATCGCCGAAGAGGGCCCCACCAGCGCGGCCACGGTCGGCTACCTGCTCCCCGTGGTCTCGGTGACGCTCGGCGCCCTGGTCCTGAACGAGACGCTCGGCCTCCGCACACTGGCGGGCATGGCGGTGGTCCTGGCCGGAGTGGCAGCCACCCGCACCCGTCCCCGCGCGGAAGAAGCCGTGCCGGTACGTCAAAGCCCGTCGCTCACGTCCGGGTCTGGAAGCGGCTCCCCACAGGGCAACGCCTGATCCGGCGGCGACGGGCTGACGTACCGGCACGGCCCCGACCCGACCACCGAGCCGCACACACCCAAGCCCCAAGCCGCAGACCCCCGGCCCCGACCCAAGACCCCCAAGGCTCACGCCCCGTAGAACAGCACCTCCACCACGGCCCGAGCCCGCCGAGTGGTCCGCCGGTAGTCCTCGAGCATGTCGCCGACATGACCGGGCCCGTACCCCAAGTACCGCCCGACCGCGGCGAGTTCACGCCCGTCGGAGGGAAACGTGTCCCCGGCCCGCCCCCGTACCAGCATCACCGCGTTGCGCACCCGCGTCGCCAGCACCCACGCCTCGTCCAGGATGGCCGCGTCCTCCCCGGACACCAGCCCCGCCGCGCACGCCGCGCCCAGCGCCTCCCGTGTCCGAGTGGTCCGCAGCCCCGGCTCCGCCCACCCCTGCTGCAACTGGAACAGCTGCACGGTCCACTCCACGTCGGACAGCCCACCCCGCCCCAGCTTGGTGTGCAGCGTCGGATCGGCCCCGCGGGGCATCCGCTCCGACTCCATCCGGGCCTTCAGCCGCCGGATCTCCCGTACGGCGTCGTCACCGAGCCCCTCCGCGGGATACCGCAACGGATCGACCAGCTCGATGAACCGCCGCCCCAGGTCCTCGTCCCCCGCGACGAACTCGGCCCGCAGGAGGGCCTGCGACTCCCACACGAGCGACCACCGCCGGTAGTAGGCCCCGTAGGAGTTCAGCGTCCGCACCAAAGGCCCGGATTTCCCCTCGGGCCGCAGATCGGCGTCGATCAACAAGGGCGGATCCGCACTGGACACCTGAAGCAACCGCCGCATCTCGGAAACAACCGCGTTGGCCGCCCGAGATGCCTCCTGCTCGTCGACACCTTCCCGGGGCTCGTGCACGAACAGCACATCCGCGTCGGACCCGTAACCGAGCTCGTGCCCCCCGAACCGCCCCATCCCGATGACGGCGAACCGCGTGGGCAGCGTGTCCCCCCATCTGTCCCGCACCACGGCCCGCAGGGTCCCCGCCAGCGTCGCCGCCGTCAGGTCGGACACCGCACCGCCCACCTGGTCCACCAGCGCGCCCTGATCGGCGACGGCGGGGGTCTCCTCGGTGCCGTACGAGGCGACGATGTCCGCGGCGGCCGTACGGAACAGCTCCCGCCGCCGCACACCACGCGCGGCGGTCACCGCCTGCTCGCCCCCGTCGGCCCGCCTCACCGCGGCGAGGATCTCCTGCTCCAGATGGGCACGGCTGCGCGGTTCGAGGCCGCCGCCGTCCCCGTCACCGAGCAGCGCGACGGCCTCCGGCGCCCGCATCAACAGGTCGGGAGCGAGCCGCCCGGCCGACAGCACACGCGCCAGGTTCTCCGCCGCGGCCCCTTCGTCCCTCAACAGCCGCAGATACCAGGGGGTCTTGCCCAGGGCGTCCGAGACCTTGCGGAAGTTCAGCAACCCGGCGTCAGGATCGGCGGAATCCGCGAACCACCCCAACAGCACGGGCAGCAGGGTCCGCTGAATCGCGGCCTTGCGCGAGACCCCCGAAGCCAGCGCCTCCAAATGCCGCAGCGCCGCGGCCGGATCGGCGTACCCGAGGGCGACGAGCCGCTCCCGCGCCGCGGTCGGACTCAGCCGGCTCTCGCCCGGGGCGAGTTGGGCCACGGCATCCAGCAGCGGCCGGTAGAACAACTTCTCGTGCAGCCGCCGTACGACAGCCGCATGCCGCTTCCACTCACGGTTCAACTCGACGACGGGATCGGCCCGAAGGCCGAGCGAGCGCCCGATGCGCCGCAGATCGGCATCGTCCTCGGGCACCAGATGAGTCCGCCGCAGCCGGTAGAGCTGTATCCGGTGCTCCATGGTTCGCAGAAACCGATAGGCGTCGTCGAGCTGCACGGCGTCGGCCCGCCCGACATAACCACCGGCCGCGAGCGCTCCCAACGCGTCCAGCGTGGTCCCGCTGCGCAGCGAGGTGTCGGCCCGCCCGTGCACCAACTGGAGGAGCTGCACGGCGAATTCGACATCGCGCAGTCCCCCCGGTCCGAGCTTCAGCTCGCGCTCGATCTCGGCGACCGGGATGTTCTCCACGACCCGCCGACGCATCTTCTGTACGTCGGCGACGAAGTTCTCCCGCTCTGCGGCGTGCCACACCAGGGGCGCCAGCGTGGCCACGTACTCCTCGCCGAGCCCGAGGTCCCCGGCCACGGGCCGAGCCTTCAACAGGGCCTGGAACTCCCAGGTCTTGGCCCAGCGCTGGTAATAGGCGAGGTGGCTGCTCAAGGTCCGTACAAGCGGCCCGTTCCGCCCCTCGGGGCGCAGGTTCGCGTCGACCGGCCAGATGCTGCCCTCGACGGTGGTCTCGGAACAGATCCGCATCATGTGGGAGGCGAGCCGGGTGGCGGCCTGCAGCGCCTTGCGCTCGTCAGCCCCGTCCACCGCCTCCCCCACGAAGATGACATCGACGTCGGACACGTAGTTCAGCTCGTGCCCCCCGCACTTCCCCATCGCGATCACCGCGAGCCGGCACAGCGCGGCGTCGTCGGGCGCGGCGCTCCTGGCGATGGCGAGCGCGGCGCGCAGGGTGGCCGTGGCGAGGTCGGCGAGTTCGGCGGCGGTCTGGGCGAGGTCGGTGGTGCCGCACACGTCACGTGCGGCTATGGACAGCAGACAGCGCCGGTAGGCGACGCGCAGGGCGACGGGATCGGTCGCCTGCGCCAGCCCCCGCTCGAACTCCCGCACCCCGGGGTGGAGGTCCTGCGGCTCGTACGTCACGAGCTCCTGCCAGTCGCTCGGGTGCCGGGCGAGGTGGTCGGCGAGGGCGGCGGAGGCACCGAGGACACCGAGCAGCCGGTCGCGCAGCGGCTTGGCCGCGATCAAGGTGTCGAGGAGTTCCCGCTGGGCGATGTGGCCGTCCTGCGCCTCGACGAGCCGGACGAGCCCGAGCAGCGCGAGATCGGGATCGGCGGTGGCGCCGAGCGCGTCGAGGAGCACCGGATCGGACCGTACGGGCTCGAGCTCAGCGCCGTCCAGGAGGCGCTCGGCGGCCGACGGATCGGTGAAGCCGTGTCGCAGCAGCCGCGTGAAGGTACTGCTCCTGCGCCCCGGCGCCATCATCCTCGGCCCTCCCGTCGGATCAGGTCGCACGACCGGTCCGATCAAGGTCGTACGAGCCTGAGCCTAACCCCGGTCCCCACGGTGGCGCCCCGCGCCGGAATCGGCTTCCGTAGGAGGCGTCCTTGGAAGTGCCCCGTGCGAGCGGCGAGGAAAGTAAGAAAGGTAAGAAGGCGAGCGGGGTGGCGGCGACCAGGCAGGCCGGAAGGTAAGCAGTTCATCAGGTCTTCATCCCTCCGGTTGGGTGGCTTGGCGCAGGGGAATGTTGGCGTGTGCATGCTCTGTCCGCACCGCCACCGTCGCCTTCCCCCCACCGGAGGTCTGAAGTGTCCGGCAGAACCGTGTACCGCCGCAGTCGTGCCGTCGTGGCGTCCGCCCTCGCCTTCACCGCAGCCGCGGTGGGCCTGTGGACGGGCCTCGGCGGCTCCACCACCGCGCACGCCGCGGCCGGGGTGCCGACCCCGGACCACGTGGTCGTCGTGGTCTTCGAGAACCACGCGTACAGCCAGGTGATCGGCTCCTCCAGCGCCCCGTACATCAACTCGCTCAAGACAGGCGGCGCCAACCTCACCTCGTCGTACGCCGAGACGCACCCGAGCCAGCCCAACTACTACGCCCTCTTCTCCGGCTCCACCCAGGGCGTCACCGACGACAGCTGTGTCACCCCCGGCTTCTCCTCCGCCGCGAACCTCGCCTCCGAGGTGATCGCGGCGGGCAGGACCTGGGCCAGCTACAACGAGACGCTGCCCAGCCAGGGCTCCACGACGTGCAGCAGCGGCAACTACGCGCAGAAGCACAACCCGTGGTTCGGCTTCAGCAACGTACCGACGTCGTCCGCGAAGACCTTCACCCAGTTCCCGACGGACTACACGACGCTTCCGCAGGTCTCCTTCGTGGTCCCCAACCTGTGCAGCGACATGCACGACTGCTCGGTGTCGACCGGTGACACCTGGCTGAAGAACAACCTGGGCGCGTACGCGACCTGGGCCAAGACACACAACAGCCTGCTCGTCGTCACCTTCGACGAGGACAACCGGCTCAGCGGCAACAAGATCCCGACCGTGTTCTACGGCCAGCAGGTGACCGCGGGATCCACCAGCTCGACCACCTACAACCACTACGACCTGCTGCGCACCCTGGAGGACTCGCAGGGCCTGTCGACACACGCGGGCAACGCCGCCTCCGGCAAGGACATCACCGGCATCTGGACGTCCTGAGATGTATGTGGCGGACAGCCGCGCCTCCACGAGTGCGGCGTCCGCGGAAGGCGCCGTCCGGCTTCGTGTCGGACGGCGCCGTGCCGCGGTCGCGCCCACGGTGCTGGCGCTCGGTGCGGTCAGTCTCATCACCGACGTGTCGTCGGAGATGGTCACGGCGGTGCTGCCCCTGTACCTGGTGACGGGCCTCGGCCTGTCCCCGCTGGGCTTCGGCCTCCTGGACGGCATCTACAACGGCTTCTCGGCACTCGTCCGGCTGATCGGGGGCCACCTGGCCGACCGCGGCGGCGGCCGCCACAAGTGGGTGGCGGGCTTCGGCTACGCCCTCTCGGCGGCCTGCAAACCCCTGCTGCTCCTGGCTCACACGCTCACCCCGATCGGCCTGGTCCTGGCCGCCGACCGCACCGGCAAGGGCCTGCGCACGGCCCCGCGCGACGCGCTGATCTCGCTGTCGAGCACGCCGGAGACACGGGGGCGCGCGTTCGGCGTACACCGGGCGATGGACACGGCGGGCGCGCTGTTCGGTCCCCTCGTGGCCTTCCTGATCCTGCGGGCCACGGTCGACGGGTACGACGCGGTGTTCACGGTGAGCTTCTGCGTGGCGGTGGTGGGCGTACTGGTCCTGGTGCTGTTCGTGCCGAACGGTGCGCGTACGACAGCGACCGGGGCAGGAACAGGGACGGCACCGGCGGGAACCCCCGGGGACACGGCACCTCGTCCCACGCTCCGCGCGGCCCTCGCCCTCCTCGCCCGCCCCGACCTGCGCCGCGTCACCCTCTGCGCGCTCCTCCTGGGCCTCGCGACGGTCAGCGACTCCTTCGTCTACCTGCTCCTCCAGCGCCGCCTGGGCGTACCGGACCGCTGGTTCGCGCTGCTGCCTCTCGGCACGGCGGCGGCGTTCCTGCTCCTGGCCGTCCCGCTCGGCCGCCTCGCGGACCGGGTCGGCCGCTGGCGGGTGTTCCTGGCCGGCCACGGCGCCCTGCTCCTCGCGTACGCCCTCCTGCTCACCTCCTGGCACGGAACGGCACTGCCGTACGCCGTCCTGCTCCTGCACGGCTGCTTCTACGCCGCCACCGACGGCGTACTGATGGCGGTGGCCTCGGAGAGCGTGCCCGAGGAACTGCGCTCGTCCGGTCTCGCCCTCGTCCAGACGGGCCAGGCCCTGGCTCGTTTCGTCTGCTCGCTCGGCTTCGGCGCGGCGTGGACGGCTTGGGGCGACCGCACGGCGCTCACGGCGTCGACGGTGGCGCTGGCGCTCTGCGCCCTGTTCGCGCTCACGCTCCGCCGTCCCACCCCCTCCGCCCCTTCAGAAGGCCTCGCATGACCCTCCGTACCCGCATCCTGGTCCTGATCTCGGCCCTGATCGTCCTGGCGGGCGTGGCCACGGCCTCCGTCCTGCACGCCTCGGCCCGCGCGGACCGCAAGAACCAGGCCCAGCCCGGCGGCCCGAGGATCACCGCGGGCACGGTCGCGCTCACCACCGGGTCCGGGAGCCGCATGATCTTCCGGAACATGGCCTGGGGCCCGCACCGCGACGAACTGACGACGGTCCCGGCATCGAACCCCTCGGGACCCCGAACGGCGTCGAAGGTCAAATGCCTCCGCTTCTACGCGGCCGCGGGCACCGGCGTCTGCCTCCAGTCGGTGCACGGACCGGTCCAGGACACCTACCGGGCCGTCATCCTCGACGCGCGCCTGCGCGAGACGGCCCGCTACGACGTCCCCGGCATCCCGTCCCGCGCCCGCGTCTCCCCCAGCGGCCGGTACGCCGCGTGGACGGCCTTCGTCGGCGGCGACTCGTACGCGGGTACGAACTTCTCCACACGCGCGGCGATCGTGGACACGAGAACAGGGAAACTGACCCCCTCCTTGGAGACGTTCCGCGTCATCAAGGACGGCAGGACGTACCACACGGCGGACGTCAACTTCTGGGGCGTCACGTTCGCGGCCGACGACCGCACGTTCTACGCGACGCTGGCGACGAAGGGCAGAACGTACCTCGTCCGAGGAGACTTCCGGACCCGCACCCTCACGACCCTCCACACCAACGTCGAATGCCCGTCCCTCTCCCCCGACGGCACGCGCGTCGCCTACAAGAAGCGCGTGCCAGGCCTGTCGAAGGACGCCCCCTGGCACCTGTACGTCCTCGACCTGCGCACCATGCGCGAAACCCCGCTGGCCGAGCCCCGCAGCGTCGACGACCAGGTGGTCTGGCGCGACGCCCGCACGATCGTCTACGCCCTCCCCGGCGACTACGGAGCCGACCTCTACACCGTCCCGTCCGACGGCACGGGAAAGCCGCGGCGCATCAGCACCGCGGCGGTGTCTCCCGCGTACGTGAACTAGACGACGGCGTACGTGAACCAGGCGACGGCGTACGCGAACCGGACAAAGGCCTACGCGAACCGGGCGAAGGCGCCCTGGGTGGTGAAGGCCAGCTTGGCGAAGCGTTCGCCGACACGGCGATGGGTGGCGGCGTCCGGGTGGAGCTGGTCGGGCAGCGGCAACTCGGCGAAGTCGGCCTCACCGTAGAGGTCCAGGCCGTCCAGGTAGTGCAGGTTCGGGTCCTCGGCCGCCCGCTGCTCCACGATCCGGGCCAGCTCGTCGCGGATGACACGCAACGTCAGTTTCCCGCTCGCGCGCTCCGCCGGATCCCCCGCGGCCAGGAACCGCAGCCGCCCCGCGCCGAGATCGGAGAAGTCAGGGGCGCTGGGCCCTGGCGTGTCCTCATGGATGGGACAGAGAAGAGGCGAAACGACCAACAGCGGCGTGGCGGGATGCCCCTCACGCACGGTGTCGAGAAAGCCGTGCACCGCCGGGCCGAAGGCACGCAACCGCATCGCATCGGTGTTGACCAGATTGATCCCGATCTTGACGCTGATCAGGTCGGCAGCGGTGTCCCGCATGGCCCGCGCGGTGAACGGATCGAGCAGAGCGCTCCCGCTCAACCCCAGGTTGATCAGTTCCACGCCGGCGAGGGAGGCGGCGAGCGCGGGCCAGGTGGAGGTGGGCCCGGCGGCGTCGGAACCGTGACTGATCGAGCTGCCGTGATGCAGCCACACCTCGCGTCCCCGGTCCGGCACGGGCTCGACAGGGGCGTCGGTGCGCAGGGCGACCAGTTCGGTGGTCTCGTTGTGCGGCAGCCAGATCTCGACGTCCTTGACACCGTCGGACAGACCGTCGAAACGGAGGGTACCGACCGCTCCCGGCCGGGTCGAGGCCGCTCCGGTGGCCATGTCGATGGTCATCGCGTTGCCGCCCGTCACGCTCGCCTGCCCCGCCGGCCGGCCGTCGACGACCAACTCGTACACCCCGTCCGGACGGGGCGGCGCACCCACGTAGACGAGCTTGGTGGGCAACGTGTCCAGCTCGACGGCCGTGGCCCGGGTACGGAAGACCAGCCGTACGCCGGAGGGCTGGGCCTCGGCCATGGCGAGCTGTCCGTCGGGGATCTGTCTGCGGGCCCGGGCGGGCAGCCGGTGCGGGAGGACACCGTGTTCGGTGGGCTCCAGGTCGAGGGCGCCGCGCAGGAGGTCGGCAGTGACGGTCGTGGTGATCCAGTCGTGGTCGGTGGTGGTCATGGCTTCGGTGCCTCCATCAGGACTCTCGGGCGCCGGAATCGACCGGGGGGACGATCCCGGCGGAACGATCAGGGGGCGGATGCGGGCGCGGTTGCTGTTGTCGCTGCTGCGCTGGCGGGCCAGTTCCGCAGCAGCGCGTCGAGGGCGTCCAGCATCCGCACCCAGGTCTCCTGCGTATCGGGGGCGCTGTGGCTGAACCCTCCCCCCATCTCCAGGCTGACGTAGCCGTGGAAGAAGCTGCCCAGCAGCCGAACGGCGTGCGTCTGATCCGGCTCCGTCAGCTCGTAGCCACGCAGGATCGCCCGCGTCATCTGCGCGTGCCGCCCACCGGCGCTGGCTGCGGCCGCTTCCGGGTCGAGCCTGAACTGGGCGGCGGCGTAACGGCCGGGATGCTCCCTGGCGTAGTCGCGGTAGACGTTCGCGAGAGCGGCCAGGGCGTCCTTGCCGGCCCGCCCGGCCAGCGCGGCGGCGCCCCGGTCGGCGAGTTCCTCCAGGGCGAGCAGGGCGATCCGGGTCTTGAGGTCCTGGGAGTTCTTCACGTGCGAGTACAGGCTCGCGACCTTCACGTCGAAGCGTCTGGCGAGCTCCGAGACGGTCACCTGCTCGAAGCCGACCTCGTCGGCCAGCTCGGCCCCCGCGAGGACCAGACGTTCCGTGGTCAACCCGACGCGCACCATAACCTTCCTCCCATTCACCATTAACAGCCCATGCATTTGCCTAACACCTTTAGGCAATTTACCATGACTCTCATGAAGCCGCTGACCGAACAAGAGATCCGCGCCGCGTTCGTGAACTGCACCAAGGGCGAGGCGAAGCGCCTGTCCGTCCCGCGCGATCTGACCGACCGCCCCTGGGACGACCTGGACTACCTCGGCTGGCGAGACCCCCAGTCCCCCGAACGCACCTACCTCGTCCTCGAACTGAACGGCCACCCCAAGGCCCTGGTCCTGCGCAGCCCCAGCCCCACCTCCTGGCAGACCCGGCGCAGCATGTGCTCGATGTGCCTGACCACCCACACCGGCGGCGTCTCCCTGATGGTCGCCCCGAAGGCGGGCAAGGCCGGCCAGCAGGGCAACTCGGTCGGCGCCTACATATGCAGCGACCTCTCCTGCTCCCTGTACGTACGAGGCAAGAAGGACGCGGGCGCCGGCGCCCGCCTCCACGAGTCACTCACGCTGGAGGAAAAGATCCAACGAACGGTGACGAACCTGGCGGCGTTCATCACGAAGGTGACGGCCTGACGCCGTACGACCCCTGTCGCACCCCAGCGAGGAGGCCCATGAGGAGGAGATCGTCGCTGGTCACCGGAACTATTCTGCTTCGATGACCAACCAGCCGCTTGTGGGCACTGTCGTCCGCCTCGTCCGTCTGTCTCCCGGCCACGCCGAGGCTCTCTTCCCGTCGGCGTCCGACCCCGAGGTCTGGCGATGGATGCCCCGGGCACGACCCGAGACCGTGGCCCAACTGCGCGCGTGGCTCGGCGAGATGACCGCCGACCCGACACGGCGCTGCTTCGCGGTGCAGCGCCGTGACGACGGCACGGTGATCGGTTCAACCAGCATGTACGACCTCGACCTGACCGAGAGCCGCACCGAGATCGGCGCGACCTGGTTCGACCGTTCCTGCTGGGGCGGCCCCTACAACGTCGAGTCCAAACTGCTGCTGTTCACCCACGCCTTCGAGGACCTGCGCCTGGCTCGGCTGGCCCTGCGCACCGACAACCTCAACGTGCGCTCCCAGCAGGCCCTGTCCCGCCTCGGCCTGGTACACGAAGGCACCCTGCGCAGCCATATGCGCCGCCCGGACGGCACTCGCCGCGACTCCCTGTACTACAGCCTGCTCGCCGACGAATGGCCCGCCGTCCGCGATGCCTTGCGCGTCCGCGTCACCGCCAAGTCCGCGTCCTGAGCCGACCCTCACCGACGGGGCGCGCGAGCGAAGAACGTCCGATCACCACCACTCGGCACCTCCTGGTGAACGCTCGATCTGGCACGGGTCTGGCACGGGGCGCCTTGATCTTTGAACGCCAGTCGAAAATCGCGCCACCAGGTGCGACCTGGCCTGGCGGAACGCTGCCCTGTGTGTTCTCCGAGACCTCGCACAAGCTCCCATGGTCCCCGTGGGGTTAGGGACGGTAGTGGTCGGTCATGGTGGGCGAAGAGCCGTGCACTGAGGCGGCGTTGTAGGAGACCCTGTCATTGTGCGCCTGCAGCCGCCGTGCTTGCTCGATCAGGCGACCGTCGACGTTCTCCGTGTTGCCGTTTCTTCGGCGCAGGAGCACGAAGAGCAGGACCAGTACCGCTGCCACCAACAGACCAAATAGCACGCCGAGCTCGATCACAGACGGTCCCCCGAGTGAGTGTGTGATGCTCCACGATATCGAGCAGCCTGAAAGGTGCCCAGGTGGCTTCCGGGCACCCCCAAATCTGTCCAGTGCCCCCAGGAACCCGTCATCCGACCGCCCCAGCCACGATGTGCCCCTTCTCTGACGTCAGGCGGCTGTTTGCCGCGCGCGGGGAGCGGAGCGAGTCGCCTTGACCCAGCTGGGAAAGCTGTAACTCACTGGCTGGCGTGGGGGTTGGCCGGTCCCGTGCTTCGAGGTCCGGCGATGCGACGGCCGCGCTCAGCGGCGCGGAGAAGGGCCTGAGCCACGCGTTCGGCGTCATCAGGGCACAAGTAGATCTCGTCGGTCCACAGCACCGACAGCCGAACGGTGCCGTTCATCAAGTTGGTGGCCACGTCCACCTCGACACCGTTCCCGGTGGCGTCGGTGACGTTCAAGTCCTGGTCGCTGCTGTAGGCGCTCACGATGATGAGCATGCCCGGCCGTCAACCGGGACTGGCCCGGTATGGAGGATGTCTTGACCGCCAGAAGCGGCTACGGGACGCACCCTGAGGTAATCGCTGAGGTCCTGGCCGCGATCGGCGATTCCGTGGTCGTGCTCTCGTACGAGGAGGACCGTGCATTTGCTGGAATCAGCTTGAGCCGCTTCGGTGCGGTGGGATCGACCCGGCTGGACTGGAACGGCGCTGAAGTTCTTGAGCGATCCACCGCTTTCGATGGTGCGGAGCTGCGCAGCCTGGTGCACGACTACGGGGACGAGCGTGAGCTCGCAGTCGTGTTCTGGAGCAATCTCGCAGTGCCCTCGGTCGCCCTGGATGCCAACATGGTGGGGATCCACGCCGCGACGCTGTTGGACTGCTCTCCGGAAAGCTGGATCTACCTCGCTGACAGTGGGGTGCTGATCGAGTTCCAGGAGGGTGACGGATTCACCGTCGGCCGAGTGCCGGACTGACCGGTACCGCCCGTTCCTGGCTGAGACTCGCGAGCAGGCGGTGGCCCGGGGGGACCGGCAGCTTCTGCTGACGACCCACGCTGGTCGGTTCGCCGAACTGGAAGCTCACCTCGTGGCACACCAGCCGTGGAAGAACCCGGAGGTTCTCGCGGTGGCCGTCGTGGCCGGGTCCGAGGCTTACCTGGGCTGGGTGGTCGCGACCACATCGCCGCTTCCTGCTGCCGAGTCGGACTCGGGCCCTCGCCTTCGGCGGCCAGGTCCAGTGCCCGGCCCGTGGTGGCGTCCGCCTGCTCGACCTCTCCGGCGGTCAGGTGCGAGTCCGCCGGCCACGACGGATACAGGCTCTTGCCCCGCGCGTGGGTGTCGTCGTACCCGGCGGGCGAGTCGGGCCTTCCACAGCGGGTACCGCTCGCAGGGCGCGCCACGACTCCGTCCGGCAACGGCCGCGCATGATCTGATACGGCGCCGTGAACGCCGTAGGGCCGACGGTCGGTGACCGTCGGCCCTACGTGCCGTTCTGGCGGGAAAGCCCCTCCGACCTGCGCTTACAGCACCGGCAGGTTCTTGCGGAGCTCGAAGGCGGTGACCTCGGAGCGGTACTCCTCCCACTCCGACTTCTTGTTGCGCAGGAAGAAGTCGAAGACGTGTTCGCCGAGGGTCTCGGCGACCAGTTCACTGCGCTGCATGAGGGTGAGGGCCTCGCCGAGGTTCTGGGGCAGGGGCTCGATACCCATCGCGCGGCGCTCGGCGTCGGAGAGGGCCCAGACGTCGTCGTCGGCGCCGGGCGGGAGCTCGTAGCCCTCTTCGATGCCCTTCAGGCCTGCGGCCAGGAGCAGGGCGTAGGCCAGGTACGGGTTCGCGCCCGAGTCGATGGAGCGGACCTCGACGCGTGCGGAGCCGGTCTTGCCGGGCTTGTACATCGGGACGCGGACGAGGGCGGAGCGGTTGTTGTGGCCCCAGCAGATGTACGAGGGGGCCTCGCCGCCGGCGCCCGCGGTGCGCTCCGAGCCGCCCCAGATGCGCTTGTAGGAGTTGACCCACTGGTTGGTGACGGCGGAGATCTCCGCAGCGTGCTTCAGCAGGCCCGCGATGAAGGAGCGACCGACCTTCGAAAGCTGGTACTCCGAACCCGACTCGTAGAACGCGTTGCGGTCGCCCTCGAAGAGGGAGAGGTGCGTGTGCATGCCGGAGCCGGGGTGCTCGGAGAAGGGCTTGGGCATGAACGTCGCCTGGACGCCCTGCTCCAGCGCGACCTGCTTCATGACCAGGCGGAACGTCATGATGTTGTCGGCCGTGGAGAGCGCGTCGGCGTAGCGCAGGTCGATCTCCTGCTGGCCGGGGGCGCCCTCGTGGTGGGAGAACTCGACCGAGATGCCCATCGACTCCAGCATGGTGATCGCCTGGCGGCGGAAGTCCATGCCGACGTTCTGCGGGGTGTGGTCGAAGTAGCCGGAGTTGTCGGCCGGGGTCGGGCGCGAGCCGTCCAGCGGGCGGTCCTTCAGCAGGAAGAACTCGATCTCCGGGTGGGTGTAGAAGGTGAAGCCCAGGTCGGAGGTCTTCGCGAGGGCGCGCTTGAGGACGTAGCGCGGGTCCGCGAAGGACGGGGAGCCGTCCGGCATCAGGATGTCGCAGAACATGCGGGCCGTACCGGGGGCCTCCGCGCGCCACGGCAGCACCTGGAACGTCGACGGGTCCGGCTTGGCGATCATGTCGGACTCGTACACACGGGCGAAGCCCTCGATGGCCGAGCCGTCGAAGCCGATGCCCTCGTCGAAGGCCTGCTCCAGCTCGGCCGGAGCCACGGCCACCGACTTGAGGAAGCCCAGCACGTCCGTGAACCACAGCCGAACGAACCGGATGTCCCGCTCCTCCAGTGTCCGGAGCACGAACTCCTGCTGCTTGTCCATCTTCCGCTTCCACCCATCCTTGCTGGTCAGGTCGCCTGCTCCCACGCCTCGGGGACGGTCGGGGCACCTGAGCATCCCACCACAACACCATTTCATGCGCGTTGCGGACCATGATCGCCCGGGCGACCGCGGTCTGAACGCCTCGCGTACGGCAGGTGTCCTGCTCTGGTGCCCATACTGCCTGCTCATCCGCCTGTCTGTAATGGCCGACCCCCAGACTCTCTCCCCGGGAGCTTTAATTTGCATCTTAGATGCAAGTTTTATTACTGTGCGGGGCAGACGCGGGGACCACAATCCCCGTTCCGACCCAGGCATTTGAGGAGTCCCCATGCTGTCCGAGCAGTCCGCCGCCACGGTGCGCGGCACCCTCCCCGCCGTCGGCGCGGCCATCGGCGAGATCGCCGACCGCTTCTACGACAGGCTCTTCGCCGCCCACCCGGAACTGCTCCGCGACCTCTTCAACCGCGGCAACCAGGCCTCCGGCACCCAGCGCCGTGCCCTCGCGGGATCCATCGCCGCCTTCGCCACCCACCTCGTCGAACGGCCGGACGAGCGCCCCGACGTGCTGCTGAACCGCATCGCGCACAAACACGCCTCCCTGGGGATCGCCCCCGAGCAGTACGCGACCGTGCGCGAGCACCTCTTCGCGGCGATCGCCGAGGTCCTCGGCGACGCGGTCACACCCGAGGTCGCGGCCGCCTGGGACGAGGTCTACTGGCTGATGGCGAACGCCCTCATCACCATCGAGCGGCGGCTGTACGCGCAGCACGGCGACGGTAGGGGTGGGTGGCGGGTCTGGGAGGTCGTGGAGCGCGTCGAGGAGACCGCCGACGTCGCCACCTTCCGACTGCGCCCGGCCGACGGGGGGCCGCTGCCGGACTTCCGGGCGGGCCAGTACGTGTCCGTACGCGTCGAGCTGCCTGACGGCGCCCACCAGATACGCCAGTACAGCCTCTCCAGCGCCCCCGGCTCCCCGGTACGGCAGATCGGCGTCAAGCGGGTGCACGGTGAGGCCTCGGGCCCCGACGGCGAGGTGTCCAACCGCCTCCACACGCGTGTGCACGTCGGCAGCACGATCGAGCTCTCCGCGCCGTACGGGGATCTGGTGCTCGACGACACGGACGCGCCGGTGCTGCTCGCCTCCGCCGGCATCGGCGTCACCCCGATGATCGCCATGCTGGAACAGCTCGCGCTCACCGGACACCGCGCCCCGGTCACGGTCGTCCACGCCGACCGCTCCCCCGCCGACCACGCGCTGCGCGCCGACCACGAGGCGTACGCGGCGAAGCTCGCGGACGCCGCCGTCCACTTCTGGTACGAGCAGGACGCCGAGGGTGCCGGCCACACCGGGCGCGCGGACCTCTCCTCCGTGGCCGTCGCACCGGGCACGCGCGCGTACCTGTGCGGGCCGCTGCCCTTCATGCGGGCGGTGCGGGGGCAGCTCATCGACAAGGGGGTGGCTCCGGCCGACATTCACTACGAGGTGTTCGGGCCCGACCTGTGGCTCGCGCAGGGCTGAGGCGGTTGACAGATGACGGATACCTGATGGCAGGCGGCAGAGAGCAGGCGGCGGACTTCAGGTATCAGGCATCAGATGACAGATGACAGATTTCGTCAGCTGTCATCTGTGATCTGATGTCAGAGCCGAGGTCGGCCTGCCGGAGATCCCCAGCAGCAGCGGCCCCGTAGGCGCGGCGACCACGTCCGCCACCGTCAGTGGGTCCAGCGAGGCGAAGAACGCCTCCTGAGCCCGCCGCAGCGCGCCCCGCAGTCGGCAGCCGGTGTGGAGCGGGCAGGGCGCCGCCCCCTCGCAGTCGACCACGTCACCGTCGCCCTCGAAGGTGCGGACGATCGCACCGACCGAAGCCGTACGCCCCGCTTCGGTGAGGCCGAGACCGCCGCCGCGGCCGCGGCGGGCCGCGAGCAGTCCGAGGTGCTGGAGCTCGGCGACGACCTTCGCGGCATGGGTATAGGGGACGTCCATGTCCGCGGCGACCTCGCGGGTGGTGGGGGTCGACCCGTCGGCGACGGCGAGCCGCATCAGGACGCGCAGGGCCAGGTCGGTGGAGCGCAGCAGCCTCATGCCGCCAGCGTAGTTAATACGCATCTACCGCTCAAATTATCCATACGGAGCAACCGAACAGGGCCGCGTCCCACCCTTGCGCAGCTGCGCCACAGGGTGTCTCCTTTGGACATTCTGTGCCCTCCCTTCGTACTGAGCACCCTCGCCCCATTACGATCAGCGGACCCGACCGTCCCATCCCCATAAGGACTCGCCATGGGTTCCGCCAAGAACACCACCTCCGCGCAGCGCAAGGCGCGCATAGAAGAGATGCGCAAGGCCGAGCGTGCCCGGGAGCGTCGTAACCGGATCCTCACGATCACGGCCAGCACGGTGATAGTCGCCGGTCTCGTCGTCGGCGGTGTCGTCCTGGTCAAGTCGCAGTCCGACGACAGCGGCACCTCGGCGAGCGACTCGAAGGGCGGCTCGGGGCACTTCGTCACGGGCAAGGACGGCGTGGAGACCTGGTCGGGGACGCTGTCCCGCAACCACGTCACCAAGACCGTGAAGTACCCGATGGAGCCCCCGGTCGGCGGCAACCACAACCCGGTGTGGATGAACTGCAACGGCGACGTCTACAGCAAGGCGATCAACAACATGAACGCCGTGCACTCGCTGGAGCACGGCGCGGTGTGGGTGACGTACAACAGCAAGGCCTCCGACGCCGATGTGAAGGCGCTCGAAGCGAAGGTCAAGAAGACGCCGTACACCCTGATGAGCCCCGTCGAGGACCAGAAGGACCCGATCATGCTGAGCGCATGGGGCAAGCAGCGCACGGTGACGAGCGCGAGCGACCCGAACGTCGACAAGTTCTTCTCGGAGTTCGTGCAGGGCAAGCAGACGCCCGAGCCGGGCGCCGCCTGCACCAACGGCCTGTCGCAGTGAGCCAGATGCGCCAGGTGGGCTGGATCGCGGGGACCACGGCGGCGGTACTGGTGGCCGCCGGGGCGATCACGTACGCGGTCGCCGAGAGCGACGGCTCGGGGTCCTCGGGGACGAAGGTGCCGTCGGCCGACTCGGCGGACGCGGGATTCGCGCGGGACATGGCGGTCCATCACCAGCAGGCCGTCGAGATGTCGTACATCGTGCGCGACCGTACGGACAACGTGGAGGTACGGCGGCTCGCGTACGACATCGCGCAGACGCAGGCCAATCAGCGCGGCATGCTGCTGGGCTGGCTCGACCTGTGGGAGCTGCCGAAGGTGTCGGCGGACGCGCCCATGACGTGGATGGGCATGGGCGACATGGCGTCCGGCAAGGACGGCGCGCTGATGCCCGGCATGGCGACCAACACCGAGATGAAGAAGCTGAACACGCTGAGCGGCAAGCAGGCGGAGGTCTTCTACCTGCAGTTGATGACCGACCACCACAAGGGCGGCATCCACATGGCCGAGGGCTGCGTCGCGAAGTGCACGGTCGGCGTGGAGAAGAAGCTCGCCCAGGGCATGGTCGACGCGCAGCAGTCGGAGATCCAGCTGATGGCGGACATGCTCAAGGAACGGGGCGCGAAGGCCCGCGACTAGGGCCTGGGGGGGACGGGCGGTGACGGTCCCGCGGGGCGACCCCGAGAGCCCTCGCGGTGGTCTCGGTGGTCGCGGTGTCGAGGTCGAGGAAGGCCCGCAGGGCGACCACCTCCCGCCGGCGCCGTGGCAGTCCGCGGAGCACGACCGGCGGCACCGGGCCGAGGCCACCCGACCCGGCATCCGCCGGATCGCCCTGATCGTCGCGGTCGCGCCGCACGGTGGGGCGGGACGCAGCCGCACCCAGGGCCAGGCGGCGAGGACCTTGGCGAAGACCTTGGCGAAGATCTCGGCGAGGGCCCGGGTGGACGCCCCTGCCGCGCCGGTGGAGCTCTTCGAACTCCAGCTGCTTCAAAGCCCCCGCACGCGCCGGGCCGCGAAGCGCTTACCGTCGCCGGGACGAACCACGAACCTGCCGATGTCGCAATACGCTTACAGAAGCTGGGAACCCCTTTACAAGAAAACGAGGGATATCCCTACATCCAGGGTGAGGGTGACGGCATACCGTCCCAAATGCCCTTCAATCGCGGCCACTTGGTGTTTCCTTGGCCTTCTCATTCCCCTGGCATGAACGGTTCATCGCCAGAGTGACCCCCAGCGTGATCCATTCCGCGTGCCCTCGGTTCCGGCACACGGTTTCGCACATCACGAACGACCACACATGCGACGAACCGCATCGCAGGGGGTTTTATGAGATCCAATCGCGCCACCATGCGCGCCGGGGTGAGCATGGCAGCGACACTGCCGCTGCTCGCCGGCGCGCTGGCGCTCGGTATACCCACGGCCAACGCCGCGGACGGTCCCAGCCGGGACACCCTCACGGGCACCAAGCCCGCGTGGGCCACGGCGAAGGCGGACAAGGGGGCCTCGTCCGACAACTCCCAGGTCTCCGCCCGGGTCTACCTGGCCGGCCGGAACGCTGCCGGTCTGGCCGCGTACGCCAAGGCCGTGTCCGACCCGAACTCGGCCGCGTACGGCAAGTACCTCAGCGCCAAGCAGACGCAGGCCCGCTTCGGTGCCACCAAGGCGCAGGTCGCCGCGGTGACCTCGTGGCTGAAGTCGGCGGGCCTGAAGGTCACCGGCACCACGCAGCACTACGTCTCCGTCACCGGTGACGTGGCCGCCGCCGAGAAGGCGTTCGGCACCCAGCTCCACAACTACGCCAAGGGCAACAAGACCTACCGGGCGCCGTCGAAGACGGCCTCCGCGCCGGCCGCCCTCAACGGCGCCGTCCTGACCGTCACCGGCCTGGACAACGCCCCGCACAAGGCGACGCACGACGACACGCTGCCGCCCCCGGACGCGGTGTTCAAGAACTCCGGGCCGTTCTCCTCGTACTTCGGCTCGAACATCGCGAGCACCCTGCCGGACGCGTACGGCACGAAGATCCCGTACGCGATCCAGGGCTACACGGGCAAGCAGCTGCGCGCCGCCTACGGCGCGGGCAAGCGCACCGGCAAGGGTGTGCGCGTCGCCATCACCGACGCGTACGCCTCGCCGACCATCGCGTTCGACGCGGCCACGTACGCCAAGAAGAACGGTGACTCGGCGTACAGCAGCAGCCAGCTGCGTCAGGTGCTGCCCGGCACCTACACGCAGACCGAGGCGTGCGGGGCGGCGGGCTGGTACGGCGAGGAGACCCTCGACGTAGAGGCCGTGCACGCCGTCGCGCCGGACGCGAACATCACGTACGTGGGTGCCGCGTCCTGCCTCGACAACGATCTGCTCGACTCGTTGAACAAGATCGTCGACAACCACCTGGCCGACATCGTCTCCAACTCGTGGGGCGACATCGAGGCCAACCAGACGCCGGACCTCGCGGCCGCCTACGACCAGACGTTCCAGTTCGGCGCGGTCGAGGGCATCGGCTTCTACTTCTCCTCTGGTGACAACGGTGACGAGGTCGCCAACACCGGCACGAAGCAGGTCGACACCCCGGCCAACTCGGCGTGGGTGACGGCGGTCGGCGGTACCTCGCTGGCGGTCGGCAAGGGTGACAAGTACCAGTTCGAGACCGGCTGGGGCACCGAGAAGGCCGCTCTCGCGGCCGACGGCAAGAGCTGGACCGGATTCCCGGGCGCGTTCACCTCGGGCGCGGGCGGCGGCACCAGCAAGACCGTGGCGCAGCCCTTCTACCAGAAGGGTGTCGTGCCCGGCGCGCTCGCCAAGGCCAACGGCACGACGGCCATGCGCACCGTGCCGGACATCGCGGCGGTCGCCGACCCCAACACCGGTTTCAAGGTCGGTCAGACGCAGACCTTCCCGGACGGGTCCCAGCAGTACAGCGAGTACCGGATCGGCGGCACCTCGCTCGCCGCGCCGGTGATCGCGGCCGTCCAGGCCCTGGCCCAGGAGGCGCGCGGCGGCAAGGCGATCGGTTTCGCCAACCCGTCGATCTACGCGAAGTACGGCTCCAAGGCGTACCACGACGTGACGGACACCCCCACGGGCTCCGAACTCGCCGTGGCGCGCGTGGACTTCGCCAACTCCTTCGACGCGTCGGGCGGTCTGCTCACCTCCGTCCGCAGCCTCGGCAAGGACAGCTCCCTGAAGGCCGTGCGCGGCTACGACGACGTCACCGGTGTGGGCACGCCCACCTCGGGCTACGTCGAGTCGTACCGCTCCAACCACGGTCACTGACGGTCCTCCGTCGCATCTCCGCTGCGCCCGCCCCTCGTCGAGGGGCGGGCGTCCGCGTTTCCGGGCTTTCCGGGCGTACGGCCGGCGATGCCGGATACCCCATGGTGGTAAGCGGTCCGGGCATGACGACGAGGAGCCTGGAGCGGTGGGGACGGCTGACGCTGTTCACCGCGCCGGCGCGCCGGGGGCCGGGCGTCTCCACGTGGGGCGCCCCACACCCCATTGTGTCGCTCTGACGATTACACTGGGCCCGTGCCTCAACTACGCCTCGCCCTGAATCAGATCGACTCGACCGTCGGCGATCTCGCCACCAACGCCGAGGCGATCGTCCGTTGGACCCGGCACTCCGCCGAGCAGGGAGCGCATCTGGTGGCGTTCCCCGAGATGGTGCTGACCGGGTATCCCGTCGAGGACCTGGCCCTGCGGTCGTCCTTCGTCGAGGCCTCCCGCGCGGCGCTGCGCGGGCTGGCCGCCCGGCTGGCCGACGAGGGCTTCGGGGAGCTGCCGGTGATCGTCGGCTACCTCGACCGGTCCGAGACCGCCCAGCCGAAGTACGGGCAGCCGGCCGGCGCCCCGCAGAACGCCGCCGCCGTGCTGTACGGGGGCCGGGTGGCCCTGACCTTCGCCAAGCACCACCTCCCGAACTACGGCGTGTTCGACGAGTTCCGCTACTTCGTGCCCGGCGACACCATGCCGGTCGTGCGGGTGCACGGGGTCGACGTGGCCCTCGCCATCTGCGAGGACCTCTGGCAGGACGGCGGACGCGTGCCCGCGGCCCGGTCCGCCGGGGCCGGGCTGCTGCTGTCCATCAACGCCTCGCCGTACGAGCGCGACAAGGATGACACCCGCCTCGAACTGGTGCGCAAGCGGGCCCAGGAGGCCGGCTGCACCACCGCCTACCTCGCCATGATCGGCGGGCAGGACGAGCTGGTCTTCGACGGCGACTCCATCGTGGTCGACCGGGACGGGGAGGTCGTCGCGCGGGCGCCGCAGTTCGCGGAGGGGTGTGTCGTACTGGACCTGGACCTGCCGGCGGGCGCCGCCGAGCCGGTGACGGGTGTGGTGGACGACGGGCTGCGCATCGAGCGGCTGGTGCTGTCGCAGGAGCCGTTGCCGTCGTACGAGGCGGAGCTCGCCGGCGGCTACGCGGAGCGGCTCGACGCCGACGAGGAGGTCTACTCGGCACTGGTCGTCGGACTGCGGGCGTATGTCGCGAAGAACGGGTTCCGGTCCGTGCTGATCGGACTGTCCGGTGGCATCGACTCGGCGCTGGTCGCGGCGGTCGCGTGCGACGCGCTGGGCGCGCAGAACGTGTACGGGGTCTCGATGCCGTCGAAGTACTCCTCCGACCACTCCAAGGGGGACGCGGCGGAGCTGGCTCGGCGGACGGGGCTGAATTTCCGGACGGTACCGATCGAGCCGATGTTCGACGCGTATATGTCGTCGCTGGGGCTGACCGGACTGGCCGAGGAGAACCTCCAGTCGCGCCTTCGGGGCACCATGCTGATGGCCATCTCCAACCAGGAGGGGCACATCGTGCTGGCGCCGGGGAACAAGTCCGAGCTGGCGGTGGGGTATTCGACGCTGTACGGCGACTCCGTGGGCGCGTACGGGCCCATCAAGGACGTGTACAAGACGTCGATCTTCCGGCTGGCGGAGTGGCGGAACCGGTCGGCGGCCGAGCGGGGGCAGACCCCGCCGATCCCCGAGAACTCGATCACCAAGCCGCCGAGCGCGGAGCTCCGTCCCGACCAGGTCGACACGGACTCCCTCCCCGACTATCCCGTGCTGGACGCGATCCTCGAGCGGTATGTGGACCGGGACGAGGGGGCGGACGGGATCGTCGCGGCGGGGTTCGATCGGGAGCTGGTGGTGAAGACGCTGCGGATGGTGGACACGGCGGAGTACAAGCGCCGGCAGTATCCGCCGGGCACGAAGATCTCCGCCAAGGGGTTCGGGAAGGACCGGCGGCTTCCGATCACCAATCGGTGGCGCGAGCACGCGTGACGGCGTGGGGGGCGGGGGTGAGTTTTTTCGCCCCCGCCGCCCCTACCCGTACCGTCCCGTACCTGGGGGCTCTGCCCCCAGACCCCTCGGGTGAGCTCTTTGGCTGCGGGCCTGTAGGGGCTGGGCGCGCAGTTCCCCGCGCCCTTGGGCGCGGCTCCTTGCGTCAGTGATGGGCGTGTTCCGGGTGCGGGGGCACGTGGCTCGCGACCAGGCGGCCCGGCGTGGGGGCGGGGACCTCGGCGCGGCGGCGGTCCACGGCGTACGCCGTCGCGGCGACCGCGAGGCCGAGGACGGCGAGCAGAGCCCCCGCCAGCGCGGGCGACGTCGTACCGAAGCCCGCGGCCAGCGCGATGCCGCCGATCCACGCACCGCCGGCGTTCGCGAGGTTGAACGCGGCCTGGTTGGCGGAGGACGCCAGGGACGGCGCCGCGGAGGCCTTCTCCATGACCATCAGCTGGAGGGGCGAGCCGGTGATGAAGGCGGCGGTACCGAGCAGGGTGACCGCGACGGCCGCACTCCACTGGGCGCTCATCAGGACGGGGAACAGGGCGAGGACCGTGACCAGCGAGACGAGTCCGCCGAAGAGAGTGCCGCGCAGGGAGTGGTCCGCGAGGCGGCCGCCCACGAGGTTGCCGACCGTCGCTCCGACGCCGAACAGCGCGAGCAGCAGCGTGACGCTGGAGTCGGCGTACCCGGCGGAGTCCGTCAGCATCGGCGTGATGTAGCTGTACGCGGAGAAGAGGGCGCCGAAGCCCGCGACCGTCGTACCGAGCGCCAGCCACACGGGGAGCGAACGCAGGGCGGCCAGCTCGCCGCGCAGGCCGCCCGTGGGGGCGTGCGTGTGGTCACGCGGGATGAGGAACGCGAGCGAGGCTATCGCCGCGAGGCCGATCGCGCTCACGCCGAGGAAGGTGGCTCGCCAGCCGAAGTGCTGGCCGATGAAGGTGGCGACGGGGACGCCCGCGATGTTCGCGACGGTCAGGCCGAGGAACATCAGCGAGACGGAGCGCGCCTTGCGCTCGGGGGCGACGAGGTTGGTGGCGACGACGGCGCCGACGCCGAAGAAGGCGCCGTGCGGCAGACCGCTGACGAAGCGGGCGGCGAGCAGCCAGTGGTAGTCGGGGGCGAAGGCGGAGAGCGCGTTGCCTGCCACGAAGAGCCCCATCAGGGCGATGAGGACCTTGCGGCGGGACATCCGGGCGGTGGCCGCGGCGAGCAGCGGGGCGCCGATCACCACGCCGAGGGCGTAGGCCGAGACGAGGTGTCCCGCGCTGGGGATGGATATGTGGAGGTCGTCCGCGACGTCGGGCAGCAGGCCCATCATCACGAACTCGGTGGTACCGATGCCGAAGGCGCCCACGGCTAGGGCGAGCAGGGCCAGTGGCATGAGGGGCCTTTCAAAGGAGCGGAGTGCACAAAGGAGAAGAGGACGGGCGGGGACGAGCCCGGGTCCGTGCACACCGGTGTCCCAGTGGCCTGGGTACCTGCGCGCACGGACGCGCCCGTGCACACCGGTGTGCACGGGCTCCGTAAGTTCAGCTATGGAACAAAGTCTCGCAGGCCCAGTATTCCAGGAGATTAAGATCCGGTTGCCGCGAGCTTGACGCGGGCGGCGACCGGGAGGTGGTCGCTGCCGGTCTCGGGCAGGGTCCACGAGGTCACCGGCTCGATGCCCTTGACCATGATCTGGTCGATCCGGGCCATCGGGAACGACGCGGGCCAGCTGAACCCGAAGCCGCTGCCCGCCGCGCCCTGGGTGGAGCGCATCTGCGAGGTGACGGCGTTCAGCGCGCGGTCGTTCATCGTGCCGTTGAGGTCGCCGAGCAGGATGACCTTCTGCAGTGACTCGGCGGCGATCGCCTCGCCGAGCGCGTCGGCGCTCCGGTCACGCTGGCGGGCGGTGAACCCGGCCTGCAGCTTCACCCGGACCGAGGGCAGATGGGCGACGTACACCGCGACCTGGCCGTTCGGGGTCGTCACCGTGGCGCGCATCGCGCGCGTCCAGCCGAGCTTGATGTCGACGGGCTCGGTTCCGGTCATCGGGTACTTGCTCCACAGCCCGACGGTGCCCTCCACGGAGTGGTACCTGTACGTCGGGGCGAGCGCCTTCTCGTAGGTGGGGACCGCCGTGGCCTTCAGCTCCTCCAGGGCCACCACGTCGGCGCCGGACGCGGCCACGTCACGGGCGGTACCGGAAGGGTCCGGGTTCTCCGCGTTGACGTTGTGCGTGGCGACGGTCAGGTCGCCGCCCGCGCCGGTCCGGTCGGTGAGCAGTCCGCCGAACAGGTTCAGCCAGACGATCCCGGGCAGCAGGACGGCGATCAGGGCGGTCGCGGACTTCCGCACGAGGCCGAGGACCAGCAGGACGGGGATGAGGATGCCGAGCCACGGCAGGAACGTCTCGGTGAGACTGCCGAGGTTGCCGATCCTGTTGGGGATCTGCGCGTGCAGCAGCATCACCAGGGCGAGGATCAGGGCGAGCGCGGCCAGGATCAGTCCGCGGCGCCAGATGCCGCGGTCGCCGCGCCAGGAGCCCAGCGAGCGCCGGAGCTTGTCCAGCAGGCGTCGAAGCCGGGGACCTCGACGCTCGGGCCCCGAGCCGTCGCTGCCCGTCTCCGTCACGTACGCCTGCGCCATACCGTCGCCTCACAACCTGCCGTGCACACCGTCAGCCCCTCGGCTACGACCCTAGGGGATGATCGGCGTCGATCTCGCCGTCCGGGGACGGCCGTACGGGCACGAGGACGAACAACTCGGTGTTCGGAGTTCCGAATACGGGGCGGAGCGCGGCCTCTGTGACGAAACGCGCACATTCGGCGCATCGGCCGAGAGGATGAACGAGAGGATGAACTAAGGCCTGGCGGGACGCAGTCCCGCGAGTACCGTGTCGACGATCTGTTCGGCCAGGTCCTCGGGGAGTTCGGCGTCCGGGCGCATGACGGCGCGTACCAGCATGGGGCCGACGAAGAGGTCGTTCATGACCTCGATGTCCACGTCGTCGCGGAGTTCGCCGTCCCGCTGGCCGCGGCGCAGGACCTCGAAGGTGGTCAGACGCCGCGGTTCGATGACGATCGCCTGGTACGCGTCCCAGATCTTGGGGCTGGACTTGATCTGGGCGTAGACGTTGTGCAGGAGCGCCGAGGAGCGGCTGGCCAGGCCCCGCTGGCGCAGCGGCTCCAGAAGGGCTATCAGGTCGTCGCGCATCGAGGTGCCGGGGAGTTCGGCATCCGGGGGCTCGGTGGCGCGCATGACGTCGACGAAGAGTTCCTCCTTGCCGCTCCAACGGCGGTAGATGGTCGCCTTGCCGACGCCCGCGGTCCTGGCCAGGCGTTCGATGGAGATGTCCGCGAGGGGGACGCCGTCCTCCAGGAGTTTTATCGCGCCTTCGATGATGGAGCGCTCCACGGCCTCGCTGCGGGGGCGCCCCCGGGGGGACCCCTCTTGCCTGGCTCGGCTGTCCGCGAGGCTCACGTGTCGCTCCTTTCCTCGGTGGTACTGGCGCAATTCTCCCTGCCGCGCCCTGTCAGCGCTCGGCGGCCACCAACTCCGTCTCCTCCTTGCCCTGTTGCGGGGTCGAACCGCGGCCCGGCAGGAACAGGGCCACGATCACGGCGCCGACCAGCGCGATGCCCGCACCGCACAGGGCGGTGACGTGCATGGCGTGCAGGAAGGCGTCGTTGGCCGGGGTGATGAGGGCGTCGCCCCGGGGGCCGAGCTTGGCGGCGACGCCGAGGGTGGCCTCGATGGACTCGCCCGCGGTGTGCCGCAGGCCGGCCGGCAGGAGGGTGAGCTTGTCCTCGATGCCGTTGCGGTAGGCCGAGGAGAGGACCGAGCCGAGGACCGCGATGCCGAGGGCGCCGCCGACCTGACGGAAGACGTTGCTCAGGGCGGAGGCGGAGCCCGCCTTCTCGCGCGGCAGGGCCTGCATGATGACGACGCTGGTCGGGGTCATGATGTGCGCCATGCCGGTGCCCATGAGGAAGAAGATGACCTCCAGGAGCCAGATGGGCGTGTCCGCGTCCAGGGTCGCGAAGGCGCCGAGCATCGCTCCGAGCAGCAGCAGGCCCGCCGTGCAGGTGGCCCGGTTGCCGAAGCGGTCGACGACGAGGCGGGCGCGCGGCGCGAAGAAGAGCTGGGCCGCGGCGAGCGGCAGCAGCAGCACACCGGTCTTCAACGGCGAGTAGCCCCGCACGCTCTGGGTGTAGAAGACGGAGAAGAAGGTCACGCCCATCATCGCGAAGAAGACGAGCGCGATGGCGGCGATGGCGGCCGAGAAGACCTTGTTCTTGAAGTAGGTGATGTCGATGGACGGATGGTCGCTGCGCTTCTCGTAGATGACGAAGCAGGCGATGACGGCGATTCCGGCGCCGATGGTCGCGAGGACCGCCGCATCGGTGAAGGAGGCGAGCTGGCCGCCCTTGATGATGCCGTAGACGAGCAGGACGAGCCCTATGACGGACAGGACGACACCGACGATGTCGATGCGGCCGGGGTTCGGGTCGCGGGAGTCCGGGACCAGCCAGAACATCAGGCCGAGCGCGAGCAGCACGATCGGCACGTTGATCAGGAAGACCGAGCCCCACCAGAAGTGGGCGAGGAGCACGCCGCCGGTGATCGGGCCGATGGCGATGGCGATGCCGACGCCGCCGGCCCAGATGCCGATGGCCTTGGGCTGCTCCTCGCGCTCGAAGACGTTCATGAGGACGGCGAGGGTGGCGGGCATCACGAAGGCGGCGCCGAAGCCCATCAGCGCGCGGAACACGATGAGCTGGACGGGCGAGCCGGCCTCCGCGGCCAGCGCGGAACCGGTGCCGAAGACGGCGAGTCCGGCGAGCAGGACCTTCTTGCGGCCGAGCCGGTCGCCGAGGAGGCCCGCGGTGAAGAGCAGCCCCGCGAAGACGAGCGTGTAGGCGTTGATGGCCCACTCCAGCTCACTCTGGGTGGCGCCGAGCCCGGTGGGCGCCGGCGTCGAGATCGTCTTGATCGCGACGTTGAGGATGGAGTTGTCCAGCACCACTATCAACAGGCTGAGCATGAGCACGCCGAGAATGGCCCAGCGGCGCCGGTGCACGGCTTCGGGCACGCGCCGTTCGACGTGGGCTGCGGGATTTGTCATGGGGCCGAGCCTAGCGATTTTCGATACGGGACCGTCTCGTATCGAAAATCCTTTACAGAGACCTTACGAAGAGATGGGCCTATGGTCCACCGAGACGTACGTCGCTCGACCCGGTCTGGCCCCCGGTGGCACGAGGTGCCACCATGTAGGGGATCCGGGGACGCCGGCAGGGCGCCTCGAGATGACAGAAGGAGCCGTTGCGATGACGCAGCTTTCGGCTGCCCCGAAGCAGCCCGCGGAGGGTGCGCGGGCGACCACCGACAGCAGCAAGGCGCTGTACGGCGGCAAGAGCACCCGCCGCATCACGGTCCGCGACATCACCACAGCCAAGGAGCGCGGCGAGAAGTGGCCGATGCTCACCGCCTACGACGCGATGACCGCGTCCGTCTTCGACGAGGCCGGCATCCCGGTCATGCTCGTCGGTGACTCGGCGGGCAACTGCCACCTGGGATACGAGACGACCGTCCCCGTCACCCTCGACGAGATGACGATGCTGTCCGCCGCGGTCGTGCGCGGCACCAGCCGCGCACTGATCGTCGGCGACCTGCCCTTCGGGTCGTACCAGGAAGGCCCCGTCCAGGCCCTGCGCTCCGCCACCCGCCTGGTCAAGGAGGCCGGGGTCGGCGCGGTGAAGCTGGAGGGCGGCGAGCGCTCGCACCGCCAGATCGAGCTGCTCGTGGAGTCCGGCATCCCCGTGATGGCGCACATCGGCCTGACCCCTCAGTCCGTGAACTCCATGGGCTACCGAGTCCAGGGCCGCGGCGAGGAGGCCGCCCAGCAGCTGCTGCGCGACGCCAAGGCGATCCAGGACGCGGGCGCGTTCGCGGTCGTCCTGGAGCTGGTCCCGGCGGAGCTCGCCGCCGAGGTCACGCGCACCCTGCACATCCCGACCGTCGGCATCGGCGCGGGTCCGGAGACCGACGCGCAGGTCCTGGTGTGGACCGACATGCTCGGCCTCACCGGCGGCAGGGTGCCGAAGTTCGTGAAGAAGTACGCCGATCTGCGCGAGGTCATGGGCAACGCGGCGCGCGCGTTCGCCGACGACGTCGTCGGCGGAACGTTCCCTCTTGAGGAGCACTCCGTCCACTGAGCACCTGGACCTGGGACTCATGAACACCTGAGGCCCTCTGAACCACTGCGGCACCAAGACAGCCCGCCGATTTCCCCCGTCGGCGGGCTGTCGCCGTGCGCGAAGCGCACGCACCACGGTGATACGCGCGAACGTCTGTCGACGATATATCGGTGAGCGTACGGCGCTGTAGGCGAGCTGTAGGTGGTTTGTCGGTGGGCGCTGGCACCTTGATGGGCATGACGCGAATCGACAAGAACCCCGACAGCGGCGCCCGCAGCGCCGTCTCCGTGCGGGGGCTGGTCAAGCACTACGGCGAGACCAAGGCTCTGGACGGCGTGGACCTGGACGTCCGCGAGGGAACCGTCCTCGGGGTGCTGGGTCCCAACGGTGCCGGCAAGACCACCCTCGTCCGTATCCTGTCCACCCTCATCACCCCCGACGCCGGCCGGGCCACCGTCGCCGGTTACGACGTGCTCACGCAGCCCCGCCAGCTGCGCCGGGTGATAGGCCTGACCGGTCAGTACGCCTCGGTCGACGAGAAGCTCCCCGGCTGGGAGAACCTGTACATGATCGGGCGGCTGCTCGACCTGCCCCGCAAGGACGCCCGTCGGCGTGCCGACGAACTCCTTGAGCGCTTCTCGCTCACCGAGGCGGCCAAGCGTCCGGCATCGACGTACTCCGGCGGTATGCGCCGCCGTCTCGACCTCGCCGCCTCCATGATCGGCCACCCGTCCGTCCTCTATCTGGACGAGCCGACCACCGGACTCGACCCGCGCACCCGCAACGAGGTGTGGAAGGAGGTCAAGCGGATGGTCGCGGACGGCGCCACCGTGCTGCTCACCACCCAGTACATGGAGGAGGCCGAGCAGCTGGCCTCCGAGCTGACGGTCATCGACCGCGGCAAGGTCATCGCCAGCGGCCGGATCGACGAGCTGAAGGCCCGGGTCGGCGGCCGCACGCTGCGCATCCGCCCGGTGGACCCGCTGGAGCTGCGCCCGCTGGCCGCCCTCTTCGACGAGCTGGGCCTCACCGGTCTCGCCGCCTCCGTCGTGGACACCGAGACCGGCACCGTGCTGGTCCCGATCCTCAGCGACGAACAGCTCACCGCCGTGGTCGGCGCGGTCACCGCGCGCGGCATCACGATCGGCTCCATCTCCACCGAACTGCCCAGCCTGGACGAGGTGTTCCTGTCCCTCACCGGCCACAAGGCCAGTGCCCCGCAGGATGCCGCCCCCGCCCGCGCCTACGAGGAGGTCTCCGCATGAGTACCGCCGTCGCCGAAGCCCCCCTCGCCGCGAAGGGCGACCCCCGTATCTCGCCCCGCGCGCACGCGCGCCACATCGGCGCGCTCGTCCGCCGCAACCTGCTGTGGATCCGCCAGGACCCGGAGTCGATGTTCGACGCCGTCCTGATGCCGGTCGTCTTCACCCTGCTGTTCGTGTACGTCTTCGGCGGCTCCATCGGGCAGTCGCTCGGCGGCGGGCAGGACAGGTACGTGCAGTACGTGGTGCCCGGTCTGATGGCGATGACGGCGATGAACATCGCCACGGCCGTCGGCACCGGCTTCAACGAGGACTTCCAGAAGGGGGTGATGGACCGCTTCCGCACCCTGCCGATCGGCCAGGGCTCCGTGCTCTTCGCCAAGATCGTGGTGGAGCTGATGCGGATGCTCGTCGCGACGACGATCCTCATGATCGTCGGCGTGCTGGTCGGCTTCGACATCACGAACTGGCCGGGTCTGTTCGCCTCCGTGGGGCTCTCCGTCCTCTTCGGCTCGTCCCTGATGTGGATCTTCCTGGTCCTCGGGGTGACGATGAAGAACGCGCAGTCCGTGCAGGCGATGGGCTTCCTCGTGCTGATGCCCCTGCAGTTCGGCTCGTCCATCTTCTCGCCGACCCGGACCATGCCCGGCTGGCTGCAGAACTTCACCGACTACAACCCGCTGTCCGCGCTCGCGGACACCACGCGCGGCCTGATGGTGGGCGGCCCGGTCACGCACAGCCTGTGGGTGACCCTCGCCTGGACGGCGGGGCTCACCCTGGTCATGGCGCCGATCGCGATCCACAAGTTCCGCACCAAGAGCTGACGTTCGCTCGCAGGACCACGGAAACCCCGGTCCGCTTCAACCCCCGGTCCGCGTCATACGAGGGCGGCGGCCTCCTCCAGGGAGAGCCCGCCGCCCTCGGCGTACGCGGCCTCGTACGTCGCGTCGTCCAGCGCGGCCCGTACGTCGGCCTCCGCCTGTGCGCGCACCTGGTCCTCCATCGGGCCCACGAAGTGCCCGGGCGGCAGCAGATGGTCGGCGGCCCCGAGCAGCACGGCCGCGTCGCGGACGCGGCGGCCGTCGTCCAGGCCGGTGAGGGCGATGGCAGCGGTGGTCAGATGCGCGGAGGGCATGTGCGGGGCGATGATCTGCGACAACGGGTCGCCCGCCCGCGCCAGCGCCTGCCGCACCTTCTCCAGGGCGGACTCGTGCTGCCCCTCGAGCGCGTCCAGCCAGGCCTCGACGCCCACCACGAAGCCGTCGAAGACCACGAAGGTGACCGCTTCGAAGTTCGCACGCAGCAACCGCATCTCTTCGCGCGCCTCGGCGACCCGGCCGCTGCGGCCCAGCCACATCGACAGGAACAGCCGGGAGGCGGGCATGGCCTCATTGAAGGCGCCGTCGCCGCGCTCCAGGACCTGCCGCAGCAATCGCTCGCCGCGTTCGGTGTCGCCGGACTCGATGAGCACACCGCCGAGCCGGGTGCTCAGGACAGCCGTCTGGGCGTGCGCGCCGAGACCTTCGGCGTGGGTCATGGCCTCCGTGTAGTCCGCGGCGGCGAGCGCGAACTCGCCGCGGCGCTCGTGGGCCTCACCGCGTGCGGAGAGTGCCTCGGCGGCGCCCCAGGCGTCCCCGAGCCGGGTGAAGAGTTCCAGTGCCTCGTCGGCGTCCCGGGTCGCGTCGCCCGCCCAGGTGGCCCGGTTGGCGAGGATGTTGGCACGCATCTGGAGGGAGACGGCGAGTTCCCACCCGTAGCCGAGTTCGCGGCAGGTCTGGACGGTCGCGTCGATGACGGAGCGCATCCGCTCGATGTCGCCGGTCAGGATCACGGCGTAGAACCAGAGGTTGCCGGGGGTGCGACAGGTCTGCGGCTGGCCCGGGCGGTAGGTCTCGCTGATGACGCGCAGTTTCCGCTTCGCCTGCGGGGTGTCCCAGGCCGCCATGTCCATGTCCATGCAGGAGAGATGGACGAGGTGGACACCGCGGCGGGCCTCTTCGAGGACCTCGGGGCGCATCGGCGGCGGGGTGTCGGTGCAGCTCTCCAGCAGCGGGGCGGCCGGCCGCACGGGCTCGTCGAAGGGGTCCGGACCGAGGGCCATGACCTCGCGGGACCAGTGGCGGGCCATCAGCCGCAGATCGCGCATCTGCCAGTACCAGGCCAGGGAGAGGACGAGGCAGAGCGCCTCCTGCTCGTCGCGGGCGGCGACGGCGTGCTGGAGGGCGGCGCGGATGTTCTCCGACTCGGTCTCCAGTCGTTCGATGGCGGCGCGCTGGCCGAGGCCGCGCAGCCGGGGGTCGGTGGTGCGGGCCAGTTCGCGGTAGTGCGTGAGGTGGGCGCGCTCGGCTGCGGGGCGCTGCCCCGACTCGTCGAGCCGCTCTCCCGCGTACTCGCCGACGGTCTCCAGGAGCCGGTAGCGCATCTCGCCGTCCCCCCAAGGGGCGGCCACGACAAGGGACTTGTCGACGAGCGAGCCGAGGGCTTCCAGGGCGGCCGGCCCGCAGACGGCCTCGGCTGCGGCGAGGTCGCAGCCGCCCGCGAAGACGGACAGCCGCCGCAGCACGTCCCGTTCGTCCTCGTCGAGGAGGTCCCAGGACCAGTCGACGACGGCGCGCAGGGTCTGCTGGCGCGGCAGGACGGTACGACTGCCGGAGGTCAGCAGGCGGAACCGGTCGTCGAGCCGGTCGGCGATCTGACGCGGGGTGAGCATCCGCAGCCGGGCGGCGGCGAGTTCGATGGCGAGCGGCAGCCCGTCGAGGCGGCGGCAGATCTCGGCGGCGGCCGCGGGGTCGTCCTCGACCCGGAAACCCGGGCGGGCGGCGGCCCCCCGGTCGGCCAGCAGCCGCAGCGCGAACGGCTCCGGCAGCGGCTCCACGGGGCGCAGCAACTCCCCCGGTACGCCGAGGGGTTCGCGGCTGGTGGCCAGTACCGTCAGCCCCGGGCACCGTTCGAGCAACTCCTCGACGAGACGCGCGGCGGCGTCCACGACGTGCTCGCAGTTGTCGAGGACGATCAGCATGCGGCGCTTGGCGCAGTGCTCGGCGAGCCGCTGCAGGGGGTCGCCGTGCCGGTCGGCGGCGGCCCGCATCTCCTCGGCACCGGCGCCGCGCAGCACGGTCTCGCGGGCTCCGACGGCGGTGAGCACGGCCTCGGACACGGCCTCCGGGTCGTCGACCGGCGCGAGTTCGGCCAGCCACACCCCGTCCGGCGCGGTGTCCGCCATGGTCTCCGCGGCCTCCTGCGACAGCCGTGTCTTGCCGGCCCCACCGGGCCCGAGCAAGGTCACGAGGCGTGCCGCCGCCAGATCCCCCCGGATCGTGTCGATGTCCGCGGCCCGCCCGACGAAGGAGGTGAGCCGGGCGCGGAGGTTGCCGGGGGGCGGAGGCGGGGGCGCGGAGCGGCCAGGCCCAGCCGGTGCGGGCCGGCTCTCGGTCCGGTTCTCGGTCCGGTTCTCGGTCCGGTTCTCGGTCCGACCCGCGGCGCCGGGTCGCGGTCCCTGGGCGTGCGCCCCGCCGCCACCGTCGGCCGGACTGAGCAACTCCCCATGCAGGGCGCGCAGTTCGGGTCCGGGGTCGGAGCCGAGGCGGTCGGCCAGCAGCTCCCGTACGGACTCGTACGCGGCGAGGGCCTCTGCGGAGCGGCCGGCGTCACGCAGGGCGCGCAGACGCAGGACGTGCAGGGGCTCGTCCAAAGGGTGGAGGTCGCACAGGGCGGTGAGCTCGGGCAGCGACTGCTCGGCATGGCCGAGGGCGAGGGCCGCCGTGAACCGGGCGCGCCGTACGTCGAGACGGCGGGTCTCCCAGCGGGCCGACTCGGCGGCGCGGTCCGGGAGGTCGGCGAGGGCCGGGCCGCGCCACAGGGCCAGGGCGTCTTCGAGGGCCTCGGCCGCCTTCGTGGGGTCGCCGTCGGCGAGCGCGCGTGCGCCCTCCCCCGCGAGCCGCTCGAAACGGTACAGGTCGATGTCGTCGGTGCCCGCGGCCAACCGGTAGCCGCCGTCCCCCGAGTCCACCGCCTGCGACCCGAGCGCCCTGCGCAGCCGTCCCACCAGGGCCTGGAGCGCGCCCGGTGCGTCGGCGGGCGGATCGCCGTCCCACACCTCGTCCACCAGAACGGCCGCGGGCACGGTCCGTCCGGGCCGCAGCGCGAGCACGGTCAAAAGGGCGCGCAGCCGCGCCCCACCGAGCACGACGGGCGTGCCGTCGGGGCGGAGTGCCTGGGTGGTGCCAAGGATGCGGTAGCGCACGGGGTCCATTGTCTCCGGTGGCGTGACGATCTCAGCCCCTACCTTCTCCGGAACCAATGACCGACCGCGAGACGTTTTCCCCGTGAGCCCGGTACGGTCGGGCAGGCCCAGCACCATGCGTCCCAGTCCGAGGAGCCCCATGACCACCGCCGCTTCCCGTCGCAGCAGCGACCGGAGGATCAGCCCCGTCTTCCTCGGGATCGTGGCCGTGATGGCGGTGACCGGCTGGGCGATCTGGACCGGCTTCGCCGACCAGCCCGGCTTCGCCGTGTTCCTCTTCGTGACGGCCGCGTGGATCGTCTCCCTGTGCCTGCACGAGTACGCGCACGCGCGCACCGCCCTGCACAGCGGCGACATCTCGATCGGCGCGAAGGGCTATCTGACGCTCAACCCCCTGAAGTACACGCATGCGCTGCTGAGCATCGTGCTGCCGGTGATCTTCGTAATCATGGGCGGGATCGGTCTGCCGGGCGGGGCGGTCTTCATCGAGCGGGGCCGGATCCAGGGCCGCTGGAAGCACAGTCTGATCTCGGCGGCGGGTCCGCTGACGAACGTGCTGTTCGCCGTCGTGTGCACCGCGCCGTTCTGGCTGCACGCCCTGGACGGCGTCCCGGACACCTTCCGCTACGCGCTGGCGTTCCTCGCGCTGCTCCAGGTCACGGCCGCGATCCTGAACCTCCTGCCGGTCCCGGGCCTGGACGGCTACGGCGTGATCGAGCCCTGGCTGTCGTACAACATCCGCCGCCAGGTGGAGCCGTTCGCGCCGTTCGGCCTGCTCGCCGTGTTCGCGGTGCTGTGGATCCCCTCGGTGAACACGGCGTTCTTCGACGCGATCTACTCGATCCTGGGCGCCCTGGGCATCGACGACGTCCAGCGTTACTGCGGTCAGAACCTGTACCGCTTCTGGGACGGCGTCAACGAGTACTGCACGATCAGCCGCTGACCGAGGACCCGCTCCGGCCACGCCGCGCGTAGTACCAGGTCATGTTGGACGACAGTCCGGCCAGCAGCACCCACACGATCCCCAGCCAGCTGCCCTGGACGAAGGAGACGACGGCCGCGGCGACGGACAGGACGCAGACGGTGAGGGCATAGAGCGCGAGGCGGGGCATGGGGGGTCTGCTCCTGTCGGGACGGTTCGAACGAGGTCGTACGGCGTCCAGTGTCCCTCATGTCCCCCATGCCCGTGCGCCCGCTATACGTCCGTCACCCGGAGGCCGGCGTGGGCCTTGTAGCGGCGGTTCACGGAGATCAGGTTCGCCACCAGCGCCTCGACCTGGTGGGCGCCTCGCAGCCGGCCGGCGAAGACACCGCGCATGCCGGGGATGCGGCCGGCCAGCGCCTGCACGATCTCGACATCCGCGCGCTCCTCGCCGAGGACCATCACATCGGTGTCGATCTCGTCGACCTCCGGGTCCTGGAGAAGGACGGCCGACAGGTGATGGAAGGCGGCCGCGACCCGGGAGTCCGGCAGCAGGGCGGCGGCCTGCTCGGCGGCGCTGCCCTCCTCCGGCTTCAGGGCGTAGGCACCCTTCTTGTCGAAGCCCAGCGGATTGACACAGTCGACGACGAGCTTGCCGGCCAGCTCCTCGCGCAGCGATTCCAGAGTCTTGCCGTGCCCCTCCCACGGTACGGCGACGATCACGATGTCGCTGCGCCGCGCGCACTCGGCGTTGTCGGCACCCTCGACACCGTGGCCCAGCTCCTCGGCGGCGGTCTGCGCGCGTTCCGCGGCACGCGAGCCGATGATCACCTTCTGGCCGGCCCTGGCGAGCCGGTAGGCCAGGCCCTTGCCCTGGGGGCCGGTGCCGCCGAGCACGCCGACGACGAGTCCGGACACGTCGGGAAGGTCCCAGGGGTCCTTCGCGGGGGCCTTCTGTGCACTGTCAGTAGAGGTCATGGGCCGACTTTACGTGGCGCGGTTCCCGCCCCGGGGGCTTCGGGTGCTCAGGTGAGGGCCGTCACGGGGATACGGCGGAAGGTGATCGTCTCGTACGGCCCGAAGTCGCCCGTCTCGTAGAGGAGCCCCACGGTCGTCGCGTCGACGCGGACGAGGTCGGAGTACGCGGCGGGCAGTCCGTCGACCGTGTGCGCGGGCCGCCAGGTGGTGCCGCCGTCGGCGGAGGCGCGGACGGTCATCAGGGCGCGGGCGGCGGGGTCGGCGGGCCCCGAGTACAGCAGCAGGTCCGGGTCGCGGAGCTGGAGCAGGCTGCCCTGGACGACGGGGGTGACCAGGCCCGCCTGTGGCCGGAAGGGTTTGGTCAGGGTCCTGCCGCCGTCCGTGGAGTGGGCGTCGGCGCGGTTGCCGGGGGACGGGGAGTCGTTGCGGGTGTTGAAGTAGACGCTCCCGTCGGGGAGTTCGGCGGCGGTCGTCTCGTTGGCGTTGACGTATCCGTCGGTGTTCTCGTCGATGTACCCGAGGGACCAGGTCTCGCCGCGGTCGTCGCTGAGCAGGCAGTGGCCGCTGTTGTACTTCGCCTCGGTGCCGGTGTCCGTACCGGTGGGCGGCAGGGTGTGGTTGCCGGGGACGACGACCCGGCCGCTGCCGAGCTGCACGGCGTGCCCGGGCGTGGTCGCGTACCACCGCCAGTCCGCCTTCTTCACCTGCCCGGTGATCTCCTTCGGGGCGGACCAGGTGGCGCCGTCGTCGTCGCTGTGCTGCACCCGACGCGGCGCCCGTCCGCGGGCTTCACCCTGCCGCGCAGGATGGCGTCCTCGGTCGCTCCGGCGGCGGCGCGGACGTGCACGAGCAGGATCCGGCCGGTGTCGAGGACGACGGGGGCGGGGTTGCCGGCGAGATCGTTCCCGTTCCGGGCGACGGCCTGGAGCGGGCCCCAGGTGCGGCCGCCGTCCGTCGACCGCTTCAGGACGATGTCGATGTGGCCGTGGTCGGCGGCGGAGTCGACCCGGCCCTCGCAGAAGGCGAGCAGGGTGGAAACGGGGGTGGGCGTGGTGCTGGGGCCGGGCACGGTGGCGGATGCGGTGGGTGCGGTGGGGGTACGGGTGGCGACCACGGCCGGGATGCGGAAGCTCGCGTAGCCTTCGCGGCCCGCGTGGAAAGGGGTGCTGGTGACCGCGGTTGTTGCCGTGGTGGTTCCGGTTGTTTCCGTCATGCGCCGGGATCTGCCCCACTTGGGCGAATTCATGGTGAACTCCGCCTGATCAGTTGTCGATTGCGGCAGGATGCGTGCGCATGGATGCCGTACGGGTCGCGTTGTTGCGCGAAGTCCTCGCCGGGACCGAGTGGTTGGGGGCCACGCGACGGTTCGCGGAGGGCCTGAGGGGGTCCGTGGTGTCGTACGGGGGCGGGCTGCTCCTCGTGGGCACGGCGGAGTACGAGCCATGGCACCTGGCCGCACATCTGGTGGACGAGGCGGCCTGGTCGGGGACGCCGGAGCTGTCGCCGACGCTGGTGCGGCACGGGGCGCGGGCCTCGGACCCGGCCCATCTCGCCGTGGGCCTCGGCCGTATCGAGGCGGCGCGGCGCGGCGAGACACTGCTCGTGGTGTCGCCCGCCGCACCCGGGGCGCCGCTCCTGGAGCGGGTCCACGACGCGCGGCGAGCCGGGGCGACCGTGCTCGCGCTCGACGCCGGTGACCGGGAGCTGGGAGCGATGGCGCACGAGTCGCTGACCGTGCCGCCGGATCAGGAACTCGACCTCGACACCGTGCAGCACCTCGTCAGCGCGGCGGCCGGGGAGAACTCCCTGCCCTCCCCGCGGGGGCGGCGCCGGTTCCGCGACCGGCTCTCCCGCCTCGCGGACCAGTTGACAGCTCCGCCGGCGGCGCGGTGGTAGGACACGGTGGGCGGTGACGGGAGGGACGACGGCGGGGCGGCCGGGCGGCGGAAAAGCAGTTGCCGCCGCGGTGGGCGGCCGCTCAGCATGAGCCGTCGTGACCGACGACGCCCCCGTATCCCCCGCCGCGCTGCCCGCGCACGCTGAACCCGCCGCCGGTGCCGGTGCCGGTGCGCGACTGCGGTCGCTGCTGCCCGATCTCGCGCCCTGGCGGGCGTCGGCCGACTTCCGGCGGCTGTGGCTGGCCGGGCTGATCACCAACTTCGGCAGCTTCCTGACCTTCGTCGCGCTGCCGGTACAGATGAAGGTGCTGACCGGGTCGGCGGTGGCCGTGGGGGCGATCGGGGCCGTGGAACTCGTACCGCTGATCGTGTTCGGGCTGTACGGCGGGGCGCTCGCCGACGCCCTCGACAAACGGAAGCTGATCCTTTACACGGAGGCCGGACAGGGGCTGCTGTGCGGCGGTCTGCTCGTCAACGCGCTGATGCCGCGTCCGGCCGTGTGGCCGCTGTACGTGGTCGCCGCGCTGTCCTCCGCGCTCGGGTCGGTGCAGCGACCCGCGCTGGACTCGCTCGTCCCCCGGATCGTGGCGCACGAGCACCTGCCCGCCGCGGCCTCCCTCAACTCCCTGCGCTGGTCGGTCGGCGGGGTCGCGGGGCCGGCGCTCGCGGGCGTCGTGGTCGCCTACGCCGGGCTCGGCTGGGCGTACGCCGTGGACCTGGTGACCTTCGTGGTGTCGGTCGTACTGATCGTCGGACTCGCCGCGTCACCGGCCGCGCACGAGGCCGCGAAGCCGTCGCTCGACTCCATCGCTCAGGGCGCGCGGTACGCGTGGAACCGCAAGGAACTCCTCGGCACGTACGTGATCGACCTGGCCGCGATGTTCTTCGCGATGCCGCTCGCGGTGCTGCCGTTCCTCGCCGACGAGCTGCACGCCGCGTGGTCGCTCGGAATGATGTACGCCGCGCTGCCCGCCGGGGCGATGCTGGTGACGCTGACCAGTGGGTGGACCTCGCGTGTGCACCGGCACGGCCGGATGGTGGCTTTCGCGGCGGCGTGCTGGGGGCTGGCGATGGTGGGGGCGGGGGCCGTGCACAACGTGTGGCTGGTGCTGCTCTTCCTCGTCCTCGGCGGCTGTTGCGACATGGTGAGCGGGATCTTCCGGGGCGCGATGTGGGACCAGACGATTCCGGACGAGCTACGGGGGCGACTCGCCGGGATCGAGCTGCTCTCGTACTCCGTCGGGCCCCAGCTGGGGCAGGTACGGGCGGGCGGGATGGCGGCCTGGACGGGGGTGCGGGCGTCGATCTGGGCCGGGGGTGTGATCTGCGTGGGAGCGGTGGGGGCGTTGGCGTGGTGCCTGCCGCAGCTGATGAGGTACGACGTACGGACGAATGAGCACGCGGTACGGATGCGCTCCGCTCGGGGTGAGGCGGTGCTCTCCCACCCGCACCACCCGTGACGGTCGCTCGGGTGGTGCGGGTCGCCCGCGGGGGCCGGCCGCCGTCGGCGCCCGCGGGCCACTATGGCTCAGCGCCCTCACGCCGTCCCGGCGTCTCGGCGTCTCGGCGTCCCGGTGGCTCGGCGTCTCGGCGTCTCGGCGTCCCGGTGGCTCGGCGTCCCGGTGGCTGAGCGCCCGGTGCCCCGCCGCCCGGCCTCTCGATGCCTCAGCGCCCGCTGCTCCAACCCCTCGGTGCCCCGGGCGGCTCGGTGACTGGGCGCCTGCGCCTCGGCGCCCGACCGGCCCTGCCCCTCGGCGCCCGTCGGCCGGCGCGCCCAGCGTCTCGGGGCGCGTCAGTCGTCCTCTGGGGTCGGGCCCGTTGCGTCGTGCCATTTGGGGTCCGTTTCCCACTCGAGGTTGCGCTCCTGGGCGGTCTCCATCGCGTGTTCGGCCTCCTCACGGGTGGTGTACGGGCCGAAGCGGTCCTTCGCGGGGCACTCGGGGCCCTCCTCCACCTTCTGGTGGACGAGGCAGTAGTACCACTCGCCCGGCTTCCCTACGGTCCGCTTCTTGAAGAGGGCCATGACCTGCTCCTTTCGCCACGGACATAGTGCCCCCATGCCCGCTGGTTAGACTCGCTGGCATGTCTGGCCAGTCGCTGCTCGTACCAGGAGAGCTCTCTCCCACCCGTCCCGTTCCGGGAAACATCAGGCGCCCCGAGTACGTGGGCAAGCCCTCCCCCACGCCGTACACCGGCCCGGAGGTACAGACCCCCGAGACCATCGAGGCGATGCGGATCGCCGGGCGGATCGCCGCGCAGGCGATGGCCGAGGCGGCGAAGCTCATCGCGCCGGGCGTGACGACGGACGAGCTGGACCGGGTCGCGCACGCGTACATGTGCGACCACGGCGCCTATCCGTCCACCCTCGGTTACCGCGGTTTCCCCAAGTCCCTGTGCACCTCGGTCAACGAGGTCATCTGCCACGGCATCCCCGACTCCACGGTGGTGCGGGACGGCGACATCATCAACCTCGACGTGACGGCGTACATCGGTGGCGTCCACGGCGACAACAACGCGACGTACCTGGTCGGGGACGTGGACGACGAGTCGAGGCTCCTCGTCGAGCGGACCCGTGAGTCCCTCGACCGCGCGATCAAGGCGGTCAAGCCGGGCCGCCAGATCAATGTCATCGGCCGCGTGATCGAGTCGTACGCCAAGCGGTTCGGATACGGGGTCGTGCGGGACTTCACGGGGCACGGGATCAACTCCTCGTTCCACTCAGGACTGATCATCCCGCACTACGACAGCCCGCACGCGACGACCGTCATCCAGCCCGGGATGACCTTCACGATCGAGCCGATGCTCACGCTCGGTACGCACGACTACGACATGTGGGACGACGGATGGACCGTCGTGACGAAGGACCGCAGGCGGACGGCGCAGTTCGAGCACACGCTGGTCGTCACGGAGACCGGTACGGAGATCCTCACGCTGCCGTAGCCGCGCGTCTGTGGCTCATAGCCCGTCGTAGCCCGTAGCGCCCAGCCCGCCCTGATCACAGGGCGGGCTTTCTTTGTCGCCCGGAGGGGTACGTTTTTACCGACAGGATGTCGGGAACCTATCGAGAAACCGTTGACTTAGGTAAGCCTAACCACACAAGATTCTGACTGGTTCTCGTCCTCTTCGGCACCGGAGGTCCCATGAATACGGCGTTCTCGACGCTGATCCGCACCGCGTCGCACGAGCAGCACGTGGAGGCGGAGACCTCGACGTTCATGAGCGACCTGCTCGGCGGCAGGCTCGGTGTCGAGGCGTACGCGCGCTACACCGAGCAGCTGTGGTTCGTGTACGAGGCGTTGGAGACGGACGCCGAGCGGTTGGCGTCCGATCCGGTGGCCGGGCCGTTCATCCGGCCGGAGTTGCTGCGTCGCGGTGCGCTGGAGCGTGACCTCACGCATCTGCGGGGTGTGGACTGGCGGGCGACGCTCACCGCGCTGCCCGCCACCGAGGCGTACGCGGCGCGGGTCGCCGAGTGTGCGCGTGAATGGCCCGGCGGGTACGTCGCCCACCACTACACCCGCTACCTCGGCGACCTCTCCGGCGGTCAGATCATCCGGGGGAAGGCGGAACAGACCTGGGGCTTCGCGCGTAAGGGTGACGGCGTCCGCTTCTACGTCTTCGAGGACATCGGTAATCCGGCCGCGTTCAAGCGGGGTTACCGTGAGTTGCTGGACGGGGTGCGGGCGGACGAACTGGAGCGGCAACGGATCGTCACCGAGTGCAGGCGGGCGTTCGCCCTCAACACGGCGGTCTTCCAGGCCCTGGGCGAGGAGTTCCCCCTCACGGCCTGACCCGGCACCCGACAACTTCCTTCGCCCCCGCCGCCCCATCCTCACTTGGAGGCTCCGCCCCCAAAGCCCCGATCGGCCTGAACGGCCTCGCCCTCAAACGCCGGACGGGCTGAAAATGTGAACCGGCGCCGACAAGAGCGCCCCGCCAGGGCGCGGGGAACTGCGCGACCAGCCCCCACCGGCCCGCGGGCGACAACCGCACCTGGGGGCGTTCAGGTTCGGAGCAGCCGTACCCTGCCCCCTACCTCCACCCACCCACCCGGCTGCGGCGCGGTGAGGATCTGGGAGCCTGCACCCTGGACGATGTTCAGGGCCCGGCCCAGCCGGTCGGTGAGCAGCAGCGCCGCCGCCCCCGTCGCTTCGTCCTCCACGATCCCGTCGTCCCGCCCGGGAAAGCCTCGGGCCCGCACGCGCCCGGCCAACTCGTCCTCCCAGGCCCAGGCGTACACCCACTCCCCCGGGTCCGGCACGGCCAGCGCGTCGACCTCGTCGGCGGACCCGTACTGCCGCAACGTACGCCCCGGCGCCCACTCCGCCCGCGCCTCGATCCAGCTGAACTCCCCGTCCAGCCGCACCCCCACGACCCCGGCGGGCGTGACCAGTTCGGGGATGTCGAGCAGCCATCCCACCCCGACACAGGGATGCCCGGCGAACGGCAGCCGCAGGGTCGGTGTGTAGATGTCGACGACCCCGCGCTCGGGATCGTCGACGAACACGGTCTCGCTGAACCCGAGCTTCGCGGCGAACGCCTGCCGCTCCTCCGGATCCGGCATCACCGAACCCTCGCGCACCACACCGAGCTCGTTGCCATGTTCACCACCGGGCCCGCAGAAGACGCGCAGTACGTCGAAATCAGTCACCGTTCCTATGGTAATCGGCCGGTGTTGGCCCATCACGCATCCCGAACAGCGTGAGTTGCTGGTCTGGAACGCTGGGCCCCGAACGGTGGTGGGGGTTTGGCGGGGTCCGTCTTTCCTGCGCCGGGCCGTGCAAGCCCAGATCGCGTCTGCCGACGACCACCGCGGCGGCATGATGCCCCATCCCGGCGAGCCGGTCGCGGAACTTCGCGGTCGAGAGGCGAGCGCCCCGCTCGTGTCACTAGGCGAGCGCCCCGCTCATGTCACTTGCCGTGGATCCGGTCGATCACATCACCCCGACAGAACGATTGACCAAGGCTTGACCATTCCATGGTGCTCACTTTTGGCCAGCGTGATCAGGCCGTGCCCGTGCGTCAACTGTGAGAGCTGAATCACCGTGGGGGTGGGTAAGAGTGAGGTAAGCCTCAGGTAAGTTAGGCCAGCCTCACCATGCCAGCGGGGACCTTCCGCCTGGCTTGCCCGTCGTTCTCTTGGAGCCTGAATGCGAGCCGTCCGACTCTCAGTTGTCACCGCCGCCGCGACCGCGGCCGCTCTGGCCACCGTCACGGGCTGCGCCGAGAAGAGCGACGCCGGGTCCGGCGAAGCGATTCAGGTGACCGCCGCCGACTCCAAGTGCGACACCTCCACGAAGTCCGTCCCGGCCGGCCAGGTCACCCTGAAGATCGAGAACAAGGGCTCGAAGGCCACCGAGGTCGAGATCCTCTTCCCGGACGACCGGATCGTCTCCGAGAAGGAGAACATCGGCCCGGGCACCAAGTACACGCTCACCGCCGAGGTCAAGGCCGGTTCGTACGAGATAGCCTGCCGCCCCGGCATGAAGGGCCTCGGCGTCCGTCAGAAGCTCGCCGTGACCGGTGGCACGGTCGCCAAGCGCGACCCGCGCCTCGACAAGGCCGTCGCCGCCTACCGCGAGTACGCGCAGGAGCAGGCCGACGCGACGATCCCGAAGGTGGAGACGTTCGCCAACGCCATCAAGGCCGGCGACATCGAGGCCGCCAAGCAGGCCTACGCCCCCTCCCGCTTCGGCTGGGAGAGCACCGAGCCGATCGCCGAGTCCTTCGGGGACATCGACCCCAAGACCGACACCCGCGTCAACGACCTGGAGAAGGGCCAGAAGTGGACCGGCTGGCACGCTCTGGAGAAGGCCCTCTGGCAGGACAAGAAGATCGGTGCCGAGCAGAAGACCCTCGCCGATGAGCTGGTCACCGACCTGAAGGACTGGCAGAAGCGGGTCGGCAAGGCCGAGATCACCCCGACCTCCATGGCCAACGGCGCCAAGGAACTGCTCGACGAGGTCGCCACCGGCAAGGTCACCGGCGAGGAGGACCGCTACTCGCACACCGACCTCAGCGACTTCAAGGGCAACGTCGAGGGCGCACAGAAGTCGTACGAGCTGCTCAAGCCGGTCGCACAGCAGAACGACAAGGCGCTGGCCACCGAGCTCGACAAGCAGTTCACGGCGCTGAACACGCTGCTCGACAAGTACCGCACGGACGATCCGCAGGAGAAGGCGCAGAACGGCTTCGTGTCGTACGACAAGGTCACCAAGGACCAGCGCAAGGAGCTCTCGGACGCTGTCAACGCGCTCGCCGAGCCCCTGTCCAAGCTCGCCGCGGCTGTTGTGAAGTAGGCGGAGCGCATCATGACGACTGACACCACGGAAGCAGCGGGCGGGCCGACGCCCTCCCGGCGTTCGCTGATCGGCTGGGGCGGTGCCGGGCTCGCGCTCGGGGCCGCCGCGGCCGGCGGCGCGGTGGCGATGACCCGTACCGGCAACGACGTGGACCCGGCGGGTGCCGAGACCGGCGCCGCGGTCGCTTTCCACGGCGCGCACCAGGCGGGCATCGCGACGCCGGTGCAGGACCGGCTGCACTTCGCCTCGTTCGACGTGAAGACGGACGACCGCGCCGAGTTCGTCCAGATGCTGAAGGACTGGACGGCCGCCGCGCGCCGGATGACCGAGGGGCACGCGGTCGGCGAGGGCGCGTACGGCGGACTGGCCGAGGCGCCGCCGGACGACACCGGCGAGGCGCTGGGCCTCAAGCCGTCCCGGCTGACGCTGACCATCGGCTTCGGGCCCTCGCTGTTCGAGAAGTTCGGGCTGACGGGGCAGCGGCCGGAGGCCCTCGTCGACCTGCCGGCGTTCCCCGGTGACAACCTGGAGAAGTCGCGCAGCGACGGCGACCTGTGCGTCCAGGCCTGTGCGGACGACCCGCAGGTCGCGGTGCACGCGATCCGCAACCTGGCTCGGATCGGCTTCGGCAAGGTCGCCGTCCGCTGGTCGCAGCTCGGCTTCGGCAAGACCTCCTCGACGACCCCCGACGCCCAGACCCCCCGCAACCTCATGGGGTTCAAGGACGGCACCCGCAACATCGCGGGCACCGAGCCGGACCGGCTGGAGAAGTTCGTGTGGGTGGGCGAGGGCGAGGGTCCGGCCTGGATGACCGGTGGCTCGTACCTCGTGGCGCGCCGCATCCGGATGAACATCGAGACCTGGGACCGGACCTCGCTGCAGGAGCAGGAGGACGTCTTCGGCCGGGACAAGGGCGAGGGCGCGCCGGTCGGCAAGGCCAAGGAGCGCGACGAGCCGTTCCTGAAGGCGATGAAGCCCGACGCGCACGTACGGCTCGCGCATCCCGACTCCAACGACGGGGTCACCCTGCTGCGCCGCGGCTACTCCTTCACGGACGGCACGGACGGCCTCGGCCGGCTGGAGGCCGGACTGTTCTTCCTCGCCTACCAGCGTGACGTGCGCAAGGGGTTCATCCCGGTGCAGCGCAGCCTCGCGCGCTCCGACGCGCTCAACGAGTACATCCAGCACGTGAGTTCGGCGGTCTTCGCCGTCCCGCCCGGCGTCCGCGACAAGGACGACTGGTGGGGGCGCGCGCTGTTCTCCAAGGAGGCGTAGCCCGTGTTCGGCAACTATCTGATCGGTCTGCGCGAGGGGCTGGAAGCCAGTCTCGTCGTCTGCATCCTCATCGCCTACCTGGTGAAGACCGACCGCAAGGACGCCCTGAAACCCATCTGGATGGGCATCGGCGTCGCGATCGCGATCGCCCTCGGCTTCGGCTGCGCGCTCGAGTTCGGCTCCCAGGAGCTGACGTTCGAGGCGCAGGAGGCGCTCGGCGGTTCGCTGTCGATCGTCGCGGTCGGCCTGGTGACGTGGATGGTCTTCTGGATGCGGCGCACCGCCCGGCATCTGAAGTCCGAACTGCACGGCAAGCTGGACGCGGCGCTGGCGATGGGCACGGGCGCGCTGGTCGCGACCGCGTTCCTGGCCGTCGGCCGGGAGGGTCTGGAGACGGCGCTGTTCGTGTGGGCGTCGGTGCACGCGGCGAGCGACGGCACCCCGCGCCCGCTGATCGGTGTCGCCCTGGGCCTGGCCACCGCGGTCCTCCTCGGCTGGCTCTTCTACCGGGGTGCCCTGAAGATCAACCTCGCGAAGTTCTTCACCTGGACCGGCGGCATGCTGGTCGTGGTCGCGGCGGGTGTGCTCGCGTACGGCGTCCACGACCTGCAGGAGGCCGACTGGATCCCGGGGCTGCGGAATCTCGCCTTCGACATCAGTGGCACGATCCCGCCGGACAGCTGGTACGGCACGCTTCTCAAGGGCGTGTTGAACTTCCAGCCCGACCCGACGGTCCTTCAGGTCACGGTGTGGGCGCTGTACCTGGTCCCGACACTCGCGATCTTCCTCGCCCCGGTAGGGTTCGCCTCCGGGAAGGGGAAGGTGAAGGCACCTGATGAGCAGGGATCGCGCGGGTCGCAGCCCACGAAGGCTTCGTAGTCTCAACCGGTTCGCCCTGGCAACAGGGGCGGTGACCGTTCTGTCCTTGACGGCGAGCGGCTGCGTGGTGGTGCACGGGGAGCGGGAGGTCGTACCGACGGCTACCCGGACCGAGGCCGCCCGTGCGCTCAAGGACTTCACCGCCGCCTACAACAAGGCGGACAAGGCGAACGACAGCTCCCTGGACGCGGACCACGTCACCGGCGCCCTCGGCGCCATCGACGGCGCGAAGCTGACGGCCGGGCAGAAGAACAATCCGGGCGGCAACCCGACCTATTCGCCGCTGTCGCTGACCGACGCGAAGTTCTCGATACCGGCGAAGGCGGGCTGGCCGCGCTGGTTCGTGGCCGACTCCACGGCCAACAAGGGCGTGGCGGGCTACCGTTGGCTGCTCGTCTTCACCCGGGGCAGCGCCAACGACGTGTGGCAGGCCTCGTATCTGACCGTCCTGGCCGCCACCGACGTACCGAAGTTCCAGCAGGACAAGGACGGTTGGGCGCAGCCCGTCACCGGGGACGACACGGCTCTCGCCGTCGAGCCGGACAAGCTGAGCCAGTCGTACACCACATATCTGAAGAGCGGCGGCGACACCTTCGCACCGGGCCTCCACACCTCGCAGTGGCGGACCCAGCGTGCCACGAACGCCACCAAGCCCGGTCTCGCCCGGCAGTACATCGACGAGCCGCTGACCTCAGGCGACTACGCCCCGGTGGGGCTGCGCACCACGGACGGCGGCGCGCTGGTCTTCTTCACCACCCGCCGATACGAGAAGCAGACCGCCGCGCAGGGCACCGAGATCCCGGCCCCCAGCGCGGACGTCAAGGCGCTGACCATCGGTGACATCAAGCAGTCGCTCACCCTGGAGTTCGTCTCCAACCAGGCGGTCCTGGACCCCGGGAAGAGCGCGCAGAAGCAACAGGTGGCGGTGCTGGGGCGGATCGAGGGGCTGACGGGGGCGAAGGGCGGATGACCGGCCCGGCCCGGCCTGCTCCTGTCGGCTAGTTGCGGTGGGGCCAGGCTGCCAGCTGGTCGTCCGACTCGTTCTCGCCCGCGTAACGGGCGCAGGCGTCCGTCAGGGCCTCGAGCAGGCTCAGGGGGTCGGGGAGCGGGTGTTCCGGGCCTCGTACCCAGTCGACCGTCAGGCCGCCGGGGAGCTGGGCCGGCGGCACGAGAACGTACGAGCCGCGGCAGTGCCAGCGCAGACCGGGGTGCTCGTCCGTCGTCTCGGGGTGCGAGTCCAGCTCGCACGGCCACCACTCGTCCTCGTCCTCGGGTGTACCGCGGGTGAGTGTGAAGAAGAACATGCGGCCGTCGCCGCTCTGCGCGACGGGCCCCACCTCCACACCGGCGGCGATCAGCCGCTCCAGCGCCTCGCGGCCCGCGTCGACGGGCACGTCGAGGACGTCGTGCACCATGCCGGTCGCGGTGATGAAGTTGGCCTGCGGCTGGTGGCGGACCCACCGCTCGATCTGGGCGCGGTCGGTCGTGGACTGGGTCTGCCAGGCGAAGGAGACGGGATGGCGCGCGGGGGTGGGACAGCCGACGCGGTCACAGGAACAGCGGTAGCCGGAGGGGTACGCGGCCTGCGCGAGCGGCAACCCCGCGGCGGCAGCGGCGATCAGCAGGGCTTCGCGCCCGCCGTCGGCAGCGATCTCTGTCGCACCCTTCGGACGGCGACCACGCAGCCACTGGGAGATCCTGCCCTGCGCACCGGAGCGGCGGCCGAACTCTGCGCTCATCAATCCCCTCGCCAAGCAGTTGTGCCGACAGCGGTCGTGTCGCGGCGTCCACGTCCAGCACGTTCACGTCGATCGTTCACGTCGATTACGTCGATGAATCGTGCTGACAAACGCCTTCAACAACCTCTATGGTCCCACCCTCCTGCGCCCCGGATGGACAGAGCCCCCCATCCGGGGCGCTTTGGCATGATTCATCCCCGTGGAGCGAGGCCGTGCAGCGCGTAGTCGACAAGGGTGTCCGTATACGCGTACGAGATGGGGCCGGTGTGCTGGAGCCAGCGCTGCGCGAGCGGGGAGACGAAGAGTTCCAGGGCGATGCGGGGGTCGATGTCGGGCCGCAGGTCGCCCTTGTCCTGGGCGGACCGCAGTCGCTTCACGTAGAGCTGGAGCTGGGGTTCGAGGAGCTTGGACACGAACTCGACACCGAGCGCCTCGTTCACGAGGCCCTCCGCGGCCAGGGCCCGCGAGGGGATCTCGAACTTGGGGTTCAGAAGTTCGTCGACGGTGGCGCGCAGGACCTGCTTGAGGTCGGCCGCGAGATCACCGGTGTCCGGGATGCCGTACTCCGCGTGCTCCCCCAGCACCTCCGGCCGACCCGCCGCCTGCGCCGCCTGGGCGCTCAGATCGATGAACGCCTCCAGCAGGACGTCCGCCTTCGACGACCACCACCGGTAGATCGTCTGCTTGCCGACGCCGGCGCGGGCGGCGATGCCCTCGATCGTGGTCTTGGGGTAGCCGACCTCGCCGACGAGGGCGAGGGCGGCGTGGAAGATCGCGCGCCGGGACTTCTCGCTGCGGCGGGTGGAGTCGGGGGCGGGTTTGGCGGAGGGGCGGGGCGTGTGGGCCATGGGGCGAATTTAACAGGTTGACAAGACGGGGCGTCTCGTGACGGAGAGATGGTTGGGGTGCGTGGTTCGCTGCGGGTGGGTGGGGGCTGGTCGCACGGTTCCCCGCGCCCCTGAAAGCCTCAGGTCGTCCGGCGTTCGAGGGCGTGGGCGGGCGGCCTCGGCGAAGACCACCCGTTCGCCAGGCGGCCGACAAGGCCCGCGGACCGCACCATGGGCATCACCTGCCCCTGCGGTACGTGAGGAGCCCTCCTTGCAGCCTCCCCGCCGCGCCACACCCCGGCGCTATCTGATGTGCGCACCCGCACACTTCGACGTCACCTACGCCATCAACCCGTGGATGAACCCCGCCAAGCCGGTCGACGTGCCGCTCGCCGTCGCCCAGTGGGAGGACCTGCGCAGCCGTTACCGCGCGCTCGGCCACACGGTCGAGGAACTCACCCCGCGCCCCGGCCTGCCGGACATGGTCTACGCCGCGAACGGGGCGACGGTCGTCGACGGCCGGGTGCTGGGCGCCCGGTTCGCGCACCGGGAGCGCGAACCGGAGGCGGCGGCCCACCTGGAGTGGTTCCGCGCGCACGGCTTCCCGCACGTCCACGAGCCGGTCCACGTCAACGAGGGCGAGGGCGACTTCGCGGTCACCGCCTCCTACGTGCTCGCCGGCCGCGGCTTTCGCGCGAGCCCCCTCTCGCACGGCGAGGCCCAGGAGTTCTTCGCGCGACCGGTGATCGGGCTCGACCTGGTCGACCCCCGCTACTACCACCTCGACACCGCCCTCGCCGTCCTCGACGACACGACGGACGAAATCATGTACTACCCGCCCGCCTTCTCCCCCGGCAGCCGGGAGGTGCTGCGGCGGCTGTTCCCCGACGCGCTGATCGCCGGTGACGAGGATGCCGCCGCGCTCGGCCTCAACGCGGTCTCGGACGGCCTGCATGTGCTGCTGCCGCAGGCCGCGACGGGGCTCCTCGGTCCGCTGCGCGAGCGTGGCTTCGAGCCCGTCGGCATCGATCTGAGCGAGCTCCTCAAGGGCGGCGGCAGCGTGAAGTGCTGCACACAGGAGCTGCGGTGTTGAGGAGCGGAGGTGCTGAGGAGCTGAGCCCCGGCTGCTAGTCCTCCGTGGGCGGCGGTGGCCAGGCGTCGCCCCAGTCCGCGTCACGGGCCGCCCGGTACAGCGGCCCCTGACGCTTGGTCACCGTCTCGCGGTGCAGGGCCTCGTCGGGGCCGCACAGGTCCAGGAGTACCTGGCCCTTGCGGATCTGCGGCTTGCGTACGACGCGGGAGGGGGCCGGGGTCGGCGGGAAGCGGGTGGCGGCGACGTAGCTGAACTTCTCGTCCTCGTAGGGCAGGGAGCCGCCCTTGACCTGACGGTGCAGGGAGGAACGCGCGACCCGGGCGGAGAAGTGGCACCAGTCCTCGCCGGGGACGATCGGGCAGGCCGCGCTGTGCGGGCAGGGGGCGGCGACGTGGAACCCGGCGGCGATCAGACGCTCCCGCGCCTCGATGACGCGCGCGTAACCGTCGGGCGTACCGGGCTCGATGATCACGACGGCCTGGGCGGCGGTCGCGGTGCCGGTCACGACGGAGGCGCGGTCGGCGTCGGTGAGCTCGCCGAGGACGTAGGAGACGGTGACGAGATCAGTGCTCTCGATGGTGAGCGCCGATCCGATACGAGAGCGGTGCCATTCGGCGGACTTCAGCTCCGGGTTCGCCGCGGCGATCTCGCGGCCCAGTGCGAGGGCGGGCTCGGCCCAGTCGAGCACGGTCACGGGGCGGGCGCCCGCCCAGGTCGCGTTCACCGCCCAGGTCGCGGCGCCCGTGCCGCCGCCGACGTCCACGTGGCTCGCCGGCGTCCACTGCGGGACCGCGTCCGCGAACGCCTCCAGCGCCGATCGCACCGCCTCGAATGTCGCCGGCATGCGGTAGGCGGCGTACGCGACCACGTCCGAGCGGTCACGGAGGACCGGGGTGTGGGTGGGGGTCGTTCCCCGGTAGTTCGCGATCAGCCGGTCGACCGCCTGTGTGGCCGCCTTCGGCGGGAGGCCGTCGAGGAGTCCGGCGAGAGCGGTACGCAGGGTCTCGGCGGGGTGTACGGGGACGTTCACCCGCCGATTCTACGGTCGCCGCAACAGCGTCCTCGCCCCCGCCGCCCCTACCCGTCCCATCCCCAACCTGGGGGCTCCGCCCCCAGCCCCCGCATCGGCCTGAACGACCTCGTCCTCAAACGCCGGACGGGCTGAAAGATGCGCGCCAGCGCTCTTGAGGGGCGCGGGGAACTGCGCGCCCAGCCCCCACCGGGCCGCAGCCCAACGACTACCGACCAGCCACGACGCACCCGCAGTGAACAGAGCCCCCGCTCACGCTCCCCGTACCGCCCGCGCCAGCCTCGTCGCCGCCTCTGCCCGGGGCGCGCTGTCCGGCGGGCGGCGGCGGGGATGCACCGTGTTCGCGAGGAGCACCAGGAACGTGTCCGTCGCGGGGTCCAGCACAAGGGACGTACCGGTGAAACCGGTGTGCCCCGCGGCACCCCGCCCGGCGAGCGCACCCATGAACCAGGGCTGGTCGACGGCGAAGCCGAGGCCCGGCGGGGTGAGCATCAGCTCGACGAAGTCGGGGCCGAGGATGCGGGCGGGGCCGTAGGAACCGCCCGCGAGAAGGGTCCGGCAGAAGACCGCGAGGTCGTGGGCCGTGGAGAAGAGGCCCGCGTGCCCGGCCACCCCACCGAGCGCCCACGCGTTCTCGTCGTGCACGACCCCCCGCAGCATCCCCCGGTCCGCCTTGCCCCACGGCCGCCGCTGGTCCTCGGTCGCCGCCGCCCCCGCGCACGGCCCGAAGGACGTGGCGGTCATCCCCAGCGGCCGGGTGATCCCGTCGCGGACGAGGACGTCGAGCGTACGGCCGGTGATCCGTTCCAGGACGTGTTGGAGGAGCAGCAGGTTCAGGTCGGAGTACACGTACTCGCCCGGCCGGGACGAGGGGGCCTCGGCCCGCAGCAGGGCGAGACGCGCCGCGTCGTCCGGGCAGTCGTACAGCGGGAGTTCGGGGCGCAGCCCGGAGGTGTGCATGAGCAGCTGTCGTACGGTGATGTCGTGGGCCGAGGCCGCCCGGAAGTCCGGCAGATACACCCCCACCCGCGCGTCGATCCCCAGCGTGCCCCGCTCCAGCTGCTGCACCGCGGCGACCGCCGTGAACAGCTTGGTGAGAGAGGCCAGGTCGAAGGGGGTGTGGACGGTCATCGGCCGCCGATCCCCGGGCGGCAGTTCGACCCCGGTGTCGGTCTTCTCGTCGTACGAGGAGTAGCGCACAGCCCAGCCCGCCGCCTCCTCGACGGCGATGACCGGGCCGCGGCCTGCGACCAGCACGACGCCCGCCGTCCAGGGACGCGGCCCACGGGTGAGGGTGCGGACGTCCCGTACGAGGTGGCGCAGTTCCGTCGGCTCGAGTCCGGCCCGTTCCGGGGTGTCCGCGCGCAGTCTCGGTGCGCTCAGCTGCCCGCCGCCTTTCCGTCCACGGTGTGTCCCGTCTGCCAGGGACGGCACAGTCCCACGAAGAAGGCGATGGCCACCAGTACCGCCGCCAGTTGGACGACGGCCATCGGGACCGCGGTGTGCTCCCCGGCGATGCCGACGAGCGGGGAGGCGATCGCGCCGATGAGGAAGGAGGAGGTGCCGAGCAGCGCGGACGCGGAACCGGCCGCGTGCCGTACCCGCATCAGGGCCAGCGCCTGGGTGTTGGGCATGGCGAGGCCCATGGCCGACATGAGGACGAAGAGGGCCGCGGCCACCGGGACGAGGCCCGCCTTGCCGAAGACGCCCGTGGAGAGCAGCAACAGCGCCGTCGCGGCGAGGGCGATGAGGCCGAGGCCGACGGCGAGGACCTTGTCGAGGCTGACCCGGCCGACGAGGATCTTGCCGTTGATCTGGCCGACGATCACCAGGCCGACGGAGTTGATCCCGAAGAGCAGACTGAAGGTCTGCGGGGACGCGCCGTAGATCTCCTGGATCACGAAAGGAGAGGCACTTATGTATGCGAACAGTGCCGCGAAGGCGAAGCCGCCCGCCAGGGTGTAGCCGGTGAAGACGCGGTCGGCGAGCAGTCCGCGCATGGCGCGCAGCGCCTCACCGACCCCGCCGCCGTGGCGCTGTGCGGGCTGGAGGGTCTCGGGGAGCCTCCTCCAGACGAGCGCGGTGAGTGCGATGCCGACCGCCGTGAGGAGGACGAACACGCCCCGCCAGTCCGTGGCGCGCAGGATCTGGCCGCCGATGAGGGGCGCGACGACGGGGGCGACGCCGGAGATCAGCATGAGAGTGGAGAAGAAGCGGGCCATCGCCATGCCGTCGTACAGGTCGCGTACGACGGCTCGCGCGATCACGATGCCGGCCGCGCCCGCGAGGCCCTGGGCGAGGCGGAAGGCGACGAGGAGTTCGACGTTCGGGGCGAGGGCGCACAGGGCGGTGGCGAGGACGTAGACGACGAGGCCGACGAGGAGCGGGCGTCTGCGGCCCCACTTGTCGCTCATCGGTCCGACGACGAGCTGGCCGAGCGCCATCCCGGCGAGGCAGGCGGTCAGCGTGAGCTGGACGGTGGCGGCGGGGGCGTGCAGGGAGCGGGTGACCTCCGGCAGGGCCGGGAGGTACATGTCCATCGACAGCGGGGGCGTGGCGGTGAGTCCGCCGAGGATCAGGGTGACGAGGAGGCCGGTACGGCGGAGAGCACCGGGGTCCGGCGCTTCCCGCGCCTCCGGTACGTCGGCCAGCGCCGTGTTCGGTATGTGCCCCTCCGGGGCCTGTGGGCCTTTCGGGTCCCGTCTGGTGTGCCCGCGCTCGGGCATGAGCCCCTCCCTCTTCGAGTAATCCGCCACCTATGCTCTCAGTTCGAACGGAGTGTTCGGGGTCACAGAACTTCAAGTGGCAGAGCGAGTGGCGGAGCGAAGGGCCGGGAATGACGGGCGTGGGCGAGCGGGTGCGGTGGGGGATTCTGGCGACCGGCGGGATCGCGGCGGCCTTCACGGCGGATCTGGTGGACATGCCGGACGCCGAGGTCGTGGCCGTGGCGTCGCGGACGGACGCCTCGGCGAAGGCGTTCGCCGAGCGGTTCGGGATTCCCAGGGCGTACGGGGACTGGGCGTCGCTCGCGGTGGACGAGGACGTCGACGTCGTGTACGTCGCCACTCCGCACTCGGCGCACCGGGCCGCCGCCGGGATGTGTCTGGAGGCGGGGCGCCATGTGCTGTGCGAGAAGGCGTTCACGCTGAACGTGCGCGAGGCGGAGGAACTGGTCGCGCTCGCCAAGGAGCACGACCGCTTCCTGATGGAGGCCATGTGGATGTACTGCAATCCGCTGGTCCGGCGACTCAAGGGCCTCGTCGACGACGGTGTGATCGGTGAAGTCCGCACGATTCAGGCCGACTTCGGGATCAATGGCCCGTTCCCGCCGTCGCACCGGCTGCGGGACCCCGCGCAGGGCGGTGGCGCGCTGCTCGATCTCGGCGTCTATCCGGTGTCGTTCGCGCAGTTGTTGCTCGGGGAGCCCTCGGGCATCACCGCGAGAGCGGTGCTCTCCGACGAGGGCGTCGATCTCCAGACCGGAGCACTGCTCACCTGGGAGAGCGGCGCTCTCGCTTCGGTGCACTGCTCCGTCAATGGTGGCACCCCCGTCTCAGCCTCCGTCACCGGCTCCCAGGGCCGCATCGACATCCCGGGCGGCTTCTTCTTCCCGGACCGGCTCGTGCTGCACCGCGACGGCCGCGACCCCGAGGAGTTCACGGCCGACCCGGCGCACGGCCCGCGCACCAGCCTCAAGCACGAGGCAGCCGAGGTGATGCGCGCCCTGCGGGCCGACGAGAAGGAGTCCCGGCTCGTCCCCCTCGACGGCAGCCTCGCCGTGATGCGGACGCTCGACACGATCCGCGCCCAGATCGGCGTCCGCTACCCCGGAGAGACCGTCGGCCGCCCCGGAGAGACCGACTAGGGCGCCGACACCGTAGAAGGCGCCCGTCCACCCGCCGGGCCAGGCCGTACGCTGCGGGCCCATGAATGCCCTCAACGACTCGAATGCCATGCCCGCCTCGCCGACGAAGATCGCGGTGGTGACCGGCGCGGGCTCCGGCATCGGCCGCGCGGTGGCCGTCGAACTCCTGCGCACCGGCTGGTCGGTGGCGCTCGCCGGACGCAAGCCGGAGACGTTGGAGAAGACGGCCGCCCTCGTCCCCGAGGCGCCCTCCCTCGTCGTGCGCACCGACGTCTCGCGTCCCGACGACGTGGCGGCCCTGTTCGACGCGACGCGCGAGCGCTTCGGGCGGCTGGACCTGCTCTTCAACAACGCGGGAACATTCGGGCCCGGCGGCGTCCCGGTCGAGGAACTGCCCTACGAGGCATGGCTGCACGTCGTGAACACGAACCTCAACGGCGCTTTCCTGTGCGCGCAGGCCGCGTACCGGCAGATGAAGGAGCAGGACCCGCAGGGCGGCCGGATCATCAACAACGGCTCGATCTCGGCGCACACGCCCCGCCCGCTGTCGGTGGCGTACACGGCGACCAAGCACGCGCTGACGGGGCTGACCAAGTCGCTGTCCCTGGACGGGCGTCCGTACCGGATCGCCTGCGGTCAGATCGACATCGGCAACGCGGCGAGCGACATGACCGCGCGCATGCAGACCGGAGTGCTGCAGGCGAACGGGGAAACCGTGGCCGAGCCGGTGATGGACGTGGCGGACGTGGCGCGCACGGTGCGGCACATGGCGGAGCTGCCGTTGGAGGCGAATGTGCAGTTCGCGACGGTACTGGCCACCGCGATGCCATATGTCGGGCGCGGCTGACCGGCTGCGGACGGCTCGTCAACGGCTCAACCTACACAAACGGAAGCTGAACCTCCGTACCGTTCGGGCCGGTGGCGGGCTTATGCTCGTGGCTTCTCCACCAGAGCTTCACACTTGGAGTGGAGGACTTCGGTACGACCACGGTCCACACCGAGGGGGGTGGTGGCAGCCGTTCCGCGGCCCGGGTGGGGGGACCTCGCGCGGGACCGCGAGGTGAGCTCCGGGCCTCGGAACGGCTGTCCCAATAACGATCGGCCCTCAACGGCCGCCACGGTCAGCCCTCGTGCCGACCCCGCTGGTTCTGACGGTCCTGAGGTTCTTCCAGGGCCTCGTCCCCCACCACACGCCGCCGCCTGCGCCACGCGTACGCCCCGCCCGCGAGCAGCGCGACCGCTCCCCCGGCCCCGCCGACCAGCCCCCACGACGACGAGCCGCCGCCCGCGGCCGTCGCGGGCGCTCCGGCCGCCGCCTTCGCCGCCTTCCGGGTGGGAGCCGCGGAGGCACCGCCCTCGCTGAGCGGATCGACGAGGGCGCCCACGGACTGGGCCTTCGCGCCCTCCTTGAACCCCCAGTCGAGCAGCGCGGCCGTCTCCTCGTAGACTCCGCTGCCGCCGCTCTTGGGGTGCATCACGGTGACGAGGAGGGTCCGCCCGCCACGGGTCGCGGCGCCGGTGAAGGTGTTGCCGGCGTTGCTGGTGTAGCCGTTCTTCACGCCGATGAGTCCGTCGTACGTCGGCACACCCCACGCGCCCGTCAGCAGGCGGTCGGTGTTCTGGATCTGGAAGGTCTTCTTGCCGCCCGCCGGGAAGTTCGCGGTCTTCGTGTGGCAGTAGGCGCGGAAGTCGGCGTCGGCGAGGCCGTGGCGGGCGAAGAGCGTCAGGTCGTACGCGGACGACACCTGCCCCTTGTGGTCGAAGCCGTCGGGGCTGACCACGTGGGTGTCCAGTGCCTGCAGGTCCTGGGCCTTGGCCTGCATCTGGGCGACCGTCCTGGCGAGGCCGCCGTTCATGTGGCTGAGGACGTGCACCGCGTCGTTGCCGGAGCGCAGGAAGACGCCGAGCCACAACTGCTCGACGGTGTAGGTTATGCCGGGTTTGACGCCGACCATGCTGGAGCCCGAGGGAATGTCGGCGAGGTCGGCGTCGGTCACCCTGTGGCGCTCGGTCCGCTCGAAGTTCTTCAGCACGGTGTCCGCGAAGAGCATCTTCAGCGTGGAGGCGGGCGCCAGGTGCGTGTGCGCGTGGTACGAGGCGAGCACCTCGCCGCTCTCGTGGTCGGCGACGAGCCAGGAGCGGGCGGTGAGCCGCTTGGGCAGCCCCGAGGCGCCGCGCACCTGGACGCCGGCGCCGGCGAGCCGCTCACCGCCGATCACGGGCGTGGCGGCCGACGCCGGGGAGGCCGCGGCCAGCGGGACGGCCGCGGCGAGGCCGAGGGCGGCACGGCGGGACAGCTGAGCGGCACGCGGGGGGACGGGAGAGGAATCGCGCATCCCGGGACCGTACAAAAGAAGTTCGCGGGTCCGTACGCCGGGGTCTCGAAGTCGCCACGCGACGGGGCCTCAAAGAAAGGTCACGGCGCACCCAAAGGCAGGACAAAGGAACACCCCCCGCCCGTACGTCCGGCCGACTCCTGCCCTCAGCACCCCACCCAACAGGGGTTTCCTGGCAATAGCCCCTCCGGACCTTAGGAATCAGCTGTCTTACGGAATATTGATTCCGGACCCTACTTTCTCAGCTCTCACACATCTCTTACTCAGCCCCGCTCAAAGGTTTCTCCATAGCTTGTGGCCGCGCCCACAGCGGGCGCCAAGAACCTTTGGGGAACGGGATGTTTGGCATCTATCTCAAGCGTGAGCTGAGCCGGCGCAAGAAGGCGGCCCTGGTGATCGCCATGGGTCTGGCGCTCGGAATCGCGCTGGTCATCACCGTCAACTCGGTGTCGGCCGGCATGCAGCAGGCGCAGGACAAGGTCCTGAAGTCGCTGTACGGGCTCGGCACCGACATGACGGTGACGAAGGCTCAGGCGGCGCCTTCGAGCAACTCGTCCGGCAGACCGAAGTTCGACTTCAACGCCAAGTCGGACAGCTCCACCAAGCAGAGCTCGGACCGCGTGATGACGCAGGGCGGACAGTCCCTGGCCTCCTCCCTCGTCACCAAGGTCGCCGCGCAGAAGGGCGTGGCGAGCGCCGTGGGCGCGCTGAGCCTGAACGTCACCAAGGTCGACGGCTCCTTCACCCAGGGCACCGCGAAGTCCTCCACGTCCTCCGGGTCGGGCAGCTCCTCCCAGCAGGGCGGCCCCGGCGGCGGCCAGGGCGGCGGCAGCACGGGAGCGCCCCAGGTGCAGGGCGGCGGCGCCTCCTTCGACGTGAACTCGTACTCCGTCGCGGGCGTCGACGTCACCGACCAGGACCTCGGCCCGCTCGCCACCTCGAAGATCACTTCCGGCAAGACCTTCACGGCGGCGCAGACCAACGCGAAGGTCGCGGTGGTCAGCAAGTCGTACGCCAAGGAGAACAAGTACACGGTCGGCAAGACCTTCAAGATCTCCGGCACCAAGTACACGATCATCGGGATCGCGACGCCGGACAGCAGTGAGTCGACGACCGACGTCTACCTGCCGCTGAAGCAGGCGCAGACGCTGGGCGACGCGAAGAACAAGGTCACCACGATCTACGTCAAGGCGACCGACTCCAAGCAGATCACCACGGTCAAGGCGACCATCCAGAAGAACATCTCGGGTACGACGGTCACCACCTCCGCCGACCTCGCCTCCACCGTCTCCGGCTCCCTGTCGACCGCCTCGAATCTGGCGACCAGCGTCGGCAAGTGGCTGTCCATCGCGGTGCTCGTGGCCGCGTTCCTGGTGGCCGCGCTGCTGACCTCCTCCGCCGTGTCCCGCCGGGTGCGTGAGTTCGGCACCCTCAAGGCGCTCGGCTGGCCCTCCCGCAAGGTCACCCGGCAGGTCGTCGGCGAGTCCATCGTGAATGGTCTGATCGGCGGCGCGCTCGGCATCGCCATCGGCCTCGGAGCGGCGTACGCGGTGACGGCGATCAGCCCGAAGCTGACCGCGGAGCTCGGCAACACCGGTGGCGGTGGCGGCATGGGCGGCGGCCCCGGCGGTGGCGGTCCCGGCCAGCAGGCGGTCAAGAACACCATGGAGATCGCGCTCTCCGCGCCGGTCTCGGTGACCACCATCGCGCTCGCCGCGGGCCTGGCCATCGCGGGCGGTCTGATCGCCGGTGCGATGGGCGGCTGGCGCGCCTCGCGGATGCGTCCGGCGGACGCGTTGCGCAGCGTCTCCTGACCCCTTCCGGGAGTACCTCTTCCGCATCTTCATCTTCTGCATCCTCGGAGAACCTCATGTACAAGCTCACCGGCGTCACCAAGCGCTACACGCGGGGCAAGGAGACGGTGGAGGCGCTGCGTGGCATCGACCTCACCATCGAGGACGGCGACCAGCTCGTCATCCAGGGCCCCACGGGCGGCGGCAAGTCCACCCTGCTCCAGATGATCGGCGGCCTGGACCGTCCCTCCGCCGGCAGCGTCGAGCTGGACGGCGTGGACCTCGCCTCCATCAGCGAGGCCAAGCTGACCCGGCTGCGTGCCGAGAAGATCGGCATCATCTTCCAGTCGTTCAACCTCATCCCGACGCTGACCGCGCAGGAGAACGTCGAGACCGCGCTCGTACCGCTCGGGGTGAAGCCCGCGGAGCGGCGCAGGCGGGCCGCCGAGGCCCTGGGCTCGGTCGGCCTCGGCGACCGCGTCGGCCATGCGCCGAGCGAGCTGTCCGGCGGTCAGCAGCAGCGTGTCGCCATCGCGCGCGCCCTGGTCAAGAAGCCGAAGGTGCTCCTCGCGGACGAGCCGACCGGCAACCTCGACGAGGGCACCCGCGACGACATCATGGGCCTGCTGGAAGGGCTCTGGCACGAGTACGGGCTGACCTTCATCATGGTCACCCACGACTCGTCGATCGCCCGCCGGGCGCCGCGCCTGGCGACCATCAAGGCAGGGCAGATCACGCTCACCGAGCAGGGTGCGCGGAGCGCCGTGTCCCAGCAGTACGCCCCGCAGTAGTCGCGCGGCCCCCGGTCGATCGCGCCCGTGTTCTCCTCGGCCCGGGCGACCGGGGGAGCCGGGGATCGGGACGGTTCGGCTACGCCTGGCCGGTTTCGAAGCGGGTGATCCTGCCGCCGTCGTCGACGGTGAAGCTCCACCTCGTCTTCATCTCGCCCCAAGTGTCGTTGTTGTAGCGGGCGATGAGGGCACGGCCGCCGTTCGACTCGTTGTCGACCTCCATGTGGCCGCGGGAGGAGAAGATCTCCCGATCGGTCCAGTCGGCGAGGTCGCGGTCGGCACCGTCGTCGGACATGGTCGCGTCGGGTGCGAGGACGGCCCGGAAGGCGTCACGGTCATGGGCGTTCACAGCGGTGACGAAGGCCCGGACGGCCGGGTCGCTGAGTTTCGCTACCTGAATCGTCATGGGAGTCACCCTCACACCGGTCCCGGGTGGCCGCCACCCGAACGGCACCCCGAACACGTCGGTCACGCGTCATCGGTGCGACGGTGGAGACACGGGGGGCCGTTGACCGTTGCCGCCGTCCGTCTGCTCTGGGAGCCACCGTGACCTGTTACGACCGAAGCGATCTGGGACTGCTGTTGCTCCGTCTGGGCACGGGCGGAGTGCTGGCCGCGCACGGGGCGCAAAAGCTGTTCGGCTGGTTCGGCGGGGGCGGCCTCGAGGGGACCGGGACCGCCATGGAGGCCATGGGCTACACGCCCGGCAAGGCGAGCGCGACGGCGGCGGGGCTGGCCGAGGCCGGCGGGGGCACCCTGCTGGCGCTGGGCCTCGCGACCCCCGCGGCGGGTGCGGCGGCGGCCGGGGCGATGGCGGGCGCGGCCGCGGTGCATCTGCCCAACGGGTTCTTCGCGATGAACGGCGGCTACGAGTACGCGGCGTCGCTGGCCCTGACGGCGGCGGGCCTCGCGGTGGCGGGCCCCGGCCGCCTCTCGCTGGACCACGCGCTCGGCCACGCCGTGAACCGCGGCTGGATGGTCCCCGTCGCGCTCGGCGTGACGGCGGCGGCCACGCTGGCCGTGGTGGGCGCCCGGAACAAGAGAGTGCGCGAGGCGGCCGAGGGCAAGCAGGAGGCCCTGTTCGAAGAGTAGGCGCAGGAGCGGGGGTACGCGTGGGCCGGGACCCGCGGCCGGTGCGGGAAGCTTGCCCCATGGCTGATGACGACATCTGGGAATCCATCGACCGCCTGCGCTCCTGGCTGGACGCCCACCGCACGCACGGCGGCCAGGAGGGTCTGCTGCTGCGCATCCTGAAACTGTCGGAGGAGGTCGGCGAGGTCGCCGAGGCGGTGATCGGCGCGACCGGCCAGAACCCGCGCAAGGGTGCCAGCCACACCTGGGACGACGTACGGTCCGAGCTCTGCGACGTCGTCATCACGGCCCTGATCGCCCTGCACACGCTGACGCCGGACGCGCGCGAGGTCTTCATGGCCCATCTGGCGGGCGTCACGGAGCGGTCGCTCGGGGCAGATCCAACTCGGTGAGCCGCGCCCGCACTTGTTCACCCCATGGACGTGTGCGGGCCGTCGGCAGTTGGTGGGGACGGCCGAGCCTTCTCGTCGACAACACGCCGACGAAAGGGTCCCCGTGCAGGACTACGTTCTCCCCCGTGGCCGCAGGACAGTCGCCGCTGCCGGCGGGGTGCTCGCGCTCGCCGTCATGGGGCTGGGAAGCCAGGCCCAAGCGGCGAGTTTCGGGACTCCGACGCTGTCGCTGTCGGCGGCCTATCTGTCCGGCGCGGTGGGGGCGAGCGGGGATCCGGTCGTGAAGGTGACGGTCGCACAGAGCGGCGCGGACGCCGGGGCGCTCACGGTCACGGTGACCAAGAGCAGCAAGACCTCCGTGGCCACCACCGCCGACGTCACGGTCACCGGCACCGGCGCCACCCGCCAGGTCGCCGTCGCCGCGCGCGGCCGGGGCTACACCGACCTGACCGTGAAGGTCACCGGCGCGGACGGCCAGACGGCCACCAAGACCCTGCACTACGCCGCGTCGGCCGCCGTCCAACAGGCCGCGGACAGCAGGTACTTCACGGGTTCCAGCGACGCCTCCGCCGCCGTGGACGTCGGGGGCGGCTATGCGGTGGTCGCGGACGACGAGTCCAACACCCTGCGCCTGTACGACCGTTCGGCCTCGGGCGCGCCCGTGAAGACCTGGGACTTCAGCTCGGACATCGGTGTCTCGAAGGAGATCGACATCGAGGGCGCCACGCGCGTCGGCGACACGATCTACTGGACGGGCTCGCTGGGCAACAACAAGGACGGCGAGTACAAGTCCGCCCGCAACACCGTCTTCACCACCAAGGTCGGCGGTTCGGGCGCGGCGACCGTGCTGTCGTACGGCGGCTCGTACCGGAAGCTCCGCGACGACCTCGTCGCCTGGGACGAGGCCCACGGTGACCGCTACGGCTTCGCGGCGGGCACCGCCGACGGCCAGGTCCCCAAGCAGATCGACGGGTTCAACGTGGAGGGGCTGGAGTTCGCGCCGGGGTCGACGACGACCGCGTACCTCGGCTTCCGCGCGCCGCTCGCCCCTGCGGTCGCCGGCGGCAAGGCGCTCCTCGTGCCCGTCACGAACATCGACAAGGTGGTCGGCAGCGGCGCCAAGGCCGTCTTCGGGACGCCGGTCGAGCTGGACCTCGGCGGTCTCTCCGTGCGCGACCTGCGCAAGAACGCCGCGAACCAGTACCTGATCGTCGCGGGCTCCTGGGCCGCCGACGACAACTCCGACCCGTACGCCCTCTACTCCTGGGACGGCGACCCGGCGCACACCCCGGTCAAGCGGCTCGACCTGCCCACCTCGGACCCGGGCGGCTGGGAGTCGGTCGTCGACGTCCCGGATCTCACCGTTCCCGGCGCCCGCGCCCAGCTGATCACCGACGACGGCTCCGCCGACCTGTACGGCGACGGCACGGAGGCCAAGGACCTCACCCACCCCGAGTGGAAGAAGTCCCGGGCGACCTGGTTCACGGTCGGCGGCTGAAGCGCGGGGCGGCGGCCGGGGCGCAGCACCGCTCTGTCTCGTGGGCTGCCCCGACCGCCCTGGGCGCAGCACCGCTCTGTTGGGGCTGCCCCGCCGCCCGGGCCGCCGCGTCCGTCGTAGCGCCGTCTGAGAGGGTGACCGTATGCGCCTGATCCTCATCCGCCACGGCCAGACCCCGTCCAACGTGGCGTTCCTCCTCGACACCGCAGTCCCCGGCCCGGGTCTGACCGCCCTCGGCGAGAAGCAGGCCGCCGCGCTGCCCCAGACGCTCGCGGATGTGGACATCGACCTCCTGTACGTCTCCACACTGACCCGTACCCAGCTGACGGCCGCCCCGCTGGCGGCCGCCCGCGGCCTCGAGATGGTCGTACGGGACGGCATCCGTGAGCTGGAGGCCGGGGACCTGGAGATGTTGCGCGGCGACACCGAGGCGGCCAGGACGTACTTCACGACGGCGTTCGCCTGGGTGGCCGGGGACACCGGGCTGCGGATGCCGGGCGGCGAGAACGGCACCGAGGCGCTGGGCCGGTTCGACGCGGTGGTCGCGGAGGCCGCGGCGACCGGCGCGGGCAGCGTCGCCATGGTCAGCCACGGCGCAGCGATCCGGGTGTGGACGGCGGCCCGGGCGCACAACGTCGACATGTCCTTTGCGGCCGACCACCGGCTGGACAACACCGACATCGTGATCCTTGAGGGCTCACCCGAGGAGGGCTGGACGGCGCTGACCTGGGCGGGCACCGACATCGGCGGCGTGGCGCACGCGCGGGAGAGCGGCCCCGCGGGACAGCCGTTGGGCCCGACCTCGTAGACGTCTCCCCCTGCGGGTGCGGGATTCTCACACCGGCGGCATGTTGTACGGCGGCATGTTGTACGGCGTCACCACCTGGATCGCCGACGGCAGGAACGGGCCCTCGTCCGGCAGCGCCTGCTGGGCCCGCATGATGGTCTGGCAGGCGCGCCGCATGTCCTGGCGCAGGTCGTGGTGGAGCACCGCGGACAGCTTCCCCTCCGCCAGCAGCCGGGTGTTGTCGTGGTCCAGGTCGTGCGCGACGAAGGCCAGTACCCCCCGGCCGAGCGCCGCGAAGGCATCGATGGTCGCGGTGTTGCCGCCGCCGATGGAGTAGACGGCGTTGATCTCCGGATCCCGCTCCAGAGCCGCCAGGACCAGGGCCCGCTGGGTGGAGTCCAGCCCGTCGCTGTCCGTGATCTCGACCAGTCGGCGCACGGGCCCGCCGGCACGCATCCCGCTGCGGAACCCCATCTCCCGCTCCTCCTCGTTCCGGAAGGATCCCCGGCTGATCGTGACGAGCACATGGCCCGGACGGTCGGCGAGCCACTGGCGTATCAGGTAGGCGGCGGTGGCTCCGGCGGCCCGGTTGTCGATGCCGACGTACGCCAGCCGCGGACTGCTGGGCAGATCCGTCACCAGCGTGACCACCGGGATGCCGGCCGCCACCAGCCGGCCGACCGCGGCGGTGACCTCGGGGACCTCCGGGGCCTTGAGGATCACTCCCTGCGAACCGCGCGCGGCGATCCTGTCGAGGTCCTTCACCAGCTCCGCCGCGGGGTCCGTCTCACGGAAGTGGAACCGTGAGCGCACGATCGCCGGGTGCAGGGACGGCAGTTCGGCCTCCAGGGCGTCGCGTACCGCCGAGGAGAACCGCTCCGGGGTCTGCATCACGATGTCGATCATGAAGGTGCGGCCGCCGATGCGGACCTGGGTGCGCTGCCGGTCCAGGTCCTTGATGGCCTGCTGCACCTCCCGCGCCGTGCTCTCACGCACGCCGCCGCGATGGTTGAGGACCCGGTCGACCGTCGCCTCGCTCAGTCCGGCCTGCCGGGCGATCTCGCGGATCGTATACGGATGTCCCATGGGTTCCTTCGCTGCGTCCCGTGACCACGGAGATCGATGAGGGGTTTTTGATGGTTCTCTGCGGATTGATTGACGGTCCCGGCCTCATGAGACTGGCAGAAATGTCACCGCGCCGGAAGTCGTAGACATACCCGTAGCTGTAGCTCTGGCTGGAACGGAAAAGGACGGCACCACACTCATGAACCAACTGCTCGAGGACAAGGTCGTCCTCGTCAACGGCGGCAGCCAGGGAGTCGGCGCGGGCATCGTGCGCGCGGCGCTGCGCGAGGGCGCCACGGTCGCCTTCACCGGGCGCCGCACCGAGCTCGGCGAGAAGTTCGCCGCTCAGACCGGCGCCACGTTCGTACGGGCCGATCTGACCGATCCCGCGCAGGCGCGCGGCAGTGTCGAGCAGGTCGTGGCCGCCCACGGGCGGATCGACTGCCTGGTGAACGCGGCCGGGCTGACGTCACGCGGCACGCTCCTGGACACCACGCCGGAACTGTTCGACGCGCACGTGGCGATCAACCTGCGGGCGCCGTTCTTCGCGATGCAGGCCGCCGTCCAGCACCTGGTGGACCGGGGGGCGCCGGGCACCGTCGTCAACATCATCACGTCCGCCGCGCACGGCGGGCAGTCCTTCCTCGCCCCGTACGTCGCCGCCAAGGCCGGGCTCATGGGCCTCACCCGCAACGCCGCCCACGCGCACCGCTGGGAACGGGTCCGGATCAACGGCCTCAACATCGGCTGGACGGACACCGAGGGTGAGGAGGAGACCCAGCGCACCTTCCACGGCGCGGGCGACGACTGGCGGGAGAAAGCGGCGAAGACCCAGCCGATGGGCAAGCTGGGCCAGGTCGACGAGATCGCCGACTTCGTCGTCTTCCTGCTCTCCGACCGCAGCGGGGTGGTCACGGGCTCGGTCATCGACTGGGACCAGATCGTCTTCGGCGGACTCGACTGATCCCCTGTCCCTCCCCGAACTCCCCTCCCCTCTCGCCCCTCCCCTCTCGCCCCTCCCTCGGCGGGCACACCCTCACTGGCTTTAGGAGCAATCTCATGCGTATCGGCATCCTGGGACTGGGCCGGATCGGCGCCTTCCACGCGGCGACCCTCGCCGGGCTCGACGCGGTGGACACCCTGGTCGTCAGCGACCCGGTGGCGGCGGCCACCGCGGCGGCGGTGGAGCGGTTCGGGGCGACGGCGGTGGACTCCCCCGAGGCGGTGCTCGCCGCCGGGGTCGACGGCATCGTCATCGCGGCCGCCACCGACGCGCACCCCGCGCTCATCCTCGCCGCGGTCAAGGCGGGCATCCCGGTGTTCTGCGAGAAGCCGGTGGCGCGGACCGTCGAGGAGAGCCTCGACGTGCTGGAAACCGTCCGGGACAGCGGTGTCGAGGTGCAGATCGGCTACAACCGGCGCTTCGACGCCGGCTGTGTGGCCGCCCGCAAGGCCGTGGTGGGCGGCGAACTCGGCAAGCTGCACACCGTACGGTCCACCACGCTGGACCCGGCGCCGCCGCCCGCCGCGTACGTCGCGGTCTCCGGGGGCATCTTCCGCGACTGCAGCGTGCACGACTTCGACATCGTGCGCTGGGTCACGGGCCGCGAGGTGGTCGAGGTGTACGCGGCCGGCGGCAACCGGGGTGCCGAGTACATCGCCGAGGCGGGTGACGTCGACACCGCCTCCGCGATCCTCACCCTCGACGACGGCACCATCGCCCTGGTCTCCAACTCCCGCCACAACGCGCGGGGTTACGACGTCCGCCTGGAACTGCACGGCATGCGCGACAGCATCGCCGTGGGCCTGGAGGACAAGCTGCCGCTGCGTTCCGTCGAGCCGGGCGCCACCTTCCCGGCGGGCCCGCCGCACGACTTCTTCATGGACCGCTTCGCGCCCGCCTACCGCGCCGAGCTCACCGCCTTCACGGAGGTCGTCGCGGGCCGCGCCACCTCGCCGTGCACGGTCGCCGACGCCATCGAGGCCGGCTGGATCGCCGAGGCCTGCGCCCTTTCGCTGGCCGAGCACCGGCCCGTACGCCTGGAGGAGGTACGCGAGGCCTGACCCTCTCTCCCTGCGCGGAGGCCGGACGACGCACCCGAAGATTCGGCGCGCCGTCCGGCCCGGCCTCCCGCGTCGCGGCCGTCAGGCGAGAACAGCCGGCTTGAGGATCTCCTCGCACCACTGCCGGAACGTGGTGGGAGTGGTGGCCCCCGGGGTGCGCGGCTCGGCGTTGTCGAGGCCACGATCCTTGGCCGTCGCCATGTCCGCCATGCCCTGCGCCATCGCCTCGGACATCCCGCGCCGCGTCAGCGTGTCCCTGAACGACTCGACGGGGACGTACTGGAACCGCACCGGCTTCCCCAGCACCTCGGACATGATCCGCGCCATGTCCTCGAAGGACAGGTCCTCGGGCCCGAGCACCGGGACCTCGCCCTGCCCGCTCCAGGAGTGGTCGAGCAGCAGCCCGGCTGCGACGGCGGCGATGTCGCGGGTGGCGCAGGTCGGCGCCTTGAGGTCCCCGGCGACGGGCTGGAAGAACACGCCCTGGCTCCTGATCGCCTCGACCTGGCGCAGCAGTGCGTACTCGCCGCCGCGCAGGCCGCCACCCGCCGGGTGCACGGCGCCGCCCGCGCCGACCGTCTGGTCGTCGGTTTCGCCCCCGGTCTGAGCGTCTCCCCCGCGGTCCGCGCGTTCACCCGGACCCACCCCGACATCGAGATCGAACTGCTCCACCTGAACTGGTACGAGAAGGGCGAGGCGCTCCGGGACGGCCGGGCCGACGTCGGCTTCCTGCGCCGCCCCTTCGACGAGGGCGGGATCCACACCATCCCGGTGGGCAGCGAACCGAAGGTCGTGTGCCTCCCCACCACCCACCCCCTGGCGTCCCGCCGCCGGCTGACCCTGGCCGCCCTCGACGGCGAGACGATCCTGGACTTCCACGCGCGTCGCACCGCGACGGTGGAGGAGAAACTCGAACTCGTCGCGGCCGGACGCGGCATAGCACTGCTGCCGCGCAGCGTCGCCCGCTCCTACTCACGCCCCGACCTCGCAAACCGACCGGTGACCGACGTCCCCCCGACCGAGATCTGCCTCGCCGTACTCGAGGCCCGCCGCGACGGTCACGTGGACGACTTCCTGACCACCGCGACACACGCGCTGTCCGAACACCGCCCCTGATGGAAGTGGCCATGTCTGGCCCGTCCTGGACTCCGTCGCCGGCGACCGTCCGAGCCGGACCGGGGTCACCAAGCCCCTGGAGGAGCTCCAGGAACTGGACGGTGAGAAGTGAAGGACGTCAACTTCGTCCCAGGCGCCTGGGAGGACAACTGGTGTACGGCCTGGACCGCGTCCCGTGCCGCGCGGCGGCAAGTCACGGTGCGCCCCCACCAGGGCACGGCCGGCATCCCGTACAGGACACCATCCGTACCGGTACGCACACTCTGCGTACCGAAGCATTCCCCGGTCAGGGTAGGGCGAGGCGGCCACGCTCAGTGACATGAAGTCAGAAATCTCCACCCGGCATTTCACCCAACTGCTCAGCGGCACGCCTCGCGGCGCCCGCCTGGCGCGGCTGGTCGTCGCCGAGTTGGCGGCGAACGCGGTCACGCAAGGGCAGGTGAAGGGGCGCGGGTTCCGGCTCACGCTCAGTGCCGACGCCTCGGACACGCTCCGTGTCGAAGTGGCCGACCCACGAGGCGATCGCCAGCCCCTGGCCCGTCGTACCGCGAGTTCCACCGACGAGACGGGGCGGGGGCTGCTCCTCGTCGACGCGCTGACGGCCCGGTGGGGCACTGAGCCATGGCCGCCGTCCGGCAAGGTCGTGTGGGCGGAGATCGGTCTTCCACACCCTGTGCTCACTGCTTCCGCATCCGCCGCTCAGCCCTCGACCGGGGCTGCACCAGAGGCAGCAAGCTGATTATGGAAGGCGTCATGGGGAAGGGCCCTGACCAGGCCATACGGCCAGGTCAGAACCCAGCCGGCAGACGAGTCGCTGTACGTCAGTCGCTGCCTCGAAGTCCCGCAGGCGGCTGCGACCTGCCTGGAACCACTGGCCTGACAGCGCGAAGCCCTCGCGTCGGCACCCATGCGTCCCGCCAGGTCCTCGAGACCGCATCGCCCCGGCCGCTCGGGGAGATCTTGACGGACGCGCGTGCGGACCCCGTTTCCCGAAATCGCCCCGCTCCGTGCGACGGACCCGCCGCCCTGCGCCGTAGAGCAGACGACATCAGCTCACAGGGAGGGGAGCGCGACATGGCAGGCCACAGAGTCAGAGGCGCCAGGGGTACGGCGGTCGCGGCGGCGGCCATGGCGGCGCTGACCGCGTCGCAGGCGCCGGGGGCGGTCCCGGCACGGGCCTCCGTACCCCCGCGGCAGGCGCCCGCCGAGCAGGGGCCGAGCGTGTCGGGCGACACCCGGTACCGCACCGACCTCCCGCTGCTGCGGACCCGGGAACGCAAGGGCGAGGCGTCGGTGGCGGGCGCCGCGCTGCCGGCGAGCGTGTTCGCCGCCTACCGGCACGCCGAGGCGGAACTCGCACGCACCGCGCCCGGCTGCCGGCTGCGGTGGCAGTTGCTGGCCGCGATCGGCCAGGTGGAGTCCGGGCAGGCGCGCGGCGGTCGGGTGACGGCGGACGGTACGACCGTGGCTCCCATCCTCGGGCCGCGGCTGGACGGCGGCGCCTTCGCCGTCATGCGGGACACCGACGGCGGCGCGTACGACGGGGACGCGGCCTACGACCGGGCGGTCGGACCGATGCAGTTCATCCCGTCGACCTGGGCCCGCTGGGGCACGGACGGCAACGGCGACGGGCGGGCCGACCCGGACAACGTCTTCGACGCGGCGCTCGCCGCCGGGCGCTACCTGTGTGCGGGCGGACGAGACCTCTCCGACCCGGCCGAGCTGGACCGGGCGGTCCTCGGCTACAACCACTCGGAGGCGTATCTGAGCACGGTCAGGGCCTGGTACGCGTACTTCCTGGACGGGTATCGGGTGGTGCCGGACAGCTCCGCGAAGTCCTCCGCGCACCCGGAGCCGTCGCGGCCGCCGTCCACGCCGAAGCCCTCGCCGACACCGTCCGCCCGTCCGAGCGCCGTCCCCTCCTCGACACCGTCCGCTCCCTCGCCGACCCCCGGCACGTCCCGTCCGGCAGGCGGGGCCACTCCGACGGAGAAGCCCCAACTCCCCTCGCCCGGCACGGACATCGAACTGCCCGGCGACGACCTGCTGCCCAGCGGCGGTCCGCTGACCAGTAACAGCGGGGACTCGACGACCTCCGCCCCCTCCACAACCGCGGCTACCGGGCGGTAATGTCACCACCCGCCGGACGGCACAGGACCGGCGGGTGAGCGCAAAGGGGCCCTCATGGCGACGGACATGCCGGACATGCCTGCGGAGATACAGGCGGCCCACGACCGTTGGCAGCGCATGTGGAGCCACCGCGAGCAACTGCTCAAGGTGGCCCGGCGCAGGTCGATGAGCCCGGAGGACGCCGAGGACGCGGTGCACGAGGCCATGCTGCGCGCCGCGGAGCGCCCCGACCTGGACGACGAGCGCCTCGGCGGCTGGCTGACGACCGTGACCATGCGGCTGTGTGTCGATCGGTATCGCCAGGTCAACCGTGAGGCCGAGGTACACCGCAGCCCCACGCTCGCCGCGCCGGGTCCGGTGCCCGTCGAGGAGGCGGTGTGCGACCGGGCCGAGGCCAGGTGGCTGGCCGTGCGCAGCGGGGAGCTGCCCGCGCGCCAGGCCGAGGCGCTCCGGCTGAAGTCCGAGGGCCTCGACGTGGGCCAGGTCGCCGTGCGCATGGGGCTGAGCTATCGCACCGTCGAGTCGCTGCTCGCCCGGGCCCGGCGCACGCTGCGCAACTCGCTGGCCGGAACGCTGGGCCTCGCCCTGTTCCTGTGGGGGCGCGGCAAGCTGCGCGCGGGCGGACACGTGCAGGCCGTGGCGGTGACCTCGACGGCCGCGACCCTGGTGGTGGCGGGGTTCGTGTTGCCGTACGTCCACGACGGGGACAGGCAGGGCACGGCTCCCCGACCCTCCGTGTCCCGCATGGCCCAGGCGACCACGCAGACCGTCCGGCCCGACGGCGTCGGCCGCGTGGCCGCCCCGAACGCCCGTGATCTGTCGGCCGCCTCGGCGTCCCACGCAGCGACGCCGACGGTGCCGCCCGGCGATGACGACCGGTCGTTGCTGCCTCTGTCGGTGCCACCGCTGCCGGACGCCTCGCTGTCACCAGTGCCGTCCGTCCCCGACGTCCCCGGCGTGTCCGACCTGCCGAGCGTGCCCGGCCTCTCCGATCTGCCGGCCACGTCCACGGTCCCGACGACGCCTCCGGCCCTCCCGGAGGCTCCCGCCACGCCCTCCGCCCCGGTCGACGTACCGACCCCGACCGCGCTGCCGTAGAACCGCCGGAAAAACCGGAAAAAGCACTGCCGTAGAACCGGCGGAAAGAGCGCGTCCGTCGAGCCGCCGGAAACCCGGCCGCAAGACCCCCGAAAAAAATCCGCCTCCGTCGCGACGGACGCCCGGCCCCTCCCCGTAGAGCAGATGTCGGAGCTGCTCCACGGCCGAAGGGTGGACCGGATGGGTGTCGAGATCTGTGTGGAGGGGCTGACCAAGTCCTTCGGTCACCAGGTCATCTGGCAGGACGTCTCGCTGACGCTGCCCGCCGGGGAGGTCTCGGTCATGCTCGGCCCCTCGGGCACGGGCAAGTCGGTGTTCCTCAAGACGCTCGTCGGACTGCTGAAGCCGGACCGGGGTTCCGTGAAGGTCGCGGGCCGGGACGTCACCAAGCTGCGCGAGCACGAGCTGTACGAGGTGCGGAAGCTGTTCGGGGTGTTGTTCCAGGACGGTGCGCTGTTCGGCTCGATGAGCCTGTACGACAACATCGCTTTCCCGCTGCGCGAGCACACCCGCAAGTCCGAGAGCCAGGTCCGGCGCATCGTGCTGGAGAAGATGGACATGGTCGGGCTGATCGGTTCGGAGGGGAAGCTGCCCGGCGAGATCTCCGGCGGGATGCGCAAACGGGCCGGGCTGGCGCGAGCGCTGGTCCTCGATCCGGAGATCATCCTGTTCGACGAACCGGACTCGGGACTCGACCCGGTGCGCGTCGCGTACCTCAACCAACTCATCGTCGACCTCAACGCGCAGATCAACGCGACGTTCCTGATCGTCACGCACGACATCGCCTCGGCCCGCCAGGTGCCGGACAACATCGGGCTGTTGTTCCGGCGCGAGCTGGTCATGTTCGGGCCCCGCGAGAAGCTGCTGACCAGCGACGAGCCCGTCGTACAACAGTTTCTGAACGGCCGGATGCAGGGGCCGATCGGGATGGCGGAGGAGAAGGACGCCGCGCAGGTCGAGCAGGAGCTGGCGCGGCTCGGCGACGCGGACCGGAAACCCCGCCACGTCGGCAACGACATGACGCCGCGCCTGATGCCGGGCCCCGGCATCGCTCGTCCGCCCCGCTGGGAGGCGATCGCGAGACGCGAGGCCGAGCTGCACCGGAAGGCGGTGACCGGCGCATGAGGCTGTCACCTACCGGGGCGCTGAGGCACTCGGGGAACCTCTTCGCGATGGCGCTGGACGTCGTCCGGACCGTGCCCCGACGGCCGTTCCAGGCACGGGAGTTCATCCAGCAGGCCTGGTTCGTCGCGAGCGTCACCATCCTGCCGACGGCCCTCGTGTCCATCCCCTTCGGTGCGGTCATCGCGCTGCAGATCGGCAGCCTGACCCGGCAGCTCGGCGCCCAGTCGTTCTCCGGGGCCGCCTCGGTGCTTGCGGTGCTGCGCGAGGCATCGCCGATCGTCACCGCCCTGCTGATCGCGGGCGCCGGCGGCACGGCGATCTGCGCGGACCTCGGGGCGCGGAAGATCCGCGAGGAGATCGACGCGATGCAGGTGCTGGGCATCGACCCGATCCACCGGCTGGTCGTCCCGCGGGTCCTGGCCTCGATGGTGGTGGCGGTGTTGCTCAACGGCCTGGTGTCGGTGGTGGGCGTCGCGGGCGGCTACTTCTTCAACGTCGTCCTGCAGAACGGCACACCGGGCGCCTATTTGGCCTCCTTCACCACGCTCGCCCAGCTCTCCGACCTGTGGGCGGCGGAGATCAAGGCGCTGGTGTTCGGCGCGATCGCCGCGATCGTCGCCTCGTACAAGGGACTCACCGCGAAGGGCGGCCCGAAGGGTGTGGGCGACGCGGTGAACCAGTCGGTGGTGATCACCTTCATGTTGCTGTTCGTGACGAACTTCGTGATGACCGCCGTGTACTTCCAAGTCGTTCCGCAGAGGGGCTGAGTCATGGCGCTGCTGAATCGTCTGGAGGAGCTGGGCAGCCAACTGTCCTTCTACGGCCGCTCATTGGCGTGGACGGGCCGCACCCTGCGCCGCTACAAGAAGGAGATCCTGCGGCTGCTCGCCGAGGTGAGCTTCGGGCGCGGCGCCCTCGCCGTCGTGGGCGGCACGGTCGGCGTCATCGCCTTCCTGTCGTTCTTCACCGGCACGGAGGTGGGCCTGCAGGGGTACGCCGCACTCAACCAGCTCGGCACCTCCAACTTCGTGGCGTTCCTCTCGGCGTATTTCAACACGCGTGAGATCGCTCCCCTGGTGGCGGGTCTCGCGCTCTCCGCGACCGTTGGTGCCGGGTTCACCGCGCAGCTGGGCGCGATGCGGATCAGCGAGGAGACCGACGCCCTCGAAGTCATGGGCGTCCCCTCGCTGCCGTTCCTGGTGACCACCCGGATGATCGCCGGCTTCGTCGCGGTGATCCCGCTGTACGTGGTCGGACTGCTGTCCTCGTACTTCGCCGCCCGCACCATCACCACCGGCTACTACGGGCAGTCGGCGGGCACCTACGACCACTACTTCCAGCAGTACCTGCCGCCGGTCGACGTGCTGTGGTCCTTCGGGAAGGTGCTCGTCTTCGCCGTCCTGATCATCCTCGTGCACTGCTTCTACGGCTACTACGCGAGCGGCGGCCCGGCGGGCGTCGGCGTCGCCGTGGGCCGCGCCGTGCGCACCTCGATCGTCGCGATCAACGTCCTGGACTTCTTCCTGTCGCTCGCGATCTGGGGCGCCAACACGACCGTACGGATTGCGGGGTGAGCCGAATGAGAGTGCTGAGACTGCGGTTGTACGGCGTCGTGTTCCTCGCCGTGCTCGCGCTGCTGCTGTCCCTGTCCGTCGCCGTGTACCAGCAGGTGTTCACCCCGGCCGTACGGATCGAGCTGGAGGCCGACAGCCTCGGCAACCAGCTCGATCCGCGCGCCGACGTCAAGCTGCGCGGACTGCTGGTCGGCGAGGTGCGCGCGGTGCACGCCGACGGGACGAAGGCGACGCTCGACATCGCGCTCAAGCCGGAGTACGTCGCGGACATCCCCTCCGACGTGCACGCGCGTCTGCTGCCCAAGACGCTGTTCGGCGAGAAGTACGTCGACCTGGTCGCTCCCGCGCGCTCCTCGGCCAGGCCCATCCGCGCGGGGGACGTCATCACCCAGGACCGCACCCGCGTCGGCATCGAGCTCCAGCAGCTGATGAACGACCTGCTGCCGCTGCTGCAGACGGTGCAGCCCGGCAAGCTCAACGCCACGCTCTCCGCGTTCGCCACCGCCCTCGAAGGGCGCGGCGACCGGATCGGCGACAACCTCACGCGCGTGGAGGACTATCTGCACCGGCTCAATCCTCATCTGCCGTCCCTCACCGAGGACTTCGCACGGCTGGCCGACGTCGCCGAGGTGTACGGCGACGCGGCTCCCGATCTGATGGCGATCCTGCGCAACACCGTCACCACCAGCCGCACCCTGGTCGAGCAGCGGGACCGGCTCGCGTCCGCGCTCACCACGACGGCCACCGCCGCGGCCACCGCGAACGACTTCCTCGACGCGAACGGCGACCGGCTGATCACCCTGGGCCGGGTCTCCCGCCCCACGCTCGAACTCTTCGCCCGCTACTCGCCCGAGTACCCCTGCCTCCTCGCCGGCCTGGTACGCGAGGAACAGGCATCCGAGCAGGCGTTCCGCGGCGGCAAGATGCACATCACGCTCGAAGTCGTCCGTCAGCAAGGGGCGTACGAACCCGGCGAGTACCCCCGCTACGACGACCGGTCGGGGCCCGACTGCCGCGACCTGCCCCATCCGCCGGTACCCGCGCCCGGGATTCACCTCAACGACGGTTCGGCGAAGGGCAGTTCGTCCAGTCCGGTCGGCGTCTCCGCCACCCGGGCCGAGCAGCGCTCCGTCGGCTCGCTCGTGGCGCCCGTCATGGGCGTGCCCGCTGACGAGGTGCCGCCGGTCGCGACCCTGCTGTTCGGACCGATGGCGCGCGGGACGGCGGTGAGCGTCGCATGAGGACGTCAGGAGCCCGGCGGGCCGCTGCCCCGCTGATCAAGTTCAGTCTCTTCGCCCTGGTGACGATCCTGGCGACGGCTCTGCTCGCCGCCACCATCGTCAACATCTCCCTCACCCCCGAGCACACGTATCACGCGGTGTTCAGCGACGTGACGGGCCTGGAGAAGGGCGACGACATCCGGGTGGCCGGGGTACGGGTCGGCGAGGTCGAGGACATCAGCATCAAGGACCGGACGCTGGCGCAGGTCACCTTCAGCGTCGGCGCGGACCGTCCGCTGCTGAACAGCACCGGCGCGGTCGTCCGCTACCGGAACCTGGTCGGACAGCGTTACGTCGCCCTGACCGAGGGCGCGGGAGACGGCACCCGGCTGAAGCCCGGCGCCACGATCCCGCTGTCGCGCACGCAGCCCGCGCTGGACCTCAACGCGCTGCTGAACGGCTTCAAGCCACTGTTCGCCGCGCTCAGCCCGCAGGACGTCAACCAGCTCGCCACCGAGATCATCCGGACACTCCAGGGCGAGGGCGGCACCGTCAACAGCCTGCTGGTGCATACGGCTTCGCTCACCACGACCCTGGCCGGCCGCGACAAGCTGATCGGGGCGGTGATCGACAACCTCAACACCGTGCTGGAGACGCTGGACAAACGCGGCGCCCGCTTCTCCGGGCTGCTCAAGCAGCTGCGGCGAGTGATTTCGGGACTGTCCGCCGACCGCAAGCCCATCGGACAGTCGCTGGTGGGCATCGGCGACCTCACGGACGCCACCTCGGGGCTGCTCAAGGACGCGCGTCCGCCCCTGAAGGACGACATCGCCGAGCTGACCGATCTCACCGGAACGCTGAACAAGAACGAGAACACCGTGGAGGGCGTGCTGAAGCGGCTGCCGAACAAGCTCAACGAGCTGACGGGGACGGCGTCCTACGGCTCTTGGTTCAACTTCTACCTCTGCGACTTCGACGGCCGGATCGTGCTGCCGAAGACGAAGCAGGTGCTCACTCCCGAGCTGCACGTGGCGAGCGCGAGGTGCGGCGCATGACAAAGCACTTCCTTCCGCGCAGGACCCGTAAGCGCCGCCCGGAGCCGCTGGTCAAGGTCCGCATCGACCCGCCCAAGCTCCCGAAGATACGGCTGCTTCCGCGCCGGGCACCGCGCCCCCGCCGCCCGGAACCCCTGGTCAAAGTCCGCATCGACCCGCCCAAGCTCCCGAAGATACGGCTGCTTCCGCGCCGGGCACCCCGTCCCCGCCGCCCGGAACCCCTGGTCAAAGTCCGCATCGACCCGCCCAAGCTGCCTAGCGTCCGGATACGCCGCCCGCGGCTGACCCCGTTCCGCGAGCGCAACCCCGTGGTGATCGGAGCCGTCGGTCTCACCTTCCTCGCGCTGCTGACCGTGGCCGCGTTCAACGCCGACAGCCTGCCGCTGATCGGCGGAGGCGAGACATACAGCGCGGCCTTCTCGGAGGCGGGCGGCCTCAAGCCCGGCGACGAGGTGCGGATCGCCGGCGTCAAGGTCGGCAAGGTCGAGGACGTCGATCTGGACGGTGACCACGTCAAGGTCACCTTCAAGATCAAGGGCGATCCTGGATTCGGCACCGAGACCGGCGCCTCGATCCGGGTCAAGACGATCCTCGGCGCGAAGTACCTCGCGCTGCGCCCCAAGGGACCGGGACAGCTGAAGCCCGGCAGCGAGATACCGCTGAAGAGGACGGTTCCGGCGTACGACGTCGTGCAGGCGTTCAGCGATCTCACTACGACGACGGAGAAGGTCGACACCGACCAGTTGGCGAAGGCCCTGGACACCATCTCCACCACGTTCCAGGACTCGCCCGCCGAGGTGCGGGCGTCCATCAAGGGCCTGTCGAAGATCTCCCGGACGGTCGCCTCGCGCGACAAGGCGCTGGGCGAACTCCTCGACCACGCGAACGGCGTCACGGGCGTGCTGGCCGAGCACTCCGAGGACTTCACCGCGCTGGTCAAGGACGGCGACCAGCTGTTCAAGGAGATCAGCAAGCGGCGCAAGGCGATCCACAGGCTGCTGAAGAGCTCCGCAGCGCTGGGCATCGAGCTCTCCGGCCTGGTCGAGGACAACGACAAGGAGATCGGGCCCGCGCTCAAGGGCCTGAATCGCGTGGTGCAGATGCTCGAACGAAATCAGTCGAGCCTCGACCGGAGCGTCAAGCTGCTCGCGCCGTACGTCCGGGTCTTCAGCAACACCCTCGGCAACGGCCGCTGGTTCGACAGCTACGTCCAGAACCTGGTCGCCGCTCCGGTGGTGCCGCGCACGGGAGGCACGCAGTGAAGAACCTGAAGAGGCGCGTGGCCGTGGTCACCGCACTCGCCCTCGTCGCCGCGCTCACCTACGTGCTGTGGCCGCGCTCCGAGTCCGTGTACGTGACCGCGTATTTCCCGCGCACGGTCGGCATCTATCCCGGCTCGGACGTCCGCGTCCTCGGCGTCCGGATCGGCGAGGTCGAGAAGATCACGCCGGAGGGCGACCGGGTGCGGGTGGAGCTGAAGTACGACGAAGGCCGCAAGGTGCCGGCGGACGCCAAGGCCGCCATCATCAACTCCTCGGTGGTCAGCGACCGTTACGTACAACTGCTGCCGGTGTACCGAAAGGGCCCGGTACTGCGCAGCGGCGCCGTCATCCCCGAGACGCGGACGGCCGTACCGGTCGAACTGGACCGCGTCTTCGACAGTCTGCACACGACGGCCGACGCGCTCGGCCCCAACGGCGCCAACAAGGACGGCTCGCTGTCACGGCTGCTCGCGGTGAGCGCGGACAACCTCGACGGCCAGGGCGCGAACCTCAACCAGACGGTCGAGGACCTCTCGCAGGCCGTCACCACGCTGTCCGACGGCCGCAGGGACCTGTTCGGCACGGTACGGAACCTGCAGGTGTTCACGGCTGCGCTGGCCGCCGACGACAAGAGCGTGCGGTCCTTCAACACCAGCCTCGCCGAGGTCGCCGAGCAGCTTTCGGGCGAGCGCAAGGACCTCGCGGACGCGCTGCGGAACCTGGGACCGGCGCTCGGCGACGTGTCCGCCTTCGTGAAGAACAACAAGAAGTCGCTGACTTCGAACGTGAAGGGCCTCAGCAAGGTGACCAAGGTGCTCGTCACCCAACGGGCCGCTTTGGCCGAGCTGCTGGAGGTCGCCCCCACGGGTCTGTCGAACCTGAACAACGCCTACAACCCGTCCTCGGGCACCCTCGACACCCGCAACAACGCCCAGCAGGCTCAGGATCCGGCCTCGCTGCTGTGCTCCGTGCTGAAGACGACCGGCGACGAAGGCGGCAAGAACCCCGACTGCAAGGAGCTGAAGGATCTCTTCGACTCCCTGCCGAAGGTGTCTCAGGGCTCCGCGGTGACGGGAACGGTCGACCGGACGCTCGGCGGAATTCTGGGGGCGAGCGCATGAGCGCACTGCGCAAGGTCGGGGCGGTCGCGTGGGCCGCGGTCGGCTCGCTGCTGCTCTCCGGGTGCGAGTTCAACGGCTGGTACGACGTCCAGCTGCCCGGCGGAGCCGCCGCCGACGGTCACGCGTACCACGTCACCGTCGAGTTCCGCGACGTCCTCGACCTGGTGCCCCAGTCGGCGGTGAAGGTCAACAACGTCACCGTGGGCGCGGTCGAGAAGGTGCAGCTGGACGGCTGGCACGCGCGCGTACGGCTGCGGGTCGCCGACTCGGTGAAGCTGCCCGCCAACGCGGTCGCGGAGCTGCGGCAGACCAGCATGCTCGGCGAGAAGTACGTCGCGCTCTCCGCCCCGTCCGGCACGGCGCCCGTGGGGCGGCTCGGCGACGGCGACCGCATTCCGCTGTCCCGCAGCGGCCGCAATCCGGAGATCGAGGAGGTGCTGTCCGCACTGTCCGCGCTGCTCAACGGCGGCGGAGTGGCCCAGCTCAAGACGATCACCGTGGAGCTGAACAAGGCCCTGAACGGCCGGGAGAACCGGGTCAGATCGCTGCTCAAGGAGCTGAACACCTTCATCGGCGGTCTGGACGACCAGCGCAAGGACATCGTCCGCGCCCTCAAGGCCGTCGACCGGCTCGCGGGGCGGCTCGGCAAGGAGAAGAAGACGATCGCCCAGACCGTCGACGCGATGCCACCCGCTCTGAAGGTCCTGGCCGACCAGCGGCGCGATCTGACGAGGATGCTCACCGCCCTTTCGAAGCTCGGCAAGACAGGAGCCAAGGTGGTCACGGCGTCGCACGACGACACGGTCGCGAACCTCAAGCAGCTGCGGCCGATCCTGCGGCAGCTGAACAAGGCAGGCGACGATCTGCCCAACTCTCTGGAGTTGCTGACCACTTACCCGTTCCCACGCAACGTGGTGGACGCCGTCAAGGGTGACTACGTCAACCTCGACATCACCGCCGACCTCGATCTGTCGGACCTGTACGGGAACGTGACGGACGGCAACTCCGGCCGGGGCAGAGGCGATTCCCAGAAGCCCGGCACTCCCGACGTACCGCATCTCCCTGACCTGCCGAGCGTTCCGACACCCACCGCGCTGCCGAGCACACCGAGCCTGCCGTCGTCCCCCTCGGTGCCGTCGGTGCCGTCGGCCCCGTCGGGCGGCGGCGGTCCGTTGTGCCCGCCGGTGTGCACCAGCAGCTACACAACCGACGCGGAGCTACCCAAGGGGATAGACCTCGCTCTCGCGGAGCTGATGTTGAAGGGGGTTCAGCCGTGATCAGCCGTACGGTCAAGGCCCAACTCCTGGCCTTCGCCACCGTCACCGCCGTCGGGGTGTCCTACGTCGGCGCCGAATACACCGGCCTGGTGGACGACGTCCTGGGCCGCGGCTACACCGTGCAGGCGGACTTCGCCGACTCCGGAGGCATCTTCCAAGGCGCCGAGGTCACCTACCGCGGGGTGCCGGTGGGCCGCGTCGGCGCACTGCGGCTGACCGGCTCCGACGGCATCTCGGTCTCCCTGGACATCAAGGACGGCGCGCCACGCATCCCGGCGGACACCCTGGCCGTGGTGGCGAACCGCTCGGCGGTGGGCGAGCAATACGTAGATCTACAGCCGCGTACTTCGCATGGCCCATATCTCCTCGACGGCAGTGCCATCCCCCGCGGCAGCACCCGCGTGCCGCTGCCCACGACGGACCTGGTCCTCAGCCTGGACCGGCTGGTCAACTCGGTCGGCAAGGGCGATCTACGAGTCACCGTCGACGAGTTGGGCAAGGCCTTCTCGGGCACCGGCCCGAATCTGAGCCGACTGGTGGACTCGGGCAACGCGCTCGTGGAGTCGGCCTCCGAGTCACTCCCCCAGACGATCTCGCTGATCGAGGACTCGCGAAAGGTCCTCAAGACGCAGTCCGACCAGGGCTCGTCCATCAAGTCGTTCGCGCACGACCTGGCGGCTCTCACGGCACAGCTGAAGTCGAGCGACGGGGACCTGCGCAAACTGATCGGCAACGCGACGCCGGCCGCGCAGCAGGTGAACTCGCTGCTCAAGTCCACCGGGCCACAGCTGTCGGTCCTGCTGGCGAATCTGATCAGCGGCGGTCAGGTCACGCTGGCCCGCCTGCCCGGCGTGGAGCAGTCCCTGGTCACCTTCCCGGCGCTGGTCGCGGGCAGCTACACGGTCGTCCCGGGCGACGGCACCACCCACTTCGGCCTGGTGGTGAACGCCGACGACCCGCCGCCGTGCACCCAGGGGTACGGGACAGCACGGCGCGATCCCTCGGACACCAGCCCGCGCGAGGCGAACACCGACGCGCGCTGCACGGCCCCGCGCGGAAGCAAGACGTCGGTACGGGGCGCGCAGAACGCCCCCGGCGCGTCGGCAACCTCCAACGACGCGAACCAGGCGGCGCAGGTCACGCCGTACGACCCGGAGACCGGTACCGCCACCGGCCCGGACGGAAGGCCCGTCGAGATCGGCTCGACGGGCGGCCAACAGGCGGTGTTCGGAAGGGAGTCGTGGCAATGGCTGCTAGTCGGACCGATGGCATGAGCGGGGCCAGGAGAAGTGCTCTGTCGGGCAGTGCCTGGTCGGTGGGGCTCATCGTGGCGACCGTCCTCACGACCACGCTGACGATCTGGCTGGGCTTCGGGCTCTACCACCAGCGCGAGGCGGAGCAGCGGCGCCAGGACATCCTGGCCGCGGCCCGCCAGTCGGCGCTGAACTTCACCTCGCTCGACTACCGGCACTACGACCGGGACAGCGCGAACGTCCTCCAGGGCGCCACCGGCGACTTCAAGAAGCAGTTCGCCGCGCAGACCGAGCAGTTGACCAAGCTCGTCGCCGAGAACGAGTCCGTGTCCGAGGGCCAGGTCCTCGACGCGGGCATCGTCCGCTCCGACGAGCACTCGGCCCGCGTCCTGGTGGTCGCCGACAGCAAGGTGACCAACACCGCCGCCCCCAAGGGCGAGGCGCGCACCTATCGGCTGCAGCTCGACCTGGTGCACCGAAACGGCCGCTGGCTGACCTCCGACGTCGAGTTCGTCGGCTGACCGCGCCCTCCCCGCCATACGACCCATGAGGACATGAGGAGTAAGACCGTGGCGAAGACGACCACCCGAAGCCGCGGCTCCGGTTCCGGATCCGGCACCCGGCACACCATGACCGCGGCCGCCCGCGCGGCGGCCAAGCGCGCGGAGCGCGGCCACCTCGAACCGGACCCGGCGTCCACCGACGAGGAGGCCCCGGGACGGCCCGAGGCATCGACCGCCGGCCGCACCGTGCTCATCGAGGCCCCCGATGAGGACGGCTGGGACGACCCGCCCGAGCCCTCGCCGGAGTGCTTCGAGGAGGACCCGCCGCAGGAGGAGGGCGAGCCCGGCTCCGGTACGGCTACGCGGCACGGTCGGCGGCGGCTGCTCACCGCCGCCCTAGGTGTCCTGCTCCTGGCGGGCCTGGTCGCGGCCACCGTTCTCGGGTGGCGCTACCGGGAGGGCGTGCGGGCCGAACAGACACGCGGTCAGGCACTCGCGGCCGCACGCCAGGCGGCGCCAGTCGTGCTGTCGTACGACTACAGGCACCTGGACCGCGACTTCGCCGCGGCCCGCGCCCGGCTCACCGGGCACTTCCGCGACGAGTACCGGAAGACCACCACGACGGTGGTCGGGCCGACGGCCAGGAAGTACCACGGGGTGGTGAAGGCCACGGTGGCGCAGCCCACCGGCGGCTCCCCGGCGGCCTCCGTGATCTCGGCCTCGGCCGACCGGGCCGTGGTCCTCCTCTTCGTCAACCAGGTGACCACGAGCACCCAGGTCTCGGGCTCCCGCGTGGACCTGAACCGGGTGCGGATGACGGTGGCTCTTACGTCCGACGGCTGGAGGGTGAGCGGGGTCGACGCGCTCTGACATCTGCTTCTTCCGGGGGCTGAAGGGCAGACGAGGCGGGTTGCATGCCGGGGACGGCTGCGCGATTCGTGGATGCGGCCTCTGAGCTGTGCGGACGTTTTTTCGCCGCCTGACACGGCAAGCCCCCGAAAGGCCGGAAAGGGCCTCCGACGCAGGTCAGAGGCCCTTTCCGAGGCAAAGCCGCAGGTGGCGGCAGACGAGTCGGGCTGTACGCCGGGTTCTGTCGCCCGGGCGCCTCGCGGCGGCCGGGGAGACGGCCATCCATCTAGGACCGGCGTTGCCGCCGGTCTCGTGCGGTCTACCCGCGGACTCGGGCGGGCAGCCCTCGAACGTCCGCGCAGGACCGCCTGTCACCAAGCGGCCCCTTTTGACCTTGCTCCAGGTGGGGTTTACCTAGCCGCCTGAGTCACCTCAGGCGCTGGTGGTCTCTTACACCACCGTTTCACCCTTACCGAGGACCGAGGTCCCCGGCGGTCTGTTTTCTGTGGCACTGTCCCGCGGGTCACCCCGGGTGGCCGTTAGCCACCACCTTGCCCTGTGGAGCCCGGACGTTCCTCGGGAAGGTCCACAAGGACCTCCACGCGGCCGTCCGCCCGGCTCGTCTGCCGTGTGGACCATGGTACCGGGCGAGTGGTGCGCCTCGGGCCGGCCGTCGCGAGCACAGAGCCGGCCAGGATGAGGGCGAAGGCGGCGAGGACGCCCGGAGTCAGGCGTTCGTCCAAGAAGACGGCACCCGCCGCGACGGCGACGGCCGGGTTGACGTACGTGATCACCGTCGCCCGCGTCGGGCCCGCCTCCTTGATCAGTTCCAGGAAGGCCACGAAGGCGACCGCGGTGCAGATGACGCCGAGGCCGGCGAGGGCGGCCAGGATCTGTGGGGAGGGGAGCCCGGAGGGGTGGGTGACGGCCGCCGCGGGGGCGTAGACCAGGGCCGCCAGGGTCAGGCACGCGGCCGTGAGGTGGAGCGAGGGGACGTTCTTGAGGTGGCGGGCGGCTATGACGGGGGCGGTCGCGTACCCGATCACCGTCAGCAGTACCTCGGCGAGCGAGCGGGCGTCGCCGCCGGTCAGGTGCGGGACCGTGAGGACCGCGACGCCGGACAGGCCGAGGGCCAGGCCGGTCATCCTGCGGGCGCCGAGGCGTTCCGTGTCGCCGAAGAGGCGGGCCGCGGCCACGCCGACGATCGGCACCCCGGCGATCAGCAGGCCCGCCGTGGAGCTGGAGAGGTGGCGCTCGGCGTCCGTGAGGGTCCACCACGGGACCATGATCTCGATGCACGCGAAGGCCAGCATGGGGCGCCAGTGGGTTCGTATGGTCCGGCCGAATCCAGTAGGACCCCCTTGGCGCAGGGCGAAGGGGAGCAGCAGCGCTGCGCCCACCGCGCAGCGCGTGAACACCACCGTCGACGGGGACACGCCGTCCACCGCCACTTTGATCATCAGGTAGGGGATGCCCCAGACCACTCCCATCAGGGAGAACAGGAACCAGCCGCGTGCAGTCATGGGGGGAGTTTCGGCCGCCCGGCGGTCGACTGTCTTGAACGCTGTTGCGCTACGCCGTCGGCGACACGCTTGTTCGGTACGCCGCCGGGGTCACCCCCAGCACCCTGCGGAACCAGCGCGTCAGGTGCGCCTGGTCCGCGAAGCCGACGAGCGGGGCGACCTCGGCGGGGCGCAGGCCGCTCTCCAGCAGGGCGCGGGCCCGGTTCACACGGTGCTGGGCGAGCCAGGCGTACGGCGGTATCCCCATCGTCGTACGGAAGGCGCGCAGGAGTTGGTAGCGGGAGAGGCCCAGGTCGATGGCGAGGGAGGCGAGTGACGGGGGTGCCTGGAGTTCGTCGGCGAGGCGGTCGCGTACGGCGAAGGCGATGTGCGCCGCCCCCCGGACCGTGTCGCACGCCGGGCGGGACGTGGAGTGGCGGCGGGCGAGGGCGGTCAGCAGCCAGGGGAGGCGGGACTCGGCCTCCAGGGGGTCGGGGCAGGCGCTCAGGTCCGTGTGGGCGATGCGCAGGGCGGCGGCCAGTTCGGGGTCGTCGAGGACGGGGTCCCGGAAGTGCGGGGGGCTGCCCAGAATTCCCTCGGTGAGCAGGGAAGGCTCGGCGTACAGCGCCCGGTAGGCGTAGCCGTCGGAGGCGGCCGGGCCGCCGGTGTGCATCTCGCCCGGGGCCAGGACGACGATCGAGCCGGGGCCGGTGCGGATGCGGCCGCCCCGGTAGTCGATGATCTCGGAGCCGCCGACGCAGACTCCGATGGTGTACTCGTCATGGGCGTGCGGTGCGTAGCGGTGCTGGTCGAAGTGTGCGGTCAGCAGGTCGAGGGGCGGACCGTCACGGCCGAGAGTGGCCCGGGTCCAGCGGGCCTCTTCACGTCGTGCACTCATGGCCGCCTCCCCGGTCGGTCTCGTCAGGAGTGCAACGCCGGCGGCCCGTGTTTCCATGCCGCCGAGGATCTCCTCGCTTGACCTTGCCGCAACGTCAACGTTTCTACTGGGGGCATGCGTATCGGAGAACTCGCCGTCGGTGTCACGACGCGGACGGTGCGGCACTACCACCATCTCGGGCTGTTGCCGGAGCCCGAGCGGCGCCCCAACGGCTACCGGGACTACACACTGCGGCACGCCGTCGTGCTCGCCCGGATCCGGCGGCTGACCGAGCTGGGGCTGGGGCTCGCCGAGGTGCGGGACGTGCTCGCGGACGACGCGGGGCGCGATCTCGCCGAAGTGCTGGAGGAGCTCGACACCGATCTCGCCCGGCAGGAGGCGGCGATCCGGGAGCGGCGGGAGCGGCTGCGCGCCCTGCTCGACCAGGACGGGAACCTGCCCGCCGAGGGCCCCGTCTCTCCCGAACTGGCCGCGCTGCTCACGGGGATGGCGCACGGCCCCGAGTCCCCCATGGCCGCCAGGGACCGCGAGGTGCTCGCGCTGATCGACACCGTGGCCTCGCCCGAGAACCGGAAGCGGCTGATGGCAGCGCTGGGCAGCGCCTTCGAAACGCCCGCCGCCGTGGCGCGGGCGCACGAGGTGTACGCGCTCCTCGACGCGCTCGCCGACGCCGACCCTGACGACCCGCGCGTGGACGAGGCGGCCCGGGTACTCGCCGACTGCCTGCCCGATTCCCTGCTCCAGGAGGCCGACCTCGCTCCCGGCCTCGACGACAGCTTTCTGCGCGCCCTCTACGCCGACGTCGCCCCGGCGCAGGCGGAGGCGATCCGGCGCGCGATGCTGCTGTTCACGGAGCGCGGGCGATGAGGATCGCGCGCGCCCTCGTACGGCATGAACTGCGCTTGTTCGCGAGCCTGTTGCTGTGGGTGACCCGGCGGACGCACGGCACGCGCGACGGCCGCCCCTTCGGTCACGCGCGGGGCCAGGGCGCCATGATGTGGGGACTCGCCTTCGTGTGCGTCGTCGAGACGGCCGGGATGGCGGTGCTGCTGCGCGGATGGCCGGTCGTCCACGCGGTCGTTCTCGTCCTCGACGTCTACACCGTGCTGATGGTCGTCGGCATACACGCGGCCTGCGTGACGCGTCCGCACATCCTCGACTCCACGCACCTGCGCGTCCGCGACCGCGCGCACGTGGACCTGCGGATACCCCTGGCGGACATCGCGACGGCGCGCCGCGAGCTGCGCACCACGCACGAGCCCGCCGAGGGCCAACTGAACCTCGCCGTGGGCGCCCAGACCGACGTGACCATCGAACTGGCCGCCCCTGTAGCGCACTTCAGCTTCCTGGGCCGGGAACGTCGCGTCCGTCTCGTACGGCTGCACGCGGACGACCCCGACGAACTCGTACGGGCCCTCACGCGGGCGCGAACTGCACCTTCGCCGTCCCCGGGTCGGCCTGGGTGAGGCGGACCCGCAACCGCTCCCCCAGCGGCAGCGTCACCGTGCCGCCCTCGATGCGGGCGACGACCGCGGGTGACTCCAACTGGACTGTGCCCACCGTGGGTTGACGTTCCATCACGTCCACCACAGATCCGTCGAAGATGTCCCCGACCCGGTCCTTGAGGAGCGCGGCCTCGACGATGTCGACGCACTCGCGTTCCACGATGCCCGCGCGGCGGGAGCCCTCGGCCATCTCCTTGGGGAGGGTGTCCAGGGCGGTGAGGACCCAGTCGGGGGGCGGTTCGTCCGCGGCGGCGGCCAGGCAGAGTTCCGAGGCGTAGCGGTCGACGAGACGGCGCAGGGGGGCCGTGCAGTGGGCGTAGGGCGCGGCCACGGCGGCGTGGGAGGTGACGTCCGGGAGGACGCCGCCCCGGAACACCGTGTAGCCCGCGCCGCGCAGCAGCGTCGTGCACTCCTGGAGGAAGGCGGCGTGGCGCGGCAGATGCGGGTCGAGGGAGCGGACGAGCCGCGCGTACGAGACGTGGTGCGGCCAGTCGATGTGCAGGGCCCTGGCCGTGCGGCGAAGGCGGCCGACCGCGCCGTCGGGGGCGGCGGGCAGCGTGCGCAGGACGCCGGTGCCGTGCGCGAGCATCAGGTCGGCCGCCGCCATCCCGGTGAGCAGGGAGATCTGCGCGTTCCAGGCGTCGGCGGGGAGCGGGGCGCGGTAGACGAGTTCGTACGTCCCGTCCGTCTCGACGATCTCCTGCTCGGGGACGTTGAGGGAGATCCCGCCGCGCTCCACCTCCAGGCGCTCGCGCAGTGTCCCGATGTCCTTGAGGAGGGCGAGCGACTCCTCCGCCGTGCCGTCGTCGATCGACTTCTGTACGTGCGCGTAGTCGAGCTTGGCGCGGCTGCGGACGAGGGCCCGGCGTACGTCGACGCTCTCCGTGCGGCCGTCCGCGTCCAGGTCGATCGTCCAGAGCACGGCCGGGCAGGTCTGGTCGGGCAGGAGGCTGGCGGTGCCTTCGGAGAGCCGGGTCGGATGGAGGGGGACCTTCTCGTCCGGGAAGTAGAGGGTCGTCACGCGGCGGTGCGCCTCGGCGTCGAGGGCGCCGCCGGGGGCGACGAAGGCGGCGACGTCGGCGATCGCGTACCGGACGCGGTGGCCGCGGCCGTTCTCGCGGCGGGACAGGTGCATCGCCTGGTCGAGGTCGGTGGACGTCGGCGGGTCGATGGTGAACAAGGGGATGTCCGTCGCGTCGTGGGGAGGCAGGCGGGGTGGCCGGGAGGCCTCCTCCAGTACGCCGGGCGGGAAGCTCGCGGGCACACCCAGCTCGGTCCGCAGGGCGCACAGGGCGGCCTGCAGAGGAGCCCCCGGTACGCAGGTGGCGCGGATGTGGCGGCACGGCATGGGTCGAGCGTAGGTCGCGTGCCTGCGGGCGGCACCCCGAGCGTGCGGACGTCCGGGCGGCACCCCGAGCGTCCGGACATAGGGGTGGCGCTCCGAGCGCGTTCGACGTCCGGGAGGACCCCTTAGGCTGGCGCCGGGCCATACCCACCGTTAGGAGAACACCACCGTGCTCGTGCTGCTGCCGCCTTCCGAGGGCAAGGCGCCCTCCGGCCGGGGAACCGCGCTGAAGCTGGAGTCGCTGTCCCTGCCCGGGCTCACCGAGGCACGTCAGGCGGTCCTCGACGAGTTGGCCGAGCTGTGCGCGGGTGACGAGGAGAAGGCCCGCGAGGTGCTCGGGCTGAGCGAGGGCCTGCGCGGCGAGATCGCCAAGAACACGGCGCTGCGCACCTCGGGCGCGCGCCCGGCCGGGGAGATCTACACGGGAGTGCTGTACGACGCCCTGGACCTGGCCTCGCTGGACACGGCGGCCAAGCGGCGCGCGGGCCGCTCGCTGCTCGTCTTCTCCGGGCTGTGGGGCGCGGTCCGGGTGACGGACAGGATCCCGTCGTACCGCTGCTCGATGGGAGTCAGGCTGCCGGGGCTCGGGGCGCTGGGCGCGCACTGGCGTACGCCGATGGCCGCCGCGCTCCCCGAGGCGGCCGGCGACGGGCTGGTGCTCGACCTGCGGTCCTCGGCGTACACGGGCGCGTGGAAGCCGAAGGGCGAGGTCGCCGGGCGGACGGCGACGGTCCGGGTGCTGCACGCGCCCACCCGGAAGGTGGTCAGCCACTTCAACAAGGCGACGAAGGGGCGGATCGTACGGAGTCTGCTGGCAGCGGGCGCCGCGCCCGCCCATCCGGCGGAACTCGTGGAGGCGCTGCGGGACCTCGGGTACGAGGTGGAGGTGTCCCCGCCCGCGCGGGCGGGGACGGCCTGGGCGCTGGATGTGCTGGTGAACGAGGTGCACTAGAGGTTGCACCACAGGTGCGCCAGAGGCGCGCTGGAGGCGCACCAGAGGTGCTGTTGCAGCATATGCAACGCCCTTTGCGCATGCTGCACGACGAGGGCACGATGAGGCCATGAGTTCACCGCTGCCCTCGGTTCCCGCCGCCTCCGTGCTGGATCTCGCCCCCGTGGTTCCCGTCGTCGTGGTGAACGAGGTCGAGGACGCCGTACCCCTGGCCGCGGCACTCGTCGCGGGTGGGCTGCCCGCGATAGAGGTGACCCTGCGGACGCCCTGCGCGCTCGACGCCATCCGGGCGATCGCGGACGGGGTGCCGGACGCGGTGGTCGGCGCGGGCACCGTCATCACGCCGGCGCAGGTGACGGCGTGCGTGGCCGCGGGCGCCCGCTTCCTGGTCAGTCCCGGCTGGACCGACGTACTGCTCGATGCCATGAAGGCGTCCGGGGTGCCGTTCCTGCCGGGGGTGTCCACGACCTCGGAGGTGGTGGCGCTGCTGGAGCGCGGGGTGCGGGAGATGAAGTTCTTCCCGGCGCAGGCGGCGGGCGGCACGGCGTACCTCAGGTCGCTCGCCGGACCGCTGCCGCAGGCCCGGTTCTGCCCGACGGGCGGGATCGGCCCCGCCTACGCGCCGGACTACCTCGCCCTCCCCAACGTCGGCTGTGTGGGCGGGACGTGGATGCTTCCCGAGGACGCGATCGCGGCGAAGGACTGGGGGCGCGTGGAGGGCCTGGCGCGCGAGGCGGCCGCGCTCAGGCCACGCGGATGACGACCTTGCCGAAGGCCACGCCGGACTCGTAGTGGCGGAACGCCTCGTGGACCTCGTCGAAGCCGAAGGCCCGGTCGATGACCGGGCGGGTGCCGTGCAGGGTGAGGGCCCGGTTCATGGACTCGAAGTGAGTACGGCTGCCGACGAAGAGCCGCCGCATCGTCACCAGGCTCGACGCGAGCGCGTCCGTCGTGATCTCCAGGGAGGCCTTGCGCGGGCTGTTGGCACTGACCAGGACGATCCTGCCGTAGAGCGCCGAGGCGCGGACCGACTGCTCGATCGTCTCCGGGCCCACGGTCTCGACGACGAGGTCCACGCCGCGCCCGCCCGTGAGGTCGCGGACCGTCTGTCCCCACGCGGGGTGGTCGGCGTACCGCACGATGTGGTCGGCGCCCAGGGCCTTGAGTCGCTCGGCCTTCTCCGGGCTCGATGTCGTGGCGACGACCTCGGCGCCCAGCAGCTTCGCGAACTGTACGGCGAACAGCGAGAGGGCGCCCGTGCCGAGTGTCAGCACCGTCTCGCCGGGGACCACCGCCTCGCCGCCGGTCAACGCGTGCCAGGCCGTGACGCCCGCGCAGGGCAGGCAGGCGGCCTCCTCCCAGCCCAGGTGGTCGGGCACCCGCACCGCCGCGTTCTCGTCGAGGCACGCGTACTCGGTGAGCATGCCGGGCAGGGTGGCGCCGGGCTGGTCGATCAGCGCGGGCGTGATCCGGCCGTCGATCCACTTCGGGAAGTACGTGCTCGCCACCCGGTCCCCGACCGCGAACCGGGTCACCTCCGCGCCCACCGCGACGACTTCGCCCGCGCCGTCACTCACCGGGATCACGTCCGGCACGGCCTTCAGTGGATAGGTCCCCTTCAGGATCAGCAGATCGCGCTTGTTGAGGGAGACGGCGCGGACGCGGACGAGGATGTCGCGGGGGCCGGGCCCGGGGCGGTCCGTCTCGCGCGAGACGATGCCGTCGACGGTGCCGGGCGTTTCGAGGTGGTAGGCGCGCATGTCGGCTCCCTGGGGTGTGCTCCGTGGATACGTCCATGCTGCTCGGAGGGGGTACGCCGCTCAATTCCCGGTGAGGTATGGCGGGACTGTCGTACCCGTGACGTACAACTGAGCCATGACCATCAGCACCGCAGCCGCCTCGGTGACCGAACCCCCGCCCTTCGCCCGCGAGTTGCTGCGCTGGCGCACCGCCCGCCGGGTCAGTCAGCTGGAGCTCGCCTCGCGGGCAGGGACGACCCAGCGGTACGTCAGTTTCATCGAGCGCGGACGGTCGGTGCCCGGCAGGGAGATCGTGATCCGGCTCGCCGAGTCGCTCGGCCTGACACTGCGGGAGCGCAACTCGCTGCTGCTGGCGGCCGGTTACGCGCCCGCGTTCGCCGAGTCACCGCTCGACGCGGTCGCGCTGAAGCCCGTACGGGAGGCGCTGGACAGCATTCTCGAAGGGCATCTGCCGTATCCGGCGGTGGTGGCCGGGCCGCGGGGTGAACTCGTCGCGGCGAACGAGGCGTTCGACGTGCTCACCGAGGGCGCGGACCCCGCGCTGCTCGCGCCGCCCGTCAATGTGCTGCGGCTCGCGCTGCATCCGCGCGGGATGGGCTCACGGGTGGTGAACCTGGACGCGTGGGGGCAGCACATCGTGGAGAACCTGCGGGCCCGTGCCGTGCGCAGCCCCGATCCCCGACTCGGCTCCCTGGCCGATGAGTTGGCGGAACACGTACCGGCGAGTGAGCCCGGCGCCGACTATCTCGGCTTCGCCGTACCGCTGCGACTGCGGTGCGCGGAGGGCGAGTTGAGACTGCTCACCACGCTGACGTCGTTCGCGACCGCGGTCGACGTGACGCTCGCCGAGCTCCACCTGGAGGCGTTCCTCCCGGCGGACCGGGAGACCGCCGAGATCCTCCGGGCCCGGGCCGCTCGGCGCGGGTGACCTCCAAGTCCGTGCCGCTCGGCGCGGGTGACCTCCGGGCCCGGGCCGCTCGGCGCGGGTGACCTCCGGGTCCGGGCCGCTCAGCGCAGGTGAGAGGTGTCGTTGAAGAGGCGCAGGCTGGCATTGCCGTCCGCGTAGTACGCCACCGCCGACAGGGAGGCCGCGGACAGCTCCATCCGGTACAGGGACTCCGGCGGGGCACCGATCGCGAGCCGTACGAGGGTCTTGATCGGGGTGACGTGGCTGACGAGCAGGACGGTGCGCCCCGCGTAGGAGGCGATGAGCTTGTCGCGGGTGGTGGCGATGCGGCGGGCGGTCGCCGCGAAGCTCTCGCCGCCGCCGGTCGGTTCGGCCTTCGGGGAGGCGAGCCAGGTCTTCAGGTCGTCGGGGTACCGCTCCTGCACCTCGGCGAAGGTGAGGCCCTCCCAGGCGCCGAAGTCCGTCTCGCGCAGGCCGTCCTCGATGGCGACGTCCAGTCCCAGGCGGGCGGCGACGGCGGCGGCGGTCTGGCGGGTACGGGTGAGTGGCGACGCCACGATCGCCTCGACGGTGCCGCGCGCGGCCAGCGCGGCGGCGACGCGCTCGGCCTGTTCCCGGCCCACGTCCGAGAGCGACGGGTCGGTGCCGCCGCTGCCGGAGAAACGCTTCTGGGGGGTGAGGGGGGTCTCGCCGTGGCGCAGGAGAACGAAGGTGGTGGGGGCGCCCATGTCGGGGGCCGCGCCCCAGCCGACGGTCGGTTGCGGGGCGGTGGCCACGTGCTGTGCGGCCCGCACATCGGCGTCGGCCTTCACGGCTTCGCCGCCGGGAGTCGTCGCAGTGCGGGGCTGTGGGGGCTGGTCGCGCAGTTCCCCGCGCCCCTGAAGGGGCGCTCGCGAACCCTGCGCCTCCAGTTCCGCCGTCGATGTCGACGGCGACCACTGCTCGCCCCGCTTGCCCGCGTCCATCGCCTCGTTGGCCAGTCGGTCCGCGTGCTTGTTCTGTTCGCGCGGCATCCACTCGTAGGTGATCCGGTCGGGCGGGAAGACGCGGGCCGCCTCCGCGGCCAGGGGCTTCATGTCCGGGTGCTTGATCTTCCAGCGGCCGGACAGCTGCTCGACGACGAGCTTGGAGTCCATCCGGACCCGGACGCGCGCGGCCGGGTCCAGTTCGTGGGCGGCGCGCAGGCCCGCCACCAGGCCCCGGTACTCGGCGACGTTGTTGGTGGCGATGCCGATGTACTCGGCACGCTCCGCCAGTGTCTCCCCGGTGGCGGCGTCGATGACCACGGCGCCGTACCCCGCGGGCCCCGGGTTGCCCCGGGAACCGCCGTCGGCCTCGACGATGAACTCCCGCACGCCCCGCGCCCCTTACAGACCGGACTCGGACGTACGCACCAGGATGCGGCGGCAGTTCTCGCAGCGCAGCACGGTGTCCGGGGAGGCCGCCTTCACGTCGTTGACCTCGGTGATGTTGAGCTCCAGGCGGCAGCCCTCGCAACGGCGCTGGTAGAGCCGCGCGGCGCCGACGCCGCCCTGCTGCTGGCGCAGCTTGTCGTAGAGCTTCAGCAGGTCGGCGGGGACGGAGGCCGAGACGACCTCGCGCTCCTTCGTCACCGAGGCGGCCTCGCCGTCGAGGGACTCGAAGGCGGCTTCCCGGCGGGCGGTCGCGTCGTCGATCTTCGACTGCACGGAGGAGGTCCGCCCGGTCAGCTCGGCGACCCGCTCCTGCGCGGACTCACGGCGCTCCATGACCTCGAGGACGACGTCCTCCAGGTCGCCCTGCCGCTTGGCGAGGGAGGTGATCTCGCGCTGGAGGTTCTCCAGGTCCTTGGGAGAGGTGACGGCACCGGAGTCCAGGCGCTGCTGGTCGCGGTTGGCGCGCTGGCGCACCTGGTCCACGTCCTGCTCGGCCTTGGTCTGCTCGCGGGCGCAGTCGCTCTCCTCGGTCTGCGCGGCGACGAGCAGGTCGCGCAGCTGCGTGAGGTCCTTGTTCAGGGACTCGATCTCGGCGTGCTCGGGAAGGGACCTGCGCTTGTGCGCGAGCTGCTGCAGGCGTACGTCGAGGGCCTGGACGTCGAGAAGTCGGATCTGGTCGGCGGGCGCGGCGTTCAGTTGGGGGCTCCCATTGCGTTAGGTGTTTCGGTGGACGCCGCGTGGGCGGTCCAGGGGTCGGTGACCGTCTTGGAGACGTGGACCCGCAGGCCCCATCCCTTGCGGTCGGAGATCTCGTCGAGCTGGGCGGCGGCCAGCTCGCACCAGGGCCACTCGGTGGCCCAGTGCGCCGCGTCGAGCAGCGCGAGAGGACTGTGGGCGCGGGCCTCCGATGCCGGGTGGTGGCGCAGGTCCGAGGTGAGGAAGGCGTCGACGCCGGCGGCGCGCACGTCGTCGAAGAGGCTGTCGCCGGAACCGCCGCTGACCGCGACGGTCCGTACGACCGCCTCGGGGTCACCGGCGACGCGGATGCCCTGCGCGGTGGCGGGCAGTCGCCCGGCGGCGCGCGCGGCAAGTTCACGGACGGTCAGCGGGTGGTCCAGCTCACAGACGCGGCCGAGGCCGCGACGGCCCTCGGGGTCGGTGGGGTCCGGCACGAGCGGCCGTACGACCCGGAGGTCGAGTGCCCCGGCGAGGGCGTCGCTGACTCCCGGGTCGGCGCGGTCGGCGTTGGTGTGGGCGACGTGCAGCGCGATGTCGTTCTTGATGAGGGTGTGCACGACCCGGCCCTTGAAGGTGTCGGCCGCGACCGTCGTCGTCCCGCGCAGATAGAGCGGATGGTGGGTGACCAGCAGGTTCGCGCCCAGCTTCACCGCTTCGTCGACGATTTCCCGAACGGGGTCGACGGCGAACAGGACCCGGGTGATCTCCTGGTCGGGCTCGCCGCACACGGTGCCGACCGCGTCCCATCCCTCGGCCCTCTCGGGGGGCCAGAGGGCGTCGAGCGCGGCGATGACTTCAGACAGACGGGGCACGGGGAAAAGGCTACCTGGCTTGGGCCGGTGCCCCACCGGTCGCGGGCGGGTCCCGGGGTACGCGACCAGAGGTCCCGGAGGCGGGCGGCACCCGGTGATCCGGGCCCCACCGCCCTCTCCCCGCCCCGCTCAGCACACGCGTCGCCGTTCCCTCAGGCGAATCGCGGGACGGCCACCCTTATGTGTGAAGCGCCCGCCCGCCGGTCCCACGTCTGTGCGTACGAAAACTAGCTTCGTCGCCGGAGGTGACCGAACCATGACGGCCTGTGCCACCGAAGCTGCGGCGGAACCCGGGGACGAGCGGGCCACTGGCCCCGCGGACGTGACCGCCCGCCCCGCGGATGCGACCGCCCGCCCCAGAGATGTGATCGCCCGCCCCACCTGTGTGATCGCCGCGAACGGAACCTACGCGGCCCGCCTCGCCCTGGACGGCGAATGCTGGTTCCCGGAGCGCTGGACGCTGGACGGCCCCGAGCCCTACGCCGTACCGCTGCCGTCCCACCAGCCGGAGGAGCCCGGCACCGAGGTGCTGCCGATGACCGACGGGCGGGTGCTGATCCACCGCGTCGCGGACGGGCGGCACACGTTCTCGCTGCTGTACCCGACCGGGCCCGGCACCGGGGAGCTGCTCCTCGGCGCGGTGGAGTGCCACGACGAGGACACCCGGCTGTGGCTGCTGCCGCCCGCGCCGGACGGGGAGCACGCGTACGCCCTCGCCGCGGGCCGGGACTCCACCGCGGTGTGGCTGGTGGCGGGCGGGGCCTTCGGGCCCGAGCACCTGGCCGAGGTGCCGGGCCGCTGTTCGGGCGGGGTCTGGCTGGACGGCACGGGGCGCCTGCTGGCCCTGGACCGCTGCCGGGACGGCCGGACCAAGACGGTGGTCGTCGACCTGGGGCGCGGCGGTGAAGTAACGCCACTGCTGCAGATCGCCGCGGACAGCGACGACCGGCTGCTGCTCGCGGACGCCGACAGCGGACTGCTGCTGATCCGCTCCGACGCGCCGTCCCCGGGCCACGACCGTCTCGGCTGGGGCGTCCTCGGCAGCACCCTGCCGATCCGCTTCCCCGACTGTCTGCGCGCCACCGACTGCGCGGTGACGCCGTTCGCGATCCAGCCGGGGCAGGTACTGACGCCTGAGCGCTGCGCGGTGGCGCTGCGCATCGACGGCCCGGCCGGCAGCTGGGTGGGCGTGTGGCGGCCGGTCGAACGCCAGGTCCACCATCTCCCACCCCCGGAGGGCTGGTTGGCGGGCACGGGCCTGTGGACCAGGGAGGGGGTCCTCCAACTGCCGTACGCGACGGGGGCGGTGCCGTGCGGGGTGACGAAGATGACGGCACCCGTCGCCGCGGTGACGTCACAGGCGCCCCCTCCGCCGGAACGGCCCGCGGCGCGCCCGGTCCCCCTCCAACAGGCACCTCTGAGCGGGCAGTCCCCTGTGAAGAGGCGGCCCCTTTCCGCCCGTCCGGCGCCCGCGGACGAGGCCGTCCGGACCGAAGGGGGGCCCGGGGGCGAGAACAGGTCACCCGCTCCCGTCCCCGCGTGAGCGACCGGTTAGAATCCCCCGGCTGCAAAGAAGGATCTTGTTGACGGGGTGAACACTTCCACATGAGCGAAACCAGCACCATGGAACCGCCGGCCACCGACGCCCACGAGGCGACGACCCTGGCCGAAGGCCACGGCAAGCACCGCGGCCCGGTCTCCGGCCAGGACGACGAGGCGACCCCCCACGGCCGCCACCGCAAGCCGTCCGACCAGCAGGGCACATCGGCCTGACGGTAAGCCGAATCAGTGATACGGCCCCGCTCGCGCTCGGCGCGAGCGGGGCCGTTCTGTCTTCGACAAGGTGGGGGTGCGCGGCCGCCGCGAGCTGGTCGCCGAACTGTTCTTCCGGCACTACTTGCCCCAGCCGGCACACCCGCCCCTGTCGACCGACGGCCGGCTGCTCAGCCCGGAGCACGACGGCCAGGGGTAGTTGAAGGGCGGACTCGGAACCGCCAGGCGCACTAGGTGTGCTTGAGTCCCAGTACTTCCGCCGCGGCGAACGTCTCCCCCGGTGGCCGCTCCGCGTAGTACGGGCCGAGCAGCGCGTCGAGTTCGTCGTAGGTGAAGGCGTCCTGCTTGGTGTCGAACTTGGCGGCCACCCGCGGCCGTTCGACGACCGCGACCATGCCGCCGTGCACGACGAGCAGCTGTCCGTTGACGTGCGCGGCGGCGGGTGAGGCCAAGTAGCCTACGAGGGGCGCGACATGCTCGGGCGCGAGGGGATCGAGTCCCTGTTCGGGCACCTCGAACCCGTGGAACACGTCCTCGGTCATCCGGGTCCGGGCGCGCGGGCAGATGACGTTCGCCGTCACGCCGTACTTCGCGAGCGCCAGCGCGGTCGAGGTGGTCAGCCCGACGATCCCGCCCTTGGCCGCCGCGTAGTTGGGCTGACCCGCCGAGCCCGCGAGGAACGCCTCCGAGGAGGTGTTCACGATCCGCCCGTACACCGGCCCGTCCCCCGCCTTGGACCGCGCCCGCCAGTGCGCGGACGCGAAGTGGGTCGTGTTGAAGTGCCCCTTCAGGTGGACCCGGATGACGGAGTCCCACTCGTCCTCGGACATCGAGAAGACCATCCGGTCGCGCAGGATGCCCGCGTTGTTGACGAGGATGTCCAGCTTCCCGAACTCGCCGGTCGCCAGGTCGACCAGCTCACGGGCCCGTTCGCGGTCGGAGACGTCCCCGGTGTGGGCGAGGGCGCGGCCGCCCGCGGCGCTGATCTCGGCGGCGACCTCCTCGGCGGGGGTGGCCGACGCCGCGCCGGAGCCGTCCCGCCCGGGCTGCCCGTAGTCGTTGACGACGACGGCGGCACCCAGGCGGGCCAGTTCCAGTGCCTCGATCCGGCCGAGCCCGCGCCCCGCGCCGGTGACGATCGCGGCGAGCCCTTCAAGTGGCAGTGACATCGAAGTCCTCAGCAGTCGTGACGGCGGTCGTGGGGGGGCAGGTGGCGGCGGTCGCGGGGTCAGATCTCGATGCACGTACGCAGCGCGGTTCCCGTCCGCATCTGGTCCAGCGCCTCATTGATCCCGGACAGCGGCACCCGGTGGGTGATCAGGCTCTCCAGGTCGATGCGGCCCGCACGCCACAGGGCGACCGTCCGCTCGTACGACCGCAGGACGTCTCCGCCGCCGTACATGGACGGCAGGATCCGCTTCTCGTCGAAGAACAGCTCGAACATGTTGAGCTGCAGGAAGTCGTCCATGGCGCCCGCGCCGACGATGACGAGGGTGCCGCCGCGGCGGGTGTTCTCGTAGGCGGTGCGGGCGGTGGCGGAGCGGCCGACGACCTCGAAGACGTAGTCGAAGCCCTCGCCGCCGGTCACCGACTGCTTCGCGCCCGGGAGTTCGTCCGGCGAGACCGCCTTCGTCGCACCGAACCGCAGCGCGGCCTCCCGGCGCGAGGCGACCGGGTCGACGGCGACGATCTCGGCGGCGCCCTTGAGGCGCGCGCCCTGGATCGCGGAGATGCCGACGCCTCCGCAGCCGATCACGGCGACCGACGAACCGGCCGCCACGTCCGCGGTGTTGAGAGCGGCGCCGAGGCCGGTCGTCACTCCGCAGCCGATGAGGGCCGCGATGTCGAAGGGCACGTCGTCCGGGATCGGCACGGCGCAGCCCGCGTCGACCACGACCTCCTCGGTGAAGGTGCCGGTCCCGGCGAAGCCGAAGACGTCTTGGCCGGGGCGCCTGAAGTTGGGCGTGCCGGCGTTCATGAACCCGGCCAGGCACAGCTGGCTCTGGCCGCGCTTGCAGGCGGGACAGACGCCGCAGGCGGGCAGCCAGCAGACGACGACCCGGTCGCCGGGCTTGAGGTGGGTGACGCCCTCGCCGACCTCGACGATCTCCCCGGCACCTTCGTGGCCGGGTACGAACGGCGCGGGCTGCGGCAGTACGCCGCTCATCGCGGACAGGTCGGAGTGGCACAGCCCGGTGGCCCGTACCCGGATCCGCACCTTGCCCGGACCGAAGCCCACCGCCTCGATGTCGTCGAGGACTTCGAGCTTGTCCTGGCCTATCTCGTGCTGTACGGCTGCGCGCATGGTGCGGCTCCCCTCGACAACGGGCTGGTCACTGATGGGCTGGGCTCAGGAGTGTGTGACGACGGTGTCGGCGAGGACCGGCGCGTCGTCCCTCCCCCACTCTCGGCTTCGCTCGAGCGGGGGGACCCCCATGGCGGCGCTCACGGCCACCCGGACGCTGCCTTCCCGCCGCCACATACGGATGCGCAGGGTCTCCCCCGGGTACACGACCCCGGCGAAGCGCGTGGTGTACGAGCGGACGCGCGCCACGTCCCCGCCGAGCAGCGTGTCGACGACCGCCTTGAGCGTCATCCCGTACGTGCACAGCCCGTGCAGGATCGGCCGGTCGAACCCGGCGAGCTTGGCGAACTCGGGGTCGGCGTGCAGCGGGTTCCAGTCGCCGGAGAGCCGGTAGAGCAGCGCCTGCTCCTCGCGGACCGGGCGCTCGACGGTCCGGTCCGGCGCGCCTGCGGGCTCCTCCAGGCGGGTGGAGGGGCCGCGGTCGCCGCCCCAGCCGCCCTCTCCCCGTACGAAGATCTGGGCGTCGTTCGTCCACAGGGGTCCCTCGGCGTCGGCGACCTCGGTGCGCATGACGAGGACGGCCGCCTTGCCCTTGTCGTACACGGCGGCGATCCGCCCGGTGGCCACGGCCTTGCCCTCGACCGGGATCGGGCGGTGCACTTCGATGGTCTGGCCGCCGTGCAGGACGCGGGCCAGGTCGACGTCGACGCCGGGCATGGACAGGCCGCTGATCACTCCGGGGGAACCGGCGCCCGCGACGGTGGCGAAGCTCGGCAGGACGTGCAGCTTCGATTCGAGGGTGTAGCGCAGCTCGTCGGGATCCGTCGCCGGGACGCCCGCTCCGAGGCCGAGGTGGTAGAGCTGGACGTCCTTGCGGTCCCAGGTGATCTCACCGCTGCGGGGTTCGGCGGCGAGGGCCTTGGCGGCGTCGATGGGCATGGGGCTCCTGATCAGTAGCGCGAAAGACCTCGGTGCGGCCGTCCGCACCGTCGGCCGCACCGAGGTCGACACTGGCCGATCTAGAACGCGTTCCAGTCCGGCGACCCTTGTATAGCCCAGCACTCGGCAGTTGTGAAGGCTCCTGACGCCCTGTCAGGTCAACGGTCCGTCCGCCCGGCCGTGACATTTGTCCTGCCGGAGTCCGTACAAGCGCATCTGCCGGGCAGGGGGCGCGGATTCGTACCGTCTGAGGCATGACACAGACAGGTGGGACAGAGCGTGCCGTGTCCTTCACGGGGGCGGTCAAGGCGTTCGGCGCGGTGCGCGCGGTGGACGGGGTCGATCTGGAGATCGGGCGCGGCGAGACGGTGGCGCTGCTGGGGCGCAACGGCGCGGGGAAGTCGACCACGATCTCCCTGCTGCTCGGCCTGAACGAGCCGGACGAGGGGACGGTCGCGCTCTTCGGCCGCCCCCCGCAGGCGGCGGTGCGTGCCGGGCGGGTCGGCGCGATGCTTCAGGAGACCCGGCCGGTGCCCCGCGTGACCGTCCGCGAGCTGGTCTCCTTCGTCGCGGGCCGCTATCCCGCGCCGCTCCCGGTCGCCGACGCGCTGGAGCTCGCGGGGATCCCGGATCTGGCCGGGCGGCGCGTCGACCGGCTCTCCGGCGGACAGGCGCAGCGGGTGCGGTTCGCGGTGGCGCTCGCCGGGAACCCCGACCTGATCGTGCTCGACGAGCCGACCGCCGCACTGGACGTGGAGGCGCGGCGCGCGTTCTGGGACTCGATGCGGTCCTATGCGCGGCGTGGCCACACCGTCCTGTTCTCCACGCACTACCTGGAGGAGGCCGACGCGCACGCCGACCGGATCCTCGTCATCGACCACGGCCGGCTCGTCGCCGACGGCACCGGCGAGCAGCTCAAGCGGTCGGTGGGCGGCAATCTGGTCTCCTTCGACCTCGCGGGCCGGGGCACCGAGGGGCTGACCCTGCTGCCCGGTGTGGTGTCGGTGGAGGTGCGCGGGGACCGGGCCCGGCTGCGCACGGACGACTCGGACGCGACGGTGCTCGCGCTGGCGGAACTCGGTGCGGTCCGCGGTCTGGAGGTCGTCCCCGCGTCCATGGACGACGCGTTCATGGCGCTCACCTCGCATGTTCTGGAGACGGTGTGATGCTGGACTATCTGCGGCTCGAAGTGCGCCGGACGCTGCGCGACGCCGGCTTCGTCATCGGCGGCATCGCGATGCCCGTGATGATGTATCTGCTGTTCACCAACCTCGGTGACGGCAGTGATGACGGCTGGAAGACCGGCTCGATGATCGGCATGGCCGCGTACGGGGCGGTGGGCTCGGCCCTGAACACCGGCGGCGGGGTCGCCGAGGACAAGGTGATCGGCTGGCTGCGGCAGTTGCGGGTGACGCCGATGACCCCGCGCGAGGTGGTGCTCGGGCGGGCGCTTACCGGCTCGGTGACGGTGCTGCCCGCGATCGCCGCGGTGCTGGCGGCGGGCGGCCTGGTCAACGGCGTACGGCTGGAGGTCTGGCAGTGGGCCGCGGTCGCGGTGCTGCTATGGCTCGGCTCGATACCCTTCACCCTGCTCGGCCTCGGCAACGGCTATCTGCTCACCGCCCAGACGACCGGCGTCGCGAACATGGTGTGCAACCTGGGGCTCTCGGTGGTCGGCGGCCTGTGGTTCCCGCTCGCGCTCTTCCCGGGCTGGCTCCGGTCCCTGTCCGGCTTCACACCCACGAACCGCATCGCCCAGCTCGGCACCTCCGTCGCCGACGGCAACGCACCGGCGCTCGGTGCGGTGGTGGTTCTCACAGCTTGGCTACTGGCCTTCGGTTCGTACGCTGTGGTCTCGTACCGCAGGGCCGCGCGGACCATCTGAAGCGGACCGTCCGAAGGGGGAGCGGGGACATGTCCTGGATGCGAGAGGTCACCTGCCAGGTGAAGGAGTGGCGGGCGGCGCAGGCGCGCTGGCGGGCCGACATGGAGCGCTTCAAGGCCGAGCAGCGGGCCGCCCGCAAGAGCGGCGGGAAGATGCCCGAGGACCCGGGCCCGCCGCCCACCGGCTTCGCGCTGCTGCCGTGGCTGCTGATGGGGATGGGCGCCTTCTCCAACCTCCTCCAGGGCAAGACCCCCAACCCCTGGATCGGCGGTCTGGGTCTGTTCGCCTTCAACTCCCTCTACATCTACGTGACGTTCCGCGCCTTCGTGAAGGAAGCGCGCGAGGCCCGCTCCACCAGGGTGGCACTCGTCCTGATGGGCCTGGTCACCTGTGGGCTGGCCCTCGGGTACGGCGGCAGCTGGCTGTACTTCTTCCCGCTCCTCGGCCTGGCCACCGGCGCGGTGCTGCGGGGCCCGCGACTCGGTCAGATCGGTCTCGGCCTGACCACGCTGGCGGCGGTGGTCTCCTTCGTCCGGGCGGGCTGGGACGCGGTCAACGTCGCGTACGGCACCTTCCTGTCCACCATGGTGACGGCGGCGATCCTCTCCCTCTCCGAGGCGGTACGGGAACTTCGCGCCGCCCGCGAGGAGCTGGCCCGCCGTGCCGTCGAGAAGGAGCGCCTGCGCTTCTCCCGCGACCTGCACGACCTGCTCGGCCACACGCTCTCCGTCATCGTGGTGAAGTCGGAGGCGGCCCGTCGGCTGGCCCCGCGCGACCTGGACGCGGCCCTCACCCAGATCACGGACATCGAGTCCGTGGGCCGGCAGGCGCTGACCGAGATCCGCGAGGCGGTCACCGGCTATCGCGAGGGCAGCCTCACCACAGAACTGGACCGGGCCCGCTCCGCCCTGTCCGCGGCGAGCGTCGACCCCGTGGTCCGCCAGTCCGGTGCCCCGCTGACCCCGCAGAACGAGGCCCTGCTGGGCTGGGTGGTCCGGGAGGCGGTGACGAACGTCGTACGGCACAGCGGCGCGACCCGCTGCGAGATCACCGTCGAGGGCGTACTGGACGGCCACGTCCGCCTGACCGTCACGGACGACGGCACCGGCACGGGCGCCCCCTCGACCGGTCCCGCCGAAGGTGTCGGCGGCACCGGTCTGAAGGGCCTGACGGAACGCCTCGCGGCGGCGGGCGGGTCACTCAGGGCCGGCCCGTCGCCGCGCGGCGGCTTCACGGTCACCGCCGAACTCCCGGTGGAGGCGGCGGACTTGGCGTCTTCTTCGGTGGCTACGGCGCCCAGGGAGCCGTGACCGCCCAGCTCACGTCGTCCGTCCACGAGGTGGCGCTGTCGAAGGTGTTCGAGCCGCCATTGCTCGCTATGTAGACGTTGTAGTTGTAGTGCCGGAGGTATCTCGTCGGGTAGTTGTACGACGCGAACGAGGTCCCCGTCCCGCTCTTGCCGGTCTCGGCGCAGAACGTGGCGTCCTGTCTGAACTGCGCGGTGCCGACCATGGGTTGCCGGTAGAGCTGGTAGTTGTAGTGCCGCAGGAAGTCGCCCGGGTAGTTCCGTGACTCGAAGGAATAGCAGGAGCCGTCGGCGAGGCCCTTGCGCACGATCCAGGTGGCGTCGCTCTTGTCGAGCGTCGAACTGCTCGACGTGATGGCCGAGATGACCGCCGCGTTGTTCTGGTGGCGGATGTAGTCGGTCGTGCAGCACGAGGTGGTCGCGCGCAGCGAGATCTCCGACCCGGCCGTCAGCGAACCGGTGCTGCCGGTCGCACCGCCGTAGCCGACGGAGACGATGTTGGCCTGGACGGAGTTGTCGGCGGCGTCCGTCGGGATGCCCGAGGTCATGACGCCCTCGAAGAAGGACCCGATGGAGCCGTTGCTGTTGTCGCCGCCGGTGCCCAGGACGATCGCGCCCTCCTGATGCATGGGCGAGTAACCACTCGTGGTGGGTTCACCCCCGGAATAAGTGGTCGTGAGACTGCCCGATTGGGCGTTGCCGTATTTCAGCGCGAAATGGTCCTGACCGTTGTTTTTCAGCAAAGCGGTCACGAACGGCATCGACCCGGTGCCGGTGTTCGACGTGTTCTTGCTGTAGCCGGAGTCCGACTGGAACAGCCCGTTCTCCAGGTCGGCCTGCACCCAGGGGCCCTGGCCGTAACAGGGCGAGAACCAGCACTCGGTGCCGAAGTTGATCGCGTCCATGTGGCCGTTGCCGGTGTCCTTGTTGTTGGTCTCGGCGTTGCCGTAGTCGAAGCAGCAGCTGCCGTTCACATGGGTGCCGGAGGTCACCATGTACATCCCCTCGGCCGCCCCGTTGGTGGCCACGCCCGAGGTGGAGTTGTCCCGGTAGCCCATGCCGGCCGAGATCTCCAGGCCGTAGACCTGGTGGCCGCCGACGGTCACCGGCAGCGCGTCCGCGGGCGCCCCGACATCGGCCGCGCCCGCCCCGCCCGCGCCCTCGACGGTGAGGTCGTTGTGGCGCGCGGACTGGTCGTAGATCTTGGTGATGATGCAGGTGGTGCCGGTACAGAAGGAGTCCTGTGCCGCCGCGTTCGCGTATCCGCCGGCCGCCAGGAGACCGATGTTCGCGGTCGCGCTGTCGGAGGCGCGCTGCACCTGGTAGAGCGAGCCGTTGTACGACGAGTAGAGCGCCCTGACGAGGCTGTGCGCGGCGACACAGGGCGTGCCCGCGGCGGCGTAGACGTCACAGGGGAGCGATCCCGCGGCGGTGGCCGCCGGGGCGCCGACGGCGAGCGCGACGACGGCCGCCAGCACCGACAGCACGGCGAGTACGGCGCTTCTTAAGCGCGACGATCTTGGGAACACGGTGCACCTCTTCCGTTCCTGGTAGGACAGTGCGGGTACCCGGTCGAAATACCGGACATTGTTCGATCGAAATACCGAACCCTTTCCCGGTCGAAATGTCGAACGTTTGCGAATATCGGCTCGGCACAGGAACGGCAAAGGCGATCACGGAATGTCGAGGCGATTGTTTGCCCGGAGTCAAGGGCCGTCAAGACGCGCGGAGTCGAACCATGGAGAGTTTTTAACGACCGGCGAAGTGCGCACCACGACGGGTCACGCGCCTTCCCTCGCCCTACTCTTGGCCCCGTGAACGAGATGCCCCGGGACCACCGGCCCACGAAGTCCGTACGTGTCCTGCTCGCCGAGGATCAGGGAATGATGCGGGGCGCGCTCGCCCTGCTGCTGGGGATGGAGCCGGACATCGAGGTCGTCGCCCAGGTCGCGGCGGGCGACGCCATCGTGGACGCGGCGCTGACGCACCGTCCGGACGTGGCCCTGCTGGACATCGAGCTGCCGGGAATGAGCGGCCTGGACGCCGCCGCCGTACTGCGCGAAGAGGCGCCCGACTGCCGGGTGTTGATCCTCACCACCTTCGGCCGGCCCGGGTATCTGCGGCGCGCGATGGAGGCGGGCGCCGCCGGGTTCCTGGTCAAGGACGGCCCCGTGGAAGACCTGGCCGAGGCGATCCGGCGGGTGCTGACCGGCGAGACGGTCATCGACCCGGCGCTCGCCGCCGCCGCGTTGAGCGCCGGACCCAATCCGCTCACCGCCCGTGAGTGCGACGTCCTGAAGGCCTCGGTGGACGGCGCCACCGTCGCCGACATCGCCTCGAAGCTCCACCTCTCCGAGTCGACCGTCCGCAACTACCTCTCCTCCGCGATCGGCAAGACGGGCACCCGCAACCGCATGGAGGCGATGCGGGAGGCCCGCCAGCAGGGCTGGCTGTAGCCCGTCCTTTCTCCGGCCGGACCATCTCTGGTCGGCTCACATCAGCCCGTCACCTTCACCGACTTGTAGCTCGTGCCCTCCGGGGCCACGCACACGAACCAGTTCGGCTGGGAGCCCTTGACAGGGCGGATGTACGGCTTGAAGTCCGGGCCGAAGCCGGCGCCCTCGGGCGCGCGCGGGACCTCGGTCTTCGTACCGTCGTTCCACGTGCAGGTGACACGCCGGGCGGTCGGGGCGACGTCGCCGATCACGAGCCGGTTGGGTGCGCCGGGTTGGACGGACTCACTGGACGGCATGCGGATCGCACCCGACTCGAACTCTGCGCCCGACAGGGTGTCGCCCTTCTCGAACTGGCCGGTCATCACCATCGACGTCTGATCGCCCACCCTCGCGTGCACGAAGTACCAGGCCTTGCCGATCAGCTTCTCGGCATCTCGCGCTCCCATCGGCGTCCCGCCGTAATCTTCCATGACGGTCCACTGACGCTGTGCCTCCGCCCCGTTCTTCGACGCCCCCCACACGTCGATGGTGACCTCCCAGTCATTGTCGCCGTCGTGCCCCTTCCCCAGCGTGGTCCGCTGCGGCTCGTACACATGCCGCTCCTCACCCGTGGGCGGCCGCGTCGCCGCAGGCGCGACCCGCCGTGCGTCACCGTCCGTCGCCCCGGCCAGCGCCAGCGTCCCCGTCGAACCGGCGATCACCAGCGCCGCCGCTGCCGCCAGTGCCCAGCGGCGGGCCTTGCGGCGGCGGCCGCCGCGAATCACCGCCTGGTAGGGGGCTATGCCGATCTCCGCCTCGTCCGCGGCGTCGGCCAGCAGGAAGGCGATGTCCCTGTGTGTCATGTCGTGGTTCGTCTCCCGGTCCGCGCTCATCACTTCCGCCCTCCGTGCGTCACCATGTCCGCCAGGCCCGGTATGGCGCGCAGCTTCGCGATCCCCTTCGCCGCGTTGCTCTTCACCGCGCCCACCGAACAGCCCATCGCCTCCGCCGCCTGGCTCTCGCTCAGGTCCTCCCAGTACCGGAGGACCACCGCCTCGCGCTGGCGCGGCGGCAGTTGGCCGAGCGCGGTCAGCAGGGCGCTGCGGTCGTCGGCCTGGGCGATGCGGTCACCGTGGTCGGGCAGCTCGTGCGTGAGCCCCGAGTCGTCCTTCGGCGCCAGGAACTCCTTGAGCCTTCTGCGGTGCCTCCGGGCGTGCGCGTTGATCATCACGCGCCGTACGTAGGCCTCCGGCTCGTCGGCCGTGCCGACCCTGCGCCAGGCCACATAGACCTGCTCCAGCGTCGTCTGGACCAGGTCCTCGGCGGCGTGCTGCTCCCCCGTAAGGAGAAATGCCGTACGCATCAACCGCGGCCAGCGGCCGATGACAAAGCGCTGGAACTCCTCGTCCCGAGCCTGCTTCCGATCCCCCATGGGCACCTCCTAGATGTACAAAGGAGTCCACGAGGACCGGATTTCGTTGCCCCGGCGAGCGGAGATCTTTCGCCGCCTCGGCGAGCAGGGTTCTTTCCTCGCCTCAGCGAGCGGAGATCTTCGAGGGCAGCCACAGCAGCATCAGCACCGCCCCGCCGAGCAGCACATACCCGCCCGTACGGAAGGCCAGCGCGTACCCCGCCGTCAGTGCCTCGGCCGACGAGCCGTTCCCCGTGCGCGAGGCCGCGATGGTCGACATGACGGCGAGTCCGAGTGAACCGCCCATCGTGCGCGAGGTGTTGACCAGCCCCGACACCAGACCGGCGTCCCCCGGCGCCGCGCCCGAGGTCGCGAGCGAGGCCAGCGGGGTGGCGGCCAGCCCCGCGCCCGCCATCATCAGGATCCCGGGGAACATGATCGCCGTCAGGTACGAGCCGTCGGCCGTCATCGTCGACTGCCAGCCGAAGCCCGCCGCGGCGACCAGCGACCCGATGACGGCGACATTGCGCGCCCCGACCACCGGCATGAGCCGCGGTGCGAGCTTCGAGCCGAGGACCACCGCCAGCGAGCTCGGCACCAGCGCGAGCCCGGCGCCCAGCGGCGAGTAGCCGAGCACGTTCTGCGCGTACAGCGTCATGAAGAACCACATGCAGAACATCGCGGAGCCGCACACGAACATGGCCGCGTTCGCCGACGCCACCGCCCGCACACCGAGCAGTCGCAGTGGCATCAGCGGCACCCGCGTCCGTGCCTCGACCAGGAGGAACAGACCGATCAGCGCGAGCCCGGCACACAACGGTACGAGGGTCGCGGCAGCCGCCCACCCCTGCGCCTCGGTCTGCACGATCCCGTACGCGAGGGTCGCGAGCCCCGCCGTCACCAGCAACGCGCCCGGCAGATCGAGCCGCCGCCCGTCCCCGGCCCGGCTCTCCACGAGCCACCGTGCGGCGCCCGCCAGCACCACCGCGCCCACCGGCACGTTGATCAGCAGCACCCACCGCCACGACAGCCCGTCCACCAGCAGCCCGCCGACCAGACCACCGGCCGCCCCGCCCCCGGCGCCGACCGCCGTCCAGGTCGCGATGGCCCGCGCGCGGGCGGCGCCCTCCGGGACCGCCGAGGTGAGGATCGTCAGCGTCGAAGGCGCGAGCACCGCCGCTCCGAGCCCCTGCGCGGCCCGCGCGACCAGCAGCTGCCAGCCCGCCTGGGCGAGCCCGCCGCCCAGCGAGGCCACCGTGAACAGCGCGAGCCCGACCAGGAACATCCGCTTGCGCCCGTACAGATCACCGGCCCGCCCGCCGAGGAGCATGAACCCGGCGAACGCGATCGCGTACGCGTTGACCACCCACTGCAGGCCCGGCGCGCTCAGCCCCAGGTCGCTCCGCATGGACGGCAGCGCCACGTTCACGACGGACACGTCGAGCACCACGAGGAACTGTCCGGCGCAGGCGAGCGCCACCACCAGCCAGGTGGGCGGCGCGACGCGAGTTGATATTCGGGGGTCTTCCGCGGCTCGAAGCATGGGTGTCATGCTCTCAACCGCCCTACGGTCCTTGCATCGGGATTTCGCCGCACTCACCCCTCGGCCACGGGCCCTAGGACCACCCGTGCACCCGACATCGAGGCAGCCTCGAACGGACCCCGAGTGATCAGCCCGCCGCCCGCAGCAGCGTGACCACCGCCGCCCCGCCCAGCCCGATGTTGTGGGCGAGCCCGACCCGTGCGCCCGGCACCTGCCGGGGCCCCGCCTCGCCCCTCAACTGCCACACCAACTCGGCCACTTGGGCGATCCCGGTCGCCCCCAGCGGATGCCCCTTGGAGATCAGCCCGCCGGACGGGTTCACGACCCACCGCCCGCCGTACGTCGTGGCCCCCGACTCGACGAGCTTGCCGGACTCCCCCTCCTCGCACATTCCCAGCGCCTCGTACGTCAGCAGCTCGTTGATGGAGAAGCAGTCGTGCAGTTCCACGACGTCCACGTCGTCGATGCCGAGTCCCGACCGCTCGTACACCTGGCGCGCGGCCTCCCGCGACATCGGCTGTCCGACGACGTCGACGCAGGAACCGGACGCGAAGGACTCCTCGGTGTCGGTGGTCATGGCCTGCGCGACGATCTCGACGGCCTTGTCCGCCAGCCCATGGCGTTCCACGAACCGTTCGGACACGACGACCGCGGCGGCGGCACCGTCCGAGGTGGGCGAGCACTGGAGCTTCGTCAGCGGCCGGTGCACCACCCGGGCGGCGAGGATCTCGTCGACCCCGTACACATCCTGGAACTGGGCGTACGGATTGTTCGCCGAGTGGCGGTGGTTCTTGGCGCCGACGGCGGCGAGTTGCGCCTCGGTGGTGCCGTACTTCTCCATGTGCTCGCGCGCCGCGTCGCCGAAGATCTGCGCGGTGGGCGGGGACATCTCGAAGCCGTGCCGGGCGGCCATGACGCCGTAGTGGCGGGCCACCGGGGACGTCGAGAAGTCTCCCCCGTCCGCACCGCCCCCCAGCGCCCCGCGCTTCATCTTCTCGAAGCCCAGCGCGAGCACGCAGTCCGCGACCCCGCCCTCGACGAACTGCCGGGCCAGCATCAGCGCGCTCGATCCGGTGGCGCAGTTGTTGTTGACGTTGTAGACGGGGACGCCGGTCAGGCCGAGTTCGTACGCGGCGCGCTGGCCGGCGGTCGAGGGCTGGAAGCAGTAGCCGACGGGAACCTGTTCCACCTCGGCGTACGCGATCCCGGCGTCCGTGAGCGCGGCACTCCCCGCCTCCCGCACCATGTCCCAGTACTGCCAATCACGGGTCTCGGGCTTCTCGAACCTGGTCATCCCGACCCCGGCGACGTAGGCCTTCATGGCGCGCAGACTAGAACACGTTTCAGTTGGTCGCCAGGTCTGACGCCAGGTCAGTTCTTCATGGGAAGGTCAAGATTTTGTTAGTACGCCGAAGCATCGGAATAGTTGCCCGGGCACACCGGGTTCCTCTTGCACGTATCCCGCACGCACTCCCGCACGCGTTCCCGCACGGAATCGCCACCCCCCTTCTCCTCCTTCCTCCCTCTCTCTTTTGGCCTGGAGGCCTCACGCAATGACGCACACGACGACCGACCAGCCCACCCGGAGGCCCGGCGGCGCGATCGTGCCGGTACTGGCCTTCGCGGGCATCGTTGTCGCGGTGATGCAGACCCTGCTCGTTCCGGTCATCAAGGACCTGCCGGAGCTGCTGGGCACCGCACCCAGCAACGCCACCTGGGTGATGACCTCGACGCTGCTCGCGGGAGCCGTGGCCACGCCGATCATGGGCCGGCTCGGTGACCTCTACGGCAAGCGGCGGATGCTGCTCGCGAGCCTGTCCGTGATGGTCGTCGGCTCGCTCATAGCCGGTTTCACCAGCGAACTGCTGGTGATGATCGTCGGCCGCGCCCTGCAGGGCTTCGCCATGGGCGCGATCCCGCTCGGCATCGGCCTGATGCGCGACATGCTGCCCCGCGAGAAGCTCGGCGAGGCGATGGCCCTCATGAGCTCCTCCATCGGCGTCGGCGGCGGACTCGCGCTGCCCGTCGCGGCCCTGGTCGCGCAGCACGCCGACTGGCACGCCCTCTTCTTCCTCGCCGCCGGTCTCGGCGCCGTCGCGATCGTCCTGACCCTCGTCGCCGTACCGGAGTCCCCGATGCGCGCCGAGGGCACCTTCGACGGGCTGGGCGCGGCGGGCCTCTCCGCGGGCCTCGTCCTCTTCCTGCTGCCTATCACCAAGGGCAGCGACTGGGGCTGGACCTCGACCACCACGCTCGGCCTGTTCGCCGCGTCGGCCGTCGTCCTGCTCCTGTGGGGCGTCATGGAGCTGCGCGTGAAGGCGCCGCTGGTCGACCTGCGCACCACCGCCCGCCGCTCGGTGCTCTTCACCAACCTCGCCTCGATCATGGTCGGCGTCTCCTTCTACGTCGTCTCGCTCGTCCTGCCGCAGCTGCTCCAGCTGCCGAAGGCCACCGGCTACGGCCTCGGCCAGTCGATGGTGGTCGCGGGTCTGTGCGTGGCGCCGCTCGGTCTGACGATGATGTTCACCGCGCCGGTCTACGCCCGGATCTCCGCCAAGTACGGCCCCAAGGTCACCCTGATCCTCGGCATGCTGATCATCGCGATCGGCTACGGCGCCGGCCTCGGGCTGATGAGCGCCGCCTGGCAGACCATCGTGATCTCGGTGGTCCTGGGCGCGGGCATCGGCCTCGCCTACTCCTCGCTGCCCGCGCTGATCGTCGGCTCCGTCCCGGCCTCGGAGACGGGCGCGGCCAACGGCCTCAACACTCTGATGCGCTCGATCGGTACGTCGGTCTCCAGCGCCGTCATCGGTATGGTCCTCGCCAACACCGCGCACAACGTCGGTGGCGTCGAGGTCCCCACCATGCACGGCTTCCGGGTCTCCTTCCTGATCGCCACCGGCGCGGTCGCCATCGGTCTGCTCTTCGCCCTGCTGCTGCCGGGCCGACGCCCGGCGACCAAGCCGCAGCTGCGCGCGAGCAGCGAGGAGGACGCGGCCCTGGAGCGCGCCCAAGAGGTGCTCCGCGGCTTCCGCGGCCGGGTGCTGGACGCCGACGGCGGCACGGTCGCCCGTGCCAAGGTCACCCTGATCGACCGGCGGGGCCGCCAGGCGGGCGCCACGCTCTCCGAGGCGGACGGCAGCTACGCGCTCGCCGTGCCCGCCGAGGGTGCGTACGTCCTCGCCGCCAGGGCACCGGGCCACGGCCCGCTCGCCTCCTCGGCGACCCACTCCGGCGACGACCGCCCCGTAGAACTGGACCTCGCGCTGCCGAGCGAGACCGTCGCGGCCCAGGCCTGATCCGAACGACAGGCCCTGGGGCCCGGTCCCATCCGCACCCACACCCCCGCCGCCGACGCGGCGGGGGTGTGGTGCACCATGGGGCGCTCACAGGCACACGTACACGCGAACCCGCACAGGCGGACGTGCGACGCTGCCGTTCGCACCCGATGGAGGACCCCGATGCAGGACCCCATGCCCGCGGCGCCCAAGCCGGAGATCCTGGCCGCCTTCGAGGCCGCGAAGGGGTTCATGCCGCTCCGTGAGGGGCTCGCGCTGTACGAGGCCGCCGTCGAGGCGGGCCGGCTCGGACTGCCCCTCCTGGAGGTCGGCACGTACTGCGGGCGCTCCACGATCCTGCTCGCGGACGCGGCGCGCGCGGCCGGGGTGACGGCGATCACCGTCGACCACCACCGGGGCAGCGAGGAGCAGCAGCCCGGGTGGGAGTACCACGACCCGGCCACGGTCGACCCCGAGATCGGCCGGATGGACACCCTTCCCACCTTCCGCCGCACCCTCCACAAGGCGGGCCTGGAGGACCAGGTGGTCGCGATGGTCGGCCGCTCGCCGCAGATCGCCGCCTTCTGGCGCACCCCCCTCGGTCTCGTCTTCATCGACGGCGGCCACACGGACGAGCACGCCTCCGGCGACTACGAGGGCTGGGCGCCGCACGTCGCCGAGGGCGGCCTCCTCCTCATCCACGACGTGTTCCCCGACCCGGCCGACGAGTTCACCGGCCAGGCCCCCTACCGCGTCTACCTCCGCGCCCTGGAGTCCGGCGCGTTCACCGAGGTCTCGGTGACCGACTCACTGCGCGTCCTGCGGCGAACGGGAGCGGGGATCTGAGAGCGCGGTTAGAGTCGCTGACGTGTCGTACGTAGGTCCTGACTTCGATCCTCCCGGCCCCCGCCGCTCCCGGCGCGGGCCGATGACGGTGGCGGTCGCCGCGCTGGTGCCGGGTGCGCTGGTGGGGTGGCTGGTGTGGCAGGCGGTGGGTGACTCGGGCGGCGGGGGCAGTACGTCCGCCACGTCGACGACCTCGGCCGGCACACCCGGGTCCTCCTCCGCGGCACCCGGGTCCGCCTCCGCCGCGGCGCGGACACCGAGCGCGTCCGGGACGGACGACGGGAAGCCGCCGAGCTCGACCTTCTCCGGCCCCGCCACTCCCGCCGCCTCGGACCTGCCCGCCGCCGCGGGGCCCCTCAAGGGCAAGGTCGTCGTCATCGACCCGGGCCACAACCCCGGCAACTTCCAGCACTCGGCCGACATCAACCGCAAGGTGAACATCGGCACGAACTGGAAGGAGTGCGACACCACCGGCACGTCGACCAACGCGGGTTACACGGAAGCCCGGTTCACGCTCGACGTAGCCCGCCGGCTGCGCACGCTCCTGCAACAGGAGGGCGCCACGGTGAAGTTCACCCAGGACGGCGACCGTTCCTGGGGCCCGTGCGTCGACGAGCGGGCCCGCATCGGCAACGACGCGCACGCCGACGCGGTCGTCTCCATCCACGCGGACGGCTCCGCGGCCGGCAACCGCGGCTTCCACGTCATCCTCCCCGCGTCCGTCCACTCCGGCACCGCCGACACCCGCGCGATCGTCGCCCCCTCCCGCGATCTCGGCGAGCGCATCGCGGGCAACTTCGTCCGCGACACAGGCAGCGCGCCCTCCAACTACATCGGCGGCGGCACCGGACTCGACGTCCGCAGTGATCTCGGCGGTCTCAATCTGTCAACGGTTCCGAAGGTGTTCATCGAGTGCGGCAACATGCGCGATAGCAAGGACGCTGCGTTGCTGACCAGCGGTCCATGGCGGCAGAAGGCTGCGCGTGGGATCTCTGAGGGAATCGTGAGTTTCCTGCGCGGGTAGTGATCGGCGGATCGAACCCGACGGACACCCTGATCGGACGGGCGATAGTGTCGTCCCTACGATGAGGGGCCACCCCCGCGCTTCACACCAGGGCCTTACGGCGACATGGTGTCAGCGACGCCTCCACCGACGACGAGACGACTGACGAAGGACCTGAAGTGAATATCCGCTCCCTCACTCGAGGCGACGGCGTGGTGATCGGAGCAGCGGTATTGCTGTTCATCGCGTCGTTCCTCGACATTTTTTCGATCGACGGGGCCTCGAGCAGTGCCAATATCCCCAGCGCCTGGTCGAGCGGACCGCTCCTGCTGAGCGTGGTCCTGGCCGGCATCATCGGGGCCGCGCTGGTCGTCGTCTCCCACGGCCTGCCGCAGGTGCCCAAGATCGTCGGACTCGACCTCGGTCAGTTCGGCGTCGCCTTCACGGTCTTCGCCGCGTGGAGCGCGCTCGGGAACGTCTTCGACCCGATGGGTGGCGTCGACAACGCCGGCAGCGGGGACAGCGGCGTCAGCGCCGGCACCGGCCTCATCCTCGCGTTCATCGCGACGCTGATCATGGCCGGCGCCGCCATCGCGACCCCGCTCGTCCCGGCCCTGCAGGCCGCGCTCGTACCCGCCCCCAAGCCCGCCGCCCCTCAGCCCTACGGCGCCCAGCCGCCCGGGGGTTACGGCTACCCCGGTGCCCAGCAGCCGGGTCAGGCCTTCGGGGGTCAGCCGCAGCAGGGGCAGGCGTTCGGCGCCCAGCCCAGCCAGCCGCAGCAGGCGCCGGCCCCGCAACCGCAGCCGCCCGCCGGTGACTTCTCGCCGTTCTGGTTCGCCGTGCCGGTGCCGCGTCCGCTGTTCGCGGAGGACGGTTCGCAGGCGCCGATCGCCGAACTCGCGCCGGGCACCTGGTATCTGGCCGTGGAACAGCGCGGTGCGAACCTGGTGGCGCAGACGCAGGACGGCCGTCGCGGCGTGCTGCAGGACACCTCCGGGATCCAGCGCGGCTGACCGGCCGCGTCCGCTCCCGTACGGCCTCCCACGGCCCCTCGTCCTTCCGGGCGGGGGGCCGTTGCCGTACAGTCGGCGGGCGCGTGCACATGACTGACGCATCGTCAGAACCTAACTCCTGGAGGGTTCATGCGGCTCGGCCTCGCACTCGGCTACTGGGGGCGCGGGCCCTCCGCGGACCATCTGCCGCTCGCCCAGGAGGCGGAGCGGCTCGGCTACCACTCCGTGTGGACCGCCGAGTCCTGGGGCTCGGACGTCTTCACCCCGCTGACCTGGATCGCCGCGCACACGACCCGTATCCGGCTCGGCACGGCCGTCGCGCAGATGGCCGCCCGCTCCCCCACCACCACCGCGATGCACGCGCTCACCCTCGACCACCTCTCGGGCGGGCGCATGATGCTCGGCCTCGGGCTGTCGGGGCCACAGGTCGTGGAGGGCTGGTACGGCCGTCCGTTCCCGAAGTCGCCGCTGACCGCGACCCGGGAGTACGTCGACGTCGTACGCCAGGTCCTCAGGCGCGAAGGGCCCGTCGAGCTCGACGGCCGCTTCCACAAGCACCCCTACCGGGGCGAGGACGGCACCGGGCTCGGCAAGCCGCTGAAGCCGATCACGCATCCGCTCCGCGCCGACCTGCCGATCCTGCTCGGCGCCGAGGGGCCGAAGAACATCGCGCAGACGACCCGGATCGCGGACGGCTGGCTGCCGCTGTACTGGTCGCCGACCCGCCCAGGAGCCTACGAGGCCGCGCTGAGCGATCTCCCCGCCGGCTTCCTCGTCGCGCCCATGGCCCATGTCCGCGTCTGCGACGACGTCACCAAAGGGCTGCTGCCCGTGAAGGCGATGCTCGGCTTCTACATCGGCGGGATGGGGCACGCGGCGCGCAACTTCCACGCCGATCTGATGGCACGGATGGGGTTCGAGGAGGAGGCCCGGCTCATCCAGGAGCTGTTCCTCGCGGGACGCCGCCAGGAAGCGGTGCTCGCCGTCCCGGACGCGTTCGCCGACGAGATCTCCCTCGTCGGACCGCGTGAACGCATCGCCGAGCGGCTGGAGTTGTGGCGCAAGGGCCCGGTGACGGACCTGCTGGCGCTGTCACCGGACCCTCACTCGCTGCGGGTTCTCGCCGAGCTCAACTCCTAGGGGCGGTACGGCGGTCGGGGATCAGCCGCCGGACAGCTGCGAGGCCGACGGCACCTTGTCGGTGACCGGGGCGCCCGCGCTCTTGCCCGCGTCCTTCACCTTGTTGATGATGTCGTCGAACGAGCCCACGGTCGCGTCCGTCGAGTCACCCTTGCGGAGCTTGGACGGCAGGTTCTTGAGGGCGTCGATGCCCGCGGTGAGCGGGGCGACGGCCTTGGAGAGCGTGGGGTCGCCCTGGGCGTTCCGGCTCGCGGCCTTGAGCCGGTTGTACGCGAACGTGCCGGCCAGGGCCGCCTTGATCAGGGCGGTCCTGCGGCCCTTGGCGCCCTTCTTGAACTTGCCGGCCTTCCACGGCTTCACGATCCACTGGTAGGTGGCTCCGGCGGCCAGGCCCGCGTTCGCCACGAAGCGGGTCTTGGAGAGCTTCTGTTTCTCCACGGTGCTGCTGCTGGACGGGGTGGCGGCCGCCACGACGGCGGCGGTGTCCTTGGTGGCACTGCTGCCACTGCCGCAGGCCGTGGCACCGGCGAGCAGGGCGCAACAGACGGTGAGCGCCACGACGAGGCGCCGTATCGGTACGGGCACGGGGTCCTCCGGGGAAGGGAACGGTTCTCCCGGTTTCCGGGAGACACGGCTCTTCCAGCAGGCTCACCCGAACACGGTCACTGCGCCACTCGAGCGACCCGTTCGAGTGCCGTACCCCGTGGGTTTCATCGACGGATACGCGGCAACCCGGAGGGCATGTCCCCTCGATATCGCAACGGTTCCAACCAAGCGGGCACGGTCATCGCGATCGTCGCCGACGTGATGGCCGTCATCCTCGGCCTGTGGATCCTGATGTATCTCCTGGACGCGAACCGGGCCAACGACCTGGTCCAGTTCGTCCACAACGTGGCGAGCTGGCTGGCCGGCTGGTCCCGCGACCTGTTCACGTTCGACAGGGCGTGGGCACGCGTGGTCGCGGGTTACGGCCTGGCCGCCGTCGTGTACCTCTTCATCGGCCACGCCATCGCCAACCGCATGCACCGCCACTGAGCGGTCCCCGCCCGGCTGCCGGCAGGGCTCAGCAGCACTCCGCGTCGAGCCCCAGCGGCAGGCGCTCGCCGCCGAAGACCGCGCAGGTCGCCTCGTCGCCGCCGAGCGCGGCGACGGCGAGCAGGACCGAGCCGGCCGTCCAGCTGGTGAGCTCCTCGGGCCAGATCGTCCGGGCGTCGAAGACATAGCCCGTCCAGTAGAGGCCCGTCTTCGGGTCGCGCAGGTGCTGGATGGACTGGAGGATCTCCAGGGCACGGTCGGACTCGCCCACGGCCCACAGGGCCAGGGCGAGTTCGGCCGACTCGCCGCCGGTCACCCACGGGTTGGGCACCACACAGCGCACGCCGAGCCCCGGGACCACGAACCGGTCCCAGCCCTCCGCTATCCGGGCCTCGGCCTCGGCGCCGGTCAACGCGCCGCCGAGCACCGGGTAGTACCAGTCCATCGAGTAGCGGTCCTTGTCGAGGAACCGCTCGGGGTGCCTGCGGATCGCGTGCCGCAGCGCGCCGACCGCCAACTCCCAGTCGGGCTGCGGCTCTTCGCGCTGCTCGGCGATGGCGAGCGCGCAGCGCAGCGCGTGGTGGATGGACGAACTCCCGGTCAGCAGGCCGTCCTCGACCGCCGTGCCGTCGTCCTCGCGCTTCCAGCCGATCTGCCCGCCGGGCTGCTGGAGGCGCAGCACGAACTCCACGGCCGCGTAGACCGCGGGCCACATCCGGTCGAGGAAGGCGTCGTCGCCGGTGGCGAGGTAGTGGTGCCAGACGCCGACCGCGATGTAGGCGCAGAAGTTGGTCTCCCGGCCGCGGTCGGTGACGTCGTCCGCGTCCCCGTCGGCGTACGCCGCGTACCAGGAACCGTCCTGGTTCTGGTGGCGGGCCAGCCACTCGTACGCCCGCTCGGCCGCCTCGTGCTCCCCCGCCGCGTCCAGTGCCATGGCCGCCTCGGTGTGGTCCCACGGGTCGAGGTGGTGCCCACGGAACCACGGTATGGCGCCGTCGGGTCGCTGCACCCCGAGGACGGCCCGCACCGTGGCGGCCGCCTCCTCGGCGGTGAGGACCCCGGGCAGGACGAGGTGTTCTGTCCGGGGCGTGCGCGGAGTCGTCACGAAGCGTCCACCGCGGCGGAGTCGAGGGGCAGGTGGGGCTTGGTCGCGTACGCCACGAAGCTCTTGCCGATCAGCGGGTTCAGCGCGTTCTCGGCGACCCGGGTGGCCAGCGGCTTCTTCATGATGTCCCAGACCAGCAGCTTGTGGTACGCCCGCACGGGCAGCGCCTTGTCGTTGTCGACGCCGAACGCGCACTTCAGCCACCAGTAGGGGCTGTGCAGGGCGTGGGCGTGATGGGTGCCGTACGGCTTGAGCCCGGCCTCCTTCATCTTGCCCAGCAGTTCGTCCGCCTTGTAGATGCGGATGTGACCGCCCTCGACCTCGTGGTACGCGTCGGACAGGGTCCAGCAGACCTTCTCCGGGCCGTAGCGCGGCACGGTGATCGCTATGCGCCCGCCCGGCTTCAGCACGCGCACCATCTCGGCGAGGACGCCCTTGTCGTCCGGGATGTGCTCCATGACCTCGGAGATGATCACGACGTCGAAGGACGCGTCGGGGAAGGGCAGCGCGAGCGCGTCGCCCTCCATCGCGGTCGCGGTGGCGCCGGCCGGGGCCTCGCCCGCCTCCTTCATCGCCGCGAACCACTTGGCGACCTCGCGGATCTCCTCGCCGTTCTGGTCCAGCGCGACGACCTGGGCGCCGCGCCGGTAGCACTCGAACGCGTGCCGGCCGGCACCGCATCCGAGGTCCAGTACGCGGTCGCCCGGGGCGAGCGGGAACCGGGAGAAGTCGACGGTCAGCACGTGGCCCTGCTTTCACGATCGGAGGTGGGGGTGACGCCCGTGGCCGGGCCGAAATCTACGGGGCCGGGGGTCCCTGCGGGGCCGGGGGTGGAGACGGCGCCCGCACCGACCGTGGCGACGGCCGCCGGGGCGGAGGCGGGGGCGTCCGGCGCAATGGCCGTCGGCGCGACGGGGGTCCCCCCGCGCGAGCGAAGCCGAGCGTGGGAAAGCGCCATCGCCTCGCGGTAGTGGGCCACCGTGCCCTCGGCGGCGCGGGCCCAGGTGAAGCGGTCCAGTACACGCGCGCGTCCGGCGGAGCCGAGCCGTACCCGCAGTTCCGGGTCGCCCAGCACCCGGCCCAGCGCGGCGGCCAGCGCCCCCGAGTCGCCGGGCGCAACCGCGAGGCAGGTCTCGCCGTCGGGTCCGGCGACCTCCGGGATCGCCCCGCCGGTGGTGGCCACCAGCGGGGTCCCCGTGGCCATCGCCTCGGCGGCGGGCAGGGAGAACCCCTCGTACAGGGACGGCACGCAGGCGACCTCGGCGGACCGCACGAGGTCGACGAGTTCCGCGTCCGAGATGCCCTTGACGAACTCGACGGCGCGCTCGAGGCCGTACCGCTCTATGGCCTGGGCGACCGGCCCGTCCTCGGCACGCTTGCCGACGACGACGAGATGCGCGCCGGGGTGCTCGGTGCGCACCTTGGCGAGCGCCTCGACGAGGTGGATGAGCCCCTTGAGGGGCACGTCCGCGCTGGACGTGGTGACGATCCGGCCCGGTACCTGCGGCACGGACGGATCGGGCGAGAAGAGGTCGGTGTCCGCGCCGATGTGCACGACGTGGACACGGTCCCGGGCGACGCCCAGGTGATCGACGATCTCCTGCTGCGAGCTGCCGGAGACGGTGAGCACGGACGGCAGACGGCGCGCGACCCGCTTCTGCATGCGCGTGAAGGCGTACCAGCGGCGTACGGACGCGCGGCGCAGGCGCCCCTCGGCGGCGTCGAGCTCCAACTGACGGTCGACGGTGATGGGGTGGTGGATGGTGGTGACCAGCGGCGCGCCGACGTCGCCCAGCAGCCCGTACCCGAGCGTCTGGTTGTCGTGCACGACGTCGAAGTCCCCGCGCCGGGCGCGCAGATGGCGGCGGGCGCGCAGGGAGAAGGTCAGGGGTTCAGGGAAGCCGCCGGTCCACATCGTGCCGACCTCGACCGCGTCGATCCAGTCGCGGAACTCCTCGCGCTTCGGGGTGCGAAAGGGGTCCGGCTGGCGGTACAGGTCGAGGCTGGGCAGTTCCGTGAGGGTGAGGTTGCGGCTGAGCCCGGGGAGGTTCTCGTCCAGCACGGGGTACGGCTGGGAGCCGATGACCTCGACCCGGTGGCCCAGGCGGGCCAGTTCGCGCGAGAGGTGCCGTACGTACACGCCCTGACCGCCGCAGAACGGGTTCCCCTTGTACGTGAGGAGCGCGATGCGCAACGGTCCGTCACCGTTGGTGGCCGCGCCCGCTCCGGGGCCCGCCTCCATGGCCTCAGCGGTCACTTACGGCCCCCTTCTCCCTGCACTTTCCCGCGAGATTACGCCGGGACGCTAATCTAGAACAAGTTTCAGACTTGATCGTTCGAGGAGCACTGAATCTACCGGCAGGTAGCGTCTCTGTGAGCAGTGGATCAGGTGATCCGCGCCACGACGGAAGCGTCGGGACGGATGACATGACGGATGTGTTCTGACCCACGGAAGTGTCTGCCATGCTGTCTCGTCGCTCCTCCAGCTGAACCACGGAACGGGACCCATGTCTGCGGAAGTCAAGGTGGAAGCCAAGTCCGCGCGACCCGCCGCGCAGCCGGCCTCTCCCCCGCTCACCGAGCGGCAGGAGGCACGCCGCCGCCGGATCCTGCACGCGAGCGCGCAGTTGGCCAGCCGGGGCGGCTTCGACGCGGTGCAGATGCGCGAGGTCGCGGAGTCCTCGCAGGTCGCCCTCGGCACGCTGTACCGCTACTTCCCCTCGAAGGTCCATCTGCTGGTCGCCACCATGCAGGACCAGTTGGAGCACATGCACGGCACCCTCCGCAAGAAGCCGCCGGCCGGGGACACGGCGGCGGAGCGGGTGGCGGAGACGCTGATGCGGGCCTTCCGCGCCCTGCAGCGCGAGCCGCACCTCGCCGACGCCATGGTCCGCGCGCTGACCTTCGCGGACCGCAGCGTGAGCCCCGAGGTCGACCAGGTGTCCCGGCAGACCACGGTGATCATCCTGGACGCGATGGGGCTGGACGACCCGAGCCCCGCGCAGCTCTCCGCGGTCCGGGTCATCGAGCACACCTGGCACTCGGCCCTGATCACCTGGCTCTCCGGCCGCGCCTCCATCGCCCAGGTCAAGATCGACATCGAGACGGTGTGCCGCCTGATCGACCTGACGGAGCCGGCCGAGAAGCCCTAGGCATGCGGTCGGTACACGAAGGCGCGCGAAAACCTACGAGACGGGTTCCCTTCGCCGGCATGGTCCGGATCAGGTGATGGAGGTCGCCTTCCGGTCCGATTACTACCTTCAGGCCTCTCAGCCCGACCGTCGACGTCGGCCCCGGCGGAAGTTGCTGCCTCTCGCCAAAGTCGGCTACTCCGGTTGAACTCCCTCACTCGCCTCGTAGGCCACTTCCAGAATAGAACGCCCACGGCCGGATGGAGCCACCCAAAGAGGACTTTTTTTCGAGGCCGCGCCCGACCTCGATTCCGGTCTCGGTCCCGGCCTCGATCCCGGTCTCAGTCCTCCGGTGGAAACACCGGCTCCCCGCTTCCCAGCAGCGTGATCATGATGGCCTCCACCGGACAGCTCTCCGCCGCCTCCAGGATCTTCTCGTTGGCGTCGGTCTCCGCCTCGGCCGGATGCGACTGCATGGCGGTGTCGAGCCGGAAGGCCTCCGGGGCGCGGTGGACGCACTGGGCGGAGCCGATGCAGACGGAGCGGTCGACCTCGACCCCCCAGCGGTCGCCCATCCTCAGGCCTCCCACCCTGCCGGCAGGTGGATCATCTTGTGCTCCAGGAACTCGCCGTACCCCTCGGGCCCGAACTCCCGCCCCAGCCCCGAGTTCTTGTAGCCGCCGAAGGGGCCGAGCATGTCGAGGCTGAAGGTGTTCACGGAGTACGTGCCGGTACGGACCTGCCGCGCGACGTCGATGCCGTGCGCGACGTCCGCCGTCCAGACGCTGCCGCTCAGCCCGTAGTCGGAGTCATTGGCGATCTTCACGGCCTCGTCCTCGTCGCCGTAGGGGAGGAGGCAGATCACCGGCCCGAAGATCTCCTCCCGAGCGATCCGCATGGAGTTGTCGACGTCTCCGAACAGGGTCGGCTCGACGTACCAGCCCCGGTCGAGCCCGTGCGGACGGCCACCGCCCGTGAGGATCTTGGCGCCTTCTTCCTGGCCGATACGGATGTAGTCGAGGTTGCGCTGCTGCTGACGCCTGGCGACCAGTGGGCCGACCTGGGTGGCCGGGTCCAGCGGGTCCCCGACGACCAGCGCGCCCGCCGCCGCGGCGAAGGCGTCCGCGAACTCGTCGTAGCGCGAGCGCGGCAGCAGGATCCGGGTCTGCGCGACGCACGCCTGCCCGTTGTTCATCCAGGCCGCCGAGACGATTCCGGGGACGGCGGTGGCGAGGTCCGCGTCCGGCAGGACCACCGCCGCCGACTTCCCGCCCAGCTCCAGCGTCACACGGGTGAGGTTGCGCGAGGCCACCTCCATCACGCGCCGGCCGGCCGCGACCGATCCGGTGAAGGAGACCTTGTCGATGCCGGGGTGTCCGACCAGGTACTCGCTGACCTCGCGGTCGGCGGGCAGGATCGACAGGACACCCTCCGGCAGCCCGGCCTCCTTCGCGATCTCGCCCAGCAGATAGGCGTCCAGGGGCGACTCGGGCGACGGCTTCAGTACGACCGTGCAGCCGGTCAGCAGCGCGGGCGCGAGCTTGGCGGCCGCCACGAACTGCGGCACGTTCCACGGCACCACGGCCGCGACCACGCCCACCGGCTCACGCCGGACGAGGATGCGCCCGAGGACGCCGTCGCGGGTCTCCTCGTACGTGAAGTTCCGCGCGACCGTGAGCGCCGCGTCCCACACCATCATCGCGCCGAGGGCCTGCGCGAGGACGCTCCAGGAGTACGGGGAGCCGTTCTCCGAGGAGATGACCCGGGCGATCTCCTCGTGCCGTACCGCGATCCCGTCCTTGATCCGGGTGACGACCTCGATCCGCTCGTCGAGGCTCATCCGGGGCCAGGGTCCTTCGTCGAACGCCCGGCGCGCGACGGCGACCGCCCGGTCCACGTCCTCGGTCGACGCGTGCGGGACGCGCCCGATGACCTCCTCGGTGTGCGGCGAGATCACCTCGATGACGTCCTTGCCCAGGGGGTCCGTCAACTCCCCGCCTATGAACAGCTGTCCGTGCTCCACGAGCTCGGTCATGACCGACCGCCTCCCTGGTTTCTGACGCTTCATCAGATATGAGAACTGATACCAGCTCCGGTCGACGGAGTCCACGGGTCGGACTCATGACTCGCACACCACCCACAGAACGGTTGGTTTGAGCACCCAATGGAATCGGTTCTAGTTATAGTGGCGAGAACACGGCGATTGGTGGGGATCCATGACGCAGGTGACCGATCACGGCGGGGGCGTACGGTCGATCAGGGTCCCCATCCCGGACAACCCGCTCGGAACGACGCTGGTCCACCTCGTCGACACCGATCTGGGACCCGTGCTGATCGACACCGGCTGGGACGACCCGGCCTCCTGGGACGCCCTCGCCGCCGGGCTCACCGCCTGCGGCGTCTCCGTCGCCGAAGTGCACGGCGTGGTCATCACCCACCACCACCCCGACCACCACGGTCTGTCGGGCAAGGTGCGGGAGGCGTCCGGGGCATGGATCGCGATGCACGCGCTGGACACCGCGATCGTGCGGCGGACCCGGGAGAACCGGCCCGACCGCTGGTTCTCCTACATGGCGGACAAGCTGGCGTCCTCGGGCGCCCCCGAGGAGCACGTGGCGCTGCTGCGCGAGGCCCGCACGGCCCGGCTCTCCACCGGCCTGCCCGCCTTCGCCCCCGCGCTCCCCGACCGTGAGATCGTCCCCGGCGAGCTCCTCGACCTGGCGGGCCGCCGCCTGCGCGCGATCTGGACCCCGGGCCACACGCCCGGCCACGTCTGCCTCCACCTGGAGGAGACCCACCCGGCCGCTCTCCCCGGCAACGGCCGCCTCTTCTCCGGCGACCACCTGCTCCCGCGGATCACCCCGCACATCGGCCTGTACGAGGATCCCGACGACGCCACCGTGGCCGATCCCCTCGGGGACTATCTGGACGCCCTGGAGCGCGTCGGCCGTCTGAACCCGGCCGAGGTGCTCCCGGCCCACCAGCACGCCTTCACCGACGCGCCCGGCCGCGTGCGGGAGTTGCTCGCACACCATGAGGAGCGGCTCACCGGCCTGCTCGCCCTGCTGTCGACCCCGCTCACCTCCTGGCAGCTCGCCGAGCGCATGGAGTGGAACCGCCCGTGGGACCAGATCCCCTTCACCTCCCGCAACATCGCGGTGTCGGAGGCCGAGGCCCATGTGCGCCGCCTGGTGAAACTGGGCCGGGCGGAGGCGGTGGCGGGGAGTGATCCGGTGACGTACGTGGCTCTGTAACGCGTTCGCGTGGCGCTGTACCGCGTTCGCGTGGCGCTGTAATGCGTTGGTGACGGCAAGCCCGGAGCTGATAGCAACAGCTCATGGCCCCTCTCGAACAGCCCGCCCTCGAACGCCTTCTCGCCGAGCGCGCCTGCGAGCGTCTCGTCCTCGACTTCGTCCACCGTCTCGACCTCGGTGAACCCGCCTCCGTCGCCGAGCTGTTCACCGAGGACGGCATCTGGCGGTGGCCGGAGGGCGACCGGCTCGTCGAAGGGCGTGCCGCCCTGCGCGCATACTTCGGCGCCCGCCCCGCGGACCGGCTCTCGCGCCGCATGATGGCGAACGTCCTGGTCACCGTGGACTCACCGACCCAGGCGCGGGCCACCTCGTACTTCACCACCTACCGGGTCGACGGCCACACCGGCGGCATGGTCCCCGCCGGGCCTCCCGTTCAGATCGGTCACTACGAGGACACCTTCCGCAGGGTCGACGGGCAGTGGTTGCTCTCGGCCCGCACCCTCTTCCTGCCGTTCGGCGGCCCCACCCCCCGTCACCGGCCCTCCGCCGCGTAGTCGAGCCCCTCCTCGTACTGCATTCCGAACCCCTCCTCGTACGCCGCGCGGTAGGCGCTGTCGCCGATCTCTGCGCGGATGCGGAGTTCGTGGGAACGACGCGTGGCGAGGAGGTCGGGCGAGTCCATCTGGGCGCGGCCGGTGAGTTCCCAGACGCGTTCGCCGATGCCGAGGAGGCGGGCGGCGCGCAGGCCGTCGCCGGCCGCGACGACCGCGGCGGCCAGGACGTCCAGCGCCATGGCCGCGCCGACGGTGTTGTGCAGCAGGCCGTGCCCGGCGAGCGCGGTGCGGGCGTTGTCGACGGCGGCGTGGACGTCACCGCGGGCCAGGTCCGTCTGCGCCACGATCACGTTGGCGAAAGCGGCCGCCCACAACTCCCCGCACGCCACGCTGGCCTCGCGCGCCTCTTCTGCCACCGCGCGCGACCGGCCGTACTCGCCCCTCAGCAGGTACACGAAGGAGAGCACCACCCGGACGTGGAGCTGGGCGCCCCCGAACCCGTCCTCCCTGATGGGCAGTCGGGGCATGGCGGACAGCACGTCGATCGCCTCGGCCAGCCGCCCGCTCAGGGCCAACTGGCTGCCCGTGAGGCACGCGGCGGCCACCACGGTCGCCGGATCGGCCCGCGCGTCCGCCGCGTCCGTGCAGCGCTCCGCCCAATTGGCCGCGGCCTCCAGATCGCCCTGGAGCAGCGCCACCGCGCCGCGTACCCACAGCGCGCGGGTCCGGTCGGGGCCGGGCCCCGGGTGGGCGGCGAGCGCGAGATCCAGGCAGTGCTGGGCGTCGCGCAGATAGCCGCAGTGCCGCCACAGGAAGCCGACGTCGGTCGCCATCTCCAGGACGAAACGGCTGTCGGGTTCGGCGAGCGCGCAGTCCATCGCGGCACGGAGGTTGGCGTGCTCGGTGAGGGTGAGTTCGCACCAGGCGACCTGCCGTCCGGTGTTCCACTCGGTCCATCCCTGGCGGACCAGCCGCCGGAAGTGGTCGCGGTGGCGCAGCCGTACGGCGTGTTCCTCGCCGAGGGCGCGCAGCCAGTCGGCGCCGAACTCCCTGACGGTGTCGAGGAGTCGGAAGCGGACGGGATCGGTGCGGTGGCGCTGCACGATGGACTGCTCGACGAGCCGGGCGAGCAGTGCGGCGATCCGCCCGGCGGGCAGCGGGCCGCCCGAGCAGATCTCCTCGGCGGCGCGCACACAGAAGCCGCCCGCGAACACCGAGAGCCGGGCCCACAGCAGCCGCTCCAGCGGTGCGCACAGTTCGTGGCTCCAGCCGATCGCCGTGCGCAGTGTCTGGTGGCGTGGCGGTCCGGCGCCGCCGCACGGGGCGCTGAGCAGGTCGAGCCGGGACGGCGGGCGTTCGCCGAGCCGGCCGTGGAGCTGGGCCAGGGACAGTTCGGACAGTCGGGCGGCGGCGAGTTCGAGGGCGAGCGGGATGCCGTCGAGGCGGCGGCAGACGGCCTCCACGGTGGGGCGGTTGATGTCGTCGAGGGTGAACCCGGTGTTGGTGGCGCGGTCGGCGAACAGGGTGACCGCGTCGTCGGCGATCGGCAGCGGGTCCAGGGGCAGCACGAGTTCGCCGGGCAGTCCGAGCGGTTCGCGGCTGGTGACGAGGACGCGCAGGCCGGGGAGGGCGGGCAGCAGGGTCTCGACGAGTGCGGCGCACTCCGCGAGGACGTGTTCGCAGGAGTCGAGCACCAGCAACAACCGTTTGCCTTCGGCCCATTCGGCCACCACCTCGGTGACGGGGCCGGTGGACTGATCGGCGAGCCGCAGAGCCTCCACGACGGCGAGGCCGACCAGGCCGGCGGTGTGCAGGGGGGAGAGTTCCACCAGCCAGACGCCGTCGTTGTAGGCCTTCTGGACCCGGCCCAGTGCGCGCAGGGCGAGCCGGGTCTTGCCGACTCCGCCGACGCCGACGACGCTCAGGAGCCGGTATGTGCCCACCGAGGGGTCCAACTCCGTCTCCAGCCAGTGGAGTTCCTCTCGCCGCCCGACGAAGCTGTGCGTCTCGGGCGGCAGATTGCCGGGCCCGCCGCCGGTCGGATGCGTCGGCTCGGTCGTTTTGTCGGACACAACAGCCATTCTGGACGGATCACGCCGGCTCCGGCGGCTGTCCGAGAACTCGGACAGAAGAGCATCGGCACCACGACAGTTCCGGGCACCTTTCGACGAGATGCGATCAACTCCCTGTTGGTGAGGGTGCGGCGGTCGATGTTCGGAGATCGTCGGGTGATGGGCACGAAGGAGCAGGGGCAGCGAGATCGCCGAGAACACCAAGAAGACCGAGGACATCAAGAACAGCGGGAGCGGCGGGCGCTGCTCGCACCGCTCGTCATCTGTCTGCTGATCGCCGTGCCGGATCTGCTCTTCGAACAGGTACCGCCGCTCATCACCCTGCTGCTCATCGGCCCGCTGCTGGCCTGCGCCCGGCTCGGCGTCCGGCACACCGTGCTGGTGTGCTGCTGGTCGGCGGTCCTGGGCCTGGCCATGGGGATCGGCAACGACGCGGTGCCGAGCACCGGCTTCGGCATCCGCTGGGGCGGACTCCTCGTCGGCTGCGCGCTCACCGTGTACGCGGCCCGGCAGCGCGACCGCCTCCGCGACCGGCTGGCGCGGGCCCGCGAGGTGGCCCGGGTCACCCAGACGGCGATCCTGCGGCCCATCTCCCGCACCTTCGACGGCACCCGGGTCTGCACCCGGTACCACAGCGTCTCGCACGAATCGGCCGTCGGTGGCGACCTGTACGACGTCGCGGTGACGCCGTACGGCCTGCGGGTCCTCATCGGTGACGTACGAGGCCACGGCGTCGAGGGGCTCCGGCTGACCGCCGACACCATCACGGCCTTCCGTGAACTCGCCTACACCGCACCGGACCTGACGACCCTCACCGCCGGACTCGACGCCCTCCTCACCCCCGAGCTGGGCCCCGAGGACTTCGTCACCGCGGTGCTCGCCGAGTTCGCGCCCGGCGAAGTGCGGCTCGTCAACTGCGGCCATCCGCCCCCGCTGCGCTCCGGTCACCGCATCGAACTCCTCGAACCCCTCGTCCCCACCCCGCCGTTGGGCCTCGGTCCCGATCCGCGCCAGTACCGCGTACGACTCCAGCCCGGCGACCGGCTGCTCCTCTACACCGACGGCCTCACCGAGGCCCGTGACGCGGAGGGCGCCCCCTTCCCCCTCCTCGGCGAGGCGGCGCTCGCCCTGCGCGAGCCGCTCCCCGACGAGGCCCTGCGAGCCCTGCACACCCGTCTGCTCGCCCACACCGGCACCGCCCTCGCCGACGATCTCGCCCTGGTCCTGTGCCAGCCCACGGAGGCGACGGTTCCGGCACCCGTGCCGTGACCGATGATTCCGCGACGCGACGGGAGTCGTAGATACCGAAGCCCCCCCAGAAAGGCCAACCGATGCCGAACCCGTCGCCGAAGCCGGACCCGAACCCGAGGTCGGCGAGCGGCCTGCACGACCTCCTGAAGGCGTACGTCGACGAGGGCAAGGTGCCGGGAGCCGTGGGCCTGGTGGCCCGCGGCGACACGGTCGAGGTACGGGCCGTCGGCACCATCGACGTCGAGGGCAGCGCCCCGATGGCCAGGGACTCGATCTTCCGTATCGCCTCGATCAGCAAGCCGATCACCGCGGCGGCGGTGATGATGCTGATCGAGGACGGGGAGATCGCGTCGGACGATCCGGTCGACACCTGGCTCCCGGAGCTGGCGAAGCCGATGGTCGTACGGACCCCGTCGAGTCCGGTCGTGGACGTGGTCCCGGCCGCCCGTCCCCTCACCGTCTCCGACCTGCTCTCCTCCCGGGCGGGCTGGGGTTTCCCGTCCGACTTCACGCTGCCGCAGGTCCAGGCGCTGTTCGAGGTCCAGAAGGACGGCCGCGATCCACAGGGCTTCCCGGCGCCGGACGCGTGGCTGGCGGACCTGTCCCGGATCCCGCTGCTGTACCAGCCGGGCGAGGCCTGGCTGTACGGCACCTGCTCCGACCTCCAGGGCGCGCTGGTCTCCCGGGTCACGGGCCGTTCACTGCCGGAGTTCCTGGCCGAGCGGGTCTTCGAGCCGCTCGGCATGACCGACACGGCGTTCGAGGTACCGGCCGCCAAGCGCGACCGCTTCACCAGCTCTTACCGCACCGCGCCCGACGGCCATGGTCTCGAACTGGCCGACGCGCCCGACGGTCAGTGGAGCCGCGTGCCGCCGTTCCCCTCCGGCGGGGGTGGACTCGTCTCGACCGCCGACGACTGGCTGGCCTTTGCCCGGTTGCTCCTCGCGGGCGGCACCACGGCCGAGGGCCGCCGGCTCCTCTCCCGCGCCTCGGTACGGCAGATGACCACCACCCACCTCACCCGGCCGCAGCGTGAGATCGGCGCGCTCTTCATGGAGGGCCAGGGCTGGGGTTACGGCGCCCAGGTCGACATCGCGCCCACCGACCCCTGGAACGTCCCGGGCCGCTACGGCTGGACCGGCGGCACCGGCACCACCGGCCACCTCGTCCCCGCCACCGACACCGTCACCCTGCTCCTCACCCAGGTGGCCATGGAGAACCCGACGCCGACCCCGCTGATGCGCGACTTCTGGCGCCACACCACTCAGTGAAGCAACGCCCGGATCAACTCCTCGGCATCCCCGAGGAGTTGGACCTCACATGCGCTCATGGTCGGATTGGCGGCCCGCCGCACCCGCGCCTCCGCAAGCCCCTCCCACGTCACCCGGTCCGCGTTCCCGTCGAGCATCGCGACCAGCGTCTCGCGGGCCAGCTCCGCGTGGACCTCAGCGCCGACGGCGACCTGCGCGAGGATCACGGCGGACATGCCCCAGTCCAGGCCGGGCGGCCCGTCCTCGGCGTTGGACCAGTCGATGACCTTCGGGCCGTCCGGGGTGAGCATCACGTTGTCCGGGTGCAGATCCAGGTGCAGTACGCGGACGCCCGCGTCACCGGAGCCCCGACCGGGCACGGCGTGCAGCGCGCGCAGCAGCCCGGCAAGCACACCACCACCCTCCCGCGCGCCGATCTCCCCCGCCCCGAACGCCGCCAGCATGGTCGGCCCGGAAAGCCGTTCCATCACCATCTCGGCCCGGCTCGCCGCCCGCACGGCCGGCACCGGATACCCATGCCCCCGCACGTACTCCATCACCGCCGCCTCCGCCGCCGCGTCCCCCCACCCGTCCCGGTCCCGGCGCACCACCCAGCCCCGCTCCCCCTCCACCTCGAAGACATCCGCCGAACGCCCCGAACCGATCAGTCTCCCCGTCCGCATGCCGCCGAACCTATCCACCGTCACAGCCACTCCTCAGGCGATTCCTACGGGCCGGTACAGTAAGCAGGTCGTCATCACACCCGTACGCGGAGAAGCCGGTGCAATTCCGGCGCTGACCCGCAACCGTGAGCCACCCGCACGCGTGGCAAGCCGGATCGCCTCGTCCGGGACGTGACCGGCTCGTGCCACCGGCAGCCCGTCGGTGGCCGGCACCGTCGAGGGATACGGGGCCGGAGCCGCTCGGGGCCAAGCCTGCGCCCGGTGCTGCCCGGCTTCCGCAGGGAGAGTCATGATTGTTCGCCGCAGCGCCGCGGTACTGGCCGCCACCGTAGTGATCGGTACGGCCCTGGCCCCGGCCGCCGTGGCCGAAGGTGCCTCGCCTTCGGCCGCCCCGGCGATACCCTCCGGCCTCTACGGCACCACCGACCCCACCTACGACGGTGTCTGGCGGCAGTCCCTCGCGCTGCTCGCCCAGCACACCGTCGGTGTGAAGCCCGCGGCGAAGGCCGTCGACTGGCTGGCCGGGCAGCAGTGCGCGAACGGGGCGTTCGCGGCGTACCGCGCCGACGCGTCGGCGAAGTGCGACGCCAAGACGATGGTCGACACCAACAGCACCTCGGCGGCCGTGCAGGCCCTCGCCGCGCTCGGCGGCCACGGCAGCGAGACGGGCAAGGCCGTCGCATGGCTGGAGTCCGTACAGAACAAGGACGGCGGCTGGGGCTACACCGCGGGCGGCGCGAGCGACGCGAACTCCACGTCCGTGGTGATCGGGGCGCTGGCGGCGGTGGGCAAGAAGCCGGCGGACGTCTCCAAGGACGGCAAGTCGCCGTACGACGCCCTCGCGAAGCTGTCGATCCCGTGCGGTGGGGCCGACGGGGGCGCGTTCGCCTACCAGCCGGACAAGAAGGGCAAGCTCGCGGCCAACGCGGACGCGACGGCGGCGGCCGTGGTCGGATCCCTGGGCAAGGGCCTCGCCGGTGAACCCCTGAAGCCCGTGGCCGACCCCCTCTCCTGCGCGACCGCCGACAGCGCCGAGCAGACGGCCCGGAACGGTGCCGCGTACCTCGTCAAGGCGCTCGCCAAGGACCAGCACCTCACATCGACGATGCCCGGCGCCAAGGACCAGCCGGACTACGGCAACACGGCGGACGCGGTCGTCGCGCTCGCCACCGCCGGGCACGGCGACAAGGCGGCCGGCGCGATGCGCTGGCTGGAGGCCCACTCCGCGCAGTGGGCCGAGCAGAGCGGACCCGCCGCGTACGCGCAACTCGTCCTCGCCGCCGACGCGGCGACGTTCGACCCGCGCGACTTCGGCGGCCGGGACCTCGTCAAGCAGCTCAACGCCACCGGCCCCGCGCCCGCGTCCCTCCCGGCCGAGCCCACGGCCTCCGCGTCCGCGTCCGCCTCGGAAGCCGCGAAGAAGAAGGACGACAGCGGCGTCAGCGTCTGGTGGATCATCGGCGTCGGACTCGTCGGCGGCATCGGCATCGGCTTCCTGATCAGCGCCCGGAACAAGAAGCAGCAGCCGTGAGCCGCCGTCGGACGTGCGCACTGGTCCTGTCCCTGCTCCTGCTCGTACTCGGCGGCGCGGGACAGGCCCAGGCCGTCGGCTACCGCTACTGGTCGTTCTGGGACCTGACCGGCGGGAAGTGGACGTACGCGACGCAGGGCCCGTCGACCACGCGGCCGTCCGACGGCGACGTGCAGGGCTTCCGTTTCGCGGTGAGCGCGGACTCGCAGGACGCCTCCAAGCCGCGCGGCGACGCCGACTTCGCGTCCATCTGCGCGAAGACGCCCGCCCAGGCGGGCCACAAGCGGGTGGCCCTCGTCATCGACTCCGGCACGACCGAGGACGCCCCGGGCGGCGAGACGCCGCCCGCTCCGCGGACGGTCTGTGCCCGCGTCCCCGCCGACGCGACCACGGCCGAGGCGCTCGCGACGGTCGCCAAGCCCCTCCGGTACGACACCAACGCCCTCCTGTGCGCCATCGCGGGCTACCCCGGAACGGGCTGCGGCGACCAGGTCGCGACGTCACACACCGCGCCTTCCGCCACCGCGAAAGCCAACGCCAACGCCAAGGCCGACGCCAAGTCCGAGCCGGACCGGCACGGCCCGTCGCTGGGCCTGCTCGCGGGAGTCGTCGCGGTCGCCGCGCTCGGCGGGGCGGCAGTCTGGCAGACCCGCCGCCGCCGGCCCTGAGTACGGCGAGCGACGATGACACGCGCGCCGAAGGCACACCGTTCCAACGCCCTCCCCCCAGGAGCCTGGTGGATCTGGGCCCTGGGCCTGGGAACCGCCGCCTCCCGCACCACCAACCCCCTCCTGCTCGCCCTCCTCATAGCCGTGGCCGGCTATGTGGTGGCCGCCCGCCGGACCGACGCCCCCTGGGCCCGCTCCTACACCGCGTTCGTCAGACTCGGCATCGCCGTCCTCGGCATCCGGCTGGCGTTCGCCGTCTTCCTCGGCTCCCCCATCCCCGGCACCCACCTCCTCGTCACCCTCCCCGAACTCCCCCTCCCCCACTGGGCCCAGGGCATCCGTATCGGCGGCCGGGTCACCGCCGAGGGCCTGCTGTTCGCGCTGTACGACGGCCTGAAGCTGGCCACGCTCCTCATCTGCGTCGGCGCGGCGAACGCCCTCGCGAACCCGGCACGGCTGCTGAAGTCGCTCCCGGGCGCCCTGTACGAGGCGGGCGTCGCGGTGGTCGTCGCGCTGACGTTCGCGCCGAACCTGATCGCGGACGGCCGGAGACTGCGCGCCGCCCGCCGTCTGCGCGGCCGCCCCGACCGTGGGCTGCGCGGCCTGCTGCACGTCGGACTCCCGGTCCTGGAGGGCGCGTTGGAGCGTTCGGTCGCCCTCGCGGCGGCGATGGACGCCCGCGGCTACGGCCGCACCGCCGAGGTACCGCCCGCCGTCCGCCGTACGACCACCGCCTTGACGCTGGGCGGTCTGCTCGGCGTCTGCGCGGGCACGTACGGAGTGCTGACCGCCGAGGGCGGCACCTACGGCCTGCCCGTGCTGCTCGCCGGAGTGGCCGCGGCGCTCGGCGGGCTGTGGCTGGGCGGGCGCCGCTCGGTCCGCACGCGCTACCGACCGGACGTGTGGGGCGTACGGGCCTGGCTGGTGGCGAGCTCCGGAGTCGCGGTCGCCGCCGGACTGATCGTCTCCGCCACGTACGACGCCTCGGCCCTGAGCCCCGGCGTCCTCCCGCTGACCGCTCCCGCCCTGCCCCTCTGGCCGGCGGCGGCGATCCTGCTCGGCCTGCTCCCCGCCTTCGTGGCCCCGACACCCCGCTCGCGGGAAGCCTCCACCCCCAAGGACCCCTCATGATCCGCTTCGAGGATGTCTCCGTGACGTACGACGGAGCTGTCGAACCCACCGTCCAGGGCGTGGACTTCGAGGTCCCGGAGGGTGAACTCGTCCTGCTGGTGGGGCCCTCCGGCGTCGGCAAGTCGACCGTGCTCGGCGCGGTCTCCGGTCTCGTACCGCACTTCACTGGCGGCACCCTGCGCGGCCGGGTCACGGTCGCCGGACGGGACACCCGCACCCACAAACCGCGCGAACTCGCGGACGTGGTCGGCACGGTGGGCCAGGATCCGCTGTCCCACTTCGTGACGGACACGGTCGAGGACGAACTCGCCTATTGCATGGAGTCGTTGGGACTCGCACCGGCCGTGATGCGCCGCCGCGTCGAGGAGACCCTGGACCTGCTGGGCCTGGCGGACCTCCGCGACCGCCCGATCGCCACGCTCTCCGGCGGCCAGCAGCAGCGCGTCGCCATCGGCTCGGTCCTGACCCCCCACCCGCGGGTCCTGGTCCTCGACGAGCCCACCTCGGCCCTGGACCCGGCCGCCGCCGAGGAGGTCCTCGCCGTCCTGCAACGCCTCGTCCACGACCTCGGCACGACCGTCCTCATGGCCGAACACCGCCTCGAACGCGTCATCCAGTACGCCGACCAGGTCGCCCTGCTCCCGTCCCCGGGCACCGCGCCGCTCCTCGGCACCCCGTCCGAGATCATGGCCGTCTCCCCGGTGTACCCGCCGGTGGTGGACCTGGGTCGGCTGGCCGACTGGTCCCCGCTCCCCCTCACGGTGCGCGACGCACGACGCAGGGCGGGGGCCCTGCGGGAGCGGCTCGCGGAACTCGTCCCGAAGCCGAGGACCCCGCAGACGACAACTCCGCAGCCGACAGTTCCGCGGGCGACCGTTCCGCAGCCGACAACTCCGCGGGCGACGGCCCCGGCCTCGATCGAAGCCCTCGCCGTCCGCCACGGCCGCGTCGAGGCGCTCCGGCGCGTCGACCTCACCACCGCCCCCGGCGAGATCATCGCCCTGATGGGCCGCAACGGGGCCGGGAAGTCCACCCTCCTCGGCACGCTGGTCGGCCTGGTCCAACCGGCGGCCGGTTCGGTCCTGGTCGGGGGCGCGGTCCCGTACCGGACGGCACCACGGGACCTCGTCCGCCGGGTGGGTCTCGTACCGCAGGAACCGCGCGACCTGCTGTACGCCGACACGGTCGCCGCCGAGTGCGCGGCGGCCGACGAGGACGCGGGGGCCGAGCCCGGCACCTGCCGGGCCCTGGTGTCCGAGCTGCTGCCGGACATCGGGGACGCCACCCACCCCCGTGACCTGTCGGAGGGGCAGCGGCTGGCGCTCGCGCTGGCCGTCGTCCTGACGGCCCGCCCCCCGCTCCTGCTCCTCGACGAACCGACCCGCGGCCTGGACTACGCGGCGAAGGCCCGCCTGGTCACGGTCCTGCGCGGCCTGGCCGCCGAGGGTCACGCGATCGTCCTGGCCACCCACGACGTGGAACTCGCCGCCGAGCTCGCGCACCGTGTCGTCGTCCTCGCGGACGGCGAGATCGTCGCCGACGGTCCGACGGCCGAGGTGGTCGTCGCCTCCCCGTCCTTCGCCCCCCAGGTCACGAAGGTGCTCGCGCCACAGCCATGGCTCACGGTCACCCAGGTCAGGGAGGCCCTCTCATGACGACACCGGAGATCCGGACCAGAGCCGTCCGCCTCGGCCCCCGCTCCCTCGCCGCACTCTGCCTCGTGAGCGCCGTCGGGGTCGCCGGGTTCGGCTGGCCGCTCTTCGCCGACCCCACCTCGCAGGTCGTCGCGCACGCACAGGACGCGCCCTGGCTGTTCGCGGGGCTGCTGGTGATGCTCGTCGCCGTCGTCACGGCGACGATCTCCGAGTCCGGGCTCGGCCCGAAGGCGGTGGCCATGCTCGGGGTGCTGGCCGCGACCGGCGCCGCGCTGCGGCCGATCGGTGCCGGGACGGCCGGGATCGAGCCGATGTTCTTCCTGATGGTGCTGAGCGGCCGGGTGCTCGGACCGGGGTTCGGGTTCGTGCTCGGGTCCGTGACCATGTTCTCCTCCGCGCTGCTCACGGGCGGGGTGGGTCCGTGGCTGCCGTTCCAGATGCTCGCGATGGGCTGGTTCACGATGGGCGCCGGGCTGCTGCCGGGCCCCGACCGGCTGCGCGGGCGCGGGGAACTGGCCCTGCTCGCGGCGTACGGATTCTGCGCCGCGTTCGCTTACGGCACGGTCATGAACCTGGCGGGCTGGCCCTTCATGGACGCGCTGGCCTCGAACGTCGCCTTCGACCCGCACGCCGACGTGCCCGCCAACCTGGCCCGTTTCCTCGCCTACTGCCTGGCCACCTCCCTCGGCTGGGACCTGGGCCGGGCCGTCGTCACCGTCGTTCTGACCCTCGCCCTCGGCGCGACCCTCCTCAAGGCGCTGCGCAGGGCGACGCGACGGGCCGCCTTTGAGACCCCGGTCACCTTCGAACCCCGGTGACGTGCGGCCCAGGTCACACCACTCGGACGCGCCCCGTAGCCGCCCGCACACCTTCTGCCAGTCGCGGGGTGAAGCAGCCCATAGGACCCACGTCACATACGAAGCGGGCTAGTAACGCCAAAGGCGTGGCATGGACGCGTCGTCAACCCCTCTGACCTGGGGTTTGAGACGCAGGTCACACAAGGGACGTTTCCCTCGGATGCGACCACCACTAGTAAAAGGGGTCATTGCGGACGCCCTCCGAGCCTGTTTCTCTGGAGCAGTCGCCAGGCGCCACGAGCCCACCCGGGCCGCGGCGCCGATGTACGCCCCCACCACACGTCGTGTGGTCACGCGCACCGCGACCGCCCTGTTTCCTAAGAGAGGTTCTCCGCGTGTCCGTCTCCTTCATCCGCAACATCGCCGCTTCCCCGAAGAAGGTCCTCACCACCGCCGCCGTGGCCGCCGCCGCCACCGGCATGGTCCTCGCCGCGAGCCCCGCTCAGGCCGCCACCGGCCAGGCCTCCTCCGCCCAGGCGATCGCGCACAAGATGATCCCGGACGCCGCGCAGTTCAGTGCCTTCAGCAAGATCGTCGAGCACGAGAGCGGCTGGAACCCCAGCGCCACGAACTCCTCCTCCGGCGCCTACGGCCTGGTCCAGGCCCTGCCCGGCGCGAAGATGTCGACTGCCGGTTCCGACTGGAAGACGAACCCGGCCACCCAGATCAAGTGGGGGCTGGACTACATGAACTCCCGCTACGGCAGCCCGGCCGCCGCCTGGAACTTCTGGCAGGCCCACAACTGGTACTGAGCGGCCCACCGGTGACCACCGGAGCCACACGGCACCCGTATACGCGAAGGCGGCGGCCCCCCGATCCCCGGGGCCGCCGCCTTCGCCATGCCCACCGAACATCGAACGAATCGGCCTACTCGGTCTGCTCGGTCTGCTCGGTCTGCTCGGTCTGCTCGTAGAAGTGCTGCCGTCGGCCGACGAGCCGCTCGTACATCTTCCGCTGCCCGGCGACGTCGTCCTTGTTCTTCTCCAGCTCGTCGAGCCACTCCCGCTTGATCTGGTCCAGGAACGCCCGCCAGTCCCCGCTTCCCTGGGCCTTCCCCAGCTCCCGCAGCTCCACCAGGCGCTCGTTGTGCTTCAGCCCGCCGGTGCCGACCTTGTCCCCCTTGTGACCGTGCAGGACCGACTCGGGGTTGGCCGTGGCCTCGGTGGACCGGGCGTTGTGCACATAGCCGACCGGGCTCTCGGCGTGGGGCTTGATCGTCTCGATGCCGACCAGCAGGGAGCCGTCCTTGGCGGCGGTGGGCGGGGTGAGAATCAGCAGCATGTGGCCGTACGAGCCGTTCGGCAGGACCACGTCGCCGTTCCAGTCCTGCGAGCCGAACCCGCCGCCGGAGATGTCCATGCCCATGAGCTGCGGACGCTCGGGCCCGACATGGGGCACGGCCGGCGTCAGAAAGTTCGCGACGGACGCGCCGATACCGCCCTTCTCCTGGAACTTGCCCGGCTCGCCCCCCTCCTTGTTCTTCTCGATGGCGGTGCGGTGCGTGGCGAAATCACGCTTGTCGACGAACCCCGCGCGTCGGCCCCGGTCCGTGACGCCCAGGAAGTCCGTCAACGACTGGGGCGACTCGCCCGCGCGCAGGGCGGGGATGCGGATGTTGACCCGGCCGCCGTGGGCGAGCGCCCGCACGACGTCACCCTCGCGATAGTCGACGTGCGCGGCCACCTCCGCCCCCGGGTCGTAGGTCTTCAGTCCGTGCTGGAGCAGGAGCAGGACGGAGGTGAAGACGTCACGGGCCTTCGCGTCCTTCGCCGCGTGCTTCACCGTCTCGGCCTTGTCCGCGTCGGGGTGGAGGCGCTCGGACGGGAGTCCGGCCGGGTGCAGGGTGTCGACGGCGGTCTGCCGTATCTGCTCGTCACGCTCGGCCCGCAGGGTCTGCTTCTCCGCGCCTGAGACCCCGGGAGCCTTGGTGGTCATGAAACGGCCGAGGGTGTAGTCCGGGGCGATCGGGGTGGGCGCGCCGGCCGGGCGCGTGCCCGGCGCGTTCCGCTGGAAGGCCAGGGTCGCGGCGAGGATGCGTTTGCCCGGAGGGTTCCGCAGCCAGTCCTTGTGGTCGCCCTTGATGTACTCCTCGGACTCCTTGAGGGTGCCGATACCCACTTTCGCGAGCCACTGGGGGTTCACCTGGGAGAGCGTCCCGATGTCCTCCAGGTCCTGGGCGCCGAACAGCTCGCCGCTGATCACCCGCCGCTCCAGGGTGCGCTTCAGGCGCGCGGGCCCCTCCGGCATCCAGTGCTCCGGCCACCACGTGCCCGGCGCCAGGGGGTTCACCTTCATCTTCGCCACGACGACATGGCCCTCGATCGACCGGCTCAGCCGCGTGATCACGGCCGCGCCCTGGTCCTCCCGGCCGGACTCCTCGGCAGCGGGAGGCGCGCTCGTGCTCGACTCCCCCACCCTCTGCACGGTGACGGACGCCGCCCGGTTGCCGGCCGTGCGCTGGATCGCCGCCATCTCGGCGGGCGTCCTGGGCGTGGCGTCCGGCCCGCTCCGGGTCTGGTGGGGGCCCGGAGAGGCTGGGCGGGGCAGGGGCGCGGTACGTACTGGTGATCCCGCCCGTGAGCGCCCGCCCTCGCCGTACTGCCGCCTGTCCATACGTCTCCTCCACCCACCTCTTCACCTGCCGGGCTCTCGTCGTACGCCTGAGCGCCCGCTTCCGTTGCCCCCCGAGGCGTAAGGGGTCATGGTGACTCCGGGACACGCGCGCGGGGAAGGACACAAGGGGCAGCCCGCAGGACCCCAGGGGCACGGCTGCCCCAGGGGCGCGGCGCGCCGGGCCCGTCCCGCTGACCGGAGGCCGTATGAGCACCGAGACGAAGAAGACGCACGACCCCGAGGCGCGCGGGGTGCGTCTGGTGGTGGTGCTGCTGTCGCTGACCGTGGTCAGCGGGCTGATCGACGCGGTGAGCTATCTCGGACTCGGGCACGTCTTCACGGCGAACATGACCGGCAACGTGGTGGTGCTCGGCTTCGCCGCGGCCGGCGCCCCCGGCTTCTCGATCCCGCACACCTCGACCTCGCTGGCCTTCTTCCTGGCGGGCGCCGCGGCCGGCGGCCGGATCGCGGGGCGGTTCGGCGGCGGTTCACGCCGGACCTGGGCACAGGTCACACTCACCGCGGAGGCGGTGTTCGTGGGCGCGTCCGCGGTGGTCGCCATCGTCGCGCCGGACGCCACCGCGACCACCTACGCCCTGATCGCCCTCACGGCCTTCGCGATGGGCCTGCGCAACGCGACGGTCCGCAAACTCGGTGTGCCGGACCTCACGACCACCGTCCTGACGATGACCCTGACCGGCCTCGCCTCCGAGTCCGCGGCCGGCGACGGCTCGGGCCACCGCTCCCCCCGCCGCACGGCGGCCGTCCTCGCCATGCTGGCGGGCGCGACGCTCGGCGCATGGCTGGTGATCAACCACGGCCTGGGCATCCCCCTGTTGCTCGCGGCAGTACTGGCGGGGGTACTGGCGGTCGCGACCTCGGGGCGGGAGTGAGGAAGGGCTCGGCCGCGGCAGCACCAGCGTGCTGCCGCGGCCGAGCCCGTCACGGATACCGGCGGGGCTATCGCCGGTCGAGTTCGCCGAGGAGCCAGGTGCACAGCTCTTCGGTGATCTTGGTGTGCTCCTCGTTCTGGGAGGCGCACAGGAACGCGTCGAGTTCGCTCTCGCCCGGGTCGAGGGCGTCGATGTCGGTGTTCAGCAGGGCGGTGGTGTCCAGGTCGCGGACGGCCACCGCGCTGACCGAGGGCACGAAACAGATCTCGGGGACCGGCGCCACCGCGCTGCCGGGGATCAGCTTGTTGATGGTGTTGGCGGCGATACCGAAGGAGGCCAGCGTCCCGCCGGGAGCGCCGTCGATCTCCGGGAACCCGTCGGTGGTGATCGACTCGTCCTTCCCGAAGTTCGCTTTCAGTTCGGCGACCAGGGCGTCATCACCCTCGGACTGGGTGTAGATGATGGTGCCGGGGAACAGAATCCCGGTGGTGCGGAACGCTTTCGCACCGGCCTCGATCCCCGTGCCCTGACCGTTCCCGGTGCCGTTGGCGACGCCGATCTTCCGCGGTCGCGTCGGCCAACCGCCGACGCGGTCCAGGGCGGCGAGGAAGTCGGAGCGGGCCTTGTCCTGCCCGGGAGTGCCGTCCACCGTCTCGATGTGCCGCCACATCAGCTCGCGGGAGGCCGGGCTGTTGATCTGGTCCGAGAGCGCGCTGTTGGCCGGGTTGCCGCGCTTGATGTAGTGCGCGAACGCCTGCAGACCGATCGGCACCCACGCGCCCCGGTGGGGGCTGTCGTAGGAGAAGTACATCCCGGTCTGGTGGTCCATCTTCTGGGTCTCCATGCGCGCCAAGGCGTAGCGCGTGACCAGACCGCCCATGCTGAACCCGCCGACCACCAGCGGTTCCTTGCCCTTGCGCTCGTCGATCAGCCTCGTGATCGCCTCGATCACGTACCCGGCGTTGTCGAGGATCGACGCGGAGCGCTCCCCGTAGCCGAAGATGACCGCGTCCCGCCCACGCTCGTGCAACTGGCTCATCAGCGAGTACTCGCCCCGCTCGAAGCCGTGGTAGAGCTCGTCCAGGCTGCTGGGTCCCACGTTGAAGCCGTCGGCCATCAGCACCGGCCGCTGCACACCGCTGTGGCCCTTGCCGTAGTACACCCAGGCGGTTCCGTCGTAGACCGGCACGTATCCTTCCTGGCCCTCCTCATGAGGGTTCAGGTGACGGCCGAAGTGCCACGTCTCGTCCGGCTCCTTGGCCGGCGGCGGCTTCGGCTGGTCCAGCGGTGCCACCAGGCCGATAGAACCGACGAACTGCTGCTCGCGGGCTGCCTTCTCATTGCTCACTTCGGTTGATCCCCTTCCTTCGGGCCGCACGAAGACCCCGGGGCATATGCCCCGGGGTCGTGCGCCTCGGATGTGAGGCTCATCATCAGGGGACAAAAACGGATGTTCGGGTTCCCTCGCACGATCATCATCACCATGAGTGATTCCCAGCCCCACGGGTTTGGCCCGGCGGCCGAGCCGGTCGACACTCGAACCAGACCGTCTTGCCACCCCCGGGCCCCGGCCCCACACCCCACTTGTCGACCACCGCGTCGAGCAGAACGAGCCCGCGCCCACCCTCCGCCTCCGGCGACAACTCGGTGGGCACGCAGGGTGGTTGCGGGGAGCCGTCCGCGACCTCCACCCTCACGCCTGCCGTCTGCCGCAGCACCAGCAACGCGCAGCGCCGGTCCGGGACATGGCGTACGACGTTGGCGACCAGCTCGGTCACGGCCAGCTCCACGGAGTCGGCCAGCTCGACCAAGTCCCACTCGTCCAGCAGCGACCTGACGATCCGCCGGACATGGCGGGCCGAGTGTGCGCCGACGGTGATCCGCATCGCGTACTGGGCGGGGCGGGGGCCCAGGAGGGTGGGGGGAATGTGTTCGTTCACGCTACGAGACTGACCTCGCACGACTACGCTCGGCTACGGAACGAATACAACGGGTCCCGGAGTGGACCGAGTTGCGCGCGAGAGGGGCCGTACGTGACCCATATCAACATCCTCGACCCGGGCGCCTCCCCGCTCGACTACTACGGGTTCGAGTTGCGGCGCCATCGTGAATCCGCAAGCCTGACGCAACGCCAGCTCGGCGACATCGTCAACTACACCGGCTCGCTGGTCGGCCAGATCGAGACGGCGAGGAAGCTGCCGACGCCGGAGTTCAGTGAGCGGGTGGACGCGGCGCTGGGGACGGGTGGGTTACTGTCCCGGCTGGTCGGACTGGTGATGCGTAGTCAACTTCCGGCCTGGTTCCAACAGGTGGCGGAGTTGGAGGCGCGGGCGGTCGAGATCTGCACGTTCCAGACCCACATGGTCCATGGTCTTCTTCAGACCGGGGCGTACGTACGTGCTGTGCTCGGCGCACTGGACGACATGGACCTCGACGATCGGACCGCCGTGCGACTGGCCCGTCAGCGCATCTTCGAGAAGGAGGCGCCGCCCGTGTTCTGGGCGGTCATTAGTGAGGCCGCTCTGCGTCAGGAGATCGGCGGCGCGGAGACCATGCGGGAGCAACTGGCCCACCTGTTGTCATTCGAGAGCAACCCCCGGATCAACATCCAGGTGTTGCCGTACTCAGCGGGTGCGCACGCAGGACTTCAAGGCTCATTCAACCGCTACCGCTTCACGAACGACCCGGCCATCGTCTACACCGAGGGCTATGGAAGCGGGCATCCGACCGCCAACCCGGACACCGTCACGGACTGTTCGCTCCGTTACGATCATCTCCGAGCCGCCGCACTCTCCCTCAAGGACTCGGCGGCGCTGATCCGGCACGTGATGGAGGAACGCTATGGAGAGCAACTCGATCCCGACCGGGGCCCGGTGGCGTAAGTCCAGCTACAGCGGCGACCAGGGCGGCGACTGCATAGAGATCGCCGAAACCCCGGCCACCACCATCGCCGTACGCGACTCGAAGAACCCGGCGGGACCGATCCTCACGATCGCCCCCGCCGCCTTCGCCACCTTCGTCTCGTGGACTACAACCGCTGGATGATCGTCCCGGTGGCCAGTCCACCGCCCGCGCACATGGTGATCAGCGCGAACTCCTTGTCCCGTCGCTCCAGTTCGTGCAGGGCAGTAGTGATCAGCCGGGCACCCGTCGCCCCGACAGGGTGCCCGAGCGCGATCGCACCGCCGTTCACGTTGACCTTCTCCAAGTCCTGCTCGAAGACCTGGGCCCAGCTCAACACCACTGAAGCGAACGCCTCGTTGATCTCCACGAGGTCGATGTCCTTCAAGGACATCCCGGCCTTGCCCAGCACCGCGCGCGTCGCGTCGATCGGGCCGTCCAGATGGAAGTGCGGGTCCGAACCCACCAGTGCCTGGGCCACGATCCGCGCCCTCGGACGCAGTTTCAGCGCCCGGGCCATCCGCTTGGACGCCCAGAGGATCGCCGCCGCGCCGTCCGAGATCTGCGAGGAGTTGCCCGCTGTATGGACGGCGGTCGGCATCACCGGCTTGAGGCCCGCCAGTGCTTCCATGGTCGTGTCGCGGAGTCCCTCGTCGCGGTCGACGAGGCGCCACATGCCCTGTCCGGCCCGCTGTTCGTCCTCGGTGGTCGGCACCTGGACGGCGAAGGTCTCGCGCTTGAAGCGTTCCTCCGACCAGGCGTTCGCGGCGCGCTCCTGGGAGACGAGCCCGAGCGAGTCGACGTTCTCGCGCGTCAGGCCACGATTCCGCGCGATGCGCTCGGCAGCCTCGAACTGATTGGGCAGGTCCACGTTCCACTCGTCCGGGAACGGCTTTCCGGGGCCGTGCTTGGAGCCGGAGCCCAGCGGCACCCTCGACATCGCCTCGACCCCGCACGAGATGCCGACGTCGATGACGCCCGCCGCGACCATGTTGGCCACCATGTGCGAGGCCTGTTGCGAAGAGCCGCACTGGCAGTCGACCGTCGTCGCCGCCGTCTCGTACGGCAGGCCCATGGCGAGCCAGGCCGTGCGCGCGGGGTTCATGGACTGCTCGCCGGCGTGCGTCACCGTGCCGCCGACGATCTGCTCGACGCAGTCGGCGTGGATGCCGGTACGGCCGAGGAGTTCACGGTAGGTCTCGCCCAGGAGATAGGCGGGGTGGAGGTTGGCGAGCGCGCCACCTCGCTTGCCGATGGGGGTGCGTACGGCTTCGACGATCACGGGTTCCGCGGCCATGGGGGCTCGTCCTCTCCTCAGGCCTGTCCGGCGGCCAGGCCCTGCTGACCCGCGCAGCGCGGGGCGTCCCGGCCCACCCACCGCGCAGAACTAGAACGCGTACCAGTTCTGTGTGCAGTCTGCGGATCGGAGCCCCCGCGCCGCAAGGGTCGTGCAGCGCTCGAAGTCGTGATCTGCACGAACTCCCCACGGAATTCGGGGCGCCGTACCTCTTGCGACTTATAGAACCCGTTACTACCTTCACGGCAATTCCGGATTCCTGATGGACCGTCAGAATGGTGGGTGGTCGCCGATGCCCTGTCCCGCGCTGCCCGACGGGTTCGACTTCACCGACCCCGATCTGCTGCACCACCGCGTGCCTCTGCCGGAGTTCGCCGAACTGCGCCGGGCCGAACCCGTCCGCTGGATCCCCCAACCCGCCGGTCTGGCCGGCTTCCAGGACGAGGGCTACTGGGCGGTCACCCGGCACGCGGACGTCAAGTACGTCTCCACGCACCCGGAGATCTACTCCTCCTACCTCAACACCGCGATCATCCGCTTCCATGAACACATGCAGCGCGACGCGATCGACGCCCAGCGACTGATCCTGCTCAACATGGACCCACCCGAGCACACCCGCGTCCGCCAGATCGTGCAACGCGGTTTCACGCCAAGGGCCATCCGGGCGCTGGAGGAACGGCTCCGCTCCCGTGCCCTCGCGATCGTCGAGGGCGCCCGCGCCCACTCGGGACCCTTCGACTTCGTCACCGAGGTCGCCTGCGAACTGCCCCTCCAGGCGATAGCCGAGCTGATCGGCGTCCCCCAGGACGACCGCATCAAGATCTTCGAGTGGTCCAACAAGATGATCGCGTACGACGACCCGGAGTACGCCATCACCGAGGAGGTCGGCGCCGAGTCGGCCGCCGAGCTCATCTCGTACGCCATGAACATGGCCGCCGACCGCAAGCAGTGCCCGGCGAAGGACATCGTCAGCACGCTGGTGGCGGCCGAGGACGAGGGCAACCTCGGTTCCGACGAGTTCGGTTTCTTCGTGCTGATGCTGTCGGTCGCGGGCAACGAGACCACCCGCAACGCCATCACCCACGGCATGCACGCCTTCCTCACCCACCCCGAGCAGTGGGAGCTGTACAAGAGCACCCGTCCGGCGACCACGGCCGAGGAGATCGTGCGCTGGGCGACCCCGGTGGTCTCCTTCCAGCGCACCGCCACCCAGGACACCGAACTCGGCGGCAAGCAGATCAAGAAGGGCGACCGCGTCGGCATCTTCTACGCCTCCGCCAACCACGACCCCCAGGTCTTCGAGAACCCGGACGCCTTCGACATCACCCGCGACCCCAACCCCCACCTCGGCTTCGGCGGCGGAGGCCCCCACTACTGCCTCGGCAAGTCCCTGGCCGTCCTCGAGATCGACCTCATCTTCAACGCGATCGCCGACGCGATGCCGAACCTCACCCTGGTCGGCGACCCGCGCCGGCTGCGCTCCGCCTGGATCAACGGCGTCAAGGAACTCCAGGTCGACGCCGGCTGACCGCACCGCACGCTCGGGCCGACGGACTCCCGGTGCCCGTCGGCCCGTCCCGCGGGAGGCAGGGGCATCCCCCCTACGCCCCGCCCCTGCCTCCCCCGAGACGAACCTCCGATGAACGTCTCCGTTCCGTTTCGCGTCTTCACCGGTGGCTCAGCCATACCCCCACCCCGAAGACAACCCACGCTTCGAACGGAACCGGTGCACCGTGGTCTCTGCCGAGCTGACCCCCGTCCGGCCCGACCACCCGGCCGTACGCCGAAAGCGCCCGCCTCACGCGTTCTGGCTGCGCCACCGCCTCCCCCTCCTCGTCACCCTCCCCGTGCTGCCGCTGTACGCGGTGTGGTGGGCCTTCCTCGCGACCGGCGGTGGTGATCTCGCGGCCCAGGTGGCGTGGGCGGAGTTCGTGGCGCGGCACGGCGGATCGCCGTACAACCTCTTCTGGTACGGCGGGATGCATACCGCCAACTACAGCCTGATCTCGCCGTATCTGATGGCCGCGCTGGGTGTGCGCCCGGTGACGGTGGTCTCCGGGCTCGCCGCCACCTGGCTGGCCGCCGTGCTGATCGCCCGCACGGGGATACGGCGACCGGTGGGCCCGGCGCTGCTGGCCTCACTCGCGCTGTGGTGCAACGTCGCCTCGGGGCGCACCACCTTCGCGCTCGGCGTCGCCCTCGGTCTCGCCGCCTGCGTGCTGCTGACGGGCGAGCGGCGGGCACTGCCTGCGGCGGCGTACGCGGCGCTGGCGACCATGGCGAGTCCGGTGGCCGGACTGTTCCTGGTGGTGGTGGGCGCCGGACATCTCGCCGTACGGGACCGGGTGCGGGCCGGGGTGCTGCTGGTGCCGCCGGTGGTCGTCGTCGGGGCGACCACGCTGCTGTTCCCCTTCGCCGGACAGCAGTTGATGCCCTCGGGCCGGATCTGGCCGCCCGTGCTGCTGGGGCTGACCGTCGCCACGCTGGCCCCGCGCGGCTGGCGGGTGGCCCGGTGGTGCGGGGTCGTGTACGCGGCCGGGACCGTGCTGACGTATCTGATCGCCTCCCCGGTGGGGACGAACGTGGAGCGGTTCGCGGAGCTGTTCGCGCCCGCCGCGCTCCTTGCGGCGCTGCTCACCGCGCCCGGGCCGCACCTGGTGCGGCGGATCGCGCTGGTGGTGGCGCTCGTCCTCTCCGTCGCCTGGGTCGGGCAGAAGACCATCGATGACCTGGAGGTGTCCACGGCCGTGCCCGCCTGGGCCGCCGACACCCACGGTGTCGTACGGACGCTGGAGCGGCTCGGCGCCGGCCGCGGCCGTGTCGAGGTGGTCCCGGCCCGCAACCACCGCGAGGCCTCCGCGCTCGCCCCGCATGTGAACCTGGCGCGCGGCTGGAACCGTCAGCTGGACATGGAGCGGGGGCGGCTGTTCTACGACGGCACGTTCTCTGAGGCGACCTATCGGGCCTGGCTGGACCGCTGGGCGGTGGGATTCGTCGTACTGCCGGCGGGGAAGCCGGACGGGTTCGCCGAAGCGGAGGCGCGGCTGGTGAGGAGCCGGCCCGCGTGGCTGGAACCGGTGTGGAGCGACGCCAACTGGCAGGTGCTGCGGGTGCGCGACGCCGTACCGCTGGTGTCGGCGCCCGCCTCCGTGCTGCGCACGACGAGCGCCGAGGTGGACGTACGGATGCCGGTGCCCGGCCCGGTGACCGTGCGGGTCGCGTACTCACCGTGGCTGCGCGCGCCGGGCGGCTGCCTGACACGGGACGGCGAGTTCACGCGGCTGACGGTGACCGAGCCGGGTGAGTACCGGATCAGCTCGGGGTACGCCCCGTCACCGGGACCGGATCCTTCGTGCTGACCTCCACGGGCTTCATCAGCGGCCTCGGCCGCGGCCCCTGGAGGAGGTAGGTCAGGCCGAAGCCCGCGCCGACGACGGCCGCGCCGCCCATGGCGTCCAGCACCCAGTGGTTGCCGGTCGCCACGATCGCGGAGACCGTGAACAGCGGGTGCAGCAGGCCGAGCGCCTTCATCCACCACTTGGGCGCAAGGACCGCGATGACGACTCCGCACCACAGGGACCAGCCGAAGTGCAGCGAGGGCATCGCCGCGTACTGGTTGGTCAGCGCGGTCAGCGTGCCGTAGTCCGGCTTGGAGAAGTCCTGCACGCCGTGCACGGTGTCGATGATGCCGAGGCCCGGCATCAGGCGCGGTGGGGCGAGCGGGAAGAGCCAGAAGCCGAGGAGCGCGATCAGGGTGGCGAAGCCGAGCGCCGAGCGCGCCCAGCGGTAGTCGCCGGGGCGGCGGGCATAGAGCACGCCGAGGACGGTGAGCGGGACGACGAAGTGGAACGACTCGTAATAGAAGTCGAAGAAGTCCCGCAGCCACTCGACCTTGAACACGGTGTGGTTGACCCAGTGCTCGATGTCGATGTGCAGGAACCGCTCGATGGAGAGGATCTGGGCGCCGTGGTGTTCGGCGGTGGTCCGGCCGCCCGCGTTGGTGCCGCCCGTCGCGGCGAGCCTGACCTGCTGGTAGGCGGAGTAGCCGACGCGTATCAGGAGCAGTTCGAGCAGCAGGTTCGGGCGGGTGAACACGCGGCCGAGGAAGGGGAGCAGCGGCAACCGCTTCCAGCGTGTGGGGACGGGCCGGGCGTAGTCGGTGGGTATCGGCGCCCGGTAGTACTCCGAGGTGCGGGAGAGGAACGGCACGATCGTGGCGGCGGCGAGCGCGGCGAGCAGCACCACGTTGTCGCGCAGCGGGAAGAGCGCCGCCATGTTCGGCAGCATCATCTTCGCGGGCAGCGTCATGACGAGGATGACGGCGACGGGCCACATGGGGCGGTCCGAGGTCTTCTTGCCGACCCGGCCGACCAGCGCAAGCAGCACCCACAGCAGCTGGTGCTGCCAGGACGTGGGCGAGACGACGACGGCGACACAGCCGGTGATCGCCACGGCCAGCAGCAGCTGCCCGTCCCGCGCGTAGCGGATGGCGCGGCGCAGGCCGAGGGCGGCGACCGCGGCGCCGAGCAGCAGGAACAGGGTGATCTCCAGCGGGCCGTTGAGGCCGAGCCGCAGCAGCGCGCCGTGCAGCGACTGGTTGGAGAGGTCGTCGGCGTCCCCGCCGAGGCCGACGCCCGCCAGGTGGTGCACCCAGTAGGTGGTGGAGTCGTGCGGCATCACGGCCCAGGCGAGCACGCCGAGGCCGGCGAAGGTGATCGCGGTGGACTCGACGGCGCGGCGGCGCCCGGTGAACCAGAGCAGCGGCGCGAAGAGCAGCATGGTGGGCTGCAGGGCGGCGGCGACGCCGATCAGCAGGCCGCTGGCGCGCTCGCCCCGGACGGCGAAGCAGCCCAGCAGGACGAGCAGCACCGGGATGATGCTGGTCTGGCCGAGGTAGAGGGCGTTGCGCACCGGCAGCGACAGCATCAGCAGGCTGATCGCGACGGGCGCGGCGAGCAGGGCGGTGCGCCGGCTCACCGGCTGGGGCAGAGCGCGTGCGACGACCAGGCCGAGCACGACGACCAGCGAGAGGCTGCCGAAGGTCCAGCCCCAGCCGAGCGCCTGTTCGGCGGCGCGGGTGAGGGGTTTGAGGACGAATCCTCCGAAGGGGGTGCCGGTGAACTGCGTCGAGTCGTACAGCGATCCCTTCACATGCAGGACGCCATTGGGTCCGACCCAGGTCTCCAGGTCCGTCAGCCGCTCACCTTTCGGGGTGCTGAGCACGACGGTGACCTGCCGTATCGCGAGGATCGCGGCGATCACCCACAGCCCGATCCGGATCGCGCGCAGTCTCGCTCTCGCCGATTCCGCCGCCCCCGCCCCGAAGGCATTGCCCGCTGTCCCGCCGTGCTCAACGTTCGCCACGCCCCGCCGACCCTCCCACCCCGTTTGTCCCGTTCACCCCGTGCGTCCCGTGCGGCCGGACTCCGCCCGGACCCTTATGAGGCTCGCACGCCCCGGTTGAGAGACGCAGGCAACCCCCTCTTCACCTGACGGCCTCCCGCCTTTTGTCCGGATGACGATAGTGCGCGCACGGTTCCGGTTCCCCCCTTCGTTCGCGACATAGCTCACAGACGGGCCCCGGAAAAGCGGTGCGTGGCCAGGCCTACACCCCTGCGTACGGCGCATTTACTTGCACTATGCATCGAGTTGCCTACGGCACGTTACGCGGGCGAGTGCCCCTATGGTCGCTTTTCGGCCCACTTCCGGGTGAGCCACGTCCCCGTCCCCTACGAAGGGCATGCCCTTGCCGTCCGCCACAGCAGTCACCCCCGCCATGCCCCGACCCCGGACCCCCGCGCCGCCCGAGGCCTACGTCACCGATCCGGCCCTGGTCAAGCGGGCCGTCAAGGCGGCGGCCCTCGGCAACGCGATGGAGTGGTTCGACTTCGGTGTCTACAGCTACATCGCGGTGACGCTGGGCAAGGTCTTCTTCCCCTCCGGCAACCCCACCGCGCAGCTGCTGTCCACCTTCGGCGCCTTCGCCGCGGCCTTCCTCGTCCGCCCGCTCGGCGGCATGGTCTTCGGCCCGCTCGGCGACCGCGTCGGCCGTCAGAAGGTCCTCGCCCTCACCATGATCATGATGGCGGCGGGCACCTTCGCGATCGGCCTGATCCCCTCGTACGCCACGATCGGCGTCGGCGCTCCCCTGCTGCTGCTCGCGGCCCGGCTCGTCCAGGGCTTCTCCACCGGCGGCGAGTACGCGGGCGCCTCCACCTTCATCGCCGAGTACGCGCCCGACAAGAAGCGCGGTTTCTTCGGGAGCTGGCTGGAGTTCGGCACGCTCGCCGGATACATCGGCGGCGCCGGCCTGGTCACCCTCATGACCGCCTTCCTGTCCACCGATGACCTGCTGTCCTGGGGCTGGCGCGTCCCGTTCCTGATCGCGGGCCCGATGGGCATCATCGGCCTGTATCTGCGCATGCGCCTGGAAGAGACCCCGGCGTTCGCGGCGGAGCTGGCGAAGGCCTCCAAGAAGGAGGCGGACCGCCCCAAGGTGCGGCTGCGCGAGATGGTCGCGGGCCAGTGGCGCGCGCTGCTGCTCTGCGTCGGTCTGGTGCTGGTCTTCAACGTCACCGACTACATGCTGCTGTCGTACATGCCGAGCTATCTGACGAGCGAGCTGAAGTACGACGAGACGCACGGCCTGCTGGTCGTCCTCGGCGTGATGGCGCTGATGATGATCGTCCAGCCCTTCGCGGGCGCGCTGACCGACCGGATCGGCCGCCGCCCGGTGATCGCCGCGGGCTGCGTCGGCTTCCTCGCCCTGTCCGTCCCGGCACTCCTGCTGATCCGCCAGGGCAGTCTGCTCGCGGTCGCGCTCGGCATGGGCGCGCTGGGCCTGCTGCTGGTCTGCTTCACCTCCGCGATGCCCGCCGCGCTCCCCGCGCTCTTCCCGACGAAGGTCCGCTACGGCTCGCTGTCCATCGGCTTCAACGTCTCCGTCTCGCTCTTCGGCGGTACGACCCCGCTGGTGACCACGGCGCTCATCGGGGCGACCGGGAACATGATGATGCCCGCCTACTACATGATGGCCGCGGCCGTGATCGGTGGTGTCGCGGTGTGGTTCATGACCGAATCGGCGGGGCGCCCGCTGCCGGGCTCCGCGCCCGCCGTGTAGCTTTGCCCGCGGGACTAGTTAGGGCATCTAACTAGGCATACGAAAGGCATGGTTCATGAGCGAGTCGCAGCTCTGGAACGACGTCGACGACTACTTCGCCACCCTCCTCGCCCCCGCCGACGAGGCACTGACGGCGGCCCTGCGCGACAGCGACGCCGCGGGGCTGCCGCAGATCGCTGTCGCGCCGAACCAGGGCAAGCTGCTCCAGCTGCTCGCCGAGATCCAGGGCGCCCGCCGCATCCTGGAGATCGGCACCCTCGGCGGCTACAGCACCATCTGGCTGGGCCGCGCGCTCCCGGCGGACGGCCGGCTGATCACCTTCGAGTACGACGCCACGCACGCCGAGGTCGCCCGCCGCAACCTCGCCCGCGCGGGCCTCGACAAGATCACCGAGGTGCGGGTGGGCCCCGCGCTGGAGTCGCTGCCGAAGCTGGCCGAGGAGAACCCGGAGCCGTTCGACTTCGTGTTCATCGACGCCGACAAGGTGAACAACCCGCGCTACGTCGAGTGGGCCCTCAAGCTCACCCGCCCCGGCAGCCTGATCGTCGTCGACAACGTCGTGCGCGGCGGGCGGGTCACCGAGGCGGGCAGCGCCGAACCGAGCGTGCGGGGCACCCGGGCCGCCCTCGAACTGATCGCCACCCACCCGAAGTTGAGCGGTACGGCGATCCAGACGGTGGGCAGCAAGGGGTACGACGGGTTCGCGCTGGCGCGCGTGCTGGCCTGACGCGCGTTTCCCCCACCGGGGCGCTCAGGTCCCCCTCCGGGGGCGCTCAGGCCTCGTGGTAGAAACCCACGTTCACACTGTGCGGTCCCGTGCGGTCGAGGATGACGATCTCCCCCGAACCGCCCGCGGGGAGCTTCGCCGTCCCGCCGTACGGGACGGTCCGGGTCGGCAGTCCGGCCAGCGTCAGCCGTACCTCGGCGGAGGGCTCCGGGCGTGACCCGTGCAGCCAGGTGACCTGCCAGGTGCCGTCCGGGCCGCACAGGAACTCCAGGTGGACCCGGGAGACGAACAGCCAGTCGTCGGGGGTCGCGAGCCGGCACACGGCCCGGTCCCGGCCCACCCGCAGCACGGCTCCGGGGTCGCTCGGCGCGTCGGCCATCAGCATTCCGGCCGTCGCACCAGCGTCCGCCCCGGTGACCGAGGCCATGGTGAGTTCGAGCACGTGCGCTCCTTCGAGTTACAGCGTTCATCCGGTCGCGTCGCGGCGCTTCAACCCTCCTGGTACCGAGTGTGGTTGACGCGCCGCCGCCGCATGATAAATCGTCCGATCGTCCGATCGTGTGTCGTACGGCACAATGGACGCATGACCGAACGGAAGCCACCCGGGGTCAGCTTCGAGACCTGGGTCGACCGACAGATCCGTGAGGCGGAGGCCCGCGGCGAGTTCGCGGACCTGCCCGGTGCGGGCAAGCCCATGCCCGAGGTGACCGACACGTCGTACGACGAACTGTGGTGGATCAAGCGGAAGATGGCCCGCGAGGGGCTGTCGGTCCTGCCGCCGACGCTGGCCCTGCGCAAGGAGGCCGAGGACGCGCTCGCGGCGGCATCGGTGGCGCCCTCGGAGCGGGTCGTACGCCGGATCGTCGAGGACATCAACGCCAAGATCCGCGAGGTCATGTTCAAGCCGCCGCCGGGACCTCCCCTCGGCCTCAAGCCGTACGACGTGGACGAGATCGTCCGGGAGTGGCGCGAGCGCCGGGCCGGATGATCCCGTCGACGGGTGAGGCCGCGCCCCGGAACATGGTCCGGGGCGCGGCCTCACTGTGACACTCGACGGTTCGGCCTCCTACAGGTGCAGGAGCCGCTCGGTGACCTCGCGGTAGTCGCGCAGGGCGAGCCGCAGCTTCTCGGTGTCGGCCGTGTCGCTCTCACCGGCCGCCTGCCAGGTCGTCCGCAGGTTGCGGCGGCGCCGGGTCATGGCGTCCGTGAACTCTGTGGTCAGCTCCTCCAGGACGTGGTCCGCCTCCTCGACGGACGCCCGCGGGCCGTCCACGAACCCGCCGACCGCGTGCTGCAACCGCAACGAGTACTTGTCGCACTCGTCGTGCGACAGCAGCGCCCCGTCGCCATCACCCTGCGGACCGGTACCGCGCTGCTCCGCGGGGGTGGGGCCGCCCTGCCCGGCGCGCACGGGGGCGCCCTGCCCGGCGCGCACGGGGGCGCCCTGTCCGGCGCGGGTGTCGCGGTCGTCGGCGGGCATGCTCCGCGTGTCGCCGGCTGTCGAGCGTGACGGGTTCGCGGTCTCGCGGGACCCCATGCCGCCGGGGACCTCACCGGGGTCGCGGACGGCCGGGTCTGCCGGGGTGCCGGGTCCGGTCGCCGGAGCGTCCTGGGCGTCCTGGGCGTGCCGGTGGACGAGGGGGTCGACGTCGCCGCGACCCGACATCGCCTCGCGACGCGGAGTGTTCTCATTGCCGTTGTCCGAAGTCATCCTCTTCACTTCCTCAACTCCCCTTCGCATGACGCCTGGTCAGTACCGACGGAACATGGGCTCGGTGGGAACGCTCGTCCGGGACGGATGCCGCGGCAGGGGCGGTGTCGGCGGTGCCCTGGCGGGCGTCCTCGCGAACCGGGGCCAGCAGCTCCTCGAAGAGGGCGCGGGCGTCCACCATGGACGCGCGGAGCTCCTCCGTGCTGCCGTCGGCGCCCGAGGTGGGGGCGTACGTGGCCTGGTGGACGCGCCGGTAGCCGTGCAGATGGTGTCCGTGGTGGACGGAGAGCGCGTCGAGCTGCTCCTCGTAGCGCTCGCCGTCGGGGAAGCCACGTGCGCCGGCCAGCTCGGCAACCAGCCGGTCCGCCTCGGCCACCGCCTCCTGGGGCGAGTCGACGAAGCGTTCCTGAACGGCCCCCCAGCGGGCCGCGTACTCGTCGCGGGCCGCGGGCTCCAGCGGCCGTTCACGCAGCGAGCCGTGGCGCTTCACCCGCTCGGCGAGGTCACGCTCGGCGGCCCTGGCGTCGCCGTCGTGCTGGGCGACGGCACGGTCGTACTCGGGCCCGAAGCGCCGCCGCAGTGTGCGCCCGCCCTGCGGCCTGCGGGCCAAAAGGATCAGCGCGGCCGCGACGACGGCGACCGCCACGATCACGATCAAAGCGATGATGAGGCCTGTGGACATGGGTGCCTTCCGGGGTTCTCGACCCGACGGGCCGGTTCGAGGACCGGGTTGCCCGGAACCCCGCACTCAAACGAACCCACCACGGACGCCGCCACGGATCCCTCACACATCCGCCATGGACCCGTCACGGACGCCCTCTCAGCGGCGCCCCGCCGAAATCCACTTGCGGCAAGGGTGCGGCGCCTCCCGACAATGGCGGCCATGACCTGGACCATCGCCCCCGAGCCCTTCGACTCCTCCGTCGCCGCCGCACTGTGGCGCGCGTACTACACGGAGGTCAGCGACCGCTGGTACCTGCTGCACGAGGGGCACCCGACCGACCCCGAGGAACTGGAGCGGGAGATCGCGGCGGCCACGGGTGCCGAGTTCCAGGCACCCGGCGGGGTGCTGCTGGTCGCGCGGTACGACGGCGACCCCGGCGGCATGGCCGGGGTGCGGATGCTCGACACCACGACGGGTGAGCTGAAGCGCGTGTTCGTGCGCGAGCAACTGCGCGGCAGAGGCGGCGCGCCACTGCTGCTCGCGGCGGCCGAGGAGGCGGCGCGCGGCCTCGGCGCCGAGCGGCTGATCCTCGACACCCGGGGCGACCTGACGGAGGCACGCGCCCTGTACGCGCGGCATGGCTACGAGGAGACCGAGCCGCACAACGACGAGACCTACGCCGACCACTGGTTCACGAAGAAGCTGACGCCCTGAAGTCCGACGGAGGACTCACGCCGGTGTGCGGACTCACGCCGGTGTCCCGCGCGGATGCGCACGCGGCACCGTCCCGTCGTGCGGCCGCTCCCCGTCGGAGCCGCACAGCTCGCCGTTCAGCTCCTTGACCAGCTTGGTCAGATCGGTCGGGCGGTCCGGACCCCACCAGTCGCCGAGCAGCTCCGCCAGGGACTCCTCACGGACCTTGGCCAGCCTCCCGGCGACCTCGCGGCCTTCGTCCGTGAGGACGAGGTCGAGCCCTTCGCGGGCGGCGAGGCGGCGCTCCTCCAACTGCCGGGCCGCGGCCAGTACGACGGGCAGCGGTACGGTGCTGCGCTCGGCCAGCAGCGCGGGTTCCGCCCAGCCGTACTTCTTGATCCGCAGCAGCAGCCAGCTCGCGGCGGGCAGCAGGTCGTACCCGGCCCGCGCGGTGATCTTCTCGTAGATCTCCCGCCGCCCCTCCCGGGTGCCGAGCAGGGAAAGCGCCCGGCACACCTCGTCGTACGACGACCGCTCCACGGGATTGGTGGCGAGCGTCTCGGTGATGTCGGGTGCCGTGACCGAACCCCGCAGCTTGTCCTCGCGCAGGAACCAGGCCAGGACGAAGCCGAGCAGGGCGACCGGGGCGGCGTACAGGAAGACGTCGGTGATCGACGAGGCGTACGCGTGCAGGACGGGCTGGCGGAGCGCCGACGGCAGATCGGCGATGCCCTTCGGGTCGGCCTTGAGGCTGTTCGGCGTGATGCCGGCGGGGAGTCGCCTTCCGCTCAGCACGGCCACCAGGTTGTCGCCGAGGCGGCTCGCGAAGACGGTGCCGAAGATGGCCACGCCGAACGAGGCGCCGATGGACCGGAAGAAGGTGGCGCCCGAGGTGGCGACGCCCAGATCCTCGTACGAGACCGCGTTCTGCACGATCAGGACCAGGACCTGCATGACCAGGCCGAGGCCCAGGCCGAAGACGAGGAAGTACACGCTCATCTCTCCGGTACTGCTGTGCTCGTCGAGCTGGTGGAGCAGGAGCAGACCGAGCGCCGTGACACCGGTGCCCGCGATGGGGAAGACCTTCCAGCGTCCGGTACGGCTGACGATCTGCCCGGAGACGGTCGAGGACAGCAGCAACCCGAACACCATGGGCAGCATGTACACGCCGGACAGGGTGGGGCTCACACCCCGGACGACCTGGAGGAAGGTCGGCAGATAGGTCATCGCGCCGAACATCGCGAAACCGACGATGAAGCTGATGACGGCGGAGAGGGTGAAGGTGCGGATGCGGAAGAGCCTGAGCGGCAGGACGGGTTCGGCCGCCCGCTGCTCCACCGCCACGAAGGCCACGGCGAGCAGGACACCGAGCACCGCGAGACCGATGATCTGCGGCGAGCTCCACCCCCAGGTGGTGCCGCCGAGCGAGGCCACGAGAACGAGACAGGTGGCGACCGCGGCGATGAGGAACGTGCCGAGGTAGTCGATGACGTGCTTGGCGGACTTTTTCGGGATGTGCAGGACCGCCGCGATCACGATGAGCGCGACCACGCCGACCGGCAGGTTGATGTAGAAGACCCAGCGCCAGCTGAGGTGCTCGGTGAACAGCCCGCCGAGCAGTGGCCCGAGCACGCTCGTCGCACCGAAGACAGCTCCGAACAGCCCCTGGTACTTGCCCCGTTCGCGCGGCGAGACGATGTCGCCGACGATCGCCATGGACAGCACGATGAGCCCACCGCCACCAAGGCCCTGAAGGGCCCGGAAGCCGATCAACTCACCCATGTTCTGCGCCATTCCGCACAATGCGGACCCGACGAGGAAGATCACTATCGCGGCCTGGAACAGCTTCTTCCGGCCATACTGGTCGCCGAGTTTGCCCCACAGCGGAGTGGCCGCGGTCGACGCGAGCAGATACGCGGTGACCACCCACGACAGATGCTCGAGCCCGCCCAGGTCGCTGACGATGGTGGGCAGCGCGGTCGACACGATCGTCTGGTCGAGGGCGGCCAGCAGCATGCCGAGCAGCAGCGCGCCGATCGAGACGACGACGCTGCCGTGCACCGGCGCCTCCTTGGCGTCGACGGCGGCCGCCGAGCGCCTCCGCACGGCCGACTCGTTCACGCCGTACGGGGGGTCGTGCGGCGGCGCGTCCGGGTCGTGCACATCACCGGGTGTCTCGCCCGTCATGCGGACCTCCCATGAGCCCCTGGGGTCTCGGTCACCCTCCATGGTGGTCGGTATGGCGGGTTATGGCCTGTTGAAGCTTGTAACGCGTGCGGAACGCGGGATTCCGGGGGCTCCTGGGAGAAGGTGTGGTGGATGTGACTAACCTCGGGAGTTCCGGGGGGCGAGTCTCAGGGGGAGGGACCCAACGCGTGACTGAACCGAACGGGCATGTCTGCCCCGAGTGCGCCGCGCCCCGGACGCCGGACGGCACCCCGTCCTGCGCCTGCACCCGGCGCGCGTCCGACGCCCTGCGCGACGCGCGCACGGCGGAGGCGGCAGCGGCGGAGGACTTCGATCCCCTGCGCATACGCCCGTACGTGGATCTGCCGGCGACCGAGTCCTCTCCCTCCCCCGCCACCATGCGTCTGCGTACGGTGCCGTCGGAGGCCGCCACCGCCGCACGACACGTCGACTCCGGGAACGAACCCCCGTACCCGCCCCCGGCCCCCTTCCTGGAGGAACCTCCCCGGCGCCGACGGCGTACGGCCCTGCTGGCCGTGACCGGGGCCGCGGTGGCGGTCGTGGCGGCGGCGGGGTTCGCGAGCGGGCTGTTCTCGTACGACGCCCCCGCGCGGGACAGGGCACTGCCGGACGATGTACGGGCGAGCGTGCCGGACCCGTCACCGACGCCGACATCGGCGCCGTCGTCCCCGTCGTCACGATCAGACTCGGGGTCGGCCCCCGAGGGCGCCACGTCCCCCACAACCACGGCAACGACAGCGACCGCGCCACCCCCGTCCCCCAGCGGAAGCCCGTCCCCCTCGGCGTCGGCGACGCGTTCCCAGCCGCCCACGCCCTCACCGTCGTCTACACCCACGCCCACCGCGGCCGCATCGTTGGCGCCGGGCCAGGGCTCCACGGGCGATCAGCCCGCCCAGACCCTGCGCCGCGGCGACAAGGGCTCCGAGGTCACCGAACTCCAACTGCGCCTGCGCCAGTTGTCCCTCTACACCGGCAAGGCCGACGGTACGTACTCCGGCCAGGTCGAGGACGCGGTACGCCGCTATCAGTGGGCGCGCGGCATCAGGGGCGACGAGTCCGGGGTGTACGGGGCGGCGACACGGACGAGCCTCGAGGGTGAGACGAGGACGCCGTAGCGGTCCGGCGGGTTCGGTGAGTTCCTCGCCCGCGGTCCGGCGGGTTCGGTGAGTTCCTCGCCCGCGGCCCGGCGGGGGCCGATCGCGCAGTTCCCCGCGCCCCTAAGACGGGGCTGCGCCCCGCATCCCCCGCCCACCCGATCCGTTCGGCTGTCGGCCGGTGGGGGCTGAGCGGGGCTTCGCCCCGCGTCCCCCACCCGCGCGATTGGCATGACTGCGGGGCAGTGGGGGCTTGGCGCGCAGTTGCCCGCGCCCCTGACGGGGCGCTCTTGTCGGCGCCGGTTCGTATGTTCAGCCCGTCCGGCGTTTGAGGACGCGGCCGTTCAGGCCGATGGGAGGGCCTGGGCGTAGCCCCGTGGCCCGGGGGCGCGGGGAACTGCGCGATCGGCCCCCACTCGCCCGCAGCCGACGGACACACCCCGGGGGTCTTGGGGCGGAGCCCCCAGGGATGATGGGGGTCCTCCCTGCTCGAGCGAAGCCGAGAGCTTGGGGGAGGGTAGGGGCGGCAGGGGCGAGGAAACCGGGCATCAGCCGACGTGCAGGCGTACCGTCCCGTCCCCGACAACCTCCACCCGCACCTGCGTCAGATCACGCACGCCGACATCCGGACGATGGAAGCCGGCCCGGGGCCCCACCCCGACCACCCGCATCCCCGCACCCCGCCCAGCGGAAATCCCGGCCCCCGAGTCCTCGAAGACGACACAGTCCTCCGGCGCCACACCCAACTCGGCGGCGCCCTTCAGAAAACCCTCGGGATCAGGCTTGCTCGCACCGACGGACTCCGCGGTGACCCGCACATCGGGCATCCCGAGCCCGGCGGCAGCCATCCGCGCCGTGGACAGCCCCACATCCGCGGAGGTGACAAGGGCATGCGGCACCGCGCCCAGCGAGGCAAGGAACTCCGCGGCACCCGGAATCGCGACGACCCCGTCCATGTCGGCGGTCTCCTCGGCGAGCATGCGCGCGTTGTCGGCGTAGTTCTGCTCCATCGGCCGGTTCGGCAGCAGCACCGCCATCGACGCGTACCCCTGCCGCCCGTGGACGACCTTCATGACCTCGTCCCCGTCCAGCCCGTGCCGCTCGGCCCAGCGGCGCCAGCAGCGCTCGACCACGGCGTCCGAATTGACGAGGGTGCCGTCCATGTCGAGCAGGAGGGCGCGGGCGGTCAGAACGGTGGTGGCCGTCATCGGCAGGCTCCAGGGCGCGGGGGAAGGGGCCGGGGGCGTCCGTTGGATCAGCACCGGGTCCCCCGGGGACAAGGCGGCCCCGCCCGCCGGTCAGGGAGTGCGGACGGGAGCCACTTTGTTTCTCTACGATACAAAACGAGGGGGGCCGGCGCCACCGCCTCCGACCAGGACGAGCCTCGGGCCTTTCACCGGCACCCCGACCGGCACCCCGACGAGCGGGACGCCGACGGCTCAGGCCGCCACCGCCTCGTACAGACTCCAGACCCCCAGCGCCAGCATCAGCATGGCCGCGACCTTGGTGATGAGCTCCAGCGGAACCCGCTTCATCAGGGCCTTGCCGCCGACGATGCCGAGTCCGGCCACCGCCCAGAGCGCGAGCACCGCACCGAGGCCGACCGAGAGCGGGTCGTCGTACCGGGCCGCGAGGTTCGCCGTCATGATCTGCGTGAGGTCACCGAACTCGGCGACCAGGATGAGCATGAAGCCCGCCCCCGAGACCTTCCAGAAGCTCTGGTTCGCGGGATCGCGGATCTCCTCCTCGTCCTCGCCCTTCTTCAGGAGCAGCACGGCGGCACCGGCGAGAAACAGCACACCCGTGATCGCGTGCACGATCTGCTGCGGCAGCAGGGTCAGCACGCTGCCCGCGGCGACGGCGAGCGCGACGTGCACGGCAAAGGCGGCGGCGACGCCCGCGAAGACGTACGAGGCGCGATAGCGGGTGCCGAGGACGAGCCCGGCGAGCGCGGTCTTGTCCGGCAACTCGGCGAGGAAGACGACGCCGAAGACGAGCGCCATCACGGTGATGCTGATCAAAATCCCTCAATCGGTCGGGGCTGCCCCACCGAGAGTGTTGTGACTGCTGCGCGACACCTCGGCACGGCAGCACACATCGGCGCCCGCACGAGGACGTACGCGCGGACAGTGCACTGCTCTGCCGAAGGTCTCGCTGGCCGACCGTGACGGTCTGCCTCCGGGCGCCGGCTCAGACGAGCTGAGCAGTATGTCGACGGTCCGGCGAAGAGCTACTCCCCTTCTGCGCCATCCATCCTACGGGATGACGAAACGGGCCGGACAGGGCCATAGGTCCCGGGCCCCTCACACAACGCCTCGGAGCCCGCTTCCCGATCCACAGAAACCGATTACCCCGAACCCCTTGGCATGTCATGCGCACGTCACTAGCTTCTTACCTGCTTCACACCTTCCGGAAATGCGCCACCGCGAGCATGGGCCCGCTCGCCCCAACGTCCCCCCACCTCAAGGGAGTTCGCATGCCAAAGGTCTACGCGCGTCGACGGCTGAGCATACTCGCAGCCTTCACCGGCCTGATAGCCATGGTCGGGATTTTCAACGGCCCGACCGCCTCCGCCGCGCTCCCCACCCCGGTCAGCGCCGCCACCGCGCGCACCTACCTCGCCTCGCTCACCGTGGCGACGGAGAACCGCACCGGCTACAACCGTGATCTCTTCCCCACCTGGATCACCATCAGCGGCACCTGCAACACCCGTGAGTACGTCCTCAAGCGCGACGGTTCGAACGTCGTCACCAACTCCGCCTGCACCGCCACCAGCGGCACCTGGTACTCGGTCTACGACGGCGCCACCTGGACCGCCGCCTCCGACCTGGACATCGACCACCTCGTCCCGCTCGCCGAGGCCTGGGACTCCGGCGCCAGCGCCTGGACCACCGCCCAGCGCCAGGCCTTCGCCAACGACGTGACCCGGCCGCAGCTCATCGCCGTCACGGACAACGTGAACCAGCAGAAGAGCGACCAGGACCCGGCCGAGTGGATGCCCCCGCTCAGCTCCTACGCCTGCACCTACGTCCGCGCCTGGGTCCAGGTGAAGTACTACTACAACCTCAAGGTCGACTCGGCGGAGAAGAGCAAGCTCAGCTCGGTCCTCAGCGGCTGCTGATCCCCGCACCGATCCCCCCACCGATCCCCCCACGGATCCCCACCGGTCCCCTCCCCCCACGGAAACCGGCGCAGTTCCCGGAACCTCCCCGCTCATCTCCGTCGTTCCGTACCGTACGGGGCGACGGAGAGGGGTGATCACCTTGGCGGAACTGCGCCTGGGACCGCTGCTGAGGTACGTCGACGGCTCGTCCGCGACCTTCTGGGTCGAGGCGAGCCGTCCGTGCACCGCCGAGGTGCGCTGCGCCGACGGCGCCCGCGGCTCGGCCCGCACCTTCCAAGTCGCCGGGCACCACTACGCGTTGGTGCCGGTGAGCGGTCTGACCCCGGGCACGGACACCGCCTACGAGGTGCTGCTGGACGGCGTCGGTGTCTGGCCGCCGGCCGACTCCCCCTTCCCGCCCTCGGTCGTCCGCACCCGGGGCGAGGAAGACGCCGTCCGTGTCACCTTCGGCTCCTGCCGCTGGGCCGCGCCGCCCGCGGACGAGAAGGACCCGGTCGGGCCCGACGCGCTGGACACACTGGCGGCCCGTATCGCGAGCGAGCCCGAGAGCGAACGGCCGGACGTCCTGCTCCTGTTGGGCGACCAGGTGTACGCCGACGAGACCTCGAAGGCCACCCAGCGCTGGCTCGCCGCCCGCCGCAACCTCGCGGACCCCCCGGGCGACCAGGTCGCGGACTACGAGGAGTACACCCGCCTCTACTACGAATCGTGGCTCGACCCGGAAGTCCGCTGGCTGCTGTCGACCGTGCCCAGCTGCATGATCTTCGACGACCACGACGTGATCGACGACTGGAACACCAGCGCCTCCTGGCTCGCCGACATGCGGGCCACGGTGTGGTGGCGCGAGCGGCTGATGAGCGGCCTGATGTCGTACTGGGTCCACCAGCACCTCGGCAACCTCTCACCGCGCGAACTCGCCGAGGACGCCCTGTACGCCGCCGTCCGCGAGACCCCCGACGGCACCGACGTGCTGAGCGCCTTCGCCGCCCAGTCCGACGCCGATCCGGCCTCCGTCCGCTGGAGCTACCGCCGCGACTTCGGCCGCGTACGGCTGCTGATGGTGGACACCCGGGCGGCCCGCGTGCTGGCCGAGGACCGGCGGGCGATGCTGGACCCGGGCGAGGAGCGGTGGCTGCGCGAGCAGGCGCTGGACGCGCCGGGCTCCTGCGACCACCTCCTGATCGGCACCTCACTGCCCTGGCTGCTCCCCCACCTCGTGCATGACGCCGAGACATGGGACGCCGCCCTGTGCCGGGGTGAACGGGGCCCGCGCTGGGCCCGATTCGGGGAGAAGCTACGCCGCCGGGCCGACCTGGAGCACTGGGCGGCCTTCCCCGCTTCCTTCGCCGCGCTCGCGGAGCTGATCGCCGAGGCCGGTTCCGGGCCGGACGCCCCGGCGACGGTGTCCGTGCTGTCCGGAGACGTCCACCACGCCTATATCGCCGAGCCCCAGTGGCCTTCCGGGACCTCTGGGACGCCCGACTCCCCCCGCTCCCCCGACGCCCGCGTCCTCCAGCTGACCTGCTCCCCCGTCCACAACTCCATCCCCCTCTCCATACGGCTCGGCTTCCGCTTCGGGTGGAGCGCGGTCGGGCGGGCGATCGGGCGCCGGTTCACCGGGCACGGCAAGTGCGACCGGCCACCTGTCGACTGGCGTAAAACGGGCGGCCCTTGGTTCGGCAACCAGCTCATGACCCTGACCCTGCAAGGACGTTCGGCCCGGCTGCGGCTGGAGCAGGCCCGCGCGGGGAAGGACGGGGGCGCCGCCCGGCTGCGGACGGTCATGGAGTCCGATATCGGTTCACGAACGTCCGAGATCAGTTCGTGAGCGTCCGAGATCGACTCGTGCTCGTCAGCGGTCGGTTCGTGAGCGTGCGCTTTCGGCTCACGAGCGCCCGCGGTCGGTTCATGAGTGTCCGCAGTCTCCCTCGGTCGTCCACAACGCGCCTGTGAAGCAAGCGTGACAGCGGTGCGAGGGGTGCGTGAGGACCCCGTGAGATACCCGTGACGCATCCCACAGCGGACGGCGATCCTCCCGCCCGGGGCTCGGTTCGGGTTCTCGCCGACGGCATGATGAGGCGGACCGTCCGCTTCCAGGGGACCTTCCCGTGGAACTCCCAGCAGGCGGTTCGCCGTCATGCGCCCCCCATGCCCGGGAGTCACACCTTTGTCTGCAGTGAGCGCCGCGTCCTCGGGGACCACCCCTGCCGTCGATGTGTCCCTCGCCGTCGTCGGCGCGGGACCGCGGGGCACCAGCGTCCTTGAACGCCTGTGCGCCTCCGCGCCGGAGCTGCTCCCGCCCGGAGCACGACTGACGGTCCACGTGGTCGACCCGTCGCCGCCCGGCCCCGGCCGCGTCTGGCGCACCGCGCAGTCGCCGCATCTGCTGATGAACACCGTGGCCTCGCAGGTGACCCTCTTCACCGACGACAGCGTGGACTGCTCGGGCCCGGTCCGCCCCGGGCCGAGCCTGCACACCTGGGCGGGCGGCGAACTGGGCCCGGACGACTACCCGACCCGCGCGCACTACGGCCGCTATCTGGAGTGGGTGTTCGCCGAGGTGGTGCGCGGGGCGCCGCCAGGAGTGCGCGTCGAGGTGCACGCGGCGCGCGCGGTACGGCTCGACGACGACCCCGACGGCCGCCAGACCCTCACCCTCGACAACGGGCGCGCGCTGCCGGAGCTGTCCGCGGTCGTCCTCGCCCAGGGCCATCTGCCGACGGCCCCGGACCGCTCCCAACGCGACCTCACGGCGTACGCCGAACGGCACGGCCTGCGCCACATCCCGCCCGCCAACCCGGCGGACGTCGACCTGTCCGCCCCTTCTCCCGGCGAACCGGTCCTGCTGCGCGGCCTCGGTCTCAACTTCTTCGACCACATGGCCCTGCTCACGACGGGCCGCGGCGGCCGCTTCACCCGCACCGCCGAGGGCCTGCGCTACCTCCCCTCCGGCCACGAGCCCCGCCTGTACGCGGGCTCGCGCCGCGGTATCCCGTACCAGGCCCGCGGCGACAACGCGAAGGGCCCCTACGGCCGCCATCTCCCCCTCGTCCTCACCGACGAGGTCATCGCCGGCTTCCGCAAGCGCGCCGACTCCGGTGAGGCGCCGGACTTCCTGGGCGAGATATGGCCACTGATCGCGAAGGAGGTGGAGACCGTCTACTACGAGGGCGTGTGCGCCGGTCGGTGGGAGCGCACGAGGCTGCTGGAGTTCAGGGACCGTTTCCTCGCCACCCCGCACCGGAGCCCTCAAGAGGCCCGAGTCCTCGACGAGTTCGGCATCCCGCAGGGCGATCGCTGGTGCTGGGACCGCGTTTCGCGCCCGTACGCCGGTCACGACTTCGCCACGCCCGGCGCCTGGCGCTCCTGGCTGCTGGCGCATCTGCGCGAGGACGCCGAGCAGGCCGCGCTCGGGAACGTCGACGGTCCCCTGAAGGCCGCCCTGGACGTGCTGCGCGACCTGCGCAACGAGGTGCGGCGGATCGTGGACCACGGGGGCCTGCCGGGTGGCTCGCGGCGCGAGCACCTGGACCGCTGGTACACGCCGCTCAACGCCTTCCTCTCCATCGGACCGCCCCGCCGCCGCGTCGAGGAGATGGCCGCGCTGATCGAGGCGGGTGTCCTGGACGTCCTGGGCCCCCGGCTGGAAGTGCGGGCCGAGGACGGGGGCTGGGTCGCGCACTCCCCCGACGTGCCGGGTTCGACCGTCCGCGCGACAACGCTGATAGAGGCGCGGCTGCCGGAACCGGACCTCAGGCGGACGGGCGACGAACTGCTCACCCGGTTGCTGAGGACGGGCGGGTGCCGCCCGCACACGAGCGACGGTTACGAAACCGGAGGGCTGGACGTAACACCGCGCCCCTACCGTCTGATTGACCGTCAAGGTCGGCCGCACGCACGGCGGTTCGCCTTCGGGGTGCCCACGGAGGGCGTGCACTGGGTGACCGCGGCCGGAGCCCGGCCGGGTGTGGATTCGGTCACGCTTTCGGACGCCGACGCGGTGGCGCGGGCCTCGCTACGTGCGGCGACAGCAGAAACGGAAGCCCAAACGGAATCCGGACCATGGCTAAATGTTGAACTTGCAAGCATTGATTAGGTTCCCCTAACGTTGATGACTCACTCGGTTCCGCCCCCAGGATCCGGTTCCCCACGGACCGGACCAGACCGAAGGAGTCCCCCACATGACCGACCGCCTCAACAGCGCTCAGCCGTACGCCATCGGCCTGTTGCGCATCGTCATAGGCCTGCTCTTCGCCGTGCACGGCGCCGCCTCGCTCTTCGGTGTCCTCGGCGGCGCGGCCGGCACCGACGGCGGCTCCATCCCGTCCGGCACCTGGCCGGGCTGGTACGCGGCCGTGATCCAGCTCGTCGGCGGCGCCCTGGTGCTGCTGGGCCTCGGCACCCGCGGCGCGGCGTTCATCGCGTCGGGCTCGATGGCGTACGCGTACTTCGACGTGCACCAGTCGACGGCCCTGTGGCCGATCCAGAACGGCGGCGAGCTCTCCGTGCTGTTCTGCTGGACCATGCTGCTGCTGGTCTTCACCGGCTCCGGCGCGCTCGGCCTCGACCGGCTCCTCGCCGGGCGCACAGCCGCGTCCCGCGCGGACGAGCGGGCCTCGGAGCCCGTCGCGGCCTGACCCTGCCACCACCCGGCCCGGCGCCCGCCTCCCGCACCCGGAGGTGGGCGCCGTCCCGTACCGCGCTCTCTCAGGCCGTCCCGTACCGCCCTCGCTCAAGCCGTCCCGGCGACCCGCCCTCGCTCAAGCCGTCCCGGCGACCCATCCGAACGGCACGGTGAAGCACGCCACCCGCGTACCTCCCGCGCCCGGCCCGTCGTAGAGCACCACCGAACCGGCCCCGCCCGGCCTGAAGCCCCAGTCGTGCCGGCTCCTCGCCTCACCCCTCCCGTTCTCGTCGGCGGTGAAGTCCAGCCACACCTCCTTGTCCGGGTCGGCGTGAGCCGGGTCCTCGCGGTGCTGGTAGACCCCGCCCGCCGCGGCCGGATCGGCGGTGCAGGGCTTCTGGTGCACCCGCGCCCCGAACACGTGGCCCGCCTTCACTCCGGTCACCCGCAGCCGTACGGTCGTGGCGCCCCGCTCGTCCATCAGCTGGCTCACCTCGATCCCGCCGGCCGCCGGAACGACCTGCATGTCGTACGTCAGTGCCGCCGACGCAACGAAGGCGCCTGGCGGCGCGAACCGCGCGTCCGTCGTCATCCAGTAGCCGTCCGCTCCCGCGCCGCCGCCCACCGTCAGTACGGCCGACGCCAGGGCGCCGGCGATCATCCCTGCCACCATCGCTGTCCCACTCCTCCGACACTCGTCCCCCCGCCCTGACTCGCCCCTCCCTTACTCGCTCCCGCCGTGAGGAGCACATGAACCCCCAGTGACCCTCCTGTCACACCCGCCGCGTACGCTGTATGGCTGTCACAGGCCGCCTGCCGCTCCCCCGCGACGTAGCGGCGAGGTCGTGCCAACGGGGGAGTACAGGGGAGTTTCGGTGTTGGAGAGTGTGGGGCCGCTGACGGGCAGCCCATGGATCTACGCGGCGGTGGCCGTCTCGGTCCTGCTGGACGTCTTCCTGCCGGTCCTGCCGAGCGGCGTCCTCGTCATCACGGCGGCCACGGCAGCGGCGGCGGGCTCCGCGGGGGCCGCCGTCGGGCAGGCGGTGCCCAACATCATGGCGCTCACCCTCTCCGCGGCCACCGCCTCGGTCCTCGGCGACCTGGTGGCCTACCGGCTGGCCTGGCGCGGCGGCGAACGCCTGGACCGGGCCATAGCCCGCTCGCGCCGGCTGTCCAGCGCGCAGGAACGTCTCGGCGCGGTCCTCGCGCGCGGCGGCGGCGCCCGGGGCGCGCTGGTCGTCCTCGCCCGCTTCGCGCCCGCCGGACGCTCGGTCGTCTCACTCGGCGCGGGCGCGGCCCACCGCCGGGTCCGCGAGTTCCTGCCGTGGTCGATCGTGGCGGGCCTGGCCTGGGCCGCCTACAGCGTCGCCCTCGGCTACTTCGGCGGCCAGTGGCTGGGCGCGAGCTGGTTCGCGACCGGGGTGTCGTTCCTGGCGCTGTTCGGCGCGGGGGCGGGCGCGGCGTACCTGATGCGCCGTCCCGAACCCCAGGAGTCGGGCACCGGCGCCTGACCTACGAACCCGCGGAGGCGCGGACCCGCGGGGCGCTATCCGGCGCGCTGCGGCTGAGTGGCTCCCCGTACCTCCAGGCCGTCCAGCAGTTCGGTCGTGGCGGCGGCGATCGCCTCGACCGCGCGGTCGAACACCTCACGGTTGTGGGCGGCCGGGGCGCGGAATCCGGACACCTTGCGGACGTACTGGAGGGCGGCGGCCCGGATCTCCTCCTCGGTGGCCTCTTCGGGGAGCACGGGCGGGCGGAGTGTCTTGATGCTGCGGCACATGCGTCCAGTCTCGCGCACACCTGTGGGAACCCGGGGCGTCGGTCCTGTTGCCGTAGCGGGATGATCTACGTCGAGGCGGCCACCTTCCGGGGCCGACCGACGAGAGGATCGAACAGCCATGACGAAGGACCAGTCGAAGGAACGGGCCGACGAACGGTCTCAGGAACGGTCGACCGTGGCGGTACTGGGCCCGGGCGGCGTCGGCGGACTGCTGGCCGCGCTGGTGGCCCGGGCCGGACACCGGGTGATCTGTTTGGCCGGGGACGAGACGGCGCGGGCGCTGCGCACGGACGGCATCCGCGTCCGCAGCGGCCGGTTCGGGGACTTCACGGCGGCCGTGGAGGCCGACACCGAACTGCGCGAACCGGTCGACGCCTGCCTGATCGCGGTCAAGCACACGGCACTGGACGCGGCCCTGGAGCGGGTACGGCCGGAGGCGCTCGGCGACGGCCTGCTGGTCCCGTTCCTGAACGGTGTCGAACACCCCGCGACGCTGCGCGCCCGCTACGGCTCCGCCCGTGTCGCCCCCGCCGTCATCCGCGTCGAGTCGACCCGGACCGCCCCCGGGGTGATCGAACACGGCAGCCCCTTCGCCGAGATCGACCTGACCGGCGAGAGCGTGCCGCGCGGCCGGCTGGACGCGCTCGCCGGGGTGTTGGCCGCGGCCGGCCCCGCCGTCCGTGTCCTGGACGACGAGGCGGCCACGCTGTGGGCGAAGATGTCGTTCCTCGCGCCGTTCGCGCTGCTGACGACCCGTTACGGGGTGCCCCTCGGCGAGGTCCGCGCGCGCCACCGCGAGGAGTTGACGTCCCTCGTGGCGGAGACGGCCGCCGTCAGCCGGGCGTGCGGCGCCCCGGCGGACCCGGCCGTGGCCCTCGCCCGCTACGACGCCTTCCCGTCGGACACCAAGTCCTCCATGCAGCGCGACGCCGAGGCGGGCCGTCCGCTCGAACTCGACGCGATCGGCGGCGCGTTGCTGCGGGCCGCGGACCGGCACGGAGTGGCAGTGCCGGTGGCGCGGGGGCTGGTGAGGGAGTTGGAGGAGCTGGAGGGCAACCGCCGCCGCTGACCCTGACTACGGCTCAGGCGTGGGTCTTGGCCAGCACTTCCAGGATCTCGTCCGTCGTGCCCGTCTCACCGAGACGCGGGAAGATCCGCTCGACGCTGTTGCGGTGGGTCTCGGCGTCGATGTCGGACATGGCGTCGGTGGCCAGGGTGACGTGGTAGCCGTGCTCGTGGGCGGCGCGGGCGCTGGACTCGACGCCGATGCTGGTGGCGATGCCGACCAGCACGATCTGGGTGATCCCGCGGCGACGCAGCTGCAGGTCGAGGTCGGTGCCGTAGAACGCGCCCCAGTTCCGCTTGGTGACGACGATGTCCTCCGGGTGACCGGCGAGCTCGTCGACGAGGACGTCCCAGCCCTCCGGCCAGACACGGGGGGCGCGGGCGGGGCCGTCGATGCGCCCGGGCACGCCGTCCGCGCCGTCGGCGGCGGCGGTGACCCGGACGAGGACGACGGGGAGGCTCTGCTCGCGGAAGGCGTCCGCGAGCCGGGCCGCCCGCTCCACGACCTCGGCGGCCGGGTGCGGGGCGAGGCCCGGGTTTCCGGCGATGCCGTTCTGCAGGTCGATGACGACGAGCGCGGTCTTCGGATCGAGCGTGGTGACAGCCATGGTCAGGCCTTTCGGGGGGTGGAGGGCGCGAGGGTGCGCAGGGATCGGTCGAGCAGGGTCACCGCCAGGAGCAGCGCGGCTCCGGCGAGCATGAAGAGGGCCAGGTGGTGCAGGCCCCCGGTGTCGGCGCCATGGGGGAAGACGGCCGCGTCGGCGGCGGAGGCGACCATCGCGCCGAGGTACATGAAGGTGCGCAGGAGTCCGGCCGCGGAGCCCATGCGGGCGGGGTCGGCCTGCCGGTAGAGGGCGTTCTGGTTGGCGAGGCCGTTGAGGCCCTGCGGGATGCCCATGACGATCCCGACGGCGCCGAGCAGCCAGATCGCACTGCCGGAGTTCGCGCCCAACAGCGCGGCACACGCGGCGATCTGAACCAGACTGCCCACGACGAGCTTGCCCCGGATCGCCTCGCGGCGCCCGGTGGCGGCGGAGACGGCCAGCGCGCTGAGCGACAGGGGCAGCAGTACGAGTCCGGCGGTGGCGGCGGACAGGTCCCGCCCCTCCTCCAGCCACTGCGTGAAGCCGTACAGGAACGCGTACGCCGTCGTGAAGCTGAGGAATTGACGCAGGAAGGTCGCCAGCATGGGGACGTTGCCGCCGAGCATCCGCAGGTCGATGAACGGCTCGGCGACGCGAACCTCCCGCAGGGCGAAGGCCGTTGCCGCGCCGACGGCGAGCACGAGCAGCCACCAGTGGCCGGCCCGCGGTTTCATCAGGAAGAACATGAGGGCGGCGAGCAGGCCGGCGAACAGCGCCATGCCGAGCGGGTCGACGCTCCGCTTCTCCCGCCGCCCGCCCGGGCTCTTCGGCAGCCGCAGCACACCGAGGACCAGACAGGCCACCGACAGCGGCACGTTGACGAGGAAGATGGTGCGCCAGCCACCCACGCCGATCAGCAGTCCGCCCAGGGTGGGGCCGACGACGGAGACGGTCTGGGCGGAGACGGCGAGCGCGGTCAGTACTCCGGCCGGGCTGTCCCGCCCGGTGCGCTCGGCCTCACTGCGGGTGAGGCTCATCGAGGCGGGGTACGCCGCGGAGGTGCCGAATCCGAGCAGCACCCGGGCGGCGACCAGCGCGCCGAGGCTCGGAGCGAGGGCGCCGAGCAGCCCGGCGATCCCCACGAGCGCCGTCCCGATGAGATAGAGACGACGAGGTCCGTACGTGTCCACGAGCCGTCCGATGACGGGCTGCCCCACGGCGGTGGCCAGGTAGAGCCCCGTGACCAGCCAGGCCGTCTGCGCGGGCGGTGCCCCGAGCGCGGCCCCGATCGGCACCAACGCCACCGCGATCATGGCGGAGTTGATGGGGTTCAGTACGGATCCGAGGACCATCGGGGCGATCAGCCGCCGGTCGAAGGAGTCCGCGGGGCGGGGGCGCGAGGGCCGGTCGGAGCGAGCGAGTCCGGATATCTTGGGCATCACGGCCGGGTGAGCCGTTCCAGTACGGCCATGGCCTCGATGACGGTCTGCCGCTCGGCCTCCGTGCAGCGGTCCTCGAAGGCCCGGGCCAGCCATTCCGCACGGGCCTGCCGGGTGCCCTCGATGCGCTCGCGCCCCGCGTCGGTGAGTGTGACGAGCTGCCGCCGGCCGTCCCCGGGGTCGGGGTTGCGCTCGATCAGCCCGTACTGGTCGAGCGCGGCGAGCGTGGCGGCCATCGACTGCGGGCGCACCCCCTCGGCGGCGGCCAGTCCACTGGCCGTCGCGGCGCCGCTCTTGCTCACCAGCGTGAGCGCGGACACCTGGGAGGGCGTGAGGTCCTGCGCCTCCCCCTCCGTCTCGGCGACCTCCCGGATCCGCCGCCGCAGCCGGTTGAACGCGACCCGCAGATCCCGCGCGGCACGCGCGGCGGACCCGGAGACGCCGTCGACACCTTCGGAGTCATCCCTGCTGTCGTCCATGCCCCCACGCTAGGACCTTCAGTCCAGACTGTCCAGTTCAAACTGTGCAGCCTGGACTGAGCAACTCCGTGATGCGGGGAGAGCCGACAGAGTCGTGGAGAAATCCACGGGCGCTTCCCGCACGCCCCAGGCAGGATGTGCCCCCGTGAACCACATCCTGTGCGGGCTCGCCGCCAACCCGGCCCTGCCCGCCGAGCTGGTCGACCGACTGATCGCGTCCGCGATCGCGGACGCAGAGGCAGACGCAGACGCAGAGATCGCCGCGGAACTCGCCGCCCGCCTGGACCTCGCCCACGCACAGGCACGCGCGCTGGCCGCACGCGCCGAGGACATCGCCGTACACCTCGCGTACGAGGGACGGCTGACGTCCGCCGACATCGATCCCGCGGCCCAGCCCCAGGCCGCGCTCGCCCTGCTCGACAGGGGGGCCGGCCTCCCGGAGTGGGCGCGCCGCTTCGCGACGGATCCGTTCACCGAGCGCCGCGCGAAGCTGGCCGCCTGCCCGGACCTTCCCCCCGATGTGACGGACACGCTCGCCGCCGACTCAGAGATCGCGGTGGTGGCCGAGCTCGCGCTGTGGACCACGCCGGACATGGCCGCCCGGCTCGCGCGACACCCGCACGCCGAGGTCCGCCGCGCGGTGGCGGCCAACGAGGCGACACCACCGGCCGTACTGGAGATGCTGCTGACCGGGGACGGGCTTCCTCCGGCGCGGCGCTGCCTGGTCTGCGACCGAGAGCGGACTTCGGCCGCTCACGCTCACCCGCACCCGCACCCGCACCCGCACCCGCACCCGGCCGACGACCTGCCGCCGGGCGCGTTCTGCACCGGTTCCCACGAGTCCACGGTGCACGATATGTGGCGGCAGGCACTGAGCAACCCGGCCACTCCCGCCCGGGCCGCCGCCGGCTTCGCCGACCATTCCTCCGGCCTGCTGCGCTGGGCCCTGGCCGCCCGGCCCGACCTGCCCCCGGAGGCAGGGCGACGGCTGGCCGACGACCCCCTGCCAGGCGTACGGGGCGACCTCGCCGAGAACCCCGCGCTCGACGCCGCCCAATTGCGCGCGCTGGCCACCGACGTGAGCCCCGACGTACGGCGCAGCGTGGCCCACAATCCCCAGGTACCACTGGACGTGCTGGCCTCCTTGGCGGGCACCGCCAAGATCGGCGCGACCCTGCTGCCACGGATCGCCGCCGCCACCCCTGCCGAGGTCGAGGAACTGGCCGAGTCGCCCGACCCGGCCGTACGGATGCTCCTCGCCGCACGACGCGATCTGCCGCCCGGGATCCGCGACGCGCTGGCCGCCGACACCGACGCGAAGGTGCTCAAGTCCATCGCCCCTCACCCCGGCCTCTCCGAGACCCGGCTGCGCGCCATGATCGACCGTCACGGAGTCCGGGTGCTGGCCAGGGTGGCGACGAACCCGGACGCGTCGCCGTCCCTCCTGGAGCACGTGACGAGACACGACCCACCGGTCCCGAAGGCGTTCCGCGAGGTGGCCCGCCACCCCAACGCGACGGCGCCGTCCCTGCTCGCCTGTCTGACCGACCGACAGGCGCGAACGGCAGCCGCCGCCCACCCGTCCCTGCCCGCGGAGGTCATCGTCGAACTGCTCACCGACGACGAGGGTCGGGTGGCGGAGGCGGCCGCGGCCAATCCGTCACTGCCGCGGGCCGTGATGGCGAAGCTGACTCCCTGATCCCTCCAGGCCGAGGATGGTCAGGGCCTGGGCCGAGGAGCACTGGCCGAGGTCGACCGGGCCAACGCGCGCAGCCCCGAACTCGCCGACGACGACTGCCGGTTCCGGCCGCCGCGACAGGACGTCGTCCGACGTGGACGCCCCACCCGTTCGCGTGAAGTCCCCGAAGGAACTCGCACCTCAAATTCGAACAGGCGTACCATTGCCGCGTGGCTGCGACCTATGACTTCCCGAGTGACCTCCTGGCCGGCCAGGAGGAGCTGCATCAGGTCCGGGCGGAGCTCCTGGCCCTGCTCAAGAGGCTCCCCTGGTCGGTGGAGCCCCTGGACGGCTTCAGCGACGACAAGGGCTGGCGCAAGGTGGAACGCCCCGCCTCCCCCGGCTGGACACCCGACGAACAGGCCGAGGTCGAGAAGCTCCGCCAACGCGAACGAGAACTCGCCGTCTTCGTCACCTGCCACCGCTTCTGGTCAGAGGTCGCCCCGCCGGACACGGTGGACGCTCGCGCGAAGCTGAAGCACGCCCACGAAGGGCCGCCACAAACGTCGTAAATCCGTGTCACTCCGGGTACGAGGGAGCCGCCGCGCGGCAACAATGAGTCACCGGCGTTGACGCGGAGGTACTCATGCCCATGCTCCTCATCGAGGGCGACTACCGGATCCTGAACGCGAAACCGGACGGCGATACCGTCCGCTTCGACCCGCACGACGCGGCCTTCTGGTACGAGATCCCCGGCACGCACAAGATCGACAAGACGCACCGGAACAGCCGTGGCGGCGCCAACCTGCGGCTCGACGCGATCGACGCGCTGGAGACCCACTATCTGGGCGCGGGCCCGCACGAGGTGCACCAGCCGCTGGACCTCGCCCACGCCGCCCGGGACGAGCTGCTGAGCCGGCTCGGTTTCACCACCGTCCAGCACGCGGGCGAGAAGGTCACCGCCAGTACCCCGGAGAGCGTGCCCGGTTTCATCCTGGCGAGCGCGATCGACGTACACAGCCGCTGCGTCGCGCTGGCCGGTCGCGGCGCGCCACCCGCGGGCAAGAAGAGCGGCGACTGGATCACCGTGGACGTACCGCTGCTGCGCACCACCGCCAACCACCACCTGCTCGCGCTCGGCCTGGTCTTCCCGACCTTCTACTCGAACCTCTTCCCCGACCTGCGCACCGAGCTGACCGCGGCGTCCCAGCAGGCGAGGTCGGCGGGCCTCGGCGTATGGGCCAAGGACACGACGACCACCGGGGCGGCGATCACCGGCCTGTCCTCCCTCACGGACGACCTGGTGCTGCTCCCGAAGCTCTTCCGCCGCCTCGCGGACCACCTGCGCTTCGCGCCCGACTCCTCGCTGGACTGTTTCCCCAGCTACCTCTTCGGCGGCGCCGACCGATTCCGCATCCTCTCCCAGGGCCCCACCGCCAAGACCCTCACCGGCCTGCACCACGTGGTCGAGGTCAACGGCGGGACGGTACGCATGACCCACCCGATCGAGGACCTGGTCTTCGCCGAGGAATGACGGGGCCGGACGTCCGACTGCCAGAACTCTCGATGGCCAGAACTCTCGTCCGTCCGAACTCTCGACCGTCCGTCAGGACTCTCGACCGTCCGAACTCTCGACCGTCAGGACTTCAGAAGTCCGCCCACCCACCAGTCACGCGGTTCACCCCGGACCACGGTGCGACGGCGCAGGGTTCCCTCGACGGTGAAGCCGAGCTTCTCCGCGAGTGCGCGGGAGGGCACGTTCCCGACCATCGCCCACCACTCGATCCGGTGCGCCCCGAGCACGGCGAAACCCCAGTCGCACAGAACCCGGGACGCTTCCGCGGAGTACCCCCGGCCGCGCTGCTCCTTGGCCGCCCAGTAGCCGAGTTCGTAGACCCCCTCGGAGAGCCTCGTCAGACAGAACGAACCGACCAGCGCACCGTTGTCCGACCGGAAGGCACCCAGAATGTGGTCGCGATCCCCTGCCCAGCCCTGGGGCGCGGTCTCCCCGACGTACTTCTCGGCATCCTCACGCCGAAACGGTGACGGCGCCGGCGTGTAGTACTGGATGTCCTCGTCCTGACAGGCCGCGTACACCGCGTCCGCGTCGGAGGGGCCGAAGGGCCTGAGCAGAAGTCGCGCGGTCTTCAGAGTCACGGGATCCATGGCCGCAGTATGGCCAGCACCCACAGGCGCAACCACCGAATTTCCGGGGCCCACGGGTCCCGCTACGGCATGCCCGGCACGGTCCTGATCCAGCGGCGGAGCACCAGGCAGGAGATCACGGGGCACACGACAAGGGCGCACACCCAGAGGAACATGGTGAAGGGGGAGATCGCGTAGTACTGCACGCGCTCAGGCAGGAGCGCGACCAGCCCCAAGCCCACGACGAGAACCGCCCACGTGCCGAGAACGACAAGTACGGCCTTGGACACGATCACTGCAGCACGCATGGCGGACGAGCATAGCCAACTCACGTCCTGAACCTGGTGGCCCCAAAGGCGCGGAAAAATGCGCGATTATGGACGAAAGGGCTGTTTTGTTATGTGCCAGGGAGTCACAGATGTGCGCCTCGGACGATCTCCTTCGAAGGGCTGAGCCAGCGGCTCTTTTGACGCTGGACGGTGCCATCCGCAGTCTCAACGCTGCGATGGCCACGGCGCTGGGCAGGCCGGCGGAGGAGTGCCTGGGACGTGACTTCGGTGATATGTGGCCCGCAAACCAGAAGACGTCGGCCGAGAGTCTCGTGACCCACGCCGCCAGGACGAAGACGGTCGCCATGCGGGTGCTGGACTTCCCCGGGCCCGCCGGAGCACCCGTCACCTCTTTGATCGAGGCGCGGACGGTCGAGGATCCGACCGGTGACGAGCAGCTGGTCTGGGTGCACGAACTGGACGCGCGAAACGACCTGGCCAGCCTACTGATCCCGTTCCGGATGGCCACCACGGCCGCCAACCTCGGCCTGTGGATGTACTCACCTCAGGGACGCCTGCTGGAGTGGCTCGGTGGCGCACCCGCCGTGGCCGCGCTCTTCCCGGATCCCACTACGTCGCTCACCAGTGTGATCTCGGCAGTGCACCCTGACGACCGGGAGGCCTTGCGGCAGCTCCTGCGCTCGGCCTCGGCCCAGCAGTCTCCCTGGGTGAGGCTGCTGTACCTCCCCCAGCACGAGGGCTGGCACCAACTGGCCGCCCAGACCCGTCGGATCCAGTTGGGATACGACGGCCCCGAGAGGGTCTTCGGGGTGGTCCGCGACGACACCAAGCAGGAGAAACGCAAGAGGAAGGCGCAGGCCGCACTGACTGCCGAGCGACAACGCGCCAAAGACATCGCCGACTTCTCCTCCGCCTTGATCACCGCAGCCACGGAACAGGAACTGCAGCAGGTCGCCCTGACCAGGCTCGCCGCAACCTTCGGCGCCACCGGCGCCCTGCTCGCACTCGTCGACGAAGGCCGCCTGCGCGTCTCCACCGATGCCGGGATAGCCATGTGGGAGGTCGACGTCATGCACGGCCTGCCGCTGGACCATCCGAGCGCCCTGCCCGAGTCGATCCGCACCGGCAAGCCGCAGTTCATACCCGACCGGGAGGATTACATCCGCCGTTGGCCACACGGGGCCGAATTTCCGCGGCTCGGCCGACTCGGCTCCGACTACGCCGTCTCCATCACCCCCCTCAGCGAGCGCGGCAATCAACCGCTCGGGGCGTGGCTGGTGACCTACGGCAGCGGATACCGGCCGTCGCTGGACAAGCAGACCCTCATGGGCACTCTGGCCGACCTGGCAGGCCAGGCACTGAGGCGCATCAGGTTGCAGCAGGCGCGAGTCGAGCTGGCCACGGCCGTGCAGAAGACCATGCTCCCCACGCTGCCCGAACACCTCGCGGGCCTGGAGGTCGCCGCCCGCTACCGGCCCAGCCGGGACGGGCTGGACATCGGCGGAGACTGGTACGACGCCTTCGTGATGCCCGACGGCGCGGTAGCCCTGGAGATCGGCGACGCCCAGGGGCACGACGTGGACGCCGCCGTAGCCATGGGACAGGTACGCGCCTCCATGCGCACGATCGCCGCCCACGAAACGGATCCCGCAACCGTGCTGACGCGCACCAACGAACTGCTGGTCACGATGGAGGCGGCACGGTTCGCCAGCTGCACCATGCTGCATATCGACCCAGTCGACGGACAGGTCACCGGCGCCAGCGCCGGCCACGTGCCGGTGCTGTGTGCGCGCAAGGACGGCAGCCACAGCATCCGCGAGCTGCCGGGCGGCCCGGTCCTTGGAATCGTGCCCGGCACCGAGTACCGCGAGGAGACTTTTACCCTGGACAAGGACACTGCGCTGGTCATGGTCACCGACGGCTTGGTCGAAGGACCGGGCCTCACGTTGGACGCCGGACTGGAGCGAGCCGGAGCACTGGCCGGCGCGGCCCTCCATGACGGACTGAACGCCGAGCAGACCGCCGACCGCGTCCTCGACGCCGCGGTCGCGGTAGACCACCTCGACGACGTGGCCGTGCTGGTCATCCGACGCGCATGACGGCACCCTCGCCCTCACACCCCCGCCGCCCCCGTCGAGCGCTGCTCGATCTCGCCAAGGAAGATCAAGGCCCAGATCTCCGGGTACCCACCCGCTGATCTGGGCCTCTCTCGTGTCCTGAGACTGGTGGGCGCGGACGGTTTCGAACCGTGGCCCAGCTCAGCGGTGCATCGCAACTGCGGCGAACCGTCGTTGACCGTGATCGACCGCACGATGTGGCACGGCTATGGCACGTGCCAACAGCCGCGTCAGCCTTCGGCATCATCCGCCGCGCCGCCCAGGACACGGACACGTCAGAAGCCAACGGTTGATCACGAGGCTGGCTTCACGACGTGTTGGCGACCGGCTCGCGCGGTTCTGTCTCTGGCCGGCGGGGCGGCGCAACTGCCACTGTTCGCCCGTCGGGCGGGCCCTGCCGCAGCCACCGCTGCGGCGTGTGCCGCCGCCACCACTTCTCCGCGGGCTCCTCCACCGCGGAATACAACGCCCAGGCCAGCACGACGACGACCATGCCCATGCCGACCAGTGCGAACAGCGTGCCGTTGTTGTCGGGCATGCGGCCCCACTGGTAGATGGCCAGCCGGCTGATCGAGTGGTGCAGGAGGTAGAAGCAGTACGACCACAGGCCGAGCTGGACCATCAGCTTGGCGTTGAGTACGCCGCGCAGTCCGCGGACCTCGCGCTGGACGAAGGCGAGGATGATCAGTGCGGCCAAGACCGCGACCACCGGCCGCACCAGATAGTCGAGCTGCGCGGCGGCCCCCGCCGGCAACCAGGCGTGGCCCTGGTAGTAGCAGTAGACGTAGGCCGCCAGCAGCACCACCGGCAGCGAGGGGTGCAGCGGCAGCCGCCAGCCGCGTTTGACCGCGAGCGCGAGCGTCATGCCGAGCAGGAACTCCGGCAGGTAGACCACAGGATGGCGCATCACCCAGGCCGCGTGGGCGGGCGAGTAGTGGGTGGTGGCGAACCAGTCCACGGCCCACATTCCCACCAGTCCGCCTGCCGTGACCGACCCGAGCCAGCGGGTGCGCAGCCTGACCGCGATCCGGGCCAGCAGCGGGAAGAGGGCGTAGAAGAGCAGTTCGACGCTGAGCGTCCAGGTCACCTCGTTCCCGGGGAGGGCCGGGGTGACGTTCGGGGACCAGGTCTGCACCAGGAAGGCGGAGGAGATCAGGCTGGGCCAGCTGATCGCGAGGTGCGCCGCCGTGTAGTAGGCGTAGGTGCCCAGCAGCAGGGCGACCATGTGGGCGGGCCATATCCGGCCTACACGGCGCCAGTAGAAGGCGCCTGGGTGCTCGTTCGGTTTGAAGACCCAGATCATCAGGAAGCCGGACAGAACGAAGAAGAGGCTGACGCCGTTTCCGCCGAACTGCGCGTAGGGGAAGATCAATGGCGCCCGTCCCAGTCCGGTCTTGCCGCCGCTCCCGGTGAAGTGGGTGGTGAAGACCGCGAAGGCCGCGAAGAAGCGCAGGCTCGTGAGGGAGTCGAGGCGTTTGGGGAGAGGTGTCACCACCGTCCGTATGCCTGGCAAAGACATGGGGTGTCGCCGTAGCCCTTCGGGGGTCCGCCAGTAACCGGCGCATTATATGACCACTGATGTAAGGCTAAGTAAGCAACAGGCTTCGGCAGGCAGCGATGGGGTGTCGTGTCTTTCCCTGACCGGGTGGAGCCCGGCTGACACCCAGAGCACCCCAGGAACGCAATCAGGACCGGCCGCCCGTGATGGGAAACCGGCCCTGACCTGCTGCTTTCCGAGTGTCCGCCGACGTACGTCGGCGTCGTCACGCAGTTGGACACTCACCCTGGGCGCGATTCGGGCCGCGGCATGGCCGCGCTCGTCAGCTCCGCAAGTGGCTGGCCCATACGGCCTTGATCTGTTCCCCCTGCTCGGCAGTGATGACGCCGGCTTCCATCGCCACAGCCACGAGATCGGTGCCAGCCGCCCTACGAGGGCCTGTCGCTCGGGGCGCTGACCGTGACCTTGTCTCCGACCTTGAAGCTGCTCAGGGTCCTTCCACTGTTGAACATGCGAGTCCCCCTCTGGGACATGTGGATCAAGAGGCACTTCATACGCCTCTCCGCCCTGCGTGTACACCTCGTTCCGAAGCTGCGTGGACAGGACGGTGCGCGGTTGATGTTGCGGCAGCCTCAGCGACTGCTCAGCCGACACCTGCACGGGGTAGGCCTCGACGATTTGGGCTCCCCTTCCACCGCGACCAGCAGCTCGCCGGCTTCCGCCCCTTGCCATGAACGAGGGGCGAAAGCACCACTTTAGGAGCTAGGTCGGGCCGCGTCGTGGCTGACCTGCGGGATCCTAGCCTTGGCCGCAGCCGGCCTGAGCAGCCGTCAGGCCCCCGGAGTCCCCGTGGTTCCCCGCTCCTTCTGGCACGTCTGTGGCACGGACTGTCCCTCTCGATGCGAACTCCGCCTGGCACCGGCCGACAGCCGCGAGCAGTTCGAGCGGCAGGCGATACCTGGCGCGACCTGACGCCGCGGTAATCCCCAAGTGATATTCTCCGGGGCGAAATCTCAGCGTTTCAATGAAAATTACGTCGTGTTCCGCCCCAGGAGGGCCCGCGATCATGTCTCTTCATTTGACCACGGACGACTGGGTCGTCATCGCCGGCGTCAGCACCGTCATCTACATGGTCGCGATGCGCTGGTGCATGCCGACGCCGAAAGCGAAGCGGCAGATATCCTTCGTCCCGCTGGGTGGCAGCGTCCTTCTGGTGCCCAACGCCGCGGTAGAAGGATATTCCGCCTCCTTCACCCTGTACTTGTACAGTTGCCTCCTGCTTGCATTCGTCATCATGCTGGTGCCGGTCGGAAAAAGGGTCGCGGCCGATACTTTGGAACAGGAGCAGAAGCCCTGGGACAAGGTGCCGCTCAATACTTTTTCTTTGTATTGGTTCGCGTTTTCGTCCACGGGTTGCATCGTCGCGATGCTCTACATCTGGCCGGCTATTAATTAAGCAGTAGGCGGCGCCAAAAAGGAATAAAAAAGACGGGCGGTTCAGCCAGGATCCACCCATCCGCGCTCTGGACAGATCTCGAAGCCTCCCATGCCGTACGAGACGGGCCTCGCCAGGCTGGAGTTACGCCGCAGGCCACAGTTCACCCAGCCGTGTTGCTGGGTCCGTGCGGGCCAGCTGCATCAAGGCAGTGGGACGCATACGCAGCAACCCGGCGGTCAGCGGCTCTCGGACGTCAGCCCGCCTCCTGCCTACGACTGGGCACGCACCTCGTTTGGAACCCACCGACCTCTCCCCCACGCCGCTCGCCGGGCTGCACGGCGGGCCCGGCTTCCATCCTGATCAGGACTGAGCGGCGGCGGCTCAGCGGTGAGGGATGCCGCCCAGCGCCGAGGGTGACTCCCTGGCGGGCAACCCGGGGCCGGTGGGGCGCGAAAGTAGCGGAAGCCCACATTCTATGACGTCGGTCACAGCGCTCCGCCGACCAACCGGCGCACTTAGTAGACGCGGCGCGGCGGACATCTGAGGATTTGTCCGTCTTGGCCCGGATGCGGATCCCGCCGCGCGTCCCGGAATTCCGCCCGGTCGGCCCACACGCCCACTGCCCCGTGTTGTAAGGCTTCTGACGCCGCGACAGCTTTCCCTCCTGCCGCCATGTGCGGACCGGAGACCCACGCACTGCCCCTGGCGAGGTCCCGGGACCTACGAGGCGACGTAGTGGCGGGACCCTTTGCGCTCCCTGTCGAGCCGTTCTAAGAATGTCGACCCACAGGACGTCGCCGCAGTTCGGAACCGGTGTTCACGCAGAGTCGACCGCGCACCGTGCGCTCGGCGTCACCGAGTGAGTAGGAGCCCCCCACATGAAGTCGTCCCGAACGTCCGCGAGACTCCTCGCCCTCACTCTCGGCCTGGGTCTGGCCTCCAGCGCGCTGGGCGCGGCGGTGCCGGCGAGCGCCCAGACGGCCGCCACCCCGTCCGCTGCCGCCGGTACCTCCGTGGCGCGGTACGCCGGGTCGGTTGAGGAGGCCGCGAACAACAAGGCGTTCTTCGAGGCCGTGCTCAAGTCGGTCGCCGAGAAGCGCGCCGCCCAGCCGAACGCGCAGGCGGTGACGATCTACTACAACGCCTCCCAGGCACCGAGCTTCCGTTCGCAGATATCGAGCGCGGCCTCGATCTGGAACAGCTCCGAGTCCAACGTCAAGCTCCAGGAGGCGTCGAGCGGTGCCGACTTCTCCTACTACGAGGGCAACGACCCGCGCGGGTCCTACGCCTCCACCAACGGCCACGGAAGTGGCTACGTCTTCCTCGACTACGCCCAGAGCCAGCAGTACGACTCGGTCCGCGTCGCCACCCACGAGACCGGGCACGTGCTGGGCCTGCCGGACGACTACAGCGGGCCGTGCAGTGAGCTGATGTCGGGCGGCAGCCCCGGCCCGTCCTGCACCAACCGCTACCCGAACGCCACCGAGCGCTCGCGTGTCGACCAGCTGTGGGCCACCGGAGTCGCGCAGGCCCCGGGCACGGCGAACCAGCCCGCTGACCGCCTGAGCGCTGCACCGCCGGTACGGACCGTGGTGCCGGGCCACGGTCCGGGACGTCCGCTCCACAGCACGTCCTGGAGTTGGGTCGGGTGATCTTTGACATCCGCCCTAGACGGGTTCGATGCAGATGAGGCGCTTGCCGTCGTGGCTCCGGACATGGAGGCCATTGCCCTCCAAGGCATCCAGAACCCTGCCCGCGAAGACCTCGGACATGCGCTCGCGAACCTCGCCGGACGTGAGCCACTCGACCGCCGCGGTCGATTCACAAGACATGCGCTTGGTGCCGGCCGTTGGCTCGCAGCGGAAGACCAGGGCCACGACGCCCAGCTTCATGTTCTTGTAGACACCGCTGAGTTGGTGGACAGCAACTCTCCATGGTCTCTGCGGAGAGCTGGCCTGCGTCGAACAGGTAGAGCAACTTGTCGCCGTCGGCGCTGCTCGGCGCCCAGTCGACTGCCAACGGCCGGCCTGGCGTGGGCGCGATTCCGAGTTCCTCACACACCTCGCGGCCGGCAGCTTGCAGCGGGGCTCCGTACCCTCGACGCGACCGGCGGCGCCACCACGCTCGAGCTGATGCACCGCATGGGCCACTCGTCGGTGCGGGCCGCGCTGGTCTATCAGCACCTCGTCAACGGCCGCGACCAGAAAATCGCCGACTGCGTGGACGGGCAGATCAGGAAGGTGAAGCTGCCCCGGCGCGGCCCATCCGGCACATAAGTGGCACGGCGCCGACAAGCCGCCGAGAAAGATCAAGGCCCAGGTCCCCGGATTCACACCGGTTGACCTGGGCCTTGGTCGTGTCCTGAGACTGGTGGGCGCGGACGGTTTCGAACCGCCGACATCCGCCTTGTAAGGGCGGCGCTCTACCGCTGAGCTACGCGCCCAGGACGAGTCGACAGCCTACATTGCCCGGGGGGATGCCCCGCAAACCCGTATCCGGGGGTTAACCCCACCTCCGGTCCGGGAGCAGCCCGGATCCCCCGGCGCACCCCGGAACCGTACGGTCGAAAGGCGTCGAAGGGCGTCGGAGCGCGTCGGCGTTCATTCCATTCCAGGGGGAGATCTTCATGGCTCGGACACAGACGCCTGCGCGGACCGTGGCGGTCGCCGGTGCCGTCGTCGCTCTCGTCGCGACCGCCGCGGGCTGCGGGGCGAGTGCCGGGGACGACAGGCATCCGGAGCATCGGGCGTTCGCGCTGCACGGTCGTACGCTCACCGTGGACTCGGACGACTCCGCGCTGGAGCTCGTGGTCGCCGAGTCGGCCGAGGCGGACAAGGTCGAGGTCACCCGGTGGTTCCAGGGACACGTCGTCGTCGGTGGGGATCCGCGCGTGACCTGGGCGATGAAGGACGACCGGCTGACGCTGCGGATGAAGTGTTCCGGCGTGGTCGCCGACTGCAGCGCCAGGCACCGGATCGTCGTGCCGCGCGGTGTCGCGGTGAAGGTCGTGGACGGGGACGGGAGCGTACGGGCGGAGGGGTTCAAGGAGGCGCTCGGGATCCGTACGTCGGACGGGAGTGTCCGCGTGACGAACTCCTCCGGCGCGCTGGACCTGCGTACCGCCGACGGCTCGATCCACGCCCTCGGCATCGGATCGCGCCGCGTGCGCGCCCAGTCCTCGGACGGGTCCGTACAGCTCGAACTCGGCGTCGTACCCGACCTGGTCGAGGCCCGCAGCCAGGACGGTTCGCTCACCATCGGGCTGCCCCACGACACCTATCGGGTGACGGCCGAGAGCGGGGACGGATCCGTGCGGGTGTCCGTGCCCCGGGACCCGGCCAGTTCCCATGTGGTGTCCGCCCACGCGAACGACGGAAGCATCACAGTACGAACCGCGAACTAACCGGCCCGTGTGTTCGTCCTTAACCGGTGGGAGAATGACACCGGGCAAGGCGGATGACAGCACGGGAGAGGGATGTGACGGCGACACCTTCAGAGCCGTACACGCCGTTTGCGCCACGCGCGCAGTCGGTACGCCGTCAGCCCCATCGGTGCCGTGACGTGCTGACCCTCGTCACCCTCCCGCTTCTCGCCGCCCTCGTGCTGCCCGCCGCCTTCGCCGGTGGCGGCACCCGGCGCTGGTTCGGCGGACGCTCCGAGAGCCAGCGGGCCGAGGCGCAGGCCGCGAAGGACGCCGCCGCGGCCGCGTTCTACGAACTGGACACCGCCCAGCGCGACCTGCGGATCTCGATCGAGACCATCACCGCCGTCGACGACTCCCCCGCGGCCCGCCGCGCCGTCTCCGACTTCGAGGCGCTGGGCCGGCGCATCGACGAGGCCAGTCAGAAGTACATCGAGGCCGTCGACGCGCACGACCTCGACCGGGACGAGCTGGAGGCGTCGGTCGCCACCCGCGCCCGCGCCGAGCTCACCGCCGCCAAGGACCAGCTGGGGCGGGTGAAAGGGGACCTGGACCGGTTCACGCAGGGGCTCGGGCCGCTGCTCGGTAAGGCCGAGACGCAACTCGCCCGGCTCGCGCCCGCCGTCGAGCGCGCCCGCCAGGCCCTGCTCGCCGCTTCGAACGCCCTCGACGGTGTACGGGAGACAGGGCTCAGAGCCGATGATCTCGCCGCTCGGCTCGCCGCGCTCGGGCCCGAGCTGACCAAGCTCAACCAGGGGGCCGGACAGCATGGCGTACCGGAGACACTGGAGCGCGCCGAGCGGGTCTCGCGGGAGGCCGGGGCGGTGCGCGCGGAGGCCGAGCTGCTGCCGGAGCGGGCCGCGGAGATCGACCACCGGCTGGTGTCGCTGCGCACCCGCGCCCAGGCGCTGACCACCCGCGCCGGGCAGGTGGAGCCGGTGCTGAGCGAGCTGCGGCGCCGGTTCGCGGCCGCGTGCTGGCAGGACCTGCAGCACGTACCGGAGCAGGCCATCGAGAACGTACGGCAGGCCGAGCTGAAGCTGAAGGAGGCGCAGGCCGCGCGCGACGCGCAGCGCTGGCCGGACGCCACCTCGCTGCTGTCCACGGTGCGCGCGCTGCTGAACGGCACCGATGAGGCCGTGTCGGCGGCCGGCGACCGGCTGCGGCGGCTGAACGCCGTGTCCAAGGACCCCCAGCAGGAGATCGACCGCACCCGCTTCGCCATCCGGGACGCCCAGCGCCTGGCCATGTCGGGCCGCAACACCCCGGATCCGCGGCACGCCCGCCCGCTCGACGACTCCGTCGCCCGGCTGGAGCGTGCCATCTCCGCGCTGGAGGGGCGCCACCCCGACTACTGGCACTTCCTGACCGAGACGGAGGCGGTGCGGGCCACGGCGGCCCGGGTGGTCTCCCAGATCCGCGAGGAGCGCGGCGGCCCGGTCTGAGATTCCGCCATACCCGTCGTCCGGTCTCCGGTACCGCCGATCCCGGCCCCCGATGTCGGCGATCCCGGTCCGCTGTGTTGGCGGTCCCCGGCCTCCGGGCGGATGCTGGGATGTACGTACGGCCTCCGCTAGCTGAAGAGGGAGGCGGACATGGCCACGCACGTACTTCGTCCCGGAACCCGACGACACATCGCCTTCGACGACCATCTGCCGGTCGATCACCGGCTGAACACGTTCTACCGGATCGGCGCGGGCCTGATGGGCCTCTTCCTGCTCGCCTTCGGCATCCTGGGCCTGACCAACAAGGTCGGCTTCTTCACCACCCACGGGAACACGGTCATAGGGCTGAACACCAACGGCTCGCTCAGCGTGCTGTCCATCTGCGTGGGGCTGCTGCTGTTCGTGGGCATGGTGATCGGCGGGAACTTCGCCTCGACGCTCAACATGGTCTTCGGCGTCCTGTTCATCCTCAACGGCTTCCTGAACCTGGCGCTGCTGGACGGCCGCTACAACTTCCTCGCCTTCCACATCCAGAACGTGCTGTTCAGCTTTGTGGTCGGCGTCCTGCTGATGTTCTTCGGGATGTACGGGAGGGTCGGCTCGGCCCTGCCGCACGACAACCCGTACTACAAAGCCCGCCACCCCGAGGAGGCCGAGCGGGCGGAGCGGATCCGGGCGCTGCGGGAGTCTGCCTCGGCAACGGCCCTGCAGCAGTCGCACAGGGCCGCGCCGACGCCCAAGGCCGTGGGCGGCACGGAAACCAAGGCGGCGGAAACCACCACGGCAGCGGAATCCAAGGCATCGGAGAGCAAGCCCGCCGAGCCGCCCGAGCCCACGGATCCCTAGTTCACCTCAGGTGATCAGGTGATCAGGTGCGGTACGCGTAGTACGCCGAGGTCGGGTACGACGCGATGATGCTCGACAGCGACCGGCGGTAGGTGTCGGCGTCGTGGTACGTCAGGTACGGGACGCCGCTGGAGCTGCGGTAGGACGTGATCATGGTGTGGTCCTTGGACCCGTCCTTGTCGAAGTCCACCTGCAGGACGTCACCGACGTCCATCTGGTAGACGTTCGCCAGCGGCGCGGTGCGCTTGGCGGTCTGGGTGAACCAGGACCACTCGTTCACGCCCGCCCAGGAGTCGGACTGGCCGTTGGCGACGTAGTACCAGGTGTCGTACTCCTCCGGAGTCACGGTGCTGATCGGCTGCCAGCCGCCCGCCAGCAGGCTCTGGCTCACGAAGTTGGTGCAGTCACCGCCGACCCCGTTGAACTTCCGGTAGGCCGCGTTGTAGTTCTTCCAGTACTTCTCGGCGTAGGTCGCCATCGCCGCGTAGTCGTACGCGCCTCCGGTGAGCTTCTTGGGGTTGGCGGGCGCGGGATACGTGGTCGCTGCCGGGGGGGCGTCGACAACGGCCATCGGGGTCCTGCGCGCGGGGGCGGCGGTGACGGGTTCGTTGACCTGGCGGGGGCCCTTGTCGGTCGTGCGCAGGCCCGAGAGCTTCCAGGTGCCGTCCGGCTGGGCGGCGAAGGTCAGGACGTGGTGTGCGTTGAAGCCCGTGGTGTCGGGTTCGTCGCCGCGGATCTTCTTGTACGTGAGGACGGTGGTCTCGGTGACCCAGGCGGTGGCCACCTTTCCCCACCTGCGCGTCCTGTCGACGGTGACCTTGGTGTCGGCTGCGGTGTAGGCCTCACCCAGCGCCGCGAGGCGGGAGCGGGTGCCGCGCAGGGAGGTCACCGCGGTGTCCTCCGTCTTCGTCAGCGCGGCGGTCAGCTCGACGCCTCCCGTCGACTTCGACGCGAGGGCCGTACGGGGCGCCGCCTGGCTCTTGTCGAGGAGGGCCGCCGTGCGGTCGGTGAGCACGGCGTCCGCCATCCGGCCGAACGCGTCGGTCGTCGCCCGGTTCACGGTGACGGGCGCGGTCGCCGCGTGGGCGGAGGAAAGGGGCAGCAGCACTGCGGAGACGGCGATCGCCGTCAGGGTCGAGCATCGGCTCAACGTCTTCGATCTCACTGAGGACTCTCCTTACACCCGATCAGATGCCGGGGAGGGAATCTTTACACGTCCTCCTCAACCGTGGTGAACCCGGGGGGATTTCATGCACGCCCAGGTCAACTCCCCTGAGAAAAGAGTAAGTTGACGCACCGCATGTCAGGACACCGTTCACGGCTACTTCACCACCGTCGACCAGTCCGGGGACTGCGCGGGATCCAGACTGCGCAGACGCTCCAGGGTCTCGGGCTTCTGCACGTCGAGCCAGTCGGCCAGTTCACGGAAGGACACACAGCGAACGCCCTTCTTCGTGCACACGTTCTTGACGACCTGGTCGATGGACTTCATGTAGATGCCACCGTTCCAGTTCTCGAAGTGGTTGCCGATGAACAGCGGTGCGCGACTGCCGTAGTACACGCGGTTGAAGCCGTCCATGTACGACGCGACGGTCTCCTGCTCCCACTCGGGGTACTTGGCCGGGTCGCCCTCGGTCGAGTCGCCGGACTGGTTGGCGAGGAAGTTGAAGTCCATGGACAGACCTTGGAACTTGCCGCCCTCGTAGGGGAGCAGCTGCAGCGGGAAGTCCCAGACGCCCTCCTTCTTGTTCGGCCATATCTGGAGGTTGCCCGAGGAGCTCGCGTCATAGCGCCAGTCGTAGTCCTTGGCGGTCGCCTTCATGGCCTTGAGCAGGTTCTTCTGGCCCTCCAGGCAGGGCGCGCGACCGCCGTTGACCTCCTTCGTGGGGTCGAACGGCAGGGCCGGCAGATCGGTGTAGCCGGTGTTGGTCTTCCACTTCTCGACGAACGAGAAGAACTGGTTGATCTCGCTCTCCCACTCCTCCACGCTCCAGTCCCCGCCGCCCTTGTCCTCGCAGAAGTGACCGTTGAAGTGGGTGCCTATCTCGTTGCCCTCCTTGTACGCCTTGCCGAGCTCCTCCAGCGTGTCGCGGATGTGCTGGTCGGTGGCGTAGCTGATCGCCGCGGCGCCCGGCGCGTGCATCGGCGGTTTGTAGAGCGTCTTCTTGTCCTTGGGCAGCAGATAGATGCCGGTCAGGAAGAACGTCATGTGGGCGTTGTACTGCTTCGCCAACTCCTGGTAGTGCGTGAAGAGTTTGTCGTCGCCCTGGAGGGCGCCGTCCCAGGAGAAGACGACGAACTGGGGCGGCTTCTCACCCGGCTTGAGCGGGATGGGCTTCAACTCGCCCTTCTGCGGACCGGTGTAGGACGTGGAGCCGTCCCCGAGCACCTTCGTCTTGCCGTCCCACGGGGGTTCTTTGGTCGTCTTGGTGGCGCCGGCCCCGGAGCGGGGACCGCCGGCCGAGGCGGCCGGTGTGGTGTTGTCCGAGTGGTTCAGGGCCAGGTAGGTGGCGGTCGTCGACGTCACGACGAGGAAGGCCGCCATGGCCACGAACCCCTGGCGGGCGGAACCGGGAGCGGGTGCGGGTTCGCGGCGGCGGTGACCGCTGTGCTTCGAGTTCATACGGGGCACATTCTGCGAGGGGGGTGGAAGGAGCGGGCGGGGGCCTTTCGGCCGTCGGGATGCGCGGTGGCCTCTCGGCCGTCGGGGTGGGCGGCCTCGTGGCCGTCGCGGTCAGCCGAGCGGACTCATGGCGCCGGCCCAGATGCCGTACGGGACGTCGTCGGCGGACGCGCCGGCGAGCCCCTTGAGCGGCAGTGGTTCGAGGCTCTTGGTCAGGTCGATGCGGTAGAGGACGATCGCGGTCGACACGGAACGGTTCGTGCCGACGTACCAGGCGGCGGTGTCGTCCGCCGTGGTGCCGGCCTTCCCGGCCGTGTCCGGTGCGCTCTGGGCCGCGGTGGGGTGCGCCGTGCCGAAGGCGTCCGTGAGCCCCTCGGTGACCTCGCGGGCCACCTCGGCGCTCACCGCGCGCTTGGGGCGGGGGGTGTCCAGGGCGACCTGGGAGCCGTTGCGGGTGATGCGTCGCACGGAGTACGGCTCGGTGTGCGACCCGCCCGCGGCGAAGGTGGCGTAGGCGTTGGCCATCCGGATCGCGCTGGGTGTGGAGTTGCCCAGGGACAGCGCGGGCACCTGGGGTCCCATGGTCGACGAGAGCAGCCCGGCCGCTTCGGCGGTCTGCCGCACCTTGTCCAGGCCCGTGTCCATGCCGAGCTGCATGAACGGCACGTTCACGGACTCGGCGAGCGCCTTGCGCAGGCTGATCTGCCCCCAGGACTTGTTGCCGTCGTTGTGGGCGGCGACCTTCTTGTTGGCGCGGTCCCAGTAGGGCCCTTCGGGTGTGGTGACGGGGATGTTGTCGTCACCGTTGTAGAGCGTCTCCGGCGTGACCGGTGTCGCCGTACTGTCGCGGGTCTTGTGGACGCCGTTCTCCAGCCCGGCGGCGTAGACGAACGGCAGGAACGCCGAACCGGCCGGGACGGTGGTCGCGTTGGACTCGTTGTAGCCCTGCGTACGGTGGTCGGGGCCGCCGTAGACGGCGAGGATCTTGCCGTCGGCGGCCACCGAGGAGGCCCCGTAGTGGGCGGTCTTCGCCGTCTTGGGGTCGTCCTTCAGGGCCTTTTTGCGGGCCTTGGTCACGGCGTCGGCGAGCGCCGTCTCCCGCTTCCGGTCGAAGGTCGTGTAGATCTGGTAGCCGCCCAGGTCGAACTGCTGGTCCGAGATGTGCGCGGCCTTCTTCGCGTACTGGGTCGCGAGCTCCACCAGGTAGTCGCTCTGCTTGCCGGTGTCGAAGGTCTGGGACTGCGTGGTCGGCTCGGGGAACTTCGTGTACTTGGCCCGCTCGGCCGGCGACAGCTTGCCGATCTTGACCATGCGGTCGAGGATCCAGGACCAGCGCTCCACGGCGCGCTTGTGGTTCGCCTGGCTCAGGGTGGGGTCGTACAGGCCCGCGCCCTTCAGCAGGGACGCGAGCATCGCGGCCTCGCTGGCGTTGAGTTCGCCGACGTCCTTGCCGTAGTAGGCCTGGGCGGCGCGCTGGATGCCGTACGTGCCGCGGCCGAACCAGCTGGTGTTGAGGTAACCCTCGAGGATCTTGTCCTTGCTCATCTTCTGGTCGAGCTTGAGGGAGATCATCGCCTCGGTGAACTTGCGGCTCACCGAGCGGTTCTGGTTCAGGTAGACGTTCTTGACGTACTGCTGGGTGATCGTCGAGCCGCCCTCGGTGTTGCCCTCGCCGATCGTGCGCACCAGGGCGCGGGTGATGCCCTTGAAGGAGATGCCCGGGTCGGAGTAGAAGCTCTGGTTCTCCGCGGCCAGCACCGCCCAGCGCACGTCCTGGGGTATGTCCTTCAGCGGCATCGCCTGCCGCCGCACCCACCCGGTACGGGCCATGGGCGTCCCGTCGGACCAGAAGTAGACGTTGTCCTGCTGGGTGGCGTACGTGTTGAGGTTCTGGGGTATGTCTGTCGCGGCGTAGGCGATCACCAGAAACGTTCCGCTCAGCCCGATGGCCAGGCCCCAGGCGCCCAGCCACTGACGCCAGGAGGGCACCCAGCGCCGCCAGCCGGTGCGTCCGGGGCGCGGGTACGCCGGTCTCAGACGGCGGGCGATGCGCGCCCAGCGTCCGGCGAGCGCGGAGGGCATGGCCGGTTTGCGCCGGGTGCCGCGATGGCCGGAATTCGTCCCTCGATCGGCGCGTCGTGCGAGGTCCTCCGCACCTGAGTGCGCCTCGATCTCGGCAGGCGTCGGGACGCGAAGCTGCGTGGTCTCCTCGGCGGGGCTGTCGCCTCTGGGCGGGAGGCGGAGTTGCGTGGTCTCCTCGGCGCGGGGCGGGAGGCGGAGCTGGGTGGTCTCCTCGGCGCGGGGCGGGAGGCGAAGCTGGGTGGTCTCCTCGGCGCGGGGCGGGAAGCGAAGCTGAGTGGTTCGCTCGGCGGGAGTCTCGTTCTGCGTGTCCTCCGCACGGCGACTCGCCGGTCGTTGCGGACCGGGCCGTCGGCTGTTCTGGCGGTCGTCGCCCTCCCCGCTAGCCACGGCGGGCTCCGGCGCATGGACGGCCCAGGGGATGCGGGGCATCTGTTCGATGCCATGCCTCGGTCACGACTGCGTCTCCCTCCGCACTTCGGAATTGCGCGCGCGGGTAGATGCAGCGGCCGCACATGCGGCTGCGAGCCCCCCTCCCCGACCTTGCGGCTCGTCGCGGCCCCCTTAAATTATCAGCGACTAATACGATCTCCTCGCCCAGGAACCAGACAGAAATGCTCAGCAGGTCAAGTCGGCCCTCTGAAGGCACTGGGCGGGAATCGGGGAGGAATCGAGGAGGCCCGGGTTCCGGACCACGGCGGCACCCGGTGCGCGACCGGGTCACGGAAGACTTCGATCGCCGGTCCCGGGCCGCTAACCTGTGGGTATGCCTCGCTACGAGTACCGCTGCCGGACCTGCGGCGACACCTTCGAACTGAGCCGCCCCATGGCGGAATCCGCTGCTCCGGCGGACTGTCCCGCCGGGCACGACGACACGGTGAAACTCCTGTCGACCGTCGCGGTCGCCACCGGCGGGTCGGCGTCCGCGCCCGCGCCGCGCCCGTCCGGAGGGGGCGGAGGCGGGTGCTGCGGCGGCGGCTGCTGCGGCTGACCGACCAGGATTTTTCAGGAAGTCTTCAGCTTTTCTTCGCCCGAATCCTCCGCGCGGCCCGGGCGTGTCGCACTGTCAGGCCCTACGAGGCCTCCGCACAGGCCGGGCACGGCTCCCCCTCAGACCGCGCCCGGCTCCCGCTCAGACCGCGCCCGGCTCCCGTTCAGACCGCGCCCGGGCGGCCACAGGCGTGCACGAACTCCCGCAGGATCCGCTCCCCCGCCGCGACCCCCCGCTCCGGGAGGGCGGTGATCGCCGGCGCCGTCCAGTCGGCCTCGGCCAGCTCCCCGTGGCCCGGCCGCCAGCCGCGGTCGGCGGCGAGCAGCAGGTCGGCGTCGAGGAGGGAGTCACCGGCGGCGAGGGTCAGGATCGCGCCGGTGCGGCGGGCCACCTCGCGCACGGCCGCGCTCTTGGTGAGCGGCTTCGGCACGGCGTAGATCTTGCGGCCCTGCAGCGACACCGTCCAGCCGCGGCCCTCCGCCCAGACGGCGAGCTCCTTCACCCACTCCTCGGGCAGCAGCTCGCGCTCCACCACCAGATAGGCGAACAGGTCCTCGGCGACCCGGTGCTTGCGGACCCAGACCGGATCGGCGGTGGCCGCCAGATACTCCCGCACCTCGTCCAGCGGCGCGCACTCGCTGGCGAGCCGCGCGGTCACGGCCGCGTGCCAGTCGGGGTCGGAGACACCGTCGACGAGCAGGTGCCCGCCGTTGGCGCAGATCGCGTACTCGGGTGCGGGGCCCGGCAGGTTGATGCGCTGGTACTGCTTGCGGGTGCGGGTCGTGGTGGGCACGAAGTGGGCCGTGTCGCCGAGCTCGGTGAGCAGCGCGGCGGCCGTCTCGGTCATGTACGACAGCGGCTTGGCCTCGTGCACCTCGACGCAGAGCAGCCGGGGCGCCCGCGCGTCCGGCATGGTCAGCGCGAGGGCGGCGGAGGAGTAGATCAGCGTACGGTCGAGATCGCTGGCGACGAGCACCCTGGGCGCGGACATCAGACCGTCACCGCCTTGCCGTCGGCGCCGGTCGCGCCGCGCGTGTACTTCGGGTGGATCAACCCCACGCAGGTGTAAGGGAGTTCGTCGACCTCCTCGACGGGCACCCCGCGCTGCTGGGCGAGCAGGCGTACGTGGTCGAGGTCGGCGCCCGCTCCGGCGCGCGCCAGGATCTTCCAGGGGACGCGGCGCAGCAGCACGCGGGTGGTCTCGCCGACGCCCGGCTTGACGAGGTTCACGTCGTGGATCTCGTAGTCCTCGCTGATCCGCTCGACGGCCGCCCAGCCCTCCCAGGTGGGCGTGCGGTCGGCGGCGAGGAGCTCCTTGGCCTGGGCGCAGGCCGCGTCGGCGACGTCGGGGAAGTGGGCGGCGACGGCGTCCAGGAAGTCGACGGAGACGTCGGATCCGGCGAGCTCGCGGTAGAACTTCGCGCCGTGGAAGTCGTACTCGCCGACCAGGTCCGAGCGCAGCACGGTACGCGAAATCAGGCCTGAGACCGTCGAGTTGAGGCAGGCGGAGGGGATGAGGAAGTCCTCGCGGGTGCCGTACGTCCGTACGCACGAGCCCGGGTCGGCGAGGACCGCGATCTCCGGGTCGAAGCCGGTGATCCCCTCGGCGGACTCGAACTCCCTGATGGCCTCGGTGAGTTCGCGGGTGATGGCGCCCTTGCCGGTCCAGCCGTCGACGAACACGACGTCGGCCGGGTCGTGGTGGGCGGCCAGCCAGCGCAGCGCGTTGGCGTCGATGCCGCGGCCACGGACGATGGAGACGGCGTAGTGCGGCAGGTCGAGGCCGTGCCGGTGCTTGGCCCAGCGGCGCATCAGGACGCCGACGGGGGTGCCCGCGCGGGCCAGCGAGACGAGGACCGGACGCGGGGAGCGTTCGGCGAGCACCAGCTCCGTGACGGCGCCGACGGCCCGGGCGATCCGGGCGGCCGAGGTGCCCAGGGCCGTCTGGAACAGCTCCTGGTACTGGGGGCTCGGCTGGTACTCGACCGGCAGCGACTCCGCGTAGTGGGCGCCGCCGCTCTGGATCGCCTCCTCGCGCTCCTCCGTCGGCGCCTCCAGCGTCACGTCCGAGAGGTCCTGCAGCAGCCAGCCGACCTCGTCGGGCGCGTACGAGGAGAAGGCGGGGCCGCGGAGGGGCTCGGGGAGCATGGAGGGCCTTTCTGTGGACGGCCGTGCGGGGACGTACGACGGGACGACGGCGAGCAGGACGCTCGGGGTGTGCTCCGCGAGCTGGGCCAGCAGGCCGTCGGGGGCGTGCAGGCCGGGCGTGTCGGCGGCGGAGTCGACCACGGCCACGACCGCGTCGAAACCGGCACCCGCGACGTTGTAGGCGTACCGCTCGCCCGGTCCGTCGTCGGGGTCGTCGTGGGCCGGGAAGACGAGGCGCGTCCGTATGGCGTAACCGGGGTCGTCGAGGGCGAGCACCGGGGAGCGGGTGGTCGTGGAGTACCGCACCTCGGCGGGCACCACCTGCTCCAGCTCCCTGGCCAGCCTGAGCGGCGCGTACATCAGCTCCTCGAAGCCGAGTACGAGGACGCGCCGCGCCCCCTCCGGCAGCGCGTCGGCGATCCGCGCGGCCATGGCGGGCAGCGCCGCGTCCAGCCGTATTCGATGCCCGGGCGTGAACCCGTGCCGTCCCCCGTCGGGCAGGCCCCGGGGCCAGCCGAGCTCGACACGGGTGGCACCGGGGTGCCCCCGACGGCTGTCGGCGGGCTCGCCGCGCTCGGTGGTCTCGTGTTCCGCCACCAGCGCCTGGCCCTTCTCCAGGACGCCCTCCGGGAGGTTCACGGTGCCCCTCGCCGCGGCGACCAGGTCCACCCGTGCGCCGATCTCCGTCGCGAACTCCGCCAGCCGGCCCAGGTCCGCGGCCGAGCGCATGTCGACCAGGGCCACGACCACATAGCGGTCGCGCGGATAGCGGGCGTGGAGGTCGCGGATGGTGTTGAGGACCGTGTTGCCGGTGGAGAACTCGTCGTCGACGAGGACCAGGGGGCCCGGGCCCGCCAGCAGACCGGGGTTCTCCGGCAGCAGGAGGTGGGAGGTGGCGTGGGAGTGGGACTCCTCGAAGCCGCCCGCCGTGTCGACACCGGGGACGGGGCGGCGGGTCGAGTGGAGGTAGGGCGCGAGGCCCACGCCGTCGGCGACGGAGTGGCCGAGGCCGGTGGCCGTCTCGGCGTACCCGAGGACGACGGCCGCGCGGGCGTCCTCGGTGCCGAGCAGCTCCCGCACCCGCCGGCCGAGCGCGAATCCGTGTCCGTACACCACGGACGGCGACTGCGGGACGTGCTTGCCGAGCACGTTCGACACGAGCAGATGCGCCCGGCGGGGGTTGCGCCGCAGCGCGAGCCCCAGCAGGTCGCTCAGCTCCTCGTCACCGACGAGCTCGACACCCAGCCGCTCGGCGACCCAGGTCCCCGTCCACACCACGTTCTTCATCGATTCCTTGTCGGTCGGTCGAGGTCGCTCGAGCCGGCGCGGTTCACGCAGGCAGGGCGGCCGCGAGCAGTTCCACGAAGCCGATGTCCTCGTTCGCCACACCGAACACCTCGGCGCGCTGGAGGGTGCGCTCGGCCCAGGCGCGGTGCGGCTTCACTTCATTCATTTTGTTCGTGTACGCCGACCGCAGCACGCCCCCGCCGCCCCGCTCGGGCCTGAGGATGTCCTGCGCGTCGCTGTACTCCTCGTGGCTGACCACGGACAGCGCGTGCACCGCCGGGACGTGCGAGGGGTGGATACAGGTCTTGCCGAGCAGACCGTTGGCCCGGTCGAGGGCGATCTCGCGCAGCAGCCCGTCCAGGTCGTGCTCGATCAGCGCCTGGCGCAGCTCCTCGACCTCGCCCTCCTGGAAGGGACTGCGGCGCAGCTGCGGTTTGAACATGCGCTCCTGGACCCGGAAGTACTCCCACACGGGCCCGGTGACCGTGAACCCGGTGCCGTCCGAGCGCCCCAGCATGTTCACCACGTCCGCGATCACGGAGGCGACGATCTGGACGTCGTAGGCGGTCATGTCGGGCGCCCTGCGCAGCCCGTACGCCGAGCAGAAGTCGGTGACGCCCAGGCGCAGCGCGAGGACGCGGTCGCGGTACTTGTCGACGACCCGGGAGATGCCCTCCAGCGTCTCCCGGCGGCTCTCCAGGTACAGCAGGCCGGGCGACTCGAGGACCGGCATCGCGAACAGCCGCCGGCCGCTCGCGGACTCGGCCGCGGTGAGCGCCTCCATGAACGGGACGCCCCGCTCCTCGGTGAACTTCGGCAGGACGAACCCGGACAACAGCCGCACGGACGCGCCGAGCCGCCGGACGAGGTCCGGGATCTGCCCGGGTTCACGGACCCGTACGAACAGCAGCGGGAGCCCGTCGGTCTCCGGCCGTCCGGCGAGGTCGGCGAACTGCCGGACCAGGTTCTCCTCGGCGTCCACGACCTCGGCGTCGTCGATCGAGTCCTCCAGGCACAGCACCATGGAGACCACGCCGCGCCCGGCCTGCTTGACGACGTCGTCGGCGAGGCGGGGTCTGGTCGCGGGGCTGTACAGGGTGGCGCCGAGGGCCGCCGCGAGCACGCGGGCGGGCGAGTCGGCGGTGAAGACGCACGGCTCCCGGTAGAAGAGACGCTGCCGCTCCTCAGGGGCGATGTGCCCGAAATGACGCATGAAACTCCCCCGTGGCGGCTAGGCGGACTTACGTGAGGTGGCCGGTAATAGTACGTACAAATCCATGTCAGTCGTTCCCACCAGGCGTGAAGTTCAGGTAACTCGGCCATGTCGGTTGCCCGCACATCCCGACCGGGAATCCTTACCCCCGCGTTGTCGTGACCAGGACCGAGAGGGCAGGATGACCGCATGACGCACGCGATGCTGAAGGGGTCGAACGTCCCGCTGGACGCCACAGCGGTACGTGCCGTGCTGCGCTGGACGCCCGGGCAGGGTGTCCCCGATGTCGATGTCTCGGCGCTGCTCCTCGGTCCCGACGGCCGTGTGCGATCCGACGAGGACTTCGTCTTCTACAACCAGCCACGCCATCCCTCGGGCAAGGTGTGGCGACTTGGCAAGAAACGCGTCGCCGAGGGCCTCACCGACACCATCCAGACGGATCTGGCGGGTGTCGAGCCCGGTGTCGGACAGATTCTGCTGGTCGCATCGGCGGACGGCGTCACCTTCGACCAGGTACGCGCCCTACGCATCCTGCTGTACGACGCGACCGGCACCACCGGCACCACCGGCTCGGACGGTGAGCCGCTGGCCTACTTCGACATCAAGCCGGAGACAGGTACGGAGACGGCGCTGATCTGCGGCGAACTGTACCGGCGCGGTCAGGGCTGGAAGTTCCGGGCGCTGGGCGAGGGCTATCCGAACGGTCTGGAGGGGCTCGCCTCCGACTTCGGGATCACGGTGGACGAGTCCGAGCCGGAGGCCGTCGCGCCCGTGCCCGACGCCACCGCCTGGGCGGACCCCGCGGCCTCCCCGGAGACCTCGGTGCCGCTCCCGCCCGAGCAGTCCGCCCCGGTGCCCCAGCAGCCCGCGTACGGCTACCCGGGGCCCGCGCAGACGGCCCCCGTCCAGCCCGCGTACGGCTACCCCCAGCCGACCAGCCAGCCCGCCTACGGCTACCCGGGGCCCCAGACGGCCCCGGCCGTCCAGCCGGCCTACGGCTTCCCGCAGGCGGTCGGCTCCCTCCCCGACCCGGATTTCAGGCTGCCGCCACAGGGGCCACAGTTCATCGGACGCTAGGAAAGCGCCCCCGAAGGGGCGCGGGGCTGCATTCGACATGCGGCTCCGCCGCGTGGGCGCGACGAGCCGCAGCGGCCCCGCAGCCGCGACTCCTCGGACGCATCCGAGCTCCTGGGCGAGCCATCAACGGTCGGCCTTGGACTTGTACCCCCGTCCCCACTGCAACCCCCACCCGTACAACCGGTCCAGCTCCGCCTGGAACCCGTACACGAACTTCACCTCACGCCGCACCGTGATCTCGCCCTTGTTGTTCTCGATCATCACCACCGCGCAGGAGCGGGCCTGCGGATGCCGCTCGTCGAGGCCGATCTCGATCCGGGGCCCGTTGCTCGGGTAGAGCGTGATGATGGCGTGCGTACGGTCGAAGGCGGGCGTCTGGTCGTAGATGTACACGAAGACCAGGAGCCGCTTGATGTCGTCGCGATGGTCGAGGTTGACGTAGGCCGTCTCGCCGGACGCCGAACCGAACCGGTCGTCACCGCTGAGCTTCACATACGGCGGGTCGTTGATGTCGCCGAGGAAGTTGCCCAGGGGCTGCACCACGCCCTTGGTGCCGTCCGCGAGCTCGTACATCACGCCCAGGTCGAGGTCGACGTTCACCATGCTCTGGGTGTGCGCCTGGACCACGTCCGGCTTGAAGGTCTTGAAGGGGTGCCGCAGCAGGCTGCCCCGCTGCTGGCCGCCGCCGATGTCCGACGTGCGCATGCGCCAGGACAGGTTGATGCGCAGGTTGCCGGTGGCCGCGCCCTGCTTGGTGAGCGAGACCGTGTGGTTCCGCTTGGTCAGTTCTATGGAGTTGGTGGCGGCACTGCCGGAGTCGAAGTCCGTCGAGCGTCCGCGCCACAGGTCGTCCCAGAAGCCCATTGCCTTGTCCCGCCCCCACGTTGCCTGGATATGCGACGGGGCGGCCACGAGGACTCGTCCTCGACGGCCGCCCCGCTCAGAGCGTTCCCGGAATCACGCTCCCGGACTCACACCCCGGACGAGACCTCAGTCTTGTCGTCCGAGGCCGTCGCTTTTCCCTCGGCCGCCGCGAGCGCCCTGTTGCGGCGCACCGAGGACCAGAAGGACCAGGCGATCAGGACGACACCGACGAGACCGGTGATGACCTCGTGGATCTGGTACTGGATGGTGACCAGGAGGATCACGGCGAGGGCGCCGATGGCGTAGTGCGCGCCGTGCTCCAGGTAGACGTAGTCGTCGAGAGTGCCCTGGCGGACCAGGTAGACCGTGAGCGAGCGGACGTACATGGCGCCGATGCCGAGGCCGAGCGCCATCAGCACGATGTCGTTGGTGATGGCGAAGGCGCCGATGACACCGTCGAAGGAGAAGGACGCGTCCAGGACCTCGAGGTAGAGGAACATGAAGAACGCGGCCTGACCGGCGAGGACGACGGCCGGCTTCTTCTTGCCGGTCCGCGCGGCCTCCTCCTCTTCCTCGTGCTCCCGCTCCTCGTCTTCCTCGAGCTTGTCCTCGAAGTAGCCGGAGAGCCCGCCGACGACCATGTACGTGATCAGGCCCGCGATGCCGGCGATCAGCACCGTCTGCGCCTTGTCGATGTGCGCGCCGCCGTGCTGGTGTGCGTGGACCGCGAAGGTCATGGAGGAGACCAGCAGCACGACCAGGGCGATGCAGACCGACAGCATGTCGACCTTGCCGAGCTTGGCCAGCGGACGCTCGATCCAGCGCAGCCACTGGATGTCCCGGTCCTCGAAGATGAAGTCGAGGAAGATCATCAGAAGGAACATGCCACCGAAGGCGGCGATCGCCGGGTGGGCGTCCGTGACCAGCTGCTGGTACTGGTCCTTGTCGGTCAGCGCGAGGTTGACCGCCTCGATCGGGCCCTTCTTGGCCGTGACCGCCACGATCACGACAGGGAAGACCAGTCGCATGCCGAAGACGGCGATCAGCACACCCACCGTGAGGAAGATCTTCTGCCAGAAGGCATTCATCTTCTTCAGGATCCCGGCATTGACCACCGCGTTGTCGAAGGACAGCGAGATCTCCAGGATGGCCAGGATCGCCACGATGCCAAAGGCGGTCCACCCCCCGTAGATCACCGCTGCGACCAAGCCGAGCGCGGTGACCGCAAACGACCAGCCGAAGGTTTTCAGAAGCACTGGCTACCCAATCATCGTGTATGTACGGGTCTCCCCCGCGCCGTACTCGGCTTTACCTACTGTTGACCACGAAGTCTAGAGGGCCGCCCCTTCGGCTGACTCGGGCGGGCCCTAGGAAACATTGACTCCGAAGTCGAGCGCGATGCCGCGCAGACCGGACGCGTACCCCTGTCCGACCGCTCGGAACTTCCACTCCTGGTTGTAGCGGTAGACCTCGCCGAAGATCATCGCCGTTTCCGTCGAGGCGTCCTCGGACAGGTCGTAACGGGCGAGCTCCTGGCCGTCGGCCTGGTTGACCACGCGGATGAACGCGTTGCTGACCTGACCGAAGGTCTGACCGCGGTTGTCGGCCTCGTGGATGGAGACCGGGAAGACGATCTTGTCGACGTTGGCCGGCACCTTGGAGAGGTCGATCAGGATCGACTCGTCGTCGCCCTCGCCCTCACCCGTGAGGTTGTCACCGGTGTGCTCCACGGAGCCGTCCGGGCTCTTGAGCTGGTTGTAGAAGATGAACCACTCGTCGCCGAGCACCCGGCCGGAATTGCACAGCAGAGCGCTGGCGTCGAGGTCGAAGTCGGCTCCGGTGGTGGAGCGCGCGTCCCAGCCGAGCCCGATCATCACGTGCGTGAGGTTGGGTGCGGCCTTGGAGAGGGAGACATTGCCTCCCTTGGCGAGCGTGACGCCCATGATGCTGGTCCTCCCCGAGGTCAAACTTTTAGTTGTGCCGCGCGACCCGCGCGCGGTGGTCCAGCGGGTCCGGCGCCGCACGTGAAGCGTGCGGCGCCGGGCCTGGAGCCGAAGGCCGTACGGCTCAGACGTTCACGTCGGACGGTCGCGTCAAACGTTCAGATCAAACGTTCGCGTCCGACGTGTCCCCGTCCGACGGTCGTGTCAGACGTTGACGCCGAAGTCCTGCGCGATACCGCGCAGACCCGAGGCGTAGCCCTGGCCGATGGCGCGGAACTTCCACTCCGGGCCGTTGCGGTACAGCTCGCCGAAGACCATGGCGGTCTCCGTCGAGGCGTCCTCGGAGAGGTCGTAGCGCGCGATCTCCGCCTCGCCGGCCTGGTTCACCACGCGGATGAACGCGTTGCGGACCTGGCCGAAGGACTGCTGGCGGTTCTCGGCGTCGTAGATGGAGACCGGGAACACGATCTTCTGGACGTCGGCGGGCACGGCGGCGAGGTTGACCTTGATCTGCTCGTCGTCGCCCTCGCCCTCACCGGTGATGTTGTCCCCGGTGTGCTCGACCGAACCGTCCGGGCTCTTCAGGTTGTTGAAGAACACGAAGTTCTGGTCGGTGCTCACCTTGCCGTCCGCATTCGTGAGGATGGCGCTGGCGTCGAGGTCGAAGTCGACGCCGGTGGTGGTTCGGGCGTCCCATCCCAGACCGACGATGACCGCGGTCAGTCCCGGGGCCTCCTTGGTCAGCGATACGTTGCCGCCCTTGCTGAGGCTGACTCCCACGAGTCCTCCCAATGGTGTCCAGGGGCGGGGAGCCCCGTCGTGCGTTGGTATCGGATCAACGTGTCGATCCTAGTGACGGGTTCCCGCACCCTGCAGGCCCTGCGACCGAACAATCACAGGGTGTCGGGCTCACAGAGTGTCGAGCGCCTTCACGTACTCGTTCAGGTCACGCGCGTCCGGCAGACCGTTGACGACGGTCCAGCGGACGACGCCCGCCTTGTCGATGATGAAGGTGCCGCGCACGGCACAACCCTTGTCCTCGTCGAAGACGCCGTACGCGCGCGAAGTGTTGCCGTGCGGCCAGAAATCGGAGAGCAGCGGGTACTCCAGGCCCTCCTGCTCGCCGAAGACGCGCAGGGTGTGGATGGAGTCGTTGGAGACGGCCAGCAGCTGGACGTCGTCGTTGACGAACTTCGGCAGTTCGTCGCGCAGGGCACACAGCTCGCCGGTGCACACGCCGGTGAAGGCGAACGGGTAGAAGAGCAGCACCACGTTCTTCTCACCGCGGAAGTCGGACAGCTTCACGGTGGCGCCGTGGTTGTCCTTGAGCTCGAATTCCGGTGCCTCGGTGCCGACCTCGATCGCCATAGTCACACGCTCCCCTTCCAAGGGCCTGTTCGGGTGAACCCCACCCTACGCAGCACCCCCCGCCCCACCGGCCGCACCCCGACCACGCGCCCCACGCGCCACCCCCCATCCCGACGCGGCGCGCCCGGGGTGCAACGTCGCGTGGGGGCTGCCGCCATCCGGGTGGGTGCCGGCCCGCCTCGGGGTCCGGGCCCGGGTGGGGTGTGGCGGTGCGGTGGTCCGGCGTGGGTGGTGCTCGCGCGCCCCACAGGCCTGGTCGCGGAGCCCCCGGCGGCCGCGTGGGACGGCCGGGGCATGGGGGAGGCCCCCGGCGGCGGGGACGCCGACGGGGGCCTCTTGGGTGGTTTGGTGCGGCAGACGGAGCGAGAGCTCAGCGCTTCGACTTGGGCGTGGCCAGACGCGTGCCCGACCACTCCTTCCCGACCGAGATGCTCTTCGTCTGGGAGAGGCCGGCAGTCTGGGCGGCGTCACTGATGTCGCTGGGCTCGACGTAGCCGTCCCGGCCGGTCTTCGGGGTCAGCAGCCAGATCATGCCGCCGTCCTCAAGGAGACCGATGGCGTCCACCAGAGCGTCCGTAAGGTCGCCGTCCTCGTCGCGGAACCACAGCAACACGACGTCAGCGACGTCGTCGTAGTCCTCGTCGACCAGGTCCTGGCCGATCAACGATTCGATACCTTCACGGAGCTCGTGGTCAACGTCGTCGTCGAAGCCGATCTCCTGGACCACCTGTCCGGGCTCGAACCCCAGCCTGCCGGCCGGGTTGGTCCGCTCCTCCGCGTGGTCCGCGGTCGCGCTCACGGCTTGCCTCCTGATCATGTTTCGGTAGATGTCTCAGCCACGCGCGTACGCGAGGCATTGGCCGTAGTCCACACGGGCGGGGCGGATCGCGCAAGTACCCGGCCGTCGAGACCGCCGAAACGGTGACGATCCCGGCGGTGTCGGCGCAACCCCAGGCGTGGATTCAAGGCCATAAGTGACGCACACCACACCCTTCTGCCCCATTTATGAATTTCGGAACCCTTGGAGCGTACGAGACCCGAACGACTTTGCGGAACGCGTCACGGAGTGAGCGTATCGTTGCGTTTTGGTCGGGCACGTCCCAACGAACTGCAGGAATGTGTTGGTTACCTCTCGGTAGAGATGACGATTCCGTTCCCGAGGTACACGATGGGGAACGGTGCAGACAGACCGAAAAACCGCCCCAGACAGCCTCCCAGACAACCCCTCGGGCAGCCCTCACACGCCCCTCTGACAGTGAAGGAACAGCGTGGTTTCCGGATCCGATCGCAATCCGATCATCATTGGCGGCCTTCCCAGTCAGGTCCCGGACTTCGACCCCGAAGAGACCCAGGAGTGGCTCGACTCCCTCGACGCCGCCGTCGACGAGCGCGGCCGTGAGCGCGCCCGCTATCTGATGCTGCGGCTGATCGAAAGGGCCCGCGAGAAGCGCGTGGCCGTGCCCGAGATGCGCAGCACGGACTACGTCAACACGATCGCCACCAAGGACGAGCCCTTCTTCCCCGGCAACGAGGAGATCGAGCGCAAGGTCCTCAACGCCACCCGCTGGAACGCGGCCGTGATGGTCTCGCGCGCCCAGCGTCCCGGCATCGGCGTCGGCGGCCACATCGCCACCTTCGCCTCCTCCGCCTCGCTCTACGACGTCGGCTTCAACCACTTCTTCCGCGGCAAGGACGAGGGCGACGGCGGCGACCAGATCTTCTTCCAGGGGCACGCCTCCCCCGGTATCTACGCCCGCGCGTTCCTCCTCGACCGGCTCTCCGAGCAGCAGCTCGACGCGTTCCGGCAGGAGAAGTCGAAGGCTCCGTACGGTCTGTCCTCGTACCCGCACCCGCGCCTGATGCCGGGCTTCTGGGAGTTCCCGACCGTCTCCATGGGCCTCGGTCCGCTCGGCGCGATCTTCCAGGCGCGGATGAACCGCTACATGGAGGCGCGCGGCATCGCGGACACCTCCAAGTCACACGTCTGGGCGTTCCTCGGGGACGGCGAGATGGACGAGCCGGAATCGCTCGGACAGCTGTCCATCGCCGCTCGAGAGGGCCTGGACAACCTGACCTTCGTCGTCAACTGCAACCTCCAGCGCCTCGACGGCCCGGTACGCGGCAACGGAAAGATCATCCAGGAGCTGGAGTCCCAGTTCCGGGGCGCCGGCTGGAACGTCATCAAGCTGGTCTGGGACCGCACCTGGGACCCGCTGCTCGCGCAAGACCGCGACGGCGTGCTGGTCAACAAGCTGAACACCACCCCGGACGGCCAGTTCCAGACGTACGCCACCGAGACGGGCGACTACATCCGCCGGCACTTCTTCGGTGACGACCACCGGCTGCGGGCGATGGTCGAGAACATGACCGACGACCAGATCCTGCACCTGGGGCGCGGCGGTCACGACCACAAGAAGATCTTCGCGGCGTTCTCGGCGGCCAAGGCGCACAAGGGCCAGCCGACGGTGATCCTGGCGCAGACGGTCAAGGGCTGGACGCTCGGCCCGAACTTCGAGGGCCGCAACGCCACGCACCAGATGAAGAAGCTGACGGTCGCCGACCTCAAGGGCTTCCGGGACCGTCTGCACCTGCCGATCTCCGACAAGGAGCTGGAGTCCGGCGCGCCGCCGTACTACCACCCGGGCCGCAACTCGGAAGAGATCCAGTACATGCACGACCGCCGCAAGGGGCTCGGCGGATACGTCCCCACGCGCGTCGTACGGTCGCAGCCGCTGGCCCTGCCGGACGACAAGGCGTACGCGAGTGTGAAGAAGGGCTCCGGTCAGCAGTCGATCGCCACGACCATGGCGTTCGTGCGACTGCTGAAGGACCTCATGCGGGACAAGGAGATCGGCAAGCGGTTCGTGCTGATCGCGCCCGACGAGTACCGCACGTTCGGCATGGACTCGTTCTTCCCGAGCGCGAAGATCTACAACCCGCTCGGCCAGCAGTACGAGTCCGTGGACCGCGATCTGCTCCTGGCCTACAAGGAGTCGCCGACCGGTCAGATGCTGCACGACGGCATCTCCGAGGCGGGCTGCACGGCCTCGCTGATCGCCGCGGGTTCGGCGTACGCCACGCACGGCGAGCCGCTGATCCCGGTCTACGTCTTCTACTCGATGTTCGGTTTCCAGCGCACCGGTGACCAGTTCTGGCAGATGGCCGACCAGTTGGCGCGCGGTTTCGTCCTGGGCGCGACCGCCGGCCGTACGACTCTGACCGGTGAGGGCCTTCAGCACGCGGACGGCCACTCGCAGCTGCTCGCCTCGACCAACCCGGGCTGTGTCGCGTACGACCCGGCGTTCGGGTTCGAGATCGCGCACATCGTCAAGGACGGTCTACGCCGGATGTACGGCTCGTCCGACGAACACCCGCACGGCGAGGACGTCTTCTACTACCTCACCGTCTACAACGAGCCGATCCAGCACCCGGCCGAGCCCGCGGACGTCGACGTCGACGGCATCCTCAAGGGCATCCACCGCTACGCGGAAGGGACTTCGGGTTCCGTCCCGGCGCAGATCCTGGCGTCCGGTGTCGCCGTGCCGTGGGCGGTCGAGGCGCAGCGGATCCTCGCCGAGGAGTGGAACGTACGCGCCGACGTCTGGTCGGCGACCTCCTGGAACGAGCTGCGGCGCGAGGCCGTCGACGTGGAGCGGCACAATCTGCTGCACCCCGAGGAGGAGCAGCGCGTCCCCTATGTGACGCAGAAGCTGAGCGGCGCCGAGGGTCCGTTCGTGGCCGTCTCCGACTGGATGCGATCGGTTCCGGACCAGATCTCGCGATGGGTGCCGGGCACGTACCAGTCGCTCGGCGCGGACGGCTTCGGCTTCGCGGACACGCGCGGCGCGGCCCGGCGCTTCTTCCACATCGACGCGCAGTCGATCGTGGTCGCGGTGCTGACCGAGCTGGCCCGTGAGGGCAAGGTCGACCGGTCGGTGCTGAAGCAGGCGATCGACCGCTATCAGCTGCTCGACGTGGCGTCGGCCGACCCGGGAGCCGCGGGCGGCGACGCGTAGGCGCTGCGCGCGAGCGCCGGTGGGCCCTGGGGCCTGTCCGGCGGATCAGGTTGCAGGAAACGGGCGGTGCCTCATCGCCGCAGATGCGCGTGCCAAGCCCCGCGTCTGCGGCATGAGCAGCCGGACAGGTCCTAGGGGCGCGGGGAGCTGGGACGCCCAGTTTTCCGCGCCCCTTACGTGTGCTGTGTGCACCTACGATGCGGACATGAACGAGCAATCGGTGCAGGTCCGTTGGGAGCAGCGCACGCAGCGGCCCCTGCTGGGACTCGCGGTGGCCTTCGCCGTCGCCTATGCCGTGCCGATCGTGGACAGCGACGCGAGCCGTGGCCTGACGGGCGCGTGCACGGCCGTGGAGTGGACGGTGTGGGGCGCGTTCGCCGCCGACTATCTCGTGCGCCTCATACTCGTCCGGGACCGCAAGGACTTCGTCCGTACGCACTGGATGGACCTGTGCGCGGTGATCCTGCCGATCCTCCAGCCGCTGCGGCTGCTGCGGCTCGTCGCGACGCTCACGCTCGTCGGGCGGCGGGCTCGGATGGATCAGCAGATCCGGCTGACGACCTACGTCGGGGGCGCGGTCGTCGGGCTGCTGATGTTCGGCTCGCTCGCGGTGCTGTCGGTGGAGCGGGAGTCGCCGAACGGGAACATCAAGACGCTGGGTGACGCCGTGTGGTGGTCGTTCACCACGATGACGACGGTGGGGTACGGGGATCACGCGCCGACCACCGGCCTCGGGCGGATGATCGCGGTCGGGCTGATGCTCTCCGGGATCGCGCTGCTCGGTGTCGTGACCGCGAACATCGCCGCGTGGTTCATCTCGCGGTTCGAGAAGGACGACGTGGAGGAGCGGCGGCAGACGGCGGCGATCGAGTCGCTCACGGAGGAAGTGCGGGCGCTCCGTGCGGAGGTGGCCGCGCTGGCTGGTGGGGTTCGGCACCCGGTGCCGGGGGGTGCGGAAGAGCATTCGCGCTAGCGCGCCGAGGGTTCGTTGTCCGGTGCGGGTCCGGTGCGGCTGGGCGCGCAGTTCCCCGCGCCCCTGAAGGGGCGCCCTGGCCGGGCGCCCCACCCGCCCTCTCCGGACCGCGGGCGCGCCGCCCCCCTCCGGCAGCGCGCCGCAGCTCCGGTGGTCCTCCCATGTCGTGCGGAGGACTTGACCCACTGTGACCTGCGACGGCTGCCGATGGGAGGGATCTTCAGCGGTGTCACCCGGATAGGTGAAACCTGTACAAAAAAGGGCTGGTCGGACGCGCAGACTCAGATATGGCCGGCGCCCGCCCCCGCCGCCTCGGCGTTCTCGCCCCGCTTGGTGAGGAGCGCGACGAAGACCGCCACGACGGCGACCCCGGCGGCGACCAGGCAGGCCAGGCTCATGCCGGAGATGAACGTGTCGTGGGCGACGGTCGTGATCTTCTCGGCGAGTGCGGCCGGGGTGCCCGGGGCAACCGGCGCGGCGCCGACCTGGACGGCTTCGGAGGCCTGGTCGAGCTGGGCCGGAGTGAGCGGCGGCAGCTTGGCGTCGGCCCAGTTGCCCGCGAGGTCGCCGTCGACCTTGGAGGCCATCACGGCGCCCAGCACGGCCGTACCGAGGCTGCCGCCGATCTGCATCGCGGCCTGCTGGAGACCGCCGGCCACGCCGGAGAGCTCCATCGGCGCGTTGCCCACGATGACCTCGGTGGCGCCGACCATGACCGGCGCGAGGCCGAGACCGAGACCGGCGAACCAGAGCGACATCACGGCACCGCTGGTGCCCGTGTCCAGCGTGGACATGCCGTACATGGAGATCGCGGTGAGGGCCATGCCGCCCGCCAGCGGGATGCGCGGCCCCGTCTTGGTGATCAGGGCGCCGGCCAGCGGCGAGCCCACGATCATCATTCCGGTGAGCGGGAGGAGGTGCAGACCTGCGTCGACCGGGCTCATGCCGTGCACGTTCTGCAAGTAGAACGTGACAAAGAAAAGGCCGCCCAGGAAGGCGATGGCCATCAGCACCATGAGGACCACACCGGCCGACAGCGGTACGGAGCGGAACAGCCCCAGCGGGATCAGCGGCTCCTCGACCCGCTTCTCCCACAGGGCGAAGAGCACGAAGCCGAGCACCGAGGCGCCCAGGAACGTCCAGGTCAGGCCGGAGCCCCAGCCCCAGGTCGGGGCCTTGATGAGCGCCCAGACCAGGCAGAACATGGCGCCGGAGAGCAGCGCGATGCCCAGGACGTCGAAGGAGCGGGGGGCGTTCTCGGCGCGGTGGTCGAGGAGGATCATCAGGCCGAGGACCAGCGCGATGACGCCCACCGGCACGTTGATGAAGAACACCGACTGCCAGCTGACGTGCTGGACCAGCAGGCCGCCGAGGATCGGGCCGCCCGCGGTGGAGGCGCCGATGACCATGCCCCAGATGCCGATCGCCATGTTCAGCTTCTCGGCCGGGAAGGTGGCCCTCAGCAGGCCGAGCGCGGCCGGCATCAGCAGCGCGCCGAACAGACCCTGGAAGACGCGGAAGGTGACGACCAGGGCGATGCTGCTGGAGAAGCCGATCGCGCCGGAGGCCGCGGCGAAACCGACCACGCCTATGAGGAAGGTCTGACGGTGCCCGAAGCGGTCACCGAGCTTGCCCGCGGTGATCAGGGTGACCGCGAGCGCGAGGAAGTAGCCGTTGGTGATCCACTGGACGTCGGCGAAGCTCGCGTCCAGGTCCTTCTGGATGGCCGGGTTGGCGATGGCCACGATGGTGCCGTCCAGGGCGACCATCATGACGCCGACGGCAACGGTGAACAGGGTGAACCACGGATGGCCGCGCAGCCCGTCGGACGGCGCCTTGTCCGACGGAGTGACCGGAGCCTTGTCCCCCGAACCCGTCGTGTCGATGGTGGTCTGACTAGTCATACCTTCGAGGCTAGTGACAGCCACTGACAGTTGACAAACCAATTCACAAGTCGGTAACTGTCACGTCACCCACCAGTACGCTGAGCTGGGCTGAAAGAACAGAAGAGGACCTCATGGAGACGACTGCCGACGAGACGTCGCCCCGGGCAGGCCTGCGCGAGCGCAAGAAGCAGCGCACCCGGGAGGCACTGCTGCGGGCCGCCCTCGAACTGTTCACCACCCAGGGTTACGAGCGGACGACCGTCGACGAGATCGCGGAGGCCGTCGACGTCTCGCAGCGCACCTTCTTCCGCTACTTCGCGGGCAAGGAGGAGGTCGCCCTGTTCACCCAGGGGGTCGCGGAGGCGCGCTTCCTCGCCGCCGTGCGCGAACGCCCGCCCCAGGAAGCCCCGTTGGAGGCGCTGCGCCGCGCCGTCCTGGAGGGCTGGGACACCATCGGCGAGTCGATCGAGTCCGTCGTGCCGCTCGAACTGCACATGCGCGCCTACCAGTTGATCGAGTCGACACCCGCCCTCCTCGCCGCCTATCTGCGCCGCTCCGCGGAACTGGAGGAGGAGATCGCGCGGGTCATCGCCGAGCGCGAGGGACTCGACGTGGACGCGGACCCGAGACCGCGCGTCGCGGTGGCCGTGTTCGGCGGAGTGATGCGCATCACGGGCCGCCTGTGGAGCGAGGGAACCGATCACAGCATCCCGGCGATCCGCGAGTTGACCACCGCTTACCTCGACCAGGTGGGGCCCGCGTTGGCGGAGAAGTGGCGCACGGAGTGACGCATGCAGTGACGTTGGAATGACGTGCTGAGTGACGTGCGGAGTGACGTGCGGAATGACGCACGGAACGCCGCACGGAACGATCAACTCCGGGCACACAGCGTCACTATTTATCTGAAACTGAACCCGGTTTGCCCCAATTACCCTGCGAGAAACGTGATACCAGTCACTCGTTTAACGGGAGGCGCCAACCTTCTCCTAGGGTGTCCTCTCAGTGACTTCCTTCGACACATCCCCCCAACTGAACGTCTGGCGCGCACTGCTCGCGCTGGCCGTGGTGTTCGTGATGCTGGCCACAAGTGGCTGGACCGCACTCCAGGGCCATCGAGGGGCAACCCCTCTTCAGGCGTCCCGCTCCGCGTGGGAGCACGGCAGCGTCGCCGGACAGCGACTGCCTGACCCGGACTCCACGCCGAGCCGCCTCGCCCGCTTCTTCGCGTCCCTCGACGCCCGCGAGCGCACCGGTCTCGCCCACCGCTATCCGCTCGCGGTCGGCAACATGAACGGCGCGCCCGTGCCTCTGCGCTACGAGGCCAACCGCGTCGCCATCGGCCAGCAGCGCAAGGTCGAGAAGAAGCGCATGCACGACAACCGGCTCTCGTCCCTGGGACAGCAGCAGGCCGGGCGCCGCATGCACCGCTACGAGGCGATGCTGCAGAAGGGGCGCGATTTCCTCGCCTTCGACCCCATGGGTTCGGGCCGGGTCGCCGAGGTCTTCGGAAACCTCGACCGGGCCGAGCGGATCTCCATCGTGGTGCCGGGCGTCGACACCGATCTGCTCACGTTCCAGCGCACCAACAAGAAGTACTCGGCGCCGGTCGGCATGGCGCAGGCCCTGTACGGGGCCGAGCACGCCGCCGCCCCCCTGGCCCGCACGGCCGTGATCGCCTGGGCCGACTACACCACGCCCAGCGGACTCGGCATGGACGCCGCCACCGGCAGCCGCGCCGAGGAGGGCGCGATCCGGCTGAACGCGCTGCTGCGCGCCCTGCCCGGCCGTGCACCCGTCGCGCTCTACTGCCACAGCTACGGCTCGGTGCTGTGCGGCCTCGCCGCCCGCACCATGCCCTCCCGGGTCTCCGACATAGCGGTCGCCGGCAGCCCCGGCATGCGGGCCCAGAAGGCGTCCTCGCTGCACACCACCGCCCGGGTCTGGGCGATGCGGGACCCCGGCGACTGGATCCAGGACGTGCCCTACCTCGAATTCGGCGGGCTCGGACACGGCGCCGACCCGGTGTCGAAGGCGTTCGGGGCCCGGGTGCTGTCCGCGCGGGGCGCGAACGGCCACGGAGGCTATTTCGAGCCGGGCACCGAGAGCCTGCGCAACTTCGCCGAGATCGGCATTGGCGCGTACCAGGCGGTGCAGTGCGCACACGAGGATGACGCGTGCCGAGAGGGTTTGTCCGACGCCCCGGCGGCGGGACGCGCGTAGAGGACGAGGAACTGCGGTCCGCCCGGGGAGGCGACGCAGACGTGCGAGCCGCTTACGATGGCCCGCATGGGTGACGTACTGGCCGGATTTCATGCCGCCTGGGAGTTCGAGTCCGACTCCGTGCTCATCCGCTTCGAACGGGGGATCCGTTCGCCGAAGCTGTTCCAGGCGCTCGGCGAAAGGCGTATCCCCCTGGAGGCGATAGCGGGGGTCACACTGACGCCGGGCAAGCGCGGAACGGTCGTCCTGCACGCCGTGCCGCGAGCGGGCGCCGATCCGCTGATGGAGGCGGCCGCGGGACAGCTGAAGGAAGGGGGCGACCCCTATCGGCTGGTGCTGCCGGCCGATCGGGAGACCCTCGCCGAGTACTACGCGGACGAACTGCGCGCCACGCTCACCGAGGACGCCGAACCGCCCGAGCGCTACCTCGTCGCGCCGCCCGGGGCGCCGCTGAACTTCAAGGCCTACGACGGGAAGGCCTCCTTCGACGGCAAGGCGGTGTCCTTCCGCTGGTTCTGGACGGGCGCGTCCTCCGCCAAGTGGAAGGCCGGCGACCAGAGCTTCCCGGTCACCGGCCTCAGCGGGGTCGAATGGCGCTCCCCCGAGGTCTTCGAGGGCCATCTGCGGCTACTGCGGCGCGAGCCCGCCACCGCACAGCCCGCCCAGGCGGACCAGGACCCGGCGGCGGTCGTCTTCGGCCTCGGTTACGGCCCCGTCCACGAGTCCCTCCCGTTCGCCGCGTCGGTCCTCGCGGCCGTACGGGCCTCGGGTCCCGCCCCGGTGACCGCGGCCACGGCCCCCCGCCGCGACCCGGCCGACATCGCCGACCGCATCCGTCACCTCGGCGAACTCCACCAGGCGGGCCTGGTCACGGACGAGGAGTTCACGACGAAGAAGGCGGAACTGCTGGCCGAGCTCTGATGCCGGCTGCGGGGCGCGGCTCTACTCCCGCCCCGCCGACGAGAACGACATGTCCGCGTACCGCTCCCCTGCCACCTTCGAGGCGATCGGCTCCAGCACCGCCAACTCGTCCTCCGTCAGGACGATCCGCGTGGCCGCGGTGTTCTCCTCGACCCGGCTGCGCCTGCGCGTGCCCGGGATCGGCACCACCGGCAACCCGAGCGACGAAGCCTGCTGCTGCACCCAGGCCAGCGCGATCTGCCCCGGCGACGCCCCGTGCGCCTCGGCGACCGCACGCACCGGCTCCAGCAGCGCGGCGTTGGCGGCCGCGTTGTCGCCGGTGAAGCGCGGCATCGTACGGCGGAAGTCGTCCGAGGTCAGATCCTGGTCGGCGTCGACGAACGAACCGGTGAGGAAACCGCGCCCGAGCGGCGAGTACGGCACCAGAGCGACGCCCAGCTCACGGACCGCGGGCACCACGCCCGCCTCGATGTCCCTGCTGAACAGCGACCACTCCGACTGCACGGCCGCGATCGGGTGCACGGCGTGCGCCGCGCGCAGCTCCCCGCCGGTGACCTCGCTCAGCCCGAGGTGCTGACCTTGCCCTCGCGCACCAGCTCGGCCATCGCGGCGACGGTCTCCTCGATGGGGATGTTCACGTCACGGCGGTGCATGTAGTAGAGGTCGATCACCTCGACGTCCAGCCGCCGCAGGCTCCCCTCGACGGCCCGGCGGATGTACGGCGTGTCGTTGCGGATGACCCGCTTCGTCGGCTCAGCGGGATCACGGAAGATGCCGAACTTCGTGGCGAGGACGACTTCGTCGCGGTGCGCCTTGACGAAGGGCGAGATGAACTTCTCGTTCTCCCCCAGGCCGTACACGTCGGCCGTGTCGAAGAGCGTGACGCCGAGTTCCAGCGCCCGTTCCAGGGTGGCCCGGGCCTCGTCGGCGTCCGTGGGCCCGTACGCGAAGCTCATGCCCATGCAGCCGAGGCCCTGCACGCCGACCTCGGGGCCGCCGGTGCCCAGTTCCACGTTCGCGATCCTGCTGTCCGTCATCGGGACCTCTCCGACGCCAGGGCACGCCCGGCGTCCGCGTAGAAACTGATCTTGTGGTCGAGGACCGCCAGGGTGTCCTGGAGCTCGGCGATCCGCGCCTTGACGTCGCGGCGGGTCGCCTCCAGGAGCTCGAAGCGCGCGATGTAGGTGTCGTCCCCCTCGCGCACCAGCTCCGCGTACCGAACCATGTCGGCGACCGGCATACCGGTCAGCCGGAGCTTGCCGACCAGGTCGAGCCAGTCCAGGTCGCGGTTGCTGTAGCGGCGCTGGCCGGTGTGCGAGCGGTCGATGTGTGGCATCAGCCCGATCCGCTCGTACCAGCGCAGGGTGTGCGCGGTGAGGCCGGTGAAGGCGACGACCTCGCTGATCGTGTAGTTGTCCTGACCGTCCGGGCGCCGGTGCCGGTGGGGCGGGGCGGCGCAGTCCCCGGTACGCGTACTGGTGCCGGTCTCGGCGGCCTCGGCCGTGGTCTCCATCACCGTCATGACCTCCACGCTAAAACCTTCGAGTGCACTCGAAGCAAGCGGATTCGGGTGAGAACCCGTCCGGCGACGTCCGACGGACGCCCGCCGAAAATACGGAGACGTGCGCGGGGCACCCTGACTACCGTGCGGATCATGAGTCTCGTACGCCGTGCCGTGCCCGAGGACGCCGAGGAAGTACTGCGCCTGCGCCAGGTGATGATCGACTCGGTCTTCGCCTCCGCGGGCCCCTCGTCCACCGAGTGGCACGCCCAGTCCCTCCCGACCATACGCGGCAGGCTCGCCGACCCCGACGGGGACTTCGCGGCCTTCGTCGTCGACCACCCCGATCGTCCCGGCGCTCTCGCGGCGCTCGTCGCCGGGACGATCGAGTACCGGATCGGGCGCGCGGGCAATCCGCACGGCGCGGTCGGGCACGTCTTCAGCGTCGCGACGGATCCCGCCGCGCGGCGGCGGGGGTACGCGCGGGCGTGCATGGAAACGCTCCTCGACTGGTTCCGCGAACGGGACGTCCCCCAGGTCGACCTCAACGCGTCCGCCGTGGCCGAGCCGCTGTACGCCTCGCTCGGATTCGTCCGCAAGTCCGACCCGTCGATGCGTCTGCAGCTGTGAGCCGCTTAGGCTCTTAGGCATGTCTTTGCAGAGCAGCCTGGCGTCGATCGAGAACTGGCCCGTTCCCACGGCGGCCGTGGCCGTCGTCCGCGCGGACGGGGCGGTGCTCGGGTCGCACGGCCTTGTCGATCACCGTTTCGCCCTCGCCTCGGTCACCAAGCCGCTGGCCGCGTACGCCGCGCTCGTCGCGTACGAGGAGGGGGCGATCGAGCTCGACGAGCCGGCGGGGCCGCCCGGATCGACGGTCCGTCACCTGCTCGCCCACACCTCCGGGCTCGCGTTCGACGAGCACCGGGTGACGGCCGCGCCCGGGGAGCGGCGGTTGTACTCCAACGCCGGGTTCGAGGTGCTCGGGGACCATGTCGCCAAGGCGACCGACATCCCCTTCGGGGAGTATCTGCGGCAGGCGGTGCTGGAGCCGCTGGGGATGACGAGGACGTCGCTGGACGGCTCGCCCGCGAAGGACGGGGTGTCGACGGTGGCGGACCTGGTGCGCTTCGTGGCCGAGGTGCAGGTGCCGCGGCTGCTGGACCCGCGTACGGTCGTGGAGGCGATGACCGTCCAGTACCCCGGTACGAAGGGGGTGCTGCCCGGGTACGGCCACCAGAACCCCAACGACTGGGGGCTCGGCTTCGAGATCCGCGACTCCAAGTCCCCCCACTGGACGGGGGTTTCCTCCTCGCCCCGGACCTTCGGTCACTTCGGGCAGTCCGGTACGTTCCTGTGGATCGACCCGGTGGCGGGCGCGGCGTGCGTCGCCCTCACGGACCGCGCGTTCGGCGCCTGGGCGACGGAAGCGTGGACCCCGTTCACGGACACCGTACTGACAGCCCTACGAGCCTGACCCCACCGTCTCCCTCGTCCTCGAACGCCGGACGGGCCGAAAGATGCGCGCAGCGCCCCTTCAGGGCCGCGGGGAACTGGGCGACCAGCCCCCACCCGCCCGCGGCCGAAGAACTGCCCGGGGGTCAGATCGTGGGGGTCATCTCCCACAGCAACAGTTCCGCCGGGGCGCCCGCCACCGCTTCCAGGTCCTTGGCGTCGGTGATGCGGGCCGCGTCGCCGGGGCCCAGTTCCTCGCCGTCCAGGAGCACTTCACCCCGGACGACATGGACGTACACGAACCCGGCATCCGGCACCGCCGTCCGTTCCCCCGCCGCCAGCCTCCGCACATGAAACATCGCCCCGGCTTCGGGGACGGCGTACGGCGTGGAGTCCGCGATGCCGTGGACGACTTCGTAGGACGGTTCGCCGCCGGGTGACAACGGGGCCAGCCACATCTGGACGAAGACGAGGGGGACCGAGCCGTCGTTGCGTTCCACGTGCCGGACGCCGCCCGCGGAGCTGAGCCGCTGGACGTCTCCGGGGCGGACCACCGACTCGTGGCCCGCCGAGTCGCGATGGGTCAGCTCCCCCTCCACCACCCACGTCACGATCTCGGTGTGGCTGTGCGGATGTTCGTCGAAGCCGGCGCCGGGCGCGAGCGACTCCTCGTTGCAGGCGATCACCGCACCGAAGCGGAGGTTGTCGGGGTCGTAGTGCGGTCCGAAGGAGAAGGCGTGGAAGGAGGTGATCCCGGCGTCCGGGTCACCTCCGTGGTAGCGCTCGTCGGCGCGCCGTACGTCCATCAGATCCGCTCGTTCCGCCGTCGTCGCCGTACGTCCGTCACAACGGACACCGTAGCCCCGCCCCAGGCCCTCCCCCCGCCTACTTGCGACCCGCCGCCGCACGCCTCCGTCCTGATAAGGCAGTCTTGTCCCGTGCCCGAACCCGAATCCAGCAACACCGAGCGCCCAGCGCACGACATCCACGCGCACTCCGCGACCCTGAAGCGGCTGGAGAAGTCCTCCGGCAGTCTCGCCGCTCAGGCCATCGCGCGGATGGACGAGACGCTGCCGTGGTACCGGGCCATGCCACCGGAGAACCGTTCCTGGATCGGGCTCGTCGCTCAGGCCGGTATCGCGGCCTTCACCGAGTGGTTCCGGCACCCGAACGCCCCGCAGGCCATCTCCACCGATGTGTTCGGGACCGCGCCACGCGAGCTGACCAGGGCGATCACCCTGCGGCAGACCGTGGAGATGGTGCGGACGACCATCGAGGTCATGGAGAGCGCGATCGACGAGGTCGCCGCCCCGGGGGACGAGTCCGTACTGCGCGAGGCCCTGCTCGTGTACGCCCGGGAGATCGCCTTCGCCACCGCCCAGGTGTACGCGCAGGCCGCCGAGGCGCGGGGCGCCTGGGACGCCCGCCTCGAATCGCTCGTCGTGAACGCCGTGCTCTCCGGCGAGGCCGACGAGGGTGCCGTCAGCCGGGCCGCCGCCCTCGGGTGGAACTCGCCCGAACATGTCTGCGTGGTGCTGGGTACGGCGCCCGACGGTGACAGCGAGCTGACGGTCGAGGCGATCCGGCGGGCGGCCCGCCACGCCAAGCTCCAGGTGCTCACCGGTGTGCTCGGGGACCGGCTCGTGGTCATCGCGGGGGGCAACGACAATCCGCTCGGGGTCGCGAAGTCGTTGATCGGGCCGTATGCCGCCGGGCCCGTCGTCGCGGGGCCGATCGTGCCCGATCTGCTCGCCGCGACCCGCTCCGCGCAGGCCGCCGCCGCCGGGCTGAAAGCGTGTTTCGCCTGGCAGGACGCCCCGCGCCCGGTTCTGGCGGACGATCTGCTGCCGGAGCGCGCGATCGCCTCGGACCCCTCGGCCCGCGAGCAACTGGTGGAGGAGATCTACAGACCGCTCGAGGAGGCCGGCTCCGCGCTGCTGGAAACGCTCAGTGTCTATCTGGAACAGGCGAGCAGTCTCGAAGGCGCGGCCCGGATGCTCTTCGTTCACCCCAACACCGTGCGCTACCGGCTCCGACGTGTGACTGACGTCACCGGTTGGTCGCCTTCGGATGTACGATCCGCCTTCACACTGCGGATCGCGCTGATCCTGGGGCGTCTGGCCGATGGGGATCCTCAAGCCTAGGCTTTTGTCGGGGCTCTACAATTCCCCTTCGTGTTCTTCGTCCCTGTCCCCACGGGCGGCCGTGGCCGTCCACAAGAGAGAGTGTGAGAGTGCTCGTACTCGTCGCTCCCGGCCAGGGCGCTCAGACGCCTGGCTTCCTGACCCCTTGGCTCGATCTCCCCGGTGCCGCCGACCGCCTCGCCGCGTGGTCGGACGCCATCGGGCTCGACCTTGCCCGCTACGGCACGCAGGCAGACGCGGACGAGATCCGGAACACGGCTGTCGCGCAGCCGCTCCTGGTCGCCGCCGGTCTCCTCTCCGCCGCCGCGCTCGGTGACGTCGCCGAGCTCGGCCCCGGTGCCGTCGCCGGTCACAGCGTCGGTGAGATCACCGCCGCCGCGTTCGCGGGCGTGCTCGACGCCACGGCCGCGCTGAAGCTCGTGCGCACCCGGGGCCTGGCGATGGCCGAGGCAGCCGCGATCACCGAGACCGGAATGTCGGCGCTGCTCGGCGGGGACCCCGAGACCACGGTCCCGCACCTGGAGAAGCTCGGTCTGACCCCGGCGAACGTGAACGGCGGGGGCCAGATCGTGGCCGCCGGCACGCTGGAGCAGCTGGCCGCCCTGGAGGCGGACAAGCCCGAGGGCGTCCGCCGCGTGGTGGCCCTGAAGGTCGCCGGCGCGTTCCACACGCACCACATGGCGCCCGCGGTCGAGACGCTGGCACGGGCCGCCGAGGCCCTGAGCCCCGTGGACCCGAAGATCGCGTACGTCTCGAACAAGGACGGCAAGACCGTCACGACCGGCACCGAGGTCGTGCAGCGACTGGTCGGCCAGGTCGCGAACCCGGTCCGCTGGGACCTGTGCATGGAGACCTTCCAGGAGCTCGGCGCGACCGCGCTGATCGAGGTCTGCCCGGGTGGCACCCTGACCGGGCTGGCCAAGCGCGCGCTGCCGGGTGTGAAGACCCTGGCGCTGAAGACCCCCGACGACCTCGACGCGGCTCGCGAGCTCATCGCAGAGCACGCCTCCGCCTAAGGAGCCGACAGAGCATGTCGAAGATCAGGCCCAGCAAGGGCGCCCCGTACGCGCGGATCCTGGGTGTGGGCGGCTACCGTCCCGTCCGGGTCGTGCCGAACGAGGTGATCCTCGAGACGATCGACTCCTCCGACGAGTGGATCCGCTCGCGCTCCGGCATCGAGACCCGCCACTGGGCCTCCGACGAGGAGACCGTCGCCGCGATGTCGATCGAGGCGTCCGGCAAGGCCATCGCCGACGCCGGGATCAACGCCGACCAGATCGGCGCCGTGGTCGTCTCGACCGTCTCGCACTTCAGCCAGACTCCGGCCGTCGCGACGGAGATCGCCGACAAGCTCGGCACACAGAAGGCCGCCGCCTTCGACATCTCCGCCGGCTGCGCGGGCTTCGGCTACGGCCTCACGCTCGCCAAGGGCATGATCGTCGAGGGTTCCGCGGAGTACGTCCTCGTCATCGGCGTGGAGCGGCTGTCCGACCTGACCGACCTGGAGGACCGTGCGACGGCCTTCCTGTTCGGTGACGGCGCGGGCGCGGTCGTCGTGGGCCCCTCCGAGGAGCCGCACATCGGCCCGACCGTGTGGGGCAGCGAGGGCGACAAGGCCGGCACGATCAAGCAGACCGTGCCGTGGGACCGTTTCCGCATCGGCGACGTGTCGGAGCTTCCGCTCGACTCCAAGGGCGAGATCAAGTTCCCTGCGATCACGCAGGAGGGCCAGGCGGTGTTCCGCTGGGCCGTGTTCGAGATGGCGAAGGTCGCCCAGCAGGCGCTGGACGCGGCCGGAATCACCGCGGACGACCTGGACGTCTTCATTCCCCACCAGGCCAACGAGCGGATCATCGACTCGATGGTGAAGACGTTGAAACTGCCGCAGCACGTCACGGTCGCGCGTGACGTACGCACCACCGGCAACACCTCGGCCGCCTCGATCCCGCTCGCGATGGAGCGGCTTCTGGCGACCGGCGAGGCGAAGAGCGGCGACACCGCGCTCGTCATCGGCTTCGGGGCGGGTCTCGTGTACGCCGCGACGGTCGTTACTCTCCCCTAGGCACTCCGTGCCGGATCATCCGGTCCGTACGGAATACCGCCAACCCTCTCTGGATACACACCGAAGGAGCGCCTGACATGGCCGCCACTCAGGAAGAGATCGTCGAAGGTCTCGCCGAGATCGTGAACGAGATCGCCGGGATCCCCACCGAGGACGTCCAGCTGGACAAGTCCTTCACCGACGACCTGGACGTCGACTCGCTGTCCATGGTCGAGGTCGTCGTCGCCGCCGAAGAGCGCTTCGACGTCAAGATCCCGGACGACGACGTCAAGAACCTCAAGACCGTCGGCGACGCGACCGACTACATCCTCAAGCACCAGGCCTGATCCAGCGATCGGGCCCGGTTCGCCCTGGCCCGGTCCGCTGATCAGTCCGTTGCCCCGCCACCCGGCGGTGGCGCCGCTGAATCCTCGTATTTGGAGAAAGAATTCCCGTGAGCTCGACCAATCGCACCGTGGTCGTCACCGGTATCGGCGCAACCACACCGCTGGGTGGCGACGCAGCCTCTACCTGGGAGGGCCTGGTCGCCGGCAAGTCCGGTGTCCGCGCCCTGGAGCAGGACTGGGCCGCCGACCAGGCGGTCCGTATCGCGGCGCAGATCGCCGTGGAGCCCGGCGAGGTCATCCCCCGCCCGCAGGCCCGCCGCCTCGACCGCTCGGCGCAGTTCGCTCTGATCGCCGCCAAGGAAGCCTGGGCCGACGCCGGTTTCACCGACAAGGCCGGCGACGACGCCTCCGTCGACCCGGACCGGCTCGGCACCGTCATCGCCTCCGGCATCGGTGGCGTGACGACGCTGCTCGACCAGTACGACGTGCTGAAGGAGAAGGGCGTTCGCCGCGTCTCCCCGCACACCGTTCCCATGCTCATGCCGAACGGCCCGTCCGCCAACGTGGGCCTGCTCGTCGGCGCCCGCGCCGGCGTGCACACCCCCGTCTCGGCCTGCGCCTCGGGCGCCGAGGCCATCGGCTACGCCATCGAGATGATCCGCACCGGGCGCGCCGACGTCGTCGTCGCCGGTGGCACGGAGGCGGCGATCCACCCGCTGCCCATCGCCGCGTTCGGCAACATGATGGCGATGTCCAAGAACAACGACGACCCGCAGGGCGCCTCGCGCCCCTACGACGTGGCCCGTGACGGCTTCGTCCTCGGTGAGGGCGCCGGCGTCCTCGTCCTGGAGTCCGCCGAGCACGCCGCGGCGCGCGGCGCCCGGGTGTACGCGGAGGCGGTCGGCCAGGGCATCTCCGCCGACGGCCACGACATCGTGCAGCCGGAGCCGGAGGGGCGCGGCATCTCCCGCGCCCTGCAGAACCTGCTCGACAACACCGACCTGGACCCGGCCGAGATCGTGCACGTGAACGCGCACGCGACCTCGACGCCCGCCGGTGACGTCGCGGAACTGAAGGCGCTGCGCAAGGTCTTCGGTGACGAGGCCGACCACATGGCGGTCTCCGCGACCAAGTCGATGACCGGTCATCTCCTCGGTGGCGCGGGGGGTGTGGAGTCGGTGGCGTCGGTGCTGGCGCTGTACAACCGGATCGCTCCGCCGACCATCAACGTGGAGAACCTCGACCCCGAGGCCGAGGCGAACGCCGACATCGTGCGCGGGGAGGCTCGCAAGCTGCCTGTCGAGGGCCGTATCGCGGCCCTGAACGACTCGTTCGGGTTCGGTGGGCACAACGTGGTGCTGGCGTTCCGTACGGTCTGAATTCGGCCGTAGTTGTACTGAACGGGGTGTGGCCCCGGGCTCCTTCTGGAGTCCGGGGCCACATCTGTTGTTCGTCGGGTGCGGGGCGGTGGGGGCTGGTCGCGCCCACGCGGCGGAGCCGCATATGTCACAGCCCCGCGCCCCTGAAGGGGCGCTCCCGTGGGCGCCTGCTTACACCACCTGGTGGAGCCAGCGGACCGGGGCACCCTCGCCTGCGTAGCGGAAGGGTTCCAGCTCGTCGTCCCAGGGCTTGCCCAGGAGTTTGGCGAGGTCGGACTCCAGGTCGCTCTCGCCCCGCTGGGAGCGCAGGAGGGCGGCGCGCAGGCGGTCCTCGGGGATCAGGATGTCGCCGTGGATTCCGGTGACGGCGTGGAAGATGCCCAGTTCGGGGGTGCAGCTGTAGCGCTCGCCCTCGGCCGTGGGGCAGGGTTCGGCGGTGACCTCGAAGCGCAGCATCTGCCAGCCGCGCAGCGCGGAGGCCAGCTTGGAGGCGGTGCCCACCTCGCCCTTCCAGGAGAACTCGGATCTCCAGGTGCCCGGCGAGGCGGGCTGCCGGATCCAGTCGAGGTTGACGCGGGTACCGAGCACGCCCGCGACCGCCCACTCGACGTGCGGGCACAGCGCGCGGGGCGCGGAGTGCACGTAGAGAACTCCACGTGTCGTCACTGGGGCCTCCGGACAGAGCGAGACATCTTGTAACTTAGCGGAACGGCAGTGGCAGGGCGGCCACGTGGCGAGGCTACCGTGCGGCGGCGCAAGGAGTGTGACGTACCGTCGGTCCCAGCGCCCAGAAACATTGAGGTTTCACCCAAGGGGACGCGGTGCGACGGGTCGTGTACTGCGGGGTGTCGGCCAACCGTGTCGCACGGGTGCTGAGCAATGGTGCTGAGCAATGGTGCTGAGCAATCGTGCTTGACGAACGAGGGGACCAGGGGATGCGTCACAGGAGTCACCGTGCTCGGGCCGTCCTCGCCATCGCGTCGGCGGCTCTCCTGGGTGTCGCCGTCGCCGGCTGCGACGCCGTCGGTGACAACTCCCCGGCGCCCGGGGGCACGACGGCCAAGGCGTTCCCGAAGCCGACCCCCGCCTGGGACCGCAGCCCGAAGTCGATGGCCGCCGTCGGGGACTCCATCACCCGCGGCTTCGACGCGTGCACCGTGCTGTCCGACTGCCCGGAGGTGTCCTGGGCGACGGGCAGCGACACGAAGGTCAAGAGCCTCGCCGTACGTCTGCTCGGGCAGGCCGGGGCGGCCGAACGCAGCTGGAACTACGCGGTGACCGGCGCCCGGATGGCGGATCTCCCCGACCAGATGACACAGGCCGTCACGAACAAGCCGGAGCTGGTGACCGTGATGGCGGGCGCGAACGACGCCTGCCGCTCGTCGGTGTCGGCGATGACCCCCGTCGCCGAGTTCCGCGCCGAGTTCGAGGACGCCATGGACACGCTGCGCAATGCGCTGCCCAAGACCCAGGTGTACGTGTCGAGCGTGCCGGATCTGAAGCGGTTGTGGTCCGAGGGGCGGAGCAACCCGCTGGGCAAGCAGATCTGGAAGCTGGGCATCTGCCCCTCGATGCTGAGCGACGCGGACTCCCTGACCACGGCGGCGATGCGGCGGCGCACGACGGTGCAGGACCGGGTGGAGGCGTACAACCAGGTCCTGAAGGAGGTGTGCACCAAGGACCAGCACTGCCGCTTCGACGGGGGCGCGGTCTTCGACTACCGCTTCGGCACGGACCAGCTGAGCCACTGGGACTGGTTCCACCCGAGCAGGGACGGGCAGGCGCGGCTCGCGGAGATGGCCTATCGGGTGGTGACGGCGACGAAGCCGGTGAGCTAGGACCTGTCGTTCGGATCCTTGGCCTAGGCTTTCGATCATGCACAGCGAATTCTTCGGCACTCTTCCCGACGGCACCCCGGTCCACCGCTGGACGCTGGAGCGCGCCGGGGTGCGGGTGCGGATCCTGACGTACGGCGGGATCGTCCAGTCGGTCGAGGTCCCGGACCGGGACGGGGTGCGCGCGGACGTGGTGCTGGGGTTCTCCGACCTCGACGGCTATCTGACGCACACGGGGCCGTACTTCGGGGCGCTGGTCGGGCGGTACGCGAACCGGATCGCCGGCGGCCACTTCCTCCTCGACGGCCTCACCTGTCACCTGGCGCAGAACAACCCGCCCAACTCCCTGCACGGCGGGGAGCGCGGCTTCGACAAGCGGGTGTGGGACGCGGAGCCGGTCGATCACGGGCTGCGCCTCACCCGGATCTCCCCGCACGGCGAGGAGGGCTTCCCGGGCCGTCTGGAGGTCTCGGTGACGTACACACTGGACGAGGCGGGTGCGCTGGGGATCGCGTACGAGGCCGTCACGGACGCGCCGACCGTGGTGAACCTGACGAACCACACGTACTGGAACCTGGCCGGTACGGGCAACGCGGGCGGCCACGAACTCCGGCTGGACGCCTCACGATTGACGCCGGTCGACGCCGATCTGATCCCCACCGGGGCGCTGGACGCCGTCGACGGGACGCGGTTCGACTTCCGTGCGGCGCGGAAGGTCGGCGCCGGCTACGACCACAACTTCGTGCTCGACAAGGGGCTGACAGAGACCGCCGTCGAGGTCGCCGAGCTGTACGACCCGTCCTCCGGACGGACGCTGACCGTCGCGACCACCGAGCCCGGGCTCCAGCTGTACACCGCGGAGCACCTGAGCGACCCCTTCGCCCCCGGCGACGGCGTCGCGCTGGAGACCCAGCACTTCCCCGACTCCCCCAACCGGCCGCAGTTCCCGAGCACGGAACTGCGGCCGGGCGAGGTGTACCGGTCGCGGACCGTGTACGGGTTCGGCGTCCGCGGCCAGTAGCCGGCGACCGACCGTCAGACGCTCTCGCCGCGCATCCGCTTGGTGGCCCTGCCCAGCAGGGTCATCGCGCCGAGGCAGACCGCGACCACCACGGCGCCGGTCAGTGCGGGGAGCGGGTCCTTGCCCTTGATCCCCTCGACGAGCACGGTGGTGGCCAGCACCATGATGATCGAGTACAGGCTCCGGCCGACCTTGGCACCGGCCGGGATCACCCGCAGCAGCTGCGGGATCGTCGTGGCCGCGGCGATGCCCATGCCGAACGGGATGAACGCGCCGAGCACCAGGGCGCCGAAGCCGAACGAGTTGCCGTACGCGCCCCATCCGGCGCCCTTGTAGAGCAGATAGCCGGCGGCGGCGAAGGACAGCAGGACGAGTACGCCGTTGAGGTACGCGGCGAGGGTGGCGGCCTTGCGGGCGCCCGGCAGATGCGCGGCCGGGGAGCGCCAGGCGTCCGGGGTGATCAGGCGCAGCCGCTGCTTGAGGGCCCGCATCCGAGTCATGGCGAAGAGGCCGACGGCCACGGCGACCAGTCCGACGGCCGTGGCCGCGAAGCCGATCGGTGTCCGCGTGATGCCGTAGTGGGCGCCGCCGAAGGTCAGCGGGATGCCGAGGACGAAGCCGTACGCGTACGTCTTCGCCTGCTGCTGGATGCGCACCACCAGCTGCCGCTGGTCGGGGGTGAGGCCGGGGTCCAGCCGCATCTCGCCCTCGCCCAGGTGCTGTTGGGGGGCCTGGGGCTGCTGCTGGTACTGGGGAGGGGCGGGTGGATAGGGCTGCTGCGGCTGCTGCGGGTAGCCCTGCTGAGGCGGGTACGGGACCTGCTGCGGAGGCGGGTAGTAGGGCTGCTGCCCCTGATACGGCCCCTGTGGTGGGTACGGGCCTGGCTGCTGACCTGGGTACATGCGTTGTTCTCCCCCGAACCGGCGTGTTCCGGCCCGCGAGTCTGCCACAGGTGGCCGAGAACCGACGAGCCCCGGTCCGGATGTCAGGTTCCGGACCGGGGCTGCTCTGGGTGGACTCGTCCCGCGTCAGACGTTAATCGTCGCCGAGACCCGACGGTCACTGATCGAGCGACCCGCCGCAACCTCGTACGAACCCTTCACAAACACCCAGGCTCCGGTGCTCTCGTCCCAGACCTCGAAGGCCCGGCGCGGGAGTACGAGGCCGACGTCGACGCTCTCGCCGGGGCCCGCCTCAACGCCCGCGAAGGCGGCGAGCCATCGGGCCGGACGCTCGGCGTCGGCCTCGACGGGCGCCAGATAGACCTGGACGACCTCGCGCCCGGGACGCGCACCGGAGTTGCGGACACGGACCGTGGCCGTCGTACCCGAACCGGAACCGGCACCACCGTCGCCGCCGTCGAGCTCGATCGACTCGTACGTCCAGTCTGTGTAGCCGAGGCCGTGCCCGAAGGCGTACGAGGGGGTCCTGCCCTCCTTCTCCCAGGCGCGGTAGCCGATGAACACGCCCTCGGTGTACGGGAGTTCGCCGTCGGCCGGGACCACCTGGGTGACCGGGGCGGCCGTGAGGGAGCCCCAGGTGGTGGGCAGCCGGCCACCGGGCTCGTGGGCGCCCGTGAGGACGTCGGCGAGGGCGGCGCCGCCCTCCTGGCCGGGGAACCAGCTGAGCAGTACGGCCGCGACCTCCTCGCGCCACGGCAGCTCGACCGGTGAGCCGGCGTTGACGACCACGACGGTGTTCGGGTTGGCGGCGGCGACGGCGTGCACCAACTCGTCCTGACGGCCCGGCAGCCGCAGGTCCTTGCGGTCGAAGCCCTCGGACTCGACGCGGTCGGTGGTGGCGACCACGACGACGGCGGTGTCGGCGGCGCGGGCGGCTTCGACGGCCTCGGCGATGAGTTCGTCGGGGTCGCGGCGCGGGTCCTGGTGGGCGAGCGCGAAGCCGACCACCTTCAGCGGCGTGCCCTCGGGGACGACGATGACGTGCCGCAGCGCCACCTCGTACGTCTCACCGGCGACGAGATCCACCTGGGCGCGCTCGACGGGGGCGCCGAAGAACGCCTCGAAGGGGTCGTCCTTCGTGCTGCGCTGGATGTCGTCGAAGTGGACCGTGCCGTCGACGGTGAGCGTGAACGCGCCGACTCCCTTGATACCGAGGGTGTGGATGCCGCTCTCGCGCGGGGTGAAGGTGCCGGTCAGTTCGACGCTGTGGAGGGTGGCGTGGGTGACGCCCTCGGGGAGGTCGTCACCCGTCCACTGGATCTGGCCGTTGGGGGCCGAGCCGGTGCCGATGACCGTGCCGGCCCGGTCACGGCAGACGGCCCGCAGGGTGAACCCCTTGTCGGCGACGGCGAGTTCCTCGTTCGGGTCGGCGCCGACGGCGTACGTGAGGCTGCCCTCGGGGAGGGCGGCGGTGAGGCCGTCGAGGGGCGGGACGACCCGGGAGGGGAAGACGGTGGCGGAGCCGCCGCCGAGGACGCGGGCGTCGCGGGCGGCGGCGCCGATCAGGGCGACCTTGTGCCCTTCGCCGTGCCCTTCCCCGAGGGGAAGAGCCCCTTGGTTGCGCACGAGGACGAAGGAGCGGCGGGCGATCTCGCGGGCCAGGGCCTCGCCGTCCACGGCCTGGGGCGGTTCGGTGACGACCGGCTCGGCGCCTTCCAGGAGGCCGACTCGGGCGGCGAGCCGCAGGACGTTGCGGACGGCGTCGTCGACCTTGGCCTCCTCGACCTCGCCCGCGCGGACGGCGGCGGCGAGCGCCTCCCCGTACACGGTCCGGGGGCCGGGCATGGCGACGTCGAGACCGCCCTCGATGGCGCCGACCGTGTCGCGGGCGGCGGTCCAGTCGGAGACGTTGAAGCCGTCGAAGCCCCACTCGCCGCGCAGGATCTCGTTCACGAGGTGGTGGTGCTCGGTCATCGTGGTGCCGTTGACCGTGTTGTAGGCGGTCATGATGCCCCAGGGGTGGGCATTGGCGACGATGGCCTCGAAGGGGGCCAGGTACAGCTCACGCAGGGCGCGTTCGGAGAGCAGGTTGTTCACCGTGAAGCGGTCGGTCTCGGCGTCGTTGGCGACGAAGTGCTTGACGGTGGTGCCGACGCCACCCGACTGGACGCCCTGGACATAGCCGGAGCCGATCTCGCCGGTCAGGTACGGGTCCTCGCTGTACGCCTCGAAGTGGCGCCCGCCGAGCGGGGAGCGGTGCAGGTTGACGGTGGGCGCGAGCAGGACGTGGACCTGCTTGCGGCGGGCCTCCTGGGCGAGCAGGGTGCCGGCCCGGCGGGCGAGGGCCGGGTCCCAGGTGGCGGCGAGCGCGGTCGGCGAGGGGAGCGCGATCGACGGGTCGTCGGCGGTCCAGTGGACACCGCGTACGCCGATCGGGCCGTCGGACATGACGAGGGACTTGAGGCCGATCTCGGGCAGCGCGGGCAGCGACCACATGTCCTGCCCGGCGAGCAGCCTCGTCTTCGTGTCCAGGTCGAGCTTGCCGAGGGCCGCCTCGACGACCGCCTCGCGGGCCTCCTCGGCCGGTGTGCGCGTTCCCGCCATCGCGGTGCCTCCTCATTGAGTCCGTTCCGTGCGTCCATCCTGCATCCGTCACCTGTAGAGCAGTAGGTTTAGTTATCTATTGGTTATATTGCGCGCTCACACATGCCGTACGGTGACGCCATGAGCACCAGGGCCAGAAGCGAGGAGCGGCGTGCCGAGATCGTCCGGGCGGCCCTGGAGGTGATCGCCGAGCGCGGCTACCGTGGCGCGAGCATGGCGTCGGTCGCGGAGCGCGTGGGGTTGACCCAGCAGGGGCTGCTGCACTACTTCCCGACGAAGGACGCGCTCCTCGTCGCGGTGCTCAAGGAGCGGGACCAGTGGGACGCCGTGCCCGACACCCAGTGGCGGGTCGACCTGCTCGCCTCACTGGTCGAGTACAACTCCATGCGGCCCGGGATCATCCAGACGTTCTCGGCGCTGCTCGGCGAGAGCGTCACCGAGGGGCACCCGGCGCGCGAGTACTTCACCGAGCGGTACGCGCGGGTGCGCGCGAGCATGGCGGCGGTGCTGCGCGCCGAGTACGGGGAGCGGCTGCCGAACGGGCTCACGCCGGAACGCACCGCTCCACTGCTGGTGGCGGTGATGGACGGCCTCCAGTTCCAGTGGCTTCTGGACCCGGAGTCGGTGGACATGCCGGGGGCGTTCCGGGACTTTCTGGCGTTGCTGGGCGAGGGCTGAACTCCCCTACCACTGGCGCCAGACGACGGCCAGCGTCTTGCTCGCCGCGCAGACGGCGGCGAAGGCGACCGCCCACCCGTAGGCCCCGGCGAAGGCCAGCGCGGCCACACCGGCCCCGAACCAGAGCAGTTCGAAACCGACGCGGACCGCGCCGCGCGTCTTGTACGACGCCTTCTGCGAGCCGAACAGCGCCCACAGCGTGATCAGTACGGCCGGGGCGCCCAGGCCGAGGAGCCAGGTCAGCGGCGTCGCCGCGTCGCGGGTGAAGCCCCAGTACCCGACGGCCGCGAGGGCGCCGAGTTCGATGAGGAAGAGGACGCCCAGGTTCGCTGCCTTCATGGGCGGCAGTATCACCCGGAAGGGATCACTCCGGCCCGTGTGCGTCACGCGGAGCCGGTACTGCCGGTACGGCGGCCACGACCTCGATCTCGATGAGCGCTTCCGGCTTGAAGAGACGGGAGACCTCGAAGGTCATGCTGGTGGGTGGGGCGCCGGTGAGGTACTGGGCGCGTACCGCACCGTAGGCGGGGAGTTGGGTGATGTCCGTCAGATACGTACGGATGTTGATGATGTCCGCCAGGCCCGCCCCGTGCGCCCCCAGCAGGGCGTCGATGGTCTCGAAGACCCCGCGGCTCTGTTCGGCGAGGTCGGCGCCGTCCGCGACCTGCCCGGAGAGGTACAACAGCGCTCCCGCGCCCGGCAGTTCGACCCGGGCCACCTGGGAGTAGTAGCCGTTGGCGGGACCCGGCGCCGAGGGCGGGTTGTCGAGCGTGATCTGCATGGGGCGGCCCTCTCAGGCGGAGTGACGGATGTGCTCGACGGCCTTCGCGATGTCCGCGCCGGCGACGGCGGGATCGGCGGCGGCACGCTTGTAGTGCTCCAGCACCGCGTCCAGTACGGGGAGTTCGGCGACCTTCGTGGCGAGGGCGACGTCCTTGGCGGCGAGCGCGGTGGCGAAGTGCACGTCCTCGGCGAAGGCGCGTCCGACGGCGCCGCCGAGCGGGCCGTTCGCGAGCGCGGTGCGCGCCACCTTCTCGTCGATGCCGAGCTTGTCCGCGAGGGCCATGGTCTCGGCGACGAGGGCGACCCCGCCGAGCAGGGCCGTGTTGACGACGAGCTTGAGCGCGGCGCCGGAGCCCAGCGGGCCGGTGCGGGTGACGGTGCCCATATGGACGAGCACGTGCCCGACGCCCGTCAGCTCGCCGCCCGCGAGGATGCCGAGCTGCCCGGCGGCCGCCTTGTCGGTGCTGCCCGCCACGGGCGCGTCGACGAACGTCACGCCCTCCCCGAGCCGGCCGGCGAGTTCCTTGACCACGTCGGGGCCGACGGTCGACATCTCCACCCAGGTGGTGCCCCGGCGCAGCTCCGGCGCGATGGCGTCCGCGACCGCGTCGAGCGCGGCCGGGTTGGCGAGCATCGTGATCACCACGTCCGCGTCCCGTACGGCCTCGGCCGGGGACGCGGCGAGGGTGGCGCCCTCGGCGACCAGCGGCTCGGCCTTCTCGGCGGTGCGGTTCCAGACGGTCAGCGGGAATCCCGCGGCGAGGAGTCGGCGCGCCATCGCGGCGCCCATGTGCCCGAGCCCGAGGAATGCGATCTTTTCCATGGCTTCGACGCTAGGCGGGCCCACGTGATGCGACAAGCGAATGTCTAGCATGGCTCTCATGCCCAACCCGCATGCCGTACCCGGCCTCTCCACCACCTGGCTGCGGGTCTTCCTGGAGGTCGCCCGGCACGGTTCGTTCACGGTGGCCGCGCGGACCCTCGGCTGGACACAGTCCGCGGTGTCCCGGCAGATCTCCTCGCTGGAGTCGGCGCTCGGCGGAGCCCCGCTCTTCGACCGGCTGCCCCGGGGCGTACGGCTGACGGAGGCCGGGCGGGTCCTCGTGCCGCACGCCGAGGCGGTGGTCGAGCGGCTGCACGGCGCGGACCGCGAACTGGCCGCGCTGCGACGCGTCGCGGGCGGCCGGCTGCGCTTCGGCGCGTTCGCCACGGCCGACGCCGCGCTCGTCCCCCGTGCCATCGCCGCGTTCCGCGTGCGCCATCCGGGGGTGCGGCTCACCCGCGAGGAGGGCCTGACGCCCGTGCTCCTGGAGCGGCTCTCCGCGGGCGGCCTCGACCTGGCGATCGTCTCCACGACGGGCCGCGCCCCGCTGGACCCGTACACCCTGCACCACCTCCTCGACGAGTCCCTGTACGTCGCCGTCCCCGCCGACCATCCGCTCGCCGCCGAGCCATCCGTCCGCCTCCCCCAACTCGCCGACGCCGACTGGATATCCGGCTCCGCGCACCCCGAGGGCACCCTCCTGGACGCGGCCCTGCGGCACGGCTTCCGCCCGCGTGTCGCGCATGTCGTGGCCGAGTGGACGGCCAAGCAGGGGTACGTCGCCGCGGGTCTCGGAGTGACCCTGGTCCCGGCGCTCGCCGCCGAGTCCGTACGCCCGGACATCGCGCTGCTTCCGGTGCGCGACGAGGAGGCGCCGGCGCGGGCGGTGTACGCGGCGACGGCGCGGGGCCGGTCACTGGGACCGGCGGCGCAGGCGTTCCTGGGGGCACTGCGGGAGGCGGCGACCCACCTGCCCACCTGAGCCACCCGCCGCCGCGGCCACTTCGGCTGCCGGTGCCACACCTCATGGCGCACGTCCCCTCCGTCACGCGATACTGCGGCCGTCCGGCAGCACCCCACGGCGACGGAAGGCATGAACTCCCTTGACCTACATACGCGTTCGGCTCGGAGCAGGCGTACTCGGACTGGCCCTGGTGGGCGGCCTGGCCGCGGCGCCCACCGCGTCGGCGGCAGCGGCGGCCCCCGCCACCGTCGAGGAGCAGCGCCTCGACCAGGCCGCTCCCCAGGAGATCCTGCGGCGCTCCGGATTCGACACGGTGGCCCCCGGGTTCGCGCGGGCGCTGGAGCGGGCGGGCTCGTTCGGGCAGGCCGAGCGTGTCGTCGTACGGCAGGGGGCGCGGCTGTGGCAGCGGGCCGTCGACCGGGCGCAGGGGCGGGGCCCGGCGGGCGGCGACCTGAGCCGGGACGACGACCGGCCGCTGTACTGGGCACGGCTGGGCATGACGCGCGAAGTGCGCCAGTGGGAGCCGGAGTTCGGTATCACCGACACGCAACGCGCCGTACTTCTGGCCGAGTTGGAGGAGAACTCGCGCGGCGAGAACGCCATCCGCTATCCGCGCGCCAAGGGCGTGAAGCGGATCCTGCTCACCGGGTTCGACCCGTTCACGCTGGACCGCGACGTCCGGATCTCCAACCCGTCCGGTGCCACCGCCCTCGCCCTGGACGGCACGACGATCCAGACCGCGGACGGCCCGGCGCGCATCGAGACCGCCGTGTTCCCGGTCCGCTGGCAGGACTTCGCCGGGGGCACGGTGGAGCGGACACTGCGCCGCCAGCTCCCGCGCGTGGATCTGTTCACCACGGTGAGCCAGGGCCGCGTCGGGCGCTTCGACGTGGAACGGACCAACGGGGCCTGGCGGGGCGGCTTCCCGGACAACGAGAACGTCTCCCGCACCGAGACGATCCCCGTCACCGACCCGGCCTCGCAGCCGCAATGGACGTCGACGACGCTCCCGTACGCGCGGATCGTGGCCGCGGCCACGGGCCGCTTCCCCGTGTACGACCACACCTCGGTGACCGAGATCCCGGCGGGCGGCACCGATCCGGTCGTACGCCCCGACGGCCCGACTCCGGGTTCGACGGCCCGCGCCGGAGGCGGCGGGGACTACCTCTCCAACGAGATCGCCTACCGCGCGACGCTGCTGCGCGACCGCCTCGGACTGCACGACAGCCTGCCCGGCGGGCATGTCCACACACCTGTACTGCAGTTCGGCACGGGCAACACGGACCCGGCGACGGGGACGGTCACGGACCCCGAGTTCGTTCAGAACCGGCTGGACATCATCGCCCAGGTGCGGGCGATCGTGACGGTGGCCGCGGACGCCAGCGCGTCGGCCGTCAGGGGGACGGGGCGGACGCGGGGGTGATGCCGGGGCCGGCGGGGGTCTCGGTCACGCGGCGGCGCGTTCTTCGTGGTTGTCGTGGCCGCCGTGGTGGTCGTGGTCGTCCTCCGGCTCGCCCGTTTCCTCGTCCAGCAGGTCTCGGGCCATCAGTGTGGCGCCCGCGACCGCGCCCGGCATCAGGAAGACGGCGACGAACGGGACCAGGAAGGCGAGGCCCAGCGGGGTGCCGAAGCCCCAGACCAGCGTCTTGCGGGAGCGGAGCAGGGTGAGGCGGTCGCGGAGGTCGACGCCCCGGCGCTGGAGGGCGACGGCGGTCAGTTCCTCCGTGAGGAAGAAGCCGGTGACGAAGAAGCCGATCACGGGGACGACGGTCTGGCCGATGAACGGGAGGAAGCCGAGCGCGAAGAGGAGGACGCCCCAGACGGCGGCCCGCACGAGGATGCGGAGGCTGTCTCGCGCGGAGATCCACAGCTCGCGCCAGAGCGGGAGGCCCGACTCCGGGGCCGTGCCGTCCGGGGAGACGTCCCTGTCGACCTTCTCCGAGAGGGACTCGTAGAAGGGCTGGCCGATGAGGAGGGTGACGGCGGTGAAGGTGAGGACGGCGAGGAGGAGGGCGAGGGCGAAGAGTACGGCGGTGAGGAAGCCGCGGAAGAGGCCCAGCCAGGGGCTGGACCAGTCGTCGGCGAAGGGGGTGGACCAGGTGACGAAGTCCTCGCCGTACAGGGCGAGGGTGACGAGCGCTGCCGCGTACAGCACGAGGGTGATCAGGCCCGGAAGCAGTCCGAACCCGTACTGCTTCCCGTGCCGTGCCACCCATCGCTGGCCTTGTATGAGATAACCGAACCCCGCCCCGAGATCACGCATACGCCGAACTTTACCGGCGCTTGCCCTCGCCCCCGCCGCCCCTACCCGACCCGTCCCAGGGGCTCCGCCCCTTCCACCCCGCCGGGGCTGCGCCCCGGACCCCCGTCGGCCTGAACGGCCTCGTCCTCAATCGCCGGACGGGCTGAGTGATGCGGGCCGGGGTGGGCGGGGTGGGGTGGGGCTCGCCTCCGACCTCGTCCTCGAACGCCGGACAGGCTGGATGGCGCAGGGCGGGGGGTGGGATGCGGTGTTTGGCATTGGCCTCGAGCGCCGGACGCCCCGAGGCTTTCAGGGGCGCGGGGAACTGCGCGAACGGCCCCCACCGGCCGTCAGCCAAAGAACTTCGGGCGGACCGGGGACGCGGGGCGCAGCCCCGCCCCAGGGGCGCGGGGAACTGCGCTACCAGCCCCCACCGGCCCACGGCCGAACGAATCCGGACGGCCCGGGGGATGCGGGGCGCAGCCCCCGCCGGCCCGCGTGCGATGGCGGAGGCTAGGCCGGAGTCACCGCCACCACAAGCCCCCGCTCCGCCGCAGGCGACACCGCCGCGGACACCCGTACCGCCGCCGCCCGAGCCAGCCGCCCCGTCCGTGACGCCGATGCCAGGAGCAAGGGCTGTAGGTGTTCGAGCCCGGAGACGAGGAACTCCTCGCCGGCGATCAGCACCGGCCGTACCGCGTTCGTCGTGGCCGCCGCCGCCTCCGTGAGGTCGGCGAGCGGAGGCAGCGCGGCCCGCACCACCCCCACCCCCGCCGCGGCCGCCCGCTCGGCCAGCGCCACCTGAAGCGGCAGCAACGGAGCCAGCGCCGAGGTCAACGCGTCTGCGATACGCCGGAGTTCGGGCGACGAGTCGCGCAACACGTCCGCCGCCGCCCGTATCACCGGCGTCAGAGCGAGCAGCGCCCCCGCCGCTACCCCGGCCACCGCGGGCAGCAACGGCGACCCCGCCTCCATCAAGTCCCCCAACGCGTCCGCCGCCTCCTGCACCGCGGGCTCCACCGCGTCGAGGATCGGCAGCAGACTGTCCCCCAGCGCGGCCAGCAACGCCTGCGCGGGCCGGCTCACGGGATGCACCGCGAGCGGCGCCCCACTCGTCCCGAGCCGCGTCAGCGTGTCCACGATCCGGTAGAACGCCTCCTGCGCCTGCGGAGACGCACTCGCCTCCGCCAGCTCCGCCGTCGTCTCCCGGAGCACACGCAGCGCCTCCGCCCCCGACCCGTCCCGGGGGTCGAGGGTGTTGAGGGCGATTCTGGTGATGTTCCCGGCCGTGTCGAGGAGTTGGCCGGTGATGTCGGTCGTGCTGCGCGCCACGCGCAGCACGTCATCCCTGCTGGGGATGCTGGGGAGCGACGGAATCGGGGACATGAGCCCTCCTGGCCACGCACGGCACCTCGCCACCTGGACCTGCCCGCCGGCCTCCTGTGGCGTCCTATGGCCTCAGCATGCCCCCTCCGGCCCGTCGGCGATGCCCCATCCGTGGCATCCATGGCGTCCAGGGGAGTCGCCGTGGCACCAACGCCCTCTTGTTGCGGAAGAGTCGAGCAGGTACACCTCGCCCTATCGACCCGTACCGATCTCAGGCCCCCCACCGGAGGTACGACGCGTGCGCCTACCGAGACCCGTCCTGATCGCCACTGTCCTCACCGCCGCGACCGGATCGCTTCTCCTCGCCCCGCACAGCGCCACCGCGGACCGCAACCCCCCTGTCCGTGAAGGGGCCGGCCGCGAAGGGGCGAACCAGCCCCCGGTCGCCGCCAAGGCCCCGGCGAACGCCGCCCGCAACGCCCTCACCAGCCCCGTCACCGACCTGTCCGACTCCGGCCTCGCCTCCCCCCGCCGTGGCTATCCGCGTGAGCAGGTCCTCTCCCCCGACCCGGAGAACCCGGCGGACAAGTCCATCAAGCTGGGCCTCACCCCGTACCACGCCATCGCCCCGAAGCTGAACGCCCTGCAAAGGCTCGGCGACCGTGTCAGCGTGGAGGTGGCGGGCCGCTCGGCCGGCGGTCACCGGCTGTACCTGGTCACCGTCACCGCGCCGGAGTCCGCCCGCCAGTCCCTCGCCCAGGAGCGGATGCGCGAGCTGATCGAGAACGCGCCACAGGCCGCGGCGAAGGACCCGGCCGTCAAGGCGACGTACAAGACGCCGGTCTTCTTCAACAACAACATCCACGGCAACGAGTGGGAGGGCACCGACGCCGCCCTCAAGCTCATCGAGCGGCTCGCGAGCGCGAAGGACGCGCGGACGACCGACCTCCTCGCCCACAACCGTCTCTACTTCAACATCACGGCGAACCCTGACGGCCGGATCGCGGGCACCCGCGCCAACGCCAACGGTTTCGATCTGAACCGGGACTTCATCACCGCCTCGCAGCCCGAGGCACGCGCGATCCGCCAGATCGCCATCGACAAGCAGCCGGCCGTGATGCTCGACCTGCACGGGTACGTCAACGGCACCCTGATCGAGCCGACGACCCCGCCGCACGGCGAGAACTACGAGTACGACCTCTTCCTCAAGAACACCTACGCCAACGCCCTCGGTATGGAGGCCGCCGTCAACGGCCTCGGTTACACCCCCGCGAAGGACGGTGTCGAGCCCGCCCAGATCCCCTTCCGCGACCAGCAGGAGGGCTGGGACGACTGGCCGCCGATCTTCACGCCCCAGTACCAGGCGTTCCACGGCGCGGTCGCCGCGCACACCGTGGAGATCCCGCTGACGGTGAACAACTCGGAGTACGACACCCTGCCCGTGGCCGAACTCCGGCGCCGGTCCGCCATCAATGTGGACGTGGCCGGCGCGGCCATGCGCGCGACCCTGGCCTACGCCCAGAACCACCGCGCCTCGATCATCGCCGACCAGATCGAGGTCTTCCGGCGCGGTGCGACGGGCGCGGCCCAGGTACCGGTCTCGGCGGAAACGGTGCCGGGGGTGCCGGGCATCGGTCCGGAGGACGTCTACACGACCGACTTCCCGCGTGCCTACGTGATTCCGGCGGGCGGCGCCCAGCGTTCGGCGACGGCCGCCGCCCGCCTCGTCGACCACCTCCTCGCGGGCGACGTCCGCGTCACGCGCGCGACCCGCGACTTCCGGCTGGCCGGACGGTCGTACGCGAAGGGCTCGTACGTCGTCGACCTGCACCAGCCCAAACGCGGTCTGGCCAATGTGATGCTGGCCGACGGGCGGGACATCAGTGACAAGGTGTCGGTGATGTACGACATCTCGGGCTGGAGTCTGGGCCGGTTGTGGGGTGCGACGGTCGTGCCCGTACGGAGCGGGGGACTGTCGGCCGTGTCCGCCCGCCGGGTCGAAGCCGCCGCGCGGGTCGGGTACGTCGCCCCGCGTGGCGATCTGCGTCTGCGTCTCGACACCCCGCAGGAGATCGCCGCCCTCAACTCCCTTCTTGGGCAGGGGGTTTCGGTACGGCAGCTCGTGGACGGCAGTGTCGTCGTGCCGGGGTCGGCGCGGGCGCGGGCCGCCGCTCTCGCCCGTACGTACGACGTGGCCTTCGATGCGACGAAGGCGGCCGGGGACGGGCGGGGAACTCCCCTGCACCGCGTCCGCGTCGCCGCGGCCGTCACCCCGGGTGAGCTCTTCGCGCTGCGGGAGATGAACTTCGACGTCGTGCCGGTGTCGACGGCCGTCCTGAACGCGGGCTTCGACTGGTCCGCGGTGGAGGTGCTGTTCGTGTCGTCGGGGCTCGACCACGCCCGTTTGAACGCGGGCGCGCGGGCGGCGCTGGACGCCTTCCTCCACACCCACGGTCTCGTCGGCCGCGGGGCCGTCGGAGCCGCGCTCAACTCGGCGGCCGGGCTGCTGGCGGTGCGGCCGGTGGAGGGCAACGGTGACGCCAACGGAGTGGTGCGGGTGGTGAATTCGGGCGGACCGCTCACCGCGAACGCGCCCGACCACGGCTTCGTCTACGCGCCCGTCTGGTTCACCGATCTCGGCCCCGGGGTGCGTGTCGAGCAGGCGTACGCGCCGGGCGATCCGCTCGTCGCCGGGCACTGGCGCCCGCTGGCCGACGGGACGGGAGGGCCTACGGCCGCCGGCGGCCAGGCCGCTGTCGTCAGCGGTCCGCATGCCGTGCTCTTCGGTACGGAGCCGCTCTTCCGCGACCATCCGAAGGGGGAGTTCCCGCAGGTGGGAAGGGCGCTGCTGACCGTCTCGTAGGACACTGCCGTCCGTCTCCCACGACAGGGCGGAGGCCGCACCCCACGTCCTAGGGTGCGGCCTCCGCCCTGTACAACGAGCGCCGTCAGACGAGCGTCACGGTGATGTTGCCGCGGGTCGCCTTCGAGTAGGGGCAGACCTGGTGGGCCTTTTCGAGGAGGTCCCGTGCGGTGGCCCCGTCGACGTTCGGGATCGTCGCGGAGATCTCCACGATGATCCCGAACCCGTCCTCGTTCTTGCCGATGCCGACCTTGGCGGTGACGGTCGAGCCGGAGACGTCGGCGTTCTCCTGGCGGGCGACGACGCCGAGGGCGCCCTGGAAGCAGGCGCTGTACCCGGCGGCGAAGAGCTGCTCCGGATTGGTCCCGGCGCCGCTGCCACCCATCTCCTTGGGCGGGTTCACGACGACGTCGAGCCTGCCGTCGTCGGTGGCGACCCGGCCGTCGCGACCGTTCTCGGCGGTGGCGACGGCGGTGTAGAGGACATCGGTCTGCTGGATGGACATACGGTGCGTTCCTCCTTGGTCCGCCGCGACTCGCGCCCACGATCGCGACAGTTTCGGAAAGAAGTTACCGCATGACGAAAGTCCAGCGACAGCCTCTCCAGAGCCGGAGGATCGGAGGACCGGAGGGTCAGAGCTTGACGATCATCTTGCCGACGTTGTCGCCGCGCAGGACGCCGAAGAACGCCTCCAGGTTGTTCTCGATGCCCTCGAGAACCGTCTCGCTGTACTTGAGCTCGCCGGAGCGGACCCAGGCGCCGACCTCCTGAACGAACTGCGCCTGGAGGTCGTAGTGGTCGCCGACCAGGAAGCCCTGGATGCGACCGCGGGTCTGGATGAGGCGGGCGAGGTTCTTCGGGCCGGGGACGGGCTCGGTGCTGTTGTAGACCGAGATCATGCCGCAGACGGCGATGCGGCCGTCCCGGTTGAGGGAGCCGATGGCCGCCTCCAGGTGGTCGCCGCCCACGTTGTCGAAGTAGACGTCGACGCCGTCGGGGGCGGCGGCGCGCAGCTGCTCGCTGACCGGCCCGTTCTTGTAGTTGAAGGCGGCGTCGAAGCCGTACTCCTCGACGAGCAGCTTGACCTTCTCGTCGGAGCCGGCGGAGCCGATGACGCGCGAGGCGCCCTTGAGCTTGGCGATCTGCCCGACCTGGCTGCCGACGGCACCGGCCGCACCCGACACGAAGACGGAGTCGCCCTCCTTGAAGGCGGCGGTGCGCAGGAGGCCCGCGTAGGCGGTGAGTCCGGTCATGCCGAGGACACCGAGGTACGTCGACAGCGGCGCGGCCTGCGGGTCCACCTTGACGGCCTGCTTGGCGTCCACGACGGCGTACTCGCGCCAGCCGAAGAAGTGCAGGAGGTGGTCGCCGACCTCGACGCCCTCGGCGTTGGAGGCGATGACCTCACCGACTGCGCCGCCCTGCATGACCTTGCCCAGCTCGAAGGGGGCGACGTAGGACTTGGCGGCGCTCATGCGGCCGCGCATGTACGGGTCGACGGACACGTACGCGTTCCGTACGAGGACCTGACCCTCCCCCGGCTGCGGGACCTCGGCCTCGACCAGGGCGAAGTCCTCGGGCTTCGGCCAGCCGACCGGGCGGCTGACCAGGTGCCATTCGCGGTTGACGGCGGGGAGCTGGGTCTCGGTCATGAGGGGGCGCCTTTCCTGCGTGCATGCACGGATACGTGCGACTACGGCTCTAATACTTCAGTACCTGAAACAACCATGCTCCTCAATATTTCATGATGTCAAGTAACGGAGTAGCCTGGAGCCCATGGCCACGCAAAGAACAACCCGTATCGACCCGCTGACCCTTGAGGTCGTGGACCTCATCGGCACGGTCGTGGCCCGCTATCACGAGGAGTACGAGGAGGCTGCCGCCGAGCATGCGCTGACCGGGGCGCAGGCGCGACTTCTGAGCCTGCTCTCCCTGGAGCCGCTGCCGATGCGGCGACTCGCCCAGAAGCTGAAGTGCGAGCCGTCGAACGTGACCGGGATCGTGGACCGGCTGGAGGCGCGGGGTCTGGCCGAGCGGCGCCCCGACCCGTCCGACCGCCGCGTGAAGCTGGCCGCGGCGACGGAGGAGGGCCGGCGTGTCGCACGCTCCCTCCGCGACGCGCTCAACTTCGCTCGCGAGCCCCTGGCGGGCCTCTCCACCGAGGAGCGCCTGTCCCTCCGGGACCTCCTGCAGAGAATGCTCACGCCGTAGTTCTCGGCCGCGGGCCGGTGGGGGCCGGCCGCGCAGTTCCCCGCACCCCTAAGTCGGGGCTTCGCCCCGAGCTTTTAGAGGCGCGGGGAACTGCGCGAGCAACCCCCACGCAGCCGCAGCCGACAAACCCACGGAACCTCCTACGTGCACCACCACAGGAAACGGTTGCACCGTGAAGGTGAAGGCGATGGCGACGGCGCGGCCGAGGTCGGCGCGGCCGTCGGCTTGGGGGACGACTTCGGCGGAGTGGAGGACACGGGGCCGGACGTCGCGGACGGCACCACACCCGTACCCGCCGTGGCCGACTGCTCCTGCGAGCCCTTCTTCTTGTCGTCCTTGGACTTGTCATCCTTGGCGGACTTGGAGGCGGAGGGAGACGCCGACGCGTCCGGAGAGGCCGTCGCGGCGGACGGACCACCGGACGAACCCTTGTCGCCGATCGGCCGCGCCGTCCCGGCGTCCGAGGTCGCCGACCCGTCCGGCGACTCACCCCCGGCCGCGGCCGGCTTCGGCAACAGCCCCGGCCCGTCTATGCCGAGCTCCGCGAGACTCAGCCCACCCGCCGCCAGTACGAACCCCGCGACGACGAGCAGCACCCGACGCCGCCGCCGACGGTGCGCCGCGGCCTTCCGGTCCCGCCGGCTCGCACCGCCGGGCCCCTCCGAGTCCCGGCCCCGGCCTCGCCCACGGTTCCGTCGCCGGGCAGCGGCCCGCCCGGACCGCTCCCCCTCGCCGTCCTCGTCCTCGTCGTCGCCGTAATCCTCGTCGTCGTTGTCGCCCTCGTGCAACGAGTCGACGCCGGCGTCGACCGCCCCAGCGCCCGTTCCGGCACGCATGTCGGTCTCCTCCGCATGCGTGCGGAGCTGTTCGGCGGAGGTGCCGCACCCCGGGCAGGCAAGGGCGCCATTGAGGTGCCGTCGGCACGGGTCGCAGTAGTCCATGACGCCGGAAGACTAAGTTCCTCATAGGTAACGTGCATAGTCACAGCTGTGAAAGTTATGTAGGGAACCGCCTGTTCCGGCGCGCCGCGCTCCCCGTTCACAGCATCGCGCGCGCGACGAGCCGAGGCATACCGGCAAAATCCGCCGCCGACCGTTCCGTTCGACCCATTGACACCTCCGGGGCCACGTCCTTACTGTCACGCCAGCATTTCGAACGTGTGACGAAATTTCGAACAGAGCCGCAAGAGCACAGGGGGCAACTGCCGTGCGCATCACGGGAATCAGCACACACGTGGTCGGGACGCCCTGGCGCAACCTGACATACGTCCAGGTGCACACCGACGAGGGCCTGACCGGAGTCGGCGAGACCCGCATGCTGGGCCACACCGACGCACTGATCGGCTATCTGCGAGAGGCGGAGGCCAATCACATTCTCGGCTCCGACCCGTTCGCTGTCGAGGACCTCGTCCGACGGATGAAGTACGGCGACTACGGGCGCGCCGGCGAGATCGTGATGTCCGGCATCGCGGTCATCGAGATGGCCTGCTGGGACATCAAGGGCAAGGCCCTCGGCGTCCCCGTGTGGCAGCTGCTCGGCGGCAAGGTCACCGACAAGGTCAAGGCCTACGCCAATGGGTGGTACACGACCGAGCGAACTCCGGAGGCCTACCACAAGGCCGCCCAGGAGGTCGTGGCGCGCGGGTACAAGGCGCTGAAGATCGACCCCTTCGGGACCGGGCACTTCGAGCTCGACCACGAGGCGACGCTCTACTCCGTCTCGCTGATCGAGGCCGTGCGCGACGCGATCGGGCCCGAGGCCGAGTTGATGCTGGAGATGCACGGACGGTTCTCCCCTTCCACCGCCGTCCGGCTCGCCCGCGAGCTCGCGCCCTTCAAGCCCGCGTGGCTGGAGGAGCCGGTCCCGCCGGAGAACCTGAAGGCCCTGGAGAAGGTCGCCGCCAAGGTGGACATCCCGGTCGCGACCGGTGAGCGCATCCACGACCGCATCGAGTTCCGCGAGCTCTTCGAGAGCCAGGCCGTGGACATCATCCAGCCCGACGTCGGTCACATCGGCGGCATCTGGGAGACGCGGAAGCTGGCCGCCACCGCCGAGGCGCACTACGTCCTCGTCGCGCCGCACAACGTCGGTGGCCCGGTCCTCACCGCCGCCTCCCTCCAAGTCGGCTTCACCTCCCCCAACTTCAAGATCCTCGAACACTTCAACGACTTCGCGGACGCGGAGATCAAGAAGGTCGTGAAGGGCGCCCCACAGGTCGTCGACGGCTACTTCGAGCTGTCCCACGAGCCCGGTCTCGGAGTCGAGCTGGACGTCGACGCGGCGGCCGAGTTCCCGCAGCAGCAGGCCCGTTTCGACCTCTGGGCCGACGGCTGGGAACAGCGCAAGCCCAAGGGGACCGCGTGAGCACCGCGGTCGTCGTCGAGGCGCCGGGCGAGCACCGGCTGGTCGACCACGAGCCGGTGCGGCCGGGCGCCGGTGAGGCCCTGGTGCGGGTCCACGCCGTGGGTATTTGCGGCAGCGACCGCGAGGTCTACCAGGGCAACCGCCCTGACGGGTACGTCCGCTATCCGCTCACGCCCGGCCACGAGTGGTCGGGGACCGTCGAGGCGGTCGGGGCCGGGGTGCCGGAGTCGATCGTCGGACGCAAGGTCGTCGGTGAGGGCTTCCGCAACTGCCAGGTCTGCGACCGCTGCCACGCGGGCGAGACAACGTTGTGCACGGCGGGGTACGAGGAGACCGGGTTCACCCAGCCGGGCGCGATGGCGACCACGCTGACCCTCCCGGCCCGGCTGCTGCACGTGCTGCCGGACGACGCCGACCTGACGGCGGCGGCCCTCCTGGAGCCCGCCGCCTGCATCGCGGCCGCCGCGCTGAAGGCGAACGCCCGGCCCGGTGAGCGGGTCGCCGTGGTCGGGACCGGCACGCTCGGGATGTTCGCGATCCAGTTCCTGAAGGCGAACTCTCCGGCGGAGCTGCTCGTGGTCGGGACCCGGCCGGACCGGGCGGCGCTGTCGAAGGACTTCGGCGCCACCGACTTCCGTACGAAGGACCAGGAACTCCCCGACGACTTCGACGTCGTCATCGAGACCGCCGGGTCCGCGTCCGCCGCGCGCACCGCCGCCTCCCTGCTGAGGCGCGGCGGACGCCTGGTCCTCACGGGGATCCCGGCGACGGGTGCGGAGGGGCTCGACCCCACCGATCTCGTCGTACGGCAGCTGGAGGTGCACACCGTGTTCGGGGCGCCGCCGGCGGCCTGGGCGCACACCGTGCGGGTCTTCGGCGCGGGGCTGCTCAGTCCGTTGCCGCTGGTCACGCACGAGCTGCCGCTCGCTGAGTTCCCGCAGGCCATCGAGTTGGTGGGGTCCGGCGACCCCAAGGTCGGAAAGGTCTTGCTGAAGCCGTAGTCCCCCAAGCCGTACGCCGGTACGGAGTTACCTGACGGCTCCGTACCGGCGTACCACCCAGGCTCCGCGCACCCAAGAACGCGAACCTCGCTCGAAATATCGAACAGGCCGGCACGCGCACCACACCAGTACACGCACCACACGCACCACATCTCTGTACGCGCACCACATCTGTACGCGCCACCCTCGATCACGAAGGACAGCCAGTGACCGACGCCGCCCCTACGGCAGCCCGTCGACCCGGTGAGCAGGCGCTCGCCGCGCTCGGCCTGGGCGCGCCCGCCCTTTCCCCCGCCGACGCCTCGCCGCACACCTTCCCGGGGGGCGGCCGCTGGCGCACCGAGGTTCCCTCCGTGGAGGGGCCCGAGGCCCTGGCCGTGGTCCTCAAGGAGTCCTCGCGGCTCGACGTACCGATCCACCGGATCAGCCAGGGCAGCGGTGTCTGGATGCTGACCGACGCCGAGATCACCGAGATGGTCGAGGCCACCGGTGAACGGGACATCGAGCTCTGCCTGTTCACCGGACCGCGCGGCACCTGGGACATCGGCGGTTCGGTGCGCTCGGACTCGCGCGGTGGCGGCCTGCGGGCCCGTGGCCACGACGCGGTGGCCGGCTGCGTCGAAGACGCCGTCCGGGCAACGGAGTTGGGCGTCAAGTGCCTCCTCGTCGCCGACGAGGGCGTGCTGTGGACCCTGCACCGGGCGCGCGAGGCGGGGATCATCCCGGCCGACACGACCCTCAAACTCTCGGCACTGGTGGGCCCGGTCAACCCGGCCTCGTACGCGGTGTACGAGAACCTCGGCGCGGACTCCATCAACGTGCCGAGCGATCTGACGCTCGATCACCTCACTGAGATACGGCGAGTTTCGGCCGCTCCGATGGACATGTACATCGAGGCTCCCGACGACCTCGGCGGCTATGTGCGCATGTACGAGGTCGCCGAGCTGATCCGGCGCGGCGCGCCGATCTACCTCAAGTTCGGACTGTCCAAAGCCCCCGGAATCTACCCGTACGGGCACCACTTGAGGGACCTGACCCTGAACACCGCCAAGGAACGGGTGCGTCGCGGCCGACTCGCCCTCGACCTGCTCGCGCGGCACGGAGCGGACGGCGACATGGCGCCGCCCGGATCCCGGCTGCCCGGAACTCTCACGCGCTTCAACACCACCTCATAACGTTCGCACAAACCCCCTTCACACAAGACGACACAGCCGCGCACAATCCCACACACCTCTACTCGGTCTTTCCCTCGCAACGCTCTCGGAGCATCCCCGTAACGCGAGACCGAGCCGGTCCGAGACATCAAGGATGATGATCATGCGCAACCGCAGAGCCGCCCTCACCGCCATTGCCGGCGCGGCCTCCCTCGCCCTCACCCTGACCGCCTGCGGCCAGAACAGCGACGGCGGCAGCAAGGACTCCTCGGGGAGCACCAAGGGCGCCACGATCGGCATCTCGATGCCGACCAAGTCCTCCGAGCGCTGGATCGGCGACGGAAACAACGTGGTCAAGGACCTCGAGTCGAAGGGCTACAAGACCAAGCTGGCCTTCGGCGAGGACGACCCCGACACGCAGGTCTCGCAGATCGAGAACATGATCACGCAGGGCGTCAAGGCCCTGATCATCGCGGCCATCGACAACAAGTCGATGAACAACGTGCTCCAGCAGGCCGCCGACGCCAAGATCCCGGTGATCTCCTACGACCGACTGATCCTCGGCACCAAGAACGTCGACTACTACGCGTCGTTCGACAACGAGAAGGTCGGCGAGCTCCAGGGCAACTACATCCTGCAGAAGCTCGGTCTCGCGGACGGCTCCAAGAAGGGCCCGTTCAACATCGAGCTCTTCGCCGGCTCGAACGACGACAACAACACGAAGTACTTCTTCGGCGGCGCGATGAAGGTCCTGCAGCCGTACATCGACAAGAAGCAGCTCGTCGTCAAGTCCGGCCAGACCGCGCTGAACCAGGTCACCACCCTGCGCTGGGACGGCGGCACCGCCCAGAAGCGCATGGACGACATCCTGACCTCGTCGTACAAGAGCGCCCGGGTCGACGCGGTGCTCTCGCCCTACGACGGCATCTCCATCGGCATCCTCTCCTCGCTGAAGTCGGACGACTACGGCTCCAAGAGCAAGCCGCTGCCGGTCGTCACCGGCCAGGACGCCGAGCTGGCCTCGGTGAAGTCGATCATCGCGGGCGAGCAGACGCAGACCGTCTACAAGGACACCCGCAAGCTGGCGACGGTGGCCTCGGGCATGGTCGACGCGGCCCTCAACGGCAAGAAGCCCGAGCTCAACGACACCAAGACGTACGACAACGGCACCAAGGTCGTCCCCGCCTACCTGCTCCAGCCGGTCAGCGTCGACAAGACCAACTACGAGAAGGAACTGGTCGGCACCGGCTACTACAAGGACAGCGACCTCAAGTAACCGCCACCTCCTAGTGATTGGAAGGCACGACCATGGCGGGACCCGTCCTGGAAATGCGCTCGATCGTCAAGACCTTTCCCGGCGTCAAGGCGCTGTCGGACGTCACTCTGACCGTCCAACAGGGCGAGGTCCATGCCATCTGCGGGGAGAACGGCGCCGGCAAGTCGACCTTGATGAAGGTCCTCTCCGGCGTTCACCCGCACGGGAGTTACGAGGGGGACATCCTCTTCGAGGGGGAGGTCTGCTCCTTCAAGGACATCAGGGCCAGTGAGCACCACGGCATCGTGATCATCCACCAGGAACTGGCCCTGGTTCCCTACCTCTCCATCGCGGAGAACATCTTCCTCGGCAACGAGCACGCCACCCGCGGGCTCATCAGCTGGACCGAGACGCTGCGGCACGCCTCCGAGCTGTTGCGGCGGGTCGGGCTCGACGAGAACCCGCAGACCCGCGTCGCCGACATCGGCGTGGGCAAGCAGCAGCTCGTGGAGATCGCGAAGGCGCTGTCGAAGCAGGTGAAGCTGCTCATCCTGGATGAGCCGACGGCCGCCCTGAACGACGAGGACAGCGGCAAACTCCTGGATCTCATCCTGGAGTTGAAGAACCAGGGCATCACCTCGATCATCATTTCCCACAAGCTGAACGAGATCGCGCGGGTAGCGGACTCGGTGACCATCCTGCGTGACGGCCGGACCATCGAGACCCTCGACGTGAAGGCCCCGGAGACCACCGAGGACCGGATCATCAGCGGCATGGTGGGCCGCGACCTCGAACACCGCTTCCCGGAGCGGACGCCGCACCACCCGGAGGAGGGCGCCGCGCCCGCCCTGGAGGTCCGCGACTGGACCGTGTTCCACCCGATCGACCAGCAACGCAAGGTCGTCGACGACGTGTCGATTTCCGTGCGGCGTGGGGAGATCGTCGGTATCGCGGGGCTCATGGGCGCCGGACGCACCGAACTGGCGATGAACGTCTTCGGACGCACCTACGGCCGGTACGCGGGCGGCACGGTGCTCCGGGACGGCAAGGAGATCCGTACGAAGACCGTGTCCGAAGCGGTCGGACACGGCATCGCGTACGTCACCGAGGACCGCAAGCACTACGGCCTCAACCTCATCGACACCATCAACCGCAACATCACGCTCAGTGCCCTGGGCAAGGTGGCGAAGCGCGGGATCGTCGACGAGCACGAGGAGCGGCAGGTCTCCGAGGGCTACCGCAAGTCCATGAACATCAAGGCGCCGACCGTCTTCGAGCCGGTGGGCAAGCTGTCGGGCGGCAACCAGCAGAAGGTCGTCCTCAGCAAGTGGATCTTCGCGGGCCCCGAGGTGCTGATCCTCGACGAGCCGACCCGCGGGATCGACGTGGGCGCCAAGTTCGAGATCTACACGGTCATCGACAAGCTGGCGGCCGAGGGCAAGGCGGTCGTCTTCATCTCCTCCGAGCTCCCGGAGCTGCTCGGAATGTGCGACCGCATCTACACGATGGCCGCAGGACGGCTGACGGGTGAGTTCTCGCGGGCGGAGGCCTCGCAGGAAACGCTGATGCGCCAGATGACGAAGGACAAAGAGGTAACCCGATGAGCACGGATGTGACCGCCAAGGCGCCGGCCCCGGCGCCGCCCGGCAAGAGCGGCTCGGCCACGGGCGAGAGCCTGCTTCAGCTGATGCTGGACGGCATGCGCCGCAACATGCGGCAGTACGGCATGCTGTTCGCCCTCGGTCTGATCGTGGTGCTGTTCGCCGTGTGGACCGACGGCGACCTGCTGCTGCCGCGCAACGTCTCCAACCTGGTGCTGCAGAACAGCTACATCCTGATCCTCGCGATCGGCATGATGCTCGTCATCATCGCGGGCCACATCGACCTGTCGGTCGGCTCGTTGACGGCGTTCGTGGGCGCGGTGGGAGCCGTGCTGATGGTCAACCACAACATCTCCTGGCCCATCGCCCTGGTGCTGTGTCTGGCCATGGGCGCCGCCGCGGGCGCCGCGCAAGGGTTCCTCATCGCGTATCTCGGCATACCGTCGTTCATCGTGACCCTGGCGGGCATGCTGACCTTCCGCGGTCTGACCGAGATCTTCCTCAAGGGCCAGACGATCGGCCCGTTCCCCGAGGGTCTGCAGAAGGTCGCCAACAGCTTCCTGCCCGAGGTCGGCCCCCACACGAACTACCACAACCTCACCCTGCTGCTGGGCATCGGGCTGATCGCGTTCGTGGTGGTCAAGGAGGTCCGCGACCGGGGGCGTCAGCAGGAGTTCTCGCTCGACGTGCTGCCGCGCAACCTCTTCCTCCTCAAGCTCGTCGCGCTGATCGCCGCCGTCGCCACCGTCACCATGCTGCTCGCCAGCTACAAGGGTGCTCCGGTGGTCCTGCTGATCCTCGGCGTCCTGGTCGCCGGCTTCGGCTACCTGATGCGCAACGCGGTCATCGGCCGTCACATCTACGCGATCGGCGGCAACCTCCCGGCGGCCAAGCTGTCGGGTGTGAAGGACAAGAAGGTCACCTTCCTGGTCTTCCTGAACATGGGCATGCTCGCGGCCCTGGCGGGTCTGGTCTTCGCCGCCCGCTTCAACGCGGCCTCGCCCAAGGCCGGTCTGAACTTCGAACTGGAGGCGATCGCGGCCTCGTTCATCGGCGGCGCGTCGATGAGCGGCGGCGTGGGCACGGTCCTCGGCGCGATCATCGGTGGTCTCGTCCTGGGCGTGCTGAACAACGGTATGAACCTCGTCGGCATCGGCTCCGACTGGCAGCAGGTCATCAAGGGACTGGTACTGCTGGCCGCGGTCGGCTTCGACGTGTGGAACAAACGCAAGGTCGGTTCGTAAGTCGGTTGTTACGGGGGTCCAGGCCGGGCCCCCGTACCTATTTCTGGAGCCGCAATGGAAACGAGCAGACGTACGGTCATCGCCGCGGCCGCGGCCGCGGGACTCGCCGCCGGCACGGTCGGTACCGCCCACGCGAGCACAGGAGGCAGGAAGCCGGTGAAGGAGCTCTTCGGCAAGCTCGCCGACGGCACCAAGGTCTACCGCTGGTCGCTGGAGAACGGCGGCACACGCCTGAAGGTCATCTCCTACGGCGGCATCGTCCAGTCCCTGGAGATCCCCGACCGCCACGGCCGCTACGCCAACGTCTCCCTCGGATACGACAACCTCGCCTCGTACGTCGCTGGGACGACGTTCTTCGGGGCGACGATCGGCCGCTACGGCAACCGCATCGCCAAGGGACAGTTCACCCTGGACGGCAAGGCCTACCAGCTCTCCGTCAACGACGGGGTGAACAGCCTGCACGGCGGCGCCAAGGGCTTCAACACCAAGGTGTGGGACATCGAGGGCTTCACCTCGGGCTCCGACGTCGGCCTGCACCTCCACTACACCAGCGTCGACGGCGAGATGGGCTACCCGGGCACGCTCAAGGTGAAGGTGACGTACACCCTCACCAGGCACGGCGACTGGCGCATCGACTACGAGGCCACCACCGACAAGGCCACGGTCGTCAACCTCACCAACCACACGTACTACAACCTCGCCGGCGAGGGCAGCGGCGGCATCTACGACCACGAGCTGCACCTGGCCGCGGGCCGTTACACGCCCACCGACTCGGGGCTGATCCCCACCGGTGAGCTGGCCAAGGTCGCGGGCACCCCCTTCGACTTCCGCAAGGCCAAGCCGATCGGCCGCGACATCCGCGTCGGCCACCCCCAGCTGGTCACCGCCAAGGGCTTCGACCACAACTGGGTCCTCGACAAGGGCGTCACCGCCAGGCCCGAGCACATCGCGACCCTGCGCGACCCGAAGTCCGGCCGCACCCTGAAGATCGCGACGGACCAGCCGGGCGTGCAGTTCTACTCGGGCAACTTCCTGGACGGCACCCTGGTCGGCCCTTCCGGACACACCTACCGGCAGGGCGACGGCATGTGCCTGGAGACCCAGCACTTCCCGGACTCGCCGAACCACCCGTCGTTCCCCTCGACGGTGCTGCGACCTGGGCAGACGTACCGCACGACGACGGTCCACTCGTTCAGCGCGTGACATCCGTCTGACGTCCGCGTGACATCGGGGCCTCGGTGGGTGACGCCACCGGGGCCCTTTCGGTTGCCTGGCAAAGTCAACCCTTACTCGATCCCCACGAGTTGAACGGCGCCCCCTCCGCCTCCGTATGAAAGGGCGGCCCGTGCTCCCCCGCACGGGCCACCCAAAGACCGGAGGTTCCATGGCCGACAACGTCGCCTCGCTGTTCCGCGGTACTGCGGCGCACAGCCCCTCGATGGCTGCGCTGGCCCGCGAGAGCGATGGAGTCGGCCCGATCGACTTCTGCATCCCGTGCAACCCGTACTTCCCCACCCCCGGCATGTTCGACGAACTGGCGGGGCGGTTGCGCGAGATCATCACGTACTACCCGAGCAGCGCCGACACGATCACGGCCGAGCTGTGCGCGCTGCTCCAACTCCCGCCGAGCTGCGTCGCCATGGGCAACGGTTCCACGGAACTGATCACCTGGATCGACCACCTGCTCGTGCGCGAGTCCCTCGCCATCCCCGTCCCCACCTTCGGCCGCTGGACCGACCAGCCCATGGAGACCGGCAAGCGGGTCGACATGTTCCCGCTCATGGAGTCCAACGGCTTCGCTCTGGACCCGGCCCAGTACATCGAGTTCATCCGCGCCCGGGGCACCCGTGTCGCCGTCATCTGCAACCCGAACAACCCCGACGGCGGCTTCCTCAGCCGCCGCGCGGTCGTCAACTTCATGGACCAGCTCCAGGACCTGGACCTGATCGTCATCGACGAGTCGTTCCTGGAGTTCGCCGACGCCGAGAACGACCCGAGTGTCGTGGAAGAGGCCGTCCTGCGGCCCAACGTCATCGTCCTGCGCAGCCTCGGCAAGAACTTCGGCCTGCACGGCATCCGCTTCGGCTACCTCGTGGCCAACCCCGCGCTCGCGGGCAAGATCCGCTCCATGCTGCCCAAGTGGAACCTCAACTCCTTCGCGGAGACCGTGGTGTTCATGCTCAAGGAGCACGGCGCCGAGTACATGGAGAGCCTGCACCTGGTGCGCCGCGACCGCCTCGACATGGCCCGCCAGCTCTCGGCGCTCCCCGGCCTGACGGTCTACCCCTCGCAGGGCAACTTCCTCTTCGTACGGCTTCCCGTGGGCGCCGAAGGCACCGTCGTCCGCGACCGGCTGCTGACCGAGCACCGGATCCTCGTCCGTGAGTGCGGCAACAAGATCGGCTCGTCCAGTCGCTTCCTGAGACTCGTGGTGCGCCCCCAGACGGACGTGCGTCGCCTGGTGTCCGGCATGGAACAGGTGCTCTACGGGTCCAGGAGGGGAGCCGCCGTACCCGAGCTGGGCACAGGGACCAGCTACAGCTCGGGTACGGCGGCGGTGGACCGTCTGATCAGCGAGACGAACGGGGTCGGCATGCCGCTGGCCGCGCAGGCCGCCGCGATGCCGAGCCTGCCGCCCGCCCAGACCTGGCCGGGCCCGGCCCCGGCGCAGGCCCCCACCGGGATGCCGGGCCTGGTCCCCGCCCCGGCTCCGGCCGCCGCGATGATGCCGCCGCAGCAGCAGCCCGCGGCACGAATGCCCGCGCCTGCACCGCCGCAGCAGCAGCCCATGCCCGCGGTCGCCCAGATGCCCAACGTGGCCCAGATGCCCAACGTCGCGCAGATGCCAGGGGTGGCCCAGATGCAGCCCGCCCCTCAGATGCAACCGGCCGCCCAGATGATGCCGCAGGCGCCGCCGATGTCCGCGGTCGCTCAGATGGCGCAGATGGCCCAGGCTGCACAGGCTCAGGCACAACGACAGCAGGCGCCGATCCCCGCCGTCGCCCAGGCTCCGTCACCTGCGGCCCAGGCGCAGGCACGGTCGATGCAGCCGCCGCCGCAGGCACCGGCGATGCCCGCCATGGCCCCCGCCCCGGCCGCCGGGCTGGGCCAGACCGGCATGCCGGGCCTGCGCAACCGGGGCCTGACCGCAGCCCAGGTACGGGGCCGCACCGAGCCCGAACCTACGCCCGCACCCCAGCCCACGGGCTGGCCGGCCGCGGGCGCGATGTACAACCAGGTCGGCTAGAACCTGTCCGTCGGCGTGTGCGCGGGGATCAGTCCAGGTAGAGGTGCCTGCGCGCGGCCACGAACGCCTCGATCGTCCGGGCAGGCACGCCCGTGACGCGTTCGACGTCGTCCGATGCGCGGTCGTAGCGGTTTTCCCGGTGCAGTCGGGCCATGGTGGCGATGTGCTGTTCGGTGTGCGGCGGCAGGCCCGCCTTGGCGAGCACCTCACTCCGCCACCGTTCCAGCGGCACGTCGACATAGGACACCGGCCGCCCCAGCGCCCGTGAGAACTCCTCGGCCATCTCGGTCATGTCGACCGTGCGCGGCCCGGTCAGCTCGTAGACGTGCCCGACGTGCGGGGCCGGGTCGCGGAGCACGGTGGCGACGACCCGGGCGACGTCGTCCACGGCGATCGGCGAGGTGCGTCCGGTGCCGAACGGCAGCACGATCGTGCCGTTGTCCCGGATCGATCGCGCCGCCAGCGTGGTGAACAGCGGATTGTCCAGGAAGGCCGTCGGCCGGACGTGCACCACCGGCAGGCCCGACCAGTCGAACACCTGCTCCGACAGCCAGTGCAGCCGCTGCTGGTCCGACTCCCCGGTGCTGGTGGCGGTCATCTGCGACACCGTCATCTGGGACATGTCGACCAGGCCGTCCAGCTCCCCGTGCTCGCGCGCCACGCTGGCCACCACGGTCGCCGCCAGCAGCTGGTCGGGCGATACCGGCATCGCGAAGTACATCCGCCCGACACCCTCCAGCGCGGCGGCGACGGTCTCGGGCCGGGTCAGGTCTCCGATGACGACCTCCGCGCCGAGTGCACGAAGCTCGGCAGCACGATCGTCGTCGCGGCGGACCATCACCCGCGCGGGCACGTCCTGCGCGCGCAGCTGGTCGAGGACCGTGCGGCCGACGTCACCGGCGTTGGAGATGAGAACAAGATTGCTGGCAACCAACGGTCGATCTCCTTGTGAGTCGTAGACGGCGCCCATGAGATCACCTGTCCCGTCACACCACCGGAACCAAAACGCAACGGCGTCGGCCCTGTGTCCACCGCCTCCCCCGGCCTACGATCAACGCTCTTCGTCCAGGAGGGGTGGGAGCCGTGCGTCGCAGAGCCCGGATCATGATGACGATGGCGGCCGCGCTGGGCCTCACGGTGGGCGTGAGCGGCTGCGGCAAGGACTCCGGGGCGGAGGCGAAGACCACGACCCTCACCGTCGTCGCGACGAACTACGGCGACAGCGTCCACAAGAACTCCATCGGCTTCTGGGACCGCGTCGGCCTCGCCTTCCAGGCCGCCCATCCCGACATCCGGGTGGACACGAAGGTCTACCCGGCCGACGAGGTCGACGCGAAGGTCGCCGCGCTCGTCAAGCAGGGCAGGGCGCCGGACGTCGTGCAGACCGACAGCTACGCCGAGTACGCGGCCAAGGGCATGCTCTACCGGGCGGACGAGCTGCTGTCGATCTCCGCCCAGGGCAGCTTCGTACCGAGCCTCGCGGAGGCCGGGCAGGTGCGCCGCGTCCAGTACGGCCTGCCGTTCACGGCCAGCACCCGCCTCCTGTACTACAACAAGGACCTCTTCTCCCGGGCGGGCCTGAAGCCCCCCACCACCTGGGACCAACTCCTCGTGGACGCACGCGCGTTGAAGGCCATGGGCGTGACGTACCCGATCGCGTTGCCCCTCGGCCCGGAGGAGGCGGAGGCCGAGACGCTGACCTGGCTGCTGGCCGGAGGCGGCGGCTACACCGACAACAGCGGCAGCTACGCCCTCACCTCCAAGGAGAACGTCTCCACGCTGGAGTGGCTGCGCTCCTCCCTCGTCGCCGAGGGCCTCACGGGCCCGACCCTCCCCGGCAAGCTCAACCGCGGCGCCGCCCTCCAGGCCTTCATGGACGGCAAGGCTGCCATGGTCAACGCCCCGCTCTCCCTGATGCGCCAGATCGAGGACTCGACCCTGAGCGTCCCCTACGGCACCGTCGCGCTCCCGAGCCGCACCGGCCGGACCGTGCCGACCATGGGCACGGCCGACTGGACGATCGCCTTCCGCTCGGCCGGCCACCGCGAGGACACGGGCAAGTTCCTCGACTTCCTCTACGGCGACAAGTACGTCACCCAGCAGGCCGCCGAGTACCAGCTCCTGCCCGTGACCACCGCGGCGAGCGCCGCCATGCGCGAGGACAAGCAGTACAGCAAGCTCTGGAACGGGCTGGACGCCCTGGACAACATGGAGCTCTACCCCCTCTCCGAGACCAACTGGTCCCAGGTGGCGGCGTCGATCAGGGCACAGATCGGCAAGTCGGTGGCCCCGGGCGGGGATCCGGAGGCGGTGCTGTCGTCGATCGGGAAGGCGACACGCTCGACCTCCTGACCAGGGACAGCCACCCCGGCAGGTCGACCTCGGCACGGACGGTCTTGCCGGGCGGCTCCCGGTCCAGCACCTCCCACCGGTCGGCGAGCGCCTCGACGAGCACGAGGCCCCGACCGCCTTCGTCGAGGGGACGGGCGGCCGGTACGTCACCGGGTCCCGGCGGACGCGGCCCACTGCGCGTGTCGGTGACCTCGACGCGGACGCTGCCCGTGACGAGCGACAGCCGCAGTTCGAAGTCCCGCCCCGGTACGCGCCCGTGCGTGACCGCGTTGGCGGCCAGCTCGGCGACGATCACGGCGACGGCGTCGGAGGCGTCCGTGCCGTGCGGGATGCCCCAGGCGTGCAGCTGGTGCAGGGCGAGGTGACGTGCGAGGCGGGCGCCGCGCGGGGTGGCACTGAGGCGCTGCGTGAACACACGTACGGTAACCGGGTGTTGGGGGGTGGATGGTGTGGTCATGGGCCCAATCTGGCGGTGATCGCGGGCACTTCACCAGGTCGGCGCCGCGTACGCTGCGCGAGCGTACACGGTGACGGACTGGACAGTACCGGTCACTGGGCGTGACCATGGGGTGCGGGAGGTGACCCATGGTGGTCGATGGTGCGGTGGGGACGGGTGGAGAGCCCGAGTCGTCGGACAGCCTGCGGACGTTCGGGGCGGTCGTACAGGCCTTGCGTGAGCATGCGGGGCTGAGCCGGGAGGAGTTCGGGGAACGGGTGCGGTTCTCCAAACACACGGTGGCGTCGGTGGAGCTGGGGCGGAGGATGCCGGATCCGACGTTCGTCGAGCGGGCGGAGGAGGTGCTGGGCAACACCGGGGCGTTACGGAAGGCGGCGGGGCATCTGGCGAGGCAGCCGGGGTTGGCGGCGTGGTTTCGGCAGTGGGCGAGGTTGGAGACGACCGCGATCACTCTCTATACCTATGAGTGCCGGTTGATTCCGGGGTTGTTGCAGACGGAGGGGTATGCGCGGCAGTTGTTCGTCGACGAGTTGCCGCCGCTGGACGACGACCAGATCGAGGCCCAATGGGTTGCGCGGGCCGAGCGGCAACGGCTGCTGCGAGAGCGCCCCAACACCGCGTTCGGCTTCATCCTGGAGGAGCCATTGTTTCTTCGGCGTACGGGCGGCGTGCAGGCCACGCGGGAGCTCATCGATCACGTGCTGGAGATCGCGCAGTTGCGAAACGTCGAGCTCCAGGTCATGCCGGTTGTGCGCGAGTCGCACGCCGGGCTGCACGGCCCCATGCAGTTCCTGGAAACTCCCGAGAACAAGTGGTTCGCCTACACCGAGGCCCCGATGAGCGGCCAGCTCATCTCCGACCCCAAGGTGGTCAGCGTGCTCCAGAGGCGATATGCCAGGATGCGTGCGCAGGCTCTCTCCCTGGAAGATTCCGTGAGCCTGCTGGAGCGGATGCGAGGAGCGCTATGAGCACGTCCGAACTGGCCTGGTTCAAAAGCAGCTACAGCAGCAGCGGTTCCGGCGACTGCGTCGAGGTCGCCGCCTGCCCCCGTACCATCCACGTCCGCGACTCCAAGAACACGGACGGCCCCCAGCTCACCCTCTCCCCCACCACTTGGGCCGACTTCCTCAACTACGCCTCCACCAGGCGCAACTGACCGGTACAACGTGTCACTGGGAGGGGCAGGCTACCCACGTCGGACCCGCCCATACTCAAGTCCATGAACAGCAAGGACCAGCTCGGTCGATTCCTCCGTACGCGTCGCGCGCAGCTGCGGCCCGCCGACGTCGGGCTCTCGACGTTCGGGGAGCGCCGACGCGTGCCCGGGCTGCGGCGCGACGAGCTGGCCCAGCTGGCGGGGGTGAGTCAGTCCTACTACACGCGGCTGGAGCAGGGACTGTCCCTCAACGCCTCCGCGGAGGTACTGGACGCGATCGCCCGGGCGCTTCGCCTGGACGAGACCGAACACCGCCACCTGCACGACCTCGCCGGGGTGGTGCGCAAGAGCGGCAGGAGCCGGCCCCGCCGCCCCGCACCCGAGCGTGTCTCCGAGGCGACGAGGCAGCTGATCGCCGCCTTCGGGGACACCCCGGTGATCGTGCTCGGCCGCCGGAGCGACGTCCTGGCCTGGAACCGCACCGGGCACGCGCTGTTCGCCGGGCATCTCGATCCGGACAGTCCCGAGCAGCCGGCCCGGCGCCCCAACACCGCACGGCTGGTCTTCCTGGATCCGCACACGCGTGATCTGTACGAGGACTGGCCGCGCAAGGCCAGGGACGCGGTGGGCAAGCTGCGGCTCGCGGTCGGCGAACACCCCGACGATCCGGAGCTGGCCGAGCTGATCGGTCAACTGACGATGAAGAGCCGCGAGTTCACGTCTCTGTGGTCCGAACACCGCGTTCGTGCCTGGGACATCGCGACACACCGGATGCGGCATCCTCTGGTCGGCCCGATGGACGTCGTCCAGCAGGCGATGCCGATCCCGAACGAGCCGGGGCAGCGCATCGTCGCGGTCACCGCGGCGGCGGAGTCCTCCTCGCAGGCAGCACTGACCCTGCTCGCCCAGGTCACCGCCCCGCGCACGCGGACCGCCGCCGACACGGATTCCGTTTCCGTCCAGTAGCCGGGGTGACCCTCACCCCTCTCTTCGGCGTGCCCAGGCACGCCTACTCAAACCTGCCCAAGTCCAATCAGAAGGAGACAGCATGTCCACCACCACGCTCTACACCACCGAGGCCCTCTCGACCGGCGACGGTCGCAACGGAGAGGTCCGTACCCTCGACGGAGTCCTCGACGAGGTCCTCGCCGTGCCGAAGGAGATGGGCGGCCCCGGTGGCGACAGGACCAACCCCGAGCAGCTCTTCGCCGCGGGCTACGCGGCCTGCTTCCACAACGGACTGAGGCTGATCGCGGCCCAGCAGGCGGTGAAGGTGCCCGGTTCCACCGTCACGTCGACCGTGAGCCTGCTCAGCAAGGAGGACGGGGGCTTCACCCTGGCCGTGAAGCTGTCGGTCCACCTGCCCGGCGTGGAGCAGGCGACCGCCGACCAGCTCGTACAGACCACGCACCAGGTCTGCCCCTATTCCAACGCCACCCGGGGGAACATCGACGTGACCCTCGAAGCGACCGTCTGAGCCAACCCGGCTCAGCCCCGGTTCACGTGTCTTACAAGGAACTTGACGGCTCATCACTTTGCCGTACTGACAGCTGACCAACAGCATCCGTTCCTAATCTGCCGTGTCCATGACAGACACTTCAGGAGCAGCCCACCCGATCGGGCGCCGTACGGTACTGATCGCCACCGGCGCCACGGCCGCCACCCTGGCCGTGGGCGCCGCCGCACCGGAAGCCCCCACAACCGACACGGCGAACGCGGTGGACTCGGCCCCCGTCGCCGCGGCTGCCGTCTGCACCCTCACCAAGGAGATGACCGAAGGCCCCTACTACCTGGACGGCGCCCTGGTCCGCACCGACATCACCGAGAGCAAACCGGGCGTCCCGCTCAAGCTCGCGCTCACCGTCGTCGACGACGACACCTGCGCCCCGCTCGCCGGCGCCCTCGCGGAGATCTGGCACTGCGACGCACTGGGCGAGTACTCCGGCTTCGTCGGCAACAACGGCCACAGCGAACCGGACGACGGTTCGTTCCTGCGGGGCGGCGTCCTCACCAACTCCAGCGGCGTCGCGAACCTCACCACGATCTACCCCGGCTGGTACCGGGGCCGCTGCATCCACATCCACCTCAAGGTGCACACGGGAGTCACGCTCACCTCGGACGGCAGCTTCACCGGCGGCCGGGAACTCCACACCGGCCAGCTCTTCTTCGACGAAACGATCACCACGGCGGTGGCCAGGATCTCCCCGTACTCCACGAACACGGTCACCCGCACCACCCTCGCCCAGGACTCGATCTACGACGACGGAGGCGCCGCGTCCGGCCTCCTCACCCTGACGGCCCTGGGCAGCACGGCCGCGTCGGGCTACACGGGCACGCTGACGGTCGGCGTCGCAACGAGCTGACGTCCGCCCCACGGATCCCCACAACGGGCCCCGCCGGAAACCGGCGGGGCCCTCGCCTCGATAACACCACGATCATCTCAATTGATCTGTGGATCTATGGACACACATTCCCCTGAATGACCGAATGCCTTACGCCCTATGGTGCTCGTTATTCAGCCGTGACGACAAAAGATATGCACGCAAACGACTGGCTCGATACCGCCGACGGGAGGGCACGACTGGAGCACTGCGCGGACCTGCTCGAGGAGTTCCTCAAGGCCATGACCCGCATGGAAAGCGAATACCTGCGGGCCACGTGGGACGGACACACCGCAGATGGATCCCGCTGAGCCAGGGCGCAAAGGAGCCGCAGACAGATGGACTGGACTCAGGACGATCCCACCCTCCGCGACATTCAGCTCGATCCGCGAGCCACCGCCTATGATCCGCTGAACCCGCCGTTCACCGGCGCCGATCCGCTCGGGACGCAACACTTCTGGCACGTCCCCGAGCCCGCGATCGAGCCGGACGCGTGGGATCCGGACGAAGAGCTGGCGCAGATGCTGTACACGACGTCGAGCGTGACGCCCGCCGCTCCGGCCCCGCCGCACAGCCACGCCCAGCCGCGCCGCCCGGTCAACCGGCGCAGGCCCCGGCCGGGATTCCACGCCATTGCCGCTAAACACAGGATCATCACGGTTGTTTTCCTGGTCGTAATGATCATTGTATCCGCAGTGATGATGCTGGGATGGTCCGTCTCTTATTCATACAACCAACTTCGTGGCATTTCACTACTGGTCGTTTCCGCGAAGTTGGCGCGATGGTGGCCGCTGATGGTGTACGGACCGTGGCTCGTCGCAGGTCTGTCCATTCTTCGGGCGTCCGTTCAGCACCGGAGCGCCAGACGGTCCTGGTCCGTGATGCTGATCGCCTCCGCCACGGCGGTCGCCCTCTGCGTCGGTCAGTCCCCGCGCTCCCTGCTGGCGATGGTCGTCGTCGGAATCCCACCCATCACCGCCCTGATCTGCTTCCGGGAACTCGTCGGCCAGATCTCGCCCCACCACGGACCCCGGCACGCCTGCCAGACCATGAGGCGGCCCAAGCAGCCAAGACCGTGATCGTCACGGCCGTCCCCGCCGGAACAACGCTCACCGCGGAGGTTCGGGGAAGACCACCCGTAGTCGTTGAACTCTTCTGTCCCGCCGGAACATGAGCCAGGCGAGGGTCGGCGGGCAGGGGCTGACGGCGCCGACGGGGTTGATGACGTCCATCTCCCAGATGGTGATGTCCCGGCTGGCCACCACATGGCGCAGGTGCTGGCGCACCCCGGATTCCCGGTTCTGCCGCATGGCCGGGAAGGGGTGGGTGCGTTCTCCCGTTCGGCTGAGCGCACCGACCAGTTCGGTCTCGGCCGGCCACAGCTCGGCTATCTCCCGGGGCAGATTGCCACGCGCGGCACACTGCAAGGTCTCCAGGGCCTCCTGCCTGCTCTCCTCGGTGAGAACGGAAGCGTCGTCGTGCGCCTGGGCGGCGGTCGACAACAGCACCTGGGCCAGCTTCGCCCTGGCCTGGTTGAGCCGGCTGCGCACCGTGCCGACCGGTATCTCACAGGCGGCGGCGATCTCCTGGTACGAGGTGATGCCGCTGAAGTGCCGCAGCATCAGCACCAGCCGCAGCTGCTCGGGCAGTTCCTCCACCGCGTCCCAGATCCAGTCCCGCATCGCGTGCTGCTCGACGACCCGCTCCGGGTGCGACGGCTCGTGATCACACGGGTGCAGGTGGTCGAGGCCGTCCAGTCCTGGCGTCTCCCGGGCGACACGCAGCCGCATTCGGGCGGCGTTGCGCACGATCGCCCGCAGCCAGGCTCCCACGGCCGCGGGATCCCGGACGTCCCCGATGCGTCGCAGCGCGGTCAGCGCGGCGTCCTGCACCGCGTCCTCCGCATCGGGGCCGTAGCCGAGCAGGCTCATCGCCACCGCGCGCATCGGCGCCTGGTGGCGAGCCAGCAGCAGCCCGAGGGCTCCGGTCTCGCCGGCTTGCGCCCGGCGGGTGAGTTCCTCGTCCGTGGGTGAGGTGAGGGGCATCATGTCCGAACGCCTCCGTCGCGATGGCGATGCGCGCAGGATAGACCTCGTGCATCGGGTCGTGGGGGCCCTTGCCGTTCAGGGCCGCTGGACGGGCTCCGGCAGCCAACTTCCGTGGAACCCCGCCGGGACGGGGTGGGGCAGTTCCACCACGGCCTGGACGGTCATCTCCGCGGCGTCGAGGACGAGCAGTTCCCCGGCCTCGCCGTCGTCGTTCGAGACGAGCGACAGGAGCCACCCCTCGTCCTCGCCGGTGGCGTCCGCCGCCGGTACGAAGACCGCTTCGCCCGCGTAGCGGCTGCCGGGCGTCTCGTAGACGTGACTGGTGTGGCGTGTGAGGTCGTGTTTGGCGATGCCGTCACCGGAGACGGTGTAGAGGTAGCGGTTCGGGCGCCCGGTGAGGGTCTCGTTGTGCGTGGGGAACTCGGCGTCACGGTCGTCAAGTTGGGACTCCGAGGCGCGGCCGGTGGCCGGGTCCAGGGTCCAGCGGTGCAGGACGGAGGAGGCCTGGGAGTGGCCCGGTTCCCTCACACCGACCAGGCCGCCCGGTCCGCTCGCCCCTGTGGAACCGCCGATGTCCGACCAGGTGTGCTGGAAGCCGGCGTGGTCGTAGCGCACCGCGTCCAGCACGATGCGCCCCCGCGCATCTTCGTAGGCGTTGCCCACATGGAAGACGTAGCAGGGATCGACGTCGTACCACCGCACGTCGTTGCCGCTTGGCGTACGGGACATGACCCCGAGCCGCGCGCCGTACTCCTCGTCCCACCGGTAGGGCATGCCGCCGCCGGGCCCGGCCAGGGCGGGGTCGAAGACGACGGGAAGGTCCATCCACACGATGTGGTGCTCGGTGATGGCGAAGTCGTGCATCATCGTCGGGCCCGGCACGTCGACCGGCCGGCTGTCGAGCAGCAGTCCGTCCGCGGTGACCCGGTGATAGGTGAGGTACGGCGGGGCGAACCCGGCCCCGAACAGGTGCAGTTCGCCCGTGACCGGGTCCTCCTTGGGGTGGGCCGTCATCGCGGTGGTCAGCCGCCCGCCGAAGTCGTACGGTCCGACGGTCTCCAGCTCGGGGGTGACCCAGTAGGCAAGCCCCACCTCGCACAGGGCCAGCACGGTGTCGGCGTGCCGGATCACATGGGTGTTGGCGGGCGTCGCGGCCAGGTCGACGGTGAAGTCCGCGCGGATGAACGGGTGCCCGTCCAGTTGCCGGGTGCGGATCCACCGGTTGCGGTACCACTCGGCGCGTCCGTTGCGCAGCCGGATGCCGTGGAGCATGCCCGGACCGGTGAACCAGTGCCCGTTGTCCTGGCCGGGCCGCGGGTTGGGGCCGTTGCGCAGATAGCGGCCGTCCAGGTCGGGCGGCAGGGAGCCCCGCACGGTGAGGTCGGCCGCGCTGTGCTCCTTGGGCACCGGGGCGAAGCGGCCCCGGAGATACAAGGGAAGAGCTGTCTCGTTCGTCACGCGGTCGCTCCTGCGGCGGCCTTCTTGACGAGCGCGGCGACCTCGCCGGGCTTGGACACGTAGACGGCGTGGCTGCCGCCGGTCTCGCTCACCGTCGCGCCCGCCCGCTCGGCCATGGCCCGCTGGGCCGGGGGCGGGATCATGCGGTCGTCGGCGGCGACCAGGTAGAAGCTCGGCTTGGTGCGCCAGGCGGGGAGGCTGACGCTCCCGCCCAACGCGTCCAGGCCCCAGGGGACTTGGGAGTCGGCCAGGAACCGGGCCTCGTCGGCGGGCAGGTCACCGGCGAAGGACGCGGCGAACTTCTCCCGGTCGAGGAAGAGGAACCCGTCGTTCGGAGGCAGGATCGGCGGGACGGGAGCTCCGGGCGGCGGGTCGGCGATGAGGGTGTTCACGGACTCGCCCTTGTCGGGTGCGAACGCCGCGACGTACACGAGTGCGGACACCTTCTCGTGGTTGCCCGCTTCGGAGATCACCGCGCCGCCGTAGGAGTGTCCGACCAGTACGGTCGGGCCGTCCTGGGCGTCGAGTACCCGCCTGGTCGTGGCGACGTCGCCTTCGAGCGAGAGCGTGGGGTTCTGGACGACGCTGACGGCGTAGCCGTCCGCGCGCAGCAGGTCGTAGACCCCCCTCCAGCCCGATCCGTCGACGAATCCGCCGTGGACGAGAACGACGTTCTTTGCTTCCGGGGTGGTGGTCACGATGTGTTTGCTCCTTCTCGTACGGGGAGGGGATGGTCTATCGGGGTACGGCCGTGACGGGCGCCTGGGCGGCCAGCAGGCGCGCCTGGGCCCGGGCGGGATAGACCTTCGTGAAGACGGCGGGGCCGACGAGACCGGCGACATGGGCGGCGATGCCCACCCAGGCCGGGGCGTCCACCGCGCCGCAGACGGCCAGGCTGACGCCAATGAAGGTGAAGCCGGCGCCCCAGGCACTGGTGATGTGGTTGTTGACCCGGACGAACTCCGGCATGTCCCAGTACTCGGGCGGGGTCTGGCGCTTGGCGATGCCCAGCGTGAAGGGGCGCCGGATCGCCAGCGTCCCCCAGGCGGTGGCGGCCAGCCAGCCGAAGGAGACGACGTCGGTGTGGTCCGCCAGCGCCGAGCCCGGGTCGGCGACGGCCACGGCGCCGACCACGACGAAGTACGCGACGGTGCTGATCTCCAGGATCAGCGCGTCGAGGCCGACCCCGCGAAAGCGGTCCTGCAGCAGGAGCAGCAGCCCCGACACAAGGCCCGCGATCGCGCCCCAGCGCCAGTCGAAGGACGAGACGACGCCGGCGACGATCCAGGGGACGAATCCGCGCAGATAACCCATGAAAGTTCCTCGGTGAAATGGAATGGACGGCTACGGAGATGTGCTGTTCCGAAGCCACCCGGTGACCCGACACCGACTAGATGCACGGCAAGCGCGAAAGTTCGAACCCGGAAGTGTGACGCCCGTCACGCCTCCATCCCGCACGCGACCGTACGCACACGGAAGGCCCCGCCATGACTCTCGCCACCGAAGACCGCCTGGCCATCGCCGAGTTGGTCTCCCTGCACGGCCACCTCTTCGACGACGGACGTCTCGACGAACTGACGGAACTGTTCACCGAGGACGTCGTCTACGACGTGTCCGCCTTCGGACAGGGCGAGTTGGTCGGGATCGAGGCGATCCGGGACGCGGCCCTCGCCCTCGGCGCCGGGAACGCCGTCGCCCATCACGTCACCAACATCGTCATCACCGACGACCTCGGGGACGGCCGCGCACGGGTGCGGTCCAAAGGACTGGGGGTGATGGCGGACGGCCGGTGCGGATCGGTGACGTACGAGGACGTCGCGGTGCGGCGTGACGGGGGATGGCGCATCGCGCGGCGGAGGGTGGAGGCGCGGCGGGTGCCGTTGAACGGGGTGACGGGCGCGTAGCGCTATCGCGCGCTCAGCCCAACTCCCCGCGCTCCACGCAGAATTCGTTGCCCTCGGGGTCGGTGAGGGTGACCCAGCCGCCGCCGTCCGGGCGGGTGTGGTCGGCGATCTGGCGGGCGCCGAGGGAGAGGGCGCGGGCGACCTCCTGGGCGCGGGTGCGGCCCTGCGGCTGAAGGTCGAAGTGGATGCGGTTCTTGGCCGACTTGCCCTCGGGGACGCGCACGAAAAGCAGCATCGGGCCGCCGGACGGGTCGCGCAGCACCGCCTCCGGGTCGCCCGGCTTGTCGTCGTCGTCCAGCGGACGGCCGAGCAACTCGCTCCAGAACAGGCCGAGATCGTATGGATCACCGGTGCAGTCGAACGTGAGGGTGCGGATGGTCGGGTTCAGCCCCGCCGACTCGCCCATGGCTTCAGGCTCCCTTCTCGCCGTCGACCAGTTCCCGGACGATGTCCAGGTGGCCGTTGTGCCGAGCGGTCTCCTCGATCAGGTGGAGCACGATCCAGCGGAGGTCCATGTACCGGCCGTCGCGGAACGGACGTTTGGCCCTGGTGTCCAGGTCGTGCTCGGCGACCAGGAGACGGTACCGGGCGCTCTGCTCCTCGTACTCGTCGAGGAGTTGAGGCAACGGCACTTCGACGGCGATCCGCATCTCCGGATCGGGATCCTCCTCCGTCGCGGCCGCGATCGGCCCGTCGTCCTCCTCGCCGAGGAACATCACGTGGAACCAGTAGTGCTCGACCCAGCGCAGGTGGCTGATCAGCCCGCACAGCGTCATCAGCGGGGATCCGGGGAGCGGGGCCTGCCGCGCGCCCTCCGGTGAGACTCCCTCGCACTTGGCGCGGGCGGTGGCGCGGGCGTAGTCGAGGAAGGTGGTCAGCTGGGTGCGCTCGTCCCACGCGGGGGGCGTATCAGTTCGCGTCATAGGGGTGCAGCATCACCGTCCCGGCCCTCGGTGTCGAGCGAATTAGACCACCGAGGCGGGTGCCTGGGGCACCCTTGCTTCGTCGTACCGTACGACGAAGGGATGTCAGGTGGCAGACATCGGTCGCTGGATGGACGGTCTTCAGGAGCGCGCCGCCGAGGTGCTGCCGGAGGACGTCTACGCGTACTTCCGGCGCGGCTCCGGTCGCGGCATGAGTGTCGCGGAGGCGACCTCGGCCTGGGACCAGTTCCGCTTCCGGGCACGGCTGTTGCGGGACGTCTCGACGTGCGACGCCTCTACGACCGTACTGGGCACGCCCGTTCGTACACCCGTACTCGTCGCACCCAGCACCCTGCAGCGCAAGGCCCACCCGGACGGGGAGGCCGCCACCGCGCGGGGCGTCGCGGCGGCGGGATCGCTGCTGGCGGTGACCTCGAACACCGCGGTGCCGTTCGCGGACCTGGTGCCGAGCGGGGCCCCGTGGTGGGTGCAGGTGTACGTGGCCCGGGACCCCGTACTGACCATCGAGGCGCTGGAGCGGGCCCTCGCCGCCGGGGCGCGGGCGGTCGTACTGACCGCCGACACGCCGGTCAACGGGTCACGGGGCAAACGTGGCACACAGGTCGACGATTTCATCGGACCGGAGGACCTGTACGGCAACGTCACCGGGATTCCCTCGCCCGAGGCGGCCGAGCGCGCACCCGATCTGACCCTCGACGTCATCGGCTGGCTGCGCGAACGGGCCCGCGGCCTCCCCATCGTCGTCAAGGGCGTGCTGCGCGGCGACGACGCGCGGGAACTGGTGGCCGCGGGGGCGTCCGGCCTCATCGTCTCGAACCACGGCGGGCGGCAGCTGGACGGGCTGGTGCCCACCGCCTGGGCCCTGCCTGAGGTCGTCGACGCGGTGGCGGGCACGGGCGCCGAGGTCTACGCCGACGGCGGGCTGCGCCGCGGCACCCACATCCTCGCCGCCCTCGCCCTCGGCGCCCGCGCCGTGTTCATCGGCCGGCCCGTCCTGTGGGCGCTGACCGTCCGCGGCGCCGCCGGTGTGACCCGCCTGATCGACGACCTCACCGACGAACTCGTCGAGGCGATGAGCCTGACCGGCACACCGAGCGTCCTCGAACTGACCCGCGACCTCCTGTGGGCGGCCCCCCATTCACCGCCGCACAGGCCCTGAATCGGCGAGTCGGTCGGGCTGCCCCGAAATGCACAGTGGGACCTGCTGTGTCACCGTCATGTCACAGACAGCCCGGCAGGTGAACCCCGGAAGCCGATGACGCGCTCTGAAGCGACGAGTGTCGGTGAGAGACCGGCGCCTGAACCACTTCGGGGGACTTCATGTACGGCATCGGTATCCGCAGAGTCGCGACGGCCATGGTGACCGCTTCGGCGGCCACCCTGCTCATGACCGCGTGTCAGCCGGGCGGGAGCCCGGCGGGGGCGGGCTCTTCGCCGTCGGGCGCTCCGGTCAAGCCGGCGGCGTCCACTTCCACCTCCAGCCCCACTTCCCCCTCCACGCCCTCCACCCCCGCCACATCCGCCACATCCGCCACATCCGCCACGACCGGCTCCCCGACGCACGCCACGACTCCGTCCACCGGTGCGAAGGCCTGCGGCCTGTCGGATCTCAAGGCGTCCATGTACCAGGCCGCGGTGCGGCCGGACGGTACCGGGACCGGCGCGGCGATCGTCGAGTTCACCAACGTGTCCGGCAAGGCGTGCACGGTCCAGGGGTATCCGACCGTGGCGGGAGCGGGCAACGGTTCCCCCGAGAAGAACCGTCCGCTCAAGGTGACCACGACCGGGGGCGCGTCCACGGTGAAGGTCGCGCCGGGCGGGAAGGCGTGGACGAAGCTGACGTTCGTGCAGGTCCAGGGCGAGGCCGACGGCTACTGCAAGTCCGGAGCCACGCCCGCGAGCTACCCGACGCTGGTGGTGGGTGTCCCGAGTGCCGGGGCGCACCAGGTCGCGCTGACGGACGGTGTCATCGCCGAGTGCGACGACAAGGTGACGGTCACCGCCCTCTCGGCGGCCAAGCCCTCCTGACCCACCCGCCCCGCCCGTTCTTCAGGCCGCCACCGGCTGCCGGTCCTCCGCCACCGGCTCCTGCGTCTTCTCCCTCCGGTACGCGCGGATCGAGTACGTCAGCGCCCCGGCCCACAGCGCGTACAGGAGGGCGTAGACCAGGGCGCCGACGGTCCCCGGCGCGCCGACCCAGTCGCTCTTCAGGAGCGTTTCGACAGGGCCGTCGCGCCGAGGAAGGAACCGACCGCGCCCGGCACGCCGATCTTCGCGACCACCTTCCAGTCCACGTTCCCGAAGCGCCAGTGGGAGGCGCCGGACATCAGCGTGGTGCCGATCTCGGAGAGGTGGACCGTGGCCGAGGCCGCGGCCGGGTTGGTGCCCATGGCGAGCAGCAGCGTCGTCGAGGTGACGCCGTAGGCCATCCCCAGGCTGCCGTCGACCAGCTGGGCGCCCAGGCCCGCGAGGGCGAGCAGTATCAGCGTGCGCATGGGGTCCGTTCCGTCCTCCCTGCTTTCCCACCGGTTCGGTGGCCATGACGGGAGGTGACGGTAGGCGCCGAAACCGAGGAGAGCCTGAGGGCGGGATGAGGAACGCGATCAACGCCGGCGTGACCCCCATACCGCCCGTACCGGCCGTACCGCGTAATCCGCCCGCGCCGGGATCCTCATACGGCCTTGGTGGGGCGCACCGCTGTGGACAATGGCCGCACCCTCCCCCAAGTTCTCGGCTTCGCTCGAACAGGGGGACCCCCACCGCTGTCCCCGAAAGGCCCCGCATGGTGTTGAGCAGACGTACCTTCAGCGCACTCGCCGGCACCACCGCGCTCGGCCTCACGCTCAGCGGGAGCGACGGCGCATCCGCCCACGCGACCGCCCCCACCGGCCCGGCACCGGAGCCGCCCGGCGCGGACGGCACTCGCCACACCGTGGGCTTCGACACGTACTCGATGCTGGTCGACGGCAGGCGGGTCGTCCTGTGGTCCGGCGAGGTCCACCCCTTCCGGCTGCCGAGCCCCTCCCTCTGGCGGGACGTCCTGGAGAAGCTGCGCGCCCACGGCTACAACACCATCAGCGTCTACGTCTCCTGGAACTACCACTCCCCCGCGCCCGGACAGTACGACTTCACCGGCGTCCGCGACCTCGACCTGTTCCTGCGCACGGCCGCCGAGACCGGCCTGTACGTGATCCTGCGGCCCGGCCCGTACATCAACGCCGAGGTCGACGCGGGCGGCTTCCCCGGCTGGCTGACCGCCACCCGGGGCACCGCCCGCACCTCCGACCCGACCTATCTGTCGTACGTCGACGAGTGGCTGACCGCCGTGAACCGGATCGCGGCCCGGCACCTCTACACCCACGGCGGCGGCACGATCGTCCTCTACCAGCTGGAGAACGAGTACGCGAACAACGTCACCAGCCCCCGCGGGCTCGACTACATGGCCCATCTCTACGCCAAGGTCCGCGCCGACGGCATCGACGTGCCGCTCTTCCACAACGACAAGGGGCGCAACGGGTACTGGGCGCCGGGAACGTTCGACACGGGCGGCGAGACGGGCCGTTATCTGTACGGCTTCGACGGCTATCCGTCGCCCTTCGCGCCGCCGCCCGACTGGGGCTACTACGGCATCGGCGGTACGAAGGGCGGTTCGACGGCGAGTCCCGAAACCCCTGGGCTGCTGGCCGAGTTCGGGGGCGGCTGGTTCGACCCGTGGGGCGGGGTGGAGTTCGGCGGCAAGGGGTACGCGGAGTCGGCGCGAACGCGTGACGCGGCGTACGAGCGGCGTTTCTACCTCACCAACCTCGCCAACGGCATCAAGATCCACAACGTCTACATGACGTTCGGGGGGACCTCCTGGGGCTGGCTGCCCGCGCCGGTCGTCTACACCTCGTACGACTACGGGGCGGCCCTCGACGAGGCCCGCAGGCCCACCCCGAAGCTGGTCCCGATGCACCAGCTCGGGCAGCTCCTGCACTCCGTGCCCGACCTCGCCAAGCTGGACCGGGCACCCGACGTCCAGGTCGGCGCGCGTGGCGGCGCGTCGGGGGCGGACGCCGGGATCACGGCGTACCACCTGGTCAACCCGGACACCAAGGCGCACTTCCACATCCTGCGCAACGACCGGACCGACGACGTCCTCGCCGCCGTCCCCCTCGCCGGGGTGAGCGTTCCGGTACCGGTCCCCGGCCTCGACGCCCGGCTGCTCGCCACCGGTCTCCCGCTCGGGCGGCGGACGCTGAGGTACTCCAACGCCCAGCCGATGCTGTGGCTCACCGCCGGACGGCAGGACATCGCCGTGTTCACGGGGCGGAAGGGGGAGCCGACACAGACGGCCCTCGAGTGCGCGAGCGAGCCCACGGTCACCGTGCTGGAGGGAAAGGCCGACCACGCGTACACGTCCGGCGCGCTGCGCGTCGACTCCGAACTCGGCGGTCTGACCCGGGTGTTGGTGGAGGGCGGCGGCACGGAAGCCCCCCTCCTCCTGTTGCTCGCCGACGACGAGACGTCCGTACGGCTGTGGCGCTACGACACCCCGTCGGGGCCCGTGCTCGCATACGGCCCGGCGCTCCTGCGCACCGCCGCCCTGCGCGACACGACCGTCCATCTCACGGGGGACACGGTCGAGGCGGCCGACCTGGAGGTGTGGGGGCCGCGCGGGATGAGTGAAGTGGCGTGGAACCAGGTCACGTTGAACGCACGGGCGACCACCTCCGGGAGTCTGCGGGCCGAGCAGCGGTTGCCGGGGGTCGCGGCCGTCCACCTTCCCGAACTGGGCAACTGGCGCTTCCACACCGAGAACCCCGAGTCGGCGGCCGAGTTCGACGACTCCGCCTGGAAGGTCGCGGACAGGACCTCCTCGTACAGCACCACCCCCGTACCGGCCGGGCAGCCCGTCCTCTTCGCCGACGACTACGGCTTCCACTACGGAGACGTCTGGTACCGGGGGCGCTTCACGGACGTGGGCGTCGCCGAGTCGGTGTCCCTCTCGTACGTCACGGGCACACAGGGGCTGCTGATGGCGTGGCTGGACGGGAAGCCGCTGGGCACGCACCGGATGCCGGTGCCGGACAAGTCGACGGTCCGGCAAGGCACTTGGGCGGCCACGGCCACCTTCCCCGTGCGGTATGCGAACGGACCGCATGTCCTCTCCGTCCTCGTCCGCCGGATGCAGCACGACGAGGACGGCGCGGCGAAGGACACGCACAAGGCCGCGCGGGGCCTCACGGCGGTGACGTTCGCGGGGGCGAGCCCGGCCGTCTCCTGGCGGATCCAGGGCCAGGCGGCGCCCGACCCGGTGCGGGGACCGCTCAACCACGGCGGGCTGTACGGGGAACGGCAGGGCTGGCATCTGCCGGAGTTCGCCGACAGCGGCTGGAAGGTCGTGGACCTCCCGCGGGCGGCGCACGGGCAGGGAGTCGCCTGGTACCGCACCGGGTTCCGGCTGGCGGTCGACCGGGGCGTGGACGCCTCGATCGGGCTCACCCTCACCGACGACCCGGCCCGCGCCTACCGAGTCCAGATCTTCCTGAACGGCTGGAACATGGGCCAGTACATCAACGACGTCGGCCCCCAACACACCTTCGTCCTGCCCAACGGTGTCCTGCGCACCCGGGGCGCCAACACCCTGGCCCTCGCCGTACTGTCCGACGGCACCACCCCGGCCGGTCCGGGCGAGGTGAAGCTGACGCTGATGGGCAGCGCGGCCGGAGGGGTACCGGTGGCACCGGTGGACTCCCCCGGCCGCGCGCACGCCCTCTAGGACAGATCCTGGCTCAGCCGGATCACGTTCCAGGACAGCGGCTCCAGGACGGTGGTCAGGGTGCCGTCGTCCTGGAGGGTGGTGCCCTCGACGGGGTGCGGGGTGACCCGTTCCTGGTCCTCAAGGGTGTTGCGGGCGTCGGGGTCGGCGTCGGCGATCGCACTGTGCTCGACGACCGCCGTCAACCCCAGCCGGTTCAGGGCTACTTCGAGCGGCAGCGGCTCGGTCTGGCTGCGGTTGACCGCGAAGACGGTGACCGAGCCGTCGTCGGCACGCACGGCGGTGGCGTGCAGCAGGTCGACCTCGCCGTACTTCTTCGTCTCGTGCGTCGGCGACACCGCGCGGACGTCGAGGACCTCCCCGCGCCCGTACTTCGCCGCCTGCGCGAACGGGAAGAACGTCGTCTGCCGCCAGGCCGCGCCGCCCGGCTCCGTCATGATCGGCGCGATGACGTTGACGAGCTGGGCCAGACAGGCGACGGTCACCCGGTCCGCGTGCCGCAGCAGCGCGATCAGCAGGGAGCCGAAGACGACCGCGTCCGTGACGGTGTAGACGTCCTCCAGGATGCGCGGGGCCTCCTGCCAGTCCTCGACCGGATGCGGGTTCGGCCGGCTCTGGTACCAGACGTTCCACTCGTCGAAGGAGAGGTTGATCTTCTTCTTGGACTTCAGCCGGGCGCCCACGTGGTCGCAGGTCGCCACCACGTTCTCGATGAAGGACTCGGTGTCGACGGCGGAGGCGAGGAAGGAGTCTCGGTCGCCGTCGGTCTCCTCGTAGTAGGCGTGCAGGGAGATGTGGTCGACGAGGTCGTACGTCTCCGCCAGCACCGTCGCCTCCCATGCGGCGAACGTGTCCATGCTCTGTCCCGACGATCCGCACGCGACGAGTTCGAGGTCCGGCTCGATCTGGCGCATCGCGCGGGCGGTCTCGGCGGCGAGACGGCCGTACTCCTCCGCCGTCTTGTGGCCGGTCTGCCAGGGCCCGTCCATCTCGTTGCCCAGACACCACAGGCCGATGCCGAACGGCTCCTTGTCGCCGTGTGCCACCCGCAGGTCCGAACGAGCCGTCCCGCCTGGGTGGTTGGCGTACTCCTGGAGCTCCAGAGCCTCGGCGACCCCGCGCGTGCCGAGGTTGATCGCCATCATCGGCTCGGCCTGGGGACCGATCTTCTTCAGGAACGCGATGTACTCGGACAGGCCGAAGCGGTTGGTCTCGGTGGAGCGCCAGGCGAGGTCGAGGCGGCGGGGCCGTTCCTCAGCGGGGCCCACCCCGTCCTCCCAGTTGTAGGCGGAGACGAAGTTGCCGCCGGGGTAGCGGATGGTGGTGACGCCCAGTTCGCGGACCAGTTCCAGTACGTCGGTGCGGAGGCCTTCGGCGTCGGCGGTGGGGTGGTCGGGTTCGTAGATGCCGGTGTAGACGCAGCGGCCGAGGTGTTCGACAAAGGAGCCGAAGAGGCGGGGGTTGACCTCGCCGACGGTGAAGGCGGGGTCCAGGGCGAAGCGGGCGGTACGCATGTTTTCCTTTCGGGGGTTCGGATTTGGCTGCGGGTTCGGGGGCTGGTCGCGCAGTTCCCCGCGCCCCTAGCCCAAACTGGGCCAGCCGTCTTTGGTCCAGCTGAGCCTGTTCAGCCCCAGCTTGGGCGTGCCCGAGTCATCGGCGTCGTAGTAGTGGTACGCCAGCCAGTCCTGGCCTCGGTCGTGGAAGACCGACTCGCCTCCGGTGCCGATGTACCTGCCGTGTCCGGCCAGGAACAGGTCTCCGCCGCCCTCCAGCATCGGCTTGCCCGTGCTGTCCGCGTAGGGGCCGGTCACCGACGTCGATCTGCCCACCCGGATCTTGTAGGTGGAGTTCACGCCCGCGCAGCAGGCGTCGTAGGAGGCGAAGAGGTAGTAGTAACGGCCGTGTTCGACGATGTACGGCCCCTCTACCGCGTACGGGGCGTCCGGGCGGGTGGCCAGGTGCTCCACGGGCGTGTCTGCGATCGCCTTGCCGGTGCTCGGGTCCAGTTCGACCATGCGGATGCCCGTCCAGTACGAGCCGAACGCCATCCACAGCTTGCCGTCGGCCCGGATCACCGCCGGGTCGATGGCGTTCCAGGCGTCGGTGGTCCCCGAGGTGAACGCGGCTCCGTGGTCGGTCCAGGTGCCGGGCATGCCCGTCTTCGACGTGGCCACGCCTATCGCGGAGTGGTTGGTGCCCCAGGAGGAGACGGCGTAGTAGAGCCAGTACCGGCCGTCGCGGTAGGACAGGTCGGGGGCCCAGGGATCGGCGGTGGAGTTGTAGTCGTACCACCAGGCCGGGGGCGTGGTGAAGGCGTTGCCCGCGTCGTCCCAGTGGCGGAGGTCGGTGGAGAGGCGGGCGCCGATGACGCCGCCGGTGGAGTAGGCGACGTAGCGGCCGTTCTTGAGGTGGATGACCGTGGGGTCGTGGATGATCTGCTGGCCGGTGAGCGGGAGGGGGTCGGGGTAGGTGACGTCGGCCGACGCGGTGGACGGGAGCAGGGCGATGGTGGCCGCGGCGATCAGCGCGGCGAGTCTGTGGCGCTTCAACTCACATTCTCCTCGTGGCTGTTACTGGCCGGCCAGACCCGTGTGGGCCACGCCCCGCACGATCTGGCTCTGGAAGAAGACGAACACGACGATCAGCGGGAGTCCCGCGATCAGGCCGCCCGCCATGAGCTGTGGCCAGACGATGCCGAAGGCGTTCTGCACGGTGGCGATGCCGTTCGGCATGGTCATCAGGTCGGGGTTGTTGGTCACCATGTAGGGCCACAGGAAGTTGTTCCACGAGGCGATGAAGGTGAAGATCCCGACGGCCGACAGCGAGGGCTTCGAGAGCGGCAGGACGAGGGTGAAGAAGATCCGCCAGCGGCCCGCGCCGTCGATGAACGCCGCCTCCTCCAGCTCGCGGGGCAGCGACTGGAAGAACTTGTAGAGGATGTAGACCATCGCGGCGGGGGCGCACTGCGGCAGGATCATGCCCCAGTAGGTGTCGACCATGCCGAGCGACTGCACGGTGGTGAAGAGCGGGACGCCGAGGATCGCCGGGGAGAACATCAGGCCCGCCATCGTCACGGCCATCAGGACGGACTTGCCGCGGAACTCGGTGCGGGCGAAGCCGTATCCGGCGAGGGAGGCGACCAGCAGCACAATGAAGGTGACGCAGACCGACACGACCAGCGAGTTCACGAACCAGTTGGGGATGTTGCCGGCCTCGAAGACCTTCCGCCAGGAGTCGAGGGTGAAGTCCTTGGGGATCCAGTGCGGCGAGGCCACCGATTCGGCCGGGGTCTTGAGCGAGGTGGACAGGGCCCACGCCAGCGGCGCCATCCAGATCACGGACAGGGCGAGGGCGACGACCGTCAGGGCGATCTGCGCGGGCGTCCAGGTGCTGCGGGGCTTACGGAGGGTGGGAGACGGCGTGGTCATCGGGAGATGCCCTCCTCTCGGCTGCGGAGCAGCCACATCCGCCCGAGGGCGACGGCGGCGATGATGAGGAACAGGACGAAGGAGATCGCGGAGGCGTAGCCCACGCGGTAGCTCGTGAAGCCCTGTTCGAGGGTGTACTGGACGAAGGTGCGGGTCGATTCCTCCGGCCCCGGGCCGAACTGGTACATGACCACCGCCTGGTCGAAGACCTGGAGCGAGGCCAGGATCTGCAGCGCGATGACGAGGCCGGTGATGTTGCGCAGGTTCGGCACGGTGATGTGGAGCATGCGCTGGAAGGCGTTCGCGCCGTCCAGCTCGGCCGCCTCGTAGAGGTGTTGGGGGATGTTCTGCAGGGCGGCGAGGAAGAGGAGGAAGGAGAACCCGACCGTCCACCACAGGGTCGCGACGACGACGGCGAGCAGGGCCGTGGACTTCTGGGTGAGCCAGGGCGTGGTGAGGCCGAGGACGTGGTTGACCATGCCGTTGGTGGGCTGGAACAGCCACCACCACAGGTTGCCGATGACGGCCGAGGGCAGCAGGAACGGTGCGAAGAAGCACAGCCGCCACAGCCACTTGAAGTGCACGGTGTGGTGGGCGATCAGCGCCATCAGCAGGGCCACGACGACGATGCACGGGACGACGTACAGGGTGAACTGGACGCTGTGCCACAGCGAGTTCCACACCAGGTCGTCCTTGAGGGCCTCGCGGTAGTTGGCGAGGCCGACGAAGTTGGTGTGGTCGCCGGAGATGTTGGCGTCGGTGAAACTGAGGTAGAGGCCGCGGACCACCGGCAGCAGCACGAAGAGCCCGTACAGGACGAAGAACGGAGCGACGAACCAGCCGCCGTGCTGGAAGCGACGGCTCCAGCGCAGCCGGGCGGAGTCGGCGGCGGTGGTCGCGCGGGGGCGCAGGGTGGTGGCGGCGACCGTGCTCGTGGCGCTGCTCATGCGCCGGCTCCCTTCAGTTCCTGGGCGGCCGTCCTGCCGTCCATGGGGTTCTTCATGGCGAGCAGTTGTTCCAGGACGGACTTCATACGGCGGGCCGCGGCGGCCGGCTTCGCGGAGCCGAGGTTGGAGGAGGCGACGACCGGGCCGACGCGCTGTGCGAGGACGCCGGTGGAACCGGCGAACCAGATGTGCGGTTCGGTGGCCGGGTGCTCCATGGCGGGCCTGGAGTACTCGCTTTGCGGGCTGAGTTTGAGGTAGGCGGGGTCCTTGAAGGTGGGCAGATAGGCGGGGACATGGCCGCCGATGGCCCAGGTGGTGGCGTGGGTGACCATGTAGGCGGCGAGCCGGTAGGCGCCCTCGTCGGCGGCGCCGCCGCGGCCGGACTGGTGGGGCAGGATGAAGGAGTGCGACTCGGCGTGGGTGGCCGGTCTCCCGAACACCGGGGGCAGCGGCTGGGCGCCGAAGTCGAGCTTCTCGCCGTTGAAGTACGGCACCGACCAGTTGCCCTCCCAGGTGAACGGTGACCCGGCGAGGAAGGCCTCGCCGTCGGCCTCGCCGACGGTGACGTAGCCGTCGGTCACGTGCTTGCGGAAGAACTCCAGGACCTCGGTGGCCTTGTCGGTGTCGAAGGTGACGTCGGTCTGGTCGTCGTTGAAGTAGCCGCCGCCGAGCTGCTGGTAGAAGGCGACGAAGAACCACCAGGCGAAGTTCTGGTCGTTGGCGTGCAGGCCGAGGGTCTGCTGCCCGTTCTTCAGCTGCTTCTTGGCCGCCTTGAGGATGCTGAACCACTCGTCGGTGGACGTGGCGGCCGGCAGCCGGCCGTCGGCGTCGAGCAGCCCGGCCTTCTTGCAGACGTCCTTGCGGTAGAAGCAGAGCTGGACGTGGATGTCGAGGGGCAGGGCGTAGAGCTTGCCGCCGACGATGCCGCGCTTCCACAGCACGGGGTTGAAGTCGGCCTCCCGCACGCCGTACTTGGCCAGGAGGTCGATGTCCCAGGGGTCCAGGAGGCGGCCGGGCGCGAATCCGGGGACGCGGCCCTGGTGCATGACGGCGAGGTCCGGTGCGCGGTTGCCGGCCGCGGCCATGGCGAGCTTGGTGTAGTAGGGGCCGCCCCAGGTCAGGGTGGAGTCCTTGACCGCGATGTCCGGATGTTCCTTGCGGAAGGCGTCCACCATCGCGACCTGGTTGGTGCCGTCGCCGCCCTGGAAGAGGTTCCAGTAGCGGACCCGGGTGCGCGCGCTGGAGGCGAGCGCGTCCGCGCCGGTGCCGAGCGCGGCGAAGCCGAGGCTACCGGCGACGGTCAGGCCGCCCAGTGCGGCCAAAACGTTCCTGCGGTTCAGGTGTCCACGGTTCGGATACCCGTCGTTCAGGTCAGGTCGTCCCATGCCCTGCCCTTACTGTTCGAGATTCGCTGTTCGAAATTTCGGTGATCGCTCGTAACTTCGAACGGGACCGTAGATAGGAAGCGCTTTCTCGTCAATGGTTTGCACAAAAATCGAAGGTCCCCGTCCGGTGGTCGACGACCGGACGGGGACCTACGAGGGGAAAACTGTCAGCCGGCGAACGGCGGCTGCGGCAGGCCCTTCCCCGCGCCGGGGACGACGAGCACCGAGCCGGAGAGCGGATGCGGCGCCTCCAGGCCCGTACGCGCCGTGGTGATGTACAGGTCGGTCAGGTCCGCGCCGCCGAAGGCGCAGGCGGTGGGGCGGGGGACGGGAAGTTCCACGACCCGGTCCAGCTCGCCGTCCGGTGTGTAGCGGCGGACCGCTCCGCCGTCCCAGAGGGCCACCCACACACAGCCCTCGGCGTCGACGGTGAGCCCGTCGGGCCAGCCCGCACCCTCTTCGATCACAGCCAACGGACGCCTGTTGAGGGGGAGTTGACCGTCACCCACGTCGAAGACGTCGACGCGGCGGGTCGGGGAGTCGATGTAGTACATCAGCCGGCCGTCCGGGCCCCAGCCCGTGCCGTTGCTGACGGCGACGTCGTCGAGGATCGCGGTGACCGCGCCGTCGGCGGTGATCCGGGACAGGGTGCCGCCGCCCGGGGCTTCGTCGTAGCGCATGGTGCCGAAGAGCAGCGAGCCGTCGGGGGCGACCGCGGCGTCGTTCGCGCGGCGGCCGGGGACGGGGTCGCGGTGCAGCCACCGGAAGCCCTCGGCGCCGCCGTACGTCGCCACGCCGTCCCGCAGATTGACGACCAGGCCGCCGCCCGCGCGGGGCTTGGCGGCGCCCACGTGCTGCTCGGTGACCATGACCGTGCGGCGCCCGGAGACGGGGTCGTACGTGTGGACCCGGGAGCCGAGGATGTCCACCCAGATCAGCCGCTGCGCGTCCGGATCCCAGCTCGGGCCCTCGCCGAGGGCCGCCTCGGCGCGCACCGCGACGTCGAAGGCCGCGTTGCCCGTTTTGCCGGTCGTCGCGGTCATCCCACCACGCTCCGGTGGCCGAGCCGCTCGGACAGCTCGGCGGCACCCTTCGCGGCGAGCTGCTCCAGCTCCACGCGGCGCTCGTCGCTCCAGCGGATCATCGGTACGGAGATGGAGAGCGCGGCGACGACCTGGCCCGTGCGGTCGCGCACCGGGGCGGCGACGCAGCTGACGTCCGGGTTCGACTCGCGGCTCTCCACGGCGACGCCGCGGCGGCGGATCTCGGCGAGGGCCTCGCGCAGGGCGCCCGGCTCGGTGATGCTGTTCGGCGTCATCGCGACCAGGTCCGCGTTGTCCGGGATACGGGAGGTCAGCTCGACGTCGGGAAGCGAGGCGAGCAGCATCTTGCCGACGGAGGTGCAGTGGGCGGGCAGGCGCCGACCCGCCGCGGACACCATGCGCACGGCGTGCGTGGAGTCGACCTTCGCGATGTAGATGACGTCCGTGCCCTCCAGGATCGCCACGTGGACGGTCTCGTCGCAGGTCTCGGCGACGGACCGGGCGACCTGCTGGCCCTCGGCGGCGAGGTCCAGCTGCTCGGCGTACCGGCTCCCGAGCTGGTACGGGCGCACCCCGAGGCGGTAGCGTCCCGGCTGGCCGGGAACCTGCACGATGTACGAGCGGGCGGCGAGCGTGGTGACCAGCTCGTGCACCGTCGTCCGGGGAAGCTGGAGCTTGCGCACGATGTCGGGGGCGGAGAGCGTCCCGTCCCCGTCGAGGAAGAGCTCGAGTATGTCGAGAGCTCGGGTCACGGCAGGTACGAGGCGTCCCACAACCGGCCCCCTCCCTATGTTCGAAATTTCAACAGCCGATCGGCATGACGAACACAGGCTACTCATAGTGCTCTTGCACGGGCAATGGGTGGGCAACGGTGAGGTGCAGGGGGTCACAGGGGCACTGGCGCGCAGGCGGAGCCGGCCGCGCGCGACGGGAGGTCAGCGGCGGGGGCGGGGATCACCCAGCTCACCGCGCAGACGCTGCGCGCGGAGTACCAGCTCCAGTTCGAACCGCCGGTCCGGGTCGTCGATCTCGTCACCCCACAGCTCCCTGATCTGGCGGAGGCGGTAGCGGACGGTCTGGGGGTGGACACCGAGCCGCGCGGCAACCTCCGGCGCACCTCCGCGCGTCTCCAGCCACGCCAGCAGCGTCTCCGCGAGACGCCGGCCGTGCGTCGGCCCGCAGTGCGCGAGCGGCGCCAGGCAACGCAGGGCGAGGTCGTCGATCAGCTCCTCGGGCTGGAGGAGCACCAGGGCCTCGGTGTGCTCGGTGCAGTGGAGCACCTCCCCGCCGGGCAGCAGCCGCCGCTCCATCAGCCGTACCGCCGCATCCGCCCAGCGCAGCGACTTCGCCGCGTCGGCCAGCGGCACCGGCGGCCCGATCGCCCCGGACCAGCCGGTGAGCGCCCGGTGCAGCAGCTCCGGCCGCCCGGCGGCGTCCGGCTCGGGCACGACCATCCGCGGCTGCTCGTACTCCATGTCGAGCAACACCCCCTGCCCGACGGCGGGCGCCACGGCCTCCCGCGCCGGCCTCAGCAGCACCCCGACGGCGACTTTGTCCGGCAGTGGCCAGCCGATCCGCGCGGCCCGCTCGACGAGCGCCTCGGCGGGATCTCCCCGGTGGTGGTGCTCGGCGAGCAGCAGCTCCATCAGCCGGCGCTGGAGGCGGAGGCGCTCCCCCGCCTGCCGGGCCGCGGCCTCGGCGTAACCCCGTACGGACTGGTCCACCAGACCGTCCAGGTACTCGTATCCCGCGTCGACGAGCTCGTACATCGCCGGTGGCGGGATCTCGACCCGTTGTCCGATCTCCGCGAACCGGCGCCAGGCGAGGCGTACGCCCAGCCGGTAGATCGCCTGAAGTGAGTCGAGGCTGCGGCCGTGCAGTCCCTCGCCGCGGCCGAACTCCTGGAAGACCTCGGGGTGGACGCGGGGCCTGCCCTCCGCCGTCTCCAGGTGCTGTACGAAGACCTCGATGGCCCGGCGGATGCCGACGAGGGCCATCGGCTCGCCGGAGTCGTCGAGGACGAGGGGCAGGTTCGGGTACTCGCGGCGGATCTCCCGGAGGATCTCCTCGGCGAGATCCGGCGCCTCGCCCAGGGCGATCGCCGCGAACTGCCGCACCTGGGCGCGGGGAACGTCATGCCAGGCCGAGCGCATGGCGACGGTCCCGTGGCCGGCCTGCGCTTTCCGGTCCGTCTCCGGCGCGCCCCTCGGCACGGTCAGTGCTCCTGGTCGGCATGCTCGTACGTGATCAGGGGGGTGTTCGGCTGGTCGGGGGTCGCGTCGAGCAGCGCGACGAGGCCGAGTGCGGCACCCACGGCGAGCGCGGCGGCGGCCGCGACGGTGAGTACGGCGGCCAACAGTCTGGACATCGCAGGGTGAGCCTCTCTGTCGGAGGTCGTCCCCACCCGTTCCCGTGATCCGCGCAGCCCGTTTCGCCGGTCCCGTCCGGCAAGTCCTCAGTCTCGACAATGCATTGACACTCCGTCAAGGGTGCCCGTACGGTTCCCGGCCCATACCGCACGTGCACTTTCCCTCCTGGTGTCGACGCACCCGTATCACCGCGTTCCACCCGCATCACCCGCATCACCCGCGACCGGCCGTGACCGGCCGTGATCAGCAGTGGTGACCCGTGTGTCGAGCCTCCTCACGCCCCTGGAGTGCCCGGATGCGCCGGAAACCCTCACCCCTCGCACTGGTCCTGCTCGGCCTCGGCACGTTTCTGCTCGTACTGGCCCCGATGCTCGCGTGGTACGTGGAACCGCGGGCCGCCGTGAATCCCATCGACATCGACACGACCGCCGTCTACACCGGCACGGGCGCCTATTTCGACACCGCGCAGATCCAGACCCTGTACGACAAGCGGATCACCATCACCCAGCAGGTCAGAGGCGATGTCGCCGACAGTGAGCACAGCGGGCGCGCCGTCTGGGACGTGACGACGACGGTCGACACGGACAAGTCGCTGCCCGCGGCCGACCCGCACGACGCGCTGGAGTTCTTCCCGAACCGCTGGGTCACCGACCGGAAGACCAACCAGCCGGTGCACTGCTGCCAGGAGAATCCGCACTTCGAGGGCGACGCCTACCTCAAGTTCCCCTTCGACGTGCAGAAACACGCGTACCGCTGGTGGGACAACTCCCTCGGCGCACCGATCACGCTGGCCTACCGTGGCACCAAGAAGATCCAGGGCTACACGGGTTACCGCTTCACCGGCACGGTCCCCCCGACGAAGATCGGCACCCGGCTGGTGCCCGGCAGCATCGTCGACCTGCCGGGTCGCCCCCAGGTGCTGGCCGAGGAGTGGTACTCCAACCACGGCATCGAGCTGGTCGTCGACCAGCGCACCGGCCGGGTGCTCTACGCCCAGGTCGGTCCGCGCAGGACGTTGCGCGCCCCGGGTTCCACGTACGACTCGACGCTGCTCCTGGACGCCGACAAGCTGGCCTTCACCACGGCCACCCAGAAGGACCAGGTGAAGCAGGCGAAGAAGGAGAGCGGTCAACTGCGCCTGGTGGGGCAGACATTGCCGATAGGTGCCGGTGTGCTCGGGTTCGCCCTCGCCGCTGTGGGGGGCGTTTTGGTGGTACGAGGGCGACGGGATCCCGGTTCGCCCGGTAACTCCCCTTCACCACTCACGATGTGATGGCCTGTCAGCTCCACAAAGCCCGGAATTTGTCACCTCGGTGAGTAGCAGCTTCCCAGCGCCGGGCGAAAACTATCCACCCCCACCCGAGCACAGCCCGCCCACACTCCCGTTACAGCCAGTACCCGCATCCCCCACAGATCGGCAGATTCACCCCGCACAGATCGGCGAATTCACCCTCGAAGCGACCGACCCGCCCTACGCCCTACCCCCCACGCTGAGTTCCGCACCCTGAGACGAGTTGGAGCACCCATGCCCCAGCACGTGCCCTCCCCGCTGCGCGCCGCGGTCCCGCGCGACGCGCAGTCCCTCCCGGCGCTTCCCCCACAGCCGCGCCGCATCGTCTTCCTCGCCCACCGGGACCTGGGAAACCGGTCCGCGGGCGGATCCGAGATCCTCGTCGACCGGCTCGCCGAGGGACTGACCTCGCTCGGCCACCAGGTCACCCTGGTGTGCGGCGGGCCCGCGGCCTACCACGACTACCGGGTCGTCTCGGCGGGCGGCGACCTGGGCCACTTCCTGCGCGCCCGCTCCGCCTTCCACCGTCAGGTCGGCGGCTGCGACCTGCTGGTCGAGGTCTGCAACGGCATGCCGTACCTGGCCCCGCTCTGGCACCACGGCCCCACCCTGTGCCTGGTCAACCACGTCCACACGGACCTGTGGCGGATGCGGTTCGGCGGGCCGCTGGCGCCCGCCGCCCGGATCGGCCGAAGACTCGAACACTGGGCACTGGCAGGCGCACAGCGCGGCAATCTGCTGGTCGCCGTCTCACCGTCGACGGCCCACGCGCTACGCGCGATCGGGGTGCAGCGGGAGCGCATCCGGGTCGTGCACAACGGGGTCGAGGAGCCGGGGCCGCTCGCCGAGCGCTCGCCGGAGCCGCTGTTCGTGGCGATGGGACGGCTCGTCGAGTACAAGCGGATCGATCTGCTCCTGCGGCTGTGGGAACGGGTCCGCCCCGTCACCGGAGGCCGGCTGGTGATCGTCGGCGACGGCCCCGAGCGGGAGAGACTGGAACAACTGGCCGGCCCCGACGTGGAGTTCGCCGGGCGTGTCCCGGAGGCCGAGAAGCACCGGCTGCTGTGCGCCGCGTGGCTGCTGCTGCATCCCTCCGCCGTGGAGGGCTGGGGCCTGGTGGTCACGGAGGCGGCGGCGCGCGAGACCCCGGCGATCGCCTTCGACGTGCCCGGTCTGCGCGACTCCGTGGTCGACGGCGAGACGGGTGTACTGGCCCGCGGTGAGTCCTCCTTCGCGGCGGCCTGGTGCACCCTCGCCCTGTCCGCCCACCGCCGCACCCTCATGGGCAAGTCCGCCCGCGACCGCGCGGCCCAGTACCGCTGGAACAACACGGTCCGCCAGTTCAGGGCGGTGGCCACGGAGGCGGCCACCTCCTGGCGGAGGTGACGCCCATGGACGGCGACCCCGAGATACCCCGCCGAGCCCCCGCCAAGAGCGCGCCCCCCGCATGGAAGGACCCCTCCTTCCGGCGTTCGTTCACGCTCTTCCGGGCCTTCATGCGGGAGCAGGACGACCCCGAGAGCTGCTATTCGTTGCTGGCCCGCGACGCAGCCGACCAGGTCGAGGCGTACGGCGGCGTCGAGGGACGTACCGTCGTGGACGTCGGGGGCGGCGGCGGGTACTTCACCGCGGAGTTCCGGCGGCGCGGGGCGCACGCGTATCTCTTCGAGCCGGACGTGCGTGAGTTGGGGGCGAAGCCCGACGGCTCGGCGGTCGTCGCGGACGGGTATCTGCTGCCGCTCGCGGACGGGGTCGCCGACGTCACCTTCTCCTCCAACGTCCTTGAGCACGTGGCCGATCCGCAGACGTTCCTGAGCGAACTGGTGCGCGTCACCCGGCCCGACGGGCTGATCTACGTCTCGTTCACCAACTGGCTCTCCCCGTGGGGCGGTCACGAGTGGGCGCCCTGGCACTACCTCGGCGCGGAGCGGGCGCGGGCCCGCTATCACCGCCGTACCGGAAAGCCCGCCAAGCACACCCTCGGCGAGAACCTCTTCGCCGTGCACATCGGCACCACCCTGCGGCAGGTGCGCGCCCGCGACGACGTCACGGTCGTCTCGGCGCGCTCCCGCTACTGGCCCATCCTCGCCTCCGCCGTCACCAGGGCGCCGGGGCTGCGGGAGTTCGCCACCTGGAACCTCCTCCTCATCCTCCGGCGGTGTCCACCATGACGACCACGGTCCAGGCTCCTCCCCCGGCGGCCGTCCGCCCCGTCTCGACCACGTCCGGCCCCCCGCACGGGCCGCGGTCCAGGCGCTGGCTGCTGGGGTTCTGGGCCGTGGTGTTCGTGCTGTTCCTGGCCGTGCACCCCGGACGCATGACGTTCGACACCAAGCTCGGTGTCGCGCTCGACCCCTGGCAGTTCCTGTCCGACCTGGGCCAGTTGTGGCACGACCGGGGCGGCTTCGGCGGCATCCAGGACCAGTACGTGGGTTACGTCTGGCCGATGCTGCCGTTCTACGGCCTGTGCAAGCTGATCCATCTCCCGGTGTGGCTGGCGGAACGGCTGTGGCTGTCGATCGTCGTGTCCGTCGCCTTCTGGGGCGCCCTGCGGCTGGCCGAACGGCTGCGGATCGGGAACGGTTCCTCCCGGCTGCTCGCCGCCGTCGCGTACGCGCTCTGGCCGGTCTTCACGATCGTCGTCGGCTCGACCTCCGCCGCCGCGCTCCCCGGCGCCTTCCTCCCCTGGGTCCTGCTCCCCCTCACCGACGAGCGCTACAGCGCCCGCGTCGCCGCCCTCCGCTCGGCGCTCGTCATTCCCTTCATGGGCGGCGTGAACGCGGCGGCGACCCTCGCCTCGCTGCTCCCCGTGGGGCTGTATCTGCTGTCCCGTCCACGTGGACCCCGACAGCGCAAGCTGATCACCTGGTGGGTGCCGGGCGTGATCCTGGCGACGGCCTGGTGGGTGATCCCGCTGCTGATGCTCGGGGTCTACGGCGAGAACTTCCTCCCGTACGTGGAGACCTCGGGGACCACGACCGCCACCATGTCGGCCACGGAGTCCCTGCGCGGCGCCGGGAACTGGGTCGCGTACCTCCACTTCGGCGAGGCCTGGCTGCCGGCGGGCTGGACCGTCGCCGCCTCGGTGATCGTGATCGTCTGCTCGGCGCTCGCGGCGGGACTCGGTCTCGCCGGGCTCGCCAGACGTGACATGCCCGAGCGCCGCTGGCTGGTCCTGACCGTGCTGTCGGTCGCGCTCCTCACCCTCGCGGGGTACGGCGGTGCGTTCGGCGCGCCCTTCCACGGCGTGGTCCAGGACTGGCTGAACGGCTGGCTGGTCCCCTTCCGCAACATCTACAAGTTCCAGACGGGCCTCGCGCTGGCCCTCGTGTTCGGCCTCGCGCATCTCGCCGGGGTCGCGGCGGAGCCACGCGGCGCCCGCCCCGTACACGGCCGCCGCTACGCGCCCCTCGTCGCGGCCGTGCTGATCCTGCCCGGCCTCGCCTGGCCGTACCTCAACGGATCGATCCTCAACCCGGGTTCCTTCCAGCAGCTCCCCAAGTACTGGCAGACCACCGCCGACTGGCTGAAGAAGTACTCGCCCGACTCCCGTGCCCTTGTCGTCCCCGCCACCGCGCACGGCCTCTACACCTGGGGCTCCCCCATCGACGAGCCCCTCGACGTGCTCGCCGACTCCCGCTGGGCCGAGCGGGACTACGTCCCCTTCGGCACCCCCGGCAACCGGCGTGCCATGGACGCCGTCGAGCAGGCGCTCATGACCGGCAGTGACGTCCCCGGCCTGGGGGACTATCTGAGCCGGGCCGGGCTCTACTACGTCGTCGTCCGCAACGACCTCGACCCCGACCAGGTCGGCTACGTCCCGACCCAGACCGTGAAGCGGACCCTGGAACAGTCGGGCTACCAGCGGGTCACCGGCTTCGGACCGGTCGTGACCGGCGGCCGGATCGCCCACCACACCCCGCTCCAGGTCGAGGGCCTCTACCCGCGCGAGCGCGCCGTCGAGATCTACGAACCGGCGGGCAACGGCGCACCGCGCCCCGGACAGGCCGGGCTGAGCGCCATCGCGGACACCGCCGTCGTCTCCGGCGGCCCCGAGGCGCTGCTGCCGCTGGCCGCCGACCCCTCGATGCGCGGCCGCCCCGCCGTACTGACCGGCGACAACCATCCCGGCCTCGGCACCGCCGCGGTCCAGGTGGTCGGCGACGGGCTGCGACGCGCCGACACCCGCTTCGGCCTGGTCAACTCCAACACCTCGTACACGTACACGCCCGACCAGCGCAACGACAGCGGCAGCGCCCAGGACGCCGGCAAGAAACCGCACCAGATCCTGCCGACCAAGGGCATCGAGCACCAGACGGTGGCCGAGCTGCGCGGCGCCCGCTCGGTGACCGCGTCCTCCACCGGCAACTGGCTGTTCCACCTCCCCCAGTACGACCCCGTGAACGCCTTCGACGGGAACCCCGACACCGCGTGGGCGGAGGGCGCGTCCGGGTCCGCGAACGGGCAGTGGCTACGGATCCGCTTCGAGGGGTCCCTGGACATGCCGAAGTCCTTCAAGGTCACCCCGCTGCCGCAGGACGGCATGCGGTCCGCGGCGACCAGGGTCCGGGTGGAGACGGAGAAGGGCTCCGCCACCAGCTATCTCGAACCCGACGGCACGACCCAGTCCGTCAAGGCGCCTGCCGGGGCGACGAGTTGGATGAAGCTGACGATCGTCGGCTCCACCGCGCGGCGCGCCGGACTCACCGGCGCGGGCTTCTCCGAGATCGCCCTCCCGGACGTCCAGGTCACCCGCCTGCTGAAGCTCCCGACCGACGCCGCCGGCTCGGACACCGCCGCCGAGATCGTCTCCCTGCACCGCACCACCGACCCCACCGGCCTCGCCCCCACGGGCACGGAAGCGGGCCTGCACCGCACCTTCTCCACCTCGACGGCGGGATCGTACGAGGTGAACGCGAGCGCCGTCGCGATCACCGGCGACGCACTCGACAAGCTCCTGTACGACGTCTCGCCCCAACAGTCGAACCGGATCGTCGCGACGGCCGACTCCACGACGGCCCTCGGCCCCGGCCTCGACGCCCGCAACCTCACGGACGGCAACCTGACCACGGCCTGGATCGCCGGGGACAGGCCGACGATCCATCTGAGCTGGCCCGACAAGAAGCCCGTCTCGTCCATGGTCCTGGCCGCGGCCGGCGGCCTCTCCACCCGCCCGACGAAGATCGAGATCCGCTCCCCGGACGGGGACACCGTGGCCGGCGTCGACGAGAACGGCTGGGCCCGCTTCGACCCGATCACCACGAACCAGCTCGACATCACCGTCACCGAGACCGCGCCCCTGACGCTCCACAACCCGGTCGCGGGCGCCGATCTGCAACTGCCGGTCGGGCTGACGGAGGTGTACCTCCCGGCCCTCGCCGAGTACCGCACCACGCAGGCCGTGGAGACACAGGAGTTCTCGCTCGCCTGCGGGAAGGGACCGACGCTCGCGGTCGACGGGAAGCTGTACGAGACGAGCGCGAAGGGCACGGTGGGGGATCTCACCGAACGGCGGCCGGTCCAGCTGACGTTGTGCCAAGAGGGCTCCTCGAAGCCCGTGTTGGACCTCGGATCCGGCTCGCACCGGGTCGAGGCGGGAGACGCCGGGCCCCTCGCGGTCACGGACGTCACCCTCACCCGTGGCACCGTCGAGGCCGCCGCCGGTGCCGGGCGCGAACTGCGGATCGTGGACTGGCTGGGCGACCGCCGCGAGGTGAAGGTCGGCTCCGGCGCCGCCTCGTACCTCACGACGTACGAGAACTACAACGACGGCTGGCAGGCCACGCTGGGCGGCAAGAAGCTGACGCCCCTGCGGCTCGACGGCTGGCAGCAGGGCTGGCAGATCCCGGCCGGGGCGGGCGGCACGGTCAAGCTGTCGTACGAGCCCTCGACGACGTACGAGGCCGGGCTGATCGGCGGCGGGGTCGGTGTGGCGGCTCTCGCGGGGCTCGTGCTGTGGCGCCGCCGCGAGGCCAACACCGACGAACCGCAGCCGGCGGCGCCGGACGCCGGGCTCTGGCTCGGCACGGTGGCGCTCACGCTGGTGGGCGTGGTCATCGCGGGACCGTTCGCGCTGCTGGTCCCCGCGCTGGCGCTGCTCGCGTGGAAACGGCACGCGCTCCTCGTACCGATCGCGTTCCTCGCGCTCACCGGGGCGGGGATCGCCGCCGCCACGGGCGCCGGGTCGCCACCGGGCGCGAGCGAGGGCGCGTTCGGGCCCGCGGCGCAGTTGCTGGCGTTGATCGGGTTGTTCGCCGCGTTGGTGAGCGTCCAGGAGCCCTCCGGAGCGACACCCCGGGGCTCCCGCCCGGTCCTCCCGCCCGGCCCGCCCCCGGGCTCCGAGGCCCCGACGGCACCGCTCCCCCGACGCCGCCGCGGCGAGAACGGCGGCCCCGGGACGGTGGAGGAGAAGCCCGACCCGGAAACCACGTCCCCCGGGGAGAAACCCGGCACGCAGACCAAGTCGCTCGGAGAGACACCGGCTCGCGGACCCGGGCGGGGCGCCACGCAAGCCGGAGCCGAGGCCCCGGCCCCCGGCCCCGACCGTGCCTCCAGCCCGACCATCTCCGCACGCGGCCCGGGTTCCGCCCCGGCCGTACGCAGCCCAGGTTCCGCCCCGGCCGTACGCGGCCCGGATTCCGCTCCGCGCGAGGCGGGCGCGGGTGACACGAGTGCGGGCGAGGCGGACGCGCGCGAGGTCGAGCCACCCACCGCACGGATCGCCTTCCGCAAGGCGGGGAACCCGGCGGACGACGACACGGGAAGGGACGAACCCCGATGACCGCGCTGGAACACCCGGCGCGGGACGGTACCGACGGACCGTCCCGGCCCCCCGCCCGCGTGCCGTTCCCCGTCGTGGACGAGGTCTCCCGGCACTGTCTCCAGGAGGAGGAACCCGAGACCGTCCACATCGAGGTCCACCTCCCCGGCCACCTGGACCCCGCCCGCCTCACCTCGGCGTTCACCGAGGCCCTGCACCGGCACCCCCGCATCCTGATGCGCGAGGCCGCGGGCCCCTGGTACCGCCGCCGCTACGAGTGGGAACTCACCCCCGATCCGGACCTGGAGGTCGTCTCCTTCCCCACACCGGGCCCAGGCGCCCTCCAGCACGCACGGACCCGCGCCCTGCTGACCGCCCCGCCACTGTCCGCCTCGCCGCCCATCCGCCTGGAGGTGGTCGACGGCGCGGGCCCGCCCGTCGGCAGCGAGGCGACGGACGCGGTGGGTACGGCGTCGCGCCGAAGCGCCGCGCCACGTACCCACACCGGCCCCCGCCCCAAGGGCACCGTCCTCTTCCTCACCGTCAACCACACCGCCCTCGACGGCCCCGCCTGCCTCCGCGTCCTCGCCACCGCCGCGGAGCTGTACGGCGGCAAGGACAACTCCCCGACCGCACCACCCGTACGACCACCCGAGGCGGAGGCGAAGGCCGTGCAGGTCGACACCCCGTCCACCTGGACCCCGCCCGCCCGCGTGGCCCATGGCACCCCGGAGCCCTCGCCCGGAAACGGCCTCCTCGTCACCGAACTCGGCGTCCCGCACCGCCCCAAGGGCTCCCCGTACACCGTGAACGACCAGCTCATGGCGGCCACCGCCCTGATGATCACGCACTGGAACAGGGAACACGGCGCCCGCCCGCGCCCCCTGCGCATCACGATGCCGGTCGACGACCGCCCCCGCGGCACGGACATGCCCATCGGCAACGGGACGCGACTCGTCGAAGTCCCCTTCACAGTGGAGGAGTTGGACGCCGGACGGATCGGTGAACTGCTGCGCCGTACGGCGGAACGGACCCGTGCGCTCAAGTCGCTGTCCCGGCCCCAACTCGGCCACGGCGCGACCCTCCTGACCGCCCCCGTGGTCCCGGTCGCCTGGCGCGCCGCCCTCACCCGGGGCCTGCGCCGCGCGGCCGGCCCCTGGACGTCGACCACGCTGCTCAGCAACATCGGCCGCATCCCGTACGCGCTGGACTTCGGCGCGGACGCGGGCCGTGCGCACGCGGTGTGGTTCTCGGCGCCCGCCCGGACACCCCGCGGCCTGACCGTCACCACGGCGTCCACCGCGGGCCGCCTGCACGTCGCCCTGCGCTGGTCGCGCACCCTGCTCAGCCACGGCGACGGCGCCCACCTCCGCGACCTCTTCGAGCACTATCTGCACGCGACGGAGGAGGACGGCAGCCGATGACACCCACGACCTCGACCCCCACCCCTGCCCCTTCCGCCGCCTCGGCAACGGCAGCCGTCCGCCGGGGACTTCGCGACTTCTACGAGGATCCGAGCGTCCCCGTCGCCTCCGGCACCCCCCGCAGTCTCCGCCAGGCCCGGATGCTGGCCGCAGCGCTCGGCCCCGCCACGGCCGGCGCGCGGACCGTGCTGGACATCGGCTGCGGCGACGGCACCGCCGCCGCGACCGCCGCACCGCTGCTCGCCGGACACCGTCTCGTCGGCGTCGACTGGTCGCAGGACGCCCTCAGACGCGCCCACGCCCGGCTGCCGTACGCGATCCGCGGCGAACTCACCGACGGCGGACTGCCGTTCGCCGACGCCTCGGCCGACGCCGTCCTGTTCAGCGAGGTGATCGAGCACCTCGTGGACCCGGACAGCGCCCTGGACGAGATCCGCAGGGTCCTGCGCCCCGGCGGCCACCTGATGCTCTCCACCCCGAACCTCGCCGCCTGGTACAACCGCGCCCTGCTGCTCGCCGGTATCCAGCCCGTCTTCTCGGAGGTGAGCCTGCGCGCGATCCACGGCCGCCCGGGGCGGGAGGTCGTGGGCCACCTGCGGCTCTACACGGCCCGCGCGCTGCGGGAGTTCGTGACCGCGGCGGGCTTCGAGGTCGTACGACTGAGCGGGGCACCCTTCCACGGCGTACCGCGTCCGCTGCGCCCCCTGGACCGCCTGGCCTGCGCGACGCCCGCCCTCTCCTCCATCCTGCTCCTGCACGCCCGAAGGACGTAGCCCATGTGGTGGGGAGTGGCCGCGGCCCTGCTGGCGAACGTCCTGTACAGCACCGGATTCGTCCTGGAGAAGCGCGCGCTCGCCGCACTGCCCGAGGTCGACATCCGCCGCCCCGCCCGGCTGCTGCGGCTGGTGCTCGGCAGCCCGCTGTGGATCGGCGGTTCACTGGCGCTGGCCTCCGGCTTCGGTGCCCAGCTCGCCGTCTACCGCACCCTGCCGATCGCCGCCGCCCAGGGCATCTTCGTCTCCGGGCTCGTGCTGCTGGTGCTGCTCTCCGCCCGGCTGCTCGGCGAGGAGACGTCGGGCCGCGAGCGGTACGCGCTCGGCGCGATCCTGCTCGCCCTGCTGATGGTGGTCCTCTCCCTGCGCGAGGGCTCGGACCGGGTCAGCCGCAGTGCCCCCGCGCCGCTGATCCTGACCGTCTGTCTGCCGTCGCTGGCGGCGGGCCTGTGGCTGTACGGGGCCGCCGAGCGCCGTGCGCGGCACCGGCACCGGATGCCGACGACGGGCGTCGAGTACGGCGTGGCGGTGGGCCTGCTGTACGGGGTGAGCTCGCTGGCCATCAAGGGCGTGTCGAGCTATCTGACGACCAGTGACCTGGCGGGGGCGGTGGTCGACGTGCTCCGCTCCCCGTACCCCTACCTCCTTCTCTTCACCGGCGCGTTCGGCCTGGTCATGTCCCAGGCGGCGCTGCAGCGCTGCCGGGCCTCGCTGATCGTGCCGGTCTGTACGACGGTGACCAGCCTGTTCACGGCGGTGCTCGGCACGCTCGCGTTCGGCGAGGCGCTGCCGCACGACCCGGTGCGGCTGACACTGCGCCTGGCGGGCACCGCCCTCGCGGTGTCCGTGCTGCTGGTCATGCCCAAACACGACGCGGCACCCCAACCCCCCATCGCGGCCAAGGAGCTGACGCCACCATGAACCCCGACGACCCGCTGCTGAAGATCCTGGCCTGCCCGCTGGACAAGGGCCCACTGCACCTGCTGCCCCTGAGTGACGACGAGGCGCCGAACTCCGGGACGGAACCGAGCGCCGGGGAGGCGCTGTACAACCCGCGCCTGCGCCGCCGCTACCCGATCGTCGACGGCATCCCGCAGCTGCTGCCGTCCTCCGGGGAGCAGGTCACGGAGGACGAGCACGAGGAACTCCTCAAGCGGATGGTCCCGTGACGAGGACGACGAGCACGATGAAGACGACAAGGACCTGGGCCGCCCGGCTCGCTCCCCACCTCCCCACCCGCCTCGTCGCGGCGACCGCCCGGCTGGTCTACCCGCGCTTCGAACCCGAACTGGGCCGGCTCACGGACCTCTGCCCGCCCGGCTGCGGCACGGCGGTGGACGTGGGCGGGTGGTACGGCCCCTGGACCCAGCGTCTATCGGTCCTGGCCCACCGCGTGGTGACCGTCGAACCGGTCCCCCACCTGGCCGGACTCCTCTGCGCCACCTCCCCCTCCAACGTCCGAGTGGTCCGCGCCGCCGCCTCCGACCGCCCAGGCACGGCGCGGCTCTGGCTCCCGCCGGACGACGCGGGCGACCGGGGCGTGTCGTCCCTGGTCCGCCGGGACATACACGCCCGCGCGCTGGAGGTCCCCTGCGTGACCCTCGACAGCCTGGGCCTCCACGACGTCGACTTCGTCAAGATCGACGTGGACGGCAACGAACTCGCGGTCCTGCGCGGCGCGGAGGCCCTCCTGACCCGCGACCGCCCGGCCCTCTTCATCGAACTGGAGTCCCGAATCCAGCCGATCGCCCCGGTGGTCGACCATCTCACCGAGCGCGGCTACACGGGCTGGGTTCTGCCCGCCGCCACCTGGCTGCCCCTGGCGACCTTCCCTCTGGAGGCCCGCCAGGCACGCACCTCCCACGTGGTCGCCCAGGGCCTGCTGCGCCGCGTCCTGCCCCCGCGCGGCCCCCGTTACGTCAACTCGGTCCTGTTCCTCCCGGACGGCCGCCGACCGGGCTCCCTCCCGATACGCGACCATGGACCCCATGCCCGCCAAGCGACCCGCTAGCCCCTTCACCCCGCTCGACTTCCAACTGGTCCTGCTGCGCCGCATGGCCGACCACAACCCCGGCCTGGTCGAGGACGCCCGCCACGAGCTGGGCGTCTCGATCGCCGACATGCGCGAGGCGAACCGCCGCTGGCAGGCGATGCTGCACGCCCCCCGCTCGCGGGCGGCGACCTCCCGCTACCGCTCGATCCTCGGCGCCCCGGAGTCCGTCACCCCGCGCCGGATCGGCGACCTGGCCTGCGAGGCCCTGCTCTGGCCCGTCCCCCTCTGGCCCGACCTCCGCTTCGAGGTCCTCGTCGCCCCGAACGGTGTCGCCTGGAACGAGTGGCTGGTCCGCGCCCCGGGGCTCACAGGTCCACAACCCCGCACCCTGGACGACCTCCGCCCCTGGTCCTGCACGGTCGACGAGGTCGCCCGCGCCTTCGCCCCCGCCCGCCCCCTGGAGGGCACGGCCCCGACCCGCTGGGGCCTGGCGTTCACGGCCCCGGACGCTTCGGGTGTCCCGCGGGAGTGCGCGGCGGAGTTCACGTGGGGGTTGCTGCAGCGCGTGGGCGTCAGCGGAGAGCGGCCTTGACGACGGCCTCCGCGACCACGGGCACCGACTCCGGGTGCAGCCACAGAAACAGGTTCGGCTCGACGAGCTCCAGCTCCATGACGCACGGTTTCCCGTCGTCGCCGTCGACGAGGTCGACGCGGGCGTAGAGCAGCTCCGAGCCGTCCGTCCGCTCCGGTACGGCCGCCAGCGCGCGCTCCGCGACGGCGAGTTCGGCCGGGGTCGGCTGCCAGGGCTCCAGGCGGGGGTGCGCGACCTTGTCCGCGTCGTAGGCCGTGCCGGGTTCGAGGACGGCGGCCTTGCGGCTGGCGTGCAGGAAGCGGCCGCCGTAGAACTGGAGGGCGCGTTCACCAGCGGTGTCGATGCTGGTCAGGTAGGGCTGGACCATGGCGGTCAGTCCCCGGTCGTGCATCCGCTCCAGCTGTCGCAGGGCCGTCTCCCGCTCCTCGGGACGGTACCGGGCGGCGAGCCGCGCACCCGCGCCGGAGGTGGGCTTCACGACGTACTCGCGGTCGTCGGGAAACTCCGCGGGCTCACCCGGCGCGAGGTACCGGGTCGGCACGGTGGGCACCCCAGCCTCCGCGAGATCGCCGACGTACCGCTTGTCGGTGTTCCACCGCACCACCGCCGCCGGGTTCGCGAGCCGTGTCAGCTTCCCGCACCGCTCGGCCCACGCCACGAACTCCGCCACCCGCCAGCTGTAGTCCCAGGTGGACCGGATCACCACGAGGTCGAAGGCCGACCAGTCGACGTCCGGATCGTCCCAGTACCCGATGACGGCCTCCGCCCCGGCGTCCTCCAGGGCCGCCCTCAGCACGGGCAGATCCCGGTCCAGGCTCTCCGCGCCCTCCTCGGGCCGGTAGGTGGCGAGTGCGATACGGGCGCGGGCGGCGGCGGTGCGGGCCACAGCGGACTCCATCCTCGGAACGGCTGATCCCCGGGGAGGCTAACAACCGCCGGGGGAACTTCGGCAACCCATTTGACCTTCACCTTCGGTGAAGCCGCAGCATCGGTGGTGGAACGAGGAGCGCATGACGGGCACGACACGACCACGGGTGGGCGCATGGAGATGCTGACGATCGGGGCCTTCGCGAAGGCGTGCCGGCTGTCGCCGAAGGCGCTGCGGCTCTACGACGAGCTGGAGCTGCTGCGGCCCGCCCGGGTCGACCCGGAGACCGGGTACCGGTACTACGCGGTCACACAGCTGGAGCGGGCGCGGCTGGTGGCGTGGCTGCGCCGGATCGGGATGCCGCTGGCCCGGATCCGGCAGGTGTGCGCTCTGGACGGCGCGTCCGCCGCCCGGGAGATCCGTGCCTACTGGGCGCGGGTCGAGGCCGAGACCGCCGGCCGGCGGGAGCTCGTGACGTTCCTCGTGGACCACCTCTCGTACACGTCGAGGAAGGACACCACCATGCTCGAACTCCGATACTCCGCGCTCTCCGACACCGGTCTGGTCCGCCCGGCCAACCAGGACACGGCCCACGCGGGCGCCCACGTCCTCGCCGTGGCCGACGGCTTCGGCACGAGCGGCGCGCCCGCCAGTACGGCGGCCGTGGAGGCCCTGAAGTCCCTGGACGGCGAACCCCTTCCGGGCGGGAGCGTCCTCAACCTTCTGGAGGACGCGGTGCGGGGGGCCGCGCGGGCCGTCCAGGACGCCGCACCGGGCAAGGACGACGGCACCACCCTCACCGCCATGGTGTGGACCGGATCCCAGCTCGGACTGGTCCACATCGGCGACTCCCGCGCCTATCTCCTGCGCGACGGCGAGCTGTTCCGGATCACGCACGACCACACCATGGTCCAGTCGCTGATCGACGAGGGCCGGCTCACTCCGGAGGAAGCCACCGTCCATCCCCAACGCGCCCTGCTCCTGAAGGCACTCACCGGCGGCGCCGACGCGGTCGTACCCGATCTGCGGTTGTGCGACGCCCTGCCCGGGGATCGCTACCTGCTCTGCTCGGACGGGCTCTCCACCGTCGTGGCGGACGAGGAGCTCCAGCGGCTGCTGGGCTCGGCCTCGGCTCCCGACACGGCGGTACGGTCCCTCGTCGAAGCCGCGATCGACGGCGGCGGCCCCGACAACGTGAGCTGCGTGGTGGCGGACGTGGTGGAGGCCGACGGGGGTCACGGGCTCGGCTGACTCAGGGTGAGGCGTGCACGCTCTGCGCCGCGACGGCCGCGGCCTCGCGTACCGCCCTGATGTCGGCGGGGTGGCGCAGCGCCCGGGACACGGCATCGATCTCCGCCAGCAGGTTCTCCGTGTCCGGCGTGTTGAGGGACGCGGCGGCGTCGTCCTGGCGGGTGCGCTGCCTGGTCGCGATGGCGTCCTGGATGGTCACGGCGTGGGCGAGGGCCCCCGCCCGGCCGGACTCGAAGCCGAGGCCGAGGGCGGCGTCGTACGCCTTCCGCCGGAGGTCCTCGTCGATGAACCTGGCCAGGTTCAGCAGCGTGTCCCGGATGAACGTCTCACGACGCGTCAGGCGCAGTTCGGGGGTGGCACGGAGTCTGAAGGGGACGCGTCCGCCGCCCGTGACGGTCCCCATCAGGCGGTACAGGGGGCGCAGGTGCCAGTGGCCGAGCCGGGTGCGAACCCGGCGGTGCAGATACTGGCCGGTGTGCGGAAGGATGAAGCCGACCGCGATGAGGATGGCGGAGAGCGAGGCGACCGGCGGGGCGAGCCCGGTGCTGAGCCAGTCGAGGTCGTGGCCGGTCCAGCGGGCGACGACGGCGGAGAACTTGGAACCGTCGTAGAGCAGGTTCATCGCGTAGCCGACGCCGAGGAACTTCAGACCGCCGCGCAGCCAGACGTCGAGTCCGCCGGTGCGGATCCAGTTCCAGATCAGCTTGGACGTGATCAGGGCTGCCGCGGTGTGCGCGAGCAGGTAGAGCACGATCTCTTCGCGCATGAAGGGGGTGTTGGCGTAGTACGTGTCGAGGTCCCGTATCCGCTCGACGGGGACGTCGGCGAGCGCGAACAGCACCCACAGCGCGACGATCACGCTCGCGTAGACGGTGACCACCCAGCGGGTGGCGCCGCGGGTGGCGCCGGAGCGGTCGGAGATGCCGTTGCGCCATGCGGTGATCAGGAGCAGGCAGGCGCCGCAGAACGCGGTGATGAGGCTGTAGACCAGCGGGGCCGCGATGTTCGGTACGCCGGTGACGCGGTTGGTCCAGGCGATGGTCGCCGGTGCCGCGAAGACGAAGACGCCGCAGGCGAGGACGAGCAGGCCGCCGACGGCACGCAGCAGCGGGTCCTTCCACAGCTTGACGATGCTGGGCAGTTTGATCGCCAGCGCGGCGGTGAGGACGGCCGTCGGGATCCAGAAGGAGATGTAGAGCCCGGCGAAGAAGCGGGAAGGATTCATCGCCGGTCAGTCCTGGGGTCCGCGGTAGCCCAGGGAGGCCTGGATGGCCTGTCCGACCGGGTCGACGGGGCTCTTCGTCCGCGGGCCGGTCACCCAGGAGCGGAAGACGCTGGCGAGGTGCAGGCCGAAGTCCTCCGCCTCGGCCTCGTCGGCCTCGTGCGAGCCGTTGCGGGCGGCGACGGTGAGCGCGATCTCCTGCCAGCCGGGGTCGTCCGACAGCGCGCCTGCGGCGGCCGCCGCACCCGCGTAGTGGTGGTGGGAGTGAGAGTGCCCCGCCATCATGTGCCACAACTCATGTCCGAGGATGACGAGTTGCTGCACCGTCTCGGCGCGTTCCTCGACGATAACGAGGTCGAAGTCGTGGAACTCCATCCACAGACCCGTGACTTCGATCTCGTCGGGGAAGCGCTCGAAGCGGAGCTGGATGGGGCGGTCGTCGCGGCGCCGGCTCATCTCCTGGCAGAGGGCTTCGGCCAACTCCCGTACGTCCACGGGCGCGTCGAATCGCTTCTTCAGCGCGCGGATGAGCTCGACGGCGAGGCCATGCATCTCGGAGTCGACCCGGCGGGAGAGCAGTGCGGTGGCGCGCTTCCACACGGTGTGGAAAGGCCTCATCGATCCACCTCCTCGCTCTCGCCGCTCAGCAGACCCTCCAGCATGAGCGCGAGCGCCTCCTGCTTGCGGGGCGTCAGCCGCCGGCCCCGCAGGGCGAGGGTGACGACTCCGTGCTTGAGCGTGAACCTGAGCAGCGGCCCGTCCTCGGCGCCGCCCTCCAGCTCACCGACGACGCGCTGAAGTGCGCCGTTCAGGACGACGGGGGCCGGATCGGTGAAGAACTTCGTGCCCTCCTCGATCCGGAAGAACTCCGCGAGCCGGGTGAGGTCGGGCACGTTCGGCATCTTGTCGCCGTTGAGCAGGCTGCGGGCCCATTTGTCACTGATGCCGAGCCGCGCGGCGACGTCCCGGCACACATCGGCGGGCCGCTTCCCGCTCTCGTCGAGATACGCCTCGTACAGCGCGCGGACGCGTCCCCGGATCCGGTCGTCGACCTTGTCGTCAAGCACCCCCGCGCCATCGAGGAGCGCCCGGACCTCCCCCTCGGCCAGGGCCGTTCTTCTCGACAACTCCCGTACGTCGAGGAACTCCCCGCGCTCGAGGCCCTTCTCGACGAGGTGCGCGTCGAGACGCGCGAGTGTCTCGCGAAGAGGAGGCAGCGACGCACTCACCCATGCACTCCCGGCAGTTGATCCGTCAAATTGTCACGCTGTGGGCCGAGACTACGGTCCCCCGCGGGGCCCGCGCCATGCTTTCCGAACGATCGTTCCCGATTCAAGAACGATCGCTCCCTCTCCCCACCTCCCGGGCCCCATGACTGCGCACGATCTCCTTCATGTCGATCTCAGGAACGGACGCCCACGCCGTTACGGACCCCGCCACCCTCCCCCCGCTCGTGCGGCGGGCGAGGTGATCCACGGCGACTGGCGGCGGATCGAGGAGCACGGCCCGTACGACCTGCTGGTCCTGGACGGCGGCGGCACCGGCAAGACGCCAAGCGACGACCCGGCCGACCCGGCCCGCCTCCTGACTCAGGGCGGCACGGTGGTGGTCGACGACCCTTCACCCCGGCCACCGGATGGCCGCCCCTGCACGAAGGCGCCCCCGACCGGGCCCGGCTGCACCGGCTGATGCATGTCGCCCTGGACACGGTCGAACTCCGCCTCGCCGAGGACCTCGCCACGCTCGCGGGTACCCGGCGACGGCTCGCCTCGACGGGGCCGAGGGCGTCATCGGAGTGAGCGCGGCGGCGAGTTTCCCTCGCGCTGGTGTAGGAACGGTGGTGACTGTCACCGGCAGCACGTCCTCCAGCAGGTCCCTACGGCAAGGAGTACCCCGCGTGTCCTCCCTCTTCCCCGCCCTGGTCAGCGGTTCGACCGCACGGCGGCCCGCCCTGCGTTTCGGCGACCGGTCCCTGACGTACGCGGAGCTCGCCGCCTCGGCGGGTGCGCTGGCCGCGCGGCTCGACGGGCGGGAGAGGGTCGCCGTGTGGGCGACGCCGTCCCTGGAGACCGCCGTCGGGGTCGTCGCCGCGCTGCTCGCCGGGGCGCCCGCCGTGCCGCTCAACCCCAAGTCGGGGGAGGGGGAACTGGGGCACATTCTGGGCGACAGCGCGCCGTCGCTGGTACTGGCCGAGCCGGGCGTCGAACTCCCCTCGCCCGTGAGCGACTTGGCGCGCGTCGACGTCCAGGTGGGTGCGGCCGGTCAGGACACCCCCGCACGCCCCGGCACCGAACCGGACGACCCCGCCGCCCCCGCCCTCGTCGTCTACACCTCCGGCACCACCGGCCCGCCCAAGGGTGCCGTCATCCCGCGGCGCGCCATCGCCTCGACCCTGGACGCGCTGGCCGACGCCTGGCAGTGGACCGGCGACGACGTGCTCGTGCACGGGCTGCCGCTCTTCCATGTGCACGGGCTGATCCTGGGCATCCTCGGCCCGCTGCGGCGCGGCGCGGCGGTGCGGCATCTGGGCAGGTTCAGCGCGGAGGGCGTGACGCGGGAGCTGGGCACGGGCGCGACGATGCTGTTCGGGGTGCCGACCATGTACCACCGGCTCGCCGAGGCGCTGGTCGAGGACACCGAACTGGCCAAGGCGCTCGGCGGGGCGCGGCTGCTCGTGTCCGGTTCCGCCGCGCTGCCGGTGCACGACCACGAGCGGATCACGGCCGCGACCGGACGCCGGGTCCTCGAGCGGTACGGCATGACCGAGACCCTCATGAACACCAGCGTGCGGGTGGACGGGGAACCCCGGCCCGGCACCGTCGGAGTGCCGCTGCCCGGCGTCGACGTGCGGCTCGTCGAGGAGGACGGGACGACGATCGCCTCATATGACGCCGACGGCACTCCCACCGGCACGTATGACGGCGAGACCGTCGGCGAGATCCAGGTCCGGGGGCCGAACCTCTTCACCGAGTACCTGAACCGGCCCGACGCGACCGCCGCCGCGTTCACCGAGGACGGCTGGTTCCGCACCGGCGACATGGCGGTCGTCGACCCCGACGGCTCGGTACGCATCGTCGGCCGCAAGGCCACCGACCTGATCAAGAGCGGCGGCTACAAGATCGGCGCCGGAGAGATCGAGAACGCGCTGCTTGAGCATCCGGCCGTGCACGAGGCCGCCGTCACCGGTGAGCCCGACGAGGACCTGGGCGAGCGGATCGTGGCCTGGATCGTCCCCGCCGATCCCGAAGCCCCGCCCGCCGCCGAGGAGTTGGCCGACCACGTGGCCCGCCGCCTCGCTCCGCACAAACGCCCGCGGACCGTGCGCTTCCTCACGTCGCTGCCGCGCAACGACATGGGCAAGATTCTCAAGCGAGCCCTCCCCGACGCCGTCGCAAAGGCCCCGAAGCATGACTGAGCGTTTCTCCGCCCGCGAGGCCATCGCCCTGGCCTGCGATGACTTTCGTGAACTGCCCGTACCCATGCGGGTGTTCAAGCCGAACGGTCCGTTGTCCTGGCAGGGGTACGACGACTCGCGCCGCCGCGCCGTCACCCGTACCGGCGAGGACGAGTCCGTCGTCTGCGGCACCGCGGTCATCGGTGGCACCCGCGCCGTACTGATCGCCTTCGAGTTCGGCTACCTCGGCGGCTCGCTCGGCGAACGCACCGGCGACCGCGTCGAGGCGGCCTACACCCATGCCCGCGAGCACCGCCTGCCGGTCGTCTCGCTCGTCGCGACGGGTGGCAGCCGGATGCAGGAGGGCATGCTCGCGCTCACCCAGCTCCAGCGCGTGGCACGGCAGTCGGCGCTCGCCCGGGAGGCGGGGCTGCCGCAGATCGCCGTGCTGCGGGATCCGACGACGGGCGGTGGCTGGGCGACGCTGGGTGCGGGCGCCGACGTGACCCTGGCGCTGCCCGGCTCCCAGGTCGGCTTCGCCGGCTCCCGGGTCCGCCCGCCCGGCGCGGACCCGGCGGCGTACACGGCCGAGGCCCAGGTGGCGGCGGGCGCGGTGGACGCCGTCGTACGGGAGGAGGAGCTGCGGGAGACACTGGCGCTGTGGCTGGCCCTGCTGACCGCACCCGCGGCCGAAGTCGGGAGCGAGGTCGAGCCCGTCCCTCCGCCGTCCGCCCTCGGCGCCCCCGTCCTCCCCGCCACCGGCTGGGACGCCGTCCGGCACGCCCGCTCCCCCGAACGCCCCCGGGCCGCCGCCTACCTGGACGCCTACTTCTCGCGCCGCGCCGCGATCAGCGGCGACCGTTGCGGCGGCAGCGACGACGGCATGCTGTGCGGGTTCGGTTCCGGACCCGCGGGGCGGACCGTGGCGTACGCCGCCCAGTGCGGGACCGCGACCCGCCCCGCCGGATACCGCACCGCCGCCCGGCTGATCCGGCTCGCCGGCCGGCTCGGCGTCCCCGTACTGACGCTGGTGGACACCCCGGGCGCCGCCAACGACGCTCAGGCCGAGCGGCAGGGCGCGGGCTCGGCGATCGCGGACCTGTTCGCCGCGGTGGCCACCGCCCGTACACCCGTCACCACCCTGGTGATCGGCGAGGGCGGCTCGGGCGGCGCGCTCGCGCTGGCCGCGCCCGGCAACACCTGGGCCACGCCGGACAGTTACTTCTCCGTCATCGCGCCGGAGCTCGCGGCCGCGATCCTCAAGCGCCCGGCGAGCGAGGTGCACGCCACGGCGGACCAACTCCGCATCCGGCCCCAGGACTTGGTGGAGCTGGGCGTGGTCCGGGGCATCGTGGAGCACGCGGGGCGCTGAACGTGCCACCCGGCGCACTGAACCGAAGTCGAGCGGCGGCGCCGGCTCCCCCCTCCCAAGGGGAACCGGCGCCGCCCGTTCACAGGGGACGGAGGCGGGCTACCGTACCCCCACCGCCCGGATGACCTCCTGGCTCACCGAGCCGCCCCGGTCGTCCCGTGCCGAGGCCCGCAGGGAGATGAACTCCGCGCCGCGCGGCACGCTCAACGTCCCCTTCCAGGAGGCCGCGCCACCACCGCCCGACAGCGGGACCGTCTGCCACGACTTCCCGTCGTCGTAGGACACCTCCAGCTTCCCGCCCCCGATGGTCCCGGTGCCGGGCGCGCCCTTGACGTACTCGGCGTGGATCCCCACCGGCACCCGGCCGCCGCCGCGCACCGCGCCCGCGAGGTCGGTGTCGATGTCGTAGCCGAGGTTGACGAGCGGCAGGAACGTCCAGCGGTCCGCGGGCGTGGCCGCCGAGCGGAGGGTCCACTCGGAATGGCCCTTGGTGGACAGGGTCCAGCGGTCGGGGTCGAGGGTGGTGTCCGTGACGACCTTGTAGGTGTGCTCGTCGGCGGGCGCGTCCCACACGTACGCGCCGGAGCTCTTGCGCCGGTCGACCAGGGTGCCGTCCTGGTACACGGACGTGAACTGGGTCATTCCGGTGTCGTCGCTCCACACGTCGCCGAAGCCCGTGTGGTCGGGCCCGGAGTCGCCCCAGCCGGGCGTGTTGAACTGGATCTGGTTGCCCGCGCGCTCCTGTCCCCAGCCGAGCCCGGTGCCGAGCCACGCGTGCCAGACCGGCTTGAACCAGTTCAGCGTCGTGTGCGAGCCCCCGCGGTAGTGGACGAGCCCGCTGCGCTCCTCCAGCGTGCCCGCCCCGAGGTTCACGGACTCCATCCACGTCTGTCCGGTGCCCGTGGACACGTAGTCGGTCCGCTCGGCGGGGTAGTCGATCCGCTCCTGGAAGCCGATCCCGATGGGGAAGGCGTCGGTGACCGAGTAGCGGAACTCGCTGCCGGAGACGGGCTTGACCGCGTGGAACCTGGTGCCCAGCACGGCGAGTTCACGCGCGCCCGGTTCGTACGTCAGGTCGCCGCGCGGAATGGCCCCCTCGTGCCCTTCCGAGAGGTCGTAGACGTACGGCGTGTTGCGCGTCCCGGTCATGTCCACACGCCCGGCGGCCCGCAGCCGTGCCGCGTCCGCCGCGTTCACCGTGGCGACCTGCAGCGGCCGGTCGGCGTAGTCGTCCGTGCCGAACCAGGCGTTGAGGCGCCCGGCCGCGCCGTCGGTGACGAACAGCGCCTTGGCGCCCGCGTCCTGGGCTGCCTGAGCGAGGGCGGTGGGCTCGACACCGTCGGCGAGTGTCGCGAGCACGGCCTTGCCGCTCACCCCGGTGAACGGTCCGGTCCCGACGTCCACCAGCGGCAGCTCGCGGCGCCCCTCGATCAGAGTCGCGCCCGGCTGCGCGACCGCCTCGCCGACGCCCTTCACCTCCAGCAACGGCTTCCCCAGCCGCCACACGGTCCGGTACTCGAAGGTGCCCTGGGTGACCTTCGCGGTCGGCGCGGCGAAGATGCTGTCGTACTTCACGGGCACCTGCACGGCGCCGAACTGGTCGGAGCCGCCCGCGTTCCGGTCGTACTCCATGAGCAGCTGCCGGGTCTCGGTCCGCCGCTCCACCTCGGCCCGGATCTCCCGGAGCTGCCGTCCGTCGAGGGTGACCTCACGGTCACGGTCGAGGGTGATCTCGGGCGCGGCGAGGAAGCCGAGCCCGAGCGAGTCGGCACCGTGACTGCCGTGCACGTCGAGGAAGGAGGTCAGGTTGTACGCCCCCGGCGCGAGCCGGAGTCTCAGGGTGCCGGAGTCGTCGACCGAGGCCGGGAACGGGTCCACGCCCGCCGCGAGTTGCTGCACCGCGAGGTAGGCGGCGGTCGGCTCACCCGCGCGGTCCTTGACGTGGACGGTGAGCGTGTACCGCTCCTCCTCCTTGACCAGCCCGAACGCGGTGTGCGCGACGGGCGTGCCGCCGGCGGAGGCGACGATCTGCCCGGAGGTGTCGCCCACGGGCGCCTTCGAGCCGTCGCCCGTCACGGTCGTCGACGCGGTGCCGTGCGCGGGCACGGTGAGCGTGGAGTCGGCGAGGGTGGCCACCCCGTCGGCGGCGCCCCGCACGGCGAGGCTCAACTCGACCGCCGCGTCGGAGGAGTTGGCGTAGGTCACGGTCTTCGTGACGGGCTGGTTCGCCTCGTACGGCCAGCTGTAGAAACCGAGGTCGGCGCTCCCGGTGGCGGTGACCTTCGCGTCGATCGCGTCCGGCACACTCACCCGGCCCGAGCCCAGCACATAGGCGGACGCGTCGAGTTGCTTCGACGTCGACATCAGGGCGTCCTTGAGCTGGGCGCCGGTCCAGTCGGGGTGCTTCTCGGCGAGCAGGGCGGCCACACCGGCGACATGCGGCGTCGCCATGGACGTACCGCTCATGGAGGTGTAGTAACCACTGCCGGCGACGAGCTGGGAGCGGGCCGCCAGGATGTCGACGCCGGGTGCGGACAGATCGGGCTTGAGGGCGTTGTCGCCGTAGCGCGGTCCTGCGCTGGTGAAGTAGGCGGCCTGATCGGCGGAGTCCACCGCGCCGACGGTCAGCGCGGCGTCGGCGGCGCCGGGCGAGCCGATGGAGGAGGGGGCGCCGGTGTTGCCCGCGGCGACGACGAAGAGGGCGCCGGTCTCCTTGGACAGCGTGTTCACCGCCTGCGCCATGGGATCCGTACCGTCACTCGCCTCGGTCGAGCCGAGGCTCATGGAGATCACCTTGGCGTGCACGTCCCGCGCGGCCCACTCCATGCCCGCGATGATCTCCGAGTCGCTGCCCGAGCCCTCGTCGCTGAGTACCTTGCCGACAGCGAGCGTCGCGTCGGGCGCGACGCCCCGCTCCTTGCCGTCGGAGGCGGCACCGCTGCCGCCGACCGTGGACGTCGTGTGCGTACCGTGCCCGTTGCGGTCGGCGACCTCCTGCCCGTCGATGAAGCTCTTGCTGACGGAGACCCGTCCGGCCAGGTCGGGATGGTCGGCGTCCACCCCCGTGTCGAGCACGGCGACCGTGACGCCCTTCCCGGTGAGCCCGGCCTCCCAGGCCTGCGGCGTGCCGATCTGGGCGTTGCTCTCGGCGAGGTCGGCGTGCACGCGCCCGTCGAGCCAGACCTTGTCGACCGTCCCGCCCTGCCGGGTGAGGGACTGCCAGAAGGTGCGCCCCTTGTCGGCGGCGACGGCGGCGCCCCGGATACTGGGCAGCGCGCGCTTCTGCTCGGCCCCGCGCAAAGCGGCCGCGCGCGCCCCCTTCCCGTACGTCACGATCAGCGGCAGCTCGGCCGTCTTCCCGTCGGTGAGCCCCTGCCGTATCAGCTCGCTCACGTCGAACAGCCGCCGGTCGAGGGTGCCCGCCCGCAGATAGGGCAGCGCCTCGTCCGGTACGACGGTCACGGCGCCGTTCGTCACCTGGGTGCGGACCGCCCCCGTGGCCTCCCGTGGCCGCTCGACCGTGACCGTCTTCTTTCCGGCGCCGAGGTCGGTGACGGTCACCTTGTCGCCGGTGACGAGAGTGACGGTGTGGGTGACGGAGGCGGTTCGCGTCGGGGCCGGGGCGGCCGCCTCGGCCGCGCCCGCCCGCCCCGTGGGCAGTACGGCGAGCACGAGCCCGGCGGACAGCAGAGCCGCCCCCCGTCTGACTGGTCCTCTGGTCATCGATGACCTCTCCTCGTCGGCACATGGTGGCTCCGGTGCTGCGAAGAGTTTCGGGGGGCCGGTGGTGCGCGGGAGTTGACGGAACCTGGCGAGAAACTGCCCTGGCGGGTTTCCGCCAGGGCGCCGGGAGCACCCATCCGGACAAGACCACCCATCCGGCATCCGGAGAGGACCACCCATCCAGCGGCACCCCGCCCGGCCCCCCACGAAAGGCGCCTGGTCCGGCGCCCGTCCACGATGTGAGGAAGGACCGCCACCTGGCGGAGCCCCACGGTCTGCTCTCGGGAGGACCTGCCATGACCGCCAGCCTCGAGCGGTTGCGCCGCTGCCACTTCGCCGTCGACCTGGGCGCGGCCCGGACCCGGGTGTACGTGAAGGGCGCGGGGCTGGTCGTCGATCAGCCTAGCGTCGCCGCGATCAACACCAGGAACGGCGCGCTGATCGCGGTCGGCGAGTTCGCGGAGAAGATGACGGGCCGTACCCCCGACTACATCCGCGTCATGCGGCCGGTGTCCGGCGGCACGGTCGTCGACATCGAGATGGCCCAGCGCATGCTGCGCCAGCTGCTCGGCGACAAGGTGCGCCGCGCCCTGCGCCGCAAGCCCCGGCTGCGCGCCGCGGCCTGCACCCCGCACGACGCCGACCCGCTGGCGCAGCGCGCCGCGATCGAGACGCTGGTCGGGCTGGGGGCGCGGCGGGTCGAACTGGTCGACACGCTGATCGCCGCCGCCGTCGGGTGCGGGCTGCCCGTCGAACGGCCGGAAGCCACCATGATCATGGTGTGCGGGGCGGCCGCCACCCAGGTCGCCGTGCTGTCCCTGGGGTCCATCGTGACCGCCGAGCGCATTCCGGTGGGCGGCGAGGCCGTCGACCGCGCGATCGTGCAGCACCTGCGCCACCAGCACGAGCTCATGCTTCCTTCGCAGTCGGTACGGCCCCTGCAGCTCGCCCTCTCCGGCAACGGCCTCACCCCGCACGGCCCGACGTCCACGGAGATCCACGGGCGGGACGTGGCGACCGGCCTCGCCCGTTCCGTACAGGTCGACACCGCCGCCGTACGCGACGCCATCCAGACCCCGCTGACCGCCGTACTGGACGGGATCGGGAAGGTGCTGCGGGCCTGCCCGCCCGACCTGGTGGCCGACCTCGCCGACCGCGGCATCATGATGGTCGGCGGCAGCGCGCTGCTGCCGGGCCTGGACCAGATGCTGCGGCAGGCGACGGGCATGCCGGTACACATCGCCGAGCGTCCCGACGTGTGCGCGGTGCAGGGCCTGGGCTACATGCTGGAGGGCAAGATCGAGCCGCTGATCCTGGACCCGCTGGCGCTCTGACGGCCGGGCCTCGGAAAGTCCCCGGTATGCACGATCCGGTCCCCCGCCTGCCGTCGCTCCTGGAAGCCGTCCTCAGCGTCGGCACCGACCTCGAACTGCGGGCCACGCTCCAGCACATCGTGGACGCCGCCGCCGAGCTCACGGACGCCCCGTACGCGGCGCTGGACATGACCGATCCGGCGCGGGACGGGCTCAAGGAGATCCGTACGGCGGAACGCCCCGATCTCGCCGGCCCTCCCCGGGCGCCCGAGCCGCCCGAGCCGTCGAAGCCGCCCGAGCCGTCGGAGCTGGTCGTACCGATCCGCGTCGACGACGAGGTGTTCGGCGACCTGCGCCTCACCGGGAGGCGCGACGCCCCGTTCACGGACGAGGACGAGCAACTCGTACGGGTCCTGGCGACCCAGGCCGGCATCGCGATCGGCAACGCCCGGCTGTACGAGACGGCGCGACAGCGCGAGCGCTGGATCGAGGGCGCGGCGGCCGTCACCACCGCGCTGCTCAGCGGCGAGAGCGCCGCCGACGCGCTGATGACGGTCGCCGAACGGGCCCGGCGTCTCGCCAAGGCCGAGGCCGGCGTCATCCTGCGGCCCACCGAGGACGGCGGCATGGAGGTCGTGACCGCCTCCACGCTCGACGACCCCTCCGACATCGTCGGCGCCGTGATCGAGCCGGGCAGCCCCGTCCTCGAACAACTCCTCGGCGGCGAACCGGTGTTCATCGACGACTCGGCGACCGACCCGCGGATGACCACGCATGTACGGCACCGGTTCGGGCCGAGCATGATGCTGCCGCTCCAGGCGGGCGGCCGTCTCATCGGCACGCTCGCCCTCCCCCGCCGACGCGGCGGCCGTCCGTACACCGCGGTGGAGCGGCTGCTCGCCACCCAGTTCGCCTCACAGGCCGCGCTGGCGCTGGTCCACGCCGAGGCCCAGCACAGCAGGGAGCGGCTCGCGGTCTACGAGGACCGCGACCGGATCGCCCGCGACCTGCACGACCTCGTCGTCCAACGGCTGTTCGCGACCGGCATGATGCTGGAGTCCACACAACGCAGGAGCGCCGGTGCGGACGACGACGCGCACGCGATCCTCGGCCGTGCCGTCGACGAACTCCAGTCCACCGTCCAGGAGGTCCGCACGGCGATCCTCGCGCTCCAGCAGCCTCCGGCCGACGCCCCCACCACCTTCCGCGGCAAGGTCCTGCGGGAGGCGGCGGGCGCGGCCGCGGTGCTGGGTTTCCAGCCGTCCATCGGGTTCACCGGCGCGGTGGAGAACCTTCTCGTGGAGCCCGTCGCCGGCCGGCTGCTCACCGCGCTGCGCCGCGCCCTGGCCGCCGTCTCCCGCCGCGCCGGTGTCTCCCGCGTCGAGATCACGGTCGACGCGACGGCGCCCCTCCCCGACGGACGCCCCGGGGTCCGCCTGACGGTCTTCGACGACGGCGACACGGGCAACGGCCGTGCGGAGGGCGGCGGCTCGGGTACGACGGTCACCTGGCGGTCGCCCCTGTGAGCCCCTGTGAGCCGCGCCCACAACCCACTTGACGTCCCCCCAGGGCCTCCGTAGCGTCGCAGCCCGTACGCTCACATGACCGATATTCACATCCGAGGACGGGATGGCCATGACTCAGCGACGTGTGGTGGTGTCCGGCGGCGGTACCGGGATCGGCCTGGCGACGGCGGAGGCGTTCGCCGCTGACGGGGACCGGGTGGTGCTCCTGGGCCGCCGCGAGGACGTCCTGCGCAAGGCGGCCGACACCCTGAACGGCCAGTACGGCGAGTCGACGGCGAGCTGGTGCGCGGGGGACCTCGCCGACCCCGAACAGGTGGGCCGCGTGAGGGAGTTCATCACGGCGGACGAGACCCCCGTGGACGTACTGGTGGCCAACGCGGGCGGCAACGCGGCCCGCGAACCAGACGGCACGCTCGCCTCCATCGCGGACAGCTACCGCGACAACTTCGACGCCAACGTACTGACCGCGGTCCTGCTCACCGAGGCCCTGCTCCCCCACATGCGCCGCCCCGGCGGCCGTATCGTGCAGCTCTCCTCCATCGCCTCGCTGCGCGGGCCCGGCTCGTACGGCGGCTCCAAGGCCTGGGTCAACACGTACACCTACGCCCTCGCGCAGCGCGTCGGCCCCGAGGGCATCACCGTGAACGCGGTCGCCCCCGGTTTCGTCGGCGACACGGAGTTCTTCGGCGCCCGCGCGACACCGGAGTTCGTCGCCTCCCGGGTCGGCCAGACCCTGACCGGCCGGCCGGGTCACCCCTCCGAGATCGCCGCCGCCGTCCGGTACGTGGCGTCACCGGAGGCGGCCTACCTGACGGGGCAACTTCTGCACATCAACGGAGGTGCGGCGCTGGGCCGCTAGGGCCCGTCTTTTGGATCAGGCCCGGGACGCCTGGACGGGCGGGCGCGGCGTCACGGTCACCTCCGGGATGGTGCCGCCGCAGCGCAGTACGACGTCGAGGACACGGAGGAACTCGTCCACGTCGAGCAGGGAACCCGTCAGATAGCCGCGCTGCCGCCAGACCGGGTAGACCTGCGCCGCGTACTCCCGGTCCCAGCCGTCGTTGAACCCGGTCCTGGAGTCCCCTTCCCCGCCCGCGCAGTCCCCGACCACGAACCGGGTGAAGCCCACGCTCGGGTGCTCGACGCGGAAGGCCTCGACGAGTTTCTCCAGGGCCGCCTTGCTCACGTGATAGGCGGCGAACCCGGGCCAGGACGGCGTGAGCGAGCCGCCGATGGAGGACAGGTAGGCGGCGACTCCGCCCGACTTCGTCAGATGCGGGAGCGCGGCGCTCGTGACCAGCGCCGCGCCGATCACATTGGTGTCCATGGCGCGGCGCCAGGCGTCGGCGTCGAGTTTCTCGACCGGGGCGAGGGGGCCGATGCCGGTGGCGTAGACGAGGGCGTCGATGCCGCCCAGCCCGGCGGCGGCCTCCTCGATCGCCGCCCGGCAGGACGACTCGTCGGTCACGTCACAGGCGACGGCGAGCGCGTCCGGGCCCGCCTCCTTCGCCGCGTCGACCAGCCGGTCGCGCCGACGTGCCAGCAGGGCGACCTGGTCGCCGCGGCGCCCCAGGTCGACCCCTATGCACCGGCCCAGTCCACTCGACGCCCCGACCACCACAGCCTTCATGCCAGAACCCCATTCTCAGTATCCGACAATCCCCTTCCGCCGCTTCTATCACGAGTCGGGACCGATGGGCAGACCCCCTGCAACGCCTCTCTACGCACTCGCGCGCAGATACCCCGAGTTCGCCACCTGGCCGAGGAACGTCAGCCGCGTGTCGGTCGCCATGTGTTTGTCGAAGGCCTCCTTGATACCGGGCCACTTGGGGTGCCCGAAGTCGTCGAGTACGACGATCCCGCCGGGTGCGACGATCCGCTCGGCCCACTCCAGGTCCGCGGCGACACCGGAGGCGGAGTGGTCACCGTCGACGATGATCACCCCGTAGGAACGGTCGGAGACCAGGGCGCGCACCTCGGGGTCCTCGGAGAAGCCCTGCTGGACGCGGGCCGCCGCACCGGCCGCGCCGACCAGGGCCAGATTGGCGCGCACCGCGGCGCCACGCACGGGAGTGCCCGTCGGGTCGGCCCCCTCGGTGGTGCCGGGCTGCAACTGGAGGCCCGCGAGCGGGTCGACGATCGTCAGACGCGGGTCGCGTCCCGCGCGCTCCATCATCCGGATCAGGGCCGCGCCGAACATCCCGTACAGGGTGCCGATTTCGAGGATCTCGTCGTTCGGCGGGTCGAGCAGCGGGACGGCGGAGAGCTTGCCGCAGATGTTCATGGTGCCACCGGCGATCCGGCCGACCCCGAGCGCCTCCAGAGCGATGAGCAGCCGGAACGCCTGGGCGATGTTCCGCTCGGCACCGCCCCTGTCCCCGCTCACCTGCGCCAACTCCTCGATGGCGCGGTCGAGATGGACCTGGGCCGGCATGCGCGACACGCCGCGTCCCGTCCCGTCGATCAGCAGTTCGAGGGGGCGCTGACGGTTGCGCAGTGTCGCCAGCTCGCGCTGGAGTCCGCCTTCGGATCCGTCCCCGATGGAGCGGCGGATCTGGCGTTCGATGCGCTGATCGATGAGGTCGGCGATCGGACGCAGGGCGCGCCTGGCGGTCTTGGTGGTGAGTAACGCTCGCATGGCTCTTTGACCCTCGCAGGTATAGGAGAAGTGCTGCGTACGCGGGGGGACAGAAGGTGCGCACACCCTGATGACGACCGGCTGCGCAGTGGGGATCCAACGCCCAAAGGACGGTAAAGCGTAAACGTCCCACAGATAAATCACAGCGAACATCGGCCCCCTAAAGGGGAACGCGTGAATGATGCTTGGGCCACGAGAGGGTTACGCATGTCGCGATGTGCCGCGCCATCAGCTGAATGACGGGTCAGGAGGGAGCGACGGCCACGGAGCGGGGTCGCGCCGCGACACCCCGCGCCCGGCGGATCTTCCTCGTAACGTGAATCTCTCTCCCGTCGCCCGCCTCCACCTCATCCATCTCCCCCCTTGCCTATCTCCCCCTCACCCACCTCCCCCTCATCCATCTCCCCCGACTCCACGAGGACCGTTCATGACGACCGTGACACTCCTGCACCCCGGCGCCATGGGCGCGGAGGTCGGCGCCCAGGCACGCCGCGCCGGGGCCCGGGTGCTCCACGTCCCCACCGGCCGCGGCTCCGCCAGCGTCGAGCGGGCCCGGAAGGCCGGCCTGGAGGCGGCCGAGTCACTCGGGTCCGCCTTGGCCGTCAGCGACTTGGTCCTGTCGGTCTGTCCACCGCACGCGGCGGAGGACGTCGCGCACGAGGTCCTCGGGCACGCCTTCCGCGGCATCTACGTGGAGGCGAACGCCATCAGCCCCGAACGGGCCCTGCGTATCGACGGAGCCTGCCGCGACCGCGGCATCGTCATGGTCGACGGCTCGATCATCGGCGCTCCTCCCGGAGCGGACAGCGCCCCGCGGCTCTACCTGAGCGGCGACCCGGAGGCAGTCGGCCGGGTGGCCGCGGTGTTCGAGGGCACCGCCGTACTCGCCCGGCCGCTCGACGCCGGGGCCGGTGCCGCGTCGGCACTGAAGATGGCCTTCGCCTCCTTCCAGAAGTCCGCCCGCGTCCTGGCCGCCGTCTCGCACGCGCTCGCCACCCGTCACGGAGTGGATGCCGAACTGACCCTGGAGGCCGAGTCGATCACCTCCAGGATTCTCGCCGAGGTGGACTACCTGCCCAGCATCGCGGCCCGCGCCTGGCGCTGGGCCCCCGAGATGGAGGAGATCGCCGCCACCCTCCGCTCCACCGGCCTCCCGCCCGCCCTGGCCGAGGCCAGCGCCACGGTTCTGCGCCACTGGACCGCCGACAAGGACCGCTTCGACCTCCCCCTGGAGGAGGTCCTCGCCCACCTCCACACGCCCGACGACCTGGACTGACGTCCAGTTCCGCCACTTCACCACCTCTCACCCCCCTCGCCCCGGTGCCGGGAATCCACCACAGGAGCCCAACGACGTTACGTGCGGGAAACCTTGACGATCACTGTCCCGGGTGCCACGATTCCGGCGCCGCCATGTTTACGTAAACATCGCTACCGACCCAGCCCCGGCCATGAGATCAGGCCTCGCCGTGCCGGCCGATGTTTACGTAAACACAGCGTTCCGGTCGGTGGATCAGGGAGGAGCGGACGGATGGGTTCAGCGCCGCAGGCGAGGGTTCACGGCGTCTGGAGACCGTGGAGGTCGAGACGGCGCAAGAACCGCGCCCCGCACCTGCCTTGAGTACGCCGAGGCCCACCCGCGCGGGCGACAGGACCGCCCCGCGCTCCCCCACACCCTTCCCCACACCGGTGAAGCGCCACCGGCGAAGCACCACCGCACCACCGCTACAGCACCGGTCGTCACCGGGCCCACGACGGCGAGCCGACGCCCCCGCGTCCCGTCCGGCCCGGCGAACCTTCCGACGGCCGCCCAGCCCCGCGCAGGCTCCGCCGGGCGCTGAGCCGCAGTCACCTGAAAGGGCAAGTCGATGCGCAACACCCCCGCCAGAACCCGCCTCACGCCCCGCCTGCGCGCCGCCTGCGTGGCGCTCCTGATCGCCGGCACCAGCGGCACGGCCATCGCCGCGACCAGCGGCACGGCCGTCGCCGGCGGCCCCGTCCACGCCGCGCCGAGCAAGGACACGACCCAGTTCAAGGGCGTGAACTGGGCCGACCCGCGTGACAACTACGCCGACGACCCCGTCGTACTGTCCGGCCTGTCGACCTCCGACAGCTACGCCCGGACCTACGCCAAGGCGAGCCGGATCATCTCGGCGTTCCGCGCGAACCTCGGCGCCAACACCGTCCGGCTGCCCATCAACCCGTACACGGTCAACGGCTCTTACTGGAAGTCCTACCGCGGGGTCATCGACGCCGCGTCGGACAAGGGCTTCAAGGTCATCGTCTCCTACTGGGAGGGCACGGGCGCCCGCAAGGACGGCTTCATCGACGACCCCGCCACCTTCTGGCCCATGTGGAACACGGTGGTCAAGACCTACAGGAACGACAAGCAGGTCTACTTCGAGCCGATGAACGAGCCCCACGGCTACACCGACACCGAGTGGGCCGACATCGCCGCGAAGTGGCTGGCCACCTACCCCTCCGTCCCGCGCGACCGGGTGTTCGTCAGCGGCGCCGGCTACAACGACCACGTCACCTCCGTCTGCGCCGACCCGCGCCTGAAGGGCACCTACCTCTCCCTGCACCACTACGGCTTCTGGAAGGACTACGCCACCTACGACCAGTGGGTGTCCGACCTCGAGGAGCGCATCGGTGACTGCGCGGGCCGTACCGTCGCCGACGAGTTCGGCGCCCCGATGACCACCGGCCTCGACTACAACAAGCCGGACGCCTCCAACAACTACGTCAACTACGTCCAGGCCGTCACCGACACCTTCCGCCGGCTGAAGATGGGCTCCGTCTACTGGCCCGGCCTGCGCACCGACGACACGTACTCCCTGCAGACCCTCACCGGCGACCCCGCCCGCCCGTGGCTCGCCACCACCAACCAGTCCGGCGCCGACCGCCTCGCCTGGGCCTGGGGCCGCGGAAAGCCCGTCCAGCCCTGACCCGACCCCCGGGCCCGCCCGTCACTCACGGGCCCGATCGGGCCGCTCCCGGCTCGAACTGACGTCACACCAGGGAACGGCGATTCCCCGGTCGTTCTCCCGGACAAGTGCAAAGAACGCGCAACGCACGACTGCGGCCCCTCGGATCGGCTCCGGGGGGCCGCAACCTTGTTGCCGGCAAACCACGATTGCGCGGGCGGCATCGTTTCTTCTGCGCGTCGGCCGGTGATCACGCGGCGGACAGGACCATGTGGACCTTGAGGGCGAGATGCACCTGCAGCACCTGGTCACCGTGGCGCCACTGCGGGCCGAGCAGCGAGGTGATGCGGTCGATGCGCTGGTAGAGCGTGTTGACGTGGATGTAGAGCTCGGCGGCGGTGCGGCCCAGCCCGGTGTCGCAGGCGAAGAAGGCGAGCAGGGTGCGGGTGAGCTCGCCGCCGCGCTGGGTGTCGTAGTCGAGGACGGGGCCGATGGTGCGGCGCACGAAGCGGTGCAGCTCCTCGCGGCCCGCCTGATGGAACAGCAGCCCGTAGACGCCCAGTTCGCCGGGGGACGCCCCTTCTCCGTCGCGGTCGAGCGCGAGCAGGACGTCCAGGCAGCGGGCCGCGTCGTGGTGTGCCTCGACGATGGCGTCGATGCCGGGCGCGGCCGTCGCGGCGCCGACAGTGACCAGTTTGTCCACGACCCGCGACAAGTGGTCGGCCAGGGTGCGGGCGGCCTCGTCGGGGTCCGGATCCTGCGGCAGGAGGACGACGGTGTCGCCCCGGTATTCGCCCGCGAGACCCCGGGCATGGGCGGCGTACGAAGCCGCGGCATCGGCGATGCGTCGCCGATGGGCGCTGTCACGGCAGCGGGCGGCGAACACCGTGTGCGGGCGGTGGAGGTCGAGGCCCACCAGGGTGGCCCGGCGCCGCAGGCCTTCCGGATCCCGGTGCGGGGAGCCGAGCAGGTCCTCAAGGATCTCGCCGCGCAGCCGGTGCTCGGCCTCGGCGACGGTGCGTTCGCTGAGCAGCATCAGCGCGGTGACGAGCGCGGCACGTTCGAGAGAACGTACTCCTGAGGCGTCCAGGTGGTCGCGGACGAGCAGCAGAACGCCCAGGAGTTCGCTGCCGGCCACGATGGGAGTGGCGCAGGCAGCGGATCCGTCGGCTCCGGCCGGGATACGGCGGGTGCGGCGGGCGTCCGTGCTCAGCACCCGGGCGTCTCGGACCGCGAGGGCGGCGGGACACGGATCCGGGAGCGCTCCTTCGGTGCGGGCCTGTTCGACGAGAGGGTCGTCACCGGCGGCGGCCATGGTGCGGCCGCGAGGGTCCAGGACGAGGATGCTCCCGCCGAGGACTTCGGCGAGGGTCTGCGCCACGTCGGCCATCCCACCGCCGTCGAGAACGATGGTGGTGAGCCGCTCATGCAGGGCGGCGGCGCGTTCGATGGATTCGCTGTGGGCGCGGATGACGCCGTTGGCTTCGGTGAGTTCGTCGACTGCTCTGCGTACGTCTTGGAAGAGGGTCGCGTTCTCGATGGCGATGGCGGCGTGGTTGGCGAGCGAGACGAGCAGGGCCACTTCGTGCTCGGAGAAGGGGCGGACCCGGCGGTTGGCGGCGAACAGGACGCCAATGACGTTCTCGCCGAGTTTGAGAGGCACTCCCTCGATGGAGATCAGCCCCTCGCCGCCTACGACGTCGTCGATGCAGTGCTCGAAGCGCAGGTCGGCGAAGTAGTCGGAGGTGTTGTACGGAACCGCCGTCTTGGCCACAAGACCGCCGAGGCCTGCGCCCATGGCCAGCCGCGCCTGCTTGAACGCGTCGGTGCGTATCCCGTCGGTCACCCTCATATAGGTGTCGCCGCGTTGAGCGTCGTTGAGCATCAGGTAGGCCACGTCGGTGCCGAGCAGGCTGCGAGCCCGGCGGACGATGGCCTGGAGCACGGCCTCCAGATCACGCAGTGAGGACAAGTCCCCCGCTGTCTCGTAGAGCGCGGCGAGCTCGGCCTCCCGGCGGCGACGCTCCTCCAGGCGCGCCCGTACCTGCAGGGCGTCGTCGACGAGCAGGGCGAGCCGGGGCCGGTCCTCGCCAGGGCATCGGTCGAGGAGGGCGTCGTACTCACTCTGCGCGGCGTCTTCGCGCAGCAGGCGCAGCAGACGCGCCGCAGGCTCCACATCGGCCCGACTGTGTGTGGTCGTCGAGTCCACGGATGCCTCCTGAGTGTTCCGGTACGCGTTCCCGCCTGCGATGTTCACCGCCCCGGCTCCGTCTGCACAGATCTACGACGACACCGGTTGCGACGAGTCGTCGTGGTCGTGCTCCAGGTGTGGTTCCCGGTCGAGGGCCGGGGACTGCCTACGGGAGCGCAGCGTGTGCGCGAGTGTGCCCCACACTCCTCGGCGGAAGAGCAGGACGACGACGATGAAGACGCCGCCGGTGACCAGGCCGGTCTCCTCGAAACCGGACGTGGACAGCCAGTCCTCCAGGCGGACGATGGCGCCCGCCCCCAGCAGGCTTCCCCACAGGGTGCCGATGCCGCCGAGGACTGTCATGACGACGACCTTGCCCGACGTCGTCCAGTACACCTCCTGCAGTGAGGCGAAACCGTGGTTGACCGCGTACAGCCCGCCCGCGAGGCCGGACAGGAACGCGGAGACGGTGAAGACGACGAGCTTGTAGCGGTCGGCGGCATAGCCCAGGGCACGGGCACGGGCGGAGTTGTCGCGCACGGCGGCGATCACCCGGCCGAACGGGGAGTGCACGATCCGCCAGGCCGCGGCGAGGCCGAGCAGCACCACCGGCAGGGCCGCGTAGTAGAAGACGAACGAGTCCGACAGGTCGACGCCCGGCAGGTCGCGGGGAATTCCCTGCAGACCGTTCTCGCCGCCCGTGACATCGCCCCACTGGTTGGCGATGAAGTACACCATCTGCGCGAAGGCCAGGGTGACCATGGCGAAGTAGATGCCGCTGCGCCGGACCGCGAAGAACCCGATGGGCAGGGCGAGCAGCGCGGCGGCCGCCGCCCCGCCCAGCACGGCGACGTAGAACGGCAGTCCGCTGTGGATGGCGATCAGCCCGCTGACGTACGCCGAGCTGCCCCAGAACGCCGCGTGTCCGAAGGACAGCAGCCCGGCGTGACCGAGCAGCAGATCGAAGGCGACGGCGAACAGGCCCCAGCAGAGGATGTCCGTGGCGACCGGCGGATACAGGCCCCAGGGCAGGCCGATGGCCACGAGCAGCCCGGCGGTGAGCAGGCCCCACCGGATCAGGGCGGGGCGGCCGTGCAGCTTCTCGAGGAGGCCGAGGATCATGCGTGTTCCTCCTTGCCGAACAGTCCGGCGGGCCGGACCAACAGCACGACGGCCATCAGCAGGTAGACCGAGGTCTGTGACAGGACGGGGACGTAGAGGTTGCCGAGGGCCTGGAGCATGCCGATGGTGAACCCGGCGAGCACGGAGCCGAAGACGGAGCCGAGGCCGCCGATGACGACGACCGCGAACACCGTGATGATCAGGTCGCCGCCCATACCGGAGTTGACCGCCCGCATGGGTGCGGCGAGCACGCCGGCCAGGGCCGCGAGCCCGACGCCGAAGCCGAAGACCGGCGTGACCCAGCGCCCCGTGTCGATGCCGAACGCCCTGGTGAGTTCGGGGCGTTCGGTGGCCGCGCGCACGATGGTCCCGATCCGCGTGCGGGTGAGCAGCAGCCACACGGCCAGGCAGAGGGCGACCGAGACGGCGAGTACGAACACCTGGTAGCGCGGGAAGTCGAACAGGCCCAGATCCATGGAGCCGGGGAAGGGACCGCGCTCGTAGGGCTGGGACTGCGCGCCGTACTTCATGCGCAGCAGGTCCTGGCAGACCAGCGCGATGCCGAAGGTGAGCAGGAAGTTGTAGAGCGGGTCGAGGGCCGTCAGGCGGCGGATCAGCAACCGTTCGAGGAGGGTGCCGGCGACGGCGAGTGCGAGGGGCACGAGCAGCAGCGCCCACCAGAAGCCGAGCCCCGCGCTGTCGGCGAGGGCGACCGCGCCGAACGCGCCGAGCATGTAGAGCGCGCCGTGGGCGAAGTTCACCACGCGCAGCATGCCGAAGATGACGGCGAGGCCGAGGGCGAGCAGGGCGTAGAAGCTGCCGCTGACCAGCCCGTTGAAGGCCTGTTGGAGAAACGAGGTCATGAGTGGGTCCCGTCTTCGGCCGGCGGCCTGCCCGTCGTGCGGGCCGCCGGACCCCGGTGGTCAGCTGAGATGGCAGTCGGGCGAAGGCTGGTCGAATGCCTCGGCGGCGGGGATGGTCTTGACCGGCTCGGTGTAGTCACCGGCCTCGCTCGCCTTGGCCGGGTCCTTGACCTTGGCCAGGTACGCGTCGTGGACGACCCGGTGGTCCTCGGCGCGGATGGTGGCGTTGTGGGCGAAGAAGTCGCTGAACTTGGTGCCGTCCAGCTCCTTCGAGACGTCGGCCGCCTTGTCGCTGCCCGCCTTCTGCGCGGCCTCCAGATAGTACGTCGCCGCCGAGTAGTCGGCCGCCTGGTCGAAGGTGGGCCGCTGTCCTGTGCGCTCCTTGAACCGGTCGGCCCAGGCCTGGGCCTTGGCGTCGACGTTCCAGAACCAGGCCGTGGTGAACATTGTTCCGGCAAGCTTGTCCGCGCCGATGGCCTTGATATCGGTGTCGAAGAGCAGGCCGATGGCCAGCTCGATGCCCTTGTCCTTCAGTTTGAACTGCTGGTACTGCTTGACGACGTTGGCCAGGTCACCCCCCGCCTGCAGGGCCCCGAGCACCTGCGGCTTCGGCTTCAGGCCCGGTGCCTTGAGCAGGAAGGTGGAGTAGTTGTCGCTGGGGAACGGCGTGGGGTCCTTGGCGACGACCTTGCCGCCCGCGCCCTTGATGGCCGTCTCGAACTTCTGCTGCATGTCCTGCCCGAAGGCGTAGTCCGGGTAGATCGTGTACCAGTTCTTGCCTCCCGCTTCGGTGACCGCGGCGCCGGTGCCGTGCGCCAGCATGTAGGTGTCGTAGGCCCATTCATAGGTGTACGGATTGCAGGTCTTGCCCGCGAGTTCCGTGGTGGCGGCGCCGGTGTTGAAGTACAGCTTCTTGGCCTGGCTGGCGACGGTCTGCACCGCGAGGGCCGCCGACGAGGTCGGCACGTCGAAGAGCGCGTCGGCCTTCTTGCGGTCGTACATCTCCCGAGCCTGGGTGTTGGCGATCTCCGGCTTGTTCTGGTGGTCGGCCTTGATGACCTCGATGTTCTGGGTGATCGCCTTGTCGCCGTACTTCTTCTTGAAGTCGTCGACGGCCATCTGCACGGCCTGCACCGAGTTCGGTCCCGCGATGTCCGCGTAGACGCCGGACAGGTCGGTGAGCACACCGAGCACGATCTTGTCGTCGCTGACCTTCCCGCCGCCCGAGCTCGGTCCGCCGCCCCCGCAGCCCGCAAGCAGTGCCCCCACCGCGGCCGCGGCCGCGACCGTCGACAGCCTGTGCTTCATTGCTTCCTCCTGATGCGTACGTCCCGAATGAGCGGAGGTGACGGGGTGTCACAGTCCGAGATAGGCGAGGAGTTCGCCCTCGCGTTGCCGTACGTCGGCGTTGTCGAGCGCCTCGACGATCCGGCCCTGCGCGAGGAGGTAGTGGCGGTCGGCGATGGTCGCGGCGAAGCGCAGATTCTGCTCCACGAGCAGCACCGACACCCCGTACTCCTTGGCCCCGCGCAGAATCTCGCCGATCTGCTGCACGATGACCGGGGCAAGGCCCTCGGTCGGCTCGTCGCACAGCAGCACACGCGCGCCGGCGCGCAGGACCCGGGCGAGGGCGAGCATCTGCTGTTCACCGCCGGAGAGCTTGCCGCCGGGGAAGCGGCGGCGCGCGGCGAGCACCGGGAAGGCGTCGTAGATCCGGGGCAGTGGCCACGCGGAGCCCGGTGAGGCCGGCGGCAGGGTCAGGTTCTCCTCGACGGACAGGCCCGCGTAGATGCCGCGGTCGTCGGGAACGTACCCGAGGCCGAGCCGGGCTCTGCGATGCGGCGGTGCTGCGGTGATGTCCCTGCCCGCCAGCGCAACCCGGCCGGTCATCTCACGGTGCAGCCCCATGGCGCAGCGCAGCAGGGTGGTCTTTCCCGCGCCGTTGCGGCCGACGAGAGTGACGACCTCGCCTTCGCCGACCTGCAGGGACACCTCGTCCAGGGCCGTGGCCTCGCCGTACCGGGCGCTGATGCCCTTGATCTCAAGCAACGTCGGCCCCCAGGTACGCCTCGACGACCCGTGGATCGGTCCTGACCCGGTCGTAAGGGCCCTCCACGAGCACTTCGCCGCGCTGCAGGACCGTGACGGTGTCGGCGAGCGAGCCGACGACGCTCATGTTGTGCTCGACCATCACCACGGTGCGTCCCTCGCGGATCCTGTCGACGAGGGCCACGGTGCGGTCGACGTCCTCCAGGCCCATGCCGGCCGTCGGCTCGTCGAGCAGCAGCAGCGCCGGGTCCAGGGCGAGGGCGAGGGCCAGTTCCAGCGCGCGCTTCTGCCCGTACGGAAGGTTTCCGGCGGGCCGGTCGGCGAGGTGCTCGAGTCCGACGTCACCGAGGAGTTCGAGGGCCCGGCCGGAGAAGCGGCGCATCAGTTTGTCCGTGCGCCAGAACCGGCGGCCGAGACCGGTGCCCGACTGGAGGGCGAGCTCGACGTGCTCGCGGGCTGTCATCTGCGGAAAGAGGCTGGTGACCTGGAAGGAGCGGGCGACACCGAGGCCGGCGATGCGCTCCGGCGGCTGTCCGGTGATGTCGTGTCCGGCGAAGGTGATGCGCCCGCCGGACGGCCTGAGAAATCCGGTCAGCAGGTTGAACAGGGTTGTCTTTCCTGCCCCGTTGGGGCCTACGAGCGCGTGGACCGTGCCCTCGGTGACCCTCAGGTCCACCGCGCTGACAGCGCGGAAGCCCTGGAACTCCTTGGACAGGCCTTGCGTGACCAGGATGGCGCGCGGTTGTCTCATGACGCCTCGGATGCGCAGGGGATGCAGCGGCGGATGCCGATGTGGGGCAGACGTTAAGTTCGGCCATGAGCAGCGGCTACGGAGAGAATCTCCACAAGACGCCCCCGCGCGGGTGTGGGTCTTCTCCCTCCCCGCGCCGCTCCACCCGTCACCGGTGTGGGTACTTGCTCCACTGAGGTGAGGGACGTTCTGGAGTCTTCCTCCGTCGCCCGGGTCCCGCGCCGCGGTGACGATGTGCGCCATGGCGATGATGGAGACCCCGCTCAACACGTGGCTGCTGTTCGGACACGCCCCGCGCTACTTTCCCGACACGGAGGTGGTCACGCGACTTCCCGACGGTCGTGTGCACCGTTACACGTACGCCGAATTCGCCCGGCGCGCACAGCAGTTGATGCACGCCCTGGACGCCCTCGGCCTGGCGCCGGACGACCGGGTGGCCACCCTTGCCTGGAACGGATACCGGCACCTGGAGGCCTACTGGGCCGTGCCCTGCACCGGGCGCGTCCTGCACACCCTGAACCTGAGGCTCTCCCCCGAGGACCTGGCATACATCATCGGCCACGCGGACGACCGCGCCATCCTGGCCGATCCCGATCTGCTGCCGCTTCTGGAGAAGGTGCACGCGCGGGGCGGCCTCGCCGGCGTGCGGCATGTCATCGTGCTCGGCGACGAGGTGCCCGACACCGCGCTGCCGGGGGTGGTGGCGTACGAACAGCTGATCGCCGGCCTGCCGGATGCGTACGCCCCCCGCGACATCGACGAACGGTCGCCGCTCGGCCTGTGTTACACCTCCGGCACCACCGGCCGCCCCAAGGGCGTGCTCTACACACACCGTTCGACCGTGCTGCACGCCATCGCCGCGTCCTCGCAGTCCGCCATGGCCATCGGCCCCGGTGACTGCGTACTGCCGGTCGTGCCCATGTTTCACGCCAACGCCTGGGGCGTCCCCTACACCGCCACTCCCTACGGCGCCAAGCAGGTGTTCCTCAGTGGCTCGCTGGATCCCGTGGCCCTGGTCGAGCTGATGGCCACCGAGCGGGTCACCGTCGCCGCGGGCGTGCCCACCATCTGGATGGCGGTCGCCGACGAGATCACCGCCGGCGGTGGATTGCCGTCGCTACGGCATCTGCTGTGCGGCGGCGCCCGTCCGCCGCGCGCCCTGATCGAACGCTACCGGCGCGACTTCGGCATCCCTCTGGTTCAGGTGTGGGGCATGACCGAGACCTCGCCGCTGGCCAGTGTGGCATGGCCGAAGGAACGGATGCGCGACTGGGACGAGGACCGGATCTCCGACGCGGTGCGCACCCGGGCCGGTCTTCCGCTGCCCGGAGTACAGATGGACATTCGCGACGAGGCGGGCAATTCCCTTGCGTGGGACGGAACGTCGATGGGCGATCTGCTCGTACGCGGGCCATGGATCGCCGATTCCTACCTCGGCGGTGAGGGCGCCGCCCAGTTCACGGAGGACGGCTGGTTCCGTACCGGGGACATCGCCATCGGCTCACCGGACGGCTATGTCGTGATCGCCGACCGGGCGAAGGATCTCATCAAGTCCGGCGGCGAGTGGATCTCCTCGGTGGACATGGAGTCGGCCGTCATGGCGCTGCCGGAGGTCGCCGAGGCCGCGGTCATCGCCGTCCCCGACGACAAGTGGCAGGAGCGTCCGCTGATCTGCGTCGCCCCGCGCCCGGGCTCCACCGTGACCCTCGACCGCGTGCGGGCGCACCTCGAGGCCGGAGGCTTCGCGCGCTGGCAACTCCCGGACCGTATCGAGGTCGTGGAGGCCATCCCGCGCACCGGAGTCGGCAAGTTCGACAAGAAGGCGTTGCGTGCCCGCTTCGACTCCTGATTCACCGCTCCCTTTCACCCGCCCGGAGGGCGAACCATGCATCTGAGACGCACCGTCACCTTGCTGTCCGCCGTGCTCCTGTCGACGGCGGGAGTGTCGGCGAGCGCCACGGCTCGATCGGTACCCCGCTGCGCCGGCCAGGGCCGGATCGCCGTACCCGGCGCGGCGTTCCAGACCACGGCCTGTCTGCCCGACATGACCACGGCCGCGACCGCCGGCACTGCCTACACCGACTCCGCGGACTGGGCCTCACTCACCGCCAAAGGGACCAAGAACCCCACCGGCGTCCCCGGCATCCAGATCGACGGCTATTTCCCCGACTCCTCGCACCTCAACAAGACCCACGGCTGGAACCACGACTCCCAGTTCGTCATCCGGCTGCCCGAGCACTGGAACGGCGGCCTCGTGGTGACCGGTGCGCCCGGGACGCGCAAGCAGTACTCGCTGGACCCCCTGATCTCCGACTGGGTCATCGCCCAGGGCTACGCCTTCGCCTCCATCGACAAGGGCAACAGCGGCCCCGACTTCTACACCGACGGCAAGCGGCCCGGCGACGCGATCGCCGAATGGAACCGGCGCACCACCGAGCTGACCCTCGCCACGAAGACCGTCGTCCGACAGGTGTACGGGCACGCCCCACGCCGCACCTACATGACCGGCATCTCCAACGGCGGCTACCTGACCCGCTGGCAGCTCGAGAACCACCCCGAGCTGTACGACGGCGGAGTGGACTGGGAGGGCGCGCTGTGGACCGAGGACGGGCCGAACCTGTTCACCTATCTGCCGACCGCGGTCGCGTACCAGGCGGGCCGGGCCACCCACGCCGACATGCTCGCCGCCGGATTCTCTCCCGGCACCGAGTTCCTGTGGCCGTACCACGAGGCTGCCTATTGGGGCCTGACGCAGAAGGTGTACCGCTCCGAGGTCGACCCCTCCTACGACCCCAGGTGTCCGGGTGCGTCCGCCGGTTCGACGCCGGCGGAGATTCTCGCGTCCTGCGCGTCGGATGCTTCGTACGACTACGCGATGCGGCCGAGCTCCGTGCACCGGGCGGTCGAGCGGATCTCGCTCACCGGCAGGATCGGAAAACCCTTGATCACACTGCACGGCTCGCTCGACGCACTGCTGCCGATCGCCACTGACTCGGACGTGTACGCGCGCATGGTCTCCGACAGCCACCGTGGCCGTTTGCACCGCTACTACACGATCGCGGGCGGCACCCACGTGGACGGCCTGTACGACACCTATCCGGACCGGCTCCGGCCGATCCTGCCCTGCTATCGCTCGGCCTTCCGCGCTCTGACCGACTGGGTCGAGTACCGGGCCGCGCCGCCGGCGAGCGGCACCGTGCCCAGGTCCGCCTCGGGAGACCTGGTCAACTCCTGCGCCTTGCACTGAGGTTGATGCCGTCGCCGTACGCAGTGGAGACGGCCGACACCCGAGGTGATCGAGAAGTGTGGTCCGCTTCCGTGGGCGGGCGGTCGCTGCGGTTCTACGGTGCAGCGGACCGCCCGCTCCGGAGGGACACCGGCGCGGCGGTCCGCCCACCCACCCCTCACCACGGGAGGACCGCATGTCGGTTCGTGACCGCACCCGTAAAGCCTGCTGGGCCGCGCTAGCGGCCCTGCTGCTTGCCCTGTTCACCGTGCCGCAGAGCGCGTCGGCTGCCTCGCTCACCCAGGTGACCGGCTTCGGCTCCAACCCCGGCAGCCTGTCGATGTACACGTACGTCCCCGACAACCTGCCCTCCGGCGCCCCGGTGGTCGTGGCCCTGCACGGCTGCACCCAGAGCGCGAGCGACTACTACAGCCACTCCGGCTGGCCCAAGTACGCCGATCTGTACGGCTTCGCGCTGGTCTTCCCGCAGACCTCCAGCGCCAACAACGCCAACGCGTGCTTCAACTGGTACCAGTCCGAGGACTACACCCGAGGCCAGGGCGAAGCCCTGTCCATCAAGCAGATGGTCGACTACGCCAAGACGCGGTACGGCAGCGATCCCAGCCGCGTGTACGTGACCGGGCTGTCCGCCGGCGGCGCCATGACCTCCGTGATGCTCGCCGACTACCCCGATGTCTTCGCGGGCGGCTCCATCGACTCCGGCATCCCTGCGGGCTGCGCCACCGATCTCAGCAGCGGCCTCACCTGCGAGTACAACCCGGTCAGCAAGACCCCGCAGCAGTGGGGCGACCTGGTCCGCGGCGCATCGGGCGGCTGGAGCGGACCCTGGCCGCGGGTGGCCGTCTGGCAGGGTTCCGGCGACTCGACCGTCAACCCCGCCAACGCCACCGAGTCCCGCGACCAGTGGACGAACGTCCGAGGCATCAGCCAGACCCCGTCATCGACCACCACGCTCACCGGCGGCACCACCCAGGACATCTACAACGATGCCGACGGCGATCCTGCCGTCGAGACCTTCACCGTCTCCGGCATGGCACATGGCCTCGCCGTGAGCCCCGGCTCCGGGGCCGACCAGTGCGGCACGACCGGCACGTACTACCTCAACTACATCTGCTCCAGCTACTACACGGCGAAGTTCTGGGGCCTGGACGGCACCTCCGGCGGCGGCACCGGTGCCCTGCCCGCGCCCACCGGGCTGGCGGTGACCGGCACCACGGACACCAGCGCGTCACTTTCCTGGAACGCCGTCAGCGGCGCCGCTTCGTACAACATCTACCGCGGCGGTACGAAGACGGGCTCGACGACCTCCACTTCATACACGGACAACGGACTGGCCTCCGGCACCGGATACAGCTACACCGTCGCCGCCGTCGACTCGTCGGGCAAGGCCGGCGCCGTCGGCACGGCCGTGACGGCGACCACCACCGGCTTTCAGCCACAGTGCTTCACCGCGAACAACTACAACCAGGTCGCCGCGGGCCGCGCCCACCAGAGCGGCGGCTACACCTACGCGAACGGCTCCAACCAGTCCATGGGCCTGTACAACACCTTCACCACCCACACCCTCGAGGAGACCGCCATCGGTCACTACGTGATCGCCGACTCCGGCTGCCCCGCCTGACCAGGCCTGCCACAGCTCACGCCCTGTCGGCGGTGAGCAGTGGCGTCGGCGGTGAGCAGTCGCAGGGCACCGCCGAAGGGCCAGGAAGACCTTGCGCCCCACAGCAGGCGACGCGGGCCGCACTGGCCCCTCGGGGACACTTCCCGGCCCGCCAGTCACCCGCGGGCCCGATCGGGCCGCTCCTGACTCGAACTGACGTCACACCAGGGAACAGCGATTCCCCGGTCGTTCCCCCGGACGAGTGCAAAGAACGCGAAACGCACGACAGCGGCCCCCGGATCAGCTCCGGGGGCCGCAACCTTGTTGCTGGCAAACCGCGAGTGCGCAGGCGGCATCGTTTCTTCACGCGTAGCGCGGAGTGGGGCGGGTGGGACTCGAACCCACGGCCGACGGATTATGAGTCCGCTGCTCTAACCGGCTGAGCTACCGCCCCTTACGGCGCGTCGCGCACATTTGTGCGCGCCGTCTGCCGCAGCATAGCCGCTCATACGATCTCCTGCTTCGGATGGTCGGCAACGCATGACCATGAGGACTTCGGCGTGGCCTGCGCGGTTCCGCCGGACATGAAAAAGGACCCCTGAGGGGTCCTCTTCCGTTGCTCTCCCGACTGGACTCGAACCAGTAACCTGCCGGTTAACAGCCGGCTGCTCTGCCAATTGAGCTACAGGAGATCGAGCTCCCCCGACTGGACTCGAACCAGTAACCTGCCGGTTAACAGCCGGCTGCTCTGCCAATTGAGCTACGGAGGATTGCCTCGTTGCATCGAACGCACCTACCCGGGTATTCGCCAGGGGGCGTGCGCTCGCTGCGACACATACATTAGCGCAAGCAGGGGGGTGCTCCGCCAATCGGTTCCCCCCGCACCGATGCCGACGCAAGGGAAGGGTGGCCGCCATGCGCTACCGGCTCACATTCGTCGCCGGACTGGCTCTGGGTTACGTGCTCGGCACGCGCGCCGGGCGCGAGCGCTACGAGCAGCTGAAGAAGTCCGCGCGCCAGGTCGCGCAGAACCCCGCGGTGCGCAACACCGCCGAGACCGCCGCCCAGCAGGGGCGCGAGATCGCGGGCAAGGCGTTCCACACGGTCGGCGAGAAGGTGGGCGACCACGTCCCCGACTCGGTCACCGCCCGCGTCCGCGCGCTGCGCGAACGCAACACCAACGGCACCCGCGAGGACGACTGGGGCACCAGCAACACGTAGGGCCCCGCGAGAGGCGCGGGAAACCACCCGATCAGCCCCCACCGGCCGAAAGCCGAACGACTCCCGGCAGGCAGGGCGAGGGATCCCTGACGGGGTCGGCGAACGCGCCACCCCGTCCGACCTGCGCCCCGGCCCGTCGGGCACCCCGTGAGCCGGTCGCTACCGCCCGGCCCGGCGCGCCCATCCCCCGCCGTACGGCAGAATTTCCGCCATGGGGATAGTCGCCGGGTTGGACAGTTCGCCCGATTTCACTCGTATCGTCGTCTGCGACACGGACACGGGAGCCGTGCTCAGGCAGGGATATGCCCCGCATCCGGTGGAAACCACCGAGGGCGGCGGCCGTCCTTCCGATGTCGATCCGCAGGCCTGGCTGCTGTCCCTGGGCGAGGCGGCCGGCGGTGGGCTGCTCGAAGGCGTGCAGGCCATCGGCGTCTCCGCGCAGCAGAACGCGCTCGTACCGCTGGACACGCAGGGCAACACGGTGCGGCCGGCCATGGTCGGCGGTGACAAGCGCGCACAGGTCGCCGCCGCCGATCTCGTCGACGCGCTCGGCGGGCGCGAGGCATGGGCGCAGGCCGTGGGCCACGTACCGCAGGCCGCCCAGCCGGTGACCAAGCTGCGCTGGCTGAACAAGACCGAGCCCGACGCCGCGCTGCGCACCGCCGTGCTGCTGCAGGCGCACGACTGGCTGGTGTGGCAGTTGCTCGGGCGGCCGCTGCGGCGGACCACCGACCGGGGCGGGGCCTCCGGGACCGGCTACTGGTCGGCGGCGACCGGCGGCTATCGGCCGGATCTCGTCGAGCTCGCGCTCGGCCACCAGGCCACGCTGCCCGACGTACTGGGCCCGTCCGAGGCGGCGGGGACGACACCCGAGGGGCTGCTGATCTCCGCGGGCACCGGAGAGACCATGGCGGCGGCCTTCGGGCTCGGCATCGGGCTCGGGGACGCGGTCGTGTCCCTCGGCGCCTCCGGGTCCGTGATGGCCGTACACCCCGAGGCGCTGGTCGACTCCTCCGGCATGATCACCTCATTGGCGGACGCGACCGGCATGCATCTGCCGGTGGTCACCACCCTCAACGCCGTACGGACCCTGCGGGGCGCCGTCGAACTGCTCGGCCTGCCCGACCTGGAGAGCCTGTCCGAGCTGGCGATGAAGTCCACGCCGGGCTCCCACGGGCTGGTCCTGCTGCCGTACCTGGAGGGCGAGCGGACCCCGAACCTGCCGCACACCGCCGGGACGCTCGCGGGACTGCGGCGCGAGTCGATGCGGCCCGAACACCTGGCCCGGGCCGCCTTCGAGGGCATGCTGTGCGGGCTCGCGGACGCGCTCGACGTGCTGCGCGGGCGCGGCGTGGACGTACGGCGGGTGTTCCTGCTCGGGGCGGCCGCCGAGCTGCCGGCCGTGCAGGCCGCGGCGCCCGCGCTGTTCGGCGCGCAGGTCGTCGTCCCCCAGCCGGCGGACTACGCGGCGCTGGGCGCGGCCCGTCAGGCGGCCTGGGCCCTGGGCGTCTCGCAGGGCACGCTCGACCCCCAGCTGCCACCTGTCTGGCAGGGTGCGGTCGCCCAGATTCTGGAGCCCGGCGAGGAACTGGCCGTGGGTCAGGCCGTACGGCAGCAGTACGTGTCCGTACGGGAACAGACGCATCCGGGGGCGTTCCGGGCATAGGGGGCGTAATAGGGGCGCGGAGGGGTGTCCCGGTGGGCGCGGAGGCCGGCATGGACCCTATGACGTACGTCTCAAGGTCCGGTTCCGGTCCGCTCTTGGTCCGCTCTTGGATTAATCGGTTGAGGTAACGCGGGTGGAGTGTCCGACGATAGGGGGTGGTGCACCACCGACCGCACTGTCGTCGACGACTCCGAGAGAAGCCGCGTGCTCATACGACTCCTTCGGACCTACCTCAGTCCGTACAAGAAACCCATCGCTCTCCTCGTGCTGCTGCAGTTCCTGCAGACCTGCGCAACCCTGTACCTGCCGACCCTGAACGCACACATCATTGACAACGGTGTCGTCAAGGGAGACACGGGTTACATCCTGTCCTTCGGGGCCCTGATGATCGGGATCTCGCTGGTCCAGGTCGTCTGCAACATCGGCGCCGTCTACTACGGCGCCCGTACGGCGTCCTCCGTCGGCCGGGACATCCGGGCCGCCGTCTTCGACCGGGTGCAGTCCTTCTCCGCACGCGAGGTGGGCCACTTCGGGGCCCCCTCACTGATCACCCGCACCACCAATGACGTCCAGCAGGTGCAGATGCTCACCCTGATGACGTTCACCCTGCTGGTGTCGGCGCCGATCATGTGTGTGGGCGGCATCGTGCTGGCCCTCGGCCTGGACGTGCCGCTCTCCGCGGTCCTGGTCGCCGTGGTGCCGGTGCTCGGCATCGGAGTGACCCTGATCGTGCGCCGGCTGCGCCCGCTGTTCAGGACCATGCAGGTGCGTCTGGACACCGTGAACCGGGTGCTGCGCGAGCAGATCACCGGCAACCGCGTCATCCGCGCCTTCGTCCGGGACGACTACGAGAAGGACCGCTTCGAGTCCGCCAACGCCCAGCTGACCGAGGTGTCCCTCGGTACCGGCCGGATGCTCGCCCTGATGTTCCCGATGGTCATGACCGTCGTGAACCTCTCGTCGATCGCCGTGGTCTGGTTCGGCGCCCACCGCATAGCCAGCGGCGGCATGCAGATCGGCGACCTGACCGCGTTCCTCGCCTACCTCATGCAGATCGTGATGTCCGTGATGATGGCCACCTTCATGTTCATGATGGTGCCGCGCGCGGAGGTCTGCGCCGAGCGCATCGAAGAGGTCCTGGACACCTCGTCGAGCGTCGTGCCGCCGAGCGCGCCCGTCGTGGAGCTGCGGCGCCACGGCCACCTGGAGATCCGCGGCGCAGGCTTCCGCTACCCGGGTGCCGAGGAGCCCGTCCTGAAGTCCATCGACTTGGTGGCGCGGCCGGGTGAGACGACCGCCGTGATCGGGTCGACGGGCAGCGGCAAGTCGACGCTGCTCGGGCTCGTACCCCGGCTGTTCGACGCCACCGACGGAGAAGTCCTCGTCGACGGCGTGGACGTGGCGACCGTCGAGCCGAAGCTGCTCGCCAGGACGGTCGGACTCGTCCCCCAGAAGCCGTACCTCTTCGCGGGGACGGTCGCCACGAACCTCCGGTACGGCAATCCGGACGCGACCGACGAGGAGCTGTGGCACGCGCTGGAGGTGGCGCAGGCCAAGGGCTTCGTGGAGCGGCTGGAGAACGGCCTGGACTCGCCGATCGCACAGGGCGGCACCAACGTCTCCGGCGGCCAGCGCCAGCGCCTCGCCATCGCCCGCACCCTCGTACAGAGCCCCGAGATCTACCTCTTCGACGACTCCTTCTCCGCGCTCGACTACGCGACCGACGCGGCGCTGCGCGCGGCGCTCTCCCAGGAGACCGCCGAGGCGACCGTGGTGATCGTCGCCCAGCGGGTGTCGACCATCAGGGACGCCGACCGGATCGTGGTCCTCGACGAGGGCCGGGTGGTGGGCACGGGGCGTCACCACGAGCTCATGGCCGACAACGAGACCTATCGGGAGATCGTGCTCTCCCAGCTGACGGAAGCGGAGGCCGCCTGATGGCCGGGCCCATGGGACGCATGATGGCCGGGGGCGGCCCCGATCAGCGCTCGATGGATTTCAAGGTGTCCGGGAGGAGGCTCCTGGCCCAGTTCAAACCCGAGCGCGTCACCATGTACGGGATGCTGGTCGCCGTCGTCCTGAGCGTGGGGCTCTCGGTGGTCGGACCCAAGATCCTCGGCAAGGCCACCGACCTGGTCTTCGCGGGGATCATCGGGCGGCAGATGCCGGCCGGCGCCACCAAGGCCGAGGTCCTCGCCTCGATGCGTAAGCGCGGCGAGGGCGGCATGGCCGACATGCTCGCCGGGACGGACTTCACCCCCGGCAAGGGCATCGACTTCAGTGCCGTCGGAAACGTACTGCTGCTCGCGCTCTGTACGTTCCTGCTGGCCGGCCTGCTGATGGCGGTGGCGACGCGCCTGGTGAACCGGGCCGTCAACAAGACCGTCTACCACATGCGCGAGGACCTGCAGGCGAAGCTCTCGCGGCTGCCGCTGTCGTACTTCGACAAGCGCCAGCGCGGTGAGGTGCTCAGCCGCGCCACGAACGACATCGACAACATCCAGCAGACCCTGCAGCAGTCGATGGGCCAGCTGGTGAACTCCCTGCTGACCATCATCGGCGTGCTCGCGATGATGTTCTGGGTGTCGTGGCTGCTCGCGCTGGTCGCGCTCGTCACGGTCCCGCTCTCCTTCTTCGTCGCCACGCGCATCGGCAAGCGCTCGCAGCCGCACTTCGTGCAGCAGTGGCGCACCACCGGCAAGCTCAACGCCCACATCGAGGAGATGTACACCGGGCACACGCTGGTGAAGGTGTTCGGGCGGCAGGAGGAGTCGGCGGCGCAGTTCGCCGAGCAGAACGAGAAGTTGTACGAGGCCGGATTCAAGGCGCAGTTCAACAGCGGGGTCATGCAGCCGCTGATGATGTTCGTGTCGAACCTGAACTACGTGCTGGTGGCGGTCGTCGGCGGTCTGCGCGTCGCGTCCGGCTCGCTGTCGATCGGCGACGTCCAGGCCTTCATCCAGTACTCCCGCCAGTTCTCGATGCCGCTGACGCAGGTCGCCTCGATGGCGAACCTCGTGCAGTCCGGTGTCGCGTCGGCGGAGCGCATCTTCGAGCTCCTCGACGCGGAGGAGCAGGAGGCCGACCCGGTGCCGGCGGCGCGCCCCGACGAGCTGCGCGGACGGGTGGCGCTGGAGCACGTGTCCTTCCGCTACGACCCCGAGAAGCCGCTCATCGAGGACCTGTCGCTGAAGGTCGAACCGGGCCACACGGTGGCGATCGTCGGCCCGACCGGCGCCGGCAAGACCACGCTGGTGAACCTCCTGATGCGGTTCTATGACGTCACCGGCGGCCGGATCACCCTCGACGGGGTCGACATCGCGTCCATGTCCCGGGACGAACTCCGGGCCGGGATCGGGATGGTGCTCCAGGACACCTGGCTGTTCGGCGGCACGATCGCGGAGAACATCGCGTACGGGGCCTCGCGGGAGGTCACACGCGGGGAGATCGAGGAGGCGGCGCGGGCCGCGCACGCGGACCGTTTCATCCGTACGCTCCCGGATGGCTACGACACCGTCATCGACGACGAGGGTACGGGGGTCAGCGCGGGCGAGAAGCAGCTGATCACCATCGCGCGGGCGTTCCTGTCCGACCCGGTGATCCTCGTCCTCGACGAGGCGACCAGTTCCGTCGACACCCGTACGGAGGTGCTGATCCAGAAGGCGATGGCGAAGCTCGCGCACGGGCGGACGTCGTTCGTGATCGCCCACCGGCTCTCCACGATCCGGGACGCGGACACCATCCTCGTGATGGAGAACGGGTCGATCGTCGAGCAGGGCGCGCATGCGGAGCTGTTGGCGGCCGACGGTGCGTACGCGCGCCTCTACAAGGCCCAGTTCGCCCAGGCGGTGGCGGAGGTCGACTAGGGCCTGTCCGGTCGATCACGGTGGAGGGAAGCAGCGGCGCCTCGTCGATGCCGGTGAGCGGGGGGTGGTGCGTGCAGCTGCAAGGCGGAGGAGGGAGGCGACGCGGAGCGTCGTTGACCGACGACAACGCCGCAGATGTGCGTGCCACCCCCCGCGTCTCCGCCGTGATCGACCGGACAGGCTCCAGGGGGTGCGGGCAGGGGCGGCGGGCAGGGTCACGGAAAGCATTTCCTCGCCCCCACCGCCCCTGCCCGTCCCATCCTCCTGGGGCTCCGCCCCAGACCCCGGAGGGTGGTCTTTCGACTGAGGTCGGGTGGGGGCTGGTCGCGCAGTTCCCCGCGCCCCTCAGTAGCGCTGGCGCGCATCTTTCAGCCCGTCCGGCGTTTGAGGACGAGGCCGTTCAGGCCGATCGGGGGGTCTGGGGGCGGAGCCCCCGGGGATGATGGGGCCCCTGCTCGAGCGAAGTCGAGAGCTTGGGGGGGTAGGGACGGCGGGGGCGAGAGACGTCGGGTCAGTCCAGGTAGCCGCGGAGTTGGTCCGCGAAGGCGTGGTCCCTCAGTTTGTTGAGGGTTTTGGACTCGATCTGGCGGATGCGTTCGCGGGTGACGCCGAAGATGCGGCCTATTTCCTCGAGCGTGCGGGGACGGCCGTCGGCGAGCCCGTACCGGAGCTGGACGACCTTGCGTTCACGCTCGCCGAGCGTGGAAAGCACCGCTTCCAGGTGTTCCCGCAGGAGCAGGAACGCGGCGGACTCCACCGGCGACGTCGCGTCACCGTCCTCGATCAGGTCGCCGAGCGCCACGTCGTCCTCCTCCCCCACCGGCGCGTGCAACGACACCGGCTCCTGGGCAAGACGCAGCACCTCACTCACCCGCTCACCGGGAAGGTCGAGGTGCGCGGCGACCTCGTCCGGCGTCGGTTCGTAGCCGCGCTCCTGCAGCATTCGCCGCTGGACCCGCACGACCCGGTTGATCAACTCGACCACATGGACGGGGACCCGGATCGTACGGGCCTGATCGGCCAGCGCGCGCGACATGGCCTGCCGGATCCACCAGGTCGCGTACGTCGAGAACTTGTACCCACGGGCGTAGTCGAACTTCTCCACCGCCCTGATCAGACCGAGGTTCCCCTCCTGGACCAGGTCGAGCATGGTGAGCCCGCGGCCCACATAGCGTTTCGCGACCGAGACGACCAGGCGCAGGTTCGCCTCGATGAGGCGGCGCTTGGCCATGCGGCCCATGACGACGAGTTTGTCGAGGTCGAGGGCGAGCTGACTGTCCAGGTCGGGGGCGAGGCGGAGCTTCTCCTCGGCGAAGAGTCCGGCCTCGACGCGGCGGGCGAGTTCGACCTCCTCCGCCGCGGTGAGCAGCGGAATGCGCCCGATCTCGCGCAGGTACTGGCGGAACAGGTCCGAGGAGGGGCCTCCGGTGTCCGTACTGCGTCCTCGGGGCAGTTCGACGGGTTCGGGGACCTCGGCCTCGGTTTCGACCTCCACGGGCTCGGCCTCGGCCTCCGCCTCGACGGCGCCCGCCGTCGGCCCGTCCGGCTCCGTCTCGGGGTGGTGCGCGGCACCCCTCTGCGGGGGCACCGCCGTGACGACGTCGGGCTCGGCGTCCGTTTCCGTGTCCGTGAGGTTGTCGGTCTGTGTGAGGGTCTGGGTCTGCACGGGGGCGACCTCCAGGGATGTCGCTGCTGAGGCGTGCGGCAGCGGTACGTCGGGGATGGGGTCGACGGCCTCGCCGCTGTCCATCCCGTAGTCGTTTGGCGGAACCGCGGGAATCGGAAACCCGTCGCGTGCGGGTCGGCCGCGCTCCGAGGACTCAGGCACCGGAACCCAGTGTGGAGTACGACACATCGCCGCCACGAGGGGCGTGCGGTGACTTTTTGCTTCCGGTCCGTGACCCGGTGGTTACCGTGCCGTCCGAGTGCGCAGCTCAGCGCGCGCGAAACCGATTGAAGGGCGTACGGGATTGGCATGTGCGCCGGGCCCATCCGGGCAGGGCGGCCTCAGAGCGCCTCCGCGCCCCGCTCGCGCAGCGCCTGTCCGTACTGCTGGAGCACCCACAACTCGTTCTGCACGGCCGCCAGCTGGGCCGGGTCGCCGTGGGCGCTCGCGCGGGCCAGGGCACCCTGGACGTCCACGATGCGGCGCTCGACGGCGCGGCGGCGGACCATGACCAGCTGGTCGCCCGCGTAGGTCTCGTCGACGGTCTTGCGCATGATCGCCTCGACGGCCAGTTCGGTGACCATGGAGCGGACCACGTCGTCCGGGGCGGCCTCGCGGACTCGGACCAGATACTCCTGGGGGTCCTGCGTGCCGTACTCGGCACCGCCCGACTCCATGATCGCCAGGCGTACGGCGGCGTAGGGCGCTGCGGTGAACTCGTCGATCCCGTAGGCGTCGAAGGCCGGGGAGACCAGCTCGGGCCGCTGGAGGGCGAGCTTGAGCAGCTCGCGCTCGGTGGCGTAGACGGGGTTGCGGAGGTTGAGCGCCGGACCGCCCGCGGGCGTCCGGACCGCGGCGTACGTCTGCTGGGGGCGCTGCCCGTCGGCGGGGGCCGGACCCTTGCCACCGCGGTCGCGGGCCCAACGGGCCAGCTGGGCCACCCGCTTGACCACGAACTGGGTGTCGAGGATGCCGAGCATGCCGGCGAGCTGCACGGCGACCTCGTGCTGGGCGCCGCTGTTCTTGATGCGGGCGACGATGGGCGCCGCCTCGTCCAGGGCTGCCGCGCGCCCCGCCGGGGTCTCCAGGTCGTAGCGCAGGATGATCTGGCGCAGGGCGAACTCGAAGAGGGGCGTGCGGGGTTCGACGAGGTCGGCGACCGCCTCGTCGCCCTTGGCGAGGCGCAGGTCGCAGGGGTCCATGCCGTCCGGCGCGATGGCGATGTACGTCTCGGCGGCGAACTTCTGGTCGTCCTCGAAGGCGCGCAGGGCGGCCTTCTGGCCCGCCGCGTCGCCGTCGAAGGTGAAGATCACGCGGGCCGAGCCGTTGTCCATCAGGAGGCGTCTGAGGATCTTGATGTGGTCGCCGCCGAACGCGGTGCCGCAGGTCGCGATCGCGGTGGTGATGCCGGCCAGGTGGCAGGCCATGACGTCGGTGTAGCCCTCAACGACGACCGCGCGGCTGGCCTTGGCGATGTCCTTCTTGGCGAGGTCGATGCCGTAGAGGACCTGGGACTTCCGGTAGATCGCGGTGTCGGGCGTGTTCAGGTACTTCGGGCCGTTGTCCGCCTCGTACAGTTTGCGCGCGCCGAAGCCGACGACCTCGCCGCCGATGTCGCGGATCGGCCACATCAGGCGCCCGCGGAAGCGGTCGATGGGGCCCCGGCGGCCCTCCTGGGAGAGGCCGGAGAGGAGCAGCTCCTTGTCGGTGAAGCCCTTGCCGCGCAGATGGCGGGTGAGGTGGTCCCAGCCCTGGGGGCTGTAACCGACGCCGAAGTGCGCGGCGGCGGCCTGGTCGAAACCGCGCTCGGCGAGGAACTTGCGGCCCGCGTCGGCCTCGGGGCTGATGTCGAGCTGCTCCACGTAGTACTGAGCGGCGATCTTGTGCGCCTCGACCAGGCGGATCCGCTCGCCCCGCTGGTGGGAGGGGTTGTACCCGCCCTCCTCGTAGCGCAGGGTGATGCCGGCCTGTCCGGCGAGGCGCTCGACGGCCTCGGAGAAGGTGAGGTGGTCGACCTTCATCACGAACGTGATGGTGTCGCCGCCCTCCTGGCAGCCGAAGCAGTGGAAGAGACCCTTGCTGGGGCTGACCTGGAAGGACGGGGACTTCTCGTCGTGGAAGGGGCACAGACCCTTGAGGTTTCCGCCGCCCGCGTTGCGCAGCTGGAGGTACTCGGACACGACGGCGTCGATCGGGACCGCGTCCCGAACCGCCTTCACGTCCTCGTCGTTGATCCTTCCAGCCACGAGGTGATTCTACGGGGCCGGACTGACACTCCTGGGGCGAGGCGAACGCCCCGGCCGGGGGTCCGGGGGTCGCCCCCCGGGAATCACAGCCGGGGGTGGTGTGACAGTCGATGGCCGCCGTTCGTCGCAGGGACCTCTGATCGGTCAGGGGACAAGGCTCTCCAGCGGTACGTGCGGGTCGGCGAGCGCCTCGGTGTCCACCTGGGCCCGGGACCGGATCAGTCGCTGGATGGGTTCCGTGACGTCCCACACATTCACGTTCATCCCGGCCAGCACCCGCCGGTCCTTCACCCAGAAGGCGATGAACTGGCGTTTGCCCGCGTCGCCCCGGATCACCACTTCGTCGTACGTCCCCGCCGGCGCCCAGCCCGAGTACTCGAGCCCGACGTCGTACTGGTCGGAGAAGAAATAGGGCACGCGGTCGTACACCGTCCCGCGGTCCAGCATCGAGCGGGCCGCCGCCGGTCCGCCGTTGAGAGCGTTGGCCCAGTGCTCGACGCGCAGCCGGGTGTCGAAGAGGGGGTGCGGGAAGGCGGCGACGTCACCGGCGGCGTAGATGTCGGGGTCGGAGGTGCGCAGCCGCTCGTCGACCGCGATACCGCCGCCGTGCGCCCGGTCGGCGATCTCCAGGCCCGCGGCCTCGGCGAGGCCCGTGCGCGGCGCCGCTCCGATGGCCGCCAGGACGTCGTGGGCGAGGTGCTCCTCGCCGTCGTCCGTGCGGGCGGCCAGCACCATGCCGTCCTGGCCGACGATCTCGGTGAGCCGGGCCCCGAAGTGGAAGCGGACGCCGTGTTCGCGGTGCAGCTCGGCGAAGAGCTGGCCCAGCTCGGGGCCGAGGACCGTATGCAGCGGGGTCGGCCCGTGTTCGACGACGGTGACCTCGGCGCCGTACTCGCGGGCCGCCGCCGCGACCTCCAGGCCGATCCAGCCCCCGCCCGCGATCACGATGTGGCCGTTGTCACGGCCGAGCGCGGCCAGGACGCCCTTGAGGCGTTCGGCGTGGGCGAGGCGGCGCAGGTGGTGGACGCCCGCGAGGTCCGTCCCGGGGATGTCGAGGCGGCGCGGCTCGGCGCCGGTCGCGAGGAGCAGCTTGTCGTAGTGGACGAGGGTGCCGTCGTCGCCGAAGCGGACGGTCTTCGCCGTGCGGTCGATGGCGTCGACGGTCTGGCCGAGGTGCAGCTCCACGTCGTTCTGCGCGTACCAGGCGGGTTCGTGCACGAAGACGCTGTCCCGCTCCTCCTTGCCGAGCAGATAGCCCTTGGAGAGCGGCGGGCGCTCGTAGGGGTGGTCACGTTCGTCGCAGATCAGTATCACGCGGCCGGTGAAACCCTCCGCTCGGAGCGTCTCGGCTGCCTTGGCGCCGGCCAGGCCTCCTCCGACGATGACGAATGTCTGATCCGCGTCGACCACTTGATGCCTCCTCGTAACGTTGTCGCCAAGCGAGCGTCCCGCACGCAGCGTGATGCGGGAAGAGGGTGTGGCCCGATCAGGCCACGCAGGGTCACACTCCGCCGCCGCCTGTGGGGCGGGTGGTGAACCTGAGATGCAGTGAACGTGCCGAGGCGTCGGTGAGCGAGGCAATCTGGTCGACGATCACCCGCTTGCGCGCGCGATCGTCCCCGGCCTCGTCGAACAGCGCCCGGAACTGCGGGTCAAGACCGTCCGGGGCGCGGGCGGTGAGCGCCTCGGCCAGCTCGGCGACGACGATCCGCTGATCGGCGCGCAGCCGCTCCTGCTCGGCACGCTGCATGACGTACCGGTCGGCGACGGCCTTGAGGACGGCGCACTCGTGGCGGGCGGCGCGCGGGACGACCAGCTCCGCCGCGTACCGGGTGAGGCGGCCGGCGCCGTACCGCGCGCGGGTGGCGCCCTCGGCGGCCAGGCAGAAGCGGCCGATGAGCTGGCTGGTGGCGTCCTTCAACCGGGCCTGCGCGACGGCCGATCCGTCGTACCCGTGCGGCCACCACTCCTGCTCCAGGAGCCGGTCGAGGGCCTCGGAGAGCTCGGCGGGGTCGGTGTCGGCGGGCACGTACCGGCCGATGGCGACCTTGAAGATCTCCTCGCGCTCCGGTTCGGCATGCAGGCAGTTGGGGTCGATGTGACCGGCGTGCAGACCGTCCTCGACGTCGTGCACCGAGTACGCCACGTCGTCGGACCAGTCCATGACCTGGGCCTCGAAGCACGTACGGGTGCCGGGGGCGCCCTTGCGGATCCAGTCGAAGACCGGCCGGTCGTCCTCGTAGGCCCCGAACTTCGGTGAGGCGGGGTCGGTGGGGTGGGCGCCGCGCGGCCAGGGGTACTTGGTGGCGGCGTCGAGGGCGGCGCGGGTGAGGTTCAGTCCCACGCTGACGAGTTCGCCCGTCTCTTCCGAGTGGGCGAAGCGCTTGGGCTCGATCCTGGTCAGCAGGCGCAGCGACTGCGCGTTGCCCTCGAAGCCGCCGCAGTCCTCCGCGAACTCGTTCAGCGCCTGTTCGCCGTTGTGCCCGAAGGGTGGGTGGCCGAGGTCGTGGGAGAGGCAGGCGGCCTCGACGAGGTCGGGGTCGCAGCCGAGGGCGGCGCCGAGCTCGCGGCCGACCTGGGCGCACTCCAGGGAGTGGGTGAGGCGGGTGCGGGCGCTGGCGTCCCAGGCCTGACTGCGGGTCCCCGGGGTGACGACCTGGGTCTTGCCCGCGAGGCGGCGCAGCGCGGAGGAGTGCAGCACGCGTGCGCGGTCGCGCTGGAAGGCGGTGCGGCCGGGACGTTTGTCGGGTTCTACGGCCCAGCGCTCGACTGACGTCGGGTCGTACTCGTCGGAGAGGGGTGCGGTGCCGTCCATGTACCCGACAGTAAACGCAGGCAGTGACAAACGGGGCGCGGCCTACCGCCGGGAGGCGTGGATCAGGCCGAGGCCAGCTCGCGTTCCGGGGCCGGTTCGGGAGTCGCCACGGCCTGGTCGTAGCGGTGCAGGATCAGGCGGGCCATCGCGGCGTGGGTGCCCAGCGGGGCGGCGGCGATCCAGGGGGCGGCCGCGGCGCACTCGGTGGCGAAGCGGCCGGGCGCGGTGAAGTAGGAGGCGACGGCGATGCGGTGGCGGCCACGCGCGGCCAGGGCGCGCACGGCGGCGGCGACGGTGGGCGCGGCGGCGGAGGCGTACGCGGGGACGACGGGCACGCCGAGGCGTTCGGCCAGCAGTTGGGCGGTGCGGCGGGTGTCGGTGATCGACTCCGGGTCGCGCGAGCCCGCGGCGGCGAGCACGACTCCGCCGGCACGCCGGGCCGTGTCGCTCATCCCGGTCCGCCAGCCGGCCTCGACGAGCCGCGCGTACAGCGTCTCGACGAGCAGGGGGTGCGGGCCGAGCGGGGCGGCGATACGGGCCCGCAGTCCCGGGACGGCGGCCGCGGCCTCGGGGATGTCCCGCTTGACGTGGTAGCCGCGGCTGAGCAGCAACGGCACGAGGACGGCACCGTCGGCGCCGTCCCCGGTGTCGAGGGAGGCGAGCGTGTCCGCCAGCAGCGGTTCGTTGAGCTCGATGTGACCGAGGTGCACGGACAGGTGCGGGCGCAGCTCGCGGACGCGCTCGATCAGGGTGCGTACGGTGCTCAGCGCGCGCGGGTCGCGGCTGCCGTGCGCGACGAGGACGAGCGGCGGCGGCGCGGGGCGGCGGGTCCCGTTCAGCGAGACGAGGCTGAGCTGACTGCCGAGCTGGCTGGTGATCGCGTTCATGAGTTGCGCCGTACTGTCGAGGTGGGCGCCACCGAGCGGCTGCCCGCCGGTGGGGGTCCCCCCGCTCGGGCGGAGCCGAGAGTGGGGGAAGGTCCTGGACTCGTCGTGAGAGGGTTTCGACGCCGTCATGAACCGATGGTGACGGTACGAGGTTGCCGCGCGGTTGCACGGGCGTGTCAGGTGTTTTCCAGGGGTTCACGGCCCGGTGCGGTGGCGGTGTGAGCGCCTCCCACCTGCGGTTGCGTGGCGCCGAGTGAGCCCGGTCACGGTACCTGGCGAACCGAACGGGCTTACGCTGCGTCCCCATCTGTCGAATACCGACGCGATCGGACGCCACCGGGGGGACGAACAACCATGCCGCGCCTGCCGCACCCGAGAATCCTCAGACCGCGGCTGCCCCGCCTGCCACGCACCCGCGCCGGGCAGCGGCGGGCCGTGCAGACGGTCATGCTGTTGTGCGTGCTGGCGCTCCTTCCGGTGACCTGGCTGTACGTGAGCACGGCCGACGGGCTGCGCACGACGGCCGACGCGCCGCGCACCGAGGTCGCGGTGGTGTTCGGGGCCGGGCTGTGGAACGGCGAGCCGTCCCCGTACCTCGCGCGCCGGCTGGACGCGGCGGCGAAACTGTACCGGGCCGGGCGGATCGAGGCCGTGCTCGTCACCGGGGACAACAGCCGCAAGGACTACGACGAACCGGACGCGATGCGGGCCTATCTGACGAAGCGTGGGGTGCCGGACCGGCGGATCGTCAGCGACTACGCCGGGTTCGACACCTGGGACTCCTGTGTGCGGGCCCGGAAGATCTTCGGCGTCCACGAGGCCGTGCTGATCAGCCAGACCTTCCACATCCGGCGGGCCGTCGCGCTGTGCCGGGCTGCGGGCGTGCGGTCGTACGGCATCGGGGTCGACGCCACCCACGACGCCACCTGGTACTACGGGGGCACCCGCGAGGTGTTCGCGGCGGGCAAGGCCCTGCTGGACGCGGTGTTCAAGCCCGATCCGCAGTTCCTGGGGCCCAAGGAGCCGGGGGTGGCGCGGGCCCTCGCTGCGGCGCGCAAGTGAGGACGGTCATCGATCCCTCCGGTCTGACGCCCGCGGAACGCCGTGTCTGGGAGGCCTTTCCGCTCGGCGAGGGCGTCGACTTCCGCGAGGAACCCGCCTCCGCCTCCTCCACCGACCCCGGCGGGAACCCCGCCGACGACCCCGCGGCCGGCGCCTCCTGGGGCCCCGAGCGGACCGTGCGCGCCGAGGTGCTGCGGGCGCTGCTGATCGACGGACCGGCGCACGACGGCGAGATAGCCGGCCTGAAGCTCACCGGCGCGCGCATCACCGGACAGCTCGACCTCGTGTACGGGACGGTCGCGCAGGCCGTGCAGCTGCGGTTCTGCCACTTCGAGCAGGCTCCGAAGCTGTACGGGGCCCAGCTGCGCGCCCTCGTACTGAGCGACTCGGTGCTCCCCGGGCTCACCGCGGGGAACCTGCGCGTCGACGGGATGCTGCGGCTCAGCTGCTGCCGGGTCAGGGGCCCGGTGCGGCTCCAGGGCGCGAAGATCTCCGGTGCCGTGTTCGTCAACGGGGCGCGGCTCGGCCGCCCGGCGGCACAGGACACCCCGGACGACCCGGACCCGGAAGGGGCCGAGGAACCGGTTCTCCAGCTCAACCACGCGGCCATCGGCACCGACCTGTGGGCCGTCGGACTCGTCGCGCACGGCCAGGTACGGCTGAACGGGGCCACGGTCGGCGGCCAGGTGAACCTCGACGACGCCGACCTGCACGTACCGGCGGGCGGGACCGCCCTGCACGCCGAGACCCTGTCGGTCGGCACCGACCTGCGGGCCGTGCGGCTGCGCGCGCGGGGCCGGGTCAACCTGAGCGGGGCGAGGATTCCCCACCAGCTCAATCTGGCCTACGCCCGGCTGTCCAACCCCGGGGGTCCGGCCCTGCGCGCCAGCAGCTGTGTCATCGGCGAGCTGTGGCTGCGCGAGGCCGCGCCGATCGTGGGCACCGTGAACCTGCGCCGCTCCCAGCTGGACCTTCTGCACGTGCCTCCGGGGGTGTGGCCCGACCGTGTCCGGATCGACGGCCTGGGCTACCGCACCCTCGCCCCGCATCTGCCCGCCGAGCAGCGGCTGCCACTGCTGGAACGCGAGGAGGGCGGCTATCTTCCCTACGCCTACGAGCAGTTGGCCGCCGCGTACCGCACGGCGGGCGACGACGCCGCCGTGCGCACGGTCCAGCTGGCCAAACTCCGCCGGCACCGCCGCACCCTCCCCCGCTACGCCAGGTTCTGGGGCCGGCTGCAGGACGTGGCCGTCGGCTACGGTTACCGGCCGATGCGCGCGGCGGGCTGGCTGCTGTTGCTGCTGTGCACCGGTGCCGTCGCCTTCACGCTGCACCATCCGCCCGCCCTGAAGCCCGCCGAGGCGCCCGGCTTCAACCCGGTCTTCTACACCCTCGACCTTCTGCTGCCCCTCGTCGACTTCGGTCAGGAGACGGCCTTCGCGCCGCGCGGCTGGTACCAGTGGCTCTCGTATCTGCTGATCGCCGTCGGCTGGATCCTGGCCACGACGATCGCGGCGGGCGTCACCCGCTCCCTGAACCGCCAGTAGCCTCCGGCCCGGCCTCCGTACGGTGAACGACTCCTGGGAACAAGCCCGTTGGCAGGTGCCCCTGGCACTAGCATGAACCCCTGCCAACCACCGTGCCGTGGCTTTGGGCCGGTGCGGGAACGACTCGGCGGCCGGGGGATCGCGTGACGCAGGAGTTCAGCTACCGCTGGGGCCATTCCGCACTCACCGCCGATTTCGATCTGGACGGCCGCACACCCCGCCTGGTCCGGCTGACCGTGCCCGGTGAACCGGAGCCCAAGAACGCCGCCGAGGCCGCCGGGGCCGCGCTGCCGCTCGTCGACGTGACCCTCCTCGGACAGGGCACCGGCTGGTCCGGACCGCACTTCACCGGAACGGCGCTCGGGCAGCGCCTGACCCACCGCGCCCACCATGCGGCGTACGGCGACGGCTGGCACCACCTCACCGTCCAACTCCAGGACAGGCGGGGTGGTCTGACCGTCTTCGTCGAGTACTCCTCACCGGACGCGGTGCCCGTGCTGCGTGCCCGCGTCCGACTCCGCAACGACGGCGACACGCCCGTCACCGTGCGCTCCGTGAGCAGTCTGCTGCTGGGCGCGCTGCCTTCACCCGACGTACTCGACGTGCACCGGGCGCGCAACGACTGGCTCGCCGAATGCCGTTGGTACGCCGAGGAGTTGCGGGAGTCCGTGCCCGACGTCGGCCGGGCGTTCCACGGGCACGACGGGCGGGCCGGGTTGCGGCTCGCCGGGCGCGGGAGCCGGCCCACCGACGGGCATCTGGCGATGGGCGCGCTCACCGACCGCACCGACGGGCGCTGCTGGCTCTGGCAGATCGAGTCCGCCGCGAGCTGGCTGTGGGAGGCGGGCGAGGCGGACCACCACACGTACCTCTCCCTGAGCGGTCCGACCGCGGACGACCACCAGTGGCGTCACGTCCTGTCCCCCGGCGCGGAGTTCGTCTCCGAGTACGCGGCCCTCGCGCTCGGCGACGGCTTCGAGGGAGCGCTCACCGCGCTGACCGACTACCGCCGCCGAATCCGTCGCCCGCACCCCGACCACGACCGGCTCCCCATCGTCTTCAACGACTGCATGAACACCCTCATGGGCGACCCGACCACCGAGAGGCTGCCGCCGCTGATCGACGCGGCGGCCGAGGCGGGCGCGGAGTACTTCTGCGTCGACGCCGGGTGGTACGACGACGAGGGCGGGGACGGGGACGGGGATGGGGACACGGGCGGGGACGGCGGCGGGGACTGGTGGGACAGTGTCGGCGCCTGGCTGCCGTCGGAGCGGCGCTTCCCCGGCCCCGGCGGCCTCCACGCCGTGCTCGACCGGATCCGGGAGCGCGGGATGGTGCCGGGGCTGTGGCTGGAACCGGAGGTGATCGGCGTCCGCAGTCCGCTCGCCACCGAGCTGCCGGGCGAGGCCTTCCTGCGCCACGAAGGCGGTGTGCGCGTCACCGAACAGGGCCGCCACCAGCTGGACCTGACGCATCCGGCCGCCCGCGCGCACCTCGACCGGACGGTCGACCGGCTCGTCGGCGAATGGGGCGTGGGCTATCTCAAGCTCGACTACGACATCACCACCTCCGCGCCCGGGCTCCTCGACCACACGCGCGCCTGGCTGTCCTGGCTGTCGGCCGTCCTGGACCGCCACCCGGCTCTGGTCGTCGAGAACTGCGGTTCGGGCGGGCTGCGCATGGACGGCGCGTCACTGGCCGTGGCCCAGCTCCAGTCCACCTCCGACCAGCAGGACCCGCTGCGCTACCCGCCCATCGCGGCCGCCGCGCCGACCGCGGTGCCGCCCGAGCAGGGGGCCGTGTGGGCGTACCCGCAGCCGGAGTTCACGGACGAGGAGATCGCCTTCACCCTCGGCTCGGCGCTGTTGGGGCGGGTTCACCTCTCCGGGCGTCTGGACCGCATGACACCACACCAACTGGGCCTCGTGCAGGAGGCGTTGGTGACGTACAAGGCCGTCCGGAGCGATCTGTGCCAGTCGGTGCCGTTCTGGCCGCTGGGGCTGCCGGGGTGGCGGGACGCGTGGGTGGCGCTGGGTATGCGGGTGCCGTTCCTCGACACCACATATGTGCTGGTGTGGCGCAGGGCGGGCGACGGCCTCGAAGCAGCCCTGCCCGTGGCGCACTTGGCGGGCCGGGAGGTGCGGGCCGACGTACTGCACGGGTCGGCGGGGCCGGTGGTGTGGGACGGGTCGGCACTGCGGGTGACGTTGCCGCAGGCTCCGGCGGTGCTTCTGACGCGGCTCACCGTGTAGCGGTCACCTGGGCGAGCGCGCTCCTCCTGTCTCCGGGGACGCGTGCGGCGGGACCGAGGCGTTCGTCCGGGGCGAGGAGTCGGTGTCGGCCGGGGACGAGGGGTTCGTCGGGGACAGGGAGTTCGTCGGGGACGGGGGGGGTCCGAGGGACTCGACGAGCACGAGTTGATCCCGAGCCCCGGAGCGGCCCCCGCACCCGCGCCGCCCAGCGCGAGGAGACGGCGCCGGGTGATGTCGCTGTCGGTCATGGCGGGACCCTAGGGCGGCCCGGGGCGCGACCGTGGGGGCGCGCGGAGTCACGCGGACTCGCCACCCGCACGAGTGGGCTCCTCAAGGACAGGTGCGCCCGTGCCCTCAAGGACGGATGTGCCAGTCCCCGCCCTCGATGAGCGTGCCGCCGGCCCGCAGCCGCGCGGCGACGGCGGGGGCGGCCACGTACACCCAGGCCCGTACGGCCGTGCCGTCCGCGCGGGTCACCTCCCGCGCCACCCGCTCGTACAGGTTGCGGGGGTCGCCCGGCACGTACTCCTCCAGCCGGTCGAGCGCGCCGAGCAACTGCCCGTACGCCTCCGGGAGCGCGGTGACCAACTCCCCGCGCACGACACCTCCGGGCTCCTCGACGGCGTAGGGATATCCGGGCCCTTCGTACAGCACGGCTCCCCGCATCCGTCCGGGCTCCTCCGACTCCGTACGTCCGCGGAGGAACAGGTCGTGGTTGTGCCCACCGGGGCGCAGGGTGCCGTAGACGAAGAAGGGGACGATCACTCGGCGGTCTCCTCCGCCACGGTCTCCTCCGTCACGCTCTCCGCCTCCATGCTCTCCTCCGCCACGGTCTCCTCCTCGACCCACCGCAGATAGTCCGCGCTCCCCCGGACGACGGGCGTCGCGATGATCTCGGGGGTGTCGTAGTCGTGCGCCGCGAGGAGATACGCCTCCAGCGCGTCGTACCGCGCACCCGTCGTCTTGAACAGCACCTGCCACTCGCTCGCCGTCTCCACCGCCCCCTTCCACCGGTAGACGGACGTCACCGGCCCGGTGATCTGCGCGCATGCCGCGGCCCGCGCCTCGACCGCACCGCGTGCGAGCGCCTCCGCCTTCTCGGGGGCGTCGGTCGTGGTCAGCACGGTCAGCCAGGCAGCCGTCCCAGCGGCCGTTCCGGTGCCCGCCCCGGCGGCCATCTCCATGATCGTCTCCTTTCGTGAGGGTGCAGAAACGATTCTCGCCGCACCTCGCGCACATCACGCACGCGCTATGGACATGACATGTCATGGACCTTTAACTCTGATTCGACATCAGCGCCCCCACGCGTCTGAGCGCCCCTCCCCGAGGAGACCGATGAGTCGGATCCGGATACGGCAGACCCGAGGTACCCGACCTCACACCCGAGGCTCCCGCCTGGCCGCGGCCGGTGTGGCCGCGGCCGCCACCGCCCTGCTGGCGGCCGCACTTACCCCCACCGCGGGCGCCGCCGGCCGGCCCAGCCGCGCCACCGCGATCGACAACGCCGCCGCGGCCCTGGTGAAGGAGGCCGCCCGGCTGGGCCTGACCTCCGCCGAGGGCACCAGCGTCCGTGACGTGGTTGTCGACGCGAACGGCGACCAGCATGTGCGCTACGACCGTACGTACCGGGAACTGCCGGTCCTGGGCGGCGACTTCGTGGTGCACCTCGACCCCGACGGCTCCTACCGCGGAGCGAACCGGGCCACCTCCCGCGACCTCTCCGTGCCCACCACCAGGCCCGCGCTCGCCGCCCCCGAGGCCGCCGACCTGGCCACCGCCGCGCTGCGCGCCGCGCACCTCGGCGAGACGCTGAAGAAGGTGACGGCCAAGCCCCAGCTCGTCGTGGACGCCCTGCACGGCGCGCCCCGGCTGGCCTGGCGCACCAACGTGGTGGGCCAGGACTCGCTGGGCAACCCGGTCGCCCGCACGGTGCTGACCGACGCCCGCACCGGGCGGCAGATCGACGCGTGGGACAGCATCGAGACGGCGACGGGTGACGGCCAGTCCCTCTACAGCGGCACGGTCGCGCTCGAGACGACCCTGTCCGGATCGACGTACCAGCTCAAGGACCCGACGCGCGGAAACACGTACACGGGCGACGCGGCGAACAAGACGGACCTGTGCATCTTCGGGGTCTGCGTCAGCCGCGCCCCGGCGACCCTCTTCACGGACGCCGACAACCACTGGGGAACCGGGGCGGCTTCGGACCGTTCCTCGGCCGCGGTCGACGCCCAGTACGGCACGAACGAGACCTGGGACTACTACAAGAACGTCCACGGCCGTACCGGCATCGCGGGCGACGGCAAGGGCTCGTTCAACCGCGTCCACTACGGCAGCAACTACAACAACGCGTTCTGGGACGACAGTTGCTTCTGCATGACGTACGGGGACGGTGACGGGACCACGCTCGGGCCGCTGGTCGCGCTCGACGTGGCCGGTCACGAGATGTCCCACGGTGTCACGTCGAAGACGGCGGCGCTGACGTACTCGGGAGAGTCCGGCGGTCTGAACGAGGCGACCTCCGACATCTTCGGCACGCTGGTGGAGTTCTACGCGCACAACTCCACCGACCCCGGGGACTATCTGATCGGCGAGAAGATCGTCCGCTCCGGCTTCGGCAAGGCGGCCCTGCGGTTCATGGACCGGCCCTCCAAGGACGGCAACTCGGCGGACTGCTGGAGCTCCTCGGTCGGCAATCTCGACGTCCACTACTCGTCCGGTGTCGCGAACCACTTCGCGTACCTGCTCGCCGAGGGCAGTGGCGCGAAGACCATCAACGGGGTCAGCTACAACTCCCCCACCTGCAACAACTCGACGGTCACCGGCATCGGCCGGGACAAGCTCGGTGCGATCTGGTACCGCGCGCTGACGGTCTACATGACGTCCTCGACGAACTACGCGGGCGCGCGGACGGCGACGCTGAGCGCTGCGAAGGACCTGTACGGGGCCGGGAGCACGGAGTACAACGCGGTGGCGGCGGCCTGGTCCGCGGTGTCCGTGAGCTGAACGTCGGGCGCCCGGAAGGGCCTCGACCGGCAGCCCCGGCGCGTGCGGCACACGCTCGCGCCGGGGCAGCGGGAGCGGTCGGGGACAGGCTCAACCATCCTTGAGGTCAAGGTATCTCCCACCCGCCCCCCGTCACCCGTTCGCACCCCCGCCCTGCGCTCTTCGGGTTCTTTGCCGCGACACACCAGTCGTACGCCGGTGACCTGCGGGAACGCCATCGATCCGGACCCTCGGACACTCCCGCCCCGCGCCCTTTTCCGGTATTTGTGATGCTCCGTCAGGAAGCGGACCGAGCCGACTGCCACTTACCTCGGAAGGGCAGGGGCACGACCGACACAGCGGCACTTGGGGGTGCCGCCGGCCGCGCCCCCTCGGAGGAGCACAGCCATGCGACGCACAGCCCGTCTGCTGACCGGTACCGCGCTCGCCGTCGCCGCGGTGGGCCTCGCCACCGCGCCCGCGTACGGCGGGTCCACGGAGAGCCTGGAGGTGTTTCCCTCCACCGTCATCCCGGGTACCGACGTCACCGTCAACACGGCGGCGTGCGGCGCGGACGGCACCGCAACGGGTGACGCCAGCGCGGTCGGCGCGGGCATCTTCATGCTCGCCCCCAGCGCCCACGAACAGGACGCGATCGGCCAGTTCAAGGTGCCGCCGAGCGCCCAGCCGGGGACGTACGAGATCGTCGCGAAGTGCTCCCACGGCCGACAGGTCACCGGCGACCTGATCGTGAACCTGACCGCCACACGCGAACAGATCCATCTGCCGCGTGGGCATGTGAACACGGGGGTCGGCGGCGCACTCGGCACCGACCCCGTGCAGACCGCGGCGGGAGTGGCGGCCCTGGCCGTCGCCGCCGCGGGCGGTACCTGGCTCCTGCATCGCCGGGCGAGAGGCGACGGGATCTGACGGACACCCTCCGCTGTCCGTCCGCCGGTACCGCCGTCCCCTCCCCCTCCGTGGCCCGACGCCCCTCGCGGCCCGGAGGGGGAAGGGGACCCACCCCGACCACGACCACAACCACCGTCACGGCCACAACCGCACAACCCCTGACCCCGAGAGGAGGCTCACATGCGCCGGGTCAGCAACACCGTCATAGCTTCCGTCACCGTGGTCGCCCTCTGCTCAGGGACCTGGCTGCTGTACAACGGCACGCAGGTCCACCCACCGCCCCAGCCCTCCGCCGCCCAGGCCGGCACCGGCGACGCCCTCCCGCAGGGTGCCCCCGCGCTCCGCCACTCCCCGCCCGAGCGCATCCGCATCCCCTCCATCGGCGTGAACGCCCCGCTGATGGGCCTCGGCCTCACCCCGCAGGGCAGCCTGGACGTCCCGCCCGCCGGGCAGAAGAACCTCGCGGGCTGGTACCAGGCCGGCACCACCCCCGGCGAGCGGGGCACCGCCATCGTCGCGGGCCACGTCGACAACGCCAACGGCCCCGCCGTCTTCTACAACCTCGGCGCCCTCAAGAAGGGCAGCGCCATCGAGGTGGCACGCCGCGACGGCGGCACCGCGCTCTTCGCCGTCGACGCCGTCGAGGTGTACGCCGCCCGCGACTTCCCGGACGAGAAGGTGTACGGCGCCGCGTCCCGCCCCGAACTGCGTGTCATCACCTGCGGCGGCGACTACTCGAAGGCCACCGGGTACCAGGGGAACGTGGTCGTCTTCGCCCACCTCACCGGCAGCCGCTGACCGGCATCCGCGGCGCCTACGCGATCCACTGCTGGTACGCCAGATTCGCCACCAGCGCGAACACCACCGTCAGCAGCACCACCCGGACGAACCCGCTGCCCCTCTTGAGCGCGGTGTGCGCCCCCACCGTGCCGCCCACCAGGTTGAACACGGCCATCAGCGCGGCCAGTTGCCAGTACACGGTGCCCTTCCAGGCGAAGGTCGCGAGGGCGCCCGCGTTGGTGCAGCAGTTGACGATCTTCGCGGTGGCGGAGGCGGTCACCAGGTCGAAGTGGAGCAGCGCGGTCAGCGCCAGGACGAGGAACGTACCCGTGCCGGGGCCGATGAGCCCGTCGTAGAAGCCGATCCCGAGGCCCGCGAGCCCGATCGCGGCCAGCACGCGCCGCGCGGAGACGGGCTCGGTCGAGGGCGCCGTACCGAAGGCGGGCCGCAGCATCACGAAGGTCCCGACGCCGAGCAGCACCACCATGACCACCGGCTTCAGCACGTCCGTACTCATCCCGGCGGCCACGAAGGCACCGGCCGTGGAGCCGGCCAGCGCCGCGAGCCCGATCCGCACGGCCAGCCGCACATCCACCGGCGCCTTGCGCGCGTACGTCACCGCCGCGCCGGTCGTCCCGACGATCGCGACCGCCTTGTTCGTCCCGAGCGCGTACGCCGCCGGTGTGCCGGCCGGCAGTCCGAGCAGCATCGCGGGGAGCAGAAGCAGCCCGCCACCGCCCACCACGGCGTCGATCCAGCCCGCCGCGAGGGAGGCGAGGCAGAGCACAACGACGACGGTCAGCGATATGTCGGGCATGATCGCGACCCTATGTGACGGTCACCGAGTCCAGGTAGCGCAGGACCGCCAGCACCCTTCGGTGCCCGGTGCCCGACGGCGGCAGGTCGAGCTTCGTGAAGATGTTGGCGATGTGCTTCTCCACCGCGCGTTCCGAGACGGTGAAGGCGCCGGCGATCGACTGGTTGGTCCGGCCCTCGGCCATCAGGGCGAGCACCTCGCGCTCGCGCGGTGTGAGCCTGTCGAGGGCGGTGGCGCGCCGGCTCGCGCCGAAGAGCTGCGCGACGACCTCGGGGTCGAGGGCGGTGCCGCCCCCGGCGACCCGTTCCATGGCGTCCACGAACTCGCCGATGTCGACGACCCGTTCCTTCAACAGATAGCCGATCCCGGCCGGGTCGGCGAGCAGTTGCCGGGCGTACGTCGTCTCCACGTACTGCGAGAGGATCAGCACCCCGGTGCCTGGGTGTTCCTTGCGCAGCCGTACGGCCGCCCGTACGCCCTCGTCGGTCTGCGTGGGCGGCAGCCTGATGTCGACGACGGCGACGTCCGGACGGTGCTCGGCCACGGCGGCGAGCAGCGTCTCGGCGTCCCCGACGGCCGCCGCGACCTCCACGTCCCGCAGCCGCAGCAGTTGGACCAGCCCGTCACGCAGGAGGGCGGAGTCCTCGGCGATGACGACGCGCATGTGATCCCCGTGATCGTCAGTAGGGAAGTTCGGTCAAGAGGAAGGCTCGGCCGGCCGGGAAGTTCGGCCAGGCGGAAAGCTCGGTCAGCAGGGAAGTTCGACCGTGACCACCGTAGGGCCTCCCGGCGGGCTGTCGCAGGTGAGTGTGCCGTCGACGGTCCGGGCGCGGGCCAGCAGCCCGGTCAGGCCCGAGCCCGCGCCGATCACCGCTCCCCCGCGTCCGTCGTCGCGCACGCTCAGCCGCAGCAGTCCGCCCCGGGCGCTCACGGTCACCGCGGCGCCGCTCGCCCCGCTGTGTTTGGTGGCGTTGGCGAGGAGTTCGGCAGCGCAGAAGTACGCGATCGACTCGACGGCCGGGCTCGGGCGGTCCGTGATGTCGGCAGCGACCTCGACGGGCAGTGCGCTGTCGGCGGCGAGGGTGGCCAGGGCGGTGTCCAGGCCCTGGTCCAGTACGGGAGGGTGGATGCCCTTCACCAGATGGCGCAGGTCGGCGATGGCCTGGGTCGCGTTGCCCCGTGCGGTGTCGACGACGGCGAGGAGCCGCTCCGGGGAGGCCCCCGCGCCGATCAGCTCCCTGATCATCGTGAGGTGCATCGCGAGGCCGACGAGCCGGGCCTGCGTCCCGTCGTGCAGGTCGCGTTCGATCCGGCGCAGGGTCGCCGCGGCGTCGTCCACGGCCTGGGCGCGGGTCTCCTCCAGGGTGCGGATGCGGCGGTCGGCGGGGTCGGGGCCGAGCAGCGCGGTGAGCAGCGCCCGGTGCGGGGCGAGGGCCTGGCGCAGCAGCCAGGACGCGGTGGTGAGGAGCAGCAGCCCGAGGGCCAGCGGGATCAGCCAACGCGGCCAGGAGTCGACCTGGAATCCGAAGAACTCCAGCGACACCCGGTGCGTCGTGCCGTCGCTCGCCCGCCGGGTGTCGTAGTTCCACCGCTTGAGGAGGGGGTGGAGGGTGAGCAGGACGCCGTAGACGTAGCCGATGACGACGGCGGCGTACCCGAAGACGGCGGTGAACGGGGTGGTCAGCGCGCAGGCGACGGCGCGCCACCCGTTCCGGTCACCGAGCAGCGCCCGCCGCCAGCCCAGGATCCCGGCACCCTCGCGGCGCTCCGGCTCCTCGATCTCCATCCCCAACAGGCCCCGGGCGAGGGCGCGTTGGAGCCTGCCGAGCGCCAGCGCGCCGCGTACGGTGACGGCGATCAGCCACAGTCCCAGCGTGGTCACGGACAGCACGCCACCGACCAACAGCCCCACGAAGGTGAGGACGAACCCGACCAGGGCGAGGGGGAAGGCGATCAGCCCGTAGAGGAACGTCGCGAGGGCCTTCCGCCCGAAGGGGAAGGCCGCGAGTGCGCGGAGGCGGTTGCGAAGGCCGTTGCGGAGGCGGTGCATGGCGTCAACCTAGGAGAGGAGCGCCGCGGCGAGGCGGAGCTGGACGGCAGCCAGGGCCCGGCCGAGCCATGGCATGAGCAGCAGGAAGCCGAACCCCCCGACGATCGCGTGGAACGTCCAGGCTCCCGCGAAGGTCGGCCCTCCCCACGCGTCGGAGTAGTCGGAACCTGCGGCGCGCAACGGCCAGCCCAGGTTCATCGGCACCAGGGACCAGCCGTAGACGGTGACGGCCAGCACCAGGAGATTGAGGGGTACGGCGGCCGTGGCGTGAGCCAGTCCCCGCGCGGACCCGGACAGCTCCCGGCCCAGGAAACGGCGGACGAGCCCCCGCTGCCACCGCCCCGTCGGAGCGCCCAGCAGCGCCAGCGGGACGCAGAGCACTCCCACGGGGAACGCCAGCAGCGCGTACGCGACGCGGCGCCAGGTGCCCGCGGTGAACGCTTCGCGGACGAGCAGCCAGGCCCGTACGGCGGAGTCGTCACGGGGCGGCGGAGGCTGCGACTTCTGCTTCTTCTGCGGCGTCTGCCGGGACTTCTGCTGCGGCGTCTGCCGGGGCTTCTGCTGCGGCTTCTGCCGGGGCTTCTGCTGCGGCTTCTGCCGGGGCTTCTCGGAGATGGCCATGTTTCTGTCCCCCTGTTCGTGAGCCCGTGGAGCCCGCTGTTCGTCAGCGGGTGGATCCCGATGCCTCAAGGCTTCCGTGCCGGGGCGCCGCGATCGATCGTGCCCGCACGAGGACCGGGGGTTCGGTTGACCCCACCAAACCCTCACAACCGGGTGCCGCTCCCGCTGAGGGCAGCGTTCCTCCCGGGAAACAGCCGTGATGCGACCGGGTAACACCGGCGTCGCAGGCTGCGGTGCATGACCTCGAATGCGCCCGCTCCCTGACCCGGCCGGCCCTCGCCCTCGGCCCGGGAGGGAACCGCACCGCTCCCCCGCGGACAGCGCCCCGCTGCTCCACCTGCTCACCAACGACGGAGGCTCCTGAATGTCCACGGACACGACGATGACGACGGCGGCGAACGCCACCGACGGCAGCGCGCACACCATCGTGCTCGTCGGCCATGGCATGGTCGGCCAGCGCTTCCTCGAAGCGCTCGCCGAACGCGGCCTGACCGCCACGCACCGTGTGGTCGTGCTGTGCGAGGAGCCGCGCCCGGCGTACGACCGCGTCCGGCTCACCTCGTACTTCTCGGGCCGCACTCCGGAGGAACTCTCCCTCACCGACGCCGAGTTCATCACCGCGCACGGCATCGAACTGCACCTCGGCGACCCGGCGGAGACGATCGACCGGGAGGCCAGGCAGGTCACGGCGCGCTCGGGTCTGGTCATCACGTACGACACCCTGGTCCTCGCCACCGGCTCGTACCCCTTCGTCCCGCCGGTGCCCGGCAAGGACGCCGGGGGCTGCTTCGTGTACCGCACCATCGAGGACCTGCTCGCCATCGAGGAGTACGCGAAGGCGAGGGCGACGACCGGTGCGGTGGTCGGCGGCGGCCTGCTCGGACTCGAAGCCGCGGGCGCGCTGAAGGGGCTCGGACTGACCACGCACATCGTGGAGTTCGCGCCGCGTCTGATGCCCGTGCAGGTCGACGAGGGCGGCGGCGCGGCGCTCCTGCGCACCATCCAGGACATGGGCCTGACCGTGCACACGGGCACGGGCACCCAGGAGATCGTCACCGGCGACGACGGCGCCGTGACCGGGATGAAGCTCTCCGACGGCTCCGAACTCCCCACGGATCTCGTGGTGTTCTCGGCCGGCGTCCGCCCGCGCGACCAGCTCGCCCGCGACACCGGGCTCACGGTCGGCGAGCGTGGCGGCATCACGGTCGACGACCAGTGCCGCACCTCGGACCCGCACGTGTTCGCGATCGGCGAGTGCGCCCTCGCCTCGGACGGCCGGGTGTACGGCCTGGTCGCGCCCGGCTACGAGATGGCCGAGACGGCCGCCGCGACGATCGCCGCGGACGAGGCCAGCTTCACGGGCGCCGACCTCTCCACGAAGCTGAAGCTGCTCGGCGTCGACGTCGCGTCCTTCGGCGACGCGCACGGCGCCACCTCCGACTGCCTCGACGTCGTCTACTCCGACTCGCGCTCGGGCACGTACAAGAAGCTGGTCATCGGCCGTGACGGCGAACTGCTCGGCGGCATCCTCGTCGGCGACGCGGAGGCGTACGGCACCCTGCGGGCCTTCACCGGCTCCGTGCCGCCGATCGCCCCCGAGCAACTGGTGCTCCCGGCGGGCGCGGGCGCCCCGGTCGCGCTCGGCCCCTCCGCGCTCCCCGACTCCGCGGTCATCTGCTCCTGCCACAACGTCACCAAGGGCACGGTCCGCGGCGCGGTCACCGAGCACTCCTGCACCACCGTGCCCGAGGTCAAGAAGTGCACCAAGGCTGGTACGGGCTGCGGGAGTTGCGTCAAGGTCCTCGGCCAGCTCGTCAACGAGGAGCTGGAGGCGAGCGGCGTCGAGGTCGACCACGGACTGTGCGGCTGCTTCTCCCAGACCCGCGAGGAGCTGTACGAGATCGCCCTCGCGCTGCGCATCCCCTCCTTCCAGGTCCTGCTGGACCGCTACGGCCGTGAGGGCGCCCGGGGCGGCGAGGGCTGCGAGGTCTGCAAGCCGGCCGTCGCCTCGATCATCGCCTCCCTCGCCCCGACCATCGGCGCCAGCGGCTATGTCCTGGACGGCGAGCAGGCGGCCCTCCAGGACACCAACGACCATTTCCTCGCCAACCTCCAGAAGAACGGCTCGTATTCGATCGTGCCGCGCATCCCCGGCGGCGAGATCACCCCGGAGAAGCTGATCGTGATCGGCGAGGTGGCCCGGGACTTCGGTCTCTACACGAAGATCACGGGCGGCCAGCGCATCGACCTGTTCGGCGCGCGGGTCGAGCAACTCCCCCTCATCTGGGCAAGGCTGGTGGACGCGGGCTTCGAGTCGGGCCACGCCTACGGAAAGTCCCTGCGCACGGTCAAATCCTGCGTCGGCCAGACCTGGTGCCGCTACGGCGTCCAGGACTCCGTCCGCATGGCCATCGACCTGGAGCTGCGCTACCGGGGGCTGCGCTCCCCGCACAAGCTCAAGTCGGCGGTCTCCGGATGCGCCCGCGAGTGCGCCGAGGCCCAGTCCAAGGACTTCGGCATCATCGCCACAGCCGCCGGCTGGAACCTGTACGTCGGCGGCAACGGCGGCGCCACCCCGCGCCACGCGGACCTGCTCGCGCAGGACCTCTCGGACGCCGAACTCGTCCGCCTGATCGACCGGTTCCTGATGTTCTACATCCGCACCGCGGACCGCCTGGAGCGCACGTCGACCTGGCTGGAGCGGATTCCGGGCGGCCTGGACCACGTACGCGAGGTGGTCGTGGAGGACTCACTCGGCATCTGCGAGGAACTGGAGTCGCTGATGTCCGCGCATGTCGCCGCCTACCGCGACGAGTGGGCCGAGACCATCAACGACCCCGAGAAACTGGCCCGGTTCGTGTCCTTCGTGAACGCCCCGGACACCCCCGACCCGGTCGTCGGTTTCGTCCCCGAGCGCGACCAGATCAAGCCGGACCTGCCGCTGCTGAGCATCGGCCGCCGCCCCTCGGAAGCCCTGGAAGGAAGCGCCCAGCGATGACCCTGGCACCCGAAACGACCACCCTCACGGTCCAACTACGCCTGACGGACTCCTGGTTGGCCCTCTGCGACCTGTCCGCGCTGACGCCGGGCCGCGGAGTCGCCGCCCTGCTCCCGGACGGCGGCCAGGCGGCCGTCTTCCTCGACCGCGCGGGCCGGATGTACGCCATCGACAACCGCGATCCGTTCAGCGGCGCGGCGGTCCTCTCCCGCGGCCTGATCGGCTCCCACCAGGGCCGCCCGTTCGTGGCCTCGCCCCTGCTGAAGCAGCGCTTCGACCTGGAGTCGGGCCGGTGCCTGGACGACGAGACGGTACGGGTGACGACGTACGAGGTCCGGATTTCCTGACGGCCGTTTCCTGACCGCCACTTCTTGACGCCTGTTTCCTGACCGCCACTTCTTGACGCCTGTTTCCTGACCGCCATTTCCTGACGGCCGGGGTGACCGGGACCTCCTCGCGCCCGCCGTCACCCCGGTCTTACTTGACCGATCATTCTCGATTGCCTTACGGTCCTTCGCATGGCCAGAACCAAGGAATTCGACCCGGACGCCGCACTGCAGTCGGCCCTGGAACTGTTCTGGCGACGCGGCTACGAGGCGACATCGATGACGGACCTCGTCGAGCACCTCGGCGTCGGCCGCGCCAGCATCTACGCGACCTTCGGCAACAAGCACGAGCTGTACCTGAAGGCACTGGACCGCTATCAGCAGGCGCGCAATCCGCAGCTCCTGCGGGAACTCTCCCAGCCGGGTCCCGCACTGCCCGCCGTACGAGCGGTGGTACGTCGCTTCGCGACCGAGGCAACGACCGAAGGAAGGCGCCTGAGCGGCTGCTTCGTCACCAACACGGCCGCCGAACTGGCACCCCACGACACGGCCGCGGCCCGCCGCGTCGAGCACAACTGGGACCACATCGAGACCCTGCTGCACTCGGCCCTGGTCCGCGCGCAGGCCCAGGGCGAACTGCCCGCCGACCGGAACCCGCTCACCCTCGCCCGCATGCTGCTGGTCCTGATGCAGGGCCTACGAGTGGTGGGCAAGGCGTCCGCGGACCCGGCCCGGGTCCAGGACGCGGCGGAACAGGCGCTGACGCTGCTCGACTGAAGACCGCACCCCAGGGCCCGCGCACACCTTCATACTGAACCGATCGGTCAAATAAGGGGATCCTGAATGGCCACACGCTTCTCGGAAAAGACCGTCCTCGTCACGGGCGCCGGTTCCGGCATAGGCAGGACCACCGCCCTGGCGTTCGCCGCGGAGGGCGCGCAGGTGGTCGTCGCCGGCCGCACCGCCGCATCGCTCGACGAGACCGTCGCGCTGATCGAGGCCCAGGGCAAAAAGGCGCTGGCGGTGACCGCGGACGTGTCACGCTCGGACGAGGTGCGCGCCCTCGTCGAGGCGGCCGTCGACCGTTTCGGCTCCCTGGACGTGGCGGTGAACAACGCGGCCGTCTTCCACGGCGGAACGCCGCTGGCCGACCTCCCGGAAGCCGACTGGCACGCCGAACTGGACATCAACGTCACCGGCGTGTTCCTCGCCCTTCAGGCGGAGATCCGGCAGATGCGCAAGCAGCCGTCCGGCGGCGCGATCGTCAACCTCGCCTCCACCATCGGCCTGCACACCCGCCGCCCGGGCGTCGCCGCCTACGCCGCCGCCAAGGCCGCCGTCACCGCGCTGTCCCGCGCCGCGGCCCTCGACCACATCGCCGACGGGGTCAGGATCAACGTCGTCAGCCCCGGCGCCTCCGCCACCACGATGTCACTGCGGCCGGGCGAGTCGGAGGCCGAGCGGGTGGAGCGGGTGCGTCACGAACTGCCGCTGGGCCGCGTCTCGAAGACCGAGGAGGTGGCGGCGGCCGTCCTCTACCTGGCGTCGGACGACGCGGCGTCGATCGTGGGCACGGACCTGGTGGTGGACAGCGGAAGTGCCCTCTGACGCGGGCCGGGCGCGGGCGGGGCGCGGGCGGGGCGCGGGCGGGGCTCAGGTCACTTCAGAGCGAGAGCGTCGTAGGTCACGCCGGTGAGCTGCTCGGAGGCGCTCCAGAGGCGCTCGCCGACGGCGTCGTTGCGCGTCCACCCGGCCCGCCAGGAGTTCGCGGGCGCGCCGCGCCACATCGCGAACGAGGGTCCGGTGAAGGAGTCGGGCCGTACGCCGGGAGCGGTGGCGGCGTACAGCGTGGGCAGCGCTCCGGCGTCCGGGCTCTGCGCGAGGAGCCGGTTCCCGATCTCCATGACCCGCTCGGCGCCCTTGCGCCCCGCGAGCTTCGGCCCGGCGGTCTGGAGGTTGGTGGAGGCGTACCCGGGATGAGCGGCGGCAGCGACGACATCGGACCCGACACCGGCCAGCCGCCGCGCCAGCTCATGGGTGAACAGAAGATTGGCGCTCTTGGACCGCCCGTAGGCGACCCAGCGCCGATACCCGCCGCGCTCGCTGTCGAGGTCGCGGATGTCGATGTTGGCGAGCACGTGGAACATGCTCGACACGGTCACGACGCGGGCGCCAGGGGTGGCGAGCAGCGCGGGAAGCAGCAGGCCGGTGAGTGCGAAGTGCCCCAGATGATTGACCCCGAACTGAGTCTCGAACCCGTCAGACGTACGCGCGAACGGCAGAGCCATCACCCCGGCGTTGTTGACCAGCACGTCGAGCCGCTCGCCGTACACAAGGTCGAACGTCGCCGCGAACTCCGCCACGGAGTCGAGATCACCGAGGTCCAGTCGTACGAAGCCCACGTCCGCGCCGGGTACCTCGGAGGTGATCCGGTCCCCCGCCTCACTCCCCCGTGCCTCGCTCCGACAGGCGAGCACGACCCGCGCGCCGCGCCGCGCGAGCTCACGCGCCGTGACGAACCCGATCCCGCTGTTGGCCCCGGTGACGACGGCCGTACGGCCACGCTGATCAGGGATGTAACTCACATTCCACCCAGCCACGCCCAAACCCCTCTCCACCACTGTCCGTCACACACCGTACGCTCAGTCTCGCCTGATCAGCTCGGGATCAATCCTCCGCCCCACAAGCGGCAAGGCGCCCACGGCGGCGACGACCAGCACCCCGAGAGCACACGCGAGCAGCAGGGGAACCCCGCCCCCGTCCCAGAAGACGGCCCCACCCCCGGTGACCAGATAGCTCGACTCGGCCATCTTCCCCACCACCACCGCCAACACCAACCCCACAGCCAACGGCAACACCACCTGCACCACCTGCACAGCCCGCAACGTCCGCGCCCGCGCCCCCAACAAGGCCAACGCAGTAACCTGCGGCCGCCGCTCAACGGCCCGGTCGGTGGCCGCGACGAGGTATGCGGCTACGCCGATGATCAGTCCTAGGATCATGCCTACGGCGAGGAGGGTCCTGACGATGGTGACCCGCTGGAAGGAGTCGACGATCAGTCCCGGAGTGGTGACACCGGCCATGGGGGCGATGCCACCGATGCCGTCGAGGACGGTGCGGACGGTCTTCTCGGACGGACCACTGACTAGTGTGAGAGTGGCGCTCTCCGGGCGTGCGTTCGCGGGCAGCGCGGCAGGAGGGATCAGGATCGCTCCGCTCGGCAGGACGTGGATGTCCTCATGGTCGCGATACCGGATGGTCTGCTGCGGGACCGTGAGCTTCAAGTCACGGGAGTGCTGTCCCACCTTCAGCCTGAAGACGACGCTGCCGCCGGCCTCGGCATTGCCCTCAGATTGCGTGGCATCCCACAGCCTCATGGGCCGCCCGTCCACGCACCCCTTGGCCCACGGCACCGCCTTGCGCAGTTGGCCGCACGTCGCCACCACGGCCCCAGGGCTGGGAGCCGCCCCCGTGTCGGCGGAGTCCGACCTCAGGGTGACGACATGCGCGCGGAGCCCCGGCACCGCCTCGACGGCACGTCGCTGGGGCCCGCTGAGCTCTCCGTACGAGATCTCGTACGTCTGGACGGCCAAGACGCTCTTGGCGACCCCGTTCAGTTCAATGACGACCCCCTGCGCGAGGGAAGCCGCGAAGACCAGCAGTACGAGCCCGGATGCCACCCGGATCGCACCGCCCGACTCGGCCTCGTTACGCCGCATCGCGAGCCCGAGGGAGAGCGACCGGGTGGAGCGCGCCGTCCGTTGCGCGAGGAATCGGGACAGCGACGGAAGCGAGAGCGCGAGCCCGACACCGGCCAGGATGATGGCCAGCGGCATGAGCAACGAGGACACGGTGGTGTTTGTGGGAGCATGGCCGGTCGCGCCCGCGACGCAGTAGCCCGTGATGACTCCCAGACCTGCAACCAGCGGCAGGAAGACCCATTTCGAGGGCGGCTTCTCCACCGCGCCGCGCCGGACGGCAAGGGGATTGGCAGCCGCCTTCCCCGCACTGGCGCGACCCACGTACCAGGCGAGCGCCGGGCATCCGACGAGACACACCACGAGGGTCTGGAAGGTCAGCGCACCATCAGCCGGGTACCACGTGAACCCCGGCAGACCGACTCGTGAAACGAGCTGGTTCACGGCCCAGTACTCGCCGAGTCCGAGGATCGCGCCCAGCCCGGCGGCGGCGACGGTCTCGGCGGCGTTCACCCGCTGAGTCCCCTTCTTGCTCAACCCCAGCAGGCGCAGCGCGGCCAGCCTGCGTGCCCGGTCGGCCGCGGAGAGGCGTGCGCAGACCGAGAGGAAGACGGCGAGCGGGAGCAGCACGACCGCCGACAGTGCGAACCGCAGGATGCCGAGGGTCGTCGGGTCCAACGTAGGGAGTGGCCCGTAGCGCTCGCCGAACCGCTCCACAGGGCTGCCGCCGGAGAGTTCGGCACGACTCATGCCTACGTACGCGATGAGTTCATCGGGGCGGGCCAGCCCCTCGGCACCGACCAGCCCGACCTCCTCGCCAGGGACCAGCTGGGCCAACGCCGGGTTGCGTTGGCGCAGTTCGTGCAACTGCGGCGAGACGAACGCTTCACCGTCCCGGGGGAACGAGGGGAGCCCCGGGGGCGGCTCGACAGTCCTCGTACCACGCGCCGTGAAGACGCGGGTGAGGGGTGTTGAGCCGTAGGGATCTGTGCGGTCGAGGGTCAGGGGGTAGCCGTCGAAGACGGCCAGACCTGAAGGATCCCGTGGAGTAACGGCTTGCCTGTCGGCGATGCGCCCGTCCTGCGCCTCCAGGATTCCGGGAATCGCCAGCACGATGGCCAGGCAGCAAACGCCGAGCGAGCTGCCGAGTGTCATAAGGAAGAACCGCACACGATTACCGCGTCCGCTGCCGAACAGCAGCCTCAGCCCCAGGAGGAGTTCCCTCATGACGCACCCTGCTCTCGCGCGGTGAGAACGCCGTCGGACATCGTGTAGCGGCTGTCCGCTTGAGCCGCGACTGCCGAATCGTGCGTGACGAGTAGGACAGCGGTGCCCTGCGAACGGGCCAGCTCAAGGAACTCCTTGAGCACGGTGGCCGCGTTTTCACTGTCGAGCGAGCCGGTCGGCTCGTCGGCGAAGACCACTGCGGGCCGGTGCACGAGGGCACGGGCGACAGCAACGCGTTGGCTCTGGCCGCCGGACACCTGCGAGGGGCGCCGTTCCCTCAAATCCGCGAGGCCCAGACGCCCCAATACCTCGCCGGCAGCGGCAAGCGCGGGAGCCTTGCGCTGCCCCGCCAGCCTCAGCGGCAGAGCGGTGTTCTCCTCCACGGTCAGCTCGGGCAGAAGCTCGCCGTATTGGAAGACGAAACCGAAACGGTCTCTCCTCAAGGCGCTGAGTTCTTCGTCGTCTAGATCTCCCAACAGACGCCCCTCAAAACGGACTTCACCGTTGGCGACGGGCAGAACCCCGGCTAGGCAGTACAGCAGGGACGACTTGCCCGAACCGCTCTGCCCCGTAATCGCCGTGACCTCGCCTCGACGGAGGGCGATGGAAGCCCCTCTGACGGCCTGTGACGCGCCGTAACGGAGGTCGATTCCCTTACCAGAGAGGATTTCTGACGTTTTGATCTGGACTCCCAAAGGGAAGCGGACCCGGGCCTGCGCCCGGGCCCTGGGCACTGGTGAAACCGCTCAGTTCTTCTTGTAGTGCAGCTCGTCGGTACAGAGGTCCGACTGACCAGCTCCCCGGTCGACGCAGGCACGGATGTAGGCATCGTCCGTGTACTGCTGGGCCCCATCCCAGTTGGACTTGTGCAGCGACACCGTGCGCCCCTGCTTGCCGTAGTACCTGACCGCACCGTGCCCCTCGACACGGACCTGCATGTAGACGTTGTGACCATCCCGCGCCGCAGCGTCGTGGAGGTATCCGGCCCATTCGAAAGAACCGTGATTTTGCCCCGGAGGGTTGAACTTGTAGCGCCCCTCATAGAAGTGCACGCCCTGCACCGCCATCTCAGGGAGTTCATGCCAGGCTGCTGCGGCTGCGGTGCCTGCCCCGGTCAAAAAGACGCCTGCCGCCACCACACCGGCCCATGACTTCTTCATCCGTCACCCCTCTACCTCCCGAAGGCCCCACCGGCCCCCAGGAGTTACAGAAGGTAATGGATCAGTAACGCGCTGAATCCTTTGGCCTGCGAATCGCCATCCCATCAGGTGATCCGGAAGCACGAGACGCACGAGCGGGCGCCGACCTCGGCGATCAGCGTCAGGGCGTTGCGTAGTCGTTCGGAAAGGGCTGGGTGTCCAGGTGGAACCATTCGGCGGTGGGGCCCGGCATCGGGGCCGACCGTGCTCCCGGTCTGGGCCCAGTCCTCCATGGGGGCGGGGGAGGCAGGGCGACGGGGCAGTGTTGCGGTGCGGGGTTCCTCGAGGGCGCAGGTCTCCGCGGCCGGCCCGCGGCCGCGCCGGTGGCGGAGAGGCCGAGCTGCACGCGGCACCGTACGGAAGGCTCGACGCCTTCGTACGGCACGACGGGGCGGCACCTCCGCACAAGGTGCCGCCCCGTTTCTTTCGTACGCCGGAGCCGTCGGCCGTCGGTGAGGGTCAGGGTTGACCGTCGGCGGCCCCGGGGTTCCAGCGCGCTAGCGGTGGTCGCTGCCCTTCGCCGTCGACGCCGCGCGGCCCGCCTCCAGGCGTGCCACCGGGATCCGGAAGGGGGAGCAGGACACGTAGTCCAGTCCCACCTCGTGGAAGAAGTGGACGGACTCGGGGTCGCCGCCGTGTTCGCCGCAGACTCCGAGCTTCAGGTCGGGGCGGGTGGCGCGGCCGGCCTGCACGGCCGACTTCACCAGGGAACCCACACCGTCCCTGTCGATGGTCTCGAAGGGGGAGACGCCGAAGATGCCCTTCTCCAGGTACGCGGTGAAGAAGCTCGCCTCCACGTCGTCCCGGGAGAAGCCCCAGACGGTCTGCGTGAGGTCGTTCGTACCGAAGGAGAAGAACTCGGCGGCCTCGGCGATCTGACCGGCGGTCAGCGCGGCCCGCGGGAGCTCGATCATCGTGCCGATCGCGAGCCTGAGGTTCGTGCCGGCGGCCTCCTGCACCTCCGCGATGACCTGGTCGGCCTCCTCGCGGACGATCTCCAGCTCCTGGACCGTACCGACGAGGGGGATCATGATCTCGGCCCTCGGGTCGCCCTTGGCGTTCTTGCGTTCGGCGGCCGCCTCCGCGATCGCCCGCACCTGCATGGTGAACAGGCCGGGGATGACCAGGCCGAGACGTACGCCGCGCAGACCCAGCATCGGGTTCTGCTCGTGCAGGCGGTGCACGGCCTGGAGCAGGCGCAGGTCGTTCTCGTTGGCGTCGCCGCGCGATTCGGCCAGCGCCACCCGTACGGACAGTTCGGTCACGTCCGGCAGGAACTCGTGCAGCGGCGGGTCCAGGAGACGGATCGTCACCGGGAGGCCGTCCATCGCCTCGAAGAGTTCGACGAAGTCCCGCTTCTGGAGGGGCAGGAGCTCCTTGAGGGATTCCTCGCGCTCCGCCTCCGTGTCGGCCAGGATCAGACGCTCGACCAGTTCGCGCCGGTCACCGAGGAACATGTGCTCGGTGCGGCACAGGCCGATGCCCTGCGCGCCGAAGCGGCGGGCGCGGAGGGCGTCCTCCGCGTTGTCCGCGTTGGCGCGCACGCGCAGGCGGCGGACCCGGTCCGCGTACGCCATGATCCGGTGCACGGCCGCGACCAGCTCGTCCGCGTCGTCGGCGCCCGCGTGCATCCGGCCCTCGAAGTACTCGACGACCGGGGAGGGCACGACCGGGACCTCGCCCAGGTAGACCTTGCCCGTGGAGCCGTCGATGGAGACGACGTCGCCTTCCTCGATGACCACTCCGCCCGGGGCCGTCATCCGGCGCCGCTTGGTGTCGACCTCGAGCTCCTCGGCGCCGCACACGCACGTCTTGCCCATGCCGCGCGCCACGACGGCGGCGTGCGAGGTCTTGCCGCCACGCGAGGTCAGGATGCCCTCGGCCGCGATCATGCCGTCCAGGTCGTCGGGGTTGGTCTCACGGCGGATCAGGATGACCTTCTCGCCCGAACGCGACCACTTGATCGCGGTGTACGAGTCGAAGACCGCCTTGCCGACCGCCGCGCCCGGCGACGCCGCGATGCCCCGGCCGATCTGGTCGACCTTCGCCTGGTCGTCGAAGCGCGGGAACATCAGCTGCGCGAGCTGGGCGCCCGTCACGCGCTGGAGGGCCTCCGCCTCGTCGATCAGGCCCTGGTCCACGAGCTGCGTGGCGATACGGAAGGCCGCACCCGCCGTACGCTTGCCGACACGGGTCTGGAGCATCCACAGCTGGCCGCGCTCGACGGTGAACTCGATGTCGCAGAGATCCTTGTAGTGGTTCTCCAGGGTCTCCATGATCTGCATCAGCTGGTCGTACGACTTCTTGTCGATCGACTCCAGCTCGGCGAGCGGGACCGTGTTGCGGATGCCCGCGACCACGTCCTCGCCCTGGGCGTTCTGGAGGTAGTCGCCGTACACGCCCTGGTGGCCGGATGCGGGGTCGCGCGTGAACGCCACGCCCGTGCCCGAGTCGGGGCCGAGGTTGCCGAAGACCATCGAACAGACGTTGACCGCGGTGCCGAGGTCGTGCGGAATGCGCTCCTGGCGGCGGTAGAGCTTGGCGCGGTCGGTGTTCCAGGAGTCGAAGACCGCGTGGATCGCGAGGTCCATCTGCTCGCGCGGATCCTGCGGGAAGTCCCGGCCGGCCTCGGCCTTGACGATCCGCTTGAACTTGGTGACCAGCTTCTTGAGGTCCGCGGCCTCCAGCTCCGTGTCGACCGTGACCTTCTTGGCCGTCTTCGCCGCGTCCAGCGCGTCCTCGAAGAGCTCGCCGTCGACGCCGAGAACCGTCTTGCCGAACATCTGGATGAGACGGCGGTACGAGTCCCACGCGAAACGGTCGTCGCCGGCCTGCTTGGCGAGGCCCTGGACCGACTTGTCGGAGAGGCCGATGTTCAGCACGGTGTCCATCATGCCCGGCATGGAGAACTTCGCCCCGGAACGGACGGATACGAGGAGGGGGTTATCGGCCTGGCCGAGCTTCTTGCCCATCGTCGCTTCGAGTGCCTCGAGGTGCGCGCTCACCTCGTCACGCAGTGCCGCCGGCTCCTCGCCACTGTCGAGGTAGGTCTTGCACGCCTCGGTGGTGATGGTGAAGCCCGGAGGGACGGGAAGGCCCAGGTTGGTCATCTCGGCGAGGTTCGCACCCTTGCCACCGAGGAGGTCCTTGAGGTCCCTGTTGCCTTCGGTGAAGTCGTAAACGAACTTCGCCCCCTCAACGCCGCTGTCGCCGCTTTCAGCTACGTGGGGATCTTTGTTTTCCGACACGAGTCTCGACTCCTCGACGTCGCGGTGGCTGCCCTGACGGCCAGGAACATACCCAGATCGAAGGCGTCTGGGTACGTCTACTTGCACGTCATGCGCCTGTAACCACCCGTCCGCCACTCGATTGAAAGTCAAGCCTTGGCAAGCGGTCACGGTCGGATGTTTTCACTTCTTGAACGAATGCGCCCCCTCAGGAAGCAGTATACGCTCAGATGAGCGGACACTGACACGCCTGAGTTTAATCGATGAACGATCAAGGGGTGGCACTGAGTGCCACCCCTTAGGGAAGTGCAGTCGCCCAAGATCCGCTCATCTGAGCGCCACCCCTATCAAGGGTGGCGAGAATCACGCGGTAAAGACGGCCTGAATTTCATCATGCGGACCACGATGTGGACGCGACGTGGACGCGACACACGGACGTCACACGCCCCGCCGAACGTCCCGCCACCCATGTGCGTCACACAGGCGTCACACACCCAGCGCCGCCAGCCGTTCCTCCACCCGCTCCGGCGCGTACAGGTACTCCACGACCAGCGCCCCGGCCCCCACCAGCCCCGCCCGCTCCCCGAGCCGCGAGGTCACCACGTCCAGATGAGCGGTCGAACGCGGCAGCGCCCGCTGATACAGCAGCTCGCGCACACCCGTGAGGAACGGAATTCCGGCCAGATCCCCGGCGATCATCAGCACGCCGGGGTTCAGCAGGGTCACCACGGTCGCGAGTACGTCCCCGACCTGGCGCCCCGCCTCCCGCGCGAGCGCCATCGCCTCCGGGTGTCCGGCCGTCAGCAGATCGCGCACATCCGATCCGGAGGTGGCCGGGACGCCGGACTCGGCGAGTCTGCGCGCCACCGCGCCACCGCTCGCGACGGCGGCCAGACAGCCGTACGAACCGCACCGGCACAGCGCGTCCGCGCCCACCCGGATGTGCCCGATGTCGCCTGCGCCCCCGTCGACGCCCCGGTAGATGGAGCCGCCGACGACCATGCCCGCACCGATACCGGTGGAGACCTTGACCAGGGCGAACGCCGAACAGTCCGGATATCCGGTGCGCTGTTCGCCGTACGCCATGAGGTTGGCGTCGTTGTCGACGAGTACGGGGATCCGGGCGCCGCTCCTGGTGATCCCGGCCCTCGTGGCGCTACCGGCGCCACTCTCGCTCTCGATACCGGCGTGCTCGGCGAAGGCGCGTCCCAGGCGCCCGCGTATGTCGTAACCGTCCCATCCGGGCATGATCGGCGGCTGCACCACCTTGCCCGTGTCGGTGTCCACCGGGCCCGGCACCGCGATCCCGATCCCGCACACCGCGTCCGCGCGCTGCCCGGCCTTCTCCAGCAGCTCGGCGAACCAGCGGCCGAGTTCGCCCAGCACGGCGTCCGGGCCGTCCTCGATGCGCAGGCTTCCGTGGTGCTCGGCCTGGATCTCGCCGCTCAGCGAGACGACGGCGGCCCGGCCGTGCCGGGTGTCGAGGTCGGCGGCGAGGACGACGGCGTGTTCGTCGTCGAACTCCAGGGTGATCGAGGGCCGGCCGCCCTGCGGGGAGTCCACCGGGCCGCCCGCGCCCTCGCGCAGCCAGCCCGCACGGAAGAGCCGGTCGAGGCGCTGGCCGACCGTGGCCCGCGACAGACCGGTGGCCTGCTGCAGCGCGCCGCGCGTCGTGGCACGCCCGCTGCGCACCAGTTCGAGCAGTTCCCCGGCGCTTGCCTGATGCCCGGCCCTCATGGCATTCGCCGCCCTTCCTGCCGTCCCCGCCGTATCTGTCATGCCCAACCCCTTGCGTTCACCAACTCTGCATTACATATTGAGTTTTGCGTGTTAAATAGACGTAACCCTACGGTAGCTAGTGCCGAACCGATCGGCCGGACGTCTTCGGGGAGACCTGAGTGGACCGCACAACCCAACTCACCATCCGCCGCACGGGGATCACCGCCCCCGTGCGCACCTCGGGTTCCCCCGCTCCGCCCGGTTCGCACGAGATCACCCACTCCGGCGCGCATGTATACGATCCCGACCGGCCCGCCGGGTCGCTGCACCTCAGGGCCGCCCGGGTACTCGAAGGCAACTGGACGGGAACGTCCACGGTTCCCTCGCACGGCCTGTACCCGCACCAGTGGTCCTGGGACTCCGCTTTCATCGCGATCGGCCTGCGCCACCTGTCCCCCTTGAGGGCACAGACGGAACTGGAGACGCTGCTCGGCGCCCAATGGGGTGACGGCCGGATCCCGCACATTGTGTTCAACCCCTCCGTTCCGCTCGACGCCTACTTCCCGAGCCCCGACTTCTGGCGCTCCTCGACCGCGGGGCGCGCTGCGGGCGCCCCGCGCACCGTACAGACGTCGGGCATCGTGCAGCCACCGGTGCACGCGCTCGCCGCCTGGCTGGTGCACCAGGCCGACCCGGGTCTGTCCCGGTCGCGCTCCTTCCTCTCCCGGATGTATCCCCGGCTGGCCGCCTGGCACCGCTATCTGCTGCACCGGCGGGACCTGGGCGGCGGCGGGCTCGCCTCCGTGGTCCACCCGTGGGAGCAGGGCATGGACAACAGCCCGTGCTGGGACGCCCCGCTCAGCCGCGTCACCCCGGCCGCGCCGCGCTCCTTCCGGCGCGCCGACCTCGACCACGGGTCCGCGCAGGACCGGCCGACGGACCTCGACTACGGGCGGTACGTGCGGCTCGCGACGGACTACCGGGACGGCGGGTACGCCGACGGCGCCGGCGAGTTCGCCGTCGAGGACCCGGCGTTCAACGCGCTGCTGATCGCCTCCGAGCACGCGCTCGCCGCGATCGCACAGGAACTGGGCGCGGCGGGGACGGCGCGGCACGCGCGCGCGGAACGGTTGACGGCAGCGCTGGTGGAGCGCCTGTGGGACCCGGCGGAGGGGATGTTCTTCTGCCGGGACGTGTACGGCGGGGATGCGCGTGACGGGGGCGAGAACGGTGCTCTCGGTTCGGAGCGGCGCTCTGCCGAGAGCGGTGCTCACGGGTCGGAGCGAGGCTCTCGGAGCGGTGCTCTCGCACTGGAGCAGCGCTCCGCCGAGAGCAGTGCTCACTCTTCGGAGCGGCGCTCTCACCAGAGCGGTGCTCACGCTTCGGAGCAGCGCTCCCGCACCGGTGCGCTCATCTCCGAGCGCAGCGTGGCCGGGCTGCTCCCGCTCATCCTCCCCGCACTCCCCCGCGACATCGCCGCCACCCTGGCCCGCACGGCGGGCGGGCCGCACTTCGGGCTCGGCGGGGTCGCCCGGCTGGCGCCGAGTTACGACCTGACCGGGCACGCCTTCGACCCGCACCGCTACTGGCGCGGCCCGGCGTGGTTCAACACGAACTGGCTGCTGGAGCGCGGGCTGCGGCTGCACGGGGAGCACGGGCGCGCGGAGGAGTTGCGGTCGGCGCTCCTGGAGACGGCAGACGCGTCCGGGTTCGCGGAGTACGTGGATCCGTACACCGGCGAGGCCTGCGGCGCGCTCGGCTTCAGCTGGACGGCCGCGCTGACGCTGGACCTGCTGCACGAGCCCGCGGGGGCCGACCAGGTGGATCTGACGGGTCGCGCGGATCAGGCGGGCCGGACGGATCGGACGGATCAGTCGACGCAAGTCGTGTCCCATCCAGGGCGTCGCGCGTTCGACAACGTACACGGCACGCCGCCACACGCATCGCACGCATCACACACGCCACACACGCCACACAGTTCATTCGAGACGGGCGCCAAGGGAGGGGACCGGGGATGACGGACCGGCATCATCTGCTCGTGCACGGTGGGACGTTCGCCGCCGTGGGCGACGGCGGGGACATCAGCGGGGTGCGCAGCGGCAGCTCCCCGGACGGGTTATTCGTACGGGACGCCCGGCACCTCAGCCGCTGGCAGCTGACCGTCGACGGCGCGGTGCCCGAGGCGCTGACGCCGGTCGCGGACGGCGACACGGCGCGCTGTGTGCTCGTCCCGCGCGGCGGGCGCAACGAACCGCCCGCGTACACGCTCTTCCGTGAACAGGCCGTCGCCGACGGCGCGTTCGTGGAGGCGCTGCGCGTCACCAGCAACCGCCCCTCGCCCACGACCGTGCGCATCGCGCTCACCGTGGACGCCGACTTCACCGACCAGTTCGAGCTGCGTTCCGACTACCGTACGTACGCCAAGATCGGCGCCGTACGAGGGCGTCAGGTCCTCGACGACGGGGTGGAGTTCAGCTACCAGCGCGGGGAGTGGCGGTCCTGTACGACGGTCACCTCCGAGCCGCCGCCGGACGGAGTCGAGGAGACCGGCACCGGCGCCCGTCGCCTCGTATGGACCCTGGACCTCGAACCGCACGCCTCGGCGGAGCTGGCGCTGCGCGTCGCGGCCCGCCCGCACGGGGCGCTGAAGGACCCGGAGGTGCCCGCCTCCCCCTCCGCGGCGAATGAACAACTCCTCGCACTGGAAGGCGAGTTCGCGGACGGCGTGCCCTTCCCGACCGGCTGGCCGGAGCTGGCCGCGGCCTGCGCGCGCGGGCTGTCCGACCTCGCGGTGCTCCAGGTCCCGGCGACGGGCCCGGACGGCGAGGAGCTGCGGGTGCCGGCGGCCGGAGTGCCGTGGTTCCTCACGCTCCTGGGCCGCGACGCCCTGCTGACCTCCCTGTTCGCGCTCCCCTACCGCCCCGAGCTCGCCGCCGCCACGCTGCCCGCGCTCGCCGCGACGCAGGCGGTCGAGGTGGGAGCGGGTGCGGTGGCCCAGCCCGGCAAGATCGTGCACGAGGTGCGGCACGGTGAGCTGGCGCACTTCGGGCAGGTGCCGTACGGGCGGTACTACGGTTCGGTGGACGCGACACCGCTGTTCCTGGTGCTGCTCGGCGCGTACACCGAGCAGACGGGTGACCCGACCCTGGCCCGGCGGCTGGAGGCCAACGCCCGGGCGGCGATCGGCTGGATGCTGGACCACGGCGGTCTGACCTCCGTCGGCTATCTCGTCTACCGCGCGGACGGCGGCGGACTCGCCAACCAGAACTGGAAGGACTCCCCCGGCGCGATCTGCTCCGCCGACGGGAGCCGTCCCAGTGGGCCGGTGATGGCCGCGGGCGCGCAGGGATACGCGTACGACGCACTGCGCCGCACCGCCCACCTGTCCCGTACGGTCTGGGGCGACGAGGTCTACGCCGCTCTGCTCGAACAGGCGGCGGGCGACCTCCGCGACCGTTTCCAGCGGGACTTCTGGATGAGTGAACACGCCTTCCCCGCACTGGCGTTGGACGGTGACGGCCGTCAGGTCGACGCCCTCGCCTCGGACGCCGGGCACCTGCTGTGGTCGGGGCTGCTCGACAAGGAGTACGGCGAACTGGTCGGCCACCGCCTGCTGGAGCCGGACTTCTTCTCCGGCTGGGGCGTGCGCACCCTGGCCGCCGGCCAGCCGGCGTACCACCCGTTGTCGTACCACCGCGGTTCGGTCTGGCCGCACGACAACGCGCTGATCACGCTGGGGCTGGCCCGCTACGGCCTGCACGACGAGGCCCGGACGGTCGCCCACGCGCTCGTCGACGCCGCCACGGCCGCCGGCCACCGTCTGCCGGAGGTCCTCGCGGGGTACGGCCGCGAGACCCACGGGGAGCCGGTGCCTTATCCGCATGCGTGCGTACGGGAGTCCCGTTCGGCGGCGGCACCGTTGGCGTTGCTCACGGCGGTCGGGGGCGCTTGAGGGAACCCCCCGGCAGGAAAGCGAGCCGCCGGAAAAGTCAGCCGCCCGACGTGTCCAGTTCCGCGTCCTCGCTGATGCCCGCGCAGTCGTACGGGTCCTTGAGCCAGCCGTCCGGCAGGACGACCCGGTTGTTGCCGGACGTGCGGCCGCGCGGGCCGTCCGCGCCCGTCGGCCAGGCCTGGTCGAGGTCCAACTCGGCCAGGCCGTCGGAGAGTTCGGCGAGGGACGACGTGATCGCGAGCCGCTTGCGCATTTCGGAGCCGACCGCGAAGCCCTTCAGGTACCAGGCCACGTGCTTGCGGAAGTCGATGACACCGCGCGCCTCGTCGCCGATCCACTCGCCGAGCAGGGTGGCGTGGCGGACCATGACGGCCGCGACCTCGCGCAGGGTCGGGCGGGCGTAGGCGTCCTGGCGCCCCTCGAAGGCGGCCACCAGGTCGCCGAACAGCCACGGCCTGCCGAGGCAGCCGCGCCCGACCACGACCCCGTCGCAGCCGGTCTCGCGCACCATCCGCAGCGCGTCCTCCGCCGACCAGATGTCGCCGTTGCCGAGGACGGGAATCTCCGGCACGTGCTCCTTGAGGCGCGCGATGGCGTCCCAGTCGGCCGTGCCGCCGTAGTGCTGGGCGGCGGTGCGGCCGTGCAGGGCGATGGCGGTGACGCCCTCCTCGACGGCGATCCGTCCGGCGTCGAGGAACGTGATGTGGTCGTCGTCGATGCCCTTGCGCATCTTCATCGTCACCGGGAGGTCGCCCGCCCCGCTGACGGCCTCGCGCAGGATCGCCCGCAGGAGGTTGCGCTTGTACGGGAGGGCGGAGCCGCCGCCCTTGCGGGTGACCTTCGGGACCGGGCAGCCGAAGTTCAGGTCGATGTGGTCGGCGAGGCCTTCCTCCGCGATCATGCGGACGGCCTTGCCGACGGTCGCCGGGTCCACGCCGTACAGCTGGATCGAGCGCGGCTTCTCGGTCGCGTCGAAGTGGATCAGCTGCATGGTCTTCTCGTTGCGCTCGACCAGCGCTCGCGTGGTGATCATCTCGCTGACGAACAGGCCCTTGCCGCCGCTGAACTCGCGGCACAGCGTGCGGAACGGCGCGTTCGTGATCCCGGCCATGGGGGCGAGGACGACGGGCGGCTGGACGGTGTGGGGGCCGATCGACAGCGGGGAAGCGGTGGTGGCGGGGGCGAGGGCGGTCGTGGACATTCCCCCATTGTCGCGTACGCGGACGGGTGCGATGACTGTGGTGACTGTCATGAACGAGTGCGGTGCGCGACAGAGGAGGGTCATTAGTTAGACGCACTATCGACACGGGCGTAGGCTGGAGCAATGCCTGAGCTCAGTCCCCGCCACCGGCTTCTCGTCCTCGCGATCTGCTGCATGAGCCTGCTGATCGTGAGCCTCGACAACACGGTCCTGAACGTCGCCCTGCCCTCGATGCAGAAGGAACTGCACGCGAGCGTGGCGGGCCTCCAGTGGACCATCGACGCGTACACGCTGGTCCTGGCGTCGCTGCTGATGCTCGCGGGCTCGACCGCCGACCGCATCGGCCGTCGCCGGGTCTTCAAGGCGGGCCTGGTGATCTTCACCCTCGGTTCGGTCCTGTGCTCCGTCGCTCCGAACCTGGACTCGCTCGTCGCCTTCCGCATGGTGCAGGCGGTCGGTGGCTCGATGCTGAACCCGGTCGCGATGTCGATCATCACCAACACCTTCACGGACCCGCGCGAGCGCGCCCGCGCGATCGGCGTCTGGGGTGGCGTGGTCGGCATATCGATGGCCGCGGGCCCGATCGTCGGCGGCCTGCTCGTGGACTCGGTCGGCTGGCGGTCGATCTTCTGGATCAACCTCCCGGTCGGCCTCGCCGCGCTCCTGCTCACCTGGCGATACGTCCCCGAGTCCCGCGCCCCCAAGGCCCGCCGCCCCGACCCGGTCGGGCAGCTCCTCGTCATCGCGCTGCTCGGCTCCCTGACGTACGCGATCATCGAGGCGCCCAGCTCCGGCGCCCCCAAGACCCTCGCCTTCGGGGCGATCGCCGTCGCCGCGCTGCTCGGCCTGCTGTGGTACGAGCCCCGGCGCGCCGAACCCCTCATCGACCTGCGCTTCTTCCGTTCGGCGCCGTTCAGCGGGGCCACGGTCGTCGCCATCAGCGCGTTCGCCGCGCTCAGCGGGTTCCTGTTCCTCTCGACGCTCTATCTGCAGAACGTGCGCGGCCTGGACGCGCTGCACGCGGGCCTGTGGATGCTGCCCATGGCGGTCATGTGCTTCGTGTGCGCGCCGCTGTCGGGGCGGCTGGTCGGCAACCGGGGTCCGCGACTGCCCCTGCTGATCGCGGGGATCTCGATGACCGCGAGCGGGATTCTCTTCGCCGCGTTCGAAGGTGAGACGTCGAACGTCACGCTCGTCATCGGGTACGTCCTGTTCGGCCTCGGCTTCGGCTTCGTGAACGCCCCCATCACCAACACCGCCGTCTCCGGCATGCCCCGCACCCAGGCCGGGGTCGCGGCCGCCGTCGCCTCCACCAGCCGACAGATCGGCGGCACCCTCGGTGTCGCCGTGGTCGGCGCGGTCCTCGCCTCCGGCATCCAGGCCTCGGCGTACCGGGAGACGTTCGTGTCGGCCGCCCGCCCCGGCTGGTGGATCCTCGCCGGCTGTGGTCTCGCCGTGCTCGTCCTGGGCGCGCTGACCAGCGGACGCTGGGCACGCGGGACGGCCGAGCGGACGGCACGGCAGCTGGAGTCGGCGGAGGTTCGGGACTCGGTGAGCGTCCGCGCCTAGGCATGCCCTCGGCGTGTCCTAGGCCGCTTCCGTCTCCGCCGTCAGCGCGATCTCGTGCAGCTTCCTCAGGCGTTCGCGGCTCTGCTCGTCCGTGGGGGCGTACGTCACCATGCGGGCGCCCATGTCGGGGGCGAGCCACAGGTCGGTGTGGTCGACGGTGAGCAGCCCGACGTACGGGTTCAGGAACTGCTTGGTCTTGCTGCGCGAGCCGCCGTACACCTCGTACCGCTCCCAGATCTCACGGAACTCCGCCGACTCCGTCCGCAGCCGCTTGACCAGCAGCTTCCAGGCGGGCTCGCCGAGGTGGCCGGCCATCGAGCCGCGCAGCTTGGCGGCCATCACGCGCATGGTCTCGTCGAGGAGCACGATCGACTCGCGCCACTCCGGGTGGGTGTAGGCGAGGATCATGCAGTTTCGGTCCTCTGGCGGTACGGCGTCGAGGTCGCGCATCATCAGCCGGGCGTACGTGCGGTTGTACGCCAGGATGTCGTAGCGGCTGTTCTGGATGCAGGCCGGGACCGGCTCCAGCTGGGACAGCACCTCGAGCAGGGCCGGAGTGAGGGTCGGGCACGGCGCGGCGGGCGTGGGGTCGACGGCTCCGGCCAGCCGGAAGAGGTGGGCGCGCTCGCTGGAGTCGAGCAGCAGGGTGCGGGCCAGCGCGTCGAGGACCTGTTCGGAGACCTGGATGTCACGGGCCTGTTCGAGCCAGGTGTACCAGGTGACGCCGACGGCGGAGAGCTGCGCGACCTCCTCGCGGCGCAGGCCCGGCGTGCGCCGGCGGTGGCCGCGGGGCAGTCCGACCTGCTCCGGCGTGATGCGCTCACGGCGGTTGCGCAGGAAGGTGGCGAGCTCGTGGCGCCGGATCTCGCTGCCGCGGGGGGCGGCGGTGCCGTGCGGCTCGGGGTCCACCGGCCGGGGAGAGGTCACGGACACCGCCCGCTGAGCAGGGTCGATGGCCTCCACCGGCCGGGGAGCGGTGCTCTCCTGCGTCATCGTCGTCATGCCTCCAGCCTGCCGTTCGCCGGAACCTGTTGCCAGGTAGTGCTTCTACCAGGATAAGGACACTCTGGTACCAGTCTGAGGTCAGGAGAACCCTGGAGGACGTGACCGAAACCGGAACCCTCAGGACTCCAGTCCGCTCGCCCTCCGCAGCACCCGTGCTCAGCGGCCTCGGCCTCTTCACCGTGCTGCTCGGAGCGGCACTGCCCCTCATCGACTTCTTCATCGTCAACGTAGCGCTCCCGACCATCGGCCGGGACCTGAACGCGAGCGAAGCCGTCCTCGAACTCGTCGTCGCCGGGTACGGAGTCGCGTACGCCGTCCTGCTCGTCCTCGGTGGCCGCCTCGGCGACCTCTTCGGGCGACGCCAGTTCTTCCTCGGCGGCATGGCGGCCTTCGGCCTGACCTCCCTGGCGTGCGGGCTCGCGCCCAGCGCCTGGACGCTGGTGGCGGCGCGCGTCGCCCAGGGCGCGGCGTCCGCGGCGATGCTGCCGCAGGTGCTCGCCACCATCCAGGCGGCGACGGCGGGCCCGCGCCGCGCCAAGGCCATGGGCCTGTACGGGGCCACGGCCGGTCTGTCCATGGTGGCCGGGCAGATACTCGGCGGCCTCCTCGTCGCGGCGGACATCGCGGGCACCGGCTGGCGCGCGGTGTTCCTCGTGAACGTGCCCGTCGTGATCCTCGGCCTGATCCTGGCCACGCGCGCCGTCCCCGAGACGCGCTCGCAGCACCCGGAGCCGATCGACACCCCCGGTACGGTGCTGCTCGCCGTGGCCCTCCTCGCGCTCCTCGCCCCGCTCACCGAGGGCAGGGCGGCGGGCTGGCCCCTGTGGACCTGGCTGTCGCTGGCGCTGTTCCCCCTCGCGGCGGCGGCGTTCTACTTCGTCGAGCGCCGGGAGGACCGCCAGGGCCGTACGCCCCTGGTGCCGCCGAGCCTGTTCGCGCTGACCTCGCTCCGCCGGGGCCTGATCATGATCGTGCCGTTCTCGATCGGCTTCAGCGGCTTCATGTTCGTGATCGCGGTGGCGCTGCAGCGGGGTGCGGGCCTCGGCCCGGTCCCGGCGGGCCTGGCCCTGGCACCGATGGCCGTGGTCTTCTTCGTCGTCTCCCTCTGCGGCCCCCGGCTGATCGCCCGCTACGGCACCCGGATCGTCACGGCGGGCGGGCTGATCCAGGCGGTGGGCGTGGCCCTCATCGCGCTGGCCGCCTGGCGGTCCTGGCCTGACCTGGGAGTGTGGCAACTGCTGCCGGGCGCGGCGGTCGCGGGCGCGGGCCAGGCACTCCAGCTCCCCGTCCTCATCCGGATCATCCTCTCCGAGGTGCCGTCCGCGCGGGCCGGCGTCGGCAGCGGGGTCATGGCCACCACCCAGCAGTCGGCCCTCGCCATCGGCGTCGCCACCCTGGGCACCCTCTTCCTGTCCCTCGCCTCGAGCAACGGCATGCGGGACGCCCTCGTCACCACCCTCCTCGTCCAACTGGCGGGCGTGGCCCTGACGACGGCCCTGAGCCTGCGACTGCCGCGCACGATCAGCTGAGCGGTGGGAGCGACCGGAGCATCCGCTTGACACCCTGCTCACATCGGGCGACCTCACGGAACGCCTCCACGTCCGCGTCACCGCCCAGACGTCCGCGATCACCCACGTCCAGGCCCTCTACGAGCCGTACCGCACCCGCCTCGCCACCCCCCTCACCGGATCGACCGTGGCGAGGAGAAGAGTGCCGATGCCTCGTGGGCTACGAGTTCGCGGACGCGTGCAACCCTGGGCGCCCCGGGTTCCGTGTAGGGCGTAGCGGGACGCGGACCTGGGTCGGCCCGGACCCGGCGCAGGCGACACCTGGAGCATGAGACGAGGATGAGCGTGACCGACCATCCCCGCGAGACCGACTTCCGTGCCTGGGTGCTTGAGCATCGAACGCGCCTGCGTACGACGGCGTTTCTGCTCTGCGGTGACTGGTACCTCGCCGATGACCTCGTGCAGGACGCGCTCGGACGGCTCTACTCCAGGTGGGGCAGGGTGGTGGCAGCCGGTGATCCGCGTGCGTACGTCCGTCGGATCCTGTGCAACCTCCACACCGACTACCGGCGTCGACCGGCCAGACGTGAGATCAGCGAGGCGGATGTGAGCACGTTGCACTCACCCCCGCACACCAGCACGGTCGAGCATGACGACGATCTGATCGCCGCCCTGCTGACGATCCCGGCCGGCCAGCGGACCGTGCTCGTCCTGCGCTTCTTCGAGGATCTGTCCGTCGAGCAGACCGCGGCCCTGCTCAAGACGAGTCCGGGCAACGTCAAGAGCCAGACAAGCCGCGGCCTGGAGGCTCTGCGCTCCGCGCTCCGGACGCAACCGGCCAAGATCGAGGGGGCATCGTGAATCCCGACAAGACGCCAGAAGAACTCGCCACGCGTATCGCGTCCATCACCATCAGTGCTCCTGCCGACCGCGTCGACATCGACGAGGTGGTCCGCGTGGGGACGAGGCGGCGCCGGCGTCGGCGGCTCGCCGTCGCCGGCGTGTTCGCCTGCGTCGTGGCCGTCGCCGGATCGGTGGCCGTCACGACGCAGGGGGACCACGGCAGGAGCAACACCATGGCTACTCCCCGCTTTCGCACCGCGGCCCTGACCGCCGAAGGCCTCGGCGGGCGATGGATCGCTGTCCGGATCGACGATCGCGACGTCTCGCCGTGGCGCGACGTCGGCGGCATGCCGGCGAACATCATCATCGGCGCCGACGGGGCACCGAACGGATGGCAGGTGAACAGGGCCTGCGGCCCGCTGGCCGGCGGCAGCTTCACTCTGCAGGCGGACGGCTCGTTCACCGCCGTGTTGCCTCCGCCGCAGTTCCAGTCCTGCCCGATGCTCACCACGCCTCCCCCCGGCCTCCTGGACGCGGTCGCGCGTACCGCTTACGTCGCCGTGGACGAGCCGGGCGACTCGGCCGCCCGAACGCTGCGGTTCCTGGACAGCCACCATCGGCTCATCGCGCTGTGGCGCGAGGACACCACGACGACGTCAGGCGCCGCCGTGTGCAAGAAGGCACTCGGAAGCAAGTCCACCTCCAACGGCACCTTCACCACCGTCGAGCGGGTCCGCGCGAAGCACCTGGCCGCGACGAACGCCAAGCCCGAGGACGTTCTGCCCGACGTTCCCGGTGGCACCGTCGCCGTCTACTGCTCGACCACCCAGACAGGTTCGCCCGTCAGGTACGCGGTCACGGCCGACGGCCACAAGGTGAGGCTCAGCCCGGCCAAGTAGCCGGCCACGCGCGAGTTTCGCCCCCGTTGGTGGTCAGCTTCATCTCGGTGGTCGGCAGCGCGAAGAGGTTCTTGGAGGTGCTGCCGTACCTGGCAGCGGCAACGCTGAGCGTCTGCCGGCTGAACTTACGCAGTTTGCAACCGAGCGGCCGTTCCGTGATGTAGTCCGCGGTCGTCCCGTCGTAGTACGCCGCCCTAGACGAAGCCCTGCTGGATCAGCTTGCCGGAGTGGTAGCCACCGACGCCGATCCAGGGGGCTGCCACCGCGGTGCTGTTGGAGCCGCAACTCGCGTAGTAGGTGGGGATGTTCTGATCGTTGTAGACCTCGTTGTAGTTGGAGTGGCCGGTGGCGACATAGCCACCCCAGTTGCCGCTGTAGGCGAATCGCAGTGACGACTTGCCGGACGGCCCCAGGCACGGCACCGACGGGATGGTCTCGCGGTACCCGTCGTACTTCGCCCGCCATGCCGCCAGCGCCTTCGCGTTGTTCGGGGCGTCGAAGCCGTAGGCCCGCGCCGCCGCGGGCGCCGCTGTCTGCGGCCGGAACCCCTGGGGCGGAACGATCGTCGTCATGGTCGCGCCGCCCGGCAGACGGTACGTCAGCTCCTTCCCCGCTGCGGCTCGCACGGCTTGTTCCAATCTTCCCCGGGCGAGGCACATGGCGGAGACGCCGGTCACCCGCTTCGGCACCGTCCGCCCCACCGCCATGGCTACGACTCCTCAGTGACGGACCAGGCAGAAAGGGTGCCCCGCGGGATCCGCGTAGACGTGCCAGTCCAGCCCGTCGGAGGCGTCCAGCAAAGTCGCACCGAGGGCCAGGACTTGGTCCCGCGCCCGGTCCAGGTCCGGGACGCCGAAGTCCAGGTGGAACTGCTGAGGGCGGGCGGGATCGGGCCACTGCGGAGGGCGGTACTCCTTGGCCGGGACTCGCTGGAAGGCGAGCACGAGACCGGATGGCGTGTGCAGCGTCGACCAGGCCTCGCCGAGCGCCCAGCGCGGGTCGGGCCGGTTGACGGTCCCACCGAGCAAGGCCTCGTAGAACTCGGCGAGTCGGAGAGGCTCGGGGCAGTCCAGCACCACGCACTGCAGTTCGGCGATCACGCGCCGATCCTAGGTCAGCTCCGAGGGCGGGCGAGTGGGGCGACCAGGGTGTCCGACTGCCGGGCGCGCCGCAGGGCGTTCGCGACGAAGCCGTTCGTCTTCAGTTCCTCGACGAGGTCGTGGAGGAAGCGGACGGTCTCGGGGTGGCGGGCCTTCGTCGTGCCGACCGCCTGTTGGATCTGCATGAACCGGTCCTCGATCAAGCGGAGTTCGGGGTGCGCCGCGACGAACTCGGTCATCGGCTGCCTGATCCCGGCCGCGGCCTCCAGCCCCTCGGCCCGAAACGCCTCGACCCCGTCCTCCCCGCGCACCACGCTCGCGTGCCGAAGCGTGCGGGAGAGGAAGAGGTCGTAGGCGGACCCGCGCTTCACACCGATCCGTACGCCGGGACGGTCGACCTCGGCGACGGTCGTCAGGTCGGAGTCGCGGGGGACGGCGTACACGCCCTCGATCACGACGTACGGCGCCGTGAACGCGACCTCGGCCTCACGTGCGGGCTCGACGGCCAGGAAACACAGGTCGGCACGGCCCTCCGCCATCGCCTCGTACGACTTGCGGGCCGCGTCGAAGCACAGGAGTTCCACGGGAACGTCGAGGCGGGCGGCGATCTCCCGCGCGAGGTCGACGGTGATGCCGGCCGGGGCCGTCGATGTGCCCTGGGCCAGCACGGGATTGCCCAGGTTGATCGAGGCCCGCAGGGTGCCGTGGGGCGCGAGGTCCTTGGCGATGGCGGGAGTTCCGGTCGTCATGAGCGGAGTGTAGATCGGGGCGGTGCGGCAGCGCGGAGGGTGACGGCCGGCGACGGATCGTGATCGCACACGACCATGCGGTGAACTCGCGGCCGAAGAACCCCCGTTGATCTTCCCGATGCTGCACACTCCTTGCTGCAAAAACCTTGCCGCCAACGCCTTGCCGCGTGAGCGGAGCGGTAACACCTGGAGGTGTCATGCTGCAGATCAACACGAGCAAGGTAAGCCGCTGGGACCAGCACGGCCGCGAGCACGTCGTCCACGTCCAGCGCGCCGGTGTACAGCGCACGATCAGATGCGACACCTGCGGCTGGCGCAAGGGCGCGCAGTTCCTGCCGTGGCTGAAGGCGGAGGAACACCTCGCCGAGGCGCATCAGGCGACGGTGGACCCGACGGAGGGATAGTCCTCCGCCGGGTCCACCGGTTCGCCGGGTCCACCGGTTCGCCGGGGCCGTGGATTCAGTCGATTCGGCGGCGCAGTCCGCGCAGGACGAGGGTGACGACCGTCGAGAACTCGGCCTCGATGCCCGGCTGTTCCCACTCGTGGGCGTAGGCGGGGTCGTGGAAGCGGTTCGTGGCGTGGAAGACGGCGCGGGCCGTCGCCACGGAGTCGCCGTCCACGGTCATGAAGTCGCCCTCCATCACGCCGCGATGAATGATGTCCGAGAGCTGGTCGACCAGCTCGGCGACGTGCTCCTCGACCACCGCGCTCGCCTCGTCGAGCAGCACCGAGTAGGTGGCGAACAGCTCGGGATCGTCGCCCGCCTTGTGCCGCTTGGCGGTGAACAGGGTCGCCAGCCAGTGTTCGAGCGCCTCCGGGGGTGGCGAGGACGAGGGCCTGGCGATCTCCGCGAGTATCTGCGACGTACGGTCCAGCCAGCGCTTCGTGACCGCCTCCCGCAGCGCCGCCTTCGTACGGAAGTGACGGTAGACGCTGCCGTGGCTGACGCCTAGCGCGCGGGCCACGTCCACCACGGTGGCCTTCGCGGGGCCGTGGCGGCGCAGCGCCTCCTCGGTCGCCTCGAGGATGCGCTCGGCGGTCAGTGCTTCGGTGGTCGGTGCCATGTCGAAAACCGTACCTGGCGGCACTGTCAGCGGTCGGTGCCGAGATGCGACATCTGCGCCGCCGGGTAGCGGTCGCCCGCGGCGGCGTCCGCCGGCACGGCCTGCTCGATCGCGGCGAGGTCGGCGTCGTCGAGCGTGACGTCCAGCGCGCCGAGCGCCTCCGCCAGCCGCTCCCGGGTCCGCGCGCCGACCAGCGGCACGATGTCCTCGCCCCTCGACAACACCCACGCGATCGCGATCTGCGCCACGCTGACGCCCTTCTGCTCGGCGATCTTCCGCAGCGCCTCGACGAGGGAGAGGTTGTGCTGGAGGTTCTCGCCCTGGAAGCGGGGGCTCATGGAGCGGAAGTCGGTCGGGGCCAGCTGCCGGTCCGCCGTGAAGTGGCCGGAGATCAGCCCGCGGGACAGCACGCCGTACGCGGTGATCCCGATGCCCAGCTCACGGGTGGTCGGCAGGACCTCGTCCTCGATGCCGCGCGAGATCAGCGAGTACTCGATCTGGAGGTCGGAGATGGGGGCGGTGGCAGCGGCCCGTCGGATGGTGTCGGCGCCGACCTCGCTCAGGCCGATGTGCCTGACGTGCCCTTTCTCCACGAGCTCGGCGATCGCGCCGACCGTCTCCTCGATCGGGACGTTCGGGTCGAGCCGCGCGATCCGGTACACGTCGATGTGATCGACACCGAGGCGCTGCAGCGAGTACGCGGCGAAGTTCCGCACCGCGGCGGGGCGGCCGTCGTATCCGGACCAGCCGCCGTCCGGGTCACGCAGGGCGCCGAACTTGACGCTGGTCAGCGCCTGCTCGCGCAGGGCCGCCGGAGCCGCGCGCAGGGCCTCGCCGATCAGCATCTCGTTGTGGCCCATGGCGTAGAAGTCGCCGGTGTCGAGGAGCGTCACGCCCGCCTCGAGGGCGGCGTGGATGGTCGCGATCGACTCGGCCCGGTCCGCCTCGCCGTACAGCGCGGACATACCCATGCAGCCGAGGCCGAGGGCGGAGACCTGGGGGCCGGTGGTTCCGAGGGGGCGGGTTTGCATGAGGACTCCCTGGTGTCCCTTGGAGGATTGGTGCCCTTTCACGATGGCATGACAGATGACAGATTTCAATATCTGTCATCTGTCATCTGTTATCTGACATCTGTCACCCGCCATCCCCCATCCGCCATCCGCTATCCGCTACCCCCCAGCCCCACCTTGGTCCAGACCTATTGACGACAGGTCTGGACCGCAGGCACTGTCATGCCTACGACACCTCACCGCACCCCCCACCGGGAGGCCTCGCATGATCCGTCGGAAGCTGCGCCTGTTCGCCCTCGCACTGACCGCAGCCGTCCTCGCCCCACTGTCGGTCGCCACCGCCCCCACCGCATCCGCCGCCGACACCTGCGCCGTGAAGTCCCGCCCGTCCGGAAAGGTTCTCCAGGGCTACTGGGAGAACTGGGACGGCTCTTCCAACGGAGTGCACCCGCCGTTCGGATGGACGCCGATCACCGACTCCCGTATCGCCGCGCACGGCTACAACGTGATCAACGCGGCGTTCCCGGTCATCCGCTCCGACGGCACGGCGCTGTGGGAGGACGGGATGGACACCGGGGTGAAGGTCGCGACGCCGGCGGAGATGTGCGCGGCCAAGACGTCCGGGCAGACGATCCTGCTGTCGATCGGCGGGGCGGCGGCGGGCATCGACCTCAGTTCCTCCGCCGTCGCCGACAGGTTCGTCGCGACGATCGTGCCCATCCTGAAGAAGTACAACTTCGACGGCATCGACATCGACATCGAGACGGGCCTGGTCGGCAGTGGCAGCATCGGTCAGCTCTCCACGTCCCAGGCCAACCTGATCCGGATCATCGACGGCGTGCTGTCGCAGATGCCGGCCAACTTCGGGCTGACCATGGCGCCGGAGACCGCGTACGTCACGGGTGGCAGCATCACGTACGGCTCGATCTGGGGCGCGTATCTGCCGATCGTCAAGAAGTACGCCGACAACGGGCGCCTGTGGTGGCTGAACATGCAGTACTACAACGGCAGCATGTACGGATGTTCCGGCGACTCCTACTCCGCGGGCACCGTTCAGGGCTTCACCGCGCAGACCGACTGCCTGAACAAGGGACTTGTCGTGCAGGGCACCACCATCAAGGTGCCTTATGACAAGCAGGTCCCGGGTCTGCCCGCCCAGTCGGGCGCCGGCGGCGGCTACATGTCACCGAGCCTGGTCTCCCAGGCGTGGCGGCACTACGGCACCGGCCTCAAGGGCCTGATGACCTGGTCGATCAACTGGGACGGCTCGAAGAACTGGACCTTCGGCGACAACGTCAAGGCGCTGCAGGGCCGTTGAGAACCAGGACGGCCCGGGGAGCAGTCCACTTCCAACGTGCCGCCGAAGCTCCCGGCGTGCCGCCAAAGCTCCCGGCTTGCCGCAACAGCCCCCGGCACGCCGCCGCAGTTCTCAGCGAGCCGCCGCAGTGAAGCCGGGAAGGATGAGGGTGAGCCAGCGATCGCGGACCTCGCGCGGCTGGTCGAGGGGAGCGGTGGCCAGCAAGAGGTAGAAGTCGGCGACGGTGACGTCCGGGTGGAGGTCACCGTCCGCCTGGCCGGCGGTGATGAGGTCGGCCAGCGCGGCGGCCGCACGCGTGTCGTTCTCGGGCGCGTACGAGGCGCCGACTCCCTGCGCGGCGGCCTTCACCGCGCGGTCCTGGGCCGCGGCCTCGATGACGCGGGAGACGAGCGCGGTGAGCTCGGTCATGGCGTGCGCCCCCGCCCGCACGCGGTCTGCCGCCTCCTCCACGTTGAGGGTCATCCGCTCGACATGCCGGGACAGGACCGCGCCGACGAGATCGGTCTTCGTGGGGTAGTGCCGGTAGAGCGTGCCCACCGCCACCCCGGCAGCCTCGGCGATCGCGTCCATGGGCACCTCGGGGCCGTGCCGCGTGATCAGCAGGTGCGCCGCGTCGAGGATCTTCCTCCGGTTGCGGACCGCGTCGGCGCGCAGCGGCCGGGCCTGGGTCATCGTGCCCTCCAGTCTCGTCGTGACGTAAAGCCTATGCGGGTTCGCTTGCAGGAAAGTGAACCGTGACTCATGATGAAAGTGAGCCATGGTTCATCTTTGCCTGGCGTTCCCCGCCCCGCGAGGGGCCGACTCAAAGGTTTGCCCCATGTCCAGCAAGGTCGCCCTGGTCACCGGTGCTTCCTCCGGTATCGGTGAAGTCACCGCACTCAAGCTCCAGGAGCTCGGATACACCGTGTACGGTGCTGCCCGCCGGGTGGAGCGCATGTCCCGGCTCGCCGAGGCGGGCGTCCACGTCCTGCCCATGGACGTCACCGACCCCGCTTCGATGCGGGCGGGTGTCGACGGGATCATCGCCGAATCGGGCCGTATCGACGTCCTGGTGAACAACGCGGGGTACGGGTCGTACGGGGCCATCGAGGACGTACCGCTGGACGAGGCGCGCGCCCAGTTCGAGGTCAACATCTTCGGTGCCGCCCATCTGATCCAGCTCGCGCTGCCGCACATGCGGGCGCAGCGGAGCGGCACGATCGTCAACATCTCTTCCATGGGCGGCAAGATCCACACCCCGCTGGGCGGTTGGTACCACGGAACCAAGTTCGCCCTCGAAGGGCTCAGCAACTGCCTGCGCATGGAGCTCAAGCCGTTCGGCATCGACGTGGTCATCGTCGAGCCCGGAGCCATCAGGACGGAGTGGGGCGGCATCGCCGCGGGCAACCTGCGCAAGACCTCCGGCGACACCGCGTACGCCACGCAGGCCGACGCGATGGCCGAGTCCCTGGGCTCCGAGAGCACCGCCCGCCGCAGCTCCCCACCCTCGGTCATCGCCGACACCGTCGCCAAGGCCGTCACGGCTCGCCGCCCCAGGACCCGGTACGCCGTCGGTTACGGGGCCAGGCCCCTCATCTTCCTGCGCCGTGCCCTGCCCGACCGCGCCTACGACGCGCTCGTCGCCCGCGCCATGGGCACACCGACCGGCGTTCGGTGACAGCAACGGCCTTGCCGCGTTCGCCTGGGTTGTCGCTCAGTACGACAGGCGGTACGGCGATCTGTGACAGCTTTTGTCACTGCTGCAGCGAAGTCACGTAGGGATCCAGCTTGGCGGGGTTCATGACCCACAGGAGGCGTTCGATGCCGCGCGCCGACGCGTCGACGGACAGGAGAGCCGACGCGTTGCCACCGGCCGAAACCAGGACGGCCGGCCTGCCGTTGGCCTCGACCCAGCGCACCTCGGTCTCGGGCCAGAAACGCGGGGCGAAGGCGGCGACGAACTTGGTGACGTGCTCACGTCCGACGACCGGAATCCTGGCCGCGCCGCGCACGCCGTCACCGTCGGTGTAGCTGACAACACCCTCGGTGAGGACGCCCTCGAGTGCCGACAGGTCGCCCGTCTGCGCCGCGGCGAGGAACACCTCCAGCAGGCGCCGGTGAGCGGTGGAGCTGACCGGCGCCGCGCGTTCCGAGGAGAGATGCTTGCGAGCGCGGCTCACCAGCTGCCGCGTGTTCGCCTCGCTCGTCTCCAGCATCTCCGCGATCTGCTTGTACGGGTAGTCGAAGGCTTCCCGCAGCACGTAGGCGGCCCGTTCCACGGGGTTCAACTTCTGCAGGAGGAAGAGGACCGCCAGGTCCAGTGCCTCCGCCCGTTCCGCGCCCAACTGCGGATCCGCGCTCGTGTCGACCGGCTCGGGGATCCAGGGCCCGACGTACGACTCGCGGCGCACCCGCGCGGACTGGGCCACGTTGATCGCCAGCCGGGCCGTGACCGTGGCCAGGAACGCGGCCGGCTCGTGAACGTCCGCGCGGTTGGTGTTCTGCCACCGCAGCCACGCGTCCTGGACGATGTCCTCGGCTTCCGCGACGCTGCCGAGCACGCGGTAGGCGATACCGAAGAGTTGGGGACGCGCCGCGATGAAATCCCTCGTCGCCCGGTCGAGAGAGTCGGTGTCGTCCCGGTCGCGCATGAATTCCTCCAGCCCGTGATCACCATGCTACAAGCGGGTCCCTCGCCTCTCACTCGGACCACGGACCATCGGCGTCGCCCCCGGCACACAGAGCCCCCGGGCTGCCGGAGAGCGTGTGCCGCGTGCGGGGCGCACCGCGGCGTCGCAGTATGGACGCAAGGCCACGTGACCGTCCGGTGCGCGACGGGAGGTGCCCCATGAAGTTCGCGGTGTTCGGCGGCACCGGATTGATCGGGTAGTAGGTCGTGAAGAGACCGAACGGGGACGGACACGAGGCGGTGACCGACGCCGAGGTCGTGGTCGATCCGACCGCTTCGCCGACCTCCGACGGCGCCTCCCCCTCTCCTGAACCAGCCGTCCAACTCACCGAGAGAGGCCTCACCATGTCGAACGACGATCCGGCGACCGGCAGCGCCGCGCCCCGACCGCGCTCGGAGGCATGGAAGACAGCGCTCACCGTGCTGCAGACGGCGCAACCGCCGTTCGTTCCCGAAGGGGCGGAGGCCACGACGGTCCTCGTCGCGTTCCCTCCCGGTGACCCCGGCACCCCTCCGCACCGGCACTCGGGGCCCGCCTTCGGCTACATGCTCGAAGGGGAGATGCTCTTCGAGCTGGAAGGCGAGCCCGAGCGCGTGATCAAGGCCGGGGAGACATTCTGGGAGCCGGGCGGCGACGTCATCCACTACCAGGACGGCAACAACCGGACCGACTCGTGGAGCCGTTTCCTCGTCACCATGATGTGCGCGCCCGGTCAGCCCATGCTCACCCTGGTCGACGAGAAGGAGCTGGCCGAGCGGAAGCACCTGCGTGCTCCCCGCCCGGACGCCTGACCAGGCTGCCTTCGCTCACTGCACGAAGTACGAGTCGTGCTTGTGGTCACCCTTCTGCCCGCGGTCATATCGGGCTCGAACAGCCTGGTGATCACCGACCGATCGGTCCTGGCCGCCGAGCTGAGCATGGTTCCCGTTCCTTCGGGGTCGGTCAGCCGAACTGGCCGGGCCGGTAGTCGCCGGCGGGCTGCTGGTTGATGACGTTGATGCGGTTGTAGGCGTTGATGACGGCGATGAGTGAGACCAGTGCGGCGAGCTGGTCGTCGTCGAAGTGCTTGGCGGCGCCGGCCCAGGCGTCGTCCGTGACGCCGCCGGCCGCGTCGGCGATGCGGGTGCCCTGTTCGGCCAGTTCCAGGGCGGCGCGTTCGGCGTCGGTGAAGACGGTGGCCTCACGCCAGGCGGCGACCAGGTTGAGGCGCTGCTGAGTTTCTCCGGCCTGGGCGGCGTCCTTGCTGTGCATGTCGGTGCAGAAGCCGCAGCCGTTGATCTGGCTGGCGCGGAGTTTGACCAGTTCCTGGATGACGGCCGGGAGGGTCGAGTCCGAGACGACCTTGTTGGCCGAGTTGATGTGCTTGAGCACCTTGCCCCCGACGGGGCTGCCGAAGAAGTCGAGACGCGGTTCCACGGTGATCTCCTTGCCGTAGTGCGGATACGTGCGCATACACACCACTGACCGGATGGCCATGCGACCTGTGACAGCCCGGCACGGCCGAATCGACTTCGCCCGAGCTTTCACAGAACCAGAGCTGTCACAAAAAGGGCGGCAATCCAGTCAAGTACCCGAAAGATGCAGACAACCAGCTGATGCCTGCATCTGCCTGGACCGCAACATCGCCCCAGACCGTCTATCCGAGGACAGAAGCCCGATGATCAGCATGGACAAGGTGACGACCGGTGAGCAGCTGCTGAGCACGCGCGAGATGTCCGACTCGGCCATCGCGATGCTCGACGAGCAGGGGACCGTCGTCGGTTGGACATGGGCGGCCGAGCAGCTCGTCGGATACTCCGCCGGGGACGTGGTGGGCCGATCCGCCGCTCTGGTCCTGCTGACGTCCGAGGACGCGCCGACGGCATCGGTGTTCATCGAACGGTGCCGTGTCCACGGCGGCTGGTCGGGGACGACGTCGGTGCGCCACCGCGACGGCCGCCCCCTCGTCGTCAGCCTGCGGATCTCCATGGTTCGCGGGCAGGACGGAGCCGTCGGCTGGCTCGTGTCGGTGACCGACGCCGGGATGCTGTCGGGGGACACGGTGACCGGATCGGTGCGGGAGTCGCTTCTCGCCCGCGTACCGATCGGCATCGTGTTCCGTGACCTGCGGCTGCGCTGTACGTGGGTGAACGACACGATGGAGAGCCACGACGGCATCCCCGCTGAGCGACGGCTCGGACGCGGGTTCACCGACGTGCTGTCCGGTCCCAGGGCCGCGGCGCTCGAGGCGACGATGCGGCAGGTGCTGGACACCGGCGTGAGCAGTGTCCACACCTATCGGTCGTGGCTCGCACCGGGTCCGCGCCGGGACCACACGTTCGCAGCGTCGATCTTCCGTCTCCAGGGCGCCGACGGCCGAGTGCTCGGGGTCTGTGTCATCAACGTCGACGTCACCGAGAGCCGGCGGGCGTACGAACGCCTGGCCATCCTCACCGGGGGCAGCGTACGCCTGGGCAGCACCCTGGACGTGATGCGGACCAGCCAGGAACTGGCCGACCTCGCCGTGCCCCTGTTCGCGGACTACGTCGCCGTGGACCTGGAGCAGTCGATCCCCTTCGGCGACGGGCACCCGGTCCGCGTCGGCCCGGCAGACCGGCGCCTCCCCGTCTTCCGGCGGGCCGGTCTGGCCTCGATCCATCAAGGGGTTCCCGAATCCCCCTGGGAGCGCGGCGACCCGGTGGTCATGCCGCCCACCTCACCCTTCACGGACGTACTGCGCACCGGGCGGCCCCACTTGGAGCCTGTCCTGGACACCGCCGAGGGCACCTGGTTCGACCAGGACCCGGCACGGGCGCGGAAGGTCAGGGAGAACCGCATCCATTCGCTGATGGTGGTTCCCATCCGCGCGAGGCGCACCCTGCTCGGGGTGGCCGTGTTCGTCCGCACCGAGAACCCGGTGCCGTTCCAGGAGATCGATCTGCTCCTGGCCGAAGAACTGGTCGGTCGCGCCGCGCTGTCGCTGGACAACGCCCGCCAGTACGCCCGCGAACACACCGCGGCCCTCGCGCTCCAGCGCAACCTGCTGCCGCACCGGTTGCGCGGCGGCGCGGCCGTCGAGGCGGTCTCGTGCTATATGCCCGCCGACCTCGACAACGGCGTCGGGGGCGACTGGTACGACGTGATCCCCCTGTCCGGCGCCCGGGTGGCTCTTGTCGTCGGCGACGTGGTCGGCCACGGGCTGCACGCCGCCGCGACCATGGGCCGGCTGCGCACCGCCGTCCACACCCTCGCCGACATGGAGCTGTCCCCCGCCGAGCTGCTGACCCACCTCGACGACACGGTCCAGCGACTGGCCGAGGAAGATGCCTACGACCCGGACCAGACCCCCGCGGTGATGGGCGCCACCTGTCTGTACGCCGTCTACGATCCGGTCACGCGAAAGTGCGTCATGGCACGGGCCGGGCACCCGCCGCCCGCGATCATCGATCCACAGGGCCGGGTCGCCTTCCCCGACCTGCCCGCCGGTCCGCCCCTGGGCCTCGGCCTGGGCATCCCCTTCGAGGCCGTGGAACTGGACCTGCCCGAAGAGAGTCTCCTCGCCCTGTACACCGACGGCCTGGTCGAGAGCCGCGACCAGGACATCGACGCGGGCATGCGCCGGCTGGGCGCGGCCCTGGCGGGACCGGCCGACTCCCTCGAGGAGCGCTGCACCCGCGCCACGGAGTCCGCCGCGGGGCGGGCGCCGACCGACGACGTCACCCTGCTCCTGGCACGGACCCGCGCGCTCGACCCGGGTCAGGTCGCCTCCTGGACGCTGCCGTGCGACCAGTCCGCCGTCGGCGATGCCCGGGACCTGGCCGCCGGCCGGCTGGCCGCGTGGGGTCTGGAACGTCTCGAGGACACCACGAAGCTGATCGTCAGCGAACTGGTCACCAACGCCCTCCGTCACGGTATCGGCCCGATCGGTCTGCGCCTGGTCCGGCACCAGGTCCTGACCTGCGAAGTGTTCGACGCCGGCGGCTGCCCCCCGCGGCTGCGTCACGCACGCGCCGTCGACGAGAACGGCCGCGGCCTGTTCCTGGTCGCCCAGCTGTCCCGCAGATGGGGTGTCCGCTCGGTGCCCGGCGGCAAGATCGTCTGGGCCGAGGCGGACCTCGCCACCTCCTCCGAGCCCCGCAGAGCCGCCTGACTGCCGAACTCCCGGGCCGAAGAGGGCAGTTGATCGCGATGCACACCCATGGATCCGAGCATGGACTGCACCTACGAGGCGCGGTCGTCTGGCCGCGCGGATTGCCCCGGCGATCCAAAAGAGCCCCCGACTCCCGCATCACGGGAACCGGGGGCTCTTCACGGACGAGCCGGGTCAGCAGCCGATCAGACGCGCGGCCAGGTAGCCCTCGATCTGGTCGAGGGAGACGCGCTCCTGCTTCATCGAGTCGCGCTCGCGCACCGTGACGGCGTTGTCGTCGAGGGTGTCGAAGTCGACCGTGACGCAGAACGGGGTGCCGATCTCGTCCTGGCGACGGTAGCGGCGGCCGATGGCGCCCGCGTCGTCGAAGTCGATGTTCCAGTGCTGGCGCAGGGCGGTGGCGAGGCCCTTGGCCTTCGGGGACAGCTCGGGGTTGCGGGAGAGCGGCAGGACGGCGACCTTGACCGGCGCGAGGCGCGGGTCGAGGCGCAGCACCGTGCGCTTCTCCATCTTGCCCTTGGCGTTGGGGGCCTCGTCCTCGACGTAGGCGTCCAGCAGGAACGCCAGCATCGCGCGGCCGACACCGGCGGCGGGCTCGATGACGTACGGAGTCCAGCGCTCGCCGGCCTCCTGGTCGAAGTAGGAGAGGTCCTGGCCGGAGGCCTTGGAGTGCGCGCCGAGGTCGTAGTCGGTGCGGTTGGCGACGCCCTCCAGCTCGCCCCACTCGTTGCCGCCGAAGCTGAAGCGGTACTCGATGTCGGCGGTGCGCTTGGAGTAGTGGGAGAGCTTCTCCTTGGGGTGCTCGAACCAGCGCATGTTCTCTTCGCGCAGACCGAGGCCGGTGTACCAGTTCCAGCGCTCCTGCATCCAGTACTCCTGCCACTTCTCGTCCTCGCCCGGCTTGACGAAGAACTCCATCTCCATCTGCTCGAACTCGCGGGTGCGGAAGATGAAGTTGCCGGGCGTGATCTCGTTGCGGAAGGACTTGCCCATCTGCGCGATGCCGAAGGGCGGCTTGCGGCGCGAGGTCTGCTGGACCTGGGCGAAGTTGGTGAAGATGCCCTGGGCCGTCTCAGGGCGCAGGTAGGCGACGGAGCCGCTGTCCTGCGTGGGGCCGAGGTGGGTGGTGAGCAGGCCCGAGAACTGCTTGGGCTCGGTGAACGTGCCCTTGTTGCCGCAGTTGGGGCAGTTGAGGTCGGCGAGGCCGTTCTCCGGGAGGCGGCCGTGCTTCGCCTCGTAGGCCTCCTCCAGGTGGTCGGCGCGGTAGCGCTTGTGGCAGGAGGTGCACTCGGTGAGCGGGTCGGTGAAGGTGGCGACGTGCCCCGACGCGACCCAGACCTCGGTCGCCAGGATCACCGACGAGTCGATACCGACGACGTCCTCGCGGGAGGTGACCATGTAGCGCCACCACTGGCGCTTGATGTTCTCCTTGAGCTCGACGCCGAGCGGGCCGTAGTCCCAGGCGGCACGCTGTCCGCCGTAGATCTCACTACTGGGGAAAACGAAGCCACGGCGCTTGCTCAGGCTGACGATGGTGTCGATCTTGTCGGCGGCCACGGTGCTCTCTTCATTACGAACGGACGGCAGCGAATGATTCAGGTTACCGGCGCCGCCCACCCTCGTATCAAATCGGTTCGGGGACACCTCGCCTCATCGTGCCCCTTACCGGCTCATTCGCCGTCTCGTTTACCCAGGGCTTACCGAAGGCTTGTTGACAATCGTTTCCAGGTTTGTTGAAAATGACTGTCATGAACGTACGACGGCGCCTCGCCGCTTCTCGAATAAGCACCGCCGGGTCCGCGGCCCTGGCAGCCACCGCCGTCGGCCTCGGCGCCCTCACCGGCTGCTCGGTTTCCACGGCGGTCGACGGCAAGAGCGACGGGAAGCTCGACATCGTGGCGTCGTTCTACCCCATGCAGTACCTCGCCGAGCAGATCGGCGGGACGCACGTGCACGTCACGAGCCTGACCCAGCCCGGTCAGGAGCCGCACGACCTGGAGATCAGCGCCCGGCAGACCGCGCAGCTCCAGTCGGCGGACGCCGTCGTCTACCTCAAGAACCTGCAGCCGGCCGTCGACGACGCCGTGGCGCAGTCCGAGGTCAAGACCAAGATCGACGCCGCGTCGCTGACCACGCTGGAGAAGCACGGCAACGAGGTCGGCGGGCACGCGGCCTCGCACGACAGCTCCAAGGGCGAGGAGTCCGGCGCCGCCGACCCGCACATCTGGCTCGACCCGGTGAAGTACGGCGAGGTCGCCGAAGGGGTCGCCAAGGCCCTCAAGAAGGCCGACCCGAAGCATGCCGCGGACTACGACAAGAACATGACGGCGCTGCGGAAGAAGTTCGCCGATCTCGACACCCAGTACAAGACCGGGCTGGCGAACACCAGGACCAAGGTCTTCATCACCACGCACGCCGCCTTCGGCTATCTCGCCGAGCGCTACGGCCTCACCGAGGAGGCCATCAACGGTCTGGACCCGGAGTCGGAGCCCAGCGCGAACCGCGTGAAGGACCTTGAGAAGATGGCGAAGGCCGACGGCGTCTCGACGGTGTTCTACGAGACGCTCGTCAGCGACAAGACCGCCAAGACCATCGCCGGCGACGCGAACCTGAAGACGGACGTCCTCGACCCGATCGAGGGCATCACCGGCAAGTCCAGGGGCAGCGACTACTTCCAGGTCATGGAGTCGAACCTGAAGGCGCTGCGAACGGCGTTGGGCGCCAAGTGACACCCCGTCCCAGTTCCAGGAGGACAGCGTGAGCGAGCCCGTCATATCCCTGCGCGGCGTGACCGCCGAGCTGGGTTCGCGCCCCGTCCTGCGCGGCATCGACCTCACCGTGCACCGCGGTGAGGTCGTCGCGCTGCTCGGCGCCAACGGCTCCGGCAAGTCGACGGCCATACGCACCGTCATCGGCCAGGTCCCGGTCAGCGGCGGCGAGATAGAGATCTTCGGCACTCCGCGGCGCCGCTTCCGCGACTGGCGGCGGGTGGGGTACGTGCCGCAGCGCACGACCGCCGCGGGCGGCGTGCCCGCCACGGTGACCGAGATCGTCGCCTCCGGCCGGCTCTCCCGCGCCCGCTTCGGCGTGCTGCGCAAGGCCGACCACGAGGCCGTACGGCGCGCCCTGGAGCTCGTCGGCATGGCGGACCGCGCCAAGGACTCGGTGAACGCCCTGTCGGGCGGCCAGCACCAGCGCGTACTGATCGCCCGCGCCCTCGCCTCCGAACCCGAGCTGCTGATCATGGACGAGCCGATGGCGGGCGTCGACCTCGCGAGCCAGGAGGTGCTGGCCCAGACCCTGCGCGAGCAGGTCGCGGCGGGCACCACCGTCCTGCTCGTCCTGCACGAGCTGGGCCCCCTGGAGCCACTGATCGACCGCGCGGTCGTCCTGCGTGACGGCTGCGTCCTGCACGACGGCCCGCCCCCGCGGGCGGTCGGCCAGCACGCGCTGCCCGGCCACGACCACGTACACCCGCACGCGGCTCACGACGCCGAACCGATCCGGACGGGACTGCTGAGCTGATGGACATCCTGAACTACGCCTTCATGCAGCGGGCCCTGCTCGCCGCCGTCCTGGTGGGCATCACCGCGCCCGCCGTCGGCATCTACCTGGTCCAGCGCCGCCAAGCCCTGATGGGCGACGGCATCGGCCATGTGGCGATGACCGGTGTCGGCCTCGGCTTCCTGCTCTCCACCAACCCGGTGTGGATGGCGACGGCCGTCTCCGTCCTCGGCGCCGTGATCATGGAACTGATCCGCTGGTACGGCAAGACGCGCGGAGACATCGCGCTCGCCATGCTCTTCTACGGCGGCATGGCGGGCGGCGTGATGTTCATCAACCTCGCGCCGGGCGGCTCCAACGCCAACCTGACCTCGTACCTCTTCGGCTCCCTGTCCACGGTCTCCGAGTCCGACGTGACGGCGATCTGCGTGCTCGCGGCCTTCGTCGTCCTGGTCACCCTGGGCCTGCGCCGTCAGCTGTTCGCGGTCAGCCAGGACGAGGAGTTCGCGCGGGTGACGGGCCTGCCGGTGCGCGCCCTGAACCTGCTCACCGCCGTCACCGCCGCCGTCACCGTGACGGTCGCGATGCGGGTGGTCGGCCTGCTCCTGGTCAGCGCGCTGATGGTGGTCCCGGTGGCCGCCGCCCAGCAGCTCAGCCGCAGCTTCGCCGCCACCTTCGCGATCGCGGTGGCCATCGGCGTGAGCGTGACGATCGGCGGCACCGTGACGTCGTACTACCAGGACGTGCCGCCCGGTGCGACGATCGTATTGCTGACCATCGGCGCGTTCATCGTGCTCACCGCGCTGGCGACCCCGCTGGCCCGGCGCCGGGCCCGGACCCTGGCCGCCGCGCAGGGGGCCGGAGACCCCGCGGAGTGCGCGATTCCGGCCACTCGTGGCCCGGAACGCAAGGTCGGCGTCTGACCACGCACAGTCCGGGCTGGCACAATGGCCGGGCAAGGGCAGACGTGAGGAGGCAACGGTGACAACCGCTGGATCGCCCGTTCGGGGCCGTTCCACCCGGCAGCGTGCCGCCGTGGCGGCGGCGCTCGACGAGGTGGACGAGTTCCGCAGTGCGCAGGAGCTCCACGACATGCTCAAGCACAAGGGTGACTCCGTCGGACTCACCACCGTGTACCGCACGCTGCAGTCCCTCGCCGACGCCGGCGAGGTCGACGTACTGCGTACCTCCGACGGCGAGTCCGTCTACCGCCGCTGCTCCACCGGCGAGCACCACCACCACCTCGTCTGCCGCGTCTGCGGCAAGGCGGTCGAGGTCGAGGGTCCGGCCGTCGAGAAGTGGGCGGAGGCGATCGCGGTGGAGCACGGTTATGTGAACGTCGCGCACACGGTGGAGATCTTCGGTACCTGTGCGGAGTGCGCTGCCGCCAAGGGGTAACGGGGGGGTCGTTTTCGGGCTGCGGGTCGGTGGGGGCTGGGCGCGCAGTTCCCCGCGTCCCTGAAAGGGGCGCCTCCTGACGGAGCGCCCCCTCACGCATCAGGCCCTATTCCTCGCGGCCCCTCATGCCCTGCTCCATCGCGAGCAGTTGCTCGTTCGGGACAGCGCCGCCGAAGCGGCGGTCGCGTTGGGCGAACTCGACGCACGCCCGCCACAGGTCGCGCCGGTCGAAGTCCGGCCACAGCACGTTCTGGAAGACCATCTCGGCGTAGGCGCTCTGCCAGAGCAGGTAGTTGGAGGTGCGCTGCTCGCCGCTCGGCCGCAGGAACAGGTCCACGTCCGGCATGTCCGGGTAGTAGAGGTACTTCGCGAAGGTCTTCTCGGTGACCTTCGACGGGTCGAGCCGGCCGGCCTTGATGTCCTCGGCCAAAGCCTGCGCGGCGTCGGTGATTTCGGCGCGACCGCCGTAGTTCATGCAGAAGTACAGCGTCAGCCGGTTGTTGTCCTTGGTCTGCTCCTGGGCGATCTGGAGCTCCTTGGCCACCGACTTCCACAGCTTGGGCATCCGGCCCACCCAGCGGACCCGGATACCGAGTTCGTCGAGCTGGTCGCGGGTCTTGCGGATGAAGTCGCGGTTGAAGTTCATCAGGAAGCGCACCTCGTCGGGCGAGCGCTTCCAGTTCTCGGTGGAGAAGGCGTACAGCGAGATGGCGCCGACCCCCATCTCGATCGCGCCCTGCAGCACGTCGAGGACGCGCTCGGCGCCGACCTTGTGCCCCTCGGTGCGCGGCAGCCCGCGCTCCTTCGCCCAGCGCCCGTTCCCGTCCATCACGATCGCCACGTGGTTCGGGATCAGCTCACCGGGGAGCTTGGGCGCGACGGCACCGGACGGGTGGGGTTCCGGCGTCTTGTACTCGCGGCGCTGGCGTCCCAGGATCCCGCGTACGACCATGTGCTTCTCGTCTCCCTCAGTCTTACTTTTCCACGTACCGGAGTGAGCGCAGCCCGCGCTCCAGATGCCAGTGCAGATAGGCCGACACCAGCCCGCTGCCCTCCCGGACATACCGCGGCTCGCACGCGTCCGCGGTCTCCCAGTCTCCCGTCAGCAGCGCGCCGAGCAGTTCGAGGGCCCCCGCCGAGGGTACGACGCTGCCGGGCACCCGGCAGTCCACGCAGACGGAACCTCCCGCCGCGACCGAGAAGAACCGATTCGGTCCCGGCATCCCGCACTTCGCGCAGGCGCTGAAGCTGGGCGCGTAGCCGTTCACGGCGAGGGAGCGCAGCAGGAAGGCGTCGAGGACGAGGTGCGGCTCGTGCTCGCCCCGGGCGAGGGTGCGCAGCCCGCCGACGAGCAGCAGATACTGCTGCACGGCGGGCTCGCCCTCGTGATCGGTGAACCGCTCGGCGGTTTCGAGCATGGCCGTACCGGCGGTGTAGCGCGCGTAGTCCGTCACGATCCCGCCGCCGTACGGAGCGATCGTCTCGCTCTGCGTGCACAGCGGCAGGCCGCGCCCGATCAGCTCGCTCCCCCGCGCGAAGAACTGCACGTCCACGTGCGAGAAGGGTTCGAGCCGCGCCCCGAACTTCGACTTGGTCCGCCGCACGCCACGGGCCACGGCCCGTACGCGGCCGTGACCGCGAGTGAGCAGCGTGATGATCCGGTCCGCCTCACCCAGCTTCTGGGTGCGCAGCACGATGCCGTCGTCGCGGAACAGGCTCATGGGGCCATTCTCGCGTATGCGAGGGCATGCACCGGCGGGTGCCGTACTTCTTGCAAGTGAACATGGCCGACTCGCCTGGCGGCCGACCGCCCACGCCGGACGAACAGGCGTGGGGCTTTCCGGCGAGCCCACCGGTCGTGGCACCGGCCTGGCGGGACGGCGCCCGCCAGGCCCGGTCGGCCCGGATCCTCAACGGCTGAGAGGTCCCCCTACTCGATCACGCACTCGCCAGGAGGGTGGGGGCACTCTTGGGACGGGCCGCCACGCCGGGCTCCGCTGCGCTGACGTCCGCCGAACCACCGCTCACGGGACCTCACCGCGGCTGCGTGCGTTCGCATACGCCGTGGCCGCGCTGAGCCGCTCCGCCGCGGTGGCCCGCCGGACGGTGTCCGGCTCGCAGTCCCACTCCTTGCCCCCACCCAGCGGTCTCAGCTGTACGTACGGTCCCTCGTGTCCCATCACCATGCCCACCTTCTCCGTGCGCGTGTCGACGACGTACGAGCCGATCGGCGGCTTCATCGGGGGCCTCAACGCAGCGCCGCCACGAGCCGGGCCGCGACCTCCATGGAGCAGCCGCCCAATTCGACGCGCGGACAAGGTGCCTCGCGCGCCAAACTCGCCGGGTCGATCCGGAGCGACGGCAACGTAATTCCGGCCCTCTTCAGTGCCGCCCGCAATTCCTTCACCGTTACCTCCGCCTCTTCGACGCAGAGCGCCGAGTGTTGTGCCTTCACCCTGTTCCCCCGACTTTCCGAGTTTCACTCTTCGCGTCTCCAGAGTGACGCTCCGCATCTACACTCGGCAGGAGTCTGTCCTCTACAAGTTCGGTGCAGCGTAAGGGGTTTGGCCATGGCCAACGGTTCGCGGCAGGCGGCGTGGGAGTTCTTCGGGGCGGAGCTGAAACGACGACGGGAGGATGCCGGTTTCACCCAGGTGGAGCTGGGAGCGCGGGTATTCGTCTCCGGGGGTTACATCGGCCAGTTCGAACAGGCCATTCGGAAACCACAGTTGGATGTGGCCCAACGGATCGACGCACTCCTGCAAACCGACGGCTTTTTCGAGCGCACGTGGCAAAAACTGATTGACGACAAGCGGTACGCGGATTACTTCGCGGAGGTGGTGGAGCTTGAGAGGACCGCGACGAGGATCGCGGAGTTCGCGCCCGCGCTCGTACCGGGCTTGTTGCAGACGCCCGCGTACGCGCGTGCGGTAATGCTGGCGGGCAACCCGTTCGTCACCGACGCGTACATCGAGGAGAAGGTGACGGCCCGCATGGAGCGGGCGCAGATCCTGGGCGCCGCCCTGTGTATTGGGCAATCCTGCATGAGCACGTGGTGCGGATCCCGGTCGGCGGCGGGGCCGAAATGGCCAAGCAGCTGGATCACATCGCGGACCTGGTGCGGCAGCGGAAAGTCTTGGTGCAGGTGCTGCCGACCAGCGCGGGAGCTTACCCGCTCATGGGCCGGATGCTGACGCTCATGGAGTTCGAGGACGCCCCGCCAACTGCCTATACAGAGGCGGTGTATTCGGGCAATCTGCTGGACGATCCAGGCCTGGTGAAGCGAGTGCAGCAGACATACGATCTGCTCAGGGCCGCCGCACTGCCGCCGGAGGCGTCCCCGGCCCTGCTCTCGTCGGCGGCGGAGGACCACAGACGATGCGCGAGTACGACCTGAGCTCGGCTCAGTGGCGCAAGAGCAGCTACAGCGACGACAACGGCGGCAGCTGCATCGAGGTCGCGTACGACTTCCCCGGCGCCGCCCGCTGGCGCAAGAGCACGTACAGCGACGGCGACGGCGGTAACTGCCTCGAAGTCGCCGACGGAGTCCCCGGCATCGTCCCCGTCCGCGACAGCAAAGTCACCGACGGCCCCGTCCTCCTCATCGGCGCCCTCGCCTGGACGGCGTTCCTCCGTACCGTCGCGAAGTGACCTGACACCCGGCCCCCTGCGACACAGGTACTAGTGTGATGCCGCAGAACAGGCGTGCGACACAGGGGATTTGGGAAAGGTGACCGGCCATGCCGCTGAGCACCGGGGAATCGGGGTCCATCGGGTCGATAGGCGGCTACACGCTCGTCGACCGGCTCGGCAGCGGCGGTATGGGCGTCGTCTACCTGGGACGTTCCGCCTCGGGACGGCAGGTCGCGGTCAAGGTCGTACACGCGCAGTACGCGCAGGACGAGGAGTTCCGCGTCCGCTTCCGGCAGGAGATCTCCGCGGCCCGCCGGGTGAGCGGAGCGTTCACCGCTCCCGTGGTGGACGCCGATCCGGACGCCGAAGTGCCGTGGATGGCAACGTTGTACGTACCGGGCCGGACGCTGTCCGAAATCGTGGCGAAGGAAGGCCCGTTGGGCGGGGACGCGCTGCGCACGCTGGCGCTGGGGCTCGTCGAGGCGCTGCGGGACATCCACGAGGCGGGTGTGGTGCACCGGGACCTCAAGCCGAGCAACGTCCTAGTGGCCGAGGACGGTCCGCGCGTCATCGACTTCGGTATCTCGCGCGCCGCCGACAACCAGACCCTCACCGTGACGGGACGGCTGATCGGCACCCCGCCCTTCATGTCCCCGGAGCAGTTCGCCTCGCCCCGGGACGTCACCGCCGCCTCGGACGTGTTCTCGCTGGGCTCGCTGCTGGTGTACGCGGCCACCGGCAACCGTCCCTTCGACGGTGGCAGCCCGTACATGACGGGCTACCAGGTGGTGCACGAGCAGCCGGTCCTGGACGGCGTACCGGAGCCCCTCAGGAGCATCGCCGAGCGCTGCCTGGACAAGGACGCGACCGCCCGGCCCGACCTCACCGAACTGCACCGGCTGTTCAGGGACCTGCCGGACGTGACGACCGCTCCGGCGTCGTCGGGCCGGCCGACCGTCGCGGGCGGACGGAGGGCCACCCAGAGACACGGTGACACGACGACCTCGACGGGCACCGGCCGCCGTCGTCGCCGGGTGCGTCTCCTCGTCGCCCTCGGCGCGGCCCTGGCCGTCACGGCGGTGTCCGCGTCGGTGTACTACATGGTGTCGGGCCCGAAGACCACCGAGGGCACACCCGGCGGGCGGACACCCGCGTCCCGCGCCGCCGCTTCTCCCGCCGCGGCGCTCCCCACCGGCTGGAAGCCCTGGCGTGCGAACCTCACCCAGGCCCCGGACAAGGCGTACGCGGACATCTCCATCAGCGGCTCGGACTCCGGCTGCGTGTCGGGCGGCTCCTCCCTGTACTGCGCGGGGTCCGGCTTCACGGTCGCCAAGCTCGACGCCGCCTCCGGCCGCGTGGAGTGGCGGGTCGGCCACAGCCCGCAGACCACGCTGCCGCTCGGCGTCCGGGACGGGATCGTGTACACCTACGAGAAGCCGGGCCTGAACGTGCGCGAGACCTGGCGGCTGGTCGCCCTCGACGCCCGCACCGGAAAACGGCTCTGGTACCGCCCGATCAACGAAGTCCGGCCCGCCGTCCTGTTCGACGGCGGCGCCCTGGCGAAGTCGGACGACGGGGACGACGGGACGGAGTTCGTCGCCTTCGACGCCAGAACGGGCAAGGACCTGTGGCGGACACCGGCGAAGTCGTCGGCGGGCAACTCCTGCACCCCACTGGCCCTGGACGGCGTCCCCTACGGCCTGTGCACGCCGGAGAACACCGACACGGGCTCGACCGGCCTGGTGCGCCTCGACCCGGCCGACGGCACGGCGCACGACCTCGCCACACTCCCCCGCGGGGTGGTGCCGCTCGGCACCGTCGGCGGGCAGCCGCTGTTCGCGGTGCCACGGAACGCGGCGCAGGACGAGCTCGCCGACGACACGGACACACCGTACTCAAGCCTGCTGAGAGTGAACCCGACCAGCGGCGACCTCGTCCGGATCCCCCTGGCGGGCCCCCCGCGCGGCTCGGTCACCCTCCTCGACGGCGTCGTGTACTTCGTCCGGCCCGACGGGACCGTCACAGCGGTCAGGGTGACCGACGGCGCCCGGCTCTGGCAGCGTGAGACGCAGATCGAGAATCTGTCGAAGCCGGCGCTGTCGACGACGTACCACGACCTCTTCTTCGCCAACCGCTACGGCCGGCTGCTCGCGCTCGACCGCGCGACCGGCGCCGCGCGGTGGAACACGGACAAGCTGGACAACCCCGGGAACTCGCCGGAGACCACGGTCCCGAGCCTGCTGCTCGTGAAGGACGCCATCGTCGCCGTGGCGGGCGACACCGCCTTCTCCGTACGCCCGGACCGCCCCAAGGCCGGACCGAAGCCGGCCGCGACCAAGAAGTGACCCACGCCGTCGGCCGACCGCTTCACCGGCGCCTCACCGGTTCGCCGAGACCAGACCCGCCTCATAGGCGATGATCACCAGCTGGACCCGGTCCCGTGCGTCCAGCTTGGACAGCAGGCGGGTCAGGTACGTCTTCGCCGTGGCGACGCTGATGAAGAGCCGTTCGGCTATCTCGGCGTTGGACAGACCCGTGCCGACCAGGGTGAGGACCTCGCGTTCGCGGTCCGTGATCGCGGTCAGGTCGCGGCGTGGACGCGCCGGCTCGGAGGAGCGGGCGGAGGTGAAGTCCTGGATCAGGCGGCGGGTGACGCTGGGGGCGATGAGGGCGTCGCCGGCCGCCACGACCCGTATGGCACCGATGATGTCGTCCAGAGCCATGTCCTTGACCAGGAACCCCGACGCGCCGGCGCGCAGCGCCCCGTACACGTAGTCGTCGTCGTCGAAGGTGGTCAGGACGACGATCCTCGACTCGCCCGCACCCGCCGTGATCCGACGGGTCGCCTCTATGCCGTCCACGCCCGGCATGCGGATGTCCATCACCACGACGTCGGGCCGGAGTTCCTCGGTGCGGGTCACCGCCTCCTCGCCGTCCGCGGCCTCCCCCACCACCTCCACGTCCTCGATGTCGGCGATGACCATCCGCAGGGCCGTGCGAATCAGCTGCTGGTCGTCGGCGAGGACGACACGGACCGGCATCAGACGGCCACCGTCGCCGACGTCGCCGTCGCCGGGACCGGGAGGCGGGCCGTCACCCGGAATCCGCCCTCGGGACGAGGTCCCGCCGTGAACTCGCCGTGCAGCAGGGCCACCCGCTCGCGCATCCCGACCAGGCCGAAGCCGGTGTCGGTGGTGCCGCCCCGGCCCCGGCCGTCGTCGGTGACTTCCACGGCCACGCATTCCTCCAGGTAGTCGACCGTCACCCGGCAGGCGGCCGTCTCCGCGTGGCGTACGACGTTCGTGATCGACTCCTGGACGATCCGGAAGACGGAGAGGTCGATGTCCGGGGGGAGTTGGCGGCGCGGGCCCTTCCAGTGGACGTCGACCTGAACGCCCGCCGCCGTTGTCGCGGCGGCCAGGCGGTCGAGGTCGGCGAGCCCCTCGACCGGGCGCAACCGGTCGGCCTCGGCCGAGGCGGCGGCCTGGTTCTGGTCCCGGTCCTGGTCCCGGTCCTGGTCCCGGTCCTGGTCCGCCTGGCGCAGGGCGACCAGCATCCGGCGCAGCCCCGACAGGGTCTCCCGCCCGGTCGTCTCCACCGCCGTCATCGCCTCGCGCGCGGCATCCGGCTGGGTGTGGACGACGCGGGCCGCCGCCCCGGCCTGGAGGGCGATGATGCCGATGCTGTGGGCGACCATGTCGTGCATCTCGCGGGCGATGCGCAGGCGTTCGTCGGTGACCGCCTGGATGGCGGCCTGGGCGCGGAGCTTCTCGCCGTACTCGCGGGTGCGGTGGGAGGCGTCGCCGAGGAGCCAGGCGACGACGGCCGTCAGCGCCACGGTCAGCTCTTCCAGCGTGCCGATGCCCCATCCGCGCAGCAGCCGTACGGACTCCCAGACCAGCAGGACGGCGAGCGCCATGGAGAGGGCGGTGACTCCGGTGCGGCGGGGGCGGCCGGCCGCGATGAAGTAGAGGGCGAGGTCGACGGCGAGGAACTGGGCCAGTTGGATCGCTCCCACGGCCAGGTTGGTGGTGAGGAAGGCGGCGGCCGCAAGGAGCAGGGTGAGGGCGGTCAGCGGCCGTCGGTGCAACCACATGCTGCCGAGCAGCGCCAGAGCGCAGGCGACGGTAAGGATCAGCAGGCCGTCCCAGCGGTAGAACTGGGCGGCGACAAGCACGTTGGCCGTCATCTCACCGGGGAGCCGGATGCGGGCGAGGAAGGTGAACGCCGTGCTCGCGCACCAGGCCAGGGCCACCCAGGCACCGGGCGGCACGAGCTTGAGGCGGGGCGGGAGCGGCATGGCATGCATGCGGCGATCGTAGGCATGGGGGCCGTGGACGGGCATCGGTCCGTGGACGTACACCCCTGGTCGACACCGGACGGGGAGAGTGTCGGCCACAGGGCGATACCGCGCGGGGGGTACCGACGAGACGGTGGTCGGTGTGATCGAAGTCAACGAACTGACCAAACGGTACGGCGACACCACCGCCGTACGGAATCTGACGTTCCAGGTGCGCCCGGGGCGCGTCACCGGGTTCCTCGGCCCGAACGGCGCGGGCAAGACGACGACGCTGCGCATGCTGCTCGGCCTGATCGGGCCGACCGGCGGGAGCGCGACGATCGACGGGCAGCCGTTCCGGCGTCATCCGCGCGGGCTGCGGCACGTGGGCGCGCTGCTCGACGCGGGCGATGTGCACGGCGGGCGCAGCGCGCGGGCCCATCTGGAGGCGCTGGCGCGGAGCAATCGCATCGCCCGGAGCCGGGTGGACGAGGTGCTGGAGGAGGTGGGGCTCGCGGGGGCGGCGGCGCGGCGCAGGGTCGACGGTTTCTCGCTGGGCATGCGGCAGCGGCTCGGCATCGCCACCGCGCTGCTCGGCGATCCGCCGGTGCTGCTCTTCGACGAACCCCTCAACGGGCTCGATCCGGAGGGTGTGTTGTGGGTGCGGGGGCTTTTTCGCAGGCTCGCGGCCGAGGGCCGTACCGTCTTCGTCTCCAGCCATCTGATGTCCGAGATGGAGCACACCGCGGACGAGTTGATCGTCATCGGCCGGGGTGAGCTGATCGCCGCGGAGAGCGTGACCGAGTTCGCGGCGCGCGGCACCCGGCCGACGGTGACCGTGCGAACACCGGACCTCGCGAAACTCACGGCCGTGCTGTCCGAGGAGGGCGCGGCGGTGGCGCCGTACGACGACCGGACCCTCAAGGTGACGGCCCTGAGCGCGGCGCGCATCGGTGAACTCGCCTTCCGGCACCGGATCCTGCTCGAGGAACTGACCCCGCAGACCGTGTCCCTGGAGGCCGCCTTCATGGAACTGACTGTCGACAGTACCGAGTTCCTCGCCGGAGACGCCCGATGACCACTCTCGCCCTCACCCCCGCTCCCGCACACCCCGTGGCGCGGTTCACCGATCTCCTCGCCGCCGAGTGGATCAAACTCCGTTCCCTGCGCTCGACCTACTGGGCACTCGGCGCGGGCGCCCTCGCCGTCATCGGCTTCAACGCCAACGCGGCGCGGGTGCACGCGCACGACTATCCGCGCTTCAACCCCCAGATGCGCTCCTTCGCCTGGGAGTTGGCCTTGCGCGACGCCTTCACCGACGGATCGGCACTGATCCTGATCCTCGCGGCGGCGAGCATCGGCGCGATCACGGTCGTCGGGGAGTACTCGACGGGCCTGATCCGTACGACCCTCGCGGCCGTCCCGGACCGGCGTGCCGTGATGGCGGCGAAGGTCGTGGTGGTGACGGCGGTCATGACGCTGTACGGCGCGTTCGTCGCGAGTGCCTCCTTCGCCTCGACGCAGGCGATCCTCACCACCCGTCACGCCTCCGTGTCGATCACCCACTTCGGTGCCCTGCGCGTGGTCGTCGCCTCCGCGCTGCTCGCCCCGGTCTGCGCGCTGGCGGGCATGGCCCTGGGAGCCCTGATCCGGCACAGCGCGAGCACGATGGTCGCCGTCACCGCCGTCCTGCTCCTCGTCCCCAGCTTCATCACCGACCGCTACCGCTGGACGGCCGCCATACGGCACGCCATGCCCGTCAACGCCTGGACGCGGCTGACCGACATCGCCTACGGCCGCGATCCCTTCACCCGGCTCCCGCGCTACGGGGCGACGGTGACGGGCAGTTGGGTGGTGCTGGGAGCCTGGGCGGTGGTGTCGGCGTTGATCGTCGTGGTGGCGGTGGACCGCCGGGACGTGTGAGAGGCCGTACGGGACAGGCGTGTACGGGGTTGTCAGTGGGCGGCCGTACTGTGCACCCGACGCACACAACGCCGTACGGCATCACGCGCACTGGAGGAACCATGTCCGCGAGCGCCCGTCTCGTCACCACGCTCGCAGGCCCGCTGGAGTCGGCCACGGCCGGCTTCCCAGGAGAGCGGTGCCTGCCCGACCGGACGCTGATCCTGCAGAGCGACGACACCCAGGTGGCCGTGTACGACCTGGCCGCGGCGCTCGCGGGTGAGGCGTCGGTGGTCCGCTTCCCGAGGCCGTGGCCGCGCCGCTTCGGGACGTGCACCGTGTCGCCGGGGCTGGACGTCGCCGTCTTCGCGGGCGTGCACGCGGTGCGGGCGGTGGACCGGCGGGGCACCACCCTGTGGGAGGTGCGGCACGGCTGCTGGGCGGGGAACTGCCAGGAGCTGCACGCCTCGTTCGAGGAGTACGGCGAGAGCGGTGAAAGCACCATCGGCCGCGAGCATCTGTACGCCGACAGCGGCTCGGTGGTCTTCTCCGCCGACGGCAAGCTCGTGTGGGCCCATGTCCGCGGGCCGCTCGCGGCGGGGGACGAGGATCCGGACGTGATCGAGGAGTGGCTGGTGCTGGACGCCACGGACGGGACGGTCCTCGGGCAGGCGGACACCCAGACCGTGGCCGCCGGTTCAGGGCACGTGTCGCACCCGGACCCCGGACAGATGGGGCTGAGCGTCGGCGAGGGGCAGGACGGGGCGCCGCTGCTGTGGGGCCGCTGGGACGGCGAGCGGCTCTCCGTCGAACGGATCGACGACGACCGGTGTCTGCTCGCCGTGAGCCCGTCGGGTGAGCACTTCCTGACCGTGACCCACTATCAGGAGCTCCTGTCCCTGCACCGCGCCGAGGACGGCTCGGTGGTGTCGGAGCTGGACGCGGAGGAGGTCGTTCCCGATCACCCCGCCCTGGATCCGGACGACGACGAGCCCGAGGTGCGCTGGGACTACTACGGCGGCTTCGTCGACGAGCACACCGTCATAGCGGGCACCACCGAGGCGGACGAGGAGTACGGGCCGGGGCGGCACTGGCTGGTCGACGTACGGGACATGCGGCTGCTCGGCGAGATCACCTACCCGCTCCCGATATCCGGCGTGCCCAACCCTCTGGGCGACGGCAGCTGGTACACGATCGCCGAGGACACGAAGGAACTCCAGGTGTGGCGCCTGGCCGGCGTCTAGGGGCGGACAGGACCCCGTACTCAGCCCACTCCCCTGGACTCCTGGGCCGCCCTCGCCTCGATGCCGCGGAAGTGGTCGGCCATCGCGCGTTGGGCGGCCTCCACGTCTCGGGCGCGCAGGGCGGTGACGATGTCGCGGTGGCGGCGGACGGTCAGTTCGGGGGACGGGTCGTCGGTCCAGCCGCGTACGCCGGCGACCCGGCTGAAGACGGTCCAGAAGGCGCCCAGGAGCTGCGGCACGAGTGCGTTGCCGAGTGAGGCGTACAGCAACTCGTGGAATTCGCGGTCGAGTTCGGGGAAGGGGCGGCCTGAGCGGCCCGCCTCCTCCATCTCGGCCACGACCGCTTCGAGGCGGTCCAGCTCCGGCTCGGTGAGCACGGCCGCCACCCGGCGTATCAGCCCCTCCTCCAGCACCTCCCGTACCTGGAGGATCTCCGCGAGCGCCCCGGTCTCGTTCTTGTCGTCGGGCTGGGCGAGCGTGCGGAAGGTGAGGCCGTCGACGAAGGGGGTCAGCGAGGCCTCGCCGACGTAGGTGCCGTAACCGTGCCTGATGTCGACTATGTCGAGGGCCTGCAGGGCCTTGAGGGCCTCGCGGACGGAGTTGCGGCTGACGCCGAGGTCCTGCATCAGCTCGGTCTCGGTGGGCAGCGGGGCGCCCGCCTGGAGTCTGCGGTCGAGGATCAACTGCATGACCTCGCGCTGGATCTGGCTGCTCACCCGGCGCTCGGACCTGCGCTCGGGCCCGCGCCGGTTCCCGGTCTCCTCAGACATGCGCCGCATCGTACGCTCACTGGACATCCGACGTCCCACCTCTGGGCGGATTCAGCACCAACTACCCGTGTTTCAGGGCTTCATTGGTCGCACCTCTGGAAGATACGCCATTCGTGTGCGATCCCTTGACCGCCCTCACGGGCGCTCTTATGGTCACGCTGCCCACCATGACGTAGGACGTCGTATCTCCCGCCTCTCTCTGGAGGAACCGTGCGCGACGTGACCGACCACTCGGCGCTGCACCGCCGACGTTTCCTGAAGTACTCCGGCGCCCTCGCCGCGGCCGGGGCCCTCTCCTCATCGCTGGCGGCCTGCTCGTCCGGGCCGCAGTCAACCAATGACACCGGCGGCGGGAAGGGCGGCAAGGACGCGACGCTCACCGCCGTCATCGGCTACGGGAACGACGGCAGCTGGGACCCGACACAGACCGCGTCCGCCTTCGCCATGGCGGCCAACAACCACATCTACGAAGGTCTGCTGGACACGGACCCCCTCTCGCGCGAGCCGTACGCGGCGCTCGCGACCCAGGTACCGGGCGATCTCAGCGGTACGTCCTGGAAGTTCACGCTGCGGGCCGGGGCCACCTTCCACGACGGGAAGCCCGTCACCGCCGACGACGTGGTCTTCGTCTTCGACCGGATCCTCGACCCGAAGACGCAGACCCTCGGCAAGGGCTTCTTCGCGAGCTGGCTGAAGGAGGCCCGGAAGATCGACGCGTCGAACGTCGAACTGGTGCTGAAGTTCCCCTTCCCGGAAGGCATCGCGCGGCTCACCCTCGCCAAGATCATGCCCAAGCACGTCTTCTCCCGGCCCGGTGCCTGGGACGACGCGATCAAAGGGAAGGCGGTGGGCTCGGGGCCGTACCGGCAGACCGCCCACCACCCCAAGTCGAACACCACCTTCGAGGCGTTCGCCGCCTACAACGGCCCGCGCAAACCGGCCTTCAAGAAGATGAACTGGCTGACGATCGTGGACGCGGCCCCGCGCGTCGCGAAGATCTCGGGCGCGAGCGCCGGGGCCCAGATCGCCGACAACATCCCGTACGCCAACATCGAGCAGCTGAGGAAGGGCGGCATCACCGTCGAGGGCGGCGCGGGGATGAACAACCTCTTCCTGATGTTCAACACCAAGCACAAGCCCTTCGACGACGTACGGGTGCGCCAGGCCCTGCACTACGCCATCGACACCGGCAAGATGGTCGAGGTCGCCCTGCACGGACACGGCAAGCCGTCGAGCTCGTTCCTCAACGAGGGGAACCCGGCCTACCGGCCGGCGAAGACCATGTACGGGTACGACCCGCAGAAGGCCGAGCAGCTCCTGAAAGCCGCCGGGGTCTCCGGGCTGAAGATCGAGATCCTGTCCGTGAACGTCAGCTGGATCGTCGACTGTCTGCCGACCATCAAGGCGTCCTGGGACGCGATCGGCGTCGAGACCACGCTCTCGCCGCAGGAGACGACGGCCGTCTTCACGAAGATGGACCAGAAGCAGGACTACCAGGTGGTGGCCGCCGCCTCGAACCCCAACCAGTTCGGCCTCGACGCCGACCTGATCATGCACTACAACTACGGCCCCGAGAACCTGTGGATGCAGTACGCCCGGTGGGCGGGCGACCCGGTCGCGAAACAGCTCTTCAAGGACATGGACCTGGCGACACGGGAGCCGGACGCCGACAAGAAGAAGACGATGATCCAGGACTACATCGACGTCGTCGCCGAACAGGCCGTGCTCTACCCGGTCGTGCACAACGAGCTGATGACGGCCTGGGACCCCAGGAAGCTCACGGGGATCAGGGCCCAGCCCTATCCGGGCGTCAACCTCCTCCAGGCCAAGTGGGCCTGACGTAGATGACGGCCATCGTCCGCATCCTGGCCCGCCGTGTCGCCCTGCTCGTGCCGCTGATGCTCGGCATCGTGCTGTTCGTGTTCCTGGTGATGCGGTTCTCGGACGTCGACCCGGCGTCCGCGTTCTTCCAGGGCGCCAACCCCACTCCGCGGCAACTGCACGACTTCCGGCAGCAGAACGGCCTGCTCGACCCCCTCCCGGTGCGCTACGTCCACTTCATCGGCGATCTGCTCCACGGCGACCTGGGCACCAGCGCGCTGACCCGGGCGCCGGTCGTCGACCAGGTCACCACCGCGCTGCCGCTCACCCTCCAGCTCACCTTCCTGGGCCTCGCCATCGCGGTGATGCTCGCGCTGCTCGGCGGGGTCACCGCCGCGATCCACCGCGACCGGCTGCCCGACCAGGTCATCCGGGTCGTGTCGCTGACCGGGGTCGCGGCGCCCGGCTTCTGGTTGGCGCTGCTGATGATCCAGTACCTGGCCGTGGACCGGGGCTGGTTCCCGACCGGCGGATACATCAACCCCGGTGACTCGCTGAGTGGCTGGCTGAAGACGATGACGCTCCCCGCCTTCGCGCTCTCCCTCCCGGTCGCCGCCCAGCTCACCCGGATCGTGCGCACGGCCGTGGTCGAGGAGCTGGACAAGGACTACGTCCGGACGGCGATCGGCAGCGGACTGCCGCCGGTGGTCGTGGTCGGCCGCAATGTGCTCCGCAACGCGCTGATCAACCCGCTGACCGTGCTCGGCCTGCGCGTCGGCTATCTGCTCGGCGGCGCGGTCGTCATCGAGACGATCTTCTCGCTCCCCGGCATGGGCAAGTTGATGATCGACGCCGTGAAGAACGGCGACCCGGCGGTCGTCCAGGGCGTCGTCCTGACCACGGCCACCGGGTTCGTGGTCGTGAACCTCGTCATCGACATCCTGTATCTGCTGGTCAATCCGCGACTGAGGGATGCCACGTGATGATCCCCCCGCTCTCCCGCCGACGTCTCACCGAGGGCCTCGCCCGGCCCGGTATCCGGCTGCGACGCCTGCCCGTCCTCTCCCGGATCGCCCTCGGCTTCCTCACGCTCGTGGTCCTGCTGGCCGTGTTCGCGCCCCTGCTCGCCCCGCACGACCCGCTCGACCAGCAACCGCAGGCCGGCGGCACCGGCGCCCCCTCCGGCGGTCACTGGATGGGGCAGGACAGCCTCGGCCGGGACATCCTGAGCCGACTGATGTACGGCGCCCGCTGGTCTCTCGCGATCGGCCTGGGCGCCACCGCGCTCGCCCTCGTCGTCGGCGCGCTCCTCGGCGCGATCGCCGCGACCTCGCGGGGGGCCGTCGACGAGACGCTGATGCGCTGCCTGGACGTCGTGATGGCGTTCCCCGGCATCGCGCTGGCCGCCGTCCTGGTCGCCGTCTTCGGCGGCGGCATCACGGTGCTGATCTGCGCGATCGCCTTCCTGTTCACCCCGTCGGTGGCCAGGGTCGTCCGTGCGAACGTCCTCGACCAGTACGGCGAGGACTACGTGACGGCGGAACGCGTGATCGGCGCCCGCACCCCGCACATCGTGCTGCGCCACGTGGCCGTCAACTGCGCCGCCCCCGTGCTGGTGTTCTGCACGGTCCAGGTCGCCGAGGCCATCGTCTTCGAGGCCTCGCTGTCCTTCATCGGCGCGGGCGTCCGGCCGCCCGACCCGTCCTGGGGCAGTGTCATCGCGGACGGCAAGAACATGGTGCTGACCGGCGGTTGGTGGGCGACGGTCTTCCCGGGTCTGCTGATGCTGATCACCGTGCTGTCGCTGAACATCCTCTCCGAAGGCGTCTCGGACGCGTGGGCGGCGCCCGTGGCGCGGGAGGTGGCGGCGACGGCGACCGCCGGTGACCGGCTGGAGGCGCCCGAGCCCGTCAGCGGAGAGGTCCTCGAACTCCCCGGTCTGACGGAGGCCGCCGCCCGCCTGCGCTCCCGGGCCCGCCCCCTGCCCACCGGCCGGCCGGTCCTCTCCGTGGAGAACCTCGCCATCGGCTTCGACACCCGGCACGGCGGTGTGGACATCGTCGACGGCATCAGCTTCGACGTGCACCCCGGTGAGGTCCTGGGCCTGGTCGGCGAGTCGGGCTGCGGCAAGTCGCTGACGGCGCTCGCCGTGATGGGCCTGGAACCGAAGGGGGCCCGGGTCCGGGGCCATGTCCGCTTCGATCAACGTCAGTTGGTGGGCGAGCCGATGCGCGTACGACGCCGCCTGCTGGGCCACGAGATGGCAATGGTCTACCAGGACGCGCTGTCGTCCCTGAACCCGGCGATGACGATCAGGGCGCAGCTGAAGCAGCTGGTGCGGCGGGGCGGGAGACAGACCCCCGCGGAGCTGCTCGCTCTGGTCGGTCTCGACCCCGAACGCACCCTGCGCAGCTACCCCCACGAGCTCTCCGGCGGCCAGCGCCAGCGTGTGCTGATCGCGATGGCCCTGTCCCGGGGCCCGAAGCTGATCGTGGCGGACGAGCCGACCACGGCCCTGGACGTGACGGTCCAGGCACAGATCATCACCCTGCTGCTGAAGCTGCGGGAAGAGCTGGGCTTCGCGCTGATCCTCGTCTCGCACGACCTGGCCCTCGTCGCGGACGTCACGGACCGGGTCGTGGTGATGTACGGCGGTCAGATCGTGGAGACGGGCGTGACGGCGGACCTGGTGGAGGCACCGGCCCACCACTACACGCGCGGCCTGCTCGGCAGCGTCCTGTCCCTGGAGTCGGCGGCCGAACGGATGACGCAGATCAAGGGGGTCGTGCCCGCCCCCGCCGACTTCCCGGCGGGCTGCCGGTTCGCCGACCGCTGTCCGCCGGCGAGCGAGGTGTGCCGGACGACGGCGCCCGACCTGCTGGGCACCCGGGCGCACACGGCCGCGTGCCATCACCCCGCGGTCGATCTGATCACCACGCGGAGCGAGGCCGTCCAGTGAACGCGCTCATCACCCTCTCCGGCGCCCATGTCGTCCACAAGGCCCGCTCCGGCGGCCTGTTCACCCGCGACCGGGTGTACGCCCTGACCGGCGCCGACCTCACCATCGCGCCCGGCGAGACGGTCGGCGTCGTCGGCGAGTCCGGGTGCGGGAAGTCGACACTGGCGAAGGTGCTGGTGGGCGTCCAGCGGCCGACGTCCGGAACCGTGCGCTTCCGTGACCGTGACCTGTGGTCGATGCGGCCCGCCGAGCGACGGGCGTCCGTCGGCGGCAGTACGGGCATGGTCTTCCAGGATCCGTCGACGGCCCTGAACCGCCGCCTGCCCGTACGCCGGATCCTGCGGGACCCCCTTGACGTGCACCGGCGCGGCACGGCGCGGGAGCGGGACGACCGGGTGCGGGAGCTGATGTCCCTGGTGGGCCTCCCCCACGCCCTGGCGGACGTCCTGCCCGGTCAGCTGTCCGGCGGGCAGCGCCAGCGGGTGGCCATCGCGCGCGCCCTGGCCCTGGACCCGGACCTGGTGGTGGCCGACGAGCCGACGAGCGCGCTGGACGTCTCGGTCCGCGCCCAGATCCTCAACCTCCTGCTGGACCTGAAGGAGCGCCTGGACCTTGCCCTGGTCTTCGTCTCGCACGACATCCAGACGGTACGGAGGATGAGCGACCGGGTGATCACGATGTACCTCGGCCGGATCGTGGAGGAGTCCCCGGCCGCCCGGGTCACCGACCGGGCCCGGCACCCGTACACCCGGGCCCTCTTCTCCGCGACGCCCGGCCTCCTGGACCCGATCGACCCGATCCCGCTGGTGGGCCCGGTGCCCTCGGCCACGCACCCGCCGACCGGCTGCCCGTTCCGCACCCGCTGCTGGAAGGCGGACGAGGACTGCGCGAGCGCGATGCCGGACTTCACGGCCGCGTCGACACCGGACCACCGCTTCCGGTGCCACCATCCTGTGGAGGAGGACCAGTCGACGCGCGACCTGGTGACCCAGGCCGTGTCCGCGGCGCCCGCCGTGGCCGACATCCCCGCCCAGCAGCAGCCTTGATCGTCCCGAGGGAGTCTTCATGCCGATCCCCACCCCGCTGACCGGTGTCGTTCCGCCCGTCTGCACGCCTCTGACACCGGACCGCGAGGTGGACGTCCCCTCGCTCATCAGGCTCGTGGACCATCTGGTGGAGGGGGGCGTCGACGGCCTGTTCGTCCTTGGCTCGTCCTCGGAGGCGGCGTTCCTGACGGACGCCCAGCGGCGGCTGGTGGTGGAGACGGTGGTCGCCCATGCGGCCGGCCGGCTCCCCGTGCTGGCCGGGGTGATCGACATGACCACGCCGAGGGTGCTGGACCATGTGGCGTATGTGACGGCGGCGGGCGCGGACGCGATCGTGGCGACCGCCCCCTTCTACGCCCGCACCCATCCGGCGGAGATCGCGCGCCATTTCCGCCTGGTCGCCGCCCGTTCGTCCGTGCCCGTCTTCGCCTACGACATCCCGGTGTCCGTCCACACCAAGCTGGGCGCGGAGCTGGTCCTGTCCCTCGCCGCGGAGGGCGTGCTGAGCGGCCTCAAGGACTCCAGCGGCGACCTCGCCGCCTTCCGCGCCGTCGTCACGGGCGCCCGCGCCCACCCCGACATCACCGGCTTCACCGCCCTCACCGGGTCCGAACTCGTCGTCGACTCCGCGCTCGCCCTCGGGGCGGACGGGGCCGTGCCGGGTCTCGCCAACGTCGACCCGCACGGGTACGTACGGCTCGACCGGCTCTGCCGAGGGGGCGACTGGGAGCGGGCGCGGGCCGAACAGGAGCGGCTGTGCGGGCTGTTCGGGATGGCCGGGGTGGGGGATCCGGCCCGGATGGGCGGGGGTTCGTCGGCGCTCGGGGCGTTCAAGGCGGCGCTGCACCTACGAGGCGTCATCGCCTGTCCGGCCACGGCGGAGCCGCAGGTGCCGCTGTCGGAGGCGGAGGTGGAACGGGTGGGGAAGTACCTGGCGGGGGCGGGCCTGCTCTAGGTCCCGTCGTCCGGTGCTCAACCGCCCGGCCGCCCACCCCACCGGAATCGCCGCCGCCGTCACCTACCCCGTCCGGCGCAGACGCCGGAACTCGATCCTGTCGTACGGCCGCGTCGAGCCCGTCTCGTACAGGATGCCGACCCGGTCGTGCCCGAGGTCGACCAGGTCCGAGTAGGCGGCCGGTGCGGAGGAGAGGGTCGTCGCCCTGGTGAAGGTGATGCCGCCGTTCGTGCTGCGCCAGAGGGTCATCGCGCGGCGGGCGGTGGGTACGGAGGGGGCCGAGAAGAGCAAGGGGGCTCGGGGGCCGTGGGGTTGGAGGACGCTGCCCTGGACGACGGGGACGTCGTCCAGGGTGGACTGGATCGCGTAGGGGCGGTCAAGGGTCTCGCCGCCGTCGCTGGAGTAGGTGTCGAGGCGATTGCCGGGTGTGGTGCCGCTCTGGTCGCGGGCGCTGAAGTACAGGCGCCCGTCGGGGAGTTCGGCCGCGCTGCTCTCGTTGGCGTCGACCCGGCCGTCGTAGGTGCGGTCGGTGAAGCCCAGGTGCCAGGTGTGGCCGCCGTCGTCGGAGTAGATCGCGTGCGCCCCGTAGTACTTGGCTTCCCGGCCGGTGTCGGTCGAGCCCTCGGGCGGGGCGGCGGAGTGGTTGGCGGGGACGACCAGCCGGCCGGCGTGCGGGCCGTGGCCGAGGGCGATCGCATGGCCGGGGCCCGTCGCGTACCAGCGCCAGCCCGGCGGCTTCGCCTCGGCCGTGATGTCCCGGGGAGCGGAGAAGAGCGCGCCGTCGTCGCGGCTCGTCTGGACGAAGACACGGCGGCCCTGGCGCGCCGTGACCTCGCCCCGCATGATCCGCGCCTCGGTCACCGCGCCGCTGTTGTAGGAGGTGAGCAGGACGATCCGGCCGGTGCGCGGGTCCACGACCGGCGCCGGGTTGCCCCGGGTGTCCCCGTCCCCGGCCGCGACGACCCGCAGCGGACCCCATGTACAGCCACCGTCGAAGGAGCGTCTGAGGACGACGTCGATGTGGCCGCTGTCGCCCGCGCCGTCGTGCCGACCCTCGGCGAAGGCGAGCACCGTGCCCGCGCGGGTGGTGACGACCGCCGGGATGCGGTAGGTGTCGTAGCCGCCCTCGCCCACGGTGTACGGCACGGAGGAGGCGCAGTCGGTACGGGGACCGGGGGCGGCGGCGGACTCGACACCGGCGCCGGCGGCGAGGAGGCCGATGGCCAGGGCGGCGACGAGGCTGCGGCTCAGGGTGGTCCCCGCTCTCCCCCGCGCAACACGAGGATCCCGTTACGGTGTGTCGCTCAAACCGTACCCTGCGTTACCGCTCGCCATTCCCGCCCCGTCGCCTACGAGGGCGTGCGCGCCGCCGCCAGCAGCCGCGTCACGTCGTCCGCACAGATCGTCAGCGCCGCGCCCACGGTGGCGAGGACGTCCCGTTCGGCGGGGGTGTACGGCCCGTCCGCCAGAGCGATCCGGGCGCCCTGGAGCAGGATCGATTCGCGCCCCGTCGCGGCGAGGTGCGGCGCCAGCGGGTCCAGGGCCTCGTGCAGCTCTATGGCGAGGCCCGCCCCGCACGGCTCCCCGAAGATCCGGCCCGTGTCCGCGGCGAGCGCCTCGACGAGGGCGCCGAGCTGGTCCTCCGTGCAGTCGTCGAAGCCGGCCGAGCGCACCGCGGTCGCCGCGATCTCCAGGGACGTACGGGAGCAGGCGCCGCCGGCGGCGAGCACGGCGAGCGCGACGGTGTGGACGGCGTCGCGGAGCATCGCGGAGAAGCGGGTGGTGGTCGGATGGTCGAGGACGTCCGCGCCGTAGTGGCGGCCGCAGGCGGCGCACTCGACGACGGGTCCCGTGTCACCGCGCGGCAGGACCGGGACGCCCAGGAGAGTGAAGCGGCGCCGGCCGGTGAGCCGCTGGTAGTTGCGGTCACCCCCGCAGCCCGGGCAGAAGAACTCGCCGTCCCCCATGGTGGTCCACGCGGTACGGGTGCCTAGGATGCGGGAAATCTGCACTGCACGACCGTTTCGTCCCCATCCTGGCAGCACGCTCGCACACCTCCGTAACGCCGCGGCAACATCGCCGCGCTGGCGTGATGTTAGCCACATTGTTGAGGCAGAGTCAGTACCTTGGACGAGACCTTTCCGTGATCTCCACGGCGATTGGCCGGTATACGACGGGGCCCCGCCCGCCTCGAAAGGCGGACGGGGCCCCGAAAGTGCCGGTCAAAGTCCTCAGCGGGACGCGCGGTTGACCGCGGAGACCACGGCCTTCAGCGACGCGCGTGTCGTATTCGCGTCGATGCCGATTCCCCACAGAACCTTGTCGCCGATCGCGCACTCGATGTACGAGGCGGCCTGCGCGGAGGCGCCCTCGCTCATCGTGTGCTCCTGGTAGTCCAGGAGGCGTACGTCGATGCCGACGGACTGCAGGGCGTCGAAGAACGCGGAGATCGGACCGTTGCCGGTACCGGTCAGGACCGTGTCGACGCCGTCCACCGAGGCCTCGACGGTCAGCGAGTCGATGCCGTCCCGGTCGGTCGTGGTCTGACCGGCCTTGACCTGGATACGGCCCCACGCGTTGTCGGGGTTCGGCAGGTACTCGTCCTGGAAGATCGCCCAGATGTCCTTCGGGGTGACCTCGCCGCCCTCGGCGTCCGTCTTCGCCTGGATGATCTTCGAGAACTCGATCTGCATCCGGCGCGGCAGGTCCAGCTTGTGGTCGTTCTTCAGGACGTAGGCGATACCGCCCTTGCCGGACTGCGAGTTGACGCGGATCACGGCCTCGTACGAACGGCCGACGTCCTTCGGGTCGATCGGCAGGTACGGGACGGCCCACTCGATGTCGTCGACGGTGACGCCCTTCGCGGCGGCGTCCGCCTCCATGGCGTCGAAGCCCTTCTTGATGGCGTCCTGGTGGGAGCCGGAGAAGGAGGTGTAGACGAGGTCCCCGACGTAGGGGTGGCGGGCGTGGACCTCCATCTGGTTGCAGTACTCGGCGGTGCGGCGGACCTCGTCGATGTTCGAGAAGTCGATCTGCGGGTCGACGCCCTGCGAGAACAGGTTCATGCCCAGGGTGACCAGGTCGACGTTGCCGGTGCGCTCGCCCTGGCCGAACAGACAGCCCTCGATGCGGTCGGCGCCGGCCATGAGGGCCAGCTCGGCGGCGGCGACGGCCGTACCGCGGTCGTTGTGCGGGTGGACGGACAGGCAGACGTACTCGCGGCGGGACAGGTTGCGCGACATCCACTCGAAGCGGTCCGCGTGCGTGGACGGCGTCGAGCGCTCCACCGTGGCGGGCAGGTTGAGGATGATCTCGCGGCCCGGGCCGGGCTGGTAGACGTCCATCACCGCCTCGCAGACCTCCAGGGCGAAGTCCAGCTCGGTGTCGGTGAAGATCTCGGGGCTGTACTGGTAGCCGAACGTCGTCCGCTCGTCGAGCAGCTTCTCGGCGTACTCCATGACCAGCCGCGTGCCGTCGACGGCGATCTGCTTGATCTGGTCCTTGGAGCCGCGGAAGACGACCCGGCGGAAGACCGGGGCCGTCGCGTTGTACAGGTGGACCGTGGCGCGCCTGGCGCCGACCAGGGACTCCACCGTGCGCTCGATCAGGTCCTCGCGGGCCTGGGTCAGTACGGAGATCGTGACGTCGTCCGGGATCGCGGTCTCGTCCTCGATGATCGAGCGGACGAAGTCGAAGTCGGTCTGTCCGGAGGCCGGGAAGCCGACCTCGATCTCCTTGTAGCCCATCTTCACGAGCAGGTCGAACATCTCGCGCTTGCGGGCCGGGGACATCGGGTCGATCAGCGCCTGGTTGCCGTCCCGCAGGTCCGTCGACAGCCAGCGGGGGGCGACGGTGACACGGTTGTCCGGCCAGGTGCGGTCAGGGATGTCCACCTGCTCGTACTTGCCGTACTTGTGGACCGGCATGGAGGTGGACTGCTGGAAGTTCGGCATGATGCGTGGGCTCCTCAGAGGGTGTCCGGAAGGACGGCCGACGGCGCAACGCCGAACTCCGCGGGGAGGGGGTCGGCCTCGACTACAGGCCCTCGCCGCGGCAGCTAAGGAGAAGCAGCCCGATACGCATGATGCTCCGCAGCCTAGCCGAGCCTCACTCTCTCCGGAGGGCTGTATCAGTATGCGGGATCGTGACCACATAAGGAAGAAAACAGACAAAAAGTGCGGCATACCACTCAGAGTGAAACCTCATACCACTGAAGAGCGGACCGATGGGCTCCTTATCGCCGCATTTCACACAATCTTGGTCGCCGGTAGTGACAGCGGAGTAACTCAGTGCAATTGTGCCGAGCATGACCGCGAACCCGGCAGGCTTCGAGCCTGTCTTCTGCACCATCGTGCCGCCCCACATCCTCGACACGCTGGCCCAGCACGAGGACCCCACGCTCGCCGGACCCGCGCGCCGCACCCTGGAGCGCGACGCCTTCGAGCGCACCCACCGCCGGCTGACCACGGTCATCGGCGCGCCCACCGTGGCCCCGCCCCAGGGCGCGCCCGCGGACAAGCCGCAGCGCACCATCTACGACGCCAAGCACCACCAGGACCTGCCGGGCAAGAAGGTCCGCGGCGAGGCCGACAAGCCCGGCAAGGACGCCACGGTCAACCGCGCCTACGCCGGGCTCGGCGCCACCTTCGACCTCTACCTGAACGCCTACGCCCGCAACTCGATCAACGGCGAGGGTCTGCCCCTCGACGCGAGCGTCCACTTCGACGTCGGCTACAACAACGCCTTCTGGAACGGCGAGCAGATGGTGTTCGGCGACGGCGACGGCGAGATCTTCCTCGACTTCACCATCCCGGTCGATGTCATCGGCCACGAGCTGACCCACGGCGTCACCCAGTACACGGCGAACCTCACCTACTTCGGCCAGCCGGGCGCCCTGAACGAGTCCATGTCGGACGTCTTCGGCTCGCTGATCAAGCAGTACACGCTCGGCCAGACCGCCGCCGACGCCGACTGGCTGATCGGCGCGGGCCTGCTCGCGCCGCGCGTCACCGGCAAGGCGCTGCGCTCCATGAAGGAGCCCGGCACGGCGTACGACGACGACGTGCTCGGCAAGGACCCGCAGCCCGCGACGATGGACGGCTATGTGAAGACCGGCCGCGACAACGGCGGTGTCCACATCAACTCCGGCATCCCCAACCACGCCTTCTACCTGGTCGCCCAGGCCCTCGGCGGGCACGCCTGGGAGCGCGCCGGGCAGATCTGGTACGACGTCCTCACCGGCGGCGAGCTCCAGTCCCAGGCGAGCTTCTCCGACTTCGCCAAGCTGACGGCCGCCCAGGCCAGGAGCCGGTACGGCGAGGGCGAGGAGCTCCAGTCCGTCACGAAGGCCTGGGAACAGGTCGGGGTGCCGACGTCGTAGCTTCGGCGTCCGACTCGTACTAGACAGGACCCATGCGTATTCAGGTAAGGCGCACGGGCGGATTCGCGGGCATCGAGCGCCATGCCGAGGTGGACACCTCGGGGCGCTCCGACGCCCCCGAGTGGCACGCCCTGGCCGAGCAGGCGATCGCCTCCGGCCAGGGCACGCGCCCCGCGGGGGTCCCCGACGGCTTCAGCTACGAGATCACGGTGAACGGGAAGACGGTCTACGCCGCCGACCCGAGACTGACGGAGGAGCAGCGAAGTCTGATTTCGAGGGTCCTGAAGGAGGGCGCCTAGAAAGCGGCCTCGGGGAGGCGCCCTGCAGGGGCGCGGGGCCGTGACATACGCGGATCCGCCGCGTGGGCGCGACAAGCCCCCACCGGGCCGCAGCCGCAAAAGGACCGCGCGCCCCTCCGTACAGGCGCCCAAAAGCCGTAACTCCCAGTTCACACCAACCCGTTGACTTCCCTTACCGCCGGTAAGGATGATCGCGCGCATGGTGACGAACCCCCTACCGCAGTTCCCGCCCGGCTTCCTCTGGGGCGTGTCCACCTCGGCCCACCAGATCGAGGGAGCCGCGGCCGAACGCGACCCGTCGGTATGGGACGCCTTCACGGCCGAGCCCGGCCACATCAAGGACGGTTCCACGGCCGACGTGGCCTGCGACCACTACCACCGCTATCCCGAGGACGTGGCCCTCCTCGCCGACCTCGGCGTGGACGCGTACCGCTTCTCGATCTCCTGGCCCCGCGTGAACTCCCCCGGCGGCCTCGACTTCTACGACCGCCTGGTGGACGCGCTGGTCGCGGCGGGCATCCGCCCCGTACCGACCCTCTTCCACTGGGACCTCCCGCTGAAGCTCGAAGAGGCCGGCGGCTGGCTGACCCGCGACACGGCCGAGCGCTTCGCCGAGTACGCCGGTGTCGTCGCCGCCCGCCTGGGCGACCGCGTCAAGAAGTGGATCACTCTCAACGAGCCCGCCGAACACACCCTGCTCGGCCACGCGCTCGGCGCCCACGCCCCCGGCAAACAGCTCCTGTTCGACTCGCTGCCGGTCGCCCACCACCAACTGCTCGCCCACGGCCTCGCCGTCCGGTCCCTGCGCGCGGCCGGCGTCACGGACATCGGCATCGCCAACTCGCACGGCCCGACCTGGGCGGCCTCCGAGCAGCCCGAGGACGTGGAGGCCGCCGACTTCTACGACCTCCTCCTCAACCGCCTGTTCGCCGACCCGTTGCTGCTGGGCCGATACCCGGACGGCATCGGGGAGTTGATGCCGGGCGACGTCGAGGCGGATCTGAAGGTCATCGCCGAGCCGATCGACTGGTACGGGATCAACTACTACCAGCCGACCAGGGTGGGCGCCCCCGAGGGCGCGGAGATCGAGTTCAGCGGACTGACCCTGCCCGCCGAACTCCCCTTCTCAGTACGCGAACTGGAGGGCTACCCGGTCACCGACTTCGGCTGGCCGGTGGTCCCCGAGGCACTGACCGAGTTGCTCGTGGGCTTCCGCGAGCGCTACGGGGACCGCCTCCCGCCGGTCGTCATCACCGAGAACGGCTGCAGCTACGAGGGCGTCGACGACCAGGAACGGATCACCTTCCTCGACGGCCATGTCCGGGCGCTGCACCGGGCGTTGGAACAGGGCGTGGACGTTCGCGGGTACTTCGTGTGGTCGTTGCTGGACAACTTCGAGTGGGCGGAGGGGTACGCGCGGCGCTTCGGCCTGGTCCACGTCGACTACGACACGCTGAAGCGGACCCCGAAGGCGTCGTACACCTGGCTGCGCGACGCGCTGCGGGCGCGGGGATGACGGCGGCGGACCCCGTCGCGAATGTGGGGGCGCTGGCCGAGCCCGTCGAGCGGGTCGGCCGGGGCTGGACCTCGGCGCTGTCGCTCGCCAACGGGGCGATCTGGGTGGGCTGGTACGGCCCGCTGCAGATCCTGCTGGCCTCCCAGGCGGAGGACTTCGCGCCCGGCGCCGGCATGTCGAAGGAGACCATGCTGGCGTGGGTCACGGGCGCGGGCGCGGTGGTGTCGCTGATCGCCAACCCGCTCTTCGGCGCGCTGTCCGACCGGACGACGGCGCTCCGGGGCCGCCGTACGCCGTGGATCGTGGCGGGTTCGGCGGGCGGCGCCCTCTCCCTGCTGCTCCTGGCGGGAGCGGGCGGGGTCTGGACGATGGCGGCCGGCTGGTGCCTGGTCCAGCTCACCCTGAACGCCGCCTTCGCCGCCATCACCGCGGCCGTCCCCGACCGGGTGCCACGGCTCCAACGCGGCTCCGTGGGCGGCTGGCTGGGCGCCGCGCAGATCCTGGGCGTGGTGGGCGGGACGGGTCTCGCGACGGCGGCGGGCGGCGTGGGCGGCGGCTACGTGGCGTGCGCGGTGTTCACGCTGGTGGGCGTACTGCCGTACGTACTGCGCTACGAGGATCTGCGGCTGCCGGCCTCGGCCCGCCCCGCCTGGTCCTGGCGCACGTTCGCGGCCTCCTTCTGGCTGAGTCCGCGCCGCCACCCGGACCTGGCCTGGGCCTGGCTGACCCGCTTCCTGATCAACCTGAGCAACGCCCTGGTCCTGCTCTACCTCCTGTACTACCTCCGCGACCGGCTCCACTACGACGACCCCGAGAACGGCGTACTGATCCTCACGGCGGTCAACGGCGTCACCCTCCTCGCCACGGTCGTGGTCGGCGGGGTGTGGTCGGACCGGGTGGGCCGCCGCAAGCCGTTCGTGATCTGGTCGGGCGTCCTCATGGCGGTGGCGACGGCGGTCCTCTCCGGGTGGCAGACCTGGCCGGGCGCGATCGTCGCGGCAGCGGTCCTCGGCATCGGCTTCGGTGTCTTCACCTCCGTCGACTTCGCCCTGATGACGGACGTCCTGCCCAAGGCCCTGGACCGCGGCAAGGACCTCGGCGTCATCAACGTCGCCAACGCCCTCCCCCAGGTCGCCGCCCCCGCCCTGGCGGCACCGATCGTGACGTACCTGGGCGGCTACCGGGTGCTGTACCTGGTGGCGGCGGTGATCGGGCTGGCGGGGGCGCTGCTGGTGGGGCGGATCAGGGGCGTGGAGTAAACTGCCCGCGCTAAAGCGCCGGGCTTGCATAACGGGCATCACTGGCGGTGATGCTGCGTTTGCGTCCAGCCCCGCTCCCGGGTATCCGGGGTGGGGCGGGGGCCGTTGACGGGGCCCCGCGTCGCCGCAATTCCCACGCACGAGCGCGGATGTTGCGGGAGCCGTTCCGGTCTGCGTGATCAACGAATCCGCAGGACCGGCACGCGAACCAGGCCTGCGAGACCCGGTTCGCCCTGTCTACGTGCCCGCACTCGGCGCAGGTGCGAGAGGTGTACGCCGGATCGACGTACACCACCGCCACCCCCGCCCGGCGGGCCTTGTATGCGATGAACGCTCCCAGCTGGGCGAAGGACCAACTGGAGTGGGTGACCCGTTGGGGCTTGTTCAGCCGTACCCGCTCGCGGATGCCCGTCAGATCCTCCAGGGCGATTCCGCGACCGGTGCGTTCTGCCTCGGCCACCACATGCTTCGCGATCTTGTGGTTGATGTCTCTGGCCCGCCGCGACTCCTTGCGCCGCCGCTTCTTCAGGCGGCGCTTGGCGGACGGGGTGTTCTTGTGTTGCAGCTTGGTGCGCAGGCCGCGCTCACGGACCCGGAAGCGGTTGAGCTCGCGCCCGGCCATGATCTCGCCGTCCGAGGTGGTGGCGATGTTCACGATCCCCAGGTCGATCCCGAGGAAGTCCACCTGCTCGCTGTTCAGGGGTGCCTCAGGGACCTCGCACGTGGCATTCAAGAACCACATGCCGTCCCGGCACAGCAGATCCGACTCACCCCGCCGGTACAAGGCCAGGGTCGCCAGCTGCTCCGGGGAAGCGGTGAACGTCACGTCCTTGACCCGCCCCGACACCGTCCAGACCGAGATGCGCCGCCGTTCGATCTGCCAGGACAGCATCCGGTCGTCGTACGGCTGCGCTCCTTCCGGGCGAAAGCCGATCGGCTTCTCCACGGCCTTGCGATAGCGCTTCGAGCCCGGTCTACCAAGATTCCCGGCCTTCAGGTTCGCCTTCAGCGTGGCGTACGCGTCGCACGTCTTCTTGATCACGTGCTGGGCGGCCTGCGCACCCAGCCCCCACCGCGCCTTCACTTCGCCGTAGGTGTGCTCCCGCAGCGCGAAGTTCCTCTTCACATCCTTTTCGAAGGCCATCACGCTCGCCCATGAAGCGGCCTCGTTGCAGGCGCGCAGGGTCGCCTCAAGTGCCGCCGCCTGCACGGGCGTCGGCATCAGCTTCACCTGCACCACCAGCTTCACACCCGCGACGCTACCCGGCCACCCGCAAGCCTCGCGTTCGAACACCGCAACATTCCCCAGAGCCGTCCCGAGCACTCCCGGCGCTCCGCTCCTGAAGAAGCTGCGGTGCTCCGCACCGCCGAGATCAGGACGCGGTTCCTCCCAGGCGTAAACGCCCGGGGTTCCCCATAAGAATCCCGCTGAAGTCACTGGCCCGAATTCAGGTGCCCTCGCCAGGTCTCTTCGTCTTGGATGGCGCCATGACCACGGTGAACGACACACCCCTCGACCGCCTTGAGCGCTACTACGACTCGGTGCCGCGCGCCGCCGCGCGGGCCGAGGACTTCGGCCCGCTGACCCTCTTCGTCCGGGAGGCCACGGGCTGGCCGTACTACGCGCGACCCACCCTGGGTTGGACGGGCCCGGCGGCCACCGCCGAGGACGTCGATCGGGTGCGGGCGCGGCAGCGGGAGCTGTGCGTACCGGAGGCCTTCGAGTGGGTGGCGGAGGTGACGCCGGGCCTGCGGGAGGCGGTCGAGGCGACGGGGCTACGGGTGCACGCGCATCCCCTGATGATCCGCGACGAGGACGCACCGCTGCCCGACCCGCACCCCCTGGTCCGCGTCCTGGACCCCGAAGACCCCTTCCTGGCGGGCGCGTTGGCGGTGCCGCACGTGGCGTTCGCGGCGCCGGGCACGGCGGTGGGGGAGGCCGGACGCGGCGAACTCGCCACCGAGATCACCGCCCGCGCCGCCGAGGTACCCGCGGCCGCGGACCGCATCCGCGTGGGCCGCACCGTACTGGCCGCGGCGGTCGAGAACGGGGTCGTGGTCTGCTCCGGGATGCACCTGCCCGTCGGCCCCGTGAGCGAGATCGCGGGCGTCGGTACCCTGCCCGCCGAACGGCGCCGTGGACTGGCGTACGCCGTGACCGCGGCCCTCGTGACCGACGCGCGGGAGCGGGGCGTCGAGACGCTGTTCCTGTCGGCCGGGGACGAGGACGTGGCGCGGATGTACGGCCGCCTGGGGTTCCGGACAGTGGCGACGGCGCTGATCGCGGAACTCGCCGAGTAGCGGGCCGATCACGAGTAGCGGGGCCGATCAGGGGTCAGGGACGAACTTCAGCCACTTTCAACAACCCCTGAAGAAACCACCCGGCATGCCTTGCAATCCCAAGCCGCTCGCGCATCAATGGAACCGCAAGTTCCGACGGACCGTCAGAAACGCCTCCGCTGGCGTCCCGCACCCCGCTCGCGGACGGTCCGCGTACACATCTCTCCGCACCCGCACCGGCGTTCACCGGTGACGCGTCCGTGTGCCCGGCCCGGCCCCGGCCTCTGAGCAGACGGTTCCGTCCCTCCATCCCCACATGGCAATTCCCGTACAAGGGAAGGGAACCCGATGAGACGCAAGCAACTCGGAATCGCCGCGGCGTTAGCCGCCGGCACCCTCGCCGCGACCGGCCTGGCCCTCGCGCCGACCGCCGCGGCCGTCACCCCGCTCACCGCGACCATCAACGCGACCTGCACGATCGGCGGCGGTGGCGCGGCCACTCTCACCGCCACCCAGGACGGCACGGCCGCGACCATCACCCTCAGCTCCACCTCGATCACCGCGCCGATCGCGCTGGCGCAGGACTCCATCGCCTCCACCTTGACCATGGCGAAGTCCGGCGGCGGCACCGTCGCGTTCACCGGCACGAAGAATCCCGCCATTCCGCTGGGCGGCGGGGTCACGGTGGGCCCGCTCAGCGGCACCGTCGCCTCCGGCGACAGCCTCGACGCATACGGAGGCTCGCTGAAGATGGTCGTCTTCGGCATCACCATCACGTGCACCGCGAGCGCGGCGCAGGCACCGGGCCCGTTCGTCTTCAGCTGAGCCCCGCCACAGCACATACGTGAAGACCGGTGTCGCCGGCGCGCGCGGCGGCACCGGTCCTCGTACTGCCAGAACAACTGCCTGAACAACCACCTGATCACAGCCAACTGGCCTACAGGGGTGCCCAGTTGGCGATATTGACACAACCTGATGGCCCATCAGTTGCCGTCCGGGCCCTCCATTGACTTCTCACACAACCCGCACATCAATGGCCCCCTGTCGGCGCAGACGAGCCGCTGCGCCCGCATCCCTCAGGAGGGGGCACATGGCAACGCACAGGGGAACCAGGGGTTCGCACGCCCGAAGACGCCGCTGGGCGGCACTGCTCGGGGTGACCGCGCTGGCGGTCACCGCGGGAGGCGCGCTGGCGGCCCCGGCGGGCGCCGCGGCCGCGGACTCCCAGAACGTGGACTTCGCCACGCACTGCATCCCGCCGGCGATCGCGGGCATCCCGCCGATCGACGGCACCACCACCGCGATCATCACGGTGGACAACCCCAGTCCCAAGGTCGGTGACACCGTCACCGTGACGTACAAGGTGGTCACGCCCGCCGCGAACAACCCGACCGCCCTCGCCCTGCCCGCCGACATCATGACGCCCACCGGCAAGGTCGCCCTCGGCGGCGCGCAGACGGGGGACGTCACGGTCGCGGGCCCCAGGAAGAACGACCCGGTGGCGGGCAACGCGCCCTTCCCGGGGTTCAGCATGACGGGCACCTTCACCGTCACCAGCCCGGGCGCCATCACCCTCGCGCCCGGCGACTACAACATCCACACCAGCTACATCCTGGAGCTGGACACCCCCTGCACGGTCACCAACCCGCCCGCCCCGGTCTCCGGGACGATCACCGCGACGGACGGAACCCAGACCAACAACCGTGCCATCTCGCTCGGTTCGGCCTCCGGGAAGCCCGGTGACAGCGTGACCGTCACCGGCAGCAACTTCACCCCGGGCGCGAGCGTGACCCTCGCCGGACGGTCGGGGGCCACCCAGACCGCCGACACCGCCACCACGACCGCCGACGCGCAGGGTTCGATCAGCGGCACGCTGGCCGTCAACGACAAGACGACGACCGGCGTGGTGGCGTACGAGGGCGCGAGCTGGAGCGACACCAAGGGAGCGGGGCCGGCGGCGTACGTGGTCGTCGACGACACCCCGATCCCCGCGGGCTCCCAGAAACTCACCACCACGGTGAAGGCGGGAACCCTGTCGATGTCCCAGGCCGGGGACGCCGTCCAGCTGTCGGCGGTGGACTTCGGCAAGGGCGGGGCCTCGACCGGGGCCCTGCAGACGGTGACCGTCAAGGACTTCCGCGGCGGACCCGCGGGCTGGTCCCTGACCGGCAAGGTCACCGACTTCACCGGTCCCGGCGCCAAGATCGATGCCGGGAAGCTGAGCTGGACCCCCGCCTGCGCGACCAAGGCGGGCAGCCCGAGCACCTGCCAGGCCGGTTCGTCCGGCGCGGTGGGCGGTGCGGGAGCGACGCTGGCGTCCACCCCCAACGGAGCGCTCACCGGTGGTGAGTTCACCGTCGACGCCGGGCTGTCACTGGACGTACCGGCGTTCACCCCGCCGGGTTCCTACTCCGGCGTGCTCACCCTGACGCTCACCTGATCCACCCCTCCGCACCCCGGTGGCCGGGCGCGCACCCGCCCGTCCGCCCAGGGCCTGTCCACCCACATCCGCGGGGGTCCGCACCCATGCGCAAGCTGTACGTCCTCGTCCTGTCCGTGTTCCTTCTCGCGCTCACCACGCCCGCCTCGTACGCCGCCGACAACGGCAGCTGGTCCGTCTACCCCGTCTCCACGCAGATCGCGGCCCGTCCGTACTTCTATCTCTCCGCCGACCCCGGACAGACCCTCCGGGACAAGGTCACCGTCGCCAACAAGACCGGCGCCCCGCTGACCTTCCGGCTGTACGCCGCCGACGCGTACAACACCGCGCGTGACGGCGGGTTCGCGGTGCGGACGGTGCAGGAGAAGCAGCTCGGGGTCGGCGCGTGGGCGCACCCCGCCCGCTCCCGGGTGACGGTGCCCGCGCGCGGTTCGGTGACCGTGCCGTTCACCCTCCGGGTGCCCGAGAAGGCCGAACCCGGTGACCATCCGGGCGCGCTGGTCGCACTCGACGAGCGCCTCGACCGCTCAGACGCGGCGACGTCCGCGGTGGCGGTGCAACGGGCGGTCGGCGCCCGGATCTACCTCCGGGTCGGCGGGCCCACCGTCCCCGCCCTCGCCGTCGAGAAGGTCCACATCAGCCACCACCAGCCCCTGGTCCCCGGCCTCGGCGAGAGCGGCGCCACCATTTCGTACACCCTCCGCAACGCCGGGAACGTCACCCTGAACCCGAAGGTGCGGCTCAGGGCCGAGGGCCTTTTCGGGCGTACGTTGCTGTCCCGGGAGCTCACGAAGATCCCCTCGGAGCTGCTGCCGGGGCAACGGGTCCGGCTGACCGAGCCCTGGCACGGGGCGCCCCAACTCGACTGGGGCGACGTGACGTTGACGGCCAGCGCGCCCGGCACCCGGGAATCGGCGAGCACGTCGTTCTTCGCGCTGCCGTGGCTGATGGCGGTGGTGGTGGGCGCGGGGATCGCCGCCGCCGTGGTGGTGATCAGGGCGCGCAGGAGCGGCAGCGGCCCTTGGTGGCTCGGAGCGCGCAGGGGCGGTACCCGCCCGTGGTGGCTCAGAGTGCGTCGGGGCCGCGCTCGCCCGTCCGCACCCGTACGACCGTCTCGACCGGTACGGCCCACACCTTCCCGTCGCCGATCTTCCCCGTCTGCGCGGCGTTGACGATCGCGTCGATCGCGGCCTCCGAGTCCGCGTCCTCGACGACGACCTCGATACGGACCTTGGGGACCAGGTCGACCTGGTACTCGGCGCCGCGGTAGACCTCCGTGTGGCCGCGCTGGCGCCCGTACCCACTGGCCTCGCTGACGGTCAGCCCGTGCACGCCGAGCTCCTGGAGAGCGGTCTTGACCTCGTCGAGACGGTACGGCTTGACGATGGCGGTGATGAGCTTCATGCCTGGGCCTTGGCCTTCTGAGCGGTGGGGAGGGATGACGAGACCGGGGCGCCGTGGCCCAGGACCCCGTGATCGTAAGCGGTCTCGGCGTGCACCGTAAGGTCCAGGCCGGTGTGCTCGTGCTCCTCGTCCGCCCGCAACCCCATGACCTTGTCGAGCACCTTCCCGATGCCGTACGTGACGGTGAAGGCGTACGCCCCCACGGCAACGACCGCCACCAGCTGCTTGCCGAGCTGCCCGAACCCACCGCCGTACAGCAGCCCCTCGGCGCCACCCGTCATCGTCGCGTCGGCGAAGAACCCGATGAGGACCGTGCCGATGATGCCGCCGACCAGGTGAACGCCGACGACGTCCAGCGAGTCGTCGTAGTTCAGCCTGAACTTCCAGCCGACGGCGTACGAGCAGACGACACCGGCGGCGAGACCGACGACCAGCGCGCCCAGCAGCGACACGGATCCGCAGGACGGGGTGATGGCCACCAGGCCCGCGACCGCGCCGGAGGCGGCGCCGAGGGTGGTGGGGTGGCCGTCGCGCTTCTGCTCGACGAAGAGCCAGCCGAGCAGACCGGTGCAGCCGGCGGCGAGGGTGTTGAGGAAGGCGGCGGCGGCGAGTCCGTCGGCGCCCAGCGCGGACCCGGCGTTGAAGCCGAACCAGCCGAACCACAACAACCCCGCGCCCAGCATCACCATCGGCAGGTTGTGCGGCCGCATGGCGTCCTTCTTGAAGCCGAGACGGGGGCCGAGGACGAGACAGAGGGCCAGGCCGGAGGCGCCGGAGGTGATCTCGACCGGCAGCCCGCCCGCGAAGTCCAGCGCACCCAGCTTCGCCTGGACCCAGCCCCCCGGACCCCACACCCAGTGCGCGACGGGAACGTATACGAGCAGCGCCCAGACCGGCACGAACACCAGCCACGCCGCGAACTTCGCCCGGTCGGCGACCGCCCCGCTGATCAGCGCGGCGGTGATGATCGCGAAGGTGAGCTGGAAGGTGGCGAAGAGCAGGGTGGGCACGGTCCCGTGCACACTGTCCGGCCCGATCCCGTCCATACCCACGTGCTTCAGGCCGCCGACGAGCCCCCCGAAGGCGTCGTCCCCGAAGGCGAGCGAGTACCCGACCACCAGCCATACGACGGTGACCAGGGCGATCGACACAAAACTCATCATCAGCATGTTGAGGACGCTCTTCGTGCGGACCATGCCGCCGTAGAAGAGGGCCAGGCCCGGCGTCATCAGGAGAACGAGGGCGGTCGCGGCGAGCAGCCAGGCGGTGTCGCCGGTGTCGAGGTGGGATGCGGCGGCCAGGTTGACGGTGTCCAGGGTCTCCACGGTCTGCACGAACTCCACGGACGGCTCTCCTCGGTTCTCCTGGGTGCGGGGGCGTCGTCAGAGAGTCACGGGCTCGCGTTTCCGGTTGTGCACGTGTGCGTTTCCGGCGTGTTTCGTATTGCGTGGGGGTTTCCGAAACCTCACGGGGCCGCACGGGAGCGGTCAAAGGCATATGGCGTACGGCGCGGGTCTGTGGATCAGGGACAATGGGCGCCATGAGCGTTCGTACCCAGTCATCCGAGCCGTCCGAGGCACCCCACCGCGCCGGCTTCGCCTGCTTCGTGGGCCGCCCCAACGCGGGCAAGTCCACCCTCACGAATGCTCTGGTCGGCCAGAAGGTGGCGATCACCGCGAACCAGCCGCAGACCACGCGGCACACGGTACGGGGCATCGTGCACCGCCCCGACGCCCAGCTGATCCTGGTCGACACCCCCGGTCTGCACAAGCCGCGCACGCTGCTGGGCGAGCGCCTGAACGACATCGTGCGCACGACGTGGGCCGAGGTCGACGTCATCGGTTTCTGCCTCCCCGCGAACGAGAAGCTCGGTCCGGGTGACCGTTTCATCGCGAAGGAACTGGCGTCCATCAAGAAGACGCCGAAGATCGCGATCGTCACGAAGACCGACCTCGTCGACAGCAAGACGCTCGCCGAGCAGCTCATCGCGATCGATCAGCTCGGGCGGGAGCTGGGGTTCGAGTGGGCGGAGATCGTGCCGGTCTCCGCGGTCGGCGACAAGCAGGTGGACCTGCTGGCCGACCTGATCGTCCCGCTCCTTCCCGAGGGCCCGGCTCTCTACCCGGAGGGTGACCTCACCGACGAGCCCGAGCAGGTCATGATCGCGGAGCTCATCCGCGAGGCGGCGCTGGAGGGTGTGCGCGACGAGCTCCCCCACTCCATCGCCGTGGTGGTGGAGGAGATGCTCCCCCGCGAGGACCGCCCCGCCGACAAGCCCCTCCTCGACATCCACGCCTTCGTCTACATCGAGCGCCCCAGCCAGAAGGGCATCATCATCGGCCCCAAGGGCAAGCGCCTGAAGGAGGTCGGCATCAAGTCCCGCAAGCAGATCGAGGCACTGCTGGGTACGCCGGTCTTCCTCGACCTCCATGTGAAGGTCGCGAAGGACTGGCAGCGGGACCCCCGCCAACTCCGCAAACTCGGCTTCTGAGGGGTCCTCGCCCCCGCCGCCCCTACCCTCCCCCAAGCTCTCGACTTCGCGAGCAGGGGGGGACCCCCATCGTCCCCGGGGGCTCCGCCCCCAGACCCCCGATCGGCCTGAACGGCCTCGTCCTCAAACGCCGGACAGGCTGAAGGCTTTTTAGGGGCGCGGGGAACTGCGCGGCCAGCCCCCACCGGCCCGCAACCGAGCGACCAGGAGCGGGCGGGAATCCGGGGCGAAGCCCCCGCCTTAGGGGCGCGGGGAACTGCGCGCCCCGCCCCCACCGGCCCGCAACCGAGCGACCAGGGGCGGGCGGCGATTCGGGGCGAAGCCCCGCCCAGGGGCGCGGGGAACTGCGCGCGGTCTCAGCCCGCGGTCACCGTCAGGTGAACCGTGCCGTCGGCGCCCGCCAGCAGCACCGGCGTCGCCGGACCACCGAGGTCCCGGACCGCCGCCCGGTCCTCCGAAGAAACCTCCCCCGCCTCGGACACCACCGCCGCCGCCTCAAGAGACTTCGCCCCGGACGCCACCGCCATCGCCACCGCGGTACGCAACGCGCTCAACCGCAGGGAGGGAAGATCCACCGTCCCCGCGACATACGTACGGCCGGTCTCATCACGTACGGCCGCCCCCTCCGGCACCCCGTTGCGCGCCCGCGCGGAACGGGCCAGGGTGACGATCTTGCGGTCCTCGGGGTCAAGCGCGCTGCTGTCGGTCATGTTCAGAGCATACGAAGGGATCCGCAGGCGCAGGCACGCGCCCACCCGCACGCACCCCACCCGCACACACCCACCGGCCGGCGACTACCCGGCCACGGGATACATCGAGCCCCGTCGGCCCTCCGGCGAGGCCAGCCACTCCAGCTTCGCCGCCGTGTTCGCCTCCGGCAGCGGCGTGTGCAGCACGATCGTGAGGTCGGGCCGCGCCGGCACCTTCATCGCGGTGGACTCGACGGCGAGCAGCCCGACGAGCGGGTGATCGAGCTCCTTGCGGATCTGCCCGGCGTCCTCGATGTCCCGCTCCTCCCACAACGCGGCGAACTCCGGTGAGGCGGCCCGGAGTTGGTCCAGTACCTCCTGGTACCCCTCGTCGTCCGGCGCCGCCGCGCACGACGCGCGGAACTGGGCGACGACCGTGCGCGCGTTCTTTTCCCAGGTCCGGGACTGCCCCCGGTACAGCGGGTCGGTGAAGAAGTCGATAATGCAGTTCTGCGTGTTGTCGGGCCGCATGCCGAGGACCATCCCGGCGGCATCGTTGTACATGACGCAGTTGTAGTAGGGGTCCATGATGTGCGCCGGATACGGCATCCACGTGTCGATCAGCCGCCGCAGCCCGTCGCACATGTCCCGGACCTCAGGCGCGACCTCCGGCGCGGGCGGGTTCAGCCCGGCTAGCAGGTACAGATGGCGTCGTTCGGCGTTGCTGAGCCGCAGGACGCGGGCGACCGCGTCGAGTACCTGGGGCGAGACGGAGATGTCCCGCCCCTGCTCCAGCCACTGGTACCAGGACGCGCCGACGCCCGCGAGCACGGCGACCTCCTCGCGGCGCAGCCCGGGCGTGCGTCGGCGGGCCCCGCCGTCCGGCAGTCCGGCCTCCGCCGGTGACACCCTCGCCCGGCGGCTCATCAGGAAGTCCCGCAGCTCACGCCGTCGTTGGGTCCTGAGCACGTCCTCCGTCACGTGTGAATCCCCCTGTTGGTGACTGGTGGTGCGACCACCAGCATAAGTTGCCGCTCCCCACGGATATTCCGACGGCCGCACGCTCTTGCCATGGCGATCGACACCACCGAAACCACATCCGCTTCCCCGACTGTCCACTCCCCGCTCGGCACCCGGCTGTCGACCCGCGACAAACTCGTCCTCTTCGTGCTGTGCGCCGCGCAGTTCATGGTCGCGCTCGACTTCTCCGTACTGAACGTGGCACTGCCCGTGCTCGGCAAGGACCTGGGCATGAGCCAGTCCGCGCTGCAGTGGGCGGTCACCGCCTTCGCGCTGCCGTCCGGCGGCTTCCTGCTCCTCTTCGGCCGTATCGGTGACCTGTACGGCCGCCGCAGGCTCTTCCTGACCGGCCTCGCCCTCTTCGGTACGGCCTCGCTGCTGGCGACCTTCGCCTGGGACCCGGCGTCGTTCCTGACGGGCCGGGCGTTGCAGGGCCTCGCCGCGGCGGCGATCGTGCCGACGGGCATGTCGCTGCTGACGACGACGTTCCCGGAGGGCCCGGCGCGCGACCGTGCGCTCGGCATCTCCGGCACGCTCCTCTCCCTCGGCTTCACGGTCGGCATGGTGGCCGGCGGCGTCCTGACCGACGTACTGAGCTGGCGTTCGACGATGGGCCTGCTGTCGGTCTTCGCGCTGATCGTGCTGCCGCTGGCCCCGGGCCTGCTGCCCGAGTCCCTCCCCCATAGCCTTAAGGGCATGGGAGGTGCCCCCATCCCCGACCGCCCGCGCCTGGACATCCCCGGCGCGATCACCGTCACCGGCGGCCTGCTGGCCCTGATCTACGCCCTGTCGACGGCCGCCGAGCGCGGTTTCGGCGGCACGGACGTCATCGTGGCCCTCGCCGCGGGTGTGCTCCTGCTCGCCGCCTTCGTGTACGTCGAGTCCCGCGCCCACGCCCCGCTCGTCAGCCTCCCCATGCTGCGCCGCCGCACGGTGGCGTGGGGCAACCTGGGCGGTCTGGTCACCTTCTCGATGATGTCGACGGTCATCTTCGCGCTGACGCTGTACCTGCAGGAGACCCTCGGCCTGTCCGCGTTCGAGACGGGACTGGTCTTCGGGGTCCAGGGCGTGATGTCGGCCGTCGCCGGGGTGTACGCCCCGAAGGTCATCGGCCGCTTCGGCGCCCGCCGTACGCTGGTCGGCTCGCTCGCCGGTCAGGGCCTGTTCGTGGCGGGGCTGGTCCTGCTGAACGCCCACACCTGGTCCGTCTGGCTCGCCACCGCCGCGGTCTCGCTGGCCAGCATGTGCCACCTGGGCGCGATCATCTCGTACGGCCTGACCGTGACCTCGGGCGTTCCCGACGAGGAACAGGGCCTGGCCACGGGCCTGGTGACCTCCACCCAGCAGGTCGGCCTCACGATCGGCATCCCGCTGCTGGGTGTCCTGGCGACGACGTCGGGCGACCTGCTGGCCGGTGTCCACACGGTCCTCGCCCTGGACGCGGCGATCGTCCTGGCGGCGGCGGTGCTGGTCGCGACCGGACTGGGCCGCGACCGCTCACGCCCGGTCGAGGCGGAGGCGCTCGGCCTTGGGTAGACCGGCGACGACGAGATCGTACGAATCCTCGATGAGCTCCCGGACCAGGCGGTCCGGGAGTTCGCCGTCGACCGTCACCGTGTTCCAGTGCCGCTTGTTCATGTGATAGCCCGGGACGATCAGCCCCGGGTGCTCGGCGCGCAGCCGGACCGCGTCCTCCGGGTCGCACTTGAGGTTGACCGTGAGCGGGCGCCCGTCCAGCCATGTCAGCGCGAAGAGCTTGCCCAGCACCTTGAAGACGGAGATGTCCGGGGTGAAGGGGAAGTCCTCGACGGCCGCGTTGAAGGACAGACAGAACGCACGCAACTGCTGCGGTTTCACTCCCACGTCTCCTTCGCCCACGTTGCCTTCGCCGACGGCATCACTCGGACTTCTTCTCCTCCTCGGACGGCTCCGGGTCCACCGGGCCGACCGGCTCGACGAGCACCGTGACGATCTTGTTCCGGCGCCCGGCCGCGGCCTCCGCCGTCAGCCGCAGCTCGCGCCCGTCGGGCAGCTCGACCACCGAGGAGGCACCGGCGATCGGAACCCGCCCGAGTGCCTTCGCCAGCAGTCCGCCGACCGTCTCCACGTCCTCGTCGTCGTACGCCTCGAAGCCGTACAGCTCGCCGAGGTCGCCGATGTCGAGACGGGCGGTCACCCGGTAGCGGTCGTCGCCGAGCTCCTGGACGGGCGGCAGCTCCCGGTCGTACTCGTCGGTGATCTCCCCGACGATCTCCTCGAGGATGTCCTCGATGGTGACGATGCCGGCCGTACCGCCGTACTCGTCGATGACGACGGCGACGTGGTTGCGCTCCTGCTGCATCTCGCGCAGCAGGTCGCCCGCGTTCTTGGTGTCGGGCACGAAGGTCGCGGGCCGCATGGCCGTGGACACGAGCTCGGACTCGGCGTCGCGGCTGATGTGCGTCTTGCGGGCCAGGTCCTTCAGGTACACGATCCCGACGACGTCGTCCTCGCTCTCCCCCGTGACGGGGATGCGCGAGAAGCCGGACCTCAGCGCCAGGGTGAGTGCCTGGCGGATGGTCTTGTACCGCTCGATGACGACGAGGTCGGTCCTCGGCACCATCACCTCTCGTACAAGGGTGTCGCCCAGCTCGAAGACGGAGTGCACCATGCGGCGCTCCTCGTCCTCGATCAGGGACTCCTTCTCGGCGAGGTCGACCAGCGCGCGCAGCTCGGCCTCGGAGGCGAACGGACCGCGTCTAAAGCCCTTGCCGGGCGTCAGCGCGTTGCCGATGAGGATGAGGAGGGGCGGGATCGGGCCCATGATCCTGGCCAGCGGCAGCAGGACGTACGAGGCCGCCGTCGCCGTGTTCAGCGGGTGCTGGCGGCCGATGGTGCGCGGCGAGACGCCCACGGCGACGTACGAGACGAGGACCATGACCCCGATGGCGACGACGAGGGCCTCCCAGGTCTCGTCGAACTCCTTCAGGCAGGCGTAGGTGACGAGCGCGGCGGCGGCCATCTCGCAGGCCACGCGCACCAGCAGTGCCACGTTCAGATAGCGGGTCGGATCGGCGGCGACCTGGGCGAGCTTGGCACTGCCGCGCCGCCCGGACCGTACGGCCTCCTCCGCGCGGAAGCTGGAGACACGCGCGAGGCCCGCCTCCGCACAGGCGGCGAGCCAGGCGACCACGACCAGGGCGACGGCGCCGATGACGAGCTGAGGACTCATGAAACGGTCGGGGCCGGCGAGGGGCCCGTCATGCCCTTCTCCGCGCGCCAGCCGTCCACGATGGCGGCCTGGAGACCGAACATCTCGGCCTTCTCGTCCGCCTCCTCGTGGTCGTAGCCGAGCAGGTGCAGCACTCCATGGACGGTGAGGAGGTGCAGTTCCTCGTCCATGGAGTGCTGTGTGGGAGCTTCCTTGCCCTGCCGCTCGGCGACCTCCGGGCAGAGCACGATGTCACCGAGGAGTCCCTGCGGGGGCTCGTCGTCGTCCTTGGACGGCGGCCGCAGCTCGTCCATGGGGAACGACATCACGTCGGTGGGCCCCGGAAGGTCCATCCACTGGATGTGGAGCTGTTCCATGGCGTCGGCGTCCACGACGATCACCGAGAGTTCGGAGAGCGGGTGGATGCGCATCCGCGCGAGTGCGTAGCGGGCGATGTCGAGGATCGCCTGCTCGTCGACCTCGGTTCCGGACTCGTTGTTGACGTCGATCGACATGGTGCTCGCTTGTCTACTTCCCCTTGTGGCCGGCTTTGCCGCGGCTCTTGTGGGAGCCGTTCTCGGTGCCGTTCTCGCTGTCGTACTTCTCGTACGCGTCGACGATACGGCCGACCAGCTTGTGCCGTACGACATCGTGGGACGTGAGCCGCGAGAAGTGGACGTCGTCGAGGCCCTCCAGGATGTCCTGGACCTGGCGCAGGCCCGACTTCGTCCCGTTCGGGAGGTCGACCTGCGTCACGTCGCCCGTGACCACGATCTTCGACTCGAAGCCGAGGCGGGTGAGGAACATCTTCATCTGCTCGGCGCTCGTGTTCTGGGCCTCGTCCAGGATGATGAAGGCGTCGTTCAGGGTGCGACCACGCATGTAGGCGAGCGGCGCGACCTCGATGGTCCCCGCCGCCATGAGCCGCGGGATGGAATCGGGGTCGAGCATGTCGTGCAGCGCGTCGTAGAGGGGCCGCAGGTAGGGGTCGATCTTCTCGTAGAGCGTGCCGGGCAGGAAGCCGAGCCGCTCGCCCGCCTCCACCGCGGGGCGGGTGAGGATGATCCGGTTGACCTGCTTGGACTGGAGCGCCTGTACGGCCTTCGCCATCGCGAGGTACGTCTTGCCGGTGCCGGCGGGGCCGATGCCGAAGACGATGGTGTGCTTGTCGATGGCGTCGACGTACCGCTTCTGGTTGAGCGTCTTGGGTCGGATGGTGCGGCCGCGCGAGGACAGGATGTTCTGCGTGAGCACTTCGGCAGGGGTTTCCTGACCGTCGCCCTCCCCGTTCTCGCTCGCCCTGAGCATGGCGATCGAGCGTTCCACTGCGTCCTCCGTCATCGGCTGCCCCGTGCGGAGCACCAGCATCATCTCGTCGAACAGGCGCTGGACGAGAGCGACTTCACCGGCGTCGCCGACCGCACTGATCTCATTGCCCCGGACGTGGATGTCGGCCGCCGGGAAGGCCTTCTCGATCACGCGAAGCAGCGCGTCTCCGGAACCCAGCACGGTCACCATGGGGTGCTTGGCCGGGACGGTGAAATGCGCTCGTGCCTGCCCCGAAGCGGGGCTGTGAGCTGTGGGTGTCTGAGTCATGGGCCGGCTCTGTAGGCCTGCTTTTCCTCCTTGATCGGCACGCTTGCCACGAGGGCAGCCTTGCGCCTCCAAGGGTACGACGGTGGGGTGACAGTGCCGTAGGGCTTTTCGGCGCCGCTTATCGGCGTGGGCCGCACCGGTCGACCCGCTGGTCGACCGGTGCGGCCCACACACTGGTCCGGCGGCTACTCAATCGTGAGCCCCTCGAACGTGGCCGCTCCCCTTCGGCCCGTCCACCCGTTGGCCGCCGTCATGAACACGCCCACGTCCTGCGCGGCCCCGGCCCCGCCCGGCGTGGCCGTCCCGACCGTGACCCAGGTCGTGCCGTCCATGCTGTATTCGCCCGTGTACGCACCGCCGTCGCGGCGCAGCCGCAGGTGCACCGGAGCCGTCGCCGACCCGGCCATGGCGATCGAGTCGAAACGGCCGTCGCCGTCGGCGTCCCAGGTCAGTACACAGCCGTTGGACGGGGTGACGGCGAGGTTCACATAGCCGCCCCCGCCCGGCGTGGCGAGGTCGTCGCGGACGATCAGCCCGGCCCGTGCCCAGCCGCCGGTGGCTTCCTGCGAGAGGACCCGGACCGTGGCCGTCGTCCCGTCACGGTAGGCCCCGGCCCGGTACACCGCGCCGAACTCGTTCGTCCCGCCCCACAGGTCGGCCCCGGCGCCCTCGATCGCGAGCTCGTCGCCGAGCTGCCCGAACACGGCGTCGTTGAAGGAGGCCGTGCGGTAGGGGTCGCGGACCCCGGACGCGGCCAGAAGCCGTACCGGCGCGACCGTCCTGCCTCCACCCGCGTACGTCGCCCCGACGACCAGTCGGCTGACGAGCTCCCGGGCGTCGCCCGTCAGGCTGATCTCGAAGCGCGCGGTGAACGTCTCGCCGGGGGCGACGGACGCCGTGTTCACGGGGTCGAGCGCGCCGGCCGTCAGGCCTTCGGGCGTCTCGGCGAAGAGCGTCACCGCGGTGGCGGGCGCGAAGCCGTTGCGGTGGGTGAAGGTGACCGTCACCGTCACGGGCGCGCCCTCGGCCACCGCGCCCCGGTCGGCCGCGGCGGTGACGGCGGACTGGTGCGGGGTGGCGGCGAGCAGGTCGCGCACCCGGCGGGCCCGGTCGTACGGGGATCCCTTCGGCTCGGCCGGGTACCTCTCGTGGCCGTGCGCCCAGCGGTCCTCCAGGGCGAACCAGTCGACGGCCGCGGGGTCCTTCCCGGCGGACAGCGCGTCGAAGTACGTCTTCCAGCGGGTGCGGTACAGGCCGCCGACCAGCCCGGCCCACTCCCGGTTCGCGTAGTCGTGCAAGCCCTCCTCGCTGCTGGCGCGCCCGCCCCAGGTGGTGATGAGCGAGCGTGCGTCGTACTCCAGGCGGTCCCGCTCGGCCGCGTCGGCGCCCCAGGCGCGCGCGTCGGCGAGCCACCGTCCGAGCAGATGGGGGCGCGAGGTGGCCAGCAGGTCGTCGAGCAGGTCCATCCAGCCCAGCCAGGTCCGGGTCAGCTCCCCGAACAGGGCGTGCTCCCCTGTCTCGTACGCGCCCTTGATCTGCGGCAGCAGCACCCGGGTCCGGTTGGACAGGACCTGCCGTGCCACGTCCACGACGTCGTAGCGGTAAGCCGAGCTCTCCCTCAACCGCTTCGGTACGGCGAGGAGTTCGGTGAGGGCGCGGTCGAAGGTCGTGGTGTCGTAGCGGTCGGCCTCCGGGCCCCAGGCCGCCGCCTTGTTCGCGGTCAGACTCGGCCGGGCGCCGAACAGACCGTCGGGTGCCTCGCTCCAGGAGTCGGCCCGGGACATGCCGTAGGCGGTGTCGCGGATCGCCTGCCAGGCCGCGGCGGCGTGCGGGTCCGCGCCGCCGTACCGGGAGACGGCGTACGCGGCGAACCAGTCGTCCAGGTCGACGGTGCCGGGTGTCCACGCCAGGTCGGTGAGGAGTGCCAGCGCGGGCGCGTTGTTGTCGGCGGCCTCCGGCATCGCCGCGATCCCGGCCAGGGCGCTGCCCTCCCGGTCCCGCCACCTCGGGTACTGCTCCACCCAGTCCGGGGCGTTGGCGCCGATCGGGGTGTGGCCGCCGAAGTTCCAGATGCTGCCGAAGGCGTAGGGGGTGCCGCCCCAGTCGCTCTCCCGGTCCGTGACGGTGGTGTAGCGGTCCGAGAGGCCGTCCACGATCAGCATGCGGCTCTTGTCGACGGCGTCCAGCAGGGCGGTGGACGGGTTGGTCTGCCAGCCCAGGATCGCCCAGACCGCCCCCGGATGGGCCCTGCGCAGCGCCGTCTCGACGGCCTTCGCGGCCTCGCCCACCGGTACGTCACCGGGGTTGCCGCCCTCGTGCAGCAGGTCCATCTTGTACATCGTGCTCGCGCCGAACCGCTCCGTCTGGGCCCGGTAGAAGGCGTCGGCGACCTCTCTGAAGGCCGAGGTGCGCGGGTCGAGCCAGTCGGGGCGTGCGAAGCCGCCCCAGGTGCCCTGCGCGACCACGGCCGCGTCGCCGCCGTGCTTCGCCACGAAGCCGTCCGGGACGGTGCCGAAGTAGCCCGGCAGCACCGGGGTCATGCCCAGCTCCCGCACCCGGTCGACGATCTTCCGGGCGAGTTCGCCCCGCCGTTCGAGGAGCCGCCGGGAGACCGGGCCGCCGAAGCCCGACATGTTCTGCAGCAGCCACCAGGGCTGGTGGGCCGGGGCCGGGATCCAGGCGCGCAGTTCCGCGTCGGAGTAGCCGAACCGACGGAACGTGTCGTAGTAGACGGCGTCACCGCCCACGTAGACGAGGACGTCGTTGACGCCGTGCAGCGCCAGTACGTCCAGTTCGCGGCTCCAGTCGTCCCAGTCGCGGTAGGGGCCGGTGTAGCCCTCGTTGGTGTCGTTGAAGGCGAACCGGTGGGGCACGTTCGCCGTCCCCGTGATCTCCTTCGCGGGCGCGGGCAGGGAGCGCGGCAGGTCGAGCTGCTCGCCGGTCCAGGAGACGGAGGCGTGCGCGGTCCGCCGTAGGTACGTGTGGAAACCGGCGAGCAGCACGGCGGGGCTGGTGCCCTCCACCGTGATGTGGCCGACCCGGCCGGTGACCCGGAAGCGGTCGGTCGCGTCCGCGACCGCCCGCAGGGTGACCTGCCGGTGGTGGTCGGGAAGCAGACGCTCGAGCGCCGCCGCGGCGGGAGCGGTGTCGAACAGGGCGCGGTCGGCCGCGTACGCGCCCTGCGGGCGGGCCAGGAGCGCGGCGCCGCCCAGCGCGACCGCGCCCGCGATGATCCGTCTGCGGGTGACGCCCGTGCTGCCGAGGTCGCCTCGGTTGTCCTGCATGGAAATCCTTCCGGAAACTCTCAGTGACTGCCAGAAGTCATCGGCTACTGTCGGCGACTCTCAGTCGATCGTCATCGCGAAGACATGGAGGGCGGGAACGCCCGGCTGGAGGCCGTCGCCGACGTGGGGCAGGACCAGGGAGCGCAGTTCCTTGCCGGGCGTCAGGTCGACGCCGAAGGTGAACAGGCTGACGGGGGTGTCGTCCCGGCCGGTGGCGATGTGGCGGTAGGGCACCACCACCGCGGCCGAGCCGTTCGCCCCGTACCAGTCGGGGACGGCGACGGAGAACGCCCGCTCGCCGCCGTCGGTGTAGACGACCTTGCCCTCACCCCTGCCCTCACCCCAGGTACTGGTCCCGAGGAAGGTCAGCCGGGAGCCGGAGCCGGACAACAGCACGGTCTGGCCGGCGGAGACGACGTTGTCCCTGTTTCCGGCCCGGGTGTCGGGCCAGGTGAACGTCACCCCGCCGTAGGTGACGGTGGCGCCCGGGGTCAGTCCGACCGACGCCAGCGCCTCGGCGGACAGGCTGGAGTTGGATCCGTCGATGTTCGCGACCGTGAGGGCGTCGTCGGAGGCGATCCCCGCGTTGTCGAAGGCGCCGCGCAGCGACCGGTACGGCAGCAGGATCGAGGAGGTGGCGCGGGCGCAGTCGGAGCCGTGCCGGTGCACGTCGAAGAGGGCGTGGGCGGTGAACACCTGGTGTCCCTCGGCGTCATCGGCGAGCCGGGTCCGCCAGGTGAGGGTCGCCGACCGTCCCGGTGCGAGGGTGCCGAAGGCGTCCGGCTCCTCGATGTCGTTCACGGCGAGGTAGAGCACGGTGCCGCGCAGGTCGATCCGGGTGGTGTTGGTGAGGGTGGCGGTCAGGGTCAGGGGCCGACCGGGCTCCGGGGCGGGTGGGGTGACAGTGAGTGAGACGGGCGGCGGGAGGAAGTCCTCCTCGGGGCGGTACTTGGTCATGTGCTCTCCACCGTGAAGTGGTCGAACACGGCCTGGACGGTCGTGCCGGGGTGGTCGAGGTTGACCGCGCTGGCCGCCACACCGGCGTCGAGGAGGCCGCTCGCCGAGGGGACCGTCGCGCTCGCGATCTCGTTCCATGCGAGGCCGTTGGTGGTGGAATACGCGGTGTAGGTGGTGCCGGAGCGGACCAGGCGCAGCCAGGCCGGGTGGGTGGAGGCGCCGCCGCCCGCCCAGGTGTCGAGATGCCCGTCGCCGTCACTGTCGGTCATGAACTCGATGCCGTAGTTCCTGGACATGGTGAGGACCGCGTAGCCGCCCTTCTCCGGGGCGGTGAGGTCGTTCGCGACGGCGATCCCTGCCTTGGCGGAGGGCCCGCTTCCGGTCTGGGAGACGAGGCGGGCGGTGACGGCGCCCGTGGCGGGCACGGCGTCCGGCACGTGGATCACGGCCTTCTCGTCCTTCCAGCCGGACAGGTCCCGACCGCCCGCCCAGAGGGCGAACTGGCTGCCGTTCTGGGCGAATTGGGCGTCGTCGGTGGTGGCGAACGTGCCGTAGGGGGGCTGCACGGGGGACGGGACGGGGGTGACGTCGGCGGCCACGGTGTCGGCGTCGTGGCGCACCCGCCCGGCCTGCCGATAGGAAGTGCGGACGCCGATGTCGTACGCCCCCCAGGCCGTTCCGGCGGCCGGGGTGACTCTCCAGGTGACGGTGGAACGCGCGCCGGGAGCCAGGGAGCCGACTCCCGTCTCCCCCTCCGGCCTGGCACTCCAGCCTTCCGGCAGGCTCAGGGTGCTGCTGACCCGGTCGACCGCCTTGGGGCCGGCGTTGGTGACCGTCGCGGTGATCTCCGTGGCGTGGTCGACCTGGAGGTCCGGGCGGTACGGGGTGAGCCGGACGCGTGCCGACGGGCAGTCGCGGGCCACCCCGAGACCGGCGAGGTCGACCGCGTCGGCGAACGCCTTCATCCCGGTGTCGTTGGGATGCAGATGGTCACCGGAGTCGAACGCGGCGCCGTAGCGGGTGGGGTCGTCAGGGTCCCGTACGGCCCTGTCGAAGTCGGCGTAGCCGTCGAAGGTGCCACCGGAGTCGCGTACGAACGTGTTGACCTGCTGCCGGTCGGCCTCCTTGGCCTCGGTCCACCAGTCGCCCCAGCCCCGGTAGGGGACCACGGTCGCGCCGATCACCCGCAGCCCGCGGGCATGGGCCCGCCGCGCGATCTCCCGCATGCCGTCGATCACCTGGTCGCCGGTGGCGCCGCCCCAGCTGAGGTCGTTGACGCCCTCGAAGAGGATCACCGTCCGGGCCCCCGGCTGGGACAGCACATCGCGCTCCAGCCGCTCCAGTGCCGAGGGATTGCCGTCGGTCCCGGCCGTGATGCGGTTCCCGCTGATGCCCTCGTTCAGCACTCCGGCCGGAGTCGTGCAGGCGGCGAGGCGGCCGGCCAGGAAGTCGGGCCAGCGCCGGTCGGCGTCCGAGGTCGAGGCGGCCCCGTCGGTGATGGAGTCGCCGAGCGCGACCACGGAGCCCCGCGCCGGACCGCCCCGCACATCGATGCCGGTGAGGAACGGGAAGGTGGAATCGGTCTTGGTGAACGCGGCTCCGCCGGGATCACCGGCGTGGTCGCCGCCGCCGTCGGGCGTCCAGTAGACGGTCTGCAGCCCCATCCAGTGCTGACTGATGTGCGTCAGCCGGCCCGGGAAGTACAGACTGACCACCAGGTCGCTGCGGGCCGCGACGGGAATCCGCACCGGATCGCTCGCCGTCCGCTCCCCGGCCGGAATCGTCACCTCCCGCTTCCCGCCGAAGGTCAGATCCCGCGGGCCCGACACGGACGAGCCGTCGGCGCGCCGTCCCACCGTGGCGTGCCCGATCGTCACCGGCTGGTCGGTGAACGCGTTGGTCAGCCGGATCCGCACGCTCGTGCCGCCCGCGCTGACGCGCACCGGGACCCGTACCGTCACCTCGGAGGTGCCCGGATCGTACGCGGCGTGCTGGGAGGTGGCCCAGGTACCGGTCCAGCCGGCGTCGCCGCGCCGCTCGGAGTGCGCGGGGGCAGCGGCCAGGAGGATGAGCGGCACGACGGCCGCCAGGGCGCGGAGCCCCCTCATGACGTACCTCCCGCGCAGGTCAGGCGGGCGTCGGCCCAGTCCGCGTGGTCGGCGGAGACGTCGCCGCCGCCGTCCACGGTCAGGTCGAGCCAGCGCGCGCCCGTCACGTCGACGTCGACGGGAGTGCCGCCGTCGGAGCCGTACAGCACGGGGCTGGTGAAGAGGACGCGGCCGTCGGCGACGGCACGGAAGGACACGCTGCCGCCGTCGCCGACCTCGTCGTCCACGCCGACGGTGGCCGTGAACCAGGTACAGGCGCCGCCGAGATAGACGCGGACCTGGCTGTCGGCGTGCACGCCGAGCCCCTTGGCGTAGGTGGTGCCGCCGATGGCCAGGGGGTGTCCGTCACCGGCCGCGTTCTCGCCGTTGGAGGTGTCCTTCTCGACCGGGCCCCAGCCGTTGACGGCCCGCACGAGCGGCAGGTCGCCGACGTACGAGTCCCCGGGGGGCGCGGGCGGCGCGACCTGCACGGCCCGCTCACCGGTGATCGTGACCGTGCGGCCATTTCGCCCGTACGACGCGGTTGCCGTCAGGACCGTGTACGGGACCGGGTCGGCGGGCGGGGTGACGGTGTACTCGGCGGTGACGATGGCGCCGGGCGCGACGCGCGGGAAGTGTGTCGGGGCGTCCGTCGTCACCGTCCACCCGGCGGGGGCCTTGAGCGACAGGTCCACATCCCGCGCCGCCTTCCCGACCTTCCCGGGGACGTGGAAGGAGACGGTCGCCCGGCCCGGCAGGGCCGCGCTCAGGAAGGGCTCGGCGTCCACGGTGACCTGGGCACCTGCCGGTGCGTCGGTGTATGTCTTCGCGTCGTACGACGGTGCCGGCACGGTCCCGATGCCGATGCCGCCCGCGCTCGCGCCGAGGTCGACGAGGTGTGCGGAACCGGGTCCCGCGCCCGCCTCGGTGGACCAGACGGCCAGGGCGATGGTGTTGTCGCCGTGTTCGTTCAGCAGGCCGCTGGGGATGACGAACCGGGTCTGGGGGCCGGTGTCGGCGAGCTGCCGTCCGACGAGCCAGCCATTGACGAAGATCTGGACGCGGTAGTCCTTGCTCCGGCCATCCTCCAGTTGCAGCCCGAGGGAGGTGTCCTGGCCATGCGGCAGGTCGAGCCGGGCGTTGGTGCGGTACCAGCGCACGCCCGGCGCGGACTTCGCCGACCGGGCGGCGAGCGTCGTACGCGTCCAGGAGCGGTCGGGGTAGCCCGGCAGCGACCAGCCGGCCCGCTCCCCGTACAGACCGCCGTTGTTGTACGCGCCGCGTGCCGTGTCGACGGGCTGTTCGCCGCCCCGGTCGCCCTGGATCCTCCAGGTGATCGTGGAGTCGGTGCCGAGGAGGTCGGCGGAGAGCAGCCCGCGTGGCTCCTTCGAGTAGTCGTGGCCCCACTCCTCGTTGTCGCCCATGTTCTCCACGAGGACGGAGAACACGTTGTCGCCCCCGCCGTCAGCCAGGACGCCGTCCGGGACGTCGAAGGTATGGGCGCCGTCGCCCGCGCTGCCGAGGTAGCGGCCGTTGAGCCACGCCGCGTACACGCCGTGCGGCCCGGTGTTTGCGTTCAGCGTCACCGCGCTCGTCCCGCCGGTCGTGCGGAAGCGGCCGCGATACCAGACGTCGCCGTGGTGGAAGCCGTACTCGTCCATGGCGAGGACGGGTGTATACCCGGCGAGGTCGGGATTGTCGGCCGTGAGGTGGTCGGCGGTGGTCCATGTCGAGTCGTCGAAGTCCGGGGTGACTTCCGGCGTCTCGTCGTGGGTGCGCCAGGTGGTGAGGGCGGGGAGGGTGACGGGGCGGGGCGCGGAGGTGACGGCGGTCCGGCGCCCGTTCCAGGTCACGTTCCCGGCATCGGCGAGGACCTCGATGCTCGCGGCTTCGGTCGAGTCGCCCGTCAACTTCAGGGTGGCGCCGTCGACTTCGGCGGTCCGCAGCAGTGAGGGTCCGCGCACGAGCACCGACCCTGCGGCGGTGTCCTGCCGCCACCAGTGCGCGGTCTCCTGCTCGTCGGCCAGCAGGAGTACGAGGTCGCCCACGCGGACGCGGATGAGCCCCTGGTGGGTGTAGTTCAGCCGCAGATCGCCCCGTGCGGCGTCCCAGGTGACGTCCGCCTTGCCGTCCAGGACGGTTACCTTCGGCTTCGACGGGTACCGCAGCACGGTCTCCCCTGCCTCGCCCCTCCTCCCGTACAGCAGCGCCACGTCGTCCGCGCCGATGCGGGCGTGGGTCATGATCTCGGAGGTGGAGTAGACGAGCCGCTGCCGCTCCATGTCGTAGCCCGCCACGAGGAGTTTGGCGTCCCGTCCGGCGACCGTGATCGCGCCCTGCTGCGGCACGCGTGGATAGTCGCCGTCCCGGCCGGACAGGGACAGGGTGGTGGTGTCGGTGTCCTTCACCCGGGTGTCGGCGTGCCGGACGGTGAGGAACTGGGTGCCGTCGTCCGGATTGACGCGCCGGTCGATCCGCAGCGCGTCGTCGCTCGGCGCGGGCGCCTCGGCCTTGTCGGTGCGAGCCAGGGGCTTCACGGCGTTGACGAAGTACCCGAGTCGCTTGAACTCTTGGTACTTGTCAGTCAGTTGACGGGACTCGGTGATCGGTGCGCCGTAGTCGTACGAGGTGTAGACGGCGTTGGGGTCGGCGAGCCAGCCCCAGTTGGTGCCGCCGTAGGTCATGTAGAAGGACTGGCCGGTGACTCCGGCGGCGATGTTCATCTTGGCGGACACGCGGGTGAAGTCGGTGCCGGTGAGCTTGCGGCAGTTGTCGTAGCCGGTGCCGCCCCACGCGTCGAAGGCGCCGCCCTGCGCCTCGGGGATGAGCAGCGGGGACTCGGGCTTCCAGTCATTCACGTACGAGTAGTCGGGCAGATTCTTCCAGGTGTCCGGGCTGGAACAGTCGAAGCCCTGGGGGTAGGCGTCCAATGCCGCGTAGTTAAGCGACCTGCGGTTTCGTCAAATGGGCGGCGGGATGCGGCTCGTCACATCATGCCCAGTCCGGGACGAGGGCGTAGGTGTCCTTGGCGATCTTGCGGAGCATCCCGTCTTTCACCCAGGTCGAGAGCTGTGTCCATAGGCTCTTGATGTTGGAGCAGGCGATCGCTTCGGCGATCTCCTGTGACCGCCAGGGTCGTTCGGGATCGGTTCGCAGGAGGTCGAGCACGAGCGTCTTGCGGCCCGGAGTGAGGGATGGGCGGGTAGGAGCGGGCGGTGGCATGACCGCCTGATGGACCGCGATGTCCAGGGCAGTGATGTCCTGGCTGATCGCCGGGCGGGGGTCGACGGGGTTGCCGGGGTATCGGGTCATGGGGCACTTCACCTTGCGGGCGCTGACGCGGGGGCGCCGGGCCGGCAGCAGGTTGGCGAGTACGGCTTGGCCGATGCGTCCCGAGCACCCGCTGCTGTCTTCGGCGGGCAGGATGCCTCGCGCCGCGGTGAGCTGGTCCCGCGCTGCTTCGAGGGCCACGGTGAAGCTCACGCGGTCGGGATCAGTCCCCGACGCGGCCTCGGCGGCCTCGACCATGGCCCTGCGGAGAACCTGGTAGAAGGCCAAGGTCGCCCACAGTTCCTGCTCCAGTCCGAACGGGTCGCAAGACCGCAGGACCCGTCCGCGAAGCAGCGTGTGCCGCAGCGAATAGAAGGCCGACTCGATCTCCCACCGCTCATGGTAGAGCCGCACCAGCACGGACGCCGGGTCGCTGCCGGGGTCGAGCAGTGTGGTGACCAGACGGTAGCGGTCGTGCACGCGTTGCCCGTCGCGAAGGGTCACGGTGATGTCCGCCTCAATGACCCGGAGCTTGAGCCCGCCCAGCAGGGTGAGGTAGGAGCCGTCGGCGAGGACTTCCAGGACGACGGGCTTGCGGTGCGGGCCGAGGCGGACCAGCAGCTGAGCACCGCTGCGGGCGACGGCTGCATAGAAGTTGTTCCCGTCGAAGCCACGGTCGGCCAGGAGGAGCATTTTTGGTGACAGGAGGTGCATGAGCTGGGCGGCATGGGTCGGTTCGCCGACGCTGGTGGGGCCGAAGACTGCGCCGAGTAAGCCTCGTGTCCCGGTCTCGACCAGGGCCGTCAACCGCAGGGCCGGGTAGCCGGAGATGCCCCACCGGTGCTTGGACTTGCTGAACAGACTGCGGATCCGAGGCTGGTCAGGGGCCTTGAGCGAACTGCAGCCGTCGAAGGCGACCGTGCGCCAGGAGCGGTAGCAAGTGCCCTTCGTGCCTGGCCGGGCGAGTGGCCCGGACACCGCGTCGAACAACGCCTTCAACGGAGCCGGCCCCAGACGGCGCCGCAGATCGCGTAGTGCCTTCTCCGACGGCCGGTGCGGCGCCAGTCCGTGCAGGCCGACGACAAGCTTGTCCCAGACACGCGCATAGCCCAGGGCCGGGAACATCGCCAAAGCCAGGAGGAAGTAGATGCCGACGCGTGAGGGGAGATGCCGCAGGCGACGATGCCCGGTCCGAGTCTCCTCCAGTACGGCGTCAGCCAGTTCGAACGGCACATGCTGGGTCAACTCGCCGAGGTGCCCGGGCGCGAAAGCGCCAGCCGCGCAGGTGATGGTCTCGGTGAACGTGGTGGTGGCACACTGATCGGGCAACGGGACCTCTCGGGAGGGAAGACCTTGGTCGGCTTCTCTGCCTAACGAAGGTCCCGTTGTCACGTCCGTGGCATCGACGGGCGCAGTTTGACGAAGCCGCAGGTCGCTTAACTACGCGGCATTGGGGTAGGCGTCGAAGCCGTAGATGTCCGGGGCGCCCTTGCCGCTCACCCAGTTCTTGTTGGCGCCACCGTCGTTGACGAAGGTCGGCACGTCGATGCCGTCCTCGCGCGCCCAGTCGATGAGGGTCTGCATGTAGTCGGCGTCCTGTCGGCCGCCCTGGTACTCGTTCTCGACCTGATAGAGAATCACCGACCCAGTGCCACGGGTGAGTTGATGGCGCGCGATGATCGGGTTGATCCGGCTCATCCACTCCCGGGCGTCCTTCAGATACGCCTCCTCGGACGTGCGGTTCACGCCCGCGTGCGTCTTGCGCCAGGCCGGGAAGCCGCCGCCGGACACCTCGGCGTTGATGTACGGGCCGGGGCGGGCGATCACGTACAGGCCCGCGCGCTCGGCCTCGTCGAGGAGCCGGTCGACATTGCGTATGCCCTTGAAGTCGTACGAGCCGGGGCTCGTGGAGTGGTATCCCCAGTCGAAGTAGAGGGAGACCGAGTTGAACCCGGCGGCCTTCACCTTCTGCAGTACGTCGCGCCAGGTGTCCGGGCTGGGCAGCCGGAAGTAGTGCAATTCGGCGCCCCACAGGTACAGCGGCTTCCCGTCGACCTTCACGGCGTACTGGTCGTAGGTGACCGTGTGGGCCTGCGCCGGTGCTTGCGGGGGGACCTGTCGGGGGGCCTGCGCGGCCTGGGCGGGCACGGCCGACAGGCACCCGGCGGCGAGTGCCACCGCACACAGTGAGGTCCGCAGTCTCGCCCGTCTCATGACGTCAGCTCCTTCACCACGGCCTTGCGGGCCTGCTCGATGTCGGTGAGGTTCTTGGTGCGCCCGTCGAGGTCACGGGTGGCGAGCGACAGCGCCTGCTTCAGGGCGTCGCTGTCCCCACCGGACTTGTCCCTGACCTGCGCGACCAGCTCGAAGTCCTCGATGCCTTCCTTCAGCTGCTCCCAGCGGATGCTGGACATCGGCCCGTCGGCGCCCGGGTAGACGAGGTACTCGTCGCCCTGCGTGAAGATGTAGACGGGCTGGGAGAAGGGGTCGGCGGTCCAACTGTTGTACGACCAACGCAGAAAGCCGTCGAGGTTCCGCTGGGCGGCGATCCACGGCAGCATCCGCGACTCCACCGCCGGCGAGTAGCTGAGCGTGTTGGGGTGCGGCGGCCAGCCGTACACGTAGAACGTCGTCTTCTTGCCGGCCTTGCGCCGCTCCTCCGCCTTCTCGGGTGTCATGGCGTCGATGCCGCCCCAGTCGACAGAGAGGTTCGAGGCCATCGGCTCGGTGTTGACGGAGCCGGCAACGGCGATGCGGTCGTCGAAGGCGGGTGCGACCTCGTGGACGAAGTCTTTGACCACCTTCATCGTGTCGGCGGGCCGCTCGTCGAAGGACAGATACGTGTGCTCGAGCCGCCCGGTGTCCGTCAGATGCTTTTCGAAGGCGCGTAGGAACTGCCCCCATGCCGTGCGCCACCGCTCCCCGCCGAGGTCGACGTTCTCGGTGACCGTGCCGCCGGTGCGGGTGTCGCGGTAGGTGAGGTGCTCCTGGTCCTGGAACGCCAGCATCGAGTACGCGCCGATGTCCGGGCCGAGCCCGTCGCGCAGGGCCGTGTCGACGTAGCGGTCCCAGCGGGTGAAGTCGAAGGAGAACCGGCTGCCGTCCCAGCTCCAGCCCACCATGCTGGAGTACGGCGTCGCGGTCTGCGACTGCCGGGTTCCGAGCGACCACTGGTGGTGCCAGGGGTTCTCGACGATCGTCGTGTTGATGACCTTCTGGCCACGGCTCGCCAGGTCGCGGTTGTACTTCTCGATGAGTTTCCAGTGCTCCCGCGACCACAGCTTGACGTGGTGCGCCTGCGCGATGGTTTCCGGCTGCGCCCAGACGTCGAGGAAGAAGCGGTAGTCGGAGGGGGCGGGCACGCTCGCGTCGGCGACGTCGATCGTCAGCGGATAGGTGGCCTGCGTGGCCTTGCCCACGTCGACGCGGACGGTGCCCTTGTACGTGCCGGGCTTGGCGCCCCGCGGGATGTGGAAGGTGAACCAGAGCGGCTGGGCCGCGTAGGCGGGGACGTCGACCGACGCACGCTCCTCCAAGGGGTCCCCGACGACGTCCGGATCGCGGTCGCCGGAGACCTCCTTGGCGGAGCTGACCTGGTCGATGGTGGCGGACCAGTCCATCTCGCTCTTGGAGCGCTGCACGGGGATGTACTTCACGAACCGCACCTGGGTGCTGTCGCCGTCGATCCGCGCGCCGCCCGGTCCGGTCAGATCGCCGACCTTCGCGTGGACGTCGTCGAGGGGCTTCCCGGAGGCGATGGCGAGCTGTGCGGAGACCTGTTCTCCGCGTACGGCGTCCAGCGCCAGTTCCTTGGTGTCCTTGCCCTCGATGGCGGTGGTCGGATAGCGCGGGACGCGGACTTCGGCCGAGCCGGCGAAGGAGCCGGTGGGCACCCAGGTGATGGTGTCCCTGGTGCCCATGGCGTCGGCGACCTTCACGGTCAGCCAGGTGGTGGTGGGTTTCTGGTGCGGGTCGTCGCCGGTGGCCGCGACGACGGTCGTGCTCGCGGCGACGACCGCACCCGCGACGAAGGAGGCGATGAGCGAGGGCATGCGTCTGGTACGGGGCATGGGTCGGTGACCCTTCTGCGGGGGGGGTGCCTCTATGTCCTTCGTCAAGCGAGGCGTGGGGTTCTGGGTTCGTAGAAGGTGCCGTCGCGGAGCATCGCGAACAGCACGCTGATCCGCTGTCGGGCGAGGCGGAGGAGGGCCTGCGTGTGGGTCTTTCCGCGAGCTCGGCAGCGGTCGTAGTAGGAACGGGAGGCGGGATCGTGCAGGGCGGCGAACGCGGACAGGAACATCGCCCGTTTGAGCTGCCGGTTGCCGCCTCTGGGCGCGTGTTCGCCGTGGATCGAGGTTCCCGAAGACTTCGTCGTCGGGGCGAGGCCGGCGTAGGAGGCCAGATGGGCGGCGGTGGGGAAGCTGGTTGCGTCGCCGACGGTGACCAGCAAGGTGGCGGCGGTCCTGACCGCGACCCCCGGCATCGAGGTCAGGACCGGGGAAAGAGGGTGAGCCTCCAGCAACTGCCTGATCTGCGCTTCAAGGGCTCGTCGCTGTTCATGGACGGCGGCGAGCGAACGGGCAAGGGAGGGTATGACGATGTCGAGGGTGCCCGTGCCTGGAACGACGACGGTCTGTTCGTCCAGGGCATCGAAGACCTCGTCGATCAGCCGCTCGGCCATGCGTGGAGCTCTGGGTCTGGTGACCTCGACGAGCTTGCGGCGTCCGGCTTTTCGCAGCGCGGCCGGAGAGCCGTAGCGTTCCAGCAGCCAGGTCACCGCGGGGTGGTCCAGGCGTGGGCCAAGGACGCGTTCCAGCGAGGGGTGGAACTGGGTGAGCAGGCCGCGTATCCGGTTGGAGGTGCGGGTGGCCTCGGCTGCCAGGTCCTGGTCGAAGCCCACCAGCACGGTCAGTTCGGCGGTGATCTCGTCGGTGAGCTCAAGCGAGCGCAGGGTGTGCGGCATGGTCCGGGCGGCGTCCGCGATGACCGCGGCGTCCTTCGCGTCGGTCTTCGCCTCGCCCGGGTAGAGGTCGGCGATCCGGCGCATCGCGAGTCCGGGCAGGTAGGCGACCTTGCAGCCGGCGTCCCGGGCGACTGTCAGAGGCAGGGCTCCGATCGAGGCGGGCTGGTCCACGATCACCAGCACGGTGCCGAACTTCGCGGCCAGCTTGTCGAAGACGGCCCGCAGCTTCGGCTCGCTGTTGGGCAGCTGCTTGTCGAAGACCTTCTTGCCGGCCGGGGTGAGGCCGTGCCCGTGATGGGCGCTCTTGCCTACGTCCAGGCCGAGGAAGACGCCCACGTCGTCGATGTCGTACAAGCCGTCCTCCCGAACGGGGTTCGTGCGGTGCTGGCCAGGGCTTCGGCGTCGTATACGCGCATCCACGTTATGCAGACCTGCCGCCCGAAAACGGCCGGGCATTGCGCCCGGCCAGGCGGTAGTCGGACCTCTCATCAGCGTCTCCAACGGCGCCTCGCGGGCCCGGTGACACCACCCCCCAGGTCATCCGTTCGACAGGGGGGAACAGCCATGCCGGGCCCGGAGGCCAGCGGTCCCGTTGCGGAACCGCGAAGAAGATAACGGGGGGAGGGGCCCGGAGGGACGGCGATGTTCTCTCCGGGGTTGAAAGTTGACGCTGCGTCACATCAGGTGTGCTTCAAGTGCGTGGGCCGGGTCAGGAACCCGTGACCGAGAAGCCGTCGAAGACGGCCTGGATCCGCTCGCCCGGGTAGTAGGCGTTGACGGCGGAGGCGATCACGCCCGCGTCACCGGTTCCCGAGGCCGACGGGACCGTGGCCGAGCCGACCGTCGACCAGGCGGTGCCGTCCTTGCTCGCGTACGCGGTGTACGTGGTGCCGTCGCGCACCAGCCGCAGATACGCCGGGTGGTAGGTCGCTCCGCCGCCCGCCCAGGTGTCGAGCCCGCCGTCGCCGTCGCTGTCGGTCATGAATTCGAGGCCGTACTTGTCCGTCATGACCAGGACCGCGTAGCCGCCCTTCTCGGGCGCGGACAGATCGTTGGCGACGGCGATCCCGGCCTTGCCGGCCGGTGTGACCGCGTCCTGGGACACGATCCGTGCCCGCACGGTGGACCGCTCGCCGAGGACCCCGCTCTCGTACACGGCGCCCTTCTCGTCCTTCCAGCCAGACAGGTCCTGGCCACCCGCCCAGATGGCCAGCTGGTCGCCGGCCTGGGCGAACTGGGCGTCGCCCGCCGTATCGGCGGTGCGGTACGGCGCCGAGACCGTGCCCGGCACCGGCTTCACCTTCGCCGGGAGGCTGTCGGAGACCTTCGGACCGCCGCCGTACGTCACCGTCCCGGTGAGGGTGTGGCTGCCCCAGCGGGCGTCGGCGGGCGGGGTGACGGTCCACTTCGTGGTGAGTACGGCACCCGCGGCGAGCGACTCGGCGCGCGCGGCGGTGGTCGCCTCGGCGTGCCAGCCGTCCGGTACGTCCAGCGCGGCCGTGACGTGCTTCAGCGGCCGGGAACTCCAGTTGACGGCCGTCGTGGTCATCTCGAAGGGCGTGCCGGAGCCGGTCTCCGGCGCGTCCGGGGCGAGCAGCACGGAGGCGGCCGGGGCATCGCTGCCGCGCAGGGCGCGCAGTGCCTTGTCCGCGCCCTGCGCCTTCAGGTTCACGAAGGCGGGGGTGACGCCGAGCGGGGCGCCGTAACCCGTCAGATTCTTCGGGCCGCGGATCACGGTGTCGTGGTTGACGTCGTACCAGACACCGGCCGGGAGGTGCACGGTCCGGGTCGCCCGGTCGCCGAGCTGCGGGGCGGCGAGGACGGCGGGGCCGAGCATCCACTCGTCGGAGACGGTGTAACTCTCCTGGTCCTTCGGGAAGTCGAAGAACAGCGGCCGCATGATCGGGTCACCGGTCTTCAGGGTCTGCCGCACCTGGTCCCAGATGTAGGGCGCGAGGCGTTCGTGCTGCTTGATCGCCGCACGGTAGAGGTCGACGGTCTGCTGGTCATAGGTGACCTTCTGACCGGTCGTCACATCGATGGTGTCGACGGGTGAGGTGGAGGAGTACATCAGCGGCATCAGGGACGCGGACTGCGCCCAGCGGACCAGCACGTCCTTGGTGGGGGCGGGCTGGCCGCCGGAGCCGCCGATCATGTCGGTGGTGACGAAGGGGTAGCCGATCGTGGAGATCGCGAGGTTCTGCGAGACCGAGGCGCGCAGAGACTCCCAGCCGGTGCCCTTGTCGACCTGCCGGGTGACAAACCCGGCCTGGTGGGCGGTGGAGTTCCAGTGCACGCGGATACCTACGCCCTGGAGGTCGAACTCGTCGGCGAGTTCGGTGCCGAGCCGCTGGTAGTCCGTGGGCTTGTACCCGTCGTGCGGGGCGCACTTGTCGTCGAAGAACCGGGTGTCGAACTTCAGCCCGTCGATGCCGTAGTCGCTCATCAGAGCCTTGACCCGGCCCGTGTACCAGGCCTTGGCGTCCGGGTTGGCGAGGTCGATGATCCCGGCGGTGCCGTTCCACCAGGTGACGGTGCAGGGCTTGGAGGTGTCCGCCGCGTCCTTCAGCAAGTAGCCGTGGTCGACGGCGAACTGGTAGTTGTCGGAGTCGAGGTTGATCCACAGGGTCACCCAGAGGCCGAAGTCGAAGCCCAGGTCGTGGATCTTCCGCGCCATGGCCTTCGGGTCGGGGTACGCCTTGCTGTCGAAGGTCAGGTTCCCGTAGTTCGACTCCCACTTGTCGTCGAGCTGGACGGTGTGGCCCTCAAGCCCGGCGTCATGCAGATCGGTGGCGTAGTCGAGGACTTTTGCCTGGTCGACGTTGGTGTAGAACTGCGCCCAGGAGTTCCAGACGGGTTTGGCGTACTGCTCGTACGTGGCATCGCTCTTGGCGGGTTTACCGACGATGCCGACGTAGTCGCGGTAGACCTCCAGTGGTGCGGACTCGACGAAGACAGTGGCCTTGTAGGTGTCCGCGGAATCCACGTCGAAGCGGCCGAGACCGTCCTTGCCCTCGTTGATCGCGACATCCATGACATGCCCGGTGTCCACGCGGAGCCCGGTCGAACGGGACGTGTACCAGAAGGGGTCGACCATGTTGTACGAGGCCGGGCCGAAGGACGGATGGACGACCTCTCCGCTGTCGAGCGGCCAGGGCTGGTCGGTGCCGGGGCCGCCCCGTGTGGTCTCGGCCTCGCCGTGTCCGTACCAGTGTCCGGCCGATGCCAGGTCATAGGCGAGTCCTAACCGGTCGGGCTCGACTCCCTCGACGTCCCAGTCGAGTTGGTAGCGGTCCGAGGCTGGGGTGATCCGGGCCGCGACGGTGGCACCGTCGGCCGTGGTGGCGGCGGTGAGGGTGAGGACGCCGCTCTTCCAGGACCAGCCGGTCACCTTGGTGGCGTGCTGCCAGGTGTCCCCCGTACGGAAGCGCAGACCGCCGGTGCCACCGCCGGCGGTGGACAGGACGTCGGTGCCGGACCGGCGGGTGGTGAGGGTGAGTTGGCCGGTGGCGATGGCGAGGGTGTAGCCGGGGGCGTTCCCGGCGGAGGGGACGGTCAGTGCGATCCCGTCGGCCGACGAGATCACCTTGGGGCCGCCGCCGCTCGGGTCGGCGGCGGTGGCGGTCTGAGGGGCGAGCAGGGCTGCGGGCAGGGCGAGTGCCGTCGAGAAGACGGCGAGAAGCACCCTGAGTCTTCGTGATGGTGTGCGCACGACGCATGTCCTTCGGCGAGGAGGAAGTCATGGGTCCGGGGGTGCGGGTGCGGTGCGAGAGATGGCGCGCGTACGAGAGACGATGAAGGCGAGATGCAAAATCATGCTCGATTCAGCCGATAATCGAGCACGAAACGTCATCCTGTCAACGACCTCCGACAGGACGGGTTCCGTTCAGAGGCGTGACGTGGGGGTTTTGGGCAGGGTGAAGTACGGCGGTCAACGACGTTGCCGCGCAGGGAAGTTGATCTGGATCAGGCCGACCGGCGGAAGCCGATGGTCGGGACCGCCCGCCGCAGCGGCCACGGGCGGGTCACCTCCGGGAGCAGGCTCTCCAGGAAGGCGTACCGGCGCAGCGCGGCCGGTTCCTGGTCGTCGACCGACTGGACCCGGCGCCACCACGCCGCGATCTCGGCCCAGCCGGGCGCCGAGAGGGAGCCGCCGAACTCCTGGACGGAGAGCGCGGCGGTCAGCCCGGCGAAGGCGAGCCGGTCGGCGAGCGGCCAGTCGGCGAGGGTGCCCATCACGAACCCGGCGACGAAGACGTCACCGGCACCGGTGGGATCGAGGGCCTCCACGGCGATCGCGGGGACCTCGGCGGTCTCCCCGGTACGGCCGTCCACGGCGTACGCGCCCTCGGCACCGAGGGTGACGACGGCCAGGGGAACGTGCTCGGTCAGCGCGTGCGCGGCGGCCCTCGGGCAGTCCGCCCCCGTGTACCGCATCGCCTCGTCCGCGTTCGGCAGGAACGCCTCACAGTGCTCCAGGTCCGCGAGCCCGGCCAGGTCCCAGCGCCCGGTGTCGTCCCAGCCGACGTCGGCGAAGATCCGGGTGCCCGCACGCGCGGACTCGGCGATCCAGCGCGCGCGCGTGCCGGGCGTCAGCGAGGCGACGGCGGCCCGCGCGCGGGGGGCGTGTTCCGGCGCAGGCTCCTCCGGCGGCGGCTCGTGCCCGTGGCTGACCATCGTCCGCTCGCCCTCGTACGCCATCGACACGGTGACCGGCGAGTGCCAGTCGGGCACGGTGCGCGACGGGGCGAGGTCGATGCCCTCGCCCTGTTCCAGGGCGTCCCAGCAGTACTCCCCGTAGTGGTCGTCCCCGAAGGCCGCCGCCAGGGAGGTCTTGAGTCCGAGGCGGGCGAGCGCGGTCGCCATGTTGGCGACGCCGCCGGGGCTCGACCCCATCCCGCGCGCCCAGGACTCGGTGCCGCGCACCGGGGCGGTGTCGAGCCCGGTGAAGATGATGTCGAGGAAGACGGTGCCGGTGAGGTAGACGTCCCAGGGCGGGTCCTGAGGGGTGCGCATACCGGCGAGCGGGTCGACGTGCGCCTGGCAGTACGGTCGCTCTCCGTTGGTCTCGATCACGGTGCGCTCCCTGAGGTGGTGCGGATTCAGGCCAGTGTGCACCAAACGGCACACGACACGGCGCCGGTCGAGGCCGGAGCGGACCGGTCGATGGCCGGGTGAAGCCAGCTCGCCTACCCCGACCCTCCCACCGCAAACAGAACGTGACCCGGATCACACCTCCCCGCCTACGTCGCACCCCCACCCGCTTGATACAAATTGCCCGCGCGTTCCTGTCCGTCGACAGCCGCCCAACCCCCCTTATCGAGCCGCTCTTTCGCATGCCCTGGGAACGCCCGTGTCCGCCCGCACCACCACGCCCTGGCCCCTCGTCGCCCTTTTCACCGCCGGGTACCTCGCCCCCTACCTGCTCCCGACCACCGTCGGCCGGCTGAGCGCGGGCCTCCCCCTCTCGGCCACCGAGGCCGGTTCCATCGGCAGCGCCCTGCTGCTGAGTTCGGCGACGGCGGGCTTCCTGCTCGCGTCCCGCGTGGACCGCTTCGGCCCCCGCGGGCTCGCCCGTGGCGGCCTGCTCCTGGCCGCCGCCGGCTACGGCACCGCCGCCCTCACGACGACCATCCCCCTGGTCGTCCTCGGCGCGATCGTCGGCGGCCTCGGTTCCGGCACGATCACCACCGTCGCCGCCACCGGGATCGCCGGCCAGCGCGACCCCCACCGCACCACCACCCTGGGCCTGCTGGGCGTCTCCGCCCTCGCGGGCGCGCTGTATCTGACGATCCCCCACCTGGGCCCGGGCCACGGCCACCCCCTCGCCGCGATCGCCGTCACCGCGCTGCTCGTACTGCCCGTGACCCGCCACCTCCCGACCGCCGGGACCTCCGAGGCCCCCCACACCCCCGCCGCCCGCACCCTCCGCGCCACCGCCACTCCCCTCCCCCACCGCCGCGCAGGTCTCGTCCTCGCCGCCGCGATGCTCTGCTGGTCCCTCGCCCAGAATTCACTCTGGGGCGTCAGCGGCCGGATCGGTCTGCAGCAGGCGGGGTTGACGGAGGTGACCGTCGGTGCGGTCTTCGCGGTGGCGCTCGGCGCGGGGCTGCTCGGGGTGATCGGCGCGGGCGCACTCGGCCGGCGCCTGGGCCGGGCGCTGCCCATCGGCGTGGGCACGGCCCTGATCGCCGGATGCATCGCACTGAGCGCGGCGGCCACCGACCTGACGTCCTTCGCGACGGGCGAGATCGCCTGGAACACGGTCTACCCGGTCGTGCTCTCCTACGTCATCGGCCTCGCCGCGTCCCTGGACCGGCGCGGCCGGTGGGCGGTCCTGGTCGGTTCCGCCTCCTCGCTCGGCACTGCGTGCGGCCCGCTCGCGGGCAGCCTGCTCTCCGCACGGGTGGGTTACCCGGGGATGGGTGTGATCCTGGCCCTCGGTCTGCTCCTGATCACCGCCCCGATGACCGCCGTGGCCCTGCGCACCCGGCGCACCGCCCCGCTCCCACAGGAGCACCCGGTCGTGGAGATCCCGGTCGTGGAGATCCCGCTCGACGCCGTCCCGGCGCCCCGGACGGCGTACGACACGGCAGGACCCCGGCAAGCGACCGCGGGAGCGGCGGCCGGACCGGGGCCCGGAAGCAGGTAGTCCGGCCGGACAGGCCCTAGCCGAACTCGTACGCCTCGACCTCGGCGAGGTAGCGCGCCCGCCGCTCCTCGTCGTGCTCCAGGAAGGACGCCACGAACGAGTTGCGGGCCAGCTCCCGCATCCGCTCCCGGTCCAGTCCGAGCGCCTCGTGCACGGCGTGGAAGGTGTCGCCGATGTACCCGCCGAAGTACGCGGGGTCGTCGGAGTTGACCGTGCACAGCAGCCCGGCGTCCAGCATCGCGGGCAGCGGGTGGTCCTCCAGGACGTCCACGGCGCGCAGCCGTACGTTCGACAGCGGGCAGAGCGTCAGCGGCACCCGGTCCCGTACGAGCCGCTCGACCAGCTCGGGGTCCTCCATGCAGCGCAGCCCGTGGTCGATGCGCTCGACGCCGAGCACGTCCAGCGCCTCGGTGATGTACTCCGGCGGCCCCTCCTCGCCCGCGTGGGCGACGCGCCGCAGGCCGAGCGCGGCGGCGGCCTCGTAGACCTCGCGGAACTTGACCGGCGGGTGCCCGACCTCGGCGGAGTCCAGGCCGATGCCGACGATCCGGTCGAGGTAGGGCTTCGCGGCCTCCAGGGTCTCGAGCGCCGACTCGGCGGACTCGTCGCGCAGGAAGCACATGATCAGCTGGGCGGAGACACCGTGCGTCTCCTCGCTGCGGGAGAGCGCCCGGTGCAGCCCCTCGACGACCGTCCCCATGCCGACACCCCGGGCGATGTGGGCCTGCGGGTCGAAGAAGATCTCCGCATGCCGTACGCCCTGCGCGGCGGCCCGTGCGAGGTAGGCGTCGGCGAGGTCGGCGAAGTCCTGCTCGGTCCGCAGGACGGCCATGAGCTCGTAGTACAGGTTCAGGAACGACTGGAGGTCGTCGAAGAGATACGCCTTGCGCAGCTCCTCGGTGTCCGCGTACGGGAGCGTGACGCCGTTGCGCGCGGCGAGCTCGAAGGCCAGCTCGGGTTCGAGGGTGCCTTCGATGTGGAGGTGCAGTTCTGCTTTGGGGAGGGGCATCGAAATATCGTACGGGTGTGTACCGACGATCTCGTGCGACGACGCCTCATCGACTCGTACCACGACGGCTCATCGCCGCTTCGGCACCGGCACCCGCACCAGGTCGTGCGCCACGGTCAGCTCCCCCTCGAACCCGGCGGCCCGGGCCTGCAGCTCGAACTCGTCCTGTTCGGAATATCGCTGACTGAAGTGCGTCAGCACGAGATGCCGTACGCCCGCGTCCCGCGCCACCCGGCCCGCCTGACCGGCTGTCAGGTGACCGTGGTCGACGGCGAGCTGGTGATCCCCGTCCAGGAACGTCGACTCGATGACGAGGAGGTCGCAGCCCTCGGCGAGGGCGTCCACGCCCTCGCACAGCCGTGTGTCCATGACGAACGCGAACCGCTGTCCGCGCCGCACCTCGCTCACGTCGTCGAGCGAGACCCCGCCGAGCGCGCCCTCACGCTGGATCCGCCCGACGTCCGGCCCCTTGATCCCGTGCTCCGCGAGCAGCTCGGGCAGTATCCGCCGGCCGTCCGGCTCGACCAGCCGGTAGCCGAAGGACTCCACCGGGTGGGAGAGCCTGCGGGTCTCCAGGGTGTACGAAGGGGTGGTCGCGAGCACCCCGTCCGCCTCGACCGGTGCCTCGGTCAGCTCGACGGTCTCGCGGTAGGCCGTGGCGTACCGCAGCCGGTCGAAGAAGCGCTGACCGGAGCGCGGGTAGTGCGCGGTCACCTCGTGCGGGACACGGTCGAGGTTGATGCGCTGGATCACCCCGGCGAGGCCGAGTGAGTGGTCGCCGTGGAAGTGGGTGACGCAGATGCGGTGCAGGTCGTGCGCGGCGACCCCGGCCCGCAGCATCTGCCGCTGGGTGCCCTCACCGGGGTCGAAGAGCAGGCCCTCCCCGTCCCAGCGCAACAGATAGCCGTTGTGGTTGCGGTGCCGGGTGGGGACCTGGCTGGCGGTGCCGAGGACCACCAGTTCACGTACGGACAAGGTCGGTTACCCCGGCGGCCACTGCATGCCACGACCGCCCAGGAGGTGGGCGTGCGCGTGGAAGACGGTCTGGCCCGCGCCGCCGCCCGTGTTGAACACGATGCGGTAGCTCTCCAGCTTCTCCTCGGACGCCACCTCGCCGGCCTCGCGCAGTACGTCCGCGGCGATGGCGGGCTCGGCTGCCGCGAGGGAGGCCACGTCCGGGTGGTGCACCTTGGGGATGACCAGGATGTGCGTGGGCGCCTGGGGGTTTATGTCGCGGAAGGCGACGGTCGTTTCCGTCTCCCGGACGACGTTCGCGGGAACGTGCCCCGCGACGATCTTGCAGAACAAGCAGTCGTCCTGCGGTTCTCCCGTCATGCGTGTGCTCCTCACGCCGTGTGATCAGTACGCTCCGCATGCTATCGGCAGCATGGGTGAGTCCGTCCTACCGCCCTGAAGAGGCGGGTGGGCGGGGAAGTCGGCCGCGGAGCGGCTGACCGGGTGCCCTTGGGCGACGGCACCCCGTCAACCTCCGTCAATCAAGCTCGGGCAGCGTCGGTGCCGCCTTCGCCGGGTTCTCCGCGAGCGCGGCCAGCGCGATGCGGATCGCCTCGTCGAGCTGCGCGTCGCGCCCGGCCGCGTAGTCCTGCGGCGTCTGGACGACCTCGACGTCCGGGTCGACACCGTGGTTCTCCACGCCCCACCCGTAACCGTCCAGCCAGAACGCGTACTTGGGCTGGGTGACGAGGGTGCCGTCGACGAGCCGGTACCGGCTGTCGATGCCGACGACCCCGCCCCACGTCCGTGTCCCGACGACCGGCCCGATGCCCAGCGCCTTGATCGCCGCGTTGACGATGTCGCCGTCCGAGCCGGAGAACTCGTTGGCGACGGCGACGACCGGTCCGCGCGGCGCGTCCTCCGGATAGCTGTACGGCCGCATCCCGCGCGGCAGGTCCCAGCCCACGATCCGCCGCGCGAGCTTCTCCACGACCAACTGGGAGGTGTGGCCGCCGCGGTTCTCCCGGACGTCCACGACCAGCCCCTCCCTGGCCACCTCGATCCGCAGGTCGCGGTGGATCTGGGCCCAGCCGGGCGCCTGCATGTCGGGCACGTGGAGATAGCCGAGTCTGCCGCCCGACTGTTCATGGACATAGGCGCGCCGGTCCGCCACCCAGGCGTGGTAGCGCAGCGGCTCCTCGTCGGCGAGCGGGACGACGACGGCGTGCCGCGGATCTCCGCCGCCCGACGGGGAGACGGTCAGCTCGACCGGCTTGCCCGCGGTGCCGACGAGCAGCGGCCCGGGTCCGGCCACCGGGTCCACCGGCTGCCCGGCGACCGCGACGATCGCGTCCCCCGCGCGCACCGCGACGCCGGGCGCGGCGAGCGGCGCCCGCGCGTCCGGGTCGGAGGTCTCCGAGGGAAGGATCCGGTCGATGCGCCAACTGCCGTCCTCGTGACGGGAGATGTCCGCACCGAGCAGACCCTGCGCCCGGTCGCCGCCGCCCCAGCCGCCGCGCGGGGTGACGTACGCGTGCGAGGTGCCGAGCTCGCCCTGCACCTCCCACAGCAGGTCGACGAGGTCGTCGTGGGTGGCGACCCGTTCGAGCACCGGCCGGTAGCGGTCCAGCACGCCTTCCCAGTCGACCCCGCCCAGGTCGGGCCGCCAGAAGTTGTCGCGCATGAGGCGGCCGGTCTCGTCGTACATCTGCCGCCACTCGGCGGCCGGGTCGATGGTCTGGCGGACCCGGGAGAGGTCGACGGTGATGTTCGTGTCGCTCTCGTCGTCGTTCGAGGCGCGGCGGTCGCTGGGGACGACCTTGAGCTTGCCGTCGGTCCACAGCAGGACGCGTTTGCCGTCGCCGCTGACGGCGAAGTGCTCGGCGTCGGCGGCGAGGTGCTCGACGCGCTGCTGGGCGAGGTCGTATCGCTCCAGTTCGGTCTTCGGGTCCGGGTCGTCCGGGGTGGCGCGGGAGGCGCCGAGGACACCGACGACCGGGTGGCGCAGCCACAGCAGCCCGTCCTTGGCGGCGCGCAGGGTCGAGTAGCGGGCCGCCTCGACGGGGAACGGGACGATCCGGTCGGCGAGTCCGTCGAGGTCGATACGGGTGGTGGGGGCGCCCTCGCTGTCGGGCGTCTCGTCCTTGTCGGGTGCCTCGAAGGGGCGGCCGTGGCGCTGCGGTCCGAAGGGGGACGGGGTGGTCGCGGCCAGGGTGATCAGATGCGGCCGGGAGCCCCCGACGAACGCGAGATCGAAGACGTGTTCGTCGTAGACGGGGTCGAAGGAGCGGGCCGAGAGGAAGGCGAGGTGCTTGCCGTCGAGGGTGAACGCGGGCGCGTAGTCGCGGAAGCGGAGCGGGGTGGCCTCGGTCACCGACAGGTCGGCGGTGTTGGCCAGCTTGAGCTGGCGCAGCGGGCGCGGGCCGGGGTGCGACCAGGCGAGCCAGGCGGAGTCCGGCGAGAAGACGAGCCCGGAGACCTCGCCGTCCTCGCTCCGGTCGACCTCCCGCACCTCCCCGGTCTCCCGCTCGACGAGCAGCACCCGTCCGTCGTGCGAGGCGACGGCGGCGCGGCTGCCGTCGGGTGCCATGGCGAGCCCGAGGACCCGTCCCAGCTGTCCGGCGGCGAGCCGGCGCGGGGTCGCTCCGGGCGCGAGACCGGTCGCCGGGGCGAACTCCAGCGCGTCGTCGCCCGCCGCGTCCGTCACCCACACCACGTACTCCTCGCCCTCCACCCGGAAGGCGCGGGGCAGCCGGGCGCGCACACCGGGCCGGGCGGCGAGCGCGCGGGCCGGTCCGGAGCGGTGGGTGACCCAGTGGACGGCGCCGCGCACGGAGACCGCGCTGCCGCGTCCGGTGTGGTCGGGGGCGGCGGCCGAGAACCAGCGGGAGGCGCTCACGGGGTGCGGCTGCTGGTCGACGCGCTGTCCACCGAGCCGCAGGTCGAGCCGGCGCGGCTCGGCGCCGTCCAGGTCGTCGAGGAGCCACAGTTCACCGGCGGACGCGTACACGACCCGGGCGCCGTCGGTCGCAGCGTGCCGGGCGTAGAAACCGTCGATCGGCGTGTGCCGGCGCAGATCTGACCCGTCGGCGAGGGAGGAGTAGAGCGCTCCGACGCCCTCGTGGTCGGACAGGAAGGCGACGCGCTCCCCCACCCACAGGGGGTATTCGAGGTTCCCGTCCAGGTCCTCGTGCAGCCGTACGAACTCGCCGGCTCCCACCCCGTCGCCGCCGTCCCTGTCGATCCACAACTTGCCCGCCGTACCGCCCCGGTACCGCTTCCACCAGGCGGCCTCGCGCCCCATGGGAGCGGACAGCAGCAGCACACCCGCATCGCCGTGGACGACATCGCCGACCGGCCCGTACGGCAGGGTGGTCGCGGGGCCGCCGTCGAGCGGGACGGCCCGGGCCCAGCTGCGGCGCAGGCTGGCCTGGCCCTGGGTGCTGAGCGCGAGCACGCGCCCGTCCGGGGTCCAGCCGCGCACCTGGGTCTTCGCACTCCCCCAGTACGTCAGCCGCGTGGACGGTCCGCCCTCCAGGGGCGCGGCGTGCACCTCGGGCGCTCCGTCGCGCGTCGACGTCCAGGCGACGGTCGTACCGTCCGGGGAGATGCGGGGGTGGTTCACCGGCACGTTGTCGGCGCTGACCCGCCAGGCGCGACCGCCGCCGTCGAGCGGGGCGACCCAGACGTCGTCCTCGGCGGTGAAGGCGACCAGCTCGCCGTGCAGATGCGGAAACCGGAGATACGCGGGCAATGCCGATGACGCGGACGATGCAGACTGAGTCACCCGATCACCCTATGCAGCGACGGCTCCGCCCGACAGGGGTTTGGATCACTTGCCCTGGGAGGGCCAGCAGGTGGGATCGCCCTTGCACCACATGGTCTTCGTCACGGTGACGGTGGTGGTGGGGCCCGGGCGGTGGTAGGTGGGCGCGTTGTAGGTGGGGGGCGTGTACGAGGGTGTGCTCGGGGCGTTGCAGTTGCCCAGTACGTTCACGTGGAACCACTGCTTGCCGCCGACCTTGGCCGTCAGGTCCCCGCGGACACACTTGCCCTCGACCTCACGGGTGACCTTCCCGGTGATGGTGATCTCCCGCCGGTCCTTGGTCTGCCCCCGGCAGTCCACCTCCACCACGGAGGGCGTGGAACTCGAGGCCGACGGTGTGTGCCCCGGGGTGTAGGCCTTGTTCCCGCCGCCGTACGACCCGGTGCAGCTCAGGTACTGCACGTCGACATGCTGCCGCTGGAGCTCCGCGGTCCCGGCCCGGTCGGTCGTGTACGCCACCGCGGAGGCGCTCAGGCCACCGACCGGTTCGCACGCGGCCACCCCGAAGGCGCTCACCACGGCGAGCCCGGCGACCATCGGTCCCCGACGGCCCGTCACCAGTCGTCTCGCCAGTCGTCGAATACGCATCAATGCCCCCATAGACGGCAGAGTGCCACTGTCCCGGCCGTCGCGGTAGACCCCATACGGCCACTACACACCCGCGTGCGCCCCCGTCGAACGCATATGCGTGAAACTGTGTCAGGTCCGCAGGAGGAGCCACTCCTGAAGTTCCACCAGGTTGCCCTCGGGGTCCTTGAGGTGGGCGACCCGCATCCGGTCCGTCATGAAGTCCGGGCCGTGGACGAGGACGGCGCCGCGCGAGGTGATGGCCTCGCAGTAGGAGTCCAGGTCATCGACGCGCAGGACCACCAGGGAACGGTGGCCGCTCGCCGAGTCGCCCAGTTCACCCAGTATCCGGGCCATCATCGCGCGGTCCTGGAGCGCGATGCCCGCCGAACCGGCGGTGGGACTGAACTTCTCGTACGGTCCTTCGGTCGCGCCCGACTGGGGCTTGAGGCCGAGGACCTCCGCGTAGAAGCGGTAGCAGACCGGGAAGTCCGAGACGAGCAACCGTACTTGGGCGAGTTCCAAGGCGTCCCCCCGTGGGTGGGCGTGGCGTGCGGGCGTGCGTGTCGTGGTCGGCGCGCGTGTCGTACGTGTCGTGGTCGGCGTGGTTTCAGGACCAGCGGCCGGTGCGCCCGAGCAGCAGCGCGGTCGCCGCGGTCCCGGCGGTCGAGGTACGCAGCACGCTACGCCCGAGCCGGTACGCCTTAGCACCCGACTCCGCGAAGAGCGCCAGCTCCTCGGGAGAGACGCCTCCTTCCGGGCCGATCACGAGCACGATCTCGCCCCGCTCGGGCAGTTCGGCCGTGGCCAGGGGTTCGGCGCCACTCTCGTGCAGAACGGCCGCGAAGTCGGCTTTGGCGAGAAGCGCAGCAACCTGCTTGGTCGTCGCCGCGTCCGCGACCTCCGGGAAACGCACCCGGCGCGACTGCTTGCCGGCCTCCCGGGCCGTGGCCCGCCACTTGGCGAGCGCCTTCAGACCCCGCTCGCCCTTCCACTGGGTGATGCAGCGGGAGGCGGCCCAGGGGACGATCGCGTCGACGCCGGTCTCGGTCATGGTCTCGACGGCCAGCTCGCCCCGGTCGCCCTTGGGAAGCGCCTGGACGACGGTGACACGGGGCTCCTCCACCGGCTCCTCGGCCACGGAGTCCATCTGGACGATCAGGCGGTCCTTGCCCTCGGTGGCGACGACCACGCACTGGGCCCAGCGCCCGGCCCCGTCCGTGAGGACGACGTCCTCGCCGGGGTTCAGCCGCTTCACGGAGACGGCGTGCCGCCCCTCCGAGCCGTCGAGGACATGCCGTCCGACGCCGTCCGCGTCGAAGTGCTCGACCACGAACACCGGTGCCGTCATCGAACCTCACCCCCCGCTTCCCCGGCGGCCGACAACGCTGTCCTGGCCGCCTCGAGCTCCGCGCTCAGCACCTCCACCAGCTGCCCGGCGGACAGCTCGCGCGCCATGCGGTGCCCCTGCCCCGCCCACAGCGCCATGCCCTGCGCGTCGCCCGCCTTGGCGGCCGCCTTGCGCAACGGGGAGGTGAGGTGGTGGACCTCGGGATACGCGGCGGGCGCGTACGGGCCGTGCTCACGCATGAAGCGGTTCACCAGGCCGCGCGCCGGCCGCCCGGAGAACGCGCGCGTCAGCTCCGTCCGCACGAACAGCGGGTTGGTCAGCGCCTGCTTGTGCACGGCGTTGGCGCCGGACTCCGGGGTGGCGAGGAACGCGGTGCCGAGCTGTGCCGCGTTCGCACCCGCGGCGAGCACCGCGGCGATCTGGCTGCCGCGCATGATGCCGCCGGCGGCGATGATCGGGATGTCCACGGTCTCGCGGACCTGCGCGATCAGCGACAGCAGCCCGATACCCGTACCGTCCGTCTCCGGGTTGTCGCGGTGGGTGCCCTGGTGGCCGCCCGCCTCCACACCCTGTGCGATGACCGCGTCGGCGCCGGCCCGCTGGACGGCGAGGGCCTCCTCGGCCGTGGTCGCGGTGATCACGGTGAGTGTGCCGGCGCGGCGCAGGGAGTCCAGGACGTCGGGGCTCGGGATGCCGAAGTGGAACGAGACCACCGGCACCGGGTTGTCGTGGAGGACGGCGAGCTTGGCGTCGTAGCCGTCGTCACGACCGCTGTCCGGTTCACCGAGTTCGGTCTCGTACCAGGAGGACTCGCCCGCGAGCTGGTGGGCGTAGACCTCGACCGCGGCGGGGTCCGCGTACTCGGGCTGCGGCACGAACAGATTGACCCCGAAGGGGCGGCCCGTGAGCCCGCGCAACTGCTTGATCTCCTGGTACATGCCGTCGGCGGTCTTGTACCCGGCGGCGAGGAACCCGAGCCCGCCCGCCTCGGACACGGCGGCCGCGAGATGCGGGACGGAGACGCCGCCCGCCATGGGGGCCTGCACGATCGGGTGAGGGAAGAGATCGGTCAGTGCGGTGGACATGACGGCATGTTGTCACGTCCTCCGAACAAGTCCGAATCGGGCCTTCCGCCTGGCATAGGCCACCGGGACGGACGGTCGAGCGCCTGGGGGCGGAGCCCCCAGGAACACCCGTCAGCGACCGTTGAACGCGTCCTTCAGGCGCGAGAACAGGCCCTGCTGCCCGGGCTGGAACTGCCCGGTGGGCCGCTCCTCCCCCCGCAGCTGCGCCAGCTCCCGCAGCAACCGCTCCTGCTCGGGATCGAGCTTCGTGGGCGTGGTCACCTCGACATGCACGATGAGGTCACCCCGGCCGCCGCCGCGCAGATGCGTGACACCCCGCCCGTGCAGCGGGATCGACTGCCCGGACTGCGTGCCCGGACGGATGTCGACCTCCTCGAGACCGTCGAGGGTCTCCAGCGGCACCTTGGTGCCGAGCGAGGCCGCGGTCATCGGAATGGTCACCGTGCAGTGCAGATCGTCCCCGCGCCGCTGGAACGTGGAGTGCGGCAGCTCGTGGATCTCGACGTAGAGGTCACCGGCGGGACCGCCACCGGGCCCGACCTCGCCCTCGCCCGCGAGCTGGATCCGCGTGCCGTTGTCGACACCGGCGGGGATCTTGACGGTCAGCGTGCGACGCGACCGGACCCGCCCGTCACCGGCGCACTCGGGGCAGGGAGTCGGGACGACGGTCCCGAAGCCCTGGCACTGCGGACACGGCCGGGAGGTCATGACCTGCCCGAGGAAGGACCGCGTGACCTGGGACACCTCACCCCGCCCGCGACACATGTCACAGGTCTGGGCCGAGGTACCCGGCGCCGCGCCCTCACCGTTGCAGGTGGCGCAGACGACGGCCGTGTCGACCTGGATGTCCTTCGTCGTGCCGAAGGCCGCCTCGTCCAGCTCGATCTCGAGCCGGATCATGGCGTCCTGGCCACGCCGCGTACGCGACCGCGGACCGCGCTGCGACGCCGTACCGAAGAAGGCGTCCATGATGTCCGAGAAGTTCCCGAACCCACCGGCGCCGAAGCCGCCCGCACCGCCGCCGCCCGACTGGGACAGCGGGTCGCCGCCGAGGTCGTAGACCTGCTTCTTCTGCGGGTCCGACAACACCTCGTACGCGGCGTTGATCTCCTTGAACCGCTCCTGCGTCTTCGGATCGGGATTGACGTCCGGGTGCAGCTCGCGTGCGAGCCGCCGGAAGGCCTTCTTGATCTCGTCCTGGGACGCGTCGCGGCGCACGCCGAGTACGGCGTAGTAGTCCGTGGCCACTTACGACTCCGCCAGGATCTGTCCGACGTACCGTGCCACTGCGCGTACCGCTCCCATCGTTCCCGGGTAATCCATGCGGGTCGGGCCGACCACGCCGAGTTTGGCTACTGCCTCGCCGCCCGAACCGTAGCCGACCGAGACCACGGACGTGGAGTTGAGTCCCTCATACGCGTTCTCGTGACCGATTCGCACGGTCATGCTCGAATCCCCGGCCTCACCAAGCAACTTGAGAAGCACGACCTGCTCCTCCAGCGCTTCGAGCACCGGCCGGATGGTGAGAGGGAAGTCATGTCCGAAGCGCGTCAGATTGGCGGTTCCGCCGATCATCAGCCGCTCCTCGGTCTCCTCGACGAGCGTCTCCAGAAGAGTGGAGAGCACCGTCGCGACCGTACCCCGGTCCTCCGCCTCGAACGCGTCCGGGAGGTCCTGCACGAGCTGCGGGACGTCCGCGAAGCGACGGCCCGCGACCCTGCTGTTGAGCCGGGCCCGCAGATCCGCGAGAGACGTTTCTCCGAACGGGGCCGGGCAGTCGATCATGCGCTGCTCGACCCGCCCGGTGTCCGTGATCAGCACGAGCATCACACGAGCAGGGGCGAGGGACAGCAGCTCCACGTGCCGCACGGTCGATCTCGTCAGCGACGGATACTGCACGACGGCGACCTGCCGGGTCAGCTGCGCGAGCAGCCGCACCGTCCGCCCGACGACGTCGTCCAGGTCGACCGCGCCGTCCAGGAAGTTCTGAATGGCCCGCCGCTCGGGCGCGGTCATCGGCTTGACGCCGGCGAGCTTGTCGACGAAGAGCCGGTAGCCCTTGTCGGTGGGGATCCGCCCGGCGCTGGTGTGCGGCTGGGCGATGTACCCCTCGTCCTCCAGGGCCGCCATGTCGTTGCGGACGGTGGCCGGGGACACTCCCAGCCGGTGCCGCTCGGTCAGCGCCTTGGACCCGACCGCGACCGGTTCGTCGGTGCCGACATAGTCCTGGACGATGGCGCGCAGCACTTCGAGCCTGCGTTCACTGAGCATCGCGCACACCTCCAGCTCTCGACCCCTCGGCGCCTGGCTTGGCACTCAGCGTGTGCGAGTGCCAGCATTCCCCGGCCCAGTGTACGGCCGGTGGGTACGGCCCCGGCAAGGGCGGCCCCGCGATCTTGTGCAAGGTGCACGGACGTACACCGACGTGTCCCGTGATGTCACACCGTCCCTGCCCGCGATGTCGTACCGTCCACGCCCTCACCGCTAGCGTCGGCGTATGAAGGTGACTTGGGAAGAGGCAGGGTGGGAGCAGCTGACACCGCGGGTGGGGCGGCGGCGGCTTCCGGTCTGGGACTGCACGGTCGGGCTGGTCGTGGGCGAGGGCGGGGCGCTGATCGTCGACGCGGGGTCGAGCCTCGCGGAGGGCGCACGGTTGCGCGGGGAGGCGCAGGCGCTCGCCGGCCGCCGTGTGACCTTCCTCGCGCTCACCCACCCCCACTTCGACCATGTCCTCGGCGCCGCGGCGTTCGCGGGCGCGGAGGTCCTCGTCGCGGGCGGCTCGGCCGAGGTGTACGAGCACGGGCGCGAGGAGCTGTACGCGGACGCTGTGCGGGGCGGGCTGGATGCGCGGGCGGCGGAGGACGCGGCGGACACCCTGGTGCGTCCCCGGCACTACGTGTGGGGCACCTGGCATCTCGAGCTGACCGGCGGCGTCGAGGTCCTGCTGGTGCGGACGGGCGAGGGCCACACCGCCCACGACCTCGTGGTCGTGGTGCCGGGCGAGCCGACGGTGGTGTTCTGCGGCGACCTGGTCGAGGAGTCCGGCGAGCCCCAGGCGGGCCCCGACGCCGTACCGTCGCGCTGGCCCGGGGCCCTTGACCGGTTGCTCGACCTCGGCGGGGAGGACGCGCTGTACGTGCCCGGTCACGGGGCGGTCGTGGACGCCGGGTTCGTGCGGTCCCAGCGGGACGCGTTGGCCGCGCGTTTCGGCGTGCCGGGTTCCGCCACGGCCGGTCTCGCCACGCCCGGTCTCGCCACGCCGGGTTTCGCCACGCCCGGTTTCGCCACGCCCGGTTTCGACGCGTCGGATTTCGGCGTGTCGCGGTGAGCGCCGCCGGGCTTCTCCTATCGTCATCCGAATGCGCCAGTACTCTCCGGACCTGACTCCGCCGTGGAAGAAGCCCAAGCCCGTGCCGGAGGTTCCGGCGGAGCCGGGCCTGGTGGTCGAGGAGCCGGCTACCGGCTTCTGCGGTGCGGTGATCCGCTGCGAGGCGGGCACGGTGACGCTGGAGGACCGCTTCGGCAAGCACCGCGTGTTCCCGCTGGAACCGCGCGGCTTCCTCCTGGAGGGCCGGGTAGTCACTCTCACCCGCCCCTCTCCCTCCAGCACCGCCGTCCGTCCCACCCGCACGGCCTCCGGTTCGGTGGCCGTCCCCGGCGCGCGGGCCCGGGTCGCCCGTGCCGGCCGGATCTACGTGGAGGGCCGCCACGACGCCGAGCTGGTCGAACGGGTCTGGGGCGACGATCTGCGCATCGAGGGCGTCGTGGTCGAGTACCTGGAGGGCGTCGACGACCTGCCCGCGATCGTGGCGGACTTCTCGCCCGGGCCGGACGCCCGCCTCGGCGTCCTCGTCGACCACCTGGTGCCCGGCAGCAAGGAGTCGCGTATCGCGGCGTCGGTCACGAGCGAGCACGCCTTGGTCCTCGGCCATCCCTACATCGACATCTGGGAAGCCGTGAAGCCGTCCTCCGTAGGCATCCCGTCCTGGCCCCGGGTCCCCCACGGCCAGGACTGGAAGACCGGCGTCTGCCGCGCCCTCGGCTGGCCCGAGAACACCGGCGCCGCCTGGCAGCACATCCTGTCCCGCGTCCACTCCTACAAGGACCTGCAGCCGGAGCTCCTGGGCCGAGTGGAAGAACTCATCGACTTCGTCACAGCCCCCCACTGACAAACCCGATCCTCGTCCTCGAACGCCGGACGAACTGGAGGGCGTGGACCGCGGTGGGTGGGGTGCGTCCCCCGGCCTCTCCCTGGAACGCCGGACGGCCCGAGGTCTATAGGGGCGCGGGGAACTGCGCGACCAGCCCCCACCCGCCCTCGGCCGAAGAACTCCACACGGCCGGAGATCCGGGGCGCAGCCCCGATCCCCCAGGGGCGCGGGGAACTGCGCGACCAGCCCCCACTCGCCCGCAGAAGAAGAACACCGCCGGGGTCCGGGGGCGCAGCCCCCTCAGTCCACCAGGTCTCTTACCACCGCGTCCGCCAGCAACCGCCCCCGCAACGTAAGCACGGCCCGCCCCTCGCCATACGGCCCGGATTCGAGCAACCCCTCCGACAACGCACGCCCCGCCGCCGCAAGCCCCTCCACCCGCAGCAGCGACAACGGACACCCCTCCCGAAGCCGCAGCTCGAGCAGAATCCGCTCCACCCGCCGGTCCTCCTCCGAGAGCAGCTCACGCCCCGCCCCCGGAGACCGCCCCGCGGCCAACGCCCCCGCATACGCCCCGGGATGCTTCACGTTCCACCACCGCACCCCGCCCACGTGACTGTGGGCCCCGGGCCCGGCCCCCCACCAGTCGGCGCCCCGCCAGTACAGCTCGTTGTGCAGGCACCGCCCGGCGGCGGAAGTGGCCCAGTTCGACACCTCGTACCAGTCGAACCCCGCCCCGGACAGCACCTCGTCGGCGATCAGATACCGGTCCGCATGCACATCGTCGTCCGTCATCGGCACCTCGCCCCGCCGGATACGGCGGGCGAGCTGCGTCCCCTCCTCGACGATCAGCGCGTACGCGGAGACATGGTCGGGCCCGGCACCGAGCGCGGCGTCGAGCGAGGCCCGCCAGTCGTCGTCGGACTCACCGGGCGTGCCGTAGATCAGGTCGAGGTTCACATGCTCGAACCCGGCCGCACGCGCCTCCGCGACACACGCCTCGGGCCGGCCGGGGGTGTGCGTACGGTCGAGCACCTTGAGGACGTGCTGCCGGGCGCTCTGCATGCCGAAGGAGATCCGGTTGAACCCTCCGGTCCTGAGCGTCTCCAGATACCGCGGATCAACCGACTCCGGGTTCGCCTCGGTCGTGATCTCCGCGTCGTCCGCGAGCCCGAACTCGTCCCGGATCGCCCCCAGCATCCGTACGAGGTCGTCGGCGGCCAGCAACGTGGGCGTACCGCCGCCGACGAACACCGTACGGACGGGTCGCGGGTCGTCGCCGAGGACCTTGCGGGCGAGCCGGACCTCGTCGATCAGCGTCTCCGCGTAGTTGTCGCGGGAGGCGAGCACGCCTCCGGTGCCCCGCAGCTCGGTCGCCGTGTAGGTGTTGAAGTCGCAGTAGCCGCAGCGGGTCGCGCAGTACGGCACGTGGAGGTAGAAACCGAGGGGGCGCTCGGCGGCTCCGGCCAGGGCGTGCGCGGGCAGCGCCCCGTCGTCGGGGACGGGCTCACCGTCGGGAAGTGCGGAAGGCATGCCTTCCATTGTCCCGTACCCGGCCGCATACCCCTTTCCAACCGCTCACCTGCCGTTTCTCGCTCTATTCCTCCCACTCCGCCTGCAGCACCAACAACGCCAGGTCGTCCTCCGGCGGCTTGCTGCCGAACTCGTGCACGAGTCGCCGGATGCGTTCCGCGACGAGCTCGGCGCTCAGCCCCGTACAGCCCGCGAGGGCCTCCGCGAGCCCTTCGTCGTCATCGAACTGGCGCGGCCCGCTGCGGCGCTCCGTCACTCCGTCGGTGACACACAGGACGGTGTCGCCGGGGTACAGGTCGAAGGTCTCGGAGACGTAGGTCGCGTCCTCGAAGACACCGAGGAGGGTCTGCGGCTCGGCCACCTCCCGTACGTCGCCGTCGGGGCCGAGGATCAGCGGCAGCGGGTGCCCGGCGGAGGCGAGGGTGCAGCGTACGCCGCCCTCGAAGGGCACCAGCTCGCCGTACAGCATGGAGAGGAAACGGGTCTGTGGACCCTCGTCGGGGCCGAGACCCGGCCCGCCCGTCGCCACCAGCGCACGGGCCGCCGCGTCCGCCGCCTCCGTCGCGTCGTCGAGGAGGAGCTGGTTGAGGCGGTCGAGCACGTCCGCGACGTGGTAGCCCTCGCGGGCCAGCAGTCGCACCCAGGGCCGGGCCAGGCCGATCACGACGGCGGCCTCGGGCCCCTTGCCCTGGACGTCGCCGAGGACGAAGCACCAGCGCCCGTCGCCCGCGGGGAACAGGTCGTAGAAGTCACCACTGGGTCCGCCCTTGTCGAGCGGCTCGTACACGAGGGCGCTGCGCACCCCGGGGATCTCGGCTACCGCGCCGGGCAGCAGTCCCCGCTGGAGGACCCGGCTGATGGTGGCCTGGCGCGCGTACTGGCGGGCCGCGCCGATGGCGAGGGCGATCCGCCGGCTGAGGTCCTCGACGAGCCCGGTGATCTCGTCGGGGAAGGCGGCCAGTCCGGCCCGGCCGATGACGAGGGTGCCGAGCGGCCGGCCGCCCGCGATCAGCCGGTACGCGAGCGCCGCCCCGCTCACTCCGCCCGTGCCACCCGTCTGCCCCGGCACCTGCCCCGTGCCCAAGGCCTCTCCCGGTCCAGACGCCTCCCCCGGCCAGGGCACCGGCACCGCCCGGGACCGCACCGAGTCCGGCAACCGTGGCGGATCCTTCTCCAGGGCCCGCCGCAGCTCCTCGATCCGGTTCTCACTGCCGTGCCAGACCCGGGCGAGCCGGGGTCCCAGGGCCAGCCCGAGCCCACCCGCCCGGTCGGTGGCCTCGTCCTCCAGCCATACGGCACACCAGTCGGCGAGCCGCGGTACGAGGAGCTGTCCGGCGAGCGCGGCGACGAGGTCCTCGTCGAGCTGCCCGGCGAGCAGGTCGGAGGCCTCGGCGAGGAAGGAGAGGGCGCCGCGGTTGAGCCAGTCGCCGTCCTGTTGCGGCCTCTGCCGCGGTTCGGGGGCGACCCTCTCGCCGACCAGTCCCGTCTCGTCAGCCGGCCCCGTCTCGCCGACCAGTCCCGTCCCGCCCGGCACCCCGATTCCGCCCGGCAGTCCGAATCCGTCGGCCAACCCCGAACCGGCGGAAAGTCCCGCGGCTTCCGTCATTCCCGGCCCGACACCCATCCCCCTGTCGACACCGAACCCACCACCCACACTCAACCCACGCTCAACACCCAACCCACCACCGACACTCAGCCCACCTTCAACACCCAGCCCGCCTTCAACACCCAACTCACCCTTGACACCCAACCCGCTCTCAACACGCAACCCGCCTTCAACGCCCAATCCGCTCTCGACGCCCAACCCGCCTTCAACGCCCAATCCGCTCTCGACGCCCAACCCGCCCTGGACGCCCAGCCCCTCGTCGACGCTCAGCCCCCCGTCCACGGGCAGCCGCGCCCACACCGTCTTGACCCCGGTCCGATACGTGATCCCCCACGCCTCCGACAGGGAGGCGACCAACCGCAGCCCCCGCCCGTACTCCGGTATGCCGTACGCCCGTTCGGCCGACTCCTCGCGTACCGCCCGCGAGGGATGGTGGTCGGAGACCTCGACGACCACCGCGCCCACCGCACCGCCGTCGGTGATCTCCAGCCGGCACAGCAGCTCGACGTCGGTGCCCGCGTGCACGACGGCGTTGGTGACGAGTTCGCTGACCACCAGGACGGCGTCCTCGGCGAGGCGCTCTCGGACGATCTCGGCGCCGGGCAGGGCGAGTTCCCCCCAGTCGGCGAGCGTCTCGCGCACCATGCGGCGGGCGGCGCCGGGCGCGAGCGGAGTGCCCGGCAGCGCGGCGCGCGCCATGGCTTCCTGACCCGCGCGGTAGTGCGCGGGCGTACCAGGGGCAAGCGCCGTGGAGTCCGGTTGCGACTCCCGTTGCGTCGGAATGGCCCCCACTGTGCGGCTCCCTGAGCAGTTCGGACGAATACGCCTCAGGCGACACGGACAGAGTGACAGACTGGCCACGCCCATAAGCGCCGAGTTACCGAAGTGGGCCGCCATGAGTGAGAACAGTGCTACGCGTGTGCTCGAAGACGGACAGAATCGGGCATTCGACGACGGCCGGATCCCGGCGTCCGATCTGCGTCCGCTGCTCGCCGCGATGACCGCCGCGCGGGACGGTGACTTCACCAAGGTGCCGGAGACGGGGCACGGCCTGGTGGCCGACCTGACCGCGACGTTCAACCAGATCATCGACCGCAGCACCCACTTCAACACGGAAGTGCAGCGGGTACGACGGGAGCTGGTCCGGCACGGACGGCTCGACGAGCGGCTGTCGGCGAGCCCGGGCCAGGGCAGTTGGACGACCCGCGTCAATGACGTGAACCAGCTGCTCGACGCCCTGGTGGCGCCCGCCGCGAACGCGACGCGCGTCCTGGACGCGGTGGCCGGCGGCGACCTCACCCAGCGGGTCGACCTGCACGACGGCAACCGTCAGCTCAGAGGCGATCTGCGGAGGTTGGGGCGCGCCGTCAACAAGATGGTCGATCAGCTGTCCCTCTTCACGGGCGAGGTGACCCGGGTCGCGCGCGAGGTCGGCACCGAAGGCCGTCTCGGCGGGCGCGCCAAGGTGCAGGGCCTGTCGGGCAGTTGGCGCGATGTGACCGAAGCGGTCAACACGATGGCGTCCCGGCTGACCGCCCAGGTCCGTGACATCGCCCTGGTGACCACGGCGGTGGCACGCGGCGACCTGACCCGTACGGTGACGGTCGAGGCGACCGGTGAGCTGCTCGAACTGAAGCTCACCGTGAACACGATGGTCGACCAGCTGTCCGCCTTCGCCGACGAGGTCACCCGCGTGGCCCGCGAGGTCGGCACCGAAGGGCAACTGGGTGGCCGCGCCCAGGTCAGAGGCGTCTCGGGAGTCTGGAAGGACCTCACCGACAACGTCAACTTCATGGCCTCGAACCTGACGTCCCAGGTCCGCAACATCGCCCAGGTCACCACGGCCGTCGCCAACGGCGACCTCAGCCAGAAGATCACGGTGGACGCGAAGGGCGAGATCCTCGAACTCAAGTCGACCATCAACACCATGGTCGACCAGCTCTCCGCCTTCGCCGACGAGGTCACCCGCGTCGCCCGCGAGGTCGGCACCGAGGGCAACCTCGGCGGGCGGGCCCAGGTCCGCGGCGTCTCCGGCGTCTGGAAGGACCTCACCGACAACGTCAACTTCATGGCGGACAACCTGACCTCGCAGGTCCGCAACATCGCCCTCGTCTCCACGGCCGTAGCGCAGGGCGATCTCGGCAAGAAGATCACGGTCGAGGCGAAGGGCGAGATCCTCGAACTCAAGTCGACCATCAACACCATGGTCGACCAGCTCTCCGCCTTCGCCGACGAGGTCACCCGCGTCGCCCGCGAGGTCGGCACCGAAGGAAACCTCGGCGGCCAGGCCCAGGTCAGAGGCGTCTCCGGCGTCTGGAAAGACCTCACCGACAACGTCAACTTCATGGCCCTGAACCTGACCTCCCAGGTCCGCAACATCGCCCAGGTGACGACGGCCGTCGCGAACGGCGACCTGTCGAAGAAGATCACGGTCGACGCCCGCGGCGAGATCCTGGAGCTGAAGGACACCGTCAACACGATGGTGGAACAGCTGCGGGCCTTCGCCGACGAGGTGACCCGGGTGGCCCGCGAGGTCGGCACCGACGGGCGGCTCGGCGGACGAGCCCAGGTTCTCGGCGTCTCCGGCGTCTGGCGGGATCTGACCGACAACGTCAACTACATGGCCGACAACCTGACTTCGCAGGTGCGGAACATCGCGCAGGTCGCCACCGCCGTGGCGCAGGGAGACCTCTCGAAGAAGATCGACGTGGACGCCCGCGGCGAGATCCTCGAACTGAAGACGACCATCAACACGATGGTCGACACGCTCTCCTCCTTCTCCTCCGAGGTCACCCGGGTGGCCCGCGAGGTGGGTTCGGAGGGCCAACTCGGCGGTCAGGCACGGGTCGAGGGCGTGTACGGCACCTGGAAGCGCCTCACGACCAACGTCAACGAACTCGCCTCCAACCTCACCACCCAGGTCCGCGCGATCGCCGAGGTGGCCTCCGCGGTGGCCCAGGGCGACATGTCCCGCTCGATCACCGTGGAGACGCAGGGCGAGGTCGCCGAGCTGAAGGACAACATCAACCTGATGGTGGCCAACCTCCGCGAGACGACCCGCGCGAAGGACTGGCTGGAGTCGAACCTCGCCCGCCTCGCCGCGCTGATGCAGGGACACCGCGACCTGATGGAGGTCGCCGACCTGATCCTGCGCGAGCTGACCCCGCTGGTGAACGCGCAGTACGGCGCCTTCTTCCTGGCCGACCCGGAGGAGGACGGGACCTCCCTCCACACCGCCGTCCCCGCCAAGGGACTCGCCTTCATCGCCGGATACGGCTCGGCGCAGGGCGCCACGGTCGACACGGGCGGCATGCCGGTGCACGGCCTGGTCCGGCAGGCGGCCCGCGAGAAGAAGCGGATCCTCGTCGAGGAGGCCCCGCCGGACTACATCAAGATCAACAGTGGCCTGGGGGAAGCCGCCCCCGCCAGCGTCGTCATCATCCCGATCCTCTTCGAGGACAAACTCCTCGGCGTGATCGAGCTCGCCTCCTTCTCCCGCTTCTCCGACGTCCATCTGGCCTTCTTCGACCAGTTCGTGAACACCATCGGCGTGGCCATCAACACGATCATCGCCAACTCCCGTACGGAGTCCCTGCTCGGCGAGTCCCAGCGTCTCGCCATCCAGCTCCAGGACCGCTCGGACGAACTCCAGTCGCAGCAGGCGGAGCTGCAACGCTCGAACGCCGAACTGGAGGAAAAGGCGGCGCTCCTGGCGACGAGCTCGCAGTACAAGTCGGAGTTCCTGGCGAACATGTCGCACGAGCTGCGCACCCCGCTGAACTCGCTGCTGATCCTGGCCCGGCTGCTGTCGGACAACCCGGACGGCCATCTCTCGGACCAGGAGGTGCAGTTCGCGACGACCATCCACCGCTCGGGATCGGACCTCCTCCAGCTCATCAACGACATCCTCGACCTGTCGAAGATCGAGGCGGGCCGTATGGACGTACGCCCGAAGAAGCTCCCCCTGATCAAACTCCTCGACTACGTCCACGCCACGTTCCGCCCGCTCACCCTCGACCGGGGTCTCGCCTTCGAGGTGACGGTCGGGGAGGACGTACCGCGGGAGATGTACTCGGACGAGCAGCGGCTTCAGCAGATCCTGCGCAACCTGCTCTCCAACGCGATCAAGTTCACCGCGACCGGCCGGGTCGAACTGCGCGTCAACCGCCTCAAGGACCCTGAGCACGCCTTCACCCGGGAGAACAGCGACGACGTGATCGCCTTCGCCGTCTCCGACACCGGCATCGGAATCGCCGCGGAGAAACTCCCGGTGATCTTCGAGGCGTTCCAGCAGGCCGACGGCACCACCAACCGCAAGTACGGCGGCACCGGCCTCGGCCTGTCCATCAGCCGGGAGATCTCGGGGCTCCTCGGCGGCCGCATCATCGCGGAGAGCGCCCCCGGCAAGGGCTCCACCTTCACGCTGTACGTCCCTGTCATCAGCCCCGGCCACACGGCGACCGGCCCCGCCTCGGAGGACGACCGGCCGCTCGTGCCCGAGCAGCTGTCCACCGAGCCGTACACCTCCCACGACACCGACGACTCCTGGCCCACCCCGACCAAGCTGGAGGCGTGGAAGGCCGGCCGGGCGGGTCAGGTCCTGCCGGGGCGGCGGGTGCTGATCGTGGACGACGACATCCGCAACGTCTTCGCGCTCACTCATGTCCTGGGCCGCGTAGGCATGCCCGTCCTGTACGCGGAGAACGGCCGCGAGGGCATCGAGACCCTGGAGCGCAACCCCGACGTGCAACTCGTCCTGATGGACATCATGATGCCGGAGATGGACGGCTACGAGACGATCTCCGCCATCCGCCGCACCCCCCGCTGGACGGGCCTGCCGATCGTCGCCCTCACCGCGAAGGCGATGCCGGGAGACCGCGAGAAGTCCATCGCGCGCGGTGCCAACGACTACGTACCCAAGCCGGTGGACGTCGATCAGCTGCTCACGGTCGTCTGCGCCCTCCTCGACCCGGAGAGCGTGCACGACGCGGAGCAGGACGACTCCGAAGGATCCGTTGTTCCGGGGCCGAGCACATCGTCCGAGGAGGCCGCGGCCCCGCCGACGACCGAATGAGGACAGTCACCATGAGCGCTGAGGAAACGACCTACGAGCGCGCCAGCATCCTCCTGGTCGACGACATGGAGGACAACCTGATCGCGCTGGAGGCCGTCCTGGGGTCCCTCAACGAGCCGCTCGTACGTGCGCGTTCGGGCGAGGAGGCGATGAAGGCGCTGCTCAGGCAACGCTTCGCCGTCGTCCTCCTCGACATCCGCATGCCCGGCATGGACGGCTTCGAGACCGCCGCCAACATCAAGCGGCTCGACCAGACCAAGGACGTCCCGATCATCTTCCTGACCGGCACCGACGCCGACGCGGGCTACGCCTTCCGCGGCTACGCCACCGGCGCCGCCGACTACCTGACCAAGCCCTTCGACCCCTGGGTCCTGCGCGCCAAGGTCACGGTCTTCCTGGACCTCCACCGCAAGAACCAGCAGCTGGAACGCCTACTGACCCAGGAACACACCCACGCGGCCCAGATCAGCACGCGGCTTGCGGCCTTGGAGAAGCGCTTGTCGTCCGAGGACCCCCCGGACCTTTCCGACCTACGGAGGCAGGTCCGAGAACTGCAGAGCCTGGTGGCAGGGCTGAGCGGCAACCGCGCCCTTTAGGGGCGCGGGGCCGCGACATATGCGGCTCCGCCGCGTGGGCGCGACCAGCCCCCACACACCCGCAGCCGACAACGAACAGCCTCACGCTTCCCGAGAACCCGCGTACATCTCCTCAATGAGCCCCTTGTACTCCCGCTCCACAACCGGCCGCTTCAACTTCAGACTCGGCGTGATCTCCCCGTGCTCCACATCGAGATCCCGCGGCAGCAACCGGAACTTCTTGATGGTCTGCCACCGCTGGAGCCCCTCGTTGAGTTCCTTGACGTACCCCTCGACGAGAGCGACCGTGGCAGGGGCCGCGACGACCTCGGCGTACGACTTGCCCTCCAGCCCGTTCTCCTTCGCCCACTCCAGGATGGACGGTTCGTCCAGGGCGATGAGGGCGGTGCAGAAGTTCCGGTCGGCGCCGTGCACGAGGATGTTGGAGACGTAGGGGCAGACGGCCTTGAACTGGCCCTCGACCTCGGCGGGCGCGATGTACTTGCCGCCGGACGTCTTGATGAGGTCCTTCTTGCGGTCGGTGATGCGCAGGTACCCGTCGGGCGACAGCTCACCGATGTCTCCGGTGTGGAACCAGCCGTCCGCCTCCAGCACCTCGGCGGTCTTCTCGGGCAGCCCGTGGTAGCCCTCCATGATGCCGGGGCTGCGCAGCAGGATCTCGCCGTCGTCCGCGATGCGCACCTCCGTGCCCGGCAACGGCTTGCCGACCGTGCCGGTGCGGTACGCCTCGCCGGGGTTCACGAAGGAGGCGGCGGAGGACTCCGTGAGGCCGTACCCCTCGAGAATGTGGATACCGGCGCCCGCGAAGAAGTAGCCGATCTCGGGGGCGAGCGCGGCGGAGCCGGAGACGCAGGCGCGCAGCCGGCCGCCGAAGGCCTCACGGATCTTGGCGAAGACGAGCGCGTCCGCGACCTTGTGCTTGGCGCCCAGCCCGAAGGGCACGGCGGCTGTGCCGGTGCGGCGGAAGTTGTCCTGGCTGGCCTTCGCGTACTCGCGGGAGACCTCGGCGGCCCACTGGAAGATCTTGTACTTGGCGCCGCCGCCGGCCCGTGCCTTGGCCGCGACCCCGTTGTAGACCTTCTCGAAGATGCGCGGGACGGCCGCCATGTACGTCGGCTGCACGACCGGCAGATTCTCGATGATCTTGTCGACGCGACCGTCGACGGCGGTCACGTGCCCGACCTCGATCTGGCCGGAGGTGAGCACCTTGCCGAAGACGTGGGCGAGCGGCAGCCACAGGTACTGCACGTCGTCGGGGCCGAGCAGCCCGGTCGAGGCGATGGCCTTCGCCATGTACGACCAGTTGTCGTGCGGGAGGCGCACGCCCTTGGGGCGGCCGGTGGTACCCGAGGTGTAGATGAGGGTGGCGAGCTGGTCGGCGGTGATCGCGCCGACGCGCTCCTTGATCAGTTCGGGGTTCTTCTCCAGGTACGCGGCACCGCGCGTCTCCAGTTCGGCGAGGGTGAGCACCCCGTCGCCGGTCTCGACGCCCGCCGGGTCGATGACGACGATGTGGGTGAGTTCGGGCAGCTCGGCACGCTTCTCCCGCGCCTTGGCGAGCTGGGCCGCGTCCTCCGCGATCAGGACCTTGCTGTCGGAGTCGGAGAGGATGAACGCCGACTCCTCGGCGTTCGTCTGCGGGTAGATCGTCGTCGTGGCCGCGCCCGCGCACATGATGCCGAGGTCGGCGAGGATCCACTCGACCCGGGTGGAGGAGGCGAGCGCGACGCGCTGTTCCGGCTGTACGCCCAGTTCGATCAGTCCGGCCGCGACGGCGTAAACCCGCTCGGCGGCCTGCGCCCAGCTCAGCGCCTTCCACTCGTCCGAGCCCTCACCTGAGGCGGGGTGGACCGGGTAGCGGTAGGCCTCGGCGTTCGGCGTAGCCGCCACGCGCTCCAGGAAGAGGGCCGCCACGGACGGCGGACGGTTCTCGATCAGGGTCTGTGTGTCGCTCACGACATCCTCCGGGGCCCGCGACAGTGCGTGCGTCTGGCTCGACCGACTGCTGACTGTTGCTGTGCGGCTGGCTGGTTCGGCTGTTGTTTAACTCGCGAGTAACCATCGAGCAGAGATCAGAGTAAGGCGCGTCCGGCCAGTGCGTAAGAGGCGGCGGACTGTCATTTCCTACAGAGAGCGACCCTACGCACGCGTACGGGCTCGCCGCGCCGAGGCGCGACGAGCCCGCATTGTGCCCGAGTTTCTGGGGGTAACAGGTGGCTACTTCTTGCCCTTCGCCGAACCACCGCTGTCGTCGCTGGACAGCACGGCGATGAAGGCCTCTTGCGGAACCTCCACAGAGCCCACCATCTTCATCCGCTTCTTGCCTTCCTTCTGCTTCTCCAGCAGCTTCCGCTTACGGGAGATGTCACCGCCGTAGCACTTGGCGAGGACGTCCTTGCGGATGGCGCGGATGGTCTCGCGCGCGATGACGCGCGAGCCGATGGCGGCCTGGATGGGCACCTCGAAGGCCTGCCTCGGGATCAGCTCGCGCAGCTTCGCGACGAGCCGCACACCGTACGCGTACGCCGCGTCCTTGTGGGTGATCGCCGAGAACGCGTCCACCTTGTCGCCGTGCAGCAGGATGTCGACCTTGACCAGGCTGGAGGTCTGCTCGCCGGTGGGCTCGTAGTCGAGCGAGGCGTAACCCCGGGTCTTCGACTTCAACTGGTCGAAGAAGTCGAAGACGATCTCGGCGAGCGGCAGCGTGTACCGGATCTCGACCCGGTCCTCGGACAGGTAGTCCATGCCGAGCAGGGTGCCGCGCCGGGTCTGGCACAGCTCCATGATCGAGCCGATGAACTCGGAGGGCGCGAGGATCGTGGCGCGCACGACGGGCTCGTACACCTCACTGATCTTCCCCTCGGGGAACTCGCTCGGGTTGGTGACCACGTGCTCCGACCCGTCCTCCATGAGGACGCGGTAGACCACGTTGGGCGCGGTGGCGATGAGATCGAGCCCGAACTCGCGCTCCAGCCGCTCCCGGATCACGTCGAGGTGCAGCAGCCCGAGGAAACCGACGCGGAAACCGAAGCCGAGCGCGGCGGAGGTCTCCGGCTCGTAGACGAGCGCGGCGTCGTTGAGCTGCAGCTTGTCGAGGGCGTCGCGCAGCTCGGGGTAGTCGGACCCGTCCAGCGGATAGAGCCCGGAGAAGACCATGGGCTTGGGGTCCTTGTACCCGCCGAGCGCCTCGGTCGCCCCCTTGTTGAGGGTGGTGATGGTGTCACCGACCTTGGACTGCCGGACGTCCTTCACACCGGTGATGAGGTAGCCCACCTCGCCGACGCCAAGCCCGTCCGCGGGCAGCATCTCGGGCGAATTGGTCCCGATCTCCAGAAGCTCGTGCGTAGCCCCCGTGGACATCATCCGGATCCGCTCACGCTTGTTGAGCTGCCCGTCGATGACTCGTACGTACGTCACGACGCCCCGGTAGGAGTCGTACACGGAGTCGAAGATCATGGCGCGCGCGGGCGCGTCCTGAACGCCCACCGGAGCGGGGATCTCGGCGACGACCTTGTCGAGCAGCGCCTCGACGCCGACACCGGTCTTGGCGGAGACCCTCAGTACGTCCTCGGGGTCGCAGCCGATGAGGTTGGCGAGCTCCTCGGAGAACTTCTCCGGCTGGGCGGCCGGCAGGTCGATCTTGTTGAGTACGGGGATGATCTTGAGGTCGTTCTCCATCGCCAGGTAGAGGTTGGCGAGGGTCTGCGCCTCGATGCCCTGGGCGGCGTCGACGAGGAGGACGGTCCCCTCGCAGGCTGCCAGCGACCGGGACACCTCGTACGTGAAGTCCACGTGCCCGGGGGTGTCGATCATGTTGAGGATGTGGGTGTTGCCCGGATCCTCCGTCGGGGCCCAGGGCAGCCGGACCGCCTGGGACTTGATCGTGATGCCGCGCTCGCGCTCGATGTCCATACGGTCGAGGTACTGAGCACGCATCTGCCGCTGCTCGACCACCCCGGTCAGCTGGAGCATGCGGTCGGCGAGCGTGGACTTGCCGTGGTCGATGTGCGCGATGATGCAGAAATTGCGGATCAGAGCCGGGGCGGTACGGCTCGGCTCGGGCACATTGTTAGGGGTCGCGGGCACGCAGGGTCCTGTCTCTTGAGGCGCCTGTCGCCTCGGGTCGGATCGATACGTAGGCTCCATGGTCCCACGGGTGGGAAGCTGCGACCGGTTTGGGCCGGTCGTACGGCTACTGGTAGCCTGGGTGGCTGTGTCTCGTGCCCTCTCTGCAGGAGGCACACACCTAAGGAAATCAAACGGCGAGTGAGACGTGCTGTCTCGCGCGCCTGAACCTGTAAAGGCTCATTCGTGGCGAACATCAAGTCCCAGATCAAGCGGATCAAGACCAACGAGAAGGCTCGACTGCGCAACAAGTCGGTCAAGTCCTCCCTGAAGACCGCGATCCGCAAGGCCCGCGAGGCCGCTGCCGCGGGTGACGTCGAGAAGGCCACCGAGTACACGCGCGCTGCGTCGCGCCAGCTCGACAAGGCCGTCTCGAAGGGCGTCATCCACAAGAACCAGGCCGCCAACAAGAAGTCGGCGCTTGCTTCGAAGGTCGCTTCCCTCAAGGGCTGAGTCGGCTGGGCCCCATCGGGCTCAACCCCTGACTTGACCGCCGGAAAGGACCAAGCGGGCCCTCTCTTCCGCTCCTGACCGGCACCCCCGGACCCACGCGCGGCCTGCGTTCGCCACGCGGGCGTGGATCCACCATCGTGACCCAAGGGCCCCGCTCCCCCTCCTTCCCCAGGAGAGCGAGCGGGGCCTTTGGCGTGGACAGGGGAAATCGGGGCGAAGCCCCGCCCCAGGGGCGCGGGGAACTGCGCGACCGGCCCCCACCGGCTCGCAGCCGAGGAACGCACCCCGGGGGCCTGGGGGCGGAGCCCCCAGGCTGCGGATGATGGGGGTCCCCCTGCTCGAGCGAAGCCGAGAGCTTGGGGGAGGGGTAGGTAGGGGCGGCGGGGGCGGAAGAACACGGGCTCAGCCCAGCCGCGCGCTAGCCCCGACCAGACCGAGCCGCCCGAGCGATCGCTACGACCGCCTTCTCCAGCGCGTACTCGGGATCATCTCCCCCGCCCTTCACCCCGGCATCGGCATCGGCGACCGCCCGCAGGGCAACCGCGATACCGTCCGGCGTCCACCCCCGCATCTGCTGCCGCACCCGATCGATCTTCCACGGCGGCATCCCCAGCTCACGAGCAAGATCGGCCGGCCGCCCCCCGCGCGCGGAGGACAGCTTCCCGATCGCCCGCACCCCCTGAGCCAACGCACTGGTGATCAGGACGGGCGCGACCCCGGTCGACAAAGACCACCGCAACGCCTCCAACGCCTCCGCGGCCCGCCCCTCCACGGCCCGGTCGGCCACGGTGAAGCTCGACGCCTCGGCCCGCCCGGTGTAGTACCGCCCGACAATGGCCTCGTCGATCGTCCCCTCGACATCCGCGGTCAGCTGAGACACCGCGGACGCCAGCTCCCGCAGGTCACTCCCGATCGAGTCGACCAGCGCCTGGCACGCCTCCGGCGCGGCCGATCTCCCGAGCGCCCGGAACTCGCCGCGCACGAACGCCAGCCGGTCCGCAGGCTTCGTCATCTTGGGGCACGCCACCTCCCGAGCCCCCACCTTGCGCGCGGCGTCGAGGAGCCCCTTGCCCTTGGCCCCACCGGCGTGCAGCAGCACGAGGGTGATCTCCTCGGCCGGCGCGTCCAGGTACGCCTTCACGTCCTTGACGGTGTCGGCCGACAGATCCTGCGCATTGCGTACGACCACGACCTTGCGCTCGGAGAAGAGCGAGGGACTCGTGAGCTCGGCCAGCGTGCCGGGCTGCAGCTGGTCCGGAGTGAGGTCCCGTACGTCCGTGTCGGCGTCGGCGGCCCTGGCGGCGGCCACCACCTCCTGCACGGCACGGTCGAGCAGGAGGTCCTCCTGGCCCACGGCAAGCGTGACGGGGGCGAGAGGGTCGTCTTGAGCGGTCTTCTTGGCCATCACCGAAAGCATCCCACGCGCCACTGACAACGCGTCCCGCACGGGAACCCGCACGACCGGCCCCGCCGCCGGCAGAGCGCTACGGCTCCTCGCGCCAGCCGTCCCACTCCCCCGCGAACTCGTCCAGCTCCTTCGGATCGAGCCGCTCCCCGGGATCCGTCAGGACCACCAGCCACTGCGCGTCCTCGGCGTCGTCCTCACCGGCCAGCGCGTCCCTGACGAGCTGCGGCTCCTCGTCGAGCCCGAACCGGTCACCTATCACCTCCGCCGCCTCTTCCGCGGCATCGCGGTCGGGCAGCACCAGCACATGTCTCACATCGCTCACGGGGACATTTTCCGCTACGCCGGACAGAGCCGACGCCGGGGTCAGCCGTTCTCAACGATCCGCACGTCCAGCTCGATCCTGACGCTCGTTTCCTGGCGCTCGTTCCGACCACCGCGATGCCACGCGCGAGCATCGTCTGCCGGCTCACCGTGAAGTCGTCCCGGTGCAGGATGCCCGCCGTCCTCAGATGGTCGTCGCGCATCGTGACGTTGATGTCGATGGACGCCGCATGTTGGTGTCGATGGACGCCGCGTCGATCACCACATGCATCGCCGACCGCTCCTCCGGTACGCCGGATTCAGCCCTTCCGCACCTCCGGCACCCGGTCCAGCTCGATCCCGAAGCGCTCCCGGTAGAGCGCCAACACCTCCTCGTCCGTTGTCAGTTCCGACACCTCTTTCGTCCCGTCCGGCGCCGTCGCCGTCAGCTTCCGACCGCTGAGCGTGATCCGCCCTCCGTCCTCCGTCACCCGCGAACAGACCAGTGACCGCGTGAAATGCGACTTCGGCGAGGTGCTGTTCCACCAGGCCCCGGCGACGAAGTCACCCAGTACCCGCGGCCGCACCTCCAGGCGGTACTGCGGGCCACCGTCCCGGATGACGTCCAGGTCCTCGGCCTCCCGCCGCCCGCCGACGCCCCGCACCCCCGCCGCGTCCGGCCCCGCCTCGAGCACCCTGAACGTGCCGCCCGGGTCAACCTGTTCGGTCCTCGCCCCGAAAGCCAGCGGATAGTGACTGTGCGCCCCGAACCCGACGTCCGCCAGCCAGTCGCCCCCGTCCACCGTCCGCACCCGCAGCGCGAGATGGTCGTACGGGATCCCGAGCCGCCCCTCCTCCCCGTACACCCGCCCCGCGAGCAGCGTGACGTCGAAGCCCAGCGCCCCGAGCAACGCCCCGAACGCCCCGTTCAGTTCGTAGCAGAAGCCACCCCTGCGCCTGCCCACCACCTTGTCCAGCAGCCGCTTCTCCTCCAGCACGATCTCCTCACCCAGATGGATCGACAGGTTCTCGAACGGCACCGCCTTCTGATGGCGAAGGTGCAGGTCGCGCAGCACACCTGAAGTGGGCCACGCGGGGTGATGGGCGCCGATCCGGCGGAGGTAGGCATCGGCCTGTGCGGAATTCATACCCTCAGTCTCTCGCCACGCTCAGCCCTCCGCCCGCACCGACGACGGCCAGCGCCCCGTCCTTGTCCGTCCGCAGCACCACGGCACCCGCGACGCGCAGCGCCGCGACCGTGCTGGGCGCGGGATGCCCGTACGGGTTGTCCCTGCCGCACGAGATCAGGGCGAGCCGCGGGGCCACCCTCCGTATGAGCTCCGGGTCCTGGTAGGCCGAGCCGTGGTGGGCGACCTTGAGCACGTCCACGGCCGTCAGCTCCCCGGCCGCCGGTGATCTCAGCAGCCCTTGCTGCGCCGGCGGTTCGAGGTCGCCGAGCAACAGCAGCCGCAGCCCCGCCGACCGTACGAGGAGGGCGACGCTGGCGTCGTTCGGCCCGTCCGGGGTGGGCGCCGGGCTCGGTGGCGGCCACAGCACCTGCCAGTCGAGACTGCCGATGCGCCGCCTTTCACCCGCCACGGCCGACGTCACCGAGATGTGCCGTGCGGCCGCCTCCCTCCGTACGAACTCGGCCTGGTCCGGCGGCTCCGCGAAGCCCGTCGTCTCGATCGCCCCCACCGCACGCCCCCGCAGCACCCCCGGCAGCCCCGCCACATGGTCGGCGTGAAAATGCGTCAGCACGACGAGCGGGATCCGGGTGATGCCGAGCGTGGTCAGACAGTGGTCGACCAGCGCCGGATCGGGGCCCGCGTCGACCACCACGGCGGTGTCGTCGCCCGCCGCGAGCACCATCGCATCGCCCTGTCCCACGTCGCACATCGCGAACCGCCAGCCGGGCGGCGGCCATCCCGTGATCACCCTGGTGAGCGGCGCAGGCTGCACCACGACCAGCAGGAACACCAGGACACAGGCACCGCTCAGCCAAGGATGCTTCAGGAGCCGTCGGCCGACGAGCACGACGACCGTCGTGACCAGGGCGAGCAGCAGCGCCCCCGGCCAGCTCGCGGGCCAGTCCACTCCCCCGCCGGGCAGCGCGGCGCCGGTCCGGGCGATGTCGGCGATCCACCGGGCCGGCCAACTCGCGCACCACGCGAGCCCCTTGGCCACCGGCGGTACGACCGGCGCTGTCGCCAGCGTCGCGAACCCCAGCACCGTGGCCGGTGCGACGGCGAACTCCGCGAGCAGATTGCACGGCACCGCCACCAGGCTCACCCGGGCCGACAGAACCGCGACGACCGGCGCGCACAGGGCCTGTGCGGCTCCCGCGGCGGCCAGCGCCTCGGCCAGGCGCGGCGGCATCCGGCGTCTCTGGAGCGCCGCACTCCACCGTGGGGCGAGCGTGAGCAGGGCGCCGGTCGCCAGCACGGAGAGCAGGAAGCCATAACTCCGTGACAGCCAGGGGTCGTACAGCACCAGCAGCAGTACGGCCGTGGCCAGGGCGGGGATCAACGATCTGCGGCGGCCGGTCGCGAGGGCGAGCAGCGCGATCGATCCGCAGGCCGCGGCCCGCAGCACGCTCGGGTCCGGCCGGCACACGATCACGAAGCCGAGCGTGACCGCACCACCGAGCAGGGCGGTGGCCCGCAGCGGGATACCGAGCCGAGGTGCGAGGCCACGCCGCTCGGCGCGCTGGGCGAGACCCGGCGGTCCGACGAACAGTGCGAGCAAGATCGTGAAGTTGCCGCCGCTGACCGCCAGCAGGTGCGTGAGGTCCGTCGCCTTGAACGCCTCGTCCAGCTCCGGTGTGACCCGTGAGGTGTCCCCCACGACCAGCCCCGGCAGCAGCGCCCTCGCGTCCGACTCCAGCCCGTCGGTCGCCTGCCGCAGGCCCTCGCGCAACCGACCGGCGAACCGCTGCGGCCCGGACGGCTGCCCCACCACCTCCGGCGGCCCGCTCCCCCGCACGCGCAGCACGGCCGCGATCCGATCCCCGCCCGACAGTGCGGGGGCAAGCCGCGCGGCCACCCGCAACCGTGTGGACGGCAGCAGCGACAGCCAGGGCGAGCGCCCGCCGGGCAGCCGAGGCGAGCCCCTCGGCGAATGCGCGTCGACGATCACCAGCACCGGCGTGCGCGTCGCCACCACAGCCCCGTTTCCGCCCTCCCGCGTCACCCGCCGGACCTCCGCGTCGAGCAGCACGGCCGTGGGAGCCGCGTGATCCCCCTTGATCCGAGGCCGGGTGAGCCGTGGGTCGGAGGTGACCTCCACCTCGGCGGTCACATGGGCGTACTGCCGTGCCAGGGCCGGGATCGGGCCGCGGCGCGCATCCGCCCCGTGCAGCCCCGCGGAGGCGGCGGCCGCCGCGACACAGAGCAGTGAGGCGGCGACGGAGACCCGTGGCCAAGCACGGAGTGGTCGTGCGCCGTACTCCGTCACCCTGCGCGCCTTGGTCCGCCCCACCGCCAGCAACACGCCGCCCACGACCAGGCAGCCCACCACCACGGCTGTGACCCGTCCGGGCGGTGCGCCCACCGTCACCGCCGCCGTCACCCAGGCCGCGAGCGCGGGCGGCACGAGCCGCAGATCCGTCGGCCCTTCCTCCCGGGGGTGCGCGGTGCCGAGCCGCTTTCCCGAGGCGGCGTGCACGGCTCGGCGACTCCGGGAGCGCGGGGTGCTCCGCGTGGCATCCGTCGGCGCGGAGGCCGCGTGGGGCGAAGGGAGTGCAGGGAGCGAAGAGGTCGCAGAAGCCGCCGAGGGGACGGTGGGCCCGCTCACGGCCGTACCAGTTTCTGCAGATCGGAGAACCGGCGGTCGCCGATTCCATTGACCTCGCGGAGCTCGTCGACCGAGCGGAAGCCGCCGTGCTGGGTGCGGTAGTCGATGATGTGCTGGGCGAGAACGGGACCGACGCCCGGCAGGGTGTCGAGCTGGTCCACGGTGGCCGTGCTGAGGGAGACCGGAGCCGAAGGAACCGCTCCTGAAGCGGACCCGCCGATCCCGGTGGCACTGGAGCCGCCACCCATGACCGGTCCAGCCACGGCGGCGGGGACGCCCACCACGACCTGTTCGCCGTCCACCAGGAGGCGGGCCCGGTTGAGCCCCTCGGTGTTCGCGCCCGGTCGCACCCCACCCGCGGCCCGCAGCGCGTCCTCGACCCGCGAGCCGGCCGGCAGTCGTTGCAGCCCGGGACTGCGCACCTTGCCGCTGACGTCCACCACGATCGTGGTCCCGGTCGAACCGGTCGAGCCGGCCGGGCTCGGCGGCGCCCCGACCGAACCTCCCGGCTCCGCCGACTTCCGCTCCACCGCGCCGCTCTGCCCGCCGTACGGCGCCACTGCCCGCACCACCTCGGGAGCCCGCACCGGCTGCGTCCTGCCACCCCAGAACTGCTGCACGGCGAAGACCACGGCGACAACCAGCAGCACACCGAGTGCGGTCACACTCCTGCGCTCCAGACCGCACCTCGACTGCAGCCACAGCGGCATCCGCTCCCGCACGGCGAGCCCGGCCCGCTCCCGCCATGCCGCCGCCGCACCGGGCGCGGGAGCACCGCGCTCGGCACGGTCGCCCGCACTCGCACCCGTGCTCGGGCACGGGCTCGGGCTCGGGCTCGGTTCGTCACGGTCCAGGACCCCGGTGGGCGAAGAGCCGCCACCTCCCCGAACGACGGCGACCCCGACCCCGGCCGAGGTGCTCCCCCTTGGGCCTCCCACATCCCGGTCCACGCCCGGCGGCCCGTCCCTCAACTCCCCTCCTGTGCTGGGCCTTTCGGAGAAGAGCGCCTGCGCACGCAGGCGGAGCGCCTCGGCCGAGGCATCGCGGCGTCGGGCGCGGGCGCCTGTACCTGTATCTGTACCTGCGCTTGTACCTACACCTGCGCCTGTGCCTGCGCGGCTTGGCGAGCGATGGCGGCGATGGCGGGTGCGGCCGTCGGAGACGGGTCCGCGGCCCGGGCCGCTGGTCGGTGTGGCGGTGCGTGAGCGTGATCGAAGTGCCATACGTCGAGGATCGGGCAACTCGCCGCCCTCGCGATGATCTTGCTCAAACCCCGGGGAAAACTACCCAGTTGTGGATAACTCCGTCACCCACACGAGTCACACCAGGCCCAGTAGACGCATCAGACGCAGTAGTCCCATCAGACGCAGTCCCATCAGACGCAGGCGCCCCCACTCCGCCACCACCGAATTCCTCGGCCTCATCGAGGCGAGACGACCGCCCCCAGCAGCCCGGGGCCCGTGTGCGCCCCGATCACCGCACCGACCTCGCTCACATGCAGATCGACCACGCCCGGCACCCGCGCCCGCAACCGGTCCGCGAGGGCGGACGCCCGCTCGGGGGCGGCGAGATGGTGGACGGCGATGTCGACCTGGGCGCTGCCCGCGCGTTCGGCCACGATCTCCTCGAGCCGGGCGATCGCCTTGGACGCCGTCCGTACCTTCTCCAGAGGTTCGATCCGCCCCCCGTCGAGCTGGAGCAGCGGCTTCACCGCGAGCGCGGAGCCCAACAGCGCCTGCGCGGCGCCGATACGGCCGCCACGACGCAGATAGTCGAGCGTGTCGACGTAGAAGTACGCGTAGGTGCCGGCGGCACGCTTCTCCGCGGCCGCGACCGCCTCGTCGACGGTGCCCCCTGCCTCCGCGGACTCGGCCGCGGCGAGTGCGCAGAACCCGAGGGCCATCGCGATCATCCCGGTGTCCACCACTCGCACGGGGACCGGGGCCTCACGGGCCGCGAGGACGGCGGCGTCGTATGTGCCGGAGAGTTCGGCGGACAGATGGAGCGAGACGATGTCGGTAGCGCCCGACTCGGCGACCCTGCGGTAGGCAGCGGCGAAGACCTCGGGGCTGGGCCGGGACGTGGTGACGGAGCGCCGCTTCTGGAGTGCCTGCGCCAGGGAGCGGGCCGAGATCTCGGTGCCCTCTTCGAGCGCCTGATCGCCGAGAACCACGGTCAGGGGCACCGCGGTGATGCCGTGGCGCTCCATCGTCCGGCGCGGCAAGTAGGCCGTTGAATCGGTGACGATCGCGACATGGCGGGACATGAGCTGGAGGTTACCTGCCGGGGAGCGCGGACGGCAGCCCGGCCCCTTTCACCTGCGGTCTAGGTCGGGTCAAGTCGTGCTCTCGGGACGGGGTTTCTTCTGCCAGGGGTAGGTCGGCCGCTGTCCCGGCGGGGTGATGGCGGAGCGCGGCGGCTCGTCGGCCGGGCGGGACTGCGGGGGCTCCGGCCAGGTCTGGCCGCTGGAAGTGGCCGTGTCCGGTGCCGGCGCCTCGGGCCAGGGGGCCGTGGGCCCCGGCGCGGTCGTCCAGTGCCTCAGGGCGCCCGCCTCGACGTCGATCTGCTCACTCAGCGAATCCAGGTCGTCGGCGGCGAACCGGCGGGCCCGGTCGCGCGCGGCCCAGCGAAGCGAGTCCGCGGACTGCGTGATCCGCTCGGTGCGCTCGCGCAGCTCGGGCAGCCGTGTGGAGAGCGTCCGCTTGTCCGGTTCGCTCTCCAGGCGCCTCAGCTCGTCGTCCAGCTCGCGCCCGTGCACACTGAGCCGCTCGAACAGCCCCAGGGACTCCTTCAGGGACTCGTCCTCGGCCACGCCCGAGTGCAGCGCGTCCTGCGTGGCCCGCATCGAGGTGCGCAGCATCAGTCTCAGCTGGGCGATCTCGCCCGCCGGGCCAGGCTGAGTGAAGGTCTTGGCACGCAGGGTGGTGTCCTCGACCGTGCGGCGGGCCTGGGAGATCGTGCGGTCCACACCGCGCTTGGCGGCGCCGATCACCTTCACGGTGGCGTATGCGCCCAGCACCACGAACAGCAGGAAGAGCAGGGCGATAACTGTGATCACGGCTTCCACCACGCTCCTCCTCCGGACGTCGCGGCAACCGCCGCGTCACTCTTCAACGGTAAACGCAACGGGCAGGTCCGGAGTTCCGGAAGAACCCCGAACCTGCCCGTAGGGGACTACCCCTAGCCAAGCCACCGATCCGTGCCGGACCGGGGCAAGCGGCTACGCCGTGACGATGTTCACCAGCTTCGGCGCCCGCACGATCACCTTGCGGATGCCCGCGCCGTCCAGCGCGGCGACGACCTTCTCGTCGGCCAGCGCGATCTTCTCCAGCTCCGCGTCGGAGATCGACGGGGAGACCTCCAGGCGCGCCTTGACCTTGCCCTTGATCTGCACGACGCAGGTCACGGCCTCGTCCACGACGTACGCCGGGTCGGCCACCGGGAAGTCCTGGTGGACGACCGAGTCGGTGTGGCCCAGCTTGCGCCACAGCTCCTCGGCGATGTGCGGGGCCAGCGGCGCGACCAGCAGCACCAGGGGCTCGGCGACCGTGCGCGACACGGGGCCGCCGGTCTTGGTCAGGTGGTTGTTCAGCTCGGTGACCTTGGCGATGGCGGTGTTGAAGCGCAGGCCCTCCAGGTCCTGGCGCACGCCGTCGATCGCCTTGTGCAGCGCCCGCAGGGTGTCCTCGTCGGCCGGGGTGTCGACGACCGTGACCTCGCCCGTGGTCTCGTCGACGACGTTGCGCCACAGCCGCTGCAGCAGCCGGTACTGGCCCACCACCGCGCGCGTGTCCCACGGCCGCGACACGTCCAGGGGGCCCATCGCCATCTCGTACAGGCGCAGGGTGTCCGCGCCGTACTCGGCACAGATCTCGTCCGGAGTGACCGCGTTCTTCAGGGACTTGCCCATCTTGCCCAGCAGCCGGGAGACCTTATCGCCCTGGTAGTAGTACGCGCCGTCGCGCTCCTCCACCTCGGCGGCCGGCACCGCGATGCCGCGGCTGTCGCGGTACACGAAGGCCTGGATCATGCCCTGGTTGAACAGCTTGTGGAACGGCTCGACCGAGGAGACATACCCCAGGTCGTACAGCACCTTCGACCAGAAGCGCGCGTACAGCAGGTGCAGCACGGCGTGCTCGGCGCCGCCGACGTACAGGTCGACGCCACCGTGCGGCTGACCCTCGCGCGGGCCCATCCAGTACTGCTCGATGGCCGGGTCGACCAGCTTCTGGTCGTTGTGCGGGTCCAGGTAGCGCAGCTCGTACCAGCAGGAACCCGCCCAGTTGGGCATGGTGTTGGTCTCGCGTCGGTACTTCTGCGGGCCGCGGCCGTCACCCAGGTCCAGGGTGACGTTGACCCAGTCCTCGTTGCGGGACAGCGGCGTTTCGGGAGAGGTGTTCGCGTCGTCCGGGTCGAAGGTGCGCGGCGAGTAGTCCTCGACCTCCGGCAGCTCCAGGGGCAGCATCGACTCGGGCAGCGCGTGTGCGACGCCGTCCTCGTCGTAGACGATCGGGAAGGGCTCGCCCCAGTAGCGCTGGCGGCTGAACAGCCAGTCGCGCAGACGGAAGTTGACGGTGCCCTCACCGATGCCCTTGCGGGCCAGCCACTCGGTGATGCGCTCCTTCGCCTCGGCCACGCCCAGGCCGTCCAGCGAGATGTCGTCGTTGGAGGAGTTGATGATCCTCGCGTCGTAGGACGCGAAGGCGTTCTCCCACGTCGACGTGTCGGTGCCGCGGCCGTCGGTCGGCTCGACAATGCAGCGGATCGGCAGCTCGAAGGCGCGCGCGAACTCGAAGTCGCGCTGGTCGCCGGCCGGGACGGCCATGATCGCGCCGGTGCCGTAGCCCATCAGCACGTAGTCGGCGATGAAGACCGGGACCTGCTCGCCGTTGACCGGGTTGGTCGCGTAGGCGCCGGTGAAGACACCGGTCTTGTCCTTGGCCTCGGCCTGCCGTTCGACGTCGGACTTCGAGGCGGCCTGCACACGGTAGGCGGCGACGGCCTCGGCGGGCGTGGCGTGACCGCCGGTCCACACCTCGTGGGTGCCCTCGGGCCAGGCTTCGGGGACGAACTTGTCGACCAGCGGGTGCTCGGGCGCCAGCACCATATAGGTGGCGCCGAACAGGGTGTCCGGGCGCGTGGTGAAGATCGTGATGGCTTCGCCGTCGATCGGGAAGTCGACGCGGGCGCCCTCGGAGCGGCCGATCCAGTTGCGCTGCTGCAGCTTGATCGCCTCGGGCCAGTCCAGCGCCTCCAGGTCGTCCAGCAGCCGGTCGGCGTACGCCGTGATGCGCATGTTCCACTGACGCAGCTTGGCCTTGAAGACGGGGAAGTTCCCGCGCTCGGAGCGGCCGTCGGCGGTGACCTCCTCGTTGGCCAGCACCGTGCCCAGCCCGGGGCACCAGTTGACGGGCGCGTCGGAGGCGTACGCCAGTCGGTACTCGCTCAGAACGTCGGCGCGCTCGTCGGCGGTCAGCTCGTTCCACGCGCGCGTGGCGCCGTCAACGCTCGCTACGGCGCGCTCGCCGCTCTCGAACTGGGCGATCAGCGCGGAGATCGGACGGGCCTTGTCCGCCTCGTCGTCGTACCAGGAGTTGAAGATCTGCAGGAAGATCCACTGCGTCCACTTGTAGTACTCCGGGTCGATCGTGGCGAACGACCGGCGCTTGTCGTGACCCAGGCCCAGCGCGCGCAGCTGGGCCTTCATGTTCTCGATGTTGGCCTCGGTGGACACGCGCGGGTGGGTGCCCGTCTGCACGGCGTACTGCTCGGCGGGCAGGCCGAAGGCGTCGAAGCCCAGGGTGTGCAGGACGTTGTGGCCCGTCATGCGCTGGAACCGGGCGAATACATCGGTGGCGATGTAGCCCAGGGGGTGGCCGACGTGCAGACCCGCTCCCGAGGGGTACGGGAACATGTCCATGATGAACTTCTTGGGCTTGGCGGCCAGCTCGGGGTCGCCCGCCAGGTCACCGCTGGGGTTCGGCGCCTCGTACGTGCCCTCGGCGTCCCAGAAATCCTGCCAGCGTGCCTCGATCTCAGCGGCCATCGCGGCCGTGTAGCGGTGCGGCGCTGCCACCTCGGAGGCGGCAGCGGGGTTCGTCTCGCTCATGATCCTCAAAGCTCCATCGATCGTCTCTGCCAGCGGCTTAGAAATGAAAAATCCCCTCGCACAGGAGGGGACGCCGCGCCGATTCCGACCACGGGTCGTCAGTGGTCGGGACTGATCAGCGCGGCTCGCTAAGCAGAAGGCGTACGGCACGCATGGCGTCAGGGTACCGCAGCCCCTGCGCGCGCCGCGACGAGCTTGGGACGGGGCAGACACGCCGTGCCGCTCGTCACAATCACGCCAAAAAAACTGAACAATATTCAAATATTACTTCGCGTAAGGGGACGCTACGGGACAACACAAGGGCCTGGTCGCCGTTTGATAACAACGCAATAACTCAAACCTCGTACCCATCGGTATGGCTCGACTTAGAGTTCGGCTTCGGGACCGCTTCCCCGAACCGTTGGGAGTAACCCCCTATGAACCCTCGTCGCAGTGGCAGCACGCTTCCCCGACCGGGCCGCTCGGCCTACGGGGTGGCGACGGCTGCCGTCCTGCTGCTCATACCCGTGGTCGTGCTGGCCGGAGGCAACCGAGTCCAGGACTTCCTCAACTTCGGTGCGGGCGTCCTGTCGCTCGTCTCCCTCACGTGTTCGGTCATCTGGGGCCTCATCGCCCAGGACCGGCTCATCCTCAACACGCGTCAGCGGATCGTGGCACAGGGCATCCACCGGGTGACGGCCGTCGGCTCGATCGCGTTCCTCTTGGTGCACATCACCATCAAACTGGCACTGGACCACACCGTCCTGATCGCCGCGCTGATCCCCTTCAGTCTGGGCGTCAAGGGCAGCGCCGGACTCATCGGCCTCGGCTCCCTGGCCGGGCTGCTCATGATCTTCGTGGGCATCACCGGCGCACTGCGCAACCAGTTCGCGGCCCCGGCACCGGTCGCGGCGCGCTGGCGCGCGATGCACATGCTGGCGTACCCGGCCCTGTGCGCGGCGCTGATCCATGGCCTCTACGCGGGACGGGCGGCGAAGCCGTTCTTCATGGTGTCCTACGAGCTGTGCCTGGTCGCGGTCGGCGCGGCCCTCGCCCTGCGCGCGGCTCCCCACCCCTTCAAGCGCAAGGTCGCCGACCGGATCCTGGCGATCCTCGGCGAGGGCGGCGGCGCCGGTGGCCGCATGGCCCGCGAGGACCTGACGGCATCCCGTGCCGCCCTGTCGGAGAACTCCCTGCCGGGCTTCGCCCCGCGTCCCGCGCAGCAGTCCTCGGGCGCCCCCTTCGTACCCCCGCAGCGCACGCCGTCCCCCGAGCAGTCGCTGTACCAGACCCCGGTCGACCCCGCTGCCGCCGCGGACGCGACGTCCGGCTTCGCGGCCGCCTACCGGGCCGTCTCGGGCACGCCCGGCGCGAACCCCGCCGGCGCGGCCCCGACCGAGCGCATCCAGATGCCCATGGACATGCAGCCGACGGAGACGTTCCCCCGCGCCGACGCCGGTGGCAGCACGTCGGGCAGCTGGCCCATCCCCTCGCCGCCGCCGGTCGGTGAGGCACCCCGCTCCGCGTACGACCCGCTCGCCGACACGGGATACAACATCCCCGTCTATGACAACTCGGCCACCGGCGGGTACGTCACGAGTGATGTGTACAACAACGGTGAGACGAACCCCGCCTTCGGTACGTACAACACCAACGACACGTACGACAGCGGTCCCACGCCTGACGTACTGCCGGGCGCCTTCGACGCTCCTGGCTCCGGTGAACCATGGAACGCCCCTTCCGGAGGCTTTAAGTGAACGAGGCCCTGCCCGACGTCCCGGAGGTCCGCGTCGTCGGACTTCCGCAGCTCACGTCGGGCTTCGACCTGGTTGAACGGCTCGATCTGCCCATGCACCTCAAGGTGCACGGGCCGCTCGAGCCGATGGGCGGTGAACAGCTCGCGGGCCTCGCCGAGGCCATCGGACTGAAGGGCCGCGGCGGCGCGGGCTTCCCCTTCGCCAAGAAACTGCGCTCGGTCGCCGAGTCGGCCATCAGCAAGGGCATCCGACCCGTCGTGGTCGTCAACGGAAGTGAGGACGAACCCGCCTGCCGCAAGGACACGGTGCTCATCAACCGTGCCCCGCACCTCATCCTGGACGGCGCCCTGCTGGCCGCGGAGGCCATGGGCGCGCGCACCCTGGTCATCGGGGTGACCCGTGAGTCGACCCAGCGGTCCATGGAGGCCGCGCTGGCCGAGCGCGGCCTGAGCGACCGGCGCGGATCGCCGCTCCGCGCGCGCGTGCAGCGCAATCCGGTGCGGATGGTGACCGGAGCGGCCGCTTCGCTCATCCGCTCCATCGACGGAGGCCCGGCCGTCCCACCGGGCCGCAAGATCAGCGCGTCGCAGAGCGGCGTCGGCGGCGCGCCCACCCTGCTGTCGAACGCCGAGACGTACGCGCAGCTGGCCATCGCCGCCCGTATCGGCCCCGACCGCTACCGCAACACCGGTCTGTACGACGAGCCCGGCACCGTCATGCTCACCATCTCCGGCGCGGTCGCCCGCCCCATGGTGATCGAGGTCCCCACCGGCGTGCCGCTGCGCTACGTGCTCCAGCTGGCCGGCGCCCCGCCGATGCCGCAGGGCGTACTGACCGGCGGCTACCACGGCAAGTGGCTGGACGCGGCGACGGTCAACGAGGCGATCGTCTCGCGCAACTCCCTGGACGCGGTGGGCGGCGCGCTCGGCGCCGGCGCGATCCTCCCGATCACCCAGGAGACGTGCCCGCTGGGCGAGTCGCTCCGGGTGGCCCAGTGGCTGGCCGAGGAGAGCGCGGGACAGTGCGGTCCCTGCTATCTCGGCCTGCCCGCCGCGGCGCGCGGCCTGGAGGACATCCTCAACGGCGGCGGTCCGGCCGCCCTGGAGGCCGTGAAGCAGGTCGCCAAGGCCGTGAAGAGACGCGGCGCCTGCTCGCACCCCGACGGCTCGGCGATGTTCATCGAGTCGACCATCAAGGCGTTCACGGACGACCTGGCCGCCCATGTCCTCGGCAATGGCTGCGGAAGGCCCGTGGAGGGCGTTCTGCCGCTCTTCGAGGGCGGTCAGCTCCCCACCGGCATCCCCGGCGGCCAGGCGGTCGAGGAGGCGGGTCCCAGCCGCCAGAAGATCTACGTCGACTGGACCCTGTGCCGCGGTCACGGCCTGTGCGCGGACATCCTTCCCGAGGTCTTCGAACTGGGCGCCGACGGCTTCCCCACCGTCGCGCAGGCCCAGGTGCCCCGGTACGCGGAGGCGAAGGCGCTGCGGGCCGTACGCCGCTGCCCGGCGCTCGCCCTGCGCATCGAGGAGGACACCCGCTCCTCCGCCCCGGCACGCAACAACCTGCCGGTCCTCTCCCAGCGTCGTGGTCGTCGGGCGCTCGGCAGCGGCCGCTGAACACGACGAAGGCGGGTCACCCTGACCGGGTGACCCGCCTTCAATATTTGTGGAGCTAAGGAGAATTGAACTCCTGACCTCCTGCATGCCATGCAGGCGCTCTACCAACTGAGCTATAGCCCCTCGTGGCCATGCGGCGAAGCCGCATATCGACCGTGTCGCCCGGTTTCCCCGGCGGCGACGCCAACATTACACGGTCCTCCCCGTGGACCACCAAATCGATTCCGTGCCGTGCGGACAATGCGGACATGAGGGATAGTGTCGGCCTTCGTGACCGTGATCGCGCTCCCCCGTGTCCGCCGCAGTGCGCCCGTCGCCCTGGGGGCGTGCCTGTTGTCCTTCGCCGCCTTCTGGTGGGCGCAGCGGGCCGCGCACGTGTCGATGATCGACCTGATGGTGTACCGGGCGGAGGGCGAGACCGTCCGCGCGGGCGGCGACCTCTACGCGCTGCGTACGACCGAGGCCCATCTGCCGACCACCTACCCGCCGTTCGCGGCGCTGCTGTTCACACCGCTGACTCTGCTGGACACGTCGGCCATGCGGACCCTGGCGACGGCCGGAAATCTGGCCCTTCTTGTGGTGTTCGTGACCCTCTCGCTACGGCTCGTCGACCACGCGCGCGTGGAGAGCGTCTGGTGGGCTTCCGCGGCGGCCGTGTGGTGCGAGCCGGTGTGGACGACCGTGCGGTACGGGCAGATCAATCTGCTGCTCGGAGTACTGGTGCTGTGGGACCTGACGCGGCGGCCCTGGCACCGCTGGGCCGGAGTGGGCATCGGACTCGCGGCGGCGATCAAGCTGACACCGGCGCTCTTCGCGGTGTTCCTGCTGGTCACCGGTGCCGTGACATACGCACGGCGGAGCCCCGGAGGCCCCTGGCTGCGGCACGCGCGCGGGGCGGGCGTCACGTTCGCCGGGGCAACCCTGCTGGCGACCTCCGCCCTGCCGTACGACTCGTGGCGCTTCTGGAGCCGCATGGTCTTCGAGACAGGCCGGGTCGGGCTCGTGGAGGACACCGCGAACCAGTCGCTGCGCGGGGTACTGGCCCGGCTGCTGCACACCACTCAGCCGGGCTTCTGGTGGGTCGCCGCGGCGGCCGTGACGGGCTCCCTGGGCCTCGGGGTCGCCGTGGCGGCGGAGCTGCGCGGGCGGCGCGACTGGGCGGTGACCGTCTGCGCGGTCACGGCACTGCTGATCAGTCCGGTGTCATGGTCGCACCACTGGGTGTGGTGCGTGCCGATGGTGCTGATCCTCGGCACGCGCGGCCGGGCGGCCGCCGTCGGTGCGGCGCCGGTGACCGCCATCGGTACGGCGCTGGTCTTCTGCTCGTACGCGCTGTGGTGGGTGCCACACGGCCCGGGACGGCTCGAACTGCAACAGACGGGCGCCCAGTTGACGTTGTCGGCCCTCTACGAAGGAGCCGGTCTCGTCTTCCTGACCCTGATCGGGGTCAGGCTGTGGCGAACGAATAGAACCGTTTGAGCGTGCAGTGCTCGTCGAGGAGCCGGCCGTAGATCGGCTCGCCCTCCAACTCGCGGTACGTCTCGATCGGGTCGCCTTTTATGATCAGCGCCCGCGCGCACTCCTCACACCAGTACTGGTAGTCGTGGTTGACCGGCTCCATGTCGCGGACGATCGGCGTACCACTGCCGCACCAATCGCACTTCCGCCTGTGTGCACCCATCGATCAGCTCCAGCTGTGGCCGCAGGCCGTGCACACGTAGGAGATCCCGCCGTTGTCGCCGAGGACCTGGGCGACGTGGACCGATCCGCAGGAAGGACAGTCGAGGAGAGTGGCTCTTCTACGTGTCTGTGCCACGTCGAGGAGATCATCGACCTCCTCGAGGATGCTCGCAGGCATCGCTTCTCCCTCCCGTCGGGCCGCGCCCCCTTCCGGCCGTTTGATTCTGCCACGGCCGGAGCAATACGGTCAGCGACGCCTTCGTACCAGTCCGGACACGGCACCCGACGTGGCCGTCGCGGCCAGCGCATACGTGCACATGAGGAGCGCGTCCGCAGAGGTATACGCCCCCGGAGCCCCAAGTGACTCAAGTCGGTTCAAGAAGAGTGTGCCAAAGGCCGCGACACCGATCAGCTGACCGAGCTGGGCGACCGTCGCGAGCAGTCCACTCGCGTCCGCCGCGTCCTCGGGCCGTACCGTGGCCAGAGCCCTGGTCAGCGTGGGACTGAAGCCCAGCGCGAGGCCGGTCCCCACGCCTGCGAACGCCACATACAGCCAGGGACCGCCGTCGCCCCCGCCCTTCAGCACGGTTCCGACGCCGGCGACGGACACGGCGGCGATGACGAAGCCGGTGGGGATCAGGACACGTTGCAGAGCGGTCGGCCAGTTGCGCCAGGTCAGACCGACCAGGCCGAAGACCACCGCGGTCGGCGCGAAGGTGAGTCCGGCGCGCAGCGCGCTGTACCCGAGCCCGCCCTGAACGTGCAGGGTCAGAGCGAACAGGAAGCCCGCGTTGACCGCCATCACCGCGAGCAGGCGGAAGACCGCGAGACCCATGCCGGGGTGGCGCAGCACCCGGGGTGAGATCAGCGGCGCTCCACCCCGCCGGGCGAGCCGGGACTCGTACAGACAGAGAAGGGTGAAGAGGACCGCGGCCGCGCCGAGCGACAGCCAGGACCACAGCGGCCAGCCCTCCTCCTGACCGAGCACGAGCGGCACGGTGAGCAGCGACACGGCGGCGCCGAGCAGGACGAGGCCCGGCAGGTCGAGGCCGCGTGAGCGCTCCACGGCTCCCGCGGCGTCCCGTGGCAGGACGCGGTGGCCGACGGCCAGGAGTACGAGGCCCACGGGCACGTTGACGAGGAACACCGGCCGCCAGCCGGTGCCGAACAGGTCGGCGCTGACCAGGACACCGCCCAGCACCTGTCCGGCCGCGGCACCCGTCGCGACGACGGCGGAGTACGCGCCGAGGGCACGGGCCCGGGCCTCGCCGGTGAAGTGGCGCTGGATCAGGCTGAGCACCTGCGGGATCATCACGGCCGCACCTGCGCCCTGCACCAGCCGGAAGGCGATCAACTCCCCGGTTCCCCGTGCGAGTCCGCACGCCAGCGAGGCCGCGGTGAACAGCGCGAGTCCGGCGAGGTGGACGCGACGGTGACCGAGCAGGTCGCCGAGGCGCGCGCCGGTGATCAGCAGTACGGCGTACGCGATGGAGTATCCGGCGACCACCAACTGCATTCCGGCGCCGGACGCGTGGAGTTCGGAACCGATCGTGGGCACGGCGACGTTCACGATGAAAACGTCGAGCAGCGCCATGAACTGGGCTGTGAGCACGGCCGCGAGCAGCCGTCCGGGGCGATTGTCAGTGCCGGGGGCTTTACTGGTCGCAGGACTTGAATCCGCTGCGGCACCTGGGCCCGCGGGGGTTGTCGTCGTCATGACTCCGAGCCTGGCGTCGGCCGGATACGGGTGCCGAGAGCCCGCCGATGCTGGTACTGACAGCACCTGGCAGCGGTCGGGTTCGGCGCGGACGATGGAAGACGGGGGAAGTGAAGCCGATGAACACGACACAGCGTCGCAGGCCGGAGCTGGCCGGCTTTCTGCGCGGCCGGCGGGCGCGGGTGACACCCGCCGACGTGGGGATGCCCCCGGGCTTCCGGCGCCGTACGCCGGGGCTGCGCCGCGAAGAGGTCGCGCAGCTCTCCGGGGTCGGTGTGACCTGGTACACATGGCTGGAGCAGGGCCGCCCCATCAACGCCTCTCCTCAGGTCCTGGACGCGGTGGCGCGCACCCTGCGCCTGGACCAGACCGAGCGGGAGCATCTGTACCACTTGGCCGAAGTGCCCTACGAGTCCGAGCCGGAGCTCCCCGCGCAGACCGTGAGCGCGGAGATCCAGGGCATCATCGACGCCCTCGATCCGCGCCCGGCGGCGGTCTACAACTCGCGGTACGACATCCTGGCCGCCAACCCCCCCTACCGGGACCTGTTCTTCGTGCCACAGACGCTCGACATCGGCGTTCCCAACGTGCTGTGGACCCTGTTCACCGTGCCCGAGCCCGGCTGCCCCGTGGTGTTCCGGGACAGCGAACTGCCGTTGATGGTGGCGACGCTGCGCTCCGCGTACGGCAGACATGTCGGCGAGCCCGCCTGGGAGGACTACATACGCGGGCTGTCGGCCGCCAGCCCGCGCTTCGCCGAGTTGTGGGCGGGCGGGGACGTCCTCCCGCCGGGACCGCGTGTGAAGACGTTCCGCCATGAGGCGGTGGGCGAGCTGCGGATGACCTCGGTGTCACTGTCCATCGACGGGATGCCGGAGTGCCGGATCGTCGCCTACACCCCGGACGACGAGAAGGCGCGCAAGGGGCTGGCGGTTCTGCGCGAGCGGCGGGAGCGGTTGTGGCCACCGTCACTCGAAGCGGCCACTGCATCCCTGGGACCGGTGTCGCCCATGTCACCGACATCCTGGGGGACATGAAAAAATCCCGCCCCTCGAAAGGAACGGGATTCTCATCACTGACCTGTGTTGATCTTTGACAACTCAAGAGAGTCGATCTGTGGAGCTAAGGAGAATTGAACTCCTGACCTCCTGCATGCCATGCAGGCGCTCTACCAACTGAGCTATAGCCCCTTGCGTTCTTCCCGCCCGGCGGGGCGAACAAGAAGAACTTTAGCCTGCGACCTGCCAGAAAGTGAAATCCGGTCCCGCCGGGCCCCCGGGACCGGACAGGGGGCAGCTCAGTCGTCGTCGCCGAGCACCGGCTCCGGCAGTGTGCCGGCGTTGTGCTCGAGCAGCCGCCAGCCCCGCGCGCCTTCTCCGAGGACGGACCAGCAGCAGTTGGAGAGGCCGCCGAGGCTCTCCCAGTGCCGGGACTCCAGGCCGAGCAGGCGCCCGATGGTGGTGCGGATGGTGCCGCCGTGGCTGACCACCACGAGGGTGCCGTCCTCGGGGAGCTTGTCGGCGTGGCACAGCACCACGGGGGCGGCGCGGTCGGCGACCTCGGTCTCCAGTTCGCCACCACCGCGGCGCACCGGCTCACCACGCTTCCAGGCGGCGTACTCGTCGCCGTACTGGGCGATGATCTCCTCGTGCGTCAGCCCCTGCCAGACGCCCGCGTAGGTCTCGCGCAGGCCCTCGTCGTGGATGACGTCGATGCTGGTGAGCGTGGACAGCTCGGCGGCCGTGTTCGCGGCGCGCTGGAGGTCCGAGGCGACGATCGCGTCGGGCTTCAGCGAGGCGAGCAACCGGGCGGCGCGGCGGGCCTGGCCGAGGCCCGCCTCGGTGAGCTCGACGTCCGTGGTGCCCTGGAAGCGGCGATCCACGTTCCAGGACGTCTGGCCGTGCCGCCACAGAATGATGCGGCGACCGCGGCCCGGCTTCGTCCCGGCCTCGACGCCCGCGACGGTCGGCTGTCGCTGCGCCTGGGCGTCACCCGTGGCGGATGTCCTGGCCGCCTCGGCCCCCGCCGCGGTCACCGCAGCTCCCCGAGTTCGGCGGAGTCCTCCTCGGCCTGCAGCTTGGCGTGCTCGGCGGCCTTGCCGCGGGTGGCCTTGGCGTCGGCGGGCAGGTCAAGCTCCGGGCAGTCCTTCCACAGCCGCTCCAGAGCGTAGAAGACACGCTCCTCACTGTGCTGCACGTGCACCACGATGTCGACGTAGTCGAGCAGCACCCAGCGGGCCTCGCGGTCGCCCTCGCGGCGCACCGGCTTGGCACCGAGCTCCTTGTTCAGCCGCTCCTCGATCTCGTCGACGATCGACTTGACCTGGCGGTCGTTGGGGGCGGACGCCAGCAGGAAGGCGTCGGTGATCGAGAGAACGTCGCTGACGTCGTAGGCGATGATGTCGTGCGCGAGCTTGTCGGCGGCCGCCTGCGCGGCGGTGGTGATGAGCTCGATGGAGCGGTCCGTGGCGGTCACTACGCGGCTTTCCGTCGGCGGTCAGTAATGACTCAAGGGTCTCACGGACCGCCGACGGCGCCCCACGCGTTTCCGTGGCCACGTCCCGGGGGCCCCGGAACGTGGCGCCGACCGCTCCGGAGGGTGACCCGCGACCACTCTTCGTGATCACCCAGTGGAGTGGTCACCGTGATCACCCGGTGGAGGTGGTCACCTTGTAGTCCTGGCCGAGGACCACCGAGACGTCCGCGTTGGACGAGCCACTGCCCTTCTTCACGATGCTGGTGGGCAGGCCGAGGGTCTTCGCGACCTCGATGGCGTCGTTCTTCCTGGCGGCATCGGCGTACGTGATCTGGGACACGCTCTGCGCGGTGGCGCCGGTGCCGGAGTCCAGGAAGGTGTAGCCGCCGTTGACCAGGACGACGCGGGCCTTCTCGGTGGCGTCCTTGTTCCCGGTGGCGTTCTTGATGCCGACACGGACGGCGGCGTCGGCGGCGGGACTCTTGGCGGTGCCGCCGAGGACGTCCTTGACCACGCTGTTGGTGGCGCTCTCGCTCAGGGTGCCGTCCTGCTGCACGGGCAACAGCGCCGTCTTGTAGTCGCCGCCCTTGGCGAGGTCGGCAAGCTTGGCGAGGAAGGCGCCGAGGTCCTGGTCGGTCAGCGAGGGGTCGAGGATCTGCGCCAGGGTCTGCACGGTGGTGGTCGCGGCCTGCTTGTCCGAGGACAGCTTGCGCAGCACGCCCTGCATGACCTGTCCGAACCGCTCCAACTGTGCGTTCTGGGCTTCGCCGGAGGCCCGGTAGGTGGCGTAGTCGACGGCCATCTTGCCGCTGAGGGTCTGGTTCTCGCCCTTCTTCACGAGGGGCGCCTCGCCCTTCTTCTTCGCATCGGGGTTCGGCACATCGGCGTTGGTGGTGAGGTCGATGTTGCCGACGAGGTCGACGAGGTTGTTGAGGTAGGGGGTGTCGAGGCGCCAGGTGCCCTGGATGTTGGTCCCGAGCACCGTGTCGATCGCGTCCCGGGTCCCGGAGGAGCCGTCGTCGCCGACCGACTTGGCGAGCGTGGTCGTCGAGCCGCTGTCGTCCGTCAGGGCAAGGGTGTTGGGCAGCAGGACGGTGGTGCCCTGCTTGGTGGTGGTGTTGTCGACGAGCAGCGCCGTGGAGGTGCCGCCGCCCTTCGTGTTGTGCAGGTGGACGACGATCACATCGCGGTTCTGGGCACCCGTGGCCGTCGTCGCGGCGGACTTGCCGCCGGAGGAGGTGCCGGGCAGCTTCCCCGCGTACCAGAGGTAGCCGACGCCGCCGACCACGACCAGGGCGAGCACCACGGTCAGAGCGACGACCCTGCTGCGGGCGCGGCGCTTGGCCTCCTCGCGGCGCTCGGTGCGGTTCTCGGTGAAGTTGAGCCAGTCGATGACGTCTTCGGGCTCGGCTTCCTGCTCCTCGACGAAGGCGAACTGCTCGGTGCGGTAGTCCCGGTCGGCCCGGGGCTCGTTCTCCTCCGAGTGGCGCGCCTGCTGCGGGATGTAGGCAGTCTGCTCGGCCACCCGCGGCTGCTGCCCGGTGCTCCTGCCCGCGGCGCCGGTGCCGCTCCGGGACTGGCCCGGTTGCCCGGCCCGCCCCGTCTGCCCGACCTGACCAGCCTGCCCGGTCTGACCCGTGTGCGCCGACTGCGTCGTCTGCGCCGTCTGCCCGTAGGGGTCGTACGACGTTGTCGTCCCGGACGCGCCGGATCCGTACGGGTCGTAGGGGTCGTAGCCGGGGACCGCGGTCTGCTGACCGGTGTCGTACGAGGACACGGGCTGCTGCTGACCTGTGTCGTAGCCCCCCGCGCCGGTCGCGTAGGGGTCGTAGCCGTAGCCCTGGTGCTGCTGGGGCTGCTGCGGCTGTGCGTACGGGTCGTAGCCCCGCTGGGGCTGCTGGCGCGGCACCTGCCGGTATACAGGCTGCCCGAACTCGTCGTAGCCGACGAGCTCGTACTGGTCGCCGTCCGCGTATCCGTCGTATCGGTCGTTCACCGGTGCCCCTCTCGGCTCACTCGCCTCACTCGCCGCGGTACAGCTCGCGCTTGTCGATGTAGCGCACCACACCGTCCGGCACCAGATACCAGACGGGGTCGCCCTTGGCGACTCTCGCACGGCAGTCTGTGGAGGAGATGGCCAGCGCGGGAACCTCGACCAGCGAGACGCCACCCTCGGGCAGGCCCGGGTCGGTCAAGGTGTGACCGGGTCGGGTGACTCCGATGAAGTGCGCGAGGGAGAACAGCTCCTCCGCGTACCGCCAAGTGAGGATCTGGCCGAGCGCGTCGGCACCGGTGATGAAGAAGAGATCGGTGTCGGGGTTGAGAGCGCGCAGGTCGCGCAGGGTGTCCGTGGTGTAGGTCGGGCCGCCGCGGTCGATGTCGATGCGGCTCACCGAGAACTGCGGGTTCTCGGCGGTGGCGATGACCGTCATCAGATAGCGGTCCTCGGCCGGTGAGACCTTCCGGTCGGACTTCTGCCACGGTTGCCCGGTCGGTACGAACACCACCTCGTCGAGGTGGAACTGCGCGGCGACCTCGCTGGCCGCCACGAGGTGCCCGTGGTGGATCGGGTCGAACGTTCCGCCCATGACGCCGAGGCGGCGCTTGCCCGGATTCGAGGGGCCGTTCCCGGGGCCGGTCGTCAGCCGGCTCACCCCGCCTCTCACCGCGCCGCCGAGCGCGTCACCCGCGGCGCCGCCGACGGCGCCGCCCTCCGTGCCACTCGCCGGACCGGTAGGCATGTCCTGCTCTCCCATGCGTGCAGACCCTACCGGCCCGGTCGACGGGCTCCGCCCGACAGGGGTCCCCGGGACGGCTCCGAACGGCCGAAAAGCCTCAGCGGTCGCGGTTGAAACGCGTGGTGATCCACAGCAGCAGGAGCAGCACGAACAGTGCGCCGCCGCCGGTCAGGAACGGGTTGAGGCTCTCGTGGTTGCCCCCCTGCTCGCCCTCGGCGGCAACGGTGACCAACTGTGCAGCGGTGCTGTGGAAGCTCATCTCGGCAGGACCTATCCGGTGTGGGCGGGATAAAGACGTCGGTCCATCGTATGCGGGGGCCTCGGTCGCGATCACGCCGACTCCGCCGTCGGGGACGCCGGTTGCTCAGGCCTCCCCGGCCGGCACACGCCTCAGTGGTCCCGCCTGTCCACGCGTCAGTCGTCCCGCTTGTACCCGCGCAGCAGGAACCAGGCGGTCAGGCCCACCCCGACGATCATCACGATCAGCACGACACGGAGCAGATTGCCCGGGCCCTGCTTGTCTGCCGCGCTCGCGGCCTCGGTGAGCCAGGCGGCTGCGGGGATGTGCTCCATGGTGATGGACTCCTTCTCTGTACTGCCCGTCCACGGTATCTCCGCCTAGGCTGGGCCGTGCCTTGGGGGCACAAAAGGCACTCAGACGCGCATGGGGGAACACATGTCCGACAACGGCCACCAGCAGAACGGGCACGAGCACGAGAACGTGCCGAGCAGGCAGCGCAGGCGCTTCGAGGGGATCTCCTCGCGCACCTACGAACACCCGGCGGACCGCTCGGCCCTGGTGGCCCTGCGCAAGCTCAGCGGCTTCGACACGGTCTTCAAGGCCCTGAGCGGCCTGCTGCCCGAGCGCAGCCTGCGGCTGCTGTTCCTGTCCGACTCGGTGCGCGTCTCCGACGCCCAGTTCGCGCACCTCAACACCATGCTGCGGGACGCCTGCCACATCCTGGACCTGGAGAAGGTCCCGCCGATGTACGTCGCCCAGGACCCGCAGCCGAACGCGATGTGCATCGGCCTGGACGAGCCGATCATCGTCGTGACGACCGGGCTCGTCGAGCTGCTGGACGAGGAGGAGATGCGGGCCGTCGTCGGGCACGAGGTCGGTCACGCGCTCTCCGGCCACGCCGTCTACCGCACGATCCTGCTCTTCCTGACCAATCTGGCGCTCCGGGTGGCCTGGATCCCGCTGGGCAACATCGCGATCATGGCGATCGTGACCGCGCTGCGCGAGTGGTTCCGCAAGTCGGAGCTGTCGGCCGACCGGGCGGGGCTCCTCGTCGGGCAGGACCTGAAGGCCTCGATGCGCGGCCTGATGAAGCTCGCGGGAGGCAATCACCTGCACGAGATGAACGTGGACGCGTTTCTCGAGCAGGCCGAGGAGTACGAGGCCGGGGGCGACCTGCGCGACTCCGTGCTCAAGATCCTCAACACCCTCCCCCGCACACACCCCTTCACCACCGTGCGGGCCGCCGAGCTGAAGAAGTGGGCCGAGTCCCGCGACTACCAGCGGATCATGGACGGTCACTATCCGCGGCGCAGCGAGGACAAGGAGACCTCGGTCTCGGACTCCTTCCGGCAGTCGGCCGCGAGCTATGCCACGGACGTCAAGAACTCCAAGGACCCGCTGATGAAGCTGGTCAGCGACATCGCGGGGGGCGCGGGTGACCTCGGCGGGCGGGTGCGGCGCGGGTTCGGGGGCTTCGCCGGCGGCACTCCCAAGGACCAGACCGCCCCGAACGACCGGACCGCCCCCGAGGACCGGACCTCGCCGAAGGACCAGCCGCCCCGGGACAGCACCCCCGAGGACGACGACTGACGCGCACGGGCACGGGCACGGGCACCGAGGACGCGACGGTCACGGTCAGACCCTCGGTCGGCAGAACCTCGGCTGTCGGACCTTGGGCCGCCAGACCTTTGGGCCGTCAGACCTTGGGCTGCGAGCTCGTCGCCAGTGAGCCGCACAGTGCCGTCGCGCTGCCCGTCGCGTACGGGTCGGTGCCGGCCGGGCCGCCCGCCTTCGCCGTCTGGCCCGCGAGCAGCGGGTGCAGATGGGTCACCGAGTCCTCGGAGCAGGCGAGCGGCCCGGCCTGGACGTAGGAGACGACCAGCTCGGCCTGGTGCATGCGCAGGTCGTCGCGGTCGAAGCGGAACTGCAGCTCGCGCCGGACAGTGAACAGCGAGGCCTTCGCCTTGGGGTCCGAGCCGGCCGGCTTCAGGGCGTACACGAAGGTGTGGTCGGCGACGACCTCAAGGGTGCTGGAGTCGAACTCGGCGGCCTGAAGAGTGCCCTGCACCCTGATCCTGGAGTCGGCGAGCTGGGCGCGGGTGGGGTCGAAGCGGACCAGCCAGCCGGTGGGCGCGTGCCGACCGTCGGCGGCCGGGTGGTCGAAGCTCTGGTCGAACTGGTCGAGCTGCTGTGGGGCGAGCAGGATCCGTACGGGCCGGTTGGTGACGCCCGTGAGCACCTCCGGGTCGAGCGAGGACTTCACGAGGTAGTCCTTGGCGGTGGTCAGGGCGGCCACGACCTGGCTGTCGGAGAAGTGCGCGGTGCGCCGGTAGGCGGGCAGCGCGATGCCGTCGGCACCGACGGCGAACTGGGCGGCCGGGCTGTGCGCGTACAGCTCCTCGGCGCTCGCGGCCCCCGGCACGGCGGTCTGGGGCGCGAGGGGTATGACGGTCATCCGCAGCGGTTCGGGGGACTGGGCGGCCGGGGTCTGGTACGGGTGCCGCACGCCCATGTAGATCGCGGTGCCGAAGGCGACGGCGATCAGCAGGACCAGTATCAGCGCCTGCCGGGGCAGACCGCGCTGGAGGGTGGGGCGGCGGCGTACGGCCGGGGCGTGGTCGGCCATCCGCTCCTGCGCGGAGAACTCCTGGAGGCGGGCAGCACGGACGAACGACTCGTCGAAGACGACGGATCGGTATTCGTCCTCTCCACCAGCGGGAGCGCCCTCGGGTGTCCCCTCAGGTGGGTCTCCAGGCCCGCCCATACCTTCAGGGTAGGTCTCCGGGGGCTCAGGTAAACGCCGTGGTACACGACAACTTCTGACAGGTTCTCACCAGGATCGCCAAGGACCGCCGCGATCGTCAGAATGTTCGAAGGGCTGTCAGGGGCGGCGCGGGCGTCATGGGTGTCAGGGCGTTCGGGGAACCGCGGACACGGCCGAATGGGAGTACTCGGCCGAAGCGGAGGGGCCGGTGCCGGTGACCTTGTCCTGGCCTTGCTCAAGGCCCGTGGAGGCGGGTGGCGGGACCTGGTCCTGGCGGCCCGAGGAGGCCCCCCGGTAGACCGCCGTGAAGGCCAGGGCGACCATGCCGACGCCCATCACCAGGGCGAGCACCCAGGCGACGGGGCGGTGCCAGCGGGCCTGTTTCCCGTAGGCCCTGCCGTATCTGCCGTACGAGCCCGGCACTCCGTAGCGGCCTTCGAGGATCTCGGTGTCGTCGAGGTCGTCCAGGTCCGGGTCATGGCCGTAATCGCCAGGGCCGTCCGGGCCGAACCCGTCCTCATAGCGCTCGTCGTCGCCGCGGGCACCCCGGGAGTGCGCCCGGCGCGCCTCGGCCTCTGAGGCCTCCGCGCGGGCCTGCGCGGCTGCTAGGAGGCGTTCGACGGCGGTCGGCTCATGGATCACCGCCGCACGTACGAAGTCCTCGTCGAAGACCACGGAGGCGAACTCTTCGTCCGCACCCCCGCGATCGCGGTCGTCGTCGGGCTCCCAGCCGTCAGGGAACGGCGTGCCCCCCACGTCCTCCGGCACGGATCCAGAGTAGACCTGGGGGGTCATTTTGGGCAGACGGTATGGAAATTCATCCGCCTGACGAGACGCGGCTCACGCGGAGCGCGGGCTCAGCGCCGGATGTGTCCGTCACCCGTGACGATGTACTTGGTGCTCGTCAGCTCCGGCAGCCCCATCGGCCCCCGCGCGTGCAGCTTCTGCGTGGAGATGCCGATCTCGGCGCCGAAGCCGAACTGGCCGCCGTCGGTGAAGCGGGTCGAGGCGTTCACGGCGACCGTGGTGGAGTCCACCAGTTGGGTGAAGCGGCGGGCGGCCTGCTGCGAGGTGGTGACGATGGCCTCGGTGTGGCCGGAGGTCCACAGCCGGATGTGTTCGACGGCCCGGTCGAGCGAGTCGACGACGGCGGCGGCGATGTCGTACGAGAGGTACTCGGTCTCCCAGTCCTCGGGCGTGGCCTCGACGACGGTGGCCTTGGAGTCCTTGGCGTAGGCGAGGACGCGCTCGTCGGCGTGCACGGTGACCCCGGCGTCCGCGAGGGCGTCCAGGGCGCGCGGCAGGAACTCGGGGGCGATGTCCTGGTGCACGAGGAGCGTCTCGGCGGAGTTGCAGACGCTGGGCCGCTGCGCCTTGGAGTTGATCAGGATGTCGATCGCCATGTCGAGGTCGGCGTTCGCGTCGACGTACACATGGCAGTTGCCCGTGCCGGTCTCGATGACGGGGACGGTGGACTCCTGGACCACCGTGCGGATCAGCGAGGCGCCGCCGCGCGGGATGAGGACGTCGACCAGACCGCGGGCGCGCATCAGCTCGCGCACCGACTCGCGGCCCTCGCCGGGCACCAGCTGGATGGCGTCGGCGGGCAGTCCGGCGCCGCCCACGGCGTCGCGCAGCACTCGGACCAGGGCGGTGTTCGACTCGAAGGCCGAGGAGGAGCCGCGCAGCAGGACGGCGTTGCCCGACTTCAGGCAGAGGGCGGCGGCGTCGACCGTGACGTTCGGGCGGGCCTCGTAGATGATCCCGACGACGCCGAGCGGGACGCGGACCTGGCGCAGGTCGATGCCGTTCGGGAGGGTCGAGCCGCGCACGACCTCGCCGACCGGGTCGGGCAGCGAGACGACGTCCCGCACGTCCGAGGCGATGGCACGCACGCGCTCGGGCGTGAGCGTGAGCCGGTCGATGACGGTCTCGCTGGTGCCGGCCTCGCGGGCGCGCGCGATGTCCTTGGCGTTGGCCGCGACGATCTCGCTCGTACGGACCTCCAGCGCGTCCGCGATCGCGAGCAGCGCGTCGTCCTTCTCGGCCCGCGGCAGGGGTGCGAGATCGGCGGCGGCGGCCTTGGCGCGGTAGGCGGCCTGGGTGACCGGGGACATCGAGTCGTACGGCGAGAGCGTGGTCATATCGGAAGGGTAGTGCGCCGGACGGACCCGTCCAGCGGCTGTCCCACACCCCGAGACAGGGTCAAAAGGGATGGACTCCGACCGGAGTGGCCGGAAGTGGCCCATACCCCTCCGCGATTCGCTGGTGGTACGTCTCGCGGTCGATGACCTCCAGGCCGACGATCTCCCAGGGCGGGAGCTTGGCGGTCTGGCGGTGCTCACCCCACAGGCGCAGGGCGACGGCCGCCGCGTCGTGCAGGTCGCGGGCCTCTTCCCAGTAGCGGATCTCCGCATGGTCGTTGGCGTAGCGGCTGGTCAGCAGAAACGGGTGGTCGTGGGCCAGCTGTTCGAGGGCGCGCCTGACCTCCTTCAACGGGGCCTCGCCACCCGAGACGCTCAGCGTGACATGCCACAGCCGGGGCTGGTCGGCCGGCTTCCCGCCCTCGTAGGTGTCACCGGCCGCGACACTCGTCAGGGCCCGTTCCTCGCCTGCCGCGCGGGCAGCCGGACCACCCGCCCGGGAGGCGGCACCGCCGCGGGACGCCGCCGCCCCAGGGCGCACTCGTCTCACGACGGCCTCCTTTTCGCAATGGTCCGCAATGTCGTACTGCATCGGGCTGCATCGGGGTCTCCCCGCAACAAAGTTGAGCAGGTGGGGAGCCGCCGTGTGGCGCTTTTACACAACGTCCCCCGGCGGGGGCCTCGGAATCGGCCTTTTACGGGTGTACTGGACAGCTGTTTCGGAGGTCGTGCGGAACAGGCGTCTTACGGATGCAGGAGCACGAGGTCGTCCCTGTGTACGACCTCGCGTTCGTACTCCGGGCCCAGCTCGCGGGCCAGCTCGCGGGTCGAGCGCCCGATGAGCTGGGGGATCTCCTTGGCGTCGAAGTTCACCAGGCCCCGCGCGACCGCCCGCCCCGTGCCGTCGCGCAGCTCGACGGGGTCGCCCGCGGTGAAGTCGCCCTCGACGGCCGCGATACCCGCCGGCAGCAGCGAGGTGCGCCGGTCGACGACGGCGCGCACGGCCCCGTCGTCGAGGACGAGCGCGCCCTGCGGGGTCGAGGCGTGCTGCAGCCACAGCAGCCGGTCGGCGGAGCGCTTGCCGGTGGGGTGGAAGTACGTGCCCGTATCCCCGCCCGCGAGGGCATCGGCGGCGTGTACGGCGGAGGTGAGCACCACGGGGATGCCCGCGGCCGCCGCGATCCGGGCCGCCTCGACCTTGGTGACCATGCCGCCGGTGCCGACGCCTGCCTTGCCCGCGCTGCCGATGTCGACGTGCGCGAGGTCCCGCGGCTCGCGGACCTCCGCTATCCGCGAGGTGCCCGGCTTGCTGGGGTCGCCGTCGTACACGCCGTCCACGTCGGAGAGCAGGACCAGCAGGTCGGCCCGTACGAGGTGGGCGACGAGCGCGGCGAGCCGGTCGTTGTCGCCGAAGCGGATCTCGTCCGTGGCGACGGTGTCGTTCTCGTTGACGACCGGCAGGGCGCCCATCGCGAGGAGCTTGTCGAGGGTGCGGGCGGCGTTGCGGTGGTGGGCACGCCGGCTGGTGTCGTCGGAGGTGAGGAGCACCTGGCCGACACGGACGCCATGGCGGGCGCAGGAGGCGGTGTAGCGGGCGACCAGGAGGCCCTGGCCGACGCTGGCGGCGGCCTGCTGCCGGGCCAGGTCCTTGGGGCGGCGACGCAGCCCGAGCGGGGCGAGGCCGGCCGCGATGGCACCGGACGAGACGAGGACGATCTCCTTCTCGCCGCCGCTGCGGTGCTTGGCGAGGACGTCGACGAGCGCGTCGACACGGTCCGCGTCGAGTCCGCCCGCGGCCGTGGTCAGCGACGAGGAACCCACCTTGACGACGATCCTGTGGGCCCCGGCCACGGCCTGCCTCGCCCCTGCCACCTGGCCTGCCATGTGCCCAGTCACCTGCCCTGCCACCTGCGCTGTGTCCCCTCACGTCGGTCCCGCCCGGCAATCTACGCGAAGGGGCGGGGGTGGCGCCCGCCGGTCCAGCCTGCGGACGGCGCCCTGCCCCCATGATCACCGGGGCGTAGCCGCTCGATCACGTCCCGCGTATGCAAAAAAGGTTGTGCAGGTTCCTTATGGAACTTAAAGATGACGCAAAGATAAGTTGACCAACGTGGCATCTAATGTTCATCCGGTGAAGCGCATACTCCTGAGATCAGGGAAAAGCCCGTACGACGTCGTCCCTGTGGAGCAGGCTCTCCACCAGGACGTCATCGCCACCAACGCGGGAAACCTGATCTTCAGCGACGCCGCGCACAAGATCCTCGAGACGCCTCGCGCCGAGGTCGTGTCGAACGGCATCCGTACCAACGTCGCCGCCGCGGGCCGCATCAACGAGGAGTACGACGCCTTCGTCGTTCCGCTGGCCAACGCGTTCCGGCCCTCGTTCGAGCCCCAGCTCAGGCGGCTGACACAGCTCATCAGCAAGTTGAAGATCCCGGTGGTCGTACCGGGCATCGGCGCGCAGACCGGTCTGGACTACAACCCGGCCAGGCTGAAGCCCATGGAACCGGCCGTCCGGGAGTTCGTCACCGCGGTGCTCGAGCGCAGCGCGTCCATCGGGGTGCGCGGCGAGTTCACCGAGCGGTACCTGAAGGACATGGGCTTCCGTGACGTCGAGGTCATCGGCTGCCCGTCGATGTTCATGTACGGCAGGGAGCTCGGCGTACGCAAGAACGCGCCCGCGCTCGGTCCCGAGTCCCGGGTCGCGATCAACGGCTCGCACAGCGCGGTGAAGTCGCAGGGCCTGGACCGGGTCATCCGCCGGGCGCACGCCCGCTATCCCCACCTGCGGTTCGTCGGACAGAACCTCAGCGACGCCCGCCAGCTGCACTGGCGCGACCTGTCGGATCCGAACGGTTCCGTCACCGCGATGCCCACGCACCCGGATCACCCGATGTACCGCGAGGACAAGGTCCGTGTGTACATCGACCCCGTGACCTGGATCGACGACCTGCGGGACTTCGACTTCTCGTTCGGCTCCCGCATCCACGGCAATATCGCGGCGCTGCTGGCCGGTACGCCCGCGACCGTACTGTGCGGCGACTCGCGCACCCTGGAGCTGTGCCGCTACTTCGGCATCCCGCACCGCAGGATCAACGCGCTGCCGGAGGACCTCGACCCGGCCGAGCTGTACGCGGAGGCGGACTTCGGCGCGCTCACGGGCGGCCACCAGGAGCGCTTCGACCGCTTCATGGGCTTCCTTGAGCGCAACGGCCTGGAGAACACGTTCACGCACGGCGACGGGGGCGCGGCCCACGAGAAGCGGCTGCGCTCGCTCGCCTTCCCGGCCGGCGTCCGCCCCTGGAACGACGCCGACGTCGCCTCGCTGACCAGCAGGTTCGGCTGGCTCCAGACCCGTATCGGCGAACTGTCCACGGACAACGCGAAGCTCAAGCGTGAACTCGACAAGGCCCGCAAGACCGCCGCGAAGCCGGCGCTCGCGGCGACTGCGCCGCAGCGCTCCGTCTATCGCATGGCCCGGCGAGCGGTGGGGCGCCCGCTGCGGAAGGCTCTGCAGTCGGGGCGCCAGTAGCCCTTACTGGCCTTGAGCAGCCCTCACCGGCCCTGAGCAAGCCCTCATCGGCGGCCTTGATGGCCAGGCGGTTCACCGAACGCCCGTTCCGTAGCCCTCCGGGCCGCGGAACGGGCGTCTTCGTCAGCCCGCGCGGCGCGGTCCGAGGACCTTGCGCGCCACCTTGCGGGCGGTGCGCATGCCCGGGAAGTGGGCAGCGGGGGCGAACTTGAAGCTCTCGATGGTGACCGTCTCGCGGGAGGTCGGGATGAACCAGCTGTCCGGGAGCGGCGCCGCCTTGTCCCGGAAGTGCGGGTAGGCGAGGTAGGCCTTGCGGCTGCGCGGGTCCACGTGGAGGGTGGGCGCCTTCTTCTTCTTGATGAAGTCCAGGACGTCCACCAGCAGGTCGCCCCGGCCCTGACCGGCGAGGTTCACCCGGAGCCGTTCGTTGACCTTGAGGCGGTTCGCGACCCCCTCGGTCCAGTACGCGTCGATCAGCGGCTTGGCCAGCACGAGCTTGTTCTGTCTGACCTCCTCGTCATCTCTGAGGAAGACGGGGCCGAACTGCGGCAGCAGCGTGACGAGGAAGGGGCGGACCATCAGGCCGTCGCGGCGCTTGCCCGCGGGCACGTGCTCGGCGATCAGGCCCATCAGGGCGCGGGCGGAGTCGAAGCGCAGGGTGTAGCTGCCGCTCTTGGTGACGTGCTTTCCGTCGTCGCGGCCGACGAGGTAGTAGCAGTCGTAGTCGGCGACCACGGAGACGCCGTCGGCACGGAGGTAGGCCTCCATGGTGAAGAGGGCGTCCTCGCCGGTCTTCAGCGACTCGTCGAAGTGCATGTCGTGCCGGGTGAGCAGCTCGCGCCGGAAGAGCTTCTGCGCGCTGAGCGTGAACTTGATCTGCGAGGAGAAGACGTCCGTGCGGGGCTGGCTCTTGCCCCACATCGACTTGGGGGCGTTGCGGTTGACGCCGATGACCTTGCCGAGCACGACGTCCGTGGCGTGCTCATCGGCCATGGCGACCATGCGCTCCAGGGCCTCGGGGCCGAAGTAGTCGTCGGCGTCGAGGAAGAAGACGTACCGACCGCGGGCCTTGTCGAGGCCGACGTTGCGCGGGCCGCTGGGGCCGCCGGAGTTGGCCTGCCGGATCACCGTGACGGCCATGGCCGCACGCTCCGCGAACTCCTCGAGGTACTCGCCGGTGCCGTCCTTCGACCCGTCGTCGACGGCTATGACCTCGATACGAGCGGGGTCGAGCGTCTGGGCCTCGACCGACTCCAGGCACTTGACCAGGTAGGGCATGGCCTCGTACGCCCCGATGATCACGCTCACATCAGGCTGCGTCACGGTCACGTTTCTCCATTGTCATCCGAACATTTCCCCTGTATCAGCTCAAGGGCTACCTCAAAGACGGTTGAAAGTACGAAGAGGTTGCTTCACCGGACCCCAAATGTGATGCGGTTCACAGGTTTACGGGGAACGGGAAAGGGCCCGGCCCCGAGGATGCTCCTCGGGGCCGGGCCCTTTCACTGACTACTCGGGGAGGTGACTGCTCGGCGAGGTGGATCAGCCCTTGACGGCCGCGCCGCCCGTCTCGTCCACCGGGGCCTTCCGCTGCCCGGGAACTCCGTTCGCGAGCTCCACGGCGGCGGCCGACGCACCGCTCTCCTGACCGAGGTTGCGCGCCCGGGACTTCTTCGCGAGGTCGCGCACCGCGGCGTTGAACTGGTCGATCGACGCCGGCTCGTCGGGGCCGAGCAGGTACTCCTTCAGCTCCCGGCGGTCGGCGGCGAGCGCGTCCGAGGACGGGTCGGTGACCTCGGCGAGCAGCTCGCCCAGCTCACTCGCCGAGTTCGACAGGATCACGGCGGCACGCACCGCGGTGTTCTGTCGCTTGAACTCCTCGACGCCCAGCTCCGCGGAGTCCGTGACCGCGTACGGCTTGCCGCTCGCGATGAAGTCGGAGACCACGGACGAGATGTCGGAGACCATCGCGTCGGAGACGTTGAAGCAGTCGTACAGACGCGGCTCGGCACCCGTGATGACCCGGTGCTCCCAGCTGCCGAAGGAGCGCCAGTAGGCGTCGTTCCACTCGGCGCGCAGCCGGGCGACCTCGGCGTGCGCGGCCGTGTCGACCAGGCCGTCGCGGGTGGCCTCGGCCTCGTCACCGCTCTCGGTGACACCGGTCAGCTTCTCGATGCGGGCCTCGATGCGGGCCAGCTCCGCCTTGGCCGCGGACTGGGCCGCCGCGTCGACGGTGAAGCGCGGGTCGGCGGCGCGCTCGGCGGCCGACTTCTCGACCAGCGCGACGATCTTCTCGTGCGCGGTCTTGGCCTGCGGGCTGCGGGTGCCGGTGAACGGGTGCGGCTTGTAGAGGACGCGGACCGGCTGCTCGGCCTTCAGCAGCGCGCGCACGATGTTGGCGCCCGCCAGCAGGATCGAGGTGTTGCCCGGGTTGTCGTCCCAGCCCTCCCAGGTGGGGGCGTACAGGATCGTGGGGATACGTCCCTCGGGCACGCCCTGCCAGGTCTGGATCGGGGCGAGCTGCGGGCGGCCGACCTCCGCTATGTCGTCGTCGCGGACACCGACGTCGGCGATGGCGTAGCGGTCGCGGCCCGCGCGGCCGGCGGTCCACACCTCGTCGTACGCCTTGCTGTACGGGTTGACGCTGGCCAGCTTGTCGCTGTCGCCGTGGCCGATGAAGACGTGCTTCATGGTCGGCACGCGCAGCATGTGGATGTTCTTGCCGACGTTCGCCGCGTACAGCGCGACGCGCACCGTGGACAGGTCCATGTTCATCAGGTGCACCCCTCCGGGCACGCAGATGACCGGCACCGTGGTGGGCGCCATGCGCTCCAGGATGGCGCGCTCGCGCAGGATGATCAGCGGCCGGGTGTCCAGCTGCTCCATCGTCTCCAGCCACATGTTGACCTGGTACGCCGAGTCCTTGGAGCCCGAGAAGTACAGCACCGTCTCCGGGCGGTACTCGCGCAGCCAGCCGTCGACCGCCGCCAGGACCGTGTCCGCGTTCGGCGGTGTCTTCTTGCCGCGGATGTACGGGACGAGCGCGACGACGTAGACGAACGCCAGCACCAGCGTGGCCGCGATGCCCACGAAGCCGTACACGTTGGTGTCGGTGGCCCCGGTGACGAGGACGCCGGCGACGGCCAGCAGGTCGAGGTGGAGCATCTTCTCGGCGGCCCGGTCGAGCAGGGTGCGCGGCGGTGCGTCCGGGATGCGGATGCGCGAGGCCAGGTCGACGTTACGGGTGGCGACCGGCATCTTGCGGCGCAGCCGGATCAGGGTGATCAGCGCGCTGTGCGGGGCCTGGAAGCCGTAGAAGGCGAGGAAGCACGCGATCGCCGCGTAGAAGACCATGCTGTCGGACAGGTCCAGGCGCGCGAGCAGCAGGACCAGCAGCAGCTGTCGGATCAGGAACCTGATGGACAGACCGGCGCGCACCTTGCTGAGGCGGTTGATCAGATAGCTGCCGCGCCGGTGCAGATAGTGGTCCGCCAGGTACGTCACAGCGGCCGCGGCGGCAAAGGCACCGACGCTCGGGAGAAGCGCGGCCAGCATCAGGCAGGGGAAGCCCAGCATCATGAGGGCCGCCGCGGCCAACTCGGCCGCACTGCCCACCCGGGCAACGCGTATAGCGGTGGATATCACGGATAAACCTGCTCTTGAGGGGTGTGTGCCGGTTTTGTTACTGCTTGATTAACGAAAAGGGCCTTGCGGGCGATCGCGGACAATCCGGGAATTTTACGGACTCAGGCCTCTGTGAATACGCGGCAAACGCGCAGACTCAGAGGCCTGAATTCCAAGAAAACTAATTGGCGTTAATTATGCCACGCCGTCCTGACGGTCCAGCACGCTGGCCAGCGCCGCCTCGAATCCGGAGGCCCGTCCGGCGCCCGCGGTCGGGTCCTGCTGGCGTACGTCGATGACGTGACCGGTCATTTCGGAGAGGAGGACGTCGAGCGAGGTGCGCGCGACCGCCTCGGAGGAGAGCAGCGAGCCCGCGGGCTCCTGGCCGAAGGCCTTGGTGCGCATCGGGGTCGCGGTGCGCTCGGGGTTGATGCAGTTGACGCGGATGCCGTCGCCTGCCCACTCGTCGGACAGCGCCTGGGTGAGGTTCACCATGGCGGCCTTGGTGGAGGAGTAGAGGCTGTACTCGGCGCGGCCACGGGTGTAGCTGCTGGAGGTGTAGAGCAGCAGTTGGCCGTTGGTCTCGGCGAGGTACTTGTACGCGGAGCGGGCGATCTGCACCGGGGCCAGATAGTTGACCTTCAGCGCTTCCTCGATCGTCGCGTTGTCCGTCTCCGCGAGCTTGCCTATGCGCAGCACCCCGGCGGTGTTGATGACGTAGTCGATGCGCCCGGTCTCGGCGTACGCCGTGGACAGCGCGTCGTCGACCTCCTCCGGGTTCTCGACGTGCGTGCCGGTGGTCGAGCGGCCGAGCGCGTAGGTCGTCGCGCCGTAGCCCTCGGCGAGTTCGGCTATGTCCTTGCCGATGCCGTACGAACCGCCGAAGACCACTACGGTCTTTCCGCTGAGCAGCTCGCGGTAGGCGGCCTCGTCGGCCTGCTCGGGGGCGGCCGTGGAGGCCAGCTGGAAGAGCTTGTCGGCGATGAAGACGTCGACGGGCTGGGTGACCTTCATGTTGTACTCGTCGCCCGCGACGACGTGGATCGGCACGTCCGGCAGGTACTTGAGCACGACCGAGCAGTCGTCGGTGGCCTGGAAGTTGGGGTCACCGGCCGCGACCTCGTAGGCGCGGCGGATCGTGGACAGCTTGAACGCCTGGGGCGTCTGGCCGCGGCGCAGCCGGGAGCGGTCCGGGATCTCGGTGATGAACTCGCCGTCCTCGCCGTGGGTGCGGGTCACGATGATCGTGTCCGCGGAGGGGATGGCGACGTCGACGGCCTGGTAACGCTCCAGGGCCGTGACGCAGTCGTCTATGACGCGCTCGGACAGCAGCGGGCGCACGGCGTCGTGGAAGAGGACATTGGCGTCCTCGCCCTCGGCCAGACCCTCGCCGAGCGCGGCGATCGCGCGCTCGGTGGTCTCGTTCCGCGTCGAGCCGCCCTCGATCACCTTGGTGACCTTCTTCAGCCCCGCCTTCGCGACGATCTTCTCGACGTCCGGCACATAGCCGGGAGCCATCAGCACGATGATGTCGTCGATCGACTCGGCCTGTTCGAAGGTGGTCAGCGTGTGCTCGATGACCGCCTTGCCTGCGATCTTCAGCAACTGCTTCGGAATCGACAGACCCACGCGCTGACCGGTGCCGCCGGCCAGGATCACTGCGGTGGTACGGGGCTTGGCAAAGTGCTCAGACACAGGTGACCTACCTTGGGGCGACAGGGAACTTTGGGATGCTCCCACTTTCCGTTACTGCCATGCAAGGTGAGCGCCCTCTGCTGCTTATGTGCGCGCAACCGGCTATTCACCTTGCATGCAGGTCTCTTCCGAGACCCCGAACCGTATTGTCCGGATTTGCTGTGAGTAACTGCACACGTTATACGTGCGCTCTTCACGCCCGCTTCAGACGCTTGAGGACCCGGTGACCGAGAACCCGGACAAGTTCTTTGGACGGGGTCTGGTGAACCGAGCGCACTGGCTCGGGGGGATACGCGGGAGTCGCGGCGGCCACGGCGAGCGCCCCGTACAGCGCGTGGGCCGCCACCTCGGGATCGATCCGCGGCGGCCCCGTCCCCTCGGCGCTCACGACGCTGGGTACGACGGACAGCAACGCCGGGTCACCGAGCACCCGTACGCCCATGGTGGCGATCCGCTCGGCCATCTCCGCGCCGATACCGGCGGCCGCCTCCAGTGCCCAGCGCGGCGTGGTGATCCGCGCGTCGTCCGGGGCCGGGCGACAGGCGTTCTTCATATGCATGACGGCGCCGCCCCGCACCATCTTGGAATACACCTCGTCGGGCAGCCCATTGCCGCGGAACTCCATATTGAGTTTCCGCAGCATTTCGGTCTCGGCGAGTGTGAGCGAGCGATTGGCCGTGTCCGGCACCGGCACCAGGAGACCGTCGGGCAGGCCGAGGAGGGATTCGAAGGTGCGCATCAGACCGTCGCGGTCGCGGTCGTCGACCACCACGACGGTGACGTTCTCGGCGCCGACGACCCGCACCCAGCGCTCGACGAGCCGGTCGTGGCGGTGGCGGCGCCAGAAGCTCGGATTGGGCTTCTCGTACGGGGCCCTGCGCAGCATGTGTTCGAGCCAGTCCTCGTAGCCCATGCGCAGACCGTTCTGCACGTACTGCTGCCACTGCGAGGGCATGATCTTCCACAGTGGTCGCAGGGTGACCAGGACATGGACTCGGCCCTGGTCCCGGCCCTGGCCCCGGCCGAGGTCGTCGACGATCCGGGCGATGGCCTCGTCGTCGGGCGCGTCGGCGAAGAACTCGCTGCTGACCACCGAGGTGCGCCTGCCGGTGGCGTGCACCGCGTCGACGAGCCGCTTCCAGTGCCCCTCGGTGGGCTTGGCGTCGCCCATCATCCCGGGCCGGACACAGACCGCGAGGGCGGCTTCCATCGGGTGCCTGCTGTGGGCCGGGAAGTCGACGCCGCGCCCGGCCATCGCGTCCTTCGCGGCGAACAGGGCGCCCTGGATCGACGTGGTCCCGGTCTTGTGCGGGCCGATGTGCAGCAGCCGGGTGCCGGGGGGCAGCGGCGTGGGGGCGCTCTTCGGGGCGGTTTCGCCGGTCTCCGCCTCAGGGGACGCCGAGTCGTGATGCGTACAGTCGGTCTCCATGGTCAAGGGAGGTTAAATCTCTTACCTGAGCCTTACCTGAGAATGTCCTGGGACTCACATGAGTCCCAGGGTTCCCATGAATTCTGTGAGTCTCATGCGTCCCGTGAGCCTCAGAGTTCTGTGAGCCTCAGAGTTCTGTGAGCCCCGTGAGTCTCATGAGTCTCATGAGTCCTGCGAGTCACGGAACAGCGCTGCTCAGACCAGACGTACACCCGGCTTCCCCGCCTCGACCCGCAGCCGGGCCAGCGTGCTGGACGCGGCGTCCGGCCGCAGCACGGTCTCCGGGGCGCGGACGGTGGCGTCGATGCCGTCGCGCCGGATGTCGAAGAGGTGGTAGCCGCGGTGGGCGTCGATGAACTTCCAGTGCGGGTTGTCCGGCATCCGCGGGTCCCACTCGTTGTGGAAAGCCACCTGGTCCTGGTCGCCGCCGCTGGAGATGGAGGTCCCGACGAACTCGGCGCCGACGACGTCGGACTCCGGGTCGGCGAAGTCCTTCTTGAGGTCGCTGATCATGGTGAGGTGACGGTCCCCGGTCAGCACGACGGGGTTGCGCACGGTGGCCAACTCCCCCATGAGCGCGTTGCGTTCGGCCTGGTATCCGTCCCAGGCGTCGTAGAACCAGAGCTTGCCGGGACCGATCTGCAGATCGGTCTCGGCCATCATGATCTGCGAGGCGATCAGGTTCCAGCGCGTCGGTGAGTGGTGCAGCCCGCGCAGCAGCCAGGCCTTCTGCTCGGCGCCGAGCATGGTCATCGAGGGGTCCTCGGCGCCCGCCCGGGTGGTCGCCTGGTCACTGCGGAACTGCCGGGTGTCCAGGACGTTCAGCCGGACCAGCCGGCCGAAGTCGAGCCGCCGGTGCATCCGGATGTGCGGACCGTTCGGCACCGCGGTCGCCCGGACCGGCATGTGCTCGTAGTACGCCTGGTAGGCGGCGGTCAGCCGGGCCACGAACGCGCCGTGCGACTGCTTGGCCGGGTCCTGCGGGATCTCCCCGGCGAAGTCGTTGTCGACCTCGTGGTCGTCGAAGGTGACCACCCAGGGCGCGGCGGCGTGCATCGCCATGAGGTGCGGATCGGTACGGTACTGCGCGTAGCGGTTGCGGTACTGGACGAGGGTGTACGGCTCCCCGCCGCCCTCGTGCCGGCGGACGGCCGTCGCCGACGGCGCGGACTCGTAGATGTAGTCGCCGACGAAGAGCACGAAGTCGGGGTCCTGGGCGAGCATGTCGGCGTACGGGGTGAAGTAGCCGTTCTGCCAGTTCTGGCAGGAGGCGAGCGCGACGCGCAGGGAGCCGCCGGAGCTGTGGGGGTACGGGGCGGTGCGGGTGCGGCCGGTCGGCGAGAGCTGACCGTCGGCGCGGAAGCGGTACCAGTACGCGCGGTCGGGGCGCAGTCCGCGGACGTCGACGTGGACGCTGTGGCCGTACTCGGGCAGCGCCTGCGCGACGCCTCGCCGCACGGGCCTTCTGAAACGGGCGTCCTCGGCGATCTCCCACTCCACCGGTACCGCGCGGTCGGGCATGCCGCCGCCGTTCAGCGGGTCGGGGGCGAGCCTGGTCCACAGCACGACGGCGTCGGGCAGCGGGTCGCCGGAGGCGATGCCGAGGGTGAACACCCCGTCGGGCAGCGGGGGTTCAGCGGCACGGGCGGTGCCGGGCAGCCACAACCGGCTGGTCGCGGCGGCGCCCAGGGCCGCGGCACCTGCGGTGAGAAAGCGGCGTCGATCGCGCGAGACGGTTCCGGTCATCGGTGAACTCCCCTGCGTCGGTGGCCCCTTGGACACCGGGAGGCTCACACGCCGCAGTGGCCCGCTCACTGAACGGAGTTCATCAAGAGCATGACAAACAAGCGAAGGGCGAACCGTCGTGGTAGGGACGCCTGCAGTTCCCCGCGCCCCTAAAAGGGACACGGGGAACTGCGCGAACAACCCCAGCCGAACAAACGAGGGGGCGGGCAATCGGGGCGAAGCCCCGCCTGAGGGGCGCGGGGAACTGCGCGACCAGCCCCCACGCACCCGCAGCCGAACAAACCCGGGGCGGGCAGGGAATCGGGGCGAAGCCCCGCCCCAGGGGCGCGGGGAACTGCGCGAACAACCCCCACTCACCCGCAGCCGAGCGTCGTCCTAGAACGGCTCGAAGTCGTCGTACTCCTTCTCCGCATCGTCCCGCTCCGCCTGCTTGTCGCGGCGGCGTTGCGCCGCGGGCCGCGGGGCTTCGAGGCGGTGGTCCTCGCCACGGCGGCCGAGCATCTCCGCACCGGCCATGACGGTCGGCTCCCAGTCGAAGACGACCGCGTTCTCCTCGGGGCCGATGGCGACGCCGTCGCCCGAACGGGCACCCGCCTTCATCAGCTCCGCCTCGACGCCGAGGCGGTTGAGGCGGTCGGCGAGGTAGCCGACGGCCTCGTCGTTGTTGAAGTCGGTCTGGCGGACCCAGCGTTCGGGCTTCTCGCCCCGCACGCGGTAGAGGCCGTCCTCCTCCTGGACCACGGTGAAGCCGGCGTCGTCGACCGCCTTCGGACGGATGACGATCCGGGTCGCCTCCTCCTTGGGCTTGGCGGCGCGCGCCGTGCCGACCAGCTCGGCGAGCGCGAAGGACAGCTCCTTCAGACCCATGTGCGCAACCGCCGACACCTCGAAGACGCGGTAGCCGCGGGCCTCCAGGTCGGGGCGGACCATCTCGGCGAGGTCCTTGCCGTCGGGCACGTCGATCTTGTTGAGGACGACGATGCGCGGACGGTTGCCGAGGCCGCCGTACTGCTTCAGCTCTTCCTCGATGATGTCGAGGTCGGTGACCGGGTCACGCTCGGACTCCAGGGTCGCCGTGTCCAGCACATGGACCAGCACGCTGCAGCGCTCGACGTGGCGGAGGAACTCGAGGCCGAGGCCCTTGCCCTGGCTGGCGCCGGGGATGAGGCCGGGCACGTCCGCGATCGTGTAGACCGTCTCGCCCGCCGTCACCACGCCCAGGTTGGGGACGAGGGTCGTGAAGGGGTAGTCCGCGATCTTCGGCTTGGCGGCCGACAGGACGGAGATGAGGGACGACTTGCCGGCGCTCGGGTAGCCGACGAGGGCCACGTCCGCGACGGTCTTCAGCTCCAGGACGATGTCCTGGAAGTCGCCGGGGACACCGAGCAGCGCGAAGCCGGGCGCCTTGCGGCGGGCCGAGGCCAGCGCCGCGTTGCCGAGGCCACCGCGACCGCCCTGCGCGGCGACGTACGACGTGCCGTGGCCGACGAGGTCCGCGAGGACGTTGCCCGCCTTGTCGAGCACGACCGTGCCGTCCGGCACCGGCAGGATCAGGTCCTGCCCGTCCTTGCCGGAGCGGTTGCCGCCCTCACCGGGCTTGCCGTTGGTGGCGCTGCGGTGCGGCTTGTGGTGGTAGTCGAGCAGCGTGGTCACGGACTGGTCGACGACCAGCATCACGTCACCGCCCCGGCCGCCGTTGCCGCCGTCCGGGCCGCCGAGCGGCTTGAACTTCTCCCGGTGTACGGAGGCACAGCCGTGGCCTCCGCTACCCGCGGCGACGTGCAGCTCGACGCGGTCCACGAAGGTGGTCATGGGATGTGCCTCCAGTTACGTACGAAAGTCCTGCGCAGCCCTGTATGCCACAGAGCCGCTTCTATTCGAAACACGCGAAAGGCGGACCCGCTTCCCGTACGGGAAGTGAGGTCCGCCTCGCGAAAGAACCGGTCAGGCGACCGGAACGATGTTCACGACCTTGCGGCCACGGTGGGTACCGAACTCCACCGCACCGGCGTCAAGGGCGAACAGCGTGTCGTCCTTGCCACGGCCGACGCCGTTGCCCGGGTGGAAGTGGGTGCCGCGCTGGCGGACCAGGATCTCACCGGCGTTGACGACCTGACCGCCGAAGCGCTTCACGCCGAGCCGCTGAGCATTGGAGTCGCGACCGTTCCGAGTGGACGATGCGCCCTTCTTGTGTGCCATCTCTCCTCAGTCCCTTACTTCGCAGCCGCGGGGATCTCAGTGACCTTGATCGCCGTGTACTGCTGGCGGTGGCCCTGACGACGGCGGTAACCGGTCTTGTTCTTGTAGCGAAGGATGTCGATCTTGACGCCCTTGTGGTGGTCCACGATCTCGGCCTGGACCTTGATGCCGGCAAGGACCCACGGGTCGCTGGTCACGGCGTCGCCGTCGACAACGAGCAGGGTCGAGAGCTCGACCGTGTCGCCAACCTTGGCAGTGGAAATCTTGTCAACCTCAACGATGTCGCCGACAGCAACCTTGTGCTGGCGACCACCGCTGCGCACGATGGCGTACACGCGGATCTCTCTCTCGCTCGGAACGGAACCCCGCAGTCCAGCCACGCGCTGCGCGAGCGGCCTCTCCCGAAGCGCACGGCATGCGAACACGCACGACACGCAGAATTCCGGGAGGAAGAGGTTTACGGGGGTGCGGCGCGTCAGGGGACACGCCGACGGTCTAGGTTACGGGGCCCGGCTTGAGGGGTCAAACCGGGCCACCGTCATGCTGTCGGAGCAGCGGAGGGACCGACTTCCGTCAGCCCTCCGCCGGTTCCGCGTCAGTCCTCGGTGGTCGCCGAGACTGTCGAACGGTCCTGCTGCTCGGCCGCCGCGGTCTTCTTCGCGGTGGTCTTCGCGGCCGTCTTCTTCGCGGTCGCCTTCTTGGCCGTGACCTTCTTGGCGACCGTCTTCTTGGCAGCGGTCTTCTTGGTGGCGGCCTTCTTCGCCGTCGCCTTCTTGGCCGTCTTGCGGGCGGCCGTCTTCTTGGCCGGGGCCGCGGCCTCGACGTCGGACTCGGCCGCAGTCTCGGGCGCCGTCTCGGGCGCCTCAGGGGCCTCGGCCGACTCCGCCGAGGCCGACGGGACGACCACGACGGCCGCCTCCTCGGACGCGGTGGGCGCGGTGGCCTTGCGGACGGCGCGGCGACGCGGGCGGGCCGGCGCGGCGCTCTCGGTGGGCGCCTCGGCGACCGCTTCGGGCTGCGGCTCGACGACCTCGGCGGCGGCCTCGGGCACGGGCGCCGCGACCGGCTCCGTGACCGTCACCGTCACCACGGTCTCTTCCGTCGCCTTCGGAGAACCGGCCGGAGCCGACACCTTGCGGGTGGCACGACGACGCGTACGGCCCTTGGGAGCGGCCTCGTCCTCCGGTACGGCGACCACGGGGGCCGGAGCGGCCTCAGGAGCCGACGTGACCTCGGGAGCCTCGACGACCGGCGCCTCGACGACCGGGTCCTCGACCGCGACCGGCTCGGACTCGGCGGCCTCGCGGGACGTCAGAGCCCGCTCGGTCCGCTCGGCCCGCTCCTCACGGCGGCCCCGGGGAGCACGCTCCTCGGCCTTCGGCGCACCCGCGGGGGCCGACACGCGCCGGGTCGCCCGGCGCCGCGAACGACCGCCACGGGAAGCCGCGGCCTCCGCCTCGGCGGCGCTGCTGTACAGCTCCTCGTCCGGCTGGAACTCCTGCTCGACCAGTGCGACGGGCGCGGCGACCTCGGCGGCCACCTCGGCCTCGCTCTCGACCGTCTCCGGCTCCTCCGCGATCTCGTGCGTGTGCTCGAGCTCGTGGTCGTGCTCGTGGACCTGCTCGGCACCACCACGGCCGCGCTTCTTGCGCTTGCCGCCGCCTCCGACCGAGGTCGGCTGCTCCATGTGCACGATCACGCCACGGCCGTTGCAGTGGACGCAGGTCTCGGAGAAGGACTCCAGAAGGCCCTGTCCGACGCGCTTGCGCGTCATCTGGACCAGGCCCAGCGAGGTGACCTCGGCGACCTGGTGCTTCGTACGGTCGCGTCCCAGGCACTCCAGGAGGCGCCGCAGCACCAGGTCCCGGTTGGACTCCAGGACCATGTCGATGAAGTCGATGACGACGATGCCGCCCAGGTCGCGCAGCCGCAGCTGGCGCACGATCTCCTCGGCCGCCTCCAGGTTGTTCCTGGTCACGGTCTCTTCGAGGTTGCCGCCCTGACCGGTGAACTTGCCGGTGTTGACGTCGACCACGACCATGGCCTCGGTCTTGTCGATCACCAGCGAACCGCCGCTGGGCAGCCAGACCTTGCGGTCCAGGGCCTTCATCAGCTGCTCGTCGATGCGGTACGTCGCGAAGACGTCGACCTCGGAGGTCCACTTCGAGAGGCGGTCGGCCAGGTCGGGCGCGACGTGGGACACGTACCCGTGGATGGTCTCCCACGCCTCGTCGCCGCTGACGATGACCTTGGTGAAGTCCTCGTTGAAGATGTCGCGGACGACACGGACGGTCATGTCCGGCTCGCCGTACAGCAGGGACGGGGCGTTCGAGCTCCCGCCGCTCTTCGCCTTCTTCTGGATGTCCTCCCACTGCGCCTGCAGGCGCTCGACGTCGCGGCGCAGCTCGTCCTCGCTGGCGCCCTCGGCGGCGGTGCGCACGATGACGCCCGCGTCCTCGGGGACGATCTTCTTGAGGATGGTCTTCAGGCGCGCGCGCTCGGTGTCGGGCAGCTTGCGGCTGATGCCGGTCATCGAGCCCTCGGGCACGTAGACCAGGTAGCGGCCGGGCAGGGAGACCTGGCTGGTGAGACGGGCGCCCTTGTGGCCGATCGGGTCCTTGGTGACCTGCACGAGGACCGACTGGCCGGACTTCAGCGCGCTCTCGATGCGGCGCGGCCCGTTGGCCATGCCGAGCGCCTCGAAGTTGACCTCACCGGCGTAGAGCACGGCGTTGCGGCCCTTGCCGATGTCGATGAAGGCGGCCTCCATCGAAGGCAGCACGTTCTGGACCTTGCCCAGGTAGACGTTGCCGACGTACGAGGTCGACTGCTCCTTGTTGACGTAGTGCTCGACGAGCACGTTGTCCTCGAGGACGCCGATCTGGGTGCGCTCGCCGCTCTGGCGGACGACCATCACGCGCTCGACGGCCTCACGGCGGGCCAGGAACTCGGCCTCGGTGATGATCGGAACGCGACGGCGGCCCTGCTCGCGCCCTTCACGGCGGCGCTGCTTCTTGGCTTCGAGGCGGGTCGAGCCCTTGATGGACTGCACCTCGTCGGACGGGTGCTCGTCCTTCTTGCCGCGCGGCTCGCGGACCTTGACGACCGTGCGCTCGGGGTCGTTCTCGCCGGGCTCGGCCTCGGGGCCGGAGTCACCGGCGCGACGGCGACGGCGACGGCGGCGACGGCTGCTGCTGGAGCCGGAACCGCCCGGCTCGTCGCGCTCGTCCGCCTCCTCGGCGTCCTCCTCGGCCTGCTCGGCGGTGTCCTCGGCGTCCTGCGCGGCCTGCTCGGCGGCGTACTCGTCGTCACCGGCCTCACCGTCCGCCTCGGCGGACTCGCCACGGCGACGGCGACGGCCACCACGACGGCGGCGGCGGCGCGAGCCCGCGGACTCCTCCTCGGACTCGTCGTCCTCGACGCCGTCCTCGACGTCCTCGGCGGACTCGTCGGGCTCCTCCACCTCGTCGACGGGCTCCGCGGCCGGGGCCGCGGGCGCCTCCTCGACGGTCCGGCGGCGACGGCGACGGCGACCGCCGGTCTCCTCCTCGACGGCCACGGGTGCCTCGACGACCTCTTCGGCCGCGGGGGCCTCGGCGGCCACTTCCGCCGCCTCGGCGGCAGCCGCGGCGGCGGCCCGCTCCGGCGTCTGGAACATCGGCTCGGTGAACACGGGCGCCTGGAACACGGCGACGGCCGGACGCGCGGGCCGTCGCGCGGACTCGGCCTCCTTCGGCGCGGGGGCGGAGAAACCGACAGCGGCCTTGCGCGTGGCACGGCGGCGGGTGCGGCGCGGGGCGCCGTCCTCGGTGGTCTCGGCCTCGGCCGCGGGCTTGGTCTCGGCCTCGGCGGCGGGCTTGCTCTCGCTGGGGCTGGTCTCGCTGGTCACGGGCGCCTCCACACGCTCGTCGGCGGCGTCGCCCTCGGGCGCACCGGCGGGCGCGGAGACGCGCCGGGTGGCGCGACGACGGGTGGTGCGGCGGGGTGCGGCGTCCTCGGCGGCGGGGGCCTCTTCGGCCTGGGCCTCGACGGGCTCAGGGGTCTCAGCGACCTCAGGAGCCTCGGGGGTCTGAGCGGTCTCGGCCGCCTTGGGCGCACCGGTCGGCGCGGAGGCGCGACGGGTCGCACGACGACGCGGACGGGCGGCGGGCGCCGCCTCCTCCTCGACGGCGGGGGCCGCTTCAGCGGCAGGGGCCGCTTCGACCTGGGCCTCGACCTCGGCGGGCGTGGTCGCGGGCACCACGGTGGTCTCCGCGGCCGGGGCCGCCTCGGCCGTCCCCGGCGCACCGGCGGGCGCGGACACCCGGCGGGTGGCGCGGCGACGCGTACGGCGCGGAGCGGCGTCCTCGGCCGGCTCGGCGGCAGCGGCGTGAGCCACCGCCTCCTCCACCGTCTCTTCGGTCTCTTGGGTTTCTTCGGTCTCGAGAGCCTCGGGGGCCTCAGCGGCGGCCACGGCCTCGGCGGATGCCACCGGCGGTATGGCCGGAGCCGTGGTCTCGGCCACGGACTGGGACTCGGCCGCGCCCGTGGGCGGGCCGGCCGGACGCGACGCCGCACGGCGGCGGCGCCGCGGCGGCAGGGTGTCGCTCGGAGTGTTGTTGTTGTCGGAACCCTCGGTGGGTTCGGTCGGCTCGAGCATGCGGGTGGATCTCCCGTCAGGCTCCCGGGCGCCGCGCCTGGTCCGGCTGTGCCGGTGACGTCCGCGGCTCGCGCGATGCGCGGTGCCGCCGTCCGGGGCGCGGGCGCCGCACGGGAGCTCTCTGTGTCCTGTCTCGCCGGTTCCGTACGCCATGTGTGCGTACGGCCTGGCGAAAGTCTTCTGGTCGGTGCGCTGCCCGACCCAGGTGGCTCCCGGATCCGAGGGCGGCGCTACGACGTCCGTCCTTACGCGGGACCTTCCTTACGCCGACGCCTTCGCGGCGGCAGTTTCGGCGGCCCCTGTGCGATCGGCTGGGGCGGCCATGACTGCCTCGCGGTCGGGCGCGAGCGGGTCGGTCACCGTGCCGGTCTCTTCATCGAACAGCCCCTGCGCCAGCCTGGTCACCGCTGCGGCGACCGGCGGCGCCAGGTCGGCCACGGCGCGAAGACCGGACAGGACGTCGTCGGGTCGTACGGCAGGCGTCACGTGCCGAACAACCAGGCGCAGTATCGCACAGGGCTGGCCGGTCGGCCTATCAGCCTGCGGACTGTGCGCCTCGAGGCTCGCCACGGCACCGCGGGCGTCGAAGGTGCGCATCCCGTTCTTGGTCCTGCGCTGGACTTCCACCGTGTCGGCCGACTTGAAGGCGTCGACCGCGCGCTCCGCGTCCTCGGGCACCACGCCGTCGAGGCGCAGCTCCCACACGGACGCGGTGAGCCGGTCGGCGAGACCCGACGTGCGGGCCTCGACCGCCTCGATGATGTCGAGCCCCACGGGCATCGACTCGTCGAGGAGCTCACGCAGCTTCTGAGGGTCACGCGTCTGGGTGAGCGCGATCTCCAGGTACTCCGCCTCGCTGCCTGTGCCGGTGGGTGCGGCATTGGCGTACGACACCTTCGGATGCGGCGTGAACCCCGCCGAGTACGCCATCGGCACCTCGGCACGGCGCAACGCACGCTCGAAGGCGCGCTGGAAGTCACGGTGGCTGGTGAACCGGAGGCGGCCGCGCTTGGTGTAGCGCAGTCGGATGCGCTGCACCGCGGGTGCGGGCGGCGGGCCTTCGGGCTGTCGCTTGCCCAGTGTCGTTCAGTCCTTCGTGAGAGCGGTCGTACTGCTACCTAGAGTACGTGTCCCGGCGGCTCCCGGTTCCCGCCGGTGCTTCGCCAGGGGCACCCGCTCGGGCTCCCGGGGCGTGCCGAAGAGCATGCGGCGGATGTCGGCGCGGGTCTGCCGCGCAGACTCGCGGGCGGTGGCCAGGGCCTGCCGGGTCACCCGGCCCACGCCGCGCGCGAGCTCGGCGGCGGGCCGCAGGACCGTGTCCCGGACGACGCGTCCGACCGGCGTCAGCACGCTGCGGTACACCCAGCGCACGGGCTCCACGAAGATCCACCGGAAGAGTCTTCCGAGGAACCTGCCGACGGCGAGCGAGAGGTGTCCGGCCACCCGCCAGGCGTGCCCAAGTGCGTCCCCGACCTCCCGCGCGACGACGGCGAGGACCCGTCCGACCGGCACGAGCACCCAGCGCCACAGGGCGAGCGCGGGCAGCACGAGCAGGACGCGCAGGGTCCAGTAGAGCGCGGCGCCGATCCCGGTGAAGATCATCCGTACGAGCCACCCGGCTCCGCGCGCCGCCCACGCGATCGCCCGTCCGACGGGGGCGAGCATCCACTCGTACAGCCACAGCGCCGGCACGACGATCAGATGACGGACCAGCCAGGCCACGACCTGGTACACCCCGAAAGCGACCGCCCCGAACCCGGTCCCGAGGCCCCTGAGCAGCCAGGCGACGGCCCGCCCGACGGGGGTCAGCACCCGGGCGTACACCCAGGCGAGTACGGCGCCGATGCCACGGAGGACCCGGGCGAACCCCGCACCGACACCGCGGAGGACCCACATGAGCCCGGCGCCGACGCCCCGCGCCACCCAGGCGATCGCGTGTCCGACCGGTGTGAGCACCGTCTCGTACAGCCACACGGCGGGCACGACGAGCAGCACGTACCCGAGCCACGCCAGCGCCTTTCCGGCCGGCACCACGACGTACCGCCACAGCGTCACCCACGGCCAGACGAACACCGCCCACGCCACCCACTGGAGCACCCGCCCCGCGGGGCGCAGCACGGTGTCCCGCAGAAACCTTCCGCCGACCACCAGGGCGTCCCACAGCATGCGCACCGGCACGACGAGCACGAGGACGACGATCCGCACGGGCAGGCGGATCGCGACCGTCAGGCACCCCTCGGCCGGTACTGCGGGTCGCTCAGCAGGCGACTTTTCCAGATCCATACCGATGTAGACGCGTCAGGGCACCATCTGGATGCACGCCCCTGAGGCCGGTTGCGCCCCCGTCGAAACTCCTGGCGGTCGCGCCGTTCCGCCAGGTCTGCCGTGCCTCGGAGGCCGGTAGACACACACGTGCACGCCCGCACCGAGCCCCAACCGCCCTGGGCCTGGTAGCGGTTCGCCAACTCCCTCTGGAATACGCCCTGCCACCGCACCGCCCCACAACCAGCAGTGATCACACGACTCTGGTCGGCGATCAGTGCCTCATGTGTCCCCTTGTCCGCTTATGAAGGGACCCCTGCCGAGGGAACACCAGGAACTCCATGCACACTTTGCCTGTCGCAGTCCCGTCTCCAAGAGGATGATCCACGCATGATTACGCTCACCAAAGAAGACGGCCCGGCGGATCTGGACGGAGTCACCCATCTGTCCATCGGAGTGTCCTGGGATCCCACCGCGGGCAGCAGCGGTGGAGTGATGGGCGTACTCCGCCGCAAGACCGGCACCGACCTGGACCTGATCGCCATCGCGATGCAGGGCACGGACCCGGTGCGCCTGGCGGGCCTCGACTCGCTCGACCCCATGGGCAACGGTTCCCTGGTCCACAGCGGTGACAACCAGACCGGGCGCGGGGAGGGCGACGACGAGACGTTGACGGTCGAGTTCGCCCGGATACCGTCCAACATCACGACGATCGTGTTCATCGCCGCCGCCTTCAAGAAGGGCAGCTCCTTCCAGAAGGCCCGCAACATCAGCTTCAAGGTGTACGACGCGACCGGCGGCACCACTCAGCAGGTCGCCGACATCTGGCCGAGCCTGCTCACCCAGGACAACGGGTGCGCCGTGGCCAAGGCCGTTCGTGTCGACGGCAGCTGGAAGCTCGAGGTCATCAATGTGACGGGGAAGATCAAGCAGGGTGACGAGCACGCCCTGATGCGCTTCGCCGTCAGCAAGTAGTCCGTGATCACCGCGTAATCCGTGATCACCGCGTAGTTCGCCGTCACCACGTAGTCCGCCATCACCGCGTAGTCCGCCATCAGTACGTAGGACGAGGTACCCGGGGTCCCTGTGCGGCCCCGGGTACTACATACGCCGAACGGTCTGCGCCTCCGCCCTCTCGACCGGGGTGCGGCTGTAGGCACGGACCAGGGCGAGAGGGAACAGGGCGGGCGCAAGAGGGGCCCAGCGGTGGATCCGATCCGCGCGCAGCATGTACTTGACCACTGCCGCAGGACGGAAAGGCACGTAATCGATGGTCTGATGCTCCCATCGATCCGCGACCCCTCGGCTCATACGCGCTTGCAGGCCTTCTCGGGTCATGTCCTTCAGCCTGGCGTAGAAGTGGGCGCTCCATTGGCGCTTGTCGACGTCCAGCACAAAGGCGAGCAACTCGAGTGCGTACTCGTGGGGTTCGAGGGACAGCTCCTCCCGCATGCCGCGCCGGGCCACCGCATGCACGTCGGGGGCGTTCCTGCCGGACGAGTCGATGTGTCTCGACATGCCTTCGTTGACAGAGGAGTTCCAGACACTCGGAGCCATACGGACCCGGTCACTGCGCTGACTGACGACCAGCAGCTCGTCGCTGGTCACCACCGCCACATTCACCGCGAAGCTGCACTGCAGAAACGCGGGTGCCCGCAGCGGATCGTCCGGCGTGAGATACCGGGAACGAGGGGTTGTCCCGTCGGCCAGTCGGCGGTCGAGCTGCTGAGCGGCGAGAAAGGTGTAGTAGTCCGTCGGGCGGAGCCTCAGGTGGACTACGGGTTGCTCTTCGAGAGCGGTGCGCGAGACGTCGAACGACTCGACCGCGTAACGGGGGCCGTTCCACAACGGAGTCCGCCCCTCCGCCCGCAAACGCTCACTCTCCCCCTCGATCTCGGCCCGCCACCCGTCCATGTCCGAGGGCAGCTCGATCTCCGCGTCGAGCACTTGGACATGGACGGCTTCGGCGGGTATGGACGACTCACCGTCCCCTTCGACGATCAGGGCGGATGTGTGCAGAGGGCCTAGGGAGAAGGTCCTCCACGCGGGACTGGACTCCTCCCGCTGCCGCAGGCCGCGCACCGCGCGGGTGGAGCGAGTACGCAGCCTGAACCAGCCGTCCTGCAACGGTTGCTGGAACAGCACCGCACAGAGCATCCCGAGTACGGCACCCACAACTCCGTTGGCCACATCGATCCCGCCCATGCCAGGCACGGTAGGCAAGTTGATCACTCCACGCGCGATCTTGTCCTTTCCGTTACGGCCGACTCGGTGATCGGCATGGCGGCGTCTGTGACCGACCGGCGCCGACGCAGCCCGTTCGGACCTCGGGCGGTGCTACTGGCCGTCCGCCGTCGGCAGGTCCTGCTCGGTCCAGATCGTCTTGCCGGTGGGTGTGTAGCGCGTGCCCCAGTGGTGGGTCATCTGGGCGATGATGAACAGACCCCGGCCTCCCTCGTCGTCGTTCGCGGCGTGCCGCAGATTGGGCGTGGTGTGGCCGGTGTCGGAGACTTCGCAGATCAGGTTCCGGTCCCGGATAAGGCGTACCTGGATCGGGCCGCCGACATAGCGGATGGCGTTGGTGACCAGTTCGCTGACGATGAGCTCGCTGGCGAACGTCAGCTCTTCCAGCCCCCAGTCGCGGAGCTGCTTGCTGACGGCGGTGCGGATGGTGGCCACGGCCGCCGGGTCCGGGGGAAGTTCCCACTGGGTGAACTGGTTCCGGTCGAGCAGGCGTGTGCGGGCGATGAGCAGCGTCGCGTCCTCGTCCACGGCCCCGGGCAGCAGGGCGGCCACCGCCCGGTCGCACAGCTTTTCGAGGGACGCTCGGTGGTCGGCGAGGATCTGGGACAGCTGCGCGAGCCCGACGTCACGGCCGTCGGCCGCTTGGAGGAGGCCGCCCGTGAAGAGGGCGACGAGACTGCCCTGCGGGAGCTCCAGATCCGTGCTCTGGTAGGGCAGGCCACCGATTCCCAGCGGCGGTCCGGGGGGCAGCTCCGGATGGTCGACGACACCCGTGTGCGGTTCGACGACCACCAGCACCGACTCCCCGGCCCGCGCCAGACTGCACTTCCCCGAGACGGGGTCGTACACCGCGTACAGGCAGGTCACGCCCAGGGCCTCGTCGGCCTGCGGCCTCAGGTTGCCCGGGCCTTGGCCGGCTCCGCGCTCGTGCGCGGTCTGCTCGACCAGGTCGTCCAGGCGGGACAGGAGCTCGTCCGGGCTCAGGTCCAGCCGGGCCAGGACGCGCACACCCGTGCGCAAGCGGCCCATGGTGGCCGCGGCGCGCAGGCCGTGACCCAGCACGTCCCCGACGACCAGGCCGACCCGGGTGCCCGACAGGGGGATGACGTCGTACCAGTCGCCGCCCACCCCGGACCCGCTGTCGGCGGGCACGTAGCGGCTCGCCGCGTCAACGGCGGCGTACGACGGCAGGCGGCCCGGAAGCAGGCTCCGCTGGAGTTTGAGGGCCACGGCATGGCCACGGGTGACCAGCGGCATCAGCAGGAGACCGACCAGCAGGGCGCCCAGGCCCAGGACGGTGACCCCGCCCGTCCTGCCGATCAGCGGCAGGTCGACGCTGGTCGTGCCGTATCTGGGGTCCGCGTAGACGACGAAGGTGGCGTAGAGGAACAACAGGAGCATGATCATCCCGCCGAGCCCCGGCAACACGCCCTTGAAGACCAGGTCTCTGGCACTGCGGGTGAGGACCTTGCGGTGGTACCAGACGCAGGCGAAGCCGGTCAGTCCGTACTGGAATGCGATCGCGAGACCGACCGAGTCGATCGAGTCGGCCAGGACGTTCTGGCTGAACGACTTCAACAGGACCAGCAAGGCGATCGACACCGCGCCCATGCCTACGGTTCCCCAGGTCGGGGTGAGAAACCTGCGGTGGACCCGGGCGAACCGGGCAGGGACGGCCTTGTGTACCGCCATGGAGAAGACGGTCCTGGCCAGGGGCAGGATGGTGGTCTCGGCGGAGGCCAACGCCGAGGTCAGCACCATCAGGATCAGCAGTCTCGACAGGAGCAGCCCCGTGCCGTCGCTCCCGAACACGGCGTCGCCCAGTCCGGAGAACACATTGTCCGAGTTGTGCGTGTTGCCGAGCCCGATGCCCGAGGCGCCGACTCCCGCGAACGCCTGCGCCGAAGTGGACACCAGCCCGTACAAGATCAGGAGCAGCACGGTGGACATGACCGCGGCGCGCCCGGGGACGCACGTGCTGTCGACGGTTTCCTCGTTGACCGCGAATGAGGTGTCCCAGCCCCAGTAGATGAAGACCCCCGCGAGGATGCCCGAGGTCAGGGCCGTTGCCGAGGGCACCTCGAACGGGTTGAACCAGGAGGCGGAAACGTGGATCGCCGTCGCGGGAGGGCTCGTGTAGACCCTGACCAGTGCGGCGACGGCGAACAGGATCAGCATCACCACTTCCAGGCACAGCAGCCAGCGCTGGACAGCCGCCGAGAACTCGATGCCGACGTAGCAGATCACGGTCAGCGCGCCGATCCAGGCGATGCCCGCCACGGTGGTCCACAGCCGGTTCTCCGCCAGTCCGTCCAGGCCCACCAGCCGGAAGCCGTAGGTGGCGGCGACCTCGGCGAGGCTCGCCATGACGATGATGTTGGCGACGATGAGGCCCCAACCGCCCATCCAGCCGGTGCGCGGTCCGAAGGCGCGGGTGGCCCAGGTGAAGGTGGTCCCGCAGTCGGCGTTGCTCGCGTTGAGTTCCCGGTAGGCGTACGCGACCAGCAGCATCGGGATGAACGCCAGCATGGTGACGATCGGGGCCTGCAGTCCGACCCCGGCCACGATGATGCCCAGCGTGGCGGCCAGGCTGTACGCCGGGCCGGTGGAGGCAAGACCCATGGCCACCGAGGAGAACATGCCCAGGGCGTCGTTCTTGAGCCCTTTCCGGCCGGACCCCGTCCCGGGAGCGGGGCGGTCGACAGGCTCGGCGCCGCCAAAGTGCCTCACACTTGATTCCAACGCCGGGCCACTCCCCTCCGCAACAGCGCAGGGACAGCAGAATGACCCGTACCGCACTCAAACCCGCTCCACCACCGAGTGGAAGTCCACCACCACCGAATGGATGTCCGAGGCGCCTCTGGGCTCCGCGAGGGCCTCGATCACCCGATCGAGGCCCTCGCTCACCTCAGTGCGCGTGACCGCTCCCCGCGGGGGCCGGTGCGGCGTTCTTGACCGTCAGCGGCAGGAGCTTCTTGCCCGTCGGGCCGATCTGGATGCTGGTGTCCATCTGGGGGCAGGAAGCCACCCACACCCCCGCCACGCCCTCAGGAAGCAGGCTGGTGCAGCCGCTGCCGACCACCGCTTCAGGAGTTCGTTCTAACTCGACCTTGGCTGGGCCCAGCTGCGCGCACGGGTGTCGTTCTACAGCCGCCCAGTGCCGCGGCTGTCCGTGGTTGCTGATGTCAGCGCTGGATGTCCCCGGAACCAGCGCCACCTCGGCCGTCACCCCAGCTCATCCTGCCTGTGCGCTGCGACGGTGGTCACGAACGTGTGGACGCCGCTGTGCTCCTCAGCTGACCGTGGCTGACCGTTCGATCTGGCACGTATCTGGCGCGCGCAGCTGATCTACCGGAGGCAGGGTTCGCGGTGGAGACGCCCTCAGAGCGAGCAGGCGTGTGCAACCGGGGGGCGGAGGCGTCAGTAGCCGGTGCCGCGCTTGACCTGGGCCCGCTCGCTCCCATGGGTCGCACCCTTGTCGTCCAAAGTGCGACACGCGTCGGAAATGTCCTGACTCAGGCGATCGATCTGCTCGCGGCTCAGGGTCTCCTTGACCAGGGCACGCATGATCTTCACCCGCTCCGCGTTGGGCGGGAGCGTGTACGCCGGCACCATCCAGCCGCGCTCGGCCGAAAGTTGCCAGGCGACGTCGGACTCATCGTAGGCGTGCTTGCCGACGAGACGGAAAGCGACCAGCGGCAGCTGCTCGAGGTCGCTCCCGATCACTTCGAAGCGGCCGCTGCTACGCAGGTTGTCCGCCAACACGTGGGCGTTCTCCTGCAACATCTTCATGACGTAGGTGTAGCCCTGGCGACCGAGCCGGACGAAGTTGTAGTACTGCGCGAGCACCATCGACGCGCCGGTAGAGAAGTTCAGCGTGAACGTCGCGTCGGTCTTGCCCAAGTAGTTCTCGTGGAACACGAGGTCCTTGGGCAGGTCGGACTCCTCGCGGAAGACCAGCCAGCCGATGCCGGGGTAGACCAGGCCGTACTTGTGTCCCGAGACGTTGATCGAACGGACCTGCTCGAGCCGGAAGTCCCATTTCGAGTCCGGGTAGAGGAAGGGCCACACGAATGCGCCGCTGGCTCCGTCGACGTGGATCGGGATGTCGAGGTCCCGCTCCTTGCGGACGTCCCGCAGGAGCTTGTCGATCCCGACGACGTCGTCCTTGTGGCCGGTGAACGTGGTGCCGAGGACGGCGACGACGCCGATCGTGTTCTCGTCGAGGTGGGGCTCCACGTCCTCCGGGCCGATCGTGTACTTGCCCTCGGCCAGCGGCACGATCCGCGGCTCGACGTCGAAGTAGCGGCAGAACTTCTCCCACACGACGTGGACGTCCCCGCCGAAGACCAGGTTGGGCCGGTCGGCCGACAGGTTGGCCGCCTGGCGGCGCTCCCGCCACTTCCACTTCAGCGACAGCGCGCCGAGCATGATCGCCTCGGACGAGCCCTGGGTCCGACATCCGGTTGTCCTGCCCGGCGCGTTGAAGAGGTCGGCGAGCATGCGCACGCAGCGCTGCTCGATCTCGGCGGAAATCGGGTACTCCGCATGGTCGATGAAATTGCGGTGGAGATTCTCGGCGATGATCCGTTGCGCCTCCGGCTCCATCCAGGTGGTGACGAACGTGGCGAGGTTGCGCTGCGGGTCGCCCTCCATGGCGAGGTCCACATCCAGCAGCCTCATGGCGTCCGTCGCGGCCATGCCCTCCTCGGGGAATTTCTCCGAGGGAGCGGGCACGGTCAAGAATCGGTTGCCGAACAGGGCTGCGTCGTCACGCTTAGTCATATGACGATTCAAACAGCAGCCGGTGCCTGCCTCGGCGAGGGACACGCCGAGGCAGAGCAGCGAGGCTCCGAACCGGCTGCGGCCCTGCGCGCTACGGAACAGCCCCTCCTTTGGGGAAAGGCACCGACCAGCCTCCCAAAGTTCGTCGGCTCGTCCGACCCCCACACCGACCCACCGCCCACCCCAACTCCCATCCCGTCCACCATCGACCAGGCCACCGACCCACACGCCGGCGAACGCCAACGAGCCCCCTCCCAATCAAGGAAGGGGGCTCAACTGGTCTCGGTCGCATGGCAGCCCCGAACTGCCCTCAGACCCACTCCACGGAAACGATCCCCGCAGCGCCTCCAGGGCCCGGCAACGGTGTCCGGAAGGGCGTCACCGGTACAGACGGGCGAGGGCCGGGAGCGCCGGTCGCAGCCGGCGCGGCGGCGACCTCGTCCTCGCACACTCCCACCAGGGCCTCAATCACCCGATCGAACGCCTCGCTCACCTCAGTGCGCGTGACCGCTCGGCGCCGGCGCGGGGCCGGCGTTCTTGACCGTCAAGGGCAGCAGCTTCTTGCCGGTCGGGCCGATTTGTATGGCCGTATCCATCTGCGGGCAGGTGGCAACGCGAAGTAGCCGTCCCGGTTGCTGAAGGCATCCGTGCGCGGCGCTGTCCCTGTCCTCGAAGTCCGCCACCTCAAGCCTACGTTGGCGCGCGCACCACCACTGCTGTACTCCGCTGCCGTACGGCGACCGCCGTGGCGCGTCCGTGAGCTGCGCGTCATGGATGGCCCTCTGAACCGGCAGCGTGAGCCGGCTGCGGACCGGTGAGGGATGCCACAAATGAGGCCGGCCAGTGGCGTGCGAACGCCGAGGGGGCTACCGTCGACAGGGAGAACGACCGGTCTTCCTACCTCTGAAGGGGGTGGCCCCTCGGCCTTCCGGGCGGGACTGCCTCCATGCAGAGAACTGCTGGTGGGCCCTGGCGCACGTCGAAGAGAGATCAAAGAGTTCCATGAAAGCAACCCGTGCCCCGGCCTGGCTGGGGCCCCGCAGAGGGCCACTGCTTCGCGCGGCCCCACTGGGCTCAGCCGTCCGATCGGATGAGCCGGACGGCGTTCAGCAGGGTCTTGTGGGCGGCCGTCGAGTCGTCCAGGTAGCCGGCGGCCATCGCGCCGTCGTACAGCATCAGCAGCGCACCGGCGGCCGACTCCGGGTCGGCGTGGCCGAGCCGGGTGAGCAGATCCTGGAAGAGGGTGCGGATCCAGTTCCGGTGGGACGTCACCAGGCCACGGACAGGATGGTCGGCGTCCGGGTACTCGGCGGCCGCGTTCATGAACGGCGATCCGCGAAAGTCGCGCTCGCGGGCGTGCTCGGCGATGGCCTCGAAGATCAGGTCGATCGCCTCGGCGGGCGGGTGCCCGGCGGCCAGTGGTTCGGCCACCTCACGGTAGTAGGCGTCCTTGGTCAGCAGGTAGGCCACGACCAGGTCGTCCTTGGAGGCGAAGTGCCGGTAGAAGGTCGCCTTCGTCACCCCGGCCTCGGCGATCAGCCGCTCCACGCCGATCGCGCGGACGCCCTCGTAGTAGAACAGCCGCGACGCGGCCCGGACCAGGCGTTCGCGAGGCGGTAGTTCTCCCTCGGTCTTGGTCTCACGGCGCGTGCTGTCGGTGCTCTTCTGCCCAGTGCTGCTCACTTCCCCATTGTGCCCTCGGCCCTGCCCTGAGCGGCCTCTACCCCCGTACGGCCCCCATCCACAGGGCCGTCCTCCCCCTGTCCCGTACGGCCCGCAGCAGCGTGGCCGTTCATCGAAAGGCTTGAACCCGTGAATCGTCGTCTTGAAGGAACCGTCGCCCTGGTCACCGGAGCATCCAGCGGTATCGGCCATGCCACCGCGTTGGAGCTTGCCCGCGAGGGCGCCTCCGTGGCCCTGGTCGGTCGGCGCGAGGACCGGCTCACCGACCTCGCCGCGGAAATCACCGGCGCCGACGGAAAGGCCCTGGTCGTGCCCGCCGACATCACCACCGCCCAGGCCGCCGCGGAAGCGGTCGAGCGGACCGTCGAGGGCCTGGGCCGTCTGGACACGCTGGTCAACAACGCCGGCCTCATGCTGCTCGGCCCCGCCCCCAGCGCGGACCTGAACGACTGGCGGCGCATGATCGACATCAACCTCATGGGTCTGATGTACACCGCCCACGCAGCCGTTCCCCACCTGGTCAAGGCCGCCGCCGAGGAGCCGCGTCAGGTCGCCGACATCGTCAACATCGGCTCGCTCGCCGGCCGGAACGCCTACGCCATGTCCGCCGTGTACAGCGCCACCAAGTTCGGCGTCGGTGCCTTCAGCGAGGCACTGCGTCAGGAACTGGCACGCCAGCACGTCCGCGTGTCCGTCATCGAGCCGGGCAGCGTCGACACCGAACTGCGTACGCACAACCCCGACGTCATCCAGCAGCACATCGTCGCCGCCCTGGGCGACATCGAGCGGCTGCAGAGCCAGGACATCGCCGACACCGTCGGCTACATCGTCACCCGCCCCCGGCACGTGGCCGTCGCCGAGCTGCTCGTACGCCCCACCGAGCAGGCCTGAACACCAAGCCCGTGGCCAACTCCGCAGCACACAAGGAGTCGTGATGACGATGAGGCGGATCCTCGCCGTGGCAACCAACCAGGCGACCTACGGGACCAACCCCCATCGGACCGGACTGTGGATCGGAGAGCTGGTTCACTTCCATGCCAGGGTCCGCCAGGCCGGCTTCGAGGTCGACCTCGTCAGTCCGGCAGGGGGCCAGGTGCCGCTGGATCCCCGCAGCACCGGATGGGCCGACAAGCTGGTGCGCGAGTACATGACTGATCGCGCGTTCATGTCGAGCCTGGACCGCACCACCAAGGCGGCCGACATCGACCCGGCCCGGTATGCCGCGATCTTCTACACCGGCGGGCACGGCGTCATGTGGGACTTCCCCTCGAACGCTGCACTGCAGCAGGTCGCGCGGGAGATCTACGAGAACGGCGGCGTGGTCTCCTCCGTCTGCCATGGTGCCTGCGGACTGCTGAACATCACGCTTTCCGACGGCAGCCTGCTTGTCGACGGCCGCACGGTCACCGGGTTCTCCACCGCGGAGGAGCGAGTCGCCACAGCGAAGAAGAGGGTGCCGTTCTTGCTGGAGGACGAACTCCGCAAGCGAGGCGCGCACTATGTCAGGAACACCATCCCCATGACCCCCTTCGCCACCGCTGACGGCAGGCTCGTGACGGGACAGAACCCCTACTCCACCAAGGCAGTCACCGCCAAGATCATCGAGACGCTGCACCACCTTTGACCGGTCGAGGCAGCCACCGTGCGGGCTACGACCGCACGCTCCCCGAGCGCGTGGACGGTTGCCGTCAAACCCTGTCGTCAACGCAAAAGTCAGAGGCCCTGTGAAGTGATCCACAGGGCCTCTGACGTGCTGCGCACTCGACAGGATTCGAACCTGCAACCTTCTGATCCGTAGCCCTCTCCCGTTCATGGAGGGGGCTCAACCGGTCACTCAGTCGCATCGAAGCGTGGACCTGGCCTCAGACCCACTCCACCTCGGAGATGATCTGCGGAGCGCCTCCAGGGCCAGGCAACGGTGTCCGGGAGGACACTGCCGGTGCCGACGGACAAGGACGCGAAGCGCCGGCCGCAGCCGGTGCGGCGGCGACCTCGTCCTCGCTCACTCCCACCAGGGCCTCAAACACCCGATCGAGTGCCTCGCTCACCTCAGTACGCGTGACCGCTCGGCGCCGACGCCACGTTCTTGGCTTGGAGCAAGCCCCCTTGATTGCACCGTTGTTGCCCGCGAGTCCCCGCGAGTCCCCGCCCGTTCTGGCACGAGAGTGGCACGCTCTTGCGGCGGTGGTGAGGCAGCCGACCCTTGTCCCACCCCGGGTCGCGGCCTTTGCCGTGCGGACGACCTCACGATCGCCTGGGCTACGACCTTCTGATCCGTAGCTCTAGCCGGAACGGTCAGCGACGGCCATACCGGCCGCTACGAGGCCCCTCAGGAACGTTACCGGAGGTCACGTCCGCGGGAATGGTGTATCGACGGCCACTCGGCGATCTCGTTTTGAGGCTATGCGGTGAGTTCGGTGGGCAGGGCGGTCTCGTCGGTTTCTGGCTCGATCGGGTGGAGGCGGGCCTTGGTCAGCAGGTCGAGTCCCATGTAGCGGCGGGCCCCGGTCCACTCGTCGTTCTGCTCGGCAGCACCGCGCCGAGCAGACGGATCAACGCGGTGCGGTCGGGGAAGATCCCGACCACGTCGATGCGACGGCAGTTTGTCCCGCAAGGAGCTCCGTTGTTCCTGCGGAAACCCCAACTACCCGGCCTTGGGGAAATTTCGGAACCTGCCGAGGACCTTCAATGGACGCCATTGATGTCGATCGGCCACCGGGCTCACGGCCGTCTGGGTGAGTCTGACCTGTGGAGTGTTGTTCGCGGCCTCGCAAGGCGGTACGAGTCGTTCGGGGCGCCGTGGTATGTGTGCGTGATGCCTGCGCTCCGTCCGGAGGGCGTCCAGAACGATGGGAGTGAGCGGGCATGGTCCTGGCAGCACGGCTGGTGTTGGCTGCGGTCTTCGGGGTCGCGGGGATCGCCAAACTCATGGACCGCGGGGGACTGCCTCGCGCAATCGCAAGCTTCGGCCTGCCAGCTCGAACGGGGAAGCCGCTTGGATACCTTCTCATCTCCTACGAGTTCGTCACAGCCCTGGCCCTTATCGTCAACCCATGGGCAAGAATCGGTGCGCTCGGAGCGCTCGGACTGTTGCTGACGTTCTGCCTGGCCATCGTGGTGAGCATCGCACGCGGCCGGACCCCGGATTGCCACTGCTTCGGAGGGCTACGCGCCACGCCGGTCGGATGGGCCACGCTCGCACGCAACGGGCTCCTCGCAGCTACGGCGGGATTCGTCGCAACCGACGGGCGTGCCCCATGGTTCTTCACGGGCCTAGGGACCATCGCAGCGACGTGTTGGGTGGTGCTGGGACTCAAGCGATCCGGGAAAGTGCGACCGGGCATGGTCACACCGGGCTTTTCACTGCCTGACGCAACGGGACAAGTATGGACCCTCGACAAACTGTTTGCCGCTGCGCATCAGCCACTCCTGCTTCTCTTCACTGATCACGCGTGCAGCGCGTGCGACGCACTGCTGCCACAGGTGGCCCGGTGGCAAAAGGCCTATGCAGAACGGCTGACCATCGCAATCGTGAACGGCGGTTCCCCCGCAGACAGCGTTGCCTTCTCACGTGAGCACGGGCTGCAGAACCTACTGGTAGACGAAGACCGAATGCTGCTCACCACTTACGGTCTGACCGCCACACCCAGCGCAATGCTGATCGACACCGACCGGATCCTCGCCGCCGCGCCAGCAGCTGGATCAGCAGAGATCGCCGACCTGGTGACCAGGGCACTCCAACCGCGTGGTAGATCAACGATCGCACGACGCGCGCTGTTGTTCGCCTCGGCCGCGATGCTACCCGCCGTCTTCTCCACCCGCGCGATGGCCCACGGTGTTACCGGGGCGAACTGGCGCCCAAAGCGAGTGAAGTTCGCTGGGGGATGGCTCTGCAAACAGCGCTACGCGCTGTGTACTAAAGCCGCCTGCAAACCCTCGCCGAGCGACCCGAACGTCCTCATCTGCCGCTGCGTGGTGGAATACGGCTACTCCTACGGCTATAAGTCGTGTGCAGAGCGGGCACCAGCCGACAACAGATTGGTATCGACGTTCTCGACACAAAACACCAATCACCGTACCCGCACCATGACCTGCACACCCCGAGCACAATGGGCAAACTGTCTGGACGTGGACTGCGAAATCGACCCGCGCAACCCGAGACACGCTGTGTGCCGCTGCAAGTCCGTGGAGAGCGGCGACTTTTTCACATTCGGCGGAAACTGCGACACCAGCACCTGCACCTCCGTGATCTGGTCAGCGGCAACACCACCCGGAGTCCCCTTCCAAGCCGCGATGGAGAGCATCGGCCTATCAGTCACACTCCCCAAAGCATGCCCGACAGGCACAGACGACGATGACCTTCCGCCTAGCGGGCTGGAGCTGCTTTGGGGCGAGTGATCATGGCCCCGTAAGCTCATGACGAGTCGGGAAGTCCGTGAACCTGCCCGTTGAAGCACGACGTTGGGGCCGTGATCTTCGAGGCTCGCCCCAAAGTGGCTGGCTAAAGTCGTGGAGCCGACCGCCCCAGCCACGACTGTTCTGACCTCATGCCGCCGGCCAACCCAACCCAGGGCGCGCGTCGGCGCAGCCCGCGCGGAGCGGGCCGAAGGCAGGAGCGGCGCCCGGCGCGGAGCCGGGAGCGCGCCCGGCGGAGCGGAGCGCAGCCGGGCCTTGACGACGTAGAGCAACTCGTAACTCAGCCACGTGAGGCACCCCACAGCGCCAAGCCCATGGACTCCCGCGCCGACGAAAGCCAGCGAGCCCCCTTCCCAGCCAGGAAAGGGGGCTCGCGGCCACACAGTCGCACACAAGGCGATACGGACCTCAGTAGGGTCGGGGACTGGCGCGGTGGCTGATGCCCCGTTTCCAGTCCCCGCCGCTTCAAACCGTGCATGCAGTTCTCCCGCACACGGCTTTCCGACATCGTTCACCGGCTGGCATGCGCCGTTGCCCTGTGCACGTTTCCGGTAAGGCGGTAGACACCGAGCCGGGTGATCCACCCATAAGTAAATCGGGTGGTCCAGTTCCTGCCCGCAAGTCCGTGTTTCGCGCTGGCAAAGATCGCCAGCCGTTCGTGGACATAGCCGTCGACCACGTTGAACTTCCGTCCGGAGTTCCCGTTACGGAAGTACGCCGACCAGCCCCGCAGGACCGGGTTGAGATCGGCGACCACGGCGGATACCGGCCGCTCAGTCTTCGAACGAGCGGTCGCCGCACGGACTTTGTCCCGCAGTACCCGCATCGCCCTGGCCGAGGGCCAGCGTTGCAAGTAGTACCTGCCCCGCCATTTCCACGATTCCATCTTCCGGTGGTGGAAGCCGAGAAAGTCGAAGCCCTGCCCGCCTCGGGTGAGGCAGACGATGCCGGTCTTCTCAGGATGCAATCGCATCCCGAGCCGTTCCAGAACTCGTGCCGCCAATTCACGGGCCTGTTCGGCCCGTTGCTTGGTCGGCGACAGGACTACGAAATCATCGCAGTACCTCACCAACGTCCCCAGCCGGCGACCTTCGTTCTGCCACGCCTCGTCGAGAACGTGCAGCGCGATATTTGCCAGCAATGGGGAAATCGGTGAGCCCTGAGGGGTTCCCGCCCCGGTAGGCGAGGTCACCCCGCCCACCAGGACTCCCATCCGCAGCCAGGCCCGGATCAGCTTCAGCATCGGCCGGTCCACCACACGCCGCGCCACTTGGGCCATCAGCGCCTCATGGTCGATCGTGCCGAAGCAGTCGCGGATATCGGCCTCGAACACCCACTCCCGCCGCTGGTTCGCGGCGACACGCACTGCCTCGCACGCGTCGATCGCGGACCGCTTCGGCCTGAATCCATAGCTCGCCTCGGTGAACTGGGCCTCGAATACTGGTTCCATGACCAGTTTCGCAGCCGTCATCACCACGCGGTCCGCCACGGTGGGGATCGATAGCGGCCGGAACTCCCCCGGCCGCCCCGGTTTGGGAATCTGGACCCGTCGCAGCACTGACGGACGATACGTATGCGCCCGCAGTCTCTGCGAAAGGTCTTGGAGGAATGCATCCACCCCCGAGGATTCCACCGCGTCGACGGTCGTACCGTCCACGCCGGGGGCACCCCGGTTTGCGCACACACCGGCCCACGCCCGCCTCAGAACGTCCATGCGGTGGACATGGCCATACAGGGCGTGAAACCGGCGTTCGGGTTCTTGCTCGGCACAGCGGTAAAGCGTCCGTTGCAAGGCTCGGACCTTGTCCAGAGGACGGCGGACTGGTCCTGCGACGCTTTCCTCCCGGCGGATGGAACTAGCCGTAACGGCACTCATCCGGGTCCCTCCCTGTTTTCGAATCGCGTCGATGAAGCAGGGGCCCTTCGCTCCCAGCGGGTTGTGTTGTCCCGCCGATCGTCACTACTACGACCCCCTCCGACTGCCTCTCGACAACCCGCCATTTCCCGGTTCTGCCGGTTATAGGCAGGCCACGCTTCCCGGGCCGCAATACCCGGGGCCGAGGAGGCTCTCTCCAGTTCCCAGGACAACCTTCCGACCATTCCACGCCCCTTACGCCGGGAGGTTCTTCGACGACCGCTCCAGGTCCGAGATCATCTTCCGTGGCCTTCGCCAATCAAGCACAGGCTCGGCTCCTCCTTGGCCCGCCCGCGGGCGGGGGTTAAATGACGACGCTGCAGGCTTCACTTCATGTTGCGGACTGGTCGGTTGCACGCCCCCGAGAGGCGCTTGTCACTCCACTTCGACGCCACCATTTCGGGCGACGCCGGGAGTCAGCTACCGGGGACCCTGGCGTCTCCCCGGACCGGACTTCCACCGGCTGGCTATCCTGAGCTTGACGTCCGGTTACATCGTTCACACCCCTTCTGAACTGGGAAGACGCCCGGACTGCTGGACGTACGCTTGATCATTAACCTCGCTGCTGTTTCAGGCGGACGTGTTCGGTGAGGGTTTCGATTCGTTTCACGGTCTTTCCAGGCTCGTGACGTGGGGCTGACCTGCGGTTCTTTGAACCGGGTGGGCGTCCGGGTCCGGGCTTGGAGGGTCTGGGCACGTCGGCGGGACGGGCGGTCTTCACGCGGAGGTGGCGGAACCCCCGCCGAACCCGGGCAGGGGTGAGGCGACGAGGTTGCGCCGGCCGCTCCCAGGGCCGACGAAGGTCCTCGGCGAGGGGCCGGGCAAGGCGGAGCTGGGTGTGGGCGGCGATGATCAGCCACGTCCACAGGTCGGCCGTGTGCGGATCGCGGACCTTGGGGACGGTCCAGCCCAGGGTCTGCTTGAACAGTCGGAAGGTATGTTCAAGATCGAATCTGCGAAGGAACGCCTGCCAGCGCAGGTTGACGTCTTCGCCGGTCATGCCGGTGCGTGAGGACCACAGCCATACCGGCTTCGGGTCACGGTCACCGGGCAGGTGCTCAACCTTCAGCCGGATCAACGTGCCGTGGAGCAGAGGGAGTTCACCGCAGTGATCGAGCCAGGGGCCACGGGCCTGTAACCGGGGGTGCATCCGGTCCCAGGCGAGGGCTTCGGCTGTGCCGTAGCGGGTGGTGTCGCACGTGGTGGCCTGGTCAGGGGTGTGCCAGGACTCCGGCTTGGAGAAGGTGAGGACGCCGCCGTGCTTGCGGGGCTGTCCGCCGCGCGGGGTGGAGCGGCGTGGGCCGGCGTCCCGGAGCATGACGCGGTCCGAGCGGAGCCGGCCGACCAGCTCGACGGGCAGGTCGGCCAGGACATAGGCAAGACGGGTGACGTCGTAGCCGGTGTCCATGACGACGAGGATGTCCGCGTCGCCCGGCCGCCACTGCCCGGCGTGCACCAGCCGGGTGACCACCTCGCGCAGCTGGCTGGCGGTCACCGCGGTGGCATCGTCGCACGGCCCCAGCCGGATCGCGTCCAGCACAGCCGTCCAGGACGTGCGTCCCGTCTCCAGCGCGGCAACGAAGGAGTAGGGCCAGCCGGGGATGAACTGATCCGCGCTGCGGCCCCGCCCGTAGACGTGGCAGAACAGCAACTCCGGGCTGGTGGGGGCGTCGGGACGCAGCCAGTTGCTCACGTCCACCGCGAGCACGATCCGCCCGTCGGCGGCACGCGGCAGCGGCGTGGAGGCCAGCAGCCTGCGCAGGCGGCGCGGCTCCAGCCAGCCGTGATTGACCGCGTCGTACATCGCTCCGTGCCCGCGCCGGTGCTCGGCCGTGAGCGTCAACTCGACCAGCGAGGTGACCGGGCCGTCCGAGCACAGCACCGCGTCGGCGAGCTCGAAGAGCGCATCCGCCCGGGTGTAGAGACAGTCGTAGAACTGGACACGAAAGTGGGACAGGACGCCCAACGCGGCGTCGGCGGACTGTTCAGGGGCGAGACTCTTCACCAGCGGCCGTTCCTTCACGCGACGTTGCTCGACACCTCGAAGCGTGAAGAACGGCCGTCCTGCTGTCCCGGGAACGAACCAAGATCAGCGGGTCAGGTGAACGGCCGAGGTTAAACACCAAGCTCAGAAGCTGTTGTCTTTCCGGACGTGATCGCCGCGTTTCCGCTGGTCGGGCGTGGGGTCGGTGATTCGGTGGGAGTAGTGGCCTGTCGTGCTGTCGCTCCCTGGGAGGTCGTGGATGCCGTCGGTGGTCGGGCTGTTGGAGCAGCGTGAGCTGGGTGCTCGCCGTCGGTTGGACGGGCTGCGGGAGGAGGCCGACCGCATCCAGGCCGAGCTGGCCGTGGCCGAGCGGGAATGGAAGGAGTGGGCCATCGCCTGCTCGCGGGTCGGCGAGGTGCTGGCCCCGGCAGACGAGAGCGCGCAGGACCACGCCCGGGTCGAGGGGACCGCGCCGGCCGCCGGGGAGCAGACCGCAAAGACGTCGCAGGTGCCGGATGCTGCGAAGACGAAGTCGCAGGTGCCGGTGTGGCGTGAGGGGCTGGCCTGGGCGGTGCTGTCGGTGGACTACCAGCGCATCCTCACGGCGCTCGCGGACCGGCACCGGCTCCATCAAGGGCCGCTGACCTGCCAGGAGATGGCCGCGGCGTTCGGCATGGACGCGGTGCCGGCACGGGTGGAGGCGCTGCGATCGAAGGCGAAACGCCTGGTCGCGCGCGGCTGGCTGGCCGAGCCCGCGCCGGGCAGGTTCACCCTCGCGCAGGCCGTGGCCGGGCCAGGCGGCGGGTCATGAGCAGGGTCATCGACCAGTAGATCATCGCTTCGGCGCTGGTGGTGCGGCGTTCGTAGTCGCGTGCCAGGCGGCGGGTGCGCATCAGGTGGGCGAAGAGGCGCTCGACGATCCACCGCTTGGGCAGCACCACGAAGCCGCGCATGTCGTCGCTGCGTTTGACGATCGCCAGGACCAGCGAGAACGCGGTGAGGCAGTACTCGACGAGGCTGCCGGTGTAGCCGCCGTCGGCCCAGACCAGGGCGAGCCGGTGGTGCACGTCGGCCACCTGCTCCAGCAGCACCCGGGCGGCGGCGCGGTCACCGATGTCCGCGGCGGTGACCATCACCCCCAGCAGCAGGCCGAGCGTGTCGACCACGACGTGCCGCTTGCGCCCGTTGACCAGTTTGCCGCCGTCGAAGCCGCGGCTGTCCGCGCCGACGACGGCGTCCGCCTTGACGGACTGCGAGTCGATCACCGCAGCCGTCGGCTCCGCATCCCGCCCCAGCTCCTCGCGGACCCTGGCCCGCAGCCGGTCGTGGAACTCCTTGACCAGGCTGTGGTCGCGCCAGCGGCGGAAGAACGCGTAGATGCGGTCCCACGGCGGGAAGTCCGCCGGCATCGCCCGCCACTTGATGCCATTGTCGACCAGGTAGCGGATCGCATCGAGTATCGACCGGTGGCAGTACGCCTCCGGCTGCCCGCCCCGGCCCCGCATCCAGCCCGGCACCGGCAGCAACGGGCGGACCACGGCCCACTCCCCGTCCGTCATATCAGTCGGATACCGGCGCTCACGCACCGGATTGTCGGCGGCGTTCCCGAACCGGTGAGCCAGACAGTCACACCCAGGGGTGACCGAGCTGGACTGCCCGGACATCGACACGGAAGACTGCGGCACCAGGGCCTCCTGCTGCTCGGTGACTAGACACCAACGAGCTGTTCAGGAGGCCCTACTTGTATGCACCGACCACCCCGCGACCACCCAATCGGGACTCTCGTTCGACGCGCATCTCTCAAGATCGGAAAGACAACAACTTCTCAGTAGGGTCGGGGACTGGCGCGGTGGCTGATGCCCCGTTTCCAGTCCCCGCCGCTTCAAACCGTGCATGCAGTTCTCCCGCACACGGCTTTCCGACATCGTTCACCGGCTGGCATGCGCCGTTGCCCTGTGCACGTTTCCGGTAAGGCGGTAGACACCGAGCCGGGTGATCCACCCATAAGTAAATCGGGTGGTCCAGTTCCTGCCCGCAAGTCCGTGTTTCGCGCTGGCAAAGATCGCCAGCCGTTCGTGGACATAGCCGTCGACCACGTTGAACTTCCGTCCGGAGTTCCCGTTACGGAAGTACGCCGACCAGCCCCGCAGGACCGGGTTGAGATCGGCGACCACGGCGGATACCGGCCGCTCAGTCTTCGAACGAGCGGTCGCCGCACGGACTTTGTCCCGCAGTACCCGCATCGCCCTGGCCGAGGGCCAGCGTTGCAAGTAGTACCTGCCCCGCCATTTCCACGATTCCATCTTCCGGTGGTGGAAGCCGAGAAAGTCGAAGCCCTGCCCGCCTCGGGTGAGGCAGACGATGCCGGTCTTCTCAGGATGCAATCGCATCCCGAGCCGTTCCAGAACTCGTGCCGCCAATTCACGGGCCTGTTCGGCCCGTTGCTTGGTCGGCGACAGGACTACGAAATCATCGCAGTACCTCACCAACGTCCCCAGCCGGCGACCTTCGTTCTGCCACGCCTCGTCGAGAACGTGCAGCGCGATATTTGCCAGCAATGGGGAAATCGGTGAGCCCTGAGGGGTTCCCGCCCCGGTAGGCGAGGTCACCCCGCCCACCAGGACTCCCATCCGCAGCCAGGCCCGGATCAGCTTCAGCATCGGCCGGTCCACCACACGCCGCGCCACTTGGGCCATCAGCGCCTCATGGTCGATCGTGCCGAAGCAGTCGCGGATATCGGCCTCGAACACCCACTCCCGCCGCTGGTTCGCGGCGACACGCACTGCCTCGCACGCGTCGATCGCGGACCGCTTCGGCCTGAATCCATAGCTCGCCTCGGTGAACTGGGCCTCGAATACTGGTTCCATGACCAGTTTCGCAGCCGTCATCACCACGCGGTCCGCCACGGTGGGGATCGATAGCGGCCGGAACTCCCCCGGCCGCCCCGGTTTGGGAATCTGGACCCGTCGCAGCACTGACGGACGATACGTATGCGCCCGCAGTCTCTGCGAAAGGTCTTGGAGGAATGCATCCACCCCCGAGGATTCCACCGCGTCGACGGTCGTACCGTCCACGCCGGGGGCACCCCGGTTTGCGCACACACCGGCCCACGCCCGCCTCAGAACGTCCATGCGGTGGACATGGCCATACAGGGCGTGAAACCGGCGTTCGGGTTCTTGCTCGGCACAGCGGTAAAGCGTCCGTTGCAAGGCTCGGACCTTGTCCAGAGGACGGCGGACTGGTCCTGCGACGCTTTCCTCCCGGCGGATGGAACTAGCCGTAACGGCACTCATCCGGGTCCCTCCCTGTTTTCGAATCGCGTCGATGAAGCAGGGGCCCTTCGCTCCCAGCGGGTTGTGTTGTCCCGCCGATCGTCACTACTACGACCCCCTCCGACTGCCTCTCGACAACCCGCCATTTCCCGGTTCTGCCGGTTATAGGCAGGCCACGCTTCCCGGGCCGCAATACCCGGGGCCGAGGAGGCTCTCTCCAGTTCCCAGGACAACCTTCCGACCATTCCACGCCCCTTACGCCGGGAGGTTCTTCGACGACCGCTCCAGGTCCGAGATCATCTTCCGTGGCCTTCGCCAATCAAGCACAGGCTCGGCTCCTCCTTGGCCCGCCCGCGGGCGGGGGTTAAATGACGACGCTGCAGGCTTCACTTCATGTTGCGGACTGGTCGGTTGCACGCCCCCGAGAGGCGCTTGTCACTCCACTTCGACGCCACCATTTCGGGCGACGCCGGGAGTCAGCTACCGGGGACCCTGGCGTCTCCCCGGACCGGACTTCCACCGGCTGGCTATCCTGAGCTTGACGTCCGGTTACATCGTTCACACCCCTTCTGAACTGGGAAGACGCCCGGACTGCTGGACGTACGCTTGATCATTAACCTCGCTGCTGTTTCAGGCGGACGTGTTCGGTGAGGGTTTCGATTCGTTTCACGGTCTTTCCAGGCTCGTGACGTGGGGCTGACCTGCGGTTCTTTGAACCGGGTGGGCGTCCGGGTCCGGGCTTGGAGGGTCTGGGCACGTCGGCGGGACGGGCGGTCTTCACGCGGAGGTGGCGGAACCCCCGCCGAACCCGGGCAGGGGTGAGGCGACGAGGTTGCGCCGGCCGCTCCCAGGGCCGACGAAGGTCCTCGGCGAGGGGCCGGGCAAGGCGGAGCTGGGTGTGGGCGGCGATGATCAGCCACGTCCACAGGTCGGCCGTGTGCGGATCGCGGACCTTGGGGACGGTCCAGCCCAGGGTCTGCTTGAACAGTCGGAAGGTATGTTCAAGATCGAATCTGCGAAGGAACGCCTGCCAGCGCAGGTTGACGTCTTCGCCGGTCATGCCGGTGCGTGAGGACCACAGCCATACCGGCTTCGGGTCACGGTCACCGGGCAGGTGCTCAACCTTCAGCCGGATCAACGTGCCGTGGAGCAGAGGGAGTTCACCGCAGTGATCGAGCCAGGGGCCACGGGCCTGTAACCGGGGGTGCATCCGGTCCCAGGCGAGGGCTTCGGCTGTGCCGTAGCGGGTGGTGTCGCACGTGGTGGCCTGGTCAGGGGTGTGCCAGGACTCCGGCTTGGAGAAGGTGAGGACGCCGCCGTGCTTGCGGGGCTGTCCGCCGCGCGGGGTGGAGCGGCGTGGGCCGGCGTCCCGGAGCATGACGCGGTCCGAGCGGAGCCGGCCGACCAGCTCGACGGGCAGGTCGGCCAGGACATAGGCAAGACGGGTGACGTCGTAGCCGGTGTCCATGACGACGAGGATGTCCGCGTCGCCCGGCCGCCACTGCCCGGCGTGCACCAGCCGGGTGACCACCTCGCGCAGCTGGCTGGCGGTCACCGCGGTGGCATCGTCGCACGGCCCCAGCCGGATCGCGTCCAGCACAGCCGTCCAGGACGTGCGTCCCGTCTCCAGCGCGGCAACGAAGGAGTAGGGCCAGCCGGGGATGAACTGATCCGCGCTGCGGCCCCGCCCGTAGACGTGGCAGAACAGCAACTCCGGGCTGGTGGGGGCGTCGGGACGCAGCCAGTTGCTCACGTCCACCGCGAGCACGATCCGCCCGTCGGCGGCACGCGGCAGCGGCGTGGAGGCCAGCAGCCTGCGCAGGCGGCGCGGCTCCAGCCAGCCGTGATTGACCGCGTCGTACATCGCTCCGTGCCCGCGCCGGTGCTCGGCCGTGAGCGTCAACTCGACCAGCGAGGTGACCGGGCCGTCCGAGCACAGCACCGCGTCGGCGAGCTCGAAGAGCGCATCCGCCCGGGTGTAGAGACAGTCGTAGAACTGGACACGAAAGTGGGACAGGACGCCCAACGCGGCGTCGGCGGACTGTTCAGGGGCGAGACTCTTCACCAGCGGCCGTTCCTTCACGCGACGTTGCTCGACACCTCGAAGCGTGAAGAACGGCCGTCCTGCTGTCCCGGGAACGAACCAAGATCAGCGGGTCAGGTGAACGGCCGAGGTTAAACACCAAGCTCAGGCCCACTCCACCTCGGAAACGATGTGCGGCGAAGCCTCAGGGCCCGGCAGCGGCGTCCGAAAGAGCGCCGACGACGCCGACGGGCGAGGGACCGAAACGCCGGCCGCGGACAGCGCAGCCGCCACCTCGTCCTCGCTCGCCCACGCCAGCGCCTCAATCACCCGATCGAGTGCCCAGCTCACGTCAGTGCGTATGACCACTCGCGGCGGGCGCCGACGCCGCGTTCTTGACCGTCAGAGGCAGCAGCTTCTTGCCGGTCGGGCCGATCTGGATGCTGGTGTCCATCTGGGGGCAGACACCGCAGTCGAAGCACGGGGTCCAGCGGCAGTCCTCGACCTCCGTCTCGTCGAGGGCGTCCTGCCAGTCCTCCCAGAGCCAGTCCTTGTCGAGGCCGGAGTCGAGGTGGTCCCAGGGGAGGACCTCCTCGTAGGTCTTCTCGCGGGTGGTGTACCAGTCGACGTCCACGCCGAAGGCGGGGAGGGTCTTCTCGGCGCAGGCCATCCAGCGGTCGTACGAGAAGTGCTCGCGCCAGCCGTCGAAGCGGCCGCCGTCCTCGTAGACCGCACGGATGACGGCGCCGATGCGGCGGTCACCGCGGGAGAGCAGGCCCTCGACGATGCCGGGCTTGCCGTCGTGGTAGCGGAAGCCGATGGAGCGGCCGTACTTCTTGTCGCCGCGGATCTTGTCGCGGAGCTTCTCCAGGCGGGCGTCCGTCTCCTCGGCGGAGAGCTGGGGCGCCCACTGGAAGGGGGTGTGGGGCTTGGGGACGAAGCCGCCGATCGACACCGTGCAGCGGATGTCGTTCTGGCCGGAGACCTTGCGGCCCTCGGCGATCACGTTCATCGCCATGTCGGCGATCTGCAGGACGTCCTCGTCCGTCTCCGTCGGCAGGCCGCACATGAAGTACAGCTTCACCTGGCGCCAGCCGTTGCCGTACGCCGTGGAGACGGTCCGGATGAGGTCCTCCTCCGAGACCATCTTGTTGATGACCTTGCGCATGCGCTCGGAGCCGCCCTCCGGCGCGAAGGTCAGACCGGAGCGGCGGCCGTTCCTCGTCAGCTCGTTCGCCAGGTCGACGTTGAAGGCGTCCACACGGGTCGAGGGGAGGGACAGGCCGATCTTGTCCTCCTCGTAGCGGTCGGCCAGGCCTTTGGCGATGTCACCGATCTCCGAGTGGTCGGCGGAGGAGAGGGACAGGAGGCCGACCTCCTCGAAGCCCGTCGCCTTCAGGCCCTTCTCCACCATCTCGCCGATGCCCGTGATCGAGCGCTCGCGCACCGGGCGGGTGATCATGCCCGCCTGGCAGAAGCGGCAGCCGCGCGTACAGCCGCGGAAGATCTCCACCGACATCCGCTCGTGGACCGTCTCGGCCAGGGGGACCAGCGGCTGCTTGGGGTACGGCCACTCGTCGAGGTCCATGACCGTGTGCTTGGACACCCGCCACGGGACGCCCGACTTGTTGGGCACGACACGGGCGATACGGCCGTCGGAGAGGTACTCGACGTCGTAGAACGCCGGGATGTAGACGTTGCCCGTCTTCGCCAGGCGGAAGAGGACCTCCTCGCGCCCGCCCGGGCGGCCCTCCGCCTTCCAGGCCCTGATGATCTCCGTCATGTCGAGCACGGCCTGCTCGCCGTCACCGATGATCGCCGCGTCGATGAAGTCGGCGATCGGCTCGGGGTTGAACGCCGCGTGGCCGCCGGCCAGGACGATCGGGTCGTCGAGCGTGCGGTCCTTGGACTCCAGCGGGATCCCGGCCAGGTCCAGGGCCGTCAGCATGTTCGTGTAGCCCAGCTCCGTGGAGAAGGACAGACCGAAGACGTCAAAGGCCTTCACCGGGCGGTGACTGTCCACCGTGAACTGGGGGACCCGGTGCTCACGCATCAGCTCCTCCAGGTCCGGCCAGACGCTGTACGTGCGCTCGGCGAGGACGCCCTCGCGCTCGTTCAGTACCTCGTAAAGGATCATGACGCCCTGGTTGGGCAGTCCGACCTCGTACGCGTCCGGGTACATCAGCGCCCAGCGGACGTCACAGGCTTCCCAGGGCTTGACCGTGGAGTTGAGCTCTCCGCCGACGTACTGGATCGGCTTCTGCACATGCGGGAGCAGAGCTTCGAGCTGTGGAAACACCGATACAGCGGCTTCGGCAGACATCTCGCGAACCTTCGTGAGCTGGGAGGTACTGACAGGGGTGACCATCCAGACTAACGCGGCCGGGACCGGCCCCCGTACGCCTCAGACGGCACCCTTGTCCTCGATCGCCTCCCACTCCCCCGGCAGCGCCGCCTCCAGCGCCGCCGCGCGCTGCTCCTGGCGGCCGTACAGCACTCCGTACGTGAACGCGTTCTCGCCCGCCTCGTGCGCCTCGGTCGCCAGCTCCCGCAAGGTCCCGCGGACCATCACGCTGTCCTGGTGGTCGCCCAGCAGCGTCTGCAGGGACTTCATCGACTTGACCAGGTCGGCGGCGGGATTGCCGAGGGCGGGGGTGGCCGCCTCGGCCGCGTAGCGCGTGCGCTTGGCCTTCTTGCGGGCGTCGTGCATCGCGAGGTCGCGCTCGGAGCCGGGCGGCAGCTCCAGGGCCTCGCCGACCAGGTCGGCGACCTTCTTGAAATCCTTCCGTACGGCCTTGGCGATCACTTTCTCGGGCTTCTTCGAGGCCGCCTCCAGCAGGGGCGGGCCGGCCACCAGGGTGTCCAGCGTCGTCAGCAGGTCCAGGTAGCGCTTGCCGTCCAGTACGGCGATCAGGCGTTGCCTGGAGCCGGAGCGGCGGGCCCCCGACCAGGTGCTCACACGGGCCTGGACGGGACCCGTGACCAGTTCGGACGGGAGGTCGTCGAGCGCCGCCGTCAGGTGCTCGGTGAGGACCTCCTGGTCGCGGTCGACGCCCAGCTCGGCGGCGAGCCACTTCAGCTCGACGCCGATCGGGTCGGTGACGGTGCGGTCGAGGATCTTGCCGTACGAGCGGAAGGTGCTGCGGAGGCGGCGGGTGGCGACGCGCATACGGTGCACGGAGTCGGGCACGTCGCGGCGGACGGCGGGGTCCAGCTCGACGATCGCGTCGCGCTGGGCTCGGACGTAGACGAGGACGTGGTCGCCGGCGGTGCGCGGGGCCGAATCGGGGGGTTCGGGCTTCGCGGCCGTCACCGTCGCCGTCGCCTTCGCCTTCGACGCGTCAGCGACTTTGTCGGCTTTCCCCGCCTTGCCCGCTCTCCCCGCCTTGCCCGTCTTCTCAGCCTTCTCGGGCTTCTCCGGCGCCGCGGACTTCCGGGGGGCCGTGTCGTCGAGTGCCTTGGCCAGTTTGGACGCGGAGGCGGAGCGTGTGAGGCCCGCCTTGCGGAGCTTCTTCTCGACCTTGTCGAGGAAGGCCGGATCGCCGTCGTCGGCGAGTTCCACCTCGATCTCGGTCCATTCCGCGCTGCCCGCGCCGCCACTGAGGCGCTCCGCATGGACGCGGTCGACGCTGACCTCGGCGAGGAGGGTGCCGGAGGCGTCGACGAGGTGACGGACGTCGCGGGCCGACAGGAGACGTACGACGGGGACCAGTTCGGCCTCGCGGATGCGGGAGCGGACGAGGGCGGTCAGGTCTTCGGGGACGGTGTCGGAGAGGGGGGCGCGGATTTCGTCGCGGACGCCCTCGGAGACGGGGAGTTTGAGGTGCCAGCCCGCGTCGTCGCCGCCGGTGCGGCGGCGGAGGGTGAGGGAGGCGGTCGCGAGCCGCTGGTCGGCCGTGTCGTAGTAGGTGGCGTCCAGTTCGGCTACACCCTTGTCGATGACGCCCGAGACTCCCGGGACGTCGGTCAGGTCCGGGAGTGGCGCGTCGCCGCCGGCCGGGGGACCCTCGTACTTTCGCTCGATTTCGCGCTTGGTGTCCGCCATGAACTGAATCTAGTGGCTGTCGGGCCGGGATGGCAGTACCAGCCCGTGCCGGGACCTCCGGGAACGACCGGATCTCGCCCCCGCCGCCCCTACCCCGTCCCATCCCCAGGGGCTCCGCCCCTTCAACCCCACCAGGGGCGCTGCGCCCCCTGGACCCCCGCATCGGCCTGAACGGCCTCGTCCTCAAGCGCCGGACGGGCTGAAGGCGCGGGCCAGGCGGAGGCTTTTAGGGGCGCGGGGAACTGCGCGACCAGCCCCCACCAGCCCGCGGCCAAAGAACCTCCCGGCCGGCGGGGATCCGGGGCGCAGCCCCGATGCCCCAGGGGCGCGGGGAACTGCGCGACCGTCGCCCACCGGACCGCAGCGGGGCGCAGCCTCGACCCACCCGCGGACAAGGAACCCCCACCCACCAACGCACCCCCTCCCGACCAACCGCCGGAGGCCTACGCCGACATGGGGCGCTGGACTCTGATCGACTGCAACAACCCCACCGCCACCCACACCGCGAACATCGACGAACCGCCGTAGGAGACGAAGGGCAGGGGAAGGCCCGCCACCGGCATGATGCCGAGGGTCATGCCGATGTTCTCGAAGGCCTGGAAGGCGAACCAGGCGATGATGCCGGCGGCGACGATCGTGCCGTACAGCTCGGTGGTCTCGCGGGCGATGCGGCAGGCCCGCCACAGGACGACGCCCAGCAGGAGCAGGATCAGGCCGGCGCCCACGAAGCCCAGTTCCTCGCCCGCGACCGTGAAGACGAAGTCTGTCTGCTGTTCCGGGACGAACTGGCCCGTGGTCTGGGAGCCGTGGCCCAGGCCCGTGCCGAAGAGGCCGCCGGAGCCGATGGCGATACGGGCCTGGTTGGTGTTGTAGCCGACGCCCGCCGGGTCGAGGTTGGGGTTGGCGAAGGCGGCGAAGCGGTTGATCTGGTACTCGTCGAGGATCTTGAGCCGCCAGATCGCCACCGCGCCCAGCGCACCGGCGCCGAGGAGACCGAACACCCAGCGGTTGGAGGCGCCGGAGGCGAGCAGCACACCGAGCACGATGATGACCGCGACCATGATCGTGCCCAGGTCGGGCATGAGCAGCACGACCATCATCGGGACGGACGCGAGGCCCAGCGCCTGCAGCACCGTGCGGTGGTCGGGGTACTGCTTGTCACCCGCGTCCACCCGGGTGGCCAGCAGCATCGCCATGCCCAGGATGATCGTGATCTTGATGAACTCGGCGGGCTGGAGCGACAGACCGCCCACGACGAGCCAGTTGCGCTGGCCGTTGATCGTCGCGCCGATCGGGGTCAGCACCAGCAGGATCATGAAGACCGAGAGGCCGTACAGGATCGGGACCGCCGTACGCAGGGTGCGGTGGCCCAGCCAGATCGTGCCGACCATCAGGCCGAAGCCGATGCCGGTGTTCATGAGGTGGCGGATGAGGAAGTAGTACGGGTCGCCCTGGTTGATCTCGGTGCGGTTGCGGGTCGCCGAGTAGACGAGGGCCGAGCCGATCAGGGAGAGCGCGAGGGCCGACAGCAGTATCGGCCAGTCCAGGCGGCGGGCCAGGGAGTCACGGGCGAAGAGCCGTGACATCCCGCCGCGGGCGGGGCCGTAGCCGGAGACGGAGAAGTTGTTCGCTCCGGTCATGTCAGGATCCTCGTCCCCCGCCGCTTCTTCGGACGGTTCGTACGCCTTCGGGTGTTCCGGTTACTGGCCGTCGGGGACGGCGTGGTGCCCGCGGGCAGTTGCTGGTCGGTGGCCCCGGGCGAGGGCGACTCGCTGGCCTGGAGGTCCTTGACCGGGTCCTTGGAGATCTCCGGAGTGTCGATCGAACCGTCCGTCTGGATCTTCGGGAGGCCCTTCTGGGGGGTGGGGAGGAGGGCCTTCGAGTTGTCGATGGAACCGTCGGCCTGGACGCCGTAGAGCGCGTTGTAGATGTTGCGCACGGCCTCACCGGAGGCACCGGAACCCGTACCGGCCTGGGCGATGGTCATGACGACCGTGTAGTCCTTGGTGTATGTGGCGAACCAGGACGTGGTCTGCTTGCCGTAGACCTCGGCGGTACCGGTCTTGGCGTGCAGCGTGATCTTGTCCTGCGGCCAGCCGCCGAACTTCCAGGCGGCGGTACCGCGGGTGACGACGCCTTCGAGGGCCGAGTTCATGCCCTTGAGCGTGTCCTTGCTGACCGGGAGCTTGCCGCTGACCTTGGGCTTGATCTCCTGGACGGTCTTGCCGTCGGCGCTGACGATCGCCTTTCCGATGGTCGGCGCGTGGATGGTGCCGCCGTTGGCGAGCGCCCCGTAGATCATGGCCTCCTGGATCGGGGTGACAAGGGTGTCGCCCTGACCGATGGAGTAGTTGATCTCGTCACCCTCGCGCATCTTGTTGCCCTCGAGGCAGTTCTCGTACGCGATCTTCTGGACGTAGTCGCCGTCCTTCTTGCCGGTCTTGCACCAGACGTCCTTGTTGGCCTTCCAGTAGCTCTGCTTCCACTGGCGGTCCGGGACGCGGCCGGTGACCTCGTTGGGCAGGTCGACGCCGGTCTCCTTGCCGAGGCCGAACTGGTGCGCGGCCTTGAAGAAGTAGTCCTTCGGCTCCCCCTTCTTGGGGTTGATGCCGCCGTCCTTCTTCCACTCGTTGTCAGCGAGGCCGTAGAAGACGGTGTCGCAGGAGACCTCGAGGGCCCGGCCGAGCGAGATGGGGCCGAAGTTCTCGCCCTCGAAGTTCTTGAAGACCTGGCCGCCCACCGAGTACGAGCTGGTGCAGGGGTAGCCGCCGTCCCACTCGTAGCCGGCCTCGACCGCGGCGGCCGTGGAGACCACCTTGAAGGTCGAACCGGGCGCGGACTGACCCTGTATGGCCCTGTTGAGCAGCGGGTAGTCGGAGTTCTTCCCGGTGAGGGCCTTGTAGTCCTTGGCGGAGATGCCGCCGACCCAGGCGTTCGGGTCGTACGTCGGGGCGGACGCCATGGCGACGATCCGGCCGGTCTTGGCCTCCATCACCACGACGGCGCCCGAGTCCGCCTTGTAGTTCTCGCCGGTGATCTTGTCGAACTGCTGGCGGGCGGTCTTCATCGCCGTGTCCAGCTCGTACTCGGCGACCCGCTGGACGCGGGAGTCGATGCTGGTGACGAGGTTGGAGCCGGACTGGGCCGCGTCGCTCTTGGCCTTGCCGATCACGCGACCGAGGTTGTCGACCTCGTAACGGGTGACGCCTGCCTTGCCGCGCAACTCCTTGTCGTACTGGCGCTCGAGGCCGGAGCGGCCGACCTGGTCGGAACGGAGGTAGGGCGAGCTGCTGTCCTTGGCCTGGGTGATCTCGGCGTCCGTGACGGGCGAGAGATAGCCGAGGACCTGAGCGGTGTTGGCCTTGCCGGGGGCGGCGTAGCGGCGTACGGCCTCGGGCTCGGCGCTGATGCCGGGGAAGTCCTCGGAGCGCTCACGGATCTGCAGGGCCTGCTTGGCGGTGGCCTCGTCGGTGATGGGGATGGGCTGGTACGGGGAGCCGTTCCAGCAGGGCTGCGGCGTCTTCGCGTCACACAGCCGGACCTTCTGGATGACGTCCTCGGGCTTCATGTCCAGCACGTCGGCCAGCTTCGTCAGGACCGCCTTGCCGTCGTCCTTCATCTTCAGCAGATCGGTGCGCGAGGCCGAAACCACGAGCCGGGTCTCGTTGTCGGCGATCGGCACTCCGCGCGCGTCGAGGATCGAGCCGCGTACGGCGGGCTGGACGACCTGCTGGACGTGGTTGCCGGAGGCTTCCTTGGCGTACTCCTGGCCGTTGCGGATCTGGAGGTACCAGAGGCGGCCGCCGAGGGTGCCGAGGAGGGAGAGGACGAGGATCTGGATGACCACGAGTCGGATCTGTACCCGTGGGGTCCTGCCGGTCTCGGGAATGTTGGTCACTGGTGCTGCCTCCCCCTCTCAGAGTGGGTACGGGACACGGGCGCGCGCGCCATCTGCGTACGGGGCGCCACATGCGTACGAGTCATACGAGTACACGGCGAACCTGGAGGCCTCGACCCCGGGGTCGGACAACTGTCTTGCCCTCACAGGCGCTTGACCCCCTTGATGCGCCCCGCGCGGGCGACGCGCGCCCGGGCGGCCTTGACCCGGTGGCCGCGCTGGCTGCCGATGCGCAGGCCGGTGCCGGAGGCCAGCCAGCCCGAGGAGACGTCGGCGGCCTTGGCGCTGTTGGAATCGGCCAGCGGATTGCTCTCGGAGCGCCGGGCCAGGGCCATCAGCCCCGGAACCACGAACGGCGCGAGCAGCAGGTCGTACAGGGCGGCCGTGAACAGCAGGCTGCCCAGGCCCACATGGCGGGCGGCGGTGTCGCCGACGAGGGCGCCGACACCGGCGTACAGCAGGGTGGAGCCGATCGCGGCGGCGACGACCACGGCCATCGGGCCGGTCGCCGACTTGAGCTGGCCGTTCTCCGGCTTCGCCAGCCCCGCGAGGTAGCCGATGACGCACAGCACGAGGGCGTAGCGCCCGGCGGCGTGGTCGGCGGGCGGGGCGAGGTCGGCGAGCAGACCGGCGGCGAAGCCGATGAGGGCGCCACCGACGTGGCCGTAGACCATGGCGAGGGCCAGCACGGTGAGCAGGACGAGGTCCGGGACGGCGCCCGGGAGGTGGAGACGGGCGAGGACGCTCACCTGGATCACCAGGGCGACCACCACCAGAGTGGCGGAGAGCAGCATCCGATTGAAACGCATGGGGATTCAGCTCCTACGGCGTCTGGCCGGTGACGGGCTCGGACGCCGAGGGGGTGACCGTCACGGTCACGGTCGGCGTGGGCGTCGGTTTGGGCTTGGCCGGCAGCACCGTGTCACGTGGGTCCTTGCGGGGGGCCTCTACGACGACACCGACGATGTCGAGCTTCGAGAACGAGACGTACGGCGTGACGTAGATCGTGCGGGTCAGGTCGCCGCCCGACGGGTCGACACGGGAGACCACGCCGACCGGGACGCCGGGCACGAAGGGCTTGTCGGCCTGCGAGCCGAAGGTGACCAGCCGGTCCCCCTTCTTGATCTTCGCCTTGCCGTTGAGCATCTCCACCCGCAGCGGGCGGTCACCCTGACCGGAGGCGAATCCGAGCTCGTCGCTGGACTCCATCCGCGTACCGACGGTGAAATCGGGGTCGTTGGCGAGCAGCACCGTGGCGGTGTCCGGACCGACGGTGGTGACGCGACCGACGAGCCCGTCGCCGTTCAGGACCGTCATGTCGCGCTGGATACCGTCGTTGCTGCCGACGTCGATGGTCACGGTCCAGGAGAAGCCCTGGGCGGCTCCTATGGCGATGACCTCGGCGCCCTTGATGCCGTACTGTCCGGCGCCGGCCATCTTCAGCATCTTGTCGAGCTGGTTGAGACGGCTGCGATTGCGGTCGTCACTGCCGAGCTTGGCCTTCAGCGCCGTGTTGTCATGCTCGAGTTGGGCGATGCGATCGTGTCGGCTGTCCGAGTCGCGGACCGCGGCGATCGCGTTGCCGACGGGGTCGACCGCGGAGGACACCCCGTTCTCGATCGGGCCGAAGACCGCCGCGGCGGCCTGGCGGGCACCCTGGACCGGTGAGTCCTGTCCACCACGGATGTCCACCGTGATCAAAGCGAACGCGATGGCGATCAGCAGCACCAGGAGCAGCCGGCTCTCTCGTGTGTCCCTCACGTGCGGCGGCCGTGCCTTCCTCGTCGGTGTCAACAGGAACGCACCCCGAGCGAGTGCTGACGCCCAAGGGTGTTATGGGGGAGCTTATGCCTCAATATCAACGATCCGCCGCACGAGAAGCGATCATCCCGTACGGCGGAATCGAAGAGTTACCTCATCTGCGCGGCTGGGCGTCCAGAACCTGCTGGAGCGCCTCGAATTCCTCGACGCACTTGCCGGAGCCGAGCGCCACGCTGTCCAGCGGGTCCTCGGCGATGTGGATCGGCATACCGGTCTCGCGGCGCAGGCGCTCGTCGAGGCCGCGCAGCAACGCCCCGCCGCCCGTCAGAACGATTCCGCGGTCCATCACGTCACCCGACAACTCCGGCGGGCACTTGTCGAGCGTCGTCTTCACGGCGTCGACGATCGCGTTGACCGGTTCCTCGATCGCCTTGCGCACCTCGGCCGCGGAGATGACAACGGTCTTGGGCAGCCCGGAGACGAGATCCCGGCCGCGGATCTCGGTGTGCTCGTCGGTGTCCAGGTCGTACGCCGAACCGATCGTGATCTTGATCTGTTCGGCGGTGCGCTCACCGAGAAGGAGGCTGTACTCCTTCTTGATGTGCTGGATGATCGCGTTGTCCAGCTCGTCGCCCGCGACACGGATGGACTGGGCGGTGACGATGCCGCCGAGCGAGATGACCGCGACCTCCGTGGTGCCGCCGCCGATGTCCACCACCATGTTGCCGGTGGCCTCGTGGACCGGCAGGCCGGAGCCGATGGCCGCGGCCATGGGCTCCTCGATGATGTGCACCTGGCGAGCGCCGGCCTGGGACGACGCCTCGATGACGGCACGGCGCTCGACACCCGTGATGCCCGAGGGCACACAGACGACGACACGGGGACGGGCGAGATAGCGCCGCTTGTGGATCTTCAGAATGAAGTAGCGGAGCATGCGCTCGGTGATCTCGAAGTCGGCGATGACACCGTCCTTCAGTGGACGCACGGCAACGATGTTGCCGGGGGTCCGCCCGATCATCTTCTTCGCCTCCGCGCCGACCGCGAGGATGCCACCGGTGTTGGTGTTGATCGCGACGACGGACGGCTCGTTGAGTACGATCCCGCGACCCCTGACGTACACCAGCGTGTTGGCGGTCCCGAGGTCGACAGCCATGTCACGGCCGATGAACGACATTGAGTTCCCCATCAGGATTCGTCTGGCCTTCCCAAGCGGAGCTTTGACGGCTTTTTAGGAACGGCGAGGTGGGTGCAGTGACGTGAAGGTCTCCATCGTAGACGCGCCTGCACGAACACTGCGCGAGGGTCTTCGCCATTGTCAGCATGCGTGGCGCCGCCCCGCTTGTGGAGACGGCCCAACGGGGGCACGCGTTCCCCCGATCGGCACGCATATGCCGCGGGACGGCCGGAATTTCCACGGCCGTCCCCGATCAGGCATCGGGCCGGGACGTAAGTCCTTTACAAGCCTTTGCAAGCCGTTACAAGAACATCTTGTAATCGTGATGTCTGTGCGGCGTCGACGCGACTTGGACGGCGGCTCGGGCGCGACTCGGAAGTGTCCGGGAAGTGACTCGGACGCGACTGCGAGGAGGTGTCAGACGCGGCCGGGGAAGAAGATCTTCAGCTCGCGCTCGGCGGACTCCTCGGAGTCGGAGGCGTGGATCAGGTTCTCGCGGACGATCACACCGTAGTCGCCGCGGATGGAACCGGGGGCGGCGGCGATGGGGTCGGTGGGGCCGGCGAGCGCGCGCACGCCCTCGATGACCCGCTCGCCCTCGACGACCAGCGCCACGACCGGGCCGGACGCCATGAACTCCACCAGCGGCTCGTAGAACGGCTTGCCCTTGTGCTCGCCGTAGTGCTGCTCCAGCGTGTCCTGGTCCAGTGTGCGCAGCTCCAGCGCGGTGATCTGCCAGCCGGCCTTGCGCTCGATGCGGCTGATGATCTCGCCGGTCAGGCCGCGACGGACGGCGTCGGGCTTGAGGAGGACGAGGGTGCGCTGGCTCACGGTGGTGGCTCCTTCGGGTCACAAGTGTGCGGGTGACCGAGGCTACAGGGCGTGTCTGGGTGGGTGTTACGCAGAGTCAGGTGGGCGGGGCGTTCGGGGTTCCACCGGGTTCTTCGGGGTTCTTCAACTGCGGGCGGGTGGGAGCTGGTTGCGCAGGGCGAAAAAGCCTACGCCGGGTTCCCGCCCGCCTCCGTCTGCGCAGCGAACCTCGCCTTGGCCTCGTCGATCTTCCGCCCATAGTGCACCGAGGCCCACCACAGCGCGGCGAAGATCGCCCCCAGGAAGAACATCGACCCCACGACGAAACCGCTGGCGATCAGCGCGATCTGCAGGACCCAGCCGAGCTGGACACCCCCGGGCCGGGTGATCATCCCGCAGAGCAGCACACTCACCGCCATGAAGATCCCGCTGACCGTCCACACCGTGGCCAGGGACAGATCGGGATCCTTCATGGCGACGAGCCCGGCGAAGCCGATGACGAAGAACTCGCCGATCAGAGTGGAAGCACAGAGCGTACGCACAGCGGTCAGCCCCTCCTCAGGAGCAGTCGGGCCTCGCCGACGGTGATGACGGAGCCGGTCACGAGAACGCCGCCGCCCGCGTACTCGCCCTCCTCCTCGGCCAGCGTGATCGCCGCCTCGATCGCGTCGTCGAGCCGCGGCTCCACCTGCACCCGATCGTCGCCGAAGATCTCGACGGCGATACCGGCGAGCTCGTCGGCGTCCATCGCGCGATGGCTGGAGTTCTGGGTGATCACGACCTCGGCGAAGATCGGCTCGAAGGCTTCGAGCAGCCCCCGCACGTTCTTGTCGCCGCTCGCACCGACGACGCCGATCAGCCGGCTGAAGTCGAAGGCCTCGCCCACGGCCTCGGCGGTGGCACGGGCGCCCGCCGGGTTGTGCGCGGCGTCCAGGACGACGGTCGGCGAGCGCCGTACGACCTCGAGGCGGCCCGGCGAGGTGACGGAGGCGAAGGCCTTGCGCACGGTGTCGATGTCGAGCCGCTGGGCGTGCGCCGCGCCGACACCGAAGAACGCCTCGACCGCGGCGAGCGCCACGGCGGCGTTGTGCGCCTGGTAGGGACCGTGCAGCGGCAGGAAGATCTCCTCGTACTCACCACCGAGCCCGCGCAGTGTGATGAGCTGCCCGCCGACGGCGACCTGCCGGGCGACGACCCCGAACTCCAGGCCCTCCCGGGCCACGGTCGCGTCGACTTCCACGGCCTTCTTCAGCAGCACCTGGGCCGCGTCCACCGGCTGCTGAGCCAGGATCACGGTCGCGTCCTGCTTGATGATGCCGGCCTTCTCGGTGGCGATCTCGCCGGGCGTCTCGCCGAGCCGGTCGGTGTGGTCGAGGTCGATGGGGGTGACGACGGCGACGTCACCGTCGATCACGTTGGTGGCGTCCCAGCTGCCGCCCATGCCGACTTCGACGACGGCGACGTCGACGGGGGCGTCGGCGAAGGCGGCGTACGCCATGCCGGTGAGCACCTCGAAGAACGACAGCCGGTACTCCTGCTGTGCGTCGACCATCTCGATGTACGGCTTGATGTCGTTGTACGTCTCGATGAACCGCTCGGCGGGGATCGGGGCGCCGTCGAGGCTGATCCGCTCGGTGATCGACTGGACGTGGGGGCTGGTGTACCGGCCGGTACGCAGCTCGAAGGCGCCGAGGAGGGCCTCGATCATGCGGGCGGTGGAGGTCTTGCCGTTCGTGCCCGTGATGTGGATCGAGGGGTACGCGCGCTGGGGCTCGCCCAGGACGTCCATCAGCGCGGCGATCCGGCTGACGGAGGGCTCCAGCTTGGTCTCGCCCCAGCGGCCGGCGAGCTCGGCCTCCACCTCGCGCAGCGCCTTGTCGACCTCGGGGTCGGCCGGGCGCACGGGCACGTCGGCCTGCCGGCCCGCGTCGGCGCCCTGGGCGCGCAGGGTGCGGCTGCCGGCCGCGATCACCGCGAGGTCGGGGTCTCGGTCGGTCTCGGCCGCGACGATCTCGTCGAAGAGACCGTGCGGGTCGCTGGGATCCGGCTCGTCTGACTCGCTGCTGTCGTGCGGGGGGAGCTCACTCACGCTGCCAGTCTACGGAGCCGAACCCGCCCCGAGTCTCTCGCCCCCGCCGCCCCTACCCGTCCCGTCCCCGGGGGCTCCGCCCCCAGACCCCCGAGGCGGGTTCTTCGGCTGCGGGTTCTTCGGCTGCGGGCGAGTGGGGGCCGGTCGCGCAGTTCCCCGCGCCCTGGGGCACGGGGCTGCGCCCCGGCGTCCCAGGCTTGCCAAGCCCCCACCGGCCCGCGGCCAAACGAATCCGGTGGGCGGGGGATGCGGGGCGAAGCCCCGCCTCAGGGGCGCGGGGAACTGCGCGACCAGCCCCGCACCCATCCGCAGACGACGGACGCCGAAGGCCCCCGGGACCAGTGAGGTCCCGGGGGCCTTCGTTCACCTGCGACAGAGCCGTTACGCCACCGGGAGGCGTTCCAGCTGGGCCTGGATGCGGGCGATGTCCTCGTCCGCCTTGGCGAGCCGCGTACGGATCTTGTCCACGACCTGGTCCGGCGCCTTGGCGAGGAACGCCTCGTTGCCGAGCTTGGCGTTCGCCTGGGCCTTCTCCTTCTCGGCGGCGGCGAGGTCCTTGGCGAGCCGCTTGCGCTCGGCCGCGACATCGATCGTGCCGGAGAGGTCGAGCGCCACCGTGGCCCCGCCGACGGGAAGCGTCGCCGTGGCCGCGAAGGCCTCGCCCTCCGGCTGCAGCCGCAGCAGCTGGCGGATGGCCGCCTCGTGCGGGGCGAGGGCGGTGCCGTCCAGCGTGAGGCGGGCCGGGACGCGCTGGCCGGGCTGCAGCCCCTGGTCGGCACGGAAGCGGCGGACCTCCGTGATGACCTGCTGAAGCGTCTCGATCTCACGCTCGGCGCCCGCGTCGCGGAAACCGGAGTCGGTCGGCCAGTCGGCGATGACGACCGACTCACCGCCGGTCAGCGTCGTCCACAGCGTCTCGGTGACGAAGGGGACGATCGGGTGGAGGAGGCGGAGGGTGACGTCGAGGACCTCGCCCAGGACACGCCCGGAGACCTTCGCCGGCTCGCCGCCCGCCATGAACGTCGTCTTGGACAGCTCGACGTACCAGTCGAAGACCTCGTCCCACGCGAAGTGGAACAGGACGTCCGAGAGCTTGGCGAACTGGAAGTCGTCGTAGAGCGCGTCGACTTCGGCGACCGTCGCGTTGAGACGGGAGAGGATCCAGCGGTCGGTCGCCGACATCTCCGAGGCGTCCGGCAGCGGGCCCTCCACCGTCGCGCCGTTCATCAGCGCGAAGCGGGTGGCGTTCCAGATCTTGTTGGCGAAGTTGCGCGAGCCCTGGACCCAGTCCTCGCCGATCGGGACGTCGACACCGGGGTTGGCGCCGCGCGCGAGCGTGAACCGGAGCGCGTCCGAGCCGTACTTGTCCATCCAGTCCAGTGGGTTGACCGCGTTGCCGAAGGACTTCGACATCTTCTTGCCGAACTGGTCGCGGACCATGCCGTGCAGGGCGATGGTGTGGAACGGCGGGGTGCCGTCCATCGCGTACAGGCCGAACATCATCATCCGGGCGACCCAGAAGAAGAGGATGTCGTAGCCGGTGACCAGGACGGAGTTCGGGTAGAACTTCGCGAGCGACTCGGTCTGTTCGGGCCAGCCGAGGGTCGAGAAGGGCCACAGGCCGGAGGAGAACCAGGTGTCGAGGACGTCGGTGTCCTGGTGCCAGCCCTCGCCGGTCGGGGCCTCGTCGTCGGGACCAACGCAGACGACCTCGCCGTTCGGGCCGTACCAGACCGGAATGCGGTGGCCCCACCACAACTGCCGCGAGATGCACCAGTCGTGGAGGTTGTCGACCCAGTCGAAGTACCGCTTCTCCATCTCCTGCGGGTGGATCTTGACCCGGCCGTCACGGACCGCGTCACCGGCGGCCTTGGCGAGCGGGCCGACCTTGACCCACCACTGCATGGACAGCCGCGGCTCGATGGTGGTCTTGCAGCGCGAGCAGTGGCCGACCGAGTGGACGTACGGCCGCTTCTCGGCGACGATCCGGCCCTCGGCGCGCAGCGCGGCGACGATGGCGGAGCGGGCCTCCAGCCGGTCCAGGCCCTGGAACGGACCCGGGACCGTGATGACCGCGTGCTCGTCCATCACGGCGATGTTCGGCAGGTTGTGGCGCTGGCCGATCTCGAAGTCGTTCGGGTCGTGGGCCGGGGTGACCTTGACCGCGCCCGTGCCGAACTCCGGGTCGACGTGGGTGTCCGCGACGACCGGGATGAAACGCTCGGTGAGCGGGAGGCGGATGTTCTTGCCGACGAGGTGCTTGTAGCGCTCGTCGTCGGGGTGCACGGCGACGGCGGTGTCACCGAGCATGGTCTCGGCACGGGTGGTGGCGACGACGATCGTGTCGTCCCCCTCCCCGTACTTCATGGAGACCAGCTCGCCGTCGTCGTCCTGGTACTCGACCTCGATGTCCGAGATCGCCGTGAGGCAGCGCGGACACCAGTTGATGATGCGCTCGGCGCGGTAGATCAGCTCGTCGTCGTAGAGCTTCTTGAAGATGGTCTGGACGGCCTGGGACAGACCCTCGTCCATGGTGAAACGCTCGCGGGACCAGGCGACACCGTCGCCGAGGCGGCGCATCTGGCCGGAGATCTGTCCGCCGGACTCGGCCTTCCACTGCCAGACACGCTCGACGAAGGCCTCCCGGCCCAGGTCGTGGCGGGACTTGCCCTCCTTGCCCAACTCCCGCTCGACGACGTTCTGCGTGGCGATGCCGGCATGGTCCATGCCGGGCTGCCACAGCGTCTCGTAGCCCTGCATGCGCTTGCGGCGGGTGAGGGCGTCGATGAGGGTGTGCTCGAAGGCGTGCCCGAGGTGCAGGCTGCCCGTGACGTTCGGCGGCGGGATGACGACGGTGTAGGGCGGCTTGTCGCTCTTCGCGTCCGCCTCGAAGTAACCGCGTTCTACCCAGCGCTCGTACAGCGTCCCCTCTACGTCGGCCGGCGCGTACTGGGTCGGCAGTTCGGAAGTGGGCGCTGATTGCGGCTGCTGAGAGTTCTCGGTCACGGGGCCAGTTTAGAGGTGCCGCGCCCCTGTCCCGAAACGCGATTCTTTCTTGACATCCTCCCTGCAGTGACCTGCTGGGATTCCTTGCAGCCCTCGACATCCACTGGAAGACGGGCCGTCCCGGATGAGGGGTTCAGGGGTTCACGCGTGCGCCCGGCACGGGTGCGGGGCATCGCAGGCCGGGCATGGCCTGCCGGTGCGTGCTGTTCACCGCAATGTCCTGCGGCAATGGCAGTGCCCTTCGAAGCACGAAGGGCGCTGGTGAGGATCACGACCGAGGCATTGCGATCCGCGTCGTCGGTGTGCCCGCACCCAGTACAGATGAACGTGTCGCGGCTGACACGCGACGCAGGGCCCCGGAGGTGGCAGACTCCGCACGCCTGCGAGGTCCTCGCAGGGTGCACCAGAATGAAGGCAGATCCGTAGGCCGGGCATTCGTAGACGAGCCGGCGGCGCCGCTCCCCCGGCAGATTGTCGAGGATGGCCCGGTTCAGGGCGGCTTTCCGAGAGACGTGCACGCCGGGTTTGGCGCGCGTACCGCTCGCACTCCGCGTCATCTGCTTCACACGAAGATCTTCGATGGCGACCAGGCCGTGGTTCTTGGCCAGGTTGCAGTGAGCTTATGTGTGAAGTCCAGGCGTCGACGGGCCTGTCGGGCCTTGAGCTCCGCGATGGAGCGGAGCGTCCTTCGTAAGCGGTTGCTGAATCCGCCTCCTCGATGCTTCTTGGCTTGCACGATCTGCCGCTCCTTGCGGCGTTCGAGTCCGGTCAGCCTCTGCTTCTCGCCCTCCGTCAGCGTCTGGGGCATGAGCCGTGGCTCCGTCTCGTCGGACAGGTACGCCGCTTGCTTCACCCCGAAGTCCACTCCAACCGACGGATGCCCATTCGGTGGCGTTGCCGTCCTCCCGATGTGCACGCCGAAGCTGACGTACCAGCGGCCCCCTGGCGTTGACAACGATGCGACACCGGCCCGTTCTCACCGGCGAGCTGCAATCACTCACCGAACACACGATGCGCGAGGCGGCGCGGCAACTCGACGCGGGGATAGAGGAGTTTCACGGCCAGGCCGACCTCATCCACGTAACCGTCAGCTATCCGGATTACGTTTCCGTGGCAAACCTGGCCAAGCAACTCAGAGGAGCTACAGCTAGGGCCATACGGCGTTCACAAGACATAAAAGGACATGTGTGGTCGAAGACGTACTCCGCCGCTTCTGTCGGCGCGGACTCGTCCGCCAAGTTCGACCAGTACGTCGAACGTCTGGAACAGCCTGTCAACAACTAGGCATCAATAGACCCCACGTGTCCCGCACCCTTCGCCCTTCCGTCAAGATGTCAGGAACACATAAGCATCTGGAGGGGAACCCAGAGATGAGCTACAACCAGCCGGGCCCGTACGGCGGGCCGCCCCAGCAGCCCGGACCATACGGTCAGCCGGGGCAGCAGGGCCCTTACGGCCAGCCGCCGCAGGCACCCCAGCCCGGTTACGGCTACCCGCAGCAGGCTCCTCCGCAGCCCGGCTACGGCTACCCCCAGGCTCCCCAGGGCGTCCCGCCCCAGACTCCCCCGTACGGTCAGCAACCCGGGTACGGTCAGCAGCCCCCTTACGGGCAGCAGCCTCCCTACGGCCAGCAGGCCTACGGCGCCCCGCAGCCGCCCACGCCCGGCGGCGGCAAGAAGAAGACGGCGCTCATCATCGGCGCGGTCGCGGTCGTCGCCGCGATCGCCGTGGCGGCCTATCTCGTCATCGGTGGTGGCAGCGGCAGCGGTTCGGTCGCGGACGACGGCCCGCACAAGCTGACGACGCCCGCGACGGTCATCAACGGCACGTACAAGAAGTCCGACAGTTCCGGTGACACTCCCACGATGTCCGACAGCGACATCAAGGACTTCGAGAAGTGGGGCGTGAAGAACGCCAAGGACGCCGGCGCGGGCTACGCGAACGGCACGGGCTTGACCGCGAAGAACCTGTCCTTCAGCGGTGTGTACGGCACCATCGACGACCCGGAGGCCGTCGTCGACGCCATGTTCGCCAAGCTGAAGACGGAGTCCGAGAAGGACCAGAGCAAGGACAACACCAAGGGCAAGCTGCTCGGCAGCCCGCAGGAGTTCAAGCCCTCCGGCTTCAGCAACGGCATCCTGAAGTGCCAGGCGGCCGAGATCACGAACACCGAATCGTCGACCTCGACGGCCGGCGCTCCCAAGACCGTGAAGGTGCCCCTGTGCGTCTGGGGCGACCACAGCACGGTCGCCTCCGTCACCTCGGTCGACATCGCCGCCTTCCTCACCGGCAAGAGCGGCTCGCTGGACGACGCGGCCGCCACCGCCGCCAAGCTCCGCAACGACGTCCGCGTCAAGATCTGACCGCACGCGTCAACCGCGAGCACAGCAACGGCGAAGGGGCCCCGGTCGGTTGACCAGGGCCCCTTCGCCCTACGTCCGTGCGGTGGCGGTTACGCCGTCTTCTGCTCGCCCGGGCCGCGCCCGCGGGCGTCGCGCGGGATCAGCGTCGGGTTGACGTTGGACAGGACGACGTCCGCCGTGATGACGACCCTCGCCACGTCCTTGCGCGAGGGAACCTCGTACATCACCGCCTGGAGGACCTCCTCCATGATGGCGCGCAGGCCGCGCGCGCCGGTCTGGCGGAGGATCGCCTGGTCGGCGATGGCTTCCAGGGCCTCGCGCTCGAAGTCCAGCTCCACGCCGTCGAGTTCGAACAGGCGCTGGTACTGCTTCACGAGCGCGTTGCGCGGCTCCACGAGGATCTGGAGGAGCGCCGGCCGGTCGAGGTTGTGGACCGAGGTGATGACGGGCAGTCGGCCGATGAACTCGGGGATCATGCCGAACTTCACCAGGTCCTCGGGCATGACGGCCTCGAACTGGTCCTTGGACTCGAGCTCGCGCTTGGAGCGGATCGTCGCGCCGAAGCCGATGCCCTTGGCACCCGCCCTCGACTCGATGAGCTTCTCCAGGCCCGCGAAGGCGCCGCCCACGATGAACAGGACGTTCGTCGTGTCGATCTGGATGAACTCCTGGTGGGGGTGCTTGCGTCCGCCCTGGGGCGGAACGGAGGCCGTCGTGCCCTCCAGGATCTTGAGCAGCGCCTGCTGGACGCCCTCGCCGGACACGTCTCGCGTGATCGACGGGTTTTCGCTCTTACGGGCCACCTTGTCGATCTCGTCGATGTAGATGATGCCCGTCTCGGCCTTCTTGACGTCGTAGTCGGCCGCCTGGATGAGCTTCAGCAGGATGTTCTCGACGTCCTCGCCGACGTACCCCGCCTCCGTCAGCGCCGTCGCGTCGGCGATGGCGAACGGGACGTTGAGCATGCGCGCGAGCGTCTGGGCGAGCAGAGTCTTGCCGGAGCCCGTGGGGCCCAGCAGGAGGATGTTGGACTTCGCCAACTCGATGGCGTCGTCCCGGTTCTGACCGCCGCCGTTCTCACCGGCCTGGACCCGCTTGTAGTGGTTGTACACCGCGACTGAGAGGGCCTTCTTGGCCGACTCCTGGCCGACCACGTACCCCTCGAGGAACTCGTAGATCTCGCGGGGCTTCGGGAGCTCCTCCCAGCGGACCTCGCTCGTTTCCGCGAGTTCTTCTTCGATGATCTCGTTGCAGAGATCGATGCACTCGTCGCAGATGTACACACCGGGGCCTGCGATGAGCTTCTTGACCTGCTTCTGGCTCTTGCCACAGAACGAGCACTTGAGCAGATCGCCGCCGTCACCGATGCGTGCCACGGTGTGCTTCCCCTTCGCCTGGGAGACGCCTAGGTCCAGCGGCTCCTGGTGCTGCCTTATGTCCGACGGTACCTTGCCGAGCCCCCCGTTCGGGCCCCCCTTGGCGCGGTTCACTTTGTCGTGAACCACACCAAGGAGCGGCAGACGATACAGCGATACGTCAGACGATCGCGGAACTGTTCATCTTGCGGGTGGAGATGATCTGGTCGATCAGGCCGTAGGCCAGCGCGTCCTCAGCGGTGAGGATCTTGTCGCGCTCGATGTCCTCGCGGATCTTCTCGATCGGCGTGGTCGAGTGCTTGGCCAGCATGTCTTCCAGCTGCGCACGCATCCGGAGGATCTCGTTCGCGGCGATTTCGAGGTCCGAGACCTGGCCGCGGCCGGTCTCGCTGTAGGGCTGGTGGATCAGCACGCGGGCGTTCGGAAGCGCCATGCGCTTGCCCGGCGTACCGGCGGCCAGCAGGATCGCGGCGGCCGAGGCGGCCTGACCCATGCAGACCGTCTGGATGTCGGGCTTCACGAACTGCATCGTGTCGTAAATGGCCGTGAGGGCCGTAAACGAGCCACCGGGGCTGTTGATGTAGACCGAGATGTCACGGTCGGGGTCCATCGACTCCAGGCACAGCAGCTGCGCCATGACGTCGTTGGCGGAGGCGTCGTCGATCTGCACGCCGAGGAAGATCACGCGCTCCTCGAACAGCTTCGCGTACGGGTCGTACTCACGCACGCCCTGCGAGGTGCGCTCGACGAAGCGCGGGATGACGTAGCGGGACTCCGCACGAGGACCGGTGTACTCGGCCTGCGTGCGGGCGTAGAGGCCGCTGCCGGGGAAGTCGTTCACTGTGTCTCCTGAAGAGCCTGTAAGAGCCTGGGGCGGTCGGCTGGGGGCGCTGGAGGGCCGTCTGCGCCGCTCCGGGGCACTGGGTGCGCCCGGAGGGCGGCACAGGGGCCACGCGCCGCCCTGGGGGCACTGAGGGGCTTACGACGCCCCGGTGCCGCCACCGCCCGGCATACCGGCAGCGGTGGGCACGATGTCGTCGATGAGGCCGTACTCCTTGGCCTCGATCGGGTCGAACCAGCGGTCGCGGTCCGAGTCACGAGTGATCTGCTCGACCGTCTGACCGGTGTGGAAGGAGGTCAGCTCGGCCATCCGCTTCTTGGTGTGCAGCAGCCGCTCGGCGTGGATCTTGATGTCCGACGCGGAGCCCGCCAGGCCGGCCGAGGGCTGGTGGATCAGGATCTCGGCGTTCGGCAGGGCGAAGCGCTTGCCGGGGGTGCCCGCGCTGAGCAGGAACTGACCCATCGAGGCCGCCATGCCCATGGCAATCGTCACCACGTCGTTCTTGATGAACTGCATGGTGTCGTAGATCGCCATGCCGGCCGTGATCGATCCGCCGGGGCTGTTGATGTAGAGGTAGATGTCCTTGTCCGGGTCGGCGGCAAGGAGCAGCAGCTGCGCCGTGATCTTGTTGGCGATGTCATCGTCGACCGCCTGGCCGAGGAAGATGATCCGCTCGCCGAGCAGTCGGTTGTAGACCTGGTCGCCGAGGCCACCACCGAAGGGTTCGCCGGCAGCTGTGGGCATCAGATTCGTCACGTATCCACCTGCTCGTCTTACGACGGCGCCGGGCCGTCTCACGTCTTCTGCTGGGGGCGTGGGACCCCGGTGCGACAACCGCCCGGGGCGGCTTCGGGGACTCCCCTGCCCTCGTATTCATGGACCCTAACGCGCGGGTCCCTCCGGGGAATCCCGCAGAAGGAACTGTTCGCTGTGAGCGCATGCGCTCCGCTGGGTTGGACAGGGGGTTTGGCGGAGCTGCGCCCCGTCGGGGGCGCGGGGAACGGCGCGATCCGCCCCCTCCCCCCGCGCACAAAGTCGCGATCGCGTCCGCCACGGGCGGTCCAACGGCGGGTGCGGCCTGTCGTGGGTTGCTCGCGCAGTTCCTCGCGCCCCCGAAGGCCGACGGGCCCCCGGGGGCAAGAAGTCCCCGGGGGCCCGTCGTAGAGCTGTTGAAGCGCCGTGGGCTTACGCCTCGGGCTTCTCCTCGGAAGTCTCGGCGGAGGCCTCGTCACCGTCAGTGACCTCGGCGACGACCTCGGTGGCCGACTCGGTCTCGTCCTCCTCGTCGTCGAGGTCGACGACCTCGCCGTTCGTGTCCTTGACCGTGGCGGCCTCGACGACGACCGCGAGGGCCTTGCCGCGGGCGACCTCGCCGACCAGCATCGGGACCTGGCCGCCTTCGACGACCGCCTGGGCGAACTGGTCGGGGGACATGCCGGAGGAGGCCGCACGCCGCATGAGGTGCTCGGTGAGCTCCTCCTGGTTGACGTTCAGCTTCTCCTTGTTGACGAGCTCGTCCAGGACGAACTGGGTCTTGATGCCCTTGATCGCCGCTTCCTTGGTCTCGGCGTCGAACTCCTCCTCGGTCTTGCCCTGGATCTCCAGGTACTTCGCGAGGTCGAGGCCCATCTGGCCGAGCTGGTGGTGCTCGAGGTTGTGCTTACGGGTGTTGATCTCGTCCTCGAGCAGCTTCTCGGGGACCGGGACCTCGACCAGCTCGAGCAGCTTCTCCAGGACACGCTCCTGGGCCTGCGTGGCCTGGTCGTACTGCTTCATGTTCTCGAGGCGCTTGCGGCTGTCCGCCTTGAGCTCGTCGAGGGTGTCGAACTCGGAGGCGAGCTGCGCGAAGTCGTCGTCCAGCTCGGGCAGTTCGCGCGCGGCGACCTGGGTGACCTTGACGGTGACCTCGGCCTCCTTGCCGGCCGCCGAGCCGCCCTTGAGCTCGGAGGCGAAGGTGGCCTCGCCACCGGCCTCCAGGCCCTTCACGGCCTCGTCGATGCCGTCCAGCAGCTCACCGGAGCCGATGGTGTAGGAGACGTCGGAGGCGACGCCGTCCTCCAGCACCTCTCCGTCGACCTTGGCCTCCAGGTCGATCGTGACGACGTCGCCGTCCTGGGCGGCGCGCTCGACCGGCGAGGTGGACGCGAAGCGCTCACGGAGCTCCTCGACGGCCTTCTCGACGTCCTCGTCGGCGACCTCGACTGCGTCGACCTCGACCTCGATGCCGGAGTAGTCCGGGATCTCGATGGTCGGGCGGACGTCGACCTCGGCGGTGAAGTTCAGCGTTTCGCCGTCCTTCAGCTCCGTGATGTCGACCTCGGGCTGGCCGAGGACGTTCAGCTCAGCCTCGTTGACCGCTTCGGTGTAGAACTTCGGGAGCGCGTCGTTGACGGCCTCTTCGAGCACGGCGCCGCGACCGAACCGCTGGTCGATGACGCGCGCCGGGATCTTGCCCTTCCGGAAGCCCTTCACCGTGACCTGCTGGTTGATCTTCTTGTACGCCGCGTCGAGGCTGTCCTTGAGCTCCTCGAAGGGCACCTCAACAGTGAGCCGAACCCGAGTCGGGTTCAGGTTCTCCACGGCGCTCTTCACGGTTCGGTCTCCTTGTGGCTGACTTCTTGGGGGTACTGCTGCGGGGTTCTGCTGTTTGTTTCTGCCGAGATCGGGCAGAGCCTCAGCGGATTCGCGGCCCTTGAGAGACGTAACAGTGCAGACACACGGGCGCGCAACCTGCATAGTAACCGCAGGCGGTACACGCCCCAAAAGGCGATCTTGCGATCCCGGCCATCGGCCGTGGGGCGTCTGTTCTCTCGCCTGATCCGTGGCCTGACGTGTCGCCGGAACCGGCTGGTGGTCGGGGTGGCGGGATTTGAACCCACGGCCTTCCGCTCCCAAAGCGGACGCGCTACCAAGCTGCGCCACACCCCGTCGGTGCGACACGTAGGGTACATGCCCGGAGACAGCGCGGCTGCCGCATTTCACGAGCGTCCATGGGGTCGCGGAACGGGGTGTGCGGGGATGGGGTGCGACCCGCTACGATGCCTCCTGTGCCGGGGTCACTGACCTGCGGCGCTCTCTGTGCGGGCGTAGCTCAATGGTAGAGCCCTAGTCTTCCAAACTAGCTACGCGGGTTCGATTCCCGTCGCCCGCTCCATACGGCTCAGGGCCGGGCCGGAGGATCACTCCTCCGGCCCGGCCCTGATCGTTTTCCCGGCCGGTCGGATCGCCGATCGTTCTGGCGACCGGTCGGATCGTCGATCGTTTTCCCGGCCGGTCGGATCGCCGATCGTTCTGGCGACCGGTCGGATCGTCGATCGATTTGCCGGTCGGTCGGATCGTCGATCGATTTGCCGGTCGGTCGGATCGTCGATCGATTTCCCGGTCGGTCGGATCTCGGATCACTGATCAAGCCGGCGTGGAGAGCGCGGTCGGCCCCGGGCGCGGCCGTCGGGGTCCGCGTCCACGAATGGGGGCGGGAAGGCGTCGGCCCGTCCCTCCCGGAGATCAGAAACTGATCGAGTTGATCGTCTGCGCTATCGAGTCGAGGAACCGCTGGATGGACGGAGCCATTCCGGTCGACGCGAGGAAGAAGCCGAAGAGCACCGCGACGATGGCGGGCCCCGCCTTGATCGATCCCCCTCGGATCAGCACCACGAGGATGATCGCCAACAGCAGTACCACTGACAGCGAGATGGCCACAACTGATCACACCCTACGGTCGGTCCGCTCTCCCGGCCCGGGGGTGCAGCCCCACACACCCCCGCCAGAACCATCGTGCCACCAACCCGGCCCCCGTATGCCGCAGGTGACACATCGTCGGTCGGGACCGCCGGGAAGCCGCCTTCCCCCAGTGTCCCGGGGCGGACCAACTGCGCGGCCCCGTACGGTAATTCGACGGTGCGCCCGTAGGGGAAATCCAGAGGGATCGTTGCCGTGTCCACACATCCCGTTCGCAGGAATTTCGAATTGTTGCCACAGGCGCGGCGAAGAAACCCCGGAGGGTACCCGGAAGATGACCCGAAGACGCCGAAGGCTGGACATTTCACCAGAGTCGCCCGCGAGTGTTATGCACCAATTAGTCGTGACGAATGCGGACAGAACGGCCCCGCAACTGCCGCATGCAGTAAGGGGTAATCCTCGAATCCGAGGTACTCGAAACGTTACTCACGGACGAACTCACACGTGATAAGCAGGAATAACGCCAGGAGTTTTACGAAGACACACAGACAACGCTAGGGTGCCTCAGATGTTCCAAGCCGCCTCGTCCCCCGCAAGAGCAGCAAGGTCCTGGATCGTCTCCCCCGCTCCCTCCGCTCCCCGCGGTTCCTGGTGGGAGGGTCCGTGACGAACTCGCTCCACCAGAACGGGCCCCGTCGCACGCCGCTCCCCCCGGCAGAGCGGCCGGTGGAGGGAGTGCCGACCTCGCGCTCAGCCCCGAGCCGACCGTCCGACCGGACTTCGAAGCCGGCCGGCGCCACGGCCGCCACCGCCGCCGCCACCCAGCCCGGCAAACCGCGTGACGCCTTCTTCGACAACGCCAAGTACCTGGCGATCGTGCTCGTGGCCATGGGCCATGCCTGGGAGCCCCTGAAGGGTCAAAGCCGCATCCTCGAAGCCGCGTACATGGTCGTGTACGCCTTCCACATGCCGGCGTTCATCATCATCTCCGGCTACTTCTCCCGCAGTTTCGACATGCGCGCCGACCGGCTGAAGCGGCTGGTCACCGGTGTCGCCGTGCCGTACGTCGTCTTCGAAGTGGCGTACGTCCTCTTCAAGCGCTGGGCCGACGACGATCCCTCGCTGCCGGTCAGCCTGCTCGACCCCTGGTTCCTCACCTGGTTCCTGTGCGCGCTGTTCATCTGGCGGCTGACGACGCCGCTGTGGAAGCTGGTCCGCTGGCCGCTTCCGCTCGCGCTCCTCGTGGCCATGCTCGCGACCACCTCACCGTCCATCGGTGACGACCTGGATCTGCAGCGGACGCTCCAGTTCCTGCCGTTCTTCGTGCTGGGCCTGTGCATGAAGCCCGAGCACTTCCAGCTGGTGCGCCGCCGCGAGGTGCGCATCCTGACGGTGCCGGTGTTCGCCGCCGCGCTGGTCGTGAGCTGGTGGGCGGTACCGCGGATGAACCCCGGCTGGTTCTACCACCGCGACAGCGCCCAGGAGTTGGGTGTCCCCTGGTGGGTCGGCCCCGTGATGGTGCTCGCCCTCCTCGGCTGCTCGCTGGTGCTGACCGCGTGCTTCTTCGCCTGGGTGCCGCGCCGCAGGATGTGGTTCACGGCGCTCGGCGCGGGCACGCTGTACGGCTATCTGCTGCACGGTTTCCTGGTCAAGGGCGGCGACTACTGGGGCTGGTTCGACCACAAGTGGCTGCACCGGCCGCTCGGCGAGATCTTCGTGACCCTCGTCGCGGGCGTGGCCGTCACCCTGCTGTGCACGGCGCCGGTCCGGCGGGTCTTCCGCTTCGCGATGGAGCCCAGCATGGAGTGGGCGTTCAAGCGGGACGCCACGGAGCTGGCCCGCGAACGGGCCAAGACCCCGGCGTAGCCACCGTCAGCCCGGCGTAGCCACCGTCAGCCCGGCGTAACCACCGTCAGCCCGGCGTAACCACCGCCGACCCGGCATGGCCACCGTCAGCCCGGCGGCAGTCCCAGCAGCGCCCGCATCGCGGCGTACTTCTTGGTCAGCCGCGCGCGGGTGTGCTCGTCGAGGACCGCGAGCCGGGCCGGATCGGCGTTGTGCGCCAGGTCCGAGGCCTTGACCACGAGAGCTCCCGGAGTCGTACGAATGCGTTTCGCGTACGACTCCGGGGGCTCTCCCTCGCGTTTGGTCAGCGCCAGCACGATGTCCTTCGTCCGCCCGGTCAGCGCGGCCTCGCGCAACCAGTCCTCGGAGAGCACGTCGTCCTCGACGGCGTCGTGCAGCCAGGCCGCCGCGATCTGCTCATCGTCGCCCCCGCGCTCACGGACCCCATCCACGACGGCCTGCAGGTGCTCGGCGTACGGCCGCCCCGCCTTGTCGGTCTGGGCGGCGTGCGCCGTACGGGCGAGGGCCTCTATTTCGGCCAGGGTCAGGAGAGTCTGCGTCACTCCTCCAGTGTCTCCCGCCGCAGCGCCGCGCGGGCGGGGACGGTGACCGCCGTCAGACCGAGCATGACAACCGCCCCGGCGAAGGACCCGCACAAAAGGGGCGGGATGTACGGTCCGTGCCCGGGCGCGGGGAACTGCGCGACCAGCCCCCACCGGCCCGCAGCAAGCCCGCGGCCGAACCCAGGGCCGTCGTCAGCGGGTTGCCGTGGGGCCCTCTCGGCAGATCAGGAGGAGGGCACGGTCGTCGTTGACGTCCTTGGCGACCGCCTCGATGAGGTGCCACGCGGCGCCGTGGAAGCCGCCCGCGACATAGCGGTCGGCCTCGCCGGTGAGGCGGTCGATGCCCTCGACGATGTCACGGTCGGAGGTTTCCACCAGACCGTCCGTGAAGAGCATCAGGACGTCCCCGGGCCGCAGGGAACCCTTGACGGGGTCGAACTGGGCACCGTCGTAGACCCCGAGGAGCGGACCCTCCGCGGCCTTCTCCTCCCAGCGCCCGCTGCCCGCACTGAGCTGAAGGCCCGGCGGGTGCCCGGCGGAGAAGAGTTCGTAGTCGCCGGAGTCCAGGTCCAGGACCAGGTGGATCGACGTGGCGAAGCCCTCGTCCCAGTCCTGGCGCAGGAGGTAGCCGTTCGCTGCGGGGAGGAAGGCGTGGGGTGGGAGCGATCCCAGGAGACCGCCGAAGGCCCCGGAGAGGAGCAGGGCACGCGACCCCGCATCCATACCTTTTCCGGACACATCCGTCAGGACGACTTCGACGGTTCGGCCGCCGTTCGTACGTGCGGCCACGACGAAGTCCCCCGAGAACGACTGACCGCCCGCCGGGCGCAACGCCATCTCCCGGTGCCAGCCCAACGGCAGGCTCGGCAGCTTGCTCTGCACCCGGATGCGTTCGCGCAGGTCGAAGAGCATGGTGCCGCCGCGCCGCCAGGGCACGCCGACCCGGCTGCGGAACTGGGCGATCAGCAGGCCGAAGAATCCGCAGGCCGCGACCACCAGGACCACGCCAGGGGTGACCCGGGAGGGACCCTCGGTGTACGGGCCCAGCTTCACGGACTCCACTATCAGCGCGGTGGCGGCGGCCGCGTACAGGCCGAGCAGGCTGGCGGGGCGCAGCAGGAGGCCGCCCGCCACGATCGGCAGGACCAGCGCGGCCGGGGAGCACCAGACCGAGTTCATCAGTGTCGTGGCCGCGATCACGGGGATGGTCAGCAGCAGACCCGCCAGTGCGATCCAGTCCGAACCGTCACCGCGGAAATAGTCGACGGCGGATCTGCGCACGCCGATGCGGGCCCGGTGCCACTGCTTCTTCAACCGGGCCGTGAACGTCTCGGCTTCCGCGCGCCGCTCTCGTCCTGCTGCCATTAGTTCGGGACCCTATCCATCGGACCAGGTGCTTGGCACGGGAGGTCCCACTTGTCCCCCGTCCGAGCGCTCAACATCACAGTGAACGGCGCCTCCGGAGGTGGGGGAAATTCCCTCGCTCGTACCGCATTGCCCTGGTAGGCATGGCATATGACGACTGACTTGCGGGTGCTGCGGCAGCCCGAGTGGAACACGTGGTACGACAACCTGGTCCGCGCGTTCGGGGGCGTACCGGAGTCGTCCGAGGAGCGCGAGGTGATGAACGCGCTCACAGAGTACGACCGTTTCCTGGGGATCTGGGACGGCGACCAGTGTGTGGGCACCGCGGGGGCGTTCTCCTTCCGGGTCACCGTCCCCGGCGGCACCTCCGTACCGGCCGCGGGCATCACGATGGTGAGCGTCGCGGCCACCCACCGGCGGCGCGGGCTGCTCACATCGATGATGCGGCGGCAGCTGGACGACATCCGCTCATGGGGCGAACCGCTGGCCGTGCTGACCGCGTCGGAGCCGGTGATCTACGGCCGGTTCGGCTACGGCATCGCGACCCACCAGTACAACGTCGAGATCGACACGACCCGGGTACGACTGTCCGTACCGCCCGGCACCGATGACGTACGTCTGCGGTACGCCGCACCGGCCGACGTACTCGACGCCTGCGAAGCGGTGTACGCGCGGCTGGTCCCGGGCCGGGCCGGCATGCTGGCGCGGCGGCCCGGCTGGGACCGGGCGATGCTGCTCGACCCGGAGAGCGAGCGGGACGGCGCGTCGCCGTTGCAGTGCGTGATCGCCGAGCGGGACGACGAGGTCGTGGGCTACGCCCGGTACCGGATCAAGCGGGACGGCGACCACCGCGGGGCCGGGTTCACCGTCCGCCTCGACCAACTGGAGGCGCTCGACCCGGCAGCGCACGCGGCGCTGTGGCGGTTCCTCTTCGAGATCGACCTGACGTCCACGGTGCACGCCCTCGGTCGCCCCGTCGACGAGGCGTGGCAGTACATGGTGTCCGACATCCGCCGCTGCGCGGTGCGGATGCGGGACGCGTTGCACGTGCGGCTCGTGGACGTCGGTGCCGCGTTGGAGGCGCGGACGTATCAGGCGCCGGTGGACGTGGTGTTCGAGGTGGAGGACGTGTTCTACCCCTGGAACGAGGGGCGTTGGCGGCTCACCGGGGACACCAAGGGCGCGACCTGTGTGCGTACGTCGGACGCCGCCGATCTCGCGCTGTCCGTAAGGGAGTTGGGGGCGGCGTATCTCGGCGGGGTGTCCCTGGCCTCGCTCGCGGCGGCGGGGCGGGTGCGGGAGCTGCGGCAGGGCGCGCTCTCGGAGGCCTCGGTGGGCTTCTCGTCGGCGGTCGCGCCCTGGTTGCCGCACGGGTTCTAGCCCCCCGGAGGGGACCGAACCCGGTTCAGCGGTTCTGGCAGGTCGGGCACCAGAAGAGGTTGCGGGCGGCGAGATCGGCGGTGCGGATCTCGCCGCCACAGATGTGGCAGGGCAGGTTGGCCCTGCGGTACACGTACACCTCGCCGCCGTGGTCGTCCACGCGCGGTGGGCGGCCCATGGCCTGCGGGGTGTGTTCCGGGCGGACGGTGTCGATGCGGTTGTTGCGGACGCCCTCGCGCATGAGTGCCACCAGGTCCGTCCAGATCGCGTCCCACTGCGTCGGGGTGATGTCCTTCCCCGTGCGATACGGATCGATGCCGTGCCGGAAGAGGACTTCTGCGCGGTAGACGTTCCCGACACCCGCGATGATCTTCTGGTCCATGAGGAGCGCGGCGATCGTCGTACGGCTACGGGAGACGCGGCGGTACGCCGCCGACGGGTCCGCGTCGGCGCGGAGGGGGTCCGGGCCGAGGCGGGCGTGTATCGCCTGCTTCTCGTCGTCCGTGATCAGGGCGCAGGTGGTGGGGCCGCGGAGGTCGACGTACGACGTGGCGTTCGCGAGGCGGAGGCGGACCGTGCCGGTGGGGGGCGGGGCGGGGGCGTCGCCGAAGTTCACCTTGCCGAAGAGGCCGAGGTGGATGTGGATCCAGTCGGCGGCGCGGAAGGCGAGGAAGAGGTGTTTGCCGTGGGCGTCGGCGTGTTCGAGGGGGGTGCCGTCGAGGAGGGCGGCGGCGTCGGTGAACTTGCCCTGGGGGCTGGTGACGCGGGTGGGCCCGCCTGCGAACCTGGCCTCGTAGTCCTCGGCCAGCCGGTGAATCGTGTGCCCCTCGGGCACGGGGTCCTCCTCGTGCGGCAGTGTCTTCTACGGCGCGGACGACTCGGGGAGGGGTGTCTCGCCCCCGCCGCCCCGACCCGTCCCATCCTTGTGGGGCTCCGCCCCAGCCCCCGCCAGGGGCGCTGCGCCCCCTGGACCCCAGCATCGGCCTGAACGGCCTCGCCCTCAAACGCCGGGCGGGCTGAAGATGCGGCCCGGCCGGGGCGGGTGGGGCATCGACCTCCGGCCTCGTCCTGGAACGTCGGGCGGGCTGGAGGCTTTCAGGGGCGCGGGGAACTGCGCGACCAGCCCCCACCGGCCCGCGGCCGAGGAACTTCGGGCGGGCGGGGATCCAGGGCGCAGCCCCGGTCCCGTAGGGGGCGCGGGGAACTGCGCGAGCAACCCCCACCCACCAGCGGTCGAGGACTCAGGCCTGCTGGGGGTGGTGGGGTGGGACGGGCGGGAGGTCGCCGGTCTTCTCGTAGGCCGAGAGCATGTCGATGCGGCGGATGTGGCGCTCGTCACCGGAGAAGGGCGTGGAGAGGAACACCTCCACGAACTTCGTCGCCTCCTCCTCGGAGTGCATACGCGCACCCACCGCCACCACGTTGGCGTTGTTGTGCTGACGGCCCAGCGACGCCGTCTCCTCGCTCCAGGCGAGCGCGGCACGGACCCCGTCCACCTTGTTCGCCGCGATCTGCTCCCCGTTGCCGGAGCCGCCGATCACGATGCCGAGGGCCTCGGGATCGGCCGCCGTACGCTCCGCCGCGCGGAGGCAGAACGGCGGGTAGTCGTCCTGGGCGTCGTAGATGAGGGGCCCGCAGTCGACGGGCTCGTGCCCGGCGGCCTTGAGCCACTCGACGAGGTGGTTCTTGAGTTCGAAACCGGCATGATCGGAGCCGAGATACACGCGCATGGTTCGAGTGTGACACGGCTGTTTCGGATCGGCCTCGCCGGGTGCCGCCAGCGAAAACTGTGAGCAAGGCTACAAACCTCAAGGAAACCTCAAGTAACGATCCGGATTCAAAGGTTCACGAATTCCTTTGCCTCCGATTCACTGGACCGGCTCGTTACAGGGTCCCTACAAGGACTCGCTCGGGTCCGTACACCGCTCGTACGGAAATCTGCTCACCCGGCGCAAAGGAATCCCCTTCATGACCTCGCAGCCGACCCCCACAAAGGCCGCAAGCGGCCACGGAGGCATCGGAGAACCCGGTTCAGGCCTCCAGGCCGGACTCAAGAACCGCCATCTGACCATGATCGCCATCGGTGGCGTCATCGGAGCCGGCCTCTTCGTGGGCTCCAGCTCCGGTATCGCCACCGCGGGCCCCGGAATCCTCCTCTCCTACGCCCTCGTCGGCACGCTCGTGGTGCTGGTGATGCGGATGCTGGGCGAGATGTCCGCCGCGAACCCGACCTCCGGTTCGTTCTCCGCGCACGCGGACCGCGCGCTCGGGCGCTGGGCCGGTTTCTCGATCGGCTGGCTGTACTGGTTCTTCTGGGTGGTCGTGCTCGCCGTCGAGGCGACCGCGGGAGCCAAGATCCTCGAAGGCTGGATGCCCGGCGTACCGCAGTGGGGCTGGGCGCTCATCGTGATGGTCGTGCTCACCGCGACCAACCTGGTCTCCGTCGGCTCCTACGGTGAGTTCGAGTTCTGGTTCGCCGGGATCAAGGTCGTGGCGATCGGCGCGTTCATCATCGTCGGCGCGCTCGCGATCTTCGGCGTGTTGCCGGGTGTCGACGCCCCGAAGGCCGGCCTGGGGAATCTGAGCGACCACGGCGGCTTCCTGCCGCACGGGCCCGGCGCGATCCTCACCGGTGTGCTCCTGGTCGTCTTCTCCTTCATGGGCAGCGAGATCGCGACCCTCGCCGCCGGTGAGTCCGAGGACCCGCAGCGGGCCGTCACCAAGTCCACCAACAGCATCATCTGGCGCATCGGCGTCTTCTACCTGGGCTCGATCCTCGTCGTCGTGTCCCTGCTGCCGTGGAACGACCCCTCCATCAAGGACAAGGGCTCCTACGTCGCCGCCCTCGACTCCCTCGGCATCGCGCACGCCGGTCAGATCATGAACTTCATCGTGCTGACCTCCGTGCTGTCCTGCCTGAACTCCGGGCTCTACACGGCCTCCCGGATGGCGTTCTCGCTCGGCGAGCGGGGCGACGCGCCCAAGGTGTTCGCGAAGACCACCTCGCGCGGTGTGCCGATGGCCGCGATCGTCGTCTCGGTCGTCTTCGGCTTCGTCGCCGTCTTCTTCAACTACAAGTTCCCGGACTCGGTCTTCCTCTTCCTCGTCAACTCCTCCGGCGCGGTCGCCCTGTTCGTCTGGCTGGTCATCTGCTTCTCGCAGCTGCGGATGCGGAAGATCATCCAGCGCGAGTCGCCGGAGAAGCTGGTCGTGAAGATGTGGCTGTACCCCTACCTGACCTGGGCGACGGCCGCGCTGATCGTCTTCGTCCTCGGCTACATGCTGACCGACACGGAACACGACGGACGCGAGACCGTACTGCTGTCGCTGCTCGTCGCCGCGATCGTGCTCGCGATCGCCTTCGTGAAGCAGAAGCTCGGCGGCTCCGCAGCGACCGAGTCGGCGGGCGTCAGCGCGCCGGTGGGCGCCGGGGAGCCGGTCGACGCCACGTCGGAGGCCTGAGCACCCGGACGCCGAATCCGGCGGAATCGGTAACGGGGAGGGGCCCGGCGGCAGCTGCCGCCGGGCCCCTCCCCATCTGTTCACAGGGGCGTGAAGCTCTTTTTGACCTCGTCGTAGACGGGGAGCGCGGTCGCCTCGATGTCGGGGTGATACCAGGTGCTGATCTCGTACGACGTGCCGCCGGAGCGGAACCCGAGCAGTCGGACGTGCCAGAGCCGGCCCTTGGCCGTGACGGTGTACTCCCAGACGACCGCGGGCGCGCCGCGGAAGGTGGTGCGCTCCAGGCGGATACGGCGGTAGTTCAGGCCCTTGCTGGTGCCCACCTCCGCCTGCTGCCACTGCGCCAGCAGGTCACCCCGGGCCGGGGTCGCGTTGGCCACGATCTCCTGCGCACGGTCGGGCGAGGTGTAGTGCACCTCGGAACCGCTCTCCGCCACCCGCTGCCAGCCCTGCGGCGGCGCCCACGCGTACAGCCCGGCCTCCTTCCGGGCGCCCGCCGGCAGGCTCGGCGGGCGCGACGTGCCGTCGACGGTGGGGGGTGGGGAGGAGGGGCCGGTGGATGAGGTCTGCGCGGAGTTCGGTGACGTCGACGGGGCCGATGGTGAGGTCGAGGTAGAGGCGGAGGTAGAGGTGGACGCGCCGGTCGTGTCGTGGGAGGAGCCGCCTGTCTGCGTCATGACGAGCCCGACGACGGTTCCCACGATCACCACGCCACCGGCGGCCGCCAGGCCCATCCGGCGCCGGCCCCGGCGTGGGACGGAGGGCACAGCGGGGCCGGGGAGTTCGCCCGGCGGCATGACCACCGCGCGGGAGACCGTGGTGTGCGTGGCGAGGGAGGGGGGTTCGGGAAGCGCCGGGGGTGCGCTGGGCTCGGGGGCGGGTGTGGGCGTGGGCGTGGCTTCAGGGGCGGGTGTGGGCGTGGGTACGACAGGGGGTGTGGGTTCGGGCGTTGGATCGGGTGTGGGGGCGGGCTCCGGGATCGCGTCCTGTACGGGGTCGGGTTCGGAGTCCGGTTCCGGGGTCGGTTCGCGGTCCCGCTGGGGCGGGGGGTGTTGCGCGGCGCGTATGAGGCTCACGTCCAGGAGCGCGCGCGTGGGCGACTCCTGGTGGAACGGGGGGACGGGGGGCGGCGCGGATTCCGGTGTCTCCGCCATCTCCGGTGCATCCGGAGCCTCAGCCGTCCCTCCCACCACAGGCGTCTCGGATGCCTCTGGTGCCTCCGATGCCTCCCGCGTCTCTGCCGCTTCCGATGTCTCCCGTGTCCCTGGCGCTTCCGGTGCTTCCGGTGTTCCCTCCGCTGGTTCGGGTAGGGGCCCCGCTTCCGGGGATTCGGTCTCTTCCGGTCGGGGGAACGCGATCCGGCGCAACGCCGTCTCCAGCTCCTCCAGACCCGGTCGGGTCGACGGCTCCTTCTCCAGCAGGGCGGCCAGGATCTCCCCCAAGTCACCGGCCGTGGAGGGGAGTTCGGGCTCCTCGTACAGGACCGCGTGCAACGTCGCCAGGGTGGTCGAACGGGAGAACGGAGAGCGGCCGCCGAGGGCCGCGCAGAGCGTCGCGCCCAAGGACCAGACGTCGGACGGCGGGCCCTGGGGGCGTCCGGAGACACGCTCGGGTGCCATGTAGTCCGGGGAGCCGACCAGCATCCCGACCATGGTGAGCGCTTCCGCGTCCTGGAGCGCGGCGATGCCGAAGTCGGTGAGGACGACCCGATGGCCCCGCCGCTCGACCAGGACGTTGCCCGGCTTGATGTCCCGGTGCAGTACTCCCCCGGCGTGCACCTGGCGCAGCGCCGCGACCAGTTCGAGCCCGATACGGGCCGCGGCGGGCGGGTCGAGCGGTCCGTCCTCGACCACGAGCTGTTCGAGGGAGCGGCCGGCGACGAGTTCCATGACGATCCACAGCCGCTCGCCCTGGTCCACGACGTCGTAGATGCGCACGACATTGGGATGGTCGATCCGGGCCGTGGCCCTGGCTTCGCGCAGGGTGCGTTCGCGGCGGGTTCGAGTGTCCTCCGGGTCGAGTCCGTCGATCCGCATTTCCTTGACGGCGACCTGCCTGTCGAGCATTTCGTCGGTGGCTCGCCACACCCGCCCCATTCCCCCCTGGCCAATACTCTCGGCCAGTCGATATCGACCCGTCACCAATAATCCCGGAACACCGCCACTCGCATTCCCCGTCAAACCCCTGCACCCCCTCAACACCCGCCACAATCGCCCGCCACAGCAGAAACACAATGGTCACACTTCATGCCGTACCAGCATAGTGCGGAGAAATCTTGTGGTACCTCTTCAAGTACTGCGAATTCAGGCGCAGCCAAGGGGGGCGAACATGAGTTCTCGTCACACGACGACCATCGCAGGATCGCTGCTCACGGCATCTTTCTCGGCCGTGATGATCCTTTCCTTCACCGCCGTCGCGGACGACCAGGGACCGGGGAGCAGCAAGGGGGGAAAGGCCGTGGACCCGGCGCCGGCGGGCGTGAAGCTGACCACGTTGCTGCCCGAGAAGATCTCCGTGGACAACAGCACGCACGAAACGGCGCTGACCGCCACGGTGAAGAATGAGGGAACCAAGGACAGCGGAAAGATCCGGCTATTGGTGGTCGGATTCGACGGCCTACAGATCAAGAGCGTCAAAGGTTGTTCCGCCATGACGGACAAGGATCTGCCCAAGGGTTCGAACAGTGGATTCGTGTGCGATGTCGGCAATCTCGCGGCCGGAAAGTCGCAGTCGTACGCCGTCGCCGCGACCTTCGATGTGAGCAAGACCGGAAAGATCTGCCTGCCGGTGCAGGACAGCGACGGGAAGAAAACGTTCTGGCAGCAGGGCCCGGTGCCGTTCGGTACGACGAACCCGTCGCCGAACGCCCCGGCCACTCCACTGCTGCTCGACACCGAGAACAAGCCGGTGACACCCGGCGGCGACCAGTTGCCCAAGACCGGCGCCGGAAGTGACCTTCTGCCGCTCGGCGCGGCGGGTGCGGCGCTCGTCTCCGTCGGGGCGGCCGGGATGTGGTGGGCCCAGCGGCGGCCTCGCCGGCGGCCGCAGTCGTGACCGGGTGGGCCGGGACGCCGTGTGCGCGGCGTCCCGGCCCACCTTCTGCTTCTGCTTCTGCTTCTGCGCACGCACACGTACTACGGGGACAGTGCGGTGCGGCTGTACGGGCCCGGAACGCGGAAGAGGCTCGCCGGGTCGGAGTCGGAGTACGACCCGGCGAGCCTCTTTTGAGGGGACTGTGAACCTCTTCCGAGGGGACTACGGCCTCAGCGGTTGAGGAACTTCCAGGCGGTCGGCAGGACGCCCATCGCCAGCGCCGCCTTCAGGGCGTCGCCGATCAGGAACGGGGTGAACCCCGCCGCGAGGGTCGCGCCCAGCGACATGCCGGTGGCGGCGGCCAGGTACGGGAGGCCGACCGCGTAGATGATCGCCTCGCCCAGCAGCATCGTGCCCGCCGTGCGCAGGAACGAGCGGTCGGCGCCGCGGCGGGCGAGGGCGCCCACGGCGGCGGAGGCGAGCATCATGCCGAGGATGTAGCCGAGGGACGGGGCGGCGGTGCCGGAGCCGCCGTCGGCGAACCACGGCATGCCGGCCATGCCGACGAGGGCGTAGAGCGCGAGCGAGAGGAAGCCGCGGCCCGCGCCGAGGGCCGTGCCGACGAGGAGGGCGGCGAAGGTCTGGCCGGTCACCGGGACCGGGGAGCCGGGCACGGGCAGGGAGATCTGGGCGGCGAGACCGGTGAGGGCGGCTCCGCCCACTACGAGGGTGATGTCCCTGACGCGGGAGGCCGGGAGCAGGTCGGCGAGGACCTCGCCGGGGCGGATGCCTTGGCGGGGGGTGGCGGCAGCGGTGCTCATGGGGACTCCGGCGGGTGACGGGGGGTCGGGACACGGTGACGCTATCCCAGGGGGGCGGGTGGATCACCGTGTGCGATCGACAAAGCGGGGATCCCGGGCTTGGTGGAGCCCTTACAAAGGGGGCCGCATACACCTATCGGGGCGTGATGCTGGTCACTGAGGTGGGATGGTTTTGTCCACGGGGAGGTTCGCGCGCGGGCTGTAGGGTCCCACCAATTCGCCTGCCGGGCGTCTTTGTTCGGCTGCGGGCCGGTGGGGGCCGGTCGCGCAGTTCCCCGCGCCCCTGAAACCTCGGCCTGACCGACGGTCGAGAGATGGCTCCTCTGGCCGGAATCGGGGGTAAGACCTACCCTTCAGGGCATGGTTGCCCAGGCTGAGAACTTCGCGTCGCGTCGCTACGTCGACCTGCGACGCCAGGGCACCGCCACCTGTCGCCCCGGGTAGGGCGGGCGGAGCGCATCCGGCTCGCCGAGACGCGACCGTTTCGGACACGCTCCCTAGGAAGCGCCATGCCTCGTACCTCCCTGGCCCCCTCCCCACCCACGACGCCCCACCGCGCCACCGTCGGCGACCGCCGCCGCACCAGCGCCAGCGTCATCCTGCGCTCCGTCCTGGAACACGGCCCGGTCGCGCGCAGCACCGTCGCCCGGCTGACCGGCCTCTCCCCCGCCTCGGTGACCGACTACTGCGCCCGGTTCACCGCGCTCGGCCTGATCCGGGAGGCTCCGGCGCCCCGGCAGTCGAACGGCGTCGGACGTCCCCACGTCCCCATCCACCTGGACGACTCCCGGTTCGTGGTCGGCGGAGTCCACGTGGCCGTCCCGTACACCACCGTCGCCCTGCTCGATCTGCGCGGCCGGGTCGTCACGGAGCGACGGCTCGCCCACGACGACGGCACGGAGCCCGACCGCATACTCGCGAACGCCGCCGCCGGGCTGGCCACCCTGCTCCACGACCACCCCGGCCGCACCCCCCTCGGCATCGGTGTCGCGGCCGGCGGCTGGGTGGACCGCGACTCCGGGACGATCGTGGAGCACGCACTGCTCGGCTGGCGTGACGTCGACGTCCGGGACGCGCTCGGCACGCGGACCGGGCTGCCGGTCCATGTGGACGGGCACGCACGGGCGTTGGTCAACGGAGAGCGGCTGTTCGGGCGGGCGCGCGGCAGCCGCAGCGTGCTGCACCTGTTCGTCGGCAACGTGGTGGACGCCGCCTTCGCCACCCACGACGAGGTGCACCACGGTCCCCGCTCCCAGGCCGGGGCGATCGCCCATCTGCCGTTGCCCGGCGGCTCGGAGCGGTGCGACTGCGGCCGGACCGGCTGCCTTCAGGCCGAGTTGAGCGAGCGGACGCTGTGCCGGCGGGCGCGGGAGGCGGGGGTCATCACCATCGCCGACCCGATGCACGTGGTCGGCGCCGCGGCCGACGGCGACCCCGTCGCCGTACGTCTGCTGCTGGAGCGGGCGCGGACGGTCGGACGGGCGGCCCGGCTGCTGCTGGATGTGCTCAACCCGGACACGGTCGTCGTCGCGGAGGTCGGGACCGTGCATCGGGAGGACTGCCTCGGGGCGCTGCGCGCGGAGGTGGGGGCGGATCGGGCCGCTTCCGTCCTGCCGACCAGTTTTCCGGAATCCGTACTCGCCGTGGCGGGTGGATCCGTGGCACTCGACGTGGTGTACCGGGATCCACTGAGCCTGTCACCGGGGACGAATTAATTCAGAAACTCGGAATGTTGACAGCGGTCGTACGAGGACAGGAGCATCCTCCTCATGAGCAGCTCGCGGGTGCAGGTTCCGCTGACCAAGTGCCGCGTCGTCGACCTCATGCGGGTCGCACGCACGCGTTGTTGCTGACGCCGGGTCACTGCCGCGTCGACGCCTTGACCTGCCGGTGTGCCGGCCGGCTGGTGTGTCGGCCTGCTGATGTGGTGACCTGCTGACGCGTTGACGCGTCGACGCTCACCCGGTTTCTTCTGCCGCGCCTTCGGCGCGCGCCTCCCGCTTCCCCATGCGCGCGTATGTCGCTTCTTTCACCTCCCTCCCTTGTCGAATTCCGCCTGCCCGGAATTCCGCGCGCATTTCCGCCACTTGGATCCCCGGAGTCCTCCCATGCCACCACTGTCTCCTTCGTCGTCCCCTTTCGCGCCCGGTGTCGACCGGCGGCTGTTCCTGTCCTCCCTGCTCGGCGTGGCCGCCGCGGCCGGACTGAGCGGTTGCGCGGGGGCCAGTGCCGCCGACAGCGAGTCCAAGGGGTCCCTGTCCGCCCCGCTGTCCGCCAAGGTCCCCTCAGGTACGAGCCTCAAGATCGCCTCGTACCAGAACGTCCAGCAGCTCCAGTTCAAGCTCGCGGGCCTCACCGATCTGCCGTTCACCGTCTCCAGCTGGGTGAACATCGGCGCCGGGCCCGATGTCATCAACGCCTTCCGGGCCAAGTCCCTGGACGTCGCCAACAACGCGGGCATCCCGCCGATCCAGGCGCACTACCAGGGCTACGACGCCAAGATCGTCGCGATCGACGTCACCCGCAAGCCCAACTACCTCTTCGCGACCAAGCCAGGCAGCGACATCCACACCGTCGCGGACTTCAAGGGCAAGAAGCTGGCGTTCTCCCAGGGTCAGGCCCAAGGCGTCGTCCTGCTGCGGGCGTTGAAGGAGGCCGGGCTCGCGTACGACGAGGTGAAGCTGGTCCCGCTGACCAGCAACCAGTTCTTCACGGCCCTGCAGTCGGGTCAGGTCGACATCGCCCCGCTCGCCAACAGCCAGGCGCCGGCGTACCTCAAGCAGTACGAGTCGAAGGGCGCCCGCGCGATCACCACCGACGTGGTCGACCTGCTCAACCTGTTGTGGGCGCCCACCTCCGTGCTGGCCGACCCGGCGAAGGCGGCGGCCGTCGCCGCGTACATCCCGCGCTGGGCGCAGGGGCAGGTGTGGGCGTACGAGCACCCGGACGCCTGGAACGAGGAGTTCTACGTCACGACGCAGAACCTCACGCCCGCACAGGCCCGGTCCATCACCGAGCTCGCCAACAAGCCTTTGTTCCCGCCTAGTTGGGACGAGGCGGTGAAGTGGGAGCAGGAGACCGCCGATCTGCTGGCCGAGGGCGGCTTCGTGAAGGCGTTCAAGGTCGGCTCGCTCTTCGACCGGCGCTTCGAGGGCATCGCGGCGAAGGCCGTCCCGGCGGAGTACCGGAAGTGACGGCCATGACGACAACCACGACCTCGACCGCCGTGCCGGTGACCGCCGCCGAGGACCCGCCTGTCGTACGGCGCAGGGGGCGCCGCGGCCTCGCTCCCGGCAAGCGCCTGCCCGCCTCCCGGCTCATCGGCCCCGCCCTCTTCCTCGCCCTGTGGGCGGCCGCCTCCGCCGCCGGACAGCTGGACCCGGGCGCGATCCCGGCGCCCTGGACGGTCCTGAAGACCGCCGGTCGCCTGTGGACCGACGGCACGCTCCCCACCGACGTCCGCACCTCCCTGGAACGCGCGGGATACGGCTTCGCGCTGGGCCTGACCGCCGGTGTGGTCCTCGCGCTGGCGGCCGGGCTCAGCCGGATCGGCGAGGCGCTGATCGACGGGACCGTGCAGCTCAACCGGGCGATCCCGACCCTGGGCCTCATCCCGCTGTTCATCCTCTGGCTGGGCATCGGCGAGACCTTCAAGATCGCCATCATCGCGATCGTCGTCTACATCCCGATCTACCTCAACCTGCACGCCGCGCTGTCCGGCATCGACCACCGGTACGTCGAACTAGCCGAGGTCCAGGGCCTGTCGAGGCTCCAGTTCGTCCGCCAGATCGTCGTCCCCGGCGCACTGCCCGGCTTCTTCGTCGGACTGCGCCTCGGGGTGACCGGCTCCTGGCTGAGCCTGGTGGTCCTGGAGCAGATCAACGCCACCAGCGGCCTCGGCTACATGATGTTCCAGGCCCAGAACTACGGCCAGTCGGACGTCATCCTGGTCGGCCTGCTGATCTACGGCGTCTTCGGCCTGGTCTCCGACAGCGCGGTTCGTCTCGTCGAACGGAGGGTGCTGTCATGGCGCCGCACGCTCAGCAGCTGACCACCGCGCCCGCCGTCCAGCTCCGGGGTCTTACGCGGTCGTTCGACGGCCGTACGGTCCTCGACGACATCGACCTCGACCTGCCCGCCGGACAGTTCACGGCCCTGCTCGGGCACAGCGGCTCCGGCAAGAGCACGCTGCTGCGGGCCATCGCGGGCCTGGACCACGAGGTCGTCGGAAGCGGCCGGCTCACCGCCCCGGAGCGGGTGTCGGTCGTCTTCCAGGACTCCCGGCTGCTGCCCTGGCGGCGGGTCCTCGACAACGTGCTGCTCGGCACGAACGGCAAGGAAGCGGCCGAGAAGGGCCGCGAAGCCCTCGCCGAGGTGGGTCTGAAAGGCCGCGAACGCGCCTGGCCCAACGAGCTGTCCGGCGGCGAGGCCCAGCGCGCCGCCCTGGCCCGCTCTCTGGTCCGCGAGCCCGAACTCCTCCTCGCCGACGAACCGTTCGGCGCGCTGGACGCGCTCACCCGGATCCGGATGCACGTGCTGCTCAGGGAGCTGTGGGAGCGCCACCGCCCCTCGGTGCTCCTGGTGACCCACGACGTGGACGAGGCGATCGTCCTCGCCGACCGGGTGCTCGTGCTCGACCAGGGCCGGATCGGCCTCGACCTGACCATCGACCGCCCCCACCCGCGCTCCTACCGGGAGCCCGTACTGAGTGAGTACCGGGAGCGCCTTCTTGCCGCCCTCGGTGTGACGGAGGACCACGCATGACCCGCCGACTCCACCTCAACGCCTTCCTGATGAACACCGGCCATCACGAGGCGTCGTGGCGGCTGCCGGAGAGCGACCCGTACGCCCACGTCGAACTCGCCCACTACGTCGAGCTGGCCCGGATCGCCGAACGCGGCACCTTCGACTCCCTCTTCCTGGCCGACGGACCCCAGTTGTGGAGCAACCTCGCCCAACGGCCCGCCGGCGCCCTGGAACCGCTCACCCTGCTCACCGCACTGGCGACGGCCACCGAGCACATCGGCCTGATCGCCACGGCGTCCACGTCCTACAACTCTCCCTACAACCTTGCCCGCAAGTTCGCCTCCCTCGACATCATCAGCGGCGGTCGGGCGGGCTGGAACATCGTCACCACGGCGGGTGCGGAGGCCGCCCGCAACTTCGGCCTCGACGCCGAGCCCGCGCACGCCGAACGGTACGCGCGCGCCGCCGAGTTCCTGGACGTCTCACTCAAGCTCTGGGACAGCTGGGAGGACGACGCGATCGTCGCCGACAAGGCGGCCGGCGTGTGGGGCGACGACGCCAAGATCCACCCCCCGCGCCACCAGGGGACGTACTTCCGGGTCGAGGGCGCCCTCAACGTGCCCCGTTCGCCGCAGGGTTACCCGCTGCTCGTGCAGGCGGGGTCGAGCGAGGACGGCAAGACGTTCGCGGCGCGCTACGCGGAGGCGGTGTTCACCGCACAGCAGACCCTCGCCGACGCCCAGGCCTTCTACACGGACCTCAAGTCCCGTACGGCGGCGGCCGGTCGGGACCCCGAGCACATCAAGGTGCTGCCCGGCATCGTCCCGGTGCTCGGCTCGACGGAGGCCGAGGCGCGGGCGAACGAGCAGGTCCTGGAAGACCACATCGTGTACACGCACGGCGTGGACCGTCTGGAGCACCTGCTGCAACTGGAGCCCGGAACACTGGAGTTGGATGCCCAGCTTCCCTCGGACCTGCCTCCCGAGGACGTCATCGAGGGCGCCAAGAGCCGCTACACCCTCGTCGTCGAACTCGCCCGCCGCGAACGGCTCACCGTACGGCAGCTGATCGGGCGGCTCGGCGGCGGGCGCGGGCACCTCACCTTCGCCGGCACGCCGGAGCAGGTCGCCGACGCGATCGAGGAGTGGTTCACGCGCGGCGCCGCCGACGGCTTCAACATCATGCCCGCCGTACTCCCCTCCGGCCTCGGTCTGTTCGTCGACCACGTCGTCCCGATCCTGCGCGCCCGCGGCCTGCTCCGCACGGAGTACGGACCGCGCCGGACCCTCCGGGAGCGCTACGGCCTCCCCCGCCCCGCCAACCAGTACCTCCAGCCCGCTCTCGTCTGAAAGGACCCCGCATGTCCATCGAGATCAGCAAGGTCACCGCGAACATAGGCGCCCGGGTCTCCGGCGTAGACATCTCCAAGCCGCTCGACGAGGAACAGGTCACCGCGATCCGCGAGGCCCTCAACGTCCACAAGGCCCTGGCCTTCGACGACGTGCACCTCGACGACGAGGGCCAGCAGGCCTTCGCCCGCCACTTCGGCGACCTCACCACCGCCCACCCGACGGTGGCCGCCGTCGACGGTGCCCCGAACGTGCTCCCCGTCGACAGCGAGCGCGGGCGCGCCAACCACTGGCACACCGACGTGACCTTCGTCCTCAACCCGCCCCAGGCCAGCACCCTGCGCAGCATCACGATCCCGCCGTACGGCGGCGAGACCCTGATCTCCAGTTCGGCGGCCGCCTACCGGGACCTGCCCGCCCCGCTGCGCGCGCTCGCCGACACCCTGTGGGCCGAGCACACCAACGACTACGACTACGCGGTGCCGGACGAGCAGATCGACGAGGAACAGGCCGCCCAGCGCGCCCAGTTCACGTCCATCAAGTTCCGTACCGCCCATCCCGTCGTCCGGGTCCACCCGCTGACCGGCGAGCGTGGGCTGTTCATCGGCGGGTTCGCGCAGCGGATCGTCGGGCTGTCGGTGGGCGAGTCCCGCAAGCTGCTCGACCTGTTCCAGTCGTACGTCACCCGGCCGGAGAACATCCTGCGCTGGCGCTGGTCCCCGAACCAGCTGGTCCTGTTCGACAACCGGATCACCCAGCACTACGCGATCGACAACTACGACGGCCGGCCGCGCCGCCTGCACCGGGTGACCGTCGCCGGTGACGTGCCGGTCGGCATCGAGGGCAAGGAGAGCTACTCGATCGAGGGTGACGCCGCGCACTACACGTCCGTGGCCGAGTAAAGGAAATCTCACGCTCCGTGCCCCGGGTGTCCGCATAGTGGGCAGCCTCTCCCCCTGAGCGGAGAGGCTGCCCAGACTGTGGGCGTTTTTGCCCACTCGCACGTAAGGGACCACCCGCTCTCATGTCCCGCACCACCCTCGACACCCCACCCACCGCTCCCGACGCAAACGCCCCGCTGTCCCATGGCCTCAAGCAGCGCCATCTGTCGATGATCGCCCTCGGCGGTGTGATCGGCGCCGGTCTGTTCGTCGGGTCCGGCGCGGGGATCGCCGCCGCCGGACCGTCGATCGTGATCGCGTACGCGGTCTCCGGTCTGCTGGTCATGCTGGTGATGCGGATGCTCGGCGAGATGTCTGCCGCGTATCCGTCCTCGGGCTCGTTCTCGGCGCACGCCGAGCGGGCGATCGGACCGTGGGCGGGCTTCACCGCGGGGTGGTCCTTCTGGGTGCTGCTCTGCACGGCCGTGGGGCTCGAAGGGATCGGGGCGGCGAAGATCGTCACCGGCTGGCTGCCGGGTACGCCCGAGTGGGCCTGGGTCGCCCTGTTCATGGTGGTCTTCTGTGTCGCGAACCTCGCCGCCGTGAAGAACTTCGGCGAGTTCGAGTTCTGGTTCGCCGCGCTGAAGGTCGGCGCGATCAGCCTGTTCCTGGTGCTGGGCGTGCTGGCCGTCGCGGGCGTGCTCCCCGGCACGGACTCCCCCGGCACCTCGAACCTCACCGGCCAGGGCGGCTTCCTCCCGCACGGCAGCGAGGGGCTGGTCGTCGGTCTGCTCGCGTCGGTCTTCGCGTACGGCGGTCTGGAGACGGTCACCATCGCGGCGGCCGAGTCGGAGAATCCGGTCCAGGGCGTCGCGCGTGCCGTCCGTACGGCGATGTGGCGCATCGCGCTCTTCTACATCGGCTCCATGGCGGTCATCGTCACGCTGGTCCCCTGGGACTCGAAGGAGGTCGTCGAGAAGGGCCCGTACGTCGCCGCCCTCGACCACCTGGGCATCCCGGGCGCCGGCCAGCTGATGAACGTGGTCGTGTTCGTCGCGCTGCTCTCGGCGATGAACGCCAACATCTACGGCTCCTCGCGCATCGCCTACTCGCTGGTGGAGCGCGGCCAGGGCCCGAAGGCCCTCGGCAGGGTCTCGGCCGGGGTCCCGCGCGTCGCGGTGCTCGTCTCCTGCGTCTTCGGCTTCGTGTGCGTGCTGCTGAGCTACTGGCGGCCGGACGACGTCTTCCCCTGGCTGCTGAACATGATCGGCGCGGTGATCCTGGTCGTGTGGATCTTCATCGCGGTCTCGCAGCTGCTGCTGCGGCGCCGGGTGGAGCGCGAGGCACCGGAGAAGCTGGTCGTGCGGATGTGGCTGTTCCCGGCGCTGACCTGGGTGGCGCTGGCCGGCATGGCCACGATCTTCGTCCTGATGGCCAGGCAGCCGGACACCCGGGTGCAGCTGTACTCGACGGGCGGGATGACGCTGTTCCTGGCGGCGGTCGGATACGCCTGGCAGCGGGCACGCGCGGCCCGCTGACCGTTCCCGCTCCCCCGAAAGGCCCTCGTGCGACCCGCACGAGGGCCTTTTGTTGCTAGCGTGCACTTGCAAGCTATGTGCAATAAGGTCTTACGAGGCCGGAGGGGACTTCGCCATGCCCGTCTACACACTCCCTGAGCTGCCGTACGACTACGCCGCACTCGCACCCGTGATCAGCCCCGAGATCTCTACCTCCAGTACCGCAACCAGAAGGTCGACCTCATCGACGCGATGTGGCAGGTCGTCGACTGGCAGGACGTGGCCAGGCGTCACGAGGCGGCCAAGTCCCGCGCGAACGTCTTGCTGCCGACCCCCTGAGGCGGGTATGAAACGTCCTGCTCGTGATCGTCTTCTCACCTTTCACGTGGCAGGCGGAGAAACGGATGGCCCCCGCGAGGACGTGACTCGCGGGGGCCCTCCTGTGCGCACGGCTCGCGTCAGGCGCAGGGCACGTTGAGCGACAGCAGCGCGGCGGCACCGTCCGTCATACGGAGTTCGGAGATCGCGGCGTTGCGCAGCCGCGGGAGGACCCTGCGGTACTCGCCCAGGGGGATGGACAGCAGCGAGCACAGCACCAGCCGGAGCAGGGTGTTGTGGGCGACGACCAGGACGCGTTCGCCGTGGTGCGCGGCCGCGATCCGGCGCAGGACGTCCGCCCCGCGGGCCGCCGCGGTGCGCGGGTCCTCCGCCTCCGGGAAGGGGTACGACACCGGGTCGACCCGGAACGCCTTCGCCCGGGCCGGGTTCTCGGCCTCGAACTCGGCGAGGGTGCGGCCCTCCACCACCCCGAAGTCGCATTCGCGCAGGGCGGGTTCGCGGTGCGCGGTGAGACCGAGGGCGCGGCAGGCGGGCTCGGCCGTGGCGACGGCGCGCGAGAGGGTCGACGTCCAGACGGCGTCCACGGGATGCGCGGCGGCCCAGCGGCCGAGCGCCTCGGCCTGGACGTGCCCCTCGTCGGCGAGGGGCACGTCGCTCACTCCGGCGTAGCGGTTCTCGGCATGCCAGACGGTCCGGCCGTGCCGGGCGAGCAGCAGGGTCGTGCTCATTGAAGCTGCGGGACTCACGGCGCTGTGGGTCATGCTCGTCGTACTCATGACCCGCCAGTATTCCGGTCGGGGCGCGCTCGCGTGTGCGCTCCGGCGGAAGCCCGCCGTCCGGGTATGCCCGGCAGTGCCGGGAAGGCCCCGTGAGGAGCGAAAAGGAGCCTCACGGGGCCTTACGGTATGCGGGCTTCCGGGGCATCGTTGCGGGATGCCGAGGGAAATGACGTACCCCTGCTACACGTGTGGGTCCTACCAGCCGCACCGCCAGCCCCGGGACGACCGGGAGCGGGACATCATCCGCAAGCTGGCGAACCTCCAGAAGCCGAACGCGTATGTGGACGACTACTGGATCTGCGGCCGCACCGACTTCGACTGCCGCAACATCCGCACGGCATCGAGGGTCAAGCCGTTCGACCCGCCCCAGAAGATGCCCGAGCCGGAATGACTCCTGGCGGCCCTTACAGGTTGCTGAAGTCCGGGCCCTTCGTGCGGGTCCGCTTGATCTCGTAGAAACCGGGGGTCGAGGCGACCAGCAGCGTGCCGTCCCACAGCCTGGCCGCGGCCTCGCCCTTCGGGGTGGGCGTGACGACCGGGCCGAAGAAGGCGATCTGCTCGCCGTCGTCGCCGGGGAGCGCGATCACCGGGGTGCCGACCTCCTGGCCGACCTTCTCGATGCCCTCCTTGTGGGAGGCGCGCAGCTCGGCGTCGAACTCGAAGTCCTCCTGGTCGGCGTAGTCGAGCAGGGAGGCCGGGAGGCCGACGTCCTCGAGCGCGCCCGCGATCGCCTCGATGGTCGCGCCCTCGCCCTGGTTGTGGATGCGAGTGCCGAGCGCGGTGTAGAGCGGGCCGAGGACGTCCTCGCCGTGCTTCTGCCAGGCGGCGGTGACCACCCGGATCGGCTTCCAGGCCTTGGTGGCGAGCATGTCCCGGTACTCCTCGGGCAGCTGGTCCAGCTTGTCCTCGTTGAGGACCGCGAGGCTCATGATGTGCCAGCGGACCTCGATGTCCCGGACCTTCTCCACTTCCAGCACCCAGCGCGAGGTCATCCAGGCCCAGGGGCACAGCGGGTCGAACCAGAAGTCGACGGGGGTCTTGGTGGAGGCGGTCTCGGGCATGGTTCTCCTCGGAAAGCGGTGTTTCCCGCAGCAACACCGGAGGCCGCCGGCCTCATTCCCGGCTGTCCCGCGTCAGGGGCACATGGCAGGATCGCTCCTGTCCAGCCGTGTCCGCCGTCGGATGCCGGACATCCGTTCCGCAGGATCCATATCCATTCCGTGACGCCCCGAGGGAGTGCCGCCCGTGCCCGGTGACAATCTGACCCGCGACGAGGCCCAGGAGCGGGCAGCGCTGCTGTCCGTGGACGGGTACGAGGTCTCCCTCGACCTGCGCTCCGCCCTGGGCGACATCGAGGCCGAGCCGCGCACGTTCCGCTCGGTGACCACGATCCGCTTCCGCTGCGCGGAGCCCGGCACCGCGAGCTTCGCCGATCTGCTCGCACCGAGCGTCACCGCCGTGTCGCTCAACGGCAAGGACCTGGACCCCGGCGAGGTCTTCGACGGCTCCCGCATCCGGCTGGAGGACCTCCGGGCCGACAACGAGCTGGTCGTCGACGCGCAGTGCGCCTACTCCCGCACCGGCGAGGGCATGCACCGCTTCGTCGACCCCGAGGACGGCGAGGTCTACCTCTACACCCAGTACGAGCCCGCCGACTCCCGGCGCGTCTTCGCGAACTTCGAGCAGCCGGACCTCAAGGCCCCCTTCCGTTTCGAGGCGCGGGCCCCGGAGGGGTGGACGGTCTGGAGCAACGGCGTCGGTGAACTCGTCGACGGTGTGTGGAAGTTCGCCGAGACCAAGCCGATCTCCACGTACATCACCGCGTTCGCGGCGGGCCCGTACCACTACGTCACGGACAGCTACGCGCGCACCTTCGAGGACGGTACGACGCTGGAGATCCCGCTCGGCGCGATGTGCCGCAAGGGTCTGGCGCCCCACTTCGACTCCGACGACGTGTTCCTGGTGACCAAGCAGGGGCTCGACTTCTTCCACGACCACTTCGACTTCCCCTACCCGTTCGGGAAGTACGACCAGGCGTTCGTGCCCGAGTACAACCTCGGCGCGATGGAGAACCCGGGGCTCGTCACCTTCCGCGAGGAGTTCATCTTCCGTGGCAAGGTGACACAGGCGTCGTACGAGGGCCGGGCCAACGTCATCCTGCACGAGATGGCGCACATGTGGTTCGGCGACCTCGTCACCATGGAGTGGTGGGACGACCTGTGGCTCAAGGAGTCCTTCGCCGACTTCATGGGCGCGTTCGCGCTGGTCGGGGCGACCCGCTTCGAGAACGGCTGGATCACCTTCGCCAACCGCCGCAAGGCCTGGGCGTACCGTGCCGACCAGCTGCCCTCCACCCACCCCATCACGGCCGACATCCGCGACCTCCAGGACGCCAAGCTCAACTTCGACGGGATCACGTACGCGAAGGGGGCGAGCGTGCTCAAGCAGCTCGTCGCGTACGTCGGCCAGGACGCGTTCCTGGAGGGCGCGCGCCGCTACTTCAAGCGGAACGCGTACGGCAACACGCGCCTCGGCGATCTGCTGTCGGCGCTGGAGGAGACCAGCGGGCGCGATCTGGCCACCTGGTCGCGGGCGTGGCTCCAGACGGCCGGGGTGAACTCCCTCACCCCGCAGGTGATCCTGAGCGCCGAAGGCCGCATCACGGAGCTGGCCGTGCTCCAGGAGGCCCCCGAGTCGCATCCCGAACTGCGCCCGCACCGCGTCGCGGTGGGCCTGTACCGGCGTGAGGACGCCGACGGCTCCTTGGTGCGGTACGCGCGCGCCGAGGTCGACGTCGTCGGCCCCCGTACGGTGGTCGAGGAGCTGGTCGGCGCGGACGCCCCCGAGCTGGTCCTCGTCAACGACGACGACCTCACGTACTGCAAGATCCGTTTCGACGAGAACTCGCTGGCCACGCTGCGCGAGAGGCTCGGCGACATCACCGACCCGCTCGCCCGCGCGCTGTGCTGGTCGGCGCTGTGGAACCTCACCCGGGACGCGCTGATGCCGGCCCGGGACTTCGTGGGCCTGGTGCTGAGCTTCGCGGGCCGCGAGTCCGACATCGGCGTCCTGCAGATGCTGCACGCCTGGGCGCACTCGGCGCTCGTCCACTACGCGGCCCCCGACTGGCGTGCGGAGGGCGGCCGGCTCCTCGCCCAGGGCGCCCTGAAGGAGCTGCGGCTCGCCGAGCCCGGCAGCCAGCACCAGCTGACCTGGGCCCGTTTCTTCGCGACGGTCGCCTCCGACCAGGCCGATCTGCAACTGCTGCTGCACCTCCTCGAGGGCACCGCCAAGATCGACGGCCTGGACGTCGACCAGGAGCTGCGCTGGGCGTTCCTGGAACCGCTGGCCGCGCACGGCGTCGCCGACGAGTCCCTCGTCGCGGCCGAACTGGCCCGCGACGACACGGCCTCCGGCAAGCGCCACCAGGTCCGCTGCCTCGCCGCCCGCCCCTCGGCGGCGGTCAAGGCCCAGGCCTGGGCGCAGGTCGTCGAGTCGGACGCGCTGTCCAACGCGCTGGTCGAGGCGACCATCGCGGGCTTCGTGCAGCCCTCCCAGCGGGAACTGCTCGCCCCCTACGCCGCGAAGTACTTCGCGGCCATCGAACGCGTCTGGGCCGAGCGGTCCATCCAGATCGGCATGGACGTCGTCAAGGGCCTGTTCCCGTCCCTCCGGGACTCCCAGGAGACCCTGGACGCGACGGACGCCTGGCTCACCGCCCACGAGGACACGGCACCGGCCCTGCGCCGTCTGGTCCTGGAGGCGCGGGACGACCTGGCGCGCACCCTGCGGGGACAGGCGTGCGACACGGCGGCGGGGTCGTAGCGACGACGGCCGGGAAGTGACGGGGCCCCGGGTCGCCCATGCGGCCGCCCGGGGCCCCGTTACCGAACCCGCGCACCGGGCCCCGTAACCCCGATCCGGACCAGCGTCTTTCGGCAGTCGAACGCCCGTACTTTAGGGCGAGCTTGTCCAGATTTGTCGACAGGCGTGTAACAGCGGTTAGGGGACGGATCAGGCGCGGAAAACCCCCGGTCATGAACCACAACACCCCACTCCCCCCCCCACCCCCTCCGCCACCTGTCCCACACGCGGCGGCGGGTCCTGACCGCTGCCCAGCTGCGCGCCCACGGCGTCACGGCCGCCGACACGAACGAGCAGTGCCGGCCGGGCGGCCCCTGGCAGCAGATCCTCCCCGGCGTCTTCCTCCTCCACCCGGGGCCGCCCACCTCCGAGGAACGCCTGCACGCCGTCCTGCTGTTCGCGGGCCGCACCGCCGCAAGCGAGCCGGCGCCGGGCATCCCCGTCCAGCCGGGCGCCGAGCAACCGCACGCCCCGCGACCGTACGCGGACGCGCTGATCACGGGCCTGGCGGCGCTGACCCTGCACGGATTCACCTCGTCGCCCCCGCTGACCTCCCTCGACAAGATCGACGTCCTGGTCCCCCGGCTGCGCCGGCTGCGCTCGCACGGCTGCGCCCACATCGTCCGTACGCCTTCGCTGCCCGCCCCCTCGTACCTCACGGGTGTCCCGGTCGCCCCCGTACCGCGCGCCCTCGCCGACGCGGTGGCAAAGCTGTCGGACGCGGGCGCGGTGCGGCGGCTGCTGGCGGAGGCGGTGCGCGCCGGGCACTGCGAACAGGCCTCGGTGGTACGTGAGTTGACGCAGGCCCGGCTGCTGAGCCGGCCGCACGTGGTGGACGCGGTGGACTCACTGCTGGCGGAGGGCCGGGCGATCGCGGAGGACCGCCTCTACCGGATGGTGCGGGAGTACGGCCTGCCCGACCCGGTCTGGAACGTCGACCTGCGCCTGCCGGGCGGGCCCCACCTGGGCGGCCTCGACGCGTACTGGCCCGAGCAGGCGGTGGCCATGGAGCTGGACACCCGGACGCCCCGGCAGGGACACCGGCAAAGTCAGGACCAGGACGACGGCGCCCTCTGGTCGGAGTACGCCCGCAAGCGCGAGCACCTGGAGCGGCTGGGCATCACGGTCGTCCACGTCACCCCGCGGAAGCTGCGCGAGGCGATGGAGCAGCAGGCGGCGGTGGTCCGCACCGCGCTGATGGCGGCGAACGACCGGGAACCGGCGGCGTATGTCGTGGTCCTGCCCCGGTAGTGACGGACCGGAGCGGTACCAGGAGGGGAGAGGAGGGGCCGCCGGAGATCCGGCGGCCCCTCCTCGTGCGGGTACGGCGACCTCGCGGACACCGTCAAGCCCGGAGCCGTGACCCCGGTCGCGGCCTATCTGATGGCCTGTCTGGGCGCCGCCCTGGGGCTGCGCTGTACGACACGGTCGCTGCGTCGCTCGCACCGGAGCCGAAGAGCCGGCTGGCTGATGCTGGGCGCGGTGTCCATCGGCTGCGGCATCTGGACCATGCACTTCATCGGCATGATCGGCTTCAGCGTCGAGGACGCGCCCGTGAGCTACGACCCCGTACTGACCCTGCTCAGCCTGGGTGTCGCGATCGGCGTGGTCGCCGTCGGGGTCTTCCTCGTCGGCTATCGGGACGCCGCGCCGCTGAACCTCGGTGTGGCGGGTGTCGTCACCGGCCTGGGCGTGGCGGCCATGCACTACATCGGCATGGCCGCCATCCGTACGCACGGAACCCTCCGGTACGACGTGCCGACCGTGACGCTGTCCGTGCTGATCGCCGTCGTCGCCGCCACCGCGGCCCTGTGGGCGGCGGTCTCCATCCACTCGCTCTGGTCGAGCCTGGGCGCGAGCCTCGTCATGGGCGTGGCCGTGACCGGTATGCACTACACCGGTATGGCCGCCGTCTCGGTGCACGTCAGCCAGCAGGCCACGGCCTCCCAGTCGTCCGCCGATCTGATGTCGTTCCTGCTCGCCATGCTCGCCGGGCCCCTCACCGTCCTCCTGATCGCCGCCGTGATCGTCATGTTCGATCCCGACCTGGTGCTGGGGGACGGCGAGTGGAGCCCGCGGTGACCTGCGTCAAGAAGGCCGTTCAGGGGCCTACTTGCCGCAGAACTCCCCCTCGATCACCGCGTCGCTGTCCCCCGACCAGTCCCCGTTGAAGTTGAAGGCCAGGGAGTGGCGGCCGTCCGCCGTCGTCACGGCGGAGGACGTCGAGCCGTGGATGCCGCCGTCGTGGCCCCACACATGGACCCCGCAGCCGAGCTTGCGGTCGATCAGACCCAGGCCGTAGCGGGCGCCCGGGATCTCGTCGGCCTTCACCGTGGTCTTCATCTCCTTCAGCTGCTTCGGCGGAAGGAGCCGGCCGCCCAGCAGGGCCGCGTAGAAGCGGTTCAGGTCGGCGGAGTCGGAGATCATCTCCCCGGCCGAGGAGGCCAGGGAGGGGTTGAGCCGCGTGACGTCGTACGTCGGGCCTGTCGTCGTCCGGGCCAGTTTCGAGTACGCGTGGCTGCTGGGCCGTGGGAGTGCCGTCCGCGTGCCGGGGACGGACGTGGCGCGCAGGCCGAGCGGTTCGATGACGCGGCGGCGGATCTCCGTGGCGTAGGAGTGGCCGGTGACCTTCTCGATCACCATGCCCGCCAGCACGTAGTTGGTGTTGGAGTAACTCCAGGACGTGCCCGGCGCGAAGAGCGGTTTGTGGGTCATCGCGATCGCCACGAGCTGCTCGGGCGTCTTCGTGTCGTAGCGGTGTTCGAGGAAGCCGTCCTTCAGGAAGTACGTGCGGGCGAAGTCCTCGTCCGCCGTGTAGTTGAAGATGCCGCTGGTGTGGTTGAGGAGCCGGCGGACGGTGATCCGGCGTCCGTCGTGGCCGTGACCCCGGACCACGCCCGGGAGCCACTTCTCCACCTTGTCGTCCAGCGACAGCCGCCGCTCCGCCTCCAGCTGCAACAGCACCGTCGACACGAACGTCTTCGTGATGCTGCCCACGCGGTAGTGGTCGGCCGTACCGCGGGGCGTGCGCGTCCGCACATCGCCCACGCCCGCCGCGGCCGACCACGTGCCGCCGGTGTCCCGCGCCGTCGCCGTCACGCCCGGCACTCCGTCCTTCACCGCGGCGTCCATGGCGGCGCGGGTCGCACCGTGGTGACGGGCCCCGGCGGGAGCCGCCACCGCGGGCCCCGCCAGAGCGGCCGCAAGCGCCACCGCCGTCGCCGCCACCAGTCCCGTACGCACTGACATGCCGTTCCCCCTTCACCGGTGAACCTGGTCGGGGGGAGGGACTCGGCGGGCCGATGTGAAGGTTGCCCGCCTGTACGCCAGTTGAGTGGATTTCGGCCGTTCTTCGGGCTTCCTCAGGCCTTCTTCAGTACGAGCTCCGTGTTGCGGTCCCGCGAGGCGCCGGCCAGCTCGGTGCTGCGGCCCGGAGAGTTGAAGGCGAGCTCGCGGTAGAGGGCGGCGAGCCCGGTCTGGCTGAGGTCGGAGAAGTCCGTACGGTGCGGGGCCGCGGACTCGATGAGGGTGGTGAAGAGGGAGAGCGTGCCGTCCTTGTTGTCGACGACCTCGATGATGCGGGCGAGGTGCGGGAAGTCGACGTGTGAGGCGGTGTTGATCTCCCAGAAGGAGCCGTGGTTCGGCGCGGAGTGCGCGATGATCTCGTTCTTGTGCGTGTGGCCGTTCACCCAGGCCAGCACGTTGCGGTGCTTGGCGAGCGTGGCGACCACGTCCTCGCCCCCGTGGCGCTTGTCGCTCGGGTGCGCGGGGTCGGTGCGGCGGTTGGTCATCGACTTGCTGGTGTGGTGGCTGAAGACGATGGCGTACGAGTCCTTGTTGTCGCTCAGCGTCTTGTCCAGCCAGCGCAGCTGGGTCGTCCCGATGGAGCCCATGTAGTGGCCGCCCGGGTCGGTGGTGTCGATGCTGATCCCGATGATGTCGTCGGAGATGCGGAAGGCGTAGTACTGGGTGCCCGCGGCGAGGTTGGCCTGTGAGTAGCCGTGGCCGATCGGGCCGGGGCCGGTGTGCGCGGGGTCGAGGTGCGCCTTGAGGTACTCGGCGGGCGTGAAGGGGGCGCGCGACTCGTCCGGGGTGACCGAGCGCAGCTGCCGCGCGTGCGCCTTGAGGAGGTCCCTGAGCTGGGTGCCCTTGGGGTCCTTGTCGTTCTTGATGGCGGCGCGCAGGGCGACGCTCGCCGAGGCGGGCAGCGTCATCAGCTTCTTGCCGCCGACGGCGAACTCGGCGAGGAAGGAGTCGCCGTGCCGGTAGCAGCCCAGGGGCAGCGCGTCGTGGTTGCCGACCGTGGAGTACCAGGGCAGGCCGAGGCCGGGGCTGCGCAGCTCACGGATGGCGGCCGCGAGGAAGCCGTGCAGGTGCGGGAAGCCGCGCTGCTTGTCGGCGTCGCGCAGGGCCGCGTCCGGCTGCCAGTACAGCTTGAGGCCGCTGTTCTGAACGCCCTCGTAGTGGCGCGGGTCGCCGCTGTTGGGACTGATCCGGCCACCGCTCATGACCTTCAGGAACCAGTCCAGCTCCGTCTTGGAGTTGTTGTCCGTGTTGTCCCCGGTGGTCATGACGAAGTGCAGCGGGGAGCCGGTGACGGGGGCGCCCCGCAGCGCGTTGACCCGCTCGACGAGCGAGACGGCGCCGGCCACGGTCAGCGACTCGTGCGGACGCCAGGCGTTCGCGGCGCCGGTACGCAGGTACTCGAGCCGCAGCGGGTGCTGGACGTCGATCAGGTGCAGGTCGGTGAACTGCACGAACGCGGCGAGCGCGGTGCGCCGGTCGGCCCGGCCCGACTTGGCCGCGGCCAGGTCGCCGCGTACGACCCGCTTCCAGGCGGGGCCGTCACCGAGCCGCCGGTAGCCGCCCGAGCCGGAGTGCGGCGCGGCCACGCTCTCCAGGGTGGTGCCGCGCTCGTAGGGAGCGAGGGGGGCGGCGGGTGCCTGCCGTGACACGGCGACGGCCGACTCGCCGGTGCCGGTGGTGGCGGCGTGCGCCTCGGAGTCGGGCCGCAGGGCGTAGCCGATGCCCGCGGAGAGGGTCACCGCCCCGGTGGCGGCGAGCAGGGTACGGCGGTTCATGGCGGCGGAAGTGGCGACAGAGCGTATGCGCGACATGGCGCGGTCTCCCCGAGTGCGAACGCGTCGGCAGTGGTCGCGGGGGGTTCGTTGCGCTAACTCCCCGCTCACACTGGATCGTTGACACCGTGGGTGACCTGGACGTTAACGAGGCGGCAACTGCCGACGCCGATCACCGTACGTGGATCTTGGAGCACCCTGCGCGCCCACGACCCCTCTTCGAACGGCCGGGATGCGGTCACTCCGTGTTCATTTTCCGGGGTAGGGGACCAGTTCCCCGCCACTGCTCCCCTGCGGCTACTCCCCCGCCTCTTCGCCGACGCGGCCGAGGGGCGGTCGTTCCCGCCACAGCCGCAGTCCCACGTCGACCAGCGCGACCCGGTCGAGGGCGGGTACCTCGTCGAGCGGGTGCCAGGCCGCCATGTCGGTGGAGCCGTTCGTCTCGTGGCGCAGTTCGCCGCCGGTGACGCGGGCCTCGTAGACGATGCGCAGGGCGTGGAAGTCGTTGGGCGAGCCGAGCCGGCGCGGGTGCGAACGCAGTACGGAGTCGACGCCGAGCAGCGCGAGGGGCTCGACGGCGTAGCCCGTCTCCTCCTCGGCCTCGCGGATGACGGTGTCGTAGGGGTCCTCGCCGTGGTCCATGCCGCCGCCGGGCAGCGTCCACCGCCTGCTTCCGTCACCCGCGACCCAGCGGGCCAGCAGCATCCGCCCGTCCCGCACGCATACGGCGTAGGCCGCCACCCTCAACTGCTTCGGCATGCCCAGACGTTACGGCACGGTGGCACGGCAAGTCGCCTACGGCAGAGACGGGTTGGCCGGTGAGTACTCCGGCGGCGACCAGCGGATCGGGCTGGCGGCAGGCGTCTGCACGACCTCGGTGACGGTGAAGCCGACCGTGCGCTCCCCGTCGGCCGCGTACTCCGTGCGTGCCGTTCCCGTCAGTTGCAGCACCGTCCCCGACATCCAGTCCAGGAAGAGCAGCCCCGCCCTCGGGTCCGTCTCCAGGTTGCCGAGGGTCAGGAACATGGAGTTGCCGGGGTAGTCGCGCCAGTGCAGTTGGTTCGGTGAAGTGACGTGGACGAACCCGGGGTTGCCGCCCCGGTGGCTGGCGTCGGCGCCGTGCGCGTGGACGGTGGCCAGGAAGAAGGTGTCGGCGGACTCGACGAACCGCCGCTGCCCGGGGGTGAGTCCGGCGGACCGGCGGGGCGTGCCGGGCGGACGCTCGACCTTCTCGTACGACTCCCTCTTCTGCAGGTACTTCGGGCAGTTGGAGAAGACCTGGTCGGCCTCGACGGCGAAGCCGCGGGGGGTCGGGCGGACCCGTCCGTTGAGTCGCATACGGCGGCGGGTGCGCGGGTCGAGCGCGATCGTGCCGACGGAGGTGCCCGGAGTGACGAGCGCCTGCGCCAGTGGGTCGCCCTCGCGCGGGCCGCCGCCCGTGACCGAGATCTGCCGGACACCCGTGGCCCGCACGAACCCGGGCTCGCCGGTGAGCAGCGAGGCCCACACCGCTCCGCCCGCCGGATCGGCCGCGCCCAGCACCAGCATCGGCTGGAGCTCGAGGAAGGCGGCGGCCACGGGACGGATGCCCTGTCCGACGGACCGCCCCACATGGTCGGCGGCCTCGCGCACTCCCACCCGGTCCTGTACGGCCCGTGAGCCTGAGTGGTACGTCATGACGCGCCCCGCTCTCCACAGCTCCTAGAAGAAACCGCAGGTGGGGGCGGTGGCGGACGGCACCGGGGCCCCCTTTGCCCCGCTCGGCGCGTAGATCTCGAGGCGGGTGCCGTCGGGGTCGTGGAAGAAGATGCCGCCGGATACCGAACCCTCACGGTGGGCGACCACGCCCTCGTACGCGAAGTCGACGCCGTAGTCGCGCAGGGCCGTCTCGTACTCCCTGACCTGGTCGACCGAGTCCACTTCGAGGGCGAGGTGGTGCAGGCCGGCGCGGGCCTTGTCGTACGACCCCTGCGCCTGCTGCCAGAGGGTGAGCACCGGGCGGCCGTCTCCGGCGAGCGAGCCGAGGAACGCGTACCGCCGCTCCTCCTCCTTGCCCTCGGCGATCACTCCGAAGCCGAGGACGTCGCGGTAGAAGGCGAGCGAGCGGTCGAGGTCGGTGACGTTCAGGCCGATGTGGCCGGTGCGCAAGGTCATGACGGTCCCGTCTGTCGTTGGCCGCCCCACAGAGGAGCTAACCCTTGTGATTGACATTAAAGGTTAGAGTGAAGGGCGTCAACCAGTGACCTACCCTTGAGCGGTTAGCACCGAAGGGAGCCCCTCATGCCCACCACCGCCGATCCCCGCCCGCTCACCGGGGAGCCGGTCTCGCTCGACCTGCTCAACACCCGCTGGAACCGCGAGGGAGTGACACAGGACCTGCTGACGGACACCGAGGGCCTGGCGGTGTGGCTGGCGGCGAACGGGCTGGACTTCCCGGCCGACGAGGCCGTGCTGCTGCACGTACGGGAGGCCCGTGACGCCCTGCGCTCGGCCGTCGACGGCACGCTGGAGGAAGCCGCCGCCCGGATCGACGCCGTCCTCGCGCACGGCCGCGTCCGCGTGACGCTGACCGGACAGGGACCCGGCGAGGAGGCGGAGTTCGGCGACCCGTCCTGGGGGCCCGCCTGGCTCGCCGCCCGCGACTACCTCGGTCTGCTCGCCACCGCCCCCGACCGCATCCGCCGCTGCGCCCACGACACCTGCATCCTGCATTTCTTCGACACCTCGCGGAACGGCACCCGCCGCTGGTGCTCGATGGCGGCCTGCGGTAACCGCGCGAAGGCGTCCCGCCACTACGCGCGCACACGGGAGGCCTGAGCGGCCGGGCAGCAGGCGACGGGCGGCCGGGGATCGACCGACCTTCCTTGTCGATGTCCTGTCATACCGCACTTTGACCGTCATGGCGTATGGCGGAATTACGCCATGGTTCCATCCCGCCTCGGTCAACTCTCCCCAAACAACTGCCCCTTAGGTAAAGCTGAGCGGTCATCCGGGTCCACATACCGGACTGATGTGATCGTGTCCCGTGGGAACGTCGGGACCGGTCACTCCACGCTCGTTCCTTTACCTACAAGGGATGCTGATGACCGATCCTCAGCGCGCACCGATATCGGGCGCGAGACGCGTGGCCCGCATCGCCGTGGCCGCAGGCCTGGTGGCCGCGCTCTCCGCGGCCGGGCCGATACCCATGGCCTTCTCCGCGGACCACGCACCCGCCACGCCCGACCCGGGCACCAAGTCCGCGAGCGCCAAGCTCGGTTCGGACGACGCGGACCTCCTCGCCGAGGCCAAGGCCGACGGCGCCAAGAACGTCACGATGATGATCGCCACCGCTCCCGGGCAGACCGAGCAGGTGGCCCAGGAGATGGACGCGGTCAAGGGCGGCTCCGTCGGCCAGACGTACGACAAGCTCGGTTACGTCCGGGCCACCGTCCCGACCGCCAAGGCCGACGCGGCCATCGCCGCCGCCACCAAACTGACCTCGGTGCACGGCATCGACCTGCGCCAGGACATCGCGCTCGACGACCCGACGCCGAGCGCCGACACGGTCAAGGGCGCCTCTTCGAAGGCCACGAAGACCTACGCCGCGCCCGACAAGAACACCCCCGCCGAGAACCCGTACAACCCGTCCTTCGAGACGGGCGCCGTCGACTTCGTGAAGAAGAACCCGAAGGCGGACGGCCGGGGCATCACCATCGGCATCCTCGACTCCGGTGTGGACCTGAGCCACCCGGCGCTGCAGAAGACCACCACCGGCGAGCGCAAGATCGTCGACTGGGTCACCTCGACCGACCCGATCCTCGACAACGACCTGAGCTGGCGGCCCATGGTCAGCGCGGTCTCCGGGCCCACCTTCACCTACGGCGGCCAGACCTGGACGTCCCCGGCGGGCTCGTACGAGATCAGCACGTTCCGGGAGTCCGCGACCGCGGGCGGCGACGCCGCGGGCGACGTGAACCGTGACGGCGACACCACCGACTCGTGGGGCGTCCTGTACGACCCGGCGGCCGGCACCGTCACCGTCGACGTGAACAACAACCACGACTTCAGCGACGACACCGCGATGAAGCCGTACAAGGACGGCTACCAGATCGGTCACTTCGGGACCGACAACCCGGCCACCGACGTCGTCGAGAGCCAGCCGTTCGTCGTGCAGATCCGCAAGGACGTGCCGATGGACCCCTACGGGGGCGACTGGGTCGGCAAGAAGGCCGACTTCGTCAACATCGGTCTGATCGCGAGCGAGCACGGCACGCACGTCGCCGGCATCACCTCCGCGAACGGCCTGTTCGGCGGCAAGATGAACGGCGCCGCCCCCGGCGCGAAGATCGTCTCGTCGCGCGCCTGCGTGTTCGGCCCGAGCTGCACCAACGTCGCGCTCACCGAGGGCATGATCGACCTCGTCGTCAACCACGGCGTCGACATCGTGAACATGTCGATCGGCGGCCTGCCCGCGCTGAACGACGGCAACAACGCGCGCTCCGAGCTCTACACGCGTCTCATCGACACCTACGGTGTCCAGCTGGTGATCTCCGCGGGCAACTCCGGCCCCGGCGCCAACACCATCGGCGACCCCGGCCTGGCCGACAAGGTCATCTCGGTCGGCGCATCCATCTCCAAGGACACCTGGGCCGCCAACTACGGCTCCGTCGTGGAGAAGAAGTACGCGATGATGCCGTTCTCCTCGCGCGGTCCGCGGGAGGACGGCGGCTTCACGCCGACGCTGACCGCGCCCGGCGCCGCGATCAACACCACGCAGACCTGGCTGCCGGGCTCCCCGGTCGCCCAGGCCGGCTACTCCCTGCCGGCCGGTTACTCGATGCTCCAGGGCACCTCGATGGCCTCCCCGCAGGCCGCAGGCGCGTCCGCGCTGCTGCTGAGCGCCGCCAAGCAGAAGGGCATCGCCCTGACGCCCGCCAAGCTGCGCACGGCCCTCACCTCGACCGCCGACCACATCAAGGGTGTGCAGGCGTACGAGGAGGGCGCGGGCCTCATCAACATCGTGGACGCGTGGAAGTCGATCAAGGACGGCGCGACCGCCCACGACTACACCGTCAAGGCCCCCGTCGACACCGCGATCGACTACGCCCTGAAGACCCCGGGCTTCGGCACCGGCCTCTACGACCGCGAGGGCGGCCTCAAGGTCGGCGTGAAGAAGTCGTACGACATCACCATCACGCGTACGTCCGGCCCGGACAAGGCGATCCGCCACGAGCTGCACTTCGAGAACAACGCCGGTGACACCTTCAGGATCGTCGGCTCCGACGAGGTCAAGCTCGAACTGAACAAGCCGGTCACCGTCAAGGTCGCCGCGAAGGCCTCCTCGGCCGGCATCAAGAGCGCGATCCTCGAGGTCGACGACCCGCGGACCGAGGGTCTCGACAAGCAGATCCTGACGACGGTCGTGGTCTCCACGCCGCTCAAGTACAGCTACTCCGCGTCGAGTTCGGTGCAGCGCAACAGCACGCAGTCGTACTTCCTGACCGTGCCCGAGGGCGCGAAGGCGTTGGAGGTCGCGATCGGCGGGCTGAAGGACCTGAGCCAGACCCGGTTCATCTCCATCCACCCGTACGGTGTCCCGGTCGAGGACACCGGCACGCCGTACTGCTACAGCAACTACCCGAACACCAACGGCTGCAAGCCCGACGTGCGCTCGTACGCGGACCCGCAGTCCGGTGTCTGGGAGGTCGAGGTCGAGGCGCGCCGTACCTCGCCGCTGCTCGACAACCCGTACAAGCTGGAGGCCACCGTGCTCGGCGCGGCCTTCGACCCGGCCGTGGTGACGGTCCCGGAGGCCAAGGTCGGCACGCCGGTCACCGCCTCCTGGAAGGTGACGAACGGCTTCGCGGCGCTCGACGGCACCCTGAAGGGCGGCCCGCTCGGCTCCTCCAAGACGGCCCGGCCGACCATCGCGGGCGGCGCCACCCAGACCAGCACGGTCGACGTGCCGGCCGGCGCCGCGTCGCTCGACGTCGCCATCGGCAATGTCTCGGACACGGCCGCCGACCTGGACCTGACGGTGTACGACTCCACCGGCAAGCAGGTCGCGCAGTCCGCGGACGGCGACTCGGAGGAAGCGGTCTCCATCCCCAACCCCGCCGCCGGTACGTACACCATCGAGGTCGTGGGCTACTCGGTTCCGTCGGGCTCGACCGCGTACGACTACCGTGACGTGTTCTTCTCCTCCGCGCTCGGCTCGGTCAAGGTCGACGAGTCGGCGCCGGTGAAGCTCGCCACGGGCGGTACGGCGACGGTGTCCGGCGAGGTCACCGCGGCCGCGCCGGCCCCCGAGGGACGCGAGTTCTTCGGCCAGGTCCAGCTGGTGAACGCCCGCGGCACGGCCGCCGGCCTCGGCAGCGTGAAGATCGAGAAGGTCACGCCGTAACACCTGCGTCGGTGAAGGGGCGGGCGTCCGGGAACGGGCGCCCGCCCTTTTTCACGGGCACGTGAGAGTGCGGGACTCGGGCAGCGCCTTCACGATCCACGCGCGTTCGTCGGCGATGGCCTTCGCCCCCGTGGTCCATCCGGTCGGTGTCGCCGGGTCGTCGTGGAGGGCGACGAGCACGTGCTCGCCCTCGCGCGGCCGGGGAGCCACCTCCTCGTCCAGTAGGAGGACGACCTCGGCCTTCCCCTTCTCCGGCTTGTAGTAGCGGTCCACGTGGAGGGTGATCCGGTTCTCCGTGGTGCCGGGGAGCGGCTCGACGTCGGCGACCGTGCCCTCCGCGACGAGCCGGGCGCAGGCGAGGTAGCCCGGACCGCTGAGCGAAGCCCCCTCGCCCGCGCTCCCGCTGTCGGCCGCCTTGGCCCCGCTGGTCTCCGACGCGCCTGACCCGTTGTGCGCGAGGAGCCAGCCCATGCCGACGACCATCGCGGCCACGGTGGCCGCGACGAGGGTGCCCAGGACCAGGGCTAGGGGACGGCGCCCGCGGTTCCTGGGGGCGCCTTCGGGGCGGCGGGTGCGCTTTCTGGGGGCCCGTACCGGGACCGGCTTCGCTTCCTCCGCACGGTCCGCCAGCGCGTCCCCGATGACCGCCAACTGCTCCCGCAGCAGTGCCACATCGGCCACCGCCGACCGGTGCTCGGCCATGAACTCCGGGTCGTCGCCGGCCCCTTCGGGCAGAGCCTCGTCAGTGATCGCGGCCAACAGCGCGTCCACTCCCTCATACTCGGCCACGTCACACCACCTCGTCCTCGTGCAGGCGGGCGCGCAGGGCGCGGACCGCCGAGTGCAGCCTGCTCTTGACCGTGCCCTCCGGGATGCCGAGCTCCTCGGCGATCCCGCGCACGGACAGATCGGCGTAGAAACGCAGGACGAGAACCTGGCGCTGGGCGTCGGGCAGCTCGTCCAGGCCCTGCGCCACGGCGAGCGAGAGCACGCTGGTGTCCTCGTCACGGGCGTCCGCGGGCTGCCGCAGCGAGGCCAGCCGCTCGCCGAGCCGCTCCTGGCGCCGCTTGGCCCGGTGCCAGTCCATCGCCAGGTTCGAGGCGACGACCGCCGCCCACGCGGACACGTCACGCGGCGCCTCGTCCCCCTTCGCCGCGCGTTCCAGCAACCGCAGGCGGACCTGCTGCACCCCGTCCGGCAGGTCCGCCTGCGGTACGCCACCGAGCGCGAGCACCGCCCGCACCCGGCGTTCCTGGGCCGCGTCCAGGGGATCGTCCGCCCCCTGGGCACGGCGTGCCTTTCTGCGCAGCACTCCGCCCCTCCCCTCCCGCGTTTCCTCTACGACGCCGGTGTGGGCGGAAACGTTCGGCCGAACGCGAAGGAGTCGTACGTCACACCGGGCCGGGGCCCGCGGGGACGCCCACGCCGTACGGCTTGCGGTCCCCGGCGGCCGACGGAAGGGTTTCTTTCGGATGCCGAACGGACACCGGACGGCGGACGCGTCCCATTCCTCGGGCGGCACGGGCAAAGGATTGGACACGCGGGCACGGGTCAGACGCATGATGGAAGAGCTGGACCACGTAAAACGCACGCTAAGGGAGTCGCCGTGAGGGTCGGAATCGTCGGAGCCACCGGTCAGGTCGGCACGGTCATGCGCAGGATCCTCGTCGAGCGGGAGTTCCCGGTCGAGGAGCTGCGGCTGTTCGCCTCGGCGCGTTCGGCCGGGACGGTGCTCGACGGTGTGACGGTGGAGGACGCGGCGACGGCGGACTACTCCGGCCTGGACATCGTGCTGTTCTCCGCGGGCGGCGCGACCTCCAAGGCGCTGGCCGAGAAGGTCGCCTCGCAGGGCGCGGTCGTGATCGACAACTCCTCCGCATGGCGCAAGGACCCGCAGGTGCCCCTGGTGGTCTCCGAGGTGAACCCGCACGCGATCGCGGACCGCCCCAAGGGCATCATCGCCAACCCGAACTGCACGACGATGGCCGCGATGCCGGTCCTGAAGCCGCTGCACGAGGAGGCGGGGCTCGAGGCGCTGGTCGTCGCGACGTACCAGGCGGTGTCCGGTTCCGGCCTCGCGGGCGTGGCCGAGCTGCACGGCCAGGTACTGAAGGTCGCCTCGGACGCCGACAAGCTGACCCACGACGGCGACGCGGTCGACTTCCCCGAGCCGGGGGTCTACAAGCGCCCCATCGCCTTCAACGTGCTCCCGCTCGCGGGGTCGATCGTCGACGACGGTCTGCACGAGACGGACGAGGAGCAGAAGCTCCGCACCGAGTCCCGCAAGATCCTGGAGATCCCCGCCCTCAAGGTCTCCGGCACCTGTGTCCGCGTCCCGGTGTTCACCGGCCACTCCCTCCAGGTGAACGCCCGCTTCGCGCGTCCGCTGAGCGTGGAGCGCGCGACCGAGCTGCTGGCCGGCGCCCCGGGCGTCACCCTCTCCGAGATCCCGAACCCGCTCGAGGCCGCCGGCAAGGACGCGTCCTACGTGGGCCGCATCCGCGCCGACGAGACGGCCGAGCACGGTCTCGCCCTGTTCGTCTCCAACGACAACCTCCGCAAGGGCGCCGCACTGAACGCGGTCCAGATCGCGGAGCTGGTGGCGGCGGAGCTCAAGGGCTGACAGCCGTACCACGTGCCCCGGGGGGCGGTCACCGCACGGTGACCGCCCCTTCTCACGCCCGCCGCACCTCGTAGAGGAAGCACCCGTACTCCACGGCCCGTACGTGGACGAGCGCCACCTCCGGGTCGGCGAAGGCCTCCGCGAAGGCCTCGTCGAAGGCGTCGGGGTTCTCGACCAGACGGCCGCCCAGGATGCGGCCCTCGGCGGAGTAGCGGCGGACCGTGCGGTGAGCGCCCGGGAAGGGGTAGCCGCGCGGGTCGGGGCCCGGGCAGTCGTCGGCGTGGACGAAGACCGGGCCCTGTTCGTCGTACGCGCCCGGGTCGACGCCTGTCCCGGCGGCCCAGCGGCGCAGCGGCGCGTAGGAGACGAGGGCGATCCGCTCGCCGGGTTCGCTGCGCCGCAGACAGCAGCGCAGCGGCGCACCGCCCTCCTCGTCCGCGAAGGGAACCATCGGGCGGTCCGCATCGTCAGCTGTGCGGAGATCCTTCAGGACCACCGGATCGATGGGACGGGCCGTGTACGTCGTCGCGTATGTCGTCGCGTATGTCGTCATGTCCGTCGTCGCGTCCGTCGTGTGCGTCGTCGTGTGCGTCGTCATGTCTCCAGGCTCGCGCCCGCGTGTGCCTGGCACCGGCGGGAAACGGACATCGCATCCGTGCAGGTCCCATGGAAGGATGGCGCAACCGTCACATAACGAGGAGATGACCGCGTGCCTGGCACAAACCTGACCCGCGAAGAGGCGCAGCAGCGGGCGAAGCTGCTCACCGTTGACTCGTACGAGATCGATCTCGACCTCTCGGGCGCGCAGGAGGGCGGCACCTACCGGTCCGTTACCACGGTGCGCTTCGACGTCGAGGAGAGCGGCTCGGAGACCTTCATCGACCTGGTGGCTCCCGCCGTTCACGAGGTGACCCTGAACGGGGACCCTCTCGAGCCCGCCGAGGTCTTCAAGGACTCGCGGATCGCGCTTCCGGGGCTCCTGGAGGGCCGCAACGTCCTGCGCGTCGTGGCCGACTGCGCGTACACCAACACCGGTGAGGGCCTGCACCGCTTCGTCGACCCCGTCGACCAGCAGGCCTACCTCTACACCCAGTTCGAGGTCCCGGACGCGCGCCGGGTGTTCGCGAGCTTCGAGCAGCCCGACCTGAAGGCCACCTTCCAGTTCACCGTGAAGGCGCCCTCCGGCTGGACCGTGATCTCCAACTCCCCGACGCCCGAGCCCAAGGACGACACCTGGGTCTTCGAGCCGACGCCGCGGATCTCCACGTACATCACCGCGCTGATCGTCGGGCCGTACCACTCCGTGCACAGCGTGTACGAGAAGGACGGACAGAGCGTGCCGCTGGGCATCTACTGTCGGCCCTCGCTCGCCGAGTTCCTCGACTCGGACGCGATCTTCGAGGTCACCCGGCAGGGCTTCGAGTGGTTCCAGGAGAAGTTCGACTACGCGTACCCGTTCAAGAAGTACGACCAGCTCTTCGTGCCGGAGTTCAACGCCGGTGCGATGGAGAACGCGGGCGCGGTGACGATCCGCGACCAGTACGTGTTCCGGTCCAAGGTGACCGACGCCGCGTACGAGGTGCGGGCCGCCACGATCCTGCACGAGCTGGCCCACATGTGGTTCGGCGACCTGGTCACCATGGAGTGGTGGAACGACCTGTGGCTGAACGAGTCGTTCGCCACCTACGCCGAGGCGGCCTGCCAGGCCTACGCCCCCCAGTCGCGCTGGCCGCACTCCTGGACGACCTTCGCCAACTCCATGAAGACGTGGGCGTACCGGCAGGACCAGCTGCCCTCCACCCACCCGATCATGGCCGAGATCAACGACCTGGACGACGTCCTCGTCAACTTCGACGGCATCACGTACGCGAAGGGGGCGAGCGTCTTGAAGCAGCTCGTCGCGTACGTCGGCATGGACGAGTTCTTCAAGGGCGTGCAGGCGTACTTCAAGCGGCACGCCTACGGCAACACGCGCCTCAGCGATCTGCTGGGCGCCCTGGAGGAGACCTCCGGGCGCGACCTGAAGACCTGGTCGGAGAAGTGGCTCCAGACCGCCGGCATCAACATCCTGCGGCCGGAGGTCGAGACCGACGCGGACGGGGCCATCACCTCCTTCGCGATCCGTCAGGAGGCTCCGGCGCTCCCGGAGGGTGCCAAGGGTGAGCCGACCCTCCGCCCGCACCGCATCGCCATCGGCCTCTACAACCTCGACGACGACAGCGGCAGGCTGGTGCGCGACGAGCGCGTCGAGCTGGACGTCGACGGCGAGCTGACGGCCGTACCGGAGCTGGTCGGCAAGCGCCGCCCGGCGGTCTTCCTGCTCAACGACGACGACCTGTCGTACGCCAAGGTCCGCCTCGACGAGGACTCGCTCGCCTTCGTCACCGAGCACCTCGGCGACTTCGAGTCGTCCCTGCCCCGTGCCCTGTGCTGGGCCTCGGCCTGGGACATGACCCGCGACGGTGAGCTCGCCACCCGCGAGTACCTGTCCCTGGTCCTGTCGGGCATCGGCAAGGAGTCCGACATCGGTGTCGTGCAGTCGCTGCAGCGCCAGGTGAAGCTGGCGATCGAGCTGTACGCCGACCCGGCGGCCCGCGAGGCGCTGCTGACCCACTGGACGGACGCGACGCTCGCGCACCTGCGCGCCGCCGAGCCCGGCAGCGACCACCAGCTCGCCTGGGCACGTGCCTTCGCGGCGACCGCCCGTACGCCGGAGCAGCTGGACCTCCTGGAGGGCCTGCTGGAGGACCGGGAGACCATCGAGGGCCTCGCCGTCGACACCGAACTGCGCTGGGCGTTCGTCCAGCGGCTCGCGGCGGTCGGGCGCTACGACGAGGCGGAGATCGGCGCCGAGGCGGAGCGCGACAAGACGGCGGCCGGTGAGCGGCACGCGGAGACGGCCAGGGCCTCGCGTCCCACCGAGGAGGCGAAGGCGGAGGCCTGGTCTGCGGTCGTCGAGTCCGACAAGCTCCCGAACGCCGTGCAGGAAGCGGTGATCGGCGGCTTCGTGCAGACCGACCAGCGCGAACTGCTCGCCCCGTACACGGACAAGTACTTCTCCGTGGTGAAGGACATCTGGGACGCCCGTTCGCACGAGATCGCCCAGCAGATCGTGGTCGGTCTCTACCCGTCCGTCCAAGTCTCCGAGGAGACCCTCGCCAAGACGGACGCGTGGCTGGCCTCGGCCGAGCCCACCCCGGCCCTGCGGCGCCTGATCTCGGAGTCGCGCTCCGGGGTCGAGCGCGCGCTGAAGGCCCAGGCGGCGGACGCGGCGGCGGCGTCCGCGTAGTCGGTCGTACGTGAGTGGGGGCTCCCAGCGTTGTGCCGGGAGCCCCTCCGCGTAGTCGGTCGTACGTGAGTGGGGGCTCCCGGCGTTGTGCCGGGAGCCCCCTTTCGCGTGAGCGCGCGTGTGGGCGCCCGGGGTCACACCAGGGCGCGGGCGAGTGCGAGCATCGTGCGGGTCTGGAGCTCGGTCTGGTCGGCCACGGGGACCCAGCGGGCGTCGAAGGTGCTCGCCAGCTCACGGGCCCAGACCTCCACGAGGGTGTCCAGCGCGGGGGCGCCGCCCAGGGCCTGCCGCATCATGGCCGCCGCGCGCAGCGGGATGCGCCGGGCGGCGACGCCGAGCGAGACGGAGTTGCCCACGGTGGTGGCGAGTTCGGCGGAGTTCCAGGTGTCCACGACTCCGGGGCCGATGTCCATGAGCTCGCGGGCGGCGGTGAAGTGGGCGATCTCTTCGGGGGTCTGCGGTGACCTGGGCCCCAGCTCCCCGACCACCGCCTCCAGTTGTTTGCCCCGGCCGAGCAGGATCTCGCTCGCCTCCGCGACCTCGCGCCGGGGCTCGGCGACGGGCCGTGGATCGCTGACGCCCGCCACGCTCCAGAAGGGCGCCTCGACGACCGCCGAGACGGTTCCGTGCCGCATCGCGTACAGCCAGGTCGCCTGTGAGGTGAAGCCGGACGGGTCCCGTTCCTCGGTGGGGCGGCTGTCTGGCAGGACGAGCACGCCCGGGCTCTCGGCCAGCCATCCCATGCCGTCGAACGGCCGGTGTTCCAGGGGAATGCCGAGGTCCGCGGCGATCCGACGGTAGGCGGCCGCCGCCCCCGGCACCGCGCGAGTCAACTGCAGAAAGGATCCGCCCACTTCGACACCGTGGAGGGAGAACTGCACGACCGGGCGCAGTTCGTCGATGAGCCGCACCAACGCCTCGGACTCCGGCATCGTCGGACGCGGGTCACTGGCGACAGGCGGAAACTCGGGCTGCGCGGCGAAGGCGGGCCGGTAGAAGCGCCGGTAGTAACCCCGGAGGGTCGGCGAGGCCTCGGCCGCCCGTCCCTCGCCGGGCCGCCCGGTCAGCCAGCGCCCGGCGAGACTCGCGCCGTCGGGGTCGAGGCAGAGCAGGAAGTGCCAGGCGCAGCCGGACTCCTGGAGCAGTGCGGGCTCCCGCGTGAACCTCTCGGCCAGGGCGAGCGAGGTGACCCCGCCCACCGGTTCGTTGGCGTGCGCGCCGGCGACCGTGAGGATGTGCCGGGGGCCGTGTCCGGCCGACAGCAGCCACAGCGGCCGACCGGCACGCGAGGTCCCGACGGCACGCAACCGCAGTGCACCGGGTCGTGCCGCCACCGTCGCGTGAGCGCGTCGCAGCAGCTCACCGAGGGTGGGATACGGGGTTCCCCGCATGCCGGGCTCCGGTCAGGTGCCGTTCGCGTTGCTGTCCCCGGTGGTCTCCTTCTTGTCCAGCGGACGGATCACGATCTTGGCGGCCATGTGGCCCCCTCTCTGTGTGGGCTCTGCGGTGGCCTAGGGCCTGTCCGGCGAAACGGATCAGCCGCCGTTGCCTCCGCTGCTGTCGCCCGTGGTCTCCTTCTTGTCCAACGGGCGGATCACAATCTTGGTGGGCACCCCAACTCCTCTCGTCAATACGGACGTTGAGCGTTGCGGGCGCGATCGCCGACCGCGTCTTGTCAAGGCTCGACTCGGGGGACCAGAGTGTCAAGGCATGTACCTGTAACGGGAAGGGGTCCTGGTGACGGTGCCGGTCGACACGCTCCGCAGACCCCGGATCAAGCCCGAGCACCGGCCGTACCGCACGATCGACGGCAACGTCCGCATCGGCAGCGTCATCCACGGCATCGGCGCCGAGATCGAGGACCCGCAGGGCTGGGTCTGGACGCTGGTCGAGACGATGGACGGAACGCGGGAGCCGTCGGCGGTGGTCGGCGAGGTGCTGCGGGCGCATCCCGAACTTCCCGACCTCACGCCCGAGGACGCCCGGCAGGCGATGGCGGACCTGCTCGACGCCGGGTTCGTGGAGGACGCGGCGGCGCCCGTGCCGGTGTCCGAGCGGGAACGGCTGCGCTACAGCCGGGGTGTGCCGCTGCTGCGCTGGATGGACCTCGGCCCCCGGACGAGCCCCTGGGACGCCCAGCTCCGGCTGCGCCGGGCCCGGGTGCTGCTGGTCGGCGTCGGCGGCACGGGCGGGTACGCCGCGCAGAGCCTGGTCGCCTCCGGGGTCGGCCGTCTGCACTGCGTGGACCCGGACGTGGTGGAGCTGTCCAACCTCAACCGCCAGCCCCTCTTCCGCGAGTCCGACCTCGGCCACCCGAAGGTGACGGCAGCGCTCGCCACCCTGCGGGCGCTGAACTCGGACGTGACGGTGACCGGGGAGCGCCGGGAGATACGGCACCCGGCGGACCTGGCGGAGCTGATCCGGACCGGGGCACCCGACGTCCCGAGCGAGCCGAAACGGGCCGGACCGCCCCAAGCCCCCAGTGAGCCGAAACAGGCCGGGGCACCCGAAGCCCCGAGCGAGCCGAAACACGCCGGGGCACCCGACGTCCCTTGCCCGTCGCGGGACTCGTACGACCTTCTCGTCCTCGCCGCCGACCGTCCCGACGACATCCGCCGCTGGGCGAACCGTGTCTGCCTGGCCGCGAACCTGCCCTGGGTCGACGCCGGCTACCGCGGCCCCCTGGTGACGGCCGGGGTCCACGTACCCGGCCGTGGTGCCTGCTGGGAGTGTCTGCGGGCCGGCGAGGTGGCCCGCCGCGAGCTGCGCCTGGCGCCCGGCCAGGATGACGAGGTCGCCTCCCCGCACCTGCCGTGGAACCCCGCGACCGCGGTCACCGCGGGTCTGTCCGGCGGACTGCTCGCCCACGCGGCCCTGGCCCTGCTGAGCGGCGTCCCGGCACTCGATCCGGGCTTCCGCTTCGGGATGAACCTGATGCTGCCGGGCGACCCGGTGCTGCAGAGATTCCCCCGGCGGCCCGACTGCCCGGCGTGCGGCGACAGACCCGTGGGCGGAGCCACCGGCGCGGGCGGAGCCACCGGCGCGGCCGGGGAGCGCGCGTGAACCACGTACGCCTGCACACCCTCGACTCCCGCCCCGACGGCGACGAGTGGATCGTCGGCCGGCTGGCGACGGGCCGCTTCGTCGCGCTGCCCGAGGTCGGCAAGCAGGCACTGGACCTGCTCGGGCAGGGGCTGAGCACCGCCGAGGTCGAAAAACGACTGCGGGAGATCACCGGCGACGACATCGACGTACCCGACTTCGTCGAAGCGCTGGTGGACCTCGGGTTCGTCGCCGAGGTGGACGGACGGGCGGTGGCCTCGCCGCCCCCGCCGAAACCGACGCTCGCCCGGATCAGGCCCCGCCATGTGCGCTGGGTCCTCAGCCCGGCCCTGCCCGTCCTCATCGCCTTGCTGATCACCACCACCCTGCTCACCCGCCCACCCGTTCCCCTCAGCTACCACACCCTCCTCTGGAGCCCGCACGGCAGCGCGGTGATCGCGCTCGGCGCGGGCTTCGGCTGGACGCTCCTGCTGGTCCACGAGTGCGCGCACCTGGTGACCGCCCGGGCGACCGGCGTGCCCGGCCGGATGCGCCTCGGTACGCGCCTGCAGTTCCTGGTCATGCAGACGGACATCAGCGGCATCGAACTCGCCCCGCGCCGCCACCGTTTGACCGCCTACCTCGCCGGGATCGCGACCAACCTCACCGTCGCCTCCCTGGCCGCCCTCGCCGCGGGCGCCACGCACGGCACCCCCCGCCGGATCCTGGCCGCCGTCGCCCTGCTCGCCCTGCTCCCCCTCCCCTTCCAGCTCATGGTCTTCATGCGTACGGACCTGTACTTCGTGCTCCAGGACCTGACGCGCTGCCGCGATCTGTACGGGGACGGGGTGGCGTACACGAAGTACGCGGCACGGCGGACGCTGCGCCGTACCACCGCCCCGGATCCCAGCCTCGAACTGCCCGCCCACGAACGGCGGGCGGTGCGCGTGTACAGCGTGGTGCTCGTCGTCGGCACCACGCTGTGTCTCGCGTTCCTCGCGACCGTCACGCTGCCCGCGGACATCACGCTGTTCGCCCGCGCGGTGGCGCACCTGGGCCCCGGCCACTCCGCCGCCGGGCGCCTCGACGCGACGGCCGTCGTGGTCGCGCTCGGCGGGGTGCATGTGCTGTGGGCCCGCACGTGGTGCCGCGACCGCCGCGGCCGTCGGTCGTCCTAGCCGGTCGTCCCGGCCGGTCGTCCTAGCCCGGGAACATCCCGCCGGTGACGTTGACGAAGGTGCCGGTGATGCCGCCCGCGTGGTCGGAGGCGAGGAAAGCGGCGGTCGCGGCGATCTCGGGGAGGGTCGGGTTGCGGCGGGTCATGCGCATTCCGGCCAGGTTCGCGAGCAGGCCCTGGAGGGCGTTCCCGTCGAGGGCCATGGCGCTGTCGACCGCGGCGAGCTTCTCGCGGGTCAGCGTCTCGGGCACACCGGCCGCCCACAGGCCAACGGCCCGTACCCCGCGCGGCCCCAGTTCCATCGCCAGGTTCCGTACCAGCGTGTCGATCGCCGCGTCGGCCGGGCCCGTCCCGCCCATCATCGGACTGCCGTGCGCCGAACCGCTGTTGAGCGTGAGGACCACGCCGGAGCCCCGCTCGGCCATGCGGCGGGCGGCGGCGCGGGCGGTGACGACGTTGGCGCGGATCCCGGTGACGACCGGGCGTACGAAGTCGTCGACGGGCATGTCGAGCAGCGAGGCGCCCTGCACATCACCCCGGGTGACGAGGTTGAAGGAGATGTCGACGGCGTCCAGTGACGCGATGTGCGCCTCGACCGCCGCCTCGTCGAGCGCGTCGACGACCGCTGCCTGGGCGTGGCCGCCCTCCGTCGCGATGTCCTTGGCCACCGCGTCGAGCGTCGCCGCCGTACGCCCCACGAGGTGCACGTGGGCACCCTCGCGGGCGAAGGTACGGGCGACGGCGCCGCCGATGGATCCGCCGGCGCCGTAGATGACCGCGGTCTTGTCGGTGAGCAGCATGGTGAACCTCCGTGAGGTGGGCCGTAAGAGCGGCCCGTACGGGTCGGCCGTACAAGTCGGCCGTACGAGTCGGTCATGCAGACGTACGCGCCGTCTCTCACTCATCGGTCGGCGGGCAGCCGCAGCGGCAGTCCGAACGCCGGGAAGAGATGCGGCTCGAAGGAGGTGATCTCCACGATCCGGTCGCCCTCGATACGGAGGACGTCGAGGACCTGCGCGCGGTAGACGGTCGTACCCGGGCGCCGGACGTACCCCCCTGCCGCGAGCTGCCCGTTGGCGCGGGCGGGCAGGTGGCGCCAGTGGCCGAGGAACATCGGGGAGGCGGGGTCGAGGCTGACGGACAGGAACTCCACGAGCGCCTCGCGTCCGACGAACCAGAACGGGTTCGGCGGCATGGTGAGCGTGATGTCCTCGCTGAGCAGGGTGGCGACCTCGGTGAGGTCGAGGCGTTCGGCGGCGGCCATGTAGCGTGCCAGGATCTCGCGCTCGCGGGCGTCCGCCTCCGCGGTCCAGTCGGCGCGGCGGCGGGGCAGGTGGTCGCGCAGGGTGGGCCGGGCCCTTTGCAGCGCGCTGTTGACCGAGGCGACGGTCATCTCCAGTGCCGCGGCGGTCTCCGCGGCGGCCAGCCCCAGGACGTCGCGCAGGACGAGGACGGCGCGCTGGCGGGGCGGCAGATGCTGGATCGCGGCGAGGAAGACGAGCTCCATGGTCTCCCGGGAGACGGCGAGCGCGTCGGGCTGCTCTTCGGTGGAGGGCAGGTCGTCGTCGGGGTAGGGCTGGAGCCAGGTGATGCGGGCCGGGGGCTCGGCACCGCCGTGGTTCATCCCGGGCAGCGGCTCGTACCGCTGCGGGCGGCGCGCCGTGCGCCGCTGGAAGTCCAGGCAGGCGTTGGTGGCGATCCGGTACAGCCACGTCCGTACGCTCGCCCGGCCCGCGTACCCGTCCCGGGCCCGCCAGGCCCGCAGGAACGTCTCCTGCACGAGGTCCTCGGCATCGTCGTACGAGCCCGACATCCGGTAGCAGTGCACGCGCAGTTCGCGCCGGTACGGCTCGACGAGTGCGGCGAAGTCGCCCTCCGCGAGGGCCACTTCCGTAACGGGACCGGCCGTGACGAGATCCGCCGCGCCGGGCCCGCTGCTCCCTCCCCCCTCGCTTCTGTCGTCCTCGTTCCCGTTGTCCTTCTCGTTCCCGTTGTCCTTCTCGTTTCCGTCGTCCTCCTCGTTTCCGTCGTCCTCCTCGTTTCCGTCGTCCTTCGCCGTGTCGCGGGCCATCCGGGCGATGCGCCGCAACCGCCCCACGGAGGTGGCCAGCTCGCTCACCCCGGAGTAGAAAACGGCGGGCGGCGCCGGGACCAGTTCACGGACCTGCCGCCCGACCTCCTCGATGAGCCCCTGGGCGGTGTCCGAGGGCGCCGCCCGCCGCTCCCGGTACGCCCTCTGCCGACAGGCGGCCGAGCAGTACACGGAACTCCGCCCCTTGCGCCCGGTCCGCCCGGCCAGCGGCTTCCCGCAGCCAAGACACACGACGTCGACCACAGGAACCTCCGGGAATCCGGGAATTACGTCACGCGCGGACGACGTGACGTTATCGCCGCTCCCCCAGCCCCGCAGCCGCCTCCCGCAAAGCCTCCAGCACCCGCCCCACCGCCGCGCCCTCCTCCGCCCCGCGCCGCACCGCCGCGACCACATGCCGGTGCGGGCGGTCACCGGCGAGTTCGCGCATCACGACGCCCTCCCGCCGCACTTGAGCCATCCGCGGCACCAGCGCCACCCCCATCCCCGCCTCCACCATGGCGAGAATGGCGGTCCACCCGGCCGCCGAGTGCCCCTGGTGGGGCGTGAACCCGGCCGCCTCGCACGCCCCACGCGTGATCTCCGACCACGGCCCGCTCCCGCCGAAGATCCACGACTCGGCGGCGAAGTCGGCCAGCCGCACGGCCGGGGCGACGGCCAGCGCGTGCTCCCGGGGCAGCGCGAGGTCGAGCGGATCGGCAAGCAGTGGCACCCGGGTGAAGCGGGGGTCCACGACGGACGGCGCCTGCGCGGCCAGCGACAGCGCCAGGTCGACCGCGCCCGCGCCGAGCAGCTCGTACGCCTCCGCCGCCTCGGCCTCCCGCACCTGCACGGAGATCCCGGGGCGTGCCGTGCGCAGCGCCCGTACCGCGGGAACGACCAGCGCGGGCACGGCGGTCGAGAAGGCCCCGACCTGCACCTCGCCCACCTCCCCGTGCTCGTACGCGGTCAACTCGGCGTCCGCCCGCTCCAGTTGCTCGAACACCGCCCCCGCGTGCCGCAGCACCAGCTCAGCCGCGTCCGTGAGCCGCACCCGGCGCCCTTGTGCCTCCAGCAGGGTGACCCCGAGCTGCTTGGCGAGATTGGTCAGCTGCTGCGACACGGCCGAGGGAGTCAGCAGCAGCGCCTCCGCGGTCGCGGTGACGGTTCCGCGTTCCCGCAGCGTGCGCAGGATGTGCAGCTTCTTGATGTCCCACTTGTCGTACTCGACCATGACGGCAACCTATCCGTGGCGCCGAGGACGACCCCGCCCAGGATCAGGGCCATGCAGAGCAGTTGGGTCCAGGTGGTCCGCTCGCCGAGGAGCGCGTAGGACAGGGCGGCCACGCAGACCGGCTGGAGGTAGTAGACCGTCCCGGCACGGGCCGCGCCGATCAGCGCGATCGCCTTGTTCCACGCGAAGAAGGCGACGGCGGAGGAGGCGACACCGACGTAGAGGAGGGGGCCGACGGTCGCGGGGCCCGGCGTGAACGGACCCTGTACGCCCACACTCACCGCGTACGCCGGGAGCAGCATCGCCGCACCGAGGGCGAAGGTCGTGAACAGGTAGGTGAGCCCGGTGAGCCGAGCGGGGCGGCGGTGCAGCAGCGCGCTGTACGACGCGAAGCACATCGCGGCCGCGATCATCCAGAGGTCACCGGCAGCCAGGCCGGTCGACGGCCCGCCTCCGCCCACCAGGAGCAGCACCCCGGCGCAGGCGATCAGCATCCCCACGGCCCGGCGCGCCCCCAGTCGTATGCCGCCGATCCGTTCGCACACCGCCATCAGCACCGGCGACGCGGCCATGATCATGCCCATGTTGGCAGCGGAGGTGGAGAGGCCCGCCTGGTTGACCAGGGTGTTGTAGACGGTGACGCCGAGGAGGGCGGCGAGCGTGACATGGCCCAGGTGACGGCGTACCAGGGCTCGCTGCCGCCAGGCCTCACGCGCCGCGAACGGGGTGACCGCCACCAGCGCGATCACCCAGCGCCACAGCGCCTGCTGCACCGGCGGCACGCTGTCGTGCAGCGCGCGCGAGACGACGAAGCTGCCGGACCAGACCACGGTGGCGATCCCTGCCAGGACGATCCCAAGTCCCGCGGCGCCGTGCGTGCGTGTGCGCGTGCGTGTCCGGTCCAGGACAGCCACGTACATCCCTTGCCTTTCGGTGGTCATGGGCCGACCGGGGACCCCGTCCCCGCGGCCCGACTACCGTCGCAAGGCGGGAACCGTCACGTCCATCGAATCTTTTCGACCATTCCTTTCAGAAGAACTGAACGATCCAGCGCCGGGAGCCGACGGCCGCCCGCCACGCGGCCCGATCTGACCGAACACCGTCGCCCCGAACGCCAGCACCATCCCTGCCACCTGCACCGGCGCCAGCGCCTGCCCCAGCGCCGCCCAGCCGATGACGGCCGCGGTCAGCGGCGACAGCGGGCCGAGGAAGGTGACCTGGGTGGCACTGAGCCGGCCGATGCCCCGGAACCAGAGCCAGTACGCCACCGCCGTGTTCGCCAGCGCGAGGTAGAGGTATCCGCCGACCGCCCGGCCGTCCAGCGCGGGCGGCGCGCCCTCGACGAGGAGGGCAACCGGGACGATCAGCAGCCCGCCCGCCGTCAACTGCCAGGCGGTGAGCGCCAACGGACCGACCCCGTCCGGCCGGCCCCACCGCTTGGTGAGCACCGTGCCGGTGGACATCGACGCGGTCGCGGCGAGCGCCGCGAGGACCCCCACCGCATCCAGCGCGCCGGCCGCCTTCAGTACGACGAGGCTGACACCGAGGGCCGCGGCGATACCGGTGAGGAGCGTCCGCAGGGTCGGGCGGTCGCCGAGCAGCAGTGCCGCGAGGCCCGCGACGAACAGCGGCCCGACCGAGCCGACGACTGCCGCCATACCGCCGGGCAGCCGGTACGCGGAGAGGAACAGCAGCGGGAAGAAGGCGCCGATGTTCAACGCGCCCAGCACCGCCGCCTTCCCCCACCAGGCACCGCGCGGCAGTACCCGGGCCAGCGCGAGGAGCAGCAGCCCGGCGGGCAGGGCTCGCATCACCCCGGTGAACAGGGGCCGGTCGGCCGGGAGGAACTCCGTGGTGACGGCGTAGGTGCTGCCCCAGGAGATGGGGGCCAGCGCGGTCAGGGCTATGAGGGCGGGACGGTTCGCGTTCGCGGCCATGGAGGCACCCGATTCCAAAGTAGGTCAGTGGAAAGTAGCTTAGCCCTAAGCGACTTTCTCGTCATCTACTTCCTCGTCATCTACTTTCTTGCGGGCAATCGACCCCTCGGCGGATACTCGCCCCCATGAAGACGCCCCAGGACCCTGTCGACGCGATCATCGAGCAGTGGGCCACCGTCCGGCCGGACCTCGACACCGCCGCGATGGAGGTCTTCGGTCGCGTCTCCCGGCTCGCCCGCACGATGGGCGACCGGATGGAGAAGGCGTACACGCCCTTCGGGATCTCCCGCGGGGAGTTCGACGTGCTCGCGACCCTGCGCCGCTCGGACGCCCCGTACACCCTCTCGCCCCGGCAGCTCTCGGCGACGCTCATGCTCACCACCGGCGGAATGACCGGGCGCCTGGACAAGCTGGAACGCGCGGGGCTGCTACGGCGCTCCCCCGACCCGCACGACCGGCGTGGGCTCCAGGTGACGCTCACGGACAAGGGGCTGCGGCTCATCGACGAGGCCGTCGGCGCGGGGCTCGCCGTCCAGACGGAGGCCCTGGCCCACCTCGACGAGGAACGAGCCGGTCAACTGGCCGACCTTTTGCGCGAGTTGATGACGGGCACCGGCGCCTAGATCCCCAGCCCGGCCCGACCCGGCTCGGAGGCCCTCAGCCGGCCGTGGCGACCCGGGCCTGGACCGCCGCGCTGCTGCTGATGGCACTGGCTCAGGTCCTGGGCCGGCTCGCCGTGATACGCGTCAGGTCGAAGGACTTGAGGTAATAGGCGGCGGCGACGGCCACGAGCGGCAGCAGCGTGTTGTGCAGCGTCTGCCGGACGCCTCGGATCTGCGGGATCACGAGGAGGATGAGAGTCGCGGAGATCGCGTAATCGGTCGTCGCCATGCCCATGAGCTTGCGCTTCACGACGCGGAACCACCTCGGCTCCAGGGCGGAGCCGAGGGTGGGTTTCCGCCTCGACCCATGGGTTGAGATCTAGTCGCCCAGCGCCGCCGCCAACGCCGTCTCGACCGTCGCCGCATCGGGGGACTCGGCGGCCCAGGCCACGTATCCGTCGGGCCGCACCAGCAGTGTCGTACGCCGGTCGCTCGCCCAGCTCTCCACGGTGAGACGGTCCTTGCGGTCCTTGAGGTCGCCAAGGCCGTACGCCCGGACGGCCGCCGTCGGTGCGACGAGGACGAACCGGCCGCCGCGCAGGGCTTCGTAGAGGCGGCCGTCCTTCAGGGCGACATCGGGGACGCGGGTGCCGACGAGGGCGTGGGAGCCGCGCGGGGCACGGTAGGCGAAGCCGATGCCGGTGATCTGACCCGACGCCTTCCGCCGCATGGGGCCGACGCCGTTGAGGACCGTGGTGAACGCGGAGCGCAGCGCCAGCGTCCAGGGGTGCTTGGCCATCGCGAGCCGGACGATCCCGCCGCTGCTGCGCAGTACCGCCTTGCCGACCGGGTGGCGCTCGGCCTGGTAGGTGTCCAACAGGTCCGTGCCCGCGTGGCCGTTGACGACCAGCGCGAGCTTCCAGCTGAGGTTCGCCGCGTCCTGGAGGCCGGTGTTCATGCCCTGCCCGCCGGCCGGGGTGTGGACGTGGGCGGCGTCACCGGCGAGGAAGACCCGGCCGACCCGGTACGCGGGTGCCTGGCGCTCGTCGCTGTGGAAGCGGGACATCCAGCGGGCGTCGTGCATGCCGTAGTCACGGCCGAGGGAGAGCCGGACGATCTCCTTGACCTCGTCGAGTTCGAGCGGCGCGCTGTCGGGGACATTGCGGCCGCGGTGCCAGCCGATCACACGGTAGTAGCCGTCGCCGAAGGGCACCATGAAGGCGAAGGCGTCGCCGACGGCGTTGGCGGTGAGGATCGACTCCGGCTCCTCGGCGAGCAGGACGTCGGCGAGGACGACGGACCGGATGACCGACTTCCCGGGGAACGGCAGCCCCACCGCCTCACGCACCGCGCTGCGCATCCCGTCCACCCCGACGACGTACGCGCCCGCCAGCTCCCCCGCTTCCCCGTCCGCACCCCGGACTTCGAGCGTGACACCCGCCGCGTCCTGGCGCAGCCCGGTCACCTCGGTCTCGTACACGAACCGCACCCCGGCCTCGACCGCCCGCCGCTCCAACGCCTTCTCCACCTCGTACTGCGGGATCACGAGCAGGTGGTTGAAGCGGGAGGGGAGCGTGTCGAGGGCGACGGAGAGCCGGCCGAAGAGGCGGATGCGGTCGACGGTCCGGCCGTGGCTCTCCAGCTCGTCGGCGAGACCGCGGGCGTCGAGCTGCTCCAGAGTGCGGGCGTGCAGGACGAAGGCGCGGGAGAGGTTGCTGATCTTGTGCGGGCGCTTCTCGACGAGCGTGACGGGGACTCCGGCGGTGGCGAGGTCCCCGGCCAGCAGGAGGCCGGTGGGGCCGGCGCCGACGACGATCACGTTCCGGGACGCGGTGGTGCCGTTCACCTTGCCGTTCGTCTTGCCGTTCATGGCGGCCTCCTGATGCCAGCACTCGTGGGCCAACGCCCGTTGGTCAACGTTTGTTGGCCAACGCTTGTTTACCAACATAGAGACACCGCTCTGGACTGTCAACAACTGTTGGCCTACGGTTGTTGACATGCCCGACAAGGAACTCCCCGCACCCACCCCGTCCCCCGCGGCCCGCCGCTCGGACACCACCCGCAGCGCCATCCTCACCGCCGCACGCGAACGCTTCGCCGCCGACGGCTACGAGCGCGCCACGATCCGCGCGATCGCCAAGGACGCGCGGATCGATCCGTCGATGGTGATGCGGTACTACGGCTCGAAGGAGGGACTGTTCGCCGCGGTCCTCGACGTCGACCTGCGGCTACCGGGCCCGGACGGGCTGGACCCGCGCGAGGTGGGCCGCGTCCTGGTGGGCCACTTCCTCGACCTCTGGGAGGAGAACGAGGTCCTCACCGTGCTGCTCCGGGTCGGCGTGACCAATCCGGACGGCGCCGAGCGCATGCAGGGCATCTTCCGGGACCAGCTCATGCCGGTCGCGTTGCGCGTGTGCCCCGACCCGGAGCAGGCGCCGGCACGGGCCGCGCTGACCGCCTCACAGGTGCTGGGCATGGCGATGGCCCGCTACGTCCTGCGTTTCCAGCCCGCCGTCGCGCTGCCACGCGAGGAGGTCGTGGCATGGCTGGCACCGACCGTGCAGCGGTATCTCACGGCGCCGCATCCGTAACAGGCCCCGAAAGCACGTCGAGGGAGTCCCCGCACCCGGTGGGTGCGCGGACTCCCTCGATCGAGAAGGATCCAGACCTCGGCGCGCGGCCGAGGCTCCGGGAAGCGAGCCGGAATCAGGTCCGCTTCGGCTGCTTGTCGGACTTGTCCAGGACCATCACGAGGCCCGCGATGACCAGGAACAGGACGATCGGCGTCACGACGTAGAGGCCGAGCGTTTCGATCACGCTCAGGCCCTTGCCGGGGTCGTCACCGTCGTCGCGGGTCAGCGCGAGCGCGGGGGACGACATGAGCAGCATCATCAGCGTCGTACCGGAAGCCAGGGCGCCGGCGCGCAGGGCGTTCTTCTTGTCCACGGTGCAAACGTAGCGAACACCTGAATGAGTCGCGCGCCCGGGGTGCCGTACGGAGACCTCACGCCCGCCCGCACTCCCCGTTCACACGTCTCCGTCACGCCCACGCGCACGCCCACCGCGATCCCCGGACCGTCCCCGCAGCACATCGATCAGCGCGTACAGCCGGGGCGAGGCCGCCAGTTCCTCCAGGGTCACCGGGCGGCCGTCCGCGTCGGCGATGGGCAACCGCCAGTTCGGGTACTGGTCCCACGTGCCCGGCAGGTTCTGCGGGCGCCGGTCCCCGACCGTGTCCGGGAGCCACACGCCGATCATGCGGGCCGGGGTGCGCAGCAGGAAGCGGTGCACGGCCTGGATCTCGGCCTCCTCCGACACCGCCGAACCCGCGTCGCCCGCCCCGTGCAGCAGCCCGAGGCGGGCGAGCAGCGCCAGCCACTCCCCCGTGTCCGCCGCGGCCGCGGTCCGCTCGTCCTCCAGGGAGCCGGTGAGCAGGCCGAGCCGGTCGCGGAGTTCGACGTGGTCGCCGGTGAGCCGGGAGGCGGTGGGCGGCAGGTCGTGGGTGGTGGCGGTGGCCAGGCAGTCGGGGCGCCAGCGCTCGGGGGGCAGGGGCTTCCCGTCGCCGTCCCAGTCCCGTTCGAACCACAGCACCGAGGTGCCGAGCACCCCGCGCTCGTGCAGCGTCTCGCGTACGCCGGGCTCGACCGTGCCGAGGTCCTCGCCGATCACCAGGGCCCCGGCCCGCGAGGCCTCCAGGGCCAGGATCGCGAGCATCGCCTCGGCGTCGTAACGGACGTACGTGCCCTCGGTGGGCGGCTGTCCCTGCGGCACCCACCAGAGCCGGAACAGGCCCATGACATGGTCGATGCGCAGGGCGCCCGCGTGCCGGAGGAGGGCGCGCAGGAGGCGGCGGTACGGGGCGTAGCCCGAGGCGGCGAGGCGGTCCGGGCGCCAGGGCGGCAGGCCCCAGTCCTGGCCGCGTGCGTTGAAGGCGTCCGGGGGCGCGCCGACGGACATGCCCGCCGCGAAGTACTCCTGTTGCGCCCAGGCGTCGGCTCCGCCGGGATGCACCCCGACCGCGAGGTCGTGCACGAGGCCCACCGCCATCCCGGCGTCGCGCGCGGAGCGCTGGGCGGTGGCGAGCTGGGCGTCGGTGAGCCAGGCGAGGCGGCTGTGGAAGTCGACGCGGTCCATCAACTCGCCGCGGGCGCGGGTGGTTTCGGGTGAGCGCGGGTCACGCAGGCCCAACGGCCACCGCTGCCACTCGGGGCCGTACGCCTCGGCGAGCGCGCACCAGGTGGCGTGGTCCTCCAGCGCCTCGCCCTCCTCGGCGAGGAAGTCGACGTAGGCGGCGCGGCGGCCGGGCCCGAGCGGCACCTCGCGCACCAGTTCCAGCGCTTCGCGCTTGAGCTCCCACACGGCGTCGCGGTCGATCAACGCGCCCTTGTGGAGCACGGATTCGCGCAGTCGCTCGGCGCGCTCCAGCAGCGCCCGTACCCGGCCCGGGTCGTCGACGTGGGCGAACTCGGGGATGTCCTCGACCCGCAGGTGGACCGGGTCGGGGAAGCGGCGGGAGGAGGGCCGGTACGGGGAGGGGTCGGTGGGGGTGCCGGGTACGGCCGCGTGCAGGGGGTTGACCTGCACGAATCCGGCGCCGAGCGCCCGGCCGGCCCAGGCGGTCAGTTCGGCGAGGTCGCCGAGGTCGCCCATGCCCCAGGAACGCCGGGAGAGGAGGGAGTAGAGCTGGACGAGGAGTCCGTACGTGCGTCCGGGCGGCGCGGGCAGCCGGGCGGGGGCGGCCACGAGATGGGCCTCGGCGGTGCGGCCGTCGGGGGCGGTGACGTGCAGGGTGTGGACGCCGGGCGGGAGCTGCTCGGCGGCGGCGCGGGTCTCGCCCTGTTCGGTGGTGATGCGCAGCCGGGTGCCGGCCGGCAGTCCGGCGAGCGCGGCGGGCGGGCTGGCGCCCCAGCACACCACCGTCGGCGGCAGCAGCCGCTCCCGTGTCTCGGCCTCCCGGTCGGCGAGGGCCGCGCGGACGGCGTCCGGGGTGCTCGCGTCGACGCCGAGCGCCGCCAGGGCCGCGACGACCGCGGTGTCCGTGGCCGCGACCGTACGGTCCGGGGAGGGGCTGTAGGAGGTGGCGACGCCGTGCAGTGCGGCCAGCCGCGCCAGCGGTGCGTGCGGGTCGGGAGGGCCGGCCGGCGAGGGGTCGACGGGCGAGGGGTCCGCGGGCGGGCTGGGCGCCATCTATACCCCCGAGGTGTCCGTGGCGGCGCCGGTGGAGACGGGCTCGCTGGTCAGGTGCGCGGCGTCGGCCAGCGGCGGTTCGCTGGTCAGCGGCTCGGCGTCGGGGAGGGGGGGTTCGCTGGTCAGCGGGGGTTCGGCGGAGGCGCTCTCGGCGCTGAAGACGCACACGTGGGGCTCGACGGAGGGCTCCGTCGGGCGTTTGGAGAGGGCCGAGAGCAGAAGGTGTGCCGATGCGGCCACGGGGGGCTCCTTGTCGTCGTACGGCTGGAAGCGGGTTACCGCAGCTCTACCCAGCGGGTGCCGGGGCAGACGTACGAGGACGGACAAGGTGCGTTTGGTCACAGACCGTACCCGGCGCGGGGGCGCTCCGCACGGCGTGCGGGCACGTGCGAGTGCGGCGCGCGGGACGCGGCGCGCGGGACGGCTCGGGGACTGCTCGGGACTGCCGTGAAGCGAGGGGCCGTGGTGTGAACCGATGGGCTCGCGGGGGTCGATAGACAGGGTGTGAGACTGTTCCGCCCCATGGGGGGCCATCGGGAGGACGTGACGGACGCGGCGCTGCTGCGGGCCGTGGCGGACGGGGACTCGGCGGCGATGGCCGCGCTGTACGACCGGCACGCCGGGTGGCTGCACACGCGGCTGACCCGGCGGTGCGCCGATCCCGAGGTCGTGCGGGAGGTGTTGCAGGACACCTTCGTGACCGTGTGGCGGTCGGCGGCCACGCACCGCGGCGCGGAGGCGGGCGGCTGGCTGTGGACGATCGCGGCGCGACGGCTCGTCGACGCGCGGCGGGTGCAGGAGCGGGCCGAGCGCGTCGAGTACGCGACGCACGTGCCCGCGCCCTCCGCCGAGGAGCGCGTGCTGGCGGGCCTGGAGTACGGGGACGTGGGTACGGCCCTGGACCGCATCTCGCCCGAACTCCGCGAGGTGCTGCGCGCCACGGTCGTCGACGGGCTGACCACCCGGGAGACCGCCCGGCTGCTCGGTATCCCGGAGGGCACGGTCAAGACCCGGGCGAGGCGCGCCCGCGCGGAACTGCGCGCGGCGCTCGCGCACCTGAATCCGCCCTCTGCCCCGTTCCTGGACCCATCGCTGCTGGGAGGCACGGCATGACCGGCTGGCACGCGTCCGACGACGTCGTCGCCCGTTACTCGGACGGTTCCCTTCCGGAGACGGACGCCTGGTCCCTGGAGAAACACCTGGAAGGCTGCGGCACGTGCGCCGCGAGGGTCTCGCTCGCGGCCCGGGAGGGGGCGGCGGGGGTGGTGCTGGCGGAGGTGCGGGACGCGGTGCTGACGGCGGTACTCGAGTCGGCGCCGGCCACGGCGGCCAGGCACGCGACGGCCGCCTCGCCCTCCGTGTCGACGCCGACCCCCGCCGCCGTACCGAGCGCATCCTCCGTACCGAGCGCACTCCCCGCACCCCCCGTACCCGCCGCCTCGAGGCGCCCCCGAGCCGTCGGGGGGCGGCTCGGGCGGATCCTCTGGGCGGCCGGGCCCGCCCTGCGCGGGGCCTGGGCGGGGGCCGTCGCGCTGGTCGCCGTGGGGGCGCTCGCGCTCGCCTACGGGGGCGGGCTCGACGGCACACGGCCGTTGCTGCTGGCCGCGGCTCCGGTCGTGCCCGTGGCGGGGGTCGCCCTCTCGTACGGACGGCACGCCGATCCACTGCACGAGATCGTCGCGACATCGCCCTCAGGCGGTCTGCGGCTGGTGCTGATGCGGACGGCCGCCGTACTCGCGGTGAGCGTGCCGCTGCTGACGGGGGCGGGGCTGCTGCTCCCCGCCACCGACCCGCGCCTGCCGCAGGCACCCGCGGCGGCCGCCTGGCTGCTGCCCGGGCTCGCCCTGACACTGGCCACGCTGGCGCTGTCCGGGTACGTGGGCTGCCGTACCGCCTCCGCGGTGGTCGGCGGCGGCTGGCTGCTCGCGCTCGCGGCGCCCCTGATCACGGCCCCCGACCCCGGCCTGACGGCCCGTCTCGCACAGCAGCTCTCCCTCTATTTCACCGGAGCCTCGCCGCAGTGGGGCTGGGCCACCGCGGCCGCGCTCTGCGCCCTCCTCCTCGCCGCGCGCCGTTCCGCGTACGACCGTCTGGAGACGATGTGAACCCCCTTGGTAGGCCCGGCACTTCGATGACGGACGACGCCCTGGGCACCGCGACCGCCTCCATACGAGTCTCGGGGCTGACCGTGCGGCACCGCAGGACCACCGCGCTGGACGCCGTCGACCTGGACTTCGGTCCCGGCGTCCACGGTCTGCTCGGCCCCAACGGTGCGGGCAAGACCTCCCTCATCCGGGTCCTGGCGACGATCGCGGAGCCCACCGCGGGCCGGGTGCGGATGCTCGGCAACGACCTCCGTCACCGGCACAAGCGCGGTGCGGTCCGCCGCGAACTGGGGTATCTGCCGCAGGACTTCGGGTACTACCCGGGGTTCACGGTGCGGGAGTTCGTGGCGTACGTGGCCTGGCTGAAGGAGGTACCGGCCGCTGCCGCCCCGGCCGCGGTCGAGCACGCCGTCGCCCGGGTCGGGCTCGCCGACCGTATCGACGCGAAGGTCAAAACGCTGTCGGGCGGCATGATCCGGCGCGTCGGCATCGCCCAGGCCATCGTGAACGACCCCCGCGTCCTGCTCCTCGACGAACCCACCGCGGGTCTGGACCCCGAGCAGCGCGTGGAGTTCCGGGCCCTGCTGCGGGAGCTGGGCCGGACCGCCACGGTGATCGTCTCCACCCACCTGGTGGAGGACGTGGCCGCGGCCTGCACGGACGTCACCCTGATCGAGGCCGGCCACGTCGCCTACCGCGGGACACCCCAGTCCCTCGCCGCCATCGGCGCCGACGGCCACGAGTCCGACGGCAACGCGATCGAGCGCGGATACACCACGGTCCTGCGCGGCCACCGCGCCTCGACGGGGGCCGCCCGGTGAACGTACGCATCCAGCCCGACGGGGAGCGCGCGCCGACCACGCACCCCCAGTCCGACGAAGAGCAGCCTCGGCCCCCGTCCCAAGGAAGCCCCCGGATGGGCGCACCGACCCGGGAGACGCCCGCCCGGAGGGCGGGTTGCGCCCCCCACCCCCTCCGCGTCGAGTCCCTGCGCGGGTTCGCCCCCTGGGCGGCCTGGGCACTCCTGCTCGCTCTCGCCTGGACGCTCGCCGCCACGTCGGCGCAGTGGCAGGGCAGTTGGGGTGTGACGACGGGCAAGCTGAGCACCGCGGCCGGCGTCATCGGCGTTCCGTTCGCGCTCGCGGCCGGCGCATGGCAGGGCGGCCGGGAGCGACGGCTGCGGATGACGGAGCTGCGGGCCTCGACCGCTCGTACCCCGCTCGCGCAGCTCCTGACGGCCGCCCTGCCGCTCGCCTGCTGGCTGGCGGTGGCATACCTCGTGGCGGTGGCGGGCGTGCTGCTCGCCTGCGCGCCGTACGCGTCGGCGGGCGGTCCGGTCCCGACCGTCTTCGCCGGGGCCGCGCTCTCGATCGCCGCGTGCACGCTGCTCGGTCAGGTGGCCGGGCGGCTGCTGCCCTGGCGGCTGACCGCTCCCACGCTCGCGATCTGCGGATACGTCCTGTACGGCACCCTCGGCCTCTCGGAGTCGGGCTTCCGCAACCTCGCCCCCGCCTACCTGAGCCTGGTCGGCGACGACGACGTCCCGGTCTGGTGGTATCCGCTCGTATCGGCCCTGTGGCCGGCCGGGCTCGCCGCCACCGCGGCCCTGGCCCATGCCGCGTACCGCCGAGCCACCGCGCTGCTGCCACTCGCGGCCGCGTTCGGTGCCGCGGTCGTCCTGGTCCACACGGGTGACGGCATGCTGCGCGACAACCCGCTCGCCCACCGCCAGGTGTGCGACGAGTCCACGACCCCGCGTGTCTGCGTCAACGCCGTCCACCCGGGCATGCTGCCGGACGTGGCCCGCGCCCTGTCCGGTCTCACCGGCCGGCTGAAGGGCGTGCGGAACCTGCCGGTGCGCTTCGAGGACCTGCCGCGCTCCCCGCGCGAGGACGAGGCACAACTGCCGATGCTCACCCCGTTCGGCTGGAGCGCCGTCCGCGGCAAGGTGACCGATCCGGAGCGGTACGCCTGGGAGGCCGCCGTGCTGCTGGTCCGCCCGGAGTGCGAGGAGTCGCCGTCCGCGCAGCGGGTCCAGGTCATCGACACTGTGGTCCTGCGCTGGCTGGCCCCGGATTCCGGTCACGAGAACCTGCGCAGGCACCGGGTGGCGGTCGCCCGGCAGCAGGGTGACGCGAAGGAACTCGCGACGTTCCGCGCCGAGGACAAGGCGTACGCGCACCTCACCGCCATGGCCGACGACGAGCGCCGCTCCCTGCTCAGCCGCTACTTCGCCACGGCCCACGACTGCGACCCGAACCCGAGCGAGGTCCCGTCCCTGTGAACTCCCCGCGCAGAGTCACCCCGCCGACCGCGCTCGCCCTTTACGCCCGCTCCCGCGCCATCCCGACCACCCTGGCCGCGTTCGCCTGTGCCGCCCTCCTCACCACCTTCTGGGTGGCGGGCCGCCCGGACGCCTTCCTCGACCCGTACCGCAGGGTCCCGTTGCTCTCCCTCGCCCCGCTGCTGGCCTCGGCGGCGATCGGGCTGAGCCTCCACTCGTACGCGCGGGACCTGGACGACACCGCCGTACGCCCCTGGTGGCCGAGGCGCCTGGCTCATCTGCTGGTCCTCAGCGCGGTCGCGGCGACGGTGCTCGCGCTCGCCGTACCGGGACAAGCACAGGTGTTCGGTTCGGCGGGGATGGTCCGCAACACACTGGGCGCCGTCGGCATCACGGCGGTCGGGGCGGTTCTGTTCGGTGCCCGGGCGAGCTGGATGCCGACGATGCTGTATTTCAGCGCCGTGTACCTGTCGGCCGCCTCGCCGCGCATGAGCGGGGAGACAATCCTCACCTGGCCCATGCAGCCGGGCCCACAGCACGGCGCCTGGGCCGCCGCCCTCGCACTCCACGTACTGGGCTCGGCACTCTACGTGGCGCGCGGCGCCCGCCCCGAAGGACCCCGCGCCTGACGCGGGGCCGCACGGGGCGGACCACGGGTCACCGGGGCCAGGGAACACAAAGGCCCGGATCGTCAGGCGGAAATGCCGTCGATCCGGGCCATCGCATCCTCCGCGCCGTACGGCTGCAGGTAGGGCAGCCAGCGCGGGTCCCTATGCCCCGTTCCGATGATGCGCCAGGCGAGCCCCGTCGGCGGGGCGGGTTTGTGGCGCAGGCGCCAGCCGATCTCGACCAGGTGGCGGTCGGCCTTGGTGTGGTTGCAGCGGCGACATGACGCCACCACGTTGTCCCAGGCGTGCTGACCTCCGCGGGAGCGCGGGATGACGTGGTCGACGCTGGTTGCGACGCCACCGCAGTACATGCACCGGCCGCCGTCGCGGGCGAACAGTGCCCGACGGGTCAGCGGAACGGGCCCCCGGTAAGGGACCCGTACGAACCTCTTCAGCCGGACCACGCTGGGTGCGGGGACAGTAACGGTTGCGCTGTGCATAAAGGCGCCGGATTCCTCGAGGCAGATGGCCTTGTTCTCGAGGACGAGGACGAGCGCGCGGCGGAGCGGTACGACGCCGAGTGGCTCGTACGACGCGTTGAGGACCAGGACATGCGGCACGGATGCCTCCTTGTACGCCGGCGGCGCGTGGCTCGCGCCGGGACGATCTGCAGTCAGTCTCCCCTCTTGCCTGGTGGAAGCGCCACCATGTCCCGGTAACGGGCTGGGAGTGTTTTCGACCACACCCTCTTTCATCCCCAGGTGAGTACGGTCTCTCCCTCGAACATTGCAACGATCCACACACGATGCCCCGTTAGTGTGGTGGTTCTGCCCGTCGCTGCCCTCACATGTCCCCGAGCCGCGGGCGGACCGCTACGCCCTGGAGGTACCTGCCGTGTTCTTGACCGCCCTGTTGGCTTCGGGGTCCACCCCGTCGCCGTCCCCCTCGGCGACGACGGACCCGACGACCGCCACGCTTCAGGACGCCCAGCAGAGCGCGACCAACGCCGCCAGCTGGGTCGAGCAGAACTGGTCCACGTGGCTGGCGATCGGTCTGCGCGTCCTGTTGATCCTGGTGATCGCGGGGGTACTGAGAGTGGTGGTGCGGCGGGCGATCACCAAGCTCATAGATCGCATGACCCGCACGGTCCAGGCGGTCGACGGCACGGCCCTGGGCGGTCTGCTGGTGAACGTCGAGCGCCGCCGGCAGCGCTCGCAGGCGATCGGCTCGGTCCTCCGCTCGGTCGCGTCCTTCCTGATCATGGGCACCGCCGCGCTGATGATCCTGGGCACGTTCCAGATCAACCTGGCCCCCCTGCTGGCCTCCGCCGGTGTCGCGGGTGTGGCGATCGGTTTCGGCGCCCGCAACCTGGTCACGGACTTCCTCTCCGGCGTCTTCATGATCCTTGAGGACCAGTACGGCGTCGGCGACACGATCGACGCGGGGGTCGCCTCCGGCGAGGTCATAGAGGTGGGCCTGCGTGTGACGAAGCTGCGCGGCGACAACGGCGAGATCTGGTACGTCCGCAACGGCGAGGTCAAGCGCATCGGCAACCTCTCCCAGGGCTGGGCCACGGCCGGCGTCGACGTCACGGTCCGCTCGAACGAGGACCTGGACAAGGTGAAGCGCACCCTCGACGAGGTCGCCGAGGCGATGACCAAGGAAGAGCCCTGGAACGAGCGCCTGTGGGGCCCGATCGAGGTCCTCGGCCTCGACAGCGTCCTGCTCGACTCGATGGTCGTCCGCCTCTCGGCGAAGACCATGCCCGGCAAGTCCCTCTCCGTCGAACGCGAACTCCGCTGGCGCGTCAAGCGCGCCTTCGACGCCGCGAACATCCGCATCGTCGGCGGCCCCACGGTGCCCCCGGAGGAGGAGCCCGTCGACCCGACCGCCGCGGTGGCGGCCCCGTCGGTCCTCGGCAACCCGGCCTCCCCCCAGTCGGAGGCGACCGCCCCCATCCCGGCCCCCGCCTCGGCCCCGTCCGCGCCGAGCGCACCGAAGTAGGCCCCGGCCGTACGTGCCCTACGTGAGAGGGGCGGCACCCGGGTGTTCCGGGCGCCGCCCCTCTCACGTAGGAGCAAGCACACAGCTCCGGCATCCCCTCGCACGTAGGAGCAAGCCCACAGCTCCGGCGCACGCATGAGCAAGCCCATGACTCCGGCATCAGCCGAACCAGCTCACCTGCACCACCACGATCCGCTCCCCGCGGACGTCCGTCAGATAGTCGAACATGAGCAACCCTCTGCTCTCGGTCCGCACGCCCGGCCCCGGTCCCGTGTAGGCCGCCCCCTCCAGGAAGACCATCGATTCGCGGACGGCGATCTCGTTGGCCAGCCGCTCTACCTCGGCGCACGCCACATCCGGGAGCCCGTCCAGCAGGTCGTCCTGAAACGGCTCCCAGTGTCAGTCAGCCACCGGCGACCTCACGGTGCGCGGCCCGCACGATCTCACCGGCCTCACGGATGGCGCGGTCCCGCACAACCGGGTCCGGGCTGCTGACCGCCTGCTCGGCGGCGTGCAGACGGCGTGCCGTCTCGGGGTGCCGCTCGATCTCGACGACGACGCCCCACTGCCGGTAGAACATGCGGATCGGTACGACACTGTCCTCGTCGCCGGCCCGTACGAAGGCCTTCTGCAGGTCCTCGAAGAACTCGGGGAGGCGGGACGGCGCGACCGTGGCCACCGCCTGCCGCAGGGCCGGAAGCGTGAGCTCGGGCTGGGGAATGAGCGGACCGTCCCCGTCCGCGTACGGCATGGTCATCGGCCGCCCCTTCCGCTCGTCCAGCGCCCTTTCGGCACGTGCCCACGCTAGCGCCATTCCTGTCACTCCTCCGCGCCCGCGAACAGATCGGCTCGCCCTGCCAGGTCCCACTCCGCGTACACGGTCTTGCCGATACTCCGGGGCTCGCCGCCCCAGCGTTGGGCCGGCGCCCCGACCAGTAACAGGCCCCGCCCGAACGGGTCGGTGCCCTCCGTCGCACGCGGAAACGGCAGCCGCTCGCCGCGCGGGTCGCTCACCTCGACCCGGAGTACGGAGTCGGCGGCCGTGATGCGTACGCGAATGAGCCGGTCCCGGAGGCTGCCGTGCAGCAGCGCGTTGGTCATCAGCTGCCCCCAAGGAGAGCAGGTCGCTACTTTCGGTGTGAACGGACCACACCCCCGAGCTGCAACACGACGTCCACCACCGCCACGACGGTCACACAGTCCTGCACCGACAGGTCAAGCGCGCCGCCAAGCTGACCACCGACGCCACCCCCGAGCCGGTGACGAAGGGGTCCAGCACGGGCACGGCGACCGCCACGGGCGACTACGTCGACGTGAAGTAGTCGGACTTCTGCTCCTCTTCAAGTGGTCCTCGCGGCCGACGCGTCCGTTGCCGCGTGCTCAGCGGCTCAGCCGGTCGAACCCGAACGGAGCGAGGGCCCGGGGACGGTCACCGGTGCGGATGTACTCGGCGAGTTCGTGCCCGGTGACCGGGCCCAGGGTGACGCCGAGCATGCCGTGGCCGGTGGCCGCGAAGGCGTTGTCGTGGCCCGGGACGCGGTCGATCACCGGGAGTCCGTCGGGGAGGAACGGGCGCCCGCCGACCCAGGGGTCGCGGATCAGGCTCACCAGGTCGTCCGGGTCGTCGAACCAGCGGCCCAAATAGTGCCGGCTCGCGAGGGCGACGGCGACGATCCGGCGCCAGTCGAGGCGGTTGTTGTTGCCGCTCAGTTCCATCGTGCCGCCGATCCGCGTGGTGCCGCCGATGGGGGAGGCGACGGCCCTGCGTTCGCCGAAGTAGAGGGTGTGCCGGGGCGCCGGGTCCAGGTCGACCGAGAAGCTGTACCCCTTGCCCGCCTGGAGGGGCAGCGGACTGCCAAGGGAGCGCAGCAGGTCCGGGGAGCGCATGCCGGCCGCGATCACGACGGCCGAGCAGGGGATCTCGCCCTGGGCGGTGCGCAGTGCGGCGACCCGTCCGCCGGCCGTCCGGAATCCGGTGGCCTCCGCGTTCTCGTGGACCTTCACGCCCTGGGCCGCCAGTGCCTCCCCGAGCGCGCGGGCGAACGCTTCCGGGTCGACCACGCCCTCACCCTCGACGAGGTAGGCCGCGCGCACCCCGGGCGACAGCGCGTCGTCCAGCAGACGCGCCTCGGGACCCGTGGTGACGTCGTCGGGCATCGGATAGCGGCCGTCCGCCATCTCCCGCTGGACCGCGAGGTGGTGCCGGGCCTCGGTCTCCGACAGGAAGGCGTGCACCATGCCGGGCCGGGTCAGCGTCGTGTCGACCCCGGCCTCTCGCAGGCCGTCGAAGAGGTCGAAGGTGCTGTGGTTCAGCTCGGCGATCGCCGTGTAGCCGCGCCGGAACGCGGCCGGCGTGCTGCTGCGCCAGAACCGCCACAGCCACCGTACGAACGCCGGGTCGGGGAGGGGACGTAGATAGAGGGGCGAGTCCGGCCGGCCCAGCGAGCGCAGGGCGTAGCGCACCGCCCCTGGTGCCGGGACCGGTGTCGAATGGCTGAGGCAGACCCAGCCCGCGTTGCCCCGGGACACCCCGGAGCCCAGGCCGCGCCGCTCGACGACCACCACCGGGACACCGGCCGCGGCCAGGTAGTACGCCGTGCACAGGCCCACCACACCGCCGCCGACGACCACGACCGGGGCGTCACCGACCGGCCCCGCCGTACCGAACGCACTGGTCATGACGCGGTTCCGTACGAGGCGAGGAACTCCCGGGTGCGGGTCTGAGCGGGTTGGTCGAGGACGTTCTCGGGCCTGCCCTCCTCCACGATCCGGCCGCCGTCGACGAAGACGACATGGTCGGACACCTCGCGGGCGAAGGGCAGTTCGTGAGTGACCAGCAGCATCGTCATTCCGTCCGCGGCGAGTTCCCGCATCACGCCGAGTACCTCTCGGGTGGCCTCCGGGTCCAGGGAGGACGTGGGTTCGTCGAAGAGCAGGACCTCGGGTTTGAGGGCGAGGGCCCGCGCGATGGCGACGCGCTGCTGCTCGCCGCCGGAGAGCTGGTCGGGCTGGGCGAGGGCGCGGTGAGCGACCTTGACCCGGCGCAGCAGGGCCACGGCCCGCTCCAGCGCCTCCTTTTCGGGGATGCCCGCCTTGCGCTGCGCCATGACGACGTTCTCCACGGCCGTGAGGTGCGGGAAGAGGTGGAACCGCTGGAAGACCATGCCGACGGTGCGGCGCAGCCGGGGCAGATCGCGGCAGACCATGCGGCCGCCCTGGTGCACGACCTCCCCGGCGACCTCGACCGTGCCCTTGTCGGGCCGTTCCAGCAGGTTGACGCAGCGCATCAGGGTCGTCTTGCCGCCGCCGCTCTGCCCGATGACGCTCACGATGCGGCCACGGTCGACCTCCAGGTGTACGTCGTCGAGCACGAGCCGGCCGTCGAAGGACTTGCTCAGGCCCTCGATCCGTACGACCGCGTCAGGGGCCGATGACTCGGCGGTTTTCACCGTTGTCTCAGCGGTGGTCTTCGCCGTGGTGACGGGCTCGGTCATACCGCCGCCTCCTTCACTCGTACGTCCACGGTCGCGTCGTCGGCGAGCAGGGCGCGGGCCGCCCGCAGGCGCCGTCGTCTCCTGGGGGACAGGGGGACGCCCGCCACCACCTTCCGCTCCAGCAGCAGAAGGAGCTGGGAGAGCGGGTAGCAGAGGGCGAAGTAGATGGCCGAGATGACCAGGTACACCTCCAGCGCCCGGAAGGTGGCCGAGGTGATGAGCCGCCCCTCGGACATCAGCTCGGCGGCGGAGACGGTGACGAGCAGTGAGGTGGACTTCAGCAGGTCGACCAGCATGGTGTTGGTCCCGGGCAGTGCCAGCCGGAGGGCTTGCGGCAGGACGATGTGGCCGAAGATGCCCGCCTTGCCCAGGCCTAGCGCCTCGCCCGCTTCCGTCTGCCCGGCGTGCACGCCGCTGATCGCGGAGCGGAAGATCTCGGACAGGTAGGCGGCGTAGAAGACGATCAGGCTGAGGCAGCCGGCGGTGAACACGTCCAGCCGGACACCTGCCGAGGCCAGGCCGAAGTAGGTCAGGAAGATGATGGCCAGCAGCGGGATGTTCTTGAACACCTCGGTGTAGACGGCGGCGACGGCACGGGCCGGCCATGCCTTGCTCAGCCGCAGCAACGCCACGGCCAGACCGAGCAGCACCGCGCCTGCGAAGCTCACGACCGTGTAGGAGACGGTGCGCCAGAGCGCGTCGAGCAGGTCGGGCCGGTATGCGGACCAGGGGACTTGGAAGAAGCCGGACATGTCATCCCCTCACTGCGCGATGGACGGCGGCGTCCAGTCCTGGGGCCTGTCCACGCCCCGCCGGGCGGTGGCGACATCGGCGGAGGGCTTGAGGAACTGCTCGGGGTCGCCGCCGTACTTCTTGACGAGCTTCGCCAGCTCGCCGTTCTTGTACATGGCGTCTATCTGCGCGGAGATCGCCGTCTCCAGCTTGGTGGCCTTCTTGGGGAGGTAGAAGCCGGTCTGGTACGGCTGGAAGTACGCGTAGGTCGGCTTCGCCTTGACCTGTGCGGCGGTCGGCGGGGTCAGATACTCCGTGTCGATCTTCAGCTCCGGCCGGGCCTTCTGCGCCGCGATGATGATCAGGGGGTCGAGGAAGCCGACATCGACCCGGCCCGCGCCGAGGTCGTCGAAGACCCCGTTGGCGTCGGGGTAGGCATGCAGCTTGGCGCCGGGCACGTCCTGGATCGACTTGACCCAGACATAGCCCTCGACGGTGCCCAGGTTCAGGCCCTTCAGATCGTCGACCGTCTTGTACGTCTTCCCGGACCGGACGGCCATCGCCGGGGGCGAGTAGTAGGGCGGGTCGGTGAACAGCCCCTGTTTCTGCCGGTCGGCGGACCAGGCGACACCGCCGATGGTGATGTCCACCCGACGGGACTGCACCCCGGCGAGCATGCCGGCGAAGTCCGTCACCTGGGGCTTGACCTCAAGTCCCAGTTTCTTGGCCGCGTAGTTGAGGATGTCGCCGTCAAGGCCGACGATCTTGCCGCCCTGGACGCTGGTATAGGGCGCGTACGGCTGTACGGCCACCTTGATGACGCCGGGCGTGAGCGTGCCCAGCGCGGCGGTCTTCGCGGACACGTTCTTCGGGGCGTCGTCGTCGCCCGAGCCACAGGCGGCGGCCGTCGAGAGCAGGAGAACTACGGACAGAACAGAAACAAGCGGACGCACACGGGTCATCGGCTTGGCCTTCCGTATCGGCACTGAAGGAAGCTGAGGGAAGCTGAAGGAACCCGCCGTTTCACCGCGCTGTGCCCGCGGCGGGGATCTGTTGGGCCCATACGCTAGGCAGCGGCCCGCCGAACGTCACCGTTAACTTCGTACGAACTTCTGGTCGAAATCGCTCGATCCCCTGTACGGTGCGTCCACCCCCGGCAGCCCCTCGACGGGAGGAACACCCGTGCTGAGCCCGTCACTCGCGCAGGAAATCGCCGGGGACACCTCCGCGGTCATCGGTTTCAACGTACTGATCACTGATGCGGAGGGCATGGTCATCGGCAGCGGCGACAGCAGCCGGGTCGGCACCTTCCACGAGGCGTCCGTCGAGGTGATCCGCACCAAGGAACCCGCCACCCACAGCGCGTCGCAGGCCCAGCAGCTGACGGGGGTACGCCCCGGGGTCACCCTGCCGCTGGTCACGAACGGACAGGCCGTGGGGACGGTCGGGATCACCGGTACGCCCGCCCAGGTGCGCCGCTTCGGGCTGCTGGTGAAGCGCCAGACGGAGATCCTGCTCCGGGAGTCCGTGATGCTGCGCTCCCGCCTGCTCGCGGAGCGGGCCGCCGAGAAGCTGCTCGCCGACATCGCCGCGTACGACCCCCATGTCGTGGAGGGCGAGTTCCTTCTTTTCCGGGGTGCCGAACTGGGCTTCGACCTGCGACTACGACGGGTCGCGGTGGCGTTCGAGGTGACCGTGCCCGACGCGGGCGCCCGACGCCAGGGCGCGCCCACCCGGGACATGCCGCTGGTCCGTTCGGAGCTGCTGCGCACGGTCCGTGAGGTCTTCGCCGATCCCCAGGACGTCGTCGCCGGCACGGCGCCCGGCTGGATCGGCGTCCTGCACCGACTCCCCGCCGACCGTCCAATGGCCTCCCTGGCCGCCGACTGCCGGCGGGTCACCGACGTCATCGCCGCCCAGGACGGTCTCGCCGCCCGCGCCGGCATCGGCGAACCGGCCGCCACCGTCGGCGGCCTGCACGACTCCTACCAGGACGCCTGCGAAGCGCTCCGCCTGGGCGCCCGGCTGGCGGGCACGTCGCCGGTCCACCCGATCGCCGATCTGAGGGTCCACCAGGTCCTGGCCGCGGTCAGCCAGCCCGCCCGCAACCGCCTGCTGGAGCTCACCTCGGCGGACCTGCGCGCCCAGCCGGACTGGCCGGTGCTCCGCGACACCATCACCGCCTGGTGCGAGAACGGGTTCAACCTGGTGGCGGCGTCCGCGGCCCTGCACATCCACCGCAACACCGTCGTCTACCGGATGAACAAGATCGAGCAGATCACCGGCCGTCCGCTGCGTGAGCACCGGACCACCATGGCCCTGTACCTCGCCTGTCTGACCGATCAGCTGGGCAGTGGCACCATCCCCGCCGAAGGGTGACCCGACGACCCTCCCCAGGTAACGACTTTGTTGCCACCGGCGGCCGGTATTGACGCCTCCATCGCCTGAGGCCTACGTTCCCCCCACCGAATAGGAAACTTTCCTAACAGTGACCACCCGGTGGACTTCCCAGCAGCCACGCTGAGAAGCTGGGCAGTTGAAAGGCAGGTGTCGACAAACATGGCAGGATCCGCCGGTACGCCGGGCACCCCGCGCGTCCTGCGCGCCATGAACGACCGCGCCGCCCTCGATCTGCTGCTCGCGCACGGACCGCTCTCGCGGACCAGGATCGGGAAACTGACCGGGCTGTCCAAGCCCACGGCCTCCCAGCTCCTCGCCCGACTGGAGGCCGCCGGACTCGTGCTGGCCACCGGCACGAGCGAGGGGCGGCCGGGCCCCAACGCCCAGTTGTACGCCGTCAATCCGCGGGCCGCCCACGCGGCGGGCCTGGACGTCACGCCCGAGCGCATCCTCGCCGCCGTCGCCGATGTCACCGGCCGCACCGTGGGCGAGTACGAGCTGCTCACCCCGGGCCGGCGCCCCGCGCAGCCCGTCGTACGCCAGGTCACCGACGCCCTCGACGGCGCGGTGAAGGCGGCCGGGCTCGCCAGGGGCGACGTCCAGCGGCTCGTCATCGGGACGCCCGGCGCCTTCGACCCCAACACCGGGCGGCTGCGGTACGCCTCCCACCTGCCCGGCTGGCACTCCCCGAGCCTCCTCGACGAGCTCGCGGCCGCGCTGCCGATGCCCGTCGAGTACGAGAACGACGTCAACCTGGTCGCCATCGCCGAGCAGCGGCTCGGGGCGGCGCGGGGACACGAGGACTTCGTGCTGCTGTGGAACGAGGGCGGCCTCGGCGCCGCCCTCGTCCTCGGCGGCCGACTGCACCGCGGCTGGACCGGCGGCGCGGGCGAGGTCGGCTTCCTGCCCGTGCCCGGCGCACCCCTCGTACGCCAGGTGACCAAGGCCAACAGCGGTGGCTACCAGGAGCTGGCCGGCTCACAGGCCATTCCCAAGCTCGCCCGCGAGCTGGGCATCCAGCCGGTGCCGACCGGGCCCTACGCCGAGGTCGCCGCCTCCCTCGTCGAACAGGCCGCCCGCATCAACGAGGGGCCGCACCTGCGGCTCCTGGAGACGTACGCGACCGGTCTCGCCACCGGTCTCGCCTCACTCGTCTCCGTGCTCGACCCCGAACTCGTCGTGCTCAGCGGCGCCTCGCTCACCGCCGGCGGTGAACCACTGCGCGTCCTGGTGCAGGCCGAGCTGGAGGAGCTGGCCGCCTCCCGACCGCGCCTCGTGGTCGGTGACGTACACGAACACCCCGTGCTGCGCGGCGCGTTGGAGAGCGCGCTGGCGGCCACCCGCGACGAGGTCTTCGACACCTCCCGCTGAGTCCCACCCCTCGACCGACTCCCCCGTCCCACGAACCGTCCCGCGAATCGTTCCGCGAACACCACCACCACCGCCCTGCCCTAGGGAGACCCCGCCATGCCCGGAATATCCAGGAAAGTCGCCACTGCTCTCGCCGCTTCCGCCTCGCTCGCCCTCCTCACCACCGCCTGTACCGGCCAGTCGTCCTCGGGCGCGAGCGACGACGCCTCCAAGGACACGACGATCAACTTCTGGCACGCCTGGAGCGCGCCCGGCGAGATCGCGGGCGTGAAGGCCCTGGTCGCGGGCTTCGAGAAGGCGCACCCCAACATCCACGTCAACATCGTCGCCAACATGACCGACGACAAGATCAACCAGGCCCTGCGCTCCGGCGGCGACAAGGCTCCCGACGTGATCTCCTCGTTCACCACCAACAACGTGGGCAAGTTCTGCTCCTCCGGTGCGCTGGTCGATCTCAACCCCTTCTTCAAGAAGGCGGGAATCGACCCGGCGACGACCTTCCCGAAGGCGATGAACGAGTACACCCAGTTCGACGGCAACCGCTGTACGGTGCCACTGCTCGGTGACGCGTACGGCCTCTACTACAACAAGAACGCATTCCAGAAGGCCGGGATCTCCAGCCCCCCGAAGACCTGGTCCGAATTCGAGGCGGACGCGAAGAAGCTCACCATCTCCAAGGGCGACTCCTACTCCCAGTTGGGCTTCATGCCGAACTACCACGGCTGGGAGTCCACCACCGAGCACTACTTCGGCCAGTTCTCCCCGACGTACTTCGACAGCAGCGGCAAGTCGAACCTCGCCAAGGACCCCGCGTTCACCGCCGGATTCACCCTCCAGAAGAAGCTCGTCGACGAACTCGGCGGCTACCAGAAGCTGGAGAAGTACCGCTCCAAGCTCGGTGACGAATGGGGCCCCAAGCACCCCTTCCACACCGGCCAGGTCGCCATGCAGCTGGACGGCGAATGGCGGCTCGGCATGGCCGAGGACGCCAAGCCGAACTTCGAGATCGGCGTCGCCCCGCTGCCCGTCCCCGACGACCAGGCCGACCAGTACGGCAAGGGCTACATCACCGGCACCATCGCGGGCATCGCGGCCACCAGCAAGAAGCAGAACGCGGCCTGGGAACTGGTCAAATACATGACCACGGACACGGACGCGGTGGTCGGTTTCGCCAACGCCATTCACAATGTGCCCTCCACGCTGGCCGCGCTCAAGTCACCGAAACTGAAGTACGACCCGCGTTTCAAGACGTTCCTGGACATCGCGTCGAACCCGAACTCGACGACAACTCCCGCGTCCATCAACGGCGGTACCTACCTCGTGACGATCCAGCAGTTCGGATACGACTACGAGAGCGGCAAGGCGAAGGATCTGAAGGCGGGTCTGCAGAAGACCGCCGCGCAGATCGACACGGACATCGCGCAGGCGAAGTAGCAGACGGGCACGGACATGAGCACCGTCACACTGGCCTCGAAGCGGCGCCGATCGGCGCTGCGCACCCTCGCCTTCATGTCGCCGTGGCTGATCGGCTTCGCGGTCTTCTTCGCCTATCCGCTGATCTCGACCGTCTATTTCTCGTTCATGCACTACGACGGCTTCAAACCGCCGACGTGGAGCGGGACGAAGAACTGGACCTACGTCTTCGAGCACTACCCGCTGTTCTGGCCCGCGCTGCGCAACACCCTGTGGCTGGTGCTGGTCATGGTCAGCCTGCGGGTCGTCTTCGGACTCGGCGTGGGCCTGCTGATCACGAAGATCAAGACGGGCACGGGCGTCTTCCGCACCCTCTTCTACCTCCCCTACCTCGCCCCTCCCGTCGCCGCGACGATGGCCTTCGCCTTCCTCCTCAACCCCGGCACGGGACCGGTCAACTCGATCCTGGAGAAGGTCGGCATCCCGGCCCCCGGCTGGTTCAACGACCCCAGCTGGTCCAAGCCGGCCCTCACCCTGCTGGCCCTGTGGGGCATCGGCGACCTGATGGTCATCTTCATGGCCGCGCTGCTCGACGTGCCGACGGAGCAGTACGAGGCGGCGGAGCTGGACGGCGCCTCGGCCTGGCAGCGGTTCCGGTACGTCACACTGCCGAACATCTCGCCGATCGTGATGTTCGCCGTGGTCACCGGCGTGATCCAGACCATGCAGTACTACACCCAGCCACTGATCGCCGGGAAGGTCGCCTCGGGCGTCATCCAGGGCGCCGGTACGCAGTTCGAGCCCGGCTACCCCGACAAGTCGACGCTCACCCTGCCGCAGCTCGTCTACAACCTCGGCTTCCAGCGCTTCGACTACGGCTCCGCCTGTGTGGTCGCGCTCGTGCTCTTCGCCCTGTCCATGGTGTTCACCGCGTTCCTGATGCGGCGCCGGGGCGGTCTCATCCAGGCAGGTGACTGACACCCATGACACAAGTACTCGACAAGACCGTGGAGTTGCGGGCCCCGGTCTCGCCCGCCGAGCGCACCGCCCGCCGCAAGGCCCTCCTGGAGTGGGTCGCGATCCACGCCCTCGGCGTCGCCGCCGCCCTCTTCTTCGTCCTCCCCTTCGTCTTCGTCTTCCTGACCTCCCTGATGAGCGACTCGCAGGCACTCAGCCGCGATCTGATCCCGCACACCTGGGAGTGGGGCAACTACAAGAAGGTCTTCGACACCCCCGGCTTCCTCACCTGGTGGAAGAACACCCTGCTGTACGCCGGTGCCGGCACCGCCATGACGGTCGTGTCGTCGATCCCCGTCGCGTACGCCCTCGCCAAGTTCCGCTTCCGGGGCCGGAACCTGTCGCTGATGCTGGTCATCTCGATGATGATGCTGCCGCCGCAGGTCGTCATCATCCCGATGTACCTCTTTTGGGCGAAACAGCTGGACCTGTCCGGCACACTGTGGCCGCTGATCATCCCGATGGCCTTCGGCGACGCGTTCTCCATCTTCCTGCTCCGCCAGTTCCTGATGACCATCCCGAACGAGTACCTCGACGCGGCGAAGGTCGACGGCTGCGGGGACCTGAAGACCCTGCTGAAGGTCGTCCTGCCGATGGCGAAGCCGGGGATCGCCGCCGTGGCCCTGTTCCAGTTCTTCTATGCCTGGAACGACTACTTCGGACCGCAGATCTACGCATCCGAGAACCCCGGCGCCTGGACCCTCTCCTACGGCCTGGAGTCGTTCAAGGGCGCGCACCACACCGACTGGAACCTCACCATGGCCGCGACCGTGCTGGTCATGGCCCCCGTGATCCTCGTGTTCTTCTTCGCACAGAAGGCGTTCGTCGAGGGCGTCACGCTCACCGGAGTGAAGGGTTGACACACACATGAAACTCACCGTGGTCGGCGGAGGGTCGACCTACACGCCCGAACTCATCGACGGCTTCGCCCGGTTGCGGGACACCCTGCCCGTCGAGGAACTGGTCCTCGTCGACCCGGCCGCCGACCGCCTCGAACTGGTGGGCGGCCTGGCGCGGCGCATCTTCGCCAAGCAGGAGCACCCCGGCCGGATCGTCACGACCTCCGACCTGGACGCGGGCGTCGAAGGCGCGGACGCGGTCCTGCTCCAGCTGCGTGTCGGCGGCCAGGCGGCCCGCCAGCAGGACGAGACCTGGCCGCTGGAGTGCGGGTGCATCGGCCAGGAGACGACGGGCGCCGGCGGTCTGGCGAAGGCGCTGCGCACGGTCCCGGTCGTCCTGGACATCGCGGAGCGCGTCCGCCGTACCAACCCCGACGCCTGGATCATCGACTTCACCAACCCGGTCGGGATCGTGACGCGCGCGCTGCTCCAGGCGGGCCACAGGACGGTCGGGCTGTGCAACGTGGCGATCGGCTTCCAGCGGAAGTTCGCCGGAATGCTCGGGGTCGCCCCCGTGGACGTCCATCTGGACCACGTGGGCCTCAACCACCTCAGCTGGGAGACCGGGGTGCGGCTCGGCGGCCCCGAGGGTGAGAACGTCCTGCCGAAACTGCTGGCCGAACACGGCGACACGATCGCCGACGACCTGCGCCTGCCCCGCACCCTCGTGGACCGCCTGGGCGTGGTCCCCTCCTACTACCTGCGCTACTTCTACGCGCACGACGAGGTCGTACGGGAGCTGCGGACGAAACCGTCACGGGCGGCGGAGGTCGCCGCGATGGAGCGGGAGTTGCTGGAGATGTACGGCGATCCGGCGCTCGACGAGAAGCCGGAGCTGCTCGCCAAGCGGGGCGGAGCGTACTACTCCGAGGCGGCCGTCGACCTCGCAGCCGCGCTGCTCGGCGGGGGCGGCAGCCCCTACCAGGTGGTCAACACCTACAACAAGGGCACCTTGCCCTTCCTCCCCGACGACGCCGTGATCGAGGTGCAGGCGGCCGTCGGTCCGCACGGCCCGACACCACTGCCGGTCCTGCCGGTCGACCCCCTGTACGCGGGGCTGATGGCGGCCGTGACGTCCTATGAGGACCTGGCCCTGGAAGCCGCCCTGCGCGGCGGCCGCGACCGGGTCTTCCGGACCCTTCTCGCCCACCCCCTCATCGGCCAGTACGAGTACGCCGACGCCCTCACCGACCAACTGATCGCGCACAACCGGGAGCACCTCGCGTGGGCATGACGTCATCCGGACCCGGCGCCGGGACGGCCGCCGGATCCGACTCCGCGGGCATGGTCCTGGCCATCGACGCGGGGAACAGCAAGACCGACGTCGCGGTCGTGTCCGTGGACGGGCGGGTGGTCGGGGCCGCGCGCGGCGGGGGATTCCGGCCGCCGACGGTCGGGGTCGCCACGGCCGTGGACGCCGTGGGCGAGGCCGTCGCCCGCGCCTTCGCCGAGGCGGGCGTCGACTCCGTGGCCCATGTCTCGGCCTGTCTCGCCAACGCCGATCTTCCCGTGGAGGAGGAGCAGTTGGCGGCCGCGCTGCACGCGCGCGGATGGGGCACGAGCGTGGAGGTGCGCAACGACACGTTCGCGATCCTGCGCGCCGGGATAGCGGAGCCGCGCGGGGTCGCCGTCGTGTGCGGCGCGGGCATCAACTGCGTCGGCATGCGCCCCGACGGCCGCACCGCCCGCTTCCCGGCGCTCGGCCGGATCTCCGGTGACTGGGGCGGGGGTTGGGGCCTGGCGGAGGAGGCCCTGTGGCACGCGGCCCGTGCGGAGGACGGCCGGGGCGGGCCCACGGCCCTGTCCCGCACCCTCCCCGCCCACTTCGGACTGCCCTCGATGTACGCCCTGATCGAGGCGCTGCACCTGGAGCACATCGAGCACGACCGCCGGCATGAACTGACTCCGGTGCTGTTCGCGACGGCGGCGGAGGGTGACGAGGCCGCTCGCGCTCTCGTGGACCGGCTCGCTGACGAGGTCGTCGCGATGGCCACGGTCGCTCTGACCCGGCTCGACCTCCTCGCCGAGGAGACCCCCGTCCTCCTGGGCGGTGGTGTCCTTGCCGCCCGCCATCCCCAACTCGACGACCGGATCCGCGAACTCCTGTCGGCCCAGGCCCCCAAGGCGGTCCCCCACGTGATCTCGTCCCGCCCTGTACTGGGCGCCGCCCTCCTCGGCCTGGACCACGTCCACGCCCCCACCGAGGTCCACACCCGCGTACGGGCCTTCTACGAGGGGGGTTGAGGGCTTCCTCCCAGACCCCGGGTGGGTCTTTTGGGGGCGCGGGGAACTGCGCGACCAGCCCCCACCCACCCGCACCCGAAAAGAGCACCCCTCGCACACACCCCAATACCGGCACATTCGAAAGGGAACCGAACACACACCGGCCGCGTATTCATGGTCAGGGGGGACAGCGCGGAGCGCCCGCGCATCGTGCTGCCGTCCGAACGGGCCACCACTGTACGAAGGGTGGGCTGCAATCCGAACAAGATCGAGTCAAGGCCTGTGCGGATGTCAGTCCCGACGGCGATACTTGCGGCCGTGCACCTCTCTTCGTGCTCCCGCGCACGCGGGGGAGGTGACCGACGGATGACCATGGGGGAGGTCAAGTGACACAGCCGCCGAAGGGCACGGCGCCACCGGGGCAGCCGGCCACGCCCACGATGCCGGCCGTCCCGCCGCAGTCCGCCGCGACAGCCGCCCAGTACGGCCCGACGGCGACAGCGACGGCGCCGCGGTCCGGGCCCCCCTCGCCACCGGGCAGACCCGCCACGCCCGACACCGCTCCCGCACGCCGCACCGCCTGGGCGGAGGGCGTGGAGCGCCTGCGCGCCGCGGCGACGACGGAGCCGGGCCGGCTGCGCCTCATCGGCGCCGTCATCGCCCTCCTGGTCGTCGCGTTCGGCACGGTCACCGCCTGGCAGATGACGGAGCGTTCGAGCGCGGCGGACGACGTGCTGCACAGCAGCCAGCCGCTCAGCGCCGGCGCCGCCGACATCTACCGTTCGCTCGCGGACGCCAACACCGCGGCCTCCAGCGGCTTCCTCGCGGGCGGCCAGGAGAGCGCGGACACCCGCGACCGGTACGAGAAGGACATCCAAACGGCCGCGCAGGGGCTCATCACCGCCGCCGCCAACTCCGACCCGGGATCCCCGTCCACGGACACGATCGCCAAGCTCAACAAGCTGCTGCCGGAGTACAAGGGCCTGATCGAGCGGGCCCGCGCCAACAACCGGCAGGGCTATCCGCTCGGCGGCGCGTACCTGCGGTACGCGAACGAGAAGATGCAGCAGCAGATGCTCCCCGCGGCCGAGGAGCTCTACAAGCGGGAGAACGCCCGGCTGAGCGCCGACTACGCCGACGCGAAGCCCTACCCGTGGGCCGCGATCGGTCTCGGCGTCCTCGCGCTCGGCGGGCTCTTCTGGGCCCAGCGGCGCCATTACCACCGCACGAACAGGGTGTTGAACCAGGGACTGGTCGCCGCCACGGCCGCCTCCGCGGTCGTGCTCCTCTGGCTGGTGGTCGGGCACAGCGTGGCCCGGGCCGGGCTGAACTCCTCGTACGACCACGGGGTTCGCTCGCTGAACGTGCTGCACGACGCCCGGATCGCCTCCCTGAAGGCACGGGGCAACGAGAACCTGACGCTGGTCAGCCGGGGCGCGGAGACCAAGCAGGTGTCCGCGACGGAGGTCATGGACCTCTACGACTACGACTTCCAGCAGGACATGAAGACCCTCACCAAGGGCCTGGCGCTGGCCGAGGGCCTCGCCGACGACACGGCGGGCAAGAAGCCCGTCGAGGCCGCGACGGCCAACATGAAGGTCTGGAAGTCCCGCCACCAGGAGGCCCGCACGGCCGACGACGCGGGCGACTACCAGGGCGCTTTGAACAAGGTGATCGGTTCGGCGGCCGACAAGCCGACCGGCGAGTGCTTCGACGGCGTGGACACCAACCTCGCGGCGGCCCTGACGCACGAGGAGAGTGAGTTCAAGCAGGCGGCAGGCGACGGCCGGGACGCGATGAGCGGGCTCCCGGCGGGCGCGGCCGTCCTCGCGGTGCTGGCCGCGGCGGGCGCGCTGCTCGGCATCGGGCGCAGGCTTTCGGAGTACCGGTGAGAGGGGGAGCGGTGAAAGGGGGCATGGCGATGACTGCACGACGTCTGAGGGCGAGCCTGAAGGGCTGGGGCGGCGTGGGTGCGATGGCCCTCGCCCTGGTCGTCACCGCGGTCTTCGCCCTGTTGCTGCCGCTGAGCAGCGCCCACGGGGACGGCAGCACGGGCACCGGCGGCCAGGGCGTGGGCCAGGGCATCCAGGCGCGGGCCGACACGTGCACCGACCCGCAGGACCAGAGCCCCGCCCCGTCCTCCGACGACAGCGGCAAGACGATCACGGCCATCAAGCAGCGCGGCTATCTGTCGGTCGGCGTCGACCAGAACAGCTACCGCTGGGGCTACCGCGATCCGAACAACACGGCGAAGAGCAGCGACCTGGAGGGCTTCGACATCGATCTCGCGCACGAGATCGCGCAGGAGATCCTCGGCGACCCGAACGCCGTCCGTTTCCACGCCATCCCCACCAACCAGCGCATCCCCGCGATCAAGTCCGGTCAGGTCGACATGGTGGTGCGCACGATGACGATCACCTGCTCCCGCCTCAAGGACGTGGCCTTCTCCGCCCCCTACTTCCTGACCGGACAGCAGGTACTGGCCCCCAAGACCTCCGGCATCAAGGGGTACGACAAGACGCTGGCGGGCCAGCGGATCTGCTCGGCGGCGGGCTCGACGGCGTACGACAGGCTGTCGGCCGACAAGAAGGCGGGCACGCTCGCCTCCTCCGCGGACATCACCACCACCGTGCCCAACCAACTCGACTGCCTGGTGCGGCTGCAGCTCGGTCAGGTCGACGCCGTGGTGACCGACGGCGCGCTCGCCGCCAGCCAGGCGGCGCAGGACCCGACGGTCGAGCTGAAGGGCAAGACCTTCACCGACGACTACTACGGCGTGGCGATGAAGTTGGGCGCCGGCGATCTGGTACGCCGGGTCAACCAGGTGCTCGTGGACTACCGCAAGAGCGGCGGCTGGCAGGCCTCGTACACCAAGTGGCTGTCCGCGACCCTGAAGGCGGACTCCCCGTCGGCGACTCCGCCGACGGCGCACTACAAGTAACGGAAATCCGGGCAACGGCAGCGCGGACGACGCGGCCGGCGGGAACGCAAGCGACGGGCACGACCGAGAGCGAGAGGTGATCGATGGGCGTCACGGGACCCCCCGGGCCGGTGATGGACCGGGACGAGGTGGACCGTGCGCTGGCGCGGCTCGGCGCGGAGCACGAGGCCATCGAGACCTCGCTCCTCGCCCTGCAGGACCACGCGGGCCGCAGACTCCTCGAAGGCGCCGAGCTCACGGGTACGACCAACGAGCGCTGGTCGACCGCGGAGGCGTCGATCACGCTGCTGTGGGCGTACTTCGACGCGTACACGGACGCGCTGCGCTCCGCCCGCGACATCCGTTCCCGGCGGCGCTGGTCGAGCCGTGAGGACCTGGTCGAGCTGACCGAGCTGCTGCGCGGCGTGAGCATCACGGTCGCCGGCTCGACCACGGCCGCGGCGAACGCGCCGACGCTCTCCGGCACCGGCAAGCTCAGCGAGCAGTTCTCGCTGGTCGCGCTGGTGGAGCGGATGAACGAGCTGTACGCGTCCTCGCTCGACATGGTCGTCGCCGCGGACGCCGTCTGGTCCGCGCTGCCCGCCCGGATCGATTTACTGGCCGCGGAGCTCCAGCGCACCCGCCAGCTCGCGCACTCCGTGGGCGTACGCCCCGGTGAACACCCGGCGGGCGACGACCTGGAGCGGATCACCCGGACGCTGAGCACCCTGCGTCAGCAGGTCGTCTCCGACCCGCTGGCCTTCTGGGTGCCCACGAAGGGCAGTTCGGCGCCCGGCGGCGGACGTCCCGACACGACGACGTACGACCGCGAGGCGCGCGCCCTGGAGGACGTGCGCCGTGAGATCGACGCGGTGCTCACCGTCCGCCAGGACGCGGAGGCCCGACTCGTGCGGCTGCGGGACGTGCTCAGCCGCGCCGACCGCACGCTCGCGGAGGCGAGGAGCGCCCGCGGTGAGGTGCTGGCGAAGATCGCCGCGTCCGAGGTGCCGGCCGTCAGCGGGCCGCCGACGCTGCTGCAGGAGCAGTTGGCGACGGCTGCGGAGTTCCGCAGACACGCCCAGTGGCACCGTCTCTCGCCGCTCCTGGAAGCGCTGGAGGAGAAGGCCGAGGACGAGCTGCTGCGCGCCCGCGAGTCGTTGACCGCGGTCACCGCGCCGCTGGCGGTCCGCGCGGAGCTGCGCGGCCGCCTCGACGCGTACAAGGCGAAGGTGGCCCGGCACGGCCTCGCGGAGGACCCGTTCCTCATCGAGCGCTACGACGCGGCCCGACGCATGCTGTGGAGCGCGCCCTGCGATCTGCGGGTGGCGGAGGAGGCGGTGCTGCGCTATCAGCGGGCCGCCGTCGATCTGCTCAGCCCGCGGGTGCCCGAACAGGGCGGCCCCACCGACCGTAGGGGGCCCCACGCGTGAGCGTTGAAGGTGATGCAGTGTGAGTGAGCAGCAGAAGTGTCAGCGGCCCGGTTGCCCGGGGTCGTACGAGGACGTGGGCGGCGGCGAGCTGTACTGCGACACGTGCGGTCTGGCGCCCGTCGTCGCGTCGAACGGCATGGTGGGCTCGCCCCCGACCGGACTCACCGCGGGCGGCAAAGGCTCGCGCGGCTCCGGCAGCAGTTCGCGGGCGAGTTCCCGCAGCTCCAGTTCCCGTACGTCCTCGCGCTCCGCCCAGTCGCGGCGCTCGGTCTCCGGACGCCTGTCGCGCTCGCTGTCCGGCAACGCGACCGGCCGCTCGGTGTCGGTGCGCAGCTCGGGCTCGACCGCCGCCTCCAGTGGCCGCGGCCGGCTCGGCGTCGGGCTGGTGCAGGTGCCGGACGTGCCGCGGCCCGACCCGCGCGCGATGGTGCTGGAGAACCCGGAGGTGCCCGAGCGGAAGCGGTTCTGCTCGCGCTCCGACTGCGGGGCGCCGGTGGGCCGTTCGCGCGGTGAGCGGGTGGGGCGCACCGAGGGGTTCTGCACCAAGTGCGGTCACCCGTACTCGTTCGTGCCGAAGCTGCACACGGGCGACATCGTGCACGGCCAGTACGAGGTGGTGGGCTGTCTCGCGCACGGCGGGCTCGGCTGGGTCTACCTCGCCGTCGACCGCGCGGTCTCCGACCGCTGGGTGGTCCTCAAGGGTCTGCTCGACACCGGCGACCAGGACGCGATGGCGGCGGCGATCTCCGAGCGGCGCTTCCTGGCGGAGATCGAGCACGCCAACATCGTGCGGATCTACAACTTCGTGGAGCACTTGGACCAGCGGACGGGTTCGCTGGACGGGTACATCGTCATGGAGTACGTCGGCGGCAAGTCGCTGAAGGAGATCGCCAACGGGCGCCGGACGGGGGACGGGAAGCGCGATCCACTGCCGGTGGAGCAGGCCTGCGCGTACGGCATCGAGGCCCTGGAGGCACTCGGCCATCTGCACAGCCGCAATCTGCTCTACTGCGACTTCAAGGTCGACAACGCGATCCAGACCGAGGACCAGCTCAAGCTGATCGACATGGGCGCGGTGCGCAGAATGGACGACGACGAGTCGGCCATCTACGGCACGGTGGGCTACCAGGCGCCGGAGGTGGCCGAGGTCGGTCCGTCGGTGGCGAGTGACCTCTACACGGTCGCCCGCACCCTGGCCGTGCTGACCTTCGACTTCCAGGGGTACACGAACGTCTTCGTGGACTCCCTGCCGGACCCGGACAACATCGAGGTCTTCCGGACGTACGAGTCCTTCTACCGGCTCCTGGTGCGCGCCACCGACCCCGATCCGGCGCGCCGGTTCGCGTCCGCGCAGGAGATGGCGGAGCAGCTGACGGGTGTGCTCAGGGAGGTCGTGTCCCTCCAGACGGGCCGGGCGCGCCCGGCCCTGTCCACCCTGTTCGGGCCGGAACTGAAGGTCACGGACACGGAGTTGTTCGGGATGCTGGACGGAGACGTGTCGCGACTGGGGGCGCGGGTGGTGCCCCTACGGGGGAGAAAGCGCGCGCCCGCGCCGCCCCCCGGCGCCAACGGGGCGGGGGTGAACGGGACCCCGCCGCTCCCCCTCGCGCCCGCTCCGGCCCCGGCCCCGGCCGCTCTGGTCAAGCCGTTGAACGCCGCGGCCACCGCGCTCGCGCTGCCGGTCCCCCGCGTCGACCCGGGCGACCCCAACGCCGGTTTCCTCGCGGGCCTGATGGCCTCGGCGCCCGCGGAGCTGATCACCGCCCTGCACGCGGCGCCCACCGGCTCTCTGGAGCTGCGCCTGCGCGAGCTGCGGGCCCGGCTGGAGATGGGCGAACTGGCCAGTGCGAGCAGGGCCCTTGAGGCGCTGGAGGCGGACCATCCCGACGACTGGCGGGTGGTCTGGTACCGGGGCGTCGCGGCCCTGGCGACCGGGGAGCACGAGACCGCGGCACTGTCCTTCGACGCGATCTACGACGCCTTCCCGGGCGAGCCCGCGCCGAAGCTGGCCCTCGGCCTGTGCGCGGAGGTGCTCGGGCAGCTGGACAACGCGGGCGAGTACTACCGCCTGGTGTGGACGACCGACCCCAGCTATGTCAGCTCGGCGTTCGGCCTGGCCCGCGTACAGCTCGCGGCGGGCGACCGCCGCGGCTCCGTACGCACACTGGAGTCCGTACCGGAGTCGTCGATCCACTACACGGCGGCGCGGGTCGCGGCCGTGCGGGCGCGGCTGCGGCAGCGGCTGGCCGAGGAGGCGGCGGCAGCGGCGTTCCTGGACGATCTGACCGCCGCCGCGGGCCAGGTCGAGGCTCTGGACGGATACGGTCTGGACGCGGTGCGACGCGAGCAGTTGTCGACGGAAGTCCTTGGCTGCGCCCTGGACTGGGTACTCTCCGGTAGCCGGAGTTCCGCCCCGCACTCCGGCGGCGGACGGGTGCTGCTCGGAAGCGAGGTGGACGAGCGCGGTCTGCGTTTCGCACTGGAGCGTTCGTACCGCACGCTGGCCCGCCTCGCGCAGGGCGGCGAGGAGAGGATCGACCTGGTGGAACGTGCCAACCGTTACCGCCCCCGGACGTGGGTGTGATTGATGTCCCAGATGCCCCAGCCGACGGCCCTTTCGCGGTGCCCCAGTTGCGAGGAGCCCCTGGAGACGGGTGACCGTTTCTGCGGTGCGTGCGGGTACGACCTGTCGGCGGTGCCCACACCGCCCCAGGACCACCCCACGATCGCCATGAACGGCTCGTCGACACGCCCCTCCGAGGCCGCCGCGTCCCTGGACTGGCCCCTCGCGCCGGAGCCGGCGAGCTCCGACACGCCCGCGCCGGTGCACCGGGCGACCGACATCCGGGGCATGGACTCGGGCGGCTCCGAACTCCCGCACCCGGACACGGAGTCCGCAGGGGCCCAGCAGCCGGGCGACCACCCCTCGGGCGGGCAGCCTTCGGGCGTACGGTTCGACCGGCCCCCGGAGCCCGACGAGTACCCGCTCGCCCCGCCGGCCGAAGCCCCCGCCGGGCCCGTCGTCGATCCGCGGACCGCCGAGCTCGCCACACCCGTCACGCCCCCAGCGGGCACCAAACTGTGCGTCGCCTGCCGCTCCGGCCATGTGGACAGCGACGGCTACTGCGAGAACTGCGGGCACGCCCAGCCGCGCGAACGGGATCACATGGAGCAGGAGTTGGGTGCGGTGGCCGCGGTCAGCGACCGGGGTCTGCGCCACCACCGCAACGAGGACGCGTTCGCGATCTCCTCGACCGCGCTGCCGGACGGCTCGCCCGCGGTCGTCGCGATCGTCTGCGACGGGGTCTCCTCGGCGACCCGCCCCGACGAGGCCTCGCTCGCCGCGTCGCGGGCGGCGGGCGAGGCGCTGCTGGCGGCGCTGCCGCTCGGCACCCACCCTCAGCAGGCCATGCACGAGGCGATCCTCGCGGCCTCCGAGGCCGTCAACTCGCTGGCCGAGGCGCCCCCCGCGCACGAGGAGCACGCCCCGCACCAGAACGCGCCCGCCTGCACCCTCGTCGGCGCCGTCGTCACCCCCGCCCTGCTGATCGTCGGCTGGGTCGGCGACAGCCGCGCCTACTGGGTCCCCGTCGACCGGACTTCGCCCCCCGCCCGGCTCACCGAGGACGACTCCTGGGCCGCGCAGATGGTCGCCGCGGGCCTGATGAGCGAGGCGCAGGCGTACGCCGACGAGCGCGCCCATGCCATCACGGGCTGGCTCGGCGCGGACGCGTACGAACTGGAGCCGCACACCGCCTCTTTCAAGCCGGACCGGCCGGGTGTGGTGGTCGTGTGCACCGACGGACTGTGGAACTACGCGGAGGCGGCCGAGGAGATGGCCGAGGTCGTGCCGCTGGACGCCGCCGAAAGGCCCCTCCACAGCGCCCAGGTCCTGGTGGGTCACGCCCTGGACGGTGGGGGCCACGACAACGTAACAGTGGCCGTCGTCCCGTTCCCGGCCCCGCCACAGGGGGCAGGATCGGCCTGAGGCCGCGAAAAGGCGCAATCCGTGCCCACGGGGACGGCCTCGGACCGGAGGGGACCGGTCCGCATACAGTCATCGCCTCCGCCAACTACCGGAGGTCTTGAGGGGGACGAAGAAGGCATGGCCAATTTCTCGAAGTCGAACGTGCCGCAGTTCTCGGTCGACGTGTACCAGAACGAGTACCTGCCCGAGGGCGGCCGCGAGGTCAACGCGATCGTCACGGTGAGCGCCACCGGAGGCGGCACCGTCGGGAGCGCGGTCGGCGCGCCCCACCTGTACGCGGCGGGCCGGGGCCCGGACGCCGCCGTGGCGATCATGGTCGACTGTTCCGGCTCGATGGACTACCCGCCGACCAAGATGCGCAACGCCCGCGAGGCCACGGCCGCCGCGATCGACACCCTGCGCGACGGCGTGCACTTCGCGGTGATCGGCGGCACGCACGTCGCCAAGGAGGTCTACCCCGGCAATGGGCGCCTCGCGGTGGCCGACGCGGCGACCCGCGGCCAGGCCAAGGAGGCACTGCGCAGGCTGAGCGCGGGCGGCGGTACGGCGATCGGCACCTGGCTGCGCCTCGCCGACCGGCTGCTGTCCTCGGCCGAGGTGCCGATCCGGCACGGCATCCTGCTGACCGACGGCCGCAACGAACACGAGTCGCCGGAGGACCTCAAGGCCGCCCTCGACTCCTGTGCCGGACGTTTCACCTGTGACGCGCGTGGAGTGGGCACGGACTGGGAGGTCAAGGAGGTCACCGGGATCGCCTCGGCGCTGCTCGGCACCGCCGACATCGTCGCGGACCCGGCCGCCCTGTCCGCCGACTTCACACAGATGATGGAGACGGCCATGGGCAAGGAGGTCGCGGACGTCGCGCTGCGCCTGTGGACGCCGGTCGGCACCGAGATCAAGTTCGTCAAGCAAGTGGCCCCCACGGTCGAGGAGCTGACCGACCGTCGCTCCGAGGCGGGCCCGCGCGCCGGCGACTACCCCACCGGGTCCTGGGGCGACGAGTCCCGCGACTACCACGTGTGCGTCGAGGTCCCCTTGGCCGGAGTGGGCCAGGAGATGCTGGCCGCCCGGGTCTCGCTCGTCGTGCCGCAGGGCGACGGGGGCGTGCACAACCTCGGCGCCCAGGGGCTCGTCAAGGCCGTGTGGACCGACGACATGGTGGCCTCGACGAGGATCAACGCCCAGGTCGCGCACTACACAGGCCAGGCGGAACTGGCACAAGTCATCCAACAAGGCCTGGACCTGCGCAAATCGGGAGATGTCGACGGGGCAACGGCCAAGCTGGGCCGCGCCGTTCAGCTCGCGAGCGCGTCGGGCAACGCGGATACTGCGAAACTGCTTGCGAAGGTGGTGGACGTGGTCGACGCCGCGGCAGGTACTGTGCGATTGAAGGCAAGGGTCGAAGAGGCTGACGAAATGACCCTTGAGACACGGTCCACAAAGACTGTTCGTGTAAAGAAGTAGCGAGCCCGGTTCCCGTGGGGAACTGGAGAAACCCGGTCACAACGGCCGGAAAAGGAGAGGGGGAAGCGCCGACATGCCGACCTGCCCGAACGGACACCAGTCGGGTTCCGACGACTGGTGCGAGGTCTGCGGTCACCGCATGGCCGGTGCCGTGCCTCCGCCCCCTCCACCGCCGCCGCCCGCCTCCGGTTACGGCTATCCGCCGCCCGGCTCGCCCCCGCCCTCCGGTCCCGGCGGCCCCGGCGCCCCCGGTGGGCGCCCGCACCTGTCCGCCGTGCCCAATCCCGAGCCGGAGCTCTGCCCGCAGTGCCGTACGCCCCGTGAGGGCGGTGCGCCGTTCTGCGAGGAGTGCCGGTGGAACTTCCTGACGAACACGGCGACCTCGTACACCCCGGCGGCGCCGCGTCCGCAGTCGCCCGCGCCCGGAATGCCCAATCCGGCGCTGCGCTTCCAGCAGCCGCCGCAGGGGCAGCCGGGCGGCCCCGGCCCCGCGACCGGTCCCGGTCACGACCCGTTCGACTACCAGAGCTCGCGGCCCTCGCAGATGAACCGCCCCGCGGAACCGATTCCGCCCTACGGGCAGGATCCGTCGGGCTTCCGCGGCGACCCGTCCCGTCAGGGCGGTCCCGGTGGCCCTGGTGGTCCCGGCGGTCCAGGTGCCGGTCCCGGTGGGCCCGGTGGCTTCGGTGGTCCTGGTCCCGGCGGCTTCGGTGCGGACCCGTCCCGTCCGGTTCCGCCGCCGCCCGGGCCCACGCCCGGCGGACCCGGTGGCCCCGGCGCCCCGCAGGCCTTCACCCAGCAGCCGGCCGCGCCCGCGTTCCCGCAGCAGGGTCCGCCCGGGCCCGGCGGTCCGCAGTCCGGGGGCCCGTCCTTCGGCGGCGGTGACGACGACTGGGTGATCTCCCCGCCGTCGGGCAATTCGCCCGGAGGGCCGGGTGGCCCCGGCGGCCGCCCCGGTGGTCCCGGTGGTCCCGGCATGGGTCAGGGCGGCGGCTACGGCTATCCGCAGCCCGGCGCCACCCAGGCCCCGCCCGGCCCCGGTCCCGACTACCAGCAGCAGCGGCAGCCGCTGTCCTGGAGCGCGACGATCGGTCCCGACCGCGAGTACTTCATGGCGATGATGCAGCGCTCCGGCCCCGAGGCCGCGGGCCTGAACCTGCCCGCGTACTCACCGGAGCAGCAGCGCCCGCTCACCGGCAACCAGATGACGATCGGCCGCCGTCGGCACTCCACCGGCGACACCCCCGACATCGACCTCTCGGTGCCCCCGGAGGACCCGGGCGTCTCGCACCAGCACGCGGTCCTGGTCCAGCAGCCGGACGGCAGCTGGGCGGTCGTCGACCAGAACTCGACCAACGGCACCACGGTCAACGGCGGCGAGGAGCCCATCCAGCCCTTCGTGCCGGTCCCGCTCCAGGACGGCGACCGGGTGCATGTCGGCGCCTGGACGACGATCACCATCAGGCGAGGCTGACGGCGGAGGTCGCGGCAGGGGCCACAGCGGGATTCACGACAGGAGTCACGGCAGCGGCCAGGCGTGCGGCCCCTCGGGGTCGTCCAGCCACGCCCAGGCGTCCGCGCCGTCGACCGTGACCCCGTACCGCTCGCGCACGGGCCGGTTCTCGCGTTCCCACAGCTCGTACAGCTCGTACGCCTCGTACGGGTCGAGGCCGCGCCCTGCCAGGGTCAGCAGGAACCGGAACAGCTCGTCGCCGCGGGCCCGGCGCGGCAGCTCGCGCAGGTCCTGCGGCTCCGACTCCTCGGGCCGGCTCTCGCCGCGCAGGGGCACGAAGTAGGCCGGCGTGTGCAGGAAACGCCCCTCGGCGTGTCCGGCGTCCCGGACGCGCAGCGCGATCAGGCCGGTGGCCAGCGGCGCCAGGATGCGGGCGCCGGGACGGCATTGGGCGAGCCACGGCCGCGGGATCGAGGTCAGCGTGCAGGTCGCGATGATCCGGTCGAAGGGGGCGCGCTCGGGGACCCCGCGGGCGCCGTCCGCGGTGACGACGGTCGGGTGGTATCCGGCGGCGGCCAGGTGCCGGCGGGCGGACTCGGTGATCTCCGGGTCGAGGTCGACCGTGGTCACCAGGCGGTCGCCGAGGCGGTGGGCGAGCAGCGCCGCGTTGTAGCCGGTGCCGGCGCCGATCTCCAGGACGGCGTCTCCCTCCCGTACCTCCAGCGCGGTCAGCATCATCGCCATCAGCGAGGGCTGGCTGCTGGAGGAGACCAGCTCGCCGTCGCGCACCCGGGTGGCCAGCGGGGCGTCCGCGTAGGCGCCGCGCACCCAGTGCTCACGGCTGCGCGGGTCGGGGTCCTCGCCCCACACCCGCTCGAAGCCGCCCACGGCACCGACGTAGTAGTACGGCACGAAGAGGTGGCGCGGGACCTCCTCGAACGCCGCCCGCCACACCGGGTCGGCGGCCCAGGCCCCACTCCGGTCGATCTCGCGCACCAGGGCGGCCCGCGCCAGGGTGGCGAGGTTGTCGAGGTCGTGGTCGTGGTCGTGGTCGTGGTCGTGGTCGTGGTCGAGAGCGTGCCCGCTCATACCTCCACTGTGCGGCGGGACGGGCCGCGAGGCGAGTGCCGCACCCGCTGGGGCGCTGGGCCGCTGGTCCTAAGCCTTGCGTCCTCGGTCACCCGGTCTGAGACGATGGTGAGGTGAAAGAAATTCGGCGCGGCACGCTTCAGGAGCAGACCTTCTACGAGCAGGTCGGCGGCGAGGAGACCTTCCGGCGCCTCGTGCACCGTTTCTACGAGGGAGTGGCCGAGGACCCGCTGCTGCGGGCCATGTACCCCGAAGAGGACCTGGGCCCGGCCGAGGAGCGCTTCACGCTGTTCCTGATCCAGTACTGGGGCGGCCCGACGACGTACAGCGACAACCGCGGTCACCCCCGGCTGCGGATGCGGCACGCCCCGTTCGCCGTCGACCAGGCGGCGCACGACGCCTGGCTGGCGCACATGCGCGTGGCCGTCGACGAGCTCGGCCTCTCCGAGGAGCACGAGCACACGCTGTGGAACTACCTGACGTACGCGGCGGCGTCGATGATCAACACGGCCGGCTGAGAGCGGTCGGGGGCCGGGGGATCGAGCCGATCGGGGCTGGGGAATTCATCGCTCGAGGACGGGGGATCCATCGCGCGAGGACGGGGAATCAGCGGACGCTGACGTCCAGTGCCCCGAGTCCCGCCCGGCGGACGGCGATCGATCCGTAGGGCGTACGCAGCCGCAGCCACGCCCCGGACGAGTACAGCCCCAACGGGCTCTCACCCGGGTCGGCCTGACGCACCGGCAGCAGGAACCCGAGCGACTGCGCCGCGTGCACGGCTCGTACCTGAAGGCCGGTGTCACCGATCGGCCGGGACCAGATCTCCCGTCCTATGCGGTCGAGTTCGGCGCGGGTACGGGCCTCGGGCGCCAACTCCTGTGTACGGGACCGGAATTCGGCGACCGCGGTGGCGACCATCGCGCGTACGGCGTCCGGTCCGGGCAGTCCCGGCTCCGGCTGCCAGCCTCCGCGGGGCGGGAGGACCCCGGCCCACGGCGGCCCGGTGACCGCCCCGGGAACGCTGACGGTGGCCGCCGACTCGTCGATGGACTCCAGGAGTTCACCGGCGGAGACGGTCACGTCGAGTGTGACGTCGAGACCGTTCTCGTACGGCTTGGCGAGCCGCGCCGTACGGATCGCGAGGACCTCGAACGACGGCGGCCGGCCGAAGACCGCGAGCGCGGTGCCGGACGCCTGGAGGCGTACGGCGGCGGCACGGTCGTAGTGGATCAGCCGGGCGAGGAAGGCGGCGAGGTCCGCCGCCTCCCCCTCGTCGGTGAGGTGCAACGCGGTCACGGTCATGCCGCGACGGCCTCGTCCTGGTCGTCCCGGTACTCCTCCAGAAACTCGCGCTCCTCGGCGGTGAGGCGGCGCGGGCGCTGGGCCTCGAAGTCGAACGGCACGACCACGGTCGCGGCCCGGACGTAGAGCTGGTCCGTGTCCTTGACCTCGTACGTGATCGTGAAGGCCGCGGCCCTTATCTGGGTGATCCACAGCTCGATGTCCACCGGCTCGCGCCGGTGGACGAGCTGCCGCTTGTAGTCGATCTCGTGGCGCGCCACCACGGACCCCTGCTTGAACTGCTTGTCCGGGCGGGTCAGGAAGTCGATACGTGCTTCCTCCAGGTAGCGGAGGAAGACCGCGTTGTTGACGTGGCCGTACGCGTCCATGTCCGCCCAGCGCAGCGGGCAGCGGTAGATGTGCCGCAAGATCGATCAGCCCCGGGTCAGCTTCTTGTAGGTGGCACGGTGCGGGCGCGCGGCGTCCGCACCGAGGCGCTCGATCTTGTTCTTCTCGTACGACTCGAAGTTGCCCTCGAACCAGAACCACTTCGAGTCACCCTCGTAGGCGAGGATGTGCGTCGCGACCCGGTCCAGGAACCAGCGGTCGTGGGAGACGACCACGGCCGCACCCGGGAACTCCAGCAGCGCGTTCTCGAGCGAGGACAGCGTCTCGACGTCGAGGTCGTTGGTCGGCTCGTCGAGGAGCAGCAGGTTGCCGCCCTGCTTGAGGGTGAGGGCGAGGTTGAGCCGGTTGCGCTCACCGCCGGAGAGGACACCGGCCGGCTTCTGCTGGTCGGGGCCCTTGAACCCGAAGGCGGAGACGTACGCGCGCGACGGCATCTCGACCTGGCCCACATTGATGTAGTCCAGCTCGTCCGAGACGACGGCCCACAGCGACTTCTTCGGGTCGATGTTCTCGCGGCTCTGGTCGACGTAACTGATCTTGACGGTCTCGCCGACCTTGATCGTGCCGGAGTCCGGCGTCTCGAGTCCCTGGATCATCTTGAAGAGCGTGGTCTTGCCGGCGCCGTTCGGGCCGATGACGCCGACGATCCCGTTACGCGGCAGCGTGAAGGAGAGGTCGTCGATGAGGACCTTCTCCCCGAAGGCCTTGGAGAGGTTGTTGACCTCGACGACGATGGAACCCAGACGCGGGCCCGGCGGGATCTGGATCTCCTCGAAGTCCAGCTTCCGCATCTTGTCGGCCTCGGCCGCCATCTCCTCGTAGCGCGCCAGACGCGCCTTGGACTTGGCCTGCCGACCCTTGGCGTTGGACCGCACCCACTCGAGCTCTTCCTTGAGCCGCTTGGCGCGCTTGGCGTCCTTCTGGCCCTCGACCTTGAGGCGGGAGGCCTTGCTCTCCAGGTACGTCGAGTAGTTGCCCTCGTAGCCGATGGCGCGGCCGCGGTCGAGCTCAAGGATCCAGCCGGCGACGTTGTCGAGGAAGTACCGGTCGTGGGTGACGGCGACGACGGTGCCGGGGTACTTCGCGAGGTGCTGCTCCAGCCACTGCACGGACTCGGCGTCCAGGTGGTTGGTGGGCTCGTCGAGGAGCAGCAGGTCGGGCGCCTCGATCAGCAGCTTGCACAGCGCGACGCGGCGCTTCTCACCACCGGAGAGGTTGGTGACCGGCCAGTCGCCGGGCGGGCAGCCCAGGGCGTCCATGGCCTGCTCCAGCTGAGCGTCCAGGTCCCACGCGTTGGCGTGGTCCAGGTCCTCCTGGAGCTTGCCCATCTCGTCCAGCAGCGCGTCCGAGTAGTCGGTCGCCATCAGCTCGGCGACCTCGTTGAAGCGCTTGAGCTTGCCCATGATCTCGGCGGCGCCGTCCTGGACGTTCTCCAGAACGGTCTTGGACTCGTCGAGCGGCGGCTCCTGCAGCAGCATCCCGACGCTGTACCCGGGCGACAGGAACGCGTCGCCGTTGGAGGGCTGCTCGAGCCCCGCCATGATCTTGAGAACGGTGGACTTACCAGCACCGTTCGGACCGACCACACCGATCTTCGCACCCGGCAGGAAGCTCAAGGTGACGTCGTCGAGAATCACCTTGTCGCCGTGCGCCTTGCGCGTCTTGCGCATGGTGTAAATGAACTCAGCCAAGAGAAACCGTCCGGACGCTTGAAATCGGCAGTGGGCAGATACACCCCATCTTGCCTGACGGCTACCCCTCGAAGGAAACCCGTTCGGCCGGGGGGCCGTGACCTGGCCGTTCACCGACCGTGCCGGTGGCCGACCTGTCACTGGTCGTGGTCGCCGGTCACCGCCGAGCGACCTCGCACGGCCCAGGAACGGCCCGGAGATGATCACTCGTTGATCGTCGTCCACTCGTCGAGCCCGACCTTCACCTGGCGGTTGTGCTCGGCGCGCCAGAGGACCTGACCCTCGACGCGGGCCCCGAGGGCGGGCAGCTCCATTCCCTGCGGCATCGCAATGACCTCGGCCAGCACCACGGCGTCCGGGACTTCGTCGAGATGGATGAAGACATCTGCCGGCACTCTGGCGCCCGTGGGCAACGCGTACTCGTCGTAGAGAGTTCATCACTGCACCGCAGACCACGAGCGGAGAGTCGGTGTCGGGACTGTCCTTGGTGGTGCTCGCGGTCATGGCCGCGTCAGCCGCCCCCAAACTCCGCCGTGCGAGTGGATCGAGCCTCCACGCAATGGAGTCCGTGCGCTTCTTGATCATGCTCCCCCTAACGTGCAATTGCGCATCGGCCCCTGCCGTGCCGCCCCAACCTCCCCCGGTCGCCAAGCGAGGTCGCACCCATGAGAATTCGTAGCGTCATCAGCCCCTTGATTGCCGGAGCGGCGGTGGCAGTACTGGCGTCCCCGATGCCGGCTTCGGCGGCGGACACGCCGGTCACCGTCCAGGTCTCGTCAGGGACGCTCGACATCAGTGTCCCGACGGGGCCCGTAAATCTCGGCACCGTCGGCGTCAGCGGCAGTCCGCAATCGGTTTCCAGCCAGTTGGGCAACGTCACGGTGACAGACGGTCGAGGCGGCACCGCGGGCTGGACCGCCACGGCAAGCGCAGTCGACTTCACCGGCCCCCAGAGCATCTCCGTATCCGCTGCCGGTTCCAGCAGTTACACCACACCGTCGGCCTCGGTCAGCGGCACCGCCACTGTCACCGCGAGCGACTTGAACCCGCTCTATCCCCCTGGCCCCGTCCAGGTGGCCACCGGCGTGAGTGGCATCAACTCGGCCACCTGGAACCCGACGATCCATCTCACCATCCCCGCGAACGCGCTGGCGGGAACGTACAGCTCGACGATCACCCACTCCGTCGCCTGAGACCTCGTACGTCCTTACCGCAAAAAAGGAAACCGTAAAGCCCTGTGCCCAGGTTCTCTTCCCTCGCGGTGTTGGTGGCCATGGCGCTTGCCCTGGTCACCAGCACCGCTTCGGCCACATCCCTCGTATCGGATCCGGTACAGCGACCGAACCCCCCGGACGCCGTGGGAATTCGGCTCGTCGATGTCCCTGCCGACCTCGTCAAAGACCCACGGGCAAGGCAGTACATCGTCGACAGCCTAAAACCCGGTGTCACCGTGAAGCGGCGCATCGAAGTGTCGAACAAATCGGCCGACGTCTTGCATGTCGCGGTCTACCCTGGCGCCGCTGATATCCGCCGGGGTTCCTTCGTCGGCGCTGCCGGAAACACCGGTAACGAGCTCACCACCTGGATCAAGCCCGGTCGGCTGAGCCTGGACATCCCCGCTCACTCCAGAGCCCGAGACACCGTGACCATCGCCATTCCGAAGGACGCTGCCCCCGGCGAGCGATACGGCGTCGTATGGGCGCAGGTCAGCGGTCGCGACCTGGGCAGCGGCATCACCTTGGTCAGCCGCACCGGAATCCGGCTCTACCTCTCGGTGGGTGGCAACAACCCGCCGCGTGCCCGATTCACGGTGGACAACATGACGGCTGAGCGTGATGTCAGTGGGCGCGCCGTCGTACACGCCAAGGTCCACAACACCGGTGGCCGTGCTCTGGACCTCACCGGCGCCCTGAAGATGTCCCAGGTATCCGGAAACATCAGCGCCGGGCCCTACCCGGTTGACTCCGGAAAGAGCCTGGCGCCCGGCCAGTCCGCGTCGGTGAACGTCATCGTGACCGATCAGGTCACGGACGGCCCGTGGGACGTCTCCCTTACGTTGAAAAGCGGGTTGTTGGAGGTGACGCATGGAGCTCGAATCACCTTCCCGAAGGGGCCAGGCATGGCCGCGGCAGTCCTTTCAAGCGATGATCAGCCAAGCTCGCTGAACTGGAGACTCATCTCGGCATCGACGGCTCTGATCCTCGTGATCTTCTCGACGCTCGTGATCATCCGTACTTATCGGCGAAACGCCGGAGGCGATGATTCCTGAACCTCGCGGAGCGCCCACGCCAGGCTCAGCCACTGCGCGGCAGCAGCAGCTCCCCCTCAGCCAAGGTCTCAGCAATGATCCGCTCACGCTGCCGCATCCGTGACGGCGGCGGTACGGCGCTCGGCCCCACGGCCTTTCCGCGCGGCCTCGTCGCTCGGCCCGGACGCCACCCCCGCCGCAGCCGGCCTGTCTCGACAGCACTACGACCATGGCCGCAGACGGCCGCGCTCGTGTCACGTAAACCGCTTGGCGATGCCGGTGCACTCGCTGCCGGACTGTGCTGACCTGCCGGCGCTTGCCCGCTCCACCTAGCGCGCCGCCGGGCGCGGCCGGCCGGGGCGAAGACAGGAGGCAGGCCGCGCCGCAGAGGCGGCGCGCGCCCGCGCCGTGCGCGGGGCCTTGATGAAGCAGGGAAAGTTCTACCGCGCCCTTGGCGATCGTCAGTTGCACAGGTGTCACGGCCACCGACCGCGCCGATAGCCGGCCCCTCACTGGTTCAACGGGCTTGGCGCGGGCGGTTCGTAGTCGTCCGGTCACCCTTTGTCGCCATCGGGCGTCATCCCGTGCGGAGTCGGGGGAAGAAGCACACTCTGGTAGTAGGTGCCGAGGCCCGTATCAGGGGCCGGGGCCCGCCTCGGAGGTGATCGCAATGACACAGACGACACAGTCGCAACCGGCCGCCGCGCAGACACGGACCGCCGTCGGCTGGCACGTCGAGATCGAGTTCGAGGAGGACGACCACCGCACCCGCGCCGCCGCTCTCCTCCGGCTCCCCGACGGGAACGAGGTACGCGCTCACGGGTACGCCAGCCGCCACCCCTCCGACTCCAACCAGCCGAGAGTCGGCGAGGAGGTCGCGGGCGCGCGGGCGCTCAACGAACTGGCGATGAAGCTGTTGACCAAGGCGCACGACGAGATCGACGAGGCGTCGGGGAGGACCTCGCATCCGCTGAGGTGAGCCACCTCGCATCGGCTGAGGTGAGCCTTCGCGACAGGGGCGGGGTGGGGCCGACAGGAGTGGTGTGTGGCCGACCAGGGCAGGGTGGGCCTGGCGCATGCTGTTCTCAGTGATCCGGTCCGCATCCCGTCCCACCCCGAAGGACGCCCATGCCCAAGAAGATCATCATCGACTGCGACCCCGGGCTCGACGACGCCATCGCCATCCTGCTCGCCGCCGGGAACCCCGACGTCGAGATCGTCGCCGTCACGACCGTCGCGGGCAACCAGACCATCGAGAAGGTCACCCTGAACGCCCGGCAGGTCTGCACCCTGGCGGGCCTGCGCGGCGTACCGGTCGCGGCCGGTGCCGGCGGTCCCCTCGTCCGGGACCAGACCCTCGCCGCCGAGATCCACGGGGACACCGGAATGGACGGCCCCGCCTTCATCCCTCCGGCCATGGAGACCGACCCCCGGCACGCCGTCGATCTGATCATCGAGACGGTCCTCGCCCACCCCGGTGAGATCACCCTCGTCCCCACCGCGCCCCTGACCAACATCGCGCTGGCGCTGCGCCGGGAGCCCCGTATCGCCGAACTGGTCAAGGAGGTCGTCCTGATGGGCGGGTCGTACACCCGCGGCAACATCACACCGGCGGCCGAGTTCAACATCCACGCCGACCCCGAGGCGGCCGCGGTCGTCTTCTCGGCGGGCTGGCCCCTGACCATGGTCGGTCTCGATCTGACGGCACAGGCCGCCGCCACACCTGAACTGCTGTCCCGTATCGGGGCGTTGGGCACACCCGTGTCCCGGTTCGTCGTCGATCTCCTCGACCACTACAACGCCAACGTCGGCAAGGTGCACGGCGCGATGGCCACGATCCACGACGCGTGCGCGGTCGGCCGGGCCATCGACCCGAGCCTGATGGAGGTCACGCCGGCCCATGTCGAGGTCGAGCTGCGGGGTACGGCGACCTACGGCATGACGGTCACCGACTTCCGCGGCCGCTCCGGCCCGGCGAACACCTCCGTGGCGACGAAGCTGCACACCGAGCGCCTGTGGGACCTGCTCATCAGCTCGCTGGAAACCATCGCGGCGACCACCGCGCGGACCTCCGCGTAGCGGTACGGGAGGGCACTGGGCGTCACTCCCGGACACCCGCCAGTTCCACCGCCCGGCGCCGCAGGGCGAGTGCGGCGGGGATGACGGACGAGACGACGGCCGTCACCCCGCAGGCGCCGAGGACCGCACCGACGGCCGTCCAGGGGATCTCGATCGTGGTCGGGGCCGACAGCAGACCCAGGGCGCTCCACGTGCCCAGCAGGTTGAGCCCCGCGACGAGGAGCCCCAGCACTCCGCCGACCGCGACGACCGTCAGCGCCTCGGCGCCCACCAGCCGGAGCACCTGCCACCGGGTGGCTCCCGCCAGGCGCAGCACGGCCAGGTCGCGCACCCGGTCGGAGGTCCCCATGACCATGGTGTTGGCCAGGGAGATGCCGGTGTAGAGGAGGGCGATGCCCAGGACCAGCAGGAGGCCGAGCCGGGTCGTCCGGTTCGTCTCGGGGTGACTCGCGCGTACCCACTGGTCCTTGGTGAGGACCTGCCCGCCCGAGCTGTGCACCGCCGCACGCAGTGCGGCGGCCACGGCGTGCGCGTCCGCACCGGCGGCGAGGGCGACGTCGACCCGGTCGACGGTCGCGCCCGGGGCGTTGCGCGGAGTGACGTACACGCCGTTGTCGCCGGTGCCGGTGGTCATCACCGCGGCGATCCGCAGCGACTTCCTCGTGCCGTCGCCGAGCCACACCCGCACCCGCTGCCCCACGGTATGACGCTGCCACTCCCGGTTGACGATGAGGGAGTCGTCGTCGAGGTCGCTCGTCCTCCCGGCCTCGACCGGCAGCCGGGTGGTGGCGGCGAGCGGTCCGGGATCCGCCGCGCGCGCCTCGGACTTGGCCAGTGACACGCCGTCCTCCAGAACATAGACGGCGCTCGACGAGGTCGCGGACACCTCCGCGCCGGACACCTTTCGCAGCCCGCGCAGTGTGGCCGCGTCGAAGCCCGCGCCGCTCGCCGGGGTGACGACGAAGTCGGCGGCCGAATGCCGGCGCGTCTCGTCGGCCTTCGCCTTGTTCAGGGTCGCGGTGGCGCCCAGCAGCGAGCCGGCCAGCGCGACGGTGACCAGGACCGGCGCCGCGATCGCGGCGGTGCGGCGCACACCGGCGGCGGCGTTCTCCCGGACCAGCATGCCGCCGGCTCCGGGGAGTCGGGCCGGGAGCCAGGCGATCAGCCGGGTCAGCGGGCGCACCACGACCGGCGCGAGCAGGGCGACGGCGGTGATCAGCAGCATCGGCCGGCTCACATAGGTCTTCCGGTGCAGCAGTTCGCCCGGGTCGCCGACCAGGGCCAGGACCAGGGTCACGGCGGCGGTCGCCAGCAGTGCCAGGCCGGACAGCCGGCGGCCCCGGGTCATCGCCCGGGCGTCCACGAAGGCCTCGCCCAGCGCCTGGACTGGGGCCGTGCGGCCCGCCCGCCAGGAGGCGGCCACCACACCGCACAGCGCGACGAACAGGCCCGTCCAGAAGGCCAGGTGGTACGGCCAGGTGGCGTCGCCGATGGTGAACCAGCCCGGCGCGAGCCCGCCGTCGACCATCCGTGCGGCCAGCCATGGCGCACCGTACGCGCCCAGCACGCATCCCGTGGCCGAGGCGAGCACACCCACCACCAGGGCCTCGGCGAAGACCATCCGGCGGATCTGTCCCGGGGTCGCCCCGGCCGTGCGCAGCAGCCCGAACTCCCGGCGCCGCTGAGCGACCGCGAAGGCGAAGGTCGACGCCACCACGAAGACCGAGACGAAGCCGGTGACACCGCCGGCCGTGCCGAACATGGCGTCCATCGCGGTGAGCGCCTCGCTGTCCCGGTCCGGGTCTGCGTCGGCGTAACGGCGCGCGTCACCGGTGAGGACCTGGACACCCGTGCTGCCGCGCACCGCCTCACGCACGGCCGCGGTGTCGGCGTCCACGACGAGCTGGACGCTGCGGGGCGACAGGGCGGCGGCGCGCTCGTCGGCGTAGAAGACGGCGTTCTCGAAGCCGCGTCGGGCGACTGCGCCGCTGACTTGTCCGGTGACGCCGACTCGTCCAGTGGCGCCGGTCCGTCCGGTGGCTCCGCCCCGTCCGGTGCCGGCCACTCGTATCGTGCCGGCCACTCGTACCGTGCCGGCCACCCGTACCGTGCCGCGATCCGTCCGTACGCGCTCCCCCGGCTTCGCCCAGTCGCCGCTGACGACGACCTCGTCGGCCGCCCGGGGCGCGCGTCCCGCGTCGATCTCGTACGGGGCGAAGGCGGCGGTGGACCAGGGGTGGCCCACCAGGTCGCCGGGGCCGCCCCGGGCCCGTACGGCGAACGACCGGTCCTCGACGACGGTGCCGAGCTTCTTCAGCTTCGCGACGGTCCCGGCGGGCACGGCACGCGGCTGAGCGAGCTTGTGCACCCGGACACCGGTCGAGGTGGGCACGCGCAGGGTGTCGGCCCCTTTGACCACGACCGGCGCGGCGGCGAACCGCTCGGGTCTCCCGTCGGGCGCGTTCAGTGACGAGGCGAGGGACAGGCCCATCACCGCGATGAGCGCGACGCCCAGCGCGAGCGCGACGAAACTGCCGACGAAGGTGATCCAACGGGCGTGCAGGGTGCGCAGGGTGACGCTCAGCACGGCGCGGCCTCCAGCTCGGTCATGCGCGCGGCGATGTCGTCGGCGCCGGCGCCGGCCACCTCGTCGTCGACCCGTCCGTCGACGAGGAAGACCACGCGGTCGGCGTACGCGGCGGCCACCGGGTCGTGGGTGACCATGATGATCGTCTGGCGTTCCTCGTCGGCCATGGCGCGCAGCAGGCTCAGTACCTCACGGCTGGTCCGCGAGTCGAGGGCGCCGGTCGGCTCGTCGCCGAAGAGCACCTCGGGGCGGGTGATCAAGGCGCGGGCCAGGGCGACGCGTTGCTGCTGACCGCCGGACAGCTCCGTCGGCCGGTGCCGCGCCCGGTCGCCCAGGCCGACCTGTCCGAGCACCTCGCGCACCCGGGCCCTGGCGGGGCGGCGGCCCGCGAGGCGCAGGGGCAGCGCCACGTTCTGCTCGGCGGTCAGGGACGGCAGCAGGTTGAACGCCTGGAAGACGAACCCGATGCGTTCTCGTCGCAAGAGGGTCAGCTTGGTCTCGCTCAGCTTCGTCAGATCGGTCCCGCCCACGGTGACCGACCCCGATGTGGGGCGGTCCAGCCCCGCCGCGCACTGCAGCAGGGTCGACTTGCCCGAGCCGGAGGGGCCCATGACGGCGGTGAAGGTTCCCCCCGGGAAGGCGAGTGAGACCTCGTCGAGTGCCGTCACCACTCCGTCGCCCGACCCGTACTGCCTGCTGACGGAGTGCAACTGGATCGCGTCGATGTTCATGGCTTCACGAAACCGTGTGGAGGCACCGCGGCGCAGTGCGGCAGAAACGAGACTTGGGGTAGGGCCAGGCATACCCCCGGTCCGCCCCCTGCCCCGATGGCACCGCCCGGGGCGGCCCTTCTACGGTGACGCCCATGCATCCCCGGCCCATGAACCGTCAGTCCATGAACCGTCAGCCCACGCGCCCCCACCCGGCGCACCCTCCGCCCCCGTACCCCCGGAATGTCTGGCAGGCCATGCCCCGGTCGGACTACCTCCTGTCGTCGTGGCCGTGGCGTTCGACCGGATACCTGCTCACCGGCGTCCTGACCGGCGCCGCCGCCCTCGTGGGAATCGTGATCACGGTGGTCGCCGGCGGCGTCCTCGCCCTCGTGCTGGTGGGGCTTCCGCTGCTGCTCCTCGCGGCCCTCTCCGGTATCGCGGTGACCTGGGTGGAGCGGCACAGGCTGCGCCTGATCGACCGGGACCCGGCCCCCGACCGGCACCGGGTGCCCGAGGCGGGGGGTCTGTGGTCCTGGCTGACGACGCGGCTGAGGGAGCGGGTGACATGGCGGGAGTTGGGGTACGCGCTGCTCTTCGCGGGGCTGCTGTGGCCGGTCGACGCCCTCGCGATCACGGTCGCCCTGCTCGCCCCGCTGTCCATGGCAGCGACCCCGCTGCTGATGGCCACGGCCGGCGACGGCCGGGAGGCCAAGGTGCTCAAACAGTGGACGGTCACCACCTGGCCGACGGCCTTCGGCACAGCCGTGCTGGGGCTTGTCCTCCTCGCGCTGGGTGCCTATGTCCTGGGGGTCACGGCCGGCGCCCGAGCGGAACTGACGCGTGTGCTGATCGCGCCGCGGGAAGGCGACTTGGGTGCGAAGGTAGCGGAACTGGCGCGTTCACGCGTCCGGTTGGTGGACGCCTTCGAGGCGGAGCGGCGGCGCATCGAGCGCGATCTGCACGACGGGGCTCAACAGCGCCTGGTGGCCCTGACGATGACGCTCGGCCTGGCCCGTCTGGACGCGCCGCCCGGACCACTCGCCGACCAGCTCGCCACGGCCCACGAGGAGGCGGGCAGGGCACTCGCGGAGCTGCGCGAACTCATCCACGGCATCCACCCCAAGGTCCTCACGGACTACGGCCTCCAGGCAGCGGTCGCGGACGCCGCGGACCGCTCCACGGTCCCGGTCGACATCGACGGCCTGGAACTGCCAGGACGGCTGCCCCAGGCGGTCGAGGCCGCCGCGTACTTCGTGGTCTGCGAAGCCCTCGCCAACGTCGCCAGGCACAGCGGGGCGAGCCGCGCGGCGGTGAGCGGGGAGCACCGCGACGGGCGCCTGTTCCTTCAGGTGCGCGACGACGGCCGTGGGGGCGCGGACGCCGGGGCCGGCAGCGGGCTGACCGGGCTTGCGGACCGGGTGTCGGTGCTGGATGGCAGACTCTCCCTGTCCAGTCCGCGGGGCGGACCGACCCTGTTGCGTGTGGAGTTTCCTTGCGAACGGACCGATCGCTCCGCGTAGTTCTGGCCGAGGACAGCGTGTTGCTGCGGGAGGGGCTCGTCGGCCTGCTCACCCGCTGCGGCCACGAGGTGGTCGCGGCCGTCGGGGACGCCACGGCTCTGGTCGCCGCGGTCGAGGAGCACGCACCCGACATCGTCGTGACGGATGTACGCATGCCCCCCGCGTTCGAGGACGAGGGGCTGCACGCGGCCGTGCGGCTGCGCGAGAAGCGGCCCACGCTGCCGGTCCTGGTGCTCAGCCAGTACGTGCAGCGGACGTACGCCTCGGAACTGCTGGACACCGGCGACGGATCGGGGATCGGCTATCTGCTGAAGGACCGGGTGGGGCAGGTCGAGGAGTTCGTGGACGCCCTGTGCGAGGTCGCGGACGGCGGGACGGTCGTCGACCCCGAAGTCGTACGTCAACTGCTGCGCCGGCGCCGCGATCCGCTGGAGCGGCTCACCCCGCGTGAGCGTGAGGTCCTGGCGCTGATCGCGGAGGGCAGGTCGAACGGCGCGATCGCCCGCGAACTGGTGGTTTCCGAGGCGGCCGTGGGCAAGCACATCGGCAGCATCCTCGCCAAGTTGGACCTGCCTCCGGCCGACGCGACCCATCGCAGGGTGCTGGCGGTCCTGGCCTATCTGCGTGCGTGACGGCTCAGTGTGAGAGCAGCGCGCCGAGGTCGATCTTCCCGCCGATCGCCGCGATCCTGAACCGCTTCTTCACGGATATGTCTTTCGTGATCATTGCGAGGTCGTGCCGCCGGTGACCAGGGCGATACGCCCGTTGAGTGCTTGCGTTTCCATGGCGAGCCTCTCCTGATGGGCAGGACTGTCCTGACGAAGCGCCTCGAAAGACGCTTCGTCAGGACAGAAGACGTGCGTGACAAGTCGTCCTTCTCCTGGAGGCCGATGGAGGCCGATGTCTTACCGCCAGCAGCACATCGGCCTTCTCCTCTACGGAGTTGATGGCGTCGGCGCCGACGCCGAACCGCGCCGGCGGCTCGTCCTGTTCGGCGACCTTCAGCAGGGCGGCGGCGAGCTTGGCCGGGTCACCGCTCTGCCGGCCGTTCATGGACTTCCAGCCCTCGATCTGCCCCGCGGTGCTCTCGGCGTAGTCCTCCACGGTCCGCTCCGGCCAGGTGGTGGAGGCGTCCACCAGTAGCTCGGTGCGGAAGAAGCCGGGCCCCCACGCTGTCGGCCAGCCGACTCAGAAGCCGAATCGCGTCCGGAAGAACTGATCGAGATCGCGGCGGTCGGCGGCCGGTGCCGGCAGCGTTTCCTCGCCTGGGGAGCGCAGACCGTCGAGGAGTACGCCGAGGTGGCGGCCCGCGAGATCCGCCGACGGGCCGGCGGTCTCGTCGTCGGGGATGCGGGCCGGGATCGAGTTCAGCATCAGGACGAGATCGAACACGTTCACGTCCTTGCGCAGGCCTCCGGCGTCCTGAGCCCGCGTCACCAGGCCGTCGAGGTCGACCAGCAGAGCGGCTCGGGCCGCCATGAGTTCGGGCCCCGGCTCCGTCGTACGCCTGCGGGAGACGGGGAACATCTGGCTGCTGCGGACCTGCGCCATCTGCCGCATCACCCGCGTGAAGGCCGCCCAGGGATCCGGCTCCTCCGCCAGGGCGCGTTCGATCTCGGCGGACGTCTCCGTCATGACGTCGATCGCGACGCGTTCGACCAGGGCGCTCTTGTTCGGGAAGTGCCGGTAGATGGTGCCCATGCCCAGCCCTGAGCGGCGAGCGACCTCCTCGATCGACACCTCGTACCCGCGGTCGGCGAAGACCTCGCGGGCGGTCCGCAGGATCAGCCGGATGTTCTCGCGGGCGTCGGCGCGAAGTGGACGGTCGCCAGGGGGTGTGGACGGGCTCATTTGCCTCCGATGTTAGCCTCCGACATAACCGGAAATTGATTTTCCGGTTATCTCTTGTCCCGCACGAGGAGGCCCCCATGACCACGTCGACAGACCCCCACACCCCCGCCGGCTCCCCCGACTTCCCCGCCTTCCCCGACCTCCACGGCGCGGTGCTGCGACCCGGCGACGACCGGTACGACGCGGCCCGAGCCGTCTACCAGGGCCGTGCCGCCGACGAAGGCCCCGCGCTGATCGCGCGGTGCGCCGACGAGGACGACGTCGCGGCAGTCCTGCGCCACGCCTCCGCACACGGCATCCCGGTGGCCGTACGCGGCGGCGGGCACGGTTCGGACGGGTACGCGATGCCCGGCGGCGCGCTGGTCGTCGACCTCTCGGCGATGAAGGCGGTCACCGTCGACCCAAAGACGCGGGTGGTGCGGGCCCAGCCGGGTGTCCTGCTCGGCGAGTTGGATGCCGCCACCCACCGGCACGGCCTCGCCGTACCCGCCGGCACGGTCAGCACCACCGGCGTGGCCGGACTGACCCTCGGCGGCGGCATCGGCCACCTGATGCGCCGTCACGGCGCCACCGTCGACAACCTGCTGGCCTGCGAGATGGTCACCGTGGACGGCCGCAAGGTCCGCGCGGACGAGGCCGAGAACCCGGAGCTGTTCTGGGCGTTGCGCGGCGGGGGCGGCAACTTCGGCGTCGTCACCGCCTTCGAGTACCGCGCGCACCCGGTCGGCCCCGACGTCGTCGCCGGACAGCTGATCTTCCCCTTCGACCAGGCCGCCGACATCCTCGGCAAACTCCCGGCGCACATGGCCACGGCCCCGCGCGAACTGGGCCTGCTGGCCGCGATCGCCCCGGCCCCCGCGCTGCCGATGCTGCCGCCGCAGGCGCACGGCAAGCCGGTGCTCGTCCTCGTCCCCGTTCACAGCGGGAATCCCGCCGAGGCCGACCAGGTCGTCGAGGCGCTCGCCGCGCTCGGCCGGCCGCTGGCCAACCTGGTCACGAAGATGCCCTGGCCGCGGGCCAACAGCATGCTGGACGCCGTAGCCCCGTACGGAAAGCGCATGAACCTGCGCGGCGGGTACCTGCCGGCGCTGTCCGCCGACGTCGTCGACGCCCTGCTGCGGAACGCCGCCGCCGCACCCTCACACCCCGGGGCCGCTGCCACGATCAACCTCTGGTGCATGGGCGGCGCGATCTCCGAGGACGTCACCGAGGACGCCACGGCCTTCTCCCGCGAGGGCGCCGCCTGGCTGTGGGAGGCCGTCGGCATGTGGGACACGCCGGAGCGCGACACCCAGTACGAGCAGTGGGCCACGGCCATCGACGCGGCAGTACGGCCCCACTCGCTGACCAACGGCTACACCAACCTCACCGACGACTTGGGCGAGGCGTGGCGGCACGGCGTGCACGGCAGCGAGGCCAAGCACCGGCGGCTGCGCGCGGTCAAGGCCGCCTGGGACCCGGACAACCTGCTCCGCTTCAACAAGAACATCACGCCCGCAACCGCCGAATGACCCGGCCGAACCGAATGACCCGGCCGAACGGACTACCCCGAACGAACCGACTTCCCCCCGGCCCACGGTGCCCTGCGCGCGGGCGACAGAGCACCCGACGCCCCCTGCGCGGACCGTACGGGCTCCCCGTTACGTCTCTTCGACGTCTTCCGGGGCCCGCACTTCACCCTGCTCACCTTTCGGCGGGAGTCCTTTGCCGCGGCTTCCCGAAGGCCCGGTCCGCGCCTGCCGGATCGGCGCGCCGGGGACGGATCCCCCTCCCGCCTGGACCGGTCCCCGGTTCGAAAAGTTCGAAAAGTTCGAGAAGGATGAAGTGAGGTGCCGGGCCGCGGATCGCGGCCCGGCACCTCGGTGTCGCGGCGTGCGTTCCTAGGCCGATGCGCGGAGGATGCGCCTGGCGGCAACGTCCTGCCCGACCGCCGTTCGGATCACAGGCCACCTCCGCCCGGCACCGGCGCGGTGCGCGGTGAGAAGTACTTCATGCCCCAGGAACGGGCGGCCGCCGGTGGCCGCCGACGGCTTCACCTCGGCCGGGCAGGTCTGCGGATGGGCAGAGAGACCACACCCAAGACCAGCAAAAACGCCCTCCCAGAGGGAGGGCGGAAACAGTGCACGGACAGAGCGCCCCCGGCAGGACTCGAACCTGCGGCCAAGCGCTTAGAAGGCGCCTGCTCTATCCACTGAGCTACGGGGGCCAGGTGTGGTGGCCGGTTTCGTGGTGCCCGGGTGTGGGCCGATCCGTGACCTTGCCGGGGACAAGGATAGGGCTCCCGGGTCCTTGTCCCTGGTGCTTCGCCTCCGTGGCTCAATGTGGAGGTTCAGTGAAGCGGTCCTGATAATCGCAGGCAGGTACGAATCGTGCACCGCTTTTGGCGTCTCGCGCATCGGGTGTTGTGCACTCGTTATGCCTGCGCCCCAGTCGTCCCTTCCGCCCCGTGTGTCCTGTCGGCGCGCAGACATAGCCATATGCTTCAGAAAGCCTCCAAAATTGGGCATTCTTCGCATGTGGTGACCTTGGACGTACGGCCTCAGCTGCTCGACGCACTCTCCGCCCTGCGCGACCGTGTCGCCGCCGCACGCTTCCCGCTGCCCCTGGCGGGGGCTCCACGCGCGCGTGCCAACCGCGACGAACTGCTCGCACAACTAGACGACTATTTGGTGCCCCGGTTGAGGGAACCCGAAGCACCACTTCTCGCCGTGATCGGCGGGTCGACGGGAGCGGGGAAGTCCACTCTCGTCAACTCCCTCGTCGGACGCCGGGTCAGCGAGGCCGGCGTCTTGCGGCCGACGACCCGGACGCCGGTACTGGTGTGCCATCCGGAGGACCATCACTGGTTCAGTGGAATGCGGGTGCTGCCCGACCTCACGCGCGCGTGGGTGCCCCACCAGGAACCCGGCGACGACCTTCAGGCCCTCATGGAGCGCGGGGAACGGGTGCTGCGTATCGAAACCGCCGACACCCTCCCCCGGGGCCTCGCCCTGCTCGACGCGCCCGACATCGACTCCCTGGTCGCCGACAACCGCGTACTCGCCGCCGAACTGATCTGTGCTGCCGACATCTGGGTCATGGTGACCACGGCCGCGCGGTACGCCGACGCCGTGCCGTGGCATCTGCTGCGTACCGCCAAGGAGCACAAGGCGACCCTGGTGACCGTTCTCGACCGGGTGCCCCACCAGGTGGTGTCCGAGGTCTCGCGGCAGTACGGCGCCCTGCTCACCAAGGCGGGGCTCGGCGAGGTGCCCCGCTTCACCGTGCCGGAACTGCCCGAGTCCGCGTGGGGCGGGGGCCTGCTGCCCGCCACGGCCGTCGCGCCGCTGCGCACGTGGCTCGTCCACCAGACACAGGATCCCGGAGCCCGGCACGCGGCGATGGCCCGTACGGCCCAAGGACTCCTCGACTCGCTCAAGGCCCGGATGCCTGAGCTCGCCGGTGCGGCCGCCGCGCAGTACGCGGCCGCGCTGCGGCTCACCGCCGCCGTCGACGGGGCGTACGACAGCGAGCACGCGCGTGTGAAGGGGCGTCTGCAAACCGGTGCCGTGCTCTCCGGGGACGCGCTCAAGCGGTGGCGCGCCTACCCGCTCGACTGCACCGCGGGTGAACTGCTCGACTCGCTCGTCGAGAGCCTGGCCGCACTCCTGCTGTGCGCCGTCACGGCCGCCGACGAGCGCGTGGACGACGCCTGGCGGCGCGAACCGGCCTCGGGTGCTCCGGGGCTGACGGACCGTGATCCGACACCGGAGAGCGCCGAGCACCGGATCGGGATGTCCGTACGACGTTGGCGGCGAGTCCTGGAGGAGTACGCCGAGGACGAGGTCGGCCGCCTCGACAAGAGCGTGGCCCCGGACGCCGAGGTCGTCGCCGCGCTGGTGGCCACCGCGCTCCTGGGCGGCCACAGGGCACGCAACGCGGGCGAGGGGCTCGCCGAGCGGCTCGGCGCGCACGGCGCCCTGCGGCTGCGCGAGAGGGGCGGGCGCCTCCTTGCCGAGTACCTCGACAGGGCCCTGCACACCGAGCGCGAGCGCCGTCTCGCCCCGCTCGACGCCCTCGACGTGCACCCAGAGCCCCAGGCCGAACTCATCGCCGCGCTGTCCGTACTGCAGAAGGAGAGGTGACCGCGGTGACTGCCGTCACAGACCACACGGATCACGCCGACCACACCGGAGACGATTCCCCCGAAGACGGCACGTCCGATCACGGAATGTCCGGTCACGACGCCTCCGACCACGGGGGCGCGTCCGACCAGGGAAGTTCCGAAAACGGCCGCCCTGAAGCCTCTCGTTCCGAGGCCGACTCCCCGAAGTCCTTCGCCACGGAAGCCGCGGACGGCGAGCCCGCCGCCGGGGAGGCCGCGATGGAGGCTCCCCCGGAGTCCGTGACGAAGGCGCAGCCGGAGGGGGAAGCCGAGGCGGAGACGGAGACAGAAGCGAAGGCGGAGACGGAGACAGAGACGGAGGACGCCGAGCGGGCCCAGGAGGTCGCCTTCGATGCCCCGCGTGGCGGCGCGCAGACACGTGTGAAGGACGACCCCGGGCACTCACGGGTGAAGACCGACGACGTCGGTACCCGTGCCGAGTCGGAGACCGCCTGGGACGACGGGCTGATCGCCCGCCGCGTGTCCGAGACGGCTCCCGGCCAGGAGGCACACGCCCCGTCCCTGGTCCTGGAGACCAAGACCGCCGTACAGGCCCCGCCGCCCCCGCTCGCGTACGACGGACCCCTGAGGTCGCGCCTTGACGCGCTCCGCGAGCTGGTGGGGTTGTCGCGCACCCGGCTGGACAGCAGGACGCTCGCCGAGGCGAGCCGGGTCCTCGACGAGGCGGCGGCGCGCCGCAAGCTGTCCGGTGAGCACACCGTCGTCGCCATCGCCGGGGCCACCGGCAGTGGCAAATCGCAGCTCTTCAACGCGCTCGCCGGGGTGGCCATTTCGGAGACGGGCGTGCGCAGGCCCACCACCGCGGCGCCCATCGCGTGCAGCTGGAGCGACGGCGCGGCGACCCTCATCGACCGGCTCGGCATCCCGGGACGACTGCGCAGACGTCCCCTGCAGAGCCCGGAGGCGGAGGCACAACTGCGCGGCCTCGTCCTGGTCGACCTGCCCGACCACGACTCCGCGGCAGTCCAGCACCGCGAGCAGGTGGACCGCATCCTGGCGCTCGTCGACGCGGTCATCTGGGTCGTCGACCCCGAGAAGTACGCGGACGCCATGCTCCACGAGCGGTATCTGCGGCCCATGGCGGGCCACGGGGAGGTCACCTTCGTGGTCCTCAACCAGGTGGACCGGCTGCCCGGCGAGGCCGCCGACCAGGTTCTCGACGATCTGCGACGACTGCTCGACGAGGACGGGATCGCGCTGGGCGAGTACGGCGAACCGGGCGCGACCGTGATGGCGCTGTCCGCGCTCACCGGGGACGGCATCGGCGAACTGCGCGAGTCGCTCGGCCAGTTCCTGGCCGAGCGGGGCGCCGCCGCCCGTCGAATTTCGGCCGATCTCGACGCGGCCGCCGCGCGACTGCGTCCCGTCTACTCGACCGGGCGGCGTACGGGGCTCAGCGAGGAGGCGCGCGACGAGTTCGCGGACCGGCTCGCGGACTCGGTGGGCGCCACGGCGGCCGGCCAGGCGGCCGAGCGCGCGTGGCGCCGCAACGCCAACCGCGCGTGCGGCACCCCCTGGCTGCGGCTGTGGCGCTGGGTCCAGGACCGGGGGGACTCGACGACGGGCCGGCTGTCGGTACGGGCACCCGCGGACGAGGAGGCCACGGCCCGGCAGCGCGTCGAACAGGCGGTGCGTACGGTGGCGGACCGGGCGGCCCGCGGGCTGCCCGCGCCCTGGGCGCAGGCGGTGCGCGAGGCGGCCGTGCGCGGTGCGCAGGGGCTGCCGGAGGCGCTGGACGAGATGGCGACGCGCGCCACGGCACCGGTGGGGCGGCCGCCGCGGCCCGGCTGGTGGCCGGCCGCCGTGCTCGCGCAGGCCTCGATGACGATTCTTCAGATCATCGGCGGGCTGTGGCTGCTGGGGCAGATCATCGGGTTCATGGCGCCGAACCTCGGGGTGCCGGTGCTGCTGATGTTGGCGGGCATCATCGGCGGCCCGGCCGTCGAGTGGGGCAGCAGGATGGCGGCGCGCGGACCGGCCAAGCGGTACGGGCTCGAAGCGGAACGGCGATTGCGCGAGGCCGCCGCCGGGTGCGGGAGGGCGCGAGTACTCGATCCGGTGGCGGCGGAGTTGCTGCGGTATCGGGAGGTACGGGAGCAGTACGGGCGGGTCACGGGGGCGTCGGCGCCGGTCGGATGACGTGGAGGCACTCCACGGCCTGAAGTGCCTCCACCCCTTCGGGTGACGCGGTTGTCCACAACCGGCCGGTAGCACACAGGGCTCAGCGGGCCCGGCCCGACGAAGGCAGTCTGAACTCGCGGCGATCGCAGCGCATGCGAACGCGGAGCGTGTGAACGCAGAGCACGCGAACGCCGCGACAGACGCATTCGTACGGGAGAGGGGTCGGGCATGAACGAGACGCTGGTGTGTGCGGTGGGGAACGTGGCGACGCAGCCGGTCTACCGAGAGTTGGCGAACGGCACGTCGGCGAGGTTCCGCCTGGCGGTGACGGCGCGGTACTGGGACCGCGAGAAGAGCGCCTGGACGGACGGGCACACCAATTTCTTCACCGTGTGGGCGAACCGCGCGCTCGCCACCAACGTGGGGGCATCGCTGTCGGTGGGCGATCCCGTCATCGTGCAGGGCAGGTTGAAGGTGCGTACCGAGGTACGCGAAGGACAGAGCTGGACGTCGGCGGACATCGACGCGGTGGCCATCGGCCACGACCTCTCGCGCGGCACCTCGGCTTTCCGGCGCCCGAACAAGGAAGGCGACACAACTGCGTCCCCCCGTCCCGAGCCCAACTGGGAGACGGAGCCGGAGAGTCGTTCCCTGGAAGACTCCCAACAGCAGCCGGAACCCGCCGGAGTGACCTGACGTCAGGTACGGAATCGCACTGGCCGGGCGACCTGACCGAACTGCGGCTTATCGACAAATCCGTTCCGGACAGTCCTCATTGATTTGTCGATAAGCGCAGCTCACAGGCTCGCCGACCGATAACGATTCCGATTCGGATCGGTTATCCGACGGCAGGACCGGGAAGCGCGGTGCGCCCACGTCCTTAGGATGCCGGGCATAGCTCACGGGGCTTCTGATTCTGCTGGCGGGACCGTCCCCCCATGTCAACGGGTCCTGCTCGAAGGGGAATTCTGTGTTTTCTTCGTTCTCTGCGTGGTCCGCGCGCAGGCGAGGGGCCGCTCGCCTCGCCGCCGCGACGTTGGTGTCGGGGCTCGTCGCCGCGGGGGCGTTGGCCACCGCCGGTGCGGCCACCGCCGACGATGCCCCGCAGAGTCAGGGCGGCGCGACCGCGACCATCGGTGGTCTGAAGACGTACGGGGCCGCGGTGGTCCACGACAACGGCGTGGACCAGCAGGTGTCCGCCGGTCTGTTCGAGATGTCCGTCGACGGCGGCGGCATGCTGCAGACGTACTGCATCGACCTCCACAACCCGACCCAGCGGGACGCCCAGTACCAGGAGACCTCCTGGAGCGGCACCTCGCTGAACGGCAACAAGGACGCCGGCAAGATTCGCTGGATCCTGCAGCACTCCTACCCACAGGTGAACGACCTCGCGGCGCTGGCCGACATGGCCGGTGCACACGGCCTCACCGAGCAGGACGCGGCGGCCGGCACCCAGGTGGCCATCTGGCGGTACTCGGACGGCGCCGACGTGGACGCGCTGAACCCGCAGGCGGAGAAGCTCGCCGACTACCTGCAGAAGAACGCGCGGAACGTGGCGGAGCCCAAGGCCTCGCTGACACTCGACCCGCCCGCGGTCTCCGGTCACGCCGGCGAGAGGCTCGGCCCGATCACGGTGCACACCGACGCGGACAGCGTGACGGTGACGCCGCCCGCGGACGCCGCCGCCAGTGGGGTGAAGGTCGTCGGCAAGGACGGCAAGGCGATCACCTCGGCGACGGACGGCGGCCGGCTCTACTTCGACGTGCCGAAGGACGCCACGGACGGCTCGGCGGCGCTGACCGTGCAGGCGTCGACGACCGTGCCGGTCGGCCGGGCCTTCGCCTCGGGGACCCGCAGCCAGACACAGATCCTCGCGGGCTCCAGCGAGTCGACGGTCTCGGCGACGGCGACCGCGAACTGGGCCAAGGAAGGCGCGATACCGGCGCTGTCCGCCACGACGAACTGCGCCAAGGGCGGCGTGGACGTCACGGCGACCGTCACGGGCGACGCGCCGTTCACCTTCGAGCTGATGGGGGCCGAGCGCACCGTCGCCGCGGGCAAGTCCCTGACGGTGACGGTCCCGCTGCAGGAGGACCAGGCGTACGACTTCACTCTGACGGGTCCGAACGGTTTCGAGAAGCACTTCACCGGCATGCTCGACTGCAAGACACAGGGCAGCGCGAGCGACATCACGACCCAGACCGTCGGTGAGCCGAGCCCGGCTCTGGCGAGCGCCGACTCCACCGGGGGCACCAACCTCGCCGAGACCGGCGGCTCCGGCGCGACCCCGATCATCGCGGGCATCGCCGTCGCCCTGGTCGTGATCGGCGGCGCGGCGGTGTTCCTCCTCCGCAAGAAGAAGGCACCGGCGCAGAACTGAGCACAGCGGCACCGCACCTTGGCAACTCAACAGTGAGTGACCGCAGCACGGTGACTCCGTGAGCCGCGGCCCCGGCCCGCCCTCAGGCGACCGGGGCCGCGCCCCTTTCCGGCCGCGCCCGTCAGGCCATCGCGCCGACCAGCTCGCGCCGCTCGGGCAGTCCACAGCGTTCGGCGTCGGACAGCGAGGCGATCAGGGCGCTGCGGGCACGGGCCACGCGTGAGCGGACCGTACCTATGGGGCAGTCGCTCACCAGGGCCGCCTCCGCGTACGGCAGTCCGAGGAGCTGGGTCAGCACGAAGGCCTCGCGACGCTCCTCGGGCAGTTCGGCCAGGAGTTCGTCGAGCGCGATGCCGTCGTCGAAGCCCGGCAGCCCGCGCGGCTGGGCGCGTTCGGCGGCGAGCTGCCAGTCGTCGGAGTCGGCCAGCCGGGGCCGGGCCGCCGCGGTGCGGAAACTGTCGATCACGGCCCGGCGCGCGATGGCCAGCAGCCAGGTACGGGCCGAGGAGCGGCCCTCGAAACGGTGCAGGCTGCCGAGGGCGCGCAGGAAGGTGTCCTGGGCCAGGTCTTCGGCGGTCTGCGGATCCGCGCCCAGATAGCTGACGTAACGGCGTACGTCGCGGTGCAGGGCGCGCACGAACTGGTCGACGGCGTCGAGGTCGCCGGCGCGGGCGGCCAGCGCCCAGGCCGTCAGCGACGCGTCACGTGAGGTGGGCAGGGCAGGAGTGTTCACCTGGTGTCCTTCTCGGGTCATCCGGGATCCGGACCCGGCGCGCGAGGGCGGCCCAAGGGTCCGGTGAGCGAAACCGGCCGCACGAGGGCGTACGGCCGAGCCCGGGGCGCACAGGGGCGGCCTCGGGGTACCGGCTGTCTTCAGACGACAGCGGTCCCGGCGGGCGGACCCCGAGAAGTGATCGCGTGGACGAGAAGGAGCCGGCGCGGCGCGCGGGCGGAGCGGACGCGGCGGACGCGCGGACGCGGGCGGCTCACCGGCGCGGGCAGCGCGAGCGGCAGCCTCAGCGGGGCTGCCAACAGGCCGGCGAGGGCCCGCAGGACACGGAAGACGGCTAGCTCTCCGTGCGCGAGCCAGACGCCACAGAGCAGGGCGGCCAGCAGGTGGGCGGCGAGCATGCCGAGCGAGGACGACGTGCCGTCCGCCGCGTGCCCCAGGTGGTCCATGGCGCCCATGTCCATGGCGTCCATGCGTGTCGAGTCCATGGACACGTAGTTCGGGGGCATAGAACTCATGGACATGGGACCCGTGGGCATGGAGTTCATGTCGTGGCCGGTGAAGACCGAGGCCGCCGCACCCCACACTCCCAGGGATCCCGAAGACTGCGCGAGCGAGAACACCGAGTGGAGTGCTGCCTGCGCCGCGACCACGGCGGACACGATCAGGGGCAGTCCGCGTTCCCGGCCGGCCAGACACCAGCCCGCGCCGCCGATCACCGCGCCCGAGGCGCCCAACGCCCACCAGGGCACGGTGCCGCCGGACATCATCACGTGCCCCAGGGCGGCGAGCAGCACACAGACGACCGCGAACACCGCGGCCCGTACCGTGCGAGAACACCACCCAGCAGTCATGGCGGGCTCATCCTCGCATCTGGGCAACAGGCTTCACGGGAGGGTACGGAAGTTTCTCACCCCCCACTCATGCGCGGGCTCAACTCGCTTCGGACGCACGGTGTTCACGAGCGAGCTGGTGGGGGAATCCGTCCCGCCGACGGAGGGCGAGGTCGACGGGACGGCAACCGTTCAGCGCGTGGTCATCGGCCGGTGAGAGCCGATGGGAGCCGGTGAGAACCGGTGAGAGGCCGCTCGCCTACTCGGAGCGGGCACGCCGGCCGCGCGCGAGGGCGTAGCCGGCCCCGGCCAGGCCCAGGACGCCCACGACCAGTCCGGCGATACCCAGGCCACGGGCCGTGGAGTCACTGCTCGACGTCGAGTCGGCCGCGACGGCCGGCGCCGAGCTCGACGACGAGGACGAGGCGGAGCCCGACGCCGAGTCCGAGGTCCCGTCGGAACCCTTCTCCGCGTCCTTGGCGGTCAGGGTGAGCACCGGCGCCGGGTTCTCCGGCTCCTCCGCGCCCTTCTGCTCCTCCTCGATCCAGCGGACGACATTGCCGTCCGAGTAGGTCTGCAGGGTCTTGAAGCTCAACTGGTCTGTGTCGTCGGGCAGCTGGCCGAAGGCGACGTTGAAGTCCTGGTACTGGCCGTGACGGATCCGGCCGCCGGTCCAGGTGATCTCCGAGACGGCCTCGGTGATGGTGCCGTCGTCGGTCTTGACGGGGGTCTTGAGCTTCGTGGTCGTCACCTGCGCCGTCCAGCCCTCCTGAGGGGTGACGAGCACGCCGAGGACCGGGTGGTCCGTCGGCAGGAAGACCTGCACCTTCGTGGTGCTTGCGGTGTCCTCCTCGTTGGGGACGCGGAAGGTGAGAACACCGTCCGTGGCTCCCTTGGCATAGGTCTCGGGGTGGACCGTCACATGCGCGAAGGCGGCGCCCGCGGCGGCCAGGACACCGGCCGTGGTGAGGGCGGCGACAAGGCCGGCGCGGCGCAGGGTGGTGCGAATCGGGGACATCAGGGGAACTCCGTACTGGTGGGGATGCGGTCAGGGCGTGTACGCGAGCCCTGCCGGCGGTCCCCGACGGGAGACCGCGTGGCGCAGCAGCAGTTGCCGAAGCGGCCGAGGTTCCCGCGCGGTCCGGCATACGACGGCCGGCCGGGTCGGTACGGCGGACCACCCCGCGCGCACCCGCCACCAGGCGGCGAGCCCCGGTACGAGAGCTGCGGCCCGTCGCAGCAGGAACCAGAACGCGGCTTCACCGCGCCGCAGCCACCAGGTCGCGAGGAGGGCGGCCACCACGTGGGCGGCGGTGGCGTGCGGTGTCATGGCGTGCCCTGCTGGGTTCGCCATGTGCGCGCCGTGCATGTCCATCGCCATCCGCGGACCGGCCGCCTCGAAGGCGAGATGCAGTCCGGCCTGGGCAGCCAGCATCCCGCCGCCGATCCCGACGAGCGAGCGTTCGCGTCCGCCCAGCAGCCAGCCGGCCGAGAAGACGGCGAGGAGCCCGGCGCCGTCCGCCCACAGCGGCGGCGCCTGACCGGTGGCGAGCCCGTGCCCCCCGGCGGCCAGCAGCACGCACAGCACGGCGAACACCGCCGCGCGCAGGCTCCGTACCTCTGGGGACGCACTCATGGAGCCCAGATACTGCCATGGCGGGCGAACGGCCGTCGCGGCTTCCTGAGCAGCTGCTTCCTCCGAGGCCGTCCGGGGGCCTCGAAACGCCGCTCTGGCAGGGTCCGGTCGAGCCGGGAGGGAGGTGGGAACCTGACATACCGCTTCGCTGTGTCGTGCTCGACGGCTGTCAGGGCGTAGCGACCGAGGTCTGCCGACTGGTCGCCAGTGGCGGACGACGTGGAGGTCGCGAACCCGTCGGCTGCCCGGCAAACCCCTGACCGCCCGCAACCCGGCCGACCTGGAGAACCCGACCACCGCGCCGGGACTCACCTGCTCCTAGGCCGCATCAGCGATCACCCAGGCGATCGGCAGCGCGGAAGCGAGCACCCTCAACGGCGCGCCACTATTTTCAACATCGCTCCTCCCCCACAGCAGCCTCGCTGCTATCACGCTGTCGCCGCTTTGCCGTGTGACCGGCTTTCCCGGCCTCTGAGCACTACGGCGACTCCGCCACGATCCGATGCCATCAGCGGGGATCGCGCCCGCCCGTCGCCAGCCGGCTCGTTGCGCCCGAACCGCCGGCCCACCCACAGCGGCATGACTCCGACTGGGTGGCCCACAGCCCTGCTTCGATATCCGACTCCATGGCAGTCTCAACGCACCCCGATCGAGCGGCTCACGGACCACCACTGCCCTGATGCAGCATCAGCCCACTGGATGCGAAACGGGCGCGCTGACCAGGACAAATGGAGAAGCACAACCGAAGTACTAATCCCCCTCTCCCATGCCGACGTTCGCCCCGGGCACCGTCTTCAGCAGTGGTCCGAGGACGGCGGCCTGAGGGAGCTTCAGGTCCGGCAGACCGTAGTGGTCGGGGTTGGGTGCGCTGAGCGGGGTGTCCACGGCCAGCCCCGGCGTCAGCGTGGTCAGATCGGCGGCAGGCGCGTCCGCCCCGAGGTGGTCGAAGCCGTGCCCGAGGAGGTTCGGAAGGGGCGTGCGCAAACCCGCCCCGGGCAGTCCGGCGCCGACCGGCAGTCGCGGCACCGCCCGGTCGGGGAGCAGTCGGCCCTCGACGTACCGCGGCCCCTCGGGCCCGCCCGGCATCGGCACCGGAAGCTCCCCGGCGATCTTGGGCGTCTGCAGGTTGAGGGCGCGCCCCACGCCGTCCAGAGGTACGGGGACGGGAACCTTTTCGGCCGCGACGGCCGGGGTCACGGCGGCGGCACCCATCGCTGCCGCGACGCCGGTGACGACGGCGGCAAAAGTTCCTCGAGTGATCGACTTCATCTCAGGTACGGTCCCTTTCAGGATTCGGTGGATCTGCGTCCATACCGGGTAACGATCCGTAGAACGCCTTCAGTTCAAGATTCCCCTGACGGACCCAATAGTCAGCTCGTCCAGAAATTCCACCAGCGGGTCAGGATCAGCATCCCGATGATCCCGATGTGCACGACCGGCAGGACCCAGGTGAATTCTCCGAGGAATCCCCGCAACCAGCCGGGCGCGGGCAGAAATGCATGCCGTACGTTGAACGACGTCACGTACCAGAACATGATGATCGTGGCGACCCATGCCAGACAGCACCAAAGACACAGCGCGTTGATGCGGTACAGCGACTGGAACTGGAGCCAGGTGCAGAATCCGACGCCGAAGAGGGTGCCGGCGTTGAAGGTCAGCCAGTACCAGCGCGGGTAGGTGGCCCGCGCGAGCAGGCTCATCCCGACGCAGATCACGATGCCGTACGCCACCAGGCCGAGCATCGGGTTGGGGAACCCGAAGGCCGCGGCCTGCTTGCTCTTCATGATGTTGCCGCAGGAGACGACCGGGTTCAGGCTGCACCCCGGCACGAAGTTCGGGTTCTCCAGCAACTTGAACTTGTCGATCGTGATGACCCACGCGGCGAGCAGACCGGCCGCGCCGGTGATCACCAGTAGTAGGGCGAACGCGCGGCTGCCCCCCGCGGTCCGCACCCTCGCGGCGCCGCCGGCGGTCCGTGTCATCAGCCGCGCAAACTGTGCGCGGGCAGGAGTACATGGGCCGCGCTGAGCAGGATCTCCTCGTTACCCGCGAAGGCCGCCAGGCTCTCCGGCTCGACGGGCTTGCCGGGCTCGGCCTCGGGCCAGGCGCGGGTGGCGAACAGAAAGTAGGCGTAGCCCCGTTCACCGACCGCCGCGAGCCACTCGGGCGGCACGACGCACTGAGCGTTGAGGTACGGCATCGTGACGACGGCTTGGCCCGCCTCGACAAGGAGGGTGAGCGGCAGGCTCGGCTGCCGGGTCCCGTCGAGTAGCGAGTCGCCGACTGGCAGACCGTTGTTCCGCAGCAACTGCTCGATGGCGGCCGTGGCGGCCTCCGGGCCGCCTTCACCGTCGCCCAGGGAGTAGGCGAGGAGATAGGGCATGTCGCCGTCGGGCACTTCACCGCTGAAGGCAATGACGGCGAGCGTGCCGAGATCGGCGGCCCGGAAAGGGCGCGTTTGGCTTGAGGTTGAGGTCACCGCGGAACCTTATCGACGCACCCGAACGGGCCTGGCCGATTTCTCACCCGAATGGCCGACGACCGACGGGCGACCACACGAATGGGGGATGCTCCTCGAACAACGCGAAGGGCCGACTCCGCGGGTACGGAATCAGCCCTTTCAGTCCGCGTGCGACCTCAACCGAGGAGGCACGACGTCACTTGTTGTCGCACACGTTCCCAAACGCCGGGTTCAACGCGCCGATGACGTTGACGCTGAGGCCACAGGCGTTCACCGGAACGTCCACGGGGACCTGAATGACGTTGCCGGAGGCGACACCGGGGGAATTGGCCGCCGAGCCCTGTGCGCCGGCATCGGCGACGGCGCTGCCTGCGGCGGCACCCGCGGCCATTCCGGCGGTGGCGAAAATGAGAGCGGCCTTCTTGGCAAGGTTCATCGTCCGTCCTTTCCTTGGTGACTTGCTTCAGCCTAGGGATGAGTCCGCAGGCCTTTCGGTAAGACACGCGATGAAGTGAATCCATTTCCCTGAACCGACTGGCTCCGGAGGGAACCGATCAGTTCCGGAGGGGAAGTCCGCCGAGGAGCCGCGCGGGGCCGCCGGCCGCGTTGAGCGCCTTCGTCGTGCCGCTCACGGCGTTGAGCACCGAACTCTTGTTCTCGGTGTCGAGCGCGTTCGACTGATGCTGCAGGGGCTGCACGTCCTTCAGGCTGAGCGAGCGCTGGCTGGCGATGGTCTCCAGTGCGCTGTTGAGACTGGTGGGCGTGAGGTCGGAGGCCTCGACGGCAAAGGCGGGCGCGGCGGCACCAGCGATGATCACGGACCCGGCAACGACAGCGGCAGCATTCAGGGACTTCATCGTGCTCCTTTCTTCGGTGACAGGTGCCACCGGAGGGAATTTCCGCTTTTTCCGGACTGACTAACGAGACCCGGACACGAAGGAAACCCTGTGCAGACGATTCCCGCACCCCACCCGAACGTCCAACCCGCAATGAACAGCCTGTGGTCGGCGGCTCGTCCAGGGCCGCGGCCCGGCGCGCCGCCCGGCTCGGGCTCCCCACGCCAGGGCAGCCGGCCACCCGCTCGCGGAGAGCAGGGTGGTTCTTCTTGACGACGGCCCAGGGCGCGTTCCGGTGTGTCGGCTACCCACTCACCGATCGCGGCCATCGAGGTGGCGGGCTCAGCAGGCGGGCTGCTCACTTCGAGACTTCTCAAAGACCCTGGGCTGACAACTGCTTCGCCTCAGGCACCGCTCCCCCGCGCCCAGGAGGACAGGGTTACCGCCCAGGACCCCGACGACGACGTGGACAAGGGCCGTCACCACAGCGTTGGCCGTCGGCGTGGCGGCCAGCTCGGCGTCGCAGGCGTGCCGGGCGTCGCAGCAGTCGGCGGTGTCACCGGCAGCGCCACGGTGACCTTGGCGATCGCGTCGTTCACGGCCTGGCTGAGCTTCGCCACTTCGGCGGCGAAGAGCTGGCCGTTGTCCGCCTTGAGCGCGGCGTTGAGCAGGTCGATGACCGGGGCGAGGATGCGCCGTGGGGCAGAGTACGCATGGATGTTCCCCTCGATGGTGCGTCGGATCGTGTGCCCACCGTGAAGCGGATGTCACCACCTGCAACCCGTAACACGCTCCATGTAACGGCCGGGTGTTACTGCCACGGCGGTCGTCACTGACGAGGAGCCATGCAAGGGCCTTGTACCCGCTTCCCCCAATCGGGACAACGCGGACCGGCCGCCCTCCCGTTGGGGAAGGCGGCCGGCGGAAGGGTTGGCGCTGATGTCAGCCGTTGGCGCAGGTATTGCCGAACGCGGGGTTCAGCAGACCGATGACGTTCACAGTGTTCCCGCAGACGTTGACCGGAACGTGGATGGGCACCTGCAGGACGTTGCCCGACAGGACGCCAGGGGATTGGGCCGCCGAGCCGGTGGCGCCGCTGTCGGCGGCAGCGATGCCGGCGGTGCCCGCCACGGCAGCGGCGGCAACGGAGGTCAGGGCCAGGCCCTTCGCGATACGCGACATGGAGAAGTGCTCCTTGGAATCGTCACAACGTCCGGGCGAGATGCCCGGTGCTGGAATCAACGCGCAGGACACGCACGAGTTGCGCCTCCAAAGGAGTGATCTCACCATCACCGAACTCCACCATTCCGATACATTCATGAGACTTAACCGACAAACGCAGTGAGTGGCTGAAGCCGAAAACCTCCCACAGCGCCTTGCCACGGGGATGCCGGAATCAGGCTCGGAATACCGACCTGGAATCAGACCTCGGCCATCCAGCGGGAGTTGGACCCCGCGTAGGAACTGGCACGGTGTACCGGGCCACCTGGAGACCGAACGCCTCATCGCAGCCTCGGGGTTCGGGGTGGGCTGCGAGCAGCTCGGACTGTCGGCCGACGAACTACACAGGAGCCCGGCGGCGGTGGCCGGCGGTTCTCGGGAGACCGACCGAGACTTCATCCTCGGTGCCGGGCCGCTTCATGTCGGCCACGCTCGTACGAGGGTTACGGCGGCGGCTGCGCGCGGGGCCGGGCGGCGAGCGGGTCCCAGCACCCTCGGACCGGCACGGGCGGGACGCGGCCATGCGCATCCAGGCCGGCACCAAGGAGCGGAAGGACAAAGAGAACAGCACAATTGGGTGCCGAACGCGGCGAAGCGTCCGGCACCCAGAGCGTCGTACTACCGGCGGGAGGCGACTCGACCTCGTCGGTACAGGACGGCTCCGCCGATCAGTAGCGCGGCGCCGGCGGCCGAGGCCCCGAGCACGTTCTCACTGCCGGTGTGCGCCAGGGTGGGCGGATTCCCGGAGGGAGAAACGGGCAGGATCGGCTGCCGGAGGGTCCGCGAGGGGGTGACCGGCGTCACCGGCGGGACGGTCGGAGGCGTGGTGCTGGGAGGCGTCACCGGCGGGACGGTCGGAGGCGTCGCCGGCGGGGTGTTGACGTTGCCCCCAGGTTCGTTCCCGCACCTGTTGCCGAACGCCGGGTTCAACAGGGCGACGACGTCGACCGTGTTGCCGCACGCGTTCACCGGAACGTCCACCGGAGCCTGGGCCTGGTTGCCCGACAAGACGCCGGGCGAGCCCTGCGTCCTGCCGGACGCCAAGGAGCCGGAGGAGCCGGAGGAGCCGCCCTGCGAACCCGAGCCGTTGGTGCAGGAGTTCCCGAAGGTCGGGTTGAGCGCGCCGATCACGTTGACGGTGTTGCCGCAGGCGTTCACCGGCACGTGCACCGGAACCTGAACGCTGTTGCCCGACACGACGCCGGGTGAGTCCATAGCGCTGGCGTCCGCGTTCGAGTCCGCGAACACGGGGGTGCCGTACAGGGACAGGATGCTCGTCGTGGCCGCGGCCACGACCATTCCCCTACTCAGGTTCTGTCGCAATCTCGTTGTCTTCCTGCTTGAAAGAAGTGAGGAAAGCCGGCCTTGGAGCCGAAAGAGCGATCCAAGGCCGACCGTGATACAGCCGGGAAGGCTGATGCTGTCGCGTCAGCCGTTGGCGCAGCTGTTGCCGAACGCCGGGTTCAGCAGGGCGATGACGTCGACCGTGTTGCCGCACACGTTGACGGGGACGTGAATGGGGACCTGAATCACATTGCCCGAGAGGACACCCGGCGAGCCGACGGCGGAACCTTGGGCACCGGCGTCCGCGAAGGCCGGGGCGCCCATCCCCAAGGCCATGATCGCGCCGGCGACAACAACAGCGCTCTTCTTGTGCTTCACGTAATTTCCCTTCTCTGCGGCCATGGCCCTATGACGGCCGAAACCGAGCGAGCACACCTTGAGCGGCTCGCACCACGACCTGCAGTCTGTAAACGATGGAGGACCGTCCGAAGAAACTAAAGAACGTGCGGCGCTTGGGAATTCACTCGAATCGCCCTGTACTCGAATCGGCACCGAGGTGCACACGAACACCCATACGGGAAGGAACGGTTCCCTTGAATACGTTCTGCGGGGCCGACAGGACCGAACGACTGCTTGACGTCGCGCCCACCGACGGACGTGGTGCCGCGGTCGTCACCGATCGCAGGTGCCTGGGGGTACGTCTGCCGCCGGCACACAGGCGACGAAAGCTGCGACCGCCGCGGCCACCGCCTTCTTGAACATGTGCCGTTCCTTTCCTCGCGGAGACATATGTTCCTGCTCTCGCATCAACCCGGCGGTCCTGGACTGGTTTCGGTGATTCACCCGATCGGCCCTATTGGGCCATCAGGGTGAATGGGAGCAACCAAGGGCGTCCGCGGCGGTTGAACCAAGGCGCTCCGATAGACGGGGTTTCTTCAGAATGGATCCAGCCAGTGATCAAGAAGGTTATGACCGCCGCCGCGGTCACCGTTTGCGCCGTCGGCGCTTCCGCTGCTGCCGCGCCGCAGGCGCTGGCGATCGGGAATGACGGTGGCACGACGTCCGTCAGCGGCTACGGCGCCACCCAGTCGTTCGGCAACTCGGCGACCACGGGGAACATGAGCCCGCAGATGGGGCTCATCCAGGGCTCGCTGAACAAGCCCTGCGTCGGCCTGCCCGCGAAGGCCAACCTGGGCTCGCTCGTCGGCGTCGTCCCGATCGCCGTCCAGGACGTCCCGGTCCTGTCGGCCCCGCAGAACCAGCAGTGCGTCGAGAACTCCACCCAGGCCAAGGGCGACGAACCGCTGTCGCACATCCTGGACCGGATCCCGGTCCTGTCCGGCAACGGTGTAGGCAACAAGTAGCACTCTTTCCGCCGGCGGGCCGCAGAACTCTCGGCGGCTCGTCGGCCCATCTTCTTTACGTGACCATTCACTTGCCGAGTCACGTCACGAGTCACGTGTCGAAGAAAAGACCCCCGCCGTGTCCGGCGAAACTCAACCACGGGGTTCCTGGTCGCGGCGCTGCACAGGCCACGGGGCAGGCACGTCCTGACCGATGCGGTGGCGATGGCGCTGATCGGCCGCACACTGCTCGGCGCCGCCCGGACCGGCCTGGGTTTCCACATCGAGACGCTGATGGACCTGGCGCCTGTCTGGGCAAGCCGCACGAGGAGAGTCAGCCGATCCCGCCCAAGGAGCGGCCCCGGCCGAGCGATCCGCCACGCGCCGGCCAGATCGACACTGCGTGTCGGTTCAGAGGAGCTCACTGGCGTGTCGGCTGACGGGGCGAACGCCCCGCATGCTGGGCCAAATGGGGCACTACCCGCAACCCTTGGGCGGTCTGCCCAGTTGATGATCATGCAGCTCCCCAACAGGAGTCCGCTTTCCGAAGGGAATGAACATGAAGAAGCTGTGGGCAACCGCGGCTATCGCCGCTTCTGTCGCCGGTATCTCGGCCGCGGCCGCCCCCCAGGCCCTGGCGATCGGCGACGACGGTGGCACGACGTCCGTCAGCGGATACGGCGCCTCGCAGTCGTTCGGCAACTCGGCGACCTACGGCAGCATGAGCCCGCAGATGGCGCTCATCCAGGGCTCGCTGAACAAGCCCTGCGTCGGCCTGCCCGCGAAGGCCAACGTGGGCTCGCTCGTCGGCGTCGTCCCGATCGCCGTCCAGGACATCCCGGTCCTGTCGGCCCCGCAGAACCAGCAGTGCGTCGAGAACTCCACCCAGGCCAAGGGCGACGAACCGCTCTCGCACATCCTGGACGACATCCCGGTCCTGTCGGGCAACGGCACGAACAACAGCTGATCCCAGCACCGCGAGAGCGGGCCGCCGAGCACCTCGGCGGCCCGCTCTTCGCGTACTCGCTGGTCCTCTTGGTGTAGCGGGTTGAGCTTGCGGTCGACGGGGAGCCGGCGCTGGTGGCGTTCTCGGGACGCGCAGGGACTCCGGGCCCGGCCAGTACGCCGCATACGGTCGCCAAGTCCTTACCGCCACCGCTATCCCATGAGTCCACTCGCCCGCTCCACCGAGTCCGCCAGGTCGTCCACCGCCTTGTCCTCCGCGGCGGTCGCCACCCGGTGTGCGCGGTCGGCGAGTTCGCCCAGCGGGAGGGCGCCGGGGAGCGGGCTCCTGTTGTCGTCGCCCGTGCGCAGGTCGTCGGCGAAGTACGCGGCCACGGCGTCGACCTGGAGGCGGGTGGAGGAGGTCCACAGGTCCTTGTCGAGGGAGCCGGTCTCCAGTTGGCCGGACTCCTCGTGCGGGGCGCGGGTGTCGGGGTCGAGCCAGCGGACGCTCGCGGTGGCGAGGTGGCCGGAGGCGCCGGGCCTGGTGCGGACCGCGTAGAGGGCGGTGACCGTGTGGCCGGGGCCGATCTCGCCGCCGTCCACCCGGTCGTTGCGGAAGTCCTCGTCGGCGACCTGACGGTCGTCGTATCCGATCAGCCGGAACTGCTCGACGGTCTCCGGGTCGAAGGCGACCTGTGCCTTGGCGTCGCGGGCCGTGAGGTCGATGTTCTGCGGGAGTTGCTCGCAGAAGACCTTGCGGGCGTCCTCGAGGGTCGAGACGTACGTCGTGTGGCCGTCGCCCTTGTCGGCGAGGCGCTCCATGAGGGCGTCGCCGTACTCGCTGCCCACACCGACACCGAAGAGGGTGATGCCGTGTTCGCGACGGGCGGTGGAGATGTTCTCGAGGATGGCGTCCGCGTCGGTCTCGCCGGTGTTGGCGAGGGCGTCGGAGATCAGCACGACGCGGTTGGTGGCGCCCTCGCGCAGACCCTCGACGGCCGTGGCGTACCCGGTGCGCACGCCCGCGCCGAGGTTGGTCGACTCCGTCGGTTCCAGTCCCCTGATCACGGAGTAGATGCGGCCGCGGTGGTGGCCGAGGCGGGTCATCGGGAGCACGGTCCGGGCCTCGTCGCTGAAGGTGACCACGGCTATCGAGTCGTCGTCGCGCAGCCGGTCCGTCATCACGCCGAGGGCGTCCTTGGCGAGGTCGAGTCGGCCGGGCTCGCCCATGGAGCCGGAGATGTCGATGACGAAGGTGAGGGCGGCGGGCGGGCGTTCGCCGCTCTGGGCGGCGTCGCGGGTGGCGAGGCCGACGCGGACCAGCGACCAGCCCTTCTCCCGGGTGCGGGCGCCGTCGACGGTGACCGAGAAGCCGTTGCCGTCGGGGCGCCGGTAGTCCTGCCGGAAGCTGTTGACGAACTCCTCGGGGCGGACGGTCGACGCGTCGGGCAGCCGGCCGTCGGCGAGGGCGCGGCGGGCGTAGCCATACGAGGCAGTGTCCACGTCGAGGGCGAAGGTGGAGAGGTAGTCGGGGGACGGCGCGAACTCGCGGCTCGCGTCGCCCGTCGGCGTGTCCTTCTGTTCGCCCTGGGAGGTCCCGGAGGTCCGGTTCGGGGCGGGCTGCGGGAACCCGCGTCCGCCGGACTTGTTCGAACCGTCCGTCGAGGAGCCGTTGCTCTCGCCCGCACCGCAGCCGGTGAGGAGCAGGCCGCTCGCGAGCGTCAGGCCGATCAGGATGGCGACCGGTCGCCGCCGTCGCCCGGTGCTCGGCCGCCGCCACGGTCGCCCTGTGTGCTCGTCGTTCCCCGTCCGTGTCATCCGTGCCCCCTCGGTGAGTCGCCTGTCCGCCGGCTGTCTGCCGACGTCCTTGGGCCGACGTCTGTGACTGTGACGCCCGAGGGGGCCCGGATGTGCGCTACGGAGCGTTGCGGATGGATCTCGAAGCGGCCACGAAGGGCGGTCGTCGAGACCGGTAGGTGACGCTCCGGAGATCTACGACACGATGTCCTTGCGCCGGAAACCCCGGAAGGCCAGGGCGAACAGGACGAGGGCGTACGTTATCGAAATCGCGGTGCCCTGGATCATGCCGCCCCACTCCGGGTTGGGCTGGATGGCATCGGCCCAGGCGAACTGCCAGTGCGCGGGCAGGAAGTCGCGCCAGTGGCCGAGGGCGGTGACCGCGTCCAGGACGTTCCCCACGATCGTCAGGCCGACCGCGCCGCCGACCGCGCCCAGGGGTGCGTCCGTCTTGGTGGACAGCCAGAACGCGAGCCCCGCCGTCACCAGTTGGGACACGAAGACGTACGCGATGACCGCGAGGAGCCGCTGGGCCGCGGTGCCCGCCGAGAGCGCGCCACCGGTGGGGATCTCCAGCGGCCCCCAGCCGTATGCCGCCGTGCCCACCGCGATCGCGACGATCGGCAGCAGCACCATCGCGGCGAGGCTGAGGCCCAGCGCGACGGTGAGCTTGGACCACAGCAGCCGGGCCCGCGGCACGGGGGCCGCGAGCAGATAGCGCAGCGAGGACCAGCTCGCCTCGGAGGCGATCGTGTCCCCGCAGAACAGCGCGACGGGGATGACCAGGAGGAAGCCCGCGGAGACGAAGAGGTTCACCGCGGCGAAGTTGGCGCCCGACGCGGTCGCCGTGTCCATCAGGGTGACCTGCCCGTTGCGCGAGCCCGGGTCACCGCCGATCGCGAAGGCGACGACGAGCACGAAGGGCAGCACCGCGAGGATCGCGCCCATGACGAGCGTGCGGCGCCGCTTCAACTGCCGCAGCAGCTCGACGCGGAGCGGCAGCGTGTGCCGTGCCCGGTACCCGTCCGCCGTCTCGGCCCGTTCGACGAGCGTGCTCATGCGGCACCTCCGATCAGGGTGAGGAACGCGTCCTCCAGCCGTCGGTGGGGGCCCACCGACCGCACGGGGACTTCCAGTCGTACGAGCTCCACGAGCAGGCGCTCGGCGCTGCCGCCCTCGTCGAGGCGGACCAGCAGCCCGCCCTCGGCGGCGACGGCCGAGGCAACGCCGGGCAGCGCGCCGACCTTCTCGACGACCGGCCCCTCCACGGGCGCGCCCGTACCGACGAGGAGGGTGTCGCCGGAGCCGACGATCTCGCTCACCGGGCCGGCCTGGATGAGCCGGCCGCGGTCCATGACCACCAGGTGGGTGCAGGACTGCTCGACCTCGGCCAGCAGGTGGCTGGAGACGATGACCGTGCGGCCCGCGGCGGCGTAGCGGATCATGACCTCGCGCATCTCGCGGATCTGGGGCGGGTCGAGACCGTTGGTCGGTTCGTCGAGGATGAGGAGGTCCGGGAGGCCCAGCATCGCCTGGGCGATGGCCAGGCGCTGGCGCATGCCCTGGGAGTAGGTGCGGACCGCGCGGGCCAGCGCGTCGCCCAGGCCCGCGATCTCCAGCGCCTCCTCCATGTGGGCGTCCTCGGCCGGACGGCCCGTCGCCTGCCAGTACAGCTCCAGGTTCTCGCGGCCCGAGAGGTGCGGCAGGAAGCCCGCGCCCTCGACGAACGCCCCGACCCGGGAGAGCACCGGGGCGCCCGGCCGGATCGCGTGCCCGAAGACGCGGATCTCGCCGCCGTCGGGCTTGATGAGGCCCATCAGCATGCGCAGCGTGGTCGTCTTGCCCGCGCCGTTCGGCCCCAGCAGGCCCAGGACCTGGCCCTTCTCCACACGGAACGACAGGTCCCGTACCGCGTACCGGTCCGCCGACTTCGCGTACCGCTTGCTCAGGTCGGTGATCTGGAGCGGGACTTCGGCGAGCTCGGGGTCGGGCGCGACCGGAGCCGTACGACGACGGCCGGTCAGCAGGAGTGCGGCGGCGGCCAGCGCGCCGGCCAGGGGCAGCCACCACACCCATGAGGGCAGCACGGCGGCGGCGGTCTTCACGCCGGGTGCGGTGGGCACGTGCAGGTCGCTCTTCAGGGAGACCGTGTACGTCGCCGGGGCCGCCGGTGAGGCGTAGCCGAGGTCCGTCGAGGCGAGGACCAGGCGCAGCCGATGGCCCTTCTGGACGTCGTGGTCGATCGCGGGCAGCACGATCTTGACGTCCTTGCCCGCCTTGGCGCCGGTCACCCGCACGGGCGCCACCAGCTGCGAGGGCAGTACCTGCTGGGTGCCGCCCGGCCCGACGTCGTACACCTTCCCGAAGAGGACCGCGTCGTCGGTGCTCGACCGGACGTGAACGGTCACGGTCGGCGACCCGGTGATCCGCAGGTCGCCGCGGAGTGCCGAGGAGTCGAACTGCGCGTACTGGCCCGGGAAGTCGAGGGACACCCCGAGCCCGAGCGCGGACAGCTGGGACAGGCCGCCGGTGCCGCCGATCCCAGGGAGGGCGGAGATCGCGGGCGGACTCGCGCCCGCGGGATTCTGGAAGGTCTGCTCGCGTCGGCCGTCGCTCAGCGCGATGGTGTGCTCGCCGCTCTCCAGGCCGGGGTAGACGTCTCCGCTCGCGCCCCGCAACTGCGCGGCGCCGTCGGTGGAGTCGATGCCGCCGGTGCGGGTGACGCGGAAGGCGGGACCGGTGTCGGCGTTCTTGTCGTCCTTCAGATAGCGGTCGAACCAGGAGCCGACACGGGCCTCGACGCGGCTCGACTCCGGGTTGCCGCCGTCGTGCCCGCCGGCGATCCAGTCGACGTCCACGGGCGCGCCGTTGGCCCTGATCGCCTTGGCCATCGCGTCAGCCTGGCCCAGCGGGAAGAGGGAGTCGGTCTGGCCCTGCAGGATGAGGGTGGGCACCTTGATGCGGTCGCCGACGGCGGACGGCGAGCGTTGCTCCAGCAGAGCGCGCGCCTGGGCGTCCGGCTTCCCCGACTCCGCCACCCGGTTGTACATCGCGCACAGCTGCGCCCCGAAATGGCCGCAGCCGCCACCGGAGTTGATGAATATGCCGGCCCAGAGCTTCTTGAACACGTCGTTCGGGAAGAGCGCATCCGCCAAGTTCCAGTACGTGATCGAGGGGGCGATCGCGTCGACCCTCTTGTCGTACCCGGCGGCCAGCAGGGAGATCGCGCCCCCGTACGAGCCTCCGGCCACTCCCACGCGCGGGTCGCCGCTCTTGTCGAGCCGGACCTCGGGCCGCTTGGCCAGCCAGTCGATGAGCTTGGAGACGTCGGCGACCTCGCCCTTGGGATCGTTCAGCCCGATCTTGCCGGTGGAACGGCCGAAGCCGCGCGCCGACCAGGTCAGCACCGCGTACCCGTCGCGGGCGAGTTGCTCCGCCTCCCGCCGCATGTCGTCCTTGCTGCCGCCGAAGCCGTGCCCGAGGAGCACGGCGGGGCGGCGGCCGGAGCCCGCGGTGAAGAACGACGTGTCGATGTTCACCCCGGCGCCCGTGGTCATCACACGGTCGGTGCGGTGGACGGCCGGCCCGTCGTCCGAGGCGACAGCGGTCCACGTACCGGCGCCGGCGAGCACGACGACGGCGGCCGCGGCGGCGAACCACCGTCGGCGTCCTCGCTGTGCGGGCCCGCGCAGTCGGGGCAGTCGAAGATCCATGTGTCAACGGTACGGGCCGCCACCGACAACGAAGGCAGCCGTCGGTCTGAACCCGCGCCCCTCCTCCGGGCGTACGAGGCCCTCCCCGCATACCGCGCCCGTGGTACGTGCCCTTTCGGGCATCTTCACGAGCGCGGTGGTGACGTGGGACTGCGTGTGAACCCCGGAGGGCTCAGACCTGGGCGTCCTCCGGGATCGACACCAGCCAGCGGGTCTCGCGGCGCGGGCGGAGGTAGAAGGCCCAGTAGAGGGTGGCGACGGCGGTGATGCCGCCGGTCCAGAGCAGGTAGGTCATCTCCTGCTGGCTCAGGATGTAGGCGAGGACCGCGATCAGGAGCACCGGCATCGCGGGCCACAGCGGCATGCGCCAGGCCGGGGTGTGGCGGTGCTGGCCGCGCCGGGCGAGCAGGGCGGCGACCGCGACGAGCAGGTACATGGCCGTCACCGAGACACCCGTGACGCCGTACAGGGTGTCCAGGTTGACGAAGCAGAGGAGGGCGCCGGGGACGCCCACCACGAGGGTGGCGACCCAGGGGGAGCCGAAGCGGCCGAGGCGGGAAAGGCCCTGGTTGATCGGCTCGGGCCAGGCCTTGTCACGGGCGGAGGCGAACAGCACCCGGGAGTTCTGGATGACCATCACGATGCCCGCGTTGATGATCGCGAGGGCGACGCAGAGGCTGACGAAGGTGCCGACGGCGGAGTTGGACCAGGCGGTGACCATGCTGCTGATGTCGCCGCCGGTGAGGGCGGACAGGTCCGAGGCGCCCATGGTGATCGCGACGACCGGGACGAGGATGATCACGGTCGAGATGGCGAGGGTGGCCAGGACCGTACGGGCGACGTTGCGGCGCGGGTCCTCCAGTTCCTCGGAGAGGTAGACCGCGGTCGAGAAGCCCTGGGTGATGAAGAGGGCGATCGCGAGTCCCGAGACCACCAGCATGGCCGTCACGGTGTCCGTGTGGCCGCCGGAGCCCGCCACCTGCATCGAGGTGAGGCTGCCGACGCCACGCCGGCTGTGCGTGAAGCCCAGCACCGCCACGACGGCCGCCGCGATGACCTCCAGGACGAGGAAGACGCCGGTGATCCAGGCGTTGGCCCGCAGGTCGAGCAGGCCCGCGAGGGTGGCCAGGAGCATCACGCCCGCGCCCGCCATCGACGGGTTGAGATGCACGATCGGCGCCAGGTAGTCCGCGGTGCCCATCGCGATCACCGGCGGCACGATCATGACGACGAGGAGGGAGAGCACGAAGACCAGCCAGCCCGCGAGTCGTCCGGCCATCGTCGACACCATGGCGTACTCGCCGCCCGCGCTGGGGATGAGGGTGCCCAGCTCCGAGTAGCAGAACGCCACGGCTATACAGAGGAGCGAGCCGATCGCGATGGTGAGCGCGGTCGCCGTGCCGAGGGACGAGAACAGGTCGGGCACGACCACGAAGAGCGTGGAGGCGGGCGTCACGCACGAGAGCGTCAGCAGGGTGCCGCCGACGATACCGATGGAACGCTTGAGCTTTTGGGGGCTCCCGGAGGCCGTGGGGGCGGCGTCCGGCAGGGCCTGCTCGACAGGGCGGAGCGTGTCGGTCATGAAGCGGTTCCGATCGACTTGTGCGTCAGAAGACGACTCTTGCGTCAGGTGATTCGGGCGGGAGCGCTATCGCCTCCGGCGGCTCGCGTCGTTCATCTCGTCGTCCGCTCCCGACGTTGATGGAACCTTGACGGAAACCGTTGCGTCAATGGCCGTTTACCTACGGAATCCGCACCGGTCAAGCGACGCAGATCACATCACTTTCCCAGGCCACGACGCCTACATGTTGCAATCATCAAGACCTTTCGGAGTGTGACCTTGCTTTCGAAGGCAACAGCACCAAACTGCCTCTGCTATCCGTTTCATCACCTCATGACGAGAACCGCAGTCGAGACCTCGAAATTCGCCAGGATTGGTCCGCCCTTCGGGACGCCTGGCGAACAGTGGAGCCGAGCATGGCGGTGCCCCGCCCCCCGGGACGGAGGGCGGGGCACCAGCAGGTCGCTCAGTGGTTGCGCGGGAAGCCCAGGTCCACGCCCGTCGGGGCGTCGGCCGGGTCGGGCCAGCGGGTGGTGACGACCTTGCCGCGGGTGTAGAAGTGCGTGCCGTCGTTGCCGTAGATGTGGTGGTCCCCGAAGAGGGAGTCCTTCCAGCCGCCGAAGGAGTGGTAGCCGACGGGCACCGGGATCGGCACGTTCACGCCGACCATGCCCGCCTCGATCTCCAGCTGGAAGCGGCGGGCGGCGCCGCCGTCCCGGGTGAAGATCGCGGTGCCGTTGCCGAAGGGCGAGGCGTTGATGAGGGCGACACCCTCCTCGTAGGTGTCCACGCGCAGCACGCACAGCACCGGGCCGAAGATCTCGTCCTTGTACGCGTCCGAGGTCACCGGCACCCTGTCGAGCAGCGAGAGGCCGATCCAGTGGCCGTCCTCGTACCCCTCGACCGTGTACCCGGTGCCGTCGAGGACGACCTCGGAGCCCTGCGCCGCCGCGCCCGTGACGTAGGACGCCACCTTGTCGCGGTGCACGGCCGTGATCAGCGGACCCATCTCGGAGGTCGGGTCGTTGCCGGGGCCGATCTTGATCTTCTCGGCGCGCTCGCGGATCTTCTCCACCAGCACGTCGCCGACCGAGCCGACCGCGACGACGGCGGAGATGGCCATGCAGCGCTCGCCGGCGGAGCCGTAGGCGGCCGACACGGCGGCGTCCGCGGCCGCGTCCAGGTCCGCGTCCGGGAGGACCAGCATGTGGTTCTTGGCGCCGCCCAGGGCCTGCACGCGCTTGCCGTTCGCGGAGGCCGTGGTGTGGATGTAGCGGGCGATCGGGGTCGAGCCGACGAAGGACACCGCCTTGACGTCCGGATGCTCCAGGAGGCGGTCGACGGCCACCTTGTCACCGTGGACGACGTTGAAGACACCGTCCGGCAGACCGGCCTCGGCGAGCAGCTCGGCGACCTTCATGGCGGCCGACGGGTCCTTCTCGGACGGCTTCAGCACGAAGGTGTTGCCACACGCGATGGCGATGGGGAACATCCACATCGGCACCATGGCCGGGAAGTTGAACGGCGTGATGCCCGCGACGACGCCCAGCGGCTGCCGGATCGACGCCACGTCGACCTTGGATGCCACCTCGGTCGACAGCTCGCCCTTCAGCTGCACGGTGATCCCGCACGCCAGGTCGACGATCTCCAGACCGCGCGCCACCTCGCCGAGCGCGTCCGAGTGCACCTTGCCGTGCTCGGCGGTGATCAGCTCGGCGATCGCGTCCCGGTTCGCGTCGAGCAGCGCCCGGAACTTGAAGAGGATCGTGGACCGCTTGGCCAGCGAGGACTGGCCCCAGGTCGCGTACGCGTCCTTGGCCGCGGCGACCGCGGCGTCCACCTCGTCGACGGTCGCGAAGGCGACCTGGGTGGTCACGGCGCCGGTCGCCGGGTCGGTGACCGGCCCGTACGTACCCGACGCACCCTCGACAGTCTTGCCACCGATCCAGTGGTTGACGGTCTTCGTCATGGCCAAAAACTCCTTCACAGATGGCGGCGTCGGGCGGCGACGTGCCGGTCGTACTCCTCACGTGCCTTGACCGCCGACGATCGGGTCGCGGTCTCGGCCACAGGTACATCCCACCAGGCTTGGGCCGGGGGCGCGCCCGACACTGTGTCTGCCGTTTCGGTCTCCACGTAGACACATGTGGGAGTGTCCGCGGCGCGCGCCTCGGCAAGGGCCGCCCGCAGGTCACGGACGGTCTTCGCACGCAGCACCCGCATGCCGAGGCTGGCCGCGTTGGCGGCGAGGTCGACGGGCAGCGGCGCCCCCGTGTACGCGCCGTCCTCGGAGCGGTAGCGGTACGCGGTGCCGTACCGCTCGCCGCCCACGGACTCGGAGAGGCCGCCGATGGAGGCGTATCCGTGGTTCTGGAGTATGAGGACCTTGATCGCGACGCCCTCCTGCACGGCGGTGACGATCTCGGTCGGCATCATCAGGTAGGTGCCGTCGCCGACCAGCGCCCACACGGGCCGATCGGGGGCCGCCATCCGGACACCGATCGCGGCCGGGATCTCGTAGCCCATGCACGAGTAGCCGTACTCGACGTGGTACTGGTCGCGCGACCGGGCCCGCCACAGTTTGTGCAGGTCACCGGGGAGCGATCCGGCCGCGTTGATCAGGATGTCGTCCTCGGTGACGACCTCGTCGAGGACGCCGAGGACCTGCGGCTGGGTGGGCCGGATGTCGATGTCCTCGGCCTCGTACGCCGCGTCGACGCGGTACTCCCAGCGCTCCTTGTCGTCCGTGTACTCGGTGGCGTACGCGGGCTCGACGCGGTGCTCGTGCAGCAGCAGCGCCTCGGTGAGCGCTTCAAGGCCGGCCCGCGCGTCCGCGATCAGCGGGATCCCCGACAGCTTGTGACCGTCGTACGGCGCGATGTTGAGGTTCAGGAAGCGGACGTTCGAGGCGGTGAAGAGGGTGCCGGAGGCGGTGGTGAAGTCGGTGTAGCGGGTGCCGACGCCGATCACCAGGTCGGCGGTACGGGCGAGCTCGTCCGCGGTCGCCGTACCGGTGTGGCCGACGCCGCCGACGTCCTGCGGGTGGTCCCACTTCAGTGATCCCTTGCCCGCCTGAGTGGAGGCGACGGGGATGCGGGTGGCGGCGGCGAGTTCGGCGAGCACGTCCTCGGCACGGCTGTGGTGGACCCCGCCGCCCGCGACGATCAGCGGGCGCCGGGCCTCACGGATCGCCGTGACGGCGGCGGCCAGCTCGGAGGCGTCGGCCGCCGGACGGCGCACGGTCCAGGTCCGCTCCTGGAAGAACTCCTCCGGCCAGTCGTACGCCTCCGCCTGCACGTCCTGCGGCAGCGCGAGCGTGACGGCACCGGTCTCGACCGGGTCGGTGAGCACGCGCATGGCCTGCAGGGCGGCCGGGATCAGCGCCTCGGGCCGGGTGACGCGGTCGAAGTACTTCGACACCGGGCGCAGACAGTCGTTGACCGACACATCTCCCGCGTAGGGGACTTCGAGCTGCTGGAGGACCGGGTCGGCGGGGCGGGTCGCGAAGATGTCGCCGGGCAGCAGGAGCACCGGGAGGTGGTTGATCGTCGCGAGCGCGGCGCCGGTGACGAGGTTGGTGGCGCCGGGTCCGATGGAGGTGGTCACGGCGTGCGCCGACAGCCGGTTGGACTGGCGGGCGAAGCCGACCGCCGCGTGCACCATCGACTGCTCGTTACGGCCCTGGTGGTAGGGCATCTCGTCGGCGTACTCGATCAGCGCCTGGCCGAGTCCGGCGACGTTGCCGTGACCGAAAATGCCCCAGGTCGCGCCGATCAGCCGCCGCCGCTCGCCGTCCCGCTCCGTGTACTGGGCGGCCAGGAAGCGCACCAGCGCCTGCGCGACCGTCAGCCTCGTCGTTGAGGTCATCGGTATCCCTCTGTGCTTGCTGTGTTGTCTACGTGTTCCGGGTGGAAGCAGATCCGCCACTCCCTGTCCTCGCCCGGTCCGGCCATCACGTTCAGGTAGTACATGGTGTGGCCGGGCTGGGCGATGGACGGGCCGTGCCATCCGTCGGGGACGAGGACGGCATCGCCGGTGCGGACCTCGGCGAGGACGTCGGATCCACCCTCGCGCGAAGGGAATACGCGCTGATAGCCGAATCCGTCCGGGCCGTCGACCTCGAAGTAGTAGATCTCCTCCAGCTCCGACTCGACACCGGGCCGGTGCTCGTCGTGCTTGTGCGGCGGATACGAGGACCAGTTGCCGCCGGGGGTGATGACCTCGACGGCGATGAGCTTGTCGCACTCGAAGGCGTCGGCGGAGGCGAAATTGCGCACCTGACGTGCGCAGTTGCCACTGCCTCGGTCTTCGACGGGGACCTCCGGCGCGGGGCCGTAGCGGGCGGGGAGTCGGCGCTCGCACTTCGCTCCTGCCAGGGCGAAGCGGCCTCCCGCACCGGAGGCGATCTGGGCCCGGGCGTCACGGGGCACGTACGCGAAGTCGGAGACCCCCGCGAACACGCTTTCCCTGCCCAGGATTTGGAACTCTTCGTCCTCTATGCGCACCGTACAGGCGCCGCCCAGCGGAAGCACGATCCACTCGCTGTCGCCGGTGGTGAAGGTGTGTGTGCCGCCGGGTCCGAGTTCGACCACGCGCAGGCTGCTATGGGTCCAGCCGGCGTACTTGGGGTCGATGTCGACGGCGTACAGCCCGCCGGCGGTGGCCCCCTTGGGCACGTACAGGCCGCTGCTCCGGGTCACGTCCGTCGTCGAGTGCGTCCTGGGGTCCGTCATCGGGTCCTCACAGCAGTCCTACGGCGGTGTCCACCGCGGCGGCCACGTCCCCGCCGGCCGGATAGAGCAGCGAGCGGCCGACGACCAGGCCCTGCACGGTGGGCAGTTGGAGCGCGCCGCGCCACTTCTCGTACGCGCCCTCCTGGTCCTCGCCGACATCGCCGCCGAGCAGTACGGCGGGCAGGGTGGAGGTCTCCATGACCCGGGCCATGTCGTCCGGGTTGTCGGTGACGGGGACCTTCAGCCAGGTGTACGCCGAACTGCCGCCCAGGCCACTGGCGATGGCGATGGACTTGATGACGGCCTCGGCGCTCAGGTCGTTGACCAGCCTGCCCTCCGGCGTGCGGCGGCTGAGGAACGGCTCGACGAAGACCGGGAGGTGACGCTCGGCCATCTCGTCGATCGCGCGGGCGGTGGACTCCAGGGTGTTGAGCGAGCCCGGATCGTCGTAGTCGATGCGCAGCAGCAGCTTGCCCGCGTCGAAGCCGAGCCGTTCGATGTCCTGCGGACGGTGGCCGGTGAAACGGTCGTCCAGCTCGTACGAGGCGCCCTGGAGGCCGCCGCGGTTCATCGAGCCGAGGACCACCTTGTGGTCGAGGGCGCCCAGGAGCAGCAGGTCGTCGAGGATGTCGGCGGTCGCGAGGACGCCGTCGACGCCGGGGCGGGAGAGCGCGAGGCAGAGCCGTTCCAGCAGGTCGGCGCGGTTCGCCATGGCGAACTTGCGGTCGCCGACGGCGAGCGCCCCGCGGGCCGGGTGGTCCGCGGCGATGATCATCAGTCGCCCGTTGTCGCCCACGAGGGGGCGGCGGGGGCGGCGCGCGGCGGCCTCGGCGATGGCTTCGGGGCGGTGGGCGCGGAGCCGGACGAGCTCCGCCGCGTCGACGGCCCGGGGCGGGGCCGGGGTGGAGGGAACGATGGCGTCGCCGCCCTCGTGTCCCACGCGTCCCGCCCTCATCGGACCGCTCCCGCCGTGAGCGCGTCCTCGACCTCTTCGGGGGTCGGCATCGCGGAGGAGCACTCCAGCCGGGAGGCGACGATGGCGCCGGCCGCGTTGGCGTGCCGCATGATCCGCTCCAGGTCCCAGCCGGCGAGCAGGCCGTGACAGAGGGAGCCGCCGAACGCGTCACCGGCGCCGAGTCCGTTGAGGACCGTCACCGGGAGGGGCGGGACCTCGGCCGACGTGCCGTCGCGGTGGACGGCGAGGACGCCCTTGGGGCCCTGTTTGACGACGGCGAGTTCGACGCCCGCCTTGAGGAGTGCCTCGGCCGCCGCGTGCGGTTCGCGGACGCCGGTGGCGATCTCGACCTCGTCGAGGTTGCCGACGGCGACGGTGGTGTGGCGCAGGGCCTCGGCGTAGAAGGCCCGGGCGGAGTCCTCGGAGCTCTTCCCTGCTGTGTCCTTCCAGAACATGGGCCGCCAGTCGAGGTCGAAGACCGTCGTGGCGGACTTGGCGCGGTGGGCGAGCGCGGCGAGCGTCGCCGTCCGGCTGGGCTCCTCGCTCAGGCCGGTCCCGGTCACCCAGAAGATGCGCGCCTCGCGGACGGCGTCCAGGTCGAGGTCGTGCGCGTCGATCTCCAGGTCCGGGGCCTTGGGCTGCCGGTAGAAGTACAGCGGGAAGTCGTCGGGCGGGAAGATCTCGCAGAACGTCACCGGGGTGGGCAGCCCGGCGACCGGGGTGACCCAGCGGTCGTCCACGCCGAAGTCGCGCAGCGCCTCGTGGAGGTACGCGCCGAAGGGGTCGTCACCGGTGCGCGTGATCACCGCCGTACGCCGTCCGAGCCGGGACGCGGCCACCGCGACGTTCGTCGCCGAGCCGCCCAGGAACTTCCCGAAGGACGTCACCTGCGCCAGCGGGACACCCGTCTGCAACGGGTAGAGGTCCACACCGATCCGCCCCATGGTGATCAGGTCGTACGCCATCGAGTTCCCTTCGCTTCGGCTCCCCCAAGGTCTAGCGCCGCGCGGGGAGCCCTGTCAACAGTTTGTCCGGACATTCGGACCAGGCCTTGACACCTCCCTCGTGCCGCCCGAAGCTGACGCCCATGACGTCGTTGTCACCGCAGGCATCACCTCAGTCCTCACTGTCCCGCATCCGGATCGGTTCGGCTCCGGACTCCTGGGGCGTCTGGTTCCCCGACGACCCTCAGCAGGTCCCCTGGCAGCGCTTCCTCGACGAGGTCTCCCAGTCCGGGTACGAGTGGATCGAGCTGGGCCCCTACGGTTATCTGCCCACGGATCCGGCCCTGCTCAAGGAGGAGACCGCGCGGCGCGGGCTCACCGTGTCGGCCGGCACCGTCTTCACCGGGCTGCACCGGGGTCCCGGGGTGTGGGACGCCACCTGGGCGCACGTCTCGGACATCGCCGCACTCACCCAGGCGATGGGCGCCGAGCACCTCGTCGTCATCCCGGCGTTCTGGCGGGACGACAAGACGGGCGAGGTGCTGGAGGACAGCACGCTGACGCCGACGCAGTGGCGCAATCTGACCGCTCAGACCGAGCGGCTCGCCCATGAGGTGCGGGAGCGCTACGGGCTGAAGATCGTCGTCCACCCGCACGCGGACACGCACATCGACAGCGAGGAGAACGTCACGCGTTTCCTCGACGCGACCGACTCCTCGCTGGTGTCACTGTGCCTGGACACCGGCCACTACGCGTACTGCGGCGGCGACAACGTCAAGCTCATCGAGACCTACGGGGAGCGCATCGGCTACCTCCACCTCAAGCAGGTGGATCCGCTGGTCCTGGCCGAGGTGCGGGCGAACGAGGTGCCGTTCGGGCCCGCCGTGGCCAAGGGCGTGATGTGCGAACCGCCGTCCGGCGTACCGGCGCTCGAGCCCGTCCTCGCCGCCGCCCAGAAGCTGGACGTCGAGCTCTTCGCCATCGTCGAACAGGACATGTACCCGTGTCCGCCGGACAAGCCGCTGCCGATCGCCCAGCGCACCCGGGCGTTCCTGAGGTCCTGCGGAGCGTGACGGCTTCACCGTGACCGCTTCACCGTGACCCCTTCCCAGTCTCCCGCGGAGCCTGACCCTCCGCGGGGGGGGCCGTGGGGCCCGTCGAGAGCTCGGGGCTCGGCGGGCCTTCCGGCGTCACCGTGCCGCGTTGCACCATGGGTGTTCCCCAGGTGCGGGCGGCGGCGGGAGGGCCGATGGTGACGCGAATCGTCTCGCGGTCGGGGCACGGGCCGGGCGGTGCCTGGGAGACGGCCCTCGCACGGCCGCATCCACGACTGCGGCCCGGGGTGATCAGCTACCGCGGGATCCGGCTCGCGCTCGACCGGCCACGGCGCAGGCTGGAGGCACCGATCGGCGCGGCGACCCTGTTGTTGGGCTTCGAACAGCCCCTGCGCATCTCCCGCGTGGGCCGTCCCCCCGTCACCCTCAGGTCGGTGTTCTCGGGACCGACCACCACCGCGGCCGTCGGCGAACACGACGGACGGCTGGCGGGCGTCGAAGTGCTGCTCGCCCCCTGGGCCGCGTTCACACTCTTCGGCACACCGCAGTACGAGCTCGCCGACCGGACCCTGGATCCCGACGAGCTCCCGCATGCACTGGGCTCGCGGGACGCGGGCCCGGGCGGGCGGCGTCTGCAGAGCGTCGGTGAACTCTCCGCCGCGCTGGCCGCGTTGCCGGGTTGGCCGGAACGCTTCGAACTGCTGGACGACGTCCTCGTGCGCTGGCGCTCGGCGGGGACGCCCGGTTCGGCACGGGTGGTGCGGGCGTGGGCGCAGTTGCAACGGACCTGGGGTGCGATGCCGGTGGCCCGGCTCGCCGAGGACGTCGGCTGGAGCGTACGGCAGTTGGAGAACCGTTTCCGGGAGCAGATCGGGCTCGGCCCCAAGGCGGCGGCCCGGGTGCTGCGCCTGGAACGGGCCCGGCGGCTGCTCGCCGCGGGCCGCTCACAGGCCGAGACGGCGGCGGCCTGCGGGTTCTACGACCAGGCCCACCTCAGCGGCGAGTTCCGGGCGATGACGGGGTGCACACCGCGGGAGTTCACGGCGGCCCGCGGAGCTCAGCCGGTTCCACGGCCCGGTCCGCCGGGAGCCGATCGGATGGCCGGGGAGGCGACCAGTCTGGTGCTCTCCCCCGACCGGAGCGATCAAAGTGACCGGGGTGCGATTTTCTCCAAGACCGGTGGGCTCCGTTGATTGCAGGCTGAACTTCCGGCGGCTGATCCGACGGGGGGACCCGGGCGGCTTCCGAGGGGGTGCGGGGAGCTGGTGGGCCGGATCCAGCGCGGGTCCGGCCCACCGCTCGCGTACGCACGACGCACCCGGCCCGCCACCGGTCCCCCGACGCGCATACGTCTCGACGGTCCCCTCGAATGCGTCACGCGTGTCACAAAAACCACCGCCCGGTCACACATGTCGCGAGTACGCGAATCTTGCGTCACACCCGTCCAACAGGCCCTGCCCTGCGGTCACTCTGCGTCGTTCAACGAGCGCAGGCTTTGTGATCGCCAGCGCAGCGCCCGGCTCCCCCGACGGCCACCCCCCGGCCGCCGCCGCGGTGCGCGCAGGGAGGTGCCACTCATGACCGACCGTAGGCTCTGGTCGTACAAGGAGATCGCGGCGCACATCAAGGTGCAGCCGGACACCGTGCGGTCGTACCGCAAGCACGGACTGCTGCCGCCGCCCGACCACGTGGAGAGCGGGAAGCCCTACTGGTACGCGGACACCGTCCGCGCCTGGGTCGCCTCCCGCCCCGGAAACCGCGGCCGAAGAGACTGACCACGCGGTCCGTCCCCGCTCGCCGCACCTACTCGCCGCACCCCCTCGCTGCGCCCCGCCCCTCGCTCGGGTGCGGGGCACGGCCCCTGCCGGGCTCAGCTCCACGGTTCGATGACCGTCACCCCCGCCCCCGGCGCCGCCCCCATCGCCGCCAGGGCCGCAGGGACCGCGTCCAGCGGGATGGTGGAGGTGACCAGGAGGTCGGGGCGGAGCACCCCGGCGCGGACCAGTTCGAGCATGCGGGGGTAGGCGTGTGCCTGCATGCCATGGCTGCCCAGGAGTTCGAGTTCGAGGCCGATCACCCGGGCCATCGGAACCGCGGGGTCCTCGGGCAGCAGACCGACCTGGACGTGGCGCCCCCGGCGGCGCAGACCGTTCACCGAGGCCGCGCAGGTGACCGGGGAGCCGAGCGCGTCGAGGGAGAGATGGGCGCCGCCGCCGGTCAGCTCCCGGATCGCCGCCGCCGTGTCCCCGACCCGCGAGGCGTCCACGGCCTCCACCGCGCCGAACTTCCGCGCCAGGTCCAGGGCCTGGGGTGAGAGGTCCACGGCCACGACCCGCGCCCCGGCCGCCGCCGCGATCATCACCGCCGACAGTCCCACGCCTCCGCAGCCGTGCACCGCGACCCACTCCCCGGCCGCCACCCGGCCCTGCGCGACCACCGCGCGGAACGCCGTGGCGAACCGGCAGCCCAGCGACGCCGCCGTCGCGAAGGACAGCTCGTCCGGCACCGCCACCAGGTTCACCTCGGCGTGGTCGAGTGCCACGTACTGGGCGAAGGAACCCCAGTGGGTGAACCCAGGCTGGGTCTGCCGCTCGCACACCTGCTGGTCACCCGCCGCACAGGAGGGACACGTTCCGCAGGCGCAGACGAACGGGACGGTGACCCGGTCGCCGGGGCGCCAGCCGGTCACCCGCGCACCGACCGCCTCGACGGTCCCCGCGAGTTCGTGGCCCGGCACATGCGGCAGCGTGATGTCCGGGTCGTGCCCCATCCAGCCGTGCCAGTCGCTGCGGCACAGTCCGGTGGCCTCGACCCGCACCACCACCCCGTGCTCCGCGGGCACCGGCTCCGCCGCCTCGCGCACCTCGGCCGGCTCCTCGTACCGCTCGAACACCACTGCCCGCATCCGTCTCGCCCCTCCGCCCGAAGATCACCCTTCCGGAGCGAACGCTATCCGCGCGCCTCGACCTTGTCCCGCTCCCGGTCGTCCGCCCGCTCGTCCGCCTGGTCGTCCGCCTGCCAGGTGCTGTCCGGCTCCGCCTCGCCCTCGCTCAGTCCGAACCGGTCGTGGAAGCGCCGCAGCGGCCCCGGTGCCCACCAGGTCGCGCGGCCCGTGAGGCGCATGACCGCCGGGACCAGCAGACTGCGGACGACCATCGCGTCCATCAGCACGGCGAGCGCGATGCCCAGGCCGAGCATCTTGGTGTTGGTCACGCGTGAGGTGCCGATCGCGACCATCACCACGGCGAGGATGACCGCGGCCGCGGTGATCAGTCCGCCGGTGCGCTGGAGACCGAAGCGGACCGCCTCCCGGTGGTCGCCCGTGTGGTCGTACTCCTCCTTTATCCGGGAGAGCAGGAAGACTCCGTAGTCCATGGAGAGGCCGAAGGCGACGCAGAACATGAGGACGGGGAGCGTCGTCTCTATCGATCCCGGGCTGGTGAAGCCGAGCAGGCCCGACAGATGGCCGTCCTGGAAGACCCAGACCACCGCACCGAACATCGCCGTCAGGCTGAGCGCGTTGAGCAGCACCGCCTGGATCGGGATCAGCACGCTGCCGGTGAGAAGGAAGACCAGGAGCAGGGTGACGATCGCGATGAAGGCCGCGGCCCAGGGGAGCCGGTCGGCTATCGCGTGCTTGGAGTCGACCAGGACCGCCGCCGTGCCGGTCACCGCCGTGTCGAACGGGGCCTGTGTCGCGCGCAGTTCGCGCACCAGCCGCTGGGCTCCGTCGCCGACGGCCTCGCCGTTCGGCAGCACCGTGAAGTAGGCCGAGTCACCCTGCGCCAGGGGCCCGTCCACCCGCAGCACCTCGGGCAGTGCGGCGATCCGGTCCTTGTAGGCCGTGTACTGGGCCTCGCTCGCCCGCCCCTCCGCGAGCACCTCCAGGGCACCACCGGGGCTGCCCGGGAAGCCGTCCCGTATGTGCTGCTGGACGACGTGGGACTCGGCACCCGAGGGCAGCTGGCGGTCGTCCGCGGTGCCGAACTTCACGCCCAGGAAGGGCAGTCCGAGCACGATCAGCCCGACGGTGGTGGCGACGGCGAAGACCGGCGCCCTGCGCATGACGAGGGAGGCCATGCGTCCCCAGGCGGCCCCGTCCGCGCTCGCCGTCGGCCTGCCGCGCCGGAACAGGCGGCGCAGATCCAGCGAGTTCACCCGGTGGCCGAGCAGCACCAGCGCCGCCGGGAGCAGAACCAGAGCGGCGGCTGCGGCCAACAGCACCACGGCGATGCCCGCGTAGGCGAAGGAGCGCAGGAAGTACTGCGGGAAGAGCAGCATCGCGGCCAGGGAGACGGCGACCGTGAGGGAGGAGAAGAGGACCGTGCGGCCCGCGGTGCGCAGGGTCGTGGCGATGGCCGTGATGGCGTCTTCCCTGCTCGAACCCGGTGGAGAGCTCGGGGAGGGCGCGGTGCCCTTGGCCAGTTCCTCGCGGAATCTGCGAACGATGAACAGGGCGTAGTCGATGGCGAGGCCGAGTCCCAGGGCCGTGGTGAGGTTCATCGCGAAGACCGAGACGTCGGTGAACTCGGTGAGGCCGCGCAGTACCGCGTTCGTGCCCAGGATCGCGACGATGCCCACGCCGAGCGGCAGCAGGGCCGCGATCGCGCTTCCGAAGACCATCACCAGCAGCACGAGGGTCACCGGCAGGGCGATCATCTCGGCCCGGGTCAGGTCCTCGCGGATGGTCGTCTGCATCTCGTGCTGGACCGCGACCGGGCCGCCGACCCTGACCTCGACCGGCCCGTGCGTCCCTCGATAGAAGGGCGCCAGGCGGTCCAGGGTCTCGCTCGCCGTCTTCTCGTCGCCCGTTATCCGCGCGGCGATCAGCGCCTCGTGGCCGTCCTTCGCCTTCAGCGCCGGTGCGCCCGACGCCCAGTACGAACCGACCCCCGTGACGCCCCGCTCGGCGGCGAGCCGCGCCGCGAGCCGCTTCGCCTCGGCCGCGACCGAGGGAGCGTCGACCGTGGCGCGCCCCGAGCCGACCAGGAGCAGCAGATTGGGCTGCGAGGCGGGGAACTCCCGCTCCAGCGCCTTGGTCGCGTACGTCGACTCGGCGGTCGGGTCCTGCCAGCCGCCGCTGCCCAGCCGGTCGGCGACCCCGCTGCCGGCGACCACGGCGAGCGCGGTGAGCAGCAGCGCGACGAACAGGGAGAGCCGGGGGCGCGCGGTCACGAACCGGGTCCAGCCGCCGACCCGGGCACCGCGACCGGTTCGCGGGCCACCGCCCACCCGGCGGCCGTCACCCGCCCGCGGACCGCTCTTCGCCGGCGGACTTCCGCTCTCCGGCGGGCCTCCGCCCACTCGCGGTTCGTCGCCCGCGCTCGCGTCGGCGCTCGCGCCCCTCCCGCGCCCCGCGCCGCTCCCGTGGCCGTCATCCGCGCTGTTGACTTCGGTCATCGTGCGGTGTCCCCTTCACCGTGACCCCCTGTCCGCGCGGCGGCGTCCGTCCAGCCATCCGGTCGTGTGCGCAGGCAGCAGGGGTCGACCATTGCCATAGAATGGCAAACACGAGAGATCGCTCGCGTTTCACCAGAATGCGAGCGACCGCTCGTGTTTGTCAATCACGTTCGGAGAGCTGGGGATAACTCGTGCCCGACAAGCCCGAGACGCAGCGCACCGCCGACGCGCAGACCGTCGACAGACAGACCGCCGACGCGCAAACCGTCGACGAACGCCCCCGCCGTCGGCAGGCCCGCGGCGAGCGCAGGATCGCCCAGCTGCTGGAGGCCGCCGCCTCCGTCTTCTGCACCACCGGCTACACCGCCGCCAGTACCAACGCCATCGCCCGCGAGGCGGGCGTCTCGCCGGGCACGCTGTACCAGTTCTTCCCGAACAAAGAGGCCATCGCGATCGAGCTGGGCGACCGGCTCATGCACGAGATGCGCGACACCTACGGCGAGGCACTGGCCCCGGTCGACCCCACGACCCCACTGGAGGAGGCCGTGGGCGCCGCGGTCGACCGGTTCATCGCCTTCAACTGCGACCACCCCGTGTTCTTCGCACTGATGCACGGCCCCGACATCCCGGGCCGGATCGCCGAGGAGCACGACGCCCTGCACGCGACCCTGATCTCACGGATAGAGGGGCTGCTCTCCTCCCTCATGGCCGACGCGCCCGCCACCGAGGTCACGCGCATCGCGCACGTGTGCCTGGGCATCTACAAGGCCGGCCTGGAGCTGGTCCTCTCGAACGAGGGAGCCGAGCGCGAGGCGTACGTCCGAGAGTTGAAGGACGTCCTGCTCCGCTACCTGGAGCCGCTGATCCGCGACAGGACACTCACCCCGGCGGACCTCACCGCCGGCCCCACGGAGTTCACGGCTCCAACCCCCTGACCACGCACGGCCCAACCTCCGACCGCACACGGCGACCCGGCCGTCGAGCACGGCCGCCCGCGCCCCGGTCATGACGGAGTACCCCATACTGCGACATAGCGGACATCTGCCATAAGGTTCGGATAAATCAGACCGAGCCCAAGGGGCAAGCCGTGACCCAGAATCAGCCGCCCGGCGCGCCCCGGGCCCGCATTCCCGGACCCCAGCAGCCCCCGCCGTCGTACCCCCAGATCCGCACCGGACTGTGGCGACGCTGCCTGGGCGGCGGGCTCGCGCTCTGGACGCTGACGGCGATCGTCACGTACACGACGAGGAACACCACGCTGCTGCCGACCCTGATCCTGCTCGGCAGCTTCCTGGTACCCGTCGTCTTCACGCTCTGGGCGTACGAGCGCCACGGCCGCGACCTCGGCGTACAGGTGATCCTCGGCTGCTTCCTGACCGGCGGGACCCTCGGGGTGCTGGGCGCGTCGGTGATGGAGAACCACCTGCTCCACCCCTCGCTGTCGAGGTGCGTCGGCGTCGGACTGACCGAGGAGGCGGCGAAGCTGGCCGCGCTGGCGTTCGTCCTGCGCCGCCACCCCCGGCTCCGGGGACTGCGGGCCGGCCTCGTGCTCGGCGCGAGCGTCGGCTTCGGCTTCGCGGCGCTGGAGAGCGCGGGGTACGCGTTCAACGCCGCCGTGTCCCTCAAGGGACTGGATCTGCGCGCACTGCTGGAGACGGAGATCCTCCGCGGGCCACTCACCCCCTTCGGGCACGGCCTGTGGACGGCGATCACGGGAGCGGTGCTGCTCACGTACCGCAACCCGCAAGGACGCTTCCAGTACGCCGGCCCGGTGGCCGGCAGCTACGTCGGCGTGTCGCTGCTGCACGCCCTGTGGGACTCGACACACGGCATCGCGCTCTGGCTGGTCGCGCGGCTGACCACGACGGGGCTCGACCGGACACTGTTCGGGCTGGGGTACCTGCAGGGGCCCACCGACGAGCAGAAACATCTCTTCACGCTGTTCTCCGTGGGCGGCCTGATCATCGTCGCGCTCGCGGGGGTCGGCTGGGTGCGTTCGCTGACACGCCGCGACTTCGCTTGGAGAAATACCCCCTAGGGGTATACTGTTGGGTACCTGAGCAAGTCACCCGAACCCCACACGCCTCGACGAGGAGTACGCCATGACCGCGCAGACCGACACCCCGGGTTCCGTCACGACCGTCTACCAGGTGAGCGGAATGAGCTGCGGGCACTGTGAGGGCTCCGTCTCCGGCGAGATCTCCGAGATCCCCGGTGTCACCTCGGTGAAGGCCGTCGCCGCCACCGGCGAGGTGACCGTGGTCTCCGCGGCGCCGCTCGACGAGGAGGCCGTGCGCGCCGCCGTCGACGAGGCGGGCTTCGAGCTCGCCGTCCAGGTCTGAGTCACCGGCCTCGCACTCACCGGTCGCTCCCCCGCGCCTTCCAGTTCCCCGTATCACCCCCATCACCTGTATCACCCCGCACCACCCAGCGCTTCACGCAGCTCTCCACACCGGGCCGTACCGACCAGCTGATACTGGCTCCGTACGGCCCGGCTCATTCCCTGGAGCCCGACCATGACCACCGCAGCACCCGAGCCGGCCATAGCCGTGACGACCCCGACCACCGCGACAGCCGCGCCGTCGGAGGTGGAGCTCACCATCGGCGGAATGACCTGCGCCTCCTGCGCGGCCCGCGTCGAGAAGAAGCTCAACCGCATGGACGGCGTCACCGCCACGGTCAACTTCGCGACGGAGAAGGCGAAGGTCTCGTACCCGGTGGGGGTACAGGTCGCCGACCTCGTCGCCACCGTCGTGAAGACGGGATACACCGCCGAGGAACCCCCGCCGCCACGCCTCGAAACGCCGGAACGGGCCACCGACGCCGGCGCCGCCGACGAGGACCCCGAACTCGCCTCCCTGCGCGAACGGCTCGTCGCCTCGGCCCTGCTCGCCCTCCCCGTCGTCCTGATGTCGATGGTCCCGGCGCTGCAGTTCGACAACTGGCAGTGGCTCTCGCTGACCCTCGCCGCACCCGTCGTGGTCTGGGGCGCACTGCCCTTCCACCGGGCCGCGTTCACCAACGCGCGCCACGGCGCGGCCACCATGGACACCCTCGTCTCGGTCGGCACGCTCGCCGCGTTCGGCTGGTCCCTGTGGGCGCTGTTCTGGGGGCACGCGGGCATGCCGGGCATGCGGCACGGCTTCGACCTCACCGTCTCGCGTACGGAGGGGTCGTCGACGATCTATCTCGAAGTCGCCGCGGGTGTCGTCGCGTTCATCCTGCTCGGCCGGTACCTGGAGGCCCGCTCCAAGCGGCGGGCCGGAGCCGCGCTGCGGGCGCTGATGGAGCTGGGGGCCAAGGACGTCGCGGTGCTACGGGACGGCCGTGAGGTCCGTATCCCGGTCGCGCGGCTGGCGACGGGCGACCGTTTCGTCGTGCGGCCCGGCGAGAAGATCGCCACCGACGGGACGGTGGTGGAGGGTTCCTCCGCCGTCGACGCCTCCATGCTGACGGGCGAGTCGGTGCCGGTGGACGTGACGGTGGGTTCCGCCGTCACCGGCGCGACCGTGAACGCCGGCGGACGGCTCGTCGTCGAGGCGACCCGGGTCGGCGCCGACACCCAACTCGCGCGGATGGCCCGGCTCGTCGAGGACGCGCAGAACGGCAAGGCCGAGGTGCAGCGCCTCGCCGACCGGATCTCCGGGATCTTCGTGCCGGTGGTGCTGGTGATCGCGCTCGGCACCTTCGGGGTGTGGCTCGGCGTCACCGGCGACACGGTCGCCGCCTTCACCGCGGCCGTCGCCGTGCTGATCATCGCCTGCCCCTGCGCCCTCGGCCTCGCGACCCCGACCGCCCTGATGGTCGGCACCGGCCGCGGCGCCCAACTCGGCATCCTCATCAAGGGCCCCGAGGTCCTGGAGTCCACGCGGCGCGTCGACACGGTCGTCCTGGACAAGACCGGCACGGTGACGACGGGACGGATGACACTGCGGGAGGTGTACGTCGTCGCCGACACCGACGAGAAGGAGCTCCTGCGGCTCGCAGGCTCCCTGGAACACGCCTCCGAGCATCCGGTGGCCCAGGCGATCGCCGCGGGCGCTCAGGAGCGGGCTGGTGACCTTCCCCCGGTGGAGCACTTCGAGAACGTCCCCGGGCTCGGCGTACGCGGGCGCGTGGAGGGTCACGACGTCCAGGTGGGGCGGCTCCACGAAGGCGAGCTCCCGGAGGCGCTGGCCCGCGCCAAGGCCGAGGCGCAGGCGGAGGGACGTACGGCCGTCGTGGTCGCCCGGGACGGGGTGGCACTCGGTGTCCTGACCGTCGCCGACGCGATCAAGGAGACCAGCGCCGAGGCGGTGCGCGCGCTGCGCGGCCTGGGGCTCACACCGGTCCTGCTCACCGGGGACAACCGGGCGGTCGCCCAGTCCGTGGCGCGTGCCGTCGGCATCGACCCCGGGGAGGTGATCGCCGAGGTGCTGCCCGAGGACAAGGTCGCCGTCGTCAGGCGCCTCCAGAGCGAGGGGCGGACCGTGGCGATGGTCGGCGACGGGGTGAACGACGCGGCGGCGCTCGCCACCGCCGACCTGGGCCTCGCGATGGGGACGGGCACGGACGCGGCGATCGAGGCGAGCGACCTGACGCTGGTCCGGGGGGATCTGCGCGTGGCCGCGGACGCGATCCGGCTGTCGCGCAAGACCCTCTCCACGATCAAGGGGAACCTGGTGTGGGCCTTCGGCTACAACGTGGCGGCACTGCCGCTCGCCGCGGCCGGACTCCTCAACCCGATGATCGCGGGGGCCGCGATGGCCTTCTCGTCGGTGTTCGTGGTGACGAACAGCCTTCGACTCAGGACATTCTCATGACGACGGAGTAAGAGTCCCCCTAGAGTCCAACGGGAGCCTCACATAAGCTCTTCACAAGGCTCGCGCATCTTCCTTACGCTTGGGCCTCGATTGCCATATCAGGGCTCTTGCGTATCTTCAGGACATACGCAAGAGACGCAGATCACAGTGATGCGAACGTAACCATCGAAGGGGTTCGTGAGTCTAAGTTGGCGATGCCGGAGACGTCTTGGGGGGCGTCTCTGACATCTGGGGATGTCTTGGGGGACGTTCCCGGAACTGCGTTGCCGGGGCACGTGCAGCGGGGAGCTTTGAGCGGCCCTCCCGTCGGTACGGGTCCCGGCAGACCGCACCCCAGCAGTACATGAGCACCGCAGTAGTACAGAGAGTTTTGCTCGTTTTGCTCACGGCCGGTCCGGTCAGCCCGGCCGGCCGGGAGCAACGCGTCAGCACGCTCGCAGCGATTCAGGCGCTGTCCCACAGACGCCCGGCCGGATCCCGTGGGGGGAATCCGCACCGGGACAAGGAAAGCGCCCTGACTGCCGGCCCGTGGGGGGACCGGTAGCAGGGCGCTTTCCGTTTTTCTTGTAAGTGACCTGCGCCTAGCGGGCCTCGACCGGGACGAAGTCGCGCAGGACCTCGCCCGTGTAGATCTGGCGCGGGCGGCCGATGCGGGAGCCGGGCTCCTTGATCATCTCGTGCCACTGGGCGATCCAGCCCGGGAGGCGGCCGAGGGCGAACAGGACCGTGAACATCTCGGTCGGGAAGCCCATCGCGCGGTAGATCAGACCGGTGTAGAAGTCCACGTTCGGGTAGAGGCTGCGCGAGACGAAGTAGTCGTCGGAGAGCGCGTGCTCCTCCAGCTTGAGCGCGATGTCCAGCAGCTCGTCGGACTTGCCGAGTGCCGAGAGGACGTCGTGCGCCGCCGCCTTGATGATCTTCGCCCGGGGGTCGAAGTTCTTGTAGACGCGGTGGCCGAAGCCCATCAGACGGACGCCGTCCTCCTTGTTCTTCACCTTGCGGATGAAGGAGTCGACGTCGCCGCCGGAGGCCTGGATGCCTTCCAGCATCTCCAGCACGGACTGGTTGGCGCCACCGTGCAGGGGGCCCCACAGCGCGCTGATGCCGGCGGAGATCGACGCGAACATGTTCGCCTGCGACGAGCCCACCAGGCGCACGGTGGAGGTCGAACAGTTCTGCTCGTGGTCGGCGTGCAGGATGAGCAGCTTGTCGAGCGCGGCGACGACGACCGGGTCGAGCTCGTAATCCTGGGCGGGGACCGAGAAGGTCATGCGCAGGAAGTTCTCGACGTACCCGAGGTCGTTGCGCGGGTAGACGAAGGGGTGACCGATCGACTTCTTGTAGGCGTACGCCGCGATCGTCGGAAGCTTGGCAAGAAGGCGGATCGTCGAAAGGTGACGCTGCTTCTCGTCGAACGGGTTGTGGCTGTCCTGGTAGAACGTCGACAGGGCACTGACCACCGACGACAGCATCGCCATCGGGTGGGCGTCGCGCGGGAAGCCCTGGAAGAAGCGCTTGACGTCCTCGTGCAGCAGGGTGTGCTGCGTGATCTCGTTCTTGAAGGTGGAGAGCTCGTCCACGTTCGGCAGCTCGCCGTTGATCAGCAGAGAGGCCACCTCAAGGAAGGTGGAGCGCTCGGCCAGCTGTTCGATCGGGTAGCCGCGGTACCGGAGGATGCCCTGCTCACCGTCGAGGTAGGTGATCGCGGATTTATACGCGGCGGTGTTGCCGTACCCGCTGTCCAGCGTCACCAGCCCGGTCTGGGCGCGGAGCTTCCCGATGTCGAAGCCCTTGTCGCCGACGGTGCTGTCGATCACCGGGTAGGTGTACTCGCCATCGCCGTACCGCAGTACTACAGAGTTGTCGCTCACGTCATCCCTCACCGACGTTGTGCCTCTTCTTCGAGGTGCCCTGACTGTCTCTACCATCCCCCATTTGGCCCTGGAGAGTGCACTCGGGGTCGACCATTGGGCCTATTGGCGGCACTCAGTGCCGCCAACCTTCTCATCCTGCCCCCCTTCGCCCTGGTTCCGGAAGTGCTGTGTGACCTTTGCGACTCATTTGATCGATCATTTTTTGTGATGCCTGGGGTGGGGGTGGATCGGTGTGGTCACTCAGTGGCCGTTCAGCGGTGCCTCGCGGGGTCTCTCGCCCCCGCCGCCCCTACCCAATCCCATCCCCCGGGGCTCCGCCCCGGACCCCGGAGCGTCTTCTTTCGGCTGCGGACCGGTGGGGGCTGGTCGCGCAGTTCCCCGCGCCCCTGACCGCCTCGGGGCACCCGGTGTTCGCGGGGGGCGTCACGTGGTGAGGCGGTGATCGAGGGATGTGTGGCGGCGGCCCGCCGACACCGTGCGGACCGCCTGGCCGATCGCCTTGCGGGAGCCGACCAGGACGACGAGCTTCTTGGCCCGGGTGACCGCCGTGTAGAGCAGGTTGCGCTGGAGCATCATCCACGCGCCGGTGGTGACCGGGATCACCACCGCGGGGTACTCACTGCCCTGGGAGCGGTGGATCGTCACCGCGTACGCGTGGGCCAGCTCGTCGAGTTCGTCGAAGTCGTAGGGGACCTCCTCGTCCTCGTCCGTCAGCACCGTCAGACGCTGCTCCTCGGAGTCGAGTGAGGTGACCACGCCCACGGTGCCGTTGAAGACGCCGTTCTCCCCTTTTTCGTAGTTGTTGCGGACTTGGGTCACCTTGTCGCCGACCCGGAAGACCCGGCCGCCGAAGCGCTTTTCGGGCAGGTCGGGGCGGCCGGGCGTGATCGCCTGCTGCAACAAGCCGTTGAGGGTGCCCGCGCCCGCCGGGCCGCGGTGCATGGGCGCCAGCACCTGGATGTCCCGGCGCGGGTCGAGCCCGAACCTGGCCGGAATCCGCCGTGCCGCCACATCCACGGTGAGCCGCCCGGCCTCCTCGGTCTCGTCCTCGACGAAGAGGAAGAAGTCCTTCATGCCGTCGGTGACGGGGTGCTGCCCGGAGTTGATCCGGTGCGCGTTCGTCACCACTCCGGACTGCTGGGCCTGGCGGAAGACCTGGGTCAGACGGACGGAGGGGATGGGGCTCCGGTCGGCGAGCAGGTCGCGCAGGACCTCGCCGGCGCCGACGCTGGGGAGTTGGTCGACGTCCCCGACGAACAGCAGGTGGGCGCCCGGCGGCACCGCCTTGACCAGCTTGTTGGCGAGGAGGAGGTCGAGCATGGAGGCCTCGTCCACGACCACCAGGTCGGCGTCCAGCGGCCGGTCCTTGTCGTACGCCGCGTCCCCGCCCGGCTTGAGCTCCAGGAGCCGGTGCACGGTGGAGGCGTCCGCTCCGGTCAGCTCGGCGAGTCGCTTGGCGGCACGGCCCGTCGGCGCCGCGAGCACGACCTTCGCCCGCTTGGCGCGCGCCAGCTCCACGATCGAGCGGACCGTGAACGACTTGCCGCAGCCGGGGCCGCCGGTGAGCACCGCGACCTTCTTGGTGAGCGCCAGCCGGACGGCCTCCTCCTGACCGGGCGCCAACTCCGCGCCCGTACGCCCCTTCAGCCAGGTCAGTGCCTTGTCCCAGGCCACGTCGTGGAAACCGGGCATCCGGTCCTCGGTGGTGCGCAGGAGGCGCAACAGCTGTGCGGAGAGGGAGAGTTCGGCGCGGTGGAAGGGGACCAGGTAGACGGCCGTGACGGTGTCCGGGCCGCCGTCGGGACCGGGGACCTTCTCGCGTACGACGCCCGGCTCCCGTACGCCACCGGGTTCGTTCTCGTCCTCGGTCGGCTCCGCCAGTTCCGCCAGGCATTCGATGACCAGGCCCGTGTCCACCTGGAGCAGCTTCACCGCGTCGGCGATCAGCTGCTCCTCGGGGAGGAAGCAGTGGCCCTGGTCGGCGGACTGCGACAGGGCGTACTGAAGGCCCGCCTTGACGCGCTCGGGGCTGTCGTGCGGGATGCCGACGGACTGGGCGATCTTGTCGGCGGTGAGGAAGCCGATGCCCCAGACGTCGGCGGCCAGGCGGTAGGGCTGGTTCTTGACGACCGAGATCGACGCGTCGCCGTACTTCTTGTAGATGCGCACCGCGATCGACGTCGACACCTCGACGGTCTGGAGGAAGAGCATGACCTCCTTGATCGCCTTCTGCTCCTCCCAGGCGTCGGCGATCTTCTTCGTGCGCTTGGGACCGAGGCCGGGGACCTCGATGAGGCGCTTCGGCTCCTCCTCGATGATCTGGAGCGTGTCCAGCCCGAAGTGCTGGGTGATGCGGTCGGCGAAGATCGGGCCGATGCCCTTGACCAGGCCGGAGCCGAGGTAGCGGCGGATGCCCTGGACGGTGGCGGGCAGGACGGTCGTGTAGTTCTCCACCGTGAACTGCTTGCCGTACTGCGGGTGGGAGCCCCAACGGCCCTCCATCCGGAGCGACTCGCCCACCTGGGCGCCGAGGAGTGCGCCCACGACGGTGAGCAGATCGCCGGCGCCGCGGCCGGTGTCCACCCTCGCGACCGTGTACCCGTTCTCCTCGTTGGCGTACGTGATCCGTTCGAGCACGCCCTCGACGACCGCCAGTTGCACCTGCCGGTTCCCCGCCTGATTGGACATGATCCGAAGGTACCTGTGACGACTGACAGCCGGGGCGCCGCGACGGACAGAGGCGGGCGGGCGGACCCGCACCTCGCTCCCGTTCAGCCAACCGCTGGTGCCGGCCAGTGCGCCGGGGCCTCAGTCGGAGCCGATCGCCGCGGCGGACGTCGCGGCCACCTTCGCCGAGGTCGCGGCCGGATCACCCCTGAGCGGCACCCTCGACGTCGGCGGGCCCGGCACCTACACGCTGGACGAACTGGGCGGGATCGCCCTCACCTTCAAGGGCCACGAGCGCTCGGTGACCGTCGACGACACCGCCGGCATGTTCGCCGCGGCCCACGGCGACGTCCTCACCACCAAGAAGGGCGCCCACATCGCCCCCACCCACTACACCGACTGGCTGAAGTAGCCCCACAGGAGCACCCGCGATCCGCAAGGGGCGGGTGCCCCACCCCCTGCCCCACCCCCGCCCCGCCCTCACCTCACTCCGCTCACCTGAGCGCCGTTCATCACGATCCGGTCTCGGCATGTGGTTGAGGTCTTGATTAATGCTCGTGTAATCGATTCCAATCCTCCGTGTAATCGATTCCACGAGGAGGTGGAGCGGCGATGGCGAGCATCAAGGACGTTGCCGCCGAGGCCGGCGTATCCGTCGCCACGGTCTCGCGCGTCCTGAACGATCATCCGTCGGTCAGCGAAGACGCACGCACCCGCGTGCTGGCCGCCGTACAGACCCTGGGCTACCGCCCGAACGCCGTCGCCCGCTCCCTGCGCACCGACCAGACCCGCACCCTCGGCCTGGTCATCAGCGACGTACTCAACCCGTACTTCACCGAGCTGGCCCGCTCCGTCGAGGAGGAGGCCCGCGCCCTCGGCTACAGCGTGATCATCGGCAACGCCGACGAACGGCCGGACCTCCAGGACCACCACGTACGGACCCTGCTGGACCGGCGGATCGACGGACTGCTCGTCTCCCCCGCCGACGGCGGCTCCCCCGGGATGCTGGACGCCGCGCGAGCGGGGACACCGATGGTCTTCGTGGACCGCTGGATCCCGGGCGTGGACGTGCCCGTCGTACGGGCGGACGGCCGGACGGCGGTCCGGGATCTCGTGGCGCATCTGCACGCGCTCGGACACCGCCGGCTCGCGATCATCGCGGGACCCGCGGCGACCACCACCGGCAGCGAGCGCGTCGAGGCCTTCCGGGAGGCCATGGCCGAGCACGGGCTGCCGCTCCCGGACGCCTACATAGGCCAGGGCGACTTCCAGGCCGAGAGCGGACGGCGGGTCACCGAGGGCTTCCTCGACCTGCCCGAGCCGCCCGAGGTCGTCTTCGCCGCCGACAACCTGATGGCGCTCGGCGCGCTGGACGCGATCCGCGCGCGCGGGCTGCGAGTTCCCGAGGACATCGCGCTCGCGGCGTTCGACGACATCCCGTGGTTCGTGCACACCGATCCGCCGATCACCGCGGTCGCCCAGCCGACCGGCGAGCTGGGGCGGGCCGCCGTACGCGCGCTCGTCGACCGGATCGAGGGCCGCCCCCCGCAGTCGGTCACCCTCGCCGCCCGTCTCGTCGTCCGCCGCTCGTGCGGCGAACCGGCCCCCACTCCGCACTCCCCCGTAACGAACAGGAGCAAGTCGTGAGCAACCAGGACGAGTTGCTGCGCATCGAGGGCATCCGAAAGACCTTCCCCGGCGTGGTCGCGCTCGACAGCGTCGACTTCGATCTGCGCCGCGGCGAGGTGCATGTGCTGCTCGGCGAGAACGGTGCCGGCAAGAGCACGCTCATCAAGATGCTCTCGGGCGCCTACCAGCCCGACTCCGGGCGCGTCCTCGTCGACGGCGAGGAGGCGCGCATCCACGGTGCGCAGGACTCCGAGCGCCTGGGGATCGCGACCATCTACCAGGAGTTCAACCTCGTTCCCGATCTGACGGTCGCCGAGAACATCTTCCTGGGACGGCAGCCGCGCCGCTACGGGTTGATCGACCGGAAGACGATGGAGGCCGAGGCCGCCGAACTGCTGGAGCGGGTCGGTGTCAGCGTCTCCCCGCGCGCGCGGGTGCGTGAACTCGGTATCGCACGTCTCCAGATGGTCGAGATCGCGAAGGCGCTGAGCCTGAACGCCCGCGTTCTGATCATGGACGAGCCGACCGCGGTGCTCACCTCCGAAGAGGTCGAAAAACTCTTCGCCATCGTGCGTCAGCTGCGCGAGGACGGTGTCGGCATCGTCTTCATCACGCACCACTTGGAGGAGATCGCCGCCCTGGGGGACCGGGTCACCGTCATCCGGGACGGCAAGAGCGTCGGGCAGGTCCCGGCCTCCACCGCCGAGGACGAGCTCGTACGACTCATGGTGGGGCGGTCGATCGAGCAACAGTATCCACGCGTGCGGGCCACTGGTGACGACGGCTCCGGGGCCGCCCTGCTGACCGTCGAGGGGCTGACCCGTGACGGGGTCTTCCACGACGTGAGTTTCGAGGTGCGGGCCGGTGAGGTCGTCGGTATCGCGGGGCTCGTGGGGGCCGGGCGTACGGAGGTCGTACGAGCGGTCTTCGGGGCCGATCCGTACGACAAGGGGGCCGTCAAGGTCGCCGGTTCCGAGCTGCGGCGGCACGACGTGAACGCGGCGATGGCGGCCGGGATCGGGCTCATCCCCGAGGACCGCAAGGGCCAGGGGCTGCTCCTGGACGCCTCCGTCGAGGAGAACCTCGGCCTGGTCACCATGCGGGCGGCGACCCATGGCGGGCTCGTCGACCTCAAGGGCCAGCGGGAGGCCGCCGCGCGGATCGCCGAGCAGCTCGGCGTCCGGATGGCCGGTCTCGGCCAGCACGTGCGCACCCTCTCCGGCGGCAACCAGCAGAAGGTCGTCATCGGCAAGTGGTTGCTGGCCGACACCAAGGTGCTGATCCTCGACGAGCCGACCCGTGGCATCGACGTCGGCGCCAAGGTCGAGATCTACCAGCTCGTCAACGAACTGACGGCCGCCGGCGCGGCCGTCCTGATGATCTCCAGCGATCTGCCCGAGGTGCTCGGAATGAGCGACCGGGTGCTGGTGATGGCCCAGGGCCGGATCGCGGGCGAACTGTCCGCCGACGAGGCGACCCAGGACTCCGTGATGGCACTCGCCGTCAGCACACCGACCACCAACTCTGTTACCGCTGTGGAGGGCTCCCGTGGCCACTGACACGCTCAAGAGCACTACGGGCGCGAGTGGCGCCTCGGCGGTCCGCCGCCTTCTGCTCGACAACGGGGCGCTCACCGCGCTCATCGCCCTCGTCATCGCGATGTCGGCGCTGTCCGGCGACTTCCTGACGACGGACAACCTGCTCAACATCGGCGTCCAGGCGGCCGTGACCGCCATCCTCGCCTTCGGTGTGACCTTCGTGATCGTCTCGGCGGGCATCGACCTGTCGGTCGGCTCGGTCGCCGCGCTGTCCGCCACCGTCCTCGCCTGGATGGCGACTTCCCAGGGCGTCCCGGTCTGGATCGCGGTGATCCTCGCGGTCGCGACCGGCATAGCGTGCGGCCTGGTCAACGGCGTCCTGATCTCCTACGGGAAGCTGCCGCCGTTCATCGCGACGCTCGCCATGCTGTCGGTGGGCCGCGGTCTGTCCCTGGTGATCTCGCAGGGCTCGCCGATCGCCTTCCCCGAATCGGTCTCGCACCTCGGTGACACCCTAGGCGGCTGGCTGCCGGTCCCTGTGCTGGTGATGGTCGTCATGGGCCTGATCACCGCCCTGATCCTGGGCCGTACGTACATCGGCCGCTCCATGTACGCGATCGGCGGCAACGAGGAGGCCGCGCGCCTCTCGGGCCTGCGGGTGAAGAGGCAGAAGCTCGCGATCTACGCGCTGTCGGGTCTCTTCGCGGCCGCCGCGGGCATCGTGCTCGCCTCCCGCCTGTCCTCGGCGCAGCCGCAGGCCGCGCAGGGCTACGAGCTGGACGCGATCGCCGCGGTCGTCATCGGCGGCGCCTCCCTGGCGGGCGGCACCGGCAAGGCGTCCGGCACGCTGATCGGCGCCCTGATCCTCGCGGTGCTCCGCAACGGTCTGAACCTGCTCTCCGTCTCCGCCTTCTGGCAGCAGGTCGTCATCGGTGTCGTGATCGCGCTGGCGGTGCTGCTGGACACGGTGCGGCGCAAGGCCGGGGCGACTCCGGTGGCCGCCGGGGCGGGTGCGCCGGGCGGCAGGGGCAAGCAGGCGGCGACGTACATCATCGCGGCCGTGGTCGCGGCGGCCGTCGTCGGTGCGATGTCCTTCCTGCACAACGGCTCCTCGTCGGCGACGAAGAAGGTGGGCCTGTCCCTCTCCACCCTGAACAACCCGTTCTTCGTGCAGATCAAGTCGGGTGCCCAGCAGGAGGCGAAGAAGCTCGGCGTGGACCTGACGGTCACGGACGCGCAGAACGACGCCTCGCAGCAGGCCAACCAGCTCCAGAACTTCACCAGTTCGGGTCTCGGCTCGATCATCGTCAATCCGGTGGACTCGGACGCGGCGGGCCCGGCGGTCCGCTCCGCGAACAAGGCGGGCATCCCCGTCGTCGGCGTGGACCGGGGCGTGAACAAGGCCGACACGGCCGCGCTGGTCGCCTCCGACAACATCGCGGGCGGCAAGCTCGGCGCCAAGGCGATGGCCGAGAAGCTGGGCGGCAAGGGCAAGATCGTGATCCTGCAGGGTCTGGCCGGAACGTCCGCGAGCCGTGAGCGCGGCGCGGGCTTCGCCGAGGGTCTGAAGGCCTACCCGGGCATCGAGGTCGTCGCCCGGCAGCCCGCGGACTTCGACCGCACCAAGGGCCTCGACGTGATGACGAACCTGCTTCAGGCGCACCCCGACATCCAGGGCGTCTTCGCCGAGAACGACGAGATGGCGCTCGGCGCGATCAAGGCGCTCGGCTCCAAGGCCGGCACGTCGGTCTCGGTCATCGGCTTCGACGGCGAACCGGACGGCCTGAAGGCGGTCAAGGACGGCACGATGTACGCGTCCGTGGCCCAGCAGCCGACGGAACTCGGCCGGATCGCGGTGGAGAACGCGCTCAACGCCGCCGAGGGCAAGAAGGTCGAGAAGACGGTGATGGTGCCGGTGAAGGTGGTCACGAAGGAGAATGTGGTCGGCTTCGGCGGATGACCTGAGCGGGCCGCCCGGAAAGTGCGCCGCGGACGACCTCCACGCGCCGCCGGGCGGCTCGCCCTGTTGCTTCGACTCACCTTCATGACTCACCTTCATAGGGAGAAAGTTCATGTACGACTACGACCTGCTGGTCGTGGGATCGGCCAACGCCGACCTGGTGATCGGGGTCGAGCGGCGGCCCGCGGCCGGCGAGACGGTGCTCGGCTCCGACCTCGTCGTCCACCCGGGCGGCAAGGGCGCCAACCAGGCGGTCGCCGCCGCCCGCCTCGGAGCCCGTACGGCGCTGCTGGCCCGGGTCGGCGACGACGCGCACGGGCGACTGCTGCTCGACTCGCAGCGGGCGGCCGGGGTCGACACGGCGGGCGTGCTCGTCGGCGGGGCGCCGACCGGGGTCGCGCTGATCACGGTGGATCCTTCCGGGGACAACAGCATCGTGGTCTCGCCGGGTGCCAACGGCCGCCTCACACCCGAGGACGTACAGTCCGCCGGAAACCTCCTGGCGATCTCCCGGGTGGTCTCGGCGCAGCTGGAGATCCCGTTGGAGACGGTCGTGGAGGTCGTACGGAATCTCGCTCCCGGCAGCCGATTCGTACTGAACCCGTCGCCGCCGCGCGCACTGCCCGCCGAGGTGCTCGCGGCCTGCGATCCGCTGATCGTGAACGAGCACGAGGCGCGGGTGATCGTCGGCACTGATCTCGGGGACTCCCCGGAGGACTGGGCGTCCGCCCTGCTCGCCCTCGGCCCGCGTTCGGTGGTGATCACGCTGGGCGCGCGGGGCGCGCTGGTGGCCTCCGCCGAGGGCGCCGCGCGGGTGCCGTCGGTGAAGGTGGAGACGGTGGACACGACGGGCGCGGGGGACTCGTTCACGGCGGCACTGGCGTGGCGGCTGGGGCTCGACGAGCCGCTCGCCGAGGCGGCCGCGTACGCCGCCCGCGTCGGTGCGGCGGCGGTCACCCGCGCCGGCGCGCAGGAGTCCTTCCCGACGGCCGAAGAGGTCGCGTCGCTATGAAGAAGGCCGGAATCCTGAACCGCCATCTGTCGGGCGCGCTGGCCGAGCTCGGCCACGGGGACGGGGTGCTCGTCTGCGATGCCGGGATGCCCATCCCCGCCGGTCCGCGCGTCGTGGACCTGGCCTTCCGGGCCGGGGTGCCGTCCTTCGCCGAGGTGCTCGACGGGCTGCTGGAGGAACTCGTGGTGGAGGGCGCCACGGCCGCGCGCGAGGTCCGCGGGACGAACCCGGAGGCGACGGCCCTGCTGGACGCCCGGTTCCCCACGCTGTCGACGGTCTCCCACGAGGAACTGAAGTCGCTGTCGGCGGGCGCGAAGCTGATCGTCCGCACGGGAGAGGCGCGGCCGTACGCGAATGTGCTGCTGCGGTGCGGGGTGTTCTTCTGACCCGACGCCCGACAGGTTCGGCACGGTGTCCGACAGGTTCGGCACGGTGTCCGACATGCTTCGAGGGGCCCGGTCCGTCGACCAGGCCCCTCGGTTTTCCCCTCCGACATCAGAACCCCCGCGATCCCCCCGGATCCCCCTCCAGAAGTCCTGATGCCAAGTACGACACGCGGGGTGGGGGAAGGGTTGCACGGCCTTCCGAGATTTTTTCGGGATGCTTCCACGCATGAGTGAATCCGGTTCCTCTTTCGAGGACGACGTACTCGGTGAACTGGGCGACGACAAGCTCCAGGAGATCGCGGGGCTGCTGGGGACCGACGCGGCGGGCGCCCAGGAGGTGGTCGGAACCACGGTCTCGGCACTCGCCGGCCCCGTACAGGAGGAGGCCGCGGCGGCGCCCGAGGAGGAGGCCCCGCTCCAGGGCGTGTCCACCCTGGGCGGGTTCGCCACCGGCGGCCTGATGGCCGGGGTGCTGGCCAAGGTGAGCAAGCCGGTCGCGAACGCCGTCGCCAAGAAGACGGGCATCCCGGCGGCCACGGTCGCCCGTGTCATCGAGATGCTCGTCCCGGTCGTACTGACGGTGCTCAGCAAGCGGGCGGCACGCAAGAAGTGACGGCGGTCCGCCGACCGGCTACCCGGCGTGCTCCACGAACCGTGCCGCCGTCTCCGCCAGCACCTCCCGCCCGTCCCGCGCCCACAGCCCGTCGTTGAACAGCTCGACCTCGATCGGCCCGGAATATCCCGCCGCCTCGACGTACCCCCGCCACTCCCGCATGTCGATCGAACCGTCGCCGATCTGACCGCGGCCGTTGAGGACGCCCTCGGGCAACGGCGTCGTCCAGTCCGCGAGCTGGAAGGTGTGGATACGGCCACCGGCGCCCGCACGGGCGATCTGCTCGGGAGCCGTGTCGTCCCACCAGATGTGGTACGTGTCGACAGTGACGCCCACCTGGTCCGCGGGGAACCGTTCCGCGATATCCAGGGCCTGGGCGAGGGTGGACACCACACAACGGTCCGCGGCGTACATGGGGTGCAGGGGCTCGATGGCCAGCCGTACGCCCCGCTCGGCGGCGTACGGGCCCAGCTCCCCCAGCGCGTCGGCGATCCGCTCCCGCGCGCCGCGCAGGTCCTTCGAGCCGGCCGGCAGCCCCCCGGAGACCAGAACCAGGGTGTCGGTGCCGAGGGTCGCGGCCTCGTCGACGGCCGCACGGTTGTCGTCGAGCGCTCGCGTCCGCTCCCGCGGGTCGATCGCCGTGAAGAAGCCGCCGCGACAGAGCGTGGTGACGGCCAGACCGGCGTCGCGGACGAGTTTGGCGGTGGCGTCGAGGCCGTACGACTGGACGGGTTCACGCCAGAGTCCGACACCCGGGATCCCCAGCTCGATGCAGGACTCGACCAGTTCGGGCATCGACAGCTGCCTGACCGTCATCTGGTTGATGGAGAAGCGGGCGAGACTGCTCATGAGGTCACTCCGTACAGCGCCAGCAGGGTCTTCATCCGGGCCTCGGCGAGCTCCGGGTTCGGGAACAGGCCCAGGGTGTCCGCCAGCTCGTACGCCCGCGCGACGTGCGGCAGCGAGCGGGCCGACTGGAGCCCGCCGACCATGGTGAAGTGTTCCTGGTGCCCGGCCAGCCACGCCAGCAGGACGACGCCCGTCTTGTAGAACCGGGTCGGCGCCTCGAAAAGATGGCGGGAGAGCTCGACGGTGGGGTCGAGAAGCTCACGGAAGCCCTTCACATCTCCGGTGTCGAGCACCCGTACCGCCTCCGCCGCGAGCGGACCCAGCGGATCGAAGATGCCGAGCAGGGCGTGGCTGAAGCCCTGCTCGTCGCCCGCGATCAGTTCGGGGTAGTTGAAGTCGTCACCCGTGTAGCAGCGGACGCCCTGCGGCAGGCGGCGGCGCAGGTCGACCTCGCGCCGGGCGTCGAGGAGGGAGACCTTGATGCCGTCGACCTTGTCCGGGTGGGCCGCGACGACCTCCAGGAACACGTCCGTCGCCGCGTCCAGGTCGCCCGACCCCCAGTAGCCCTCCAGGGCGGGGTCGAACATGGGGCCGAGCCAGTGCAGGATCACGGGCTCGGCCGCCTGGCGGAGCAGATGCCCGTAGACCTCCAGGTAGTCCTCGGGCCCCTTCGCGGTCGCCGCCAGCGCCCGGGAGGCCATGAGGATGGCCTGCGCCCCCGACTCCTCGACGAGGGCGAGCTGCTCCTCGTAAGCCGTGCGCACCTCCGGCAGCAAGGCCGGCCCGGTGAGCTGATCGGTGCCGACACCGCACGCGATACGGCCCCCGACCGCCTTCGCCTCCGCCGCCGACCGGCGGATGAGTTCCGCCGCGCCCGCCCAGTCGAGGCCCATCCCGCGCTGCGCGGTGTCCATCGCCTCGGCGACGCCGAGCCCGTGGGACCACAGGTGGCGGCGGAACGCGAGGGTGGCGTCCCAGTCGACGGCGGCGGCCGAGTCGGGCGAGACGTCCGCGAACGGGTCGGCGACGACATGGGCGGCCGAGAAGACCGTACGGGAGGTGAAGGGCGCGCCGGTGGCGAGGGCGAGCGGGGTGGCACGCGGCTCATAAGCCCTCAACGCGCCGTTCGGATCCGGCAGTCGAATGGTCACAGCGAGATCTCCGGCACGTCGAGACGGCGGCCCTCGGCCGAGGACTTCAGCCCCAGTTCGGCGAGCTGGACGCCGCGGGCGCCGGCGAGGAGGTCCCAGTGGTAGGGGGCGTCGGCGTACACATGCCGCAGGAACAGCTCCCACTGCGCCTTGAAGCCGTTGTCGAACTCGGCGTTGTCGGGGATCTCCTGCCACTGGTCGCGGAAGGAGTAGGTGGCCGGGATGTCCGGGTTCCAGACCGGCTTGGGGGTGGCGGACCGGTGCTGGACGCGGCAGTTGCGCAGCCCGGCGACGGCCGACCCCTCCGTCCCGTCGACCTGGAACTCGACCAGCTCGTCGCGGTTGACGCGCACCGCCCAGGAGGAGTTGATCTGGGCGATGGCGCCACCCTCCAGCTCGAAGACGCCGTACGCGGCATCGTCGGCGGTGGCGTCGTACGGCTTGTCCTGCTCGTCCCAGCGCTGCGGGATGTGGGTGGCGGTGAGCGCCTGGACGGAGGTGACCCGGCCGAACAGCTCGTGGAGCACGTACTCCCAGTGCGGGAACATGTCGACGACGATGCCGCCGCCGTCCTCCGCGCGATAGTTCCAGGAGGGCCGCTGGGCGCTCTGCCAGTCGCCCTCGAAGACCCAGTAGCCGAATTCCCCGCGGATGGACAGGATCCGCCCGAAGAAGCCCCCGTCGATGAGCCGCTTGAGTTTCAGCAGCCCCGGGAGGAAGAGCTTGTCCTGCACGACCCCGTGCTTGATGCCCTTCTCGTGGGCGAGGCGGGCCAGCTCCAGGGCGCCGTCGAGGCCGGTGGCGGTGGGCTTCTCGGTGTAGATGTGCTTGCCCGCGGCGATGGCCTTCTTGATGGCCTCCTCGCGGGCGGAAGTCACCTGGGCGTCGAAGTAGAGGTCCACGGTCGGGTCGGCGAGGACCTCGTCCACGTCCGTCGACCAGTGCTCCAGGCCGTGCTGCTCGGCGAGCGCCTTCAGCGCGTGCTCACGGCGGCCGACGAGGACCGGCTCGGGCCACAGCACCGTGCCGTCGCCGAGGTCGAGGCCGCCCTGGTCGCGCAGGGCGAGAATCGAGCGGACGAGGTGCTGGCGGTAGCCCATGCGCCCCGTCACGCCGTTCATGGCGATTCGCACCGTCTTGCGTGTCACGTGATTCCCTTCGTACGCGGGTTCCGCGCCGCGTACGCCCCACTGGTGAACGTGACAGCAAGCGCTTTCTACACAAGAAGAAGTTAGCCTCTGTCGAGCCGATTGGACAAGACCATACGGACGACGAGATGTTCGACCGTCCGGACGGCTGGACGTAGGGGGCGTGAGCACGGTCGGATGGAGCACGACGAGCACGACGGGTACGGCAGGCCAAAGAGCACAGCGAGCACGAGAAGCACGATGAGGTGCTACGAGATGCGTGACCGGAGGACGACGAGATGACCGTGACCCTGGCGGACGTGGCGGCGCGGGCGCAGGTCTCGCCCGCGACCGTGTCCCGGGTGCTGAACGGGAACTATCCCGTCGCGGCGTCCACGCGCGAGCGGGTGCTGCGCGCGGTGGACGACCTGGACTACGTACTGAACGGGCCCGCGAGTTCGCTGGCCGCCGCCACCTCCGACCTGGTCGGCATCCTGGTGAACGACATCGCCGACCCCTTCTTCGGGATCATGGCGGCCGCGATCCAGTCGGAGATCGGCGGCCCCGGGGGGCGTGCGGGCGGCGAACGGCTCGGGGTGGTGTGCAACACCGGCGGCTCCCCGGAGCGTGAGCTGACCTACCTCACGCTCCTTCAGCGCCAGCGCGCCGCCGCGGTCGTCCTGACGGGCGGTGCCGTCGAGGACGCGCCGCACGCGGCGGCGGTCGCGGCGAAGCTGCGCAAGCTCGGGGACGCGGGGACCCAGGTGGTCCTGTGCGGACGGCCGCCCGCGCCCGACGCCCCCGAGGCGATCGCGCTCACCTTCGACAACCGGGGCGGCGGCCAGCAGCTCACCGAGCACCTGATCGGGCTCGGCCACCGCCGGCTCGGCTACATCGCGGGCCCTGAGGAGCGGACGACGACCCGGCACCGACTGGAGGGGCACCGCGCCGCGCTGGCCGCGCACGACATCGAGGACGATCCGCGCCGCACGGTGCACGGACGCTACGACCGTCGCGCCGGCTACGAGGCGACGCTCGAACTCCTGCGCCGCGACCCGTCGTTGACAGCTGTCGTCGCCGCCAACGACACCGTCGCCCTCGGCGCGTGCGCCGCGCTGCGCGAGGCGGGCCTGCGCATCCCCGACGACGTGTCCGTCGCCGGCTTCGACGACCTCCCCTTCAGCATCGACGCGGTACCCGCGCTGACGACGGTGCGGTTGCCGCTGTCGGAGGCGGGGGCCCGGGCCGGCCGCATCGCGATGGGCCGCGAGGAGCCGCCGCCGGGCGGGATCGCGACGGTGCGGGGGGAATTGATGGTGCGGGGCTCTACGGGGGTGCCGCGGGCCTGAACGGGGGTTTTCGCCCCTGCCGCCCCTACCCGTCCCATCCCTGCCCGGGGGCTCCGCCCCCAGACCCCCGCGGTGCGTTCTTCGGGTGCGGTGGGTGGGGGGGCTTGGCGCGCAGTTCCCCTCGCCCCTGGGGCTCGGGGCTGCGCCCCAGCGCCCCGGCGCTCCTGAGGGGCGCGGGGAACTGCGGGGCCGGCCCCGACCCACCCACCGGGCCCCCGCGATCACACGTGCGGACGGTGCCCCTTCTCCTGATGGGGGAACGACTGGTCGGCACCGGGCAGCGTCGGCTTCGGAAGGGTCGCGACCTCCTCCTTCGCCTTCTCCAGCTGCTCCGCCGTGTCATCGGGCAGCCGCGGCGGACGCGGACGCCCGTGCGAGAAGCGGAACGCCGACGTGAGGTCGCCGAACGTCGACCGCCGCCAGTCAGTGACGTTGGGCTCCTCGACCCCCGTGAAGCGCTCCAGGAACTGCAGCACCGAGGTGTGGTCGAATGCCTCCGAGGCCACCCAACCCCCCACCGTCCAGGGCGAGACGATGATCGCGGGGACTCGGAAGCCGCCTCCGATGGGCAGTCCCTGGACGAACTCGTCGGCGGTCCCGGCCGGAGGCGTCGGCGGCGGCACATGGTCGAACAGGCCGTCGTTCTCGTCGTAGTTCAGGATGAACGCGGTCTTCCGCCACACCTTCGGGTTGGAGGCGATCGCCTCGATCTTCGACGCGACGAAATCGGCACCCGCAGCGGGAAGGTAGTCCGGGTGCTCGGACTGGAAGCTCGTCGGCATGACCCAGGAGACGGCGGGCAGGCGGTCGTTGCGCGCGTCGTCCTCGAACGTGCCCTCCGGCTGCGGGCGCACACCACGCTCGTACAGGTCGGACCCCGACGCCGCCGCGCGGAAGCTCGCGAACTGCTCCAGCATGTTGCAGCCGTAGTCGTCGTCCTGCTGGTACACCTTCCAGCTGACCCCGGCCGCCTGGAGCCGCTCCGCGTACGTCGTCCACCGGTACGGCGTCGGCGCCTTGTTGACGAGGACCGGCCCGCCCCGCGTGCCGCCCGGATCGATCGTGCCCGTCATCCAGTACAGCCGGTTGGGCCAGGTCGGCCCGAGCACCGAGCAGAAGTAGTGGTCGCAGACGGTGAACGTCTCGGCGAGAGCGAACTGGAAGGGGATGTCCTCGCGGGTGTAGTAGCCCATCACGTACGGGCCGTTGCCCCCGTCCGCCTTGCGGTGCGCCGGCAGCCAGCGGTCCATCTTCCCGCCGTTCCACGCCTCGTGCTGCACCGCCCACGCGTGGCTGGTGGACGGGATCGCCTGGGCACTGGAGGCGTGGGTGTCGAGGTGGAAGGGGAGCAGATACCCCTTCGGGTTCACGGCGTCGGGCTGGTAGAAGACCAACCGCCCGGTGTCGAGCTTCAGCGCGTGCGGGTCGGCGAAGCCGCGGACCCCGGACAGCGTGCCGAAGTAGTGGTCGAAGGACCGGTTCTCCTGCATCAGCATGACCACGTGCTCGATGTCGCGCAGCGAGCCGTGCTTCGGCGGCCCGGCCGCGACGGCCTTCTGGACGCTCGGCGGGAGGAGGGAGAGTGCCGCGGCGCCGCCCAGCGCGCCCGCGGCCGAACCCAGGAGTCTACGACGTGTCAACTCGGCCATTGCTGCCCCTTCTTGAGACTTCGCCAGCTCTCCGGAGTCGAACTGCGGCCCGCACGGGGGCGGCCCGCCGCTTCACTCTCCAAGGGGCGAACGAGGGTTGGCAGGGGCGTGCAATGAACTCGTGGCCAACGTGCGGAAAGGGGTTGGCCAAGTCATGACCCGGGTTGCCGGGGAGTTGCCCGACCGTTGCCCACGCTTGGCCGAAGTCGTAGGCTCGACATATACCTCTGACTGAGTCAACTATCAGGTCCGAGCAACCAAAGCCGCCGAGCCAGACCCGAACAACCGGCACCGATCATCCGGGGTTGAGTGATCATGACCGTCCAGGACATCCGCTCCTTCAACCGCTTCTACACGAACGTCATCGGCGCCCTCGACTACGGCCGCCACCTCTACGCCCCCTACACCCTCACCGAGTCCCGCGTGCTGTACGAACTCGCCCACTCCCCCCGCACCGACGCCGCCGACCTCCGCACCGAACTGTCTCTGGATGCCGGTTACTTGAGCCGCATCCTGAACAAGTTCGAGCAGGACGGCCTGATCGAGCGGACACCCTCGGAGCGGGACCCGCGGCGGCGCCGCATCACGCTCACGGCACAGGGCAGGGAGACGGCGGCCCTGCTGGACGAGCGCTCACGGGAATCGGTGGGGGCGCTCCTGGCGACCGTTCCGGCCGACGACCGCCCCCGACTCGCCGAGGCGATGCACACCGTGCGCACGCTGCTCTCCTCCGGGCGCCCACCCCGCCGCGAGGATGTCGTCCTGCGCGACCCCGGCCCCGGCGACCTCGGCTGGATCGTGCAGCGCAACGCCGCGCTGTACGCCGCCGAGTACGGCTGGAACACCGACTACGAGGGACTGGTCGCCCGGATCGTGGCGGACTTCGCCGAGGACCACGATCCGCACCTGGAGCGGGTGTGGATCGCCGAGCTGGACGGCCGGCCGGTGGGCTGCGTGATGTGCGTACGCGACGACGCGCCCGGGACCGCCCGCCTCCGCCTCCTGCTGGTCGAGCCCGACGCGCGCGGGCTGCGCATCGGCGACCGGCTGGTCGAGGCCGTCATCGGCTTCGCGCGGGACGGCGGCTACCGGGACCTGGTCCTGTGGACCAACGACGTCCTCTCCGCCGCCCGCCGCATCTACCAGCGCCACGGTTTCGTCCTCGTCGCCGAGAAACCGCACCGTTCGTTCGGAGCGGACCTGACGGGCCAGGACTGGCGGTTGGATCTGCACCCCCCGCAGGAGTGACCGGTCGGGCTCACACGGGTTTCCAGGTCCCGCCGTCGAGCCGGTAGACGGTCACCACCCGAGACTCGGCATCGCCGTTCGCGTCGAATCCGACCTTTCCCATCACCCCGTCGAAGTCGACGTACTGGACCGACGCCCGCAGGCTCTCGCGTTTGGTCGAGGGCACGGTGTCGCCGAGGGGGCTGACATGGACAAACTCGAAGGCATGGATCAGGGCCAGGGTCGCGTCATAGGCATGGCCGCCGTACGGGCCGTAGAGAGTCTTGTAGCCCGCCTCCTTGTAGTCCTTGATGAAGGTCCTGCCCGAGTTGACCGCATCGGGGAAGGCACCGCCGACAGTGCAGATGTCACCGTCGGCCAGGTCCGCCTTGTCGGTCGCCAGGATGCCATCACCTCCCGCCAGGAGGACGTCGGGATCCGCGGCGTGGAGCTGTTTGCTCAGCGGGCCCGCGGCGTGGAGCTGTTTGCTCAGCGGGCCCGCGGCGTCGTACTGACCTCCGTAGTAGATGACGTCGGCCCCCGCCGCCCGGGCCTGCGCGATCTGCGCCGTGAAAAGGAGGGCGCCGATCAGCAGGGCCCGACTGCGGGCCGGATTCGAGAGTTCGGTCATGTCTCGGTCGTGGTCCCGGTCATGTCCGGGGGACGGTCGGGCATGCCGGGGTCCGGCGTGTCGTCACCGGCCTCGGAGACCGGCCCGGACAGCTGCCGCACCAACCGTTCGATGTGCCGCGGGTCGGCTCCGCTCACGGTGACACCGCGGTGCTCCACCCGCACCTCGGGCCCGTTCCGACGCGACTGACGCCAGTTGGCGACGGCGAGGAGCAGCCCGCCGAGGCCCACGGCGTTGCTGAGCACCACGTTGATCAGTTCCAGGCCGCCGCCCATGGTGCCCGGTCGTTCCTGACGGTCCCGCAGGGAAAGGCTCGCCCCCGCCGTGTCCGGATCCCGCATCAGCCAGCGCCGCAGTGCGCGAAGCTGTCTCCCGTCGTCTTCGAGCACTTCGATATCAAGTCGCATGCTTCCCCCGCACGGCAGCGATTTCGGCATCTTAGCGACGCAAAGGGCACGTCGTAGTACTTGTGGAAAAGGACCTCCCGAACCACCCACAACCGATTTTCCTTTCGACTCTCCTTTTGATCGACAACGGCCGACATCGGCACGCGAGTAGGGTCCGTGCGCATGAAGCTGGCATTTTCCACGCTCGGCGTACCCGGGCTCCCCATCCCCGACGTCGTACGACTCGCCGCCGCGCACGGCTACCACGGCGTGGAGCTGCGCGCGCATCCCGAGGAGCCGGTGCACCCCGGGATCGGGGCGGCAGAACGGGCCGAGGTGGTCGCCGAGTTCCAGGCGGGCGGTATCGAGATCCTGGGCGTGGCGGGCTACGCGCGGGTGGCGGCGCCGGGCGACGACGACACCGTCGTCGCCGAGATCAAGGAGCTCCTCGACCTCGCCCACGACCTGGGCGCCCCGTTCGTACGCGTCTTTCCGGGCGCGAGTTCCGAGCAGAGCGTCGAGGAGGCGGACGCGACGGCGGCCCGGCGGCTCGGCACGGCGGCGGAGTACGCCGCCGACCTGGGCGTACGGATCCTGCTCGAGACCCATGACTCGCACCGCACCGGCGCGGACGCGATCAGGATCCTGGGCCTGGTCGGCCACCACCACGTGGGCTCGCTGTGGGACGTCATGCACACCTGGCTCGGCGGTGAGGAGCCGGCGGAGACCTACGCGGCCCTGTGCACCTACCTCGGCTACCTCCAGGTCAAGGACATCGCCTCCGCCGAGGACACCACCCCGCTCGCCCTCGGCGCGGGCGTCCTGCCGCTCGCCGACTGTGTGGAACTCCTCTCCCGGGAGGGCTGGGACGGCTGGCTGTGCTGGGAGTACGAGAAGCGGTGGTACGAGGGGGTCGCGCCGCTTCCTGAGCTGCTGGGGCCGGGTCGGGAGCATCTCGGGCGCCTGCTGAACGACTCCGCCTAGGACCGGTACCGGGGACACGCGCACTCGCCCGGGCCGGCTTCCCTCGGCTCGCCGCCCCTCGCCGCCCCTCGCCGACGGGCTATCGTGGACGCCATGTCGGCACCGGAACTGATCCGTATCGTCTCCCGCGACTCGCCCATGGCCCTGGCCCAAGTGGAGCGAGTCCGGGCCGAGTTGGGTGCGCTCCATCCGCACATCCGCACCGAGGTCGTGCCCGTGAAGACGACCGGTGACAAGTGGATGGGCGACCTCGCCAAGGTCGAGGGGAAGGGCGCGTTCACCAAGGAGGTCGACGCGGCCCTGCTGGCCGGTGAGGCCGATCTCGCGGTGCACTGTGTGAAGGACATTCCGGCGGACCGTCCCCTCCCGGCGGGGACGATGTTCGCCGCGTTCCTGGCGCGGGACGACATCCGGGACGCTCTCGTGCACCCGGACGGGCTCACGCTGGACGAGTTGCCGCAGGGGACGCGGATCGGTACCTCGTCCGTACGGCGGGGCGCTCAGCTGGCCGCCTCGCACCCGCACTTGGAGTGCGTGCCGTTCCGGGGGAACGCCAACCGGCGGCTGGAGAAGCTGGCGGCGGGGGAGGCGGACGCGCTGCTGCTGGCGGTGTCGGGGCTGGAGCGGATCGGCCGGGCGGACGTGATCACGGAGATCCTGTCGCCCGAGACGATGATGCCGCCGATCGGGGCGGGCATCCTGGCCCTCCAGTGCCGGGAGGGCGACACCGAGGTGATCGAGACGATCAGCGACCTCGGCGACCCGAACACGCACCGCGAGGCCACGGCGGAGCGGATGTTCCTGCACGTCCTCCAGGGCCACTGCAACTCACCGATCGCCGGTTTCGCGAAGGCCCACCGCAGTGGCGAACTGTCCCTGCGTGCCTGCGTGTTCACCCCGGACGGCAAGACCGTACTGAACGCCCACGAGTGGGCGGGCCGCCTCGACGCCGCGACGCTCGGCACGTCGGTCGCCGTCGCCCTGTTGCGCCAGGGCGCCCGCGAACTGATCGACGACATCCCCCACTGATCCCCCCTGCTGATCACCTCATCTGATCACCCCAGCGGGCCGGCCCAGGCGGCGAAGGTCTCGTGGAAGGCGGGGAACGTCTTCCGTACGCAGCCGGGGTCGTCGAACGAGACGCCGCCCGGCGCGCGGAGTCCGGTCACCGCGAAGGACATGACGATGCGGTGGTCACCGTACGTCTTGATCTCCGCGCCCGGCACGGGATCCGCACCGGGGTGGATCTCGATCCAGTCGGCCCCGGTCTCCACCCGTACGCCCAGCCGCCGGAGGTTCTCCGCGCAGGCATCCAGGCGGTCGCACTCCTTCACGCGCGTGTTGGCGACGTCCTCGATGCGGACCGGGCCCGAGGCGAAGGGCGCGATCGCGGCCAGCGTCGGCATGGTGTCGGAGATGTCCCGCATGTTGACCGTGAGGCCGCGCAGTTCGCCGGTGCCGGCGACCGTCGTCCCGCCGGAGCCGACCTCCACCCGCACCCCCATCCGCCGCAGTACGTCGACGAAGCCCAGGTCGCCCTGGAGGGCGCCGGTGCCCAGGCCCGGGACCGTCACCTCGCGGCCGGTCAGGGCGGCCGCGGCGAAGAAGTAGCTCGCGGTGGAGGCGTCGGGCTCGACGGCGTAGGTGGTGGCGCGGTAGCCGCCGGGCGAGACCACGAACACCTCGCCCTCCCGGCGCACGGACGCGCCGAACGTCCGCATCATCGCGAGCGTGATCTCGACGTACGGCGCCGAGACCAGGTCCGTGACAGTGATGCGCAGGCCCTTGCGGGTCAGCGGGCCGAGCAGCAGGAGGGCCGTCAGGTACTGGGAGGACTGGCCCGCGTCGAGCGTCACGTCACCGCCCTCCACCCCGGCCGCCGCGATCCGCAGCGGGTGGTGGCCCTCCGCCTCCTCGTGCCGCAGGTCGACGCCGAGGTCGCGCAGGGCGCGGGTGAGCGGGAGCAGCGGGCGGCGGCGCATCTGCGGGGAGGCGTCGAAGCGGTAGGTGCCGTGTCCGGCGGCGGCGAGGGTCGGCAGAAAGCGGGCGGTGGTCGCGCCGTCGCGGCAGTACACGTCGGCGTCGGTGGCCGCCGGGCCCTGGGGGCGGCCGTCGATCTGCCAGACGTGCGGGGTGCGGCCGACGCGGTAGCCGAGCCGGGTCAGGCCCTCCGTGAAACCTTCCGTGTCGTCCGACCGGAGGGGCCGTACGAGGGTGGTGACCCCGTCGGCCGCCGCCGCCAGGAAGAGCGCACGCGCGGTGATGGACTTGGAACCGGGGATGTCGACGACGGCCATGTCCTCATGCTGGCTCCCCGACCCGGTCCGGCGCGGGAGCGTCCGCCAAATGGACCTGTCCGTGCGAGCCCGGCGTCGAACCGTCCCACCCATTCGCCCCACCCGCACCAATTCCCCGAACCGGCGGAAACCGGGGAACCCCGACCCGCACCGGTTCGTCCAATCCGCATGCTGCCGGATGAGTCTCCGCAGAGCGGTGTCGGCCTCGCTGCTGGCTGCGAACGCTGACCACCCTCTCCGCCGCCTGCGGCCGGCAGCACGCCGTCACCGGCGCGCCCCCCTCCAACTGCGCCGGTGACGGCCCCTCCTCGGGATACTGTGCACACCCTTGACTGGAAGAAACTTCCCGGATATTCGTGGCTCCTCGGAAGTTTCCTTCACGAGGGAGGAGCGCACGTGGGGCCATCGAGATCTTCCAGACCGTCCAGACGTACCGTTCTCGCCGCCACTGCCGGGACCACCGCGGCCCTGACCTTGAGCACCACCTCCGTCCGGGCGGCCGAGGACCGACCTGACGAATCGTCACTCCGATCTCTCGTCTCCCGTATGACGCTGGAGGAGAAGGTCGGCCAGCTCTTCGTGATGCGGGTGTACGGCCACTCGGCCACCGCACCCGACCAGGCCGACATCGACGCCAACCTGGAGGAGCTCGGCGTCAGGACGGCCGCCGAGCTGATCGCCAGGTACCGCGTCGGCGGGATCATCTACTTCACCTGGACGCACAACACCCGCGACCCGCACCAGATCGCAGCCCTCTCGAACGGCATCCAGAAGGTCTCCCTCGACCAGCCGCGCGGGCTGCCCGTCCTCATCTCCACCGACCAGGAGTACGGAGCGGTGGCCCGGGTGGGCAAGCCCGCGACGCTGTTCCCGGGCGCGATGGCGCTGGGCGCCGGCGGCTCGCGGGAGGACGCCCGCACGGTCGGGCGCCTCGGCGGCGCCGAGCTGCGCGCCCTCGGCATCCGGCAGGACTACTCCCCGGTCGCCGACGTGAACGTCAACCCGGCCAACCCGGTCATCGGCGTACGTTCCTTCGGCGCCGATCCGGACGCCGTGGCCGGGCTGGTGACGGCCGAGGTGAAGGGCTATCAGAGCGCCGGGGTCGCGGCCACGGCGAAGCACTTCCCGGGGCACGGGGACACCGCCGTCGACAGCCACTTCGGCTTCCCCGTCATCACGCACAGCCGCGAGCTGTGGTCGACCCTCGACGCCGTGCCCTTCCGGGCCGCCATCCGCGCCGGCATCGATTCGGTCATGACCGCCCACATCATGGTCCCGGCCCTCGACCCGTCCGGGGACCCCGCGACGCTCTCCCGCCCCATCCTCACCGGCATCCTGCGCCAGGAACTCGGCTACGACGGGCTCGTGGTGACCGACTCGCTCGGCATGGAGGGCGTCCGGACGAAGTACGGCGACGACCGCGTCCCCGTGCTGGCACTCAAGGCAGGTGTCGACCAGCTCCTCAACCCGCCGTCCATCGACGTGGCCTGGCACGCGGTCCTGAACGCCGTGCGCGGCGGCGAGCTCACCGAGGCCCGCCTCGACGAGTCCGTCCTGCGCGTCCTGCGCCTCAAGGCCAAACTGGGCCTGCTGGAGAACCCGTACGTCAGCGACACCGGCGTCGACCACACGGTCGGCACCGCCGCGCACCGCAGGACGGCGGACCGGATCGCCGAGCGCACGACGACACTGCTGGTCAACGAGGAGCGCCTGCTCCCGCTCTCACGCCGGCGCACCCCGCGCGTCCTCGTCGTGGGCGCCGATCCCGCCTCACCGTCCGGTACCGACGGACCGCCCACGACCGTCCTCGCGACCGCCCTCACCGAGCTGGGTTTCACGGCGACGGCACTGTCCACCGGAACGGCGCCCTCCGCGGAGGGCATCGACAACGCGGTGGCGGCGGCCGGGGGCGTGGACGCGGTCGTCGTCGGCACCTACAACGTGACGGCGACCGGGTCCCAGAAGACCCTCGTCGAGCGGCTCGTCGCCACCGGCGTCCCGGTGGTCGCGATCGCGATCCGCAACCCGTACGACGTGGCTCAACTCCCGGACGTGCGCGCTTACTTGGCTACCTACTCCTGGACGGACGTCGAACTGCGCGCCGCCGCCCGAGTGATCGCGGGCAGCGCGAGGCCCCGAGGGAAGCTGCCGGTGGCGGTGCAGCGGGCGGACGACCCGGCGAAGGCGCTGTATCCGATCGGGTACGGATTGACGTACTAGGTCCGGTATGGGCCGACGTACCGCCCCGGGTGGGGAATGGCGTACACGCCCTACGCCGCACACCCGGCGCACCACCCCCAAAGGACGCAAAGCACCCCGGATGTCTGGCGTGTGCCCGTCGCGACGGGTCACGCTGGGCGGGGGTATCGGGGGGAATCCATGCGAGCCAGCTCGTCGGGTCGGCGTTCCGTTGGGGTGCTCTGCGCGCTGCTGCTGGCCGTCGCCGCGCTCGCGGGATGCGACCGCTGGTCGGACTCGGGGAGCGTCGAGCCCGGCGCGGGGACGACGTCGACGCAGCCCTCGGGCTACGGGGCGGTGTTCCTCGCGGTCGACGAGTGCAGTTCCTTCGGGACGACCAGCTTCACCGAGGTGCCCTGCAGCAGCGAACGGGCCGCCGCGCGGGTGATCGCCCGTTACGACGGCAAGGTGGCCGACGGGCCGCTGTGTCCCGCGACCACGGACTTCGTGCTGCACATCAGTGAGACCCGGCCCGCCTCGGACGAGAACGGCGACGGGGTCGTCCCCCAGGGTTACGCCTGCATGCGCAAGCTGGAGGCCCCGCACCCCGGCGATCCGGGCGGGGGCGGCGGTCCCCGCACCATCGTCGGCGACTGCGTCTACAGCTCCGGCGACGGGCAGGTGCGGGAGACCGCGTGCGACGGCAAGGGCAGGAAGCCCCCGGAGTACAAGGTGACGTCGGCGGTCCTCGACCGCGCCAAGTGCCCGTCGTCCACGGCCCTCTATGTCCAACTGGGCGGCACTAGACCAGTGGGCTGCGCCCGCCCGGTGTAGCCGAGGGGCGGACGCAGCCGGTGAACCGGGTTGCAGCGGGTGAACCGGGTTACGGTCGCAGCGCGGGCTCGCGCTCGATGTCGCGCTGGTCCAGCTTCGCGTCGAACTTCGCGAGGGGCCTCGCCGCCGACGGGTTCTCCTGGACCGTCGCCGAGGCGACACCCGCCCACTCCAGGATGCGGGCCGTCGCGAGGGCCTTCTCGTCGGGGACGAGTCCCGCGACGTTGGCACCGTGGTTCAGACCGGGGGCGGTGAAGACGTACGAGTCGCGTGCGCCCTTGCCGAGCCGGAAGCGCTCCGCGCCCCAGGGGTCGTTCTGGCCGTAGACGAAGAGCATGTGGTCGGCGTGGTGGCGGACCCAGGAGTCCACGTCCGCCATGACCCACGGCTGGAACCTCATCGGGATCGAGCGCGGCACGAAGTTCCGCGGCGGCTGGTAGCCGTAGCGGATGTACTTCTTCTCGATGTTCGGGAAGTGGATCGTGGGCGCGCCGAGCTGCGTACCCGCCTGGTAGTAGTACGGCGTGTACGTCTCCAGGCCCTGGTCGGCGTAGGCCGAGAAGCCGGAGATGGTGTCGACGGAGGCCCAGATCGCGTCATCGGTGGCGTGGGCGGCGTCGGCCGGGATCGAGTCGCAGTCCGAGAGCAGGCTGTACTGCCAGAAGCCCCACACGTAGTCGAGCACGACCGCCTCGTACGCCTTGTCGAGGCTTCCGATGGTGGTGAAGGTGTAGCCGTTGTCGGCCGCGTACGCCTCGTACTTCTTCTCCAGCGGTGCGCGCCGCACCAGCGCCTCGCGCTGCACGGCGTTCAGCTTGTCGCGGCACTCCTTGGTGCCGACGTTCTTGAAGAAGCGGTCGTACGCCGAGTCCTCGTTGTTCACCACGTCGTTGGGGGCGACGTAGGCGACGACGCCGTCCATGTCGCGCGGGTAGAAGCGCTCGTAGTACGTGGCGGTCATGCCGCCCTTCGAGCCGCCCGTGGAGAGCCACTTCTGGCGGTAGATCGGCTTGAGGGCCTCGAAGATGCGGTGCTGGTCGCTCGCCGCCTGCCAGATGTCGAGCTTCGACCAGTCGGCCGGGTCGGGCCGGGACGGGGTGAAGAAGCGGTACTCCATCGAGACCTGGTTGCCGTCCACGATCTGGGTGGGCTCACGGCGGCCGGGGTTGGTCGAGACGTTGTAGCCGCCGGTGTAGAAGACCGTCGGGCGGGAGACGTCCTTGTGCAGCACGGTGATCCGCTGCTGGAACGTGCCCTTGGACGGGTGCCGGTGGTCGATCGGCTGGGTGTAGTCGAGAACGAAGAAGCGGTAGCCGGTGTACGGCTTCTCCTCGATCAGACTCATGCCCGGTATCGCGAGCAGCCTGTCCTTGATGTCGGTGTCCGTGCTTGTGGTGCCTGGTGCGGCCTCCGGCTGGGCGGCGGTGGCCGCTCCCGCCGTGCTCAACGTGCCTATGAGCACCGTGAGCGCCAGCAGCCATCTGAGCGCCTTGCGCATGCACACTCCCCTGTGAAACGGATGTGCGCTGGAAGCTATCGGAGCAACTCACAGGCGCACCAGGGGAGATGGGGAAAACCCTATGGGAAGGCTGTGTCCTTGCCGGCTCAGCAGAGGATCCAGTTCGAGCTCACCGAACCCGATCCGACCGAGCCCTTGACGCGGACGCAGCGGTGGCCCGCGTGGACGGTCACCGGGCCCGCGTGGTGCGAGAAGCTGCCCTGGTCGACCACGGGCCGGTTGCCGCGCGCCTGCACGCTGACGGACATCGACCGTTTGCCGGACTGCTGCTTCTTGGGAACGGTCATCGCGCAGACATAGCCGTCGCGCTTGTAGATCTGGACGGAGCCGGTCGAGAAGGTGAGCGTTCTGACCTTGCGACCCGAGCAGTACGAGTCGGCCGCCTGCGCGCTGCCTGGGCTCATCAACGCCATCAGCCCGGCCGCGGTCAACACCGCAAGGCCCAGCGCCAGGCGCCGGCGTATCGCACCACCACGGTCCACTGTCGTCCTCCCCCGGCCATTCAGCGTACTGGTGTACGGACGCAGGACGTACATCGGATGGTTGCCTTCGCCCGAGAGAGGTTTTCTTCCATGTTTGGGGCAACCGCACCCCTTTGTTCGGTGTCCAACTGGTCAGAAAAACGAACGAAAGGTGCTCATCCATGTCCCGCACGTCACGTTCACGTACGGCCGTCGGCGCGCTCGTCGCCGCGGCGCTCCTCGCCACGGCGGGTGCCTCCGTGCCCGCGTTCGCCGGCTCCAGCGCTCCCCCGCCCGCCCGCAGCGGTGCCAACGGTCCCGCCTACGACCGGGTGGCCGACTTCTACGGCGCCTACATCGACGCGGTCACCGACGAGGGAAGCGGTCACCTCGGCTCCCAACTGCGCACCTTCTACCTGACCAAGGATCTCCGCACCCGCCTGGCGAAGTGGGAGAGCCGCGAGCACGCCGACGGGGTGCTCCGCGCGCAGGACGTGCCGCGGGCGTGGAAGGTGACGGCGGGAGACAGCGGCGCGGGCCACACCTGGTCGACGGTGCGCCTCACCTGGGGCTCCGCCCAGCACCCCACGTACACCTATCTGAGCGTGCAGTCGGACCTGGCCACGAAGAAGATCTCCGACATCAAGGCGAAGAGCTGAACTCAGGCCGATGAGGGAACCGGCTCTTCCTCCTCCGGAGCCCCGACGAACGTCCTCCACAGCTCCGCGTAATGGCCGCCTCGCTGGAGGAGATCGTCGTGGGTGCCGTCCTCGGCGACGCGGCCGTGGTCCATGACCACGACCCGGTCGGCGCGGGCGGCCGTCGTCAGGCGGTGGGCGACGACGAGGGTCGTACGGCGTCCGGCGAGGCGGTCGGTGGCCTGGTTGACCAGGGCCTCCGTCGCCAGGTCCAGCGCCGCCGTCGCCTCGTCGAGGAGCAGCACGTCCGGGTCCACGAGTTCGGCGCGGGCCAGCGCGATCAGCTGGCGCTGGCCCGCGGAGAGGTTGCGGCCGCGCTCGGCGACCTCGTGGAGGTAGCCGCCGTCGAGCGTGGCGATCATGTCGTGGGCGCCGACCGCACGGGCCGCGGCCTCCACCTCGGCATCGGTGGCGTCGGGGCGCCCGTAGGCGATGGCGTCCCGGACGGTCCCCAGGAAGAGGTACGCCTCCTGCGGGACGACGCCGAGCCGGTGCCGGTACGAGGTCAGGTCGAGCGAGCGCAGATCCGTGCCGTCGACCGTCACCCGCCCGCCCGTCGGGTCGTAGAACCGGGCGACCAGCTTCACCAGTGTGGACTTGCCCGCGCCGGTCTCGCCGACGAAGGCGACGGTCTGTCCGGCGGGGATGCTCAGCGAGATGCCGCTGAGCGCCGCCTCTGCGTCTGCCTCGGCGGCGGAGCCGTACGCGAAGTCGACGTCCTCGAAGGCGATGTCGCCCCGCAGGGAGAGGACGTCCATCGGTGCCTCGGCGGCCTTCGTCGAGGTCGGCTCCTGGAGCAGTTCCTGGATGCGGCCCAGCGAGACCGTGGCCTGCTGGTAGCCGTCGAAGACCTGCGAGAGCTGCTGCACGGGCGCGAAGAACAGGTCGATGTAGAGGAGGTAGGCGACCAGCGCGCCCGTCGTGAGGGTGCCGGCGTCCACCCGGTGCGCGCCCACGATCAGCACCGCGGCCGACGCTACCGACGCCAGCAGCTGGACGAACGGGAAGTAGATCGATATCAGCCACTGCCCGCGGATGCGCGCCCTGCGGTAGCTGTCGCTGCCCTCCGCGAACCGCTGCCCGCCCGAGCGCTCGCGCCGGAACGCCTGCAGGATCAGCAGTCCGGAGACCGACTCCTGGAGATCGGCGTTGACCGCCGACACCCGCTCGCGGGCGAGTTCGTACGCCTTCACGCTCGCCCGGCGGAAGAAGAAGGTGCCGATGACCAGCGGCGGAAGGGTGATGAAGACGACCAGCGCGAGCTGGACGTCGATCACCAGCAGCACGCCCATGATGCCGAAGAAGGTGACGACCGAGACGAACGCGGTGACCAGGCCCGTCTGGAGGAACGTCGACAGCGCGTCGACGTCCGTCGTCATCCGGGTCATGATCCGGCCGGTCAGCTCCCGCTCGTAGTAGTCGAGTCCGAGGCGCTGGAGCTGCGCGAAGATCTTCAGGCGGAGGGAGTAGAGGACCCGCTCGCCGGTCCGGCCCGTCATCCGGGTCTCGCCGATCTGCGCGGTCCACTGGACGAGCACGGTGACCAGCGCCAGCGCCGCGGCGGCCCACACCGCGCCGAGGGCCATCCGGGACACACCCTGGTCGATGCCGTGCCGGATCAGCACGGGCAGCAGCAGGCTCATGCCCGCGTCCACGGCCACGAGACCCAGGCTGACGAGCAGCGGGAGACCGAAGCCGCGCAGCAGCCTGCGCAGCCCGTACGACTCCTCGGGCCTGACCGCACGCGCCTCGTCGATGCCGGGGATGTCGGTGGCCGGGGGCAGCGCCTCGACCAGGGTGAGGAGTTCGGGCGTGGCGGGCATGCCGGACAGGGCGTTGTCCTTGGGCTCCCGGTCGCCGGTCCACAGATGGGGAGTGACCCCGCGCTCGGCGTCGAACTCGGCGTCCAGCTCGTCCCGTACGGAGGTGTCCTCCTGAGGCACGGCGGGCTGGGCGTGACCGGGCGAGACGCCGCCCAGCTCGTCCGGGTCGGTCAGGAGGCGGCGATACAGCGGGGAGCGCTGCTGGAGTTCCTCGTGGGTGCCGATGTCGGCGAGGCTGCCGCCGTCGAGGACGGCGATGCGGTCGGCGAGGTTGAGGGTGGAGCGGCGGTGGGCGATGAGGAGGGTGGTGCGCCCCTCCATGACATGCGTGAGCGCCTCGTGGATCTCGTGCTCGACGCGGGCGTCCACGGCGGAGGTGGCGTCGTCGAGGACGAGCAGGCGCGGGTCGGTGAGGATGGCGCGGGCGAGGGCGACGCGCTGGCGCTGGCCGCCGGAGAGCGTGAGGCCGTGCTCGCCGACCTTGGTGTCGTAGCCCTCGGGCAGCTCGGCGATGAAACGGTCCGCCTGCGCGGCGCGGGCCGCGGTCTCGATCTCCTCCTGGGTGGCGTCCGGGCGGCCGTAGGCGATGTTGGCGCGCACGGTGTCGGAGAAGAGGAAGGAGTCCTCGGGGACCAGGCCGATCGCGGCGCGCAGCGACTCCTGCGTCAGCTCGCGGACGTCGTGGCCGCCGATGAGGACGGCGCCGTGCGTCACGTCGTAGAAGCGGGGCATCAGGAGCGAGACCGTCGACTTGCCGGAGCCGGAGGAGCCGACCACGGCGAGGGTCTCGCCGGGGCGGATCTCGAAGCTCAGCCCGTCGAGCACCGGCCGCCCGTCCTCGTAGGCGAAGGACACGTCGTCGAACTCGACGGTCGCGGGCGCGTCGGCCGGAAGGGTCTTGGTGCCGTCCTTGATCGACGGCTCGGTGTCGATGAGCTCGAGGACGCGCTCGGCACCCGCGCGGGCCTGCTGTCCGACGGTGAGGACCACGGCGAGCATCCGCACCGGTCCCACGAGCTGGGAGAGGTACGAGGAGAACGCGACGAAGGTGCCGAGCGTGATCTGTCCCCGTACGGCGAGCCAGCCGCCCAGCGCCAGCATCGCGACCTGGCCGAGGGCGGGCACGGCCTGGAGGGCCGGGGTGTACTTGGCGTTGAGCCGGATGGTCCGCAGCCGCCCCGCGAAGAGCCGCCGTCCGACGTCCCGGAGCTTTCCGGTCTCCTGATCCTCCTGCCCGAAGCCCTTCACCACGCGTACGCCGCTGACGGCGCCGTCGACGACACCCGCCACGGCGGCGGCCTGCGCCTGCGCGTACCAGGTGGCGGGGTGCAGCTTGGAGCGGCTGCGCTTGGCGACGACCCAGAGAGCGGGGGCGACGGCGAGTGCCACCAGGGTGAGGGGCAGGGAGAGCGAGGCCATGATCCCCAGGGAGATCAGGAAGAGCAGCACGTTCCCGATGGTCATCGGGAGCATGAAGAGCAGGCCCTGGATCAGCTGGAGGTCGCTGGTGGCGCGGCCGACGACCTGGCCGGTGGACAACTCGTCCTGGCGTCGTCCGTCGAGCCGGGTGATCGTCCTGTACATCTCGGTCCGCAGGTCGTGCTGGACGTCGAGGGCGAGGCGGCCACCGTAGTAGCGGCGGATGTAGGTGAGGACGTAGACGAGGACGGCGGCGCCTATGAGCGCGCCCGCCCAGGGCGCCATGGCCTTGCTGTGGTTCCCGATGACGTCGTCGATGATCACCTTGGTGATCAGCGGGACCACTGCCAGGACCGCCATGCCGCCGAGCGAGGAGCCGAGCGCGAGCAGGACGTACTTCGGGTACCGCCACGCGTACCCGGCGAGCCGCTGTGCCCAGCCGCCCTTGTCCTCTTGCTCCAGTACCACTCCGGTGCCTTCCGTAGATCTCACTCCGCCGCAAGACACCAACGCTGAAAGAAGCGGATTTCATCCCTCCGCAATAATCAGCCGTTCACCGTGTGTGGCAGGCGGGCACTCAGGGAGTACAGGCGAGTGGTCTGGACGGCGTTCTGGTTGTCGTCGCTGACCAGGAGGAGCCCGAGACGGCCGTCCGGGGTGCGGCCGGTGATCGTCAGGCCCTCGATGTTGTCGAGGAGGGGATTGGGCTGGGGCTGCTTGGCCCGGGCGCCCAGTGAAGGACAGTTCACGAGGTCGGCGAGGAGCGTCTTGCGGGCGAGCCGCACGCCGTCCTGGCCGGTCAGGGTGTCGACGCGGCGGGTGTCCGTGGCGTGGCGGAGGTCGGCGAGATAGAGGCGGACGGTGTTGCCGACACCCGCGGTGAAGCCGCGCTCCAGGACGAGAAGGCGGCCGTCGGAGGTGGCCTGCGCCTCGGAGACGCCGAGGCCGGAGTCGGTGCGGTAGCCGTACTGGGCGGCGAGACGGAAGTCGCCCTGCCGGGTCGCGCGGTCCCAGGTCTGGAAGCGCACGATGCCGCCGGTGTCACCGCTCAGTGACCCCTCCATGGCGGCGAGCAGGGTGTGGCCGCCGGGCAGGAGCGTGAGCCCTTCGAAGGTGAGGTTGGAGGTGGCGCGGCCCGCGGGAGCGACCTTGAGCGCGTCCGGTACGGGGAGGCTCCCGACGAGGGTGCCGTCGCGCTCGTAGCGGCGTACGGAGGGCTCGGTCTCGGAGGTGACGAGACGGGTGCCGTCGCCGTCCACGGCCAGGCCCTCGGAGTCGAGCGGGGCGCCCTTCTCGTCGACGAGGTTCACGACGCTCGTCGGCTTCAGCGTCTCGCGGTCCAGGGTGAAGAGCGAGGACCGGTCGGAGAGCGCGGCGATCCGGCCGCCGCGGTCGACGGCGAGCGCGGAGAGGTTGCCGACGAAGGTGCCGTCGTACGTCGTCTTGTCGAGCGCGTCGGAGTAGCTCGTGATCGAGACGGCGGGCGAACAGGCGTGGACGCCCGGGACTTTTCCGCTGTCGGCGTTGGCCGGAGCGGCGGCGGTCACACAGGTGGCCGCCGCCAGGCCGGCGGTGACGGTGGCGAGTACGGATCTCATGCGCATGCCGGTCACGGTAGGACGGCCGGGTGACGCGCGGGAGACCGCCTCGTGAAGCATCAGCCCGCGGACGGCACCGCCGGGATCGCTTCCTGGGGGTCGGCCGTGGGCACGTAGCGCAGCACGCTCGCGCTGGTCGTGGAGGTGGTCGGCACCAGGTCCTTGTGGATGGCCTTGGCGACGGCCTGGATGGTGTTGACGCCGTACTGCATGGTGCTGTTGTCCTGCGTCAGCACGGTGATCATGTAGTCGTGGCCCGCGCCGTTGAAGGTGCCGATGCTGTGCACGCGCCAGCCGTGCGTGGCACGCGACAGCCAGCCGTTCTTGACGTGCACGGCGACCGAGGACGGCGCTCCGGCCGGGGTGCCCCAGCGCTGCGAGGAGATGACCTTGCCCATCAACTTCAGCTCGTAGGCGCGGGAGTTGTCGCTCAGCACGGAGTTCTTGGCGGTGAGGAGCGCGAGCAGCTTCTGCTCGTCCCGGACGGTGATCTGGGTGAGACCCCAGTAGTTGTTGGCACCCGGCTTGGTCTGCGTCATCCCGGCGGCGGTGAGGAAACCCTTCACCTTGGTCACACCGAGCTGCTTCCACAGCGTGCTGGTGGCGTCGTTGTCCGACTTGGTGATCATGGCCGTGGCGAGGGTCTGCTCGCGGCTGGTCAGATACCGGTTGTGCTTCTTGGCGTCCCACAGCAGCGTGGCCAGCACGGTGGCCTTGACGACGCTGGCGGAGTCGTACGCCGTGCTGCTCCGCAGGGTGCAGGTGGTCTTCGTCGTACGGTCGTAGAGACCGACGGCGACGGTGCCGGCGCGGCCCTTGAGCGCCGTGGTGATGTCCTTCTGCAGCTTGGCGGCCAGGCCCGTCTTGCTCGACGTGCAGCTGACCTGCGGTGCCGTGGCGGCGGCGGCCGGTGCGGCGGCGGCCGCGAACGGCACGATCACCCCGGCGCCGAGGCTCGCCGCGAGCACACGGGCACGCCGGGATATCCGGTGAGTCATGGAGGTTCCCCATCCCCTTCAACCAATACGAGCGCGCCCGTGGCGCACTCGTCTCTCATGACTCGTCTGGGTGGCCGAAAGTTGTACGCATGTTCTGCGAATGTGGGTTCGGGGCGGTGAGGAGCGGAAGTCGTCGGAGGAACGGAAGGAGTCATGGCGGGCAACGGACGGAGCAAGGCGTATCTCTGCGGTCATCTGCGGCAGGCGGGCGAGCATCTTGACGAGGCCCGCCCCCCTGCCTCCCCGGCCAACGGTTCGCCCCCACGGAGGCCGAGAACTTCTACGGCGGGCACTCCTACCAAGCGACCGTGCTCTATCAGAAGTTCCCCTCGCTTCTTGAGTAGCCCGGGTCCATCCATGCGGTGATCGCGTCGTGGGCGAGGCGGATCAGGCCTCCGGGGCTGGGTCGTCCAGGTCGTCCAGGTTGTTGAGGTTGCTGAGGTCATCGAGGTCGCCACAGGCGGGCGCGGGAAGGCGGGCGCCCCGGCTTTCCGCGATGCGGTGAACGTCGCGCAGTGACTCGGCCATACGACACGCGAGGAAGCGGAGTTGCGCGGCGGTGACCCTGTGATCGGCGACCATGTCGGCCGCGTGGTCGAGGAGTTCGCCCGCCATGCCGAGCTGCACGCTCTCGATGGTGTCGGCGACCCGGGAGAGGTACCCGGTCCCGTCGCCGACCAGATAACACGGCTTGCCCTCCGCGCCGGACCACGGGAGCAGCCGCACCGGTTCCGCCCGGCCGCTGATCACGCGGTCACCTCCACACCATGGATCAGGCGCGGTCCGACATCCACGCCGTGCACGGCGAGCCACAGGGCGCGCCGCCGGGCCCTCTGCCGCCGTGCCTCCTCGCACCGCTCATGCGCGACGAGGTAGGGGCGGACGATCGCGTGGTCCTCGCCGCACAGAGGGCCGGATCCGGCGCGACGGGCCGTCTGCCCCTGTACATACGAGGGAGGCGTGGGCCGTTGGCGCCTCAGAAGGGTGCCGGCACCCACGCGGCGACGGCGCCCCGAGCCGGGAAGCAGCCACCGCAACAGCGGTTCGAAGAGGCGGGCGATACGGTGACTCATGTCGTCAACTCCGTTGGGTTCGTTGATGGCCACGCCCCCGGACCGGTCGCACGGTCGCGGGGGTATCGCTTTGTGTAGCGATCCACTCACAGAGTGAGACGGGTCGGGCTAGGCTCGCCAGAGGGTGGAGTGTGACCAGGCACTCGTCACAAAGGAGTTGGCACGGTGGGCAGCAGCTACGGCGATTGGCTCAAGGAACAGCGCGAGGCTGCCGGGCTGACACAGCAGCAGCTGGCCGAGGTTGCGATCATGACCCGTTCGCACATCGCCCACATCGAAGCGGGGCGTCGAGTGCCTTCGAAGGAGGATGCGCGGCGCCTGGACAAGGCTCTGAACACGGGGAACGTGCTCAGCAGCTTCCTCCCACAGCAGGATGTGGCAGTCGCGGACTACTTCGAGGCGGCGCGGCTGCTCGAACAACAGGCTGTGATGATCCGGGAGTTCGCCCTGTCGTTCGTACCGGGCATCCTCCAGACGGAAAGGTACGCACGTGCGGTCCTGAGCACGTCCTTCCCTCCCTCGAGTGAAGAGGAGTGTGACAGGCTCGTCGTCACACGTCTTGAGCGCGCGAAGATCCTCGACGATCCGGTGACACCCGTAGTCTGGGCGCTGCTGGACGAGGCGGTGTTACGTCGCGTCGTGGGCGGCCAGGACGTCATGGCGGAGCAGATCACGCACCTCGTCCGTCTGGTGGAGCGCGGCCGGATTCGCGTTCACGTGATGCCGTTTGCTCTGGGTTTCCATCCACTCATGGAAAACATGCTCAATCTCATGTGGTTCGACGACCAGCCGCCTGTGGCGTACAGCGAGGGCCTCCGCATGGGGAAGGTGCACGACTCCCCGTCCGTGGTTCAGGAGTTGCAGGGCCGCTACGATCTCGCGTTGAGCGACGCACTGCCGCTGAAGGAGTCATCGGCCCTGCTGAAAGCAACAGCGAAGGACTACGGACATCATGGCTGACCAGATAATCCCGAACGCTGCAACGCTGCAAGGTTGGCGGAAGTCGTCCTACAGCAATAGCGAAGGGGGCAGCTGTCTCGAAGTAGTCGACCGCTACGCCGGGGGGATCCCCGTGCGGGATTCCAAAATGGCGCACGGTCCCGCGTTGGTCTTCTCGGCCGTCGACTGGTCGGCGTTCGTCACAGCTGTCAAAAGCGGCACGTTTCCCAGCTGACCCGTACCGAGCGAGCCCCCGCCTCCGCACTACCTCCGCCAAAAGCCGTGCACAGTCCCGCCCCCACCGCTCACACGTAGCTCATTTGAGTGCACGAGTGACAACCACCTCCCGACTGCTCACGTCTTTTTGCACAGTAGGTGCCATGAGCCCTGGATTCGCGTACGAGCGCAACCCTTACGGCACGGCCCAGGTGGTCGCCACAGTGCGCGAACTCATGCGCGCCGACGGCCTGAACGTGCCCCTCGCCGCCATCGCCCGCGGCTGTGGCACATCACGCAACTTCCTCTACGCCAACTGGAAGTCCGCCACCGCACTGCACCTGCTCGCGCTGAAGGCCGAACTCGCCCACGTCTTCGACGCGACGCACCGCACCCGCCCCAGCGACGGGACAGTTCCAGGGATCACCGACCACCTGACACACGTTGTTCGCGGCATCCGCCGCCATCCGACCACAGCCGCCGTCGCCCGCTCCTCGCCCAAGGCCTTCACCGCGGCACACACAGCGACCGAGGGCCCCTTGGTACGGCTCGCGCTGGAACAGGTCAGCGATCTGCTGCACCCGCTCGTCCCGAACGGCGGAATCTGGGGTGACCCCGCGCTGAACTCCAGGACCTGGAAGATCCTCTGGATCGCGCGCCCTGCCGCCCTCTGCCCCGAAGCGGTGGGCGACCGGCGCAGGGAGGACGCCCTGGACGGCGCCTTCGCCGAATTGATGAGCGACGTGCTCACCCCTTGGCTCCCCCCGTCGGACCGCGGTTAGAGCACGACGTTCTCTTACCGGGATCTCATTCATCCACAGCTTGCCCCCAGGCAGAGCACAGCCCCCGCCCATCGGCCGTATGCATGGTGCACTGGTGACATCTGCCACCGACCCACTGTCCCCGGCCCCCGGCCACTCCGTGGCCCCCGGCGCACCGAGCGTCGAGCCGCCCCAGGGGCCGTCCCCCACGCCCACCGAGCCCATCGCACCGCGCTGGTCGCTCCCCGCCATGATCGCGATCATGGCGCTGGCCACCACGCTGTACTCCTGGAACCTGTCCTCCTCCAGCCTGAACAGCTTCTACAGCGCCGCCGTGCTCAGCGGCACGCACAGCTGGAAGGCGTGGTTCTTCGGCTCGCTGGACGCGGGCAACTTCATGACCGTCGACAAGCCGCCGCTCGTCCTCATGGTCATGGGCCTGTTCTGCCGTGTCTTCGGCTTCGGCACCTGGCAGATGATGCTGCCACTGATCGCCGCCGCGGTCGGCACGATCTGGATCCTGCACTCCTCGGTGAAGCGGGTGTTCGGGCACGTCGCCGCCGCGATCTCCGCGCTGGTGCTCGCGCTCACCCCGATCACCGTCGCCATCAACCGCGACAACAACCCCGACTCGCTGCTGGTGCTGCTGATGGTCGGCGGTGCGGCGCTGGCGTTGCGGGCCGCGCACAACAGCCGGCTACTGCCGCTGCTCGGCTCCGCGGTCTGCTTCGGGCTCGCCTTCAACACCAAGATGCTCCAGGGCTACATCGCCCTGCCGGCCGTCTTCGCCATGTACCTGTGCGCGGCCCGCCTCCCCCTGGTGAAACGGATCGTCAACCTGCTGCTCGCGGGCGTGGCCCTGGCCGTCTCCAGCATCTGGTGGGCGGCGGCCGTCTCCCTGGTGCCCGCCTCCGAACGGCCGTACATCGGCGGCTCGACCGACGGCACCGCCTGGAACCTGATCATGGGCTACAACGGCCTGGGCCGGGTCTTCGGCGGCGAGGGCAACGGCGGCGGGGGCGGGGGCGGCGGCGCCAACTTCGCCGGCACCGCCGGTCTCGGCCGGATGTTCAACGACATCCTCGGCGGCCAGATCTCCTGGCTGCTGCCCTTCGCCGCGATCGCCCTCGTCGGCGGTCTGATCCTGCGTGGCCGCTCCCCGCGCACCGACCTCACCCGCGCCGCGCTGATCCTCTGGGGCGGCTGGACCCTCTTCCACTACCTGACCTTCGCCATGGCCGAGGGCACCATGCACCCGTACTACACGACCGCGCTCGCCCCCGGCATCGCGGCCCTGTGCGGGGGCGGCGGCGTGATGCTGCTGCGGGCGTTCCGGGACGACAAGAGGTGGGTGTGGGTGCTGCCTCTGGCCCTGGGCACCACCGGCATCTGGTCGATCGTGCTGCTGTGCCGGGCCTCCGGCTGGAACACCTGGATGTGGCCGGTGATCGCGGTGGTCATGGCGCTGGCGATCTCGGGGCTGCTGGTCTTCCGTTCCGGCCGACGCGTCCAACTGTTCGCGGCCTCGGTGGCCGCCGCGGTCGTCGCGTCCCTCGCGGGTCCGGCCGCATACGCCGCGTCCGTGCCCTCGGGTTCGGGCGGCGGTATGGGCGGCACCAACCCGACGGCCGGCCCGACGACGGGCAACGGCATGGGCGGACCCGGTGGCGGCGGGAACCGCGCGGGCGGCTTCCCCGGCGGTTCCGGCGGTCCGGGCAACGGTGAGATGCCGGGTGGCACGCAACAGGGCGGCCAGACGGGTACGGCGCCGAGCGGCGCGCCCAGTGGTGCGCCCGGCGACACCCAGCAGGGCAACGGTGAACTGCCCGGCGGCGGCGAGAACGGCGGCTTCCCCGGCGGCCAGCAGGCGAGCGGCGAGACGGATACGCCCCCGAACGGCACCGGTGCCACCGGCGGCACCACCGGTCAGCGCGGCGGCTTCGGCGGCGGCGGGATGGGCGGCATGGGCGGCGGCGCCGACAGCGAACTCGTCGCCTACCTGAAGAAGCACCGGGACGGCGCCAAGTGGCTGCTCGCGGTGTCCAGTTCGCAGAGCGCCGCACAGCTGATCGTCAGCACCGGGCAGCCCGTCATCTCCATGTGGGGCTGGTCCGGCACCGACAAGGCGATGACCCTCGCCAAGCTCAAGGAGCTGGTGAAGAAGGGCGAGCTGCACTACATCCAGCTCGGCGGCGGCATGGGCGGAGGCGGCGGCATGGGCCAGGGCGGCTCCGACAGCGTCAGCTCGGAGGTCACGGCCTGGGTGCAGAAGCACGCCACGGTGGTGAAGGAGAGCGCCTACAGCAAGAGCACCTCCACCACGTCGACCTCCAAGACCTCGACCGAGACCGAGACCAAGACCAAGACCGGGACCTCGACCGAGTCCGACTCCCAGGCGCAGAACGGCCAGACGTCGTCCGCGCTCTACCGCCTGGACCCGTCCGACCTGAACTGACCGGCCCTCAAGTGCCGGAAGGCCCCCGCCCCTGTGACCCATGGGCGGGGGCCTTCCGGTGTGTCATATCGCGCGCACGACAAGCGACTTGCCGGTTTCCGTCACCCAACCGACACGCTCCGTTCATTCCCCGAAACGCATGTCCATGTCACGCTCCGGTTGCCCGCTCGATCAACCCGCGTAGAACGGACGCCCCCACCATGCCCGCCACGCACATACGCCGCTGGAAGACGCTGGCGCTGACCACCTCAGCCGTCCTGGTAGGCCTCACCCTGCCGACGATGACCGCCACTCCCGCCAGTGCCACGACGACCGCGTACGACAGCACGTACTACAAGAACGCGGTCGGCAAGACCGGCAGCAGCCTGAAGTCCTCGCTGCACACGATCATCAGCAGCCAGACGAAGATCTCGTACTCCGCCGTCTGGGACGCCCTCAAGGTCACCGACCAGGACCCGAACAACAGCAACAACGTGATCCTGCTGTACAGCGGCACCTCGCGCGCCAAGTCCCTCAACGGCGGTGACACGGGCGACTGGAACCGCGAGCACGTGTGGGCCAAGTCCCACGGCGACTTCGGCGAGGTGACGGGTCCCGGCACGGACCTGCACCACCTGCGTCCCGCGGACGTCCAGGTCAACAGCATCCGAGGCAACAAGGACTTCGACAACGGCGGCAGCGCGGTCAGCGGCGGGGGTGGCAGCCTCACCGACTCCGACTCGTTCGAGCCGCGCGACGCCGACAAGGGCGACGTGGCCCGCATGATCCTCTACATGGCGGTGCGCTACGACGGCGGCGACGGCTTCGCCGACCTCGAGCCCAACGAGAAGGTGAACAACGGAAGCAACCCGTACATCGGCAAGCTCTCCGTGCTCAAGGAGTGGAGCGACGAGGACCCGCCGAGCGCCTTCGAGGAGAAGCGCAACCAGGTCATCTACGACACCTACCAGCACAACCGCAACCCGTTCATCGACCACCCGGAGTGGGTCGACGCGATCTGGTAGACGGCCGTAGCGACGGTCGACCGGCTACGGCCCGGGCGAGCAGGCCGTAGCCGGTCGACCGGGCCGTGGCGGCCGACCGGGCCGTCAGCTCCCGAGGTGGGTGGGTGCGAACATCCGCAGCACCGCAGGGAGCAGCACCACGGACGGGCCGGGGCTCGCGAAGGCCTTCGCCAGGTCCTCCTCCAGGGTCTCGGGGGTCGTACGGACCCCCGGGACGCCGAAGGACTCGGCCAGCGCCACGTAGTCGGGGCGGGTCAGCTCCGTCGCCGTGGGCCGGCCGAAGGCGTCGGTCATGTACTCGCGCAGGATGCCGTAGCCGCCGTCGTCGACGATCAGCCAGGTGACGTTCAGGTCGTACTGCCTCGCCGTGGCGAGTTCGGCGATCGAATACAACGCGCCGCCGTCGCCGGAGACCGCGAGGACCGGGCGGGTGGGATCGGCCGCCGCCGCGCCGAGGGCCGCCGGAAAGCCGTAGCCGAGGCCGCCCGCGCCCTGGGCGGAGTGCATGGTGTTCTTCCCGCGCGGGTCGAAGGCGGACCACGCCCAGTACGCCAGGATGGTCATGTCCCAGAAGGACGGGGAGGTGGACGGGAGGGCCCGGCGGACGGACGCCAGCACCTCCTGTTCCAGGGTGAGTTCCTGTGCGGCGATGCGCTCCCCCACCCGGTCGAGCAGCACGCGGACGCGGTCCGCCGCCGTCGGGTCGGGGCGGTCCTCGACGGTCTCCAGGAGCGCGGAGAGCGCGAGCCTGGCGTCCGCGTGGATGCCGATCGCCGGGTGGTTGGACTCCAGCTTGCCGAGGTCGGCCTCGATCTGGATGACCCGGCCGCGGGGCTTGAACGTGTGGTAGTTCGAGGACAGTTCGCCGAGGCCGGAGCCGACGACCAGCAGGACGTCCGCGTCCTCCAGGAAGTCCGTGGTGTGCCGGTCCTCCAGCCAGGACTGGAGCGAGAGCGGGTGGGTCCAGGGGAAGGCGCCCTTGCCGCCGAAGGTGGTGACGACCGGCGCGTTCAGCTTCTCCGCCAGCGACCTCAGCTTGCCGGACGCGTCCGACCGTACGACCCCGCCGCCCGCGATGATCGCGGGGCGGGCCGCCGTGGACAGCAAGTGGGCCGCCAGCGCGGTGAGTTCGGGGCGCGGGACGACGTCCTCCGGGGTCGCGTCCATCGCGGTGACCTGCGGCAGGTGGGTCTCGGCGAGCAGGACGTCCTGCGGGATCTCCACCCAGACCGGGCCGTGCGGAGCGGTCAGGGCCGACTCCCAGGCCGCCGCGATCGCGGAGGGGATCTGCGACTGCGTACGGACGGTGTGGACGGACTTGACGACCCCTCTGAACGACGCCTGCTGGTCAGGGAGTTCGTGCAGATAGCCGTGGCGTCCGCCGCCCAGTCCCGCGGTGGGGATCTGGCTGCTGATGGCGAGGACGGGGGCGGAGGCCGCGGCGGCCTCCTGGAGCGCGGCCAGGGAGGTCAGCGCTCCCGGGCCGGTGGACAGCAGCAGGGGCGCCGCCTCACCCGTGATGCGGCCGTACGCGTCGGCCGCGAACCCCGCGTTGTTCTCCACCCGCAGGCCGATGTACTGCAACGAGGAGCGGCGCAGGGCGTCGAACATGCCGAGGGCGTGCTGGCCGGGCAGGCCGAAGACGGTCGTGGCGCCGAGACCGGAGAGGGTCTCCACGACCAGGTCTCCGCCGTTGCGGCCGGGGGGCGGATTCAGCGCGGCCTCCGTCTGCGCCGCCGACGGACGGAGCACCAGGTCGTGGTCGTGAGTCACTTGTTCCCGGCCTCCTGAGCCCTGGCCGCCGCGATCTGGCGGGACATGATCGTCGTCAGTTCGTACGCCGTGTGGGACGCGGCCACCGCCGTGATCTCGGCGTGGTCGTACGCGGGCGCGACCTCGACCACGTCCGCGGAGACCAGGTTGCAGGAGGACAGCCCGCGCAGGATCTCCAGCAGCTCGCGGGAGGTCATGCCGCCGGCCTCCGGCGTGCCCGTGCCGGGGGCGTGCGCCGGGTCGAGGCAGTCGATGTCGATGGAGATGTACAGCGGGCGGTCGCCGATGCGCTGGCGCAGCTGGTCGGCGACCTCGTCCGCGCCACGCCGGTAGATGTCGGCGGACGTGACGATGCCGAAGCCCATCTTCTCGTCGTCCGTGAGGTCCTGCTTGCCGTACAGCGGGCCGCGGGTGCCGACGTGGGAGAGGGCCTCCGTGTCGAGGATCCCCTCCTCCACCGCCCGGCGGAACGGGGTGCCGTGCGTGTACTCGGCGCCGAAGTAGGTGTCCCATGTGTCGAGGTGCGCGTCGAAGTGGAGCAGGGCCACCGGGCCGTGCTTCTTGGCGACGGAGCGCAGGAGCGGGAGGGCGATGGTGTGGTCGCCGCCCAGCGTCATCAGGCGGGCGCCCGTGCCGAGCAGGTCGTCGGCCGCGGCCTCGACCGTCTCCACGGCCTCGTTGATGTTGAACGGGTTCGCCGCGATGTCGCCGGCGTCGGCGACCTGGGCGAGGGCGAAGGGGGAGGCGTCCTGCGCCGGGTTGTACGGGCGCAGCAGGCGGGAGGCCTCGCGGATGGCGTTGCCGCCGAAGCGGGCGCCCGGCCGGTAGGAGACCCCGGAGTCGAAGGGCACGCCGACCACGGCGACGTCGGCGCGGCCGACCTCGTCGAGGCGCGGCAGCCGGGCGAAGGTCGCGGGGCCCGCGTACCGCGGGACGCGGGACGAGTCGACGGGGCCGCGTGGCTGGCTGCCGCCTGCTGCCGGGAACTCGGTGCTGCTCATCGTCGGACTCCTCCAGGTGATACGGGTGATGCGTGGTACGGGTGATGCGTCGTGCAGGTGGCACGTCGTGCAGGTGGTGCTTTCCAGTGTCGCGGACCTCGCTGACCGGGGGGCCGCCCGGCCCGGTCGCCGTGCGGCGGCCGGGCCGAAGTTCTTCGGGTGCTGGGGTGACGTGCGGCGGCTAGGCGACCACGGCCGCCGGCTCGGCCTCGGCCTCGGCATCCGCGCCGCGCCCGGCCAGCCGCTCGCGCCAGGCGGCCAGGACCGCCGGGTCGGTCGCGGGTGTGGCCAGGGAGACGATCACGTACGCGGCCAGCGAGGACAGCAGCCCGTAGTAGACGGGCTCGTTCGCAAGGATGCCGTATGTCGCCATCAGCCCGACGACCGCGAGCCCGCCGACGACGACGGAGGCGAGCGCGCCGTGCACGGTCCCGCGCTTCCACAGCAGCCCGCCGAGGATCGGGACGAGCAGACCGCCGACGAGGAGGTTGTACGCGACGGTCAGCGCCTCGACGACGTTGTTGAGGGCGATGGCGGTACAGATCACGGCGACGCCCATGACGAGGATGAAGAGCCGGTTCCCCTTGACCTCGTCGTGCGCCTCGCCGTCACGCACCCCGCCGTCGCGCCGTACGGCCCCGCGCAGCTTGGACCAGATGTCGTTGTTGGCGACGGTGGCGCAGGCGATGAGGGCGCCGGAGGACGTGGACATCACGGCGGCGAGGGCGGCGGCGAGCACCAGGCCCCGTACGCCGACCGGAAGCTCGTCCTTGACGATGGTCGCGAAGGCGGTGTCGGTGCTGGGCAACGTCGGGTAGAGCACCTTGGCCGCCGTGCCGATGACGGCGCCGGCGAGGGCGTACACCAGGCAGTAGGTGCCGGCGACGGTGCCGCCCCACTTGGCGGTCTTGTCGCTGCCGGCGGTGAACACGCGCTGCCAGATGTCCTGGCCGATGAGCATGCCGAACGTGTAGATCAGCACGTAGGTGAAGATCGTCTCGCCGCCGATGCCCAGCGGGTCGAAGTACTCCGTGGGCAGCTTGGCCTTCATCTCGCTGAACCCACCGGCCTTGATCACCGCGATGGGGAGCAGGAGCAGCAGCACGCCGACGGTCTTCACGACGAACTGCACCATGTCGGTGAGGGTGATCGACCACATGCCGCCGAGCGTGGAGTACGCGACGACGATCGAGCCGCCGATGATGATCGCCAGCGTCCGGTTCATGTCGAAGAGGACGTCGAAGATGGTGGCGTACGCGATGGTCGAGGTGACCGCGAGCATCAGGGTGTACGCCCACATGACGACACCGGAGATGACACCGGCCCGGCCGCCGTAGCGGAGGTCGAGCATCTCGGAGACGGTGTAGACCTTCAGGCGGGCGATGCGGGCGGAGAAGAAGACGGAGAGCGCGAGGAGCCCGAGGCCGATGGCGAACACCATCCAGGCGCCGGAGAGCCCGTACTGGTATCCGAGCCCGACGCCGCCGATGGTGGACGCGCCGCCGAGGACGATCGCGGCCATGGTCCCGGAGTACATCGCGGGGCCAAGGCGCCGCCCGGCCACCAGGAACTCACTCTTCGACTTGGCGCGGCGCATGCCCCACCAGCCCATGGCCAGCATGCCGGCCAGATAGACGACGATCACTGTGTAGTCGACGGCCATAGGGGGCCCTCCTTCGCGCACTCATCGGTGGCGTGTCGTGCAGATGGACGTGGGGACGCGGGCCGGGCGAGCGATACCCGGCCGGGAGTCCGACAGCTGATCGCGGGGACATACGCCCGTACCCGCGGCTGCCGACGGCACTGACCTTAGGTGGCCGGAAGATGACTCTGAAGTGTACGTTTCATCCATTGCAGCCGAGCCGGATGGAGAGAACGTCCACCATGCCGGACACATCCGCCACACCAGTCCCACCCACCCCACCGATCCCGCTGTCCGCCCTCCTGGCCCGGGAGGACCTCGGCCTGCGCCACATCGCGGGCCCCATCGACCCGGACACGGTGATCCACTGGGCGCACACGTCGGAGATGGCGGACCCGTACCCGTATCTGCTGGGCGGTGAGCTGCTGCTGACCGCCGGGGTGCACATCCCGGAGGCGGCGGGCTCGGGCACCTACTTCGACGACTACGTCTCCCGGATCGTGGCGGCGGGCGGCGCGGCGCTCGGCTTCGGCCTGGCGCCGGTGCACGACACGGTCCCGCGCGCCCTGGTCGCGGCCTGCGACACCTACGGCCTGCCCCTGCTGGAGGTCCCGCCCCAGACCACCTTCTCGGGCGTGGCCCGCGCGGTGTGGCAGCTGATGGCCCAGGCCCGGCTGGCGGAACTGCGACGCGTCACCGAGGCCCAGCAGAGCCTGGCGGCCGCCGCGGCGCGCCCGGACCCGGTGGCGGCGGTGCTGCGGCAGCTGGCCCAGCGGGTGAGCGGCTGGGCGGTGCTGTACGGCCCGGACGGCGCGGAGCTGGCCCGCGCGGGGAGATCGCCGGAGGCGGGCCCCGTGACCGCCCTCGGCACCCTGGCCGCCGTCGTACGCCCTGGGGGAACCCAGACCGCGGGCCCCCAGGGCCCCACCCCCGCCTCCACTCCCCCCTCCGCCCCCACCCCGCCTCCCACCCCCTCCTCCGCCACCGACACCGTGGGCGGCACCCACCTCGCCGCGTACGCCCTCGGCGGCGGGCAGGGCTTCGTCCTCGGGGTCGCGGCGCCGCGCCGGGACCCCGGGGACCACACCATCGCCTCCGTCGCGGCCGTCCTCCTCTCCCTCCTCACCGGGGAGCAGCAGAGCGGGAGCGGCGCGGCGCGCTCGGCGGCGCTCGTACGACTCCTGCTGGGTGCCGTGCCCGAGGACGTGGCCCCGCTGCTCGGCGAGGACCGGTGGACCGTCGTGCACGCCCGCCCCGCGGCGGACGGCCCGGCGCCGGACGCCCTCGCCGCGTCCGCGCTGGGGGCGGCGCTGGGCTCCGCGCTCATCGACACCGGCGGGGGTGTCGTACGCGTCCTCGTCCCCGGTGACCGCGAGCCGACCGCGCAGGAGGGCTGGATCTGCGGGGTCAGCGCGGCGGTCGGCCCTCACGAGTGGGCGTCCGCCGACGGGCAGGCGGCCCGCGCCCTGGCCCGCGCCCGGGCGACCCGCACACCCCTCGTCCGCCACGGTGAGCGCCCCGCCCTGGCGGACCTCGTGCCCCCCGCCGACGCCCAGGCCCACGCGCGCGCCCTCCTCGCCCCCATCGCCGCCACCCCGGCCCTCACCGAGACCCTTCGCACCTGGCTGTCCCTGCACGGCAGTTGGGACCGCACGGCCGTCGCCCTCTCCGTCCACCGCAACACCGTCCGCCAACGCATCGCACGGTGTGCGGCGTTGCTGGAGGCGGACCTCGACGACGCGGACGTACGGATGGAGTTGTGGTTCGCGCTGAGGGAAACCTGAGAACCCGGGAAACACACCCCTCGACCCTCGCCTCTCAACGTGCCGAGTCGGGCGGGTGGGCGGGAAACAACAGCAGCCACGTCACGCCGAGTGACCCACATCCCACGGTTCAGGACAACCCCTCTCCCGGCGGAGCGCCCCGGCACAATGGGTGGCATGCCGATATCCGGGACCCCCAGCCGCACTGAGCTCGTCGACCATCTCGTGACGACCCGTATCGCGGGCGACGTCGCCACGCCGCGCGAGAACAACCTCTCCCACTACCGCAAGCTCGCCAACGGCGACCGCAACTTCTGGCTCGGCCTGGAACTCGGCGACCGCTGGACCGACGAGCAGGACGTGCTCGCCGTGATGGCGGAGCGGTGCGGTGTGAACGACGACCCGGAGTACCGCTACGGCCAGGACACCATCGACCCCGAGCTGACCGTCGACGCCCTGGACCGGATGGCGGCGCGGCTGCGCAAGGCGGCGGACGGTGAGCAGCGGGTGCTGTTCGCGACCGGCCACCCCGGCGGCCTGCTCGACGTGCACCGCGCCACCGCCGCCGCGCTGCGCGGCGCCGGCTGCGAGATCGTCGTCATTCCGGACGGGCTGCAGACGGACGAGGGGTACGTCATGCAGTTCGCGGACGTGGCGGTGCTGGAGCACGGGGCCACGCTGTGGCACACCCACTCGGGCGAGCCGATGCGCGCGATCCTCAAGGGCCTGGAGGGTGCGGGCCGCCCCCTGCCCGACCTGGTCGTCGCGGACCACGGCTGGGCCGGCTGCGCGGGCCAGCTCGGCATCGACTCCGTCGGCTACGCCGACTGCAACGACCCGGCCCTCTTCCTCGCCGAGTCCGAGGGCACGCTCCAGGTGACGGTCCCCCTCGACGACCACGTCACAAGCCCGCGGTTCTACGACCCGCTGACGGCGTATCTGCTGGCTTCCGCCGGTCTGATCTGAGCCGTTCCGAGCACCCGGAGATCACGCCCGGGTCAAATAAGCGGCAATAAATCGGCAAACGATCGCCAAGCGACGGCAAGATCATCGTAAATACCCCGTACCCCAAAACGTCACAGAGGTGACAGAACACCAACTCCCCGCCCACACCCGTCGGTTCACCGTTGCTACGTTTCGCCGCGGCCTTGGCATGACCACCCGGGCCACCAGGCCCCTGACCTGACCAGCCAGGGCTCACAACAGAACACAAAAACGGGAGAACACAGTGCGGAAGCTGGCAGTAGGCGCCCTCGCAGCGGGCCTTTTCGCCATGGGGGCAGGATCCGCGATCGCCGCCTCGTGGCACACCATCCCCAGGCTCACCACCGGTGGCGCGGAGTTCAACTCCGGCCAGTACACCTTCTGGCCCTCGGGCACGAAGCACGGTGGCTTCGAGTGGAAGGGCAACCTCAAGGACGCCGACAACGGCGACGGCCACAACGTCTACATGCAGGTGCGGATCGAGGGCTACGACTGGAACCGCTACAACGGCACCCAGAAGAAGTCCGTTCCGCTCGACTACGTCAACTGGAGCGGTGACGAGCTGTACACGCAGGACGCATACATACGCGTGTGCCGGGACCGGGGCTCCCTGCACCCGGACAACTGCTCCGTGACCAAGCACTACAGCCGGTAGACCCGGCACTGGCCAGGTAGACCAGGCACTGCCGGGCCAGGCAGCGAACTCGCTTGACCCGGGCCCAGGTTGCACACCTGGGCCCGATCGCTTCTTGGGGGAAGCCATCAGTACGTCAGAGATCCTCAGTACGTCAGCGATCCTCTCCGCCACGGGAGTCGACCTCTCCTACGGCAATCAACTGGCCGTCCGGGACGCCCACTTCTCCGTCGCCCCCGGCGAAGTCGCCGCCGTCACCGGACAGAGCGGTTCCGGCAAGTCCTCACTCCTGTACTGCCTGGCCGGGGTGCTTCCCGCCCAGCGCGGGCAGGTGCGTTTCGAAGGACGGTCGCTCGGTGACCTCGGCGACGAAGAGATCAGCGCACTGCGCCGCGAACGCTTCGGATTCGTCTTCCAGTACGGCGAGTTGCTGCCGGAGCTGACCATCGAGGAGAACACCGCCCTGCCGCTGCGCCTCGCCGGGCAGCGCAAGCAGCCCGCCCTCGCCGCCGCGGGCGCCGTCCTCGAACGGCTCGGGCTCGGCGAGCTGCGCGGCCGCCGCCCCTCGCAGGTCTCCGGCGGCCAGAGCCAGCGCGTCGCCGTCGCGCGGGCCCTGGTCCACCGCCCCGCCGTCGTCTTCGCGGACGAGCCGACCGGCTCCCTGGACAGCGCCAACGCCTCCGCCGTCCTCAAGGAGTTCCTCGACCTGGCCCGCTCCCAGGGCACCGCGGTCGTCCTGGTGACGCACGACCCCGCGGTCGCGGCGCAGGCCGACAGCCACTACACGATGTCCGACGGCGTCCTCACCCCCCGGAGCGCGGCGTGAGGGAGTTCCTGCTCGGACTGCGGCTGCTGCTCGGCGCCGGTCGCGGCAACCGCGTACGTTTTCTGCTGATGGCGGCCGGCGGCTCCCTCGGCGTGTGCTGCCTGGCCCTGGTCCTCACCATCCCGGCGATCCTCGATGCCCACGACGGACGGGCCGCCGCCCGGGCCCTGCGGACCTCCGCCGCCCGCACGCCGAGCGCGCCCCTCGTCCTGGAACGCTCGGACCCGCACGGCTCCAAGGCGTTCACCCGCATCTTCGTCGCTCCCGGCACCGGGAAGGACACGACGGCAGAGGCTCCTCCCGGGCTGCCCCGGCTCCCCGCCCCCGGCGAGGTGTTCGTCTCCCCACGGGTCCACGATCTGCTGCGTGCCGAACCCGCCCTCAAAGGTCTGCTCCCGGGCACCGAGAGAGGCCTGATCGGCGGCGCGGGCCTCACCGACCCCGACGAGCTGTACGCGTACGTCGGCACCACCCGCGCCGAACTGGCCCACAAGGGGCGGTCGTTGACCGGCTTCGACCTCGGCTACGCGCCGACCCCCGCCGTCGACCCCTCCACCCTCACCATCCTCCGCTTCGCCCTCGCCACCCTGGTCCTGCTCCCCCTGGGCGTCTTCCTCTCCGTCTGCGCCCGGCTCTCCGCCGCCAGCCGCACCCGGCGTCTCGCCGCCCTGCGGCTGCTGGGCCTGAGCGCCAAGGGCACCCAGCGTGTGAACGCCGCGGAGACCGTCGTGGCGGCCCTGTTCGGCGCGCTGCTCGGGCTCGGCGAGTACTGGGTCCTCAACCAGGTGATGTCCAGGACCGGGCTGCCCGACCTGAAGTGGTACCCGGCGGACGGCGCCCTGTCCGCGTCCACGATCGCCATCTGCCTGCTCGGCTGCCCGGCGCTCGCCTGGTTCGTCGGCCGGGCGAGCGCGCGCACCGCGGCCGCCAACCCGCTGGCCGCACGCCGAACCGCCGTCCCGCGCCCCCCGTCGAAGTGGGGCGGCCTGCTGCTCGTCACCGGCCTGGGCATCGTCAGCGGCTACAGCGTGACCGGCCTCACCGCCCACCCGGCCTCCAGCGACGGCCCCTCCGCGCTGCTCGTCCCGGCGGGCGTCCTGCTGACCGGCGGCGGCCTCGTACTGACCCTGCCGCTCCTCACGTACGCCCTCGCCCGGGGTCTCGCCGACCGGACCCGCTCCCTGACCCTGAACCTGGCGATGCGCCGCAACGAGGTGGAGCCCGGCAGCACCATGCGGGTCGTCACCGGCCTCGTCCTGCTCGTGTACGCCGCCTCCCTCGCCCAGGGCATCCTGATCGAGGAGAACCAGGTCACCCGGCCGGACAGCCCCGCGCAGGACTACTCGATCGCACTGTCCGGCCTCACCGACCGCCAGCAGCACGACCTCGCCTCGGTGCAGGGTGTCCGCGCGCACGCGCTGACGATGGACTCCTGGACCGACCCGCGCTACTCCGGCTCCGCCGTCCAGTCACGGGCGACCGCCCTCGTCGCCACCTGCGCCCAACTGACGGAGCTGGTACGGCACTCAGAGGGCTGTGTGGACGGACGGGTGCTGCGGCTCACCGATCCCGATACGGCCGCGGACCCGGGCGTGCGCGCCGGGGCCACCTTCCCCTACCGCTTCCAGCAGGGTGGCCGGCAGAAGACCTTGTCGATCACCCTGCCGTCCGCCGCGATCGCCTATCGCGCGTACGACCCCTCGGCGGTCGGAGGTGCCGCCGTCCTCGTCCCGCCGTCCGCGCTGCCCGCCGACGCGCGCCCGGCCTCGGCGCAGTACGTGCTGACCAGCGATTCGCAGCCGGACACCGTCCGCCGCGTGCTGGACGGCATCGGAGCCGTGGCGCCGACCGCCGACGTCAACCCGATCGGCGTCAACATCGACGGGCTGCAGCAGATCGCCGTCATCGAAACGCTGCTGGCACTCGGCATGGTCATGGGTCTGGCCATCGGCATCGCGGCGTTCCTGGTCTCCGTGACGGACCGGGCCGTGGAGCGCCGCGCGCACATCACCGCGCTCTCCCTGATCGGGGCCCGTGCGAGAACCCTGCGAGCCGTGCAGTGCGCCCAGGTCGTGCTGCCGCTGGGCATCGGCCTGGCCCTGGCCCTCGTGGCGGGCAAGCTCGCCGAGTCCAGTTATCTCGTCACCGGCGGCGGTGCGGTGTTCTGGGACGGCGCCGGCCTCGCGCCGCTCGCTCTCGTCGCCGTGGGCGCGGTGGCGGTGGCCGCGCTCGGCACGCTCCCACTGGTCGGCCGCCGAGTGAACCCGGAGCTGATCCGCCGCGACTGAGCACCCCGGGTCGCCCTCACGGCCAGGGGTTCAGTCCCTCGTGGCGGCGCTGGGCGTACCCCGGTGTCGGGTCGAGGTACACCCGGCTCACCACGGGGAACGCCTCCCGCAGTCGGGCCTCCGCCTGTTCACAGGCCCATTCGATCTGGGCGGCGGTGGAGACGTCCCTGAAGTCGACCTTGGCAGCGACCAGCGCCTCGCGCGGCCCCTGCACGAGGGTCGTGAGCTCCAGTACGGCCTCCACGTGCTCCACGGCGAGCAGTTCGGCCCGGATCCGCTCCCGCATCGGCTTGGGGAGGGGGCGGCCGATCAGCAGCTCGGCGTTGGAGCGGCCGAGGACCCAGGCGACGTACAGCAGCAGGAGACCGATGCAGAGAGACGCGATGCCGTCCCAGACGCCGGAGCCGGTGAGCTGTCCGCCGAGCAGGCCGCCCGCCGCGAGGACGAGGCCGATCAGCGCTGCCGAGTCCTCCAGGACCACGGCCTTCACGGCGGTGTCCGGGGTGTACCGGAGGTAGCGCTTGAAGGGCGCCCCCATACGCTCCGCCTCCCCGCGCGCCTGGCGTACGCCGGTGCGCAGGGAGAAGCTCTCCAGCAGGAAGGCGACCGCGAGCACGATGTACGAGACGAGGGGGTCGCCCGGCTCCTCGCCCGCGACGAGGGTGTGAATGCCGTCGTAGAGGGAGAACACCGCGCCGCCGACGAAAGTGGCGACGGCGGCGAGCATCGCCCAGATGTAACGTTCCGGGCCGTAGCCGAGCGGGTGGTCCTCGTCGGCCGGTTTCTCGCTGCGCTTCAGCGCGGTGAGCAGCAGCACCTCGGTGACCGTGTCGGCCACCGAGTGCGCGGCCTCGGACAGCATCGCGCTCGATCCGCTGATGACGCCCGCGACCGCCTTGGCCACCGCGATCCCCAGATTGGCGAGGGCGGCGACGATCACGGTGAAGGTGCTCTCGCCGCCCCCGCCGCCGTCGTCGTCCTGCTGTCCGGCTCCCGCTTCAGTCATGGCCATGCCCCAGTCTTACCGGGTGGGCCCCCCGTCAGTCCTACCGGGCAGGCCCCGCCCTACCGGGGGATACGGACCACACCCTCCTGGATCACCGAAATGGCCAGCCGTCCGTCCTGGGTGTAGATGCGGGCCTGGCCGAGGCCGCGGCCTCCGGAGGCGGACGGCGACTCCTGGTCGTACAGCAGCCATTCGTCGGCGCGGAAAGGCCGGTGGAACCACATCGCGTGGTCCAGCGAGGCCCCGACGACGTCCCCGGTCACCCAGCCACCGCGCCCGTGCGCGAGCAGGATCGAGTCGAGGAGCGTCATGTCGGAGACATAGGTGGCGAGGACGACGTGCAGGAGGGGATCGTCGGACAGCTTGCCGTTCGTGCGGAACCACACCTGGGAGTGCGGTTCGCGGGTCTCGCCGACCGTGCCGTACGGAGGCGCGTCGACGTAACGCAGGTCGACGGACTCACGCGCTTCGAGGAGCCGTTCGACGACGAGGGGGTCCTTGATGACATCGGCGTACAGCGGCAGCAGTTCGGCGGCCGTGGGCAGCGTCTCGGGGTCGGGCGCGGACGGCATCTCGGCCTGGTGCTCCATGCCCTCCTCGTACGTCTGGAAGGACGCGGAGAGGTGGAAGATCGGCTGTCCGTGCTGGATGGCGACGACGCGGCGGGTGGTGAAGGAGCGCCCGTCGCGGATGCGGTCCACCGTGTACACGATGGGCGCGCCGGGGTCCCCCGCACGCAGGAAGTACGCGTGCAGGGAGTGCGCGTGCCGGTCCTCGGGGACCGTGCGCCCGGCGGCCACCAGTGCCTGCGCCGCCACCTGCCCGCCGAAGACGCGCGGGACGACGGCGGAGCGGGACTGGCCGCGGAAGATGTCCTGCTCGATCCGCTCGAGGTCGAGCAGATCGAGCAGGGACTCAAGTGCCTGACTCATGCGTCAGTTGTACCGTGCAGTTGTTTCCGGTGATCTTTCGCGGGCCTTACAGGCCCATGTCCTTGGCGATGATCGACTTCATGATCTCGCTGGTGCCGCCGTAGATGCGGTTGACGCGGTTGTCCGCGTACAGGCGGGCGATCGGGTACTCGTTCATGAAGCCGTAGCCGCCGTGCAGCTGGAGGCAGCGGTCGATGACGCGGTGCGCGACCTCGGTGCAGAACAGCTTGGCGCTGGCGGCCTCGGCGGGGGTGAGCTCACCCGCGTCGAGGGCTTCGAGCGCGCGGTCGACGACGGCCTCGGCGGCGTCCACCTCGGCCTGGCAGGCGGCCAGCTCGAACTTGGTGTTCTGGAAGTGCGCGACCGGCTTGCCGAAGACGGTGCGCTCCTTCACGTACTCCTTGGCGAACCGGACGGCCGCCTTGGCCTGCGCGTAGGCGCCGAAGGCGATGCCCCAGCGCTCGGAGGCGAGGTTGTGGCCGAGGTAGTAGAAGCCCTTGTTCTCCTCGCCGAGCAGGTCCTCGACCGGGACCTTCACGTCGACGAACGCCAGCTCGGCGGTGTCGGAGGTCTTCAGGCCGAGCTTGTCGAGCTTGCGGCCGACGGAGTAGCCCTCGGACTTGGTGTCGACGGCGAAGAGGGAGATGCCGAAGCGGCGGTCCTCGGCGGTCGGCGCGGAGGTGCGGGCGCAGACGATGACGCGGTCGGCGTGCACGCCACCGGTGATGAAGGTCTTGGCGCCGTTGAGGACGTAGTGCGTGCCGTCCTCGGAGAGCTTCGCGGTGGTCTTCATGCCCGCGAGGTCGGAGCCGGTGCCCGGCTCGGTCATCGCGAGGGCCCACATCTCCTCGGCGGAGACGAACTTCGGCAGGAACCGCTTCTTCTGCTCGTCGGTGGCGAGCATCTTGATGTACGGCAGGCCGAGCAGCACGTGCACACCGGAGCCGCCGAACTGGACGCCCGCGCGGGCCGTCTCCTCGTACATCACGGCTTCGAACTTGTACGAGTCGATGCCGGCGCCGCCGTGCTCCTCGTCGACACGGATGCCGAAGATACCGAGCTCGGCGAGCTTGTAGTAGAAGTCGCGCGGCGCCTGGCCCGCGGCGAACCACTCGTCGTAGACGGGAACGACCTCGGCCTCTATGAAGGCCCGCAGGGTCTCCCGGAACGCCTCGTGATCCTCGTTGAACACCGTACGGCGCACCGCCGGCCCCTCTCTGCGCCTGAACCGGCGCCGCTCTCGCGGATGTGGTTGCTCGCCGTCGGGGTTGCTCAATGGATGGCCGCGACCCCTTGGCTAAGCGCTTGCTCAGCACTCAGGTTACCCGTCGGTCACGACGACCGTCCAGAGTCATCGGCCGCCCTCCCCCATGACGCTCGTCACGCCCGCTCCAGCCCGGCCGGCCCGGCCGGGCGAGAACGCGCGAAGGTCGTCAGCCTGTCCCACGATCACGAATCACGGATCAACGCGCCCAAGGACCCCACCACTTGGGCGGCAGCGGGTCGGCCGGTGCCGAAGTCGGCTGATCGGGATGGAGGCCGAGCCGGCGCAGGGTGTCGGCGCGCACGCGGACGACGACGGTGCCGTGCCAGTGGCCGTCCGACCGGACCCCGCACATGAGGTCGATCCGGACATCACGCCCGGCGAAGGGGTCCCAGTCGATGCCCCGGTCACGCAGTCAAACCGCCATCAGCCGCCCCGGCCGCGGGCGGCCGGGAACGTTCTCGAAGCGGAAGAGGGTCACCCAGTCGGAAGCGGGTCCGTCCATGGCCGTACGTCCGTCCGTGGCCGTGTGTCCGTTCATGGTCGCCATCATGGCGCAGGGGACAGAACCGCCGCTCGCAAAAAAACCCGAATCAAAGAACGGCGTCCCCGGCGGCCGCCGCGAAGGCGCCCCGCGCCATCCGGTGCAGCAGGGCCGCCGTCACGCCGCGCCCCGGCAGCGCCCCGGGCCGCCCGAGGTGGGGTGTCGAGTTCAGAAGGCCGAAGACCGAGTGCACCGCCGAGCGGGCGGTGGGTTCGGTGAGGGCCGGATACACCTCGCGCACGACCTCCACCCACAGCTCGACGTACTGCCGCTGCAACTGCCGTACGAGCTTGCGGTCGCTGTCGCGCAGGCGGTCCAGCTCGCGGTCGTGCAGGGTGATCAGGGGACGGTCGTCGAGCGCGAAGTCGATGTGCCCCTCGACGAGCGAGTCGAGGACCGCCTCCGCGCCCCCGTCGGCCTCCGCCACCCGGCGCTTGCCGCCGGTGAGCAGCTGCCCGCTGATCCCCACCAGCAGCTCGGCGAGCATCGCGTCCTTGCCCGCGAAGTGCCGGTACAGACCGGGGCCGCTGATGCCGACCGCCGCTCCTATCTCGTCCACCCCGACGCCGTGGAAGCCGCGCTCGGCGAAGAGCCGGGCAGCCTCCTTGAGGATCTGCTCGCGTCGGGTGGGGGCGTCGGTTCTCGTGGCCATGGAAGCAATTCTAGACAGGGAGGTTAGCGGTCGTTAACCTGGACGACATGCGTTAACGCTCATTAACTGGTGGACCACTGGTGAGGGGACCGCGGGACATGCACGAAGCACCGGAGCTGACGAGCGCGGCAGATCCCGCGTCGGAGGCCTGGCGGGCCAACGAGGCGGCCCATCGCGCCCTCGGCGAGGAGCTGCGCGCCAAGCTCGCCGAGGCGCGCCTCGGCGGCGGTGAGCGGGCCCGGGAGCGCCACACCGCGCGCGGGAAACTGCTCCCGCGCGAGCGCGTGGACACACTCCTCGACCCGGGCTCGCCCTTCCTCGAGCTGGCCCCGCTGGCCGCCCACGGGATGTACGACGGGCAGGCTCCGGCCGCGGGGGTGATCGCCGGGATCGGCAGGGTCAGCGGTCGCGAGTGCGTGATCGTCGCCAACGACGCCACCGTCAAGGGCGGCACGTACTACCCGATGACCGTGAAGAAGCACCTGCGGGCACAAGAGGTGGCGCTCGAGAACCGCCTCCCCTGTGTCTATCTCGTCGACTCCGGAGGCGCCTTCCTGCCCATGCAGGACGAGGTCTTCCCGGACCGCGAGCACTTCGGGCGGATCTTCTACAACCAGGCACGGATGTCGGGGGCGGGCATCCCGCAGATCGCCGCGGTCCTCGGCTCGTGCACGGCCGGCGGCGCGTATGTCCCGGCGATGAGCGACGAGGCCGTGATCGTGCGCAATCAGGGCACGATCTTCCTCGGCGGGCCCCCCTTGGTGAAGGCCGCCACCGGCGAGGTCGTCACCGCCGAGGAGCTGGGCGGCGGCGAGGTCCACGCGCGTGTGTCGGGCGTCACCGACCACCTCGCGGAGGACGACGCGCACGCGCTGCGGATCGTACGGAACATCGCGGCCACACTCCCCGCGCGCGGACCCCTCCCCTGGGCGGTCGAGCAGTCCGTCGAGCCCAAGGTGGATCCGTACGGGCTGTACGGCGCGGTGCCCGTCGACTCCCGCACCCCCTACGACGTACGCGAGGTCATCGCGCGCGTGGTGGACGGCTCGCGCTTCGCCGAGTTCAAGGCGGAGTTCGGACAGACCCTGGTCACCGGCTTCGCGCGCATCCACGGACATCCGGTCGGGATCGTCGCCAACAACGGCATCCTGTTCTCCGAGTCCGCCCAGAAGGGCGCCCACTTCATCGAGCTGTGCGACCAGCGCGGCATCCCCCTGGTGTTCCTGCAGAACATCTCGGGCTTCATGGTGGGGCGCCAGTACGAGGCCGGTGGCATCGCCAAGCACGGCGCCAAGATGGTCACGGCCGTCGCCTGCACCCGCGTGCCCAAGCTGACCGTGGTGATCGGCGGTTCGTACGGCGCGGGCAACTACTCGATGTGCGGCCGGGCGTACTCGCCGCGCTTCCTGTGGATGTGGCCCGGCGCCAAGATCTCCGTGATGGGCGGCGAGCAGGCCGCGTCCGTCCTCGCGACCGTCAAGCGCGACCAGCTGGAGGCACGGGGGGACTCCTGGCCCGCCGAGGACGAGGACGCCTTCAAGGCCCCGATCCGCGCCCAGTACGAGCGGCAGGGCAGCGCCTACTACGCGACGGCCCGCCTCTGGGACGACGGCGTGATCGACCCGCTGGAGACCCGGCAGGTGCTGGGGCTCGCACTGACCGCCTGCGCCAACGCGCCACTGGGTGACCCCCAGTTCGGCGTCTTCCGGATGTGATGAGGGTGCCCGAGATGTTCGACACAGTGCTTGTGGCCAACCGGGGCGAGATCGCCGTACGCGTCATCCGCACCCTGCGCGCGCTCGGCGTCCGCTCGGTCGCCGTCTTCTCCGACGCGGACGCCGTCGCCCGGCATGTGCGCGAGGCGGACACGGCGGTACGGATCGGTCCGGCGCCGGCCGCCGAGAGCTATCTGTCGGTGGAGCGGCTCCTCGAAGCCGCCGCTCGCACCGGGGCCCAGGCGGTGCACCCCGGGTACGGCTTCCTCGCCGAGAACGCCTCGTTCGCGCGCGCGTGCGCCGAGGCCGGGCTCGTCTTCATCGGCCCGCCCGCGGACGCGATCGCGCTGATGGGCGACAAGATCCGCGCCAAGGAGACGGTGAAGGCGGCCGGCGTCCCGGTCGTTCCCGGCTCGTCCGGCAGTGGGCTCACGGACGCGGAACTCGGCGAGGCCGCACGGGAGATCGGCATGCCCGTGCTGCTCAAGCCGTCGGCGGGCGGTGGCGGCAAGGGCATGCGGCTGGTGCGGGACGCATCGGCGCTGGGCGACGAGATCGCCGCCGCCCGCCGCGAGGCCCGCGCCTCCTTCGGCGACGACACCCTCCTCGTCGAGCGCTGGGTCGACCGCCCCCGGCACATCGAGATCCAGGTCCTCGCCGACGGCCACGGCAACGTCGTCCACCTGGGCGAGCGCGAGTGCTCCCTCCAGCGCCGCCACCAGAAGATCATCGAAGAGGCGCCGAGCGTGCTCCTCGACGCCGGCACCCGCGCCGCGATGGGCGAGGCGGCGGTCCAGGCGGCCCGCTCCTGCGGGTACGAGGGCGCGGGCACGGTCGAGTTCATCGTCCCCGGCTCCGACCCGTCGTCGTACTACTTCATGGAGATGAACACCCGCCTCCAGGTGGAGCACCCGGTCACCGAACTGGTCACGGGGCTCGACCTGGTGGAGTGGCAGCTGCGGGTCGCCGCGGGCGAGCGACTGCCCTACGGGCAGGAGGACATCACCCTCACCGGGCACGCGGTGGAGGCACGCATCTGCGCCGAGGACCCCGCACGCGGCTTCCTGCCGTCCGGCGGCACGGTCCTCGCCCTGCACGAACCCCAGGGTGACGGCGTGCGCACCGACTCGGGGCTGAGCGAGGGCACGGAGGTCGGTTCGCTCTACGACCCGATGCTGTCCAAGGTGATCGCGTACGGGCCCGACCGCGCGACCGCGCTGCGGAAGCTGCGCGCCGCCCTCGCGGAGACGGTCACGCTCGGCGTGCAGACCAACGCCGGGTTCCTGCGCCGGCTGCTGGCCCATCCGGCGGTGGTGGCGGGGGACCTGGACACCGGGTTGGTGGAGCGGGAGGCGGAAGGGCTGCTCTCCGGCTGCGGTGACGTACCGGAGGAGGTGTACGACGCCGCTGCCGCGGTACGGCTGTCGTCGCTGGCTCCGGCGGAGGGCGGCTGGACCGACCCCTTCTCGGTGCCAAGCGGTTGGCGCCTCGGCGGCGAACCCGCACCCGTGGTGTTCCACCTGCGCGCGCCGGGACTCGAACCCGTCGCTCACCGTCCGCGAGGCACGAGCACCGTCACCCCCGGCCAGGTCTCCGTCACCCTCGACGGCGTACGCCACACCTTCCACCGCGCCGGCGACTGGATCGGCCGCGAGGGTGACGCCTGGCATGTGCGCGACCACGACCCGGTGGCCGCCTCCCTCACCGGCGCGGCACACGCCGGGATGGACTCGCTCACCGCGCCCATGCCCGGCACGGTGACCGTCGTGAAGGTGGCCGTGGGCGACGAGGTGATCGCGGGACAGAGCCTGTTGGTGGTCGAGGCGATGAAGATGGAGCACGTCGTCTCCGCCCCGCACGCCGGGACAGTCAGCGAGCTGGACGTCACTCCGGGCACCACGGTCGCCATGGACCAGGTGCTGGCCGTGATCACGCCGTACGAGGAGACGACACCGTACGAGGAGACGACATGAGCACCCCCGAACTCGGCCTCCCCATGGTCGTACCGGCCCCGGACCTGCCCGCAAGGGTGCGGATCTACGAGGTCGGCGCGCGCGACGGGCTGCAGAACGAGAAGGCGACCGTGCCGACGGAGGTGAAGGCCGAGTTCGTCCGGCGCCTCGCGGACTCGGGCCTGACCACCATCGAGGCCACCAGCTTCGTCCACCCCAAGTGGGTGCCCCAGCTGGCGGACGCGGAGCAGTTGTTCCCGCTCGTGAGCGACCTGGGCAAGTCTTCGGGGGTGCACCTCCCGGTTCTCGTGCCCAACGAACGGGGTCTGGACCGGGCGCTGGCCCTCGGCGCCCGCCATGTCGCCCTGTTCGCCAGCGCGACGGAGTCCTTCGCGAAGGCGAACCTCAACCGGACCGTCGACGAGTCCCTGGCCATGTTCGAGCCGGTGGTGTCCCGGGCCAAGGCGGACAAGGTACATGTCCGCAGCTATATCTCGATGTGTTTCGGCGACCCCTGGGAGGGGCCAGTCCCCATCCACCAGGTCGTACGCGTCTGCAAGGCCTTGATGGACATGGGCTGCGACGAGCTGAGCCTCGGCGACACGATCGGCGTGGCGACGCCGAACCATGTGCAGACCCTCCTCGCCGAGCTGAACGAGGAGGGCGTGCCGACCAGCGCGCTCGGCGTGCACTTCCACGACACCTACGGCCAGGCGCTCGCCAACACCCTGGCCGCCCTCCAGCACGGCGTCACCACCGTCGACGCCTCCGCGGGAGGCCTCGGCGGCTGCCCCTACGCCAAGTCCGCCACCGGCAACCTCGCCACCGAAGACCTCGTATGGATGCTCCAGGGCCTCGGCATCGACACCGGTGTCGACCTCGCCCGCCTCACCGCCACCAGCGTGTGGATGGCCGAGCGACTGGGCCGACCCAGCCCGTCCCGCACGGTCAAAGCCCTCTCCCACAAGGAATGATCCCCATGTCCCTGGACCACCGCCTCTCCCCCGAACTCGAAGAACTCCGCCGCACGGTCGAGGAGTTCGCACACGACGTCGTGGCCCCGAAGATCGGCGACTTCTACGAGCGGCACGAGTTCCCGTACGAGATCGTGCGGGAGATGGGCCGCATGGGCCTGTTCGGACTGCCCTTCCCCGAGGAGTACGGCGGCATGGGTGGCGACTACCTCGCCCTCGGGATCGCCCTGGAGGAGCTCGCCCGCGTCGACTCCTCCGTCGCCATCACCCTGGAGGCCGGCGTCTCGCTCGGCGCGATGCCGATCCACCTCTTCGGCACGGAGGCCCAGAAGCGGGAGTGGCTCCCCCGCCTCTGCTCCGGCGAGATCCTCGGCGCCTTCGGCCTGACGGAGCCGGACGGCGGCTCGGACGCGGGCGCGACGCGTACGACGGCCCGTCTCGACGAGTCGACGAACGAATGGGTGATCAACGGCAGCAAGTGCTTCATCACCAACTCGGGCACGGACATCACGGGCCTGGTCACGGTCACCGCGGTCACCGGCCGGGGGCCCGGCGGCAAGCCACTCATCTCCGCGATCATCGTCCCGTCCGGCACCCCCGGCTTCACGGTCGCCGCCCCGTACTCGAAGGTCGGCTGGAACGCCTCCGACACCCGTGAGCTGTCCTTCGCCGACGTCCGCGTCCCGGCCGCGAACCTGCTCGGCGAGGAGGGCCGCGGCTACGCCCAGTTCCTGCGCATCCTGGACGAGGGCCGCATCGCCATCGCGGCCCTGGCGACCGGCCTCGCACAGGGCTGTGTCGACGAGTCGGTGAAGTACGCCAAGGAGCGGCACGCGTTCGGACGCCCGATCGGCGCGAACCAGGCCATCCAGTTCAAGATCGCCGACATGGAGATGAAGGCCCACATGGCCCGCGTCGGCTGGCGCGACGCCGCGTCCCGCCTCGTCGCGGGCGAGCCCTTCAAGAAGGAGGCGGCGGTCGCCAAGCTCTACTCCTCCACCATCGCCGTCGACAACGCGCGCGACGCCACCCAGGTCCACGGCGGCTACGGCTTCATGAACGAGTACCCGGTGGCCCGCATGTGGCGCGACTCCAAGATCCTGGAGATCGGCGAGGGCACGAGCGAGGTACAGCGGATGCTGATCGCGAGGGAGCTGGGGCTGACGGGCTGAGCGCCGGCCCGTGCCGAGGCCCGGTGACACGAACGCCCTCGCCGGGAAGCCATGCCGGCAGACCGGCGAGGCGTTCATACGCCGACAGTGACGATGGATTGCCGAGCCGCCGCCCCGTCTCCGCCCACCTCGAACCACAGCAGCTTCCCGGCGCCCGCCCCAGGAGGTCGTCGCCGAGCGACCCGCCGCCCCACGAGTCCGCGCCCGTTCCTCACCTTGCGTGCCGGGCGCTCAAGGAGTTCAGGAGGGCGGCTCCGCGTTCGGCGTCGTCGACACTCACAGCGAATTCCCTGCCCCTTGAAGGGCGGATGACCAGGCACTCGCCACCGCGCAGCATCACGGTGGTTCCCAGTCCGCTCAGCCTGTAGCCCCATCCGCCGACCTGGGCGGGCGTGCGGTTCTCGACGCGTGCCGACTCGATGTCCTCGGCGGCCCAGTGTCGTGCCGGCCAGCCGAAGGGACCGAAGGCGACGTCCAGACCTTGCTCGCCGACTCGCGCCCGCACCGAGGAGCAGCCGAGGACCAGAAGGGACGCGAATGCGAACGGCGCTGCCCCCAGCAGGAACGGAAGACCCGTCAGACCCGCGAGCGCCGACACGACGACGGTGATCGCGAGCAGCCCGGTCAGGGCGGCGAGCGCATGGAGCCAGGAGTTCGACGTGCGGGCGAGCCATACGACCCGCTGCCCGGCGGGAATGTCCAGGGTCGGGCCGTCCGCCGCGGGCCGGGGCTCGTCCGGCGCCCGGCGCGTGGCCAGCAGACTGGCCGCGCCCGCTGCGACCGCCACAACGAGCGTGCCCACGACCCCGCTCGTCACCGATCCCGCCTGGTGCCAGTCCGCGCGGTCCAGATTCGCCCGTACGATCGATGCCTGCCCGCCGAGCAGTGTCACGCCGACGAACCCGAGGCCCGCGGCCGCCCACCCTGGTGCGTCGCGACCGGCCCCTGCCCTACGCAGCGTCAGCACGACGACGAACGCCAGCACACCCCAGATCAGCGCGGGAAAGAGTGCCGCGGCCCAGAGCGGCATGGAATCGTCGGGCCTGCCCGAGCCGGCGTCCCAGTGGGTCGCCAGTCGGTCCGGGAGCCGGCCGCTCGCGGCCAACGGCAGTGCCACCAACAGGGCCAGGACGCCGACGCCCCAGCCGACGGCGCCCCACACCGCTCCGCTCTTGCGCCCCTGCTCGGTCACGAGATCCCCCTGATCATGTCGATGAGGTCGTTCTTGCTGTAGCCGCGGTGCGCCGCGTCGGTCACCAGGTCGCGTACGCGGTGCAGCAGGACGGAGCGCTGGTCCGCCCCGTCGGCCACCGTCACACCCCGGCCCCGCCGGAACTCCAACACCCCTTCGTCGCGCAGCGCCCGAAGGCCCCGTAGAACCGTGTTGACGTTCACATCCAGGGCCTGGGAAAGATCCCGGGCCGGGGGAAGGCGGTCTCCCGGCCCGCACTCGCCCTCGGCGATGGCGCGCCGGATCGCGCCGGCCACCTGCTCGTGCAGGGGGCGACTGTCCGCGGTGTTCAGCCTCAACAGCATGGTGCTAGTGAAGATAGCACCAACTGCTTGAAGTGGGGGCGCACTTCGAGACGAACGATGCGGCCACGCCGCCGCGCACTTCGCCCCCTTCGCCGCTGTGGGCACCCGTTCATGCGAGCACATGCACGCCCTTCTGCGGTGCCCCTCTTCCTGCCATTCGAGGCAGGTCCTCTCCACCTCACCGCGAACCCCTGACAAAATCGTCGACAATCTCGTCGACAGGTCTTGCGCCAAAATGGTCGCCGGACTACGTTCCTTCGCCGTACCGCCTCTGCAAAGCCGGAGTCGCGGAAGGAGGCGAGGGAGGGGTCCGTCGACGGCGGGCCTAGGTGACCAGCCGTCAGGGGGCTTCACCGTGCCCCCACTCGACCCACAGGCCACGGCCGCGAGCCGATCCGCGCGGCCCACCGCGATGTCCCCTCGGCCTGCCGACCGTTGCGTCCGCGTACTCGCCGCACGACCCCGCACGTTCCGTGCAAGCCGTCGATCGCCCAGCGAATGGAGACCGAGTATGGCCACGCTGTCCAGATGGTGTCGGGGGAAGTCAGCCACCTTCATGGCCGCCCTCGCGACCGCTCTCACGCTCGTGACCGGCGTGAGCGTGGCACTCGCGGCCGGCGCGACCGGCGCGACCGGCGCGACCGACGGCGCGCAAGCCTCCGCCGCCAAGGTCGCCACCACGACCAGCACCACCTCCTCCGGCATCGCGCCCGCCATGTCCTGCGCCGGCCTCACCTCACTGGACCTGGCCGCCGCCGTCCCGGGCGTGCCCTTCGAGGTCACCTCGGCCACGGAACTGGCCGCCGGCGGCAACACCCTGGGCAACTGGGCGGCGTGTGACGTGAAGGGCGTGATCGCCCCGCAGATCCACTTCGAGATCAAGCTGCCCGAGACCGGCTGGCAGGCCAACTACCTCCAGGTCGGCTGCGGCGGCCTCTGCGGCAACGTGAACGTGAGCAGCGCCCCCGCCTCGGCCGGCTGTGTCCCGCTGACCAGCGGCGCTTTCGCCGTCGCCGCCAGCGACGAGGGCCACTACCAGGGCGGCGGCCTGTTCTCCGCCGACCCGACGCTGCGCGCCGACTTCGGCTACAAGTCCGACCACCAGCTCGCCCAGGCGGCCAAGGCCGTCATCGAGCGGTACTACGGGCAGGCGGCCACCCACGCGTACTTCGACGGCTGCTCGCAGGGCGGCCACCAGGCCCTGACCGAGGCCCAGCGCTACCCGACCGACTTCGACGGCATCATCGCCGGGGCCCCGGCCAACAACTTCACCGCGCTGAACACCTTCTCGCACGCCTGGACCGCCCAGTCCGTCTACCTCGGCGGCGGCCCGGCCACGATCACCAACGCCGACCTCGCGGACCTCCACGCGGCCGTGCTCAAGGGCTGCGGCGCTCCCGCGGACGGGATCATCGCCGACCCGCTGAGCTGTGCTTGGGATCCGGCGGCCATCCGGTGCGAGGCCGGGCAGACCTCCACGAGCGACGACTACTGCCTGACCGCGGATCAGGTCACCACCCTGCGCCGGATCTACGCGGGACCGACCGACGAGGACGGCAAACTGCTGTACCCGGGTTACCAGTTGCGCGGCTCCGAGCTGAACTGGGCCGGGATCATCACGCCGGCCACGGCCACCGGAGCCTCCGGCGACATCAGCTTCGTCCGCGAGACCCTCCGGTACCAGATCTTCGACAGCCCGCAGCCGACCCTGACGTACAAGGACGTCAAGTTCACCGCGGCCTACTACAAGAAGGTCATGCAGCCCAACGAGGGCATGTACGACGCGACCGACCCGGACCTGAAGGCCTTCAAAGCGGCCGGCGGCAAGCTGATCCTCTGGCACGGCCTGGGCGACCAGCACATCCCCGCGGTCGGAACCATGGCGTACTACAAGGCGGTTGAGAAGGTCATGGGTGGCGGCGCGGCCACGGAAGGCTTCGCCAGGCTGTTCCTGCTCCCCGGCGTCGCGCACTGCGGCGGCGGCCAGGGCCCGGACACCTTCGACGCGCTGACCGCGATGACCGACTGGGTCACCAAGGGCGAGGCCCCGAGCAGTCTGACGACCAGGTCCGTGGACAGCGGCGGGAACACCACCGCCACGCGCCCCGCCTATCCCTTCCCCTATGTCGCCAAGAACACCACGGGCGGCCCGGCGGACGACGCGGGCAGTTACACGCCCGTCAGGTCCACCGTCGAGGCCAACCTGACGCTGAACCGGCTCGGTTCCTTCCGCACCGGCTACGAGACCGTCGGCAACTGGGTGCACGGCAAGTGGGTGGTGTCCAAGGGCAAGGCCTGACCGCCCGATCGGCACACGGGCGGCCCACAGGTTCGGGCGGACAGCGCCCGCCCCCTGGACAAGTAGTGAGGTTAGGCTAACCTACCTTCGAACTTGTCCGGCGGGCGCTACCGCCCCGTGCCGAAAGCAGCCACACACATGTCCAACGCCCGTGCCACCCACCTCACCCGACGCGGCATCCTCGCCGCCGGCGGCGCCCTCGGCCTCGGTGCCGTGCTCGCCGCCTGCGGCGACGACGACGGCAAAAGCGGTGGCCCGGAGTCGACGAAGGCCGCCGCCAAGTCCGGCCCCTGGACCTTCAAGGACGACCGCGGCACGACGGTGAAGCTGGACAAGATCCCGGCGAACATCGTCGCCTTCACCGGTGTCGCCGCCGCCCTCTACGACTACGGCATCGAGGTCAAGGGCGTCTTCGGCCCGACCACGACCAAGGACGGCAAGGCCGACGTCCAGGCCGGCGACATGGACGTCAGCAAGCTGACCGTCCTCGGCAACGAGTGGGGCCAGTTCAACATCGAGAAGTACGCGACCCTCGCGCCCGACGTGCTGATCTCCACCATGTTCGACTCCGCGGGCACCCTCTGGTACGTCCCCGAGGAGTCCAAGGCGAAGATCCTCAAGCTCGCCCCGAGCGTCGGCATCTCCGTCTACGACCGCCAGATGCCCGTGTCGCTGCAGCGCATGCTCGCGCTCGCCGTGTCGCTGGGCGCCGACGAGAAGTCCGCCAAGATCGCCGCGGCGAAGAAGAAGTTCGAGACGGCCGCCGAGCGGCTGCGCACCGCGGCCAAGGCCCGCCCCGAGATCAAGGTGCTCGCCGGTTCCGCGAGCCAGGACATCTTCTACGTCTCCGGCTCGAACCTCTCCATCGACCTGGAGTACTTCAAGGCACTCGGCGTAAACATCGTCGAGCCCTCCGCCAAGGCCCTGAAGGCCAGCGGCGGCTGGTTCGAGAACCTGAGCTGGGAGAACGTCGACAAGTACCCGGCGGACGTCATCATCATGGACGACCGCAGCGCGACCATCCAGCCGGCCGACATCACCGAGGCCACCTGGAAGAAGCTGCCCGCCGTCAAGGCCGGCCAGGTCATCGCCCGCTCCCCCGAGCCGATCGTGTCGTACGACAAGTGCACCCCGCTCCTCGACAACCTCGCCGAGGCGATCGAGAAGGCCAAGAAGGTCGCCTGACGCCCCCGCGGTGAAGCCCTGCCGCGAACCCCTGAAGTGAACCCGGACGTGAACCCCTGACGATGACTCAGGAGCACTTGTGACGACAGCCATAGCCGCCCCGTTCCGTTTCTTCTCCCTCCAGGTCGCGCGGACGAGGCGGCTCGGCCCGTCGCTGGTCCGGATCACCTTCGCCGGCGACGACCTGGTGGCCTTCGCCTCCCACGGCCGGGACCAGAGCCTCTCCCTCTTCCTTCCGCACCCCGGCCAGACCGAGCCGGCCGTCCCCTACGAGTTGGGCGATGGATGGTGGCAGGGCTGGCGCGAACTCCCCGACGACGTACGGGCGGTGATGCGCTCGTACACGCTGCGGGCGCTGCGACCGGACGCCCGGGGCCGTACCGGCGAGATCGACATCGACTTCGTCCTGCACGGTGTGGAGCCGGGCGCCGAGGTTCCCGCGGGGCCGGCGTCCCAGTGGGCCTCCCGTGCGGCGGCCGGTGACCGCGTCGTACTGCTCGGCCCGGCGGTCGAGAACAACCGGGCGATCCGCTTCCGTCCGCCCGCCGACACCGACCTGGTCGTCCTGTGGGCGGACGAGACCGCGCTGCCCGCCGCCTCCGCGATCCTCGAGTCGCTGCCCGCCGGCACCCGCGTCCGCGCCTGGCTGGAGGTCCAGCACGCCGAGGACATCCAGGACCTGTTCGTGACCGCCGAGGCGGAGATCACCTGGCTCGTGCGCGACGACGGGGCCCCCATGGCCGTCGACGCCGTGCGGGCCGCCCAACTGCCGTCCACCAAGAGCCCGTACGCCTGGATCGCGGGCGAGTCCGGGTGCGTGAAGGAGATGCGCCGTCACCTCGTGCGCGAGCGCGGCATCGACCGCAGGCGGGTCACCTTCGTCGGCTACTGGCGGCGCGGGCTGACCGAGGAGCAACTGCGCGAGCAGGACTGACCGTTCGCGAGAAGTCACAGGTGGGGCGGGGTCGCAGATCGACTTAGGTTAGGCTAACCTAAGTTGAACGCCAGGGCCCCGCCCCACTTCTTGCCCCGGCCCCACCCCGCCTCACCCGTCCCGCTCGGACTCTCCCGCACGGAGGACCCCCACATGCGCTCGCACCTGCTCAATGACACGACCGCGGAGCGGTACCGCCGCTCCGTGACCGAAGGAATCGAGCGGGTGGCGGCCAAACTCGCCACCACCGACCGACCGTTCACGGGTGTCACGGTCGACGCCCTCGCTCCCCGTATCGAGCAGATCGACCTGGACCGCCCGCTGCACGACACCAGCGCCGTCCTCGACGAGCTCGAAGAGGTCTACCTCCGGGACGCGATCTACTTCCATCACCCGCGCTACCTCGCGCACCTCAACTGCCCGGTGGTCATACCCGCCGTGCTCGGCGAGGCCGTCCTGTCCGCCGTCAACTCCTCCCTGGACACCTGGGACCAGTCGGCCGGCGGCACCCTCATCGAGCGCCGGCTCATCGACTGGACCAACGAGCGCATCGGCCTCGGCCCCGCCGCCGACGGCGTGTTCACCAGCGGCGGCAGCCAGTCCAACCTCCAGGCCCTGCTGCTGGCCCGCGAGGAGGCCAAGCCAGCGAGTGAACCGGGCGACACCGCCGCCAGACTCCGCATCTTCGCCTCCGAGGTCAGCCACTTCAGCGTCAAGAAGTCGGCCAAACTCCTGGGCCTCGGCGCGAACTCCGTCGTCTCGATCCCCGTCGACCACGACAAGCGCATGCAGACGCTCGCCCTCGCCCACGAGCTGGAGCGCTGCGAGCGCGACGGTCTGATCCCGATGGCCGTCGTCGCCACCGCCGGCACCACCGACTTCGGCTCCATCGACCCGCTGCCCGAGATCGCCGAGCTGTGCGCCCAGTTCGGCGCCTGGATGCACGTGGACGCGGCCTACGGCTGCGGACTGCTCACCTCCCTGAAGAACCGGGACCGCCTCGACGGCATCGAGCGCGCCGACTCCGTCACCGTCGACTACCACAAGTCCTTCTTCCAGCCCGTGAGTTCGTCCGCCGTACTGGTCCGCGACGCCGCCACCCTGCGCCACGCCACCTACCACGCGGAGTACCTGAACCCGCGCCGCATGGTCCAGGAGCGCATCCCCAACCAGGTCGACAAGTCCCTGCAGACCACCCGCCGCTTCGACGCCCTCAAGCTGTGGATGACGCTGCGCGTGATGGGCGCCGACGGCATCGGCGAACTCTTCGACGAGGTCTGCGACCTGGCCCAGGAGGGCTGGAAGCTGCTCGTCGCCGACCCCCGCTTCGACGTGGTGGTCGAGCCGTCCCTGTCCACCCTCGTCTTCCGCTTCATCCCGGCCACCGTCACCGACCCGGCCGAGATCGACCGCGCCAACCTGTACGCCCGGGGGGTCCTGTTCGCCTCCGGCGACGCCGTCGTCGCGGGCACCAAGGTCGGCGGCCGCCACTACCTGAAGTTCACCCTGCTCAACCCCGAGACCACGGCCGACGACATCGCCGCCGTGCTCGATCTGATCGCCGGCCACGCCGAGCAGTACCTGGGAGAGTCCCTTGACCGCGCTTCCTGAATCCGTCGAAGTCACCGGAAAGACCTACGACTTCGTGGGCATCGGGCTCGGGCCCTTCAACCTCGGCCTCGCCTGCCTCACCGAGCCGATCGCCGAACTGGACGGCGTCTTCCTCGAATCCAAGCCGGACTTCGAGTGGCACTCGGGGATGTTCCTGGAGGGCGCGCATCTCCAGACCCCGTTCATGTCGGATCTGGTGACCCTCGCCGACCCGACCTCCCCGTACTCCTTCCTCAACTACCTGAAGGAGTCCGGGCGGCTGTACTCCTTCTACATCCGCGAGAACTTCTACCCGCTGCGGGTCGAGTACGACGACTACTGTCGCTGGGCCGCCTCGAAACTGAGCAGCGTCCGCTTCGGCACGACGGTCGAGGAAGTGACGTACGAGGGCGATCTGTACCACGTACGGACGACGGCCGGCGAGGTGCTGCGCGCCCGCCATCTGGTCCTGGGCACCGGAACACCCCCGTACATCCCCGAGGCCTGCGCGGACCTCGGCGGCGACTTCATCCACAACTCCCGCTATCTCCAGCACAAGCGGGAGCTCCAGGCGAAGAAGTCGATCACGCTCGTCGGCAGCGGCCAGTCCGCCGCCGAGATCTACTATGACCTGCTCAGCGAGATCGACGTCCACGGCTACCGGCTGAACTGGGTCACGCGCTCCCCGCGCTTCTTCCCGCTCGAGTACACCAAACTCACGCTGGAGATGACCTCCCCGGAGTACATCGACTACTTCCACGCGCTGCCCGAGCCGACCCGCTACCGCCTCCAGACGGAGCAGAAGGGCCTGTTCAAGGGCATCGACGGCGAACTGATCGACGCGATCTTCGACCTGCTCTACCAGAAGAACCTCGGCGGCCCCGTCCCGACGCGACTGCTCACCAACTCCTCCCTGAACACCGCCGCTCACGCGAACGGCACGTACACCCTGGGCCTGCGCCAGGAGGAGCAGGGCAAGGACTACGAGCTGAGCTCCGAGGGCCTGATCCTGGCCACCGGCTACAAGTACGCCGAGCCCGCGTTCCTGAAGCCGGTCCGCGACCGGCTGCGCTACGACACCCGCGGCAACTTCGACGTGGCCCGCAACTACGCCATCGACACCACGGGCCGCGGCGTCTTCCTGCAGAACGCGGGCGTCCACACCCACAGCATCACCAGCCCCGACCTGGGCATGGGCCCGTACCGCAACGCGTCCATCATCCGTGAGCTGCTCGGCACCGAGTACTACCCGGTCGAGAAGACGATCGCGTTCCAGGAGTTCAGCGTATGAGCATCACGAGCCGTACCGGCACGACCACCGACGTCGGCACCTTCACCATCCGCCCGCTCGACCCCGTCCAAGACGCCGAGTTGCTGCACGGCTGGGTGACGCATCCCAAGGCCGCCTTCTGGATGATGCAGAAGGCGAAACTGCACGACGTGGAGCGCGAGTACATGGCCATCGCGGCCAGCGAGTACCACGACGCGTTCCTGGGGTCGCTGGACGGCGAACCCGTGTTCCTGATGGAGCGGTACGACCCGGCGCACGTGGAGCTGGTCGGTCTGTACGAGCCCGCGCCCGGAGATGTCGGCATGCACTTCCTGGTCGCGCCGACGGAGACGCCGGTGCACGGGTTCACCCGGGCGGTGATCACCGCGGTCATGGAGCACCTGTTCGCCGACCCGACGACCGCGCGGGTCGTCGTCGAGCCCGACGTGCGCAACACGGCCGTGCACGCGCTGAACGAAGCCGTCGGGTTCGTGCCGGAGCGCGAGATAGAGAAGCCGGAGAAAAGGGCGTTGCTGAGCTTCTGCACCCGGGAGCGGTTCGAGCAGGCGGCGGGGGTGGCCGTATGAGCCTCGCCGACGCCGTGGCCCACCTCTCCCCCGAGCGCTGGGAGCGCGCGGGCCGCCTCCTCGTCCGCAAGGCCCTCGCCGAGTTCGCGCACGAGCGCCTCATCACTCCGGAGGCCGACGGCGACGGCGAGTACGTCGTCCGCAGCGACGACGGCCTGACCCGCTACCGCTTCACCGCCACCCTCCGCACCCTCGACCACTGGCAGGTCGACCCCGAGTCGATCACCCGCCACCGCGACGGGGCCGAACTCCCGCTCGCCGCACTCGACTTCTTCATCGAGCTGAAGACGTCGCTGGGCCTGAGCGACGAGGTGCTGCCGGTCTACCTGGAGGAGATCTCCTCCACCCTCTCGGGCACCTGCTTCAAACTCACCAAGCCGCAGATCCCGTCCGCCGAACTCGCGAAGGCCTCCTTCCAGGAGATCGAGACCGGCATGACCGAGGGCCACCCCTGCTTCGTCGCCAACAACGGGCGTCTCGGCTTCGGCGTGCACGAGTACCTCTCGTACGCGCCCGAGACCGCGAGCCCGATCCGGCTGGTGTGGCTGGCCGCGCACCGCTCCCGGGCCGCCTTCACCGCGGGTGTCGGCATCGAGTACGAGTCCTTCGTGCGCGAGGAGCTGGGCGCCGGGACGGTCGAGCGGTTCGCCGCCACCCTCACCGAACAGGGCCTCGACCCCGAGGACTACCTGCTCATCCCCGTCCACCCCTGGCAGTGGTGGAACAAGCTCTCGGTGACCTTCGCGGCCGAGGTCGCCCAGCGCCACCTGGTCTGCCTCGGCGAGGGCGACGACGAGTACCTGGCCCAGCAGTCCATCCGGACGTTCTTCAACACCACCAGCCCCGGGAAGCACTATGTGAAGACGGCGCTGAGCGTCCTCAACATGGGCTTCATGCGCGGTCTGTCCGCCGCCTACATGGAGGCGACCCCGGCGATCAACGACTGGCTGGCCCAGCTCGTGGAGAACGACCCGGTGCTCAAGTCCACCGGCCTGTCGGTCATCCGCGAACGGGCCGCCGTCGGCTACCGCCACCTCGAGTACGAGGCCGCCACCGACCGCTACTCCCCGTACCGCAAAATGCTCGCGGCCCTGTGGCGCGAGAGCCCGGTCCCCTCGCTCCAGGAGGGCGAGAGCCTGGCCACCATGGCCTCCCTCGTCCATGTCGACCACACGGGCGCCTCCTTCGCGGGCGCGCTGATCGAGCGGTCCGGGCTGACCCCGGTGGAGTGGCTGCGCCGCTATCTGCGCGCCTACTTCACGCCCCTCCTGCACAGCTTCTACGCCTACGACCTGGTCTACATGCCGCACGGCGAGAACGTCATCCTCGTCCTCAAGGACGGCGCCGTGCAGCGCGCGATCTACAAGGACATCGCCGAGGAGATCGCCGTCATGGACCCGCAGGCGGTGCTGCCGCCCGTGGTCGAGCGGATCCGCGTCGAGGTCCCCGAGGACAAGAAACTCCTGTCGATCTTCACGGACGTCTTCGACTGCTTCTTCCGCTTCCTGGCGGCCGACCTGGCCGACGAGGGCATCCTCGACGAGGACGACTTCTGGCGGACGGTCGCCGAGTCCGTACGCGAGTACCAGGAGTCGGCGCCCGAACTCGCCGACAAGTTCCGGCAGTACGACATGTTCGCGCCCGAGTTCGCGCTGTCCTGCCTGAACCGGCTCCAGCTGCGCAACAACAAGCAGATGGTGGACCTGGCCGATCCGTCCGGCGCACTCCAGCTCGTCGGCAGCCTGAAGAACCCGATCGCGGGTCTCTGAGGCCGGTGGGGCTCAGGAGTACGGTCCTCCTGAGCCCCGTCCTTCCCGTTGCGCCGTCTACGCCGTGGGCCAGGGCACCTGGGGCGAGCGGTAGTAGCCGATCCCCAGGGCCTCCCAGCGCGGGCCCTGCGCCGCGAGCCGCACCTTGTAGGTGTCCCAGTCGTGCGTCGACGCGGGCGACCAGCCGAGTTCGGCCGCACCGGGCAGCCGCGGGAAGGTCATGTAGTCGATGTCGGCCCCCGTGACGATGGTCTCCGTCCACAGCGGCGCCTCGACGCCCCGGATCGCCGAAGCCGGGGCTCCCGGAAGGTAGGCGCCCGGATCCCAGTCGTACGACCGTTTCACCTCCACCAGGCCCGCCCAGTCCTGCCCGAGCGGGGTGTCCGCGGTGTACTTCATGTCGAGGTAGACCCGGTCCGCGGGCGACAGCACGAGCCCCGTCCCGTTCCGCGCGGCCTCGGCGACCTGCGCCTTCTCCGTGGCACTGGTGTCGTCGAGCCCCCAGTACTGCGCGATCGCGCCCTTCACCGGGTGCGCCCCGGTCAGCTGGTGCCAGCCGACCACCGTCTTCCCGTACTTGGCGACGACCGGCTGCACCTTGTCCATGAAGGCGACGTAGTCGGCGTGGCTGGTGGAGTGGGCCTCGTCCCCGCCGATGTGGAGGTACTTGCCCGGCGTGAGTGCCGCCAGCTCCCGTACGACGTCGTCCACGAAGTCGTACGTCACGGGCTTCGCCACGCACAGCGAGCTGAACCCGACGTCGGTGCCGGTGTAGAGCGGGGGCGCGGTCCCGTTGCAGTTCAGCTGGGCGTACGAGGCGAGCGCGGCGTTGGTGTGGCCCGGCATGTCGATCTCCGGGACGACCTCCAGATAGCGGGAGGCCGCGTACCGCACGATCTCCTTGTAGTCGGCCTTGGTGTAGTAGCCCCCGTGCCCGCCGCCGACCTGCGTGGACCCTCCGTACGTGGCGAGCCGCGGCCAGGAGTCGATCGCGATGCGCCAGCCCTGGTCGTCGCTCAGGTGCAGATGCAGTTTGTTGACCTTGTAGAGCGCCAACTCGTCGATATAACGCTTGACTTGCGCGACGCCGAAGAAGTGCCGGGAGACGTCGAGCATCGCGCCGCGGTAGCCGTAGCGCGGGCTGTCCTTGATGGTGCCGCCCGCCACGAGCCAGGGGCCGCGCTGCACGGAGTTCTTCTCGACGGCGGCGGGCAGCAGCTGGCGCAGCGTCTGGACGCCGTGGAAGAGCCCGGCGGGCGCGGCGGCCGTGATGGTGACGCCGCTGTGCCCGCTGTCCAGGCGATAGCCCTCGGCGCCCGTGGACCCCGCCGCGATCCGCAGCCGGATCCCGCCCGTGCCGTGCGTGGTGACGGGCAGTCGGTACCCGGTGGAGGGACGCAGGACGTCGGCCAGATACGCGCCGACCCGGCGGGCCTGAGGCGAGTCCTCGACCCGGATGCGGGTGCTGTCGGTGATGCGGTACGGGGATCCGCCCGCGTCGACCGAGGCGGGGGCCGGCACCACCTGCCCGAGCGGGGTCGCGGTGCGGCCCGACTCGGAGTGTGCCGCACCGGCGACTGAGATACCGGCGGCCGCCACGAGCAGCAGCGTACCGAGGAGGCGGGGCGTTCTGTGCTGTCTCACATGCGCTCCCTTCGAAGGACCCTGCAAACGAATTGCGGATGGGTATAGACCACTCTTCCGCAGACCCGGTGAAACAATCCCCCTCATGGCGGAAATCATCCAGAAGGACGGGACGTGGACCTTCGACGGCGACGCGCTTCGGCTGACTCCCGGGCGCGACAAGAACGTGAGCCTGCTCCGCAAGACCTTGGGTGAACTGACTGTCCCGCTGGGAGCGTTGGCGGGGATTTCCCTCGAACAGGGCAAGAAGAGCGGGCGGTTGCGGCTCCGGCTGCGCGACGGCGCCGACCCACTGCTCCAGGCGACCGGCGGCAAGCTCGCCGAGCCCAACGACCCCTACCAGCTCGCCGTGGAGTCCGACCGCTACGGCGTCGCCGAGTACGTCGTCGACGAGGTCCGGGACGCGCTGCTTCTGGACCGGGTGCCGGCCGACCCGGTCGACAGTTATCTGCTCCCGGGCCCCTCCGTACCGCTGTCCGTCTCCGCCGGCGACGGCACCGCGAGCTTCGACGGCGAGCACGTACGCCTGGAGTGGAACTGGAAGACCGAGGACTCCAAGTCCGCCGCCGGAGCCCGCTCGCTCGCCCTCGCCGACCTCACCACCGTCGAGTGGCACCCCGCGGTCGGCCTGGAGAACGGCTACCTCCGCTTCACCGTCCGCGGCGCGGAGACCAAGGCCCCACCGAAGTACGACCCCAACTCCGTCGAGCTGTGGGGCTTCAAGAAGGACTCGCTGATGGCCCTGGTCGCGGCGGCGGTACAGGCCCGGCTCCCGCATCCCACGGCGTCCCCGGAAGCCGCGCAGGCGGCGGAGCAGCCCGCCGTGATCGCCCCGGAGGACGACCACGACGCCCTGCTCCGCCGCCTGCGCGAATTGGGCGAACTCCACAAGTCCGGCATTCTGACGGACGAGGAGTTCGCCACAGCCAAACGGGCGGTCCTCAAGCGGATGTAGAAATCCGCGACGAGGACCGCCCGCCAGCCGTCCCGCGGCTAACGAACCCGTCGAGCCACCGTGAAGTGGTCAACCTCCGCACCGGTCTCGGCAATCCCCCGCACCGTCAGCGTGGCCAGCCGGCCCTTGTGCGCGGGCGTGACATCCACCCGGAGGAACGAGTAGTTGAGGTACCGCACCCGGGACCAGGCGACCGTCTCGTTCTGCTTGCCGTCCTTGAGGTTGACGAAGGAGGCGACGGAGTCGACCTCGTTCTCGTGACCCTCGTACGACTCCGGGGCGGTGAACGCGTACAGGCTCCGCCCGGCCGCGCCCGCCGTCACGTACACGACACCGTCGGTCTCCGGGTACGCCGTGCCGCCGATCGGCAGCTTCTTGGTGACCGCGTTGCCCTTGATGACGTCCGTGCGCTCGTACTGGTGGTTGTGGCCGTTGATGACCAGGTCCACCGTGTACTTCTCGAACAGCGGCACCCACTCCTGTCGCACGCCCCCCTCCGAGGCGTGCGCCGTGGAGGTGCAGTACGCGCAGTGGTGGAAGAAGATCACGATGAAGTCGACGTCCTGGGACGCCCGGAACTTCTTGAGCTGGCCCTCGAGCCACTTCGTCTGCGTTCCTCCGGATATGCCCAGGTTCGCCGGGATCTCGAAGGAGATGTCGTTGGCGTCCAGCGAGATGATCGCCGTGTTGCCGTAGACGAAGGAGTAGACGCCGGGCAGGTTCTTCTTGTCGGGCCCGTTGTCCGGAAGCGTCCAGCGGGCCTCTTCGCCGCCGTAGCCGTTGGGCGAGTACCAGGCCTCCATGTCGTGGTTGCCGTACGCGGGCATCCACGGAACCTGCTTGGCGACCGTCTCGGTCTGGGCGAGGAACTGGTCCCAGATGCGCGAGTCGAAGCCGGTGTCCTCCTTCTTGCCCGCGCCGGCCGGGTCCGCGTACGCGATGTCACCGGCGTGCAGGTGGAAGGCCGGGTTCTGGCCGAGCAGCAGAGCGTCGTTGGCGAGGCCGTGGTAGCCGACGCCCTCGTCGCCGAAGGCCGTGAAGGTGAACGGCTCGGCCTGCGAGGGCGCGGTGGTGAAGGTGCCGAGCGTGCCCAGCAGGTGGGGCTCGCAGGGGTCGAAGCCCGCGTGGCCGACACCGTAGTAGTACGTCTTGCCGGGGCGCAGGTGGGTGAGCTCGGCGTGCAGGTAGTACTGCGTGTGGTCGCCGCTCGCGCCGACGCCCGCCGGGGTGTAGAGGGTGCGGACCTCGGCCTCGATCTTGCGGGAGAGGTCCCAGGGGTGGGCACCGATGCGGATGAACGGCTTCTTCACCTCGGCCGGAACCTGCCAGGAGACCGTGATCTCCGTACGCGGGTCATTGCCGAAGGCGAGGTGACGGCCGAAGGGGGCGACGAGGGCGCCGTCGACCTTCTCGGTCGAGGTGGCGGTGGCCCGCGTCGGGACCGCGGCCTGTGCGACGGCGCCGGGCACGAAGGTGCCGCCCGCGACGGCGCCGAGGGTCACGGCCCCGCCTCTGATCATGTTGCGCCGGGAGAACTTGGCGCGGAGATACTCGTGCTGCTCTGCCATGGTCATGCGCTCGGCGAGCTTCTCCGGTACGCCCATGCGTGGAGTGTCCATGGCCACAGAAGTTGCTCCCGGCAATCGACGCGGCACAAGACGCAGGATGGACAGCTTGCTAACAGACCCCCATAAGACCTTCAACAGCCACTTGCCCGATATCGGGCAGGATTCTTGCGAATCGGCTCTTGGTACCTCAGGATCAACGGGTGCACGACGAACTTGTTGATCACCTGACGCGCTCCACCCCCCTCAACCGGGGCGAGGCACTGCGGGTGGTCCAGGACGTGCTCGCCTACTTCGACGAGACGACCGAGGACTACGTCCGTCGCCGCCACCGCGAGCTCCAGGCCCAGGGCCTGGTCAACGCGACGATCTTCGAACGGATCGAGGCGGACCTGAAGTACCGCGCGGTCGCGCCGCCGGAGCTCACGCTCAGGCAGCTGCGCCGCATTGTCTACGGCTGAGGAATACATATATATGTGCGGAATCGTCGGATACATCGGCAGGCGTGACGTGGCACCGCTGCTGCTCGAAGGCCTCCAGCGCCTGGAGTACCGCGGCTACGACTCGGCGGGCATCGTCGTCACGACGCCGAAGTCGACCGGTCTGAAGATGGTCAAGGCCAAGGGCCGGGTCCGTGATCTTGAGGCCAAGGTCCCCGCACGCTTCAAGGGCACCACCGGCATCGCCCACACCCGCTGGGCCACTCACGGCGCCCCCTCCGACGTGAACGCGCACCCCCACATGTCCGGCGACAGCAAGGTCGCGGTCGTCCACAACGGCATCATCGACAACGCCTCCGACCTGCGCAAGAAGCTCGAGGCGGACGGCGTCGAGTTCCTCTCGGAGACCGACACCGAGGTCCTCACCCACCTGATCGCCCGCTCCCAGGCCGAGAAGCTCGAGGACAAGGTCCGCGACGCACTCCGGGTGATCGAGGGCACGTACGGCATCGCGGTCCTGCACGCCGACTTCCCCGACCGCATCGTGGTGGCCCGCAACGGCTCCCCGGTCGTCCTCGGCATCGGCGAGAAGGAGATGTTCGTCGCCTCGGACATCGCCGCCCTGGTCACCCACACCCGCCAGATAGTGACTCTGGACGACGGCGAGATGGCCACCCTCAAGGCCGACGACTTCCGTACGTACACCACCGAGGGCACCCGCACGACGGCCGAGCCGACCACCGTGGAGTGGGAGGCGGCCTCGTACGACATGGGCGGCCACGACACGTACATGCACAAGGAGATCCACGAGCAGGCCGAGGCCGTGGACCGGGTGCTGCGCGGCCGTATCGACGACCGGTTCTCCACCGTGCACCTCGGTGGCCTGAACCTGGACGCCCGTGAGGCGCGCCAGATCCGCCGCGTGAAGATCCTCGGCTGCGGCACCTCGTACCACGCGGGCATGATCGGCGCCCAGATGATCGAGGAGCTCGCCCGCATCCCCGCGGACGCCGAGCCGGCCTCCGAGTTCCGCTACCGCAACGCGGTCGTCGACCCCGACACCCTGTACGTGGCCGTGTCCCAGTCCGGTGAGACGTACGACGTACTGGCCGCCGTGCAGGAGCTGAAGCGCAAGGGCGCACGGGTGCTCGGTGTGGTCAACGTCGTCGGCTCGGCGATCGCCCGCGAGGCGGACGGCGGCATGTACGTCCACGCGGGCCCCGAGGTCTGCGTCGTCTCGACGAAGTGCTTCACCAACACGACCGTCGCGTTCGCGCTGCTCGCCCTGCACCTCGGCCGCACCCGCGACCTGTCGGTCCGCGACGGCAAGCGGATCATCGAGGGCCTGCGCAAGCTGCCCGCGCAGATCTCCGAGATCCTGGAGCAGGAGGACGAGATCAAGAAGCTGGCCGAGGAGTACGCCGAGGCCCGCTCGATGCTCTTCATCGGCCGCGTCCGGGGCTACCCGGTGGCCCGTGAGGCCTCCCTGAAGCTCAAGGAGGTCTCGTACATCCACGCCGAGGCCTACCCCGCCTCCGAGCTCAAGCACGGCCCGCTGGCGCTCATCGAGCCCGCGCTGCCCACGGTCGCGATCGTCCCCGACGACGACCTCCTGGAGAAGAACCGCGCCGCCCTGGAGGAGATCAAGGCCCGCAGCGGCAGGATCCTCGCGGTGGCGCACCAGGAGCAGGAGAAGGCCGACCAGACGATCGTCGTCCCGAAGAACGAGGACGAGCTGGACCCGATCCTCATGGGTATCCCGCTGCAACTCCTCGCCTACCACACGGCGTTGGCCCTGGGCCGCGACATCGACAAGCCGCGCAACCTCGCCAAGTCGGTGACGGTGGAGTAAAAATCCACCGGCCCACCGAAGCGACAATTGAGGAACCCTCGCGGCGCGCAACCAACTCCGTGAGAGCGGCGTCGGCTCAGGGCCTGTCCGGCGGATCAGGTCGGAGGAAAGTAGCGGCGCCTCATAAGCGGAGATGGGCGTCCCAGACCCCGCGTCCCCGGCATGATCCGCCGGACAGGCCCTAGGCGCAAAGAACGAGAACGGGTCCCTGTGCCACGCCACCAGCGCACAGGGACCCGTTCTTTCAGGGGGCCGGGGCCGCCCATGCCCCGGCCCGCGCCGACTTCAGCCGGTGGCCGTCACCCCCCGGCCGGCGGCGCGTCCCGGAAGCGTGGTGGGCCAGTGAGCCATGGCCGCCGTCGCCCCGTACCAGGCGAGCGCTCCGCCGGCAACGGCGAACCAGCCGCCGACCTTCCCCAGACCCCCGCTGTCGCCGAACTGCCCGACGGCCAGCAGGAGAAGGGCGACGAAGAGCAGCGCGTACGTTCCTCGGGTGAGAAGTGAGGCGCCGCTCGCGCCCGCGGTCAGGCTCAGCGCGACGAGCGCGAACAGGAGCAGGAAGAGACCGGTCGCGTTGGCGGACATCTGCGTGCCGGCCGTGACGCCCCAGGTGAACCAGAACGCGCCGAGCGCCGTGAAGGCCGTACCGGTGAAGGCGTCGTGGTCGCGGAAGGCGAACAGCCCGGCCACGAAGAGCGCGATGCCACCGACATAGGTGGCGAGGGAGACGGAGTCGGCCGCCGTCACGCCGTCGATCACTTGGGTGTGACCGAGGCCGAAGAGCAACAGGGTGAGGCCGAGCGCGAGGTGGCCGAGGGTCGAGGTGATGCTTCCCGCGGAGACGTCATTGTCCACGGCGGGCTCCCTTCATGCATGTGCAGTTGTGCTGCGTGGTACCGGCCGTGCGGTTGGTCCGGTGACCGGTATGTACCCTTCACAAGGGCACAAACCACCTCTACGCGCGAGTAGATTCATGCCGTTTCAGGCACCCGTCAAAGGGAGTTGACGGTAGGTCAGGGGCTGCGTCGGAGGATGCGTCAGGGGATGACGATCACCGGGCGCTGCGCACGCTTCGCGAGCCGTCCGGCCACCGAGCCGAAGATGCGCCCGACGATGCCGTGCGTGGAGCCGACGACGATCGCGTCCGCCTCGTACTCCCGCCCGACCTCTTCGAGTTCGTGACAGATGTCTCCGCCGCGCTCGACGAGGATCCAGGGCACCTCGGCCAGATATTCGGCGCACGCGAGCTCGAGGCCGAGCACCTCGGTGCGGTGGTCGGGCACGTCGACGAAGACCGGTGGTTCACAGCCCGCCCACACGGTGGTGGGCAGCCGGTTCGCGACATGCACGATGATCAGGCCCGAGCCGGAGCGGTGGGCCATGCCGATCGCGTAGGCGAGGGCGCGCTCGCTGGACGTCGAGCCGTCGAAACCGACGACGACGCCGTGCTTGAAGGCAGGATCGCAGGACTGGCGGGGTTCTTCCGCCGCCAGGGGCTCGGCCGCCGTGGGATCGGCGAGCGGGCGCTTGCGGTCCGCGGGATCGAAGTATTCGTGACCGGCCATGGGTATCTCGGCGTTTAGATCCTCGTGGTGGGGACGAAAAGTGCGGCAGAGCTGTGTCCGGGAATCATCTTCCCAACCCCATACCCCCAAGGGTACGGCGGCACGCCTCCTCTGCCCAGATCTCGCGCGCACTGCGCGGCGTTCCCCGGAGCATGCATGAGAGGCGCCCTTAACGCAATGGTTGCTGCCCCGTACAGGCGGTTTGCACAGGGTTCACCCAGGCTCGCGGTCTTTCTTAGGTGACCGGCGGGTCGAACACGCGTTGAACCGATGAGCCACCGCCATGGAGAGCACTGGAGTACCAGGGAACCAGGGAGCAGACCGTGCCAGGACCAGAGACCGCGTCCCACCCCTCCTCCCCGGCGCCCGCCACGTCACCCGGGCCGGACACGGCGAGCGAGGTGGTGCGGTGGGCGGCCTTCAGCTGCGTCCTGGTCCCCGTCGTCCTCGTCGGGTTCGGCACCTCCCTCGCCGGCGCGGCCGGTACGGCGCTGGGCCTGGCGGCCGTGACCGGTGCCTGCCGGGTCCTGCTGCGCCAGTCCGAGCGCGTCGCGGCCCGTCTCCATGCGGACGAGCCGGTCTCACCCCGGGCCCGGCACAGCAGGACCAGCCTCCACGGCGGCGTCCCGCACCACCACCACGGCCGCCCCAGGCGTGGCCGCCGGGGTCGCACCGAGGCGCCCCGCGGGGAGAGAGACCCCGACGCCCGGGACGACGGCGTCCATGGCGAGACGGCCCACGCCGAGGGGACCACCCCCGGCACCCGGAACCCCGGTACCAGGGCCGGGACCGGGGCCCGGGGCGACCAGGGCCGCGCCGTGCGGAATCCGGACGGACGGGACCGGGACGGACGGGACCGGGACGGACGGGACCGGGACGGACGGGACCGGGACGGACGGGACCGGGACGGACGGGACCGGGACGGACGGGACCGGGACGGACGGGACCGGGACGGACGGGACCGGGCGGTACGGGACCGGGCGGTACGGAATCCGGACGCACGGGACCGGGAGGCACGGAATCCGGACGGACGGAATCCGGACGGACGGAATCCGGACGCACAGGCCCAAGCCACGGCGAACCCGACCGGACAGGACCGGCCCCCGGGAAACCTGGCCGAACGAGACGGGCACCCGGAGAACCTGATCACCTGGGACCGGGCCCCGCAGAACCTGATCACGTGGGACCCGAGCGACTGGAACCGGGACGCACAGGATCCGGACACCCTGGTCCAGGACGCACAGGATCCGGACACCCGCGTCCGGGACGCTCGGGGCCGGGACACGCGCGACCAGGACACACGGCGCGACGCCCCTCGCGGCGGCGTCCCGCTCGAGCGCCCCGCACGGCACCGTGGCACGCAGGATTTGGCCGACTCGCACATCATGAACGGCTTGCAGGGCAGTAGTGGCTCGGGGGCGCACAGGGGCGGGCGTCACGACGGAGGAAAGAAGCCGGTTGACTGACCGGTTTGCGCGCACGCCCCCGCTTCTTTTCAGCCAACTTCGGTCACCCGCGCATCCCTTGCTCGAACGACCTCCCAACCCGCGTTCCACCTGCACCGAAAGGCCTCTGGAGGGCGCACGCACCCTATGGGGATTGGCCACTGACACGAGGCGCACTTCCCTGCAAGGCCCACGAGTGCAACGCTTCGTGATCGAATGCTTCACGCCAAGTTGTCATGTCGACATTCTGCCGAGTGCCGAACTGGTCACCTTGGCGCCACGGGACACAGTAGATTCGATCTTGACTGTCTTACGGCGGGGGACTCGTGCAGGACCGAGGGGAAACGTGCAGGAGCGACACAACCGAGGAGCCGCGACCACCGAGGGGGGCTTAGCAGTATGAGCCACGACTCCACTGCCGCGCCGGAAGCCGCGGCCCGGAAACTTTCCGGGCGACGCCGCAAGGAGATCGTCGCGGTGCTGCTGTTCAGCGGCGGCCCCATCTTCGAGAGTTCCATACCGCTGTCGGTGTTCGGGATTGACCGCCAGGACGCCGGCGTGCCGCGCTACCGACTTCTGGTGTGCGGCGGCGAAGAAGGCCCGCTGCGGACCACAGGGGGCCTGGAACTCACCGCGCCGCATGGCCTGGAGGCGATCTCGCGGGCGGGCACCGTCGTGGTGCCGGCCTGGCGTTCGATCACCTCGCCGCCACCGGAGGACGCGCTCGACGCGCTGCGCCGGGCGCACGAGGAGGGAGCCCGCATAGTCGGACTGTGCACCGGCGCCTTCGTGCTGGCCGCCGCCGGACTGCTGGACGGCCGACCGGCGACGACCCACTGGATGTACGCACCGACGCTGGCCAAGCGCTACCCGTCGGTCCACGTCGACCCGCGAGAACTCTTCGTGGACGACGGGGACGTGCTGACCTCCGCGGGTACGGCGGCCGGAATCGATCTCTGTCTGCACATCGTGCGGACGGACCACGGCAACGAGGCGGCCGGCGCGCTGGCCCGCCGTCTTGTCGTTCCCCCGCGCCGGAGCGGCGGTCAGGAGCGCTATCTCGATCGATCTTTACCTGAGGAGATCGGCGCCGACCCCCTCGCGGAGGTCGTCGCCTGGGCGCTGGAGCACCTCCACGAGCAGTTCGACGTCGAGACGCTGGCGGCACGCGCGTACATGAGCCGCCGCACCTTCGACCGCCGATTCCGCTCGCTCACGGGGAGCGCTCCCCTGCAGTGGCTGATCACTCAGCGCGTACTGCAGGCGCAGCGGCTGCTGGAGACCTCCGACTACTCGGTCGACGAGGTCGCCGGACGCTGCGGCTTCCGTTCACCGGTCGCGCTGCGGGGTCACTTCCGGCGCCAGCTCGGCTCGTCGCCGGCCGCGTACCGGGCGGCGTACCGCGCGCGCAGGCCGCAGTCGGAACGGCCGTCGGACGTGGACGGCTCCGCGGGCCAGGCCGGGCCACCGCCCGTCCTGAGCCAGGAGAGCCCGGTGCCGCTGCAGACCCGCCGCACGGCAGCCGCCACCGCCCTGGGCCCGTCGACGTCCCTGTCGACGGAGCCGGGCAAGACGGGCACGGAGCTGTACGCGGCCGGGCGTCTGCCGGGGCAGCGCAGCGCGCCCTGAGGCGATGACGCGAGACGGTGGCGGCCCGGAACCCGACGAGGGTCCCGGGCCGCCGCCGTACCGGGCCACCACGCAGGTCACCGCCGTCCCGGATCTGCCCGTGCGCCGGAGCGCGCCGTAGGGTTAGGGCCATGAACGATCGCATGGTGTGGATCGACTGCGAGATGACCGGGCTCTCGCTGTCGGAGGACGCACTCATCGAGGTGGCCGCGCTGGTCACCGACTCGGAACTGAACGTGCTCGGCGAAGGGGTGGACATCGTGATCCGCCCGCCGGAGCGGGCGCTGGAGACGATGCCTGACGTGGTGCGCCAGATGCACACGGCCTCCGGCCTCCTCGACGAACTGGCCGAGGGCACGACTCTGGCCGACGCCGAGGCACAGGTCCTCACCTACGTACGTGAGCACGTCAAGGACCCGGGCAAGGCCCCGCTGTGCGGAAACTCGGTCGGCACGGACCGGGGTTTCCTGTCGCGCGACATGCCGGCCCTCGAGGACTACCTCCACTACCGCATCGTGGACGTCTCCTCGGTGAAGGAGCTGGCCCGCCGCTGGTACCCCCGGGCCTACTTCAACAGCCCGGAGAAGAACGGCAACCACCGCGCCCTCGCCGACATCCGCGAATCCATCGCGGAGCTCCGCTACTACCGCGAGGCGATCTTCGTCCCGCAGCCCGGCCCCGACTCGGACACCGCCCGCGCCATCGCGGCGAAGCACGTGGTGTCCGCCGAATGACGCATGTCCGGGGCCCCGAGGGACCCCGGAGAAAGCCTGGCGCGAGCACCCCTTCGGACCCTGTACACTTTTTCTCGGCCGGTCAGGGAAACCAAGACCGGTCGTGGTGGGTGTAGCTCAGCTGGTAGAGCACCTGGTTGTGGTCCAGGATGTCGCGGGTTCAAGTCCCGTCACTCACCCTGATCGACTGAGGCCCGGTCCGCACAAGCGGACCGGGCCTCAGTCGTACGGCGAGCCGTACGGCCGAGTCCGTGCGTGTCCGGCGCGCCCTCTAGGCTCACCCAATGCCCCCGCCCCACCTGCCCACCCACACCCTGCGCACCGCCCGCCTCGATCTTCTGCCCCTCCGCGTCGAACACGCCGGGGAAATGGCCGAGGTGCTGTCCGACCCGGCGCTGCACACGTTCATCGGCGGCACACCCGCCACTCCCGAGGCCTTGCGTTCACGCTATGAACGCCTCGTCGCCGGCTCCCCCGACCCGGCCGTCCTCTGGTGCAACTGGGTACTGCGGCTGCGCGAGGAGGGATGTCTCGTCGGTACGGTCCAGGCGACGCTCACCGGGGAGGTCGCGGAGATCGCCTGGGTGGTGGGCACGCCCTGGCAGGGGCGGGGGTTCGCCGGGGAGGCGGCGCGGGGGCTGGTCGGCCGGTTGGGCGAGGAGCCCGGCGTCCGTACGGTCGTCGCGCACGTCCACCCCGACCACCGGGCCTCCGCGGCCGTCGCCGCGGCCGCCGGGCTGGGCCCGACCGACCGGTACCAGGACGGCGAAGTCCGGTGGGAGCTGCCGCTACGGCGGTGACCTCAGCCCCCTTGCGGATGATTGGCGGCCCGCCACGCGTCGGCGAACCGGTGGACGTCCTCGAAGCGTTCCTCGGGGTCGGACCGCGTCGCCCGGACGATCACCGCCTGCTGGGCCGGGGTGCCCCGCCAGGCGCGTTCCTCGTCACCCGCGTCCAGCAGGAGCCGGGCGGTGCGGCCCAGGGTGAAGACGGTCGTACGGGTGTCGATCACGGCCCCGCACACGAACTCCTCGGGGGCCATGAACCGGCGCGAACCCGGCAGGCGTTCCTCCTCGACCACGAACGGGCCCGGCCGGTACTCGTCGAGGTCGACCAGGTGGACGACGTCGCCCCGGAAGTCGTACAGCAGCGCGCCGTCGTAGAAGTCGACCGCGACATGCCCGGCGACCTCCACCGCGAGATGGGCGTCCAGGACACGTTCGAAGGCGGCCAGGACGCGGGAGATCGGCAGGGCGCGGAAACGGGCCATGGGGGTGCCAGGGCTCGTAGGGTCGCGCGGTCCGCCCACCATGGCCGGATACAGCACCTCGCCCTCCCGCCAGGGCATCACCACCGCCGCGCCGCCGCGCCCCACGGCGATGCGGTGGACCTGGGGGACGATCGCGCGGTGCCGTACGGCCCGGTGGAAGGCCCAGGCCCGTTCGAGCGAGTGCCGTCCGCCGTCGGTCACCGCCTCCTTGACGAACCAGCGCGCCCCGTCGAGCAGACGGACGCCGTACGACACGCACCCCGAGTCCTGCTCCGGGAACGCTTGGAACACCTCCCCCACCCTGCCCAGGTAGGGCTCCATGGCGGGCACTTCATCGACTCCGAGCAACGGATGGAGGACCATACCGATCAGATTGCCCTATCGAAGCCTTTCCGCGCGTTAGGACGAGGCCCGCACCACCAGTTCGGACGGCAGCACGACCTGCCGCTTCTCCAGACCGCGCGAGACCGCGGGGCGGCGGTCGGCGATCTCCCCGAGCAGCAGGTCGATCATGGCGCGGCCCATCTCCTCGATCGGCTGGCGCACGCTCGTCAGGGGCGGGTCCATGTGGCGGGCGATGGCGGAGTCGTCGTAGCCGACGAGGGCCACGTCGTCAGGTATGCGGCGGCCCACCTCGCGCAGGACCTGGCGGGCGCCCGCCGCCATCACGTCCGAGCCCGCGAACACCGCGTCCAGGTCCGGGCAGCGGGACAGCAGCTCGGTCATCGCGCGCCGGCCGCCCTCCTCGGTGAAGTCGCCCGGGATGATCAGCCGGTCGTCCACCTCGCGTCCGGCCGCGCGCAGACCCTCGCGGTAGCCGTCGACGCGGCGCTGGGCGCCGAAGACGTCGAGACGCCCCGCGAGATGGACGATCCGCTGGCGTCCCCGGGCGATCAGGTGCTCGACGGCCATGCGGCCTCCGCCGTAGTTGTCGGAGTCCACGGACGGCAGCGTCTCGTCCGCCGAGCGGCGACCGCTGATCACGGCCGGGATCTCCAGCTGGGAGAGGAGGTCGGGCAGCGGGTCGTCGGCGTGGACGGAGACGAGGAGTACGCCGTCGACGCGGTGCGCGGCCAGGTACTGGGCGAGGCGCTGTCGCTCCCGGTCGCTGCCCGCGAAGATCAGCAGCAGCTGCATCTCGGTGTCGGAGAGCTCCGCGCCGACGCCGCGCAGCATGTCCGAGAAGTACGGTTCCGCGAAGAAGCGGGTCTCCGGCTCGGGGACGACGAGGGCGATCGCGTCCGTGCGGTTGGCGGCGAGGGCGCGTGCCGCCGTGTTCGGGACGTAGCCGAGTTCGGCGACCGCCGCCTCGACGGCCGCGCGGGTCGCGTCGCTGACCCTCGGGGAGCCGTTGATCACGCGGGACACCGTGCCGCGGCCCACGCCCGCGCGTGCCGCGACCTCTTCCAAGGTCGGCCGGCCGCCTCCCCGGCCCCGCGCTCCGTGGCTTGCCATGGTCCGCCTCCCGTCGACGTCGCGCGCTCCGCGACTGGCCTGGAATCTAACAGCCCTGTTCACCACCGGGACCTCGGCAACCCGTACGTGAACGAGGTTCCGTGCCGATCTCGGCCAGGGGCCGTCGATCGACCGTTCCGCCGGGGCCAATACCCCACTGACACGAGCCACTTCAACCGTCCGCGGCACCCCTTCCCTCCCGCTCCCCGGAGTTAGTTAACAGGCCGATAACTGAACGCATCTCTCCGCGTCGGCTCCCTTGACACCCCCGCGCGAACCGACGACTCTTCAACACATCACCTGTGGGAGCGCTCCCACGGTACCTGACACATACACATCCCGCACGTTCCCCGCCCGAGCCGCAGCATGAACGAACGGGCCCAACAGAGCAGTTGGCCGGGGGGTCGGCACGTCAGGCAACAGGAGGACGCAATGCGCACGATCACCCGTCGGTCCCGCAGTCTGGGGGCCCTCGCGGCCGTCGCCGCGCTGACCACAGGGCTGCTGGCCGGCTGTGCCGACGACAGTGGTGGAAGCAGCGGTGGGAGCAGCAGTGACACGGGCGGAGGCAAGGGCAAGACCACGATCACCTTGGGTCTCTTCGGTACTCAGGGATTCAAGGAGGCCGGCCTCTACGCCGAGTACGAGAAGCTCAACCCGAACATCAAGATCGCCGAGAATGTCGTCGAGCGCAACGAGAACTACTACCCGGCGCTCGTCAACCACCTCACCACCAACAGCGGCCTGCAGGACGTCCAGGCCGTCGAAGTCGGCAACATCGCCGAGGTCGTGCAGACCCAGGCGAGCAAGCTCGTGGACCTGTCCAAGGTCTCGGGCGTGAGCAAGAGCAACTGGCTGGACTGGAAGTGGCAGCAGGCCACGACCCAGGACGGCCAGACGATCGGACTCGGCACCGACATCGGCCCGATGGCGATCTGCTACCGCAAGGACCTCTTCCAGCAGGCCGGCCTGCCCACCGACCGCGACAAGGTCGGGCAGCTGTGGGCGGGCGACTGGAACAAGCTCGTCGCCGCCGGTGAGACGTACAAGAAGAAGGCGCCCAGCGGCACCACCTTCATGGACTCCCCCGGTGGTCTGCTCAACGCGATCATCAGCAGTGACCAGGAGAAGTTCTACGACTCCTCCGGCAAGGTCGTCTACAAGACGAACCCGGCCATCAAGTCCGCCTTCGACCTGACCGCGAAGGCCGCCTCGGAGGGACTGGTCGGCGCGCAGACGCAGTTCCAGCCGGCCTGGGACACGACGATCGCCAACAGCAAGTTCGCCGCGGTGGCCTGCCCGCCGTGGATGCTCGGCTACCTCAAGGGCAAGTCGAAGCCGGACGCCGCCGGCAAGTGGGACGTGGCCGCCGCGCCCAAGTCCGGCAACTGGGGCGGCACCTTCCTGGCCGTGCCCAAGAGCGGCAAGCACGTCACGGAGGCCGAGAAGCTGGTCACCTGGCTGACCGCGCCCGCCCAGCAGGCCAAGCTGTTCAGCGTGCAGGGCAGCTTCCCGAGCGCACCCGGTGCCTACAACCTGCCCCTGGTGACCGGCGCGAAGAACTCGATGACCGGTGACACACCGATCGGCACGGTCTTCGCCGAGGCCGCCAAGGCGATCCCGACCCAGGTGATCGGCCCGAAGGACCAGATCATCCAGCAGGGTCTGACGGACAACGGCGTCATCCTCGTCACGAAGGGCAAGTCGGCCGCGGAGGCCTGGACGACGGCCACCAAGACCATCGACAACAACCTGGAGAAGTGACCGGTATGGCCACCCGGCACGACACCGCCGCGCCCCCCACCGAGGAGGGGGGCGCGGCCCCGGGCCGTCCGCCCGCCGCGGTACCCGACGAGAAGGAACAGCGGCGCCGCAACCGGCTGTCCCGCCGCTGGCAGCGGGACATACGGTGGAGCCCGTACGCGTTCGTCTCACCGTTCTTCCTGCTGTTCCTCGCGTTCGGCCTGTTCCCGCTGATCTACACGGGCTGGGCCTCGCTGCACACGGTGGAGCTGACGGCGCCCACCGACATGCAGTGGGCGGGCCTGCGCAACTACACCCGCATCTTCGACGACGACTTCTTCTGGAACGCGGCGAAGAACACCCTGACCATCGGGATCATCTCGACCGTCCCGCAGCTGCTGATGGCGATGGGCCTCGCCCACATCCTCAACTACAAGCTGCGCGGCTCGATCTTCTACCGGGTCATGATGCTCGCGCCGTACGCGACGTCGATCGCCTCCGCCTCGCTCGTGTTCGTGCTGCTGTTCGGCCGCGACTACGGCATGATCAACTGGGCGCTGCACGCCATCGGTTTCGACAAGATCGACTGGCAGAACGACAAGTGGCCCTCGCAGATCGCCGTCTCGACGATCGTCATCTGGCGCTGGACCGGCTACAACGCGCTGATCTACCTGGCGGCGATGCAGGCGATCCCGCAGGACCTGTACGAGTCGGCAGCCCTGGACGGGGCCAACCGCTGGCAGCAGTTCTTCCACGTGACCCTGCCGTCGCTGCGGCCGACGATCCTGTTCACCGTCGTCGTCTCCACCATCGGAGCGAGCCAGGTCTTCGGCGAACCCCTGCTGTTCGACGCCAACAAGGGCGCGTCCGGCGGCGCCGAGCACCAGTTCCAGACACTCGGCCTGTATCTCTACGAGCAGGGCTGGGTGAACCAGCACCTGGGCCGCGCCTCCGCGATCGCCTGGACGATGTTCCTGATCCTCATCGTGATCGGGATCGTCAATTACGTCATCTCGCGCCGGCTGCGCGCCAGTAGTTAAGGAGAACCGGCCGTGACGACGACCCTGACGAAACCCCCGGCGGACGCGGTACCCGAACCGCCGAAGCGTCTGCGGCGCCCCAAGTCGGCGCGCGCGGGCGGACAGATGCACGCCGGGCCCCTCGCGTACGTCATCCTCGCGCTGTTCACGATCGGCTCGCTGGGCCCCCTGGTGTGGACCGCGATCGCCGCCTCCCGCGACACCAACCGGCTGGCACAGTCCCCGCCGCCGTTCTGGTTCGGCTCGAACCTCTTCCACAATCTCGACGTCGCCTGGACGGAGGCCAACCTGGGCGAGGCGTTCGTCAACACCACGTTCGTGGCGGGTGTTTCCGCGGTGACCGTGGTCTTCCTGTCGACGCTCGCCGGGTTCGCCTTCGCCAAGCTGCGCTTCAAGGGCCGCGGCGCCCTGATGCTGATCGTCGTCGGCACGATGATGGTGCCGCCGCAGCTCAGCGTGATCCCGCTCTACATGATGGTCGCCAAGCTCGACTGGACGGACCAGCTCCAGGCGGTGATCTTCCCGTCGCTGGTGAGCGCGTTCGGGGTGTTCTTCATGCGGCAGTACCTGATCCAGGCGCTGCCGGACGAGCTGATCGAGGCGGCCCGTGTCGACGGCGCGAGCAGCTGGCGGGTGATCTGGCACGTGGTGTTCCCGGCCGCCCGGCCCGCCATGGCGGTGCTCGGCATGCTGGTGTTCGTGCAGACGTGGAACGACTTCCTGTGGCCGTTCCTGGTGCTCACCCAGACCGGCAACCCGACCGTGCAGGTCGCGGTCGCGGGCCTCGGCCGCGGTTTCACTCCCGACCAGTCCCTGATCATGGCGGGCGCGTTGCTCGGCACGCTGCCGCTGCTCTTCGTCTTCGCCCTGTTCGGCAAGCAGATCGTCGGCGGCATCATGCAGGGCGCCGTCAAGGGCTGACCTCGTTCGCCGGTGGGAGAAGGGGAGCCGGGCCACCGCCGCCCCGGCCCCTCCTCCCCCCTCTTCTCCGCCTCTTCCCTCCCCCTCGCCCTTCCCCCTCTTCTTACTGTCGGTCTCCACGACCTCCTATGGGAGCGCTTCCATGCCTGAGTCCGCATCGCCCGTGACCTTTCCCCCCGCCTTCCTCTGGGGCGCGGCGACCTCCGCGTACCAGATCGAGGGGGCGGTGCGGGAGGACGGCCGTACGCCCTCCATCTGGGACACCTTCAGCCACACGCCCGGCAAGACGGCCGGTGGTGAGACCGGTGACATCGCTGTCGACCACTACCACCGCTACCGCGACGACGTGGCCCTGATGGCGGAGCTGGGCCTGTCCGCGTACCGCTTCTCGGTCTCCTGGTCCCGGGTGCAGCCGACGGGCCGCGGCCCCGCTGTCCAGCGCGGCCTGGACTTCTACCGCAACCTCGTCGACGAACTGCTCTCGCACGGCATCAAGCCGGCCATCACCCTCTACCACTGGGACCTCCCGCAGGACCTGGAGGACGCGGGCGGCTGGCCGGAGCGCGACACGGCGTTTCGTTTCGCCGAGTACGCGCAGATCGTGGGCGAGGCGCTGGGCGACCGTGTGGAGCAGTGGATCACCCTGAACGAGCCGTGGTGCAGCGCGTTCCTGGGCTACGGCTCGGGTGTGCACGCGCCGGGCCGTACGGACGCGGCGGCATCGCTCAAGGCCGCCCACCACCTGAACCTGGCGCACGGCCTGGGCACCACCGCGCTGAGGTCCGCGATGCCGGCCCGCAACACGGTCGCGGTCAGCCTGAACTCGTCGGTGGTCAGGCCCCTTTCCCCGTCCCCGGCGGACCTGGCGGCGGTCCGGCGCATCGACAACCTGGCCAACGGCGTCTTCCACGGCCCGATGCTGCACGGCGCCTACCCGGAGGGCCTGTTCGCGCAGACCTCCTCGATCACGGACTGGTCGTACGTCCTGGACGGCGACCTCGCGGTGATCAAGCAGCCGCTCGACGCGCTCGGTCTGAACTACTACACCCCGGCGCTGGTGTCGGCGGCGGAGAAGTCGGCGGACGGCCCGCGCGCGGACGGGCACGGGGCGAGTGCCTATTCGCCGTGGCCGGGCGCGGACGATGTCGCGTTCCACCAGACCCCCGGTGAGCGTACGGAGATGGGCTGGACGATCGACCCGAGCGGCCTGCGCGACCTGATCATGCGCTACTCGCGGGAGGCCCCCGGTCTGCCGCTGTACATCACGGAGAACGGCGCGGCCTACGACGACAAGCCGGACCCGGAGGGCCGCGTCCACGACCCCGAGCGCATCGCGTATCTGCACGGTCATCTGGCGGCGGTACGCGATGCGATCGCCGACGGCGCGGACGTGCGGGGCTACTACCTCTGGTCCCTGATGGACAACTTCGAGTGGGCGTACGGCTACGGCAAGCGGTTCGGAGCGGTGTACGTCGACTACGCGACCCTGGCCCGTACGCCCAAGTCCAGCGCGCACTGGTACGGGCAGGTGGCCCGGACGGGTTCCCTGCCGCCGGCGACGCCGGCCGGCACCGAGTAGACCCCTCGGCCCTGGGGCGAGCAGGCCACAGAGTCCTTCTGTCCGGGGGAAGCGGGGGAGGGGGCGCGGCACCTGGGGGGGTGCCGCGCCCCGACGCAATCAAGTCCGCTTCTTCGCAGAAAGCGGCCTCGGCGCCTCCGGGGAAGGCGTCGGCGCGCCTGCCGAAGGGGGCCTGGGCGACCGTGTGGCGTGCCTCCGGCGGGGCGGGCACGGCCACCCGTTCCGGCGCCTGCAAAGCCCCTTCACGCCTCTCTGGAAAGCCGCTCTGACCTGGCCTTTCGTGGAGTTCTGGCCTACCGTTCCCCTCATCCTGGAAGGGGAACGTATGGACCGGAACATACGCACCGTCGACGATGTGCTGAAGCTGCTGGACGGCCTGTTCGCGCCGGAGGCCGATCGGTGGACGGCGGGCGGCGCCGCCTGGTGGGACGGCTTCTACGCCGACCGTTCCAAGCCCGTACCGTTCTTCGTCGCGAAGCCGGACGAGAACCTGGTCGGATACCTCGACGAGAACCTGGTCGCCCCGGGCCGCGCCCTCGATCTGGGCTGTGGGCCGGGGCGCAACGCCCTTCAGCTGGCCGCCGCGGGCTTCCAGGTGGACGCGGTCGACCTCTCCCCGACGGCCATCGCCTGGGCGCAGGACCGTGCGCGCGCGGCCGGGGCCGAGATCCGCTTCCACTGCGGCGACGCGTTCGCGCTCACCGACCACGACTGGGGCGGCCCGTACGACCTGGTCTACGACTCGGGCTGCTTCCACCATCTGCCGCCGCACCGCCGTATCAGCTACCTCGCCCTGCTCGACCGCGTCCTCGCCCCGGGCGGCCACCTCGCCCTCACCTGCTTCGCCGCCGGCGCGATGGGTTCCGAACTCCCCGACGAGGCCTTCTACGAGCAGTCCGCACTGCACGGCGGACTCGCCTACACGCCGGAGTCCCTGCGCTGGGTGTTCTCCGACCTGACCGAGGTCGAACTGCGCCGCATGCGCGACGAGCCGCCCGGGTCCGGGCTCTTCGGCGAGCCCTTCCTCTGGACGGCCCTGTTCCGCCGCGACGGGTAACCCCTGGCAGGGTCGGCTACTTGTACGTGCCGAACGCCTTCGAGAACGCGCCCGCGTCCTGCACGATCGAGCTGCAGGTCGCGTCGGCGGAGTTCTTCGCACCGCCCGGGCACTGCTTGTCGCGGGCGGCGGACCACATGGAGAGCCAGCCGAGGCCCTTCGACTTGGCGAAGTCGACCAGTTGGGCCGCGTCGTCGACCTTGAAGATCTCGGAGGCGACGTCGTTGACGCCGATCATCGGAGTGACGGCGACGGACTTCCACGCCGCGCTGTCCGACAGCCCGAGGACGCTCTTCACCTGGGCCTGGGTGGCGGTGGCGGCCTGCTCGGCGTAGGTGCCCATGTCACCGTTGTACGAGGGGCCGTAGTCCATCGCCATGATGTTGACCGCGGAGATCTTCACACCGTTCGACTTGGCGCTGGAGAGCAGGTTCACGCCGTCCTGGGTCAGGCCCTCGGGCATGACCGGGAGGGTGAAGGACACGTCCAGGTTCGGGTGTTGCTGCTGGAGCTTCGCGATCGCCTTCGCCCGGTTCGTGTTCGCGGTCGTGTTCGGCAGCGCGCCGCCCTCGACGTCGAAGTCGACCTTGGTCAGGTTGTACGCGTCCACGGCCTTCCCGTACGCCGCCGCCAGCGCGTCCGCCGACGAGCAGGTCGTCGCCAGCTCCGAGCCCGAGGCGCCACCGAAGGACACCCGGACGTCGCCGCCCTTCGCCCGCAGCGCGCCGATCTGCGACGCCACGCCGTCACTGGCGAGGTCGGTCACCCCGCCCCACTTCGGCGTACAGCCGCCGCCGTCGGTGATGAAGGCCAGGTTGTAGTCCTTCACACCGGTGGCCGTGGCGCTGGCGACCAGGTCGAAGGCCGGGTAGAGGGAGGTGTCGACGTACGGCGCGAAGCCCGCGCCGGTCGTCGTGCCACTGCCGGTTGTCTGCGAGGCGGAAGGAGTGGGCGTGGGGGTGGACGTGGGGGTGGACGTGGGGGTCGGGGTCGACGTGGGGAGCCGAGTGGCGGTGGATGTCGGGGTCGGGGTCGGGGTCGACGACTGCGTCGGGCGGCCGCTCGGCTCCGGCGTCGCGCCGTCGTCCACCGAGCACTTGGCGCCGTCGATGACACAGCCCTTCGGGTCCGCGGTGCCATTCACGACGAAGCCGACGGTGACCGACTCGCCGGCCGCCAGCCCGTCCTTGTCCCAGGACGGCGGCTTGACGGTGACGTGCTGCCCGCTCACCGTCGACGTTCCGTTCCACAGCGAGCTGAGCCCGGCGCCCGACGGCAGGTCGAACTCCAGCGTCCAGTCCCCCTTCGCCTGGCCGGTGTCGTTGGTGATGACGTACTGCGCGGTGTAACCCGTCGACCAGTCACTGGTCTTGGTGTACGCGGCACCGACGCCGGCCGCCAGCGCGGTCCCGGAGAACAGGAAGGCGCCACCGCCGACCACGGCCGCGGCGACGACCCCGCCTATCGCCTTGTTCCTGCCACTGACCTTGCGCCGGTGCGTAGTGCTCATCGCGTGTGCCTGCCTTCGCGGTTCACGGGGGGTGGGGTGCGGCAGCACGCTAGCGATCCGGAATCGGGCAAACCGCCTGATCAGGGCGCCCGCCGGCGATCTTATGGTGCGCTTAAGGAAGGCATCGGGGACGGTTAAAGGTAGAGACCAATTTGGCCACACGCCGGGCCCGCGCCCGGCCCACGCCCGACTCCGCGCCGACCTGCGTCAGCTCACGCCCACGCCTCGTCTACGACGCCGCACGGACCCCCTGTGCCCGCGCCGCACCGGAGCCCGCCCGTCCAGCTGGATCCATATGCGCACCTCGGTGCCGCCCAGCACCGACGAACCGATCCGCACGTCCCCGCCCGTCGACTCCGCGAGCCGGCGCACGATGTCCAGGCCGAGGCCGGTCGAGCCGTCACTCCCGGAACCCTTCCCCCGTGCCATCGCGGCCTCCGGGTCCATGATGCCCGGGCCCGCGTCCGACACCAGCACGATCACCGCGTCCTCGCTTTTGTGCACGTCGACCGCGAAGGCCGTGCCCTCCGGGGTGTGCCGGAACACGTTCCCGAGGAGCGCGTCGAGGGCGGCGACGAGGTCGGCCCGGGCGACGGGTATCCGTACGGGATGGTCCACTCCCGCGACCCGCACCTTGCGCCCCTCGTCCTCGGCGAGCGCCGACCAGAAGTCCATCCGCTCGCGGACGACCTCGGACGCGTCGCACCCGGCGCCGATGCCTATCGCCGCCGTCTGCGGCTTGGCCTCCCGGGCCGTCCGGATGATCGTGTCGACCTCCCGCTCCAACTGCGCCACCGCCGCCCGCGTCTGCTCGGCGGCCGGCCCGTCACCGAGCGAGGCCGTGTTGAGGCGAAGCACGGTCAGCGGGGTCCGCAGGCGGTGCGAGAGGTCAGCGGCCAACTCCCTCTCGTTCGCCAGGAGTTGTACGACCTGATCCGCCATCGAGTTGAACGCCACCGCCGCCAGCCGCAGTTCGTTCGGCCCCTCCTCGGGCACCCTTGCGCCGAGCTTCCCCTCCCCCAGCTCATGCGCGCCCTCGACCAGTCGCTGTGCCGGCTGCACCATCCGTACCCCCAGCCGGTCGGCGACCGCGACCGAGCCGATGATGAGCGCGACCCCGACCGCGGCGAGCACCGCCCAGGCGGTGCCGACCCCGTTGCTGACCTCGGACTCGGGGACGTACACCTCGACGACCGCGATCTCGCCGGAGCTCAGCGCGGTGGGCTGGAGCAGGATGGAACCGCCGGGGACCTCCGCGGTGGAGGCCCGGCCGATGTTGCGTGTGGTCGCGATGTCCTTGGCGGCGGCGCGCTGCCGTCCGATGTCGACCGCCTTGGCGCCGTCGCTCGCCGGTATGTGCACGGCCATCCCGTCGTCCGAGCCGGCGGAGGCGACGACCCTCTCCAACTGGTCCCGGTCGGTAGTGATGGACAACGCGGGCGCGATGGCCGCGGCCTGCCGTTCGGCGTTCGAGAAGGCGCGGTCCCGGGCCATCTCCTTGATGACGAGCCCCAGTGGGACCGCGAAGGCCACCACGACCATCGTGGTCACCGCCACGCACACCTTGACCAGTGCCCACCTCATCGCGGCGGCTCCAAGCTCGGTGGTTCCAGCTTCACGCCGACCCCGCGGAGAGTGTGCAGATAGCGCGGCCGCGCCGCCGTCTCGCCCAGTTTCCGGCGCAGCCACGACAGATGGACGTCGATGGTCTGGTCGTCCCCGTACGACTGCTGCCACACCTCGGCGAGCAGCTCCTTGCGCGCGACGACGACACCGGGCCGCCCGGCGAGAAACGCGAGCAGGTCGAACTCGCGCCGGGTGAGGTCCAGTCGGGCGCCGTCCAGCTCGGCCTGGCGGCGCAGCGGGTCGATGGACAGGCCGCCGACCCTGATGACCGGCGACGGGGGTGTGTCGCCCGTCGCCCGCGAGCGGCGCAGGACGGCGGCCATCCGCGCGGACAGGTGCTCGACCGAGAACGGCTTGGTCAGATAGTCGTCCGCCCCGTCGTTCAACAGGCGGACGATCTCCGTCTCGTCGTCCCGCGCGGTTGCGATGATCACCGGGACGTCGGTGATGCCTCGCAGCATCTTCAGCGCCTCGGCCCCGTCGAGATCGGGCAGTCCGAGGTCCAGGATGACGACGTCGAAGGAGAAATGGGCAACCTCGCGCAGCGCCTCAAGGGCGGTGCCGACACTGCGCACCGTGTGCGCGGCTTCGGTCAGATGCCGGATGAGAGCGCTGCGTACGAACTGGTCGTCCTCGACCACGAGCACACTTGCCATGCGCCGCACCGTACGCCATCTGTGCGATGCCGGTCCGGTGCCTGTGGATAACTCGGGCCGCCGTTCTGTCAGGAGACATGGGAGACACCCGTGGGGCGCGTGAGGCAGTATGGCCCGCGATGCTCAGAGGATTCGTACACGTACTGGCTTGGTCGCTCGCCACGGGCGCGGCGGTCACGCTGTCGTGGTGGGGCGTCCACACGGTCATGACGGGGACGGCCTACGATCCGCCGCGCGCGCTGCCCATCACGGTGGGCAGGGCGACGACGCAGGGGTCCAAGCCGCTTGCCTCGTCGACGGGTCGGCCGTCGGCGAGCCCGAGTCCATCCGCCTCGAAACCGACGACGAGTCCGCGGCCGACCGCGATGCCGGCCCCCTCGAAATCGCCCTCCACCGACCCGAGTCCGAGCGCCTCCGGACCCGCCGGGCAGGTCAAGAGTTACGACACCGACGGGGGGCGGGCCGTCTTCGATCTCGGTACCACCTCCGCGACGCTCGTCTCGGCCACGCCGGGTTCGGGGTGGTCGATGCAGGTGTGGAAGACGGAGTCGTGGATTCGGGTGGAGTTCACTTCGGGGGCGGATCGGGTGTCGGTGTTCTGTACGTGGCACGACGGGCCGCCGCGGGTGGAGATCGGCACGTACTAGCTGCGCCGGCTTTGCGGGTCGGGTGCGGGTGGTTCGTGGCAGGGCGCGCCCACGCGGCGGAGCCGCATATGTTCACAGCCCCGCGCCCCTTTCGGGGCGCCCCAGCGCACCTGGGTTCGCAGGTGCCTCTGTCAGCGGAACACCGATGCGGGCGGGGCCGGGGATGCCACCGCCGCCGCGTCCAGTACCGGCACGGCTCCTCCGGTGAAGTCGGTGAGCTGTTTGCCGTGTTCGAGTCTGGCCGGGTGGGGGTCCGAGGCGGCGCGACGGGTGAGTTCGGCCAGGGGCAGGGGGTGGCCGGAGGCCACGAGGACGGCGTTGCCGAAGCGTTTGCCGCGCAGGACCGTGGGGTCGGCGATGAGGGCGAGCTCGGGGAAGACGGTCGCGGCGGTGGCGATCTGGCCGCGCAGATGGGCCAGCGGGGGGCCGTCGGCGAGGTTGGCGGCGTACAGGCCACCGGGTTTGACGGTTCTGCGGACGTCGGTGAGGAACTCGACCGAGGTGAGGTGCGCGGGGGTGCGGGCGCCGCTGAACACGTCCGCTATCACCAGGTCCGCCCAGCCGTCGGGAACCTTGGCGAGGCCTTCGCGGGCGTCCAGGGAGCGCACTCGGATGCGGGCGTTCGGGTCCAGGGGGAGTTCGCGGCGGACCAGTTGGACGAGGGCCCCGTCGCGTTCGACGACCTGCTGGGTGGAGCGGGGACGGGTCGCGGCGGTGTAGCGGGCGAGGGTGAAGGCGCCGCCGCCGAGGTGGACGGCGTGCACGGGCTTGCCGGGCGGGGCCACGAGGTCGATGACATGGCCGAGGCGGCGCTGGTACTCGAAGCTCAGATGGGCGGGGTCGTCGAGGTCGACGTGGGACTGGGGGGCGCCGTCGATGAGGAGGGTCCAGGCGCGCGGGCGGTCCCGGTCGGGTATCAGCTCGGCGAGGCCGCCCTCGACCGTCTCGACGACGGCGTCGGCGGACGCCTGCCCGCGGCGCGAACCGCGCGACGCGTCACGCGCCGCGCCCCGCGCGTCGTCGGACCGCTTGTTCCTCGACCTTCCCATCCTGCCATTATCAGGGCGTACAGGGAGGTCGGCGCAGCGGCAACCCGTGGGGCGGCCGCCCGGTGTTTCCGGTGTCAGCGGCAGTTGTCAGCGGCCTCGATCAGCCGGGCCGCCTCGCCCAGCGCCGCCCGCAGCACGGCCGGGTCGGTCGCGAGGTCCGCGTCGCCGGGCGGCAGCAGCCAGTCCGAGCCCTCGACCGGGGGCTCGGGTGCCACCAGGCTGAGGCCGCGGCCGTTGGTCTGGGTACAGGTGCTGCCCGGCACGTCCCAGGCGTCCGCGGTGCCGGACGGCACCAGGAAGCCGAGGGTGTCGCAGCCGTCGTCGAGCAGGACGGGCCCGACGGAGTCGCAGGAGCCGCGGCGGAGGATGTCGACCGCCTCCAGCCCCTGGCGCGCCGGAACCGTCACGAGGTCGCAGTCGGCGACCGGCTCCGGTGGGGCGTCGCACGCGGGGGACGGCCTGTGCTCGGCGGTCGACAGCCGCGTACGAAACTCGGTGCTCTCCATCCCGGCCTCCAACACGGAACCCCTCCTCCTGCACGAGTGGGTCGGGAGTTCGGGTGCGCTCCCGGTCCACAGGGTTCAACGCGTCAGAACGTCAACGGCTACGGCATAACACAGCCACAAAGGATGGCAGTTCATGGCAGATCGTGCATGAGATATCCGTTTTGTAGCCAAACCCAGCGTGGCGACACCGTCACAGCAGGTACGTTCTTGCTCCGCCGGGACAAGGTGACACACGCCACAACACGGACAACTCACCTTGAGTCCGGCATGGTTCGACGGTTGCAAGAGAGGGCCCGGCCATGGCGTCGTCAGCGGTGACCTCGTCCCAGTCCCCCCGGCCACCACGGCCGAATCTCGCCTTCCGGCGGCTGCGCGCACAGCGCTCGCCGGGCGAGTTCGCCGCGGCGGTACGGAGGGCCGCGCGCGAGATCGGCGAGCGGGTCAGCTGTGACGCGCGCTACATCGGGCGGGTCGAGGCAGGCGAGATCCGCTGCCCCAATTACGCGTACGAACGGGTGTTCCTGCACATGTTCCCCGGCCGCACGCTGACCGACCTGGGCTTCTCGCCCCGCTCGTCCGTACGCGGCCGAGGGGCGCGCGGCACGGACGAGGCGCTCCCTCCCCACACCACGAGCCCGACGCACGCCACCGGTGAGACGGAGGAGACGCACGAGACGTATGACACGCAGGACCCGTATGACAGGCACGAGAACCACGAGGAGAGCGACGTGCAACGTCGCGCATTCATGACTGGAGGCACCGCCACCGTGGCGGCGGCCTCACTGGGCCCCTTCGGAGTCGCCTTCGGCGCTCCGGCCGCAGCCGCGGACCGCCGTGTCCACCGGGTGGGGACCTTCGAGGCGGGCGCCCTCGAAGAGGCCGTCCGCCGGATCCGGCTGCTCGACGACCGGCACGGGGCCGACGGCCTCTACCGGCGGGCCGCCGCACCGCTGCGGACGGCCTACGAGCTGCTCGACGCGGGCACCACCCGGCAGACCACCGCCGACCGGCTGTACGCGGGGGCGGGCGAACTGGCGATCTCGGTGGGCTGGTTGGCACACGACTCCGGGCGCTTCGAGGACGCGCGCTCGCACTACGCCGAGGCGCTGGCGACCGCCAGGATGTCCGGCGACCCGGCCCTCGAGGCGCACGCCTTTTGCAACACGGCGTTCCTGGCACGCGACGCGGGGCGCCCCCGCGAGGCGGTGCGCGCGGCGCAGGCGGCACAGCGCGCGGCGCGCCCTCTCGGCTCCCCGCGGCTGCTCTCGCTGCTCGCGCTGCGCGAGGCGGGCGGCTGGGCCGGACTCGCCGACCGCACGGGGTGCGAGCAGGCACTCGTCCGCGCGCAGACGCTCTTCGAACGCGGCCCCTCGGAGACCGATCCCGAGTGGATGACCTTCTACGGAGAGGCCGAACTGGAGGGTCTGGAGGCGCAGTGCTGGTCGACGCTGGGCGACTGGACCCGCGCGGCCCGGCACGCCCGGCGCGCCGCGCACCTCCAGGACCCGCACTTCACCCGCAACATCGCCCTCTACACGGCCGAGCTCGCCGACGACCTCGCGCGCGGCGGCCGCCCCGACGAGGCCGCCCTCGCGGGTCTGCGCGTCCTCGACCTGCTGGGCGAGGTCCAGTCGTCACGTATCCAGACCATGTTGGCGGGCACCGCGCGCGTACTGCTGCCGCACCGCCGGGCGTCGGGTGTGTCGGCGTTCCTCGAGCGCCACGCGAGTCTGCCGCGCATCCCGTGATCCCGGCCGCCGGTCGGCGCCTAAGTGGTCAGGTGCCCGCAGTCGTTCCACGCCTCGATCGCGGGCTCTCCATAGGCCCAGCCGAGCACCGACAGCGAGGTCGGGTTGAGGCGGATACGGGCCGCGAAGTCGAGCGGGAGGCCGAGCCAGCGGGCGCCGATCGAGCGCAGGATGTGCCCGTGCGCGAAGACCAGCACATCCCGGTCCTCCGCGCGGGCCCAGGCGACGACCTCGTCCGCGCGCGCGGTGACCTGCTCCAGGGTCTCCCCCTCGGGGACGCCGTCGCGCCAGATGAACCAGCCCGGGCGGACCGCCTGGATCTCGGCCGGGGTCATGCCCTCGTACGCGCCGTAGTCCCACTCCATGAGCGTGTCCCAGGTGGTGGCACGCTCGCCGAAGCCGGCCAGTTCGCACGTCTCACGCGCGCGTGCCAGCGGACTGGTGCGCACCTCGACCCCCGAGAGTCCGTCGAAGGGGGCCCGGTGCAGTCGCTCCCCCAGCACCTTGGCGCCGCGTCGGCCCTCTTCCAGGAGCGGGATGTCGGTCCTGCCGGTGTGCTTGCCGGACAGTGACCACTCCGTCTGACCGTGCCGGGCCAGCAGGATGCGCGGTGCCATGAAGAGAAGCCTTTCCGGTTCGCGTGGAGGACGTGCGGGACGAGGAAGAGACGCGGACCTGAGAGATGGGTGATCCCATCATGTCTCACCCCCGCGTCGGGCAACCCGGCGGGCGATCTCTGCGTCTTTGACGACCAGGGGCCGCCTCCTTAAGCCATTCACATACACCGTAAAATCGGATGGCCGCGTCACCGGGGCGCAATCGGCTGGTCACACAAGCAACAACCACAGGTCACGCAAGCAGATGGGGGAGGGCGATCGGATGCCGCAGACCGATGCACGGCGAACCGAGGCGGCACCGCGCGCCCGGCTCCGCCGGTGGACCGAACTGCGCGCCGCCGCATCGCACACCCGGCTGCGCTGGTGGACCGAGCTGCCGCTGCTCGTGATGGTGTACGCGTCGTACTCGGCGGGCCGGCTGCTCGCCCGGGGCGACACCGACGACGCCGTCGGTCACGGCCTGGAGATCCTGCGCATCGAGAAGGTCCTCCACCTCAACGCCGAGCACCCGCTGAACAGGTTGTTCACCCGCGAGGCCTGGCTCGGCGTCCCCGCCGACTTCTGGTACGCGTCGCTGCACTACCTGGTGACGCCCGCGATCCTGATCTGGCTCTTCCGCTCCCGGGCCGTGCGCTACCGCGCCGCCCGCACCTGGCTGATGACATCCACGCTGATCGGCCTGATCGGCTTCACGTTGATGCCGACCTGCCCGCCCCGGCTGCTCTCCGCGGGCCACGGCTTCGTCGACACGATGGCCCAGTACAGCTCGTACGGCTGGTGGGGCGGCGAGGCGAGCGCGCCGCGCGGCCTCGGCGGCATGACCAACCAGTACGCGGCGATGCCCAGCCTGCACGTGGGCTGGTCGCTGTGGTGCGGAGTGATGCTGTGGCGCTACGGCCGCACGCCCGTCGTCCGGCTCGCGGGCATCGCCTATCCGCTGCTGACCACGATCGTCGTGATGGGCACCGCCAACCACTACTTCCTCGACGCGGTGGCGGGCGCCACGGTGATGGGGATCGGGCTGCTGCTGACCCCGTACGTGATGCGGCTGGCGGACCGCGTGCGGGGGCTGCTCAGTGCCCGCATCCCGTGGGTCGCGGGCGCCTCGCACGGCGCACGCTCCTCAATTGTCAGTGGCGGATGCCAGACTTCCACGGGTGAGCGAATTCCCCGACAGCGCGAGTCCCGAACCGGGCCCGAAGTCGAGCCGGGTGCCTCCCCCGCGGACGCGGGAGAAGGCGCTGCGACAGCGGCTCGCTGAGCTGCGCGGTCCCGCCGTACCGCCCAAGGCGCTGGACGCGCGGGCCCTCGCGGCGCTCGCCGCGAACCCCGGGTGCGAGCGGCGCGCCCTGCTGGACGGCGCGGGTGTCGACAAGGCGAAGCTGGCGGACGCGCTGGGCTCGCCGTCCGCCTTCGGCCAGTCCCAGTTCGCCTTCATGCGGGGGAACGCGTTCGAGGCACGGGTCAAGGCCGACGGCGGCGCGGAGCTGCTGCGGCTGGTGCACGAGAAGCTGGACCCGGATGCCGAGCCGCCCGCGGCCGGTGTCGTCCCCGACCTGAGCGCGGTCGGCCCCGAGGGGCGCGCGGCCCGTACGGCACTCGCCCTGCGCGAGGCCACCACGGCCGGCGCCTGGACCCTGCTCGACCACCCCATGCTCGCCCTCGACGTCGCGGGCTCCCCCGCCTTCCTGGAGCCGGACGCCGTCGTCGTCCACCCGAACGGAAGCTGGACGGTCGTCGAGATCAAGTCCTTCCCGATGCTGGACGGCTCCGCGGACCCGGCGAAGGTGGGCGCCGCCGCCCGCCAGTCCGCGGTGTACGTGCTCGCCCTGGAGGAGGTGGCGGCGCGCCTAGGCGACAGCGATGCCGGTCCCGACGTTCGCCACCGGGTCCTGCTGGTCTGCCCCAAGGACTTCTCCAACCTGCCCACCGCGTCCGCCGTCGACATCCGCAAGCAGCGCGCGGTCACCCGCCGCCAGCTGGCCCGCCTCACGCGTGTCGAGGACATCGCGGACAGCCTCCCCGAGGGCACCTGCTTCGCCCCCGACCTCCCGGCCGCCGACCTGACGACCGCCGTCGAGTCCGTCTCCGCGACCTACGCCCCCGAGTGCCTGGCCGCCTGCGAGCTCGCCTTCCACTGCCGCGACCGCTCCCGCGCCGAGGGCGTGGTGACGGCCCTGGGGCGGTCGCTCCGCTCCGAGCTGGGCGGGCTGACGACGATCGGTGAGGTCCTGGCGGCGGCCCACGGCGCGGCCGGGGACCCCGACGACCCGGCGGTCGTGGCCCTGCGCAGGGCCGCGGCGCTGCGGTCGGAGGCCCTGCGGGGGCATGCGACACCGCCCACCGGCCGACCGGAGCCGGCCGGCGAAGTCCTCCCGGAGGTGGCCCCTTGTCGCTGATCGCCACCCTCGCCCGGCTGGAGGCCGTCGAGAGCGGGCGGGCCCAGCCCGTCGCCACCGTGCGCCACCGGCATCTCACCGAGCGGCCCCTGGTGTTCGTACCGCTGACCACCGCGGGTGAGGCCGGGGCCCCGCTCGGGGCACTGGTCGGCACGGACCGGGACGCGCCCCGCCTGCTGGTCGTGCCCCAACCCCGGGACCGCGACCTGCGGTTCGCGTTCCTCGCGGAGCTGGCCGATGTCGTACTGCCGTACGTGGACACCTATGCCGACGACGTCGAGGCAGCCGAGCGCAGCGAGACCGATCCCGAAACCGGCAAGCGCGTCAAGGTCGAGGTCGAACTGTGCGCGGACGCCCCGCAGCTGATCGTGCCGAGCCGCGCGGGTGTGGAGTTCGTACGGCTCCTCGGCCGCTCCATGCGGTTTCGGCGCACCGCGGAGCAGGAGCCCGAGGCGCCCCATCCGGCGCCGCCCCGGGTGCCGTTGCTCGGGCGGTGGCTGACGCACTTCGGGGAGCGGGCCCGGGTGCCCGGCTCCGCCCTGCTGCTCGCCCTCACCGACGTGCTGTCGCGGCACTGGGCGACCGGCCAGAGCAGCCTGGAGGACCAGCACCTGGGGGCGCTGCTCGCCTGGATCGACCCCCCGGAGGGTGCGTCGGGCGCGCAGGCCGCGCTGCGGGCCGAGTTGCGGCGGGATGCCCGGGGACAGCTCGTGTGGCCGCCCGCGGGACCGGCCACCGACCCCGCCTTCGACAACAAACTGCTCGCTCCCGCCATCGAGCGCTACGACCGCGCGCGGACCGCCCTCGCCGCCGCCGAGGACGGCCTGGAGGCGGACGACCGGCTCGGTGAACTCACCGCCGCCGAGCGGGAGATCCGCACCCTCGTCGAGCAGATCACCCGGCCCACCTGGGACGCGGTGTGGCGCGGCCTCGACCTGCTGCGGACGCTCCCCGAGGGCACCCACGCGGCCGACCGGTGGACCCGTGACCGCTGGTCGTTCACCGGCCACCGCGACCGGATCACCGCGGGCGAGCCCCCGCAGCCACGCCGCGACGACGCGGTCACCGCCGCGAACAAGCTGGCCACGCGCGAGCGCGAGCAGGGCCGCCTGGACGCGCAGGAAGCCCTCGACGATCCGCTGGTCATGGCCGGGCGGCGGCTGGTCGGCGAGGCCTTCGCGGGTGAGGTCACGGACGTCGTCATGGCGTACAGCGAGAGCAAGCGGCCGAGCCCCCGCCCCCTGGTGACCGTGCGCACGGACGACCGGCCGCACCTCGGGGAGCGGACGAAGGTGTACCGGTCGCTGGGCGGAAAGCCGCAGGCGGCCGAGTTCGTCGGGTACGAGGAGTCATCGGAGGGCGACGGGCTGGTGGTCCTGCGGATCGTCGACAAGATGGGGCGCGGCAAGGAACCCGAGACCGGCTCCGTGCCGGAGAAGGGGGATCTCCTCTGCTTCACTCTCTTCGAGCACGAGCAGCGGGGCGGCGCGAAGCTGCCCGACCCGGAGGAGACCCCGTGGACGCACGGCGGACCGCCGGGCGAGCCGGACGCGGTACCGCGGCCGGACCCGGTGACGGAGGAGGACATCCTGTGACCACGGCCTTCGATCCCGGAGCCGCGGCCGGCCGCGCCACCGACGCCATCCTGAACGACACCCTGCACGGCACGCACCGCGGCGTCGTGGTCGACTCTCCCCCGGGCGCCGGGAAATCCACCCTCGTCGTCCGCGCGGCGCTCGAACTCGCCTCCGCCGGGCGCCCGTTGATGGTCATCGCGCAGACCAACGCCCAGGTCGACGACCTGGTGCTGCGACTCGCCGAGAAGAACGGGGAGCTGCCGGTAGGCCGCTTGCACAGCAGCGATCCCGACCCCTACGACAAGGCTCTGGACGACCTGCCGAACGTCCGCAAGTCCACGAAGGCCGGCGATCTGTCCGGACTGGACGTGGTCGTCTCGACCGCCGCCAAGTGGGCCCACGTCAAGGGGGTCGAGCCGTGGCGGCACGCGATCGTCGACGAGGCCTACCAGATGCGGTCGGACGCGCTGCTGGCCGTGGCGGGGCTCTTCGAGCGGGCTCTGTTCGTGGGCGACCCCGGGCAGTTGGACCCGTTCGCGATCGTCGGCTCGGAGCAGTGGGCGGGGCTGTCGTACGACCCGTCGGCGTCCGCGGTGACGACACTGCTCGCCCACAACCCCGACCTGCCGCAGCACCGCCTCCCGGTGTCCTGGCGGCTGCCGGCCTCCGCGGCGCCGCTCGTCTCGGACGCGTTCTACCCATACACGCCGTTCCGCAGCGGCACCGGCCATGGTGACCGGCGGCTGAAGTTCGCTGTGGCGTCGGACGGTTCGGGTCCCGACCGGGTCATCGACGAGGCGGCGGAGGCGGGTTGGGGGCTGCTGGAGCTGCCCGCCCGGCACACGCCGCGTACGGACCCGGAGGCGGTAGGGGCGGTGGCCCAGGTCGTACGACGGCTGCTGGACCGGGGCGGTGCGGCCACCTCGGAGCGGGCGGAGGAACCGGTACCCCTGACCGCCGACCGGATCGCCGTCGGCACGGCGCACCGGGACCAGGCGGCGGCCGTACGGGCGGCGCTCGCCGACCTCGGGGTCGCGGACGTCACCGTCGACACGGCGAATCGGCTTCAGGGGCGGGAGTTCGACGTCACCGTGGTGCTGCATCCGCTGTCCGGGCGGCCCGACGCGACCGCGTTCCACCTGGAGACGGGGCGGCTGTGCGTCCTCGCCTCGCGGCATCGGCACGCGTGCATCGTGGTGTGCCGGGCGGGAGTGACGGAACTGCTGGACGACCATCCGTCGACGGAGCCGGTGCAGCTGGGGGTCACGGTGAAGTTTCCCGACGGCTGGGAGGCCAATCACGCGGTGCTGTCGCATCTGGCGGAGCATCGGGTGGTGTGGCGACCGTAGATCCACCTCGGATCCACAGCGGATCCATGGGTGGCGGCCGTGGGTCCGGCTTGCACGGTTGTGCGGGTCCGCTCACACGGGCCTACTTGCGCGGACGGGGGAGAATGGACGGTGGCCCACCCACGAAGCGGGCCCCTGAACCGTACGAGGAGGAGAAGACATGGCGGAGCCCACGCCGCGTCGGAACGAACCGCGGCTACGCCCCGCGCCCCTGCTCTTCGAGCCCGCGGAGGCGGCCGGTGATCCGGAGCACTTCTTCGATCTCGAGTCGATCGACGATCCTCGGGCGCTGCTGGCGCGGGCCACGGAGCTGACGCTCGCGTTTCGCGCCGCGGCCGATCGGGCGCTGGAGTTCCAGGCGATCGCCGCCGCGCAGCTGGCTGACCCCCGGCGGTTCGACCGGCTTACGCCGGCTGCGATCGCCGAGCGGGCCGAGTGGACCGAGGACTATGCGAAGAAGATGGTCGAGTTCGGGCGGGATCTGTTGCGAGGGGTCGAGGGGGACGGGCGGGGGCTCGGGCATGGGGTGGGCGACCATGCGTGAGCCGTTCGTTTCCGTGTAGCCGCCGGGTTCCGTCGCCCCCGCCGCCCGGGCTTGTCGCGCAGTTCACCGCGCCCCTGACAGCCCAGAAGCCTGGCATATGCCAGGGGGCAAGGTACTCCTCTCCCCGGCGTTCTGTCCCGGGTTCTCACAACTCTCAGGGGGCGGATGCTTACCGACGGTAGATCTGACAGGCATGAGCAGCACACGGAATTCGGCAAGCTCCGCCGCCCCGTTGCCCGACCGGTTCGACGTCTCCGGCGTCACCCCGGACGGAGCCGCCTGGCTCGCCTCGGCAGGAACGTATCCGCGCAGCACCCTCACCCTCTGGGAGGAACGCCCGACCGCCCCGGTCGTCCTGCCCTGCGGCACCGCCTTCGACATCGTCAACGTACCCACGATCTTCGGCCGGCGGATGCTCGACCGGATGTGGGACGAGGGGCCGGGCTCCGGCCCGGTGGCCGTGCACCGCGGGCGGATGCTGCTGTTCAGCGCGCCGGGCACCGCACAGCGCCTGCCGTCGCTCCTGGAGTGGGAGGAGTGGGGGGCGGGTGAGTCGGGGGAATCCGGGCGCGTCGACGCCATTCCTCCGCTGCTCTGCCACGGGGTCGGCGACGCCGTGACCGTGCCCGCCCTGAGCCCCGTCGCCCACCTCGCGTCCCGCTGGCTGGTGGCCCCCGACACCCGGCATCCGTGGCTTCCGGGGCCCGAGATCCTGGTGTGGGCGGCCGTCCGGGCGGCCCGCACGGCCGCCTCCGCCGCGGTGCGGATATCGATTTTTCCTCCCGCCGATCAGGATGCTAAGGTCTACGACGTCAGCAGGCGCCGCTAGCTCAGTTGGTTAGAGCAGCTGACTCTTAATCAGCGGGTCCGGGGTTCGAGTCCCTGGCGGCGCACAGACGGTGAGAAGCCCCTCGCGAAAGCGAGGGGCTTCTTGCGTGCCCGGCTCCGCGCGGGCGAGGGGCTCAGCCTGTCGTGATCTTCACCGTCCACGCCCCGGACGCCGTCCGGTCCTCGACCTCGACGCGCACCTTCTCGCCGGGGACCGTGAAACTCTCCCCGAGTCCGACGGGCGCGTCCGCCAGGGGCGGGTAGACCGATTCACCCCAGCAGGACTCGGAGTGCGGGTGGGCGTCGATGACCTCGACCGGGCCGTCGCCGGAGTCGGCCTCGCTGCGGATGCGGTAGATCAGGATGCCCTGTGTGCAGGTGGCGCCGTCGTTGCCCGTCGAGGTGCGCGCCTCGAAGGCCAGCGCACTGTCGGGACCCGTACGGACGACCGCCAATTTGGTACCGCGGCCGGAACCGAAGATGCGCGCCCCCGGCGCCGAGGTGGGCAGGACCGCCCGCGAGGCCGAGAGGGCCGAGGTCCGCGCCCGGGAGCCCGGGACAGACCCCCCGGAGACGGGGTCGGAGACGGGGCCCGAGACGGGCGCCCCGGAGCCCGAGGCGGACCCCCCGGGACCGGGAACCGAGCCCCAGGGACCCGAGGCGGAGCCCTCCGAGTCCGAGGGCGGTCTCCCGGAGCCCGAAGCCGGTGCCGGACCGGCCAGGGCAGGGGCGCTCGCGACGGAAACCGGCGCTCCTGATGCCGCCGTCCCCGCCCCGCCCGTCACCGGACCCGACCCCAGCGGCTCCAACGTCAGCCTCGTGGTCCCGTGCTCCCGCAGACAGGCCACCTGGCGCGTTTCCAGCCAGCCCAGTTTCCACTTGTGCCAGCCGAACAGGTCGGGGGCGAGGCCGAACTGGCTGCCCATGAGGTCCCAGTCGCCGACGTAGGTGTCCCATTCGCCCTTGCCGTCGGTGGGGCGGTGGTAGAGGTCGGGCAGGTCGAAGACGTGCCCCGTCTCGTGGGCGAGGACGAGGTGGTCCGGCGGGTGCTTCTCGAAGACCGTGACGACGCGGCGGATGTCCTTGCCGTCGGCTTCGATGGGGGTGTCGAGGTTGACGACCTTCGTCGCGTCGGAGTCGACGCCCGGCGCGTCCGGGTCGGCCACGAAGTAGACGATGTCGTAGCGGGAGAAGTCGACCTGCCGGTCGGCCGCGGCGACCGCGTCACGCAGATAGTCGCCGCGCCGCGCGGCGTTCCAGTCGCGCTTTATGGCGTACGAGGTGGAGGTGTGCGGCATCCGGATCCAGTCGCGCTGCGGATGCGGGCGCAGTGTGAACTTGCCGTACGAGGCGCGCTCGAAGAACTGGCTGGTGGCCGGGAAGTAGTCGGCGGTCAGTTCGGCGGGCGTGGTGCGGGGCCGGGAGTCCGGGAAGGACAGATAGACGAGCACCGCGTCGAGGGGGCGGGTGGGGCGCGGATAGTCGGCGTTCCAGGTGTCCAAGCCCTCCGAGTGGTGGGCCTCGGTCCGCTTCAGGGCGCAGGGGGAGAAGAGGGGTTCGGCGAGCGCGGGGCCCGTGATCAGGGAAGTAGCGGCCAGCGCCGACATGGAGGTGAACACGGCCGCGGTGCTGCGCCAGCGCGGCACACCCGGACGGGCGAAGGCCCGACGCGCACCCGGACGAGCGAGGACTCGCGGCACGCCGAGAACCGTCAGGACGTCAGGAACCCGCGGCACATCACGGCTTCGACGCCACAGGGCCTCTCGGGCGAGACCCTTCAGGGGGCGCTGACGCGGCACGTCGACCTCCGGATGCGGTTTTCGGGACACCGCACCCAGCCTGGGATAGTTCGTGACACTTCGCCCTGTTTGCCTGCACCAGAAGAGTGAGGAGCCGTGAGCAGCCGAAACCCCGAACGACACCCCGAACACTCACGGAACGTCACATGTGATCGCCAGGCGCAGGAACCGGTCCAGATCCAGGCAGAAACGATCTGTCAGAACCGGTGGTTGTTCCGGGACACTGGACTGTGGCTGGAAGGCTCCGGAACCAGCCTCTATGATCGGCACACTTTCCTGCACGGACACGGCTTGTTCGGCCGTCCAGCACCGGCCGACCACCCGAGAGACCCATACGAAGAACGAGTGCACTGCGGGAGCGAGCGGTGAGCGGAACGTCCGAAGGGCCGACGCCCACGGCAGATCTCATCCGGTCGGCCGTCACAGAGCGTCACATCGACACATCTCCGCGTACGTCTCCTCGTACGTACGCCGGGGTGCCTCCCAGCGCATCCGTCTCCGCTGTTTCACCCCCCGGCGCATCCCCCTGCGCCGGTGCCTCTCCCGGCTCGTACGCCCCGGCGGAAACACCCCTCGGCACCCTCGACACGCCTGAGTCCCCCCTCGACACGCCTGAGTCCCCCCTCGACACGCCCGAGTCCATCTCCGACACGCCCGAGTCAATTCCTGGCATTTCCGAGTCCGTCCCCGATGCGGCGCTCGTCCCACCCGCCGGGACCTCGACATCTCCCGGTGCGTTCCGTGCCGCCTTCGGCGCCGCGCCCCTTCCGATGGCCGTGGTCGACCGCGAGGGTCTGGTCGTCACCGCCAACGATTCGCTCGGCGCGCTGTGCGGCACCGGATCGGGCGCGCTCGTGGGGCGGATCGCGGCCGATCTGGTGGATCTGGCCTCCGACGCCCGCACCTGGCACGCGTACCGCGAGGTACTGCGCGGCCGGCAGGCCCGGCTGCGCTGCACCCGTCGCCTCAAGCACCCCGACGGGCACTCGCTCTGGGTGCAGGTGACGGTCGCTCCGCTGCCCGCGCAGGAGGAGGCGGTGCTGCTGTCCATCGCAGACATCAGCGCCCGCCGTGAACTCCAGGCGCGGCTGCGGCACTTGCAGATGCACGACCCGGTGACCCGGCTGCCCAACCGCACGTTGTTCTTCGAGCGGCTCTCGTCCGCCCTGGAGGCGGAGGCGTACGAGGAGGGCGGCACCGGCCGGATCGGGCTCTGCTATCTGGACCTGGACGGGTTCAAGGCGGTCAACGACACGCTCGGCCACCGGGTCGGCGACCGGCTGCTCGCGGCCGTGGCCGAACGGCTGACGCGCTGCGCCGACGAGGCGGGTTACGCCCGGGGGGCCACTCCCCTGGTCGCCCGGCTGGGCGGCGACGAGTTCGCCCTGCTGGTCGAGGACTCGACAGGGACGGACCAGTTGGCCGACCTCGCCGAGTCCGTCCTGAAGTCACTGCAGGCGCCCTTCGACCTCTCGGGGCAACGGCTGTCGGTCTCCGCGTCGATCGGGGTCGTCGAGCGGCGCGCCGCCGGGACGTCCGCGACCCATCTGATGCAGGCCGCGGACACCACGCTGTACTGGGCGAAGGCGGACGGCAAGGGCCGCTGGACGCTGTTCGACCCGGAGCGCAACGCCCACCGGATGACCCGTCAGGCGCTCTCCTCCACGCTCCGGGCGGCGATCGACCGGAACGAATTCGCCCTGGAGTACCAGCCCTTGGTGGGCATGGAGGACGGCGGGGTGCGCGGGGTCGAGGCGCTGGTCCGCTGGAACCATCCGCAGTTCGGCACGCTGACGCCGAATCGGTTCATCGGATTGGCCGAGGAAGACGGTTCGATCGTGCAGCTGGGCCGTTGGGTACTGGCCACGGCCTGCCGCCAGGCCCGCCGTTGGCAGCTGGACCACCCGGACGCGGCGCCGATCTTCGTCAGCGTCAACGTCGCCGTACGGCAGGTGTGGGACTCCGACCTGGTCGCGGACGTGGCGGAGATCCTCGCGGAGACGGGTCTCGCCCCGCATCTGCTCCAGTTGGAGCTGACGGAGTCGGCGGTGATGGGCTCGGCCGGGCGGCCTCTCCAGGCTCTCCAGTCCCTCAGCGACATGGGCGTCCGCATCGCCATCGACGACTTCGGCACCGGCTACTCCAACCTCGCCTACCTCAGCCGCCTGCCGGTCTCCGTCCTGAAGCTGGACGGCTCCTTCGTCCGCGGCTTCCAGTACGAGGGGCCCGACGGCGGCGCCCACCCCAACCCCGCCGACGAGGTCATCGTCGAGGCCCTCATCCAACTCGCCCACCGGCTCGGCCTGACGGTCACCGCCGAATGCGTGGAGACCGCCTCCCAGGCCACCCGGCTGCGCGGGATCGGCTGCGACACCGGGCAGGGCTGGCTGTACTCCCGCCCGGTGGCGCCGGATCGTATCTCCGCCCTCTTGACGGCGAGCTCCTGACGGAGAGCTTCTGACAGAGAGCTCGACGGCGAACGGGCGCTAGTCCGCCTTCGGCAGCCCGTACACGTCCGCGATCAGTTCGTACGAGCGCAGGCGTACGTCGCCGCCGTGGGCGTTACCCGTGAGCATCAGCTCGTCGGCGCCGGTGCGCTTCTGGAGGTCGTCGAGGCCGGCGCGGACCTCGTCCGCGGTGCCGTGGATGACGTTGGCGTTCCAGGAGTCGACGAACTCACGTTCCATCGGGCTGAAGTCGTACGCCTCCGCCTCCTCGGGGGTCGGGACGAGACCCGGGCGGCCGGTGCGCAGCCGGACCATGTTCAGGGCCGCGGCCCTGACCTGGCGGCGGGCCTCCTTCTCGTCGTCCGTGGCGAGGGCGGAGACGCCGATCAGGGCGTACGGGGCGTCCAGCACGGCGCTCGGCCGGAAGGACTCGCGGTAGAGGTCCAGCGCCGGGATCGTGTTCTGGGCCGAGAAGTGGTGCGCGAAGGCGAAGGGGAGGCCGAGGACGCCGGCCAGGCGGGCGCTGAAACCGGAGGAGCCGAGGAGCCAGATCGGGGGGCGGTGCGGGGACTGTACGCCGCCCGGGGAGGTCGACTGGACGGGGCCCGGGACCGCGTGGATGCGGGCGTAGGGGTGACCGGCCGGGAAGTCGTCGTCCAGGAAACGGGCCAGCTCCGCGAGCTGCTCGGGGAAGTCGTCGGCGCCCTCGTTCAGGCGGTCGGTGCGGCGGAGGGCTGCGGCCGTGGCGCCGTCGGTGCCGGGGGCTCGGCCCAGGCCCAGGTCCACTCGGCCCGGGGCCATGGCTTCCAGCGTGCCGAACTGCTCCGCGATCACCAGGGGGGCGTGGTTCGGGAGCATGACGCCGCCCGAGCCCAGGCGGATGCGGGTCGTGTGGGCGGCGAGGTGGGCGAGGATCACCGCGGGTGAGGAGGAGGCCACGCCCGGCATGGAGTGGTGTTCGGCGACCCAGTAGCGGTGGAAGCCGCGGGACTCTGCGAGGCGGGAGATGGCGACGCTGGTGCGCAGGGCGTCGGTCGCGGTGCGGCCGGCGCCCACCGTGACCAGGTCCAGTACGGAGAGGGGTACGGGCGCGGTGCCTTGCGCGGTGCCTCGGATCTCGTCCGTGTCGTCCACCGGGGTGCCTCCTGTTGCGTACGTGTTGCTGTCCTCCGAGCGCCAACAGGAGACAGTCCCCGCTTATTCCCGGCACCGCACCCCGGTACGCGGGCCGGGAGTCTCTCGCCCCGCCGCCCCTTCAACCCCGCCAGGGGGCGCTGCGCCCCCCGGGCCCCCGCATCACCCGAAGGGCTCGTCCTCAAACGCCGGACAGGCTGAAAGGTGCGTGCCAGGGGCTTTCAGGGGCGCGGGGAACTGCGCGATGGGCCCCCCACCCAGCCGCAGACGAAGTGCACACCCCCGGGGGCGTTACACCTGGATGATGGGCTCCTTTGTGAAGAGGGTGCCCAGGGTGGGGGCGTTCACCTTGCGGTCGGCGAGGCGTAGGGCCTCCCAGACCGTGACCTGATTGGCGGTGAGGACCGGCTTGGAGAGGTCCTTCTCCAGGGCCGGCAGGTGCGCCGCCGTATGGAGGGCCGTGTCGGGGACAAGGACGGCGTCCGCGTCGGGATGGTCGCCGGCCCGGGCGAGCTCGAGGACCTCCGCCTCGCCCCAGGTCCCGACCTCCGCCGCCGTGATGATCCCGGAGGCCCTGCTCGACACGACCTCCACTCCCGCGTCCCGAAGGAACGCGACGAAAAGGTCCGCCACGTCCTGCGGATAGGTCGCCGCGATCGCGACCCTGCGGGCCCCGATCTCCCGGACGGCGTGCGCGAACGCGAAGGACGTGGAGGAGGCGGGCAGCCCGGCGGCCCGGGCCAGGGCGCGTACCTGCTCGTGGGCGCCCTCCCAGCCGTACACGAAGCTGCCGCTGGTGCACGCCCAGACCACGGCCTCCGCGCCGGACAGCCGCAGCTCCTCGACGCCCGCCGAGAGCCGGGCCGCCGAGCCCATCTCGCGCAGCGCGTCGATCCGGTGGGCGTCCTCCCCGATGTCCGTGTGCACCAGCTGCAGGCGGACGTCGCTGCCCAGGAGCTGTTCGATGCGCGGGTAGTCGTCCTCGGCCGAGTGGCCCGGGTAGAGGAATCCGAGTGCGGTCATGCCCAACCTTCCTGTTCTTCCGGCAGTACAGGTCCCCCGCGGGCGGACTGATCGATCAGCCGCTGATAGGGGCCCACCGCCCGGGTACCCAGGTGACGCAGCGCCGCCCACATCGTCACCTGGTTGGCCGAGATCACCGGTATGCGCAGTTCCGCCTCCAACTGGGGGATGACGTCGTACGTCGGCAGGTTGGTGCAGCTGATGAAGAGGGCGTCGGCCCCTTCGCCTCGCACCGCGCGTCGGGCCATGTCGACCACATCACGGTACGGGACTTTCCAGATGTGCCTGGTCAAGCCCATGAAGGCGCGCCCGGTGACATGGACGCCCGCCTCGGCGAGGTACTCCTCCAGGGACTGGGTCACCGAGACCGTGTAGGGGGTGACGAGAGCGATGCGGTGGGCGGCCAGCTCGGTGAGCGCCTCCAGCAGTGCGCCGGAGGTGGTCAGCGACGCCACCTCCCCCGCCCGCGTCATCGCCTCGCACATCGCCCGCTCGCCCGCGACCCCGCCGACGAAGCTTCCGGAGGTGCACGCGTACGCCACGACCTCGGGCGCGACCGCGTTCAGCGCGCGGACTGCGTCGGAGAGCGTCTCGTGCTCGGAGACCAGGCGGGCCAGGTCGAGGCTCACCTCGACCGGCACGAACGGGGTGCGGGTCAGATGCAGGGAGACGTCGTCGGGGACCCAGCGCCACAGCTCGCGGTCGAGGGCGAAGTCGAAGGGGGCGACGACGCCGATCCCGCGCTGTGGGCGGGGGCCGCCGAGAAAGGAGACGTCCATGGCAGCACCGGCCTCACGAAGGGAGACGAAGGGGCAACGGACCGTGTGTGCGTCCGTGTTGACGAAGGTAGGTTCGGGTGCGAGCGTGGTCAATCCGCGCATCTCAGACGGCTCCGGCCACCCCCACCCGCCCCGCGGGTTCGTCCTCTCAGGAACTCAGGAAGCCTCCGAAACCCTTCGGGACTCTTCGGAACTCTCAGGAAAGCGGACTCGCATTGCGAAACGGTTTCCCTCGCCCGCCCCGCCCCGTATCCGCGTCGGCCCCGGCATCCGGGTCCGGCGCCGGATCCCGCACCACCCTCCTAGTCCTGGACGCCGAGCCGCTCCCGCGCCTCGGCAGACTCACCGGCCGGGTGCGGATCGAGCACGCCGACGAGTCGACGCTGGCCGAGCGGCTGCCGCGCGCGGACGTACTGCTGGTCTGGGACTTCACCTCGCACGCGGTGCGCCGCGCCTGGCCCGGCGAGGGTCCCCGGCCGCGCTGGGTGCACACGGCGAGCGCGGGCGTCGACCACCTCATGTGTCCCGAACTCGCCGCGTCCGACACGGTGGTGACCAACGCGCGCGGGATCTTCGACCGGCCGATCGCCGAGTACGTCGCCGCACTGGTCCTCGCGATGGCCAAGGACCTGCCGAGGACGTGGGACCTGCAGCGGCAGCGGGAGTGGCGGCACCGGGAGTCGCAGCGGGTGGCGGGCACGCGCGCGTGTGTGGTCGGTTCCGGACCGATCGGGCGGACGATCGTCAAGACGCTCAAGGCGCTCGAGGTGACGACGGCCCTGGTGGGGCGTACCGCGCGCACCGGGATCCACGGGCCCGAGGAGCTCGACCGGCTGATGGCGCGCGCCGACTGGGTGGTGTCGGCGGCGCCGCTCACGGAGGCCACGTACGGCATGTTCGACGCGCGGCGCTTCGGAATGATGCAGCCCTCGGCGCGCTTCATCAACGTCGGCCGGGGGCAGTTGGTCGTCGAGGACGCGCTCGCCGAGGCGCTGTCGAAGCGGTGGATCGCGGGCGCGGCCCTCGATGTCTTCCAGGACGAGCCACTCGGCCCGGACAGCCCGCTGTGGGATGTCCCCGGGCTGATCGTGTCGCCGCACATGAGCGGGGACACGGTCGGCTGGCGGGACGAACTCGGGGCACAGTTCGTGGAGATGTACGAGCGCTGGGAGGCGGGCAGACCGCTGCCGAACGTGGTCGACAAGAAGCGCGGATACGTACCGGGACACTGAGACTTCCTCGACTTCCCCTGGAGGGGCCGATGCCGGAACTCGTCGAGCTGACCGCGGTACAACTCCTCGACGGCTACCGCAAGGGCGAGTTCAGCCCCGTGGACGCCACGCGGGCGGCGTTGCGCAGGGCCGTGGAGATCCAGCGGGCCGTGAACGCGTTCGTACGTCTCGACGCGGACGCGGCCCTCGCGCGGGCGGCGCGGTCCGCGGACCGCTGGCGGCGGGGTGAGCCGGCCGGGCTGCTGGACGGGGTACCGGTCTCCGTCAAGGACATCCTGCTGCTGCGTGGCGGACCGACCCTGCGTGGCTCCAAGACCGTTGACCCACAGGGGAGTTGGGACGAGGACGCGCCGTCCGTCGCCCGGCTGCGCGAGCACGGGGCGGTGTTCCTCGGGAAGACGACGACACCCGAGTTCGGCTGGAAGGGCGTCACGGATTCGCCGCTGTCGGGGGTCACCCGCAATCCGTACGACGTCACGCGCACGGCGGGCGGCTCCAGCGGCGGCAGCGCGGCGGCCGTCGCGCTCGGGGCGGGACCGCTGGCGCTGGGCACGGACGGCGGCGGCAGTGTGCGCATCCCGGCCGCGTTCTGCGGGATCTTCGGCCTGAAGCCGACGTACGGGAGGGTGCCGCTGTACCCCGCGAGCGCGTTCGGGACGCTCTCGCACGTGGGGCCGATGACACGGGACGCGGCCGACGCGGCGCTGATGATGGACGTGATCAGCGGGCCGGACGCCCGTGACTGGTCGGCGCTCGGGCCGGTGGGCGGGTCGTTCGTCGAGGCCCTTGAGGGTGGGGTGCGCGGGCTGCGGGTCGCGTACTCGCCGTCCCTCGGCGGGCAGGTCGCGGTCCAGCCGGCCGTCGCGGCGGCGGTGCGGCGGGCGGTGGAGCGGCTCGCGGGGCTCGGCGCGTACGTCACCGAGGCCGACCCCGATCTCACCGACCCGGTGGAGGCCTTCCACGTCCTGTGGTTCGGCGGTGCGGCCCGGGTGGCCCAGCGGCTCGGGCCACGGCAGCGGGAGTCGCTGGACCCGGGGCTGCGGGAGATCTGCGCGCGGGGCGCCCGGTCCAGCGCGCTGGACTACCTGGCCGCGGTGGACGTCCGGATGGAGCTCGGGCGGCGGATGGGGCGCTTCCACGAGTCGTACGACGTGCTGGTGACGCCGACCCTGCCGCTGACGGCGTTCGCGTCGGGGGTGGAGGTGCCGCCGGGCTCAGGCCACCGCCGCTGGACGGGGTGGACCCCGTTCACGTACCCCTTCAACATGACCCAGCAGCCCGCCGCGAGCGTCCCGGTCGGCACGGACGGCGACGGCCTCCCGGTAGGCTTGCAGATCGTCGCCGCCCGCCACCGCGACGACCTCGTCCTGCGCACGGCACACGCCCTGTACGAGACGGGCACCGCGGGGGTGGCTCCACCGACGGGGTTCCAGGGACGCCCCTGAGCCCCACGGCCCCACGCCCTACGCCCTACGCCCTACGGAAGCTGAGCGTCTCGCCCTGGGCGCCCGAGCGCCAGAGGTCGTTGCAGGCCTCGGCCATCGCCTCCAGGCCCTCGGTCACCCGGCCCCAGACAATGCCCGGGACCCAGCCCACGTCCCCGTTGAGCAGCAGGTTGTTGCGTTCATAGAAGAGGGCGAGGTCGACGACCGTGGTGCCGGGGCGTACGTCGGTGTCGTAGCCGTAGGCCTTGGTGCCCAGTTCCGTGCCCGCGAAGGCGAAATAACAGAGGTCTCCGGGAATGGGGGTAACTGTCGGATTTTCCAGTGGTGGCTCCGATTTCGCGAAAGGCGGGAAAAGGGCGTAGATCTCATTGCGTGCGTACTTCGCGTGGTAGACGTCGCCGCCCAGGGGAAGCGCGTCCCACACCGCCGCGCAGGTGATCGGCGCCCGGTCGTCCAGCAGTTTCGCCGTGCAGTGGATTCCTCGCTTGACCAGCGAGACCTCGATGAATCGATCAGCCATGCATTCCATGGTCTCCCCGGAGTCAAGGGTGCCTCGACGTCACTCGCCGTCGTACGGGGCCGAAATCGATCCGAATACTTCGCATGCTCTCGGGTAGCCGCGCGGCCATGGCTCCACCACTCAGGAATGACGGGAATGACGGGACCGAAGCGGAGAAACGAAGTCCGAGTCGGCGGTCGCTGCTCGCGAGTCGGCGGTCGCTGCTCGCGGGTGTCTCCGCGCTCGGCGCCGTCGGCGCGCTGGGCGCCGCCGGCTGCACCCGGGTCGCCACCGCGTCCGACAACGGCGGTGATCTCCTCGGCCGGCTCAAGGCGCAGGGCGTCGTGCGGCTGGGCATAGCCGGTGAGATCCCGTTCGGCTACATCGACAGGAACGGTGAACTGACCGGCGAGGCGCCCGAACTCGCCAAGGTGATCTTCAAGCGGCTGGGCGTCGACCGGGTGCAGCCCGTGCCGACCGAGTTCGGCTCGCTCATTCCCGGGCTCAACTCACAGCAGTTCGACGTCGTGTCCGCGGGGATGTACATCAACCCGGAACGCTGTCAGCAGGTCGTCTTCGCCGACCCGGACTACCAGATGCTGGACGCCTTCATCGTGCGCAAGGGCAATCCGAAGGGCCTGCACGACTACAAGGACGTCGTGGCGAAGAAGGCCAGATTCGCGACCGGCACCGGGTACGCAGAGATCCAGTACGCCGTCGAGGCCGGGTACAAGGAGAGCGACATCCTGATCGTGCCGGATCAGGTCGCCGGGCTGAACGCGGTCGAGGCAGGCCGTGTCGACGTCTTCGCCGGGACCGCGCTGACCACGCGCGAGGTGGTCAAAAAGTCCCGCAAGGCCGAGAGCACGAAGCCGTTCACGCCCCTGGTGAAAGGCAAGCCGCACGTCGACGGCGGCGGCTTCGCGTTCCGTTCCACCGAGACGCGGCTGCGCGACGCCTTCAATGTGGAACTGAAGAAGCTGAAGGCCAGCGGGGAGTTGTTCCGCATCCTGCGGCCCTTCGGGTTCACCCGGGCCGAGATGACCGACATGACCGCGAAGGAGCTCTGCCGCGGATGACCTCGGGACTCTGGGAACTCGTACTCAAAGGTGTCTGGGTCACCGTCCAGTTGCTGTTCCTCAGCTCGCTGGTGGCCGGTGCCGTCTCGTTCGCCGTCGGTGTCGCGCGCACCTCGCGGCGGTGGATCGTCCGCTTCCTCGCGGGCGTCTACACCGAGGTGTTCCGCGGCACCTCCGCCCTGATCATGATCTTCTGGGTGTACTTCGTGCTGCCGCTCGCCTTCGGCTGGCAGCTCGTCCCGATGTGGGCGGGCACGCTGGCGCTGGGGCTGACCTACGGGGCGTACGGCAGTGAGATCGTGCGCGGCGCCCTGAACGCCGTCGACCCCGCCCAGCGCGAGGGCGGCATCGCGCTCAGCTTCACGCCCTGGCAGCGGATGCGGCTGATCCTGCTGCCGCAGGCGGTACCCGAGATGATCCCCTCCTTCTGCAACCTGCTGGTCGAACTGCTCAAGGGCACGGCCCTGGTGTCGATCATGGGCATGGGCGATCTGACGTTCAGCGGCAACCTCGTGCGGCTCGCGCTCCAGGAGAGCGCGGAGATCTACGCGTACGTCCTGCTGATCTACTTCGCGATCGCCTTCGTGATCACCCGGCTGATGCGGGCGCTGGAGCGGCGGCTGAAGGCCGGGATCGGCCAGGCGCCCCAGCCCGCCACAAGCACCTCGCGGCGCGCGGAAGCCACGGGCGTCGGTGCGACGGGAGGTGTCGCATGAACTGGGACTGGGGCGCGGTGCGCGACTTCATGCCGCACTTCTGGGACGGACTGCTGGTCACCCTGCAGGCGCTGGCCCTCGGCTCGGTGATCTCCTTCGCCCTGGGTCTGGTGTGGGCACTGCTGATGCGCACGCCGACCCGCTGGGTGCGCTGGCCGGTCGGGGTCGTCACGGAGTTCATCCGCAACACCCCGCTGCTGGTGCAGCTGTTCTTCCTCTTCTACGTGCTGCCCGAGTGGAACATCACGTTCTCCGCGCTGACCACCGGTGTCGTCGCGATCGGGCTGCACTACTCGACGTACACGATGCAGGTCTACCGGGCCGGTATCGAGGGCGTGCCGGCCGGCCAGTGGGAAGCGGCCACCGCGCTCAACCTGCCGCTGCGGCGGACCTGGACCGCCGTGATCCTGCCGCAGGCGATCCGCCGGGTGGTGCCCGCACTCGGCAACTACGTCATCTCGATGCTCAAGGACACCCCGATGCTGATGGCGATCACCGTGCTGGAGATGCTCGGTGAGGCGCGGCTGTACTCGCAGGAGCACTTCCAGTTCACCGAGCCGCTCACGGTCATCGGCGTGGCCTTCATCCTCATTTCCTATCCCGCTTCCCTCCTTCTGCGAGCCCTGGAGCGACGTCTTGTCCGCTGACACCCCCCTCGACACCTCTACGAACCCTGCGGAGAAAGCCGACAACACGGCCAATCCGCCGGTGGACGGCGGCGAGCTGATCCGTTTCGACCAGGTCACCAAGCGCTTCGGGGACAACACCGTCCTCGACGGCCTCGACTTCCGCGTCGACTCCGGCAAGCACGTCACCCTGATCGGCCCGTCCGGCTCCGGCAAGACGACGATCCTGCGGCTGCTGATGACCCTGGCCAAGCCCGACGAGGGCACGATCACGGTCGCCGGTGAGCCGCTCCACCCGGCCCCCGAGAAGCAGATCCGGGAGGTCCGTAAGAAGATCGGGATGGTCTTCCAGCAGTTCAACCTCTTCCCGAACATGAAGGTGCTCCGCAACATCACCGAGGCACCGGTCACCGTCCTCGGGCTGTCCAGGGACGAGGCCGAGGCGCGGGCCCGGGAGCTGCTGGAGATGGTGGGTCTCGCGGACAAGTGCGACGCCTACCCGAGTCAGCTGTCCGGCGGACAGCAGCAGCGGGTTGCGATCGCACGGGCGCTGGCGATGCGGCCCCAGGTACTGCTCCTGGACGAGGTCACGTCCGCGCTCGACCCCGAACTGGTCACGGGCGTCCTCGACGTCCTCCGTGACATCGCCCGCACCACCGACATCACCATGCTCTGTGTGACCCACGAGATGAATTTCGCCCGCGACATCTCGGACCAGGTGCTGATGTTCGATTCCGGCCATGTCATCGAGTCCGGTCCGCCCGACCGGATCTTCACCGATCCGGAGCACGAAAGGACCCGGGAATTCCTCAGCGCGGTCCTGTGACTACAAGCAGTGAACGCGGCAAGGCGCGAGGTCCGGACCGCGTGGCATGCCCACTGAGCCATGACTTTGGCATATGCCAGAGTGTCGCACTCCTGTTGAGCGAACCGGAGCGCGCCGACTTTCTCGCCAACAGCCCCTCCCCACCGAGCGTTTGACAGTTATCGTGGAGGAGCTCAGCTGTCCGGATCGATGGCCCAAAAAGCGCAGGGGGAAACCGTGGCGCTGATGAACGAGCCGACCGCGCCGTACCACTCGGCCCAGGACGCCCTGCGCGTCCTGGAGACGGTGGCCCGGCACTCCGGCGGCGTCACCGACGTCGAGCTGGCCCGCCAGACGGGCCTCGGCACGGAGCGCCTGACCGTACTGCTGCGGATGCTGCGCCGGGAGGGGTACGTCGAGCAGGTCATCGACGGCGCGTATGTCGCCGGTGCCGCCCTCGGCCGGCTGGGCTCCGCCCACAGTCGCGACCAGGCGCTGCGCGAGAAACTCCAGCAGACCATCGACCGCCTGCGCGACTCGGTCGGCGCCGCGATCTACATCAGCCGCTACATCGACGGCGAGGTGCACGTCACCCAGTGCGCCGAGGGTCCCGCGACCCCCGCGGTCAACGAATGGGTGGACTTCCGTTCCTCGGCCCACGCCAGCGCGGTCGGCAAGAGCCTCCTCGGCCAGCTCGACCTGAACGCGCGGCGCGACCATCTCTCCCGCCACAAGATGGCCCGCCTCACCTCGCGGACCATCACCAACGAGCGGCTGCTGCTGTCCCGGCTCGACGCCCAGCCGGCCACGGTGCCGGTGCTCGACCTCCAGGAGTACGCGATCGGCACGGTCTGCGCGGCCGTCCCCATCACCGCGGGCTCCTCGGTCGGCTGCCTCGCCCTCTCCCTCCCGGTCGAGCACGCCCACCGCCTGCGCCGCGCCGCCGACACCCTCAACCGCGGCGCCACCCCCGTCCTGCTCTCCCTGGCCATCTAGGACCTGCTCTTTTGGATCAGGCCCTGGGTGGTCGGAAGCACCCGTCCGGACCAGGTAGTATTTCTTTTGTCGCCGACCGCGAGAGCGGGAGGCGGGAGTCATGCGCCGCTAGCTCAGTTGGTTAGAGCAGCTGACTCTTAATCAGCGGGTCCGGGGTTCGAGTCCCTGGCGGCGCACATGAGAAGGCCCTTCACGGTTGTGGGGGGCCTTCAAGCATGTCCCAGCGCCTCGGCGAGGGCGCGGGCCGTCGGGGTCGTGTAGAGCAGCCGCAGGGGGAGCGCGGGCAGCCCGCGTTCCCGCAGGACGGTGCCGACACGGATCGCGTAGAGCGAGTTCCCGCCGAGCTCGAAGAAGTTGTCGTCCGGGCCGACGGGGACACCGAGGATCTCCTCCCAGACTCCGGCGAGGGCCGTCACCAGGTCTCCGGTGGGGGCCGTCACCACGTCTCCGGTGGGCGCGGGCACCGGTACGGGCCTCGTGGGTGCCGTCGCCGGCAGTCGGTCGCGGTCCAGCTTGCCGTTCGGGGTGAGCGGCAACGCGGGTACGCAGGTCACGGTCGTCGGCAGCATGTGGTCGGGCAGCAGCCGGGCGGCCCGACGGCGTACGTCGCCGGTGTCCCCGTCGGCCACGACATACGCGTCGATCCGCACCCCCGCCGCGTCCTCGAAGGCGTCCCCGCTCAGCACCACCGCCGCCGCCGTGACCACCGGGTCCTCCAGCAGCACCGCCCGGATCTCGTCCGGTTCGATCCGGTGTCCGCGTACCTTCACCTGGCTGTCGATCCGCCCCAGGTACTCCAGTGAACCGTCGGCGCGCAGCCGGCCCAGGTCACCGCTGCGATACCACCGGCCAGGTCCGTACGGATCGTTCACGAACCGCTCGGCCGTCAGCTCGGGCCGCCCCAGGTAACCGAGGGCGAGTCCGGCCCCGCCCACCCAGATCTCCCCCGCCGCGCCCGTCGGCAGCGGGCGCCCCCACTCGTCGCGCACCGACACCGCCCAGCCTGGCAGCGGGCGGCCCACCGAGCGGGAAGCCGCCAGAGCCTCGCGCCGGGTGACGGTCGCCGCGGTGACGTGGACGGTGGTCTCCGTGATCCCGTACATGTTGACCAGGCGGCAGCGGTTCTCCGGGTGGTGGTCGAACCAGCCGAGCAGCGGCCGGGTGTCCAGCGCCTCCCCGCCCAGCACCACCAGCCGCACCGAAAGCCGTTCCTTCGCGCTCCGGTCCACCGCCCGCAACTGCCCGAAGGCCGACGGGGTCTGGCTGAGGACGGTCACCGACTCCCGTACGAGCAGCGCGTGGAAGTCCTCCGGCGAGCGCGCCACCCAGTGGTCCACGACCACCAGCCGGGCGCCGGTCAGCAGGGCGCCCCAGATCTCCCACACCGAGAAGTCGAAGGCGCCGGAGTGGAAGAACGTCCAGGTGTCGTCGGCGGTGAGGGCGAAGTCCTCGCGGGTGGCGTCGAGGAGTGCGAGGACATTGGCGTGGGGGACGACGACCCCCTTGGGGCGGCCGGTCGAACCGGAGGTGTGGATGACGTAGGCGGGATCCCGCGGGGAGCCCTGTGGCAGCCGGTCGGTCCGCGCGGCGCCCAGGTAGGGCGCGGTGTCCCGGACGACCAGCCGTACGCCCGCGTCGCGCGCCGTGCGGTCGAGGCGCTTCTCGGGGTGCGCCGGGTCCATCGGTACGTACGCCGCGCCCGCCTTCAGCACCGCGAGCATCGTCGCGACCAGGTCGGCGCCCCGCTCCAGCCTGATGCCGACCCGGTCACCGGGTCGTACCCCGGCGGCGCGCAGTCCTGCGGCGAGGCGCTCGGCACGCTCGCGCAGTGCCCCGTACGTCGTCGTGGTGCCGTCGTGGGTGAGGGCGGGGGCGTCGGGGTGGCGGTCGGCACGGGCGTCGAAGGCGGTGTCGATACGGGTGGGGGCTGTGCGAGTGGGGGCTATACCAGTGGGGTCTGTACGAGTGGGGTCGTCGGGCCGGGGTTTCGCGGCGGGGAGCGCGAGCAGGCGCTCGGCCTCCTCGCGGGGGATCAGCTCGATCTCCGCGAGGGGGACCCGGCCCAGCTGACCGTGCACATGGATGAGGTGGCGGGCGAAGTCCCGGGCGGAGGCGTCATCGATGTGCCGGAGCCGGTGGTGCAGCTCGACCGTGGCCCTTCGGGGGACCAGAGTCAGCGGGAAGGGGGCCGACTGGAAAGGGAGTCGATGGCTGAAGGCGGGGTCCCCCGGGCCCGGGTCGTCGAGGACCGTGGCGTACGCGGGCAGTGCGTCCCCCGGATCGCGGTGTTCGTAGCGGGCGAGGACCAGGGCGGCGGCGAGGACCAGGGCGGCCGGGGTCCCGGTCGGCACCGGAACGGGGACCACGCCCGTCCGGTCACCGGCGCCCTCGTCACCCGCCGCCCAGTCGACACGGGTCCGGTGCGGGCCTCTCGGCGGCTCGTGGCCGCCGAGCGGAACGGTCACTTCGGCGCCGGGGCGGTGACCGAGCAGGACGTGCGCGATGTCCTGGAGCGCGGCGGGGGTCAGCACCGCGTGGTCGGCCACCAGCACCAGATGGGCGCCCCCGTCCTCGTATCCCGTGCCCCCGCCCTCGTACCGCAGCAGGACCGCGCGGAATGCCGGGCCCGATGGGTCCAGCGGCCGGTGGAGTTCGGTCCGCAGCCGGTGTGCGGCGAATCGCGCGGGCACCGCGTCGCTCCACAACACCGGCCATCGCTCGGGCAGTTCGGGCCACCAGCCACGTACGGCCGCGTCGAGGAGGGGCCCGGGATCGACGGCGGCGGGAAGGCGCGCGGCGAGGGCGTGACACGTCACGTTCGGTCTCCAACCGTGGGGCCAGGGCCTAGCGGGCCGAGAAGCCTCCGTCGACCGTGAGGACGGTGCCGGTCACCTGGCGGGACTCGTCGGAGGCGAGCCAGAGGGCGGCGGTGGCGACGTCGTCCGGTTCGACGAGGGCGTTCATGGGCTGGGCCTGGACGAAGGTCTGCTCGTGCTCGGCGACCGGCACGTCCAGGGCGCGGGCGATCTCGGCGAGCATCCGGCCCTCCACACGGGGGTCGTCGCGGACCGAGCCGGGGCAGATGGCGTTGACGCGCACCCGGCGGGGCGCGTAGTCGAGGGCGACCGCCTTGGTCAGGCCGATCAGGCCGTGCTTGGCGGCGACGTACCCGGCGAAGTGGCGGTAGCCGACCAGCCCGGCCGTGGAGGCGATGTTGATGATCGAGCCGGCGCCCCGCGCGGTCATCAGGGCGCCCGCCGCGCGGATCGTGCGCCAGGCCCCGGAGAGGTCCACGTCCAGCATCAGCTGCCACTCGTGCTCCTCGATCTCGTGGGCGGCCCGGCCGGAGGGGGCGGCGATCCCGGCGTTGTTGACGAGGACGTCGAGCCGTCCGAAGCGGGCCGTCGTCTCCTTCACCGCCGTCTCCACCGCGGCCAGGTCCCGTACGTCGACCCGGGCCGTACGGACGGCGGCGCCCGTCTCCCGGCAGAGCTCCGCCGTGTGCGCCAACTGGCTCTCGGAGCCCAGCGGGTAGGGCACACCCGGGAGGTCCGCCGCGATGTCCAGGAGCATCAGGTCGGCGCCCTCGCGGGCGAAGGCGACGGCGGTCGCCCGGCCGATGCCGCGGGCCGCGCCGGTGACGAGGGCGACCTTGCCCGAGAGCCTGGGATCGCCCGGGTTCACCGGGCGCGTCCGGCGCGGAGTTCGGCCCCGATCAGGCGCAGGAGGGCGCCCGGGTTCTCCGTCGGGTACATGTGGCCGCCGTCCAGCTCCGCCGTGGTGAGCTTCCCGGAGGTGGCGCGGGACCACTCGGCGGCCTCGGCCGCGCTCACCAGCTCGTCGTCGCGGCCGCGCAGGGCGAGGACCGGGGCGGCGAGCGGGCGATCGGAGGCGGGCCGGTACGTCTCGTGCATCCGTACGTCGGCCCGCAGCAGCGGGAGCAGCAGCTCGCGCATCTCCGGGTTCTCCAGGGCCGGGTGCGCGTATCCGGCGAAGGTGCGCACCCGGGCCAGGAACTCCGCGTCGGGCAGACCGCTCGCCCGGTCCGCGCGGCCGCTCCACGGGCCCGGCGCGCCGCTGACGACGAGGGCGTCGAGGCGGACGCCGGGCTCGGCCTCCAGCCGGTGTGCCAGCTCGAAGCCGAGCACCGCGCCGAGGCTGTGCCCGAACACCGCCACCCGCGCGCCCTCCGGGAGCTGCCGGGTCACCTGGGTGTACGCCTCGGCGGCCGCCCGCACCGCGTCCGTGTGGGGCTCCTCCACGAACCGCTCCTCGCGGCCGGGGAGTTGCACCGGCAGGACGCGCAGGTCCGCCGGCGCCCGGTCCTGCCACGGCTTGAAGAAGGACGCGCCCGCCCCGGCGAAGGGCAGACAGACGAGGTGGGTCTCTTCCACTGCTGACATCGCTCCCGAGTCTCGGTTCCGGATACAAAGGGGCCGGGGCTCAGCCCGTGGTGACGAACTCGGTGAGGACCCGGGCCAGCAGACCGGGGTCCTGCGCCCCGCACAGCTCCCGCGCGGAGTGCATCGACAGCCCCGGTACGCCCACGTCAACGGTGGCGACTCCGAGCCGGGCCGCGGTGATCGGGCCGATCGAGGTGCCGCACGGCATGGCGTTGTGGGAGACGAACGGCTGCCAGGGCACCTCGGCGCGCTCGCAGGCCGCGGCGAAGGCGGCGACTCCGGTGCCGTCGGTGGCGTACCGCTGGTTGACGTTGACCTTGACGACGGGGCCGCCGTTGGGGAGGGGGTGGTGGTCCGGGTCGTGGCGTTCGGCGTAGTTGGGGTGCACGGCGTGCGACATGTCGGCGGAGACGCAGAAGGCGCCGGCCAGGGCCCGGTTGAAGTCCTCGGCGCTGCCGCCGCGCGCGGCGACGGACCGGCCGAGCACCCGCTCCAGCAGGGGGCCCTGGGCGCCCGACTGGGAGCCGCTGCCGACCTCCTCGTGGTCGAAGGCGGCGAGCACCGGGATGTGGGCAGGCGGCCGGGCGGCGGTGGCGGCGGCGACCAGCGCGGTGACGCCCGCGTGCACGGAGATCTGGTTGTCCAGACGCGGTGAGACGAGGAACTCCTCGTCGGCGCCGAGGTAGCCGGGCGGCTGGATGTCGTGCAGCATCAGGTCCCAGCCGAGGACCTCGGCGACGTCGGTGTCCGCCTCGGCGGCGACCCGGGCGAGCAGGGCGCCGGGCCGGGCGGGGCCGAGTCCCCACAGCGGGGTCATGTGCAGCTGCGGGTCGAGCGCGACGCCTTCGTTGACGGCGCGGTCGAGGTGGATGGCGAGCTGGGGCACGCGCAGCAGCGGCCGGTCGACGCAGACGAGGCGGCTGGCTCCGTCGCGCAGCGTCAGCCGGCCCGAGACGCCGAGGTCGCGGTCGAGCCAGGTGTTGTGGGGGACGCCGCCGTAGATCTCCACGGCGATCTGCCGCCAGCCCGCGGAGCCGGTGTCGGGCTCGGGCTTGATCCGCAGGTTCGGGGAGTCGGTGTGGGCGCCGACGATCCTGAACGGGGTGCGGGCCGGAGCGCCCGCGGGGACGTACCAGGCGAGCAGTGCTCCGGCGCGGACGACATACCGGCCGCCCTCGGCACCGGCCGTCCAGTCGTCCGTCTCGCGCAGCTCCTGGAAGCCCGCCTTCTCCAGGCGCTGGGCCGCGTTCGCGACCACGTGGTAGGGCGAGGGGCTGGAGCGGATGAAGGAGAGCAGATCGTCGCTGTGACTGCGGTCATGTGTGGGGGACATGGGCGCTCACGCCTTTCGGAGGGGCTGGAGAGGGTTGAGGAGTGAAGCGACGGGCGCGTCCGGCCGAGTGCACAGTTCGGCGAGGACGGCCTGCCAGTCGTCGAGCAGCTCCTGAGCCGTGGCGGGGTCCCACAGATCGGCGGAGTACTCCAGGAAGGTGCGGTAGCCCTTGGCCGGGTCGCGGCGCGGGGCGAGACCGAAGGAGAGGTCACCGCGGGACACGGGCGGGGCGAGGTCGTCGACCTCGACGTCGAGTCCGGGGATCTCGATGTCCGTGTCCAGGGAGTTCTGGAAGGCGATGGTCAGCGGGAAGCGCTCGGGCACCGCGTGGGCGCCGCTCTCGCGCAGGGCGCGCACGATCCGCGCGGTCGGCAGGACGTGGGCCGTCGCCTCCAGGGCGCCGGCGCCGGTGCGCTCCACGAGGGCGCCGCGCGTCTCGTCCGGGTCGGGCGTCACCCGGACGACCACGCCGGTCGACGTCAGCGCGACCATCGACTCGAACGCGCTGCGCTCGCGGTGGGCGTACGGCGTGCCCATCGCGATGTCCCGCACCCCGGACCGGCGGGCGACCAGTACGCCGAGCGCCGTGGCCGCGACCCCGAAGGGCGTGGTGTGCCGGGCCGCCGCCAACTCCTCGACGGCTCTGCGCAGTTCACCGGACGCGGTACCGCGCAGGGTGTCGCCGTGTCCGCTCGGCACGGCGGGCCTGGCCCGGTCGCCGGGGATCTCGACCGTGGCCGGGATCCCCTCCAGATACCGGGTCCAGTACGCCGTCCTGCGGGCCTCCTCGGCCGGGTCGGCGTGCTCGCGCTGCCAGCGGGCGTAGTCCGTGCACTGCGCCGCCGGTTCGGGCAGAGCGTGCGGGCGGCGCGCGGCGGCGGCCGTGTAGAGCGCGGCGAGCTCGTCCAGGAGGAGGGAGAGGGACCAGCCGTCGACGCAGATGTGATGCACGACGAACATCAGCGTCCACCGGTCGGGCGCGAGGCGCAGCAGCCGCAGGACGGGCAGTACGGGTAGTACGGAGCCGGTCACCGTGATGGGCGTCGCGGCGGCTTCCCGGCACAACTCCTCGGCGCGCGCGAGCCGTTCGGACTCCGCCGCGATGCCGGTGAGGTCCTCGACGGGAAGCGCCGGGGGCGGCACGTCGAGAACCTCCTGCCGCCAGCCGGTCCCGTCGTCCGTTCCGTGCGACGGGACCGGCTGCCCGTCTCCCGGTACGAAGCGGCACCGCAGTCCGTGGTGGCGGTCGAGCAGCCCGGCCACCGCGGTGCGCAGGGCGGCCACGTCCAGGGGGCCGGTGAAACGGATCCGGGTGGGGATGTTCCACACCTCGGGACGGGGCATGCCCAGGACGCCCGCGATCATGCGGGCCTGCTGGTCGCTGACGGGCGCCGTGTCCACCACGGTCACGCCCCGGGGTGGCGCGAGCCGGGCGGTCATCGCCCCCAGCGTGGCGTCGGCGAAGAAGTCCGCCAAGGGGTATTCCACGCCGAAGCTGTCCCGGACCCGGTTCACCAGCCTGATCGCGCCGATCGAATTCCCCCCGAGCTCGAAGAAGTTGGCGTCCGGGTCGAGATCACCGGCGGAGCCGAGGGTGTGCTGCCAGAGGGTACGCAGACGGTGGGCGTCGTCGGGGGTGCCCGGGGTGACGGAACCCGGTGTCAGGTCGCCGACCGTCTCCGCGGCGCCCGCCGTCATGGTGGTCAGCACGTCCTCCAGACGGTCCAGGTACCCCCGTGCCGTCGCCTCGTCGAACAGGTCGGCGTCGTAGCGGAGGCGCAGGCCGAGGTCTCCGTCGGGGAGCCGGGTCGCCATGAGGGCGAGTTCGAGGGGTGCGGACTCGGTGCCGCCGTCGAGGGGGGTGGCGCGCAGGCCGGGCAGGGCGAGTGCGGTCAGGGGCGCGGTGTCGAGGTCCGCGGAGACCGTGACGAGGGGGCGCGGGTTGCCCGGGTCGGGGTGGCGGGACGCCGACAGGGCGTCCAGGTCGACGTGTTGGCGGGCGTCGGCGGCGAAGAGCGTGTCCCGGGTGGCGCGTACGGCGTCGGTGAGAGTCGTGCCGTCGGTCAGGGTTCCGCGCAGGGGCAGCAGGGACACGTGGAAGCCGACGGTGTCACGCGTCTCGGGGGTGCGGCGGCCGAAGGTGGACCCGATGACGAAGTCGTCCTGTCCGGCGTACTGGCGCAGCACGATCCGCCAGGCGGTGAGCAGCGTCGCGAACAGGGTGGCCCCTTGCCGCCCACTCCACTCCCGCAGCCGCCCCGCCCGCTCCGGGCCGAGCCGCAGCCCCACGGCCCCGCCGCGTCCGGCGACGGTACGGGTGCGCGGCCGGTCCGTGGGCAGCGCGGGTGCGCCCGGCCCGTCCCCGAGGTGGGCGCGCCACCAGTCCAGGTCGTCCGCTCCCCCGGTCACCGCGATCGTGTCGAGCGTGCTCCCGGCGGCCCGCTCGAACCGGGGCGCGCGCCCCTCCACCGCCGCCCGGTAGAACTCCCCGAGGTCGGCGGCGACCAGCCCGGCGGAGTGGCCGTCGGTGAGGAGGTGGTGCATGGCGAGGATCAGCGCGTGGTCGCCGTCGGCGAGCCGCAGCAGCCGGGGCGTGAACAGCGGCCCCGACGCGAGGTCGTACGCGCGGGTGCTCTCCTCCCGCAGGGCGGCCCGGATCACCTCGTCGGCGTCCCGGCCCCGGACGTCGTCGACGGTCAGGGCCGCACGTGTCCGGTCCCGGTCCTCCCGTACGACCTGGAAGACCCCGTCTCCCCCGGCCACGAACACGGTCCGCAGACCGTCGTGGCGGCGGACGAGGCCGTCCACGGCGGTCCGCAGCGCCTCGACGTCCAGCGGACCCCGCAGCCGTACGCCCTGGATCTCGTTGTACGCGGCCGGGTTGGCGATCAGTGCGGCGGCGAGCCAGAGGCGGCGCTGGGCCGGGGTCGCGGCAACCCGCCGTTCTTTGGGCCTCTTCGGCTTCTTCGGCTCCGTCGGGGGCTCGTGACAGCGGCGGCGCAGGACGTCCAGCTGCTCCAGGCCCGCCCGCATCTCCTCCGGCGGCAGCCCGAAGTCGACCAGGGCGGCGATCTCGTCGACCCCCGCGGCCCGCAGCGCGTCGACGGTGGCCGCGCAGGTGTCCGGGGAGCCGATCAGGGCCCGTTGGTCGCAGTAGCGGTCGTAGGCGCGGTCGAAGAGGTAGGCGAGGTCGGCCTCGCTCGCGTCGGCCACGTCCTCGGGGCGTCCGCCGAGGACGCGCGCGGCGGAACGCATCTGGAGGGAGGAGCGCAGATAGCGGCTCATCGGCTCGCGCGCGGCGGCCCGGGCGGCGGCGTGGTCCTCGGCGAGGTGGGTGTGGAGCAGGACGGTGACGCGGCCCGCGTCGGGGTCGAGGCCGCTCTCGGCGCGCAGCCGGCGGTAGTGGCGGATGTTCGCCGCGAGCTGCTCGACCGTCTGGTTCATGAGGTTGGTGACGATCCCGAGGTCGCGGCGGGCCGCCTCCTCGTACGAGGCACGCCGCCCGGACGTCGCCAGGTACATCGGCGGCAGCTCCTGCACGGGCCGCGGGTGCAGGTGTACGTCGATGGGGTGCCCTTCGCCGGTACGGCGCGCGACGCTCTCGCCGCGCCACAACCGCCGTACGTCCTCCAGGTGTCGGAAGGCGATCTCGGTGCGGTCGGTGAAGCGGTCGGGGTGGAGGGCGAAGTCGCTCGCGTGCCAGCCGCTCGCGCAGCCGATGCCGACCCGGCCGCCGGAGAGATTGTCGGCGACCGCCCACTCCTCGGCGATCCGCACGGGGTCGTGCAGCGGGAGGACCACCGAGCCCGCGTGCAGACGGATGCGGCGGGTCTCCCGGGCGAGCGCGGCGGCCAGGACGGACGGGTTGGGGAAGAGGCCGCCGAAGGAGTGGAAGTGGCGTTCGGGCAGCCAGAGCGTGCTGAAGTCGTGGGTGTCGGCGAAGCGTGCGGTCTCGATCAGCCGTTCGTAGGCCCGGGCGCTGTCCTCGCCGTCGGGGTGGTCGCCGAAGAAGTAGACGCCGAAGTCGGGGGCGGGCCGCTCGGAGGCATTGCCGTGGCCGTGACTTCGGCTGCGGCGGCCCGTCGTCGGGAAGTAGCCGCCCGCGCGCAGCTCCCGCAGTGAGTCCTTCACCGCGTCCGTGATCCGTTCGACGTCGGTGTCGGTGTGCGCGGTGGAGAGGTAGAAGGAGCGCCACTCCCAGACGTAGATCCCGCGCAGGAGGAGGTGGTGGTAGAGCAGTTCCATGTCGGCGCGGTGGGTGAAGCGGAACATGGACCCGAAGTGGGCTGTTTCCAGGGGGAATTCCTCGGCGCGGAAGAAGTCGTCGAGGTCGGCGGCGAGCGCGTCGGTGCGGGCGTTCACCGTCTGCTGGAGCCCCGGGCCCTGCTCCTTGAGGTGGGTGAGGACCGCGCGGGCGGCTGCCATCGACAGGGGGTGCTGGATGTACGTACCGCCGAAGAAGGTCGTGTCGCGCGTCGGGCGGCTGTCGTCCCCGTACCGCCAGAAGCCGCCGTCGATGCCGTCCATGAGGTCGGCGCGGCCCGCGATCGCGCCGATGGGGTGACCGCTGCCGAGGGCCTTGCCGTAGGTGGCGAGGTCGGGGACGACGCCGTAGTGGTGCTGGGCGCCGCGGGGGTGGGGCCGCAGGCCGGTGAGCATCTCGTCGAAGAGGAGGACGATTCCGCGCCGGGCGGTCAGCTCCCGCAGCGCGCGCAGGAATGCGACGGGGCGCAGGGCGGGGTTGCGGCACTGGACCGGTTCCACGAGGACCGCGGCGATCGTGTCACCGAGTTCGTCGATGGCCTCCAGGCTCTCCTGGCTGCCGTATTCGAGGACGAGGAGTTCGGACACCGCGCTCGCGGGGATGCCGCGCGAGACGGGGACGGCGTGGCGGCCGTCGGGGCCCGGGCGGCCGAGGACCGAGTCGATGTGGCCGTGGTAGGAGCCGCGGAACATGACCACGCGGTCGCGTCCGGTGGCCGCGCGGGCGAGCCGCAGGGCGGCGGAGTTGGCCTCGGTGCCGGAGTTCGCGAACGCCACCCGCTCCATGCCGGTGAGTTCCGCGAGCAGTTCGGCGGCCACGCCCGTGTCCTCGGAGCGCGGTCCGAGGCGCAGTCCGCCGGCGAGGTGCCGGCGGACGGCCTCCGTCACCGGCGCGGGCTCGTGGCCGAGCAGCAGCGCGCCGAAGCCCATGGTGATGTCGGTGTAGTCGTTGCCGTCGACGTCCGTCAGCCGGGCGCCGTGCGCCGAGCGGGCCGCGATCGGGTACCGCATCTCCTTCGTCGCCCGCCGGAAGCCGACCACGGCCCGGCTGTCCGCCAGCACCGTCCGGTGCCGCTGGGCCAGCTCCTTCGACGTGCGGGTCCGCTCGGTGAAGCGGCGGACCAGGTCGTCGGCGTGGGCCCGTTGGGCCTCGCTCGCACCGGTGCCGGACATGCCGGAGTCGGGGGGGAGGGTGACGTGGGGGCCGTGGGGGCTGTGGTGGAGGGGTTGCCCGGCGGGCGGCTCGGCGGGGGGCTCGGTGCGGTGAATGGCCGCCGTCAGGAGTTCGTCGAGCCGTCCGGAGACGGCGACGGTTCGGGCGACGGCCTCGGCGCTCGCCTGCGACTCGGGGCTGATCCGGGCCGTGGTCATCCTCCGACCGCCTTGCGGCCCTCGGTGAGCAGGGCCACTGCCTCGGAGAGCTGACCGAGCATTCTGGTCTGGGTCTCGGCGAGTTGGCGTATCTGGCGGGCGAGTTCCTCGACCTCGGCACGGGTGGCGTGGACGGGCTCCTCGTCGGGGGTGACGTGCACGGGCTCGTCGTCCGGGGTGACGCCCCCGGAGGCCGCCCCCTGCCCCGTCCGCTCCGCGATCAACCGGGCCGCGAGTCGTGGGGTCCCCGCCTCCTCCAGGATCTCCCGCATTCCGATCTCGATCCCGAACTCGGCCTCCAACTGCCGCAGCATTCCTATGAGCTGGAGCGAGTCCGCGCCGAGCCCGACGAACGTCCGCTCCGCCGTGATCTCCTGCGGCGCGTATCCGAGATGGCGAGCGCTGAGTGCCAGCACCCGTTCCAGTACGGCCTGTTCGGTCATGCCGTCCTCCGTCCTGCGGTCGTCGGCCAAGGGGGTGGGCGGCGGTCCTGTCCAGTACGACCGGTGCTGGAAGGGATACGGCGGCAGCGGGATCCGGCGGGCGTCGCAGCCGTCGAGCAGGGCCGCCCAGTCGAGCCGGTGGCCCGCGCAGTGCAGCCGGGCGACGGCCGCCCAGAGGGTGCCCAGGCCACGGTCGTCGCGGCGCTGGGTGGGGACGGCGGCGGTATCCGGCCGGGCGCGCCGGACGAGCCCGGTGAGGGGCGCGTCGGGGCCGATCTCCAGCTGGACCGGCCGCCCGGGTGTCCGCTCCAGCGTGCGCAGTACGGCGGCGAAGTCCACCGGCCGCCGGGTCCCCCGTACGAGGTGGTCGGCGTCCGGCAGCCAGCCCACCGGGTGCCGGACCCCGTCCGGACCACTGACGAACTCGGTCCTGGTGGGCCGCAGTCGTATCTTTCCGCAGGCGTCCCGGAACTCCGCCAGGACCGGGTCGAGCAGCGCGGTGTGGAACGCGCGGTCCACCGGCAGAGGCTCCGCGTGCGTGCCGCGTTGCGCGAGCCGGGCGCGGGCGGCGGCCACCGCCTCGGGCGGTCCGCCCACGACGTACTGCCCCGGCCCGTTGACCACGGCGAGTTCGAGTCCGTCGACCTCGGTGACCAGCCCCCGTACGACGTCCTCGGCGGCGAACACCGCGAGCATGCCCCCGGCCGGGGTGCCGTCGCGCATCAGCCGCCCCCGTTCGCAGACCAGCCGCAGCCCGTCCTCCAGCGTCAGCGCCCCGGCCACGCACAGGGCCGCGTACTCCCCGGCGCTGTGCCCGGCCACCGCGACCGGTTCGACGCCGAACCGCCGCCACAGCCGCGCCTGCGCGACCTGCAGGGCGAAGAGCGCGGGCTGAGCGAAGGCGGTGTCCCAGACCCGCGCTCCCTGCGGGGGACCACCGTGGGTGTCGCCCAGCAACCGGTCGAGGAATCCTTCCTCGCCCGTCTCGTCCCGGTGGATCCCCGCGCACTCCTCCAACGTGCGGTCCACCACCGGGAACCGCTCGGCGAGCGCCGCGCCCATCCCGTCGTACCCGCTGCCCTGGCCGGTGAAGAGGAACACCGGTCCACCGCCCGCCTCCGCCCCGGCGACACCGTGCGCGTACGCCCCCGCCTCGCCCCGTACGAAGGCGTCCAGCGCCGCCGCCGTGTCACCGGCCTCCGCGGTGACCACCAGTCGGTGTTCCAGGTGCCGTCGCCCGAGCGCGGTGGTGAGGAGCAGGTCGGCGGGGTCGGTCTCGGGATGTTCGGTGAGGTGGTCGCGGAAGGCCCGTGCGGAGGCGAGGAGCGCCTCTGGGGTGTGGCCGGACAGCGGCAGCAGTGCGGGGGCCTGCCCACGGTCCGGCGGGCGGGGGGCCGGGGCCGGCGCCTCCTCCAGGATCACGTGGGCGTTCGTCCCGCCCATCCCGATGGAGTGCACCCCGGCCCGGCGCGGGCGGCCCTCCTCGGCGGGCCAGGGCAGCGCGCGGGTGGGCAGGACGAAGGGGCTCCCGGTCACGTCCAGGGCCGGGTTGGGGCGGGTGTGGTTCACCAGCGGCGGTATCTCCCCGTGCCGCAGCACCAGCGCCGCCTTGATCAGCCCCGCAAGACCGGCCGCGCTGTCCAGGTGGCCGATCGCCGACTTCGTGGAGCCCAGCGCGCAGAAGCCGGTGCGGTCGGTGTGCAGCCGGAACGCCTCGGTGAGGGCGGTGAACTCGATCGGATCGCCCTTGAGCGTGCCGGTGCCGTGCGCCTCCAGGTAGCCGACGGAGTCGGCGGGCACCCCGGCCGCGCGCAGCGCGCCGAGCACGGCGTCGCGCTGGCCGCTGGAGCCCGGCGCGGCGAACCCGGTCCGGTCGGCGCCGTCGTTGGTGACGGCGGACCCGGCGATCACCGCGTACACGGTGTCGCCGTCGGCGAGCGCCCTCTCCAGCGGTTTGAGGACGACGGCGGCGATGCCGTTGCCTCCGACGGTGCCGTCCGCGTCGGCGTCGAAGGCGCGCACGGCCCCGGAGCGCGAGATCGTCGAGCCGCGTACGTGCCGGTGCCCGGTGACCTGGGGCACGTGCAGGGCGGCCGAGGCGACGACCATGAGGTCCGCGTCGCCGAAGTGCAGGGCCTGGCAAGCGAGATGGACGGACACCAGGGACGACGAGCAGGCGGTGGCCACGTTCAGGGCCGGGCCCGTCAGTCCGAGCCGGTGGGCCGCCCGAGGGGCCGCGAAATCGGGGTAGTTGCCGACCTGCGCCTGCTTCTGCCGCTGCCACTCCCCCGAATCCGCCTCCTCCCGCAGGTTGTTGGCGAGATAGCCGTGCAGCGAGTACAGCCGGTAGCCGGTGCTCCCGCACACCCCGATCCGCACCCCGGCGCGCGGCTGTGCGTACCCCGCGTCCTCCAGGGCGTGGTGCGCGCACTCCAGGAACAGCCGCTGCTGCGGATCGGTGACCGTGGCCTCGCGGGCGCTCATCCCGAAGAAGGCCGCGTCGAAGCCGTCGATGCCGGGCAGCGGGGCGCTCGCGGCCACGAAGTCGGGCGCGCCGTACTCCTCGGGGGCGAACCCGGCCGCCGCCAGCTCGGCGTCGGTGAACCGCCGTACGTGCGTCACGCCCGCCCGGATGTCCCGCCAGTACCCGTCGGGGGTGTCAGCTCCCGGAAATCTCAACGCCATCCCGACGACTGCCGTACGCACCGCTCGTCCCCTCCTTGCCGGCGCCGTGGACCGCGTACAACCGGAGCAGGTAGATCCCCGCGACCACGATGGCGAGGCCGTGCGACCAGGCCACGACGGTGAACGCGGAGAACGATTCGAGGGCCGCCGACACCCCGATCATGCCGATCCCGAAGCCGAGGTTCTCGACCGTCGCCGTGAGCCCGAAGGCGTGGCCGCGCAGGGTCTCCGGCAGGGTCTGCAGATGCGAGGTGTACGACACCTCGGTGAGCCCGTCCGCGGCGCCCGCGACGAGGGCGATCAGCACGGTCGCCGCCATCGGGAACCCGGCGAAGCCGAGGATGAACGCGGAGGACATGACGATGGTGCCGAGGCCGAAACCGAGCGCGCCGACGGCCCGTCCGGAGCGTTTGGCCCAGCGTTGGATGACCTGTTGCGCCAGGACGTTGCCCAGCGCCCAGAACAGCCAGAAGCGGCTGACGAACGCGGCCGGGTCGTCCGGGTGGAGCGTGCTGGAGTAGACGGGCAGGGCCGCGTTGTGCGAGGAGGAGCCGAGGGCGTCGACGGTGCGCAGGCACATCATGAGGCCGAGCGCGGGCACGGTGGCCAGCGCCGTCGTCGCGGCCCACATGCCGCGCTTCTCGCGGGGTTCGTCGGACGCCCGCGGGGGCTCGGGGGCGCGTTCGATGCCCGGCAGCCACGCGACCGCCGCCGCGCACACCACGAAGCTCGCCGCGTCCACCAGGAACGCGGCGGTGAAGCCGAGCCAGGGCACCACCACACCGGACGAGGCGAACCCGGCGACCATCGCCAGCGAACGCCCGCCCACCATCAGTGAGTTGGCCCAGGCGCGCCGGTCCGCGCCGACCAGGTCGGGGATGGAGCTGCGCAGCGCGACCATGAACACGGTGCTGCACGCCCCGACGGCCGCGGACACCGTGAACAGCACGCCGGTCCGCAGTCCCCCGTCCGGCGTCACTACCAGCAGGAACATGACAACGGCTTGGGTGATATTGGCCCACAGCATGACCGGCTTGGCCCCGAACCGGGCCTGCACGCGCCCCGCGACCGTCCCCGCCAGGAACCCCGCGCCCAGCCGCACCGCCATGAACAGTCCGATGGCGAGGGCGCTGTGGGTGGTGGCGTAGACGAACAGGTTGAGCGCCACCATGTTGAGGAAGGTGCCGTACGAGGAGACGGAGTAGCCGGCGACCAGGACGCGGTAGCGCCCCTCGGCCGTCACCGGTGCCGCGCCACGAGCCGTCCCCGGACCGCCGCCCGCCCCCACGCGCCGGATGGCGGCGCGGCACCGGCGATGTTCACGACCCGGATCAGGTGACGCATGTTCCCTCTTTCCTCGGCGCGGACGGCACAGGTGTCCGGAGGCATCCTCCCCCTGTGGGGCGGAGGGGATTCCTCTGTCCCGGGACTCCCTGAGACGGGACGTCCGCCGGGTCGCGGAAAGTTCCGGCCGGCGGGCACCCCCGCGCGGGAAGCGCGCCCGGAATCTACCCGGTCGGCAGCAACTTCTCGCGTCCGCGGGCCCGGTACTCGGCCAGCAACCCCTCGATGTCCGGCTCGCGCAGTCTGCGGTACGCGGACTCCCCCGGCGGGCGCCACCACACCGGGTCGGCACAGCGGAAGCCCTCGCGGCGCAGCCCCACCCGGTGGATCTTGTTGGTGGCGGTGACGGGCATCCGCGTCACGATCCGGACGAAGCGGGGTGCCATCTTGGTCCCCAGGTCGGGCTGGGCGAGGAGGAAGGCCGCGAAGGCCGACGGGTCGAAGCCGGCCCCCTCGCGCGGCGCGATCGCCGCCATCACCTGGTCCCCGGCCACCGGGTCGGGGATCGCGTACACCGCCACGGCGGCGGCGTCCTCGTGGCGGGCGAGGATGTTCTCGATCATCGCGGCGGCGAGGTTCTCGCTGTCGACGCGCAGTCGGTCGTCGGCCCGCCCGGCGAAGTAGAGGAAGCCATCGCTGTCGCGGTAGAAGAGGTCCCCGGTCCAGTACCAGCCCTCGCGGCGGCGGTCGGCGTCCGCGGCGGGGTTGCGCCAGTAGCCCTCGAAGGGGTTGGGTCCGCGGTTCACCAACTCCCCTATCGCCACATCCCCGTTGAGAAGCCTCCCGTCCTCGGCGAAGACGGCGGGCGGGCACTCGGCCCCTGTCTCCGGGGCGACCACCGCGAGGTCGTCGCGGGGCGCCGCCCGCCCGATCGCGCCGGCCGGGGCGCCGGGCGTCCACTGGATGGCGGCGCCGCCCTCGGACGAGCCGTACCCCTCCACCAGCCGTACCCCGAAGCGCTTCTCGAAGGCGGCCGCGTCCACGGCCCCGGCCTCCGTCCCGAACCCCATCCGCAGCGGGTTGTCACGGTCGTCGCCGCGGGCGGGCGTGGCCAGCAGGTACTGCACCGCGCGGCCCACATAGGTGAAGTACGTCGCCCCGCAGGCCCGTACGTCCGCGAGGAACCCCGACGCCGAGAAGCGCCGCCTCAGCGCGATCCCCGCGCCCGCCGCCAGCGCGGGCGCCCAGTCGGCGATCACCGCGTTGCCGTGGAACATCGGCATGCAGATGTAGTGCGTGTCGTCCGGGCGCACCCCGAACTGCTCGACGAGCGAGCGCCCGGCGGCGGCCAGCCGTCCCTGGGTGCAGATCGCGGCCTTGGGGGCGCCGGTCGAGCCGGAGGTGAAGTAGAGGAGGAGGCGGGCGTCCGGCGACACGGAGGGCGCCGCGTCCGGCTTCGCGCCCTCGTACGGCGCGAGGAGTTCCCCGTACGCCTCGGTGTCGCTGACCAGGACGCGTACGCCGGGCAGTTCGAGGCCGTCGAGGAGCGGCAGGTGGGTCCGCTCGGTGACCAGGACACGGCACTCGGTGTGCAGGATGTCGCGGGCCAGTTCGGGGCCGCGCCGGGTCGGGTTGATCCCGGCGACGGCGGCACCGGAGAGGGCCGCCGCGCTCAACCACATTGGATATTCGGGGGTGTTGTCGAGCAGCACCCCGACGTGCGGTGCGGCGCCGGGCGGCAGCAGGTCGGCGAGGAGCGCCGCCCGCGCCGCCGCGCCCGCCGCCACCCCGTGATGGCTCAGCACCCGCCCCTCGAACCACAGTCCCGGCCGGTGGTCGCCCCACCGTTCCTGTACGAGTTCCGCGACGGTACGCCTCATGGACCCCATGGGGGCGCACGATAATTGACGGATCGTCAGAAGGGGAGGTCCGTGCCTTCGAAGCCGTCTCCGCCGGACGAGTCGTCCATCGAGAAGAACCCGTGGACACCCACCATGAAGCCGATGCAGAAGAGGATGATCACCGTACAAAAGATCAAGATGCCCACGGTTCCCGCAGCCAGCTTGCCCCGGCTCGGCGTGCGAGCCGTGGCCTTCTCCGGGCGCTCGGCGACGTAGTGGACGGTGACGATGTCGCCCTCGATGATCGTCGCCGGGCCATTCTTCTCCTCGAAGCGGACCGTGCGGCCGTCGCGCGCCATGAACTCGTACACGTGGTGCAGGGTCGTACTCACAGAGGTGTCGCCCCCGCCACCGCTGGTCGTCGTGAAGGACCGCAAACAGCGCGCCTCGGCGGTCAGCCCGCTGCTCCAAGCCCGGTTCATGTCCAGTGAGCGGCGGATCACCGCGACCGCCATGGATATGGCAACGGCCATGATCAGTCCTGGCACGGCATAGAAGAACACGTCCACGACATTCCCCCGTTGTCCGGTACAGCTCCACGCACGCCGTCATGGTCATGTCGACGTGCGTGGAACCTACCCGTGGGGGGTGCGCGAGCTCCTCAAGAGAGGCTCAGAACATTTCCGGTCGGGACGCGCTCAGAACGTGACGTCCGCGCACGAGTAGAACGCGTTCGCGGTGTCGGCGATCGTCCACACGCCGAGGATGACATGGTGACCGCTCAGTCCGGAGGGCAGCGTGCCGGTGTGACTGAACGTGGACGGCGGGCGCTGCCCGTTGTACGGGACGGTCAGGAACGGGGTGGTGTTCAGGTCCGCCCTGGTCAGTGCGTGGTTCTGGTTCCAGCCGGACTTGGTGACGAAGTACTTGAAGTCGGTCGTGGCGTGCACGGCCGTGAACTGCCAGCGGAAGGTGTAGCTCTGCCCGCCGGTGACCTTGGTCGTCGGCCAGGCCGCACCCGAGGGGGTCTTGGGCTGGTCGAGCTGGCCGAAGTTGGTGTGGTTCGCGGAACAGATCTGACCGTCCGCGGGACCCGCCGCCGGGAAGCCCTTCGGGCCCTCGACGCTCTGGGGCTCCCACTGGATGTCGCCGCAGTTGGCAACGCTGCCCCCGTTGGCGGCGCACAACTTCTGCCGGCTGAGGGGCTGGTCGGTGTAGCCGTGGGCGTCGGCTCCGCCGGTGGAGAGCACGAACGTGCCCGCCGTGGCGAGGCCCACGACAGCGGCGTACACCTTGGCTTTCCTGGTGGTACGGACCCTTGTCGCATGGGTCCCGGTCGTCCGTATGCGCATGCTGCCGCTCCTGGAGGACGTGGGGGAGGTTCTCGTGAGCCGTGCGCGCGATTTTCAGGTCTAGACCAAGTCCCAGATTATTGCCGCGACTTGAACATGTCCAGACCAATCACCAAGCTGTCGGTCCCCGTCACGGCCCCGCTGTCGGACCCCTTCACGGCGAGGCCTCCCTGCGCCCCGTGTAGAACGCCACCGTCAGGTCCTTCACCAGTGCCTTGCGCTCGTAGTCGTCGAGTTCGACCAGCCCGCGCATGGTCAACCGGGTCACCGTGTCCTCGACGGAGTCGACGACGGAGGTGAGCACGGTGTCGCGGTGCTGGGCGTCCAGGGTCGCGATCCGGCGGCGCTGCATCACGGCCGCGACCTCGGGGGCGTACTCGATCCGGGTCGGCTGCGCCGAGAACACCTCCAGGCCGACCGGCGCGGTGTCCGCGGCGATCATCCCGGTGAGCACCTCGCCGACCGCGTCCGTGTTGCGCAGAGTCGCCACGTCCTTGATGACGGCGGGCGGCGCCTCGGCCGGCAGCTGCGAGAGCATCCTCGACATCGCCGCCTCCACGCACTCGCGCAGATACGTCTCGTGGTCCTCGACGCCGAGCACGGCCCGCGCGGTGTCCTTGACCCGCCACACCACGAGCACCACCACCCGCAGCGCGACCCCGTTCGCGTCGACCACCGACATCGGCTCACTGCGCCAGTGCCGCAGCCGTACGTCGACCCGGCGCCGCAGCACCATCGGGTTGATCCACAACAGCCCGGTGCGCCGGACCGTGCCCCGGTAGCGGCCGAAGAGGCCGAGCACCCAGGCCCGCCCGGTCCGGCCGCGGGAGAGCCCGCCGAACCCGAACAGTCCGAGCGCGCCGGCCCCGGCGTACGCGGCCCACTGCGCGGGGCCGAGACCGGCGCCCGCGTACCAGGGCAGCCCGATCACCCTCCCCGCACTGTGCGGAAGCACACCCGACCACCAGGTGGTGAGTACACATCCGGCCACCCCGCAGGCCCCGGCCAGCACACCCGCCACTCCGGGCAGCACCCGTGCGGGGCGCTCCACCAGTTCGGGGTCGACCTCCGGCACCGGGCGCGGGGCCCGGCCCAGCATGGGACGCCGGATCCGGGGCTGTTCGCCCGTGCCGCGCCGCCGCCCCACCACGGCGGGCGAGAGCGGCACGGACACCGGTTCGGGGTCGTCCCGGAAGAGCAGATGGACGGGGATCTCGGTGGTCGCCTCGTTGTGGATGAGCCGGGCGGACCGGGAAGCGCCGCCCTCCGGCGTTCCCCCGGACTCCGGGGTGGGTGAAGTCGTCGTACTCATAGCTGCCTCCATGCCTCCGCGCGTGGAAGAGTGATCCCGGCCCTGTCACAAGAAGAGCCGGCGCCAGGTCTCCGGCCCCGGACAGCCGTCCGCCGCGCCGCCGCGCCAGCCCTGCGCCCGCTGGAACGCCTCGACGCCCCGCCGGTCCGCCTCGCCCCAGCGCGGCCCCGGACCCGACGTGTAGTACTTGCCGAACCCCTTCTTGACGAGTTGCTCCCCGAGCCGGGTGACGAACTCGTTGTCGGCGCCCGGCCGGAACAGCCCGCGCCCCGGATAGCCGGGCACGGACGGCACGGACGCCGCGGACGGAATAGACGACACGGACGGATTGGTCGGGACGGAGGGGGCGGCGGCGGGGGCGGCGGGCACGGACGGGGCCGAGAACCCCTTCGTCCCCGGTCCGCCCACCGACGGGGCCCCCGGCGCGGGCCTCCCCGTCGCCGAAATGTCCCTGCCCTTCCTCCCCACCAGGTAGGACCAGGTCTGCGGCCCCGGCAGCCCGTCCGCGTCCGTGCCGCGCCAGCCCTGCGCCCACTGGAACGCCTGGGTGGCCCGCCGGTCCGCGTCCGACCAGCTCGATCCGGATCCGGCCGAGTAGAAGCGGTCCGCGCCGCGTTCCACGAGGAGCCGGCCCAGCCGGGTGACGTGAGGGTTGTCCGCGCCGGGGCCGAAGAAGGACCGGCCCGGGTAGCGGCTGCTCGTGACCCCCGGCGCCGAGGCGGCCGCGCCGCTCTTCCCCTCGGCCAGCCCCTTGTAGCGGTAGGGCACATAGCGGTCCGAGTTGGTCCAGTAGGCGTACGGAGTGGACTGCCCGCGGGTGTGCGGGCGCGTCTGTTCATAGGCGAGGTAATACGTGTGGGTGTAGTCCGACCAGCCGCCGAAAAGAACGACGTGCGAGCCTTTCTCGGGATCCGCCGGATTGTGGAAGAGGAGTATGTCGCCGGGCTGCAACTGGTCGCGCGAAATGCGTACGCCGAACGTGTTGAGACTGCCCGTCCCCTCGTTTCCCGGCAGGTTCCAGGCCATCGAGACAAAGCCCGAACAGTCCTGCCGGTATCCGTCGGCCCAGTACTCGGACATGCTGTACGGCACCCGCGAGGCGACCCACTTCTTGGCCCGGTTGATGATCGCCGCCCGGGTGGTCGCGGGGAGCTCGCCCCCGACCCCGGGCCTCGCGGGCCCCGCCGGGCCCCCGTCCACGCCGTGCAGCGGGGCCTTGTCACCCTGCGGGGTGGGCTCGTCACCTCGGGGGTCGCCCGGCCGGGCGGGTCCGTGCGCCGCGGCCACGGCCGGCACCGACTGGCCCGCGGCGAGGACGGTGCCCGCCGCCGCGGCCAGCAGCAGCGCGCCCCGCGCCGCCGGGTGTCCCACGGGCCCGGGCAGTGCGGAAGGGGGAATGACGCGCCGCCAGTGCTCGCATCCGGGGCAATCGCAATCGCTCGCGGGATCGAATTCCTCGAACACCGGAGTCTCCATGAGATTCCCCTCACACCACAGGTCCATATCTCCGCACTTCTGCACACTCGCCAGTTTCGCAACTGTCGTCTCTTGTCGCATGTTGACGGTCCGAATGATGTACAGGGACCACTTTCGGCCGGTCCGGGACGCCTCACCGCTCACTTCACGGCACCCCCGTGGTCCGGAGCACCCTCCCCGGTCAGGTAGAGTTCTCGGGTCAGCAGGCGCCGCTAGCTCAGTTGGTTAGAGCAGCTGACTCTTAATCAGCGGGTCCGGGGTTCGAGTCCCTGGCGGCGCACCGACACCGAAGGGCTCCTCACCAGCGTGAGGGGCCCTTCGGCTTTACGGGCGGGGCGAGTCCGCCACGGGGACAACCAGTACAAAGAGGTGCACAGGAGCGCATACGGGTCGGTCATATGCGCCCGGCGTATGGGGCGGTGACCCCATCTTCGTACACGCGTCCCAATTAGCGCGTATGACCGGTTAACACCGCGTTTCGCATCTTGCGATCATGATGAACACCGTAGAACCCTGGGCTTCAAGGGACTGTCGATACCTGACAGTTGGGGGTATGGCCGGTTGCGACCATGGGGGGTTGGGGGCCCCGTTCATGAACCGATGCCGAGGGGGGCATCATGCAACCGGAAGGTCGCATTTCCATGTCTCCGTTGTGTGGAGGATGTGGTGATGCCGACCTGCCAGCATGCGTCCGTGACGGTCAAGGGGGACTCGAACGGGCGACAAGAACCGACGAACACGCACCTGGACGTGCGTGCGGGGGGAATGACTCATGACGTCGACGCCGACGGGCGCCCGGCAGAACTTCGACCCGTCTGAGACGACCCAGCTCCGGATGCCATCGCACCGGACCGGCAGCAACTTCCGCAGGATCAAGAAGACCCTGCCGAGATACGACTACGAGCACTACAGCCGACTCGCGGGTCCCCTCACACAGCCCGATCCGAACAAGCCGTACAAGGTGCAGTACCGCTCGCTGCTGTCCCAGGAGCCGCACCGCATACGAGCCGCTCTGATGCTGGGCGCCGCGCCGCTGCTGTCGCTGATCCTGCTGGGCTGGCTGCTCCAGCCGGAGCACTGGACCGAACGCGACTACCCGGCCTACGACTTCCTGCCGGTGCTCGACATCGTGATGCTGGTCTCGATCGGTCTGATCGAGTTCTTCCGCTGCATGAACGTGCTGTCGAACGCGCACGCCACCCTGGTCGCCCGCGACCCGATCCCGGTGGTCCCTGAGACCGGCACCAGAGTCGCCTTCCTCACCTCCTTCGTACCCGGCAAGGAACCCCTCGCCATGGTGACCAAGACCCTGGAGGCGGCCGTCAAGCTGCGCCACCGGGGCCTTCTGCACATCTGGCTCCTCGACGAGGGTGACGACCCGGAGGTGAAGGAGGTCTGCGAGCGCCTGGGCGTGCACCACTTCTCCCGCAAGGGCGTCGCGAAGTGGAACCAGGCCAAGGGCCCGCACCGCGCCAAGACCAAGCACGGCAACTACAACGCCTGGCTGGAGGCGCACGGCGACGAGTACGACTTCTTCGCCTCGGTCGACACCGACCACGTGCCGCTGCCCAACTACCTGGAGCGGATGCTCGGCTTCTTCCGCGACCCGGACGTCGGCTTCGTCATCGGCCCGCAGGTCTACGGCAACTACGACAACCCCATCACCAAGGCCGCCGAGTCCCAGCAGTTCCTCTTCCACGCGCTGATCCAGCGGGCCGGCAACCGCTACGGCGCGCCGATGTTCGTGGGCACCTCCAACGCCGTACGCATCAAGGCGCTCAAGCAGATCGGCGGTCTGTACGACTCGATCACCGAGGACATGGCGACCGGCTTCGAGATGCACCGCGCGAAGAACCCGGCGACGGGCAGGAAGTGGCGCTCGGTCTACACCCCGGACGTCCTCGCGGTCGGCGAGGGCCCGAACGCCTGGACGGACTTCTTCACCCAGCAGCTGCGCTGGTCCCGGGGCACGTACGAGACGATCCTCAAGCAGTACTGGAAGGGCTTCTTCTCGCTTCCGCCGAGCAAGCTCTTCAACTACACCATGATGATCATCTTCTACCCGATGTCCGCCCTCAACTGGATCCTCGCGGCCCTCAGCTGCGCACTCTTTCTGGGCCTGGGCGCATCCGGTGTGAACATCGACCCGACGGTCTGGCTGATGCTGTACGGCAACGCCTCCGCGCTGCAGATCGGCCTGTACGTGTGGAACCGCCGGCACAACGTCTCCCCGCACGAGCCCGAGGGCTCGGGCGGCGTGGCGGGCATGATCATGTCGGCGCTCTCCGCGCCGATCTACGCCCGCTCGCTGATGGACGCGGTGCTGCGCCGCAAGAGCAAGTTCGTGGTGACCCCCAAGGGGGATTCGGCCAGCCCCGACACACTGTTCGGGACCTTCCGGATCCACCTGTTCTTCATCCTGGTCTTCGCCGGCTCGATCGTCGCCGGACTCCTGCTCGGGCACTCCCACCCCGCGATGATCACCTGGGCCTCCTTCGCCCTGCTGATCACCGCCTCGCCGATCCTCGCCTGGCAGTGGTCGCTGCGCCAGGCGAAGAAGAAGCCGTCGGTGCCGCCCGCCTCACCCGAGGAGACGGTGCCGCTGCCCGCTCAGGCCTCGGCACCCCAGCAGGAGCAACACGCGCCGCACGCGCCGCACGCGCCGCACGCCCCGCAGCACAAGCCCAGCTGGGCGGCGGCACAGGGCGGCGGGAGCGGCGGAGGCAATGACCAGACCATGCAGATTTCCCTTGGGGGACGTAAGAAATGAAAGACGGTGCCCGTCGCCGCCGTGCTCGTCGTCTTGCGATAGGCGGGGCGGTGGTGCTCGCGCTGGCCGGGATGAACGGGCCGTGGGTGTACCGCTTCAGCACGGAGAAATACCACGACTACACGATCAACAAGCCCGAGTACAAGGCCAAGAACGGGCACTGGGACATCATCCAGTTCCCCAAGGAGTACAGACAGAACACCATCCACGCGGCCCTGCTGCACACCGGCAAGATCCTGTTGATCGCGGGCTCGGGCAACAACCAGGACAACTTCGACGCGAAGAAGTTCGACACGCGGATCTGGGACCCGGTCAAGGGCACCATCAAGAAGATCCCGACGCCGGCCGACCTGTTCTGCACGGGCCACACCCAGCTCGCCAACGGCAATCTGCTGATCGCGGGCGGCACCAAGCGGTACGAGACCCTGAAGGGTGACGTCACCAAGGCGGGCGGCCTGATGGTCGTCCACAACGAGAACCCGGACAAGCCGATCACGCTGCCCGCGGGCACCAAGTTCACCGGCAAGGAGAACGGCAAGACGTTCGTCTCCAAGGACCCGGTGCTCGTCCCGCGCGCGACGAAGGTCTTCGACAAGGCGACCGGCAAGTTCCTGCGCAACGACCCGGGCCTCGGCCGTATCTACGTCGAGGCACAGCGCAGCGGCCAGAAGTACGAGACGGGCACCCAGGACAACTACCGCATCCAGGGTCTGACCGGCGCCGACGCCCGCAACACCTACGGCATCGCACAGAAGCTCGCCCTGGACAAGAAGGACTTCCAGGGCATCCGGGACGCGTACGAGTTCGATCCGGTCGCCGAGAAGTACATCAAGGTCGACCCGATGAACGAGGCCCGCTGGTACCCGACGCTCACCACCATGAGCGACGGCAAGATCCTCAGCCTCTCCGGTCTGGACGAGATCGGCCAGCTGGTCCCGGGCAAGAACGAGGTGTTCGACCCGAAGACCAAGAAGTGGACGTACACCAAGGGAATCCGCCAGTTCCCGACCTACCCCGCGATCTCCCTGATGCAGAACGGCGAGATGTTCTACTCGGGCTCGAACGCGGGCTACGGACCGGACAACGTGGGCCGCGACCCCGGCATCTGGGACGTGGCCACCAACAAGTTCACCAAGCTGCCGGGCCTGAGCGACCCCAACATGATGGAGACGTCCGGCACGGTGCTGCTGCCGCCCGCGCAGGACGAGAAGTACATGGTGATCGGCGGCGGGGGGGTCGGCGAGTCCAAGCTGTCCAGCAAGAAGACCCGGCTGATCGACCTCAAGGACAAGAGCCCGAGGTTCGTGGACGGGCCCGAGCTGGAGAAGGGCACCCGCTACCCGCAGTCCTCGATCCTGCCGGACGACACCGTCCTCGTCTCCGGTGGCTCCGAGGACTACCGGGGGCGCAGCGCCTCCAACATCCTCCAGGCGCGGATCTACAACACCAAGTCGAACACCTTCGACCGGGTCGCCGATCCGCTGGTGGGCCGCAACTACCACTCGGGCTCGATCCTGCTGCCCGACGGCCGGGTGATGTTCTTCGGCTCCAACTCGCTCTACGCGGACAAGGCCAACACCAAACCGGCCACGTTCGAGCAGCGCATCGAGATCTACACGCCGCCGTACCTCTACCGGGACTCGCGGCCCGATCTGACGGGCGGTCCGAAGACGATCGCGCGCGGCGGCTCGGCGACGTTCACCTCGCAGCACGCGTCGACCATCAGGACGGCCCGGCTGATCCGGCCGAGCGCGTCCACGCACGTCACCGACGTCGACCAGCGTTCCATCGCGCTGGACTTCAAGAAGACCAAGAACGGGGTCACGGTGACCGTGCCGAAGAACCGGAATCTCGTGGAGTCCGGTTGGTACATGCTGTTCGTGACGGACGACCAGGGGACCCCGAGCAAGGCGCAGTGGGTCAAGGTGCCGTGATCTCTGAGAGTTGTACGTGACCGGGGGCGCCCTTCGCGAGAAGGGCGCCCCCGCTTGAATGCTCGTTCTTGGCCGCGAAGGGGAACGTTTCCGATCCCGGGCTCTCTGCGGTCCGCGCGCCCGAGAGGGCGCGAGCGAGTCAGGAGAGCCAGTCGGCGTATCGAGTGGGCGCGAGGTGAGCGTCCTTGTCGGTGAGGACGTCGCCCTTGACGACGGCGAACATGCCGGCGGTGGGGTCGGTGACGACGGTACGGTTGTCGCCCTTGCGGGACAGGGTGATCCGGCCCAGCTCGTCCAGGGCGAAGATCTCGGGGCCGGCAATGTTGCGAACGCCATTGAGCGGGGCGCCCGCGGCGACCTCCGCGACCGCGTCGGCCACGTCCTTGGAGGCGATCGGCTGGATCGGCGTGGCGGGCAACCGGACGGTGTCGCTGTCGGCGGTCCAGGACAGGACGGCGTCCATGAAGTCCATGAACTGCGTCGCCCGGACGATCGAGTAGGGGATCGGCCCGGCCGCAAGGATGTTCTCCTGGAGCGCCTTGGCACGGTAGTAGTCGAGCTCCGGCACCTGGTCCGTGCCGACGATCGAGAGGATGACGAAGTGGCCGACGCCGCCCTTCCGGGCCGCGGCCAGAAGGTTGTCCATCGAGGTCTGGAAGAAGGCCGGGGAGGCTTCGTCGAAGGTCGGGGAGTTCGTCAGGTTGACGACGACGTCGGCTCCCGCCACCGCCTCGTCCAGTCCCTGGCCGCTGATGACGTCGATTCCGGTCGACTGCGAGTGCGGTACCGCCTCGTGTCCGGCGGCGTTCAGATTCTTGACGACCTGCGACCCGATCAGTCCGGTACCGCCGATGACCGCGATCTTCATGACACGCCTTTCGTTGGAATTGTGTCCGCAATATGACATATGAACCACTGTGTGTACGGCAAGGAACGGCGCTTCGACCGACTGAAGGCGGACGGTGTCAGCAACCGTCGACGAACGTGACCGTCTCTTCGAGTGGCACCCGGCCCGTACGGGCGTATCCCACCGTGACGTCCTCGAACCCGATCGACATGCCGCAGAAGAGGATGAGCTCGTCCGGGGGTGACAGGACCTCCGCGACGGTCCTGTGATACTTCGCCCATGCCATCTGCGTGCAACTGTGCAGCCCTTCGGCGCGGAGCAGCAGCATGACGGTCTGCAGATACATGCCGACGTCGGACCATTGGGCCGGGCCCAGGTCGCGGTCGATGTAGCAGAACAGGGCGGCGGGCGCACCGAAGCAGTCCCAGTTCGCGGAAGCGGCCCTCTGGCGCGCCTCCAGGTCCTCGCGCGGAATACCGAGTGCGCCGTAGCGCTGCTCACCGAAGGCGGACCGGCGTTCGCGGTACGGGGACTTCAGCGCGGGCGGGTACTGCTCGTACTCCGGCTCGTCCCAGGGGTCGCCCGCGGCCAGGCGCTCGCCGGCGCGCTTCTTGAGCTCGGCCAGCGGCCGGTCGGTCAGCACGTAGGCGCGCCACGGCTGGAGGTTCGATGCGGACGGTGACCAGGCCGCGGCGGACAGCACGCGCTCCAGCGTCTCCCTCGGGACATGCCGGTCGGTGAATCCGCGCACTGCCCGGCGGCTCGCGACCGCCTCATAGACGTCCAAGATCACCCACCTCCGATCTGCTCGATGCTCATTTCCGTTACAGTCACGACAGTATCATTCAATACTATCTCGTGTTTGACTATCGCTGAGTACGGATCTTCAGCCCCTGGTTCCCCGCCTCGGGCACTGCTCTTTGGAGAAAGCCATGGCCACGCTGCTGCACATCGACTCGTCCGTGTTCCCCGGCGAGGCGTCCTCGTCCCGTTCGGTCGCGGACGCCTTCCGCAAGGCCTGGGAAGAACAGCACCCGGAGGGCACGGTGATCTACCGCGACATCGCCGCCGACCCCGTCCCGCACATCACCGCCGCCGCCCACACCGCCGGTTTCGCCGCCCCGTCCGAACACACCCCGGAGCAGTCCGCCGCGTTCGCCGCGCGCGTGAATCTCATCGAGGAGCTGGAGCAGGCGAACGCCGTCCTGATCGGCGCCCCCATGTACAACTACTCGATCCCGTCGACCCTCAAGGCATGGCTGGACAACGTGATCCTGCTCGGCCGCACCGCGGGCGAGACCCCCTCCGCCCAGGGCACCCCGGTCACCGTCGTCGCCAGCCGCGGCGGCTCCTACGCGCCGGGCACTCCGCGCGAGGGCTACGAGTACGTCCAGAACTACCTGGAGGCCGTCCTCAAGGGCATGCTCGGCCTGGACCTCGACTTCATCGTCCCGGAACTCACCAGCGCCCCCCGCAACCCGGCCATGTCCGAACTGGTCCCCCTCTACGAGGCCTCACGCGAGCGCGCCTTCGAGGACGCGACCACCAAGGGCAAGGAACTCGCGGAGCGCCTCGCCGCGTAACCCCCGGGCCCTGGACGCCGTGTGACGCCTCGCCCCGGGACGTCACACGGCCCCAGCGTGAATGCGTCCCGTGATTTCGCGACTCCGGGACTGCGCGGGTGGGGCAGGCAACCGTCATGCGGCGCGCTTACGCCTCGCCGCCCGCGGGATGGGCGAACCGGGTCAGCAGATCCGTCAGCTGCTCGGGCTCGCCGGGCCCCAGTTCGGCAACCAGACGCTCGGCCAGCGGCTCCGCCGCCACATGTGCTGCGTCGAAGAGCTCGACGCCCTGAGGCGTGATCTCCACCGCCCGCACCCGCCGGTCCCCCGGAACGGACTTGCGCACGGCCAGCCCCTTACGCTCCAGGTCGTCCACGACCCGCATGATTCCCGCCTTGTCCGACCCCGTCGCCGCCGCCAAGTCCCGCTGCACCGTGGGCCCGCGATCGATCAACACGATCAGCACGGCAAAATGCCGCAACTCGATGCCGAGCGGCCGAAGCGCCTCCTCCATCACCGCGGCCGCGCGCCAGTGCGCCCGGCGCAGCAGCAGGCCGAGAGCGAAAGGCGAGGCGTCCCCGGGGCGGTCGGTCACACGCGAGGCGGTGGTTCCGTGAGGAACGTCGGCGGTCATGAGGCCACAGTACAGCCGTCCATTCATTCGATACGGTATCGTTTGAAACCAAATGCGGTCGGCTCAGCCGCTGGCCTTTGCGAGCTTCAACGCATAATCGGCCCACCATTCACCGGCCTTGGGCCCCCCCTTGCACTCCCCGTCCGACTCCCCCGGCCGCTTGACCCAGAGATACGCGTCGACGAGCGGATCGGCGGTCTTCGTCGTCGGGGTCTCGCCCAACGCGCGCCCCGGCGGGTTGCACCAGTTCTCGTCCGCGTCGCCGGCCGTGTAGGGACCGTTTCCGTTGCGACTGGTGTCGATGACGAAGTGCTTGCCGCCGACCTTCGCGGACAGTTGCTTGCCGTACGCGATGGAGTCCTGGGTCGAGTAGAAGTTGGAGACGTTGACGGAGAAGCCGTCGGCCTGGTCGATGCCCGCCCGCTTCAGCGGCTGGAAGATCTGGTCGGGGTGGCCCCAGCCCGCGTTGCCCGCGTCGAGGTACACCTTCGTGTTCTTCAGGGCCTTGAGCTTGGTGACCGCGGTCTCGAGGAGGAAGTACCGCTCCTCCTGGAACTGTGCCGGAGTGCACTGGTTGACCAGGTGCAGAATGGCGTCCGGCTCCAGGATCACCGTGGCGGGCCGGTCCTGGATGCCGCGGGCGACCCCGTCGATCCAGGCCTTGTAGGCGTCGCCGTCCGCCGCGCCGCCCTGCGAGAACTGGCCGCAGTCGCGGTGCGGGATGTTGTAGAGGACCAGGATGGCCGCCCGGTCGGCCTGCTGCGCCGCCTCGGTGAAACCGCGCGCCTCCTGCTCGGGGTTCTCCGGCCCGATCCACTCGCCGGTCGGCTGTTCGGCTATCTTGCGGATCTGCCCGGCGTCGTCCTTCTTGCCCGCCTTGACGTACGCGGCGACCTGCTCGGCCGCGTTGCCCGCCGGGTTGACCCAGAACGGGTCGGAGTTCTTGGGCTGTTGTGTGACCTTGGAACCGGAACCGTCGCTCTTGTCGCCGCCGCCCCCGGAGGAACACCCCGCGAGCACCAGCAACGCCCCCACCACCGCGACGGACGCCCGAGCCCCGGCCCCCTTACTGCCGTACATGCAACTCCCCCTCGGGTGCACTGTCCTTGGGGTCAATCGTGACATAGGTGGCGCCTCGCCCACGAGATCGCCCACCCCTTGTCGGTGAGCTGTTACAGCCCTGGGGACGGGTCCTAGGCCAGAACGCTCATACGTTCTAGAGTTGCCTCAAACGGACCCAGAACCTCCCGCGCCGACCGCCGGGTTACTCCCGCAGCCCGTGCGCGCGCGGTCGAGGACCAGCCCGGTCGGCGGCTCCTGGGGGAGCGGGCCGCCGACCGGGCCAGGTGGAACCGGTGACCGGGCACCGGCCGCGGTCACCGGACGCATCGTCTGCGGGTCACCCGATTCATCGTCCGCGGCCCGTGAGGTACGCCGACACGACCACGTTCGCGGTGTAGGTGCGGCTCACCCGGTCGAAGGTGCCGCCGCAGGTGACGAGCCGCAGCTCGGCCCGCCCCGACTCCCGTGGCCCGTAGGCCTGTCGGGCGTCGAAGTGCTCGCGCGGGAAGACCTGCACGTCGTCCACGGTGAACTCGGCGACCGTCCCGTCGTCGCGGACCACCCGGACCGTCTGCCCCGGCCGTACCGTGCTGAGTTTGTAGAAGACCGCGGGCCGGGTCTGGGTGTCGACGTGCCCCACGAACAGCGCGGTCCCGGCCGCCCCCGGCCGCACTCCGGCGGCGTACCAGCCGACCACGCCCGGTTGGTCGAAGGGCGGTGGGTCGATCGCCCCCTGCCCGTCGAGCCCGCGGCCCACGACCGGCGCCTGCACCCCCATCGAGGGAATGTCGATGCGCTGTGGCGCGGCGTTCGTCAGCGGCTTCAGCGCGGGCGGCAGCAGTACCTCGGGCGGTCGTCCGACCGCCGCGATGTCCCCCGTCGTCGGCGCCGATATCCCCTGCCGTACGTCGGTCAGCTCACGGCCCCACAGCCACAGCCCGAGCAGCAGTACCGCCCAGGCGACACCGGTCAGCAGCCGGCCGGCGCCGGAGGAACGCCCGTGTTCGGGCATGTCGTCGGACATGTCAGTCTCGGGTGTCGTGGCCCCGGCGCGCGCTGCGGACCGCGACCGCCACCGCGGCGGCGCTCGCGAGGACGAGGCCGATCACCGCGTGCTTGGTGCCGGGGCTCGACGAGCGGGCGTCCACGGAGGCGAAGTGCGCGGTGCCGCCGCCGCCCGCGTGCACGGGGGCGACGGGCGAGGCCAGGCCGGTCGGGACGGCGAGGGCGGACCTCAGGGAGGTCGGACCGCCCGGCGCGGCGACCGTGACCGTGCCGGTCACCCGGTCCTGGCGGCCGTCACAGCTGACCTTGACCTCGTAGGTACCGGCCGTGGCCGACGAACGGACGCGGGTGTCACCGACGAGCACCCCGCCCTGGCCGGTGAGCCGCGCGTCCGCGACGAACGCCGTAGAGACCGCGGTACCGGTCGTCCCCGTACAGCCCAGCGCCCGCAGCTGGATGTCGCTGCCGGGAGCCGGGGACACGGGAGAGACGGAGACGCCGCCGTCGGCCGCGTAAGCGGCGGGAGTGAACGCCGCCGCGAGCACCGCACCGGCACAGAGAGTGAGTCGCGCACAGAGAGCGAGTCGACATGAACCCATCGTGAACCTCCAGATACCTGGAGACTCCCCCGCCGGGCCCCGGGACGCATCCTCAAACGCCCCCGACTGCTCCAAACGGGTCTCGAATGGTTTGGCGCGCGCCGGTGGCCCTCGGTCCGGACGGCGTCAGATCCGCTCGACGAGGTCCGCGATCGAGTCCACGATCCTGGAGGGCCGGAAGGGGTACTGCTCGATCTCCTCGCGGGTGGTCAGCCCGGTGAGGACGAGATAGGTCACCATGCCCGCCTCGAGGCCGGCCAGGACGTCCGTGTCCATCCGGTCGCCGATCATCGCGCTGGTCTCGGAGTGCGCCCCGATGGCGTTGAGCCCCGTCCGCATCATCAGCGGGTTCGGCTTGCCGGCGAAGTACGGCTGCTTGCCGGTCGCCTTGGTGATCAGCGCGGCCACCGCGCCGGTGGCGGGCAGCGGGCCCTCGGTGGACGGGCCGGTCTCGTCGGGGTTGGTGGCGATGAACCGGGCGCCCCCCTTGATCAGCCGGACCGCCTTGGTCATGGCCTCGAAGGAGTACGTACGGGTCTCGCCGAGGACCACGTAGTCCGGCTCATGGTCGGTCAGGACGTACCCGATGTCGTGCAGCGCCGTGGTCAGGCCCGCCTCGCCGATGACGTACGCGGTGCCGCCGGGCCGCTGGTCGTCCAGGAACTTGGCGGTGGCGAGCGCGGAGGTCCAGATGTTCTCGACCGGCACGTCCAGGCCCATGCGCCGCAGCCTGGCGTGCAGGTCGCGAGCGGTGTAGATCGAGTTGTTGGTGAGCACCAGGAACGGCTTCCCGGACTCCCGCAGCTTCTTCACGAAGGCATCCGCGCCGGGGATCGGCACGCCCTCGTGGATGAGGACGCCGTCCATGTCGGTGAGCCACGACTCGATGGGCTTGCGCTCTGCCATGGTGCTGGTTCTCCTGCCGTCCTGGCGTACTGCCGTCCTGGCGTACATACGCACACGATCCGGGGGCGCCGGAACGACGATGTGCCGACGCCCCCAGCCTAGTCAGGGTGGAGTGTCAGCTTCCCGTGGCCGTCTTCCAGTCCTCGACGTACGAGGTCAGGTTCTTGTCGATGTCGACCCAGTCCGGCTCGAAGAGCGCGACGCCGTCCATGAGCTTGGTCAGGGCGATGGCGTTCGCGTCGGTGGCCTTGACGTCCTTGCGTGCGGAGAAGCCGCCGCCGATCTCGCTGACCTGCTGCTGCGCCTTGGCGGAGAGCATGAAGTCGAGGAGTTTCCTGCCGTTGTCCGTGTGCGGGGCCTTGGTGACGAGTCCCGCGGCGTACGGGAGGGCGAAGGTGGTGGGCTTCCCGGCGGCGTCGGCGGCCTTGTCCGTGGCCTTCGGGAACCAGATGCCCAGGTTGGGCATGTCCTTGGACTGGGCGTAGTTCATCTGGACGTCGCCGTTCGCGACGAGGAGTTCGCCCTTGTCGACCTTGGGCGCGAGCTTCCCGGTGGAGGCGGACGGGCCGACGTTGTTGGCCTGGAGCTTCTTCAGGTAGGCGAGCGCCCGCTCCTTGCCGCCGAAGTCGTGGATCGCCTTGACGAGCACGGCGGTTCCGTCACCGGCGACGCCCGGGGTGGAGTACTGGAGCCGGTTCTTGTACCGCGCGTCGAGCAGCTCGTCCCAGGTGGTGGGGGCCTGCTTCAGCTCCTTCTTGTCGTAGACGAAGCCGAAGTAGTTGTTGACGACGCAGGTCCAGGTGGCGTCGGCGGCCTTGTCGCCGCCGGCGACCTGGTCGGAGCCCTTCGGGGTGTACTTCTGCAGCAGCCCCTTGCCGTCGGCCTGCTGGATGAACGGCGGGAGGGTGACGAGGACGTCGGCCTGCGGGTTGCTCTTCTCGCGGACGGCGCGCTGGACCATCTCGCCCGAGCCGCCCTCGACGTACTTGACCTTGATCCCGGTCTGCTTCTCGAAGTCCTTGAAGACCTGGTCGTACCAGCCGTCGCCGTTCTCGCCCTTGAGGCCGTCGGCGCTGTAGACGGTGACGACCTTGGCGTCGGAGGCGGCGGTGTCGCCGCCGCAGGCGGTGAGGGTGGCGGCGAGGGCGAGGCTGCCGACGACGGCGGCGATCGGCCCGAGGCGGTGGAGGTTTCTGGGCATGGCGAGATGAACTCCTTGCGATGTTCGGAAGGTTGGCTGGTCAGGACCGGATCGGGGTCAGCGGTAGGAGGCCTTGGTGCGGATCCGGGAGACGGCGAACAGGACGAGTACCGTCGTGGTCATGAGGACGACCGCGAGCGCGGAGCCGGTGAGGAGGGCGCCGCGGTCCGAGGCCGCGTAGATCTGGACGGGAAGCGGGGTCCAGTCGGGCGGGTAGAGCATCATGGTGGCGCTCAGCTCGCCCATGGACAGGGCGAAGCAGAGCCCCGCGGCGGCGGTCAGCGAGGGCAGCAGCAGCGGCAGCCTCACCCGCCACAGCACGTACGAGGGCCGGGCGCCGAGCGAGGCCGCGGCCTGTTCGTAGACCGGGTCGAGACGGGCGAGGGCGGCCGACACCGACTGGTGGGCGAAGGCCGTGACCAGCACGGTGTGCGCGAGGATGACGATCCACCGGGTGCCGTTGAGCAGCATCGGCGGTTTGGAGAAGGCGACGAGGATCGCGAGGCCCACGACGACCGAGGGCACGGCGACCGGCAGCATGAACAGGGCGTCCAGGACCCGCCTTCCGCGCCTCTTGAGCGCGTGCGCGGCGAGCGCCGCCCAGGTGCCGACGACCAGCGCGAGCAGGCTCGCGGTGACCGCCGTGACCAGGCTGGTGGTGAGGGCCTGGAGGGACGCGCCGCGGGTGGCGGCGGTGTAGTGCCCGGTGGTGAAGCCGGACGGGAGCGCGCTCGACCAGTTCGTGGCGAACGACGCGGCGAGGACGACCAGGAGCGGCAGGGCGAACAGGGGCAGGAAGAGCAGGAAGAAGACGGCCCAGGTGGCCCACTTCCCCTTGCGGCTATGCACCAGCACGGCGGCTCACCACCCGGTAGAGGCCGTAGAGCCCGACGGAGACGAGGACGTTGACGACGGCGACCACACACGCGCCCGGATAGTCGGACTCCAGGATCGCCTTGCTGTAGACGAGCATCGGCAGGGTCGTGACGCCCTTCGCCCCGGTGAACAGGACGATCCCGAACTCGTTGAGGCAGAGCACGAGGACGAGGCTGCCGCCGGCCGCGAGCGCGGGCAGCGCCTCGGGCAGGATCACCTGCCGCACGATCCGGGCGGGCCGCGCCCCGAGGGAGGACGCCACCTCCAGCTGGGCGGTGTCGATCCCCGCGAAGGCGGCGAGCAGGGGCCGCATCACGAAGGGGGTGAAGTACGTGATCTCGGCGAGGAGGACGCCCCACGGGGTGGTGAGGAACTGGAACGGCCCCTCGGCGGCACCGGTCACGTCCGTCCACATCCCGTTGGTCATGCCCACCGTGCCGTAGATGAACAGCAGCGCGAGCGTGATCAGGAAGGACGGGAAGGACAGGAAGACGTCGATGAACCTGGCGACGGCCTTCCCGCCGGGAAACGGCACGAACGCGATGACCAGGGCGAGCACGAACCCGAGGACCAGGCACCCGACCGTGGAGCCCAGCGCCAGCCACACGGTGGTGCCGAGCGCCTCCCGGAACGCGCTTGAGGCGAACACGTCGCCGTAGGCCTGCGCCGAGGTACCCCCGGTGTCCGGCCGGAACGACTGCTGGACGACCAGGGCGAGCGGATAGAGAAAGACCACCCCGAGAACGGCGACGGGGGGCAGCGCCCACGCCCAGGAAGGAAGGCCCGTACGGGACTTGGACGTCGCCTTCGCGGGAGCGGCGACCGCGGCGCTAGCCATCCCGGCTCACCCCTTCGGCCACTCCTGCGGAGAGCAGCACCGCGTCCTCGGGTGCGAAGTGCACGGTGATCTCGTCCCCGAGGGCGGGCGGGTGCCGCAGTTCCCGCAGGTCCGTCTTGACCCGGTGGCCGCCCACATCCACGTACAGCCGATGGGTGGCGCCCCGCCACTGCACCTCGGCGACCGACCCGGTGAGGGCGTTGGGTCCCTCACCGAGCCCGACGAGGTGCGGACGTACGCAGAGCGTGGCGCTCGCGCCCTCGACTGCGCCCCCGGTCGGCACCTTCAGCTCGGCCCCGGCGAAATTGACCCCGGCCGCCCCCACGGTCACCGGCAACAGGTTCGCGTTGCCCACGAAGGACGCCGTGAACTCGGTGCGCGGCGCACGGTACAGCTCCTGCGGTGTGCCGACGTCCTGCAATCGTGCCTTGTCCATGACCGCGATCCGGTCGGCCAGGGTCAGTGCCTCGACCTGGTCGTGGGTGACGTACAGGATCGACACGTCGGGCAACTCCCGGTGCAGCCGGGCGAGTTCGGCGAGCATCCCGGAGCGCAGCCGGGCGTCGAGCGCGGACAGCGGCTCGTCGAGCAGGAGCACTCCGGGCCGGATGGCGAGCGCCCGCGCGATGGCGACGCGCTGCTGCTGCCCACCGGACAGCTCACGCGGGTAGCGCCGCGCGTACGCCGCCATCCCGGTCATCTCCAGCGCCTCGGCCACCCGCCCGCGCATCTCGCCCTTGGGGGCCTTCTGCGCCTTGAGCCCGAAGGCGACGTTGTCCTCGACCCGCATGTGCGGGAAGAGCGCGTACTGCTGGACGACCATGCCGATGCCGCGCCGGTGGGGCGGCAGCGCGGTCACGTCCCGGTCGCCGATGAACACCCGGCCGACGGCGGGCCGCACGAACCCGGCGACGGCCCGCAGCGCGGTGGTCTTCCCGGACCCGGACGGCCCGAGCAGCGCCATCACCTCGCCGGGCTCGACGGCCAGGTCGAGGGAGTCGAGGACCGTGGTGCCGTCGTACGCGACGGACACCCGGTCGAAGCGGATGCCGCTGCCGCCACTCATCGCCCGGCTCCGCGGGCGGTCGCGTGGGCGCCGAGCAGTGCGGGCAGTTCGGCCACCGAGCCGAGTACGTGCCCGGCCCCGGCCGCGCGCAGCACCTCGTCGCCGTGCGCCCCGGTGAGCACACCGGCCACCACTCCCGCCCCGGCGCGTACACCACTGAGCATGTCGTACGAGGTGTCGCCCACGACCGCGACCTGCTGGACGCCCTCCGCCGCCTTGGTGCGCAGGAAGGCCTCCAGCACCATGTCGGGGTACGGCCGCCCGCGGCCTCCGGCGTCGGCCGGGCAGAGCGTGAGCGGCACCAGCCCCTGCCAGTCGAGGGCGTCGAGGATGGCGTCCTGGGTGACGCGGGCGAACCCTGTGGTCAGGACGACGGTACGGCCGCCCGCCTGGAGCTCCTCGATCGCCTCGCGCGCCCCGGCGATCGGCGCGAGGCGCCCCCCGTCGACGAGTTCCCCGTACGCCTTCTCGAAGGCGGCGTTGGCCCTCCGGGCGAGCGACTCCTCGCCGAACAGGTGCCGGAAGACGGAGATCTTGGACTCGCCCATGGTGGCCCGGACGTGGTCGAGCTTCTCGGCGTGGTCGGCGGACCCGGGCTCGACGCCCAGCTCCCCGGCGGCCACGGCGAAGGCCTGCTCCACCAGGCCGCCGTCGGCAACCGTGGTGCCCGCCATGTCGAGCACGACGAGTCGTATGTCCTCGGTCATTTACTTCACCATCCCAGCTCGTTGGCGGTCGTTTCGGCGATGGCGGGCGAGCAGGTCATGCCGCGCCCGCCGGGCCCGGTGACCAGCCACACCCCGTCCCGCACCCGCTGCCGGTGCACGACTCGGCCCGGGTCGGTGCACTGCGCGTACACCCCGGCCCAGCGGCGCCGGATCCTCGGCAGCGGGCGGCCGAGGAAGGACTCGACGACCTCGGTGAGGTGGTCGTAGGGGTCTTCGAGGGTGTCGAAGGCGAAGGGGTGCTCGTACTCGTGGGTGTCGCCGATGGTCAGCCCGCCGTCCGCGCGCTGCACCATGAGCAGCTGCATCCGGTGCGCGGCGGCGATCGGGGCCTGCGGCTGGTGCGCGTCGAGCTCGTCGAGGGCGGGGCTGCGGTACGCGGGGTAGTACCGGAAGCTGTCGGCGTCGGCGACGGAGGTGGTGAGCGGCTCACCCAGCGGTTCGGTCTGCATCATCTGCAGCCGCACCCGCCGTACGGGCAGCTCGGCCCCGGCCAGCTCCCGTACGAGACCGCCGAGCCAGGCCCCTGTGCACAGCACGACGACGTCACCGGTGTGGACGTCCCCGTGGTCGTCGCGCACGGCGTGCTCTCCGACCACGTCACGGACCTCACGCCCCGGCAGGAAGGTGTAGTTCGGGGACTTCGACAGCTCGGCGCGGAGGGCGAGTTGGGCCGTGCGCGGCTCGACGGCCGCGTCGCGCTCGCAGAACAGGGCCGCTTCGAACGCACCCCGCAGGGCGGGGTTCACGGCGCGCGCCTCGTCCGCCGTGAGCAGCTTGTAGCCGCGGGCGGCGGCGTCCTCGCGGGCCAGGGCGGCCTCGGCGACGGCGAGTTCGCGCGGGTTGCACACAGGGGTCAGCGACCCGCACGCCCGGAAGCCGAGGCCCGGGACGCGCGCCCCGATCTCCCCCCACAGCTCCCGCGCCCGCAGGGCGGTCTCCAGCTCCTCTCCTCCGGCACGACCACTCACCCAGATCTGCCCGAAGTTGCGCAGCGAGGCCCCGCGGGCCTCCGCCTCACGCTCGATCTGTACGACCTCGTGGCCGCGTTCCACTGCGTGCCAGGCGTGCAGGGTACCCACCACGCCGGCTCCGACGACTATCACTCTCACGACGGCCACGCTCCTCGGGAAGGGGGAATCAAAGGGGTCCGGACAGCAACCAGATGGTGAACCGCCCATCACGTTTGGGCTAGACCCGTTATCTTCTCGTGATATTACGTGGCCGAAATGACGGGCCCGAGACCGCCCCGGCACACCGCGCGTCGGCCGCCGAGGTGCGCGGAACCCCAGCTGCCGAGGTGCGCGGTGAACGTCAACCGCCCAAGTGGGCCGTGAACGAGAAGCGGTCCCCCCGGTACAGCGTCCGCACCCGCTCCAGCGGCCGCCCCTTCGTGTCCCGCGAGACCCGGTGGATCAGCAGCATCGGCAGCGCGGGCGGCGTACCGATGAGCAGCGCCTCGCGCGGCGTCGCCAGCACCGTCTCGATCCGCTCGTCCGCGTCACCGAACGCGATGCCGAGCCGGTCGTGGAGGTAGGCGTAGAAAGAGGAGTCGGGATCGAAGTCACGGTCGAGGTCGGGCACCCGGGCCACGGCGACGTACGTACTCTCCAGCCCGACCCGCTCGTCGTCGGCGAGCAGCACGCGCTCCATGTGCCAGACGGGCTCGCCGCGCGTCAGCCCCGCCTCGGTGGCCAGCGCCTGCGGGCAGGGGAAGCGGTCCAGCGAGATGAGCGTACGACCGGGGGTGCGCCCCTGCCGCCGTACGCCTTCGGTGTAGCTCGCGAGGGAGAGCGGCTGCTCCAGTTTCGGTCCCGCGACGACCGTGCCGCGCCCGTGCCGCCGCAGCTTCCCTTCGAGCAGCAGCTCCCGCAGGGCCTGCCGTACCGTCTCGCGGGCGACCTCGTACTTCTCGGCGAGATCACGCTCGGTGGGGAGGGGTCCCCCTTCGCCCAACTCCTCGATCAGCACGGCGATGTGCGCCTTGACCGCGTAGTACTTCGGGATACGGCCGTGTTCCGGGATGCCGGAGCGGACGGGGGCGCCGGGCGATTGGTCGTTCGGGTAGTCCACGGGGGGGATGGTCGCAGATGCGGTACGGGCGGTGCGCCGGTGGGAGGGTTCAGCGACGCCGGGACCGGGACCAGCGGGAGGCCGCCAGCAGCACGCCCCCGGCGGCGAGCAGGGTGGCGCCCACCGCCAGGGCGGCTCCGCGCGGCCCGGTCATGGCCAGCTCGTCCGCGGACGAGGACCCGTCCCGTTCCTTTCCTGCGGCGTCACCGTCATGGTCACCGCCGTCGCGGCCGCCGTCACCGCCGTCACTACCGTCACCGGCGCCGGTGGGGCTGCTGGTGCCGGTGCCAGTGCCGGTGACGCCGCCAGTGCTACCACCGGTGCTGCTGCCGGTGCCGGTGCCGCTGGCGTCGGGAGCCGCGCTCGTACCGCCGCCGCCTCCGCCGTCACCTCCGCCATCGCCGGCGCCACCGCTTCCCCCACCGTCACCACCGTCCCCCGTGCCCCCCGTGCCCCCGGTGCCCCCTGCGTCCACAACGTCGCCGTCGCTCGTCTTGCTCTCGTCGTCGATCCGGAAGCGGTACGCGTTCGACTCCCCCACCCAGTCCCCGTCGTTGTTGTGGCGCTGCACCACGGCCGCGTTGGCGACGACGTCGTTCGGCACGGCGGCGTCGGAGGTCACGGAGAGCCGGACCTTCACGGTGAGCGTCCGGCCGGGTCCGACCGTGAACCCCGGGAACCCGTCGTCGAACGCCCCGACGTTCTCGTCCTGGTCGCTCTTCTCGAACTCGACGGGATGCGTGCGCTCCCCCTCGTAGAACTCCAGATGCGTCTGTTCCGGCCGCAGCACCCGCTTGCTGTCCACGAGTACGACGATCGGGTGGATGTTGCCGCAGGTGTGCGCGGTGGTGTTGGTCAGGTCGATGTACCAGGTCCGGAAGTCGCCGCCGACGTCATAGGCGTCCGGACCGCCGTGGATCCGGGTCTTGATCGGGAAGGCCCGGGTGTCGGGCGCGGCACAGGTGGGGCGGGGGCTCGCGCTGGGCCCGAGAGGCGTGAGCGCCTGTGCGGCGGGCGGCGGTGCGAGCCCGAGGCCCAGGGCGGGGGCAACGGCGGTCAGGGCTAAGGGGCTGGTCTTGCGCAGTCGCATGAGGGGCCTTTGCCGATCAAGGGCGGCGGGAGGGGGATCGGGAGCGTCGGGCGGTGAGGGCGACGGCGTACAGGGCAACGGCCCCGTGACCGTCCCACACCGGTCGGCGCCCACCGCCCCGCCACGCCCGCGACACACCCCGCCCGACCCCCGAAGTCCCCCTGAACGGCCGAGCCACCCGGCCCCGGAGGTCACCCTGGACGGCCGAGCCACCCGGCCCCGGAGGTCACCCTGGACGGCCGAGCCACCCGGCCCCGGAGGTCGCCCCGAACAGCCGCGCCGCTCAGCCCTCCCCGCGCCCGAACAGCGGCGCCAGCAGCAACTGTGCCGCGCCCTCCGCGACCCCGCGCGCCCCACCGGGCGCCACCCGCACCGGAACCGCCCCGTCGTCCACGCCCTCCAGCCGAGCCCGTTCCTCAAGAACGGCACCGACACCCCGTACGAAGGCCTCCTGATGCGCCGCGACGGTACGCCCGCCGAGCAGCACCAGGTCGATGTCCAGCAGCCCCACCAGATTCGCGGCGCCCACCCCGAGCACCCGCGCCGCCTCACCCACGGCACCGCGATCCACCGCGGCGAGGCACAACGCCTCGATGCAGCCACGGTTGCCGCAGCCGCACGGCGGCCCGTCCAGCTGAATGACCTGATGCCCGAACTCCCCCGCCCCGGTACGCGCCCCCCGGTGCACGCCCCCACCGATCACGAGCCCCGCCCCGAGCCCCGTACCGAGATGCAGATAGGCGAAGGATTCGAGAGGGCTGGAGGGGCCGGTAGAGCCGGCGGAGCCGGAGGAGTCAGCGGCGCCGGGAGAGTCAGCAGACCCGGAAGAGCCGGCGAAGACACCCCCCGACGCCCCGGCTCCACTCCCCCTCCCCCTCTCGCTCCCGCTCCCCACCACCGCGATCCCCAACGCGGCCGCGTTCGTGTCCTTGTCCACCACCACGGGCACCCCGAGCCGCCCGGCCAGCGCATCCCGCAGCGGGAACCCGTCCCACTCGGGAAACCCGGTGACGCGATGCAGCACACCCCGGGCATGGTCGAGCGGCCCCGGCAGGGCGACGCCCACGCCCAGTACGGACACCCCCGCCCCCGCGAGCAGCGCCTCGACCTCCGCCGCCGCCGACTCGACGACCGCCTCCGCCCCGGCCCCCAGATCGAGCGGAACCCGCCGCTCGGCGACCACCGCGCCGGTGAGGTCGCACAGCACGACCGTCACCTCGTCGCGGTCCAGGTGGAGCCCGACCGCGTGCCCGGCCTCGGGCACGAGCCGCAGCACGGTTCGCGGCTTGCCGCCGGTCGACGCGCGGCGCCCCGCCTCCGCCGCCAGCCCGTCCGCCCGCAGCCGAGCAGTGATCTTGCTGACGGCCTGTGGGGTCAGCCCGGTGCGTTCGGCGAGTTCGAGCCGGCTGATGCCGCCCTCCCCGGCCGTGCGCAGCAGATCGAGCACGAGCGCGGCATTGTGGCTGCGCAGGGCGAGCAGATTCACTCCGGAGTCGGCGTTGGTCCTGTTCACGTACGCCATTGTCCCCCGCGCTTGCACTTTGGCAACAGCGTTGCGAAAGTGGACGTCATGACTGGTACTCCTCCCCTCCGCGTGGCCCTCGTCGGTTACGGCCTCGCGGGCTCCGTCTTCCACGCCCCGCTGATCGCCACGACCGAGGGCCTGGCCCTGGACACGATCGTCACCTCGAACCCGGAGCGGCAGGAGCAGGCCCGCGCCGAGTTCGGCGACGGAGTCTCGTTCGCCGCCACGCCCGAAGAGCTCTGGGCGCGCGCCGACGAGCTGGACCTGATCGTCCTCGCCTCCCCGAACAAGACCCACGTCCCGCTCGCGACCGCCGCCCTCAAGGCGGGCCTGCCGGTCGTCGTCGACAAGCCCCTCGCCGGTACGGCGGCGGAGGCCCGCGAGCTGGCCGCGCTGGCGGACGAGCGCGGCCTGCTCCTGTCCGTGTTCCAGAACCGCCGCTGGGACAACGACTTCCTGACCCTCCGCAAGCTGCTCGACGAGGGCGAGCTGGGCGACGTATGGCGCTTCGAGTCCCGTTTCGAGCGGTGGCGCCCGCAGCCCAAGGGGGGCTGGCGCGAGTCCGGCGACCCGGCAGAGATCGGAGGTCTCCTCTACGACCTCGGCAGCCACGTCGTCGACCAGGCTCTCGTCCTCTTCGGCCCCGCGGCCTCGGTGTACGCCGAGACGGACGTCCGCCGCCCCGGCGCGCAGACCGACGACGACACCTTCATCGCGATCACGCACACCAACGGCGTCCGCTCCCACCTCTACGTCTCCGCGACGACCGCCCAACTCGGCCCGCGCCTGCGCGTACTGGGCTCGCAGGCGGGTTACGTGAAGTACGGCCTCGACCCGCAGGAGGCGGACCTGCGCGAGGGCAGGCGTCCCGGCGCGACCGCCGAGTGGGGTGTCGAGCCCGAGTCCCTGTGGGGCCGCGTCGGCTCCGGAGAGTCCCCGCTCACGGGCGGCGGCCGCCCCGAGCCCACGCTCCCCGGCGCGTACCCCGCCTACTACGCGGCCATCGCCGCCGCCCTCCGCGACGGCGCCCCGAACCCGGTCACCGCGCAGGAGGCCGCGGCCGCCCTCGACGTCCTGGAGGCGGCCCGCCGCTCCGCCACCGAGGGCACGGCGGTGTCCCTGTGAGCACCGAGGACACCGCGCGGCCGCTCGCGCAGCAGATCACGGAACTGGAGTCCCAGGAGCGGCAACTGGTGCTCCCCCACTTCACGTACGACGACGCGTGGACCCTGGGCACTCTGCTCGTGAGCATGGCCCGCGAGGCCGCCGCTCCGGTCGCCATCGACATCCGCCGCGGCGGCCAGCAGCTCTTCCACGCGGCCCTGCCCGGTTCGACCCCGGACAACGACGCCTGGATCGACCGCAAGCGCCGCGTCGTCGAGCGCTACGGCTGCTCCTCGCTCCTCGTCGGCACCCGCTTCCGCGCCAAGGGCACCACCTTCGAGGCCTCCTCCCGCCTCGACCCCGACACCTACGCGGCCCACGGCGGCGCGTTCCCCCTCGCGGTCGAGGGCGCGGGCGTCATCGGCACGGTGGTGGTCTCGGGCCTCCCCCAACTGGAAGACCACGCCATGGTCGTCAAGGCGCTCCACCAGTTCCTGGGAAGGTAAGTCCTACACCCGCGCCCCTGTCCTCTCAGGGGCGCGGGGAACTGCGCAATCTTTTGGAGGACGCGCGGAACTGCGGAACCTTGGCGGCACAGGTGACCGCAGGCTTTCAGGGGCGCGGGGAACTGCGCGACCAGCCACAACGAACCGGCACCCGACAACGCACCCCAAACCCACCCGCACCCCCCACCAAACCCAACGGAGTGCCTACGCGGGTTTGAACTCCTGCCGCTGCCTGCCCAACCCCCCGATCTCCAACTCCACCACATCCCCGGCCCGCAGATACGGCTTCGGCTCCGGCTGCCCCAAGGCAACCCCCGCCGGCGTCCCCGTATTGATGACGTCCCCCGGATAGAGCGTCATGAACTGACTGACGTACCGGACCACTTCCGCCACCGAAAAGATCTGCTCGGCCGTGGTCCCGTCCTGCTTCAGCTCACCGTTCACCCACAGCTTCAGCGAAAGATCCTGCGGGTCGGAAACCTCGTCCGCCGTCACCAGCCAGGGCCCCAGCGGATTGAACGTCTCGCAGTTCTTCCCCTTGTCCCACGTCCCCCCGCGCTCGATCTGGAACTCCCGCTCGGAGACGTCGTGCGCCACCGCGTACCCGGCGACACGCGCGAGCGCCTCCTCGTGCGACTCCAGATAGCGGGCGGTACGCCCGATGACGACCGCGAGTTCGACCTCCCAGTCGGTCTTGACCGACCCGCGCGGCACGAGCACGGTGTCGTCCGGCCCGGCCACCGTGTCCGCCGCCTTGAAGAAGATCACCGGCTCGGCAGGCGGCTCGGCCCCGGTCTCGCGAGCGTGATCGTGGTAGTTGAGCCCAATGCAGACGATCTTGCCGATCCGGGCGAGCGGCGGCCCGACGCGCAGCCCGTCCGCGTCCAGCACGGGCAGTTCCCCCGACTCCGCGGCCGCACGGACCCGCCCGAGCGCCGCGTCGTCGGCGAGCAGCGCCCCGTCGATGTCCGGCACGACACCCGACAGATCCCGGAGAATCCCTTCGGCATCGAGCAGCGCGGGCCGCTCCGATCCCGCCGTACCGACTCGCAGCAGCTTCATGATCACAATCTCCCTCGATCGCGGGCAGCCACCGATGGGTGCAGCCATCGGAGGACTGGTCGATCCTCCAAGCTGCACGTCCACTCCGCAATACCCCGTTCACGGACTGGACCGCCGCCGCACCCTCAGGGATACAGGACCGCCCGCTCCACGGCACTCCAGGCCGTACTGGTCACCACGTACAACGCGGCGGCCAACGGCACCACCGCCACGGTGATCAGCGTGAAGAAGGACAGGAACGGCGCAAACGCGCTCACCGCACCGAGGCCGGGCACTTCCGCCCCGCCGGCCGCGGGCGCCGACGCGGCCATCGTCCGCTTCGTACGCCGGTAGTTGAAGGTAGCCACCGCGCCGACGACCACGAACAGACCGAGGTAGACGAGCCCGGCGGCACCGAACACTCCACCGCTCCCGAGCGCGTCGACCCACCGGTCGCCGAGCGGTGCGGCGAACAGCTGGTGGCCCAACAGCTCATTGGCCTCACCGCCGACGGTGGAGCTGGAGAACAGGTGGTACAGGAGAAAGAAGGCCGGCAACTGAAGAAGTCCGGGCAGAATCCCGGACAGCGGCGACACCTTCTCCTTCTCGTGCAGTTCCAGCACCGCCTTCCGCAACCTCTCGGGATCCTTCCGATGCTTCTTGCGCAGCTCGGCGATCCGCGGCTGCAACGCGGCACGCGCCCGCTGTCCACGCGCCGCCGCCCGGGACAGGGGATGCACGAGCAGTCGTACGAGCGCGGTGAACAGGACGATCGCGGCGGCGGCAGCGGAAGCGTGGAACAGCGGTTCGAGCAGATCGGCGAGCCGCTCGACCAGCCCGGCGAAGGCGGACATGGGTGCGGGCGTGGAAGCAGACGTGAAGGCGGACGTGGAGGCGGACATGAAGGTGGACATGGAGGTGGACATGGAGGTGGACATGGATGAGCCCTCCGGGGGTCTCGTCGTGCCGGAATGAGAAATGACGCGTCGGCATGACGACCCGCGCGGGGGTACGCAGACAGGGGTTGGCAGACAGGGGTTGTTCGACTGGCGAGTTCCTGCTGGGATCCCTACGCGGCGGCCGTCAGGAGGGCCCGCCCGGGCGCTCGGGGGCGCGGACGCCCCGAGGCGTCGGGATCACGTTGAGGCAGGAACGCCGTACGGTGCTCACGGTCGCGGATCGCCGTACGAACCCGCGTACGCGGGACGGCGGACGCGCGGCGCGAGCCGACGAGGGCGCAGATGGCGAGCGCGGCTCCGGCCGCGGCGGTCGCGGTGAACGCGACGGCGACAGCTGCCGGGAGGCTGCCGGCGTCCAGCACGGCGAGTTCGAGGAGCAGCACGAGCAGAAGGGCGACAGGGCGCAGATTTCGCGCGTTCGCCGAGCTCCGGACCACGGACCGCCCCTCCTCTCGCCCTCTCGTACGCGGGCTCACGTCCCCCGTACCTGCTCACGCGTGACCGGTGTCGGTCTTATCCGTGACCGGTGTCGATCGGCTCCAGCAGCCGCTTCGGCTTGAGCAGCGCCCGGCTGACCGGATCCGCCGGGTCCGGATCGAGTCCGGGTCCCGGCACCATTTCGACGTCCGAAACGGGTACGACGGTTCCACACGTGGCACATTCGCCGTACGGGCCGAGCTCCGTACCGCAGGTCGCGTGGCGGAAGTAGCGCAGCCGCGCCTCGCCAAGGTGCTCGCGGCCCCACCGCCCGAGCGAGCGCAGGGTCGGCCACAGGGCGATGCCGCGGTCGGTGACGACGTACTCGTCGCGCGGCGGCGACTCCTGGTAACGGCGCTTCTCGAGGATGCCCTCGGCGGTAAGCGCCTGGAGTCGGGACGCGAGGACGGCGCGCGGGATGCCGAGGTGGACGAGGAAGTCGTTGTAGCGCCGTACGCCGTAGAGCGCGTCGCGCACCACGAGGAGCGTCCACCGCTCGCCGACGATCTCGAGCGCGCTGGCGATCGAGCACTCCTGCGTCGCGTAGTCCTTGCCGAGAGCCATGACCCCACTGTAGCCACTTTTCGACCTGTCAGTTCAATGAACGAACCTAAGGTGCTACGGTCGACCCACGGGGCTGGTTCATTGACTGAACCTACCCTTCTGCTGATCCGCTCCGGAGCCCGAAGGGCAGACCATGTCCCAGCTCGATCACGCCACCACCGCGAAGGCGTCCTCGGCACCCCCCGGCACACCCCTCGAGACACCCCCGCGGGCGACCGCCACCCTCGCCGTCACCAGCGCCGCCACCGCCGTGGCCCTGATGACGTACACCGCGCCGATGGTCACGCTCCCCGACACCGCCGCCGCGCTGCACACCCCCGTCTCCGCCCAGGCCTGGCTGCTCAACGGCACCCCGCTGGGCCTCGCCGCGCTGCTCCTGGTCGCGGGCAGCCTCGCCGACGACTACGGTCGCCGCCGGATCTTCCTCTCCGGCACCGTCGCCCTCGGCATCACCACCGCGCTCGGCGCGCTCGCGACCTCCACCTGGCTGTTCACGCTGGCCCGCGTCGCGCAGGGCGCGGCGAGCGCCGCGATCCTCGCGAGCAGCCTGGGCCTGCTCGTGCACGCCTTCCCGACCGCCCGCGGCAGGCTGCACGCGACCGGCGTGTGGGGCGCGTTCGTCAGCGGCGGCATAGCCCTGGGCCCACTGCTCGCCGGCGCGATCGCCCAGACCCTGAACTGGCGAATCGCGTACGCCGTCCTGGGCGCCGCCGCGCTCCTGGTCGCCCTGCTGGGCACCCGCGCCCTCACCGAGTCCCGGGCCTCCCGAGGCGGTCGCCCCGACCTGGCCGGCGCCTTCACCTTCGGCCTGGCGCTCGTCGCCCTGGTGGCCGCGCTCACCCTGGGCCGGGACGGCTGGCTGCGCCCGTCGGTGGGCCTCCTGCTGGCGGCGTTCGCCGTCCTGACGACGGCGTTCGCGTTCGTCGAACACCGAACCCGTACGCCCATGATCGACCTCTCCCTGCTCCGCCACCGCCGCTTCCTCGCCTCCTCCGCGAGCGGTCTGTTCACCGGCCTCGCGGTGATCGGCCTCTTCAGCTTCCTGCCGGCGCTGCTCCAGCAGACCCTGGGCCTGTCCGCGCTGGACACGGCGTGGCTGTTCCTGCTCTGGTCCGGGCTGTCCTTCGGGGTCGCCCTGCAGGCGCGGCGCCTCGCGGGCCGGATCTCCCCGCGCCACCAACTCGCCCTCGGCTTCGCACTGCACGCGGCCGGCGTCCTGACGATGCTCGGCGCGCTCGACGCCGGTTCATGGACCCGCCTGCTGCCCGGCTTCCTCGTCTCCGGCGTCGGCAGCGGGCTCCTCAACGCCGCACTGCCGCTCGTCGCGGTCGAGTCCGTCCCCGCGACCCGCGCCGCGATGGGCTCGGGCGCGCAGCAGACGTTCCGCTACATCGGCTCGTGCGCCGGCGTGGCCCTGACCATCGCGATCGTCACCTCCACGGGCGGGCTCGCGCACGGCGCGGACATCGCGATCGCGGTCTCGGCGGGGCTGGCGCTGGTGGCGGGCGCGAGCGTGCTGGCCCTTCGGGAGCGGGGCTGACGTTTGCCGGGCGGGGCCGGTCCCCGGGCGGGGCCGCTCTCCGGGCAGGGCGGGGCCGCTCTCCGGGCAGGACGGTTCCGTCGGATGACGGGAGCGTTCCCCGGACGGGACCGTTCCCCGGACGGGACCGTTCCCCGGACGGGACCGTTCCCCGGGTGGGGCGGTGATCGCGGTCAACGGGGGCGCATGGAGGTCAACGTGCCCCACACCACGAGCCGATACCGGGAGGTGTACTCGGGCGTGCAGGTGGTGAGGGTGATGTAGTACCCCGGCGCGCTGTACCCGTAGGCGGGCCGAACGGTACTGCGCGGCACCTCCCGAATGACCCCTCCGTCATTCGCGGAGGTCTGCGCAAGCGTCTTGTCGACGACGTAGACGTAGCGCCCCGCCGCCGTCTCGACATCGATCTCGTCCCCCCGCCGCAGCCGGTTGATGTACCGGAACGGCTCCCCATGAGTGTTCCGATGCCCCGCGAGCGCGAAGTTCCCGGCCTGTCCGGCCTGTTGGGTGTGCGGGTAGTGCCCGACATACCCCTTGTTGAGGACATCCCGCTTGCTGACACCCTCCGCGACGGGCACACGAAGACCGAGCCGGGGAATGGAGAGAACGGCGTACGCCTGGGACGACCGGGGCGTTCCCTGAGCCTGCCCACTCCCGGTGGACGCCCCGGAGCCACGACCGGAGGACGCACCACCCCCCGCCGGGGCACCCGAGACACGCCCCGCACCCGACACCCCCGCACCCGCGCCCTGTGCCTCTCCCTGTCCCTCCCCCGCGTCCTCCCCGCTCCCCCACCCCTTCTCCAACGCCTGGACCTTCCTCTCGGCGCCCTCCCGGGCCTGCCGATTGGTCCACCAGAGCTGATGCACGACGAGAAGCAGGAGAAGGAGACCGACGGTGACGAGAACCTCGCCCCCGCCCCACACCACCCGCCGGTACGCGGCCCGTCGCCGCCGAGTGCCGTGATCCACGACACCCGGAGCCCCGAGGCCGCGCCGCACGATGCCAGGAGCCCACATACCGATGCCTCGCCTCTCCGACCGGGCCCGCAAGATAAGGGCTGCGCCCCGAACTCACCAGCCCCATGACCGCCCGAACCGTTCGTCGGCACCCAAGGGCAACGAAGAGATCCCGCCCTCTGGCCTGCAGGTATCTCTCCCTCGAACGGCATCGGCAGTACGGTGTCCCCCATGCGCCCCGACACGTCTGCCGAGCACGTCGACCACAACGCCGAAGCAGCGCGCCTGGAGCGGACCGCAGGCCTCTACCCCGAGGACGCCGAACACCTGCTCGTGCAGGCAGCGGCCCACCTCGAACTGGCCGGCGACCGCCCTGGAGCCACCGCGCTCTACGACCGCCTGCTGTCGTCCTCGACGCCCCTGGAGCATCCCCACCTGGTCCGCGCCCTCAAGGCCTCGAACCTGTGGGAGTACGGCCACGAGGCCGAGGCCCGGGCGATCATCGACGGCATCCGCGCCGCGTCACCCCGGGACCCGGCCCCCTGGGTGATCGTGGCCGAGGCCCTGGAGTCCCACGACGAGCTGGAAGCGGCGCAGGAGACGTTCACCCAGGCCGCGCAGCTCCTCCTCACGGAGACGTCGGAGCCCCCGTACTCCACCCACCCGCTCCTCTTCGGCCGCCACCGCGTCCGCCGCATGCTGGGCGCGGCCCACGACAACTGGGACACCCTGGCCGACACCCTCCACTCGTCCCCGGTCTCCCTGGACGAACTCCACGACCCGAAGCGCGTCTGGTCCCTCGGCTCGGACAACCCCGCCGAACTCCAGGCGGAAATCTCCCGTCTGAGGGCGGAGCTGGGCACGTTCAGGGAGGCACTGTCCCGCCCGTTCCCGGTGGCGATCCTCCACTGGCCGACCACCGAACTGACGGAACTCCTGACGGCGTACCCCACCCTCTCCTCGGAGTACCCGTCCCACGAGGAACACCTCGCGACCATAGAGGCCTCGCTACGGGAACTGGCGACTTCCGGCACCCCGAACCTCGGCATCGTCACGGGCACGGTCCCGTCGTACGAGGCTTTCGCCGCGTCGGAGGCCTCGTCCCCGTCGGACGCGACGCTGCTGCCGCAGTACGCGACGACGCTGGCGGCGCGGGGGTTGGCTGTGGCTTGGCCACCGCAGCGGGGGGTTGAGTGCTGGTGCGGGTCGGAGCGCGGCTATGGGGAGTGCCACGGAACCACCGCCGAGTAGCCACCGCCGAGTAAGGCGACTCTCTTTCCCCGGCTTCCCGGCCTCGGGGCCGGGGGTACCGGGGGTACCGGGGGGCATCAGCTTGCCCCCCTGGCTCCCGAAGTGATGGCGTCGCCCTGCCTGGCGAACCCCAGGTGTCCCAGGTGACGCCCCGGTGAAATCAATCGCAAGGATCTGAGCACCCCCGGCGCCCCGGGAACCCGACCGCCACCATGGCCCTCCCAGCCTCTTCTTCTGCGGGAGTCGACCGTGAACGGTTCCTGGCAACTCGCGTTCGCCGTACTGGGCTTGGCCCTTCCCGGGATCGCGGCGCTCTGGGAGTTCGTCCTCGTCGGCCGCAAACGGCTGGGCTACCGAGTCCAGATGGACACGACCGCCCGGGACGAACGCGCCTTACCGTACGCCGGGGCGCTTCATCAGATGCAGCGGGCCAACGGCGGCCCGCTGCATGACCCGTCCTTCGTGCTGCTGCGGATCGAGAACAGCGGCTGGGCCCCCATCGTGGAGAACAGCTATCTGGCGCCCGACCGGGGCCACGCGGGCATCCAGGTCAAATGCCGGGGCCGCCGCGTCGTCGGCATGGTCGTGACCGAACTCAGCCGCAACGAGCTGCGCGGCTTCTTCACGCCGAGCAGCGACGACCAGCACCCCACACCACGCGTCCCCGGCCTCGGGGTCACCGACGGCGTCATCGAACTGCCCAAGGTGAAACTGAACCGCGGCGACCACTACAAGGTGCTGGCGGTCCTGGAACGCGAGGAGAGCTTCACGGACGAGGAGTTCCCCGAGCCCGAGGTCGTCGCGAGCATCGTGGGCGGAGTACGCCGCGGGAAGATCAAGAAGACCGAGTACTACCCGTTCGCCTCGAAGCCGGTCAGGTGGGTGCTCGCCCTCCTCGTCATGGTCAGCGCCGTCCAGTCCATCCTGACGTTCACCAGGCACGATGCCACGGCCGCACCACTGGACTGCGCCACTGGGACGCTCACCCTGTCCGGCTCCACCGCGTTCGCGCCAGTGCTCCAAGAGGCGGCGAAGCAGTACCACAGGACCTGCCCCGACGCCTTCATACCCATCACCGACGACACGTTCCACGGCGTGTCGGGGCTCGACGCCCTGGCCGCGGCGGGCCGGAAGGCCAAACCGACGGGCAGCCAGGGACTGGGTGACCGGCTGACGTTCAGCGACGGCCCCAAGAGCGACGGCCGTCCGCAACTGCTCCCCAGACCCGTCGCCCTGTCCCTGTTCGCCCTGGTCGTCAACAAGGACGCCGGCGTCCAGGACCTGTCCCTGAAACAGATCAGGGACATCTACGCCGGAAAGATCACCAACTGGATCCAGGTGAAGGGCAACAACGTGCCCATCCACCTCGTCAGCCGCAACCCCGGCTCAGGCACCCGGACCACACTGGAACGCCAAGTACTGGACAACAAGCCCCTGTTGGCGGTCACCGCGAGCGACTGCACGGCGCTGGACGAGAACAAGCCCGGCCGCTGCGAGGTCAGCGACACCGAGACCCTCCTGAGCACCGTGGCCTCAACACCCGGAGCCCTCGGCCACAGCGAGGTCGGCGCCGCCACCGCACACGACGACGTCCAGCAGATTCGCATCGACGGCTACCCGGCCACCCTTGAAGGCGCGGACGAGGGCGCGTACCCGTACTGGCAGACCGAGTACGCGTACACCTACGGAGAGCCGCCCGCGAACTCCCTCGCCGCGGGATTCCTGCGCTACCTCGCCAACGAGGTCGGCAAGGACATCATCCGCTCCCACGGCGACCGCCCATGCACCGAACTGGCCAAACCGCTGCTTTGCCGTCCGAGTTAGGCTCGGGGTTTCATGTGGGGCGGTGTCGGGGCGCGGTCACCAAAAGGTGGACGGTGGCTGATCCGCCGTTTCCCAAGTTCGCAGGACTGATCACTCACGGCCTCGTCGCCGGGTTTGTCAGGCGACACAGTGGCCCACGCCGGCGCTCTGTCGGCGGAATCATCACCGCGGAGAACCCATGATGCCTGCGCCGCGACCTTGGTTGCGTCCTGAGAAGTGGGGTACGGGGTCCCGCCTGATCCGGTCCTACTCGCGGGTTGCGCCCTCTGGCCACAGCACGCGTACCGGGACCCCGTTCCGTTCGGCGTACGACACCACATCGGCAGTGCCCCCGTACCCCCACGCCGGCTTCCCGTCCCAGACAGCGAACAGTTCCTCGGCCAAGCCCACCAGGATCTCGCTGCCCGCCATGTGCGCGTCCGAGTCCGACGCCGCCATGCCCGTGTGATGCACCTGTGCCGCACGACGCATCAACGCGTCGTAGACCGGCCAGTGACTCTCCGGGAGACCTTCGCGGTACTGCTCAGCGGGAACAACGACTTCGAGAGCTCCGCCGTGCTTCAGCACCGCCTCCGCGAACCACGCATCCGGGCCGTCCGCGATGCACGAGACCCCCACCAATTCAGCCGCATCGATTTCGCGAACAGCCACCTCGAGAAGCCGGCGAACCTGCCGCTCAACGTCTCGGCTCAAACCCCGATGCCCGGTAATCCCCACACGCATGGCCGATCCCCCTCCTGCAGGTAGACGCCGTGAAGGCGTTCATCGAAATCCCGTACCACCTTGGGCAGTGACACCAACGACAGCGACCGGCGGACCGCACGGGAGCGTTCAACGATCCGGCCGGAGCGGTACTGGAGCCCCGTGTCCAGCGCCCGGGGAGCCGGGGCGAACGCCCACTCGATCTCCCCGCCGCGAGGAGCACCTCCCACCCCTGGACGCCTCCCCCCATCGGACGCGACGCCACCGGCGGCGCGAAGGTCGGCTGCGGCTCGGCCGCCGCAGAGGGGCCCTTCTGGTGCGTTTCGGGCCGGCAATACCGGCAAGGCCACGGGATCCCGAAAGCTTGAGACGGCATCACGCCTCCTGCGGTTCGCCCCCTGGAACGCGTCCATGGACATCGAGCGCATTTGTTCCGATCCCGTTACTCCTTCACAACTCGCTCACGCTAACGTCACATGCAACCAGCTGAACTGGCATGCCCGCTCGCATCCCGGGCATGTCCCGGCCCGCGAGGAACACCTGTATGCCGCCCTACCAACCGTCTTCGGACTGGCAATTCGACGTACCCACCAGCGGAAGCAAGCGGCTTCCCCCGGCAGCCAGGTCGTTCGAATCGCTCGCGCACCAGGGCTACGGCTTCGAGGCGGCCATCGCCGACCTGATCGACAACTCGATCGACGCAGGAGCCCACAACGTCGTCGTGAGCTTCCTGCGGGATACCGGCGAGCTCGGTGGACGAGACCGCCTCGTCGGCCTGCTCGTCATCGACGACGGCCACGGCATGGACGAGACGAGCCTGGACACGGCGATGACCGTCGGCGGGCGCGAGAAGTACGCCGCCGGGGCCCTCGGGCATTTCGGCGCCGGACTGAAGGCCGCCTCCCTCTCGCACGCCGATGCTCTCACCGTGATCAGCCGAACCAAGAGCAGCCCGTCGGCCGGCCGCCGCTGGCTCACCGCCCGCGCGCAGGCCGACTTCACCTGCGACATCGTCGATGCGACGTACTGCCAGGACCTGGTCGACCGCTACGACGGGATCATCGACTGGCACGGCACGATCGTGCGCTGGGACCAGGTCCGCGCATTCGAGACCATCACCACCGGTCAGACCGACCGCTACCTCAATGACGCGATCGAACGGCTCGAGACCCACCTCGGTCTCCACCTCCATCGCTTCCTCGCCCGCGATGGCTTCCACGTGGACATCGTCGTCGAGGATGTCCACACCCGGGAGGAACTCGACCACCGGAGCGTGGAGGACATCGACCCGTTCGGCTATCGGATCCCGGGCCGCCCGGGTTATCCCCGTACGTACGTCGCGCCTGTCGAAGGCGTCGGCGACGTCGCGCTCACCGCGCACATATGGCCGCCCAAGTCTCCCCTGGTCGCCTACCGAGGCATCGGCCCGCTCGCCGAGCGCCAGGGCTTCTACCTCTACCGCAACGACCGACTCGTCCAGGCCGGCGGTTGGAACGACACCCGCAGCCCGGAGGGCCACCTCGCTCTCGCCCGGATCGCCGTGGACCTACCGCCCGAGCCCAACGACGTGTTCGCCCTGACCGTCAAGAAGGACGGCGTCCAGGTCACCCCGGCGTTCGCCCGAGGGCTGGAGAAGGCGGCCGACCCCACCGCCGGCCACACCTTCACCGAATACATCCGTGAGGCGGAGACGACCTACCGCGAGGCCGCCAAGCGGCGTACCGAGGTCAAGCGCATGGCCGTCATCCCGCCCGGCAAAGGCATCGACCCGAAGCTGAAGCGGACGCTGCGGGACGAACTGCCGCAGCTGGAGGGCGATGATCCCGTCACCTTCGCCTGGGCCAAACTCGACGTGCCGCCCGGCGCCGACTCCGCCGAACTGGTCTTCACGATCGACCACAAGGAGCGCTTGGTCGCCCTCAACAAGGACTACCGGCATGCCTTCAACGGCGGCCGGCGCGGGGGCTCCAACGACGCCCCGGTCCTCAAGAGCCTTCTCTATCTGATGCTCAACGAGATCTTCCAGAAGGAGCGGGTCTGGGCCAATCAGACCGACAAGGTCGCCCTGTGGAACAGCGTCCTCGTCGCCGCGGTACGGGCCGAACTCGCCCGCACCGAGGGTTAGTCCACCCCTCTCCCCCGCATCTTCCCGTACATCAGAGAGGCCACCCAGCCGCCGTGACCGCCGAGAACACGCCCACTCCTGACCGCATCACCGACCTCCACGGCGAGGTCCTCGACGCGATGAGCCGACGCGGCCCCAAGCACTTCGCCAAGCTCGCCTTCGTGCTCGCCGACACCGACGAACCGGCAGACACGGACATGACCAGCTTCCACGACCGCATCCTGGCCGCGGGCCCCGGCGACGAGTTGCTCGTCCTCTGGCGCCGCAAGCTCACCGCATGGGACTTCGAACAGTCCCCCACGTGGTCGGCCACCGCGCCGCGCACCCCGGAGCGCCGCGCCGAGGTCTACGACAAGCTCGCGTTCGAAGCGGATCTACGCAAAGCGTTCGACGCTACAGTCCCGGTCCACACGGAACCGGGTCCTGTCACCATCAGCCGCGAGTTCCAGGCCTGGTACACCCGGGGGCAGGCGGCGAACCGCTCCTTCTACTGGACTTCGTACGAGCGACTGCTGCGCCGCAAGGGCTGGAGCGACGCGGCGGTCTCCAGTCTGGACGAGGCCGCCCATGCGGTCGTGGAACGGCTTGCCGACCCCACCCGTGACGACCCTTATGGCGCGCGCGGACTCGTCGTCGGCTACGTACAGTCCGGCAAGACCGCCAACTTCACCGGCGTCACCGCCAAGGCCATCGACGCGGGCTACCGCCTGGTCATCGTCCTGGGCGGCACCCTGAACCTGCTGCGCGGCCAGACCCAGCGCCGTCTCGACATGGAACTGATCGGCCAGGAGAACATCCTGGGCGCCGCCGACCCGAACGACCCGGACGCCCTGGTCGGCATCGACTACCAGGACGACGAGGACTGGCCCGCGAAGTTCGTCTCGTTCGGTGCCCGCCCCTCCATGCTCGGCGCCTTCGACATCGAGCGTCTGACCTCGCGCGACCGTGACTACATGGCACTGGAACGCGGCATCAGCGCCTTGGAGTTCAAGAGGCCGGACCGCACCCGTCCCCTGTACGACTCGGCGAACCTGCATATGACTCGCGCACGCGTCATGGTTGTGAAGAAGAACAAGTCGGTGCTGGAAAATCTGGTCAAGGACCTCAGGAAGATAGGCCCGACCCTCGGCGAGGTACCGGCCCTGATCATCGACGACGAGTCCGACCAGGCCTCGGTGAATACGACCGACCCGAAGAAGTGGGAGGAAGGCAAGGTCACCCGCACCGCGATCAACGGCCAGATCAGCAAGCTCCTCAAGCTCCTGCCTCGCGCCCAGTACGTCGGCTACACCGCGACTCCCTTCGCCAACGTGTTCATCGACCCGGGTGACGGGGAGGACATCTTCCCGCGCGACTTCCTGATATCCCTCCCGCGTCCCACCGACTACATGGGCGTTCAGGACTTCCACGACCTGGACACCTTCGGCGACGGTGAAGGCGAGGCCGAGAAGAAGCATGTCCGGGGCATCTACGACTCCACGGGCGACCGACTCCAGGAGGCCCTGGACGCCTTCGTGCTCACGGGCGCTCTCAAGCTCTACCGCGAGGAGCACGGCGTTCCCTCCGACCCGTTCCGGCACCACACGATGCTCGTGCACGAATCGGTCCGCATGGCCGAGCACGCCGCGCTCGCCCTGCGCATCAACACCCTGTGGCACAACGCCGCGTACACGGGCCCGGAGGGTCACACCCGCCTGGCGTCCCTCTTCGACAAGGACTTCCACGCCCACGCGGACGGCTCCCTGCCCACTCCCACGACGTACGCGGACCTCAAGCCATACGTTTCTAAGGCCCGCCGTCTCATCAACCAGGGCGGCAGCCCCGTCATGGTCATCAACGGTGAGAGCGAACGCGACTACACACAGCCCGACCTGGACTTCGACCGCACCCCGAGGGTCTGGAAGATCCTTGTCGGTGGCACCAAACTGTCCCGAGGCTTCACGGTCGAGGGCCTGACGATCACGTATTACCGCCGCACGACGCAGCAGGCCGACACCCTGATGCAGATGGGCCGCTGGTTCGGCTTCCGACACGGGTACCGGGACCTCGTGCGCCTCTACATCGGCCGCGAGGAGGCCCTCGGCCGCGGTCGCAACGCCAAGACGGTCGACCTGTACGAGGCCTTCGAGGCGATCTGCCGGGACGAGGAACTCTTCCGCGCCGAGCTGGCCCGCTACGCGCCCTTGGTGGACGGTCGCCCCCAGGTCACCCCCGCCCAGATCCCACCCCTGGTGACCCAGCATCTGCCATGGGTGAAGCCGTCGGCTCGGAACAAGATGTTCAATACGGAGCTGGTGGAGGTGCGGTCGCCCGGGACCTGGGTGGAGCCGACCGCCTACCCGGAGACCTCGGAGGGAATGGCCCACAACACCGAGTGCTGGGAGCCGGTGCTCGCCGCGCTGAGTCAGGACCCGGTGCGCCTGTCGGTCGGGGACGGCCCCGAGTACGAAGCGCGCGTGGGGACGGTCTCGCACGACACGCTGATGAAGGTCCTGTGCGACCTGCGGTGGTCGATTCCGAGCCAGTTCTCGCCGCACCTGGAGTTCCTGCTGGAGACAGGGCAGCAGGAGACCACGATCGACGACTGGCTCGTGATCACTCCGTTGCAGACCTCCGCCAGGCGCGTGGAGGCCCGCATCCTGGGGCACGGCCCGTTCACCCCGGCCCGTCGTACTCGCAGGCGAGGCTCTCTCTTCGGCGCGCTCAGTGAGCCCAAGCACCGTGCCGCCGCCCTGCGCGTCGCGGGCGCCGTCGAGACGGCCGGCAACACGACGGTCGAGCAGCACGTCCGCCCGCGCCGAGGCGCGCTGCTGCTCTACCCGGTGATCGAGTCCGAGCCGCGACTCGCCTCCGACGGGGCGATGGCGCCTGGTGATCTGGTGATGGCCTTCTCTTTCGTCGCCCCGAAGTCGTCGGTGGGATCCGAGCGCCCGCTGGTCCGGTTCCGTGCGATCGACTCCAGCCGGCAGGATGCGATCGTCATCGACCGAGACGACGTACGTATTTGAGGTCCGACAGCATTGGACAACGTGAGGCCCTCCTCTCCCGGCGTCTCCGCGCGCATGTCCCGACAGGCCAGCAAGGATACGAGCGCCGAACTGGCCGTACGGCACCTCCTGCACGCGGCGGGCCTGCGCTACCGCGTGGAGTACCCGGTACCAGGCATGGCGCGGCGGCGCATCGACGTGGCGTTCACCCGTGCCAAGGTGGCCGTCCTGATCGACGGGTGCTTCTGGCACGGGTGCCCGGATCACGCCACGCAACCGAAAGCCAACGCCGAGTGGTGGCGTACGAAGCTCGACCGGAACATGGCCCGCGACCGGGAGACGACGGAGCACCTGACCGCGCAGGGGTGGATGGTGTTGCGGTTCTGGGAGCATGAGACTCCCGAGGAAGTAGCCGCGCGGGTGAGAGCGGCTGTGGAGTGGCGTCTGACAGAACGCACGAGAAGGGGGAAAAAATGGGGGATTTGACCTTCGTCGATGTGTGCTCGGGAGCGGGCGGCCTCGCCCTCGGACTGGAGCAGGCGGGGTTCGAGCCGCGCCTGCTGCTGGACGACGACGAACTCGCCGTCAGCACGCTGCGGGCCAACCGGCCGCACTGGAACGTCCTTCAAACTGACCTGATGGACTTCGACCCGGCCGAGCATCCCGTGAGCCACGACGTGGACCTCCTCTCGGCCGGCCTGCCACGAGTGAAGTCCAGTGCGACTGTCGGACGCGCCGATTCGCGTGCGGAGGAACAGTTGCTGAAGGCCACGGTCTATCTCGTCCATGCGATCAGGCCTCGTGCGGTACTCATCGAGAACGTTCCCGGGCTCGCGCACTCGAACGCTTACCAGCAGTTTCGTGATTTCGCCCGGGTCGAACTGGCCCACCTCGGCTACGAGTTCAGTTGGTTCGTCGTGAACGCCGTCGACTTCGGCGTACCCCAGAACCGCAAGCAGGGCGTCCTGGTCGCCATCGAGCGGCAGTGGGCCGAAGCGTTCCGGCCGCCGACACCGACCGTGCAGCAGCCGGCGACGGTCGGTGCCGTTCTGGGGCCCTCCATGGCCTCGCGCGGTTGGCAGGATGCTGCCCGTTGGGCCGCCCAGGCCGATCGACCGGCTCCGACTCTCGTCGGCGGTTCGAAGAACCGGGGCGGCGCGGACCTGGGACCGACTGGTGCCAAGCAGACCTGGGCGACCATGGGTGTCAACGGTCACACCGTGAGTGACGACGTTCCCGACGCGGACTTCGTATGGGATCCCGAACTCGGCAGGGACAACATGGTGAAGATCACGGCTGGGCAGGCAGCGCTGTTGCAGGGCTTCCCCGAGACGTGGGAGATCACCGGGCGCAAGACTGCCCGATACCGCCAGGTCGGGCACGCGACACCACCGCCGGTGGGAGAGGCACTGGGGAGGGCTGTCGCCGCAGCGCTGATTCTGGATCCAGCAGTCCCCGCTGCCGGCTAGACTTCCGCCACATGACCAGCACGGCGTCCCACAAGGCCATCCTCGACCAGCCTTTCGTCCTCGACCTCTTCGCAGGTCCCGGAGGGCTGGACGTCGCCGGTCACTCGCTCGACATCCCGAGTCTCGGTATCGAGTGGGACAGGAGCGCGTGCCTGACCCGGTACGCCGCCGGGCTGGACACCCTTCACGCCGATGTGAGCGCGGTACGCAGGGATGCCTTCGAGTCATTGCCGCCGGAGATCAACGTGCTCGCTGGTGGCCCTCCGTGCCAGACGTACTCAGTGGCCGGGCACGGCGCCGGGCGCCAGGCCTTGGACAGGGTCAAGGAGTACATCGAGAGGCTGATGACAGGCGACTCCGACAAGGAGATCGACGAGGAACTCGGGGCTCGCCCCGATCCACGCACCGGATTGGTCCTCGAACCTCTCCGGTACGCGATTCAGGCAACGCGGAGCCCGAACCGTGAGAACCGACCGTACGACGTCATCGTCCTGGAACAGGTCCCAGCAGTGGCCCCGCTCTGGGAGCACTACGCCAAGGTGCTGGCCGAGACAGGGCTCCCCGATGGGACCAGATACAAGGTTGTCGTCGATGTTCTCGACACCGAGACCTACGGGGTACCGCAGACGCGGTCTCGCGCGGTGTTGATCGCTCGGCGCGAAGGGCTCGGTGAGCCCTCGCTCCCTTCCCCTACACACCGTTCCTACGACGCGAAGGAATGGAATCGGAAGAACGGGACGAGCGCACCTGACCAGGTCCGTCAGCCGACCCTCGACGAGGGCAGCACGTCAGGGGACGACGAGGACAGGCTCCCCTGGAGGTCGATGCATGATGCCCTCTCGGACCCGGTGGGCTCGCATCCAGGGCGTGTCACTCCCTTCTTGGTCCGCTCGAACTACGGGAGCTCCGGAAACCCGGGGAGACGTGGTGTGCGCACGGACAAGCAGCCCGCCACCACCGTCACCGGCCGCATCTCCCGCTTCGTGGTCTTCGAGCACCTCGACGAGAACATCGTCTACGAAGGCCCGCGGTTCAGCATGAACGAAGCGGGGATGCTGCAGAGCTTCCCGCCGGACTATCCATGGTCCGGTACGGCTCAGGCCCAACAGGTGGGCAACGCCGTACCGCCCCTCTTCGGTGCGCACCTACTGAGCGCCGCTCTCGGGCTCCCCAAGCCGACTCCGGAGGCACTGAGAAAGCCCTGGCAGCCGACCACGGAGGAGCAGCGGGCCAAGCTGCGAAACAATGGCTGCGGGGCCGCCGACAACTGCACCGACAGGTGCCCGCAGGCCAAGGACCAGGTGCCGCCGCCCTCATCCATGCGCCTGTCTAAGAGCAAGAAGACGTCAGCGAAATAGTCCGAGCCCGGCGCCAGGTCAATCCCCGAGCTTCCTCCCCCTGACCGGCGCAGTCTCGAACAGCTCTGCAAAGTAGCTGGTGAGCGCAGCCACGGACTCCTCCGGGACAGGGTCCTCGTCGGGCCCCTTCGGGAGTTCGTACCGCTCGACCGGTGGTGCCGATTCCGCTTCCGCGATCCAGTCGCGCAGATGGGCGGGGTCACGGGGCCGGTCCGGCCCGAGGAGGTCGTAGATCAGGGTCGCGCCGGCCGCGTTGATCGCGACGCTGAGGCCGAAGATCTCTCGCCCGGTGGTGACTTGCCCCCGTTGCAGAAGGCGGACCAGGGCCTGGGCGGTAGGTCGGTGGTCGATCAGCTCCATCCGGAGAACTGTGTGGATAAGGTCCTGGTTCCCGCAGGCGGCCTCGACCGGCTCATAGTCCGGTCCGTTCCGGAAGAGCTCAGCCGCCCACCACAGACGGGAGAAGCACTGACGGTCCGCAGGGCCACGGAAGCGTTCCGCGGCGATGCGCCTTTCCGGCCTCTTCGCCGTCGGCTCCGACAAGTGCCGCCACGCCACGTAGTCAGGGGCCACCGCCAGGGCCAGGTGGTTCCACAGACGCTTGTCCGCCGCTTCTCGCCGCGTCAGGCGCAGCGTGGCATGGAGTCGTGGCGCGAGCCATGCGTCGGCTCGGGTGCGATCCTCCCGGAACTCGAACATGGCGTCCTCCACCAAGCTTCGGATCGGCTCGACCCACCACCTGGCGTCGTCCTCGGGAAGCGGCTCGACGACCTTGGCGAGATCGATGCCGCCGTGGACCTGCTCACCTTTGAGCAGTTCCTCGGTGAGGAACGGATCGACGGCCGAGGTGGCGAGCAGCGCCAGGCGCTCCGGCACATGGTTCGGTTGGGTGATCACGTCTCACTCTCCCGGTTCATCTGTTCCAGACTGCGAATAACGTAGGCGAGCGCCTTGGTGGCATCGGCACGGCGGATCGCCGCGTAGTGGATACGGGTCTGGAGCTCGACCCAGCCCGAGTCGCCGGTGCGCCGGCGATGGACCTGTCGCATAGCCTCCTCGACATGGACGCCGGGAACGACGTCCGGAAGCATCTCCCGGAGCACCTCGCCCTGCCAGTCGGTCGGGAAGACCGGGCCGCCGCCGGGCTCCACCTCCAGATCGCCGATGGCACCGTGGAACACCGCGGTCCACACATCGGTGGCCATCTGCGCGACCAGGAGGTCACGCACCTTGCTGTCCACACCCGAGCTGTTGCTGTCCAACAGACCGATAACACCCTCGACATCGGTGTTCACGAACACGGTGGGGACCCTGGCCGAGGTGTCCACGATCCAGGGCGCATCGGCGTAGGCCTGCAGCCACTCCCTGGAGCTTTTCCGGAACGACGTCGTCTGGACGTCCAGTTGGAGACCGCGGACCGGCTCGTCGGAGACGGTGTCGACGATCCAGCTCCGGTCGGTCTCGGCGATCGATCTACCGCGTACTCCGTCCACGGTCCCGACGGCGTACACGGCGAGGGAGGCTCGCCCCAAGTGGTCATCACGAAGCAGTTCCACGGAGCCCGACCAGTCCCGGCCGTCCTGCGCGTCACACGTGAGCGCCATGGAGGTGCGGACATTCGTCTCGCCGTCCGTCAGCACGGCGAGGACATACAGATCGGACCACGCCGCGTCCGGCGCGTTCGCCCCGGGTGGCAGCGTCGCCGAGAGGCCGATCGTCGCGCTCACCCAGTCCGTGTGACCAGCGATGCCGAGCGCGACGGCCTGCTGCTGGGTCGAGTACGCGGTGGTCTCCAACTGGTCGCGGGTACCGTCGGAAAGCCTGAGGGAGACCGAGGTCACCCTGAGCGTGATCGGCCGGTTGAGCCTCTTGTACGGGTAGATCTTCACGCGTCACTCCCCCTTGCCGGCACGGAGTTCGAGGACGAGACGAGTGAGCGTGGTCCTGACCGGGTGACTGGTGACATCCGTGGACCCTCGGAACTTCGCGCGACGCACACCGGGGCTGAAGTGCAGCGTCCCGTCCTCCACCTCACAGCCCTCGACGGCCACGAGCTCAGCCCAGTCCAGCTTCGGGCGGCCGCCAGAGCGCACGTCCAACTGGGCGACCGGCACCATCGGGACGACCTCGTCACCACGCGGGATGCTCACCTCCGCGGTGATCTGCCACTCCCCGCCGTCCCCGATCGTCGCGTCGAGTCCGTCCAGCACCGGAACCACGGGCCCGGCGGGTGCCTTGGCCTTGGGCTTTGTTCTCACGGTCAACGCCTTGCGCACGGCCTCCCCGCCCTCACGGCTGCTGCGCTTCGGCCGTGCGACAAGTTCCCTGACCGCATGGTTGACCTCGGCGCTCAGCGCGCTGATCCGCCGATACGCGGACGGGGACCAGCGCAGCGTCAGCTCCTCCGTCTGTCCCCAGCGGTCGTGCTCAGGCGGTTCCGCCGCACGCAGGAATTCCTCGGCCTCCTTCGCGAAGGGGGCCGCTTCCCCGGCTGCCTCACCCACCAGCAGAACGGCCTGGAAGGGGTTGGTCCCGAGCGGCAGCCTCTGAACCCCGGTCCTCTTGACGGTCATGCGGTTGCCGCGCAGCGAGTGCACCTGGTTCTTTCCCCCGTCGCCGTCCCTGTCCCCCTCGGCCTCGGTGACCAGTAGGACCGCCTGGTGGGTACCGAGCGTCCCATGAGCACCGCCGGAGGGCGGCAGCTTCAGCGGCACGCTCCGCGCCGCCACCTGCCCGGCCTCGGTGAGACGATCCACCGTGGTGCCCTCGTAGTGCGCCCTGAGGGCACGAGTCCGGGCGGGCTGCTCGACGGACGGGTCCACCTGCTTCTCCGGCACGACCTCCTTGCCGTTCTGCAAAGCACGGACAGAGACCTCCAGAAGGGGGAGCCTGCTGCCGCCGCCGGTCATCGCAGCCCAGAAGTCACGTCCCAGTGCTTCTACCAGACGGCCGTGCATCTTGCGGATGTCACGCGTGTCCTCGTCGCCCTCCTCGTCACCGATCGACTCGTCGTCGGCGTCGGACGTGTTCCCCTCCAGACTGGCCACGTCGTGCGCGCCGACGATGAGGAAAGACGTACCGGGTTCGTCGCTCTCTCTGGCCAGATGCAGGCGTGCCACCGTCTCCTCGTCCGCCCACCATGAACGGGCGACCATGGCACCAGGTGAATCGGGGTCTGGGCGCCCGAACCATGCGGGGCCCGCGTACGACTCGCCACCCACCTCACGCCAGGGCAGTTCCAGACGGCCGATGACCCGTCGCTCGGTACGGCCCTCGTGGGGCACGGACAAGGTGGAGTTGATGAGTACGAGTCCGAGCGCGCTGGTGGCCCACAGCGTCGCCTTGCCCAGGCCGTACGAACCACCCGCGCCGGGCCCGGACTTGAGGCTCTCCAGTTGCCGTCTGACCACGGCGGCGAACTTGCCGTCCGCGTAGTCGCCGCCGATGAGCCCGGAAGCGTTGTAGTCGTCGACACGCAGCAGGACCAGACGGCCCTTCTCGTACATGTCGCGCACCCCGGCGTCCACGACCCGACCGACCTTCTGGTTACCGGCGACCTCCGAGACAGCGGAGTAGTGCGGAAACAGATCGTTCCAGAGGATCGCCTCACGGAAGGAGTCCAGGGCCTCACCGGTGAGCTCGTGCAGGGTGTAACGGACCCGGACCGGACGACCGTTCTCCGTAAGGCGCTCGTCCAGGCTGTTCTGGCAGGTCTCGCGGGCGAGGACCTGCACGTCGGCATCGAAGGCGAAGGCAGCGGCATTGCCCAGGTCACGACCACCGTCGGAGTAGCCGGGCCGGTGGTACCAGGTGACCGGGAGGCCGGCCTGGGTGTCGGTGGTGCGGGTGTGCACCGTACCCACGTCCGTGCCAAGTGCCTTGGCGATGTCCGTCATGACGGTCGGGCGAGGAGTCGACCTGCCGGTGATCCACGCGGACACGGCGGCCCGAGTCAGCTGGAGCTCGTCGGCCAGTTCGGCCTGTGTCTTCCCCGCGAGCTTGAGCTGGCGGGCCAGCCAAGGCCCGAACTCCTCACCTGTCTCCACGCGTCACCTGCTCTTCCTCGGAGTCCATGCAGATCATGTGCTGTGGACCACGAGGTTAATTTGACACGCACGGAAGCGTCAACCAACAGTTGATCGACCCCATCGTCCGGACCCCTTTGACTCGGTGTCCAAGTTACCCCGAATTGCCAAGTCTCTCCCCTTATGCGCCACTTCCATAAATGGAGCGACCAACTCCCCCCGGATAAATGGGAGTTGGGGTTGCACCTTCGGGTGACTCTCGATACGGTTGTTGACGATGGGGATCCCATCTCGCTCACGAAACCCGAAATCGGGAAGGCTGGGCGACCCGGGGAGAAGTGCACCCAAATTCAGCCCCGCAACAGGAGACCGAGGCACACACCAAGTCGCCACTCCACCACCGCAGAAGCATTTCGACGAAAGGGCTGGCGGCACCGGGCCAACACCCACTAGTGTTCTCAGCCAACAAGAATCCCAATGGGGATTCGCTATCGATTTCATCCATTTTCGCGGGGGACGTGTGCCCAATTCACCCCTGTGCAACCTGAATAGGGGTGCGCCATTCATGATTGAGCAGGGATACAACGACTTCTTGTTTTCGTCTCGGGAAATGAGTTCATTCGAACTGGCAATCAACGCGGCCAAGACCGAGGCCGAGGTGATGAAGATTCTCCAGGACTACGACCTGTCCGAGAAGGACTTTCCCGACGGCAGGATTCCCGGTCTGCCGCCGGACGAGTTCCCCACAACCTGAGCGAGGTAGCACAAAGGAGCAGGTCACAGCCCCAAGCCGTTCCTCTCGGCAGGCCCGAACCCCCAACGCCTTCACGTTCTCCGAAGGCACTGCGACGCCAATACACCAGCACCACGACAGGCACACGCGCCGGCTTCGACGAAGCCGGCGCGGCCGGCCCCATCGCTGAAATTTCACTCGGACTTTCACAACTCAGGAGTGCAGAGCAGTGCCGCCTTCGTCCTCTTCCGTAGTCCAAACCGTTCTCGAACAGTCCTCACGCGTCCTGCAGACTTACGCGGTGGACGCTGGTCTCGTGGCCGAGCACGCCAATGGTGAGCGCCGGATCACCCAGGGCGGATATGGCGACCGCCAGCTCTTCGAACTCGTCCAGAACGCGGCAGACGAAATGGCTGACGAGCCGGGTGGACGAGTTTACATAATCCTCACGGACACCCATTTGTACTGCGCGAACGAGGGTAATCCGGTCACCCCTGAGGGCGCGGAGACAATTCTTCGAATGAGCATGTCGAAGAAGCGTGGAGGGCAGATCGGACGCTTCGGAGTAGGCGTCAAGTCGGTCCTCGTGGTAACCGACGCGCCTGAATTCTTCAGCAGCACGGGAAGTTTCGGATTCGACCGCGCCTGGTCGTACGCGCAGATCAAGGCCGTACCTGGCGTGACGGCACGCTACGGCCCGGACTTCGACGCCCCCGTGCTGCGGATGGCCCGACCTCTCGACGTGCAGGCCGAGCGCGCTGCCGATCATGTCCTGAACGAGCTGTTGGACTGGGCCACCACAGTCGTTCGACTGCCTCTGCTCCCCAGGGCCGACGACCGGCTGGGCAGGGACATGCACGGCGGTCGCGCCAAGGACCACGGCGAGCCTCGCGAGGAATTCCCGGTGGGCTTCCAGCTCTTCTCCCCGCACGTCGCGAAGGTCGTGCTGGAGGACCGCCGGCCCCGGCCCATGGTCCGACGTACGCTGACCACCCGACAGACCGACGACCTGCACACCGTGGTCGAGGAGCGGACCGGAAAGGCCGTCACCACTGACCGGTGGCGCGTGTTCAGCACCACCCACGAGCCCGGTCCGAGTGCTCGCGCGGATGCCGGAGAGCTGCACGACCGGCTTCTGCTCGACCTCGCCTGGGGTGTCCCGGCCCTGGAGAAGGACCCGGAGAGCGGCCTGTACATCAGCCCGCGGTCGCGCGGACGCGGCAAATTCTGGTCCTTCTTCCCGACCAAGTACGAAATGTCGCTGAGCGGCATTCTCAACGGAGCCTGGAAGACCAACGAGGACAGGCAGAACCTGCTGGACTCCTCCCCCTTCAACCAAGAGATGATCAGGGTGTCGGCGAAGCTTGTCGTCGACTCTCTCCCCTCCCTGGCACCGGCCGAGGACCCCGCCGCCTACCTCCCCCTGCTGCCCGGCCGCGTCAAGGAGGCGATCAGCTGGGCCGACGAGTTTCTGACCAGGGAGGTCTGGGCCCGCACCACGGACCGCCCCTCCCTGCCCGACCAGGACGGCGTCCTGCGCGTCCCCACACAACTGCGGATCCCCCCGCGGCTCGACAGGGACCTGAGGAAACTGTCCGGTTGGCTGCGGATGTGGAACGAGTGCCCCGGGCGCCCCTCGAACTGGCTGCACCCGAGCGCGGAGGCGGACGCCCTCCGTTCCGGCAAGGTCGAACACATCATCGGCGCGGCCGGACACGAACGGACCGGCGTCCGTGAGTGGCTGGAGGCCTTGGTCGAGAGCGGGACCCCCGAAGCATCTGCAGTGGCCATCCGAATCCTCGCGGACATGATCGAGGCCCACTCCCCCTACGCCGAGGAGGCCCGCACGGCCCACATCGTGCTCACCGAGGAGCACGGTCTCATCGCCCCCGTACACGGCAAGGTGTTCCGCCGCGCTGACCAGGGCGGGCTGCGCGAGGCACTGGTGTATGTGGTCGACAAACTGGCCGAGGATCCGTCGCTGGCTCACGCGCTCAACATCCTGGGCATTCGCGAGGCCGATGTCGAGGGCCGGTTCGTCAGCGTCCTCGACCAGGGCTTCGATCACTACAGCGACTCGGACTGGGAGCGGTTCTGGGAGCTGTTCCGTCAGGCGGGGGTGCGTCGCCTGGCCCACAAGGTCCTGGAGCGGGTGCCCACTGCGCGCTCGACGCTCCGGGTGCGGACCGCCGACGGCCGGTTCCGGCCGGTCGAGAACTGCATGCTGCCGGGTACGGTCGTCGACGCGACGCGCGATCCGAGCATCGCCGTCGACATGGCGTTCCACTCCGACGACACCCCGTTCTTCCCCCAGGTCGGTCTGCGGGAGCGGCCGTCCGGCGGGGTGCAGCCCCAGGCGGACGAGGCATGGTTCGAGGAGTATCGCGCGGCCGTCCACGCCGCCTACCTGCGCGGCCTGGACAGTCGCGCCCCGCGCCCCATGCTGAACCGGATGAAGGTCGAGGGCGCCGCGATCGGTGGCCCGCTCCACCTCTTCCGAGCTCTCTCCGAGGAATCACGCGCCGCCTTCCTGAAGGAGTTGCCCGACGACGCCGTGGTGGACAACTGGACGCTTCAGATCGGCGCGCAGACCAGTACTCGCCAGGCGGTGATCTCGCCGATCCGGTGGATGCTGAGGAAGTTCGGCACGGTGGCCACCTCCCAGGGGATCAAGCCGCTGAAGGAGGCCGTCGGCTCCCAGCTCGCCGGCTACCGGGACGTACTGCCGGTCGCGGACATCTCCTCCGAGAAGGCTCGCAGGCTACGGCTCCCGACCACCGTCGACGAAGTTCCCGCCGACCGTTGGGACGCGCTTCTCGACGAGGTCACCCACAGCGAGGACGACTCCTTCGTCGGCGCCACGTACGTGATGCTGACCCGGTTCGGCGCGGACTTCCCCGAGAACTCCCTGACCCGTTGCCGGATCGGCGAGGTCTGGGACACCCGTCCCGACGACGAGATCACGATCGCCGTCGGAGCGGCTCAGTACCGGGCGCTCCGTGCCGAACAGCTCCCTGCGCTCCTCGTACCGACCGCCGAGGATGCCGAGCTGATGATCGAGAAGTGGGGGATGCTCCGCTACGCCGACGTGATCAGCCGGGAGACCCGTGAAGTACCGGAGGGTGACCCCGTGCCTCTGGTCGAGCTGTTCCCCGCTCTGCGGCAGCGCCTGAACAGTGGGCATCGGAACAGCATGGTGCAACGGTGCAGCGAACTGGAGGAGGTCACCCGTACGCCGAACGGCACGCACGCCTCCCCCTTGGACGCCTTGCGCCAGGACGGCACCGTCAAGGTCCGCGTGCCTCTGGAGCCCGAGCCGATGCTGCGTCTCATCGACCGCGAACTCGGCCTCGGCCTCGGCGCCTCCGGTTGTCGCGCCGTCCTGGAGCACCAGGATCGCATGGCTCGTGACAGCGAACTGAAGGCGGCACAGAAGGCAGTACGCGAGGCCGCGGACGTGGTGGCCAAGATCGAGCTGTTGATCAGTGCCGACGCACTCCGGACCGGCCTCCCCGAGGGATTGATGGAGGCCGAGCTGCAGGAGACCGACGGCGTGGAGCCGTCCGGGCGCCGGATCGCGCAGATGGCGTTCAACGCGCACGGTGACGGAGTGCTCCAGCAGCATGCGCGGGACATCCAGGCGCGCTTCCCCAACGCTCCAGTCGCATACGGGGGTTCGTCGGCAGCGATCGCGTTCGTCTCGGAGCTGAGGCTGCCTGTCGCCTTCGCCGGTTCGAGGACTCCGTCCCCGCCCGCGTTCGAGACCGTCGAGGGCCCTCGGGACTTCCCGAGCCTCCACGAATACCAGGAGGACCTGGTACGGAACATCTCCACGATGCTCGACCGGCTGGCCCCGCAACGCGGCATGCTGTCCCTGCCTACCGGCGCCGGCAAGACCCGGGTCACCGCTGAGGCCGTGATCCGTTGGGTGAAGCGGATCGGCGACCTCAAGGGCCCGCTGCTGTGGATCGCGCAGACCGAGGAGTTGTGCGAACAGGCTGTCCAGAGCTGGAAATTCGTCTGGAACAAGGTGGGTGCCGAGCGCCCGCTCACCATCAGCCGACTGTGGAGCACCAACGAGGTCGGGAACGTCGTCGACCACCCGCACCTGGTGGTCGCCACCGACGCCAAGCTGGAACGGTGCCTGGGCACCGACCAGTACGCCTGGCTGCGCCAGGCCGCGCTGGTGATCGTGGACGAGGCGCACACCGCCATCTCCAAGCGGTACACCGAGATCCTGGGCCAGTTGGGACTCACCCAGTACGAGACCGGACGGCATCTCCTCGGCCTGACCGCCACCCCGTTCCGTAACCGCAACGAGGAGGAGACCCGCCGTCTGGCCGGCCGCTTCGGCAATCGACGACTCGACGAAGGGGTCTTCCCGTCGGGCGATCCGTACCACGATCTCCAGGACTGGGGGATGCTCGCCCAGGTCGAGCACCGCACCCTTGAGGGCGGCCGTATCGAACTCACCCGGGACGAGAAGACGCACGCCGATCGCATGGCCATGCTCTCCCGCTCCGCCGAACAGCGGCTCGCCGACGACCACGCGCGCAGTCGACGCATCGTCGACTCGGTGGCCGAACTGCCCGACGACTGGCCGACGTTGCTCTTCGCCACCTCCGTCGACCACGCCAAGTACCTGGCGGCCATGCTCAACGACCGGGGTGTCCGGTCCGCCGCCGTGGACTCGACGACCAGTGCGCAGGACCGTCGTACTCGCATCGAGAACTTCCGAAGCGGACGTATCCGGGTCCTCACCAACTACGGTGTGCTCACCCAGGGATTCGACGCGCCAGCCACTCGTGCCGTGGTCGTGGCCCGGCCGGTCTACAGCACCAACGTGTACCAGCAGATGATCGGTCGCGGCCTGCGCGGACCACGGAACGGCGGCAAGGAAAGCTGTCTGATCCTCAACATCAGCGACAACATCACCAACTTCGACACCGACCTCGCCTTCAATGAGTTCGAGCACCTCTGGAGCCGGAAGTGACCGACGCCTACCAGGACAGCCCCCCGCTCACCGACGAGCAACTGGCCGTGGTCGAGCAGCCTTGGGACGCTCGTGTCCTGGTCACCGCGGGCGCCGGTGCCGGAAAGACCCACACCCTGGTACGTCGACTCGACGCGCTGTGCGGTCACGAGGACCCCGAACAGGCGCTGGAGGCGGCCGAGATCCTGGTGCTCACCTTCTCCCGAGCCGCCGCCCGAGAGCTGCGCGAACGGATCTCCCGGCACGGGGAAAGAGCCCACCGGGTACGTGCCCGTACGTTCGACGCGTGGGCCTATGAGGTGCTCCTCCAGGCGCATCCGGACAGCGAGTGGGGAGAGGTCGGCTTCGACGAGCGGATCGCCGCCGCGACCCGCGCGATCGAGAAGGGCGCGCTGGAGATCGGCGACGCGGTCTCGCCCGCCCATGTCGTGATCGACGAGGTGCAGGACCTGCTGGGTGGGCGCCGCGAGCTGGTGGAGACACTTCTCGACCGGTACCAGGACAGCTGCGGCTTTACCGTCGTCGGCGACGCCGCCCAGTCCGTGTACGGCTTCCAGATCGCGGACCTGGGCGGACGCGCCGACGAGACCGGCCGGTTCTTCGACTGGCTGCGCTGCTCCTACCCCGACGATCTGGTGGAGCTGCACCTCACCCGCAACTTCCGGGCCACCACCGCCGAGGCCCGGGTCGCACTGGCGCACGGCCCCCTGCTCCAGAAGCTGAGCGATCCGGACGAGGCCGGAACGCTCTACGAGGAACTGCGCGACATCCTCCTGGATCCCGCGAACGGCATGGGCGACCTCGACGACGAGTTCACTCTGGGCGGCCTGCGGGACCTCTCCGACACCTGCGCCGTCCTCACCCGTGACAACCAACAGGCCCTCGTGATCTCCGGCCTGCTGCACGCGCACGGCATCGACCACCGGCTACGGCGCCCGCTGGAGGAGCGTCCGGTGCCGTACTGGGTGGCCGAGCTGCTGCGCCGCACGGAGGCGACCGGCCTCACCGAGGACCGGTTCAGCACCCTCCTCTCGGAGATCCCTCTCCCATACGAACCGAACGCCGCCGCCCTGTGGACTGTGCTGCGTCGGGTCGCGCGCGGAGCGGGTCGTGGGGTGCTCGATCTGGACCGGCTGCGCCGTGCGGTCGCCGACGGCAGGTTCCCCGATGAAGTGGCCGACCCGGAGACCTCCCGGATCGTCCTCTCGACGGTGCACCGGGCCAAGGGCCTGGAGTTCGACCGGGTGATCGTCCTGACGCCACCGACCCTCGCCGAGCTCCACAAGCGATACCAGGACGAGTTGGATCTTCCCGCCGAAGCCCGCGCCCTGTACGTGGCGATGACGCGCGCCCGCCAGGACCTGTATCACGCGGCGCCTCCCCAACTGCCGCACTTCAAGCGGGCGGGGAGTCAGCGCCACGGCCGTCGCTATCTCGGGTCGTGGCGGTCGTACGACAGGTACGGGATCGTCGCCGAGGCGGGCGACGTGTGCCGGGACAACCCACCCAGCCATCAGACCGACGCTGTCGCCACCCAGGCGTATCTCCTGGAACAGGTGCGTCCCGGCCAGGAGGTGCTGCTGCGCAAGCGCCACGACCTGCCGATGAGCGAGGTCGAGAGCCCGCCGTACGCCCTGATGCACGACGGAAAGGAGATCGGGGATGCCTCGCAGCGGTTCCGCGAGGAGCTTTTCCAGGTACAGAAGGTGAACCGCGCCTGGGACCCTTGGTGGCCCGACGAGATCCACGACCTGCGGATCGACACCCTGGAGACCGTGACCGGCAGCACCGCCGCCGGCACGAACGCCGGACTCGGTGAGCGAGGCGTGTGGATCGCGCCGCGGATCACCGGCATCGGCCGGTTCCGGAGAGCCGACGACTACGAGGAGCAGCGCGCATGACGCAGGTGGCAGGCCCACACTCCGAGCACTACCGGGTCCGGGACGAGGAACTCCTGGTGGGGCTCCGTCGTGAACTCCTGGGCCCCGCCGAGGACGCCGAGCCGGACGATCGCGGCGAGGTTCTCACCCAGGACGCGCCGATCGACCGCTACTTGACCGGCGTGCTGTATCCGCGTGCCGCGGACAGGACGGCGAAGGAACGGAAGGACGAGGATGCCGCTGAGCAGGAAGGCCTCGACGCCGCCCCTGTGCTCACCCGCGAAGACGTCGAAGAGTCCGGCACCGCGCAGGAGGTCGGTGCTGCGGGAGACAGGCGTCCTTCCTCGATGGGTCTCACCCTCGCAGTCCGCCCGACCAGAAGCAGTACTTCGATCGTGGTCTCTGCCCGCGCGGCCGTCTACGAACCCACCGACGCCGACGGCAGGCCCGTCCCGGCCCGCCGCGCCGAGGCCCGTACCACCGCCGACCAGCGGGAGCAGTGGCGGCGCAAGGAACTCTCCTTCCCCGACCAGCACATCGACGTCACCCTTCCCGATCCGAAGAAGACGTTCAAGCTCGCCCCGGAAGCCTCGTTGCACGTCAACGTCCGGCGCCTCGATCCGATCACCGACACGGTCACGGTCACAGTCACTCTGATCAATACGCAGAAAGTCGGCGAGCGAGATCTCCAGGACGCCTTCTCCCTGTTCCAGTGCGGCCTGACGGTCCGGGCCGCCGACGGCTCCACCGCGTTCGTCGAGCGTCCTGCCCCGGCCGCCGCCCACGACCGAGAGATCGCCACGAGTCGGTTGCTGCACCGCCACGCCCCGACCTTCGCGGTCGGCCACGGCTGCGCCGCCGAGTGGGACTGGACTCCCCAGCCGATCGGTATGACCGAAGCCGAACCGCCCGCCGTCCCCGAGGTGCGAAGCCAGTTCGTGCCCACGGTAGAGGTGCTGCTGACCGACTCCAACCCGGAGATCGACAGCTCGGCACTGTCGATGCTGGGGCTGGCCGAGCAGTCCGATACCGAGGTCCTGGCCGCTCTGGAAGGGCTGGCCACAGGGTACGAACACTGGATCGACCGCAAGTCGGACGAGGCGGACGCTCTGGCGGGCACCAACCACGAGAAGCCCGCACGGGACCAGGTGAGCGCCTGCCGTGAGGCACTCGACCGTATCCGTGAAGGCATCGAGCTGCTGCGGACCAAGCCCGATGTCATGCGCGCTTTCCGCCTCGCGAACCACGCCATGGCGGACCAGCGCGCCCGCAGCAAGTGGGTGAAGGACGGACGCGTCGGCGCCCCCGCCCCGGCCGCTGGCCGCTGGCGCCCCTTCCAGATCGCGTTCCTGCTGCTCTGCCTGGCCGGCATCGACGACCGTGCGCACGACGATCGGCAGGTGTCCGACCTGCTGTGGTTCCCCACCGGTGGTGGCAAGACGGAGGCCTACCTCGGGTTGATCGCCCTCACGTCGTTCCTGCGTCGCATCCGCAAGGGTGCGGACGGTGGCGGTGTCACCGTCCTCATGCGCTACACGCTGCGGCTGCTCACCCTCCAGCAGTTCGAGCGGGCGGCGATTCTGCTCTGCGCCATGGAGCACATGCGACGCCGGACGCCCGAGCTGGGCCATGAGGAGTTCTCCGTCGGCATGTGGGTGGGACGGTCGGCCACTCCCAACACGCTGGCGGCGGCCGGCCTCAAGCTCGATGAACTGCGGAGAAACCTCGACAAGCGCCTCGCCACCGAGAATCCCGTCCAGCTGCACGCCTGTCCCTGGTGCGGAACCCGCCTCGACGCACGGAACTACGAAGTCGACGAGGACGCCAAGCGGATGTATGTCCGATGCCCCGGCGCAGGCTGCGACTTCACTGACGGCCTGCCCGTCCACCTGATCGACGAGGCGGTGTACGACGCGCGGCCGACCCTGGTGATCGCGACCGTGGACAAGTTCGCGTCGATGCCGTGGCGTCCGGCCACCTCCGCACTCTTCAACCTCAACGACCCGGCCGACGGCACCCCTCCCCCGGAGCTGATCGTCCAGGACGAACTGCACCTGATCTCCGGACCGCTGGGAACTCTCACCGGCCTCTACGAAACCGCCGTGGACGCCCTCGCCGACCGGCCCAAGGTGATCGCCTCCACAGCGACCATCCGTCGCGCCGCCGACCAGGGACGCCACCTCTTCGCCCGCAAAGTACGGCAGTTCCCGCCCGCCGGTCTGGATGCCCGCGACTCGTGGTTCGCCGTGGAGACACCGCGCGACGAGAAGGCGAGCCGCCGCTACGTCGGCCTCCTGGCCCCCGGCACCAGCCAGTCCACCCTGCTGATCCGCACGTACGCAACCCTGCTGCATCGGGTCAAGCAGGCACAGACCGATGAAGAGGTGCGCGACGCGTACTGGAGTCTCGTCGGTTACTTCAACAGCCTCCGGCTGCTGTCCGCGGCCGAACTCCAGGTCCATGACGACGTGGTGGCCTATCTGGAGTTGCTTGCCGAGCGCGAGGGGGTGGAGGTCCGCTCGGTCGCCAACTACTCGGAGCTGACGAGCCGTATCGACGCCAGCGAGATCCCCACCCGCCTCAAGGGCATCGAGAAGCGGTGGCCCGACGAGGACACCGTGGACGTCCTCCTGGCCACAAACATGATCGCGGTCGGCGTCGACGTGGACCGTCTCGGTCTCATGGGCGTAATGGGCCAGCCGCAGACGACCGCCGAGTACATCCAGGCCACCAGCCGCGTCGGCCGCACGCACCCCGGCCTGGTCGCGGTCATGCTCAACTCGACTCGGTCCAGGGACCGTTCCCACTACGAGAGCTTCCAGCATTTCCACTCGGCCCTGTACCGCGAGGTCGAGTCCACCTCTGTCACCCCGTTCTCCGCCCGCGCCCGTGACCGGGGCCTGCACGCGGTGATCGTCGCCCTAGCCCGCATCATGATTCCCGCCGCCCGACCCAACGAGGGCGCCAGCCAGGTCGAGTCCTACGAACACGTGCTCCGGGGCCGCATCAAGTCGATCCTCCTGGAACGCGTCGAGGCGGTCACCCCGGAGGAAACCGACGCCGTGTCCCAGGCCTTCGACGAGTTCGTCGAGTGGTGGTGCAAGGAGGCCGACATCCATAGCGGCCTGCTGTTCGAACCTCAAAGGGGCCGTCGTACCCCTTCGCTCCTGAAGGCGTACGACGACGAGTCCGAGGATGCCGAGGCGTGGTCCACGTTGTGGAGCCTGCGCGACGTCGATGCCGAGTCCGCCCTGTTCATGGAGGGAACCCGATGACCCCGCCTCCCGCCCGCCGTCGCCGGACCGGCGCGAACGGCGCCGCACCCGTCCACAACCTTCCGCGGCGTGGTGCGGTCCGTCGTGCCCAGGCGATCACCACGTACGGCGTCGGGTCGCTCATCGCCGTGGATCACGAGTCCTTCATCGTCTCGGGGCTCGACGAGGCCGAGCAGAGCTGGAGTCGGGATGAGTCCCCACGGATCCACGAACGACGTCTGGCCCGGCTACTCGACGTCGACTACTTCCGGCTGCCGCCCGCTTCCGACGACACCAGCAGGGACGGTCTCCGGGTCCGTCGCTTCCCTTTGATGCACTCCTGCCCGGAGTGCAACGACCTGCAGCGGCACCGCGACTTCAACCCGCCCGCCGGTAGAAGCATCTGCGGCACGTGTGAGGCCGACCTGGTCCCCTCCCGTTTCGTCGTCGCGTGCGAGGGCGGACACCTCGGCGAGTTTCCGTACTGGCAGTGGGTGCACCGCTCCAAGGACCGTGGTGCCTCGCCGACCGCACAGTGCGGGGGCAAGCTCAAGCTGCGCACGTCCGGGCACACTTCCTCGCTCCGCTCCATCCTGGTCTCCTGCACCTGCGGGCAAGCTCCCGAGGTCTCGATGGAGGGTTCCTTCCGCAGAAACGCGCTCAAGGACCTGGGCCTCAAGTGCCGAGGCCCCCGTCCATGGCTCGGTGCCTCTGCCCCCGCTCAGGAGTGTGGACTTCCCCTGCGCACATTGCAGCGTGGTTCTTCGGCGGTATGGCAGCCGGTGCTGAAGTCGGCGCTCTCCATCCCACCGTGGAGCGACGGCCGAGCGGATCCGCTCGCCGAACACTGGGACGCGCTTCGTGAGTACGACGAGCGCGAGCATGTCGAGATCTACCTCAAAGGTGTTTTCAAGGGAAAGTGTCCTGTACCGCTGGACGAGGTGATGGCGCTGCTCGACGCGGAGCGCGAGGAGGACCCAGATGGTGAGGCGGCTCCCACCTTCGACCACCGCTACCGCGCCCTGCGCAACAAGGAGTACGAGCGTCTTCGCTCGGGCAACGACGAGAGCGAGCACACCCGCGACGAACAGTTCGTCTGCGAGACCCCGCTGGGCGACCAGAGCGTGCTCGATCCACTCGGCGTCACCGGCCCGATGCTGGTCAAGAAGCTTCGCGAGGTGCGCGCCCTGAAGGCGTTCACGCGACTCATCGACGCCGAGTCGACGACCGACTCCAAGGAGATGCCACTGTCCGAACGCCCCCTGCGCTGGCTCCCGGCCATGGAGGTGCGGGGCGAGGGAGTCTTCCTCCGCCTGGACGAGGACCGACTGGACGCCTGGGAGAAGGCCCCGGCGGTGGCGGCCCGGATCGAACGGATGCGTACCGCCCACCAGCGGGTGTTGGAGCAGCGGGCCGACGACCCGAGCCGCGTCGTCTCCTCCCCCGCCACCCCTCGCATGGTGCTGCTGCACACCCTGGCCCACATCCTCATCAACGAGTGGAGCCTGGAGGCAGGCTACCCGGCCGCGTCCCTGCGAGAACGCTTGTATGCCGCCGACGACATGGCCGGGGTACTCATCTACACGGCGACGAGCGACTCCGCGGGCAGTCTGGGTGGCCTGGTCGCTCAAGGTGAGCCGGAGATTCTCGCTCGCACGGTCCGTTCGGCCGTCCGCCGTGCCGAGTGGTGTTCCTCGGACCCGCTCTGCATGGAGACCGAGGCGTCGGGCGCCGGCGGAATCAACCTGGCGGCCTGCCACGCCTGCGTGATGCTCCCGGAGACGAGCTGCGAACACAACAACATCCTGTTGGACCGCGCGCTGCTCGTCGGCACCCCGGAAGATCCTCATCTCGGCTTCTTCGCGAACATAGTGTCCGGCTGAATCCGGGCCGTTCGCCGGCCATGCACCATCCCGGTGGGACCCGACACCGGCGCGGAGCTGACATTCCGTTGCCGGTTCCCACCACTGCGGCCGCACAGGTGGCTTTCCTCGGACCTTGGCGCTGCGCTCCTGCGTCAGAAGCTCGACCTTCGGGTCAATTAGCACACCGGGCCGTTCAGTTCGGCGTCATAGCGGGACTGGGCGCGGTCCAAAACATCGTCCACGTCGCAGCCGTGCGCCCGAAGCCAGTGAAGGAAGTCCGTGATAGCCGTGATCACCGACTCCTCGGCCACAACCCTCCCCAGTCTTCCCGCCCCGGACAGTCGGGGCGGTCTCGCATTCGCGCACAGCTCCAGCAAGGCCTCGGCCCGCAGCACGCCGGGGCCCTCCACATGACCGTTCGGCGATGCGAGACCCGTCGCCAGCTCGCACCACGTAACCTTCCGGTCGGGGCGGAGCTGGACACCCCAGCGTGCGGCGACCGCGTCGATGAGGGCCATGCCCCGCCCGGACTCGGACTCGACATTCGCGTCGAGAAGCGTGGGTAGGGCGCGCGTGTCGGGGTCATGGACTTCGATGCGCAGATGAACGCCGTTCATCGAGACCGCGAGCGTGGCCGGGGTGCCCGCGCCGACGTGCGTGATGATGTTGGACACCAGCTCACTCACACAGAGCTGGGCCGCGTCGGTGACCTCGTGCAGGCCCCACACCCCCAGGTGCAGCCGCATGAGGCGGCGCAAGGCAGCCACTTCCTCGGGTTCCGCGGTGAAGTCCAGGTCCCACGGCTTCCGTGACATACACGCTTCCTGGATCACGAAGACCCCTCTCGTCGCATGCCATCTCCACATGATCAGCGGAGCGTCACGCACCCTCACGGTGAGTTGCGTCGTGAACCAGGGTGACGCGAGCACATCCCGGTGTGCAATGTGCAGGACGGGATTCCCACTTCCGAGTGATTGGCAGGCACGGACCTTGGCGCGAGACTGAACACCCACTATTCAAGGGATGGTTGAGATGGCTGGTTCACCGACGGCACGCCGCCGCCGTCTCTCGATCGAGCTGAAGAAGCTCCGCGAGAGGAGCTCGCTGACCTGCGCGCAGGTCGGCGAGGCCCTGGACTGGAGTGGGTCCAAGGTGAATCGGATGGAGACAGGGACCGGCCGGGTCCAGCCGTCCGACATCGACGCCCTGTGCCGCTTCTACGCCACCGCCGACGAACTTCGCGAATTCCTCAAGTCACTGGCCCGGCAGGCCAATACACGCGGCTGGTGGCAAGTCCACGGAGCGGGTGTGCCCGAGTGGTTCAGCATCTACATCGGCCTGGAGCAGGACGCGTCCACTTTTCGCCAGTACCAGTGCGAGTTGATCCCGGGTTTGATGCAGATCGAGCCATACATCCGCGAACTCCACACGACCGGCGCCCACATGTCCGCCGAGGACATCGACAGGGCCGTGCGGGTGCGCGCGGAGCGCCAGACCATGCTGTCGCAAGCCGATGCCCCCGACGCCTGGTTCATCGTGAACGAGGCCGCGCTGCGCCACATCATCGGAGATCGGGCACTGATGCGAGACCAGCTTGAACGCGTCTTGGATTCAGTCGAGTTGCCGACTGTGACACTGCAGGTCCTACCGTTCGACTCGGGCACCTATCCGGCTTCGGGTTCCTTCACCATGCTGGGCTTCCCAGCACAGGAAGCACCGGACCTGGTGTACCGGGACGGCATCACCGACGCCGTTTATCTGGAGGGAGAGCATCATGTTCGTGAGTACACCAGGGCGTTCGACGGGCTACGAGCCGCGGCCTTGAGTCCTCAGCGTTCCACCCAACTGATCAAGTCCGTCCTGAAGGAATACGCACAGTGAGCGTTTCAGAGCCCACGAACCCCGGCAGTCCGGCGTGGTTCACCTCGTCTTACAGCAATGGCGCCGGCGGAGAGTGCGTGGAGGCCGCCTTCGTACGCGCAGGTGTGCTGGTGAGGGATTCCAAAGTGCCGGGCGGCCCTCATGTCACGGTGTCGGCCGAGGCATGGCACAAATTTCTTACGGCATCGGCGGGATGACTCGAAGGACAGCATTCCCCCGCCCGTAACCCTCTCTCGGGCGGAGCCGCAGAGCCCGTGTAGCGATCAGGCGCCTTCCGGCCGTCACCGCACCCTCGGGCCCGGACTCCCTGTTGGCAACATCACTGTTCCCTGCAAGAGTTGAGCACCGCTGGTGAAGTCCGGGAGTCGAACGGGGCAGCGGTGCAGACGTGGAGACAGTTGGCACTATTCGTGTGCGCTGTGGCGCTCGGCCTCGTCGCACTCCACCATCCACGAAGCCATGACGACGTCGTGGATGCGACCCAGTTCAGCATCGCCTTCTTCGCCACGCTGCTGACCGGTGAGGCGGTCATCTTCGCGCTCACGTTCTCCGCGGCCAGCTCCTGGCCCTCGTTACGGGCGATCGACAGCCACATCGCCTTCAGGGAATGGGTGCTCATCGGCTGGTTCGCGGCCTTGTTCACGGCCTGCGGACTCCTCGGCGACAACGCCGCCAGCGCCACTTACGGCGCGCTGCTGTTCCTACTGGCCAACATCTTCGGGATCTTCTCCTTCATACAGCTCTTCGGCCTGGCCAGCATCGGCGGCCGCAATCGGCTGCTGCGCCGGACCCTGGCCGGGGCTCTGGCCCGCCAGGGGACGGGCTTCGGCTCCTTCTTCTACGAGCTCGAGAACGACCCCGTCATCAACTCCTATCTGGGCACCGTCAGCCAGGCCGGCACCAGCAACGACCCCACCGCGATCCGGAACCTTGTCGATCAACTAGTGGAGGCAGAGGTACCGCCCGCTGCCGCCGAGGACGCCATCACCGTCCACCTCGACGTCCTGCACCGTCTTTCACGCGCCACCCTGGCCGGTGGCGCCGACCCTGTCCAGGTCAGCGCTTGCGCCCACGCACTGATCGACTCGGTCATCCGCCACTGCCGCCGACTGCCCGACCCCGCTCCGCCTCTGGGCGCGCTCAGCCGCTACCTGGCCTGGCTCGCCAACACCGCGCTACTGATGTCGGTACGCGGTGTGGCCTCCAACCGGGCCGCCCGTGAGCTCGTCGCCCTCACCACCGACGCTCGCCTGAAGATCCTGCGCTGCGTCGACCCTGACCCCAAGTCGGCCACTACGCGGGACGAACTCGGCACCATTTTCACCAAGCCGCTCCAAGTGCTCCTGTGGAGCGGTGACTTCACCGAATTCCATGGCGCTCACCAGGCCAGCGCTCTGTACGGCGCGTACGAAATCCTCACCGGTACCAAGTTCATGGGGAACTACTGGGACGGCGCCTCCATCCTCACCCAACTGCGCCAGGCCCTGTACGGCGACATGGACGTCCTTTCCACGCCAGAAGCCGTGGCCTCCCGGACGACCTTCGGGTCGCCCGAGGAGTACGACCACTTCTGGGCGCTGGTCACCGTGACCGCGCTCGCCACTCTGCGCGACACCCGTCTGCCGCACCCACCGGAGCTGGTGCGTCCCGAGTTCACCCCCGATCATCAGTTATTGGGGGCCTATCTGCGTACCTTCGCCACCCATCGCTACTTCGCCACCGCCGCGCAAGGCCGCGAAGCACTCCTGAGTCTCGTCTCCCGCGCCGACGCTCCCGGTTCGCCCGCCGCTGAGATAATCAGGGCACGCGGCAGCAACACGTACCGTGTGCCCGCCCCGCTAGTGGAACCGAATCAACGCCCGGCCGCGATGATCCTCGCCATCGCCTGTCGCCTGGCCCCACTGGCCCCAGGAGACGACGACACGGGCTTGCGGGCCTTCCTCGCCTCGCTCCCCTCCCCGGCTCTGACGGCCGCCGCTCGCCTCGCTGCCCGCATCCTGCCGGGCGCTGCCGCGGAATCAGACCCTGTGGAAGCCATCACCGTCGGCCTGAAGGTTCTGCAACTGATCGGCGCCCACACCCGGGAGGGAACGTGACCGACTCCGTCATAGATGTGACCACCTGGCGCGAACGCCTGGCCGATCTTGAGGCCTCAGAGGTGTCGGCCGCGGTGATCGTGCAGTGCGACCAAGCCTGGCTCCGCCCTGACCTCACGGCCTTCCGGAACGAAGTCGACCAGGCACTCATGACCGCCCAGCTGCGCTGCGGCGACCGACTCACCATCACCCGAATCATCCTGCACAACCTCCCCCTCGCACCGGCCACCGTCCACCGATCGACTGCCGTCGATCGGGCCTTCGGCGAATGGCACCACCGCCTGTCCGCCGCCAGCGTCCTGCTCTGTCCCGGCAGCCAGCCCGCACCCCGCGTCCATCGCCTGATCCTCCGTGGAGACCAGACCCGCGCGCCCATCCCAGATATGGTCGAACTACTGAAAAACGGCGACTGGACCGACCAACACCGAGCCGAACTGGTGTTGCACACCGTCGAAACCACCGGTGCCACTACACCCCTCACCGGCTACGACATGGACCTCGACGGCCCCTTCGGTGACGCCGATCCCTCCATCTACATGTAAGCGCGCACCCGCAACCGGCCCACCGCACAATTGGAGATCAGGTGCCTTACGTACCTCAGAGCCAAGACGACCAGGCCTTCCTGGCCCAAGCCATCGAGCTCTCCCGGCACGCCCTCGAAGACGAAGGCAAAACCCCCTTCGGCGCCCTCGTCGTCATCGACGGGAAAATCATCGCCACGGGCACCAGCTCGGTCGTCGAACTCCGGGATCCCACCGCCCACGCCGAAGTCATGGCTCTCCGTGCCGCCGGTGCAGAACTCGGGCGCCACCTCATGGAAGACGCCGTGATGTACGCCAGCAGCGAGCCCTGCCCCATGTGTCTGGTCGCCTGCTACTGGGCCCGTATCCCCCGCCTCGTTTACGCCGCCAACAGCCACGACGTCGCCGTGAACGGGTTCGAAGATCTTCAGTTCTATCGCCAGCTCGCCCTTCCCAACGCCGAACGAACCCTGCTCGCGGAAACAGCTGCCGATGGTGAAGCCCGTGAAATCGCGACCGCGGCTCTCGCCAGCTGGGCTGACAAACTGCCTTTCCCCGTCGAACCCAAAATCTGAGGTCCGACCGAAGAGGAGCAGGCACCGCATGGTCAGGACGCCCTTCTGCCTCGACTCTTCATGGAGAAGCGGCGAGAACGCCGACTCACATCACGTTGGCATCAAGGCACCCAAGGCCGCCCGGTTTTGCTGAGTGTGGCGGTTCCGGGGTGAGCGTCAAGAGCGCCCTTCGGGCGTCGGCTGCGCCGATTTCGCTTCGCTCCACTCTTGACCCTCACCCCTCCACCGCGGAGTGCTCTTGGCCGGGCGGCCCGAAAGGGGGCGGCGGGAGAAGCGGGGGTGGGGTTTCTTCGCATTGCCGGGTGCCGAGAATTTGCGGCTTGGGGGACGCCTATGGCCTTCCGCGCACGCCGGGTTAGTTTGGCGGCTTCCGGATGGTGGGTGGGACGAGAGCATGTCTGGGGTGGTCCGGGTGGACCAGGACGCCGGTCGTCTCGGCCTGGCACCGGTCGCGATGGCGCGCTGCGTGGGCTGGCGACTGGCGGAGTTCCCGGTTCCGGGGTGGATCATTCTGACGGATGAAATGCGGCAACGAGCTGGGGATATCACTCTCCGTGAGCGATAATGGAGAGGTCGGACCGTTGGTGGGTGGGTGAGGTTCGGCGCTCTCATGGGGGACGGGGGTGAGCTCGGTGGCTGTTGCGGTGGAGTCCGAAGTCGATGTGTCGTCTGCGGTGACAGATGAGTGGATCTCTGAATTGCGGTCGTGCGCGCCTTCGGTGGAGACCTTGGGGTTGCTGGTCGAGTTGGCCGGTGAGCGGCTTTCGGCGCGGGGACGGATTGATGCCCTGGCTGTGTTCGAGAGGCATCTTGCCTGGATGCAGGGGATGCAGGTCGAGGTGTTGGCGGCCATTGGGGATTACGCGGATTCTGGGGCCGATGCTGCCGCAGCCGGTGAGGCGTTCGATGCTCGGCTGCTGCGGGAGTGGGATGCCGCGAGCGATGAAGTGGCTTGTGCCTTGCGGCTGGCCGGCGGCACCGCTTCGCGGCGGCTCCAGGTGGCGCAACAGCTGTGCGCTCGGTATCCGGCGACTCTGGAATTGCTGAAGCGTGGGGAGATCTCCTATCTGCAGGCCGAAGCCGTCACGGAATTGTGTGCGGTTCTCGAGCCAGAGACGGCTGGGCAGGTTGAGGCCGTCGTGGTCGCGAAGATGCCGGAGTTGGCCGTCGGACAGACGCGGGCCTTATTGCGTCGGCAGATTCATAAGGCCGATCCGGACGGGGCTGAGGAGCGGCATCGACGGCGCAAGGCGGATCGGGAGACTGTCCTCTATCCGCGAGAGGATGGGATGGCCCTCTTTGGCGCCGTCCTGCCTGCTGAGCAGGCTGCCGAGATGGGGCAGGCCGTCGATGCCCATGCGGCCACGTTCGACAATGACGGGCGAACTCTGGCGCGGAAGCGTGCCGACGCGTTGTACGACCTTGTGGTCAACCGGAATGGTGTGGTGGGAGATTGCGCGACTCCGGCGCGCGGGCGGGCTGCCGCCGTCGTGCAGGTCACTGTGCCCCTTGATGTTCTGGTGGGGGCCGAGGACGGGCCTGCCGAATTGAAAGGGTACGGGCCGATCACCGCGGGGCAGGCGCGTGAGATCGTCTTCGCTCCGGGGACGATCTGGCGGAGGCTTATCACTGATCCTGGTAGTGGGCTGCTCATGAAGGTCGATCCGACCACCTATCGGCCCACGGCCGATGCCGAGCGGCAGGTCATTGCACGCGACCAGTACTGCGCCTTTCCCAGTTGTCGGATGCCTGCGCATCGCTGCGATGTCGATCACGTCGAACCGTTCGATCACGAGCGTCCCGAGGCGGGTGGGTTGACCGTTCCCGACAATCTTCAGCCGTTATGTCGGCGGCATCATCGGCTGAAGACCCACCATCCCGGGTGGAGGGTGACGCGGGATCCGCATACCGGGATTGCCAGTTGGACGAGTCACACCGGGCATACGTACAGGAATGCGCCGCCCGTTTATCGGGAGTGAGTGAGGTTTTCTCACTGACCGGCGGTGAGGAACAGAGCTCCGACTAGAACTGACAGAAGGATCTCGTAGCCGAGGACGATGCAGGCCAGGGCCAGCACTCCCTTCTGCCACAGACGCGGTCCGCGGTAGGGAAGGAGCGGTGGCTGGTCCGAGGGTTGGAGTGCCGCTTCGGTCGGGGTCGTGCCAATCTCCGCGTGAGTGCGCCACCAGTGACGTAACGTTTGGAACTTGGCTTCGAACTCCGAGTCCCAGAGCACGCGTCCGACACGCGGTACTGGCAATGGCGTTCGGCGACTGCTCGCTTCAAGGATGACTAGCCTGCGCCCGCCGCGGTGGCGCTCGACGGCGATCCCTTGAATCTCGTCCCAGGGAACGGTTCGGGGCCGCAGCCCTCGTATGACCAGGTGGTCGGCAGTGAGGATGACGCCTCTACCGAAGCTCAGGAAGCCCGCGCCCAGCAGCAGCGAGATCGCGACGAGTGCGCCGAGCGTGCGGCCGAGGAGCGTCGGGTGATCAGCGCCGGGCCCCTCGGCGAACCCCGCCATCACCGCATCAGCCGCAAGCCAGCCGAGCAGCAGGACCGTGGGCACCGACCGGCTCGGCGCAGGTCGCATGCCCAGTCGCTCGGGCAGCCGGCCGTAGGTATGCCCCCAGGCGCCGAGTTCACCAGCTGTGTCTTCGACTTGGGCCGCGCCGCCGTTGGCAAGCCACCAGCTTCGGATGGTCGCGACCTTGTCGTCGAACCGCCGGTCGCGGGACAGGAAACCGGAGCTGGGCATTCGTAGCGGGGTGCGGCGTCCATCCGTCTCGTAGAGGACCACCCGCCGTCCGCCGGTGAACGGCTCGATCGCGACCTCGGCGACGTTGGTCCACGGGATGGTCCGGCGGCGCAGGTTGTGGACGACGACCGCCTCAGGGGTCAGGGTTACCCCGACGTAGCGGCTCAGCACCCACAGTTCGAGCATGACGAAGAACGGCAGCACCAGGGGCAGGACCCGCGACTCGAACGGCAGGCCGGGCAGCCCGGGCCGCTGGTGCGCCCACAGCAAGGGGTTCGCCAACTGCATCAGCACGGCGGCGCCGAGGATCAGACCCAGTGGCAGGGACTGCTGCCACGAAGCCCGATAGCGGACTCGGCCGACCATTCCCGACGATTCCGCTCCGCCATTGCGGGCTTTCTGGTTCACAGCTGTTCCACCCCTGCCACACGAACAACGCGGGGCATCATGCATGGCCAGGGACTGTTCGCGCAATGGCTGCCGGCGGCCCCAGCCCGACAGAGCAACTGGCAGCCAGGGCGAGAACGTGCCTTCTGCTCGTAGCGCCCACGGCGCTACTCCCGCTCCGGCCTGGTTCGGCGGGCAGCTTCCAGTGGAGGCCGCGCCTTGGGTCGGCACGCCGGAAATTCTGCGACTTGCTCCATGACTCCCGTGCCCCTGGGGCGACTTGCTTCTCGACGTGTGGTGACCGGGAGCTGAGCGCGGTGATCGTGCCGTCAGAACGCGTGATCGTGTGCGAGGTCTTGACAGGAGCTTGGGCGCGCGGCCACCTTTGGCAACGTTGTCACAACTTCTGGCAACGTTGTCATGCCACGGCTCCGGCGCCACCGCGTGTTCGTCGGCCGCGCTGTTTTCTGATGGGACTCACGTTCATGGCAGGTCAGTCACATGCGCCGCGGGATCCTTCCGGTCCTTCCCGGCGGTCGGTGGTCACTACGGGTTCGACTCTTCTCGGCGGGTTCGGTCTGAACGCTCTGTTCCCGGCGACGAGCACGGCCGCCGGGCGCGGTGACGCGCTCACCGCGGCGGCGTCCTCCGGTGAACTCGCCGCCTACCGCCCCGTCGAGGTCTCCTCGACGGACTACGCGCCGACTCCGGGCGAGTTCGTGGTCGACCGGCTCGCGTCGCCCGGGGTCCGGGGAAGTGGATGGCGCGCGGCGGCGGGCGACGATCCGCAGTGGGTCTCGGTCGATCTGCAGGCCGACTGCCAGGTCACGCGGGTCCGGCTCACCTTCGAGGCCGACGCGAGCGATCCGGTTTTCACGCCCCCCACCACCGGTAACCCGGCCCAAGGCACCACCGGCAAGGAGATCCTGTCCAGTTACGCGCTCGCCTTCGTCGTCGAGACGTCCAGGGACGGCGCCTCCTGGACGAGCGTGTACCGCACGACCGCCGGTACGGGTGGGGTGGTGGACATTCCGCTGACCCGGTCCGTGACGGCACGGTGGGTGCGGATGACGGCGCAGCGGCGGTCAAGTCCCAACCCGCTCGGCCTGAACGGGTTCGAGGTGTACGGCACCGTCGGTGGCCGGCGGCCCTCGGCCACCGGCTGGACCGACTGGGGGACCCATCACGGCGAGGCTCCCCGGCTGGCCGTCGCGGCGGACGGCACGGTGCCGCTGGAGTCCGGCTGGCGGCTGACCCTGGACGACTGGGCCGACGGCGAGGGCCCCGACCTGTCGAGGACGACCGTCGACACCAGCGGCTGGCTGCCCGCCACCGTGCCCGGCACGGTCCTCGCCTCACTCGTCGACCAGGGAAAGCTCCCGGACCCGGTGGCTGGTCTGAACAATCTGCACATCCCTGAGGCGCTCTCCCGCCATTCCTGGTGGTACAAGCGTGACTTCGACCTGCCGTCCGGTCTGCGCACCGGCCGTGGCCGCAAGGTCTGGCTGGAGTTCGACGGCATCAACCATCAGGCCGACATCTGGCTCAACGGCCACCGGGTGGGAGGGCTCACCTACCCGTTCGCCCGCTCGGCCCATGACGTGACGGAGTGGATCGCCGAGACGGGGACGAAGGGCCAGAACGCGCTGGCCGTGAAGATCACGCCGATGCCCGTCCCCGGCAGCCCGGGCGACAAGGGTCCCGCCGGGGAGTCCTGGGTGGACGCGGGCGCGGGTCAGATGAACCTCAACTCGCCCACGTATCTGGCCGCTTCGGGGTGGGACTGGATGCCCGCCGTACGGGACCGGGTCTCGGGGATCTGGAACCATGTCCGGCTGAGATCCACGGGGGCCGTGGTCATCGGCGACCCCCGGGTGGACACGGTTCTGCCGCACCTGCCCGACACCTCGGTCGCCGAACTCACCATCACCGTCCCGGTCCGTAACGCCGATGCGGCCGAGCACACCACGACCGTCTCCGCGTTCTTCGGCGACATACGGGTCTCCAAGGCCGTCACCGTCCCGGCCGGCGGGAGCGTCGACGTCACCTTCGCTCCGGACGCCTTCAGCCGGCTGCGGCTGCGCAACCCCGCACTGTGGTGGCCCAACGGGCTCGGCAGCCCCGACCTTCACGACCTCACCCTGGCCGCCTCGGTCGACGGGACGGAGAGCGACCGGCGCACCACCCGCTTCGGTATCCGCCAGTTCGGCTACGAGTACGAGATACCGCTGCCCTTCACCTCGTCCGGCGACGCCTGCACCCAGTCGCTGAAGGTCGGAAGGCAGCAGGCCCGGTATGTGCGGGTCAGGTGCCTGACCCGGGCCACGGACTGGGGCAACTCCCTGTGGACCCTGTCGGTGACCGACAGCGCCAGGCCGGGCACCGACCTCGCCCTGCACGCGAGCGCCACCTCCTCCACGACGGACGGCGACGACCACGGCCCCGGCAACGCCACCGACGGTGACCCCGGCACCCGCTGGTCCTCGGCCTACCAGGACGACCAGTGGATCCGCGTGGACCTGGGCTCCCCGCAGTCCTTCGACGGCGTCGACCTCGTGTGGGAGCAGGCCTACGCCCGGACGTACGTGGTCCAGGTGTCCACGGACGACTCGACCTGGACGGACGTGAAGTCCGTGGACAACACCGCCGTGCCGCTGCCGTTCAACACCGACCGGGCGAGCCTGCAGGTGGAGGACTTCACCGCCCGCACGGCGCGCTTCGTGCGGATCAACTGCGGTGTGCGCCACACCAGTTGGGGAAACTCCCTCTGGTCCCTGTCGGTGATCGACAGTTCCCGTCCGGGCACCGACCTGGCCCTGCACAAGGCGGCCACGGCCTCCACCGAGGAGTCCGACCATCCGGCCGCCGCCGCGACCGACGGCAACCCCGACAGCCGGTGGTCGTCGCAGTACGAGGACCACCAGTGGATCCAGGTCGACCTCGGCTCCGCCCAGAGTTTCGACCGGGTGGCCATCCTGTGGGAGCAGGCCTATCCGAAGACGTACGTCATCCAGGTGTCGTCCGACGGTGACACCTGGACGGACGTGAAGTCCGTGGACAACAGCCCGGTGCCGCTGAAGATCAGCGTGAACGGCGTACGGGTGCTGGCCCGGGGCGGCAACTGGGGCTGGGACGAACTCCTGCGGCGGATGCCCGCCGAGCGGATGGACGCGGCGGTGCGTATGCACCGCGACATGAACTTCACGATGATCCGCAACTGGGTCGGCAGCATCAACCGGGAGGAGTTCTACGCCAGTTGCGACGAACACGGCATCCTGGTGTGGAACGACTTCCCCAATGCCTGGGCCATGGACCCGCCGGACCATGACGCGTTCAACGCGATCGCGCGTGACACCGTACTGCGCTATCGCATCCACCCCTGCGTGGTGGTGTGGTGCGGCGCCAACGAGGGCGACCCGCCGGCCGCCATCGACAAGGGCATGCGCGACGCCGTCGAGCAGCAGGCTCCCGGCATCCTCTACCAGAACAACTCCGCCGGAGGCATCATCACCGGCGGCGGCCCCTACAACTGGGTGGAGCCCGGGAAGTACTACGACCCGTCGACCTACGGCAGCAACAGCTTCGGATTCCACACCGAGATCGGCATGCCGGTCGTCTCCAACGCCGAGAGCATGCGCAATCTGGTGGGCGACGAGAAGGAGTGGCCGATAGGCGGAGCGTGGTACTACCACGACTGGAGCGAACGCGGGAATCAGGCTCCGCAGCAGTACCGGGCGGCGATCGAGGCGCGCCTGGGTACCGCGACGGACCTCGACGACTTCGCCGGCAAGGCGCAGTTCGTCAACTACGAGAACGCGCGCAGCATGTTCGAGGCGTGGAACGCCCACCTGTGGGACGACGCCAGCGGCCTCATGCTGTGGATGTCCCACCCCGCCTGGCACAGCACCGTCTGGCAGACCTACGACTACGACTTCGACGTCAACGGCACCTACTACGGTGCCCGCACCGCCTGCGAGCCCCTGCACGTCCAGGCCGACCCGCTGAAATGGCAGCTCCTCGTGGTGAACCACACGCGCCGCGCGCTCGAGGGCGCGACCGTCACCGCCCGGATCCACGACCTCACCGGTCGCCAGGTCGGCGGGACCAGGAAGGCGGTGGTCGATGTCGCGTCGGCCGCCACCACCCGCGCCTTCGCCGTGGACTGGAGCGACGACCTGCCCGATCTGCATCTGCTGCGTCTGACCCTCGAGGACCACGCGGGTCGTACGCTCTCGGCCAATACCTACTGGCGCCATCGGACCCCAGCCGCGATGAAGGCACTCAACGACCTCCCGAAGGTCGGGCTCTCGGCCTCGATCACCCGTGTGTCGCGCTCCGGTACCCGGCGTGAACTGACCGCTGTCGTCAAGAACCGTGGATCGGCCCTCGCCCCGATGGTCCGGCTGTCGCTGCTGGACGATCACAGCGGTGACCGCGTCCTGCCGACGCTGTACAGCGACAACTACCTCTGGCTGCTGCCCGGCGAGTCGCGGACGGTCACCCTGTCCTGGCCGGCTCACGCGCTGCCGTCGAACCGTCCGGCGCTCAGCGTGTCCGCCTACAACAGTCCCCGCACGGTCGCCCGGGGGTAGGCCGCGGGTAGGGCGGTCGTCGGGTGTCCGTTCGTGCGCGTTAGTCTCGGTTTGTTCGACAGACGCAGGCAGGAGCGGGAGGCAGCAATGGCGAAGGTACCGGCCGCGGCGGTGGCCGCGGGTGGGCTCATCGGCGGGTACGGCGTGGCCCGGTGGACCAAGAAGCGGCAGCTCGGCGGGGTGGTGCTGGCGGCCGCCGGGGCCACGGCCGCGCAGCAGTGGCGTCAGCAGGCCGGCGGGAAGGCCGCCGGGGCGCTGACCGTCGCGTACGTCGCCGCCTTCGCCGGGTCCCACCCGCTGGCCAAGAAGGTGGGCGCCTGGCCCTCCGTGTTCGGCGTCGCCGGTGCCGTGGCCCTCGCCTCGTGGGCCGTGGCCGACCGGCGGGCTTGAGCGAGTACGCGACGGTACGAGCCTGAGTACCTACGACGGTCGCCGCCGGGCCCGCCCCTCGCGCTGAGCCCGGCGGCGGTCCTGTCCTGGGCCGACTGTGTCGGCACCGGGTCAGGCGACTTCCCCGCCCACCCCCGACCGTCCGGCCGGGACACCCACGATCAACACGGACACGTGCTCCCGTACGGACTCGCCGAGGACCGTGGTCACCGCTTCCGTCAGGGACCTGATCAAGCGGGCGGGCGCGTCAGGGATCTGAGGGTGGGTCAGGGCCGCCTCGCGCAGGGCGAGCGTGACGAGCGGCGCGGGTGCCTTGCCGGGTATGCCCGCGGTTCCCCAGCGGTGCTCGGGGACGCCGAACAGTTCCACGACCGCGACCGTACGCGCCCACTCCCCGACCACGGCGGCCACCGCGTCGGTCAGCGCCCGGACGAGCTTCGGTTCGACGTCTCCGTCGAGCGTCTCCTCGCGGATCTGCACGGTGAGGTGTGGCATGAGGGATCTCCGTTCGCGTGGATCGGTACCATGACGCCAGGTTCCCTTTGAGGGCAAAGCATCTTTGCTTTCAAAGCTAATGAGAGGGATGGTCGATGTCAACGAGCGTCGACGACGCCGTCAGGGCGCTGCTGCTGCTCATGCCTCGCATGGTCGGGCGGGCCAAGCGCATCCCGGTGCCCGAGGAGCTCCAGTCGCTGGCGCTCGCTCCGCGGCACCTGTCGCTGCTGTCGTACCTGCTCTTCGACGGGCCTCTGACGGTGAACGACCTGGCCGCCCGCCTCGAAGTCGCGCCGACCACCGTCAGCCTCATGGTCGGCGAGCTGAGCGGGAAGGGAATTCTGGAGCGGCGGGAAGACCCGGCCGACCGGCGGCGACGCATCGTCAGCATCACCGACGCCCAACGGCCCTCCATCTCCGCGTGGCTGGCGCGCGGAGCCACCGCCTGGCGTCAGGCGCTGGAACCGCTGACCCCCGATCAGCGGCAGCTGGTCATCGACACCTTGCGCGCCTATGAGGCCGCGGCGGCGGACACGGACTCCGCGCCCGAGACCGAGGCCGCGCCCGAGGCCGAGAGCGTGACCGAGGGCCCCGTTCCCTGAAATGCCCGGCGGTACGCGTACGGGCTCGTTCCCACCACTCGCTTGAACCGCTCCCGGAACGCCGTCGGTGAGCCGAACCCCGCCTGGGTCGCGATGCGTTCGACCGGGTACGTGGTCGTCTCCAGGAGGTACTGGGCGCGGCGGACCCGGGCGCGGTGCAGCCATTGGAGCGGTGTGGTGCCGGTCTGGTCGCGGAAGCGGCGGTTGAGCGTACGAGTGCTCATGCCGGCGTGGGCGGCGATGTCCTCCAGGGTCAGCTCACGCTCCGCGTTCTCCTCCAGCCAGGCGAGGAGGGGCTCCATCGTGGTGCCGGCCGGTACCGGGGGCTGGTCGTGGATGATGAACTGGGCCTGGCCGCCCTCCCGTTCGAGCGGCATGACCGACATCCGGGCCGCGTGCGCGGCGACCGCCGAACCGTGGTCCTGGCGGATCATGTGCAGGCACATGTCGAGGGCGGCGGCCGCGCCCGCCGAGGTGAGGAACTGGCCGTTGTCGACGTAGAGGACGTTCGGGTCGACGGTCACGGCGGGGTACCTGGCCGCCAGGTTCGCGGCCGCGACCCAGTGCGTGGTGGCGCGCAGCCCGTCCAGCAGGCCGGTGGCGGCGAAGACGAAGGCGCCCACGCAGATCGAGGCGATCCGGGTGCCGTTCGCGGCCGCCGCGCGCAGCGCCTGCGTCACGCCCGGCGGGAGCGGGGCGGCCGGGTTCGCGATGCCGGGCAGGATGATCGTGTCGGCCTCGGCCAGCGCCTCCAGGCCGTAGGGGGCGCGGATGGTGAACGGGCCCGCGCTCACCTCCTCGTCCGCCGCGGGCGAGCAGACCCGGATCCGGTAGGGCTCCCGGCCGTCCGGCAGCCGGGCCCAGCCGAAGGTGTCGATCGGGGCGGAGAGGTCGAACGGGATGACCTGGTCGAGCGCCAGTACGGCCACGGTGTGCATGGCCAGAGCGTAGACATACAGCGGATTGTGGCCAAGCGGGGCCCTCAGCCTCGTGGCCTCGTGGGGCTACGTTCGGGCTGCCGATTCCCCGCGGCAGGACGGTTGGCGAGAATCCGTTGGACCCTGGCAGAAGTGCCGCTTCTGCAAGATCGCGCGCACCCCTAGCGTCAGCCCGTGAACAAGTTCCTTCTCGCCGTGCACGTCCTCGCCGCGATCGTCGCCGTCGGGCCCGTCACCGTCGCCGCCAGCATGTTCCCGCCCAGTGCGCGCAAGGCGCTCGCCGAGCCCGGAGACGCCCAGGCCCTCTCCACCGTGCGGGTGCTGCACCGCATATGCCGTGTGTACGCGACGGTCGGCGTCGCCGTGCCCGTGTTCGGGTTCGCCACGGCCAAGAACATGGGCGTGCTCGGCGACACCTGGCTGATCGCCTCGATCGCGCTGACGGCCCTGGCCGCCGTCGTCCTCGCCGCGCTGGTCCTGCCCCGGCAAACCGCGCTCATGGAGGGCATGGAGGGCATGGAGGAGTCCATAGAGGAAGGCGTGGGGGAAGGCGGGCAGGGTGCGGCGTACGCCGGAGCGAACCGTGTCGGCCCGCGGGACATCGCCCGGCTCGCCATGTTCACCGGGCTCTTCAGCCTCCTCTGGGCCACCGTCACGATCCTGATGATCGTCCGACCGGGGTCCACCACGGGCGCCTAGCCCTAGGATCCGGCTCATGCATGGACAGGTGCACGGACCACACGATCCGTCGACGCCCTCGGCCCCGGGGGCCTACCTCGCCACCCTGGAGGGCCGACTGACGGCCGACGGGTGCGCCACCCGCTGGGAGGACTGGGCCGGGGTGCCCGTGCTGGTGGGGCGGCGGTCGGACTTCCGGCTTCGCTGGATGGCGACGAAGCTGTATCTGTTCACCGTGGCCGCGGCGGTTCCGGAGATCACCGTGCCCGTCGTCGAGGGCTTCACCGAACAGGTGACGAAGTACGCCAAGGACACCAAGGGCGGCCTGCCCGTCGGTCTGCAGAACGGGGTCGGCGCCTTCCCCGTCCTGGTCAGCGACCGCGTCGACCCGGCCGCCGTGCGGTGGGCGGAGGAGCGCCAACGCGTCCGGTTCGCCTGTATGACACGGCCCGTCGTGGTCGACAGCTCCCGCCCGTACGTGGGCATGTACCGCGGCAAGCCGGCCCTCGGGCGCATCTACGCCACGTACTTCATCGAGAAGGGCTCGCGGTACTTCTACGGTCCGTGAATCGTCGCTTCAACGGTCCGTGAGTCCTCCTCCCCTCCCCGCCGGACGGTCACCACCACCGGGCGAGGCTGAGTGCCTCGTCCGACGAGTCCCAGGAGTCGCCGGAGCCCGAGGAACTCGCCCAGTCCGCCGCCCGGTACCGCCTCGCCACCGCCGTCGCGATCAGTACCCCCGCCGCGACCACCAGCGTGAAGAAGGCCCAGGTGAGCGGCCAGACCGCCGCGTCCGGGGGCTCCGGGTGGGAGTGGAAGGAGACGTACATCAGTGCGGCCGGCGGCCCCGCCACCAGCAGCAGGGGCCAGGCCAGCGCGTCCCGGCGGCCGAGGTAGGCGGCCAGGAGCAGCAGGGCCACGCCGAGGAGGACGGCGCCGAGCACGGTCATCGAGGTCGTCTCGGTGATCGCCCCGGTCGCTCCGGGGCGATTGCGCAGGTCCCAGGGGAGGCAGAGGAGGTACGCCGCGCCGGAGAGGGCGGCGCCGAGCACGCGCGTCAGCCAGCGTTCCGGCCAGGGGCGCGTTCGCAGAGGGCCTAACAGCTTCTCGGTCATGCGTACGAGGGTTCCCGCCCGGGCGGCGGGCCGACAGAGTACGCGTACTCAGGTTCCCGTAATCAGGCTCCTGTGCTCAGGCGGAGTCGGCGGGTGCCGCCGCCGACAGCGGGGTCGCGATGTCCTCCAGCGAGCGTCGTTCGGCCTTCACCGCCAGGAACGCGGCGACCAGCCCCGCCACGCACATCAGGCCCGCGCCGATCTGGAAGGCCAGCACGGTGTCGCCGACCACGCCGGACTGGGTGAGGTTCGCGAAGACCAGCGGTCCGCTGATGCCGCCGGCCGCCGTGCCGATGGCGTAGAAGAAGGCGATGGCCATCGCGCGGGTCTCCATCGGGAAGATCTCGGAGACGGTGAGATAGGCGCTCGACGCGCCCGCCGAGGCGAAGAAGAGGGCCACGCACCAGCAGGCCGTCAGGGTCACCGCGCTCAGCGAGCCCCGGCCGAACAGCCAGGCCGTGCCGAACAGCAGCAGCCCGGAGAGCAGGTACGTCGACGAGATCATCGGGCGGCGGCCGACCGTGTCGAAGAGCTTGCCGAGCAGCAGCGGGCCGAGGAAGTTGCCGAACGCGATCACGGCGAAGTAGTAGCCGGTGGCGCCCGCCGGGACGTCGTAGAACTTCGTCAGGATCGCACCGAAGCCGAAGGTGATCGCGTTGTAGAGGAACGCCTGGCCGATGAAGAGGGAGAGGCCGAACGCGGCGCGCTTGCGGTAGGTCGCGAAGACCGTGCGGGCGATGGTGAGGAAGCCGATGCTCTTGCGCTGATGGATGGTGATCTCCCCGACGGGAGGCGGCAGTTCGCGGCCACCGAGGTCGGCGCGGACCCGTTCCTCCACCGAGGCCACCAGTTGCTCGGCCTCCTCCTGTCTGCCGTGGATCAGCAGCCACCGTGGGCTCTCCGGGACATTGCGGCGTACGAGGAGGATGACCAGGCCGAGGACCACGCCGAGGGCGAAGGTCAGCCGCCAGCCGATGTTCGCCGGGAAGAGGTCGGTGTCCAGCGCGACGATCGACAGCAGGGAGCCGCCGATCGCGCCCAGCCAGAAGCTTCCGTTGATGATCAGGTCGACCCGGCCGCGGTGCTGGGAGGGGATCAGCTCGTCGATCGCGGAGTTGATGGCCGCGTACTCGCCGCCGATGCCGAAGCCCGTGAGGAAGCGGAAGGTGAAGAACCACCAGGGCTCGAAGGAGACGGCGGTCAGAGCCGTGGCCCCCAGATACACCGCCAGGGTGACCATGAACAGTTTCCTGCGGCCGAAGCGGTCGGTGAGGCGGCCGAAGAACAGCGCCCCGACGCACGCGCCGGCGACATAGAAGGCCGCCGCGGTGCCGGTGACCTGCGCGGAGGTGATCGGCAGGCCGCTGCCGGGCTCGGAGAGGCGTCCGGCGATGTTGCCGACGACCGTGACTTCCAGTCCGTCGAGGATCCACACCGTGCCGAGGCCGATCACCACGGTCCAGTGCCAGCGTGACCAGGGGAGGCGGTCGAGACGAGCGGGAACGGCGGTGGTGACCCGGCCCCCGCCTTGATCCCGGCCTTCCCCCCGGCCCTTTTCCTCAACGGTGGACATGAGGCTCCCTCCTCGTCGAGCGACGCCTGCCCGGGTTCCCTCCGGAGCACGGCCTACGCCCGCCCGAGTGCGGTCACGCCCTCCCGAGAGGGATCTACGCCCCCACGATCCGCGACACCGTAAAGATCAGCAACCCGGCCAACGAGCCCACCACCGTGCCGTTGATCCGGATGAACTGCAGGTCACGGCCGATGTGGGCCTCGATCTTCCTGGTCGTGTGCTCGGCGTCCCAGCCGGCCACCGTGTCGGTGATGAGGGAGGTGATCTCGGCCCGGTACGTCGTCACCACGTACACCGCCGCGCCCTCGACCCACCGGTCGACCTTGGCCTGGAGCTTGGGATCGGTGGCCATGCGGGCGCCCAGCGAGAGCAGGGAGGCCCGCACGCGCAGCCGCAGCTCACTGCGCTCGTCCTCGGCGGCGGACACGATCATGGACCGTACGGCCGTCCAGGCGGAGGCGATCAGGTCCTGGACCTCGCCGCGGCCCAGCACCTCACCCTTCAGGCGCTCCACGCGCGCGCGGGTGTCGGTGTCGGACTGGAGGTCGGAGGCGAAGTCGGTGAGGAAGCGGTCGAGGGCGCCGCGGGCCGGGTGGGAGGGGGCGTCGCGCATCTCGGTGACGAAGCGGAGCAGCTCCTTGTAGACCCGCTCGCCGACCTTCTTGTCGACGAAGCGCGGGGTCCAGCCGGGCGCGCCGCCCTGGATCGCGTCCATGACCTGCTCGTCGTGGAGCACCAGCCAGTCGTGGGCGCGGATGCAGACCAGGTCCACGACCCGCTTGTGGCCGCCGTCCGCGACGATCTTCTCCAGCATCTTCCCTATGCCGGGCGCGATCTCCTGGGCGTCGGCGCGGCGGGTGATCGCCTCTCCGACCACCGCCTGCACGTCGGAGTCGCGCAGCACGGTCAGGGCGCCTCTGAGCGCGGCGGCGAGCTCGGCGGTGACCCGGTCGGCGTGCTCCGGTTCGGCGAGCCAGGCACCGAGACGGCTGCCGATGCCCACGGCGCGCAGGCGCTGTCGTACGACGTCGGAGGAGAGGAAGTTCTCGCCCACGAACTCGCCGAGCGAGACGCCCAGCTGGTCCTTCTTGGTGGGGATGATCGCGGTGTGCGGGATGGGCAGGCCGAGCGGGTGGCGGAAGAGGGCCGTGACCGCGAACCAGTCGGCGAGCGCGCCGACCATGCCGGCCTCGGCGGCCGCCGCGACATAGCCGGTCCAGGGGCCGGCGCCCTCGTGGGACGCCCATTTCGCGAGGACGTACACGAGGGCGACGAAGAGCAGCAGGCCGGTGGCCGTCAGTTTCATCTGGCGGACACCGCGACGCTTCTCCTCGTCGGCGGGGCTGAACGACGTCATCGCGCGGTTCGGCGGGCCGGGTTCGGTCGTCGCGCGCCGCTCCCGGCCGGGGCCGGCCGTCGCGCGTTCGGCCTGGTCGACGGCGGTCGTCGCGCGGTTGCCGGAGGCGCCGGACCGGGCGGGCTGCCCTTCGGCGCCCGCGTCTTCCGGTTCTGTTCGTTCCATTCACTCCACCCGTTCGCCGCGCCGTCCGAGGGCTCCGTACACATTGTCCCTTCCTGACCGACTCCCGGAACGGAACAGGAGTTCCCTGCGTCTGTTCGGGCGGGGGGAACTCAGGGGAATCCTGGGGCCGTCTCCGGGAAATCTCAGGGGCACCTCCGGGGCGTCCCAGGGTCGTTCGAGGCCACGGGAGGGGGTCCCGTCGTTTTCCTCCCTACCCCGTACCCCATCATGTGATCATCACTTCGGAGCCTCGGGCTCCCCTCGCCCGAGGAGACACGCACCGCATGACCAAGCGTCATGGTTATGCCCTGCTGGCCGCCGTCACCGCCGTGATCGTGGCCATATCCGGAGCCATATACGTGGGTGTCGCCGCCGACGACGGCACCGGCGGCACCCGCAACGCCACCGCCGACAACCGCGCCCCGCGCGACTCGGCCGCCCCCGCCTCCTCCGGCACCTGGGTCGGCACCTGGTCGGCCTCCCCCGCCGGAGCCGAGCCCGGCACCGAGACGAACGGCATGGCGGGCCGCTCCCTGCGCAACGTCGTGCACACGGACGTCGGCGGCACCGAAGCCCGCATCACCCTGTCCAACCTCTACGGACAGCAGCCGCTGAACATCACGCACGCCTCGATCGCCGTCGCCGCGGCCGCGAACGACGCGGCGGCGGTGGCCGACACCATGCGCCGCCTCACCTTCTCCGGCAGCACCACCGTGATCGTCCCGGCCGGAGCGCAGATCATGAGCGACGCCGTGCGCGTGCGCATCCCGCGCGACTCCGACGTCCTCGTGACCACGTACTCCCCGACCCCGTCCGGCCCGGTCACCTACCACCCGCACGCACGGCAGATCTCGTACGCCGCCCAGGGCGACCGCACCGAGGACGCGACCGCCACCGCGTACACCGAGCAGACCCCGCACTGGCGCTACCTCACCGCGCTCGACGTACTGAGCGACGAATCCGTCGGCACCGTCGTCGCCCTGGGCGACTCGATCACCGACGGCATCACCTCCACGGAGGGCGCCAACCACCGCTGGACGGACGTCCTCGCCGACCGGCTGCGCGCCGCGGCCGGCTCCGGCGACCTGCCTCGCTACAGCGTCGTCAACCAGGGCATCAGCGGCAACCAGGTCCTGGCCGAAGGACTCGGCCGGCCCGCCGACAACCCGAGCGGCCTGAACCGTCTCGAGCGCGACGTGCTCGGCCGTACGAACGTCAAGGCCGTCGTCATCGACCTCGGCGTCAACGACATCCTGCGCAACCAGGGTGAGGTCGATCCGCGGACGGTCACCGACGGACTGCGGGAGATGGTGCGGCGGGCGCATGCGCGCGGACTGCGGGTCGTCGGGGCGACGCTGATGCCCTTCGGCGGCCATCGCGGGTACTCACGGTCGCGTGACGCCGTACGCCGGGCCGTCAACGCGGAGATCCGGGCGGGGAAGGTGTACGACGCCGTCGTCGACTTCGACGAGGCGTTGCGGGATCCGTACGATCCGCGGCGGCTGCGGGCCGATTACGACTCCGGGGACCATCTGCATCCCAGTGACAAGGGGTACAAGCGGATGGCGGAGGTGTTCGAGCTCGGGGACCTGAAGGGGGCGGCGCCTGCGGAGCTGTGACATCGGCCGGAAACTAGTAGCCGCCGTGCCTCCGCCGATGCCGCTCGTCCCTGCGCTCCCGGTGCCGTTCCCGGCGCTCCTCCTGGCGCTCCCTGCGTTCCTCGTGGCGTTCGCGGATGAGGTCGTGGGCGTCGTCGAGGGCGTCGAACATGTCGCCGAGGCCGTCCCGCCGTGAGCCCTCCAGTTCCTTGCGGGCGCTCTTGCGCTCCAGCTTCTCCTGGCGGCGCTCCTCCTTCAGGCGCAGCCGCTCGGCGCGGGTCAGCTTGCGCTCCACGCCGACGCCGCCCCAGAAGGCGAAGCCCGTGACGATCACGCGCGGGGCGCCCGGGTCCCCGGCCCGCCCCTCCTCGCGGTGGTCGAAGCCGCCCATGATGCCGATGCCGCGGACGACGACCTCGACGCCGGGCGGCACGATGACGTTCACGCCGCCCATGACGGCGACGACGTTGACGACGACCTCGCGGTCCGCGAAGTTCGCCTCGCGCAGGTCGATCTCGCCGCCGCCCATGAAGGCGAAGGAGTTGAAGCGTTTGGGGACCGTCCAGCGGCCCTTGCGCTCGAAGCCCGACAGGATCGCGACACCCCACGAGGACGAGCCCTCGCCGCCGACGATCCGCCCCGCCCAACTCCCGCTCTCCTCAGGCTGCTTGACCATGGAGACCGGGGCCGCGGCGTGCGCGCCGGGCAGATCGCGGGTGAGCGGCTCCAGTTCCCTGTACGTCCGCGCCTTGAACGTCGCTTCCAGCCGCTCCTCGAACTCCTCCATGTCGAGGCGGCCCTCCGCGAGGGCGTCCCGCAGCTGTTCGGCGACTCGTTCACGATCGGCGTCGGAGGCCCGGAGCTCCGGGCTCGGGGATCCGGGGTCAGGCGGCGTCGGTCGCTGGTCGTCGCTTCCCCTGGAAGGCGCATCCTCGGTCATGGGAGCCAGCCTACGAGAGAGCCTTCTCCGCGTACATGCGGCTGATGACCGCCTCGATGTCCGGCTCCCGCACCGAGAGGTCGACCAGGGGGAACTCGGCCGCGATCCGCGCCACCAGCTCGGCCGCCGACGCCGTCGCGGGGAAGGCGAGCCACTGCCGGGGCCCCTCCACCTTCACCACCCACGCCGAGTCCACCTCGATCGGCGGGAGCTCCCGCTCCAGGTCGACCACGAGAGTGCGCTCGCTCTCCCCCACCTCGTGCAGCCCGGTCAGCGGACCGTCGTACATCAGCCGCCCGTGGTCGATGACCATCACCCGCCGGCACAGCTGCTCGATGTCGGTGAGGTCGTGCGTGGTCAGCAGCACCGTCGTGCCGCGCTCGGCGTTCAGGTCCCGCAGGAAGGAACGGACCTTGGCCTTGCTGATCACATCGAGGCCGATGGTGGGTTCGTCGAGGTAGAGGACCTCGGGGTCGTGCAGCAGCGCCGCTCCGATGTCGCCGCGCATCCGCTGCCCCAGGGAGAGCTGGCGCACCGGGACGTCCAACAGGGCTTCCAGATCCAGGAGTTCGACGCAGCGGTCGAGGTTCTCCCGGTAACGGGCGTCCGGGATCCGGTACATGCGGTGCATCAGCCGGTAGGAGTCGATCAGCGGAAGGTCCCACCACAGGGTCGTACGCTGCCCGAAGACGACCCCGATGTGCCGCGCGAGGCGGGTCCGCTCGCGGGACGGGTCGATGCCCGCCACCCGCAGCCGGCCGGCACTCGGGGTGAGGATGCCGGTGAGCATCTTGATGGTGGTCGACTTGCCCGCGCCGTTCGGGCCGATGTAGCCGACCATCTCACCGCGCGCCACGGTGAAGGAGAGGGAGTCCACGGCCCGTACCTGGCGCCGTTCGCTGCGCAGGAAGCCGGTCTTCTTGCGGACGTCGAAGACCTTCTCGACGCCGTCGAGTTCGATGAAGTCGCCCACCGGATCCCTGAGCGGGTCCGTCATCAGGCCTGTTTCCATGTCGGTTCAACTCCCCGTGCTGCGATACGAACGAAGTCCCGCCCGCCAGGCGACCCCCGCCAGCGCGCAGCAGCCCGCCGCGATCAGGGGCGGGGTGAAGGCGATCCAGGTCGGCAGGTCGAGCGGGTAGGGCCGGCCCAGCACGTACAGCCCGGGCAGCCAGTTCACGAAGGCCAGCGGGAGCACGAAGGTGGCCCCGCGCACCAGGTCCTTGGCGAAGACGGTCGGCGGGTACTGCAGGAGCGTGGTGCCTCCGTACGTGAAGGAGTTCTGTACCTCGGAGGCGTCCTGCGCGACGAACTGGAAGGCTCCGCCCGCCACGAACACGGCCGCGAAGATGGCGGCGCCGCAGAGCAGCATCAGCGGGATCATGAGCAGTCTGAGCGGCGTCCAGTCGATGTCGAGCACGGCGATCGCGTACGCGAGGACCAGCAGCCCCTGGGTGACCCGGCCGAGGCGGCGCAGCGCGAAGCGGTCGGCGGCGACCTGGGCGAGTACGGGGACGGGGCGTACGAGGAGCGTGTCGAGGGTGCCGTCGCGCACTCGGCGCCCGAGCCGGTCCATCGAGCCGACCACCAGGTCCGTGATCCCGAAGGAGGTGGCCGAGATGCCGTACAGGAAGGCGACCTCGGGCAGGCTGTAGCCGCCGAGCCGGTCGACCCGCGAGAACATCAGCAGGACGGCGGCGAAGTCGAGGGCGGTCGCCGCGAAGTTCCCGAAGGTGGTCATCACGAAGGAGGCGCGGTAGGCCATCGTGGAGCGGATCCACATCCCGGCGATCAACCGGTAGGCGCGGACTCCGTCCCGCACTCGGGCATACGTCCCCTGCGGCGCACCCAGGACCGCCGAAGCCGCCGGTTCCCCGGAGGTGAGCGAGTCCCCTGAGCCCCGTGAGGTTTCCGGTACCTCCGCCGAGTCAGCCACCCTGCACCACCACCCTCCGTGTCGCCACTGACTGGATCAGCCGGCCCAGGGCCAGCAGCCCCATCGCCCAGCTCGCCTGGAAGGCGTACGTGGCGAGGGGGTCCGCGGTGCCGAGCAGAACGTCCGCGGGGCCCTGGACCAGGGACGACCAGGGCAGGGCGCGTACGACCTCGCCCAGCGCGCCCGGGAAGACGTTCAGCGGCAGCAGCATCCCCGAGCAGAAGACACCCGCGATCATGGACATCTGCGCCGCGCCCGCCCCGTCGAGCAGCCAGAACGCGGACAGGGCCACCAGGTAGCGGAGCGAGAAGCTGACGACCATTCCGAGCGCCACCGCGATCAGGAACGCGATCCAGGTCAGCGGGTCGGCGGGGAGCGCCAGTTCGAAGCAGAGCGCGCCGAACGCCAGGGGCACCACTCCGCGCCCCAGCAGATGGAACATCGCCCGCCCCGCGTCCTGGGACAGCCACCACAGCTGGAGGTCCGCGGGCCGGTACAGGTCGATCGCGATGTCACCCGTACGGATGCGCTCGATCAGCTCGTCCTCGAAGCCGCCGCCCATCGTCGCCATCGCCATGAGCAGCGCCTGGGAGAGCCACACATAGGTGAGCGCCTGGGCCTGGTCATAGCCGCCGAGGTGCGGTTTCTCGTCCCACAACGCCATGAAGACGTACGCCAGGATCAGCCCGAAGACGGTGTTGGTGAACACCCCCGCCGCCGTCGCCGTCCGATAAGTGGCGTAGCGCCGGAACCCGCCCACCGCGACGGCCGTGTACAACCGCCCTGTCCCCACGAGGATGTCCTCCTTGCGTCAATAGGGCCGTTGTGGCCGAAGCGCAGGAGCCTAGCCCCGCCCGGCTTCGCCTGCCAGGCATTTTCAGGCGCGACACGTGCCGGGATCCGGGAACGGAACGCTTGGTGCGACAGTCTTCAACAGGGGGCGCACCAGGCGTATGAGGGCGTACGGGAACGTACGATGCGAAACAGGAGTCCGGCGAACAGATGAGTGACAAGCCGCAGCCGCAGCAGAGCAGCCAGGGCTGGGTCCCGAGGGAACCGGAACCGGCGCCTCAAGCGGCACCGGGCGGACCGGGCAGCGACGGCGCGCCGGGCGATCCGGGTGGGACGGACGCACCGGGCAAGGCGGGGAAGAAGGCCAGGCGGAAGCGGACGGGCTGGGGGCGGCTCATCCCGACCTGGCGGATGGTGCTCGGCACGTTCCTCGGCGCGATACTGCTCGTGATCGGCCTGTTCACGCTCGGCTACTACCTGGTCAAGATCCCGCCCGCGAACGCCGCCGCGACCAAGCAGAGCAACGTCTACCTGTACGCGGACGGCAGCCAGCTCGCCCGCGACGGCGAGGTCAACCGCGAGAACGTGACGCTCGCTCAGATCTCCAAGGACGCCCAGCACGCGGCACTCGCCGCCGAGGACCGCGACTTCTACACCGAGTCCGCCGTCGACCCGAAGGCGATGATCCGCGCCGGCTGGAACACCGTCACCGGCAAGGGCAAGCAGTCCGGTTCGACGATCACCCAGCAGTACGTGAAGAACTACTACCTGGGCCAGGAGCAGACCGCCACGCGGAAGGTGAAGGAGTTCTTCATCTCCATCAAGCTCGACCGCCGGAAGAGCAAGGACGACATCCTCGAGGGCTACCTCAACACCAGCTACTACGGCCGCAACGCGTACGGCATCCAGGCCGCCGCCCAGGCGTACTACGGCGTCGACGCCAAGAACCTGACGATCGGTCAGGGCGCCTACCTCGCCGCGCTCCTGAACGCGCCGAGCGAGTACGACGTGGTCGCGCACCCCGAGAACAAGTCCGCGGCCGTCGCCCGCTGGAACTACGTCCTCGACGGCATGGTCAAGAAGAACTGGCTGACCCGGGCGGACCGGGCCAAGGTCACGTTCCCGCAGCCCAAGCAGGAAGTGGTCGCGGCCGCCATGTCGGGCCAGCGCGGCTATCTGGTGCAGGCGGTCAAGGACTACCTCGTCTCGAACAAGATCATCGACGAGGACACCCTGACCACCGGCGGCTACCGCATCACGACCACCCTCCAGAAGTCCAGGCAGAACGCCTTCGTGAAGGCCGTCGACGACCAGGTGATGTCGAACCTCGACAAGAAGAACCGCAAGGTCGACCGGTACGTCCGCGCCGGCGGCGTCTCCATCGACCCGGCCACCGGCAAGGTCGTCGCGATGTACGGCGGCATCGACTACACCAAGCAGTACGTCAACAACGCGACACGCCGTGACTACCAGGTCGGCTCCACCTTCAAGCCGCTCGTGTTCACCTCGGCCGTGCAGAACGGCTCGCAGACGCAGGACGGCCGCACGATCACCCCGAACACGGTCTACGACGGCACCAACAAGCGCCCCGTGCAGGGGTGGAACGGTGGCTCGTACGCGCCCGAGAACGAGGACAAGATCTCGTACGGGCCCATCACGGTACGCACCGCCACCGACAAGTCCGTCAACGCCGTGTACGCGCAGATGGCCGTCGACGTCGGCCCCGGCAAGGTCAAGCAGACCGCCGAAGCCCTCGGCATCCCCGCCAACACTCCCGACCTGACCGCCACCCCGTCCATCGCGCTCGGCCCGTCCACGGCCAGCGTCCTCGACATGGCGGAGGCGTACGCGACACTCGCCAACCACGGCAAGCACGGCACGTACACGCTCGTCGAGAAGGTCACCAAGGACGGCACGTCGGCCGTGAGCCTGCCCAAGCAGGACACCGAGCAGGCGGTGACCCGGGAGGCCGCCGACACCACCACGTCCATCCTGCAGAGCGTCGTCGAGGGCGGCACCGGTACCGCCGCGCTGGCCGCCGGCCGACCCGCCGCGGGCAAGACCGGCACCGCGGAGGAGGACCAGGCGGCCTGGTTCGCGGGCTACACCCCCGACCTCGCCACCGTCGTCTCCGTCATGGGCCAGGACCCCGACACCGGCACCCACGAGTCGCTCTACGGCGCCCTCGGCCAGGCCCGCATCAACGGCGGCGGCTACCCGGCGCAGATCTGGGCGCAGTACACGAAGGCCGCGCTCAAGGGCAGCAGCGCGAAGGACTTCGACCTCCAGCTCCAGCCGGGCGCGGAGGAGCAGCAGCTCCCGAGCGCCGGCCCCACCGACCAGACCCCCGGCACCGGCGGCCAGGACAACGGGGGCCAGACCACGGGCGGGACGGCCACCCAGAGCCCGCCCCCGGACGAGACCCAGGGGCAGACCCAGGGCCAGACGGACGGCCAGACCCAGGGCCAGACGGAGGGTCAGATCCAAGGTCAGACGCAGGGCCAGACGGACGGCGGCACCACCACCGGGGGCGGCACGACCGACGGAACGACCACCGGCGGCACCACGGACGCGGGCACCACCACCGGCGGCGACACCGCGGCCCCGTCGGGCGGGACCACGGACGGCGGCGGTACGGCGGGGACGACCGCGGGAGCGGGGCCACTGAGCGGACTGACATCACGAAAACAGTGACCCGCGCAGTGACCCGCGCCTGGACTCAGATCCCCAGATCCTTGATGATCTTCGCCACGTGCCCGGTCGCCTTGACGTTGTACAGCGCCCGCTCGACCTTGCCCTCCTCGTCCACGATCACCGTGGAGCGGATGACGCCGACGACCGTCTTGCCGTACAGCTTCTTCTCGCCGAAGGCGCCGTACGCCTCCAGGACGGTCTTGTCGGGGTCGCCGACCAGGGTGACCTTCAGGGACTCCTTCTCGCGGAACTTCGCGAGCTTCTCGGGCTTGTCCGGGGAGACGCCGATGACGTCGTACCCGGCACCGGCCAGCACGTCGAGGTTGTCCGTGAAGTCACAGGCCTGCTTGGTGCAGCCGGGGGTCAGGGCCGCCGGGTAGAAGTAGACGATGACCTTGCGGCCCTTGTGGTCGGCGAGGGAGACCTCGTTGCCGTCGGCGTCGGGCAGGGTGAAGGCGGGGGCGGTGTCGCCGGGCTGGAGTCGCTCGCTCATCGGTACCTCACGTGGCCGGGGTGAATGCTTACGGGACTACGGGAACGAGCGTAATGGGGGTGCCGAGGGGTGAGCGGCGGCCCGAGCTGACAGACTGTCGACGGCACAGAGGCAGAGATGGAACACGACCACGGAGGCAGCGCGGTGTCGGATACGTCGAGAACGTCGGATACCAGGACTCCGGCGCAGATCGAGGCGGACATCAAGCGCCGCCGCGAAACACTCGCCGAGACGCTCGACGAGATCGGCGTGCGTGTCCACCCGAAGACGATCGTCGGGGACGCCAAGGCCAAGGTCGCCTCCCAGATCGACCACACGCTCGGCCGCGCCTACGTCGGCGTCAACCGGGTGGTCGGCGATGTGAAGGGGCAGTTCGTCACCGAGGACGGCGCGCCGCGCCTGGAGCGCATCGTGCCCCTCGCACTCGTCACGGTCGGGGTCGTGGGCCTGATGGTGACGGGCTCACGGCGACGCAAGCGCTGACAACGGCTCGACCCCGGCTCGACTCGGCTCGGTCGGCTCGACCCGGCTGCGTACGGACGGCTCAAAGGCAGGTAGGTTCTGGGCGTGAGCGCCAATCGGGACAAGCAGACCCCCCACCACGACAAGTTGCCCATCCGGATGCTGCACGACCGCGTGCTGGTGCGGCAGGACGCCGCCGAGGGCGAGCGGCGTTCCGGCGGCGGCATCCTCATCCCCGCGACGGCGGCCGTCGGCCGACGCCTCGCCTGGGCCGAGGTCGTCGCGGTCGGGCAGAACGTACGGACGGTGGAACCGGGCGACCGTGTCCTCTACGACCCCGAGGACCGGGCCGAGGTCGAGGTGCGGGGGATCGCGTACGTGCTCATGCGCGAGCGCGATCTGCACGCCGTGGCGGCGGACCGCTTCGAGGGCTCCGAGGACTCGACCGGCTTGTATTTGTAGGGCGTAGCCGACATGACGGGGCTGGTGACCATGGTCACCAGCCCCTTTTGCCTGCGCTTTGCTACCGTGGAAGACGCTGGAAGGACCCGACGAGACGCGCCGTACCGGGCGGAGAGCGAAAGAGCTCCCAGGTAAAGACGACGCACCCCTGTTGATCACTCACGGAGGTGCCTCCCATGGCCTGGATCCTGCTGCTCGTCGCCGGTCTGCTCGAAGTCGGCTGGTCGATCGGCATGAAGTACACCGACGGCTTCACCCGCCTCGTCCCCAGCGTCCTCACCGGCGCGGGCATCGTCGCGAGCATGGTCCTCCTCTCCTACGCCGCCAAGTCCCTCCCCATCGGCACCGCCTACGGCGTCTGGGTGGGCATCGGCGCGGCCGGCGCGGCGCTCCTGGGCATGCTCGTCCTCGGTGAACCGGCGACCGCCGCCCGCATCTTCTTCGTCTGCCTGCTCCTGGTGGCGGTGGTGGGCCTGAAGATGACGTCGGGGCACTGAGGCACCCCTCCCGCTCCCGCCGCGTCAGAACGAGATCCACACGTCAGGAGCCAGGTCGGGCCGCCCCGGTACCGGCCTGCGCTCCTCTGTCCAGGCGTCGCCCGCGATCTCGGCGGCGACGCGGCGCCAGAAGCGCACGGCGCCCGGATTGTTGTCCTGGAAGGCGACCTCCCACGGCCCTGGATGCCGGCCGACGACCTCACGGACGGCCCGCAGCCCGACCCCCGTCCGCCGCGCCCCCCGCACCACGAAGAAGCTGTTGAGCACGCGGGTCGGACCGTCCAGCCCCCGTACGAAGGCGAACCCAACGGGGTGTTCACCGCTCGTCACCAGATACGGCGCCCGGTCGCCGTCCGCGAACGCCGCCTCCAGTCGCTCACTGCGGAACGACCCATCCGGACGGGGCAACACGCCCCGGAACTCGGACAGGTCGTGCTGAAACAGCGCCCAGAGACGGTCGAGTACGGGGCGGTCGGCGGCGTGGGCGAGGGCGAGGCGCACGGTCGTGTCGGACATGGTCCCCCTCCAAAGGTTCCGGGTCCGGGACATGAAAAAAAGCCTCCCGGGCGGACGTCTTGTCCGAATCCGAAAGGCCTGACTACTCATCAGCAGAGTACCAAAAGCCGGACGTGACCATCCGATAAACGGTTCGTTACTCCGTACGAGGCCACGAACGTGTGGCCGGAACGGAGGGGAAACATGCCGGTCAGCCCGTATACCCAGGAGCGTTTGGATGAGGCGGCGAGGTCGTCGCGGACGTTGTCGGAAGCGTTGACGAAACTTGGGGTGGATCCGAAGAGTTCGACGCGGCGGTATCTGAACGAGCGTATGAAGAAGCTGGACGTGGACATCTCGCACTTCGAGCACGAAGGGGTGCGGTGGACGAAAGATCTGCGTCGGGCGCTTCGCGAGACCGGAGTTCCCGAGCACTGCGCCAAGTGCGGCACGGCTCCCGAGTGGAACGGGAAACCCATGGCACTGGAGATCGACCACATCAACGGCGACTGGAGCGACGACCGGCGCGAGAACCTGCGGCTGCTGTGTCCCAACTGTCACGCGATCACCAGCACGTGGTGCAGGGGCGGAAAACAACGTCGTACGTAGACGGGCACCGCGTCACCGGTAGCATGGGTTCGCACGCGGCCGTTGCTGAATGGTATAAGCGGAGGTTTTAGGTGCCTCTGGGCCTTGCGCCCATGTGGGTTCGAATCCCATCGGCCGCACACACAGAGGGGCCGTCCAGCGAGGCGGCCCCTCTCCGTGTCTCAGCCCAACAACTCCCGAACCACCGGCACCAGCCCCCGGAACGCCTTCCCCCGGTGGCTGATCGCGTTCTTCTCCTCGGGGGAGAGCTCCGCGCACGTCCGCTTCTCCCCCTCCGGCTGGAGGATCGGGTCGTAGCCGAAGCCGTTCGTGCCGGTCGGGGTGTGGCGCAACGTGCCCCGCAGCTGGCCCTCGACGACGCGCTCCGTGCCGTCCGGCAGGGCGAGCGCCGCCGCGCAGGCAAAGTGGGCGCCCCTGTGGACTTCGTCGATGTCGGAGAGCTGGGCCAGGAGAAGGTCCAGGTTCGCGCGATCGTCCCCGTGCCGTCCCGCCCAGCGGGCGGAGAAGATGCCGGGGGCGCCGTTCAGGACGTCCACGCAGAGGCCGGAGTCGTCGGCGACGGCGGGCAGGCCGGTGGCCTGGGCCAGGGCGTGGGCCTTGAGGAGGGCGTTCTCGGCGAAGGTGACGCCGGTTTCCCTGACGTCGGGGATGTCCGGGTAGGCGTCCGCGCCGACGAGGTCATGGGCGAGACCGGCGTCGGCGAGGATCGCCTTCAGCTCGGTGATCTTTCCGGCGTTGCGGGTGGCGAGGATCAGGCGGGTCATGGGGACCAGTATCCAGGGGCCGGAGAGCCGCTCGTCACGGCGTGCAGACCTTCGTCAGTTCTCCGGCCGCGTCGGTGACCGGGCTGACGTCGGGCGTGTTGTCGCCGTTCTTGACGGCCGTACGGACGTTGCCGACGGCCTTGTTCAGGTCGTCGACCGCCTTGTTGACGTCGGCGTTGTCCGTCTTGTCGCCGATCTTGTCGAGGTTGTTCTCGATCGCGTTGAGGGACTCGTCGGTCTGCGTCGGGTCGTTCGCCGCGTTCTCCACGGCCTGCTGGAGGTCGGTGACGCTGTCGGCGATGGAGTCGGCGGTCTGGACGCAGTCCAGGGCCTTGTTGACGGCGTCGCAGCCGACGGCCGCGGGCAGGCCGACGAGTACGGCGGCGACGGCGAATGCGGCTGTGCGGCGTCGGTGGCGCGCGGCCATGGAACGGTCCCTCCCCGTGGACAAACATGTGGTCGACCCCGTGGCGCGGTCGGCTCGGCCCGTGCGCGGGCCGACGGGGGCGCACGGCTGGACCGTACGCCCGTACCCCTAAGAACGCGAAGGGCTATTCCGCGGTTGCCTCGAGGGCCGCCCGCTGGATCGCCGCGAGCTCGTCGCAGCCGGCGACGGCGAGATCGAGCAGGGCGTTCAGCTCCTTGCGGTCGAAGGGCTCGGCCTCCGCGGTGCCCTGGACCTCGACGAAGCGTCCGTCGCCGGTGCAGACGACGTTCATGTCGGTGTCGGCCTTCACGTCCTCCTCGTAGCAGAGGTCCAGGAGAGGGATCCCGCCGACGATGCCGACCGAGACGGCGGAGACGGTGCCGGTCAGGGGCTTGCGGCCGGGCTTGACCAGCTTCTTGGCCTGCGCCCAGGTGATCGCGTCGGCCAGTGCCACGTACGCGCCGGTGATGGCCGCCGTGCGCGTGCCGCCGTCGGCCTGGAGGACGTCGCAGTCGAGGACGATGGTGTTCTCGCCGAGCGCCTTGTAGTCGACGACGGCGCGCAGGGAGCGGCCGATGAGGCGCGAGATCTCGTGCGTACGGCCGCCGATCTTGCCGCGGACCGACTCGCGGTCTCCGCGGGTGTTCGTGGCGCGGGGAAGCATGGAGTACTCGGCGGTGACCCAGCCCTCTCCGCTGCCCTTGCGCCAGCGCGGGACGCCCTCGGTGACGGAGGCGGTGCAGAACACCTTGGTGTCGCCGAAGGAGACGAGGACGGAGCCCTCGGCGTGCTTGCTCCAGCCGCGCTGGATGGTGATGGGGCGCAGTTGTTCGGGGGTGCGGCCGTCGATTCGAGACATGGCGTTGAGCCTAGCGGCATACGGCCGAGGGGCCGCCTCCGGTTGTGGAAGCGGCCCCTCAAGGGTGAGGTACGGGGCTCAAGGGTGCCCCTTCGACTCACATCGACCCAGATCGACTCACGTCGGTTCGCGTCGGTTCACATCACGTCTTCTCGGTTCACATCATGTCTTCGATGTCCGCGGCGATGGGGTCGGCGTCGGTACCGATGACGACCTGGATGGCGGTGCCCATCTTGACGACGCCGTGGGCGCCGGCGGCCTTCAGGGCGGCCTCGTCGACCTTGCTCGGGTCCACGACCTCGGTACGCAGGCGGGTGATGCAGCCCTCGACCTCTTCGATGTTGTCGATGCCGCCGAGCCCGGCGACGATCTTCTCAGCCTTCGTGGCCATGTCCTACTCCCTGATCAGAACCGCTTTGTCGCAGTAACCCACAGTTGGCCCATCTTTGCGAGCGGCCCTGTCGCGCGTACCGAATGATGGCGTTCACGACAGCGCAACCGTTCGTCGACTGGTCTACACCAGTGGACGGGTAGTCGCCAACCCGGCCCCGTCCGGAGGACGCCCATGAGTGCCGACAGCGCCCCCGCGCCCGCACGGGCCCGCTGGAACAAGCTGTTCCAGGGGCTGCAGAAGATGGGCCGCAGCCTCCAGCTCCCCATCGCGGTACTGCCTGCCGCGGGCATTCTCAACCGCTTCGGCCAGCCCGACATGTTCGGCTCGGACGGACTCGGCTGGGACAGCGTCTCCAAGGTCATGAAGGGCGCCGGCGGGGCGCTGCTCGACGGCTCGCTGGGGCTGCCCCTGCTGTTCTGCGTGGGCGTGTCCATCGGCATGGCCAAGAAGGCGGACGGCTCCACCGCGCTCGCGGCGGTCGCGGGGTTCCTCGTCTACTTCGGCGTGCTGCACCAGTTCCCCGAGAGCTGTGCGCAGCAGGCGAAGGTCATCCAGAACATCGGCTGCCAGCTGCCCGACACCTCCGTGACGGCGTTCACGTACCAGAATCCGGGGGTCTTCGGCGGCATCGTGATGGGGCTGCTGACCGCCCACTTCTGGCAGCGGTTCCACCGCACCAGGCTGGTCGACTGGCTCGGCTTCTTCAACGGGCGCCGGCTCGTGCCGATCATCATGTCGTTCGTCGCCATCGTGTTCGCCGCGCTGTGCCTGTGGATCTGGCCGCCGATCGGCGACGCCCTGCAGACCTTCAGCGACTGGCTGGTCGGTCTGGGCGCGTGGGGCGCGGGTGTGTTCGGCGTGGCCAACCGCGCGCTGCTGGTGATCGGCCTGCACCAGTTCCTGAACGTGCCCGTCTGGTTCCAGTTCGGCAGCTACACGACGCCGGACGGGACGGTGGTGCACGGTGACATCAACATGTTCCTGCAGGGCGACCCGAACGCGGGTCAATTCACCTCGGGCTTCTTCCCCATCATGATGTTCGCGCTGCCGGCCGCCTGCCTGGCCATGACCCACTGCGCGAGGCCGCACCGCCGCAAGGAGATCGGCGGCATGATGCTCTCCCTCGCGCTGACGTCGTTCGTCACCGGCATCACCGAACCGATCGAGTACTCCTTCGTGTTCATCGCGCCGGTGCTGTACGCCGTCCACGCGCTGCTCACCGGTGTCTCCATGGCGGTGACCTGGGGGCTGGGCGTGCACGACGGCTTCAGCTTCTCCGCCGGTCTCATCGACTACGTCATCAACTGGAACCTGGCGACGAGACCGTGGGCGATCATCCCGATCGGGCTGTGCTTCGCCGTCCTGTACTACGTGATCTTCCGGTTCGCGATCACGAAGTTCGACCTGAAGACTCCGGGGAGGGAGTCGGAGGAGGAGCACGAGGACACGACCAAGGCGTAGGCCGTTCGTTCACGAACCGCGGGCCGGTGGGTACCGGTCGCGCGGCTTCGTCGCGCCCGGAACCGATTCCTCCCCTTATGACCCAGGCCACAAAATTCGCGGGTTCCTTATCTCACCTTCACCGTGCTACAACAGGTCTACACCACCGAGTGGTATAGACCACGCACACTGGAGGAAGTTGTGTCCACGGCCAGTGCCGCTCCCGCGGCCGACAAGAAGAAGGGCTCCGGCGCGATGGCTGTCCTGCAGCGCATCGGCCGTAGCCTGATGCTGCCGGTCGCCGTACTGCCCGCCGCCGCGCTCCTCGTGCGTCTCGGCAACACCGACATGCTGGGACGCGCGTCCTTCCCCACGTTCCTCACCAAGATCGCCGGCTTTATGACGGCCGGTGGCAACGCGATCCTCGACAATATGGCATTGCTGTTCGCCGTGGGCATCGCGATCGGCTTCGCGAAGAAGTCGGACGGCTCGACGGCGCTCGCCGCGGTGGTCGGTTACCTGGTCTTCAAGAACGTGCTGGCGACGTTCACCGACAAGAACCTGCCGAAGGTGGCCACGGCCGTCGACGGCAAGGTGGTCATGGTGAACGCCCCCGTGGACGCCAAGGTCCTGGGCGGTGTGGTGATGGGCATAGTCGTCGCCCTGCTGTACCAGAAGTTCTACCGGACGAAGCTGCCCGACTGGGCGGGCTTCTTCGGCGGCCGCCGGCTCGTCCCGATCCTGTCCGCGTTCGCCGGTCTGCTGATCGGCATCGTCTTCGGCTACATCTGGCCGGTCCTCGGCACGGGTCTGCACAACTTCGGTGAGAAGCTGGTCGGTTCGGGCGCCGTCGGCGCCGGCATCTTCGGTGTCGCCAACCGTGCGCTGATCCCGATCGGCATGCACCACCTGCTGAACTCCTACCCGTGGTTCCAGGCGGGCGACTACCACGGCAAGAGCGGTGACATCGCGCGCTTCCTGGCCGGCGACCCGACCGCGGGCCAGTTCATGACCGGCTTCTTCCCGATCATGATGTTCGGCCTCCCGGCCGCGTGCCTGGCGATCGTGCACTGCGCCCGCCCCGAGCGCCGCAAGGTCGTCGGCGGCATGATGCTCTCGATCGCGCTGACCTCGTTCGTGACGGGTGTGACCGAGCCGATCGAATTCACGTTCATGTTCATCGCGCCGGTCCTGTACGCCATCCACGCGGTCCTCACCGGCATCTCGCTGGCGCTGACCTGGGCGCTCGGCATGAAGGACGGTTTCGGCTTCTCGGCCGGCGCGGTCGACTTCGGCCTGAACCTCGGCATCGCGACCAACCCGTGGGGCCTGGTCCTGGTGGGCCTGTGCTTCGGAGTGGTCTACTACGCGGTCTTCCGCTTCGCGATCACGAAGTGGAACCTCCCCACGCCGGGCCGCGAGTCCGACGAGGAGCTGGCGGAGCTGCTGAAGGCGGAGGCCAAGTAGCCCCCCGCACACGACCGAGGGCCCCCGGAGAATCCTCCGGGGGCCCTTTCGTACGTACGGGTGGCCGCGGCTCCGACGCCGCGGCGACTTCCGGCTCTCCCGCGGCCTCTCCTACGACGGCCTCTCCTGCGACAACCTCTGGATCCCCTACGACGGCTTCTAGATCTCGTACGTCGCCCGGGGCGTCGCCAGATCCGCGGGGCCCGAGTACACCGCGCGGGCGTCGGCCAGGTTGATCCGGGGGTCCGTCCACGGCGGGATGTGGGTGAGCAGCAGGCGGCGGGCGCCGGCGCGATCGGCGCTCTCACCCGCCTCGCGGCCGTTGAGGTGCAGGTCGGGGATGTTCTCCTTGCCGTGCGTGAACGCGGCCTCGCAGAGGAACAGGTCGGTGTCCCGGGCGAGTTCGTCCAGCGCGTCGGTGACGCCGGTGTCCCCGGAGTAGGTCAGCGACTTCCCGCCGTGTTCGATACGGATGCCGTACGCCTCCACGGGATGGCGCACCCGCTCCGTGTGCACGGTGAACGGGCCGATCTCGAACGTGGCCGGTTTGACGGTGTGGAAGTCGAAGACCTCGCTCATCGAGGAGGCGGTGGGAGTGTCCGCGTATGCGGTGGTCAGTCGCTGTTCCGTGCCCTCGGGTCCGTAGACGGGGAGCGGGTCGCAGCGACCGCCGTCGTGACGGTAGTAGCGCGCGACGAAGTAGGCGCACATGTCGATGCAGTGGTCGGCGTGCAGATGGCTGAGGAAGATCGCGTCGAGGTCGTAGAGACCGCAGTGGCGCTGCAGCTCGCCAAGGGCACCATTGCCCATGTCGAGAAGCAGCCTGAAGCCGTCGGCCTCGACGAGGTAGCTCGAGCAGGCCGATTCCGCGGACGGGAACGACCCCGAGCAGCCGACGACGGTGAGCTTCATAAGAGCTGGAACCTCCGCGCTGACAGGAAGTGCAGAGAGTAGATGCGGGGTGCAGGTACTCGGATGCAGATACGGGAACGGGGGTCGTGCGGTCCGTCGAGCGTAAGGCGCAAAAGGGCGGGTCGCTCCTCCACCAGGGGCTGTTGTGGGCGAACTCACCTGTGGTGTCACCGGTTCGGATGGATGGTCGACCGGAGGTCGGATGCCTGGGTGCCGCGGGCAGGGGGCGGGGCGGAGTGCGCGCCGGTACCTTCTTTGGTATGGACACGTCCTGGTGGCTCGCGTTGGCGGCCGTGGTGCTGCTCGCGCTGGTCGCGACGCTGGTGGACGGCTGGGGGCGCCGTGGACGCCGTGGGCGCCGAGGAGACCGGGCCGCCGGTCGGACGCGGCCGCCCGGGCGGCGGGAACGGCCGCGGATACCTCGGCCGCGGCCGGCGGAGATCTGGTGGGCGAAGGTTCCGTACGAGGACGGGCCCGGGGAGAAGGACCGGCCGTGTCTGGTGCTGGCCGTGCGGGGCGAACGGGTGACCGTCGCGAAGATCACGAGCAAGTACCACGACGAGCGGGCCGGGGTGATTCCGCTGCCGCCGGGTGCCGTCGGCGATGCGCACGGGCGGGCGAGCTTCCTGGAGACGGATGAGCTGCGCGAGGTGCCCTTGTGGGAGTTCCGACGGCGGGTGGGGGTGGTGGATCCGGTGCTCTGGGACCAGGTCCGCTACCTGGCCGGCTGAGGCCGTCTCTCGCCCCGCCGCCCCTGCCCGTCCCATCCCCTGGGCTCCGCCCCAGGCCCCGTGAGGCGGTCTTTCGGCTGCGGGTGAGTGGGGGCTGGTCGCGCAGTTCCCCGCGCCCCTCAAGAGCGCCGGCGCGCATCTTTCAGCCCGTCCGGCGCTTGAGGACGAGGCCGTTCAGGCCGATCGGGGGTTTGGGGGCGGAGCCCTCAAGTTGAGGATGGGACGGGCCGGGGCGGCGGGGGCGGGGAACATCCTGGCCGCCGCCCGTGCGGCCTACGCCCAGAGCTGACCCTGGAGGGTTTCGATGGCTTCTTCTGTGGTCGCGGCGGTGTAGACGCCCGTCGACAGGTACTTCCAGCCGCCGTCGGCGACGACGAAGACGATGTCGGCGGACTCACCGGCGGCGAGCGCCTTCTTGCCGACACCGATCGCGGCGTGCAGCGCGGCCCCGGTGGAGACACCCGCGAAGATGCCCTCCTGCTGGAGGAGCTCACGGGTGCGGGTGACCGCGTCGGCGGAGCCGACCGAGAAGCGGGAGGTGAGGACCGACGCGTCGTACAGCTCGGGGACGAACCCCTCGTCCAGGTTGCGCAGGCCGTACACCAGGTCGTCGTAGCGCGGCTCCGCGGCGACGATCTTCACGTCCGGCTTGTTCTCCCGGAGGTAGCGGCCGACGCCCATCAGGGTGCCCGTCGTGCCGAGGCCAGCGACGAAGTGCGTGATGGAGGGGAGGTCCGCCAGGATTTCGGGGCCCGTCGTCGCGTAGTGGGCGCCCGCGTTGTCGGGGTTCCCGTACTGGTAGAGCATCACCCAGTCGGGGTGCTCGGCCGACAGTTCCTTCGCGACGCGCACGGCGGTGTTGGAACCGCCGGCCGCGGGGCTGGAGATGATCTCCGCGCCCCACATGGCCAGCAGGTCCCGCCGCTCCTGAGAGGTGTTCTCCGGCATCACGCACACCATGCGGTAGCCCTTGAGCTTCGCCGCCATGGCCAGCGAGATGCCGGTGTTCCCGCTCGTCGGCTCCAGGATCGTGCAGCCCGGCGTCAACCGGCCGTCCTTCTCCGCCTGTTCGACCATGTGGAGGGCCGGGCGGTCCTTGACCGAACCCGTCGGGTTGCGGTCCTCCAGCTTCGCCCAGATCCGGACGTCGGCGGACGGCGAAAGCCGTGGCAGGCGCACCAGAGGGGTGTTGCCCACCGCGGCGAGCGGGGAGTCGTAGCGCATCAGCGATCAGCAGCCGATCAGACCATGCCGCCGGCCACGGCCGGCAGGATCGTCACGTTGTCGCCGTCGGTGAGCTTGGTGTTGATGCCGTCGAGAAAGCGGACGTCCTCGTCGTTCAGGTACACGTTGACGAAGCGGCGCAGCTGGCCGTCGTCGACGATCCGGGCCTGGATGCCCGCGTGCCGGGTCTCGAGGTCGGCGAAGAGCTCGGCGAGGGTCGCGCCGCCGCCCTCGACGGCCTTCTCGCCGCCGGTGTAGGTGCGGAGGATGGTGGGGATGCGGACCTCGATGGCCATGGTTGCGGGCTCCTGTCGGAAGGAAAAGTCAGGTCGGTGGGCGCGCGGCAGCGCGGAAACAGCAGGGCGGGACGCCGATTGCGGCCCCGCGGAGCCGTGGCTCACGGCCGTACGGCGGCAGGGTTCAGCGCGTACAGATGGCGCTCTGCAGCCTGCACAGGTCGACGTGCAGCCGCGCCACGAGCAGCATGCCCGGCGTCTTGTCGCTCACGTCCTGGGAAACCATGGGTTCATCGTATCGATTCCCCGTCCGGGTCCCGGAGTGTGATCTCAGATGGTGGATGAATTCTGCCCGAAGTTCGGGATCGGGGCGGAGTCAGGGCGGGATCAGTACGCGTCCACGACCGTGACCTCCTCCTCCGTCACCTCTCCCTCGACGATCCGGTACGAGCGGAACTGGAACGGACCCGCGTCGTCCGCGTCCGCCGTGGAGACGAGGACGTAGTGCGCGACGGGCTCGTTGGCGTACGAGATGTCGGTGCGGGAGGGGTACGCCTCGGTCGCCGTGTGGGAGTGGTAGATGATCACCGGCTCCTCGTCGCGGTCGTCCATCTCGCGGTACAGCTTCAGCAGGTCGCCGGAGTCGAATTCGTAGAACGTGGGCGAGCGGGCGGCGTTGAGCATCGGGATGAAGCGCTCGGGGCGGCCCGAGCCGGCCGGGCCCGCGACGACGCCGCATGCCTCGTCGGGGTGGTCCTGGCGCGCGTGCGCGACGATCTGGTCGACGAGGGCCTGGGTGATGGTCAGCATGTCGGTCAGGATAAGCAGGAAATCAAAAGGGGCCGCGCGCAGCGCGTCAGGCAGGGTGGCGGCGGGCGACGGGTGGGCCGCTCCGTACCGAGGGGTGGTACGGAGCGGCCCACATGCTGAACCGGGAGGGTCGGCCATGCTGAACCGGGGAGGTCAGCCGACCTTCTCGAACGCCGGCTCGCGGCGCTCGGTGACCTGGGGGTTGCGTGCCTTGAGCACCCACCAGCCGATGGCCAGGGCCGCGGCCCAGCCGGCCATCACGTACAGGCAGACGCGGGAGTCGGCGTCGTAGGCGATGAGGCCTGTGACGAAGAGCAGGAAGACGACCGCGATCCAGCTGCACTTCGCTCCGCCCGGGGCCGGGAAGGAGGAGGCGGGCAGGCGTCCGGCGTCGACCGCGCGGCGGTAGAGGATGTGGCTGACCAGGATCATCAGCCAGGTCCAGATGCCGGCGGCGGTGGCCACGGAGGTGACGTAGCCGAAGGCCTTCTCCGGGACGATGTAGTTCAGGATCACGCCGATGCCCATGAAGAGCATGGAGACGGTGATGCCGATCGCCGGGGTCTTGGTCGAGGAGAGCCTGCTGAAGACCTTGGGGGCCTCGCCGTTGTCCGCCAGGGTGCGCAGCATGCGGCCCGTGGAGTACATGCCGGAGTTGCAGGAGGACAGGGCGGCGGTCAGGACCACGAAGTTGACGATGCCGGCGCCGGCCGGGATGCCGATCTTCGCGAAGGCCTCGACGAAGGGGCTGACGCCCGGGGCGAACTCCGTCCACTTCACGACGCAGAGGATGACCGTGAGCGCGCCGACGTAGAAGAGCGCGATGCGCCACGGGAGGGTGTTGATCGCCTTGGGGAGGGTCTTCTCCGGGTCCTCGGACTCGCCGGCCGTGACACCGACGAGCTCGACGGCGAGGTAGGCGAACATGACGCCCTGGAGGGTCATCAGGGACGAGCCGATGCCCTTGGGGAAGAAGCCGTCGAACTGCCAGAGGTTGGCGACGGAGGCCGTGTCACCGGCCGAGCTGAAGCCGAAGGTGAGGACGCCGAGGCCGATCACGATCATGCCGATCAGGGCGGTGACCTTGACCATCGAGAACCAGAACTCGATCTCTCCGAAGAGCTTCACCGAGATCAGGTTCGCCACGAAGAGGACGATCAGGAAGACCAGCGCCGTCACCCATTGGGGGATGGACGGGAACCAGTAGTGGACGTAGATCGCGGCGGCGGTGAGTTCCGCCATGCCGGTGACCACCCACATCAGCCAGTACGTCCAGCCGGTGAAGTAGCCGAAGAACGGGCCGAGGAACTCGCGGGAGTACTCCGCGAAGGAGCCCGAGACCGGGCGGTACAGGAGCAGCTCGCCGAGCGCCCGCATGATGAAGAAGATGATCACGCCTGCGAGGGCGTACATGAAGATGAGGCTGGGCCCCGCCTTGGCGATGTTCGCCCCGGCGCCCAGGAAGAGGCCGACGCCGATGGCGCCGCCGATCGCGATCATCTGGACCTGGCGACTGCCGAGCCCGCGCTCGTACCCCTCTTCGGGGGCGTCGCCGCCCACGGCCTCACTGCCGGCACGCGGCTCGTCGGTCTTGTCGACCTGCGACGAGGTCATGTGTGGTGCGCCTTTCTCCATGCCGGTCCGAGCCAGTCCTCTGGCTTCGGATCGGGTTCCGATCCCCCCGGATGTGATGGAGCTGTGCCTGGCCGGCGGTCGCCGGCTCGGTGGCGCACCCGACCGGACATGGGTGGTGTCCTGTCGGGCGGTCGTGAAGATTTATCACGGCCGCAACATGGGCAGCCTGCGGGTGCTGTAAGGCATGCCACAGGGAGAAGCGGACAAACAGCACTCAGGTGTGCATACCAGGCCAGGACGGTGACGGGATCGTTATCCGGATCTGAGCGTCCTCTGAGCGAACACCGATTGAACCCTGAACCAACCCCTGGTCAGGGCATCTCGGCGCCCGATCAGTGCATCAGCGTCTCGACGAGCGTCTCCTGGAGACCGCCCAGCCACAGGTACGCCATCACCATCGGCTTGCGCGGGTCCTCGTCCGGGAGGCGGTAGAGGAGGTCGGTGTCCTCCTCGTCGACGACGTCGAGCCGGGCGCCGATCGCCAGGCGCAGGTCGTTGAGGGCGCGCAGCCACTGCTCGGACTCTTCGGGGGAGAGCTTGAGGACCGCGCCGCCGTCGCCCGCCGTGGTGAGGGCGTCCAGCGAGCGGATCACCGCAAGGGCGTTCTCGCGCTTGCCGGCGCGCAGGTCGTTCTCGGTGAAGCGGCGGAACTCGGAGGAGTACGCACGCTGCTCCTCCGCCTGTTCCGGCGAGGCCGCCTCGACGTCGGGGCCGCCGTAGGCGTCCGGGAAGAGGCGCTGGAGCACGGGGTCGGAGGGCGGTTCGCTGGGACCCTCCGCGAACAGTTCGGCGAGCGGGTCGTCGGGGGCGTTCTCCGCGGGGCCGGGACCGATGAGCTCCAGGAGCTGTACGGCGAGGGAGCGGATGATGGAGATCTCGACCTCGTCGAGCGCGACGGCCGCGCCGCCGCCGGGGAGCGGTTCGAAGTGTCCTGGCATGGAATGAGTTCGCTACTTCCGGTCCTGCTCGCGGTTTACAGGGAGGGCTCGGGCTGCTGCCGGTCCGACGGCTTCCGGTCCCGCTACTTCCGGTCCTGCTGAAGGGTGGCCCACAGACCGTAGCCGTGCATGGCCTGTACGTCGCGCTCCATCTCCTCGCGCGTGCCGCTGGAGACGACCGCCCGGCCCTTGTGATGGACGTCGAGCATGAGCTTGGTGGCCTTGTCCTTGGTGTAGCCGAAGTACGTCTGGAAGACATACGTCACATAGCTCATGAGGTTGACCGGGTCGTTGTGCACGATGGTGACCCAGGGGACGTCGGGCTCGGGTACGGCGAAGACCTCCTCCGCCGACTCGGTCTTTTCGATCTCTAGGGGTGCGGGAGCGGTCACACGGCCCATGCTGCCACCAGAGGGGGGGGCCCGCACAAACGGACCCCCGGAATACAACGGGATACAACGGGATACAACCGGAATACAACGGCCCCCATAAATCGTCAGAGTGACGAGATGGGGGTACCATCCAGCCTTATGAACACAGCGGACCTTGGGCTGCCGGTGGACGTTCCCTCGACGGCGCTCTTCACGGACCAGTACGAGCTGACGATGGTGCAGGCCGCACTGGCCGCGGGGACCGCCGAGCGACGCTCGGTCTTCGAGGTCTTCACGCGGCGGCTGCCGGAGGGGCGGCGCTACGGCGTCGTGGCGGGCACCGGGCGGGTTCTCGACGCCGTCGAGAACTTCCGCTTCGACGCCGACGTCCTCGGCTTCCTGCGCGAGAACGCCATCGTGGACGAGCCGACCCTGGAGTGGCTCGCCTCGTACCGCTTCGGCGGGGACATCTGGGGCTATCCCGAGGGCGAGGTGTACTTCCCGGGCTCGCCGATCCTTCGGGTCGAGGGGTCCTTCGCGGAGTGCGTGCTCCTGGAGACGGTGATCCTCTCCATCCTCAACCACGACTCGGCCATCGCGGCCGCCGCCTCCCGGATGGCCTCGGCCGCCGGGGGCCGGCCGCTGATGGAGATGGGCGCCCGGCGGACGCATGAACTGGCCGCGGTGGCGGCGGCGCGGGCCGCGTACATCGGCGGCTTCACGACCACCTCCGACCTGGCCGCCGGATTCCGCTACGGCATCCCGACCGTCGGCACCTCCGCGCACGCCTTCACCCTGCTCCACGACCGCGAGCGGGACGCCTTCCAGGCCCAGGTGAACTCGCTGGGCCGGGGGACGACGCTGCTCGTGGACACGTACGACGTCGCGGAGGCGGTACGGATGGCGGTCGACGTCGCCGGGCCGGAGCTCGGGGCCGTACGGATCGACTCCGGGGACCTGCTGCTGGTCGCGCACCGGGTGCGACAGCAGCTGGACGAGCTGGGCGCGACGGACACGCGGATCATCGTGACCTCGGACCTGGACGAGTACGCGATCGCCTCGATGGCGGCGGCACCCGTCGACGCGTACGGGGTCGGTACGCAGTTGGTGACGGGTTCCGGCCATCCCACCTGCTCGATGGTCTACAAGCTGGTCGCCCGCGCCGAGTCGGCGGACCCGAAGGCTCCGCTGGTGCCCGTGGCCAAGAAGTCCACCGGCGGCAAGACCTCGATCGGCGGGCGCAAGTGGGCCGCGCGCCGGCTCGACGAGCGGGGGGTCGCCGAGGCCGAGGTGATCGGCACCGGGGCGGTCCCCGTGGGGCTCGCCGACCGACAGTTGCTGGTGGAGCTCGTCAAGGGCGGGCAGGTCCTCTCCCGCGAGCTCCTCGACGTCGTACGCGACCGGCACGCGGTCTCCCGCGCCAACCTGCCGCTGTCGGCGACACAGCTCTCGCGCGGGGAACCGGTCATTCCGACGGAATACATCTGACACGGCCCCTGCGGTGTGCGCGGGGTGCGCCGGAGCGCGCGCGGGCGGCGCTCCGGCCGGCTCCGGCCACCCTTGGGCAAACACGAATGAACGGGCGGTCAGCGGGAATGCAACGGCAACACGCACACCGCACCGGCCGCCGCCGCAGGCCGTAACCGAATGCCCCCTCCCGCGCCGCACGTGAAGTCTCTAGGCTCGGCTCCACAGGCCGGTCCCGCACACCCCCTGCCACATTCACCGACCCCATAGTCGACACAGTCGAAGGACACCGACCATGCGCCGCGCCTTGATCGTCGTAGACGTGCAGAACGACTTCTGCGAGGGAGGCAGCCTCGCGGTGGCCGGAGGCGCCGATGTGGCCGCCGCCATCACGGAGCTGATCGGGCAGGCGCCCGCCGGCTACCGGCATGTCGTCGCCACGCGTGACCTCCACATCGCTCCCGGTGGCCACTTCGCCGACAACCCCGACTTCGTCCACTCCTGGCCGGCGCACTGCGTGGCCGGCACGGAGGGGGTCGGGTTCCATCCGAACTTCGCTCCGGCGGTCGCCTCCGGCGCGGTGGACGCCGTCTTCGACAAGGGCGCGTACGCGGCGGCGTACAGCGGCTTCGAGGGCGCCGACGAGAACGGGGTCGCGCTGGGTGACTGGCTGCGTGCCCGCGAGATCGACGAGGTGGACGTGGTCGGCATCGCCACCGACCACTGTGTCCGCGCCACCGCCCTGGACTCGGTCCGGGGCGGCTTCCGCACCCAGGTTCTCCTGGACCTCACGGCCGGAGTCTCCGAGGAGACCACGGACCGGGCGCTGGAGGAGCTACGGGCGGCCGGGGTGGAGCTCACGGGCAAGCCCGTGGTCTGACCCGTGGTCCAACCCGTGGTCCGAAAGGCGGCACGGGGCCCTACGCCGGTGCCGCCGGGCGTCTCAGGAGGGATTTGAACGGGCGCCACAGTTCCTGGGTGAGGTCGGGGCCCTGGACGCCGCTGTCAGGGGTGGTGCGCCATATGAGGCCGTCGGGGTGGTGCAGGACGGCGGTGATCTCGTCCGGGGTGGGCGGGGCCGCGTTCCCCCGGAGGTAGACCGCGCGCAGGCCGAGGTTGCGCAGGCGCGTCAGGGCGCGGGCGCGGTTCTGGGCCAGGACCAGAAAGCGCACGCAGCCGGGCCCCGGGCCCGCCGGGCTGGGCAGGTTCAGCGCCACCACCACGCTGCCGTTCGGCAGCTTGCAGAAACCTCCTGCGGCCATGCAGTCACACCCCCGTGCGCACCGGTGTCAATAAGAAATCCACAGGACGCACCTAAACACGATCGGCGGCAACCCGCCAGGGGGTCGCCGCCGATACGCTTCTGACCTGCGGAAATACCGGTTACTTCACCGCGGGGCCCACTTCGAGCGAGATCGTCGACCCGTCGCGGGCCTCCTTGGCGATCTTGATCTTGGTGTTGGTGTCAGTGATCTTGACACCCGCGGTCGGGGCCGTCGTGTCGTAGTAGGTGCTGGTGTGGTCGTTGAAGACCGGCACCCCCGGCTTCGACGGGATCTTCGTCGCCACGTCCGCGTTGTGCAGCGTCAGACCGTCCGTGCGGTACAGGCTGAACGGCGAGTCGTACGACTGGATCCGGCTGCGCATCAGCGTGCCGTCGGACCACTTCAGCGCGGTGGAGTGCGAGTCGACCGGCAGGATCTGCCCGTAGCCCGCGTGCGCGCTGACGTTGTTGTCCTTCTGCGAGGTGTCCCACTTCCAGATCAACAGGCCGTTCTGGTACGGGTAGTGCTCCACCCAGGACGGACGCGTCGTCGAGAAGCCGAAGTTGTACGGACCGGTCTTGAGGGTCTTGTCGTACGAGACGTACTGACGGTTCTCCGCGATGTAGTACTGCGGGTAGTCGTCGGTGAAGGACGCGCCGACGCGGGAGAAGCCGGCGGCGGTCCACGCGGCGTCCGCGGTCTCGGCGTTGTCCGAGAAGAGCGCCGAACCGTCCGCGGTCACGGCGATCTCGTCGGCCGCGAAGCCCTTCAGCGCCACGCCACCGTCGCTCTGGTAGCGGAAACGCAGGTCGATCTTCTGGCCCGCGTAGGCGTCGAGCGGGAACGACAGCTTCTTGTACGCGTCCACCGTGCCGGTCAGCGCGGGCTTGCCGCTGCCGTCGCGCGGGATCGGCTGCCCGTCCACCGTGCCGTCGATCGCGGTCCAGTTGGCGCCGCCGTCGGTCGAGACCTCGGTGTACAGGTAGTCGTAGTCGGCCTCGATGTCGTACCAGCCGTCGAGCGTGAGGGCGGCCGACGACTTGCCGGTGAGGTCGACGGAACGCGTCAGCGTGTTCTTGAGGTCGTTGCCGCTGCCGCTCCACCACTGGGTCGAGCCCTGCGCCGGGGTGACGATCTGCGTGGTCACCGCCTTGTCCGGCAGTGAGACCACGAGGGCCTGCTTGTTCTTGGTGTTGTACTCGGCGACACCCAGCTTGTGCTTCGACTTCGTCGCGGCCTTGGCCGTGTCGTAGTTCAGCCAGCCGAGCTGCAGCTTGTCCCAGGCGTTCATGTCGCCGGGCAGGTCACCGATGGCGTTCTTGCCGGTGCCGAGCCAGGAACCGGAGGACATCAGGGTCCAGAAGCCCGTGGAGTTCTCGGCCGAGTTGGTGGTGTCGTACTCGTCCGGCAGACCGAGGTCGTGGCCGTACTCGTGCGCGTAGACGCCGAGTCCGCCGTTCTCCGGCTGGATGGTGTAGTCGCCGACCCAGATGCCGGTGTCGCCGATCGCGGCGCCGCCGAGCTTGTTGCCGGCCGGACCCGTGGCGCCCGCGTCAGTGCCGAACGCGTACCAGCGGTGCGCCCAGATCGCGTCCTCGCCCTGCGCGCCGCCGCCCGCGGACTCGTCCTCACCGGCGTGCACGATCTGGAAGTGGTCGATGTAGCCGTCGGGCTCGTTGAAGTTGCCGTCGCCGTCGTAGTCGTAGCGGTCCCACTGGTCGTACTTGGCCAGGTCCGCCTTGATGTCCGCGTCGGACCTGCCGGCCGCCTTCTGGTCGGCGACCCAGGCGGTGACACCGTCCTGGACCGCGTACCAGGCACCGGTGGACGCCTTGTTGGAGCCGTAGCGGGCCTCGTTGTAGGGGACCTTGACCCAGTCGGTGACCTCGCCGTCGACCGAGTAGCGGCCCGAGGACTGCTTCTCGTAGTACTTCTTCAGCGACTCGGTGTTCTTGCCGGTGCCGAAGTAGAGGTCCTGGAAGTGCGCCTGGTTGTAGTCCGCCTGCCAGGCCGTGCTGTTGTCCTGGGTGCGGTCGGGCGCGGCTATCTGGTTGTGCAGCGGGCCCGCGGTGCCGCCGTAGCGGCTGTCGACCTGGTCGCCGAACTCGACCAGGATCGTGAAGATCTTGTCGGTCTTCTCGCGGCCGAGCTCGACGTACTTGTTCTTGCCCTTGAGCTTGACGACCTGCGAACCGTTCCGGTCCTGGACCTTCGCGTCCCCGGATATGACCTGGTTCAGGGCCTCTTCGCGCTGTGCTTCCTGGGTCTTGCTGAGCGGGCCGTCGAGGTCGTGTTCGGCCTCGTTGCCGGCCGGCTGGGGCTCGTGGCGGTTCGCGCTCGCCGAGGCCGCCGCCGATGCGGCATCATCTGCCTGCGCAACGGCGAACGTCGAGAACGTGGCGGTGGCCGCCGCGAGGGCCACACCCACCGCGGCCGCTCTGAACGTCCATGGTCTGCTGGTCACTTGAAGTCCTCCCCTGCGTCCGTTCGCGCGGATGGGGGGATCCCGGGGTGATGGAGGTCCGCGCGCGTATACGCGTGTCAAGTGACGACATTCGACCGGAGTTACCAAAGAAAAGACAGATCTTGACTTGAACCTGGCAACTGCATTATGCGGAGCGGCAGTTCGTTATCCGAACCGTGATCGGCCCTCTCAACGGGCGCGTCCGTCCGTCCACTTGGTGGACGCGATGACTCCGTGCGCCCCCCGTGCTCCGGCACCGTGGGTAAGGTCACGCTTACCGGACGTTCCACTCGGGCATGCAGGCGAATAGAGTCGATTGGCGGAACGTTGGAATGTCAACGGATTGACAAGTCGACACCGTTGTCGTCCCACGATTCGCAGCCCCACCCTGATCGGCGGCCCCACTCCCGTTGTCGATCGTCCCGGTCGCCGTCCGATCCCGTTGTTGTCCGCATCCTCCCCCATCGCGAGAGGCACGGGGGGAGTACCCCCACCCCGAGGAATCGCCATGCCTCGTCCGACCGCCGCACAGCTCGCCTACGGTTCCTGCACCGTGATCTTCTCCACCCTCGCCATGCTGCTGCTGTCTCAGACGAGTTCGGGCCTGGGGATCGCGGTGATCACCCTCTCGGCACTCGCTCTCGGACTGCTCGTCGCCGTAACGGTTCCGCTGCCGAAGCGTGTGCGTTCCGGCTCCGTGGCCGCCGTACCGGCTCCCGCACCGGCCCCCGTTCAGGAGCGGGTGCCCGCACAGCGCGAGACCGCGTCCGTCGCCGCGTCCATGTCCGTGGCCGTGTCGTCGGCGTCTGTCTCCGCCGTACGCGAACCGGCGGGCCCGTGATTCCACGAACCCGCCGCTGTCCCGGTCAGCCGTCTCCTCGTGGAGTGCGGCTGATCGCGTACGTCAGCCCGTTCAGCCCGTGCTGACCACCACCGTCTTGGCCGCCTTGTCGTGCAGGCCCTGCTTGTAGGGCTTGTCGAAGAAGCTCCAACCGCCCGCGATCGCGGTCCAGATGCACGCGCAGCAGAACGCGAACGGGATCCACAGCACCAGCGAGCGGACCAGCGTGGTCTGCACGGAGGGCGTGGAGCCGTTGTCGAGGTTGGCCACGCGCAGGTTGAACAGCTTCTTGCCGAGGGTCTGGCCCGACCTGCTGATCATGAGGGTGTCGTAGCCGGTGTAGAGCACCGCGGCGATCACGGACTGCCCGAAGCCCTTGCTGTACTCGATCTTGTCGGCGTTCATGTTGTACTCCATGACCCCGAACGCCCAGGACAGCAGCCACACCACGATGCCCACCAGGATCATGTCGAGGATCCTCGCCACCGTGCGTTTGCCGCTGTCGGCGAGCGGAGGCATGCCGGCCAGCGGGTCGCCGCCGTAGGGACCGCCGGGGCCGTACGGGTCGCCGCCGTACGGAGGCGACTGGCCACCGTACGAGGAGTCGTACGGGGAGCCCTGGGGCGGTGTGGGCGGCGGAGGGCCGTCGTAGGGGGAGCCGCCGCCCTCAGCAGGCGGGGGCTGCTTCTTGAACGGATCCTCGTCCGGTGGCCGGCCTGAGCCCGGGGGCGGCGGTTCGCTGCTCATGGCCCGAGTCGACCGCGAACCCCGCCGCCGCGCACCCGGCGAGCGGCCGTCCGGGGGACCGGGCTCCCGGCGGCCGCGTTCGCCGCGCGGAGGCTTACGCCACCGCGACGGCGTACGGGCGGCTACGCGGCCACGAAGGTGTGGGCCGCCTTGTCGTGCCAGCACTGGCGCCAGGGCCTGTCGAACAGGCACCACAGGACGCCGATGGCACCGATGACGAGGACGCCGGGGACGGCGTAGACGAGCCAGCGGCGCAGGGCCCGCCCGAAGGACGGCGGTTCGTGGCCCTCGATGTCCCGGACCTCGATGCCGCACACCTTCTTGCCGAGGGTGCGGCCCCACTTGGCGGTGGGCAGGGCGTCGTAGAGGACGCCGAAGAGGAGCAGGACGGCCAGGACGATCCCGAGGTAGCCCGTGGTCGTGCCGTCGAGCAGCCACACCGTGACGGTCTGGCCGGACCGCTTGGCCGCGTCGACCTTCTCGTTGATGTGGTCGATCGCCTTGGTGCCCAGCGGTACGGCGGCCACGGCGGTGACGGTCGCCAGGACCGCGGTGTCCACGATCCGGGCCAGCAGCCGCCTGCCGAGGCTCGCCGGGCGCGCCTCGGACTGTCTGCGGGCGGCGGCCTGGAACACGTCGTCCACCGGCGGCTTCCACGGCACGACGGGCTGCCCGTCGGCGTCCGGGTCACCCGCGAGCCGGTGCACCTGCTGGGCCCAGGACGGCTGTCCCCCACCGGGGCCACTGGTGAGAGGCGTGGCGGCGGGGCCGGTGGACTGCTGGGGCACGGAAGGGGCGGGAGGGGTGGAGGGTGCGGGGGTGGCCGGCTGCCGCGCGGCGGCGGACTGGGCCGCCGCCTCCGCCGCGGCCTGGGCGGCCTGCCCGGCGCCGAAGCCGCCCCCGGCCCCGGCCGGGCCGCCCGCCGCGGGCGTGTCCGCCCCCGGTGCGCCGGTGGCCGGAGTCGTGCCCCCGGTCTGCGCCCCGCGCTGCGGCCCCGTGCGCGGGGCGGACGGGCGGAAGATCATGGTGCCCTCGGAAGGGGCGGGTTCCGCGGCGCCGTCGGGGTGACCGGTGCCGGGGAACTGCGCGCCGCTCGCCGGGGCCGCGGACGCGCCCTCGGCGCCGGTGGCCCGGGCCGGACCCGTCGGGCGACGGAACACCACGGTGCCGCCGGACGCGGGAGGTTGGGCGCCGCCCAAGTCCGCGGGCGGGATCGTCGCCGTGCCGTCGGCGCGGGCGGACTCACCGTCCGGCTGGACGACCGCGTCTCCCGGTTCGGCCGCGCGCGCCAGCCGCGGGTCGGCCGTCGGGGGCGCGCCCCAGGACACCCGGCGGTCCTGCTCACTGCCGAAGCCGGACTGCTGGGAGCGGTCGGCGCCCCACGCGGCCGCGGGCTCGGGCCTGCTGCCGTGCTGTGCCTCGGCCGGGCTCACCCGGCGCGGCTCGGCTGCGGGCTGCGGGTCCTCGTCGAAGAAGTGCGGGCCGGTCTCCTCGGCGGGGGCCGGAGCGGGCGCGGGAACGGAGGCCGCGGGCCGGTTGCCGGACGGCGGCGTGAGCGGTACGCCGTCGGAGGGCGCGGGACGGCTCGTACCCGGTACCCAGGAGGCACCGTTCCAGTACCGGACATATCCAGGAATGGAGGGGTCCGGGTAATACCCTTCACGGGGCCGGTCGTCGCCGGGGGCCGGGGTTGGGGCGCTCATGTCCGTCGTCCCGTATCTGCTCGGGGGTTTTTAGGGGCTCCACATCTACCAGACGGGCGCGCCTGTCAGCGGCGCTCCCGCCGTACCCACCTCTTTCGAGCAAGGTTCCGCCACAAGCGGTCGCCGCCCGGAACACGGCCTCGGAACGCCCGCCAAAAAACTTCTTCGAACCCGCGTAATGGTTCCGCGTGATCGCGCTCTCCACTCGTACGGGCCCGCCCTGAGGGCCCCGTACCCGAAAGGAAGCGCATCGACATGCACACCGTGGTGGAACGCGAACTCGAGCTCAATCTCGTCCTGTCGCCCGAACGCAGCGTCCCCGTACCGGCCCGGCTCACCTACCGCTCCGACGACCCGTACGCCGTCCACATCACCTTCCACATCGGCTCCGACCATCCCGTCGGCTGGACCTTCGCCCGTGAGCTGCTCGTCGAAGGGATATTCAGGCCGTGCGGGCACGGCGACGTACGGGTGTGGCCGACGAAGGTCGCGGGCCGCAGCGTCGTCCTGATGGCGCTCAGCTCCCCGGACGGGGACGCCCTCCTCGAGGCGCCCACCGCACAGATGTCCGCCTGGCTGGAGCGCACCCTGCGGGCGGTCCCGCCGGGCTTCGAGGGCGAGCAGCTCGGCATCGACGAGGGCCTCGCCGAGTTGCTGACCCCGACCCCGGGCTGTCACGACGAACTGTGGCTGCGCGACCCGTGGCCGTCGGACGAGTCGACGGACGGCGAGTGAATCCGCCGTGCGGTGGGCCGGTTCGGTGGTGGAGGCCGGGGTCTCCAGTTCGGTCAGAGGACGAACTGGCCCTCCTGGACCGACTTCATCAGGGCAGGGACGGGGGTGACGGGGGTGACCGGCCCGCGGGAACGGCCGAGGCGGGGTTCTAGAGCACCTTGCCCGGGTTCAGGATGCCCAGTGGGTCGAAGGCGGCCTTGATGCCACGCTGCATCTCCACGCCCACCGGTCCGAGCTCGCGGGCCAGCCATTCCTTCTTCAGGACTCCGACGCCGTGTTCGCCGGTGATGGTGCCGCCGAGTTCCAGACCGAGGGCCATGATCTCGTCGAAGGACTCGCGGGCGCGCCGCGACTCGTCGGGATCGTCGGCGTCGAAGCAGACGGTGGGGTGGGTGTTGCCGTCGCCCGCGTGCGCGCAGACACCGATGGTCAGGGAGTACTTCTCGGCGACGCGCTCGATGCCTTCGAGCATGTCGCCGAGCCGGGAGCGTGGCACGCACACGTCGTCGATCATCGTGGTGCCCTTGACCGCTTCGAGCGCGGTGAGCGACAACCGCCGCGCCTGGAGCAGTAGTTCGGATTCCGCCGCGTCCTCCGCGGGGACCACCTGCGTCGCGCCCGCGGCCTCGCACAGGGCGCCGACGGCGGCGAGGTCGGCGGCCGGGTCGTGGGTGTCGAAGGCGGCGAGGAGGAGCGCCTCGGTCGTCTCCGGGAGGCCCATGTGGGCCAGGTCGTTGACGGCCTTGACCGTCGTACGGTCCATGAGTTCGAGGAGGGAGGGGACGTGCCCGCCCTCCATGATCCGGACCACGGCGTCGCAGGCGGCCCGCGCCGATCCGAACTCCGCCGCCAGCACCAACTGCTGGGGCGGCTGCGGCTTGAGCGCCAGGATCGCCCGTACGACGATGCCGAGCGAGCCCTCGGAGCCGACGAAGAGGCGGGTGAGGTCGTACCCGGCGACCCCCTTCGCCGTACGGCGTCCGGTGGACATGAGCCGTCCGTCGGCCAGCACCACGTCGAGGCCGAGGACGTACTCGGCCGTCACCCCGTACTTCACACAGCACAGGCCGCCGGAGGCCGTGCCGATGTTCCCGCCGATCGTGCACATCTCCCAGCTGGAGGGGTCCGGCGGGTAGTACAGGCCGTGTTCGTTCACGGCGCGGGAGAGGGTGGCGTTGATGACGCCGGGTTCCACGACGGCGATCCGGTCGACCGGGTTGATCTCGAGGATGCGGTCCATCTTCACCAGCGACAGCACGATGCAGCCGTCGGAGGCGTTGGCGGCGCCGGACAGGCCGGTGCGGGCGCCCTGCGGGACGACCGGGACACGCAGCTCGGTCGCGATCCGCATGACGTGCTGGACCTGTTCGACGGTACGGGGCAGGACGACGACGGCAGGGGTGCCCGCCTCGCAGAAGCTCGCCATGTCGTTCGCGTAGGAGGCCGTGACGTCCGGGTCGATGAGGACGGCCTCGGCCGGCAGGCCGCTCAGCAGGCGGTCCACGAGGTTGCCGGTGACTTCGTCGCGCGGGGCTTCGATACGGCTCATGATCACAGCGTCGCACTCGGGGCCATCGGTGTGAACCCCATCCGCGCGGGGCTTGGCGTGCCGGGATGTGGTCTTCGTATTGACGCACAGTGAGCCGCATGGAGATCGAAGAGCGACAGCCGGTGCTCACGGGGCTCGCGCCCCAGGGGCCCTCCGGGCGGCGTCCCTCCGTCGCCAAGCACGTGCTGATCGGCCTGGTCGCGGGGTCTGCCGTCCTCGGCGGGGTGCTGGTGCTGCTGCCCTCGGAGCGGCGGACCGCGCCGCCGCCGTCGCCGGGTCCGGTGACCCGGGCGGGAACGGCGGTGGGGGCCGGGGTGCCCGATCTGGTGGCGCTCATCGGCGACCACGAAGCCCATCTGCGCACCCATCCGCGCGACGAGCGGTCGTGGGCGGTGCTCGGCGCCGCGTACGTGGAGCAGGGGCAGCGGACTGCCACGCCCGCGTACTTCCCGAAGGCCGAGCAGGCGCTGCGCACGTCACTGGAGACGAAGCCGAAGGGGAACCTGACGGCGCTGGAGGGGCTGGCCGCGCTCGCCAACGCCCGCAATGACTTCCGGACCGGGCGGAAGTGGGCCGAGGAGGCACTGAAGCTGGCGCCGAAGCGGTGGACGGCGTATCCGCTGCTGATCGACTCCTGCACCGGTCTCGGTGACTACACGGCGAGCCGCGGCGCGCTGGAGAAGCTCCAGGGGCTGCACCACGGGCCGCCGGTGCTGGCCGAGGCCGCCCAGGTGTACTGGGACCGCGGCTGGCGCGAGGACGCGGTGGCCTCCCTCGCGGACGCGACGGCGGGCGCCACCGCTCCGGCCGAGCGGGCGACCTGGCTGGCGCAGTCGGGCCGGCTCGCCTGGGAGCGCGGGGACCGCGAGGAGTCGCTGCGCTACTACGAGGCCGCGCTGAGCAACGACCCCGACCAGCACGGCGCGCTCGCCGGACAGGGGCGTGCGCTGGCGGCGCTCGGGCGCAACGCGGAGGCGCTGCGTGCGTACCAGACGGCGCTCGCGCAGGAGCCCGATCCGCGGTACGCGCTGGAGCTGGGCGAGCTGTACGAGACGCTGGGGGAGCGCGACGCGGCACAGAGGCAGTACGCCCTGCTGCGGGAGCGGGTGCGCACCGACGCCGCGGCAGGTGTCGACGACGAACTGGTCCTCGGGCTGTTCGAGGCGGACCACGGCGATCCGGAGGACGCGGTGCGCCGGCTGCGCGAGGAGTGGGAGCGCCAGCCGGGTGTCGCCGTCGCGGACGCGCTGGGATGGGCGTTGCACCGGTCCGAGGAGGACGAGGAGGCGCTGAAGTTCGCGACGAAGGCGACGGACAAGACGAAGGGCGGCGGTGTCCGCAGCGCGCTGTACGTCTTCCACCGGGGGCAGATCGAACGCGAGCTGGGCCTGCTCGCGCCCGCACGCCGCCACATCGCGGAGTCCCTCCAGATCAACCCGTACTTCTCCCCCGTCCTCGCCCCCCAGGCCCGGCAGGCCCTGGCCGCCCTCGGCGAGCCGCCGGCGGAGCCGCTGCCCGAGCCCAAGGACGAGACCCCGACGGAACCGGAGGGCGCGGCGGGGCCGCCCGGCACTGCCGCGAATCCGGCGAACCCGGCGGCCCCGCGGGCGCCCCGTCGACCCAGAACGGCGCGGACGCCGGCACCGGCGCCGGCGCCGCGGCACACGGCGTCACGCTGACGGATGACAGATGCCCGCTGCCCCCTGCCCGCTGCCCGCTGCCCGATAACCGCGGACAGATGACCGCGGACAGATGGCAGATGACAGATATCCGCGTTTGATCCCTACAGGTTGCCGCGCTTCTCCTGCTCCCGCTCGATCGCCTCGAAGAGCGCCTTGAAGTTGCCCTTGCCGAAGCCCATCGAGCCGTGTCGCTCGATGATCTCGAAGAAGACGGTCGGCCGGTCCTGGACCGGCTTGGTGAAGATCTGGAGCAGATAGCCGTCCTCGTCGCGGTCGGCGAGGATCTTGAGCTCGCGCAGGGTGTCGACGGGCACCCGGGTGTCGCCGACCCACTCACCGAGGGTGTCGTAGTACGAGTCGGGCGTGTCCAGGAACTGGACCCCGGCCGCACGCATGGTGCGTACGGTCTGCACGATGTCGTTGGTGTTCAGCGCGATGTGCTGGACGCCCGCGCCGCCGTAGAACTCCAGGTACTCGTCGATCTGGGACTTCTTCTTGGCGATGGCGGGCTCGTTGATCGGGAACTTGACCTTGAGCGTGCCGTCGGCGACGACCTTCGACATCAGCGCGCTGTACTCGGTCGCGATGTCGTCGCCCACGAACTCCTTCATGTTCGTGAAGCCCATGACCTTGTTGTAGAAGCCGACCCATTCGTTCATGCGGCCGAGTTCGACGTTGCCGACGCAGTGGTCGATGGCCTGGAAGGTGCGGTGGGCGGGCGGTTCGACGATCGGGGCGGCGGCGGTGAACCCGGGGAGGTACGGGCCGTCGTAGCCGGTGCGTTCGACGAGCGTGTGCCGGGTCTCGCCGTAGGTGGCGATCGCGGCGAGGACGACGGTGCCGTGCTCGTCCTTGAGCTCGTAGGGCTCGGCGAGCGGGCGGGCGCCGTGCTCGACGGCGTACGCGAACGCGGCGCGCGCGTCCGGGACCTCGATGGCGAGGTCGACGACACCGTCGCCGTGCGCGGCCACGTGCTCGGCCAGGAAGTGGCCCCAGGTGGTGGCGGGCTTGATGACGGAGGTGAGGACGAAGCGTGCCGAGCCGTTCTCGAGGACGTACGACGCCGTCTCGCGGCTGCCGTTCTCCGGTCCGGAGTAGGCGACCAGCCGCATGCCGAAGGCCGTGGAGTAGTAGTGCGCGGCCTGCTTGGCGTTGCCGACGGCGAAGACGACCGCGTCCATTCCCTTGACCGGGAAGGGGTCTGCCTGCCGGGCGGTGTCGGGAGTGAGGTGTGTGGTCTGCGTCATGGCCGCAGACTCTCTCCGTTCCACAAGGTGCGCAATAGTTTGCGAGAGAGCTGGACAATATGCTCAGCAAAACGCCCATGCCTGCGGGCGTTCTGTACATGATGACCACCCGGGAGGGCGGCATGGCAATCGATCACCTGGACGGCCGACTCATCGTGCTGCTGGCCGAGGAGCCGCGCATCGGCGTGCTGGAGATGTCCCGGCGGCTCGGGGTCGCGCGCGGCACCGTGCAGGCCCGGCTGGACCGCCTTCAATCGAATGGAGTCATCCGGGGATTCGGTCCGCAGGTGGATCCGGCCGCGCTCGGCTACCCCGTCACGGCCTTCGCGACGCTGCAGATCCGGCAGGGACAAGGCACAGACGTACGGGCGCACTTGGCAACCGTCCCCGAGGTGCTGGAGCTGCACACGACCACCGGCAGCGGCGACATGCTCTGCCGCCTGGTGGCCCGCTCGAACGCCGATCTCCAACGTGTGATCGACCGGGTCGTCGGTTTTGATGGCATCGTCCGGGCCTCCACGGCGATCGTCATGGAGAACCCCGTTCCGCTGCGGATCATCCCGCTGGTGGAGCAGGCGGCGACCGAGCACTGACCTACGGCCGGGGAGGTGGCGTGATAGGTGCGGATACCCACGCCGATCACATCGCGGCCTGGCGCATCGACCCGTACGACAACCCGCTCGGGAATCCGCGCCGTTTCGACTTCAACCTCTCGGGCAGCACCGACCATCCCCACCGCGATTGCCTTGGCGCCGCAGGACTTCGCCCAGTTCAGCAGACGGGTCAGGGTGCGGCGGACCTGGGCGTCCCGGGAGCGCGGCTGAGCATGAACCCCGGCAACAGGACTCACTCCCGCTCAACCTCCAGGAACGATTCGTCAAGGGAGGGTGGGCGGGGCGGGGCCTTCCAAAGAAGTGGTTGCAAAGAAATCCTTGCAACTACTTCTTTGCAACGCTACCTTTGCATGCATGGAAGAGCCCGAGGTACCGCTGCCCGAGGAACGACTGGTCCGCACCCTCGACGCCCGCACCCTGCGCGGCATCGCCCACCCCCTGCGCATGCAGTTGCTGTACGCGCTGCGGCAGCGGGGGCCCGCCACCGCGTCGATGCTCGCCGAGCGGCTGGGCGAGTCCAGCGGGGCTACCAGCTATCACCTGCGGCAGTTGGCCACGCACGGCTTCGTCGAGGACGCACCCGAGCGGGGCAAGGGCCGTGAGCGCTGGTGGCAGGCCGTCGACCAGGGCTTGTACTTCGACGCGAACCTGCTCAAGGACGGCGACCCGGTGGTGCGCGGAGCGGCCGACATGTACCTGCATGAGATCGCGACCACGCACACGCGTGAGCTGTCGACGTGGCTGGGTACGCGCGACGACTGGTCCGAGGACTGGTACCGGGGCAGCGACATGAGCGACTGGACCCTACGACTGACGGCCACGCAGTCCCGTGAACTCATCCAGAAGATGCACGACCTGCTCGAAAGCTACCGGCCCCTCGCCCGCGCCGAGGACGACCCCGACGCGGAGCAGGTCCGCATCCACACCCACGCCTTCCCCGTCACGCAGGACCGAACGGAGACGCACCCATGACGCACGCCGAAACCCACCTCGCCCTGCACCACACCCGCGCCGCCGAGCTCCGGGCCCAGGCCGAAACCCACCGCCTGGCCACCTCCGCCCGCCGCCCCGGCGAACTCCGCACCCGCCTCGGCTGGACCCTCGTGGAGGTCGGCCTGCGTCTCGCCGCCGCCCCCCGCGTCGCCGTCGCGCACTAGCGGCGCACCAGCGCGGCTCGCTAACAGCTGGGGACCGAGCCCTTCCCCTTCTCCAGGGAGACCAGCGCGTCGACCGCGCCCTTGAGCGTGGTCACCGGAACCAGCCGCAGCCCCTTGGGCAGTTCCGACTTGGCGTCCGAGCACTCCGCCTTCGGGACCAGGAAGACCGTCGCGCCGTCGCGCCGGGCGGCCTGCGTCTTCAGGGCGACCCCGCCGACCGCGCCGACCTTGCCGTCGGCGTCGATCGTCCCCGTACCCGCGACGTTGCGACCTCCCGTGAGGTCGCCGCCGCTGCCGTCGCCGTCCAGCTTGTCGATGATCCCGAGCGTGAAGAGCAGTCCGGCGCTGGGCCCGCCGACGTCGGCCAGCTTGAGCGTGACCTTCACGTCGTTCTTCTCGTGCAGATAGGACAGCGCCGCCTCGGTGGCCGTGTCCTGGGACTTCTTCATCTCGTCCGCGTTGTGCTGCTCGATCTCCTTGACGGAGTTCCCGCTCGGGTAGACCGAGTCGCGCGGCATCACGGCCCGGTCCGTACGGAACCAGCCGTCGATCACGTCACCGAGGCTGACGCTCGCGTCCGGCCCGGTCGCCTCGATCGTCGTCATCCGCAGCTGCCCGCTCGTCGTGCGGGTGGGCGCTCCGCTGATCGTGATCACCGGGTCGCCCTTGTTCTCGCCGAGAACGTTCGCCGTCATGCCGGGCTGCGCCACGGAGAACGGCAGCGGCGCGAACGCCGCCGTGGCGAGCAGGGCCACGACGGGAGCGGCGCAGACGGCGATGGCCTGGAGGCGTGTGAGGCGAGAGAGCACAGGATCAATCTAACGTCACCGCTCGGCGCGGCCTCCGTACAGGTCCCGCCGGGCGGTGGTGAAGCGGCGCAGCGCCTCCGGCAGCGGCTCGGTCCCGATGCCCGGAGTGCGCGGCACCGGCAGATGACCGTCCTGAAGGACGAAGGGCTCGGTGATGTCCTCGGCGAAGTAGCGGCTGGAGGCGGAGGTGTCGCCGGGGAGGGTGAAGCCCGGCAGGGCCGCCAGGGCCAGGTTCGGGGCTCGGCCGATGCCCGTCTCCAGCATGCCGCCGCACCAGACCGGCACCCCGTGCGCGTGAGCGACGTCATGGATGCGGCGCGCCTCCAGGTAGCCGCCGACCCGGGCGGGCTTGACGTTGACGACCCGGCAGGCGTCCATGGCGATCGCGGAGGCGGTGTCGCGGGCGCTGTGCAGGGACTCGTCGAGGCACACGGGGGTGGCGATGCGCTGCTGGAGCCGCGCGTGCGCGTGGAGGTTGTTCTCCTCCAGCGGCTCCTCGATGAGCAGCAGTCCGAACGCGTCGAGCCGGCGCAGGTGCTCGGCGTCCGCGAGCGAGTACGCCGTGTTGGCGTCCACCTGGAGCGGCAGCGCGTCCCCGAAGCGCTCGCGCACGGCCCGCACGGGCTCCAGGTCCCAGCCGGGTTCGATCTTCAGCTTGATCCGGACGTACCCCTCGGCAAGGTAGCGCTCGACGTCGTCGAGGAGTGCCGGGACGGAGTCCTTGATGCCGACCGACACCCCGGCGGGCACGCGGTCGTGGACGGCTCCGAGGTAGGTCGCGAGCGACATGCCGTACGCGCGCAGCTCGGCGTCGAGGACGGCCGTCTCCAGGGCCGCCTTGGCCAGCTCGTGCCCCTTGATCTTCGCCGTCGCGGGGGCGAGCGCGGCGGCCGTGAGACGCGGGAGGGCGGCCACGCGCGGCAGCAGGAAGTCACGGAGCACGATCTCGGCGCCGGCCACGAACTCCGAGCAGTACAGCGGCTCGGGGTCGGCGGCGAACTCCGACCAGCCCTCGGCCGCGTCCGTGACGACGTGCAGGAGGAAGGTGTCCTTCGTCGTCATGGTCCCGAAGGAGGTACGGAAGGGGGTGACGAGGGGCAGCGCGATGTGGACGACTTCGACGCGTTCGAGTTTCATGCGGCGCCTTCCGTGGCGGGGCGGGTGAGGGTGTACCAGCCGTCGCGGGACATCCCCGTGGCGACATACCCCTCGGCGAAGGCCTCCGTGAAGACCGCGCGGACGGCGTGTCGCCAGCGCAGCGCGAGCACCGGGTCGGCGGCGCGCAGCTTGACGACGTCGTCCGGGACCCGGCACCAGATGTGCCGGTCGGAGGTGTCGCGGCGGGCGAGGAAGGCGTCGTCGGGGGCGAGGTGGGTGGCGGGCGCGGCGTCACGGTCGCCGGCCTCCCCGGGTGTACTGGGCGTACGGGGCGCGGCCAGATCCCAGGTCACGGTCAGCCGGTCGCTCTCGTCCCCGTCGTTCACCCCGTCCGCCATGGGCCCGTAGAAGTCGACCAGGTACTCCGTGCCGGTGGCCCCCAGCTTGACCAGGTTGAAGCGGGCGTTGCGGCCGACCAGCGGATCGAAGGTCCAGCGCATGGTGCGGGCGCCGCGCTCCAGGGCCCAGGCGCGCTGGGCCTGCTTCACGGCGTACCCGACCCCGCGATCGGCCGCGGCGACCAGGGAGTACGTGTCCTGCCGCCCCGGCTCCCCGAACACGGCGACGGCGGCTCCGGCCAGCCGTGTCCCGTCGTACGCGGCATGCACCGCACCCCCGGCGTGCACCAGGCTGTGCAGCACCTCCGCCGGATAGGGCGGGTTGCTGCGGGGCGTCTGCCAGACGTCGCTGAAGAGGTCGGCCACCGCGCCGATCCCGGCGACGTCGTGAACGGTACGGATGCTCACTTCGGTCATGGAACCGAGTCTCGAAGCTCGCGGCGGCGCCCACGTTGTACATCAGGACAACACGCGCGTACGTTCCTGATGAGATCGGCCAACCACGCCCGTCCGAAACCGGCCGACCATCCTTGTCATCCCCATCCCCATCCCCATTCCCCGGAAGGAGCCGCGTGGACGCCTGCACCCTCGGTGACCTGCTGGACGTCGTCGGCGGCCCCTCCGTACGCCTGCACACCGCGCCCGCCGGGCTCACCGTGCCCGTCACCGAGGCGCTGCTGTACGACGCCCACGCGCCGCTGACCCGTGCGCCCGGGGCACTGCTGCTCGCGGTCGGGGTGAGGGCGTCCGCGGCGGGGCCGCTGGCGCGGGCGGCGGCGGAGGCGGGGATGACCGGGCTGGTCGTACGCAGCCCGGACGGCCCGCTCGCGGAGGCGGAGTCGGCGGGTGTGGCCCTGCTGTCCGTGGACGAGGACGCCGCCTGGCACCACGTGCATCTGCTGCTCGCCTCCGCGATCGGCGCACGGCCCTCGGCCGCCGGAAGCGGTCTGGGGGACCTGTTCGCGCTGGCCGACGCGGTGGCCGCGGCCGTCGGCGGCGCCACCGCGATCGAGGACCCGCGGCAGCGGATCCTCGCCTACTCGACGGTTGCCGGGCAGCCGGTCGACGAGGACCGCCGCACGGGCATCCTCGGCCTCCAGGTACCCGGGAGCCCCGCCAACTCCGAGCAGTACCGGGTGCTGTTCGCGGCCGAGGGCGTGGTCCGGCTGCCCGCGCTGGAGGGCAGCGACAACCTGCCGCGGCTCGCCGTCGCCGTCCGGGCCGGCGGCGAGACCCTCGGCTCGCTCTGGGTCGTCGACGACGGCGGCCTCGCGCCGGACGCCCAGGAGGCCCTCGCCCAGGGCGCGTCCACGGCGGCGCTGCTCCTGCTGCGGGCCCGCGCCGCGCAGGAGCTGGCCCGCCACCAGAACGGCGACCTGCTGCGCCGTCTGCTCGACGGCACCGCCGACCCGGCGGGCGCCGCCCACCGCTTGGGGCTGGGCCTCGGCCCGGACGGAAACCCGGCGCCCGTGCGCGTGGCCGCCTTCGTCCTGGACTCCAGCGTCTCGGCGGCGGACGTCGAACAGACCGCGCTACGGCTCCTGGATCTCGTACGCCTCCAGTGCGAGGCGCGCTACGGGCGGCACGCGGGCGTCCTAGTCGACGGGGTCGTGTACGCGCTGCTGCCGGCGGTCGGGGAGCGTGGCGGGGCGCGGCACAGAGGGCTGGCGGAGGACATCGTGGGGCGGGCCGGGCAGGCGCTGCGGGTGCCCGTACGGGCCGGGCTGGGGGACGTGGTCTCCGGGCTCGCGGAGGTGCGGGCCTCCCGGGACGACGCCGACCTCGTCCTACGGGTCCTGGGCCCCGAGTTGCCGGTGGCGACCGTGGAGGAGGTGAGGCCGCGCGTCACCCTGCTGCGGCTTGCCGAAGTCCTTGGCGAGCGGCGGGAGTTGAGCGCGGGCGGGTGGCGACGGGTCCTCGCGTACGACGCCGAGCACGGCACCGAGTACGCCCGCACCCTCGTCGCCTGGCTGGACGCGGGCTGCGACATGGCGGGCGCGGCGCGGCTGCTCGCCGTGCACGCCAACACCTGCCGCTACCGCCTCCGGCAGGCCCGGCAGCAGCTCGGCATCGACCTCGACGATCCCGACGAACGGCTGGTGCTGTGGCTCCAGCTGAGGACCCTGGGTGGGCTCGGCAGCCGCCACTGAGCCACCCTTCGGTCCTGGCCGTCAGTTGACGTCCACGTCCTCGAAGACCTCCAGCACCCGCGTCAGCACCCGTACGTCTTCACCAAGTTCCTGCTGGAGTGGCTCGGCGGCCTCCCCGCGTGAGCCACCGCGTCAGCCGCTCCTCGCACGCCCGCAGCTGCGCCACCGGAACGTACTCCCCCGCCGTGTGCGCGAGGACCGGATCGCCCGGGCCGTAGTTGAGGGCGGGCGTGCCGAGAGCGGCGAAACGGGCCACGTCCGTCCAGCCCAGCTTCGGACGGGGCGTGGCGCCCAGCACGCGGACGAGCGAGGCGACCGCGTGCCGGTCGAGCCCGGGCAGCGCGCCCGGCACGACCTCCGTGACGTCGACCTCGTACTCGTCCTCGGGAAAGAGATCCCGTACGTACTTCTCCGCCTCCTCGGCCGAACGGCTCGGCGCGAAACGCGAGTTGACGGTGATCACGCACTCGTCGGGGACGACGTTGCCCGCGACCCCGGCGCGTACGGCAACGGCGTTCAGCCCCTCCCGGTACTCCAGGCCGTCGATCACCACCCGTTCCGGGATGTGGTCGGCGAGGCGCTGGAGGACGACCCCGGCGCGGTGCGCGGCGTTCACACCCCGCCAGGCGCGCGCGGTGTGCGCGCGCTCGCCGCGGACCGTGATGTCGGCCATCAGCACACCCTGGCAGCCCGCCTCGACCCCGGCGTCGGACGGCTCCATGAGGATCGCGAGGTCGGCCTTCAGCAACTCCGGCCGTACGGCGGCGATCCGGCCGAGCCCGTTGCGGTCGCCCTCGACCTCCTCGCACTCGTAGAAGACGTACGTGAGGTCGCGGGTGGGCGCGGGGAGCGTCGCCGCCAGCCGGAGTGCGACGGCGACGCCGCCCTTCATGTCGCAGGCGCCGAGCCCGTACAGGAGGTCGCCCCGCAGGAGGGACGGCAGGTTCCCGGCGGCGGGCACGGTGTCCAAGTGGCCCGCGATCAGGATCCGTTCGGGGTGGCCGAGGCCGGTGCGGGCGACCACCGAGTTGCCGATCCGCTCCACGGTGAGGTGCGGGAGGACGGCGAGGGCCGCCTCGACGGCGTCCGCGAGCCGGGCCTCCTCGCCGCTCTCGGAGGGGAGGTCGACGAGGGCACGGGCGAGGGCGACGACGTCGGCGGTGAGGTCGAGGGTGTTCACGCCACTTCCTCGTCGCCGAGCTTGTCGACGAGTTTCTCGCCGGGCTTGTCTCCGAGCTTGTCTCCGAGCTTGGAGTGCTTGATCCCGTACAGCCAGTAGATCACCAGGCCGACGGCCATCCACGCGCCGAACGCGACCCAGGTGTCCGACCCCAGGCTGAACAGCATGTAGACGCAGAAGCCCACACCCAGGATCGGCGTCACCGGCGAGAAGGGGACCCGGAAGGAGCGGGGTGCCTCCGGGCTGCGGCGGCGCAGCAGGACGACCGCCAGGTTGACCAGCATGAAGGCGAAGAGCGTACCGATGCTGGTGGCGTCCGCGAGCGCGCCCAGCGGGACGAGCGCGGCGAGCACGGCGATGAAGGTGGAGACGATGACCGTGTTGGCGCGCGGCACCCCGGTGGTGGGGTGCACCTTGGAGAACAGCGGCGGCACGAGCCCGTCCCTCGACATCGCGAAGAGGATGCGGATCTGCCCGTACTGCACGGTGAGCACGACGCTCGTGGTGGCCACGACCGCCCCGATGGAGAGCAGGATCGGCCACAGGCTGCCACCGCCGACGGACTGCACGAGCACCTGGCTCAGCGTGGCCTCCGTGCCCTCGAACTTCCTCCACGGCATCGCGCCGAGCGCGGCGACCGCGACGAGGACGTACAGGGCGGTGACGAGGACGAGGGAGAGGATGATCGCGCGTGGCAGGTCGCGCTGCGGGTTCTTCGCCTCCTCCCCCGCCGTCGAGGCGGCGTCGAAGCCGATGTAGGAGAAGAAGAGCGAGGCGGCGCCCGCGCTCATGCCGGCGGTGCCGAGCGGGAAGAGGGGCGTGAAGTTCCCTGCGCGGAAGGCGGTGAAGGCGACCGCGCAGAACATCACCAGGGCGGCGATCTTCACGCCGACCATGACGGTGTTGGCGACGGCGCTCTCCTTCGCTCCGCGCAGCAGCACGACCATGGCGAGGACGACGATGGCGGCGGCGGGGATGTTGAGGACCCCGCCGGCGCCGGGCGGCGCGCTGAGCGTGTCGGGGAGGGTGACCCCGACGGTCAGGTCGAGCAGTTCGTTGACGTACTGCCCCCAGCCGACCGCGACGGCGGCCACGGACACCCCGTACTCCAGGATCAGACACCAGCCGCACACCCAGGCGACGAGCTCGCCGAGGGTGGCGTACGCATAGCTGTACGAGGAGCCGGAGCCCGGGATCATGCCGGCCAGCTCGGCGTACGACAGCGCGGAGAACAGCGCGGTCACACCGGCCAGGACGAACGACACGACGATGGCGGGACCGGCCTCGGGCACCGCCTGGCCGAGGACCACGAAGATGCCGGTGCCGAGCGTCGCGCCCACGCTGAGCAGGGTGAGCTGTCCGACGCCCATCGTCCGCCTGAGCGGGCTCCCGGCGGCCTCGGCGACCAGCGATCCGACGCCCTGACGCCGGGTCAGCCGAGCCGCCCGTCCGCCTCCTCGGCCGACGTCCGGCCGTGTACGTACCGTCTCCGTCTCCACGCCTTGTCTCCCTCCACCGTTCACCGTTCCGCCTTCAGTGCCCTGATGATGCGGAGGGCGGGGCGACGGGCGGTGGGCGCATCGGCCAGAGATGGCGGGGGTGGTTTGGCGGGTCGGCCAAAGCCAGGGGGTGACTGGAAACAAGGACCGTTGGCGCAACGGGGCGCGGGGGTCGGTGCGGCGGAGCGCGGAGCGTCAGCGCGGCAGAGTGCGGGGCGTCAACGCCACGGAGTGCGGGGCGTCAGCGCAGCGCGTCCGCGACCTCCCGCGCCGCGTCCATGACCCTCGGCCCCACCCGTTCCGGCACGGAGTCCGCGAGCATGACGACACCGACGCTGCCCTCGACCCCGGTCACCCCTATCAGGGGAGCGGCGGCCCCACTCGCACCCGCCTCCAACTCCCCGTGCGTGAGCGTGTATCCCGGGGCGTCCGCCGGCCCGGGCTGCCGGGCGGCGAGGATCGCGCGGCCCGCGGCGCCCCGGTCCAGCGGATGGCGGAACCCGGCGCGGTAGGCGACGTGATAGTCCGTCCACGTCGGCTCCACGACGGCGACGGCGAGCGCCTCGGTCCCGTCGACGAGCGTGAGATGAGCCGTGGCCCCTATATCCTCGGCCAGCGCGCGCAGCGCCGGCAGCGCGGCCTCCCGTACCAGCGGATGCACCTGACGTCCCAGCCGCAGCACCCCAAGGCCGACCCGGGCGCGGCCGCCCAGATCCCGGCGTACGAGCGCGTGCTGCTCCAGCGTGGCGAGCAACCGGTACACAACGGTCCGGTTGACGCCCAGTTTGTTCGAGAGCTCGGTGACGGTCAGCCCGTGGTCCGTGTCGGCGAGCAGCTTGAGGACACGCAGTCCCCGGTCGAGCGTCTGAGAGGTCTCCGCGGTCACGACGCCCACTCCTTAGTGGTGAGGTCGGCGGCCCCTCGCGGCGGTTGCGTCTCCGAGTCCCGTCGGCGACGCGCTTCAGAGGCCGCCGTCGGCTGACGACCCGGGCTCTTCCCGGGCGGAGTCGCTACACGGCTGCGCTCCGCGGCGGCGCTGCCACGGGGCGTGTGCGTAGCGGGACAGTAGCGAGCCGGTTCGCTCAGCGGAAGTCTCCGTCCAGAATCCGGTCATGGCCTGGTACGGACTCTTCCCCTTTACAGAGCCTTTGTCCTCGTACGTACAGCGCACACCACGCGGCACACACGCCCCCCACACACGGCGCACACACCCCCGGAAGGGGCGCGGGGAACTGCGCGACCAGCCACAGACGGTCCACAGCCGAAGCACAACCAGTGCCCCACGAACCGCGACCGCCCCGGCACAGCGCACAGCGTCACCGCATACGGGTGGCCCACTCCTGCACCTTGGCGATCCGCTGCCGCAACTGCCCCGCCGTCGCCTCCGCACTCGGCGGCCCCCCGCACACGCGGCGCAGTTCGGTGTGGATCACGCCGTGCGGCTTGCCGCTCTGGTGGACGTACGCGCCGACCATGGTGTTGAGCTGCTTGCGCAGTTCCAGCATCTCCTTGTGCGAGACCACCGGCCGCCGCTCGGCGGGCAGTTCGAGAAGGTCGGCCTCCTCGTCGGGCTTCTTGCGGCTGTGCGCGATCTGCCGCGCCTGCCGCTTCTGGAGCAACAGCTGCACCTGGTCGGGTTCGAGCAGCCCCGGAATCCCTAGGTAGTCCTGCTCCTCCTCGCTCCCCGGGTGGGCCTGCATCCCGAACTCGGCGCCGTCGTAGAGCACTCGGTCGAAGACGGCCTCGGACTCCAGCGCCTCGAAGGAGAACTGCTCCTGCTCGCCGGTGTCCTCGTCCTGCTCCCGGTTCGCCTCGTCCATCTCCTGCTCGGACTCGGCGTACGGGTCGTCCTCGCCCTCCTTCTTGGGCTTGTCGAGGACGTGGTCGCGCTCGACCTCCATCTCGTTGGCGAAGCCGAGGAGGTCGGGGACGGTCGGAAGGAAGACGGAGGCGGTCTCGCCGCGCCGCCGGGACCGTACGAAACGACCCACGGCCTGCGCGAAGAAGAGGGGCGTGGAGATGGTGGTGGCGTACACGCCGACGGCGAGCCGCGGCACGTCGACGCCCTCGGACACCATGCGGACGGCGACCATCCACCGGTCCTCGCTGTGGCTGAACTCGTCGATCCTGTTGGACGCGCCCGTGTCGTCGGACAGGACGAGGGTCGCCTTCGTCCCGGTGATCTCACGGATGAGCTTGGCGTACGCGCGCGCGGAGTCCTGGTCGGAGGCGATGACGAGCGCGCCCGCGTCCGGAATGCCCTTCCTGACCTCGGTCAGCCGCTGGTCGGCGGCGCGCAGCACACTGGGCATCCACTCGCCGCGCGGGTCGAGCGCGGTACGCCAGGCCTGCGAGATGGCGTCCTTGGTCATCGGCTCGCCGAGCCGGGCCGCGATCTCGTCCCCCGCCTTCGTGCGCCACCGCATGTTGCCGCTGTAGGAGAGGAAGATGACGGGCCGCACGACCCCGTCCCCCAGGGCGGACCCGTATCCGTAGGTGTAATCGGCGGAAGACCGCCGAATACCGTCATTTCCCTCTTCGTACGTCACAAAGGGAATCGGATTGGTGTCGGACCGGAAGGGCGTACCGGTGAGCGCGAGCCGCCGGGTGGCGGGCTCGAACGCTTCGAGACAGGCCTCGCCCCACGACTTGGAGTCACCGGCGTGGTGGATCTCGTCGAGGATGACGAGGGTCTTGCGCTGCTCGACGCGGTTGCGGTGGAGCATGGGCCGCACGCCCACACCCGCGTACGTCACGGCGACGCCGTGGTACTCCTTGCTGAGCGGACCGGCGCTGTACTCGGGATCCAGCTTGATCCCTATCCGCGCGGCGGCCTCCGCCCACTGCTTCTTCAGGTGCTCGGTCGGCGCGACCACGGTCACCTGCTGCACGACGTGATGGTGCAGCAGCCAGGACGCGAGCGTCAGCGCGAACGTCGTCTTGCCGGCGCCGGGCGTGGCGACGGCCAGGAAGTCGCGCGGCTGCTCCTGGATGTACCTCTCCAGCGCCCCCTGCTGCCAGGCACGCAGCTTGCTGGCGGTACCCCAGGGGGCGCGGCCGGGGAAGGCGGGTGAGAGGTGGTGCGAGGTGGATGCGCTGGCGGCGGTGGTAGTCACGGTCTCCGTGGTTTGGTCGAGCGGCTCGGCTACGTATGACAACCGGGCCACCCTACCGGCGCCCCGGAGCTGTCAACGCGCGGACGACGCCGGGTCACCCGCGGATGGGACCCACCTCACAAACCCCGCGACCGCCCACCGATCACCTCGATGTCGTGCTCTTCACCGGCCGCCATGGCGATGACCAGGCAGTACGAGCTCGGCCGGTTCACGATGACCGCACCCCACCGAACCGGAACGCTGCTCTCCTTCCAGATCACCGCTCTCGCAATCGCGTGGTCACCCAGGCCCCCACCAACGCCACCCCCGCCATCGGCAGGAACACGGCGGCGAACGCGGTGGGGTGGGAACCGTCGGCCGTCGAGGTGGCCGTCTCCGCGACCTTGCCGCCGCCCAGCGCCGCGAAGGCCGCGCCGCCCGCCGCGAGGAGCACGATGTTGGAGAGGCCGTCGGAGATCTGGAGCGCGGCGGAGTTGGAGCCGACTTCCTCCGGCGTCGAGAGGCGCAGCAGCAGCACGCTGGTCGAGGCGATCACCAGTCCCATCCCGAAGCAGCCGAACCCCCAGGCGACGGCGACGATCCACACGGGCACTGCGGGAATCAGCACGCTGGGCACGGCGACGATGGCCGCCGCGAGCAGCACCATCCCGAGGAACATCAGCCGGTCCCGGTACGGCTCCGTCCGTGGCCGCGACTGCACATACGACCCCAGCGCCCAGGTCCCGCCGGCCGCCGCGAGGGAGAACCCGGCGAGCGTCGGCGACAGCCCGCGCTGGGTGACCAGCATGAGGGGCACAAAGGACTCGGCGGCGATGAAGGAACCGGCCGCGAGCCCGCGCAGCAGCACCACGGACGGCAGCCCGCGCGCCGCCCGGTAGGTGCCGCCCGGCAGCAGCCCGAGGACGGCCGGGACGAGCAGCGCGGCGCCCGCAAGGCCGGCGACGAGCGAGAGCGGGTCCAGGTCCTGGGCGGCGTACTGGAGGAGTCCGGAGCCGAGCGAGATCCCGAGCGCCAGCCGGATGCGCCGCCGCTCGAAGGGCTCGCGGCCGGCGGTCCCCGCGTCCGCCGACCGCCCGGACGACAGCCGTCGTATCCGCGGCAGCGCGAGCGCCAGCGGAAACACGACCAGCACCGGTATCCCGGTGAACACCCAGCGCCAGCCCAGATGTTCGGTGACCGTGCCCGCGATCAACGGTCCGACCACGGACGGAATCACCCAGCTCGCCGCGAACGCCGCCATGATCGCCGGGCGCAGCCGCTCCGGGTAGGCCCGCACCACGACGACGTACAACGCCACGACGACCAGCCCGCCACCGAGCCCCTGCACCGCCCGACCGAGAAGGAACAGCCACATGGTCCCGGCCGTCCCGGACAGCAGCAGTCCCGCGGCGAAGGCCGTGATCCCCGTGGTCAGCGGCGCCAGGGGCCCGCGGCGGTCCGCCCACTGCCCGGCGAACACCATCCCGAACAGGCTCGTCGTGAAATACGCCGAGAACGCGAACGCGTACAACGACACCCCGTCGAGCTCCCGTGCCGCGACGGGCATCGCCGTCCCGACGGCCGTCGCCTCGAAGGCGATCAGCAGCTCCACGAACACGATCCCGATGCTGAGCGCCCGGTAGGGGCGGCTCAGCACACCTCCCTCGCCCTTGTCCTCGGGCGGGGCGGTCGCGGCATCGCGTGCTTCCAGCGCTGTCATGGCCGCCAGCGTAAGGGCCACAACTGACAGTGACTCCTGTCCGGAGACCGTGATCGTCTGGGCCTTTGGTCGTACGCCCAGCGCCCGAGAACCGGCATTCATGAACGGCGTATGGCAGTCCCGTTGCAGCGCCCCCGCACCCCTTGAGCCCACCCTCCGCCCCGCCTACGTTCAACCCATCAGGTTCGGAACGAGTGAGCCGTGCCGCACCTGAGAACGGCCGTGTGCCCGAGTGGTTCAGGGGCTCGCCTGCAAAGCGAGTTACGCGGGTTCAATTCCCGCCACGGCCTCCTGTGAGGTGGATCGGCCGTCCCCGTGGCCCGGGGGCGGCCGATCCGTGCGTGGGGGCGTGGTCGTCCGTCGGCTAGCCGTGGAGGGTGCCGCCTGCCTCGTCCTCGAATATCTCCGGCCAGTAGCGCCGGCCGTCGTCGCCCTCCAGCGTGAGGGTGGGGTCGCAGGCGACCGGGTCGACCCTGGCGAGGGTCTGGGCCATGGTGGCGGCCAGTTGCTCGTAGGAGTCGGTGAGGTCGTGGGTCGCGTCGAGGGCCTTCTCGCGGTGGAGCAGCCAGAGGGTGAAGGCGAGGGTGGAGATGTCGGCGTTGAGGGGGCGCAGGGTGATGTCCGGCTCGCTCCAGGCGAGGACCGCGCCCGTGGTGCCGTCCACCACGAGGCTGGTGTCCTCGATGAGGTAGCCGAGGCGTATCAGGCGGTCGGCCGTCGGGGGGAGTTCGTCGGCGGAGAAGTCGTCGGGGCGCTGGTCCGCGTAGTAGTCGGCGAGGGCCGGCAGGGGCACTTCCGTGTCCAGCTGGAAGAGAAGGCCGTCCTCGGGCAGGCCGGTCTCGCGCAGGAAGCGACGGGTCGGCTCGTGCACGAGCGCGGGCGGGAAGTCGACGTCCTCGAAGCGCATGATGGCTCCCGCGCCGAACTCCTCGTCCAGCAGCCGCTTGGGCAGGTCGAGGGTGAGGCCCTCACCGGGGCCCGCGATCCGGGCGAGGGGGCGGATCAGGGCGGCCATCCGCCAGTACGGCGCCACCTCGCCGCCCGCGCCCGCCTCGAAGACCGCGGCGAGGGACTCGGAGGCCTCCGTGACCGCCTTCGGGCCGAAGCGGCCCTCGTAGGAGGCGAACCGTCCGCGGGACGCCGTCAGTTCCTCCGTCGCCGCCGAGAAGCGCACCAGGGCTTCCAGGGAGGGGGCCAGGGGCGCGAGGTCCATCAGAGCCGGGTCGGAGAAGAAGTACGTCGTGGCGACCTTCCCCGTCGCCCCGTCCAGGACGATCGACTCCAGGTCCCGGTCGAAGGTCCGCAGGGCTCCCACGACCAGCTGGTCCTGGAGCTCCGTGGCGAGTTTGTCGGCGTCACCGGCCAGGTCGGTGACCCTGCGCAGCCCGTGCTCCCGCAGTGCGCCGAAGCTCAGCAGCGTGCCCTCGGCCGGCAGCCCGGGCCCCGTCAGCCACTGCCGTGTGTCCGTGTGCGTGATGTATGGATCCAGCTCGTCCTCGGTCAGCGTGATCGCGCCGACGACATCGGTGTCAGTCGTGCTCATGGCTCCCCCGCGCATGTGAACGCATATGTGCTTCTCGCGGGGAACTCGCCGCCGCCCAGCGGCAGTTCCCCACTGACCGAGAACCATACGCCGCCCCACTGACAACGCCGGAAACCCGCAGGCACGCAGGTCGTACGGCCCGGAAACACGCGGGTTCAAGCCATCGGGGGGCCTTGCCGCGGCCGTCAGCCGTCTCAGGTGAAGTACACGCCGCCCAGGACGACCACCACGGCCGCCACGACGAACAGCAGTACCCACAGCGCCAGCTTCCCGACGCTCGGCGGAGGCTCGTAGCGCGGCTGCTCGGGATCGTGGGCCGTCGGCTCGGGATCGTGGGTCGTCGGCTCGGGGGTACTCATGACGCGGTCACCACGGCGGCTTGCGGACGGATCGGGAGGCGGTTGACGGGGCGGCCCGTCGCCGCCCGTACGGCGGACGCGACGGCCGCCGGGGACGTCACGACCGGCACCGCGCTGGCCGCCTTCGCGCCGAAGGGGGCGACGACGTCGCGCTCCTCGACGAGCTTGACGATGCGGATGTCGGGGGCGTCCAGGGAGGTCGGGAGGGCGTAACCCGTGAGGTCGGGGTGGCGGACCAGGCCGCGGGCGGTGCGGAGGTTCTCCGTGAGCGCGGCACCGACGCCCTGGGTGACGCCTGCCTCGATACGGGCCGTGAGCTGGGCGGGGTTGAGGATCCGGCCGACGTCCTGGGCGAGCGCCAGCTCCACCACCCGTACCGAGCCCAGTTCGATGTCCACGTCCACCACCGCGCGGATCGCGCAGAAGGCCAGGCCCACGAAGGCGTCGCCCTGGCCCGCCTCGTCCAGCGGCTCGGTCGGGTGCGGGCGGCACTGCGCGGTGGCCCACAGCTCCTTGCCGTCCATCGCCTCCGTGACGGTGGTCGAGAGCACACCGTCGTACGAGGTGATCTTGCCGTCGGTGATCTGGAGGAGCTCCGTGGACATGCCGAACTTGTGCGCCAGAGGCTGCAGGAGCTGCGTACGGACCATCTTCGCGGCGCGTTCGACCGCTCCGCCCGACACCCAGGTGTGGCGGCCACGGCAGCTGGGGCCCGCGGGCGGCTGGTCGGTGTCGACCGGCGCCACGTGCACCTCGTCGATGCCGAGGGTCTCCTGGACGATCTGGCGGGCCAGTGTCGTGAAGCCCTGACCGGTCTCGACGGCCGCACACAGGACGGTGGCGACGCCGTCGTGGACCTTGACCGTGGCCGTGGAGACCTCGTCCGCGCCCTCTGCGCCGAGCATGTGGACCATGCCGAGGCCGTAGCCGACCCCGCGGCGTACGGCGCCGGGTTCGCCCGCGCCCTCGGGGCCGCCCGGGAGGAGCCACTCGTCCTCGGGGGTGTCCTTGGGGAGCGCGGGCAGAGGGTAGTCGCGTACGGCCTGGAGCAGTTCGGCGACCGGGGCCGGGCAGGTCACCGTCTGGCCCGTCGGAAGCACGTCCCCGGTGGCCATCGCGTTCTGCAGGCGCAGTTCGGCGGGGTCGAGGGCGAGCTTCTTGGCGAGCTTGTCCATCTGCGCCTCGTACGCGGCGCAGACCTGCATGGCGCCCTCGCCGCGCACATGGCCGGAGGGCGGGTTGTTGGTGCGCACGGCCCAGCCCTCGATGAAGGCGTTCGGGACGACGTAGGGGCCGCAGGCGAAGGAGACCGCTGCGGCCAGCGACTCGGCGGACGTGTCGGCGTAGGCGCCCGCGTCGAGCAGGATCTGCGCCTCGACCTTCACCAACCTGCCCTCGGTGTCGGCGTGGTGGCGGTAGCGCAGGAGGGTGGGGTGCCGGTGGGCGTGGCCGAGGAAGGACTCCTCGCGGGTCGCGGTGATCTTCACCGGGCAGCCGGTCCGCAGGGCCAGCAGGCCGAGCGGGAGCTGGAAGCCCTGGTCCTCGCGGTCGGCGGTGGCGCCGGGCACTCCGGTGACGACGACCTTCACCCGCTCGGGCTCCAGGCCGTAGCAGGCGGCGGCGGTGTCGCGGTCGGCGTGCGGGTCGGTGGAGGCGATGTAGAGCTCGACGCCGCCGTCCGGGCGGGGCACGGCGAGTCCGGCCTCGGCGCCGATCGGGGCCGGGTCCTGGCGGCCGATGCGGTACAGGCCCTCGACGACGATCTCGCCGACGGCGTCCGGATCACCGTGGCGCAGCGGGATGTGCCGGATCAGGTTGCCGTCGGGGTGCAGGGGTTCGGCCTCGAACGCCTGCTCAGGGTCGGTCACCGGTTCGAGTACTTCGTACTCGACGATGACGGCCGCAGCGGCCATCCGGGCGGTGTCCGGGTGATCGGCGGCGACGGCCGCGATGGGCTCGCCGTGGTGGCGTACGACCTCGGAGGCGAACACCGGACGGTCCGCACGGCCGCGGCCGTGCAGGGCGGCGCCGGGCACGTCCTCGTGGGTGATGACCGCCCGTACGCCGGGCATCTCGCGCGCGTGGCTGGTGTCGATGGACACGATGCGCGCGTGCGGGTGCGGCGAGCGCAGCACGGCCGCCCACAGCAGGCCCTCGGCCCACAGATCGGCCGCGTACGGGAAGGTGCCCTCCGTCTTGGCGCGGGCCTCCGCGGCGGGCAGCGACACGCCGAGCCCGTGCGGCAGCGGCTCGGGGCCGGTGTCGGGTGCCGCGGGAGTCGCGGTCGCGGTCTCGTTGCTCACGCCTGGCCTCCGTCCTGGCCGTACGGCTGCTCATGCGGCGCCTGGGAGTCGTACGGAGAAGGGTCCTCGAACGCCGACGGGTTGACGCCGCCCGCGCCGGGCCCCGCCTGGTGCGGGATGCGCGGCTCGTCGGCGTCCGGCGTGGCCCCGGCGGCGGCCGCGCTGTGCGCCTCGCGTTCGGCGACGACCTCGCGTACGGCGTCCAGGACCCCGCGGTAGCCGGAGCAGCGGCACAGGTTGCCGCACAGCGCCTGGCGGGTCTCGAGTTCGGTGGGGGCCGGGTTGCCCTCGAGGAGGTCGTGCACGGTCATGGCCATGCCCGGGACGCAGAAACCGCACTGCACCGCGCCGCACTTGGCGAGGGCGCGCTGCACGTCCGAGGGCTGTCCGTCGGCGGCGAGGCCTTCGACCGTACGCACTTCACTGCTCGCGGCGGTGACGGCGGGCACCAGGCAGGACGCCACGAGCCGCCCGTCCACCTGCACGTTGCAGGCTCCGCACTCGCCCTGCGAGCAGCCGTCCTTGGCGCCCGCGAGGCCGAGGCGCTCGCGCAGGACGTAGAGCAGCGACTCGCCGATCCAGGCGTCGGTCACGGGGCGGTCGGCGCCGTTGACGCGCAGGACGTAGGAGGCCAGGGGATGTTCGTCGTGCGGGGGCGGCGCATGGGTGTCCGGGTCGCTCGCCTCCGCACCGGGGACGTCCGGCGCGGGGGACTCGGGGTGCTCCGAAGGGTGCTCGGAACGACGCTCCGAAACGTACTCCGAGGAGTCCTCCGGAACCGCTGTCGGGGCAGTCGGCGTGGCCGGGTCGGGGTCCGGTTCGGCCCCGTCCGGGGTCCCGTACGCCTCGGCCGTCGCGGGCATGTGCCCGGCGACCGGCTCAGGAGCCGCGTGAGCGGCCTGCGCGGCGGTCTGGGCGGCCTCGGCGGCCGATTCCGCATGCGTGTGCCGCGCGGGCTCCACGGGGCCCTCAGAAGCCTGCGGGGCCTCGGGGGTCGCCGCTCGCGGTGCGGCGGACCACGGCTCACCGATCTCCGTGGTCGCCCAGGGCGCTGCCGCGCCGCCCGGGAGCGTGGCTGGCGGGGTGCCGCCCCACTGCTCGACCAGGGCCGACGTGGTGAACTCGCCCGATTCGTCCGGAAGATCACCTTCGGCGACCGGAATCGACCACTGTCCGGTGACGTCGTGTCCGGGCGCGTCGGCCGGGTGGTGACCGGAGGAGACACCCTCCCGGGCGGCCTCCCCGAAGTCCCACTGGCCGGTGGCGCCGGGGTGGTACGAGAACCCGTCGTGCGCGGCCTGCTGATACCCGGACTCCTGGCGCCCGGTCTCGTGGCGTACGGCTTCCTGGTGCGCGGCGTTGGGGTCCGGCCACTGGACGGCCTCGGCCGGCGCGGCCCAGGTACCCGCCACCCCGGGGCCGGCCGCCGGGGGCGCCGCGGCGATCCGGGGAGGCACATAGCCGTGGCCGGGCGCCGCGAGGGGCGTCTCACGTTCCGCCAAAAGGGCGTCGATTCCGCCCTCGGGGAGCTTGACGAAGGCGGTGGCGCCGTCGTCGTAGTCCCCCTGCGGGAGGGGGTCCCACCTGCCGCTGGTCCGCGGAGTGCCCTCTCCGTGCTGGTCGTCGGTCACGACAGTGCCCTCCCCAGTGCTCGTCGGGCCAGCGCGGCGACGGTGCGCCGCAGGTGCAGTACGGCCGGCGGAAGCTGTTGTACGGAGCCGTCCTCGGCCGGGACGGGATCGGGGATGCAGGCCGCGGCGACGTACTCCCCGAAGGCGTTGAGCGCCTCCGGCACGATCGACCGGCTGTTGTCCCAGTCGATCAGCTGGGCGACCCACGCCTCCGCGTCCAGGGGCCGCAGCGGCATCGGCGCTATGGCGCCCACGGCGCACCGCACGCCGCGCCGCGCCGGGTCCAGGACGAGCGCCACGGACGCGATGGCGCGCCCGGGTCCGGTGCGTCCGGTCGCCTTCAGGAAGACCTGCGGCGCGTGCAGCAGCGGCACACGCACGTAGCCGATGAGTTCGCCGCCGCGGAGCATCTCCATGCCGGCGAGCAGGTGCGACACCGGGATCTCACGGCGGGCTCCGCCCTGGCCCGCGATGATCAGCGTGGCTTCCAGGGCGGCCAGCACCGGCAGCGCGTCCCCCGTGGGAGCCGCCGAGGCGATGTTGCCGCCCAGGGTGCCCGCGTTGCGGATCTGCGGCGGTCCCGCGGCGCGCGCGGCGGCGGCGAGCGCCGGGATGAGGGCCGCGAAGTCGGGGCGCCCCATACGGGCGTGGGTGAGGCCGGCGCCGAGCAGCGCGTGGCCGTCCTGGTACTGCCAGCCGCGGATCTCGCTGATCCGGCCGAGGCCGACGAGCGCGGCGGGCCGCAGCTGTCCGGAGTTGACGGCGGCCATGAGGTCGGTGCCGCCGGCCACGGGGACGGCGGCGGGCATGGCGGCCAGCGCCGCCACTGCCTCGTCCAGCGAGGCGGGCAGCGTCACGGCCTGCGCCGCCTGCGGTGCGTGCGTGGTCAAACCGGCTGCCCCTTCCCGCTGCCCCACCTGGTCCCACCTGTGTTGCGCGTACGGTACGTGCTGACAGGGCGGACGTGGCAACTCTGGCACATCTTCCCCGGCCCTCGACGCGGGGGTCCGCTAGGAGGCATTCGCCCCCTCACCAGGGAGATGGTCCGTTTTCCTACGGCATCGCCGGTCGGTACGGATTGCCACTCTTCGGTGGCCCTTGGGTGCCTTTTGCCTTGTGGGGCCACTGTGTCGGGGCGAGAGGGCCGGGACACGCCGGTCGGGAGTCACCTCACACGTTTGGGGGCGCCCCCTCGATCGGACGTCCGAGCACACCCGGGCGCCGCTGCCACGGAAGAGGGCCCCCGGGCGGGCGATAGGCCACTCCCAGGGCGTCAAGTCGCCCGTAGTGGGCGGCCATCCGCCCTTCGAAGTCGGCGAAGTCCCGCTCGGCGGGGGCGGGCAGGGCGCTCCAGGCGACCTCGGCGAAGGCCGCGAGCCGGGGAAAGGTCTGGTAGTCCACGCGCGCGGGGTCGTCCATCACCTCGGTCCACACGTTCGCCTGAGTGCCCAGCACATGCCGTGCCTCCGTCTCGGTGAGCTCGGGCGGAACGGGTTCGAAGCGGTAGACGTCCTCCAGGGTGCGGACATATCCGATCGGCACCGGCTCGTCCGGGCCCGCGGCCTGACGGTGGTCCAAGTACACCTGCTGCTCGGGGCACATGACCACGTCGTGGCCGGCGCGGGCGGCCGTGATGCCGCCCTGGTAGCCGCGCCACGAGGACACCGCGGCCCCGGCCGCGAGCCCGCCCTCCAGGATCTCGTCCCAGCCGATCAGCCGACGCCCACGCGCGGAGAGCCAGTTGTCGAAGTGCCGGATGAACCAGGACTGCAACTCGTCCTCGTCCGCGAGCCCCAGTTCCCTGATGCGCGCCTGGGCGGTCGGCGACTGCTTCCACTGGTCCTTGGCGCACTCGTCGCCGCCGATGTGCACAAACCCCGAGAACCCCGAGAACCCCGAGAACGGCGCGAACGGTGTGACCGGGCCGGTGTCCGCCGGGAAGAGCTCCAGGAGTTCCTCGAACACCCCCTCGTAGAAGCGCAGGGTGTTGTCAGTGGGGGCGAGTACGTTTTTGGAGATGCCCCAGGTGTCCCAGACGGTCAGGGAGGTCGTGTCGATGACGTCGGTGTTGCCCAGTTCCGGATACGCGGCGATGGCGGCCTGCGAGTGTCCCGGGATGTCTATCTCGGGGACGACACTGATATGCCGCTCGGCCGCGTACGCGACGATCTCGCGGATGTCGTCCTGCGTGTAGAAGCCCCCGTGCGGCTTCTCCTCCCACAGGGGCGAGGCACGATGGCCGAATTTCGTGCGCGCCCGCCAGGATCCGACCTCCGTCAGCTTCGGGTACCGCTTGATCTGGACACGCCAGCCTTGGTCGTCGGTGAGGTGGAAGTGGAAGACGTTGAGTTTGTGGGCGGCCATGAGGTCGAGGTGACGCAGGACGCCGTCCTTGGGCATGAAGTGCCGCGAGACGTCGAGCATGAGACCGCGCCAGGGGAATCGGGGTGCGTCCTCGATGATCTGGTGCGCGATTCCGTAGGTCCTCCCCGGCCGGACGGGGGCACGGCGGAAGGCATCGGGGCCGAGAAGTTGACGCAGCGTCTGCGCGCCCCAGAACACCCCGGCCGCGCTGCCGCCCCGGATCTCGATGCCCCAGTTGACGACGACGCTGAGTTTGTACGCCTCCGGCTCCAGGGTGTCGTCGAGGAGCAGCCGTAGGGCGTTGCGGGCGTCCTGCGGCCCTGGTCGCAGCGGCAGGCCGAGCGCCGCGCCGAGCGTGGCGCGCAGCCAGCGCTCCGTGGTGTCCGTGCCGGGCGCGGCCCACAGGGTGGTCTCCGCGTCGAGTTCGACCCCGCAGCGCATGGGGCCCTCGACGGCGCGGGGCGCCGGAATCACATCGTTCACGTCAGTCCTTTACCGCTCCGCCGAGGCCTGAGACCAGGCGTCGCTGTACGAGTACGAAGAAGATGAGCACCGGAATCGTCATCACCGTGGATGCCGCCATCACGCCGCCCCAGTCCGGCTCGTCGGGCTTGTAGAAGACGAGGAGGGCCATCGGCAAGGTGGACTGCGAGGTGTCGCTGATGATGAAGGACTTGGCGAACAGGAAGTCGTTCCAGGCCGAGATGAAGGAAAAGACGCTCGTGGCCACCAGCCCCGGGAAGACGAGCGGGAAAAGGATCTGCCAGAGGAATCGCGTACGGCTCGCCCCGTCGATGTACGCGGCCTCCTCCAGCGCCTCGGGAACCGCCTTCACAAAACCCCTCAGCATCCAGATCGCGAACGGCAGCGAGAAGGCGATGTGCGGCAGGATCAGCGAGCCCAGCGTGTTCAGCTGGCCGAAGTCCCGCATCAGGAAGAAGAGGGGGATCGTCAGCGCCTCGACGGGCACCATCTGCGCGACCAGGAACATGATCAACAGGGTGGTCCGGAAACGGAAGCGGAATCGGGTGACCGCTGTCGCCGCGAGAAACGCGATCAGCGCCGAGATGACGACCACGGACCCCGCCACCACAAGGCTGTTGACGAAGTAGCGGCCGAATTCCTGCTGCCCGAAGACGCGCCGGAACGAATCCAGGGAGGGCGAAAGCGTCCACGGCCGGGGCTCGGTGGACTCGATCTCCCCGGCCGGTTTGAAGGCGCCGAGCACCATCCAGTAGAGGGGGAAGGCGACGACCACCGCGATCAGCAGCGCGGACGCCTCGGCGGCGAGCCGCCAGGGACGCCGGGGACGCCGTACGAAGCCGGGTATCAGGCTCACAGTTCCTCCCCCTGCCTGCGCAGCAGCCGCAGGTACACCAGCGTGACCGCCAGCAGGATCACCAGCATGACCACACCGATCGCCGAGCCGAGGCCGTACTGCGAGGAGGCGAAGGCCTTCTGGTAGGCGTACACGTTCAGCACGAGGTTCTGGCCGGCGATGCCGCCGCCGTTCGTCATCACGTAGATCTGCGTGAAGACCTTGAAGTCCCAGATGACCGACTGGATGGTGACGACCACCAGGATCGGGCGGAGCAGCGGTGCGAGCACCGAGCGCCAGATCCGCCACTGCGAGGCGCCGTCCAGGGCGGCAGCCTCCAGCGCCTCGGACGGTACGGCGCGGATCCCCGCGTAGACCGTCACCATCACGAACGGGAAGGAACACCAGACCACTTCGAGCAGGACGAGCGCGAAGGCGCTGTAGCGCCCGTACGTCCAGGAGTGGTCGCCGATTCCGAGGACCCGGTTGACGGGCCCGAAGTCGGGGTCGAACAGGAACAGCCAGACCGTGGACCCGGTGACCGCCGGGGTCGCCCAGGCGCCGAGCGCGGCCAGCATCAGCGCGAGCCTCGGCAGGGCCCGTACGCGGGTGAGGAGCACGGCGAGGGCGCAGCCGACGGCCAGGGTGGAGAGCACGCAGGCCGCCGCGAACACCAGCGTGGCGATCAGGACCTGCCGGAACTGGTCGTCGGCGAAGAGGGTGGTGTAGTTGCCGAACCCTTCGAAGGCGGTCGGTTCACCGCCGCTGACCTGTGCCTGGGTGTACTTCAGGAGCGAGATCAGGCCGAGCTGGTAGATGGGGTAGACGAGCAGGGCGCCGAGGACGACGAGGGCGGGGGCGAGGTAGAGCCAGGGGGTCCAGCGGGCGCGACGGCGGCCGGGGCCGCCGGCCACGGCCTTCGGGACCGTGACCGGTTCGGCGACGGCCTCTTGCGTGGTCATCCGCTCACCCCACGGAGCTGAACGCGTCGTTCATCTTCTTCGCCGCGTCCTTCGAGGCCGCCGCCACGTCCTTCTTGCCGCTGATGACCTCCTGGAACATCGTCGGCAGGACGAGCGAGGCGTCGATCTGGGACCAGGCGGCCGAGGCGGGCACGAACTTGGCGCCCGAGGCGAGGGTCTTCACGAAGGGCGCGACGAACGGCTGCTTCTTCGCGACCTCGTCCCGCACGTCGGTGTACGTCGGCAGGAATCCCATGGCGTCGAAGAGCTCGCTCTGGGTCTTCTTGCTCGCCAGTTGCTCCATCAGGTCGACGGCGAGGGTGCGGTGCGAGGTGCTCTTCAGGACGCCGATGTTGTTGCCGCCCGCGAACGCCGGGGCCACCGAGCCCGCCTTCACACCGGGCAGCGGCACGACCGCGTACTTGCCCTTGATCTTCCCGGCCTCGATCGCGGCGTGGCTGAAGTCGCCGCCGATGGCCATGCCCGCCTTGCCGGAGGAGAACGCGGTGACGGTGTCGTTGCCGGTCATGCCCGCGCACTTGGCGGCGGGACAGTTGTCGGAGCCGAACAGGGAGGTGTAGGCCTTGATGCCCTTCTGGGCGGCCGCGCTGTCGATGGTCGCGGCGTAGGAGCCGCCCTTGCCCTGGGCGATCTCGCCGCCCTGGGACCAGATGAAGGGCATCGCGCCGTACGTGTACGCGCCGCCGACCACGAGTCCGTAGAGGCCGGGCTCGGCCGCGCGTATCTTCCTGGCGGTGGAGACCAACTCGGCCTGGGCCTTGGGGGCTTCGAGACCGAGGTCCTTGAGGATGTCGGTGCGGTAGTAAAGGGCGCGGACGCCGACGAAGAACGGGGCGCCGTAGATCTTCCCGTCCACCGTCACGGACTGCTTGGCGGTCGGGTCGGTGTCCTTGGCCTCGCTCCAGTCGGCGAACTCCTTGGTGACGTCGGCGAGTCCGCCGTCCTTGACGTACCCGGCGGTGTCCGTGTTGCCGTACTCGATGACGTCAGGGGCGCTCTTCGGGTCGTTGAAGGCGGCCTTCATGCGCTGGGCGCGGGTCTCCACGGGGATGTACTCGATGGTGACCTTGGTGTCCTTGTGGGCCTTCTTGAAGGTGCTGACGGCCGCGTCGACGACCTTCTCCTTCGGCCCGTTGTTGACCTCCTGGAAGAGCCAGACCCGCAGCGTGCCGGTCTTCTCGTCCTTTCCGGAGGAGGAGTTGCCGGAGGTCTGGGGGGCGCAGGCGGTGGCGACGACAAGGGCGGCGAGGGCGACGGCCGTTCGGGCGGGGAGCTTCACGGGCAGCTTCGCAGAGAGCTTCATCGAGCATCCTCCGATGGGGGGCGTTGCAACATACGCAATGGCGGTTTTGCTCTGCACAACACACCGGAGGCTATGGACTACATGAACATGTCCACAAGAGGTCTCAACCACTCTGTGACCACGGGGCGCACCATGTGCAACGGCCCCCGCCGCGAAGACCGCCGGCGCACACGACGCAAAGGCCCTCGGGGCGCGCCGGAACGCGCCCCGAGGGCCTTGTGATCGTCGGGCCGCCGGTCCTCGGCGGCGCCCGTTACTTGTCCTGGCCGCCCTTGCCCTTGTCGCCGCCGGCGCCCATGGACTCGTAGATCTCCTTGCACATGGGACACACGGGGTACTTCTTCGGGTCGCGGCCCGGGACCCACACCTTGCCGCAGAGGGCCACGACGGGCGTGCCGTCGAGGGCGCTCGCCATGATCTTGTCCTTCTGGACATAGTGGGCGAAGCGCTCGTGGTCCCCGTCGCCGTGCGACACCTGCGGCGTCGGCTCTACGAGGGTCCCCGTCCCAGTGCCTCGCTGGGGCTGGGTCTCAGGCTCAAGAGTGCTCATAAAGGCCAAGGGTACTGAAGGTCACGGACATCAGTTGAGTGAAGGGTCGTCCGGATACGTCGCCACCATCGCGAGTTCGTTGCGCTGGCGGCGCAGGACCTCGCGCCAGAGGCGTTCCGGGGACGGGGAGGAGACGTCTCCCGGTTCGGATTCCACCACGTACCAGGCGCCCTCGGTCAGTTCGTCCTCCAGTTGACCGGGGCCCCAGCCCGCGTATCCGGCGAAGATTCTCAGGGAGCCGAGGGCCGAGGCGAGGAGTTCCGGTGGGGCCTCCAGGTCGACGAGGCCGATCGCGCCGTGCACCCGCCGCCAGCCGAGTGGCGCGCGCTCCCCGGAGGCGACGCCGCCCGGGATCACCGCGACGCCCAGCGCCGAGTCCAGCGACACCGGGCCGCCCTGGAAGACGACGCCGGGTTCCCCGGCCAGGTCGGCCCAGGCCTCCAGGATGTCGCTGACGTCCACCGGGGTCGGCCGGTTGAGGACGACACCGAGCGAGCCCTCCTCGTCGTGGTCGAGGAGCAGCACCACCGCGCGGTCGAAGTTCGGGTCCGCCAGGGCGGGCGTGGCCACGAGCAGCCGCCCTGTGAGCGAGGACACCTCGGTCATGCCAGACATGATCCCGCATCTTCCCCGCGTAGGGGGACCCAATACCCGTACCCGAGTGAATGCAGCTCAGGGCGCAGAGGAGCGCCCCCCGCGCACACGGTCACCGGTGACCCCGTGTGCCCGATTCGAAACGGTTCGTGTTGTGGCAAAGCTATGACCTTGCTGGGTGGTCCTTGGGCTTACTTAAGGGGGGTAGGCGGCGATTACCCTTGCTCTTCGGCTCCCGCCCAACCGGCCTGCCGACGCACACTCCTGCCCAACTCATCGGAACGCGAGATACATGACCGTCAACGGCTCTGACGATGTACTGCTTGTCCACGGCGGAACCCCGCTCGAGGGCGAGATCCGTGTCCGCGGTGCGAAGAACCTCGTACCGAAGGCCATGGTCGCCGCCCTGCTGGGCAGCGCTCCGAGCCGACTGCGCAATGTCCCCGACATTCGCGACGTGCGCGTCGTGCGCGGGCTGCTGCAGCTGCACGGCGTGACGGTCCGTCCGGGTGAGGAGCCGGGCGAGCTGATCCTCGACCCGTCGCACGTGGAAAGCGCGAACGTCGCCGACATCGATGCCCACGCGGGCTCGTCGCGCATCCCGATCCTCTTCTGCGGCCCGCTGCTGCACCGTCTGGGGCACGCGTTCATCCCGGGTCTCGGCGGCTGTGACATCGGCGGCCGGCCGATCGACTTCCACTTCGAGGTGCTGCGGCAGTTCGGCGCGAAGATCGAGAAGCGGGAGGACGGCCAGTACCTGGAGGCCCCGCAGCGGCTGCGCGGCACGAAGATCCAGCTGCCGTACCCGTCCGTCGGCGCGACCGAGCAGGTGCTGCTGACGGCGGTACTCGCGGAGGGCGTCACCGAGCTGTCCAACGCGGCCGTGGAGCCCGAGATCGAGGACCTCATCTGCGTACTGCAGAAGATGGGCGCGATCATCGCCATGGACACCGACCGGACGATCCGCATCACCGGTGTGGACTCGCTCGGCGGCTACACCCACGCGGCCCTCCCGGACCGCCTGGAGGCCGCCTCCTGGGCTTCCGCGGCGCTGGCGACCGAGGGCAACATCTACGTCCGCGGCGCCCAGCAGCGCTCGATGATGACGTTCCTGAACACCTACCGCAAGGTGGGCGGCGCGTTCGAGATCGACGACGAGGGCATCCGCTTCTGGCACCCGGGCTCGCAGCTCAAGTCCATCGCCCTGGAGACGGACGTCCACCCCGGTTTCCAGACCGACTGGCAGCAGCCGCTGGTGGTCGCCCTGACGCAGGCCACGGGGCTGTCGATCATCCACGAGACGGTGTACGAGTCCCGCCTCGGCTTCACCTCCGCGCTGAACCAGATGGGCGCGCACATCCAGCTCTACCGCGAGTGCCTCGGCGGCTCCGTCTGCCGGTTCGGCCAGCGCAACTTCCTGCACTCGGCCGTCGTTTCGGGCCCGACCAAGCTCCAGGGCGCCGACCTGGTCATCCCCGACCTCCGCGGCGGCTTCTCGTACCTGATCGCCGCGCTCGCGGCCCAGGGCACGTCCCGCGTCCACGGCATCGACCTGATCAACCGCGGCTACGAGAACTTCATGGAGAAGCTCGTGGAGCTGGGCGCGAAGGTGGAACTGCCGGGCAAGGCGCTCGGATAACACGGCCAGCGCCCGGGCGACAGCTCCAGGCGTACGTACGACGATGGGGCGGCCCCCCGGTCAAGGGGGCCGCCCCATTGGCGTTACTGCGGTTCGTGCGCCGTCCCGTGGCACACGGACGCGGCTTACTTGCCCTTGGCCGCTTCCTTGAGCTTGCTGCCCGCGGAGACCTTCACGCTGTAGCCGGCCGGGATCTGGATCGGGTCGCCGGTCTGCGGGTTGCGCGCGGTGCGAGCGGCACGGTGGGTGCGCTCGAAGGTCAGGAAGCCGGGGATGGTGACCTTCTCGTCGCCCTTGGCGACGATCTCGCCGACGGTCTCGGCGAACGCGGCCAGAACGGCGTCGGCGTCCTTGCGGGTCACCTCGGCGCGGTCGGCCAGCGCGGCCACCAGCTCACTGCGGTTCATGTTGTTACTCCCGTGTTCTTCTTGCCGTTGAGGCGTGCCACGCGGCGGAGCCGCATGTTGGATGCGGCGAAGCCGATGCTGCCAGGGCCCTCGGTCGGTCCCCGGACCCGGGTCCGTAGCCAGACCCTCGCGCCCGAAGACGCATCCTGCCCCCACCTGCGGCGGGAAAGCCAATCCGGCACCCCTGGGAGTCACACGAACACCCTTGGGAGTCACACGAAAAGCGCCACTGCCTCAGTATGGTGACGCTCCGTCCGCTCCCGGCAGCGGACCGCAGGGCCTGGGAGGCCTGAGCCTGGCCGCCACCCTAGAGGGCCGCCAGGGACCCCGCATCCCGCGACGCGCCGACGCGCCGCGGTCGTGGCGATCGTCACAGCAAGTCACACCGCTCGAACCACCACCGGCCGCGATCAACCGGCGGGGGCCGCCCGGCCCGTCCGGCGTTCGAGGACGAGGCCGTCCGGGCCGGCGCAGGGGTCCAGGGGCAGCAGCCCCCGGCGACGCCCGCACCAGCGCCGAGTGCCCTACTCCGCCGCGGTCACACCCGCCGCCTTCGCCGCGGAGCGCACCGCTCCGGCGACCGCGCCCGCGACCTTGTCGTTGAAGACGCTGGGGATGATGTAGTTCGCGTTCAGCTCGTCCTCGCTCACCACGTCCGCGAGCGCGGCCGCGGCGGCCAGCATCATCTCGGTGTTGACGGTGCGGGACTGGGCGTCCAGGAGGCCGCGGAAGACGCCCGGGAAGACCAGCACGTTGTTGATCTGGTTGGGGAAGTCGGAGCGGCCGGTGGCGACAACTGCCGCGGTCTGGCGGGCGATTGCCGGGTCGACCTCGGGGTCGGGGTTCGCGAGCGCGAACACGATGGCGCCCTCGGCCATGGCGGCCACGTCGTCGCCGTCGAGCACGTTCGGGGCGGAGACGCCGATGAACACGTCGGCGCCGCGCACGGCCTCCTTCAACGTGCCCGTGAGGCCCTCGGGGTTGGTGTTGTCGGCGATCCAACGCAGCGGCGAATCGGAGGCCGCGTCGACGAGGTCCGCGCGGTCCGCATGCACGACACCGTGGATGTCGGCGACGACGGCGTTCTTGACGCCCGCGGCGATGAGCAGCTTCAGGATGGCCGTACCGGCCGCGCCCGCGCCGGACATGACGACCCGGATGTCACTGATGGCCTTGCCCGCCACGCGCAGGGCGTTGGTGAGGGCGGCGAGGACGACGATCGCGGTGCCGTGCTGGTCGTCGTGGAAGACGGGGATGTCGAGGGCCTCGCGCAGCCGGGCCTCGATCTCGAAGCAGCGCGGCGCGGAGATGTCCTCCAGGTTGATGCCCGCGAAGCCGGGGGCGATGGCCTTGACGATCTCGACGATCGCGTCGGTGTCCTGGGTGTCCAGGCAGATCGGCCAGGCGTCGATGCCGGCGAAGCGCTTGAAGAGGGCCGCCTTGCCCTCCATGACCGGGAGGGCGGCCATCGGGCCGATGTTCCCGAGGCCCAGCACGGCGGAGCCGTCCGTCACGACCGCAACGGAGTTGCGCTTGATGGTGAGGCGGCGGGCGTCCTCGGGGTTCTCGGCGATCGCCATGCACACGCGGGCCACACCCGGGGTGTAGATCATGGAGAGGTCGTCACGGTTGCGGATCGGGTGCTTGGACTGCATCTCGATCTTGCCGCCGAGGTGCATGAGGAACGTACGGTCGGAGACCTTGCCGAGCGTGACGCCCTCGATGCCGCGCAGCTGCTGGACGATCTCGTCGGCGTGGGCCGTGGAGGTCGCCGCGATGGTGACGTCGATCCGGAGCTTCTCGTGGCCTGAGGCGGTCACGTCGAGGCCGGTCACCGAGCCTCCGTGGGACTCTACGGCCGTGGTGATCTGGGAGACCGCGGTTCCGCTCGCGGGCACCTCCAGTCGGACCGTAATCGAGTAGGAGACGCTGGGCGCCGTTGCCATGGCCGACTTCCTCTGCTTTCACCGTGTACTGCTGTGTCGCGGGTACGCCGTCCGATCGTCGCACCTACCCCTCAGTACGTGGTAGCCGCCCCGGATTGCGAACGTTTTGTTCGCAGACAGGGCGCGCGATTTCGGAAGGCAACTTTCACCATACGAGAATACGTGACCCCAGGGGAAACGGTCGGCCGACGAAAGCCGGACAACGAAAGAGGCTCACGTCAGGTGACGTGAGCCTCTCCTCGTTCAGTGACACCGACCCGCCATGCTCGCCTCGCGGCAAGTGGTCGCTCGTAGCGACGAAGGTTGGGCCCGGGGGCTTGGATCGGGCCGGTGTCACATCCAAGGTAACAAACGATCCCCGTAAGGCAATTCCCACCCCGAGAGTTCATTTGGGGCGTCGGCCCCCGGGGGCGTCAGTCCCGGAGCAGATCCGGCACCCCGCTCGCGTCGGGTTCGTCGCGGTCGCCGGAGACGATCGTCAGCTGCTGCGTGGCCCGGGTGAGGGCGACGTACAGCACCCGCAGCCCCGCGGGCGACTCGTCGGCGATCTCCGCCGGCGAGACGACCACCGTCGCGTCGTACTCCAGTCCCTTCGCCTCCAGGCTCCCGAGTGCCACCACCCGTTCGCCGAGCCCGGCCAGCCAGCGGGCGGCCTCCTCGCGCCGGTTCATGGCCACCACGACGCCCACCGTGCCGTCCACACGGTCCAGCAGGCGCGCGGCCTCGGCGCGCACGGTCCCCGCGAGCGAGTCCCGTACGACGGCGCCCGCGTTGTTCGTCGCCACGAAACGCGGCTCGACCCCGGTGGACCGTACGGCCGAGGGGGACTCGGAGCCGGGCATGGCGAGGGCGAGGACCTTGGCGGCCAGCTCGGCGATCTCGGCGGGGTTGCGGTAGTTGACGGTGAGGGTGAAGCGGCGCCGGGGGCGGCTTCCCAGGGCCTCGTCACGGGCCTCCGCGGCCTCGTCCGGGTCCGACCACGAGGACTGCGCCGGGTCGCCCACGACGGTCCAGGTGGCCTGCCGGCCGCGTCTGCCCACCATCCGCCACTGCATGGGCGTGAGGTCCTGCGCCTCGTCGACGATGACGTGCGCGTACTCGACGCGCTCCTGCGCCAGCCGCTCGGCCCGCTCGCGCTGCGACTCCTCGCGTTCGGGCATGAGCTCCTCGAGACCGGTGAGCTGGTCCAGCGGGTCCAGCTCGCGGCGCCTGCGGGGCCGGACGGGCATCCCCAGGATCGCCTGGAGCTCGTCCAGCATCGCCACGTCGTGGACGGACAGCCCGTCCCGCTTGAGCGAGCGCGCGACCCGGCGCACCTCGCCGGGGTTGAGGATCCGCCGCGCCCAGCGGCCGAGGCGCCGCTCGTCGGCCATGGCGGCGAGGACGCCCCGCGGGGTCAGTTCCGGCCACCACGCGTTCACGAAGTCGATGAAGCTGTCCTCGGAGGCGACGTCCTCGTCGAAGGACGACCGCAGCTCGGCGGCCAGCTCCGGGTCCGTGTGCCGCGTACCGGCCCCGGACTTCGCCCACAGCGCGTCCAGCAGCAGTTTGCGGGCGCGCGGGCGCAGCAGGTTCACCGGCGCGGTCCCGCTCAGCGCGTTGTGCTTGATGCGGTCGAGCTCGGCGGCCTCCAGCTCCAGGCGCCGCCCGAAGGCGACGACACGCAGACGGGTGGGGGTGCCCGCGGGGGCCGGGGTGGCCTCCTCCCCGAAGGCGAGCTGCTCCGACCGGTCCCGGTCGGCGGTGGACCGGCCCGCGCCGGTGCCGGGTGTCTCCAGCGCGCCCCGGGCGGCCTTCCGCAGCACCTTGAGCATCCTGTACGAGCCCTTGGCGCGGGCGACGGCCGGGGAGTCGTACAGGGTGGCCTCCGCGCCGTCGACGAGGGAGCCGATGGCGCGGATGGCGACCTGGCCCTCCTCACCGAGGGAGGGCAGCACGCCCTCGGTGTAGGCGACCAGGAGCGGGGTCGGGGAGACGATCAGGATGCCGCCCGCGTACCGACGGCGGTCCTGGTAGAGGAGGTAGGCCGCCCGGTGCAGGGCCACGGCCGTCTTGCCGGTGCCGGGGCCGCCCTCCACGTAGGTCACCGACGCGGCGGGGGCGCGGATCACCAGGTCCTGTTCGGCCTGGATGGACGCCACGATGTCGCGCATGGTGTGGCTGCGGGCCTGGCCGAGCGCGGCCATCAGGGCGCCGTCGCCGATCACCGGGAGTTCCCGGCCGTCGAGGGTGGCCTTGAGCTCGGGGCGCATCAGGTCGTCCTCGACGCCGAGGACCTTGCGGCCCTTGGAGCGGATGACCCGGCGGCGTACGACGCGGCCCGGGTCGACCGGTGTCGAGCGGTAGAAGGGGGCCGCGGCGGGCGCCCGCCAGTCGATGACCAGCGGCGCGTAGTCCGCGTCCAGCACCCCGATGCGGCCGATGTGGAGCGTCTCGGCGATGGAGGCGTACTGACCGGTCTCGTCCACCTGTACGACACCCTCGGCCGGTTCGACGGCCGTGTAGGCGCCGTCCGGGCCCTTCTGTCCGTCCTTCCCGAGCAGCAGGTCGATCCGGCCGAAGAGGAAGTCCTCGAACTCGTTGTTCAGGCGATTCAGATGAATCCCCGCGCGGAACACCTGGGCGTCGCGCTCCGCGAGCGCCCCCGGTGTACCGACCTGGCCGCGCTGGGCGGCGTCGTTCATCAGGAACTCCGCCTCGTGGATCTTCTCCTCGAGGCGCCGGTACACCCGGTCCAGATGTTGCTGCTCGACGCTGATCTCACGATCCCGTACGGAATCGTCCTGTGCGGAATCGTGGATCTGGTCGAGCGCGGTTTCCTGCTGAGCCTGAGCGGCCACCGGGCCCCCTTCTGACGTGCTGGGCAGCCGTCAACCGTACGCGAAGGGGGCCCCGTGAGGCTACGTGCGCGCCCTGAGATCGCTCACACGTTCACCTCGACGAGCCGCTTCCCGTCGAAGGTCATGACCTCGAAGTGGTCGATCTCGTTCGGGTTGAAGGCCGCGCCGCCGTGGACGTAGAGGGGCTTCTTCGCCTCTTCCGTCTTGGCGTTCGCGATGCCGTAGCCCCAGTTCGGGACCGACCAGGAGGTCACCGTCTCGCGCTCGCCGTTCTTGCCGACGGCGATCAGGGAGCACTTCAGCGGGCCCTTGACGTTCTTGAGCTGGAGGACGGCGTGGGTGCCCCAGTCCTTCTTCTCGATCGCGACGACGGCGTTGACCTTGGTGCTCGGGTCCGTGGCCGACTTCTTGTCCGTCATGACGTCGAAGGCGGCCTTGGCCGGGCTGGTGGCCATCGCCGAATCGGGCGACGCGGTGGTGGTGGTGCCGCCGCCGTTGACGGCCATCACCGTCAGCGGGCCGCCGATGATCAGCGCGGCCGCGGCCGCCACGAGGTAGAGGCCGCGCCGACGCTTGACCGCGCGTCGCTCCGACACCTCGTCGACCAGCCGTTCCGCGAGCTGTGGGCTCGGGCGGGCGGCCAGCGACTCCCCGATGGCCGGGGTGCCCTGCGAGGCGGGCAGATCCGCGAGCGCGGCGAGCATCGGTTCCATCCCGGCGAGCTCGTCGAGCTGCTGGCCGCACCACTCACAGGTGGCGAGATGGGCCTCGAAGGCTGTCGCTTCGGCGTCGTCGAGGATGCCGAGGGCGTAGGCGCCGACGGTTTCGTGAATGTTGTCACCGGGGTTCTGTTGTCCCCGTGGTCCCTGCATGGCTCCTGGACCGCCTGTTCCGTAACCCCCGTATGCGTTCATGCCGTCACCCCCCGCTCCTCCAGCGCCAGCTTCATCGACCGCAGGGCGTAGAACACCCGGGAGCGCACGGTGCCGCTGGGTATGCCGAGCGTCTCGGCCGCCTCATTGACCGTACGCCCTTTGAAGTACGTTTCGACCAGAACTTCCCTGTGAGCAGGGGTCAGGTCGTCCAGCGCGTCCGACAGTGTCATCAGCCACAACGCCTTGTCGATCTCGTCCTCCGCGGGGATGACCTCCAGCGGTGACGGGTCCACCTCCTGCGGCCGGGCCTGCCGGCTGCGGTGGCCGTCGATGACGATGCGCCGGGCGACCGTCACCAGCCAGGGTCGTACCGAACCGGTCGCCCGATTGAGCTGACCGGCGTTCTTCCAGGCACGGATGAGTGTTTCCTGCACAACGTCCTCGGCACGCTGCCGATCCCCCGCGACCAGCCGCAGCACATACGCGAGCAACGGACCCGCGTGTTCCCGGTACAGCGCACGCATCAGCTCCTCGTCGGGTTCGTTCGACGAAGCCGACGCAGACGGATTCATGCGATGTCGGGCCCTTGACCTTCGTTCATCAGCCACGGCGGAATCCTTGCGCACGCCTACCTCCGGTGTCCGGGGGATCCCCCAGTCGGTCGCTCGTCCCGGAGTACGTGTCTGGGCGTGCGCATGTTCAAAGAGGTGGGACATATTTCTTGGAATAGTTGTGAAGGAAGTTTGTTGATCACTTCAAGCGATCGACACATCACATAGGGGTGAAGCGAAGGCTCCGGATCGCGTCGCCGAGACCGGGACGCTGTGACGCGTTTCATACACGGTTCACGCGCGGGCGAGGGCCGCCCGGCGCCGGTGCCGGGCCACCCGCTCCCGGTTTCCGCACACCTCGCTGGAACACCACCGTCGGCGCCGCCCCCGGGAGGTGTCGAGGTAGACGATCGGGCAGTTGTCCCCCTCGCACTGTCTGAGGCTCGCGCGCGCCACCGGGTCGGTGAGCAGTTCGAGGGCGTCGCGGGCGATGACGGCGAGCAGCCCGGGGCAGCCGGGCGGGGTGTGCAGCCGACGCCGCAGCGAGCCGTCGTCCGCGCGTACGGCCCAGGGGGCGGGCGGGGCGGCGAGCGCGACGGCGTTGACGCGGGCGAGCGCGGTGTCGGCGGGCCGCGCGTCCAGCTCACCGCGGACCAACTGGGCGACATGGGCACGTAGTTCGTGAAAGCCCACGAGCCAGGAGATGTCGGCCGCCGCGAGCGGGGTGCCCGCGGGGACCAGCCCGGAGCGGGTGATCCAGGCGCGCAACCGGTCCACCGCGTCGAGCCGTTCCTCGGGATGGGTGGTCGCCAGGAGGTCCAGGCAGATCCGCCCGGAGTCGAACCTCAGCTCGTACGAGGCCGTGGCCATGCCCGATGCCATGCGCCTGTCACCACCTTGGGGTTACCGCCGTGAGGGGTCGGTAGGGGTCGTACCCCCTACAGTGCATGGCTGCACCCGCGACCGGAAGACCTGTGCCGGTCAGGGGGGGTGGACGCCCGCTTATGGGACCGCGCGCCTCGGCCATGTCCGCAGCCGCACCACGCCGGTTGACTCGATGACATGACAGAGAACAGCACGGGGCGGCGCATCACCGCCGGAGGTGTCCTGGGTGCGGCCACGGTCGCGATGGGCCTGATCGCCGGGGTCTTCTACATTTTCGCCTGCGACGTCATGCCGTCACTGACCCGCAGTGACGACCGCGTCTTCATCGAGGTCATGCAGAACATCAACGACGTGATCCAGAACCCGGTGTTCTTCCTGAGCTTCATGGGCGCACTGGTCCTCACGGCGGTCTCCGCCTGGCAGTCGCGGAAGTCCCCCCACCGGTGGTGGGTGTTCGCCGCCCTCGCCGCGTACGCGCTGGCCTTCCTGTTCACGCTCGCCGTGAACATCCCGCTCAACAACCGCCTGGCAAACGCCGGGAACCCCGCGACGATCGCCGACCCGGCCGCCGTACGCCAGAGGTTCGAGGACACCTGGGTCGCCTGGAACGTCGTACGGGCCCTGCTGTCGACGCTCGCCCTGGCCTGCCTCGCCCGCGCCCTGCTCCTGTACCGCCACCGGCCCTACACGTCGGCGTACTTGGAGTCGGCGGCCGGGTCGAGTGCGAGTCGGTAGCCGCGCTTGACGACGGTCTGGATGAGCTTGGGCGCGCCGAGTGCCGTACGCAGCCGGGCCATGGCCGTCTCGACGGCGTGCTCGTCCCGTCCGGCGCCCGGCAGCGCCCGCAGCAGCTCGGCCCGGGCGACCACCCAGCCGGGGCGGCGGGACAGGGCCCGCAGCAGCGACATCCCGGCGGGCGGTACGGGCCGCAGCGCCCCGTCGACCATCACGGCGTGGCCGCGGATCTCGACCCGGTGACCGGCGATGGGCAACGTACGGGCCCGGCCGGGGAGTTCCTGGCAGAGCAGCTGGACGAGGGGGCCGAGCCGGAAGCGCTCGGGCTGGACGGTGTCGATGCCGTGCGCCTGCAGAGGGAGCGCGGTGACGGGGCCGACGCAGGCGGGCAGGACGTCGTGGTGGAGGGCGGCGAGGAGTTCGGACAGCAGGCCGCGGTCCTCGGCCCTGGACAACAGGGAGGCGGCGGCGGGCGCGCTGGTGAAGGTGAGCGCGTCCAGGCCCCGGGTGACGGTGGCGTCGAGGAGCCGGTCGACGGGACCGATGTCCTCCGGCGGCATCCACCGGTAGACGGGGACACCCACGACCTCGGCTCCGGCGGCCCGCAGCGACTCCACGAACCCGGGCAGCGGCTCGCCGTGCAGCTGTACGGCGATACGGCGGCCCTCGACGCCCTCCTCCAGGAGCCGGTCGAGCACCTCGGCCATGGACTCGGAGGAGGGCGACCATTCCTCGGTCAGTCCCTGGGCCCGTATGGCGCCCTTCACCTTGGGGCCGCGCGCGAGCAGTTCGACCCCGCGCAGCCGACCGAGCAGGGCCTCGCCGAGCCCCCACCCGTCGGCGGCCTCGACCCAGCCGCGGAAGCCGATCGCGGTGGTGGCGACCACGATGTCGGGCGCCTGGTCGATCAGCTCCTTGGTGGCGGCGAGGAGTTCGCTGTCGTCGGCGAGCGGCACGATGCGCAGGGCGGGCGCGTGCTGGACGGCGGCGCCGCGTCGCTGGAGCAAAGCCCCGAGTTCGTCGGCCCGACGCGCGGCCGTCACGCCCACGGTGAACCCCGCGAGGGGGCCGCAGTCCTGCCGGGCCGGTCGCTGCTGTTCGTCGTCCATGGCTCTCGTCTCGCGCTGGGGGCTTCGTGCGGATACGGCTGACCGAGCCTGCCAACGCTCCGTGACAGGCTCGGTACCCCTTGATGTCACCCGTGTTACGTCAGACCTCGACGTAGCTGAGCTGCGGCTTCGCCTCTGCGGCCGTGGCCGTACTGGTCTGGGTGGCGGGGCCGCGAAGGTATACGGCCCAGGTCACCAGGAAGCACACCGCGTAGAAGGCGAGGAAGGCCACGAAGGCGCCGGTGCCGGAGCCGTAGGAGAGGAAGGACTGCCGGAAGGCGAGGTTGATGCCGACGCCGCCGAGCGCGCCCACCGCGCCGATGAGGCCCATGGAAGCCCCGGACAGCCGCCGCCCGTAGGAGGCCGCCTCCTCCCCTTCAAGGCCCTTGGCGACGGCCTTGGCCTGGAAGATGCCCGGGATCATCTTGTACGTCGAGCCGTTGCCGAGCCCGGTGAGCACGAACAGCGCGATGAACGCGATCGTGAACAGGGGAAGCGACTTCTGGGTGGAGGCGACGACGATGACACCGGTCGCGCCGGCCATCGCGACGAAGTTCCACAGCGTGATGCGCGCGCCGCCGTAGCGGTCGGCGAGCCAGCCGCCCACGGGCCGGATCAGCGAGCCGAGCAGCGGACCGATGAAGGTGACGTAGGCCGCCTGCAGCGGAGTGCGGCCGAACTGGTTCTGGAGCACCTGCCCGAAGGCGAAGCTGTAGCCGATGAACGACCCGAAGGTGCCGATGTAGAGGAAGGACATGATCCAGGTGTGGGCGTCCTTCGCGGCGTCCCTCGCGGCGCCGGTGTCGTTCTTCACGGACGCGATGTTGTCCATGTAGACGGCTGCGAGCACGGCGGCGACGACGATCAGCGGGATGTAGATCCCCAGCAGCACCCTCGGCCCCCCGCTCGCGCCGATGATCGCGAGCGCCACGAGCTGGATGACGGGCACGCCGATGTTTCCGCCGCCCGCGTTGAGGCCGAGCGCCCAGCCCTTCTTCTTCAACGGGAAGAAGGCGTTGATGTTGGTCATGCTGGAGGCGAAGTTGCCGCCGCCGATGCCGGCGAGCAGCCCGACCAGCAGGAAGGTGTTGAAGGAGGTCCCCGGCTTCATCACCGCGAACGCGGCGACGCTCGGGACGAGCAGCAGGCTCGCCGAGACGATGGTCCAGTTCCGGCCGCCGAAGATCGCCACCGCGAAGGTGTACGGCACCCGCACCACGGCTCCGACCAGCGTCACCATCGAAGTGAGCATGAACTTGTCGGCCGGGGTGAGCCCGTACTCGGGGCCCATGAAGAGCACCATCACCGACCACATGGTCCAGATCGAGAAGCCGATGTGCTCGGAGAGCACGGAGAAGAGCAGATTCCGCCGGGCGACCTTCTCACCCGTCTCTTTCCAGAAGGTCTCGTTCTCCGGATCCCACTCCTGGATCCAGCGGCCTCCCCTGCTCGCTGCGGGGGCTGTACTAGGGGCTGTCATGACGCCTCCACGGTTCTCCGGTGCGGTGCCCAGGTGTCGTACAACGACTGACTGAGTCCCGAAGGTAGGGAGGACGCGTTTCGAGGCTGTGGCTGTGAGTGACCGGAAAGGAACGTTGCTCTCACGAGGAGGAGGGGGCGACGGTGAGGACTTCCGGATGTGAACGTCCGGGTGAGGACGTCCGGGGTGCCGTCGCCCCCTGCCTGCGTCTAGACCCGGTGGCTCCCCCGCGAGCCGCCCTGCTTCCTCTTCGCGCCGTTGGGCCACAGCCTCGGGCTGCGCTTGGCGGCGATGTCCTCGATCCAGCCGAAGGCCAGGATCGTCAGGCCGATGAGGGGCCAGACCAGGAGGAACATCCACACCATGTACGACGAGTCGAGCGCGGCCACCGCGCTGTCGCTCTGCATGAACGGGAGGTTGTAGGCCTGGTCGATGATCGGGACCGTGGCCATGATCAGCATGTTGTGCCAGAGGTAGATCGTGACGGCCCGGTTGTTGGACAGGGTGATCAGCTTGTCCCAGCGGGCCAGCCGGCCGGGGAGTTCCTGCCAGGACGGGGAGTACTGGAGCAGGATGACGACGAAGCCGAAGGACCAGGCCGCCTGGGCGAGCGGGATGTCGTTCAGGTCCCAGCCGTCGGGGCCCAGGTGCCCCGAGGCCCACCACAGGCCGAAGGCCATGAGCAGGGCCGAGCAGGAGATCGCCAGATAGCGGGGGACGCGTTGCAGGACGCCCTCGTGGTGGGCGAAGCCCAGGACCCAGCAGCCGCCGTAGACCGTGAAGTCGGAGATCGCGTTGCCCGTCTCGCCGGGGATGGTGACCAGGCCGGTGCCGAGGACCGCCGTCAGGGCGAGGGGGGCCAGCAGCGTCGCCCAGGGCACCCTGCGGAAGGCCCACAACAGCAGGGGCGAGGCGATCACGAACCACAGATAGGCGCGCAGGTACCAGAGCGGGCCCGCCGCCTGGACCGCCCAAGTGTCCTCCAGCAGGCCGGACTTGGAGCCGACGTGCCAGGGGAAGGGCGGGGCGCCGATCGGAACGACGTAGTCGATCAGCTTGACGAGGCCCCAGGTGCCGCCGTTGTCGGGGTCCTTCACCACGTTCCAGCCACCCGCGAACATCAGCGCGAGGGCCACCGCGCTGAACGCCCACAGGGGTGGCAGGAGGCGGCGGACGCGGCCGCGGATCACACCGAGGGCCGGGCGGCTGAGCGAGCGGGCCATCAGCGAGCCCGCCAGCGCGAACATCACGCCCATGGAGGGGAAGACGACCGTCAGCCATGCCCAGCCGAAGAGGTGGTAGACGACCACACGGACCAGGGCGATCGAGCGCAGCAGGTCCAGGTAGCGGTCACGGCCGGGCTTCTTGGGCGCGGGAGCGGACCGCGGGACCGAATCCGGGGCTGGTCCCGGGGCCGATCCCAGGGTGGGTACCGGCGCGGGTGTCGGCGATGGTGCCGGTGCGGGGTGGACCCGGGCCGAGCCCAGGGGCGGGGTCGCACCAGCCGTGTACTCGTGCGTGGTCATGCGACCGGCCTCCGATCGTTCCCGCTCTGTGCCGCCCGCTGCCGCGGGATCGAGCCCGGTGCCTCCACGACGCCCGTACGCCGCAGCTTCTGCCAGCGCAGCCGGCCTCCGGTGAGCGCGGTGATCCAGGACTGGAGGAGGACCATGTACATCAACTGCCGGTAGAGGATCTGCTGGAGCGGGAGCGAGATGAGATACCTCATGCGCTCACGGTCCAGCCGGAAGGCGTACGCCGCGCAGGCCACCTGGACGGCGAGGACACCCAGCCACGCGAGGACCGTCTTCTGCGTCGGGCCGAAGACGAGCCCGTACAGCAGGAAGACGTCGATCAGCGGGGCCAGCAGCGGGGCCAGGACCATGAACAGCGAGACCAGCGGCAGGCCCACCCGGCCGAAGCGGCCCGACGGGCCCCGTTCGACGAGCGCTCTGCGGTGCTTCCAGATCGCCTGCATCGTGCCGTACGACCAGCGGTAGCGCTGGGACCAGAGCTGCTGGACGGACTCCGGCGCCTCCGTCCACGCGCGTGCCTTCTCCGCGTAGACGACCCGCCAGCCGTCGCGGTGCAGGGCCATCGTGATGTCGGTGTCCTCGGCGAGCGTGTCGTCGCTCATGCCGCCGACCCGCTCCAGCGCGGAGCGGCGGAAGGCGCCGACCGCGCCGGGGATGGTCGGCATGCAGCCGAGGATGTCGTACATCCGGCGGTCGAGGTTGAAGCCCATCACGTACTCGATGTGCTGCCAGGCCCCGATGAGGGAGTCGCGGTTGCCGACCTTCGCGTTGCCCGCGACCGCGCCGACGCTCGGGTCGGCGAACGGCTGGACGAGTTCGCGGACGGTGGCCGGTTCGAAGACCGTGTCGCCGTCCATCATCACGACGATGTCGTGACGGGCGTTGGCCAGGCCGCGGTTGAGGGCCGCGGGCTTGCCCGCGTTGTGCTGGCGCACTACGCGGACGTTCGGCAGCAGCAGGTCCTCGACGATCCGCGCCGTGCCGTCGCTCGAACCGTCGTCGACGACGAGCACTTCGACGGGGTGTTCGCTCGCCATCAGGGAACGGACCGTGTTCTCGATGCACTTGGCCTCGTTGTACGCCGGCACGAGCACCGACACCGGTTCGGTGACCGGCGCCGGACCCCAGCGGAAGTCCTTGCGCCGCACCCGGCGGGCGTGCAGGGCGGAGAGCAGGAGCATCATGCCGAAGCGGGTGAAGACGAGTACGCCGATGATCGCGATGCCGACGACCAGGACGTCGGTGACGTCGTCGGAGGCCCGCACCAGGTAGACCCAGGCCTTGCCCTTCCACAGTTCGAGGCCGGTGACCCGGGTGTGCGCGCTGGGTGCGTCGAGGGCCTCGGTGAGGTTCTGGAACCGGTACCCCCGCTCCTGGAGCTCCGGCAGGAATCTGTCCAGCGCCTGCACGGTCTGGTGGCGGTCGCCGCCGGAGTCGTGCATCAGGACGATCGCGCCCTTGCCGCCCTTGGGCGTGGCGTTGCGGATGATCTGGTCGACGCCCGGCTTCTGCCAGTCCTCGCTGTCGGTGTTGTTGACGACGGTGATGTAACCGCGCGTGCCTATGTACTCCGTCACCGGCCAGGACTTGTTGTCCATGGCGTCCGCGAAGGACGAGTACGGGGGCCGGAAGAGCGAGGTGCGGATGCCCGCCGCGCCGGCCAGCGCCAGCTGGTTCTGGGAGAGCTCCCAGTCGATGCGCTTCGTGGACTGGAAGGAGAGGTCGGGGTGGTTGAAGGTGTGCAGGCCGACCTCGTGGCCCTCCGCGACGATGCGCTTCACCAGTTCCGGATAGCGCGAGGTCATGGTGCCGGTGACGAAGAAGACGGCGTGGGCGTGGTGCTTCTTCAGAACGTCGAGGACCTTGGGTGTCCACGTGGGGTCCGGGCCGTCGTCGAAGGTGAGCACGAGCCGGTGGTCGGGGATGTTCAGGCTGTTCGTGCGGCCACCGCGGGTGTCGACGACCGGGCCGCCGTCGAGGATCTTGTCCGGCACCTTGTCGGTGGCGGCCTCGGGCTGGATGCGGTGGTCGGCGAGGATCTCGCTGTGCACATAGCCGCGCAGCATCAGCATCGCCAGCATGGCGACGAGGAGCAGTGAGGGCAGCAGCCAGCGCATGGGCAGCCGTCGGCGCCGGACATCGGGTGCCGGACGCCGCGCGCGGGGAGCGGGCCCGTGCGCGTTGGTGCGGGATGCCATCAGAGGATGTTCTCCAGGTTCTGCGGGGTCGCCGGATTCACCGGGTTCTCCGGGGACGAGGAGCTGGTGATGCCGGGCTCGGAGGCGATGGGGCCCGGTTCTACGGGGCTGTCGGCGACCGTGCCGGTGCCGCCGGCGCCGACCGTGCTCTCCGAGGGGCTCGGCGAGGCGGCGCCGTCCTCCGAGGGGCTGGGGTCGGGTGAGCCTGACACCGGGAGGGACGGCAGGGTGATGGGGTCCTTGGTGGTGCTGGTGCTCGGCTTCGGCCTGGTGGTGACGGACGTCGAGGGCTTCGGGTCCGCGGACGTGCCCGGGTCGGTGGCGCTCGCGGAGGCGCCCGGTGTCGGGCTGACGCCCGGTGCCGGGGCCGTACCGTCGTTCACCGGGGCGCTCGCGCCGGGTGCGGCGCCGCTCGAACCGGACGGCGACACCGAGTCGGTGGGCAGCGGCGAGGTCTCGACCTTCCCGGCCGGCGTGTCGTCCTGCTGGCCGGGCACCGGCAGCCAGGGCGCGTTGGAGTTGCCGGACAGCAGCGTGGCGACGATGACGACGGCGTACACCGCGCAGGCGATGCCGACGAGGATGCCGAGCCGGCGGAACCTGCGGCTGCGGCGGCCGGACTCGTCGACGAACACCGGGCCGTCCGAGCCGTCCTGAGCACCGGGAGCGTCCTTGGCCTGCTGAACCAGCCAGCCCTCCGTCTTGCGCCGTCCGACTCCGTCGAGTTGAACCGTCACCTCGTGCGGATCGTGGGTGTGTCCCGGCTCACCGGACCACTCCCAGCCGGACTGCTCCCAGGGCGAGGCCGCGGGCCTGCCGGGCGTGTCGGCCCCACGGCCCACGGTCGACCGACCGAGCGTGTCCGACCTGCGGTCCGCGACCGGCCGACCGGGCGTGTCTGGCCTCCGGTCCACGACGGGCCAGCCTCCCCTCTCGGGTCGGCCGGGCGTGTCGGATCGACTGGGCGTCTCGGGTCGACTGGGCGTCTCGGGTCGGCTGGGCGTCTCGGGTCGGCCGAGGCTGTCGGATCGGCCGAGGGCGTCAGGTCGGCCGAGGGTGTCAGGTCGCCTGCGCGCGTCCGGCCAGCCACCCGTGGCCGGCCGATCGTCCTTGCCGACGCGTCGTTCGGCTCCGGCGCGATCACGCGGCCCGGCGGGCTGGTCGGGCACTCCGGCGAGTTGATCCGGTGCGATGCGGTCACGCGGTCCGGCGGGTTGGTTGGTCGCCTCGGCGCGCCGATCCGACCCGGCTCGGTCGTGCGGCCCGGCAGACTGATCAAGCACCCCGGCGCGCTGGTCCGTTCTGGCACGGTCGCGCGATCCCGCGGGTCGGTCGGGCACTCCGGCGCTGGAGTTGGGCCCGGCGGGCTGGTGGGACACCCCGGCAAGGCCGTCCGATCCGACCGCCCCACCGGCAACCCCAGCAACCCTGGCAACCCCAGCAGCCCCGGCACGACGGCCCGCCCCGGCCCGCAGGTCCGCCTCTTCTCCATGGTTCGCCTCGTCGTGACGCTCCGCGCCGAGGCGGTCCGCGCCGGCGTCGTCGTCCGCGCTCACCCGACGGTCCACACCGAACCGTCGTTCAACACCCGACCGACGATCGGTATCGGACGAACGGCCCGCACCGGACAGACCTTCAGAACCGGATGGACGACCCACACCGGACAGATCCTCGGAACCGGACGAACGGCACGCACCCGGCAACCGGCCCGCGCCGAGCACACCCTCCGCGCCCGATCCACGTTCCGTCCCAGTTCTCGCATCGGCGCCCGACCGGCCTTCCACGCCAGCTCCAGGCTCTCTTTCGACACCGTGTTCGGCATCGGTTTCAGATTCCGCTTCCGCGGCGAGCCCCACGGTGGCGCCGCCCGCGATCTGCGGCCACGTCGACGTCGCACGGGCGGCCTCGGGCCACACCACCGACTCTCCGGACCCCGCCGGCGCGGCCGGCTCCCCGGCTCCACACCTCTCCGCCTGATCGACATCCCGGTGATCAGGTTGGGCGTCTTTCCGCCACTTCTCCACGTGCACGCACATCCCCCCAGGGACAGGTTTCGGGTGCGCGCACGACTCCGGGTATTACGTATATGTCGTCCGGAACGAGCCCCCACCCGTCCCGAGCGCCCCCCTTTACCACACTGCACCCGGACCATGAATGTAGCGCATGGGGAAGACCCGTGTGCTTATGTGTCAATCCTGCCCCGCCATCACCAGCTCATCGCTGGCCGGAATCCAACCATCCGCAGGGCGCCGCAGCCACCCCTCCTCGGCAGCCAGCTCGTCGGCGGCTCGTCGAAGGGCATCGATCCCGGGGTGCACCAGCCCCTTCCGCCACACCAATGACACGGGTGACAACGGAACGGGCCCAACAAGCGGTTTCCGCACGGTTTCAGACATGGCCGGAAAATCCACCACCGCGAGGACAGGGTTCCGCTTCTTTGCCATGACCCGCCGGAACTCATCGGCTCCGACAGCCACCGGCGCGGGTGGCGCCAGCGCGATACCGCGTCCCTCGAAAAGGTGAAGCGCCAAGTCGGTCCACTCCCGCGTCCGCGGATTCCCCGCACCGGCGTACACGGTCTCGCCCGCGAGCGCGTCCAGCGGCACCGCGTCCAGGGCGGCGAGGTGATGGTCCTCGGGCAGGATCACGGCCATCGGCTCGTACCGTACGGGCTGCTGTTCGAGCCGGGCCCGGACCGCCGGATCGAGGCCCGCGAACCGTCCGAACGACGCGTCCAGGCGCCCCGCGAGGATCTCCCCCGCCGCGCCGGTGAGCCCGCTCTCGAAGCGAGCCATCAGCTCGCAGTCGGGCGCGAGCGCACGGGCCCGGTCCAGGACGCGGCCGGAGACGAGGCCCGGGGAGTTGACGTCGACGAGCAGCGGCCGCCCCGTTCCGTCCCCCGCGAACGCGGACAGCAGCGCGTCCTGCGCCTCCAGCACCCGCCGCGCGTACGGCACCAGCCGCTCACCGTCGGCGGTCAGCGTCACCTGCCGGGTCGTCCGCACGAACAGCTCCGCCCCGAGTTCGCGCTCCAGTCGCCGGATGTCACGGCTGAGGGCCTGTTGGGCGACGTACAGCCGGGCGGCGGCCCGCGTGAAGTGCAGCTCCTCGGCGACGACGAGGAACCCGCGCAGGAGTCGGGGATCGAGATGGTGGTGGAGAGGGGCGGACATCGCGCGAACTTACAACGCGGGTGCGTCAATGGCCACGGAGTAAGTGTTGGACCCCCCACCCCCCACCCGGCGACGGTTGACCCATGCCGCAACAGCCCTCCGAGCACGCGTTCCTGCCCCTGCTCACCGCCACCGGCGACAGCCTGGTGATCGCCGACTTCCACCCACGCCGTCAGAAGGCCCCGCGCCGCCGGACAACTCCGTACCACCGCCTCTTCACCATCCCCGGCACCCGCGCCTTCACCGTCGGCAACCTGCTCGCCCGGCTCCCCATGGGTATGTTCAGCGTCAGCGCGGTGATCATGATCGCGGGCTCGCGCGGCTCGTACGCCCTCGCCGGCGCCGTGACGGCGACCGGTCTCGCGGCGACCGCGCTGGTCGCCCCCTGGACCGCACGGCTCGTCGACCGCCACGGTCAAGCCCGGATCGCGGTGCCGGCCACGGCCTTCGCCCTGCTGGGAAGCATCGCGCTGCTGCTGTGCGTGCGCTTCGGGGCGCCGGACTGGACCCTGTTCGCCGCGTACGCCGCCACCGCCACCACCCCCAACACGGGCGGCATGTCACGCGCCCGCTGGGCCCACCTCCTCCGCGACGACCCGGCCGCCGCGCACACCGCGAACTCCTTCGAACAGGCCGCGGACGAGCTGTGTTTCATGCTGGGCCCGGTGTGCGCGGCCTTCCTGTGCGGGACGTTCTTCCCGGAGGCGGGCACGCTGGTGGCCGGCGTGCTGATGATGACCGGCGTGCTGATCTTCGCCGCCCAGCGTTCGACGGAGCCGCCACCCCAGCCCCGTACGCCCTCCAAGTCGCCCCTCCTGGCCCCCGGAATGCCGCCCCTGCTTCTCTGTTTCCTCGCCACCGGTGCCGTCTTCGGTTCGATGGAGGTCGTCACGATCGCCTTCGCGGACACACAGGGGCACCGGTCGGCGGCGGGCGCGGTGCTCGCCCTCCAGGCGGCCGGGTCGTGCGTGGCGGGGCTGCTGTACGGGGCGCGGAAGCCGACCGGTCCGGCCGAGCGGCGCCATCCGCTGTGCCTCGCCGCCATGACGGCCCTCTTGACCCTCCCTCTGCTCGCGGCCTCCCTGACCGGCTCGCTCCCGGCCCTCGCGGGCGCGCTGCTGCTCGCCGGAGCCGCGACCGCCCCGACCATGGTCACCGGCATGGCCCTCGTCCAGCAGCGCACTCCCGAGGGCCGGCTGAACGAGGGCATGACCCTCGCGGTGACGGGCCTGCTCGGCGGGATCGCCTGCGGTTCGGCGACCGGCGGCTGGGTGGTCGAACACGTCTCGGCCACGGCGGGGTACGGGGTGCCGGTCGCGGCGGCGGGGAGCGCGCTGGCGATCTCCCTCGCGATCTCGCCGGCCCTCTCCCGGCTCAGGGCCCGGTGACAGCCGCGTACTCGATCACGCCCACGCGCGCGTCAAGGACACGGGACGCGTACCGCTCGTCCGACCCGTCGAACCGCCGCCAATCCCTCGGCCCCAATTCCCGCGCACCCCATTGACGCGCCCGGGACCCCCACATACCTTCCCCCGTCGAAGCGCTTCGACGTCACGCATCGAAACGATTCGACGAACGCTGCGTGACGGTCCCGAAACCCATCCAACTCCCCTGGAGGCAATGGATGTTGACGACACGAAGGCGTGCGGTGGCGACGGCGGCGGTGGCCCTGGCGGGCTCCCTGCTGCTGGCGTCCTGCGGCGGTTCGGACAGCGGTTCCTCGGACGGCAAGACGCTGAAGCTGTGGCACTACGAAGGGCCGGACAGCGCGATGGGCGTGGCCTGGAACGAGGCCATCAAGGAGTTCGAGGCGAAGCATCCCGGCGTCAAGGTGAAGTTCGAGGAGAAGGGCTTCGAACAGATCCAGAAGACGGCCCCGATGGTCCTCAACTCGAACGACGCGCCCGACATCATGGAGTACAACAAGGGCAACGCGACGGCCGGGCTGCTCTCCAAGCAGGGGCTTCTCACCGATCTGACCGCCGAGGCGACCAAGCGCGGCTGGGACAAGAAGCTCAGCGCGGGTGTGCGCACCACCAGCCAGTACGACACCAACGGGGTCATGGGCTCCGGCAAGTGGTACGGCGTGCCCAACTACGCCGAGTACACGATGGTCTTCTACAACAAGGACCTCTTCAAGAAGTACGGCATCGCGGAGCCCACCACCCTCGACGACCTCACCGCCGCCATGGACACGTTCGTGTCGAAGGGCATCACCCCGCTGGCGAACGCGGGCGCCGAGTACATGGCCCAGCAGTACCTGTACCAGCTCGCCCTCTCCAAGGCCGACCGCTCGTGGGTCGACAAGTACGAGCTCTACAAGGGCAAGACCGACTTCCACGACGCCGCCTGGACGTACGCCGCCACGACCTTCGCCGACTGGGTGAAGAAGGGCTACATCAGCAAGAAGTCCACCTCGCTCAAGGCCGAGGACGCGGGCGTCTCCTTCATCCAGGGCAAGAGCCCGATCCTGTTCAGCGGCAGCTGGTGGTACGGGCGGTTCCAGACGGAGAACAAGTTCGCCTGGGACACCTTCCTCTGGCCGGGCAGCAACCTCACCCTCGGCTCCGGCGGCAACCTCTGGGTCGTCCCCAAGGGCGCCAAGAACAAGGACCTCGCCTACGACTTCATCGACATCACCATGTCGAAGAAGATCCAGAACCTGCTCGGCAACAAGGGCGGGGTCCCGGTGGGCGCCGACACCGCCGCCATCACCGACCCGAAGGCGAAGACCCTGATCGCCGACTTCAACACGCTCTCCGGCAAGGACGGTCTGGCCTTCTACCCGGACTGGCCGGTCGCCGGCTTCTACGACGTCCTCGTCTCCGAGACCCAGAAGCTGATCACGGGGAGCGAGAAACCGGACGCCTATCTGAGCGCGCTGCAGACGGCGTACGACAAGGGCGCGCCGAAGACATGACGGTCACCGTCGAACGGGGCGGCCGGGTGGTCCGGGGGCACCACCGGCACCACGGCCGGACGACGCGCCCGCGCCGCCCCCACACCTCCTACGCCCTCTTCCTTCTCCCCGGCGTCCTCGCCTTCCTCGCGGTGATCGTCGTCCCGTTCCTGATGAACACCGGCGTGAGCTTCACCGACTGGCAGGGCGTCGGCGCCCCGAAGTGGTCGGGGCTCGCCAACTACCGCGAGCTGATGCACGACTCCGAGTTCTGGGCGTCGTTCCGGCACAGCCTGTTCATGGTCGTCGCGATGGCCGCCGTACCCACGGTCCTCGGGCTCGTGCTGGCCGCCGCCCTCTTCGACTTCGTCGGCAAGCACTTCGGTACGAAGATCGCCGCCGTCCTGCGCGCCTGCTTCTACCTCCCCCAGGTCCTGCCCATAGCCGTCGCCGGCATCGTCTGGAGCTGGATCCTCGCCCCCGACAACGGCTCCCTGAACGAACTCCTGAAGGCGGTGGGCCTCGGCTCGCTCCAGCAGGACTGGCTCGGCGACCCCGACGTCGCCCTCTACAGCGTCATGGGCGTGATGGTGTGGGTGCAGATCGGCTTCCCGCTGGTCGTCTTCATGGCGGGGCTGCAACGCGTCGACCCACAGCTGTACGAGGCAGCGGAGCTGGACGGCGCGGGCTGGTGGCGCCGCTTCTGGCACATCACGCTGCCGCAGATCCGCCCGGAGATCTACGTCGTCCTCCTCTGGTGCACGATCGCCGCGCTCAAGGTGTTCGGCGCGGTGTACGTCCTCACCAAGGGCGGTCCCGGCGGCGCGACCGACGTGCCGTCCTACTTCTCCTTCACCACCTTCTTCGAGAAGACCCAGGTCGGCTACGGCGCCGCGATCTCCACCGTGCTGACCGTGATCATCCTCGTGCTCGCCCTGATCGGCCTGAAGCTCCAGACCCGCGCCGAGGACGCCGAGGAAGGACTCCGCGCATGACCGCCGTACGCCGCTATCCCGTCCTCGTGGCCCTGATCATCGCGGCCCTGTTCATGGTGCTGCCGTTCGGCATCGTCGCGATCAACGCGGTCAAGTCCCCGGCCGAGTACTCGTCGAACGGGCCCCTCAGCCTTCCCCACGGCCTCTACCTCGACGGCCTCAAGGACTTCTGGCAGCGCGTCGACTACGGCCAGAAGCTGGTCAACTCGATCCTGATCTCCGGCTCGGTGGCGATCGGCGCCGCCGTGCTGTCCGTCCTGAACGCGTACGCGATCGGCATCGGCCGCATCAAGGGCCGCACCTGGGTCCTCGCCTTCTTCGTGCTGGCGAACATGCTGCCGCAGGAGGCGCTGGTCTACCCGATCTACTACCTGAGCAAGCAGGCGGGCCTCTACGACACCCGGCTCAGCGTGATCATCGTGTTCACGGTCGTCCAGGCGGCCTTCGGCACGTACCTCCTGTCCTCCGTCCTCGGGCGGTTCCCGCGCGAGATCATCGAGGCCGCCCGGATCGACGGGGCGAACAAGTGGCAGGTGCTGTGGCGGATCGTGGTGCCGGTCAGCCGCCCCACCATCGGCGTCCTCCTGGTCTTCTTCTTCATCTGGACCTGGAACGAGTTCCTGCTGCCGCTGGTCATGCTGATCTCCAACGACAACCAGACGGTGTCGGTGGCGCTCGGCGTCCTCCAGGGCCAGCGCCTGATGGACGCGACCATGACCAACGCGGCGGCCCTCCTGGGCGTGCTCCCCGCGATCGTCTTCTTCCTCGTCTTCCAGCGGACTCTGACCCGCGGCATCGCCGTGGGCGCGGTCAAGTAAGGGGTGTGGGCGTGAAGTTCACCGACGGCTACTGGCTGCTGCGCGAAGGCGTCACCGCGGCCCACCCGGTCGAGGTCCTCGACGTCAGCGCAGCACAGGGAACCCTCGACATCCACGCGCCGACCCAGCCCATCCGCCACCGCGGCGACCTGCTGAAGGGACCGGTCGTGACGATCAGCGCGCACGCGCCGATGCCGGACGTCATCGGCGTCACGTTCACGCACTTCCAGGGCGAGGAACCGCGCGGCCCCCGCTTCGAACTCCACCGTAGCGTCCGGGGGTCTGGGGGTTGTCCCCCGGAAAAGCACACCACCCCCACCGTGGAGCACGACGACGAGCACGCGACCCTCACCGCGGGCGCCCTGTCCGTCCGGGTCGCCCGCACCACCCCCTGGCACGTCGACTTCCTCGCCCACGGCCGCGTCCTCACCACCAGCGGCCCCAAGGGCATGGGCATCATGCGGGACGCGACCGGCGCCCACTATCTGCGCGAGCAGCTGAACCTCGGGGTCGGCACCCAGGTCTACGGCCTCGGCGAGCGCTTCGGCCCGCTCGTCAAGAACGGCCAGGTCGTGGACATGTGGAACGCCGACGGCGGCACCGCCACCGAGCAGGCCTACAAGAACGTGCCGTTCTATCTGACGGACGCGGGCTACGGAGTCTTCGTCGACCATCCGGGCCGGGTCTCCTTCGAGGTCGCCTCGGAAGCGGTCTCGCGGGTCCAGTTCAGCGCCGAGACACAGCAGTTGACGTACTACGTGATTTACGGGCCGACCCCGAAGGACATCCTGCGCAAGTACACGCAGCTCACCGGCCGCCCGGCCCTCCCACCCGCCTGGTCCTTCGGCCTGTGGCTGTCGACGTCCTTCACCACCTCCTACGACGAGGCCACCGTCACCTCCTTCATCGACGGCATGCGGGAGCGCGAACTCCCCCTCTCCGTCTTCCACTTCGACTGCTTCTGGATGCGCGAGTTCAACTGGTGCGACTTCCAGTGGGACCCGCGCGTGTTCCCCGACCCGGAAGGCATGCTGACCCGGCTGAAGGACAAGGGCCTGCACATCTGCGTCTGGATCAACCCGTACATCGCGCAGCGCTCCCCGCTCTTCGCGGAGGGCAAGGCCCTGGGCCATCTGCTCAGGAAGCCCGACGGCAGTGTGTGGCAGTGGGACCTATGGCAGCCGGGCATGGCACTGGTCGACTTCACCAGCCCGGCCGCCCGCGACTGGTACGCCGCCAAACTGGAGGCGCTGCTCGCCCAGGGCGTCGACTGCTTCAAGACCGACTTCGGCGAGCGGGTCCCCGTCGACGTGGCGTACGCCGACGGCGCCGACCCGGAACGCATGCACAACTACTACACCTACCTCTACAACCGCACCGTCTTCGAGGTGCTGCGCAAGCACCGGGGCGAGGCGGAGGCCGTCGTCTTCGCGCGCTCGGCGACGGCCGGCAGCCAGCAGTTCCCGGTGCACTGGGGCGGCGACTGCGAGGCGACGTACGAGTCGATGGCCGAGTCGCTGCGCGGCGGGCTGAGCCTCGGGATGTCGGGGTTCGGGTTCTGGAGCCACGACATCGGCGGCTTCGAGGGAACGCCGACACCCGCCCTCTTCAAACGCTGGATCGCCTTCGGCCTCCTCTCCTCCCACAGTCGGCTGCACGGCTCGTCCTCGTACCGGGTGCCGTGGCTGTTCGACGAGGAGGCCGTGGACGTGCTGCGGCTGTTCACCCGGCTGAAGCTCGGCCTCATGCCCTATCTGTACGAGGCCGCGCGCGCCGCCCACGCGGAGGGCGTGCCGATGATGCGGGCGATGGTCCTCGAATTCCCCGACGATCCGGGGTGCGCGCACCTGGAACGGCAGTACATGCTCGGCCCGGACCTGCTGGTCGCGCCCGTCTTCAGCGACGAGGGAGACGTCTCCTACTACGTTCCGGACGGCACCTGGACCCACTTCCTCACAGGGCGGACGGTGACCGGTCCGCGCTGGGTGCGCGAGCGGCACGGCTTCCTGAGCGTGCCGCTGCTGGTGCGGCCGGGCGCGGTGATCCCGGTGGGCGCGGTGGACGACCGGCCCGACTACGTCTACGCCGACGGGGTCACCCTGCGCGCGTACGGCCTGGAGCGGGGTGCCCAGGTCACGGTGCCGGTGGGCGGGGTGACGTTCACCGTCGTCCGTGAGGGCAACACCCTGCGCGCCTCGTCGAGTGATCCGGCGGCGCCCTGGGGGCTGGCGGCGGGCGGGCGCGAGGTACGGGCGAAGGCGGGGACGGGGTTCCTGTCCCTGGACCTGGAACCCGAACTGGAGCTGGAGTCCGAGTGATGGTGAAGATCACCGATGTGGCGCGGCACGCCGGGGTCTCCCCCAGTACCGTCTCCTACGCCCTCAGCGGCAAGCGCCCCATCTCCGAGGAGACCCGGCAGCGCATCGAGGCCAGCATCCGCGAGCTCGGCTACCGCCCGCACGCGGGGGCTCGGTCGCTGGCCAGCAGCCGGTCCAACGTCCTGGCGCTGGTGGTGCCGCTGCGGGCGGGCATCCACGTGCCGGTGGTGATGCAGTTCGCGGTGTCGGTGGTGACGGCGGCGCGGCAACACGACCACGACGTCCTGCTGCTGACGCAGGAGGAGGGCGAGGAGGGGCTGCGGCGGGTCGCGGACACCGCGCTCGTGGACGCCCTGATCGTGATGGACGTCCAGCTCCACGACCCCAGGCTGCCGCTGCTGCGCGCCCTGGACCGCCCCTCCGTCCTCATCGGGTTCCCTGCCCGGCCCGCCGGGCTGACCTGCATCGACCTGGACTTCAAGGCGGCGGGCGAGCTGTGCGTCGAGCGTCTGGCGGGGCTCGGGCACCGGGTCGTGGCGCTGGTCGGGTCACCGCCGGAGGTGTACGTACGGGGGACGGCGTTCGCCCAGCGCGTGGTGGAGGGCTTCACCACCGCGGCCGACCGGAACGGACTCGCGTCCTCCGTCCACCCCTGCGAGGCCTCGCCCGCCGCCGCCCGCCGGATCGCCGAACAGCTCCTGCGCGAACAGCCGGCGCTCACCGGCGTCGTCGTGCACAACGAACCGGTCCTGGAACCGCTGATCGACGCCTTCGAGCAGCTCGGCCTGCGCGTTCCCGTCGACCTCTCCGTCACCGCGATCTGCCCGGACGAGCTCGCCGAGAACGTCCGTGTCCCCGTCACCTCCGTCGCCATCCCGTCCACCGAGGTGGGCGCGCGGGCGGTGGAACTGCTGATGAAGAAGCTGGGCGGCACCGACGTACCCGAGGCCACGCTCCTCGCACCCCGGCTGACGGAACGCGCGAGTACCGCACCGCGCACGCTGACCTCTTGAGGAGCCGTGACATGAGGAAAGGCAAGAGAAGCAGAGGAAGCAGGAGAAGACAGCGGGCCTCCCTCGTTCTGGCGCTCGCACTGACCGCCGGTCTGACAGCCACCGTTCCGGCGAGGGCGGACGACCCCGCGTACGCCTTCCGCAACCCCCGCCTCCCCGTCACCGAACGAGTGAACGACCTGCTCGGGAGGCTGACCCTCGACGAGAAGGTCTCCCTTCTCCACCAGTACGAACCCGCGATCCCCCGCCTCGGCATCCAGTCCTTCCGCACCGGCACCGAGGCCCTGCACGGCGTCGCCTGGCTCGGCAGGGCGACCGTCTTCCCCCAGGCGATCGGCCTCGCCTCCACCTGGGACCCGGCACTGATCCAGCAGGTCGGCTCGGCGGTCGGCGACGAGGCGCGCGGCTTCCAGCAGGAACGCCCCGACGGCTGGGGCCTCAACCTGTGGGCGCCCGTGGTCAACCTGCTGCGCGACCCACGCTGGGGACGCAACGAGGAGGGCTACTCTGAGGACCCGTACCTCACCGGTTCGATCTCCACGGCGTACGGCGAGGGCCTGACCGGCGGCGACCCCGACCACCTCAAGACGGCCCCCACCCTCAAGCACTACCTCGCCAACAACAACGAGGTGAACCGCGCGACCACGTCCTCCGACCTGCGCCCACGCGTCCAGCACGAGTATGACGAGGCGGCCTTCAGACCGGCCGTCGAGGCGGACGCGACGACGGGCGTGATGGCGTCGTACAACCTGGTCAACGGCCGCCCCGACACGGTGAACCCGGACCTGGACGACATCGTGCGGACGTGGACCTCCCGAGATCTCCTGAACGTCACCGACGCCTTCGCCCCGGGCAACCTGCTCCCCGGCACCCAGAACTACTACGGCACCCTCGCCGAGGGCGACGCGGCGGCGCTCAAGGCGGGCATCGACAGCTTCACGGACAACAACGGCGACTCGACCCCGACGACCACGGCCGTCAAGTCGGCCTTGACCGCGGGCCTGTTGCAGGAGTCGGACGTCGACACGGCCGTCTCCCACATCCTCGCCGTCCGCGTCCGGCTCGGCGAGTTCGACCCGAACGGCGGCACGTACGGCTCGATCGACCAGTCCGTGATCAACAGCCCGGCCCACCAGGAGCTGGCCCGCAAGGCGGCGGCGGAGAGCGCGGTCCTGCTCAAGAACAACGGCGTACTGCCCCTGAAGACCTCGGCGAAGAACGTGGCCGTGGTCGGACCGCTCGCCGACACCCTCTATACGGACTGGTACTCGGGCACACTGCCGTACGCGGTCACGCCCGCCGACGGCATCGCCACGAAGCTGGGTACCCCGGTGGGGAGCAGCGAGGGCGTCGACCGCATCGCGCTGAAGGACACGGCGACGGGGAAGTACGTGACGGCGGGGGCGTCTCAGGCCGGTGGAGCCCTGAAGGAGAGCACCGAGACAGGGGTGGCGGCCCAGTTCGACGCGTTCGACTGGGGCTCCGGCATCGTGACCCTGCGCTCGGCCGCCAACGGCAAGTACGTCGGCTACAACTGGTCGAACTTCGTCAACGACCAGGTCCAGCCCAACGGTTGGTACGTCCAGCAGCAGTTCGAGCTGGAGCAGCAGGACGACGGCACATACCTGCTCCGGTACGCCGGATACGAGACCACCGAGTCCTGGTGGTCGAACCCGGTCTACCTCGGCCCGACGGGTCCCGACGGCACCCTGGGCCTGGTCGAGAAGTCGGGGGCCGCCCACTACTCCAAGGACGTCGTCCGCAGCGGTGTGGACGAGGCGGTTGCCGCGGTGAAGGGCAAGGACACGGCGGTCGTCGTGGTCGGCTCGATGCCGTCGATCAACGGCCGGGAGAACCACGACCGTACGGACATGGGCCTGGCCCCGTCACAGGAGTCCCTGGTCAGGGCGGTGCGCGCGGCCAACCCGAAGACGGTCGTGATCGTGGAGAACAGCTACCCGACCACCCTCGGCGCCCTCCAGAAGGAGGTCCCGGCCCTCCTGTGGACCACCCACGCGGGCCAGGAGACGGGCAACGCGCTCGCCGACGTCCTCTACGGCGCCACGAACCCGGCGGGCCGCCTCACCCAGACCTGGTACCGGTCGACGTCGGACCTCCCCTCGATCCTCGACTACGACATCATCAAGTCCGACCGCACCTACCAGTACTTCCAGGGGCAGCCGCTCTACCCGTTCGGCTACGGCCTGTCGTACACGACGTTCCGCTACGGCACGCTGAAGCACGTCTCCGGCGGCTACGAGGTGGCGGTCACGAACACGGGCAAGCGGGCGGGCGACGAGGTCGTACAGCTCTACACCCACCAGCGGACATCGAGGGACAAGCAGCCCCTGAAGCAGCTGAAGGCGTACGCGAGGGTGTCCCTGAAGCCGGGCGAGACGAAGACCGTCCGGCTGAAGGTCCATGCGAAGGACCTCGCGCACTGGGACGTCACCCGCTCGAAGTGGGTGGTGGAGAGCGGCACGTACGACGTCCTGGTCGGCGCCTCGTCCTCGGACATCCGCTCCCGGACGTCATGGACGGTGCGGGGCGAGACGATCCCACCCCGGGACCTCACGAAGGTGACGCGCGCCGAGAACTTCGACGACTACTCGCCCGGTTCCGTCCGCCTGGTCGACGAGTCGAAGGCGCGCGGGACGGCGGTGGGCGCGACGGCCGACGGGGCCTGGCTGAGGTTCGCGGACGCCCAACTTGGTTCTGGTGCGTCCGAGTTCAGCGCACGCGTCGCCGGTTCGTCCGGCACGGTCGAGGTCCGGCTGGGCTCGCCGACCGGCCCGCTCGTCGGCACCGCTCGTACGGACGGCACGGCATCCCCGTACGACTACACGACGGTGACCACCGCCCTCACCGGCGCGACGAAGGGCCGTACGGGCGTGTACCTGGTGCTGAGCGGGGGTGTGCGGCTGTCCACGTTCACCCTGCGCTGAGGCGGGTCAGCCGGCCTCGATCAGGTGATCCACGTCGGAGACGTGATACTCGCCGTACCCGAAGCGCTCGCCGATCGCCTCGTACCGGTCGTACCGCTCCTGCGTGAGTCGCACGGACAGCGCGTTCAGGACGCGGAGGAACAACCGGAACCCGAGATCGGGATCGATCCGGGTGACCACGTGTTCCAGCGCGTCCATGACGTCCGTGGCGGGAACAGGATGCCAGTGGGGGCTGATGACCTTGTCCACCACCGCGGGCGCTGTCTCCCGGACTTCCCGCAGCACCGTGTCGGCGAGTTCGGTGCGGGCGGGCGCCACAACGAGTGTGTACGCGGGGGCGGCCTCCCTCAGCCGCTCCCGGCACACGTCCGCGATCAGCCGAAGCCAGTCCCGGCCGTCGGTACTCCCTGGCCTGTCCGAGGCGCCGGCCCACAGGGCGGTGACCGCGGCGTCGGGCAGTGCGGACCGCAGCAGACGGAGCGCGTCCTCCAGGAGGACGGCCGCCGCGGAACCCGGGGTCTGCCCGATGCCGTCGCCCTCGGCTGCCTTCCGGAGCTCCTCCCGGTTTGCACACCAGTCCTGATGTGCCTGCCCGGCGAGGTGGGAGAACCCGAAGTCCCAGGTGGCATCGCGGCGGGCGGTGTCGATGGGCGGCCATGCGACGTCGAGACCGAAGTCGATGAGCGCGGCGGGGTGGCCGAACCTCTGGCCGAGCACTTGGAACCGGTCGTAGCGCGCCTTTTCGATCCGCACGGAGTGCACCTTCAGCGCGCGGAGGAAGAGCCGGAAGCCGAGATCGGGATGCACGCGGGCGGCCACCTCTTCGAGGGCCGACAGGGTGTCGGGGGAAGGGAGGGGGCCGGGGGAAGGGAGGGGACCTGCCGACTGCTCGCGACAGGACCGTATCTCCGCGACGACGTCGTCACGCACCTCGTCGGCCGCCGGCCGCCAGGCGCCCCACCACGAGGAAGGTGCTGGGCGCCGCCCGGGGATCTTCCGGGGCGGGCGGGCAGCGCAGGTCTCGTCGATGCGCCGCAGCCAGTCACGGGCGCTCATGCCGTGCGCCGTGGGATCCCACACGCCCCCGGCGGCCGCTCGCCACACGGCCCGGATCGCCTCGTCCGCCAGCGGGGACTCGACGAGCCTGCGCACGTCCTCGCGCAGCTCGTCGGCGTACCCCCACTCGTCGTGGCTGATGTCATAGCCGAGGATGCTCCGCTCATCCGCGCTGAGATGGTCGACGCTGCCCACGGGACACTCATGGTCGTACGCGTCGAGCTTCGCCATGACCAGCCCCAGTGCCGCGCCGGTGTTCTCCGGAGCGGGTGAGAGGGTGAACGCCTCGGTCAGCCCACTGAGCCCGAAGTCCGCGTCGTAGTCCACGTAGTACGGCTCCTGCCGTCCCGTCACAGTCGTCCCCTCCACCCTTTCAGGCCTCTCACGGCATACACGAACCGCACTTCACCGGTCGCGTTCAGCGGACTTTCACATCTCCCGGTCCCCTTGCCAGGTGACCGACGTCATGGCGGCCGGACCACCGTTCGCCAGGCCTTTGTAGGTCACCCTCCGGGCAGGGCCGAGCTCACGCGCGACGCGTCTCGCCAGCTCCGTCCCTTCGCGGAACAGCCGCTCCCACTCGTCGTCGTACTTACCGTCCTCCCGGTCCCGCAGGTCCAGGTTCACCGTGGTGTCGATGCTCTTGGCCCACGCGTACAGATCGGCCACCAGTTCCTCGGACAGATGAAGACTGCCCACGGGACCGTCCGGTGCGAAGTCTCCGAATCCCTCCGCGCGAAGCGGATACCACTTGAATTCGCCTTCGACCACGATGTGGAGCGGGTGCGGGGGCGCGCCGTGCTCGTCGAGGGACCAGTCCAGGCGTCCGCATCCCCAGCACACGAACTTCGCCCTGACCTGCCTCTCGTCCCAGTACCGCACCACCCATGCGGAGCCCAGGTGTCTCGCCACCGCCTGGGCGACCTCCAGGCCCCGTTCGACGTGCTTCCGCCTGTGCCGACGGGACGGGAACCCGTCCGCCGGGCGGGACGACGACCAGGAACGCAGCGCATCCGCCAAGTCCGCCGGGAGGACCAGCCCGTCATCGTCCAGCGGGGTGTTACGGGTGAAGGCGCCGAGGTCCTCGTGGTCCTCGGGATCCTCCGGCTCGTACAACGGAGACGGCTCGCCCTCGGCGCGGACGAGCAGGTGCTGGGGTTCGTTGTCGATCACGATGGACGGCCAACCATGTGACGATGCACTCCGTTCAGTCGTCGGCCGACGACTCGCGCCGGCACCGGCGGCGACTCCTGTTCGACCAGGAACTCGACGGAGTCCACCACGAACTCGCCGTAGAGGAGAGCCGATCCGATGGTCTCCATCCTCGCGTACTGCTCCGGAGACAATGACCGGTCAGAGGCGTCGTTGACCATGGTGCTGAGCAGTACCCGGAACGCCAGGTCCGGAGTGCAGTGGCGAGTACAGGCGACGAGTGCCTCGCGCACCTCGGCGGCCAGGAACTCCGCCCGCTCGATCTCGGCGATGACGGCGTCCCGGCACGCCAGCCGTCCTCCGTGTCGGCTCCGGTGAGCGGGCGTGGTGGTGGCGCCGAACCAGGGCCCGGCGGGGTCGGCGTGTCGGTCGCCGGGCATGACAAAGGCCCCACCGCTCGAAAGCGACGGGGCCTTTGCCCACATGGGATGGAGGTCCGGGAGGACCTCCTGATCGTGGAGATGGCGGGAATCGAACCCGCGTCCACCGGTGCAGAATCAGGGCTTCTCCGTGTGCAGTTCGCTGCGATTTTCTCGGCCCCGGTGATCACGCGAACAAGTCGCCGACGGGCCCAGCCACTGTTTGATTTCCCATCGAACCCCGTGACCGGGCTCGATGGTTTAGTTCCCTAGATTATGCCAGGGTCCGGGTCGGGAACACCCCCGGGCTGACACCCATTAAGGGTCCTTCACTCACTGCTTATTAGGCAGCGAGGGCGAAGGACTGGGAATCGCTCTTGGAATTGGCGATTATTGGTTGCGACATATGGTTAACGAGATCATTGTCGCTTCCTCGACACGCTTCCCCTGCTTCGACAGCCGCTGTCGAAACCGATCATCCCCATGTTGTTTTTTCAAGCCCCTCCGAGGAGGGTTGCGCACCCGCTGTGAGGTGCAGATCCCATCGTACGTGACCAACGCACGTCGATGCCACCGTATTCCCCGTGGCTACTCGCCCCGCTGCTTCCGCTTCGCCGCCGCGATCGCGCGGTCCGACTCCCGGCGGTCCTGCTTCTCGCGCAGGGTCTGCCGCTTGTCGTACTCCTTCTTGCCGCGGGCGAGCGCGATCTCGGCCTTGGCCCGGCCGTCCTTGAAGTACAGGGCGAGGGGCACGATCGTGTGACCCGTCTCCTCCGACTTCGACGCCAGCTTGTCGATCTCCTCGCGGTGCAGGAGCAGCTTGCGCTTGCGGCGCACCGTGTGGTTGGTCCAGGTGCCCTGGCTGTACTCGGGAATGTGGGCGTTGTGCAGCCACGCCTCGTTCCCGTCGATCTGGACGAAGCCGTCGGTCAGCGAGGCGCGTCCCTGACGCAGCGACTTCACCTCGGTGCCGGTGAGCACGAGCCCGGCCTCGTAGGTGTCGATGATCGCGTAGTCGTGCCGTGCCTTCTTGTTCTGCGCGACGATCTTGCGCTTGCCGTCCTTGGCCTTCGCGGCCCCTCCGCCCTGCTTGGGCTGGGACTCCTTCGGTACGTACATTCCCTTACTCATAGTGCTGCCATTTTCGCACTACAGGGGGGTCCGGGGGAAAGCCGATTACAAGAGCGCCGAGCCGGCGACTACGAAGGGTCGCCGAGGCCGCTCAGTACGGTCTCCGCCCGCTCCAGGGCCTCCTCGTCCACCTCCAGGTCGGGGGTGATGCCCCGCCCGTCGACGGCGTGCCCGGCGGGAGTGCGGTAGTGGCCGACGGTCAGCTCGGCGACGGAACCGTCGGGCAGCCGGCTCGGCATCTGGATCGAGCCCTTGCCGAAGGTCCTGGAGCCCACGACGACCGCACGGCCGCGATCCTGGAGGGCCCCGGTGAGCAGTTCGGCCGCGCTCATCGTGCCGCCGTCGACGAGCGCGACCAGGGGTCTGGTGGTGTCGCCGCCGGGGTCGGCGTGCAGGGAGCGCTGCGCGCCGTTGACGTCGTAGGTGGCGACGAGGCCGCCGTCGAGGAAGGCGGAGGCGGCGGTGACGGCTTCGGTGACCAGTCCGCCGGAGTTGCCACGCAGGTCGAGGACGATCCCGGCGCGCTCCGGGGTCTGCTCGACGGCGCTTCGTACGGCGTCACCGACGCCCTTGGTGAAGGCGGCGACCTTGATCACGGTGATGCCGCCGGGAAGCTTGTGGACGGTCAGGGAGTCCGTGGACAGCTTCGCCCGGCGCAGCGTCTCGCTCCACGCGCGTGTGCCGCGCTCCAGGCCGAGGGAGACCTTCGTACCGGCGGCGGCGTCGTCCGCGTCCCCGCGCAGTAACGAGACGACCTCGGTGACCGGCCGGCCGTCCACCTTCTCTCCGTCGACGCTGCGCAGCCGGTCGCCCGTGCGGATCCCGGCGGCGGCAGCGGGCGAGCCGCTCTGCACCCGGGTCACCTCGATACGGCCGTCACTCTCACGCCGGGCCCACAGCCCCACGCCCGTGTACTGGCCGTCGAGGGCCTCCTCGAACTCCTCGTACTCGCCCTGGGAGTAGACGGCGCCCCAGCGGTCCCCGCTGCGGCTGACGGCCCGCTCCGCGGCCTCCATGGGGGACTTGCCGTCGGCCATCGCCTCGGCGGCGGCGTCGGCGACCGTCTCGCGGTGGGCCGCCGAGGTCGAACGCGCCGAAGGAGGCGGGGTTTTCCGGTCGGGATCACCGAAGGACCCGGTCGCGGCCCCCGCGACGAGGACACTCGCGAAAAGCAATGTCAGGGCGGCCCCGCGGCCTGCGCGGCGGGGCTGGCAGAACAGGTCTCGGCCTGACATGGCGGTGAGTCTAGGACAACGCAAAGGGCCGTACCGCCGGTTGGCAGTACGGCCCCCTTGGCATGCGTCACACCTTCAGGTACTTGCGCAACGCGAAGAACGCCGCAAGCGCGGGCATCAGCAGACTCGTCGCGAGGATGAGCGGCAGCTTGGTGAGCACGGCGTCCCAGCCGATGAAGTTGATCAGATTCAGCTTCTGGGACAGCGCGAGGCCGTGATCGATGATGAAGTACCGCGCGACCAAGAGGAATCCGCAGGCGACACCTCCGCCGATCAGTCCGGCGACCGCGGCCTCCATGATGAACGGCGCCTGGATGTAGAACCCGGAGGCGCCCACGAGCCGCATGATGCCGGTTTCCCTGCGCCGGCTGAACGCCGAGACGCGCACCGTGTTGACGATCAGCATCAGGGCGACGACGAGCATCATCGCCATGACCGCGCGCGCGGCCCAGTTCATGCCGTTGAGCAGCCCGAAGAGGTTGTCCAGGATGCCCTTCTGGTCCTGCACGGACTGCACGCCGTCACGGCCGTCGAAGGCGGTCGCGATGACCTGGTACTTCTGCGGGTCCTTCAGCTTGATGCGGTACGACTCCTGCATCTGGTCCGGCGTGAGGGAGCTGGCCAGCGGGGAGTCGCCGAACTGCTCCTTGTAATGCTTGTACGCCTGGTCCGCCGACTCGTACGAGATCTTCTCGACGACGGTCATCTTCTTGAGGTCGCTGAGGATCTGGTCCTTCTGCTCGGTGGTCACGGCCCCCTTGGCGCAGTGGGGGTCGGACTCCGCGTCACTCTTGTTGCAGAGGAAGATCGAGACGTTGACCTTGTCGTACCAGTAGCCCTTCATGGTGCTCACCTGGTCGCTCATCAGCAGCGAACCGCCGAACAGGGCGAGGGAGAGGGCGACCGAGACGACGACCGCGAAGGTCATCGTCAGATTGCGACGGAGACCGACACCGATCTCCGACAGAACGAACTGGGCGCGCATGGCGTCTGCTAAGCCTTTCCGTGGACCGTCGTCAGTGCTGGTAGCCGTAGACGCCGCGCGCCTGGTCGCGGACGAGGCGGCCCTGCTCCAGCTCGATGACGCGCTTGCGCATCTGGTCCACGATGTTCTGGTCGTGCGTCGCCATCAGCACGGTGGTGCCCGTCCGGTTGATGCGGTCGAGCAGCTTCATGATGCCGACGGAGGTCTGCGGGTCGAGGTTGCCGGTCGGCTCGTCCGCGATGAGGAGCTTGGGCCGGTTCACGAAGGCTCTCGCGATGGCCACACGCTGCTGCTCACCACCGGACAGCTCCCCGGGCATCCGGTCCTCCTTGCCGCCGAGCCCGACGAGGTCGAGCACCTGGGGTACGGACTTGCGGATCTCGCCGCGGGACTTGCCGATGACCTCCTGCGCGAAGGCGACGTTCTCGGAGACCGTCTTGTTCGGCAGCAGGCGGAAGTCCTGGAACACGGTTCCCAGCTGGCGGCGCATCTGCGGCACCTTCCAGTTGGAGAGGCGCGCGAGATCCTTGCCCAGAACGTGCACCTGGCCTTGGCTGGTCCGCTCCTCGCGGAGGATCAGCCGCAGGAAGGTGGACTTTCCGGAGCCGGAGGATCCCACGAGGAACACGAACTCACCACGCTCGACCTCCAGGGTGACATCCCTGAGGGCGGGGCGGGTCTGCTTGGGGTAGACCTTGGAGACACTGTCGAATCGGATCACGGATGCACCACGGGTCGCCGGGGGTAGGTGAGCGTGACCATACGCGAACCGGGTGCACGAGCGCAGTCGCCGGTCAGGGTTGCGCGGGGGTTGTGCGGTGCTTGTGCGTTTTTGTGCAGGTCTTTTGCGCAGCCCTTTTGTACGGGCCTTTGTACGGGCACCCCGTAGGGGCGCGGGGAGCTGCGCGCCCGGCCCCCACCGGTCGGCGACCGTGATCCCGACGGCGGCCGCCTCCGGAAGCGCCCGTTTCCCCGCCTAACCCGCGGAGCACAGGGCAGGATAAGGCGAGCCGCGCCGTTTCCCGCGGAACCTGGCACAGTGGAAGGGGAACGGTTGCGTTCCCCGCAGCGTTATGTAAACGGCGGAGGACGGCGCAAGGAGGGCAAGCGCATGACGTACGACCGATTGGTGTGCGCGAACTGCGCGGCGCCCGTCAGCGAGGGCCGCTGCCCGGTCTGCCGCGCGAACCGGGAGCGGTTGCAGCAGGAGAGCCCCTTCGCGGGGCTGAACCCGATGGCGCTGATCGCGCTGCTCGCCGTGCTGATCGCGGCGGTGGCACTGCTGGCGCACCAGACGGTATGAGTCTCGTGAGAGCGGCGGTGTGACCACAGTCACCATCTGAGGCGGTCGCCATGACGGCCACCATCTGACGCGGTCGCCATGGCGGTCACCGTCTGAGGAGGTCACTGTCCGAGGTGGTCACCTTTTGAAGCATCCTTGATGTGCCTGACGCGAGAGGGGCCCGGAGCAAGCTGCTCCGGGCCCCTCTTGTGCTGCGATCAGCTGCGTCAGGCAGCGGCGCCGCGGCCGTTCGCGAGGCGCGGCAGCAGACGGAAGCCGATACCGCCCGCGATCATCGTGGCGGCGCCGACCAGCAGGAACGTGGTCTCGGCGGCACCCGTCTCGGCCAGCTGCCCCTTCTTGCCCTGGGCGGAGGTCTCGGACGAGGTGTTCGCGCCGGTGTCGGTCAGGCCGGAGGAACCCTTGCCCTGCTCGACGGGCTTGGAGCCGCCGTCGGGGTTGCTGTCATTGCCACCGGTGCCGGTGCCGGAACCGTCCGTCGGGCTGTCCGTCGGGTCGGTGGGCTCGGTGGGGTTCCCGGTGGGGTCGGTGGGCTCGTCCGTCGGCGGCGTGGTGGTGGGCGTGGCCGGGCCGGTCGGCGTGCTCGGGATGGTGGGCGTCGCCGGGGGCGTGGTGCCCGGCTCCGTCGTCGGGGTGGTCGGGGTGGCCGGGCCGGTCGGGATGCCCGTGTCGGTCGGGGTGGGGCTCGGGTCTCCGTCGACCGTGACACCCACGTTGATGTCGAGAGCCGAGGCGGCACCCGCGGCAGTCAGCGAAGCACCGGCGGCGATCACCACACCGGCTGCTATGCGTGCCACGCGGATCCGCGTCTTCTTGGTCATTTGTTTGCTACCCCCAGTAGCTGATCGTCAATGGAGCAGCGCCCGGGGCCACGGCGTCACAGGTGGCTCTCAGCCCCCCGGTTCACATGCGCCCCAGAGATACGCATGCCACGCGCCACCATTCCCAGTTTTCACAGCAACGTCAAGGTCGTTGCGTACGCGATGTCCGGATCAACGACATTTGCCCGCCGTGCGGACATGTGACTGTGACGTAAAACCCAGAATTCCCCCACACAAAAGGCAACTGCCGCCCGATGGGCGGCAGTTGCCTTGTCGACAAAGAGGCATCGAGGTGATGTTGATACCTCGAACTACTTCTCCTGCTGCTTGCGCCAGCGAATTCCGGCCTCGATGAATCCGTCGATCTCCCCGCCGAAAACGGCCTCGGGGTTACCGACTTCGAACTCGGTCCGCAGATCCTTGACCATCTGGTAGGGGTGCAGGACGTACGAACGCATCTGGTTTCCCCAGGAGTTGCCGCCGTCGCCCTTGAGGGCGTTCATCTTGGCCTGCTCCTCCTGGCGGCGCCGCTCGAGCAGCTTGGCCTGGAGCACGTTCATGGCGCTCGCCTTGTTCTGGATCTGCGACCGCTCGTTCTGGCAGGAGACGACGATGCCGGTGGGGAGGTGGGTGAGGCGCACCGCGGAGTCGGTGGTGTTGACGCCCTGGCCGCCCGGGCCGGACGACCGGTACACGTCGACGCGCAGCTCGGACTCGTCGATCTCGATGTGATCGGTCTGCTCGACGACGGGCAGGATCTCGACACCCGCGAAGGACGTCTGACGGCGTCCCTGGTTGTCGAACGGCGAGATGCGCACGAGGCGGTGGGTGCCCTGCTCCACGGACAGCGTTCCGTACGCGTACGGGACGTGGACGGCGAAGGTGGTGGACTTGATGCCCGCCTCTTCCGCGTACGAGGTCTCGTAGAGCTCGGTCTTGTATCCGTGGCGCTCGGCCCAGCGCAGGTACATGCGCTGGAGCTTCTCGGCGAAGTCGGAGGCGTCGACGCCGCCGGCCTCGGCACGGATGGTGACGACGGCCTCACGGGAGTCGTACTCCCCGGAGAGCAGCGTCCGGACTTCCATCTCGTCCAGCGCCTTCTTGACGGCGACGAGCTCGGACTCGGCCTCGGCACGGGTGTCCGGGTCGTCCTCCTCCTCGGCCATCTCGAAGAGCACGCTCAGATCGTCGATACGCCCGCGCAGCGCCTCGGCCTTCCTGACCTCCGCCTGGAGGTGGCTCAGCTTGCTGGTGATCTTCTGCGCCTCGTCCGGGTCGTCCCACAGGGACGGCGCGGCCGCCTGCTCCTCGAGCACGGCGACATCTGCCCTCAGCTTGTCGAGGTCCAGGACGGCCTCGATCGACTCCATGGTCGAGGAGAGGGACTTGAGCTCTTCGGATACATCGACGACTGCCACGCCTCCAGCGTAACGGCTGCCGCAAGCGAGGCTTGCCCCTCGTCCGACGGGGGCGACGCAAGCCCTCCCCGGGACTCGGGGCGAAGCCCCGCCCCTCCAGGGGCGGGGGGAACTGCGCGATCAACCCCCACCCACCCGCAGCCAAACAACCACCAGCCCGAGGCTCGGGGCGAAGCCCCAGCCCCCAGGGGCGCGGGGAACCGCGCGACCAGCCCCCACCCACCCGCAGGCAGACGAACAACCCGGGGTCTGGGGCGCAGCCCCGGGTCGGAGTGGGGGCTAGGGAGACGCCGGGGCCGAGTTCTTCGTGTCGTGCGGCGTCGCTCCCGCGTCGTCACCCGACGTGGCCAGCCACGTACCGACCCCCACCGCGGCGACAAGAACGACCCCCGCCACCCCCAACGTGATCCGACGTCGCCGCGCCGACGCCCGGTGCCGAGCCGACCCCGGCCGAGGCGCCCCCGCCGCCCGCGGCACCCGAGCCGTCCCGCGCGCCCCACCCGCCAGCTCGTCCGGCCCCGGCACCCGCATCGACGTATGCGTGTCCCGGTTGGAGTCCGGCGCAGCCCCCGGCACCAACGGCACCGCCCCCCGCCGCGCCCGCGAGGCCGGCGCCGTCGGCTCCGCCGTCTCGCTCGCCTCGGGGGCGTCCTCCGCCGACTCCCCGTCCGGTTCGTCGACGTCCAGCGGCGGCATCCCCGCCAGCAAGGGCAGCTGCTCCCGCAGCCGCGCCCCCAGCTCGGACGCCCGCAACCGCGACGCCGGCGCCTTGGCCAGGCACTGCACGAGCAGCTGCCACAGCTCCTCGGGGATACCGGGGAGGGGTACGACGGTCTCCGTCACATGCCGCCGCAGTACCGCACCGGGATGCCCGCCCCCGAAGGGCGTGAACCCGGCGAGGAGCTCGTACAGCACCGTCGCCAAGGCGTAGATGTCGACGGCGGCCCGCGGCGGCAGCCCCTCGATGATCTCGGGGGCGAGATAGTCCGGCGTGCCGATGATCTTCGTGGCCCGGGTCCGCCGCGGCGAGTCGATGAGTTTGGCCACACCGAAGTCCGTGAGCAGCGCGGGGTGCGAGCCCCCCGGACCCAGCGGACCCTGCATGTCCAGCAGCACGTTCTCCGGCTTCACGTCCCGGTGCACGACCCCGGCCGCGTGCGCCGCCGCCAGCCCGTCCGCGACGTCGGCCACGATCGCGACCGCGGCCTCGGGCGCCAGCCGCCGTTCCCGGTCGAGCCGGGTGCGCAGATCCGTGCCCCGCACGAGGTCCATGACGAGCGCGAGGTCATTGCCGTCGACGACAAGGTCCCGCACCGCCACGACATGCGGGTGATCGAGCCCGAGCAGAGCCGTGCGCTCCTGTACGAAGCGGCCCACCAGCTCCTGGTCGGACGCGAGGTCCTCGCGCAGCAGCTTGATGGCGACGGGCCCCTCAGGTCCCTCGCCGAGCCACACCGTGCCGGCGCTGCCCCGCCCCAGAATCTGGTGGGCGGTGTACCGGCTGCCGATCTTCCGTGCCAAGACTGCTCCTACTGACGCGTGTTGCCGCTAAAAGTACGCGTCCGAAGAGTCAACCTTCACTCCGGAGACGGAAATCACCCGTCAGATGTCGACAAATCCCCAGAGTCGCGGGGGAACCGCGGGGGATTCACCCGGAATCAAAAGGGAATCGGCGGGAGCTAATTACCGGAACCGCCGAGATCCCCGATCCACTTGGTGGCGGTGTTGAACCCGTCCTTCAGCACACCCCAGTACCCCTTGGTCGTCCCGATCCAATGCTGGAGCGGGCTGAACTCCCAGACCAGCCATCCGGCGACGAACAGGATGACGATCGTGAACAGGCAGCCCTTGAGGCAGCCGAGTCCCGGGATCTTCATCGGGTTGGCGCTGCGCTGCCGCGGCTCGCGCGACTGCCGGGGCGCCGGCGCCTCGGGCTGCTGCGGCGGAGGCGCGTACCGCTGAGGCTGCTGCTGGGCCGCGGGGGCGTACCCCTGCGGCTGCTGCTGCCGCTGGCGGCGCTGCTGGCGCTGCGGCTGTTGCTGCTGGGGCGCGTACTGCTGCGGCTGTTGCTGCGCGTACTGCTGCGGCTGTTGCTGCTGCGGATACCCGTATCCGGGCGGCGGCTGCTGGCCCTGCGGCGGGCGCTGCTGTTGCTGGGGCCGCGCGACCTGTCGCTGGGGACGGCGGCGCAGCGGGTCCTGGTCGGGGTCGAGGTACTGGACCTGGGTCTGCTCGTTGCGGTCCCGGGCCGCGCGCAGCTGGTTCTGCCAGGGGTGCGGGTCCTCGCCCTGCCCCGGCTGTCCGGGCTGTCCCTGCTGTCCGCCCGGCTGGTGCTGGGGCACCGGCGGCATGACGGCGGTCGGGTCGGCCGCGCCGCGGTGCGGCAGTACGGCGGTGGGGTCGGCGGCACCGGGCATGCCGGGGACGCCGGTGTGCGGCAGGACGCTGGTCGCGCCGTTCGGGTCGTACGCCCCCGGGGCGCCGTGCGGCAGCACCTGCGTGGGGTCGGCCGCACCGGGTACGCCCGGCACCGCGGCCGGCGCCGGGTCGGGGGCGAGCAGCGCGCCCACGCCTTCCGCGGCGGCGATCTGTGCGGAGTTGGCGTGCACACCGATGCCCTGGGCGACGGTGCGCAGCCCGCGGGCGAGGTTCTCGGCGCTGGGCCGCTCGTCCGGGTTCTTGCGCAGGCAGCGCTCTATGACGGTCCACAGGGGGTCCGGGACCGTGGAGGGGCGGCGCGGCTCGGCGCTCAGGTGCTGGTGCAGCACTTCGAGGGCGGACTCGCCGCCGAACGGGGGACGCCCGGTGACCAGCTCGTACAGCAGGATGCCCGCGCCGTAGATGTCGACGGCGGACGTCTGCGGGCGTCCCTCGGCGGACTCCGGCGCGACGTACGCGGGCGTGCCGACGAACTCGTGGGTCCGGGTGAGGCCCGGGGAGTCGGCGAGCCGGGCGATGCCGAAGTCGGTGAGCATCGGGTGCATCTGGCCGCCGTCCTGCTTCAGCAGGACGTTCGCGGGCTTCAGGTCGCGGTGCACGACGCCGTCGGCGTGGCTGGCGGCGAGCGCGTCGGCGACCTGGGCGGTGAGCAGGGCGGCGGCGACCGGCGAGAACGGGCCGTTCTCGCGCAGGTAGCGGTGGAGGTCGGGGCCGTCGACCAGGTCCATGACCAGGGCGAGCAGGTCGCCCTCGACGACGAGGTCCCGTACCCGCACGATGTTCGGGTGGGTCAGGCGCAGCAGGACGGAGCGCTCCCGGAGGAACCGCATCACGATGTCCGCGTCGTTGGCGAGCTCTTCCTTGAGGACCTTGATCGCCACGGTCTCGCCGGGCTGGCCGGCGACGGCCGCCTCGGCGCCCGCGGTCTCCCTCTGGCGGGCTCGCCAGACGGTGCCTGTGGCGCCGCGCCCAAGCGGCTCCTCAAGGAGGTACTTGCTCCCTACCGGCCGCACGTCATGCGCTCCCTGTTGCTTGCTTGCCTGGTCCGTCCGCCGTCGTCAACGTGCTGCGGCGGTTTCCGCCCCACTGTAGTGCCGAGACACCTGGCACTGGACTGTCGTCTTCCTGTGCTTTCCACTGCTTCCCACAAGCGCCTGTGCTTCGCATAAGCGCTTACGTACGCGTTCCCGTACATGTTCGATGGAAAGACGCTCGCATTCGGCTGTTGGTTGCCGAACGGCGCCCGCGGGGGCGACGTGACCGATCTCAAGCGGGCACCGGTCGGGCACTGGTCAGGCACTTTTACGGGCAGAGCCGACCAATCAAGATCACTTGCCGGTGGGTGGCGGGCGTGTTGTCAGTGACAGGTGCGAGGATGCCTTCAGTACTGGCCGACGTGCCCGTGTGCGGTGGGGGAATCTGCGGTGGGGGGACCGCGGCACAGCCTCGCCCTCCTCGCGGGTGCCTGCGCGGAAGGGACCGCTGGCGGCGATGCAGATCCGGCTGACCGTCGTAGACCCGCTGGGCTCGCCCTCGGAGCCGCGGGGGCGAGCCGCGGCCTGCGATGTGCTGGTCACCGCTCCCGCCGGGACGGCGTTGGCAGCGGTGGCGGCGGGTCTGGCCTCGGCGGTCGGCGGTGAGGGCGCAGGCCAGCACGACCGCGGTCGCGAGCTCGGCGGCGGTCCCGTCGTGCTGTACGCGGGCGCCGAGCGCCTCGACGGCCAGCGCTGCACGCTGGGCGAGCCGCCCCTGACGGACGGCGCCGTGCTGTCCCTGGGCTCCCCCGCCGAACCCGGTCCCGACGTGGACGGGGTGGCGGCCCGGCTCCATGTCGTCGCGGGCCCCGACGCGGGCGGCGTCCATCTGCTGCACGGCGGCCGGATCGACATCGGCCGCTCCGCCGACGCGGACGTCCCGCTGGACGACCCCGACGTCTCCCGCCTGCACTGCGCGGTCACGGTCACTCCCGAGGGCCGCGTCTCGGTCGCCGACCTGGGCTCCACGAACGGCACGACGCTGGACGGCACCCAGGTCGGCACCCGCCCGGTCCGCTTCGGGCAGGGCGCGCTCCTGCGCGTCGGCGAGTCCGCCCTGCGGCTGGCTCCGCCCGGTGGCGCGGATCCGGTGGGCACGACGCCCGACGGGGAGGGCCATGTCAGGGTCACCACCCCGACCGGTACGACCACCCGCCCGAAGCCGCCCACCGGCCCCGGCCCCGCGTCGTCCTCCGCCGCTCCCGCGGCCCCCGCCGGTCCTTCCGCTCCTGTCGTGCCCCACGCGCGCGTGGGGGGCGCCTCCGGTGCCGGCGTGCCGCCCGTCGGTGACACACATCACGGCTTCGGATCGGCGGAGTGGGGAGCCGCGGGTGGCGTCCCCGGAGCGCAGGAGCACGGCCCGGTCGTGCCGGAGCAGGGCCGGGCGCCCCGGATCGAGAGCAGGCCCGCGCAGGCGTCCGGCCCCGACACGTCGATGGGCGGAGCCACACCCCGAGCCGCGGCCGGCCCCGAGCCGGGCACCCGCAAAGGCACCCCCACGCGGGGCACCGACGTACCGCCCGGTGTGCGCAGGCGGGGCGGGTTCGGCGCGTGGGCGCGTCGGCTGGCCGGCGGCCGGGGCGAGCTGCCGGGCACCGGACCGGGGGCTCCGTACGACACGAACGGGAATGACCGGGCGGCGGAGTTCCTGGCGGCCTCCCTGCCCACGCAGGCCACGGAGAGCTGGCCCGATCCCGCGACGCTGCTGCTCACCGCGCTGGGTCCGGGACCGCGGCTGTGGGAGCGCGGCCCGGGCCACCCGGAGACGCTGACGGTGCGGCTGGGCACGGCGGACCGGGCGGCGCCCGACGGTTCGGGGCTGGTACCGGCGGTGCCGGTGACCGCGGGCCTGCGGGAGATCGGCTCACTGGGCCTGGCGGGGCCGCGGGCGCGGCTGGCCGGGCTGGCCCGCTCGGTGGTCGCCCAGATCGCCGCGCTGCACTCCCCCGACGCTCTCGACATCGTCCTGATCAGCGCGGACCGCTCCCGCACGGTGGAGGAGCGCACCGCCGAGTGGTCCTGGCTCGGCTGGCTCCCGCATCTGCGACCCACCCACGGCCAGGACTGCCGTCTCCTCCTCGCCTACGACCGTGAGCAGGCGACGGCCCGCACGGACGAGCTCCTGCGCCGCCTGGAGGACCAGCTGACGGAAACGGGCGGCGCCCGGGGTGCGTACGACAAGGCCGATCGCGTCCCCGCGGACGCGCGGGGCGGCGCACGGCGCCCGTCCTGGGCCCGCGACGAGGACCCGACGGGCGCGGACCGGGACTTCGAGGGGCCATTCACCGTGCTCGTCGTCGACGGGGACCCCGGAGGCGCCGACGTACGGGAGGCGGTGCTGCGGCTGACACACGAGGGCGCGCGGGCAGGCATACATGTGGTGTGTCTGGCCGAGACCGTGTCCGCGTCGCCCGCGTCCCCGGTGACGGAGACGTACGAGGCGGCCTGCGAGGCGTCACCGGCGTTCCGGGAGTGCGGAGCGGTCGCGCTGCTCAGCGGGGACGTGGCGACGGCGTTGCGGCTGATGCGGGTGGGATCCGACGGGCCCGTGGGGCACGGCACGGTCGCCGCGGTGGACGCGGTGTCACTGGCCTGGGCGGAGCGTTTCGCGCGCGCCCTCGCCCCCCTCCGTACGGACGGGGCGCACGCCGACCGCCACGCGCGCGTGTCCGCGCCGCTCCCTCAAGCAGCCCGTCTGCTGGACGAGTTGGGACTGGCCCGGGCCACCCCTGCGTCGCTCATGGCCCGTTGGGCGGACGCGGCGGACGACACGGAGGCGCTCGGCGGCCGCGGCCGGGCCGTCCTCGGCGCCGGGCCGCGCGGCCCGGTCGCCGTGGACCTGCCCACCGAGGGCCCGCACCTGCTGATCGAGGGCCCGCCCGGCAGCGGTCGTACGGAGCTGCTCCGCGCGATCGCCGCGTCCCTGGCCGCCGCGGAGCGCCCCGACCGGCTCGGGATCGTGCTGATGGACGGTCGGGACAGCACCGGGGGCCACGGCGCGGGCCAAGGAGCGGAGGGGCTGCGGGTCTGTACGGACCTGCCCCATGTCACCACTCACCTCACCGCCAACGACCCCGTAAGGATGCGGGAGTTCGCCCAGTCGCTCAGTGCCGAGCTGAAGCGGCGGGCCGAGCTCCTGGGCCGGCTCGGCTTCGCGGAGTGGCACACGCGCGGCGAGGTGTCGGGCCGGATGGTCGCCCAGCGCACGCCCAAACCCACCCCGGGAGCGAAGCCCGGCCCGGCCTCTCCCTCCGCCTCCGGCGCCGCGGATCTCGACGCGCCCCCCAGTTCGACCCTGCGGCTGCGCCCGGCGGCTGCCCGCGAACGGACGGATCCGGGCCCCCCGTTGGCCCGTCTCGTCGTCATCATCGACGACCTGGACGCGCTGCTTTCCCCCGCGCTGGGTTCCCCGGGACGGCCGGCGGCCGGTTCGGTCGTACGGGCTCTGGAGGCCGTCGCCCGCGAGGGTGACCGCCTCGGTGTGCACCTGGTGGCGGCCGCCGCGGACGACGGCCGCACGGCGACCACCGAACTGGGCCGCGCCGCCTCGCTCCGTATCTCCCTCGACCCGGTGTCCCCCGGCGCGGACGAACCCGCCCCCGGCCGGGGCCGCCTGTCCACTCCCGACGGTCGCCTCACGCCCTTCCAGGCCGGCCGGGTCACGGGCCGCATCCCCCGCACGGCCACCCTCCGCCCCACGGTCGTCCCCCTCGAATGGCACCGCATGGGCGACCCCCCGGCCCGCCGCCCCGTCCGCGAACTCGGCAACGGCCCCACGGACCTGGCCCTGCTGGCCAGCGCGCTGGAGCGGGCGGCGAGGTCGGTGGCGGCGGTGGAGATGCCGTCGTTGCTGTAGGTCTTCGACGGCCGTACGCCACACTCGGCCCTCATGAGTGACGTGAGTGACTGGTATCTGCAGCGGGAGTACGGGGTCCGGTTCGAGTGGGGGGCCGGTGGGGCGGAGCGGGTCGCGGGCGGGGTCGGGTGTCTCGTGGTGGTGGACGTGTTGTCGTTCACCACCTCCGTGAACGTCGCCGTCGAGGCGGGGACCCGGGTCCACCCCTATGCCTGGCGGGACGAGACGGCGTCCGTCTTCGCCCGGGACAACGCCGCGGAACTGGCCGTCGGGCGGCGGGCGGTCACCCCGGCCTCTCCCTGGTCGCTGTCCCCCGCCGCGCTCCGGCGGGCCCCGTTCACCCCCCGGCTCGTCCTCCCCTCGCCGAACGGATCCGCCATCGCCGCGGCGGCGGGCGGATCGACCGTGGTCGCGGGCTGTCTGCGCAACGTGTCGGCCGTCGGCCGATGGCTGGCGCTCCATGGTTACGGGACCCTGGAACGGCCCCTCGCCGTGATCGCCGCGGGCGAGCGCTGGCCGGACGGCAGCCTGCGGCCCGGGCTGGAGGACCTGATGGGGGCCGGAGCGGTCATCGCCGCACTCCTGGCGACGGGCGGCGCCGGACCGCTGTCGCCCGAGGCCGCCGCCGCACGGACCGCCTACACCGGGACCCCCGACGCGGCCGGCGCCGTGGCCGCCTGTTCCTCCGCCCTGGAACTGGCCCGGAGCGGCTTCGCCGACGACGTGGCGATCGCGGTCGAGGTGGACGCGAGTACGACCGTGCCCGTCCTCACCGACGGCGCCTTCACCGCGGGCACTCACACCGCCGGCAGCCCCCTCGACGGCGCTGCCCACACCGGCCCGTCCACCCCACGCCGCCCGGCTGACCCGCCATCACCCGGCGTTCCCCTCCTTGCGCCACTTCCATCGCCGGAGCGCCTGCGCCGCACAGAGTCCGCACCGCGTTCGCACAGCCGCCCACGTCACGACCCAATCACGATCACCCACTTGACAGCGCAGGCGCTCTTGCCGCCCTCGATGCCCCGGGCGTAGACCAGAGCGCACGGGACAGCGCCGGACGTTCGACGAGGAACGAGAACGGGGCAGTGATGCACAGAGCTCTTCGTACACACAGGTCGCCCAATCACTCGACGCACAGGTCACGCAGGGCCGCACAGAACCGCAGGTCACCCAGGGCCGCACAGGCCGCCGCAGCCGCCGTCGTCGTCGCGCTCGCCCTCACCGCGTGTGGCGGTGGCAGCAAGGACAAGAAGGAGAACGGCGGTACGAGCAGTGCCAGTGCGAGCGGCGACACCGTCACCCTCCCCAAACTCAACGGCGAGAGCCTCGAAGTCGCCGCCGTCTGGACCGGCGAGGAGCAGAAGAACTTCAAGACGGTCCTCGCGGAGTTCGAGAAGCGCACCGGCGCGAAGGTGACCTTCGTGGCGGCCCAGGACCCGATCATCAACTTCCTCGGTTCGAAGATCGCGGGCGGCCAGCCGCCGGACGTCGCGCTGCTCCCGCAGCCCGGCGCCATCAAACAGGCCGTCGACAAGAAGTGGGCCAAACCCCTCGGCCCCGAGGCCGTGGCCGAACTCGCCAAGAACTACTCGCAGGGCTGGCAGGACATCGGCAAGGTGGGCGGCAAGCAGTACGGCGTGTACTACAAGGCCGCCAACAAGTCACTGATCTGGTACAACGCCAAGGTCTTCGAGAACGCGGGCGCGAAGGAGCCCAAGACCTGGCAGGAGCTGCTGACCACCGCGCAGACGGTCTACGACTCCGGCGTCACCCCGTTCTCCGTCGGCGGCGCCGACGGCTGGACCCTCACCGACTGGTTCGAGAACGTGTATCTCTCCCAGGCGGGCCCGGAGAAGTACGACCAGCTGAGCCAGCACAAGATCAAGTGGACGGATCCGTCCGTCAAGCAGGCCCTCACCACCCTCGCCGGGATCTGGGGCAAGAAGAACTACGTCGCGGGCGGCGCAAACGGCGCCCTGCAGACGGAGTTCCCGGGCTCCGTCACCCAGACCTTCACCGGCGGCGACCAGCCCAAGGCGGGCATGGTCTTCGAGGGCGACTTCGCACAGGTCAACATCGGCGAGACCAAGGCCAAGGTGGGCACGGACGCGAAGGTGTTCCCGTTCCCGGCCGTGGGCAGCGCGGCGCCCGTGGTGTCCGGCGGCGACGCGGCCGTCATCCTGAAGGACTCCAAGGCGGCGCAGGCACTGGCCACCTTCCTGGCCTCCCCGGACGCGGCGACGATCCAGGCCAAGCTGGGCGGCTACCTCTCCCCCAACAAGAACGTGCCGAACTCGGCGTACCCGAACGCGGTGCAGCAGAAGATCGCCAAGTCCCTGATCGCGTCGGGCGACGACTTCCGCTTCGACATGTCCGACCAGGCCCCGCAGGCCTTCGGCGGCACGCCCGGCAAGGGTGAGTGGAAGGACCTCCAGGACTTCCTGAAGAACCCGACCGACGTCGCCGGCACCCAGGCGACGCTGGAGAAGGACGCGGCGGCGGCGTACGGCAGCGGAAGCTGATCCGGCGATGACGTCGGCAACGGCCGGAGGAACCGCACCGGTTCCTCCGGCCCGTACGCGCAAGAGCGTGACCGGCACGCGCAGGACCGTGGCGCTGCTGTTCCTGCTGCCCTGTCTCGTGCTGCTCGGCGCGCTCGTGGTCTACCCGATCGGGTACTCGCTGATCCGCAGCTTCCTCAACCAGTCCGGCGACGGTTTCGCCGGGGTCGACAACTACAAGGCGCTGTTCACCGACGACGGCATCCGTACCGCCCTCAAGAACAACGTCATCTGGGTCGTGTTCGCGCCCACCGTCGCGACCGCGCTCGGTCTCGTCTTCGCGGTCCTCACCGAACGGGTCCGCTGGGGCACGGCGTTCAAGCTGGTCGTCTTCATGCCGATGGCGATCTCGATGCTCGCCGCGGGGATCATCTTCCGGCTGGTGTACGACCAGGACCCGAACAAGGGGGTCGCGAACGCGGTCTGGGTGGGGGTGCACGACACCTTCGCCGAGTCGTCGGCGTTCCCGAACGCCCACCCGGGACGGCAGTCGCCGCTCCGGCCGGAGAGGGGCGGGTTCCTCACCCAACAGGCCGTGCACGCCGGGCAGTCCGTCACCCTTCCGCTCGTCGGGGTCGCCCCGGACAAGATGCCGAGCGGCGCGAAGAAGGCCGTACAGGCACGGTCCGAGCCCGGCAAGGTCACCGGCACCGCCTGGCAGGACTTCACCCGGGGCAAGGGCGTCGGCAGGCTCGGCCAGGTCGACCCGGGCGAACTCGGCTATGTGGGGATGAAGATCGAGGCGGTGAAGGACGGCAAGGTCGTCGATTCGGCGAAGGTGCGGGGCGATGGCACCTTCACGCTCTCCGACAAGGCCGACGGGGCTCGACTCCGGCTCCCGGCGAGCAACTTCCGTGAGCCGTACAACGGCGTCGACTGGCTCGGCCCGTCGCTCGTCACCCCGGCCGTGATCGGAGCGTACGTCTGGATGTGGGCCGGCTTCGCCATGGTGCTCATCGCGGCGGGGCTCGCCGGCGTGCCGCGTGAACTCCTCGAAGCGGCGCGGGTGGACGGGGCCAACGAGTGGCAGGTGTTCCGAAGGGTCACCGTGCCACTGCTCGCGCCCGTCCTCGCCGTCGTCCTGGTCACGCTGATGATCAACGTGCTGAAGGTCTTCGACCTGGTCTTCATCATCCCGCCGGGCTCGTCCCAGGACGACGCGAACGTGCTGGCCCTGGAGCTGTACCGGAAGGGCTTCTCCGAGGACCAGCCGGGCATCGCGAGCGCGATCGCCGTGTTCCTGCTGCTGCTCGTGATCCCGGTGGTGTGGTTCAACGTGCGTCGTCTGCGACGGGAGGTACGGCGATGACCACCCAGGTCGGCGGTCTGACGAAGACCGCGCCCCTCACCGGCGTCAAGGCCAGACAGTCGCTCGGCTCCCGGCTCGCGAGCGGTGTCAGCGGCGGGATCGTCCGGGTCTTCCTCCTCCTCGTCGGCCTGTTCTGGCTGGTGCCGACGATCGGGCTGCTGCTGTCCTCGCTGCGCACACCGGAGGACATGAGCGCGTCCGGCTGGTGGAAGGTCTTCAGCGAGCCCTCCCAGCTCACCGTGGACAGCTACCAGAAGCTCCTGGAGAACGGCGACATCACCGGTTCGCTGGGAAACACGGTACTGATCACCGTCCCGGCGACCGTCCTCGTCGTCGTCATCGGCGCGCTCGCGGGCTATGCCTTCGCCTGGATGGAGTTCCCGGGCCGCGACTGGTGGTTCCTGGCGGTGGTCGGTCTGCTGGTCGTCCCCGTGCAGGTGGCGCTGATCCCGATCGCCGAACTCTTCGGCAAGATCGGCATCTTCGGCACGATCTTCGGGGTGATCCTCTTCCACGTGGGCTTCGGTCTGCCCTTCGCGGTGTTCCTGCTGCGGAACTTCTTCGCGGAGATCCCCCGGGAGCTGCTGGAGGCGGCCCGGCTCGACGGCGCGGGTGAACTGCGCCTGTTCCTGCGGGTCGTGATGCCGCTCGGCGGTCCCGCGATCGCCTCGCTCGGCATCTTCCAGTTCCTGTGGGTGTGGAACGACATGCTGGTCGCGCTGGTGTTCTCCAACTCGGGCAGCCAGCCCATCACGGTCGCACTCCAGACGCAGGTACGCCAGTTCGGCAACAACATCGACGTGCTGGCGCCCGGCGCCTTCATCTCGATGGTCATCCCGCTGGCCGTGTTCTTCGCGTTCCAACGTCAGTTCGTGTCCGGGGTGATGGCGGGCGCGGTGAAGTAGCCGGACAAATAAGCACATCGGGGGCGAGCCGGGCACCGACTCGCCCCTCGGTGTTCACCCGGAATCCCCCGTATGCCACATCTGGCGTAACCAAGTCACTCCTTCGGCCGTTGCCGGGCAGTATGCCCGCGCCGACCCATGGATGTCCCTTGCCCAGGTTCAGTGTCATCGTCCCCGCGTACAAGGTTCAGGCATACCTGCACGAATGCCTCGAATCCGTGCTGGAGCAGTCCTATCCGGACCTCGAACTGATCGCCGTAGACGACTGCTCGCCCGACGCCTGCGGCGCGATCATCGACGAGTTCGCCGCCCGCGACTCCCGGGTCCGCCCCGTCCGCCTGCCGGGGAACGTGGGCCTCGGCCGCGCCCGCAACGCGGGGCTCGAACACGCCACCGGCGACTATCTGGTCTTCCTCGACGGCGACGACACCCTCACCCCGGACTCCCTGCGCGCGATCGCCGACCGGCTGAAGGAGACCGCCGAACCGGACGTCCTGGTCTACGACTACGCGCGCACCTACTGGAACGGGGACATCGTCCGCAACCACTTCGCGGAGCAGCTCAGCGAGCGAGGCCCCGCACCCTTCCGGCTCGACGACCGGCCGGGGCTGCTCAGGGTCCTGATGGTGGTGTGGAACAAGGCGTACCGAAGGGAGTTCGTCGAGCGCGAGGGCCTGTCCTTCCCGCCCGGCTACTACGAGGACACCCCCTGGACCTACCCGGCGTTGATCTCCGCCGAGACGATCGCCACCCTCGACCGGGTCTGTGTGCACTACCGCCAGCGCCGACAGGGCAACATCCTCGGCACCAGCAGCCGGGGGCACTTCGACATCTTCGAGCAGTACGACCGTGTCTTCGCGCATCTCGACGCGCACCCGGAGCTGGCACGCTGGCGTCCGGTCCTGTTCCGCCGCATGGTCGACCACCTCTCCACGGTGTTCACCAAGGCAGGGCGGCTGCCGCGCGGCACCCGCGCCGAGTTCCTGCGCAAGGCCCGCACCCACTACCGGCGTTACCGCGCCCCGGGCGCCCCCGTCCGCCCTCGCACCCGTCTGCGGCACGCCCTGGTCCGGCTCGGCAACCACCGCACGTACCGCCTGCTGGGCCTGGCCACGAGTACCCACAAGAAGGCCCTGCGCGGCGTCAAGGGACTGCTGCGCAAGGTCCGCGGCGGCGCCCTCCAGTTCCACTACCGCGTCCAGCTCCGCCTGCCGCTGCGCGCCGACCGTGCCGTCTTCTCCAGCTACTGGGGGCGCGGCCACGGCTGCAACCCGGGCGCCCTGGAATCCGCGTTCCGCGAGCTCGCCCCACACATCCGTACGGCGTGGATCGCGCATCCCGAGCACCACCACACGATCCCGGCCTCGACGCGCCGCCTGCGGCCCGGTACGACGGCGTACTGGACGGCGCTCGCCCGCTCCAAGTACCTCGTCAACAACGTCAACTTCGACCGCCGGCTGGTCAAGCGCCCCGGCCAGATCATGATCCAGACCCAGCACGGCACCCCACTCAAGTACATGGGCCTCGACCTCCAGGACCGCCCGGCGGCCGCACGTGACACCGACTTCGCCGAGCTGCTGCGCAGCGCCGACAAGTGGGACTACTGCCTGTCGGGCAACCGCCACTCCACCCTGATCTGGGAGCGCGTCTTCCCCGCCGCGTACACGACGCTGGAGTACGGCCTCCCCCGCAACGACGTGTTCCAGCGGGCGACCTCGACGGACGTCACCCGGCTGCGCCAGTCCCTCGGCATTCCCGAGGGCACGGTCGCCGTCCTGTACGCGCCGACCTACCGCGACTACCGCCGCACCCAGCGCCTCACCCTCGACCTGGAGCGCGTCCTGCGCCGGCTCGGCCCCCGGTTCGTCGTCCTGACCCGCGCCCACCACTCGTACGCCGCCGCGCTGAGCACCCGCTCCGGGGCCCGGCTCATCGACGTCTCCGACCACCCGAGCATCGAGAACCTCTGCCTGGCCTCGGACGCGCTGGTCACCGACTACTCCTCCCTGATGTTCGACTACGCGGTCCTGGACCGGCCGATCGTGATCCACGCGGACGACTGGGAGGCGTACCAGGCCTCCCGGGGCACCTATTTCGACCTGCGGGACTTCCCGCCTGGAGCGGTCGCGCGCAGCGAGGACGAGCTGATCGACATCTTCGCGACCGGCCACTGGCGCGGCTCCCGTTCGACCCAGCTGCGGACCGCGTTCCGCGAGCGGTTCTGCCCGTACGAGGACGGCCGCGCCGCCGAGCGGGTCGTACGCCATGTCGTGCTGGGCGAGAGCGCCGGGCTGCCGCGGGTGCTGCCGCCCGCGCAGCGCCACCCGGTCCCGTCGGCCGCCGCCCGCACCCGGACTCCCCTGGCCACCGTGCCCGTGCCCGCCACCCCCGTCACCGTCGCCGAGACCCTCTGAACCGGAGCAGGCATGCCCTCCAGCCCCTCCCGGCCCACACCGACGAGACCCGTCACCTGGCGCCCCGCCGGGCGGCCCGGGCGCCGACACCCACCGGCACCCCAGCAGTAGCCCAGGAAGCAACCAGAGAAGTAAACAGAGAAGTAAGCAGAGAAAGAGCAGAATGCCCCGCTTCAGCATCATCGTCCCCACTCATGGAGTCGCCGGGCGGCTGTCCCTCGCACTGGACTCGGTCCTCGACCAGTCCTTCGGCGACTTCGAGCTGATCCCGGTCTGCGACGGGCCGGACTCCCCGGCGGGCGAGGTCGCCGCCGGGTACGCCGCGCGGGACTCCCGGGTCGCCCCGGTCCACTCACCGCCCGCGGACGGACTGAGCGGGGCGCGCAACACCGGGACCGGGGCGGCGGGCGGCACGTATCTGCTCTTCCTCGACGGCGACGACGTCCTGGTGCCGGGCGCGCTGGCCGCCCTGGACCACAGGCTCCAGGAGGGGCCCGAGGAGGTGGACGTCCTCTACTTCGGGCACGAACGCATCCACTGGTGGGACGTCGAGACCAGCACACCGTCGCTCCCGAAGACCCCGGAGGGGGTGTTCACCCCGGACCGGGCGCCGCGGCTGACCGGGGCGGGCCTTCCGGCGTGGAGCGCGGCCTACCGCCGGGCGTTCCTGCGGGAGCGGCGCCTCGCCTTCCCCCCGGGGCACTTCACGGATCTCGGCTGGGGCGGCCTGGTGACGGTCGCCGCCGGGCGGGTGGCGGTGCTGCGCCAGGTCGTCGTACGGCACCGGCTGCGGCGGCAGGGCAGCCGCCTGAACACGCCGGGCGAGCACCAGTTCCAGCTCCTCGACCAGGTCGACCTGGTGCTGAGCCGGGCGGCCGAGGAGGAGCTGTCCGTGGAGCGGTCGCGGGCGCTGTTCGGTGACCTCTTCGCGGCGGTGCTGAAGTCGGCCGCCCATCCGAAGCGGCTTCCTCTGCACCGGCGCCGGGCCTTCTTCCGGCGTGCGGGCCGGCTCTACCGGCGCCACCGGCCCGCCGGATTCCGGCCGCCGCCGGGCCGGATCGGGGTGCAGTACCGGCTCCTGGCGGCCGGGGCGTACAGCGCCTTCCGCGCACTGCGCGGCGTCAGCCGGCGGATGACGAGGGCGAGGATGGGGGTCCCCCCTGGTCGAGCGAAGTCGAGAGCTTGGGGGAAGCTGCCGCGCCCCCGCCGGCTGAGCGCCCGCGCACGGTACGCCGCGCAACTGCGCCTCCCCCTCGACGAGAACCTCGTCGTGTACTGCGCCTACTGGGGCCGCGGTTACGCCTGCAGCCCGGCCGCGATCCATGCCAAGGCCCTCGAACTCGCCCCGCATCTGCGCTCGGTGTTCCTGGTCGAGGCCGACGCGGTGGACCAGGTCCCGGACGGTGTCGACCACGCGGTGATCGGCAGCCCGCGCGCCTGGGAGGTGCTGGCCCGTGCCAAGTACCTGGTCAACAACGCCAATTTCGCGGACGGTGTCGTCAAGCGGCCCGGCAGCGTGCACCTGCAGACCCAGCACGGCACGCCGCTGAAGACGATGGGCGTCGACCAGTCGACGTATCCGATCGTGGCCGCCGCGACCGGCAGCTTCGCCAAGCTGCTGGCCCGGATGGACCGCTGGGACTACAACCTCTCCTCCAACCGGCACTCCACCCAGATGTGGGAGCGGGCCTTCCCTGGCACGTACGAGACCCTGGAGTACGGCTATCCGCGCAACGACGTCTACTACACGTCGACCGCCGAGGACGTGGCCCGCGTCCGCGCCCGGCTGGGCGTCCCCGAGGGCAGGACCGCCCTCCTCTACGCGCCCACGCACCGCGACTACAGCACCGGCTTCGAGTCCCGGCTCGACCTGGAGGCCTTCTGCGAGGAGATCGGCGACGAGTTCGTCGTGCTCCTGCGCGCCCACTACTTCTACGACGAGGGCAGGGGCAGAAGCAGCGGCCGGATCATCGACGTGACCCGGCACCGGTCCTCGGAGGACGTCTGTCTGGCCGCCGACGCGCTGATCACGGACTACTCGTCGATCATGTTCGACTACGCCAACCTCGACCGCCCGATCGTCGTGTACGCGGACGACTGGGAGGTCTACCGGGAGACGCGGGGCGTCTACTTCGACCTGATGAAGGCACCGCCGGGCCCGGTGGTGCGCACCCCGGGGGAGCTCGCGGGGGCCTTCCGTGACCGCTCCTACGCGGACGACTCCTCGCGGGCCCTGCGGGCCGCGTTCCGTGAGCGCTTCTGCCAGTTCGACGACGGGCAGGCCGCCGAGCGGGTCGTCCGCAGGGTGCTGCTGGGCCGGCCGCCCGAGGCGATCCCCCCGGTGATCCCCCTCGCCGAGCGCCTTCCGGCCCCCGCCGCGTCCACCCTCGTAAGGAGCTGACGTGCCCCGCTTCAGCGTCATCGTCCCCGTCTTCAAGGTGCAGGGCTTTCTGCGCGAGTGCCTCGACTCGGTCCTGGACCAGTCGTACACCGACATCGAGGTGATCGCGGTCGACGACTGCTCGCCGGACGGCTGCGGCGCGATCCTCGACGAGTACGCGGCCCGCGAACCGCGTCTGCGGGTGCTGCACCTGCCGCAGAACGTGGGCCTCGGCCGCGCCCGCAACGCCGCAATGCCGTACGCGACGGGGGACTTCCTCTTCTTCCTCGACAGCGACGACACCCTCACGCCGGGCGCCCTGCGCGCCATGGCCGACCGCCTCGACGAGACGGCCGACCCCGATGTGCTGGTCTTCGACTACGCACGCACCTACTGGTGGGGCGGTACGCGCCGCAACGTCCTCGCGCAGGTGCTGGCCGAGGGCGGCGACGGCTGCTTCACGGCCGCCGAACACCCTGAGATCCTTGACCTGTTGATGGTCGTGTGGAACAAGGTCTACCGCCGCGCGTTCGTCGAGCGGGAGGGCTTCACCTTCCCGCCCGGCTACTACGAGGACACCCCCTGGACCTTCCCGGTCCTGCTGAGCGCGGAGCGGATCGCCACCCTGGACCGGATCTGCCTGAACTACCGGCAGCGCCGCCAGGGCAACATCCTGTCCACCACCAGCCGCAAGCACTTCGACATCCACGACCAGTACGAGCGGGTCTTCGCCTTCGTCGACTCCCGCCCGCAGCTGTCGAGCTGGCGCCCGTTCCTGCACCGCAAGATGGGCGAGCACTGTCTGGACATCCTCGCCAAGCCGGACCGGCTGCCCGCGTCCGACAAGGGCGAGTTCTTCCGGCGTACGGCCGCCCTCTTCCGCAAGCACCAGGGCGGCGGCCCGGTGCCGCGCGAACTGCGCCTCCTTCAGGGCGGTTACGTGACCTACCTCGCCCGGCGCCAGTCCGGCCGGCTCGGCGCGGAACTCGGGCGGCGCGGGCTCCAGGTGCGCAGGGCGGCGGCCACCCAGGTCAAGAGCGGCTGGTCCGCGGCGTACGAGCACCGGCCGCTGGACCCGGACCTCGCGGTGTACTCGGCGTTCTCGCACCGCGGGGTGCTCGGCGACCCGGGCGCGATCTATCACGCGGCGCGCGAACTCGCCACGCACGTCCGGGGCGTGTGGGTGGTGCGCGAGGACCAGGTGCCGCTGCTGCCGCCCGGCGTCGAGTACGTCCTGCCGGACTCGCTCGGCTACCGGAGGGTCACCGCCCGCGCCACCTATCTGATCAACAACGTCAACTGGCCCGGCACCCTGGTCAAGCGCGCGGGCAGCGTCCATGTGCACACCCACCAGGGCACCCCGCTGAAGTACATGGGAGCCGACCTGCGCGACAAGCCCGGCGCCCGGCACGGCTTCGACGTACCGCAGATGCTGCGCCGTGCCGACCGCTGGGACTACAGCCTGGTCGCCAACCGCCACTCCGAACTGGTCTGGGACCGCGCCTACCCCTGCCACTTCACCTCGCTGCGCACCGGCAGCCCCCGCAACGACGTCCTCGTACGGGCCCGGCCCGAGGACGGTGCGGCGGTCCGCGCCCGCCTAGGCATCCCGGCCGGCCACCGGGTGGTGCTGTACGCGCCGACGCGCCGCGACTACGTCCGCGGCGGGCTCGTCGACCGGATCGACCTCGCCCGGTTCGCCGACGACCTCGGCGAGGGCCACACCCTCCTCGTACGGCTGCACCCCTCGCTCACGGACGGCCCCTCGCGCGGGATGGGCCTGTCCGAGCTGCACCGGCGCGGGGTCGTGCTCGACGCGACCGACGAGCCGCACGTCGAGGACCTGATGCTCGCCTCCGACGTGCTGGTCACGGACTACTCGGCCCTGATGTTCGACTACGCCAACCTGGACCGGCCGATCGTGATCCACGCGGACGACTGGGGGGCGTACGCCGCGAGCCGGGGCGCGTATTTCGACATCACGGCCGACGCGCCGGGCCATGTGGCCGGCTCCTACCGGGAGTTGGCGTGGATGTTCGCGTCCGGGTCCTGGCGGGACGAGGAGTCGGCACGGCTGCGGGCCGGGTTCCGGGCGCGGTTCTGCGCCTTCGACGACGGGCGGGCCGCCGAGCGGGTGGTACGGACGCTGATGCTCGGCGAGCGCGTCGAGCACCCGGGGTCGGTGGCAGTGGCGGTAGTGCCCGCGCAGGCGGGACACGACGTCCTCACGTCGTCGTGAGCGCCCTCATGACCGTCCTCGGCCCGTTCGTGAAGCCGCGCCCGCTCCGGTTCTGGGTGGTCGTCCTGGCCGTCGTGTTCGCCCTGCTCCAGCTCGCGAACGTCACCGGCCGCGACACCCCCGACACCAAGAACTACCTCTCGTACGCCCTGAGTCTGCGTGGCGCGAGCAAGCACGAGGCGGCCGCGGCTACCATCGACTACGCCTGCGCCGGCCGGGCGTCCATCGCGCGCCGCGACCAGAGCGTCAACGTCGTCCACTTCCGCGAGCCGAGCCCGGCCGGGCAGGTCGTCGAGGAGTGCCGGCGCGACCAGTGGGGGTGGGTTTCGAAGCGGCTGAGCGCCGGGCAGACGGCGGGCCACACCGTGCCGTTCATGCCGCCGCGCTTCATGCGGATCTTCGAGGCGCGCCCCGGCTACCCGGTCTTCCTGGTCCCCTTCATCACCGTCCTCGGTGTGAAGTGGGGCCTGTGGACGTCGAGTGTCCTCATCACGGTCACCGGGGGCGTACTCGCCTTCCTGGTGCTGCGCACCCTGCGCGCCCCCGCCGTCGCGGCGCTGACCGGACAGGCCCTCTTCTACGTCCTGCCGTGCGGCACGACCGCCATGCGGCCCATGACCGAGGGCCTGCTGCTGACCCTGACGCTGGCCGCGCTGTGGGGCTGCGCACTCGCTCTGGAGGGCCGGACGCGGGCCGCGACCGCGCTGGTCGGCGGGTCCCTGGCCGCGCTCTTCGCCGTCAAGCACTCGCAGGCCCTGTTCCTCGGGCTGTGCCTGGCGGGCGCCTGCGCGGTACTCGGCATCCGGCGCGGAGGGGTCCGGCAACCGCTGCGCAGGCTCGCGCGGCCGCTGCGGGAGGTGGGGGTGGTGGCGGCCTGCGGGGTGGCCGTCACCCTGCTCGCGGCGAAGGTGCTGGGCTACCCGTCCGAGTCGGAGTCCCTCCAGGACCTGCTCACGGCCCATTTCTCCCGGCCCGACCGCAGCCGCCCGTGGCCGGAGTTCCTGGACCTGGAGGCCAACTTCTGGGTGGAGTGGCTGCGCCGCGAGCTCTGGGAGCCGTTCTTCCTGACGGCTCTGCTGGCCGGGGCCTGGGGCGCGCTGCGGCAGCGTCCGGCCTTCGGGGTGTTCCTGGTCGCGGGCGCGCTCACCGGCGTCCTCAACCAGGCCGCACACCCCGACATCAACATCTACGGCGACCGGCTGATCGTGCTGGCGTGGGTGCTGCCGGTGGTGGGACTTCCGCTGCTGCTGGAACAGGTCGTACGGCCGCGGGTGCGGGGTCTGGACACGGTGCCGGGCCCTCTTCGGGCGGACGCGGGGCTGAACACCGCCAGGGACGCCGGAATGGACGCCGGAATGGACGCCGGGATGGACGCCGGAGTCGCTCGATGAGGTGAAGTTCGGCACAGCCGTTGACTTCGGTGGGCATATACGACAAATGACCCGAACAGCTCAGACCGAGGGCGCCCTCCTCGTCCGGCGGACCGCCCGCGGCGCGACCGCGCTGCACGGCGCCCCCTGGCGCCCCACGCCCTATCAGGTCTTCGGCGGACTGTTCTGGCTGGTGCTGTGCCTCGCCTCCTGGCGGGTGCCGATGTGCTGCGACTTCGGCCAGCACGCGGCGGTCGTCGAGCGCCTCAGGGCGAATCTCCTGCATCCGGCCCATCCGACGGCGGACCTGCCGGGCGAGGGCAGCCCCTTCTACTCGCCGTACACCGTGGCGCAGGGCGCCTTCGCCCGGCTGACGGGCCTCGCGGGCTGGGAGGTGGTCCGGCTCTCGGTGCCGCTGAACCTGCTGGTGCTGCTGACGGGGATCGGCCGCTTCGTCCGCGTCCTGACCCCCCGCCGCCCCTGGGCCCCGGTGTGCGCGCTGCTCGCGATGGTGCTGCTGTGGGGTACCGAGCGGGCCTGGTCGAGCGGCTACCTCGGGCTGATGTCGATGACGGGGAACCTCGGCTATCCGTCGACGTTCGCCATCGGACTCACCTTCTGGGCCTGGGCTCTCACGGGCACGCTCGCGGGAGGGATCGGCGGCCCGGTCCGGTACGTCGGCCCGAGCGGGCTGCGGAGCCTGTCCGGGTACAAGGGGCTCGGCGTCCTCTACGGGCTGATCCTGCTCGTCCATCCGATCACCGCGTCGGCGGCGGCGCTCGGAGCGGTGGCGTTCGTGGCCGGGTGGCAGCGGGGATGGCGGGCCGCCGTGGCGGCCCGGTGGGCGATCACGGCGGCGGCGGCGCTGCTGACCGCCCACCTCTGGCCGTACTTCGACGTCCTCACGCTGCCCGGGGACCACAGCATGGACTCGATGCACCGGCGGCTGTACGCGGGGGTGCCCGGGCACTTCTGGCTGGCACTGATCGGAGTACCGGCACTGTGGCTGCGCGCGCGGCGCTCCTGGCGGGACCCACTGGTGCTGATGTTCGCGCTGGACTGCCTGGCGGTGGCGTACGGCTGGGTCAGCGGGCACTACACCTACGGCAGGATCCTGGGACTCGCGCTCGTGGCACCGCAGTTCGCGCTCGCGATCGAACTGGCGGCGGCGCGGCCGTGGCCGGTGTGGCGGCGGGCGCTGGGCGTGATGGCAGCCGTCGGCGCCTGCGTCGGTTTCCTCACGGTGCAGGCCGGTGCCGTCGTACCGCGTTCACTCGATCCGGTGAGATTCGACCAGCCGCCGCGCTGGCCCTCGTACGACTGGGCGGCGCGGCACATCAAGCCCGGCGAGGTGGTGATCGCCGACGGGTACTACGCCGCCCGCCTGATCCCGGGCTACGGCCCGAACCTGGCCGCGCCCGTGTGGCCGGACGCGGGACTGGACGAACGGGAGCGGGTACGGCGGCTCACGGCCGTCCGAGGCTATCTCGACCCCACGTCGACGCGCGCCGGGCGCTCCGCGGTGGTGCGGCGGTATCACGTGCGGTGGCTGTTGCTGACCCGGGAACGTCGGGTGCCGGAGGAGGCGACGGTGGTGGCCTGGAGTTCTCAGACCGGCGAGGTGCTGGCTCGGGTGGGGGCGTGCGTCAAGGGGTGTTCGGAGACTGCGGGCAGTGGGGGCCGAACGCGCAGTTCCCCGCACCCCTGGAGGGGCACGGGGCGCGGGGCGCGTTTCACGACCTCAACGGAACTCTCCCGAACTACTCGATGACGAGCTCGACCGGGATGTTGCCGCGGGTGGCGTTGGAGTAGGGGCAGACCTGGTGGGCCTGCTCGACCAGCTTGCGGCCGGTGGCCTCGTCCACGGAATCGGGGAGCTCGACGCGGAGCGTGACGGCCAGGCCGAAGCCCTCGCCCTGCTTGCCGATGCCGACTTCACCGGTCACCGCGGCCTCGCTGACGTCGACCTTCGCGGCGCGGCCGACGAGGCCGAGGGCGCTGGCGAAACAGGCGGCGTAGCCGGCGGCGAACAGCTGCTCGGGGTTGGTGCCCTGGCCACTGCCACCCATCTCCACCGGGATGGCCAGCTGGAGGTCGAGCTTGCCGTCGGAGCTGACGGCGCGGCCCTCGCGGCCGTGGGTGGCGGTGGCGACAGCGGTGTAGAGCGCGTCCATGGAGACCATCCCTCTCAAGTCAAGGTCTTGCCGGGGCGGCCGGTCCGACCGCCTCACGGCCTCAATTAGAGCACGCAATTCAATTGTGCACAACTTAATGGCGGGCAAGAGCTATCCTGGAGTCATGACCGCCATGCCGACCCCGAGCCCCCAGGCCCCGTCCGACGGGGACTACCTCCGTCTCGACCAGCAGATCTGCTTCTCCCTGAACGCCGCCTCACGCGCCTTCGGGGGCGTCTACCGGGTGATCCTCAAGGACCTCGGGCTCACCTACCCCCAGTACCTGGTGATGCTGGTGCTGTGGGAGCACGGCGAGCTGCCCGTGAAGAAGGTCGGCGAACATCTGCGGCTCGACTCCGGGACGCTGTCCCCGCTGCTCAAGCGGCTGGAGACGGCCGGTCTTGTGCGTCGGGAGCGCAGCGCGGTGGACGAGCGCTCCGTGCACGTCCATCTCACGGACGAGGGCACGGCCCTGCGCGAGCGTGCGCTGCTCGTGCCGCGCCGGATCGCCGTGGCGACGGGCGCGAACCTCGAGGAGATCCGGGAGCTGCAGGCGCGGCTCGACCGGCTCACGGCGGCGCTGGACGCGGCGGCGCTCGACCCCGCGACCCTGGACGCGGCCGGCGCGGACGTCTCCTAGGCCACCCCTAGGCCACTCCTAGGCCCTGTCGTCAAATTCTCGTCGTCCGCCCGGAGGGTGGGCATGGCGTCGCGGGGCAGACGGGAATTTGACGACAGGGCCTGGGGTCCGATCCGCCGGACAGGCCCTAGCGGTGGCGTACGTACAGACGAAGGGTGACGCCCCTGCGGACGATCTGCTCGCGCAGGGTGAATTCCCGGGCGAGTACGGCGCGTTTGGTGTCCTCGGTCGCGACCGAGGTGTCCGGATGCCAGTGCGGCCGGAACACGAACGGTTCGCAGATCAGCCACACCCGGTCGAGCCGGTCGAGCCGGCTGCGCAGTTCGCGCGGGCCCACTTCCGTCCCGTACAGCGTCCCGGACACTGTGGCGGACGTCTTCAGGGCGACATCGCGCACCCCGCGGAAGCCCGCCGGATAGGCCAGCGCCGAGCGGCGTGTGAGCGACGGCAGGTACAACACCGGATCGCCGGGCCGCAGTTCACGACCGGCGGCGGCGGAGACGGCGGCGAGGTTGTCGGGACGGCGGGCGGGGTCGCGGTCCTTGCGGAGCAGGGGGAACTGGACGGCGAGGACAAGGGAGATGGCGAGGACACCGGCGAGGGCGACGAGGCGGGGAGCCGCGGCGCTCGGCAGCCGCGACACCCATCCGGTCAGCCGCTCCGCCCCCGCCGCCGCCAGCAGCGGCGCCCCCGCCAGCGCGTACAGCACATACCGCTCGTCGTACAGCGGGCGGAAGCGGGAGACCGCGATCAGGACCGTCGGCGGGACCAGCAGCAGCGGCAGGGCGACCGCCAGGAGGGTCACCTCGCCGCGTCGCGGGAACGGGCGCCACAGGGCGAGTGCGATCAGGAACAGGTAGGGCACGAACACCAGTTGGGCCTGACTGAGGAAGGCGTGGATCAGATGGTCCACGCTCTTCCGGTTCGGCACCGCCAGCCATGCCACCTGCGCCGACTGCCGGTGGGAGACGAGCGCGAGCGGCGACAGGACGAGCAGCGTGGCCCCCGCCGCGACACCCCATCGCCACCACACCCGCCACGGCATCCGCGCCAGCGCCAGGGTCGTGCCGTGCGCGAGCAGGAGGAGTACGGCGAACTCGTGCAGCAGGCAGGTGACGGCCATGGTCACGCCGTACGCCCACCAGCCCCTGTCCCCGCGCAGGGCCCTCACGAGGAGCAGGGTCGCCGCCGTCGCCCCGGCCGCGACCAGGGCGTACGAGCGGCCCTCCTGGGCGAAGTGCCCGGCCAGGGGGGTGACCGCGTACAGCAGTCCCGCCCAGAGGCCGACGCGGGGGTTGCACAGGCGGATCCCGAGGGCGGCGACGAGACCCGCGGTCGCGGCGGCGCCGGCGACCGAGGGCAGGCGCAGGGCGACCTCGCTGGGGGCGGGGACGAGGACGAGATGCATGAAGAGGTAGTACAGACCGTGCACCGCGTCGACGTGGTGCAACAGATGCCAGATCTGCGGAACCGAGCGCCGCGCGACCTGATAGGTGGCCGCCTCGTCGCGCCACATGCCCCCGCGGTCGAGCCTCCAGAGCCCGAGCGCGAGCATGACGACCACGGGCAGCACCACGGCGACGACCCGCGCCACGGGCTCGGCCGAGACCTCCGGGGCCTCCCGGCGACCGGCGCCGGACCGTTTCATTAACACCTTTACCCCCATGTCCAAATTCTTACTATTAACTAACCTTCGTTAGCTCTTAATGACGTATCGGTCCCCTTGAGGCATCCGAGAGCTTACGATCCGGCCTTGATGAGCGCATACCTGAGCCCCCGAGGCCGATCCCGCCTGTTCCCCCTCGCCGCCGCCTGGGCGGCGACCCGCGCCCTGATGCTGTGGCTGCTCGCGCACGACGACCTCTCCGTGCTGGGCGGCGGCGGGGTCTCCCGCGAGGTGAGTCACCTCTACTTCCGCTGGTACGAGACCCTGTCGCACGGCGCCTATCCGGCGGGCGACCGGCTGTGGCAGTACCCGCCGGGCGCGGGCCCCGTACTGCTCTCGCCCGGGCTGCTGCCGGGCCTGACGTACCCGCACGCCTTCGTGGCCCTGACGCTCGTCGCGGACGCCGTGATCGTGCTGGCCCTGGCGCGCGCGGGCAGCAGACCCGGCCGCAGCCTGCGCGGCGCGGCCCTGTGGACGCTGGGCCTGCCGTTGCTGCTGCACATCCCGCTCGCCCGCTACGACGTACAGGTCACGGCGCTCGCCGTCGTCTCCCTGCTGGCGCTGAAGCGCTTCCCGCGCACGGGCGGCGCGTTCGCCGCGCTCGGCGCCCTGGTGAAGGTCTGGCCCGCGCTCGCCCTCATCGGCACGCCCCGGGGCCGTACGACCCGGGAGGCCTGGACGGCGGCGGCGCTCACGGCGGTCTCCCTGCTCACCGTCCTCGCGACGGCCTTCAGCGACCCCTTCGACTTCCTGCGCCAGCAGGGCGGCCGGGGCGTGCAGATCGAGTCGCTCGGCGGCACGGTGCTCGGCTTCGCACGCCACGCGGGCTGGCCGGGCAGCGTGCGCTACCAATACGGCGCGATGGAGTTCGTGGGCCCCTACGTCCAGACCGTCGCGACCCTCTCGCTCGCCCTGACGGCCGTCTCCTTCGCGCTCCTGCTGCTGTGGCGGGTGCGCGCACGGCACTGGACTGCGGCGACCCCGTACGACGCCGCGTTCGCCGCCGTGCTGATGTTCACGGTGACGAGCCGGGTGATCAGCCCCCAGTACATGGTGTGGCTGCTCGGTCTGGCCGCCGTGTGCCTGACCTCGCGGCACACCACACAGCGCCCGGTGGCGGCGCTCGTCGTCGCGGCGACGGCGGTCAGCTCCGTGGCCTACCCTGCCCTGTACAGGGAGGTCATCGACAGCACATGGACGGGCTGTTTGCTCATGCTCATCCGCAACGGTCTGCTGGCGGCCGCGGCGGTGCTGTCCTTCACCCGTCTCTGGCACTCCGGACTTCCCGTGCTCGTGGCGGACCGGCCGGAAGACGACACACAGAAACGGAACCCCCACCCGATTCCTGTCGTCTTCCGGTCCGGATATTAAGTACCTCTTAACGGAAAATTACTGTCAAGCCCTACGATTTCGGCCCGTGGATCCTATGAAACCTCACCACTCGCAGGTCTGTGTCGTCGTCATCGGTTACAACGACGCCGACCACGTGACGGACGCGGTGCGTTCGGCACTCGCTCAGGGCCCGGCCGTCCGGGAGGTGCTCGCCGTCGACGACCGCTCGACCGACGGCAGCGTCGACCTCCTCGACCGCCTCGCCGCCGATGAGCCGCGCGTGAAGGTCATACGCCGCTCCGAGAACAGCGGCGGCTGCGGCAGCCCCCGCAACGACGGCATCGACGCGGCCACCGCCCCGTACGTGATGTTCCTGGACAGCGACGACGTGCTGCCGCCGGGCGCCGTGGACGCGCTGCTCGAAGCGGCGCGGGCACAGCGCACGGAGGTCGCGGCGGGTCTGTGCGTACGCCGCGAACTGCCCTCGGGCCGCGAGGTCCCCTGGGAGCGCGACCTGTACGCGAAGCCCGCGCTGATCCCCCACCCGTCACAGCGGCCCCGTCTGGTCCACGACACGCTGTGCGTCAACAAGCTGTACCGAACCGACTTCCTTCGTGAACACGCGATCCGCTTCCCCGAGGGCCGTCACCCCTACGAGGACTTCGTGTTCACCGCGCGCGTGCTGGCCGCCGGACCGCGCATCGCACTGATCCCCGACACGGTGTACGTGTGGCATGTGCGGCGCGGCGCCCAGCAGTTGTCGATCTCGCTGGACCGCGCGGACATCGAGAACTGGCGCTCCCGCACCGAGGCGCACCACACGGCGTACGAGATCCTGCTCGGCGCCGGTGAGAAGCAGCTCGCCCGGGCCGCCAACGCCAAATTCCTCGACCATGAACTGCGCATGTACGCCCGCGAGTTGGAGCTGCGCGACGCCGACTACCGGCGGGCCTGGTGGGAGCTCACGCGCACGTACCTGTCGACGTTCGACGCCGGCGACTTCACCGTCAACCCGACCGCCCCGGGCCGGCTGATCGCCCGTGTCGTGCTCGCCTCCGAAGAGCCCCGCGACCTGCCCCGCCTCAAGGAACTCGCCGCCCGCCCGGCCCGGTTGCGCCCGCCGTACGCCCGCGACGCCGACGGCACGCCCGTCTGGTCGGACGACCTCCCCCAGGTCACGCTGGACCACTACCTGGAACGCCCCGCGCACGTGCTGCCCGCCGCGGTCGACGCGGAACTGCGTCCCCAGGCGCGTGCGGCACGGCTGCGGCTGCGCCTGCACGACCTGTACGGACGGCTCGCCGAGGCCGGTCCGGCCTCGGCGGACGTGGAGTTCGTGCACCGGGACGAGGGGCGGGTCGGGCTGAGCCTGCCGGTCGAGCTGGCGCAGGACGCGGACCGGGGCACCTGGTCGGGCGAGCTGCCGGTGGACCTGTCGGCGCTGGGCTCGGGCACCTGGGACCTGCGGCTGCGGGTTCACTACCGTGACGGTTCGAGCCGGGACGTCACCGCGCACGCGGTCGGCGGCGGGGGCCTGCTGCGTCGCCGCGCGGTCGCGAACCTGCGCTACGGCGTCCTGCTGGTGCAGCCGTACCGCACCCACGCGGGGGCGCTGGCGCTGCGTCTGGCGCCCGGATGGAGAGGAATGACCGACGTGGTGCGGCGTCGGCTCAAGCGCCTGCTTCACTGATACGCGAGCGTCTCGGCGATCTCACCGGCGCTGCTCGCACACCTCACGGCACCGATCTCACACCGATTCACACCGATTCGCACCGATCTCACACTGATCTCACTCCCGAGGGGACGACCGTTCATGACCTGGCTGATCACCGGCGGCGCCGGCTACATCGGGGCGCACGTGGTGCGCGCGATGCGGGACGCGGGCGAGCAGGCCGTGGTCTACGACGACCTGTCCACGGGCATCGCCGAGCGGGTTCCCTCCGACGTGCCGCTGGTGGTCGGCTCGACGCTGGACGCCGAGCTGCTGGCCCGCACGATCGAGGAACACGCGATCACCGGCGTGGTCCACCTCGCGGCGAAGAAGCAGGTCGGTGAGTCCGTCGACCTCCCGCTGCACTACTACCGCGAGAACGTCGAGGGCCTGCGGGTTCTCCTGGAGGCGGTGACGGCGGCGTCCGTCGGCTCCTTCGTGTTCTCGTCCTCCGCCGCGGTCTACGGCATGCCGGACGTCAACCTGGTGACGGAGGAGACCCCCTGCGCACCCATGAGCCCGTACGGCGAGACGAAGCTGGCGGGCGAGTGGCTGGTCCGTGCGACGGGCCGTGCCACGGGCCTGTCCACGGCGTCGCTGCGCTACTTCAACGTGGCGGGGGCGGCGACCCCCGAACTCGCCGACGTCGGTGTCTTCAACCTCGTCCCCATGGTCTTCGAGAAGCTCACGGAGGACGCGCCGCCGCGCATCTTCGGTGACGACTACCCGACGCCCGACGGGACGTGTGTACGGGACTACATCCACGTGGTGGACCTGGCGGAGGCCCACGTGGCCGCGGCCCGCGCCCTCGAGGCCTCGCCCGGGCGTGACCTGACCCTCAACATCGGTCGCGGAGAAGGCGTTTCGGTCCGCGAGATGATCGACCGGATCAACGCGATCACCGGCTACGACCGTCCCGCGGTCACCACACCGCGCCGCCCCGGCGACCCGGCGCGCGTCGTCGCCTCCGCCGACCGCATCGCGGTGGAACTGGACTGGAAGGCGAAGTACGACGTCCAGGACATGATCACGTCGGCATGGGCGGGGTGGGTACGGCTGCACCCCGGCGCGGCGCGCTCGTAGGGCTCGTCGGTCCAGGGCCCGTCGGTCCAGGCTCTGTCGGTCCAGGTCCTGTCTGGCGGACAGGACCTAGATCGAGACGGTGGTCTGCAGGGTCCGGCCCTGGCTCTGCTCGGATTCCAGCCGGGGAAAGGTGACGCCGGTCAGTTCCTCGGAGGCCGCCCACAGGCGGACCGCGGACACCGGATCGCTGGCTGCGGCCGAGCGCCCGACCAGTGTCGGCGCGCCGCGCATCTCGCCGAGCCCGTCGGGTCCCACATAGCTGGCGCCGGGCAGGTCCTGCGTCGCGGCGTACAGCGTGGGCAGGGCACCGGCCTTGTTGTCCTGGGCGATGAACCGGTTGCCCACCGCCATCAGCGTGCGCCGCAGCACGCTGGCGTCCCGGCCCTGGAGGCCGGTGGCGGCCCAGCCCGGGTGCGCGGCGAGGGCCCGTACGGACGACCCCGCGGCGGCCAGCCGGCTCTGGAGTTCCAGGGTGAACAGCAGGTTGGCGAGCTTGGACTGGCTGTAGGCGGCGACGGGCGAGTACTCGCCGGTCAGGTTCAGGTTCTCGAAGTGGATGCGGGGGGTGCCGGGCATCCTGTGTGCCCCCGAGGACACGGTGACCACCCGGTCGGTGAGGTGCGGCAGCAGCAGGTTCGTCAGGGCGAAGTGCCCCAGGTGGTTGGTCCCGAACTGCATCTCGAAGCCGTCCTTCGTGATGGCCTCGGGGATGTTCATGACGCCCGCGTTGTTGATCAGCAGATCGAGTTCGCCCCGCCAGGACGCGGCGAACTCGCGCACGGACGCGAGGTCCGCGAGGTCCAGTCGGCGCACCTCGACGCTTCCGTTGACGGTACGGGCGGCGGCCTCGCCGCGCTCCGGGTCGCGTACCGCGAGGACGACATGGGCGCCGGCCCGCGCGAGGGCGTCGACGGTGGCGATGCCGAGCCCGCTGTTGGCGCCGGTGACCACGGCCGTACGGCCGCGCTGGTCACCGATGCCGCCCGCGTTCCACTTGCTGTTCTGGTCAGCCGAGTGCTTGGTAGCCATACCCTGAATGTAGACGCCGACAACAATGATGTCAACGACAACAATGATGACGATGCCAACAAAGCTGGCAGCGCCAACAATGTAGTCGCCGGTTACATACCGGATAGACTGTCGGGCATGCAGACCAGCCCTCGCCGCTACCACCATGGAGACCTGCGCGCCGCACTGCTGACCCGCGCCGAGGAAACACTCGAGGAGAGGGGCCCCGGCGCCCTGTCCCTGCGCGAGCTGGCCCGCGACCTGGGCGTCAGTCACGCGGCCCCGAGCCGGCACTTCAAGGACAAGCAGGCCCTGCTGGACGCGCTGGCCCTGGCCGGCTTCGAACGGCTCCTGGCCACCCTGACCGCGTCGCAGGAGACCGCGGGCGAGTCCTTCGCCGACCGGCTCGGCGCCCTGGCCCGCACCTACGTGGGCTTCGCCACCGCCAACGCGGAACTCCTCGACCTCATGTTCGCCGTCAAGCACGACCCGGAGGCGTCCGAGGCCCTGGTCAAGGCCTCCCAGAGCATGGGGGGCCTGGCCGCGGAACTCATCACGGAGGCCCAGCGCAGGGGCGAGGTCCGCGAAGGACCCCTGGAAACCATCGCCATCCCGATCTTCAGCACCCTCAACGGCTTCGCGCGGCTCGCGGTCAGCGTCACCCTGCCCAGCGAAACCCTGGACAGGGACCTGGAGCACGTCATCGCCCACACCCTCCGCGGCTGCGCCCCGGACACCCCCGCACCGCGCTGACCCCATGCCCCGCCCTCAAGAACGCGCCATCGGCACCGTTCTCGGCTCCGCCGTGGGAGACGCCCTCGGCGCACCCTTCGAGTTCGGGCCCGAGGGAGCCTTCTCGGCCCGCTTCCCTGCCGCCGGGCACGGCGGGGAAATGTGCGGAGGGGGCGGCTGGGACCCGGGCGAGGCGACCGACGACACCCAGATGGCGGTGCTGGTCGGCGAGTCCCTGATGGACCACGACGCCCTCGAACTCCCCGACATCTTCCGCAGATTCCAGCGCTGGGCCGCCGCCGACCCCAAGGACATCGGCCTGCAGACCGAGGCCGTGCTCACCAGCGGAGACCCCTGGAACCTCGCCGCGGCCCTGCACTTCCAGGTCAGCCAACGGGCGGCCGGGAACGGGGCGTTGATGCGGGCGGCCACGTCCGCCGTGTACTTCGCGCGGCAGGGGCGGGACACCACCATGGAGGCCGGCCGCCGCATCGCCGCGCTCACCCACGGCGACCGCGCGGCGTGGGAAGGCACCGCGATCTTCCATGAGTTGATCCGGGTCGCGCTCGACGGCGGCGATCCGGTCGCCGCCGTACCGGAAGTCCTGGAGGCCGTGCATCCCGACCATCGGGCTCGGTACGCCGTCGTCCTCGCCGACGCCTGGCACCCCGATCAGGCCACGGAGTTCAACGGGGCGGTGTGGCCCTGCCTCGGCTCCGCACTGTGGGCGGTGCGGAGCACGAGCTCGTACGAGAACGCGGTGCGGGCCGCCGTCGATCTCGGCGGCGACACGGACACCGTCGCCGCCGTCACGGGCGGGCTGGCCGGAGCCGTCTACGGGGTGGGCGGGATTCCTGGGCCGTGGGTGGCGGCGCTGCACGTGCCGTTGCCGGGGTTCGGCGGGCGGGTGCTGGGGGCGGCCGAACTCGGCGTACTGGCCCGGCGGCTGGCCGGCTGAGGGCCGGCCGGTGGCCAGTCCGACGAGTGCCCGGTGCGGTTTACGAGTCCCTGTTGAGGTACGCCAGTACCGCGAGTACCCGGCGGTGGCCGCTGTCGCTCGGCGGCAGGCCCAGCTTCAGGAAGACGTTGCCGATGTGCTTGCTGACGGCGCGTTCCGTGACGACCATGGTCTTCGCGATGGTCGTGTTGTCGCGGCCTTCGGCCATCAGCTTCAGGACCTCGCGCTCGCGGGGCGTGAGCGTGTCGAGCGGGTCGTCACGGCGGCGGGTGAGGAGCTCGGTGACCACCTCGGGGTCGAGAGCCGTACCGCCCGTCGCGACCCGGTCGAGCGCGTCGAGGAACTCGTCGACCCTGCCCACCCGGTCCTTGAGCAGATAGCCGACCCCGCTCGCACCACCGCCGAGCAGTTCGGCGGCGTACGACTCCTCGACGTACTGGGAGAGCACGAGCACCGGCAGGCCGGGGATCTCCTTGCGTGCCTCCAGGGCCGCGCGCAGGCCCTCGTCGCGGAAGCCCGGCGGCATCCGGACGTCGAGCACGGCGACGTCCGGCCGGTGCTTGAGGAGGGCGGGCAGCACCTCGGGGCCGCTGCCCGCGACAGCCACGACCTCGTGCCCGGCGGAGGTCAGCAGCAGCACCATCCCCTCCCGCAGGAGGGCGTTGTCCTCGGCGATCACCACACGCACGGCGGCCTCGTCTCCACTGTCCCGGTCACCACACGCACGGCAGCTCCACCTCGATCACGGTCGGCCCCCCGACGGGGCTGGTCATCAGCAGGGTCCCGTCGAGCGCGGCCACACGTCGCTGCATACCGAGCAGCCCGGAGCCGCCCCCCTCGCCCCCAGAGCCGAAAGCCTGGGAGGTGCCCCCAGCACCACCCTGCCCCTCGTCGGCGACCCGGACGCTCAGCCCGCCGCGCTTGCGCACCAGCCGCACCTCGGCGCGCTCGGATCCGCTGTGCTTGGCCGCGTTCGTCAGCGACTCGGCGACCACGAAGTACGCCGCCGCCTCGACCGCCGCCGGGGCCCGGGACCCGCTCTGCGCCCCGTCCTCCAGGCCGTCCACGACGACGGTGACGTCCAGCCCGCTGCTCGCGGCGAGCGCCCGTACGGCGCCGGCCAGTCCCCGGTCGGTGAGGATCGGCGGGTGGATGCCGCGGACGACGTGGCGCAGTTCGGTCAGCGCCTCCTCGGCCTGGCTCTGCGCGTCCTCGAGAAGTTTGAGCGCGGTCTCCGGGTCGCGTTCGTAGGCCCGCTTGGCGATGCCGATGCGCATCGACAGGGAGACCAGCCGGGCCTGCGTGCCGTCGTGCAGGTCGCGCTCGATGCGGCGCAGTTCGGCGCCGTGCGCGGCGATCGCACCGGCCCGGGTCTCGGTCAGCTCCTCGATCCGGACGGCGAGCAGCGCCTCCGGGGAGGGCTTGAGCAGGGCGGTGGACCAGGCGGCGTCGAGGTCCGCGAGCCGGCCGATCAGCGGCAGGACGAGCGGGGAACGGCCGAGCAGCCCCTGCCGTACGCCGTCGACGGGCAGGCCCAGCAGCCACAGCGGGGCGGTGAGCAGTCCGAGGAAGCCGTAGACGTAGTGGGAGATCATCCAGAGGAAGTCGCCGAGCGTGCCGGGGCCGCGGACCGCCGTGCGCAGTCGTTGCCGCAGCGGGCCCTCGATGGGCTGGTAGGCCTCGGGGATCACCTTGCCCGTCCACTGGGCCACCAGGTTCCGCTTGGCCCCGGCGATCCGCCGGATCAGCAGCACCGTCTCGGGCAGCAGCCCGGCGCCGACGACCGCGAGCGTCAGCGTGGCCGTGATCAGCAGCACGGTGATGAAGAGGATCGTGCCGAAGGCCAACGCGGCGGACATGACAAGGCCGGCCGTGGCCCGCGCCGCCTGCCGCACCGTCTCTCGCATGGGCACAGGTTAGGCGAACGGCAGCCACCGTGGGCGAACGGGTGACCTGGTGAGGTGTAGCGCACTGCACCAGGGGTTCGGGAGGGCGCTCCCTCGTGGCGGCGATCAGGCGGCGGCAGAGTCGATCTCAACGGGAAACACCCCGTCGACCTCGGAAGACAGGCCGCCCAAGGCCCCGTTGGAAGGAAACATCCTCAGCCCGACCCCTTTCGGCCGGTGCCCGAGTCCGCCCGTCGGACGGGCGCCCTCACAGCGCCCGCAGCGCCGCCGCCGTGGCCCGGGCCAGGCTCGCCAGGTACCCCTTCGGCAGCTTGGGCCCGCGGACCACCACCGCCCGCCAGTACAGCGGGCCCGACATGAGGTCGAGCGCGAGTTCCTGGTCGATCCCCTCGCGCACCTCGCCCCGCGCGGCCGCAGCCGCGACGATCCCGCTCGCCACTCCCTGCTGGCCTTCCCGCAGCGCCTTCTGCATGGCGTCCGCGATGTCGGGGTTGCGGGCCGCCTCCGCCTGGAGGTCCGGGATGATCTGGCCGGCCACGGGGTGGCGTAGCGCACGGGAGGTGACCTCGTACAGCAGGCGCAGGTCGCCCTCCAAGGAGCCCGTGTCGGGGGCGGGCAGTCCCTGGATCGCGATGGCGGAGACCAGGTCGAGCACCAGGTGCAGTTTCGAACGCCATCGCCGGTACACCGCCGTCTTGCCGACGCCCGCGCGGCGCGCGATGCCCTCGATGGACATGCGGGCGTAGCCGACGGCCGCGAGCTCCTCGAAGACGGCGGCCCGGATCGCCTCGGTCACGTCCTCGCGCAGCACGGCCGCCCCCGCCGGAGCCCTACGACGCGGGGCCTTCCCGGCAGCACTCCCCGCGTTCGCGGCGGCACTCGTGGTGTCGGCGTTCGTCGTCATGTCTTCCAGCATAGGGCGTTACGACGAAACGGTTGCGTTCCGACGTCGAGAAGCCATAGTCTCGCGTTGCGACGATACGGTCCCGTCCCGACGTAAGAAGCTGGCAAAGCGGCAGTTAAGAAACGTCAAGGACGGCCCGCGCATCCCACCCCCCGAGCGAAAGCAGCGGATGTGAGCCAGGTCCTCCACACACCGCCGACGTCGGTTCCCCCCACCGACGATCCCGCGGCGCTCGCCGCCCGGTACGGCCTCACCGTCAGCGGCGCCCGCCCGACCCTGCCGGAATACGTCCGCCAGCTCTGGGCACGGCGTCACTTCATCACCGCCTTCGCCACCGCCAAGCTCACCGCCCAGTACAGCCAGGCGAAGCTCGGCCAGGTCTGGCAGGTGGCGAACCCGCTGCTGAACGCGGCGGTCTACTACTTCATCTTCGGTGTGCTGCTCGGCACCAAGCACGGCGTGGCGGACTTCGTGCCGTTCCTGGTCACCGGCGTCTTCATCTGGACCTTCACGCAGAGCTCGATCATGGCGGGCACCCGGGCGATCTCCGGCAGCCTCGGCCTGGTCCGCGCCCTGCACTTCCCGCGGGCCGCGCTGCCGGTGTCGTACGCCATCCAGCAGCTCCAGCAGCTGCTGTTCTCGATGGCCGCGCTGGTCGTCATCCTGCTCTGCTTCGGCATTCCGGTGAGCGCGTCGTGGCTGCTCGTCGTGCCCATCCTGACGCTGCAGTTCGTCTTCAACGCGGGCGTGGCGATGGTCATGGCGCGCATGGGCGCCAAGACGCCGGACATCGCGCAGCTCATGCCGTTCGTGCTGCGCACCTGGATGTACGTCTCCGGTGTCATGTGGAGCATCGCCTCGACGCTCAAGCACAGCCACATGCCGCACTGGGCGATGGTCGCCCTGGAGAGCAACCCGGCCGCCGTCTACATCGACCTGACGCGCTACGCGCTGATCGACAGCTTCCACGCCCACCAGCTGCCGCACCACGTGTGGGCGCTGGCGATCGGCTGGGCGCTGCTCGCCGGAGTCGGCGGCTTCATCTACTTCTGGAAGGCCGAGGAGACGTACGGACGTGGCTGACATGGCTGACACCCTCACGCAGGACGCGCGGCCCCAGGGCGCGGCCGGCAGCGCCGACGCGCTCGTCCCCACCGTCGTCGCCGACCACGTGGACATCGTCTACCGGGTCAACGGCACCGGTGCGGGGCGGGGCAGCGCCACCGCCGCGCTCAACCGCATGCTGCGGCGCAAGCAGACCGAGAAGGCCGCGGGCGTACGCACGGTGCACGCCGTCAAGGACGTGTCCTTCACCGCCTACCGCGGCGAGGCCATCGGGCTGATCGGCACCAACGGCTCGGGCAAGTCCACCCTGCTCAAGGCGGTCGCCGGCCTCCTTCCCGTGGAGAACGGCAAGATCTACACCGACGGTCAGCCCTCGCTGCTCGGCGTCAACGCGGCCCTGATGAGCGACCTCACGGGTGAGCGGAACGTCTACCTCGGCGGGCTCGCCATGGGCATGTCCCGCGAGCAGGTCAGGGAGCGCTACCAGGAGATCGTCGACTTCTCCGGCATCAACGAGAAGGGCGACTTCATCACCCTCCCGATGCGGACGTACTCCTCCGGGATGGCGGCGCGGCTGCGGTTCTCCATCGCGGCGGCCAAGGACCACGACGTGCTGATGATCGACGAGGCCCTCGCCACGGGGGATCGCTCCTTCCAGAAGCGCTCCGAGGAGCGGATCCGGGAGTTGCGCAAGCACGCGGGCACGGTGTTCCTGGTGAGCCACAACAACGCGTCGATCCGGGACACGTGCGACCGCGTGCTCTGGCTGGAGCGGGGGGAGCTTCGGCTGGACGGACCCACGGAGGATGTGCTCGCGGAGTACGAGAAGTTCACGGGGAAGTAGGGGCGACTCGGGGGCGCGGGGAACTGTGTGCTGTCGGCTGCGGGTTGTACGTGGCTGAGCGCGCAGTTCCCCGCGCCCCTTTGGGGCGCGCCTCGGTGGGCCGGAATCAACCGGCCCACCGAATTCACTTCTACCTCTCCAAGAAGCTGAAGAGGTCTTCCCACCTGCGGACGATCTCGTCCGTCGTGTAGCGCTGGATGTTGACGCGGGCCGTCTCGCCCATGCGGTCGCGCAGGTCCTTGTCGGACATCAGGGTGTCGAGGCGGCGGGCCAGTTCGCCGGTGTTGCCCAGGGCCGCGAGGAGACCGTCCTCGCCGTCCTGGATGATCTCGTGCACGCCGGGAGCACAGTCGAAGGCGGCACACGGCAGGGCGGTCGCCATGGCCTCCATCAGGGCGAGGGGGAAGCCCTCGCCGCGGGAGGACAGGACGAAGACGGAGCCACCGCGCAGGGCGCCGGGTACGTCGCTGGTACGGCCCATCCACTCGACGGAGTCGTCGAGGCCGAGGGCGGTGCACTGCTTCTTGAGGATCTCCTCGTCCTCGCCGGAGCCGAAGATCCGCAAGGTCCAGTCGGGATGGCGGGGCGCCACCTCGGCCCAGGTGTCGAGGAGCATGTCGATGCCCTTCTGGTCCGAGAGCCGGCCGACGCTGACGACGACGTTCTCGGTGCGCGACGAGGGCACCTCGGGCATGAAGGGGATCGGGTTCGGCATGAAGGACGCGTTGTCGAGGCCCTGGCGGATCCACAGGTCGGCGTCCTCGCGGGTGAGCGCGAGCATCCGGTCGACGTCCTTGTAGTGCTTCTGCACCCGCCCGAAGCGCGAGGTCGCCTTCGAGTACGCGAAGGACTCGTGGCTCATGCCGATGACGGTCAGGCCGGTGGTGTCGGCGAGCTCCACCCACTCCATCGCCCACACCTGCGTGACGATCACGACGGCGCCGGGACGCGCGGCCCGAAACAGCCGGGTCAGCTTGGCGGCCTGCTCACGCATGCCCGCCGCCCGTTCGGTGCGCAGCCTGCGCTCGGCGACGTTGAGCCGCCCCTTGATGCCGCGAGCGGAGCCCACGCGCGGCGGGTGGACGTCGTACAACGTCGTGGTGGGGTACGGGAGTTCGCCGAGCTCCTGGACGACCGCGGGCTCGGTGATGCCGATGACGTGGACGCGGTGGCCGCGCTCGGTGAACAGCCGGGCCATCTGGTGCGACCAGCTGGTCACACCGCCGAGCTCGTCGACACTGTTGGAGACGAAGAAGACGTCCCGCTCGCTGTACGCGGTCACGCGCGCCTCCACTGGGAGAAGAACTGGTCGACGATGCTCTGCGCGGCGTTGCCCTGGTCGAACTCGCCGAAGTCGGCGACGAACCGCTCGCGCGGGGCCGCGTACTTCACCTTCTGCTCCTCCAGCGAGTCCAGGACCGCGTGCAGCTCGTCCTCGGTGCGGACGACCGGGCCGGGGGCCCTCTCCAGCAGGTCGAAATAGGTTCCGCGGCCCTCGTGCACGTACTCGTCGTAGTCGTACGTGAAGAAGAACATCGGGCGGTCGAGGAGGGAGTAGTCGAACATCACGGACGAGTAGTCGGTGATCAGACCGTCGGCGAGCGCCAGCAGGGGGGTCATGTCGTGGTAGTTCGTCACGTCGATGATCCGGCCGCGCACGGAGGGCGGCAGCACGACGTGGTTGAGGTAGTGCGAGCGGACCAGGAGGACATAGCGGTCGCCGAAGGTGTCGGCGAAGCGCTCCACGTCGAAGGGCAGCTCGAACCGGCGCTTGCCGCCGCGCTGCCGGAAGGTCGGCGCGTACAGCAGGATCTGCTTGTCCTCCGGGATGCCGAACTCGGCCGCCAGTGCGCCGCGCTCCCGCTGCCCGGTGGCCTCCTCGCGCTGCTTGGCCTGGACGAGCGCGTCGTTGCGCGGGTAGCCCACCCGCAGCAGCGTCCGCTCCTGGAGCCGGAACGCCCGCGCGAGAGTGTGCACATCGTGCTCGGAGCGGATCAGGAAGCGGTCGAAGCGGTCGAGGGTGCGCTGCTGCTCGGCCTGCTCCTCACGGGACTTGAGCTTCCACTCCGGCTCGTCGAAGCCCATCCGCTTGAGCGCCGAACCGTGCCAGGTCTGGATGTACGTCGTCTCGGGCCGCTTGGTGACCTTCAGCGGGTAGCTCTGGTTGTCCACCCAGTACTCGGCCTGCGCGAGCGCCTTGAGATACGGCAGCGACCAGCGGCGTACGAGGGTGGCGTCCTCCGGGAAGCCCTGGGGACTGTCCGCGTAGGCCCACACGGCCTCGAACTCGATGCCCTGGCGGCGCATCTCCTCGTAGATGGCCTTGGGGCTGTCGCTGTACTGCCGGCCCAGGTGGCTCTCGAAGACGACGAGGCCCTTCTTGACGGGCAGGCGGCTGAACACGTCGTGGTAGACGCGGAGCTTGGTGTCACCGGAGGCGAGTTCCTTGCGCAGCGCCTTGGCCTTGCGGTAGCCGGTCTTGGCGAGCCGCCCGGTCGGGCCCTGCACACCGCGCTGGACGAGTTCGTTGGCCTTCTTGTCCGGGACGAGCTGGAAGGAGAGGTGGCCGCGGGAGGAGACCTCGGGCTCGATGCGGTCGGCGACCAGGCGGGTGAGGCGGGGCCGGACGGGCAGGTGCCCCTGGGCCAGCTCGGGCTCGGAGGCCGTGAGCCGGGTCGTGGTGCGGACGGTCTTGGCGCCTTCGCCCTCACCGGCGACGGCGAGGTGGAGGCGTACGTCCCAGACCGCGTCCACGATGCCGAGCGGGCGCAGGCCCTTGGCGAGGTCGGCCGAGGCCTCCCAGGCGATGGCCTCGCCCTCGTGCCGCACGGTGGCCACGGGGAAGCGGAAGGTCTGGAAGCGCACGCCCGGACGGCGGGCGTAGAACTCCAGCTGCGCGGAGAGCCGGGCGTCGGGCGGGATCACACCGAGCGGGTTGGTGATGCGCCCGGCCAGCCGGACGGTGCCGTCGGCCTCCGCGTATCCGGTCAGCGCGTTGCGCAGGAACATCTTCTCGACCGGCTTGGTGTGGTAGCCGAGCTCGGTGACGTCCAGGACGTGCCGGGCGAAGGCGTCGTGCTCGATGTGCTCGGCGCACCAGTACACGCGTCCGTCGTGCTCGACGAGCGGCGAGGAGATCTTGTCGCGGTTGCTGAGCGTGTCCACGGCGGGCAGCAGGTTGTCCCAGTCGCTCTCGTGGAGGAGGTACGCGCAGATGGCGTGGATCGGCTCGATCTCGTCGAAGGCGATGCGGTCGATCGACTCCAGGTAGGCACGCGCGATCTGCGCGAACTCCTGGCGGTAGGCCTCGTCACGGAAGGGCAGCTCGCGCAGGTGCAGCACCAGGTCGTGCTTGAGCCACTTGACGTCCTTGGCGAACTTCAGCTCCAGCAGGCCGTGGTCGGCGAGGAGCTGGTCGACCCGGCGGTGGATCTCCATGCGGTGCGTGAAGTTGGCGATCTCGTCACGCCGGTTGCTGATGGACTTGGCGGCCGCCTTCTCGACGATCCGCCAGTCGTACACCCGGTTCGGGATGAGCGTGATGCGTCGGGCGGCCACGTAGGCCTGCGCGGAGAACAGCAGGTCCTCGTAGTGGATCCCGACCGGGAACTGAAGGCCCTCATCGAGCAGGAACTGCCTGCGGTAGCACTTGTTGGTCGACAGCGTGTCGAAGACCAGCAGGTCGGGAAGCTCGGAGATGGACTCCAGGGTGCGGGTGCGGTCGTACAGCCAGGGGTACCACTTGACCTCCTTGCCGGTGCGCGAGTCGACGTGCACACGCACGCACAGGCCGGAGACGAGGTCGGCGCCGGTGGACTCGGCGGCCTCCAGCATGTTGCGGCAGGCGTTGCGCTCCAGGACGTCGTCACTGTCGAGGAAGAGGACGTAGTCGCCGCGGGCCTGCTGGATGCCGTGGTTGCGGGGGGCACCGCAGCCGCCACTGTTCTCGGGCAGCCTGAAGGCCCGGACGCGGTCCGGGTGCGCGGCGGCCAGCCGCTGAGCCACGTCGTACGAGCCGTCCGTGCTGCGGTCGTCGACGATGACGACCTCGACACCACGCAGGGTCTGGTCGAGAACGGAGCGCACGGCCGTCGTCAGCCGGGACGCGTCGTTGTAGACGATCACGACCACGGACACGGCGGGCACGGCTGCTGTTTCTGCTGGCGGGCAGGGGTGATCCACACTCATCCTATTAATACTAGACATTCCTGATGGTTCAACCTAGGCGATCTAGTCCATTTGCGTATCACCTAGGTAGATGCCGATCGCCAGCCAAGGGTTGCGAGTGCTGTCTAACGGCTGTGTTTCACCTGTTCGAACACCCAGGTGCGGTACACCAGGAAACGGAACGCCGAGGCCAGCACGATCGACAGCGCCTTGGCGAGGTTGGAGCCGAGCGGGGTGTCCATACCCAGGCCGTGGTAGCCGATGTAGAACAGCGCGCTCTCCATGATGACACCGATGCCGCTGAAGGCGAAGAACAGGGCGATCTGGCGTCGGGTGCGCGAGGCCCGGTCACGGTAGGCGAAGAAGCGGAAGCCGAGGTAGTTGCTGCCCATGGCGACACAGCTGGCGATGACCGTGGCGGCCATCGGGGCCCACTTCAGGCCGTGCAGGAGGAGGTTGAAGACCAGGAAGTTGACTGCGATACCGCTACCGCCGACGGCCCCGAACTTCACCACTTCGAGGACGATCCGCCGGGTCCTTTCGATCGCCCCGGGAGGAGTGGCGGGAGGTGCGGGCTGGGCCGGTGCGGGGGCCTGCCGGCCTACATGGGCCCGCCCCTCGGAGAGGTTCACAGTCACAATTGTCCCTTTTATCAGCAATAGGTAAATTCCAGTTCCGGTTTTCCCGAGAGATCTGCAAGAGCGAGGCAAGAGGGCGGCCGAGGCGCTTGCGCCTACCTGCACAAATAGGGTCAGCCCCGGCCATCCCGGCCGGGGCTGACCCCATCGACGTACATCCGATCGAGTGAAACAAGTGCACTCACAAGTGAGTCAAGTGCACCCAGAGGCGACCTACGAGTGCGCCGGCGCCACCTACGAGTGCGTCCGCAGGAGCGTCCGCATCGTGCGCATCGCCACCGACAGGTTCGCCAGGTCGAACGAGTCCGAGGTCTGGATCTCCTCCAGGGTGGTGCGGGCGCGGCCCAGGATCGCCGCGTTCTTCTCCTCCCAGGCCTTGAAGCGCTGCTCCGGGGTCGAGGTGCCGTTGCCGACGGCGAGCACGTCCGCGGTGAGCGCCGCGTGGGCCGCGTACAGGTCCTCGCGGATCGAGGCGCGGGCCATGGACTGCCAGCGGTCGGCACGCGGGAGCTCGATGATGCGGTCCATGAGCTGGGTGATGCTCAGGCGGTCGGCGAGGTCGTAGTAGACCTCGGCGACGGACATCGGGTTCTTGCCCGTGCGGTCGGCCACCGCGACGATGTCCAGCGCCGGGAAGGCCGAGGAGAACCCGGCCACGTGCGTGGCGAGCTCCTCGGGGACGCCGGCGCCCGTCAGCTCCTCGAAGATCTGCTGATACCACTCCAGGTCCGCACCGCGCAGCAGCTTGGGCAGCTCGCCCCAGACCTGCGCGACGCCCTCACGGAAGAAGGAGATGTTCTCGGCGAGCTGGAGCGGCTGCGGCCGGTTGTTGAGCAGCCAGCGCGTGCCCCGCTCGACGAGACGGCGCGAGTGCAGCCGGATTCGGGTCTGGACATCGGCGGCGACGACATTGTCGAGCGCCTCCACCGCGTCCCACACCTTGCTCGACTCGAAGATCGCGCGGGCCGCGGTCTGCGCCCGGACGATCTCCTCCAGGGACGCGCCCGTCTCCTCACGGAGGCGGTGCAGGAAGCTCGTACCACCCGTGTTGACCGTGTCGTTGACCAGAACGGTCGTCACGATCTCGCGGCGCAGCGCGTGCGCCTCGATCTGCTCGCGGAACTTCTCGCGCAGCGCGGTGGGGAAGTACGCGAACAGCAGGCTCTGCAGGTACGGGTCGTCGGGCAGCGAGGTGGCGAGCAGCTCGTCGGAGACCGTGATCTTCGTGTACGCGAGGAGCACGGCCGTCTCCGGACCGGTCAGGCCCTGCCCGGAGTTGAGCCGCTCACGGATCTGCCGCTCGTTGGGCAGGAACTCCAGCGCCCGGTCGAGGTGGCCCTCCCTGACCAGGAAGCGCAGGAAGCGCTGCTGGGCGTGGAGCATGCTCGGCGACTGGGCAAGCGCGTTGGCGATCGCCACGTTCTGCGCGTAGTTGTTGCGCAGGACCAGCGCGCCGACCTCGTCGGTCATCTCGGCGAGCAGCTTGTTGCGCTGCTTGACCGTCAGATCGCCGTTGCTCACGACAGCGTTGAGCAGGATCTTGATGTTCACCTCGTGGTCGGAGGTGTCCACGCCCGCGCTGTTGTCGATGGCGTCGGTGTTGATCTTGCCGCCGTGCTGCGCGAACTCGATCCGGCCCAGCTGGGTCAGACCGAGGTTGCCGCCCTCGCCGACGACCTTGACGCGCAGGTCTGCGCCGTCGACGCGGATGGCGTCGTTGGCCTTGTCGCCGACGTCCGCGTGGGACTCGGCGGACGCCTTGACGTACGTACCGATGCCGCCGTTCCACAGCAGGTCGACCGGCGCCTGCAGGATCGCCTTCATCAGGTCGGCCGGGGTCATCTTCATGACACCGGCCTCGATGCCGAGGGCCTCACGGACGTGCGCGTTGACCGGGATCGCCTTGGCCGTCCGCGGGAACACTCCGCCGCCGGCCGAGATCAGCTCGGTGTTGTAGTCGGCCCAGGACGAGCGGGGCAGCTCGAAGAGACGACGGCGCTCGGCGTACGAGGTCTCCGCGTCCGGGGTCGGGTCGAGGAAGATGTGCCGGTGGTCGAAGGCGGCGACCACGCGGATGTGCTCGGAGAGCAGCATGCCGTTGCCGAACACGTCACCGGACATGTCACCGACGCCGACGACGGTGAAGTCCTCGGTCTGGGTGTTGACGCCCAGCTCCCGGAAGTGCCGCTTCACGGACTCCCAGGCACCGCGCGCGGTGATGCCCATCTTCTTGTGGTCGTATCCGGCGGAGCCGCCGGAGGCGAAGGCGTCCCCGAGCCAGAAGTTGTAGCTCTCGGCGACCTCGTTGGCGATGTCGGAGAAGGTCGCGGTGCCCTTGTCGGCGGCGACGACGAGATAGGTGTCCTCCCCGTCGTGCCGGACCACGTCCACCGGGGGCACGACCGCACCGGCGACCAGGTTGTCGGTGATGTCGAGCAGCGCCGAGATGAAGGTCCGGTAGCTGCGGATGCCCTCCGCGAGCCAGGCGTCGCGGTCCACGGACGGGTCGGGCAGCTGCTTGGCGACGAAGCCGCCCTTGGCGCCGACGGGCACGATGACGGTGTTCTTCACCATCTGCGCCTTGACCAGGCCCAGGATCTCCGTCCGGAAGTCCTCGCGCCGGTCGGACCAGCGCAGACCACCGCGCGCGACCTTGCCGAAGCGCAGGTGCACGCCCTCCACCTTCGGCGAGTACACCCAGATCTCGTACGCCGGTCGCGGCGCCGGCAGGTCCGGGATGGCCTGCGGGTCGAACTTCATGGAGACGTACTCGTGCGGCTTGCCGCCCAGCGCCTCCTGGAAGAAGTTGGTGCGCAGGGTCGCCTTGATGAGGGTGAGGAAGGAGCGCAGGATCCGGTCCTCGTCCAGGCTGGCCACCTGGTCGAGAGCGGCGTCCAGCTCCTCCATCAGCGCGTCGGTCAGCTCGACACCCGCGTGCTGGCGCTCCGGCGACATCCGCGCCTCGAAGAGGGAGACCAGCAGCCGCGTGGTGTGGACATTGTTTCGGAGGGTGTCCTCCATGTAGTCCTGGCTGAAGGTGGAGCCCGCCTGGCGCAGGTACTTGGCGTACGCGCGCAGCACCATCGCCTGCCGCCAGGACAGCCCGGCGCTCAGCACGAGGGCGTTGAAGCCGTCGTTCTCGGCCTCGCCGGTCCAGGTGGCGGCGAAGGCCTCCTGGAAGCGCTCACGGCCGTCGTCGCCGAGGTAGTCGCCGTTGCCGTTCAGCGACTTGGGCAGACGCAGCCCGAAGTCGTAGATCCAGGCCGTCGTACGGTCCGAGCAGCGCAGCTCGTAGGGGCGCTCGTCGGTGACCTCGACGCCCATGCGGTTGAGGGCCGGCAGGACCGCGGACAGGGAGACCTGCTCACCAGTGCGGTAGATCTTGAAGCGGCGCTCGCCGGGACCGGCACCGACCGGCTCGTACAGGCTGAGCGCGAAGTCCTTGCTCCGGTCGCGGGTGAGCTTCTCCAGGTGAACCAGGTCGGCGACCGCGGCGCGCGGGGTGTGGTCGGCCTTGTAGCCCTCGGGGAACGCACTGCCGTAGCGGCGCAGCAGCTCGGCCGCGCGCTCCTCGCCGCACTCGGCGTTCAGCGCCTCGGCGAAACCGTCGGCCCAGGAGCGGGCGGCCTCGACGAGCCGCACCTCGAGCCTGTCCTTGTCGGCGTCGCTGAGCTGCGCCAGCTCGGTGCCCTGCGGGACACGGACCACGAAGTGCAGCCGGGAGAGGATCGACTCGGTGTTCCAGGCGGTGAAGTCGACGCTGGTGCCGTTCAGCTCCTCCTTCAGGATGTCGATGATCCTGAGGCGCACTCCGGTGGTGTAGCGGTCGCGCGGGAGGTAGACGAGGGCCGAGTAGTAGCGGCCGTACTCGTCCTGGCGCAGGTAGAGGCGCAGCCGGCGCCGCTCCTGGAGGTAGAGGACGCTGGTGACGATGGAGCGCAGCTCGTCGGCGGGCGTCTGGAAGAGCTCGTCGCGGGGGTAGGTCTCCAGGATCTGGAGCAGGTCGCGGCCGTCGTGGCTGTTGGGCGAGAAGCCCGCGCCCTTGAGGACCTCCTCGACCTTGCGGCGGACCACGGGGACGCGGCGCACGGACTCGGTGTACGCGGCCGAGGAGAACAGGCCCAGGAAGCGCCGCTCACCGATCACGTTGCCCTCGGCGTCGAACTTCTTCACACCGATGTAGTCGAGGTAGGACGGCCGGTGCACGGTGGCGCGGCTGTTGGCCTTGGTGAGGACGAGCAGCTTGTGCTCACGGGCCTTGGCGCGGGCGTCGGCGGGCAGCCGCTCGAAGGACGGGCTGACCGGGTGACTGTCGTCACCGCCGTGCTGCGGGTCGGAGCGCAGGATGCCGAGTCCGGTGCCGGGAACGGCGGCCAGCGAGTCGTCGTCACGCAGCTCGTACTCGCGGAACCCCAGGAAGGTGAAGTGGTCGTCCGAGAGCCAGCGCAGCAGCTCACGGGCCTCCTCGACCTCCAGGTCACGCAGGTCGTCGGCGGTCGGCTCGGTGGGCAGTTCCTCCGCGATGCGCAGCGCGGCGTCGCGCATCTTCTCCCAGTCCTCGACGGCCTCGCGGACGTCGGACAGGACGCGCAGCAGATCGGCGGTGATCTGCTTCAGGTCGGCACGGTCGGTCTCACGGTCGATCTCGACGTGGATCCAGGACTCGACGTGCGCGTCGTGCGGCAGATCCTCGATGGTGGGCCGGCCGGGCAGCACCTCGATGAGCTCGCCGGTCAGATCGCGCCGTACGACGAACTGCGGGTGGATGACGAGGTGGATGCCGCGGCCCTGCCGGGACAGCTCGTTGGTGACCGAGTCGACGAGGAAGGGCATGTCGTCGGTCACGACCTCGACGACGGAGTGGCTGCAGGTCCAGCCGTTCTCCTCGACGGTGGGCGTGTGCACTCGGACGTTGGCCGTGCCCTGGGGGCGGTTCTCGGCCAGTCGGTAGTGGGAGAAGGCGGCTCCGAAGACATCGACCGGGTCGCGGTCGGTCAGGTCCTCCGGGGCGGTGTGCAGGTAGTAGCGCTGGAGGAACGCGAGCACGGTGTCCTTGTCCGGAGTGCCCTCGCTCGTCGTCCCAGTCGGTAGGTGCCCCCCGACCGGGCTGTTCTCAGCTACCCGGGCAGCCCTCTCGAGCAGCTCGGCCTTGGCTTCGTCCAGCTTGGTCTGCATTGTCCTCTGGCTCCTGTCGCGCGCCGTTGCGTGACGTAGAAGGAAGTACGGTCTCTTCTCCGACGTAACGCCGTGACGCGGGGTGTCCGGTCTGGTCCGACGCTATGCCGCATGGAGAGATGAGCGGGGTGGTATCGGCCATTCTCGGCACCTGCGGCGACTGTGACGCTGATCTCTGCGTCGTCCGTCCCCGGGGTGTCCGCGGCCCACGGAGCACGCTCACGATTCCGCTTGCGCCCGCGTTTCCGCTGGTGCTTGCCGCGGTCGCCGCTCCGTCCCGCCCATGAAGATCAGCGATCGCCGCCCGGTCACGGATGTCGTCCGTGCGCTCCGGGCGCGAGGCAGGGGCAACTGGGCCCCCGCGAGATATCGCGCTGATCACGCCACCAGGCTATCGCTCCCTACCCGGGGCCCGTCATGAGCCGTATGTGTACAAAACCGGGGGTGGAACTTTGACAGTATGCACAGGGACGAAAGGGACGGGGACATGCAGTCCTCCGGTAACCCTCTCCTGCGGCACCACGTTGACGAGGACGGTGGGGCAGAGGCGGAATAGAGCTGTAGCCCCTCTGAAGTCCCGCTGGGACCTGCCGGGACCTGCTGGGACCCGCTGAAGCTCCACCGAAGCTCCACTGAAGGGAGCGGCACCGACATGACACCGAAGATCCTTATGGTCACCGGCGACGCGGCGGAATCACTGGAGGTCCTGTACCCCTACCAGCGCCTGCGCGAGGAGGGCTACGAGGTCCACATCGCGGCCCCCACCCGCAAGCAGCTCCGCTTCGTGGTCCACGACTTCGAACCCGGCTTCGACACGTACACGGAGAAGCCCGGCTACACCTGGCCCGCCGACCTCGCGTTCTCGGAGGTCGACCCCGGTCAGTACGCCGCCGTGGTGATCCCGGGCGGCCGCGCGCCCGAGTACCTCCGCAACGACCCCGAACTCCGCAAGATCCTCAAGTCCTTCTTCGACGCCGACAAGCCCGTGGCCCAGATCTGCCACGGTCCACTCCTCACGGCCGCCGCCGACGCCCTGCGCGGCCGCCGCGTCACCGCCTACCCGGCACTGGAACTGGACATGCAGGCCGCCGGAGCGACCTTCCAGGACGCGGAGGCGGTGGTCGACGGCACCCTCGTCTCGGCCCGCGCCTGGCCGGACCACCCGGCCTGGATGCGCGAGTTCCTCACGGTACTGAGGACGAAGGCACCGGTGGACTGATCGACTCGGGGGCGGTGGCGTGGGAGGTGTGAGCCGGGTACGCGGCTCAGCACCGGCGAGATCTGAACCGGGCATGCGGCCGCCCCGCCGGCGAGGGGCGCCGCACACCCCGGGCGCCGCAGCACACCCCGGTCAGCGAGCTCGAACAACAGGCCTACGCCGCCATCAGTCGCTCGGCCTCCTCGACCGCCTCCTCCAGGCTGTCCACCACGGGCACGCCGACCCCTTCGAGGCTGGCGCGGCTGTGCGAACCGCCGGTGTAGAGCACGGCCCGCGCCCCCACGTGCAGGGCAGCCACCGCGTCGTCGGCGGCGTCCCCGATCACCACCGTGCGCTCCGGGTCCACGCCCGCGAGCGAACCTATGTGCCGCACCATGTGCTCGGCCTTGCTGCCGCCGGACGGTCCGACCCGCCCCTCCACCCGCACGAAGTGCGGCTCAATCCCGAACCCCCTGACCAGCGGCACCAGTTCCTCATGCACATACATGCTCAGCAGCGACTGGCTGCGCCCCGCCGACCGCCAGTCCGCGAGCAGCGTCGTCGCCCCCTCGGTGAGCTCGCACGTGATGCGGTGCTCCGCGTAGTACCGATGGAAGGTCTCGTCCATGACCTCCCACTCGGCATCGGTCGGCAGCCGTCCCATCAGCCGCTCGTAGAACTTCGGCACCGGCACGCAGTACAGCTCCCGGTACCGCTCCAGCGTGAGCGGCTCCAACCCCAACTCGGCGAACGCCGCGTTCGTCGCTCCGATGATCGCGGCGTTGTCGTGGAACAGCGTCCCGTTCCAGTCCCACACGATGTGCGCTGCTGCGCCCTGCTTCCCCATACCAAGAAACTACCCGCCCGCACTGACAACGCCCCTCGGCGCAGGCTCAGTCCTCCAGCCCGACCAGGTTGGGAATCTCCTGCGTCGCGAACCACAACAACTCGTGGTCCTCGGCCCCGTCCACGATGAACTGCGCGTCGTCGTCCCCGTGATCGGCCGCCCCGAGCGCGTCCACGGCGGCCGAGACGTCCTCCCCGGCGTCATCGGCGTCCACGTGCACCGCGGCCGCCTTGGACAGGGCCACGGGACCCGACACCCGCACCTCACCGAGCGCCACCGGATCGAGCCCCCGGTCGGGATCGGCGACCGCGGCCCGGTCGGGCACGTCGACCGCGACGACCACCCGCCGCCGCACAGCGCCCGGCTCCCCCGCGAGCAGCCGCAGCGAGGCCAGCGCGGCCCGGTTCAGCGCCGCGTACTCGAGCTCCTCGATGTCGTCGGAGAGGTACCACTCGCGCAACGCGGGTGTGACGGCGTACGCGACGACCGGTCCCGCCGCCAGCTCCCCCGTCTTGTACGCCTCGGCGAGACCGGAGAGGGTCAGGGGGACGTAGACGCGCATGGCTGGCCGCTTTCGTAGTCGGGAGGGTTCCCGGGTCGGAGGGCTCCCGGAAGGGCGGTCCCGCGCCTCCCGGGAAGGCCTTCAGGATACGTGCGGGCGTCCCCTTTCGGGTCCCGGTCCCTCCCTCGTACGGCGTCCACCCCCGGCCCGCGATTCACCCGGTGCATCCCTGCCCCGCCAGGCCTCCCACCCCTCCCGCTCACTCTGATAGGTGAACCTTCCGGCCGCCGCGGCGCGCGCCGAGCGTCCTTGCGGGGGCCCGCTCCCGCCTCGTAGAAGATCCCCAACACGAAGTTACCGCCCGGTATCAACCGGTCACGGCGAACGGGGACGACGCATGAACGGGGACGACGCATGAACAAGGTGATGACCAGGACGAAGCGCCGCCCGGGCACCCGCCCACCCGGCCGCCACGACACCCGCCGCCCCAACACCACACCACCGCGCACCCCGGGCGCGGGCGCACCCCGCCCAGCCCCGGGAGACAGCCCACCACAGGCGCCCCCGGCGGAGGCCGCATCCCGCACCCTCCTCCTGCCCCCACCGGCCGACCACCCACGGCCGTCGCCGCGGTCCTCACCGCCGCCGCAGCCCCGCCCCACCGACCTCTTCGCCGACCGCCTCCTCGCCGTGCTCAGCGGCCAACGCCCCGTCCACTGCATGCTGCGCCACACCGCGGGCCGGGCCTACGACGAGCTGGCCTGGCTCGCCGAACGCGGCCCCCTGCGCACCCACGGCACCCGCCCGGTCGTCCGCGACATCGGCTACTACGTGCCACGGCCCGGCGCGATCGAGGCCTTCGCCCGCATCGGCGCGGGCGACCGGCTCCGCGCGATGGCCTTCCGCCTGGAACAGGGCCCCGACCTCCGCTGGCGCTGCACTGCGGTGGAACTGGGCGGCCCCCGCATGCCCCGCCCGGACGACGATTGAGCGGGCCCTGGGGCCCGGAACACCCCCCTGGCAAGTCCCGCGGGCCCCTGAACCCGCACTGAGCAACGCAAAGGGCCGGGCACCCACAGGTGCCCGGCCCTTCACCACCACTCAGCTCTCGTCAGCTCTCGCGAGCCGATCGGTCACTTCTTGCGGCGCCGCCCGTTGCTCTTCTGCTGCTTGCGGCGCTCCGCGCGCGTGAGGCCGTCCGCCTCGGAACGCACGGGCTCGTCGTCGTCGCTGGCGAAGTCGCCCTCGACGATGCCGCCCTCACCGTCCACGGTCGGCGCGGAGAAGTGCAGCCGGTCGGGACGCTGCGGGGCGTCGAGCCCCTTGGCGCGGATCTCGGGACGCGCACCCGCGGGCACGACGTCCTCCTTCTTCTCCAGCGACGGCGCGGCGTCCTCGACCGGGACCTCCTCGACCTGCTGCTCGACCTGGACCTCCAGGTTGAACAGATAGCCGACGGACTCCTCCTTGATGCCGTCCATCATGGCGGAGAACATGTCGAAGCCCTCGCGCTGGTACTCGACCAGCGGGTCCTTCTGCGCCATGGCGCGCAGGCCGATGCCCTCCTGGAGGTAGTCCATCTCGTAGAGGTGCTCGCGCCACTTGCGGTCGAGGACCGACAGGACGACCCGCCGCTCCAGCTCCCGCATGATCTCGGAGCCGAGCTGCTCCTCACGGGCCGCGTACTGCTCGTGGATGTCGTCCTTGATGGACTCGGAGGTGAACTCGGCGGTCAGACCGGCACGGTCACCGGCCGCCTCCTCCAGCTCGTCGACGGTGACCTTCACCGGGTAGAGCTGCTTGAAGGCGCCCCACAGCCGGTCCAGGTCCCACTCCTCGGCGAAGCCCTCGGCGGTCTCGGCCGCGATGTAGGCGTCGATCGTGTCGTCCATGAAGTGCAGGATCTGCTCCTGGAGGTCCTCGCCCTCCAGGACGCGGCGGCGCTCGCCGTAGATGACCTCGCGCTGCCGGTTGAGCACCTCGTCGTACTTCAGGACGTTCTTGCGCGTCTCGAAGTTCTGCTGCTCGACCTGCGACTGGGCGGAGGCGATCGCGCGCGTGACCATCTTGTTCTCGATCGGCACGTCGTCCGGCACGTTGGCCATCGACATCACGCGCTCGACCATCTGGGCCTTGAACAGCCGCATCAGGTCGTCACCGAGCGACAGGTAGAAGCGGGACTCGCCCGGGTCGCCCTGACGGCCGGAACGACCGCGCAGCTGGTTGTCGATACGACGCGACTCGTGGCGCTCGGTGCCCAGCACGTAGAGGCCGCCGAGCTCCTTGACCTCTTCGAACTCCGCCTTGACGGCCTGCTCGGCCTTCTCCAAGGCCGCGGGGAGGGCTGCGGCCCACTCCTCGATGTGCTCCTCGGGGTCGAGGCCGCGCTGACGCAGCTCCGCCTCGGCGAGGTCGTCCGGGTTGCCGCCGAGCTTGATGTCCGTGCCTCGGCCGGCCATGTTCGTGGCGACGGTCACAGCGCCCCGGCGGCCGGCCTGGGCGATGATCGGGGCCTCACGGTCGTGCTGCTTCGCGTTCAGCACCTCGTGCTGGATGCCCCGCTTCGAGAGCTGCTGCGAAAGGTACTCGGACTTCTCGACCGACGTCGTACCGACGAGGATCGGCTGGCCCTTCTCGTGCTTCTCGGCGATGTCGTCGACCACCGCGTCGAACTTGGCGACCTCGGTGCGGTAGATCAGGTCCGACTGGTCCTTGCGGACCATCGGCTTGTTGGTCGGGATCGGGACGACGCCGAGCTTGTAGATCTGGTGGAACTCGGCGGCCTCGGTCATCGCCGTACCGGTCATGCCGGAGAGCTTGCCGTAGAGGCGGAAGAAGTTCTGCAGGGTGATCGTGGCGAGCGTCTGGTTCTCGTCCTTGATGTCCACCCCTTCCTTCGCCTCGATCGCCTGGTGCATGCCCTCGTTGTAGCGGCGGCCGGCGAGGATACGGCCGGTGTGCTCGTCGACGATCATGACTTCGCCGTCGATGACGACGTAGTCCTTGTCCTTCTTGAAGAGCTCCTTGGCCTTGATGGCGTTGTTCAGGTAGCCCACCAGCGGCGTGTTCACCGACTCGTACAGGTTGTCGATGCCCAGCCAGTCCTCGACCTTGGAGACGCCGGGCTCGTGGATGGCGACGGTGCGCTTCTTCTCGTCGACCTCGTAGTCCCCGGTCTCCTCGAGACCCTTGAGGGAGTTGCCGGCCTCGCCCTTCTTCAGCCGGGTGACCAGCTTGGCGAAGTCGCCGTACCACTTGGTGGCCTGGTCGGCCGGGCCGGAGATGATGAGCGGCGTACGGGCCTCGTCGACGAGGATGGAGTCGACCTCGTCGACGATCGCGAAGTTGTGGCCCCGCTGGACGAGTTCGTCCTGCGACCAGGCCATGTTGTCGCGAAGGTAGTCGAAGCCGAACTCGTTGTTCGTGCCGTACGTGATGTCGCACGCGTACTGCTCGCGGCGCTGGGCCGGCGTCATGTTGGCGAGGATGCAGCCGACGCTCAGACCCAGGAACTTGTGGACGCGACCCATCATCTCGGAGTCGCGCTCGGCCAGGTAGTCGTTGACCGTGATCAGGTGAACGCCGTCTCCGGAGAGGGCGTTCAGATACGCGGGCAGCGTGCCGACGAGGGTCTTGCCCTCGCCGGTCTTCATCTCCGCGACGTAGCCGAGGTGGAGCGCGGCGCCACCCATCATCTGCACGTCGTAGTGACGCTGACCGAGGACGCGCTTGGCGGCCTCCCGCACGGTGGCGAAGGCCTCGGGGAGCAGGTCGTCCAGGCTCTCCCCATCCGCATACCGCTGCTTGTACTCATCAGTGAGGGCGCGCAGCTCGGCGTCGGAGAGGTCGACGAAGTCCTCTTCGATGGAGTTGACCTGGTCCGCGATGCGGTGCAGCTTGCGCAGGATCTTGCCTTCGCCTGCACGCATGATCTTCGAGAGGACGGACACGGGGGTTTGTCTCCTTGCCGGTCGGGCCTGGGACGGTCGGGTTCAATGTCAGATTCAAATCACAGCTTGAGCAACGGCCATCGTAAGCGAGGACCCCACCGCGCCGGGAGGTCTGCCAGTGACAGCCACTAGGACAACGGACGGGGGTTGCGGAAGGTGCCGTACCCGCGCTGCGAAAAGTAACCGAACCGTCACTCGCCGCAAAGGAATGGCGCCCTTTCGGCGGCCCTAGCAGAATCGGCCGATGGACCCCGTCACGCTCACCACCGACCGGCTGCTCCTGCGCGCCGTGGACTCGCACGACACCGACGCGGTGTACGAAGCCGTCCAGGACCCCGACATCCAGCGCTGGACCACGATCCCCTCGCCCTACCTCCACGAGCATGCGGCGGGCTTCACGGACCAGATGGTGCCGGACGGCTGGGCGGACGGCTCCATGTTCACCTTCGGTGCCTTCCTCCTGTCGGGGGACTTGGCGGGCATGCTCTCCATCAGCATGCGTTCCCTGGGCGTCGGCGAGGTCGGCTTCTGGGCGGCCAAGGAGCACCGCGGCAACGGCTACATCACCGAGGCCACCGTCACCGCCGCCCGCTGGGCCTTCACGAGCCTCGCCGTCGACCGTCTGGAATGGCGCGCCGAGGTCGGTAACAAGGGCTCCCGCGCGGTCGCCGAACGCGCCGGCTTCACCCTGGAAGGCACCCTCCGCTCCGCCCTCAACAACAAAGGCGTACGCCGCGACTGCTGGATCGGTTCCCTGCTCCCCTCAGACCTGGGCCTGCCATCAACGGCCCCGTACTTGCCGGCCCCTCCCCCCACTCCGTGAAGCACCCCTCCACCCCACCCACCGTCCAAGGCCAACTCCAGACCCCATCAGCCCGAAGCGGGTTCGAGACGACAGCCCCTGGAGAGTGCAGGGGCGCAGCCCCGCGGGGACCCGGGGCGCGGCCTTGGCGGGGCCCGCCCCGCAGCCCCGTCGGGGTGGGGCGGGCCCTGTGGTGATTTGGGACGGCAGCCCCGACGCAGTCCGGGAAACACAACCCCCTGACGGAGTCCGGAGACGAAACCTCACCCCGGGGTTCCAGGGGCGCGGCCCCGCCGGGGGTGCGGGGGCGAAGCCGCACAGGGGGTCGAAGGGCACAGTCCAAGTGGGGTGCAGGGGCGAAGCCCCACAGAGGGCCGGAGGGCGCAGCCCGCCAAGGTGCAGGAGTGGCAGCTCCGCCGGAAGTGCGGGGCGGCGCAGCCCCTGGCGGGGTCCGGGGGCGCAGGGGCGAAGCCCCGCCGGGGGTCCGGGGGCGAAGCCCCGCCGGGGGTCCGGGGGCTCAGCCCCTGGCGGGGGTTGGGGCGGAGCCCCCGGGAGGGGACGGGTAGGGCCGGCGGGGGCGAGTCCACTGTCAGTGGCACCGCCTACCGTGTGGACCATGACGAGCCTCCCGCGTCCCACCGCCGACCTCTCCGCCGAAGAAGCCCGCCGCATCGCCCTACGGGCCCAGGGCTTCCTGGGCGCCCCCGACCGCAAGGCCGGCGTCCGCGGAATCCTGCGACACCTCGGCGCGGTCCAGCTCGACACGATCTCCGTCCTGGCCCGCTCCCACGAACTCATCCCGTACGCCCGCCTGGGCGCGGTAGGCCGCAAAGCCGTGGACCGGGCCTACTGGACCGACACCCACGCCTTCGAGTACTGGTCCCACGCCGCCTGCATCCTCCCGGTAGAGGAATGGCCCCATTTCGCCTTCCGCCGCCGCGCCTACCGCTCCCGCCCGCACTGGAACCACGACCTGCCGGACGGCACCTACGACCAGGTCATCAAGCAGCTCCGCACCGAAGGTCCCCTCACGGCCACGGAGTTGGGCGGCGCGAAGAAGACCAGCGAGTGGTGGGACTGGTCGGGCACCAAGGTGGCCGTAGAGCGCGCGCTGATGTACGGCGAGGTGGTGTGCACGGAGCGCCGCGGCTGGAAGCGGGTGTACGACCTCGCCGAGCGCGCCGTCCCCGAGTCCCTGCTCCATGACGAGCTGGACGACACGGAGTGCCTGCGCCGCCTGGTCGGCCTGGCCGGCAAGTCACTGGGCGTCGGCACGCGCGCGGACATCGCCGACTATCACCGTCTCAAGGGCGATCAGGTCGACGCGGTGATCGCGGACTCGGGCCTGGTCCCGGTGACGGTGGAGGGCTGGGGCAAGCCCGCGTGGGCGGACCCGGCGGCTCTGGAGACTCCGCCGCGCGGCCGCCACCGTACGACGCTGCTGTCCCCGTTCGACTCACTCATCTGGGAGCGGGCCCGCACGGAGCGGATCTTCGGCTTCACCCACCGTCTGGAGGCGTACACGCCCAAGCCGAAGCGGGTGTACGGCTACTTCGCGATGCCGGTCCTCGCCGGAGGCCGGCTCGTCGGCCGCGTGGACCCCGCCCGCGAGGGCCGCACCCTGGTCGCCAAACAGGTCACGCTGGACGGCGCCAAGGCGGTCCCTGCCGTGGCCCAGGCCCTGCTGGAGGCAGCGAGCTGGGTGGACTGCACAAACGTACGCGTGGAACGGGTGGATGCCCCGGACCTCCGCGAGCCCCTCGCGAAGGAACTCAGCCGCGCACTGGCCTGACCTGACTGGCCGGAGTGACCTGCCTGACCGGCCTGGCGCCGACTCACCGGATCTCGAGGATCTTCTCCCGCATCGCGTAGACCACCGCCTCCATCCTGGAGTGCAGTTGCAGCTTCTCCAGGATGTTGCGCACATGGTTCTTCACGGTGTTCTCGGAGATGAACAACTCCTTGGCGATATCCCGGTTGTTCATCCCGGTCGCGACGAGCTTGAGAACCTCCAGCTCGCGATCCGTGAGCCGCGGCGCGGGCACGAGCCGACGCTCGTCCGTCCGCTGAATCATCGACTTGAACTCGGTGAGAAGTTTCGACGCCATCGACGGGCTGATCTGCGACTGCCCGTCCGCCACCGCACGAATGGCCGTGGCCACCTCGTCCGTGGAGATCTCCTTGAGGAGATAGCCGGTCGCGCCCGCCTTGATCGCGTCGTAGAGATCGGCTTCCTCGTCGCTGATCGTCAGCATGATGATCTTCGCGCTCGGAGCCACCTCCTTGATGGAGGTGCACGCCTCGATGCCGCCCCGCTTCGGCATGCGTACGTCCATCAGCACGATGTCGGGGAGCAGGTCTGCGGCCTTGTCGACCGCCTCCGCCCCGTCACCCGCCTCGCCGACGACCTGGATGTCCTCCTCGGCCGCGAGCACGATCTCCAGACCGCGGCGGAAGAGGGCATGGTCGTCCACGACGAGGACCCGAATGGGCTCCTTGCGTGGAGAGCCCGCGTCCGGGCCCATGCCGACGACGCCGCCGGCATCCCCGTCACGCATCGGTCCGAAGCTGTCCGCCATCGTTCCTCCCCCTGAAGGCCGTGGCCTGCGTTCCTGTGCCATCGCCAATCCGAGGCAACGACCCACCGGTTGGGGCCGGTTCGGCCATGATTCCATGCCCGGACGACAGTGGGGTGACAGAGCGGGTCGCGAAGTGGTCGCACACCGGTGCCCCTGGGGGCGCACGCGCGCTCCAGGGGCACCGGCTCAGCCGTCATCGGGGCGGGTCAGCCGCCGAGCGCACCGCCCGGCGCGTCCGGTCCGGCCTGGGTGACCATGGGGTCCGTGCTGAGGTGGATGACGCCGTAGTCGTATGCGTGCCGCCGGTAGACGACACTGGGTTCCTTCGTCTCGGAGTCGACGAAGAGATAGAAGTCGTGCCCGACCAGCTCCATCTCGTAGAGCGCCTGGTCGAGCGTCATCGGGGCGGCCACGTGGGTCTTCTCGCGAACGATGAGGGGGCCTTCGCCCATGACCTCGAGGGAGCCGATCTTCTTCGTCGGCACGCTGTCCGTGTCGTCCTCGTGGACGACGGTCCCGTTCCCGTTGAGCGTCGCGGCGCCGGGGACGTGGTCGGCGACCTCGGCGGCCGAGAGCCGGCCGTTGCCGCGGCGGGTGTAGCGCTTGTCGTGCTGCTTGCGCAGGCGGGCTTCGAGCTTGTCCGCCGCCAGGTCGAGTGCCGCGTACGGGTCACTTGCCGCCGCCTCCGCCCGGATCACCGGCCCGCGGGAGTGGAGCGTGATCTCCACTCGGTCGCAACGGTCGGCCTGCCGGGGGTTGGGCTCCTTGGACACCTCCACGTCGAGGCTGATCACCTTGCCATCGAGCTTCTGGATCTTCTCCAGCTTCAGCTTCTCGGCCACGTGCTTGCGGAACCGCTCGGGCACCTCGGTCTTGCGGCCCTTGACGACGATGTCCACGCAGAACTCCGTTCCCGGATTGCTCCGCTGCACTGGCGGAGCGTCTCCCTTTTGCACCAGGCCCCGGTGAGTGCCGGAACCTCGGACTTGGTGACTTTCACCTCCTCCTCCCCCATGGACAAGATCTACACCCCACCGCTACGGGTGATTCAGAAACCCGCAGCACAACATTCGGATGGGCGAGGTACGGCCTGCGCCATTGCCTCACAACCGAACATATCTCGCCTGGACGGATGTCGTCACCCTCTACTGCGGCGTACCTCCGTTCAGGTGAATTGACCTGGTCATTACCTGCAACGATGGAAGTTCCCGGTCAGTTCCGGTTTATTTCGAAAGAGTCCGGCGGGGCCGCGACCACAGCCGCGCAGATCATGTCGCCGACTCCGCTCATACCCGCCATTCCCCGGGCTGCTTGTGTCCGATCGGTATCCGCTGTCGTTGCCTCGGTCATCCGTTCTCCCGTTGCTTCCCCCGCTTCCGCGACGCATGCATCGACGTCCAGGGACGGATCGACGCGCGCCACCGCCGCCCGTACGGCACGTGCCGCCTCCGCCATCGAGGCACCCGTCGTCATCAGGTCGTCCACGAGTACGACCCGGCCCCCGCTCGCCAACAGCCGGACACCTCCGGCGGCCACCTCCAGGGCGCCCGCGAGATTGTCCAGTCGCTGCCGCGAGTTGAGCCCCGACTGGTCGGCCACGGCGCGCCGCTGCCGCAGCACGGCCAGCACCCGGGCCGGTGTCCCCGTGCGCCGCAGCTCCCCCGCCGCCGCGAGTGCGATCCGCCGCGCCGGGTCATGGCCCCGCGCCCGTACCGCCTGCCGCGAGGACGGCAGGGGAACAAGCAGCAGAGGCCCTGTACCGGAAAGCGACGCGCGCCCGTGACCACCCCTGAGCCGCAGTTGCCCGTTGCCGCCCCTCAGCCGACCGTCCGAGGCCGTGGGCAGCCCCTCCGGGACAGGGAGGTGCGGACGCCCCAGCCCTGCCCGTACAGCCCCCGCCAGGGCCGTTCCCAAAGGTGTCGCAAGTGTCAGTGCCCCCCGTTCCTTGTGAGCGAGGAGCGTCGCGCGCACCTCGTCCTCGTATGGGGCCGCCGCGTGCACCACCGGCAGCCCGGGCGGCTCCGGATCCGGTCGCACCCGGCGCGGTGCGTCCCCGCTCAGGGCGGCACGGCACTCCGGGCAGAGCACCGTGCGAGGCCTTCCGCAGCCTCCGCACTCGGCCGGCAGCACCAGATCGGTGAGGTCCTGCCACCACCCCCGCATGCCCACCACTGTGCCAACGCGCGGGCCGACCGGCCACCCCTGTGGACAACCGCCTGTGGACAACTCCACGGCCGTCACCCGTCCGGGGGACCACCGCGCAATGGCGGCCAGGTCCACCCCGTACGACGGCCAGGTCCACCCCGTACGGCAGCCGGGCCTGCCCGAAAAGGGAGGCCCGGCGAGTCCCTACCCGGGATGAAGAAGGTCCCTACCCGGGATAGACCGGTGCCGTGCCGTCCTTGACGATCTTCTGCCACTGCTCCCCAGACGACAGCCGCACGATCCCGTCCTCCTCCGAGTGCGCCACCAGTGGCAGTCGTTCGTCCTCGGACGCGGCGACCTCCTTCACCCCCGTCAGCGCGGAGGGCGCGGCACCCACCGCAGTGGAGCCGTCGACCTGGACGTAGCGCATCTGCTGCACCCCACCGGACTCGCGCCCGACGACGACGAGCCGGCTGTCCCCGGCCCACGACATGGCGGTGACCTCCTCCAGCTGCGGCGCCACGGAGCGCAGCTCGAGGATCGAGATGAGGGGCCGTCCGCCGGTCTTGGTGTCGCGCTGGATGCGCCCGATCTGCAGTGAGCTCTTGCCGTCCTTCTGCACGATCAGCGCGATCCGCACCCCGTCGGCGGCCACCCGCACCGCCTGGACACGGCCGTCGATACCCGGCGCGGTGACCGCCAGCGGAGTACCCGCGCCCTTCTCCAGCAGGAGCAGCCGTTGGTTCTTCGGATCGCGGTCGGCCACCCACAGGTCGCCCTGTCCGTCCCAACTGGGCGTCGTCAGCCGGTCGTCCGCCGTCGCCCCCTGGCTGTGCAGCACCGCGTCCCCCAGCGAGGCGCCCGACACCAGCGATCCGACGTACAGCGAACTCCCGTCGGCCGACACACCGGCCGCGCTGTCCTCGCTCCGCGACACCGCGGCCGACCGCAGCTTCTTGTCGCCCACTCCCAGCGCACCGGGCACCGGCTCGGGCTGCTTGTCACTGTTGGCGCTGGGCAGCCGTACGAGCCGCTGCTTGCCGTCGATGAAGTACTCGTACTCGGGGTGCTTGGCCGTGCCGTGCGAAGCGATGGTCTGTGCCCGGCTCTTGGTGACCACGCACAACTGCGAACCGTTCGACCGCTGCAGCTCCACCTCGTCGACGCCCGTGGGCGTCAGATCCTGGAGCGTGAAGAGGATCTGGGTGGCCATCTTGTCGCACTGGGTCTCTCCGACCCGGTCGGCCTTCTTGTTCAGCGGAACCGTCACCCTGTTGCGGTCGTCGGGCGACAACGACGTGACGCCCTTCTTCAACTCCGTGTCGGAGGGGAAGCTCGACGTCACCACCGGATCCAGCCAGCGTGTGGGCCCCTTCAGGAGTGATCGGACCATCTCCGTCATCGGGTCCACCTTGTCCCGCACATAGACGGGATCGGCGACGGTCCCCAGCAGTCCGCCCGACCCGGAGGGCACATTGGAGGCGAAGTAGTACTTGTTGACGGACACGTAGTTGCGCTGGAAGTCGGAGTTGCCCATCACCACGCCCTGCGGCAGCGCGTCGATACGCCACTGCTTGGTGTCCTTCTGCAGCGTGAGGTGCACCGTCGTCCGGTACGAACCGGCGTCCGGCGCGTACGCGTGCTGTTCGTCCACCGTGGCGACCTTGCTGCCGGACAGCGTGTACGAGTCGTCGCCCTCCCTGTTGCCCAAGCGCTCCGACTCGGGGTTGGGGCCGTCCGCGAGGACGGTCGTGGAGCGGTACGGATCCCACGCCTTGCGGGCGCTCGCCGTCAGATACTTGCGCGCCGTCTCATACTGCGCGTCGTCACTGGTCAGCGCCTCCAGGAAGCCCTGCACTATCTCCGCCGGCGGAGCGTTCTCGCGCGGCGGCAGCGCGAAGACGCGGACCTGCGAGTCCTGCCTCGGCGTCGACTCGACCCCGCGCAGATCCCCACTGTCCGGCATCGAGGCACACCCGGTCAGCAGCAGTGCGCCGCAACCGATGTACACCCCCACACGCGCAGGACGCAGACGGCCGCTCCCCTCGCGGTCAGCGCCCACGAAATGCCTCCCCTTGCCCGAGTTCCTCGGGCTCTCCTTGTCCCAGTCCTTCAGGCCCGTCACCGTCCCGGCCACGCTCCTGCACGGTCCGCTCCCCACCTCCGGCAGGCATGTCGTCCGGCCGCCGCACGGCCCCGGAGGGCCTCGGCACCACGCGCGCGCCGTTGCCCGGCAGTGCCGTCGGATCGGCCGTGGGCGACGCCCCGGCCAGTCGCGGCACCACGGACGTCCGCTGCATCGGCGGTGCCGCCTTCCCGCCGGCGGCCTGCATCGGCACCGTGGCGAGCTTGTCGCCGCCGCCGGAGGGCAGTCCCGCGTCATTAAGTCCACGATTACGCCGTGAGTCCATGGGCTCCAGGGGTATCGGAGACCCTCGCAGCGGCTCGTCCGCGGTCCGCGGCAGCGTCAGCCGGAACTGCGAACCGCCGCCCGGCTCACCCCACGCCTGCAGCCAGCCGCCGTGCAGCCGGGCATCCTCCAGGGCGATGGACAGCCCGAGCCCCGTGCCGCCGGTGGTACGCGCGCGTGCCGGGTCGGCACGCCAGAAGCGGCTGAAGACCCGGGTCGCCTCGCCGGGCTTGAGGCCTACGCCGTAGTCGCGCACCGCGATGGCGACCGCCCCGCCCGCCACGGCGAGCTTGACCACCACTTCCTTGCCGTCGCCGTGCTCCACGGCGTTGACGACCAGGTTGCGCAGCACCCGCTCCACCCGCCGGGCATCCGCCTCGGCGACCACAGGCTGCTGGTCGCCGACCACGCGTATCTGCGAGCCCTTGCGCTCGGCGAGCGGCTCGGCCCCGCTGACGACACGCCGTACGACTTCCCGGAGGTCTATCGCGTCGGCCTCCAGCGCCGCCGCGCCCGCGTCGAACCGGCTGATCTCCAGCAGGTCCGCGAGCAGCGTCTCGAACCGGTCCAGCTGATCGGCGAGCAGCTCGGCCGACCGAGCGGTCACCGGATCGAAGTCCACGCGCGCGTCATGGATGACGTCGGCCGCCATCCGGACGGTCGTGAGCGGCGTACGCAGCTCGTGCGACACGTCGGACACGAACCGGCGCTGCATCCGCGACAGGTCCTCCAGCTGCTGGATCTTCAGCTGAAGGTTCTGCGCCATCTTGTTGAAGGCCTCGCCGAGCCGCGCGATGTCGTCCTCGCCGGTGACCTTCATTCGTTCCTGCAGGCGCCCGGCGGAGAGCCGCTCGGCGATCCCGGCCGCCATCCGCACCGGAGTGACGACCTGGCGCACCACGAGCCAGGCGATGGCCCCCAGAAGCACCACGACGAACAGTCCAGCCGTCGCGAGCGTCCCCTTGACCAGGCTCAGCGACTTCTCCTCCTGCGTCAGCGGGAAGAGGTAGTAGAGCTGGTACGAGTCTCCGTTGGGGTCGAGGACCTGCTTGCCGATGACCAGCGCGGCCTGCGACTCCGTGCCGTCCTTGTAGACGACCCTGGTGTAGCTCTGGGCCGCCATCGTGTTGCTGTCGATGCGGGCGCGCAGGGCCTCCGGGATGCTCAGCGTCGGATCGACGTCGCCCGAGGAACGCGGACCCCGCCCGGCACCGCCGTTGCCCGCCACGGTGGAGCTGAGCGTCACCACGTCGAAGGCGCCCTGGCCGCCACTGGAAAGGGAGACGACGAGGTCGTTCATCCACTGGCTGACGTTCTTGGACGGACGGCCGTCCGCACTCGAACCGTCGTCGCCGTTGGCCGTCGCGGCCGCGTCCGCCTTCTGCTTGGCCACCGAGAAACCACCCGTGGCCTGACTCTGGGAGGCCTTCACCTTGGCGTCCAGCAGACCGTTGCGCACCTGCCCGATGACCACGAAGCCGAGCAGCAGCACGACACCCAGCGACATCAGCAGCGTCGTCACAACGATCTTGAGCTGGATGTTGCGCCGCCACAGCCGCATCACGGGCAGCAACGGACGGCGCACCCAGCGCATGAACAACCGAAGGACCGGGCTGCCCTGAACTCCGCCCTGCAGCAGCCCGCCCTCCAAGAAACGTCCCCAACGGGAGCCCGTCACCTTCCGGCCGACAGGCCGCCCCGAACGGACCCCCGACTCACCGGGCGCCGAAGCGGCACTGTCCCGGGACATGTCAGCTCGGTCCGGCCTTGTAACCGACACCACGGACGGTCACCACGATCTCCGGCCGCTCCGGATCTTTCTCGACCTTGGAGCGCAGCCGCTGGACATGGACGTTGACAAGGCGGGTGTCCGCCGCGTGTCGGTAGCCCCACACCTGTTCGAGGAGCACCTCCCGCGTGAACACCTGCCACGGCTTGCGGGCCAGTGCCACCAGCAGATCGAACTCCAGCGGCGTCAGGGCGATCGACTGCCCTTCCCGCTTCACAGAGTGACCGGCCACATCGATCACAAGATCGCCGATGGCCAGCTGCTCGGGCGCCGGTTCCTCGGAACGCCGCAGCCGCGCCCTGATCCGTGCCACCAGCTCCTTTGGCTTGAACGGCTTCACGATGTAGTCGTCGGCGCCCGACTCGAGGCCGACCACGACATCGACGGTGTCGCTCTTCGCGGTGAGCATCACGATCGGCACCCCGGACTCCGCCCTGATCAGGCGGCACACCTCGATACCGTCCCGGCCGGGAAGCATCAGGTCCAGGAGCACCAGATCGGGCTTGGTCTCACGGAAAGCGGCCAGCGCCTTGTCGCCGTCGGCTACGAAAGACGGCTCAAAACCTTCACCACGCAACACAATGCCGAGCATCTCGGCCAGTGCGGTGTCGTCATCGACGACAAGGACTCGTCCCTTCATAAACGACATCATCCCATTAACTAAATCGTTACCTGGCGTGACCTGTCACACAGCTCAGCGAGTGCCTCAGCTGTCACGGGCGACACAGCGCCCTCTTCGGTCACGATCGCCGTCACCAACTCGGGGGGCGTCACATCGAATGCCGGGTTGTACGCCTGGGTCCCCAGGGGTGCCACCGGTATCCCGCCTCCCGCTTCCACTCCCGCCACAGGCACCTGGGGTGCTGTGACCTCGGTCACTTCATGACCGGGGCGCTGCTCGACCTCGATGGATGCTCCGTCCGGGGTGTCCGGGTCCACCGTCGTCACCGGCGCCACCACGATGAACGGCACATGGTGATACCGGGCCAGCACCGCGAGCGGGTAGCTCCCCACCTTGTTCGCCACCGAACCGTCGGCAGCGATCCGATCGGCCCCGATGAGCACCGCGTCCACCTCCCCCGCCGCGAACAGTGATCCCGCCGCGTTGTCCGTGAGCAAGGTGTACGCCATTCCGTTGCGCGCCGCCTCGTAAGCCGTCAGGCGAGCACCTTGCAGCAACGGACGCGTTTCGTCCACCCACAGCCTCCGCAGCTGCCCCGCCCGATGCGCCGCGAGGGCCACCGCGAAGGCCGTGCCCTCCCCACCGGACACCAACGCCCCGGTGTTGCAATGGGTCAGAATCCGGTGCCCGCCACCCGGCAGCAGCTCGTCGAGCAGCGCCAACCCGTGCTCGGCCATCCGTGCGCTGGCCGCGGCATCCTCACGGTGCAGCGCCCGCGCCGCTTCGAGCGCCGCCTCGGCAGCCTGCCGCTGATCACCGGTGCCGGAGAGCGCGGCACGGTACGCCGTCTGCGCCCGGCGCACACCGACAGCCAGGTTCACCGCGGTGGGCCGGGCGCCCGCCAGCGCCTGGGCGGCATCGTCCACGTCGAAGCCGCGCGCGGCGGCGAGCGCGACTCCGTACGCCCCGGCGATACCCAGCAACGGCGCCCCTCGCACGGCCAGCGTGCGGATCGCCTCCACCAGCGCGGGAGCGTCCGTGCACACCAGCTCAACTTCCTCGGCCGGCAACCGTGTCTGGTCGAGAAGGACCAGCACCGGCCCTTCGGGCGGCTCGTCCCAGCGGATCGCCGGTATCTCCAGTGGCCCGTCGCCATCGCGGAATTGCGCGTACTGATCAGCCATCCGCCCAGTCTGCCCCGTAGCAGGCGGACAATTGAAGGTGTCCACCTCATACGGGGGCCGGTCCCATGCCGGGCACACCGTGGCACGATGGCTGCCAACCTGCCGCCGCGACCGCGGACGGGCACCGTGAAGGAGCGACGATGAAAGACACTCCGGGCTGGGCCTCGCCCGGATCTGCCCCCTCCGACGGGCAGGAGCCGGACAACTCCGGCACCGCCGAGCCCCCGGAGCAGCCCGCGGACCAAGGTGGCACGAACCAGCCGGAGCCGCCCTCTAAGTGGTCCAAAGAGCAGCCCCCGCCCGGCCAGTGGTCCGCTCCCAGCCCACAGGGCCCCGGCCAGGCCCCGCCGCCACCGCCCCCCGGCTCCGGCTGGGGCGGTCAGCAGCCCCCGGGTGCGGGCGGCCACGGAGGCCAGGGCGGAGGCTACGGCGGCTGGGGAGGCCCCGGCCGTGGCTACGGTGGCCCAGGAGGTCCCGGTGGCTGGGGCGGCAACTGGGGCGGTCCGCCGCCCGCCGCCAAGCCCGGCGTGATCCCCCTGCGCCCGCTCGGCGTCGGCGAGATCCTCGACGGCGCGGTCTCCACGATGCGGACCTACTGGCGCACCGTCCTCGGCATCTCGCTCACCGTCGCCGTCGTCACACAGATCGCGGTCATCCTGCTCCAGGGCCTGGTCCTGGACGACAGCGCGAGCACGGACGTCCTCAACGACCCGAGCGCCACCGCCGGCGAGCTGAGCCGCGCCCTGGGCGACACCCTGCTGAGCTCCGGCGTCGTCGTGCTCATCGGCCTGCTCGGCACCATCGTCGCCACGGCCCTGCTCACCTCCGTGACCAGCCGCGCGGTACTCGGCAAGCCGGTGAACACCGCCGAGGCCTGGCGCGAGGCCAGACCCCGGCTGCCGAAGCTGTTCGCCCTGACCTTCCTGCTTCCGCTCATCGCTGTCGCGATCATCACCGTCGGCACTCTTCCCGGCCTGCTCGTCGCCATCGCCGGCTCGAACAGCGCGGGCGCCGCGCTCGCGGTCCTCGGCGGGCTCGGCGCGGGTGTCGTCGCCCTCTGGCTGATGATCCGCTTCTCGCTCGCCTCGCCCGCCCTGATGCTGGAGAAGCAGGGCGTCCTGAAGTCGATGAGCCGCTCCGCGAAGCTCGTCCGCGGCTCCTGGTGGCGAGTCTTCGGCATCCAGCTGCTCGCCACGATCATCGCCAACATCGTGGCGTCGATCGTCGTGATCCCCTTCGCCCTCATCGCCTCCGCCCTGAGCGGCGACGGCGTCGCCGGTTTCCTGAGCAGCGGCGGAAGCACCGGCTGGACGTTCCTCATCGTCAGCGGAATCGGTTCGGTGATCGGCTCCATGATCACCTTCCCGATCTCCGCGGGCGTCACCGTGCTCCTCTACATCGACCAGCGCATCCGCCGCGAGGCCCTCGACCTCGACCTGGCCCGCGCCGCCGGTGTCCAGGACTACGGCTCCAGCACCCCCGGCACCACTCCGGGGAGCTGATGCGGTGAGTCCGGCGGGGGGAGTTCTCACAGCGGTACTGGCACTGCCGCACACCGGCGCCACGGCCGTACTCGCGCTACCGCGCGACGACGAACCACCGGTGACGATCCCGCGCGACCCCGCGCGGGAAGCGGCCAAGCGCGAACTGTCCAAACGGATGTACCACGAGAACGATCCCAGCCCGGTGCAACGCGCTCTGAACGCCTTCTGGGACTGGGTCGACAAACTGTTCAGCGCCGCCTCCACAGCGACTCCCGGCGGCACACTCGGACTTGTCGTCATCGTGGTGGCGGTGCTGGCGGTCGTGGCCGCCCTCTGGTGGCGCCTCGGCACCCCGCACCGCACCCCCACCTCCTCCGCCGCACTCTTCGACGACCGCCCCCGCAGCGCCGCCGAACACCGCGCGGCCGCCGAAGCGCACGCCGCCCAGGGCCACTGGAACCAAGCCGTCCAGGAACGCATGCGCGCCGTCGTGCGCTCCCTCGAGGAGCGCGCCCTGCTCGACCCACGCCCCGGCCGCACCGCGGACGAGGCCGCCGCCGAAGCGGGCCGCACACTGCCCTCCCACACGGACCGACTGCGCGCCGCCGCCCGGGACTTCGACGACGTCACATACGGCGGCCGGTCCGCGAGCTCCGACACATACCACCGCCTCACCGAACTCGACCGCAACCTCGAGCGCACCAAACCCGTACTCACCAGCAGCGCCCAGAGCACGGACCACAACAGCCGCCAGGGGGCCGCCTCATGACCGAGGCCACCCTCACGTCCACCTCGGCCTCGCCCACCGCCCGCCAGGTGTGGACCCGCACCCGAGGCATCGTCCTCGCCGTCGTGATCCTGCTGGCGGCCGCCGTCGCGATCGCCGCGATCCGCTCCGGCGCCCAGCACGGCCGCCTCGACCCACGCTCCGCCGACCCCTACGGCAGCCGCGCCACCGCTGAACTCCTCCGCGACCGCGGGGTCTCCACGCGCGTGGTCACCACCCTGGACGAGGCCCGCGCCGCCGCCGGCGCCGACACCACCCTCCTCGTCGCCGCCCCGGACCTGCTGACCGACCATCAGCAGGCCGGCCTCCGCGCGGCGACCAAGAACTCCGGCGGCCGCACGATCCTGATCGCCCCCGACTCGCCCTCCCTCGGCACCCTCGCCCCCGGAGTCACCGCCGATCCCGCGATCAGCTTCGACTCGACGCTCTCCCCTGGCTGCGACCTGCCCGCCGCCCGCCGCGCGGGCAGCGCCGACACCGGCGGCATCCGCTACAGCACCGGCGACCTCGGCGCCGACGTCTGCTACCCCAGCGACGGCCTGCCCACCCTGCTGCGCGTCCCGGCGGCCACCGGGAACGGCGACACCGTCGTCATCGGCGCCCCCGACATCCTCTACAACAACCGTCTCGACAAGCAGGGCAACGCCTCGCTCGCCCTCCAACTGCTCGGTTCCCGCCCCCACTTGGTCTGGTACCTCCCCTCCCTCTCCGACACCTCGGCCACCGACGCGGGCAAAAAGACCTTCTTCGACCTGCTCCCCTCAGGCTGGCTCTGGGGCACCCTTCAGCTCTTCATCGCGGCAGGCCTGGCCGCCCTCTGGCGGGCACGCCGACTCGGCCCCCTCGTACCCGAACGCCTCCCCGTCGCGATCCGCGCCTCCGAAACCGTCGAAGGCCGCGCCCGCCTCTACCGCAAGGCCAACGCCCGCGACCGTGCGGCCGCCGCTCTGCGCTCCACCACCCGCACCCGACTCGCCCCCCTCATCGGTGTGTCCCCCGCCCAGGCGCACGCGCCCGAGGCGCTGCTCCCCGCCCTGTCCACCCGCCTCAACGGCGACGGACAGGCCCTGCACACCCTCCTCTTCGGCCCGCCGCCCAGCGACGACGCGGCCCTCGTCTCCCTCGCCGACCAACTCGACGCCCTCGAAAGAGAGGTACGCCGTTCATGATGGCCCCGACCACTGACAACGCCGGGTACGCCGGGGATCCGGGCGCCGCCCGCTCCTCCCTGGAAGCCCTGCGCGCCGAGATCGCCAAAGCCGTGGTCGGCCAGGACCCCGCCGTGACCGGCCTCGTCGTCGCCCTCCTCTGCCGCGGACACGTTCTACTAGAAGGAGTCCCCGGAGTCGCCAAAACGTTGCTCGTCCGCGCGCTCGCATCCGCGCTCGAACTCGACACCAAGCGCGTCCAGTTCACTCCCGACCTGATGCCGAGCGACATCACCGGCTCTCTCGTCTACGACGCCCGCACCGCCGAGTTCTCGTTCCAGCCCGGCCCGGTCTTCACGAACCTCCTGCTGGCCGACGAGATCAACCGCACCCCGCCCAAGACCCAGTCGTCCCTCCTCGAAGCGATGGAGGAACGTCAAGTCACGGTCGACGGCACCCCCCGCCCGCTCCCGGAGCCCTTCCTGGTCGCCGCGACCCAGAACCCGGTCGAGTACGAGGGAACGTATCCTCTGCCCGAAGCCCAACTGGACCGCTTCCTCCTGAAACTGACGATCCCTCTGCCGTCCCGTCAGGACGAGATCGACGTCCTCACCCGGCACGCCGAGGGCTTCAACCCGCGCGACCTGCGCGCCGCCGGCCTACGCCCCGTGGCGGGCCCGGCCGACCTGGAAGCCGCCCGCGCCGCCGTGGCCAAGACATCGGTCTCCCCCGAAATCACCGGCTACGTCGTCGACATCTGCCGCGCCACCCGCGAATCACCGTCCCTCACCCTCGGCGTCTCCCCGCGCGGCGCGACCGCCCTCCTCGCCACCGCCCGCGCCTGGGCCTGGCTGACCGGCCGCGACTACGTCATCCCCGACGACGTGAAGGCGCTGGCCCTGCCCACCCTCCGCCACCGCATCCAGCTCCGCCCCGAGGCCGAGATGGAAGGCGTGACGGCCGACTCGGTCATCAACGCGATCCTCGCCCACGTCCCTGTCCCCCGCTGATGGCACCCACCGGACGCGCCGCCCTGCTGGCGGCCCTCGGCACACTCCCCGTCGGCATCTGGGAGCCGAGTTGGGCGGGCATCCTCGCCGTGAACGCTCCCCTGGCCCTGGCCTGCGCCTGCGACGCCGCCCTGGCCGCACCCGTACGCCGTCTCGGCCTGGCCCGCTCCGGCGACACTTCCGTACGCCTCGGCGAAACCGCCGATGTCGCCCTGACCGTCACCAACCCCTCCGGCCGCCTCCTGCGTGCCCGCCTCCGTGACGCCTGGCCTCCCAGCAGCTGGGAGCCGGGCACCGAGATGGCCGCCTCCCGTCACCGCCTGACGGTCCCCGCCGGCGAGCGTCGACGCCTCACCACCCGCCTACGCCCCACCCGGCGCGGCGACCGCCAGGCGGACCGCGTCACCATCCGCTCGTACGGCCCCCTCGGTCTCTTCTCCCGCCAGGGCAGCCACAAGGTGCCCTGGACCGTACGAGTCCTGCCACCGTTCACCAGCCGCAAGCACCTTCCCTCCAAACTGGCCCGCCTACGCGAACTCGACGGCCGCACCAGCGTCCTGACCCGCGGCGAGGGCACGGAATTCGACAGCCTGCGCGAGTACGTCCCCGGCGACGACACCCGCTCCATCGACTGGCGTGCCACGGCCCGCCAGACCACGGTCGCCGTGCGTACCTGGCGTCCCGAGCGCGACCGCCACATCCTTCTGGTCCTCGACACGGGCCGAACCTCGGCCGGCCGTGTGGGCGATGCCCCGCGCCTCGACGCCTCCATGGACGCGGCACTCCTCCTGGCCGCCCTGGCCTCCCGGGCCGGCGACCGCGTGGACCTCCTCGCCTACGACCGCCGGGTACGCGCCCTGGTCCAGGGCCGCTCAGCCCGCGACGTCCTCCCTTCCCTGGTCAACGCGATGGCGACCCTGGAGCCGGAGCTAGTCGAAACGGACGCCCGCGGCCTCACCGCCACCGCCCTCCGTACGGCCCCTCGCCGCTCCCTGATCGTGTTGCTGACCAGCCTCGACGCGGCCCCCATCGAAGAGGGTCTGCTCCCCGTACTCTCCGGTCTCACCCACCGCCACACAGTGCTCGTGGCTTCAGTGGCCGACCCGCACATCGCGCACATGGCTACGGCTCGGGGAAGCGCCGAGGCGGTGTACGAGGCGGCAGCCGCGGCCCAGGCCCAGACGGAACGCCATCGCACGGCCGAACAACTTCAGCGCCACGGAGTAACCGTCGTCGACGCGGTTCCGGACAATCTGGCGCCTGCCCTCGCGGATGCGTATCTGGCACTCAAGGCAGCGGGACGGCTGTAACCGCCACAAAAAAGGGGGCCTCTCGAATCGAGAGGCCCCAAAAAATGATCCCGAACGCAGAAAACCCCCGTACCGATTTCCCGGTACGGGGGTTCTCCCTACAATGAGTTCGGCGGCGTCCTACTCTCCCACAGGGTCCCCCCTGCAGTACCATCGGCGCTGTGAGGCTTAGCTTCCGGGTTCGGAATGTAACCGGGCGTTTCCCTCACGCTATGACCACCGAAACACTATGAAACTGTCACTACCGCACCATGCCCAGTGGCCCTGGGAATGGGGTTGTTCGTGGTTTCAGAACCAACACAGTGGACGCGAGCAACTGAGGACAAGCCCTCGGCCTATTAGTACCGGTCACCTCCAGCGGTTACCCGCCTTCCAGATCCGGCCTATCAACCCAGTCGTCTACTGGGAGCCTTAACCCCTCAAGGGGGTGGGAATACTCATCTCGAAGCAGGCTTCCCGCTTAGATGCTTTCAGCGGTTATCCCTCCCGAACGTAGCCAACCAGCCATGCCCTTGGCAGGACAACTGGCACACCAGAGGTTCGTCCGTCCCGGTCCTCTCGTACTAGGGACAGCCCTTCTCAATATTCCTACGCGCACAGCGGATAGGGACCGAACTGTCTCACGACGTTCTAAACCCAGCTCGCGTACCGCTTTAATGGGCGAACAGCCCAACCCTTGGGACCGACTCCAGCCCCAGGATGCGACGAGCCGACATCGAGGTGCCAAACCATCCCGTCGATATGGACTCTTGGGGAAGATCAGCCTGTTATCCCCGGGGTACCTTTTATCCGTTGAGCGACGGCGCTTCCACAAGCCACCGCCGGATCACTAGTCCCGACTTTCGTCCCTGCTCGACCCGTCGGTCTCACAGTCAAGCTCCCTTGTGCACTTACACTCAACACCTGATTACCAACCAGGCTGAGGGAACCTTTGGGCGCCTCCGTTACTCTTTAGGAGGCAACCGCCCCAGTTAAACTACCCATCAGACACTGTCCCTGATCCGGATCACGGACCCAGGTTAGACATCCAGCACGACCAGAGTGGTATTTCAACGACGACTCCACAACAGCTGGCGCTGCCGCTTCAAAGTCTCCCACCTATCCTACACAAGCCGAACCGAACACCAATATCAAACTGTAGTAAAGGTCCCGGGGTCTTTCCGTCCTGCTGCGCGAAACGAGCATCTTTACTCGTAGTGCAATTTCACCGGGCCTATGGTTGAGACAGTCGAGAAGTCGTTACGCCATTCGTGCAGGTCGGAACTTACCCGACAAGGAATTTCGCTACCTTAGGATGGTTATAGTTACCACCGCCGTTTACTGGCGCTTAAGTTCTCAGCTTCGCCACCCCGAAGAGTGACTAACCGGTCCCCTTAACGTTCCAGCACCGGGCAGGCGTCAGTCCGTATACATCGCCTTACGGCTTCGCACGGACCTGTGTTTTTAGTAAACAGTCGCTTCTCGCTGGTCTCTGCGGCCACCCCCAGCTCAGAGTGCAAGACTCATCACCGGTGATGGCCCCCCTTCTCCCGAAGTTACGGGGGCATTTTGCCGAGTTCCTTAACCATAGTTCACCCGAACGCCTCGGTATTCTCTACCTGACCACCTGAGTCGGTTTAGGGTACGGGCCGCCATGAAACTCGCTAGAGGCTTTTCTCGACAGCATAGGATCATCCACTTCACCACAATCGGCTCGGCATCAGGTCTCAGACTATGTGCCAGGCGGATTTACCTACCTGACGTCCTACACCCTTACCCCGGGACAACCACCGCCCGGGATGGACTACCTTCCTGCGTCACCCCATCACTCACCTACTGCAGGTCTGGTCCGTCGGCTCCACCACTCCCCTTTGCCCGAAGGCTCCGGGGCGGCTTCACGGACTTAGCATCGCCTGGTTCAATGTTTGACGCTTCACAGCGGGTACCGGAATATCAACCGGTTATCCATCGACTACGCCTGTCGGCCTCGCCTTAGGTCCCGACTTACCCTGGGCAGATCAGCTTGACCCAGGAACCCTTAGTCAATCGGCGCACACGTTTCTCACGTGTGTATCGCTACTCATGCCTGCATTCTCACTCGTGAACCGTCCACCACTGCCTTCCGGCGCGGCTTCACCCGGCACACGACGCTCCCCTACCCATCACAGCCGCCGTTGGGCGTATTGCTGCAATGACACGACTTCGGCGGTACGCTTGAGCCCCGCTACATTGTCGGCGCGGAATCACTAGACCAGTGAGCTATTACGCACTCTTTCAAGGGTGGCTGCTTCTAAGCCAACCTCCTGGTTGTCTCTGCGACTCCACATCCTTTCCCACTTAGCGTACGCTTAGGGGCCTTAGTCGATGCTCTGGGCTGTTTCCCTCTCGACCATGGAGCTTATCCCCCACAGTCTCACTGCCGCGCTCTCACTTACCGGCATTCGGAGTTTGGCTAAGGTCAGTAACCCGGTAGGGCCCATCGCCTATCCAGTGCTCTACCTCCGGCAAGAAACACACGACGCTGCACCTAAATGCATTTCGGGGAGAACCAGCTATCACGGAGTTTGATTGGCCTTTCACCCCTAACCACAGGTCATCCCCCAGGTTTTCAACCCTGGTGGGTTCGGTCCTCCACGACCTCTTACAGCCGCTTCAACCTGCCCATGGCTAGATCACTCCGCTTCGGGTCTTGAGCGCGCTACTATGTCGCCCTATTCGGACTCGCTTTCGCTACGGCTTCCCCACACGGGTTAACCTCGCAACACACCGCAAACTCGCAGGCTCATTCTTCAAAAGGCACGCAGTCACGACGCACTGAGTAAACTCAATGCGCGACGCTCCCACGGCTTGTAGGCACACGGTTTCAGGTACTATTTCACTCCGCTCCCGCGGTACTTTTCACCATTCCCTCACGGTACTATCCGCTATCGGTCACCAGGGAATATTTAGGCTTAGCGGGTGGTCCCGCCAGATTCACACGGGATTTCTCGGGCCCCGTGCTACTTGGGTGTTTCTCAAACGAGCCGTTGACGTTTCGACTACGGGGGTCTTACCCTCTACGCCGGACCTTTCGCATGTCCTTCGCCTACATCAACGGTTTCTGACTCGTCTCACGGCCGGCAGACCGTGAAAGAGAAATCCCACAACCCCACATACGCAACCCCTGCCGGGTCTCACACGCATATGGTTTGGCCTCATCCAGTTTCGCTCGCCACTACTCCCGGAATCACGGTTGTTTTCTCTTCCTGCGGGTACTGAGATGTTTCACTTCCCCGCGTTCCCTCCACTTGCCCTATGTGTTCAGGCAAGGGTGACAGCCCATGACGACTGCCGGGTTTCCCCATTCGGAAACCCCCGGATCAAAGCCTGGTTGACGACTCCCCGGGGACTATCGTGGCCTCCCACGTCCTTCATCGGTTCCTGGTGCCAAGGCATCCACCGTGCGCCCTTAAAAACTTGGCCACAGATGCTCGCGTCCACTGTGCAGTTCTCAAACAACGACCAACCACCCATCACCCCCGGTTACCACCGGAGTTCACTGGGGCCGGCACTGAAGGCAGCCAACAATCGGCCGTACCCTCAGACACCCAACAGCGTGCCCGACACCCCCGCCACTCATGATCAGCTTTCCACGCCCCGAAGAGCAGTACTCACAGCCTGAGATGACTGAAGATGCCGAATAATCAACGTTCCACCCATGAGCAACCACCGTCGAACGTGTGCCGACGTAATGGCCCTGGACCACCAAGCAAGCTTGGCGGCCTAGATGCTCCTTAGAAAGGAGGTGATCCAGCCGCACCTTCCGGTACGGCTACCTTGTTACGACTTCGTCCCAATCGCCAGTCCCACCTTCGACAGCTCCCTCCCACAAGGGGTTGGGCCACCGGCTTCGGGTGTTACCGACTTTCGTGACGTGACGGGCGGTGTGTACAAGGCCCGGGAACGTATTCACCGCAGCAATGCTGATCTGCGATTACTAGCAACTCCGACTTCATGGGGTCGAGTTGCAGACCCCAATCCGAACTGAGACAGGCTTTTTGAGATTCGCTCCGCCTCACGGCTTCGCAGCTCATTGTACCTGCCATTGTAGCACGTGTGCAGCCCAAGACATAAGGGGCATGATGACTTGACGTCGTCCCCACCTTCCTCCGAGTTGACCCCGGCAGTCTCCTGTGAGTCCCCATCACCCCGAAGGGCATGCTGGCAACACAGAACAAGGGTTGCGCTCGTTGCGGGACTTAACCCAACATCTCACGACACGAGCTGACGACAGCCATGCACCACCTGTACACCGACCACAAGGGGGCGACCATCTCTGGCCGTTTCCGGTGTATGTCAAGCCTTGGTAAGGTTCTTCGCGTTGCGTCGAATTAAGCCACATGCTCCGCTGCTTGTGCGGGCCCCCGTCAATTCCTTTGAGTTTTAGCCTTGCGGCCGTACTCCCCAGGCGGGGAACTTAATGCGTTAGCTGCGGCACCGACGACGTGGAATGTCGCCAACACCTAGTTCCCACCGTTTACGGCGTGGACTACCAGGGTATCTAATCCTGTTCGCTCCCCACGCTTTCGCTCCTCAGCGTCAGTAATGGCCCAGAGATCCGCCTTCGCCACCGGTGTTCCTCCTGATATCTGCGCATTTCACCGCTACACCAGGAATTCCGATCTCCCCTACCACACTCTAGCTAGCCCGTATCGAATGCAGACCCGGGGTTAAGCCCCGGGCTTTCACACCCGACGTGACAAGCCGCCTACGAGCTCTTTACGCCCAATAATTCCGGACAACGCTTGCGCCCTACGTATTACCGCGGCTGCTGGCACGTAGTTAGCCGGCGCTTCTTCTGCAGGTACCGTCACTTTCGCTTCTTCCCTGCTGAAAGAGGTTTACAACCCGAAGGCCGTCATCCCTCACGCGGCGTCGCTGCATCAGGCTTTCGCCCATTGTGCAATATTCCCCACTGCTGCCTCCCGTAGGAGTCTGGGCCGTGTCTCAGTCCCAGTGTGGCCGGTCGCCCTCTCAGGCCGGCTACCCGTCGTCGCCTTGGTGAGCCACTACCTCACCAACAAGCTGATAGGCCGCGGGCTCATCCTTCACCGCCGGAGCTTTTAACCCACCCGGATGCCCGGGCAGGTGTTATCCGGTATTAGACCCCGTTTCCAGGGCTTGTCCCAGAGTGAAGGGCAGATTGCCCACGTGTTACTCACCCGTTCGCCACTAATCCACCCCGAAGGGCTTCATCGTTCGACTTGCATGTGTTAAGCACGCCGCCAGCGTTCGTCCTGAGCCAGGATCAAACTCTCCGTGAATGTTTTCCCGTAATCGGGACGACACCACGAGAGCGGAACCAAGGAGAGGAATAATCCCCTCGGTTCACAGCGTCCTCGCTGTGCGCCTACCGGACAGTGCCCGGCAGGACTTTTTCAAAGGAACCTCGTCCCAGCCGATCGGCCGGAGACGGGGTATCAACATATCTGGCGTTGATTTTTGGCACGCTGTTGAGTTCTCAAGGAACGGACGCTTCCTTTGTACTCACCCTCTCGGGCTTTCCTCCGGGCGCTTCCCTTCTGTGTTTCCAACCTTACCAGATCCGTTTTCCGTTCCGTTTCCGGTCGGAATTCATTTCCGGTGGCCGTTGGAGGGCCTTTGCCTATTCGATTGCCTTCCGGCTCTCTTTCGGCGAGTCCGACTTTATCAGAAGTTTTTGACCGGCCTTACCGGCCGCTCAGTCCTGAATGATCGGGAGGTGCTTCTCGAGAATCGCATTCACAAGAAGCTGGCAGATCGTAACTGCCACCGTCTGGACTTGTCCAGTTCTAGGCAACTGTTCGAATCTACCTCCCCACCGGCTCCGTGTCAACGGCTCCTGTGGGGCGAAGAGGAGACTAGCAGGTCAACGGGGGTGAACGCACATCAGGCGGCCGTCGGAAGAGTCGCGCTGCGCTCGGACTCGTCGACGTCACCGGTGTCGCCGGCCCATACCGCGCGACCGCCCAGGACATAGACGTACGCGAGGAAGGCCAGTTCAGCGGCGATTCCTATGCCGACACGGGCCCAGGTGGGGAGACCGGACGGGGTGACGAAGCCTTCGATGGCGCCCGAGACGAAGAGGATCAGAGCCAGGCCGATCGCCATGCCGAGAGCGGCGCGTCCCTCTTCGGCGAGTGCCGTGCGGCGCGAGCGGGGGCCCGGGTCTATCAGGGTCCATCCCAGTCTCAGACCCGTACCCGCGGCCACGAAGACGGCGGTCAGTTCCAGGAGGCCGTGCGGAAGGATCAGGCCCAGGAAGGTGTCGAGGCGGCCCGCCGACGACATCAGGCCTATGCCCACGCCGAGGTTGAGCATGTTCTGGAAGAGGATCCAGAGAACCGGTAGCCCCAGGAAGATGCCCAGGACCAGGCACATCGCGGCGGCCTGGGCGTTGTTCGTCCAGACCTGGGCCGCGAAGGACGCGGCCGGGTGGCTCGAGTAGTAGGTCTCGTACTCGCCGCCGGGGCGTGTGAGCTGGCGCAGCTGACTGGGGGCCGCGATCGAGGACTGGACCTCGGGGTGCGTGCCTATCCACCATCCCAGGACGACGCCGACCAGGGTCGACAGGAGCGCCGTGGGGACCCACCAGTGGCGTGATCGGTATACCGCCGCCGGGAAACCGTGCGTGAGGAAGCGGGTGACATCGCGCCACGAGGCGCGGCGGTTGCCTGTCACGGCGCCACGCGCGCGTGCCACCAGTTGGCTCAGTCGACCGGTGAGCTGCGGATCCGGCGCGCTGGACTGGATCAGGGAGAGGTGCGTGGCCGTACGTTGATACAAGGCGACGAGTTCGTCGGCCTCGGCTCCCGTGAGCCGGCGTTGGCGGCGCAGCAGGGCGTCGAGACGGTCCCACTCGGCGCGGTGGGCGGACGCGAAGACGTCGAGGTCCATCGGTTCTGCTGCTCCTCGTCCTCTCGTACTGCGTGTCAGCTTGTCGTACTGCGGCGCGATGTGCCCTCAGCTTGGCAGACTGACCGTTCTCAGGGCAGGTCAGGGGAAGGACGGCGAGTGTGAGTGAGCTAGTGACGGGCGAGGCGGTGGCGCTGGAGCTGCGCCCCGCGAAACTGCCGAGCCGGGCGCTGGCCGTGCTGCTCGATCTGGCCGTGTCGATGACCGCCTATCTGATCGTCACCATCGGCCTGCTGGCCGCGACGGCGGCCTTGGACGATGCGGCGCGGATCGCGGTGTCGATCGCGAGCTTCGTTCTGCTGCTGGTGGGCGGCCCGATCGCGGTGGAGACACTCAGTCACGGCCGTTCGCTGGGGAAGCTGGCCTTCGGGCTGCGGGTGGTGCGGGACGACGGGGGGCCCATCCGGTTCCGGCACGCGTTGGTGCGTGGTGCGATCGGTGTGGTCGAGATTCTGATGACGTTCGGGATCATCGCGTGCATCGCCTCGCTCGTGTCGGCTCGGGGGCGGCGGCTCGGTGACGTGTTCGCGGGGACCCTCGTCGTGCGGGAACGCATTCCCGTCGGACATACGGCCTTCGTGCCTCCGCCGCCGCCCTGGCTGGCGGGGCGGTTCTCCGGACTTGATCTGTCGGCCGTGCCGGACGGCCTGTGGCTGGCCATTCGTCAGTACCTGACGCGGATGAGGCAGCTGGACCCTCAGGTCGGCGGGGCGATGGCGGAGCGGCTCGCGTCCGATCTGGCCGCCGGTACGGGGGCTCCGGCGCCGCAGGGGGTGCCGGCGGCCGCCTATCTGGCGGCCGTGGTGCAGGAACGGCAGGCGCGGGACGCCCGGCGGGCCTTCGGCGGCGGGAGCGCTCCGGCGGTACCCGGGGCCCCGGGCGGGTTCGTCGCCGGGATGCCCGGCGCGGGCGGCGGCCCTGTCATGGGGCAGCCAGGTGCTCACTTCTATCCGCAGGCCTATCCGCAGTCGGGTACCTCCTCGCCCGCTTCGGAGCGGGACCCGTATTCCTCGGCGTCCCCGGCCTCGGAGGGCCCGGCAGCGTCGGCGCAGCATGCGCCGCCCGCGGTACCGCGGGACGAGCCGGTCGAACGCCCGTCGACCGGGTTCGCGCCGCCCGCCTGAACCCGCTCCGAACCGTGTCCCGGCGTCGTCAGGCGAAGACCGACGGCGGGGATTCGAGGTGCTCGAGCTCCACGCCGGGTGCCGCCAGGACCACGTCTCCCGCGAGGTGCACGGCGTGCTGATCCCCCGTGTCCAGGGCTGTGACCTGGTATTCGTCCACGGTCAGGGGGCCGTTGTCAGTGGCGTGTGTTTCTCTCGAGATCAAGGCCCAGGACTGGTCGACGGTGCGCGGGGCGAGCACCGGGTCGGTGAAGGCGACAAGGCGTACGCGGGTTGCGGGGGCATCGGGGGTGAGGCGCAGAAGACGGGCGGTGGCGACGAGGAAGGCGGGGGATGTGCCGGTGAAGGCGTGGGCGCGGACGTTGCCTTCGGTGGCCTCGGTGCCGGTGGGGTCGGTGCGGACCCACGTCACGCCGTCGAGGGCGGCGCCACGCACCTGCCAGCTCGCGGCGTGCAGTTCGAGACGGATGGGGCGGCCGAGTTCGTCGAGGGCGAGGTCGACGGAGCCGGCATGGTCGCCAGAGGGGGTGGTCAGTTGGGAGACATAGCGCCAGCCGGAGGGGCCCGGCGCGCAGTGGAAGTGTTCTTCGGCGAGGGGGGTGTGATCGTGCGGATCATGGAGCGAATAACGACCGCGGGGCATGGGCGTTCAGGTCCTCATCGGGGACAGGCCCCCGCCACGGGGGCAGGGGCCTGCTGACATCCGTACGCCGAGCGGTGGTACCGCTGCTCGGCGGGGTGCTCAGTAGCGGTAGTGGTCCGACTTGTACGGGCCCTCGACCTCTACGCCGATGTACGCGGCCTGCTCCGGGCGGAGCGTGGTGAGCTTGACGCCGAGGGCGTCGAGGTGGAGGCGGGCGACCTTCTCGTCGAGGTGCTTGGGCAGCACATAGACGTCGGTCGGGTACTCGTCGGGCTTGGTGAACAGCTCGATCTGGGCCAGGGTCTGGTCCGCGAACGAGTTGGACATCACGAACGAGGGGTGGCCGGTGGCGTTGCCCAGGTTCAGCAGGCGGCCCTCGGACAGGACGATGATCACCTTGCCGTCGGGGAACTTCCACGTGTGGACCTGCGGCTTGACCTCGTCCTTGACGATGCCCGGGATCTTCGCGAGGCCGGCCATGTCGATCTCGTTGTCGAAGTGGCCGATGTTGCCCACGATCGCCTGGTGCTTCATCTTGGCCATGTCCGAGGCCATGATGATGTCCTTGTTACCGGTCGTGGTGACGAAGATGTCGCCCTTGTCGACGACCTCGTCGAGGGTCGTGACCTGGTAGCCGTCCATCGCCGCCTGCAGGGCGCAGATCGGGTCGATCTCGGTGATAATCACGCGGGCGCCCTGGCCGCGCAGGGACTCCGCGCAGCCCTTGCCCACGTCGCCGTAGCCGAGGACGACTGCGGTCTTGCCACCGATGAGGACGTCGGTGGCACGGTTGATGCCGTCGATCAGGGAGTGGCGGCAGCCGTACTTGTTGTCGAACTTCGACTTGGTGACGGCGTCGTTCACGTTGATCGCCGGGAACAGGAGGGTGCCGTCGCGGTGCATCTCGTAGAGACGGTGGACACCGGTCGTGGTCTCCTCGGTCACGCCGCGGATCTCCGAGGCGAGCTGGGTCCACTTCTGCGAGCCGTCGGTGATGGTGCGGTGCAGGAGTTCGAGGACGAAGCGGTGCTCCTCGGACTCGGCGGTGTCGACGGACGGGACCTTGCCGTCCTTCTCGTACTCGACGCCCTTGTGGACGAGGAGGGTGGCGTCACCACCGTCGTCCAGGATCATGTTCGGGCCGCCGGTGGGGGTGTTCGGCCAGGTCAGGGCCTGCTCCGTGCACCACCAGTACTCCTCCAGGGTCTCGCCCTTCCAGGCGAAGACCGGGACGCCCTGCGGGTTGTCGGGCGTGCCGTTCGGACCGACCGCGATGGCGGCGGCGGCGTGGTCCTGGGTGGAGAAGATGTTGCAGGAGGCCCAGCGGACCTCGGCGCCGAGGGCGACCAGGGTCTCGATGAGGACGGCGGTCTGCACCGTCATGTGCAGGGAGCCGGTGACGCGGGCGCCCGCGAGGGGCTGCGTGGCGGCGTACTCCTTGCGGATCGACATCAGGCCGGGCATCTCGTGCTCGGCGAGGGTGATCTCCTTGCGGCCGAACTCGGCCAGGGAGAGGTCGGCGACCTTGAAGTCCTGTCGGTTGTCGACAGTCGTCATTGCGAGCTGCTCCTCGTGGTCTGGATTGGGGCGAGGTGGATACGGCTGTCTGCGCGGCGCGGACATACGCATGCCTGAGCAGGGCACGGACGTGCCCCACAGCAGGACACAGGTGTGCCTGGTGCGCGCAGCGCAGTCCGTCGGAGGCCCTCTCTCCCTCGGCCGGTCCGCGGTGGGACCGCCCGACCGCCATCAGCAGCGACGTCTGGCTCAGCCACCAAGCTACACCGGTCGCCCCGGGCCGCCCCAGTCCGGCTCCGGCCAACGGACGTTCCCGGACAAGGTGTGGGGCTCGTCTTCGGGCGGGTGGGTGCCGGGCGGGTCAGTGTTCGGACGGTGTCTGGGCGGGGCCCCCGGGGGTCGCTTCGGGGTTCGGGCCCTTCGCGGCCTCCGCCTCGCTGTAGATGTCCGGTTCCAGGTAGATCACGCGGGCGATCGGGACGGCGGCGCGGATGCGGGACTCGGCGGCGTTGATCGCGGTGGCGACCTCGGCGGCCGTGTCGTCGTGCTGGACGGCGATCTTCGCGGCGACCAGGAGCTCCTCCGGGCCGAGGTGGAGCGTGCGCATGTGGATGATGCCGGTGACCGTGTGGCCGTCGACGATCGAGGCCTCGATCTTCTTGACCTCTTCGGCGCCCGCGGCCTCGCCCAGCAGGAGCGACTTGGTCTCGGCGGCGAGGACCAGCGCGATCAGGATGAGCAGGATGCCGATGCAGAGCGTGCCGATGCCGTCCCAGACACCGTCGTCCGTGAGCAGGGCGAGGCCGACGCCGCCGAGGGCGAGGACCAGACCGATGAGCGCGCCGAAGTCCTCCAGGAGGACGACCGGCAACTCGGGGGCCTTGGCGCGGCGGATGAACTGCGACCAGGAGTGCGTGCCCCGCAGTTCGTTGGACTCCTTGATGGCCGTACGGAAGGAGAAGCCCTCGGCGATGATCGCGAACACCAGGACGCCCACCGGCCAGTACCAGTGCTCGATCTGGTGCGGGTGCTTGATCTTCTCGTAGCCCTCGTAGACGGCGAACATGCCGCCGACCGAGAAGAGGACGATCGAGACGAGGAAGGCGTAGATGTAGCGCTCGCGGCCGTAGCCGAAGGGGTGTTGGGGGGTCGCCTCGCGCTGGGCCTTCTTGCCACCGATCAGGAGCAGGGCCTGGTTGCCGGAATCTGCGAGCGAGTGGACGCCCTCGGCGAGCATCGAGGACGAACCGCTGAAGGCGAACGCCACGAACTTCGATGCCGCGATCGCGAGATTGGCGCCGAGTGCCGCCACGATCGCTTTGGTGCCGCCTGAAGCGCTCATGTGCTCCTGCTGTCCCTTCGTACGCCGTCCGGGCCCCGTTCGTACCCTCGTACGCCGGTCCGGGCTTTGCCCGCCCTTTGCGGTGGGCCATTGTTGCAGCCCGGTCCGACGGCGGTACGTCTGGCCGTCACAGTCGCCTCGTCAGGCCACCACTGTCGCACGGAAGATCGTGCCGGACCCGGACACCTCCGCCTTTTCTCCCGCCGGTACGAAGACCGACTCGCCGGGGGCGAGCGTGTTGCCGTCGGCGCGTACGGAACCCGCCGTGCAGAGCAGGATCTGTGGGGTGCCGCGCGTGAGGTCGTGCGGGGTGGCGCCCTCCGCGAGGGTGTACCGGGAGAGGCGGAACTCGTCGATGGGGGTCGCGTAGACCTCCTCGCCGTCGGGGGACGCCTCCGGGCGCAGGACGCCGGGGTCGCTCGCCTCGAAGCGGACGATGCGCAGGAGTTCGGGGACGTCGACGTGCTTGGGGGTCAGACCGCAGCGCAGGACGTTGTCGCTGTTGGCCATGATTTCGACGCCGAGGCCGTTCAGATAGGCGTGCGGGACGCCGGCGCCGAGGAACAGGGCCTCGCCGGGCTGGAGTTGGACGTAGTTGAGGAGCATCGCGGCGATCACGCCGGGGTCGCCCGGGTAGTGGTGGGCGATGTCGGCGTAGGGGGCGTAGGCGCCGCCGAGACGGTCGCAGGCGGCCGCGGCCTCGGTGACCGTGTGGGCCATGTCGTCGGGGTCCGCGCTCAGCACCGCGGTCAGGACCTCGCGCAGCGCCGCGTCCTGCGGGTGGGCGTGCAGGAGGTCGACGTACGGCTTGAGGGAGTCGACGTCCAGGCGCGCGAGCACTTCGGCGGCCTCGTCGGGGCTGCGGAAGCCGCACAGGCCGTCGAACTCGGTGAGGGCGCAGATCAGTTCGGGCTTGTGGTTGGCGTCCTTGTAGTTGCGGTGCGAGGCGGTTATCGGGATGCCGCGGCGCTCCTCGTCCTCGTACCCCTCCTTCGCCTGTTCGAGGTTGGGGTGCACCTGGAGGGAGAGGGGCGCGCCCGCGGCGAGGATCTTGAGCAGGAACGGCAGGCGGGGGCCGAACTTGGCGACGGCCGCGCGACCGAGTTCCTTCTCAGGGTCCTCGCCGATGACCTCGTCGAGGGGACCGCGCGCCGTGCGGGAGGGAGCGCCCGGGTGGGCGCCCATCCACATCTCCGCCTGCGGTTCACCGGTCGGCTCGACGCCGAGCAGCCGCGGGATGGCGGTGGTCGAGCCCCAGGCGTAGGGGCGGACGGTGTTGTCGAGGCGGTCCATGTGTGTCGTTCTCTCCGTACGTGCGCTGCGCTGGTCAAGAGTCCCGGGTCGGCCGGGGCCGATCGGGATGCCTGGCTACAAGATCAGGCCCCTGAAGCGAGCGCCAGGTAAACGGCGGCGAAATCCGTGACGGCGATCAGTTCCGCGAGGGTTTCGAGGTCGCCGCCCTCCTCGGGTTCGAGCTCGCTGATCGCGGTGTCGTGGCTGAGGGCCAGCTCGCGGGCGGCGGGCCCGGCGGTGAGGCCGCCGGCCGGGCGGTCGCGCAGGAGGACCACACGTGCGTGGAGGACCTGCTGCTCCTCGACGCGGTCGCGGAAGAAGTCGTCGGGGTCGGCGGCCGCGGCCAGCGCGCCCGAGAGCAGGACGCTGTGGGCGGCGAGCGCTTCGGGGAGTTCCGCGGTGAGGGCGGGGCGACCGGCCAGTTCCGCGAGCGCGGCGGTGAAGCGGCGGCCCGCGGGGCCCGCGGAGGTGCCCTCCGTCCAGATCACCGGGAGTGCTTCGGCGAGCTCGGCGGCGAGCGTCTTGGCCGGGTTGCTGTAGGGCGCGATGGCCGGGCCGCAGCGTTCGGCGACGCGGTCGAGGCGGTCGGCGACCTTCTCCAGCGCCTCGGGCGGGGCGGAGACCAGGCCGGTGCGGTCCAGCAGTACGAGCAACGGGGTGAGCAGGGCCCACAGGACGCCGGGGGCGGAGGCCGCGAGGGGTTCGATCGGCTCGTACGGGGCGGTCGCCATCGGTACGAACAGGCCGTGCGTGCCCTGCACCACCTCCACGATCGGGGTGCCGGCGGGGGCCACCGCTACGACGGAGCAGCCGCGCCGGTATGCCTGCTCGACCAGGAGTTCGAGGCCTGGTTCGCTGCCGTCGGGGGTGGCGATCAGCAGGAGGTCCACCGGGCCCGCCCAGCCGGGCAGCTCCCAGCGGAGAGCACCGGAGGCGGGGGCGACGCCGGTGGGGGTGAGCCGGGTGATGGGGCAGCTGGCTCCGGCGAGTGTGCCGAGCAGTTCGGCGACGCCGGTGGCTGCCAGGCCGGGGCCGGCGATCAGGACGGCGCGTGGGCGGCCGTCCGGCTTCAGTTCCGCGATTCCGGCTTCCGTGGCGTGCCGGACTGCGGTACGCACACGGGCGCCGGCCTCCGCGGCGCCCCGGAGCAGCTCGCGACGGTCGGCGCGGGCGAGCGCCTCTGGGTCGTCGAGCAGCGATTCGTCGAGCATGGGTCGGCAGCCTCCCGATCGCCGGTGTGTTGCCTCTGTCGCCTGATTCGCCTGTGGGGTGGGTGTCGCCGGTGAGGGTGTTTACCCGGGGCGGCGGGCCTCGTCGACGAGGAGTACGGGGATGCCGTCCCGGACCGGGTAGGCGAGACCGCAGCCCTGGCCCGTGCAGAGCAGCTCGCTCTCCTGCTCCTTGAGCGGGGCGTGGCAGGCCGGGCAGGCGAGGATCTCCAGGAGGCCGGCTTCGAGCGGCATGGGGTGTCCTTTCGAACAGGGTGGATGCGGCCTGGTCAGCGTACCGCTGTGGGGGGTGGGGTGCCGGGGTGTGTGGGCGGGGTGATTTCGCCCCCGCCGCCCCTGCCCGACCCATCCCCAGGGGCTCCGCCCCCTCACCCCCGCCAGGGGGCGCTGCGCCCCCTGGACCCCCGCATCGGCCTGAACGGCCTCGCCCTCAAACGCCGGACGGGCTGAAAGATGCGGGCCGGGGTGGGTGGGGCATCGGTCTCTGACCTCGGCCTCAAACGGCGGACGGGCCGGAGGTGCAGGCCGGGGTGGGTGGGGTTCGGGCTTTGGCCTTGTGCTCACGCGCCGGGTGGGGATTGGCTTCCGGCCCCGGCCCCGGGCTGGCAACGCCGTGTGGGCCGGGGCTTTTGGGGGCGCGGGGAACTGCGCGAGCGGATCCACACCCACCCCGTGGTCGGACGACCGTCGGGGGGAAACGGCACCCGGGGTGTTCAGCCCCTGATGATTTCCAGGATCTCGTCGCGTACCTTCGCCATCGTCGCCTCGTCCTTCGCCTCGGCGTTCAGGCGGAGGAGGGGCTCCGTGTTGGAGGGGCGGACGTTGAACCACGAGTCGTCCGAGGTGACGGTCAGACCGTCGAGCTCGTCGATGGTGACACCCTCGCGGCCCTCGTACGCGGCCTTGATCGCGGCGAGACGGGCCGCCTGGTCGTCGACCGTGGAGTTGATCTCGCCGGAGCCGACATAGCGGTCGTACTCGGCGACGAGCTCGGAGAGCGGGCCGTCCTGGCCGCCGAGAGCGGCGAGGACGTGCAGGGCGGCCAGCATGCCCGTGTCGGCGTTCCAGAAGTCGCGGAAGTAGTAGTGCGCGGAGTGCTCGCCGCCGAAGATCGCGCCGGTGCGGGCCATCTCGGCCTTGATGAAGGAGTGGCCGACGCGGGTGCGGACCGGGGTGCCGCCGTGCTCGCGGACGACCTCGGGCACCGACCAGGAGGTGATGAGGTTGTGGATGACCGTGCCGCCGCCGTGCTTGCCGAGTTCGCGGGCGGCGACCAGGGCGGTGATCGCGGACGGGGAGACCGGGTCGCCGTTCTCGTCGACGACGAAACAGCGGTCCGCGTCTCCGTCGAAGGCGATGCCGATGTCGGCGCTCTCCTCGCGCACGCGCTGCTGGAGGTCCACGATGTTCGCCGGGTCCAGCGGGTTCGCCTCGTGGTTCGGGAACGTGCCGTCCAGTTCGAAGTACATGGGTACGAGGTCGAGGGGAAGGCCCTCGAAGACCGTCGGCACCGTGTGCCCGCCCATGCCGTTGCCCGCGTCGACCACGACCTTCAGGGGGCGGATGTGGGTCAGGTCGACGAGCGAGCGGAGGTACGCCGAGTAGTCCTCCAACGTGTCACGCTGCGTGATCGTTCCCGGTGTGGCGTCGGAGGTCGGGAGGCCCGAGTCGAGCCAGGACTCGACGAGTTCGCGGATCTCGGCCAGGCCGGTGTCCTGGCCGACCGGGGCGGCGCCCGCGCGGCACATCTTGATGCCGTTGTACTGGGCGGGGTTGTGCGAGGCCGTGAACATGGCGCCCGGCAGGTTGAACGCACCGGACGCGTAGTACAGCTGATCGGTGGAGCACAGGCCGATTTCGGTCACGTCGACACCGCGTGCCGCGGCTCCGCGTGCGAAGGCGCGCGACAGGCCGGGCGACGAGGGCCGCATGTCGTGCCCGATCACGATGGCGTCCGCTCCGGTCACCTGGACGAAGGCCGCCCCGAACAGCTCGGCCATCGACTCGTCCCACTGGTCCGGGACCACCCCGCGTACGTCGTACGCCTTCACGAGCTGCGACAGATCAGCAGTCACGGCCAACCTTCCAGAAGTCCACTTCGGTCGCCCCAAACTACCCGTACCGGCTGACAGCCCGGCGTGAAGGGGCCGATCGGACGCTCACCCGTCATCTGGGAGGCCCCAGCGTCACCCGGGGGTAACGCACGGGGTCGAATCCGGCCGTCAGGGCAGCATCCAGCCGAGGACCGGTGAGCTCTGGCCCAGCACGATCAGACACATGATCAGCAGCAGCCCGGCGCTCCATGGGAGCACTTTGCGCAGCAGGTCGCCCTCACGGCCCGCGAGCCCGACCGCCGCGCACGCGATGGTCAGGTTCTGCGGCGAGATCATCTTGCCGAGCACTCCGCCCGAACTGTTGGCGGCGGCGAGCAGTTCAGGAGACAGCCCCGACTCGTGGGCCGCGCTCACCTGGAGGGCACCGAAAAGGGCGTTCGCCGAGGTGTCGGAGCCGGACACCGCCACGCCGAACCAGCCCAGAACGGGTGACAAGAAGGCGAGCCCCGCTCCGGCCGCCGCCACGAAGTGGCCGATCGTGGCCGCCTGTCCGGAGAGGTTCATGACGTAGGCGAGGGCCAGCACGGACGTCACGGTCAGGATCGCGAACCTCAACTCGTGCACCGTCGCCGCCCATTCCTCGACCGCCACACGCGCGTGCACCCCGAGTACGACGGCCGTGCACAGTCCGGCGAGCAGGACGAGGGTGCCGCCGGTCGACAGGAGCGGGAGCGTGAGGACATTGCCCCCGACCGGCTTGCCCTCGGGGGTGACGACGTCCAGGAAGGGCCAGTCGTACGTACGGGTCGCGTGCGCCAGCCAGTCCTTGACCGCCGGGATCTGCGCGATCGAGAAGATGACGACGATCAGCGCGTACGGGGCGTAGGCGCGCACGACCTCGGGGCGCGGATCCTCCTGGTCCAGGTCCTCGCTGCGTACGCCGGTCAGGACCGCCGCTCGTACGGGCTCGGCGGCGGGCCTGCGCGCATGCGGTACGGCGACCAGGGCGGCGGCGCCCGCCAAGGACGCGCCGATGTCGGCGAGTTGCGCGGAGACGTAGTTCGAGGCGGCGAACTGGGCGGCGGCGAAGGCGACTCCGCACACCAGGGCGGGCACCCAGGTCTCCCGCAGCCCGCGCCGGCCGTCGACCAGTCCGACGAGCACAAGGGGCACGACGAGGGCCAGTAGCGGGGTCTGACGGCCGACTACGGAGGCGACGGAATCCAGTGGCAGGCCCGTGACTTGGGCGAGTGTGACGACCGGTGTGCCCATCGCGCCGAAGGCGACCGGTGCGGTGTTGGCGACGAGCGCCACCACGGCCGCGCGCACCGGGTCGAAGCCGAGCGCGACCAGCATCACCGAGCAGATCGCGACGGGCGCGCCGAAGCCCGCGAGGGCTTCCAGGAGCGCGCCGAAGCAGAACGCGACGACGAGTGCCTGGATGCGCGGGTCGTCGGACAGCCGCCCGAACGAGCGGCGCAGGACGTCGAAGTGCCGGGTGCAGACGGTCATCCGGTACACCCACAGGGCGTTGACGACGATCCACAGGATGGGGAAGAGGCCGAAAACGGCCCCCTGGGCGGCGCTGGAGAGTGTCTGGCCGACCGGCATGCCGTATGCGAGCCAGGCGACCAGTGACGCGGCCAGGAGGCCGATGAGTCCGGCCCGGTGCGCCTTCATGCGGACGCCGCCGAGCAGGACGAGGACGATGACGAGGGGCAGGGTCGCCACGAGGGCGGAGAGGCCCAGCGAGTCGGCCACGGGTTCCAGTTTCTGGACGTACACGGGCGCCTCCCCGGATTCCGCCACGCGGGGGATTCCGCGATGCGGAAAGCGTTTTCTCGCGGACGGGAAAATGGTCGTGTCCGCGACAAGCCCTCGTCAATGGGCGTGCACGACTCGATGGAGCCGAGGGAGGAAGCTCAGTGGGGTCGCCCCGGGATACGGAGGGGGCGGACGCTCAGTTGTCCGGCGAGCGCAGCACCCGTAGGTGGCCGCGGCGCGCGACCTCCATCGGGTCCGCCGAGCGGGCGCCGCCACCCGCCTCGGCGGTGCGCTGCTGCGGCCTGGCCGCCTCGCGCACCGCGTTGGCGAGCGCTTCCAGATCGTCACCGCTGGGGCGGGAGGGAGCGGAGGCGTCGGCGAGCCGGACGACCTCCCAGCCGCGCGGCGCGGTGAGGCGCTCGGAGTGCTCGGCGCACAGGTCGTAGCAGTGGGGTTCGGCGTAGGTGGCGAGCGGGCCGAGGACCGCGGTCGAGTCGGCGTAGACGTACGTCAGCGTCGCGACGGCGGGGCGGCCGCAAGCGGTTCGCGAACAGCGACGTACAGGGCTCACGACGTTGGACGGTACCGCACTCTTGAGCGGGCCGCGACGACTCTCCCCCCGGTCACCCCACCGTGTCGTGCTGTGAGTCCGCCCACACAAGCCTTCGGACCGCCCGCTCTGACCTGGGGCGACATCCCGTGGCGAGATGCCGAACAGACCTGAATCCGGTCACCACTTGGTGCAAACCACGTCAATTGCCATGTGAGCGACGGTCCTGGAGGGATACGGAATCGAGCCCAAGCTTGGCTGGAATGGTCATCCTGCGACATCCGGAACGTTCGCCGGGCTTCCTGCCCCGGGCCGCGGGCCGCCGCGTGGGGGCCGGGCGCGCGGACCTCGTGGGGACTACTCTTCGTCAGTGATGGACACCCCCGTACCGCCCACCGCCGCCGCACCCGGGCCCCGCCGTCGTGATCGCCACGGAAGGGGCATGCGCGGCCCCGTCGCGCCGCCCCAGGTGCCGCTCGCCGCGAGCCGCGCCGAGGTCTTCGCGGACCTGGTGCAGGACTCCGTGGAGCGGCTGGAGCGGCGCTGGCCCCAACTCGCCGACATCGATTTCATGGTCCTCGAAGTGCCCCGCCTCGGCGGCTCCGGCGAGGGCTGGAGCGACGAGGCGGTGCCTCTGGGGGGCACGATCCCGGCGTTCGAGGACCATCCCGCGCGTGTGGTCGTCTACCGTCGCCCGGTCGAGATCCGCACCAAGGGCCGCGACGAGCGCGCGGCGCTGGTGCACGAGGTCGTCGTGGAGCAGGTCGCGGAGCTGCTGGGACTGACACCGGAGACGGTGGACCCACGCTACGGCGAGGACTGAGGCCCACCCGAGCACTACCGGGAGCACGGTCGGCGCGCCACCGGGTCCCCCTTGAGGACCCGGTGGATCACCCCTACGGGATCACTTCTTCAGCAGCACCGACAGATCCTGGTCCGCCTCCGGCACCGCCACCGTCCCGCGGTCGTCCGGGAGGGTCTGGATCGTGAACCCCGGGACACCCTCCTGGGCGGAGGCGAGGGTCCGGGAGGCGTAGACGGGGCCTCCGGAGACGGGCTCGACCGTCAGGGCGTACGTCCCCTTGAGACCGGCCGGGACCGGTGCGTCGATGTCCTGGGTCGTACCGCCCTTGATCGTGTACGTCTTCGTCGTCGCCGTACCGCCCTCGCTGCCGGCGGACGCGGTGACCTTGACCTGGGCGCTCCGGCCGGGGGCGGACAGGGCGAGCGTGGTGCCCTTGGAACTGTTGTCGGCGACCGTCGCGCGCGCACCGACCGGGCTGGTGGCCGGGATGAACGCCATCTCCTGCTTGCTGCCCTTGCCGCGCACCACCTGCAGGGCCGCGACGACCGGTGCCGAGGTTCCGGTGGAGGTGAGCACCAGGGAGCCCGCCTCGCCGCGCGTGACGTCACCGAGGTCGGCCGCCGCGGTCATGCCGGCCTTGACGTGCAGCGTCTCGTTCCCGGCCGGTGTGATCAGGCCCGAGGGCGAGGCGAGGCGGATCTTCAGGTCGGCGTCCTGGTCGCCGGGCGCGAAGGCGACCAGCCGCACGGCCGTGGCGTCCTTGGGGATGCCCGGCATGACGAGGCTGCCCGCCGGGTCGGTGGAGGCGGCCAGCCAGTCCCCGCCGATCTTGTCGTCCAGGGCCTGGACGGCGGCGCCGACGCGGCCGCTGCGGACGGTCACGTGGACGGTGAGGTCGGTCTGCTGCCCGCTCGCGAGCGTGCTCAGCAGGAGCGGCTCGCTGGCGTGCGGCTGGACCGTGATGCCCTCGCCCACCGTCGACTTGAGGGTGCCGTCCTTGCCGTACAGCTCGACGTCGACGACGGCCGCCGAGTCGTCGGGGTTGGTCAAGTGCACATAGTCGGTACGGCCGGTGGCGGTGCTGACGCCCGGGAACCAGAACTCGGTGTCCGGGGCGGTGCAGTTGGTGCCGAGCAGACCGCGGCCGGTGCCCGCGGCGACCGCGGTGGTCTCCTGGACGGTCCAGCCGGGCGCGAACTTGCCCTCGGCGGTGCCGACGAGGGCGGGCGGCTCGGCTCCGGAGCCGTCACCGGTGGCCGGCTTGCCGGGCTCCGCCGGCTTCAGGGCGGCCTTCACGGTCTTCTTGCCGGTCTTCTTGCCGCTCGCGGAGTCCGCCGACTCCTCCGCCGCGGCCTGCAGTTCGGCCTTGCCGCTGTCGGCGGTGCCCTGGGTGACGGGCGTGAACGACGTGTACGCCGTCTCCGCGATCTCGGAGGTGCTGGGCTGCGGGCAGAGCAGGCTGGTGCGCTCCACGGGCTGCTGGGTGGCCGCCTTGGCGGTGTTGTCGCCGGAGGCGGCCGGCGCGTTGAGCGAGGCGAATCCGGTGACGGCGGCGAGCGCGGTCGCGCCGGCGATCAGGGACAGGGTGGTGCGGTTCACTGCTGGCTCCCGTCGGGGCGCTCACTGTCGGTGCCGTGCGGCGGCTGCGGGGGCGTGTTCGGGTCGTAGGCGGCGTCGTAGCCCTGGCCGGTCCCGTCGTAGCCCTGGTACGTCTGCATCGGGTCGTACGCTGCCGTGCCCCCGTAGGCGTACGGGTCGTACTGGCCCGCCTGGTAGGGGTCCGCCTGGTACGGCTGCTCGTAGGTGCCCGCCGGGTACTGCTGCCGGCCCTGGTACTGCTCGCCGCCGTAGCCGTACTCGGCGCCCGCGTAGGTCGACGAATCCCACTCGTCGTATGCCTGCTGCTGCGGGACCGACGCGGGCGTCTGCTCGGCCTCCTCCTCCGGAGGAGGAAGGGCGCCCTCTTCCTGGACGGCCTGGTCGGACTGCTCCGCCTCGGCCTCGGCCTGGGCGCGCAGACGGCGGGCGCGGCGGCCCTCGCCCGTGGCGTCCTGGGCCGGGACGACCGGCTCCTCGGGGAGGTCGTCGTCGACGTCACGGCGCCGCCCGGGCAGGGCGAGGACCACGAGGACGACGGCGAGCGCGCCTTGGGCCCACAGCCAGCCGGTGTGGCTCATCGGGGCGTCGAAGGTGACGTCCAGCCTGCCGCCGCTCGCGGGCAGTTCGAAGCCCTGCGCCCAGTCGTCGACGGTGGTGCGAGTGAGCGGCTTTCCGTCCAGGGTCGCCGTCCAGCCCGCGTCGGCCGTGTCGGCGAGGCGCAGCACGCGGCCCTCTCCCCCGGAGGGGATGGTGGTGTGCAGTTCGACGGGTCCGGCGGCGATGGACAGGGCCTCGCCGGACTTGGGGACGATCGAGGCACGCGAGACCTGGCTGTCCAGGCGCCACAGGGCGCTGCCGTCCTGCTGGCTGAGCCGGGTCAGGCCCGGGGTGGCGTCCAGAACGCGGCTCATCTCACGGGGCGCGCCCTTGCGGACCAGGACGTAGCGCACGGCGAAGCCGCCGAGCTGGTTGGCCTGGTCGGCGCCGGAGCCCGCGACAAGGTTGGCGACGACCTTGTCGAGCTTCTTGTTCTCGCCGCCCTCGGCCGCGAGTTCACCGTCGCCCATGCGGGCGCCGGAGCCGCGGACGAGGGTGTAGCCGACGCGGGCGCCGGAGTCGCTGTCGAGGACGAGGGTGCGGGCCTGGTCGCGGGTGCCGCTCTCCTCGGCGACGAACGCGGGCACCTGCACCGGGTCGCGGCGCTCCACGGGACCGTCGGCGCCGCCGAGGACCCATCCGGCGGCCACCAGCAGCGGGCCGGCGGCCGAGGCGAACGCGATGAGCGCGGCGACCGGCTGACGCCAGCCGAAGCTCTGCTCTGCCACCCGCGCGCGTGCCCCGTCGGCACCGACCGTGGCGGCGGCGAGCAGTGCGAGGCCGTAGACGAGGGTGGCGGGTCCCGCCCAGGCCGACTTGTTGGACAGCACGGCGAAGACGAGCGCCACCAGGGCGACGGCCCAGGCGGCCCACACCGCTCGCTGCCGCTCGCTGCGCATCAGGGCGGCCAGGGCCGCCAGCACGATGCCGATGAGCATCAGCCCGCTGACCGTGCCGGGACCGCCGGGGCTGGCGCCGAGCAGGTCGAGCGCGGAGGCCGCGCTCGCGCCGTAGGGCATCCCGGCTTCCTTGAAGAAGCCGAACGGGAGCAGCGTCAGCGACCAGGGGGCGAGGACCAGCAGCGGGGTGCCGAGCTGGGCCAGGAAACGCGGCCCGTAGGCGGTGATCTCCTTTCGGCGCACTACGAGGAGGGCGATTCCGAGGACCAGCGCGATGGGCCACACGATCGGCGTGAACGCCGTGGTGAATGTCAGCAGGAGGGCGTACGCCCAGGTGGCGCGCCAGCTGCCGCGCGCTCCGGAGGAGTGCGCCAGCCCGCTGGCGGCGATGCTCGCGCGCGCGATGAGCGGCAGCAGGATCGCGAGGAAGGCGGTGCCGATGCGGCCGCCGGCGAGGGCGCCGGCCGCGGCGGGCAGGAAGGCGTACACCACGGACGCCCAGGCGCGCAGCAGGCGCGACTCGACGAGGGGGCGCGAGGCGAAGTACGCGGCGAAGCCGGCCAGCGGGACGGAGGCCACCAGGAGCACGGTGACCGCGAGCCCGGTGGAGCCGAGGAGCAGGGAGGACAGCAGGGCGACGAGCGCGAGGTACGGCGGCGCGGTCTCCGTGCCGCCGGCGCCCACCGGGTGCCAGCCGTCGACGTAGCGCGACCACAGCTCGGAGGCGTCGGCGGGCGCGGGCAGCAGCGCGCCGCCCGCGAGCGATCCGCTGCCGAGCAGGCCGCGGCAGGCCAGGAGGGAGACGAACAGCAGCACCAGGAAGAGCATCGGGCCGGGGTTGCGGGCGATGCGCTTGAGCCGGGCGAACTGCTCGATCTGGAGGAAGTCGGCGTCGTCGCCGCCGGGTCCGGACTCGACCGCGCCGCCGTGCCGTCCGACGCCGGTGGTGGCGTCGGGGTCGTCGCTGCCCATGAAGTTGCCCGCGACCTGCTCGACCGTGGCCCGCACGGTGGCGCCGGGCGGCGGGAACAGGGCACGCAGCTCGCCCTTGTCGACCTGGGGGCGACCGCGTCTGCGGCGGCCCGCGAGGATCCGCTCGGGGCGCAGCAGGGTGCCCAACAGGCCGCGGATCTCGTCGACGGCCTGTCCGGGGACCTTGCCCACGAGGTAGGCGACGGTGCGCAGCAGGGTGCCGAGGACGAGCCGGATCAGGATCCAGGGCAGCTGTGCCGTACGGGCGTTGACGAGGAGGGTGTAGACGGCGCCCGCCTTGTCGACCTTGTGCGGGGAGGCGGCGGTGCGGCCCACGCAGTCGACGGTGCGGCGCTCGCGGGAGGCGGCCTCGGCGTGCCGGACGACCGCTTCGGGGGCGACGAGGACGCGGTGCCCGGCGGCGTGGGCGCGCCAGCACAGGTCGACGTCGTCACGCATCAGGGGCAGTCGGCGGTCGAAGCCGCCGAGTTCCTCGAAGACGTCGCGCCGGATCAGCATGCCGGCGGTGGACACGGCGAGCACGGGGTGGACGTGGTCGTGCTGGCCCTGGTCCTGCTCGCGGCGGTCCAGGCCCGTCCAGCGGCGGCCGGAGTTGGCGATGGTGACGCCGACCTCCAGGAGCGCTCGCCGGTCGTACCAGCCGCGCAGCTTGGGGCCGACCACGGCGACTTCCCTGCCGAACTCCTGCTCGCTCTCCACGACCCGGAGCATCTGGGCCAGGGCGTCGGGTTCGGGGGCGCTGTCGTCGTGCAGCAGCCAGAGCCACTGCTCGGGCTCGCCGTGCGGGAGCTCCGGCATGTCGTAGGCGTCGTCGCGCCAGGTCCGGGTGACCGGGTCCCAGCCGCTGGGGCGCTTCAGATAGGGCAGGTCGTCCGGGGTGAGCATGCCGGCGCCGCGGATGGCCTCCTCGACGGCCTGGCCGAAGCCGGTGCGCCGGGCGAGGTGCAGCACCCGGTCGGCGCCGAGTGCGTCGGTCAGCAGCAGGGCGGAGTCGTCCGCGCTGCCGGTGTCGGCCGCCACCGCGTTCTGCACCGGGCGCTCCTGGCCGAGCAGACCGGCGAGCGCTTCGGGCAGCCAGCGGGCGCCGTCGTGGGAGACGAGGACCGCGGTCACCACGTGGCGCGGAAACTCAGGTGTGGCGGCGTCGTGTGGGACTGCCGAATGGCTGTGCACGGACATCGAGGTACGGGCCCCGGTTCGATGGACTGCGGTGGACGCCTGTGTCCAGCGGGGACAGCGGGACGTCTCGGACGAGGGCCCACACTAACGGCTGGGCAACACAGCGGCCCGCCGCCTGTGGATAACCCACCTGCGACGGGCCGTTCTTACCTGCCGGTATCGGTACGAGGGGTGCGCGCCGTTCGGTCAGACGGCGGCCTTCTTCAGCCTTCGGCGCTCGCGCTCGGACAGACCGCCCCAGATGCCGAACCGCTCGTCGTTGGCGAGCGCGTATTCCAGGCACTCGGAGCGGACCTCACAGGCGAGACAGACCTTCTTGGCCTCGCGGGTGGAGCCGCCCTTCTCCGGGAAGAAGGACTCGGGGTCGGTCTGGGCGCACAGCGCGCGCTCCTGCCAGCCGAGTTCCTCGTCCGCGTCGTCGACCAGCAGTTGCTGCACCAGCTCGGTCATGTGCGCCCCTCGTCTGTCTTTCGCGTCCCCGTGATGCTGCCGTTACCGATTTCGGCTGAACGACACGAGTGAAATTACAAGTGTGCCGATCCGGGCCAGTCAAGCCGAGATCTGCTATTGGGCCCCTTATTCACTCTGCGGAACCAAGGCTATGCGGAAAGTGTTCAAATCGGCATAAACCCCGACACCCTCAAAGGGCCCGCCCGGACTTCCGACCCGCTACTGGGAAGGACGCCCAGAAGTTCGATCTCGTTCCGACGCGGACTCCGAAGCGAACCGGATCACATTTGGATCACGGGATCGCATCGAGGTTTGTGCGCCCGGTTGTGCGCCATGTGTCCGGGGTGGCTACAGAACAAACCTTTCGCCACACAGATGAACCGGATGAGGTGAAACATCTCCCACATAGCGGACATGCAGTTGACAGTCGAGGTGTGAACCGATGTCCTTGTGGGCATGCTCGCGAACTTGGCACTCACCTCGACCCGCACCGCCGGGTCCCACGGTGCTGCCCGCGCTCGCTGTAGCTGTTGTTGCTGTCCCAGCTGTTGAGCCGTACCGCGCTCCGGCTGCCTCGCCGCCACTGAGGCGAATCCCCGCCCCGCTTCCGGGGCGATCGCCCGTACCAGGGCACCCTCCCCGTCCGTGACCCGGACGGAAACGGCCCCGCGACACCCCAGCTCTCCGCCGAGGAACCACCGCACCCATGAACAGCGACAGCGACCTCCAGATCGCCGGCGACATCCTCGAAGTACCGCACCTGCTCCAGCCGCCGCGCGAGCACCCCGCCACCGTGTCCGAGTTCGTCGGCCTGGCCCGCTCCATCGCCGCCGACCGCTCCCAGTGGGAGCACCTCGTCCAGTACGACGCGACCTCCCGCTGGTACCACCGGCTGCGCACCGGACCCGGCTACGAGGTGTGGCTGCTGTCCTGGGTGCCCGGACAAGGCAGCGGACTCCACGACCACGGGCGCTCCTCCGGCGTACTCACCGTCCTGGAGGGCGCATTGACCGAGCGCACGGAGCGCGACACCCGCGCGTTGGGGGCAGGATCCCAGCGGGTGTTCGCGCCGGGGTACATCCACGAGGTCGTGAACGACTCCCTCGAACCGGCCGTGAGCCTGCACGTTTACTACCCGGGTCTTACCGAGATGCCGATGCATTCGGCCCAGTGCGCCCCGACCGTCGTCACGGCCTGAGGGCACCCGCGGTCTCGTAACCGCCTCACGCGTTGTCGTACCCGCCTGCCAGACTGAACCCCATGCGCATTGTGGTTCTGGCAGGCGGTATCGGTGGTGCCCGGTTCCTGCGTGGTCTCCAGCGGGCCGTGCCGGACGCGGACATCACGGTCATCGGCAACACCGGCGACGACATCCATCTCTTCGGCCTGAAGGTCTGCCCGGACCTCGACACGGTGATGTACACGCTCGGCGGCGGCATCAACGAGGAACAGGGCTGGGGCCGGACCGACGAGACCTTCCACCTCAAGGAGGAGCTCGCGGCCTACGGGGTCGGGCCCGAGTGGTTCGGGCTCGGCGACCGCGACTTCGCGACGCACATCGTGCGGACGCAGATGCTGAGCGCGGGCTATCCGCTCAGCGCGGTCACGGAAGCCCTGTGCGACCGCTGGAAACCGGGCGTCCGGCTCATCCCCATGTCCGACGACCGCGTGGAGACCCATGTCGCCGTCGAGATCGACGGCCAGCGCAAGGTGATCCACTTCCAGGAGTACTGGGTGCGGCTGCGGGCCTCCGTGCCGGCCGAGGCCGTGGTGCCGGTCGGCGCTGAGCAGGCCAAGCCCGCACCGGGTGTCCTGGAAGCCATCGCGGAGGCGGACGTCATCCTCTTCCCGCCGTCCAACCCGGTCGTGTCCATCGGCACGATCCTCGCCGTGCCCGGCGTCCGGGAGGCCATCGCCGACGCGGGCGTACCCGTGGTGGGCCTCTCCCCCATCGTCGGCGACGCGCCCGTGCGGGGCATGGCCGACAAGGTGCTGGCGGCGGTCGGCGTCGAGTCCACGGCCACGGCGGTCGCCGAACACTACGGCTCGGGGCTCCTCGACGGCTGGCTCGTCGACACGGTGGACGCGTCCGCCGTGGAACGGGTCGAGGCGGCCGGGATCCGGTGCCGGGCCGTGCCGCTGATGATGTCCGACCTGGACACCGCGGCGCAGATGGCGCGTGAGGCGCTGACGCTGGCGGAGGAGGTGCGGACGTCTTGAGCGGACAGCTCTCCCCCGGTTACCGGGTCTGGGCGCTGCCCGGGCTCCCCGAGGTTCGACAGGGTGACGACCTCGGCAAATTGATCGCCGTCGCCGAGCCCGGGCTGGTCGACGGAGACGTTCTCCTCGTCACCTCGAAGATCGTGTCCAAGGCCGAGGGGCGCCTGGTCGAGGCCTCCGACCGGGAGGCCGCCATCGACGCCGAGACCGTACGGGTCGTGGCGCGCCGCGGGACCCTGCGGATCGTCGAGAACCGGCAGGGGCTCGTGATGGCCGCCGCCGGGGTCGACGCCTCCAACACCCCCGCCGGGACCGTCCTGTTGCTGCCCGAGGACCCCGACGCGTCCGCGCGGGCCATCCGGGACGGGCTGCGCGACACCCTCGGAGTCGACGTCGGCGTCGTGATCACCGACACCTTCGGGCGGCCCTGGCGCACCGGACTCACCGATGTCGCCATCGGCTCCGCGGGCGTACGGGTGCTGGACGATCTGCGCGGCGGCAGCGACGCGCACGGCAATCCGCTGAGCGCCACCGTCGTCGCCACCGCCGACGAGCTCGCCGCCGCCGGTGACCTGGTCAAGGGCAAGGCCTCCGGGCTGCCCGTCGCCGTCGTGCGCGGGCTGCCCCATGTGGTGACCGAGGACGACGGGGAGGGGACGCGGGCGATGGTGCGGGGCGCACGGGACGACATGTTCCGGCTCGGCACCTCGGAGGCCGTACGGGAGGCCGTGACCCAGCGGCGTACCGTACGGGCCTTCACCGACGAGCCGGTGGATCCGGCCGCCGTGCGGCGGGCCGTGGCCGCGGCGGTCACCGCTCCCGCGCCGCATCACACGACTCCCTGGCGGTTCGTGCTCCTGGAGTCCGAGGAGTCGCGTACGCGGCTCCTCGACGCCATGCGGGACGCGTGGATCGCGGATCTGCGGCGGGACGGGAAGAGCGAGGAGTCGATCGCCAAGCGGGTGCGGCGCGGTGATGTGCTGCGCAACGCTCCGTACCTCGTGGTGCCGTGTCTCGTCATGGACGGGTCGCACACGTACGGCGATCCGCGGCGGGACGGGGCCGAGCGGGAGATGTTCGTGGTCGCCGTCGGCGCGGGGGTGCAGAACTTCCTCGTCGCGCTGGCCGGGGAGCGGCTCGGGTCCGCGTGGGTGTCGTCGACGATGTTCTGCCGGGATGTCGTGCGGGACGTGCTGGAACTGCCGGGGGGGTGGGATCCGATGGGGGCCGTGGCGGTCGGACATGCGGCGCAGGAGCCGCGGGCTCGGCCCGAGCGGGACGCCGGGACGTTCGTCGAGGTGCGGTGAGAGTGGTTGCCGAGGTGTGGTGACAGCCCTTGTCGAGGAGCGCGAAGAGTCTTCGGCCTGGTGCGGTGAGAGTGGTGTGCGTCGCGAGTGGCGTGCGTCGAAAGTGGCGTGCGTCGAGAGTCGGGTGTTCGAAGAGGGTGAGCGCCTACTCTCGTAGGGCACCCCGAGTTTCCTAGGACCCTTTTCGTGGCTGGACGTTTCGCTCCTCGGCCGACGCGTACGACTGTGCGCGGCGGGCATGTCGCCGTGCCCGCGGACGCCTCCGGCGGGGTGCCTCGGCAGGCGGTCGCACCTGGACGTACCCGCACCTGGACGCCGCCCTGGCCGGTCGATCTCGGGCTCGTGCTCGGGCCGCTGCGCCGTGGGCCCGGTGATCCGACCTTCCGTGCGACGCCGGACGGGGCCGTGTGGCGGACCAGTCGGACGCCTGCCGGGGCCGGGACGCTGCGGGTCTCGGCGCGGGGCGGGGTGGTGCGGGGTGAGGCGTGGGGGCCGGGGAGCGAATGGCTGCTCGAACAGCTCCCCGAGATGCTCGGCTCGGCCGACGATCCCGATGCCTTCGAGCCTCGTCATCGGCTGGTCGCCATCGCGCGGCATCGACGGCCGGGGTTGCGGCTGATGCGTACCGGGCTGGTGCTGGAGTCGCTCATTCCGTCCGTTCTGGAGCAGAAGGTCACGACGGACGAGGCGTATCGGGCGTGGCGGTTGCTCGTACGGAAGTTCGGGGAGCCTGCGCCGGGGCCCGCGCCGGAGCGGATGGCCGTCATGCCGGCGCCGCGGACGTGGGCGCTGATTCCCTCCTGGGAGTGGCATCGGGCCGGGGTCGACAACAAGCGGGCGTCGACGATTCTGCGGGCCGTTCGGGTGGCGGGGCGGCTTGAGGAGGCGGCGGGGATGGAGCCGGGGGCCGCGCAGGCTCGGTTGGAGTTGGTGTCCGGGATCGGGCCGTGGACCTCGGCGGAGACCGTGCAGCGGAGTCATGGGGCGGCGGATTCGGTGACCGTGGGGGATCTTCATCTGCCGGGGATCGTGGGGTATGCGCTGGCGGGGGATCGGGATGCGGACGACTCCGTGATGCTTTCGCTGTTGGAGCCGTATGCCGGGCAGCGGCATCGGGCGGCTCGGTTGATTCTGTTGTCGGGGCGGACGCCTGCGCGGCGGGTTCCACGGATGCCGCGGGGGGATATCGGGCGGCTGTAGTCGCCCCGGGTGCGGGCCGGGACTATCTCGCCCCCGCCGCCCCTACCCTCCCCCAAGCTCTCGGCTTCACTCGAGCAGGGGGGACCCCCATCATCCCCAGGGGCTCCGCCCCTTCAACCCCGCCAGGGGCGCTGCGCCCCCTGGACCCCCGCATCGGCCTGAACGGCCTCGTCCTCAAACGCCGGACGGGCTGAGTGATACGGGCCCGGGGGGAGGAGGTGGGTGGGCGACGGGATCCGGGCTCGTTCTCGAACGCCGGGCGAGCCGAGGTTTTTGGGGGCGCGGGGAACTGCGCGACCAGCCCCGCCCACCCGCACTTCGATCTCTACCGGCTGCCGACTCCGCCGGCTCTACTGGTCCGACGAGAAGCGGAGCGCCCCCGCTGGGATCTTGGCCTCACACCAGACTCTTACGCCCTCGCGGAGTTCGTTGTCGGGGCCGACCACCGCGCCGTCGCCGATGACCGCCCCCGAGAGGATGGTGCGTTCGCCGATGTGGGCGCGGGCGCCGATGAGGGAGTCGGTGATGACGGCGCCGGGTTCGACGACCGCGCCGGACAGGATCGCGCTGCCGGTGATACGGGCGCCCTCGCCGATGTGCGCGCCGTCGCCGATGACCGTGCCGCCGGTCAGCTTGGCGTCGGGGGCGACCCTGGCCGTGGGCAGGACGAGGCGGTCCCCGCAGCGGCCCGGGACGGCCGGGGAGGGGGCGCGGCCCAGGACGAGGTCCGCGGAGCCTCGTACGAAGGCCTGGGGGGTGCCCAGGTCGAGCCAGTAGGTGGAGTCCACCATGCCCTGGAGGTGGGCTCCGGTGGCCAGGAGGTCGGGGAAGGTTTCGCGTTCCACCGAGACCGGGCGGCCGACCGGGATCGTGTCGATGACCGAGCGGCGGAAGACGTACGCCCCGGCGTTGATCTGGTCGGTGACGATTTCCTCGGGGGTCTGGGGCTTCTCCAGGAAGGCCGTCACACGCCCCGTCGCGTCCGTGGGGACCAGGCCGAACGCCCGGGGGTCCTCGACACGGGTGAGATGGAGGGAGACGTCCGCGCCGGTCGTCTCGTGGGTCGCCACCAGGGCCCGGATGTCCAGGCCCGTCAGGATGTCGCCGTTGAAGATCAGGACCGGCTCGTCGGGGCCGGAGTGCAGGCGCGCGGCCACGTTGCGGATCGCGCCGCCCGTGCCGAGGGGCTCCTCCTCGGTGACGTACTCGATGTGGAGGCCCAGCGCGGAACCGTCGCCGAAGTACGGCTCGAAGACCTCGGCCAGGTAGGAGGTCGCCAGGACGATGTGCTCGACGCCCGCCGCTCTCGCTCGCGCCAGCTGGTGCGTGAGGAACGGGACCCCGGCCGCCGGAACCATCGGCTTGGGGGTGTTCACCGTGAGCGGGCGCAGTCGGGTGCCTTTGCCCCCGACCAGGAGGATCGCTTCTGTCACCTGTCGTCTCTGCTTCCTGCCGGGACCGGCCGAAGGATGATTCGGCCGGCCAGTGTATGCAGTCCGTAGTAAGAGGCCTTCGACGGCAGTGGGGTGTCCTCGATGGCTCCGCGCAGACCTCAGCGGCCCTGGTAGCGGGCCGCGGCCGTTCTGGCCGAGCCGAGTTTGCCGTACAGAAGCTTCCCCGGGCACTCCGTGGCGAACCCGTCCCGATGGCCGGAGATCACGTTCAGTCGTACGTTCTTACCTTTTCGGTAGAGATTGCCACCGCCGGACTTCAGGTATGTCTTGCCGCGCGGATCGGCTCCGGAGAGACCGAGCTTCCATGCCGTGAGCCGCGCGATGGCGGTCACCGCGGCGGCGGCCGGCTTGGTGTTGCCGAAGCTGCCAAGGACCGCGATCCCCATGGTGTCGTTGTTGAAACCGAGGGTGTGGGCACCCATGACGGGCTTCGCCACGCCCCCGGCTCGGCCTTCGTAGATGTTTCCGCACTTGTCTACGAGGAAGTTGTAGCCGATGTCGCGCCAGCCACTGCTCACCACGTGGTAGCGGTAGATACTGCGGATGAGTGAAGGGGCTTGGGAGCAAAGGTAGTTGTTGCCCGATGCCGTGTGATGCACGAAGGCGGCCTTCACCTTTTTGGTGTACACGAAGCCGCCCTCGCGCAGGCTCTCGTCCGCGCCCCAGCCGCGCCGGGTGACGATGCGTGGGCGCTCACCGATGTACGGCTCCACGAGCGGGGCTCCGTCGCGGAGGGCCGGGAGCTCGCGCTCGGTCTCGGCCCTGGACAGTGCCGGGATCTCCGTCGCGCCGAACGGGGCGAGTTCGGCGTTGGTGGCGAAGGTGGCGTTCGTCTCGGCGCTCTCCGCGCCCGCGCTCCCGTTGCCCGTCAGCATGCCCCTGGGCGCGGGTTCCGCGCCGGGGTCGACGAGTTCGAGGTGCATGCCTCTGGGGAGCGGCGACTCGCCGGCTGCCGTGGCTCTTTCGTCCACCTGCGCCTGGACGCGGACCTCGACCCCGTCCGAGTCGCCCACCCACAGCGGCGCCGTGGAGCCGCGCACCCGGCCCGAGCCGCCCTCGGCGGTGTCCGGGTCGGCCGCGTGCTCGTGGTTGTGGGTCTCGATGTCCTGCCAGCCGGACCAGCGGTTGCCTCCGGTGGCGCGGGTACGGACCTGGACGCGGCCGCGCAGTTCGGTCTCGGGGTCGTCCCAGACGACACCGACCAGCGAGAACGACCGTACGCTCCGTCTGCCGAGGCCCTGTTCGGGCGCGGCGGTTCCGAGCGAGCGGTCGCCGGAGAGCGGGACCAGGGGGAGGGACTGGGTGCTGCCCGTCACGGCGGGCTCGGTCCTCGCCGTGAGGGGTCGGGCCTGTGCCGGTGTGGACAGGGTCAGCGGAAGGGTGAGTGCGGCCGCGCAGGTGACGCCGACCGAGGAAGCAAGGATTCCATGCATGCCCCCGATCGTGGACATAGTCATACATATCTGTCCATTGCGGATTTGACGGACCGTCGGGTCACGCTCCGCCGAACCGGTGGCGCGGGTGCCGCGTCCCACCGGACACCCCCGCGTACGCTTGCGCGCGTGAACGCCACCGACCGCACCCCTGCCGACCTGCTGCGATCCGCGCTCGCCGCGGACCCCGCGCGCCCCCTGGTGACCTTCTACGACGACGCCACGGGCGAACGTGTCGAATTGTCCGTCGCGACCTTCGCCAATTGGGTGGCCAAGACCGCCAACCTCCTCCAGGGCGAGTTGTCCGCCGAGCCCGGCGACCGGGTGGCGCTGCTGCTGCCCGCGCACTGGCAGACGGCGGTGTGGCTGCTCGCGTGTTCCTCGGTGGGGGTCCTCGCGGATGTCGGGGGCGATCCCGGTGCCGCCGACCTCGTCGTCGCGGGGCCCGACGCGCTGGATGCCGGGCTCGCCTGCTCCGGCGAGCGCGTCGCCCTCTCGCTCGCGCCGCTGGGACGCCGCTTCCCGACACCGCCCGCCGGGTACGCCGACTACGCCGTCGAGGTGCCGAGCCAGGGCGACCGCTTCCAGCCGTACGCGCCCGTGGACCCGGAGGAGGCCGCGCTGATCGTCGCCGGGGCCGAGCACACGGGGGCCGAGGTCGTCGAGCGGGCCCGGGCGGAGGCGGCCTCGCTGGATCTGACGGGGCCCGGGTCGCGGATCCTGTCCGCGCTGCCGTACGACACCTGGGAGGGGCTGAGCGCCGGGTTGTACGCGCCCCTCGCCTCCGGGGGGTCCGTGGTGCTCTGTCGTCATCTGGAGCAATTGGGCGAGGACGCGTTGGCCAAGCGGATCGAGAGTGAGCGGGTGACTTCGACGGTTCGGTAGTCGCCGGCCGCCGTCCGGGCCGGCTCGTGGGGGCCGGTCGCCTGTCGGGCCGGCTCGTGGGGGCCGGTCGCCTGTCGGGGCGGGCCCCGTGGGGGCCGGTCGCGCCCGCCGTCCCGCCGCGGATCCGTACCTGCCCGGGCTCCGCGCCCCTGACGGGTCCCGTCACCCGTTCGGCCCCTTATCTGCCGCCGTCGCCGGGCCTCCGAGCCATGGTCGTAGGAGCACCGCACGCTCGCACGCCATGAGGGGTGGACTCCGACGTGACCGACAGGACAGGGCCGGGAGCGGGGGCTTCGCCCACCGGGAGCGGGCTCGCACGACGGCGACGGCGACGCTGGGTGCAGTACTCGGCGCTCGGTGTCGCCGTCGTGGTCCTCGGTGCCGTCGGCGTCGGCCTGGTCGCGTACGAGAAGCTGAGCCGGAACATCACGGCCGACGAGGAAGCCGCCGCCGAGCTCGCCCGCTACGAGAAGGAGCGGCCCACCGCGCTGGTGCGCGACGCGCAGAACATCCTGCTGATCGGGTCGGACTCGCGGTCGGGGGACGGGAACAAGGAGTACGGCCGGGACTCCGGGACCGAGCGCTCCGACACCACGATCCTGCTGCACCTGTCCGCGAACCGGCGCAGCGCCACCGCCGTCTCCCTGCCCCGCGACCTGATGGTGGACCTGCCGAGCTGCCGGCGTCCGGACGGCACCCGTACCCGGCCCATGTTCGCGATGTTCAACTCCGCCTTCGAGGTGGGCGGTTCGGCGTGCACGATCCGGACCGTCGAGAAGCTCACGAACATCCGTGTCGACCACCACATGGTCGTCGACTTCCACGGGTTCAAGGACATGGTCGACGCCGTGGACGGCGTGGAGGTGTGTCTGAAGGAGCCCATCGACGACAAGGCGGCCAGGCTGAAGCTGCCGGCCGGCAAGGTCGTGCTCGACGGCGAACAGGCCCTCGGCTACGTCCGCGCCCGCAAGAGCATCGGCGACGGCAGCGACACCGACCGGATGGAGCGCCAGCAGCGGTTCCTCGGCGCGCTCGTCAACAAGGTGCAGAGCAACGACGTCCTGCTCAATCCGGCACGGCTCTATCCCGTGCTCGACGCGGCCACTTCGTCGCTCACCACAGACCCGGATCTGGCGAGCCTGCGCGGGCTGTACGACCTGGTCCGCGGCATGCGCAATATCCCCACGGAACGTGTCCAATTCCTGACGGTGCCCCGAACGTCGTACGTCTACAACGCCAATCGCGACCAGCTGGTGAAACCCGCGGCCGACAAACTCTTCGCTCTGCTGCGCGCGGACGCTCCGGTGGCGGTCGCGAAGGACCTTCCGACGGACCCGCCGAGCGGCGTTCCGACGAGTCTTCCGACGGACCATCCGGCGGATTCCCCTGCGAAACGCAAGAACTCGTACGAGGGTGGTGGCGAAGGCACGTACGACTCGGCATTCGACTACGAAGAGGAGTCGCACGGCAACGGGAAGTCGAGGGGAAAACTGCCCGCGACTCCCACACCCGCGCCGACTTTCCGCGGGAACACGGCGGCCGAGGACGCCTGCAGGTAAAGCGTGCGCCAAGGCGGGAACTGCCCAGCTGAGAAGTCTCTGAGAAATAGGGCGGATTGCCCAGTTGTAGGAAGGTGGAATTTGTCACCACCGTCGCTCGACCCTGAATCGGCCGGATAGTGTGAGCGATCCGGTGCACCCGGCCACGAGGTCCGTCCTGGGGGTCGCGCACTGCTGACCGAGACCCGAGCGCTCTTTGAGGGGGAAGGGCGCCGCGTGGCCCCGACGGAGGATTCAGACAACCGTGGACGCGCAAGGCCGTGGGCGGGCGGACAACATCGACCCCGCAGACCAGTGGGTACTCAACCCGAACACCGGTGAATACGAACTGCGACTGACCCCTTCCGCTCCGCAGTCGGGAGTCCCGAGACCGCGTCGGGGCAGCCCCGCGAACGCGGGACCGGGAGCGGGGACACGCGCGCGCCGGGCGCCGGAACGAGAGAGTCCGACGGCGCCCGGCCCCGACGTGCCCGGGCCGCGCCGGCGCCGTGGCGCGCCGGCCGAGCCACCGCCGGGCCGCCGCAAGGGGCGGACGAAGCCGAAGAAGTCGAAGGCGAAGAAGATAGTGCTGTGGACCGGCGGCACGATGGCCTTCGTACTCGTCGCCGTCTCGGCCGCGGGATATCTCTACCTCAAGCACCTTGAGGGCAACGTCAGCACGACGGACGTCGGCAGCGCGGGCAAGAAGGGCTTCAGCAAGGACGAGGCCTTCAACATCCTGATCATCGGCACCGACAAGCGCACCGGCGCGGGCAACGAGGGCTACGGCGACAAGGGCAGCGTCGGGCACGCCGACACCAACATCCTGCTGCACGTCTCCAAGGACCGTACGAACGCGACCGCGTTGAGCATCCCGCGTGACCTGATCGTCAATGTGCCGGACTGCCCGACAAAGCAGCCGGACGGCACCGAGAAGGTCATCCCGGGCACTCAGAACGTCCGTTTCAACACCAGCCTCGGGCAGGACGGCCGCGACCCGGGCTGCACCATGCGCACGGTCAAGGCGGTCACCGGGATCCCGGTGGACCACTTCATGATGGCCGACTTCAACGCGGTCAAGACGCTGACCAGCGCGGTCGACGGCGTCGAGGTGTGCGTGGCGCACGCCGTCAACGACAAGGAGTCGCACCTCAAGCTGCCAGCGGGCAAGTCCAAGGTCGAGGGCGAGCAGGCTCTCGCGTTCGTACGGACCCGGCACAGCTTCGGCAACCAGGGCGACCTCGACCGCATCAAGGTGCAGCAGCAGTTCCTGGGCTCGCTGATGCGCAAGATGGCCTCCAGCGACACCCTCACCAACCCGGCCAAGCTGATCAGCCTGGCCGAGGCCGCCACCAAGGCGCTCACCGTGGACACCGGCATAGGAAAGGTCAGCACCCTCAAGGACGTGGCCCTGGAGCTGAAGAAGGTGCCCACGAAGAACATCACCTTCACCACGGTGCCGGTGCTCGACAACCCCGCCGAGAAGGTCAAGGCGACCGTCGTCGTCAACCAGTCTCAGGCCCCCGCGGTCTTCGACGCGATCAAGAACGACGTCTCCTTCACCGCCGTGAAGCAGAAGGCGAAGAAGGAGAAGGCCGAGGTCGCCGCCCGCCTCAAGGGCACGCGTTCCGCCGCCGCCGACATCCGCGTCGACATCTACAACGGCGGCGCCCCCGCCGGCAGCGCACAGGAGACTCTTAACTGGCTGCAGAATACTGAGGGCGTGCTCAAGTCCAGCCAGCTCGGTAACGCCGACGCAACACTGAGCAAGACAACCCTGGAGTACTCTCCCGACCAGGCCGATCAGGCGCGCAAGCTGGCGGATCTCATGGGGCTGTCCGCCTCGGCGTTGAAGCCTGGCAAGAGCGAGAAGAACTCACAGGGTCTGCCCGCGATCGTGCTGACCCTGGGCAAGGACTTCAAGGGCGCGGGGGTGTCGTTGACCACTCCGACCAAGGCGCCCGAGGTCGACAAGTCCACGGCGGACAAGACAGTGTGCGCCAGTTGATGACCTAACGGGTCTGTCAGACGTCTAACAGGACGCGGGGGCGTCCGGGCCGGACGCAAGGGGTGTCCGGCCAGACGTACGCGTCCGATCGGGCGCGAGACGGACCCGTTTGTCAGGCGCAGGGTGGGGAGGGGCAGGGAGATGGCGCGAAGCGGTGTGCGTGGGGAGGGGGCTCGACCACGTGTCCGGCAGGCCGACGATCTGGGCTGGGACGACAGCCTGTACGACGAGAACGGCAATCCCACCGACGGAGGCGGAGCTTCCGGCGGCAGAGGTGACAGTGCCACCAGTGAAGACAGTGGCTCCACCGGTAGAGACACCGGGCGCGACGGGCGTCCGGTCGACAAGGGCGGCGACGACGCGTCGGCCGAACCGCGTGGGCAGGGCCGGCACGGCGGTGGCGGCGGGCGCAGGGGCGGCGGCGACGGGCACCCGCGGCGCAGACGCCGCATACTGCGCTGGTCGGCGTCGGTCCTGGCGGTTTTGATACTTGGCACCGCGGGCGCCGGTTACCTCTACTACCAGCACCTGAACGACAACATCAAGAAGGACGACCTGAACCTCGGCGACGAGAAGGACCGGGCGGCCAAGAGCAAGGCGAACGCGGCCGGGCAGACCCCCCTGAACATCCTTCTGATCGGCTCGGACGCCCGGGACACCAAGGAGAACCAGTCTCTCGGCGGCGCCAAGGAGACCTTCGGCGGTACCCCGCTCGCGGACGTCCAGATGCTGCTGCACCTCTCCGCCGACCGCAGCAACATGTCGGTGATCAGCATGCCTCGCGACACCCTGCTGAAAATGCCCAAGTGCACGGACCCGGACACCAAGAAGGTCTACCCGGCGACCGTCGGGCTGGTGATGACCAACACCTCGCTCGGGCGCGGTGGCCCCGGTTGCACGGTGGCCACCTGGGAGAAGCTCACCAAGATCCACATCGACCACTTCATGAAGATCGACTTCTCGGGTGTGGTGTCGATGGCGGACGCGATCGGCGGCGTCCCGGTCTGCGTGGACGCGAACGTCTACTCCAAGGACAGCCAAGGACACGGCTCCGGGCTGAAGCTCAAGAAGGGCACGACCCCCGTCAAGGGCACGCAAGCCCTGGCGTGGCTGCGGACGCGATACGGCTTCGAGGACAACACGGACATCGGCCGGACCAAGGCCCAGCACCAGTACATGAACTCGATGGTCCGCCAGCTGCGCAAGAACGCCACGATCAGCAACCCCGGCAAGCTGCGCAGCCTCGCGGAGACGGCCACCAAGGCGCTGACCGTCGACAAGGGCCTGGGCAGCGTGCTGAAGCTCTACGACCTCGGCAACGAGCTGAAGAAGGTCGAGCCGAAGCGCATCACGATGACCACGATGCCCTGGCAGTGGGCCGTGTCGGACAGCAACCGCGTGGAGCCCAAGCCGGTCGAGGCCGAGCAGCTGTTCCGTCTCGTCCGTGAGGACATCGCGCTCGACGGCAAGGACAAGAAGAAGACGGCGACCGCGGTGAAGGCCTCCACGGACCCGGCCGCCGCGGACGACCAGATCGGGGTGACCGTGCAGAACGGCACCCGCACAGCCACGCTGGGCCCGGTCGGCGGACGCGCGCGCACGGTGTCCCAGCTGCTCGTCGGCAAGGGCTTCACCAAGGCCGAGGCGGACACCTCGGCGGCGACCGTCGAGGAGACGACGGTGATCCGCTACCCGAGCGCCGACCTGCAGGGCGACGCCCAGGCGGTCGCCAAGGCGCTGGGGGTCCCGCTGAGCGCGGTGAAGAAGTCGACGGACGTCTCGGGCGTCACGCTCGTGGTCGGTGCCGACTGGCGCGAGGGCACGGCGTACAAGGCCAAGGCGCAGGACAACACGACGCCGGAGTCCGCGGACGTGCTCAACGGCGCCAAGGCCGACGCCTGTATGCACGTCAACAAGGACTACACCTGGTCGTAGGCGGTCGATGGAAAGCAGTTGGGCCCCTCTCGACCTCGAGAGGGGCCCAACTGCTGGTGGATGGGGCTCAGTTGGCGGGTTCCGTGGAGCCGAGCACCGCCGGGCGACGGGAGGCGATGACCTTCTTCGCCAGCGCCTTCGGGCTGGTGAGGAAGCCGAAGCCCCACGACATGTGCATGGTCGCGAGGGCGACGGGGATCTGCAGGCGGGCCTTCAGGGGCAGCCCCTTGCCCGCGGGCAGCGAGCCCGCGGCTATCGCCGCGAGATAGCCGCCGGGGATCAGGAAGCCCCAGGGCGTCAGCGCCACGCCCACCACGACGCCCGCCGCGATCGCGCACACGGCGGTCGGCGGGGCGAGATAGCGCAGGTTGATGGAGCCCTCGTGATAGCGGGCGACGACATGGCGCCAGCGCCCGTAGTCCTTGTACTGCTTGGCGAGTGCCTTGACCGAGGGCCGGGGCCGGTACGACACCTTCAGCTCGGGCGAGAACCAGATGAGGCCGCCCGCCTCCCGGATCCGGAAGTTCAGCTCCCAGTCCTGGGCGCGGATGAACTCCTCGTTGTAGCCGCCCTGACGCTCCAGGGCCTCGCGCCGGAAGACACCGAGGTACACGGTCTCGGCGGGAGCGGCCTCGCCACCCGTGTGGAAGGCGGCGTTCCCGACCCCGATCTTCGAGGTCATCGCGGCGGCGACCGCGTGCTCCCAGTCGTTCTCGCCCTCGGCGTGCATGATGCCGCCGACGTTCTGCGCGCCGGTCTCCTCCAGGAGGCGTACGGCCGTCGCGATGTAGTTGGGCGAAAGCATGCCGTGCCCGTCGACGCGGACGACGACGGGATGCCGGGACGCCTTGATCGCCGCGTTCAGCGCGGCCGGGGTGCGACCGGTCGGGTTCGGGACGGTGTGGACGCGCGGGTCTTCGCGTACGAGCTCGGCGGCGATCTCCTCCGTACGGTCCGAGGACGGACCGATGGCGATCACCACCTCCATCTCGCCGTCGTACTCCTGCGCCAGGATCGCTTGGACGGCCCCGCGCAGATGCCGCTCCTCGTCGAGGACGGGCATGATCACAGAAACGGCGGGGGGCCGCACGTCAGACTTCTCGCTCATCGGACGTCACGTTACCGCGAATGGGGGACACGGGCGCGCGCCGCCCGGTCCGCGGGCCGGGCAGCAGATCGTATGGGCCTACGGTGCTCACGGATCCCCACGTTCACCCCCGCGGAGGTGTCCCCCCTTGCCCACGCCGCCCCGCTCCCCCGCACGCCCGCAGCCCCGCCCCCAGAGCCGTCCGCAGCCGCCCCGCTCCCGGCGGCCTCCGGAGCGGTCCACCGTACGGCCCCCCGTACGGAGGAAGAAGCCGCGCTGGGCCATGCGGGTGGTCACCACGATCTCGGTGGTGGTCCTCGCCTCGGCGGGCATCGGGCACGCGGTGGTCACCAGCCTGGGCGAGGACATCGCCCGGGTCGACCCCTTCAAGGACATGAAGAACCGCCCCGCGGCGGGCCACGGCATGAACGTGCTGCTGGTCGGCACGGACGGTCGCGACAAGATCACGGAGGAGGAGCGGCGGAAGTACCGTCTGGGCGGTGCCCCCTGCCACTGCACCGACACGATGATGATCGTGCACATCGCCGCCGACAGGGAGCGGGCCACCGTCGTGAGCCTGCCGCGCGACTCGTACGCCGAGGTGCCCGCGCACACCGACCAGACCACCGGCGCCGAGCACGGCCCCCACCCGATCAAGCTCAACGCGGCGTACGCGGAGGGGGGCCCGCAGCTGACCGTGCGCACCGTCGAGAACATGACCCACGTGAAGATCGACCACTACTTGGAGGTCGATTTCACCAGCTTCATGCAGACGGTGGACGTGCTCGGCGGCGTGAGCATCTGCACCGCGCATCCCCTGAAGGACTCGTACACGGGACTTGATCTGTCCGCCGGCACGCACACGCTGAACGGCGGGCAGGCACTCCAGTACGTACGTTCCCGGCATGTCGACGGCGCCTCCGACATCGGCCGGATGCAGCGCCAGCAGCGGTTCCTGGCAGCGCTGATCGAGCGGGCCACGTCGTCGGGGGTGCTGCTGAACCCGATGAAGTTCCGTGATGTCACCCGGGCCGTGCTCGGATCGGTCCGCGCGGACCAGGGGTTCGGCACGGACGAGCTGCTGGACCTCGGCCGGGCGATGCGGAACTTCTCCCCCGCCTCCTCCGAGTTCACGACCGTGCCGATCGGGCAGATGGCCTACGTCGTCAAGGGCATCGGTTCCACACTGAAGTGGGACGACAACAAGTCCGCCGCGCTCTTCCAGTCACTGCGCGACGACAAGCCGCTCGCTCCCCCGCACAAGGCGGCGCCCGCCAGGACCGTGCGCGTCGAGGTGGCCCCGCAGCAGATCCAGGTCCAGGTGGAGAACGGGACGCCCACGGACGGCCTCGGCAAACGCATGGACAGCGCCCTGGCCGCCGCCGGGTTCCGCACGACGGGCCGGCCCGTCAACGCCGCGGACCGCACCGCCCGGCACAACGTCATCGTCTACGACCCGCGCTGGGACCGCTCCGCGAAGTCCCTCGCCGCCGCGCTCCCGGGCAGCGAGCTGCGCGAGGTCAAGGGGCGGGGGCCGCTGCTGAAGGTGATCGCCGGGGCGGACTTCAAGGAGGTCACACGGGTCCGTGTGCAGGATCCCTACCAGGGGGCGACCCGGGTGGTGACGGGGGATCAGGTGGTGTGCACGTAGGTGACGCGCGCGTCCACGGGACACGCGAAGGGCCCCGCCGATTCGCCCGGCGGGGCCCTTCGTGGTGGTACGGGTCAGTTGCCCGACACGGTCACCGTCTGGTCGTTCTTCAGCTCGTCGACCAGCGCCTTGACCTTGGCCTTGTCCCAGACCAGGTTGCCGCCCGTGGAGCCGGAGATCGGCATGTTCATGGACTTGCCGCTGCCGCCGGTGACACCCTTCATCGCCCAGAACATGCTGCCGAGGTCCCACAGGCTCATGTCCTTGTCGACGGTGAGGCTGTCGAGGCCCGAGCCCATGGTCGGGTAGAGCTTGAAGGGGTTCAGGACGGTCCCCGGGGTCGCGACCTGGTGGGCCAGCGCGGACAGGAACTTCTGCTGGTTCTTGGTGCGCTGGAGGTCGGAGGCCGCGAAGGCGTGGCGGGTACGGACGAAGGCGAGGGCCTGCTCGCCGTTGAGGGTCTGCTTGCCCGCCTTGAAGTCGGCGCCGGAGTACTTGTCCTTGAAGCCCTGGTCGAGGGTCATCTCCACGCCGCCGACCGCATCGACGATGTTCGCGAACCCGGCGAAACCGATCTCCACGTAGTGGTCGATGTGCAGGCCGGTGTTGTACTCGATGGTGCGGACCAGCAGCGTCGGCCCGTCCTCCGCGTACGCCGCGTTCAGCTTCACCTGACGGCCCGTGCCCTGGAAGGTCTTGCCGGACGCGGATCCCTTGTACGTGGGGATCGTCACGTTCGAGTCGCGGGGCAGGGAGAGCAGCGTGTCGCCGTTGTCCCCGACGTGCAGGATCATCATCGAGTCCGTGCGCTTGCCCTCGGCGGACCCGGTGTGCAGCTTCTTCTTGTCCTCGGCCGACATGCCCGCGCGGCTGTCGGAACCGACGATCAGGTAGTTGGTGCCCTTGCCCGCCTCGGGCCGGTCTATGACCTTCGAGAGATCCACGTCACGGTGGAGCTTGGAGTCGGCCCAGAAGTAGGTGCCCACGGAGACAACGACCAGCAGCGTGACCAGCGTGATCGCGGTCCACTTGATCCGCCGCCGCCAGTTCGGCGCGGGGCGCGGGCCACGGCCGCCCTGACCGCCGGGACCCTGCGGACCGCCGGGACCGCCCGGCGAACCGTAGACCTGCCCGGTGTTGTAACCGGAGTCGTACCCGTTGTCATACCCCTGGCCGTCGTCGTACGTCGGCTGCTGGGGCACCCCGCCGTACGGCGGGGCGGACGGGCGCGGACCGGGCGTTCCCGGGCCACGCTGAACCTGCCGCATGACGCGGGCGCCCTCAGGCTGAGCGCCTGCGCTGCCGCGTCCGTAACGGTCGCTGCGGTTGCTGTCGGACCACCCGTCGGGCCAATCGTTCATGCGGACCAGTGTGCAGGTCCGCATGGTGTGCCTAACAAGAGACCGGGGAGATCTGGGTCACGCCTGTTGCAGAGCTGATGCAAAGAGACCGCCGCACGCCCCCGCATAGGGTGGACGTCATGACAGACCTGGCGCCCAACCCGGAATCCGATATTCCGGGCAAGCCGACCTTCGCGTCCCGGACCACCCTCAGCCACATCATGACCCACAACGACACCAACCTTCTGGGCACGGTGCACGGCGGAGTGATCATGAAGCTCGTCGACGACGCGGCGGGCGCGGTGGCCGGGCGGCACTCCGGCGGGCCGGCCGTCACCGCCTCCATGGACGAGATGGTCTTCCTGGAGCCGGTCCGGGTGGGCGACCTCGTCCATGTGAAGGCCCAGGTGAACTGGACGGGGCGCACGTCCATGGAGGTCGGCGTGCGCGTGCTGGCCGAGCGCTGGAACGAGTCGACGCCGCCCCAGCAGGTCGGTTCGGCCTATCTCGTCTTCGCCGCGGTCGACGCCGACGGCAAGCCGCGGCGCGTGCCGCCCGTCCTCCCAGAGACCGAGCGCGACGAGCGTCGCTACCAGGAGGCGCAGATCCGGCGCACCCACCGGCTGGCCCGCCGCCGGGCGATCATGGAACTCCGGGAGAAGCGGGCGGCGGAGGGGCTGGACTAGTACGGATGCGAGCGCCGGAAGAACCAAGGGGTTCGGTGATGCCGGACGCCCGAGGACCGGGCCGGGAAGTCACCCTGGCCGGTGGCCCTGGCCGACAGCGGCTCCCGGGCGGATGTCAGGGTGACGCCATGACCCTCTCCCCCGCCGCCCCGTCCGCTTCCGGCGGACGCCCCTTCGACGCGGTGCTCTGTGACGTCGACAACGTGATCCGCGTCTACGAACCGGACCGCCTGTACGCGCTGGAGCGCGCCGCCGGGCTGGCCGAGGGCACCACCATGAAGGTGGCCTTCGCACCGGAGACGGTGCTTCCGCTGGTGCTGGGCCGGATCACACCGGACGAGTGGGCGGGGTCGATCCTGCGGGGCCTGACCGGGCTGGTGCCCGACGGGACGGCGGTGGAGCTGAGCACGGCGCTCGTACGCTCGCCGTTCCACGCCGACGAGACGGTGGTGGCGCTGCTGCGCCGGGCCCGCGCCCACATGCCCCTGGTCCTCGTCACCAACACCTCGGTCCAGCTGGAGGAGGACCTGGAGGCCCTGGGTCTGACGGACCTCGCCGACCACGTGGTCAGCAGCGCGCGGGTGGGCATCGCGAAGCCCGACCGGCGCATCTACGACATCGCCGTCGAACGGGCCGGCGTCCCGGCCGGGCGCTGCCTGTTCGTGGACGACACCCTGGAGAACGTGGAGGCGGCGGCCGCACTCGGCATGCGGACCGTCCACTACCGCACGCCGGAGGATCTGCGGGGCGCCCTGAACGGCGCGTGAGGCCGCCTGGGGACAAGAACGAGGGGCACCCCGGCGGGGTGCCCCTCAAGTCCGTGGTGCGGGGGTGGGTTACGGGAGGTTGCGGGCCATCACGATGCGCTGGACCTGGTTCGTGCCCTCGTAGATCTGGGTGATCTTGGCGTCGCGCATCATGCGCTCGACCGGGTAGTCGCGGGTGTAGCCGTAGCCGCCGAGGAGCTGGACGGCGTCCGTGGTGACCTCCATCGCCACGTCCGAGGCGAAGCACTTGGCCGCGGCGCCCTGGAAGGTGAGGTCGCTGTCGCCGCGCTCCGACTTGGCCGCCGCCGCGTACGTCAGCTGGCGGGCGGCCTCGATCTTCATGGCCATGTCGGCGAGCATGAACTGGATGCCCTGGAAGTCGGCGATCGCCTTGCCGAACTGCTTGCGCTCCTGGACATAGCCCTTGGCGTAGTCGAGGGCACCCTGCGCGATGCCGAGCGCCTGCGCGGCGATCGTGATGCGGGTGTGGTCCAGGGTCTTCATGGCCGTGGCGAAGCCGGTGCCCTCCTCGCCGATCATGCGGTCGGCCGGGATGCGGACGTTGTCGAGGTAGACCTCGCGCGTCGGGGAGCCCTTGATGCCGAGCTTCTTCTCGGGGGCACCGAAGGAGACGCCCTCGTCCGACTTCTCGACGACGAAGGCCGAAATGCCCTTCGAACGCTTGGTGGGGTCGGTGACCGCCATCACCGTGTAGTACTCGGACTCGCCCGCGTTGGTGATCCAGCGCTTCACACCGTTGAGGACGTAGTCGTCGCCGTCACGGACGGCCTTCGTCTTCATGCCCGCGGCGTCCGAGCCCGCGTCCGGCTCCGAGAGGCAGTACGAGAACATCCCGTCGCCCTTGGCGAGGGGGGTCAGGTACTTCTGCTTCAGGGCCTCGGAACCGGAGAGGATCACCGGGAGCGAGCCCAGCTTGTTCACGGCCGGGATCAGGGAGGAGCTGGCACAGACACGCGCCACCTCCTCGATCACGATCACCGTGGCGAGCGCGTCGGCACCCGCGCCGCCGTACGACTCCGGCACGTGCACGGCGTGCAGGTCGGAGGAGACCAGGGCGTCCAGGGCCTCCTGCGGGAAACGGGCTTCCTCGTCCACCACGGCCGCGTACGGCGCGATCTTCGCCTCGGCCAGCGAGCGGATCGCGTCACGGAGCATGTCGTGCTCCTCGGACGGGCGGTACAGGTCGAAATCAGCCGATCCGGCCAAGGTCTCTCACGCTCCAAAGACGCTAATTACCGTTAAGTAACCCAAATTTTAGGGGTCTGCCCACGGGAGGGATACGTGAGCTTGGCGACAGGGGGGAACCTGCCCGATGAGGGGCCCGGACATGCCCCGACTATGCTCGGGCAGCGCACTGAAGCCATTCATCCCAGGAGCACCCATGGCCCTCAAGATCACCGTGATCGGCACCGGCTATCTCGGCGCCACCCACGCCGCGGCCATGGCCGAGCTCGGGTTCGAGGTGCTGGGGCTCGATGTCGTCCCCGAGAAGATCGAGATGCTGCAGCGGGGCGAGGTCCCGATGTACGAGCCGGGGCTCGAGGAGCTGCTGCACAAGCACGTGGCGGGCATCGAGGGATCCACCGGCCGGCTGCGCTTCACCATGGACTGGGCCGAGGTCGGGGAGTTCGGCGACGTCCACTTCGTCTGCGTGAACACGCCGCAGAAGCACGGGGAGTACGCGTGCGACATGTCGTACGTCGACGCCGCGTTCGAGACGCTCGCCCCGCACCTGAAGGGGCCCGCCCTCGTCGTCGGCAAGTCCACCGTGCCGGTGGGCTCCGCGGAGCGGCTGGCGCGCACGCTCGCCGAGCTCTCCCCCGCCGGTGAGGACGCCGAGCTCGCCTGGAACCCGGAGTTCCTGCGCGAGGGCTTCGCCGTCCAGGACACGCTGCACCCCGACCGTCTCGTGGCCGGCGTGCGCAGCGAGCGGGCCGAGAAGATCCTGCGCGAGGTGTACGCGACGCCCGTCTCCGAGGGCTCGCCCTTCGTCGTCACCGACTTTCCGACCGCCGAGCTGGTGAAGACCTCCGCGAACTCCTTCCTGGCGACCAAGATCTCCTTCATCAACGCCATGGCCGAGGTCTGCGAGGCCGCCGGCGGCGATGTCGCCCTGCTGGCCGAGGCCATCGGGCACGACGAGCGGATCGGGAAGAAGTTCCTGCGGGCCGGGATCGGATTCGGCGGCGGCTGTCTGCCGAAGGACATCCGCGCCTTCATGGCCCGGGCCGGTGAGCTCGGCGCGGACCAGGCGCTGACCTTCCTGCGCGAGATCGACTCCATCAACATGCGCCGTCGCGGCCAGATGGTGGAGATGGCCCGGGAGGCGCTGGGCGGCGGATCCTTCCTCGGCAAGCGGGTCGCCGTGCTCGGCGCGACCTTCAAGCCCGACTCGGACGACGTCCGGGACTCGCCCGCGCTGAACGTCGCGGGGCAGATCCATCTCCAGGGCGGCCAGGTCACCGTCTACGACCCGAAGGGCATGGCGAACGCCAAGCGGCTGTTCCCGACGCTCGGGTACGCCGACTCCGCGGTCGAGGCCGTGCGCGGCGCCGACGTCGTCCTGCACCTGACCGAATGGCGCGAGTTCCGCGAGCTGGACCCGGCGGTGCTGGGCGAGGCGGCCTCGGCCCGGGTGCTCCTGGACGGCCGCAACGCGCTCGACCCCGAGGTGTGGCGCCGGGCCGGATGGACGTACCGGGCGATGGGCCGCCCGACCGCCTAGGGCAGTGCTTCGCCGGTGACCCGGTAGTGCTTCACAGGTGACGGCGGTCCGGCCGAGGCTCAGTCGGCCGGACCGCCGTCATCGCACATTCTCCATGCTCCAGGCGACCGGCGTGGCCAGTTGTTCCACTTTGTATTAACGGACGGCCTACTTCGCGCGGTACCGGCGCATCTTCGCGCGCGCCCCGCAGACCGACATCGAGCACCAGCGGCCGCGGCCCGCCGGGGAGCGGTCGTAGTACGCCCAGTGGCAGGTCGGTGCCTCACAGGCCTTCAGCCGCAGCCAGGTGCCCTCGACGAGCGCCTCCGCGAGGGCCGCAGCGACGCGCGACGCGAGTGAGGCCGCCGCGGGGACGAGCCGCGCCGCGCCGTCGTGCTCGTCGACCGTCACGTGCAGCGGGGCCCGGGCCAGCAGCTCACCGAGGGGGGTCACCGCGCGGTGCGCCGGGTGGCCCGCGTGCGCCAGGCAGGCCGCGCGCAACGACTCGCGCAGCTCGCGGGCCGCCTCCGCCTCGCCCTCCGCGAGGCCGAAGGGCGCCCGGCCCTCGGCGGTGTCCAGCGAGTCCGTGCCCGACTCGATGTCCAGGGTGTTCACCAGCGACTGGATCAGAGCCAGACCGCCGGGTGCGGGCGCACGGTCATTCATGGTTGCGACGTTACCTCCTATGCGGGAGCATGCAGTAACCGTTACCTCTTGAGGAGGTCTAGAGGTAACTCGTCGGTGTCGTTGGTAACCCCTCGGAGGAAGTCATGGCTCTCGCCAAGCTGGGTGTCGTCGTCCTGGACTGTCCCGACCCGCGCGCCCTCGCCGGGTTCTACGCCGAGGTGCTCGGCGGCACGGTCGAGGGAGACGGGGACTGGGTCGACCTGAAGGTGTCCGACGGGCCCTCGCTGGCCTTCCAGGCCGCCCCGGGCCACGTACCGCCGCAGTGGCCCGCGCCCGACGACTCGCAGCAGTTCCATCTGGACCTGACCGTCGACAACCTGGACGCGGCCGAGAAGGGCGTGCTGGCGCTCGGCGCGCGGGCACTCGACACCGAGGACCGTTCCCGCACCTGGCGGGTGTACGCCGACCCGGCGGGGCACCCCTTCTGCCTCTGCGCCTGCTGAGGACGAGTGTTCTCTGCGCCTGCTGAGGACGAGTGTTCTCTGCGCCTGCTGAGGACGAGTGTTCTCTGCGCCTGCTGAGGACGAGCAGGAATAGCGCGCGGGCGCGGCCGAGGGGACCTAGCCGTCCAGTTCGGCGATCCTCGCGGTCGACGGTTCCCGGCGGCACTGCGCGGCGCGGGCCATGAAGTCCGCGCTGCGCAGGACGCGCTGGACGTTGCCCCAGGTCAGCAGGGACAGTTCCGACTCGGACCAGCCCCGGCGGAGCAGCTCGGCGATCAGGTGGGGATAGCGGGAGGCGTCGGCGAGGTCGCGGGGGTGGCTGGCGCCGGAGTCGTAGGTGCCGGACAGGCCGACGCACCCGGGGCCGGCCACGGCGCGGACATGGTCGAGGTGGTCGGCGACGTCCCGGACCGTCGGGCCGGTCTGCTCGGCGGTCAGCGGCACCATGCACAGGCCGCCCGCCGCGCCCAGCTCGGCGAGCAGGTCGTCGGGCAGGTTGGCCGGGTGCGGGCGCAGCGCGCGGGCGGCCGAACGGGTGCACAGCACGGGGGTCTTGGAGAGGGCGGTGGCCCGGCTGACGGTGGCGTCGGAGGCCCCGGAGAGGTCGGCGAGGACGCCGAGGCGGTTCATCTCGCGAATGACCTCCTCGCCGAACCGGGTCAGCCCCGCCTCGCTCGCCCAGGCGGTGCCCGTCAGGGTGAGGAGGCGCAGGCCGAGGGTGTGCAGGATGCGCAGGATGCCCAGGGAGTCGCCGAGCGCGGGCGCGCCGGCCGGACCCAGCACGACGGCGACCCGGCCGCAGTGGTGGGCGTCGATGATCTGCCCGGCGGTGCACGCCAGGCGCAGGCCCTCCGGGTGGGCGTCGATCACCGAGTGGACGAGGTCCAGCTGCTCCAGGGTGGCACCCACCGCCCGGTCCCCGGTGAGCCCCTCGGGCAGGTGCAGCGACCAGAACAGCGCACCCACACGGCCCTCGCGCATCCTCGGCACGTCGGTGTCGACGGCCATCTCGCCCAGCTCCAGGTCGTACCAGGGCAGATGGCGCAGGGCCCACGGCAGTCCGCTGTAGCCGTCGGCGACGGGATGGCCGGCCAGCAGGGAGTGCGCCCGGGCCAGGGTCTCCTCGTCCGGAGGGTGTGCCGTTTCGAGGAAGGGGTCGTCCGGCAGGCCGTCGGCACCGTCGACCTCGGCGGTCGTGGGCATGCCGTTCTGGAGGTCGGCCATGGCGGGCTCCGTGCGTCGTCGTGAGCGGGCTCCGTGCGTCGTCGTGAGCCACGTCGGTCGTGAGCTACGTCGTGATGTGGCTGGCGTACGGTCACGGTCGCACGGAGCGCGCGGAACCCTCCTGGTGAGTGGGGCGTTCGGGGGTACGCCGGTCAGGCGTCCCCGGCCGCGTCGATCACCTCGTCCAGCGTCTCCCGGGAGCGGACCAGGTCGGCGATCATCCGGTCGATGCGGTCGCGTTCCGCGGTGAGATCGGCGACCAGTTGCGGGGTGGCGGTCGCGGAGGGCCCGCCGTCCTGGTCGCGCATGCACGGCAGCAGCTGCCGGATCTTCGCGCTGTGCAGCCCGGCCGCGTACAGCTCCTGGATCCGTACCACCCGGTCGACGGCCGCCTCCGTGTAGTCGCGGTGTCCGCCGGGCGTGCGCTCGGACGCCAGCAGTCCCTGGGTCTCGTAGTAGCGCAGCGACCGCTCGCTCACGCCCGTGCGCCGAGCGAGTTCACCGATCCGCATTCCGCCTCCGCCGTCCGGGACTTGAATCTGACATCAGTGTCAGGTTCTAGCGTACGGCCATGACACGGACGACGGACTTCCTGGCCCCGGCCCGGCTCGGCCGGCTCGGGCTCCCCCACCACCTCGTGATGGCCCCGCTCACCCGCAACCGCGCGGAGGCGGACGGCACCCCGGGTCCGCTCATGGCCACCCACTACGCCCAGCGCGCCACGGCCGGTCTGCTCATCGGTGAGGCGTCGACGCCGAACGCGGTCGGCCAGACGTACCCGAACATCACCGCGATCCACACCGACCGGCACGAGGCCGGGTGGCGGCGGGTCACCGAGGCGGTGCGGGCGGCGGGCGGGCACATGTTCCTGCAGCTCCAGCACGGTGGGCGGGTCAGCCATCCGGCGACCACCGGCCTGACCCCGGTCGCGCCCTCCCCCGTGCCGCTGCCGGAGACGATCTTCACTCCGCAGGGGCACCGGCCCGCCGTCGTGCCCCGGGAGATGACCCGCGACGACATCCGCGCCACCGCCGCCGACTTCGCCGCGGCCGCCCGCCGCGCCGTCGCGGCAGGCTTCGAGGGCGTCGAGGTGCACTCGGCCAACGGGCATCTGCTGCACCAGTTCCTCGCCGGCAACACCAACCGCAGGACGGACGGGTACGGCGGCCCGGCCGGGCGGCGGGTGCGGTTCACGGCGGAGGTCACCGAGGCGGTGGCCGACGCGATCGGCGCCGACCGGGTGGGCCTGCGGATCTCCCCCGGCAGCACCGTCAACGGCGTGCGGGAGGACAACACCGAAGCCCTCTACCCCGCACTCCTGGCCCGGCTGAAGGACCTGGACCTCGCCTATCTGCACCTCGTGCACGCCGACCCGGACACGACGGTGTACCGGCGGATCCGTGCCGACTGGCCAGGCGTCCTGATCGGCAACCCGGTCCTGACCGACCTCACCACCGAGGCCGTCACCCGGGCCGCCCGGGACATGCTGGCGGCCGGCGCCGACCTGGTCGCCCTCGGCCGCCCGTTCCTGGCCAACCCGGACCTGGTGCGACGGCTGCGCCTGGGCGCCCCGCTCAACCCGGTCCGGGACCGGTACCTGATGTACGTGGGCGGGGCGGAAGGCTACACCGACTACCCGGCCCTGGACGCTCAGGCCCCGTTGCCGTCGAGGGACTCGATCGTCGCGACGGACGGACCGCGGGTGGCCTGAAGACCGCGCGCCACGTCTTCCGCGGCACCCAGCACCCGTACCGCGTTCTGCCAGGTCAGCTTGGCGAGGTCGGTCTTCGACCAGCCGCGGTCCAGCAGTTCGGCGATCAGGTTCGGGTAGCCGGAGACGTCGTCGAGGCCGTCCGGGGTGAACGCCGTGCCGTCGTAGTCACCGCCTATGCCGAGATGGTCGACGCCGGCGACCTCGCGCATGTGGTCGAGGTGGTCCGCCACCGTCGACACCGTGGCGACGGGGCGCGGGTGGGACTCCTCGAAGACGCGGTGGACCTTCATGCCCTCGGGGGTGGTGTCGAGGTGGTGGAAGCCGTTCGCGCGCATGTTCTCGTCGGCCGCGGCCGTCCAGTCGACCGCCGCCTGGAGGACGAACTTCGGTACGAACGTCACCATCGCCACTCCCCCGTTGGCGGGCAGCCGCTCCAGGACATCGTCCGGAATGTTGCGCGGGTGGTCGCACACCGCGCGCGAGGAGGAGTGGGAGAAGATCACCGGCGCGGAGCTCGTGTCGAGCGCGTCCCGCATGGTCGTCGCCGCGACGTGCGAGAGGTCGACCAGCATGCCCTCACGGTTCATCTCCCGCACGACCTCACGGCCGAAGGCCGACAGACCGCCGACGGTGGGCACGTCCGTCGCCGAGTCCGCCCACGCGATGTTGTCGTTGTGGGTGAGGGTCATGTAGCGCACACCCAGCGCGTACAACCCCCGCAGCACGGCGAGGGAGTTGTCGATGGAGTGGCCGCCCTCCGCGCCCATCAGGGAGGCGATACGGCCCTGCGCGCGCGCCGCCTCCATGTCGGCGGCGGTCAGCGCGGCCCGCAGGTCGGAGGGGTGACGGTCGATCAACCGCCGTACGCAGTCGATCTGTTCAAGCGTCGCGGTGACCGCGCCCGGCAGGTCCGAGCGGACGTACACCGACCAGAACTGCGCGCCGACGCCGCCGGCGCGCAGCCGGGCCAGGTCGGTGTGCAGGTGGGCGCTCTGGTCGGCGGCGATGTCGCGGGCGCCGAGGTCGTAGCGGACCTGTTCGCGCAGCGCCCAGGGGAGGTCGTTGTGGCCGTCGACGACGGGGAAGTCGGCGAGGAGGGCGCGGGCCTCGTCGAGGGGTGCCGTGGACGTGACGGACGACGTGGCGGACGACGTGGAGGAGGCCATGCGCGTCACTTCCCGGAGCCGAAGCCGAAGCCGCCGCCCGCGCCCTCGACCTTGGCGCGCAGCCGCTTGCCCTTCTCGGTGGCCTGGTCGTTCAGCTCCTGCTGGAACTCCCGCATGCGGGTGAGGAGTTCCTCGTCGTGCGCGGCGAGCATCCGGGCGGCCAGCAGGCCCGCGTTGCGCGCGCCGCCGACGGAGACGGTCGCGACCGGGACACCGGCCGGCATCTGCACGATCGACAGCAGCGAGTCCATGCCGTCGAGGTACTTCAGCGGGACCGGCACGCCGATGACGGGCAACGGGGTGACGGACGCGAGCATGCCGGGCAGATGGGCAGCGCCGCCGGCGCCCGCGATGATCACCTTGAGCCCGCGCTCCGCGGCCTGCTCGCCGTACGTGATCATCTCGTGCGGCATGCGGTGCGCGGAGACGACATCCACCTCGTAGGGGATCTCGAACTCGTCCAGCGCCTGCGCGGCCGCTTCCATGACGGGCCAGTCGGAGTCCGACCCCATGACAATGCCTACGACGGGGCTCATTCGGTGATCGTGCCTCTCAGGTAACCGGCTGCGTGGCGGGCGCGCTCGAGGACGTCGTCCAGGTCCTCGCCGTAGGTGTTGACGTGGCCGACCTTGCGGCCGGGCTTCACGTCCTTGCCGTACATGTGGATCTTCAGCTGGGGGTCCCGGGCCATGCAGTGCAGGTACGCGGAGTACATGTCCGGGTAGTCGCCGCCCAGGACGTTGACCATGACCGTCCACTTGGCGCGCGGGCGCGGGTCGCCGAGGGGGAGGTCCAGGACCGCGCGGACGTGGTTGGCGAACTGGGAGGTGATCGCGCCGTCCTGGGTCCAGTGGCCCGAGTTGTGCGGGCGCATGGCCAGTTCGTTGACCAGGATGCGGCGGGCGCCATCGGCAGTCACGGTCTCGAAGAGCTCGACGGCCAGGTGACCGACGACACCGAGTTCCTTGGCGATGCGCAGCGCGAGCTCCTCGGCCTGGAGGGCCAGCTCGTCCGGTATGCCGGGCGCGGGGGCGATCACCGTGTCACAGACGCCGTCGACCTGCTGGGACTCGACCACGGGGTACGCGACCGCCTGGCCGTGCGGGGAGCGGACGACGTTCGCCGCGAGTTCCCGTACGAAGTCGACCTTCTCCTCGGCGAGGACGGGCACGCCGGCCCGGAAGGGGTCGGCCGCCTCCTCGATCGACCGGACGAACCAGACGCCCTTGCCGTCGTAGCCGCCGCGGACCGTCTTGAGGATGATCGGGAAACCGTCGCCCTCGGCCCCTTCGGCGAGGCCCTCCGCCGCGAACGCGGCCACGTCCTCGACGTCGGTCACGATCCGGTGCCGTGGGCACGGCACGCCGATCTCGTCGAGCTTCGCGCGCATCACGCCCTTGTCCTGGGCGTGCACGAGCGCGTCCGGGCCGGGACGGACGGGGATGCCGTCCGCCTCCAGGGCACGCAGATGCTCGGTGGGTACGTGTTCGTGATCGAAGGTGATCACATCGCAGCCCCGCGCGAACTCACGCAGCGTGTCGAAGTCGCGGTAGTCGCCGATGACGACATCGCCGACGACCTGCGCCGCGGAATCCTGAGGGGTGTCACTGAGGAGCTTGAACTTGATGCCGAGCGGGATGCCCGCCTCGTGTGTCATACGAGCGAGCTGGCCCCCGCCGACCATGCCGACTACCGGGAACGTCACGCTCCAAGGGTATCGGTCGCGCCATGGGGGCCGGATTCCGCGCCCGCGGTCCGGCTGTGATCCCGCCTGTGGCCCCGGTTTTCCCCCGCTGTGACTCGCTCTTTCCGGTCCCGTGGGACCGTCCACAGGCACGAGGGCGGCCCGCTGGTTAGAGTGGCTGGGTTGAATTTTTCGACCGATGTCCGACCTACGGGGGCTGGCGACACCATGGGCAGTGCTTCTTCGGGGCTTCACGTACGGCCCCGCAGCGCGGTTCGCCGCCGGTTCGACCAGCTGTTCCGGGAGATCGCGAAGTTCGGGGCAGTCGGCGGAGCGGGGCTTCTCGTCAACCTGGTGACCTTCAACCTGGTGCGTAGCGCGACCGGGCTGCAGGTCGTACGGGCGAGTGTCATCGCCACGATCGTCGCAATCGTCTTCAACTACATCGGGTTCCGCTACTTCACGTACCGGGACCGTGACCGTGGCGGCCGCACCAAGGAGATGGGCCTCTTCGTGCTGTTCAGCGCGGTGGGGCTGGTCATCGAGAACGGTGTGCTGTACGTGGCGACGTACGGGTTCGGCTGGGACAGCCCGCTGCAGAGCAACATCTTCAAGTTCCTCGGCATCGGCATCGCGACGCTGTTCCGGTTCTGGTCGTACCGCACGTGGGTGTTCCGTACGGTCCCGGACGAGGCGCGTGAGGTCCTGGAGAGCGCGGAGGCGCTCCTCGACGAGGAGCCGGAGCCCCGACGGTCCCGGGCACGCGCACGGGCGAACTGAGCCGTCCAGGGCCGGTCCGGGGCTGTCCTGCCGTCCGCGGCCGTGCGACCGTCCGGGGCTGTCCTGCCGTCCGGGGCTATCTGACCGTTCGTTCCTCGTCCTCCACCAGCGGTGGCCTCTTCAGCGGGGTGCGGGAGAGGAACAGGCCGAACACCGGCGGCTGTGCCTGGAGCATCTCCAGACGGCCCCCGTCCGCCTCCGCGAGATCGCGGGCGACCGCGAGGCCGATGCCCGTGGAATTGCGGCCGCTGATCGTGCGCTCGAAGATGCGGGCGCCCAGGTCGGTGGGGACACCGGGGCCCTCGTCCGTGACCTCCACGACGGCCTGGTTGCCCGTGACACGGGTGCGCAGGGCGACCGTGCCGCCCCCGTGCATGAGCGAGTTCTCGATGAGCGCGGCCAGCACCTGAGCGACCGCGCCCGGGGTGCCGACGGCCTGCAGATGCCGCTTGCCCGAGCTGACGATGGCGCGGCCCGCGCTGCGGTAGGCCGGGCGCCACTCCTCCAGCTGCTGCTTGATGACCTCGTCGAGGTCGAAGGTGACGGCGGAGCCGGTACGGGGGTCGCGGGCGTTGGTGAGCAGCCGCTCCACCACGTCCGTGAGGCGCTCGACCTGCGTCAGGGCGATCGTCGCCTCCTCCTTCACGTTGTCCGGGTCATCCGTGAGGGTGATTTCCTCCAGGCGCATGGAGAGGGCCGTCAGCGGCGTACGGAGCTGGTGGGAGGCGTCCGCGGCGAGGCGGCGCTCGGCGGTGAGCATCCGTGCGATCCGCTCCGCGCTGCTGTCCAGGACGTCGGCGACACGGTCCAGCTCGGGGACGCCGTAGCGCTTGTGGCGCGGGCGGGGGTCGCCGGAGCCGAGCCGCTCCGCGGTCTCCGCGAGGTCGGTGAGCGGGGAGGCGAGTCGGTTGGCCTGCCGCACGGCCAGCAGGACCGCGGCGACGATAGCGAGCAGCGCGACCAAGGCGATGATCAGGAGGGTGCGGCCGACCTCGCGCGTCACGGCCGAGCGGGGCTCCTGGACGGTGACCGTCTCGCCCTCCTCGCCCTTGGCCGTGGAGTGGATGACGTCACCGCTGGGCTGGAGGCCGAGCTCGACGGGGGCCTGGCCGGGGATGCGGATCACGGCGTACCGGTCTTCCGCGATCTGGTTCTTGAGGATCTCCGCGTTGATGTGCTCGTCGCCGAGGATGCGGCTGTCGACGATGCTGGCCAGGCGCAGGGCCTCGGAGTCCACGCGTTCCTGGGCGCTGTTGCTGATCGTGCGGGTCTCGACGATCACGAGGGACACGCCGAAGACGGCGATCACGACGAGCACGACGGCGAGCGTGGACTGGATGAGACGGCGACGCACGGGGTCCTCCGGGCGGGTGGCTGTACGTGGACCAGTGTGCCTTGACGCCGTACCGGGCAGGGGCGGGGGCGGGCGTTCGGGTATCGCCGGGGTTCTTCGGGCGCGAGTGGGTGAGGTGCGCGTGGGGGTGAGGCGCGGGTGCGGGTGAGGCGCGGGTGCGGGTGGGGTCGTTCCCTGTCCGCGGGCCGGTGGGGGCTGGGCGCGCAGTTCCCCGCGCCCCTGACGGGGCGCGCTGGGGCTGGGGGCAGAGCCCCCAAGTAGGGGTGGGACCACCCCCGCCCCCACTTCCGCCCCGCGGGGCCTCAGCTCTTTTCGAAGCGGAAGCCGACTCCTCGTACCGTCGCGATGTAGCGGGGGTTCGCCGCGTCGTCGCCGAGCTTCTTGCGGAGCCAGGAGATGTGCATGTCGAGGGTCTTGGTGGACGACCACCACGTGGTGTCCCAGACCTCGCGCATCAACTGGTCACGCGTGACGACCCGGCCGGCATCACGGACGAGGACCCGCAGCAGGTCGAACTCCTTCGCCGTGAGCTGGAGTTCCTCGTCGCCCATCCAGGCCCGGTGCGACTCGACGTCGATGCGCACCCCGTGCGTGGCGGGCGGCTGCTGCGGCTCCGCGGCGCCGCGCCGCAGGAGGGCCCGGACACGGGCGAGCAGTTCGGCAAGGCGGAAGGGCTTGGTGACGTAGTCGTCGGCGCCCGCGTCGAGACCGACGACGGTGTCCACCTCGTCGGCGCGCGCGGTCAGGATGAGGATGGGGACGGTATGGCCTTCGGCACGGAGGCGGCGGGCCACTTCGAGGCCGTCCATACCGGGCAGGCCCAGGTCCAGGACGACCAGGTCGACGCCGCCCTGCATTCCGGCGTCGAGCGCGGTGGGTCCGTCCTCGCGCACTTCGACCTCGTAACCCTCCCGGCGCAGGGCGCGGGCCAATGGCTCCGAGATGGACGCGTCGTCCTCGGCGAGCAGTACACGGGTCATGGGGTGATGGTAGTCCGCCGCGGACAGCGCCTGTGGTGTGATCGCCAACCGTAATTCTTACCCGGGGCTGTACGGTTTCCCGCCTGCGGCTGTGGGAAGCGATCTTGCCTGACACCTTCGAATGGGTATCCGTGGTTCCATTATTACCTGTGATCCATGTCTCAAGTCCTTCCATATGCCACATTGAGATGTCGTATGGTGACCAGACGCCTGTAGCACCAGTAGGGGACCTTTGGCGCGTACTTGACGCTGAAGGTCTCTTTCATGTGCGGGCTGGTGTTCGCCAGCCTTGAAAGGAATGACCTGTGGCCGGGCCCGAGCGCATCGATGCGTGACGGGCGTGGATCCCGGTGGTCGCCGTCCACCGCTTCGCAATCCGGAGCGGACTCCCCGTGGGCGTGGGGAAGGACGGGCGAACCCCGCCGGTGCCGGCCGCCCCCCACCGGGCGCGTAACGCTCAAGCAGCGCGTCCCGACCAGCAAGGAACGACCATGGCGTCCAGCCTGACGAAGGACTCGGTGACTCCGGGCACCCCCGGTTCCGAGAGGACCTTCTTCGGCCACCCCCGCGGACTGGCCACTCTCTTCATGACCGAGATGTGGGAGCGATTCTCCTACTACGGCATGAAGGCTCTGCTCCCGCTGTACCTGGTGGCACCGGGCGGCCTGCACCTGAGCGCGGCCACCGCGACCGCGATCTACTCGGTGTACCTGTCCCTGGTGTACCTGCTCGCCCTGCCGGGTGGCTGGTTCGCCGACCGTGTCCTCGGCCCCCGCAAGACGGTCGCCGTCGCGGGCGTCATCATCATGCTGGGCCACCTCACGCTGGCCCTGCCGTCGTCCGGCACGTTCTACGGCGGCCTCGGGCTCGTCGCGATCGGTTCCGGTCTGCTGAAGGCCAACATCTCCACGATGGTCGGTCACCTCTACGACGGCCCGGACGACCCGCGCCGTGACGGTGGCTTCACGCTCTTCTACATCGGCATCAACGTCGGCGCCTTCGCCGCTCCGCTGGTCATCGGCACCGTCGGCGAGAACGTCAACTGGCACCTGGGCTTCGCGCTCGCCGCGCTCGGCATGGCGCTGGGTCTGGCCCAGTACCTGCTCGGCGGCCGTCACCTGAACCCGCGCTCGCACGAGGTTCCCACGCCGCTGTCGGCCGAGGAGAAGGCCGCGACGCTGCGCAAGTCCGCGCTGTGGGCGGCCGTCGCGGTGGTCTTCTACTGCATCGTCGGCTTCTCGGGTCACTACACCCTGAACTGGCTGCTGGTCCCGATCACCATCGCCGGTCTGATCATCCCGGTCATGGTCATCGGCCGGATCAAGCGGGACAAGGACCTCGACCGCGCCGAGCAGTCGAAGATGTCCGCGTACATCTGGTTCTTCGTCGCCGCGGCCGTCTTCTGGATGATCTACGACCAGGGCGGCTCGACCATGTCGATCTTCGCCGACTCCTCCGCCGAGAACACGATCTTCGGCTGGGAGTTCCCGGTCTCCTGGTACCAGTCCGTCAACCCGGTCATGATCATGGCGCTCGCGCCGGTGTTCGCCTGGGCGTGGCTGGCGCTGAACAAGCGCGGCAAGGAGCCGAGCACGGCCACCAAGTTCGCGTCGGGTCTGATCCTGATCGGTGCCTCGTTCTTCCTGTTCCTGGCTCCGCTGACGATCGCCGAGGGTGGTCACAAGGCGGCCGCGATGTGGCTGGTCGCGATCTACTTCGTGCAGACCGTCGGTGAGCTGACGCTCTCCCCGGTCGGCCTCTCCGTCACCACGAAGATGGCTCCCGCGAAGTACGCCTCCCAGATGATGGGCGTCTGGTTCCTGGCCGTCACCGCCGGTGACGCCACGACGGGTCTGCTGTCCATCGCCAACGTCGACCTCAACAAGACGGGCATCGTCGCCCTGGAGGCCACGCTCGCCGTGATCGCCGGTGTCGCGGTGTGGATGTACCGCAAGAAGGTCAAGGTCCTGATGGGCGACGTCCACTGACGCACGCCACCACGTAGGCGCTGTTTTCCGTACGCCGAAGGGCCGCCGCACCACTTGGTGCGGCGGCCCTTCGGGTTTTCCCCGCACCGTCGGTATTCACTTGTGTTCTCTCACCATGGGTGACACCACGATCAAGATCAGCGAGTCGATAAGGGACCGTCTGCGCACACTCGCGGAGGAGCGCGGCCTGAGTACGCGCGCCTATGTCGAGCGCGTGGTCGCCGCGACGCCCACGGAGGCCGAGCGCGCCAAGCGCACGGCCCGGGCCATCGCGTACGTCCGGGCCAATCTGCGCGAGGACTTCACCGAGGCCGACGTCCGCGAGGCGCAGGAATGGCGTGCCGCGATCGCGTCGGGGCAACTGGGGGAACGCCGGTGATCATCCTGGACCACACGGCGGTGCTCGCGCTGTGCCGCGGCCACCGACTGTTGTCCGGCCTGGCCGTCGTCGAGGTCGACGGCCCCGGCCAACGGGCGCACATCCCGGCGTTGTGCCTGGTGGCCGCGGGCCTCCAACTGCCGGGTGATGCCGCACGCCTCGGCGCGCTGCCCGGCCTGGAGTTCCTGCCCCTCGACTTCGCCGGCGCCACGACGGTGGAGCATGCGGTGTCCGCCGGCCTGGAATGGGCCTACGGCCATGCAGTCCACGCGGCGGCCGCCGGTTCCGTCGAGGGGCAGGTACTGACAGCGACACCCGAGGCCTACAACGGCACGGGCGTGTGGGCCGTCGACATCGGCAAGCCCTGACCTGCCTCCACCTCAGCGCAGGCGCTTGCGTGGCATGAACGTGAAGATCGCTCCGCCCAGCAGGATCACCGTCCCCGCGACCAGGCCGAGTGCCCTGAGCATGCCGTGATCGTCGGCGCCCGTCTGGGCGAGGCCGCCGCTGGAGGACGTACCGCCCGAAGAGCTGCCCGAGTTCCCCGAGGAGCCCGAGGAGTCGCCGCCCGACGCGCCGCCCGCCTGTTGTGTGGTGTCCAGGGTCAGGGAGACCTCGGACTTCGTCGGGGTGCAGGTCGTCGTCGTACCGAGGGCCTTGATCGTCAGCACGCCCGGGGACAGCGTCGACCGCCCGCTCGCGCCCGGCTTGTACGTGCCCGTGAGGTCGGGGATCTCGATCGGGTCGCCCGACTTGATCGCCTGGGAGTTGGTCGGCCCCTCGACATGGACCGTGCCCTTGTCCGAGCCGCCCAGGGCCACCTCCATCGACGGCTTGACCGAGTCCGCCGGGATGTCGGCCGGGCTGTCCATCACGGACTTCTTGAACTGGACGGTGAGGTCGAAACTCCCCCCGTTCTTCTTGGCGTCGATCTGCACGGGAGAGGTGGCGTTCTTGTCCCCGATGGGCGTCTTGCACGCGTAGGGGACGGAGACTTCCTTGCCGGTGAAGTCGGTCTGGCCACTGTCACTGGGACTCGCCGACGACGATCCGGTGGGCTGCGTCGACGGTGTGGTGGAGGGAGTGGTCGTAGGAGTCGTCGAGGGCGTGGTGGAAGGTGTCGTCGTCGGTGTGGACGAAGGTGTCGTCGACGACGCCGTCACCTCGATGGTCGCCGCCGGCGCCACCGTCTGGGTCGGTGCGCACTTCGTGTCCGTCGAGAAGGCGTTGATGCTGTACGCGTCCGGTGTCAGCGTCACCTCGCCCGGCGCCGTCAGCTTCAGCGTGCCCTTCATGTCGGAGAGCACCATCGCCCCGCCCTTGGGGATGGCCGGGTTCTCCCGAGGTCCCTGCATCGCCACGTCGGCGGTCTGCGCACCGGCCGCCTTGAGGGTGCCGCTCGGCTGGACCGAGTTGGCCGGAAGGTCGATGAGGTCGGGGTTCTTGGAGGCGGCCTGTGTGAACTTCCAGACCACCGTGACCTCGTCGCCCACACTCGCCGTCGCGGGCGCGTTGATCTCCACCTTGGTGGTGCCCTCGACGGGATCAAGGCCCGAGGCCGCGGGCGGAACGCATCTGGTCGCGTAGGACACCTCGGCGGCCTGGGCGGGGCCCGCGGCCACGCCCACCAGAATGCCCGCGCCGCCGAGCATCAGCGCGACCCCGGCCGCGCTCGTTCTGCGACCTCCGGGCACAACTCTCCGTCGCCTGTTCACGTGTTCCCCTTCGTCGTCGGACTGGTGTCGTGCGGTGCGGAGAGCTGACCGTTCGCCGCGGTCCCCGGAACGTTGTCCGGCGTGAACCACGGCAGGGTCGGGTTCGTAGCGGTGCCGGGTGGCACGGGCGTGGCCGCGGAGGCGCTCGCCCCGGGCACACGGGACGGGCTCGCCTCGGCCATGCGGAACGGGGCGGGCCTCGGCACACGGGAGGCGAGTCCGGGCAGGCGCAGGCTCCGGTGGCGCCCCGCCCGCCCCGCCGATCTGCGCGGGCGCACCCGGTCCACCACGGCCATCCCGACCCGGAAGACCGCGGCCGGCACCACCACGGCGAGCAGGATCCAGAAGAGGGTCACCCCCCAGGGGCGGCCCACCCCCCAGGGCTGCTCGGCGAGGACCTTCCCGCCGTACCGCAGCGAGACCGTGTAGTCGCCGTGCGCCCCGGCCGCGAGCTCGACCGGCAGGTTGATCTGCGCCTTCTTGCCGGGTGCGATCGTGCCGCGCCAGTCCTGGTCCTCCCACTGCGGCGCGAACACGCCGTGGGAGGTGCCGATCTGGAAGACGGGGTCCTTGACGGCGGCGGTACCGACGTTGCCGACGGTGAAGACGAGCTCGCGCGAGGCCGGCGCGCCGAACCAGGTCAGCAGCCCGCTCGACCCGTCGAGGCGAGTGTCGGTGAGCACCGAGAGCCGCCCCCCGCCCACCTCCTTCGGCAGTGGTTCGACCGAGTGCCCGGCGACCATGAAGATCGCGTCGGCCTCCGCCTTCTCCCCCGTGACCGTGGCGACGTGCACCACGCACGGGCACGGTTCGGGTGGCTCGGTGACCGGCAGTTCCTTGCTGAAGTGGCCCTGCGCGTCGGTGGTGACGGCGCGGCCGTCGGCGTTGGCGCAGGAGTTGGTGCCGCCGATCACCCCACGGGACGGCACGGCCTGCCCGCAGATCAGCATCATCAGCAGGGTCTTCGGCCGCCATCCGTTGCCGGTCACGGTGATCGAACCGCCCGTCCCCGCCTCGGACTTGGACAGGCTCACACCGGGTTTCCCGGCTGCCGACGCCGGGGACACCGGCCCCGCCAGCGGGGCCAGGACGAGCGCGAGCGCCGCCATCAGCGCCGACATCCGCGCCTTGCCGCTCAGGACTCCGCTCACGACACCGCTCCCGTCCACTCGACTTCCGTACGCGGCCGTTCACTCGTCCCGCCGTCCGTCGTACGACGCCTGTGACGTCGTACGCCCCACCAGACGCCCAGCGCCGCGAGCCCCGCCCCGGCGGTGGCCGCGAGCGCGCCCCACGGCACGAACCGCACCGACGCGGACGCCGTGGCGCGCGCCCCGCCCGCCGCCGTCACCGTCAGCCGTACGTCGACCGCGTCCAGCGTCGGGGGGTCGCGCCAGGGTTCGGTGAGCGTGACGCGGCGGCCGGGCAGGAGGTCGAGGGGCAGGGTGCGCGGGGCGCGGTCCAGGGCCCGGCCGAGGACGCCGTCGGCGCGTACCGCGAGTTTCGGGGTGAGCACGGTGTTGCCTCGGTTGACCAGCTCGTACGAGATGCGCCCGCCGTGCACGGCGACGTGCTCGACCGTGAGCGCCGACACCGCGGGACCGCCGACCCGCAGCTGGACCTGGACCGCCGAGGACCGGCCGCCCGCGCCCGCCACGATCGCGCCGGGGTGGTCCCCGGGCGTCGCGCCCGCCGGAACACTCACGGTGAACGGCACGTCGGCCCGGGTGCGCGCGGGCACCCGCAGCGAGAGCGTGCGCACCGGGACCCGGCGGCCGTCCCGGTCTCCGGCGAAGGCGATCCACGCGCCCGTGTCCGTGGACTTCCCGGCCGCACGCACGGTGAGGTCGCCGTTCTTGGTGTTGTCGGCGTCCGCGCCGCGCAGCCGCACGGTCACGGGCCGCGCGCCCGGGTTGAGCACGGACACGGAATCCTGCAGCACCGTGCCGGGCGCGCCCTCCGCGTAGACGTACGGCCGCCCCTCCGGCGCGCTCGCGGACGGCGCGAGGGACCAGCCGTCGTCGGCCGCGGCCACCGGGGCGGCGGCGGCCGACAGCAGCACGGCGACGGCACAGCGGAGGACGGGGGCGTACGGCATCGGCGGCTCCTGCTGGTCGTACGGGGGCGCGGCGCCCTCAGCGGCGGGTCGTCTGATGCCTGCGGGTCAGCCACAGCGTGCCCGCCGCGCCCGCGAGCAGCACCGTGCCGCCGAACGTGCCGAGGGCGATCGCCGAGTCGGCGGGACCGGTCTGCGGGAGCTGGCCGCCGGAGTCGGTGCCGGTCGAGCCCGTCGAACCGCCCGAGCCGCTGGATCCGCTGGATCCACCGCTTCCCGAACCGCCCCCCGCCGCCGTGACGTCGAGGGTCAGCGACGGCCCGGGGTTGTTCGTGGGGGTGCAGGTGGTCGTCGTGCCGAGCGCCTTGATCGTGAGCACGCCCGCGGTGAAGGTGACCTTGCCGGTCTTCTTCGGCGTGTACGTACCCGACAAGTCACTGATCTTGATGGGGGTGTTGGCGGGGATCGCGGCCGCGTTGGCGGGGCCGCTCACGGCCACCGTGCCGCTGTCCGCGCCGCCCACCTTGATCACGGCGCTCGGGCTCATCGCGCCCTTGCCGAGCTCCACGGGACTGGAGGAGACGCCCTTCTGCCAGGACATGGTGAGCTTGTAGCCGCTGCCGCTCTTGACGCTCTTGATGTCGATGGGCGAGACGGCGCTCTTGTCGCCGATCGGCGTCTTGCACTGGTAGTTGACGTTCACCACGCTGGCCTCGGCGGCGGGGGCGGCCATCAGCACCGCCGAGCCGGCCAGGGCCGCGGCGAACGCGAGCGCGGCGGTTCGTTTCTGGTACGTCCGGTACGACACCTCGGGGCCTCATTCCTGACGGAACATCAGATCGGCCGTCAAGGTACGCCCGGTCCCTTGTGGAGGGAAGACAAAGTGCGCGCCGGATCCGAGGAGATCCGGCGCGCGTTCGGCAACGTACGAAGAAGGGTTCGAACCGCGGGTAACCCAAGGTGGGAGTTGCACCCGGGATCGGGTGGACTACGCGGGCGCCCCGAGTTCCGCCCACACCGTCTTGCCGGTGACCCCCGGAGTGCGTACGACTCCCCAGTCCAGGCACAGCCTCTGCACGATGAACATGCCGTGGCCGCCGGGGCGGCCGGCGCGGTGCGGGGTGCGCGGGGCGGGCTGGCCCGCGCCACGGTCGGAGACCTCGACACGCAGTACCTTGTTGTCGCAGGCGATCCGGAGCTCGTCCGGACCCTCGGCATGCAGACAGGCGTTGGTGACGAGTTCGGAGACGACCAGCAGGACGTCCTCGGCGGCGGCCCGCCGGTCGGCGCTCGCGGCGGGCAGCCAGCCCCACGCGTGCAGCGCCTGGCGGGCGAAGTCGCGGGCGAGCGGCACGACGCCGCTCTCGCCGTCGAAGCTCAGCCTGCGGGCCTGACGCCCTCCTGACGGGACGGCCAGGCCGCCGCCCCCAGGTGCCCCGGAAGCGCCGCCGTCGCCCGACTCCGGGCCGCGGTCGCCCGGCGAGTAAGGCCGGGTGGTGCTCATCAGCGCTTCACCTCACCGATTCACCAGTTTCACGATTCAAGACTCAGCACTCAACATGTGGTACGCGCCGCGGGTGCTTCCGCACTCAGGGCGTTCCGGACGAATATCTACGACGATCACCTACGACGTTCCCACCGATTGTTGCCGACATAGTCAGGATGTCTCCTGCCCGACCGATCCGTCGGAACACCCCCTTTGTTCGACGGGGATGGTGTGACGCGGGCGATGCCGCGATCGCAGAGGGGACTCCGGAGCACGCCGAGGCGGGGCCCCGACCGCCCCGCCTAGTCGGCCAGGGCCGCATCGAGCGTCTCGTGGACGGTGAAGACGGCCTCCGCCCCGGTGATCTCGAAGACCCGGGCCACCACCGGCAGCATTCCCGCCAGGTGGACTCCGCCACCCGCGGCCTCGGCTTTCAGCCGGGCGCCGAGCAGCACGTTCAGACCGGTGGAGTCGCAGAACTCCAGTCGCGAGCAGTCCACGACCAGTCGCGAGTGCCCCTTGTCAAGGCAGTCCTCGAGTGGCTCACGCAACAATTCAGCCGTGTGGTGATCCAACTCACCCGCGGGGGTCACGACGGCGCTTGAGCCCTCTTCCCGCACCTCGACTAGAAGCCGGCCCGACTGTGCGCTGCCGACCGTCTGGCGGTCCATGCCGTCTCTCTCCCGAGCGTCGCGACTGCTGGTGTACGCACTCGAACACTACGCCTTCCTTACGATCCCCGACACCCGAACAACCCCCCGAAAATGGACATTTCGTCACGCAACGCACTTGCGGGCGGCGCGCGAAAGCGGGTAGGGCTAGTAGCGACACCTATTCGACACGGCCGGCTTCGGAGGCGCCGCACACCGCAGTGCACGCATTGGCATCGGCGGCCATATGCCGAGAACGATGGAGGACACCATGTCACCCCGGCTCGACGGATCGCAGACCCAGACGGCGACGTCGACACCTTCTCTGGAACGCCCGGAGCGTCTCGACGAAACCGGAACCAGCGGACTCGACGGACTCGACGGACTTCCCGAGATCCCCCCGTACGACGAGGTGGGACCGGTGGACGCACGGGCCCTGTCCAAGACCCTCTTCGAGCGGCTGGAGTCCCTCGAAGAAGGCACCCACGACTACTCGTACGTGCGCAACACGCTGGTCGAGCTCAACCTCGCGCTGGTCAAGTTCGCCGCCTCCCGCTTCCGCTCCCGCAGCGAGCCGATGGAGGACATCATCCAGGTCGGCACGATCGGCCTGATCAAGGCGATCGACCGCTTCGAACTGAGCCGCGGCGTCGAGTTCCCCACCTTCGCGATGCCGACCATCATCGGCGAGATCAAGCGCTTCTTCCGCGACACCTCCTGGTCCGTGCGCGTACCGCGCCGACTGCAGGAACTGCGTCTCGCCCTGGCCAAGGCGGGCGACGAACTCGCCCAGCAGCTCGACCGGGCGCCCACGGTGGGCGAGTTGGCGCAGCACCTGGGCATCACCAACGACGAGGTCGTCGAGGGCATGGCCGCCTCGAACGCCTACACGGCCAGTTCGCTGGACGCCCAGCCCGAGGAGGACGACTCCGAAGGCGCGCTCGCGGACCGCATCGGCTACGAGGACCACGGCCTCGAGGGCATCGAGTACGTGGAGTCCCTCAAGCCCCTGATCGCCGAACTCCCCTCGCGCGACCGGCAGATCCTCTCGCTGCGCTTCGTCGCCAACATGACGCAGTCCGAGATCGGTGACGAGCTCGGGATCTCGCAGATGCATGTGTCGCGGCTGCTGTCGCGGACGCTGGTGCGACTGCGGAAGGCACTGACGGTCGAGGAGTGACGGTCGAGGAGTGACGGTCGAGGAGTGACCGCTCCCTGCCCCCTCCGGCACCTCTCTCCTTCAGCCGAGAGCGGTCCGGCGCCGACGGCGCCGGACCGCTTTTTTTCTTGCGCCTCCTTCCTCCCTCTTTCCTCAAAGGGCCACCCCCGTCACTATGAGCACTCCAAACTGGCTGGTACGTCAGGACGGGAGCGAGTGACCGCACGGGGTACGAGGAGGCCGACACATGGCTCAGGACGACGCGGGCGCGTCCGACACGCGGCTCACCGAACTGCTGAGCGCCGACACCGACAGCGCGTATCCGGCCCTCCAGGAACTCCGCGAGCGGCACCGCCCGTCCGTCCTCGCCTACGCCCGTCTGTGCACCCGTAGCGAGTCGGCGGCGCGGCAGCTCGCGGCGCAGGCGTTCACCCTGGCGGCCCAGGAGACGGCGCGCGGCTCGAACCCGAGCGTCCCCTGGCGCCACCGACTCCTGCTGCTGGCGGCGCAGGTGGCCGCCTCGTGGGCGAGGGACGAACGGGCCGCCGGCCTCGACCCCGGTCTGCTCCTCGTGCTGAGCACGGCGGGCCCCGGCGGGCCCGTGCCGCCCATGCTCGCCCCGTTCCAGTCCCTCCCGTCCCGTACCCAGGGCCTGCTCTGGTACGGAGTCGTGGAAGAGGAGCCAGCCGACCGGGCGGCCGTCCTGCTCGGCCTCACCCGTGAGGACGTGACGTACGGCGGGCAGCCCGCGCTGCAGGCCCTGGGCCAGGCCTGTCTGAAGTCCCGGCTCGCCGCCTCCGACGACCCGCGCTGCGGGGACTTCCGGCGGCTGATCGAGGAGTCGCTGCGGCCGGACAACCCCCGTTCCAGCCCCGACCTGCACGCCCACATGGCGCACTGCGCGCACTGCACGACGGCGTACGAGGAGCTGTCCGCCCTGCGCGACCATCCGCGCACCGCCCTGGCCGAGGGACTGCTGCCGTGGGCGGGCACGGCGTACGTCATGAGCGAGGCGGGCGAGCCCCGGCCCGGCGTCCCCACCTCGTCGGGGCCCTGGCCGCCGTCCCGCCGCTTCGTCCTGACCTCGGCGGCGGCCCTCGGCGTCGCCCTGGTGCCGCTGCTGTTCGTCGTGCTGTCGTCGGGCGGCTCGCCGTCCCAGAACACGGCGGGCTCGGTCACCACCCCGTCGAGCGTGCCGCAGGTGACGGTGACGGCGACCGTCTCGGCGACCCCCTCGCTCCCGGCCCCGCTGCCCTCCGCGACCAGCAAGTCGCCTTCCCCGACGCGGAGCCCCTCCCCGTCGAGATCGGCCAGTCCGACGCCGTCCCCCACGCCCACCCCGGCCTACCCGCCGGGCAGCGACTACGCCCAGGTCGTGAACATCGCCTCGGGCCTGTGCCTGGACATACGCGACGGCGATCTGACGCAGGGCACGGACGTCGTCACGGCCCCCTGCACCTCGGCCCGCACCCAGCGGTGGCGGGTCGACTCCGGGCGCGGCGTCCTGCAGTCGTACGCCGACTCCGACCTCTGTCTGGACAGCCGCGGCTCCGTCGACAACGGCGTCGGGATCTGGGACTGCGGCTCGATCGACGGCAGCCACGGCCAGAACCTGAGGTTCACCGTGGACGACGACGGCGTGATCCGCCCGTCCATCGCCGTCGAGACCGCGGTCACGCCGAGCGGCGGGGACGGCGTGTCCCTGCTGCCGCTCGACGGGGGTACGAGTCAGCGGTGGCGGGCGGGGGCCTCGTGACCCCGGCGTCGTGACCCCTGCGTCAGAGCTCGCGTACGCCGCGCCGCCAGACGCCGGTGACCAGCGGTACGCCCGGCCGGTAGGCGAGGTGGACGTGGCTGGGCGCGTCCAGGAGGGCGAGGTCGGCGCGGGCGCCGACGGTGAGGCGGCCGATGTCCGTGCGGCGCAGGGCCGCCGCGCCGCCCGCCGTGGCCGACCAGACCGCCTCGTCCGGGGTCATGCCCATGTCCCGTACCGCCAGTGCGATGCAGAACGGGACGGAGGAGGTGAAGGACGAGCCCGGGTTGCAGTCGGTGGAGAGGGCGACGGTCACGCCCGCGTCCAGGAGGCGGCGGGCGTCCGGCCACTCGGCGCGGGTGGAGAACTCGGCGCCGGGGAGCAGGGTCGCGACCGTCCGGCCGTTCGCCAGGGCCTCGACGTCCGCGTCCGTGAGGTGGGTGCAGTGGTCGGCGCTCGCCGCGTCGAGTTCGACGGCGAGCTGGACGCCGGGGCCGTACGAGAGCTGGTTGGCGTGGACGCGCGGGTGCAGGCCCTTGGCCTTGCCGGCCGTGAGGATCGCGCGGGCCTGGTCGCCGTCGAAGGCGCCCTTCTCGCAGAAGACGTCGACCCAACGGGCGTACGGGGCACAGGCGTCGAGCATCTCGCCGGTCACCAGGGCCACGTACGCGGCCGGGTCGTCGGCGTAGTCCGGGGAGACGATGTGCGCGCCGAGGTAGGTGACCTCGTCGGTGTGCGCCGCCGCGATGCGCAGCGCACGGGCCTCGTCCTCGACGGTGAGGCCGTAGCCCGACTTGGTCTCGAAGGTGGTGGTGCCCTGGCGCAGGGCCTCGTGGAGGTAGTGCGTGAGGTTGGCCTCCAGGTCCTCGTCGCTGGCGGCGCGGGTGGCGGCGACGGTGGTGCGGATGCCGCCCGCCGTGTAGCTGCGGCCCGACATACGGGCGTTGAACTCCTGGGTGCGGTCGCCCGCGAAGACCAGGTGCGAGTGGGAGTCCACGAAGCCCGGGATCACCGCCCGGCCACCGGCGTCGACCCGGTTGTCAGTGGCGGGTGCTTTTCTTGAGTCACCGGTCCACGCGACGCGGTCGCCTTCGATGACGACGGCCGCGTCCTGGATCAGGCCGAGGGGGGAGCCGTCACCGAGGGAGGGATCGTTGGTGACCAGCGTGGCGATGTTGGTGATGACGGTGGTCGTGCCGGTGGTGCTGCTCATGGCGTCCTCGTGGGGGCGGAGTTCGGCGGTCGTCTCTAGGCGCGCAGGGCTTCGACTGCCTGCGCGAGGGCCTGCGGCACATCGGGAACAAGGGCGTGCGCTCCGTCTCGTACGACATGCCGGCCGCCCACGACCGTGTGCCGTACGTCGGCCGCCGTCGCCGCGAATACGGCCGTCTCGGCGCCCAGGCGCGGCACCGGCCCCGCTGTTCTGACCGAGTCGAGGGCGATCGTCGTGAAGTCGGCGAGCGCGCCCGCTTCGAGGATGCCCACGTCCTGCCAGCCGAGGGCCGCGTGGCCGTCGGCGGAGGCGGCGCGCAGCAGGGCGGCCGCCGTCCAGTGACCGCGGGTGCGGGTGCGCAGGCGCTCGTTCAGCTCCATCGCGCGGGCCTCTTCGAGCAGGTCGATGACGGCGTGGCTGTCGGAGCCGAGGGAGAGGGGCGAGCCGGCTCGCTGGAGGGCGACGGCGGGGCCGATGCCGTCCGCCAGGTCCCGTTCCGTCGTCGGGCACATGCACGTGCCCGTCCGGGAGTCGCCCAGCAGCGCGATGTCCTCGTCCGTGAGGTGCGTGTTGTGGACGCCGGTCGTGCGGGAACCGAGCACGCCGTGGTCGGCGAGCAGCCTCGTCGGGGTGCACCCGTGGGCGGCCTGGCAGGCCTCGTTCTCCGCCGTCTGCTCCGACAGATGCACGTGCAGCGGGGCCCGCCGCTCCTCGGCCCAGCGCGCGACCGTCGCCAGCTGTCCGGCGGGCACGGCCCGTACGGAGTGGATGGCCGCACCGATCCGTGCGTGATCACGGTCCTTGAGAAGTGAAGAGCGTTCCGCCCAGGCATCCGCGCTGCCGTCGGAGAAGCGGAGCTGGTGGTGGTTGGGCGGCTGCCCGAAGCCCGAGGACACGTAGGCCGTGTCGAGGAGGGTGATCCGGATGCCGGCCTCGCCCGCGGCTGCGATGAGCGCCTCGCCCATCGCGTTCGGGTCGGCGTACGGGGTGCCGCCGGGGGTGTGGTGCACGTAGTGGAACTCGCCGACGGCCGTGACGCCCGCGAGCGCCATCTCCGCGTACACGGCGCGGGCGAGCGCGTGGTACGTGTCCGGGGTCAGCTTGTCCGCGAAGGAGTACATGATCTCGCGCCAGGTCCAGAAGGTCCCGGAGCCGACCTGGACGGTGCCGCGCAGAGCGCGGTGGAAGGCGTGCGAGTGGGCGTTGGCGAGCCCGGGGAGGGTGAGTCCGCGGAGGATCTCGGCGCCGGGGGGCGGGGTGGCGGTGTTCTCGCGGACGGCGGTGATCCTGCCGTCCGTCACGTCCAGGGCCACGCCCGGCTCGACGTGGGTGTCGAGCCAGGCGTGTTCAAGCCAGTACGTCTGCGTCACCTGCAGGCCAGCCCTTCGAGTACGTCGGCGAGTGCGGTCACCCCGGCCACGCAGTCGTCCTCGGCGGCGTACTCGGCCGGGGAGTGCGAGACACCCGTGGGGTTGCGTACGAACAGCATGGCGGTCGGGACGGTCCCGGAGAGGATTCCGGCGTCGTGTCCGGCGCCCGTACCCAGGACGGGAACCGTGAGTCCCGCGGCCCCTTCCCCGTCCTTGCCCAGGATGCGGGCGAGCTCGTCGCGCAGGGCGTGCTCGAACTCGACGACGGGGGTGAACGACTCGCGGACGACGTCGAGTTCGACGCCCTGGGCCTCCGCGTACTCGCGGGCGGCCTTCTCGACGCCGGTGACGACCGTGTCGAGGGTCGCCTGATCGGCGGCGCGGGAGTCGAGCCAGCCGCGCACGAGGGAGGGGATGGCGTTCACGCCGTTCGGCTCGACGGAGATCTTGCCGAAGGTGGCGACGGCGCCGGCGAGCTGGGCTTCGCGGCGAGCGGCGAGCACGGTCTCGGCGTACGACAGCATCGGGTCGCGGCGGTCGACGAGCCGGGTGGTGCCCGCGTGGTTGGCCTCGCCCCGGAAGTCGAAGCGCCAGCGGCCGTGCGGCCAGATGGCGCTGGCGATGCCGACCTGGTCGCCGCTGAGGTCGAGGGCGCGGCCCTGCTCGACGTGCAGTTCGACGAAGGCGCCGATGCGGGCGAGGCGCTCGGGGTCAGGACCGATGGTGTCGGGGTCGTGTCCGGCGCGCTCCATGGCCTGCGGGAGCGTGATGCCGTCGCCGTCGGTCAGCCGGTGCGCCTGCCCGACGGTGAGTTGTCCGGCGGCCAGCCGGGAGCCGACGCAGGCGAGTCCGAAGCGGGCACCCTCCTCGTCGCCGAAGTTGACGATGGCGAGGGGGCGGGTGAACTCGGCCTTACGGGCGCGCAGTTCGTCCAGGGCGGCGAAGGACGACACGACGCCGAGGGGCCCGTCGAAGGCCCCGCCGTCGGGCACGGAGTCCAGGTGGGACCCGGTGACCACGGCGTCGCCCTCGGCGGGGTCGCCGAGCCAGGCCCACTGGTTGCCGTTGCGGTCCAGCTCGTAGCGCAGCCCGCGGGACTCGGCCTGGGCCCGGAACCAGGCCCGGCAGTCGGCGTCGGCCCCGGTCCAGGCGAAGCGGCGGTAGCCGCCGGAGGCGGAGCTGCGGCCGATCGGCAGCAGCTCCGCCCACATGCTGTGGAAGGTCACGCGGCGCCACCCTCGTCGCCTTCGCGCATCGGGATGCGCACGCCGCGCTCCTGGGCAACGGACTCGGCGATGTCGTACCCGGCGTCGACGTGCCGGATGACACCCATGCCGGGGTCGTTGGTGAGCACGCGGCGGATCTTCTCGCCGGCCAGCTTGGTTCCGTCGGCGACGGACACCTGCCCGGCGTGGATGGAGCGGCCCATGCCGACGCCGCCGCCGTGGTGGATGGAGACCCAGGAGGCGCCGGAGGCGACGTTCACCATGGCGTTCAGCAGCGGCCAGTCGGCGATCGCGTCGGAGCCGTCGAGCATGGCCTCGGTCTCACGGTACGGGGAGGCGACGGAGCCGCAGTCGAGGTGGTCGCGGCCGATGGCCAGGGGCGCGGCGAGCTCGCCGGACGCCACCATGTCGTTGAAGCGCTCGCCTGCCTTGTCGCGCTCGCCGTAGCCGAGCCAGCAGATCCGGGCGGGCAGGCCCTGGAAGTGGACGCGCTCACCGGCCAGCTTGATCCAGCGGTGCAGGGACTCGTTCTCGGGGAAGAGGTCGAGGATCGCCTTGTCGGTCTTGGCGATGTCCTGCGGGTCGCCGGAGAGGGCCGCCCAGCGGAAGGGGCCCTTGCCCTCGGAGAAGAGGGGGCGGATGTAGGCGGGGACGAAGCCGGGGAAGGCGAATGCCCGCTCGTACCCGGCGAGCTGGGCCTCGCCGCGGATCGAGTTGCCGTAGTCGAAGACCTCGGCGCCGGCGTCCATGAAGCCGACCATCGCCTCGACGTGCTTGGCCATGGACTCCCGGGCGCGGGTGGTGAAGCCCGCCGGGTCCTTGGCGGCCGCGTCGGCCATGTCGTCGAAGTCGATGCCGATGGGGAGGTAGGCCAGCGGGTCGTGGGCCGAGGTCTGGTCGGTCACGATGTCGATCGGGGCGCTCTCGGCGAGCATGCGGGGCAGCAGCTCGGCGGCGTTGCCCAGGAGGCCGATGGAGAGCGGCTTTCGCTGGTCGCGGGCCTCGACGGCGAGCTGAAGGGCGTGCTCCAGGGAGTCGGCCTTCACATCCAGGTAGCGGTGCTCGATGCGGCGCTCGATGGCCCGCGGGTCGACGTCGATACAGATCGCGACGCCGTCGTTCATCGTCACGGCGAGCGGCTGGGCGCCGCCCATGCCGCCGAGACCGGCGGTCAGGGTGATGGTGCCCGCGAGTGTGCCGTTGAACTTCTTGGCGGCGACGGCGGCGAACGTCTCGTAGGTGCCCTGGAGGATGCCCTGGGTGCCGATGTAGATCCAGGAGCCGGCGGTCATCTGGCCGTACATCGTGAGGCCGAGGGCCTCCAGACGGCGGAACTCCTCCCAGTTCGCCCAGTCGCCGACCAGGTTGGAGTTGGCGATGAGGACGCGCGGGGCCCACTCGTGGGTCTGCATGACGCCGACGGGGCGGCCGGACTGGACGAGCATCGTCTCGTCCTGCTTGAGGGTCCGCAGCGTGCGGACCATGGCGTCGAAGGAGCGCCAGTCACGGGCGGCCTTGCCGGTGCCGCCGTAGACGACGAGCTTGTCGGGGTGCTCGGCGACCTCGGGGTCGAGGTTGTTCTGCAGCATCCGCAGGGCGGCTTCCTGCTGCCATCCCAGGGCACTCAGTTCCGTACCGCGCGGCGCTCGGACGGGGCGGGGTCCTGACATGGTCTGCCTCCTAGCGGACTGTTGCAGTAGATATTCACATCCTGGCTTCTTGAATAGAGCTAGTCAATAGATGAGTGGGCCAGCGGGGGCGTGGCGCGGATGTTTGGCTGGGATGTATGGGTGCAGACAGGGACACGAGGGAGGATTCAGTGAGCGATGGGGCGGCAGGGACCGGGGTGTCTTCGACGGGGACGCCTTCGACCGGGATGCCTTCAGCGGCGGCGTCTTCGGGTGGGGCGCCTTCGGCGGGCGGGGCGCCATCGAGTGAGGCACCCTCGGCGAGCGGGGGTGAGTCCGGCTCCGATCGCGTGACGCGGCGCGACGATGCCGTCCGGGCCGCCGTGGAGCATGGACTGCTGGGGCCCGAGGCCCCCATCATCGCCCTCCTCGACGTTCCCGGCATCAAGGCCTCGGCGGCGGAGCTGCGGGCCGCCTTCGACGCGGTGACGGCGCCGGGCACACCCGTGCTGCACGCCTTCGCGGTGAAGGCGACCCCGCTGGTGCCCGTACTGCGGCTGCTGCACGAGCACGGCATCGGCGCGGAGGTCGCGAGCCCCGGCGAGCTCGCCCTCGCACGGGCGGCCGGCGTGCCGCCCTCCGAGACCGTGCTCGACTCACCCGCCAAGACGATCGCCGAGCTGCGCGAGGCGCTGGCACTGGGCATCGCCGTCAACGCGGACAATCCGCAGGAGCTGGACCGCATCGACGGCCTGGTGGGGGACCTGCCCGACGGGCCGAACGGCGGTCCCGCGGGATCCCCGCACCCCCGCCCCCCCATCGGAATCCGGGTGAACCCGCAGGTCGGCGGGGGTTCCATCGAGGCGTTGTCCACGGCGACGGCGACCTCGAAGTTCGGGGTCGCACTGCGCGACGAGGGTGCCCGGGAGTGGATCGTCCAGGCGTACGCCGACCGGCCGTGGCTGACCCGGCTGCACGCGCACACCGGGTCGCAGGGGATCCCGCTCTCGCTGATGGCACGGGGGATCGCGGAGACGTACGCGCTCGCCGAGGAGATCAACCGGCGTGTCGGGCGGCAGCAGATCGACACGCTCGACATCGGCGGCGGACTGCCGGTCAACTTCGGCTCCGACGTCACGACCCCGACGTACGCGCAGTACGCACGGCTGCTCGCCGAGGCGGTGCCGGGGCTCTTCGACGGGCGGTACGGGCTGGTCACCGAGTTCGGGCGGTCGCTGCTGGCCAGGCACGGGACCGTGGTCGCGCGGGTCGAGTACGCGAAGTCCGCCGGAGGCCGGCCGGTCGCGGTCACGCACGCCGGGGTGCAGATCGCGACCCGCACGGTGTACGCGCCCGGGTCCTGGCCGCTGCGGATCGCCGCGTACGACGCGTTGGGGCACCCCAAGGCGGGGCCGGACGTCGTCCAGGACATCGCGGGGCCCGCCTGTTTCGCGGGCGACCTGCTCGCCGAGGGGCGCGCGCTCCCGCTGCTCGAACAGGGCGACTACGCGGCGGCGTTGGACACGGGCGCGTACTACTTCGCCCACCATTACGCGTACAACTCCCTGGCCCGGCCGGGCGTTTACGGCTTCGCGTCGGTCGAGGGCGGGAACCGCGACGGCGGCAGGAGTACGGATGTGCGGTTCGCGGTCGTACGGGAGCCGCAGGGCGTCGAGGAGATCGTCGCGGAGTCGGGCGGCGCACGGCCGACAGCACTCACGGCGCTGTAGCACCCGACACCCGGCACCCGGCGCCCCGAAACAGAACACGGCGTGCGTGGCCTCGCCGCGCACCCCGGTGGACCTGCGAGCGCCCCCCGGTGCGCCTCCACAACGCCCTCACCAGCATCCGAACAGCGCCAAGAGGACTGAAAATATGGTCAGTTGACCCACCTTAGTCACCGCGCGCATGTTCCACAGGAAAATGCCAGATCCCTCACCCGTCGCGCACACGTTGCGTAACTTCGGCGTCACTCGGCCGAACCCTTTGGCGGGAGGGGATACGTGGTGCCCGGAATCGACGAGTGCCTACTGGAAGCCATGCGACTGCCCGGTGCCCGGGGCGCCGCGGTGGTCGACTGGACCAGCGGGCTGGCCCTGGGCACGGTCGGGGATGCCCCGGGCGGTGACCACGAGACGACCGCGGCGGAGGCGGCCGAGCTCGCCCGGCTCGCCGCGGAGCACAAGGCGTTCGCCCCGTCCGACGGGTCCGACTGGTCCGAGCAGGAGACCCCGGTCGAGGACCTGATCGTCAGCAACCGTGACAGCTACCACCTGCTGCGGTTCGTCAGGACCACGTTCGACAGCAGCGTGTTCCTGCATCTGTGGCTGGACCGGGCGGACGGCAATCTCGCGCTGGCCCGGATCCGGCTCGGTGAGATGGCTGGACGGCTGGTGCTGGGATGACGACGGTCAGAACACCGCCCGCACTCGAACTCGCCGTGCGCAAGGACAGCGACCAAGACCACGACAAGCACAACGACACCGACAGGGCGGCGGTCCCCGTCGGCCTCTCGCCCATGCTCAGCCGACTCGCCGCCGAGCGGGCCACCGGCGTGCTGGTGCGCGAGCGCGGGGTGCTCTACCTCTGTGACGGCGAGGTCGTGCACGCCGAGAGCCCCGCCACCCCCTCGCTCGACGTGCTGCTCACCGCGCGCGGAGTGCTGGCGGCCGAGTCCTGGCGGGAGGCGGTCGCCGAGGCCGGGGCGCGGCGCCGGGTCGGGCGGTTCCTGGTCGAGCGCGGCCGGATCGCCGAGGGCGCACTGGAGCTGTGCCATCTCGGGGCGCTGTACGACGCGGCGTACTTCGTGCTGGGGCCGAGCAGCACTCCGGCCCGGTTCCGGTACGGGGCCGCGCACTGGCTCGGTCCAGTGCGTCCCGTGTCCGTGGCCGCGGTGGAGCGTGAGACGCTGCGCCGCCGCCAGCTGCTGCACCGGGTCTGGCCCGACCCGGCGACGGACACCGCCCCGTTGGCGCGCGCCCGGCGCGCCGCCGAGCCGTCGGTCCCCCTGCGCCAGTGGGCCGTGCTCGGCCGGGTGGACGGTATGCGGACGGCGTCGGACATCTCGCTCGCCCTGGGGCGGCCCGCGTTCCACACCCTCGTCGACGTCCGCCGACTGGCCGCGGCCGGGTTCGTCACGGCGGCGAACGCGCCGGAGCGTGCGCCGTTACCCAAGGTGCTCACCCAGTCTTCCGCCGATCCCGACGTCGCGTTGTTGCGCCGGCTCCGAGACGCGCTGGAGGCCCTGTGATCCGCGCGCTGCGACAGCGTGCCGAGAGGAGACTGCTGATGGCGGCGGAACCCGAAGTCCTCGACGAGCTGCACCGGTTGAGGGCCCGCGTGCCCCAGCTGACCGGTGCGTTGGCGGCCAGCGTCGACGGACTCGTACTCGCCCACGACACGCCCGGAGTGGAGCCCGAGGGCGTGGCCGCGCTCACCGCGGCCGCGCTGGGGGTGGCCGTGCGGATGGCGGACGCCACCGGGCAGGGCGAGTTCCGCGAACTGCTGGTGCGCGGCGTCGACGGCTATGTGGCGACGTACGCGGCGGGCGGCTCCGCCGTGCTGACGCTGCTGGCCCAGGACCGGGTCAATGTCGGCCGGCTGCATCTGGAGGGGCGCCGTTCCGGTACCCGGATCGGCGAGCTCGTGGAGGCCGCGACGGCGCGCGGTGAACCGGTCGCCCCGGCACGGGCTCCCGCGCGGCCCGCCTCCATGCCGACGCGTACCCGTACGGCGCGCGGCACGCCCCGCACGCCCCCGACCCCCACCCCCAACACCCCCACCGCATCGGAAAGCTGACCGAAGAGTCGGCCCGAGCGTCGGACCGAAGAAGTCGGGCCGACAAGCCGAAAGGAAGAACCACACCATGACGAACACCGAAACCGCGCTGAAGGAAGCACTCGCCTCCATCGAGGGCGCGACCGGAGCCGCCCTCGTCGACTACACCAGCGGAATGGCGCTGGGCACGATCGGCGGCAGCAAGGGCTTCGACCTCACCGTGGCGGCGGCGGGCAACACCGACGTGGTCCGCGCCAAGATCCGCACCATGGAGCACCTCGGGCTGAAGGGCGAGATCGAGGACATCCTGATCACGCTGTCCGACCAGTACCACCTGATCCGGCTGATCAAGGGGCGCGGCGGCAACGGGCTCTTCCTGTACCTGGTCCTCGACTCCAAGCGGGCCAACCTGGCGATGGCCCGGCACCAACTGAAGAGGATCGAGGCGGACCTCGAGGTGTAGCGGCCCCCGGTCGCCGCCTCGGGTCAGCGGCGTCGCGCTCCGCCGGGCGCGGCGTCGCCGGCCGCCACTCCGGTGGTCCGGCAGGCCTTGACCGGCTTTCCGGCGGGAGCACCGGCACGTCGGCCGAGCCAGTCGACGCGCACCCAGATCAAGGCCTCCTCGGCCCGTTCACGGCGCCCGAGCCGGCCGGCCTTCAGCCACAGCCCGACGCCCGCACCGGCGAGCAGCATGCCGCCCGCGGCAGGCACCGCGAAGGAGCTGCCGAGCGCGGCCACGAAGGCAAGCAGCAACCACCAGCGATGGCCCCGGCGCCAGTTGCGTACCGTCACGGCCCGGTCCTGGAGCACGTCCTGCTTGCTCGCGCGTGCGGCCGAGCGGGCGAGTGCGGCGTACCGCTTCCCGCGGGTGTACGCCACCACGACCGCCGCGAGGATGAACAGCGCGGCGCCGGCCATGACCCCGATCCGGCGTCCGGTCAGCCCCGGCAACAGCACCCCGATACCGGCCGCGAACACCCCGAACCACCACAGTGGTGCCGCCCCGGCCCTCACCACGACGGCCACCCGAGCCAGGCCCTGCCCTCCGCGCGCCACGTTCTCCGCCTCCCGTGCTTGCGTCTTCGGCTGCTTGCGTCTTCAGCGTCTTTGGGCGCGCACGCTAACGAGCGAAGGTGAGACGAGTCTGAGAAGCGGGGCCACTCCACCGAACCGTGACTACTCCGCCGAACCCCGCCCCCCGCATGGGACCGCGGCTACTCCACGAACAGGCCCCTGGCCGCCGCCCGCGCGTCGAACTCCTCCAGCCGCGTCTGGGCGTCCGGGATGTCGTCGCACATCGCCTCCAGAAGGACGCGCCCGAGGAGCATCGGGGAGCAGGCCGTGTCGAAGGCGAGCCCGGTGCCGACGGCGGCGGGCAGGAGCAGGTCCGAGACCTTGGCGACCGGAGCGAACGCGGAGTCCGCGACCGTCACCACCGTCAGCCCGGCCCCCTTGGCGTAGGCGAGCGAGTCCACGACCTCGCGCGGGTGGCGGGGCAGCGCGAAGCAGAGCAGGGCGGTGGCTCCGGCGTGGACGGCCGCGTCGATGCGGTCGTGCAGCATCGTGCCGCCCTCGTGCAGCAGCCGTACGTCCGGGTGGACCTTGGCGGCGAAGTACGCGAAGCCGTACGCCTGGGAGGCGGCGGCGCGCAGTCCGAGCACCGGCAGCGGACGGGAGGCGGCGAGCAGCCGTCCCGCGCGCTGCACCGGGCGCGGGTCGGCGAGCACCTCAGCGAGGTGCTTCAGGTTCTCGATCTCGGCCTCGACGGCCTGCTGGTACTCGTTGTACGAGCCCGGGGTCGCCGACTGTTCGGTGGGCGCGACCTCGCGCAGGTGCTTGCGCAGCGCCGGGTAGCCGTCGAAGCCGAGCGCGACCGCGAAGCGGGTGACGGAGGGCTGGCTGACCCCGGCGAGTTCGGCGAGTTCGACGCTGGAGAGGAACGGCACGTCGGCGGCGCTGCGCACCATGCTGTGCGCGATGCGCCGCTGGGTGGGCGTCAGCCGGTGCCCCTCGAAGAGCGCCTGCAGCCGCCCGGCCGGACTGTCCATCACGCTCTCGTCGGCCTGTACGTCGGCCTTCACGCCGGCATCCAAGCCGGCTTTCACGTTGGCTTTCACGTCGGCCTTCACGCCGGCTTTCGCCTCCGCGCTCACGTCCATGCTCCTGTCCACGCTCATGACTCGCTCCCCCTCCAGATGTCCGTGAACCGGTCGAGCAGCGCGGCCGCCGCCGTCACGTCGTCCGTCAGCGGCCGGTCGGTCTGGTCCAGGCCGAGCACGGACTCGGCCAGTTCCATCGCCCGTCCGACCGGCAGCTCCGGGTCGGGCCGCAGATCGCGCTGGCGCAGAGCCCGTACGGCGGAGACCAGTTCGCAGCCCACGACGAGACGGTAGGCACCGCACGCCCGCAGTGTCTGCCGTGCGGCGAGTGAGGCGAAGCTCGCCTGTTCCTCGACGCCCCGGGAGAGTACAGCGTGGCCGAGCGAGGCGGGCGCGGAGAAGGCGCGCAGGTCGCCGAGGGCGGCCGCGGCGGCGTACTCCAGGATCATCACGCCGGAGGACGCGGGCTCCTGGTCGGCGAGGAAGGGGCGCAGGCGGGTGTAGGCGGGTTCGTTGAGGGTGGAGAGCCGCGAGGTCGACAGCCGCGCCACCTGCGTGACGGCGAGCCTGAAGTGGTCCAGGGCGAGGGCGAGTTGGGCCTGGTAGAAGCCACCGTGGTGGTATGCGGCCATGTCCTCGGGCGAGATGAGGGGGTTCTCGGCGGCGGCGTTGATCTCGACGACCAGGACCCCTTCCAAGGCGTCCGCGGCGTCCTGCGCGGGCCCGTGGATCTGCGGGACGCACCGGAAGCCGTACGGATCCTGGATCCGGCCGAGCGGCGGGGTGGGCCGGTCCGCCGCTCCGATCAACTCCCGCATCCGACGGGCGACTTCGGCCGAGCCCTTGTGCGGGCGCGCGGCGTGCACGGGTGCCGCGTACGGCTCGTGCGATCCGTCGACGGCCAGCAGTGACAGCGCGGCGACGACCTGTGTGGCCTCGATCAGCCCCCGCAGCTCGTCCAGGGCGAGCGCGGACTGCCCGAGGGTGAGGGCGTTGCTGCTGATGAGGGCGAGGGCGTCGTTGTTGTCGAGGGGCTGGGGTTCGGGGGGCAGGCCCTGCCCGACGGACGACACCTCCTCCCCGAAGGACGCCACCCTCTCCCCGAGACCGAGCGGCGACAGCCCCTCGGCCGACGGACCCTGACCCTGACCCTGACCCTGGTCCTGGTCCTGGGACGGCACTCCCTGCCCCGCGAGCGGCGCCCCCTGCCCCGGGGACCGTGGCCCGGACGGTACGGACGACGTCCGTGAGCCATCCGGCCCCCGCCAGGGATGCTCCCCCACCAGCGCCAGCCCCACCTGGGCCAGCGCCGCGATGTCCCCCGTACCCACCGACCCGAACTCGTTCACGACCGGGTACGCGCCGGTCTCCAGGGCCTCGCACAGAGCCGTGACGACGGTGGGCCGCAGGCCCGCTCCGCCCGCCAGGAGCTGGTTGGCGCGGACGGCGAGCATGGCCCGGACCTGGCGGGCGGGGAGCTCCTCACCGATGGCACCGGCGTGGCTGCGCAGCAGGCGCAGCCCGTGCTCGGCGGCGGCCTCGGTCGGCACGTCCTCGTTCCGGTTGGCGCCGACGCCGGTGGAGCGCCCGTAGACGCGACCGGTGGCGGCGATCTGCCGGGCGGCGTCCCAGGACTGCTCGACGCGCTTCATCGCCTCGGTGCCGGGAACGGGCCGAGCGGCCCCGTCGGCGAGCCGCACGATGTCGGCGACACCGGTGCTGCACCCGTCGAGCACCACCAGACCGGCGGTGAGACCGGCCACCACCGCACTCGGCGTGTCCGCATTCCGAGACGACATAGAGCTCAAACTCCCCTCAATCCCGACATTGGATCTTGCCTGGCGGTCATAAGTAACCAGCGATTAACACCGGACCGTTGACAACCTATTCAGGTACAGAGAACTCTGCATGACGATATGCAGACCGGGCAAGGGACACCTCATGATCCAGTTCGACACGGTCCACAAGCGCTTCCCCAACGGCACCACCGCAGTCCACGACCTCTCTTTGGAGATGCCGGAAGGCGGCGTGACCGTCCTCGTCGGATCTTCCGGTTGCGGTAAGACCACCACCCTCCGGATGATCAACCGGATGGTCGATCCGACCTCCGGCACCATCCGCGTCGGTGGCAAGGACGTCCTCGAGCAGGACGCGGCCGAACTGCGCCGTTCCATCGGTTATGTCATCCAGCAGGCCGGCCTCTTCCCGCACCGCACGGTGCTCGACAACATCGCCACCGTGCCGCTGCTGCTGGGCTGGGGCCGCAAGAAGGCCAGGGCGCGGGCGGCCGAGCTCCTGGAGACCGTCGGTCTCGCCGCCGACGCCGGCAAGCGCTACCCGCACCAGCTCTCCGGCGGCCAGCAGCAGCGCGTCGGCGTGGCCCGCGCGCTCGCCGCCGACCCGCCCGTCCTGCTCATGGACGAGCCCTTCGGCGCGGTCGACCCGGTCGTCCGCGCCCAGCTCCAGGACGAACTGCTCCGCCTCCAGAAGGAGCTCAGCAAGACCATCGTCTTCGTCACCCACGACATAGACGAGGCCGTCCGGCTCGGCGACCAGATCGCGATCTTCCGCACCGGCGGCCATCTGGTGCAGTGCGCGACCCCGGCCGACCTGCTCGCCCGCCCCGCGGACGACTTCGTCGCCGACTTCCTCGGCGCCGAGCGGGGCCTGAAGCTCCTCTCTCTCCAGCACCTCGCCGACGTGCCGCAGGGCCCGGCCCCCGAGGGCGGCTCCTGGACCCTCGTCCTCGACGAGGCCCGCAAGCCGCGGCACTGGCGTGCGACGGCGGACGACGCCGAACTCCCCGTACGACCGCTCAAGGACACCGACTCCCTGCTGGCGGCGCTCAACGAGTCCATCGCCTCGCCCACCGGACTGGTGGCACGTGTGGACGTCGACGGCGTGCTCACCGGCGTCACCTCCCGCGACGACATCCACGAGCACGCGAGCAAGGCGCACGGCACCCACGGCACCGCGAGCGTGGCGATATGACCGTCGACTGGTCCTGGATAGGCGACCACACCCACGACCTCACCTCCCTCGCCCTCTCCCACCTCCAGGCCGCGCTGCTGGCCGTCCTCTTCGGCCTGCTGATCTCCCTCCCGCTGGCCGTCGTGGCCCACCGGGTGCGCGCCCTGCGCGGCGTGCTCCTCGGCCTCTCGAACGTCCTGTTCACGATCCCGTCGATCGCGATCTTCGTCCTCCTGCTCCCGGTGAGCGGCCTGACCCGCACCACCACGGTCATCGGCCTGACGGTCTACACCCTGGTCGTCCTGCTCCGGAACACGGTCGAGGGCCTCGACTCGGTCCCCGTGAAGACCAAGGAAGCCGCCAAGGCGATGGGCACCCGCCCGCTGCGGACCCTGCTCACCGTCGAACTCCCGCTCGCCCTCCCCGTGATCATGGCGGGCGTTCGGATCGCGACGGTCATGTCGATCTCCCTGGTCTCCGTCGCCACCTACATCGGCGACGGCGGACTCGGCCAGCTCTTCACGGACGGCTTCCAGCGCAACTTCCCGACGCCGGTGATCGTCGGCGTGGTCCTGACCCTGCTGCTCGCGCTGGTCGCGGACGCGCTGCTGGTCGCGATCCAGTACGTACTCACTCCGTGGACGAGGCGGCGAGCCTGACATGTACGAACTCTTCAAGAACCTCGCCAAGTGGCTGGTCAGCGGCGATCAGTGGGCCGGCACCGACGGCATCGCGCACCGCATCGCGGAGCACCTGGAGTACTCGCTCTTCGCCACGCTCATCGCGGCCGCGATCGCGCTGCCGCTCGGCCTGCTGATCGGTCACACCGGCAAGGGCGCGTTCCTCGCCATCAACCTGTCCTCCTTCGGCCGCGCGCTGCCGACCGTGGGCCTGGTCGTCCTGGTCTTCCTGGTCAGCGGCCTGTCCCTGTGGTCGGTGTACGTGGCCCTTGTCGTCCTCGCGGTACCGGCCATCGTCACCAACACCTACGCCGGTATGAGCGCCGTCGACCCGGAGGTGAAGGACGCGGCGCGGGGCCAGGGCATGCGCGGCCACCAGGTCCTGTTCCAGGTCGAGATCCCGCTCGCCCTCCCCCTGATCATGACGGGCCTGCGTCTCTCCCTCATCCAGGTGGTGTCCACCGCCACGATCGCCGCGTACGTCAGCTTCGGCGGCCTCGGCCGGTACGTCTTCGACGGCCTGGCGCAGCGCGACCTCGTCCAGGTCCTCGGCGGAGCGGCACTGGTCGCGATCGTCGCCGTCGTGCTCGACCTCGCGCTGGCCGGACTCCAGCGCTACCTGTTCCGTCACCGCCGTACCGCCGCCCACTGAGGAGCCGAAGAACCATGAACCGTAGGACTCTGCTCGGCGGCCTCTTCGCCGCGGCCTCCGTCCCCGCCCTGGCCGCCTGCAGCAGCGGCATCACCTCGCTGGACGGTTCCGGCGGCGGCAGCGGCGGCGGATCCGGATCCAGCGCCGGCGGCGTGACCATCGGCACCGCCAACTTCACCGAGAACCAGATCCTCGGCTACCTCTACGCGGGTGTCCTGGGAGCCGCGGGCATCAAGACGAAGGTCCGCCCCAACCTCGGCTCGCGCGAGATCGTCGTGCCCGCGCTGGAGGGCGGCGACATCGACCTCCTCCCCGAGTACCAGGGCAGCCTGCTCCTGTACCTGGACGCGAAGGCCACGGACACCGAGGCCGGCGCGATGCAGAACACGCTGACGACCGTGCTCCCCGGCGGCCTCGAAGTCCTCCCCTACGCGGCGGCCGAGGACCGCGACAGCTTCGCCGTCACCAAGGAGACGGCGGCCAAGTACGGCCTGACCTCCCTCGCCGACCTGCGCAAGGCCAACGGCAAACTCGTCCTGGGTGCCGCCGCCGAGATGAAGAAGCGGGTCGTCGGCGTGGTGGGCCTCAAGGACCGCTACGGGGTGGAGTTCAAGGAGTTCAAGTCCCTCGACTCCTCCGGCCCGTTGGTCAAGGGCGCCCTGAAGAAGGGCGACATCGACGTCGCCAACGTCTTCACCACGGACGTGGACGTCATCGAGAACGGCTGGGTCGTCCTCACCGACCCCCTCAACCTGATCCCCTCCCAGCACATCGTCCCCCTCATCGCCTCCCGCAAGGCCGACGCGAAGGTCCGCAAGGCCCTGGCCACCCTCGGCAACGCCCTCACCTCCGAGGAACTGACCAAGCTCAACCGCCTGGTGGACAAGGAGAAGAAGGACCCGGACGCGGTCGCCAACGCATGGCTGAAGACCAAGAAGCTGGCCTGAATCCCTCCCCTGGGGCTCCGCCCCGGACCCGGTCGCTGGTCCTTCGACTGCGGGTGGGCGCGGGCTGATCGCGCAGTTCCCCGCGCCCCTGACAGCCTCAGGCCGGCCGGCGTGCGAGGGGGCGAGGCCGTTCAGGCCGATACGGGGGGCTGGGGGCGGAGCCCCCAGGTAGGGATGGGACGGGTAGGGGCGGCGGGGGCGAAACCCTTGTGGGGCTACACCCGGACCGCTGAGCCCCGTTCGCTCATCCTCGGCGCGCACAGGATCCGCTTCTTCCGGACCCGTTTCCCCTCGATCGCCGCGACGGTCAGGCGTGCGGCCTCCGCGGCGATCTCCGGGAGGCCCCAGTCCACCGTGGTCAGCGGCGGGGTGAGGACCCGGGACACGGGGTGGTCATCGAAGCCGACCACGGAGACGTCCCGGCCGACGGAGAGCGAGGCCTCGGCGGCGGCGGCGTACACCCCGTACGCCAGTGAGTCGGAGAAGCAGAAGACGGCGGTCGCGGGCCGTGGCCCGTCCAGAAGGCGTCGGGCGACGACCGTGGCCTCGCCCAACTCCTGCGGGCAGGGGACCAGTTCGGCACGCAGCCCGAGCCGTTCGGCGGCCTCGCGGACGTACACGTCGGCGGGCCGGTCCGGCGTGCTCGGCCGGGTCGGGGTCAGCACGGTCACCCGGCGGTGGCCGAGCCCGTGCAGATATTCCAGGACGGAGTCGATGCCGGCCCGGTTGTCGAAGATGACCTGCCCGGCGGTACGGGCCGTGCTGAGCGAGTCCCCGACGGCCACCACCGGCAACGCCTCGGCGATCGCCGCCCACCCCTCGGCCGAGGGGTTCACCGGCGACACCAGCAGCGCGTCGACACGCTGGTCGCGCAGCTGCTTGGCGAGCTTCAGCTCACGGTCGGGGTCACCGCCCGCGTCGAGGATCAGCGCGTAGCGGTCGCCGGCCAGCAGCTCACGGCCGATGGCGGCCATCAGCTGCTGCTGCCAGAGGTCCTGGAGGTCGCCCGCGAGCACACCGACCATGCTGGTGCGACCGCTGGCGAGGGCGCGGGCGATGGGGTCGGCCTCATAGCCGAGGTCGGCGGCGGCCTTGCGCACCCGTTCCTCGGTCTCCTTCGAGACATGCTTGCCACGCAGGGCGTAGGAGACGGCGGCGGTGGAGAGGCCCGTGGCCTCGGCCACCTCCCGGAGGGTGGTGCGCTTATTGGGCCTGGCCATGCCGGGAAGCCTACCGGGACGCGTCCACATTGTGGGCGCACGGCCCGTCCGGCCCCTGGCCGATCCTCCGGCCGACCCCCGCCCGCACACCACCCGCACCCCGCCGCCACCCCCACCCACACCCCGCCCCCGCCCTGTCCGCACGCTTGACGCCTCCTTGTTAACCGCTTAAGTTAATCGCATCAGTGAAGCGCTTAACCTCAGTACACCCAGCGAGGACCGCCGCGTGCCCACCGACGTCCACCAGCACATCTGGCCGCCCGCCTTCGTCGAGCTGCTGCGCGCCCGCACCGCACCGCCGTACCTCGACGGCTGGACCCTGCACCTGGCGGGCGAGCCGCCGTACGCGGTCGACCCGACCGATCACGACGTCACGGCCCGCACCGCGCTCGCCCACGCCGACGGTCTGGACCTGGCCCTGATCTCCCTCTCCAGCCCGCTCGGCATCGAACACCTGCCGTCCGCCGAGGCCGCCCCGCTGCTCGCCGCCTTCCACGACGGCGCCCTCGCGCTCCCGGCCCCCTTCGGCGTCTGGGCCTCGGCCTGCCTGTCGGAACCGGACACAGACCCGGACGCGGTCGAGCGCGAACTCCGCCGGGGCTGCGCGGGTCTCCAGCTCCCCGCCACCGCCCTGCTGGACGCGGCCGGCTGGGACTTCTGCGCGCCCCTCCTCGACGTCCTCACCCGCCACGACAAGCCGCTGTTCGTCCACCCGGGCACGGCCCCGCCCACCCCCGGCACCCCGCCCTGGTGGCCCGCGCTGGTCCCGTACGTCCACCAGATGCACGCGTCCTGGTTCGCCTTCCGCGCCTTCGGCCGCGCCCGTCACCCCCGTCTGCGGGTCTGTTTCGCCGCCCTCGCGGGCCTCGCCCCGCTGCACGGCGAACGGTTCGCGGCGCGCGGCGGCGGGCGTGGCGAGGTCGACTTCGACGCCTTCTACGAGACCTCGTCGTACGGGACACGCGCCGTGGACGCGCTGGTGCGGGCCGTCGGCATCGACGTGGTCGTCAGCGGCAGCGACCGCCCCTACGCCTCCCCCACCTTCCCCGACCTCGGCGCGGCCGCCGCCGTCCACGCCCTGCGCACCGCCAACCCCGCCCGCCTCCTGAAGGGAGCCACCCCATGACGTACGAGGCCCTGCCGGACCGCACGCTCGACAAGCGCGAGCTCCAGGCCCTCGTCGACGACCTCGCCACCCGCCCCGAACTCTGGCGCGAGCAGGTCGCGTTCTCCGACGAGGAGCGGCACTACGCGTCGCTGTACCGCGACGAGTACGTCGATGTCTGGCTGCTGTGCTGGACCCGGCGCAACGACACCGGCTGGCACGACCACGACATCTCCTCCGGCGCGGTCGGCGTCGTGCAGGGCGCGCTGACCGAGTCCAATCCGCGCATCGGCGGCAGCCATCTGTCCGTCACCGTCGGCACGGGCGAGTCCTTCTGCTTCGGTCCCGAGCACATCCACCGTCTCACCGGTGCCACCGACGACGCGGTGTCGATCCACGCGTACTCGCCGCCGCTGTGGCGCCTGGGCCAGTACGACATCACCGAGGACGGCCTGATGCGCCGGATCTCCGTCTCGTACGCGGACGAACTGCGGCCCCTGGACCTCCCCGCGGACAGCTCCGCCGCCTGATCAAGGGGCGGTATCCCGGCAGCGATGATCTGACGACGATTCAATCAAGGATCATTAAATCGACACTCAGGGTGAGTGTACGTGTGCGTACGGTGATCGAGCGCTACAAGCACAACTCCTGAGGGAGCGTCATGCCCTCGAACCGCAGGGCCTTTCTGGCGGCGACCACCGCCTCCGTACTCACCACCACCGCGTCGGCTCCGGCCGTCGCCTCACCCCGCTCCCGGCCTGCGACCGCCCGCGCGGCGCTCGACGAACTCCTCGCGGGCAACAGGCGGTACGCCGCCGGACGTCCCCGTCATCCGCACGAGGAGCGCGCCCGGCGGCATGTCCTCGCCGCCGGGCAGCATCCGTTCGCGGTCGTCGTCGGCTGCATCGACTCCCGCGTCCCGCCCGAGCTGGTCTTCGACCAGGGGATCGGGGACCTGCTCTGCATAAGGACCGCCGGGCAGGTGCTCGACGAGGCGGTCCTCGCGTCCGTCCAGTACGGGGTGGAGGAGCTGGGCGTTCCCCTTGTGCTGGTGCTGGGGCACGAGCGCTGCGGGGCCGTCGCGGCGACGCTCGAACACCTCCGTACCGGCGCGCCCGTGCCCGGTCATCTCGGCCTTCTGGTGGACGAGATCACGCCCGCGGCGCTCCGTACCCGGGCGGCGCCCGGGGACTGGGCCGACCACACCGTGCGGGCGCACGCGGCCTGGGTCCGGGACGCGATCCGGGCCGACCCGGCCTTCACCCCGGCGCATGTGGCCGCCGCGCGGTTCGACCTCGACTCCAGCCTGGTCACCCTCCTCCCCTAGAGGGTGTCCGGTAGAGCGTGTCCGGCGGATGTCGGGTCTCACGGCGGTCGACACGACCGGCGCGCTCGGGGTACTGGCCCCGGCTGCGCCCCCGGGGGTGCAGCCCAGCCCCGACAGGGGGGCTATCCCCAGTGCCACGGGGGCCGTCGCTCCCTAACCTGGACAGCATGACCGGTAGGGAAGCGGGCGGCGACGCCGAACTGAAGAAGGAACTCGACGCCACCCTGCACGCACGCAGGGAGTTGGGTGAGGAATACGAGTCCGCGCTCGTCGACTCGTTCCTGGAGAAGGTCGAACAGCGCCTCGACGGCGCGGTGGACCGCCGGGTACGGCGGCAGCTGGCCGAGCAGCAGATGGTGGTGGCCCGCGGTACGCGCTCCCCGGAGGGGACGTCGGATTCGTGGGGGGAGCGCTTCGGCTTCGGGATCGTGTCACTGGTCCTGGCGGTCCCTCTGTCCGCGATCGGCGGCGGCGTGGCGCATCTGTCCGGCCTGTTGGTCGCCTGGGCCGGCATCGTGGGCGTCAACGTGGTCCAGGCCGCGCGCGTCACCCCGAACTTCTTCGGCCGCCGCAGGGGCAAGTCGGGCTCCGACTGGGAGGACTAGGCCTGCCCGGTGGATCATGCCGCAGACGCGGGGCCTGGAGCGCGGTACATCGTCGTGCACGTGGAGAGGGCCCGGCACCTGTCACAGGTGCCGGGCCCTCTCCACGTGTTGCGCGGGGACCGCCGCACCCCCGTTACCGGGGGGCGGGACGACGGCGGTCCCCGCGAGGGACGCGTGCCGGGTCAGGGCCGGGCTTGCGCGTCCGTGGCGTCCATGGAGGTCCGGGAGCCGCTCCGGAGGTCCTTGGCGCCGTTTTGGCGTCGGCCGAGGCGGGGAGCCGCTCCCGCCCTGCCGACACCCACTAATGTGCCGGACCCGTGTTAAGCGGGTGCTGCGCGGACGTGACGCGCTCGTACCACTTCCGCGAAGTTCCCTGCCGAAAGGCAGGAAGATCCCCCTCAGGAGGGGAACTTCGGGAAATATCCTCCTGCCACCTGCGGAAATCGCCCCGACCGGCACCTTCTTGCCCGCGGGGCGCCCATCGGCTCCTACTGCTTGGCGCCGCCCTTGGCGAGGAAGGACAGCAGGTCCTGGCGGCTGACGACACCGGTGGGCTTGCCCTCGACGAGCACGATCGCCGCGTCGGCGCTGCCGAGCACGGACATCAGGTCGCCGACCGGTTCGCCGGAGCCGACCTGCGGCAGCGGCGCCGACATGTGCTTCTCCAGCGGGTCCTGCAACGAGGCGCGCTGGGTGAACAGAGCGTCGAGCAGCTCCCGTTCGACGACCGACCCGACGACCTCGGCGGCCATCACGTCCGGGTGACCGGCGCCCGGCTTGACGATCGGCATCTGCGAGACGCCGTACTCGCGCAGCACCTCGATGGCCTCGCCGACCGTCTCGTCCGGGTGCATGTGGACGAGGGAGGGGATGGTGCCGCCCGCCTTGTCGTTCAGGACGTCAGCGACGCGCGCGCTCGGGCCGGAGTCCTCCAGGAACCCGTAGTCGGCCATCCACTCGTCGTTGAAGATCTTGCTGAGGTAACCGCGCCCGCTGTCGGGGAGCAGCACGACCACGACGTCGTCGGGTCCGAGCCGCTCGGCCACCCGCAGCGCGGCGACCACGGCCATCCCGCAGGAGCCGCCGACGAGCAGCCCCTCCTCCTTCGCGAGCCGTCGCGTCATCTGGAAGGAGTCCTTGTCGGACACGGCCACGATCTCGTCCGCGACCGTCCGGTCGTAGGCCGTCGGCCAGAAGTCCTCACCGACGCCCTCGACGAGGTACGGCCGCCCGGACCCGCCGGAGTACACGGAGCCCTCCGGGTCGGCGCCGACGACCTTGACCTTGCCGTCGCTCGCGTCCTTCAGATAGCGCCCGGTCCCGGAGATCGTGCCGCCGGTGCCGACGCCCGCCACGAAATGGGTGATCCTCCCCTCCGTCTGCTCCCACAGCTCGGGGCCGGTGGAGTGATAGTGCGAGAGGGGGTTGTTCGGGTTGGAGTACTGGTCGGGCTTCCAGGCGCCGGGCGTCTCACGGACCAGCCGGTCGGAGACGTTGTAGTACGAGTCCGGGTGCTCCGGGTCGACGGCCGTGGGGCAGACGACGACCTCGGCGCCGTACGCGCGCAGCACGTTGATCTTGTCGGTGCTCACCTTGTCGGGGCAGACGAAGATGCACTTGTAGCCCTTCTGCTGGGCCACGATGGCCAGCCCGACACCGGTGTTTCCGCTGGTCGGCTCGACGATCGTGCCGCCGGGCTTGAGGGCCCCGCTCTCCTCCGCGGCCTCGATCATGCGCAGGGCGATGCGGTCCTTCACGGACCCGCCGGGGTTGAAGTACTCGACCTTCGCCAGGACGGTCGCCTGGATGCCCCCGGTCACGTTGTTGAGCCTCACCAGCGGGGTGTTGCCGACGAGACTGATCATCGAGTCGTGGAATTGCACCGTTGTCTCCGGAGCTGCGTTTTAACAGGAATGGTCCCGTCAGCCTAAGGCCCTGGGTGACGGTTCACTCGCCGTTGAGATTGGCCGACCTGCTCCACGGGGCAAGCAGTGGTTGTACGGCTACGAGGAGGTGGCGGCGACGTATGTCGAGCTTGTCGAGGGCGAGGGTGGCACGGCGGATCGCGGCGGGCGCGGCGTACGGCGGCGGCGGGATCGGGCTGGTCGGTGCCGCGGCGGTCGGGGTGGTGCTGGCCGAGGTCCAGCTGGCGAAGCGCCATGTGGGCAACGGGCACGCGCACGCGCCCCGCGCCGACGGTCTCTACGGGTACGCGTACGCCGTGCAGGACGGGCCGCCGCTGCGGCTGACCATGCTGGGTGACTCGACGGCGGCCGGGCAGGGCGTGCACCGGGCCCGCCAGACGCCCGGCGCGCTGCTGGCGTCCGGGCTCGCCGCGGTCGCCGAACGCCCCGTGGAGATGCGCAACGTCGCGCTGCCCGGCGCCCAGTCCGACGACCTCGACCGGCAGGTCGCGGTCGCCCTCGCGGACACCTCGCGGGTGCCGGACGTCTGTGTGATCATGATCGGCGCCAACGATGTCACCCACCGGATGCCGCCGACGCGGTCGGTCCGCCATCTGTCGGCCGCGGTGCGACGGCTGCGTACGGCGGGGGCGGAGGTCGTCGTCGGGACCTGCCCCGACCTGGGCACGGTCGAGCAGGTCCAGCAGCCGCTGCGCTGGCTGGCCCGCCGCGCCTCGCGCCAGCTCGCCGCCGCGCAGACGATCGGCGCGGTCGAGCAGGGCGGCCGTACCGTCTCGCTGGGCGACCTGCTGGGCCCCGAGTTCGAGGCGAATCCGCGCGAGCTGTTCGGCCCCGACAACTACCACCCCTCGGCGGAGGGGTACGCGACGGCGGCGATGGCCGTCCTGCCCACCGTCTGCGCGGCGCTGGGCCTCTGGCCGGCCGAGGAGGAACGCCCGGACGTCTCCCGTCGCGAGGGCTTCCTGCCGGTCGCGCGGGCCGCGGCGGAGGCGGCGTCCGAGCCGGGCACGGAGGTCACGGCCGCCATGCCCACGGGGCCACGGGGCCCGTGGGCCCTCCTCAAGCGCCGTCGGCGCCGGCGCGTCCCCGCCACGGACCCGGCGCCCGCGCCGACGCCGTCCGCGTGAGACACCGGGCGCCGCCGAGGGTGTGTCCTGCCGCCGCGGGCCCGCGGGGGCTGGTGGCGCGGTTCCCCGCGCCCCTCAGGGCGGGGCGTCGGCCCGATTCCCCGCCCGCCCGACTCTCTTCGGCTGCCGGCCGGTGGGGGCTCGGCGCGCGCGGTTCCCCGCGCCCCTGGGCCGGGGCTGCACCCCGGATCCCCGCGCCCCCGAATGCCTCCAGCGACCGAGGCGAGGAAAGCAAGCGCTTAGAAATGCGGTCCTAGTCACACCGCCGGAGCGGTGACCCGGGCGGTACGGGCGGGTAACTTCCCAAGCAGCCCTGCCCGTCCACCCCATAGCGCCCATGGAGCCGTGATGCCCGAAGCCGTGATCGTCTCGACCGCCCGTTCCCCCATCGGCCGCGCTTTCAAGGGCTCCCTCAAGGACCTCCGCCCGGACGACCTCACCGCCACGATCATTCAGGCCGCCCTCGCCAAGGTCCCCGAGCTGGACCCCAAGGACATCGACGACCTGATGCTCGGCTGCGGCCTCCCCGGCGGCGAGCAGGGCAACAACCTCGGCCGCATCGTCGCCGTGCAGATGGGCATGGACCACCTCCCGGGCTGCACCATCACCCGTTACTGTTCCTCGTCCCTCCAGACGAGCCGCATGGCCCTGCACGCCATCAAGGCCGGCGAGGGCGACGTCTTCATCTCGGCCGGCGTCGAGCTGGTCTCCCGCTTCACCAAGGGCAACTCCGACTCCCTCCCCGACACGCGCAACCCCTTCTTCGCGGAGGCCGAGGCCCGCACCGAGGCCGTGGCCCAGTCCGAGGGCTCGACCTGGCACGACCCGCGCGAGGACGGCCTCGTCCCGGACGCCTACATCGCGATGGGCCAGACCGCCGAGAACCTCGCCCGCATCAAGGGCGTCACCCGCCAGGACATGGACGAGTTCGGCGTCCACTCCCAGAACCTTGCCGAGGAAGCCATCAAGAACGGCTTCTGGGAGCGCGAGATCACCCCGGTCACCACCCCCGACGGCACGGTCGTCAGCAAGGACGACGGCCCGCGCGCGGGCGTGACGCTGGAGGGCGTGCAGGGCCTCAAGCCCGTCTTCCGCCCCGACGGCATGGTCACGGCCGCCAACTGCTGCCCCCTCAACGACGGCGCCGCCGCCCTCGTGATCATGTCCGACACGAAGGCCCGCGAGCTCGGCCTCACCCCGCTCGCCCGCATCGTGTCGACCGGCGTCACCGGCCTCTCCCCCGAGATCATGGGCCTCGGCCCGGTGGAGGCCAGCAAGCAGGCCCTCCAGCGCGCCGGCCTGACCGTCGACGACATCGACCTCTTCGAGATCAACGAGGCCTTCGCCGCCCAGGTGATCCCCTCCTACCGCGACCTGAACATCCCGCTGGAGAAGCTGAACGTGAACGGCGGCGCCATCGCCGTCGGCCACCCCTTCGGCATGACCGGCGCCCGCATCACCGGCACGCTCATCAACTCCCTCCAGTTCCACGACAAGCAGTTCGGCCTGGAGACGATGTGCGTCGGCGGCGGCCAGGGCATGGCGATGGTCATCGAGCGCCTCAGCTAGTTCCGTACGGGTAACCACCACTGAGCCCAGCGTGACCGAATCGGCCCGGAGCCCGGTAACCACCGGGACTCTGGGCCGATTTGTGATCCAATCCCCCCCAAGATGTGACCTATCTCCCCTCGGAGAGGAATTTATGCAGGTCAGAGCCGCTGCGCGACTAAACCTGAGGGCCAAAGTCCTGTCCTATTCGTGACGTTACGCACTGACAGCAGGATGGTCCGCCCTTCAAGCTGATGTAGGAAGTCGGGGGGTCGACTTTGAACCGGGAGTACGTCAGTGAGCGCCATGCCGATTGCTTTGCTGCTCACCACCGCCGCGACCGCGGCCGTGGGCGTCGCCGTTCTGCGCACCCTGCAGGGTCTGCGCCGGCAGATCGCGGCCCTGCACAACGAGCTGGCCGAGAGCCGCGCCACGACCGTCACGCACGGCCTCGTACCGGCGGCGCGCTCGGCCGCGGACACGGACGAGATACGCGCTGCCGTCGCCGAGGCACTCGCCGAGGAACGGGAGCGGGAGCTCGCCGAGGCACGGGCGTTCTGGGCCGCCCAGGAGGCGCGTGACGCCTCGGACGCGCCCTCGCTGCTCGGTCTGCCCGACAGCGAACTGTTCATGCCCCGCGAGTCGGACTTCGTGAGCCTGGAGCCCCTGGAGCCGGTCACCGAGGCGGGCCTGGACGCCGAGGAGTACGCGGGTGACTCGCCCGAACTGGCCGCGGCCCGCCGCCGTCACCCCTCGCACCCGGACTTCGTCCCGGTCCAGTCACCCGTCGTGAACGACCATGAGCGCACGGTGTCCTGCCTGGAGGAGCTCGCCGAGTCCCGCACGGAGCTGGCGGACGTCCGCCCCGGCCCGCTCGGCACCCTCGACGTCTACGTCTTCGCCGACGGTACGACCCTGTGCATGACCCCCGGCCACCGCGAAACCGCGGAACGGCTGGCCGCGGCCCTGCGCGCCGGTGAAACCCCGGTCCTCCTCGGTGGCTCCGGCATCTCCGGCGCCTACGCCCTGACCTTCGCCTGCGGCGAGGAGAACATCTACATCCTGGCGGACAGGGTCATAGCATCCCTCTAGATCCCTGTAGGTAGGTCCCCGTAGGTCGCTGCAGGTCCCCGCAGGTCCCCGTCCGGCGTCACACCCCGGCTCTCTTCTGCGCCTCCTCCACCAGCACCACCGCCTCCGCCAGCTCCCTCTCGTCCCTCAGGACGACCGCCAGATCATGCGCCGCGACGGTGATTTGATCGGCGACGGCGAACATCCCCGCGTCCGGCATCTCGAAAGGCTCCACCGCGGGGTCCTCCACACGCTGCGCCCACCGCGCCAACTCCCTGGCCAGCCCCAGCGCTTCCGCGGCGGCCCCCCGTTGCAGGCGACTCTGCGGCGCGGCCCGCAACCGGTCGGCGAAGTGGTCCACGGCTCGGGTCAGCGGCGTCGTATCAAGCACGCCGCGAGACTACGCGCCGCGACGGGACTGTTGCCAACAACCGAACCCTCAGGCACCGTGGCGTGAAGGACCGGCTTACACCCCATTGCGTCCGGAGGCGCCGATGTCCCAAGTGTTCTCCCAGGAGACCCACCGCAATCTGCTCGCCCGCATTCCCCACTGCACCGGTCGTGAAGTCTCCGACTGGCTGCGCACCGTCGACGAAGGCCCCGCCCTCTTCCGCTTCGAGGAGAAGGTCAGTTGGCTCCGCGCCGAGCACAACCTCGCGTACGGCCACGCCAAGGCGATCATTCATGAGTACGACTTGAGGAGGGCCGCGCGCAAACTGCTCTGAGCGCGCACCACCAGGACCAGGCATCCCCCATGGCAAAGGGCCCGCGAACCGTCGGTTCGCGGGCCCTTCAGGTCGGTCACCGGCCCATTCGGCCGGTGGGCTCGGCTAGTCGTCGCCGCTGAAGATGGCGACCAGCCGCAGCATCTCGACGTAGATCCACACGAGGGTCATGGTCAGGCCGAACGCGGCCAGCCAGGCCTCCTCCTTCGGCGCGCCGTACGCGATGCCGTCCTCGATCTGCTTGAAGTCGAGGGTCAGGAAGAACGCGCCGATCAGGATCGCCAGGATGCCGACGATCGCACCCAGCGGGCCCATGCTGCGCAGTCCGCCGTCGCCCGCGACGCCGAAGACGACGAGCAGCAGGTTGACCGCCATGACGGCCACGAAGGCGATCGCGATGGTCATACCGATGCGTGCGTAGCGCGCGGTCACACGGACCCAGCCCGCCTTGTAGACGAGGAGGGTCGCGCCGGACACCGCCATGGTGCCGAGCACGGCCTGGAAGGGCGCGCCGCTCCACCGGCTGTTGTACATCTCGCTGATGACCCCGAGGAAGACGCCCTCGAAGGCGGCGTAACCGAGGATCAGCGCGGGCGAGGCCGTGCGCTTGAAGGACTGCACCATCGCGAGGACGAACGCGACGAGCGCGGCGCCGATGGCCAGCCCGTAGCTGGTGCTGGACACCGGAAGCAGCGCCCAGGCGAGAATCGCGCCCACGGTGACGGTGCCGAGCGTCATGGCCGAGCGCATGACGACGTCGTCCATCGTCATCCGGCCGGTGGAGACCGGGGCCTGCGGCGGTGCGCCGTGTTGCAGGTCCTGCTGGGCGTAAGGGTTCTGCGCGTAGGGGTTGCCACCCTGCGCGTACGGATTGGCCTGCGTGCCGACAGCGGGTCCCCCGGCCTGCGGCGCCGCGTTGAATCCCGCGTAGCCGTTGTCGCGGCTGAACCCCCGTCGCGAGAAGACCGGGTTGCTGCTCCTCATTTCACTCCTCCATGGCCACCGTGCGTGGGCCTTGGCTCAAGGGTAATAGGTAGGCAAAAGATTGACCCTACTGCTTGGGGAGGATCTTTCCCTCACGCTGCCAAGGTACGCGTGTGTTTCCCGGCCCGCGCGCACTGGTACCAAGCCGTGACAGGCCCCTTACGCCCTGCCTGGCGGGGTGTCGGGACTCCGCGGCGATCAGTCCAGAGGAAACCCGGTGTAACCCTCCGCCAGGTCCGTCTCGGCCGCCCGCGAGGTGGCGATCCGGCGCAGCCGGGCCAGCTGGACGCGGTCCTCGAAGGGGGGCGCGTCCGGGGCGCGGTGCAGCAGGGTGGTCATGTCGTACGAGAACCGCTCAGCCTGCCAGACGCGGCGCAGACAGGTCTCGGAGTACGCGTCGAGACGTTCCGCCGATCCGGTCTCCTCCAGGTGGACCAACGCGCGGGCGAACGTCACCACGTCGCCGACGGCGAGGTTGAGTCCCTTGGCGCCGGTCGGCGGAACGATGTGGGCGGCGTCCCCGGCGAGGAAGAGCCGCCCGTGCCGCATGGGCTCGTGGACGTAACTGCGCATCGGGGTGACGGACTTGGAGGTGATGGCCCCGCGCTCCAGACTCCACCCGTCGGCGGTCTCGAGGCGCCGCTCCAGCTCGTCCCAGATCTCCTCGTCCGCCCACGAACCGGCGTCCGTGCCCTCGGGCACCTGGAGGTAGAGCCGGGAGACGGCGGGCGAGCGCATGCTGAGCAGGGCGAAGCCGCGGTCGTGGCGGGCGTAGACCAGTTCGTCGTGGGAGGGCGGCACGTCGGCGAGGATCCCGAGCCAGCCGAAGGTGTACGTCCGTTCGAAGACACGGGAGTGCTCGACGGGTATCGCCTGCCGGGCCACCCCCCAGAACCCGTCGCAGCCGACGACGTAATCGCACTCCAGCACGTCCTCGCGCCGCTCGCGCCGGAAGCGGACCCGCGGCCGCTCACTCTCCGCCCCCTCCACCGCCAGCGCCTCGGCCTCGAAGAGCAGCGGGCCGCCCTCCTTGAGCTGGAGCGCGATGAGGTCCTTGCAGACCTCCGTCTGGGCGTACACCATCACGGAGCTGCCGCCGGTCAGGGCGGGGAAGTCGACCCGGTGCCGCTCCCGCGCGAACCGCAGCTCGATCCCGTCGTGCCGCAGCCCCTCCCGGTCCATCCGCCCACCGGCCCCGGCGGCCCGCAGCACGTCCACCGTCCCCTGCTCCAGGATCCCGGCGCGCTGCCGCTGTTCGACGTACGCCCGGTCGCGGCTCTCCAGCACTACGGAGTCGATCCCCGCGTTGTGCAGCAACCGCGCCAGCAGCAGGCCGGCCGGCCCGGCTCCGATGATTCCGACGGTGGTACGCATCCGGCACGCCCCTTCGCGTTCCGCTCAGCCCGCAGTGCGGCTTGTTCGCCCAGTGCTTGTTCGCCCAGTGCTTGCTCGCCCAACGGTTGTTCGCCTGGTGAAAATTACTTCACCATTTCCTGACGGGAGTCTGCGACGGCACGCGCTTGCTGTCAACGGTTCACGATGAAGTCGCCGAAGACGCCCCCGAGGGACGCAAAAGGACAGAAGGGTCGGAGGTGCCCGGAACCGGACTTGAACCGGTACGCCCGCGAGGGGCAGCGAGGTTTAAGCTCGCCGTGTCTGCATTCCACCATCCGGGCAGGCCATGGGCTCCGCATCGAGGTTCCGAGCCTATCGGGACGCATCCCTCGAACAACGGACGAGCGAACCGATGTTGTCTTATTTTATTGACGTCTGAGGGTGCATCAGCCCCCGGTACGGGCCATCCGCACTTGCCAATAGCCTTTCGGGCGGCACAGACCCGCGTATACGGAATGACGGAATTTCACCGTCCGAACGGACGCACCCACAGGAGTCGTGCCCGGCCGGCGCTCAGGAAGCACTCAGGGAGCACTCAGGGCGCGCCCTCATCCCCAGGTATGACAAAACCGTCCGCGGTCCGACCCGAGGCTGCCCCCTGAACCGGAACAGCGGCTGACTCCAAGGCGCAAAACGGCCGCGAGGATGGGACACGTCCCCGAAAACGCCGTCGTCCCGACAGGAGCACCCTCCCGTGACCAGCACGCCCCTCGCCGACCGGGCCACCACCGTGGCCGCCCGCGCCACGGAACTGTCGAAGGTCTACGGACAGGGCGAGACCCAGGTGGTCGCCCTCGACCGGGTCTCCGTCGACTTCCGGCAGGCCGAGTTCACCGCGATCATGGGCCCGTCGGGGTCCGGCAAGTCCACGCTGATGCACTGCGTGGCGGGCCTCGACACCTTCTCCTCCGGCTCCGTGCGCATCGGGGAGACCGAGCTCGGCTCCCTCAAGGACAAGCAGCTCACCAAGCTCCGCCGGGACAAGATCGGCTTCATCTTCCAGGCGTTCAACCTGCTGCCGACGCTGACGGCCCTGGAGAACATCACCCTCCCGATGGACATCGCGGGCCGCAAGCCCGACCGCGAGTGGCTGGACAAGGTCATCACGATGATCGGTCTCTCCGACCGCCTCAGCCACCGGCCCTCCCAGCTCTCCGGCGGCCAGCAGCAGCGCGTCGCCGTCGCCCGCGCGCTCGCCTCCCGGCCCGACATCATCTTCGGCGACGAGCCGACCGGAAACCTCGACTCGCGCTCGGGTGCGGAGGTGTTGGGCTTCCTGCGCAACTCGGTACGGGAGTTGGGACAGACCGTGGTGATGGTGACCCACGACCCGGTCGCGGCGGCGTACGCGGACCGGGTGGTCTTCCTCGCGGACGGACGGATCGTGGACGAGGTGTACGGGCCGACGGCGGACTCCGTCCTGGACCGTATGAAGCAGTTCGACGCCAAGGGCCGCACCAGCTGACCGAGGGCAACTCGCCCCCGCCGCCCCTCACCCCCGCATCGGCCGAACAGCCTCGTCCTCGAACGCCGGACGGGCTGAAGACGCGCGCAGGGCCCCTCAAGGGGCGCGGGGAACTGCGCGACCAGCCCTCACCGGCCCGCCGACAGGGCCACACCCTCCGCCTGCCGACCGCCTCACCCTCCTGGACTGAGAAACCCCATGTTCCGAACCGCCTTGCGCAACGTGCTCGCGCACAAGGCCAGGCTCCTGATGACCGTGCTCGCCGTAATGCTCGGCGTGGCGTTCGTATCAGGCACCCTGGTCTTCACCAACACCATCTCCGACGCCTACCAGAAGAGCTCCGCCAAGGGCTTCGACCAGGTCGACGTCGCCATCCAAGCCAAGACCCAGGACGACAAGGGCGACAAGGTCGGCAAGGAGCAGAAGCTCACGCAGGCACTGCTCGAGAAGGCCTCCGAGGCCCCCGGCGCCGGAACCACCGTGGGTGTCGTGACCGGCTTCACCGCGATAGCCGACAAGCACGGCAAACTCGTCGGCAGCGGCTTCCAGTCGCAGGGCGGCAACTACTGGGGCACCAAGGACGCCCGCTACCCGCTGACCAGCGGCCACGCGCCGAAGGGCAAGAACGAGGTCGCGATCGACTCGGAGACCGCCAGGCGCGCGGGCTACAAGGTCGGCGACACCGTACGGCTGTCCGTCGACGGCCCCGTCCTCAAGCCCACCATCGCCGGAGTCTTCACCACCGACGACGGCAACGTCGCGGCCGGCGGCAGCCTCGCCCTCTTCGACACGGCGACCGCGCAGCAACTCTTCCACCGCGTCGGCGAGTACGACGAGATCGACGTGAAGGCCGCGTCCGGCACCAGCCAGACCGCCCTGCGCGCCGCCCTCGACCAGGTCATCCCCAAGGGCGTCGCCTCCACCACCACCGGCAAGCAACTCGCCGACGACCAGGCGAGCGCGATCGCCTCCGCGATGAGCGGTATGAAGACGGGCCTGCTGGTCTTCGCGGGCATCGCGCTGTTCGTCGGTACGTTCATCATCGCCAACACCTTCACCATGCTGGTCGCCCAGCGCACCAAGGAACTGGCCCTGCTGCGCGCCGTCGGCGCGTCCCGCCGCCAGGTCACCCGCTCCGTGCTCGTCGAGGCCTTCGTCGTCGGCGCGGTCGCCGCGGTGGCGGGTCTGCTCGCGGGCATCGGCATCGGCGCGGGGATGCGCTCGCTGATGGGCTCGCTCGGCGCCACCGTCCCGGACGGCCCGCTGGTGATCTCGCCCGGCACGATCGCCACGGCCCTGCTCGTCGGCATCCTCATCACCATGCTGGCCGCCTGGCTGCCCGGCCGTCGCGCCGCGAAGATCCCGCCGGTCGCCGCGATGAGCAGCGTGCACGCGCAGGCGACGACGAAGTCCCTGGTCGTACGGAACACGATCGGCGCCCTGTTCGCCGCGGCCGGCGTCGCCGTCGTCCTGTACGCGACGACCATGAGCGGCTCGGACGGCCAGGCCCCGATGGGTCTCGGCGCGGTCGTCCTCATCATCGGCGTCTTCGTACTGACCCCGCTGCTCTCCCGTCCCCTGATCGCGGCCGCGGCCCCGGTGCTCCGGGTCTTCGGGGTCTCCGGCAAGCTGGCCCGCCAGAACTCGGTGCGCAACCCGCGCCGTACGGCCGCCACCGCCTCCGCCCTGATGATCGGCCTCACCCTGATCACCGGTATGACGGTGATGGCGGGCAGCCTGCAGAAGTCGATCGACAAGATGGCCAGCTCCGCGATCAAGGCGGACTACGTCGTGTCGATGGCGAACCGCGTCCCCCTCTCCCCGGAGGTCGCGAAGACCCTCGCCGGCCTCGACGGTGTCACCGACACCAGCCCCCTGCGCACCTCGCCCTCGCGCATCGACGGCACGTCCGAGTTGCTGGCGGGCGTCAACGGCGAGTCCATCGCCAAGCTCACCGACCTCACGTTCGACGAGGGCGCCTTCAAGGTCGGCGGCACCCAGGTGGTCGTGGACGACGACACCGCCAAGTCGCACGGATGGAAGGCCGGTTCGGACCTCACGGTCTCCTACGAGGACGGCAAGAAGCAGCGCCTCACCGTCGCCGGGATCTACCACGGCAACATGATGATCAACGGCATCATGGTCGACAACGCGACGCTCTCCCCGCACCTGACGGACGTCGCCGACATGCAGGTCATGCTGAAGACGGCCGACGGCACGTCCGACGCGACCAAGAACAAGCTGGAGAAGGCCCTCGGCGACAACCCGGCCATTCAGGTCCAGGACAAGAAGGACATCTCCAACAACATCGCGCAGATGTTCACCCTGCTCCTGAACATGCTCTACGGCCTGCTCGCCATGGCGGTCATCGTCGCCGTCCTCGGTGTCATCAACACCCTGGCCATGTCGGTCTTCGAGCGCTCCCAGGAGATCGGGATGCTCCGCGCGATCGGCCTCGACCGCAAGGGCATCAAGCGGATGGTCCGCCTGGAGTCCCTGGTCATCTCGCTCTTCGGCGGCGTGCTGGGCATCGGTCTGGGCGTGTTCTTCGGCTGGGCGGCCGGCGAGCTGGTCGGCAGCAAGATGTCGACGTACGAGCTGGTCCTGCCCTGGGACCGGATGGCTCTCTTCCTGCTCCTCGCGGGGACGGTCGGCGTGCTGGCCGCGCTGTGGCCGGCCCGCCGGGCGTCCCGCCTGAACATGCTGTCGGCGATCAAGTCGGAGTAGTGGCGCAGGACCGGTCACGAACGTCGGGGCCCCGTTCCGGATCGGAACGGGGCCCCGGCCGTTGCACGGGCGGACTGCGCCAGCGGCCGATGCCGACCGGCGATGGTCAGTGGGCGGGGTTCCAGGTTCTGGCCCGCAGGGGCATTCCGGAGGCGCCTGTGGGCTCGGGGGTCCTGACCGCCAGTACCTGGTTGACGCCGATGCGGTTGCGCTCGAAGGCGACCGCGGAGGCCGCCATGTAGAGACGCCAGACACGGGCGCGGCCCGGACTGGTGAGCGCCACGGCCCGCGCCCACTGCGCCTCCAGGTTGCCGACCCAGCGGCGGAGTGTGAGGGCGTAGTGCTCGCGGATCGACTCGACGTCGCGGACCTCGAACCCGGCGCGTTCCAGCTGGGTGACGGTCGTGCCGATGGGCGCGAGCTCGCCGTCCGGGAAGACGTACGCGTCGATGAACTCGTCGACGTCGTACGCCGTTTCGTCCCGCCGGGGCGGCCGTGCGATCTGGTGGTTGAGCAACCGCCCGCCCGGCTTGAGGAGGCGGTACAGCACCTCGGCGTACTCCAGGTAGCGCTCGGCGCCCACGTGTTCGGCCATGCCGATGGAGGAGATCGCGTCGTACGGCCCGTCGGCGACGTCCCGGTAGTCCTGCACCCGGATCTCCACCCGGTCGGTCAGTCCCTCGTCCGCGACGCGCTTACGGGCGTACGCGGCCTGCTCGTGCGAGAGCGTGACCCCGACGACGCTCACGCCGTGCTCGCGGGCGGCGTGGATCGCCATGGAGCCCCAGCCGCAGCCGACGTCGAGGAGCCGCTGACCCGGCCTCAGATCGAGCTTCCGCGAGATGAGTTCCAGCTTGTCGCGCTGGGCGTCCTCGAGGATGCCGCCGTCCTCCCAGTAGGCGCACGAGTAGACCATCGAGGGCCCGAGGACGATCTCGTAGAAGTCGTTGCCCACGTCGTAGTGGTGGCTGATGGCGCGCTGGTCGCTGCGCTTGGTGTGGAGGTGGCCGCGGCGCCTGCGCACCTCTTCCTGGGGCGGGCTGGGCGGCAACGGGAGGCCGCCCATCTTCACCAGTCCGCGGACGGCGGCCCGTACCTCCGGATCGCGCAGGGCCTCCGCGACGCCTCGCGCGTCCTCGCCCCGGTCCCAGACGAGCCCCGACAGCAGGTCGAGCGCGGTGTAGAGGTCACCCTCCACTCCCAGGTCCCCCGCGACCCAGGCCCGGGCGAGCCCCACCTCACCCGGTTTCCACAGCAGCCGGCGCAGGGCGCGCCGGTTGCGTACGACAACGGCGGGTGCGCCGGGAGGGCCCGCCTCCGAGCCGTCCCAGGCGCGGATGCGGATCGGGAGCGGGGCCCCCACCAACTGTTCGACAAGGCTCTTCAGACGCAGCGCGGCGTCCTGCATGGCATACACCTCCGAGACAACACTCCCGAACGCTCCAACACCACGTAAACACCAACTGGCCTCGTGCGCAGTCCCCCTTCCGCGTTACAGCTGAGCAAAATACCTGTACCCACCATGTTCTTTCGGGCGGGTGGATGGGGCGCGCACTCCGGAACGCCGGACGCCCCGAGGCTTTCAGGGGCGCGGGGCTGTGACATTGTGCGGCTCCGCCGCGTGGGCGCGACCAGCCCCCACCGGACCGCGGCCGGACAACGCCAAAGGGACCTCCCGCACCACGGATGGCGGGAGGTCCCTCAGGGACGAGCAGGTGACCGGAGGTCAGGAGGCCTTGGCCTTCTCCTCGGTCTTGGCGGCGGCGGCCGGAGCCGCGGCGGCCGCGGCCGGCGCCGGCTTCGCGGCCTCGTAGAACTCCTCACGAGGAGTCTCGATCGCACCGAGCGAGACGACCTCACGCTTGAGGAACATCGCGAGCGTCCAGTCGGCGAAGATCCGGATCTTACGGTTCCACGTCGGCATCGCCAGCCCGTGGTAGCCGCGGTGCATGTACCACGCCAGACGACCCTTGAGCTTGATCTTCATCTTGCCCATGACGATCATCGCGACGCCCTTGTGCAGGCCGAGACCCGCGACAGCGCCCTTGTTGGAGTGCGAGTACTCCTTCTGCGGGAAGCCCCGCATACCGGAGACCACGTTGTCGCCGAGGACCTTCGCCTGACGGAGCGCGTGCTGCGCGTTCGGCGGGCACCAGGCGTTCTCGACCCCGGCCTTGCGCGCGGCGACGTCCGGCACCTGGGCGTTGTCGCCGGCGGCCCAGATGTAGTCCGTGCCCTGCACCTGGAGGGTGGTCTGGGTGTCCACGTGACCACGCGGGCCGAGCGGCAGACCGAAGCGGGAGAGGACGGGGTTCGGCTTGACGCCGGCCGTCCACACGATGGTGTTGGAGTCGACCTCGAGGCCGTTCTTCAGCACGACGTGGCCGTCGACACAGGAGTCCATGGAGGTGGAGAGGTAGATCTCCACGCCACGGCTCTCCAGGTGCTCCTTGCCGTACTGGCCGAGCTTGGGGCCCACCTCGGGAAGGATCTTGTCCGCGGCGTCGACGAGGATGAAGCGCATGTCCTCGCGGGACACGTTGGTGTAGTACTTCGACGCGTCGCGGGCCATGTCCTCGACCTCGCCGATGGTCTCCGCACCCGCGAAGCCACCGCCCACGAAGACGAAGGTGAGCGCCTTGCGGCGGATGTCCTCGTCGGTGGTCGAGTCAGCCTTGTCGAGCTGCTCGAGGACGTGGTTGCGCAGGCCGATGGACTCCTCGATGCCCTTCATACCGATGCCCTGTTCGGCGAGGCCGGGGATCGGGAAGGTGCGGGAGACCGCGCCCATCGCGATGACGAGGTAGTCGAAAGGCAGCTCGTACGCCTCGCCCACGAGGGGGGCGATCGTGGCGACCTTGCGGTCCTGGTCGATGGTGGTGACCCGGCCGGTGAGGACCTCCGCCTTGGGCAGGACGCGTCGCAACGGGACGACGACATGCCGAGGGGAGATGCTGCCGGCGGCGGCTTCGGGGAGGAAGGGCTGGTAGGTCATGTACGACCGGGGGTCGACGACCGTGACGGTCGCCTCGCCGTAGCGCATCTTCTTGAGAATGCGCCGAGCTGCGTACAGGCCTACGTACCCACCGCCTACTACGAGGATCCTGGGACGCTCCGTGGTGCTCATGCCATCGAGTATCCACCCGCCCCTGGAGGGTCGCTCGTGCGCCCCTTCACAAGCTTGGGTGGGGCCTCTGCTACACTGCGCCGCCCACGTGACCCAGGTCATGGCGGCGAGGGGGAACCACCGTGTAGTGGCGACCGTTGTCAACACCGCGTGAGCTGCCGCTCCGGGTGTCCGAACCGGTCGAACCACCCCTCCGCTTCACCCGCCGGAAACACTCCTGGAACGCTCCGTTGAGCACCCTCCCGAGCCCGGTGAGCCCCCGGAGAGCACCCAAGCGGGCTCAGCGTCCCCCCGCAGGGCCGAATTCCTTGTGAAGAACTTCACGAACTTTTCCGGCGGCGTGTCGCCGAGAGGGTCCGAATGGCCCCCAGGGCGCGCTCATACGTTATCCGACCTGCTCAAGGGAGGCTACCAGCGGGTAGCAAAGACTCCCTCACTTCAAAGCCGTACTCGGAAACGGCACCCCTCGGCCCCGTCCGGTCAGCCCCTCACGCGATGGACCACGCGATCCCGTCCAGGATGTCGTGCTCACTCACCACGACCTCCGCCGCACCGATCCGCTCCATGATCGCGAGCAGGACGAGGGCGCCGGCGGCGATGACGTCGACGCGCCCCGGGTGCATGGAAGGGATGGCGGCGCGCTCGGCGTGGGTGGAGGCCAGCAGCCGCTCGGTGATCTCGCGGACCTTCTCGTACGGGAACCGGGAGTGGTGGATGGCGGCCGAATCGTAGGCGGGGAGGTCCAGCGCGATGGCCGCGACCGTGGTGACCGAACCCGCGAGGCCGACCAGCGTGTGGGCCTCGTGCAACGGGACCGTCCGCTCGGCGAGGTCGAGGGCCGCCTCGATGTCGGCGCGGATGGCCTCGGTCTCGGTGGGGGCCGGCGGGTCGCTGACGACCCCGTCGTGCACGAGGTGCCGCTCGGTCATCCGTACGCACCCGATGTCCACGGAGCGGGCGGCGCGCACGTGGTCGTCGCCGACGACCAGTTCGGTGGACCCGCCGCCGATGTCCACGACCAGGTAGGGCTTGGCGAGGTCGTCCCGGCCCGTCAGTTCCTTGGTCGCACCGATGAAGGAGAACTCGGCCTCCTCGTCACCGGTGATGACCTCGGGCTCGACGCCCAGGATGTCCAGCACGCCGCGTACGAACTCGTCCCGGTTCTCCGCGTCGCGGGAGGCGGAGGTCGCCACGAAGCGCAGTCGTTCCGCGCCGTGCTCCTTGATGATCGCCGCGTACTCGCGGCAGGCCGCGAAGGTGCGCTCCAGGGCCTCGGGGGCGAGGCGTCCGGTGCGGTCGACGCCCTGGCCGAGCCGGACGATCGTCATCCGGCGGTCCAGTTCGACGAGTTCTCCCGTCGCCGGGTTCGCGTCGGCGACGAGGAGGCGGATCGAATTCGTACCGCAGTCGATGGCGGCGACCCTGGTCATCGGTTGTTGTCTCCTGCTCGTGAATTCGGTTCGACGACGTGCGACCGGTCCGGGGACCCGGGGCGAAGCCCCGCCTCGGGGGGCGCGGGGAACTGCGCGCTCGACCCCCACCCACCCGCAGACAGAGCACGCACCGGGAGGAGGGGGCGCTGCCCCCTCACTCTCCCTCGGACGGCGACTCCGCCGTCACCACGCACGCACCCTTGCGCCACCACTCCGGCAACATCGCGATCGCCTCGTCGCCCAGCGGATTCACCCCCGGCCCCGCGGCCAGCGAGTGCGCCACCAGCACATGCAGACACTTCACCCGGTCCGGCATCCCCCCGGCGCTCGGAAAGCCCGCCAGCACCTCGATGGCATCGCGCCGCGCGATGTAGTCCTCGTGGGCGGCCCGGTACGCGGCGGCCAGCTCGGGATCGGTCGCCAGCCGGTCCGTCATCTCCTTCATGACGCCGTCTGCCTCCAGCGTGCCGATCGCGGAGGCCGCGCGCGGGCACGTGAGGTAGTACGTCGTCGGGAACGGCGTACCGTCCGGCAGCCGGGGCGCCGTCTCCACCACGTCCGGCTGACCGCAGGGACAGCGGTGCGCGATCGCCCGCAGCCCGCGCGGCGGCCGGCCGAGCTGTTGCTTGAAGGCCTCGACGTCCGCGTCGGTCGGCTCGGTGCGCGGGGTGGGCGGCGGGGGCGTTTCCATGCCTGTGCTCAAGTCTCTTTCTTCTTCGATTCACCGGTTCACCGGTCATCAGTTCACCGGTCGTCAGGTCACCGGCCATCAGCTCACCGGTCGGAGTGGTCCGACTTGTCGACGCCGTCCCAGACGTTGGCGTACCAGGGGCGGGCTGCCACCCCCAGATCCGCACGCGACTGCTTCGCCGCGTCCGGGTCGATCACGATGTATCCGGTCTCGCCCGGCATCACATAGTGCAGCCGTTCCCGGATCTGCTGCTTCGCGTACGCGTCGTCCTGCCAGCGCGCCTTGAGGTCGCGCAGCTGTTCGACCCGGGCGCGGGCCTGTTCCTGCTTTCGCTCCAGATCGGCGATCTCGGCGCGCTGGGACACGTACTGCCTTATCGGGTACGCGAGGGCCACGATCAGAGAACAGAGTACGAGAGCCAGCAGCGCGGCGCGGCCGGTCAGGCGCGAGCGGCGGGCCTGGCGCTTGGTCTGCGAGCGGTAGACCCGGGCCGCCGTCTGCTCGCCGAGCAGCTTCAGCCTGGTCGCGGTGGAGAACCGGTCCCGGTCCTTCACGGCCATGTCCCGCCTCCCGTTCACACGCGCGTACGTCCCCGGACACGGTACGGGACCGGGTACGGGGACGTACGTACGACTGGCTAAGGCTTGACCCTCGGCGGGTGTCAGCCCTTGAAGCGCGGGAAGGCGCTGCGGCCCGCGTACACCGCAGCGTCGTCGAGGATCTCCTCGATGCGCAGCAGCTGGTTGTACTTGGCGACACGGTCCGAGCGGGCCGGGGCACCGGTCTTGATCTGGCCGCAGTTCACCGCGACGGCGAGGTCGGCGATGGTGACGTCCTCGGTCTCGCCGGAGCGGTGCGACATCATGCACTTGAAGCCGTTGCGCTGGGCCATCTCGACGGCGTCCAGGGTCTCGGTCAGCGAGCCGATCTGGTTGACCTTGACGAGCAGGGCGTTCGCGGAGCCCTCCTCGATGCCGCGGGCCAGGCGCTCCGGGTTGGTGACGAAGAGGTCGTCGCCGACGATCTGGACCTTGTCGCCCAGCTTCTCGGTGATGACGTTCCAGCCGGCCCAGTCGTCCTCGTACAGCGGGTCCTCGATGGAGACCAGCGGGTACGCGGAGACGAGCTCCTCGTAGTACTCGGTCATCTCGGCGGCCGAGCGGGACTTGCCCTCGAACTCGTACTTGCCGTCCTTGTAGAACTCGGACGCGGCGACGTCGAGCGCGAGCGCGATCTGCTCACCCGGGATGTAACCGGCCTGCTTGATGGCCTCGAGGATGAGGTCGAGCGCGGCGCGGTTCGACTCCAGGTTCGGGGCGAAGCCGCCCTCGTCGCCCAGGCCGGTGGACAGGCCCTTGGTCTTCAGCACCTTCTTGAGGGTGTGGTAGACCTCGGCGCCCCAGCGCAGGGCCTCGGAGAAGGACTCCGCGCCGATCGGGGCGATCATGAACTCCTGGATGTCCACGTTGGAGTCGGCGTGCGAGCCGCCGTTCAGGATGTTCATCATCGGAACGGGCAGCAGGTGCGCGTTCGGGCCGCCCAGGTAGCGGAAGAGGGGGAGGTCGGACGCCTCGGAGGCGGCGTGCGCGACGGCGAGCGAGACGCCGAGGATGGCGTTGGCGCCGAGCGAGCCCTTGTTGTCGGTGGCGTCCAGGTCGAACATCGCCTGGTCGATCAGGCGCTGCTCGGTGGCGTCGTAACCGACGAGCTCCGGGCCGATCTGCTCGATGACGGCGAGGACGGCCTTCTCGACACCCTTGCCGCCGTAACGGTTGGGGTCACCGTCACGCAGCTCGATGGCCTCGAAGGCGCCGGTGGACGCGCCGGACGGAACGGCGGCACGACCCGTGCTGCCGTCGTCGAGGCCGACCTCGACCTCGACCGTGGGGTTGCCTCGGGAGTCCAGGATTTCCCGGGCTACGACGACGTCGATGGACGGCACGAGCATCTCCTTCTGGGATGTGACGCGGGTACGCGGAGCCTGTGATGGCTTCGCGACATGAGCCTAACCGCCCCGGGGGGATCGGCCAGCCGGTCGCCCACCCCTTGGGCAGAACTGAACGTACACATTGTTCCAGAACGGAACAAAAACGGGTACCGAAATCCGGGTACGAAACGCTCGGCACGAAACGCTCGGCACGAAACGCTCGGCACGAAACGCCTGATACGAAAAACCCCGCTCCGGTGCGTACGGGGGAACACGCACCGGAGCGGGGGGCCCGTGGGGACGGGGGTGACCCTCATCGGGGCCTCCAGTGTGGAGACCCCTTTTATGAGGGACCTGTCATTCGGCTGAGGTGAAGCTGCCGATCATCAGCTGAGGTGAAGCTGCTGACCCGGGTAGATGAAGTCGGCGTCGTCGACGATGTCCTTGTTCAGCTTGAACAGCTGCTGCCAGCCGCCCTTGACCTTCTTCTTCTCGGCGATCGAGCTGAGGCTGTCACCCTTGACGACCTTGTACTCGCCGTCACCCTTCTTGACCTTCTTGCCGGTCGGGGTGGAGACGGTCTTCTCGGCGGCCGGGCGGGACGCCGAACGGGAGGCCGCGGTGTCCGTCGAGCGGGTGGCGGTACTGGTGCTCGGCGAGCTGTTCGACGAGGAGCTGTTCGAGGAGGACGAGGTCGACGGGGCGCTCGCGCCGCCGGTGTACGCGGCGCCCGACAGGCCCGTGCCACAGGTCGGCCAGGCGCCCTTGCCCTGCGCGGCGAGGACCTTCTCGCCGATGGTGATCTGCTGCGACTTGGAGGCCTGGTTGGCGGTCGCGGCGTACGCGGTGCCGCCGTACGCGGCCCAGGTGGAGGCCGAGAACTGCAGACCGCCGTAGTAGCCGTTGCCGGTGTTGATGGACCAGTTCCCGCCGGACTCGCACTGGGCGACGGCGTCCCACTCGGAGGCGGTGGCGGCGGAGGCGCTGCCGGCCGCCATCAGCGGAGCGGCAATGGCGACACCGGTGACACCGGCGAGCGTGGCGACACGGGTCGTCCGGTTGAAAACGGTCGGACGGCGGTGCTTGCCCTTGCTGGAAAACAGCATGGAGAGATCCCCTCACCGACGCCTGCGAGGTGAGCTGTCGGGTTCGGGCGGGTGAGTGCCCGGCCGTGCGCTCTGAGCGCTCGGCTTCACCCCAAGCCACTCCCGGTCAACTACCGGGTGCGGCACTTACCTTGGGTCCCCCGCTCCTGCCTACGGCGCTGACGCGTCGACTGTTCCCGTACGGCCGTTGGCAGGATTCGGCGTTGGCGACCGTCGGGGCCCGCTGTGGCGAGCGGTCATGACCGTAAGCAGTCGATCGGCTGAATTCCAAAGACGATCAGGGCCTTTGAGATCCATCTCTCACTCGCGCCAAACCGGACATTACACGGCGAACCATGACGCGAACTGCCCCTACTTTTCGCCCGATTCAGCACCAACTGCAAGGCTCTGACCGGGGAGGATGAGGTTCGGGTCGACGCCGACCGTCTTCTTGTTCGCGTCGTACAGCTCGGCCCATCCGCCTTCGAGGTCGAGGGCGTCCGCGATGGTCCAGAGATTGTCTCCGGCGCGCACCACATAGGAGCCGTCGACGACATCACGGGAGGCACCGGCGCCGCGCGAGGCATGCCGCCCGGAGGAGTCGTCGGTACGGCCGTCCGCGGCGCTGTCGGTGGCGTTCTCGTCCGCGTTGTCGCCGCGGTGGCGCCCGGCGCCGGCCGTCGCGTTCTCGGACGCACCGGAAGAGTCGTCACCCTGGCCGGAGTTGCCCGAGCTGTCGCCCTTCGTCGATTCCGTGTCGGAGTTGTCCGCTCCCTGATCGCCGCCGCCGGTGTCGGCCTTCGTCGTGTTCTTGGTCGCGTTCCCGGTCGCCTTCGAGGACGAACCGGACGAAGACGAATCAGACGAAGACGAATCGGACGTCGAGCCGGACGAGGCGGACGGGGTCGAAGTCGCGGACGAACTGGACGAACCGGATGAATTCGATCCGTTGGACGAATCGTTCGCCACTCCCGTGTCGACCAGGATGTCGCCCGAGTTCCTGCTCAGCCCGGAGAGCGGTCCACAGGTCGGCCAGGGGGTGAGGCCCTGGTCGTCGAGGAGCTTCTCGGCGATGGCTATCTGCTGCGAGCGGCTGGCCTCGTCGGCGCTCGACGCGTAAGTGAGACCGCCGTACTTCTCCCAGTCCGCCTGGCTGATCTGGAGCCCGCCGTAGTACCCGTTGCCGCTGTCGGCACTCCACTGGCCGGCACTCTCGCACTCGGCGACCCGGTCCCACGTGGTGCCGTCGGCCGCGCTCGCGCTGGTGGCACCGAGCAACGGGATCGCGATGGCGGATCCGGTCACTCCTGCCGCGACGATGAGGGCCGGGGCCTGACGGGGGCGACGATGGCGGCCGTTCCCGGAGAGCATGCGGAAGCCTTTCGCGTGACAGCAGGTGACTACGCGACGTGTGAGTCGCGTTGACGAGTGAACGTATCCGCACCCGAACACTTGTCACAAGTCGATGCAGCGTAGATCACGTGAAGATCACAGAGTTGAGAGCGTGTCAGGTTTGCGCGCCCACGGGTGTATGGTCGCCCGCTATCTCGAGACCAGTACCGGAGGCGTGAACTCCACTGGAAGCGTGCGCAATCCGCGCATAATGAGTCCGCCGCGCCAGCGCAAATCGGTTGAATCTCCCGCGAGTTGAAGGTCGGGGAGACGGGTGAGAAGAGTGGCGAGCGCGGTCTGGCCCTCCAGCCGGGCGAGCGGGGCGCCGAGACAGTAGTGGATGCCGTGGCCGTAGCCGAGGTGTTGGTTGTCACGGCGGGAGAGGTCGAGTGTGTCCGGCCGTTCGAACCGCGCGGGGTCACGGTCCGCAGCCGCGAGGACCACGAGGACGGGGTCGCCGGGTGCGATGTCCTGACCGCCGATGCGGACGGCCGCGGTGGCGAACCGCCACGTGGCCAGTTCCACGGGCCCGTCATAACGCAGGAGTTCCTCGACGCCGGTCTCGAGGAGTTCGCGTTCGTGGGCGGCGAGGGACTTCTGGAGGCGCGCGCGCTGCTCGGGGTGGGTGAGTAGGGCGTACGTGCCGTTGCCGATGAGATTGACGGTCGTCTCGAACCCGGCGAAGAGCAGGATGAAGGCCATGGCGGCGGCCTCGTTCTCCGTGAGGTGCTCGCCGTGGTCGGACGCGCGGATGAGGCCGGAGATGAGGTCCTCACCGGGCGCGGGCGTATCCGGAAGGCCTTCCCGCTTCTTGTGAATGAGCTCGAGCAGATACCCGCGCATCTTCTTGACCGACCGCGCGACCCCGCCCCGCGGCCCGCCACCGTGCCGGATCATCATCCCCGCCCAGTCACGGAAGTCGTCCTGGTCCTCGCGGGGTACGCCCAGCAGGTCGCAAATGGCGTAGATGGGAAGCGGGAACGCGAACTCGTGGATCAGGTCGGCGGAACCCTTCTGCGCGAACTGGTCGATCAGCTGATCGGTGAGCTCCTGCACACGCGGCGCGAACTCGGCCACCCGTCGCGGCGTGAACGCCTTCGAGACCAGCCGCCGCAGCCGGGTGTGGTCCGGCGGGTCGATGTTCAGCAGATGTGTCATCAACTCGGCCTTGCGCTCCCCTGGAATACCCGTCTTCCCTTTCGCGTGGGCGGGTTCGTCGTGGTGCGCCGGATTCTTGCTGAGCCGCGCGTCGGCGAGCGCCTGCTTGGCGTCCGCGTACCGCGTCACCAACCAGGCCTCCACCCCACTCGGCAGCCGCGTCCAGTGCACGGGGGCGTGCTCCCGCAGCCAGGCGTACGCGGGGTAGGGATCACTGGCGAACTCCCAGGTGAAGAGTTCGGGAGCGGGGCTGAACGGAGGCGGCTGATCGGTCACTCCCTGACGGTATCCGGAGGGAGGGGAAGGACGGCACGGCGGAGGGAGGGGCCGGCGAAGGGCGGGGAAGAGCGGGGCGGCATGCCGGAGGGAGGGGGAGCGGGGTGAGCGGTGACACAAGCAGCGTCCCTTTCATCCCGGACCATCCCTGAATCGGCTGCTGTTTGACTCCACGGCTCGCCGCCTCCCTAAATTCGCGCCGTGGACCCCGAAATACTCAGATCCAGCTTCGCGGTCGTCGAGAGACGGGCCGAGTTCGCGGTCAAGTACTTCTACTCGCATCTCTTCCGGCACAACCCGGACGTCCGCGGGCTCTTCCCCCTGGACTTCCCGGAGGACATGGAGCGACAGCGGGACCGGTTGTTCGCGGCACTCACCTATGTGATGGAGCGGCTGGAGGATCCGACGCTGCCGGGATATCTGCGGGAGCTGGGACGGGACCACCGGAAGTACCTGGCCGAGCCGGAGCACTACGCCGCCGTGGGGGCGAGCCTGATCGCCGCGTTCGCCGCCGTCGCGGGGTCGGCGTGGAACGCGGAGGCCGAGAAGGCCTGGGCCGAGGCATACGGGGCGATCACGAACGTCATGCTCCAGGGCGCGTGGGAGGCACAGCACGAGGGTGAACCGCCCTGGTGGGACGCCGAGGTCGTGTCCCGGACCCGGCACGGCGACGACCTCGTCGTACTGACCCTCCGCCCGCACGACCGGCTGCGCTACTCCCCCGGCCAGTACGTCAGCGTCGGCGTCCCGCACCTGCCGGGCATCTGGCGTCCGTACTCGCTCGGCAACGCCCCTCGCGCCGACCACACCGTCGACCTGCACGTCAGCCGCGTCGAGGACGGGGTGCTGTCCACCGCCCTGGTCCGGCAGACCCGAGAGGGTGATGTCCTGCGGCTCGGCGCACCCGGCGGCGGTCTGACCCTGCGGGCGCCGGTGGAACGGCCGCTGACCTTCATCGCGGCCGGCACCGGATGGGCCCCGGTCAAGGCGCTGCTCCAGCAACTCGACGCCACGCACGAGGCCCGGCTGTTCCTCGTGGCCCGCGACACCTCGTACCTCTACGACCGGTCGGCCGTGGAACGACTCCAGTCCCGGTTACCCCGCCTCGGCGTCACCTTCATCACCCCTGCCCCCGGCCGCCCCAAGGCCCAGGCCACCGAGCGGCTGCTGACCGCGCTGGGCAACCGCGCCGGCTGGGCCCGCCACGACGTCTATCTCGCCGGCCCGCCCCAGCTCCTCGAGGAGATCGCCGCGGCCCTCCCCGCCCTCGGCACCCCGCCGGAACAGATCTTCCACGACCTCCTCCCACCCGCCGACCCCAGCCGCCCCCGCCCCCTGGGCCCCGCGGAGTGGCTCCTGGACCGCCCCCACCCCAACTGGCACAACCCGACAAGCCGCGCCCCCGGCAGGTAGCTCTGGGGTCCCTCCCCCTCCCCCTCCCTCCCCGCTTCCGTTTCCTCAGCCCGTCTCCGTCGCCCGGATCGCGTCCCGGTAAGCCCGCGCGGCCGCGCGCAGGGCGGCTTCCGGGTCCACTCCCTCGGCCTCCGCGTGGGCGGCGATGGCCAGCAGTTCGTAGCCGACGCCTTCGCCTCGGGGGAGTTCGACCTCAAGTCCCGCCGTGCGCACGCGCGATGCCAGCTTCGCCGCGAGGGCCAGGCCCGGCTGACCCAGCGGTATCCCCTCCGTCACGGACGTCCGCCGCTTCTCCTCGGCCTTGGTGCGCAGCCAGTGCTCCTTGACCTCCTCGGGGGTCGTGGCCGTCTCGTCGCCGAACACGTGCGGGTGGCGGTGGATCAGCTTGGTGACGATGCCGCCGGCCACGTCGTCGATGGAGAAGGGTGCCGCGGCGTCCTCCTCCGCGATCCTGGCGTGGAAGACGACCTGGAGCAGAACGTCGCCGAGCTCTTCCCTGAGCTCGTCCCGGTCGCCCTCCTCGATCGCCTCGACAAGCTCGTACGCCTCCTCGATCCCGTACTTCGCGAGGCCCTTGTGGGTCTGCTGGGACGACCACGGGCACTCGACGCGGATACGGTCCATGACCTGGACGAGGTCGAGGAGGCGGGCGCCCGGCAGGTCGTACGAGGCCGGGAGCAGCTCCAGGTCCGGCATCTGTATGCGGCCGGAGCCGGCGAGGCGGGCCAGGCCGTCGGTGAGGCGCGGCTCGCCCTCGCCGGTGGCTACGACGACCACCGTGCGGCCCTCGGCGCAGGCGTCCACCAGGTCCTGGGCATCGGGGGACGCCTCGTCGACGCTGATGCCCGCCTCACGCAGATACGGCAGCTGCGGATGCGCGCCGTCCGCGCACAGCACCTGGTCGGCGGCGCGCAGAACCTGCCAGGCGGGCCAGGACAGCAGCCCGGGGGCGACGCGGTGGCTGGTGGTGAGCAGGACGATACGGCCGGGGTCGGGAACCTGGGCGGTGGCGTCGGAGCTGGTTGCGTTCACCCCACGAACGTAACCCACGCCGCCGACGGCCCCAGGAGTTATCCACAGGCCGGGAGGGAGTCGAACCGTTTATCCACAGCCCTACCCCCAGGCCAGGACCTGGCGTTGGCCTGCTGACCAACCGGCCCGGTGGACTCCTACTGCACTCCTGCCGCGCTCCTACTGCACTCCTGCTGACCCACTACGCCGTCTGCTGCGTCCCGGTCGACGTGACCTCCCGCAGCCACGGCGTCTTCGCATCGACGCGGCTGCTCTTCTGGACGTCCCAGGCGCCGTAGCGCGGGTTCAGGTCGACGTTCAGCTTCTTGGACGCGTCGGACATGGCCTTCCAGAACGTGGCCTTGCCCTCGGTGGTGTTCATGTCGGCACCGAGCGCGGCGGCGAGTTTCTGGGCCTCGATCTCGGTACGGAGGTTGTCGTCGAGGCGCTGGGGCGCCACCCCGTACTGCTGCAGCCAGGCCGTCTCCAGCGCCTTCGCACCGCCCGCCTGGCCCTCCAGCGTCGCCCGCATCTGCTGGGTGTCCGCGCGGGTGACGCTCACGCCCGCGTCCTCGGCGGCCCGGTCGAGGACCTGGTCGAGGACCATGGTGTGCAGGGTGTCGCGGGTGAGGCTGCCGGTCTTGGCGATGGCCTGCTCGTACTGGGCCTCGTCCTTGACGGCGGCCCGCTGTGCCGAGCGCACCTCGTTCACCCGGCTCTCCAACTGCGCGACCGTGATCCGCCGGCCACCGACGACGGCCGCGGCGCCTGGGTGCGCCTCGTCACCGCACGCCGTGAGAAGGGGGGCCGCGACGACGATCGCGGCGGAAAGGACGAACGCGGTGCGACGGCGGCGGTGCAAGGAAACCTCCCGAGGAGATTGTGCGACGGTGCACAAAGTCTTGCGGTGATCGATGGTAGGCAGTGGCCCGGCTCTCGGCCAGCCATTCGACCAACGATTCGCGGAGACTTCAGATACCGGCGCGGCCGCCGTGACGAGCGGGACGGTCACCGTCCGCTCGTACGACCGTTCACATCCACTCGTGCGACCGATCAAGTCCGGTCACACCACCGGTCATGTCGGGTCGTACGGCCGATCGCATCCTGTCGTAGCGGCCCCGGCTAACCGCGCGCCTCGACCTCGCGCTCGACGACCCCGGCGACCTCGGCGCGCAGTCCGTCGCCGACGCGTGTCACGGTGATGTTCTTGGCGCCCGTGGAGTCGGCTCCGGCGTCCCCCACCAGTACGAAGTCGACCTTCTGGTGCTGCGGGGCGGTCTGCGTGGCCGCCGTGACCTCGGGTTTTCCGGTCGCGACGACCACGTCGCAGGACCGCTGGAGCAGGCCGTTGAGGTAGGGCCGCGCGTTGGCCGCGGACTGCTCACCGGTCACCGGGACATAGCTCACGCGTGCGTGCGTCTTGAGGGACGCGTCCTGCATGCCCTGCCAGACCTCGGCCGCGGTGGTCCCGGCCGTGATCCCGTCCTTGCCGGTCAGCAGGCAGGCGTCGACGTCCTTGTAGTGGCGGGCCCGGGTGTCGGGCAGCTGACGCTTCGTGCCGGTGCGGGAGAGGAAGTATCCGGTGACCGCGACCGCGACCGCGACGATCACCGCACCCGCCACCATCGCGACCCCCCGGCCGCCCAGCACACGCGGCCACTGGAGTACCGCCCGCACACCCGCGGCGAGCCTCGACTCCTGCGTGGCGTCGCGCGCCGCCTTCGCGCGCTGCGCCTGCGGCACCTGCCTGACCCGCTTGACCACGTGGTTCCCGTACTTCCGCTCTTCGCTCTTCCGCGCTGCGCTCTTGCGTGCTTTCGTCCGGCCGGTCCTGCCGGTGCGCCGCTAGTACCCGACGCGCCGGGGCCAGACCGTCCAGGCGTGCACCGCCGCGCCGACCATCGACACCAGGATCAGGAGCACGTCGTCCGCGAACTCGAGGCCGTGGGTGGTCTCGGGTGTGAGCGAGAGCTGCATGACCCACGCCACCAGCACCGCGCAGAACCCGCCGAAGACCGCCCAGTCCGCGCGGGCGCCCCGCCGCAGGGCGATGACGAGGGACGGAACAGGACACAACAGCCCCAGGCTGACGACGGGAAGCGCCGCCAGCCCGGCACGGACGGCGGACGGTCCGACGACCGCCGGCAGCCTTTCGACCCTCATGCCCTGCTCCTCCTCCTGTTGTTCTCCGGTCGTTCTCCGGTCGGCGTCATCCGGCGGTCCCGGGATGCGTCCGGGTGTCAGCCGGTGATGGCGACCGGCGCGTCCCAGGCGTCGCGGTCCACGGTGATCGTGTAACCGCCGATGGTCTCCTTGCTGTTGACCATGTACTGGTGGGCGCGGCTGTGGTTGGTGAACTGGGTGGAGCCCCACGGCCAGTCCGAGGTCGTCGTGTTGACCTTGTCCCACAGCGCGTACCAGAGGTTGCCCGGCAGGTCCGTCTTGTCGGTCGCGGTCGCGATGGCCTTGGCGCTGGAGCTGGTGAAGCCGTAGAAACCGGTGCGGTACGTCTTGGCGTGCAGCGCCTTGTCGAAGGCGCGTACGTACGTCAGCGTGGCCTTGTTGCACGCCGCGTTCGTGATGTCGTACGACTCCATGTCCAGGTAGATCGGGCTGCCCGCCTTCATGCCCAGCGCGGACGCCTTGGTCACCGCGTCCGCGGCGTCGGTGGCGCCGAGCGAGGCGGCGTTGGTGGCGGTGAGCTTCTCCGGGTTGGAGCCGGTCTGGCAGGACGGCTGGGCGCCGACGTACAGCGGGATGAGCTTCCAGCCCAGCGTGCTGACCGACTTCACCCAGGACGCGGTGAGGTTGGGCTGGCTGCAGCCGCGGTTCTTGCCGCCGACGTAGACGGCGGCCGCTCCGTAGAAGCCGGTGTGCCAGGCCTTCATCGCCGTCAGCGAGGGTGCGGCGCAGGTGTCGAAGGCGCGGCCCGTGAACGTCCGTTGGGCGGGCCAGGTGGTCGCCGCCATCGACGTCTGCGCCGCGATCCCGGCTCCGGCGACAACGGCCGCGCCTGCCGTCGCCCAAGCGATGTAGCGGCCCTTCTTAGACATCCGATGGCTGGACATCCCCACCCCATTCATGACGCGTGCACGTCACGGCGCGCGGGACGCCCGGAACGTGCGGACATATAGATCGAAACAAGACACTTCAAGACAGTTGAGCCCCGCCGGCGCCCATTCCGGCTCACCGACGAGAGAGGGTGACCGGCCCCCGGCACGCGGAGCGGATCGCACCGTAACCGACGCCACCCCCTTGATCGGGAAACCCTGTACCTCAATCGCCACAAGAATCCCTCAAGCCACGGCAAAACATGGGGAGCTCATGGAACCCCGGACCGATCGACCCCCTCTTTTAGCGATCCTTGGCACCCCGATGCCTGTGCACGGCCTGTGCACCCATAGAGTCCGCTCGGCTCAACAGCACCACTTCTCAAAGAAGGACTCAGACATCCCGATGCGTCACCCCTCCCGCGCGGCCAAGGCGCTGCTCGCCGCAGCCGTGCTCCCGCTGGCCCTGACGGCCTGCTCCTCCGGAACCACCGTCCAGCCCTCATCCGCCAAGACGAAGCAGGCCAAGGACCCCAACGCCGGTCTGCTGACGGGCGCGCAGCTCAAGAAGACGCTGGCACCCGCGTCCTTCTTCGCCGCCGGTTTCGCGGTCGACCCGAGCGGCGCGCGGGACTCCGGCACCACGTACACTCCGCCGAGCTCCTCCCCCGCGCCGAAGCCGCACTGCTCCCTGCTGGGCGGCACCAGCTGGATATCCATCACCGGCGACTCGGGGGTGTCCTTCGCCCAGAACGACTACGTCAGCAAGAACACTTCCGAGGACATCGCCCAGGAGGTCGACACCTACCGCGGCACGACCTCGAAGACCGTGCTGACGAACCTGGAGAAGACCGCCACCACGTGCGCGACCTTCACCGACTCCGACACGCACACCAAAGTGAAGGTCACCGGCGCCACCACGCCCGGCCTGGGCGACGCCGCGTACACCATCACCCTGACCAACAGCGCCTGGCAGAACGGCACGACCCTGATCGCCGTGCGCGCGGGCACCGACGTCGTCAGCGTCATGTCCACGGACGGGCACGACAACGGCGCCGCCACGGCCAAGAAGCTGGCGACGCAGATCGTGACGTCCCTGAAGGGCGAACACCAGCGCGTGTGACCCGCTGGATGGGAGCATGACGCCCCCTGAGAGGTTTCTCGGGACCCGAGAAACCTCTCGGGGGGCTCGTAGGGCGCTCGTGGGTGCTCGGGGGGTGTGATGGCATGGACATGGGCATGAGCGTGGACAAGCGCCTGGAAGCCGGCTGGGCCCAGCGGATCTCGTGGTCGGTTCTGGTGGTCGCGTCGCTGGGTCTGCTGGTGTGGGCGCCGTTCCTGTATGTCGCGATCCGCCGCGGCAGGCGCTCGGACTGGGGCGCCTTCGCCGCGTTCCTGCTGTACGAGCTGGTGACGCTGCCGTGGGCGACCGTTCAGTCGGACGCGGGTGATCCCGTCCTCGGCGCGGTCGCCGTCGTCACCCTGGCGATGGCGGTCTGGCTGCTGCTGTTCGCGCTGTTCGACAAACGCACGCCGAAGTACCCCACGGCGAAAGCGGGTCGGATCCCCGGACCCGTGCCGGGCCCGGCACCGGGCAACCCGTATCTGCGCTGAGGTCACCCGGACACCCTCGTCCACGCTCAAGCCACCCGGCGGTTCACCCCCGCCGGGTGCCGCGCAGCACCCTGACGGCCGGCCAGGCCAGCAGCGCCCCGACGGCCCAGAGGAAGACGGTGAGGCCGGCCCATTCCCCGGTGCTGGTCTCCGGATCCGAGGCGCCGAAGACGGTGTACGAGAGGGCCAGGAGGGACCAGAGCCCCGCGAGGAGCCCGAAGATGACGAGCATGGCCGTCTGCCCGCCGGTACGCCGCGCCGACGCCTTCTGCTGAACCTGCCGAGCCGCACCGGATCCTCCGGCCTGCCCCGCCGAAGCGGCACCCCCCGGCTGCCGCTGCTGCTGTTGCCTTTGCCGGGGCGGCAGGTGCACCACCACGCGCGGATGCACCGCCGCGTCGATGGTCGCCATGGTGTGCGCGTCGATCCCGTACTCCCCCGGCTCCACCTCCACGGACAACCCGTCGGTGCCGATGAGCCGGCGCCCGCCGTCGGCCCAGCTGAGCAGGGCGGCGCACGCGCGGAAGGCCACGGTGGCCTGTTCTTTCCCCGCCGTCAGACTGACCCCCTCGCCCCCGACGACCAGGGCCGTACCGTCCTTGCGCACGGCCTCGAAGCGCGTGCCCTGGACGGTGTACGACGAAGTGGTCGGGGCCGCCGTGTACCCGGCCCAGTCGGCCCTGTGCCCCGAGGGAGCCTGCAGCAACGCCGTCCCGGCGGCCTCCAGGGCCACCGCGTGCACATGCTGCGGCGTCGTCGCCCACAGCTCGGCGCGCAGTTCGTCGAGCCCGCGCGGCGGACGGTGGGCGAGCAGTTCCTCCGCCGCGCCCGGCAGCCGCCGTACGGCCGCGTCGGGCGCGGTCAATCTGGCGTCGCTGCGCCCGCGCACGGCCTCCAGGTCGGCCTGCGCGATCCGGCCGACCTGAAGCCCCGCGAGCACGTCGACGAACCCGCCGAGGACCGCGTCCTGCTTGGCGGGCAGGGCGTCCGCGAAGGCGGTGACGGTCGCGAAACCGTCCCGGCGGGAGGTGTAGTCGCCGGCCGCCGTGTAGGAGTAGCCGCCCTCCTGACGCAGGGAGCGGGAGAGCTCGCGTTCCAGGACACCGGCGTAGAGCCGGGCGGCGGTGGTGTCGGTGACGACGGCGTCGAGCAGGACGCCGCCCTTGCCGTCGGAGAAGTAGGCGGGGGCGGTGGGGAGGGCGGAGGTGACGGCGGGCATCGGGCGCCGCTGACCGCCGGGCAGCTTGAGCGAGAGCCCGGCCGGCAGCCGCTCCCCCGCGATCCACAGCACGGCGTTGTCCCGGGTGAACCAGGTCCCGGCCCATTCCCGTACGTCGTCCGGCCGCAACCCGCGTACGCCCCACTCCGGGTAGCTGACCAGCCCGTACCCCTGGGCCCCGTACCGCCACAGCGGCAGTTGTCCGGGCTCCCGGCGCGCCTCCTCGGTGCGCAGGATCTCCTTCTCGGTCTCCAGCCGCTCCATGGGCAGATCGAGGAGGGAGGTGCACACACCGTCGAGGTAGGCGACGATCTCGTGCTCGGCGCCCTCCACATGGAAGTGGGTGAACGCGGCCTTGGTCGCACCGTTGAAGTGGTAGTCGGCCAGGCCCTGGCGGTGCAGGGCCAGGTGCTCGACCAGGTGGGTGATCCCGGCCCCGGCGAGCGTCTCGTCGGCGACGCCGACACGGAAGACCAGTCCGGCGCGCATGAGCCCGGTGGCGTACGCGAAGAGGGTGGGTATGCCGTCGACCTCGGTGTGATGGATGCCCTGGCTCATCGTCTGTCTCTGCCTGTCCTGTTCGGCATCCGCTCAGCCTCTTCCGAGGGCGGCGGAACGGTGTTTGACGTACGCGTCCGCGGGCTTGCCGAGGTAACTCCACGGGTACTCGGAGGCCAGGTTGCCCAGGGCGCGGAAGTGCGCGGCGGCGCGTGCGGTGTCGCCGATCAGCGAGAAGAGGGCGGCGAAGACGCCCTGGATGGTGACCCACCCGTACGCGGGTCGGTAGTACGGGTGCAGGACGGACCGTTCGGCGGCCTCGACGAGTTCGGCGTGGACGTGGGCCTGGCGCAGGTAGTCGGTGCGCTCGCTCCCCGCGGAGGGCAGATCGAGCCAGCGCTCCAGGTGCGCCTCCGCCACCAGACCACCGCTGAGCGACCCTTCGGGCGAGTTGAGCAGGCACTCGCGGGCGAATCCGTGTGCCGCCTCCCAGCTCCCGCTCCACTTGGGGCACAGCTGCTGGAGCAGCCTGGCCTGCCCGGTCAAGTGGTGCGGGTGGTACGCGGCCAGTCGGTCGTACCTCCGCCGCGCCTCGTTCTGCCCGAGCTGCAGTCCCATGGCCGTGGTCAGGCGCGCGGCCCAGGCCGCGTCGTGGGACGGGTCGAGGGCGGTGGCCCGGATGAGCAGCTGCTCGGCCTGCCGCAGGTGCTCGTGCAGCTGCCGGAACTGCTCCCGGCTGACGTGCTCGGCGCGCGCGCTGCTCCGGATCTCCCAGCCGATCTCGATCTCGCGGGTCCCGAGCGTCGTGAGGGCCAGTACGTCGTCGGGGGCGGCGGCGACGAGTTCCCGCAGGAAGTGCTCGACGCCGGGTACCTCGGCGACGACCCGGACGAGGAACGCCCGGTCGGTGCCCTGAGGCAGCCCGTCGGCGTACCGCCTGATCCCCGCCCAGTCCCGCGCGGCGGTGGCCTGCCGCAACCAGCCGACCTCGGGGAAGGCGGAGGCGAGTTCGAAGTCGGGGGGTGGGAGGGACGCATCGGTCGGCATGGAGCGGATGGTAAGTGGCGGATTGGAGACGGTTTTCGGTCAGGTGTGGGGAGGCTGTGGGAACAGAATGCCCAAACAGGCCATACGGGCGTCACCTTGACCCTTCGATGACTGATCTTGACCGAGCCATGACTCGAACTTGAGTTCGCCTTGTGTGAGGTGACCTCTCGCCTTGCCCCTGGCTTGGAACAATCCATGCGACCGCTGTCACCACCACCTCCCAGCCACCGCCGCCTCCCGGCCACTACCCTCCCGTCACTGTCACCTCCCCGTCACTGCCACTCTCACCCCACCGTCACCAGGAGCCCCACCCGTGGCACTCAACGCCCGTCGCGCCAGACAACTGCTGGAGATCTCGACCCCCTTGCTGCTCCAGGGCGAGCAGGTCGAACTCACGAGCCTGGCCGGCATCGGGACGGTCTCGGTGCGCAAGCAGGCCCTCACCGCGGCGGTGGTCGGTGTACTCAGCGCGGGAACGGTGATGGCGACGGTCACCCCGCGCCCGATGTACCTCGTCCTGACGAACCAGCGGATCCTGTTCTTCGACGGCAACCGGGGCGGCAAGCCGGGCAAGTTGCTGATGAACCTCCCGCGCCCGTACGTCACCGCGAGCGCGCCCAAGAAGACCTTCCTCGGCCTCAAGGTGGTCACCCACCTGACCGTCGAGGGCCAGCAGGGCGCCCTCAAGGTCGACTTCCCGGTCCAGACCCGCGCCGACGGGCACCGGTTCGCAGCGGCTCTGCCGGTGACGCGCTGACGCGCCTCTCCGCCACCGACCTCCTGACATAGACCTGAGGCATAGTCACTCGAACGGCTGAACCGGTCCCAAGCCATCCGACGGAACGCCTCCACGTCACTACATTCCGTCACATGGTCAGCTCAGCGCATGAGGCGATGCACCAGATCTTCAGGGAGGACCCGGGGCTGTTCGCCCGGGCCCTCCCGAAAGCAGGCATCGTCTTACCCGAACCCACCACGATTCAGCTCCTGGACACCGATCTCACCGAGATCAAACCCATGGCGCGCCGTGTGGACACCCTGATGCGCGTCGACACGGCGGACAGCGGAAGCTACCTGCTCACCGTGGAGGCGCAAGGCAAACCGGACCCGGACAAGCTCAACAGCTGGACGTACTACCTGGCGTATCTCTACGCCGAATACAAGCTGCCGCCCCTCCTGCTCGTCGTCTGCCAGGACAAGCCCACCGCGTCCTGGGCCGCGCAGCCCATCCGCATCGGCCTGCCCGCCCACACCAGCATCGCGGTCTTCCCACTGGTCCTGGGCCCCGAAAACCTCCCCACGATCATCGACCCGGACGAGGCGGCCGAAGACCTGGCTCTAGCCGTCTTCTCCGCGCTCGCCCACGCCAACGACCCCGCACTCCCTGCGATACTGGAGGCGCTGGCGACGGCGCTCGCCACCATCGGAGGCGGGACCGCGCAGGACTGGGCGGAATACACCGAGGTCGGCCTGGGCGACACCCAGAGCCGCGCATTCTGGAGGCACCTGATGACCCTGCGCCCCAGCCGCTTCCCCGGCGGCGGCACCCTCATCGAGGAAACCCGAATCGAGGGCCGCACAGAAGGCCGCACAGAAGGCCGAGCCGAGGACATCCTCCGCATCCTCACCCTTCGCGACATCGCCGTCCCCGAGACCGCGCGCGAGCGCATCACCAGTTGCACCGACCTGGAGCTGCTGGGCACGTGGTTCGACCGCGCACTCACGGCCACCAACGCGGAAGAGCTGTTCGCCGCAGAGGCGTAACGAACCCGGAGGTCACAGACGCCGGCGCATGCAGACCCGCGGCCACCGCTCCAGACCGTGGCCGGCCTCGCGTCGGCGGATGTCCTGGAGCCCGGGACCAAGCGCGCTGTCATCCAGGAACTGGAAGCCGCAGCGCACGTAGTAGGGCGCGTTCCAGGGGACGTCGGCGAAGGTGGTGAGGGTCAGAGCGGGTATCCCCTCAGCCCCGGCCCGGTGGCCGACATGGTCCAGCAGTGAACGCCCGATGCCGCGCCGCGCGCTGTCCGGGTGCACCGACACCTGCTCGATGTGCAGGTTGCCGTCGACGTGTTCCGCGATGAGGTACGCCACCGGCCTGTCGGCCTCGTCGACCGCGGCCCAGGCGAGGTCGGCCCGCTGATAGTGGGCGAGGTCGGTGAGCGGGAGGGGCTCGTCGTCGGCGATCTCCGGCATGCCGATGTCGGCGAAACACCGTCCGGCGGCGCGCTCGATGTCCTGAAGGAGGGGCAGTTCGTCGATGTGGACTGCTCGGATACGCATAGATGCATTGTCGCCGCGGGAACCGGTCGAGCCCCGCGTGCAGCAGCGCGCTGTTCGCCGAGGACTCCGGTACCCGGGATCTGAGCATCAACATCCACCGGCCTCGCGAGCACGGACCGCAGCGTTTCGGGTCCGGCATGACGGACCCGAACCGACTGCTCCTTGTCGCCGACCGCGGCGGCGAGGCGGTGGGGCAACGCCGAGGCCGTTCGTTTCTACGAGCGCAACGGCTTCGCGTCCCGGTCGGCGACCTTGGAAGCGGCTCTGTAGCCGGCGTCACAGAAACGCTCGAACACGGCACGCCGCAAGGGAACACCGCGTCACAGCTCCGCTACACGGACACACCACGCCTCCGTGAACGTCAGCATCTCCGGCATGCACCGAACCTTCACAACCACGTCCGTCGTCGCCCTCCTGCTCTCCCTGACCGCGTGCAGCGGCGGCAACTCCCCCACGAACTCCACGACCGACGCCCACGAACCCGCCAGACCCGGCACGCTCGCGGGCAAACCACTCACGGCCCGCGCCGCGTTCCAGAAAATGTCCACGAGGGTGCCCACGGCGCACCTCACCGGCACCGTGACCGCGGAGAACGACCCGAACCACCTGCTCGGCCGCCCCAACGAATACACCTCGAAAGTCACGTTCTCGGACAGCTGGGTACCCGCCGTCCAGGTCACCGGCGCGGACCCCGGCGACGTCGAACGCGGCGGCGCCGTCGAGGCGTTCGCCAACCCGGTGGACGCCAAGGCGCGCGCGGCGTACATCCGGGGCGTGACCAAGTCCCTCCCGGCCCTGGCCGAGTACGACTACGTCCACGGCTCGGTACTCGTACGCGTCTCCCACTACCTCACACCGAAGCAGGCCGCCCAGTACGAGTCGGCGGCGCGCACCATCGGTTGAGAAGTCCGAGGCCTTGCCGCCCGCTGACGTTCCCACCTACGAATGCGCGTCCAGGCGTTCTCCGTTGATCTCACCACGGACCCACTGGACGCACTCGGGACGGTCACCGGTGCCCATACGACAGAACTCCCGCAAGGCCGCACGTACTCGGGCAACGGGAAGTGTGCTGCGGGGGTCGTACCACAATGGACATCCCGGATCCGAGAGAACTCGTGGATCAAAGTCAGGCGGGGCGGGATTGTCGGACACCCAGCAGGATTGGGACTTCTCGTCCCCTGACTCCCCTGCGCGTTTCGGACTGACGTACCAGACAAGCCCACCGTAGCCGGTCGAGGAATTGACTCCGACGCGAAGGAGTTCGGCCACACCGTGCCCGCCCTGAAACCCAACGAGATCGAGCACCGCGTCTCGCTGACCCCAACGACTGATCGGCCTGCATGTCGCCGCGTATCAGCTTGCCGAAGCCGAAGGGTCGTCAGCCGGAAGGCTGGACGTACGTTCGTGCAGGAGGATGACGGCCTCCTTGGCGCGTCCTTGGCGGATGAAGCTCTGCCAGCTGTCTGGCTCCTCCCGGCGCCGTAGGTCGGCTGGAGGACCGCGATGGCCTCGTCCAGTCGACCGGCATCGGCCAGCGGGTCGGAGAGACGCCGTGCCTCGTACCAGGTGTCGACCTCAGGACGGGCGCTCAGAGGCTGCATCCCGCTGATCCTGTTCGATCAGCGCCTGACACGGCCGACCGCCTCCTACTGGCCCTTCCCCTCGTTACCCACTCGAACGTGCCGGAGGCAGCGCCGGGAAGGCGCGATCAGTGCCCGATGAAGCCGGTGAGCCCTTCCTTCCAGCGTCGCTCGAAGAATTCCGCAGACGTCTCTTCGACATGCAGGTCGTCATCGGCCTCAAGCTCCGTCCACGACGGAACGCGCTCCGAGCCGAGCTTCACCCCGCCCCGCAGCTGGTGGTCCCGATCGACACAGACAAGTCGGCCATCCATGTACTGAGCCACCTTGCGCAGCTCATAGCCGTCTGTCCCGATCTCTGTGACGAACTCGAACGGTTCGTCATCGGCCGCCAGAAGATTGATGGAGATCAAGTACCACGGCCTGGACTCCGCACCCTGCTTCCGCCGGAGTTGAGCGGCCAGCGTCTGCTGGGGTCGAAACGCGCGACGGCGCACGCAGTTCGACGCCGATGACCCACAAGCGGGCCAGGCGCATTGTGGACCGCAAGGCCCGGAAGGACGCCATCCAAGCACTGCCGACACCTTCGACAGCTCAGCCGTCATCGCGGTGCCGGCCGAAGCCAGCTGATCAGCGCGCCGAATGACCGCCATCGGATCGCGTTCCCTCGAAACCAGAGCACGCTCATCCTCCCGCTGAGCACTGCGCTCAAGCTCCGCGAAGTCGGCGACGCCCGGAGACGCTGGCGCCTGCGTCTGCTGATTCACCAGCCGGGTCAGCGTGCTCCACACCCCGACCGCCTGTTCCGAGATCCTCGCATCCGCCGAAAACGATTGCACCCCTCCGGCTCCAGCCACGATCAAGGCCATGCTGGCGACGCTCTGTTCGAAGAAAGCCGGATGGTCGAAATCCTGCAATGGACCGACCGCCTCACAGAATTCATCGAGACCGATCAGGACACTGTCCGCGATCTCGCCGGAGCCCAAGCAGCCGCGAATGACCTCGTCGACCGGCTGCCGCACCGTCGATTCGAGCACCTCCAGCAGTGGAAAAAGACGAATCAGGCACAAGGCGCCGCTGGTCACAGTAGGTTCTCGCATTCCATCAGCCGTCACAGCGGTCCGGAGTAGCGCGACGGGTTGACCGCCGCTCGAAACGCGGAGTAGCCGTCTTCAGCGTAGGTCTCGCCGATTCCATGAAGCATCTTGAGACCCCTCCCAAGAAGCCCTCCATAGCAATTGGCCGTAGTGCAGAACCTTCCGCTGGAAGTGATCCCCATCATCTCGTAATTGCCACCCTCGGCGTTCAGTCTATCAAGGTGGCTGTACAGACTCTGCTCGGCATGTCCGGTTGTCGGAACAACGGTATGGCCGGAGAGTTCGTCCGCCACGTCCGACGCCATCGGTTCTGGCGACGTCAGCGCCGCCCAGTCCTCGATTTGCTTCGTGTCGTTATTCCACACCTTGGCGAGCCCGAGCGTGGATTGCTTGTTCTTGACCCGTTGAAACGTCTTCGCCGTCTTGATGTACATCCGCGCCATGTCGCCACGATCAATAGTGCAGTTGTGGACGAGGACGGGCGTGGTTCCGGCTTCCACATAGTACGTGTGAAGGGTGCCGATGGTGAGGTCGTACGTCGTGGTGTGCGCGTGGTACAGGCGAACGCCGGCGACCTCGGCCGTGCCGGTCGGGGTCTGGAGGACGTCGCCGGCCTTCAGATCCTTGGCCTCGACGAATGCAGACTGGGTCTCGTCGTAGAACGGGTGGTGGAACGTCGTCGTGAGGTGCGCACCCTTGGTGTCCTCACCCGCCTGCGCCGCCCCAGCCACCCCAGCGGCCTTGGTGTCCTGCGCGGACACCGTGCTGCTGACCGCCGCCACCGGAGCCGTCGTCGGCTCCTGAGCGTGCCCGTGGCTCGCCGCCAGCGCACCCAGTACCGCCGCTGACGCCGCCAGGCCAAATGCCGCCTTGCGGGCCACCTTCCGAGCGAAGGACTTCGCCCCGACCTTGGAGGTGTCCTTCGCCGCCGACTCGGTCGTCTTCTTGATGGTGAGGTCGACGAAGTCGTGGTCGGTGCGCGTCACGATCACGGCGGTGACCTTGTGAGCCTCCGTACCCGCAACACCCGGCACCGAGTTGGCGATTGTGTCGCCCACTCGCACATGGTCAATCGCCTTGGCGGTGCCGTCCGCCATGAGCACGGGAGTGGCACCAGTGAAGCTGTGGCACGTGGTCTTGGACTGGGACTGACTATTGGTCCCCGCCCCCTCCGACTCCGCCGCCGAAGCAGCCTCGTCCGTCGCATCCGCCGCCGCGGAATCACCGGCCTCGGTCGCTCCCTTGCCGAACAGTCCGCCCACGACCTTCATCGCCTTGGGCGCCACCTTCGCCAGGATCTTGCCGCCCAGGCTGCCCAGCGCACCGCCGACCGCGCCGGAGACCGCGCCCTCGAGTGCGGACTCGCCGAACGCACCCGCGCTGCAGTCGCCGCCACCGTTCTCGGCGCACTTGAAGCCCTGCTCGACCAGGGAGCCCGCCGCACCCGCGGCAGCGGCACACCCGATCGTGCCCAGGCCGGCCGTGAACGCCTCGCACCCCGCGAACACCGCCGTAGACACCACGAACGACGTGATCGCAGCCGCGTGGTGCTTGACGTACGTCGCCGTCGCCTTCGCCGCCTTGACCGTCGCGTGGTACGCGGTCCGTGCGACATGGGCGACCGCCTTCGCGGCCTTCTTCACGCCGCTCGCGATCTTGTGCGCCGCCTTCTTCACCGCGTGCACCACGCGATGCACCACACGTGAGGCCTTGTGATACGCCGTATGCACCGCATGGACTGCCGCGTGATAGATCCGTCTGACGTGCCTCGCCGCGTAGTGGTACACGCGCCGCACCACCCGCACCGTCGCGTGGTACACGTCCCGCACGTGGTGCACGATCTTGCGGGCCGCGTGCTTCACCGCGTGAACGATCTTCCGCGCCGCGTGCTTCACCGCGTGGTACACCTTGTGCGCCACGTGCGACACCGCGTGCTTGACCTTGTGCGCGACCTTCTTCGCCCCGCACACCACGTCGTACCAGGAGCAGTTGCCCGACTCGTCCGTACCCGCCATCGGGTTGTCGTCGACGTAGGCGAAGGGGTTCGCCGCCACCGAGTTCGGCACCGCGTTGAGCGAGACGCTGTCCTTGTTCAGGAACTGGCCCGTGTCCGGGCTGTACCAGCGCGACGCCGTGCCCACATCACCCGTGCCCGGTTCCGTCCAGCCCGACTGGAAGCCCAGGTGCCCCGTTACCGTGTTCGTCGGCGAGACCACCTTGCCCAACGGGTCGTACGACGCCGAACCGGTCAGCGAGGTCGCGCCCGACGTGAACGTGCCCACCACGTCGCTGTGCAGGTCCGTCAGGGCCAGCACCCCGCTGCCGCCCGACGGCTTGACGCCGATCACGCCGCCCGCCGGGTCGTACGTGTACGTGTTGTCGCCGTCCGACGCGATCGTGTTGTCCGCGCCGGAGTAGGCGAACGTACGCGTGCTCTGCGCCGTCGTGTCCGTGTCGGTGATGTTCCGGCCCAGGGCGTCCAGCGTGTAGGACTGCGTGCCGGCCGCGATCTGGCTGCCGAAAGCGTCCGTCTTGTACGCCACCGAACCCGACGTCTGCGACTCCTGCGTCATCGTGCCGCGCGCGGAGTAGTCGTAGGTGTGCGTGCCGTCCGAGGTCAGCTCGTCGCGGGCGTCGTAGGTGTAGACGTCCGAGCCGTTACGGATGCGGTTGCCCGAGGCGTCGTACGCGTAACTCTTCGTCGTCGAACCGTTGTTCCACGACGTCAGACGGTCCGACCAGTCGTACGTGTACGTGTTCGACGACGCGCCCGAGACTCCCGTCGTCGCCTTCGACGTCAGGTTGCCGTTGTTGTCGTAGCCGTACGAGAAGCTCGCCAGCGTCGACGCGCCCTGCACCAGGACATCGCTCGTCAGCTCGTGCGAGCTGTTGTAGCCGAACGTGCGGGTCTGGCCCGTCGAGCCGTACTTGACCGACTTGACCTCGTTCAACTGACCGTATGTGTACGTCAGTTGGGTGCCCGTTGCCGCGTCGTTCAGGGACGACAGGCGGCCCGCCGTGTCGTAGCCGTAGCTCGTCGTGCCCGCCGCGTCCGTCCGCGTCAGCATCGACGCGTCGTCGTTGTACGTGAAGTTGGAGGAGCCTGCCGAGCCCGAGGCCGTGAGGACGTCACCCCTGTCGTCGTACGTGAACGCGTCGTGCGTGGCGGCCTGGTGGTCCACCGCGCCCGCGATGCCGGCCTCGTCGGTGTCCGCCGACAGGACCCGGCCGTCCGCGTCGTAGTTGAAGCTGCGCTTCGCCGTCGCCGCGTCGGCGCCCGCTCCGGACATCGTCTTCAGCTGGCCGTTGACGTCGTACGTCATCGAGGTCGTGACGCCACCCGGAAGAGTGGCCGTCGTCAGCTGGCCGTCCGCGTCGTAGGCGAAGGTCGTCGTCGAGTCGGCGGCCGAGGTGTACTTGTCGGTCGTCGGTTCGATCACCTTCTCCTGCTGGCCCCACGGCGTGTACGTGTAGCGCCAGGAGTTGCCGCGGCCGTCGGTGAAGCGCGTGCGGTTGCCCGCCGCGTCGTAGCCGAAGGTCGTGGTGATCGACGTCGAAGCGTCCACCGGCTCGACCTGCTGCGTGATCGCGCCCGACGCGTCGTACGTCCAGCGGGTGGTGTGCTGGTTGGCGTCCGTGGACGCGACCATGTTGCCCACGCCGTCGTACTGCTGCGATGTCGAGGACAGCACGGCGCCGTTCGCGTCGTACTCGCGCGTCGCCGTCGGGTCGTCGGAGGCGTTGTAGTCCGTCTCCGTCCGGGTGCCGTCCGCCAGCGTCGTCTTCGTCGTGTTGCCCTCGAAGTCGTAGCCGTAGCGGGTCGTGTTGCCCGCGCCGTCCGTGACCGAGGTGATGTCACCGGCCCGGTTGTAGGCGTAGGTGTTCGTGACACCGCCCGGCGAGGTCGTCGACGCGGTGTGGGCGCCGTACGGGTTGCCGGTCGTGACCGCGTACGAGTTCGTCGTCGTCAGCGTCCTCGTCGACGGGTAGCGCTCCATCGTCGTCGAGGTGAGCTGGCGGCCCATGAAGTCGAACGTCGCCTGGGTCTGCGCGCCCGCGGCGTCCGTCGCCGACAGCTGTTCGCCGTTGGTGTCGTACACCGCGTGCGTCTTGGTGCCGTCGGGCGCCGTGATCTGGGCGAGGTTGCCCATCTGGTCGTAGAGGTACGAGGTGGTCTTGCCGCTCGGGCTGATCTCGTCGGTCTGATTGCCCTCGCTGTCGTACTTCCAGACCGTGGTGCCCGCGTTGGGCGTCGAGGCGCCCGCGGGGGTGTACGAGGGGAGCGCCTCGGAGACCTTGTTGCCGTTGGCGTCGTACGCCGTGGTCGTGACCAGGCCGTTCGGGTCCTCCTCCTCGACGCCCTCGCCGAAGGTGTTGAAGCCGCTGGTGGTGACGGGGTGGACGGTCGCCGCCGTGGTGCCGTCGGGCTCGGACTGGACGGCGGGCGCGGTGGAGACCGCGAGGTTGCCGGCCTCGTCGTAGGCGTACGTCGTGGTGTTCTGCTCGGCGTCCGTCGTGGACGTCGGCAGGCCCCGCTTGTCGTAGGCGTACTTGGTGGTCTGCTCGGTGGAGGAGCCGACCGTGCCGCCCGTGCGGCCCTTGCCGTAGAGGGAGGTGACGTCGGTCGCGGACAGGGCCCGCTGGTAGACCTGCACGTCACCGACCGAACCGGCGACGACGTCGCTCGTCGTGCCGTCCGCCTTCTCGGTGCCGCCGATGGACAGCGGTCCGGTGCCCGTCCAGGGCGCGGTGTCGGTGCCCGAGCCTGCCTGGGCACCGTTGACGTACAGCTTCATGGAGCCGGTCGTCGAGTCGAAGACGCCGACCAGGTGCGTCCAGGTGTTCAGCGTCGGTGCCGCGGTGGCGGTGGCGTCGTAGAACGCGGTCGGGGAGGCCACGTCGGCGTTGGCCGCGTGGAAGCGGTACGCGTTGTCGGCCTTCGAGTACTGCAGATAGAAGGAGGCCCGGTTGGTGCCGCCCTGCGCGACGAAGGTGCGGTAGGTGGAGGTGTCGCTGAGGTTGACCCAGGCGGACACCGTGTAGGAGGCGGTGGTGTCCAGGACCGGGCCGGTGGTGTCGACGAGATTGCCGGTGCCGGTGGTGGTGCCCGCGAACTTCGCCGCGCTGTCCGACCAGGTCACGCCCGACCCGGCGGTGGCGGTGTTGCCGGTGCCGGAGGAGTCGGTGATGTTGGTGCCGGAGTCCTGGTTGAGCTTCCACCAGCCGGCCGGGTGCCCGGAGGCGTCCCCGTACAGCGTCTCGCTGAGCACGTTGCCCATGGCGTCGTACGTGCTGGTGGTGGTGCGGTCATAGCCCGTGGCGTCGTGGTCGTTCTCGCTCGCGACCTGGTCGTCCGGGGTGTACGAGACCGTGGAGACACGGTCCACGCCGGTCGGGTCGACCGTGGTGGAGGTGGTGCGGGAGGCCGCGTCGACCTTGTAGTCGGTGACGGTCTCACCGTTGTCGGAGGTCGAGGTGAGCAGGTTCCCGGCGGCGTCGTAGGTGTCCGACTCCAGGACGTAGCTCTTCGTGCCGTCGGCGCTGGTCCGCTTCACCGAGGCGGTCAGACCGTCGTCCAGGTAGGTGTACGAGGTGGTGTTGCCCATCGCGTCGGTCACCGACTGGAGGCGGCCGGCCGGGTCGTAGGCGCGCGAGGACTCGGTGAGCAGGGTCGCGGTCCCCGGGTTGACCGGGTCACCGGTGTACATCAGGGCCTGCGTGAGCAGGTTGCCGTTGTCGTCGTACGTGTAGCGGGTCTCGTTGCCCGCCGAGGTGACTTCCTTGGTCTTGTTGCCCTGGTTGTCGTAGGTGTACGTGGTCGTGTTGCCGTTGCTCGCACCCGCGACGGCGTTGGCGTCCGACTCGGTCAGCAGGTGGTCGTAGGCGTCGTAGGTCTGCGTCTCGGTGCGCGCGGTGTCGCCGCCGCTCGCGTCGGCGACGGTCTGCGAGGTGACGTTGCCGTCCTCGTCGTAGACGGTCGAGGAGACGGCGGCGTGGGTGGCTCCGGTGACGCGGTCGGTGAGCTGCGGGTCGTGCTCCTCGGTGACCTGGCCGTTCAGGTCGTACTTGTACGAGGTGGTCAGGCCGTTCGGATAGGTGTCCGAGACGACCTTCTGGCTGAGGACCTGGCCGAGGCCGTCGTAGGTGTACGTCGTCGCCAGGCCGATGGCGTCGGTGGTCGAGGCGACGTCGCCGTTCATGAAGTACGCCACCTGGTTGACCGCGCCGCCGGGGCTGATCGTCTTCACGGGCAGGCCCTTGGGCACCACTCCGCCGTCGGCGGACGGGTAGGTGCTGGTGCCGTCGCTGAAGACGGTCGTGGTGGTGCGGCCCTTGGGGAATCCGGGGACGGCCGGGCCGGTGATACCGGTCTGGTTGCCCTGCGCGTCGTACGCGTACGTGGTCAGGTAGGTGTTGTCGGTCGCCGACGCGGAGCGTCCGTCGCGCTCGGTCAGCAACTGGTCGTTGCGCGGGTCGGTGGTGGTGAGCTGGGCCGTGGTGTCGTCCGGGTAGTACGTGTAGTACTCGGACGAGCACTTGTTCGCGGACTCGTCCTGGCAGGCGGTCGAGGAGACGATGTTGCCGCGTACGTCGTGACCGGTGATGTTCATCGAGCCGTTGGGGTCGGTGACCGTGTGCTCGAAACCGGCGGAGTCGTAGCCGAAGCTCGTCTTGTTGCCGAGGCCGTCGGTCTCGGTCAGCGCCCGGTTGCCGTTGTCGACGTCGTAGGTGTAGGTGAGCGTGGCGTTCGCCGGGGAGGTCACCTTGACCGTCTCGACCGGCAGCAGACCGGTGGAGTTCTTCGCGGCCTCCCACTGCTGGGCCACGTCCGCCGCGGCCATCTGGGAGCGGTAGACGGCGACCTCGGCGATAGAGCCCTTGAAGTAGGTGGCGTAACCGGTGTTGCTGGTGGTGCTGGTGTGCGACTCGTCGGGCCAGTTGCCGCCGATGAAGCCCGCGCCGACGTACTGGTTGGTCTGGACGCTCATCGCGGCCGTGCCGGTCTGCGAGGCCACCAGCGTGTCGTCGAGGTACAGCGCCTGGCTGTCGGACGCCGTCGACAGCACGACGTGGTGCCACTTGCCGTCGGTCACCGCGGCTGCGGAGCCGATGGGTTTGGTGGATCCGCCGGAGAAGTAGAACTCGCCGTACAGCTTTCCGCTGCTGCCGACGTAGAGGACGGGCGTGTAGTTGCCGGTGGTGGTGCCTGAGCTCAGCGGGTCCTTGGACGCGCCGAGCAGCACGCCGTTCGCCGTGGAGGTCTTGAACCACATGCTGACCGACTCGGCGCCCGCGCCGGGCAGGATGCCGCTGGGCAGCGCCATGGACGAGGTGCTGCCGTCGAACGTCGCGGCCTTCTGGTCGCTGAACGGTCCCGTCGCGCCGAGCGTCACCGCGTTGTACGTGCCGTTGCCGCCGCGCACCTCGTCGACGGCGGCGGTGGCGCCGGCCGCCTCACCGAGACGGAAGTAGCCCGCGGGCGCTCCGCCGAGGACCGCGCCCCGGTAGGTCTGGCTGGAGCCGGTGACCGTGGGCGCCCCGAGCTTCCAGACGCCGCCGTTCTCGTCGGTGAGCTGGGTGAGGGTGGTGGTGCCCGGGTCGTACTGCATGGCCGCGTACGTCTTGCCGGACGGCCTGGTGATGGAGGTCAGCAGGCTCGCCGCGTGGGTGCCGTACTGGTAGAGGGCGTTGACGTCGGCGGCGACCAGCGGGCGGCCGTACCAGGCGGCGTCCGCGACCGAGCCGTTGAAGTAGGTGGCGTAGCCGGTCTTGTCGCTGGAGTTCTGGTGCGGCTCGTCGGGCCAGTTGCCGCCGAGGAAGCCGGTGCCGAGGTAGTTGAAGGACTGGTTCTTGCCGAAGGCGACCGCGCTCTGGATGGAGACGGTGCCGGTGCGTGAGCCGATCTTCGCGTTGTCGACGTACAGCGTCTGCGAGTTGCCCGCGGCCGACAGCACCACGTGATGCCACTTGCCGTCGGCGACCGACGCGGTCGTGACGATCGGGTTGATGCCGCCGCTGTACCAGAACTCGGCGTTCAGCTTGCCGTCGGTGCCGACGTAGATCGAGGGGGTGTAGAAGCCCGCGGCCTGTCCGGAGCCGATGGGTTGGGAGGCGTAGGAGTAGAGGACGCCGGGGCCCGCGGAGGTCTTGAACCAGAGCGAGAGCGCGCCGGAGTCGGTGTCGTTGCCGGTGTTCTTCGGCAGCGAGACGTCGGAGGTGGTGCCGTTGAAGGTGGCGACGGTGGAGGAGGAGCCGGTGAGCGGGCCACCGCTCTGGCCCGTCGTCACGTTCTCGTAGGTCGCGTTGTCGGTGCCCTCGCCCGCGAGGACGGCGTCCTTGGCGGTCGTCGCGCCCGAGGCCTCCGACAGCGGCCACATGGCGTGCGGGTCGAGGTCGAGCGAGGCGTTCTGGTACTGCGAGCCGCTCGTGTAGCCGTACGTCGTGCACTTGGTCGTCGACAGCGGCGAGCACACCTTGGTGAGCTGGTCGCCGGTGTAGCCGTACGTCCAGGTCTGCGCGGTGGAGGAGTCGCCGGCGGTGACCGGGTCGGTGACGACGGTCTGGACGTGCGCGGCCGACGCGCCGGACGGCGTGAACCAGGTCAGGTTGAGGGAACGGCTGGAGACCGCGGACGTCATCTTCGTGATGTGGCCGCTGGTCCAGGTGAAGGTGATGGACCGCCCGTTGGCGTCCGTCACGGAGAGCAGACCGTACGCGCCCGACCCCAGGGACTGGGTGAACGTGTAGACCGTGTCGTCCTTGTCGGTCAGCTTGTAGCCGCCGCCCGTGACCGTGGTGAAGGTGGCGAACCGCCCGTTGCCCGGGGCGAACGTGCCGTCGCTGTTCTTGCCGTACCCGACCTGCGAACCGTCCGGGTAGGTGACGTTGACACTGGAGACCGCGCCCGACGCCGTGTACTGCTCGGTCGCCCGCGCGTCGAAGATGCTCGACCAGCCGGACCCGAACGCGCCGGTCCAGCGCGGGTCACGGGAGTTGTAGTCGCGCTCCACGTCCAGCGAGGGGCCGACGGTGGAGATCGAGGCGTCGGTGTCGGAGGTGGTGTAGTTGCCGATCGACGCGTCGAAGCCGTGGTCACTGCTGTTCTGCGACAGACCCGAGGTGATCACGGGTTGCGGCACTTGGACCGAGAGCGCGTACGGATCCGCCGTGGAATAAAGGGCCGTCGTCGAGTCGTACGCCTGAACGGTCCACGTGTACTGCTTGCCCCAGGCCAGCTTGCCCGCCGGGACCGTCCAGTCTCCGGTGGAGACCAGGCCCGAGTCCGCGACCTTGGTGTTGGTCGCGTCGTAGACCTTGAAGACGTACTGGCCGGCGCTGCCGCTGGAGTTGGCGCCGCCCGCCCAGGCGGTCAGCTCGGGGGTGGTGGTGCCCACGACCGCGTTGTCGGCGGGGAACTGCTCGTACAGCTGCGGCGCCGTGTTGCCCGTGTAGGTGACCACGATGTACGGGCCGAGCCCGGGGTCGTTGAAGGAGCCGAACTGCTTCCAGTGCAGGTTGTCGGTCGTCGACGCGTAGAGCGCGAGGCCGTAGTCGGCGGTGGTGCCGTTCATCCAGCCCTGGATGGCGGACGTGGACAGGGAGACGGTCACGTTGTCGCCGACGGTGCGGTCGGCGCCGGTGTTGGCGCAGGCGTTGGGCACGCTCGGCGTCGCGTTGCCGATCGACGAGCCGTACGTCGGCCCCGGGTAGCTGGTGACGCCCTCCGGAGTCCAGGCCTTCGTCACCAGCGCGACGTCGAAACGCTCGGCGGTGCAGGTGGCGGCCCAGGTGTCGAAGAGGTGCAGGGTCGCGGAGGAGACGGTGACGCCGCTGCCGTCCCAGGCGGTGTCCCAGTGGTTGACGTAGCTGGCCGCGGAGTGGGTGCCGGAGTCGTAGGAGCCGACCTTGACGGTCTGCTCGTAGGAGTGGTCGCCCGCGGCGCCGGACTCGGCGTAGGTGGTGGTCCAGCCGTCCGTGACCTGCGGGTCGACGGTGACCGGGAAGACGCGGCGCGCATCGTGCAGCCAGCTGTCGTCGAGGGTCACCTTCAGCGCGTAGCCGTCCTTGTCGTGGACGAGCTCGGTGGTGACGTCGTGGGTGGTGGCCGGGTCCCCGGAGCGCGGGTTCACCTTCGAGTCGTAGGCGTACGACGCGGGGACGCGCTCGACGGTCCTGCCGGCGGAGTCACGCAGGTCGATCGACCCGCTCTTGGTCTGGACGGGCGTGAGGCCCTTGAGGTCCAGCGGGAAGGTCCAGCTGTTCCCTGCGTCCGCGGAACGCAGGACAACCGCGTCCTTGACCCCGGTCGCGGTGGGGGCGACCTGGAGATCGGTGTCCGTCAGGACGTTCTCGTACGTGACGCGCGAGCCGTCCGCCGTGCCCTTGACGGAGGCCGCGCCCTTGAGTCCGTAGGAAAGGGAGTGCGCGCTGTCGGCGGCGAAGGAGACGAGGCCGGAGTCACTGGCCTTGGCGCCGAAGTCGACGCCGACGGAGTTGGCCTTCTCGTGCCAGCGGCCGTCAGGACCGGCTCTCACGTCCACATCGATCGGCGCCCATCTCCCCTTCCCGACCTGATAGTTGATGGGTGTCGGGGATATTCGGCGGGTGATGCTGCCGTCGGCGTTGTCGTAGACGGTGTCGGTGCGCGAGGACTTGGCCGCGTTGCGCTTGCTGGTCTTGGGGTTGTAGGTACCGCCGCCGCGGCTCTTGCCCTGCTGAACGGCGGGCTTGTGCGGCTGGTAGGCGGCGAGTTCGCCCTTCCCCTTGCCCGGCGCCCTGCCCACACCGCGCTTGGCGTCCGTCGTCTTCGCGGAGACGTGGTGGGCGTGTCCGGCCGCGGTGCCCGACTTCTGGTGCGGGATCCGCCCCCAGTGCGGGTCCTGGAACCAGGCCACCACGGAGGACAGGCTCGGCATCGAGAGGGACACATGGCCCAACTCACGCCCGTCGGCAACCGCCTGCTGGGTCGTCAGCATCAGTGCGAGCGCCGTCAGGGCGACCATGGCCACCTGCCGCCGGACGCGGTGCATACGGCTGACGGGACGGCGGGGCTGGCGGGAACGGCGGGCAGGCCGAATGCGCACGGCTTCGACTCCAACAGTCAAAGGAGATCAGGCAGGGGAAACGCGCAGGGGACGCACAGAAAACCCGCTGATCTTGACTGTTGTGAACATGCCGCGAACAGGCACGAGGAACGTTTTTGGCCTTACCTTGACCGGATCTTGCTGAACCAAGTCGACTTGTTTCGACTCGCCCCTTTGCTTCTTGTGAACTCCTTTGCGGACTCCTCACCTTCTTGACAGATTCTCGTCATCTCGCCCTTGCGCCAGGCCATATGAAACGACGTCAGTTGGCGGTGAACCGCTTCGGCGCCTGGGTCGGATTGCCGCCCGAGGGAAGCTTCTGGCCGGGGCACTCGGAGAGCACCTTCTTCATCGCGGCCTTCTCCCCGCCGGTGACCCACAACCCGTACTTCTTCTTCACGGCCACCTGCGCGGCCACATACGCGCAGCGGTACCCCTTGTTGGGCGGGAGCCAGGTCGCGGTGTCGCCGTCGCCCTTGCTGCGGTTGGTGCTCGCGTCGACGGACAGCAGGTTGAGCGGATCGTTGGCCAGCGCTATCCGCTTGCTCGCGTCCCAGTACTTGGCGCCCTTCTGCCAGGCGTCCGAGAGCGCGACGAGGTGGTCTATGTCCACCAGGCTGCGGCCGCGCTTGTACGTCACTTCCTTACCGGAGTACGGGTCCGGGTCGAGCGCCCCGGAGACCACCTTGCAGGTGCCGCCGGTGAACTTCACGTTCTTCAGGTCCCGCTTGAGGATGTCGTCGCGGGTGTCGCACTTGTTGGAGTCCGTGTCGGCCCAGGCCGTGCCGAACCTCGCCCTGCTGTAGCCCGTCTTGGGCGCGCGCCCCTTGACGGTCAGCGAGTCCACGGCGGTGAGCGCGGCGCCGCCGCCGGCCGCCGTGCCCTGCGGGCCGGCGGAACCCGTGGTGTCCTTCTTGCAGCCGCTGACCCCCGCGCCGACGACGAACAGCACCAGTGCGGCAGCAGCCGCCCCACCCCTCAGACGCACCACGACGCCCCTCCCCTTGTTCCCCGGGTCCGCCCTGTACAGGGCGCGTTTCCCTGGTGCCCACGGTAGCGGCGGGTATGCCCAGGCCATACCCTCCTTCAACGGGCAATAGGTGCACGCCGGGCGTATCGTCGGTGGTGACCGACCTCCGGAAGGAGCTCCCGCATGGGCATCTTCGACAGATTCAAGGATCAGGCGAAGTCCAAGGGCAAGGACATGTCCGACGCCGGGGAACGGGAGATCAACGAGAAGACGGGCAACAAGTACACGGACCAGGTCGACGACGCCCAGCAGAAGATCGAGGGCGCGACGGGCATGGACCGCGAACCGACCGACCGGCCCGATCAGCCGTAGACCCCGGTCAGCCGTAGACGCGGAGACGCGCGAGGCACGACACACCCACCGATCGACCTGTGACACCGAGGCCGTCCGCAAGGCTCCACCCCCGCGGGCGGCTTCACTTGCGTCGCCCGGCACCGCACGCACTCACGCCCGCATGCTCACACCCCCACGCACCCCCCACACCCTCCCCTTCACACCTTCCCGATCCCCAGCGTGGACTCCGACGGCAGCAGCCCCGAACCCAGCACCGCGACCCAGAACTCGCCGAGCAGCTCGGTCAGTCGGCCGCGGTCGGACGGGGTGAGGACGAGCCAGGGCGCGGCGGCCAGTTCGTCCGTGTGACGTTCGACCTCGGCGCGCAGCTCGCGACCCGCGGGTGTGGCGGTGCCGGATTCGGTCACGAGGCCGCGCGCGACGAGGCGCTCACGGGCGGCGCTCCACTCCTGCGGGCTCCAGCCACGGCTCTCGAAGCGCTCGACGGAGGCCGCGCCGATCGCCGCGAAGGACACGAGCGCTTCGACGGGGTCGAGCCCGGCGACGAGCAGCGCCGCGAGGTGGCCGTCACCCCGGTGCTCGCGCAGGATCGTCGCCGCATGCCACAACTGGAGGTGCGGGGCGGCCGGCCACGCCGGCTCCGCGTTGGCCGCGGCCATGGGCCGGCCCGCGGTGTCCGCGGCCTTGGCGGCGCGGCGCAACAGCCCTGCGGCCTCGACGAGTTCGGGGCTCGCCGCGCGGTCGCCGAATATCGCGCGGTACGCCCGGTCCATCCCCCGTTCCCTCGCCTTCAGCACGTCCGCGGGGCTCGCGGTGTCCCACGCGGAGTCCATGTGCGCGGCGACCATCCGCGGGCTGAAGCTGTAGAAGGCGGAGGAGACGCGCTCGCTCCCGACCGCCCCCAACGGCGCGGCACGGAAGGGGAAGTACGTCGGCCAGCGCTCCTCCGCCGACCCGACGTACCCGAGCGCGGCCGACTCCTCGAAGACCTCCGGCGCGTAGTAGAGCACGGCGTGCAGGGGCTCCAGCAGGTGCCACAGGCGACGCACCTCGCCGAGCTCGACCCCGGCCCCCGTCCCGATCCCGATCTCCCTACCGACAGCCCCGTCCCCCTGAACCATCCCGGCCATCTCACTACCGTGCTCCGACATGACGAACCCCCTCGTCCCGTTCCACCCACACGACAACTTGACACTGACAAGATTGCCCGAACCCATCGAACTTGTCAATGCCTAGATTCCGCGTACGCTGATGACCATGGAGACCGCGAAGACCACTCCCGAACGTCCCTATCACCACGGCGACCTGCGTCGCGCGATCCTGAGCGCCGCGCTCGACGTCATCGCCGCCGAAGGCCCGTCCGCGCTGAGCCTGCGCGACCTGGCCCGCCGGGCAGGCGTCTCGCACGCGGCTCCGGCCCACCACTTCAAGGACCGCACCGGCCTGCTCACGGCGATCGCGGCCGAGGGCCACGCGCTGTTGTCGGCCGCGCTCACCGAGGCCACGGACCTACGGGACGCGGGCGTCCACTACGTACGCTTCGCGCGTGAGCACCCCGCGCACTTCCAGGTCATGTTCACGCCGGAGCTGCTGCGCGAGAACGACCTGGAGCTGACCACGGCCCGCGCCCTGACCGCGGACCGCCTGCGCCAGGCCGTCTCCGACCGAGTGCCGGAACCGGGCACCGACCCCCGCCTCGCCGGAGTCGCCGCCTGGTCCCTGGCCCACGGCTTCGCCACGCTGCTCCTCGGCCACAACCTGGACGGCGCGCTCGGCGACCAGGACCCCGAGGAGGTCTTCCGCACCCTGACGGGAATGCTGTTCCAGCCACCGTCGGCGTGACCTTGGCCTCCACCACCAGCGTGCCGATCCGTACGACTCCTCCAACCCCTACGACCCGAGAATCGTCGCCAGGAACTCCCCGGTCCACCCCAGCAACTCCCGCCCGACCAGCGGCTTCCCGCCGACCTTCGCCGTCTTCGGGCGGGGCACCAGGAGCTGGTGGGCGGCCGGCTTGATGACCGTGCCCGGGTAGAGCCGCTTGAGGCGGAGTTCCTGGGACTCGCGCAACTCCGCCGGTGCGAAGCGGATGTTGTTGCCCTGGAGCACGACCTCGCCGACGCCGCACGCCCGCGCGAGCATCCGCAGGCCCGCGACGAGCAGCAGGTTCTCCACCGGCTCGGGCAGCTTGCCGTAGCGGTCGGTGAGTTCCTCGCGTACGGCCTTGACGTCCTCCTCCGTGTTGGCGGAGGCGATGGCGCGGTAGGCCTGCAGACGCAGCCGCTCGCCCGGCGCGTAGTCGTGCGGGACGTGCGCGTCGACCGGCAGCTCGATCTTGACCTCCAGGGGCGGCTCCTCCTCGACTCCGCCTTCCAGGGAGGCCCGGTAGTCCGCGACCGCCTCGCCGACCATGCGGACGTACAGGTCGAAGCCGACGCCCGCGATGTGACCCGACTGCTCGCCGCCGAGCAGATTGCCCGCGCCGCGGATCTCCAGGTCCTTCATCGCCACGTACATGCCCGCGCCCATCTCCGTGTGCTGGGCGATGGTCGCGAGCCGCTCGTGCGCGGTCTCCGTCAGAGGCTTCTCCGGCGGGTACAGGAAGTAGGCGTAGCCGCGCTCACGGCCTCGGCCCACCCGGCCGCGCAACTGGTGCAGCTGCGAGAGACCGAAGTTGTCGCCGCGCTCCACGATCAGCGTGTTGGCGTTGGAGATGTCGATGCCGGATTCGACGATCGTGGTCGACACCAGCACGTCGAACCTCTTCTCCCAGAAGTCGACGACCACCTGCTCCAGAGCCTGCTCCCCCATCTGGCCGTGCGCCGTCGCGATACGCGCCTCGGGGACAATCTCACGCAGCCGCGCCGCCGCCCGGTCGATCGACTCGACCCGGTTGTGGATGTAGAAGACCTGGCCCTCGCGCAGCAGTTCGCGGCGGACGGCCGCGCCGATCTGCTTCTCCTCGTACGGGCCGACGAAGGTCAGCACCGGGTGCCGCTCCTCCGGCGGGGTGGTGATCGTGGACATCTCCCGGATGCCCGTCACCGCCATCTCGAGCGTACGGGGAATCGGGGTGGCGGACATCGTCAGGACGTCCACGTTGGCGCGCAGCTTCTTCAGCTGCTCCTTGTGCTCGACGCCGAAGCGCTGCTCCTCATCGACGATGACCAGGCCCAGGTCCTTGAACTTGGTCTCGGCGGAGAACAGCCGGTGGGTGCCGATGACGACGTCCACCGCGCCGTCCCGCAGGCCCTCCAGGACGGCCTTCGCCTCCGTGTCGGTCTGGAAGCGCGACAGGGCGCGGACGTTCACCGGGAACTGCGAGTAGCGCTCGGAGAAGGTCCCGAAGTGCTGCTGCACCAGCAGCGTCGTCGGCACCAGGACCGCGACCTGCTTGCCGTCCTGCACCGCCTTGAAGGCCGCGCGGACCGCGATCTCCGTCTTGCCGTAGCCGACGTCGCCGCAGATCAGGCGGTCCATCGGGACCGTCTTCTCCATGTCCTCCTTGACCTCGGCGATGGTCGTGAGCTGGTCGGGGGTCTCCGCGTACGGGAAGGCGTCCTCGAGTTCGCGCTGCCAAGGGGTGTCGGAACCGAACGCATGACCGGGGGCCGCCATGCGCGCGCTGTACAGCTTGATCAGGTCCGCCGCGATCTCCTTGACCGCCTTCTTGGCGCGCGCCTTGGTCTTCGTCCAGTCGGCGCCGCCCAGGCGGTGCAGGGTGGGGGCCTCGCCGCCGACGTACTTGGTGATCTGTTCCAGCTGGTCGGTGGGGATGTAGAGGCGGTCGCCGGGCTGGCCGCGCTTGGCCGGGGCGTACTCCACCACCAGGTATTCGCGAGTCGCGCCCTGGACGGTCCGCTGCACCATCTCGATGTAGCGGCCGACACCGTGCTGCTCGTGCACGATGTAGTCGCCCGCTTCGAGCGTGAGGGGATCGATGGTCTTGCGGCGGCGGGCCGGCATGCGCGCGCCGTCCTTGCCTGCCGCCTTCTGGCCGGAGAGGTCGGTCTCCGTGAGGACGGCGAGCCTGAGCGCCGGGTCCACGAAGCCGTAGTCGATCGAACCGCACGCGACCTGCACCACGGCGGGCGTCAGCTCGGTCAGCTCCGCGTCGAGGCGGGCCGCGATGCCCTCACCGCCGAGGACCTCGACGGTACGGGCGGCGGGGCCGTGCGCCTCGGTGACGTACACCGTGCGCCAGCCGTCCGCGAGCCAGCCCTTGGTGTCGGCGAGCGCCCTGGCCGTGTCGCCGCGGTAGGTCTCGGGGGCGTGCATGCCGAGCTTGAGGGTGTCCGCGTCCAGTTCCTCGTCGGCCGCGAACGGCGACACCGACCACCACATCATGTCCAGCTCGCGCGCCCGGTCGCGGACGTCCGCGATGGCCCACAGGGAGGCCGCGCCGACGTCGATGGGGGCCTCGCCGCCCCCGGCCGTCGCCGCCCAGGACGCCTGCAGGAACTCGTGCGAGGTCGCCACCAGGTCCGCGGCCCGCGTCCGCACCCGCTCCGGGTCGCAGACGACGGCCATCGAGCCCTTGGGCAGGACGTCGAGCAGCAGTTCCATGTCGTCGACGAGGACCGGAGCCAGCGACTCCATTCCTTCCACGGCGATGCCCTCGGCGATCTTGCCGAGCAGTTCGCCCAGCTCGGGGTGTTCCTCGGCGAGCCGGGCCGCCCGTCGGCGCACCTCGTCCGTCAGGAGCAGCTCGCGGCAGGGCGGCGCCCACAGTCCGTGCTCGGCGACCTCGAGGGAACGCTGGTCGGCGACCTTGAAGTAACGGATCTCCTCGACGTCGTCGCCCCAGAACTCCACCCGGAGGGGGTGCTCCTCGGTGGGCGGGAAGACGTCCAGGATGCCGCCGCGCACGGCGAACTCGCCGCGCTTCTCGACGAGCTCGACCCGGGAGTACGCGGCTGCCGCGAGCGCCTCGACGATCCCGCCGAGGTCAGCGCTCTGCCCCGTCCGCAGGGCGACCGGCTCCAGGTCTCCCAGGCCCTTGACCTGCGGCTGAAGCACCGAGCGTACCGGGGCGACGACGACCGACACCGGGCCGGTCTCGGGGTCGTCCGGGCGCGGGTGCGCCAGGCGGCGCAGCACGGCGAGACGGCGGCCGACGGTGTCCGACCGGGGGGAGAGCCGCTCGTGCGGGAGCGTCTCCCACGACGGGTACTCCACGACCGTGTCGGCCGGGAGGAGGGACCTGAGCGCCGCGGCCAGGTCCTCGGCCTCGCGTCCCGTCGCCGTCACGGCCAGTACGGGGCGGCCGGCGTCGCGGGCCAGGGCCGCCACCGCGAAGGGGCGGGCGGCGGGCGGGCCGACCAGGTCGATGTGCATCCGGTTGCCGTCGGTGGCGGCCTTCACCGCTTCCGCGAGGGCGGCGTCCTTGACGACGGCGTCGAGCAGACCGTGCAGGCTCATGAAGGGCTTCCATCCCGGAGAGAGGGCAACGCGAACCGCCCGACACGTCTCGACGGGCCGGGGTTGTCCAGCCTACGACGGCGCCGCGCTCCCTGTGAGACGCAAGAGGTGGACGGGTCCGGGCAGGGAATCGGGGCGCAGCCCCGTCTTGGGGGCGCGGGGCTGTGTCTATATGCGGCTCCGCCGCGGGGCGCGCCCAGCCCCCACCGGCCCGCAGCCGAACAACCCGGCCCAGCCGACTCCGTCCCACCCCACTGGAAGTGACCCGCACCACACCCCACCCCCAACCGTCAACCACTTCCCACGTCCCCGGCGTATACCCCGTGACACGTGATCACGTACCGGGAGCCGCATGAGCTCGAACCCGACCCCCGCCGACACCGCCACCGCCCCAAGAACCGACAGCGCTCCCATACCCCCGCCGGTCACGGCCGTCCCCGGCCATGACCGGCGCCCTCGCGACCCCCAGCTCCTGGCGGTCCTGTTCTTCACCGCGTACGCGACCCTGTCGGTCTGCCGCTGGCGGCATCTGGCGACCCGTTCCTGGGACCTCGGCATCTTCGAGCAGGCCGTCCGCGCCTACGCCCACCTGCGCGCCCCCGTCGCCGATCTCAAGGGCCCGGGCAGCAACCTCCTCGGCGACCACTTCAGCCCGGTCACCGCCCTCATCGCGCCCGCCTACCGCCTCTTCCCCACCCCGGTCACCCTCCTCGTCGCCCAGGCCGCGCTGCTGGCCCTGTCCGCGGTCCCGGTCACCCGTGCCGCCGCCCGGCTCCTCGGCCGCTCCCGGGGACTCGCGCTGGGCCTCGCGTACGGGCTGTCGTGGGGGATCCAGCGCGCCGTCGACTTCGACTTCCACGAGATCTGCTTCGCCGTCCCGCTGATCGCCTTCGCCCTGGAAGCGGTCCTGGAGCGACGGTGGCGCGCGACCCTCCTGTGGGCGTTCCCGTTGGTCCTCGTCAAGGAGGACCTCGGGCTCACCCTGGCCGCGATCGCCCTGGTCGTCGCGGGGCGGGCCCGGAAGGCCGCCCCGCGTACGGCCCTGTGCGCGCTCGGGGGCGCCGCCCTCGGAGTGCTGGCCGCGGTGCTCACCCTCATGGTGGTGATCCCGGCGTTCAGCACCGCGGACACCTACCCCTACTGGGACAAGGCTGGCGGTGATCCCCTCGACGGCCTGGGCACCAAAATCCGCACCCTCGCCTGGCTGCTGATCCCCACCACCGGTCTGCTCGCCCTGCGCTCCCCGCTCCTCCTGGTCGCCCTGCCGACCCTGGGCTGGCGTTTCCTCTCCTCCGACCCGCACTACTGGGGCACGGACTGGCACTACAGCGCCGTCCTGATGCCGGTCCTCTCCCTCGCCCTCGCCGACGCGCTCTCCCGGGCCCGCTGGAGCCCGCGCCCGTGGCTGCGCTCGTACGCGCTGCACCTGCCCACGGCCGTCGTCGCGGCCGCGCTCGCGCTGACGACCTCGCTCCCGCTGTCCGTGCTGGGCGAGTCCGCCGCGTATCGCAAGCCCGCGCGCGTGAGTGCCGTCGAACGGCTGCTGGCGCGAGTCCCGGACGGGGCGAGCGTCGAGGCGAACGTCGGCCCGAGCAGTCGGCTCGTCGCACGCTGCCGGGTCTTCTGGACGGGCGGCACCGGTGGCGTCACCCCGGACTTCATCGCCCTCGACGACTCCGACCACTCGATCCAGGACGTCCAGGCGTACGCGGGCCGCCTGCACCCCCGTGCCGCGTACGACGTCGTGGGCGCCGCCTACGGCTACGTACTGCTGGAGCGGCGCACCTGAGGCACCGCGTACGGCCGCGGGCCCGGCCCAGGAGGTGATGTCCTCCTGGGCCGGGCCCGTCCCCCGTAACCCCCGTATACGGTGGCTTTGCGGCGGCTGCTGCTGCCGGCTAGTCGGTGGCGATGGCGTTCAGTACGTTCATCCGGCCCGCCCTGAACGCCGGGATCAAGGCGGCGAACAGGCCCACGAACGCCGAGCCGATGAAGACCCCGATGATGGTCGGCCAGGGGATCTCCAGGACCTTCAGGCCTTCCAGGGCGAGGAGCTTCTGGGCGGTGGCGCCCCAGCCCATGCCCAGGCCGAGGCCGAGCAGCGCGCCGAAGAGGGCGATGACGACCGACTCCAGGCGGATCATGCGGCGCAGCTGGCGGCGGGACATCCCGATGGCACGCATCAGGCCGATCTCGCGTGTCCGCTCCACCACCGACAGGGCGAGGGTGTTGATCACGCCGAGGACGGCGACGACGATCGCGAGGGCGAGCAGGCCGTAGACCATGTTCAGGAGCTGGCCGATCTGGTCCTTGAGCTCCTGCTTGTAGTCGCTCTGGTCGCGGACCTGGTACTGCGGGTACTGCTCCATGGACTTCTTCAGAGCCGCGTACGCCTGCTTCTCCTGGCCGTTCTTGGCGCTGGCGAACATGATCTGGTCCGGCGGGATCCGGTTGGCCGGGAGGTACTTGCGCATGGTCTCGGTGCTGAGGTACCGCGCGCCCTGGTCGATGGCCACGTTGTCGTCGGTGATCGCGGCGACCTTGAGCTTCGCCGTGCTGCCGCCCTTGAAGGCGACGGTCAGGGTGTCGCCGAGCTTGACGTGGTGCTTGGTGGCGAACTTCGAGCCTACGGACATGGAGTCCTTGCCGTAGGCGGCGGTCAGTTCACCGGCCGTCGTCTTGCGGTGCAGGTCCTGTGCGTAGGTGGGGTCGGCGGCCGTGACGCCGTCGCTGTCCGAGGATCCGTCGGGGGCGACGATCTCGGCCTCGATGTCCCGGTAGTGCGTGACGTGTTCCAGGCCGGGCGTCGTCTCGATGGCCTTCGCCGCCTGCGGGACGATCCGCTGGTTGCCCTGGATGATGAAGTCGGTGCCGACCGTCTTGTCGAGTTCGTCGGTCGCGGAGGCGACCATGGACGAGCCGACGACCGACAGGCAGGCGACGAGGGCGAGGCCGATCATCAGGGCCGCGCCGGTGGCTCCGGTGCGGCGCGGGTTGCGCAGCGCGTTGCGTTCCGCCATCCGTCCGACGGGGCCGAAGAAGCGCAGCAGTACCGCGCTGATGACCCGGACCACACCGCCCGCGAGCAGCGGGCCGATGATGACGAACCCGATCAGGGTCAGGACGACTCCCGCGCCCAGCACCAGCGAACCGTCGCTCGCCTTGTCGGCATTGGCCGCCGTGAAGAGCGCGAAGGTTCCGGCGCCGGTGAGGACCAGGCCGATGATGCCGCGGACGAGACCGGCCTTGCCGTCCGCCGGTGTGCCGGCGTCGCGCAGTGCGGCCATCGGGGAGACCTTGCCGGCCCGGCGGGCGGGCAGGTAGGCGGCGAGGACGGTGACCACGACACCGAGCACGAGTCCGATGACCGGGGTCGTCGCCTTGACCGTCAGATCGCGGGTGGACAGGTCCATGCCCGCCGCCGACATGAGCTTCATCAGGCCGACCGCGAGGCCGACGCCCGCGCCGACGCCGAGGATCGAGCCGAAGACGCCGAGCAGGGTCGCCTCGACCAGGACGGACCGGTTGACCTGCTTGCGGGACGAGCCGATCGCCCTCATCAGGCCGATCTCGCGGGTGCGCTGGGCGACCAGCATGGAGAAGGTGTTGATGATCAGGAAGATGCCGACCAGGAAGGCGATCCCGGCGAAGCCGAGCATGGCGTACTTGATGACGTCCATGAAGGAGCCGACGCCGGAGCGGTTCTCGTCGGCGTACTCCTTCTGCGTCTGCACCTTGTACGCGCCGGCGCCGATCGAGGAGATGACGTTCTGCTTGAGCGTGTCGTTGGCGACGCCGGTGGCGGCGGAGAGGTTGATGTGGGTGAACCGGCCGGTGGCGCCGAGCAGTTCGCGCTGGGCGGTGGCGGTGTCGAAGTAGACGACGGCGGCACCGGGGTTGGTCACCTTGAAGGTGGCGATGCCGACGATCCGGGCCTTGAAGTCACCGGTGACGGCGATGGTGCGCAGTTCGTCGCCGAGCTTGAGGTGGTGCTTGTCGGCGGTGTCGGCGTCGACCATCGTCTCGGTCGGCCCGCGCGGGGCGCGACCTGAGGTGATCTCCATCGAACGCAGGTCGTTGCGCGTCCAGTTACCTGCGATCGTCGGGGCCCCGGTGCTCGACCCCATGTTCTTGTTGGCGCTGTTGACGACGGTCACGTTCATCGAACTGACCGCGCCCTCGGCGTACTTGACGCCCTCCGTCTTCTTGGTCCGCTCCAGGACCGAGGCGGGCAGCGAGTCGGGCCTGCCGTTCTGCGGGGTGCTGTCGGTCTTGGCCGCCTTCGGCGAGACGGTGACGTCGGAGGAGGTGGCGGCGAACAGCTTGTCGAACGTCGTGTTCATGGTGTCGGTGAACACCAGCGTGCCGCAGACGAAGGCCACGGACAGCAGCACCGCGACCGCCGACAGTGCCATCCGCCCCTTGTGCGCGAAGAAGTTGCGCATCGAGGTCTTCAGGACGGTCATGACGTACGCCCCCGCGCGTCGAAGTCCTTCATACGGTCGAGGACCTGATCGGCCGTCGGCTGGTACATCTCGTCGACGATCCGGCCGTCGGCGAGGTACAGCACGCGGTCCGAGTACGAGGCCGCCACCGGGTCGTGCGTCACGATCACGATGGTCTGGCCGAGCTCGTCCACCGAGCGGCGCAGGAAGCCCAGCACCTCGGCGCCCGCCCGGGAGTCGAGGTTTCCGGTCGGCTCGTCCCCGAAGATGATCTCGGGCCGCGCGGCGAGTGCCCGCGCCACCGCGACGCGCTGCTGCTGGCCGCCGGAGAGCTGGCTGGGCCGGTGCTTGAGCCGGTCGGCGAGTCCGACGGTCTCCACGACCTGGTCGAGCCAGCCCTTGTTCGGCTTGCGGCCCGCGATGTCCATCGGCAGCGTGATGTTCTCTATCGCGTTCAGCGTCGGCAGCAGGTTGAACGCCTGGAAGATGAACCCGATGCGGTCCCGGCGCAGCTGCGTGAGCTTCTTGTCCTTGAGCCCGGTGATCTCGGTCTCGTCGAGGTAGATCTGGCCACTCGTCACGGTGTCGAGTCCGGCGAGGCAGTGCATCAGCGTGGACTTGCCGGACCCCGAGGGGCCCATGATCGCGGTGAACTGCCCCCGCGCGATGTCCACGTCGACCTGGTCCAGGGCGACGACCCGGGTCTCCCCGGACCCGTACGCCTTGACGACCTGCCGCGCCCGCGCGGCAACGGCCGTACGCCCTCCAGTGCCCCCGTGCCTGGGAATGGTCACAGCCGATGTCACGGTGTATCTCCTATGTCGGTCAGCGGACGAAGTGCTCTTCGCTACGTCGGTAAGTCTGGTGGCGGGGGGTGGCCCGGCGCGCTGGTGCCCAGCGCAGTCTTCTACGGGGGAAAACCCCACCCCCGTGGGTCCGGCCCACCGCCCTCAGCGGCATAAAGCCAGGTTAAGGACGGCCCCGCCCCGTCTCGTCCTCCGCCGGTACGAACGCCCCCCGAGCCCTAGTGGGGAGAGACCCCTAGGGGCAGTCCACCCTTCGGTGGAGTCGCTCTCGGGGTTGCCTCCACCCTCAGTCCCAGTCAGCGTCCACCCTCCCGCTACGTGAAGGTCAAGTGAGATGGTGGGGGACGGCGGATAGGTGCAGGGGGAACCGATCAGGGGAGGCGCTCCAGTGGGCCAGGGGGACACCGGAATACGGGCCGCGGGGACGAAGCACCCATCGACCTCGCGCAGCCGCAGGGGTGCCGTCGTCGCCGCCCTGATGCTCTCCATGGCGCTGGCCGCGCTCGACTCCACCATCGTCTCCACGGCCGTACCGCAGATCGTCGGCGACCTCGGCGGCTTCTCCGTCTTCTCCTGGCTGTTCTCGGGCTATCTGCTCGCGGTGACGGTCACCCTGCCGGTGTACGGGAAGCTCTCCGACACCTTCGGCCGCAAGCCGGTCCTCGTCGCGGGCGCCACCGTCTTCCTCCTCGGCTCGCTGCTGTGTGCCACCGCCTGGAACATGGCCGCGCTCATCGCCTTCCGGATCGTGCAGGGCCTGGGCGGCGGCGCGTTGCAGGGCACGGTGCAGACGCTCGCCGCGGACCTCTACCCGCTCAAGGAGCGCCCCAAGATCCAGGCCAAGCTGTCCACGGTGTGGGCGACCTCGGCGATCGCGGGCCCCTCCCTCGGCGGGGTTCTCGCGGCGTACGCCGACTGGCGCTGGATCTTCCTCATCAACCTGCCGATCGGCGCGCTGGCGCTGTGGCTGATCGTCCGCCACCTGCACGAGCCGGTACGGGAGTCCTCCGGCCGCCGCCCCCGGATCGACTGGGCGGGCGCGCTGGCCGTCTTCGCCTGCGGCGGTGTGCTGCTCACCGCGCTGGTGCAGGGCGGGGTCGCCTGGGACTGGCTGTCGGCCCCGTCGCTCGCCCTGTTCGGCACGGGACTCGCGCTGATCGCTGCCGTGGTCGTGATCGAACGCCGGGCGGCCGAGCCGATCATCCCCGGGTGGGTGTGGCGGCGCCGCACGATCGCGGCCGTCAACCTGGCGCTCGGCGCACTGGGGTTGCTCATGGTCGCCCCCACGGTGTTCCTGCCCACGTACGCGCAGGCGGTCCTGGGCCTCGCACCCGTCGCCGCCGGATTCGTGCTCTCCGTGTGGACGTTGAGCTGGCCGGTGTCGGCGGCGTTCAGCCAGCACGTCTACGGGCGGATCGGCTTCCGCAACACCGCGATGCTCGGCATCGGCACCGCGACCCTGATCCTGCTCGCCTTCCCCTTCCTGCCCTACCCCGGCGAGCCCTGGCAGCCGGCCCTGCTGATGCTCCTGCTGGGCGGCGCCCTGGGCCTCTTCCAACTCCCCCTGATCATCGGCGTCCAGTCGACGGTCGGCTGGGAGGAACGCGGCACGACGACGGCGTCGGTCCTCTTCTGCCGCCAGACCGGCCAGACCGTCGGCGCGACCCTGTTCGGCGCGATCGCCAACGGGGTGCTGGCCGCGCGGCTCGGCGGCACGGGGGACCTGGACGCGGTGACGCGGGCGCTGGACTCGGGCGCGCCGGCCGAACACGTACGCCGCGCGGTCGCCGCCGCGGTCCACGCCGTCTACCTGGGCGCGGCAGGCGCCGCCGCACTCGCCTTCCTGGTCCTGCTGTTCGTGGCACCGCGGCGCTTTCCGGTCATCAAGAATCCCGGGGACTGACGAGACTCGAACCGAGGGCGGAGCGAACTGTTGATGAACGCCCGGTGTAAATGCAGGTAACACCCCGGGTCACCGAAGTAAGCGCATACCGACCGCTCAGTTTGGTGAAAGCCTCACGCATACCGGCTACCTGCGAGTAGCGTGCGTGCCTCGCCCACCCCCCAACTCCCTGCGGTCCGCACCGGGCCCGAGCCACGCAAGGAGATCACGGGATGCAAGACGCGTTCTCGTCCCCCGAGCACCAGAGGCGGCACCAGCCGCCGTACGACCCGCTCTACCCACCGCCGCACCCGTCCCCGTACCCGTCCCCCCGCCACACGCCCCCCTCGCACCTCACCTATCCCTGGCAACCGCAGCCCCAGCCACCCGAGCCCGAGAGAAAGCGACAACCGCGTCACCACGCACTCGGCAGGCACAGCGACATCCGCGTCCTGCGCGGCGCCTACCGCTGGCAACGGCGGGTCGCGACGCTCACCGCACTCGGCTACTTCACCCTCTTCCTCCTCCTGTCGGCGTTCGCGCCGGGGCTGATGACGAGCGAGGTGTCCGGCGGGCTGCCGACCGGACTGCTGCTCGGCCTGCTCCAGGTGCCGGTGACCTGCCTGGCGATCGGGCTGTACGAGTACACGGCGCGCCGACGCGTCGACCCGATCGCGGACCGGATCCGCCGGCAGACCCAGCTGGACGCGAAGCGGGAGGCGACCCGATGAGCCAGGTACCCGAGGTGACCGCCCTGACGAGCATGGTCGGGTTCAGCAGTTCCGCACGGGCCATGTCACTGGTGGCGTTCACGGCCGTCGCCACGATCACACTGCTGCTGTGCGTGATGACCGGCCCGGACCGCGACGACCTCGACGAGTTCTACACGGGCTACGGCTCCCTGTCGCCGATGCGCAACGGCCTCGCCATCGCCGGGGACTACATCTCCGCCGCGACCGTCCTCGGCACCGGCGGCGTCATCGCCCTCGCCGGGTACGACGGTGTCGTCCTCGCCCTCAGCACCGCCCTGTCGCTGATGCTGCTGATGTTCCTGCTGGCCGAACCGCTGCGCAACGCGGGCCGGTTCACCATGGGCGACGCGCTCGCACGACGGATGCCGGGGCGCGCGGTACGCATCACGGCGTGCGCCGCGACCCTCGTCGCCCTGCTGCCGCTGATGCTGGTCCAACTCGCCGGCGCGGGCGATCTGCTGGCCTTCATCCTCGGTTTCTCCAGCGACTCCCTCAAGACCGGCTGCATCATCGGCCTCGGCACACTGATGATCAGCTACGCGGCGATCGGCGGCATGAAGGGCACCGCCCTCATCCAGATCCTGAAGATCGTGATGCTGCTCGGCTCGGGCACCGTGGTCTCCGCCCTCATCCTGCAGCGCTTCGGCTGGGACCCCGGAGCCCTGTTCGACACCGCCGCCCGCAACAGTGGCGTCGGGACCGCCTTCCTGCACTCCGGTCTGCAGTTCGCGGGCGGACCCAACCCCCGTATCGACATGATCAGTTCGGAGCTGACCGTGGTCCTCGGCGGCGCCTGCCTGCCGCACATCACCATGCGCATGTACACCGCGGGCAGCGCCCGTCAGGTCCGCCGCTCGATGTCCTGGGCGGTGCCCTGCGTGGCCGTCTTCGTGCTGGTCATCACGGTCGTCGGGTTCGGGGCCACGGCGCTGATCGGACGGTCCGTGATCGCGGCCGCCGACCCGCAGGGCAACACGGCGTACCTGCTGGGATCCAGGGCCGCGTTCGGACCGGACGTGTCGACGGCCGAGACCCTCCTCTTCACGACCGTGACGACGGCGATCTTCCTCACGCTCCTCGCCTCGGTCGCCGGGATGATCCTCGCCTGCGCCAACTCCCTCGCCCACGACGTGTTCGCCGGGCGGATCCGGGAGCTGTCCCCGCGCCGCGAGATGACCCTCGCCCGGGTCTCCGCGCTCGCGGTCGGCGCGCCTGCGATCCTGCTCGCCACCCTCGTCCAGCACCGCAGCCTGCAACCCCTGGTCACGCTGTCGTTCTGCCTGGGCGCCTCGGCCATAGCGCCCGCGCTGGTCTACGGCCTCTTCTGGCGCCGCTACACCCGCACGGGCCTCCTGTGCACCCTCATCGGCGGAACGCTGACCGTCCTGATCCTCATGACCGGCACCAACCTGGTCTCCGGCTCCCCCACTTCGGCCTTCCCGGAGGCCGACTTCAACTGGTTCCCGTTCACCACCACCGGCCTCGTGTCCATTCCCCTCGGCTTCGCCTACGGGTGGCTGGGGACGGTGATCTCCGGGCGCCGTAAGGCGGAGGAACAGCGCAGACAGTACGAGGCGGTGGAGGGGTGGATCCTGGCGGGGGCGGTACGCAGGACCCCGTGAGGGGCGCGGGGAACTGCGCGACCAGCCACAACCCGCCCGCAGCGTAGGAACAACCCACACCTCGCCCACTACTCCACCGGTGCCCGCCCCATCAGCGTCACGAGACTCGTACGCACTTGATCCATCTGCGCCCGTACGTCGTCCCATCGCTCCCCGTGCTCGCGCAGCACCCGCTCGGTCTCGCGGGCGATCCGCTCCTCCTGCACCCTCGCCTCGGCGAGCACCTCGGCGGCCTGTGCCATCGCATCCTCCTGCCCGTGCCGAGCGAATTCCTCCGCCTCGGCCAGGGCACGCTCGGCCTCGGCCAACGCGGCCTCGGCGCGCACCCCCCGCTTCACGTGGTGCGCGTCGAGCGCGGCCGCCCGCTCCACCGCCGCACGCTCCGCCTCCTCCCAGCGCTCTGCGTGTTCCCTCTCCTGCTCGGCGAGGAAGCCTTCGGTGCGCTGCCGCACCTCGCGCAGCGCCGCCAGCACCTCCCCCCGGCCCTCCTTGACCGCGCGACGGGCGGCGATCCGCATCTCGTCTGCCTCGGCGCGGGCGGCGAGAAGACGGTGCCGGACGCGTTCCTCGGCCTCGCCGCGCAGTTCGTCGGCGTACGCCTGCGCCTCCTCACGCATCCGCCGCCCCTCCGCCTCGGCATCCTCGACGGCCAGCCGGGCCGCGCTCCGCGCGTTCTCGCGCACCGCCGCGGCCTCCTCCTCGCCGAGCTCGCGAATCCGGCAGGCGCGCTCGCCGAGCCTCTCGTACGTCTGCGGGGACAGCCGTGCCACGACCTCCCGCAGCCGCTCCACCTCCGCGTCCATCTCCTTGGCCAGGACGGTCAGCCGGGCGGCCCGTTCCCAGGCGGTGTCGCGGCCCCCCGAGAGCGCAGCGAAGTACGCGTCGACCTGCTCGGGACGGTAACCGCGCCCCCGTACGGCCACGAAGCCGTGCGGCGACACCGATGCGCTGCTCATCCCTGGACCCCTCTCCGCTGTGCGACGTACAACACGATTTGGCGCACATCTTGGTGGATCAGGCGTAAGTGTTCATAACGCGACACTCCGCGCATTCGTAGCGGTCAGCCGCGTAAAAAATGGGTTGGACCCGGTCATACGACCGGGTCCAACCCCTTCGACTCCCTGACGGACACTCAGCGGCGCATCACAGCAAGCCGTCCCACATCTGCTCCAACAGCACCGACCACCAGCTCTCCGGCGAGCCGAGCGCCGCCGGGTCGAGCGAGGCGAGCTGCGCCTGGAAGTCGACGGTCCAGCGGCCCGCCTGCTCCTGGTTGAGCCCGAACCGCAGCCGCCACATCCGGCCGAGCAGGGCCAGACAGCGCGCGAACTCGGGCAGCCCCGTGTTCACGAACTGCGGCGGCACCGAGGAACCGCCCGGACCCGCCTCCACCGGCACGGCCACGATGTTCGCGGTGCCGTACTGGACACAGATCGCCTTGCCGAAGTCACTGCCCATGACGAGGTACGAGCCCGCGTCCGCGGCCGGCTGCACCCCACGCTCCTGCGCCAGCTCGGCGAGCGTCGGCACCGGACGGCCCGGCTGCGCCTGTGCCCAGAAGAACGGGCCCATGTCGACCGGCAGTCCGGCCACCACCAGCGTGTGCGCCACGATGTTCGGCACACCCTGCCGCGACACCGCGGCCTGGTCGAACCGGAACAGACCCGGCCCGAACGCCGCCGCCAGCTCCTGCCCGATCGCCTCCGGCGGAACCGGCGGCGCGGGCTGCACCGGCGGAATCGGCGCACGCACCGGCGCCGGACGCGCGGGACCGTCCGCCACCTGGTGCAACTCGCCCTGGTGTGCGAGGAGTTGGTGCATGCCCTGCTGACGGCTCGCGTGATCCGTGCCGTACGGCGCGATGCTGGTGATCCGCGCCTGCGGCCAGCTCTCCCTGATCATCCGCGCGCAGTACGCGCCCGGCAGCTCGCACGACTCCAACTCCGTGTGCAGCTCCAGCACTTGCTGCGGCGGAACGTTCATCGCGCGCAGCTCGTGCAGGATCTGCCACTCCGGGTGCGGGGTCCCCGGCGCGGAGCGCCGGATCAACTGCTGCTCGGAACCGTCCTGCGCGCGGTAGCGCAGTACGGCCTGATACCCCGGCCCGACGGTCGGCTGACCGGCCTGCGGGTAGCCGTACGCCGGAGGCTGCTGCCCCGGGGGCGACATCGGCTGACCAGGCATGGGCTGACCAGGCATGGGCTGACCGGGCATCGGCTGACCGGGCATGGCTTGTCCCGGCATCGGCTGCGGCGCGCCCGGGGGCATGCCGGGGGCCTGCGGGGGCGGCGGTACACCGGGACCGGCGACCGGGGGGCCGGCCGGAGGACCGGCCAGCATGGTGGCGGCGTGGTGGACACCCCCGGGAGGCGTACCGCCCGGAGGCTGCGGAGCGCCGGGCGCGGCAGGTGCACCAGGAGGCTGGGGCGCACCGGGTCCGCCCGCGGGCGGACCCGCCAGCATGGTCGCGGCGTGATGGACACCCCCGGGGGGCGTACCGCCCGGGGGCTGCGGAGCGCCGGGCGCGGCAGGCGCACCAGGAACTCCGGGCCCGTTCGGGCCGAGCTGCGAGACGAGTTGCGTCGGTACGTACCCGCCCGCCGGGGTGCCCGGAGCACCGGGCCCGGACGACGGCGGCGGGGGCGGAGGCGGTGGGGCGCTCCCCGGCCGCGCACCCGGTACGCCGGGGGCGCTCGGCGGAGGCGGCGCGCTCACGCCCCCACCCCGCGCGCCCCTCGGCGGCGCCTGCGCCTTGCTGGTCGCGGCGTCGGCGATGTCACCGGCGTTCGGCGGCAGCGGCCGCGGCGGCGCGACGGGGGCCTGCCCCTGCGGGTACCCGTACCCGGGCGCACCGGGCGGGGGCGTGCCCTGCGGACCGCCCGGAGGCGGAGGGGGAGGAGGAGGCGTCCCGAGAGCACCGCCGGGCCCCTGCGGGTAGCCGTACCCGGCCGGCGGTCCAGAAGGAGGCGTGCCCTGCGGAACACCAGGGGCCGGCACAACCGGAGCACCAGGGGCCGGCACACCCGGAGGCGGCGTGCCCGGCATGCCCGGTGCACCCGGGCCGGCCTGCGGGTAGCCGTACGACGGCGGGGCCGCGGGGGCGTCGACCGCGGGCGCCTGCGCCGTGCGCGGGAGTTGGCTGCCGCCGGACATCAGAGCCGTCTTGGCGTCCGGGGTCACACCGGGCGGCGTACCCGGACCCGCCTTGTCGTCGACGTCGGTCAGCGGCGGCGCGAACACGGTCGCCGGCAGCGGCACGGAACGGTCCTCACCCCCGTCCCCGGCGGTGTCCGTCCCCGCCCACGGAGTCGCCGAAGCGGGCACGCCCGGCGCCCCCACGGCGTCTCGCGGACCCGCGTCCCGCTCGTCACCGGCCGCGGCGGCGGGCCACGGCGGCGGCGCGTCCGAAGGAGAAGAAGAGGGGGAAGAAGGGGAAGAAGGGGCAGGGGGAGAAGAGGGGGAAGGCGTCGTCGAACCACCCGCCGCGGAAGCCCCGTTGGCGTGGGGGCCCGCGCCGGGGCCCGCACCGTTCGCACCGCCGGACGTCGCACCCGCCCGCCGATCCGGAATGCCCAGCTTGTCCGCCGCCTCCTGCAACCACTCCGGAGGGCTCAACAAGAACGACGTCTGGTTCAGATCCACCCGGGCCGGAGGCGCCGGAGCCGCTTCCGGGGCCGCCTGCGGCACCCCGTACTCCTCCTCGTACCGGCGGATCACCTCACCGACCGGCAGTCCGGGCCAGAGCGTCGCCTCCCCGCTGTCCCGCGCGATGACGAGCCGCTGCGCGCCACCGTCGGAACGCGGACCGTCGACGCGGTCCTCGGCCCACACCACGAACCCGAGTTCGAACTCCCGCACCCTCACCTCACGGTGCTGGTACCCGGGCACCTCGCCGTTGATCCACTCTTCCGCGCGCTCCTGCGCCTGCGCGAAGGTCACCATCGGACGTTCACTCCCCCAGGGAAGAGACGGGAACGGCGCGCGCGAAGCCACCGTCCACCATCAGGTTCGCCACCGTCGCCAACTCCGGCGGATTGCCCGCGAGCCGGGACAGGAACTGGTCGAAGTCGGCGCCGCAGGGCAGCAACAGCCGCTGCACGCGCTCGGCCGGCGGCCAGGCGTCCTGGTCGCGGGCATCGTCGTACGCGCAGAACCAGACCGACCCGATCGCGTCGCCCTTCACCTTGACGGCGAGCAGGCCGCCCTGCACGAATCCGACGCACAGATAATCCTTGGTCAGATGGTCGCGCAGGCACTTGTTGATGTAGACGAGGTCGTTCACGGCGGCTTCCTCGCGCACCGTGAAGAACGGCTGGTCCACCAGCAGACCCAGCTCCGCGTCGAGCGCGGCACCGACCGGCGCGCACCCGCCCGCGGCCTTCAGGAAGGACCGATAGGCACCCGGCAGCCGATAGCCGAGATCCTCCTCGACCCCGAGCACCTGCTGCTCGCTCACCGCGACCGACGCCTTCGGCAGCCCGAAGTGCGCGGGCCGCGTGTCCTGCAACGGCCGCGTCCCCCGCTTGCCGTGATCGACGGCCGCCGTCGCGATACCGCCGTGATGCCTCAACAGCGCCTTGACCTCCACGGGGACGAGCTCCAGGCGCCGCGTGCCCCGCACGTGGTGCCAGGTCCATCCATGCGGAGTGGCCACGGGCGCAATCGTGTCCCACAGGTCGTGCCCCGAGGCGGCGAGCGCGGCGTTCGCCGACACGTAGTCCGTCAACCGCAGTTCGTCCACGCCGAAACCCTCCGGGGGTTCGGCGATCTCCGCGGCGGCACGCGCGTACGGCGAGAAGTCGGGGTAGCCGTGCGCGTCGACCCGTACACCTCTGGGGTGGCGAGTGGCCCGGACCGGGTCCGGGAAATGCACGACCTGCCCGGCGTAGGCCGCGTTCGGCGGCGCGGCTTGCTGCCCGAGCCGACCTGTCGTCATGGCGGTTGCCCCCTGCGGCGTTCTCAATAGCTGTATGGATCGCGGATATCGACAGCCTATGCGGTTGGAAGACACCGGTCACCGGGCCTCCAGTTCCGTGACCTGCCGTCACCCCGCCGTGACGGTATGACGAAGCCCGGGCGTGTCGCGCGCCCCAGCTTCCGCACCCGCCACGCCATTTGGCAGTCTGTAGCCGCATCGGGGGATGCACGGGAGGGAAGAACGATCATGAACGCGACACATACGGGCACGTCCGGGGACCCAAGGGTCGGCTGGAGCAGTGCCGAAGCAGCCCACGCACCCACCCTCCTGCACCGCCGCGACGGCATACTTCCCACCGTCGCCGCCGCCCTCTCCGTGCGCGGAGCCACCCTCACCGGCACCGCCGCCCGCGGCGACCAGCCGCCCGCCCTTCACCCGCTGGTCCAGGACTTCCTCGACACCCTCACCAGCGCGCAACGCGACCGCTTCACCGGCCGCTGCGCCGAAGCGATCCTCATCTCCCGGCACATCACCACCATCGACGCCACCCGCAGCAAACGCGCCGCCCGCAAGCCGATGACCAACGGCGAGGCACGCAAGGCCCTCAGACAGGCCAAACTCACCGCACGCCGCATCCGCGAGGACGGCGACCCGCTGCACGGCAGTTTCGCCGCACCCTGCCGCGCCTGCACGGCGCTCAGCGACCACTTCGGCGTCCGCGTCGTCGACCCGACCGCGACGACCGGCGGCTCCTGAACTCCCCCATCCCCGCACCCGTACGTACGACGGCGCCCCCGCCAGCGCGCCGATGTCCCGACCCTCGACGAACGAAGGGCAGATGCACGCCGACCGCTCCTCCTCCCCCAAGCTCTCGGCTCCGCTCGAGCAGGGGGGACCCTCAACACGCTTCTCCGTACCCGTGGACGCCGCGCTGCGCTCCGCGGGCTGGCAGCCCGGACGCTGGGACATAAAGCAGGCCGAGTACTGGGCCGACGCACTACGGGGACACGAGTCGTCCGCGGGACACCGGCACGCCGTGTTCCCCGCGGCGGTGGAGGCATGGGCGGAATTCGGCGGACTGCGCGTGAAGCCCTCCGGCCCCGGCCGCCAGCTCGCCCCCACCGCGCTCCACTTCGACCCCCTGCACGGCCTCCACATGGCCCGCACCCTCGGCGACCTCGGCCGCGCCCTGGGCACCGAGGTCTGCCCTCTCGGCGAGGAGTCCGACTCCCGCGCCCTGCTCGCCATCGACTCCGAGGGCCGCGTCTACGCACTCGACCACACCGGCGACTGGTACCTGGGCCCCGAGATCGACACCGCCCTCACCACCCTCCTGTCAGGCGTCGCCCCGGTCCGCCTGACCGTCGCCTGACCGCCACAGGGAGGGTTCTTCCGCCGCGGGCCGGTGGGGGCTGGTCGCGCAGTTCCCCGCGCCTTTAAAAGCCCTCCAGCCCGTCCGGCGTTCGAGGGCGCGGCCGTTCCAGCCCGATGCAGGGGGCCGGGGCGCAGCCCCGCCCCCAGGGGCGCGGGGCTGTGTATACATGCGGCTCCGCCGCGGGGCGCGCCCAGCCCCCCACCCACCCGCAGCCAACGACCGCGCCCCCCGAAGGGCCTACGCCGGGATCACCGCCGACACCCGGAACCCACCCGAATCCGTCGGCCCGGACACGAACACTCCCCCCAGCGCGGCAACCCGTTCCTTCATCCCCACCAGACCGTTACCACCACTGGGCAGATGCATGGCCGACGCCGACCCCGGCTCCGGCGGACACTCGTTCTCGACCTGCATCGCGATCTCCGCGTCCCGATGAGCGAGCCGGACATACGTCTTCGCCCCCGCCGCATGCTTGTGCACGTTGGTCAGAGCCTCCTGAACCACCCGGTACGCCGTCTGCTCGATCTCCGCCGCGTACCCCCGGGTGTCACCCTCCACCGAGAGATCCACCACCATCCCCGCAGCCGCCGACTGCCCGACCAACTCGTCCAGCTCGGCAAGACTCGGCCCCTCGGCCCCGTCATCGACCGCCCGCGAGGCCGCCGCCGCAGCCGCCACCCCCACGGCCGCCAACGGCACCGCCCGCACCCGCACGGACGACAACCCGTCCCCCGTACGCAGCACACCCAACATCTCGCGCAACTCCGTCAACGCCTGCCGCCCCATGTCCCCCACCAACGCGGCGTTCTTCACGGCCTTCTCGGGATCCTTCCGCGCCACGGCCTGCAGCGCCGCCGCGTGCACCACCATCAACGACACCCGGTGCGCCACCACGTCGTGCATCTCACGCGCGATCCGCGTCCGCTCCTCGTTGCGTGCCCACTCCGCCCGCTCCTCCGCCCGCTCGGCGAGCAGCTGCAACTCCCGCTCCAACGAGTCCGCCCGCTCCCGCAAGCTCTCCATCAGCCGCCGCCGCGCCCCCACGTACAGCCCGAGCAGGACGGGCGGCGCGGTCATCCCGATCGCGGTCGTGATGGAGACGAACGGAACGAACCAGTCCCCCATCGTCACGTCCCCACGCACCATGCCCTGGTGCGCCCGCACGAACGTGACGATCAGCATCCCCGCGAAGGACATCCCCGCGAGCGCCCCGATGATCCGGCGCGGCAGCTCGGACGCGGCCAGCGTGTACAGCCCGACGAGTCCCATCAGGAACCCCATCTGGGCGGGCGTGATGGCGATCGACACCAGCACGACCGCGATCGGCCAGCGTCGGCGCAACAACAGCGCGGAGCCGGCGACCAGCCCGAAACCCACGCCCACCGGAACCGGCAGGCCCGCGTCGCGCGCGAACGGAATCCCCTCGATCGCGCACTCCACCGCCGACACCGACGCGAGGCTCGCGTCCAACACGGCACTACGCCATCTGACCCACCACCACGGCCCGGTACCGGCCGCGGTGTGCTCTTCCCCCGTCGTGGTCATGCGTCCAGCCTACGTTCGCACCCCGCCCCATTTCCGGTGACTTTCACCTCCTGGCCTACACCACTCTCCGCAATCGAACAGAAGCGAAACCCACCGGTATCCCTCGAACTGCTGATTCCCTCACCGTTCACCCCCGGAAGATCACATTCCGCCGGACGGTATGCCCATGACACATCCACAGAACAAGTACGCGGATTTCGAGACCTTGCGCGAACGAGTGATCGCGCTGCGCCGGGCGGGACTCAGCCTCCGCCAAATCCGGGACGAACTTCAGGTCCACAACAAGGAGACCCTCCAACGCCTCGTCGCGGGCAAGCCGCCCCCGGAGTGGACGAAGCGCCCGAACGCGAAGGACGACCTGCGGGACAGGGCTCGTGAGCTGCGGGGGCAGGGCTGGACGTACAACGAGATCCAGGCGGAGCTGGGCTGCTCGAAGAGTTCGGTTTCGCTATGGGTGCGGGATTCGCCCCACCCGGAACCCCGTTGCACCCCGGAGGAACAGCGAGCCCGCATGAACGCGGGGCTCGCACGACTGCGCGCCGAGCAGGACCGGGTACGCGAGGAAACCAAGCGAGCGGCGGCCGCAGCCATCGGAACACTCACCGACCGCGAACTGTTCCTCGTGGGCGTCGGCTTGTACTGGGCCGAGGGCGCCAAGGACAAGCCGTACAGCCGCCGAGAACAAGTTCTCTCGTCAACAGCGACCCAGGGATGATCTCCGTGTTCCTCGCCTGGCTCGACCTGCTCCAGGTAGAACGGGAACGCCTGCGCTTCCGCTTCATGATCCACGAGTCCGCCGATGCGCCCGCCGCCGAGCGCTACTGGGCGGATCACGTGGAGGCCGACAGCGGCTCCTTCAACAAGAGCACACTCAAGAAGCACAACCCGAAAACGGTCCGCAAGAACGTCGGCGACAACTACAGGGGGTGCCTCGTGATCTACGTTCTCCAGAGCGCCGATCTGTACCGTCGCATCGAGGGCGCCCGGTACGGCATAGTGTTGGGTGCCGACTCGGCGACCTGACCAAATGTCCGGTTTAGTCGAGTTTCATCCCCCGTGGTGTAATTGGCAGCACTGTGGCTTTTGGTGCCATCTGTCCGGGTTCAAGTCCTGGCGGGGGAGCAATGCTCAGTTCGGGCCCTGACAGCACTGTCAGGGCCCGCTCTCATGTCCCCCCTGAAACACCCCGGTATCCTGCGGATGTCCACCCCACCCCATGAAGCCGAAGGGCATCCCCGTGAGCGCCAATCGCCCGGCAGCCGTCGTCGTTCTCGCAGCGGGTGAGGGCACCCGTATGAAGTCGGCCACACCCAAGGTCCTGCACGAACTGTGCGGCCGCTCCCTGGTCGGCCATGTGCTCGCGGCCGCACGCGCGTTGGAGCCCGAGAACCTGGTCGCCGTGGTGGGTCACGCCCGCGAGAAGGTCACCGCGCACCTCGCCGAGATCGACCCCGGCGTACGGACGGCCGTACAGGCCGAACAGAACGGCACCGGCCACGCCGTACGGATGGGCCTGGAGGAGCTGGGCGGCGTCGTCGACGGCACCGTCGTCGTGGTCTGCGGCGACACCCCGCTGCTCAGCGGCGGGACCCTGCGGCAGCTCGCCGCCACCCACACCGCCGACGGCAACGCCGTGACCGTGCTCACCGCCGAGGTCCCCGACGCCACCGGCTACGGCCGCATCGTGCGGGACGGCGCCAGCGGCGCGGTCACCGCGATCGTCGAGCACAAGGACGCGAACGAGGCGCAGCGCGCGATCCGTGAGATCAACTCCGGGGTCTTCGCCTTCGACGGGCAGCTCCTCGCGGACGCGCTCGGGAAGGTGCGGACGGACAACAGCCAGGGCGAGGAGTATCTGACCGACGTCCTCGGGATCCTGCGCGAGGCCGGGCACCGGGTCGGGGCGGCCGTCGCCGGCGACCACCGCGAGATCGCCGGTATCAACAACCGCGTCCAGCTCGCTGAGGCCCGCCGCATCCTCAACGACCGGCTGCTCACCGAGGCCATGCTCGCCGGAGTGACCGTCGTCGACCCCGCCTCGACCTGGATCGACGTGACCGTCACCTTCGAGCAGGACGCGATCGTCCACCCGGGCACCCAGCTCCAGGGCGCCACGCACCTCGCCGAGGGCGCCGAGGTCGGCCCCAACTCCCGCCTCAAGAACACCACGGTGGGCGCGGGGGCCCGCGTCGACAACACCGTCGCCGACGGCGCCGAGGTCGGGCCGCAGGCGACCGTGGGCCCGTTCGCGTATCTCCGTCCGGGCACGCGCCTCGGTCTGAAGGCCAAGATCGGCACGTACGTGGAGACGAAGAACGCCACGATCGGCGAGGGCACCAAGATCCCGCACCTGTCCTACGTGGGCGACGCGACGATCGGTGAGTACTCGAACATCGGTGCGGCGAGCGTCTTCGTGAACTACGACGGACAGGAGAAGCACCACACCACCGTGGGCTCCCACTGCCGTACCGGTTCGGACAACATGTTTGTGGCTCCTGTCACGGTCGGGGACGGCGCGTACACCGCGGCGGGCTCCGTGATCACCAAGGACGTACCACCCGGTTCGCTGGCCGTGGCCCGTGGCCAGCAGCGGAATATCGAGGGTTGGGTGGCTCGCAAGCGTCCCGGAAGCGCGGCCGCGAAGGCGGCGGAGACGGCCTCCCGGGAGCCGGAGGGCGACGCCTGACCGGAAACAGGTGCGCCCGACACGGCGTACCGTGATAAATGCGCACTCGCATAAATGCGCACCCGCACCCCCAGCTGAGAAGGCTTCTCGCGCTCCAGTTGAGAAGAGTCCTCACGCCCCAGCTGAGACACCTCTGAGGAGACAGTGCTGTGACCGGGTTCAAGACGACCGGCGAGAAGAAGATGATGTTCTTCTCCGGCCGCGCCCACCCCGAGCTTGCCGAGGAGGTCGCCCATAAGCTGGGTGTCGGGGTTGTCCCGACGAAGGCCTTCGACTTCGCCAACGGTGAGATCTACGTCCGCTACCAGGAGTCCGCGCGCGGCGCCGACTGCTTCCTGATGCAGAGCCACACGGCTCCCATCAACAAGTGGATCATGGAGCAGTTGATCATGATCGACGCTCTGAAGCGGGCCTCCGCGCGGAGCATCACCGTGATCGTGCCCTTCTACGGTTACGCGCGGCAGGACAAGAAGCACCGTGGACGTGAACCGATCTCGGCGCGCCTGATCGCCGACCTGATGAAGACGGCGGGCGCCGACCGGATCCTCACGGTCGACCTGCACACCGACCAGATCCAGGGCTTCTTCGACGGTCCGGTCGACCACCTCTTCGCGCTGCCGATCCTGGCGGACTACGTGGGGGCGAAGGTCGACAAGTCGAAGCTCACCATCGTCTCCCCGGACGCCGGCCGGGTGCGCGTCGCCGACCGCTGGTGCGACCGCCTGGACGCCCCGCTGGCGATCGTGCACAAGCGCCGCGACAAGGACGTCGCCAACCAGGTCACCGTCCACGAGGTCGTCGGTGACGTGAAGGGCCGGGTCTGTGTCCTCGTCGACGACATGATCGACACCGGTGGCACGATCTGCGCCGCCGCCGACGCCCTCTTCGCGCACGGCGCGGAGGACGTCATCGTCACGGCCACGCACGGTGTGCTCTCCGGCCCGGCGGCCGACCGTCTGAAGAACTCCAAGGTCAGCGAGTTCGTCTTCACGGACACCCTGCCGACCCCGGGCGAGCTGGAGCTCGACAAGATCACGGTCCTTTCGATCGCGCCGACGATCGCCAACGCGGTCCGTGAGGTCTTCGAGGACGGCTCGGTGACGAGCCTGTTCGAGGAGCAGTAAAGATCCTTTTGGGTGTGGCCTCCCTGCCGAGTAGACTGCTCAAGTTGCTCGGCGAGGGAGGCCGCACTTTTTTTGTGCGGCGGTCCGTTATCGACGCGCTCTTCGTAGCAGGCCGATTGTTTGGCCGGGTGACCCCCTTCCCCAGATCTACGAGGAGTGCACATGTCCGAGATCAAGCTCGCCGCCGAGACCCGTACCGAGTTCGGCAAGGGCGCCGCCCGTCGCATCCGCCGTGACAGCAAGGTTCCCGCCGTGGTCTACGGCCACGGTGCCGAGCCCGTCCACATCACGCTGCCGGGCCACGAGCTGCTGCTCGCCCTGCGCACCCCGAACGTCCTGCTCTCCCTGGACATCGAGGGCAAGACCCAGCTGGCGATCCCGAAGGCCGTCCAGCGCGACGCCATCAAGGGCTTCCTCGAGCACGTCGACCTGCTCCTCGTGAAGCGCGGCGAGAAGGTCACCGTCGAGGTGTTCGTGCAGACCGAGGGCGAGCTCGCCCCGGGCAGCTTCCTGCTCGAGCACGTGCTGAACACCCTCACGGTCGAGGCCGAGGCCACCCACATCCCGGAGTCGGTCACCGTCTCCATCGCGGGCCTGGAGGCCGGTGCCTCCATCCACGCCAAGGACATCCCGCTGCCCAAGGGCACCACGCTGGCGATCGACGAGGACGCGGTCGTCCTGCAGGTCCTGTCCGCGCAGGCGGAGGAGCCCGCCGAGGGCGAGGCCGCGGGCGACGAGGCCGCCGAAGCCTGATCGGCCTGATTCCCCCGGAATCTTCATCTGTGTCGGCCGCCGCTCCCCTCCGGAGCGGCGGCTGCCGCGTATCAAGGACACATGGGAGACACCGACGTGACGACCGATGCGGGCGCCCCCTGGCTGATCGTGGGCCTCGGCAACCCCGGCCCCGAGTACGCCATGAACCGGCACAACGTGGGCTTCATGGTCGCCGACCTGCTGGCGGAGCGGATCGGCGGCAGGTTCAAGCGGGCCGGCAAGGCACAGGCGCAGGTGATCGAGGGGCGCATCGGCCCGCCGGGCCCGGCGAACCGCCGGGTGATCCTGGCCAAGCCGATGTCGTACATGAACCTGTCCGGCGGCCCGGTGACCGCGCTGCGGGACTTCTACAAGGTGCCGACGGCGAACATCGTCGCGATCCATGACGAGCTGGACATCGACTACGGCGTCCTGCGCCTGAAGCTCGGCGGTGGCGACAACGGCCACAACGGGCTGAAGTCGATGACGAAGGCGATGGGCTCCGACTACCACCGGGTGCGGTTCGGCATCGGGCGTCCTCCGGGGCGGATGCAGGTCGCCGACTTCGTCCTGAAGGACTTCTCCTCGGCGGAGCGCAAGGAACTCGACTATCTCGTGGACCGGGCCTCGGACGCCGTGGAGTGCCTCGTCATCGAGGGGCTGGAGCGGGCGCAGGGCACGTACAACTCCTGAGCGGTTCCCGGGAGCGGTCGATGTACGCGTACAACTGCCGACTTGTCGCCCACCGGAACCGGCCGGAGTTGACCGGGCGCGCAGCCATGGCCAAGGATCGCCGCCATGCCTGCCGTCGCCGCACATCGAGGCTCCCGTCGGAGCGCACATCCGGCGCTGCGGTTCGGGCGGCTCGCGGCGATGGGCACGGTCGCGGCGCTGATCCTGATCGCCGGCGTCTGGGGTTCCTGGGGTACGGCCCAGCACGTGATGCTGAGCAAGGGCCGGGAGCAGGGGACGATGACCGTGGACGAGTGCTCCGGCGATGTCTGTACGGGGACGTACGCCCCGACCTCGACGGGGTCCAGGGCGCGGGCACGCGTCACCATCGACGAGGCGGTCGCGGTGCGCAAGGGCCGGACGTACACGGTGACCGTGAAGCCCGGGAGCAGTGATGTCGTCCGTAGCGGTCCGGCGGGCGTTCTCTACGCCTGGGTCCCGCTGGGTGGCGCTCTGTTGCTCGCCTCGGTGGTGGTGGCGGGTGGCCTGCGGCTGCGGCGGGCGGCGTGGGTGCTTGCGGGGGCGGGGATCGTGCAGCTGACGGCCACGTTCCTGGTTCTGTGACCTGTTCTTGAAGTGACAAGTGCCCCAAATGAGGGGTGCCCGGCGTTCGTACGAACGCCGGGCACCCCTTTTTTGCGTGAGTCCCGCAGGTGTCAGCCGGTGTTGCGCAGTCCGGCCGCCACTCCGTTGACCGTCAGGAGCAGCGCACGCGAGAGCAGCGGGTCCGGCTCGGCGCCGGCCGCGGCCTCGTCGCGCTGGCGCTTGAGGAGCGCGACCTGGAGGTAGGAGATCGGGTCCAGGTAGGCGTCGCGGATGGAGAAGGTCTGCTGGAGGACCGGGTTGGTGTCCAGGAGCTTCTTGCCGCCGGTGACGCGCAGTACCTCGCGGACGGTCAGCTCGTGTTCGGCCTCGATGGTGGCGAAGACGTGCTTGAGTTCGTCGGGGACGAGGGTGTCGACGTAGTGGCGGGCGATCCGCAGGTCGGTCTTCGCGAGGGTCATCTCGACGTTGGAGATGAAGTTCTGGAAGAAGTGCCACTGCTCGTGCATCTCGTCGAGCACGGTGTCCAGGCCCGATTCGCGCAGGGCCTTGAGGCCGGAGCCGACGCCGAACCAGCCGGGCACGATCTGCCGTGACTGGGTCCAGCCGAAGACCCAGGGGATGGCCCTGAGGCCGTCGAGACCGGCGCCGCTGTCGGGGCGGCGGGAGGGCCGCGAGCCGAGGTGCAGGTCGGCGAGCTGGTCGACGGGCGTGGCGGCGAAGAAGTACGCCGGGAGGTCCGGGTCCTCGACGAGTCGCCGGTAGGCGTTGTGGGCGGCGTCCGAGACGACGTCCATGGCCGCGTCCCAGCGCGCCAGCGCCTCGTCGGACTGACGGGGGGCGGTGTGCAGGGCGGAGGCCTGGAGGGTGGCGGCGACGGTGAGTTCCAGGTTCTCGCGGGCGAGCGAGGGCACGAGGTACTTGTCGGAGATGACCTCGCCCTGCTCGGTCACCTTGATCTCGCCCTCCAGCGTGCCCCAGGGCTGCGCGAGGATCGCGTCGTGGGAGGGGCCGCCGCCGCGGCCGACGGTGCCGCCGCGGCCGTGGAAGAGACGCAGGCGTACGCCGTAGCGGTGGGCGACGTCACGCAGGCGGCGCTGGGCGCGGTGGATCTCCCACTGGGAGGTCGTGATGCCGCCGAACTTCGAGGAGTCGGAGTAGCCGAGCATGACCTCCTGGACGTCCCCGCGCAGCGCCACGAGGCGGCGGTAGGAGGGGTCGGAGAGCATGTCCTCGAGGATCGTGTCGGCGGCCTTCAGCTCGTCCGTCGTCTCCAGGAGCGGGACGATGCCGATCTTGGCCCAGCCGGCGTGCAGGTCGAGCAGGCCCGCCTCCCGCGCGAGTACGGCCGCGGCGAACACGTCGTCGGCGCCCTGGCACATCGAGATGATGTACGACTCGATGACCTCGGGTCCGAAGATCTCCAGGGCCTTCTTGACCGTCCCGAAGACACCGAGGGTCTTGGCTCCGGCGGCGTCGAGGGGCGCGGGGGTCGGGGCGAGCGGGCGACGGGAGCGGAGTTCCTTGGCGAGGAGCTTGGCGCGGTAGTCGCGGGGCATGTCGACGTAGCGCCAGGATTCCTCGCCGAGGCGGTCGAACAGCTGGCCGAGGGCGTGGTGGTGGGCGTCGGCGTGCTCGCGTACGTCCATGGTGGCGAGCTGGAGGCCGAAGGCGGCCAGGGTGCGGATGGTGCGGTTCATCCGGCCGTCGGCGAACAGAGCGCCGCGGTGCTCGCGCAGCGAGGTCTGGATGAGGGTGAGGTCGCGCAGGAGTTCGCCGGTGCCGAGGTAGTCGCGGCCGTCCTCGTGCGGGGTGCCCTTGGCGAGGCGCTGCTTGGTGTTCTCGAGCTTCTGCCGGATGCAGGTGGCCTTGAGCCGGTAGGGCTCCTCGGCGTTGAGGCGCTTGTAGCGGGGGCTGATCTCGGGGAGCCGCTCCAGGTCGGTCTGGAGGGATTCGAGGAGCTCCTCGGTGGCGCCGGTGTAGCGGATGGAGTTGGAGAGGAAGCCGCGGAGTTCGTCGATGACGTCCAGGGCGTCATTGATGCCGTGTTCGTGCTGGAGGATCAGGACGTCCCAGGTGACGGCCGGGGTGACGTTCGGGTTGCCGTCGCGGTCGCCGCCGATCCAGGTGCCGAAGGTGAGCGGCCGGGTGTCGTCCGGGAGCTGCACGCCGACGCGCTCCAGCTCCGCGGTCAGATCCTCCAGGACGTCGCCCACCGCGCCCGCGTGCAGCTCGTCGAGGTAGTAGATGGCGTTGCGGGCCTCGTCCGCGGGCTCCGGGCGGACCACGCGCAGTTCGTCCGTCTGCCACACCAGGTCGATGTTCTCGGCCAGCCGGGTGTCGTAGCGGCGGCGGTCGGCCTCGATGACGGGGGTCTCCAGGAGCGCGGCGATACGGCGCAGCTTGTTGAGGACCGAGCGGCGGGCGGCTTCCGTCGGGTGGGCGGTGAAGACCGGGCGAACGTTCAGGTTCTTGACGGTCTGCTTCAGGTGTTCGGGGTCGGCGTCCTTGAGCCGGTCCGCCGTTCGGGCGAGGAGTCCGCCCTCGGCGGCCCGCTTGGCGCGCAGCTCGCGGCCGCGGTGCACCTGCTCGGTGACATTCGCCAGATGGAAGTACGTGGAGAAGGCGCGGACCAGCTTGGCCGCGGTCTCCAGCTCGGTGCCGCGCAGCAGCTCGGCGGCTGCCTCGCCGTCCTCGCGGGTCAGGCGGCGGACCTTCTCGACCAGTTCCAGGAGCTCGGGGCCCTCCTGACGGACGAGGGTCTCACCGAGCAGGTCGCCCAGGCGGCGGATGTCGGCGCGCAGCTCGCTGCTGGTCGTCGTGGTCTGGTCGTCGGCACTGCTCACAGGTGCGGCTCCTTGCAGTGTGGAAGCTCGGCTGAAGAGTGTGGAAGCTCGTCTGAAGCTCGTCAGGGAGGGAACCCGGATGGCGGCCGCGCGGCGGGGTGCCGCTTAGGGACGTGGCATCCGGGAAGAAAACAGAACGGACCGCGCTGTCCGACCGAATCCAAGGATAGGTGTCCATGCGGACGCGCAGGCTGTTGGGCTCTTGCCGCCGGGCTGCGCGCTGCCATACTTACGACGCCGTAAGTTACGGATGCGTAGGGCCTCCCGTCAGCTGGCAGGAGGACTCTGGGATCCCGTACCCGGCCACCTCCCCCGCCCTCGAACCCCACAGGGGATGCTCATGCCCTCGAGTTCCGACGTGATCGACGACGCCCCGCGGTCGCACAACGACGCCTCGCTCCCCGCCGCCACGCTGGGTGGCGAGCGGAAGGGGTCACTCGAACAGATCACGCTGCTTCTCTTCATCGCTGTTCCGTTCGTAGCCCTTGTGGCAGCGGTGCCGCTGGCCTGGGGCCGGGGGGTGAGCTGGCTGGACATCGGCCTGCTGGTCTTCTTCTACTACCTGGGTTGCCACGGCGTCACGATCGGCTACCACCGCTACTTCACGCACGGCTCCTTCAAGGCGAAGCGCCCGCTGCGGATCGGGCTGGCGATCGCCGGTTCGATGGCGGTCGAGGGCCCTGTGGTCCGCTGGGTCGCCGACCACCGCAAGCACCACAAGTTCTCCGACGCCGAGGGTGACCCCCACTCGCCGTGGCGCTACGGGGAGACGGTGCCGGCCCTGATGAAGGGCCTGTGGTGGGCGCACATCGGCTGGATGTTCGATGAGGAGCGGACCTCGCAGGAGAAGTACGCGCCGGACCTGATCAAGGATCCGGCGATCCGTGCGATCTCGCGCCAGTTCATCTACTGGACGGTGCTGTCCCTCGCCCTCCCCCCGCTGATCGGCGGTCTGGCGACGATGTCCTGGTGGGGCGCGTTCACCGGCTTCTTCTGGGGCTCGCTCGTGCGGGTGGCGCTTCTGCATCACGTCACCTGGTCGATCAACTCGATCTGTCACGCGGTGGGCAAGCGCCCCTTCAAGTCGCGGGACCGCTCGGGCAACGTGTGGTGGCTGGCCGTGCTCTCCTGCGGTGAGTCCTGGCACAACCTGCACCACGCCGACCCGACCTCGGCGCGGCACGGCGTACAGCGCGGCCAGGTCGACTCCTCGGCGCGGATCATCCGCTGGTGCGAGCAGCTCGGCTGGGCGTACGACGTGCGCTGGCCGTCACGCTCGCGTATCGATTCGAAGCGCAACACGGACGGGTCGGCCTCCCGGGGCAAGACGGAGACCGCTGAAGCGGCATGATTGACGGTGTGGCGACCGACTCCAGCAGCACCCCGAGCAGCAGTGAAAAGCCGCGGCGTGCGCGCCGCACCCGCATGACCGGTGCGGAGCGCCGTCAGCAGCTGCTGGAGATCGGTCGCACCCTGTTCGCGGCGAAGGGCTTCGAAGGGACGTCGGTGGAGGAGATCGCGGCGAAGGCCGGCGTCTCCAAACCGGTGGTCTACGAGCACTTCGGCGGCAAGGAGGGGCTGTACGCGGTGGTGGTGGACCGCGAGATGCGCCGGCTGCTGGACATGGTGACCGGCTCCCTCACCGCCGGTCACCCCCGCGAGCTGTGCGAACAGGCCGCGTTCGCTCTCCTGGACTACATCGAGGAGTACACGGACGGCTTCCGCATCCTGGTCCGCGATTCGCCCATCCCCCAGTCGACGGGTTCGTTCGCCTCGCTGATCTCGGACATCGCCACCCAGGTGGAGGACATCCTGGGCCGCGAGTTCAAGGTGCGCGGCTTCGACCCGAAACTGGCCCCCCTCTACGCCCAGGCCCTGGTCGGCATGGTCGCCCTGACGGGCCAGTGGTGGCTGGACGTCCGCAAGCCCCGCAAGGCGGAGGTGGCGGCCCATCTGGTGAACCTGGCCTGGCACGGCCTGGACGGTCTGGAGCCGAAGCCGCGTTTGATAGGGCATCGCAAGTCCTAGGACCCGAGCCGCTCCACGGATCCGAGCGGCTCAAGGAACTCCAGTCGGTTGCCGACGGGGTCCTCGGAGTAGAAGCGGCGGTGGCCGGGGAGGTTGTCGTCCCAGGTGACCTCGGCCTTGTGGGCCCGCAGGCGGGCGGCGAAGGCCTCGATGCCGGTGACGCGCAGCCCGGGGTGGGCCTTCTTCGCGGGCCGGAAGTCCTTCTCGATCCCCATGTGCAGCTGCACGGCCCCCGCCCGGAACCAGCAGCCGCCGCGGGCGGCGAGGACGGGCGGTTTGGGGATCTCGGTCATGCCGAGAACCTCGACGTAGTACACGCGCAGGAAGTCCTCCGAGCCGGGCGGGGCCGCGAGCTGGACGTGGTCGATGGCCGCCAGCATCCGCTCACGCTTCCTTGTGCGCCACGGCGAACAGGCGACGGAAGGGCAGCACCGTGCCGTACGGGGCCGTCGGATAGGCGTCGCGGAGCAGGTCGCGGTACTCGGTGACGAAGGCGTCGCGGGCCTCCGGGTCGTCGGCGAGGGCCGTCAGCACCGGGCGCAGCCCCGTTCCCTTCACCCAGTCCAGCACCGGATCCACACCGGTCAGGATCTGCTCGTACGTCGTCTGCCAGACGTCCGCCGCGCAGCCGAGGCGGGTCAGCCGGTCCAGGTAGACCAGCGGTTCGTGGACGGAGTCCTCGTGCCGCAGGACGCCTTCGAGGCGGTCCTTCCAGCGGGCGGAGGCGGCGAGCTCGCGCATCAGGGCGTGCAGGGGCGCGTCGATGTTGTCGGGGACCTGGAAGGCGAAGGTGCCGCCGGGTGCCAGTGCGGCCACCCAGTCGCGGAACCGCTCCACGTGCCCCGGCACCCACTGCAGCGCCGCGTTCGACACGATCAGGTCGTACGTCTCTGTCGGCGCCCAGGTCGTCGCGTCCGCGTGGGCGAAGTCGAGGCGTCCGCCGCCGGCCGTGGGGCCCGCGTACGGCTCGGTCCTGGCGAGCATCTCGGGTGAGTTGTCGTACCCGGTGATGTGCGCGGTGGGCCAGCGGTCGGCGAGGAGGACGGTCACGTTGCCCGGGCCGCAGCCGAGGTCGGCGATGCGGGGCGGGGTGCCGGGGAGGTCGGGGACCCGGGCGAGGAGGTCGGTGAACGGGCGGGCGCGGTGGCCGGCGTGGCGCAGGTACTGGGCGGGGTCCCAGGTGGGAGTGGTCATGTCTGCTACTTTCCCCTCAGACTTATCTCGACGTCAAGAGACTTGATATCAAGAGACTTCATGTCGACACAACCACTACACTGATCGTCATGGAGGACGAGGTCGATCGGCTGGTCGCAGCATGGCGCCGGGAGCGCCCTGACCTCGACGTGGAACCGCTCGAGGTACTCAGCCGGGTGAGCAGGCTCGCCCGGCACCTGGACCGCGCCCGACGGCTGGCGTTCTCCGAGCACAGCCTGGAGCCCTGGGAGTTCGACGTGCTGACCGCACTGCGGCGCGCGGGCTCCCCGTACCAGCTCTCCCCCGGCCAGCTGCTCACGCAGACGCTCGTCACCTCCGGCACGATGACCAACCGTATCGACCGGCTGACGAAGAAGGGCCTGGTGGAGCGCCTCCCGGACCCGAGCGACCGCCGGGGGGTACTCGTGCGCCTCACGGACGAGGGACGGGACCGCGCCGACCAGGCGCTCGCCGGTCTCCTCGACCAGGAGCGCGCGATCCTGGCCGAACTCAGCAAGGCGCAGCGCGGTGAACTCGCGTCCCTGCTACGCCAGCTGACCGCCCCGTTCGACAACATCCCCGGCTAGGTCGACGGGCCCGACCCCGGCCCGGCGAGCGAGGGCGACCGCGGCGAGCGTCGAGTGGACGCCCAACTTCCCCAGCACGTTCTGCATATGGGTACGGACGGTGTGCGGGGAGAGGAACAGCCTCTCCGCGACGGCCTTCCGCCCCAGCCCCGCGACCATGCACCGCAGCACTTCCCGCTCCCGCGGCGTGAGCGATTCGACCAGCCGCTCGCTCTCGGTGCGGTGCTTGCGCGCGGCGGTCAACTCCCGCAGTACGCCCGTGAGCAGGGCGGGCGGAAGATGCGTCTCGTCGCGCAGCACACCCCGTATGACGGTCAGGAGCCGCGACAGGGAACAGTCCTTGGCGACCCACCCCGAGGCGCCGGCCTGCAGTGCGAGGGCGGCGCGGCGTGGATCGTCCTTCTCGGCGAGCACGACGATGCGTACGCTCGGCTGTCCCGAACGGACGCCGGCGACGAGCGAGATGCCGTCGACGAGCCCGTCCTCGTTGCCCTCCTGGACCGGTACGGCAGGACGGGCGCCGGGCAGATTGCCGCCCAGGTCGGCGTCGACGAGCAGCACGTCGAATCTGCGGCCCTCCGCGGACGCCCGCTCCAGGCAGCGCAGCGCGGCCGGGCCGCTGCCGGCGGCGGACACGTCGACGTCGGGCTCGGCGGCCAGGGCGGCGGCGAGCGACTCGGCGAAGATGCGGTGGTCGTCGACGACCAGGACACGGATGCGAACCACTGATACCCCCACTGGTCGGGGGACGGACCGGCGCAGGTACGACACCCGAAGTGATCCCGAGCCCGCTCGAACTCGGAAAACGGAGTGCCGCAGCCGCACGGCCGCCGCCGTGCTGGAACTGCTACCCCCACTTCGGGCGTCGTACCCGACTGTCGCGCCCCCTGATCAGCACCGGCCCCCACCGGCGCTGTTCACAGGGTACGACCAGGGGCGGGCAGCGGAAGGCAATTTGCAGAACTGATTGGCCAGCGCGTTTATGGTGAGCCGTATGTTTCGTATGGAGACAGGAGACGACAAAGACCGGCGTGATCTGCTCCGCCGGCGACTGCGCGACACGAACACAGCGGCGTCCCCGATCCTCCGCGCGCTGCGCGGCACCCCCGCCGAACGGGAACTTCCGCTCCACGTCTGGGCCTTGGACGCCGACGGGGCGCTCGCGGGCGGGCTCGTCGGTCACACCTGGACGACGTGGCTGCACGTGACGTACCTCTGGGTGGACACCCCCCACCGCGGCGCGGGCCTCGGCGGCCGGCTCCTCGCCGAGGCCGAGCGCCTCGCCCACGAGGAGCGCGGCTGCCGCAACTCCCGCCTGGAAACCTGGGACTTCCAGGCCCCCGAGTTCTACAAGAAACACGGCTACGAGGTGGTGTGCGTGATCCCCGACTATCCGCCGGGGATCACGGAATACACCTTGACCAGACGCTTGCCCTGACCAGAACCCCCTCGCCTTCAAGCACCGGTCACCCCGAGGCTCTTAGGGGCGCGGGGCTGTCACATCATGCGGCTCCGCCGCGTGGGCGCGCCCAGCCCCCACCCACCCGCAGACAAAGAACAAACCCGAGCGTCAGCTCACCCGGCGGGCGCCAGCCGAAGGCACCGCCGGGAAGACGCGGGGAGCCGTGTAACCGGCGGAGCCGAACGCCTCGGTCACCGCCTTCGTCACCGTGTCCACATCCGCCGACTCCACCAGCACGATCGCCGAGCCACCGAAACCGCCCCCCGTCATCCGCGCACCCAGCGCCCCCGCGGCGTTGGCCGTGGCGACCACGAGGTCCAGCTCCTCGCAGGAGATCCGCAGGTCGTCCCGGAGCGAGGCGTGCCCGTCCGTGAGGACCGGCCCGATGGCCCGGACGTCCCCGGCGTCCAGCAGCGCGATGACCCGCTCCACCCGGTGGTCGTCCGAGACGACGTGGCGGACATACCGGCGTACGCGCTCGTCCGAGAGGCGCGCAAGCGCCGCGTCGAGCTCCTCGTACGCGACATCCCGCAGATGCGACACCCCGAGCTGCCGCGCGCCCTCCTCGCACCCCTCGCGCCGCTCGGCGTACGCCCCGTCGCCCAGCGCGTGCTTCACGCGCGTGTCGACGACCAGCAACTCCAGCCCCAGGGAGGCCAGATCGAAGGGGACCTGCCGGATGGACAGATCGCGGCAGTCGAGGTGCAGGGCGTGCCCCTCGGTGCAGCACGCGGACGCCGTCTGGTCCATGATCCCGCAGGGCACGCCGACGAAGTCGTTCTCGGCGCGCTGGGCGAGGCGGGCCAGTTCGGGCCCGGTGAGGCCGAGTTCGTACAGGTCGTTGAAGGCGAGCGCCGTCACGACCTCCAGAGCGGCGGAGGAGGACAGGCCCGCCCCCGTCGGCACGGTCGAGGCGAGGTGCACGTCCGCGCCCGTCACCGCGTGTCCCGCCTCGCGCAGCGCCCACACCACGCCCGCCGGGTACGCGGCCCAGCTGGTGTTGGTCAGCGGCGCCAGCTCGTCGACGTGCAGTTCGACGACCGGGCCCTCGATGTCGGCGGAGTGCAGCCGCAGCACCCCGTCCGTGCGCCGCGACACCGCCGCCACCGCCGTGTGCGGCAGGGCGAGCGGCATCACGAACCCCTCGTTGAAGTCCGTGTACTCGCCGATCAGGTTGACCCGCCCGGGCGCCGCCCAGACGCCTTCCGGTGCGGTCCCGTACAGCTCCTCGAACCCCTCGCGTACGCCCACCGAATTACCTACCGCTCCTTGTTCTGAGCGAACGCCCACGCGTCCGCGACGATCCCCGCGAGATCCGCGCGGGACGGGTTCCAGCCGAGCCGCTCGCGCGCGGTCGCCGCCGAGGCGACGAGCACGGCCGGGTCACCGGCCCGGCGCGGGGCCGTGACCTCGGGGATCGGGTGCCCCGTGACCTGGCGGACGGTCTCGATGACCTCGCGGACGGAGAAGCCGTTGCCGTTGCCGAGATTGCAGATGAGGTGCTCACCGGCGGTGGCCGCCTCGACGGCCAGCAGGTGGGCGTCCGCCAGGTCCGCCACGTGGATGTAGTCGCGGATGCAGGTGCCGTCCGGCGTGGGGTAGTCGTCGCCGAAGACGGAGATCGCGTCCCGCCGCCCCTGCGCGACCTGGAGGACGAGCGGGATGAGGTGCGACTCGGGGTCGTGGCGCTCACCCTGCGCCCCGTAGGCGCCGGCCACGTTGAAGTAGCGCAGCGACACCGCGCCCAGTCCGTGGGCCGCCGCCTCGCCGGTGATCATGTGGTCGACGGCGAGCTTGGAGGCGCCGTAGGGGTTGGTGGGCTTCGTCGGCGCGGACTCGACGATCGGGGTCTGCTCCGGCTCGCCGTACGTGGCGGCGGTGGAGGAGAAGACCAGCTTGCGCACGCCCGCCTCGCGCATCGCCGCGAGCAGCGCCATGGTGCCGCCGACGTTGTTGTCCCAGTACTTCTCGGGCTTCACGACGGACTCGCCGACCTGCGAGAACGCGGCGAAGTGCAGCACGGCGTCGTACGAGGAGTCCAGCCACTTACCGGCGTCACGGATGTCGCCCTCGATGAAGGCGGCCCCGGCGGGCACACCCTCACGGAAGCCCGTCGACAGGTTGTCGAGGACCGTCACCTCGTGACCGGCCTCGATCAGATGCTGCGCGACCACGCTGCCGACATAACCCGCGCCACCCGTGACCAGGTACTTCCCACTCATGAACTCGCTACCTCTCGCAGTCGCTGAGCCGCGGCTTCCGGCGGCACGTCGTTGATGAACACGCTCATGCCGGACTCGGAACCCGCGAGGAACTTCAGCTTGCCGGAAGTGCGGCGAATGGTGAAAAGCTCAAGGTGAAGCGCGAAGTCGTCCCTGCTCACACCTTCGAACTCCTCCAGCGCGCCGAAAGGCGCCTGGTGCCAGGCGGCGATGTACGGCGTCGGAGGCTCCCCTTCACCGAAGATCCGGTCGAAGCGCCTCAAGAGTTCCAGATAGACCTGGGGGAACTCTGTGCGCGTCTCCTCGTCGAGCCCGAGCAGGTCGGGCACCCGCCGCTTGGGGTAGAGGTGGACCTCGTAGGGCCAGTGGGCGGCGTACGGCACGAAGGCGACCCACCGCTCGGTCTCCAGGACGATCCGGTCGCCCTCGGCGAGCTCGCGTGCGACGACGTCGTCGAAGAGGTTCTCGCCGCCGGTGGCCTCCTTGTGCGCGGCCAGCGAGCGCAGCATCAGGGCCGTGCGCGGGGTGGTGAACGGGTAGCCGTAGATCTGCCCGTGCGGGTGGCCGAGGGTGACGCCGATCTCCTCGCCGCGGTTCTCGAAACAGAAGACCTGTTCGACAGAGGAGAGGTGGGACAGCTCCGCCGTGCGGTCCGTCCACGCCTCCAGGACGAGCCCCGCCTGCTCCTCGGTGAGGTCGGCGAAGGACGAGTCGTGGTCGGAGGTGAAGCAGACGACCTCGCAGCGCCCGGAGTCGCCGGCGAGCGAGGGGAAACGATTCTCGAAGACGACGACGTCGTACGAGGAGTCCGGGATCTCGCTCAGCCGGTCGCCCTGCGAGGGGCACAAGGGGCACTCGTTCGCCGGGGGGTGATACGTGCGTCCCTGGCGGTGCGAGGCGATCGCGACCGAGTCGCCGAGCAGCGGGTCGCGGCGCACCTGGGAGCTGGTGACGGTGGGCTCCAGCGGGCGGCGGTCCACCGCGTCACGCACCGTGTCGTCGCCCGAGTCGTAGTAGATCAGCTCACGACCGTCAGCAAGCCGGGTCGAGGTCTTCTTCACCGCTGGACTCCTCATCCACACCACACCCAACCATCAAACATAACCGAACACAACAAACCACAAAGCAACAGGAACGTCAATGCCTGCGGGGGTTTGGGGGGTGTCTGTGAAGCTTGGGCAGCGTCATGCGACTCATGGGGCATGGATACGGGCATGCATGCCCCCACATACCTCGCCGCAGGGCTCCGGCTCCCCACGAACGGGCTCGACTACACGATCCTCGGCATCTACTTCGTCGTCGTGCTCGGCATCGGTTTCGCCGCCAAGGCCTCGGTCAAGACCAGCCTCGACTTCTTCCTCTCCGGGCGTTCACTGCCCGCCTGGATCACCGGCCTCGCGTTCATCTCCGCCAACCTCGGCGCGACCGAGATCCTGGGGATGGCCGCGAACAGCGCGCAGTACGGCGTCTACACCGTGCACTGGTACTGGATCGGCGCGATCCCCGCCATGGTGTTCCTGGGCCTGGTGATGATGCCGTTCTACTACGGCTCGAAGGTCCGCTCGGTCCCGGAGTTCCTGCTCCTGCGCTTCGACAAGGCGGCGCACCTGCTGAGTTCGATCCTGTTCGCCTTCGCGGCGATCCTGATCGCGGGCGTCAACCTGTACTCACTGGCGATCGTGGTCGAGGCGCTGCTCGGCTGGCCCCAGTGGGTGGCGATCGTGATCGCGGGGTTCTTCGTACTGGCGTACATCACACTCGGCGGCCTGTCCTCGGCGATCTACAACGAGGTGCTGCAGTTCTTCGTGATCCTCGCGGCCCTGATCCCGATCGCCGCGCTCGGCCTGAAGCGGGTCGGCGGCTGGGACGGTCTGACCCACTCGCTCGACAAGACCCACGGCAGTGACTTCACCACCGCCTGGGGCGGTACGGGCATCGGCCATGTGAACCCGCTGGGCGCGAACTGGCTGACCATCGTCCTCGGCCTCGGCTTCGTCCTCTCCTTCGGCTACTGGACGACGAACTTCGCGGAGGTGCAGCGCGCGCTCTCGGCGAAGAACCTGTCGGCGGCCCAGCGCACCCCGCTCATCGCGGCGTTCCCCAAGATCTTCATCGTCTTCCTGGTGATGATCCCGGGCCTGGTGGCGGCCGTCCTGGTCCCCAGGATCGGCACGAGCGGCTCGAACCTCCAGTACAACGACGCGGTCCCGTACCTGATGCAGGAACTGCTGCCGAACGGCGTGCTGGGCATCGCGGTGACGGGACTCCTGGCGGCCTTCATGGCGGGCATGGCGGCCAACGTCTCGTCGTTCAACACGGTGTTCACGTCGGACATCTGGCGGCGGTACGTCGTGACCGACCGGGAGGACTCCTACTACGTCCGCTTCGGCCGCCTGATCACGGTGATCGGCGTCCTGGCGTCGATCGGCACGGCGTTCCTGGCGTCGTCCTTCTCCAACATCATGGCCTACCTGCAGACCCTCTTCTCCTTCTTCAACGTGCCGATGTTCGTGGCCTTCATCGTCGGCATGTTCTGGAAGCGCGCGTCGGCGAAGTCGGGATTCTGGGGCCTGCTGGCAGGCACGACGGCGGCGATGGTCAACTACTTCGTCATCTACAAGCAGGGGATCATCGCCATCCCCTCCGACCAGGGAGCCAACTTCGTCTCGGCGATCGCGGGCTTCGTGGCCGGCGCGGTGGTGATGGTCACGGTCTCCCTCTTCACGGCCCCCAAACCGGCGGAGGACCTCCAGGGCCTGGTCTACGGCACCGTCTCCCCCGGCATGGCCGAGCCGCCGGCCGTGGGCGACGACGCGTGGTACCGCAGGCCGGCACTGCTGGGCTGGGGCGCGCTGATCCTGGCGGCGGCCTGCTACATCCCGTTCTCGTTCTGACGCAGGAGGCCTGAGCAACCATGTCCGACCACTATTCGGACCGCGATGTCCAGCGCGAGGTCACGGAGCTGGAGCATCAGTCCGCGACCGCGACCCGCCTCTTCGACATCCGCACCATCATCGGCGGCCTGTTCGTCGTCTACGGCGTCATCGTCACCCTGGCGGGCCTGACCGCCTCCGACGCCGAACTCGCCAAGGCCCAAGGCGTCAACATCAACCTCTGGACCGGCCTCGGCATGCTCGCCCTGGGCGTGTTCTTCCTGCTGTGGCTGTGGCTACGGCCGCTGGCACCGCCGGTGCCGATGCCGGAGGAGGAGCCTCCGTCGGAGTAACCGGTGTCGGGCGGGGCTGGAGTGCGCCGGGGAACTCCGGCCCCGTACGGCTACGCGGACCCAGTGGTCCCAGCATCGCAGCGGCATCCGCCCCCTTACCATGCGTAATCGCCGAAAACACCGCGCGGGTGACGTCCCGTGCCGCCTCCGCCTCGTCCGCGATCACCGGCACGTGGTCGGGCCCGAGGACCAGCGGCCGTACGACCGGCGAGGACCGTCCCGGCAGACCGAACCGGATGGGCTGGGCCGCCCACCGGGCGGTGGAACGACTCTGGGTCATGACGATCAACACCGGCTCACAGCGGTACTTCTCGTGGAGGTACGAGAGGTAGTACGGCCAGCTCCCGCGCTTCCTCTCGTCCTTCTTGCCCTGCGACTCCAGCACGAGCAGGTAGTCACCTTCACCTCCTCCACCACATAAGGACCGGCAGGCTCGGCACGCCCCTGGCTTGATCGTGGGGGCCGCCCAGTCGCCCGGTATGTGGTCTGCCCGGAGAATGAGGAGGGGCAGGAGCGTGGGCCGGCGAGGTGGCGATGATGCCGACATGGCGACTGCGGGACTTCCGCGACGACGATCTGGACCGTGCCATCCAGATCTGGGACCAGGACCGGCAGACGGACGACTCCCCTCCGGTGTTCCCCGTCTCCGAGGTCATGGCCGTGGCCCGGGTCGGCGGCCCCGCGGTGGTCGCCGTGGTCGGCGACGACCTGGTGGGCATGGCGGTGGCGCAGGCCCAGGGTGAGCGGGCCTGGATCACGCTGGTGGCGCTCGCTGGGAACTGGCGCAGCCGGGGCATCGGCAGCGCCCTGATCGCCGAGCTGGAGCGACGCCTTCGCCCGCAGGGGATCCGTCGGATCGGTGCGCTGCTCGCCCCCGGGGCCACCGGAACCGCGGCGCTGGAGAACTCCGGCTACCGGGCCCGGGACGGACTGGTCTTCTACGAGAAGGTCGAGCACCTCGGCGCGAGCGACGCGGGTCTGCTCGCGGAGCTGGGCGGGCGGGTGCAGCCGGTCGGGCTCTGGGCCGCCCTCGCGGGGATGGAGCGGGAGAAGGAGACCATCGAGCGGCGGATCGTGCTGCCGCTGGCCGAACCCGCACTGGCCGACCGGTACGGGGTGGCGCCGCCGAAGGCGGTCATCCTCTTCGGGCCGCCGGGCACCGGCAAGACCAGCTTCGCGAGAGCCGTCGCCTCCCGGCTGGAGTGGCCGTTCGTGGAGCTCTTCCCGTCCCGGCTCGCCGCGGGCTCCGCCGGGGGCCTGGCGGCCTCGCTGCGGGACACGTTCCACGAGCTGGCGGGGCTGGAGACGGTGCTCCTGTTCATCGACGAGGTCGAGGAGATCGCCGGCGTCCGCTCCGGTGTGGCCGTCGACCCCGGCCACGGCGTCACCAACGAACTGCTCAAGCTGATCCCCGGCTTCCGCGACCACGACGACCGGCTGCTGATCTGCGCCACCAACTCCGTCCGCTCCCTCGATCCGGCGTTCCTGCGCCCCGGCCGGTTCGACTACGTCATCCCGGTCGGTCCCCCCGACGCGGCCGCCCGGGAAGCGATCTGGCGGCGCTACCTGGGCCGGGCCGCCGACGGGGTCGGGCTGCACCGGCTGGTGGAGGCCAGCGAGATGTTCACCCCCGCCGACATCGAGTTCGCCGCCCGCAAGGGCGCCCAGGCCGCCTTCGAACGCGAGATCACCGACCGTCAGGGCACCCCGGCCGACACCGAGGACTACCTCGCCGCCATCGCCGACACCCGTCCCTCGCTCACCGAACAGGCGCTCACCGAGTTCAGAGAGGACATCGAGCACCACATACGCATGTGATGCCGGGTTCTCCCGAGCGCGATCGGCGCCCGTGACGTCGTCGTCGGTCTCAGCCGGCGTCCTCCGCCGCGCCGCCGGGAGACGTCGGCACCGGCCCCGCCCGGTCCAGCAGTCCCGTCCTCGCGGCCAGGGCGGCCGCCTCCAGCCGCGACCCCACCCCCAGCTTCATCAGCACCCGCTGGACATGGGTCCGGGCGGTCGACGGAGCTATCCCCATACCGGCCGCGATGAGCCTCGTGTCCTCCCCGTCCGCGACCCTCACCAGGACCTCCACCTCGCGTGGGGTGAGCATCTGCAGAAGCCGCTGGCCCTCGTCGTCCGGTTGGGCGGCGGGGTTCAACAGCTCGCTGAAGGCGCCCTGGAGCAGGGCGGGGGCGACCGCCGCCTCGCCCGCCCTGGCCTTCATGATGGCGCGCTCGACTCCCTCTATGCGCTCGTCATGGCGTACGTAGCCCGACGCACCCGCGGCGAACGCGGCGGCGATGCCGCGCGGGTTCGGGACCGGGCCCAGGACCAGGACCGCCACCTGCGGACGCTCCCGTTTGATCCTGATCACCGGGTCGAAGATTCCCGGCTCGGCGGGTGTCGCCGTTCCGATCAGGCACACCTCCGGTGCCCTGGTGATCACCAGCTCCGCCGCTCCCGCGGCGGGCGCCGCCGCGGCGAGCACCCGGTGCCCCCGCAGTTTCAACGCCGAGGCCAACGCCTCGGCGAGCAGTCGGTGGTCGTCGACCACCATGAGCCGCACTCCCATCGAGCAACCCCCCAGTCCCCCCAAGCATCCCCACTGGTTCCCCGTGGATTAGGAGCCCCCCGGCTCTCCATCCCCCGGAAGCTACACGCTTGTTCGACGTTGCGCTTCCCCTACTGGTGAGAAGTGCCCCGGAATATCGAAATTCCTCGCATTCGGGAGTGATGAGGGGTAAGCGAACGGCCCCGTCCCTGAGCTGGGACGGGGCCATGGTCAAAAGAAGTTGACCTATTGCGAGCCGAACGCGATCACCAGGTATTCCTTCTCGGAGTCGCTGTACGGCTTGTGGGCGTAGATCCCGGACATGTACAGGTGACCCTTGCTGTAAAGGATCTCGGCGTAGTCCGGGAGCATGCTCGTCTCCGCGTCGTGGACCGACGCGGTCGCCGGGTTCTCCAGGAGTTTGGTCTCCTTGAAGGAGGTGCCGTCGATGCTCACGATCTGACCGCCCTTGTCGTAGGGCGGCCGCTTGTACGCCAGGAGGTTGCCGCCGTCCATGCGCAGCGGGGAGATGTCGTAGCCGTCGCCCGCGTCCGCGCGCTGGCCGGTCTGCTTGCCGGTGCCCAGGTCGAAGGCGACGATCTCGTTGATCTGGCCGGACTCGCCGCCGTCGTGCTGCTCGGTCGGGATGTAGAGCTTGTCGTTGCCGACCACCAGTCTCGCGCAGCTCTCGATCCTGGTGATGCCGTCGCACTTGGCCGCGTACGTCTTGCCCGGCGCGGAGATCCTGGTGCGCAGCTGACCGGTCTTGTTGTCGATGGAGAAGAAGTCCGAGATGCCGCTGCCGTCACCGGCGGAGTCGCCGACGTCGGCGGCCACCACCAGCGGGTTCGTCGACACGACGCTCGCGTACTCGATGCCGGGCGACATCTTGTACTCCGAGATCACCTTCCCGGACGTCGGGTCGATGGTCTGGATGTGCAACTGCCGCGTACTGCCGTACTCGCCGCACTTGCGGACCGCGACCAGCTTGTCGCCGCCGCCGTACCCGGCGTCGTAACAGCTGTCCGTGGGCTTCGGGACCCACAGCGCCTTGCCGGTGGAGATGTCGAACGCGGCGCCACCGTTGGTGCTGCCCACGGCGACGGTGTTCGCGCTGGTGGTGACGTTGTCGAGGCTGATCTTCTGGTCACCGGACTTGACCGACTTCGTCCACAGCAGCTTGCCTGCGGCGAGGTCGAGGGCGGAGACCTCGCTGCAGCCGTGCGAAGGCTTCGCCTTGGTCGGCATGGCGGGCTCGTAGACGATCGCGGTCCGGCCGGAGTCGGTGGTGTGGCGGCTGGCCGTGCACACCGGGCCGGGGAGCTTGATCGTCCAGACCTTGGCGCCCGAGTCGGGGTCGTAGCCGTTGATCTCGGCGTTGCCGCTCTTGGCGTACACCTTGTCGGTGAGCCAGGAGCCGACGGTGGACACGCTGCTCTCGGCGGGCACGGCGGGCGCGGGGACCTGGAAGAGGACCTTGGAACTGGTGTTGGCGGGGACCTTCTCCTTGCCGGTGGAACCGGTGGTCTTGTCGCCGCCCGAGCCGCCCTTGCCTCCGGTGCCGCCGCTCGTACCGGAGGAGTTGTTCTTGCTGTCGTCCTTGCCGGAGCTCGCGTACCAGACCCCGCCGCCGATGATCAGCGCGACGGCCGCGACGGCCGCCACGATGATGACCACCTGGCCGTTCAGTTTCCGCCCGCCGCCCCCGCCCTGGGGAACCTGGGGCTGCATCGGATAGGTCGGCGGTTGCTGCGGATAGCCGTAGCCGTACGGGGGGCCCGGGGGCTGGGCGGGCTGCTGGCCGGGGTAGCCGTATCCCGGCTGGGCCGGGGGTCCCTGAGGAGGCCCCTGCGGGGGCGCCTGCGGGTAGCCGTAGCCGGGACCCTGCGGAGGCTGCGGGGCGCCGAACCCACCGGGCGGCGGAGCCTGCGGCGCACCGAAGCCGCCCGGCGGAAGGTCCTGGGGGGCTCCGAAGCCACCCGGCGGCGGGTCCTGGGGCGCACCGAAGCCGCCCGGCGGAGGGTCCTGCGGGGCGCCGAAGCCGCCCGGCGGGGGCTGGTTCGGCGGTGGTGGGGGCGGCGGCTGGCTCATGACGTGTCTACCTCGGATGCGGATGCGTTGGGGACGGAGATGCCGGAGACGAAGAAGGTGGCGAACGGGGCGAAGGTGGCGTGCGCGTGCGTCACTTGCCGTAGGCCAGCATCAACTTCTCCTTCGACTGGTCGTTGCCCGTCAGCCGGGTGGTGGAGATGTAGAAGCGCCCGTCCACGTAGTCGACCGCCTTCGAGAAGAAGCCGTTCTCGACCGACGCCGTGCCCTGCGGGTTCTGCAGCAGCTTGGTGGGCTTGTGGCTGCTTCCGGTCGTGGGGATCGACACGATCTGCCCACCGGCGTCGTACGACGGCTCGACGTACGCGATCAGCTGCGTCCCGTCCATCTTCAGCGGCAGCATCGACTCGGCGGCCGGGGACTTGACGCGCCACTTCTCCTTGCCGGTCGACAGGTCGAAGGCGACGATCTCGTTGGCGCCGCTCTTCGCCTCGGTCGGCAGATAGAGCGTGTTCGCGTCGGCGGCGGTGCCGAAGCAGCCCGTCAGATCGCGGTCGAGGATGGCGAAACCGCACTCCGGCCTGAAGGCGTCGCTGCTCTTGAGCTGTGAGCGGACGGCGCCGTTGTCCTTGAACGTGGTGACGTTGACCTTCTTCTGATCCTTGTTGGTCATGTAGATGACGACGGGATCGACGGAGTAGGTGCGCTCGACCGTCCAGCCCTTGGGGATCTTCGTGGTCCACTTGGCCTTGCCGGTGGCCGGGTCCAGCTCCTGCACCTCGTCGTGCTCGGTGTCGGTGGCGGCACCGCAGGAGGCGACGGACAGCAGCTTGGCGCCGCCCGCGAACGCGGCCGGGTAACAGGCCTGGCCGTAGTTCGTCTTGTCCCAGAGCTTCTTGCCGCTGGTGATGTCGTACGCCGTGCCGGACTGCGAGCGGCCGACCATCAGCGTCTTGCCGGTGACCGACAGATCGACGGTGAGCGTGCTGTCGAAGAGCGCTCCGTCGGCGACCTTGCCGCTCCAGCCCTTGGCACCGGTCGCGAGGTCTATCTGCTGGAGCTGGTTGCACTTGGCGTTGTCGCCGGCACCGCTCTTGTACGCCACGACGACCTTGTCGTCGGACGTCTTCTGCGGGGTGACCGCGCAGATCGGCTGCGGGAACGTGATCGGGTCCCAAGTGGGCTTGCCGTCCCCGACGTTGTACGCGAACACCTGCTTGTACGCGGCCTTCACCGCCGTCTTGTCGGTGATCCACAGGCCGGGGGCGTCGGCGCCTGAACCGGGCGCGTCGGGCGCCTGCTTGTACCAGAGCACCTTCGCCTCACCGGCCTGGCGGCCCGCGTTGAGGTTCTCGGGGTCCCCGCCGCCGTTGCCGCCGCCGTCACCGGGGTTGACCGGATCGGCGGAGGAGGAGGCCTTCCCGCCCTTGCTGTCCTGGGCGACCGGCTTCTTGCCGTCGTCGCCGCCCCCGCCGCTGACGGCCCAGACGGTCCCGCCGACGACGAGCAGCGCGGCCACGGTGGCGCCGATGACCACGGCCGGGCGGCCCTTGAAGGGGTTCTTGGAACCACCGGGAGGAGGCGGAGGGGTGCCCGGGCCGCCGGGGCCGCCCGGGTACTGCGCCTGGCCCGGATAGCCGTATCCGGGCTGCTGACCGTAGGCGGGCTGCTGACCGTACGGGCCGGGCTGGGCGTACGGCCCCGGCTGCTGCGGCGGTTGTGCGTACGGGCCCCCCGGCTGCTGCGGCGGTTGTGCGTACGGGCCGGGCTGGGCGTAGGGCCCGGGCTGCTGCGGATATCCGTAACCGGGCGCCGGCGGACCGGCGGGCGGAGGGGGCGCGCCCTGGGGCGCGTTGGAGGGTGCGCCGAACCCGCCCTGCGCCGGTGCCGCCGGTGGAACCGGTGGCGTCGACGGCGTCGGTGGCTGGTCCTGCGGTGCTCCGAAGCCACCCTGCGGCGGCTCACTCGGCGGCTGACTCATCAGCGCGTTCCCCCTCATTCACTGATGTGGCGCCCCACCGGCGGCGCGGTCGGCGGCGCCGATTTCGCGCCACACCGGTGGTTCTCAGACTGTTCTCAGACGGACCTTTCTATCACTCTGGAGACCTCGAACCAGGGGCCGGTACTCCCCCTGTTCCCAAGGGAGGACCGGCCCGTGATGCCCTCGTTACGCGCCTTCACGCGCCCTTCACGGGACGCGCGCGCCGCCTGCCAGAGGCTTACGCGTCTTCCGCGAGCTCCAGCCAGCGCAGCTCCAGTTCCTCGCGCTCACCGGTCAACTGACGCAGTTCGGCGTCGAGTTTGGCGACCTTCTCGAAGTCCGTGGCGTTGTCGGCGATTTGGGTGTGGAGCTTGCTCTCCTTCTCGGAGATCTTGTCGAGCTGACGCTCGATCTTCTGCAGCTCCTTCTTCGCGGCGCGGGCGTCGGCGGCGGAGGCGGCCCTGGCGGACGGCGCGGGCGCGGCGGCGAGTACGGCGGCCGCGGCGACCTCCTCCATGCGCTTGCGCCGCTCCAGGTACTCGTCGATCCCGCGCGGCAGCATCCGCAGGGTGCTGTCGCCGAGGAGCGCGAACACGTTGTCCGTCGTGCGCTCGATGAAGAACCGGTCGTGGGAGATCACGATCATCGAGCCGGGCCAGCCGTCGAGCAGGTCCTCCAGCTGGGTCAGCGTCTCGATGTCGAGGTCGTTGGTGGGCTCGTCGAGGAAGAGGACGTTGGGCTCGTCCATGAGCAGCCGCAGCAGCTGAAGCCGCCGCCGCTCACCACCGCTGAGGTCTCCGACGGGCGTCCACTGCTTCTCCTTGTTGAAGCCGAACGTCTCGCAGAGCTGCCCCGCGGTCAGCTCGCGCCCCTTGCCCAGGTCGACCCGGTCACGGACGGCCTGCACGGCCTGCAGCACCCGCCAGGTCGGGTCGAGCTCGGCGACCTCCTGCGACAGATAGGCGAGCTTGACGGTCTTGCCGGTGCTGATCCGCCCGGCGACGGGCTGCGTCTCCCCCTCGCTGCGGGCGGCCTCGGCCATGGCTCGCAGAAGAGAGGTCTTGCCGGCTCCGTTCACACCCACGAGCCCGACCCGGTCGCCGGGCCCGAGCTGCCAGGTGAGGTGCTTGAGCAGGACCTTCGGGCCGGCCTGCACCGTCACATCCTCAAGATCGAAGACCGTCTTGCCCAGCCGCGAGCTGGCGAACTTCATCAGCTCGCTCTTGTCGCGCGGCGGCGGCACGTCCGCGATCAGCTCGTTGGCGGCCTCGACACGGAAGCGCGGCTTGGAGGTACGGGCGGGGGCGCCGCGCCGCAGCCAGGCCAGCTCCTTGCGCACCAGGTTCTGCCGCTTGACCTCCTCGGTGGCGGCGATGCGCTCACGCTCCGCGCGCGCGAAGACGTAGTCGGAGTACCCGCCCTCGTACTCGTACACCGCGCCCTTCTGCACGTCCCACATACGGGTGCAGACCTGGTCGAGGAACCACCGGTCGTGGGTCACGCACACCAGCGCCGACCGCCGTTCCCGCAGGTGCTGGGCGAGCCAGGCGATGCCCTCCACGTCCAGATGGTTGGTGGGCTCGTCGAGGATGATGAGGTCCTGCTCCTCGATGAGCAGCTTGGCGAGCGCGATACGGCGGCGCTCACCGCCGGAGAGCGGGGCGATGACCGTGTCGAGCCCCTGCGGGAACCCCGGCAGGTCCAGCCCGCCGAACAGCCCCGTCAGGACGTCCCTGATCTTGGCGTTGCCCGCCCACTCGTGGTCGGCGAGGTCGCGGATGACCTCGTGCCGGACGGTGGCGGTGGGGTCGAGTGAATCGTGCTGGGTCAGCACCCCCAGATGCAGCCCGCCGGAGTGCGTGACGCGGCCGGTGTCGGCCTCCTCCAGCTTGGCGAGCATGCGGATGAGGGTGGTCTTGCCGTCGCCGTTCCGCCCGACCACACCGATCCGGTCGCCCTCGCTGACGCCGAGGGAGACTCCGTCGAGCAGGGCACGGGTGCCGTACACCTTGCTGACGGACTCGACATTGACCAGGTTGACGGCCATTTCTCTCCTGAACAAGGGGGACGATCGACCCTCAAGGGTAGTCCGGCTCCCTCACCTCCCGAGCCACACGGGTGGGGGCCCGGGGCGCAGCCCCGGCCCCCAGGGGCGCGGGGAACCGCGCGACCGGCCCCCACCGGCCCGCAGACAACGCACCCGCCCCGCATATTCACGCGGCCACGGCCGCAGGCCGCCCACGTCCCGCCCGCTCCACCAGCAGCCACCCCGCGAGCGTCATCGCCACGGCGACCGGAGCCGTCACCCGGACCACGATCAGTACCGCCGTACGCCCTTCCAGCAACCCGCCGAACCCGACCATGGAGAGCCCGAGCACCCCGAAGAGGCACAGCGTCACGCCGAGCGCGGCGGCCGGCCGCGCACCCGCGGACGGTGCCCCCGGCTCCCGTACGACCGCCGCAGAGGGCTGTTCGAACCTCCGGAACACGGTGACGAGCAGCGCCGTCACCACACCGGCCACCACCACCCGCACCGGCACCTGGGCCCACCACGCCCCCGTCGCGGGCTCCGGCAGCCGTACGCCGAGGGCCAGCAGCGCCCCGTACACACCGAGCATCGCGGTGAGGTGCCACAGGAAGGCCGTCATGGACACGCCGTTGGCCGCGACGACCGCACGCCACACCCGCGGCCGGCGCAGCCACCGCTGCGCGGCGCCCCGCAGCAACTCCACCCCGCCGACCAGCCACAGCCCGTGGCACAGCAGCGCGAAGGTGGGCGGCGCCATGTTGGAGATCTTCTCGCCGGGCATCCCGACCATGGACAGCGGATACGGCCCGTACGCCACCAGCGCCACTGCCCCGGCGAGCCCTGCGCCCGCGAGGAGGTAGGGACGTCCCAGCTTCCCGTCCGCGCGCAGGAATCCGAGCTGATGGACGGCGAGCCAGACGAACGCGAAGTTCAGGAACTCCACGTACGGCACACCGAACCCGAACCGCAGCACGTCCACGAGTCCGGCCGCGGCGACGAGCCCGCCGAACGCGCCCCACCCGTACCGCTCGTGCAGCCGCAGCAGCGGCGGCGTGAAGGCCACCATCGCCAGATAGATCCCTATGAACCACAGCGGCTGGGCAACGAGTCGTAGCGACACGTCCAGCAACCCGCCTTCCCTGCCCGCGAGTTGCAGAGCGAGCGCGAGCGCTCCCCACACGCCGATGAACACCACGGTCGGCCGCAGCAGCCGTTGCAACCGGGCGCGCAGGAAGACGGAGTAGAGAGCCTCTCCCCCGTTCTCCCCGGCCTTGCGTCGCAGCGAGCGGTACGACAGTGCGTGCGAGAAGCCGCCGACGAAGAAGAAGACGGGCATCACCTGGAGGGCCCAGGTGAGCAGCTGGAGGCGGGGTTCCACGGCGAGCAGGTTCCCGACCTCGGCCCGTCCGTCGCCGCGCACCGACACGGCGGCCATCAGCCAGTGCCCGAGCACCACCGTGCCGAGCGAGGCGACCCGCAGCAGGTCGACGTACTTGTCGCGCGAGGCGGGTGTGGCCGCGGCGAGGGCGTGAGCGCTTGATGCCATACGAGTACGGTCGCGCCGTCCGCCGCTACGGCGTCAGCGCGCCCGTACTCAGTTTGCCTCTGAGTACCGCGACCCCGTGACGTGCCTCTGAGTACCGGCGCCCGTGCGGGTCAGACGGCCGTCGCGCCGGGGGCGGGCCCGTCGGTGACCCGTACCGTCCGGCAGGTGCCGGAGGCGCGCAGCGCGTCGGCGACCGCGCGCGCGGCCTCGGCGTCCGCCGCGAGGAAGGCCGTGGTCGGCCCCGAGCCGGAGACCAGGGCCGCGAGCGCACCGGCGTTCCGCCCCGCGGCGAGCGTGTCGGCGAGGGCCGGGAAGAGGGAGAGGGCGGCGGGCTGGAGGTCGTTGGAGACGGCGCGGGCGAGGGCCCCGGCGTCCCCCTTGGCCAGCGCGTCGAGCAGCTCCTGCGAGGCGACCGGCTCCGGGATCCGCACTCCCTCGTTCATCCGGTCGAACTCCCGGAAGACCGCCGGGGTCGACAGCCCGCGCTCGGCGATCGCGAAGACCCAGTGGAAGGTCCCGCCGACCTCGAGCGTCCGCAGCTGCTCGCCCCGTCCGACGCCCAGCGCCGCCCCGCCCACCAGGCTGAACGGCACGTCACTGCCCAACTCGGCGCAGATGTCGAGGAGTTCCTCACGTGAGGCGTTCGTCCCCCACAGGGCGTCGCAGGCGAGCAGCGCGCCGGCACCGTCGGCGCTGCCGCCCGCCATGCCGCCCGCGACCGGGATGTCCTTGGCGATGTGGAGGTGGACGGCCGGTTCGATGCCGTACCGGCGGGCGAGTTCGAGGGCCGCACGGGCAGCCAGGTTCGTGGCGTCGAGGGGGACCTGGTCGGCGTCCGGGCCCTCGCAGGTGATCCGCAGCTCGTCCGCCGGCACCACGGTGACCTCGTCGTACAGCCCTACGGCGAGGAAGACGTTGGCCAGGTCGTGGAAGCCGTCGGGGCGGGCGGCGCCGACGGCGAGCTGGACGTTGACCTTGGCGGGGACTCGAACGGTCACGACGTCCGTGCCCGTGCCCGACTTGGGCTCGGTCTTCGACTCCGTCACGGCTGAGTGCTCTCCTTGTTCTCTGCCTTGCTCTCGGCGTTCTCGGCCTTGCTCTCGGCGTTCTCGGCCTTGTTCTCGGCGATACGGGCGAACTCCTCCACCGTCAGCGACTCCCCGCGGGCCTGCGGTGAGACCCCGGCGGCGACGAGCGCGGCCTCGGCGGCGGCCGCGGAACCGGCCCACCCGGCGAGGGCGGCGCGCAGCGTCTTGCGCCGCTGGGCGAAGGCGGCGTCGACGACCGCGAAGACCTCGCGCTTGGAGGCCGTGGTCCTGATGGGCTCGGCGCGCCTGACGAGCGACACGAGGCCGCTGTCGACGTTCGGCGCGGGCCAGAAGACGTTCCGTCCGATGGAGCCGGCCCGCTTCACGTCGGCGTACCAGTTGGCCTTGACGCTCGGCACGCCGTACACCTTCGAGCCGGGGTCGGCGGCGAGCCGGTCGGCGACCTCGGCCTGCACCATCACCAGCGTGCGCTCGATGGTCGGGAAGGTGCCGAGCATGTGCAGCAGCACGGGTACGGCGACGTTGTACGGGAGGTTCGCGACGAGGGCGGTGGGGGCGGGGCCGGGGAGCTCGTTCACGTGCATGGCGTCGGTGTGCACGAGTGCGAAGCGATCGGCGCGGGCCGGCATACGGGCGGCGATGGTCGCCGGGAGCGCCCCCGCGAGTACGTCGTCGATCTCCACGGCGACGACCCGGTCGGCCGCCTCCAGCAGCGCGAGGGTCAGCGAGCCGAGGCCGGGGCCGACCTCGACGACCACGTCGTCGGCCCGTACGCCGGCGGTGCGCACGATGCGGCGCACGGTGTTGGCGTCGATCACGAAATTCTGGCCGCGCTGCTTGGTGGGCCGCACACCGAGGGCACCCGCGAGCTCGCGGACGTCGGCGGGGCCCAGGAGGGCGTCGGGGGTGGGGCTGTTCACGCCCCAAGACTACGGGGGTGCGGGCCGCGCCCCGCAGGGACGCGGGGCGTTGCTGGCTGTGCGGCTCCGCCGCGTGGGCGCGAGCAACCCCCACCGGGCCCGCAGCCGGAGAACCCGTCAGCTGTGCAGATGGGCTCCGCAGTGGGGCCACGGGCTCGCGCCCCGGCGGACGTACAGCTTCTTCGCCCGGCGGGTCTGCTCCGCGGCCGGCGCGTCCTGGGGCCGCCCGGACCCCCCGAGCGTGTGCCAGGTGTGGGTGTCGAACTGGTACAGGCCGCCGTAGGTGCCGGAGGGGTCCACGGCGCCGGGGCGACCGCCGGACTCGCACGCCGCGAGCCCGGACCAGTTCAGATGGTCCGCAACCTGCGCGGAATCGGGCCGCGGCTTCGTACCGACCCGCACCACCTGCCCCCGCGGCTCCCGCACCACCTCGTCCCCGAGCCTCCGCGGCTTCTGCCTGACCCCGTTGACGGTCCGCAGCAGGTAGGTGACCCGCCGGGTCCCGGGTTCCCCGGCCCGGTCGACGACCTCGGTGCCACGGAACAGCGAGGAGTCGTTCGTCCGTGTCGTCCGGAAGGGGATCGCCTCCTCGCGGACCTCCTGGGTGCCGGTGATCCGCATGACGCTGACCGTCTGTCCGTCCCGGGGGAAGCTCCCCGACGGGACGGACGTCGTGTCCTCGCCGTGGAGGGTGATCCCGGCCTCCTCGACGGCCTCGCCGACGGTCGCCGCGTTCGTCCGGATCGTCCGCGCCCGCCCGTCCGCCATGATCGTCACCGTCCGCTCGGTGCGGACGTCGAGCGCGAGGCCCTCCCGGCCGATGCGCCGGGAGCGCGAGGTCGACAGGTACGCCCCCTCGCCGCGCACCCCGAGCTGCTGGAGCGCCCCGTCCACCGTGTGCGCCGTCGTCCACACCTCGTGCGGCTGTCCGTCGAGGGTGAGCCGCACGGGCCGCCCGTAGTGGACCGCGATCTCGTCGCCGCTGGTCAGCTCGGTGCCGGGGGCGGGCGCGACGACGTCGTGCTCGCCGACGCGCACGCCCTCCTCGGCGAGGAGTCCGGTCACATCGTCGGCGAAGGTGTGCAGCGTGCGCGCCTTCCCGTCGACGCTGAGCTCGATGGCCTTGTCGTTGGCGACGAAGGCGGAGGCGCCACCGGCGAGGAAGGCGACGACCAGCGCCTGGGGCAGCAGCCGCCGCAGCGGGTCGGGACGCTCGGCGGCGCGCCGGCGCCGGGCGGCGCGCCGGGCAGCGGCCCGCCCGCCGGACCGGGGCTCCCCCTCCGACTCCTCCGTCGGATCCCCGAACGCCTGCGTCCGCGTCCGCACCAACGTCGGTGTCTGCGTCTGCCGGGGCAGTATCGGCTCGGTCGGCGCCTGGGACGCCGCCAGCGCCTCGTACGCGGGCCGGTAGGTGTCCACGTAGCCGCCGCGGTACGGGCTTCCGGCACCGTACGGCGACTGTTCACCACTCTCTCGGTCCTCGAACGACGTTTCAGTCAGGCCATACGTCTCGTACTGCGACTTGGGCGAGTTGCTCACGACGACACGCTCCAGGAGATCCGGATCGGGCGACCAGAACCTAGCGGAGCGGTCGTCACTCTCCCAAGCAACGCGGCTACGCTGTGTCGCGACACTGCCCTGAGGTGTGACCCGGAAAATTGGCCGGAAGCGTTATCCCTCAGTAACCGAAGGCCCGCGCCGTGTTCACAGAGAGCGCCGTTGCCAACGTGTCCTCATCGATGCCCCGCACGGCCGCCATGGCGCGCACCGTGACCGGAATGAGATAAGGCGCGTTAGGCCGTCCGCGGTACGGGGCGGGGGTCAGGAAGGGCGCGTCGGTCTCGACCAGGACGAGCTCCAGGGGGGCCGCGGCCAGCGCGTCGCGCAGTGGCTGGGCGTTCTTGAAGGTCATGTTTCCGGCGAAGGACATGTAGTACCCGGCCTGGGCGCAGATTTCGGCCATCGCCGCGTCGCCGGAGTAGCAGTGGAAGACGGTCCGCTCGGGCGCGCCCTCCTCCTTCAGGACGCGCAGCACGTCGGCGTGCGCGTCGCGGTCGTGGATGACCAGGGCTTTTCCGTGCCGCTTGGCGATCTCTATGTGGGCGCGGAAGGAGCGCTCCTGGGCGGCCTTGCCTTCGGGGCCCGTACGGAAGTAGTCGAGCCCGGTCTCGCCGACGCCCTTGACCTGGGGAAGGGCGGCGAGGCGGTCGATCTCGGCGAGGGCCTCGTCCAGGGCGCCGTCGCCGCCGGGCCCCCGTGCGCCCTGGCGGGACCAGCCGTCGGGGTCGCCGTGCACGATACGGGGTGCCTCGTTGGGGTGCAGGGCGACGGTGGCGTGGACGGCCTCGTACGCGGCGGCGGTCTCGGCCGCCCAGCGGGAGCCCTTCAGGTCGCAGCCGACCTGGACGACCGTGGTCACGCCGACCGAGGCGGCCTTGGCGAGTCCTTCGTCGACGGTGCCGGACTGCATGTCGAGGTGGGTGTGCGAGTCGGCGACGGGGACGCGCAGCGGCTCGGGGAGCGGTGGCGCTTCGGTCTTGTCGGAGGGCATGCCTCGATCCTACGAAAGGAGAGCATGCCCCCGATCCCGCGAAGGGTGCGGGCCGGACCTCACCCGGGCGAGGTCACCGCGCTCCCGCGATCAGCCCGCCTTGCGGTGGTGGAAGGGGTGCAGCAGGTCGGAGAGGTGCCAGTGGTGGGGTTCCTTGGGCACGGCCGGCTGGTCGAGGGCCTCGTCGTGGACCTGCTCGTCGTGGGCCTGCTCGGGGTGGGCCGACACCGGGCGGTGCGTGTGCTGGTGCATGGAGTTCTGGACGGAGGACACCTGTCCGGCGCGCATGATGCGCACCACGTGTCCGTCGCAGTTCTGGCAGGAGGGCCGGCTCAGCGGGGACGGCACGACATGGCCGTCCGCCACGTACATCACGAACTCGCCGCCCTCGGCGTCGCGGTGGTGCTCTATCTCGAACGACTGCTCCCAGCCGTGCCCGCAGCGCATGCATGCGAAGGAATACGACTCGTTGACGACGGCGGTCGCCGCGCTGCGGCTGCCGGTCTGCCCTGCGATCTCACTCATGCCAGCTCCTGCTGTTCCGCTGGACAAGCGCCCCCGGTCGGCGGGGGCGAGGGACGGGTACGTCCCTTCGACCAGTGGACGCTTCTCCGGGCGGGAACGCATCAGGCCTGTCGACTATTGGAGTCGTTTTGGCCTTTCCTTGTCGGAATGCCTCGGAGACACGGCCTGAGCTTTGCTTTCCGTGCCGGCCCTTTGCTCTTCTATGGGGCGCTGTGCGCCGCGTTCTTTGCCGCGACCACCGCATCGAAGACGTCGCGCTTGGGAATTCCGGCCTCGGCCGCGACCGCCGCGATGGCCTCCTTGCGGCGCTCTCCCGCCTCTTCCCGCACCCGCACCCTGCGCACCAGTTCGGCCGCGTCAAGTTCCTCGGCGCCCTTCTCCGGCGCGCCCTCGACCACCACCGTGATCTCCCCGCGTACGCCCTCGGCGGCCCAGGCCGCCAGCGCGCCCAGCGGCCCGCGCTTGATCTCCTCGTACGTCTTGGTCAGCTCGCGGCAGACGGCGGCCCGCCGACCGTCCCCGAAGACCTCGGCCATCGCGGCGAGGGTGTCGTCGAGGCGGTGCGGGGCCTCGAAGTAGACCATCGTGCGGCGCTCGCCCTCGACCTCCCGCAGCCGGGACAGCCGCTCGCCCGCCTTTCTCGGCAGGAACCCCTCGAAACAGAACCGGTCGACGGGCAGCCCGGACAGCGCGAGCGCGGTGAGCACGGCGGACGGGCCGGGTACGGCGGTGACCTTGATGTCCTTCTCGACGGCCGCGGCGACCAGCCGGTACCCGGGGTCGGAGACGGACGGCATCCCGGCGTCGGTCACCAGCAGCACGCGCGCCCCGCCGGCCAGCGCCTCGACGAGTTCGGGCGTACGGGCGGCCTCGTTCCCCTCGAAGTACGACACCACGCGCCCGGTGGGCTGCACGCCCAGCGCCTGGGTCAGCCGGCGCAGCCTGCGGGTGTCCTCGGCTGCGACGACGTCCGCGCCCGCCAGCTCCTGGGCGAGCCGGGGCGGGGCGTCGGCCACGTCGCCGATGGGGGTGCCGGCCAAAACAAGGGTTCCTGTCACGGTTCCATCCTCGCAGGGGCATTCGGCGGCAGCCGCATCCACCCATTAGGCCCGTGCACGGGACTCCCACAGACCTGTTCCCTACGATGGCGCGGTGACCAGTACCGCGTCCTCCACGGACACCCGGCAGGGCCAGGCAGCCGAAGAGCGGCGGCCGTCGTGGCAGCAGCGGCTGCGCCGCTTCGGATATACCGCGCCTCCAAGAAGCGATGTGCGTGATCGGCTCGTGCCGCCGTACGCCGAGCCCAGTCCCCGGATCTGGGCTGCGTTCGGGCTGCGCCACGAGGTCGCGGAACGCATCACGCGCTGGTCGGGCTGGGGCGGCCCGCTGCTCGTGACCCTGATGGCGGGGCTGATGCGGTTCTGGAACCTGGGCAGCCCGAAGGCGGTGATATTCGACGAGACGTACTACGCCAAGGACGCCTGGGCGCTGATCCACCGCGGGTACGAGGTCAACTGGGACAAGAACGCCAATGACCTGATCCTGCAGAACAACGGACACGTCGGCATCCCCTCCGACGCCGCCTATGTGGTGCACCCCCCGGTCGGCAAGTACGTCATCGGGCTCGGCGAATGGATGTTCGGCTTCAATCCGTTCGGCTGGCGTTTCATGACGGCGCTGCTCGGCACGCTGTCGGTGCTGCTGCTGTGCCGGATCGGGCGCCGGATGTTCCGCTCGACGTTCCTGGGCTGTCTGGCGGGCACGCTGATGGCGGTGGACGGGCTGCACTTCGTGATGAGCCGCACCTCGCTGCTCGACGGTGTGCTGATGTTCTTCGTGCTGGCGGCCTTCGGCTGTCTGATCGTGGACCGCGACCGGTCACGCGCCCGACTGGCGGCAGCCCTGCCCGCGGACGCGGACGGTCTCGTACGCCCCGACGCGCACATCGCCGAGACCACCCGCCTCGGCCGGCGCCCCTGGCGCTGGACGGCCGGTCTGATGCTGGGCCTGGCCCTCGGCACCAAGTGGAGCGGCCTGTACGTCCTCTTCGCGTTCTGCCTGATGGCGGTCCTGTGGGACGTCGGCGCGCGTCGGGTCGCGGGCGCCCGCCACCCGTACCTGTCGGCCCTCAAGCACGACACGGGCATCACGTTCCTCGCGACGGTCCCGGTGGCGATCGCCACGTACTTCATCTCCTGGACCGGCTGGATCCTCTCCCCCACCAACGGCAAGGGCGGCTACTTCCGCAACTGGGCCGCGACCGACGGCAAGGGCGGCAGCTGGACCTTCCTGCCCGACTGGCTGCGCAGCCTGTGGCACTACGAGCACGAGGTGTACGAGTTCCACGTCGGCCTCTCGTCCCCGCACACCTACCAGTCGAACCCGTGGAGCTGGATCGTCCTGGGCCGCCCGGTGTCTTACTTCTACGAGTCCCCGCTGCCCGGCAAGGACGGCTGCCCGGCGGACGCGGGCGGCAAGTGCGCCCGCGAGGTCCTGGCCCTGGGCACGCCCCTCCTCTGGTGGGCCGCCTGCTTCGCGATCGTCTACGTCCTGTGGCGCTGGGCGTTCCGCCGCGACTGGCGGGCGGGCGCGATCGCCTGCGGCATCGCGGCCGGCTACCTCCCCTGGTTCATGTACCAGGAGCGCACGATCTTCTTCTTCTACGCCATCATCTTCGTCCCGTTCCTGTGCCTGGCGGTCGCCATGATGATCGGCGCGATCCTCGGCCCACCCGGCTCCACGGAACGCCGCCGCGTCATCGGCGCGGCGAGCGCGGGCGTCCTGGTCCTCCTGATCGCCTGGAACTTCATCTACTTCTGGCCCCTGTACACGGGCACCGCGATCCCCATAGACCAGTGGCGGTCACGGATGTGGCTGGACACCTGGGTCTAGCTGGGCAGACGTAGCAAGGGGGCGCGGCAATCTGCCGCGCCCCCTTGGTCGTTGTTGGCCGTTGGCGGTTGTCGTTGGTCGCCCTCGCACGGCCCGAGGACGGCCCAGCTCTGGGCCCGGGAGATTTACAGACCGCGCGGCGGTCAGAACGTGAGCAGGGTCTTCGGCCGCGAAAAGCCCTGGTTCCCCATGGATGCCCCAGAGGCTCCCTCAGGGTCGGGTGCGGACCGCCGGCCGGCGAGCCGCACCGACTGTGAATCCAGACCCCTGGGCGCGGCGGTGTGCCGGTCACCTCACCCGGATGAAGTTGTAGGCGAGGCCGTCGAGGCCGGGGGTGCGGTCTACGAAGGTAATGTCGCGCGAGGCAACGACCGAGAACGTGCGCGGGTCCTGGTCGAGCAGGCCGTCCTCCTGGGACATGATCTTCCGTGAGCAGGTCCGGTGCGTGGTGCGGGTGAGCGGGTACAGCGTGACGTGCTCGCCTGCGAAGGCGGCCCGGCCCTTGAAGCCGTTGCAGCCTCCCTTTCCGGTGACCGTGCCGTCCCGGTGGAAGACGAAGTAGACCTCTTTGCCGGCCGTCATGTCGACGGGGGTGTCGGCGACGTCCAGATATTCGATTTGCCACGCCGCTCCGAAGAGCCCCTGAGGCCACAGCATTTGCAGCGCGACATAGTCGCCCCTCTGGTTCTTCAGGGTCATCGAGAATTCGTCGACCCGCTCGGCCACCGCCAGGGGGCCGCCGGTGAAGATCTTCCGCATCCGCTGCTCGAAGGCGCGCTCCTTCGCCGGACACGCGTCGTCCGGCGTCGCCCCCGACGTGTCCGTACCGACGGTGAGCGTCGTGGCGGTGACCGTGGCCGACGACTTGAACGGCGTGCATCCGTAGTCGCCCACGGCCGTGTTGTCGTAGCCGAACTCGACCCACGCGCCGGCGTCCGGCGGTGCGTCGATGTTGCGCCCGTCGACCGTGACCCAGTCGACCCGCCAGCGTGCGCCCAGGAGCCGCCCGCCGTAACCGCCCGGCCCCGTCGGCATGGTCCACGGCGTGGGCCGGTCCGGGGCCTTCCCCCCGCTCCCCGCCCGGGGCGAGCACGCGGTGACGGTGAGCAGAGCGACGAGCAGTGCGCCGAGAAAGGCGCCGGTCCGGTACATGCGCATGCCGATTCAGACCTCCGACCCACCTTCGGGGTTGCCCCGTCAGGGCCACAGCAGTTGCCGCGACCACCCCTCCGAGTCGTTCTTGCGACGGTAGGCCAGACGTACGTGCCTGCGGGCCGTATCGCCCTGGAAGAACTCCACATCCTCGGGCGGGAGGCGGTACAGCGTCCAGGTCGCCGCCGCGGCGTGCGGCTCCCGCCGGGCCCGCCCGCGACCGCGTCCCGGTCTGGCCCTCGCGACCTCGACGTGCGTCTCCGCTGATGCGAGCGCTGACATCCGGGTGGGCTGAGAGCTCGGCAGCTTTACAGTCCCCTCAAGATCGCCCGATCACGCGGGCCCCGACCAGGGGTTTTCTGTTTCTGTAGGGAGCGGCGGTTGATCGCCGTCCACGTCTCGTCCAAGGCACGCTCGCCTCACAACACGTCAGATCCCGGCTTGTTCGAATGGTCACCGGTGGCCGACGGCCCACACCCCCCGAAGCCGCCCTCGCGCTGCACGGAATCTCACGATCAAACCAGCCGAATGTAACTCTCCCCGGGATCCTGGCAAGGCACGACTCGCCATTGTCAAAGAAAGCGAGCCGTACCCTCGAAGACAAGCTCATCACGGGACCATGCAGAAATACGCGCGAGGTGACAGAGAGATGGCAAGATACAGGCGCCAAATCGCGTCCCGAATCGCTCCACTGGTTCGGATAGTTTCATGACCACCTCACGGCCACTATCCGTGACAGCGACAAGGCGGTCAATTCCCACCGCACACCGTGCCACTACGGACACAGGTGAGTCATCGGAATATCCGTAGGAGAAATTAACCATTGACTCCAGTGCAATAGGGCTTGTCCCACCGCCGCTGTCGATGAGGCGATCGCCACGAAACACATCAAGAAACGTGGCAATCACGCCTTCTCTGACCAGGCCGGCGCGCACCACCCATCGCATGTCCCCGGATTGACCAGTTAGTACCTCATCAAGGTCGTCCGCTGTGCCCACTCCCCATCCTTCCCAGTGAGGTGTGGCCCACCACCCTGGGGGGCCACACCTCACAGCGTTCTACCGGTGGATCCGAGCTGCCGGCTCGCCGTCGATGTTGTCCCAGTGGACGCTCACGACGTCACCATCGTTAAACGTGCGAGGCCTCTTGTAGCTGTACCAGTAAACGCCTGGTCCGTCCCCGTCAGGGCAGATGTTGTACCCGGTGTAGAGGAAACCCCAATTCCTGTGGTAGTGGGGGGCTGTGCATCCCACGTTCCCGAATCCCGAGGCGTTCATCTGTGTCACTCGGAGCCCGGTGCCGACCACGTCCAGGCACGTATCGGCGTCGCATTTGGATGCCGAGTTCGGATGGGCGACGATACCCATCGCCGCCGCGTCGTCGGGGTGAGCGTTGATGTATTCCTGAGACATCCATCCCCCGACGGCATCCCCCTCGGCGGACTCTACCCGGACATTGCCCTGCACAACTCCTCCGGTGTCAGCTTGGGCTGTCCCGAGCGTTAACGCGGACAGAGCGACTACCGTACTCGCGATTGCGAAGAATCTTCCCGCGGGCATCATGTTCCCCCATGGTCGCAGTGGTCGACTGCTTTCTTCGAACAGCGACGTTACCTGTGGGGTGCTAGTGACAGACAGCGAATCTCGGACATTCTTCGCCGTTCCTGGTGCTACAGGGACAGCGCCCCGGCGAAAGTCCATTGCATCGCGTCACGGAACGTCCTCTTCATGAGCCTCGCAAGGTGCGGTCCCTCACTCTCTGCGTGGACCACACCATCGGACATGGATGCCTCCAATAGGCGTCGCTCGTCGCCGTGTCGATTAGCCACCTCGACACGGTGTACGGGCGAACGATTCAGGCGGCACAACGTGGCCGAGACAGTTTTACAGCGGGCTACGCCCACCGTCTGCCACCTGCGGTTTTCCCTGAGCCCCCCTGCGCGTTTCCCGCTCCGGACGTACACGCACCTGATGCCGAATAGTGAGGGACGTACGCGAAAGGCCGTCGACAGCCTCTATGTCAAGTCCTCGCATGGAACCTCCGAGAAGCGCGCAGCGTAATCGCAGTGGTATCGCCGGCTTGGAGAGGCGAGGGGCCCCGGTCGCATTGCGTGCGACCGGGGCCCCTCGTTCCCGCCAAGGGCCTCCCCGCTCGCGGCACGCCGCTTCATCAGGGTCTCCACGTGGGCGACCGTGCAGATGGTTGCGCTCCGTTAGACCGATCGCTTGATCGTTCGGCGCGTTTGCCGCCAGGGCCGCCCAGCGGCGAAAAGCTGCCAGAGGATGCCCGAAAGCGGGATTCCCCATCCATTCGCTTGCTTCTCCGAGGAGTAATTGAGCATGAGTGCTGAGAACCGCACCCGGTCCGGCATGGGGCCGCTGCCCAGACAGGGCAGGTGGCGCGCCGGCGGTGCTGCGGCGTCGCTGGCCCTCGGGGTGCTTGGTTTCGCCCAACCTGCGCTTGCGGCCCCGTTGAGCTCTCTGTCGGCGCCCACGACCTCGGTAGGTGCCGTCGGCGGCGGTGACTGCCGGGACGACAGGAGTGCTCGCGGCGGCGCGCCCAGCTTCCGGGGCGACGGCCACGGACACAACGACAAGTGCAAGGTCGGACCACAGGGGCCGCAGGGACCGCAGGGCGCCACCGGATCGGAAGGACCTCAGGGCTCCACCGGCTCGCAGGGCTCGCAGGGCGTCACCGGACCGCAGGGATCGCAGGGCACCACCGGACCACAGGGAACCACCGGCTCGCAGGGCTCGCAGGGCGTCATCGGGCCGCAGGGAACCACCGGACCACAGGGAACCACCGGCTCGCAGGGCGTCATCGGGCCGCAGGGCGTCATTGGACCGCAGGGCGCCACCGGACCACAGGGCACCACCGGACCACAGGGCACCACCGGACCGCAGGGACCGGCAGGATCCGAACCGGTCTTCGGTCAGTTCCTCTCGACCCAGATCGTGCACGGCGCGACGCTCACTTGTGCGAGCACCACCACGAGCGCGTCCTCTACAACGTGCAATGGGCTAAAGATCAACGGTCTCGACGTCCAGCTCGCGGCTGGCGAAGCGACAGCCATCTGCAATGCCGTCACCGGTAAGGGCTACAGCTCGGGGAGTGGGTTCGGCACCGCCGCGACCCCCTACGTCATCTGGACCGGCACGACATGGGCACTCAGCTCGGCCGGCGCCCCGCCGATGCAAACTCTCAACTGCAATCGTTGAGCAGCGAGGCCGGTAGACGGCAAACCGCCCGCCGACAAACATGGGCCGTGAAAGTGCGCAAAACGGCAAATAGAGACGCGTGGGGGGTGTGTCCGCTGCGCAGCGTTCTACCCGCGAGGTGAGCCCCCATCCGGCCGACCGCTGGCCAGGGCGCCCCCTACGCCGCTCAAGATCACGGCCCACAGACGGCCCAGGCCGCCTGATACGTCTCCAGTCAAAGCAAAACACCCAGTTCAGAGCCCCGCGAGGGCTCCTCGCGCGGACTTCATCTACTTCTGGCCCCTGTACACGGGCACCGCGATCCCCATAGACCAGTGGCGGTCACGGATGTGGCTGGACACCTGGGTCTAGCTGGGCGGGTGCACGACGATGGCGCGGCGGGTGACTGCCGCGCCATCGTCGTTCCCTGCCGCGCCATCGTTGCTGTGTCTAACGATTCGGAGAATCTCCGCCCCACGTGTCACTCCTCCCGCATACAGTGCCCTGCAGACCGGCTTTTCTGAACGCGTTCAGAAGTTCGGGGGAGGGGTCCACGGGGAGGGTTTCGCGCGATGCGCAAGGGGGCAAAGGCCGCCGTCATCGGCAGTGTGTTCGCCGTGATGGTGGGGGGTGCCGGATACGGCGCCTTCAATGTGATGTCGGCGCTCAACGGGAGCGGGGGCGGGGGCTCGGGGAGCGGCGGACCCGCGGCCGTGAAGACGGGGCCGCCGAGCAGCGCGGAGGTCAAGGAGACCTCGACGAAGTTCTTCGCCGCCTGGGAGCAGGGTGACGCCGCCAAGGCCGCCGCCTACACCAACTTCGCCCAGAAGGCGCAGGAGTTGCTGGCTGGTTACCGCGACGACGCGCACCTCACCGGTGTGAAGATCACCCCGGGGGCGGCGGCGGGAGCCACCGTGCCGTTCTCCGTCAAGGCGACGGTGTCGTTCGAGGGGAAGTCCAAGCCCTTCGCGTACGACTCCCGGATGACCGTCGTGCGCGGCGAGACCACTGGGAAGGCGCTGGTCGACTGGAAGCCGTCCGTCGTGCATCCCGAGTTGCAGGAGGGAGACACGCTGGTCACGGGCGAGTCGGCGAGCCCGCCCATCGAGGCCGTGGACCGGAACAACGTTGTCCTGACGAAGGAGAAGTACCCCTCGCTGGGGCCGATCCTGGACGCGCTGCGCGAGAAGTACGGCGACACGGCGGGCGGTACGGCCGGAGTCGAGCTGGCGATCCATCACGCGACCGAGGGCGCGGGGGACACCGCCCTGGTGACCCTCGCCAAGGGCAAGGCCGGCAGGCTGCGCACCACCCTCAGCGCGAGCGTGCAGGCGGCGGCGGAGAAGGCGGTCGCCCGGTACGCCGAGTCGTCCGTGGTGGCCGTGCAGCCGAGCAGCGGCGAGGTGCTGGCGGTCGCCAACCACCGTGCGGACGGCTTCAACGCGGCCTTCCAGGGCACCCTGGCCCCCGGCTCCACGATGAAGATCATCACCGCGGCGATGCTCATCGACAACGGCGTGACCACCATGAACGGCCCGGCGCCCTGCCCGGAGACCGCGACCTGGCAGAGCCAGACCTTCCACAACCTCACCAACCTCGCGCCGAACGAGAAGGCGAGCCTCGCCAACAGCTTCATGCGGTCCTGCAACACGGCCTTCGTGAAACTGATCGACGAGAAGCCGCTCACGGACGAGTCCCTGACGACCGAGGCACAGACGCGCTTCGGCCTCGGCCAGAACAACTGGAAGACCGGCATCCCCTCCTTCGACGGCAGCGTCCCCGCCTCCGGCGGCCCGGACCGCGCGGCGAACGCGATCGGCCAGGGCCAGGTCCAGATGAGCCCGCTGAACATGGCGTCGGTCACGGCGACGGCGATGACGGGCACCTTCCGGCAGCCGGTCATCGTCTCGCCCAAGCTCGACGACCGGGAACTGGCGACGGCGAAGGGCCTGCCCAGCAGTACGTCCGCGCAGTTGCGCGCGATGATGAACCTCACCGCGACCAGCGGCACCGCCGCCCAGGTGATGGCGGGACTCGGCGGCAACATCGGCGCCAAGACCGGCTCCGCCGAGGTCGACGCCCAGTCCAAGTCGAACAGCTGGTTCACCGGCTATCGGAACGACATCGCGGCCGCCGCGATGACCCAGCAAGGCGGTCACGGGGTGGACGCGGCCGGTCCGATCGTCGCAGCTGTGCTACGAACGGGCGGCTGAAGTCACCCTTGACAGGGCGGGACCCTAGGGTGGGGGCTCTCGTTGAGGAGCATGAGGGTGCCGGGGGACTTGGGGAACAGGCGGAGGATCGAAAGCTGTGGGGAACAGAAGGCGCGTCGCCGAGCGACGAAAGACGAAGCCCGCCGTGGTCGGCGGGCTGATCGCGGTGGTCGTCGGCGGCGGGGCGTTCGGCGCCTACAGCCTGTACGCCGGCGGGGCGTCGGCCGAGGACCGTACGTCGGAGACCGCCGCCCACAAGGCCGTGAAGACCGGTCCGCCGTCGGCGGCCGAGGTCACGGCGCTGTCCACGCGGTTCCTGACCGCCTGGCAGAGCGGTGACGTCACGAAGGCGGCCGCCGCCACCGACGACTCGGCGGCCGCGAAGACCTTGCTGACCGGCTACGGCAAGGACGCCCACATCACCGGCGTCAAGCTCACGCCGGGCACGGCGTCCGGGGCCTCCGTCCCCTTCTCCGTCAAGGCCACCGTCACGTACAAGGGCAAGAGCAAGCCCCTGGCGTACGACTCGAAGCTGACCGTCGTGCGCCGCGCCAAGGACGGTGCGGCGCTGGTCGGCTGGCAGGCGTCGGTCGTGCACCCCGACCTCCAGGACGGCGACCGTCTGGTCACCGGTCCGGCGGGCACTCCCCCGGTCACCGCCCTCGACCGCGACGGCGGCGAGATCACCACGGCCAAGTACCCCTCGCTGGGCACAGTGCTGGACGGGCTGCGCGAGAAGTACGGCAAGATCGCCGGCGGCAAGGCGGGCATCGAACTGCGCGTGGCCCGCAAGGCCGCCGCCAAGGGCACCCAGAAGACGCCCGACAAGACCCTGGTGACCCTCAGCGAGGGCACCCCGGGGACCGTGAAGACCACGCTCAGCCCGACCCTCCAGGCGGACGCCGAGCAGCAGGTCGCCAAGAAGGACCGGGCGTCGGTGGTCCTGATGCGGCCCTCGACGGGCGAGATCCTCGCGGTCGCCAACACCAGCCACGGCTTCAACACGGCCTTCCAGGGCTCGCTGGCCCCCGGCTCCACCATGAAGGTCATCACGTCGTCGCTGCTCATCGACAAGGGGCTCGCCTCGGCCGACAAGCAGCACCCGTGCCCGAAGTACGTGACGTACGGCGGCTGGAAGTTCCAGAACGACGACAAGTTCGAGATCAAGGGCGGCACGTTCAAGGCGAGCTTCGCGCGCTCCTGCAACACCGCCTTCATCAGTCAGGCCAAGAAGCTGTCGAACTCCGACCTGACGAACCAGGCGCAGCAGTACTTCGGCCTGTCCATGAACAACTGGGCCATCGGTGTCCCGTCCTTCGACGGCTCGGTCCCGGTCCAGTCCGCGGCCCAGATGGCGGCCTCGCTGATCGGCCAGGGCGGGGTCCGCATGAACCCGCTGAACATGGCCTCGGTCGCCTCCACGGTCAAGACGGGCGTCTTCCACCAGCCGTACCTGGTGTCCCCGACGGTCGACAACCGCAAGCTGGCGACGGCCTCCCGCACCCTCCCCGCCACCACCCTCGCCCAGCTCCGCGAACTCATGCAGTATACGGCGGCGTACGGCACCGCCGCCGAGGCGATGTCCGGCCTCGGCCCCGACTACGGCGCGAAGACCGGCTCCGCGGAGGTCGACGGCCAGAAGAAGCCCAACGGCTGGTTCACCGCGTGGAAGGGCGACCTCGCCGCGGCGGGCGTCGTCCAACAGGGCGGCCACGGCGGCGACACGGCGGGCCCGATCGTGGCGGCACTGCTGAAGGCGGGAAGCTAGCCGGGCGGGGAGCCAGGGCACGTCCGGGCGGGCAGTCAGGACCTGTCCGGGCGGGGAACGGGTCGGCCCCGGGAGCGGCTCGGAGGCGCTCGGGGGCGATGCCAGTGGGGACTTCTACGCTCCGCGCATGACGTTCTCCCCTCCCCCAGGGCTGCCCGCAGGCCGTGCCGTCCCCGACGGCTCCCCCGTCATGTGACGCTTCTGGTGGGACTGGGGCCGGCACGAGACCCGGCACCCCGGCGCATCGGAACTCGCTCGCGTGCCTCCTGCACCGACCGATAGCGTGCCGCCCATGACGACCGACGCCGCCGAAGAGTCCGGAGCCCACCCCCGTTTCGCCGAGGCCCTGGAGGAGCTGGGCCTCGCTGACCTGCTGCCGCGCATCCGCCGCTTCCCGGACGCGACCCGTACCGCCGCCGAGGCCGCCGCCGCGATCGGGTGCGAGCTGAGCCAGATCTGCAAGTCGCTGATCTTCGCCGCGGACGGGGTCCCCGTGCTCGTACTCATGGACGGGGCGTCGCTGGTCGATCTGGAGCTCGTGCGGCGGGAGCTCGGGGCCGGAAAGGTGACGCGGGCCAAGGTCGATCTCGTACGGGAGACGACCGGGTACGCGATCGGCGGTGTGCCGCCCTTCGGCCACCGTACGAGGACGCGGGTGCTCGCGGACCGTTCGCTGCTCGACCACGACGTGGTGTGGGCCGCGGCCGGCACCCCGTACACCGTGTTCCCCATGGACCCCAAGACGCTGGTCGCGCATGCGGGCGGCACGCTGGTGGACGTGCGCGAGCAGCACCTGTGACCCCACTGGTCACCGCGGCGGTGCTGCTCGCCGCGGTCACCCACGCCAGTTGGAACGCGATCGCGCATCGCATCACCGACAAGCTCGTCGGGTTCACGCTGATCGCGGGCGGCGGGATGCTGATCGGGCTGGCGCTGATGCCGTTCGTGGCGGTGCCGGCGGCCGGGGCGTGGCCGTATCTGCTCGTGTCGGCCGGGATCCACGTCCTGTACTACGTCCTGCTGATGCGCTCCTTCCGGCTGGGCGACTTCGGGCAGGCGTATCCGATCGCCCGCGGGACCGCCCCGCTGGTCGTCACCGTGCTGGCGGCCGTGTTCGCGCACGAGGTGCCGAACGCCTGGGCGGCGGCGGGGATCGCGGTGTCGTGCGCGGGGCTGACGGGGGTCGCGCTGTGGGGAATGCGCGGGCGGTGCCCCAACTGGGCCGCCATCGGCGCGGCGTTGGCCACCGGTCTGTCGATCGCCGCGTACACCGTCGTGGACGGACTCGGCGTACGCGCCTCCGGTTCCTCGCTCGGGTACATCGCCTGGCTGATGGCGGTGCAGGGAGTCGTGATCCCGGCGTACGCCGCCTACCGCCTGCGCTCCCGGCTCGTCCCCGTCCTACGGCCCTTCGTCACCCTGGGGCTGCTCGGCTCGGTGCTGTCCGTGGCGGCGTACGCGCTGGTGCTGTGGGCGCAGTCGCGCGCGGCGCTGGCCCCCATTTCCGCCCTGCGCGAGTCCTCGGTCAATCCCCGCTCATGCGGTAATAACTTCGCTGTTCAGGGCTGCTGAGCCCGGCCCCAGGCCGCGGGGCCAGAGTGCGCGTTCGTGAGCCCGTCGGACCAGTCGGTCTCCGACCAGGCGGTGTCTGCCAGAGCGTGAGGTGGGGTGGTGGCAAGGGGCGCGACCTGCTGGACTTGGCCCATGGAGACTGCCGCTGCCGACCGTCCGTCGGCCACGTACGACCGCATCGGCATCGGGTACAGCGACATCCGACGGCCTGATCCCCGACTGCATGCCTTGATCGGCCAAGCGCTGGGAAGTGTCCACACCGTCCTCAACATCGGCGCCGGCACCGGTTCCTATGAGCCGGAGGACGCCGACGTCACAGCCGTCGATCCCTCTCAAGTCATGCTCGACCAACACCCTGGGACGAAGAAGGTGCTGGCCGGAGCCGAAGCACTGCCGTTCGCGGACGGCTCCTTCGACGCGGTCATGGCCATCATGACCGTCCATCACTGGCCCGACCTGCACCGCGGACTCGCCGAACTACGTCGCGTCGCCCGCAGGCAGGTCGTCTTCACCTGGGATCCGACGCACCGGCCGGAGTTGTGGCTGCTCGAGGAGTACCTGCCGGAGATCCGTGAGCTGGACCACGCCCGCTTCACCCCTCTGGCAGAGGTAGCCGAGGCGCTCGACGCGCACACTGTCACGCCCTTTCCCATCCCGCACGACTTCACCGACGGCTTCCAGTGCGCCTACTGGCGCCGACCGGAGTGCTACCTCGACCCGGTCATCCGCCAGGCCAGCTCCACCTTCGCCCAGCTGCCGCCCTCGGTCGTGGAACCGGCGATCGCTCGTCTCCGCGCCGACCTCGCCTCCGGCACCTGGCACCGCCGGCACGCCGACCTGCTGGACCGGCAGAGCATGGACTACGGATACCGGCTGCTCATCGCAGGCACGTAGCCCCGGCAGCCCTCAACACCACATCAGTCAACCCTCCTTCATGCAGTAATAGCTTGGCTGGTCAGGGGGCTGGCTGAGGCCATTCCGTACGCCTCGTCCGCCGGGCGCGCAGCATCGGCCAGTGCTGTGATCGGGAAGGCTCACCGGGTTCGATGCGTGCCTGCCCGAGGGCAGTGCAGTCCCCGGCATCGGGGAGTGGGCCGACCTCGGTGACGACTCCAGTCCACCAGCCCGGTTGATCGGTGGCCTGCCGCGAGACTTCCAGGTCTCGGTGGGTGCGCTCTTCGTATGGGTCGGGCGGTGAGCTGTACGGGTGGTTCGCATACGCCATCTGACGGCTTACCAGGTGACGTTCAGGCTGCCGTGCCGCTCCCGCACTGACAGTGGGCCGCACGGCAGACGCCGTGACGGGACGCGCGGACAGGTGCCGACACTGCGGCAGGACGGGTGAGGCCGCCGACCCGGATGTCCGGCGGCAGCAGCCCGCCAGAGAAAAGGGGACAGCCGTCCGGCCCCGAAGGAGTGTCATGCACGGTGCCCGCCCGATCCGGTCGCTGCTGGCCACGGTCCTCACGGTGGTGGGTCTGGCCGCCATCCCACCGACCACACCCGCCTTTGCGGCGCCCGCTGGTTCTCAACCGAGCGACCAGGGTGTCTGCACGCAACCGGTTGCGCCTGACCAGACGGCCTGCCTGGCCACGATCCGCACCGACGTGCCACCCATGTCCTCCGTCCCGCCGAACGCGAAGCCGCCCGGCTACGGTCCCCGGGATATCCGCAGTGCCTACGACCTTTCCGACCGCCACGGCGGCGGCAGGACCGTGGCTATCACCGTCGCCTTCCACAACCCCAACCTGGAAAGCGACCTGGCGGTCTACCGCCGCCAGTTCAACCTCCGGCCCTGTACGAAGGCCAACGGCTGCCTCCGCCAGATCAACCAGCGCGGCGGCCTCACTCCCCCGTCCGGCACCAACAGCGGCTGGGCACTGGAGTCCGCACTGGACGTCGACGCAGTGAGCGCGGCCTGCCCGGACTGCCGGATCCTGGTCGTCGAATCCGACGACAACTTCCTCAGTAACCTGCTCACCGCGGTCGACCAAGCCGTCACGCAGGGCGCCAAGGTCGTCTCGAACAGCTGGGGCCTTACCGTCGGGGAGACCCCTTCCGAAACTTTGTTCGATCACCATTTCAGTGACCACCCCGGCGTAGCCTTCACCTTCGCCGCGGGCAACGGCGGATACGGAACGACCTACCCGGCTGCCTCGCCCTACGTCACCTCGGTGGGCGGCACATCCCTGAACCGAGCCCGCAACCGCCGCGGCTGGACCGAGAGCGCCTGGTCCCGCACCGGCTCCGGCTGCTCCCTCTACGAGCCCAAGCCGCCTTTCCAGCACGACCCGCTGTGCGCCAACCGCACCATGAACGACGTCTCCGCGGTCGCCGACCCCGCGACCGGCCTTGCGGTGTACAACACCTTCGGCTCGTCCGGCAGAGGCTGGCAAATCGTCGGCGGCACCAGCCTGTCCAACGTACTGGTCGCCGCCATGTACGCCCTGGCCGGCAACCCCACGCCCGGTACGTACCCCAACTCCTACCCCTACGCCCGCCCGTATGCCTTCAACGACATCACCACCGGGTCCAACGGCACCTGCGGCGGCACCTACCTGTGCACCGCCGCCCCCGGATACGACGGACCGACCGGCGTTGGCACCCCGCACGGCGTCGCCGGACTGAGAGGCTGGGCCTGGTAGACGTCGACGGAGTCACGCCCTCGCGTCACACCCACGCACCGCCCACCGGGACGCGTGAACCGATCAGACCGGCTCACGCGTCCCGGAATTCGTCCGGCGTATCCGAGTGACCGTGCTACCGCTGATGAACCACCGAGAAGGTAGCGAGCCGCCGTCAGCCCTCCTTGCCCCGCTCCAGCCCGCTGGCCGCACCGCGGGCCCATGAGGCAGGCGCAGGGGAAAACGGCGGGTCTCACGATCTCAGTCAACTGCCGTTCATGCGGTAATAAGTTCGCTGGTCAAGGGGCGGCGTGAGGCAAGTCCGTAACCCCGGTCTCGTCCCGCGCCATGAGTCCTCGGTACGGTCTACGGCAACATCGAGACAGGGATCCTCCCGCAGGGGGTGGGGCTTCTACCCGGCCGAGGACTACCACCAGCAGTACCTTTCGGGCAGCAAAAACCCGGACGGGTACTGCGGGCTGGGTGGGACGGGGGTCAAGCTAAGTACCCTGTTCGGGACGAACTGGGGGGCGTCTTGCCCGACGGGGGTCACCCCCGCGCCGAACGCTGAATAGCAGCAGGGTGTGACCTTCTGATCCCCTTCCTTGATCAAGGAAGGGGATCAGTGCTGCTGTCCCTCGCAACTGCGAGTCAGTCCCGCTCGCCCGCTTCGGCTATTTCCGAGTTACAAGTTCCTCTACGGCTTCAAGTGCCCGCGCGAGCGCGGGCTGGCCCCTGGGCTTCGGCCCCTCTGCGCCTCCGGCGGGGGATCAGCCGGCACCGGGATGGAGGGGGCGCCGTACGCGGCCGCGGGTTCGTAGTCGCGAGAGCTTTCATGTCCCTCGCATGCTTGTCAAGTCAGTCACTGGTGTCTGACACCAGTGACTGACATCAACAGCGGCGAGCAACGGTGGACAGCGCCGAACCTCTGCGAACCGTCCACCCGGGCGGAAAGCCGATCGGCTCAGCACATCAAACCGCCATGATCGACCTGATAGGGATGAGGGCAGATCTCAAAATCTGCTTCCAGCGTCAGCGCTCCTGGGGTGAGCCCTGAGCCACTTGGAGCATCGCGCTAGCATCCCGCATGCCCATTCCGTGGAGATCCAGCGTGGACGTATTCGCGCGCATTTTGAGACAGCGTGCAGTCGAGCCCGAGTCTGTACGCGACGTCGACGCCGCCTGGGATGCCTTCGGTGAGTTCCTCCAGGTCGAGGTCGAAGGAATCGAGCGTCTTGAGAACGCTGGTGACGGCTTCATCGTCGAATGGGGCAGGTGGGGCTGGAACGACGACCAGCCTTCGATGTCCTTTGGGCGACTGCTTGCGGTCAACGGTGCCGACGACCGTGATGCCCCCGACCGGCAGCCGGAGTACTGGAAAGTCGAGCTGCAGCTCGTCTTCGGCGAGGACCCGGCATGGTCAGCGCTCGACAGCCTCGGGCATCAGGACACCGGGTTCGACTACGCCGCGATCGGCATGCCCAGGACTGTCGCGTTGGGAGAGATGCGCCGGTTCATCGAGTCTTACCCCCAGCTGGCGGCCATGTGGCGAGCCGAGCCCATTCGCAGCAACCTGACCCTGGAGCAAGCGGGCTAGCCGCCGAGCCCGGTACAGCACGGAAGTACAGCAACCGCAGCGACCGTCACCGGTCCAACAGACACCGCGCAGGGCCGCGCAGGAACCGCAATGACTGCCTCTGACCGATCCACTTTGAGCTACGGATCAGGTGTTGTCACTGGCCCGTAGCTCTGAGCGCAGGAGACAGGCGCCGGCACCGACCACAGGCTCACGGCCTGGGAAGACATCGACGCAGTCCCTGTCACCGACCACGTGCGGGCGCTCATGCGCACCTGCTGGCGCCTCGGCGGTCTGCCCGAACATGCACCCCTGAACCTCCGGGCCTGGGCCCACACCCTCGGCTACCGCGGCCACATCCTCACCAAATCCCGCGCCTACTCGACGACCTACGCGGCCCTTCGCGCCGACCGCGCTGAACACGTCGGTCCCGACACGGTGCCCGGCACGGCCACGGATGGGCACTGGCGCTACGTCGGCTCCGGCCACACCCCCGGCGCCGCACTCCTGGCCGCTGGAATCGCCGAAGACATCGCCACGAACCGTGAGATCGCCCGTGAAGAGCGTGAGGTGGCCCGGTGACGAGATGCCAGAGCGAACAGTGGGCTCGGGCGGTCGAGCGCCAGGCGGCCAAGTTCCCCACACGGATAGGGCCGAAAAGCGCTACGCGTCTCGCGCGGCTCCTCGGCCCTGCACGGAAGGATTCCTAGAAGATGATTGATTCCAAGGGGCTCAGCGGCGGCCTCGCCGGTCCTCGTAGTTGACGAAGAAGCTCACAACAATGAGCAAGCCGAAAATCCCCACGGCGAAGGTACCGAGGATCGTCCAGATCCCCTTGCCGTCCAACGCGGAGCGCACCCCACCGGCGAGCCCGCCGACGGACATGCTCATGCCGAGGACTAGAAACCGCGAACCCTGGGGTTTCAGCCAGTGCCGCAGGTCCGGGCGGCGGCGCCCACGCGTGGGTGGGCCGGCGGAGTGCGTCATTGGTATCTCACCTTTCCCGGTTCTGCCGGGGCGTCCACATGGGTGTCGCCCGGGGTCCTCGGCTGGTTGGGCGTGTAGTAGAAGTCGATCCCCGTCGCGACCGCAGCGACCGGCGCGCTGAATATCTTCTCTCCGAACTTGCCGATCGTGTTGATGAACGTGGGGCGATGGTGTTTTCCGCGTACGTTGCTCAGGATCGAGCCCTTGGCGAGGTCCGCGCTGGCCTTGCCGCCGGCCGCGGACGGGGCGCCGCCGATCAAGCCCTGTATCGCGCCGTTGATGTCTCCGTGCAGGAACGCCTCGCCACCACCCATCCAGGAGCGGTAACTGAGGAACTCGGCAATGGGCTTGATGGTGCCGCTGCCCCACTTCGCGGGCGGCGTGTACTCCACCGAATCCGTCTTCGTCTGCTGCGCCTGTCGGGCGTCGGTGCTCGCGTCCTTGAGGGAGCCGTAGTACGTGCTGCCGAACTCGTGCTTGTCCTTGGCGAGTTGCCACAGGCCCCAGGAACAGGTCGAGTCCGCTTCCGCTGCGCGGGCGATGATCGCATCGATGCGGCGTTGCAGGGCGTCGAAGTCGTCCTGGATCACCACGGACTCGGGATCCCCGTGCGACATTCGCTGGGGCTGGACGCTACGGCTCAGCGTGCCGTCGGCATGGATCGTGATGCCTGCGGGAGGATTCTCGCAGAGAACCTTCAGGTCGTCCCTGGCCGCCTTGATCTTGTCGTGCGCGGAACTCAGCAGGTTCCCGACGCTCTCCGCTTCGGTGACCGCGTCGGTGAACTCGTCCGACACCCGGACGACGAACGGCTTGGTGACGGAGGCGTTCTCGCCCTTCCACTCGGTGCCCTGGGCCAGGCTGCGCATACTCCCGGCCTCTTTGGCGACTTTGTTCAGCAGGGCCGCCATGGCGGCCCAGTCGTCTGCCGCCGACTGCAGCGGTGAGAGATTTACGTGGAAAAGTTCTTCGAAGGTCGGCACCGGCTCCCCCTGTTGGTCCCGGCGTCGCCGCCGGCGTTTTCCGGAGGGTTCCCGGTCCGCTCCGGAATCCCTCCGCCCCGCACACACTGACCAGACGTCACATGATGGGACCGTCCGCCTTCGGGACGTGGGGCGCGTCGGAGTCCGAGGTGGGCGGCGGCACGTCGAGGTACTCGGAGATCTTGGAGACCTGCATCTGCGCGGCAATGAAGTGATCGTCCTGCTTCGACGACTTCACCGAGTAGTCGAGATGGTTGGAGATCTGAGCGCAGGCGTCGACCAGCACCTGAAGCTGCCCCTGCCAGCCCTCTTCGGCCTTGGTCAGTGCGGCGCCCATGTCGAACCCGTCGTTCTCCAGGCTCTTCGCGGCGGCCTCGGTGTGTGACTGCGCATGCTTGCCGGCGCTCGACAAGTGCTGGTGCAGCAGGAACGCGGCATGCCCGATCTTCCCCATGTCGTCGTACCTGAGGATCAGGTCCGCGCCATCGGGCGACGATCCGCCGGCATCCGTGGGCACGCTGTCCAGCCGCATCGCGGACTTCGCCTTCAGTTCCGCCCACTCCTGATCGAACGACATGCTTTCACGCCCCCGATATCGTTGATCAAGCAAGGCTACCCCTGAAGGCGCATCCAAAGATTGCTGGCAGCGGTAGGAGGGCGTTAAGGGGAGTGCGGCCAGCCTCAGTGAGCTGTACAGCTCGCCACTCCTGCCCTCTCTGGCTAGTCCAGCGGGTTCGGCTTGATGTCCACCCGGTTGGTGTCGAACCCCCTGCCCTTCCTCGTCGGTGGGAGTACGACTACGGCCGCGAACAGGAAGCGGTAGATCGCGTTCATGCGCTCGTAGTCCTCGTCCTCCTCCAGCTTCTTCCAGTTGGCTTCGGCCTCCGGACCAGCAATCCCCTCCAGGACGGCGATCGGCCTCTTCACCGTCTTCCGCTGGCGCTCCTTCATCCGCTTGAGAACGACGGCGCGCATGGCGTGGAACTCGGCCGTCGTGAAGTCGTCATCCGTGAGCCACAGCTGTTTCAGCTCTTCCAGCTTCGCTCGGTCCTTCTCGTCCGCGAGAACATCGGCCTCGGGGCGCGTGGTCGCGGCGGGCTCATAGCCGGAGGTGTCCAACTTGGTCAGGACCTTGATTGCGACGTCCCGCGCGAAGGTTTCGAGAGGCACTGCGGACACGGATCGATTGCACTTCTGCTGATCAACGTCGTCGGCGCGAGTGCATCGGTAGTTGGCGTACCGGACGGTGTTCGTGCCACCCATGCGGGCTCCGCACGCGCATGCCACCACTCCGCGCAGCACGTAGTACCGGGTCGGGCGCTTCTGCTTGTCCCTGGCTTGCGCGGCCCGATACTCCCTGAACCGCTGAACCTCGTCCCACTGGCCGCGATCGATGATGGCGGTCCACGTCCCGGTTCCCACTTCCTCGCCCTGGTGGATCCGAACACCCGCCACGAAGTTGGACGACAGCAGATGTCGGACGTTCTCCGGCTGCCACGTCTTGCCCTTGGACGTCGTCACTCCCCGCGCGGTCAGGTCCTGGGCAATGCCCAAGGGTGACTCACCGTCCAGATACCGGCGGAAGACCTCGCGGACGATCTCCGCCTCTTCCTCGATGATCGCCTGACCGTTGCCCGTGTAGCCGTAGGGACGATTACCCACATGCGGCTTGCCCTCGCGGGCCTTGTCCTTCAGGGCGTCCTTCAGCCGTCGTGACGAGTCGTCGGAGGAGCGGCAGGCGTGGGCCACCTCGATACGGAGGATGAACCGGTCGTCGGGGTCCGACAGGTCGCGTCGGTTCGCCTCGCCGTGCAGGAGTACGCGCTTGTCGTCGGCTATCGAGAGAAGCTCTTCGAGGTCCTTGGGCTGCCGCATGAGGCGGTCGGGGTGGTAGACGATGACGTGCCGGATCTCTCCATCCCCCATCGCCCTGAGCATCTCTTCCCACCCGGGCCGCTTGCGGTTGCGCTGCCACGCCGAACGGTTGTTGTCCACGTAGATGTGGGCCGCCTCGACACGGAGCTGAAGCCGTTCGGCGATCTCCCGGCAGATGCGTTCCTGTCGGTCGACTCCGGTCTGGTCCTCGTCCTTGGTGTGGGAGATCCGGCAGTAGATCGCTGCGGGCTCGCCCGGGGTGACGGCAGTCTTGGCTAACTTGGATCGGCTCATGACAAATACTGTATGAGCCGGGTATGACATCGATCATCGTCGGCGCGGCGATCGGGGCGGTCTTCTTCAAGGAGCGGTTCGGGGCGCCCCGGATCGCGGCGGCGGGGCTGCTGGTGGTGGGAATCGGTCTGATGCTGCACGCGGGCTGATGCCGCACGCGGGGTGGACCGAACGTCAGTGAGCCACCGGAGTCACCGCTGTGTACGTACGACGGAGGAAGCGGATCAGAACCTTCGAGTCGAACTGCACCACCGACACCCCTTGCGCGGAGTGGAACTCCACGACCGCCTGCACCCGGCCGCACGGCCACACGCGTACGTCGCCGGACTCGACCGGAGCGCGCAGGCCTCGTTCGAGGAGCTCCCGGGGGAAGGCCCACTCGTGGGGGCCGGGCAGCGTCATGTGAACCTGCCGGGGATCGGCGTCGGGGTCGTAGCTGAGGGCCACCGGGACGACCTGGTGTTCGTCCTCGGCGGAGTCTGCCGTGTCGGTGACGATGTGGGCGCGTGCGTACTGTTCGACGGCAGACATGAACCGACTCCTTGCGCTGCGTTACCTGTGTGGAATAGATGAATCCGTCACCTCTCCAATGTCGCACATTCCGGAGATTTCGCCCACGGACTCCCTTACTCACCGGGTTCCCGGATCGGCCCCCGCCATGCATCGCCGCCCCGCCGCTATTCATGGACGCCTCGCTCTTGCAACTCATTCGCAACAAGGCACTATCATCGAACGGTGCATGTGCCTGACGGATTCATCAACGCCCCGGTCTCCGCGGTCACCGGAGTGGTCGCCGCCGGCGCCATCGCCGTGAGCCTGCGGGGCGCCCGCCGCGAACTCGACGAGAAGACCGCGCCGCTCGCCGGCCTGGTCGCCGCCTTCATCTTCGCCGTACAGATGCTGAACTTCCCGGTCGCTGCCGGGACCAGCGGACATCTGCTCGGCGGCGCGCTCGCGGCGATACTCGTCGGCCCCTTCACCGGGGTCCTCTGCGTCTCCGTGGTCCTGCTGATGCAGGGCATCCTCTTCGCCGACGGCGGCCTGACCGCTCTCGGCGTGAACATCACCGACATGGCGATCGTCACGACGGTCGTCTCGTACGCCGTCTTCCGGGGCCTGGTGAAGGTCCTGCCGCGCAAGAAGCGCTCCATCACCGTGGCGGCCTTCGTCTCCGCGCTCCTTTCCGTCCCGGGCGCCGCCGTCGCCTTCACTCTCATCTACGCCCTCGGCGGCACCACCGACGTCCCGATCACCAAGGTCGCCACCGCGATGATCGGCGTGCACGTCCTCATCGGCATCGGCGAGGCCACCATCACCGCTCTCACGGTCGGCGCGGTCATCGCCGTACGACCGGACCTCGTGCACGGGGCGCGCGGTCTGCAGCAGCGGCTGAAGCTGCGCGTCGGCGGTGAACTGGTCGACGCACCCGCGCCCGCCGTCCCCGTGGCCGCCCGGACCTCCCGTCGCAAGGTGTGGGCGGTCGGCCTCGTCACCTCCCTCCTCCTCGCGGGCTTCGTCAGCTTCTACGCCTCCGCGAGCCCCGACGGCCTGGAGAAGGTCGCCAAGGACCAGGGCATCGACAAGAACACCAAGAAGCACCACACCGAGGACTCCCCGCTCGCCGGGTACGGCGTCAAGGACATCTCCGACGCCCGGATCTCCGGCGGCCTCGCGGGCGTGATCGGCGTCGGCGTCACCGTCGTCGCGGGTACGGGGATCTTCTGGGCGGTGCGCAGGCGCCGCAGCGCCGACGTCTCCCCCGCGCAGGTGGCCTGAGGTGGGCGCGGGCCACGCGCACAGGCTCTACCGGCACGGGCACTCCCCCGTGCACGCCCTGCCCCCGCACACCAAACTCGCCGCGACCTTCGCCTTCGTCGTCGTGGTCGTCTCGACCCCACGCGAGGCGATGTGGGCCTTCGCGCTGTACGCCGCACTCCTGGCGGCGGTGGCGTACAAGGCCCGGGTACCGGCCGCCTTCCTGCTCAAGCGGCTGCTGATCGAGATCCCGTTCGTCGCCTTCGCCGTGCTCATGCCGTTCGTGGCGCAGGGCGAGCGGGTGGACGTCCTCGGCCTGTCGCTCAGCGCGAACGGCCTGTGGGGCGCCTGGAACGTCCTCGCCAAGGGCACCCTGGGCGTCGCCGCCTCCGTACTCCTCGCCTCGACGACCGAACTGCGCGAACTGCTGCTGGGGCTCCAGCGGTTGAAGCTGCCCCCGCTCCTCGTGCAGATCGCCTCCTTCATGATCCGCTACGGCGATGTCATCACCGACGAGATGCGGCGGATGCGGATCGCACGGGAGTCGCGGGGCTTCGAGGCCCGGGGTGTACGGCACTGGGGCGTCCTCGCGAAGTCCGCGGGCGCGCTGTTCATCCGCTCCTACGAGCGCGGGGAGCGCGTCCATCTCGCCATGGTGAGCCGGGGGTACGCCGGTTCGATGCCGGTCATCGACGAGGTGACCGCATCCCGGGCGCAGTGGTCGTACGCCCTCGCCCTCCCGTTCGCCGCCCTTGTCGTCTGCCTGCTGGGATGGACCCTGTGACCCCCTCTCTGGAAGTGGCCGGACTGGCCTTCGCCTACCCCGACGGCCACCAGGCCCTCTTCGGCGTCGACTTCCGCCTCGGGCGTGGCGAGCGCGTCGCGCTGCTCGGCCCGAACGGCGCCGGCAAGACCACCCTCGTCCTCCATCTCAACGGCATCCTGACCGGCGGCGCCGGAACCGTGACGGTGGCCGGACTCCCGGTCGGCAAGCGGCACATGGCGGAGATCCGGCGCAAGGTCGGCATCGTCTTCCAGGACCCGGACGACCAGCTCTTCATGCCGACCGTGCGCGAGGACGTGGCCTTCGGGCCCGCCGCGGCCGGACTGAAGGGCGCCGAGCTGGAGGAGCGCGTCCGTACGGCTCTGGAGCGGGTCGGCATGGCGGACTTCGCCGACCGTCCCCCGCACCATCTGTCGTTCGGACAGCGACGCCGGGTGGCCGTCGCGACCGTCCTCGCCATGGAGCCGGAGATCCTCGTTCTCGACGAGCCGTCCTCCAACCTCGACCCGGCCTCGCGCCGCGAACTCGCCGACATCCTGCGGTCGTTGGACGTCACCGTCCTCATGGTCACGCACGACCTGCCGTACGCCCTCGAACTCTGCCCCCGGGCGCTGATCCTGAGCGACGGCGCGATCGCCGCGGACGGGAAGACCGGTGAGCTGCTCTCCGACGACGAGCTGATGCGCACCCACCGCCTGGAGCTTCCCTTCGGTTTCGATCCGCGCTCGACAGCCGTGCGTACTCCGTGACAATGGGCGCGTGACGAAACAAGGGGACCAAGAGGACTTCGGATCGGCCGGGTCGCTGTTCCTCGACGACCAGCTGTGCTTCGCGCTGTACGCGGCCCAGCGCGCGGTGACCGCCGCGTACCGCCCGCTGCTGGAGGAGCTCGGCCTCACCTACCCGCAGTACCTCGTCCTGCTGTTCCTCTGGGAGCGTGGCGAGACCACGGTCAAGGAGCTGGCGGGCGCGCTGCGGCTGGACTACGGCACGGTGTCGCCGCTGCTCAAGCGCCTGGAGTCGGCCGGTCTGGTCCGCCGTGAACGCTCGGCGCGCGACGAGCGGTCGGTGCTGGTGGCGGTCACCGGGCGCGGCGAGGCACTGCGGGAGCGCGCGGCGGGCGTACCGCGGGCGCTGCTGGCGTCGACCGGACTCGCCGGGGACGAGGTGGCCAGGATGCGACAGGAGCTGTGGGGGCTGGCCGAGCGCGCGGACGGTGCGGCGGGGCGCGGGCGCTGACCTGCCCGTCCGGAACGGAGCAGGACAGGGCGGGACGGGGGTTACCGACGGTTTCTACCCCCTGGTAATCATGGCTTCCGTACCGGCCGGTACCTTGTGCACGATGTACTTGTGCACTTCTGTGTTTTCCGTCCTGGGGGAGGTCCCGCCATGATCGATGGCACCGCTGTCGGCGACACCGCTGTCGACACTCGTCCGACGAAGATCATGTACGTCGCCGAGGCCACCGCGCACGGCGGCCGGGACGGCTATGTCACCAGCCTGGACGGCCAGATCGAGCTGAAGGTCGCGATGCCTCCCGCGCTCGGCGGTGACGGCAACGGCACCAACCCCGAGCAGCTCTTCGCGGCCGGGTACAGCGCCTGCTTCCACAACGCGCTGGTGCTGGTGGGCCGCCGCGCCGGACTGGACCTGACCGGCTCCACCGTCGCCGCGAAGGTCGGCATCGGACCCAACAAGCAGCGCGGCTACGGCCTCGCGGTCGCACTGAGCGTCTCGCTGCCCGTCCTCGACCAGGACGTCGCGACCAAGCTCGTGGACGCGGCTCACGAGGTCTGCCCGTACTCGAACGCGACCCGGAACAACATCGAGGTCACGATCCTGCTCGGCTAGGAATCGAGCCTTCCGCGTGCGTGTTGCATCCAATGTTGAGGGTGGCCGGGCGACAGGGAGTACGGACGTGAACGTGAACGGCGAAGTGGCCGAGGGCTTCGAGCCGGTCAGGGAAGCGTTCATACGCAACTTCGAGACGCTCGGGGAACGGGGCGCGGCGGTCTCCGTGTACCGGCACGGGCACAAGGTCGTCGACCTGTGGGGCGGCGCGCGGGACGTGGACGGTACGGCGGATTCGGCGCCCTGGGAGCACGACACCGCCCACGTCATGCACTCGGCGACGAAGGGCGTCGGGGCCGCCGTACTCCTGATGCTGTACGAGCGCGGCGAGCTGGACCTGGACGCACCGGTCGGGGAGTACTGGCCCGAGTTCAAGGCTCGGGGCAAGGAACGGCTTCTGGTCCGGCATGTGCTGTCGCACCGGGCGGGCGTGCCCGTGGTCGACACGCCGCTGACCCCGGCCGAGGCCGCGGACCCGGACCGTACGGCCGCGTCGATCGCGGCGCAGACCCCCCTCTGGGAACCGGGCGCGGACCACGGCTACCACCCCCACACCTTCGGCTGGATGCTCTCCGAACTGGTCCGCCGCGTCACCGGCGGCCGGGGCGTGAGCGAGTTCATCGCGACGGAGATCTCCGCCCCGCTCGGCCTGGACCTCTGGGTCGGGCTGCCGGAGGCCGAGGCCCACCGGGTGGGCCGCGCGGGCCGAGTCGATGCGCCCGAGCCGTCGAGCGCCCTGCGCACCCGCCCGAAGCGGTCGGTGGCCGAGGCCTACAAGGACCCGGACTCGACGACCGTCCGCGCCTTCGCCGCGATCACCCCACCGCCCGACGACAACGACCCCGCCTACCGTGCGGCGGCCCTCCCCGCCTCCAACGGCATCGCCACGGCCGACGGTCTCGCCCGCTTCTACGCCGCCCTGATCGGCGAGCTGGACGGCACCCGCCTGTTCACCCCGGACACGGTCGAGCTGGCCCGCGCCGAGGCGTCCGCGGGACCGGACCGCACCCTGGTCATCAGCACCCGTTTCGGCCTCGGCTACATGCTCCACGGCACCGCATCTCCGCTGCTGGGCCCGGCCTCGTTCGGCCACCCGGGCCGCGGCGGCCCACTGGGCTTCGCGGACCCCGAGTCGGGCATCGCCTTCGGCTACATCACGAACGGCTTCCGCAAGACGGTGACGGCGGATCCACGGGCGCAGGCGCTGGTACGGGCGCTACGGGCGGCGCTGTCGTCGTAGCCGACCGGGGCGGGGCCGCGTCGTAGCCGACCGGGGCGGGGCCGCGTCGTAGCCGACCGGGGCGGGGCCGTGCCAGGACACCCCTGCGATCCTGGCCCGCCCCTTCCGGTCCGCCCGTCCCTCGCCGCGCGGCGATCACCAGAATGCGCGGCCGACCGCCCGTCTGTCGTTGGCGCACAGTCGCCACCTACTTGGCGCAGGGTCCACGGCCTTCCGAGTGTGCCTCGCGGTCCTCGGCCATCGTCCTCCTGCGCAGTTCGCTCGGCGGGACGCCATGTGCGGTGCGGAAGGCCCGGGTGAACTCGGCGGCGCGGGGGAAACCCCAGCGGGCGGCGACGGCATGGACCGGCATCGCGCGCAGCGCCGGGTCGGCGAGGTCGCGGCGGGCGTTCTCCAGCCGCTGATCGCGGATGTAGGAGGCCACGGTGAGGCCCTCGGCCTGGAAGAGGCGGTACAGATGGCTGCGCGAGATGTGGTGCGCGGCGGCGATCCGAGCGGGGGTCAGCTCCTGGTCGCCCAGATGCCGGCGGATGAACGCCTTGATACACAGGATCAGCGTCCGGCCGCGGGTCTCCGGCGGCAGCAGGACCTCGGCGTCCAGGGCGCCCGCGAAGACGGCCGTGACCAGATCGGCGAGGACCGTTCCCAGCCGGGGTCCGTCCGAGGGCTGGTAGGAGCCGGTGTCCGAGGCCAACTGGACGAGGAACTGCGCCAGGAGCGCGCCGACTCCCTCGCGGCCCGAGATCCGGCCGCCGATCACCCGGTCGGCCCGGTTCGCGGGCAGCGCCACCAGCGACCGCGGGATCTCGACTCCCACGAGGCTGACCGGGTCCGCGCCGGTGTGTATCTCGTACGACCGTGAGGAACAGTTGGTGTGGATGTCGTTGACCCGGTAGGCGGCCTGCTGTCTGTCCCAGGCGGCCGCTCCCTCTCCCCGCAGCAGGAGGGAGAGGTGGTACACCTCGGGATCGGACTGGCGGATCAGCTTCGGTGTCCGCCGGAAGACCAGATGGTCGAAGGTCGCCGGCCAGACCGTGACGTCCCCCAGCCCGATCATGCGCTGGTGTGCGCGGTAGTCCGCCGTGCGGTCGCTGGCCAGCTGCATGGGCGCGTGCGTACGGCCCATGCGCTGCGTCCACGCCTCGAACCGGTCACCGACCGGCAGGTCCGCGGTTTTGAAGACCGACTCGTGCAACACGATCAGCGGACCTCCTGGTGAGAGGGAGCCTGGGACCGGATGATTCCACAACCAGGAGCAAGAGTGAGGGGCACCCCGCCGCAACGCGGGGTGCCCCTCAGCACATCAGTCAGTCAGCCTGACAGACAAGTCAGGCCTCAGACCCGTACCAGCTCCCGGTCCTCGTCCCGGCCCCCGTCGCCGGGGCCCCGGCCCTTCTCCTCCGCCGTGCGCAGGCCCTCGCCCTCGACGTCCACGTTGGGAAGCGCCCGGTCCAGCCACTTCGGCAGCCACCAGGCCTTCTTCCCGAGCAGGGCCAGCACCGCCGGGACGATCGCCATGCGGACCACGAACGCGTCGAAGAAGACCGCGATCGCGAGGCCGAAGCCGATCATCTTGATCATCGACTCGCTGGAGCCGATGAAGCCGGAGAAGACGGCGATCATGATGACCGCGGCCGCCGTGACGACCCGTGCGCCGTGCTTGAAGCCGGTCACGATCGCCTGGTGGGGCTTCTCCCCGTGGACGTACGCCTCACGCATCCGGGTCACGAGGAACACCTCGTAGTCCATCGCGAGACCGAAGACGACACCCACCATGAAGATCGGCATCATCGACATGATCGGGCCGGTTTCCTCGACGCCCAGGAGGCCGGACAGCCAGCCCCACTGGAAGACGGCGACAACCGCGCCGAGCGCCGCCATCACGCTCAGCAGGAAGCCGAGCGCCGCCTTCAGCGGGACCAGGACCGAGCGGAAGACCACGATCAGGAGGAGGAAGGCGAGGCCGACGACCAGCGCGAGATACGGGATCAGCGCGTCGTTCAGCTTCTGCGAGAAGTCGATGTTCATCGCGGTGGTGCCGGTGACCAGCACCTTCGCGTCGGTTTCGGTCGAGATGGTGCCGCCCGCGTCACGGATGGCGTGCACCAGGTCCTCGGTCTTGACGGAGGACGGCTTGGAGTCGGGGATGACCGTGATCGTCGCGGTGTCCCCGGCCTTGTTGAACGCCGCCGGGCTGACCGACACGACGTCCTTCATGTCCTTGACCGTGTCGGTGACCTTGGTCGCCGCGGCCTTGGGGTCGTCGCTGGACTTGCCGTCCACGACGAGCATCAGGGGACCGTTGAAGCCGGGACCGAAGCCGTCGGACAGCACGTCGTACGCCCGGCGCTGCGTGGTCGACGTCGGCTGCGAACCGTCGTCGGGCAGACCCAGTTCGAGCGAGGCCGCCGGGAGCGCGGCGGCGCCCAGGCCGATCACGCCGAGCACCAGCACGGCGAGCGGCCGGCGCACGACGAAGCTCGCCCAGCGGGTGCCCATGTTGGGCTTGCCCTCCTTCTTCACGGCACGCCCGCCGCCGAGCAGCTTGCTCTTCTTGCCCGCGGGCTGGACCTTGCGGCCCGCGTAGCCCAGCAGGGCCGGAATCAGCGACAGCGCGATCAGTACGGCGATGGCGACCGTGCCCGCCGCCGCGACACCCATCTTCGTCAGCATCGGGATGTTGACGACCGACAGACCGACCAGCGCGATCACGACCGTCAGACCGGCGAAGACGACCGCCGAACCCGCCGTACCGACGGCCCGTCCGGCCGCCTCCTCGCGCTCCCGGCCCTCGGCCAGTTCGGCGCGGTAGCGGGAGACGATGAAGAGGGCGTAGTCGATGCCGACCGCGAGGCCGATCATCATCGCCAGGGTGGAGGTGGTGGTGCCCAGGTCCAGCGCGTTCGCCAGCGCCGTGATCGTCGAGACGCCGATACCGACGCCGATCAGCGCGGTCAGCAGCGGCAGCCCGGCCGCGATCAGCGAACCGAAGGTGATGACGAGCACGACCGCGGCGACCGCGATACCGATGACCTCGGTCGACCCGGTCTCCGGCGTCGCCTGGAGCGCGTCACCGCCGACCTCGACGCTCAGCCCGGCGTCCCGCGCCTGCTGCGCGGCCTCCTCCAGGGCGGTCTTCGAGGAGTCCTTCAACTCCATGCCGGACACCTTGTACTTCACCGAGGTGTAGGCGACCGACCCGTTCTTGCTCACCGCGTGGGACTTGAAGGGGTCGGACACGGAGGTGACCTCCGAGCCGTCGCCGAGCGCCTTGACGGTCTTCTCGACGGTCGCCTTGTTGGCCTTGTCACCCATCTTCTCGCCGGCGGGTGCCTTGAAGACCACGCGGGCGGTCGCGCCGTCGGCGCTCATCCCGGGGAAGCGCTGTTCGAGCAGGTCGAAAGCTTTCTGCGCCTCGGTGCCGGGGATCGAGAAAGAGGACGCTCCCGCGGTGGGCGCGGAGGCGGCGCCGACACCCGCCAGCGTCAGCAGGGCCACCCATATCAGGGCGACGAAATGGCGTCGCCTGAAGGCGAATCGGCCGAGTTTATAGAGGAATGTGGCCACGAGGGCGTACTCCCGGTCAGGTCGTTTGCTGGCAGCTGGGCAGGGGAGATCAGCCCGACGACGTGAGCGGTCGCGTCAGGTGCACGTAGGCGTTACTGAAGGTCGGGCAGGCTCAGGCGCCGAGAGCGGGGAGGATCACGGCGTCCATGTACGAGGTGAGGAAGTCCTGGGTGGGTGGCAGCTCGTCGACGATGCCGCGCACCGCGAAGGCGCCGATCATCATGTGCAGCACGTAGTCCTGAGCGGGGTTGTCCGCCCGGATCTCACCCCGGTCGACGGCACGCCGCAGGATCTCGCGGAGCATCTCGGTCTCCGGCTCGATGATCCACTCGCGGAAGGCGCGCAGGAGATCGGGGTTCCCGTGCAGTGCCGTGGCCAGACCCCGCATCAGCGCGGAATTCTGCTCCATGTGGCAGTCGTCCTCACGCCTCACCATGGCGTGGAAGTCGCCCCGCAGGGACCCGGTGTCGATGTCACTGGTGATCGGCTTCTCGTGCCGCAGCGCCTTCACGACGAGCTCGGCCTTGCCGCCCCACTGGCGGTAGAGGGTGGCTTTGCTGGACCGGGTACGGGCGGCGACGGCGTCCATGGTCAGGGCGTCGTAGCCGACCTCCCGGAGCAGTTCGAGCACGGCCGCGTACAGCTCGGCCTCACGCTCGGGAGTGATCCGACTGCGACGCACCGTTGCGACTTCAGCCATCCCACTCACCTTCTCTGCCCCGGACGACACGGTTTCGTACACCCATGAAGATACCCCGAGATTCAAAGAAACGAAACCGTTTCGTACGTGTGCTGGGTCACGCACACCCGAAAGGACACCTACTCACAAGTTGCCGGGCGCCTCCGGGAGGAAAAGCATGGGTAGGTGAGCGACGCGTATGAGAAGGCGACCACGGACCAGGCGCCCCCCGGGGACAGCGCGACCACCAGGGGCAACGCATCCGGCTATCTCCGTTTCCCCCATCTCAGCGGCGACCGCCTCTGCTTCGCCGCCGAGGACGACCTGTGGATGGCCCCCCTCGACGGGCCGGGCCGCGCCTGGCGGCTCACCGTCGACCGGACCAAGGTCGGCCACCCCCGCTTCTCCCCCGACGGCCGGCTCATCGCGTACACGAGCTGGCGCAGCCTCGTGCCGGAGATCCATCTGGCCCCGGTGGACGGCGGTCCCTCCCGCCGGCTCACCTACTGGGGCAGCGCGGACACCCAGGTCTGCGGCTGGTCGCCGCCCGACAAGGACGGGCACAGCGACATCCTCGCCGTCGCCTCCCACGGCCAGCCCTTCTCGTACTTCACCTGGGCCTACAAGGTCCCCACCGACGGCGACCCCGGCGGCGCACTCCCCTGGGGCCCGGTCTCCGCCATCCAGGTCGCCGACCTCGACGGCGAACACAAGACGCTCCTGCTCACCGGCACCCCGCCGCACGAACCCGCCGCCTGGAAGCGCTACCGGGGCGGCGCCACCGGCCGGCTCTGGCTGCACGGACGGCGACTGCTCGCCGACCTCGACGGCCACCTCGACTCCCCCATGTTCGTCGGCGGCCGTATCGCCTTCCTCTCCGACCACGAGGGCATCGGAAACCTGTACTCGTGCGCGTACGACGGTGGCGAACTGCGCCGCCACACCGACCATGACGCCTTCTACGCCCGGCACGCCTCCAGCGACGGCACCCGGGTCGTCTACCAGTGCGCCGGGGACCTGTGGATCGTCGACGACCTGTCCCCGGACTCGGTCCCGCGCCGCCTCGACGTCCGCCTCGGCGGTCCGCGCGCGGGACGCCGTACCTACCAGGTGCCCGCGGCGCAGCACGTGGACGGCATCTCGGTCGACGAGACGGGCCGGGCCAGCGCCGTCGTCGTACGCGGCAGCCTGCACTGGCTCACCCACCGAGACGGCCCCGCGCGCACCATCGCGGACACCCCCGGCGTACGCGTCCGGCTCCCCGAGATGCTCGGCTCCGGCGGCCGGATCGCCTACGTCACCGACGCGGACGGCGAGGACGCCGTCGAGATCGCCTTCCTCCCCCGGGCCTCCGGCCAGCGCGAGCCGCGCCGCCTTGCCTCCGGCGAACTGGGGCGCGTGCTGGAGATGGTCTCCGACCCGCAGGGCGAACGCCTCGCGATCGCCTCGAACGACGGACGACTGCTGATCCTCGACGCGACGGAGGAGTCGGGGACCACGTCCACGTCCCCGACGGAGCCCGCGGAAGCCTCCGTGACAGAGCCCGACAGCACCTCAGAGCCGGAGTCCGAGGACACCTCACGGACAGAGTCCGAGGGCACCTCGCAGACGGGGTCCGAGGAAGCCTCCCGGACGGAGCCCGGCGACACCTCACCGACCGAGGCCGAGGGAGCCTCCCGGACGGAGTCCGAGGACTCCTCACCGACCGAGCCCGAGGGAGGAGAGGTCACCGAGCTGATCACCTCGATCAACGGGCCGGTCCGGGACCTCGCCTTCTCCCCGGACGGGGCCTGGCTGACCTGGTCGCACCCGGGGATCGGCCGCTCCCTGCGCCAGATCAAGATCGCGCGCATAAAGGACCGGCTCATCGCCGACGTCACCAACGGCCGCTTCGAGGACGAGAACCCCGTCTTCACCCGCGACGGCCGCTACCTCGCCTTCCTCTCCTGGCGCGGCTTCGACCCGGTGTACGACGTCCACACCGGCGACCTCTCCTTCCCGCTCGGCTGCCGCCCCTACCTCGTCCCCCTGTCCTCCGCCACCCCTTCCCCCTTCGCGCTCAACCCCGACGGGCGGCCCGTCGCCGGGGGCCTTGACCCGATCGAGGACGAGAGCGCGGACGGCGCGGTGAGCGTCGAACTGGAAGGCCTGGAGAGCCGGGTGACCCCCTTCCCGGTCACCGCCTCCAAGTACTCGGCGCTGCACCCGGTCGCGGGCGGCGGCCTGGTCTGGCTGCGCTGGCCGATCTCGGGCGCCCTCGGCGAGACCTTCGTCAACCCCGACGACACCTCCGGGCGGCCGACGCTGGAGTTCTTCAACATCAGCAAGGCGAAGAAGTCCGAACTCGTCCAGCACCTGGACTGGTTCGCGGTCAGCGGCGACGGCTCCCGGCTGGTCGTCGTGGACGAGGGCGACCTGCGAGCGGTCCCCTCGACCGAGGTCGGTGACTCCGACTCGACGGTCTGGATCGACCTGCGGCGCATCATCCACGAGGTGGACCCGCCCGCCGAGTGGCGCCAGGCCTACGCGGAGGCGGGCCGCCTCACCCGCGCCTACTTCTGGGAACCCCACATGTGCGGCATCGACTGGGACGGTGTGCTCGCCCAGTACCGCCCGCTGGTCGAACGAATCGCCTCCCCCGACGACTTCGCCGACCTCCTGCGCGAGGTCCTCGGCGAACTCGGCACCTCCCACGCGTACGTCGCCGCCGCCCGCCGCAACGAGGGCCCGGCCCACTACCAGCGCTGGCAGGGCCTGCTCGGCGCCAACTTCGTCCGCCGCGACGGCAGCTGGATGCTGAAGCGGATCCTCCCCGGCGACTCCTCCGACTCCAAGGCCCGCTCACCGCTCGCCGGCACCGGCATCCGCGAGGGCGCGGTCCTCACCCACGTCGACGGCCGCCCGGTCGACCCGGTCACCGGCCCCTACCCCCTGCTCGCGGGCGCGGGCGGTACGACGGTGGAGCTCACGTTCATCCCGGCGGCGGGCGAGGGGCACTCACGCCGGGTGGCCGTCGTCCCGCTGATCGACGAGCGCCCCCTGCGCTACCAGGACTGGGTGGCCAAACGCCGCGAGGTCGTCCGGGAGTTGAGCGGGGGCCGGTGCGGCTACCTCCACATCCCCGACATGGGCGGCTCGGGCTGGGCCCAGTTCAACCGCGACCTGCGCCTGGAAGTCTCGCGCCCCGCGCTGATCGTCGACGTACGCGGCAACGCGGGCGGCCACATCAGCGAACTCGTCGTGGAGAAGCTCACCCGCACGATCCTCGGCTGGGACCTGACACGCAACGCCCAGCCGGTGTCGTACGCCTCGAACGCCCCGCGCGGCCCGATCGTCGCCCTCGCCGACGAGGCGACCGCCTCCGACGGCGACATGATCACCGCCGCGTTCAAACTGCTGAAGCTCGGGCCGGTCGTCGGCCAGCGCACCTGGGGCGGAGTCGTCGGCATGACCGGCCGCCACCGCCTCGGCGACGGCACGGTGATCACGGTGCCGATGAACGCGGCCTGGTTCGACGCGTACGGCTGGTCCGTCGAGAACCAGGGCGTCGCCCCGGACCTGGCGGTCCTGCGCACCCCCCTGGACTGGGCGGAGGGCCACCACACCGAAATGGACACCGCCATCCAACTGGCCCTCGACCTCCTGACCACCCACCACGCGGCCTCCCCACCCGACTACACAAACCCCCCCGACAGATCAAGACCAAAACTCCCCCCGAGATCTCAATAGGGGCAGGGGCAAGCGCCCTGAAGGGGCGCGGGGAACTGCGCGCCCAGCCACATCGAACCCGCACCCGACAACGCACCCCCCGACGCCAACCAAAAGCGTGGGGCGCCCCCAACAATCAGGGGCGCCCCACAACTCCGGCCTAAGCCGGCGCAGCGAACCGTCAGACGTCGTAGTCCTGGTCGAGCCGGTCCTTCGCCTCACGCTGCAGGCGCTCGGCCTCCGGGATCGACCGGTCGCCCCTCTGCGGGGAACGCTCGCCCGTCTGCGGGGTACGCGCACCCGGCTGCGGGGAGTGCTCGCCGGGACGGGCCTTCTCGTGGCCCGTGTCCTGGCCCATCTTCTTCTTGCCCTGCTGCTTCATCTGCTCGGCCTTGTTCTGCATCTGGTCCTTCTTGCCCATGAGGTTTCACTCCCATTTGTGGGTGAGGGGGATCGGGCTCGACCAGACTGACACGCGCCGACTACGCACGCATTTCGATCAGCTACTCACGGTGATATTCCCTGTTGGCGCTGCTCGTCGGCCGCCCCTCCGGCACCCACGAGCCCCGTACCCACGCCCTTGAGCCGCGGCTCGAACCGCCGCATCTCCCGCTGTCCGACCGCCCCGATGATCCCGGGGAGGTAGCCCCGGACGCCCTGCATCCCGCGCAGCCACCACTGTGCGTACACATGACTGGACCGCCGCTCGATCCCCGCGACGATACGGTCGACGGCCGGCCCCAGCGGATACGTCTTGTTGGACGGCCACGGCAGCCGCTGCCTCAACTCCCGCATCACCTCGTCCTGATCGGCTCCGCGCACCATGTCGGTGTCGGTCCAGGACAGGTAACCGACCCCGACCCGTACGCCCTTGTGGCCGACCTCGGCGCGCAGACTGTGCGCGTACGCCTCCACGCCCGACTTGGACGCGCAGTACGCCGTCATCATCGGCGCCGGGGTGATGGCCGCGAGCGAGGCGATCTGGAGCAGATACCCCCGGCTCTCCATCAGCACGGGCAGGAACGCCCGCGCGGTGACCGCCGATCCGATGAGGTTGACCTCGATGACCCGCCGCCAGGCGACGGGATCGGACTCGACGAAGGGACCGCCGTTCGCCACACCGGCGTTGGCGACGACGATGTCGACCTTCCCGAACCGTTCCTTCACCTCGGCCGCGACCTGGGCCATCGCCTCATGGTCGGTGACATCGGCGTACCAGAAGCCGCTTTCGCCGTGCAGCCGGTCCGAGACCTGCTTGAGCGCGTCCGGCTCCAGGCCGACCAGCGCGACCTTGGCACCGCGCGCGGAGAGCTTGCGGGCGAGGAGTTCGCCGACGCCCCGCGCGGCCCCCGTGACAACCGCGACCTGCCCTTCCAGGCTCACCTTGGTCATGCGCTGCCCTCCTTGATCTCTGCGTAGGTGGAGACGAGTTCGCGTATGCGGGCGGTGACCAGTTCCGGCGCCTCCACCGGTGTCATGTGCCCGAGCCCGGTCAGCTCGGTGATGCCGACACAGTTCGGCAGGGTCGCGACCAGGGCGCGCGCGTGCACCACGGGCGTCAGCCGGTCCGCCGTACCCACCACCACGGCCGTCGGCACCGCCAACGCCCGTACGCCGTGGTCGAGATCGAGCAGGTCGAGCACCTTCGACCAGGCGTGCCGCACCTTGCGCGGACAGGCGTGCACGATCCGCGCGCACGCCTCCACCATGCCCGGTGACGAACCGGCGCCCATGGTCGCGTACTTGAGGATCCGCCGGGCGACCGGTGTGACGGGCCCGAGCGGCGCGGCCGACCCGAGGATCCTCTTGGTCACCCGGGTCCGCAGCCATCCGGCCGGCATCGGCACCACCCGCGCCTCGGCCACCAGCCGCGAACTGCCCGTGCTGCACAGCAGAGCCGCCACCGCGTGCTCCCGGAATCGCGGCCGCGCCGAGGCGGCCATCAGCGTCATCCCACCCATGGAGTGCCCGACGAGCACGGCCTTCTCGCCGGGCGCGAGCGTGGCCCCGAGCACGGCTTCCAGGTCGTCGGCGAGCGCGTCCGCGGTGCACGTCTCGCTCACGGGACTGCGTCCGTGCCCGCGCTGGTCGTAGGCGATCACCCGGTGGTCGACGGCGAGATCCCGTATCTGCGCCGCCCAGAAGGCGGTCGAACAGGTCCAGCCGTGCGCGAGGACGACGATGGGCGCGGCCGGATTGTCCTCGGGTCCGTGCACCTCCACGTGCAACCGGGCGCCGTCGGCGGAGACGGCGGTCAGTTCGCGCGCGGGCGCGGGCGGCGCGTACGCCCCGTGCTCCACATGAGTCAGTCGGCTCACGCTCCCGCCTCCACCTTCTTGGTGCCCTTTGTGCCGGAGTTCTTGGTGCGCGACTCGGTTGTGCTCGGCTCGGTTGCGCTCGGCTCGGGGACGCTCGGCTTGGGGGCGCGCAGCACCTCGTACTCTCCCAGGTCCACCCGCCGGGTGGCGCTACGGAACTCGGTCGTCGTGCCGGGCCAGATGGTGGTGTTGCGGCCGTTCGCGTCGAGGTACCAGCTGGTGCAGCCGCCGGTGTTCCACACGGTGCGCAGCATCCGCTCCTGGACCCTGTCGTTCCAGCCCTCCACGGCGTCGGGGCGGGCGTCGAGAGCCGCGCGTCCGCCCAGGACGTCCAGCTGCCGCATGTAGTCGGCCATGTAGTTCAGCTGGGACTCGATCATGAGGATCATGCTGGAGTTCCCGAGCCCGGTGTTCGGGCCGATGATCGTCATCCAGTTGGGGAACCCGGCCGCGGTGGCCCCGCGCAGCGACTTCATGCCGCCGCGCCACGCCTCCGCGAGCGTCCTGCCCTCCGCTCCGACGACGCGGTCCGCGATCGGCATGTCGGTGACGTGGAAGCCCGTACCGAAGATGATCGCGTCGACCTCGGCCGTGCTGCCGTCGGCGGCGACGAGCGTGGAGCCGTCGATCTTGGCGAGCCCGGAGGCCACGACGTCGACGTTGGACCGGGTGAGCGCCGGATAGTAGGTGTTGGAGAGCAGGATCCGCTTGCACCCGATCCGGTAGTCGGGGGTCAACTTGGCCCGCAGCGCCGGATCCTGGACGGCCCGCGTCATGTTCCGCCTGGCCAGCCGCTCGACGAGGCCCAGCTCGCCCGGCCGCTTCGTGAACGCCTGGACCTGCAGCTCCCTGATCCCCCACAGCAGTCCGCGCCGGGCCTGTGTGGTGAAGGGCAGCTGCTTGTGCAGCCACCGTTCGGCGCCGGTGATGGCCCGGTCGACCCGGGGCATCACCCACGGCGGCGTGCGCTGGAAGAGGGTCAGCCGGGACACGTCCGGCTGGATGGCGGGCACGATCTGGATGGCGGAGGCGCCCGTGCCGATCATGGCGACGCGCTTGCCGCGCAGGTCGTAGTCGTGGTCCCAGCGGGCCGAGTGGAAGACCTTGCCGGGGAAGGAGTCGATCCCCGGTATGCCGGGGATCCTGGGATCGGAGAGCGGCCCGGTCGCGGACACGACGACATCGGCGGTGAGGAAGCCACGGCTGGTCTCGATCCCCCACCGGAACTTCTCCCGGTCCCACGTCATCATCTTCACTTCGGAGTCGAAGCGCAGATGCGGGCGCAGCCCGAAGACGTCGGTGACGTGTTCCAGATAGGCCCGGATGTGCTCCTGCCCCGAGAAGGTGCGCGGCCAGTCGGGGTGGGGCGCGAACGAGAACGAGTACAGGTGCGAGGGCACATCACAGGCGCACCCCGGGTAACTGTTGTCCCGCCACGTACCCCCGACGCTCCCGGCCCGTTCCAGGACGACGAAGTCGGTGATCCCTTCGCGGCGCAGCCGCACCGCGGCCCCCAGACCGCCGAACCCGGACCCGATCACCGCGACGCGCACATGCTCGTGCTCGGTCATCCCGACCATCCCACGCCTCCCTAGCCGCCCGACCCTGCCAGTGAACACTGGCGCAATGGGAGACTAGAGCAGCTCCGTACTGATGGGTAGGGTTGCGACCACGAAAGTTACCGACGGTACGACGTAGGGTTTCGCACGTGGCGGAGAAGCGTGAGTACCGGATGGAGGAGCTGGCCAAGGAGGCCGGCATCACCGTGCGCACCCTGCGCTTCTACCGGGAGCGCAAGCTGATTCCGCCGCCCCGCCGCGAGGGCCGTATCGCCTGGTACGACCACACGCACCTGGCCCGTCTGCGCACGATCTCGGCGCTGCTCGAACGCGGCCACACCCTCAGCGGCATCGCGGAGCTGGCCGAGGCCTTCGACCACGGACGTGACGTCGGTGAACTCCTCGGTCTGGGCGAGCCCACCGAGGAGACCCCCGTCCGCCTCTCCCCCGAGGAGCTCGCCGACGTCTTCGCCGGCCAGGCTACCCCGGAGAACCTCGCCGCGGCCCTCGACCTCGGTTATCTCGGCACCGACGGGGGTGAGATCGTCCACATCAGCCGCCGCCTGCTCGATGTCTCGGCGGCCCTGGTCCGCGAGGGCATCCCGCTGGCCGACGTCCTCACCGCCGCCCGCCGCGTCCGCGACCACGCCGACGCCCTCGCCGACCTCTTCGCGGGCATCGTCCTGACGGAGAACCGCACCACCGAGGACCTCAAACGCCTGCGCCCGCTGGCGAAGAGCGTGGTCGAGGCGGAGCTGTCGATGGCCCTGGACCGGCGGCTGCGGGACTACAGCTCATAGACGACCGTCACCGGCGCATGGTCGGACCAGCGCTCCGCGTGCGTCGCCGCCCGCTCCACGAACCCCTTCACGGCCTTGCCCGCGAGCCCCGGCGTCGAGACGTGGTAGTCGATGCGCCATCCGCTGTCATTGTCGAAGGCCCGCCCTCGGTACGACCACCACGAGTACGGCCCCTCGACGTCCGGGTGCAGCGCCCGTACGACGTCGACGTACCCGCCGTCGCCCTCGTCCAGGACCCGCCCCAGCCACTCGCGCTCCTCGGGCAGGAAGCCGGAGTTCTTCTTGTTGGCACGCCAGTTCTTGAGGTCGGCCTCCTGGTGCGCGATGTTCCAGTCGCCGCAGACGACGACCTCGCGCCCGTCGGCGGCGGCGCGCTCGCGCAGCTCCTTCAGATGGGCGAGGAACTCGTCCATGAACCGGACCTTCTCGTCCTGCCGTTCGGTTCCGACCTCGCCGGAGGGCAGATAGAGGCTGGCGACGGTGACACCGGGGAGGTCGGCCTCGACGTACCGTCCACTGGAGTCGAACTCCTCGGACCCGAACCCGATGCGCACCCGGTCGGGCTCGCGCCGGGTGTACAGGGAGACGCCCGCACGCCCCTTGGCGGCCGCGGGGGCGTGCACGACGTGCCACCCCTCCGGCGCCCGCACCTCCTCGGGCAGCTGCCCGGGCTCGGCCCGCACCTCCTGAAGGCACAGCACGTCCGCGTTGGTCTCCGCGAGCCACTCCACGAAGCCCTTTTTCGCGGCGGCCCTGAGCCCGTTCACATTCACCGAGGTAACAGTCAGCACCCGGGCACGATACTTAATCCATTCCACCCAGAGGGCGCATACATGTACGATACACCGCATGAGTATCCGCCCGGTCCCGTACGACCACCCCGACGCCGTCAAGCTCAACGACCAGGTGCAGGCCGAATACGCCGAGCGCTACGGCGATGAGGGCGACGTCACACCGCTCGACGCGTCGATGTTCAAGCCGCCGCTCGGCCTGTACCTCCTCGCCTACGACGAGCGGGACCGCCCGATCGCGTCCGGCGGCTGGCGCAGCCAGGACAGGAACGACGAGGGGTACGCGGACGGCGACGCCGAGCTCAAGCGCATGTACGTGACCCCTCAGGCCCGCGGTCTCGGCCTCGCCCGCCGCATCCTGGCCGCCCTGGAGAACGACGCCCGCACGGCCGGCCGCACCCGCATGGTCCTGGAGACCGGCGCCAAGCAGCCCGAGGCGGTCGCCCTGTACCTTTCCAGCGGCTACGAGCCCTGTGCCAAGTTCGGCTACTACCGCTTCCACGAACTCAGCCTCTGCTATGCCAAGCCGCTGGCCATTCGGTGAACACGACTCGGTGAACGAGAGAGTGTGGCCGCACAGGCAAGAACCCCGCCGGACGAATCCGACGGGGTTCTGAATTGCAGTGGACCTGAGGGGATTTGAACCCCTGGCCCCCTCGATGCGAACGAGGTGCGCTACCGGACTGCGCCACAGGCCCTTGCAACGAGTGAAACTCTAGCATCCCCGTCGGGGTGCTTGGAAATCCGTTCCTGGCTGGTCAGCCGGGGCTCCCGAGCTCCTGGTCATTCGTTGGCGGCGCGCGGCCGTTCGCCGTCCTCGTACTGGTCGAACAGCGGAGTGCGACCGCGCTCACGGGCCCGCCGGGCGGACGCGGCGCGTCGGGCGTCACTACGGCCGTCGTCGGCGGCCTCGGCCGTCTCGGCGGCTTCGTGGCCCTCCTCGGCGGCGGGCTCCGCCTCCGGCTCGCTCGGCTCGACGGCGCTGGAGCGCGCCGAGCTCCACGCGTCCGGCGCCCCCAGATCGACGCTGGACGTGGCCCTGGGCGCGACCGGCGCGGTCACGTACGTCGGCAGCGGAACCGGCACCGGGTCCCAGCTGTCGCCCCGGCCGGGGCCCCGCTGACGCTCCCGCTGCTGGTCGACCCACTCGGCGTGGTCGGTCTGCTCGACGAGGGCGCGGCGGTCGGCCGCGAGCGCGGACAGTCCTGGGTCGGTCTCCGGCTCGGGGCTGTCGTCGGGCTCGTCGGCGCCGGGGTCGAGGGTGGGCCGCCGGCGCGGCTGCCGCTCCCTGAGCCGCTGCGCCGCGGCCTCGGCCCGGCGCCGGTCCATGGTGTACGTGAAGCGCCGTCGCTCCTGGGCGCGCAGGTACACGATGTACGAGCTCAGCATCAGGGCGGGCACGCCGGGCGCCCAAAGGAACGCGAGCCCCCCGACGGCCGCCACGATCGCGCCGAGCGTGAAGGCGAGGAAGAGCATCACGGTCGTACGCCGCCGGCGCGCGAGCACCTTCGAGCGCCGGGCGCGCGCCGCGGCCTCCGCCGCGGAGGCCCGCCGCGCGGCCGGGACCCTGGAGGCCCCGGAGTTGGCCGAATCCGATCCCGAACCCGATCCCGAACTCGACTCCGACGCCGAACCCGACGACGGCGCCGAACCGGACCCCGACCCCGGTTCCTGCGCCGACGACTTCGGCGCGGGTTGGGCCGACTGCTGCGGCACCGCCCGGCCGGCCGCCGAGGAGCCCTGTGGGGCACCCTGCCGGGCGGCGGCCTGTGGCGCCTGCTGCGGTTCGGGCCGGGCGGGCGGCGGGAGTTGGGCCTTGGTCTGCTGCCGGACCGGAGGCATGGCGAAGGCCCGGACGTCCACCGAGTCGGTGACGGCGTCCGGATCGGCTCTGGGCTCCCCCTCTTCGGCGGAGCGCGCCCGCAGGTCCTTGGCGTACCGGCGCTCCATTCCCGCCCGTCCGGACAGCAGCCGGATGGCGGTGCTGAAGCGTTCCGTCGGACGGGCTTCATTCAGCTCGTCCTGCCTACGGAGCCACATCGGCACCAAGTAGGCGGCCCAGGCCCCGACGATGACTGCGTAGATGAGGCCGCTGCTGCTCACGCCTCACACGGTAGAGGGGTTTGCATGAGGCCATCTGCCAATTCGGCCGGTGTGTCGCACGATCCGGCTGATATTTCGAGCTTTTTTTGTGACCGATGCGATCAGCGGGCCGCAGGGAGCGCGAATTTAATGCCCCGAGCCGATCAGACACCGATCAATTTCGAACACACATTTCATTTACTGAGTGCCGGGCTTGCTCTGGTTCTCCGAACGGGCCTGCATCGATCGTGCCCGCCGCCAACGCCCCAGCAACCCCTCCGGCACCTCTTCCGCGGTGAGCGCGAAGACGAGATGGTCCCGCCAGGCACCGTCGATGTGGAGATAACGCGGCCGGAGCCCTTCCTCGCGGAATCCGAGTTTCTCCACGACCCGGCGGCTCGGCCCGTTCTCCGGGCGAATGCAGACTTCGATGCGGTGCAGTCCGACCGTGCGGAAGCAGTGGTCGGTCACCAGCGCCACGGCCGTCGGCATCACTCCGCGCCCCGCCACCGACTGGTCCACCCAGTAGCCGATGTGCCCGGAGCACATCGATCCCCAGGTGATCCCGGCGACGGTCAGCTGCCCGACCAGACGGCCCTGGTACTCGATGACGAAGGGCAGCATCCGGCCCGCGTTGGCCTCGGCACGCAGATGCCGGACCATCTGGCGGTAGGTCGGCCGGTGCGCTATCGGACCGCTGGGCGTGGGCGGCGGAATCGTCGCCTCCCAGGGCCGCAGCCAGTCCCGGTTGCGCCGGTTCACCTCGCGCCAGGCCCGCTGGTCGCGCACCTTTATCGGCCGGAGGACGACATCGCCGTCCACCAGCTCGACGGGCCAGGATGGGCTGTTCAGCTCGCACCCCCACTGCCGCTGGGTCTGGGGTGGTCGCCGCCACGGATCTGGTCGACGGCGTGGATCAGAAGGGGCTCCAGAACGGCCAGGCCGTCCTTCACCCCGCCGGTGGAACCCGGCAGGTTGACGATCAGCGTCCGTCCCGCGACTCCGGCGAGCCCCCGGGACAGCGCCGCCGTGGGCACCTTCTCTCTCCCGAACGCCCTGATGGCCTCGGGAATGCCCGGCACCTCGTGATCGAGCACGCGCCGGGTCGCCTCGGGCGTCCGGTCGGTGGGCGAGATCCCGGTCCCGCCGGTGGTCACGATCACGTCGTACCCGCCGTCGACACCCGCGCGCAGTGCCGCTTCCACGGGGTCGCCGTCCGGCACCACCCGGGGGCCGTCGACCTCGAAGCCGTACGCCGTGAGCCCCTCGGCGATCAAGGGGCCGCCCTTGTCCTCGTAGACCCCCGCGGCGGCTCTGTTCGAGGCCGTGACCACGAGCGCGCGGTATGACAGCGCCGTCATGCCCGGCTCCAGTCGCCCGACTTTCCGCCCGTCTTCTCTTCCACCCGTACGTCCGTGATGACCGCCCCCTTGTCGACCGCCTTGACCATGTCGATCACGGTGAGGGCCGCCACGCTGACCGCGGTGAGGGCCTCCATCTCGACGCCCGTACGGTCGGTCGTCTTCACGGTGGCGAGGATCTCGACGGCGTCGTCCGCGACCGACAGATCAAGCTTGACACCCGAGACCGACAACGGGTGACAGAGCGGGATCAGATCCGGGGTGCGCTTGGCGCCCATGATGCCCGCGATGCGCGCGGTGGCCAGGGCGTCGCCCTTGGGGACGCCCTCACCACGCAGCAGTTCGATCACACGGGGCGAGACCAGGACACGACCGCTGGCGCGGGCGGTGCGCGCGGTCACGTCCTTCCCGGAGACGTCGACCATGCGGGCGGCACCCGCCTCGTCGATGTGGGTCAGTCGGTCCTGCGTACTCATGTCTGCGCGGCGCTCCCGGTCGGGCCTCTTGTGCGCGACACGGTACCGCCACTCGGGGCACTCAGCCGAGCAGGACCACTTCGACCTCGGTGCCGGGCTCGACCGAGGTGACGTCCTCGGGGACGACGATCAGCGCGTCGGCCTGGGCGAGGGCCGCGACCAGGTGGGATCCGGCGCCGCCGACCGGGGTCACCTTGCCGTCGGCGTACCTCCCGCGCAGGAACTGCCGACGGCCGTCCGGCGAGGTCAGCGCCTTGCCCGTCTCCAGGGTCGCCCTGGTGGTGGGGCGGTGGATGTCGTCCAGGCCCGACAGCGTGCGGATCGCGGGGCGGACGAACAACTCGAAGGAGACGTACGAAGAGACGGGGTTGCCGGGGAGCGCGAGCAACGGGGTGTGCTCGGGGCCGATCGTGCCGAAGCCCTGGGGCTTGCCGGGCTGCATGGCGAGCTTGCGGAAGTCGATACCGCTGCCCTCCTCGTCCTCGTCGCCCACCGAGGACAGTGCCTCCTTGACGACGTCGTACGCGCCGACGCTCACGCCGCCCGTGGTGACCAGCAGGTCCGCGCGGATGAGCTGGTCCTCGATGGTCGCGCGGAGCGTCTCGGCGTCGTCGGCGACCGCGCCCACCCGGTAGGCGATGGCCCCGGCGTCGCGGGCGGCGGCGCACAGGGCGAAGCTGTTGGAGTCGTAGATCTGGCCGGCGCCCAACGGCTCGTCGGGCTGGACGAGTTCGCTGCCGGTGGACAGGACGACCACGCGTGGGCGCGGGCGCACGCGTACGGTGCCGCGGCCGATCGCGGCCAGCAGGCCGATCTGCGGCGGGCCGAGGATCGTGCCGGCCTCGAGGGCACGGTCCCCCGCCTTCACGTCGCTGCCCTTCGCGCGCACATGCGCGCGTGCCTCGGCCGGGCGGTGGACGCACACCTGGCCGGAGGCGCCCTCGGGGGCCGCGCTGCGGGCGCGCATCCCGGAGACGGGACCCTCCCCCAGGCCGCCGTCGGTCCACTCCACCGGGACGACGGCCTCGGCGCCGGGCGGCAGCGGGGCGCCGGTCATGATGCGGGCGGCCTCACCGGGGCCCACATGGAGCTGCTCGCCCTGGCCGGCCGCGACGTCGCCGACGACCGTGAGGACCGCCGGATACTCCTCGCTCGCGCCCGCGACATCGGCGACCCGGACCGCGTACCCGTCCATCGAGCTGTTGTCGAACGGCGGCAGGGAGACCGGCACCGTGACGTCCTCGACCAGGACACAGCCCTGGGCGTCGAGGAGTTGCAGCTCGATGGGTTCGAGAGGGCGAACGGTCGCGAGGATGTCCTCCAGGTGCTCGGTCACCGACCAGAGATGGTCCTGGCCGGTGACACGGGTCGCGGCGCTGCTCAAATTCCTACATCTCCTCGGCTACGTAACTGCGAAGCCAGGTCCGGAAGTCCGGGCCCAGGTCCTCACGTTCGCACGCGAGCCTGACAATGGCACGCAGATAGTCGCCGCGGTCGCCGGTGTCATAGCGGCGGCCCTTGAAGACGACGCCGTGCACGGGGCCGCCGACCTTCTCGTCCTGCGCAAGCTGCTGGAGGGCGTCGGTGAGCTGGATCTCGCCACCGCGGCCCGGCTCGGTCTTGCGGAGTATGTCGAAGATGTGCGGGTCGAGGACATAACGCCCGATGATCGCGTAGTTGCTGGGCGCGTCCGCCGGGTCCGGCTTCTCGACCAGGCCCGTCACCTTGACGAGGTCGCCCTCCGCGGTGGTCTCGACGGCCGCGCACCCGTAGAGGTGGATCTGCTCGGGCGCGACCTCCATGAGCGCGATGACGCTGCCGCCGTGCTGCTCCTGGACCTCGACCATGCGGGCGAGGAGGGGGTCGCGGGGGTCGATCAGGTCGTCGCCGAGGAGCACGGCGAAGGGCTCGTGGCCGACGTGCGGAGCCGCGCACAGGACGGCGTGGCCGAGGCCCTTGGGGTCACCCTGGCGCACGTAGTGCATGGTGGCCAGGTCGCTGGACTCCTGGACCTTGGCGAGCCGGTCGGCGTCACCCTTCTTCTGAAGGGCGGACTCCAGCTCATAATTGCGGTCGAAGTGGTCCTCAAGGGGGCGCTTGTTGCGGCCGGTGATCATCAGGACGTCGTCGAGACCCGCCGACACGGCCTCTTCGACCACGTACTGGATCGCCGGCTTGTCGACGACCGGCAGCATCTCCTTGGGAGTGGCCTTGGTGGCCGGCAGGAACCGGGTGCCGAGGCCTGCTGCGGGGATGACAGCCTTGCTGATCCTGGGGTGCGACTCAGTCATGCGCGTAACCATATCCGGTGGCTATGAGCGCAATCTGTTGGTCCCGTTAAATAGCTCTCATATGAGCACATAAGGAACGGTACGGAGTGAGCTGTGAGCCACGTGGGACGTGCGGCAGAGCCTGACAAGCGAATGTTGCGGCGAGGATTCCTCGCGGTGAGAAGCAGATTGACACCCTACGACCTGCGGGAAGCCGCCGGGACCCTGGCCCTGCGGGCACTGGAGCTGCCGGAGCTGGCGCACGCGCGCACGGTGGCGGCGTACGTCTCCGTGGGGAGCGAGCCGGGCACCCTCGCACTCCTCGACGCGCTCCACGCGCGCGGGGTGCGCGTGCTGCTGCCGGTCCTGATGGCGGACAACGACCTGGACTGGGGCGCGTACGCCGGAGAGGGCTCCCTGGAGCGTGTCCAACACGGCGGCAGGATGGCTCTCTTGGAGCCGGCGGGCGAGCGGCTCGGTCCCGAGGCCGTCCAGGACGCCGACGCCGTCCTGCTGCCCGGCCTGGCCGTGGACCGGCGTGGAATGCGTCTGGGTCGCGGCGGCGGCTCGTACGACCGCGTACTGGCCCGCCTTGAGCGCGCGGGGGCCGATCCCGCGCTGGTGGTGCTGCTGTACGACGCGGAGGTCGTCGAGCACGTCCCGGCGGAACCTCACGACCGTCCCGTCCACGCGGTGGTGACGCCTTCGGGGGTGCGTCGCTTCGGCTGACGGGCCCGGGTAGGCGAAAGGGCCCTCCACACGTGCGTGGAGGGCCCTTTCACCTGTCGCCGTCAGTGACTCACGGTCGCCGTCGGTGGCTCACGGCTTGAGCACCAGGGTGTCGCTCGTGCTCTTGTCGACCGCCTTGTCCGAGAAGGACCACGGCAGCAGTTCGCCCTTGGCCCACTTGTCCGTCTGGTCGGTGTAGTGGGCGCTGTAGGCGTGCCCGGAGGCGCCGGAGAGGTTGATCCACTTCGACTTGTCGAAGTCGTCGAGGTTGACCACCATCCGCATGGACGGCACCCAGACCACTCCGTAGCCGCCCGCGGCGTTCCAGCCGGTCGCGTTGACCGTGGCCTCGCCGCCGCTGAGCTTCCAGGGGCCGCGGTTGAGCATGTACTGCAGGACGCCCGGACCGTCGGTGCCCATGGTCTGGTTCTTCAGGAACAGGCGGTGCAGCCGGCCCCAGCTCCAGGTGTCCATGTCCTTGCCGAGCTTGGCGGTCAGCTCCCAGCGGGCGTCCTTCATGGCCCGCGCGAACAGCTGGTCGCGATTGCCGGCCGCATCGTCGAGGCGCGTCTTGGGCGCCTTCCACCAGTCGTTGTTCTGGTCGTCGATGATCTTGCGGACCACCTCGAACCAGCGGTCCCCGCCGTCAGGCTGCGCCTGGTCCGCCTCACGCTGACCGCACTCGCGCACGGTCTGGTTCTCGTCCGCGGGACCGGTGGTGTCGACCGGGGCGACGTTCAGGCACTGGCCCTTGACCCGCAGCTCCTTGGGCAGCTTGTTGCCGAAGGCGAGCTTGAGGATGTTGCGCCAGGTCGCGTTGAAGTACGCGGCCGCCGCGGAGTCGGCGTCCTGGGTGTAGTCCCAGCCCTCCAGGAGCTTCTGCGCCTCGCGGACGTTCTTGTCGGCGACGTCGATCTTGAGCAGCTTGGGCACGATCAGCTTGGCGATCTCGCTGCTGTCGTCGAGCTGCATCTGACGCATGTCGTCGGTCGAGATCTTGCCGCCGCCCTTGATCTTCGCCTCGATGAGATCGGTGATCCGCTGGCTGCGCGTTCCGTAACCCCAGTCCGTGGTGAGCGTGTAGGGGTACTTGTCCTTGTCGACGACCGCCTGGTTGGCGGTCACGATGTAGCCGCGCTTCGGGTTGTACTCGTAGGGCAGCTCGGACTGCTTGATGTAGCCGGTCCACGTGTACTTGGAGTCCCAGCCGGGCGACGGGAGCGAGCCGTCGTCGCCCTTCGACCGGGTCGGGATCTTGCCGGGCAGCTGGTAGCCGATGTTGTCGTTGGTGTCGGCGTAGATCAGGTTCTGCGAGGGCACGTCGAAGGACGCGGCCGCCTTGCGGAACTCGGACCAGTTCGACGCCTTGTCCAGCTGGAAGACTGCGTCCATCGAGTTGCCCGGGTCCAGGGCGGTCCAGCGCAGCGCGATGGCGTAGCCGTCGCCGCGGTCGGGCGCCCCGCTGTCGACGGTGGCCTTCTTGCCGACCTTGACCAGTTCGTCGTCGCGGTCGGAGAGCAGCGGCATCCCGTCCTTGGTCTCCCGGACGACGATCGTCTTGTTCGCGCCGCCCGCGACCTTGATCGTTTCCTTGCGGGTCGTGAAGGGCAGCACCTTGCCGTCGTACTCGTAGCCCTCGCCGGTGATCTTCTCCAGGTAGAGGTCGGTGACGTCGACCCCGGAGTTGGTCATGCCCCAGGCGATGTCCTGGTTGTGGCCGATGACCACGCCGGGCATGCCCGCGAAGGTGTAGCCGGAGACGTCGTACTGGCACTTGCTGGAGACGCTCGTGCAGTGCAGGCCCATCTGGTACCAGACCGAGGGCAGCGAGGCCGACAGGTGCGGGTCGTTGGCCAGCAGCGGCTTGTTGGTGATCGTGTACTTGCCCGCGACGACCCAGGAGTTCGAGCCGATGCCGTTGCCGTTCACACCGACGGCGGTGGGCACGTTGTCGAGCACGTTGTAGAGCTTGGAGAGCTGGCTCTGCAGGCCATTGGGCGCGGTGGCGTTCCCCGCGAGGCCGGTGCCCGACGTGGACTGCGTCCCGCTGCCCGACGTCGTGCTGCCGCCCTGGACGTACGACCCCGTGACGCTGTCGTACTGGCCCTCCTGGGTGATCGTCTTGTTCCGGCTGTACGGGTACTCCGGGTACAGGTCGGCGATCTGCTTCGGGCCCAGGCGGCTGGTCATCAGGGAGCGGTCGATCTCTTCCTGCATGTTGCCGCGCAGGTCCCAGGCCATCGCCTTCAGCCACGCGACCGAGTCGACCGGGGTCCACTCCTGGGGCTTGTAGTCGTTGGTGAAACCAAGGGCCGCGTACTCCAGGGAGATGTCCTTGCCGTCCTTGCCCCTCAGGTAGGCATTGACTCCCTTGGCGTACGCCTGGAGGTACTTCTTCGTGGAGGGCGACAGCTTCGTGTCGTACTCCTCCTTGGCAACCCGGTCCCAGCCCATCGTGCGCAGGAACTCGTCGTTCTTGACCTGGCTCGAGCCGAACATCTCGGACAGCCGGCCCGAGGTCATGTGACGGCGTACGTCCATCTCGTAGAACCGGTCCTGCGCCTGGACGTAGCCCTGCGCCATGAACAGGTCCTCGTCGGACGAGGCGTAGATCTGCGGGATCCCGTTGCCGTCCCTCTTGACGTCCACGGGACCCGACAGCCCGTCGAGCGTGAGGGAGCCCTTGGTCTGCGGGAAGGAGGCGCGGACGGTACTGACCCCCCAGTAACCGCCATAGGCAACGCCTCCGAAGAGGGCCAGAACCAGGACGATCAGGACCAGTCGGGCCTTGCGCCCCTTCTTCCTGCCGGACTTGCCCGGCTTCTGGCCGGAAGAGGCGGTGGTGTTCGGGGGCATCGCTGTCCTTGCTGTCCTAACGCGAGCGGCAGGCGGTCCTGGAGTGCTGGAGCAACCATAGGCGCAGGGCCCGACGCGCCTTGACGCGGAGTCGGGTACAGGACGGACGAGCGTTCGATCTCAGCCTCTCGAGCGTCAAGAAAGCGTCAAGAGTTAGGTAAGGTAACGAAGTACTTGGCCTCATGTACCGACTTCGGGTGTTCGGATCGACGTGCTCGGATGCACGCGATCACTTCGATTCCACGCGTCGACCGCGACGCGATCACATCGAATCGACGTGTTCACATCCACACGTTCGAATCCAGTGCCCGGATTGGCGAGAAGGGAACAGCCGCTGACTGTCCACCACCTCAACCAGCTCCTGCTCGTCTGCTCGCTCGTTCTGCTCGTCGCGGTGGCAGCGGTTCGTATCTCTTCGCGCAGCGGGCTCCCCAGCCTGCTCGTCTACCTCGGCATCGGCATCGCCATGGGCCAGGACGGGGTCGGCAATGTCCACTTCAGCAACGCCGAACTGACCCAGGTCATCGGATACGCGGCCCTGGTCGTGATCCTGGCCGAGGGCGGCCTCGGCACGAAGTGGAAGGAAATCAAGCCGGCGCTGCCCGCGGCCACCTCGCTGGCACTGGTCGGCATCGCGGTGAGCGTCGGAGTGACGGCCGCGGCCGCCCACTACCTGATCGGCCTGGAGTGGCGGCAGGCGCTCATCATCGGCGCGGTGGTGTCCTCGACGGACGCGGCGGCCGTCTTCTCGGTGCTGCGGAAAGTACCCCTGCCCGCGCGCGTGACGGGCATCCTGGAGGCCGAGTCCGGCTTCAACGACGCCCCGGTGGTCATCCTCGTCGTCGCGTTCTGCACGGCGGGCCCCGTGGAGCACTGGTACGTGCTGCTGGGCGAGATAACCCTGGAACTGGCCATCGGCGCGGCCGTCGGCCTCGCGGTGGGCTGGCTCGGCTCCTGGGGTCTGCGGCACGTGGCGCTGCCCGCCTCCGGCCTCTACCCGATCGCCGTGATGGCGATCGCGGTCACCGCCTACGCCGCCGGCGCGCTCGCGCACGGCAGCGGCTTCCTCGCCGTCTACCTCGCGGCGATGATGCTCGGCAACGCCAAACTGCCGCACTGGCCCGCCACCCGAGGCTTCGCCGAAGGGCTCGGCTGGATCGCCCAGATCGGCATGTTCGTCCTGCTCGGCCTGCTGGTCACCCCGCACGAGATGGGCGACGACATCATGCCGGCCCTCGTCATCGGCCTGGTGCTCACCATGGTGGCGCGCCCCCTGAGCGTCGTGGTCAGCCTGCTGCCCTTCCGCATTCCGTGGCAGGAGCAGACGCTGCTGTCCTGGGCGGGCCTGCGCGGCGCCGTACCCATCATCCTGGCGACCATCCCTATGGTGAGCGGCATCGCGGAGAGCCGCCGGATCTTCAACATCGTCTTCGTCCTGGTCGTCGCCTACACCCTCATCCAGGGCCCCACGCTGCCCTGGCTGGCCCGGAAGCTGCGGCTGGGCGAGTCCGAGGGCGCCGCCGACCTCGGGATCGAATCGGCACCCCTGGAGCGGCTGCGCGGCCATCTGCTGTCCGTCGCGATCCCGAAGGGCTCCCGCATGCACGGCGTGGAGGTGGCCGAGCTGCGCATGCCCTCGGGGGCCGCCGTCACCCTCGTCGTGCGCGACGGGACCTCCTTCGTGCCGCTGCCCACGACCGTCCTGCGCCGCGGCGACGAGCTGCTCGTGGTGGCCACCGACCCGGTCCGGGACGCGGCCGAGCGACGGCTGCGCGCGGTGGGTCAGGGCGGCAAGCTGGCGGGCTGGCTGGGCCTCGCGGGCAACGGCGCCGGACCGCACTCCCGACATTCCGGACAGTAAACGGGACATTAAGGGGCGATGTGCATTCGCAGGCGAACACCGCCATGGTGCTCACTTTCACAGGCACCGCAGCACTCGCCCCTGTACGATGAAGGCACACCTTGATCGAACCAACTCTGCCTGAAGCAGAGCTGGCGCGACCGTATGGCGGTCGTGACGCCCTCGCAGTGGGCGGCGCGGCATCTACCGCAGTTCCGCGCAAGAGGACAGCTCTCGGCGCCCCCCGCACGGGCGCGCTACCAGGCGGCAGAAAGGCACGGGCCGTGGCATCCACGGTCACCTCCCGCCCCGGGTACGGACAGCTGCTGCGCACCCGCGGCGCCTGGACGTTCCTGCTTCCCGGCTTCGCCGCACGTCAGCCCTTCGCGATGCTGACGCTCTCCCTCGTACTCCTCGTCCAGCACACCACCGGCTCGTACGGGGCCGCCGGCGCCGTCGCCGCCGTCACCGGCGTCTCCATGGCGCTGTTCGCACCCTTCACCGGCCGTCTCGCCGACCGCCACGGCCAGCGGGCCGTCCTGCTGCCCGGCGTCTTGGTGCACGCCCTGGCAGGCCTCTCCCTGACGACGCTGGCGCTGACGGACGCCCCCTTGTGGGCCCTTTTCCTCGCCGCCGTGCCGACCGGCGCCTCGGTGCCCCAGGTCGGGCCCATGGTGCGCGCCCGCTGGGGCGTGAAGCTCCAGGACTCGCCCCTGATGACCACCGCGGCGGCCTTCGAGTCCGTCACGGACGAGCTGACCTTCGTGTTCGGCCCGCTGCTCGCCACGGCGCTGTGCACCGCCGTGCACCCGGCCGCGGGCCTGCTGACCGAGGCCGGGCTGACCCTGATCGGCGGTCTCCTCTTCGCCGCGCAGAAGAGCACCCAGCCCGCTGTCGCAGCCGCCGGGCACACGCGCGTGGAGCACGGTTCCGCGCTGCGGGTCCCCGGAGTGCGCGTGCTGATCGTGACCTTCCTGGGCATCGGCTCCGTCTTCGGCGGTATGCAGGTCTCGCTCGCCGCGTTCAGCGAGTCGATCGGCGAGCCCGGCCTGAACGGCGTCCTGTACGGCGTCTTCGCCGCGGGCAACATGCTCTCCGGCGTCGTCTGCGGAGCCATCGCCTGGAAGGTGGCCCCGCAGCGGCGGCTCGTCATCGGCTACGCCGCCCTGGCGCTCGCCGCGTGCGGACTGTGGGCCGCGCACTCCGTGGTCGTGCTCGCCGCGATCGGCCTCCTGGTCGGCATGTGCATCGCTCCGTCTCTGATCACCGGCTACACGCTGGTCGAGGGCCTGGTCCCGGCGGGCGCCCGCACCGAGGCCTTCACCTGGCTGACCGGCGCCGTCGCGCTCGGCCAGGCGGCGGCCGTCACGGTCGCCGGACAGCTGGAGGACCGCCTGTGGAACGGTGCCGGATTCCTGGTACCGATGGCCGGTACGGCACTGGCGCTGGCGACCTTGCTGGCCCTGCGCTCACGGCTGGCCACGCGGCCCTCCGGACGCACCGTCGCACGTGGCGTCGGTCACCGAGTGCCGGTGACAGTGGACTGATCTCGCGGAATACGTCAGTATGGATCGTCGTTAGCACTCATTGAGTGAGAGTGCCAGGAGGAAGACAAGTGCCGACCTACCAGTACCAGTGCACCGAGTGTGGCGAGGGCCTCGAGGCGGTGCAGAAGTTCACCGACGATGCCCTGACCGAGTGCCCCAACTGCGGTGGACGCCTGAAGAAGGTGTTCTCGGCCGTCGGCATTGTCTTCAAGGGCTCCGGCTTCTACCGCAACGACAGCCGTGGCTCGTCGTCGAGCAGCTCGCCGGCGTCCAAGCCGTCGACCTCCTCGCCCTCGCCGTCGACGACTTCGTCGTCCTCGTCGTCCTCGTCCGACTCGAAGTCGTCGGGCAGCGGCTCGTCGAGCAGCAGCTCGGCCGCGTAGAACTTTCTGCCGGGGACCCCATCGTCGTACGACGATGGGGTCCCCGGCATTTTCGGGAGCAGGGCACCCGGCGTCGGGGCAGGGGCCTCGACGTTTTCCGAGGCAGGCCTTCGAAGCCCGCTACTGTGCTTGTCATGGCGAACGCAGAGATCGGTGTCATCGGCGGCTCGGGCTTCTACTCCTTCCTCGACGATGTGACCGAGATACAAGTCGACACCCCCTACGGGCCGCCGAGCGACTCCCTGTTCCTCGGCGAGATCGCCGGGCGACGGGTCGCCTTCCTTCCCCGCCACGGCCGCGGCCACCATCTGCCGCCGCACCGCATCAACTACCGGGCCAACCTCTGGGCGCTTCGTTCCGTCGGCGCCCGTCAGATCCTCGGACCCTGCGCGGTGGGCGGACTGCGCCCCCAGTACGGGCCGGGAGCGCTGCTCGTGCCGGACCAGCTGGTCGACCGTACGAAGACACGGACGCAGACGTTCTTCGACGGGCTGCCGCTGCCGGACGGCACCGTGCCGAACGTCGTGCACGTGTCGCTGGCCGACCCCTACTGCCCCGTCGGCCGCAAGGCCGCCCTCGAAGCGGCGCGCGGGCGCGACTGGGAGCCGGTGGACGGCGGCACACTCGTGGTGATCGAGGGACCGCGGTTCTCCACCCGCGCCGAGTCGCTGTGGCACCAGGCACAGGGCTGGTCCGTGGTGGGCATGACCGGCCACCCCGAGGCCGCGCTCGCCCGTGAACTCGAGCTCTGCTACACCTCGTTGACCCTGGTCACCGACCTCGACGCGGGCGCGGAGGCCGGCGAGGGCGTCTCGCACGACGACGTGCTGAAGGTGTTCGCGTCGAACGTGGACCGGCTGCGGGACGTGCTGTACGACGCGGTGGCGGCACTGCCGGAGAACGGGACGCGGGACTGTCTGTGCACGAAGGCGCTGGGTGGCATGGATCCGGGGTTCGAGCTGCCGTGACGGTGGCCCCGACGGGCGCTCGATGGGCGCTGACGGGCACTGACGGGCGTTTTCACGTGGTGGAACTTCCCGTTCGGGTGAGGGAGTTGTCCACAACTCGTCGGTAGTCCACCGGCGCCGACGGGCTCCGCCGTGAGGCCTCATCGTGGGATCGCAAGCCGATCTCTCGTCGCAGATGGTGGTCCCATGACACAGCACGCTCCTCTTGTACGCCCGCAGGACACGGATCTCGTACGAGCGCCGGGCACGGATCCTGTACGTCCGCCCGGTGTGGACGCGCCTCCGATCCGCGAGGTGCCGCAGTTCGCCCCCGTGCACGTGCGCGGCGGGCGGTACCGGCTGCGGCGCCTCACCCGTCACAAGCGGCGGGCCGTGGCCGCGGGGCTCGCCGTCACGGCGGCGGCCCTCGTGGCGGCGGGCCCCGGTGAGGCCGGGCGGGCGCGGGGCCATCCGACGGCGGCTCCTCCGTCCAGGTCCGCTTCCTCCTCCATGTCCTCTTCTCCCTCTTCCCCTTCCGCTTCCGCTTCCGAGTCCGTGCGGGGGCGGGGGCGGGGCGCGGTGGAGATGGTGGCGGCGCCGGTGCGGATCGCCGACGCGGCCACGGTGCGGCTGCTCAGGCCGGGTGACCGGGTCGACGTGATCGCGGCGGACGGTGGCAGCGAGGCCCGTGTGGTCGCGGCCGGGGCGCGGGTGGCCGAGGTCCCGGACTTCGCCGCCGGCGAGACCGGGGCGCTGGTGGTCCTCTCCGTGCCCCGGGCCACGGCAGCGCGACTGGCGGGCGCGGGCACGACGGCACGGCTGGCGGTGACACTGTGTTGAGCGTCGTGCGCAATGCCGTACTGACGGCCTCCCTGGATATCGAATCGGTGTCAACTCTCTCGATCGTGCTACCGAATTGGACAGCTCCGGCGGGCCCTGCCGTAGGTTGCGGAGCTGTTTGTTCCACAACTTGTGCAGAGGGGCCTCTTGGTGAGCGAGAAGAAGCAACCCGGTGTCTGGGAGGGCTTCAAGGCCTTTCTGATGCGGGGCAACGTCATCGACCTGGCCGTCGCGGTGGTCATCGGTGCGGCCTTCACCAACATCGTCAACTCGGTGGTGAAGGGCATCATCAACCCGCTGGTGGGCGCGATAGGCACGCAGAACCTCGACAGCTACAGCTCCTGCCTCAAACCTCCCTGCACCGGCACCGGGGACACGGCTACGGGCATCCGGATCATGTGGGGCTCCGTGCTGGGCGCCACGCTCAGCTTCGTGATCACCGCGGCCGTCGTCTACTTCCTGATGGTGCTGCCGATGTCGAAGTTCCTGGCCCGGCAGGCGGCCCGGCAGAAGGCGAAGGAGGGCGCCCAGGAGGTCATCGAGGTGTCCGAGCTGGAGGTGCTCAAGGAAATCCGCGACGCCCTGGTGGCCCAGCGCGGTTCGGGCAACAGCCACAACTGACGACGGAGGCCGGGGCCCCGCTCGGATCGCTCACGGACCGACTCCTGAAAGCCGGGGCCGGGCTCCGGAAGCGCGGGGGCCGACGCCGGACCATGGGAGTCGGGCTCCGGAAGCGCGGAGGCCGACTGCGGACGACAGTCGGGCTCCCGAAACACGGGGCCCAGCTGTGGACAGTCGGGGTCGGCGTCAGGCGGCGCCGCGGCACGGCGGCTCAGATGTGGTGCGGCGGCTTCTCGTCGAGGAACCTCTTCAGGTCCGCCGCGCTGTCACCGTCACCGCCGGACTGCTCACCCCATCCCCGGTCCGTGTCGTCCGAGGACTGCTGGCTCAGCGGGTCGTCGAAGATCAGCGCGGGCTTCGGAGCACGCGGTGCGGACGCGTCACGCGGTTCGGGGGCGGCGGCGGTACTCATGCGTCCCAGAGTACGCCGACGGGCCGCCGGCCCACCCCGGTACGGCCGCGTCCTCCGGCCGCCAACCCGAGCGACCTGGACTCTTTTCTGCTGTGCTTGGCCCCATGACGTCCAGCGCCGCTTCCGAACCCACCCCGACGCCCAGGACGGCCCGCCTCGGGCCCCTGCGCAGAATGACCGCCCGCAGGAGGGACGAGGCGCACCGCGTCGCGTCGCCGCTGGAGCTCTTCTTCGACCTGTGCTTCGTCGTGGCCATCGCCCAGGCGGGCAGCGAGCTGGTGCACGCCGTGGCAGCGGGACACGCGGGCGAGGGCATCCTCAACTACGCGATGATCTTCTTCGCGATCTGGTGGGCGTGGATGAACTTCACCTGGTTCGCCTCGGCCTACGACAACGACGACGCGCTCTACCGGATCGTGACGCTGGTGCAGATCGCCGGTGTCCTGGTCCTCGCCGCCGGGGTGTCGCAGGCGTTCGAGAACCATGTGTACCTGGCCGTCTGGCTCGGCTACGCGATCATGCGGTTCGCAATGATCGCCCAGTGGCTGCGGGTGGCCCGCAGCACGGAGGGCCCCGAGAGAACGATGGCGCTGCGGTACGCGGGCGGTGTGCTGCTGTGCCAGATCGGCTGGCTGGGGCTGCTGGTCCTGCCGGAGTCCGGGCGTCCCTGGGTGTTCCTGGTGATGGCGATCGCCGAGATGTGCGTCCCTGTGTACGCGGAGAAGGACTTCGTCACCTCCTGGCATCCGCACCACGTCTCCGAGCGGTTCGGCCTGTTCACGATCATCGTGCTGGGCGAGACGATCGCCGCGTCGACGATGGCCGTGAAGTCGGCGGTGGACGAGCACGACGCGCTGGGCGAGCTGTTGCCGATCGCCTCCGGTGGACTGCTGGTCGTCTTCTCCGCCTGGTGGATCTACTTCGTGGTGCCCATCCACGGGCATCTGCGGTCCAACAGACAGTCGTTCCTGTGGGGATACGGCCACTACCTGATCTTCGCGTCGGCGGCCGCGATCGGCTCGGGCCTGGAGGTCGCGGTCGAGCAGGCGGTCGGCAAGGCACAGATCTCGACGCTCGCCGCGTCCGCCGCGGTGACACTGCCGACGGCGCTGTACTTCCTCACGGTGTGGCTGTTGCACGCGCGCTATTTCAAGGTGGGCATCGCACAGCAACTCGTCCTGCCGACGACGGCGTTGCTGGTGATCCTGTGCACCTTCCTGCGCAGCTGGGCGGTGCTCGCGGCGGGCGTCGTGGCGGCGCTGTCGGTGGCGGTCGGGGTGGCCCTGACGGCACGGATGGTCACAAAGGAGGGGGCGGGGACCGCGGGGCGGGAAACACTGGAGGCATGACAGTTGACGCTCTGACGGATGTCGCGGGGCTGCGCGTGGGACACGCGACGCGTACCGGCGACGGTTGGCTCACCGGCACCACGGTCGTGCTCGCCCCCGCGGGCGGCGCCATCGCGGCCGTGGACGTACGCGGCGGCGGGCCCGGCACCAAGGAGACCGACGCGCTGGACCCCCGCAACCTGGTGCAGAAGGTGGAGGCGGTCGTACTGACCGGCGGCAGCGCGTACGGCCTGGACTCCGCGTCCGGGGTGATGGCCTGGTTGGAGGAGCGGGGCCGCGGGGTGCGGGTGGGCCCCGATCCGGCCCACGTCGTGCCGGTCGTGCCCGCCGCCTGTGTCTTCGACCTGGGCCGCGGCGGCGACTTCCGGGCGAGGCCGGACGCGGCCACGGGCCGGGCCGCGGTCGAGGCTGCCGACGCGAGCGGGCCGGGCGCGCCGGTGCCGGAGGGGTGCGTGGGCGCCGGGACGGGGGCGACGGTCGGGCGGATCAAGGGCGGGGTCGGGACGGCGAGCGCCGTGCTCGACTCGGGGATCACGGTGGCCGCGCTGGTGGTGGCCAACGCGGCGGGTTCGGCGGTGGATCCGGAGACAGGGGTGTTGTACGGGGAGTTGTTGCGAGACGGTCGTACGGCGTATCCGTCCGCCGAGGTCCACGAGGCGGCGCGGCAACGGCTCGCCGAAGCCGCCGCGAAGAACGCGCCTCCCCCGCTGAACACCACGCTCGCCGTCGTCGCCACCGACGCCGACCTCACGCGCGCCCAGGCCCACAAGCTCGCCGGCACGGCACACGACGGCATCGCACGCGCCGTCCGCCCGGTCCACCTCCTGAACGACGGCGACACGGTCTTCGCCCTGGCCACGGGCGACCGCACCCTCAATCCCGACAACCCTCTGGCCCTCAACGAGATCCTCGCGGCGGGCGCGGATCTGGTCACCCGGGCGATCGTCCGCGCGGTACGAGCGGCCGACCCGGTGGACGGACCGGGCGGGGTGTGGCCGTCGTACGAGGAGCTGTACGGGAGCGCCTAGGACTGGCCCTGGCCCGTGGTTCCGGGTGGCCTGGTGCTTCCGCTGACGCCAAGTGGGGCCAGCGGCAAGGGGAGTTCGCTGTGGGCCCGATGGGGATTGTCCCGGTTCTGTCACGTGATCGTGTTGGGCCGGGGACGGTGGGAACCCTTCGCGGCAGCGCTCGCTCTTTCTCCACGCACTGGAGCGGATCACGCACATCACGAGAAACTGGAGCAGCCCGTGGCAACGCCGAACATGACAGCGCGGCGCGCACTGGGGGCCTGTGCCGCCCTGATGGTCGGCGCCCTCACCCTGACCGGCTGCGGCGGCAACGCCAACGCCGACGCCAAGGACGGCAAGGACGGCGGCACCTCGGCCAAGACGTCCACGGCGAAGATCGTCATCTCGGCCAAGGACGGTTCGACGGACGCGTCCATCAACGCGACCGGCGTGAAGGTCAGCGACGGCAAGCTGACCGACGTCAAGATGACGGTGTCGGGGTCCGGGACGGCGGTGCCGGGGGCGATCACCGCGGACGGGACCGGCTGGAAGCCGACGGCGCAGTTGGAGCGCGGGACGAAGTACCAGATCTCGGCGACCGCGAAGGACGCGAGCGGACGCACGGCCGCCGCCAACTCCATCTTCACGACGGTCTCCTCGAGCAACAGCTTCATCGGCACGTACACGCCCGACAACGGCACCACGGTCGGCGTCGGAATGCCGGTGTCGTTCAACTTCAACAAGGTGATCAGCAACCAGAAGGCCGTGCAGTCGCACATCACGGTCACCTCCAGCAGCGGGCAGCAGGTGGTCGGGCACTGGTTCGGCTCGCAGCGGCTCGACTTCCGGCCCGAGGCGTACTGGAAGGCCGGTTCCAAGGTCACGATGAAGATCGACCTGGACGGCGTCGAGGGCGCGAACGGCGTCTTCGGGGTGCAGAAGAAGACGGTCACCTTCACCATCGGTCGCTCCCAGGTCTCCACGGTCGACGTCAACACGCAGACCATGACGGTCGTGCGTGACGGCACGACGCTCAAGACGGTGCCGATCTCGGCGGGCAGCCCGGAGCACACCACGTACAACGGTCAGATGGTGATCTCCGAGAAGTTCGTCCAGACGCGGATGAACGGCTCGACGGTGGGCTACGGCGGCGAGTACGACATCCCGGACGTGCCGCACGCGATGCGACTGACGTCTTCGGGGACGTTCATACACGGCAACTACTGGTACAACCGCGGGAACCCGCCCTTCGGACGGCAGGGCACCAGCCACGGATGTGTCGGTCTCGCCGATGTACAGGGCGCGCAGGGCGACACCAGCGCGAAGTGGTTCTACGACAACTCTCTCGTCGGGGACGTCGTAGTGGTGAAGAACTCGCCCGACAAGACCGTCTCGCCGGACAATGGACTGAACGGCTGGAACATGTCCTGGAGTGCGTGGACCACGGGAAGTACGGTCTGACCTGGGGCCGTTGACGTCACGGCGGGCCGCGCGGGAACTTGCCGCGCGGCCCGCTCGTTTTCTCTCCGTACGTTTTCTCGGTTCGCAGGATTGATGTCCGACCGAGGGGCTACGGTATGCACCCACAAGGTGACATGCAGCAACGCCGGGAGAAGCCTTGAGCGTTCCGTACGAGACAGCAGCGTACGAACCACCCGAGTCGCCCGAGTCTCCGGAGGAGCACCTCGAGCGGCTCCTCGGCCGTGCCCTGAACTCCTTCGAGCTGCCCGACGAGACGATAAGGCGGCTCGACTGCGCGCTGGCGCACGACAGTTCGCTGCACTCCGCGCACCACAGCGCGGGGCTGCACCGCGAGACGTACCGGCACACCTGGCTGCTCGCCGACGGCTCGGCGGTCACGTTGTGGGAGCTCGTGCACAACACGGCGCTCGGGAGTGAGCCGCAGCACGAGGTGTATGTCGACGAGGAGGAGCTGCGCGCCGCGACGGCCCGGCTGCCGCTGCCGCCGGACGCGCCGGACTTCGAACTGCCCGTGATGGTCCATCTGCCGCCGGTCCCCGAGCCGCGGCACGTCTACCTGACGGACGACTCGGCGGATCACGCGCGGCGGTTGCTGCGGCGGGCGGAGAACGCGGACCGGCCGGGGGCCGACATCACGACGCTGCTGCTGCGCACCGCGTTCGCGCACCAGATCACCCAGGCCTTCGGGCGCCCCTGCCGGGCGGGCCAGGTCGGGCTGTGCTTCTCGCTCTACGAGCACGCGTTCCTGCTCCGCGGCGGCCAGGAGATCTCCCTGTGGGAGGTCGAACACACGGCGACGCCGGACGGCCGGCACATGTGCGAGGTCTATCCGACGGAGCACGCGGCGCGGGCCGCCATGGAACGCCGGGCGGCACGGCTCGCCTAGGACCTGTTCGTCAGGGGCGGCTGTCGCTGAACTGGCGTACCAGGCCTGCGAACGCGGCGTGTTCCTCGGGGGTGAGTTCCACGGACTCCGCGGCGGGGCCTGACCGGCGCTGACGCGGCATGGCGCGGAGCAACTGTCCGTGGGGACGCACGGCGACCTCGGTGCGGGCGCGGCGCAGCAGGCGGGACAGGCCGACGACCCAGATGACGGTCGCGAGGGCGAGGACGGCCACGCCCATCAGCTGGAGGATCGACACATGCTCAGGCATGCCCTCCAGTAGACACCACGGTCCGGGACTTTGGCCCCGGACCGTGACGTATCTCGCAGATGCCCTAAAAGGGCGAGTAGTTGGCCGTTCAGGCCGCGACCGGCTCCTTGGAGTCGACCGTCGTCGCTATCGCGGCGTCGGCGGCCCCCTTACCGGTCCCCTCGGGGGCCTGCTTGCGCATGCCCTTCAGGACGACCACCAGGGCGGTGGTGACACAGACACCGGCCGCGATGGCGATCAGGTAGAGGAACGGGTTGCCGATCAGCGGGACCACGAAGATGCCGCCGTGCGGGGCGCGCAGCGTGGCGCCGAAGGCCATCGACAGGGAGCCGGTGACCGCGCCGCCCACCATGGCGGAGGGAATCACGCGCAGCGGGTCGGCCGCCGCGAACGGGATCGCGCCCTCCGAGATGAAGGAGGCGCCCAGGACCCAGGCCGCCTTGCCGTTCTCCCGCTCGGTCTGGGTGAAGAGCCTGCCGCGCACGGTCGTGGCGAGTGCCATGGCCAGGGGCGGAACCATGCCCGCCGCCATCACGGCCGCCATGATCTTCATCGCCGAGTCGCTGGGGCTCGCGACCGCGATACCGGCGGTGGCGAAGGTGTACGCGACCTTGTTGACCGGGCCGCCGAGGTCGAAGCACATCATCAGGCCGAGCAGCGCGCCGAGCAGGACGGCGTTGGTGCCGGTGAGGCCGTTGAGCCAGTCGGTCATGCCCTTCTGCGCGGAGGCGATGGGCTTGCCGATGACCACGAACATCAGGAATCCGACGATCGCCGCGGAGATCAGCGGAATCACCACCACCGGCATGATGCCGCGCAACGACGCCGGGATCTTCACCTTCTGGATCCCGATCACCACACCACCGGCGATGAGACCGGCGGCCAGACCGCCGAGGAAGCCCGCGTTGATGGTGAGGGAGATCGCGCCGCCGACGAAGCCGGGCACGAGTCCTGGGCGGTCCGCCATGCCGTAGGCGATGTAGCCGGCCAGGACCGGGACGAGGAAGCCGAAGGAGACGACGCCGATCTGGAAGAACAGCGCGCCCCAGCTGTCCGCCTGGGTCCACAGGAAGTGGTCCATGACCGACGGCGCCTTGTTGATCTTGTAGCCGCCGATCGCGAAGCCGAGGGCGATCAGCAGACCGCCCGCGGCGACGAACGGGACCATGTAACTGACGCCGGACATCAGCCACTTGCGGAGCTTGGTGCCGTACCCCTCGGTGGAGTCGCCGGAGCGCTCCACCGGCGTACCGGGCGCGGAGCCCGCGCTGACCTCGCCGCGCGCGGCCTTGCCACGCACCTCGGTGATCAGCTCGGCGGGCTTGTTGATGCCCGCCTTCACACCGACGTCGACGGTCGGCTTGCCGGCGAACCGGTCCTTGTCCCGTACGGGCACGTCGTGCGCGAAGATCACTCCGTCCGCGGCCGCGATGACCGCCGGGTCGAGCCGGGTGAAGCCGGCCGAGCCCTGCGTCTCGACGACGACCTCGACGCCCGCCTCGCGGCCCGCGTTCTCCAGCGACTCGGCCGCCATGTAGGTGTGCGCGATGCCGGTGGGGCAGGAGGTGACGGCGACGATCCGGAACGGACGCTCGCTCGTGGTGGTACCCGTGGCGGTGTCGGCGGAGGCCGCCGCCGACACCGCCACGGAGTCCTTGGAGCCCTCGGAGCCCTCGGAGTCCTCAGCGCTCCGGGCACTCTCGGGCGCGGTCGAGGCCGCGGCCGCCGGGGACTCGTCCCCGCGGATGAGCGCGGCCGCGGCCGCCGCGTCGTCCACGGCCCGCAGCGCGGACGTGAACTCGGCGTTCATGAGCTGACGGGCCAGCGACGACAGGATCGTCAGATGCGCGTCGTCGGCGCCCGCCGGGGCGGCGATCAGGAAGATCAGGTCGGCGGGGCCGTCCGGCGCGCCGAAGTCGATCCCGGCCGCGCTGCGCCCGAAGCCGAGCGTCGGCTCCGTGACGTGAACGCTCCGGCAGTGCGGGATGCCGATCCCGCCGTCGAGGCCGGTGGGCATCTGGGCCTCGCGGGCGGCCACGTCGGCGAGGAAGCCGTCGAGGTCGGTCACCCGCCCCAGGGTCACCATGCGCTCGGCGAGGGCGCGTGCCGCCGCCTCTTTGGTCTCGGCGGACAGGTCGAGATCGACCAGGTCCGCGGTGATCATCTCGCTCATCGCGGGCTCCTTCGCACGCGTATCGCCCGGGGGAAGTGGTGGGCGGGGGTGGGGACGGGGGTGCCGCACTCAAAGAGGGCGGGGTCTGCGGGTGTGGCGGAGGCGGGGCCGGGGAAACCCCGCCTCATCAGGGCCTGTTCAGGGGGTGCGACCGCGGCGGTACCGGTCGTCGGAACAGCTGGATTCGTCAGAGCAGCTGGGTTCGTCATGACACGGGCTCCGTGAGTACGCGGTCCGCGGGGACCTCCGACGTGACGGTCACGGCGGAGGGGTCGAGGTCTGCCGGGCCCGGCATCACACTGCCGGGCAGCTGTACGGCCGCAGCGCCATGGGCGACGGCGGAGGCGAGGGCCTCCGGGCCGCGGCCACCGGCGATCAGGAATCCGGCGAGGGAGGAGTCACCGGCGCCCACGTTGCTGCGTACGGCATCCACCCGGGCGCTGCCGAACCAGGCGCCCGCGCCGTCCACGAGCAGCTGCCCGTCCGCGCCGAGGCTGGCGAGCACGGCGTCGGCGCCCATTTCACGCAGTTCCTCGGCGGCCTTGACGGCGTCGCCGACGGTGGTGAGGGGGCGCCCGACGGCTTCGGCGAGCTCCTCGGCGTTGGGCTTCACCACGTCGGGCCGCTCACGCAGCGCCGCGAGCAGCGCGGGGCCGGAGGTGTCCAGCGCGATCCGGGCGCCCGCCGCGTGGGCGCGGGCGACGAGGTCGGCGTACCAGGAAGGACCGAGTCCGCGCGGCAGGCTGCCGCAGCAGGTGATCCAGTCGGTGTCGCCGGAACGATACTGCTGACGCACCGTCTCCAGGAGCAGCTCCGCCTCGGCGGCGGTGAGTTCGGGACCGGGGGCGTTGATCTTCGTGAGCGTGCCGTCCGGCTCGGCGACCGAGATGTTCGAGCGGGTGGCTCCGGCGACCGGGACCGGCGCGACCTCGATGCCCTGCGCGTGGAGCAGCTCGGCGACGAGCGCGCCGGGCGCACCGCCCAGCGGCAGTACGGCGATCGTGCGCTGCCCCGCCGCCGCGACCGCGCGCGAGACGTTCACGCCCTTGCCGCCCGGGTCCATGCGTTCGCCGGTGGCCCGGATGACCTCGCCGCGGTCGAGCGACGGGACCTCGTACGTACGGTCGAGGGAGGGGTTGGGGGTGACGGTGAGGATCATGCGCGCACTACTTCCGTGCCACCGCGCTCGATGTCGGTGGCGTCTTCGGGGCTCAGCCCGCTGTCGGTGATCAGCAGGTCCACGTCGCTCAGGTCGCCGAAGCGGGCGAAGTGCTCCTGGCCGTGCTTGGAGGAGTCGGCGAGCAGCACCACGCGGCGCGCGGCGCGGATGGCCGCGCGCTTCACGGCGGCCTCGGCGAGGTCGGGGGTGGTCAGTCCGTGCTCGGCGGAGAAGCCGTTGGCGGCGACGAACAGGACGTCGGCACGGATCTCGGCGTACGCGCGCAGCGCCCAGGCGTCCACGGCGGCGCGCGTACGGTGCCGGACGCGCCCTCCGACCAGGTGGAGCTGGATACCGGGGTGGTCCGCGAGGCGGGCCGCGATCGGCAGGCTGTGCGTGACGACGGTGAGCGTCGCCTCCAGGGGAAGGTCCCCGGCGAGCCGGGCGACCGTGCTGCCCGCGTCGAGGATCATCGTGCCCTGGTCCGGCAGCTCGGCGACCGCGGCCTGGGCGATGCGGTCCTTCTCGTCGGCCGCGGTGGACTCGCGCTCGGCGAGGTCGGGCTCGAAGTCCAGCCGCCCGGCCGGTATGGCACCACCGTGCACCCGCCGCAGGAGGCCCGCGCGGTCGAGTGTCTTCAGATCGCGGCGGATGGTCTCCGCGGTGACCTGGAACTCCTCGGCCAGCGAGAGCACGTCCACCCGACCGCCGTCACGGGCGAGCCGGAGAATCTCCTGCTGCCGCTCCGGTGCGTACATGTCCGTTCGCCTCCGATTACTGTGCGGCCGATGCCCGAACTTGTGGTTTCGCTTGGAGGCTACGCCCGGATTTCCGGAAAGTAAACAGGTTCGGGCGGCAGGTGGACACAAACGGGCATCCAGGTGGGCCCCTCCGCCCCGCTCGTTCCGGCCTCGCAGAAGCCCTGACGCCGTGTCATCGCGTCCGTATCCTGGATTGCGGGACACAACTTCTCGGGGGGTGTTGTGGACAGGGACGGTCTCCGCGCCCGCCCGGACCATGACTGGCAGCAAGCCGTGGTCCAGGCGCTGTGCGATTCCCCGGTCCTGGGCGACCGCAGTGCCCGCGCGATGCTGGCCGAGCTGATCGGCGACCGGCTGGGGCGGCCGGTGGTCCTGCGGGAACAGGCGACCACGCAGCTGCAGCTGCTCGAACTGGTGCGGTTCTGCGTCCGCGAGGAGCTCGCGGCGCACCACGGGCTGTCCGCGCTGGCCGACGCGGTGTCACTGCTGGAGGGCCACAGCCGGACGGCCGACGCCGTCGGTGAGCTCGTACGGGAGCACGTCGTACGGGAGCACGTCGTACGGGCCGCATCGCCACAAGCCCCCTCGCGCACCGACCGCCCTGTTCACCTGTTCCTCTCCTGCGCCGTCACCGATCTCGCATGGGCCTCCTGGATCGCCTGGCACCTGGAGGATGCGGGCGTCGGCGTACTCCTCGACCTGCTCGACGGACCGCTGAGCGGTCTGGAACAGTGCGAACGCGCTCTCCCCGTCCTGTCCCCGGCCTACGTCGGCTCCGCACCCGTCCAGCAGGCCTGGCAGGCCGTGCACCACCGAAACCCCGAGGGCATGGCCGCGTTGCTGGTGCCGGTCATGGTGGAGCCGTGCCGGCTCCCGTGGCCGCTGTCCACGGTCGCGTACACCGACCTCGCGGGCCTCGGCGAGGACGAGGCCCGCACCCGGCTGCTCGACGCCGTCGGCGTCACCCGAACCATCCCCACCAGGCACGCCGCACCTCCGCGCTTCCCCGACCCGGCGGGCCGACGTTGACGGGACAGGGCGGCGCGGGCCGCCACAACCCGGCGTTACGGATACGCGAGCGGATCGGCGAGGAGACCCTCGACGCACTGCTCGCGGTCCCCGCGCTCCACGACCGCTATGCGCGCGACCTGCTGACCGATCTGGTGGGCGAGGCACTGGGGCGCCGGGCCGACCTGCGGGAACAGGCCACCGTGCCGCTGCAGCTGCTGGAACTGTTCCGTTTCTGCACACGCCACCAGGACGGACTGTCGGCGCTCGCTCGGAAACTGCAGATGCTGGAGCCGGGCTGCCCCCAGGGACCCGTCGTGCAACGGCTCGCCGACGAATGGACGGCCGTGGACTCGCTCGACGGCCTGCCGGAGGTCACCGGCTCCTGGCAGTTCCTCGGTGCCACCCTGGGCACGCCGGCCATGTCGTACGCCATGCGGACGGCCCTCGTCCGGACGGCCACCGAGGCCAGGGTCTGCGCACCGCCGCCGCACGCCGACACCTGCTGGCACGACTTCCTGCACATGGCCGGGCAGGGAGCTCCGCGGGGCGGGCTGCCACCGTGGATGGTCTACCTCGACCGCGCTGCCGACGCGATGGGCCACCCCGTCGCGGTCGAGCTGCTCGCACGCAACCGGCAGTGGGCCCTGAGCTGCGGCCTGGCCGAGCTGCTCGACCTCGACCGCGCCCGGACTCCGGCGCCACCGCCGGCGGTCAGGCCGGGCCAGGAGTACCTGGCGATCCACATCGCGCCGGACCCGCTGGAGAACGGGCTCTACACGGTCTCGCACTCCCTCATGTCCGACGCGGGCGGCCCGAACTGGCAGCACGGCGACCCGATGCAGCGGGTGCCGACCGACGGGCTGCAGCAGGCCGTGACCCGCATCATCAAAACGGTCGAAGGAGGCGGCGGCGACCGGCTGGCCCATGTGTGGCTGGAGTTCGTGCTCCCCTTCGAACTGCTCAACCTGCCCGTCGACCGGTGGCCCCGGGACACCACCGAAGTACCGAACGTGCCGCTCGCGGTGGACTACCCGGTGGTCGTGCGCAGCCTGGACCGGCTGCAGAACCGGGACTGGTACCGGTTCTGGCGCACCCGATGGCAGCAGCTGGCGCGCGACGAGCACCCGTCGAAGTCGGTGTACGTCAACGTCGCGCACCAGAACGGCAACCATCTGCGCGGCCTGGAGGCCCGACTCGGGGACGACGAGCACTGCGTGGCCCTGGTGCTGAGCGAACCGCCGCTGCCCGACCACGGCAACGGCCGCCGGGAGCTGCACGCGGCCCTGCGCAGTGGGCTGCCCGTGGTGATCTGGCACCGCGAAGGCCGCTCCACCAAGGAGTTCCGCGGTGTCCTCGACGGGCTCCTCACCGACGGCCTGTCGCGGTTCCCGGCCAAAGTGGCCGCCTACCGCCGCCGTGCCGCGATCGACGCCGCAGACGACGAGGACGCCGCACACATCGGCCGCCACCTCGCGGTCCTGTGGGACGACCCCGACCGCAAACCCGTGCGCCCCGAGCCACCGTGACCACGGACCAGCAGTGCCGATCCATGATCCACGGACCAGCAGTGCCGATCCATGATCCATGGATCAGCAGTGCGGTTTCATGACCACCGACCAGCAGTGCGGATCCACGACCACCGACCAGCAGTGCGGACCGGCGCCACCGGTCCGTTCATCGCAGCCCAGTCGCCGTACGGAGGGACGCCGTTCATGCCGCCGAACAGCCAGTCGTGGGGACTGTACCGAGGCACGGGGCTGCCCGGTGCCACACCGGAGGAGTGGCCCCAGGCACCGGCCTGGCGCAGCTTCGGCGGCGGCCCCGAACTCCCCCCGCCACCCGTCGACGACCCGTGCGCCCCCGCGGCGCTGGGCACCATCAGGCAGCCACTGCCGGCTCCGCCGGACGAGGTGGCACGGGTGAACGTGGCGCTGCACCTGCGCCGCCCCCTGCTCGTCACGGGCGAGCCCGGCACCGGCAAGTCGTCCCTCGCCTACCGCATCAGCGAGGAGCTCGGCCTCGGCCGCGTCCTGCGCTGGCCGATCACCTCTCTGAGCACACTCCGGGAGGGCCTGTACGACGGCCCGTACGAGGGTCATGACGTGGGCGAGTACGGCGGTGGGATCCGGCTCGGGCCACTGGGTACCGCCTTCCTGCCGTACCGCAGGCCCCGTGTGCTGCTGATCGACCGGCTGGACCGGGCCGAGATCGGCCTGCCCGAGGACCTGTGCACGGTACTGACGGCCGGAGGGTTCGCCCTGCCCGGCGCCGGCTCCACCGGCCCACGGGTGTCGTCCCACGACGATCCGTCGGCCGCGGTGCCGCTGCCGGACGGAGCGGTGCGCTGCCGTGCCTTCCCCGTGGTGGTCATCACCACCACGGGTGAGCGGGATCTGCCATCGGATCTCGTACGCCGCTGTGTGACCCTGCGGTCCCAGCGGCCCGGCCCGGACCTGCTGCGCGCCATCGCCGCGAACCGGTTCCCGACGGAGCCCGGACGTCCCGGCCCGGCGCCGGACGCCGTGGACGCCTTCGTCGAACGGGCCGCCGCCGCCGAGGGACCGGTCCTTGAACGGTTCCTGGACGCACTCCGCCTGGCCGCCGACGGTGTCCTCCAGGCCGTGGCGGAGGGCGGCAACTGGCAGGAGGCCGTCGACACCCTCTGGCAGTGGACCGCGCCGGAGGAGCCATGACCGGGCCCGGCCCGTTTCCCGCGGCTCTCCCACCGGGGCTCCCGGAGGCCCTGCGGCACATAGGCACCGCGCTCGGCCGCACCGCCGTCCGGGACGTGGCGGTGGTGGCCGACGCCGGGCCGACGATGGGGATCTGGCACCGGACGGTCCACGAGCTCGCCACGGCACTGCATCGGTGCGGGACCTTCGGCCGGATCACCACGCACAGGCTGCCGCACGGGCACAGTGCCGACCCGGCGACCCTGCCGCGTCACCGTGCGGGCACCCGGCTGACCCTGCTCCTGACCGACGGCGCGGGCCCGCGCTGGCGCAGCCACGAGGTGGAACCGCTGCTGCGCCGCTGGGGCCAGTCCGGACCGCTCGCGCTGATCCACCTGTTGCCGCACCCGGTGTGGCACGCGACGGGACTGCGCGGCTGGCAGGTGCTGCTGCGCTCGCCCGCCCCGGGCGTGGCCAACCACCGGATGCGGTGGCGGCCCCGCGGCCTGGGCCCCGATGTCCACGGCCTGCCGCCCGCCCACCGCCCCGACGTGGCGGTGCCCGTGCTCGAACTCACCCCCCGCTGGCTGGACGCCTGGTCCGGCCTGCTGGGCGGGGGCCCGCCGTCGTGGCTGCCGATGACGGTGATGTTCCCCCGCGCACGCGTACCCGCCGGTCCGACGGCGGCGGAGCCCGTCCCCACCCCGGCGGCTCGGGTGGCGCGCTTCCAGTCGTCCGTGCCCCGGAGCGTGTTCACGCTCGCCACCATGCTCTCCGCGATACCCCTCAGCGCCGGGCTGATCGAGGAGGTGCGGGGCGCGCTCCTGCCCGGCACCTCCCTCACCGACGTCGCCCACCTGCTGGTGCACGGCCTGGTCCGGCCGGCGGACGGCGGGCACACCACCTTCGCGTTCGCCCCCGGGATCCGCGAGGAGCTGCTGGCCACCGGACGGCGTACCGATGTGGTGCGAGTAGTCGAGTTGATCGGGGATCGCCAGGGATCCGGCGGGGAACACTTGTGGCGACTGCCCCGGTTGCTGCGCGGGGCCGCCGTGCACCGACTCCCGCCGGTCGACGCGGAGTCCGGGCCGTGGCTCATGGCGGAGAGCGCTGTGCTCCACGCCCTGTCCGGGCCGTTCCTGGAGCCGGCGAGGGAGGTCGACGAGGCCCTCGCGGCCGCCCCGGCCGATCGGAAACGCCCGCAGCGCGCACAGCAGCACGGCACCACCACACCCGCACCATCCACAGCACCCAGCGATGCCGCCGCCCGGCCCCCGGGCGACGCCGACCGTCGGACCGATCAGGGGAAGAGGAGGCCGGTGATGCCGCAGCAGGCCCCGGCGAGCACGGTGGGCAACGGACGTACCAGGAGCACGCCCACGATCTGGGGAAACATCCCGCCCAGAAATCCGAACTTCACGGGCCGCGAGGAACTCCTCGACAAGCTGCACCAGCGGCTGCTGCGGGAGAAGGCGACCGCCGTGCTGCCCCACACGCTGCACGGCATGGGCGGCGTCGGCAAGAGCCTGCTGGCCGTCGAGTACCTCTACCGTCGTATGGCGGAGTACGACGTGGTCTGGTGGATCTCCGCGGAGCGCACCGCGCAGATCTCCCTGTCCCTGGTGGAACTGGCACCGCGCCTGGGCCTGCCGACCGGGTCCGACGTCTCCTCGACCGTCGCCTCGGTCCTGGAGGCGCTGCGCATCGGCGTGCCCTACACCAACTGGATCCTGGTCTTCGACAACGCCGAAAGCCCGGAATCCGTACGGCAGTTCTTCCCGGCCGGAGGGCCGGGCAACATCCTCGTCACCTCGCGCAACCCCCAATGGGCCTCCGTCGCCCGGCCGCTGGAGGTCGACGTCTTCATGCGGGAGGAGAGCAAACAGCTGCTGCGCGTACGCGGACCGGAGATCAGCGACGCGGAGGCCGACCGGCTCGCCGAGGCACTCGGTGACCTGCCGCTCGCCATCGAGCAGGCCGCCGCCTGGCACGCGGAGACGGGCATGCCCGTGGACGAGTACCTGCGGCTGCTCGACGAGAAGCGCGTGGACCTGCTGCGCGGCACCGCGCCGCTCGGCAACCAGCATCCGGTGATAGCCGCCTGGAACATCTCCCTGGACCGGCTGGAGGCCAAGAGCCCGGCCGCGTACCAGCTGCTTCAGGTGTGCTCCTTCTACGCGCCCGAACCCATCGCGCGAACCATGTTCATGCGGATGCCGCCCAGTCCCATCACCCCCGAGCTGGACACCGCCCTGGAGGATCCGATCCGGCTCGGCCAGGCCATCCGCGACATCGGCCGCTACTCCCTGGCCCGCTTCGACCACCGCACCAACTCCCTCCAGATGCACCGGCTGGTGCAGGCGGCGCTGCAGTTCCGGATGACCGAGGAGGACCGGGCCACCATGCGGCACGGGGCGCACATGCTGCTGGTGGCGAGCGACCCCAACGACCCCAGCAACGCGCTGCGCTGGGATCGGTACGGCGCGCTCTATCCCCACGTGGTCGTCTCCGGCGCGGTGCAGTCCGACGAGACCTGGGTGCGCAGGCTGGTGGTGAACGAGGTCAAGTACCTGCGGCGCTGGGGGGACTACGAGTCCTGTCTGGAACTCGCCCGAACCGCCTACGACGACTGGTCCGGTCGCCTGGGCGCGGAGCACACCCAGACCCTGCAGATCGCTCGCTGGCTGGCGTTCCTCCAGTTCAGCATGGGCCGTTACAAGGAGGCTGCCGAGCTCAACACGAAGACGCTGGAAGCACATCTCAGGTCGCTGGGTCCCCACCACCAGGACACGTTCGCCGCGCTCGGCAACGTCGCCATAGACCACCGCGTGCGCGGCGCGTTCACCGAGGCCCTCCAACTCTCCGACTCCGTGCACCAGCAGTCCCTGCAACTCATCGGTCCGGACGACCCGGAGACTCTGCGGGCCGCGCACAACCTCGGCGTGAGCCTGCGCCTGGTGGGGAAGTTCGCCCGCGCCTACGAACTGGACCAGCAGACCTGGCGCAACCGCATCCAGATCTTCGGCCAGGACCACATCGACTCACTGAGCACCTGGCTCGGGATGATCGTCGATCTTCGTGAACTCGGCGACTACGAAACAGCGTTGACCTACCACCGTGAGATCACCGAGCAGGCCACCACGCTGCTCGGCGGCAGCAACCCGTTCACCCTGTCCTGCATCCGCCTCCTGGCCGTCGCCCTGCGCAAGGCCGGCGAGCACGAGGAGGCCGCGGCGACGGCGCAGCGCATTCGCGCGGAGCTCGTACGCCGGTACGGCGACCGCAACCCCGAGTCGATGGCCGCCACCCTCGAACTGACCATCCACCTGCGCCACCGGGGAGACCTGGAGGAAGCACTGCGTCTGGGTACGGCGATCTGCCGGCGGTACGAGGAGACGTACGGCAAGCACCACCCGCATGCCCTGTCCGCCGCTGCGAACCTCGCGATCACGTATCGGCTCCTGGGCGACGCCGCGGCCGCACAGTACATCGACGCCGTGGCCCTCGATCAGCTCACACAGACTCTGGACGCGACGCACCCCTCCGCGCTGGTGTGCCGCACCAATCTCGCCAGCGACCACTACGCGCTCGGCGACGCGGCCGGCGCGCTGGACCTCGACACCGAAACACTCCGCAGGTCCCGGGAGGTCTTCGACGACGAACACCCCTCCACTCTGGCCTGCGCCGCGAACCTCGCCATGGATCTACGGGCCGTGGGACGGGACGAGGAGGCGGAGACACTGCACCGCGACACCCGCGACCGTCTCCACCGCACCTTGGGCAGCGGCCACCCGGCCGTCGCCCAGGCCGCGGACTGGGACCACCGCGCGGACTGCGACATCGATCCGATGCCTCTGTGACAAAATCCGCGCCGCCCGGCTCGGGACCGGCCCGACACGTGCCCCTACTCCGCGAGCCAGTGAGCCAGAAGCACCGGATCGGGCGGGGTGGACAGCGACCGGCTGACGGCCAGGGCCAGTTCGGGCCGTTCGATCAGGGCGGTCCCGGCGGCTCGCTCGCCACACTCGGCCAGCGCGAGGCCAAGTCCGGCCCAGGCGGCGGGTCTGGCGACCGGACCCATGAGTTCCTCGGTGTACAGCTTGACCGCGGTCGCGGCGTCGCCGTCCACCAGCGCCAGATCGGCGTGGACGACACCCGGCACCCTCCTCGCCGGGTTCTCCGCCGCGCGCAGGGCGTCGAACTCGCCGGGGGCGATGAGGCTGAGGCGCGCCAGCAGCGCGAGCGTGTCGAGCCGACAGGCGCCCGAATCGGCCCGCAACGCGCGCTCGGGGCGCATGCCGACATCCACGCGCCGCTCCGCCCGCCAGCTGTCAGCCAGCTCCCTCGCATGCGCCGGGGGCACATGGAGGTGATGCACACGCCAGGTCGCACGGTGGTGGACCACCGCGAGGTGCGCAAGGCGCTGTTCACGCGCTCCCACCGGCTCCGCATGCCAGGGCGCGGTCTGTTGGTCCAGGCCGCCGATCAGCGAGCGCCCCAGGGGAGTCAGTGCGGGGTGGTCGCGCAGGGTCCCGAGCACCGTGCGGACAGCGCTCCGCCACAGCGCGTACTCGAAGCCCGCAAGTCCTTCCGGACCGCGCGTGCGCCAGTAGTGCGCGACCCCCGAGAAGGCATAGGCCCCATGGACCAGCCCCCCGAGGGGGCGCGGATCGTCGCGCCAGGGCGCGTAGAACAGGTCGTCGCACTCATCGAAGAGCGGCGTGAGAAAGATGAGGCCGTTGAGCAGGGTGTGCCGGAACTCATGCAGGACGGCGACCCCGAGCTGCGCCGGTAGGACGTCCTCGTCCTCGTCCGGCTCGGACAGCAGCAGGCACCCGAACGCGTCGCTCGACGAAGCCGCCCGTGCGCGCAGCCGCTCGCCCCGCGGCAGTGGAACGACGGAACGCAAGCCCGCGGCCAAGGCCAGGGCGCCGTCCGTGTGATCCTCCACCAGTACCGGCCACATGCGCTCGAACCAGCGCTGCCAGGAAGCGAACTGCGCGGGAGCGAGACGTCCGGGCGCCGTCAGCTGCGGCACCGGTGCATAGGGTCCGAGGTCGTCGAGGGCGAGGGTGAGGCCGACTCCCGCGTGTTCCGCGCGCAGCCACCGCTGCCCCTCCCATCCCGGGGCGTCGGTCTCCGTCTCGTCCGGCACCGTCACGGTCACGCCGCCCGCGCCGACCCGGACCACCCCGTCCCGCCCCCACACCTCGGCGGTCCCCCAGAGATCGCCACCGACCGTGGCCCGGCCAAGGCCTGGCAGGAACACCCGCCCCTCCCGCACCGGCACACACGCACGGAAGTCGGCCCCGGCGGCGATGAACACGGCTGCCGCCAACTGTCCGAGGAACCCCAGCTCCACGTGCAGCGGTGTCTCGATCTCGGTCGCCGCCGGATCCGGGCGGGACAGTCTGCGCAGCAGGCTCGCCGCCCACACCCCCACCTGCGGGTCGAGGAGCACCGTACGGAAGGCCGTCGGGTCCGCCCGCTCGGCGGCTTCGAGCAGCTTCCAGGCCCGACGGACGTCGTCGGCGTCCGCCGCCGCGTCCAAGATCGCGCGCAACAGCAACAGTCGTCGGCTCGACTCCGCCTCAAGCAGAAATCCGACGGCTTCCTCGTTCTCGGTGACGGAGTTCAGCGCGTCCAGGACGGGGTTGGAAAGGTGGTGAAGACGCATCCGCGGGCCTAACCGCCTTCGCTGCCCGCGATCGTGGACACGGGACGGCCGACGCGATACGTCAAGCGCTCGATCGACGGCCGTAGAACGGCGTCATCAAGGGCCGCGACCTCCTCGAGCGAAAGTGCCGACAACGTGGGAAGCCAGGATCGCGGCGCCCCGGACACCACCGCTTCACGGGGGGTGACGTGTTCCCTCGATGACATGGCGTCACCGTATATCAACGTGTGCTCTCAAGAAACGCTGAACCACTCCCCAGCGAGGTGTGCCCGCCCTCCGGCGGAGGACGGGCACACAACCAGGGCGTCGGCACCAGGACGTCAGCCCAGCAGCACCGGCTCACTGTCGGACACCGGGGCGCCCGCGGCCGGGTTCGCGCTCTCCCGCTCGCCGGCCGGGTTGTCCTCCTCCGCCCCCTCGACATGCTGCGCCGGCCGCTTCGGCAGCGCGAACATCAGCAGGAAGATCGCCACCATCACCGCCACGACCCAGCCCAGCGCGTGCTGGAAGCCGTTGACGAAGGCCGGGCCCACCTGGGCGCGGGTCAAGTGGTCGCCGATCTGTCCGAAGAAGACCACGGACACCAGGCCGAGTCCGAGCGCGTTGCCCATCTGCTGCACGGTGTTGATGAGCCCGGACGCCGAACCGGAGTGTTCGCGCGGTACCTCCGACAGCACCGCGTCGGTCAGCGGGGCCACGATGAAGCCCATGCCCGCGCCCATGACGACCAGCGGAAGCGCCATCTGCCAGGAGGCGATGGACAGGCCGTACCGCTCGGACTCCCAGATGTAGAGCAGCACCCCGGCCGCCATGATCAGCGCGCCCGCCTGGAGCACCTTGCGCCCGAATCGCGGGACGAGCAGCTGCACCGACATGCCCGCCGCGGCCGAGACCGCGATCGAGAACGGGACCCCGGTCAGCCCCGCCCGCAGCGGCCTCCAGCCCAGGCCGACCTGCATGTACAGCGTCCAGACCAGGAAGAAGATGCCGAGGCCGACCCCGAAGACGGTCTGGACGGCGATGCCCGCGGCGAAGCTCTTCACCTTGAACAGGGACAGCTCGACCAGCGGCGATCCGTCCCGCGCCGCCTTGCGCTTCTCGTACGCCACCAGCGCCGCGAAGACGAGAAGGGCGCCGCCCATCGACACGTACCCCCACAGCGGCCAGCCCAGCTCACGCCCGCGTGTCAGCGGGTAGAGCAGCATCAGCAGGCCCAGCGTCACGAGGGCCACGCCGACGAGGTCGAGCTTGAGGGCCTTCGGGGCCTTGGACTCGCTGATGAAGCGTCGTCCCAGGATCAGCGCGGCGATGCCCACCGGCAGGTTGATGAGGAAGATCGGCCGCCACTCCAGACCGAAGAGGTTCCACTCGGTGAGCAGCGCGCCGAGGAGAGGGCCGGACACGGCGCCCAGACCGACGATCGCTCCGAAGAGACCGAAGACCTTGCCCCGCTCGTGCGCCGGGAAGGTCGCGTGCACGATCGACAGCACCTGCGGCACCATCAGCGCGGCCATCCCGCCCTGAAGAATGCGCGAGGCGACCAGCATCTCCGGGTTCGCGGCGAAGCCGCACAGCGCGGAGGCGATCGTGAAGCCGCCTATGCCGACCAGGAAGAGCCGCTTGCGGCCGTGGATGTCGCCGAGCCGTCCACCGGTGATGAGCCCGGCGGCGAAGGCGAGCGCGTAGCCGGCGGTGATCCACTGGATCTGGCTGAAGGACGCGCCCTCGTCCCGCTGGATCGAGGGAATCGCGATGTTGACGATCGTGACGTCGACCAGGTCCATGAAGGCCGCGGTCATCACGATGGCGAGCGCGAACCAGCGCCGCCGGTCGGCCACGGCTGCCGGTCCCTGCGGCGGCTCGGCCGGACTGCTGAGAGTGGTCTCGGTGGAGGTCATGGCTTGAAGGTAGACCCCTATTAGGTCAGATCACGTCCTAGATGTGCGGCACCCTGGAAACATGACGACGGACACCCCGGCCCGGCTCCTCCAGCTGCTCTCCCTCCTCCAGACGCCCCGCGAATGGCCCGGCGGCGAGCTCTCCGAGCGGCTGGGCGTGTCCCGGCGTACCGTCCGCCGCGACATCGACCGGCTCCGGGAGCTGGGCTATCCGGTGCAGGCGACGAAAGGGGCCGACGGCGGGTACCGGCTGGTGGCGGGCAAGGCGATGCCGCCGCTCGTGCTCGACGACGAGGAGGCGGTGGCGATCGCGGTGGGGCTGCGGGCCGGCGCCGGGCACGCGGTCGAGGGCGTCGACGAGGCCTCCGTACGGGCCCTCGCCAAACTGGAGCAGGTCCTGCCGTCCCGGCTGCGTCACCGGGTGTCCACACTCCAGGCCGCGACCACCCCGCTGACCAGCGGGGACGGGGCGAGCATCGCGCCCGAGACGCTGACCGTGATCGCCGCGTCGGTGACCGGGCGGGAACGGCTGCGGTTCGCCTACCGCTCCGGGGACGACACCCCCTCACGACGCCTGGCCGAGCCCTACCGCCTCGTCTCCACCGGCCGCCGCTGGTACCTCGTCGCCTACGACCTCGACCGCGACGACTGGCGCACCTTCCGCGTCGACCGGATCGCCGAGCCCTTCGCGATCGGCGTCCGTTTCGCGCCACGCGAACTGCCGACGGGGAGCGCGGCCGAGTACCTGCGGCAGTCGATGTACGGGCGCCAGGAGACGTACGACTTCGAGGTCGCCTTCGCCGCGCCCGCCGCGTTCGTCGCGGCCCGCCTGCCCAAGTGGTTCGGCGCGCCCGAGCCGATCGACGAGCGCAGCTGTCTGCTGCGTTCCTCCGCCGGGGACTCCGTGGAGTGGCTGGCGGTACGGCTCGCGATGGTCGACTGCGAGTTCTCGGTGCGACGGCCGGCTGAACTGGTCGAGTGCGTACGGGAGTTGGGCGGGCGCCTGACTCGGGCGGCAGGTGGCTCGGAAGACGGGTCGGGGGGCGGGACGGAAGACGGGTCGGAGGGCGGTCGCCGGGAAGGGCGCGGCGTCAGGGCCGGGTGAGCCCCGCGCGGGCCCGACCGGTCCGCGGCGCGCTCACACGGCTCCCCAGGGGAAGTCGCGCAGGGCTTCCAGATGGCGTACCGCGAGCGCGACCGGCCCGGCCGGACCGTCGGCCGGTTCGTCCCCGGCGGCCCAGGCCTCCACCGCCACGCGAACGGCCGCACCGGCCACGGCGGCACCGAGCCGGAACTCCGCCCTGCCACCGGCCAGGGCACCCACCCCGCCGCCCGCCGCGGAAGCCCTCGCCTCCAGCACACGCGCCAGTGTCCGCTCCGCGCCCTGACAGGCCTCGCCCCACACCCTCAGCAGCGCCGGGCTCCCCTCGGCCAGCCGAAGCAGGGCGCGAGCCCAGTCCATGGACTCCGGTCGCACCCCGACGCCCGGGGTGAGGGTCTGGACGACGGCGTGGCGAAGCGCCTCCGGCACGGACAGGTCGGCCGGGGCGTCGCGTACGGCCTCGGCCCACTTCTCGACGCCCGCGGAGAAGAGCGGGGCGAGGCATTCTTCCTTGCTGGCGAAGTAGCGGTAGAAGGTGCGTGGCGCGACACCGGCGGCGCGGGCGATGTCCTCGGCGCGGGTGGCGCGCAGACCGTGCCTCATGAAGAGCCCCGCCGCGGCCCGCGCGATCTCCATCCGGGTGGCGGCCTTGCGTCGCTCCGTGAGCGAGAGCCCGGGAGCGGCGGCCACGTCGGAGCGGACCTCGTCAAAACCCCCGGCACGAGCGGCCGACGACGAACCCCCCGGAACGCGGGGGTCGGACGCGCGGGCCGCACGGTTGGTACCGGTCACGGACGGCAGGTTATGCCCCTGTGGCACAATCTGCCATCCGGGTCACCCCGGGGTTCAGGTACGGGGTGGCCCGTCAGGCTGCCCGAAAACCACCGCTGCCCGGGAACGAGTCCCGGACCATCCCCCGAACGAGCCCCGACCGACCCCGACGAACCCTGCGCAAAAAGGAGCCGAGCCCCGGCGCCAGGGGGGGGAAGGCGCCGAAGCTCGGCTCTGGAGAGTCCCGGCGCGGGGGGGGAGTGCGTCGGGACTCGGTTCTGGGGGGTCTTGGGGCTTCGCCCCGGGACCCTGAACCCTGGGCCCTGAAGTCTTGTGCCCAGAGCCCAGCGAGTTAAGCGGCGTTACATGGCCATGTCCGGTCGACTTATGGCCGACCTTCGGCCATCAGGTCCGTCAGATCCGTCGAACCCGTACGAACCATACGTGGCGCACCAACCACATGAACCACGCAAACCGCACGAACCACGGACATTCTTAAGCCACCGCGTCAAAACCGGTGTCGCGAGCCAGCTTCTTCAGCTCCAGCAGCGCGTGCTTCTCGATCTGTCGGATGCGCTCACGGGTGAGCCCGTGCTCCTTGCCGACCTCCGTGAGTGTGCGCTCCCGGCCGTCGTCGATGCCGTACCGCATCTTGATGATCGAGGCAGTGCGCTGGTCCAGGCGACCGATCAGGTCGTCGAGCTCCTCGCTGCGCAGCAGGGTGAGGACGGACTGCTCGGGCGAGACCGCGGAGGTGTCCTCGAGGAGGTCACCGAACTGGGTGTCGCCGTCGTCGTCCACCGACATGTTCAGCGAGACCGGGTCGCGGGCCCAGTCCAGGACGTCCGTCACACGCTCCGGGGTCGAGTCCAGCTCGGCGGCGATCTCCGCGTGCTCGGGCTCGCGCCCGTTCTTGCGGTTGAACTCGCGCTGCACGCGACGGATCCGGCCCAGCTCCTCGACCAGGTGCACGGGGAGGCGGATCGTGCGCGACTGGTCGGCGATGGAGCGGGTGATGGCCTGACGGATCCACCACGTGGCGTACGTCGAGAACTTGAAGCCCTTGCGGTAGTCGAACTTCTCGACCGCGCGCACCAGGCCCGCGTTGCCCTCCTGGATCAGGTCGAGCAGGGGCAGGCCGCTACGGGGATACCGCCGGGCCACGGCGACGACCAGCCGCAGGTTGGAGCGGATGAAGACGTCCTTGGCCCGCTCCCCCTCGGCTATCAGCGCCTCGAGCTCCTCGCGGGTCGCGTCCGCCTTGGGGGCATCGACCTCGTCGTCGAGGATCTGCCGAGCGAACACACCCGCCTCGATGATCTGGGACAGCTCGACTTCCTTGGCGGCGTCGAGCAGCGGCGTACGCGCGATCTCGTCGAGGTACATGCCGACCAGGTCGCGGTCGGCGATTTCGCCGCCTACGGCGCGAACACTGCGTGCCGCGTCGCTGGTCTCGCCGGTGGCGGACTGACGACGGGCGACGGCACGGGTTGCCATGCGTGCTCCCTTGCGATGGTGGGCTTGCGGGTCCTAGTGGCGGCTCGGACACTCTTCCGAGTGCCCGGCATCCGAAGGAAACAACGACTGGAATCCGGACAGAATTCCCAACCCGCCCCCCTCTTTTTCTGATCATGCAGTACCCTGTGCCGCCACAGTGGGAGGTCGGATGCCAACGGAACGTACAGAGGTGCAGGTCAGGCCAGGAGTCGAGGCCGACCTCGACGCCCTCACGGCCATCTACAACCACTACATCCGTGAGACGCCCATCACATTCGACACTGCCGTCTTCACCTCGGAAGAGAGACGCCCTTGGCTGCTCTCCCACCCTGAAGACGGCCCGCACCGCCTGATGGTTGCCACGGACACGGACTCACAGGGGACTCCCGGGAACGCACAGCGAATTCTGGGATACGCCACATCCAGCGCCTTCCGCCCCAAGCCCGCCTACGCCACGTCCGTCGAGGTCACCATCTACCTCGCCCCGGACGCGGGCGGCCGGGGCGTCGGCACGCTGCTCTACAAGGCCCTCTTCGAGGCGCTCGCCGACGAGGACGTGCACCGCGCCTACGCGGGCATCGCCCAGCCCAACGAAGCGTCCGTGCGGCTGCACGAACGCTTCGGGTTCCGGCACGTCGGCACGTACCGGGAGGTGGGCCGGAAGTTCGGCCGGTACTGGGATGTGGCCTGGTACGAGAAGGGCCTCTAGCGGGAGGTCCTCCGGATCAGCCCGAAGGACCGCTGGATCAGCCGAACTGGACCGACCGCTTGGCCAGCCCCAGCCAGAACCCGTCGATCACCGACCGCTGCTCGTCCAGTTCGCCCGTGGCGTCCGCCGCGCCCATCGCCACGAAGAGCGGAGCGAAGTGCTCGGTACGGGGGTGGGCCAGGAGGCCGGCCGGGGACTTGCGGCCGAAGTCGAGCAGGGCGTCCCAGTCACGGGCGTCCAGGGCGCGGTGGCCCCAGTCGTCGAACTCGACCGACCAGGAGGGAATGCCGCCCTGGCGCAGCGCGGCCAGGTTGTGGGTGAAGAAGCCGGAGCCCACGATCAGGACGCCCTCGTCGCGCAGCGGCGCCAGCTTGCGTCCGATCTCCATCAGCTTCACCGGATCGAGGGTCGGCATGGAGATCTGCAGGACAGGGATGTCGGCGTCGGGGAACATCTCGACGAGAGGAACGTAGGCGCCGTGATCGAGGCCGCGGTCCGGGATGTCCTGGACGGGAACGCCGGGGGCGCGCAGCAGCTTCCGTACGGACTCGGCGAGTTGGGGGGCGCCGGGAGCCGCGTACCGGACCTGGTAGTAGTGCTCGGGGAAACCCCAGAAGTCGTAGACGAGCGGTACGGTCTGGACCGCGCCGAGGGCCAGCGGGGCCTCCTCCCAGTGGGCGGAGACCATCAGGATCGCCTTGGGACGGGGCAGTTCGGCGGACCAGGCGGCCAGCTCTCCGGGCCAGATCGGGTCGTCGGCGAGCGGCGGTGCGCCATGACTGAGGTAGAGGGCGGGCATGCGCTCCTGCGGCGCACGCCCCTCGGTGACGGCAGACGTGGCGACAGACATGGCGGCTACTCCCTCCGGGGGGTCCATCGTAAGACCGATTGGGAAGTTATTTGAAGTCTCAAGCTTCCATGCGGAACCATACTCCCGATTTGTTTAACATTCAAGAAGGGGCTCGTACAGTGGAGTGCATGAATACGGCATCCGCTTCCGCTGAAGAGCCGCGCTGGCTCACCGACGAGGAACAGCGCACCTGGCGTGCGTACATGAACGCCGCCACCCTCCTCGAGGACCATCTCGACCGTCAGCTGCAGCGCGACGCGGGCATGCCGCACGTCTACTACGGTCTGCTCGTCCAGCTCGTCGAGGCGCCGCGCAGAAGGCTGCGGATGACCGAGCTGGCCATGAACGCGAAGATCACCCGCTCGCGCCTCTCGCACGCGATCGCCCGCCTGGAGAAGAACGGGTGGGTGCGCCGCGAGGACTGCCCCTCCGACAAGCGGGGCCAGTTCGCCGTCCTCACCGACGCCGGTTACGAGGTGCTGAGCAAGGCCGCGCCGGGCCATGTCGACGCCGTACGGCAGGCCTTCTTCGACCGGCTCACGCCCGAACAGCACAAAGCCCTCGGCGAGGCCATGCGGATCATCGCCGAGGGGCTGCAGCCGAAGGACGCGGGCGCGGACCTGCCTTGGCTGCGTTGACGGGTTGACGGGTTGGCGGTTGGCGGGTTGGCGGTTGGCAGGGGGTGGACGTGGGTCCGCCCCGGCTCCGATGAACTCGGAACCGGGGCGGACCCTGGGATTCGTACGGGCGAGGCGTCCCCACCCCGCGCCCGTACGCGAAGCACCTGAAGCACCGGAGGTACCAGCGGCGGTACGGGCGGTACGGGTGATCAGTGGGCGATCACCGGCACCTTGACCTCGTCCTCGACACCGTCGCCCGCGCCGGAGGCCGCGGACATGTCCGGGCGGCCGGTGTTGACGAGGGTCGCGGCGATCGTGGCCGCGACCACCAGGATGCCGACGGCGAACCAGATGGCGTTGGTGTAGCCGTTCACCATGCCCTGCAGCTGGACGAGCTGCTGCTGCGGCTTGGAGGCGGCACCGGCGATGTGGTCCTTGATGTACGAGGTGGTCGCCGAGGCGGCGATCGTGTTCAGCAGGGCCGTACCGATCGCGCCGCCCACCTGCTGCGAGGTGTTGACCATCGCGGAGGCGACACCGGCGTCCTTCGGCTGAACACCGTACGTGGCCAGGGACATGGCGGGCATGAACGCCGTACCCATACCGAGGCCGAGCAGCAGCTGGGCCGGGAGCAGCAGACCCGCGTAGGAGGAGTTGATCTCCATCTGGGTCAGCAGCAGCATGCCCACGGCGGCCAGGGCGAAGCCCGGTGCCATCAGCAGCCGCGGCGGGACGCGGGTCATCAGACGAGCGCCGATCTGGGTGGAGCCCGTGATCATGCCCGCGATCATCGGCAGGAAGGCGAAGCCGGTCTTGACCGGCGAGTAGCCCTTCACGATCTGCAGGTAGTAGGTCAGGAAGAGGAACAGGCCGAACATCGCGATGATCGCGAGGCCGAGCGAGAGGTAGACACCGCCGCGGTTGCGTTCGGTGATCACGCGCAGCGGCAGCAGCGGGGCCTTGACCTTGGACTCGGTGAAGACGAAGGCCGCGAGCAGCACCGCCGAGGCGACGAACAGACCGATGGTGGTGGAGTCGCTCCAGCCGTTGGACTCGGCACGGGTGAAGCCGTAGACCAGGGAGACCAGGCCCAGGGTGGAGAGGATGACACCGGGGATGTCGAGCGGCGAGCGGTTGCGGCCGCCGGCCGGCTCACGGATGACGAAGTACGCACCCAGGGCGGCGATGATCGCGAACGGGATGTTCACGAAGAACGTCCAGCGCCAGTTCAGGTACTCGGTGAGGAAGCCGCCGAGGATCAGGCCGACGGCGCCACCGCCACCGGCGATCGCACCGTAGATGCCGAACGCCTTGGCGCGCTCCTTGGCGTCGGTGAACATCACCGCGAGCAGCGAGAGCGCGGCGGGGGCGAGCAGTGCGCCGAACGCGCCCTGCAGCGCGCGGGCGCCGAGCAGCATCGCCGAGCTCTGCGCGGCGCCGCCGAGGGCGGAGGCGCCCGCGAAGCCGATCAGACCGGTGACGAAGGTGCGCTTGCGGCCCCACAGGTCGGCGATACGGCCGCCGAAGAGCAGCAGACCGCCGAAGGCGAGGGCGTAGGCCGTGATGACCCACTGACGGTTGCCGTCCGATATCCCCAGGTCCTGCTGGGCGGAGGGCAGCGCGATGTTCACGATGGTCGCGTCGAGGACGACCATCAGCTGGGCGAGCGCGATGAACGCGAGCGCTTTCCAGCGGTTGCTGTGTGCGTCGGCGAGTTCGGCCGCCGACTTCGCCGAGGCTGAGGTGCCTGTTTCAGACATGGGGATACCCACTCCGGTACTTCGCAGTGAAAAGGTGAGGGAAAGTCACGGGAGCCGGCGGCTCGTCTTCGTCGACGGCCGCAAGCTTCCGGAAGCTTGTCGGACTAAGGACTGGCGCTGTGCGCCGATCTCATCGGTCGGGCTGGTCTGGCTGCTGGTCAGGCTGTTCGCAGATCCTCCACGGTGGCCGCCACTCCGGGCAGTACGGAGCGGGCCGGTGCCCGCAGACCGTCCAGGAACAGCTGCAGATGACGGTGCACGAAGCGGTCGATGCCCTGGCACGCGGTGCCGGGCAGCGGCCGGGTGAGCTGACTGACGGCGATCATCACGTCGCCGGACTCGACGTCGGGACGCAACTGCCCGGCCTCGCGGGCGCGCCTCATCAGCGCCTCGATCATCTCCATGGTCCGCTCGCGTGCGGCGAACAGATCCGGATGGTGCTGATCGAAGGCTTCGGAGAGCATGGGGCACAGGGCGCCGATCCGCTCGTCCGCCGCGAAGTGCACGAAGTCGCTCAGCGCCTGGAAGGCGTCGCCGCCCTCGGCGAGAGCCGACTCGATCCACTCCGACGTGCGGTCCATGACCGAGCAGACGACCTCCCGCGCGAGCGCGTCGCGGTCCGGGAAGTTGCGGTACACCGTGGCGTTGCCGACACCGGCGCGGCGGGCGATCTCGTCGAACGGCACGTCGGGGCCGAACTCGACGAACATCTCACGCGCGGCGGCGACGATCCGCTCCCGGTTGCGCAGGGCATCGGCGCGGGGCCGGGGCACGCGACGCTTCACGGGGGTGGCGGTCTCCACGGCGTACTCCTCAGACGTAGGTGTAGGAAGACTGTGGCGCGATCCGGGGAATCCATCCCCGTTTCGCTCGGACACATGGCTAAACGGGGAAACCGTCCCCGGTTATTTCCCGCATTCCCAGAGATTCGATGTGACCTGCGTCACTTGATATCGGGGGTGGTGCGCGGCCGGGCGGGCGGCCTGGAGTCCGGCGTCCGGCGCGGCGCGCGTCTGGCGTCCGGCGCGCGGCGTCCGGCGCGCGGCGTCCGGCGCGCGGCGTCCGGCGCGCGGCCAAGTATCCGCCGTGAGTACCGGCGGAGCATACGGCGCGGCTCCCGGCAGAGCATCTGGCGACTTCCAGCGGAGCATCCGGCGCGGCGTGGCGGGGCCGAACATCCGCGGCGGCCCGCGGCTCGGCATCCGCGCCTGAGCGTCCGCCTCGGCCCCTGGTCAAACCTCTGACGCGGCTCCCGTCACCCCTACCCCGGCAAGAAACCCACGTTCGGGCGCTTCCAACGCGCGGCCCCGCGTCCCCCGTCACAGGGTGATCGCACAGGGTGCAGCCGGTGACCAGGCGGCTGCCGTGAGCGAAGGGCCCATGCATGCAGCCGATGCAGCCCACCAGCCGCCGGATACGCTCGCGCCGCGTGGCCGCCCTCGCCACAGTGACCCTTCTGACGCTGACGGTCAGCACCTCCGCCGGCACCGGTCACCTCCCGGCGGGCTCCACGACGGCGGGCTCCATCGCGCTGGCCCGCTCCACGGCGCTCGGTCCCTGCATGATCAGCGGCGCGATGGGCGTACAGATGGGAGAGGGCATACCGACCCAACCCGGGTACGCCCGCTCCACCGGCACCGTCCGAGCCCTCACCCTGATGGTCGACTTCTCCGACGCGCCCGGCCCGGGTAGCGCACTCGACCGGCTCGCCGAGTTCTTCCCGCAGACCCAGAACTGGTTTCGCACCAGTTCCTACGGCCGCCTCGACTACCGCCCCGAGACCCCCATCCACCACTGGCTGCGCATGCCCAAGCCCTTCAAGGCGTACGGCATAGAACGCGGCGCCCCCTTCGACCCCGGCTACCGTGATCTGGTCCAGGACATAGTGGCCACGGCCGACCCCGAGGTGGACTTCCGCTCGTACGACCTCCTGAACGTGCTGGTGACGCCGAACGCCGGGCCCTCCGCCCTGGACACCGTCCTGTCCGTCACCTTCGCCGGCAACACCGAGGCACCCATCGCCGACGGCGTCCCCGTCTCCAACGCGTCCTTCGTCTACAGCCGCCAGGACGACGGCTCCGGCTCCTACGCCGAGACCGGCTACCGGGTACTCCCCCACGAGAACGGCCACACCTTCGGCCTGCCCGACCTCTACACCCCGGAGGGCGGAGGCGCGGTCGGCCACTGGGACATCATGAGCGAGGACTGGGGAGCCGACAACGACCTCCTCGGCTGGCACAAGTGGAAGCTGGGCTGGCTCGACGAGTCGCAGGTCAGATGCGCCGCGTCGCCCGGGACGACGGAGTACACCCTGACCCCGCTGTCCCGGCCCGGCGGCGAGAAGCTGGTCTTCGTACCCACCAGTACCAAGACCGGGTACGCCTTCGAACTGCGCACCCACGACGGCAACGACGCCGCCGTCTGCCGCCCCGGCATTCTCATCTACAAGGTCGACGCGGGCGTGGACACCGGAAACGGCCCCATCACCGTGTACGACTCCAAGCGCCACAGCGGCGGCTGCACCCGCAGCCCCAACGTCCACGCGGAGCTCTCCGACGCCCCCTTCACCCCCGGCGAGTCCTTCAAGGACCCCAAGACCGGCATCACGATCTCGGTCACGGCGACGGATCCGAACGGTGACTACCGGGTGTCCGTCACACGCCACTGACCGGTCTCTCCCCCGCCGCTCCCGGCCTCCGACCTGCTGACCTGGCCGTGCAAGGACTACGGTGTCTGTTCTGAGTCTCTTCGGAGATCCGCGACTGCGTCTCTTCAGAGATCCACAACGGAGAGCCCATGCCATCGAACGTCGCACCGGCCCCCGGGACCGGCACCAGCAGCGCCGCGGGCGCCGACGCCGTGGTGCCCGCCGAGGCCGTCACCCCCCTCATCCGCGGTATCGCCGTACTGCGGCGGCTGACCGACGCCGGCGGGGTGTCCAGCCTCAGCGGTCTGGAGCGGTCCACCGGACTCGCGCGCTCCACCGTCGACCGGATCACCGCGACCCTGGCGCGCCGGGGGTACGTACGCCTGGACGGCCGCGACGCCGTCCTGGCCCCCCGTCTGATGGAACTCGGCAACGCCTACCTGGCCGCCCTGCGACTGCCCCGCCTCCTCGACGCGCACGCCGACGCCCTCGCCGACGAGCTCGACGAGTCCGTCTCGCTCGCGGTCGGCGACCAGGACGGCATCCGCTTCATCCACCAGGCGACCCGGCGCCGCGCCATGTCGCTGAGCTTCCGCATCGGCGACCTGCTGCCCGCCGAACGCACCGCCCCCGGCCCGCTGTTCGCCACCGAGTGGGGCGAACGGGAGTGGGCGCGGTGGCACGAGCGGCGCGCGGCCGACCCGGAGGACCGGGGGTTTCCGGCAGTCCCGGCACGAAGCCGGCCGATCGAGTACGGCGAGGACGACCGGAACGACGAGAAGGACAGGAGCGGCGCGAACCGCACGAACGGCAAAAACGGCAGAGCCCTTGTGGACGGGAAGGACCTCGCGGGCGGGAAGGAACTCAGGGTCGGCAAGGACCTCACAGTCGGCAAGGGCCGCACGGCGGGCAGACCGGAGGAGCCGGACGCCGGCCGATACGCACGTCGACTCCCCGCCCTCGGCGACGACTTCGAGGAGCGTACGGCCGAGGCGCGGGAGGCCGGCTGGGCGCTGGACGACCAGTTGATCGAACCGGGCCTGGTCGCCCTCTCCCTGCCCGTACGGGAGGCGGGCCGCATCGCCTGTGTGGTGAGCGTGGTCAGCCACACCAGCCGGCACACCGCGGCCGATCTGCGCGACACCGTGCTGCCCCGGCTGCGGGAGGCCGTCGCCGCGATGGAACGGGAACTGCGCGAGGCACAGCACGCCGAACCCGACGTACCCCGCCCCACCGCCGCCCCCTCCGGCCTCGCCGTCTGGACCGGCGCCTCCAAGCAGGAACTGGGCCGGGAGTTCATCGAGTCGCTGGCCCGGGGCCTCACCGTCATCACCGCCTTCGGCGAGGGCCGCGCCGAACTGAACCTCACCGAGGTCGCCCAGGCCACCGGGCTCGCCCGAGCGACCGCCCGCCGCGCCCTGATCACCCTGGAACACCTCGGATACGTCACCGCGCACGACCGCGTCTTCCGCCTCACCCCCCGCGTGCTGGGCCTCGGCTTCCCTCCCCTGTCGCGGACCTCGCTCGCCGAGATCGCCGCCCCGCACCTCACCGAACTCTCGCAGCGGCTGCACGACTCGGTGTCGCTGGCGATCCTGACCGGCGACGAGATCCAGTACACGGGCCGCGTCTCCACCAGCCGCGTCATGAGCGTCCACATCACCATCGGCACCCGCCTGCCCGCGTACCCCACCGCGCTGGGCCGGGTGATGCTGGCGGACCTGCCCGAGCCGCCGCTCACCGAACTGCTCCCGTTGACCCCCCGCACGATCACGGACCCCGCTCGGCTGAAGGCCGTCCTGGACCGCGTACGAGAAGAGGGATACGCCCTGGTCGACGAGGAGTTGGAGGTGGGGCTGCGCTCGGTCGCGGTGCCGGTGCGCGAGCGCGGTGGGCGGGTCGTGGCCGCCGTCAATGTCGCGATGCACAGCAGCCGCCGTACGCCCGAGGAGTGCGTCGCCGAGGTGCTGCCGGAGTTGCGGGCCACGGTGGGGCGGATCGAGGAGGACCTGTGGGTGGCGGGACGGTTTCGGCGGGTACCGCGGACGTGACGCATGGGCGCGTACCCCTTCTGAAGACCGTTTGAGCACGTGAACGCCCGTGTCCGGGCCACGGGCAGGTGGTCCGGACACGGGCGGGAGCATGTGCAGGGGGAGTGACCCCGGGCGTCAGTGGGTGACCCCCGCGAGCCCGGCCTCCGCGGCCTCGGACCCACCCTCGTCCGACGCGGCCTCAGACCCACCCTCGTCCGACGCGGCCTCGCACGCACCCTCGTCCGGGGCTCCGGCGGGCCTGCCGTCCCGCATCAGGAAGACGGCGAGAACGGCCGCGACCAGGACTCCCGCCCCGCCCGCCAGGAAGCTCGCCGACATCGCGCTGGTGAAGGCGTCGTGGGCGGAGGCGAGGAGGGGCTTGTCGCCGGTGCGGGCGACGACGGCGAGGGCGTCGCCGATCGAGTGGCGGGCGGCGGCCGGGGCTGCGGCGGGCATGTGGCCGGTGAAGGTGCTGGAGAGGACCGCGCCGAGGACGGCGACACCGAGCGCGGCGCCGGCCTGCTGGACGGTGTCGTTGAGCGCGGAGCCCACACCGGCGTGCTCGTCCGGGATCGCGCCCATCATGGCCGCCATCGCCGCGGGCATCGTCAGCCCGCCACCGGCGCCCATGAGGCACATGGCACCGGCGAGCACTCCCCACCCACTCTCCGGGTTCAGCGTGGACAGCAGCCCGAACCCGGAGGCGATGACGAGAAGTCCGAAGACCGCCATGGCGCGGTTGCCGGTCTTCGGCAGCAGGGCGGCGCCGACGCTGTTGAAGGCGAGGGTCGCGAGGGCCAGCGGGGTGAAGGCGAGACCGGTCTGGGTGGCGGAGTAGCCGAGGACGAACTGCAGGTACTGGGTCAGCACCAGCATCAGGCCGCCCTGGGCCAGGGTCAGCAGTACGAGGGAGAAGCTGGCGCCGGTGAAGACACGGTTGCGGTAGAGCGAGACCGGGATCATCGGCGAGGAGCAGCGGCTCTCCCACACCCCGAACCCGACCAGCCCGAGCACCGCGACGCCGAGCGAGAACTGCGTGCCCTGCTGACCCAGCCCGCCCTTGGGAAACTCGATGATCGTCCAGATGAGCGCGGTCATGCCGACCATCGACAGCACCATGCCGATCGGGTCGGCCTTGCGCCAGGGCCCCTTGGACTCGGGCATGAGGACCAGCGCGGCGATGATCGCGAGACCGGCGATGGGAATGTTGAGGAGGAAGACGACCCCCCACCAGAAGTGGGCCAGCAGCGCGCCCCCGACGACCGGACCACCGACGAGCCCGACCATGGCGACGGCGCTCCAGGCGGCGATGGCCTTGGGCCGCTCGGCGTCGTCGAAGACGGTGATCAGGATCGACAGCGTGCTGGGCATGATCAGTGCGCCCCCGACGCCCATCAGCACCCGCCCCAGGATCAGCGCCCCGGGCGTGGCGGCCTCCATGGCCACCACCGAGGCCGCCCCGAAGAGCGCGAGCCCGATGACCATCACCTTCCGCCGCCCGAACTTGTCGGAGAGGCTGCCCGCGGTCAGCAGCAGCCCGGCGAAGACCAGCATGTACGAGTCGAGGATCCACTGAAGGTCCTGGGCACTGGCCTTGAGGTCCTCGGCGATCGTCGGGATCGCCACGGTGAGAACCATGTTGTCGACGACCAGCACCAGGGTGCTGAGGCACAACACGATCAGGATGAGCCAGCGGCGCGGATGACGGTCCATCTCACTACCTCTCGAACGGCGGGCCGAGTCGCACACACCGTGCGCTCCGCGGAACACCGTACGGCGATGCGCACACTGTATGCAAGAGAGAACGACGTACGAAAACATCGCCGCCTGTACGCACCCTGCGCATGCTGTGCGCTACGGTGGCCGGACCGGGAGAGAGGAAGCCGAATGCCCCCCCAGAAGCAGGCCGAAGCGGAGCCGCCGCCGCCCGTCCAGTCGGTGTGGACCCGCCCCCGGGCCGGCCGCGAACAGCCGGCGCTGAGCCGGGACCAGATCGTCGCCGAGGCGCTACGCCTGCTCGACTCCGACGGCATCGACGCCCTGAGCATGCGCAAGCTCGGCACCCGCCTCGGCGCCGGAGCCACCTCGCTCTACCGGCACGTGGCCAACAAGGACGAGCTCATCGAGCTGGCCATCGACGAGATCTACGGCGAAATCGAAATCCCCCGGTCCGCCGACCCCGCGACCTGGCGCACGGACGCGACCCTTTGCGCCCAGAGCCTGCGCGCGACGATGCTGCGCCACCCGTGGATCGCCTCGGTGCTCGGCGAGATGGGCATGTCGTACCTCGGCCCGAACGCGATGCGCCTGGCCGAGTTCCTGCTCGCCCTCTTCACCCGCGCGGGCCTGCCCACGACCGAGGCCGACCAGGCCGCCTCGACCCTCGTCGCCTACGTCACCGGCATGGCCACCAGCGAGGCCGCCTACCTCAACGTCCTCGCCCGCAGCGGCCACACCGAACAGCAGTACGTGGAGAGCCTCTGGCCCACCGCCGAACAGGCCGCCGAGTCCTACCCCCACCTCCGCGAGGGCTACGCCGAACAACGCGGCAAGGACCCCCGCACCACCCGCGACGAGAATTTCCGGTACGGCCTCGACCGCGTCCTGGACGGCCTGGAAACCCGAATCACCCGCTGACCGAACGCCAGAACCCCCACCCCACCGAATCCGCTACGCTAGTCGCCGGGTCTCACCGAGATCCCCCCGCCTTCGTAGCTCAGGGGATAGAGCACCGCTCTCCTAAAGCGGGTGTCGCAGGTTCGAATCCTGCCGGGGGCACAAGGGCAAAGGCCCCGGACCGATCATGGTCCGGGGCCTTTGACATCCACAGCTGACATCAACGAGCACGGTCACTGACGACCGGGACGCCTCCTGAGCAGCCGATCCATGTGACTCATGGCCTCGCGCTGCGTGTCCTGCACGACGTGCGTGTAGACGTCCATGGTGATGCTGATCTGGCTGTGCCCGAGGATCTCCATCACGACGCGGGGCGCGACTCCGGCCGCCGTGAGGAGAGTGGCGGTGCCGTGCCGGGCGTCGTGCAGCCGGACGACGCGGATGCCGGCGGAGTCGGCGATGCGGGTGAAGGAGCGGTAGACGTTCCGCGGCTCGACCTGGCGGCCGGTGCGGGTGGTGAAGACGTAGCCGGATGCCTGCCACTTCTCCCCCGCCTTGGCGCGTGCCGCGGACTGCCGCATCCGGTGCCAGCGCAGCGGGGCGATGCAGAGCGCGGGCAGCGGTACGGCGCGACGGCGGCGGCTCTTCGGATCGTCGTCGTACAGGACGCCACGGCGGCGCTGCGTCTGCTGACGGACGTACAGGACACGATTGTCGAGGTCGAGATCGGACCAGCGGAGGCCGATGATCTCGCCCCGGCGGAGCCCCATGGCAATGGCCAGCACGAAGGCCGCGTAGAGCGGGTCCTTGCGGGAGGCGGCGAGGACTGCGCCCCGGGACCTTCAGGATGTCGTTTGGCCCGTCGCCCAGACCTCAGCGGGCGCTATCGCAGCGGCCCGCTCCAGCCTGCGAATGAGCTGCCAGACGACGACGATCGACATCCCTGCGGCGCAGATGTACAGACCGTCGCTGAACATGATCTGCCGCAGGGCATGACGAGCCTGGGCCGCGCTGACAGCCTTCTTCAGATCCGCGGAGGCACCGCTGTACGCATTAGCCGCGATGAGGACAGACAGCCACCATGCCGCGAGCAGGGGATGTCCCCGACGACGCTGCGGTTCCGGCCGGCTGGCAGCCCACAGGTCGTTGACGAACATCTTGGGTACGAAGAGCTGCGCCACCGGTATCACCCACCCGAAGACCAGCCACGCCCTGCGCCGCCGCTGTCCCTTGCGCCAGAGCACGTCCGCGACGTCGCGCATGTTGGCGAGCCAAAGGCTGAACTGGAGCAGGGCCATGACGAGCAGAGCGGTCCGCCAGCCCGTCAGATTTCTGAAATACGTGTCGACCTCGACCAACGGGTTGTTGACGTACGGCCCTGCCGCCATCGGTCCGGCCAGCAGTTGGTACTTCTGCCACGCTGCCAGCCCGGCCGCGAGGGTCACCAGCGCGAACGCGGCGAGGGCGCCGGAGGCGAACCGGGCCTGCCCGCGCGGCACCTTGATCGATCCGGACACTTCACACCTCCTGGAGACCGCCCGTTCGGACTTCCCGCAGGTCGGCAGCGGATCTTAACCCTCAGGGAAGCGAATGCAACAGCGTCTTTGCAGGTCAAGACCGCCACAAGGAGCTGACACCAACAGGCGCGAACGTTGGCGGGCAACGCCGGATCCTTACGACGGCTCATCCTGCGACCACCAGGAGAAGACGAAGGCGGTCAAGTCCTCGTATTCGACCTGATAAGGATGAGGACAGACCTCAAAGTCTTGGACTCGTACGGGCGCCGTCCTCGCTGTCGGCCGGCGCACACCTTGACTCGGTCATTGAGACTCCGCCGACCTTGCGAATCCGGCCGTACGCCCTCGTCTATCAGGCTGACTAGCCGCGCCCTATCGCAAGATCCGCTCGCGCCGCCGCGTGGAGAACGTTCAGGGCCGTGACCAGAGGGACATCCTTGAGGGCGTCCTCCCCGTTGGCGGGATTGCGTGTCACTCGGAGTAGATCCCAGGCTCGCTGATTAACGACGTGGGCAGCAGTGGCAGCAGCTTCGTCGCTCAGCAGGATGAAGCTCTCAAAAAGGATCGATCGTTTGGCCTCGATCGCCTCCATCTCCGCCAGCGCACCGGTTGTATCCTCCTCCCGGTCACGAGCCCGCAAAGCTTCCCTGGCGGCTCTCATGATCTCTTTGACGCATGAGATGTACTCGATGTAGGTATCGAGCTTCCTCTCATCCCAACGGGTAGTCATCGTTCGTCGGAACTTTGCCCGCTCGGCTATCGCCGTCGCTAGGTAGGACGTCAGGGCGCCGATGAGGACGCCGACCAAGGTGACAATCTGGGTGGCCATGCCGATCAAGTTACTGGCCGCCGAAGTCGTGTGTGCCACAGCCGTGCCACATGGTGCGGTCAGTCACGGTCAACGATGGTTCACCGCAGTCGAGATACCCCACTGGACGACGGACCCTCGGTGCGTGGTGTGACCTGCCTGCCTCCGCTATCCCGCACCACCAGGCTTACAAGGCAGCGGTCAGGGCCGTGCTGTACAGCAGTGAAGTACAGCAACCACGGCGACCAAAGCCGACTCTCACCGCACCTGAGGAGCCGAGTGGCCAGCCCGGCAGACCTCAGCGACCGCTCCGCCCATAGTTCGCATCCAGGGGCTGAAGGCCAGGCGCCCCCTAGGGGACCCGGAGAACTACTGACTGGCAAGAGCTCTTAATCCGTTTCCCTCCGGTAGCAGTCTGGAGATTTGCTAGAGGAGTGGAACTTGGGCAGGTCATCGCGGAAAAAGAAGATCTGCCGTTGCTCTGCACCGCGGTTTTCATCGGCGGCTTTCTTTGAAACAACCAGGCAGAATTTCTTGGTCAAAGGATTATGATTCTCTGACCGGCTCAGCTGAAGCGACCCCTCGTACTGGCCGGGTTGGAAGGTCCAGTTATCGGCCCAGAAGTTTAGCGTGGGCTGCTGAGGTTTGTCCTGACTGACAATGAATGGGGCGGGGTCGCTGGTCCAGCGATAGTTGACCTTGTCTGAAGCGAAATCGTATACGTATGTTCCGGTTTCGTGCCAGTAGAAAATCGGCTTCTTCAAAGAGGAAATCGAGCCGACGGGAGTCAGTTGCAGATGTGCATCACGAATCACCTCGACGTCCTGGGTCTTGAACCTGGTGGACACCGTCGGCTGAATCTGGAAACCGATTCCATTGCCTACCGGTCCAACGCGCAACAGGTGAGGAAGTGTCGCATCGACTCTGGGCTTCTGTTGGAGTTCAGCGAAGTTGTAGCTTGACAAAGCAAGCGCAACAACAGCGGCTAGTGTGGCAGCCCACTTGTGCACACTGTCGAATCGCGTTCTTCGAGACTCCGTCGCCCTCTCATCCGTGCCGTTCACACTTCTACTCTATGCCGAGATCAAAGTCGTCGGTCTGCTGTATTGCTCCATTTGGACAGCACAATTAACACCTTGGCCCGCCAGCCAACCGCTCACTCTCGCACTCTCCGATGCCTGCAACGATCCTGCGCGGCGGACCCTGGGAGCTCCTAACACGATCATGCTCGGGTCTTCTTGAGACGTCTCCTGCAGACGAGGTCGCAGGCACCAAGGCCGCATTGAGTCGCTGTGGACTACCCGTGGACGGGTGACGCTCGCTCAAGCGCCCATGAAGCCCTGACCAGCCATCTTGTTGAGGAGCGAAGGGGCCTCCGGAGCCGTCGCGGTAGTGGTGCCGCAGAGTTCAGCGCAGGGACCGCCGCTCGTCTACGTGGCGTGCCGGCACACCCAGGAACACGTCGGGCATCGCAGAGCCATAAAGGATGTTGAACGTCTCCAGTCGATAGGACCAGCCCCCGTCACAACGGCCGACGAACCGGTAGTTGATCTGCCATTGCAGCCATTGGCCGGGAGCCAGACGAACGGCAGGCGGGCGCCGGTTGCGTCGTGGCATGGCAAACATGCTCACCTCTGGAGGATCCACGCGCAGTAGCCCATCGACCTCGCGGAGGATCGTCCCGGGTGCCGACAGATCCCGCATCTGTATTCGAGGCTCAAAGGAATCGGACTCCCGCATGGCGACCTCGTGGAGGGCAGAACTCAAGCCCGGAGGCAGCAAGAAGGCCGTCGGGGCGGCGTTTCTGTGAGCAGCTTCAGAACCGCCACGCGACTTCTTCGTCCACGACGTGCGCACTCGCTGAACGACAGCATCCATGGGCCCAATCATCGGTCGGGACGCCGCACTGCGGCCACAGAGTTACGTGTCGTGCCAGAACCGTGCCAGATCCTACGGGGAACCACGGGGAACACCAGGCAACGTTTCGGCACCATCCCTCGCACTGTCGCGGCTCCGCCGCAGGTCAGCCGAGCAACGGCTCCTAGACCACCTCAGCTTCCCAAGCTGAGAGCCTTGAGGAGGTGGACTCGGCTGTGCCCTGCGACCCGGCCAGCATGACTTGCTGTGGTCGACGGCAGGACGGCGTGGCTGAGGCCAGTGGGGGTGCAGCGAGGCATACGCGTGCGTGGTCGGTCGGCGCACCCGCCGTCGTGGCTGACTGTCGTCGGCTGAGGTTCGTGCCACTGCCGTGCCAGATGCAGGGGGCAGCCACGGTCAACAGAGGTGTTTCGCAGTTGAGTTCCTGACAGCTCGTCTCACGGTGACCCAACGATGGGAGGACGAGAAGAAGAACCAACTGTATTGCGTTGATAACCTCGACCAGCTATCCCGAGGTCGTGACGAATGGCGGCATGGAATCCGTCACGCGATGTTCGGTACCTCCTATACGACTTTTCCCACTCCGCTGCATCCACGTCAATCAATCCGCGTGCGTAGTCACTCAGTTGCCACAAGGCCGAGCGAAACGCGTGTGCAGCCCTACCAACTTGCTCATCTCCGAGCATTTGTACTGTTTCGTATGCGAGCGCCAGGTGCCTATCGGATTCGGCGATCTCTTTCATCCCGTCTTCAACAGAAACGGGAGGGGGACCTTCGAGAAGATTTCTTGTCGTAGCAAGCGAACGCGCAGCCCCAACCTGAATATGTGCTACATGAATTAGCTCTCGGTAGGCCTCGAATCGGCGCTGGCTCCACTCCCGTTGCACATCCCGCTTCCACCGGAATCGCTCAGAAAGCGCACTGCCGGCGAAGGAGACGACCCCACCGATCACTACGCCTATCAAGGCTGGAAGTTGAACCGTCAAGCTCACGTGTCCCCCAAATAGACCGGTAGCCCTCGATCGAGCTGGCCCATCGACTCCTCTATGTGTGCCGCCAAGTAGTCTGCCCCGCAGCGTGCTTGCCCAGCCCCTCCCTTGCGGTTAGGGCCCTACGGCACTTGCCGGGCCGGACGACGCGGGCAAAGTGCTCGCAGGAGAGCGCTCAGAGCCCCTCACTGGTGGTTCCTCCGCACGAGCACAGCACCGGGCGAGTGTCTAACTGCGCGACAACAGCGGCGGACAACCACGGACGTCTGCGGACCATCAGCACAGGTGAAGGACACACCGACCCAAGGCACCGCCCTCACCCAAGTTGCTTCGGGACGAAGAAGTCCTGGCACCAGACCGACCAGAGCACGCTGGTGCGGTGGGAGCTTGCAGCGGCGGTCACCCTTACGGGTGACGATGAGCATGGTGACCCACTCGACCAGGGCACGGGGCAGGTCGAGTGCGGCAGGTCAGGAAACCAACAGGGCTGCCGTGCCAGCGAGTTGAGACGTCGAACACCTCCCTCAACGGCACGGGGGCCTTGTCCGTTGCGGACGGTTACGTCGTCACTCGATCAGTGGTCACGCTAAACACTTCAGTGGCCACGCTGAAACACCTCGCTAGCCAACGCCCACCCCGGCGGAGCGATTACGGCGAGACCTCCACCAACCCCAGACCGTGTGGCCCACCAGAGCGACCGCAACGGCAACAGCCGTGAACCGAACGGTGGTCCAGGTACCCAGAACAACCTGACTCGGCCCGCGCGACTCCGTCTCCAGACGCATGGAAGTCTCATAAAAAGCCACCAGGGGAATAAGCAGCCGGAAGAACAGGCCGCCGATGCCCGGCACCTGCGCGAGGTTCCCCAGGAACCCAAGGGGTGCTCCGAAGAAGAATGCCAGCACACCCCAGAGGGCAATTCCGGATGACCCCGCACCCGAGGAATCCAGTCCACCCAGGGAGGCCAGGCTTCCCTTAGTCAGGTAGTAGGTCACGACACCGATAGCCAGCCCCAGAGACGCGAGAACAACCGATTCGATTTTAGACCAGCGGAAATAACCCACCAGAAACGCGTAACAGGCCCACGGCCACCCACCGGTGAAAACGGCGCCCACGGCCGCACCTGGACTGCCGCCCCAATGCTCAGCGGTAGGCCCTATCAGGCCAAGCAACAAGCCAAGCCCGAGTGGCACCGCAAACGACGCGGCCCGAGCACCCCAAAAGTTCACTCTCTCCCCTTCCGGCCCTAATGCGCCATTACTCCGGGCGCGTGTGCGCCCGGAGTAATGGCCCACCCGAGGGAGATCAACCCTCATCACGGCGGACAAATTTATGCATTATCGTAATATGCGTAGCAGGTATATGCCGCACCTTGTGTGTGGTTGGCGTAGGAAGTCTGCCCCTTCGCCACCCAGCCACTTGAATGGTCGATGTTGATGACCCTGACCGTTGACTTGTGAGTCACATCCGCGATGTAGTTCGAGTAGCACTTCTTTCCAGTTCCACCCGACACCGATTCGGACCCATAGCACCACTTGCCATGAGTCACATTCTCGCAGGTATTCAGGCCGATTTACGGCCCCGGCACGACCTGAAACCGTTGTCGGGCGGTGGTATTCACGGGCGGGGCCATGAACGCGCGGCCACGGCACGCGTGTTGTCAGGGCCCATAACACCCCCGCCGTCCTGGCCACCGTCCGCGACCTGATCCGCGGTGCTCTCAAGCTGGCCGGGCACGTCAACATCACCTTCGCCCGACGCGCCCACACCGACCAAAACCAAGTCCTCGCCCTCTACGGCATCACAAGATCACCCCGGACATCCAGGGGAGAACGCCGGGGCCCTGGTCGTCAACGTCGAGCACGACGACCCAGTTGGTCCGTGCCACGCGCTGCGCCCGGACCGCCACAGGTGACGCACGCCAGATAGCCGCAAATGGACTGGCTAAGGTCGGTGGGGGTAGAGCGAGACACAGGCGCCTGGTCGGTTGGCGCGCCCGCCGTCGTGGCCGGCTGTCGTCGGCAAGCGCTGCCGGGTTGCAGACCCTGGTCGGCCACCTCCTCCCGCTCGACTAGGACGGCACACCGGACGGTGCTCATCTCCACTTGGAGGAGGACAACGGGCTCGAAGAAGGCTCCGTAGGCCTGGTCTTGAACAAGCCCTAGACGCCCTGAGGTTCCCAAGCTGAGGGCTTCCGGCCGTCGCAACGGGCTGGCCGTCGCCGCTTGCTCTGGTCGACGAACACCCCCATAGCGTGGCTGACGTCGGTGGGGGTGCAGCGAGGCATACGCGTGCGTGGTCGGCCGGCATACCCGCCGCCGTGGCTGACTGTCGTCGGCTGAGGTTCGTGCCACAACCGTGCCAGATGCAGGGGTCAGCCACGGTCAATGGCGGTGTCGCGCGGTCGAGTTGCCAGCCACCACAAGACGTATCGAAGCCGCAGGTCACCAGCAAGGCACCCCCGCCTCTGTCCTAAAGCGGGTGTCGCAGGTTCGAATCCTGCCGGGGGACAGGACCTGGGGCCGACTCAGGAGGGGTTTCCCTCCCGGGCCGGCCCTTCGTCCTGTTCGAGACGATCGACGACGGTCCGGTCACGGTGGCCGGTCAGGCTGCCCGCCCTGCGGCCCGACGAAGACGTGTCCGTGGCAGAGGCACGCCGACGGCAGGATTGACCGCCAGGCAACGGGACTGGACCGCACCGCCGAGGACGTGACTGAGGACGACGTACGCCTTGCGGACCGACCGCGGGCCGGCCCCTACGACGGGGTTACCGCGCTGTGCCTCCTGTTCCGGCCCAGTCGCCCGCGGACCAGCGCGACGGCCACCACGCCCATGGCCACCAGGGTGGACAGGACCACCTGGTCGCGGCCGCCGCCCGCGGCCGTGTCGGTCAGCATGTAGCCCAGCACGAACGTGATCAGGGCGATGGTGGCCCAGGTCAGGTAGGGGTACAGCCACATCTTGACAATCAGCTTCTCCGGCGCCTCCCGCTGGATGATCTTGCGCATCCGCAGCTGGGAGAAGCAGATCACCAGCCAGACGAACAGGGCGATCGCGCCGGAGGAGTTGAGCAGGAACTGGAAGACGGTGTCCGGCCAGAGGTAGTTGAAGCCGACCGCGATGAAGCCGAAGACCACCGAGGCCAGGATGGCCGACTGCGGCACGCCGCGGCCCGTGGTGCGGCCGAGGGCGGCCGGGGCGTCACTGCGCCGGCCGAGGGAGAACGCCATGCGCGAGGCGGTGTACAGGCCGGAGTTGAGGCAGGACAGCACGGAGGTCAGCACGATCGCGTTCATGATCTGGGCGGCGTGCGGGATGCCGATGGAGCTCAGCGCGGCGACGTACGAGCCGTCCTTGAGGATCGCCGGGTCGTCCCAGCGCAGCAGAGACACCACGATCAGGATCGACCCGAGGTAGAACACCGCGATCCGCCAGATCACGCTGTTGGTCGCCTTGGTGACCGCACCCTGCGGGTCCTGGGACTCACCGGCCGCGAGCGTGACGATCTCACTGCCCATGAAGGAGAAGACCACCATCAGGACGCCGGTGAGGATCGCCCCCGGCCCGTGCGGCAGGAACCCGCCGTGCGCGGTCAGGTTGGAGAAGCCGGACGCCGGGTGGTCCGAGCCGGGTAGCAACCCGAAGATCGCGAGGGCGCCGACCACGATGAACGCGGCGATGGCGACGACCTTGATGCCGGCGAACCAGAACTCGAACTCGCCGTAGGAGCTGACCGAGGCCAGGTTGCTGGCGGTGAGGATGACCATGACGATCAGGGCCCAGCCCCACTGCGGGACCGCCGGTATCCAGCCGGCCAGGATCTTGGCGCCTGCTGTCGCCTCGACCGCGAGCACCACGACCCAGAAGAACCAGTACAGCCAGCCAATGGTGAATCCGGCCCAGCGGCCCAGCGCGCGGTCCGCGTAGGCGGAGAACGAGCCGGACGTGGGGTTGGCCGCGGCCATCTCGCCGAGCATGCGCATGACGAGGATGACGAGGACTCCGACGAGCGCGTAGGAGACGAGGATGCCGGGGCCCGCGGCGGCGATGCCGGCGCCGGAGCCGACGAAGAGGCCCGCGCCGATGACACCGCCGATCGCGATCATCGACAGGTGGCGGTTCTTCAGTCCGGCCTGCAGGCCGGAGGATCCTGCCGGGGCGCTTTCGGTGGTGGTCACGGGGTCTGCGGCGGAAAGAGGGGGACGTGTAGTCATCTCGACATCCAGGGAGGGGGTGCGGAAGAGGACATGCGTCGGCGAGCCGGGGCGGGGGTGACCGCGCAGCTTCGCCGAAGGGGGACGAGCGTCGTGACCGGGAAATTAGTTCATGACGATCGAAAAGAACAAGACTTGTATAAGTGTTCACCTTGCTCTATTTTTCGTGCAGCGCGGAGCCGCCCCATCTGTGGTGGCTGTCGCGTCGTCCCCTGTGTTCCGGCCCCCGTGGGAGCCCTCATGCACAACACACCGCGGCGTGGTCGCGAGAACCTCCGCTGCGCACGGCGCCACCGCCCGCCATGACCCCGCTCAGCAGGCCGTTAGGGTGACGTCGTGGTGAATGCAGCGGGCAAGTTCGGGCCCTACGACCAGCCGGGCCAGGCACGGCCGGCGCCGGTCGCCGGGATGCGGAACGCCCCTCTCCTGTCCGGCAGGGGCCAGACCGGTTCCGAACTCGTCCGATCACGGATCGCCCTGCAGGTGCGGCTGAAGTCCGTGTCACCGGGCGACCGGCTGCCGGACGCCGGCGTCCTCGCCGAGGAGCTGGGGATCAGTGAGATCACCGTGCGCCGCGCGCTGGAGGGGATGTGCCAGGACGGCTTGCTCGACCGCCGACGAGGCCGGGCGGGCGGCACCTTCGTCGCGCCGGGCTGGGATACGGTCGTCGCCCTGATGCACGACGCCGACGAGGCGGCCTCACTGAACGCGTTCCACCTGCTGCTCGAATGCGGCCTGGTGGCGCACAGTGCGGGCGAGCTCCCGGTCGACCGGCTCGAAGGGCTGCGGACGCTCGTCGACGAGATGGACCTGGCCGATGACCCGGCAAGACTGCTCGAACTGGAGGCGCGCTTCCATCTCGACCTCGCGGAAGCGCTCGGCGGCCCCGGAATCCGCGAGTTCGCGGGCGACCTGCTCGGTCGCCTGTGCCTGCTGCTGCCCGCTCCGACGCCCGCGGTGGTACGGGCACAGAATCGCTGCCACGCCGAACTGCTTGCCGAGCTCGGCCGCGGCGCGATGGACCCGGCCGTGCGAGCTGTGAAGCAACACCAGCATGTCCGCCCGAGCTGACGCCCGGTCGCGCCGACCCGAGTACCGGCAACGCGCGCCGCTCGCCCCGCCACACCGCGGAAGGAACTGCCGCCATGTCTGACCCCGGAGCCGTCGGCCCGTCGTCGACGTCGGGCCCCGCCGACAGCACGCCCCAGCGCCTGCGCGGTGGCGTTCTCGGCATGGCGGACATCGCCGCCGCCACGATGGCCAACGTCGGCCCGGCCATGAGCTTCTTCTTCGGCTTCGCCTTCCTCACCACCACTGCGGGTATCGCGTCCCCGCTGACCATCACCGCCGCGGGCATCGCGGTCGCGCTGCTCGGCAACACGCTCGCCGAGTTCTCCCGGGCGCACCCCTCGGCGGGCAGCTTCATCACCTTCGTCGGCAAGACCTTCGGGCCGGTCAGCGCGGTGACCACGGCCCTGCTCGCCGGGCTGGGCTACATCATCGCGATGGCCTCCGTCATCGCGATCTCGGGCGGGTTCGTACAGATCACCCTGCACCACTACACCGGCGTCGAGCTGCCGTGGATCATCTGGACGCTACTGCTGACCGGACTGTCGGTGGTGCTGATGCTGCGCGGGGTGGTGGTCTCCACCAAGTGGGCCGGCTACTTCTTCGGCGTGGAGATGCTGGTGCTGGTCGTCGTCTCGATCGCGGCGATCGTCGAACACCGCGGCCACCTCTCCGCCGACCCGTTCCTGCCCGGCCACATCCGCCACGGCCTCAGCGGCCTGGCAGCGGGCTTCCCGCTGGCGGTGTACCTGTTCGTCGGCTGGGAGAACTCGGCGGCGCTGGCCGAGGAGACGGAGAACCCGCGGCGCAACGTCGGCCGCGCCGTGTTCTTCTCCATCGCGATCATGACCGTGAGCTACATCCTCTTCTCCTACGCCACGGTGACCGGCTTCGACTACGACGTGGCCAGGCTCGGCGACGCCCGTATTCCCTTCATCGCCGTCGCCGACGACACGCTCGGAGCGCTGGCGTTCGTCGCCTACGTCGGGGGCTTGACCTCCACCCTCGGCGTACTGATCGCGGGCATCAACTCCCAGGCCCGCCTGGTGTTCAACGCGGGCCGCGAGGGGCTGCTCCCGTCCTTCTTCGGGTACGTGCACCCCACCCGCCGCACACCGACCAACGCAATCGTCACCTTCACCGCCACCGCACTGCTGATCATCGGAGGCTGGGGCCTGGGCCATGTCCTCGGGTCCGACGGCGGCTCGATGAACCCCGTGGTCTTCTTCACGGAGTCCTCGAGCCTGGGCGCCATCCTGATCCTGCTGGTCTACCTCGCGTCCAACATCGCCCTGCCGCTGTACTACCGCAGGTACCGTCCGCAGGAGTTCCGGACGGTCCGGCACCTGGTGCTGCCCGCGATCGGCGCCCTGGCCATCCTGGTTCCGCTCTACTACCTGGCCAAGCCCGGACAGCCCGCGCCGTACAACTGGTTTCCCTACGCGGCACTGGCCACCCTGCTCGCCGCCATCGGCTACGCAACGCTCCTGGTCCGCCGCGACCCGAGCCTGGCCGAACGCGTCGGTTCCGTCGTCGCCGACGCAGAGTGAGCAACTTCCGGCCGGAACGGATTCAGCACACATCAGGCCGGGAAACCCCGCAAACACCTGAGAACCACGGAGGGGTGTTTCCCAGGCGCAGCATTCGACGTTCCCGCAGGTCAAATGCCGCGCAGCTCGGCCGTGACGCCCGCCGCTTTCCTGGCCTGGACCCAGTCGTCGGCTACTGATCGCGCCCGTCCCCTACGGCCCGCCGTCGAAGAAGCCGGACTTCAGGTCCCCGATGACGGCGTCGAGTGGACGCCCACTGACGATGAACGGTCCACTCCAGGGCGCGCTGAGTGCGAAGAGCAACGCCAGGCTCAGCCCGACCACACTCGCAACACCTACGATCAGCAGTGACGTTCGCAGGCTGCTGCGGAAGACCAGTGCGCCGGAGTTCACGATCAAGGCCAGTCCGCTGACCACAAGCGTGACGACGTAGAGCGCGGGAACGTCGCGCGAGGCGGCCGCAATGCGGGCGCGACGACTACTGGTGACACCGTCCATGGAAACCACCAGCTCCGTGCCTGTCGGGGTTCCCACCTCGGAGCGGGCCGCCTCGGCGCGCACACTCCGCTCCAGCCGTGCGATCGCGCGTCCGGTGGCGGGGTCGTCACCGGACGCCGCTGCTGCAGCCTCCCACTCCCTGGCACGAGTGGTCTGCAAGTAGTCCAGCAGTGCCGCATGGATCGGCTCCGACTGGACTCGCGGACTTGTCGCCGCCCATGCCAGGCGGGAGGCCGCGGCCGCCTCGTCGCTCACCAATCCCTCGGCTGCGCGCAGGTAGCCGGCCTCGCTGGCCAGTGTGAGTGCCGCAAAGATCGCGAAGGCAGCGCCGAGTGTCGGCATCAGGGGTGTGGCGATCTGCGGCACCCGATCCCGTTCCTCGACCGGTACGAGCACCCTGACGCCGACCCGCGCCAAGGCCGCGACCAGTAAGGCCAGTAAGAGCCAGCCCACAACCAGCACCACCGCCGGCCGCGAGGTCAACCAGTTCACCACATCACCTACAGCGCGTTACCGCGAGCGCCCTGCGGCGGCGGCACATCGGCCCCCCGCGACCTGGAGCTCCTCGTCGATCACCTTTAATGAACGCTCCATGATCACAGGTCGAAGATCTTTGAAGCTCGCGACGCCCGGCACGGCATCTCGTTTCGTTGGTCAAACAGCCGAATACGGCCCAGTACGAGGCTGTACTGACAACGACCGCCGCGCCCCTCTTACTTTCCGTCTCATTCAGCCTCGTTCACCGTCGCTCAGCCGGGACCGGAAGCCGATCCCAATCCGGTGGTGAGCCGCCCATGAACGCAGGTGAACGCCCCCGTACACACACCCACACCCAACCAGCCCGGTGGGAAAGCGTGCACGAAGACGGACGAGTCAGTACTGGCGCTTACAGTCCAGGACATGACCATCAGACCATCTGTACGCTGGCGGGCCCGCGTGGACGACGAGGCAAGGGAACTCGCCTCCGGGGCGCGAGACCCGAGCGACGCCTTCTGGTCTGAACTCTTCCCTGAGTCACTGCTGACGGGGACGGACAAGGCGCTACACGCGTTCGAGTCCGATGTGCAGACGCTCCAGGACCAGGCCGACGGTCACGGGTCGGTCCTCACGGCTTGCTCTGGTCGACGAACACACCCCGACAGCGCGGCTGAGGCCGGTGGGGTGCAACGAGGCACGCGCGCGCCTCGTCGATCGGCGCACCCGCCGTCGTGGCTGACTGTCGTCGGCTGAGGAACAGACGAGCCCGAGCCCAGACGAGCCCGAGCCCACCTCTGAGGAGAAGTGCCCAGTCACCCGCCCGCGGCCAGCACATAGAGGGTGTGCATCCTGGGCGGCACGACGAATGCCGGCGGCCCGTACGTGAAGGTGCACTTCCGGCTTGAGATCGAAGACGACTGGCCCCCGGCGTCGGTGGAGAGTCTGTGGGCCGTCGACCAGGGCGACGGCACCGCACGGCTCGACAACACCCCTGGTTCGTTCAGGAAATCGCCTGCGGCGACATCGTGGAGGTCGAGCCCGACGAGGAGGACGTGTGGCTTTGTCGAGCAGTAGTGGGCTCTGGCTCTCGTTGTGTGGAGCGTGACGCTGCGTACACGACGTCGTGGGCAGCGCAAGGCTGTTGATGGCGCCGGGAGCCGCCGTTATCTAGTGGTCGCCGGACATCTGCGCAGTTCAGCGATGGTCTCGGTCGTTGAGGCACGTTAGGCACATCCTCATGCCGTCCGAGGCGAACCGTGGGCGAGGCCCGGGGCTATAGTCTGCGGCGAAAAGCGGGAGCCCGAGAGATCGCGTCGGGAGTGGGGGACTCATGACCTTCGACTACGGACGGGTCGCGGCCACCGCGGCACTGGCACTCGCAGCCTGTTTGGGCCTGGCGGCCTGCAACGACGGTTCCGGCCCGGCAGCGAGTGCGAGCGCCGCGGCTACGGCTGCCCGGAGTGCGTCGGGATCCGCAACGTCCTCGGCCTCGCCCACACCGACGGACTCGCAGGCGGTGACGGCATCCGCCAGCCCGACCGCGGTGGCGAGCACCTCTCCGGTCCCCACCGCCAAAGCGGTGGCCGGCGTCTCCCGGCCGACGGCAACGCCGAGCGCCGCCGCTGCCGTCCCTGCCGCGTGTAAGAACCTGGCGGTCCAGGCCGACGTGAAGTCTGCAGTGACCCAAACCTGGGAGCACGCCAAGAGGGTCAGCCACATCCAGCCGAAGCCCGGCAACTTCTACTACGGCAGCTGCGGCACCACGCTATACGCAGCCGTCCGCTTCGAAGCTGGTGCCGGCGCGACAGGCGACGACCGGGTCCAACTCCAGGACGAGGGCTCGGGCCTGCAGTCCTTCCGGTTCACCCCCAGCACCGGGTGGTGGTTCGTCGGCTCCGACGGTTATCCGGCCACCGATGACTGCTCGCGGTTCGCGCCCGTCGCCCTGGCACGCCAGTGGAACTGCTCCTGAACGGAGCCTCACCCGGCGGCCGAGCAGTGCGGCCCTGGCGGGGGTGCGGTTCTTCTTGACGGAGTCAGCCCAAACAATCGCGACCTCAGGATGTTTGAGGCGGATCCGGAGCAGCGGCTGGCGCCCGCGCGCCGAACCGGTCCCGTCCCCGTCCCCGTACCGTCCGTCCGGCAGGCAGGCAGGCAGGCAGGCAGGCAGAACGTCTACCGGCCTGGATCGCCCAGCTCATGACGATGCCCTGCCCAGCCTGCACCCCTTCGCATCCCACCTCGAACGCGACCTCGACGCCGTCGTCGCCGGACTCACCCTCCCCTGGGACTCCGGCGTCGTCGAACGACACGTCAACTGGATCAAGATGCTCAAGCGCCAGGTGTTCGGCCGGGCCAGCTTCGCTCTGCTCCGCAGGCGCGTCCTGCTCTACTCGTGAAGCGGAGCCGAATCCTCAACGAGTCCGAAGCCCTCCGGAAACCCTTCCAGGAACTCCCACCGAGCCGGATCCGTCTACGGGTACGTCGACATCAACATGGTCTCCCAGTACGTCAGCGAGATGAGGTCTGGCATCCCATCACACGCCTCAGCACGGTCGGTGAGCCCTCCACACAACGAGAGCCAGAGCCAGAGCCCGAGGAACCGACAGCACCTGTAGACGAGTTTGGGCAGCACTCGAAGCTCTGCAGAAATCGAACAGTTCATGACTTCAGGCAGCACGGGCCCCTGCCGGGAGTTCAGCAGGGGCCCACGGTGCAGAGAGCTGCGGAAGGCCGGGACCTGTCCTCGCTGAGCGGCATGCCGGCCGACGTCAGCTAGCGTCTGCTGCCGGTCCGACGGCCCGGCTCACTTCAGATGTCGGGTGAAGAACTGGGCCGCGGCGTCCCCCGCGAACTGCGGGACACCGGTGTGCCCGCCGAGATGGGCGTGCAGGGACTTCTCCTTGGAGCTGAAGGCGTCGAACAGGTCCAGGGCCGCCTGCCGGTTGTTCCCTTCGTCGTCCCACTGCAGCAGGACGTGCAGCGGAATGGTGACCTGCCGGGCCTCATCGAACATGGCGCGAGGCACGAAACTCCCGGCGAACAGAACGGCGGCCGAGATGCGAGGCTCGACCACCGCCAGCCGGATGCCGATGGAGATCACTCCCCCCGAGTACCCGACCGGACCGCCGATCTCGGGCAGCGAAAGGAGGGCGTCCAGGGCGGCCTGCCATTCCGGGACCGCCTTGTCGACCAGCGGGAGGATGAGGGCGTCGACGATCTGGTCGCTGACCGGCTCGCCGGCCTCCATCGCCCGGCGCAGGTCAGCGCGGGCCTGCTCGGCGGCGGGCCAACGGGGCCGGTCGCCGCTTCCGGGGAGCTCGATGGTGGCCGTGGCGAAGCCCTCCGCCGCGCAGTGCCGGGCCCGGGCCGCCAGTCGGGGGTACATCTTGCGCAGCCCGAGGGGAGGGTGGCCGAGCAGGAGCAGCGGCGCCGGTGCGGATGCCGATGCGGGTGTCCACAGGATGCCGGGGATCTCGCCGAGGGTGAATTCGCGTTCGAGGACGCCGTCGTCGAGGCGTTGTTCGGAAGTGAAGTCCATGGTCGTGCCTTTCGGGAGTGCGCTTGAACGGCGCTCCCGGACGACCTATCGCCCGACCGTGACCCCGGAGGGGAGCACCCATGTCGATACTGCGTTCACGGGTACCACCTCCTCGTTCTCTCGCACGGCCTCCGGAAAAGTAGCAGCGGTCGCCGTGGTCCGCCAACGGGTTTTTGCGGAGGCTCCGTGGCCGGATGCCACGAGGCACTGCGCAGAGCTACTTGGGGTGTCGTCGCGACTTCCCGAGTGGCCGCTCTGCGACGGCGGGGTGCACTGGCGCTGTCGTTTCTCGGTTCTGGCACAGATCTTGGGGAGCCGTCGCGGAGGGTGACGATGTCGTTCGATTGAAAGGGTGGTCACGAACCCCGGCACCTTCACCGACCCTCGGCTCTGCGCGGCCATCGTTGACCGCCTCGCCTTCAACGGCACCATCATCGAGACCGGCACCGACTCCTATCGCCTCGCCGGCACTCGAGCCCGGGCTGAGGAACCCGCCAAGGTCGGCTGAGTGCGATGGCTGCCGATCTCGACGTGAGCGACGAGGGGGTTGGACGAGGGGCTTGAGGGACATCGGAACGAAGACCGGTGCTAAAAGACTGTTGTATGTGGGTTCAGCGAGTGATCGAACTGACCGGGTGGGAGCCGCTCGGGATCTCCGTCGACTGGGCGGCGATCGAGGGAGAGCTGGGGGTTCCGCTGCCGGAGGACTACAAGGAGCTCTACGAGGCGTTCGGCGGCGGCGTCTTCAGTGATTCCGTCTACTTTCTGGGGCGCGACGAGGGCGTCGTGTTCGACTTCCTGACACAGTGGCGGGTCTCCCTGTCGGTCGACCAGGACAGCAGGCTCGGAGAGGTCTCCGCCCTCGATCCCTGTGCGATCTACGCGCCGGGCGGCAAGGGGTTGGTTCAGTGGGGCTCCACCGAATGGGCCGACGAGTACTGCTGGCTGATCGATGCCGAGCGGCCGGGCGATTGCCCCGTCCTCGCGCGGTCCGATGACGGCGGCTCATGGGACCGGTACGACATGTCCACCTCTGAGTTCCTCTACCGCGTCCTTGCCGATGCCGATTTTCGACCTTTCGGGATCGCGCAGTACGACCTCGGCACGACGTTCAAGCCCGGCTCCGGCGACCCCTTCGACGGCCAGCCGCTCTGACGAGAGGCTGGCCGTCCCACGTTCGTGGACACGACGGTGCCGTCGTTCCTCATCGAGACCCTGAGCCAGGTGATCACCAACTGGCTGCGGAACCGGTCGCCAAACGCTGTTCCCAGAGATCAACGAAGACAGTCGTGCGGTGGGCCGACGCCGTGGTTCGTGGCTCGGGGAACTGCAGCATTCGCCTCATCGTGCTGTGTGAGGGCGGCTCGGGAGCCGCACGGCAGAGCGTGATCAACGCGTTTCGGGAACTCGGCGTCGACGGCGAGGGGTTCGAGCGCTTCCGCATGGTCGCCCTGGACGTCCCGCCCACCGCCGATCTCGCCAAGGTGCAACGGCTGCTGAACCACGGAGTTGTCAAGGAGTGGTGGCACATGGAAAAAGGGTGCGTTACCGCGGAGTGGCGGGCTGCTTCCTCCGATTGAAGCCGACCATGGACTCCATGGCTGGGCCGTCCGAGGTCGCTCAACAGGGACCAACGACGACCGCTCAACCGCAGACGAGACCCGCCCCGAGCTGCGAAAACCCAGGCCACCAACATCCCCGGCAAGACTCAGGGCAAGAAGAAGCAACCCCTGACGATCAAGCCCCCTACCAGCGAAGACCCGCGGGTAGGGGGCGTGTCGCTGTGGACGCCGACCGGCGGTCAGGCTGCCGGTATCAGCGATCCCGCGATGAGGAAGTTCCGCGATCTGACGATCAGAAGGAGACGGTGACGCCGACCTGGTGGTACTGGCCGACGGCGTCCAGGACCCCGTCCTTGACCGCGCCGAACTGAGCCACGAGGTCCGAGCTGCTGGTCGCCGTGGGGCCGGCGGCGATGCCGACCTGCGGGCTCAGGCCGCCGGAGACGGTGTCGAGCTCGGCGTCAGAGATTTCAAGGGTCTGAACCTGGGGAGCGGAGTTCATGATGAAACTGCCCTTCGTATGGATGTTCCACAAGGGGGAGCGGCCAAGCTGGGGATAGCCGGTGGGCCGCGACCGCAGGCGCGCGCCATCCGTTTCCGGACGTCTTGGCGCGATCCCGGCGGCGCGAAGGATCAAATCACGGAGGGTGCCCGGCATCCAGTCGGTCGCCGCTCCCAGCACGGCAATTGAGACGGTCGGCTACTCATCCCTGCACGCACGCACACGAATTGAGGGCAGCTTCTCTACATGTAGCCCCGCACAGGAAACCGACAGCTATTGCCACGGCAGCCCCGACCAGGACAACTCCGTACCAATAGAACGCACCCGTGCCGCAGTTGCGCATTCGCTGTGCAGATTCGGTCACGTATGCATCCGCGCGCCCTTCCGCACCTTGTCCACCGCGTCCCGCGGCCCGTACACCGCCGGCTCCATCAGGTCCAGCTCCTCCGTCGGCACGGCCCGACGGCGGCACGATTGTCGCGGTCGTAGCCGGTCGCGAAGAGGTCGGAGGTGAAGACTGCACGGGGCCTCTGCCTGTACACAGCCACGGGACCGCCGAGCAACAACGTGAGGCTCTACGCGACGACGGTCCCGCCGACCGAGGGCAAGCAGGTCGCCTTCGTCGGTCTCCCCGACATCGAGCGGATACACATCTTCGCCGCCGCGATCAGCTGACCGCGGGCCCTGTCCTGCTCTGCCACGCCGGCCAGGCGCGGCAGAGCACGGCTGACCAGCAAAGCAGAGCGCGGCGGACCGTTCCTCCACAACCGCTCCGGCACCTCCACGACCCGGTGGTGCATGCACGCGTACAAACCCCGTCGACCCGGAGTTGGAGCAGCAGTTCGATCTTTCTGCGCTCCAGTTCCGGGTCGCCGCCGGTGTTCAGCGCCCGTTACGGATGCGTGGCCAGCGGATCGAGGAACGTCAGTACGGAGGCGTCCTCCTCGATCAACGGGGTGAGGGCGGCGTTGAACGGGGCACCGTACGGGGCGTCCAGGTGTGCCTTGAAGGCGTCCTCGTCCCGGTAGACCTCGAAGATCCAGTATCCGCGCGGGTTTGCCGCCTTGGTGTAGACGTCGAAGGCCAGGTTGCCTTCCTCTTCCCGCACCTTCAGGGCGTAGTCCCGGATCAGGCGGGCGACCTCCTCCTCCGCTCCCTCTCGGGCGGTGAACTCGGCGAGCAGGGTCTTCTTCACGGTTTCGTGTCCTTGTCAGTGAGCGGAGTCGAGGTGCCAGGCGACGGCGTTGCCCAGATTCACCGAGCCGATCCCTCGCATGCGGGCATGCCGGGTTACGCGTACAGGGCTCAGGATGTCTCCTTGTCCCCCGGCCATCCGCGCAGCGGTGACTGCGGCCCCGGCGTGGACGGACCGAAAGCCCCGGGCCGAGGCCGGCGTCCACGCCGCCCACCGGGGGTGTCATCGTCGACTTGTGTCATCGATGACATCGAGTGTCCGATTATGAAGCGCAATCCGGCCAGTGCGTCAATGGTTCGGGCGCGATTGCTCCGGTGCGGACCGACAGACCATCAGGCGTCGCCGACGGTCGCGAACCGCGCCAACTGGTTCGGCCACGGCGGGTTGGGGCCGGCAACCGAGCAGGTCAGGGCCGCGACCTGCGCGGCGAACAGGCAGGCTGCCTCGACATCGCCGAGACGCAGGTCCGTCAGCCTGCCGCCGAGGAGTCCGTGGGTGCCGAGGTGGTGCAGCAGTCCCGCGGTGAAAGAGTCACCTGCACCGACCGTGTCGACGACCGGCGTCGCCACCGCGGGCACCTGCACCCGCTCCCCGTCGAGTGAGGCCAGGGCGCCGTCGACACCGCGTGTGATCACGACGAGCCGCGTACCGGCGGCATGCCAGATGTCGCACGCCTGCTCGGGCGGTGTTCCGGGCAGGAGGAGTTCCAGGTCGTCCTCGCTCAGCCGCAGTACATCCGCGAGGGCGCACCAGTGCGCCAGCCGGGCGCGGTAGACCTCGGGGTGCACCAGGAGCGGGCGGACGTTGGGGTCGATGCTGATCGTGGCCCTAGGCGCGGCGGCAGCCAGGAAGTCCTCCAGCACGGCAGCTCCGGGCTCCTTGACCAGGGCCAGCGAGCCGGTGTGCACACAGGCGGTGTCGGCCAGGTCGACGCCGACCAGCTCCGCACTGGTCCACTGCCAGTCGGCGGTGGCCTGGGCATGGAAGGAGAACGCAGCCTGACCCTCGGCGTCCAGTTCGGCAACAGCCAGCGTGCTGGGCTCGGCGGCCGCGACGGCGTACGACAGGTCCACGCCGGACGCCTCGAGATGGGCCCGGAACAGGCGGCCGAACACATCGCCGGACAGGCGTGCCAGGAAGCGGGCCGGGGTACCCAGCCTGGCCAGGGCCACCGCCGTGTTCGCAGGTCCGCCGCCGGGCAGCACCCGCAGGGCGAGCTCATCCGGGGCGCTTGCGGGTTCGGTGAAGGCGTCCGCGACGCACTCCCCCAGGACGGTGATCTGGCGCGGGCTCATGGGCTGCTCTTCTCTCGGAATGCGCGGACAGAAACAAGCACGTCCCGGGCAGCCAGTGAACGGTTTCGGGCGGGCGACGGCCGCGGGCGTTGCCGATTTGTGACGGGCGCAAGGCATTGACGTTGCCGGGGAACGGAGTCCATCATCCTCGCCAAGCAGTGTCAACGATGACATAAGTCAACGATGACACCGAGGGACGGCATGCCCCGATGCCGGCCGTTCGCCCGCAATCCCGCAGGAGTCGTTCATGTCACGCATCTCTCGTCTGCCCTCCCCCTTGCTCAGAGCCGCTGCCTGCACGGGTGTCGCAGCCCTCGCCCTGACCGCCTGTGGATCCGGATCGGGATCGGGCACCACGAGCACCGGATCGGGCAGCGTCAAGGTCGGTCTGATCACCAAGACCGACACCAACCCGTTCTTCGTGAAGATGAAGGAGGGCGCGGAGAAGGCCGCCAAGGAGAATGGCGCCCAACTGTCCACCGCGGCAGGCAAGTTCGACGGGGACAACGCAGGTCAGGTCACGGCCATCGAGAACATGGTCGCCGCCGGCGTGAAGGGCATCCTGATCACCCCGAGCGACTCCAAGGCGATCGTGCCCGCGATCCAGAAAGCCCGCGCCAAGGGTGTCCTGGTCATCGCCCTGGACACCCCGACCGAGCCGGAGAGCGCGGTCGACGCCCTCTTCGCCACCGACAACCTCAAGGCCGGCCAGCTGATCGGCGAGTACGCCAAGGCCGCCATGAAGGGCAAGACGGCGAAGATAGCCGCCCTCGACCTCGCGCCGGGTGTCTCCGTCGGCGTCCAGCGGCACAACGGATTCCTGAAGGGCTTCGGCGCCACCGAAAAGGACGTCGTGTGCGCCCAGGACACGGGTGGCGACCAGGCCAAGGGCCAGACCGCGATGGAGAACTGCCTGCAGAAGGCGCCCGGCATCAACGTCGTCTACACCATCAACGAACCGGCGGCCCTGGGTGCGTACACCGCGCTGAAGGCCAAGGGCCGGGAGAAGGACGTCCTGATCGTCTCGGTCGACGGTGGCTGCACCGGCACCCAGGCCGTCAAGGACGGCAAGATCGCCGCGACTTCGCAGCAGTACCCGCTGAAGATGGCCGCCGAGGGCGTCAAGGCCGTCGTGACGTACGCCAAGGACGGCAAGAAAGCGTCCGGTTACACCGACACCGGCGTCACGCTGATCACCGACAAGGCGCAGGACGGGGTCACGTCGAAGGACACCGCCTACGGCCTGGACAACTGCTGGGGCTGAGCCGCTCACCCACCCCTGGCCGCCATTTCCAAACCCCTCAGCGGGGCGGCCGGCCCCACCTCCCCGACCGGGGACGGCCGCCCCCTTGTCCTCCCACCGGGACTTCTGTCTTCCGACAAGGACTTCGCATGACAGCCACGACCACGCCGTACGCCGAGCTCAAAGCGCCGACCACGGCCCGCAGACTGCTCACGGCACCGACCACCGGCCCTCTGGTCGCCCTCCTTCTCGCCTGCGCCTTCTTCGCCCTCTCGACCGACCAGTTCCTCACCGGCGGCAACTTCTCGCTGATCGTGCAGCAGGTGATGGTCGTCGGCACCCTCGCCATCGGACAGACCCTGATCATCCTCACCGCGGGCATCGACCTGTCCTGCGGAGCCGTGATGGCGTTCGGCAGCATCATGATCGCCAAGATGGCCGCCGAGGGCTCCCTGCCGCCGCTCGTCGCCATCGCGCTGGGCATAGCGGTCTGCGGCGGCTTCGGGCTGCTCAACGGGCTGCTGGTGCAGAAGATCCCGCTGCCGCCGTTCATCGTCACCCTCGGCATGCTCAACGTGGCGTTCGCGCTGACCCACATCTACTCCGAGGAGCAGACGGTCACCAACCTGCCCGGCCCGCTGACGGCCCTCGGGCAGACCTTCCCGCTCGGCCACACCGACATCACCTACGGCTCCCTGGTCACCATCGCCCTGTTCCTCCTGCTCGCCTACGCGCTGAGCAGCACCGGCTGGGGCCGGCACGTCTACGCCTTGGGCAACAGCCAGGAAGCGGCGCGGCTGAACGGTATCCGCACCTCCCGGCTGACGATCGGTATCTACACCGTGGCGGGTCTGCTGTACGGGATCGCCGCCCTGCTGCTCATCTCCCGCACCGGAGTCGGCGACCCCCAGGCGGGACAGACCGACAACCTCGACAGCATCACCGCCGTGGTCCTCGGCGGCACCAGCCTCTTCGGCGGACGCGGATCGGTCCTGGGCACCTTCATCGGCGTTCTCATCGTCGGCGTCTTCCGCAACGGCCTCCAGCTGATGGGCGTCGCCTCCATCTACCAGACCCTGATCACCGGTGTTCTGGTGATCCTCGCGGTGACCGTCGACCAGATCTCCCGGAAGAAGGCCCAATGACCGCCACCACTTCCCCCACACCCGTTCTGCAGGCCCGTGGTCTGGTCAAGCGCTACGGGCACGTCACCGCCATCGACGGCGCCGACTTCGACCTGCTCCCCGGCGAGGTCCTCGCCGTCATCGGCGACAACGGCGCCGGCAAAACCAGCCTGATCAAGGCCCTCACCGGCGCGGTGGTCCCCGACGCCGGCGAGATACGCCTCAACGGGGAGCCCATCACCTTCTCCGGCCCGCAAAGTGCCCGAGCCCACGGCATCGAGACGGTCTATCAGGACCTCGCCGTGGCGGCCTTCATGGACATCGCCTCGAACATGTTCCTCGGGCGTGAGCTCCGCCGTCCCGGCGTGCTCGGCAGTGTCTTCCGCATGCTGGACAAGAAGCGGATGCGGCAGGAGGCCGCCGAGCACATGGCCGACCTGAAGATCGGCCTGCGCTCGCTGACGCAGTCGGTGGAGACGCTCTCCGGCGGACAGCGGCAGGCCGTTGCGGTCGCCCGTTCCGTCGCCTGGGCCCGCAGCGTCGTCGTCATGGACGAGCCCACCGCAGCCCTCGGCGTCAAGGAGTCCGGTCAGGTCCTGGACCTCATCCGCCGCGTTCGCGACAAGGGCATGCCGGTCGTTCTGATCAGCCACAACATGCCCCACGTCTTCGAGATCGCCGACCGGATCCACGTCCACCGGCTGGGCCGGCGCGCTGCCGTGATCAAGCCGTCCGACTACTCCATGGCCGAGGTCGTCGCCATCATGACCGGCGCGCTCAGCATCGACGAGGCCGGAGATACTGTCGTAGCGGATTCCAAGGCCGCGAAGGCCGCCGGAGTCCAGGCCACCTGACGGCACAACCCAGCTCTCGCAGTTTCCGGCCGAGGCCGCGGCCGGAACCGAGAGCCCTCAGGAGACGGTTTCTCCATGGCAGCGAACCGCCGCCCCACCCTGGCCGACGTCGCCCGCGAAGTCGGCGTCAGCGCCAAGACGGTCTCCCGAGTCCTCAACGAGGACGGACCCGCCTCCGCGCAGACCAGGGAACAGGTGCTGGCCGCAGTGGCCAAGCTCGGCTTCCAGCCGAACCTGATGGCCCGCAACATCCGCGTCGGCGGCCCGGACACCACCATCGGCCTGGTCATTCCCGACCTCGCCAACCCCTTCTTCGGAGCCGTGGCCCGAGCCATTGAGGACACCGTCCGCGACCGCGGACTGACCCTGCTCATGGGCTCCTCCGCGGACGACCCCGATCGCGAACGCGCCCTGACGGACAAGTTCCTCGCCCGGCGGGTCAGCATCCTGATCGTCGTTCCGTCCGTCGGCGCGGACCACTCCCACCTCAAGTCCCACCGCACGGCGGGACTGCCCGTCGTCTTCCTCGACCGCCCCGGAGCCGGCCTCGCCACGGACAGCATCGTCAGCTCCAACCGCGCCGGAGCCCACGACGGCGTCGCCCACCTCATCGCCCACGGCCACCGGCGCATCAGCTTCGTCGGCGACCTGCCCCCGAAGCTGTACACCCGCCGTGAACGTCTGGCCGGCTACCGCTCCGCGCTGCAGGAAGCCGACATCCCCTACGACCGCTCACTCGTCACCAACGCCCACGACCAGCAGGGCGCCGAGGCCGCGACCGCCCAACTCCTCGGCCTGGCCGATCCCCCCACTGCCCTGTTCGCCGGCAACAACATCATGGCGCTGGGCATCGTGGCCGAACTGGCCCGCAGCAAGCGCAAGGATGTCGCCGTCGTCGCCTTCGACGACGTAGCGCTGGCCGAGGCACTCGAACCGGCCCTGACCGTCGTCGCCCAGGACGCGGAAGAACTCGGCAGAACAGCGGCCACCATGGCGCTGGCACGACTCGACGGCGACCGCTCCCGCGCCCGCACCATCACCGTTCCCACACGACTGATCGTCCGAGGCTCGGGGGAGCAACCCGTGCCCAAGCCATAGGCGGCTTCCCCTGTCCAGGCAAAACTCCTACAGCGGGTGTCGCAGGTTCGAATCCTGCCGGGGCATCATTCACTATCTCTCTGACGCGTAAATACGAACCGGCGTGGGCATAACCGCAGGTAGCTGACCTCGCCTCCTGCGTTGCCACCCCGCGGCACGGTGTTGATCAAGGGCTACGGGGCGTTCGTCCTGCCCATTTACCCGTCCCACGGCGGGCGGCGAAGCCGCCCTGGGTCGCTGACCTGGGGTTTCTCTCCCAGTCAGGGGTCCTGCTCGGCCTCGGACGTCTCGTCCGGGGCCGTTTGCGTGAGCGGTGTGCTCGGTGTCGTAACCGCCCGGCTGTTGCTGACCCACACGGTCGGCGTACCACCGTGGGCCGCTCGTGCCGGCAGTGCACCGGCATTCGGATCCGGCGCCCGTCCACCAGCCGCAGATACACCGGTCCGCGGCCGGGTCGCAGGGCAGCGCGTAGGGATCCTCGCCGACGCCGTACAACTCGTCCTCGTCGGTCGTCACGGTGTGGCCCCATGACCTGTGGCGGGTCGGTTCTCGTCGCCGCGGCCGGCCCGCCGGACGCGGCGAAGCCTGAGCGCGAGGGCCACTGCGGAGGCGGCGAAGAGCACGCCGGTGATCGCCAGCCATCGACCGAGGTAGACGTCGTAGGACAACCCGGTGTCACCGGGGTAGGGGACCGCAAGTCGGAAGACGAGGGGGAACCAGACCAGCAGGAGCAGACCGGACAGGAAGGCGGGGACGCGCAGGTAGTTGATCCACGGCACCGTCGGTCCGGCGGCAGCGCGATGCCGTAGTACGGAGAGGGCCGACAGGTCGGCCAGCGAGTACAGGGGCAGCAGGATCAGGTCGTGGAGGATGGCGGCACCGACGAACCAGATCGCCACCTGCAGCGGCTGTACGGCGAACAGACGCACCATGGCGTAGCCGGTGAGGGCGAACGAGGCGATGAGGACGAGAAAGTGCAGGGGGCCTGAGCCGTACCAGCGGACGAATCGTGCCATGGTCACGCCCTGAAGGTGAGCCGGTGGACCCACTTGGTGTTGTTCACGCCGGGGTTGGCCGGGACGATGATGCGGGCCGGGTAGCCGTGGTCGAGTGAGAGGTCCGCGCCGTTGACGCGGAGGGCGAGCAGTGCTCGGGGGTCGCGGATCTGATTGCCCCGCAACACCACCCTGGTGAAGGGGCCGGGGGGTTGGATGGATTCGACCAGAACGCTTCCGGCGGCGGACATGCCGGCCATGGCGGCGAGGTCGACCAGCCGGAGGCCGCTCCAGTGCTGGTCGTCGGTTGACCATCCCTCCACGCAGGCGATCGGCAGTGCGGCGGCATGCCGGGGCATCGCCAGGAGCTGCTCGCGGGTGAAGATCAGTGGCTCTCCGCGTCCGTGGATCTCCAGTCGCCAATCCGGTCCGACGAGCGCGGGCGTGACGCCGACGGCCGCCGCCGTCTTGTTGATCTGGAAGCTGCTGGGGCCGCTGCCCGGATCGCGGTTGTGCGGTGCGAGGAGAGCGGTGCCGCGCAGCCGGCCGCCGATGCTCTGGCCGGCGGTCACGGCGAGCAGGAGCAGCGATCCCGCTCCCACCATGCCCACCGCGCCGCGGCGCGTCATCGTCGGCGGGGCGGGAGCGGCTGCCACCAGGCCGTCGGGGTCGGGTGGTTCGGGCAAGGTGTGGGCGAGGTCGGTGCGCAGTTCGGCGCCCGGGCTGCGAGAGCGCAGGGCCCGGGTCATCCGGCCGAGTCTGAGGCACACGTGGACGACGAAGGCGGCGATGAACACCCAGGCGCCGTAGAAGTGCAGGCGGTAGAACGAGCCCGGGAAGACGTAGTAGAGCTGGATGTTGAAGATGCCGGTGACGAACTCGAAGATGACCCCGCCGACCAGCGTCAGCAAGGACAGCCGCTCCAGGCCATGGGCGACGGAGCGCACCGGCAGCCACTCGAACAGCTTCGGGATCACCGACCACAACTTGGCCAGCAGCACCGGCACCAGGACCACACCCAGCGTCACGTGCACGCCCTGGAGCAGTCGGTAGAGCCAGTACGGGTGCGTGGGCCAACTGAAGAGGTAGAAACCCAGTACGCCCTTGTCCGGGGTCTCGTCGTTGAGGGGGCTCAGCCCGGGGTTGTAGGCGGCGTAGGAGAGCAGTCCGGTGATGAACAGCAGCGGGATGCCGATCAGCAGCACCAGGCCGAACACCGAGGTCAGCCAGGGCCCGCGAATCGGACTGCGCCAGAACCCGGGGCGGAACGGACCCGGCGGCGGGGGCGTCCGGCCGATGCGCCGCGCCGCCGCCCGGGTTCGCGTGGTGGCAGCCGCCAGAGCAGCCTCCACGCGCTCACGCCACGCCCGCGTGCGGTCTCCGTCCGATCCCCGACGTTGCGACTCATCGGATGGAGCCGGCCCCGACGGCCGTCCACCACTTTTCATCGGCCGTCTCCTCCAGTCGCCGAGCAGCCCCCATGACGGGGCGATCCCATGCCGCGACCTGTGCCTGACGAACAGGACACTCACAAGCTGACACAGGCCAGGGCGGCTGTCCGGCCCTGAGGTGCATGCGGGTGTCTGTCACCGGCCGAACGGTCGAAGAACTGCTTCAAGTGGTCCCCCGGGTCCCCGGGTCCCGGCTCATGATGGACAGGTGCGACGCCTCAGCGCAGGGCACGGCGCCTCCGACCGACCCGGCCGCGCCACCCTGACCAGGCAGGTTGGCTGGTTCGCCATGATCGGCATCGCCTCCACGGCGGGTCAGGCCCTGCTGTACTGGGTGCTGCGCCACTGGTCGCCTCCTCTCGTGGCCAATCTGGCCTCCCTCAGCGTCGTCACCGTCCTCAACACCGAGGCGAACCGGCGGCTGACCTTCCGCGGCTCTCCGGTCCGTGCCGTCCAGGCGCACCTGGCGGCGGGCGTCTTGTTCGTCCTGGCGTACCTGGTCACGTCCGGAGCAGTCCTGCTCTTCCGCCACTACCGGCCCACCGCCTCACCCGCACACGAGACCCTGGTGCTGGTACCGAGCTTCGCCCTGGTGACGGTGGTGCGCTTCACCTTGCTGCGTCTGGTCGTCTTCGGAGGCCACCACCGCTGAGTCCCTCACATCGACGTGCCCGGCACACCGCCAGGAGACCGAACGCGTGAATCCCTAGCGGTGCTCGGGGTTCTCGTAGTCGCGGCGGCAGCCGGCGTCCCAGGCGGTGCGCTGGTTGCCGTAGGCCGGGATGCCACCCAGGTCCTTCAACGCCCGGGCCAGATGCAGCAGGTTCCAGGTCATGAAGGTGGTGTTGCGGTTGGTGAAGTCGTTCTCCGGACCGCCCGAGCCGGGATCGAGGTACGAGGGGCCGGGACCCGCCTCACCGATCCATCCGGCGTCGGCCTGGGGTGGGATGGTGTAGCCCAGATGCTGGAGGCTGTAGAGCACGTTCATGGCGCAGTGCTTGACTCCGTCCTCGTTGCCGGTGATCAGGCATCCGCCGACACGGCCGTAATAGGAGTACTGGCCGGCGTCGTTGAGCAGGCTGGAGCAGGAGTAGAGGCGTTCGATCACCTGCTTCATCACCGAGCTGTTGTCGCCCAGCCAGATGGGGCCGGCCAGCACGAGAATGTCGGCCTCCATGACCTGCTGGTACAGGTCCGGCCAGACGTCCGTCTCCCAGCCGTGCTCCGTCATGTCGGGCCACACACCGGTGGCGATGTCGTGGTCCACCGCCCGTACGACATCCACGTGCACTCCCTGCGCGTCCAGGATGGCGGTGCACCGGTCGATCAACCCCTGAGTGTTACTCGTCTCCGGCGAGCGCTTGAGGGTGCAGTTGATCACCAGCGCCCGCAAGTCGTCGTACCGGGCCGGCGGCGCGTCGGTAGCGGGCGACGAAGTAGTCACACGGTCCTCCCAGAGCCCTTGCGCCACGCGGCGCGCGGCGGCGATTCCGTGTCCAGCGTGCGGGCCGTCCCTGGCAGCCGCCACCACAACTCATCCGAACAGCCCGGGCGAGGTGGGGACGTAGGTACCCGAACGGCCGCCTCGCTCGGCTGCTGATGAGTGGCCGGGGCCGGCGGAGCGTGCCTACGTTCGTCTCATGGGTACCGAAGGATCGACCGATGCGCGGACCACGGCAGCGGTGGAGGACGTCGCGCACCTGTTGGTGCGCTGTCTGCGGGCCGAAGGCGTGGAGTACGTCTTCGGAATCCCCGGCGAGGAGAACATCCGGTTCGTCGACGCGCTGAACGGCTCCGGGATCCGGTACGTCCTGGTGCGCCACGAGCAGGCTGCCTCGTTCATGGCGGAGATCTACGGGCGGCTGACCGGCCGCGCCGGGGTGTGCTCAGCCACGCTGGGACCCGGCGCGATCAATCTGCTCCTCGGTACCGCGGACGCCATGACCAACAGCGCGCCGATGGTGGCCCTGGCCGCCCAGGGGTCCCTGCGGCGCATCCACAAGGAGTCACACCAGATCATCGACCTGGTGTCCATGTTCGCTCCCGTCACCCAGTGGGCAGCCCAGATCGAGTGTCCGGACGCGGTGCCGGAGATGACGCGCAAGGCGTTCAAGACCGCCCAGAGCGAGCGTCCCGGCGCCGTGTTCCTGGCGGTGCCGGAGGACATCGAAGCGGAGCGTCCCACCGAGCCGCTGGCACCCCTGCAGATCGATGCGGTGCGCGCCGACGCGCCGTCCCCCTCCCAGATCGCGCGGGCGGTCGAGGTGCTCACCGCCGCGCGGCACCCCGTGGTGCTGGCGGGCCACGGCGCCGCCAGAGCCGGGGCCTCGGCCGCCCTGGTGCGGTTCGCCGAACGGCTGGACATCCCGGTCGCGACCACGTTCCACGGCAAGGGCGTCTTCCCCGACGACCACCCGAACGCCCTCGGCACGGTCGGCTTCATGCGCCACGACTACGGCAACTTCGGCTTCGACGCGGCCGACGTACTGATCTGCGTGGGCTACGAGATCCAGGAGTTCGACCCGGCCAAGATCAACCCGAACGGCGACAAGCGGATCCTTCACGTGCACCGCTTCCCCGCTGAGGTCGACGCCCACTACCCGGTGGCAGTGGGCGTCAAAGGGGACCCCTCACAGGCCCTGGACGCGCTTGCCGCAGCACTGCCCGACGGACTCACCTACGACTCGGGAAGCAGCGAGAAGATCCGTACACTGCTCGACGAAGAACTCCAGTACGGACGCGACAACGACGCTTTCCCTCTGGTGCCGCAGCGCGTGGTGCACGATGTCCGCACCGCGCTGGACCGCCACGACATCGTGCTCGCCGACACCGGCGCCGGAAAGATGTGGATGGCCCGCCTCTACCCGACCTACGAACCGGACACCTGCCTGGTCTCCAACGGCCTGTCCACCATGGGCTTCGCGCTGCCGGGTGCCATCGCCGCCAAGCTGGCCCGGCCGGACCGGCGAGTCCTGGCGATGATGGGCGACGGCTCGTTCCTGATGAACTCCCAGGAACTGGAGACCGCCGTCCGCGAGCGCGTCCCGCTGGTCGTCCTCGTCCTGGTGGACCAGGAATACGGCCTGATCACCTGGAAGATGGAACTCGAACTCGGCCGCCACAGCCACACCCGGTTCACCAACCCGGACCTGGTCGCCTACGCCGCAAGCTTCGGCGCACGCGGCTACGCGATCGAAGCCGCCGACCAGCTGCTGCCCGTACTGCGCCGCGCCCTCGACGACGACACGGTTTCCGTGATCGCGTGTCCCGTCGACTACTCCGAGAACCTGCGCCTGACCGACAGACTCGGCAGTCTCCACGGCCCCTTCTGACGCGTCATGACGTGCAGTCGTCCCCCTCTTTCCGTCCGTCCCAGACCCCGGGCGGGTTCGATCAGCCGACTGAGTCCCCGAAGGCGGGTGTACATCAGCAACCTGACCGGGTCGACCATGTGGTACCAGTCACCGCAGACGTTCAGCGACCCCGTCACCGGCAGGTACCGCACCGCGACGTCCTCGTGGCGGGCCAGGCCCGACGACTTCAGCATCGCCTCCTCCGGACGGCCACCCGACGCTCCCCGGACAAAGGGCCTTGAATCGCAGACGGGGCGGGCCGACGTGCCGCGCATGGCGTAATGAGCCACTGCGGCGACTTCCCAGGTCACCTCGTGCGGTCGAACGGGCCTTCGCGCGTGCCCGATGCGTGAGCGGACTGTCCGACACATGGCGTGATGCGCGGGATCGAGCACGAAGCCGCGTGGTGCCGACCAGGTGAAACAGCACCACGCAGCAGCGCCGGACACCACCTGGCAAGGATTCGATCCCACTCCTGGCGGGTGTCACAGGTTCGAATCCTGCCGGGGGCACAGCGAGAAGGGCACCTACGGATCGCCGTAGGTGCCCATTTGCATACAGGTCTGACGACCGGCTCACCCGACACCCTGCTGCCGATCGACCGGTCGCCGCGGACCACAACGGGTCCCCCGAACAGAGGCCTCCCGTCGTTACTGAAGCCATTGGGCCGTTCGAAGGAGTTGAGGCAGCGAGACAGCCAAGAGTGTCACGGACTGTCAGCTGCCCTTTTTCCTGCTCTCAGCGTGATTCCAAGCCAGGACAGAGCCGACACCGAGTCCCCTCCCCAGCGTCAATGGCCCATACAAGGGAGAGTTACGGATATATCTGCACTTTGTAACGCGAATCGTTTCCTTGGTCTGGTGTCGCAGTGGAGGGCCACAGTGTGGGCCTCGGCACCGAGCCGGGAATTACGGATTGCACGCCCGGCCCCGACCAGGGTCGGTGTGCACGAACGTGAGGTGACAGATTCATGTCTGTTTCTCGTACGACGATCCGCCTGATCGCCACCTGTGTGGCTTCGGGCGCACTCGTCGGCGCGGCCGCCATGCCGGCTCTGGCCGCCGGAGCCGGCCACGACCGCGACAACGGGAGGGGTTACTCGCACAGTCACAGGAGCGACCACGACCACGACGGCCACTTCGGCGACCGGGACCGGGGCCGGGGCTGGGGCTGGGGCTGGGACCGGGGCCACGACCGGGACCGGGACCGGGATCGGGGCCACGACCGGGACCGGGACCGGGACCGGGGCTGGGGCTGGGACCGGGGCCACGACCGGGACCGGGACCAGGACCGGGGCGGGCGCCACGGCTGGTACGGCGACCAGCACCGGGATCAGGACCGCTACCTCGGCCACCACTGACCCGCCTTGGAGGCTGTGCTCTGACGCGGAGGCCCACACCCTCTGCCACCCGTCGTCACAGCCGGCACGGCCGCTACACCCAGCCGGAGGGCCGAAGACTGTTCCTTGCAGTCTTCGGCCCTCCGGCCACTTGTCGCACCAGTCGACGGCAGCAGCCAGAGCGCACCCGGATCGAATCCCTAGAGCGGGTGTCGCAGGTTCGAATCCCGCCAGGGGCACAGCAAGAAGGGCCGGCTCAGGAGGGGTTTCCTCCAGGGCCGGCCCTTGGCCGCTTCCGGTGCCATGCACTACGTCCGAGCGACGTCCTTGTTCTTGCTGTCCGAGGGGTCTCCCCGTGTATGGCGAACTCAGAGAAAGCGAGCGCGGACATCGGGCCGTCCGTCTAACCGACACCCATAAGATTCACCGGATCAAATTCTGATATGCGCCTACAGGATTGGCTCCGAGTGCGACCAATACGGTGAAAAATGCAGTCGCCATGCTCGCCGGTTGTCTTCTTTTGGCGGCATGTGCTGGGATGTCGGCGACATGCCCTTTCGGAGTGCATAGTAAATGGTCTGGGCCGCCTCATTTCAGCCCGTGCCCGCTGTTGCTTGTACGCCGTGGCAATTGGAAAAGAGGTGGCGGCAATTTCCGTGGTGAAGCTTTCTTGGTGTACGCGCACCGCATCAGTGGCCCTGATGGCACTTGCGATCACGAGCGCTCTAGCGACCGCTCAAGCCCAGGCCCTGGGAAATCCGGCGCGCGTGGACGCCCTTCGCGCATCCGGCACCCCGGGAGTCCCGCAGGCCCCGGTCACGGTGTTCGTCGAGAACTTCGAAAACAACACAGGCGACACCCCGACTTTCCTGGAGGACTACGTTGGGGCTCCACCGCTCAACGAGAGGTACACGGCCGACCCACCGTGGCTTGACCACGGACAGTGCAACGGCATCATCCTGAACCAGACTGGCGCTGATCAGCCTGACTGCCGGTGGGTGCAGTATTTGAAGGACATGGCCAATGCGCTGGGGCAGGTCGGCGGGATGAATCCGCCGACCAACCACGCGGTGTCGGCGTACAGCGACACTGTGAACCCTGGCTCCGACCGGGTGGAATTCCGGACCGAGCAGCCGATCCCGATCGCGAAGCCGAATCGCTACATCACCTTCGCGGTGGACGTAGCTGCGGATAATTGCGCACTCGAGAATCCGCTGCTGAAGTTCTATCTGACCGGCAGTGGTCCGGACATCCCGACCTTCACCACCCCCATCAATCCCTGTACCGACCCCAAATCCAAGCCCTACCCCGGAGGAATGAGAGGGCTCAAGGCCGGGTCGTTCGCCGGCGACAGAGCCGTACTGTTCAACGGCACCCAGTTGGGCATCAAGATGCTCAATGGGCAAGGAGGATCGAACGGCAACGACCACGCCTTCGACAACATCCGGATCCTGGATGCGACTCCGCAGCTGGACAAGTCGTTCAGTCCCGCCACCATTGACGAGGGCGGCACCTCGACGCTCACCATGACGGTGACCAACACCAGTGAACTGGCGGCGAAGAACGACTTCGCCCTCACCGACAGCCTGCCCGCGGGCGTGAGCGTGGCCCCGTCCCCCAACGCGTCGACGACCTGCGGCAACGGCACGGTCTCCGCGGCGGCGGGGGGCTCGTCCGTCGCTCTGACCGGCGGCGACCTGGCCGCCGGCGACAAGTCCTGCACGGTCACGGTGAATGTCACCGCCGACAAGGCGGGAACCTACGTCAACCGCCCCGAAGCGATCACCACGGTTGGCCTGAATCCCCCGGGCCCCGCGACCCTGACCGTCAAGCAAAAGGGAGCAACAGCGGCGGGCACCGCGACAGGCTCGGGCGGTCTGCTGTCCGGCAATGTGGTGCAGGTACCGGTGGACATCCCGGTCAACGCTTGCGGCAACTCCGTGAACGTCATCGGACTGCTCAACCCGGCGGCGGGAAACGCCTGCGTCAACGGCTAGCCGACCAGGTCACTCGCCGCGCCGGGACCGGGCGGGTCCCGGCGGGCACAGATCGTCCGGCCGACATCACCAGTTGACACCAACGGCGCTGAACGAGGGCGGACAAGGGCAACTCTGCCCGCAGGGGCAGACAGCCATAAGGGCCCGTTCCGTGAGGTCGCCCCACGCAGCGATCGAACCCCTCAAGCGGGTGTCGCAGGTTCGAATCCTGCCGGGGGCACAGCGAGAAGGGCCGACTCGGGAGGGGTTTCCCCCCGGGCCGGCCCTTGGCCCATGGCGTCCAGGTCGTTCTCATGCGAACTCCTACAGCGGGGGTCGCAAGTCCGAGTCCTGCCGGGGTGCAACAGCAAAGGCCCCGGACACACCGCACGCACGGCCGGCGGGCTGTGCGTGCGGGTTCCTGAAGAGGTCGGCGGCGCCCCGACTCGTGTCGGTTCAGCTGCGGGTGCTGGACGGTCCCGAGGGCTTCGGCCTCCGTCGGTGCCGGCGCCGCCGCTGATGAACAGGTGTCCGTGCGGAGCGTCCACGACCATGTGCGCGAAGTGCGCGATCGGCAACGGTACGTCCGACGCCACGTACGAGTCGACCACGCCGGGACCGATGACGGTCGTCAGTCCCAGGAGCAGCGCTGCGGCGGTCGGCGGCGAGAATCTCGCCAGCTTCATGAAAGGCCCCCGCATAACCTTCACGATCAAGGAGCGCAACTTAACACGGGGAAGGGGTTGTTCAAGGCCGGTAGACCATCCCCGGCTGGGGCTTGGCAGGGGCGAGCAGCTGCGACACCGTGACGATGGTGTAGCCGCGCTGCTTGAGCGCCTTGATGATTCCCGGGACGGCGGGCACGGTCCCTTTGTGCAGGTCGTGCAGCAGGATGATGCCGTCGCGGTGGGTCTGGTCGAGCACCCGTTTGGTGATCAGGGCCGAGTCGGTCGTCTCGTAGTCCTTGGCCGTGACACTCCACAGCACCTGCGCCAGTCCCAAGTCCCGGCAGATCTTGGCCACCTCGCGGTTGGTGCGGCCCTCCGGCGGACGCATCAGGATGGGCCTGGTGCCAGTGATCTTCTCGATGGCGCTCTGTGTCCGGGTCAGCTCCTGACGGGCGTCGTCCACGTCGATATCCGTCAAAACCTCGTGATACCACGTGTGATTGCCGATTTCGTGCCCCTCATGCGAGATGCGGCGCAGGATCTCGGGATACTTCTCGATGTGGCCCTTGCCCTGCACGAAGAACGTCGCGTGCAGATCCTCCTGCTTCAGGATGTCCAGCAGCTTGGGGGTCGTCAGGCTGGGACCGCCGTCGAAGGTGAGAGCCACGCACTTCGCCTTGCGGCAGTCGACGTTCCCGGCCACCGATCCCGATGCCTTGCCGCGGGCGGCTCGTGGCGAGGTGTGATCGTAGGTCGTGACCGTCAGGGCCAGAATCAGCGCGACGGCCAGGGCGGCGGCCACGGCTGATGCGACGGCGATGAGTATTCGAGACCGTCGTATTCGCACGTTCAGGGGCATGCGAGACCTTTCCCTGGATCGAGTTGTTGCTGCAATTGGTTATTGACGACCTTCACGGCGCCCAGGTTGCTCTCGGCGCGGCAACCGTGGGACCACTCGAACCCGCTACCGCGTGCGGATGAACCCCGGCTTCGGCGAGGTCTCGCAGGTGCAGGTCAACTGTCAGGCGTTGCCTCAGGAGGCGTCCGAGCCGACGCTCCACCCACGTGTGGACCAGCGCGGCCAGACCCAGCATGCAGATGACGGACACCGCCATCGAAGGCAACGGCCCCAGCCCTGGAACTGCCTTGATCAAGCCCTTGGCCAAGGGAATTCCGATGCTTTGGTGGACGAGGTAGAAGGGGTAGGTGAGCCCCCCGGCGGTGACCAGCCAACGCCATTGCAGTCCCGCCAACGGTCCGACGCCGGCCAGTGCCAGCAGCCCGAGACAGAGTGTGACCATGGCCGCGCACACGGCCCAGGAGGGCCGGCCCTCGCCGGGGGACGTGGTGGCATGGTCGGCGACCCGGAATTCGAGCACGGTGAGTTCGTAGCACCAGGCGAAACCCAGCAGAAGCCACAGCAGGAGGTTCCGTCCGAACCTGCGCATGAGGTAGAGCACGATCCCGGCGACGAAGAGGCCGATGTACCGGGTCAGCACGAATTCGTTGAGCAGTGGCGAGTGAAGTTCAAGGGTGATGACACCGGCCAGGAGCCAGACTCCGCAGAAGGCCACCATCCGCCGATAGGACAGACCGGAGATGAGCAGCACGGCCATCAGGAGGTAGAAGCGAGCCTCCACCCAGAGTGTCCAGCTGACTCCGCTGACCAGTTTGACCCCCAGTGGCCCCGGAACCATCGTCAGGTTTCCCAGAACTGTACGAGTGTCGACGTGTGTGGCGGCAGGCCAATGGCCCATCCGTGCGACCAGGACAAGCACGACGACCAGGAGCACCGCGCACCAGTAGGCCGGGAAGAGCCGTGATATGCGGGAGACGGTGAACTGTGCGGGAGTCCGTCCCCAGCAGCTCATGCAGATGACGAATCCGCTGATGATGAAGAAGAACTCGACGCCGAGCCAGCCGTAGCGGCTGACCTCATGCAGTAACGGGGCGAAGTCTCTGAGCTCGGTCTTTCCCCAGAAGTGCGGGGTGGGCGTCCCCAGAAAGTGATACGCAGCCACCATCACCGCTGCTGCCAGGCGGAGCCCGTCTATTGCGGCCAGGCGCGTCTGAGTGTCCACATTCCGGGGGCACCTCACTTCTTGGCAGCCATCAGATTGTCGGGCGAGATGTCGGTGCCGTAGAGGTTGCCGGTATCGAGGTGGTCGATGAAGCGCAGGGCGTAGCCGGTCCTGTGGGTGGCGGCGGCACGGCTGTTGCGCAGTTTCTTCGGTGACGTGGCGTCGGCGGGCATGGTGAAGTGACCTCCGTACTGAGGGAATCGTTGAGGAGGGGCCCGGATCGAGGGGCACCCCTGATGTGGGAACGGCAGACGCGATGCTGCGGCGCAGTCAGATGCGACGGCGCAGAAGCAGCACGGTGACGGCCGTGAGCAGGAGGGCGAGGCCGCCGAGGACGGCGGTGTCGGTCCACTGGAAGGTCCAGTAGTCGCCGACCGGGTTGGCTTCGTAGAAACGGGCGACGTACCCGTGCTGCGCCATGCACTCCCTGAGCTCGGCGCCCGAGGGGAAGGGGCAGTTCAATACGTCGTCGTGGCGGCCGGAGGCGGTGATCAGGCCGTAGTGGCCGGTCGACCACTTCTCGCCCATCGGCGGCTTGGGAACGCTGCCGGCGCTTACGTACGTATGCGGCGAGACCAGCAGGCGCGTCCTGTGCGACCACTCCAGCAGCAGGGTCGTCGCCCCGGTCACCAGGAGGGTCAGGCCCATCGCGGCCAGGACCCGACGGGCCAGCAGACCCAGCAGCGTGCCGGCCGCCAGGCCGAAGAGAGCGGCGGCCACGACGCGCGGGCCCGAGCCGCTCAGGGCCGTGTTGTCGTACCAGAACAGGCCGTAGCTGCGGTCGGCGGCGGGTCGCCACCACCATGCGAGCACTCCCGCGAGCAGGCCGGAGACGGCCACCGTGGTCGCCGCGGCGAGGGCGATCCGGGAGGCGAACCACTGGCCGCGGCTTATGCCCTGGGCAAGGACCATGCGGTGCGTGCCCAGTTCCCGGTCCCGGCCCAGCAGTGGGGCGCCCCAGAAGACGCCGATCAGGACGGGCAGGGCGATGTTCGACATCCCCAGGTACTTCAGCGGGTCGGTGTCCAGCAGCACGGGCAGGCCGGTGTCGGGGCGCGTGCAGTACAGCGGCCCGGTGCCGCAGTGGTCGAACAGCCCGCTGTGCAGGGCGTCCAGCATGCCCGAGCGGGAGTACACGGCGATCGCCGCGGCGGCGGCCAGAAGGGCCGCGCCGGCGCCGACCAGCACTCGCTGCTGACGCCACGCGAGCCAGAGGGAACCGTTCCAGAGGGAACCGTTCCGGAGGGAACCGTTCCGGAGGGAACCGTTCCGGAGGGAGTCCTTCACGCCGCGGCCTCCGTCAGCTCGGCGTCGGTCGGGCGCACCGTGTCGTCGGCATGGAGGTAGCCGATCAGGATGTCCTCCAGCCTGGGCCGCTCGACGTGCCAGTCGCCGCGCAGTGGCCCTTGCTGCCGTACCAGGGCGGTCAGCTGTCGGCCACCGGCCCGGCGGTGCACGACGGTGTGCCGTGCGGCCAGGGTGTCGGCCTGGTCGGCGTGCCCGGTCAGTACGGCGTGGTTCTCGCGCAGTGCCTCGGCGTCCTCGCTCAGCTCGATACGCCCGTCCCGCAGCACCAGTACCCAGTCGCAGGTCTGCTCCAGTTCGGGCAGGACGTGCGAGGACAGCACAATGCTCGTGCCGCGCTCGGCGGCCTCGGCCATCAGCGCCGCCATGATCTCAGCGCGCGCCACGGGGTCGAGGTCGGCCATCGGCTCGTCGAGCAGCAGCAGTTCGGGCCGTTTGCCGAGCGCCAGGGCGAGCGCGACGCGGGTGCGCTGCCCGGGGGACAGCTCGCCGACACGGGCCGCGAGTGCGATGCCGCCCTCGCGGACGGTCCGCTCGGCGGCAGCCTGGTCCCACGAGAAGTTCAGCTTCCGCCCCATCCGCAGGGTGTCCGCCACGGTGAAGCGGGGGTAGAGCGGCTTGTCCTGGGTGAGCAGAGCGACTCGGGCGCGGGCCTCGGGAGTCCCCGGGGCGGCGTCCAGTACCTGTATCTCCCCGGTGCGGGGCCGCAGCAGGCCGCCGGCCAGGTGCAGCAGGGTGCTCTTGCCGGCGCCGTTGCGTCCGACAAGGGCGGCGACACGGCCCCCGGGCACGGTGAATTCGCAGTCCCTCAGGGGCCAGCCGCCCCGCGCCCGGTACCGGAATCCGAGTCCCGTGGCGCGCAGCGCGGCGGGCGCGTCAGGCCCGGTCATGCGTCCTCCTCTTCCGCTCCCGGTCGCCCGGGGTGTTGATGTCTGTCCTGCTCGTTGTCGCAGGCGTCCAGGGTGGCGGTGACCAGGGCGAGGATGTCGGCCCGTTCGAGCCCTGCCGCCCGTGCACGTGCCGTCCAGGCGGTGAGGTCCGCGCGCAGGGGCGAGTCGTCCTCCGCGCCGGGCCGCGCGAGCGACCGGGTCACGAAGGTCCCCAGCCCGCGGCGCAGTTCGACCAGACCGGCCTGCTCCATGTCGCGGTAGGCCCGCAGCACGGTGTTGGGGTTGATGGCGGTCGCCGCCACCACCTCCCTGGCCGTGGGCAGCTTGTCCCCGACCCTCAACGTGCCCATCCGAAGCGCCCGTTCGGTCTGCTCCACGATCTGCACGTAGGCCGGTACGCCGCTGCCACGGTCGATCCGGTACTCGATCACATCACCTTCCATGACCACAGCATGCCGCCCACGCCGCGCTCAGTACGCTTGTGTTAATGAATTAATACAAGCATGGTGGAGGCGTGGCAGGGATGTCAACCAAGAGCACTGCCCGAGCGGCCCTCGTCGCCCCTGTTCCGCCGAGGCTCGACGAAGGGCGTGGTGACGGCCGTCACCGCTTGGGACGCAGCAGGGCTGATGCTCGGGTCGCGCCGCTGCGGGTGAGGGGTCTCGCGTTTCCACGTCTCAGGACACAGCCTCCAGCCCTCAAGTTATGCTCAATTCCCTGGTCTTGATTCGAGAACTCATGCGAGCATCGCGTGGCCTGCTGCCATCCGACCAGGCGGCGGGCATGATTCAGGGGGAATCTCCATGCTCTTTTCGCCGAATTCGCCGGCGTACCGCCATGACCACCGTGCACTGGCAGCTGTCGGCGCGGCGCCCGTCTCATCGAACCGGGCTTTGCCGTGCGAAGCCGTGCAACGTCCGGCCCAGCTGGGACACCACTGCCAAGTCTGATCGCGCCTACCCATGTTCCTGGGTGCTGCTCACCAGCGAGACCGCTGAAGACCCCGCGAAACAAGGCCCAATTCCGCGCCGCGGTGGCCAGTTTCGGCGAGTGCGATAAACGAGAAGCGAAATTCCCAGGGCGGCGGCGCGGCCGAGCCGCCACCAGCACCACCTCGTGACATCAAGGGAATGGCGGCCGTAGTGCTGCTGCGTGCCGTTGCGTGCACTGACCACCTTATCCATCGCGTTACCGCCGGCTTTCCGCGGAACTACTCGGGACAGTAAGTCAATTCTGCACCCTGCGAGTCGGCGGAAGGTCGATTCTTCGTGCTCAGATTCCGTGAAACCCACAGGAGTGGAACGTTGTCGTACCGAAGACACCTGCCAGCCGTCGCCGCGCTGTGCGCGGTCGTGCTCGGCGCTGCGGCCCCGACCACATGGGCTGTGTCACCGTCACCGCGTCCGTCCTCCGTCGCGGACCCTGCCACGCCGACCACCACGAACAAGCCTCGGTCAGCCGCGTCAGCGTCCGCGCCTACGCGGAGCCCCTCTGCGGTCGTCTCTCCGCCCGCGGGCTCATCCCCGCCCGCAGTCTCATCCCCGTCGGCGACCCCGTCCCCGTCGGCGACCTCGTCCCCGTCTCCGGGTGCTGCTGCGGGCCAGGAGGCTCAAGAGGCCGCCAAGTACTGGACCGCACAGCGCATGGCCGACGCCCAGCCGCTGGACGCCCTACGGTCAGCACCGTCCGCCCACAAACATGCAACGTCAGCGGCGGGGAACGCCTCCCAGAACGGCACCCTGTTCGGTGGAACCCGCCTCGTAGGAACGTTCTTCGGCTCCAGCAGCACAACCGGTACGAACTGGTCGTGCACCGGCAGCGTGATCGATACCCCGGCCAGGAACGTGATCCTCACCGCAGCACACTGCGGACTTGGCTACAGCAACAACTACATCTTCGTACCGAAATTCATCAAGGGCGCGGGACCCGACCAGCAGCCCTACGGCATCTTCCACATCCAGCACATCTTCATCGACCCCCGCTACATACCCGACAAGGGCCATTCGTCGACCAAGAAGCCCTGGTCCGATCTGGACACCGCGTTCGCGCGCGTCTCGGCGAATCAGCGCGGCCGGCAGCTCCAGGACGCCGTGGACGGAGGGCTGACCTTCACCCAGCCGACCGGCTACAACCACAAAGACATCACGGTCGTGGGCTATCCGGGCAAGGACCACAACGGCGCCGGACAGGCCATCAAGTGCACCGTACCGACGGCGCAACTGCCGGGGTTCCGTCAGATGTCGATGACCTGTGGCGGCTACTACGGTGGCGTTTCCGGCAGCCCGTGGATCACCGACTACCAGGACGACGCACGTTCCGGCCATGTCATCGGCAACCTCGGTGGCTACAACGGCGGCGGCAACGACGCGGACGTCGACTACATCAGCTATGCCCCGGCGTTCGGTTCCGACGCCGCCAACCTCCTGGCCGACGCCGTAGCCAACCGGGAGCCTCCGTCCAACCTGCCCCCGTACCAAGGCATCCAGGCGAAGCTCCCTGGAGGAGCGGCGCTGTGGCAGCACGCGAAGCTGCTGGCCTCGGGCGACTACACGGGGACCCGCCGCAGCGACATGATCGTGGTCTGGTCCGACGGCGAAGTCACCCTGTACCCCGGTGACGGCAAGGGCGGGTTCCTCCCGGAGAAACGGCTTCAGGCGCCCAACTCCACCTGGACACACGCGGAAACCATCACAGGCGGAGACTTCACCGGCTCCGATCTTTCCGACCTCATGGTGCGCTGGTCCGACGGTGAGTCACCCTCTATCCGGACGTCAGCGCTTCGGGCATGACCGGAGAAGTCCAGATGGCACCCTCCGGCTCCATCTGGAAGAACGCAATTCAGATCTCGGCCGGACAGTTCCACAACGGCAAGTACGCCACGGACCTGATGGTGCGCTGGGTCGACGGCGAACTGACCCTCTACACCTATGTCGGTGCCGGCACCTTCGGGACCGAGAACCGCCTTATGGCTCCGAACGACATCTGGAAGAACGCCACCTTGCTGACCAGTGGGAACTTCAGCGGCAAGGCCAACTGGGACGTCCTCGTACGCTGGGTGGACGGCGAGCTCGACACCTACGTGGCCACCTCGACCGCGGGCCTCGGCGCCGAGTCCCGCATGCGCGACCCCAACGACCTGTGGAAGCACGACCTGGTCATGACGGCAGGCAACTACACGCCCAATTCCTTCAACGACGACCTGATCGTTCGTTGGTCCGACGGCGAGACCACCCTGTACGCCGATACTGCGTACACCTCCCTCGGTACCGAGAACACGCTGGTCTACCCGGGCACTTGACACTCACGGCAGTTCCGCAGGACCCAACGGCCGCCTCGCGCGGCACCGGTTGCGTGCGCCGACCAGGTAGGCACTGTCGGGCGAGGCGGCCCGCGCGTACTGATACACAGAATTTTCCGGCCGCTGACTGTGACCGCGGCGCCCAACCGTTCGTCAAACGGATAGACCATGCATTCAGGGGGGAACGATGCGAGCGACCACACGTCTCACCGCCGGATTGGGAGTGCTCATGGTGGGCTTGACTGTGACGGCCTGTGGCCACAAAGCCGGAGAGGGCAGGACCACCACTCCCGCAAGTGGCGTGGCAAGTCCGTCCGTTCCGTCCGCCACTTCCTCCGAGGCTCCGAAACCGGCCGAGTGCCGAACCGGTTCTTTGACGTGGACGCTGGTCCTGCTCCCCACGAAAAGCAGTAGTCGGCGCAACGCACTTTTGACCGCTGCCAACAATGGGCCCAAGACCTGCGTGTTCGCCGGATACCCGGGTTTCAGCGTCCACAACGGGAAGGCGAACAGCCTTGAGGGCGTCGGCCACGGACACCCCAAGCCGGTCACCCTGCACAAGGGGGCAAAAGTGACGGTCGGCCTTCAATACACCCCCCGCGGTGCGAAAGGCGCCGGCGACTATTGCGTCAAGGAGGGCGAAGCGCTGGTCTCGGCGCCACACAACCCCGACCGTGAGCGCACGAACGTCCCCGTCATGGACACACATCATGCGGCGGCCCAGATCGACGCCTGCGGCGACTCCATCTCCCTGTCACTACCGCATGACACGACGACACCCACAGCCACTACAAAATGAGTCCGTGCCCCGCGTGGGGAGGGCGGATCACGCGTTCTGGGTCCTTTCCGCCCTGCCGCAGGTCACCCGGCCGCGACGCTGAGGGTCGGCCCGGCGATGGACATGTCGCCGCTGAGCTGGGCGACCTGTGAAACGGTCACGTTCTCGAAGGTGATTGTGCGGGTGGGAACGGCGGGGTGGGAGAGCCACGGGGGCAGCGCGTCGGGCGTGACGGTGACGCTGCGGTCCGCCGGGAGCGGCTCGCCGCCCAGTCCGACGAGCGTGCCGGAGAGTTTCTGGGTGTACAGAGTCACGTCCTTGCCCTGGACCGTGGACGTGGTCGCGGGCTTGGCCCGCAGACGCATCGCCGCGCGGCCGCGGCCCGCCGTCAGGTCGAGGTCGCCGAAGTCCAGCGACCGTGCGGTGAACTTCAACACCCGCTGGGCCCCGGACGCAGCCCGGACGGTGACCACGCCGCGGAAGGCACTGCCGTGGAGCACGAGTCTGTCCGCGCGTAGCACCCAGGGGACGTTCGCCGGACGGTCCGGCAGTCGGGCGACCGGCGTGCCGGCACCCGCTGGTGCCTTGGACGTGCGGATGCCGCCAGGGGCGAGCAACGCCTTCGAGGCCGCTGGTGTGGCGAGCTGTAGGACCAGGGACAGGGCGGCCACCGCCAGCGCGCAGGCGAGGGGCCGCAGCAGTTGGCCGGCCGAGCGGCTCTTCACCGCACTGCTCAGAGGACAGGGATCGGACTCCGGCCCGCTTGCCGCACAGCCGGTCAGGGCGTCACTTGCCACCGTGGTCCTCACCCGCGGGGCTGGGGGTTGACGCACGGTTCGCTGCGGGCTGCGAATCGGCGGCGCCCGTCGGAGGAATCCAGGCACAGGCCAGGGATCCGCCGATCAGGCCGGAAACCAACCCGATGAGGAGGCCCCCGAAATTGGCGACGGGAAACGAGATGAGGGCAAGCAGAATGACCGTGATCCCTGCGAATACGCGCACCTGCTGGTGGAACCAGAGGGAGATGGCCAGGGTCACGAGCAGAACCCCGATGATCAGCGACCCCGCGCCGGCCGAGGTCGACAGTGCCAGTGGGATGGCGCCGAAGTTCAGGTGCGCGTACGGAAAGTAGAGGATGGGCAAGCCCGCTGCGAAGGTGAACAGTCCTGCCCAGAAGGGACGTGCGTCCCGCCAGGTCCTGAATCCTCGTCGGGCGTCGGTGGCGGCGACGCGCAAGTTCCGGCGTCTGCCGAATCGTTCGAAGAACACGTGGGCTTTCCATGATGTTCGGCGGGCGGGAGTGTGCGACGAGCGGGCGCGAAGGGTGCGTGTTTCGTGCCGATGGGTCAGAAGCACTCGTGGTGGCCTTGCCTGAGCCGCACATCGAGGTCCGGAACGTTGAACGTGGCGGCCGAGACTGCGACCGTGGTGAAGTGCACGTCCCTCAGGAAGGCGGAATCCGCCTGCTGAGCAAAGCCGTTGGGATCGAAGAACCGGGACTTCCTGTCCTGCCGGCTGATCGGGCCCTTGCTGACCGCTCCCGCCGCCACACCGATGTCGAGGTCGTCGAAATTCGCCTGGCTGCTCGACAGGGATGTCGCGTCGAGGAACAAGTTCTTCGCCTCGACCCGCCTGCGTTCGCCGCCGGTGACCCTCAGCGTGTACGGGCCCAGGACCGGGATCGGGACCACCACGGACTGGCACAGCCCGCTGATCTCCGCACGGCTGGCCCCGGTGACCACGACCGGCACGAGTGCGCCCTTCCTGCTCACGTCCACCATGCCGTAGATGCTCAGACCACGGACGTCCAGGGTGTCCAGGGCCACCTGGAACTTCTGACCGGAGATGAGGAACGACGCGGCCAGTGCTCCTTGCGCCATGCCGATACCGAGCGCTGCGGCGGCCATGGCACTCGGGACGAGAATGCCGGCAAAGCGCTTCCAGGAGGTCCTGCCGGCGCGGTGCAGCATCCCCGTCTCCTCCAGTCATGAGATGGACCCGCCAGTGCCGGACAGGGGTAGGCGACGTCCCTTTCTCTAGTGGCGGATCCTAGGCTTCCCGGCGCGGCAGGCGACGGCACGTCGGGTCGGCCGGACGGGTGATGCGGTTTCCGTTGCGGCATCCGGATGACACGCGGTGCGGTGACGCCGTCGATGTCTCCGGTCTGCCGACGATCGCCGAGTGGTCCGAGACCTGGCCGGCGCAAGCTGTGCAGCGTGCCACCGCCGTGGACCTGCTCAGGCCTTCCGTCCGTCGTCGGCCTCTCTGTGCATACCCGTGCACAGAGCCCAGACGACGAAGACGTTGACGGCGACCAACGTCAGGGCCCACAGGGGGTAATACGGCACCCACAGGAAGTTGGCGATCGCGCCGAGCCCTGCCACGGATACACCGAAGAAGCGCGCCCACAGCGCTCCGCTGAGCACGGCGCACCCCGCTAGGACGATGACGATGCCCAGAATGAGGTGCACCCAGCCCCAGCCCGCCAGACTGAACTCGAACGCGTAGTGACGCGTCGCGATGAACAGGCTGTCCTTGGAGATGGCCGCGATTCCTTCGAAGATCGCCATCGCACCACCGAAGATCATCAGTGCCGCTGCGAAGACGGTGGTGTTCGACGTGGGCGCATGCCACGGGCGCGGGTTGGCATGGGCCGTTCCGGATCGGACGGCGTCACCGGCCATGTCGGCCTCCTTGGGTGGCAGGGCCATCCGGTCAGCCGAGCTCCCGGAGCGGCGTGATCCCTCTCAGCCTGGCACGACAACACTCCGTCGGCATTTTGGAGCTGTGGCGCGCCGACTCCGTCCGTCCCCGGCCCGGGGAGCCCCGCAACGGCGGAAAGCAGGCCCGCACTCATACCCGCAGTGCAGACCCCGACTGCCCTCGTCGCCGCCACCGAGGCGTTCGACCGCTGGGAGCAGTTGCTCGCCGAGGCGCCGCGCGAGCACGGCGCCGCCCCCGGCCAGGCTCCCGGGCTCGCGACCCTCATCGTGGCATCTGTCGAGGGCGCCATCGCCATGTGCCGCGCCAAGCGCAGCATGGAGCCCCTGGACCAGGTCGCACAGCGACTCGAAGCCCTGATCCTCGGCGCGCTCGACGGGCCGGTGCGACAGGCGTCCCGGTCTGAGGATTCGGGACGCCTGCCAGGACAGTCCCCAGGCGCTGGAACCCGACTCGCGCGACCGGCGCGAACCGGTCGGCCTCGGGCACGAGCACCGCGTCCGTCGACAGCGAGAAGGGCCGGCTCGGGAGGGGTTTCCTCCGGGGCCGGCCGTTTCCGTTGCTTCGGTCAGCAGGACGCGGGCGGGATGCTCTGCTCGTACCGGAAGACGTTGCGAGGGTCGTACTTCGCCTTGATCTTGCGCAGCCGGTCGAAGTTGGATCCCCAGTAGGCGGTCTCCCAGTCCTGCATTCCGATGTTCGGCACGTTGACGTACGCGCCGTTCACGTAGGACCGCAGTGCCTGGCTGAACTCGGCGATCCAGGCCTGGGCCTGCGGGGTGAGTGGGTCGCAGACGCCTGGTTGTCCTGTACGAGGCCCCCAGCCGGCGCCGGGCTCGGAATAGAACAGCGTGTCCCGGTGCGGGAACGACGAGCCGCCGCGGGGCTCCTTCTTCACCGCCCCGCCGAAGGCCTGGGTGAAGAAGTTACTGTCGTCCGTGGGGGCGTCTCGCATGAATGAGGCGACTACACTGATCGCCTTCTTCGGGAACGGCTTGCTGGAGAACTGCGAGAAGAACTTCCAGTTTCCGGGCTCGGCGCTGGTCGGAACCTGGAATCCCGCGTATACGTCGCCCCAGTTACCGACCTGTACCGAGACACTGGGATTGCCGACCGACAGGATCGGAGCCAGCTGCGCCCTTACCTCTTCCGCCGACCCTTCCGCGAGAACCCCGAACAACAGGATCTGGTTTTTGTGGATCTCGAGCTGGGTTCCGAGGCGCTTGTCCGCGAACAGCGCCGTACGCTGCCATGCGTCGAAGACCCCGTGGAGGTCCCCGATGCCTTCCCATGTCGCCTGCAGATAGGCGACGCTCTTCAGTGGAGACGCCTTATAGGTGAGTGAGGTGACGATGCCGAAGTTGCCGTTTCCCGCTCCGCGGAGCGCCCAGAGCAGGTCCGAGTGGTTCTTCAGATCCGCCCTGATCACCTTGGCGCAGTCGGCACCCGACGGCACGACGACCTCAGCCCCCGTCAGACTGTCGCAGGCCATGCCGAGGTAGCGGACGAGGAAGCCGAAGCCGCCGCCGAGCGTCGCACCGGACAGGCCTACGCGGCCCTCCGTTCCGGTCGTCACCGCGAGGTCCTTCTTCGCGAGTGCGGTCACCGCTTCCAACTGGTTGAGCCCGGCACCGAGGACCGCGGTACGAGAGTCGGTGTCGATGTCGACCGACTTCAACTCGCTGACGTCGATCACGATGCCGTTGTCCACGTTCGACCAGCCCTCAAGGCTGTGGCCGCCGCTCCGCACCCGCAGCGCGACGTTGTTCTGCCGCGCCCACGTGAGGGCGTTGACCACGTCCTGGGTCTCCTGGGCATAGACGATGACCAGCGGATAGTGAGAGAAGAGCTCGTCCCAGCCGAGGCTCGCATCCGCGTACCCGGGATCGTCGGGACGGACGATGCGGCCGGTCAGCTTCGCCGGCTTGCATTTCGCGTTTCCGGCCCCTTCGGTCTCGGCGCTCGCGCCCGGGGCTTCTGCGGCCGCGATGCCCGGGAGAACCACCGCGCCGGCACCGGCGGCCGCCGTCGCTTTGAGCAGGCCGCGACGAGAATAATCGTGCATGGTCCGTATCCTCTCGACCGAACTGCGCCAGTATTCGACTAAGGCTAATACTGTCCGCCGACCGGCGCGTGACATCCTTGTGGACAATCCTTGGGACCCGCACCGCAACAAGGGCGACCGTGGCCGCTTTGTCCGACACGCTAATTGAAGAAGTCGGCAGCATATCGAAGGAGGACAGGCGCAAGCGGACATGAATCAGCCTGCGCCAATTTCGAGTATTTCGATAATCTCAGCCTGAATCCACCGACTTGATTTCTACAGATAAACAGACGGACGGCCCGGGTGTGGAACCCGGGCCGTCTCAGGGGTGAATCTCAGGGGCAACTCTCAGGGGACGAAACCCCGGTGCAGCGGTATGGCGTCAGCCGCGGTGGCTCGCCCGGGCGAGGGCGGGCACGAAGCGGAGGGCGTCGACGGTGCCGACGCCGGTGGCCATGTCGTAGCCGTTGACGGCCTTGTAGCCGGTGACGCCTTCGTAGGTGTTGTTCGTGCCGTCGTTCACGTCGACGATGCCGGTGCTCTTGTCGTGGTGGGCGGAGCGCTTGGAGAGGGCGTACAGCGCCTCGTTGATGTTGCCCACCCGGTGGCCGGCCGCCTGGTCGGCGAGGGCGATGATGCCCGAGAAGAGCGGGCTGGCCTCACTGGTGCCGCCGGTGACGTCCCAGCCGATGGCGGTCGGGTCGTAGCTGGAATAGATCCAGGCACCGCCGTTGACCGCGGCGGCCAGCGACACGTCCGGGGTGCCGCGGCGGGCGCCGACGACGTTCTTCACACCGCTCTGGAAGGCCGGGCGGGAGAAGACGTGGGACTGGCCGCCGCCGCCCGAGCCGTAGTCGTTGTAGACGCTGTCGGGCTTGACGCGCCGGCCCTTGTCGTCCAGGTGGAGCTGGGTGCCGCCGATGGAGGTGACCAACGGGTCCGACGAGGGCCAGGAGTTGACGCGCTTGTTGTAGTAGGTCTTGCCGTCCGCCTTCAGGTCGGTGGCGCCGCCGTCGCCGGAGGAGGCGAGGACGGTCACGTGCTTGCGGTTCGCGTCCTGGAAGGCGTAGCGCAGCTTCTTGATGCTGGAGAAGTCGCCCTTGTCGAAACCGGGGAAGGTGTCCTCGGTGGCGCCGAAGCTCTGGCTGATGACGTCGCCGACGCCGTGGTCGATCATGTGCTTCTCGGCGTCCATCATCTCCGGCAGACCGGTGACGCCCTCGGTCTCGGCGACCGCCGTCTCCACCAGGACTATCTTGGCGTCGGGCGCCACGGCGTGGGCCATCTCGACGTCGAGGGTGGTCTCGCCGGCCCAGCCGGTCATGTCCGAGTTCTTGGGGTCGAACACGGGGACCTTGCCCCACTTGACCACGTTGACCTTGGTGCTGCGCAGACCGAACTGCTTGCTGTAGACGTCGAGGTCGTGCTGGATCGTCGGGGAGCCGAACGAGTCGACGATGACGATGGTGCGCCCCTTGCCCGTGATGCCCTTCCGGTACAGCGCGTTGAGGTCGTACGCGGTGCGGTACTGGAGCGGGTTGTAACAGGCGATGTGCCACTTGGCCTGGCACTGCTCACTGGAGAGCGGGCTCGCCACGTCGCGGACCAGGGTGTGCCCGGCGATGGCCGGGACGGCCTTGGTGTGCGGTACGGCGGCGGGTGCGGCGGCGGTGACGCCGGCCAGCGGAGCGGTCGCCAGCGCGGCGACGGCGAGGGCGGCGGTGGCGGCCGTGGAAGCCGCGACACCGCGCCCGGTACGGGATATGCGCATGAGTCCCCCTGGGTGGTCCTGAGTTGCACGGAATGGTCTCCGTGCATCTCATCGAGTGAGACATGCACAGGACAAGACCATTGAACTGTCGATGCCGAACCCTTTACCCAAACAGCACCTCCGGTGCGAAGGGACTGCCTGGCCAGCACATTCGTGGCGCGCGGACGAAGCCGACGCCCGTACGGCCCTCACAGGCTGCTCATGGCTGCTCATGGCTGCTCATGGGGCCTGCCCGAGGAGCTCCTTCATGCCGTACGGGTACAGCCACGGGCTGTGGTCACCGGCTTCGAGTCGGTCGAGCGCGATCAACGCGTCCGCCGCTGTCTTGCAGCGCGGATGCCGCGTGGCGAAGGCGGCGATGCGGGCTCGCTGGGTGGGCAGCCAGGCGGCGATCACCTGAGGGTCGCCGTCGTACCACCACGTGAACCGGGACTCCTCCCAGAGGAGTTCGGTCGCCCAGTCGAGGCCGAGGCGGACGAGCCCGGCGTCCGCCTCGGAGCCGGAGAGCCCGGCCATGTGCTCCAGCCACGGCTCCAGTTCACCCGTCGCCTGCGCGATTCCCGCCAAGAGGTCGGAGATGTCCGAGGGAGACCGACCGTCGACCAGAGCCATAACCAACAGCGCGCGGAAGGCCTCCTCCACCACGGCGTTCGGGCGCCGGCCAGTCGACGAACCTCGCCCCGTCCCGGCCGAGATGGCCGATTTCCGCGGACGGATCGATGTCGGGGCCCTCCGGCCCCCAATAGCGCAGCGCACGCGGCATGAGACGACGCCACAGGACGACCTACTGGTCCGCGTCCCAGTGGCCGACGACCTCACGCATGAAGTGTCCGAGGAGATCGTCCGATACGTCGGCGGGATCGCCACCGAGAATGCGCAGCTCCGACTCCGCAGTGCAGTAGGTGCAGCCGTCCACCGGGCTGTCGAGACCGGGAGGTGCCGCGAAGACCCGGTCGACCTCGGCGAGCGCGTGCCGCCACCGTGCGTACGGATCGAGGTCGGGAGAAACGGCCATGGCACGACCTACCGCGGGGACTCCACCAGGGGGAACCCGGCGAAGAGATGGACTCTACCCGTCAAGAGCGCGGCGTCGGCGGCTGCGGGCCGAACGCGGCGGTGTTCAGCGAGCGCCGCATGGCCAGCGCGATCGGGCGCTCGACGAAGCGGTGCACGAGGTACGACAGGACGATCAAAGCGGTCACGGTGGCCACGACCAGCGCCGAGGGGTCGATCCGGTGGCCGTAGTGGTGGGCGACGGTCATTCCGATCGTGTCGTGCAACAGGTACAGCGGGAAGGTCATCGCGCCCGCGACGGTCAGCCCGCGCCAGCGGATCCGGCGGGTCCCGCCGAGCGCGATGGCGCCCATCACCAGGAAGAACCCCGTGGTCACGAGGATCAGCCAGCCGCGCCACGGCGACCAGGTGGCCCAGTTGACGCGGCCGCCGTGGGGCGCCAGCAGGAAGTGCAGCGCCAGCAGCCACGACATGGCGACGATCCCCCACAGCAGCGGCGTCGGCCGGTAGCGGTGCATGAGGTAGAAGGCCATGCCGGCGATGAAGTACGGGGCGGACGTCGGGTTCACGATCAGCGTGAGCAGCGGGATGTGAGCGCTGGGCGCCAGCACCGCGGCGACCGTCCACAACCCGCAGAAGATCACCACCCGCTGGTGGGTGAGGCCCTTCCACACCACGACCGCGAACGTGAGGTAGAAGCAGAGTTCCGGCCAGAGCGTCCAGTAGACCGGATCCAGGTTGGCGACACCGAGCGGAGTCTGCAACATCGTGAAGTTCGCGAACAGCACCCGCGGGTTGGGGTGCCCGAACGGGGTGTCGGCGAAGTAGATGACGCACGCCGACACCATGATCGCGATCCAGTACATCGGGTACAGACGGGTGACGCGTGAGATGAAGAAGTCACGTGGGGTGCGCCCCCATGCGCTCATGCAGATGACAAAACCGCTGATCAGGAAGAACAGGTCGACGCCGAGCCGTCCGAAGGCGAAGTAACCGTGCGCCTCCGGGAAGGTGCTCCGGTACGGGCGACCCCAGACGACGACCATCGCCCCGGGGGTCTGGCCGACGAAGTGGAAGAGGACCACCGACAGCGCCGCCAGGAATCGCAGCCCGTCCAACGCGGCGAGCCGGTCCTTGCGGGCGCCCGGCCTGACCGGGATCACCCGTGGCGCGGGGGCCGCCTGCGGCAACGGCGCCTCTTCCACGACCGCCGCCTCGAGCCCCTGTCTCGTGGCCACGCCGGCCAGTCCCCTGCGATCATCCGCCTGGGTCATGCGTCTCCCGTTCCAGGGTCGTCCTTCTTTCGCGGACAGGCCGCGGAAGCCCCCGATCACGTGCCCGACGGCCAAATGACAAGGTTGCCGGATTTGTGCCCTTCAGGGTGGATGACGGCGCCGCCGAGGCCCACGGATGGCGCGTACCCACTGTCCACCGCGCAATACGGGCCTGTCCGTGTGAGCCGGGACGCATACGGCGGGGGTCCGAGGCAGCGGTGTGCGGTGTCTCGTGGATCAGCGGGCAGACAGGCGAGGGCGGGGCTCTGCGGGCCGGGAGTAGGGCGAAGGGCGGGTTCTAGAGCAGGCCCAGGTCGCCGAGTTCCTTGTGGAGGTCGGCGCGCGGGTTGTCGGCGCGGGGCTGAAGGGCGCCGCGGGTGGTCGGGCCGGTGCCGCCGCCGGAGTGGGTGTCCTTGGCGGGCCGGGGGCGTCGGTCCCGGAAGAGCCAGGCCCCGACCAGGCCGCCGATCAGGCCGCCGAGGTGTCCCAGCCAGCTCACCCCCGGCGTCCCCGGCACCGCCACGGTGAGCATGTAGGCGAAGGAGGCCGCCATGACGACACCGATCAGCGTGTCGATCAGGTGCCGGTCGAAGAGCCCGCGTACCACGACATAGCCGAAGTACCCGAAGATCAGGCCGCTGGCGCCGACCGTGTCCACGTTGCCCTGCTCGAGGAACCAGACCGTGAGACCGCTGGTCACCACGATGAGCAGGCTCAGCCCGAGGAAGCGGACCACACCTCGGTAGGCGGCCAGGAATCCGAAGACGAACAGCGGTCCCGAGTTGCTCTCGATGTGTGCCCAGTTCCAGTGCAGGAAGGGTGCGGTGAGGATGTCGGGCAGCGTGCCGATGTCGCCGGACACCACTCCGTAGTCCCGCGAGAGTGCGTAGTGGTCGGCGAAGTTCGCGAGCTGCGCCAGCCAGAGCAGCGCGAGGAATCCGAACATCACGAAGAACGCCTTCCGCGCCTCCGCGATCATCTGCTCGGGACCCATCGGCCCCGTACCGACCCGATCCCGTTCCGCCCCGCCCATGGCACGCTCCCCTCCCCGGCGGATCCGCATCCGCTCCACGACCACACCCCCAGAATGCCAGCAGCCACCGGGCCCGGATCCCAACTGCCGGGGCCAGATTGTTGACGATTTTGTGTACCCATCCTACGGTCGGTAACCATCTCCAAGGAGAGCGGAGAGCTCAAGGAAGCCCGAGGCGCTCCAGGAGTTCGAGACCGAAGGAGTACGTACGTGTCCCCAGCTACCGGCAGTGCCAAAGGCAGCGGCGCCGCGGCCAAGGAGCAGGCCCTCGTCGCGCTGCGCAGGGCCATCCTCGCCGGTGACATGGCGCCAGGACAGCGCCTGGTCGAGGCCGAGTTGGCCGAGCAGTTCGATGTCACGCGGGCCAGCGTGCGGGCCGCGCTGGTCGATCTCGCCGCCGACGGTCTTGTGGAGCGGATCCGCAACCGCGGTGCCCGGGTCCGTACCGTGTCCGTGAGCGAGGCGGTGGAGATCTACGAGTGCCGCATGGTGCTCGAAGGGCTGTGCGCGGCCAAGGCCGCCGAACGGGTCACCGATGAACAGAGCACGCACCTCCTCGCGCTCGGCGAGCAGTTGCGCGCCGCCGTCCAGGCCGCCGAGCCCCTGAAGTACTCCGACCTCAACCGCCAACTGCACGACTTCGTCAGGGACATCTCCGGCCAGGACACCGCCGCCGAACTCCTCACCCGCCTGAACGCGCAGATCGTCCGCCACCAGTTCCGGCTGGCCCTGCAGTCCGGGCGCCCCCAGGTCTCCCTGGGCGAACACCTCGCCCTCGTCGAGGCCATCGCCGCGCGTGATCCGCAGCGCGCCGAGGCGGCCGCCCGCGCTCATGTGGCCAGCGTCATCGAGGCCCTGCGCGCCGTCGAGGGGTCCGGGACGGGCAAGGCCTGACCTCAGGGGGACGTTCCGGCTCTCGGCCCCGGGGGAGACCGAGAGCCTGTCGGGCCGGCGTTCCTCACGCCCGCCCGGCCACCCCGCGAACGGGTCAGTTCTGGTACGTCTTGTTGCGGCCGGGACCGCCGGACAGGAAGTCCTTGCCGGCGCCTCCGTGCAGGACGTCGTTGCCGCTGTTGCCGTACAGCTTGTCGTCGCCCGCGCCGCCGTACAGGGTGTCGTTGCCGCGGCCGCCCTGGAGGAGGTCGCGGCCCGCGTTGCCGTACAGCTTGTCGTTGCCGTCGTCGCCGAACAGGGAGTTGTCGCCGCTCGTCCCCGACAGGCTGTCGTTGCCCGCGCCGCCATGGCACTCGGCGCTGCAGTTGACGAGGGTGTCGTTGCCCGCGCCGCCGTTCGCACCCTCGTCGTAGACCCCGCCGCCGCCGGAGAGACGGTCGTTGCCGCCCTGGCCGTAGAGGACGTCGACGCCGTGGCCGGTCAGGGTGTCGTTGCCCGGCCCGCCGTAGATCCTCGTGTACCCGCCGCTGGTGTTGCTGGTCGTCGCGGTGTCGTTGCCGTCTCCGAGGTCGACGATCAGGGAGTCGAGGTCGGACGCCGAGGTATTGGGCTCGGTCACCGTGCAGACCGCCTTGGTGTCGTCGCCGCCGGCCGGGCGGACGCAGCCCGCGCCGAGGGAGATCTTGACGGTGTCGTCGAAGGTGTAGATGAAGTCGCTCAGCTGGGAATCCGGGTCGGTCGCGCCGAGCGCCCAGGAGATGGACAGATGGTTCGTCTGACCGGCGGCCGCCTTGTAGTACAGCTTCTGGCCGACGACGACCGCGGTCGCGCTCCTGGCGGGCGCGGCGTGTGCCACGGGGGCGGCGACGGTCACGGCCACGGCGGCGGTGGCGAGCGCCAGCGCCCTCGGCAGAGCGGTGATGCGGCGACTGAACATGGTCGGTTCTCCTCCACGGGGCCCGATGGGCCCAACGGGGCCCTGGGGGCCGATGAGGTCCGCGCGTATGTCTGTGTGTATGTCTGTGCGCGTGTGGTCATCCCGTTCGACGACGTCCTCCGAGGGCGAGTTGTGGCTGTCATCGCACAACCTTTTGGGGTTCAGAGGGAGTTCACTTCTGGTTGCTTCTGTTGTGGTGTGGATACTTCCGTGCGTTGGCGGGGGCCCGAAATCAGCAGTGTCGCCGCGACCGATGTGATCGCCATCACCGTCATCGCCGTTCCGGGTGAGGTGAGTTGGGCGACCGTTCCCGCCAGTGCCGCGCTCACCCCCTGCATCGTGAGCATGCCCGAGGAGTGCAGTCCCAGGGCGTGCCCGCTCAGCTCGTCCGGGGTCAGGGCCATCAGGCGTTCCTGCTGGATCAGACTCGCCCCGAAGCCGACCGAGGCGAGGGCGACCGCGCCCGCCGCCACCGCCACCCCCGGCCCCAGCGCGAACGGCAGATACGGCGTCGCCAGGAGCAGCAGGAACGGAATGCCCAGGCGGCCGCGGACCGCGGGCGGGATGAACCGGCCCGTCGTCACATCGCCGACGAACATGCCGAACGCCGCGAAGGCGAAGAGCAGACCCGCCCGGTCCGGGGCGTACGACACGTACAGGGACTCGCAGCCGACGATCAGACCGTTCGGGATCCACAGGAGCAGATACGTCGTCCGGCGCCGGGGCGCGGACCACAGCAGCGCGTTGGTGCGCCAGGTCTGCGCGATCGAGGGGCGGCCGGTGGCCCTCGGCGCCCGCCGGGTCATGCCGAGGCGGGTGACCAGCGCCGCCGCGAGATACAGGGCCGCCGCGCTCGCCAGAGTGATCCTCGGCGAGAGCACCGCCACCAGGACGCCGCCCGTCGCGTAGCCCGTGATCTGCGCGAGGCCGGCCACCATGTTCATGACCGAACGGCCCAGCAGAAAGCCGTCCTTGGACAGGATCTCGTTCAGCAGACCCCAGCGGACACCGCCGCCGAGGGACGAGACCAGACCCAGGACGAAGATCAGGAGGAACAGCCCCAGGACCGGGAGTCCCGGCGTCGCCATCACCGCCGTACCGACGGCGAAGGACAGCGCGATGGCCGTCATCGTGGCGCGCGGCGCCAGCCGGTCCGCCGCCGACAGCAGGGTGGTCGCGCCGACCACCTGCGCGAGCTGCGGCCCGAACATGCTCACCGCCGACAGCAGCGGCGAGTCCGTCGCCCTGTACACCAGCGTCCCGACGGCCAGGCCGCCGATCGTCGAAGCCGCCGAGTTGAGCGCGGAGGACAGGAAAAGAGGGGTGAACTCCCGGGTGCGGAAGAGGTCGGAGTAGCTGCGCATGCACGGAGTCTCGGGTGGCGCCCGGCGTGGTCGTATTGTTTCGCGGAGAAGCGAAACCACGCAGGGCAATGGACCGCGACGGAGAAGCGGTGGGAGGTGCGGATGGGCTGGTGGCAGATCAACGCCGACACCCTCGCCCGCACCCGTTTCGTGCTCTCCCCGCTCGCCGAGACCTTCGCCGCCGTCAAGCTGCTGCACGCGCGGACGGCCGCGCACCCTGGGGAGCGGGCCTGGCTCGACGTCCATCTGCCCGCGTACAAAAGGCGGCTGGCCGGTGACCCCGTCACCGCGCTGCTCATACGCTCCGGACTCGGGCGGGACTGGATCGCCGACTTCCTGACGCCGACGCCGCGCGGCGAGACCGACTTCGAGGAGGAGGTCGCCCGGGTGCGGGAGGCGTCGGCCGCGGACGCCCGGGCCCATCTCGGCGTCTCCCTTGCCGGACCGCTGCCCGCCGCCCTGCACCGCGACGACCTCCCGGAGCGCGCCGCGGACCTGCTCACCCACGTCTGGACCGAGGCCGTACGCCCCTACTGGGACCGGCGGCGGCGCGTTCTGGAGGCCGATGTCGTCGCCCGGACCGCGCAGTTGAGCCAGGGCGGCTGGGCGGCGGCCCTCGACGCGCTGCGGCCGGGTACGCGCTGGCTCGGCGACAACCGGCTGCAGGTCAATCTCCACGAGTACCCGCCACGCGAGATCTCCGGCGCCGAGCTGGTGTTCGTACCGATCACACCGCAGCGGCACGGCTGGGTGTCATGGGAGGAGCCGGACCGGTACGCCGTCGTCTACCCCTGCTCGGGCGTACTCGCCGACACCGGCCCCGAGGCCGTGCCGGAGAGTCTGGGCGCGCTGCTCGGACCCGCCCGCGCCGGGGTCCTCGTCCTCCTCGACTCCCCCATGAGCACGACGCAGTTGGTGGCCCTGACCGGGCAGGGTCTCGGCTCGGTCGGACGCCATCTGAAGGTGCTGCTGGACGCCCGGCTGGTGCGGAGGGGGCGAGCCGGGCGGTCGGTGCTGTACTCCCGTACGCCCGCCGGGGAGGTACTCGTGAAGGCCCAACGGGAGTAGGACGGGGGACGGAAGGAGCGAGTGCCGCGGGGCAGCGGTGTGCCGATTCACCGGTGCCGCTGGATGCGAGGGGCGCCGGTCACCGACATCATCAGCGAGTACAAGGACGTGGACGCCGTGATGAAGAGGCGGTTGTTCTTGGGGCCGCCGAAGGTGATGTTGGAGACCCTCTCGGGGACCAGGAGCCGGCCGATGAGGGTGCCGTCGGGGTCGTAGCAGTGCACCCCGTCGTCCAGGGCGGCCGCCCACAGCCTGCCCTCGTCGTCGAAGCGGATGTTGTCGAAGTGGACGCCACTCTTTGCTTCCGCGAACGTTCTCCCGCCCGTGAGGGTGCCGTCGTCGCGGACGTCGAAGACGCGGATGCGGGCGGCGCGGGAGTCGGAGACGTACAGCTGCCGTTCGTCGGGCGAGAAGACGACGCCGTTCGGCCCGTCGAAGCCGTCCGCGGCGAGCCGTACCTCGCCGGTCCCCGGTTCCAGGCGGTAGACGTGGCACGCGCCGATCTCCGACTCGGCCCGGTGGCCCTCGTAGTCGCTCAGGATCCCGAAGTCCGGGTCGGAGAACCAGACCGAACCGTCCGACCGTACGACCGCGTCGTTCGGGCTGTTGAGCCGCTTGCCGTCGTAACGGTCGGCGAGGACCGTGACCGATCCGTCGTGCTCCGTCCGGGTCACCCGGCGGTTGCCCTGCTCGCAGCTGATCAGGCGGCCCTCGCGGTCCAGGGTGTTGCCGTTGCTGTTGCCCGCGGGGGTGCGCAGGACGCCGACCGTGCCGGTGGGCTCGTCCCAGCGCAGGATGCGGTCGTTGGGGATGTCGCTCCAGATCAGCTGGCGCCAGGCGGGCACGTACAGCGGCCCCTCGGCCCAGCGGGAGCCGTCGTGGAGGACCTCCAGCCTGCCGTCGCCGTTCGTGCAGCGGCCGGTGACGAAGCGGTCGTCGAGTACCTCGTAGATGCCCTTGATCGTGTTCGCTGTGGTCACGTTCGCGACCTTACCGAGCGGACGGGGACCCGGCCGGGCGGACGCTGAGCGGATGCGGGGCGGACGACGGGCGGCGGCCGGGGCGACATCGAGCGGAGTTAGCATCCGTTTATGACTACTGACAGTTCAAGCAGTTCCGTGCTCGACGTCCAGATCGATTCCCTCCAGGGCGGCTCCGCGGACCTCGGGCAATACCGCGGCAAGACCGTGCTCATCGTGAACGTGGCCTCCAAGTGCGGGCTGACACCTCAGTACGCGGGGCTGGAGCGGCTGCACGAGCAGTACGCGGGGCGGGGCTTCACGGTGCTCGGTGTGCCCTGCAACCAGTTCATGGGGCAGGAGCCCGGCACCTCCGAGGAGATCGCCGAGTTCTGCTCCGCGACCTACGGCGTCACCTTCCCGATGACCGAGAAGGTCGACGTCAACGGGGACGCCCGGCACGAGCTGTACCAGCGTCTTGTGGACACCGCCGACGGCGAGGGCCACAGCGGTGACATCCGCTGGAACTTCGAGAAGTTCCTGATCGCGCCGGGTGGAGACGTCGTGGCGCGGTTCTCGCCGCAGACCGAGCCGGAGTCGGCGGAGGTCGTGGCGGCGGTGGAGAAGGCGCTCGCGTAACTCCGGGTTCCGCTCTTGAGAGCCGTTGGTTGACCTTGCCCCTGGGGCAGGGAGCAGCGTCCTTTGTCACCGGGCCGAAGGCTCCCGGTGACGGAGGATGGGCTCGTGCAACAGGAACTGCTCACGATCGGCGCGTTCGCCGCCCGCGCGCGGCTCTCGCCGAAGGCGCTTCGGCTGTACGACCGGCTCGGACTGCTCGCTCCGGCCCACGTCGACGAGGTCAGCGGATACCGCTACTACCGCGCCGACCAGGTCGAGCGCGCCCGCCTGGTCGCGCTGCTGCGGCAGCTCGACATGCCGCTCGCGCGGATCGCCGAGGTGGTGGAGGTCGGGGCGGCGCAGGGCGCGGTGCTCCTCGCCACGTACTGGGCGGATGCCGAGACCCGGTTCGCTTCGCAGCGGACGCTCGCCGAGTACCTCCGTGGACGGCTGTCAGGGAGGAGTACCGACATGTACGGGAAGTTCGTGGTCGAGACGGTGGATGTGCCGGAGCGGGTGGTGCTGACGGAGAAGCGGCACACGCTGGCGGATGAGCTGCCGGTCTGGATTCCGGCCTCGCTGGCACGGCTGGAGGACGGGGCGCGGGAGTGCGGCGGGACGACCGGCTCGCCCTTCGTCGTCTATTACGCCGAGGTCAGCATGGAGAGTGACGGGCCCGCCGAGTCGTGCGTGCCGGTCGCCGACGAGGAGGCTGCGCGGGCGTGGGCCGATAAGCGGGGGCGGGCGTCGGGGATCGGGGTGCGGGTGGAGCCGGCGCGGCGGCTCGCGTACGCGCGGATCACCAAGGCGCAGGTGGCTCATCCGCAGATCATCGCCGCGTTCGAGGCGGTCGAGGCGTGGATCGGGGAGCGGGGGCTGTCGTACGACGGTCCCTGCCGGGAGGTGTACTTCGCGGACTGGGATGCGGCGGGTCCGGAGGACGCGGTGTGTGACGTGGCGTTTCCGGTGAAGTGAGCCGCGGGCGGGGCGGGCACCGGGGGTTCTCGCCCCCGGTGCCCGCCCACGGGCTGAAAGATGCGCGCCGACGCTCTCAAGCGGCGCGGGGAACTGCGCGACCAGCCCCCACCGGCCCGCAGCCGAAGCACTCCACGCGGAAGGTGGCCGTGGGGCGGGTCAGCGCAGTTCCTCGGGGCACGGCGTCCCCCGGGGGAGTTGGTACGGGGCCGCCAGGCGGTAGGTGCCGGGGGCGGGGGCCAGGAGCTCCGTCCACTTGTCCCCGGAAGCGTTCTCCGGGGTTTCCATGAGGCAGCCGTTGAGGTTGTCGTACGTCTTCGGCTTGCCCTCCGCACGGTGCTTGGACTTCTGCGTCTCCTGCGGCGGCTTCACGCTCTTGCCCTTGGCGTCGACGAGCCCGAGCCACGGGGAGTACGGAATGCGGATGAGGACGCGGCCCGCCTTCTTCACCTCGATGGTCAGTTCGCCCTGCTCCGCCCGGTCGACGACGGCCGGCGGATCGGCCAGCGGCGTGGGGTCCGTGACCGAGAAGAGCTGCCAGTTCGCGTCGCCCCAGATCTGGCGGAGGTAGGGCATGCCGCGCTGGACCAGCCGCCGCTCGCGTTCGCCGCCGTCCCCGTCCGGTTCGCCCTTGGGCAGCACCACGTAGTGGACGGCCCAGCGCTGAAGCCACTCGTGGTAGTTCGCGGAGTTGAGGGTGTCGTCGTAGAAGAGCGGGTTGCGCTCCATGTCGGCCTGGCGGTTCCAGCCGCGGGCGAGGTTCACGTACGGCGCGAGCGCGGACGCCTCGCGGTGGGAGCGGGCGGGGACCACCTCGACGCGGCCCTTCTCGGCACCGACCACCTGGAGCTGGTTCACCAGCGGAGCGAGTTCGCGGGCCCAGGACGCCGCCGGTGTCGTATGGACGATGTCGTCGACCGACTTGAAGCCGATCCACCCGACGAATCCGGCGAAGGCGAGGACGGTCACGTACCACTTGCGTGACTTCGGCACGGTGAAGGGGAGCGCGGCGAGCAGCACGACGCCCTCGAGCAGCATCGCCAGGCGGGTGATGTTCGAGCCGATCTGCGAGCTGATCAGCCACACGAGGAGCACGGCGAGGCCGTACACCGCCGCCGTGATCCGTACCGTCTTCCACTCCTTGGGAACGAGCGCGAAGACCAGTCCGGCGGAGATCAGTGGCAGCGAGGCCGAGCCGAAGGACATCGGCTGGGTGCCGGAGAAGGGGAACAACCAGGCCGAGAGCGCGACGACGACGGTCGGCGCGATGCCGAGCGCGTACGCGCCGGGGCGGCGCTTCTGGAGGAAGAGGGCGGCCGCGACCAGGCCCACGAACAGTCCGGCCACCGGCGACGCGGCGGTCGCCAGCGCGGCGAGCGGCGCCGCGCACAGGGCCTTCGCCCAGCGCTTGTAGCGCCAGCGGTGCGGCCAGCAGAAGACCACGGCGGCCGCGGCGAGCCCGAAGACCATGCCGAGGCCGTACGTCACCCGCCCCGATATCGCGTTGCAGATGAGCGCGAAGACACCCGCGAAGGCCGGCGCCAGCGGCTGCCGTATCGCGCGGCTGCGGATGAGGATCATCGTCAGCAGGCCCGCCGAGATCGTCCCGGCGATCATCATCGTCGTACGGACGCCGAGGACCGACATCAGATACGGCGACACCACGCTGTACGACACCGGGTGCATACCGCCGTACCAGGCGAGGTTGTACGCCGAGTCCGGGTGCCGTCCGACGAACTCCGCCCACGCGTCCTGCGCCGCGAGGTCTCCGCCGCTGTTCGCGAAGGTGAAGAACCAGACGACGTGCAGGAGGCCGGCCACGACGGTGACGAAGGCGACGGGGTGACGCAGGGCGAAGGCCTTGAGGCGGGTACGCCGCCTCTGGACCGCGGACTCCCGCGTCAGCGACTCCGGCGTCACGGGCTCCCGCGGCTCGTCGTCCGTGAGGCTGCCGTCAGCGGGGGGGCCGTCGGTGGCGTGTGCGGGCAGCCGTATTCGCGAGCCCGGTCCGCGATCCGGTTCAGGACCTGGTCCAGGGCCAGGGCCAGGATCGGCGTCGTCGGCGTGTGTCGGCTCCGCTGTCGCCACTGCAAGGCTCCCGTGTCCCGTTTTCTCGTGTTCGGCCCGGGACCCGCGGCCCGCGACCTGCCCCGATCTCGCGACGCTAGCACGCACCCCGCCGGGGAGCTCCCGGGTGGGGCGCCCCGACGGGGTGCGGTGCGTTCGTGCCGCGCTCACGGCGGGCTCACGGCGCGTTCACATGGCGTTCGGGGCGCTTGCGGCGTACGGGGGATACGCCCCCTGCCGGAAGCGCGCCCCACTCGTACGCCCGTACCCGTACCCGTACGCCCGTACCCTCCTGTGTACGTCCACTCGGGCTCGCTGTGTACGGCCGCTCAGCTCACGCGGGTCAGCTTGGCGCCGAAGCCCGGCTCGACGAGGTCCTTCTGGAGCTCGACGGGAACCTGCACGGCGCTGCTGCTGCCGCCGTCACCCACGGTGAGCGAGCCCACCTTGGTGCCGGCCTTCGCGGAGTGCGGCAGTTCCGAGGAGACGAACGACAGCTTGACCTTGAGCCCCGCCCAGCCGACCGCCGTGACGTCCTTGGTGATCACGACCGGCGTACGGCCACCGAGCCCGTCGTCGACGTAACCGACGACATCGCCCTTCTTCAGGATCGTCGCGGACTTCAGCGAGGCCTGCGCGGCACGGATCAGCTTGTCGCCCGCGGCCAGGGCGCCGCCGAGGATGGTGTTGTCGTTGCCGCCGGGGCCCTGGCTGATCACCGCTCCGACGATGGTCCGCACCTCGCCGCCGATCTCCTTGGTCGCCGCGAAGACGAGGTTGCCGCCGGCCGCGGTGGTGGTGCCCGTCTTGATGCCGATGACGTTGTTGGAGCCGACGAGGTGGTTCCAGTTGCTGTGCCTGGTGCCCTTGTAGTCGGTGTACTCCATCATCCGGGCGACCTCGCGGAAGGAAGCGTCCTTCATCGCGGCCTTGGCCAGCTTCACCTGGTCCGCGGCCGTGCTCACGGTCGTCTTCGTCAGGCCGGACGGGTCGGTGTACGTCGTGTTCGTCATCCCGAGTTCCTTGGCCGCGGCGTTCATCTTGGCGACGAAGGCCGTCTCGGAACCGGCGTCCCAGCGGGCCAGCAGCCGGGCCACGTTGTTCGCCGAGGCGATCAGGACGCCCTCCAGGGCCTCCTTCTGCGTGATGGTGTCGCCCGCGTGCACGTTGACGGTCGACTCGTCGCCGGCGTCCGACTGATCCTCGGCCTTCTGGTCCACCTTGATCTTCGCGCCGTCGCCGGACTTGATCGGGTGGTCGCGCAGGATCAGGTACGCCGTCATCACCTTGGCGACGCTCGCGATGGGCGCCGCCTTCTGCTCGCCGGACGTGCCGAACGAACCGATGCCCTGGACGTCGAGCGCGCCCTGACCGGAGGCCGGCCACGGGATGGAGGCGCCGCCGCCGCCGAAGGTGTAGCTGGATTCGGCGGTGAGGTCCAGCGTGGGGGTCGGCACCGGCCGGAGCGACTGTGCGACCGCAAAGATGACCGCAAGCAGCAGGACCAGCGGCGTCCAGATCTTCACCCGGCGCGCGAGCGTCCGCACGGGGGTCTGCGGGGGCGGCGGCGTGTTCGTCAGCTCGGCCAGCAGGTCCAGCGGCGGCTTCGGCGGCAGCGGCTGCTGCGTGGTGCGCTCGGGGCCGACCTGCGGGAGGGCGGCGGTGGCGTCGGCGGGGGCCACCCTGGTGGGCGAGGAGGAGGCGGAGGGAACGGACGGGGTCGCGGTGGTCTTCGGCTTCACTCTCGACACGGGTTCGTCGAGGGGCTTGAGGGCCACGAATTTGCTGGTGCGCTCGGACGGGGTCTCGGGCCTCGGCCGGTCCGCCTTGGGCTGGTCGGCCTTCGACTCGTCCACGGGCTTGTCGGTGGCCGGCTTGGCGCCGCCCAGCTTGAGCATGGTGGTGGGCTGGTCCACCGCCGGGCGCTTCGGCGCCTTGAAGATGGCGGTGGGCTGGTCGACGGGGGGCTCGGGCGCGTCGTCGGTGTCCGGGGCGTCCTTCGCCGACGGCAAGTCGTCGGCGGACGTCGAATCGTCCGCGGCCGGCGTGTCCTTGGAGCCCTCGACGTCCGAGGGAGCCTCGGGGGTCGCGGAATCTTCGGGGTCTTCGGAGGACTCGGAGGACTCGGAGGACTTCTTCGAGGTCTCAGAGGTCTCGGACGCGTCCTTCGGAGAGTCCTTCGCCTCCGGCTTCGAGTCCTCGGTCTCGGACTCCGTCTCGGACTCGGTCTCGGACTCGGCGTCCGACGTGGACTTCGCGTCCGTCTTCGGTTCGGCGTCGGCGTCATCCGCCGCCGTGCCCTCGGCCTCGACCTCGGCATCAACTTCGGCCTCGACCTCGGCATCAACTTCGGCCTCGACCTCGGACTTGGCGTCAGAGTCCGCGTCGGAGTCGGAGTCGGAGTCGGCATCAGCGTCGGCATCGGCATCGGCATCGATGTCGGCACTGGCGTCGGCCCCCGAAGCCGACTCCCCGTCAGCCTCGTCCTCAGCCCCAGCCTCAGCCTCAACCTCGGCCCCAGCCCCAGCCTCAGCCCCCGTCCCGGCCTCGGCCCCGTCCCCCTCCGCCGCCGCAACGGCCTTCTCCGCGCCCTTGGAGGCCTTGGAGGCCTTGTCGGAGTCCTCCGGGCCCGTGGAGGCTTCCGGAACCTCGGACTCCCCCTCAGGGGCCTCCTCGTCCGCCCCTGCGACCCAGGCGGCCACGGCCTCGCGCAGTCGCGCGTCCTCCGCGGGGCCCTTCCCCCCGGACCCGGCGGAACCTTCCGCCAACGCCCGCGTCGAGAACACCGCCGTCGCCTGATCCACCCGTACCGTGGCGGCCCGTTCTCGGGCCACCGCCAGACGGGGATCGGCCGACGCCGCCGCCGCGGCGGCCCGGCTCGGGCCCGGAACCGCGGCCGGGGTCCCCGGCGTCGCTTCTGCCGACGAAGCCGACGACTCGTGCTGCTTCGACCTGTCGGGGGACTCGCCCGCCACCGATGCCTCCTCCGTGCGCCACCCACCGGGCGCCCAACGAACCGTGAACCCTTGTCCCGCCGCCCGGACATCGCTGTCCGAACCATGTACCAGTGTCCTGTGTGCGGGCTTAACCCCTGCGGTAGACGAGAACGACATACCTGCTGGTTCCATCACGAACCGGTCAGGCACTCTCGACAGACCAATGTGAGAGGGGTCACCCTGTCATTCATCCACGCGGGGAGGCATGGATGGGCAGGAGCCGCAGAACTCTTCCGGAAGAGCTTCTGCTGCTGGCGTTGGACCCGACCACGGGTACCACCGCACAGCCGCAGTCGCTCGACCTCGGTCTGGCCGGAGCACAGCTAGTAGAGCTGGCGCTGGCCGGACGGATAGCCCCAGACGGGGATCGTATCGCCGTGGTGCAGCCACGGCCGACTGGAGATCCAACACTGGACTGTGCGTTGGAACTGCTTCGCCGACGCGGAGCACCCGTACGCGCGGTCAACTGGATTGGCGGACCCCGACTGGGGCTGCGCCAGACCTACCTCTCGCATCTGGAGAGGTGCGGCATGGTCCATGCCGTGGCCGGCCAGATGTGCGGGGTGCTTCCGACAACTCGCTACCAAGCGACGGACACGGAGATCAGCCGGGAGATCAAGTCCCGGCTGGACAGCGCGATCCGCACCGGCGTACCGCCGGACCCGCGGACCGCGGCGCTCGCCGCGCTGGCCCATGCGGTCGGTCTCGGCAAGCACCTGTATCCGGGCAACGAGGGACGCTCGTCCCGCTCCCGGCTACGGGACCTGATCAGGCATGACCCCATGGGCGGCCTCGTGGCCCACGCGGTCATGGACGTTCAGAACGGTGTGGGTGCACAGCCACGCCGCAACCCGGCACCGGCAGGCCGCCCGGCCACCGCCGGAGTCAGGTCCGCACCGGAACCCGCCCACGGCGTTCCGATGCAACCGCGCCACGGTTCCATGGCGCGCGCCGTGGTCCACTGAGCCGCAGTCCCACGGCGCCACCAGGCACCGCACGCACCACCACGCACAACAGCACCGCCAAGCACCACAAAGAGCACCGCCACGCACCACCAGCACGACCCCAGCGCCGCACCGCAGTCCCCAAGACCCGGTTCGGGAGCCGCTGGCTCGCGCGGGACGGTGGGGCCGTACGTCCGGACGACGACACGGCTCCACCGTCCCGCGCGGCCGCATTTCGCGGGCGTCGCGCATATGCGGGCGGTACGAGTGAAGGCGACGTACGCGTACGCGATCTGCGCGATATGTACGCCAGATCTCCGAACGGGCGTGTACCCAGCGCATATCCGGTGTTTTCCAGCGGTAGAACGCACCTTGGTGGCAGTCTGCTCAACAGCAGATACGCAAAGTAGAGGCCCGCAGCCGGAGGTGCACGTCCCGTGGCGTCCAATGTCAATCCCACCGTCCGGCGGCGCCGGCTGGGCCAGGAGCTGCGCCGGCTCCGCGAGCTCAAGGGCATGACGGCCGAAGAAGTCGCCGAGCGGCTGCTGGTCTCGCAGTCGAAGATCAGCCGGCTGGAGAACGGACGGCGCAGTATCAGCCAGCGTGACGTCCGCGATCTGTGCGGGGTCTACGAGGTCGAGGACCACCGGATCGTCGACTCCCTGATGCAGATGGCCAAGGACTCGCGCCAGCAGGGCTGGTGGCACTCCTTCGGCGACATCCCGTACAGCGTCTACATCGGGCTGGAAACCGACGCCGCGTCACTTCGCGTCTACGATCCCCAGGTCGTCCCCGGTCTCCTGCAGACCCGGCCGTACGCCGAGGCGCTGATCGCGGGCGCGCTGCCCGAGACCGCTTCCGGTGACATCGACAAGCGCGTCCAGGTGCGCCTGCGTCGACAGGAACGTATCTCCGCCCCGGAGAACCCGCTCCGGCCGTGGACCGTTCTCGACGAGGCCGCCCTGCGTCGCGTCGTCGGCAACCGCTCCGTCATGCGCGACCAGCTGGAACACCTCGTCGAACAGTCCCAGCTCCCGCACGTCACCGTGCAGGTGATCCCCTTCGACATGGGCGCTCACCCGGGACTCAACGGGCAGTACGCGATCCTGGAGTTCCCCGACGCGGCCGACTCCAGCGTGGTCTACATCGAGGGCGTCACCAGCGACCTGTATCTGGAGAAGGCGAACGACGTCCAGAAATACAGCGTGATGTACGAGCATCTGCGGGCGCAGGCCCTGAACGTGGAGCAGTCACGGCAGTTCATCGCGGACATCGCCAAGGAGTACGCGCGCTGACGCGCACCCCTGAGAACGGGCCCCGGCGGGAAAGCGCCGGACACTACACCCTCACCACGCCAGGACGGAAGACTCCACTGGAATATGCCACCCGGACGAGTGAACGGTCACTTCGCCCGCCGATGTTGGCGAGTAGCGTCGATCACGCCATCGAGCAACAACGTTGGCGCAAACCGCACGGCGAGTTCCGTAGCGAACCCGCAGTGCGGTGACAGCAACTCTCAACAACTGGCTATCCGGAGCGAACATGGCAATCCAGCAAGGCGCCACGGACACGTGGACCAAGTCCTCCTACTCCACCGGCAACGGCGCATGTGTCGAGGTCAAGTCCCCGGTTCTCGCGGCGATGGCCGTACGGGACTCCAAGGTGCCCGCGGGCCCCACGCTGGCGTTCCCCGCGGACTCGTGGAACGCCTTCGTGGCCGAGGTCAGCCGGGGGGCTTTCGACCTCGCCTGATGCGTCGACATCTGCACCCACCACCACAACTGCACCGACCAACCGCATACGCACCACCGAAATAGCCCTCTCGACTGGCCCGCCGTCCTGGCCGAGGGGGCTAACCCCCTTTTTGGGCTCGGTTCGCCTCCGGGGCGCCCCCGTTCACCTCAGACGATCCACGTACCTGTCCGTCCCCGGCACCGTCGGAATGAACGGGGCCACCAGCTCCACCTTCCCCAACCCCCCTTCCGCGACCGCTTCCTCCAGTCCGCCGAAGTGGTCCTCCCAGCACTCCCTCGGGTCCGTCTCCAGGAACCACAGGAGGGTCAGCCGGGTGTCGACGCCCTCGACCTGCTTCACGTAGGTCATACGGTCGCCGGGGAGTGGGGTGGGGCGGAAGAGGGTCACCATCGCGGCCGGGGAGCCCGCCAGGCGCCGGGGAAGGTGGCGGGCGCGCAGCCACTCCAGCAGTTCGGCGCGCCGGTCGGCGGAGTCGGCGTCGACGACCTGGAGGACGAGGCCCGCGTAGGGGTGGTCCAGAGCGTGGAAGTCGCGGGGGCCGGCGGCGCCGTCGCGGTACACCGTGGCCTCGTGGTCCTGGAAGGCCGTGAAGACATGTGTCCGGTCCTGGTACACACGGCCGTCGCGATTCAGCCGTTTGTTGATGCCGACGGTCCACCTCATGTGGTCGTCGTAGCGGCCCTCGGTGACCCAGTACGTCGAGAGGTAGCAGCCGGCGGTGACCGGCTGGGCGACCGCCGACTTCTCGGGGTACCGCAGGAGTTGCAGATCGCGGGTGGCGACCCAGCGGCGGCCCGCGTACATCCAGGGCATGGCCATCGCGCCGGCGTAGTAGTGGTCGTCCTCGTACCAGCGGTTGTACGCGTACTCGTGGCCCGGATGCGGCTCGACCATGGTGATCAGGGCGTGGCCCGGGTGGACGCCGTACGGGCCGAGGGCGGCCAGTTCCGCGTACACCTCGCTACGGGTCTCCTCCGACATGACGATCCCCTTCCTCGCTCTTCCTTCCTCCGCCGGACGCCCATACTCTGACGCCCCGTCAGACAATGCGCCAGAGCCACGTCAGGGCGAACCGAGCCACAAAGAAGGGGAGGCCTCGGATGTCACTGCTTGCGGGGAAGACGGTCATCGTCTCGGGGGTCGGCGCCGGGCTCGGCCATCAGGTCGCGGCGGCCGTCGTACGGGACGGGGGCAACGCGGTACTGGGGGCGCGCACGGAGGCCAATCTCGCCTCGTCCGCGGCCGAGCTCGACCCGGACGGCGCGCACACGGCGTACCGGGCCACGGACATCACGGACGAGAAGCAGTGCGAGGCGCTCGCGGAGCTCGCGGCGGAGCGGTTCGGGCGGATCGACGCGGTGGTGCACGTGGCGGCCTGGGACAGCTACTTCGGCGGCCTGGAGGACGCGGATTTCGCCACCTGGCAGTCGGTCATCGACGTGAATCTGCTGGGCACCCTGCGGATGACCCGGGCCTGCCTGCCCGCGCTGAAGGTGTGCGGCGGCTCGGTCGTCATCATCGGGACGCAGTCGTCGGTGGCCGCGCCGAGCCAGGTGCGGCAGGCGGCGTACGCGGCGTCCAAGGGCGCGCTGACGAGCGCGATGTACTCGCTGGCGAGGGAGCTGGGCCCCCATCGCGTCCGCGTGAACACCGTGCTGCCGGGGTGGATGTGGGGGCCGCCCGTCGAGGCGTACGTCCAGTTCACGGCACACACCGAGGGCGTGCCGGAGGCAGACGTCCTGAAGCGGCTCACCGAGCGGATGGCGCTGCCCGAGCTGGCCACGGACGGGGATGTGGCGGACGCCGCGGTGTTCCTGGCGTCCGACCGGGCACGGGCGATCACGGGCCAGTCGCTGCTCGTGAACGCCGGCGAACTCATGCGCTAGCGGAACCGGTGGTGGATTCGAGTCGGCCGTCCCCTCCCAGCCGCGCGGGACCCGCATCCCGTACGTCTGATCGACTTGTCGGTGTGAACCTGCCTGTGTGGTCTGACGAAGTGCCCGCTCATGGTGTGGTCCACGTCACGAGCACGACAACAGCCGTACGGGTAAAGTGGAGGCAAAATCGTTCTGCTTTCTGATCTGTGTTCATATCTGTGACCGGGAAAGGTCTTGACCGCCCCCTCCGAACGGCGGTTCAATCCCCAAAGTCCCCGCTCCCGCACGGGGGCGCCGCCCATGTACGTACTGGCGAAGTGCCGTCCGGTATCTGCAGGTTCACAAGGCGGACCCCTGGAGGGGGCACATGAACGGCTTCGACTGGGCCGTCCTGGTCGCGTACTTCGGCGTCATGACCGCGATCGGTGTCTGGTCCCACAAGCGTGTGGACGACGTCAGCGACTTCTTCACCGCGGGCGGCAAGATGCCCTGGTGGCTGTCCGGCATCTCGCACCACATGTCGGGCTACAGCGCGGTGATGTTCACCGGGTACGCCGGCATCGCATACACGTACGGCATCACCTCGTACGTCACCTGGGCGCTGCCCATCGCCATCGGCGTGCTGCTCGGCGCGAAGCTGTTCGCGCCCCGGCTCAACCGGCTGCGCTCCCGGCTGCACGTGGCCTCACCGCTCGAATACCTCAAGGACCGCTACAACGTGCCGACGCAGCAGGCACTCGCCTGGTCGGGCATCCTGCTGAAGATCGTGGACGTCGGTGCGAAGTGGGCGGCGATCGCGACCCTGCTGAGCGTCTTCACCGGGGTCACGCTCACCCAGGGCATTCTCATCACCGGTGGCATCACGGCCGTGTACTGCACGATCGGCGGTCTGTGGGCGGACGCGCTGACGGAACTGGGCCAGTTCGTGATCCAGTTGCTGGCGGGGCTCTCGATGCTGATCATCGTACTGAACAAGATCTCCGACCAGGGTGGCCTGTCCAAGGCTCTCGACTCGCCGAAGCTGCACGGTCACGCGAACGGATTCGCGGGCCCGTACCTCACCGTGTTCTTCATCGCGTACCTGTTCATCAAGCTGTTCGAGTACAACGGCGGGATGTGGAACCAGGCCCAGCGCTACATGGCGACGGGCAGCGCCAAGCAGGCCACGAAGTCGGCCTTCCTGTCCGCCGCGCTCTGGTTCGTGTGGCCGGTGATCCTGTTCATCCCGATGTGGCTGTCGCCGCTCCTCGTCACGGCGAAGAAGCCCGACGGCTCGGACGCGTACGGTCTGATGACCGAGCAGCTCCTCCCCCACGGGTTGCTGGGCCTGGTCGTGGTCGGCTTCTTCTCGCACACGATGGCCATGTGCTCGTCGGACGCGAACGCGATCGCCGCGGTCTTCACCCGGGACGTGGCCCCGGTGCTCTCCAAGGCCGCTCGTGCCTGGGACACCCGGACCGGGCTCATCGCGGGGCGGATCACGACCGTCGCCTTCCTCGGGTTCTCGATGGCGGTGGCGACGCAGGTCAACTCCCCCACGTTCAAGGACATCATCACGGTCGTCATCAAGTGGGTGGCCGGGCTCATGGGGCCGATCGCGATCCCGTTCATCCTGGGCCTGCTGCGGCCGTTCCGTAAGTCCGGCCCGACGGCGGCGCTCATCAGTTGGGCCTGTGGTCTGCTCGCGTTCTTCTTCGTCAACTACAACCTGGACTTCTCCCAGCGCACCGATGTGAAGCTGGAGTATCAGGTCTCCGTCCCGATGGTCATCTCCCTCGTCCTGTACATCCTCATCGGCTTCCTGAAGCCCGAGGACACGCCGGAGCGGGACGCGATCATCGAGAAGATCAACACGGATGACGACGGGGACGGGGCCGCTGCCGCGGCGATCCCGGCCCCGGCGGAAGCCGCGGACGGGGCCGGCACCGCCAGCCCGTCCGGCGTCTGAGAACCCCCGGCGGCCGGCAGTCGTCCGACTGCCGGCCGCCGGGGGCCTCAACCGGGCCGTCGTTCGGCTGCGGGGCGGTGGGGGCTGGTCGCGCAGTTCCCCGCGCCCCTGGGGCGGGGACGAGGAACGTCTCAGGCCCGCGGGTAGCGGGCCAGCCAGCCCGGTGCGGAGCCGCCTGGGCCGTGCAGGGCCGGGCCCTGGGTCATCTCCATGGCGAAGTCGTCCGCCAGGGCCAGCATCGTGGGACGGCCCTCCAGCTCGGCCAGCCAGGCCGGCGGGAGGGCCGTCTCGCCGTGCAGGGCCCCGAGTAGCCCCCCGGTGAGGGCGCCGGCCACCCCAGAGGGCCCACTCTGGTTCACCGCGAGGCACAGGCCGTGCCGGATGTCCTCCCCCACCAACGCGCAGTAGACGGCGACCGCGAGCAACCCCTCCGCCGTACCGTCCCCGGCGAGTTCCTCGACGCGCCCTGGCGTCGGCATCCCCTGCCGCACAGCCCCCAGCGCATGCTGGAGCGCGTCCGCGACGGGCTGCTGCCCCGGCCGCGCCGCGAGAATCGCGAGCGCCCGCTGCACGGCCCCGTCGAGGCTCTCGCCGCGGGCCAGCGCGTGCACGATGACGGCGTACGCGCCCGCCGCGAGGTACGCCGTGGAGTGCCCGTGCGTCTGCGCGGCGCACTCGACGGCGAGCTGCATCACGAGCTGCGGCTCCCAGCCGACGAGCAGCCCGAAGGGCGCGGAGCGTGCGGCCGCCTCGGGCCCGACCTCGCCGGGGCTCTTGGGCGCGTCCAGCGTGCCCATGATGTCGTCGCCGAAGCCGATCAGGCAGGAGCGGGCCGGGTCCCGGCGCGCGTACAGCCACTCCTCGCGGGCCAGCCAGCCGTCGTCCTTGCGGCGCTCGTCGGGGCCCCAGTCGCTCTGGGTGGCCGCCCAGCGCCGGTACGCCCGGTGGAGGTCGGTGGGCGGATGCCAGGCGCCGGTGTCACGGCGTACCTGGGCACGTATCAGACCGTCCAGGGTGAAGAGGGTCAGCTGGGTCAGGTGGGTGACGGCGCCGCGCCGGCCGTGCCCGAAGGCGAGGTCGACCAGCCCCTCCACGCCGTGGGCCTCCCGGATCCCCTCCAGGGTGAGCCCGTCGACCGGCGCCCCGAGGGCGTCCCCGACGGCCGCGCCCAGCAGGGTCCCGCGTACCCGGCTACGGAAGTCCTGCTGCTCCGCACGGCCCCAGACGGCACCGGCTGTCGCACCCACCGAGACCTCCCCAGGCACAGTCCGTACGTCCGACAGCTCAGCACTGTAATCGACCGGGAACGGTCCGTTCAGGGCACGATCGGTATACGGAGTGTGGGGCGAGTGAACCCGCCCGGTCAGGTTGCGACGGCTCCCTCGGCGACGTGGCCTTGGTGAGGGCCTGGATCCACTCGGTCCTCCGGGGAGGCCGATGGTCAGCCGTACCAGGTCACGCAGACGGGCGGCACGTTCCGGGTGTCGCTCGATCGCCACGAACACCGCCCAGGAGTGGACGAAGGCCCGCAGTGGCGCGAGGCTCTGCGTCTACTGGGCATTCGTCGTGGCTTCGAAGAGGTGTTGTGTGAGGGCGCGGACGCGGCTCGGCGCGATCCGCGCGACCGCTGCCCGCAACGCGTCCGGGTTGAGTTCCGGCATGGGAATCAGCGGTCCGTACGGGCCGTTGGTCTGGGCGCTCACGGTGACCTCCGGTGCGGGTGGCTCGGCCCTCGTACGGTACCGGCGGAGGGGGTGTTGCGCTGCTGCGGCTGCGCCTGTCATGCGGATTCTCCGGGGCCCAGGAGGCGGGCGCGCAGGGCGCCGGCCCACTCGTAGGAAGGGCGGAGCTCCAGCGCGCGGTCCAGGGCGGCGAGTGCCTCCTCACGGCGGCCCAGGTCGGCCAGCGCCGCGCCGCGGCTGGCGTGGGCCGAGGCGTACTCGGGATCGATGGTGAGCGCCTCGTCGTAGTCGGCGAGGGCCTCCTCGTGGCGGCCGGCCACTCGGAGGGCGTCGCCACGTTCGCAGTGGCCCCAGCCCCAGTCGGGCCAGAGGGCGAGGGCCCGGTCGAGGTCGGCCAACTGGCGGTCGTGTTCGGCCAGTCCACGCCAGACCCGGGCCCGGCGGCCCAGTGCCCAGGCGTAGTCCGGCTTGAGGTCGAGCGCGCGGCCGAAGTCGGCGAGGGCCGCATCGGGGTCTCCGGCGCGCTCGTGGGTGGCGCCTCGGGAGGCCCAGGCGAAGGCGTTGGCCGGGTCGCGTCGAATGCCTTCGCTCAGGTCCCGGACCGCCTCGTCGTCATGGCGCAGGAGGCGGTGGTGCTCGCCGCGCAGGACGATGTTGTTCGGGTTGTCCGGCTCCAGCTCCACCACGCGCTCGACGTCGGCGAGTGCGCCCTCGTGGTCGCCCAGGCCGCCGCGGGTCAGGGCCCGCCCTCGGTGGGCCCGCACCAGGTACGGGTCCAGGGCGAGGGCGCGGCCGTACTCCTCCAGGGCGCGCTCGTAGGCACCGTCCCGCGCGAGAAAGTCGGCCAGCTCCGCCCGCGCCCGCGCCCGCCAGGGCTCGTCGCCCCGTGCCCGCCCGAGCAGGAACCGGAGCACCTCGGGCTTGCCTCCCTCGTCGAGCACCCGCGTCAGGTCGCTTCCGCAGGCCCGCACGGCCTGGGCGTCCGTGTCCTGTCCCGCGTCGGCCAGCAGCCGCATCCAGCGCCTCACCAGGTCGTCCGCCTGACCACAGGCATCCACGACGTCGGTGAGGACGGCGGGAAGCGCGGATCGGGGTGCGGCGCACAGCAGGTGGTACGACTCCGCGAGCCGCAGCTCCCGCCAGTCCTCGTCGGCCCACTCGTAGCCGTCCTCCAGCCTGGCCTCGGTCTCCTCCCGCCACCCGGCGAAGGCCGCCGCGAGCCGCTCGTGCCGCTCGGCCCACCGCCTGGGCGAGCCCTTGCGCTGGAGGCGCAGCATCGGGGCCCGTACGACGTCGTGGTACTGCATCCGGTCGCCGCGTTCGTCGACGAACGGTCGTTCCCGCAACCAGCCGTAAAGGACGTCGAGTTCGATATCCGTACCGTCCACCACCGCCCGGAACACGTCCGCGTCCAGGCGCCGCGGCAGCGCACACGCCAGAGCGACCGCGCGCCGCACCGGGTCCGGCTCCCACTTCAGGAACCGCTCCACCGCCGTCGTGCTCGGGTCTCCCACGTCGTCCGGATCGGCCGGCCGGGTCTCCGCGAGGGTCGACACCAGCACCGGCAGCCCGCCCGTGAGCCGCAGCACCTCGTCGACAACCGGCTCGGCCACCACCCCTTTGCCGGCGAGCAGCCCCCGTGCCTCCGCCTCCGTGAACGGCCCGAGCGGCACGTCCGTCATGAAGTCCGCGAAGCCGCCCCAGCGGGCGGTGTCGAAGGGCCGTTGGCCGGAGGTGACGATGACGACGTCGGCGGACAGAGTGCCGTAACGGTCGGTGGTGATCACCTCGTGCAGCCAGCCGTCGAGGAGCGGCCCGGTGCGTTCGTAGGTGTCGAAGAACAGGACGATCCAGGGCGCCGTCGACGCCGCCTCCGACAACTCGCCCAGCAGCACCGGCGTCAGCACCCGTTCGGGTGTCAGGACCAGCTGCACGTCCTCTTGGCTGCGGAAGCGCGCGCTGAGACTCGCCCGCAACCTGTCAGCACTCTGGGCGAGTTGGCCCGCGTCCAGGGCGCCCGCGAAGGCGCCCACGCCCGGCACCATGCCAAGTCCGACCAGTCCGGCGCGTGCCACCACCAGACCGGCCGCCGAGGGCTCACCGGGTTCGGTGTCGACCAAGGCGACCGTCTCGGCCTCGTGCCGCCGCTCCCGGTGAACGGCGAGCAGCCGATCCAGTTCCTTGAACCTCCGGCCCTGCAGACCGAGTTGGCGACTGATCGCGCTCATGGCCTCGGGCACGCTACCGACGCTCTCGTCGACGTACGCCGTCAAGGCCCCGCGGTCCCGGGCGATCTGCTCGAACTCCCTCACCAGGAAGGTCTTTCCGACCCCCGCGTTGCCGTGCACATGGAAGAGGAAGCGGTGGCGTTCGTCCTCGGGCGGCAGCTCCAGGTTCCGGTGGAAGACGGCCCGTTCGTGGCTTCGCCCCACGAATCCCGCCCGTCTGCGCCGAGCGATCAGCTCCTGCATCGACGGCCGCGCACGCCCCATCCGCCAGCCCCCTCCATCGCCCTGGCCGTTACTTCACCACGGAGACCTTCGTACCCTTGCTGCCGAACGCCCAGACGGCGTCCCCGTCCGCGCTGTGCATGCGGATCCCGCCGGTCTTCACGCCCGCCGCGGGCTGTGGCGAGGAACCGTCCTGGGCGTTGGAGAACGCGATGTTCACGCCGGAGGCGACGGTGAAGTAGACGATGTTCTCGACCTTCGTGCCGTCCGTCCCCGTGGTGGAGGCGACGGTGGTCGACACCGCGTACCGGCCCGGCGCCGGGCTCACCGTGCCCGGCCACACCGCGAAGGTGCGTCGGACGGCCTCGCCGGTGTCGACCAGCCACACCCGCCGCTGGGCGAGCGAGTAGACGATCCGCCGTCCGGTGCCCGAGCCGTCGGGCACGGCGACCGGGTCGGCCTTCCTGGGCGAGGCGGAGGGCCGCGGGCTCGCCGACGCGGACGGCTTCGCCCCGGCGGCGTGGGCGGCTGTCGGGTGCGCGCCTTGGTCGGCCTGCGCGGCCAGGGCGGTGACGCCCACGATCGCCGCGGCGGTCAGACCGGTGACCCAGATCCAGGAGGGAAGCCGTCGGGCAGGCACGGACACGCAACTCCTCAGGCTCACAAGGCTTCTGTGCCCTCCACCGAGGGTCGGATCATCGTACTCCGACGCGCCCGGGCCACCGCACGCTTCGGCCGTCAATCCAGGACCGGCAGCAGCTCCGGCAGGTGCCCGTCCGACACCTCCGCCGCTCGCTGCCGTTCCTCGGAGACCTCCCCGTACAGGGTCGTCCGCGGCTTCGCCGGACGCCCGGCCGCCTCCGCGACGGCGACGAGGTCCTTGACGGACTTGTACGAGCCGTACGAGGAGCCCGCCATCCGGGAGATGGTCTCCTCCATCAGCGTGCCGCCGAGGTCGTTGGCGCCGGAGCGGAGCATCTCCGCCGCGCCCTCGGTGCCCAGCTTCACCCAGCTGGTCTGGATGTTGGGGATGTGCGGGTGGAGCAGGAGGCGGGCCATGGCCACCACGGCTCGGTTGTCGCGGGTGGTCGGGCCCGGGCGGGAGATGCCCGCCAGGTACACCGGCGCGTTGGTGTGGATGAACGGGAGCGTCACGAACTCGGTGAAGCCGCCGGTCTGCTGCTGGATGCGGGCCAGGGTCCGGAAGTGGCCGAGCCAGTGGCGGGGCTGGTCCACATGCCCGTACATCATCGTGGACGAGGAGCGGATGCCGAGCTCGTGCGCGGTCGTGACGACCTCGATCCAGGTCGCCGTGGGCAGCTTGCCCTTCGTCAGGACCCAGCGGACCTCGTCGTCGAGGATCTCCGCCGCAGTGCCGGGGATGGTGTCGAGGCCCGCCTCCTTCGCGGCGGTCAGCCACTCACGGATGGACATCCCCGTACGTGTCGCGCCGTTGACGACCTCCATCGGGGAGAAGGCGTGCACGTGCATGCCGGGGACGCGCTCCTTCACCGCCTTCGCGATGTCGAAGTACGCCGTACCCGGCAGGTCCGGGTGGATACCGCCCTGCATGCAGACTTCCACGGCCCCCAGGTCCCAGGCCTGCTGGGCGCGGTCGGCCACCTGGTCCAGCGACAGCGTGTACGCGTCGGCGTCCGTGCGGCGCTGGGCGAAGGCGCAGAAGCGGCAGCCGGTGTAGCAGACGTTGGTGAAGTTGATGTTCCGGGTGACGATGTACGTGACGTCGTCGCCGACGGCGGACTTGCGCACGTCGTCCGCGATCCGGCAGAGGGCGTCGAGCGCCGGACCGTCCGCGTGCAGCAGGGCGAGCGCCTCGTCGTCGGTGAGCTTCGTCGGGTCGTCGGCCGCGGTCGCGAGAGCCGCCCGTACGTCGGTGTCGATGCGGGAGGGCACCATCCCGGGCGCCGCCGCCTCCCGCAGCGCCTCCCAGTCGCCGTACACGAGGTCGAAGTCGTCCCGGCGGTCGCCGGTGCGCCCCTCGGTGTCGATGGTGTGGTGCAGATCGGTGCGCCCCGACGCCGTGAAGGCCTCCTCCGGCTCCTGCCAGGGGTGCCCCTCGACGACGGCGTCCTCGAGGGCGAGCCCCGTCTCCGGGTCCGCGAGCGCCCGTACGTGCGGCAGCAGCCGCGGGTCGAGCCAGGGCTCCCCGCGCTGCACGAACTCGGGGTACACACACAGCCGCTCGCGCAGTTCGAAGCCGACGGCACGCGACTGCTCGGCCAGCTGCTCGATCTGCGGCCAGGGGCGCTCGGGGTTGACGTGGTCGATGGTGAGCGGCGAGACCCCGCCCCAGTCGTCGATCCCCGCGCCGATCAGCCGCCCGTACTCACTGTCCACCAGGTTCGGCGGGGCCTGGAGGCAGGCGGCCGGTCCCATGATGTGCCGGGCGACGGCCACCGTGGCGACCAGCTCGTCCAGTTCGGCGTCCGGCATCCCGCGCATCGCCGTGTCCGGCTTGGCGCGGAAGTTCTGGATGATCAGTTCCTGGATGCCGTGGTAGGACCGGGACACGCGGCGCAGCGCGAACAGCGACTCGGCACGCTCCTCGTACGTCTCCCCGATCCCGATCAGCAGCCCGCTGGTGAAGGGAACGGACGACCGCCCCGCGTCCTCCAGGACCCGCAGCCGTACGGCGGGCTCCTTGTCCGGAGACCCGTGGTGCGGACCGCCGGGCTCGCTCCACAGCCGCGTCGCCGTCGTCTCCAGCATCATGCCCATGCTCGGCGCGACGGGCTTGAGCCGCTGGAAGTCGGTCCAGGACATCACCCCCGGGTTGAGGTGAGGCAGCAGCCCCGTCTCCTCCAGGATCCGGATGGAGATGGCACGGACATACGCGATCGTGTCGTCGTACCCGTGCGCGTCCAGCCACTCCCGGGCCTCGGGCCAGCGGTCCTCGGGCTTGTCGCCGAGCGTGATGAGGGCTTCCTTGCAGCCGAGTTCCGCGCCGCGCCGGGCGACGTCGAGGACCTCGTCCGGCGACATGAACATCCCGTGCCCGGCGCGGCGCAGCTTGCCCGGCACGGTGACGAAGGTGCAGTAGTGGCACTTGTCACGGCACAGCCGGGTCAACGGGATGAAGACGCTCTTGGAGTACGTGATGACGCCGGGCCGGCCGGCCGCCTCCAGGCCCGCGTCCCGCACCCGGGCGGCGGACGCGGCGAGGTCGTCGAGGGCCTCGCCGCGCGCCTGGAGCAGCACCGCGGCCTCGGTCACGTCGAGGGCGACGCCGTCACGGGCGCGTTTGAGGGCGCGACGCATGGAGTTCTCGGTCGGGCCGGTTCCGGAGGTCGCGGTGGTCGTCATCCTTCGAGCATACGATCGTGGTGATCAGGCATTACAGGGCGTGGCCGTATTCCTCCGGGGCGGCAGATCGTTACAGGCTGCCACTGGCACCCCGCGCGGGTCGGGCCCTGGCAGGCGCGCCGCCTCCCCGAAAGCTGTCGATTTCCTTCCCTTGCCCCGCAGTTCACAGCCGACTACCAGGGTTGTACGTGCCAACGTGCACCACCCATGTCACTCTCACGACACCCTGGGAGCAGCAGCATGTGCGAGGACGACCACGGCATCGAGAGTTTCGACGGAATCGGCAGACGCGCGCTGTTCGTGACGGGGGCGGCGGCCGCCCTTACGTTGGGAAGCGTGACCTTCGCGAGCGGCTCCGAGGCGACCGACCGTACCGAGACCCGTACGGTGTCCGGCACCCTGCCCACCGGTTCACCGGACTTCGTGTACCTCCCGGTGGAGGTCCCGCGCGGCGTGCGGGAGATCCACGTCGCGTACACCTACGAGAAACCGTCCGTCCCGGCCGGCACCGCGGGCAACGCGCTCGACATCGGCCTCTTCGACGAGCGCGGCACGGCACTGGGCGGCGAGGGCTTCCGCGGCTGGTCGGGCGGCGCGCGCACCGAGTTCTTCGTCCGCGCGGACGACGCGACGCCGGGCTACATCCCCGGCCGGATCCACCCCGGCACCTGGCACATCGCGCTGGGCCCCTACACGGTGGCGCCGCAGGGCCTGCCGTACGAGGTCACGATCACGCTGACGTACGGGGAGCAGGACGCCACCCCGGTCCCGGCGTACCCGCCGTCCCGTGCGAAGGGCCGGGGCCGCGCCTGGTACCGGGGTGACTGCCACCTCCACTCCTGGTACTCGGACGGCCGCCGCACCCCCGCGGAGATCGCCGCGCTGGCGCGCGCCGCGGGCCTGGACTTCATCAACACCTCGGACCACAACACGCACTCCTCGCACCCCCACTGGGCGGACCAGGCGGGCCCCCATCCCGACGGCGAACTGCTGATCCTGCTGGGCGAGGAGATCACGACCCGCAACGGTCACGTGGTGGCCCTCGGCACGGACCCCGCCACGTTCGTCGACTGGCGCTACCGGGCCCGCGACAACCGTTTCGGCCGTTTCGCCCGTCAGATCCGTCGCGCGGGCGGCCTCGTCGTCCCCGCCCACCCCCACGCCACCTGTGTCGGCTGCGGCTGGAAGTTCGGCTTCGGGGAGGCGGACGCGGTGGAGGTGTGGAACGGCCCGTACACCCCCGACGACGAGGTGACCCTCGCGGACTGGGACAACACACTGGTGGCGGCCGTACGTTCGGGCACCCCCGACCGCTCCTGGCTCCCGGCGATGGGCAACAGCGACGCCCACCGCGACCCCGATCCGGTCGGCAGCCCGCAGACGGTCGTCCTCGCCGACGACCTGACCCGCGAGGCCATCCAGGAGGGCCTGCGCGCGGGCCGCTCCTACGTGGCGGAGTCGAAGGTGGTGTCGCTGTCCTTCACGGCGACAGGCTCGAAGGGCGAGCACGCCGGGATCGGCGAGCGCCTGCGGGTCGCCCCCGACACCCCGGTCACCGTCCGCCTGGAGGCCACCGGCGCCCCCCGTTGCACGGTCCGCTTCGTCACCGACCAGGGAGTTCTTTTCACGAGCGCCCCCTTGCCCGTCTCGGGTTCCGGGACGGTGGAGTGGAACACGACGGCGCAGTACGCGGCCTACGTACGGGCGGAGTTGCGCCACGAGACGGCGGCGGGGCCGGTGCCGGGGGCGTTGGCCGCGTTCACGAACCCGATTTTCCTGGGGGCTTGAGCCGGCCGGGGCGACACCGCCGTCGGCGGCGGAACTGTCCCGGCACTCACGGGCCGAGGGCCGGCAGCGTCACGTGTTCGGGCGGCATCCGGCGTCGTACTCAGGTTGCCGCGAGGCCGTGACCTGTCGTGGCCCGTCGTGGCCCGTCGTGGCCTGAGTACGGCTATTCCGGTGTCGTGTTGGAGAGACGGTCCAGCCACTCGCCCAGGAGGGCGGACTCGCCCGGGGTGAAGTCCTGCCTCGGGGTCTGGCGGAGGAGGGCGGCGAGGTGGGTGGCGGTGGCGGGGAGTACGTCTTCCTCTTTCGCTTCCTCCTCGCCGGCGGACGCGGTCTCCGGCCCCGTCGCCTCCGGGGTGAAGACCACCGCGTGCACCGCGTCCCGTATCCGCCGGGAGAGCGTCTCGTCCGTGAAGGTCGCCTGGCGGGAGACCAGCATCAGGGAGACGCCGACGTTGGCAGACATGATCATCTGGGCGGCGAGTTCGGGGGCCAGGCGCAGCTTGCCCTGTTCGGCCGCGCGCCGGAGGTCCGCGGTGAGGATGCGGTGGGACTCCAGGGCGGCGGCCGGCGGCGTGCGCATCGCCGGGGAGTTCATGAGGCGGTACAGGTTCGGGTTGCGCAGGGCAAAGTCCGTGTGGGTGTCCCAGCCGTCGCGCAGGTCCTGGATCGGATCCGTGCCGGGCCTGCGGCTGCGCTTGGTCGTCAGGTACTTCTCGTACCCGTGGTCGACCACCGCCGACAGCAGGCCCTCCTTGTCCCCGAAGTGGCGGTAGAGGGCGGGGGCGCCGACCCCCGCCGCCTCGCAGACCGCCCGGGTGGAGACGTCCCCGTCGGGGGAGTTCGCCACCAGCTCGGCCGCCACTTCGAGGATGCGCGCTTTCGTACTGCTCACGGACGTACTCACGGTAGCGACGTTATCCGAGTCGTCCGAGGTCACGCCGTCTCCTTCTGCGCTACGGGGGACAGCAGGTCCGCCAGGCCGATCCGGGTCAGGAACTCGGCGCGGACACGGTCCGCGACCACGCTGACCTCCTGCGAACCGTCGTCCGCCGGGTCTACGTGCACCCGGAAGGGACGCTTCCCGTACGGGGTGTCCACCACGTCGACGATGGCGTCGGCGACGAGCGACACGTCCGCGTCGGGCGGCGTGAGGGCCGCCAGGCGTCCCGCGACCTGGTCCATCAGGCCCGCGTAGTGCTCCTCGTAGGCGGGCAGCACGGTCTGTTCGGAGGGGTGGCCGCCGCTCGCGAAGTGGTTCGTGCCCGAGGTGAACGCGCCCGGCACCACGATCGTCGTCTCGATGCCGAAGCGGGCCAGCTCGGCGGCGTACGACACGGCGAGCGCGTCCATCGCGGCCTTGGCGGCGAAGTACGGCGCCAGGTACGGCGGGGTGCCGCCGCGCGTGGAGGTGGAGCCGACCCACAGCAGCAGGCCGTGGCCCTGGGCCCGCAGGTGCGGCAGCGCGGCCCGGTTGACGCGCTGGGTGCCCAGCACGTTCGTGTCGTGGACCGCGGCCAGTTCGGCGGGCGTGAAGGCCTCCGCCGGGCCGGTCACCATGTGCCCGGCGTTGTGGACGAGGACGTCCAGCCGGCCGGCCCCCGCCAGCACCGTGGCGATCGCCGCGTCCGCCGACTCCTGGGAGAGGACGTCGAGTTCGACCGTACGGAGGTCCACCGCGTGCTCGGCGGCGTACGCCTCGGCCTCCGCGACCCGGGCCGCGTTGCGCCCGCCGGTGTCCCGCATCGCGGCGTACACCGTGTGTCCGGCGCGGGCGAGGGCACGGGCGGACAGCGCGCCGAAGCCGGATCCGGCCCCCGTGATGACGATCGTCTTGCGCGAAACAGCATCCATGACCGAACTCCTTCTGGATTGGGGTGGGTTACGCGATGCCGCCGTTGGCCCGCAGCACCTGGCCGTTGACCCAGCGGCCCGCGGGACCGGCGAGGAAGGACACCACGTCGGCGATGTCCCGGGGGGTGCCGAGGCGCTCCAGCGGCGGCTGGGCCGCCATCCGCGCGATGGTCTCCTCGTCCTTGCCGTCCAGGAAGAGGGCGGTGGCGGTCGGGCCGGGGGCCACGGCGTTGACGGTGACGTCCCGGCCGCGCAGCTCACGCGCGACGATCAGGGTCATGGCCTCGACGGCACCCTTGGTGGCGGCGTACGCGCTGTACCCGGGGATCGCGAGCGCCAGCACGGAGCTGGAGAAGTTGATGAGCGCGCCGCCCGCGCGCAGCCGTCGTGCCGCCTGCTGGTCGACGACGAACGTGCCGCGGATGTTGGTGCGGTGCATGCGGTCCAGCGTGTCGAGGTCGAGGTCGACCAGGGGCGCGAGAACCATGACACCGGCCGCGTGGACGACGACGTCCACCCCGCCGAAGGCGGATTCGGTGGCGTCGAAGAGGGCGGCCACCTCGGTCTCGTCGGCCACGTCGGCGCGGACGGCGATCGCTTCTCCGCCCGCCTCGGCGATCGCGGCGACGGTCTTGTCGGCCTCGGCCTCGTTGCCCGCGTAGTTCACGACGACGGCGTAACCGTCGGCCGCGAGGCGCTCGGCGGCCTCCCGGCCGATTCCGCGGGATCCGCCCGTGACGACGGCCACTCGGCGGGACGTTCCCGACGTGCTGGAGTGCTCGGTCATGACGATGCTCCTCGATGTCGCGGGGTAGCGGCGTTCACCACCCGACGAGAGCAACGCTAACACTATTTCGATAGCAACGCTACCGTCAGCCGCGCTCAGCCCAGAAACGCCGCTACGGTCGCCACGAACCGCCCGGCGTCGTCGAGCCAGGGGTAATGACCGGCCCCCGGCTGCACGACGAGTCGCGCGTCGGGGAACAGCCCCGCGAACTCGGCCGTCGCCCCGGGCGGGCTGTTCAGGTCGAACTCCCCGGTGAGCAGCAGGGCGGGGGCCCGGCAGACGGCGAGCGCGGCGCGGGTGGCGGGCGGGTCGAAGGCACCCTCGGCCGCGAAGAGGGCCACGGCTTCCGCGTTGCGCGGCCGGGCCGCCGTATGGTGCCGGCGCGCCGCGGCGTCCCAGCGGCCCCAGAAGAAGGGGGCGATGGCCTCCCAGTCGCTGCCCGTTCCGGCGCCGATCGCCTCCAGGGCCCCGAACGCCGCCGGGAACCAGGGCTCGTCCTCTCTGAGCCGCGCGAGTGCGCGCCGCGCCTCCCCCGTGACCTCGATGCCGACGGCCCGGGTGCCGGGGCCGATCAGGGCGAGCCTGCCGACGCGCTCCGGATACCGGGCCGCGTACTGCGTCACGACGTTCGCTCCGGCGGAGTGGCCGAGCAGGTCGAGCCGGGCCGGCCCGAGGTGCGCGCGCAACGCCTCGACGTCGTCGACCAGGCGGTCGCAGCGGTAGCCGGCGATGTCGTGCGGGAGCGCGGACCGGCCGGTACCGCGCAGGTCCAGGACGGCCAGCCGACGGTGGGCGGAGAGGCCTCCGAGGTCACCGAGGTAGCGGGAGTCCGTGGGGCCGCCGGGGACACAGAGGACCGGATCGCCGCCGCCCCCGTTCCCGCCTCCCATCAGGCGGTAGGCGAGGCGGGTTCCATCAGGTGCGGTGAAGGTGGGCATGGCACGGATCCTGACAGCCATAACCGAGTTATACAACCAGGTTATGGCTCGGCTGAGACACTCGACCTCGGTATATAACCGAGCTATGGCAGCCGAAGAGGACACGCGTCGAACCCCCCAGCCCCCGACCGGGCCCCTGACCGAGGCGCAGGCCGAGCGGATGTTCGCCGACATGAACGACGTCATCCGCGCGGGCGAGGAGATGCGCCGGCTACGCGCCGAGATGATCAAACTCTTCGCCGGTCTCGGCTGGACCCAGGACAGGATCGCCCACCTCACCGGCATGAGTCAGCCCGCCGTGTCCAAGCAGGTCACCAAGCACAAGGGGGACGATCCATCACCCCCGCCTCGCCTCTCCCTCGACCAGCACGACACCCCCTGGCTCCAGGGACGCCTCTGGGGCCTCGCCGAGGAGATCTCCGAGACCCTCCACGACACCGCCCACTGCACCCGCCACCTCAACGCCGTCGCCCGGGGAAAGAAGCACTTCACACCCCAGAGCGTCGACGAACTCCGGCGCCTGGTCGAGGAGGACCTGCGGCTGCACCGGGCCACTCTGCCCGGCGGCCACCGGCACGCCTACGACGAGATCAGCCGCGCCCTCGACCTTCCCGGCCCCACGACGGCCAACCCCACCGAATCGGCCTCCGTACGCCGCACCCTGGCCCGCCAGATCCAGCGCGCCAACCTCAGGGAGGATGCCTGAGCACCCCATCGGGGCCGGTGTTTCCATGTTCGCCGTACTCACCACGCCGGACAGGCCCTAAGGCTCCTTCGTCGCCCGAGCCCGGTCGCGGGCCCACGCACCCGCGCCTACCAGCACGGCCACCCCGGCTCCGTACAGGGGCAGCCACAGGGTCGTCGTGGCCGCCAGGCAGTCGGCGACGGCCTCATCGCTCTGGGCCTGCTGTGCGTACGCCAGGGCGGCGCCGTCGCGATCCGCCAGGTTCGCCAGCGCGGCCTCCGACTTGATGGCCTCGTACCTGCCTTTCCCCTCGCACCCGCTACGCGTGCCCGACATCGGAAACAGCCAGGCCCAGCGCTGCATCATGGGGGCCAGTGCGATCGCCACGCACAGGCCGACGACCAGCGAATACGCGACCAGCCCGCGCATGTATGCCGACCGGATGCCGGGCGTCCATGCCGACCGCCGCTGAAAGGCGAAGATCACGGCGAGAAGCGTCACCCCGATGTACGTGGAGAACCACTGCCAGGAACCCTGCGCGAGTGCGAACGTCAGCACAGCGGCGAGTCCGATGCCGATGACCCCGGCCTGGCCTGCGCTGTCACCTCCCGCTCCGGTGGATGCCGCCCTTCGGGTTACTTGAGGGCTGGGGTGGTTCATGGGCCTCTCCTGCCGGGTGGGAGTCATCAGCATCCGCCGCGTGACGCCGCGAGCCCCGGAACCATGCCGGACGGGTTCGGCACCCCGCCCGGATGACGCACCCCGCCGGTCCGGGCAGGCCCAAGGCCTGTCCGGCCGGTCATGCCGCAGAGGCCCTAGTTCCCCGACGGCCACACGATCGCCTGCACCTCGCTGTACGCGTGCAGTGCGTACGACCCCACGTCCCGCCCCACCCCGCTCTTCTTGAAGCCGCCGAACGGCGCCTCCATGTTGCGGCCGACGGTGTTGACGCCCACCCCGCCCGCACGCAGCGCGCGGGCGACGCGGAAGGCGCGGGCGACGTCGCCCGACCAGACGTAGTCGATCAGCCCGTAGTCGCTGTCGTTGGCGAGGGCGATGCCTTCCTCCTCGTCGTCGAAGGGCACGACCACGACGACGGGCCCGAAGATCTCCTCGCGGACCACCCTCATGTCGGGGGTGCAGTCCGCGAGGAGGGTCGGGGCGACGTAGAAGCCGCGGTCGTACGGGGGGCGCGTGCCGCCCGTGACGATCCGCGCGCCCTCCTTGCGGCCGAGTTCGACGTAGGCCTCGACCCGGTCCCGGTGGGCCGCCGAGATGACCGGCCCGACGACCGTCCCGGGCTCCCGCGGATCCCCGACCGTCAACCGCCCGGCGTACGCGGCCAGTTGCTCGACCAGGCGGTCGTGGACACCCCGCTGTGCGATCACCCTCGTCGGCGCCGTGCAGATCTGGCCGCTGTAGAAGGAGAACGTCGTGCCGATGCCGAGCACCGCCGACTCGACGTCCGCGTCGTCGAAGACGACCGCCGCGCCCTTCCCGCCCAGCTCCATCAGCTGGCGTTTCATCCCCCGCCCGCACACCTCGGCGATGCGCTGCCCCACCGCCGTCGAGCCGGTGAAGCTGACCATGTCCACGTCCTCGCAGTCCACGGCCGCCTCGCCGACCTCCGCGCGCGAACCGCTCACCACGTTCACGACACCCGCCGGTACGCCCGCCGCCTCCAGGACCTGAGCCATCCGGTACACGGAGAGCGGGTCCTGCGGGGCGGGCTTCACGACCACCGTGTTGCCCATGGCCAGGGCGGGGGCGATCTTCCCGGCCGGGTTGGCCCAGGGGTTGTTGTAGGAAGTGACGCAGGTGACCACGCCGACCGGCTGGCGGACGGCGAGGGCGCCCATCACCGCCGCCTTCCCGAACGGCCCGGCCTCGTTGATCTGCGGCGGCAGCGGCTGCTCGACGGGCTCCACGCGCGCGTAACGCCGGAAACGGGCCGCGCCCACCCCCACCTGCATCCCGCGCGCGGTCCCGGTCGTGGCACCGCTCTCGGCCTGGGCGAGATCGGCGTAGGGGAGGAAGTTGCGCCGGATGATGTCCGCCGCCCGGCCGAGGAGCGCCGCGCGCTCCTCGGGGGGCGTCCGTGACCACGGGCCGAAGGCCTCCCGGGCCGCGGCGGCGGCCGCGTGCACCTGCCTCCGCGAGGCCTCCGGCGCCATCCCGACGACACCCTCCGTCGCCGGGTCGATCACCTCGTAGTGCCCGTCGTCGGGCTCCACCCAGGAGCCGCCGATGAACAGCCGCCGCTCGTCGCCCGCCCCCCGCACATCGGTCACCGCGTGCTCACCGTCTGCGTGTCCCGCCCGGAGCGGAGAACCTTCCCGGGGACGGCGCCCGTCACCACGTCCCCCCGGATCGACTCGACGCCGTTGACCCAGACCGCCGTGATGCCGATCGCCTTGGAGTCGAGTCGCGGGCTGTCTCCCGGCAGGTCGTGCACCAGGGTGGCCTTGCCGGCGTCGATGCGCTCCGGGTCGAACAGCACGAGGTCCGCATGGAAGCCCTCCGCGATCCGCCCGCGTTCCCTCAGTCCGAAGAGCCGCGCCGGGTCGTCCGTGAGCATCTTCACGGCCGCCTCCAGGGTGGTCAGCTTCCGCCCGCGCAGACAGTCCCCGAGGAACCGGGTCGTGTACGGGGCCCCGCACATGCGGTCCAGATGGGCCCCCGCGTCCGAGCCGCCGAGCATGACGTCCGGGTGCTGCCAGGTCTCGGCGCGCAGCGTCCAGGAGTCGGTGTCGTTGTCGGTGGGCATGGGCCACAGCACCGTCCGCAGGTCGTCGTGCGCGCAGATCTCGACCAGGCACTCGAAGGGTTCCTGGTGGCGCCGGGCCGCGATGTCCTTCACGACCTGCCCGGTGAGGCCGTCGTTCGCCGGGCTGTAGGTGTCCCCGATGACGTACCGGCCGAAGTTGGCGAGGCGGCGGAAGACGCCCGCCTCCTTACTGTTCGCCCGGGCCAGCATCTCGGCCCGCACGGAGAGGTCCCGCAGCCGTGCGATGCGCTCCGGGACGGGCAGGGCGAGGATCGGCCCCCACCCGGGGATCAGGTTCAGCGCGCAGAACGTGCCCAGGGACATGTTCATGGGGGTGAGGATCGGCATGGTGAGGGCCACCACCCGGCCGCCCGCCTTCCGCGCCCGTTCGCTCGCGACCAGTTGCCTCGGCACGCGCTCGGGGACGGCGGCGTCGACGGTCAGCACGTTCCAGTTGAGCGGGCGGCCCGCCGCGGCGCTCATCTCGACGAAGAGGTCGATCTCGTCGTCGCTGAACTGGTCGAGGCAGCCGGCGACGATCGCCTCGATCTGGGTGCCCTCGTGCTCGCCGACGGCCCTGCTCAAAGCCAGCAACTCCGCAGGTTTCGCGTGCCGGGACGCCACCGGTTTCCCGTCGCCGTCGGAGTGGGTGGAGGACTGGGTGGTGGACAGGCCCCAGGCTCCCGCCTCCATCGCCTCGTGGAAGAGGGCGAGCATCTGCTCCAGCTGTTCCCCGGTCGGCTGCCCGCCCACCGCGTCCGCGCCCATGACGTACCGCCGCAGCGCGCAGTGCCCCACCATGAAGCCCGCGTTGACGGCGATCCGCCCCTCCAGGGCGTCGAGGTAGTCGCCGAAGCTGTGCCAGTTCCAGGGCGCCCCCTCCTCCAGGGCGACCAGCGACATCCCCTCGACCTTGGACATCATGCGGCGCGTGTAGTCGGCGTCCTCGGGCCGTGCCGGATTCAGCGGGGCGAGGGTGAAGCCGCAGTTGCCGCCCGCGACCGTCGTCACCCCGTGGTTCAGGGACGGGGTGGCGTAGGGGTCCCAGAAGAGCTGGGCGTCGTAGTGCGTGTGCGGGTCGACGAATCCGGGGGCCAGGACGAGACCGGAGGCGTCCTCGCTCGTGCGGGACGCCTCCGTGACGGTGCCGATCGCGGCGATACGGCCGTCGCGGATGGCGACGTCCGCGGTGTAGCCGGGCGCGCCCGTGCCGTCCACGACGGTCGCGCCCTTGATGACGTGGTCGAGCATGGCCGCACCCTCCTCAGACCGCTTGCCGGAAACGGGTCGTCCGGTGCACCGGATCCGTGTCGATCTTCGGAATCACGTGCTCGCCGATCAGCCGGATCGTCTGCAGGGTCTCCTCCTTCGGGACCCCGACCGGCAGCCCGAAGGAGAGCTGGTCGGCTCCCGCCTGCTCCCACCGCTTGCACTGGGTGAGCACCTCGTCCGGGTCACCACAGATCAACAGCTCCTCCTCGATGAGGAGTTCGACGAACTCCGCGTTGTACTCGGGGAGCGTCTCCGGCCAGACGGGGAAGCCCTCGGGGCGCGGGAAGGTGTCGTGGTAGCGGAAGACGAGGGAGGGGAGGTAGTGCAGTCCGCCGCCGACCGCGATCCGTATCGCCTCGTCGTGGGTCGGCGCGCAGATGGCCGTCGTCGTCACCATCACGTTGTCGTTGACGAAGGCCCCGACGGGCTCGGCGTCCACGATGGCGGTCTTGTACTGCTGGAGCACCCACTCCATGTCGGAGACCTTCTGCACGCTGAAGCCGAGCACGCCCAGGCCCTTGCGGGCGGCCATGGCGTACGAGGGTGGCGACCCGGCGGCGTACCACATCGCGGGGTGCGCCTTCCCGTACGGCTTGGGGAGCACCTTGCGGGGCGGGAGCTGCCAGTGCTTGCCCTGGAACCCGACGTACTCGTCCTGGAGCCACATCTTCGGGAACTCGGCGATGGTCTCTTCCCAGATCTCCTTGGTGTAGTTCATGTCGGTGATGCCGGGGAGGAAGCCGAGGATCTCGTGGCTGCCCGCGCCCCGTCCGCTGCCGAACTCGAAGCGGTTCTCGCTGAGGTGGTCGAGCATGGCGACCTTCTCGGCGACCTTCACCGGGTGGTTGACCTGGGCGAGCGGGTTGAAGATGCCCGAGCCGAGGTGGATGCGGTCCGTGGCGTGGGCGAGATAGCCGAGGTAGACGTCGTTCGCCGAGAGGTGCGAGTACTCCTCCAGGAAGTGGTGCTCGGACGCCCAGGCGTACTTGAAGCCGGACTTGTCCGCCTGGATGACGTACTCGGTCTCCTCCATCAGCGCCTTGTGCTCCGCGAGCGGGTCGGTCTCGGCGCGCTTGCCCACGTATCCCTGTACAAAGAGCCCGAATTCCAAGGAGGTTCACCGTCCCCACATTCGTATCTGACGTTCCGTCAGATCTACTTGCCGCCGACTGTTGCACCGAGCCCGTGAAGCGTCAATAGCTGACGAACCGTCAGCTGGTGCTGGGCCTCACAGAACGCTGACCCCCGCCAGCCACCCCCCGTCGATCACGAACGGCTGCCCGGTGATGTACGAGGAGTCCTCGGAGGTCAGGAAGAGGGCGAGCCGGGCGACCTCCTCGGGCCTGCCCACCCGCCCGAGCGGCACGAGCTTGCTGTACAGCTCGTCCAGGGCCCTGGTCATCTCCTCCGGGTCGGCCGTCGGGTCGAGCTGGGCCGGGTTCGACATGGGGGTGTCGACGGCGCCCGGGCAGATGGCGTTGACCCGTATCCGCTGGTGCGCCAGCTCCAGGGCGGCGACGCGGGTGAGGCCGAGGATGGCGTGCTTGGTCGCCGTGTACGTGCCCACGGCCGCCATCCCGGTCATCGCGGTGTACGAGGCCGTGTTGACGATCGTGCCCCCGCCGGCCGCGGCGATCTCCCCCGCCACCGTCTTGATCCCGAGGAAGCAGCCGACCTGGTTGACCTGCACGACCTGGAGGAACTCGTCCAACGGGGTGTCCACGAGGGCGTTGAAGCGCAGGATGCCCGCGTTGTTTACCAGCCCGTCGATCCGCCCGTACGCGCCCTTCACGGCGGCGACGGCGGCCGCCCAGTCGTCCTCCCGGCCCACGTCGAGGTGGACGTAGAGCGCGTCCAGCTCCTTGGCCACGTCCTCGCCCCGGTCGTCGAGCACGTCCGCGACGACGACCCTGGCACCCTCCGCGGCGAACAGCCGCGCCTCCTGCTCGCCCTGCCCGCGCGCCGCCCCGGTGACGATGACGACGCGTCCGTCCAGCTTGCCCATGCCCTGACTCCCTGCTTGAGGTGAGGCGCGATCTGGTTGAGATGGGGTGCGATCTAGTTGAGGTGGGGCGCGACGTCGGCGCCGAACGCCGCGATCTGGTCGACGAGCTCACTCAGCCCCCGCGCCCGGAACCGCACCTGGATCTGGTGCACCCCCATCGCCCGGTACGCCCGCAACGACTCGGCGACCGCCTCCGGGGCCCCGCTCACGGTGCGCCGCCCGACCTGCCAGCCGGGCGTGCCGACATACAGGGGCTCGGTGATGGCCCCCACGACGAGAGGCGCGGAGATCCCCGCCTCCTCCCTGATCCGGTACAGGCGGGCGATCTGCTCCGGCAGCCGCTCGCGCGGATCCCCCTGCGGCAGCCAGCCGTCGCCCCGCAGCGCGGCCCGGCGCACGGCGGCGGGCGAGGAGCCGCCGACCCAGATGGGCACGCGCTCCTGCGCGGGCCTGGGCCGCTGCCCGAGCCCTTCGAAGTCGTACAGCTTCCCGTGGTGCACGGGGAACTCGTCCGCCCCCAGGGCGGCGCGCAGCGCGTCGATGGACTCGTCGAGCACCGCCCCCCGCCGCGCGAAGTCGGCGCCCACCGCCTCGAACTCCTCCTCCACATGCCCGGCGCCGACCCCGAGGATCAGCCGCCCGCCGGAGAGGTGGTCGAGGGTCGCGTACTGCTTGGCCGTGATCAGCGGATGCCGCAGCCCGACGACCGCGACATGACTGAGCAGCCGTACGCGCTCGGTCACGCCCGCGAGGTAGGCGAGGGTGGCGACGGGGTCGTACCAGATCGTGCTCATGGCGTCCGCGAGACGGCGCGGCACGGCCACGTGGTCGCAGCTCGCCACGTACGCGAAGCCGGCACGGTCGGCGGCGCGGGCGACGGCGACGAGCTCGCCGGGACCGGCCGCCGCCTCCCAGGGTTCGGCGTAGATCGTGCTCTGGGACTGGATCGGGAGCTGCATCCCGTAGAGCAGGGGCGCCGGGTTCGACGGGGACTGGTTCAACGGGGACCACCCGGCCCGGCCCAGAGCCCGTCCTCCGTCAGCCCCAGCAGCTCGATGGCGTTGCCCCGGACGATCCGTTCCACCACGTCCGCGTCCAGGTGCCCCATCTGGGCCTCGCCGACCTCGCGGGACTTGGGCCAGGTGGAGTCGGAGTGGGGGTAGTCGGTCTCGTAGAGGACGTTCGGGACCCCGATGGCGTCGAGGTTCCGCAGGCCGAACGCGTCGTCGAAGAAGCAGCCGTAGACGTGGCCGGCGAAGAGTTCGGACGGCGGGCGGTGGACCTTGTCGGCGACGCCGCCCCAGCCGCGGTTCTCCTCCCAGACCACGTCGGCGCGCTCCAGGATGTAGGGGATCCACCCGATCTGGCCCTCCGCGTACATGACCTTGAGGTTCGGGAAGCGTTCGAACTTGCCGCTCATCAGCCAGTCGACCATCGAGAAGCAGCAGTTGGCGAAGGTGATGGTGGAGCCGACGGCGGGCGGCGCGTCGGCCGAGGTCGACGGCATTTTGCTGCTGGAGCCGATGTGCATGGCGACGACCGTGCCGGTCTCGTCGCAGGCGGCGAGGAAGGGGTCCCAGTCGTCGGTGTGGACGGAGGGCAGCCCGAGGTGGGGCGGGATCTCGGAGAAGGCGACCGCGCGGACGCCACGAGCGGCGTTGCGGCGCACTTCCGCGGCGGCGAGTTCCGGGTCCCAGAGGGGTACGAGGGTGAGCGGGACGAGCCGGCCGTGGGCCGCCGGGCCGCACCACTCCTCCACCATCCAGTCGTTGTAGGCCTTCACTCCGAGCAGGCCCAGCTCGCGGTCCTTGGCCTCGGTGAAGGTCTGGCCGCAGAAGCGCGGGAAGGTGGGGAAGCACAGGGCGGACTGGACGTGGTTGACGTCCATGTCGGCGAGGCGCTGGGGGACGTCGTACGAGCCGGGGCGCATCTGCTCGTACGTGATGATCTCCAGCCGTATCTCGTCCCTGTCGTAGCCGACGGCGGTGTCGAGACGGGTGAGGGGTCGGTGCAGGTCCTCGTAGACCCACCAGTCGCCGACGGGTCCGTCGTCGCCGGGGCCGCCCATCACCGGGGCGAACCTGCCGCCGAGGAAGGTCATCTCCTTCAGCGGCGCGCGGACTATGCGGGGTCCGGTGTCCTGGTACTTCGCGGGGAGGCGGTCGCGCCAGACGCCGGGTGGCTCCACCGTGTGGTCGTCCACGGAGATGATCTTCGGGAACGGGGGCGCGGGCGCCTGGGCGGCCTCAGTGGTCCTCGTGGTCTCCATACGGCTCACGGTAGCGCCGATCTGACGACCCGTCAGCTATCCGTCGGCCACCTGTCGCCGACCCGTCGGCCGCCCACCCCGCCGCCGTACGCCCCCGCACGCCTCTGGAATGGGCGGCTCTGTGCGGAGATGTGCGCAGAGGTTGTGAGAGCCCTGTGATCCCCCGTGCCTGTACGGTGTGCGGGCCTGTGATCGCTGTCTCGCACGGCTGACGCATCCGCCATGAACAAGGCAAACTGGCCCCGTAGTACTGACGGTTCGGCAGGGGGACGGCGATGGACGGTGTACCGCGAGTGCCGGAGCAGCGACGTGCCGGGGAATCGGCGGCGTTGCGCTTCAGCGTGCTCGGCCCGGTGCGCGCCTGGCACGGCGAGGATTCCTTGCCCACGGGGTCCCCGCAGCAACGCGCCCTGCTGGCCGCGCTGCTGCTACGGGAGGGCCGGACGGCCACGTCCGGCGAGCTGATCGACGCCCTGTGGGGCGAGGAGTCCCCGCCCCAGGCGCTGGCCGCCGTACGGACGTACGCCTCCCGGCTCCGCAAGGCCCTGGACCCCGGCGTCCTGATCAGTGAGTCCGGCGGCTACGCGATCCGGCTGGCCGGGAGCGACAGCTCTCTCGACCTCGCCGAGGCCCAGGAACTCGCCGCCGACGCCGAGAAGGCCAAGCACTCCGGAGACCTGCGCTCCGCCCGCGACCTGCTGAACCGGGCGCTGGGCCTGTGGGACGGGGAGCCGCTGGCGAGCGTGCCCGGGCCCTACGCAGAGACACAGCGGGCGCGCCTGGAGGAGTGGCGGCTCCAACTCCTCGAATCCCGCCTCGACATGGACCTGGAGCAGGGCTGCCACGCGGAGGCGGTCTCCGAACTCACCGCCCTGACCGCGGCGCACCCCCTGCGCGAGCGGCTGCGCGAACTGCTGATGCTCGCCCTGTACCGCAGCGGGCGGCAGGCCGAGGCGCTCGCCGTGTACGCCGACACGCGCCGCCTCCTCGCCGACGAGCTCGGCGTGGACCCGCGCCCGGGCCTGAAGGAGCTCCAGCAGCGGATCCTCCAGGCCGACCCGGGCCTCGCGGAACCCTCGGCCCCGGTGGCCGAGCCCACCGCGGCACCGGTCCGCCCCGCCCAACTCCCCGCCACCGTCACGGACTTCACGGGCCGCGCGTCCTTCGTCCAGGAACTGAGCGACGTCCTGGCCTCCGCCTCCTCCGCCGAGGGCGAGGGCCAGGTCATGGCCGTCTCGGCGCTCGCGGGCATCGGCGGCGTGGGCAAGACGACCCTCGCCGTGCACGTGGCCCACCAGGCGCGCACGGCGTTCCCCGACGGGCAGTTGTACGTCGACCTGCAGGGTGCGGGCCAGCGGGCGGCGGAGCCGGAAACGGTCCTCGGCGCGTTCCTGCGTGCCCTGGGCACGGCGGACTCCTCCATCCCCGACTCCCTGGAGGAGCGCTCGGCGCTCTACCGCTCGGTCCTGGACGGCCGCCGGGTCCTGGTCCTCCTGGACAACGCCCGCGACGCGGCCCAGGTCCGCCCACTCCTGCCCGGCACGGAGGGCTGCGCGGCCCTCGTCACGTCCCGGGTACGGATGGTGGACCTGGCGGGCGCCCACCTGGTCGACCTCGACGTGATGTCCCCGGAGGAGGCCCTCCAGCTCTTCACGAAGATCGTCGGCGAGGAGCGGGTGGCGTCGGAGCGCAAGGCGGCCCTCGACGTCGTCGCGGCCTGCGGCTTCCTCCCCCTCGCCATCCGTATCGCGGCCTCCCGGCTGGCCGCACGCCGCACCTGGACCGTCTCGGTCCTGGCGGCGAAGCTCGGCGACGAGCGCCGCCGCCTGGACGAGCTCCAGGCCGGCGACCTCGCGGTCAAGGCCACCTTCGAACTCGGCTACGGCCAGCTGGAGCCGGCCCAGGCCCGCGCCTTCCGCCTGCTGGGCCTGGCCGACGGCCCCGACATCTCCCTCGCCGCGGCGGCCGCCGTCCTCGACCTCTCGATCGACGACACCGAGGACCTCCTCGAATCCCTCGTCGACACCTCCCTCCTGGAGTCCGCCGCCCCAGGCCGCTACCGCTACCACGACCTCGTACGCCTCTACGCCCGCGCCTGCGCGGAACGCGACGAACAGCCCCCGAGCGAACGGGACGCGGCGATGTCGCGGTTGCTGGACTTTTATCTGGCGACGGCGGCGGGGGTGTACGCGCTCGACCGGCCCGGCGACCGGTTGGTGGAACACCTTGAGGCCACGGAGTACCCGGGCCTGGTGTTCGAAGACCGCCACCAGGCCCAAGACTGGCTGTACGCGGAAGCGGTCTGCACGCTGGCCTGCGTACGGCAGTCGATCGGCGCAGAGACGTTGGCACGGGCCGTCGACCTGCTGTGGGCCGCCTGCGACCTGGCCGAATCGGGCGCGAACTCCAAGGAGTACGAGGACATCGCCCAAGCCGCGGGCGCCGCCGCGCGGCAGATCGGCGCCACCCGGGCGGAGGCACGAGCGCTGACGACCCTCGCCTTCGTTCACCACATCACCGGCCGCTTCGATCCGGCCGACCAGGCCGCGACCCGCGCCCTGGAACTGGCCCTGGCCTCCGCCGACCCGCTGACGAGCTGCTGGTCGTCCAACATCCTCGGCGTGATCGCGCTCTACCAGAACCGGCACGAGGACGGAGAGGCGCACCTGACGCGCGCCATCGAGAACTTCCGCACCTGCGAGGATCGCCCCGGCGAGGCGAGCGCCCTGTGCAACCTGTCCCGCATCCACCTCGCCCAGGGCCGCACCGCGAGCGCGGTGGCGCTGGCCCAGCAGGGCACGGCCATGTACGACGACATGGGGCACGCCCTGAAGGGCGCCAACGGCCGATACGCACTGGGCCTGGCACTCACCCAGAGCGGCCAGCTCGCCCAGGCCGTCGACCGCCTCCAGGAAGCCCTGAACGTCTTCCGGGACAGCCGCCAGCGCCTCTGGGAAGGCATGACCCTGTTCCGGCTCGCCGAGGCCGATCTCGCCGCCCGACGCCCCGCGCAGGCCGCCGCGAACGCCGAGTTGGCGCTGACAGTGCTGCGAGGGATCGGCGGCGACTGGCGGCGCGGCAACGTGCTCACGGTGCTCGGTCGCGCCCTGAGCTCGATCGGGCAGATCGGTCGCGCACAGGTCTGCTGGCGTGAGGCCCTGGACCTCTTCGAGGCGATGGGCGCCCCGGAGGCCGACGAGGTACGGGCTCTCCTCAAGCCCCTCGCCGTCGCATAGGGCCTCGTCGCAGGCCTCACGCCTGGACGTTCATCATTCGTTTATCGCCGCGCGGCACTCTCAACGAGTCGATCCGTCGCGTCGGGGGGCAGACGGGATGACAGTCGGCCGCACCTCTAAGGTGAACCGGCCCAGAAGTGCCCGCCCGGCGGCCCTCGGGGGAGTTGCCGGGCGGGCGCTTTACGCCTTACCGCCCTACCGCATCGAAGAACTGCAGGGGAGCCAGTCATGACCGACACCAACAGCACCGACAACGTCCACGCCACCGACGAGCCCACGGCCACCACGGACAACGTCCACGCGACCAGCGAGCCCCTCACCGGCAAGAACCCGATCGCCCCGGCCGAGACCGGCGACGCCACCACGGACAACGTCCACGCCACGGACGAGCCGGTCTAAGCCCGACCCGGGGGGACACCGAGCTCACACCACACGGGGATCGGCCGCGGCGGCGCGGAGGGGGAGCCGTCGCGGCCGATGTGTGTCAGGTGCATGGTTCAGGTCAATCCGTGGCGGGAACCGTTCGGCCCTCTCGAACAACCGCCCCACCGGCCACTAGCGTCACTTGGAGTTCGGAACTCCCCTCTCTCCAAGAGCTGGAATGACCCGTACCAAGAAGGTCCTCGTGACTCTGGCTGTCGCAGCCGCTGCTGCTGGTGGGGCTGCTGCTCCAGCCTTCGCCGACCAGCACGCCACGGTAGTCACGCCGCAGGACCAGCACGCCACGGTCATCACGCCGCAGGACCAGCACGCCACCATCGTGACCCCGCTGGACCAGCACGCCACCTGATCAACGCCTCAAGCCACACTGCGGGGCCGAGCCAAAGCTCGGCCCCGTTCGCGTCCAGCCCCCTCAAACCGCCCAGCTCTTCAACACCACCGCAACACTCCCCGCCGTGCAGCTCTCCTCCTTCAGCTCGGCAGCCACGGTGACGCTCCAGGTCGCCGTCGGCCTCCCCGCCGTCATCCCCGTCCGGGACTCGAAGCTCCAGGACGGCCCCGTACTCCTAATCACCCGCCCCTGCCCCGCTAACCCCGCACCCCACTGGGCGTTTGGCAGGTTTGGGCCACCTATGCCGCCCGATGACCGCCAGATCACCCCACCGCAGCAACCCCACGTCGGCCCAAACCCGCCAATCCCCAACCCGCCAGCCCGGCCCCGTGAGGCTCGGTTGTCCACAGGGGGGAACGGCTGGGGGGCTGCTCCGGGATCCTCGGGGGTGTGGAGCTGAGGGAGCTGGTCGAAGGGGGCGTGTTGCTCACCTCGCGTGCCCGGGAGGCCGGGTGGGCGCGGAGGTCGCTTCTCCGGGCGCTCGGAAGGGAGGGGTGGACCCGGGTTCAGGCAGGGGCCTGGATCGAGCCGGGCCGGGATGCGGACTTCGCCACTCGGCTGCGGGCCGTGCAGCTCCTCAAGCCGCGGCTCGTCGTGAGTCACCGTTCGGCGACCGCGCTCTGGCGGATCGAGACGCTCACCCCGAGGGCCGAAGGGACCCTGGAGTTCATCGATCCCGAACTCACCCTCCGCAGCGGCGGGACGGGCGTGCTCGTACACCGCATGCCTCTCGGCGCGGGAGACGTGGTCCGGTGTGAGGGCCTGCGCGTCACGGGCGCCGACCGTACGCTCGCCGACCTCCTCCGGGCCGGTCCCCGCGACGAGGCTCTCGTCTCCGTCGAGTCGGCCCTGACCTGGCGGAGGGTCGGAGGCGTCCGCCGCGCGCCGGTCACGACCGCCGCCCTGGTCTCCCTCGCGCTCGAAGCGCCCATGCGGGGCGCGGAAAGCGGCCGCGGACGGCTGAAGCTCGCCGATCCGAACTCCGGCTCCCCCGCGGAGACCGTCGCGCGCCTGCGCCTGCACGACGCGGGCCTTCGGCCCGAGAGCCAGGCCGAACTCCGTACGCCCGACGGCCGCCGCCGCTATCTGGACTTCCTGTTCCGAGCCGAGGGGCTGGCCGTCGAGATCGAGGGCTACGCGTACCACGGCACACGCGAGTCGCACCGCCAGGATGTCGCCCGCTTCAACCAGGTACTCCAGTGCCCGGAGGTGCTTCTTCTCCTCCGCTACACCGCCGCGGACGTCTTCCACCGTCCCTCGATGATGATCGAGGAGATTCGCGCCGCCCTCTCCCGGCTCCGAGATCGCGGCCGTGACCGTGACTCAGGAATCCCCGCGCCCTAGCTTCAGAAGGTCCCGGACCGTAGCTCCCCCTTCACCACCTTCCCGCTCGCGTTCCGCGGGAGTTCCCGTACGAATTCCACCGTCCGCGGGACCTTGTAGTTCGCCATCTCCCGGCGGGACCAGGCGAGGAGGTCGTCGGAGGTGAGGGCGGAGCCCTCCCGCCGTACGACATACGCCTTGCCGACCTCGCCCAGCCGGCCGTCCGGTACGCCGATCACCGCAACGTCCGCGATGTCCGGGTGGAGGCCGAGGAGTTGTTCTATCTCGGCGGGGTAGGCGTTGAAGCCGCCGACGATGAACATGTCCTTGATGCGGTCGGTGATGCGGAGGTTGCCGGCCGGGTCCAGGACGCCCACGTCGCCGGTGCGCAGCCAGCCGTCCGGGGTCAGGACGCGGGCGGTCTCCTCGGCGTCCTCGAAGTAGCCCCGCATCACGTTGAAGCCGCGGACCAGCACCTCGCCCGGGGTTCCCGCCGGCGCCTCGACGCGCACCTCCACGCCCGGGATGGCGCGTCCCGAGGTCGACGCGATCACGGACGACGGGTCGCCCCGGCGGCACATCGTCACGAATCCGCTGGCTTCCGAGAGGCCGTACGCCGTCAGGACCGTCTCCACGCCCAGTTCGGTGTGCAGGCGTTCCACCAGGCGCAGCGGGACCACGGCGGCTCCGGTCACCACCAGCCGCAGCGTCGACAGGTCGTACGACGCCCGCGCCGGGTGGTCGAGGAGGGACTGGTGGAGGGTCGGCGGGCCAGGCAGGACCGTGACCCGTTCGGACGCGATGTTCGCCAGCACCGTGTCCACGTCGAACACCGGCTGCGGGATCATCGTCGCGCCCCGCATCAGACAGGCGAGCACCCCGGCCTTGTAGCCGAAGGTGTGGAAGAAGGGGTTCACGATCAGGTAGCGGTCCTCCCGGCGCAGACCGGCCAGCTCGCACCACACCTCGTACGCCCGCAGGCTCTGCGCGTGCGTGATCACGGCGCCCTTGGGCCGGCCCGTCGTACCCGAGGTGAAGACGATGTCCGACGGCGCCGATCCCGGCACGGCCGCCGCCCGTTCCCGCACCTCCGCCGCCCCGACACCCTCCCCGTCCGCCAGGAAGTCCTTCCAGGTGCGGAAGTCGGCGGGGGCGTCGTCGGCCAGTACCACCACCTGTTCGAGGTGCGGCAGTCCGGGGAGGGGGCCGTTTCCGGCGCTCTCCCCCTCCTCCCCCGCCGCCCGTCGCAGCGACGCCACGTACGACGTCCCCAGGAACGTCCCCGTCACGAACAGCAGCCGCGCGCGGCTCCGGGACAGTACGTACGCCGCCTCGGCGCCCTTGAAGCGGGTGTTGAGCGGGACGAGCACCGCGCCCGCCGACACCGCGCCGAGGGCGGAGACGATCCAGTCCAGGGTGTTCGGCGCCCAGATGGCGACCCGGTCGCCGAGCCGTACGCCGTTCGCGAGGCAGGCGGCCGCCGCACGTTCGACGCGGGCGCCCAGCTCGGCGTAGGAGATCCGCGTACGGCCCTCGATGACGGCCTCGCGGTCCGCGAAGCGCGTCGCCGCCGACCGCATCAGCCCCGGGATGCTGCCCCACTCCAGGTCTCCGCGCATCTCACGCCTCCGTAGGCACGAACCCCACTAGCTGACTACCCGTCAGATTAGCTGTAGCCTGACGGCCTGTCAGCAGTCGGGCCCTTCCGTGGAGGTGCACCCATGCCGGGGATCAAGGACGCCACCGCCGTCGTCGGCATCGGTCAGACCCCCTTCGCCAAGCAACTCCCCGAGCCCGAGAAGACCTTGGCCTGCCGCGCGATCCTCGCCGCCCTCGACGACGCCGGAATCGCGCCCTCCGAAGTCGACGGGCTCGCCTCCTACACCATGGAGGAGACCGACGAGGTGGAGGTCGCGAAGGCGGTCGGCCTCGGCGATCTCACCTTCTTCAGCAAGGTGGGCTACGGGGGCGGCGGCTCCTGCGCCACCGTCGCGCACCTCGCCGCCGCCGTCGCCACCGGCCAGGCGACGGTGGGCGTGGCCTGGCGGTCACGCAAGCGCGGCAGCGGGCCGAGGCCGTGGAAGAACACCGCCGTCCAACTGCCCACCCCCGCCCAGTGGACCCGCCCCTTCGGGCTGCTCAGACCGGCCGACGAGATAGGCGTGCTGGCTCGTCGCTACATGCACGAGTACGGCGCCACCCGCGACCACCTCTTCAACGTCGCCCTCGCCTGCCGCAACCGCGCCAACCAGAACCCCGCCGCGATGATGTACGAGCGCCCGCTGACCCGCGAGATGTACATGACCTCCCGCTGGATCAGCGAACCCCTCTGCCTCTTCGACAACTGCCTGGAGACGGACGGCGCGTTGGCGTGCGTGATCGTGTCCGCCGAGCGCGCCCGGGACTGCCGGCAGCGCCCCGTGTACGTCCACTCCGCCGCCCAGGGCCTGCCCGCCCAGCACCACGGCATGGTCAACTACTGGAACGACGACCCGCTCACCGGCCCCGCCTGGACGGCCGCCCGGCACCTGTGGAAACACGCCGACTTCACCCCGGACGACGTCGACGTGGCCCAGATCTACGACGCCTTCACCCCCCTCGTTCCGCTCTCCCTGGAGGGCTACGGATTCTGCGGACGCGGGGAGGGCGCGGCCTTCACGGAGGGCGGCGCCCTGGAGATCGGGGGCCGGCTGCCCCTCAACACCGGCGGGGGCGGACTCAGCGAGGCGTACGTCCACGGCTTCAACCTCATCAACGAGGGCGTGAAGCAGTTGCGGGGCACGAGCACCGCCCAGGTCCCCGGGGCCGCCACCTGCCTGGTCACGGCGGGGGAGGGCGTCCCCACCTCCGCGATCCTGCTGCGGAACTGAGGAGCCGAGATGACCGAGCCCCTTCTCACCCCCGTCCTCGACGACGACGGCGCGCCCTTCTGGGGGTACGCCGCCCAGGGCGAGCTACGGATCCAGGCATGCGCCGACTGCGGCGAGCTGCGCTTCCCGCCCCGCCCCTGCTGTCCCCACTGCCAGTCCTTCGGCAGCGAGTGGCGACGGATGAGCGGACTGGGCCGCGTCTGGTCGTACGTCGTCCCGCACCCGCCGCTGCTCCCGGCGTACGCGGCCCTGGCCCCGTACAACGCGATCGTCGTCGAACTCGCCGAGGCACCTCACATCCGCCTGGTCGGCAACCTGGTCACGGCCCCGGGCGCACCGCTCGACTCCTTCCCCCCGGACCGGATCCGGATCGGAGCGCGGGTACGGGTGGTGTTCAGCGGGGAGGGGCTGCCGCAGTGGGTTCTGGACGGCCGGTCGTGAACGGCGGCGCGCTGCGGATCGCGGCGGACAAGGACACCGGCGTCGCGGTCCTCACCCTGGACCGCCCGGAAAAACTGAACGCCATCGACGAGGCCCTGGCGTCCGAACTCTCCGCCGCCTGGCTGGCGTTCCGCTTCGACGACTCGGTACGGGCCGTCGTCCTGACAGGGGCGGGCGAACGGGCCTTCTCCACGGGCCTCGACCGCACCACCGAGACCCCCCAGCCCGCCTCCCCCTACATGGTGGACGACCCGCTCCTGCGCATCGGCCCGAAGGCCAACGACCTGTGGAAGCCGGTCGTCGCGGCCGTGCGCGGGATGGCGTGCGGAGGGGCCTTCTACCTCCTCGGGGAGGCGGAGTTCGTCGTCGCCGACGAGACCGCCACCTTCTTCGACCCGCACACGACGTACGGCATGGTCAGCGCGTACGAGTCCGTGTACGCGGCGCACCGGATGCCGTACGGGGAGGCGGCGCGGATGGCACTCATGGGGAACGCCGAACGGATGTCCGCGCGGCGGGCGTACGACATCGGGTGGGTGTCCGAACTCACCCCGTCCGGTGGTGCGTTGGAGGCCGCCGTCCGCTGCGCCACGGTGATCGCCTCCTACCCCTCCGAAGGAGTGCAGGGCACCGTCCGCGCCCTGTGGACGGCCCACGAGGCCGCCCGCGCCCACGCCTTCACGCAGGCGCCGCACCTCATCTCCCTCGGCAACCTGCCCCCGGCCCGGCAGACGGAGTTGTTCTCCGCACGACGACCGAACGGGTTCCGGGTGCGGTGATTCGGCTGTGGCCGAGTGGGGGCTGGTCGCGCAGTTCCCCGCGCCCCCAAAAGCCTCCGGCCGACCGGCGTTCGAGAGCGAGGCCGCTCAATCCGACGCGGGGGCCGGGGCCTGGGGCCCGGGCGCAGCCCCGCCCCCAGGGGCGCGGGGAACTGCGCGATCAGCCCCCACCGGCCCGCGGCCGAAGAAACCGTCCGGGGTCTGGGGCGGAGCCCCGGGTACGGGATGGGACGGGTAGGGGCGGGCGGGGAAAGGCCGGTCACCCTACGCCGTGCGGGCCGTCCCCGTCCCCTTCTCCGCGTCCAGCGCGTACACGCACCGGTCCTTGCTGCACGCGTACACCACCCCGTCCTTGACCACCGGTGCACCGGTGATCTCCCCGCCCGTCGCCAGCTTCCAGCGGAGCCGGCCGTCGTCCGCCTTCAGGGTGTAGAGGAGATGGTCCGTGGAGCCGAAGTGGATGCGGCCCTCGGCGACCGCCGGCGCGCCCACGACGTCGCCCCCGGCCTGGAAGCGCCACTTCGGGGTGCCGGTGACCGCGTCGAGGGTGTACAACCCCTTGCCGCTGCCGACGTGGACGTGGCCGGCGGCGACCAGGACGGGATCGATCGAGGACCGGGCCTCGGTCGCGATGCGCCAGCGGTCGCGACCGTCCGTCGCGTCGAGGGCGTACACCGTGCCGAGGTAGTCGGCGAGGTAGACGCCGCCTCCCGTGACCGCGGGGCCCGGCACGAAGGTCGGCGGGGAGAGGAAGACCGCGGGGGCCTCGAAGTGCCAGCGGACGTGCCCGCTCGCGACGTCGACGGCGAGGACGCGGGTGCCCGCGGAGATGTAGACGTAGCCGTCGGGGGCGGACGTGATCCGTACGGGTACGCCTCCGCACGACGCCGCGTCGCCGATCGGGTACGACCACCGCTCCTCACCCGTACGGGCCTCCAGGGCACGCAGCCGGGCGTCCTTCCAGACGTACACCGTGCCGTCGTGGACGGCGGGCCCGGCCTCCGGGGACTCGAAGTCGGTCTGGGCGCCGGTGATCTCCCAGAGTTTCTGGCCGTTGGAGGCCTCCCAGGCCTGGACGCCGCCCCCGCGCGTACCGGTGATGACGGTCCCGCGGTCGGCCTTCAGGGAGTACACCCAGGCGTCCGTGGACAGCCGCCACAGGTCCGCGCCCTCCCGCGCGTTCAGGGCGAAGAGGGTGGGGCCGTCGGAGGCGTGGATGCGGCCGTCCGCGACCGCCATGGACCAGGCCACGTCCCGCGTCTTGAAGCGGCGGCGGCCGGTCGCGACGTCCAGGGCGTGGACTTCGAAGGAGGTGACGTAGACGAGGTCGCCCGCGACCGAGGGCGTACCCCAGACGTCGTTCGACATACGGAAGCGCCAGGGCCGCCAGCCGGACGGGGAGTCCGGTGCGGGCGGCGGAGCGACCACCGGAGCGGGGTCGGCGCCGTTGACGCCGACGCGCGGTCGGGACCAGGAGGCGGCGAGGCCCGCCTCCGGAGGAGGTGCCTTCACGGCGGCGGCACGGGCGTCGGCGACACGCGGCCCGGGGCCGATGGGCACCTGGCCGCCCGCGAGCCGTACGGGGCCGGCGTCGGGCGCCCCGACGGGCACGGGAGCGTGCGAGGGCGGCGGAGGAAGGGCGGGGCGTCCGCCACCGCTGCGACCGCCGGAGGACGGGGGCTTCAGCGCCGGACGGCCCCCGCGGCGCGCCTCGATCAGGCCTACCGCCCGCTCGGGCAGCCACGCCGACGCCGTACCGCTGTCGTCGGAGCCGGAGCCGAAGAGGTGGGGTGCCAACTGGGCCTGGAGGTCGGCGGGGTTGGGGCGGCCGGTCGCCTCCATCTGCATACAGGACTCGATGAGGGGGCGCAGCTCGTCCGGGAGGCCCTCCAGGTCGGGGCCCTCCCGCAGCAGCATGAAGACCGTCTCGACCGGGTTGGCGCCGTGGAAGGGCGCATGCCCCGTGGCGGCGAACACCAGCATCGAGCCGAGCGAGAAGACATCGCTCGCACCGGTGACGCTGCGCGAGTCCTTCGCCTGTTCGGGGGACATGTAGGCCGGGGTGCCGACGGCGACGTTCGTCATCGTCAAACGGGTGTTCGAGACACCGGAGGCGATACCGAAGTCGATGACCCGCGGCCCGTCCTCCACCACCAGCACGTTCGAGGGCTTCAGGTCACGGTGGACGAGCCCGGCGCCGTGGATCGACTGCAGCGCCTCCGCGACGCCCGCGGCCAGCCAGCGCACCGCCTGGGCCGGCATCGGCCCGCACTCGTTCACTATTTCTTCGAGGGAGGGCGCCGGAACGTACGCGGTGGCCAGCCACGGCACGGCCGCGCGCGGATCGGCGTCGACCACGGCCGCCGTGTAGAAGCCGGAGACCGCTCGCGCGGCCTCCACCTCACGAGTGAAGCGGACCCGGAACAGCTGGTCCTCGGCGAGCTCGGTCCTGACCGTCTTGATCGCCACGCGCCGGCCCGAAGCCGAGCGCGCGAGATAGACCAGCCCCATGCCGCCGGCACCCAGCCGTCCCAGCACCTCGAACGGCCCGATCCGCCGCGGATCGTGCTGTGTCAGCTGATCCACCACTTGCCTGCCACCTCCCCGTACGAGCCACGTCATCCACGTATGAACGCGGCCCCGTGCAGCGTCTCACCACCGCACCGCCATGGCGGCACGCACCCCGATTCTTCCTGTCCGGGCCACAGGTTGCGAACCCGGGGGCGGAACGGGGTGTCTCGGGACAAAATCACCGGCCCCGTACCTGGAGTACGGCGAACGACGCCCCTTGATTGTCCGTGACGACGGCCGCCCTTCCGTACGACGTGTCGAAAGGGGGCGTCTGGACGCGTCCGCCGAGCCGGTTCACCGTACCGAGAACCGCGTCGACGTCCTCCACTCCGAAGTGCACGAGGAAGTGCGGCGGCATCTCGGCCGGGAAGACCGCGGAGACCGGGGCGCGGCCGAAGTCCGGCGAGGCGTCGGGGCCGAACAGGGCCTCATGGAACAGGGTGCCGTAGAAACGGTCGACGGTTTCCGGGTCCCGCGCGTACAGCTCGGCCCAGCAGAAGGAGCCCGGCTCGTGCCGCTTGCCGAAACCGGGGTGGGTGCCCGCCTGCCACAGGCCGAAGACCCCGCCCTCGGGATCGGTCGCGAGGGCGGCCGTACCGTAGGGGCCCAGCTGGGTGGGCGCGGTGATCACCTGCCCGCCGGCCGCCTGGATCCGGGCCGCGAGCGCGGCGGCGTCCGGGGTCGCGAACGACACCGTCCAGACGGTGGGCATCCGGCCGTCCCGCTTGGGGGTGAGGGCGGCGACGGGCTCCCCGTGATGGCGCGCCCACACGCCTTCCATGTGCGGCCCGAACCCCTCCCCGAAGGTCCAGCCGAACAGCTCACCGTAGAAGCGCCTGCCCGCCTCCACGTCGGGAAGCTGCGCGTCGACCCAGCAGGGGACGCCCTCCGAGTAGGCGTGCGTTGCGTCGGATGCCCGGGATACGGCCATGCGGCCAAGTTAACGGCCTTTCATCCACTCCGCGCGACGACCCGGACACCCTCAGGCATCCCCCAGGGCCCCCACTCGCCGCCCGCACTCCCCCACGCACCCCATTTGCAGTCGGCCGAATCGCGCTCCGATCACCCCTCGGTAAGCTGACGGCATGACAGGACAAGTGCGTACCGTCGACGGCCGCGTGGCCGGACGGCGAGGGCAGGCGACCAGGCAGAAACTGCTCGACTGCCTCAGTGAAATGCTCAGCTCGTCGCCGTACCGGGACGTCAAAGTCATTGATGTCGCCCGGAAGGCGGGCACGTCGCCGGCGACTTTCTACCAGTACTTTCCGGACGTCGAAGGCGCCGTTCTGGAGATCGCCGAGCAAATGGCCGCGGAGGGCGCCGGGTTGACCCAGCTCCTCGAAGGGCGCTCCTGGGTCGGCAAGGCCGGCTGGGCGACCGCGCAGGAACTCGTGGACGGTTTCCTGGAGTTCTGGCGGAAGAACGAGGCGATTCTGCGCGTGGTCGACCTGGGCGCCGCCGAGGGCGACAAACGCTTCTACAAGATCCGCATGAAGATCCTCAACTCGGTGAACAACTCCCTCTCGGACTCGGTCGCCGAGCTCCAGTCCAAGGGCAAGGTCGACAAGGACGTGAACCCCGGGGCGATCGCCGGTTCGCTCGTCGCGATGCTCGCCGCGGTGGCCTCGCACCAGAAGGGCTTCCAGACCTGGGGGGTCAAGCAGGCCGAACTCAAGCCGAACCTGGCGCTCTTGGTGCACCTCGGGGTGACCGGGAAGAAGCCGACCAAGTAGCGCGACCGTATCTTCTGGGGCTCCTGTTCGGCCCAAATCCTGTCATGCGGGCGGCAGTCCACTTCGTGGACTGCCGCCCGCTGCACTATGCGCCGCGGCGCACGATGCGAAACAGCCTGATCTCACGATCGATCCGCGCCTGGTACGTGGCGTACGGCGGCCAGAACGCCAGCACCGCCTTCCAGACCGCGTCCCGCTCCTGCCCCTCCAGCAGACGGGCCGTCACGGGGATGTCCTCGCCCTGCCAGCTGATGACGGCGTCCGGATGGGCGAGGAGGTTGGCGGTCCAGGCCGGATGATCGGTGCGCCCGAAGTTGGACCCGATGAGAATCCAGCTGCCTGCCCCCTTTTGCCCCTGTGCCCCCTCTGGCATACAGGCCAGTGGCGTGCGCCGCTCGAGCCCGCTGCGGGCCCCCCGCACGGTCAGCACGATCCCCGGCAGCAGCTGCGCGCTGAGCAGCACCTTGCCGCGCGTCAGCCGGTGCACCGCGCGGTCGAGGGCCGGGACGAGGTGCGGGGCGACCCGGGCGAAGGCCCGCGTCGAGGACACCTTCTGCACACTCCGTACGACGGCTCGTGACCGGATTCCCGGCGCCATCAGACCGCCACCTCCGCACCGTCGAAGAGCCGCGCCGCGTCGGCGGCGTACGCACGCAGCCGGTGCACGGGCCCGAAGAGCAGTTCGTCGCCGGCCGCGCGCTTGAAGTACAGCTGGGCCTCGTGCTCCCAGGTGAAGCCGATGCCGCCGTGCAGCTGGATCGCCTCGGCGGCGGCCGTGCGCAGCGCCTCCAGGCCCTGGGCGAGCGCGAGCCCGCCGACCCGCTCGCCCCCGGCCCCCGCCGCCCAGGCGGCGTAGTACGCGGCGGACCGCGCCGCCTGCACCCGCACGTACACATCCGCGAGCCGGTGCTTCACCGCCTGGAAGGACCCGATCGCCCGCCCGAACTGCTCCCGCTGCCGCACGTGGGCGACGGTCCGCTCCAGCGCCCGGTCGGCGGCTCCGACGGCTTCGACGGCGAGCAGGGCGGCGGCGCTGTCCCCGACGGAGGCGAGCGCGCCGAGCACGTCGCCTTCCTCCTCGCCCAGCAACTCGGCCCGCACCTGCCGCAGTTGCACCCGCCCCTGCGCACGCGTCTCGTCCAACGACGTCTGCCGCATCCGCACGAGTCCCTGGGCGCCCTCCGTCACGAGGAAGATCCGGGTCCGGGCCCGGGCGAACCCCCCGGTGTGCGCGGCGACCAGCAGGAGCCCGGCGCTGTGCCCGTCGAGGACCTGTTCCACCTCTCCGTAGAGGCGCCAGCCGCCCTCCTCGCCCCGCCGGGCCTGTACGCCCCCGGCCCGGCCGCCGCCCGCCCAGTCCCCGGCGTTGTCGCCGACCAGGCCGAGCGCGGTGGGAAGCCCGGCGCCCGGTACCGCGAGGGCGGCGGTCAGCTCACCGGCCGCGATCCCGGGCAGCAGCGCGGCGCGCTGTGCGCCGGTGCCGAGGGCGAGGATCAGCGGGGCCGCGAGGGCGGCCGTGGCGAGCAGCGGCGAGGGCGCGAGGGCCCGCCCCGACTCCTCGCAGGCGAGGGCGAGGTCGGCGAACGAGCAGCCGACCCCGCCGTACGCCGTGGGCAGGGCGAGCCCCGGCAGCCCAAGCTGCTGTGCGAGTGCTTCCCAGAGCCCGGTGTCGTATCCGACCCCGGTGCGCACGGCCGACCGCACCTCCTCCGGACCGCAGCGCTTGAGCAGGAGTTCCCGCAGGGTGCGGCGGATCTCGTCCTGTTCGGCGGTGAAACGGGCGTCCATGGCCAGGCCCTTTCTCCCGATCTGACGGTCCGTCACATTAGCGCCGTGCGGTACGGATGCCCAGAGCCGTGACGACCTCCCGCGCGCCGCCACATCTGATGTACCGTCAGATTCATGACTCCGGGGAAGCGCAAGGTCGCCGTCGTGGGTGTCTCCCTCTCGGACTGCGGTCGCGTGGACGACGCGACGCCCTACGCCCTGCACGCCCAGGCCGCCAGGCGTGCGCTGGCGGACGCGGGGATGGACCGCTCGCTGGTCGACGGATTCGCGTCGGCGGGCCTCGGCACCCTGCCGCCGGTCGAGGTGGCCGAGTACCTGGGCCTGCGCCCCACCTGGGTCGACTCCACCGCTGTCGGCGGTTCCACCTGGGAGGTCATGGCCGCGCACGCGGCGGACGCGATCGCGGCGGGCCACACCCGCGCCGTCCTCCTCGTCTACGGCTCGACCGCCCGCGCCGACATCAAGGCGGGCCGCCGCACCGGCAACCTCTCCTTCGGCGCCCGGGGTCCTCTCCAGTTCGAGGTCCCCTACGGCCACACACTCATCGCCAAGTACGCGATGGCCGCGCGCCGCCACATGCACGAGTACGGCACGACACTCGAACAGCTCGCGTCGGTGGCCGTCCAGGCCAGGGCGAACGCGGCGCTGAACCCGGAGGCGATGTTCCGCACCCCGATCACCACCGACGACGTCCTGTCCGGCCCGATGATCGCCGACCCCTTCACCAAGCTGCACTGCTGTCTGCGCTCCGACGGCGGCGCGGCGGTGCTGCTGGCGGCCGAGGAGTACGTACGGGACTGCCGTACGGCCCCCGTGTGGATCCTCGGCACCGGCGAGCACGTCTCGCACACGACGATGTCCGAGTGGCCGGACTTCACGGTCTCCCCCGCGGCGGTGAGCGGACGCCTCGCCTTCGAGCGGGCGGGGGTGCGGCCCGACGAGATCGACGTGGCCGAGATCTACGACGCCTTCACCTACATGACCCTCGTGACCCTGGAGGACCTGGGCTTCTGCGCGAAGGGCGAGGGCGGTCAGTTCGTGGAGAAGGGGCGCCTGACGGTGGGCGGAGAGCTGCCCGTGAACACGGACGGGGGCGGACTCTCGGCCCAACATCCGGGCATGCGGGGCCTGTTCCTCCTGGTGGAGGCCGTACGGCAACTGCGCGGGGAGGCCGGGGAACGGCAGGTCAGGAAGGCGGGCGGACGCCTCCCTGAGCTGGCGGTGGCCTCCGGGACGGGCGGGTGGTTCTGCTCGTCGGGGACAGTGGTGCTGGGGCGGTAGGGGCCGGTGGTGCTCGGACGGTCGGCCCCGTCGGCGCTGGGGCGGACAGGGGCCGGGCAGCGGTTCAGCGTGCGGCCCAGCGGCGTCTGGCCCGGCGCAGGGCGCGGGCGTCGGAGTAGCCGAGGAGACCGGCCTTGCCGCCGGAGGGCGCGGCCGGGTGCCGGTGGAGCCGCGCGAACTGCGCCTGCCGGGCGCGGTCGAGCTCATGGCGCCAGGTGGTGCCCGCCTCGGCGAGCCGGCGCTGGAGAGTTCTGGGGCTCGTCGTCAGCCGTCGCGCGACGGAGGTGAGGGAGAGGGTGCCCTCCGCGAGCGCCGCGGCGGCCAGCGCCTGCTGGACGCGGTCGGGCCAGCTGGTGGGGCGCGGCTGGATGCGCGGCAGCAAGGCGGCGTGGCGCTCCATGATGGAGGCGAGGGCGGGATCCGCGGTGCGCAGCGGCAGCTCCAGATCGGCGGCACGCAGGGTCACGCTGTCGGTGTCGGCCCCGTACGTGATCCGGGTGGTGCCGAGGAAGTCGCTGAACATGGTGGACCTGCGCGGTGCGCGCTGCCGCAGGCTTACCTCCACGGCTCCGATCGGCCGTCCGGTCGCCCAGCGGGAGCGGGAGAGCAGGTCGGACATCCCGGTCTGGATGGCCAGCTCCCGCCCCCGGTCCTCGTCCTCGGCCAGCGAGAACGTCACCCGCACGACTCTCTCCGTGGCGGCCACGACGGCGCACTGCCCCACACCGGTGATCAGGTCCACATACCGCCCGCTCGCCGCGTAGCCCTCCCCGAGAGTCCGTGCCGTGGTGAACAGGTAGTCGTAGACACCGAGTTGGCCGGGCGCGAAGTCGGCGCCGACGCGCAGTCCGACGTCGGGCACACCGTGGTGGTGCTCGGCCAGTACCAGGGTCCGCAGGAAGCAGTCGTTGGCGACGGTGATGTCGTCGCTGTCCATGGCCCACGCCGGGATCCCCGCTTCCCGGGCGAGGCGGCCGGCCTCGTATCCGGTTCCCGCCGTTCTCGCGAGCACCATCTTCGGCAGGGCAACGCTGTACAAAACAGGCACCTCACAACACCGCGGCGGTGACTGGCGTGTTCAGCCGCGTCGCTGACACGTTCGGTCCTCCCGCACAGGCCGATCCGCGCCACATCTTAGAGGCAGCGGAAAACGCGACAGCCCCTTCCGTTCCCTGGCGTCACGGGGGTGCGCCAGGGACACGGGAGGTCAGGGCAGAACGGTGACAGGAGCCGTGTCGTTGGCCGGGTTCGGGTCGCGGCGGCCGGTGGACGGCTCGGTGTCCTGGAGGGCCACGCCGCCCTGCCCCGGCCCGTCGAGGCTCAGGGTGAACTCGAAGTCACGGGTCTTGCCGGGGTCGAGTCGGCCCACGAGGCAGCTGTACGCCGGGCCGTCGGAGTCGCAGTACGGCTCGTACGCGTCCTCGTCGATGGCCTCCATGGGTTCTTCCAGCACGGTGCCGGGCGGCGGCGTGAACAGCAGCTTCGTACCGGCGCCGGGGATGCCGGGCCCGTTGTTGCGGACCTTGAGCCGCAGCGAGCGCTTCGTGCCGGGGCTGCCCCGCAGTTCGACGTCGAAGACCTCGTAGTCGGCGTGGGTGTCCAGACGCACGTCGGTGAAGACGCCTCCCTCGGCGAACGTGCCGTCGGTGTCGTCGGCGCCGCGCACGGCCTCGGCGGTCAGGGGTGGGCCGTCACCGTGGTCGCCGCCCGGCGGCACCACGGTGTACTGTCCGGGCCCCGAGTCCAGCGGCCAGGCCTCCTGACTGAAGGAGCCGTACATCCGCGTCTTCGACGCGCGCAGGCGCAGGGCCGGATGCAGGACGACGGACCCACCCGGCGGGACACGCAGGTCGGGAAACCGGCAGACGGCCGTGTGGCCGTGATGCTGAGGCGGGTAAAGGCAGTTGGCGTACCGCTGCCGGAAGTCCAGGTCCCCGGAGCCGAGTTCGAGGGCGAGCCCCTTCACCGGCACCTCGCCGTCATTGCGGACGACGACCGGTACGGTCACGTCGGCGCCGGGGCGCACGTCCTTGATGACCTTGAGTGTTCGCACCTTCACCACGGGCTCGCCGACCACGACCCGGGTGCGGGTGGTGAGCGTCTTCCCGTCCTTCGTGGTGAACGTGAAGCGCACGATGCCGGTGTCGCCGGGTTTGCTGCCCTCGGCGGCGACCGGGTGGACACGGTCCAGGTCCGACCAGCTGTCGTAGGCACCGCTGACGTCGCAGATGGCACGCACGGTGTCGTTGATGCACCGGGTCCCGCCCTTGCGCAGGCCGACCGCCTTCAGCCGTACGACGCCCTCGGACCCGCGCACGTCGACGGTCAGCCGGTGATCCTGCGTGCCGTAGCGGCTGGTCGCCTTGACGTCCTCGGCCTGCAGATGGAACGGCATCTTGGCCTTGGGCCCCGATTTGTCACCGACGGGACGCAGATAGAAGACCTCGGGGGCGGAGATCGAGGACTTGGGGTCCTCCGCGAGGGGGCCGCAGGCGGCGAGGGGGAGCAGGAGGGCGCCGCTGAGAGCGACGCCCGCTGAGCGCCTCAACGGACGGTACGGAGGAAGGCCGTCCAGGTGGTGGGGGTGACGGCGAGGGTGGGGCCGGTGAGGTTCTTTGAGTCGCGGATGTGGACCGTTTCGGAGCGGGTTGCTATTTCGAGGCATTCGCCGCCTTCATTGCCGCTGTAGCTCGACTTGAACCAGGCCAATTCGGTCGCGTTCACAGTTCTCCCGCTTTCTGCTTGATGAGCTTTGCGGACTCCCAGGGGTCGAGCGCCTCCGCCCGCAGGATGCCGAAGAGGTCGAACAGATCGGATACTTGCTCCGGCTTATGGATCAACCTATCGCCGCCGCGCGCCTCCTCGTACACCAGATTGCGCCCCTCCTCGGTACTCATCAGCTTCAGTGGCCCCATCAGCCCGGCGTGCGTGTACCGCTTGGTCGGCATCACCTGAACCGTGAGGTGGTGCTTCATCCTCAGGCTGCACTGCAGGATGTGCTCTAACTGCTCCCTCAGCACTTCCTCGCTCCCGAGATCTCGCTCCAGAACCGACTCCTCGATCACGTATCCCACGTACGGCGGCGGGTTGCGCCTGAATACCGACTGCCGTTCCAACCGAGCCGATACATGGCGCTCGATCTCCTCCTCGGTGTACGCCGGTCGCCGCGCTTCGTACAGCGCCCGCGCGTACGCCGGTGTCTGAAGCAGCCCAGGGATGAGCATCGTTTCGTACGCGCTGATCACCCGCGCTCGCCGCTCCAGCCGCACCCAATCAAGGAATGTCGGCGGGTACTTCTCCCTCTCGATGATCTCGATGCACGCGAGCAGCGCACCCTTCGCATCCAGCCCCTTGTCCGCATCCTTGAGGAACTCGATCGGCGGGATCCGCTCGGCCCTCTCGTACGCTCCGAAGATCGACTCGGAGACGAGCAGCAGCTCACCGGCCTCCTTCTGCGTAAGCCCCCGCACCCCCCGCTGAATGCGCAACAGCTCCCCCACCAACCTGCGCCCCACGGACGCCCCACCATTCGCCCCCACAACGACCACCATCCTCCCCACAACCGGCAATGTGGACCGTGTCCACCTAGTCACGCTACGCAACCACCGGCACGCTCATGGTCATGACGAACAAACTCACCCCGAATTGGGTCCCGAGGTCCGGTCTTCAACTACGCCTCGCCGGGGTCCACTTCGACGCCATCCGCGTGTGCGGCGTACGCGGGGAAGCCGTGCTGCACCACCTCGTCGCGCTCACCGACGGTCACCCCGGACCGGTCGTCAGGGAATCCAACGGCTGCCGCTGGACGTACTTCCTGCTGGCACCCGGCGAGGGCGCGGAGCACGCCTGGCCGCCCGGCGCCCGCCGGTTCACGCGTTCGGCGCACGACGAGTACGTGGGCGTACCCGCGCCGGAGGGGAACACATACCCCCTGAGCTGGGGGCATGGCGCACCGGAGGTGGGTGAGTTCGTGGACGCGGAGCTGCTGCACGGGGTGCTCACGGCGCAGCTTTGTCGGACCTCCGAGTGATACTTGGGGCATGGGAACGGATCTTCACGAGCTGCTCAGGTCACTGCGGGTGTGGGACGTAGAGCTGCCCTCCTTCGACCCGGCATCCACACCCGCCGAACCGCTCCCCCTGTTCACGGAGTGGTTCGCGGACGCGGTCGCGGCGGGGCAGAGCGAACCGCACACGATGTCGCTGGCGACGGCGGACGAGGACGGGCTCCCCGACGTCCGGATCGTGATGCTGCACGGCGCGGACGCGGACGGCTGGGCCTTCGCGAGCCATGTCACCAGCCGCAAGGGCCGCCAGCTGGCCGCGCGCCCGTACGCGGCTCTGGGGTTCTACTGGCCCGCCCAGGGCCGTCAGATCCGGCTGCGGGGGCCGGTCGAGGTCGCCCCGGCCGAGGAGGGGCAGGCGGATCTGCACGCCCGTTCGACGGAGGCGCTGGCCGCCGCGCTCGTGGGCGGGCAGAGTGAAGTGCTGGGTTCCGTAGCGGAGTTGGGGCGGGTCTCGGACGAGGCCTGGGACCGCGCTCAGCGCGAGCCCGACGCCCCGGCCCCGACGTGGACCCTCTACCGCCTCCGGCCGGAAGAGGTGGAGTTCTTCCAGGGAGACGCGAGGCGTCGGCACGTACGGCTCGTCTACCGCCGTACGGAAGCCTCTCCGGAGGGCGGAGGCTGGCGCAAGGAGCTGCTCTGGCCCTGAGACCCGGGACCGGTCAGGTGGGCCTGGGCGCACTTGCGGAAGGCCGTCACGAGGCGGCTGCGGTCGTCGGCGCGGGTCGCGAGCACGACGTGGCTCGGTTCGACGCCGTGCAGGGGGACCGTGGTGAGGTCGGGGCGGATGGTGTCGACGCGCGGGTCGGCCGGGACGATGCCCACGGCCTGCCCGGAGGCGATGAATTCGAACTTGTCCTCCAGGGCCTCGATGAGCGGACCGTCGGGCGCCCGGCTGCCGTCGGGGCGCGGGTCGATGCGCCAGAACGCGTTCCAGGACGCGTCGGACACCCGGGGCAGGGGTTCGTCGGCGATGTCGTCGAGGGTGACGGATTCCTTGCCGGCCAGGCGGTGGTCGACAGGGACGAGGAGCACGCGGGGCTCGTCGTAGAGGATCGTGACGTGCAGCTGGTCGGTCCGCATCGGAAGGCGGGTCACGGCCACGTCCACCCGGTGCTCGACCAGGGCCGCGTGGGCGTCGTTCCAGACGAGGTGCTGGGCGACCACCTCGGCGTCCGGGTGCAGCCGGCGCATCTCGCGCACCGCCGGGGTGACGATGATGCTGGAGGTGTAGCCGATGGTGACACGGCTGGGCTGGGCGGCGGCCCGGGTGCGCGCCGCGGCCTGAGTGGCCGAGCGCAGCAGCGCCTTGGCCTGGGGCAGGAAGACCTCGCCGGCCTCGGTGAGCCGGCTGCCCTGCGGGGTGCGGTCCAGCAGCCGGGCGCCGAGCTGCTGTTCGAGGCGGCGGATCTGCCGGCTCAGGGACGGCTGGGCGATGCACAGGGCGGCGGCGGCACGGCCGAAGTGCCGGTGCTCGGCGACGACCGTGAAGTACCGCACGAGGCGCAGATCGAGGTCGACCGGAGGCGAAGGCTGCTGCTGCTGCGGCGACGAGTCGGACGTCATGCCTTCATGGTATTCCCCGCACGCATCGGGTGACAGCACGCTTCGGGCATTGAGCTGTGGTGATACCTGAAACGCATGCACTGTTTCGAAACAGGCCTTGGACGCGGATCCCCACGTGGCCGCACGGTGGATCCGGAACCACCGGACGGAGAACCGACAGGCGGGGAACCGCCGGGCCGGACCTCATCACCCCTTTTGGAGTGCACCATGCGTGTGTTCGTCACCGGAGCCACCGGATTCGTCGGCAGCGCCGTCGTACGCGAACTGCTGGACGCGGGACACCGGGTTCTCGGCCTCGCCCGCTCGGACCGGGCCGCCGCGTCGCTGACGGCCGCGGGGGCGCAGGCGCACCGCGGCGCCCTCGACGACCTCGACAGTCTGCGGGCGGGCGCGGACGCGGCGGACGGCGTGATCCACACGGCGTTCCAGCACGGCTCCTCCGACTTCGCGGCCGCCGCCCGGTCGGAACTCCGTGCCATCCAGCGGCTCGGTGAGACGCTCGTGGGATCCGGTCGGCCCTTCGTCGTGACCTCCGGGACCGCCGGTCTCACGCTCGTGCCGGGCCGTGTCGCGACCGAGGACGACGAGCAGGATCTCTCGTCGCCCGCGGCGGCCCGGATTCGCGCGGAGGCGGAGACGCTGTCGTTCGCCGAGCGCGGTGTGCGGGCCTCGGTGGTGCGGCTGCCGCCGTCGGTGCACGGCGAGGGGGACCACGGCTTCGTCCCGCAGATCATCGCCGTCGCCCGCGCGAAGGGCGTCTCCGCCTACCCCGGCGACGGCTCCAACCGCTGGGCCGCCGGGCACCGGCTCGACGCCGCGCACCTGTACCGGCTGGCCCTGGAGGAGGCACCCGGCGGAGCGCGGCTGCACGCGATCGGCGACGAGGGCGTACCGGTCCGCGACATCGCCGACGCCGTCGGCCGGTACCTGAAGCTGCCGGTGGCCGCCGTCCCCCGCGAGGAGGCGGCCGACCACTTCGGCTGGCTCGGACACTTCTTCTCGATGGACCTACCGGCGTCGAGCACCCTCACGCAGAAGCGACTGGGATGGCGCCCCGTGCGGCCCGGCCTCGTCGAGGACCTCGAAGAGGGCCACTACTTCACGCAGTCGTAGACGGGTTGTCGTAGCCGGCTACTTCACGAAGTCGTGGACGGCGAAGTCGGCGACGGGGCGGTATCCGATGCGCTGGTAGAGGCCGTTGCTGGTCGGATTGGCGAGGTCGGTGAAGAGGAGCACCTCGTCCGCTCCGGTGGCCAGCGCGGCCCTGCTGACCTCGGCGGTGGCGGCCCCCGCGTAGCCGCGTCCGCGCAGGGGTGCCGGGGTGTAGACGGGGGCGATCCGGATCTGCCCGGCGATCAGGGGTGTCACTCCGGCCATGGCCACCGGCGTACCGTCCGGCGTCTCCCAGAGCGTGACGCCGCCGTACGCGATTCGGCTCTCGGCCCAGCGGTCCGGGTCCTGCCTCTCGTTCCGCCCGAAGATCCCGGCGAACTCGGAGTACCAGCGCGCGACAAGCGCGTGGTCGCCCTCACCGGCCACCCGGGCGCGGCCGGGCGGGACGGGCGTCGGCGGCGTGAGCGTGCCGAGCCGGTACAGGCGTTCGCTTCTCCTGAGTTGGGCCCGCGCGCCGGCATGGCGCTCCCAGGCGGCGGCGAAGTCCGCGGCCGTTTCCACCGGACCGCCGACGCCCGGGAACGAGTACCCCTCGTCCGCGAGCCGCGCGGCCAGCGCGTCGATGTCCTCCGCCGGGAGGTCGGTGAGGTTGAGCTGGTACGGCGGAGTGTGGAACAGCACGGCCGACACTCCACCGCCCCCTGCCCCGACCCCGTCACCATCCGCATCCGCGTCGGCGAGCCGCCCGAAGAACGGAGCCTCCTCCCCGTACACGTCCGGCCCTCGTCTGCGCAGCGCGTCGGTCACGGACAGCGCCACGGTGTGCGCCGCGGGCCGCGAGCGCAGGAAGTCCCCCGCGCTCGTGAGGAATTCGTCCAGATCACGGGTGAACACCCAGCCGTGCGCGTCACGAGTCATACCCGGCATGATCCCGCTCACGGCATGCCTGGTGCCTCCGGTTTTTCCTGACCCGCGCCGTGTCCACGGACACCAGCCAGACGTGTCCCGCCGTGCGCCACACCGTGGGAGGGACCCGGAATCCGCACTCCCTGCACCGGCCGAGCACTCCCATGGGGTCACAGTTCCCGACCACCGTCTGTGAGCTGACGGTGCCCCTCCCGGCCTCCGACGCGGTGCTGGAACGGACGTCAATCCGAGCGGCCACGGTGCATCCCGCGAACCGCCGGCTCCCCTTGCCGAAGTGGACCTCGATGACGCGTCCCGGCAAGATCGCCGTCATCGGTGACGCGGGCTGCGAGGTCCCGATGACCGGTCCCGTGCAGAACTGCGCGAACCATCGGACCGGCCGGCCCTTCCAGCGGATCGCGGACAGCTGATCGGCACGCCCTTGCAGGCCGTCCATAAGTCGATCACCGCGAAAGTGAACCCTGCGGGAGGCGTGGGGTCTTCGGATACGCGGTCCTCGAAGACAACGGCGGGACCTGGAAGCTCGCCTTCCATGACACGGCCGGTGCCGTACGGGGCGAGACCTGCGCGCTGAGTGCGAGCAAGACCCACAAGTCGTTCGCCTGCCACTGAGACAGACCGGCAGACCAGCAGACCAGCAGGTCAAGGACTCGGGACCGGGTCCTACTGGAGCCCGGAGCCCGTCACCGGCAGCGTCGGCTCCGGGTCCGTCGCGATCCGTGCGTGCAGGTGGACGTCCCGGAACGCGTCGTGCCGCCCCGACTCGAACATCGCCTCCCGCAGCGTCCCCTCGTACGGGAACCCGCACCGCTCGGCGATCCGGCAGGACGCGTCGTGGCCGAGGGCGTGGCCCAGTTCGATGCGGTGCAGACGGACGGCGCCGAAGGCGTAGCGGGCGGCCAGGGCGAGGGCGCGGGTGGCGACCTGGTGGCCGCGGGCCTCCGGAAGGACCCAGTAGCCGACGATGCCGACGCGTATGACGTGGTTGATGTCGTTGACGCCTATGTGACCGAGGGTCGTACCGGTGGCCGCGTCCGTGATGCAGAAGGCGACAGCGGTGCCCTCGGCGACGCTCTCGGCGCGCGAGCGGAGCGAGTCACGGGCGCCGTCCAGGTCCCGGACGAGCTTGACCGGGGTGTTCCAGCGCTGGAACTCCGGGTCGGACAGCCCGCGCAGCCAGGTCTCGACATCGGCCTCGGATTCCGGGTCCCAGGGGCGCAGCCGCAGGCCGTGGCCGTCGAGCACGGGGAAGGGGTGGGCGAGGGACTTCTCGTGAACGTCGGACATCCGGCCATTATTCACGGGGCCCAAAGGGGTTCAGGAACTGGTTTTCGACACGGAGGAAGGGGATGGGACGGCGGAGGAAGGGGAGTGGACGGCGGAGGAAGGAGGCGGGACTGCGCCGGACCGCGGCCGGAACACGGGCACCCCCGCCCTGAACGCGACCTCCAGCCCCATCCCGATCCGCAGCGCGTCGCCCTCGCACTCCACCACCTCGGTCATCATCCGCGGCCCCTCCGCGAGGTCGACGACCGCGGCGACGTACGGCACCCGCTCGCCGAACGGTGGGAGGTCGTTGCGGTGCACGACGGACCAGGTGTAGAGCGTGGCGTGACCGCTCGCGGACTGCCAGCGCACGTCCTCGCTCCAGCAGTGCGGGCAGAACTCCCGGGGGTAGTGGTGGGCCCGGTCGCAGCCGGCGCAGTGGCGGATCAGCAGCCGTCCCGCCGCCGCCGCGTCCCAGTACGGCCGGGTGAAGGCATCGACTTCGGGCAGGTCGAAACGCGCCCCGGCCGACGCACGCACTTCGCCCGACGGACGCTCCCCGCCCGACGCACGCTCCCCGCTCACGGGCACACCCCGATCGGCAGGCGCCTCACGAGAAGAGCCCGATCGCACTGTCCAGCGACCACGTCTGCCACCCCATCCCGAAGAAGGCGACGACCGAGATCAGCGCCATCATCGCGTTCTGCCCCTGCTCGGCCCAGTCGTGGATCATGAGGGTGAAGTACAGGACGTTGAGGAGCAGCCCGCCGACCAGCGCGATCGGCGTCAGGAACCCGGCCACCAGTCCCAGTCCGAGGGCCAACTCCGCGTACACGACGACGTACGCCATCGTCCGCGGCCTGGGCGCGACCACGACGTCGAAGCCGGAACGCACCGCGTTCCACCGGTGCTCGCCGGCGACGTCCGCCGCCCACGCGATCCCGGTCCCCCGCTCGAACCAGCCCTTCTTGTCCTTGTGCCGCCAACTTTCCAGCCACCACAGCCCGAGCCCGATCCGCAGCACGGCCAGCCACTCCGCCCCGCCGAGCCAGATCGTGTCCATGGCAGTCCACGCCCCCTTCGATATCTGACGGTACGTCAGTTCAGCGCACGGAGGGCGCCCGCGCAAGAGGCGTACGCCACCCTCCCTTCCCGTTCACTCCTCACCGCCCCTCGCCACTCCTCACCATCCTTCGAACACAACCAAGTGACCTACGCCACCGGTCCCACCCACTCCTCCTACAGCCGTGATCAGTTCGCAACCGATTCCGGGCTTGACCGAGACCTATCAAGTGACGACGTGATTACGCTCGCGCTCATGGCCGACTCGACTGCTTCCTCCACATCCCGCCCGGTGCCGTCGCACGAAGACCGCCCCGTGTACGTGATAGGCGGCGGCCCCGGGGGGCTCGCGACGGCGTACGCGCTGCGCGCCCAGGGCGTACGGGCCGTCGTACTGGAGAAGTCCGACCAGGTCGGAGCATCCTGGCGGCGCCACTACGACCGGCTGCACCTGCACACGACCCGGCGGCTGTCCGGCCTGCCCGGCCTCGCGATGCCGCGCAACTTCGGGCGGTGGGTCTCCCGCGACAACGTGGTGCGCTACCTGGAGAAGTACGCCGATCACCACCAGCTGGAGATCGTCACGGGCGTCGAGGTCTCGCGCGTCGAGCCCGCCCCGGGCGGAGACGGCTGGCTGCTGCACGCCACCGGCGGCCGTGAGCTGACCGGCAGCGCCGTGGTCGTCGCCACCGGCCACAACCACACCCCGCGCCTCCCCGACTGGCCCGGCCGCGACACGTACACCGGAGAACTCCTGCACGCCGGCGACTACCGCAACCCCGCCCCCTACGCCGGCCGGGACGTCCTCGTCGTCGGCATCGGGAACACGGGCGCCGAGATCGCCGTGGACCTGGTCGAGGGCGGCGCCTCCCGGGTACGGCTCGCCGTGCGCACCGCGCCGCACATCGTGCGCCGCTCCACGGCCGGCTGGGCCGCCCAGTTCACCGGGATCGTCGTACGACGGCTGCCGGTGCGTCTCGTCGACGCGCTCGCCGGACCGATGGCCAAGGTCAGCGTGCCGGACCTGTCGGCGCATGGGCTGCCCCGCCCCGACACCGGCCTCTACTCCCGCGTCAACGAAGGCTCCATCCCCGTCCAGGACGTCGGCCTCATCAACGCCGTCCGCAAGGGACGGGTCGAGGTCGTGGCCGCGGTGGAGGGTTTTGAGGAGGGCAAGGTCGTCCTCGCCGACGGAAAGCGGATCGGCCCGGACGTCGTGATCGCCGCGACGGGGTATGTACGCGCCCTGGAGGGCATCGTCGGCCACCTCGACGTCCTCGACGGGCGGGGCCGCCCGGTCGTGCACGGCGCCCGCAGCCCGAAGAAGGCACCCGGCCTCTACTTCACCGGCTTCACCAACCCCATCAGCGGCATGTTCCGCGAACTCGCCCTCGACGCGGAGAAGATCGCGAAGGCGGTCGCGAGGACCGCGGAGAAGGCGGAGAAGGCAGCGGCCAAGGCGGGGGAGAAGGCGGCCAAGGCGCAGGAGAAGGCGGCGACGAAAACCGGGGCGAAAACGGGGGCGCGCGACACGGGAGACACCCGCGCCGCGCACTGAGTCACCGCATTACCGAGCGTTGTTCACTGCTGCTGAACCATCGTCAGTTGACAGCGAGCACCGCGGTGTTGTTCGTGGTGTCCGGGTCGAAGACGAAGTCGCCGAACTCGGGGTGGATACTGACCTCACCGGTCGTGCCGGGCACCGCCGCGTCGATCCGCAGCTGGAAGGCGTAGGTGCGCTCGGTGCTCTCGGACACCCAGTACGGGAGAGCGCAGTCGTAACGCGGGGCGCCCGTCCGCTGCCCGTAGTACCCGCCTGTGAGGGTGTGCGGGACGCAGTCCGCGGGGACGCCGGTGACCGTCGTACCGGTCGGGACGATCAGCCTGACCTTGGCGGCCGGGTCGCCGGAGCCGAGGTTCGCGAACCAGGCCGGACCGTTGTTCTTGAAGGTGAGCGGGGCGGTCACCGTCTGGCCCGCCGTACCGGTGACCGCGGCGCCGGTCACCGAGAAGTCCGCGGTGTTGTCCGTGCCGATCTGCAGCGCCGCGTAGTTGTCGCGGCTCGCCAGGTCGGTCGCGCCGTCGGCCGGGTCGACACTGATGTCCAACCGGTCGTTCAGCGCGTGCCGCGCGATCGCCAGCTCCAGTGGCGCGGGCAGTTCGAAGGAGTCGCCGGGGGCCAGCACCTGGTCGAACGTGCAGGTCGCGTCCGTCATCGGCGCGTACTCGTCACCGCCCGACCGCGTGTAGGTGCAGGCGTCGTACTTGTTCAGGAAGTCCAGCCCGTATGAGGCCGTCATCTTCACCTTGACGCCGTGCGCGCTCTCGTTGCCCTTGTTGGTCAGCGCGAAGGGGATCGTCTCGGTGCCGCCCGGCTGCGCGTGCTCGACGTCGGCCATGGGGGCGAGGGAGAGGTCGGGACCCGAGGCGACCGTGAAGTCGGTCTCGAAGCTGTCCTCGGGCGCGGTGAGCGTGCCGTCGGGGCCGCCGGTCGCCGTCGCCGTGTAAGTGATCCTGCCCTGCGCCCCGGTCTGCGCACCGTCGGCCGCGCGGATCCCGAGGTGGATCTGCCGGCTGTAGCCGGACCCGATCACGGGCACGTCCGGCACGCTGCACACCGCGGTCGCACCGCTCGGTGCGCAGTTGTCCGGCCAGGTCACCTCGCCGACCCCGGCCAGCCCGGAGGCATCGACGGTCACCTTGCCGTCGGTCACCGTGAAGTGGTCGTTGTCGTGGTAGATCCCCACGTCGACCGTCCGGCTCTGCGGCGCGCCGCCGTCCGTGCCGAGCGGCAGAGTCTGCTCGGAGGGTGCGTCGACCCACAGCTGGTCGGACTCGGTGCCGGCCAACGCGGGGGCGGCGGTGAGCCCCACGGTGACGAGTCCGGCCGCGAGCGTCGTACAGGCTCCGAGCCGCAGCGCGCGGCCGAAGGAGACAGGTCTCATGACATCCCCCAGGGTGAGAAGAAAGGTGAGGAGAAGGAGAGAAGCGGTGGCTTGGCCGGCGTAAGCCGACAGGGCCATGTCATAGACGATCAAAGGGAGTTGAAGGTTGTGCACCGCTCCCACGGGTTCCGGCCCCGCATGCGGCGGGTACGAACCAGATCCCCGCCGGACAGCCTTTTGCTTGCACGACGGTTCCTGACGCGGCGTCAGTTAAGTAATCTGACAGTGCGTCAGTTAATTGGCTGTCACACAGGAGCGGGCGGACCGATGCTTGGATCAACCCACGGCACCCTCACCACCGACTCCCGCCGGGCCCGCGTCATCGCCTGCGGCGAGCAGCCCTCACCCGTCGTGCACGGCCGCCCGGCCGACGTCGACGACCTGGACGTCAGCGGCCGTCCGCTGTACGCCGACGTACCCGATCTGGACCGCTTCTTCCGTCCCGAGTCCGTGGCCGTCGTCGGCGCCTCGGACGCCGAGGGCCGGCCGAACACCGGCATCACCCGGCAGCTGATCGCCTGGGCCGAGCGGGTCGGAGCCCGACTGCACCCCGTGCACCCCACCCGTCAGTCCGTCTTCGGCATCCCCTGCTCCCCTTCCCTCGCCGGCCTGCCCGAGCAGGTCGATCTGGCCGTGCTCCTCGTCGGTGATCCGCTCCCCGTGATCGGGGAACTGGCCGAGGCCAAGGTGAAGTTCGCCGTCGCCTTCGCCTCCGGGTTCGCCGAGACCGGGGCCGAGGGCGCCGCCGCACAGGCCCACCTCGCCGCCGCCGTACGCCGCTCCGGCCTCCGGCTCCTGGGGCCCAACACCAACCTCAACGCCTTCGAGAAGTTCCGCGACGATCTCGACGGTCCCGCGATCGCCCTCATCACCCAGTCCGGACACCAGGGCCGGCCGGTGTTCGCGATGCAGGAGCTGGGCGTACGGCTCTCCCACTGGGCGCCCACCGGCAACGAGGCCGACCTCGAGACCGCCGACTTCATCTCCTACTTCTCCGAGCAGTCGGAGATCGGCGCGATCGCCTGCTACGTCGAGGGGCTCAAGGACGGCCGCTCCTTTCTGCTCGCCGCCGACCGCGCCGCCCGCCGTGGAGTTCCCGTCGTCGCCGTCAAGGTCGGCCGCACCGAGACCGGCGCCCGCACCGCCGCCTCACACACCGGCAAGCTGACCGGCGCCGACACGGTGGTGGACGCGGCGATGCGGCAGTACGGCGTGATCCGCGTCGACGGGCTCGACGAACTCCAGGACACCGCCGCCCTGTTGGCCCGCGCCCGCGCCCCACGGGCCGAGGGTGTCGTGGTCTATTCGATCTCGGGCGGCACGGGGGCGCACTTCGCCGACCTGGCGACGGCGGCGGGGCTGCCGCTGCCGGGTCTCTCCGCCGTCAAGCAGGCCGAGCTGCACCAGTGGATACCCGAGTACCTGAGCGTGACCAATCCCGTCGACAACGGCGGGCATCCGGTCGGCGACTGGCGCGGGCGGAAGATCATCGACGCGATCCTCGCCGACCCCGAGGTCGGCGTACTGATCTGTCCGATCACCGGGCCCTTTCCTCCGATGAGCGACAAGCTCGCGCAGGACCTGGTGGACGCGGCGGAACAGACGGACAAGCTGGTGTGCGTGGTGTGGGGCTCGCCGGTCGGCACCGAGGCCGCGTACCGCGAGACGCTGCTCGGCTCGTCGAAGGTCGCCACCTTCCGGACCTTCGCCAACTGCATCACGGCCGTGCGCGCCTACCTGGACCATCACCGGTTCGTCGCCGCCTACCGCTCCCCCTTCGACGAGGCTCCCCGCACCCCCTCGCCGTCCTTCCGCAAGACGCAGGCGCTGATGCGGCCGGGACAGCAACTGAGCGAGCACGCGGCGAAGCAGCTGCTGCGCGCCTACGGGATCCGGGTGCCGCGCGAGCAGTTGGTGACCAGCGCGGCGGCGGCCGTGCGCGCGGCGAGTCTCGTCGGCTACCCCGTGGTCATGAAGGCGTCCGGCGCCCAGATCGCCCACAAGACCGAACTGGGCCTGGTGAAGATCGGACTGACCTCCGCCAGCCAGGTCAGGGACGCCTACCGCGAGCTCACCGACATCGCGCGCTACGAGGGGATCTCGCTCGACGGCGTGCTGGTGTGCCAGATGGTCGAGCGGGGCGTGGAAATGGTCGTGGGCGTCACGCACGACCAGCTCTTCGGGCCGACCGTGACCGTCGGGCTGGGTGGTGTGCTCGTCGAGGTGCTGCGGGACGCGGCCGTCCGCGTGCCGCCGTTCGGCGAGGACCAGGCGCGCGGCATGCTCGGCGAGCTGCGCGGGCGGGCCCTTCTGGAGGGCGTGCGCGGGGGGCCGCCTGTGGATGTGGACGCGCTGGTCGAGGTCGTCATGCGCGTACAGCGGATGGCTCTGGAACTCGGGGACGACATCGCCGAGCTCGACATCAACCCGCTGATGGTGCTGCCCAGGGGCCAGGGAGCGGTGGCCTTGGACGCGCTGGTCGTCTGCCGCTGACCCCCAGCGCCCCAGCCCCCGCGCCATCGCCCGCCCCCGCCGCACCGCCCCCCGTAAGAACCGGAGCACCCCCATGACATCCTCCCCCGAGAAATCTGCCGAGAAATCTGCCGATCCCGTCGACTCATTGGTACTGCACGCCACTGACAATCACGTCTCGTGGATCACCCTCAACCGCCCCGAAACCCTCAACGCCATCACCCCTGACCAGCGCGAACGCCTCATCCAGCACCTCTCCCACGCCTCCTCCGACCCGGACGTACGGGCCGTCGTGATCACGGCGACCGGACGTGGTTTCTGCGCGGGCGCGGACCTGCGTGGGGGGCCGCCGGCCGGGGAGCGGGTGGCCGGTGACGTGGCCCGCACGATCCGGCTCGGCGCTCAGCGCCTGATCGGCGCGGTCCTCGACTGCGAGAAACCCGTGATCGCGGCGGTCAACGGCACCGCGGCCGGCCTCGGCGCCCACCTCGCCCTCGCCTGCGACCTCGTACTCGCCGCCGATTCCGCCAAGTTCATCGAGGTGTTCGTGCGCCGCGGCCTGGTCCCCGACGGCGGCGGCGCGTATCTGCTGCCCCGTCTCGTCGGACCCCAGCGCGCCAAGGAACTGATGTTCTTCGGCGACGCGCTGACGGCGGCGGACGCGGCGCGGCTCGGGCTCGTCAACAGAGTCGTACCGCCGGACGATCTGGAGAAGACCGCCCGCGACTGGGCCGAGCGCCTGGCCACCGGCCCGACCCGCGCCCTCGCCCTCACCAAACAGCTGGTCAACGCCTCCCTCGACACCGACCGCAGCACCGCCTTCGCCGCCGAAGCCGCCGCCCAGGAGATCAACATGACCACGACGGACGCGACCGAGGGCGTGACAAGCTTCGTAGAACGCAGAACCCCGCACTACCGGGGCCGCTGAGTCAGTCCCGCCTCAGCCTGCGCAGATCCCCCGAGCCGGGATCGCCGAACAGGACGTAGAGCTGGAGCTCGTCGGCGTCCGACCACTTCAGCCCCGTGCGTCCCGGCTTGCGTGCCGTGTCTGCCCACCCCATGGTCGCGAAGATACGCGCAGGTTGGGCCAGGAGTTCCCGCCGGGCTCCGTACCGGCTCCCACCCCTTCCTATCTGACACATCGTCAGCTTCAATGGGTGGTGTGATGGGACACGCAGGGATGGCGGCAGCCGCCGTCCGTTACCTCAGGTCGGCCGGGGCTTCCACCGTCGCGGGGCGCGTCGAGGCGCTGCCTCGGCCGGAGTTGCGCGCGGTGGGGGACGATGAGCGGGCGCCGGTCGATCAGGCCGCGTTTCGGCGGGTGTTGGGGAACTTCGCGACGGGTGTCACCGTCATCACCGCGCCGGGCGTCGAGGGCGAGGCAGGTGACGGAGGCCCGGCCGGGTTCGCCTGTCAGTCGTTCGCGTCGCTCTCGCTCGACCCTCCCCTGGTCTGCTTCATGGTGGGGCGCACGTCGGCGACCTGGCCGCGGATCGCCCGCGCGGGCGTGTTCTGTGTGAACGTACTGGGGGCGCACCAGGGTGAGTTGTGCCGTGGGTTCGCGGTGAGCGGGGCGGACAAGTTCGCCGGGGTCGTGTACGACGCGGCGCCCGTTTCCGGTTCGCCGCGTCTCGCGGGCGCCGCGGCCTGGGTCGACTGCACGATCCACGCGGTGCACACCGGCGGGGACCATCTGATCGTGGTGGGACGGGTGGACGCGCTCGGCGCGAGCGCCGGTGACGACGCCGCGCCGCTGCTGTTCCACAAAGGGCGGTTCCTCTAGCTCGGTGGCAGGCCGCCCGGCCGGAGTGCCGGAGTCGTCAGGCGATCGCCGGTACCGCGGGCGTGCCCGTCGCGGGGCGCCGTCGGATCACCAGTGCCATCAGGGCCGCCGCCGCGCACAGCGCGCCCGAGGCGTACCAGACCATGTCGTACGAGCCGAACGTGTCCCGCGCCACACCGCCGAGGAAGGCGACGAGGGCGGCGCCGACCTGGTGGGAGGCGAGGACCCAGCCGAAGACGATGGCGCTGTCCTCGCCGTACTGCTCGCGGCACAGGGCCAGCGTGGGCGGAACGGTGGCGACCCAGTCGAGGCCGTAGAAGACGATGAAGAAGATCATCGGAGGGTGCACGGACGAGGCGAGAAGCATGGGGAGGAAGAGGAGCGAGATGCCGCGCAGCGCGTAATAGACGGCGAGCAGCCTGCGCGGTTCGAAGCGGTCGGTGAACCAGCCGGAGGCGACCGTGCCGACCACGTCGAAGACCCCGATGACCGCGAGCAGGGAGGCCGCCGCCGTGATGGGCATTCCGTGGTCGTGAGCCGCGGGCACGAAGTGCGTCTGGACCAGGCCGTTCGTCGAGGCGCCGCAGATCGCGAAGGTGCCGGCCAGCAGCCAGAACGGGCCGGTGCGGACCGCGGAGAGCAGGACCGTCACCGCGCGCCGGGCGGCGCCCTGCACGGGCGCGGGCTTCGGTACGAACTCCGCCGACCCGTACGGCTTCACGCCCACGTCCGCCGGGTGGTCCCGCAGCAGCAGCCATACGAAGGGGACGACCGCGAGCGCCGCGAGGGCCACCGTCACTGCGGCCGGGCGCCAGTCGTGCTCGGTGACGATCCAGGAGAGGAGCGGCAGGAAGATCAGCTGGCCGGACGCCGAGGCCGCCGTCAGGATGCCCGTGACCAGGCCCTTGCGCGCCGTGAACCAGCGGTTGGTGACCGTCGCCGCGAAGGCCAGCGCCATGGAGCCGGACCCCAGTCCGACCAACAGGCCCCAGCAGAGCAGCAGCTGCCAGGCGGCCGTCATCCACACGGTCAGACCGGAACCGAGCGCGATCACCATCAGGGCGACCGCCACCACCCGCCGGATGCCGAAGCGGTCCATCAGCGCCGCCGCGAACGGCGCCGTCAGCCCGTACAGCGCGAGGTTGATGGACACCGCCGCGCCGATCGTGCCGCGCGACCAGTGGAACTCCTGGTGCAGCGGGTCGATCAGCAGACCCGGCAGTGAACGGAAGGCCGCCGCGCCGATGATCGTCACGAAGGTGACGGCGGCGACGAACCAGGCGCGGTGGATGCGGACGCGGGGGGTGGAGGGGCCGGTCGGCTCGGTGGAGTCGGTCGGCTCGACGGAGTCGGTGGAGTCGGTCGGCTCGGTGGGGCGGGGGTCCTCCGCGGCTGCGGCGCCCCCCGGGGAGGCGGCTTCGGTTGTCTGGGTCACGACATAGAGCTTCGGGCCTGCCGTTCTCGCGAACGAGTGGCCCGAAGGACATCATTCGCTAGGATCGGGCCATGGCCTCTCAGGGTACGCATCCTCGCCACCGCGTCGTCGTCCTCGCTCTCGACGGGTTGCTGCCCTTCGAGCTCGGCATCCCGCAGCGCATCTTCGGCAAGGCACGCGACGCGGACGAGCACCCGCTGTACGAGATCGTCACCTGCTCGGTCCGGCCGCCCGGCCCCGTCGAGACGGACGCCGACTTCGCCGTCCTCGTCGCGAACGGCCCCGAAGCCCTCGCCACCGCCGACACCGTCGTCATCCCCGCCTCCTACGAACTCGGCCCCGTCCACGCCGAAGGCGTCCTCACCCCCGAACTGGCCGCCGCCCTCGCCCACATCCGCCCCGGCACCCGCCTCGTCTCCATCTGCACCGGCAGCTACGTCCTCGCCGCCGCGGGCTACCTCGACGGCCGCCCGGCCACCACCCACTGGATGCACGCCGAGCACTTCCAGCGGCTCTTCCCGAAGATCAAGGTCGACGCCGAAGTGCTCTTCGTCGACGACGACGACGTCCTCACCTCCGCCGGCGTCGCCGCGGGAATCGACCTGTGCCTCCATCTCGTACGCCGTGACCACGGCGCCGCCGTCGCCAACGACGTGGCCCGCCGCACCGTCGTACCCCCGCACCGCGACGGCGGGCAGGCGCAGTACATCCAGCGGCCGGTGCCGGAGCCGCAGGCGGCCACCACGACCGCCGCCCGGGCCTGGGCGCTGGCCCGCCTCCACGAGCCGATCCAGCTCCGCGACATGGCCGAACAGGAAGCCATGTCCGTACGCACCTTCACGCGCCGCTTCCGCGAGGAGGTCGGCGTCAGCCCCGGGCATTGGCTGACCCAGCAGCGCATCGAGCGGGCCCGGCACCTGCTGGAGACCAGCGACCTGTCCATCGACCAGGTCGCGCGGGACGCCGGCTTCGGCACGGCCCAGTCGATGCGGCAGCACCTACAGGCCGTGCTCGGGGTCACCCCCACCGCGTATCGGCGCACTTTCCGGACCTCCGGGGCCTCCAGAGTCGAGGACCTCGGCGAGGGGGACGTCGCCCGTCTCGGGGTCATGCGTTGAGCGCGGGCCGGGGACGACGGTCTTCGTCCGAACGCGCTCGCCCAGTGCGCCCACCAACGTGAGCAGCAGGGTGAGGCCGACGCCGGCCAGGATCGCGGTCGAGGGCGCGACGAAGCGGAGGAGGGCGCCCGCGAGGGAGCCCGTCGCGGCGTAACCCACGCCCACGGCCGCGTACATCACCGAGTACCCCGCCGCCAGCGCGCTCGGCGGGAGCATCTCGCGCAGCGACAGGTTGCGGGTGAGCATCACGCCCGCCTGCAGGACACCCGCGGCGGTGAGCGCGGCCGCCATCCCGGCGAGGGTCGGTATCAGCGCGACCAGCGTCAGACAGACCGCCATGCCGCACATCAACACCACGCTCCGGGTGCGCAGTTGCCCCGGCCAGGAGCGCAGCCCGTACAGGAACGCGCCCACCGCCGCGCCCAGCGACAGGCCCGTGAGCAGTGGGCCCGCCCAGCCGACGGCCGTCCCGCGCTGTTCGAGCAGGGCAGGCAGCACGAGTTCGGCGAGGGCGAGCAGGGACAGGCCGGCCGCGCCCGTCACATACGCCGGCCACGCTCTGGCCAGTACCCGGTGCATCGACTCGCCCGCGCGGTCCGTGTCGTCCGCCTCCCAGCCCGCAGGCAGCAGCCACAGGCCCGCGACCGACAAGGCCATCAGCGCGGCGGCGAGCAGGAGTGGGGCTCTGGGGGCGATGCCCAGGGCGAGGCCCGTGACCGCCGCCGGGGTCAGGGCCCATATCCCGAACGTCAGCATCGACTCGGCGGACAGTGCTTGGGCCGCCGCTCGCTTCGGGACCAGGCCGGTCAGCAGGGTACGGAGGGCGCCGGGGGCCGCGGCGGGGGCGGCGCCGGCCAGGGCGGCGAACGCGGCGAGGAGGGGTGGGGGCGCGTGGGGGAACGCGGCGAGGGCGGCGAAGCCGGACGCGCCGATCGCCAGGCCTCTGGCCAGGTGGGGGCGGGCTCTGTCGGGGTGCATGCGGGTGCCGAGGAGGGGGGCGCCGATGATCTCGCCGATCACGTATGCCGCTGCCAGGGTTGCGCCCAGGGTGTAGCCGGCGGGGCGTTCTCGGACGAGGAAGACCAGGGCCAGGGGGGTCATGGCGACCGGCATACGGGCGCAGATGGCCACGACGGCCCAGGCCAGGACCTGTTTACTGGCGACGTCTCGGTAGCTCATGCGACGACGTTAGGGGACCGGTCCGACAACGCCCCACGGGATTTCCCCGCCCTGTGGATAACCCGGCCCACGTCCACCGCCCCAACGGTCCTCGCCCCCGCCGCCCCTACCCGTCCCCTCCCAGACCCCGCCGGAGGCTGCCGCCCCCGGACCCCCGCATCGCCCGAAGGGCTCGTCCTCAAACGCCGGACGGGCTGGAGGGCGCGGACCGGGGTCGGTGGGTGGACCAGGTGGGTGGGGCATCGGCCCTCGGCCTTGTCCTCGAGCGCCGGACAGGCTGAAAGATGCACGCCGGCGCTCTTGAGGGGCGCGGGGAACTGCGCGCCCAGCCTCCACCCGCCCGCAGACGAATTTACCGCCCCCCCTAGAACGTCAGCACCGCCCGCGCCACCCTCCCACCCTCCGCATCCTGCGCCGCCTTGTCGAAGTCCTCCACCGGGTAGGTCTGGGTGACCAGTTCGTCCAGGAGGAGGCGGCCTTCTCGGTACAGGTCGGCGTACAGGGCGATGTCACGCTGGGGGCGGGAGGACCCGTATCGGCAGCCCAGGATGGACTTGTCCAGGTACATGGACGAGACGAGGAAGGACGCCTCGGCCGTGGCCGGAGGTACGCCGAGGAGGACCGCCTGGCCGTGGCGGTCCAGCAGGTCGATGGCCTGGCGGATGAGTTCGACGCGGCCGACGCACTCGAAGGCGTGGTCGGCACCCGTGGGAAGGATGTCCTTCACGGCCTCCGTCGACGTCAGGAAGTGCGTGGCGCCGAAGCGCCGGGCCACGGCCTCCTTCGCCGGATTGGCGTCGACGGCGACGATCTTCAGTGCGCCCGCGATCCGCGCGCCCTGGAGAACGTTGAGTCCGATGCCGCCGGTGCCGATGACGAGGACGGTGTCCCCCCGGTCCACCCTCGCGCGGTTGAGGACCGCGCCCACTCCCGTCAGGACTCCGCATCCGATCAGCGCGGCGGACGCGAGGGGGATGTCCTTGGGGATGCGGACGACTTGGACGGCCTTCACCACCGTCCGTTCCGCGAACGCGGAGTTGGACGCGAACTGGTACAGCGGCCGCCCGCCCCGCGCGAACGGCTGCCGCGGCATCCCGATCGCCTTGCGGCACATCGTCGGCCGCCCCCGGTCGCACTCCGCGCACGCCCCGCAGTTGGCGAGCGTGGAGAGCGCGACATGGTCGCCGGGCCGGACATGGCCGACGCCCGCGCCCACCGCCTCGACGACCCCCGCGCCCTCATGTCCCAGGACCACGGGGACGGGGAAGGGGATCGTCCCGTCCACCACCGACAGGTCACTGTGGCAGAGGCCGGCCGCGGAGATCGCGACCTGCACCTCGCCGGGCCCCGGATCCCGTATCTCCAGGTCGTCCACGACCTGCGTCCGCTTGCCGTCGAAGATCACGCCTCGCATCGCGACTCCCTCAGCCCTTGGGTTCCCTCGGCAGGCCGAGCACGCGCTCGGCGATGATCGTGCGCTGGATCTCGTCCGAGCCGCCGTAGATGGTGTCGGCCCGGCTGAACAGGAACAGGTGCTGGGAGGAGTCGAGTTCGTACGGTGCCGAGGCCGACCAGTCCGCGGGACCGGTCGCGGCCTCCGCGCCCCGCACCCGTACCGCCAGTTCGCCGAGCCGCTGGTGCCAGCGGCCCCACAGCAGCTTGGCGACGCTGGGCGCGCCCGCGTCGCCCGAACCGCCCAGCGTCCGCAGCGCGTTCCAGCGCATCGTGCGCAGCTCCGCCCACTGGCGTACGAGTCGGTCCCGGATCACCGGGTCGGCCGCCGCGCCCGTGGCGACGGCCGTCTCGATCACCCGCCCCAACTCCTCCGCGAAGCCGATCTGCTGGGCCAGCGTCGAGACCCCTCGTTCGAAACCGAGGAGACTCATGGCCACCTGCCAGCCGTTGCCCGCACCGCCGACGACGTGTTCGGCGCGGGCCACCGCCCCGTCGAAGAAGACCTCGTTGAACTCGCTCGTGCCGGTGAGCTGGCGGATCGGGCGGACCTCGACGCGACCCGGCTGGTCCATCGGGACGAGAAGGAAGGACAGACCGTGGTGGCGGGCCGACCCCGGTTCCGTACGGGCGAGGACGAAGCACCAGTCCGCCTCGTGTGCGAGCGAGGTCCAGATCTTCTGGCCGGTGACGCGGTACGTGTCGCCGTCCCGTGCCGCGGCCGTACGGATCCCCGCCAGGTCCGAGCCCGCGCCCGGCTCGCTGTATCCCTGGCACCAGAGTTCCTCGCCGCGGGCGACCGGGGGCAGGAAGCGTGCCTTCTGTTCCGGGGTCCCGTGGGCGATGAGGGTGGGGGCGAGGAGCTTCTCTCCGATATGGCCGGAGCGGGCCGGGGCCCTGGAACGGGCGTACTCCTCGGCCCAGACGACCTGTTGGGTCAGGCTCGCCCGCCGGTTGCCGTATCCGTCCTCCGCCCAGCCAAGGCCGATCCAGCCACCCCGGCCCAGTTCCCGTTCCCAGTCCTGGCGGACGACCGGCTCACCGACCGGGTGGGCGGTCAGCCAGTCCCGTGCCGTGCGCCGGAAGGCCTCGTCCTCGGCGTCGAATCCGAACTCCATGTGTCCCCCTCGCCCGCGGGCCCAACAGAACAACGGCACCTCACGCGTTCAGCCGCACCTCACGCGTTCAGCCGCACCTCACGCGTTCGGCCGCGCCTTTTGCGCGGCCGCCCGCGCCATCGCCTCCACCTGTTCCAGCAGGGGCATGGGGTCCACGCCCACGGTCCCCGGCAGGAAGTCCGCGATCCGCTCGGGAGTCCAGGGGCCGCCGTCCGCGTATCCGGCGCGCAGCTCCCGCGGCTGTGCCCACACCGCGATCTTCGGGCCGGCGATCGTGTAGACCTGCCCGGTGATGCGTTCCTCGCGGGCACGGTCGGAGAGGAGGTAGACCACCAGCGCGGCCACGTCCTCCGGTTCGCCGATCTCCTTCAGCTCCATGGGGACATTGGCCGACATGCGGGTACGGGCGACCGGTGCCACCGCGTTCGCCGTCACCCCGTACTTGTGCAGGCCCAGTGCCGCGCTGCGGACCAGCGAGATGATCCCGCCCTTCGCCGCGCTGTAGTTGGCCTGCGCGACCGAGCCCTGGTGGTTGCCGCTGGTGAAGCCGATCAGCGTGCCCGCGCCCTGTTTGCGCATGACCGCCGAGGCCGCCCGGAAGACCGTGAACGTGCCCTTCAGGTGGGTGGCGACGACTGGGTCCCACTCCTCCTCGGACATGTTGAAGAGCATCCGTTCACGCAGGATGCCGGCCACGCACACCACTCCGTCGATGCGCCCGTACGAGGTCAGCGCCGCGTCGACGACCCGCTGGCCGCCGGCCATCGTGGAGATGTCGTCGGCCACCGCGACCGCTTCCCCGCCCGCCGCCTCGATCTCCTTGACCACGGCGTCGGCGATCGAACTGGTCGGCTCGGCGCCCTCGATGGACACCCCGTAGTCGTTGACGACGACCCGTGCGCCCTCGGCCGCCGCGGCGAGCGCGACGGCGCGGCCGATCCCGCGGCCCGCCCCCGTCACGGCGATGACCTTTCCTGCCAAGAAGTTCCCCACGTCCGGCCCCTTCCCGCAGTTTCTGACGGTCCGTTAGATTCGGTCTCCTCGGATTCTACGACCCGTCAGATACCCGGAGACAAGCCCCGCGGAGGACTCATGTCACTTCCGGTCGAGTTCCACGACATCGCCAAGCGCGTGAACAACTGGGGGCGTTGGGGCGCCGACGACGAGATCGGGACCCTGAACCTGATCACCGACGAGGTGGTACGAGAGGCCGTCGCCTGCGTCCGCACGGGGCGGCGTGTTCCGCTCGCGCTCCCTCTCCAGCAGGACGGGGTGCAGACCGGGATGATCCCTGGGCGGATCAATCCGCTGCACGTCATGGTGCAGATCAACCAGGAGATCTTCGGCCCGGGAACGGTCGCGTGCAGCGACGACGCCGTGACTCTGGGGCTCCAGGCGGCGACCCACTGGGACGCGCTCACCCATGTCTCGCACTCCGGGAAGCTCTACAACGGCCGCCCGGCCGGCACGATCACCCCGCACGGCGGCGCCGAGTTCAGCGGCATCGACAAGCCCCGGCACCTCGTCTCGCGGGGGGTCCTGCTCGACATCCCGCGCGCGCGGGGCGTCGACCGCCTCGACGGCGGTCACGCCGTGACCCCCGAAGACCTCGACGCGGCGGAGGAGTTGGCGGGCACGCGGGTGCGGTCCGGGGACATCGCGCTCGTACGGACCGGGCAGATCCAGGTCTACCTGGCCGGCGACAAGCACGCGTACGGGTATCCGTCGCCCGGGCTGTCGATCCGCACACCGGAGTGGTTCCACGCACGCGATGTCGCGGCCGTCGCGAACGACACTCTCACTTTTGAGATCTTCCCTCCCGAAATCGAGGACCTGTGGCTGCCCGTACATGCGCTCGACCTGGTCGAGATGGGGATGCTGCAGGGCCAGAACTGGAATCTCGAAGAGTTGTCCACAGCCTGTGGACAAGAGAATCGCTACGCCTTCCTGCTGTCCGCGATGCCGGAACCCTTCGTCGGCGGCACGGGCACCCCCGTGGCACCGGTGGCCATCCTCTGAGATGAGCCCCAAGGAGCCTTCGGGGAAAGGTCGGCCGGCGGCCGGGGAAAGGGTCGGCTGGCGGCGCGCCACTGCGCGCCCCGAGCACGGCATCGCGCGCCGCCAGTCGGTTCCGGCGTACCCGCCCTGCTCCCTCTGGCCCTGTAGGAGCCGACGCCGAATCGCGACCCGCACTCACCGAGGGCTCCCGTCACCGAAACCCTCGCCGTCCCCTCGCGGCGAATCGCTGAACACAAGCGTGATCAAACGGACACGCCACGTCAACACCCGTTCGGGGAATTATCACTTACGCGCCCTTTGCGACGGCGCGCACGGAAGCACATCCCGGCGCACTCGGCCCCGACCCGGGCCGTGGAAACGGAACGCGTGCACAAATGCACGAACCGTGCTCCCGCACCAGAGGTACGGGAGCGGGTGCGGACGCGGACTAGACCGCCTCGTACGCCTCGTACGCGAAGCCCTCGTAGGAGGAAGCCGCGTACGCGACCCCCGCCCGGGCACCCTGCGTACAGCGGTCGACCTCACACCAGATGCTCTTGCCGGCACCCTCGGGATTCCAGCCCCAGCGGTCCGCCAGACCGTCGACCAACTCCAGGCCGCGGCCGTTGGTCTCGTCGCCCTCGGCGTGCCGGGGCACCGGGGGGCGGGCGCTGGAGTCGGCCACCTCCAGGCGGACGGTCCCGATGGACTCACCGAGGACGCCCGGCAGGGACAGCCGCAGCACGGCCGGACAGCCGGTGTGCACCACGGCGTTGGTGACGAGTTCGGAGACGAGCAGGATCAGCGTCTCGGCGAGCGGCTCATCGACCCCTATCCCGGACCCGGCGAGCCGCGAACGGGCCCACCTCCGAGCTCGCCCCACCTCCGCGGGGTCGGGCCGGATCTCCAGCTGCACTTGAAGCACCTGCACCGCTCACACCATCCGAACCGGCGGACACATCGCCTCGCGCCTCACGAGGGCCACGATCGTGGCCATGACCTGCATGACCAGAACCAGGATCACGGAACGTGATTCCCTTGAGAGACAGCATGGTTGACGTACAGTCACCCCAACAAGCGCTTCGGGCATATTCCAGCGCGAAGGAGTACGCGTGCGGCATACTGTGCGACGCTCGCCACGGGGAGTCGAACAGGCAGTCGCGGGGGTCCGCACTGCCTTGCGAGCGGCGAGCATCGCCGGATCCGGCGCGGCCTCAAGGGCAACACCGGGATCGCTCGATCTCGGAACCACTCGCATCCCACACAAGGTACCCGAGCCCGCCGCCGACTCCAGGCCGTGACAAGTCACGCGTAGGACACAACCCGATATCAACGCTCCGTAATTCCGGTATGCCACGATCCGCGACATTCATCGCGCCCCTTTCCGGACCGTGCCTGTGCAGAGCCCTATCGGCCCACCGCGGACACCAGGTCGGCCGCCAACAGTTCCTCACTCTCCGTAACACCGCCCGTACGTTGGGTTCGCGTCCAAGCCCGCTTCAGAAACAGATGGACGTCGGACTCCCAGGTGAAGCCCATGCCGCCGTGCACCTGGAGGCAGTCGCGGGCGCCGCGCACGGCGGCCTCGTCGGCGAGCAGCCGGGCCGCCGCGATGTCCACGGGGTCGGCCGTGACGGCGGCGGCGTAGACCGCGGCGCGCGCCAGTTCCACCCGCACCAGCATCTGCGCGCACAGGTGCTTGATCGCCTGGAAGGCCCCGATCGGCTGCCCGAACTGCTCGCGGGCCCGGGCGTGTTGCACGGCCGTCTCGCAGGCGCGGGCGGCGGTGCCGAGCTGTTCGGCCGCCGTGAAGAGCGAAGTGAGGGGAGCCGTGGGGAGTGCGCCGGTGGAACCCACGGGGCGTACGCCGGTGAGACCGGCCCCGCCGGATACGGGTACCCGGTGCAGCGGCGTCAGTGGGTCCACCGGCCGCAGCGGCTCGGCGCCGGTCGCGTCCCCGCGTACGACGTCCGCCTCGGCCAGCCACTCCACCAGGCCGCCGCCGTCCACGGCCGTCACCACGGTCTCCCCGGTGGCGGCCCCGTCCACCACGCCCGCCGCGAGATGCGTGGCGATCAGCGGGCCGGGCAGCAGGACCCGCCCCGCCTCCTCGAAGACGAGCACCGCCTCCGGGAGGCCGAGCCCGACGCCGCCGTCCGCCTCGGGCAGGCGCAGCGCGAAGAACCCCGCCTCACCGAGCTCACGCCACAGGGCCCGGTCGAGCCTCGGCCCCTCGTCCACGGCGGCGCGCAGCCGTTCCCGGCCGAACCGCGCCGCGAGCAGCTCGCGCACGCCCGCCTTCAAGGCTCGCTGGTCGTCCGTGAGTTGGAAGTCCACGGGGAGTACTCACCGTCCCTTCGGCAGGCCCAGGATCCGCTCGGCCACGATGTTGTGCTGGATCTGCGAGGTGCCGGCCGCGATGGTGTACGACAGGGAGCTGAGCCGGTCGAGGGTCCACTCTCTGCCCAGGTCCAGTGCCTCGGGCCCGAGAACCTCGGCGGCGGCGTCGTACAGCTCCTGCCGCGCGTGTGAGTACCTCAGTTTGAAAACCGAACCGCCGACTCCCGGCACTCCCCCGTTCCTCTGTGCCTCGCTCACGTTCCACTGCGTGAGCCGCCACAGCGCGCGGAACTCGGCGTTGAGCCCGCCCAGCCGCCGCCGGAGTGCCGGATCGTCCCAGCGGCCGTTCTTGCGGGCCTCGCGCGCGACCTCCCCCAGCACCCGCCGGCAGGCCACGACCTCGCCCACGAAGGCGGTACCGCGCTCGTACGACAGGGTCACCATGGTCACGCGCCAGCCGTCGTTCTCGGCGCCGACCCGGTGTGAGACGGGCACCCGCACCTCGTCGAGGAAGACCTCCGCGAACTCGGTCGAGCCCGCGAGGGTGCGCAGCGGCCGGACGGTGATCCCGGGCGCGTCCATGGGCATCGCGAGCCACGAGATCCCGCGGTGCTTCGGGGCCGCCGGGTCGGTCCTGACCAGCAGCTCGCACCAGTCGGCGACCTCGGCGTGGGAGGTCCAGATCTTGGACCCGCTCACTACGTAGTCGTCGCCGTCCCGCCACGCGCGTGTGCGCAGCGCCGCGAGGTCCGAGCCGGCGTCCGGTTCGCTGAACCCCTGGCACCAGACCTCCTCGCCTCGCAGCACCGGCGGCAGCCAGCGCGCCCGCTGTGCGGGGGTCCCTTCGGAGGCGATGGTCGGCCCGGCGTGCAGCAGTCCGACGAAATTGGCCCCTACGTAGGGGGCGCCCGCCTTTTCCGTCTCCTCCAGGTAGATGAGGTGCTGGGTCGGCGTGGCACCCCGGCCCCCGGCGTCGACGGGCCAGTGCAGCCCCGCGTATCCGGCGTCGTACAGCATCCGCTGCCACCCGAGGTCGTACGCCCGCCGGCCGGGCCAGTCGTCCGGGGACGGTTTCGGGGGCAGCGCCGGGAGCACCCCGGCGAGCCACTCCCGCAGCCGGGCGCGGAACTCCTCCTCCTCGGGGGTGTACGTGAGGTCCATGGGCCCGCTACTTGTCGAGGTCCAGGTCGAGCATGCGGATGGCGTTGCCGCGCATCAGCTTGTAGATCGTCTCGTCGTCGAGGCCCTTCACATGGTCGAGGGCGACCTCCTTGGTGTGCGGGAAGGTCGAGTCGACGTGCGGGTAGTCGGTCTCGAAGGTCGCGTTGTCCCGTCCCACGACGTCCAGCGAGGCGACGCCGTGCTTGTCGCGGAAGAAGCAGCAGAAGATCTGCCGGTAGTAGTACGTCGAGGGCGGCTCCGGGATGAGGTCCCGGACGCCACCCCAGGCGCGGTGCTCCTGCCAGACGTCGTCTGCGCGCTCCAGGGCATACGGGATCCAGCCCATCTGCCCCTCGGAATAGGCGAGTTTGAGGCGCGGGAACTTCACCAGCACCCCGCTGAACAGGAAGTCCATCATCGAGGCCATCGCGTTGTTGAAGGACAGCGAGGCCTGCACGGCGGGCGGCGCGTCCGGGGAGGCGGCGGGCATCTGCGACGAGGAACCGATGTGCATGTTCACGACCGTCCCCGTCTCCTGGCAGACCGCGAGGAACGGGTCCCAGTAGCCGGAGTGGATGGAGGGCAGGCCGAGGTGGGTGGGGATCTCGGAGAACGTCACCGCCTTCACTCCGCGCGCGGCGTTGCGCCGGATCTCCGCGACCGCCAGTTCGATGTCCCACAGCGGGATGAGGCACAGCGGGATCAGCCGGCCGCCGCTGTCGCCGCACCACTCCTCGACCATCCAGTCGTTGTACGCGCGCACGCAGGCCAGGGCCACTTCCTTGTCGTGCGCCTCGGCGAAGGTCTGCCCGCAGAAGCGGGGGAAGGTCGGGAAACAGAGGCTTCCCTCGACGTGGTTGAGGTCCATGTCCTTGAGCCGCTCGACGGGGTCCCAGCAGCCGCGCCGCATCTCCGCGCGCGTGATGCCCTCCAGGGTCATCTCGTCGCGGTCGAAGCCGACGGCGGCGATGTTGCGCTTGTACGGGAACTTGAGGTCCTCGTAGATCCACCAGTCGGTGGGCGGGCCGTCCGGGTCCATGGTGATCTGGTACTTGCCGCCGACGTAGGCGAGTTCACCGATTCCGGCCGTGAGGGGCTTGGGTCCCCGGTCCTGGTACTTCTTCGGCAGCCAGGTCTCGAAGAGGTGCGCGGGCTCGATCACATGGTCGTCGACGCTGATGATGCGGGGCAGTTCGGTCATGGTTCCCCTCCGCCTGGCGTACATATCTGATGGGTCGTCAGATTTCCACTTCCCCAGCAGGCTAGCCCCGCACCCCTGGACCGACAAGGCGCCGAGCCCTACGCTCTGCCCACGATCTGACTGTCCGTCAGCTGCATCACGGTCACAGGGGGCCGCCGCCGTGAACGACATCGCCCACGCACTGAGCGCATCCCGCACCCTCTGGGAACTGGTCGCCCGCCGGGCCGACCTCACCCCCGACCGCCCGGTCCTCCTCCAGGGCGACCGCACCCTGAGCTTCGGCGAGTTGCGCGACCGCGCCGAGCGGGTGGCGGCGGGCCTGTACGACATGGGCGTACGCCCCGGCACGGTGGTCGCCTGGCAGCTGCCCACCCGTGTCGAGACCGCTCTGCTGTCCTTCGCCCTGGCCCGCCTCGGCTCCGTGCAGTCCCCGGTGATCCCCTTCTACCGCGACCGCGAGGTCGGCTTCGCGCTCAGGGAGTCCAAGGCCGAGTACTTCGCCGTGCCGGGCGAGTGGCGCGGGTTCGACCACACGGCGATGGCGCGGCGGCTCGGTGCGAAGGGTGTCTTCGAGGCGTACGACGTGCTGCCGGACGGCGATCCCGCCGTGCTGCCCGCGCCGCCCGCCGAGGGCACCTCGGTCCGCTGGATCTACTGGACCTCAGGGACGACGTCCGACCCCAAGGGGGTCCTCCACACGGACCGTTCGCTGATCGCGGGCGGGTCGTGCCTCGCCCACGCGCTGCGGCTGTCGGCCGCCGACGTGGGCTCGATGGCCTTCCCGTACGCGCACATCGCCGGGCCCGACTACACGGTGATGCTGCTGCTGTACGGCTTCCCCGCGGTGATGTTCGAGCACTTCGCGCTGCCGGCGGCGCTGGCGGAGTACCGGCGGCACGGGGTGACGGTGGCGGGCGGTTCGACGGCGTTCTACTCGATGTTCCTCGCCGAGCAGCGCAAGCGGCCGTCCGAGCCGGTCATCCCCACGCTACGACTGCTGGCGGGCGGGGGCGCGCCGAAGCCGCCCGAGGTGTACCACTCCGTCGTACGGGAGATGGGTGTGCAGCTCACCCACGGGTACGGGATGACCGAGGTCCCGATGATCACGATGGGGGCGCCGGACGACACGGCCGAGAACCTCGCGACGACGGAGGGCAGGCCGCCGGCGGGCATGGAGATACGGATCGTGGACGGCGAGGTACGGCTGCGCGGGGAAGCCGTCTGTCAGGGCTATCTGGACCCGGCGCAGACCTCCGAGGCCTTCGACGAGGACGGGTTCCTGATCACCGGTGACGTGGGCCGTCTGACGGAGAGCGGGCACCTCGTCCTCACCGGGCGACTGAAGGACGTCATCATCCGCAAGGGCGAGAACATCTCCGCGAAGGAGATCGAGGACCTGCTGCACCGGCACCCGGCCGTCGGCGACGTCGCGGTGATCGGCCTCCCGGACGCCGACCGCGGCGAGCGGGTCTGCGCCGTGGTCGAACAGCCCCCGGGCGCCGCCGAACTGACGCTCGCCGTCGTGGTCTCGTACCTGCGCGGGGAAGGACTCTCCGTCCACAAAATCCCCGAGCAGTTGGAGGTGGTGGACGCCCTCCCCCGCAACGAAACACTCCGGAAGGTACTCAAGTACAAGCTCAGGGAGCGGTTTTCGGGGGAGGGGTGAGGGTGGGGACCGGACGGCCAGTGGGAGTGCGGGTGCCGTAGGGGTCTACTCCGGAACCGTGAAGTAGCGGGCGAACGAGGTGACGACCTCCGTTTCGCCGATCCGGCCGTCGGCGTCCGTGTCGAGCGTGGCGGCCGCCACGGCCGCGACGCCGTCGGGCACGCCCAGGGCCCTGAGTACGCGGACGGCCTCCTCGACCGTGGCCGCGCCGTCCCCGTCCGTGTCCGCGACGGCGAGGGCCGCGTGCAGGAAGGGACGGGCGATCTCCCCGAAGCGGTCGGGGTTGTCCCGCAGCCGCTTCACGGCGCCGTTCACGAACTCTTCCCGGGTGATGCGCTGATCGCCGTCACGATCCGCTATCCCCGCCATGCCCTGCCAGAACGCCTCCGCGCCGACGTACAGGGCCTGACCCTTGTCCGACCGTGCCGGCGTACCGAACTCGGCGAGAACCGCCTTCGTCGCGGCGTTGAAGTCCTCCCGGTCGATGTAGCCGTTGCCGTCCTGGTCGAAGCCGGCGAAGCGGGCGGCAATCCTGCGCTCGTACTCGGTGCTGACCATGGTCTTCTCGGACCGCCTTACAACTCAGCCGGAATCTCAGCCGGACTGCGGTTTCATCTGGCACGGAGCGTACGACGCCCGGGCAACCCGGGGTGCGGGAAAACGACGGTTGTGCCAAGACCGAGGGAATTCCCGGACAACTGTGTGGCGCGGGTTCACGCCGACAGCGGGCTCGACTCCTCGTCGACGGCCGAGACGACGTCCGGATAGACGTCGAAGAGGCGGCGCACTCCGAGGGCCCCGAGAACACGGTTGACGTGAGAGACGTCCGACGCGCCCTGCGCCGGCAGGATCAGCCGCAGGCGCCCCTGGCAGGAGCGGACCAGGCGGCGGGTCGCGATGAGAACGCCGACGCCGCTGGAGTCGCAGAAGAGGACCTCGGAGAGGTCGAGGACCAGACTGCGGCGACCCTCCGCCACCGCCTCGTGCACCCGCCGGCGCAGCACCGGAGACGTCACGAGATCCATCTCGCCCGACACCCGGAGCACGGCCCACTCGCCCCACTCGCCCCACTCGTCGTCGGTCACCTTGAGCGTCACCGCAACGCCTCCCGCTCGCCTCGCCCGCCGAAAAACGGAAGCACTTCTTACGCTTCCTGTCAGCGCGGCTGCCCCACCGTCGTTCCATGAAACACCGGTACGCGATCGATGAAACGTCGGTCTACGGTCGAAAATGCTGGATGACCGAGCCGTTTCGGTCGTCTAGTGGTCACGTACGGTCTAGTTCGATCGAATCCAAGGGGGGAAGCGATGGGCTTCTACCATCCGCACCCCGCCCAGGGGCGCACATTGACGTAAAGGGGCGTGCGCTGTCGGACGTGCCGACTACATTCGAGACAGCGATGCACACAGGCTGGACGGGGACTCCGGCCGTCGACAGGTACGGACAGGGACGCAGGGACAGGCGCCGGGCAGGAGCAGAGTGAGGGGGCCGCATGGCGACGAAGGACGCACCGCCCCGCTGGGACCGCAAGATGCAGCAGCGGCTCGCACGCGGGGAGGCGGCGGCGCTCGGTGAGCTCTACGACCGGTTCGCCTCGCTCGTGCACGGCCTCGCACACCGCGTACTCGGCGACGAGCGGTCCGCCGACAACATCACCCGCGAGGTGTTCGCCCACGTCTGGCAGAGCCCCGAGTCGTACGACCCCAAACAGGGTCCCCTGCGTTCCTGGATCGCCACGCTGACCCACCGGCTCGCCGTGCAGCGGCTGCGCGCCACCGAGACCGCCGCGCTCGCCCTGGACGGCGGCAGCACCACCGAGGAGTTGGAACGCAAGGTGCGCAGCGCCTCCGTCGCCGCCCGCGCGGACTACATCGTCACGTCCATGCCGACCCCACTGCGGGCCGCCCTGGAGCTGGCGTACTTCCAGCGCCGCGACTACCGCCAGGCCGCCGCCGACCTCGGCGTCACCGAGGACGAGGCCCGCCGCCGGCTCCGTCTCGGCCTGCAACTGCTGTCCACCGCCCATGACGCCGGGCTCTCCGGCACGCCGCCCGAATACGGAGGTGCGCGGTGAGCGGAGGAACAGACCGGTTCGATCCCTTCGACGAGCCTTTCGACGAGCCTTTCGACAATCCTGTCGCCGAACACGAGGAGCACAAGGAGCACGAGGCGAAGGAGGCGAAGGAGCAGGGCGGTGAAGGGGACGGTGGGGACGGAAGCGGGGGTGCCGACGGGGACGGTGGCGGCGATGGGCCCACCGGTCCCGCCGGGCCCGCAGGGTCGGGGCAGCCACCGCGCATCCCCATGCCGCGTTCCTCCGTCGAGGACACCGGACTGCCGCTGCCGGAACCCGCGCCGCTCGTCCTGGAGCACCGGGTGCTGAAGTCGCTGCTGGGCGCGTGGGCGCTGGCCGCCTGCTCGGCGCAGGAGACGGCGGCGGTCGAGGAGCACCTCGGGGAGTGCGGTTCGTGCGCGGACGAGGCGCTGCGGCTGCGCGAGGCGGTCGGGCTGCTGCACCCGCCGGAGAGCCTCGATCTCGACCCGACGCTGCGCACCCGGGTCCTGGAGGGCTGTCTGGACCGGCGTCCGGCGCGTATCCCGGTGCCCGAGTGGGCGGCGCCCTACGACGCGGAGGCCGCGCGACTCGACGCGCTGTTGCAGGACATAGGAGACGCGGAGTGGCACGCGCCGGTGCGGTTGCGCTGGTTCGAGGGCGACGGGCCCGTGAGCCGGCGCACGACCGTGGCCGGGGTCATCGCGCATCTGCTCTCCGTGGACGGGCTGGTGGGGGTCGCGCTGGGCCTGGAGGACCCGCTCGGCGGAGCGACGGCCGGGAATACCGGGGCGAAGGGGGCGGCTGCGGGCGCCCCGACTCCTTCGCAGCGCACCGAGGCGTACTGGCGTGCCTCGCACTTCCCGCCCACCCGGGCCGTGCGCGCGCCCTGGCGGGAGCAGAGCCACCACCTCGTCCGTACGGTGTCGTTCGCGGGCGGAGGCTCCGGGCGGCTCGCCGTGTCGTACGGCGCTTTCGAACTGCCGCTCAGCGACTCGATGCTGGATCGCGCCTTCGAGTGCTGGGTGCACGCGGGGGACATCGCGGACGCCGTGGACTATCCGTACGAGCCGCCCGCGCCGCGTCATCTGCACCGGATGATCGACCTGGCGGCGCGGATGCTGCCCATGTCGCTCGCCGAGCGGCGGCGGGCGGGGCTGTCGGCTCCGGCGCCCCGCCGACTCGTCGCCGCCGGGGCGCCCGGGCGCAGTCTGCGTCTGGAGATCGAGGGCTCCGGTGGGGGCGAGTGGCTGATCCCGCTCGACTCCCCGGCAAGCGTCGCCTCCGCCGAGCACGAGGTCGCGCATGTCGCGCTGGACGGGGTGGAGTTCTGTCGGTTGGCCGCGGGGCACGTGTCGCCGGAGGAAGCGGCGGCGGGTCAGGTGGGCGACCGTGAGGCCATCAGGGACGTACTCTTCGCCGCCGCGTCCCTGAGCCGCATGTAGGCCGCCCCGTCTCCCTCGTCCTCGAACGCCGGACAGGCTGAGTGATGCGGGCCGGGGTGAGGCTTCCAGGGGTGCGGGGCTGTTTTCACTGTGCGGCTCCGCCGCGTGGGCGCGAGCAACCCCCGCCTATCCGCAGCCGAAGAACCCGGCCCTACGCGAACACCACCGTGCGGCGGCCGTTCAGGAGGATCCGGCGCTCGGCGTGCCACTTCACCGCGCGCGCCAGTGCCTGGCACTCCACGTCCCGCCCGATGGCGACCAGCCCGTCGGGCGTCACGTCGTGGCCGACGCGCTCGACCTCCTGCTCGATGATCGGCCCCTCGTCGAGGTCGGCGGTGACGTAGTGCGCCGTCGCGCCGATCAGCTTCACACCGCGCGCATGCGCCTGGTGGTACGGCTTCGCGCCCTTGAAGCTCGGCAGGAAGGAGTGGTGGATGTTGATGATCCGGCCGCTGAGCTGCTTGCACAGGTCGTCCGAGAGCACCTGCATGTAGCGGGCCAGCACGACCAGTTCGACCCCTTCGGAGCGGACCAGTTCGAGCAGCTGCGCCTCGGCCTGCGCCTTGGTGTCCTTCGTCACCGGAATGTGGTGGAAGGGGACGTCGTACGAGGCCACGAGCTCGGCGAAGTCCGTGTGGTTGGAGACCACGGCCGCGATGTCGACGCGCAGCGCGCCGGTCCGCGCGCGGAAGAGCAGGTCGTTCAGACAGTGGCCGAACTTGCTGACCATCAGCACGACCCGCATCTTGTCCTCGGCCCGGTTGAGCTGCCAGTCCATGCGGAAGGAATCACCGATCGCCGCGAAGCTCGCGCGCAGTTTGTCCACGGTCACCGGCGCCTCCGCCGAGAAGTGGACACGCATGAAGAACAGTCCCGTGTCGTGATCGCCGAACTGCTGGCTGTCCTCGATGTTGCAGCCGGTCATGAAGAGGTAGCTCGACACGGCGTGCACGATTCCCTGCTTGTCCGGGCAGGAGAGGGTCAGGACATATTGTTCGGCGGGCGCGGCGGCGCGGGTGGACTGATCATTCATGCAGGACAGGGTCCCATACGAGGCACCGCGCCGGACGAACCGTCCCGCCACGCGGACGCCCACGGCATCCGGGCGCACGGCCCTCCCAGGTGGCAGGACCCTTCAGGTCCCGACCCTCGGGTCGCGGCCCTCGGCCCGGCCGCTACGCCGACCGCGTCAGGATCCGCAGGATCTCCAGCGTCCGCGGTGGAGTGTCCGGATCCTCGCCGTCGCTCACCGCGAGGCGTACGTGCGCGTCGCGCGCCGCCCGCAGTGCCTCCGGCCACGCCTGGTGGTCGAGGTAGGCGGAGACGGGTGCGTCGGGCCCGACCTGGTGCATGATCCGCAGGACGCGGAGCACGGCGGTGTCGACGAGGGCCGCCTCCTGGGAGTCCCGGAAGATCGTGCCGACGTACTTCTCGGCGGACCAGTTGTCCAGCCAGGTGTCCTCGACCAGGCGGTACACGGCGTCGGTGACGTCTCCGTACCCGTCGATCCCGGCGAGCCAGACATCGCGTTGGAAGGTGGGGTCGGAGAGCATGTGCAGCGCGGAACGCACATTGCTGCGCCAGCGCCACCAGGGCATGTCGTTCAGTGGCATGCCGCCCATGGTGGAGGAGCGACGGCCGCGACGGGAAGAGTTCTCCGAACCTTGCACAGTCGACGATCGTACGTTCTCCGCGAAAATGCGATCATCGCCCCCCGCAATTCACCTCTACGTCACCTCACGTTGACCGCCGGTCACACGCGGGTTAGTGATGTGACGGAATCGTGCGTGTCCATGACCGGTAGGCGACGCACGAGCACCACCCCACCCGTCCGCCCCCAGCGGACCGGGACCAGAGTCTCGACGAAGGTCAGGACCAGAGTGCTGTTGGCGGGCGCGGTGGTGGCGTGTGCGTCGATCGCTGTCGGGTGCGGGGTCGTCCCCGGTATCACGGGGGGCTCCGGGGACGACCCGATCACCGTCATGACCTGGGCGCCGCAGGACACCCCCGCGACCAACAAGCCCGGCATGCCCGCCATGGCCGAGGCCTACGCGCGCTGGATCAACGCGAACGGCGGCATCAACGGCCACAAGCTCAAGGTCCTGACCTGCAACGACCACAACGACACCGTGTACGCGGCGAAGTGCGCCCGGCGCGCGGCCGACGAGAACGTGGTCGCGGTCGTCGGGTCCTACAGCCAGCACGGCCGTTCCTTCCTGGCCCCGCTGGAGGCCGCCGGCATCCCGTACATCGGCGGCTACGGCGTCACCGACGACGAGTTCTCGAGCCCGCTCTCCTATCCGATCAACGGCGGCGAGCCCGCCCTGCTGGCCGGTCTCGGGGAGCAGCTGGGCAAGAAGTGCGGCCCGGTGGCGCTCGTGCGCCCCGACACCGTCGCGGGCGACCAGCTCCCGGTGCTGCTCAACGCCGGTCTGAAGGCGGAGGGCCACACGCCCACCGCCGACCAGCGGGCCGCCGAGGACGCGACCGAGTACTCGGAGCAGACGAAGTTCGCGCTCGGCCGCGCGAGCTCGGACCCGCTGAAGCAGGGCTGCGTGGTGTCCGCGCTCGGGGACCGTACGGAGACCTTCATGGACTCGTTCCGGCGCGACCGCCAGGAATATCCGAAGGTGGGTACGGGCACGGTGCTGGGCAGCCTCGACCAGTCCCTGATCGACTCCACCGGCGGCCAGTCGAGCCCGTACGAGGGCGCGCACGTCACCGGCTGGTACCCGGTGGCGAGCGACGCGCGCTGGGACCCGATGCGCAAGGTGATCAAGGAGGAGGCCTTCGGCGACAACCGGATCGACCCCGCGGACGCCGGCGTGCAGACCACCTGGATCGCGTACAACGTGCTCAAGTCGGTCGTCGAGTCACTCGGCGACAGCCAGGTGACCTCGCTCGCGATCCGGCACGCCCTCGACAACGGCCTCAAGGTGACCACCGGCCGGCTCACCCCGACCCTCAGCTGGCGCTACGAGGACCTGATCGCGGCCGTCGACTTCCCGCGCCTGGTCAACGCCCACGTCACCTTCCAGGTCGTACGCAAGGGTCAGCTGGCCTCGGAGCGCAACGGATTCATCGACGTGTCGAAGACTCTGGAGAACGCGGACTCGAACTGAGACCCGGGCCCGGTCCGGGCGGTCACTCGGACCGGGCGGTCACAGTTGGGTCGTCGTGCGCCGCGTCAGTCCGTACGTCGAGGCGATCGAGTTCCACAGCCTGGCGGCCTTCGCCTTCTGCGCGCTCGCGGTGCCGCTGGCCTGGGTGGCCGCCGCGGTCTGGCCGGTGGTGCGGGCGTGGCCCTTCTTGCAGCCCTTCTTGCCCTTGACCTGGTCGGCCCAGGCCGCGTAGTGGTTGTCGGCCGACGCGGAGGCCTGCCAGGCGCTGTTCAGCGCGGCGGTCAGCTCGGCGTTGTTCGGGAGCTTGTCGACCGAGAGGCCGGAGAGCCTGGTCACCAGTCCGGACCGCTGCTTGGCCGCGTCGCGCAGGTCACTGGCCGCCTGGTCCAGGTTGTTGCACGCCTTCACGTTCTCCACGGCGTTGATCACCGAGTCGCGGCTGTTGTTGCTGTCCGCGAGGAGCTTGTCCAACGCGACGGCCTGCGCCTTGGCCGGGTCGGCCGCCGACGACGAGCCGTCCGTGGCCCCGGCTGTCGCCGACACGTTCTTGCTGCTGTCGTTCTTGCCGCTGTCACTGCCTCCGCCGCCGCTGAGCATGGCGCCGGCCCCGATACCGAGCACGACGATGCCGATACCGACGGCCGCGATCAACGGGACGCGCGAGCGGCTGCGTCCACCGCGGCCACCGCCGCCGCCGTCGTCGGCCGCGCCGCGCCGGGTGGCGGCCCGCCCGCCCGGCGTTCCGGGCATCCCCGGGGCCTGCGCGGCATACGGGGCGTGCGGAGTCTGCGGGGCGTGCGGTGCGGGGGCCTCGAACCGCGGCAGCTGCTGCGTGGACGCGGGCCCCTCCGACGCACTCGGCACGCCGGGCGCGCTGCGGAACAGGTTGTCGAACTCCGCGGGCGGCTGCCGGTCCTCCGGGCCGCCCGGACGTATCCCGTACGGCGCCGCGCCCGGCTCCGCGGGCACGGGGGCGATGTACTGCGTGGCCTCGGCGTCGGGGTGCGCGGCCGGGGGCAGCGGTCCCGAAGGCACCTCGGGCGGCAGCGCACCCGGGCCCACCGGCGGGATGTACTGCGTGGCCCCCTCGTCGGGCGTGGCGGGGACGGGCGGCAGGAACTGGGTCGCGCCCTCGGGGGCGGCCGGAACCGGCGGGATGTACTGCGTGGCGCCCTCGTCGACGGCGGGCGGCAGCGCCCCGGGAACAGCGGGCGGCAGCGCGGCAGCGTGCGCGCCCTGGGGCTGCTGCTGGGGTGCGGCACCACCCTGGTGGCCGCCGTACGCCGGATCCTGTTGGCCGCCGTAGGAGGAAGTCTCCTGACCGCCGTACGACGGCGGCTGCTGGTCCCCGTACGGCCCCTGGTCCCCGTACGACGGCTGCTGGGTGCCCTCGGCCGGCAGCGGGCCTGCGCCGGGTGCCTGCTGGGCCGGGAAGCCCTGCTGCTGGGCCGGGGCGGCGCCCCAGCCCTGCGCCGGTTCCGCGGGCGCGGCCCAGGTCTGGGTGGACGGGTCGTGACCGCCCCAGTCCGGGGCGGGGGCGTTGGACGGGGCCGGCTCGGAGCCGCCCCAGGTCTGGGTGCCGTTCACGGGCGCCCCCCAGCCCTCGGCCGGCTGCGGGGCCGGTGCCGCCGACGGGTCCGGTCCCCACGGCTGGTCCCAGGTCTGACCGCCCGCCGGGACCGCCGGAACGGCCCGGTCGCCCGTCATGCCCGGCAACAGCGGCTCGCCGCCGTCGGAGGGCAGCACGATGCCTTCGCGCGCCGTGCGCGCCGAGGGCTGCTCGCCCTGTCCACTCTGCGTCACCGGGACTCCTACTAATGGGGGACCTTCGGAATCGTCGGCTCACGCTACCGGGTCCCCACGCGCCCGTGCCACGCAGCACAGGGCGTTACCCCCGCCCGCTGTGACCGGGGTAACGAATACGCCCCACCGTGCGCTGTATCTGACTCCTTCCACTCCAGGCGCCTTCGTTTGCCCGGCGTTCACGCCCGTGCACACCGCGTGTTCACCGGCGCACACACGATCCGCTCACGCCGCCGCCTGCAACTCCAGCCGCGCCCCGAACTCCCGTACCACCGGCTCGTCCCGGTACGGCTCCAGACGCTGCTGGAAGTCGTCCAGGTACTCGGCGCCGCGGTTGGAGCGGAGCGTGCCGAGAAGTTCGACCGCGCGCAGACCTGTGTGGCACGCCTGTTCCACCTCGCGCTGCTGGACCTGCGCGGTGGCCAGCAGGACGTAGCCGATGGCCCGGCGGCGGGCCCTCGACTCCGGGTGCCCGGCGAGGGACTCCTCGGCGCAGCGCGCGGCGGCCTCCGCCTGACCCAGGTCACGGTGGCAGTGCGCCAACTCGTCGGCGAGATAGGCCTCGTCGAAGTGCGCGATCCACGTCGGGTCGTCCCCGGAGGCCGCGTCGGCGCCCTCCAACGCGGAGATCGCACGCCCGGACGCCACCTGGGCGGCGCGCGCGTCGCCCATCAGGGCGTGCCCGCGCGCCTCCGCGGCGTGGAACATCGACTCCGCGCGCGGTGTCACCCGCCCCCGCGCCCCCTCCTGCGCCGCGCGCGCCAACTGCGCGATCTCACGCGGGTTGCCGAGCTGCGCCGCCAGGTGGCTCATGGACGCGGCCAGGACGTACCCGCCGTATCCCCGGTCCCCGGCCGCCTGGGCGAGCCGCAGCGCCTGGATGTAGTACCGCTGGGCGAGGCCCGGTTGACCGGTGTCGATGGCCATGTAGCCCGCGAGTTCCGTCAACCGCGAGACCGCCGAGAAGAGTTCCCGTCCGACGCCCTCCCGGTACGAACCCGCGAGCAGCCCGGAGACCACGCTGTTCAGGTAGTGCACGACGACCGGGCGTACATGCCCGCTGCCGTACTGGTGGTCCAGGTCCGTGAGCGCCTGGGTCATCGCGCGGACCGCCGCCACGTCCGAGAGCCCGACGCGCGGGCCCGCCGCACGCGCCACCTGCGAGTCCGGCGCGGAGATCAGCCAGTCGCGGCTCGGCTCGACGAGCGCGGAGGCGGCGACGGACGAGCCGGACAGGAAGTCCCTGCGTCCGACGTCACTGCGCCACAGCTCACAGACCTGCTCGATGGCGCCGAGGACGGTCGGCGAGAACTGCAACCCCACGCCGGACGCGAGGTTCTTGCCGTTGGCCATGCCGATCTCGTCGATCGTGACCGTACGGCCCAGCTTGCGGCCGAGCGCCTCGGCGATGATCGCGGGAGCGCGTCCCCTCGGCTGCTGACCGCGCAGCCAGCGCGCCACCGACGTCTTGTCGTAGCGCAGATCGAGGCCGTGTTCGGCGCCGCACATGTTGACCCGGCGGGCCAGGCCGGCGTTGGAACAGCCCGCTTCCTGGATGAGCGCCTGCAGCCGTTCGTTCGGCTGCCTGGCGACGAGAGGCCTTGCGGCCATGGCGTACCCCCTGTGGCTGCGGTGCCTGCCCACGCACCGAGTTGACGTGTCCTCATCGGCCAACCGCAGCGAAGGAAGTCGGCCATGAAGATCAATGCCCCGCCGACATACCGAAGATGCGAGACATGTGAGGATTGCCGGAGTAAAGGCGACTGCCCCGACCCCACCCCTGGTTACCCACCGCCCGCTGCCGTTCCCCCTGCGCGCCCCCGCCCGTGCATCCATGCGCCCCACACGCGGGAACGATGCCCCTCCCCCGCGCACGGGCCCCCCGTAACCCCCTGTGGCAGCTAGAGTTGTGTTCATCGTGGAAGAGACCATCGCGGGGCCCGAGGCCGTCCAAATCCCGAAGCAGCGTGGCGAATCATTGCTTGACACCGCCGTGCGATATGCCGAAGAGCGCCATTGGGACGTGTTCCCGGGCACGTGGCTGGAGGCCGTCGACGGGATGCAACGCTGCTCCTGCGGCGAGGCCACCTGCCCCACGCCGGGCGCACACGCGGCGCGCGAGGACTGGGCGACGCAGGCGACGGGCAGTGCGACCGTCGCGCGCCGGATGTGGTCGAAGCAGCCGAACGCGTCGATCCTGCTACCCACCGGGCGTACGTTCGACGCGATCGATGTGCCGGAGACGGCCGGATTCCTCGCGCTCGCCCGCATGGAGCGGATGGAACTGACGCTGGGGCCGGTGACGTGCACGCCGGACCGGCGCATGCACTTCTTCGTCCTTCCCGGCGCGGCGACGAAGGTCCCCGACCTGGTACGCCGACTGGGCTGGCCGCCCGCCTCCCTCGATCTGGTCACCCTGGGCGAAGGCTCGTACGTGGCGGCTCCGCCCACCCGGTTCGGTTCGCGGGGTGCGGTGCAGTGGGCCTGCCGGCCGACGCCGGCGAACCGGTGGCTGCCGGACGCGGAGGAATTGATCTCGCCGCTCGCCTATGCGTGCGGCCGGGATCGATGACCGTGGTTCGGCGCCGTTCTCGACCGCAGGTTCGTCGTGGCTGGTCGCGCAGTTCCTCGCGCCCCTGAAACCTTGCCCCTTAGGGTGCTCACATGGCCGAGCAAACAGGGGCAGGCGTTCCCGCCGTACGCGTACGTGGGCTCTGGAAGCGGTTCGGGGAGCAGGTCGCCGTCGCCGGGATCGATCTGGAGTTGCCCGCGGGGCGGTTCATCGGGCTCGTAGGGCCCAACGGCGCGGGCAAGACGACCACTCTCTCGATGGTGACCGGGCTGCTCAGGCCCGACCAGGGCGGCGTCGAGGTCGTCGGCCATGACGTGTGGCTCGACCCGGCGGCGGTCAAAGCCCGGATCGGCATACTCCCCGAGGGCCTGCGGCTCTTCGAACGGCTTTCCGGGCGTGAGCTCCTCGCCTACACCGGCCGGCTGCGCGGCCTGCCCGGCGCCGAGGTCGACAAGCGCACCACCCAGCTCCTCGACGTCCTCGACCTCGCGGGCGCCCAGCACAAACTCGTCGTCGACTACTCGACGGGCATGCGCAAGAAGATCGGCCTCGCCGCCGCTCTCCTCCACAACCCCGAGGTCCTCTTCCTCGACGAGCCGTTCGAGGGCGTCGACCCCGTCTCCGCGCAGACCATCCGCGGCGTCCTGGAGCGCTACACGGCATCGGGCGCCACGGTCGTCTTCTCCTCCCACGTCATGGAACTCGTCGAATCGCTGTGCGACTGGGTGGCCGTCATGGTCGCGGGGCGCATCCGCGCGCACGGCCCGCTCGCGGAGGTCCGCGGCGAAGCGCCCTCCCTCCAGCAGGCGTTCCTGGAACTGGTCGGCGCACAGGGCCGCGACCGCGGGTCCGACCTGGACTGGCTGGGCGGCGGGGCGACGCGATGAGCACGGGTGTCTCCGAGGCCTCCATCACCCCCGTCGTCGTACGGCTGAAGCTGTCGCTGCTGCGCAACGGGCTGCGGCAGTCGGCCGGGCGGCGGGCCGCGTACATCACCTCGGTCGTCGTCGTCCTCCTCTTCGCCGCCCTCCAACTGCTCGGCCTCATCGCCCTGCGCGGCAACGCGCACGCCGCGTCCGTCACCGTCCTGCTGATCGCGGTCATGGCGCTCGGCTGGGCCGTGATGCCGCTGTTCTTCCCCAGCGGCGACGAGACCCTCGACCCGACCAGGCTCGTCATGCTGCCGTTGCGACCGCACCCGCTGGTCCGGGCGCTGCTCGTGGCCTCGCTGGTCGGTATCGGACCGCTGTTCACCCTGTGCCTGCTGGTCGGTTCCGTGATCTCCGTGGCGCACGGCACGGCGGCGTACGTCACCGGGGTCGTGGCCGTGCCGTTGGCGCTGCTCGTCTGTGTGGCCCTCGCGCGGGCCGTCGCCGCCGCCAACATTCGGCTGCTGTCCAGCCGCAAGGGCCGCGACCTGGCCGTACTGAGCGGCCTCGTCATCGCGGTCGGCGCGCAGCTCGTCAACTTCGGAGCGCAGCGGCTCGGTTCGGCGGGCGGACTGTCCCGGCTCGACCCGGCGGCGGACGTGCTGCGCTGGGTGCCGCCCGGGTCGGCGATCGGCGCCGTGGACTCGATGAGCAGGGGCTCGTACGGGTCGGGGGTCGCCCAACTCGTCCTGAGCGTGGCGGCGCTGGTGGGGCTGCTGGCGCTCTGGTCGAGGCACCTGACCCGGCTGATGACCTCGCCGGACGGGTCGACGTTGCAGGCGGGCGAAAGTGCGGCGCGGGAGCGGGTCCCGACGGGCGGGCTGCGCCGGCTGCTGCCCTCGGGGCGCACCGGGACCGTGATGGAGCGCAGTCTGCGGTACGTGTGGCGCGACCCGAAGACGAAGGCCGCGTGGGTGACCTCGCTGGCGATCGGGCTGATCGTGCCCGTGTTCAACGCCCTGCAGGGCACCGGCTCGATCTACTTCGCGTGCTTCGCGGCCGGGATGCTAGGCATCCAGATGTACAACCAGTTCGGTCAGGACACCTCCGCGTTCTGGATGGTCGCGATGACCATCGCGTCCCCGCACGACGCGTACGTCGAACTGCGCGGGCGTGCGCTGGCGCTGCTGATGATCACCCTGCCGTACGCGACGCTCGTGACCGTGCTGACGACGGCGATGCTCGGCGACTGGTCCAAGCTGCCCGAGGTGCTCGGCCTGTCCTTCGCGCTGCTCGGCGCGATGCTGGCCACCGGCGCCTGGTCCTCGGCCCGCTTCCCGTACTCGATCCCGCAGGAGGGCTACAAGAACGTGGCCCCCGGGCAGGCGGGCCTCGCCTGGATCGCCATCTTCGGCGGAATGGTCTCGGCGGCGCTGCTGACCGCTCCTGTCATCGCCCTCACGATCTGGCTGAACGTGTCGGCGGACGGGGACCGGTGGAGCTGGCTGCTGCTGCCGCTGGGGGCCGGATACGGGGCGCTGATCACGGTGTTCGGGCTGCGGATGGCGGCGCCTCGGACGGCCCGGCGGCTGCCGGAGATCCTGGCGGCGGTCAGCAAGGGCTGAGCCGACGGGAAGGACGGCGGGGAGGGCGAGCTGTCCGGTCGGCGCCCCGCGGCCCAGGCCTGATCCGAACGACGGGCCCTAGCGGTCCTGGCCGGTGAGTACGCCGTCGAGGAAGGGCTCGATCGCGGCGCGCCACGCCTCCGGCTGGTCGTAGTGCACGAGGTGACCGGCGTCGGCCACCTCCGCGTACTGGCCGTGCGGCAGTACGCGGACCATCTCCTGGGCCTCGGCCCGGCCGAGCTCGCCGTCGAGGCCGCGTACGACCAGTGCGGGGCACTGGACCTGGGCGAGCTCCTCCCAATGGGCGTCGTACACCCAGGTCTGGCGGGACTTGAGCATCTGCTCGGGTTCGAAGACCGGGCGCCAGCCGTCGGCGGACTCGTGCATCACCTCTGCGTAGAACTCGCCGCGGGACGGGTTCGGGCGCTCCACCCAGGGGTCGTCCTCGCCGAACCACTTCCGTACGTCGGCGAGCGTGGCGAAGGGCATGGGCCAGGCCTTGAACCAGTCCTCCCACTCACGCTGCGACGCGGCTCCTAACGCCGAGGCCCGCATGTCGCAGATGATCAGCCCGCGGACGAGGTCGGGGCGCTTGGCGGCGAGTTGCCAGCCGGTCAGCGCGCCCATCGCGTGGCCGATGAGGACGGTCGGGGCGAGACCCAGCTGCTCGAGAGCGGCCTCGGCGTCCTCGACGTAGGCCTCCCGTGTGTACTGCCCCTCCGGCGCCTTGTCGCTCTGGCCGTGGCCGCGCTGGTCGAGGGCGACGGCGCGGTGCCGCTCGGAGAGCCAGCGGGCGGTGGACGCCCAGTGGGAGGCGCGGCCCATGAGGCCGTGCAGAAGCAGCACGCCGGGGGCGGGCGGGGTCCTGGGAGGGTCGGTCTTGGGAGGATCGGCGAACTCCCAGGCGGCGAGGCGTAGACCGCCCGCGCCCGTCACGTCGATGCGCCGCACCATAGGTCTGGCACCCCCCTAGCTCGCTCGGACCGCTCGCTCCCGCTCGAGCCGGCCGGTCCACTCGTAACCGCTTCCTGCCGCTTCCTGCTGCCGTGCCGCTGAGTCTGCTGATGTGTTGCTCTACGTGTACCCGATGTGCCTGTGATACGCCGCCAGGCTATCGAATGGGTATTCGAAAATACTCCTCTCGGCGGCAACACCCCTCGTTCGAGTGACCACACTCGGGGATTGACCGCCGCCGCCGAGGGGAGATCTTCAGCGGGAGGCGGACCGCTCGGGGAAATCGGTCCGAAGGGGATGACCCTGGGAGCTCGGGGCTCCGGGTCAGCACAGGGGAGGACAGGCCCCGGCGCCGTAAGGTGCCGGGGCCCTCTCCACATCTACGGCACATCCTCCCCGCCCCCTCCCCAACCGTGCGACATCCCTCTTGGACACGGTCAAGAGCCCTCAGGTCATATGCCTCTCGGGCCAGCCTCGCACGCAAACGGTCCCGGCGCTGCGATTCCGCACACTGAATCTTGGTTTCGGCCATGTAGCGAAAACATCACAACTACCCCTGTGGTCGCGGGAGTTGACATGACGGGGGTGAGTCGACGGAGGTGCGGGGAGGGGATGGAGTGTTGGGTCATCGCAGGCGGACGACACGCTCCACGGCGAGCGACCCGCGCCATGGCGCCCACGCCCGCGCCCGGCGCGTCGAACGGAGCGCCGGGTCGTCCCCGACGCGCGGTGCGCAGTCTGGAGCGCCACCGTCCCATGACGGGCGAGCCGGGCCACCACCGAACCACGACAGGCGAGCCGGGCCACCACCGGCCCACGACGGTCGGCGGGCGCCCGGAGGTCGACCCGGGGTTCGGCGGATGCCGGACCCCGTGGCCCACCCCCGGGAGCTGCCCCTCGCGGGCTCAGGGCCGGGAAGCCCGCACCCGGGGTGCGAGGCCTCCCACGATCACCGGATGTCAGCGCTTGGCGACGAACACGTGGGACGCGACGTCCGACTCCAGCTCCGCCGCCTCACCACCGCTGCCGACGAGCACGCCGCCCGCCGACTCCGTCACGCTCACCACGGAGCCGGGCTGCACACCCGCGCGCCGCAGCGTGTACATCAGCTGCGCGTCCGTCTGGATGGGCTCGCCGATCCGGCGTACGACGACGGTCTTGCCGTCCAGGCCGGGGTCGAGCTCGGCCAGCGACACCATGCTCTCGTCCAGGAACGGGTCGGCGCCGTCCTTCTCGCCGAGCTCCTCCAGTCCGGGGATCGGGTTGCCGTACGGCGACTCGGTCGGGTGACGCAGCAGCTCCAGCACGCGCCGCTCCACCGCCTCGCTCATCACGTGCTCCCAGCGACACGCCTCGGCGTGCACCTGCTCCCACTCCAGACCGATCACGTCGACGAGCAGGCACTCCGCGAGGCGGTGCTTGCGCATCACGCGGGTGGCGAGACGACGGCCCTCCTCGGTGAGCTCCAGGTGCCGGTCGGTGGCGACCGCCACCAGACCGTCGCGCTCCATGCGCGCCACCGTCTGGCTGACCGTCGGCCCGCTCTGGTCGAGCCGCTCCGCGATCCGGGCGCGCATGGGGACCACGCCTTCCTCCTCCAGCTCGAGGATGGTGCGGAGATACATCTCCGTGGTGTCGATCAGTCCGGACATACGTGCCCCTTGATTAGCTCTGCCGAAGGCTCGGTGGCTCACCGGCGTGTGCGCTGGCCCTGAACTCAATTCTGACGCATACCACTGACAAGCGTGCCTCGCCGTTGAAACCACGGAGTTACGGGTGCCCCTGCGGACGCCCCGCGGGGTGCCTCGGCGGACACCTCCGCAGGCCGTATTGACAGCACGCTGGTCCAGACCGCAACGTGATCCGCGGCACAAAGCGTGACCCAGCGCCCACCCGACGCCGACGAGACTTCTAAGGGGCTTCGCCGATGAGCGACCGCAAGCTGGCCGGGCAGTTCTTCGACGCGGCGATCGGCCTGCTCCAGCAGGTGCGGGACGAGGACGCGGGAGACATCGAGGCGGCCGGCACTCTGATCGCCGACACCGTCGCGGGCGGCGGCCGGCTCTTCGCCTTCGGCGCCGGGCACTCCTCGCTCGCCGCGCAGGACGTCGTCTACCGCGCGGGCGGTCTGGCCCTGATGAACCTGCTCGCCGTGCCGGGCGTGGTCGGTGTCGACGTCATGCCGGCGACGCTGGGCTCGGCCCTGGAGCGGGTCGACGGCCTCGCGAGCGCGGTCCTGGACTCCAGCCCGGTCCGCGCCGGCGACGTACTCGTGATCATCTCCCTGTCCGGCCGCAACGCGCTCCCGGTCGAGATGGCCATGAACGCGCGGGCCCTGGGCGTGAGGGTCATCGGCGTCACCTCGGTCGCCTACGCCTCGGAGACGAAGTCCCGGCACGTCTCGGGGACGTACCTGAAGGACCACTGCGACATCGTCCTCGACTCGAAGATCGCGGTCGGCGACGCGGAACTGACCCTGGAGACGATCGGGGCGCCCTTCGCTCCCGCCTCCACGGTGGTCACGACGGCGCTCCTGCAGGCCGTCATGGCCACGGCCGCGGGCGCGCTGGCCGACCGGGGCATCGAGCCGCCCCTGCTCCGCTCGGGCAACGTCGACGGCGGCCACGAGTGGAACGGCCGGGTGATGACGGAGTACGGCGACCGGATCTTCTACCGCCGCTGAGCCGAGCGAGATCTTTCACCGTCGCTGGGCCGAGCGAGATCTTTCACCGTCGCTGGGCCGAGCGAGATCTTTCACCGTCGCTGGGCCGACCGGGTGGGAAACGCGTGGCGGTGCTACGTCCGTCCCGCCAACCCCTCCAGATCCAGCGCCATGGCGATGCGTACCGCCACGTCCTCCGCGTACGTCGCGTCCGTGCGCTCGAACTGGCTGCGCCCCACACCCCGCAGAAACGTCACGACGCCCAGCGTGCGCCCCCGGCTGCGCAGGACCGCGCACAGGGCGTGCACCGAGTCCGGCGGCCACTGGCGGGCCGTGGCCCACTCCCGCATCCGCTCGGGGGTGATCTCACCGGAGCTGGCCCGCACGGACCCGGCCCGCTCCACGCACTGGAGCGCGGGATGCCCCTCGGCGTACCGCACGGGCAGTCCGGCCTTCCCGGTGAGCAGGCTCGGCCCGGGGGCCCCGGCGGGCGTGGTGACGGTGCGTACCAGCCGTACGGGCCCGTCGTCGTCCCCCGCCGGCCACCCGCTGGCGACCCGGTCGATCAGCGCGTGGTCGGCGAACCCGGCGAGCGCGAAGTCGAGGTGGACGGTGGCGGCCTCCCCTGGGTCCTCGCACTCGGCCGCCGCCCGTGCGGCCCGGTGCAGCTGATTGGCCCTGAACCGCAGCAGGGCCGCCTCCTGCTCGGTGTGCTTGGCCTCGGTCACATCCTGGAAGAGCCACCCGACCCCGAGCGGAACCGGTTCTTCCGTGAGCGGCGAGGCGAGCCGCAGGAACCCGCTGCGCCAGCACCGTCGCTTCTCGCCCTCGGCCGACCGCACGCTCACCCACATCTCGGCGGGCGCGGGCGGCGCGCCCTCGGCAAGCACGTGCGTGAGCGCGCTCTCCAGTTCCTCGACCCCTTGGGAGAGCAGCTCCCCCAGCGGCCGTCCGAGCACCGCCGTACGCCCGATCCCCAGGGCTCGGGCCGCGTGCGCGTTGACGACGGCGGGCCGCAGGTCCGCGTCGACCAGGACCACACCCCAGCTGGCGTCCTCGAACAACGCCTCGCTCAGGGCGATGGACCGCTCGAGATCGATCTGCGCGTGCACCTCGCTGAAGGCGCAGTACACCCCGGCGGGCTTCCCGTCGGCTCCGCGCACGGCGGCGGACTGGGTCCGTACGAGCACGCGCCCGCCGTCCTTGGTCAGCAGCGCGAACTCGTGCACCTGGCGCCCGGGGGCCTCCATGGCGGACAGCAGCCGCGCCTCGACCTCCTCGGCGTCCGCGGTCCGCACGGCCCACCCGGCGAACCCGCGCCGCCCCACGGCCTCGGCCGCGGTCCAGCCGAGAATCCGCTCGGCCTCGCGGTTCCAATGGGTGACGACCCCATCGGCGTCGAACGCGCACAGCGCCGCGTCCATCCCGTCCAGCAGCGCGGCAAGCAGATCGGAACCAGCCGGCTCGGGCTCGTCCGGCCCCAGCTCGTCGGTGGTCCCACTACGCCGGGAAGCACTCACCTGGACCCCCTGCAGGCTGCGTCCGCACGTACGGCGAGACAGTTCGCTCACTCGCCTTCATTCAACTCGAACGTGACCCAGCCCACATCGTGTTCCCCAAAGATTGGACGAAATCGTTGTACGCAGGGATTTCGCCCCCTCAGCCCCAGGAATCGCGCCCCACCCACCCATCGAAGTGGCCGTCCCAGGCTCCTGCCTAACAACCGCTCCGGCCATCCGTTCGACGATTCACCTGGATTCGCACAAACGGATGCCTTTAGGCGGTCTGCGCGGGGCACGGGCACTCAGCGCGCCGAGGCCTGTTCGCGGTCGAGCTGAACCACCGCGGCGCTCAGATCCGCGACGGCATGAAGCCCGGCGTCGGCGGCGCAGCGGGAATCTCCGTTACCGCGCGCCCCGATTCGACGACAGAAGGCGACCGGCGGGCTGGCTCGCGCCGTCCCTGCGGCACCGAGTCGAGGGCACGATCGACGGCTTCACCACGGGTGATCTCGTACGTGCGGTCATCCCACGTGGCAAGTACGCGGGAACCCACATCGGACGCGTCGCGGTCCGCGCCAACGGGTGCCACGGCATTCCCGTCCCAGGCGGCCACGCAGGCACCAGCCACCAGAACCTGCGCCTGCTCCAGCGGGCTGACGGATACGCGTACGGCACCAGGTTCGAAAAACCTGTTGAGCCGCGTTCGATCGGTTCCTAAGGTGGGCCGTACGCCGAAGGGAGGTGATCGGGTACATGTATGAAACCCGGACTAGCGAGGTGGCTGCGGGCTAGCGGCCCGTCACCACATCCAGTGCGGTGCCGGACCAGCGCTTGAAGTGAGCGCGCAGCCGGCCCCAATCCCAAGCAGTCACCCGACCCGCGAGCTCGCCGGTACGTCCGGCCGGCTCCTCCGCCGTGAGGCGGGGGGGACCCGAGCTCGCGGGTCGTCTGCGTTTCGCAGGGCATGTGAGGTGGGGCACATGCGTTTCGCGGGGTCCGCAGTACCCTTGGGCCATGCTTCCGATGCTCGTTCGACGCCGACACGTGGACTTCGTGCGCGTCACAAGCATGGGCTGTCGGGCTTCTTCCTGACCTCGGCCCCCTCTCTTCCCCTTGGCACCCGTGGCCCCCGCCCCACCCCTGGCGGCCGCCCGGGCACCCGTACACCCTGCGGACGCACCTCATGACGACGAACACGTCTTCTGCTCAGTACCAGCAGAGCCGGCAGCACCGGCCGTACCAGCAGCTTCCGATCATCGATCTCTCCGCGGCCGACCGCGGCCCCCAGGCCCGTGCCCTGCTGCACGCGCAGTTGCACAGCGCCGCCCACGACGTGGGCTTCTTCCAGCTCGTCGGGCACGGGGTGACCGAGGGGGAGACCGCCGCCCTGCTCGACGCCATGCACCGGTTCTTCGCGCTGCCCGAGGCCGAGCGGCTCGCCCTCGACAACGTCAACTCGCCGCACTTCCGCGGGTACACGCGCACCGGCGACGAGCGCACGGGCGGCAGCCGGGACTGGCGGGACCAGCTCGACATAGGGGCCGAGCGGCCCGCGCGCGGGCCCGGTCCGGGCGAGCCCGCCTACTGGTGGCTGGAGGGGCCCAACCAGTGGCCGGCCGCGCTGCCGGAGCTGCGGACCGCCGCGCTGGCATGGATCGACCGGCTCAGCTCGGTCGCGGCCCGCCTGCTGCGCGAGCTGCTCACCGCGATCGGGGCGCCCGCCGACTTCTACGAGCCGGTCTTCGGCGAGCGGGCCCATCCGCATCTGAAGCTCGTGCGGTATCCGGGCAGCGCGGGCGACGGCGCCGACCAGGGCGTGGGCGCGCACAAGGACTACGGATTCCTGACGCTGCTGCTCCAGGACCAGGTCGGCGGCCTTCAGGTGCAGCGCGAGGACGGCCTCTTCCACGAGGTGCCGCCGCTGCCGGGAGCGTTCGTGGTCAACCTGGGCGAGCTGCTGGAAGTGGCCACCAACGGGTACCTCGTCGCCACCAACCACCGGGTCGTCAGTCCGCCCGGGGCCACCGAGCGCTTCTCCGTGCCCTTCTTCTACAACCCGCGCCTGGACGCGCGCGTGGAGCCGCTGCCCTTCCCGCACACCTCCGCCGCGCCCGGCGTCACCGACGACCCGGCGAACCCTCTGTTCGCGGAGTACGGCTTCAACGAGCTGAAGGGCAAGCTGCGGGCCCACCCGCTGGTCGCCACCCGTCATCACGCGGAGCTGCTCACCCCCGCGTGATGACCGGCAGACCCGGTGAGTGGGCTCAGAGGGCTCGAGGGCTCAATGCACTCAGCGCACTCAGTGCGCTCAGTGCGCGATGTCCTCGTAGCCCTTGATCTCCTGGGGGCTGCGCGGGCCGGGGCCCACATAGTGCGCGGACGGCCGTACGAGCCGTCCCGTGCGCTTCTGCTCCAGGATGTGCGCCGACCAGCCTGCCGTACGGGCGCAGGTGAACATCGATGTGAACATGTGCGCCGGGACCTCGGCGAAGTCGAGCATGATCGCGGCCCAGAACTCGACGTTCGTCGCCAGGACGCGGTCCGGGCGGCGCGCGTGGAGCTCCTCCAGGGCCGCCTTCTCCAGCGCCTCGGCGATCTCGAAGCGGGGGGCGCCTAGCTCGCGGGCGGTGCGGCGCAGGACACGGGCGCGCGGGTCCTCGGCGCGGTAGACGCGGTGGCCGAAGCCCATCAGGCGTTCGCCCTTGTCGAGGGCCTTCTTGACGTAGGCCTCCGCGTCGCCCGTGCGCTCGATCTCCTCGATCATGCCGAGGACGCGGGAGGGCGCGCCGCCGTGCAGCGGCCCGGACATGGCCCCGACGGCGCCGGAGAGGGCGGCGGCGACATCCGCGCCCGTCGACGCGATGACACGGGCGGTGAAGGTGGACGCGTTCATGCCGTGCTCGGCGGCGGACGTCCAGTAGGCGTCCACGGCCGCGACGTGCTTGGGGTCGGGCTCGCCGCGCCAGCGGATCATGAAGCGTTCGACGACGGAGTGCGCCTTGTCGATCTCGCTCTGCGGAACCATGGGCCGACCCTGGCCGCGGGCGGACTGGGCGACGTACGAGAGGGCCATGACGGCGGCGCGGGCGAGATCCTCGCGGGCCTGGGCCTCGTCGATGTCGAGGAGGGGTTTGAGGCCCCAGACGGGGGCGAGCATGGCGAGCGCGGACTGGACGTCGACGCGGATGTCGCCGGAGTGGACGGGGATCGGGAACGGCTCGGCGGGCGGCAGTCCGGGGTTGAAGGCGCCGTCGACGAGGAGGCCCCACACGTTTCCGAAGGAGACGTGGCCGACCAGATCCTCGATATCGACGCCCCGGTACCGGAGTGCGCCGCCCTCCTTGTCCGGTTCGGCGATCTCCGTCTCGAACGCGACGACTCCTTCGAGTCCGGGTACGAAGTCGGACATCAGGCGGCTCCTCGTGATGTGTACGACGGGGGGTTTATGGGGGTGACGGTGGGGGTGGTGGTGGGGGCGGGTCTTGCGGTCGGAAGGGGAAACCGTGCGTCGGTGATGGGTGGTCGACGTCCGGCTCCACGGTCGGCTCGTGGACTCGCGGTCCGGTACGTCTTCCCGGTGATGCCCCGTGCGGCCGGCGGTCATCCCACCGCAACCGTGGCAGCACCATATCCCCGAGTGCCACCTTTGGGGAGGCCCCGCGGCACTCAGTGCCATCCGCTGTCACTCAATGCCGTACCGGGATACGGCAAGATGACCGCGTGACCGACCGCGACCGCTTCCCGGATGAATCCGCCGCCGAGCCCCTCGTCCTGCGCGCCGCGGAAGCCGCCGCCGCAGAAGCCACGGGCGACGCCGAAGAACTCGCCGCCGACCCTGCAGCGATGCGCGCCCACTACCGCGCCGAGGGACTCGTCGAGGCCGATCTCGCCGCGCATCCCATGGACCAGTTCGCCCGCTGGTTCAAGCAGGCCGCGCAGGCCTCCGTGCAGGGCATGGTGTACGAGCCGAACGCGATGATCGTCTCCACGGCGGACGCGGAGGGCCGGCCCAGCTCACGCACGGTGCTGCTCAAGCAGTACGACGAGCAGGGCTTCGTCTTCTACACCAACTACGACTCCCGCAAGGCCCGCGAGCTGTCCGAGAACCCGTACGTCTCGCTGCTCTTCCCCTGGCACCCGATGGCCCGCCAGGTCATCGTCACCGGAACGGCACGGCGCACCGGACGCGACGAGACCGCCGCGTACTTCCGCACCCGCCCGCACGGCTCCCAGCTCGGCGCGTGGGCCAGCCCCCAGTCCTCGGTCATCTCCTCCCGGGACGAGCTCGACGCCGCCTACGAGGAGTTGAGCGCCCGCTACCCGGAGGGTGAGCAGGTCCCCGTGCCCCCGCACTGGGGCGGCTTCCGCGTCGCCCCCCGGACGGTCGAGTTCTGGCAGGGCCGCGAGAACCGCCTCCACGACCGGCTGCGCTACGTGGCGGAGCCGGACGGCAGCTGGCGGGCGGAGCGCCTCGGTCCGTGACGTCGGCGAGGCTCAGCCCAGCGCCTCGTCCAGCAGTACGCCCCACTGCGCCACCACCCGTTCCCGTCGCCCCCCGTCGTTCGTGAGGAGGTTGGCGAGGCCGAGGCCGCGGGACATGTCCAGGAGTCCCTGGACCGTTTCGCGTACGCCCGGGCGGGATTCGTCGGCGGCGAGGAGTTCCACGGCGATCCGGTGGGTCTCGCGGCCCACGCGGGCCTCCAGCTCGGTGACCCTCGGGCGGAGCTGCTCCTCGTTGGAGGCGGCGACCCAGAGGTGGAGGGCGGCGCGGAAGAGGGGGCCGGTGTAGAGGTCGACCAGGGCCGCGACCACCTCGCGGCGGTCGGCGGCACCCTCCGGGAACAGGGCGCGCAGCGCGGTGGAGCGCTCCTCGGCGACGTACTCCACCGCCGCGGTGAACAGCTCCTCGCGGGTGCGGAAGTGGTGCTGGGCGGCCCCCCGGGACACTCCCGCGCGCTCGGCGACGACGGAGACCGTGGAGCCCGCCCAGCCGTGCTCGGCGAGACAGGCCACGGCGGCCGCGAGCAGCCGCTGCCGGGTGGCGCGACTGCGGTCCTGCTTGGGAACGTGCGGAAGCCGGGGACTGCGGGGGGCGATTTCGGCAGGCTCTGTCGCGTCCGTCGACGCGTCCGTGGCGTGCGTGGTCGCGTCCGTGGTCGCGTCCGTGGGCTCCGCGCGCTCCGCGGCTTCCGTCGTGCTCACACCACCCATGCGGGATCCCGTCGTTCGAGGAAGGCCGTCATCCCCTCGCGCGCCTGCGCGGAGGAGAACAGTTCGGCCGAGAGCGCGGTCAGGGCGCCCGCGTCCCGGTCGAAGGCCTCCAGCACCCTAGCCGTGAGCAGCCGTTTCGTCTCGGCCAGGCCTTGGGGGGAGGCGCGGCGCAGGCCGTCCAGGACGGGTTCCAGGGTGACGTCGACGTCGTCGCCGGTCGCCGTCAGGAGTCCCGTCCGTACCGCCTCCGCCGCGTCGAAACGTTCGCCCGTGAGGTAGTAGCGGGCGAGAGCGCGGGGGTCCGTCCGGGGCAACAGGGGAAGGGAGATCACGGCGGGCGCGACGCCGATGCGTACCTCCGTGAAGGCGAACGTGGCCTCCTTGGAGGCGATCGCCAGATCGCAGGCTCCGAGGAGTCCCAGTCCGCCCGCCCGCACATGTCCCGTCACCCGGGCCACCACGGGCTTGTGCAGCTCGACGATCTGCCGCAGCAGGGCGACGAGCGCGTCCGGGTGCGGGGGGTCGCGCAGGTCGGCGCCCGCACAGAACGTGTTCCCCGTGTGGGCGAGGACTACGGCGCGGACGTCACGGTCCTTGCCGCACCGGGTGAGCCCGTCCGCGAGCTCGCCCACGAGGGCGGCGGAGAGGGCGTTGCGGTTGGCGGGCGCGTCGAGCGTGAGCGTGGTGACGGCGCGGTCGTGCGTCACGCGGACAACCGGTTCAACGGTCATGACAGGCCTCGCAGTTCCCGGCGCAGGATCTTCCCGGAGGCCGCACGTGGGACGGCGTCGATGAAGGTGACGCCGCGGACCCTCTTGTACGGGGCGACGCGCTCGGCGACGTACATCATCACCTCTCCTTCGGAGAGGCCGGTGACGTCGGAGAGGTCCGCCGCCGGACCGGCCGGGCCGGCCCCGGACGGCTGGCGCACCACAAAGGCGTGCGGGACTTCGTTGTTGTCCTCGTTGTAGACACCGATGACCGCGGCGTCCGCGATGCCGGGGTGGGTGAGGAGCAGTGCCTCCAGTTCGGCGGGCGCGACCTGGAAGCCCTTGTACTTGATGAGCTCCTTGACGCGGTCGACCACGAACAGCCAGCCCTCGGTGTCCACGTGACCGACGTCTCCGGTGTGCAGCCAGCCGTCCGGGTCGATCATCGCGGCGGTGGCGTCGGGCTGCCCCAGATAGCCCTTCATGACCTGGGGACCGCGGATGACGATCTCGCCCGCCTCCCCGACGCCCAGGTCCTTGTCGGGGTCGTCGAGGGAGACGATGCGCATCTCGGTGCCCGGGACGAGCCTGCCGACCGTTCCCGGGGGCGCGTCCTGGGAGGCGTCCAGGGGGACCAGGTGCGTGCAGGGAGACAGTTCCGTCATCCCGTAGCCCTGGCCGATGGGCGGCAGCCCGAGCCGTTCGGCGCAGGCCAGCGCGAGCTTGGCGTCCAGGGGCGCGGCGGAGGAGACGATGTACTTCAGGGACGACAGGTCGTAGCGCGCGACGGCCGGGTGCTTGGCCAGGGCCAGCACGATCGGCGGCGCCACGAAGAGGCCGCTGATGCGGTGTTTCTCGATGGCCGCGAGGAAGGAGTCGAGGTCGAAGCGGGGCAGTACGACGACGGTGGCGCCCTGCCTGAGGGGTGCGTTCATCAGGGCCGTCAGCCCGTAGATGTGGAAGAAGGGCAGCACCGCGAGGATGCGCTCGCCCTCGCCCATCGGCAAGAAGGGCACCAGCTGCGCCAGATTGGTGGCGATGGACCGGTGGGTGAGCATCACCCCCTTGGGTATGCCGGTCGTCCCGGAGGAGTACGGCAGGGCCGCGACGTCCGTCACCGGGTCGATGTCGATCTCCGGTTCGGGCGCGGTCGAACCGAGCAGATCGATCAGCGAGCGATGCCCCGGCGCGCTGTCACAGACGAAGATCTCCCGTACCCCACCGGCGAGCTCGGCGGCCTGCCGCGCCGTCTCCAGGAGGGGCGACACGGTCACGATCCAGTTCGCGGCGCTGTCCCGCAGCTGCTTGGCGAACTCCTCGGGCGTGGCGAGCGGGTGCACGGTCGTGACCGACGCCCCCGCGCGCGTGGCGGCGTAGAACGCCGTCGGGAAGGCGATGGTGTTCGGGCTGTGCAGGGCGAGGACGTCGCCCTTGCGGACGCCCGCGTCGGCGAACGCGGCGGCCAGCCTGCGGTGGAACCGGTCCAGCTGCCCGTAGGTGAGCGTGGTGCCGTCGACTCCGTCGATCAGCGCGGGCGTGTCGCCGCGCTCGGCGGCGCGTCCCAGGACCGCCTCGTGAATGGGTTCCTCTACGGCCGGGACTTCGGCGTACTCGCTGCGGAACACGGTTCCTCCTAGAGCGGCTCGTGGAGCAACGGGCTAGTACGACTTGGGCAGGCCCAGGGTCTGATGGGAGACGTAGTTGAGAATCATCTCCCGGCTCACCGGAGCAATACGAGCCACGCGCGAGGCCGTTATCAACGAGGCGAGGCCGAATTCGCGGGTGAGGCCGTTGCCGCCGAGGGTGTGCACGGACTGGTCGACCGCCCTCACGCAGGCCTCGCCCGCCGCGTACTTGGCCATGTTGGCGGCCTCACCTGCGGCGACGTCGTCCCCGGAGTCGTACAGGTACGCCGCCTTCTGCATCATCAGGCGGGCGAGTTCGAGGTCGATGTGGGCCTGTGCGAGGGGGTGGGCGACGGCCTGGTGGGCGCCGATGGGCGCCTTCCAGACGGTGCGCTCGCGGGCGTACTCGACGGCCCTGGAGAGCGCGTAGCGGCCCATGCCGATCGCGAACGCGGCCGTCATCACCCGCTCGGGGTTGAGTCCCGCGAAGAGCTGCAGCAGGCCCGCGTCCTCGTCTCCGACGAGCGCGTCGGCGGGCAGCCGCACGTCGTCGAGGGTCAGCTCGAACTGCTTCTCCGCGCTGTGGAGTTCCATGTCGATCCGGCGCCGCCCGAAGCCGTCGGCGTCGCGCGGGACGATGAACAGGCAGGGCTTGAGGCGGCCCGTCCGCGCGTCCTCCGTGCGCCCCACGATGAGGGTGGCGTCCGCGATGTCGACGCCGGAGATGAACACCTTGCGGCCGCTGAGGAGCCAGTCGGCGCCGTCCCGGCGGGCGGTGGTGGTGATGCGGTGCGAGTTGGAACCCGCGTCGGGTTCGGTGATGCCGAAGGCCATGGTGCGGGTGCCGTCGGCCAGGGCCGGAAGCCACTCCTGCTTCTGGGCGTCCGTGCCGAAGCGGGCGATCACCGTGCCGCAGATCGCCGGCGACACGACCATCATCAGGAGGGGGCAGCCCGCGGCGCCGAGTTCTTCCAGGACGATGGAGAGTTCGGCTATGCCGCCGCCCCCGCCACCGTAGGCCTCCGGCAGGTTGACGCCGAGGTAGCCGAGCTTGGCCGCCTCGGACCAGAGGGCGTTGATGTCGTAGTCGCGGCCGTGGCGTTTGCCGAGGGCGGCCACGGCGGATCGGAGGGCCTTGTGTTCTTCGGTCTCTGTTGCGGGGCTCATGGGGGCCTCCTGCTGAGTACGAAAAGTGCGGGTTGTATGTGGCTGGTCGCGCCCATGCGGCGAAGCCGCATGATGTGACAGCCCCGCGCCCCTGACGGGGCGCTCTTCTCACAGAGTTGGATCTACGACTGCCAACAAGGTCCCGACCTCGACCTGTTGGCCGGGGATGGCGTGGAGGGCCGTGAGCGTGCCTGCCGCCGGCGCGGAGATCTTGTGTTCCATCTTCATCGCCTCCAGCCACAGGAGGGGCTCTCCGGCCCGTACGGCGGCTCCCGTGGCCAGTCCCTCGGCGACGCGGACGACGGTTCCGGGCATGGGGGCCAGGAGGGAGCCGGGGGCCTGCTGGGCGGTGGGGTCGGGGAAGCGGGGCAGGGCGGTGAGGGCGGTGGCGTTCACGAACACCTGGTCGCCGTACCGTGTCACCGCGAACTTCCGCCGTACGCCGTCCACTTCGAGTACGACGAGACGGGCGTCGGCGTGCACCACACGCACCCCGTCGGCCGTGAGGCCCTCACGGGTGTGCCGGTAGCGCACCTCGTGCTCGGTGCCGGCCAGGTCGTAGCGCTTGACCTGGGGTTGCGAGGGGAGGTTGCGCCAGCCGCCGAACCGGGAGCGGGAGTGGCCCCGCGCGTCCGCCAGGGCCGCCGCCAGGGGCGCGTACGGGTCCGGGGCCGGCGTCGTGAGGGCGGCGAGGTGGCGCTCGTAGAACCCGGTGTCCATGCGCGCCTCGGCGAACTCCGGGTGCCGCAAGGAGCGTACGAGCAGATCCCTGTTGGTCGTCGGGCCGTGGACGTCGGCCCGCTCCAGGGAACCCGACAGCTTGCGCAGGGCCTCCGCGCGCGTGGGCGCGTACGCGATCACCTTCGCCAGCATCGGGTCGTAGTGGACGCCGATCGGGTCGCCGTCGGTGTAACCGGTGTCCAGGCGGACGCCCTCCGGGACGGCGAGGCGGTGCAGGGTGCCGGTCTGCGGCGCCCAGGCCCGCGCCGGGTCCTCGGCGTACAGGCGGGCCTCGATCGCGTGCCCACGCGCGCGTGGCGGGTCGTTCGCGAGCGCCGCGCCCTCCGCCACCTGGATCTGGAGCGCGACGAGATCGACGCCGAAGACCGCCTCCGTCACCGGGTGTTCGACCTGGAGTCGGGTGTTCATCTCCAGGAAGTGGGCCTTGCCGTCGGCGACCAGGAACTCGACCGTTCCCGCGCCCACGTAGTCGACGGCTCGGGCGGCCCGCACGGACAGGTCGTAGAGGGTTTCCGTCAGGTCTCCGAGACCGGGGGCCGGGGCCTCCTCGACGACCTTCTGGTGGCGGCGCTGGAGGGAGCAGTCGCGGGTGCCGAGCGCCCAGACCGTGCCGTGCGCGTCGGCGAGGATCTGCACTTCCACATGCCGACCGCCCTCTACGTAGGGCTCGACGAAGACCTCACCGTCACCGAAGGCGCTGAGGGCCTCGGCGCGGGCGGCGGTCAGTTCGGCGTCGAGGGCGTCGAGTTCGCGTACGACGCGCATGCCGCGGCCGCCGCCACCCGCGGCCGCCTTGACGAGCACCGGGAGATCGGCGGCGGTGACCGTCTCCAGCGGTTCGAGACCCATCAGTTTCTTGGCGCGCGTCTTGGAGGCCATCGCCTCGATGGCCTCGGGCGGCGGCCCGATCCAGACGAGGCCCGCGTCGAGGACGGACCGCGCGAAGTCGGCGTTCTCGGAGAGGAAGCCGTACCCGGGGTGCACGGCGTCCGCGCCGGCGCTCAGGGCCGCCTTCACGATCAGGTCGCCGCGCAGGTACGTGTCCGAGGGCGCCGCCCCCGGCAGCCGTACCGCCTCGTCGGCCACACGCGTGTGGAGGGCGTTCTCGTCGGCGTCCGAGTACACGGCGACCGACCGGATCCCCGCCTCACGGCAGGTGCGGAAGACCCGGCAGGCGATCTCGCCCCGGTTGGCCACGAGGACGGAGCCGATCACCCGGCCGATCGCTGGGCTGGTCGTCGGGCTGGTCGTTGGGCTGGTCACTGGGGAGACCTCACATCCGGAAGACGCCGAAGCCACCGCGCGCACCCTCATAGGGGGCCGTGTGGATCGCGGACAGGCACAGGCCGAGGACGGTGCGGGTGTCGCGGGGGTCGATGACCCCGTCGTCGTACAGCCGCCCGGACAGGAACATCGGCAGGGACTCCGACTCGATCTGCTGCTCCACCATGGCGCGCAGGGCCGCGTCGGCGTCCTCGTCGTAGGGCTGCCCCTTGGCCGCGGCCGACTGCCGGGCGACGATCGAGAGGACGCCCGCGAGCTGCTGGGGGCCCATGACGGCGGACTTGGCGCTGGGCCAGGCGAACAGGAAGCGCGGGTCGTAGGCGCGCCCGCACATGCCGTAGTGACCGGCTCCGTAGGAGGCCCCCATGAGGACGGACAGGTGGGGGACCTTCGAATTGGAGACGGCGTTGATCATCATCGCGCCGTGCTTGATGATCCCGCCCTGCTCGTACTCCTTGCCGACCATGTAGCCGGTGGTGTTGTGCAGGAAGAGAAGGGGGATGTCGCGCTGGTTGGCGAGCTGGATGAACTGGGCGGCCTTCTGGGACTCGGCGCTGAACAGCACTCCCCGGGCGTTGGCCAGGATGCCGACGGGATAGCCGTGGAGGGTTGCCCAGCCGGTCGTGAGGCTCGTCCCGTAGAGGGGCTTGAACTCGTCGAAGTCGGAGCCGTCGACGACGCGGGCGATGACCTCGCGCGGATCGAAGGGGTGTCGGAGGTCGCCGGGGACGATGCCCAGGAGCTCGTCCTCGTCGTACTTGGGGGGCGCGGCCGGACCGGGATCGCCGAACGCCTTGCGGTGGTTGAGCCGGGCGACCACGCGCCTGGCCTGACGGAGGGCGTCCTGTTCGTCGACGGCGAAGTAGTCCGCGAGACCCGACACGCGCGCGTGCATCTCGGCGCCGCCCAGGGACTCGTCGTCGCTCTCCTCGCCGGTCGCCATCTTCACCAGCGGCGGCCCGCCCAGGAAGACCTTCGCCCGCTCCTTGACCATGATCACGTGGTCGGACATGCCGGGGATGTACGCGCCTCCGGCGGTGGAGTTCCCGAAGACGACGGCGACGGTCGGGATCCCCGCCGCCGACAACCTGGTGAGGTCGCGGAAAATCGCTCCCCCGGGGATGAAGATCTCCTTCTGCGACGGCAGATCGGCGCCGCCCGACTCCACCAGGCTGATGCAGGGCAGCCGGTTGGCCAGGGCGATGTCGTTGGCCCGCAGGGCCTTCTTCAGGCTCCAGGGGTTGCTGGCGCCGCCCCGCACGGTCGGGTCGTTCGCGGTGATCAGGCACTCCACGCCCTCGACGACCCCGATCCCGGTCACCAGCGACGCGCCGACCGCGTACTCGCTCCCCCAGGCCGCGAGCGGCGACAGCTCCAGGAACGGTGTGTCGGGGTCGAGCAGCAGCTCGATGCGTTCACGGGCGAGCAGCTTGCCGCGCTTGCGGTGCCGGGCCACGTACTTCTCGCCGCCGCCCGCGAGCGCCCTGGCGTGCTCGGCGTCAAGCTCGGTGAGCTTGGCGAGCATGGCCTCGCGGTGAGCGGTGTAATCGGGGGCGGCGGTGTCCAGAGCGGACGCCAGGACCGTCACAGCAGGGCCTCCGGGATGTCGAGGTGGCGGGAGCGGAGCCATTCGCCCAGGGCCTTGGCCTGAGGGTCGAAGCGGTGCTGGGAGGCGACGCCTTCGCCGAGGATTCCTTCGACGACGAAGTTGAGGGCGCGGAGGTTCGGCAGAGTGTGACGGACAACTTTCAGATGACAGCTTTCAGTTATCAGATTCTGAAATCTGTCAGCTGTCAGCTGATGAACCAACCAGCACCACGCGTCATCCGATCTCACCCACACCCCGACATTCGCGTTCCCGCCCTTGTCCCCGCTGCGCGCACCCGCGACCACACCAAGAGGAGCGCGTCTCGTCGGCCCCGGAGGGAGCGGTTCGGGCAGGGCGGACTCGGGCGCGGGTTCGAGTGCGAGGGTGTCGATGGCCGAAGCGACCGGTACCCGGCGCCCGTCATGGAGGACCGCCACGTGCTCCACGGAGTCCTGAGGGACGTACACGTCCTCGAAGACCCCGTACGGGGAGCCCTTTCCCGGCGGCGCGATCACGTGGAAGCCGGGGTAGCTGGCCAGCGCGAGTTCGATGGCGGCGCCGCTGAGGGTGCGGCCCACCGCGTCCTGGTCCCGGTCGCGTACGACGAGGCGCAGGAGGGCGCTCGCGGTCTCCTCCGTGGGAGCGTCGGGGTGGTCGGTGCGGGCGAGGTCCCAGCGGACCTCGGAGGGGCGGGACTTCGCGGCATCCAGCGCGGCTTCCATCTGGTCCCGGACGAGGGCGGCCTTCGCCTCGATGTCGAGGCCGGTGAGGACGAAGACGACTTCGTTGCGGTAGCCGCCGAGGCGGTTGAGGCCGACCTTGAGGGTGGGGGGCGGGGCCTCGCCGCGTACACCGGAGATGCGGACGCGGTCGGGGGCTTCCTGGGTGAGGCGGACCGAGTCGAGGCGGGCGGTGACGTCGGGGCCCGCGTACCGGGCGCCGGAGGTCTCGTACAGGAGTTGCGCGGTGACCGTGCCGATGTCCACGAGGCCGCCGGTGCCGTCGTGTTTGGTGATGACGCTGGTGCCGTCCTCGTGGAGTTCGGCGAGCGGGAAGCCGGGGTGGCGAAGGCGTGTCGGGTCGTGGTCGGTGAAGAAGGCGTAGTTGCCGCCGGTGGCCTGGGTGCCGCATTCCAGGACGTGACCGGCGACGACGGCGCCGGCGAGGCGGTCGTACGCGTCCGGCGCCCAGCCGAAGTGGGCGACGGCGGGCCCGGTGACCAGCGCCGCGTCCGTGACCCGCCCGGTCACCACGATGTCCGCGCCCTCACGCAGACAGGCGGCGATCCCGGCACCGCCGAGGTAGGCGTGCGCGGCGAGGCTCCTGGGGTGGCCGGCGGTCAGGTCGTCGCCCTCGACGTGGGCGACGCGCGCCGGTATGCCGAGACGGTCGGCCAACTGCCGTACGGCGTCGGCGAGTCCGGCGGGGTTGAGACCGCCCGCGTTCGCCACGATCCGCACGCCCCGCTCGAGCGCGAGGCCGAGGCATTCCTCCAACTGGCCCAGGAAGGTGCGGGCGTAGCCGCCGGAGGGGTTCTTGAGGCGGTCGCGGCCGAGGATGAGCATGGTCAGTTCGGCGAGATAGTCGCCGGTGAGAACGTCCAGGGGGCCGCCGGTGAGCATCTCGCGCATCGCGTCGAAGCGGTCGCCGTAGAAGCCGGAGGCGTTGCCTATACGGAGGGGCGCGACGGTCACTTGGCGTCTCCCTTGGACTCGCGCCCCTGTCCCGGTGGCCCCGCGAAGGCCTGCGCGATGTCCAGCCAGCGGTCGGCATCGGGGCCGTCCGCCCGTACGGCGAGGTCGTCGCGGTGGGCCCGTTGGGTGACCAGGAGACAGAAGTCCAGGGCGGGGCCGGTGACTCGCTGGGGGGCCTCTTCGGGCCCGTAGGTCCACAACTCGCCTTGCGGGCCACGCAGTTCGACGCGGAACTCCCCGGCGGGTGGCGTGAGTCCCCGTACGTGGAAGGCGAAGTCCCGGGCCCGTACGCCGATGCGGGCCACGTGGCGCAGGCGGTCGGTGGGAGTGCGCGCCACACCCAGCGCGTCCGCCACGTCCTGGCCGTGGGCCCAGGTCTCCATCAGGCGGCCGGTGGCCATGGAGGCGACCGACATGGGCGGGCCGTACCAGGGAAATCGGATGCCTGTGGGGGCCGCCCGAAGGGCCTCCTCCAGCGCCTTTCGTCCCGACCGCCAGTCGGCGAGCAGTGTCGCGGGCGGCAGCAGCGCCCCTTCCTCCGCGCCCTCGTCCACGAATCCGCCGGGCGAGGCCATCGCCTTCTCGACCTCCTTGGCGAAGGCCTCGGCGTCCGTCACGGCGAGCAGGGCGGAACGGTCCGTCCAGGCCAGGTGGGCGATCTGGTGAGCGACGGTCCAGCCGGCGGCGGGAGTGGCGAGTGCCCAGCGGCCCTCCGCCAAGTCCCTGACCAGCAGGTCGAGTTCTTCGCTCTCCCGATGCAGATCGTCGATCACTGACGACGGGTCGGACACGATGGAGCTCCCCTCGGGGCACGACGGTGTGCGGCGGCGCGCGGCGATGCGCGGCGGGCGTGCGGAGTCTTTCGCGGTGCGCTCTGGAGCATGGCAGCGGGCACAGAAACAAGCAAGCATGCTTGCATTAATTGATGTGCTGCGCCGACCACAAGCAGATGTCCCGCGCGGGCTTCAGGAAGGCGCCCCGCGCGGACTACAGGGAGCGGAAGACGCCATCGGGCGGCCCATCCGGCCCGGCCCGATCAGTCCGATCCTCACTCCGCCTCCTGGTGGACCCGGTCTGCGGGCTGCGCGAGCATCGCGCGAGGTCCCTCGGTTGCGTCGAGGTTGGCGTTGATCCGCTCGGCGATGCGCCAGCCCTGCGGAGTGCGCACCCAACGCCAGGTGTTCGCGGAGACCTGGAACACCCAGAAGCGGCCGGCGTCGGCGTCCCAGCGGAGGTGCAGCGCGTGGCCGCGGCCGGTGGCCCGGTCGCCGTCGACGACGATGTGCGGCACGGTCAGGACGTGGCCGCAGCCGTTGTGGATCACGCTCTGGTGACCGGCGCCGTGGACCATCCGAGGACGCCCTTCCGGCCCTCCATCCGCAGGTGCGGGACCGCGTCGAAGACGCCGTCCTCGGCCCAGAGGTCCGCCGCGGCCTCGCCGGATCCGCTGTCGACGGCGGGCCCGTACTGGGCGACGAGCTGCATGATCTCGACCTGGTCCTCCGGGGCGTGGACCTTGGCCGCCAGTAACTCGGCGGTGGCGCGCAGCTCTTCGGTCTCGGTCATCCGTCACAGCCCTTCCCCACGCGGATCCCTGCCCGGATCCCCACTCGGACTGTAGCGACGCAACGACATTTACAGAAGAGGCCCTCCTATAATGGCCTGCCGTGAACGGCCGGTCATTACGATGTCCGCCATGACAGAGCCGCGCCGCCGCCCCGGTCGTCCCCGGGACACGAGCATCAACGAACGGGCCCTCGCGGCGGCGCGCGAACTGCTCGTCCAGCGCGGCTTCGACGCGACGACGATCCAGGCGGTCGCCGAACACTCCGGCGTGCACGCCTCCGCGATCTACCGCCGCTGGCCGTCCCGGATCGAGCTGATCGAGGAGGCCACGTTCCCCGGGCTCAGCCCGCTGAGCGTGCGGCCGACGGGGGATCTCCCGCGCGATCTACGCCGGTTCATCCGTGCCTACTTGGCGGCCTTCAGCACACCCGCGGCCCGCGCGGCCGCCGCCGGCCTGCTCGCGCACCACCAGACGTCGGACCGGACCGGCCCTCCGGAGGTGTACGTGCGCATGTCGGCGCGACCGCACTTCCTGGACATCCTGCGCGCCGCGCCACCCGGGACCGTCGACCCCACCGTGGACCCTGACGACGTGTTCGACATGCTGCTGGGCGCCGTCCTGACCCGCACGCTGCTGTTCGGCGCCACGGCACGCGCCCGCCCCGTCGAGCGGACGGTGGAGATGATCCTCCGGCTGCTACGCCCCCTCGACCGAGTCGACGGACCGGGCCGAGTCGGCTGAACGGACGGAACCGACCGACCCGACGTTCTTCGCCCTGCCCCGCCCCACCTGCGTCCGTACCGCCCCCATGCTCGCGGCGATGACCAGGGCGATCGCGAGGGCCTCGGTGGTGGAGAGGGCCTGGTCCAGGACGAGGAAGCCGGCGGTCGCGGCGACGGCGGGCTCCAGGCTCATCAGGATGGCGAAGGTGGCGGCGGGCAGGCGGCGCAACGCGAGCAGTTCGAGGGTGTACGGCAGCACGGAGGACATCACGGCGACCGCGCCGCCCAGAGCCACGGTCGTCGGGTTGATCAGCCGGGTCCCGGACTCGGCGATCCCCAGCGGCAGGAACGCCACCGCCGCGACCACCATGGCGAGCGCGAGCCCGTCCGCCTGGGGGAAGCGTCGGCCCGTACGCGCGCTGAAGACGATGTACGCCGCCCACATCGCGCCCGCGGACAGGGCGAAGGCGACGCCGACCGGGTCGAGGGAGCCGAAGCCTCCGCCGCCGAGCAGGAAGACACCGCCGAGGGCGAGGCCCGCCCAGAGGAGGTTCAGGGCGCGGCGGGAGGTGAGGACCGAGAGGACGAGCGGGCCGAGGACCTCGAGGGTGACGGCGGGGCCCAGCGGGATACGGGCGACCGACTGGTAGAAGAGGCCGTTCATCCCGGCCATGGTGAGACCGAAGATCACGACCGTGCCCCAGTCCGCCCGTGAGTGCCCGCGCACCTTGGGCCGGCAGACGGCCATCAGCACGATCGCGGCCACCAGGAGGCGCAGGGTGACGACCCCGAGCGCGCCCGCGCGCGGGATGAGGGTGACCGCCAGCGCGCCGCCGAACTGCACCGAGATGCCTCCGGCCAGGACCAGTCCCACGGGGCCGAGGGCACCCCACCGGTTCGGGGTGCCCTCGCCCGGGGTGGGCGCGGGCGCCATCGCCGGGGCGGCCGAGGCCGGGGAGGACGGACCCGCCGGGGAGGACGGGGCGGCGCTGGGGGTGTTCACGGGGCCTTCCAGGGGCTCGACTCAAGAGTCGTGCATCAAGGTGCACTTCTCGGTCCACAGTAATGGACTAAGTCAGGCACGTGAACCCCTTATGCGCCTGTCCAGGGTGCCTCGTCGCGGAAGAGGGGCCGACCGTCGGGCAGATAGCCGTCAAGGGGGTCCCGCAGTGGATCGGGGTCGGGGAGAGGGTCAGGGAGGGGGTCGGGAAACGCGCCGGGGTACCAGGCTCCCTCGGCCCCGTACTGCCCTGCGGCTCCGTAGTACGCGTACTGCGGAACCGCTTCTGCCACGAAGCCCCCCGCGTAATCCACCGGCACCCCCGCAGGCACCCCGGTCGGCGCCCCCACAGCCATCCCCGTCGGCATCCCCGTCGGCATGCCGGTCGACATCCCCACCGGCACCGCGCCGCCCACCGTAACCTCCGCCTCCGTGAACAGCGGCAGCCGCAGCTCACCGGTGTCCATCAGCGCGTTGTTCTGCGATCCGTGCAGACGGGCGTACGCGCCGCCGCGGGCCAGGAGTTCGTCGTGGCGGCCGGTTTCGACCACACGGCCGCGGTCGACGACGAGGATCCGGTCGGCGTCGGGCGCCAGGTTGAGGTCGTGGGTGATCATGATCGTCGTACGGCCCTGCATCAGACGCCGCAGTGGCTTGATCACGCGGCGCGCTGCCATCGCGTCCAGGCCGGTCGTCGGCTCGTCGAGGACGAGGACCGGGGCGTCGCGCAGGATGGCGCGGGCGATGGCGAGCCGTTGGAGCTGGCCGCCGGAGAGGCGGGCCGAGTTGGGGTCGATCTTGGTGTCGTATCCGTCCGGCAGCTTCATGATGAAGTCGTGCGCGTCGGCGGCGCGCGCGGCCTCCACGAGCGCCTCGTCGCTCGCGCCGGGGCGCCCGCAGCCGATGTTGGCGCGGACGGTGTCGTGCAGGACGAGGGTCTCCTGTGGCAGCAGCGTGACGTACTCGCGCAGCCGGGCCAGTGGGAAGTCGCCCACCGGGACGCCGTCGAGGAGGACCGAGCCGGCGTCCGGGTCGTAGAAGCGCAGGAGGAGCTTGGACACGGTGGACTTGCCCGCGCCGCTCGGGCCGGTGACGATCACCAGCTCGCCGGGGCTGACCGTGAAGGACAGACCGCGCAGGGCGTCGCTCTCCGCGCCGGGGTAGCGGAAGGTGGCGTCGCGGACCTCCACGGCGCCGTCGGGGCGGCCGAGCCGGCTCTCGGCCGAGCTCGTCGGGTCGGCGACCGCGGGCCGCACATCGAGAATCTCGATCAGCCGTTCGGCCCCGGCGGTGGCGGCGGCGATGGTGAGACCGAGCTGGGCCAGGCCGCGCACGGGCGGGTAGAGGTAGCCGAGGAACGCGGCGAAGGCGAGCAGCTGGCCGAGGGTCATCCGGCCGCCGGAGATCTCCCACACGCCGAGGCCGATGACCGCGAGCACGCAGATCGTCTCGATGACCTGGACGAGCTGCTCGTACAGCTCGTTGAGGCGCCCGGAGCGCACGGAGGCCCTGAACCAGGCGTTCGCCTCCTGGTTCAGCCGCCGCCGCTCGGCGTCGCGGCGGTCGTACGCCTGGGTGAGGACGATGTTGCCGAGGGACTCCTCGACGACGGAGGTGATCGCGCCGTCGGCGACCCGGCCGTCGCGCGAGACGGACTTGATGGAGCCGGAGAAGCGGCGGGCGGCCAGCCAGAACAGGGGTGCGAGCACGAAGGTCGCCGCGGCCAGGTCCCAGCGCAGCCAGAAGGCGGCCGCCGCGTAGAACAGCGCGCTGAACGCCGCCGACGCCGCGCCCACGAGCCCGGACACGACCATCGTCTCGATCGAATCGACGTCGCTGGTCAGCCGGGACAACAGGTCGCCCTGGCGGTGGCGTTGGAAGAAGTGCGGCGGCAACTGCTGTACGTGGTCGAAGACGTGCTCGCGCAGCCGCATCACGAAGCGCTCGGTGACCCAGGTGGCGAGGGAGTTGCCCGCGTAGGCGACGGCGGCGCCGAGCACGGCGACGGCCAGCCATTCGGCGGCCGGGGCCCAGAACGCGGCCAGTGAGCCCTGTTGCAGGGCGTGGTCGGTCAGATCGCTGAAGAGGAGGATCGCGGCGGTTTCGGCGAGTGCGGCGAGCACCGTGCACAGCCAGATGGCCAGCAGCCAGCTCCGCAGCCCCTTGGTCAGCGGCCAGAAACGCCGGAAGGCGGTACGGGCGGGGATGGTCGGCGTGTCGTGGTCGAGTTCGTCCTCGTACTCGTCGTCCGCGTCCGCGTATTCCTCGTACTCCTGATTCTGCCTTTGCCGGGTCATGGCCCTCCTCGATTAAATTGCAGGCCGTGCCGTGGAATTTCCGTTCGCCGCCGGAATCGTTTATGGCAGCCCCACCAAAAGAGAGAGGCCGACGGCGCACCGTCGGCCTCTCTGCTACCGCCCGATCAGCGTTCGTCGTTGGGGAACGGCTTGGGGAGCGGCTTGTGCGCCTTCTTGCGCGGCTTCGGCGCCGGCGGGGGCGGGAGCTGCTTCGACTTGGGCTTGGGGGGCAGGGGGGCAAGCTTCTTGAAGCTCATGCCAACTCCTTGAGGTTTCTGGCTACGCAATAGCGAGCGCAATAGTGCGATGGTGCGAGAATTCTCTACGGAAACGGGCGGGAATCCCTGGTCGTCACCTCGGTTTTCCCTGCTGCCCGACATGAAGGAACCTACACGCCCCGCGCCCCGAGGCACAGCAAAATGCGGCACATGACGACTGTGAATCCCCTTATGAAACCTGAGAGTTGCCTAAAAAACCTGGGTATTGCTTATCCACGCCGTCAGTCCGCCCCTTGGTCGCCCTCCAGGTCCACCCCTCGGTCCACCCCTCGGTCCGCCCCTCGGTCCAGCGCCTCGGCCAGCGCCTCCGCCAGATGGCGCCCCTTGCGCCCCGCCAGCTGTTCCAGCTGTGTGCGGCAGGAGAAACCGTCCGCGAGAAGCAGGGTGTCGGGCGTGGCGGCCCGCGCGGCCGGGAGCAGCTGTTCCTCCGCGCAGGTCTTCGACACCTCGTAATGGCCCTTCTCGAAGCCGAAGTTGCCCGCGAGTCCGCAGCAGCCGCCCGCGAGGGAGCCGGTGAGGCCCGCCGCCTCGCGCAGCCGGCGGTCGGCGGCGTCGCCGAGGACGGCGTGCTGGTGGCAGTGGGTCTGGCCGGTCACCGGACGGTCGAGGTCCGGGGGTGACCAGTCCGGGGCGAGGCGCTCCAGGGCCTCGGCGAACGTCAGCACCGCCGAGGCGAGGCGCGCCGCGCGCGGGTCGTCGTGGAGGAGCTCCGGGAGGTCCGTGCGCAGGGCGGCGGCGCAGCTCGGTTCCAGGACGACGACGGCGGGTGGCCGCGGGTGGACGTCCGGGTCCAGGAACACACCCATCAGGTCGAGCGTGCGGCGCATCACCGCGCGGGCTCGGTCGAGTTGGCCCGTGGAGACGTACGTCAGTCCGCAGCAGACGTGGCCCCGGGCGCCCACCGACCAGGGGAGGTGCGAGAGCGACACGCTCTCCCCGGCCCGCGGCGTCCGCTTGCTCATCGCCACGGTCGGCGGGAGCATCACGTCCACCCCGGCCGCCTCCAGCACCCGTACGGCCGCCTTCCCCACGGAGGGCGACAGGTGCTCGGTGAAGGTGTCCGGCCAGAGGAACGCCACCTCCCTCGGGGCCCTGTCGAGCTCCGCCTCGGGGCCGTAAACCCCCTCCCGCATCATCCGCCGCACCCGCTCCTTGAACCGCCGCTCCCACCACCGGCTGAACGTCTCCGGCGCCAGGCGCGGGATCTCCCGCTCGGGTGCGATCCCGCCGAGCCGTTTGGCGAGCGCCGCGAACGGCCTTACGGACGCGAGGTAGTTGAGCAGCGGCGCCGTTCTCGTGCGGTCGGCCAGGCGCAGCCACACCGGCAGCCGGCCCATCGTGTAGTGCGCGGCGGGGCGCCTCCTGCCTTCGTAGTGGTGGTGCAGGAACTCCGCCTTGTACGTGGCCATGTCGACGCCCACCGGGCAGTCGGACCGGCAGCCCTTGCAGGACAGGCACAGGTCGAGCGCGTCCCGGACCTCGGTCGAGCGCCAGCCGTCGGTGACCACCTCGCCGGCGAGCATCTCGTGCAGCAGCCGGGCCCGTCCCCGCGTGGAGTGCTCCTCCTCGCCCGTCGCCCGGAACGACGGGCACATGACGCCTGCGTCGGCGGCCGTCGTACGGCACTTGGCGACCCCCACGCATCTGCGCACCGCGGCCGAGAAGTCTCCGCCGTCCGCCGGATATCCGAACGCCACGTCCACCGGCTCGCGCGGCAGCACCGCGAACCGCAGGTTCTCGTCCAGCCGGTTCGGGCGCACCAGCATCCCGGGGTTGAGCAGGTCGTCCGGGTCCCAGAGGTCCTTGGCCCGCTCGAAGAGGCCGACCAGCTCCGTGCCGTACATCCTGGGCAGCAGTTCGGCCCGTGCCTGCCCGTCCCCGTGCTCGCCCGAGAGGGAGCCCCCGTGGGAGACCACCAGTTCGGCCAGTTCCTCGGAGAAGCGGCGGAAGCGGCCGATGCCCTCACTGGTCAGCAGGTCGAAGTCGATGCGGACGTGGATGCAGCCGTCGCCGAAGTGCCCGTACGGGGTGCCGCGCAGGTCGTAGGCGCTCAGCAGGTGCCGGAAGTCGCGCAGATACGTGCCGAGCCGGGCCGGCGGCACCGCGCAGTCCTCCCAGCCCGGCCATGCCTCGCTCCCGTCCGGCATCCGGGTCGCCGTGCCGCTCGCGTCCTCGCGCAGCCGCCACAGGACGCGCTGCCCGGCCGGGTCGGTGACCACGAGGGAGTCCAGGACGTCGGCGGCCCGGACGATCGCGTCCGCACGCGCGCGTGCCTCCGCCGGGTCCGCGCCGCCCGTCTCCACGAACAGCCACGCGCCGCCGCGCGGCAGCCCCGCGTCCGGCGGTACGAGGTCCGCGGCCATCCCCTCCACGGTGAGCGGCCCCAGCGGCAGCAGCCCGGCCGCCGCCTGAGCCGCCGCGCTCTCGTCCGCGTAGGCAAGCACGGCCAGCGCCCGCGAGCGCGGTGTCTCGACCAGTCGTACGACCGCCTCCGTGACCACCCCGAGCGTGCCCTCGGAGCCGCAGAAGGAGCGGGCGACGTCGGCGCCCTTCTCGGGGAGCAGCGCGTCGAGCGCGTAGCCGGAGATACGGCGGGGCAGCTCCGGGAAGCCCGTGCGCAGGCGGGCCAGCTCGCCCTCGACCAGTGCCCGGAGGCCGTCCGGGGCGCCCTGCCAGTTCTGTCCCAGCCGTACGAGGGAGCCGTCCCCCTTGACCACCGACAGTTCGCGCACGCTGTCCGCCGTCGTGCCCCAGGCCACCGAGTGCGAGCCGCACGAGTTGTTCCCGATCATGCCGCCGAGGGTGCATCGGCTGTGGGTGGAGGGGTCGGGTCCGAAGCGCAGGCCGTGCGGGGCCGCGGCCTCCTGGAGACGGTCGAGGACGACACCGGGCTGGACGACGGCCGTGCGCGCCTCGGGGTCGAGCGCGACGATCCGGTTCATGTGGCGGGTGAGGTCGAGGACGACTCCGGTGCCGGTCGCCTGTCCCGCGATCGACGTGCCGCCGCCGCGCGGCACGACCGGCACCCCGTGGGCCCGGCACACGGACAGGGCGGCCGCCACGTCGTCGGCGTCGCGCGGGCGGACCACTCCGAGCGGGACCCTGCGGTAGTTGGACGCGTCCATGGTGGTCAGCGCCCGCGCGGTCACGTCGAAGGCGACCTCGCCGCGCATCTCCGCCGCGAGGGCGGCCCGCAGCCCGTCCACGTCGGGCGGGTCCGCCGCGCCGTTCGTGCCGTCCTTCGCGCCAAGATCCGTCATGTCTCCAGGATGACCCCGCGCACCGACAACGGTTCGTAACCGTGACGCATCGATCACCGGCCGATCGTCGGCGGATCACTGACCGATCACCGACCGATCGCCATCGCGATCACAGAACGATCACCGGCGGATTATGAGCTCGGATCCAGAACCTTCCCAATGCGATCACGAACTCTCATATAGTGACGGCAAATTGAGCAACCGGTGTCGGCTCTCGCCCAGGAACCTCCCCCCAGGAACCTCGCCCCAGGAACTTCGCCCAGGACACGACCGAGGACACGATTCATGACCGCGCCCATCCCCTCCGGCGAACGACCCACCCTCCGCGCGACAGCCCCCGCGCCCCTGCTCACCGCCGTCGCGGCAGCGGTCGCGGTCGTCGTCGCCGTCTCCCTGGCACCCGACTCGGCACGCGTCCCCCTCGCCTGGGGCGCGGGCGCCGCCGCCGTGCTCCTGTGCGTCGCCGTCGCGGTCGCCGCGCGCGCCCTGCAGACCGCCAAGCTCGCGCGCCGCCGCCTCGACGCCGTGACCCAGGACGCCGGACGGCTCCTGCAGGAACGGGCCCGCATGGCCGAGGAGTTCAACCAGGAGCGGTCCCGGCTCGCGGAGGAGTCCGCCCGCGACCGCGCGCGCCTGGCCGACGCCGACGCCCGCGAACGCGCCCTGCTCGCGCAGGGGTTCGAGGAGGAGCGGCACCGCCTCGCCACCGAGATCGCCGAGGAGCAGCGGCGGTTCGCCGAACTCTCCGAGGAGAACGCCCGGCTGACCGAGCGCATGCGGCGTGCCAACAGTGACCGGGCGGCCGCGATCTCGGCCACCGCCAACGCGGCCGGGCGGATGCAGGCCCTGTCCACCGGCATGCTCGCCGACCTGCGCGCCATGGAGGAGAAGCACTCCGACGAGGAGGTCCTCGCCGACCTCCTCCACCTCGACCACCGCACCGCGCAGGCGGGCCGCCTCGCCGACTCCGTCGCCGTCCTCGCGGGCGCCCGCTCCGGCCGCCGCTGGGCGCGTCCCATCGTCATGGAGTCGATCCTGCGCGGCGCCATGGGCCGCATCGGCGGCTACCAGCGGGTGCGCGTCCACTCCGCGAGCGACGCCGCCGTCGCCGGGCACGCCGCCGAGGGCGTGATGCACGCGCTCGCCGAACTCCTCGACAACGCCGCGAACTTCTCGCCGCCGACCGCCGAGGTCCACGTCTACGTCGAGGAGGTCCCGGCCGGTGTCATCGTCTCCGTCGAGGACAGCGGCCTCGTCATGGGCGACGTCCAGCTGCGCCGCGCCGAACGCGCCGTCTCCGCGGACGCCGAGAACGCCGCCGACCTTGGCGGCCTCACCGGCACCCGGCTCGGCCTCGCGGTGGTCGGCCGGCTCGCCCGCAAGCACGGCCTGAAGGTGTCCTTCCGGCCCTCCGCGCGCGGCGGCACGGGCGTCCTGGTGCTCATCCCCCAGGACATCCTGAGCCTGCCCTCAGTGCCGGCCCCGGCCGCCCCGGCGGCGACGGAACCCCAGGTCAAGCCCGCCGCGGCGACCCCGCCCGCCGAGGACAGCTCCCTCGCCGAGCCGCACCCCCAGGCGTCGTACGCCGCCGCCCGCGCCCCCGAGGACCTCGACCCGGACCCGGTCCCCACCCACGAGTCGCCCCGGCGCGACACCGACACCCCGCCGAACGGCACCCCCACGACCGGCACTCCCGCGACCGGCGGCCTCCCCAAGCGCCGCCGCGGCCGGACCCTCGCGCACGCCGAGCGCAGCCGCGCCCACCTCACGAACCAGGCCGACCCGGAGCCCCGTACGACCGACTCCAAGGCCACCGCCGCCCGCTTCAGCAGCTTCCGCCAGGCCGTCCGGGGCACCGCGCCGGACCAGGCGGCGGTCCAGGGAACGGTGCCCGAGGACGACGCCGTACGGGCCGAATCCGTACAGGACGAATCCGCGAACGCCGTACGCGGCGAAGAAGCCGTACGGGAGTCCGCCCCCGCGCATCCCTCGCACGCCCCCTCGCACACCCCCTCGCATCCGGAAGGCGACACCACTTCATGACCGGCACCACCACCGCCGACGAGAAGCTCTCCTGGCTCATCGAGGGCCTCCTCGAGCGCACCCCGGGCGCCCGGCACGCGCTCGTGCTCTCCCGGGACGGCCTGAAGCTGTGCCGCACGCCGGAGCTCACCGTCGACCGCGCCGACCAGCTCGCCGCGATCGCCGCCGGCATCCAGTCGCTGTCCCACGGGGCGTCCGTGGAGTTCGGCGACGGCACCGGGGGCGTGCGCTCGGCCATGACTGAGTTCTACGGCGGGGTCCTGTTCATCGTGGAGGCGGGCGACGGCGCCCACCTCGCCGTGGTCACCGCCGAGGACGCGGACGCCGGTCTGGTCGGGCACAACATGAGCGAGCTCGTGGAACAACTCGGCGAACACCTGAGCGCGCAGCCCCGGACGTCATGAGCCGTCCGGGCAGGGACGACGCGCCCGACCGGCTCTACACCCTCACCGGAGGGCGCAGCCGGTCCGCGCCCGACACCCCGTTCGACCTGGTGACACTCGTGGTCGCCGAGTGCGATCCGGTGGTGGGCATGCAGTCGGAACACGCGGCGATCCTGCGGTTGTGCGAGCGGCCGACGGCGGTCGTGGAGATCGCCGCCGTGCTGAAGCTGCCGGTGTCCATCACCCGCATCCTGCTCTCCGACCTGCTCGCCGCGGGCCGCGTCAGCGCCCGCCACCCCCAGAAGGCCGCTCTTCCCGATCCCGACATCCTGGAGCAGGTGCTCGTTGGACTCCGTAACCTCTGATGCCCGTACGTCCCAGGGGGCCGACGCCCCTGCGCCCCTGGGGGCACAGGCCGACAACGGTCTGAAGATCGTCGTCGTGGGCGGCTTCGGCGTCGGCAAGACCACCCTGGTCCGCTCCGTGAGCGAGATACGTCCCCTCAACACCGAGGAGACGATGACGCAGGCCGGCGCGGCGGTCGACGACATCAGCGAGGTGCGCGACAAATCCGCGACCACGGTCGCCTTCGACTTCGGGCGCATCACGCTGGACGCCCGCAATGTGCTGTACCTGTTCGGCGCGCCGGGCCAGGAGCGATTCTGGTTCCTGTGGGACCGGCTGTTCTCGGGCACGCTCGGCGCCGTCGTCCTCGTCGACACCCGGCGCATCGACGACTCCTGGTACGCGATCGACCGGCTGGAGCACCACGGGACGCCGTTCATCGTGGCCTGCAACGACTTCGGCGGCTCCGCGCACACCCCCGCCCAGATCCGCGAGGCCCTCGACCTCGATCCGCAGGTCCCGCTGCTCGACTGCGACGCGCGTTCGCGGGAGTCCAGCAAACGGGTGCTGATCACGCTGGTGGAGCACCTGAAGACTTTGTACGCCACCGAAAGCGCCCTCAAATCCCCGGAGTTGGCCCTGTGACCCCCGCCCCCGTGCCCCTCAGCGGGCCCCGGTTCCAGACCGAACCCGCCGAGCTGTACCGGGAGATGCGGCGCGACCACGGTTCCGTGACTCCCGTCGTCCTGGACGGCGACATCCCGGCGTGGCTGGTGCTCGGCTACCGCGAACTGCACCAGGTCACCGGCGACCCCGTGCTGTTCAGCCGCGACTCCGAGCTGTGGAACCAGTGGGACCGCATCCCCGACGACTGGCCACTGCTGCCGATGATCGGCCGCAAGCAGCCCTCGATCCTCTACACCGTCGGCGAACGCCACCGCGAGCGCGCCGCGATGATCAGCGACGCCCTCGAAGCCGTCGACCCCTTCGAACTGCGTGCCCAGGCCGAGAAGTTCGCCGACGAACTCATCGACGCGGCGTGCGCCAAGGGCGAGACGGACCTCATCGGGGACTACGCCGCCCTGCTGCCCGTCCGCGTCCTCGCCACGCTCTACGGCTTCGCCGAGGAACAGGGACCCGGCCTCGTCACCGCCCTCAACGACATGATCAACGGCCGTGAGGACGCGCTGGCCGGACAGCAGCACCTGGCCGGTTCCATGGCCCGGTTGATCGCCGACCGGAAGGCCGCGCCCGCGAACGACGTCGTGTCCCGCATGCTCGCGAACACGGCCGGCTTCTCGGACGAGGAGATCATCCAGGACCTGATGGTCATGATGGCCGCCGGCCACCAGCCGACCGCGGACTGGATCGGCAACTCGCTGCGCCTGATGCTGACCGACGAACGCTTCGCCGCCTCCCTCTTCGGCGGTCGCAACAGCGTCGCCGAGGCCATGAACGAGGTCCTCTGGGAGGACACCCCCACCCAGAACGTGGCCGGCCGCTGGGCCTCCCGCGACACCCAGCTCGGCGGCCACCGCGTCCGCGCGGGCGATCTCCTCCTCCTCGGCCTCCAGGGCGCCAACTCCGACCCGCAGGTCCGCACCGACGGCTCCGCCCTCACCGGCGGCAACAACGCCCACTTCTCCTTCGGCCACGGGGAGCACCGCTGCCCGTTCCCGGCGCAGGAGGTCGCGGAGGTCATCGCGCGGACGGGGATCGAGGTCGTAATGGACCGCCTGCCGGACATCGACCTGGCGGTCCCGGCCGACACCCTGGCCCGGCGCCCCTCACCGTGGCTGCGGGGCCTGACCGAACTGCCCGTGCGCTTCACCCCGACCCCGGCCCTGGGAGGCACCCCCGCATGACCAGTCGTATCGTCCTGGACCCGTTCGTGTCCGACCTGGACGGCGAGAGCGCTCGGCTCAGGGAGGCGGGACCGCTCGCCGCCGTCGAACTGCCCGGCGGCGTCCCGGTCTGGGCCGTCACCCACCACGCCGAGGCACGCGCCCTGCTCACCGACCCCCGGCTGGTCAAGGACATCAACGTCTGGGGTGCCTGGCAGCGCGGCGAGATAGCCCCCGACTGGCCGCTGATCGGGCTCGCCAACCCCGGCCGCTCCATGCTCACGGTGGACGGCGCGGACCACCGCCGGATGCGCACGCTGGTCGCGCAGGCGCTCACACCGCGCCGGGTGGAGCAGATGCGGGAGCGCATCACGAAACTGACGGAGGGTCTGCTGGACTCCCTGGCGCCGGGCCCGGACGGGGTCGTCGACCTGAAGGCCGACTTCGCCTACCCCCTCCCCATGTACGTCGTCGCCGACCTCATGGGCATCGAGGAGTCCCGGCTCCCCCGCCTCAAGGAACTCTTCGAGAAGTTCTTCTCGACGCAGACCCCGCCCGCGGAGGTCATCGCCACGCTGACGGAGTTGGCCGGGATCATGGCGGCGACGGTCGCCGCGAAGCGGGCGGAGCCCGGTGACGATCTGACCTCGGCCCTGATCCTGGCCTCCGAGGACGGCGACCATCTCACCGACGAGGAGATCGTCTCCACCCTCCAGCTGATGGTCGCGGCGGGCCATGAGACGACGATCTCCCTGATCGTCAACGCGGTGGTCAACCTCTCCGCCCACCCCGAGCAGCGCGCCCTCGTCCTCTCCGGCGAGGCGGACTGGTCGGCGGTCGTGGAGGAAACCCTCCGCTACTCGACTCCGACCTCGCACGTCCTGATCCGCTTCGCGACGGAGGACGTACCCGTCGGGGACAAGGTGATCCCCGCGGGCGACGCCCTGATCGTCTCGTACGGCGCGATCGGCCGCGACGAGAACGCGCACGGTCCGAGCGCGGGCGACTTCGACATCGCCCGCACCACGAAGAACCGTCACATCTCCTTCGGCCACGGCCCGCACGTCTGCCCCGGCGCCGCCCTCTCCCGCCTGGAGGCGGCGGTCGCCCTCCCGGCCCTGTACGCCCGTTTCCCGTCCCTGGACCTGGCGATCCCCTCCTCAGAACTCCGCAACAAGCCGGTGGTAACCCAGAACGACCTGCACGAACTCCCGGTACACCTGACCCCGACCCCCTGACCCACTCCCTCGCCCCGGGCCTCCGCCCCGGACCCAGCTGGACGTCTTTCCGGCTGCGGGTGGGTGGGGGCCGGTCGCGCAGTTCCCCGCGCCCCTGAAGGGGCGCTGCGCGCATCTTCAGCCCGTCCGGCGTTCGAGGACGAGGCCGTTCAGGCCGATGCGGGGGTCTGGGAGCGGAGCCCCCAGGGATGGGACGGGTAGGGGCGGCGGGGGCGAGGAAAAGTGGGCCCCCGCCCCGTCTCACCCGCCGGACGAGGTTTCCACCACGTTTCGCATAACGGATACGCTCCCACCGTGGCTGATATCCAGATCCCCGCTGACATCAAGCCCGCCGACGGACGTTTCGGCGCGGGCCCCTCCAAGGTGCGCACGGAGGCGCTGGACGCGCTGGCCGCGACCGGTACCTCCCTGCTCGGCACCTCCCACCGCCAGGCCCCGGTCAAGAACCTGGTCGGCAAGGTCCGCGAGGGCGTGCGCGACCTGTTCTCGCTCCCCGACGGCTACGAGGTCGTCCTCGGCAACGGCGGCTCCACCGCCTTCTGGGACGTCGCGACCCACGGCCTGATCGACAACAAGTCCCAGCACCTCACCTTCGGCGAGTTCAGCTCCAAGTTCGCGAAGGCCGCCAAGCTCGCCCCCTGGCTCGCCGAGCCCACCGTCATCTCCTCCGACCCGGGCACGCACCCCGAGCCGGCGGCCGAGGCGGGCGTGGACGTCTACGCCTACACCCACAACGAGACCTCCACCGGCGTCGCCGCCCCCCTCAAGCGCGTCAACGGAGCCGACGAGGGTTCCCTCGTTCTGGTGGACGCCACCTCCGGCGCCGGTGGCCTCCCGGTCGACATCACCGAGACGGACGTCTACTACTTCGCCCCGCAGAAGTCCTTCGCCTCCGACGGCGGCCTGTGGATCGGCGTCTTCTCCCCCGCCGCCATCGAGCGCGCCGAGCGCATCCACGCGAGCGGGCGTCACGTGCCGGAGTTCTTCTCGCTCCCCACGGCGATCGACAACTCCCGCAAGAACCAGACGTACAACACCCCGGCCCTCGCCACCCTGTTCCTGCTCAACGAGCAGCTGGAGTGGATCAACGGCCAGGGCGGTCTGGAGTGGTCCACGGGCCGTACGAAGGACTCCTCGACCCGCCTCTACACCTGGGCCGAGGAGAGCAAGTACGCGACCCCGTTCGTCGCCGACCCCGCCAAGCGCTCGCAGGTCATCGGCACGATCGACTTCGCCGACGAGATCGACGCCGCCGCCGTCGCCAAGGTCCTGCGTGCCAACGGCATCGTCGACACCGAGCCCTACCGCAAGCTCGGCCGCAACCAGCTCCGTATCGCGATGTTCCCGGCGATCGACCCGGCGGACGTCGAGGCGCTGACGAAGTGCGTCGACTACGTGATCGAAAAGCTGTAGTCCTCACTCGTACGCAGAGGGGGCGCCCGGCGCGGACATGCGCGCCGGGCGCCCCCTTCTCACGTCGCCGTGCACGTCACCGTCGGCATGGCCCCACCCCCCGGCGCTCCCCCGAACCCCAAGCTCACCGAACCGCCCACCGCGACGGCCCCGTTGTGATCGGCGTTCGACGCGGTGACGCTCGCCCCGCTCTGCGTGTAGCTCGCGTTCCACATGGTGGCGACCTGCTGCGCCCCGCACCAAGTCCAGCTCACCTTCCAGGACTTGAGAGCGACCGTCCCCGTGTTGGTCACCTTCACGTCGCCGTCGAAGCCACTGCCCAGCGATCCATGGGGCGACTACGACTTGCGCAACAACCTCCGCAGCCCGAACCCCGCCGCCAGAACCGCGGCGACGGCGAGCGCCCCCTTGGCACCGGAGCTCATGCCGCCGCCGCTCCCGCCGGCCGACGCCGATCCCCCGCCCTCCGAAGGCGACTTGGAGCCGGAATCGCCCCCGGGAACCGAACCGGGCTGGACCGGGCTGTCCTTGCCCTCGCTGCCGTACATGAGCTTGGCCCCGTCGGGGGTGTACGTGACCGACTCCCCCTGCCGCTGGAGCGGCACGTTCAACCGCCCCTGGCGCTTGGGCTTCCCGTCGTTCCAGGCGTACGCGATCCCGCCGAAGTACCCGCGCACGACGAGCTGTTCGCCGTCGGGCGAGAAGGCGCCGTCGGTGACCCAGAGGTCGATGGTGGCGACGGGCCGGAAGATGTTGGTGCCCGACGTGGAGAGCCGGGCCGGACCCTCGTACAGGTGGCCGCCGTCCTCGTTCTTGTCGGCGATGTAGACCCGTCCGGTCTTCGGGTGGACCATCAGCGCTTCGGCGTTGCGGGGGCCGTCCGCGTACTTCACGACGTACTGCGTGGCCCGGATCGTCTGGTCCTTGAGCACCTTCGGCTCGGGCAGCTTGTAGATCCACACGTAGGACCACTTGCCGCCGAGGTTGTCGCCGATGTCGCCGACGTAGAGGTCGCCGTCGGGCCCGAGGGAGATGGCCTCGACGTCACGCGGCGCGCCCACCCCCTTCATGGTGATGGTGGCGACGGTCTCGCCGGTCCTGCTGTCGACGGCGTAGAGGTACGGACCGTCGTCGCTGTCGTTGTGGGTCCAGTAGATGCCGGGGTGGAGATGCGAGGCGGCGAGCCCGCTCGACTCGGCGATCCGGGGATCCTTGATCGTGAACCCCCCGTCCCCGTCGGCGGCAAGGGCCGGCGCCGGCAGCGCGAGGGCGAGAACGGCAGCGGCGGAGGCGGCTCCGGCGAGGAACGAGGACGATCGGCGCATGGCCCAAGCCTGCCATCCCGGCGCCGCCGGGACCCGGGTGCGCCCGCGGGGAGCCGCGGCCGCCGGCGTGTCCATCCTCACACCTCACACCCCACACGGCCCTTACTGATCGCCCGCCCGATCATCCATGATGAGCGGATGCTCAGGTTCATGCCCGTCGGCGACTCCATGACGATCGGAAGCGCGGGCGAACACACATGGCGTTACCGAATGTGGCAGCACCTGCGCGCGACGTACGGGGGCCCGTTCCGGATCGTCGGCCCGCGCGAGACGCTGTACGACAAGGCGACGGAGTCCGCCGACTCGCACGAGTACGCGGACCCGGACTTCCCGCGCGCCCACCTCGCGGGCTGGGGCGAGGGCTGGCAGCACATGGTGCCCCTGATCGGTGAGGCGGTCCGCACCCAGCGCGCGGACGTGCTCCTGGTCTCCCTCGGCCTGATCGACCTGGGCTTCTACACGAACGCCGTACAGACGGCGGCGAACGCCCGCGCCTTCGTCGCCGAGGCCCGTGCGGCGAACCCGCGCATCCACCTGGTCCTCCTCCCGGTGATACCGAACGTCCGCGCGGAGTCCGACGCGCCCTTCGCCGCCGAGGTCGCCGCCTTCAACGAACTCCTGGCGAAGGCGGTGGCCGACCTGGACGAACCCCGCTCCCCCGTCCTCCTCGCCTCCCCGCCCCCCGGCTACGACTTCCGCCACGACACGTACGACGGCACGCATCCCAACGCGACCGGCGAGCACAAGATCGCGGAGGCCTTCGCGGAGGCGATGTACCAGGCCTGGGACCTGGGCGAGCCCTACTCGGCCTGACCGCCGACACCGGCCGGCGGCTTTCCCCGGGTCCAGATCACCTCTATGGCCGTGTCGCGGAAGCGCCAGCCGTCGGGGGTACGCCGAACCTCGGCCCGGCAGTGACCGCCCACGGTGAAGAGGGTGCCGTCGTGGTGAACGTGAGTCATCAACGCGTTCCAGGAGACGGCGGCCACCGCCCCGCCCTCCGCCACCTCACTCATCACGTCGGTGGCGATGTGCTGCGTACGAGCGAAGCGCCCGAGCGCCTCGACGGTGTGCCGCAGCACGGCGTTGCGCCCTTCGTTGTCACCGATGGGCGTCCGCTCCCGCACGTCTTCCGTGAAGTACTCCCGTGCCCACTCCTCGTCGATCTCCCGCACGTCGAGCGAACGGAAGAACCGGCTGACGAGCAGACCGATGGCGCTGTGGTCGGCGTAGTTGGGGTGGTTGGCGTGATCTGTGCGATCGGTTGCCGAGGTCATGCCGCCAGCCTGATGTCTCAACCAAGGTTGAGGTCAAGCATGCCCCCACGTAACCGGGTCACCGTGCGTATCGTTGTACCGCGCGGCTGCACTCGACCCGGTTGCGGGCCGGGGAGGAACGCCACGATGACCGTCCTTGAAGACAGGATCGAGATGGCCGACAGCGACGACATGAGCGCCTTGGACAGGCTCTTTGAGCGGCTGTCCGTCCCCGAGGGCTACCGGGCCGAGATCGTCGAGGGGGCCGTCTACATGGTGCCGCAGCGGAGCATTCACTGGTTGATCATCCGCAGGATCGTGCGCGCCCTGGACGAGAGGTTCGGCATGGACGCCATGGTCTTCTCGGACGTGCGCATCGACTTCCCCGGCGGCCTGAACGGCTTCTGCCCGGACGTGGCGAAGTTGCGCGACGGGGCGGAGCAGAACTCGGCGAACCACTGGCTCCACCAGGACGTCGAGTTCGTCGCCGAGGTGATCTCCAAAGGGACTGCCGCCAACGACTACGGCCCCAAGAAGACCGCGTACGCCACCGCCGAAGTCCCCGTGTTCCTGGTCGTGGACCCGTACGTCGGCAAGTGCCACGTCTACACCCAGCCCAAGGACGGCGAGTACGTCACGGAGACGACGGTCTCCTTCGGCGGAGACGTCGACCTGACCACCACCCTCGGACTCACCCTCAAAACGGACGAGTTCCCCCGCGACTGAGCCCCCGTCCCGCACGCCTCCCTTGCCTAGAGCGCACTCCACCCCGTTGGCTAGGGAGTCATGAAGTACACGCAGCTCGGACGCACGGGACTCAAGGTCAGCCGACTCGTCCTCGGCACCATGAACTTCGGTCCGCAGACCGACGAAGTCGACAGCCACGCCATCATGGACGCGGCGCTGGACGCAGGGATCAACTACTTCGACACCGCGAACGTGTACGGCTGGGGCGAGAACAAGGGCCGTACGGAAGAGATCATCGGAAACTGGTTCGCGAAGGGCGGTGAGCGGCGCGACAAGGTCGTGCTCGCCACCAAGGTGTACGGGAACATGGCCGCCGACGGCGACGCCTGGCCCAACCACGACAAGCTGTCGGCCCTCAACATCCGACGGGCCGTGGACGCCTCCCTCAAGCGGCTGCGGACCGACTACATCGACGTCTACCAGTTCCACCACGTCGACCGCCGCACTCCCTTCGAGGAGATCTGGCAGGCCGTCGACGTGCTGGTGCAGCAGGGCAAGATCCTCTACGTGGGGTCCAGCAACTTCCCCGGGTACAAGATCGCCCAGGCCAACGAGATCGCCGCCCGGCGCCACGGCACCATCGGTCTCGTCAGCGAGCAGTGCCTCTACAACCTCGCCGAGCGGCGCGCGGAGATGGAGGTCATCCCGGCCGCGCAGGAGTACGGCCTCGGGGTCATCCCCTGGTCGCCGCTGCAGGGCGGACTGCTCGGCGGCGTCATCAAGAAGGAGGTCGAGGGCGGACGCAGGGCGAGCGGCCGGGCCGCCGACTCCCTCGCCAACACCACCATCCGCGCGCAGATCCAGTCGTACGAGGATCTGCTCGACAAGCACGGGATCGAGCCCGGCGAGGCCGCCCTGGCCTGGCTGCTGACCCGCCCCGGCGTCACCGGCCCCATCGTCGGCCCCCGCACCGCCGCACAGCTCGACTCGGCCCTGCGCGCGGTCGAACTGGAGCTGTCGGACGAGCTGCTGACCGGCCTGGACGAGATCTTCCCGGGTCCTGGCCCGTCCCCGGAGGCCTTCGCCTGGTAGCGCTCCCCAGGGGGCGCCCGCCAGGGCGCCCCCTCAAGGGGCGTGGGGAACCGCGCGACCGGCCACGACCTGCCCGCGGGCAGACGAGCTGCGCGGTGTTCCGGCCGACCCGGCGGAGCGGTCAGGTCGGCTCTACTTGACCGCCGCCGCCAGCGCCACCACGACGAACATCAGCACGAGCACACCGGCCATGATTTGGTTTCGGGTCTTCGGGTTCACGTCATCGAGGTTAACCGGCCGTCCCCGGGCGCCTTCAGCCGCCCGCCCCGTCCAGCGGCCAACGCGCCACCGTCTCGTAGCGGGGCTGCTCCCCCCGCACTCCCGACCTCGGCAGATTGCTGCGTACGAGACACAGTTCCCGGGCCGTCCAGTCCCGCCCGGCGAAGGCGTCCAGGGCGGCGACGTACGGGGCGAAGTCCGCGGTGTCCCGGCTGCGGGCCAGCGTCAGGTGCGGGCGGTAGCGACGGTGCTCGCCCGTCTCGACGCCCGCCTTCCGCGCCGCCGCCTCCGCCCGGTCGGCCAGCAGCCGCATCGTGGGAACGTCCCCCGACACCCCGGTCCACAACGCCCGGCCCCCGAAGTGGCCGCCGCCATGGAGGGCGAGAGGGAAGGAGGGGGTGCGGTGGGCCGCGCGGGCCAGGCGGTCCGACAGGGGCTGGACGAGTTCCTCCGCCACCTCGCCGTAGAAGGCGAGGGTGAAGTGCCAGCCGGGGCGGCCCGTCCAGCGCAGTCCGTCCGCGCCCGGCAGGCGGTGCAACTCGTCGACCACCGTGCCGAGTTCACGCACCGCGGCCTGAGGTGGCAGCACGGCCGCAAAGAGTCTCATGCCCATCACCCTTCCAGGAAATGGATCACCTGACCACCTTCGCGCCGTGCCGCCGGCCGAGCGACCGCCGTACCGCGGTCGGCCGGGCAACCGTACGGCGGCCGTCGTCACACCGCCGCGGCCAGCCGCTCCTTCTGCTCCCCCGCTTCCTTCGGTACGAAGCTGACCTGCGGGTGGCCGTGATGCCAGACCACGGACAGACGCAGCCCGCCGACACGGGTCAGGACCAGGCCGACGGTGGTCGCGGCGACGGCCGAGACCAGGCCGCCGAGGGCGAAGCCCACGCGCGGACCGTAGGCGTCGGTGACCCAGCCGACCAGGGGCGCCCCCAAGGGCGTACCGCCCATGAAGACCATCATGAACAGCGCCATCACCCGGCCGCGCATGGCCGGGTCGGTGCCCATCTGGACGGCGGTGTTCGCCGTGACGTTGACGGTGAGGCCGAAGATCCCGATCGGGACCATGAGGAGGGCGAAGAGCCAGAAGGGCGGGGCCAGGGCCGCCACCACTTCCAGGATGCCGAAGGCCATGGCCGCCGCGATCAGGATGCGCAGTCTCGCCGTGCCGCGGCGGGCGGCGAGCAGCGCGCCGGCCACCGAGCCGACCGCCATCAGCGTGTTGAAGAGGCTGTACCCGCCGGCGCCCGCGTGGAAGATGTCGTCCGCGTACGCCGAGAGCCAGACCGGGAAGTTGAAGCCGAACGTGCCGATGAAGCCGACGAGGACGATCGGCCAGATCAGCTCGGGGTGGCCGGCGACATAGCGCAGGCCTTCGCGGAGCTGGCCCTTGCCGCGCGGCGCCCGCTCGACCGGGTGCAGGTCGCGGCCGCGCATCAGGAGCAGGCCGACGATGGGCGCCACGAAGGACAGGCCGTTGAAGAGGAACGCCCAGCCCGTGCCGACGCCGGTGATCAGGACGCCCGCGACGGCGGGGCCGACCAGGCGGGCGGACTGGAAGTTGGCGGAGTTGAGGCTGACCGCGTTCTGCAGCTGGCCCGGGCCGACCATCTCGGAGACGAAGGACTGGCGGGCCGGGTTGTCGACGACCGTGGCGAGACCGACGGCGAAGGCCGCCAGGTAGACGTGCCAGACCTGGACGTGGCCGGAGAGGGTCAGGAAGGCGAGCGCGAGGCCGGTGACGCCCATGGCGGTCTGGGTGGCCAGCAGGGTGGGGCGCTTGGGGAGGCGGTCGACGAGGACGCCGCCGTACAGCCCGAAGAGCAGCATCGGCAGGAACTGCAGCGCGGTGGTGATGCCGACCGCGGCGGAGGAGCCGGTGAGGCTCAGGACCAGCCAGTCCTGAGCGATGCGCTGCATCCAGGTGCCGGTGTTGGAGACGACCTGGCCGAGGAAGAACAGCCGGTAGTTCCTGATCCTCAGCGAGCTGAACATCGAGGAGCGGGGGGAGCGGGAGGAATTCTCGGGGGCGGGCGGGGAGTCGGGGGTGGCTGGTCCGGGGGCGGAAGGTATTCCGGATCCCGTACTCAAAGGGATTCGCCTCCTAGCGTGGGACGTCATTGCACGCGGGCGCGGCCGCGTCTGTCACGGTGAGGTTCGGGCACGGCGGAGCGTGCGGGGCAGTGCGCACGGCCGTCACGGCGTGCCCCTGGCGGTGCATGGGACACCGTGGCCGGCGCACATCCGGCGCTGTGCCGTGCGCGGCTGCGACCGCCGCGCGGCGCCCGCGCCGAAGCCGCGCCTGTCGCGTGCGGGCCCGGGCCGGGTGTGCGCCCCTGTCACAGTTGCGCGAGCTTTTCGAGGACGGGCGCGGCCTCGCGGACCTTCGCCCACTCGTCCTCGTCGAGGGCCTCGACCAGTCCGGCAAGGAACGCGTTGCGCTTGCGGCGGCTCTCCTCGAGCATCGCCTCGGCCTTGTCGGTCTGGGTGACGACCTTCTGGCGCCGGTCCTCGGGGTGCGGCTCCAGTCTGACCAGGCCCTTGGCTTCCAGCAACGCGACGATGCGGGTCATCGACGGTGGCTGCACATGCTCCTTACGGGCGAGCTCGCCGGGCGTGGCGGTGCCACAGCGGGCGAGGGTGCCGAGCACCGACATCTCGGTCGGGCTCAGCGACTCGTCGACCCGCTGGTGCTTGAGTCGACGCGACAGCCGCATTACTGCGGAGCGCAGGGCGTTCACGGCGGCAGCGTCGTCGCCATGGGTGAGGTCAGCCATGTCTTTAGGGTAACTCATTACTCTCGCTAAAGAGCCACGGAGTGCCCGTGACGCGGGCCACTGAACCTTTACGTCACCCATATGAGTGAGTCGCATCCAGAAAGTGACCCCTCGTCCACCCGGCGCCCGCGACCCTTGACTGCATGGGGACCAGCGTGCTCAGCCTGCGGATGGACGGGGAGCTGCTCGACCGGCTCCGACACCATGCCGCCAAACGCGGAATGAGCGTCCAGGACTATGTCGTCCGGACGCTCATTCGCGATGACTTCGACGAGCGGTTCCAGACCGCGGTCGAGGAGACGGAGAAGTTCTACGGGGTCACGTGAGCCCCCGTGGGGCCGCTCGCGTGACCCCCACGGGGCCGCTTACGTCAGGCCCAGGGCCGGCATCAGGTAGTAAAAGGCGAACACCGCCGAGACGACGTACATCGCGACCGGGATCTCCCGGGCGCGGCCGGCGGCCAGGCGCAGTACCACGAAGGTGATGAAGCCCATGCCGATGCCGTTCGTGATCGAGTAGGTGAACGGCATCATCACCATGGTCACGAAGGCGGGCATGGCGATCGTGTAGTCCGCCCAGTCGATCTCCTTGACCGAGTGGGACATGATCAGGAAGCCGACCGCGATGAGCGCGGGCGTGGCGGCCTGGGACGGGACCATCGTGGCGACCGGGGTGAGGAACAGCGCCACGGCGAAGAGCGCACCGGTGACGACGTTCGCGAAGCCGGTGCGGGCGCCCTCGCCGACGCCCGCCGTGGACTCCACGAAGCAGGTGGTGGCGGAGGAGGAGGTCGCGCCGCCCGCGGCGACCGCGATGCCGTCGACGAAGAGGACCTTGTTGATGCCGGGCATGTTGCCCTGCGCGTCGGTCAGCTTGGCCTCGTCGCTGATGCCCATGATCGTGCCCATCGCGTCGAAGAAGGTCGACAGCAGCACGGTGAACACGAAGAGGATGCCGGTCAGCACGCCGACCTTGTCGAAGCCACCGAAGAGACTGACCTTGCCGACGAGCCCGAAGTCCGGGGTGGCGACCGGGTTGCCGGGCCACTTCGGGGTGGTCAGACCCCAGGACGGGATCTTGGCGACGGCATTGATGATCACCGCGACGACCGTCATCGTGACGATCGAGATCAGGATCGCGCCGGGCACCTTGCGCACCATCAGCGCGAGGGTGAACAGCGTGCCGAGGATGAAGACCAGGACGGGCCAGCCGTTGAGGTGGCCGTCGGCGCCGAGCTGGAGCGGCACGGTCGTCTGCGCGATGTCCGGGATGCGCGTGACGAAGCCGGAGTCGACCAGGCCGATCAGCATGATGAACAGGCCGATACCGATCGCGATGCCCTTGCGCAGGCCCAGCGGCACGGCGCTCATGACGCGCTCACGCAGACCGGTGGCGACAAGCAGCATCACGATGAAGCCCGCGAGGACGACCATGCCCATGGCGTCCGGCCAGGACATCCGCGGGGCGAGCTGGAGGGCGACGACCGTGTTCACGCCGAGGCCCGCCGCCAGCGCGATCGGCACGTTGCCGATGACGCCCATGAGCAGCGTGGTGAAGGCTGCGGTCAGGGCGGTCGCGGTGACCAGCTGGCCGTTGTCCAGGTGGTGCCCGTACATGTCCTTCGCGCTGCCCAGGATGATCGGGTTCAGCACGATGATGTAGGCCATCGCGAAGAAGGTGGCGAGACCGCCGCGGATCTCGCGGGGCAGGGAGCTGCCGCGCTCGGAGATCTTGAAATAGCGGTCCAGGGCGCCTTGCGCGGGGCCGGGCCCGGGCTGGTCCGGGGCGGGGGCCTTGGTGGTGGCCGAGGTGGACATGGGTGACCTCATACGTGCGGGGCCTTGCGGGCCAGGACTGGCGCCGGGCGGGGACGGCGCCGGGCTGGGGGAAACATGATCGAGTCTGGCCGCTGCGCGATCACCAACAGGTTTCTCAGATGTTTCTGTTGGAGTTTCGTACGAACAGAAAGAGCCAGACTCAGACCGTTTCAGTATGAACATATGAGTCTGAAATCGCTATCTCCGCGCGTAGACCGTTGGTATACAAGGGGCCGCACGGGTCCGGCGGAGCCGGGGCGGACGGCCTCGTAAGCTGTGTCCATGGCGAAGTGGACCCCCAAGCACGAGGCGCCGGAGCCCCTGGAGGGCCCCGTCGTCGCCACCATCACGGGCGGCACGATCCTCTGGTTCGTCCTCTTCCTGGTGCAGCTGCCGTTCTACGGCTGGTTCGACGACCACGGGCACCTGTGGTGGGTGTGGACCTGCCTGGCCGGCGCGGGCCTCGGCCTGATCGGCATCTGGTACGTCCGCGGGCGCGACGCCGCCCTCAAGAGGGCCGCCACCGAAGCGGAGCAGCAGCCCACCGCCACGACGGAGTAACCGTCCGCTGCTGCGGAGCAACCAGCTCCCCCTACAACCACGGCATCACTCACCGCCGCCCCGGTCCTCCCCTGGTCGGATCTTTGGGGCGCTCGGCGGGTGAAGCCGTATTTCCGCACGTACCGTCGAATGCATGACGCACATCGACGCGGGCGCCGAACTCGACCCTGTTCACCCCGTGCCCCTGCCCGCCCCCAAGCGGGCCCCGGGGCTGTCCGCCGCCGAAGTGGCCGAACGGGTCGCCCGCGGCGAGGTGAACGACGTCCCCGTACGCAGCAGCCGCTCCATGGGCGAGATCGTCCGCGCCAACGTCTTCACCCGGTTCAACGCGATCATCGGTGTGCTCTGGTTGATCATGCTGTTCGTGGCACCGTTCCAGGACAGCCTGTTCGGGTACGTGATCATCGCCAACACCGGGATCGGCATCATCCAGGAGTGGCGGGCCAAGAAGACCCTGGACTCGCTCGCGGTGATCGGCGAGGCGAAACCGACGGTCCGCAGGGACGGGGTCGCGGGCGAGGTCAGTACGTCGGAGATCGTGCTGGACGACGTGATCGAGATCGGGCCCGGGGACAAGATCGTCGTGGACGGCTCGTGCGTCGAGGCCGACGGTCTGGAGATCGACGAGTCACTGCTCACCGGCGAGGCGGACCCGGTGGTCAAGCACCCCGGCGACGAGGTGATGTCGGGCAGCTTCGTGGTCGCGGGCGGCGGTGCGTTCACCGCAACGAAGGTGGGACGGGAGGCGTACGCGGCACAGCTCGCCGAGGAGGCGTCCCGCTTCACGCTGGTCCACTCCGAGCTGCGCAGCGGTATCTCCACGATCCTCAAGTACGTGACGTGGATGATGATCCCGACCGCCATCGGTCTGGTCATCAGCCAGCTCGTGGTCAAGCAGCACGGCTTCAAGGACTCCATCGCCCGTACGGTCGGCGGGATCGTCCCGATGGTCCCCGAGGGCCTGGTCCTGCTCACCTCCGTGGCCTTCGCGATCGGCGTCATCCGGCTTGGCCGGAAACAGTGCCTCGTGCAGGAACTTCCCGCCATCGAGGGCCTCGCCCGCATCGACACCGTCTGCCTCGACAAGACCGGCACCCTCACCGAGGGCGGCATGGACGTCACCGAGCTGCGGCCGATCCAGGGCGCCGACGAGACGTACATACGCAAGGCCCTCGGGGCGCTCGGCGAGTCCGACCCGCGCCCGAACGCCTCCCTCCAGGCGATCATCAACTCCTACCCGGACAGCGAGGACTGGCGCTGCACCGAGTCGCTGCCGTTCTCCTCGGCCCGCAAGTACAGCGGGGCGTCCTTCAGCGAGGGCAACGGGGAGTCGAGTACGTGGCTGCTCGGCGCCCCCGACGTGCTGCTGCCCGACGGGGACCCGGCGCTCGCCGAGACCGCGCGGCTGAACGAGGACGGGCTGCGGGTGCTGCTGCTCGCCAAGGCCTCGAAGGACCTCGACGATCCCGGGGTGACGGAGGACGCCCGGCCCACCGCCCTGGTGGTCCTGGAGCAGCGGCTGCGCCCGGACGCGGCGGACACCCTGCGCTACTTCGCCGAACAGGACGTCAAGGCGAAGGTCATCTCCGGCGACAACGCGGTCTCGGTCGGCGCGGTGGCCGGGAAGCTCGGCCTGAGCGGCACTGTCGTGGACGCGCGCCACCTTCCCGACGAGAAGGAGGAGATGGCGAAGTCGCTGGACAAGGGCACGGTGTTCGGACGGGTCACCCCGCAGCAGAAGCGGGACATGGTGGGCGCGCTCCAGTCACGTGGCCACACGGTCGCGATGACGGGCGACGGCGTGAACGACGTGCTCGCCCTGAAGGACGCCGACATCGGCGTGTCCATGGGCTCGGGCTCGGAGGCGACCCGGGCGGTGGCCCAGATCGTGCTGCTCAACAACAGCTTCTCGACGCTGCCCTCGGTGGTCGCGGAGGGCCGCCGGGTCATCGGCAACATCACCCGCGTCGCGACCCTCTTCCTGGTGAAGACGGTCTACTCGGTGCTGCTGGCCATCCTGGTGGTGTGCTGGCGGGTCGAATACCCCTTCCTGCCCCGGCACCTGACCCTGCTGTCCACCCTGACCATCGGCATCCCGGCGTTCTTCCTCGCGCTCGCCCCCAACACGGAGCGGGCGAAACCGCACTTCGTCCAGCGGGTCATGCGGTACTCGATCCCCGGGGGCGTCGTCGCTGCCGTCGCCACCTTCATCACATACCTGGTGGCCCGTCACCACTACACCGGGCCCGGCGAGTTGGACGCGGAGACCAGCGCCGCCACGCTGACGCTGTTCCTGATCTCGATGTGGGTGCTGGCGATCATCGCCCGCCCGTACACCTGGTGGCGCGTCGCCCTGGTGGCCTCGATGGGCCTGGCTTTCCTCGTCGTACTGATCGTGCCGTGGCTCCAGCACTTCTTCGCCCTGAAGCTGGTGGGCGTGGAGATGCCGTGGATCGCGGTGGGCATCTCGGTGGTGGCGGCGGCCACCCTGGAGTTCCTGTGGAAATGGGTGGACCGCCGTTTCCCGGCCTAACCTTGCCGTCCCACCACGCGGAAAGTGATGCCATGCGGTTCGTTGTCGCCCGCTACGAGAAAGACGCGGACTCTCCGGATTCGGTCACGGATCTGTCCACCGTCGACGTGAACGCCGTGTCGGCGATGCTGGGAGTTCCGGCCGCCGAACTCACCGACGTCTATCCCCTGGAGAAGCCCCACAGGAGTGAATTGCAGCGCCTTACGGGAGTCGGCCTCGACCTCGAACACCACGAGTACTTTCTTGAGGTCCTGGCCGACTGAGGGTCGGCGCGCACCGGGAGGAGAAAAGGCCGGATGCCGCCCGTCAACAGGGCGGCACCCGGACTTCGTGTTGCGGCCCGCGCGGGTCAGCGCACGTCGATGTAGTCACCGGTGGCGTTGACCGCCGGGGTGGTCGTGGTGCCGGCGAAGGCGTAGCGGTAGGTGCCGTCGACGGACGCCTTGACCGTCGTCTTCAGGGCGCCGCCGCTGGTGGTCGTGATCGTCTTGACCGTGGTGTAGGCGTTGGCGCCCTTCTTCTTGAACTGCAGCTTCACCGGTCGGCCCGTGTAGCCGACGTACTTGCCGTACTCCCAGCTCGCGCGCGTCAGGGCGCCGGTGACCGTGATGGTCTTGCCCTTCTTCACCGGCTCCGGGGCCGCGTTCACCGTCAGCTTGGAGAGGCGCTGGAGCTTGAAGCTGCCCGCCTTCTCCTTCCAGATGAAGTTGGAGTCGTCGCCGCTGGCGTCGACCCAGGCGTCCACGTACCAGGTGCCCGCCTGGTCGCTCGTGACGTCGTACACCCGCGGGTCGACGGTGAAGCTGGTGGAGCAGGTCGACGTCGTGGCGCTCGCGGCGACGCACTTCACCGAGGACGTGGTGAGGATGCCGTAGCCGGGGCCGTTGAGGGTGATGTCGGCGCTCTTGATGCCTTGGTTGTCGGTGGCGGTGACCGAGACCGTGAACTTCTTGACGGTCGTCGCGCCGATGACGACGTCCTTGCCGCCGTTCACGACGACCTTGGTGATCTTCGTGTCCCCCTGGCTGCCGTCCGCGAAGGCCGCGGGCGCCAGGGCGGCTCCGGCGGCGGCGAAGGACGCGAGCAGGGCGACGGTGGTGGTGCGCTTGCGCATGGATTCCCCCCCATGGAATGTGTACGGCTGGAACGCGTGCGGTCCCCGCGCCCCTGGCGGGAGCGCGGGGACCGCACGTGATGACTGGTTAGTACGGGGTGGGACTACTTCACGTCGACGTAGTCACCGGTCGCCGAGACGGCCGGGGTGGTCGTGGTGCCCGCGAAGCTGAAGCGCCAGTAGCCGTCGTAGTTGGCGGTGGTGGTGGCCTTCACGTTGCCGTACGAGTCCGAGTACACCGTCTTGATCGTGGTGTACGTGCTGGTGCCCGCCTTGCGGAACTGCAGCTTGACGGGCTGGTTGGTGAAGCCCTTGTAGGTGTTGGTCTCCCAGTTGGCGCGGGTCAGCTTGCCCTTGGCGGTCAGGGTCTTGCCCTTGTAGACCGGCTCCGGGGTCGCGTCGACCGTCAGCTTCGAGTAGCGCTGAACCTTGGTGGTGCCCAGGCCGCCCTGCTCGGCGTAGCCGACCTTGGTGAGGTCGAAGGTGGAGCTGTTCGGGTCCTGCCCGTTGTACGCGACGGCGAGGGCACCCGCCGACCAGGTGCCGGCGTCGGAGTTCAGCAGATCGCCGTCGGCCGGGTAGATGTCGATGTTGCCCTTGCAGCTGGCGGTGGTCGACGAGGTGACGGTGCAGGTCGCCGGGTTGTCACCCATGAGGAGGTTGTCCGGCGAGTCATACGAGCCCTTGTAGATTTCGGGGCCGGAGAAGAAGTCGCTCGCGGTGATGTCGACGTCGCTGCCGTGCGTGAGCGTGTACGTGACCGGGACGGCGACGTGGTTGGTGGTGCCGACCTTGATCGCGCTGCCGACCTTCAGGTTGGAGAAGGTGACGTCCATCGTGTACGGGGCGGCGTCCGTGGCGGCGTCGGTGCTGAACGCGGTCATGCCGGAGGCGGCGTGGGCGGCCTCCTGCACCTTGGCGACGTCCGCGCGATAGGCGGCGGAGTCGGTGGCGTGCGCGGCCGACACGGCGAACGCGGAGAGGGCCAGGGCGCCGGAGACGGCGGCCACAGTGGCGCGAATACGCATGCGATCCCCAAGTGGAGAAAGGGGCCCCGACGGTTGGCCGTTCGTCACGGCTCGTCTTCACATGGGGCCCAGGTGATCATTGAGTCTGTTGACTCGGATGATCAGATCAATGGCGCAAACTGATGGTTGTACGGGTCCTGATCTTTTTGTTGGCGCATTACCCGGCCGCGCCGTCCGCGAAGGTCCGGCCCCCACGTCCCGGGCGGGGCGCGGGGGCCGGACGCTCACGTCACGTCACGTCACGTCACGTCGATGAAGTCGCCCGCCGCGTTCACCGCCGGGGTGGTCGTGGTGCCCGCGAAGGCGTAACGGAAGGTGCCGTCGACGGACGCCGTGACCGTCGTCTTCAGCGCGCCACCCGTGGTCGTCTTGATCGTCTTGACCGTGGTGTAGGCGCTGGCGCCCTTCTTCTTGAACTGCAGCTTCACCGGCTGGCCCACGTAACCCGTGTACTTGCCGGTCTGCCAGTCGGCGCGGGTCAGGGCGCCGGTGACCGTGATGGTCTTGCCCTTCTTCACCGGCTCCGGGGCCGCGTTCACCGTCAGCTTGGAGGCGCGCTGGACGTAGAAGCTCTTGGCGTTGTCCTTCTGGACGTAGTTGGCGTCCTTGCCCTGCGCGATCGCCCAGACCTTCCAGGTGCCCGCGTGCGCGTTGAGCAGCTGCTCATTGGCCTGGATCGTGAAGGTCTCCTTGCAGTTCGAGGTCGTGCTGCTGACCGCGGTGCAGGAGGCCTTCTCGCCCCCGTTCTCGTTCGGCACGGCACCGTTGTCGGAGTCGTCGATGTTCGCGCCGTGGTACAGGATCGCGAGCGCCATGTTGATGCCGGAGTTGTCGGAGGCCGTGAAGGTGACCGTGAAGGTCTTCTTCGTGGTCGTGCCGAAGACGACCGCCTTGCCGCCGTTGACGACGACGTTCGAGATCTTGGTGTCACCCTGGGTGACGTCGGTGGGCGACTTCGCCGTGTTCGGCCGGACGCTGCCGGCGAGCGCGGCGGCGCCCGGGGCGTCTGCGGCCTGAGCGGCCGGGACGACGAAGGCGGAGAGGGCCAGGGCGCCGGAGACGGCGGCCACAGTGGCGCGAATGCGCATGCGATCCCCAAGTGGAGAAAGGGGCCCCGGTGGTGAGTGGTCGTTCCTCACGGCTCGTCTTCCCTTGGGGCCCAAGTGATCGTGGAGTCTGTTGACTCGGGTGATCAGATCCGCGACGGGAGCGAATGGTTGTACGGATGGTGGAACCTTTGTGCGGGCATGATGAAGGTCACAACACAGGCCCGCCGGAGGGGACGCGAACGACCGCGCACGCCCTCCGACGGGCCCGTATCCCGCACCCTCTGACGGGCCTGTACCCGGTCTCAGTCGAACCAGCGGTCCCGGGCCAGTTCCTCCGTGCGGGACGGGTCCTCCAGCAGGGCCGCGACCTCGAAGCGGCGCGGCCACTGTCCGGCCGCCCAGGCGAGACCGGCCGCCACGCCCTCCAGGGTGGCGGCGTGCAGCACCCCGTCGCGTGTGCGGCGCCAGTCCAATTCGGTTCCGTCGACGACGAGTTCCTCGTGTTCGACGTACGAGGTGGGGGTCGAGGGACCCAGCAGGACCCGCACGGACTCCGGTACGTCGTGCTCGGAGCCCTCCGAGGTCACCTCCCCGGTCACCGACTCGCTCAGCCGCCGCACCTGGAACAGCTCGGCGAGATCGGCGGCGCGCGCGGGCCGTACGGGGAGCAGCGGCATGCCGCCGGTGAAGGGCAGCAGGTCGGGCGAGTCGACGACCACGGCGTCGGCGGCGTCCACGACGACCACCTCGCCGTCCACCACGGCCCGCAACTCGTCCGGCAGCGTCACCTGTTCGGGTTCGAGGTCGGCCAAGGCCCCGTAGAGAGCGTGGAGTTGCGCTCCGGAGACCTCGCGGTCGGGGTCGGCGAGCCGGTCGAGGAGTTCGGCGGCGCCGCCGGGCTCCTCCAGGAGGGCGGCCACGGAGGTGCGTACGCCCAGGGCCCGCAGAACCTGCTCGTCATCGAAACCGGTGGCGTCGGCGGCGTCGTACAGGCCGTGCAGGAGGGGGTCGCTGCCCTCCGCCCGCAGACCGGCCGGGCGGCGGCCGTCGAGGACGGGGTGGCCGCGCAGCCACCAGGCCGTGTACGGCCGGACGATCTCGTGCGTGCCGTCCGGGAGGAGGATCCGCACCGGCTGGGTGAGCGCGTCCCGCAGGGGCGGCTGGGAGAGCAGGGTGAGTGCCTGCGGCCAGCGGTCGTCGTCGACCAGGTCCAGGTCCCGTACGGCGACGATCTCCGTCGCGACCGGCGGCACCGGCGTGTCGGGCAGCCGGTCGAGGACGTCCTCGCACCACACGTCGACGGCGTCCAGCAGACCCGCGTCGTCGGGTTCGGCGAAGTCCGAGTCGCGGGGCTCCAGTTCGTCCGGGTCGAGAACGACGTCGGTGGCGCGGACGAGGGTGAAGCCGGCGAGCACGCCACAGGCCGCGAGCGGCTGTTCGCCCCAGCGGTCGGCCAGCTCGTCGTCGACGAAGGCGAGTTCGTCCTCGCGCATGACCTGCGCGAAGGAGCTGCCGGGCAGCACGAGTTCGCCCGCGGGGAGCAGTTCGCCCTCCTCGTCGGGCAGGGCGAGGGCGCCGAGCCAGGGTTCGTCGCCGGGTTCGAGGGCGGCGTCACGGACGAGGGCGAGGACGAGGTCCGCCAGCTCCTCGGTGTCCGGGGTCTCCTGGTCCCAGGCCGCCCCCTCGTCGTCGAGGGAGGCGGCGACGGCGGCACGCACCTGCGGGGTGGTGAGGACGGCGCGGGCGGTGGCCGGGAGGGCGCCCAGCTTCTCCAGGAGGGGGTGGGCGGCGTCCGGGTGGGCGACCTTGAGGCCGAGCCGGGCCAGGGTGTCGGGGGCGGCGTGCTGGGCGCCGTCGGGGTCGGGCAGCAGGATCTGGCGGGGGCCGATGGTCGTACGGCCGTCGGCGAGCGGTACGGGCAGGCCGGAGAGCCGGTCCGGGTCGACGCCGGCGAGGCTGTCGTACAGCCGCCACCACCAGCCCGGGTCCTTCTCGAGGCCGGCCAGCCGGTCCACGGCCTCGGTGAGCGGGACGCGGGCGACACCCAGCGTCCGCAGCTCCACCCGGCGTTCCAGTCCGGCGGGCAGCAGGCTGGGGATCACCTCGGCGAGGACGCGGACGGTGTCGGCACCGGCGCCCTCGACGACCTCGGCGTCGCGCGGCCGGAGGGCGTCCGGGTTCTCCGCGATCTCCGCGAGACCGATCCCGCCCGCGGCCCCGGTTCCGCCGTCGCTCTCGCCCTCGGGCCAGTCCGCCGGGGTGTCCTGGTCCTTGGCCCGAGGGACGGCGGGCGGCAGGAAGGCGGTACGCGGCAGCCGGTCCAGGATCGCCTGGCGCAGGGTGCCGTCCAGCTCGCCCTTGCCGAGCGGGCCGGGCACGAGGTCGATGATCCCGGTGTCCACCGGGCGCCAGGCGGCGAGGAGTTCGGCGTAGGCGTCCGCGGCGCGCTCCACCAGGAACTCGGTGAGCGGGCCGGGTGCGGCGTGGCGCCGGGTGGTGTCGAGCGGGAGGGAGGCGATGAGGAGGGCCGGCACGCCGAGGGGTTCGTCGCTGGGCGTGGGCGCGTGCACGACGGGGCTGGTGCGGGGCCGCGCGGGCGTGCCGTCCGCGTCCACCGGTACGGCCCAGGTCACCGACCAGTGCGGGCGCAGGCGCTCCTCGACCGGGCGGTCGGCGAGGAGCGCGGGGTCGAGGGGGCCGTGGTGGGAGACGGTGCGGTAGGGCGTGGTGCCGTGGCGGGAGTCCTCGATGGTGACGCCGTGCTCGTCGTCGCGGCGTCGCAGCGTGCGTACGTCCTCGCCGCCCTCCCCTACCTCGACGATCACTTCCTCCAGGCCCGGGAGGGCGAGCAGGAGGGCGTCGTCGATGTTCTGCAGGAGGCGCTCGGCGAGGCCCTCGGCGGCGGGGTCGCGCAGCGGGAGGATCACGACGGTGTCGTACGGGTCCGGGGCGGTGCCCTCGGCCGCGAACGGCAGCCGGAGCAGCGGCACATGGCCGTCGCGCCGACGGATCTCGTCCCCGAGGCCCGGGCTGTGGCGGGCGGTGTCCGCCGCCAGTTCGCGGGCCTCGGCGAGGGACCAGCGCACGCCGCCGTGCCGGCCGACCACGGCGGGCTCGTCGGTCACCGCGAGGACGGCCGCGAAGCCGACGCCGAAGCGGCCGACGGCGGTGTCGTGCGCGTCCCGCTTCGCGGAGGCGCGGAGGGTGGCGAGCGATTCGACGCCGGCCGCGTCGAGGGGGGCGCCGGTGTTGGCCGCGAGGAGTACTCCGTCGCGGAGGGTGAGGCGGAGACGGCCGGGGACGCCGGCGCGGGCTGCCGCGTCGGCGGCGTTCTGGGCGAGCTCGACGACGAGCCGGTCCCGGTAGCCGCCGAGGACGAGGTCCTCCTCGGCGTTGGCGTCCTCACGGAACCGGGCCGGGCTGGTGGCCCAGGCGTCCTGCACGCCGCGGCGCAGGCGGGCCGTGCCGAACGGGTCCGCGCCCTCGGCTGCCGGCCGCACGAACTTGCTCACGGTTCACTCTCCCTCTCGCTTCACGCGATCGCGAGCGCTGGGCCCGGCCGCGGCACGAAGGTACCGCGCGGCGGGAGGGGTTCCGGCCCGGCCCACGGTGCATCTCGGCCTGCGGCCCTCTCCCGACGGGGCCGGGCCCCGAATTCCGGCCTGCCCGGATCCGCCGGACCGCGGGCTGCCGGGACCCCCTGAACCTGGGCTACGCCCCGGATCCCCACCCACCCACGGATCCCTTGCCTGCGGGGCCGGTGGGGGCTGGTCGCGCAGCTCCCCGCGCCCCTGAGAAGCGCTGCGCGCATCTTCAGCCCGTCCGGCGTTCGAGGACGAGGGAACTTACGAGTGGCCCAGTTCCGCTGTGGTTTCGTCGGGGGTGAGGGAGACCGAACCGGAGTCCGGGGAGGGGCGGAGGGGGAAGGGGTCGACCTGGGTCTCGTCGATGACCGGAGGGGCCGGGCGGGGAGGTTTGGGCATGACCGCGGCCTCGGAGTGGCCGCCACAGCCGTACGAGAGGGAGACGACACGCCCGTCCGCCGGAGAGAACTCGTTCGCGCAGACACCGAACGCCTGCCCGAGCGAGCCCCCGATGGGGTTCAGGAAGCCGCAGCTGACGCAGGACGCGGGGGCGGCCTGGGCCATCGCCGTCTTGGGGCCGTACGACTCCTCCCAGCGGTCGGCCGCGACATGCAGGCCGTACCGGGACAGGACACGGGCCCGGCGCAGGCCGAGTTCCTCCGCGACGGCCGCGATCGAGCCGCGGCGCGGGGCGACCGGCAGGTGCGCGGGGGTGCCGACGGTGACCTCGGCGTCCTCCGCCTCGACCAGTTCCGCCATGTCCTGGGAGACCGCGGAGTTCGGCGCGGGCTCGTCCTCCCCGGAGAAACCGGGCTCGAGACGGAGATCCTCGGCGTCGGTGGGCAGCAGGTCGCCCGGGCCCATGTCCCCGGGGCGCAGCCGCTCGCTCCACGGCACCCACTCGGGGGCGAGCAGGGAGTCGGGGCCGGGCAGCAGCACCGTCTCGTCGAGGGTGACGACCTTCGCGCGGGAGGCACGGGCGACGGTCACGGCCCAGCGCCAGCCGCGGTACCCGAACTCCTTGCACTCGAAGTAGTGCGTGACAACGCGGTCCCCCTCGGAGACCAGTCCCACGTGCTCGCCGACGACGCCGGGGGCGGCGGCCTCCTCGGCGGCGGTGCGCGCGAGGTCGACGGCCTCGGCGCACAGGCGGTCGGGGGTGCGGCTTCGCGTTGTCGCTGCGCTCACAGGTATCGCTTCTCTCCTACGCCGTCTCACGGGTGCGCCATTCCTCGGCGGGAGTGCGGACGGAGCGGACCGGTGGGCCGCGTCGACGTCCACGCCCGATCGCACTCGGGCGCACCTACGTCATCCATTCTGCGGGATGACCGAGAGGCGCGCGGCCGAGAACAACCGCCGCAGGCGCGCTACGCACGCTACCTTCTCCTGAGCCCTGGGCCCACACCGGCGGGGCTCTTCCGCACTCCGCGCCGGGTTTCCGGACCGCTCCGAGGCAGTGTTTTCCCACCCCACACCCCCTCTCGTACGGATCGAAAAGAACCTCGCACAACCGTCCCGGTCGGCCGGAAAACGCTCCTCGCCCCCGCCCCGGTCCGGTTCGGCACCCCGACACGCGACCCGCGTGCGGCCCGTCACCAGCCCACTCGGCCGCCATACGCGCGGTAACCACACTACGTACGCACTTCTCGGGGCACTATTGCGGAGTGGCAGCCGCAAGGTCGCCCCAAGGAGCCGCCGGTGTCGGCGCTGCCAAGGGGGGCACCAGAAATGGCGGATCGGGCCGGATGACCGGTTCCGTCCGCGCGGTGGGCCGTGCCCTGCACTTCCCGGTGACCGGAACGGCGCGCGGGATCCGCAAGGCGACGCACGCGCACGGGGCGGGCGAATCCGGCCTCGGGAAACTGATCGAGCTGCACGCGGTGAACGGCGCCGGCGATGTCATGATCACCGTCGCCCTCGCCTCCACCGTCTTCTTCTCGGTGCCCACCGACGAGGCGCGCGGGCGCGTCGCCCTCTACCTCGCCATCACCATGGCGCCCTTCACCGTCCTCGCCCCGGTGATCGGCCCGCTCCTGGACCGTCTCCCGCACGGCCGCCGGGCCGCGATGGCGGGCGCGATGTTCGCGCGGGCCATGCTCGCGCTGCTGCTGTCGGGCGCGGTCGTGACCGGCAGCCTGGAGCTGTATCCCGCCGCGCTGGGCGTGCTGGTCGCGTCCAGGTCGTACGGGGTCGTACGAAGCGCCGTGGTGCCACGGCTGCTGCCACCTCGGTTCTCCCTGGTGAAGGCGAACTCCCGGGTCACCCTGGGCGGACTCCTGGCCACCGGTGTCGCCGCGCCGATCGGGGCGGGGTTGCAGGCCCTCGGCCCGCGCTATCCGCTCTACGGCGCCTTCGTCATCTTCATCGCGGGGACGTTCCTGTCGTTCACGCTGCCGCCCAAGGTCGACTCCGCCAAGGGCGAGGACCGGGCGCTGCTGGTCGCGGACGAGGAGCATCTGCATGGACCGCAGCTCATCAAGGACAAGCTGCGGCGGCCGGGGCTGCGCACCGTCGGTACGGCCGTCACCCACGCCCTCGGCGCCAACGCCGCCCTGCGCTGCCTCTCCGGCTTCCTGATCTTCTTCCTCGCCTTCCTGCTCCGCGAGCACCCGCTCACCGGCGAGAGCGCGGCCGTCTCGCTCGGGATAGTGGGCGTCTCGGCGGGCGCGGGCAACGCGCTCGGCACGGCGGTCGGGGCCTGGCTGAAATCGCGCGCCCCGGAGATCATCATCGTGACGGTCGTCGCGGGTGTGCTGGGGGCCGCGATCACCGCCGCCATATTCTTCGGGGCCTTCCTGGTGGCCTGTCTGACGGCTGTCGCGGGGTTCTCGCAGGCGCTGGCCAAGCTCTCCCTGGACGCACTGATCCAGCGGGACGTGCCGGAACTCGTCCGTACGTCGGCGTTCGCGCGCTCGGAGACGCTGTTGCAGGTCGCCTGGGTGTTCGGCGGCGCGATCGGCATCGTGCTGCCCCTCAACGGCACGCTCGGTCTGTCCGTGGCCGCCGCGATCGTCGCCGTCGGATGGCTGACCACCGTGCGGGGGCTGCTCGGTGCGGCGCGGCGCGGGGGCCCGGTGCGGTCACGCGTGGCCTGAGGGCGGCACGCCGTACCCCACGTGGGGGGAGCGGTGGACGTGCCCGATAGCCTTCGGCCATGACCTCCCTGCCCCGCGGCAGAGCCGCCAATGGACATCGCCGTCGCGCCGTTGCCGCTCTCGGCGCCGTTTCCGCCGGACTTCTCGTCCTGTCCGCCTGTGACAAGCCGACGCCGCTGGCCACCATCACGGTCGGCAAGAACTCCGTGAGCTCCGAGACCGACTGCTACAACGACGGCAAGGAGGTGAAGACCGCGGACCTGGCCAAGTGCCTCAAGGGCACGGACATCAAGTCCATCAAGGTCGACCCCGACGAGACCGTCCGGTTCGGTGTGGACCCGAAGATCGCCGACAACGGCTGGACGATCCTGATGAACGGTCAGCCGCTGACCGACTCCAGCAAGAAGACGTACCGCACGATCCCGGGCAGCGTGTTCTTCAACGCGCAGTACGGCGCGAGCGGCAACTCCACGCTGGTCTCCATCAAGGAGGGCGACAAGACGGTGACCGGGCTGTGGACCTTCAAGTTCAAGAAGGACGCCTGATCGCTGCCGCTGGGCTGAAGGTGCTGGTGGCCACCGCCGTTCCCGTGGAGAGGGACGCGGTGGCCGGGGCGTTCACTGCCGTCGGCCGTTCGCTGCGGCTGCCCGGGACGACCCTGGAGCGGCTGTCCCCGGCCTCCCGCGACAACACGGCCGCCCGCGTGACCCTCGATCTGCTGGCCGCCGGGGTGGGGCCCGCTCCGGCCGCCGCGTCCACCGCGGGCGCGCTCACCGCGGCCACCCTGGACGGCGCCCCCTACGACCTCGTCGTCTCCACCGGGATCGGGGGCGGTTTTCAGCCTGAGGCCCCGGTGGGATCCCTCGTCGTCGCCGACGAGATCACCGTGGCGGATCTGGGCGCCGAGACCGCGGACGGGTTCCTGCCGGTCACCGAGCTCGGCTTCGGGACCGTCAGCCACCGTCCGCCGCAATCACTCGTACGAGAAGTCGTGTCGGCCACGGGTGGACGTGCCGGAACCGTACTGACCGTGTCCACCGTGACCGGCAGCGCCGAGCGCGCCGCCGAGCTGCGGGCCCGCCACCCGCGCGCCCTCGCCGAGGCCATGGAGGGCTTCGGGGTGGCCGAGGCGGCCGCCGCGCACGGTGTGCCCGTGCTGGAGATGCGCGCGGTCTCCAACCCCGTCGGCCCGCGCGACCGCGCCGCCTGGCGCATCGGCGAGGCTCTCGCGGCCCTCACCGAGGCGTTCGGGAAGCTCGCGCCCGTCCTGGAGAGTTGGAACCCACATGACCCAGACCACCAGCCCTGAGAAGACGCTGCAGATCGCGTACTCGCCCTGCCCGAACGACACCTTCGTCTTCGACGCCTGGGCCCACGGCCGCGTCCCGGGCGCGCCCGCGCTCGACGTGACCTTCGCGGACATCGACATCACCAACGGGATGGCCGAGCGCGGCGAGTTCGACGTGCTGAAGGTGTCGTACGCCGTCCTGCCGTACGTCCTCGACGAGTACACGCTGCTGCCGTGCGGGGGCGCGCTGGGCCGGGGGTGCGGGCCGCTGGTCCTCACCCGTGAGCCGGACGCGGACCTCACCGGGCGCACGGTCGCCGTGCCGAGCGAGCGGTCGACCGCCTACCTGCTCTTCCGCCTCTGGGCCGCGGACACCGTTCCCGGCGGGGTCGGCGAGATCGTCGTCATGCCCTTCCACGAGATCATGCCGGCGGTACGGGACGGGAAGGTCGACGCCGGACTCGTCATCCACGAGGCCCGTTTCACGTACCAGAACTACGGGCTGCACAAGCTCGCCGACATGGGCGAGCACTGGGAGCGCACGACCGGACTGCCCATCCCCCTCGGCGCGATCATCGCCAAGCGCGCGCTGGGCGAGGAGCGTCTGAAGGGCCTCGCCGACGCCACCCGCGCCTCGGTCCGCGCCGCCTGGGACGACCCGGAGGCCTCCCGCCCCTACGTGCTCGAACACGCCCAGGAGATGGACCCGGCCGTCGCCGACCAGCACATCGGCCTGTACGTCAACGAGTTCACCGCCGACCTCGGAGAGGACGGCTACGCCGCGATCCGGGGCCTGCTCACCCGCGCCGCCGCCGAAGGGCTGGTCCCGGCACTCGGACCCGACGCCCTGTCGTTCCCCTGATCCCCGGCCGGCGGCATGGACGGGCCCGAGGGACTGATCACGCCCCTCGGCCCGCCTACGCTTCCGGCGCTTCCCTCCGCCCGCCCGCGGGCTATACGTCGAGTTGGTCGGCGACCGCTCGCAGGAGGCCCGCGATCTTCTTGCCGGAGGCCTTGTCGGGGTAGCGGCCCTTCTCCAGCATTGGCGTGATGTTTTCGAGAAGGGTCGTCAGATCCTGCACGATGGAGGCCAGTTCGTCCGGCTTACGGCGCTGAGCGGCCGCGACGGAGGGGGTCGGGTCCAGGATGGTCACCGAAAGCGCCTGGTCACCGCGCTGGCCGGCGACGACGCCGAACTCCACGCGCTGGCCGGGCTTGAGCACATCTACTCCGGCGGGCAGGACCGAGGAATGAACGAAGACGTCGCCGCCGTCGTCGCGGGAGAGAAAGCCGAAGCCCTTCTCGCTGTTGAACCACTTGACCTTGCCGGTAGGCACGTCTGTCCTCGTCCTCGTACTCGTCGGAAACTGCTCTGAAAACTGCACGGGCGCACACTCGGACCGTTGCACGGGCAACGGTCGGAAACTGCCCCGGATAGCACTACAGCGGGTCGTCGGACCCGCCGGTACCAAGGCTAATGGTCCCGGGGCCGGTGACAAGACGTCGCCGGATTGTTCCTTCGCGCTGGGAACTACCCTGGTCGGGTGCGTGACAAAACCCAACCGAATTCCGCCGAGCCCGGTGACCGGCTGATCCGTGCCGGTGCCATCGTGTTCTTCGTCGGAGCCGTGGCCACACTCGTCACCGTGGCCCCGCTACTCCTCCATACAAAGCCTTTTCCGACGTACATGTTCGGCTTGAGCATGCTCATGGGCGTCGGGTTCCTGATCGCCGCGGCGGGGGTGTTCCGGTCCGTCGCCGCGGGGCGCCGTCAGGCCCGCGCGGTTCAGGCTCGTACGGCCTCCCGGTAGTCCCCGCGGTAGTCGCTCAACCACGCCGGGAACTCCGTCAGGTCGGCCAGCACGACATCCGCGCCCGCCGCACGCAGCTCCGCCGCGTCGCACGGGCCGGTGGCGACCGCGACGGAGTACGCGTCCGCGGTGCGCGCGCCGCGGACGTCGCCGGTGTGGTCGCCGACGTACACGCTCGCGCCGTGCTCCCGCAGCGCCTGCGCCTTCTGCTCGGCCCACAGGTTGCCGACGACCGCGTCGGCGTCGATGCCCAGGTGGTCCAGGTGCAGCTTGGCGTTGGGCTCCCACTTCGCGGTGACGACGACCGCGCGCCCGCCCGCCGCGCGGACCGCCGCGACGGCCTCGCGGGCGCCGGGCATCGCGAGCGTGCCGGTGATGGCATGCATGGGGTACATCTCGCGGTAGAGATCGGCGATCGCGGGCACCTCGTCCGCCGGGAACCAGTTGACCAGCTCCTCCGCCAGCGGCGGTCCGAGCCTCGTGACGACCAGGTCGCAGTCGATGTACGTCCCCGTGCGCTCCGAAAGTTGCTGGTAGCAGGCGCGGATGCCGGGGCGGGAGTCGATCAGGGTCATGTCGAGGTCGAAGCCGACGGTCAGCAGGCGGGGAGTTTGGGGGGGCGTCGATGCGATAGGCATATGGACCATTGTGCCCATGTGCCCACGTGCCCATGTGGTGGCCGGTGGCGGTCGGTCGCGCGGGTCAGCGGCGTCGCTGTGAGCGCCACACCAGGTACAGCGCCGAGGCCACGGCCGCGCCCCTGACCACCCACGGCCAGGTCTGCGCGACCGCCTCGTTCATGTGCCCCTTGACGATGGGGTCGCCCCAGCGGCCGTCCGTACGGCCCCACAGCCAGACGACGCCCGCCGTCACGGCGAGCCCCGGCATGCCGAGCACGGCCCACTTCGACTCGACGGGGCTCAGCCGGCGGGAGGCCCAGGCGATGAGCCAGCCGAGGCCGAGGGCGAACCAGTTGCCGAGGGCGGCGCCGACGACGAGGAGGACGGCGGCGAGCAGAAGGAGGGGGTTGCTCCAGTTGCCGGGGCGGGGGAGCCGGCGACGGGGCGCGACGGCGACATCGGCCTCTTCGACGGCGGCGGCCTTCTCGGCCCTGGGCGCCTTGGGCGCCCTGGAGAACTTGGAGGACTTGGAGGACTTGGCCGGCTTCGGCCCCGCTTCCTCCACGGAGTCGGATTCGTCCTCGTCTCCGTCCTCGTGCCTCGGTGGCGGCTTGAGCAGTTCGGGGATCTCCACGCCACCGACGAATCCCGGCACGCTGTCCCCCAGCCCGAACGCGCTGGTGTCCTTGCGCCACCAGTCCGGATCCGCGGAGCCGTCGCCCAGTTCGTGCGTGCTCGCGAGGTGCGGCGGGGAGGGGGCGTCGTCGGCCTCGGTGGGGCGGGGCGTGGGTTTCGGTACCGCCGGGCGCGGCCTCGGGACGACTCGGCGCAGGCCCTTGGGGCGGTCGTCGTCCTCGCCGGCGCGCTGGGTGGGGACGGCGGCCCAGGTGTCCGTACCGGCCTCGGGGGCGCCCTCGCGGGCGGCGGCGACGATGTCGTCCGGGGTGCCGAGGCGGGAGAGGATGCGGCGGACGGCGGACGGGCTGTCGACGGGGGCCTTCGCCCGGCGTCGGTCGATCTCGTTGCGCAGCTCCGAGACGAGTCGCATGCGGGTGGCCGAGGGCAGCTGGCGCTGCTGGGCCAGGTCTCCGACGCGGCTCAGATAGTCGAATACGAGCTGGTCGCTCTCAATCCCCACGAAGTCCCCTCCGGGGCGCGCACGTTGTAAACCCCGCGGCCACGACGGTACCGCGTACACCCCGAGTTCTCCGCCCCCGCCGCCCCCGCCCACCCCATCCCGGGCGGGCCGAAGATGCGCGCCGCGCCCCTTCAGGGGCGCGGGGAACTGCGCGGCCGACCCCCACCGGCCGTCAGCCGGACAACACACCCGGGGTCCGGGGCGTAGCCCCGGGGATGGGGCGGGTAGGGGCGGCGGGGGCGAGAAACCACTACCGTTGAGCGGATGAGCACAGAGGAGCACCCCACGCCGGACCGCGCCCCGCAGGGCACCGCTCCGCGCTCCCTCGCGGAAGCCCTCCGCGCCCGGGACGACGCCTCCCTGTCGGCCCTCCTCCGCACCCGCCCCGACCTCATCACCCCCGTCCCCACGGACCTCACCCAGCTCGCCACCCGCGCCGGCACCCGCGCCTCGGTGGTCCGCGCCCTGGAGCGCCTGGACCGGTTCGCGCTCCAGACCGCGGAGGCCCTCGCCGTCGCGTCGGACCCGGCGACGTACGACGAACTGCTCGCGCTGCTGGCGGGCGACGACAACGACCCGGCGGTCACGGCGGCGTTCCCGCGCGCTGTGGGGACGCTGCGCGAGCAGGCCCTGGTGTGGGGCCCCGACGACCGCCTGCGCCTCGTACGGACGGCGCGCGAGCTGCTCGCGCCGTCCCCCCAGCACCCGTCCCCCACGGGCCTCGGACCGACCGTCGCCGAGGCCACGGCCGGGATGTCCCCTGGACGTATTCAGGAGATCGTGGCCGAGGCCGGGCTGGCGACCACCCACGACTCCGTCTCCGCCGTCGCCTCGCTCACCGGACTGTTCGCCGACCGGGCGCGGATGTCGGCGCTCCTCGACACCGCCCCGGCCGAGGCGGTGGACGTGCTGTCCCGGCTGGTGTGGGGGCCGCCGTACGGCCAGGTGACCGCCGAGCCGGCACGCCATCTGCGCTGGCTGATCGACCGCGGGCTGCTGCTGCCGACGGCGCCCGGCACGGTCGTACTGCCCCGGGAGGTCGCCCTGCACCTGCGGGCGGGCCGCGCGCACCGGGCGACGGAACCGGTGGCCCCGGCGGTCGAGGCCGCGCGGACGCACCGTCCACAGGTTGTGGACAGTGCGGCGGCGGGCCAGGCGTACACGGCGCTCGCCACCGTCGAGGAGCTGCTGAAGGACTGGCACGAGGGCGGGCCCGCCGTACTGCGCGCCGGTGGGCTCAGCGTCCGGGACCTGAAGCGGACGGCGGTGGCGCTGGACGTCGCGGAGCCGGTCGCCGCGTTCTGGGTCGAGCTCGCCTACGCGGCGGGGCTGCTGGCCTCGGACGGGGAGGCCGACGAGCGGTACGCGGCCACCCCCGCCTATGACGAGTGGCTGGAGAGGCCCGCCGCCGAACGGTGGGCCATGCTCGCCTCGGCATGGCTGGCCGCGACCCGTACGGCGGGCCTGATCGGCGGGCGGGACACGAAGGACCGTACGTTGTCGGCGCTGGGCCCCGGCCTTGACCGCTCGGCGGCCCCCGAGGTCCGCCACCGCGTCCTCACCCTCCTCGCCACCCTGCCCGAGGGCGCCGCCGCCACCCCGGAGTCGGTCCTCGCCCACCTCCAGTGGGAGCGTCCGCTGCGCGGGGACCGGAGCACGGCCGAGGATCTGCGGGCCCGGCTCGCCCGGTGGACGCTGTCCGAGTCGGAGCTGCTGGGAGTCACCGGCCGGGGCGCCCTCTCGGCGCAGGGGCGGGCGCTGCTGGGGCTGCCTGCGGCGAGCGAGCGGGAGACCGCGGCGCGCGCCCCGTCCGGTCCCGGCGACAAGCTCCCCGCCCACAAGCACCACCGCCCCGCCGTCGAAGCCCCCCTCTCCGAAACCCCGCGCTCCCCCGCCGAGCAGGCCGCTGCCGCCGCCCACGCCGCCCGGCTCCTCGCCCCGCTGCTGCCCGAGCCCCTGGACCACGTCCTCCTCCAGGCGGACCTGACCGCCGTCGCCCCCGGCCCGCTGGAGCGTCCCCTCGCCGACACGCTCGGCGTGCTCGCGGACGTCGAGTCGAAGGGCGGGGCGACGGTCTACCGCTTCACCCCGGGGTCGGTACGGCGGGCCCTGGACGCGGGCCGGTCGGCCTCGGACCTGCACGCTTTCCTCGCGGCCCACTCCCGCACGCCCGTCCCGCAGCCGCTCGCCTATCTGATCGACGACGTGGCGCGCAGGCACGGCCATCTGCGGATCGGGGCGGCCTCGGCGTACGTCCGCTGCGACGACGACGCGCTGCTGAGCGAGATCCTCGCCGACAAGCGCTCGCAGGGACTGCGGCTGCGCCGCCTCGCGCCCACCGTGCTCGCCGCCCAGGCCGACCCGGCGGCCCTGCTGGAGGGCCTGCGCTCCATGGGCTTCGCGCCCGCCGCGGAGTCCGCCGAGGGTGATGTGCTGATCACCCGCGCCCACGCCCACCGCACCCCGCCGCGCTCCGCCCCCGTGCCGGTCCCGGAGGGCCCGCCGGTGCCCGACGCCACGCTCCTCGGTGCCGCGGTCCGCGCCATCCGCGCCGGTGACCTGGCCTCCACGACCCCGCGCAAGGACACGCAGGCACAGGCGCCGGGCAACGGCGAGCTGCCGCGCACCAGCTCCGCCGAGACCCTCGCCACCATGCAGGCCGCCGTCATGACCGGCGAGGCGGTGTGGATCGGGTACGTGAACGCCGAGGGCGCCGCCAGCCAGCGCGTGATCGCCCCGATCCGGGTCGAGGGCGGCTTCGTGACGGCGTACGACCACACCGCGGACGAGGTCCGCACCTATCCGTTGCACCGCGTGACCGGGGTCGCCGAGCTCGCCGACGACCAGCCGTGATCACCGCCCCTTGAGGCACACTGGACGTTTGGCCGGTCATCCGCGCGGGGTGACGGCACGCAGAAAGGGACGGGTGTGAACGGACCCCTCATCGTCCAGAGCGACAAGACCCTGCTCCTGGAAGTCGACCACGAGCAGGCCGACGCCTGCCGTCGGGCCATCGCGCCGTTCGCGGAGCTGGAGCGGGCGCCCGAGCACATCCACACCTACCGGGTGACACCGCTCGGCCTGTGGAACGCGCGCGCCGCGGGCCACGACGCCGAGCAGGTCGTCGACGCGCTCGTCGAGTTCAGCCGCTACCCCGTACCGCACGCCCTGCTCGTCGACATCGCCGAGACGATGGACCGCTACGGACGTCTCACCCTCAGCAAGCACCCGGCCCACGGGCTGGTCCTGACCACCACCGACCGGCCCGTCCTGGAGGAGATCCTGCGGTCGAAGCGGATCATCCCGCTCGTCGGCAACCGGATCGACCCGGACACCGTGGCCGTGCACCCCTCCGAGCGCGGGCAGATCAAGCAGACGCTGCTGAGACTGGGCTGGCCGGCCGAGGACCTCGCCGGATACGTCGACGGGGAAGCTCACCCGATCGAGCTGGCGGAGGACGGCTGGGCACTGCGGCCGTACCAGAAGCAGGCCGTGGAGAACTTCTGGCACGGCGGGTCGGGCGTTGTCGTCCTGCCCTGTGGAGCAGGGAAGACGCTCGTCGGCGCCGGCTCCATGGCGCAGGCCAAGGCCACCACCCTCATCCTCGTCACCAACACCGTCTCCGCCCGGCAGTGGAAGCACGAGCTGGTGAAGCGGACCTCGCTGACCGAGGACGAGATCGGCGAGTACAGCGGCACGAGGAAGGAGATCCGCCCGGTCACCATCGCCACCTACCAGGTGCTGACGACCAAGCGGAAGGGCGTCTATCCCCACCTGGAGCTCTTCGACTCCCGGGACTGGGGACTCATCGTCTACGACGAGGTGCACCTGCTGCCCGCGCCCGTCTTCAAGTTCACTGCCGATCTCCAGGCGCGGCGGCGGCTGGGCCTGACCGCGACCCTGGTCCGCGAGGACGGGCGCGAGTCGGATGTCTTCTCGCTCATCGGGCCCAAGCGGTTCGACGCGCCCTGGAAGGAGATCGAGGCGCAGGGGTACATCGCGCCCGCCGACTGTGTCGAGGTCCGCGTCAACCTCACCGACTCCGAGCGGCTCGCGTACGCGACCGCCGAGACCGAGGAGAAGTACCGCTTCTGCGCGACGACCGCGACCAAGCGGAAGGTGACCGAGGCGCTGGTACGGAAGTTCGCGGGGCAGCAGATCCTCGTGATCGGCCAGTACATCGACCAACTCGACGAGCTGGGCGAGCACTTGAACGCGCCCGTCATCAAGGGCGAGACCAGCAACGCGCAGCGGGAGAAGCTGTTCGACGCCTTCCGGGAGGGCGAGATCAGCGTGCTCGTCGTGTCGAAGGTCGCCAACTTCTCCATCGACCTGCCGGAGGCGACCGTCGCCATCCAGGTGTCGGGCACGTTCGGCTCGCGCCAGGAGGAGGCCCAGCGCCTTGGCCGCGTGCTGCGCCCGAAGGCCGACGGTCACCAGGCGCACTTCTACTCCGTCGTCGCCCGCGACACCATCGACCAGGACTTCGCCGCGCATCGGCAGCGGTTCCTGGCGGAGCAGGGGTACGCCTACCGGATCGTCGACGCCGACGAACTCCTGGCCGACAACTGAACCAGCAGTACCAACCCCAGCAGGGGGTACGGCGAGGCGAACGGCTGCTGCCACCAGGGGAGATGGAGGTCCAGATCGCCCTGGTGCGGGACCAGCCAGAGGGTGCGGGCCGCGAACACCGCGGCCGTCGCGGCGGCCGGGCGCGGGCCGTGTCCGGCGTACAGCACGGCGATCAGCGGGACGCACCACACCCAGTGGTGCGACCAGCTGATGGGCGAGATCAGCAGGGCCGTGAGGGCGGTGACGAGGACGCCCTGGCGGTCGGTGCGCGCGCGGCGGGCCAGCCACAGTCCCGCCGACGCGACGGCCAGCGCGGGTACGGCCCACAGTGGACCCGGTGCCGGGTCCCCCAGCATCCGGGCGATCAGCCCCTGGAGCGACTGGTTGTCGACGATCCACACCTTGCCGACGCGGCCGGTCTCGTAGAGCCGCCGGGTCCAGAAGTCGACGCTCGCGGCGGGAAGGGCGAGCGTTCCCAGGAGTACGGTCCCGGCGAAGGCCGCCAGGGCGGTGGCCGCTTCCCGTCGCCGGCCCCTGAGCAGCAGATACGCCACGAAGACGGCGGGGGTCAGTTTCACCCCGGCCGCGATGCCGAGGGCGATGCCCTTGCCCGGGGCGCCGGGCGGCCGTGTCAGGTCCCAGAGGATCAGGCAGGCGACGGCGAGGTTGATCTGGCCGAAGAGCACGGTCTGGAAGACGGGTTCGAGCCACAGGGCGAGCGCGGTGGCGGCGCAGAGCGCGGGCAGCCGTGTCGGCAGGCCCGCGAGACGGCAGGAGAGCCGGACCAGCACGGCCAGCAGGGCCACGTTCCCGGCGACGAAGGCCGCCTTGAGGACGGTCGGCGGGAGCCAGGCCAGCGGGACGAAGAGGACCGCCGCGAAGGGCGGGTACGTGGCGGGCAGCTGCCACTCGGTGACGGTGAACCCGTAGAGATCCGTGCCGTGGACGACGGCCGCACCCTCGGCCCGGTAGACGAGCGCGTCGGCCATGGGGGTGCGCCGGAGGAGACACAGCGCGGCGAACGCGGCGAGGGAAGTGGCAAGCAGAAGGAAGGGAAGAAGCGACGTGGGGAAGCGGGAGCCGGAGAAACGGAGGACGGAGAGACGGGGGACGGAGAACGGGAGAACTTCGTTGAGTGAGCGATCGGTCACGTTCCGCTGAAGCACTCAGTGACCCTAGTGCGGGACAGTTCAACCCGGCGAACGGCTCACCGGCGTCGTACGCCCGCCTCCTCCTCGTACTCGCCGAGGAGCACCACGCCGAACGCCGCGCCCACGTAGACCTTGACGGCGCGCAGGGCGTCGCCGACACGGTGGCGGTGGTGGCCGACGGAGAAGGCGGTCGCGCCGCGAGCGGCGGGACCGCGCCGGGAAGGGCCTGGGGTGAAGGTTGCTGCGCTCATGTATCCATCATGGAATCCGCGACCCCTTATGGCGTCGGCCTATGGACCGAACCTCGGCGGCCCCTCGTACACCTGGGGGCCTCTGCGTGTACGCCTCACGACGGACGGCGACCCCTAGGGATATGGGGGTCGCATCCCTGATGCCGCGCATGACGCAGCGAACGACGCGGCGAACGACGCCGCGGAAAAGGGTTGGCCCGGACCTCCTCCCCTGACCTAGAATCTCCGCTCTTGCCCGCCTCCCTCGACGGAGTGCCGCCGCCCGGACGGAAACCGGACGGCATCCAACGGCTCGACCGCCGTACCCACTCACACGCAGCAGGTCTTCCGGAGGCACCACGTTGTCCACTCCACCCGCCCAGGACCCCCTCTCCCGCGAGCGCGCCCACCTCGGCGAGTCCCGCGCGGCACTGCGCGCGATGCGCGAGGACGTGGAGAACCTCGACATCAGAGACGTCACCGCGAACTGGGTGAACGCCGCGGTGCTCCAGCACCAGATCGACGAGCGGATCAAGGCCCTCGCCGACCTCAGCCACACCCCGCTGTTCTTCGGCCGCCTCGACTATCTGCACGCACCCGGCGCCGACAAGGCGGAGGGCGCGGAGGGCGAGCGTTTCTACATCGGGCGCCGGCATGTGCACGACGCCGATGGCGACCCGATGGTCATCGACTGGCGTGCTCCGGTGTCGCAGCCGTTCTACCGGGCCTCGAAGAAGGACCCGATGGACGTCGGGCTGCGCCGCCGCTTCGGGTACACCGGCGGCGACCTCACGGCGTACGAGGACGAGCACCTGTCCGACCCCTCCGAGGCCGCGGCGACCAGCAAGCTGCTCCAGCAGGAGATCGAGCGCCCGCGCGTCGGCCCGATGCGGGACATCGTGGCGACCATCCAACCGGAGCAGGACGAGATCGTACGGTCGGGTCTTACGGGCTCCGTCTGCGTGCAGGGCGGCCCCGGCACCGGAAAGACGGCCGTCGGCCTGCACCGCGTCGCCTACCTCCTCTACGCCCACCGGGAGCGGCTGGCCCGCACCGGCACCCTGGTCATCGGGCCGAACAAGTCCTTCCTGCACTACATCGAGCAGGTGCTGCCCGCGCTGGGCGAGCTCGAGGTCAAGCAGGCGACGGTCGACGACCTCGTCGCACATGTGGAGGTACGCGGGACGGACGACGCGACCGCCGCCGTCGTCAAGGGCGACGCCCGGATGGCCGAGGTGCTGCGCCGGGCCGTCCGCTCGCATGTGACGCTCCCGACCGAGGGCGTCGTGGTCGTGCGCGGCTCGCGGCGCTGGCGCGTCCCGGCGTACGAACTCGAGGCGATCGTCGTGGAGTTGCTGGACCGCGACATCCGCTACGGCGCCGCCCGCGAGGCCCTTCCGCAGCGGATCGCGCACGCCGTGCTGGTCCAGATGGAGCGCTCGGGCGAGGCACCGGACGACCGAGTGCAGGACGCCGTGGCCCGCAACACCTCGGTGAAGGCGGCCGTCAAGGCGATCTGGCCGCCGGTCGACCCCGCCAAACTGGTGCTGCGGCTGCTCACCGACGCCGACTTCCTCGCCGTCCACGCGGAGGGGCTCCTCGACGAGGACGAGCAGAAGGAGATCCTCTGGCCGAAGCCGGTGCGGTCGGTGAAGTCGGCCAAGTGGTCGCCCGCCGACGCCGTGCTGATCGACGAGGCCACCGATCTCGTCCAGCGCACCCACTCCCTCGGACATGTCGTGCTCGACGAGGCGCAGGATCTGTCGCCGATGCAGTACCGGGCGGTGGGGCGGCGCTGCACGACGGGTTCGGCGACCGTGCTCGGTGATCTCGCCCAGGGCACGACCCCCTGGGCGACGCGGAGTTGGGACGAGGCGCTCGCCCACCTCGGCAAGGGGGAAGCGGTGATCGAGGAGCTGACCGCCGGTTTCCGCGTCCCCACCGACGTCATCACCTACGCCTCCCGACTGCTGCCGCACATCGCGCCGGGCCTGACCCCGGTGGCGTCGGTCCGTGAGAACCCCGGTTTCTTCGAGGTGCGCCCGACGACCGCCGACGAGCAGGTCATCGGCGCCTGCGAGGAGCTGCTGCGCAACGAGGGCTCGATCGGCCTCATCGCCGCCGACGCCCGGATCCCGGCGCTGACCGAGGCGCTGACGGGGGCGGGCCTGACCTACCTGGGCCCCGGCGAGGAGACGACGGCACAGACCCGACTCACCCTCGTCCCCGCCTCCCTCGCCAAGGGCCTGGAGTACGACTACGTGGTCCTGGACGAGCCGCAGGCCGTGGTCGACGGCGAACCGGACGAGCGGACCGGCCTGCGCCGCCTGTACGTGGCCCTGACCCGAGCGGTCTCGGGCCTGACCGTCACCCACGCGGCTCCACTGCCGCAGCAACTGGGGTAGGACCTGGCCCAGCCGGGCGGGCCCTTCGACGGCGGCGCCGCACGCATGCGGCCGGGTTGTTCATGCCGCCGCGGGCCGCTACGCGTCCAGGGCCTGCCGCCACTCCCGCACGGCCGCCACCGTCACCGGGCCGCTCCACCCGCCGGGCCGAGCCGCCCCGCCGATGTGGAAGGCGTCGATCCCCGCGACCCTCAGCCGAGGAACGTGATCGAGACGCAGCCCGCCGCCCACCATGATCCGGGGCTCGTAACCGGGTTCGGTGCGGCGGGTGGCCTCGGCGAGGAGGGTCGGGAACCCGTCGTCCACGCCGTCCGGGGAACCCGCCGTGAGGTACGCGTCCAGGCCCGGCAGGTCCGCGAGCTGCTTGCGCAGGGAGTCGCGGTCGGCGGCGCGGTCGATCGCACGGTGGAACGTCCAGGGGCAGCCGTCCAGTTCGGCGACGATCCGCTCCACGGCGGACAGGTCGGGGCCGCCGTGCTCGTCGAGGAACCCGAGCACGAACTCGTCCGCTCCGGCGGCCCGCATCTCCCCCGCGAGACGTACGAGCGCGTCGACGCCCTCGGCGCCGCCCGCCGCGAAGCCGTCCGCCCGCCTCAGCATCACGCGCAGCGAGATGTCGACGGCGGCGCGGATCCCGACGAAGGTCTCCACCGCCGGGGTGAGCCCGTCGGCGGCCATGTCGGTGACCAACTCCAGCCGGTCGGCGCCTCCGGCCTGGGCGGCGACCGCGTCCTCCACGCCGAGGGCGATCACCTCCAGAACTGCACGCTTGCGCTCGCTCATGGGGCCTCTTCCTCTGGGGCGGCTACAGGTCTAGTCCAATCCCAGCGTACGCCGCGCCCACCGACCACCGCGAGAAGGCCTCGCCCTTTACCGGGGCACACCATCGGGGCTCCGCCCCGAATCCCCGTCCACCCGGATTCGTTCGCCTGCGGGCGGGCGAGGGCTGATCGCGCAGTTCCCCGCGCCCCCAGGACGGGGCTCCGCCCCGATGTCCCGCCCGGGGGGGGTGTGCTTTGGCTGCGGACGGTGGGGGCTGGGCGCGCAGTTCCCCGCGCCCCTGAAAGCCCCGGGTCCGCATCCTCCAGCCCGTCCGGCGTTCGAGGACGAGGCCGTTCAGGCCGATAAGGGGGTCCGGGGGCGGAGCCCCCGGGGATGGGACGGGTAGGGGCGGCGGGGGCGAGGGAGGGCTGCCCTCCGCGCTAGGACCCAAGGAACGCAAGCGGGAGAATCGACGCATGCCCGACCTCGACGCGCTGCGCACCCGCTGGTCCCATGCCCTCGACGGCGCCCGCTCCCCCGGCGGCCCCGACCCGGCCCCATACGCGGACAACCTCCTCACCCGCTGGCAGGAGCCACAGCGCCGCTACCACACCGTCGCGCACCTCACCGCGGTCCTCGACCACATCGACGTACTGGAGGAGTACGCGGACGACCCCGCCCTCGTCCGCCTCGCCGCCTGGTTCCACGACGCCGTCTACCTCCCCGACCGCTCCGAGAACGAGGAACGCTCCGCCCGCCTCGCCGAACGCGCCCTCCCCGAGGCCGGGGTAAGGGAGGAGAAGACGGCCGAGGTCGGGCGTCTTGTCCGGCTCACCGTCACCCACGCCCCGAGCGACGACGACCGCAACGGCCAGGCCCTCTGCGACGCCGACCTGGCGATCCTCGCCTCGCCCCCGGACACCTACGCCGCCTACACCGCCGCCGTCCGCGAGGAGTACGCCTTCGTCCCGGACGAGGCGTTCCGGGCGGGCCGGGCGGCCGTACTGCGTCAACTCCTCGACCTGCCGAGGCTGTTCAGAACGCCGTACGGAACACAGGAGTGGGAGGAGCGGGCCCGGGAGAACATCCGGCGCGAGCTCGCCCACCTCACCGAAGCCACCCCGGACTCACCCAACCCACCCCGGAAGGCAGCCAAGTGACCCGCCCCAGTCCGCCGTCCGGCCCCCGCATGCCCCTCGCCGTCTACATCCTCGCCCTCTCCGTCTTCGCCCTCGGGACCAGCGAGTTCATGCTCTCGGGGCTCCTGCCGCCCATCGCCGACGACATGGGTGTCACGATTCCGCAGGCGGGTCTGCTCATATCGGCGTTCGCCATAGGCATGGTCGTCGGGGCGCCGCTGCTCGCCGTGGCCACCCTCCGCCTCCCCCGCCGTACCACCCTCGTCTCGCTCATCGCCGTCTTCGGGTTCGGCCAGATCGCCGGCGCGCTCGCGCCGACGTACGCCGTGCTCTTCGCCTCCAGGATCGTCAGCGCCCTCGCCTGTGCGGGCTTCTGGGCGGTGGGCGCGGCGGTGGCGATCGCGATGGTCCCGGTGACGTCCCGGGCCCGCGCGCTCGCGGTGATGATCGGCGGGCTGTCGATCGCGAACGTGCTCGGGGTCCCGGCCGGTGCCTTCCTCGGCGAGCATCTCGGCTGGCGGTCCGCGTTCTGGGCCGTCGGCGCGGCCTCCGCGATCGCCCTGGTCGGGGTCGTCACCCTCATCCCGCGCATCCCGCTCCCCGACGAGAAGCCGCAGCTCAGGCGGGAAGTCACCATCTACCGTGACCCGCAGGTCCGGCTCACCGTCGCTGTCGTGATGCTCGCCGCGGGCGGGGTCTTCTGCACGTTCAGCTATCTCTCGCCGCTGCTCACGGATGTCGCAGGGCTCGACGACGGCTGGGTGCCGAGCGTGCTCGCGCTCTTCGGGGTCGGGGCGCTGATCGGTACGACGATCGGCGGGCGGGTCGCCGACGCGCACCTCTTCGGGGTGCTCCTCTCCGGTACCGCGGCCTCGACCACCGTCCTCGTGGCGCTCGCGCTCCTCGGGCAGTACGCGATCGCGGCCGTGGCTCTTTCCTTCCTCCTCGGCGTCACCTGCTTCTTCACCGCCCCGGCACTCAATGCCCGGCTCTTCAACGTCGCCGGGGCCGCCCCCACCCTGGCCGGTGCCACCACCACGGCCGCCTTCAACCTCGGCAACACCGGCGGCCCCTGGGTCGGCGGCACGGTCATCGACGCGGGTCTCGGCTACGCGGCGACGGCCTGGGCGGGCGCGGCCATGACGGTGACGGGCATGGGGGTGGCCGCGGTCTCGCTGCGCCTCCAGCGCCGTACCCGGGCCTCCCGTGTGGTGGTGTCCATGAACAAGAGGGCCGAAAAGGCCGACAGGACCAACAATCGAGTACGTAACGACGTCTGACCGCGCCTATCCTCAGCCGCATGCGATCCATGGGTGGGGACCAGGTGGAGGAAGCCGTCGCGGGCGCCGTCGCGCTGTTGCGGGCGGTGGCCGGGCGGGACTGGGACACGGTCGGGGCGGGCCGCCTCGAGTGGAGTTGCCGAAAGACCGCCGAGCACATCGCGGACGATCTCCTCGCGTACGCGGGGCAGTTGGCGGGGCGGGCCACCACGGCGTACGTGCCTTTCGGGATCGTCCTGGACGACGGCACCGACAACGCGGGCGTCGTCGACGTGATCGAGACGACCGGCGCCCTGCTCGCCGCCGCCGTGCGCACGGCGCCGCGCGAGGTGCGCGCCTTCCACCCGTATCCGTTCCGCAGCGCGAACCGCGAGGGCTTCGCCGCGATGGGTGTCACCGAGGTGCTGCTGCACACGCATGACATCGCGCAGGGTCTCGGGATCGCCTACGAGCCGTCGGCCGAGCTCTGCGCGGACGTACTCTCCCGGATCTTTCCGCACGTCAGGCCGAGGTCCGACCCATGGCTCACGCTCCTGTGGGCGACCGGCCGTGGCGAGCTGCCCGGCCGCGCCCCGCTCACCGAGTGGCGCTGGAGCAACAACCTGGTGATCGAGGCCGAACGGCTCGCGCTCCAAGGAGTCACCCCGGCGGCCGCCGCCGATCTGCGCGCCGGTGGCACCGGCGGCTTCGAGTGGATCGAGGGCGGCCCCTTCGACGGCACGCGGGACGCCGCCGGGATGGTCATGAAGGCCTACGAGAGCGGGATGCACCGCCCGGAGTGGGGCATGTTCGTGCTCGTACGGAGCGAGGACGGCCGGGCGGTCGGCGCGATGGGCTTCCACGGCGCCCCCGACGAGGACGGCCGCGCGGAAGTCGGCTACGACCTCGCCGAGAACGCGCGCGGCCACGGCTATGCGACCGAGGCCCTGCGCACCCTCTCCGCCTGGGCCCTCGCCCGCGACGAGCTCGACATCCTCTTCGCGGCCATAGAGCGGACCAACGCTCCCTCCCAGCGGGTCATCGCGCGCGCCGGGTTCACTCGGGTGAGCGAGGACGCGGAGGAGTACGCGTACGAGTTGCGCGCGCTGGATCCGTCGCTGCGGGTGTACGCCCGTACGGACTGACCTCCGCCCACCGGGGTGGGCCGACCGGTCCTCCTATCGGCCGGCGTACTTGCGCCGGCGCAGCCCCGCCCCGTACAGCAGCCGCACCACCTCGCGGCTGCTGACCTCCACCGCCCCGGCGCGCACGGCGTCCGCGTACCGGTGGGAGGGAAGGTCGTAGTGATCGCGCTCGAAGGCGCGCGGAGGTATGCCCAAGTCCGCTGCGAACAGGTGTAGTTCGTCGTACGAGACGTCGCTGACCAGGTGGGACCAGAGCCGCCCGTGGCCCGGCCAGGTGGGCGGGTCGATGTAGACGGTCACGAGGACGGCATCTCGCCGGTCGCCGACCCCAGGCACCCCACGGACGCGACCTTCACGCCCGCCTTGTGGCAGACCCAGTGCGGGTCGGGCCCGAGCTCCGGCTCGACGTCGAGGGCGTGCGGGTCGCCCGAGCCGCAGACCGGACACAGCGGCCACCGTCCGTACCGCTCCAGCAACGCGTCCTGGACGTCCTGGGCGACGAGCCCGGCCACATAGCCGACGCCCTCCGGCCACTGTTCGACCCACCATCGGCGCTGCACCACCGAGTCCTCGACGAGCGAGACGACATCCGCCTCGGCGACCTCGCCCGCGACGAGATCGGCGAGAACGAGGGCGCGGGCCGCGTGCAACGCCTGCTCCAAGGGGCTGACGGGACGGCTGATGGGGTCCATGCACCCATTGTGCGCACCCTTGACCGCATACCCCAGCAGAAAATATCTTTCACAAGTGACCCAAGACGTGAAGGAAATTTTCGCCGGTGAGGCTCCGCCCGCTCCCGCCGCCCTCGCGGCCAAGGTGCGGACGCTCGCCCCGTCGATGACCCGCTCCATGCAACGGGTCGCCGAGGCCGTCGCCGGCGACCCGGCCGGCTGCGCGGCCCTCACGGTCACCGGCCTCGCCGAGCTCACCGGCACCAGCGAGGCCACGGTCGTGCGCACCGCCCGCCTGCTGGGCTACCCCGGCTACCGCGACCTGCGCCTCGCGCTCGCCGGCCTCGCCGCCCAGCAGCAGTCGGGCCGCGCCCCCGCCGTCACCGCGGACATCGCGGTCGACGACCCCATCGCGGACGTCGTCGCGAAACTCGCCTACGACGAGCAGCAGACCCTCGCCGACACCGCGGCGGGGCTCGACACGGTCCAGCTCGGCGCGGCCGTCACCGCGCTCGCCGCCGCCCGCCGGATCGACATCTACGGCGTCGGCGCCTCCGGGCTCGTCGCCCAGGACCTGGCCCAGAAGCTGCTGCGCATCGGACTCATAGCCCACCCGCACAGCGATCCGCACCTCGCCGTCACCAACGCGGTGCAGCTGCGGGCCAAGGACGTGGCGATAGCGATCACCCACTCCGGCTCGACGGGCGACATCATCGAGCCGCTGCGGGTCGCCTTCGAACGCGGGGCGACGACGGTCGCGATCACCGGCCGCCCGGACGGGCCCGTCACGCAGTACGCCGACCACATACTCACCACGTCCACGGCCCGCGAGAGCGAGCTGCGTCCCGCGGCGATGTCGTCGCGCACCAGCCAGTTGCTGGTGGTGGACTGTCTGTTCGTGGGGGTCGCCCAGCGGACGTACGAGACGGCGGCGCCGGCGTTGTCCGCGTCGTACGAGGCGCTGGCGCACCGCCACAGCCCTCGCGGCCGTATGCGCTGACGCTCCGCGGGAAGCCGTGGCTGGATGCAGTGACCGAGACTGGATGTAGTCGTAACGCTGCGGGCCCGTTGTGGCTGGTCGCGCAGTTCCCCGCGCCCCTAAGGGGCGCGCCTTCACCACCCAGCACTGGAAAGAGCCGTTCGTCATGACCTTTTCCACCGCCGACGCCTCCTCCAACTACCACTCCCTGCGGGCCGAGTTGGAGACGTTGACCACTGAGGCGTTCCGTCCCGAGCTGTCCGAGATCGACCGGCTGTCGACGCTGGAGATCGCGAAGATCATGAACGCCGAGGACGCGACCGTGCCGACGTCCGTCGCGACCCAGCTGCCCCGTATCGCCGCCGCGATCGACGCCGTCGCCGAGCGCATGTCCCGCGGCGGCCGGCTGATCTACGCGGGCGCGGGCACCGCGGGCCGCCTCGGGGTGCTGGACGCCTCCGAGTGCCCGCCCACCTTCAACACCGACCCGTCCGAGGTCGTGGGCCTGATCGCGGGCGGCCCGAGCGCCATGGTCACCTCGGTCGAGGGCGCCGAGGACTCCAAGGAGCTGGCCGAGGCGGACCTGAAGGAGCTCTCCCTGACCCCCGACGACACGGTGGTCGGCGTCTCCGCCTCCGGCCGCACCCCGTACGCCGTCGGCGCGGTCGAACACGCCCGCGCGCGCGGCGCGTTGACGATCGGCCTGTCCTGCAACGCGCGCAGCGCGCTGGCCGCCGCGTCCGAACACGGCATCGAGATCGTCGTCGGGCCCGAGCTGCTGACCGGCTCCACCCGTCTCAAGGCGGGCACGGCACAGAAACTCGTCCTGAACATGCTCTCGACGATCACGATGATCCGTCTCGGCAAGACGTACGGGAACCTGATGGTCGACGTCCGCGCCTCGAACGAGAAGCTGCGGGCCCGCTCCCGCCGTATCGTCGCCCTCGCGACCGGCGCCTCGGACGAGGAGATCGAACAGGCCCTCACGGCCACCGACGGCGAGGTGAAGAACGCCATCCTCACCATCCTCGGCGGCGTGGACGGGCCCACCGCGGCCCGCCTTCTGGAGGAGAGCGACGGCCATCTGCGCGCGGCGCTCGCGGCATCGACGGGCTGACGAGCACCCTCGTGGAGTGCGCACAACGAACGACCTCACCCCTCATGCCGCCACGGCCGCCGCGATCCTCCCCCTGGTCGGCGGCGCCGCGAACATCACCTCCGTCGCCCACTGCATGACCCGCCTGCGCCTGGGCCTGCGGGACCGGACGCTCGTACGCGAGGACGCTCTCAGGTCCCTGCCCGCCGTACTCGGCGTGGTCGCGGACGACGACAGCTACCAGATCGTCCTGGGACCGGGCACGGTCGCGCGGGTGACCCCCGAGTTCGAGGCGCTCGTCACCAGCACGGCCGACGTGCTGGCCGCACGCGGCGCCCAGTGGAAGGCGGCCCGGCAACAGCGCAACGCCACCCCTCTCAAACTCCTCCTCCGCCGGATCGCGAACATCTTCGTCCCCCTGATCCCCGCCCTGATCGGCTGCGGAGTCATCGCGGGCCTGGGCGGCCTGCTGGTCAATCTGGGGTGGCTCCCCTCCCTCACCCCCGCCCTCGCCGCGATCGCCTCCGGCTTCATGGCCCTGATCGCGGTCTTCGTCGGCCACAACACGGCGAAGGAGTTCGGCGGCACCCCGGTCCTGGGCGGGGCGGTGGCGGCGATCGTCGTGTACGCGGGGGTCGCGAAGGTGACGGCCTTCGGCATGACCCTGGCACCGGGCCAGGGCGGGGTACTCGGCGCACTGGCCGCCGCGCTCCTGGGAACGTACGTGGAGAAGTGGTGCCGCCGCTGGGTCCCCGAAGCCCTCGACGTCCTCGTCACCCCCACCCTCACCGTCCTGATCACCGGCCTGGTGACGCTCTACGCCCTGATGTACACGGCGGGCGAGCTGTCGACGGCCATCGGGACCGGCGCGAACTGGCTCCTCGACCACACGGGCGTCTTCGCGGGCCTGGTCCTGGGCGGCCTGTTCCTCCCCCTGGTGATGCTGGGCCTGCACCAGGCCCTGATCCCGCTCCACACCACCCTCATCCAGCAGCAGGGCTACACGGTCCTGCTCCCCGTCCTGGCGATGGCGGGCGCCGGGCAGGTCGGCGCGGCACTCGCGGTCTACGTCCGCCTCCACCACGACCAGTCCCTCCGTACGACGATCAGGTCGGCGCTGCCCGCGGGCCTCCTGGGCGTCGGCGAACCCCTGATCTACGGCGTCTCGCTCCCCCTCGGCCGCCCCTTCGTCACCGCCTGCGCGGGCGGGGCGGCGGGCGGCGCGTTCGTCGGCTTCTTCTCGATGCTCGGCGACAAGATCGGCTCCACGGCGATCGGCCCCTCGGGCTGGGCGCTGTTCCCCCTGCTCAAGGGCACGGGCGGACTGGCCCTGACGGCGGCGATCTACGCGGGCGGGCTGCTCACCGGGTACGCGGTGGGGTTCGCGGCGACGTACTTCTTCGGCCTCGGGAGGACGGTCGGAGGTGTGGGGGCCGTCGGGGGCGGAGGCGCTGTCAGTGGCGTGTGCGATTCTTCGAAGGAGGGGCAGGACACCGACCCGGGAGGGAATCCACCACCGTGAACCACGCACAGCTGACCGCCCTCGGCCGCGCCCTGCGCGTGCTCGGCGAGCACGGCGACGCGCTGAACGCCGACACGCCCGACGCGAAGCTGCACGAGGTGAAGGCCGACCTGAAGCGGGCGCTGGACCTGCTGGAGGAGACGGTGACGACGGCGGTGCCCACGACGCGCTGCGCCGAGCACCCCAATGGCCCGGTGGACGAGGGCGCCGTCGACCTCTGTCTGCTCTGCGAGACGCGGCGGCGCACCGCCCGCCGCACCGAGGTCAACGACGCCTTCCCGCAGGGCCGCCCCAGCGGCGCCGACGAGGCACCCGAGCGCACGATGTCCCGGTACGGCGTGCGGGCCGACCGCCCCCAGCCCCAGCAGCGCTGGCTGCCGGAGGTGTGGACGGGCCAGGCGTGGCAGCTGTGCGGCACCCCGCGCCGCGACCGCGTCGAGGCGGAGCGGTATCTCGCCGCGGAGCGCCGCACCCCGCGCCCCGGCATGGCCTACCGCCTGGTCCACGAGTTCACGGACTACGAGGTGCTGCGCATCTGGGGCACACCGGTGAAGGTGGACATCGAGCCGATGGGCAATCTGTAGCCGGTCCAGGTGCGTTGGCCATCGCGTTGATGATCAACGCGATCATCAACGCCCGGGTCGCCTGTGGGCTCCCGCGCTCGGGACGGCGGAGGCGAGATGCCTGCTGAACCAGTCCGTGGCCAGCTCGGCGGCCGAATCCAGGGTGCCGGGTTCCTCGAAGAGATGGGTGGCGCCGGGGACGACGGCCAGCTGATGCTCGCAGCTCAGGCGCGCCGCGGCCTGCCGGTTGAGGTCCAGTACGACGTGGTCCCGGCCCCCGACGATGAGCAGCGTCGGAGCCTTCACCTCCGGCAGCCTGGCGCCGGCCAGGTCCGGCCTGCCCCCGCGGGAGACGACTGCCGCGACGTCCGCCGTGGGCTCCGCCGCGGCCCACAGCGCGGCGGCGGCGCCTGTGCTGGCACCGAAGTAGCCGAACTCCATGTCCTGGGTGCCGGGCTGCTCACGCAGCCATTCGGTCGCCTGGATCAGACGGCGGGCGAGCAGGGCCGTGTCGAACACGTTGTCCCGGTTCACCGCCTCGGCCTCGGTGAGCAGATCGAACAGAAGGGTGCCGAGACCGGCGCGGTTCAGCCCGGTGGCGACGAAGCGGTTGCGTGGGCTCTTCCTGCTGCTGCCGCTGCCGTGGGCGAAGAGGACGATCCCGGGGGCGCCGCGGGGTACCGTCAGCCGCCCGTCGAGCGCGGCGCCTGTGGCCGGTATCCGGACCTCCCTGTCATAGGGAGGGGGAGCGTGCTCCGGGGAGGCGCTGCCCTCAGCCGGCGATGCGTCGGACGCGGCGTGCGCCGCGCGGCTCCGCTCCAGGCAGGCGATGACCTCCTTGTCGCTCGTCTGCCCGAAGTCGGCGTAGAACTGACCGATCGCATAGAAGAGCCGGGGGGTGTGCAGACAGACTCCTTCGTCCGCCGCGCCTCCGAGGCGGGCCGACCAGTCGTGCGGCGCCACGGGAACCGCCAGCACGATCCGTGACGCGCCGCGGGCGCGCGCGATCCGGCAGGCCGCGAGGGCCGTGGAGCCGGTCGCCAGCCCGTCGTCCACCACCAGGACCGTCCGTCCCTCGTACCGGGCGGGCGCCCGCTCGCCCCGGTAGTGGCGGGCCCGCTGCTTCAGGACACCGCGCTCGTGTTCCTCCACCGCCGCCAGAGCACGGTCCGTCACCCCCGTCGCACGCAGCACCTCTTCATTGATGACGCGGACGCCTTCCTCGCCGATGGCGCCCATGGCCAGCTCCGGCTGGAAGGGCACCCCCAGCTTGCGCACGAGGCAGACGTCGAGCGGGGCGCCGAGGGCCTCGGCGACCTGCGCGGCGACCGGGACGCCGCCGCGGGGAAGTCCCACGACCACGAGGTCCTGGCCCTTGAGGTGGTGCAGTCGGGCGGCGAGCCGCCGGCCCGCGTCGGTTCTGTCAGCGAAAATCATGGTCGCCTCCCGGGGTGAGGTGAGGTCCTCGAATCCCGAGTGAAGTCCGGTCCGAACGGTCCGGAGCCGGCCGGACGGTGAGGGTGCCGTCCGGATTGAGTTCGACGCGTGAGCCGTAGGCCCGGCTGATCCGGCTCAGAACGTCCCGCGTCCACCGCGAGTCCTCCATCGTCGCGCGCTCCAGCCGCATCCGCCGGGACCGCATCGGGACGATGCGCACGTCGTGGAACCTGCCGTCGTCCGGGTCCACGGTGACGAAGTACAGCAACCGGAGATCGTCCCGGTACTCCTCGTAGCCGCCGATGCCCTCGTAGTCGTTGATCAGATCGCCGCAGCCGTGGGTGATGAGCTTTCCCCGGTACGACTCCAACGGCCGCGGATGGTGCGAGGAGTGCCCGTGCACGACGTCCGCGCCACCGTCGACGAGCGCATGGCCGAAAGCGGACCTGGTCACGCGGGACGAGGTAGCCCCAGTTGGATCCCCAGTGGACCGAGACGACCACGATGTCGCCCGGGCGCTTGGCCGGACGCAGCCGGGTCGCGATTCCGGCCGCGGCGGCGTCCGACGGCTCGGCGACGAAGTCGACCCCGCCGCGCCGAGCCGTGGCGGCCCAGCCGCGGGGTATTCCGCTGGAGGCCATCCCCACGGAGAAGACCAGGACGCGCCGGCCGCCTGTGACGGGGACGGTCGCGGGACGCCGGGCCTCGTCGGCGTCCCGCCCCGCTCCCGGCGCGCGAAGACCCGCGTCCGCCAGGGCGTCGAGGGTCTCCTCCAGCCCGCTGCGGCCGTAGTCCAGCACATGGTTGTTGGCCAGGGCACAGACGTGCGGACGGGCGGCGGCCAGGGCGGGCAGATTGGCCGGGTGCATCCGGTAGTGGATCTCTTTGCCGGGCGCCGCCTCGTCGTTGCGCGTGACGGCGGTCTCCAGGTTGAGGATCCGGGCGTCGGGCGCCGCCGCGGCGAGCACGTCCAGCGCGTCGCCCCAGGGCCAGGAGAAGCCGGCCGGCCGGGGAATCACGCCGTTCGCCGCCTCGGCCAGCTCCACATAGGCGCGGGCATCCTTGACGTACGACTCCCGCAGTTTCGGATCGCCGGGGTGCGGAAGGATCTGGTCGACTCCCCGGCCGAGCATCACATCGCCGGCCAGGAACAGCGAGACAAGGCCACCGCCCATACCTCCAGGCTAGGACCTGTAGCCCGACACCGTGGCGATCCACTTGATGAAGTCGCCCGGGTCGTTGTCCGCGCCGTGGCCGGCGTCCCAGTAGTACGAGGTGTCGACGTCGTCGCCGAGGTTCTTCAGGCGGGCGGCGAGGTTGCTCGCGACGGTGAGCGCGGTGTCGCTGTCCTTGGTTCCGAGGCGGATCCACCAGTGCTTCGACCGGTTCCCGTTGACCTTGTCCACGAGGTGGTGCATCGGGTTCATCAGGTGGAGCTTCGCGGGGATGTCACTGTCGAGACGCGCACTGGCACCCTCTTCGTGGCGCAGGCTGTAGAGGGTGAAGTGCCGGTTGGCGGTGGTCCCCGTACCGAACTCGTTGTTCTCACCGGCGGACAGGTCGAAGGCGTCGAACGCCGGGGTGTCCTTCTTGCGGGCGCCCACGTGGGTGAGGAAGTCGGCCCAGGAGAAGGTCGCCCTGCCGCCGGACCACGTGATGAACGAGTTCGCGGCCAGGTAGGCCGAGCGGTCCGCGTCCGACAGCGCCGCGAGGTACTGGGTGGCCGACGGCTCCAGGTGGGTCTTGACCAGGTACTCGTCGAGGTTGCGCGCCGTGAGGGTGCCGAAGCCCTTCGCCGTCAGCCTCAGGGAGGCGAGATAGTCGCCGTACGCGCCGGCCAGCGCCTTGGAGACGGTCTGGTCGACGACCGAGCCGCTGCTGAGCAGGTTGGCGCCCCAGTTCCACTCGTACGCCATGTCGGCGTGTTCGAGGTCGGTGATCGGGCACCAGGCACCGGTGGCGAAGATGGCGTCGCTCGCGTCGGCCGCACCCAGCTCCTCCAGGTAGGAGTCGTAGGCCGGACTGTCGCCGGACGCGCCGAGCAGCGAGGACAGCGCGCCGCCGGCGCTGACTCCGGCGGAGACGATCCGGTTCACGTTGCCCGGGATACGCCCCCTGTTGAACTTCACGTACCGCACCGCGGCCTTGAGGTCGACGATGGCGGCGGGCGCGGTGCCGTAGTACGTACCGCTGGAGTCGACCAGTGACCGCCCGCGCGCGCCCGGCTCCACGACGACGTACCCGGCGGCGAGCGCCAGCTGCTGGCGGCTCGCGACGGAGTCGGCAGCGGGAGCGGGCCCGCCCGGGCCGCCGGGGCCCATCCCGCCGCCCGCGCCGACGCCCGTGGCGTTCGCGACGGACGAGGGCATGTAGCCGCCGATCTGGTTGGCGAAGAGGATGGGGGCACCGGACGCGTCCACGACGCTTCCGTCGATCTTCACCGGCACGCTGACGTTGAGGGACTGATAGGTGGCGTCCACCGGGTCGGCCACGTACGAGGCCACTTTGTAGAAGTGGTAGACGACCTCGTGGGCGGTGCCGGTGGTGTCCGTGATGCTGGTGGTCAACTCCGTGTAGCTGTCCGGGTCGAAGACCAGGGAGGAGTCCGTGGACGCGGCGGACGACGCCGCGGACGTTCGGCTCGCCGCCCGCGCGCCGGAGGCGAACCCGACCGCTGGCACCGCGGTACCCACGGTGAGCCCCATGACCACTGTCCTGCGCTTCACTGACTTCACTACCGTCTCCTGTCTTCGCGGCTCGTTCGAACAACGAGCCCCCAGGACAACAGCCGTTCCTTAAGCCCTCCTTTGTGTCTCCAGTGACGGCACCGGAACCGGCCACCGCCCTGACCAGCCACACGGTCACCCTGCTGCGGCGGCCTCCAAACCGAAGTAATCGCCCACAAAATTGTCAGCAATTTTGGCGCGATCTGGCGCCCGGCCGAGGCCCCCCTCGGTGCACCGACCACGAAGTGCCGCGCATCCAGGGCGTATCGCGAACTCGAGCAACCGCCCTGTCAACTCCCTTACCACAATTGCCCATTGGGCCCACCCATCCCATTGACCACCCTTTAATTCGCACATACGATCCGTTTACGTGGCCTGCCGAGACACGGGGGAAGCTCGGCCCTTCTTTGATGCAGAACCGGAATCCGCATCCGCCACTTCTCCCACGGTCTCCGTTTCCGGGGGACATGGACTGATCACCCATGCTCCGGCCGCGAACACACGACCATGCGCGGGGCGCTGCCGCCCGCGAACACAGACACGGGGAAGTCTCTTTGACAATCAAATACGCCCGAACCGCAGCCAGACTGGCCACCGGCACCGCCCTGACCACGGCGATCGCCATCGGCGGAGCGACGGTCGCCCATGCCGACTACTACGACGGCGGCATGCCGTCGCGCAGCTGGAACGTCAAGGCGGTCGGCATCAATGACACCTGGGTCGGATTCCTCGACACGGGCCGGAAGAACTGGAACAACGCGGGCGCCGGAGCGAGCATCGGACGGACGTCCAGCGCCAAGGCCGAATTCACGGCGGGACGCTATTCCCAGAGTTGGTACGGGCTTTACTCACCGTCCGGCTTCCGCCACATCAACCGCGTCTTCAAAATCAAGGTCAACGCACGCACCCTGGATCGCGACTCCGGCTCCCACATGACCGAGTGGTGCCGCAGCACGGCCACGCACGAACTCGGGCACGGGCTCAGCCTCGACGACAACCCGAACACGTCGAGGGCGTCGCTCATGAAGCACAGCCGCAACCGCACGACCGTGCAGAAGCCACAGCCGTACGACGTCTCCGAGGTGAAGAGGATCTACTCATGACCGCGGTCAGGAACGTCCTCGTAGCCAGTTCGGCGCTGCTCGCCGCCGTCGTCCTCGTCGGCTGTTCCGCCGACGGTTCGGCCAAGGAGAAGGCCGGGAACAAGGCCGGTGCCGCGGCGGCGGACGTCGTCCCGTACGAGGCCGACTACCCGTCGTACGACTCGGTCGACGCACTGGTGAAGCAGTCGGACGTCATCGTCCGGGGCACCGTCGTCGGCTCCCAGGTACGGGAACTGAGCCCGGAGGCGCCCACCGGCGACGACCCCGTGGCCAACCCTCAGGCGGGGCTCTCGCCCGAGGAGGCCGCCGAGTCCGACCCGGTGGTCGTCACCGTCTCCACGGTCAAGGTCGCCCAGGTGCTCTCCGGCGCCGGCGACGTGAAGGTCGGGGACACGGTCGAGGTATCCCAGCTCGGCGGCACGCTGGACGGGGTCACGTACCAGGAGAAGCAGACCACCACCCTGACCGAGGACGACACCCAGTACGTCCTCATGCTCGCCGACCAGGGCAACAAGAACCCCTACGACCTGCTCAACCCCGAGCAGGCTCTCTACACCGTCGGTTCCGACGACCAGGTCACACCCGTGGTCGACGGCGGGTTCGACGGCATCGGCAAGGTGGACGAACTCGCCGCCAAGGCCGAGGCGATCGACGAAGCGAAGTAGCTTCGCTGATTCCACTGGTTCCACTGGTTCCACTGGGGGCGGCCGTCGCTTGCGGCGGCCGCCCCCGGCTCCGTCAGGGCGTCAGCTTCAGGGCCTTGAGCACTCCCGCGCTCAGAGTGACGTCGTTGTCGGCGCCGGCGACCGCGTGCCCGCCATCGACCCCGTACACGCCCTGGGTGGTGTTGACCGGGGTGAAGCGCCCGCCGTCCAGCTCATCGAGCAGCAGGACGTACTCCTTCCCGGCGGCGAGGTCCGCCGTCTCGGGCCCGGACCCGGGTGTCGTGTAGGCCAGCTCGATCCTGCCGCCCGTCGGGGACGTGCCCTTGGCCGTTGCCAGCACCTGAGCCGTGGCGACGGTCTCGGTCAGGCCGTCGGACGTCTCCTCGTGCCCGGCACCCAGCCGCGCGCGGACGATCAGGACCGAAGCGGACTCCAGCTCGGCGGTCGTCTTGAAGTACGGCTCGTCCGCCATCGGGTCCCCGCCGCCCCCGCCGGGCTCCTTCGGGTCGTTCAGGGCGAAGACGGCGACTCCCGCGACCACCACGGCGGCCGTACAGGCGACGGCGGCCACAAGGACTCCCCGCCGGGACGGCCTCCGGGCCGGTCCCCGCCGCTCCGTCTCGACGGCCCCGACCAGGTCGGACCCGATCAGGTCGGCGAGTTCGCCCCGCGCGCGCGCCGACATGCCGTCCGTGGGCGCATCCGGCACCGGATTGACGTGCTGGACAAGGGATTTCACATTGATCATGCCGACTCCTCGGATGTGAGGGACGCGGGTGAGGCGTAACCGTCGCGGAAGGCTTCACGGGCGCGGTGCAGCCGGACCCAGACCGCTGGGCCACTGCACCCGAGGACCTCGGCGGTCTCGGCCGTGCTGAGGCCGTCCCAATAGCGCAACAGCAGGACGTCCCGGTGTCGTTCGGGAAGCCGTTCGAGGGTTTCGAGCACCACGGAGTCCTCCGCGGACGCCGGCGCACGGTCCAGTTCGTCGGTGATGCGCCGGTGCAGCTCGGTCAGCCGGGTCGCGGCGCGGTAGTGATTGCTCAGCAGATTGCGCGCGGTGACGAACAGCCAGCCGGTGGTCGCCTCCGTGCCCCCGAGCGCGCGTTCCCAAGCGATCCGGAAGACCTCGGCCGTCAGTTCCTCCGCCGCATCGCGGTCACCCACCCGCCGGTGCACGAAGGCGGACACACGCGGGTGGTCGCGGACATACAAGGCCGTGAACCGTGCGGCGCGTTCACGGTCGGTCGCGGTCTTCATGTTCTCCACACCCTGTAGATGTCATGAGCCCGGCATTTCCTTACAGGCGCCGGAGTCTTTCTCTCTTCGGCACCGCCTCACGGCAGCCGCCCCTCCTCGTTGATGCGCCGCACCCGCGCCCGCAGCACCTCCCCCTTTCGATCTCATGGCTGAAGCCAACTTCAGTGCTGCACCCCGTCCCGCGCACGCCCTCCCCCACCCCATGGCCAATCCCGGTTACGGAAAACGCAGCGCCCCGGACCAACACCCCCGCACCAAGCACGACTTCGCGCACCTCCCGCCCCGCGAGGCAGCGATCGCCGCGTACGTCGACCGGCTCCCCGACGGTGCCGACATCTCCGTAAAGACGCTGGCCAAAGAGCTCCCGTACGGCCAGTGCGCCCTGCGCACGGCCCTCAACAACCTCACTCGGGCGGGCCACTTGCGCCGGGGCCGCGAACACCTGACCGAGTCGGGCGGCTTCCGCTGGATCACCCGATCGTGGTTCACCCGAACGGCACGCGACGACGGCTGGTGGGCGACGTTCACCCGCGGCGATGTACCTCAGGAGCCCCCGGACCGGCCGACCGCCCCCACCCGCTCCCGCGCCCACATCCTCGTCCGCGGCCGGCGGCGACGGCTCGGTCGGCGGCGCCCTGACCCACAGGAAAGAACCCGGCGCCCCTCCTCAGCCCATCAACGACAGCGCCCCGAAGTCATGGTGCTCCCAGAGGCGGCGCGAGGTCTCGTGCGGGTACGGGGTGACCGCGGAGTCCGTGTCGAAGACCTGGGTCGGCCGCCGCTCGGTGTCGTACGCGGGCCAGCCCGGGTCTCCCGTCGTGGCGAACGCCGTCCAGGCCGTGCGGAACCGGGACGACAGGGCCTCGGCCTCCGGGGACGACCCGACCCCGGCGAACAGCATCAGGCCGAGGTCGGCGCCGAAGGTTCCGAACAACAGCGGTATGTCGAGGCCGTGACAGGCGCCCAGCCTGCCGCCGTAGGCGGGCGCGGGCCAGGCCAGCTCGTAGACGTGCGCGCGGCCGCCGCCCGCGAGCTGCGCATCGGCCAGGCGCAGCGAGGGCATACGGAACACCGCGTCGGAGTGCACCCACTCGTAGAGCTCCTCGGGAGAGGCGTCGGGAAAGGCGGCGCGGTAGGCCCGCTCGCCGTCAGCCCCGGAGTCCGGTCCCGGTCCAACTCCCGGTCCCGGTCCCGGTCCGAAGGTGCGCAGTGCCTCCGTCGCCTGCTCCTCCGTGATCGTCCCGAGTTGGCCGCCCAGCGCGGCGAACAGCCGGTACTCGTTCCGGGTGTGCCCGACGATCAGTTCCACGTCCCGTGCCGAGCCGGCCGCGAGCGCCTGCCAGGGGGCGGTCGGCAGTACCTCTCCGTCGACGACGGGCGAGAAGGCGGTCAGCGTGTGGGCGACCGTGCCCCACCTGTCCTCGAACTCCCGCATCTTGGGCCCCAACGCCTCGCCCACGGCGGTCAGTCGGCGGGGATCCACCGAGGACAGGTCGGTGACCGTCGGGCGCAGGCCCGCCTCGGCGGCGATGGCGACGGCGATGTCACGGGCGAGGTCGTCGGAGAAGAAGGGGCCGGGCACGCTCTGCGCGATCGCCCGACCGAACAGCCCGGCCGCGCTCGGCATGGCCAGCAGAGAGGCGACGGACCCGGCGCCCGCGGACTCGCCGAAGACGGTGACCCGGCCGGAGTCGCCGCCGAAGGCCGCGATGTTCTCCCGTACCCATTCCAGGGCCGCGACCTGGTCGAGCAGCCCCCGATTGGCGGGGGCTCCGTCGATCCGGGCGAAACCCTCCACGCCGAGGCGGTAGTTGAGGGTGACGACGACCAGGTCGCCGTCGCGGGCGATACGGCGGGCGTCGTATCCGGGACTGCCGGAGTGGCCGAGCTTGTAGGCGCCGCCGTAGATCCAGACCATCACCGGAAGGCGGGCGGCCGGGTCCGGGTCGGGCGTCCAGACGTTGACGGTCAGCCAGTCGTCGCCCATGGGGGCGTCGATCACCCCGGTACGGCCCTGGAATCCCGACTCCTGCGGGGGCGGCGGCCCGAAGGCGAACGCGTCCCGGGTGCCGTCCCAGGCGGCCACCGGACGCGGGGCAGCGAACCGCGCGTCCCCCACCGGCGGTTGGGCGAACGGAATGCCCCGGAAGACCACCAGCCCGTCCTCCCGACGGCCACGCACCGCACCGGCATGGGTGCGCACCACGCTCGCTCCTGCTGACGTCACGACGGCTCCCTCGGTACGGGTGGAACGGAACGGGTCCTTGAGGGAACAGCGTGCTACGAAACAGCCGGGCGATCACCCCCCGGGGATGGGGAGGTGATCGCCCGGATGCGATTTCGGACAGGTCGGGTCACGTCCGGTCCGACCGGCCCGAGGTTCAGCTGAGCGTGCTCATCGCCTTCGGGTCGTACGACCCGAGCTCCTCGAACCGTCCGTCCAGTACCTTCGCCGCCCACTCCGGGTCCTGGAGGAGGGCGCGGCCCACGGCGACGAGGTCGAACTCGTCGCGCTCCAGGCGGTCGAGGAGGTTGTCGAGGGAGGCCACCGCGGAGCCCTCGCCCATGAAGGCCTTGATGAAGTCGCCGTCGAGGCCGACCGAGCCGACGGTGATGGTGGGCCTGCCCGTGAGCTTCTTGGTCCAGCCCGCGAGGTTCAGGTCGGAACCGTCGAACTCGGGGAGCCAGTAGCGGCGGGTGGAGGCGTGGAAGGCGTCGACGCCGGCGGCGGCGAGCGGGGTCAGGATGGCCTCCAGCTCCTCCGGGGTCTCGGCGAGCCGGGCGTCGTAGTTGTCCGACTTCCACTGCGAGTAGCGGAACAGGACGGGGAAGTCGGCCGAGACCGAGTCACGGACCGCGGCGACGATCTCCGCCGCGAACTTCGTACGGGCGACGGGGTCACCGCCGTACACGTCCGTACGCCGGTTGGTGCCCGCCCACAGGAACTGGTCGAGCAGATAGCCGTGCGCGCCGTGCAGTTCGACGCCGTCGAAGCCGATGCGTTCGGCGGTGGCGGCGGCCTCGGCGAACGCGGCGATGACCTCGTCCAGGTCGGCCTGGGTCATGGCCTTGCCGGTGCCCTCGGTGCCGTCGAGACGGATGCCGGAGGGGCCGACCGCGGGGGCGTCGGCGTACGGCGGCCGTCCCGCCTTGCGCACCATGCCGATGTGCCACAGCTGCGGAACGATCGTGCCGCCCGCCGCGTGCACCGCGTCGGCGACCTTCGTCCAGCCCGCGAGCTGCTCCGTGCCGTGGAAGCGCGGGACGCGGTCGCTCTCGCCTGCCGAGTCGTGGCCGACGTACGTGCCCTCGGTGACGATGAGGCCCACGCCCGCGGCGGCGCGGCGGGCGTAGTACTCGGCCACGTCCTCACCGGGGACGCCGCCCGGGGAGAACTGCCGGGTCATCGGTGCCATCGCGATCCGGTTCGGGACGGTCAGGCCGTTCAGCGAGACGGGGCGGGACAGGATCTCGGCCGCGCGGGAGGCGGGGGCAGTCGTAGACACGTGTGGGGGCTCCTCGGGTACCGGATGGTATGTGCGTATGCATCGATGGTGCGTCAACCACAACTCCCCGGTCGGTCATGTCATTCCGGCCGCCCGGCACCTCGCCCTGTGACCCCGGACACGCCCGAGGGCGGCACCCCCTGTTTCCAGGGAGTACCGCCCTCGGCAGGAAAACCGATCCTCGGAGGGATCAGAAGTCCATGTCACCGCCCGGCATGCCGCCGCCGGCCGGCGCGGCGGCCTTCTCCGGCTTGTCGGCGATGACGGCCTCGGTGGTCAGGAACAGCGCGGCGATGGAGGCGGCGTTCTGCAGAGCAGAGCGGGTCACCTTCGCCGGGTCGATGATGCCCTCGGCGATCATGTCGACGTACTCACCGGTCGCGGCGTTCAGGCCGTGGCCGACGGGCAGGTTGCGCACCTTCTCGACGATGACGCCACCCTCGAGACCACCGTTGACGGCGATCTGCTTGAGCGGGGCCTCCAGGGCGAGTCGCACGGCGTTGGCGCCGGTCGCCTCGTCACCCGAGAGCTCGAGCTTCTCGAAGACCGAGGAGGCCTGGATGAGGGCCACGCCACCACCGGCGACGATGCCCTCCTCGACGGCCGCCTTCGCGTTGCGAACGGCGTCCTCGATGCGGTGCTTGCGCTCCTTGAGCTCGACCTCGGTGGCGGCACCGGCCTTGATGACGGCCACGCCGCCGGCCAGCTTCGCCAGGCGCTCCTGGAGCTTCTCGCGGTCGTAGTCCGAGTCGGAGTTCTCGATCTCGGCACGGATCTGGTTGACCCGGCCCTGGACCTGGTCGGCGGAGCCGGAGCCGTCCACGATCGTGGTCTCGTCCTTGGTGATGACGACCTTGCGGGCACGGCCCAGCAGGTCCAGACCCGCGTTCTCCAGCTTGAGGCCGACCTCCTCGGAGATGACCTCGCCGCCCGTGAGGATGGCGATGTCGCCGAGCATGGCCTTGCGGCGGTCACCGAAGCCCGGAGCCTTGACGGCGACGGACTTGAAGGTGCCACGGATCTTGTTGACGACCAGGGTCGACAGGGCCTCGCCCTCGACGTCCTCGGCGATGATCAGCAGCGGCTTGCCGGACTGCATGACCTTCTCGAGGAGCGGCAGCAGGTCCTTGACGTTGCTGATCTTCGAGTTGGCGATCAGGATGTACGGGTCGTCGAGGACGGCCTCCATACGCTCCATGTCGGTGGCGAAGTACGCCGAGATGTAGCCCTTGTCGAAGCGCATGCCCTCGGTGAGCTCAAGCTCCAGACCGAAGGTCTGGGACTCCTCGACGGTGATGACGCCTTCCTTGCCGACCTTGTCCATCGCCTCGGCGATGAGCTCGCCGATCTGGGTGTCGGCGGCGGAGATGGAGGCCGTGGAAGCGATCTGCTCCTTGGTCTCGACATCCTTGGCCTGCTCAAGGAGGGCACCGGAGACGGCCTCGACGGCCTTCTCGATACCGCGCTTGAGAGCCATCGGGTTGGCGCCGGCGGCTACGTTGCGCAGGCCCTCGCGGACGAGAGCCTGGGCGAGAACGGTCGCGGTGGTCGTACCGTCACCGGCGACGTCGTCCGTCTTCTTGGCGACTTCCTTGACCAGCTCGGCGCCGATCTTCTCGTACGGGTCCTCGAGCTCGATCTCCTTGGCGATGGAAACACCATCGTTGGTGATCGTGGGGGCGCCCCACTTCTTCTCGAGGACGACGTTGCGGCCCTTGGGGCCAAGGGTGACCTTGACGGCGTCGGCGAGCTGGTTCATCCCGCGCTCGAGACCGCGCCGTGCCTCCTCGTCGAACGCGATGATCTTGGCCATGTGAAGTGGTCCTCCCGGACTGGGGTGGATTGCTCCGGACCGCGCTGGCGCCCGCGACGGACGGCCTGCCTGCCCCGTGGTTCCTTGCACCACCTGGCCTGCGGGCCTCACCGACCCGGTCCTTCGTTATCACTCTCACCTTCAGAGTGCTAACGCCAATGATTAGCACTCGCCCCTGCCGAGTGCAAGCGCCTCCCCTTGATCCGCAGGTGAGAAGGGGCGCGCAACCCGCGCGTCGCGCCGGTGCGCGAGCGGGCCCGCACCGACGGGCAGACAGCCGCGCCGGCGGGCAGACAGTCACATCTACGGACAGACAGACCGAAGGGCTCGCACCCCATGGGATACGAGCCCTTCGTCACGTCGAACAGTCAGTCGGCGCGTGCTTCAGCTGGTCGCGAGCCGGACCATGTCCGCCTGCGGCCCTTTCTGGCCCTGCGAGATCTCGAAATCGACCCGCTGACCCTCTTCCAGGGTGCGGTAGCCGTCCATCTGAATCGCGCTGTAGTGGACGAATACATCCGCACCACCGTCGACCGCGATGAAGCCGTACCCCTTCTCCGCGTTGAACCACTTGACGGTGCCCTGAGCCATGCCTAACTCCCCTATTACTGGCCCTTGCACAGGACCGCACTTCGCGGACCCGGGTCAGACCTCACCCCCCAACGGTTGGGGGTGTGCGCCGGAACGCGTCGACCGCGGCTGAATGTATCTGTCCAACTGCCGTCTGCAACAGGTCAATCGGACGAGAATTCCGGGCATGACTGATCGGGAATATGGGGAGAATTTGCGAAGATTCAGGGCAAGTCGGGCCCCATAAATGCCATATAAGGCTCAAAAGTGCGGGACACTTTGGCTACTTCTTGCCGGACTTCGGGCGCGAACTCATATGCGCCCGGCATGCAAAGTGGAGCGGCTTCCCCAACTCTACCGCGCTCAACCATACAGAATTGCCCCCTCCGCTTCTCTCGCGGAGGGGGCAATTCGATGAACTCTCGGTAATTGGCATTACCAAGGGTAACAATCTCACCCTGGGTAACGGCCCGCGAGGTGGTCAGCCACCGGCGACGGCAGGAATGATCGAGACGCCCGCGCCGTCCGGTGTCGCCGTCTCCAGGCCCTGCTCGAAGCGGACGTCGTCATCGTTCACGTAGACGTTGACGAACCGGCGCAGCTTGCCCTGGTCGTCGAGAACGCGGGCGGAGATACCGGCGTGGTTCTTCTCCAGATCGGCGATGACCTCGCCGAGGGTCCCACCCTCGGCCGTCACCTCGGCCTGACCACCGGTGTAGGTGCGCAGGATGGTGGGGATGCGGACGTTGACGCTCATTCCTTGTGACCTCCGGTCGGGTAGCGCCCCAAAGGGGCGCGGGGAACTGCGCGACCGGCCCCCACCGGCCCGCAGCAGAGAAACAACCCTCCGAGCCAAGCCCTAGGCGAGCCCGGCCTCTCGGAAAGAGTCCAGGTTGGGACGAATGGTCGCCGTCAGCCCCGTACCGGCCACCGCATCCAGCGTCTTCAGACCATCACCGGTGTTCAGAACGACGGTGGTCAGCGTCGGGTCCAGCAGCCCGTTCTCGATCAGCTTCTTCGTCACACCCACCGTCACACCACCGGCGGTCTCCGCGAAGATGCCCTCCGTGCGCGCGAGCAGCTTGATCGCGTCCACGACCTGCTCGTCGTTCACGTCCTCCACGGCCCCACCCGTGCGCCGCGCGATGTCCAGCACGTACGGCCCGTCCGCCGGGTTGCCGATCGCCAGCGACTTGGCGATGGTGTTCGGCTTCTGGGGCCGTACGACGTCGTGGCCAGCCTTGTAGGCGACGGACACCGGCGAGCAGCCCTCGGCCTGGGCGCCGAAGATCTTGTACGGCTTGTCCTCGACCAGTCCGAGCTTGATCAGCTCCTGAAGACCCTTGTCGATCTTCGTGAGCTGGGAGCCGGAGGCGATGGGCACCACGAGCTGGTCGGGGAGCTTCCACCCCAGCTGCTCGCAGATCTCGTACGCCAGGGTCTTGGAGCCCTCCGCGTAGTACGGCCGCAGGTTGACGTTGACGAAGCCCCAGCCCTCGCCGGCCGGGTCGCCGATCAGCTCGGAGCAGAAGCGGTTCACGTCGTCGTAGTTGCCCTCGATGCCGACGAGCTCGCCGCCGTAGATCGCGGCCATGACGACCTTGCCCTGCTCCAGGTCGTGCGGGATGAACACGCAGGAGCGGAAGCCGGCGCGGGCGGCGGCGGCACCCACGGCGCCGGCGAGGTTGCCGGTGGAGGAGCAGGAGAGAGTGGTGAAGTTGAAGGCACGCGCCGCCTCGATGGCCTGCGCCACGACGCGGTCCTTGAAGGAGTGCGTCGGGTTGCCGGAGTCGTCCTTGACGAAGAGCTTGCCGGCCTCGACGCCCAGCTCGCGGGCGAGGTTGTCGGCCTTGACGAGCTTGGTCCAGCCGGGGTTGATGTTCGGCTTGTCGGCGACGTCGGCCGGGACGGGCAGCAGCGGCGCGTAGCGCCAGATGTTCGCGGGGCCCGCTTCGATGCGCGCCCGGAGCTCTTCGGTTTCGTAGGCCGAGAAGTCGTACGCGATCTCCAGCGGGCCGAAACACTCCTCGCAGGCGAAGACCGGGCCGAGCGGCACGCGGTGCCCGCACTCGCGGCAGGAAAGCGCGTCGGCGGGTCCGAGATCCACACCGACTACGGTGGTGGTGTCGCCCGCGACAGGGTTCGTGGTGCTTGCAACAGTCGAACTTGCAACAGTCTGCGCAGCCATGGAGGCGAGGCCCTTTCTCCTCATCTTCCTCACGACGCACTTCGCCGTGAGACGGATTTGGCACCTTCCCTAGCCGGGAGCCTCGCCACATCAATGTGACAGGAACCAGCTGGAGGGTTGCCGGGGCTTCATCGGGCCGTATCCCTCTGCCCCTCTGGATGAGCGGTATTCGGTTGTGTCGTGCGGGTGGTGCGGTGGTCCGCAAATGATCTACGACATGCGATGGTCATCCGCGTTGTTCAAGACTGTAACCGAAGGCCAGGACAGTTGAGATAGTCGTCCGAACCGCGAGATGGATCACACCGTGAGACACCGGGTGATCAGACAGTGAGGAGCCGCAGACTGTGCTGAAGGAAACTGAGCGCTGGCTGAGCAATCGCTCCTGGTCCGTGACCGATCGCCCGCTCCACAGGCTCATGTCCGCCAAACGGGCCACGGGCTCCTCGGTGAGCGTCGTCCTGCCGGCGCTGAACGAGGAGGAGACGGTCGGCGAGATCGTCGCCATCATCCGCCACGACCTGATGCAGCAGGTGCCCCTCGTCGACGAGATCGTCGTCATCGACTCGGGCTCGACCGACCGCACCTCGGAGGTGGCCGCCGCGGCGGGCGCGCGCGTGGTGCACCGGGACGAGATCCTGCCGCGCATCCCGACCGTGCCCGGCAAGGGCGAGGTGCTGTGGCGTTCCCTCCTCGTGACGAGCGGGGACATCATCTGTTTCATCGACGCGGATCTGAAGGAGTTCTCCTCGGACTTCGTCTCCGGGATCGTGGGGCCGCTGCTCACCGAGCCCGGTGTGGACCTCGTCAAGGCGATGTACGACCGTCCGCTCGGCGGTGCGGCGGGGCAGGGCGGCCGGGTCACCGAACTCATGGCCCGCCCCCTCCTCAACATGCACTGGCCGCAGCTGGCCGGCTTCGTGCAGCCGCTCGGCGGGGAGTACGCGGCCCGCCGCTCGCTGCTCGAACAGCTCCCCTTCCCCGTCGGGTACGGGATCGAGCTGGGCATGCTGGTCGACGCCCTGCACCTGGTGGGCCTGGACGCGCTCGCCCAGGTCGACGTGGGCGTGCGCAAGCACCGCCACCAGGACGGGCAGGCGCTGGGCCGGATGTCCGCCGCGATCTACCGAACGGCCCAGCTCCGGCTGGCCCGCGGTCACCTGATCCGCCCGGCCCTCACCCAGTTCGAACGGAGCAGGGACGGTTTCGAGCCGCGCACGTACTCGGTGGACACGGAGGAACGTCCGCCGATGGTCGAAATCTCCGAGTACCAGAAACGAAGGGCGGCGTAGCAGCGCCCCGTCAGGGGCGCGGGGAACTGCGCGACAAGCCCCCACCGGCCCGCGGACGGCATACGGCTGAAGGGAACGTTTGAGCGTTTCGACGCCGGGCTAGGTTTCGATGCATGGCTTCCCCCGCTTCAACGCAAGGCGCCCACAACATCCTCGTCGCATCCAACCGCGGCCCGGTCACCTACGAGGTCCAGGAGGACGGCTCGCTGCGCGCCAGGCGCGGTGGCGGCGGGCTGGTCTCGGGCCTCTCCGCGATCGGGCCGGACGCGGGAGCCCTGTGGGTGTGCTCGGCGCTCGGCGACGGCGACCGCGAGGCGGTCCGGCGCGGGGTCGCCGAGGACGGCGTACGGATGCTGGACATCGACGCCGACGTGCACGCGGACGCGTACAACGGCATCGCGAACTCCGTGCTGTGGTTCGTCCACCACATGCTGTACCAGACCCCGCTGGAGCCGGTCTTCGACGCGGAGTTCCGGCGCCAGTGGGCGTCGTACGAGGCGTACAACCGCGCGTTCGCCGAAGCTCTGGCCGCGGAGGCGGCGCAGGGCGCGGTGGTGATCATCCAGGACTACCACCTGACCCTCGTCCCCGGGATGCTGCGCGAGCTCCGTCCCGACCTGCGGATCGGCCACTTCTCGCACACCCCCTGGGCGCCGGTCGACTACTTCCGGATGCTGCCCGACGACATCGCCGAACAGGTGCTGCGCGGCATGCTCGGCGCGGACCGGCTCGGCTTCCTCACCCAGCGCTGGGCGGACGCGTTCACCGCCTGTTGCGACGCGACCGTCGGCGGGCTCGGCGACACCCGGATCGGCGTGCACGGGCTCGGCGCGGACGCGGACTTCCTGCGCAGGCGCTCGCACGAGGCGGACGTCGCGGAGCGCATGGCCGCGCTGCGCGAGCAGATCGGCGAGGGCCGCAGGACGATCGTGCGGGTCGACCGGACCGAGCTGTCGAAGAACATCGTGCGGGGCCTGCTGGCGTACCGGCAGCTGCTGGAGGACCACCCGGAGTGGCGCGAGCGCGTCGTCCACGTGGCCTTCGCCTACCCCTCCCGCCAGGACCTGGCCGTCTACCGGGACTACACGGCCGAGGTGCAGCGCGTGGCGACCGAGATCAACGCCCGCTACGGCACACCGGGATGGACCCCGGTCGTCCTCCACGTCAAGGACGACTTCGCCCGCTCCCTGGCCGCGTACCGGCTCGCCGACGTCGCCCTCGTCAACCCCATCCGCGACGGCATGAACCTCGTCGCCAAGGAGGTGCCGGTCGTCTCCGACGAGGGATGCGTGCTGGTGCTCTCACGGGAAGCGGGGGCGTACGAGGAGCTGGGCGAGGACGCGATGGTGGTGAACCCGTACGACGTGGTCGGCACCGCGCGGGCGCTGGACTCGGCGCTGACCATGCCGCTGGGCGAGCGGGCGGAACGTACGAAGCGGTTGGCTGCCGCCGGGACGGCGTTGCCTCCGGCGCAGTGGTTTCTTGAGCAGTTGCGGGAGTTGGAGGGCTGAGTCGGGAGTCTTCGGCTGCGGGTGCGTTGTGGCTGGTCGCGCCCACGCGGCGGAGTCGCATATGTCACAGCCCCGCGCCCCTGACGGGGCGCTGTAGTCGGCCGGGGATCAGTGGTCCAGGCGACTCGCCAATGCCTTCAGCAGGCGTACGACTCCTCCGGGGCCGTCGACAACGAGGTCCGCGCGTTCGGCCAGTTCGGTGACTTCCGCGCTGCCGCTGCACACCAGCAGGCCCGGGACGCCGTCCGAGCGGAGTTTGTCGACGGCGGCGAAGGCGGGGAGGTCGCCCAGGTCGTCGCCGGCGTACATGACGGCCTCGGCGCGGACCTCGCGGACGTACTCCAGGAGGGCGACGCCCTTGTCCATGCCCGGGGGACGGAGTTCGAGGACCATCCGACCGGGTTCGACGATCAGGCCATGGCGGGTGGCGAGGTCGGTGAGGGGTTCGCGCAGTGCCTCGAACGCGGCCTGGGGGTCCTCGGCTCGGCGGGTGTGGACGGCGACCGCGCGGCCCTTCTCCTCGATCCAGGTGCCGTGCCAGGCGCCGATCCTGTCGAGGACCCCGGGCAGCTCGGCACGGACGGCGGCGACGCCGGGGTGCGGGGCGGGGGCGTTGACGGTGCCGGTGCGGGCGTCCCAGCGTTCGGCGCCGTAGTGGCCGAGGACGACGAGGTGGTCGAGGCCCGGGACGCCCGCGAAGCCGCCGTGGCGGACCGCTACGCCGGCCGGGCGGCCGGTGACGACGGCCACGGAGGCGACCTTCGGGGCGAGGGCCGCGAGGGCGGGGACCGCGTCGGGGTGGGCGCGGGCCTGCTCCGGGTCGGCGACGATGGGGGCGAGTGTTCCGTCGAAGTCGAGCGCGATGACGGCCCGGTCGGGCCGGGTGAGGATGGCGTCGAGGCCGTCGCGTCCGGCGGGGGTCACGGGGGTCGGCAAGGGTTCCGTGACGTCCGGGGATTCCGGGATTTCCGAGTGGCTGCCCATGCTCCGACCCTATCCGCGCACCCCCGGGCGCACCCACGGCTCACCGAGTCACAGTCCTCGAACGCCGGACGGCCACCCCCGGCCGGTGCCGCTGTCAGCGGTCCGCGCGGCGGCTGTCCCGGATGCGGCGGAGGCGGTTCACCGTGATCGGGTCGTGCGCGAGGGCGCGGGGGTCGTCGAGGAGGGCGTTGAGGAGTTGGTAGTAGCGGACGGGGGCGAGGCCGAGTTGCTCGCGTATCGCTCGTTCCTTCGCGCCGGGCCCCGCGAAGGAACGGCGCTCCATGGCGAGGATCCCCCGCTCCCTCCCGCTCAGTTCGTCCATGACCGCACCGTAGCTCCCGCCACCGACAGCGGGGCTACCCCGCGGAGTCCGTCGTGGTCGCCGCCTGCTGGAGCGAGCCGAGGATCCCGGCCGGGCTGCCGTCCGGGGAGACCGCCTTGCCGATCTGCTTCTTGATGTCGGCGCTGACGGCGGCCCAGGACGTCTTGCCGACCGGATAGAGCTGGGAGGAGGGGAGCTCGTGCAGGAACGGGCTGAGGTCCGCGTCGTCACTGTCCGCCGCCATCGCCTCGGACGCGGACGTCGTGACCGGCAGCAGGTCGTACTCGTGCGAGAAGGCGAGCACGTTCTTCTCGCTGTAGACGTAGTCGAGGAACGTACCGATCTGATCCCGGTGGCCGTTCTTCTTGAAGGCCATCATCCAGTCGGCGACACCCATCGTGGCCCGGCTCTTCCCGCTGACGCCGGGCATCGGCACCATCCCGAACTTCACGCCCTTGTCGGCGGCCATCTTCATCAGCGTGGGGTGCCCGTTGAGCATCCCGACCTCGCCGCGCGCGAACGCCGCGAAGGCGTCCGCGCGATTGAGCTTCGCGGGCGCGACCGGTCCGGTCAGCCCCTTGCCCACCAGGTCGTCCTTGAGCCAGGTGAGGGTGGCGACGTTCTGGGCGGAGTCGAGGCTGTAGGTGCCGACGTCGTCGGTGTAGCCGTCGCCGCCGCTCAGCAGCCACTGCATGGTCTCGGCCTGCGCCTCCTCGGGACCGAGGGGCAGCGCGTACGGGATCTTCACGCCCCGGGCCTTCAGCGCCTGCGCGTCGGCGGCCAGTTCGCTCCAGGTCGTCGGCGCGCTGAGACCCGCGGCGGAGAACAGCTTCTTGTTGAAGAAGAGCAGCCGGGTGGAGGCGGCGAACGGCATGCCGTACTGCACCCGGTTCATCTTCCCCGCGTCGGTGAGCTGCGCGACGAAGTCGGCCTGGACGGGTATGGAGAGCACCTCTTCGGCCTTGTACAGCTCGCCCTTGTCGGCGTAGTCGGCGTACGCGCCGATCTGCGCCATGTCGGGGGCGTCGCCCCGCGCGACCATCTCCTTGACCTTGCGGTCGACGTCCGTCCACGGGTAGACGCTGACCTCGACCTTGGTCCCGGGGTGTTCGGCCTCGTACGCCTTGACGAGCTTGTCCCAGTACTTCTGGGAGCTGTTGGCCTTGGAGTCCCCGTAGTCCGCGGCCACGAGTCTGAGGGTCACGTCCCCGGAACCGGCCGAGCCGCCGCAGCCCGCGAGGGTCGCCGTCATGCCCAGCGCGGACGCCGCCGCGATCAGTACTGTCCTACGTCCTGTCCTACGCCGCTGCACCGCACTTCTCCCAACCCCCGGCCGCCCCTGTCCAGAGGCTGTCCGTCTTTGCTTCTGCGTCCGTTGCATCCGTCTCGGAATGCGGATACAAGGTCTACACCACGCGAGTGGACTAGACCTCTCCTGGGGTAAGGGGCGACACTGTCCCCGTGAGACATGTCATCGCCCTCGATGTGGGCGGCACCGGGATGAAGGCCGCCCTGGTCGGGTCGGAGGGCGAGCTCCTCCACCAGGCCCGCCGGCCCACCGGCCGCGAGCGCGGTCCGGACGCCGTGGTCGACGCGATCCTCGACTTCGCGGCCGAGCTGCGCGCGTACGGCGAGCACCACCTCGGCGAGCCGGCGGCGGCGGCCGGAGTCGCCGTCCCCGGCATCGTCGACGCCGAGGGGGGCGTGGCGGTGTACTCGGCCAACCTGGGCTGGCGCGACGTCCCGATGCGCCGGCTGCTCGGCGACCGGCTGGGCGGGGTGCCGGTGGCGCTCGGACACGACGTGCGCACCGGCGGGCTCGCGGAGGGCCGGATCGGCGCGGGGCAGGGGGCCGACCGTTTCCTGTTCGTCCCCCTCGGTACCGGCATCGCGGGCGCGATCGGCATCGACGGCGGCGTCGAGGCGGGCGCGCACGGTTTCGCGGGCGAGATCGGCCATGTCGTCGTACGCCCCGGCGGGACCCCGTGTCCGTGCGGGCAGCACGGCTGTCTGGAGCGGTACGCGTCCGCCGCCGCCGTCAGCCAGGCCTGGGCCGAGGCCTGCGGGGACCCGAAGGCGGACGCCGCCGACTGTGCGAAGGCCGTCGAGTCCGGGGACGCGCGGGCGCGGGAGGTCTGGCAGGACGCCATCGACGCGCTCGCCGACGGGCTCGTCACCGCGCTCACCCTGCTGGACCCGCGCACTCTGATCATCGGTGGCGGTCTCGCCGAGGCCGGGGAAACCTTGTTCACACCGCTACGGGCCGCCGTCGAGCGGCGCGTCACCTTCCAGAAACTGCCGTCCCTCGTCCCCGCGGCCCTCGGGGACACGGCCGGCTGCCTGGGCGCGGGCCTGCTCGCCTGGGACCTGCTGAATCAGCCGACCACTTCCCAACCGACTTCGGAGGTATCCACCTGATGGCCCCTAGAACGGTTCTCGCCGGTGCCAGGGTGGTACTGCCCACCGGAGTCGTCGACGACGGTCGTGTGATCGTCGACGGCACACGCATCGCCGGCAGCGCGCCCTCGTCGGCGCGGACACTGGACCTGTCGGGCCACTGGCTCGTCCCCGGCTTCGTGGACCTCCACAACCACGGCGGCGGCGGCGCCTCCTTCACCTCCGGCACCGTCGAGGAGGTCCTGCGGGGCGTCCACACCCACCGGCTGCACGGCACCACCACCCTCGTCGCCTCGACCGTGACCGGTGACATGGACGGACTCGCCCAGCGCGCCGGGCTGCTCTCCGAGCTGGCCGAGCAGGGCGACATCGCCGGCATCCACTTCGAGGGCCCGTTCATCTCGCCGTGCCGCAAGGGCGCGCACTCCGAGGAACTGCTGCGCCACCCGGACCCGGCCGAGGTCCGCAAGCTGATCGACGCGGCGCGCGGCCGAGCCAGCATGGTCACCCTCGCCACCGAGCTGCCGGGCGGCATCGACTCCGTACGCCTGCTGGCCGAGCACGGGGTGATCGCGGCGATCGGGCACACGGACGCGACGTACGAGCAGACGGTGGAGGCCATCGAGGCGGGCGCGACCGTCGCCACGCACCTGTTCAACGCCATGCCCGCGCTCGGACACCGCACGCCCGGCCCCATCGCCGCCCTCCTGGAGGACGAGCGGATCACCGTCGAGCTGATCAACGACGGCACCCACCTCCACCCCGCCGCGCTCCAGCTGGCGTTCCATCACGCGGGCGCGGACCGGGTGGCGTTCATCACGGACGCCATGGACGCGGCGGGCTTCGGCGACGGCCGCTATCGGCTCGGCCCGCTGGAGGTCGAGGTCAGCGAAGGGGTCGCCCGGCTGGTGGAGGGCGGCTCGATCGCGGGCTCCACGCTCACCCTCGACCGCGCCTTCCAGCGGGCGGTGACCGTCGACCGGCTGCCGGTCGAGGACATCGTCGCGGCCCTGTCGGCCAACCCGGCCCGTCTGCTCGGCCTGTACGACACGGTGGGCTCCCTGGAACCGGGCAAGGACGCCGACCTGGTGGTCCTGGACGCGGAGTTCGCCCTCAAGGGCGTGATGCGCCGGGGCGAATGGGTGGTTGACCCACAACTGGGCTGATTCGCCCTCCGATTGGAGCGCGATGTGACGTACGGCGGTCGTCCCGGGACTGGGCCGACCGCCGTTGTCTTTGGCATGATCGAGCCTCCGGATTCCCCGGAACTCGAAACTGTCGGCCAGCGCATTCATCGAGGGAGGTCGGTCCGGATGATCCTCACGGTCACACTGAACACCGCTCTCGACATCACCTATCGCGTACGGTCCCTGCGCCCGCACACCGCGCACCGGGTGACCGAGGTGACCGAACGCCCCGGCGGCAAGGGCCTGAACGTGGCCCGGGTGCTCGCCGCCCTCGGCCACGAGGTGACCGTCACGGGCTTCACGGGCGGCGTGACGGGCCGCGCCCTGCGGGACCAACTCACGGACACACCCGGGGTGGTGGACGCGCTGATCCCGGTCGAGGGGCCGACGCGCCGCACGATAGCCGTGGTGGACACGACGACGGGTGACACCACTCAACTCAACGAGCCAGGACCGGAGATCACCCCTGCCGAGTGGGCGGCCTTCCAGGAGGCGTACGAAGTGCTGCTGCGCTCCGCCTCGGCGGTGGCCCTGTGCGGCAGCCTGCCGCCGGGGGTGCCGGTGGGCGCCTACGCCGGGCTGATCCGCGCGGCCCGCGCGGCGGCCGTCCCGGTCCTCCTGGACACCAGCGGCGAACCCCTGCGACGGGGCGTCGCCGCCCGTCCCGACATCGTCAAGCCGAACACCGACGAACTGGCCGAACTCACCGGCTCCCACGAACCGTTGCAGGCGACCCGGGACGCCCGCAGGCGCGGCGCGCACGCCGTCGTGGCCTCACTGGGCGCCCAGGGCCTGCTCGCCCACACTCCGGACGGCCTCTGGCGCGCCACCCCACCACGCCGCGTCCACGGCAACCCGACCGGCGCGGGCGACTCGGCGGTCGCGGGCCTGCTGTCGGGACTGGTGGAGCACCTGCCATGGCCGGAGCGCCTGGCCCGGGCCGTCGCCCTGTCCGCGGCGACCGTACTGGCACCGGTGGCGGGCGAGTTCGACCGGGTTGGATACGAGGCGTTGCTGAGGCGAGTGGCGGTGACGGGGGAGCCATCGGCGGCGTGAGAGTGTCCCAGCTCTCGCCTTCTAAGCCGCCGCAGGAACTGACCAAGAACCGCTCTTCCCCTCGCGCCCGACAGATGATCTGATGATCATCTATTCGTCGCGCTGACCAGCGGCGAAAGAACCAGAATTGGGGACTCTGTGATACGAACAATCACGCGCATGGCTGCCGTGCCCGGCGCGCTGGCAGCGTCGCTCCTCTTCGCTGCCGCACCTGCACACGCTTCCGTTTCAGGTGCGTATGGCTCCACGGACTGGACTCTCCGTGAAGGTACGTCGACATCCTCAACTGCAGTGCTCAGGGTCCACGCGCTTGGCCATGGCACACCGGACGCCGTTCCCTGCTGGGTATCCAATTGCACAGGCGACGTCACAGGTGGGTCATATCGCTGCACGAGCGGAGGCGCGACGCACAACACATGGACACCCCTCAAATGGGAGGGCAAGAAGCGGTGGGTCGCAGATCAGTGTGTTGGGTTCGGCCGTATCGCCTGATCTGAGGCTCTCATGACGGTCCGCCGGAGCTCCCCGGCGGACCGTTTGCGTTATCGGACCCCTACTGCAGCCACAATTGGTCCAGGAAGGCGTTGCATTGGTTCCCCTGGCCACAGGAGATCTCCAACACGTTGGTCCCCTTGCTCAGGTTCACGGGAGCCCAAGTGGACTGCCAACCCTTCTCCAAGTCGCCCTTCGGTGAGCCGATGAAATTCTTCATGCCCAGGGGCTGTGCGTTGGCCTTGCCGTTGACTGTCAGTGTCGCGTCGGCGTCCACGCCCGGGATGTCATAACGCACGTACAACCGGTAGGAGCCAGCCTTCTCAATGCCATTGACGGTCCACGTGACTTTGGCGCCAACCTGGTTGAAGCCAGTCACATAGACCCCGCCGTCCGCCTTCGCTCCCTTGGTGTCGGATGCCCTGCTCACTCCTGGCCCGAGGTTCAACGCCTTCGCGTCGATCGTCGGCAGGTCCCCCGCGCTCGCGCTGCTGCTGGCCGACTGGCTCGGCTGGGCGCTCTGGGACTGCGACGGGGTCGAACCCGCCGTGTTACCGCTCTTATTGTCGTTCGAGTTGTCGTTCATCATGGCGATGCCGATGCCGATGACGACGGCGGCGACCACGGCGATGGCGCCGATCAGCAGGCCCTTGGTGTTCGGTCCGCGGCCGCGACCGCCGCCTCCCGACGACTGCCGGCCGGTCGGGGACTCGCCGGGGACGGTCTCGGGCGCCGCGTAGTGCGCGTTCGGCTGGCCGTAGGCGCCCTGCTGCGGCACCTGGCCGTACGGTGCGGTCGGCGCGCCCTGCTGGCCGTACTGCGCGGTAGGAGCCTGCTGGCCGTAACCGGGCTGCTGCTGTCCGTACTGGCGTTCGCCGACCGCCCGCACCCGGTTGACCGAGCCGGGGTAGCCGTAGCCGCCGCCTCCGCTGGGCGGAGTGGCGCCGTTGGCCTGACCGTCGGCGTACAAGTAGCCGAACGGGTCGTCGTCCTCGGGCGTGCTCGCGCCGTTGTTGCCGGGCGTCATCCCTTGGTCTCCTCAACAGGTGCGGTTCAGATGCGGTACATGGATGAATGGCGAGCCTACCCGCTCCCAGGGGGCCAAACGGGTGGGCTTCACCGCATCAACCCACTGACCTGTGACTTATCCGGCACGCCGATGCTGTTTGGGACGAGACCGTTTCTCGACGTACATACGTTCGTCAGCGGATTTCAAGACCTCGTCCGCCGTCATGCCACAGTGTGCCCACCCGATGCCGAAGCTGGCGCCCACCCGGACGGCCCGGCCGTCCACACGGATCGGCGGGATGATCGCGTTCCGCAGTCGTACGGCGAGGTCGGCCGCGTCGGCCCGGCCGAGCCCGTCGGCGAGCACCACGAACTCGTCACCGCCGAGCCTGGCCACCGTGTCGCCGTCCCGGACACCGTTCGTCAGGCGTCTGGCGACCTCGATGAGCACCGCGTCGCCCGCGTTGTGCCCGAAGCGGTCGTTGATCGACTTGAAGCCGTCGAGGTCGCAGAAGAGCACCGCGAGCCCCTTGGTGCCGTCGTCCGTCTCGCCCTCGGGCGCGATGGTGTGCACATGGTGGTCGAAGGCGTCGTACGCGTCGAAGCCCGCGGCGAGGTCGAACCCGTGCCCGCTCCCGTTGCCCGCGGCGCCTGCGCCGCCTCCGGGGTGGCCGTCGTAGGAGTTGTGCTCGGCCGCCTGGTCCGCGAACGGACCGTGCCCGTACGCCGCGTCCAGCGACTCGACCGTGCCCGGCTGAAGGGCCCCGGGGCGCTGGCAGAGGCGGGAGCCGAGGCGGGAGCGCAGCTCGGCCGAGTTCGGCAGGCCGGTGAGCGAGTCGTGCGAGGCGCGGTGGGCGAGCTGGAGCTCGCGGCGCTTGCGTTCCTCTATGTCCTCGACGTGCGTGAGCAGGAAGCGGGGGCCGTCGGCGGCGTCCGCGACGACGGAGTTGCGCAGCGAGACCCAGACGTAGGTGCCGTCGCGGCGGCCGAGTCTGAGCTCGGCGCGCCCGCCCTCGGCGGACGTCCGGAGCAGGGTGCCGATGTCCTCGGGGTGCACGAGGTCGGAGAAGGAGTAGCGGCGCATCGCGGAGGCGGGGCGGCCGAGGAGGCGGCACAGGGCGTCGTTCGTACGCAGGATGCGGCCGTGCTGGTCGCCGCCCATCTCGGCGATGGCCATGCCGGAGGGGGCGTACTCGAAGGCCTGCCGGAAGCTCTCCTCGCTGGCGCGCAGGGCCTGCTGCTCACGCTCGAGGCGGACCAGGGCGCGCTGCATATTGGCTCGTAGACGCGCGTTGCTGATGGCGATGGCGGCCTGGAAGGCGTACATCTGGAGCGCCTCGCGCCCCCACGCGCCGGGGCGCCGTCCGTTGCGCGGCCGGTCCACGGACAGGACGCCGATCAGCTCACCGGTGCTGGCGCCGGAGACACCGGGGCTGTACATCGGCGCGAAGAGGCGGTCGGAGGGATGCCACTCGTCCTCGAAGCGCGGCGCGGGCCCGTCGGTGTACCACTGCGGTACGTCGTCGTCGTCGAGGACCCAGCCCTCGGTGTGCGGAATGAAGCGCAGATCACCCCAGGCCTCGCCCATGTTCAGCCGGCGGTCCCAGGAGGCGCGGGAGCCGACCCGGCCGGTGATCAGCGCTTCGGCGGCGGAGTTGCCGGCGAGCGCGGCGACCACGAGGTCGCCGTCGGGGCGTACGAGATTGACACACGCCAGCTCGTAGCCGAGGCCCGTGACCACGCCGTCGGCGACGGTCTGCAGCGTGTCCGCCAGGCTCCGCGCGGTGTTCATGTCCGCCATCACCTGATGCAGTTGCCGCAGGGTCGCAAGACGGACATAGGGCTCCGACTCGGTCTCCATTCGCCCTCCCCTCGAGACCTCGCAGCAACTCCAGGGTTGTCTTCGGCGTACCTGGTTCTCTTACGGTTCTCTCGCGTACTACTTGGTAGCTTCGTTCATAGCTTCCCCGCCACTGAATCACAGCGCGCTGCCCACTCGGTACACAGGGTCAACAAAATATGGCTCCTGTGACTCAAGTCACAGCAGAAGATGAGCAATTGAGTGGGGTTTCTGCATTCCCTCCGTGTGTTTACTGAACGCTTATTTGGACGCTGTGTAGACACTGTGAGCAGTTGTGTCCGTCCCGAGACCTAGGACCGGCTTAGGACCAGGCTTAGTACCGGGCTCGGACCGAGGCCCGATGTGGCTCCCCGGGGTCGGAGACTAGCGTTTCGGCGTGCTGAACACTCCCTCTGCCGCTCCACTCACCCCCTCCGTGCATGCTGAGGGGGTGAGCAACGACGAGTTCCGTGCCGCCATGTCCCGGCTGGCCGCGGGTGTGGTCCTGGTGACCGCGCACGAGCCCGCGCTGGACCCGGAAGGCCCCGGCGGTGAGGACGTCGGCATGACGGCGACGGCCTTCCTGTCCGTCTCCCTGGACCCGCCCCTCGTCATGGTCAGCCTGCGCGAGGGCTCCCGCATGGACGACCTGCTCGACGAACAGCCCTTGTGGGCCGTCTCCGTGCTCTCCGAGAGCCAGCGCCACATCGCGGGCCGCTTCGCCATGAAGGGCCGCATCAGCGACCGTCTGCTCTTCGAGGACATCCCGTACGTCCGTGGCGAGACGTCCGGGGCACTCCTGGTGGGCGGCGCCCTGGCGACCCTGGAGTGCCGCACCGAGCAGCGGGTCGCCGCCGGTGACCACACCCTCGTCATCGGGCGGGTGCTGACCGCGTCGGTACCGAGCGGGGACGGCGGACCGCTGCTGTACTTCAAGGGGCGCTACCAGCAGTTGGGCTGACGCCCTTTCTTCGAGGGACTGGGGGCGAGGAGCTACCGGTCGAGGACGGTGACGTCCAGCCCGGCCAGCCGCTCCGGGTCGTTGAGGATGTCGATGACGGCGATCCTGCCGTGCACGACCGTGAAGGCGAGGACACCGACGACGCGTCCCTCCGCGACCACGACCACACCCGCGGCGCCGTTGACGAGGGCGGGCCGCGCGATCCGGGCCAGGTGCGCGTACCCGCTCGCCCCCGAGGCCACGGCGATCGCACCCGCCGTCACCCCGCCCTCGCTCCGCGCCACCACGTCCGGGTCGAGCACCGCGACGAGCGCGTCGAGGTCGCCCTCCCGCGCCGCCGCGAGGAACGCGTCCACGACCGCCCGCTGCCGCGCCAGGTCGGGATCGGGCACGGGCGCCCCGCCCTGGACCCTGCGCCGGGCCCGGCTGGCGAGCTGACGGGACGCCATCGGCGTACGGCCCACGATGGGCGCGATCTCCTCGAAGGGCACCGCGAACAGGTCGTGCAGCACGAAGGCGAGCCGTTCGGCGGGCGTCAGCGTCTCCAGTACGACCAACAGGGCGAGGCCCACCGAGTCGGCGAGCAGCGCCTCCTGTTCGGGGTCGATGCCCGAGACGGGGCTGAGCACCGGCTCCGGCATCCGGACGCCGGGCCCCTCCGCCAGGGGGCCGAGCGGCTCCTCGGCACGGGTTCGGCGGGAGCGCAGCATGTCGAGACAGACCCGGCCGACGACGGTCGTCAGCCAGCCGCCGAGGTTGTCGACCCGGTCGGCGTCGACACGGCTGAGCTTGAGCCAGGCCTCCTGGACGGCGTCGTCGGCCTCCGCGAGGGAGCCGAGCATGCGATAGGCGACGGCGCGGAGGTGATCGCGGTGGGATTCGAATCGCGCGGCGAGAAATTCGTTCGCGTTCGCGCCGTCCTTCGCGTTCTCGGCCTTCTTCGCGTTCGCGTTCTTCGCATTCTTGTCGTCATTCCCGTTCTCTCCGGGAAATTCGCTGTCGCTCATACGTCACATCTCCTGGTCGCCGCCGCGGTCCGGCACGGACTTGCCCGTCATGGCATTGACGGACCGCGGCCTCCTGATGTGACGTCACGTCTCCGGGACGGCGCTCAGCCGCAGCCGACCACCGTCCCCGGAGCGCTCCACTTCGACCTCGTTCACGGAATCGTCCGCGAAGCGGAGGGTGAAGTACGGACTGGCCTCGATCAGGAACTGCATGTCCTCCCGCGCGCCGCTGTCCAGCGGCGCGGAGACGACGGCGTCCCACGCACGGGCGTCGGGCACGGCGGCCTGCCGCAGCCGGACGGGGATCCGCGCCAGGCAGGTCGATCGATTGGCCCACCACTCCAGGTGCGCCCTGTCCTCGTATCCGTCCATTCCATGAGATTAGCGACAACTCGCCACAAAGGCCTGTCACCTCATACCCACTCAGTGGCCGACACGCCCGCGGAAGACTCGCGGGTGCCCCTAACCCCAGTCGCGTCCGGAGCGGCCCCGCTTGGTGTCGGAGCGCTGTTTCTTCTCGCGCAGCCGCCGTTCGTTGATCCCCCGGGGGATGCGGGTGGCCCGGCGGGGCTTGGGCGGTGGCGCGGTGGCCTCGGCGAGCAGGGAGGCGAGTCGTACGGCCGCGGTCTCCCGGTTGCGCCACTGCGACCGGTGCTCGGACGCGCGGACGCTGATGACGCCGTCGGCGAGCCGCCCGGCGAGCTTGGCGAGGGCGCGCTCCTTCCAGACCGGGGGCAGCGCCTCGGTCTTCGCGAGGTCGAACCTCAGCTCGACCTGCGAGTCACTGGTGTTGACGTGCTGTCCGCCGGGCCCGCTGGAGCGGGAGAAACGCCACAGGAGCTCGGCCTCGGGCAGGGAGACGGAGCCGCGGATGACGTAAGGACCGGACATGGGGTCCATGGTCGCGTGGATGTCCGGTCCACGTCACCCCGTTTTCGCCGCCACGTGTCCGCCAAGAGGGTAAAGAAAGTAAAGAGACCAGGAACCTTCGACACCCCTCTTGGCGTTCTTAGGGGTAGCTGTAGCTTCGTGCCCGTACGAAGCCCATACGTACGGGCACAGCGCACGTACGCAACGAGGGAAGGGACTCCCAACAATGGCTGTAAGCCTGTCCAAGGGTGGCAACGTCTCGCTCACCAAGGAGGCTCCGGGCCTGACCGCCGTCACCGTGGGCCTCGGCTGGGACGTCCGCACCACCACGGGCACCGACTTCGACCTCGACGCCTCGGCCATCGCGGTCAACACTCAGGGCAAGGTCTACTCCGACGCCCACTTCGTCTTCTTCAACAACAAGCAGACCCCGGACCAGACCATCGTCCACACCGGCGACAACCGCACGGGCGAGGGCGCCGGCGACGACGAGGCGATCAACGTCAACCTGGCGGGTCTCCCCGCCGACGTGGACAAGATCGTCTTCCCGGTCTCCATCTACGACGCGGAGAACCGCTCGCAGAACTTCGGCCAGGTCCGCAACGCCTACATCCGCATCCTCAACCAGGCCGGCGGCACCGAGATCGCCCGCTACGACCTGAGCGAGGACGCCGCCACCGAGACCGCCATGGTCTTCGGCGAGCTCTACCGCAACGGCGCGGAGTGGAAGTTCCGCGCGGTCGGCCAGGGTTACGCCTCGGGCCTCGTGGGCATCGCCCAGGACTTCGGCGTCAACGTCTGATCCGTACAAGGCGGTTGAAGGAGCCCCTGGCCCGGGACACCGGGCCGGGGGCTCCTCGCGTTCCCGCTGCCCACTGCCCCCGCCCCATAGGGATATCCCCACATTCCGAGCAAGTTACTGAAACCTTCAAGCACTTGCCTCTAGGCTCCAGGCGTCCCACTCACCCCCCACGGGAAACGGAGCCCCCACCTCATGTCCCACTCCATGTCCGACTTATCGGACGAGCACTGTACGAACGACAGCACTCCCCCCACCGTCCTGATGGACAACCAGGCACTCGACGACTTCCTCACCGCCGCGGTCACCGAGTACCAGCTCATCACCCCCCGAACCCCCCTCCCCTGCTTCGCCCTCCTCCTGGGCAACGCCGGCCGGGGCACCCTCCACGTCGAACGCGTCGCCTTCGGCCGCAACGCACGCACCTCGGACCCGGCCGCCCGTGTCGAGTTCAGCGAGACGATCGTGCCCCGCTTCGGACCGGCCTACGAGAACGAGCACCGTGCCTGGTGGATCGACTCCCGGGACCTCCTCAAGGCCTCCAAGGAAGCGGACGCCCTGGGCCTGGAACTGCTGGGCTCCATTCACATGCACCCCGACTGGCACCGCATAGGCCCGCCGCGGGAGCGCGCCGTCGTCCTCAGTGAGCGCCCCACTCCCATGGACCGCCACGTCTTCGGGCAGACGGCCTGGCCGATCAACATCATCTGCTATCTGGAGCGCCGGGCCGACGCGTTCTACCACGCGCTCGCGGCCTGGGCCCCGCCTCCGGCCGAACATCTCGACAGCGACTGCACCGAACTCCCCCTGCGCGTCCGTACGAGCACCTCGGTAGGTGTCTGACGTCATGACGACCGCCGAAACGCACTCGATCCACGCCCTGTGGGAAACGATGGCCCGAGCCTGGGCCTCGGCCGACGCCACGCTCTTCGCCTCCGTCTTCTCCCCGGACTGCGACTTCACCACCGTGCGAGGGGACAAGCCACCGGGCCGGGCGGGCATCGCGGCCGGCCACGACCGCCTGTTCCGCACCCAGTACGCCTCGACGCGGCTGGACGCGAGGATCGTCGCGGTCCGTCACCTGCGCCCCGACCTGGCGACGGTCGAGGCCGAGTCGACGGTTCTCACCGCCGTGGGCGCGCCCCTGGCGAAGACACACGCCTTGGCGGTGGCGGAGCGGACCGCCACCGGGGACTGGCACCTCACCGCGTTCCACAACATGATCCCGGCGATCCCGAAGGAGACAGCCGCCGTGCCGCAGCCCACCGAGTCCGAACAGGCCCGTCCCAAACTCCGCCACCTGGCGATCGTCGCCAAGGACCCGGAGAAACTGGCCGCCTTCTACACCTCGGTCTTCTCGATGGAACTCTTCCACCGGGACCCCGACGGCAGTTGCTTCCTTTCCGACGGCCACCTCTCCCTGGCCCTCATCAAGCACCGCCTCGACGGCGACACCCCGCTCGGCATGAACCACTTCGGTTTCCACATCTCCGACACGGAAGCCACCTCGGCGGCCCTGGCCGAAGCGGGCGCGGACAAGCCCGCCGAACGCTTCACCAACCGCCCCTTCGCCGAATACCGGGCCATGGACCCGGAGGGCAACTGGTTCGACCTCTCCGAACACGGTTTCGGCGGCCCCCGCCCCCCGTCCGCCCCTGACGAGACCTGACCGTCCCCCGCTCCCCCCTCACCCGTGCCCGGCCACCACCGGGCACGGGACAGGCCCTAGCCTGCACCGCGTGATTCTCGAAGCCCTCGCGCCCGGCCACGACATCCCCGTCGCCCTCCTCGGCGAACTCACCTCCCTCTACGCCTCCCACCACGAGTTCTTCTCCCTGAGCGGGGATTTCCCCGACGCCCACGACATCCGGCCGGAGCAGGTCGCGGCGGCGCTCACCGAGGAGATGGCGCATCCGGGGGTCGAGGTGCTGCTCGCGCGGAGTGCGGGGCGACTCGCCGGGGTCGTGATCACCCTCGCGCACCACCCCGACCCCACCGATCCGGATCCGTGGATCGGGCTGCTGATCGTGGACGCGAGGGAGCAGCGCAAGGGGTACGGGCGTGAGCTCGTGGCACTCGTCGAGGAGAGGTTCCGCCGCACCGGCCGAGACGCCGTCCGCCTCGCCGTCCTCGACAACAACCCCCGGGGCCTCGCGTTCTGGACCGCCCTCGGCTACGAGACCATCGGCCATCGCGAGGACCTCCAACTGGGCCGCCCCTGTGCGGTGCTGCGCAAGGCGCTGAACGGGAGGACCTGAGTCACGCCCGGGGCGGCTTGCCCTCTCCGTACAGCCAGTCCTTCCAGACGCCGCTGAAGTCCTTGTCCGGGGCCTTCTTCTCGACGTAGGCCGTGAAGTCGGCCGTGGACGCGTTGGCGTGGCGGTGGGTGGCGGCCCAGCCCTGGATGATGTCGTAGAACGTGTCGTCGCCGACGGTCCGGCGGATCTTGTGCAGGACCATCGCGCCACGGTCGTAGACGGGCGGGTCGGAGATGTGGGCCGCGCTGGAGGGCTTGGCGGGCGGAAAGGCCCAGATCGCCTTGTTCTTCTCGGGGGTGTCGTAGTAGTCGCCCCGGTAGAGGGAGTTGAAGATCTCGTCGGCGGTCTCGCCGTCGTGGTCCTCCTGGTACAGCCACTCCGCGTACGTGGCGAAGCCCTCGTTGAGCCACATGTCCTGCCAGGACTTGGGCGTGACGGAGTCGCCGTACCACTGGTGGGCCAGTTCGTGGACGAGGATGCCGGTGTCCGGGGCGCCGGGGAAGACGGGGCGGGTCTGGGTCTCCAGGGCGTAGCCCGAGTCGTCGCCGCGGTCCACGATCGCGCCCGTCGAGGAGAAGGGGTACGGGCCGAAGTTGTACGCCTCCCAGTCCATGATCTCGGGTATCTCGGACAGCACCTTCTTCGCGGCCGCGGTCTGCGTCGGGTCCACCGCGACGTACACGGGCAGGCCGTTCTTCGTCGTCGAGCGCGTGATGTCGTACCGGCCGATCGCGACCGTGGCGACATAGCTCGCCATCGGTTCGGCGGTGTGCCAGGTGAAGGTCCTGCGACCGTCGGCCGCCGTCGTCTCGCTCGTCAACTCGCCGTTGGAGACCGCCTGCAGGTCCTTCGGGACGGTGACGGCGATGTCGTACGTCGCCTTGTCGGAGGGGTGGTGGTTGCCGGGGAACCAGGCCATCGAGCCGGTGGGTTCACCGAGGGCGAGAGCGCCGTCGGCCGTGGGCAGCCAGCCCTCCTGCGAGCCGTCCTGGTCGGTGAGCGTCTCGGGGGTGCCCGAGTAGCGGACCGTCGCACGGAACGTCTCGCCCTTGTCGAGGTCGGTGTGCGGGCGCACGGTCAGCTCCTGGCCCGCCCGGTTCCAGCGGGCCTCCTTGCCCTCGACGGTGACGGCGGCGACGTCCAGGCCCTTCAGGTCCAGGTCGAAGGCGCTGAGGTTCTGGGTGGCCCGGGCGGTGATCTCGGCGGTGCCGTCGAGATGGTGCGCCTTGGGGTCGTAGGAGAGGGTCAGGGCGTAGTGCGTGACGTCGTAGCCGCCGTTGCCCATCTTCGGGAAGTACGGATCCCGGACCCCGGTGGCACCGGGCTTGCCGTGCACACCTCCGCCGCCGCACGCGGTGAGCGCGAGAGCGAGGGCGAGAGCCGGGGCCGGAGCAAAGCGGACGGTGATGGAAGATCGGGGCACACCAGCGATCCTACGAGGCCCCGACAACCCCACTCCAGGCCGCGAGCCCCGCCCGAGGGCCCGGCTGCCGGCCGGCGGGGGCCGGTCGCGCACGCGCGGCGGAGCCGCATATGTCATGGCCCCGCGCGTCTTGCGGAGCGCGGCCCCTCCGCGGAGCCGTACCCGCTCCCCCGGGCCCGTGACACCATCACCTACGTGCTCGACATCGGCTACGCCCTCTCCAACCGCTTCCCCGACCCCCCGCAGACCGACTACCGCCGCGCGGACGTCCACGCGCTGCGGCACGACCTGTTCTGCGGCGACGTCTATCTCGCCGACACCAAGGCGGACCGGGAGCTGTCCACAGCCTGGGGATGGGTGCCGGTGCTCGACTTCGCGTGGGCCCTGTGCGACATCGTGGAGCAGCTCGACCGGGACCCGCGCGGCAGCCGGGCCTCGCGCCCCCAGCACGCGGAGCTCGACTTCACCGAGTCGACGGACCGCATGCTCTTCGAGCGCCGCTTCGGCTGGGTGGACATCGAGGCCGACTGGATGCCGGGCGACGAGGAGCCGCTGACCTTCTCCCACTCCGCACTGCGCCGCGAGGCCCGCGACTTCCTGCACGATCTGATCGCCGACCTCACGGACCTGCACGACGACCTCGCCGAGAACCCGGCGATCTGGACCCTCCAGGCCCGCTTCCCCCGAGTGGGCTGAGACCCCCGTACCCCCCACTCGGCCCCGGCTCACGCTCCCGGTCCCGGCCCCCCGTCCACCCGCACCCCCAGCGCCGCGGCGAACACGGGCGCCAGGTCGAGCAACTGGCTCGGACTGATCACCGCCCCCGCCAGCCGGTCCACGCCCCGTGCGATGTCCAGCTCCGCCGCGTGGCGCAGGTCCACGTCCGTCAGGGTGGCCGCGGTGAGGTCCGCCCCCTTCAGGACGCAGTCCACGAACTCCACGCGCTCCAGCCGAGCACCCCCGAAATCCGGCTCGACCAGCACGCATCCCTCGAAGACGACGTCCTTGAGCCGGGCCTTGCGCAGGTTCAGGTAGTCGATCTTGCCGCCGCGGATCAGAACCCGCTCCAGCACCGCCCCGTGCAGCTGCACCCCGCCCAGGCGGGCGTCCACCAACTCGACGTCGCGCAAGGTCGACTCGGCGAGATCGGTGCCCACACCCCGTATGCCCGTCAGGACCGAGTCCAGCAGGCGCGCGTGGTGCAGTCGCGTCTCGTCCAGCGCGCACCCCGTCAGGGCGCAGTCCATGAAGGTCGCTCCCGCGCCGTCCTGCCCGACGAAGTCCGCCTCCCGGAACTCCAGCCCGTCATAGTCGCCGTCCGGCTCCAGTCCGGAGCCGTCATGGGGTTCCAGCGGCGGCAGCCGCACCTCCGGCCGCCGCGCCCCCCGGTCCCGCCCACTCGCCCTGCCCGCCGCTTTTCGCACCATGCCCCCATCGTGCACTCCGCCACTGACAACGCCCCCGACCCGCGCCTTTGACCACGCCCCGCACCCGCGCCTTGACCTCAAGCGCGCTTGAGGCTGAACGCTAAGCCGCACCACCGCCGAGCAATCAAGCACGCACCGAGCAATCGAGTACGCCTCAGCACGTCAGCGAGGGAGACCGTCATGCACGCCGTCCGCCTGCACGCCTTCGGCCCGGCCGAGAACCTCACCTACGAGAGGACCGAGGATCCCGAGCCGGGCCCGGGCCAGGTGCGTATCGCCGTGGCCGCGGCCGGTGTCCACCTCCTGGACGCCGCCCTGCGCGCGGGTGCCCGGGGCCCGGCGCCCGCCCCCACCCCGCTGCCCACGATCCCCGGCCGTGAGGTCGCCGGCACCGTCGAGTCCCTCGGCGCGGGCGTCGAAGGCCACTGGCTCGGCAGGCGCGTCGTCGCCCACCTCGGGTTCGCGCCCGGGGGCTACGCCGAACTGGCCGTCGCCGACGTCGACCGCCTGCACGAGATCCCGGAGAACCTGGACTTCGCCCAGGCCGTCGCCATGATCGGCACGGGCCGTACGACGATGGGGATCCTCCGGTTCGCCGAGCTGGGCCCCGACTCCGTCGCGCTGATCCCCGCCGCCGCGGGCGGTATCGGCACCCTGCTCGTGCAGTACGCCCGGCACACGGGTGCCACCGTGATAGGTCTCGCGGGCGGCCCGGAGAAGGTGGCCCGCGTCCACGAGAACGGCGCCGACCTGGCCGTCGACTACAAGGACGGCGGCTGGCCGGACCGGGTCCGCGCCCATCTGGACGGGAAGCCGGTCACCGTCGTCTTCGACGGCGTCGGCGGTGACGTCGCCCGCGCCGCCGTCGAGCTCCTCGGCCCCGGCGGGAAACACCTCGTCTTCGGCTGGTCCGGCGAGGGCATCCAGAACGGCGGGCCGCTGCTCGTGGAGGGCGTGTCCGAGCAGGTCCTCGGCCCCGTGATGCTGCGCGGGGCGGGCGGTCCCGACCCCCTCCGCACGCTGGAGCTGCGGGCTCTCGCCGAAGCCGCCGCGGGCCGCCTCACCCCGGCCGTGACCCGTTTCCCGCTGGCCGCCGCGGCAGCCGCCCACCGGGCCCTGGAGACCCGCGCCACCCTCGGAAAGGTGGTCCTGGAGCCATGAATCGAGATCGACATCCGGAAAGATGCGATATATACCAATTCATGGTCTTCTAGGCAAGTGAGCCGCACCCGATCAGGTGAACGCGGCGCCCCTGCAACCCCCGAAGGCGCCGACTCCCGCCGCTGGTGGGGCCTGGTGATCATCGCCCTCGCGCAGCTGATGGTCGTCCTCGACGCGACCATAGTGAACATCGCGCTTCCCTCCGCACAGCGCGCTCTGGGCATGTCCGACGGCAACCGGCAGTGGGTCATCACCGCGTACACATTGGCCTTCGGCGGCCTTCTGCTGCTCGGCGGCCGGATCGCGGACCTCGTCGGCCGCAGACACACCTTCGTCTTCGGCCTCATCGGCTTCGCGGCCGCCTCCGCGATCGGCGGCGCGGCCACCAGCTCCGCCATGCTCTACGGCGCCCGCGCCCTCCAAGGCGCCTTCGCCGCCGTCCTGGCCCCCTCCGCGCTCAGCCTGCTGACCACCACCTTCACCCACCCGAAGGAGCGCGGAAAGGCCTTCGGCGTCTACAGCGCCCTCGCGGGCAGCGGCTCGGCGATCGGACTCATCATGGGCGGGCTGCTGACCGAGTACCTGAACTGGCGCTGGTGCCTGTACGTCAACATCCCCATAGCCGTCGTCGGGGTCTTCGGCGCGTTCGCGCTGCTGCCCGACCCCCCGGGCAACGCCCGCGCCCGGCTCGACATCCCCGGTGTGCTGCTCGGCTGCGGCGGACTGGTCACGATCGTCTACGGAGTCAGCGAGGCGGAGGCGCGCGGCTGGACGGACCCGCTGGTGCTGGCCCTCCTCGCGGGCGGAATCGTGCTGCTGACCGCGTTCGTGTACTGGCAGACGAGGGCCCCGAGCCCGCTGCTCCCCCTCCACATCATCAAGGACCGCACGCGCGCGGGCTGTTTCCTGACGATGGCCCTCGCCGTCATCGGCATGTTCGGCATTTTCCTGTTCATGACCTACTACCTACAGGTCGTCCTCGGATACTCGCCCGTGTGGGCGGGCCTGGCCTTCCTGCCCATGACGGCCGCGATCGTCATCTGTACGACGCAGATCTCGGCGCGGCTGCTGCGCCGCGTGGCGCCGCGCGTGCTGATGGTCCCCGGAGCGCTCCTCGCGGCCTCCGGGATGCTGTTCTTCACCCACCTCACGGTCGACGCCGACTACGTGGGCCGGCTGCTGCCCGGTCTGATCCTGATGGGCCTCGGCATGGGCCTGATCTTCATGCCGGTCTTCGCCACCGCCACCGCCGGGGTCGCCCCACAGGACTCCGGCGTGACCTCCGCGACCGTCAACACCTCACAGCAGGTGGGCGGTTCGATCGGTACGGCCCTGCTGAACACCATCGCCACCACCAGCGGTGCGGCGTACATCACCGCACACCTCGCCAACCCCGCCCGGAAGGCCCTGATCGTCCGCGAAGGCGTCGTGCACGGCTACACGGTCGCCATCTGGTGGGCCGCCGGAATCATGCTCCTGGCCGGTCTGGTCGCGGGCCTCATGGTCACCGCGCGGACCCCCGAACACGCGACCGCACCGGCCCCCGTGCCCGAGTCAGTCCCCTGAACCCGGCTCCCCCAGCCGCCGCAGCGCCCCGTCCGTCAGCCGGTACACCGTCCACTCGTCCTGCGGACGCGCGCCCAACGCCTCGTAGAACTCGATGGAAGGCCGGTTCCAGTTCAGGACCGACCACTCCAGACGCTCGTACCCGCGTTCGACGCAGATCCGCGCCAGCTCGGTGAGCAGCGCCTTCCCGTGCCCGCCGCCGCGCGCCCCGGGCCGGACGTACAGGTCCTCCAGGTAGATCCCGTGGACCCCGCGCCAGGTCGAGAAGTTCAGGAACCACAGCGCGAAGCCGACCGGTTCCCCCGCCGCCTCCGCGATGTGCGCGAACGCGGCCGGCCGCTCCCCGAACAGCGCCTCGTGCAGCTGCTGTCCTCAAGGCGCGCGCCGGCGACCACCGCGCCGGGGTCGTCCCGCAGCGCCGCGAAGCCCGCGGGGTCCGCCAGCAGCCATCGCAGCAGCACCGCCCGGGTGTCGATGCCCCGCGCCGGACTGCCCGGGACGGGCACGGGCACGGGCTCGTCCGCCGTCCTGGGCAGCGGGATTCCGTCGGACCAGGCTGTCGCGAGGGCGCGGAGGGTCCCCGGCGCGGGCCGCAGATGGCAGGCGCGCCAGGTCGCACGGTGGTCGGCGACCGCCAGGGCCGCCGCGGACCGGGCCCGGGCGTCGACCGGTTCGTCCAGCCAGGGCTCGATGCGCCGCGTCAGCTCGGCCACCAGCCGCCGCCCCAGATCGTTGAGCCCGTCCGCCGAGCCCACGGCGCGCAGTGCGTACGCGGTCTGGCTCCGCCACAGCGCGAACTCGAACTGCCCGAGGGCGTGACCGCGCCGCCGCCAGAACGCGGTGACACCGAAGAAGGCGTACACACCCTGGAGCAGGCCGCCCAGGGGGCGGGGGTCGTCACGCCAGGGGGCGTAGTGGAGCCGGGCACCCTGGTCGTCGTACAGGGTGAACAGGTGCATGAACGCGCTGAGCTTGTTGTGCTGGAACTCGTGCACCAGCGTCGAGGCGAACTGCTCGGCGTCGTCCGGGGCCGATGCCAGGGCGGTGCCGAAGGCGTCGCCCGAGGACGCGCTGTGCGGCCGGAACCTCTCGGCGCGCGGACGGGGCACCACCGACACCAGCCCGCCCGCCAGCGCCTCGGCCACCTCGGTGTCGGTGCGCCGCAGGATGTCCCAGGCGGGGCCGAACAGTTCCTGCCACTCGGCGGCGGAGTCGATCGGTTCCACCCCGGCCGGTTTGCGCAGGTCGCGGTAGGGATCGGTGTCGTCCAGGAGCAGGGTGCAGCCGTCGGCGCGCAGCTCGGTCAGGGCGTGCCAGTCCGGCCCTTCGAGCGGACGCCCGGCGATCCGCACGGATCCCCCCAAGGCGCGGACCTCGACCACGTCCCAGTCCGCCCGGCCGGGCACCCGCATCGCCCCGAGCGCGGGCAGGACCACCCAGCCGTGGCGGACCGGGACGTCGGTACGGAACTCCAGGCCGGCGCGGACGGCCGCGGCGGCGGCGATCGCGTGGAGGTGTCCGGTGTCCGCCCAGAGGGGTGCGTCGTCCTGGGCCGTCCCGCGCAGCCGGCGCAGCGTGTGCGCCGCCCACACGCCCACGGCCGGATACGCCAGCAGGTCTTCCACCGCCTCCTTGGACACGGCCCAGGCGCGCGACAGCAACTTCCAGCCGTCCGCCAAAGGGGGCAGGGGGCCGGCCGGTGCCGTCGCGGCCGACTCCAGCAACGCCCGGACGACGAGCAGCCGCCAGCTCCGCTCGCTCACACGCAGACGGTCCACCGTCGCCGGGCTGCCTCCACCGGCCAGCAGTTCGTCGAACGACTGCGGTGACAGAACGTGGGGTCGGGCCGTCTGGTGCATCGGTCGTGCCGCTACGCGTCGCGCTGCGGGTTGTAGCCGCCGAGGCTGCTCGCGGGGTCGTCGATACGGCTGAGCAGCCGACGCATGGAGCCCCGCGCGGACGGCAGGTCCAGACGGGGCCACTCGTCCAGCGGAACGTCGCTGAGGTCGATCAGCTCGGACTCGACTCCGGACTTCTCCATGGCGGCGCCCCTGTGACAGTGAGGTGATGCGATCAATGCCTTACATATCACTGAATACGGCGTTTCCAGGGATTTCAGGCTACTTGGGTGACCCTATTGCATCAACGCCGTCACGCAGGGCCACAGCGCGGAATCGGCCCGGATCGGGTGACGGAAGGGCGGTGGGAGCACGCGCGGTGCGGGTAGGGACCGGGTGTGATTGAACTCGCTGAACTGATCGAGGAGTTGCGCAGGGAACTGACCGCGGCCCGGACGGCCGCGGAGGGGGAGGATCTGTACTTCGAGGTGGGTCCGGTGGAGCTGGAGGCGGCCGTGGTCGTAGAGCGGTCGGCGACGGCGGGCGGCAAGATCCGCTTCTGGGTGGTGGAGGCGGGCGCGGACGGACGGGTGGCGGACAACGTCACGCACCGGGTGAAGCTGACGCTCGACCCGCGCACCCACAGCGGCGGCGGACGAGCCCCGTGGGTGGGCGGGGTCGAGGCCGAACGAGAGCGCTGAGCCGTGGCGGCACAGGATCCGCGCCGCGGACTGGATCCGGTCCGGGTGGCGGAGGTGATGGTGCGACCGCCCGCGGGGCGGGGCCCCGGGCGGCGCGGTTCCGGCTACCGGGTGGGTCCCTGGTGGGTGCTCACCGCCGCACACGTCGTCCGTGACGCGAGCGCGGGAACCACCGACGTACGGTTCGAGGCCGACCGCGCCGACGAGTGGACCGTGGCCGCCCGGGTGGTGCTGGCCTCGGAGAACGCCGACGTGGCGCTCCTGGAGCTGGACGGATCCGCGCCGCACGGCGTCCACGCGGCCGCGACCGAACCCCCCTCGTACGGGGCCGTGCCCGACGCGGACGTCGTCCTGCCGTGCAGCGCGATGGGCTTCCCCCGGTTCAAGCTGCGCGAGGACCGGATGCGACGGCTCGACGACGGCTCGGCGTCCCAGTACCGCGACTCCTGCCACGCGACGGGCATGACCTCGGTGCTGTCCAACCGCCGCGAGGGCACGCTCGAACTCGCCGTCACCCCGCCCGAGTCGGACGCCGAGCCCGACCGGTCGCCCTGGGAGGGCATGTCGGGCGCGGCGGTCTGGCACGACGACTCGATCGTCGGCCTGGTCAGCGCGCACCACCGCACGGACGGTCTCGGACGCCTCGCCGCCGTCCGCGTGGACCGCTGGTACGAGCTGTTGACCAGGTCCGAACTGGCCCTGCTGCACGAGTGCGCCGGCCTGCCCGCGTCGGTGCCCGAGCTGCCCCGCATCCCGTCCGCACGGTCCGCCGCCGCGGTCCCGGTCACCCTGGCCGACCTGCGCGACGACCTGCCGCTGCGCGAACTCGACGGTCTGGTGGGCGCGTTGACGGCACTGCCGACGGTGAGCGACCGCACCACCCTGGCCCTGGTCCTGGGCGGCATCAACCCGGCCATCGCGGCCATGAGTCCGAGAACACCGGCACTGAGACCGGACGTGTTCGGAATCCTGCGGACCTGCCTTCGCTACCCGGGGACCTTGGACCAACTCCTCGAAGCGATACGGTTGATGGAGGGCGACTCCGCCGGGGTGGCCCGCATGGACGAAGAGGCGGTGGAGTTGTCCCGGCGCCACCGTCGAGCCGGTGAAAGCCGCTGACCTGATATCGCGCCGCCCCGCGGGTGCGGGGTTTCATCCTCGGCACGGCGGGCCATTATCAGGAGGATGTGAGCAGCCCGCATCCGCAAATGCAGCCGGGGGGAAGGGGTTTGGCCGTCATGGAGCCGTCTGTGGCCGCCGTCGAGTCCAGCCTGATCGATCTCGCGGGGGTATCTCTTGAAACGCTGCGCTCTATTGACAGCCGGGTCCTCGCCACGTCGCTGGAGGAACTGCAGCGAAGAATCGACCACCAGATGGCCAGCGTCAGCGGAATCGACGGCGGTGCCGAGCGTTTCGACTGACACCGCCGGGGTCGCTCGTGAGCGCTGAGCCGTCCCTGCCGCATCATCGCCTGCCGCCCGACAGCCTGGCCGAACTGGTCCGTGGTGAGGGCGGCCCGGCCACCCTCACCTCTTTGCTCGGGGCCGAACGCAGCCGTCGTCTGCTGCTGCTGAGGATGCTCGACGACGCCACGGAACTCGGCCCCGCGTGGGACCTCCTCAGCCAGGCGCAGCAACGCGCGCCCGCCCTTGTCGACGACCTGCTCATGTATCCGCAGACGGGCATGTGGCTGGCCACAGCGCTGCACCGGCTGCGGGGGACGGCATCCGGGGCGGAGCCGCCGCTATGGGTGGTGCTCGGCCACTTCTCGGCGCTCGCTGCGGCGGCAGCGCTACGCGCGGAGCTGGATTTCGGCATCGAGGTGCCGGTTCGGCACGGCCGGGTGCCACTGCCGACCCTGGGCTGTGCGGTGCTGCCCACGACCGAGCCATGGACGACGGCCACGGTGCGGGCCGAGGCCGGACGCGCCGTGGTGGAAGCGTCCGGGGCCAGGGTCGTCATACCGCTCCCGTTCGGCTCGGCGGGAGCGGAGTGGCATCCGGTGCGCCGGCTGACGGTCGGCCCGGCAGGCCGACGGCTCGAGATCGCACTGGACGACGTGGATCCGTACCGGACGTACCCGCAGCCGACCGAGCCACGTCCCCTGTCCGAGGAGGCCGCCGCGCACTGGCGGCAACTGCTTGAGCGGGCCTGGACGGTGTTGCTGGGAGAGCAGACCGACACGGCGGAGGCCATGCGGCGGAGCGTGTTCTCGCTGACACCGACAGCGGCCAGGGAAAGGTTTCGGCCACGCAGTGTGACAGCTGGGGAAGCCTTCGGGGGCATCGAGGCCTCGGAGCCGGACGACGCCATCGAACTGGCCGTCACCCTCGTGCACGAGTTCCAGCACACCAAACTGGGCGGACTGCTCCATCTGACGCCGTTGCTGACGGACAGTTCCGACGGCAGTACGGAGCTGTGGTACGCGCCTTGGCGGGACGATCCCCGGCCTCTTGAGGGGCTGCTGCAGGGCATTTACGCGTTTGTGGGGATCACCCGCTTCTGGCGCGCGCACCGCACGGCCGCAGCCGCGCAGACCGCCATGGCGCAGTTCGAGTTCGCGCTGTGGCGGACCCATGTGGCGACGGCGATGGAGCAGGTCCAGCGGCATCCGCGCTTCACACCGCTCGGCACGGTCCTGCTGGACACACTGCACGATCACTGCGCGCGGTGGCTGGCGGAGCCGGTTCCCGAGGAGCAACGGGCCCTGGCCCGGTTGTGCACCGACGACCACGTCGCGCGCTGGCGGGCACACCACCTGCGGCCCGCCGCGCCGGCGGTCGACGAGGCCGTACGCGCCTGGCTGGACGGGGCGAGCGGGCCGCCCGGTGCCCTGGCGGCCGAGCCCGAGGTCGTGCCCGATCCCTCGGCCCGCTGGCTGGACAGCCTGGCGATGCTCGTCCGCTACCGCCTCAGCGACACGGACGACGACCGGCCCTCGCCCGACTGGCCCGAGAAGGCGGCGGCCCGCGTCACCGGAGCGCTGACCGGCGACGCCCTCCTGGCCGCGGGCGACGCCACGGCGGCCCAGCACGCCTATCTGGCGGACCTGGCCGCGGAGCCCGACCAGGCCGGAGCCTGGGCCGGCCTCGGCCGCGCCCTCGCCGTGGCGGACACCGAACCGACGGCGGCCCACCTGCTGTGCCACCACCCCGAACGGGCGCGAGCGGTGCACCGCTCGCTGCGGCAGCTCACGGACATCCCACCGGACCCGATCCGCCTCGCCACCTGGCTCGGCTCGCCCCCGGCCTGACCCGGACGGATCACATCGGCATCGGGTCGATGTCGCAGTCGGTCCGCTTCCTGGCCCGGGCCTGCACGGTCGCCGGGTGGGGAGCGGACTCGGCAGACCTGAGGCGGGGCCCGTCCAGGACCCTCTCCATACGGGCCAGGGTGTCCGCGCGCAGCGCCTCGCCCGCCGCCTCCTCCCCGAGGGAGACCAGGTCCAGGGAGAGGTTCGCCGCACCCACCAACGTGGTCGGGTGGTCCTCACCCAGCCGCGTCCGGCACAACGCCACCGTCTTCTCGCCGAGTTCGCGGGCTTCCTCCACCCGCCCCAGCGCACTCAGATCGCTCGCCAGGTTGATGGCACAGGCCAGCACGATCGGATGGCTCTCGCCGAGGCGCCCGGTCAGTGACTCCAGCGCCGCCTCGTCGAGTTGCCTGGCCTCCTGCGCCCGGCCCAGCAGCCGCAGCGTCACCGCCAGGTCCACGTCGGCCGCCAGGACGTGGGGGTGGTCGTGCTGGTAGATCGTGCGGAAGCGCTCGCTGGCCTTCTCGCCGCGCTCCCGGGCGGCCTCCAGCTGGCCGTTCTGCCGCAACGCCACCGAAAGGGCGAGCGCGGCCGTCAGCGACTCCGGGTGCGTATCGCCGTAGCGGCGGGTGAACTGGTCGAACGTGTCGCGCGCCAGTTCCAGCGCGGTGGTGTGGTCGCCCTCCTTGCGGCAGGCCTCGCTCAGTTGCCGCACGGTCCGCAGAGTCGTGGGGTTACCGGCTCCGAAGGCCGCCCGGTAGCCGTCGGCGACCGCCTGCTGCAGCGACCGCGCGCCGACGTAGTCACCCGTCTCGCGCACGTCGACGGCGACACTCGCCTCGGTCACCAGTGCCTGCTGGTGATCGCGGCCGAACAGTCGTGTCTTCATCGCGTGCGTGTGCCGGTCCAGTTCCAGCGCCCGCTGGAACTCGCCGACCAGCCGGAGGCTCACGCCGAGGTTGTGAGCGGTGACCAGCGTGGTGGGGTCGTCCTCGCCGAAGGCGCGCCGAGCCCGCTCATAGGCCATCTCGTCCAGTTCGGCACCGGCACCGAAGTCCCCCTGGTGGCGGCGTACCGCGGCTTCGAGGTTCAGCGCCACCAGTGCGTCCTCGCGCGTGTCCTCCTGGTCCGCGGGCGCGGTGCGGTCGTAGACGTCCCTGAGCTGGGCCACGAGCCGGGAGGCGTCGTCGTAGCGCCCCACCATCAGGTACAGGAAGCCCAGCCACCAACCCATCAGAAGCGTCTGCTGGTCCTCCTCCCCGAACAGCCGCTGCCACACCTCCCAGGCCTGCTCCGAGAACTCACGGGCGACCTTGTGATCCCCCCAGTACCAGAGGTACTTGGCGACGTTCATCACGAGCTCGCGGACCCACGGCTGGTCGGACTCGACGGCGCCCGACGCGATGACATGGCCGTAGAGCTCGGCGTAGCGCGGCCAGTTGGCCGACTGGTTGGGTCCCTTGGGGTCGGAGGCGGCCAGAAGGGTGTGGGCCCCATTGCGCATGCGGTTCTGTTCCTCGGGGGTCATGCGGTTGATCAGCACGGCCTGCACCAGGCGGTGCATCTCGATCGAGTTGGTGCGGTGGTCGATGCGGGCGAGGGAGTAGCGGTTGATCTCCCGAATGGCGCGGGCGAGCCGCATCGGGTCGTTGAGGGCCCGGTCGAGTTCGGGGTCGATGCTGGAACCGCCGAGGCCGGAGAAAATCGAACGGGAGATGGGGTCCGGCGCGAAGTACGAGCAGAGCTGGAGCAGGCGCAGCGCGGCGAGGCTGCGCGTCTCCAAGTGGTCCAGAGAGACGTTCCACGCGGCCGCGACCGGAAGCTGGTAGTCCGGCGGCGGTGACACCTCAAGGAGTTCACTGCGCTTGTCCTCGAACAGGCGCAGGTACTCCGATACCGGCATCCCCGTCTCCGCGCGCCAGGCGGCGGCCTGTTCCAGCGCGAGCGGGAGGTCCCCGAGGGCATCGGCGAGGCGGTCCGCCTCGGCGTCGTCGAGGTCCCCGGGGGAACCGGAACGCCGCAGCAGCTCCTTGCTCTCCTCCCGGGTGAAGACGTCGACCTCCAGAGAAGGACCCACGACGCTCCAGCGCCGGTTGCGGGAGGTGACGAGGATGGTGCCGCTGCCGCCGGTGGGGAAGTAGTCGCGGACGCGTTCGGGACTGTCGGCGTTGTCGAAGATCAGCAGCCAGCGGGAGTACGGCCGCCCCTCGCGCAGCGCCTCGCGCACCGCGGGTCCGGCGATGTTGGCCTCGGCGCTGGTGCCCAGGCCGAGCCGCTGGGCGAGTTCTACCAGCGCCTGGCCGATCTGGCCGGGACGCTCGGCGGGGATCCACCAGACGACGTCGTACTCGGACTGGTGCCGGTAGGCGTACTCGATCGCCATCTGGGTCTTGCCGACACCACCCATGCCGTGGATGGCCTCGGGCAGCACAGTGGTCGTGCCTTCCTGAAGGCGCTCTCGCAGTCGTTCCAGAAGGTCCACGCGACCGGTGAAGTTCGGATTGCGCGGGGGAATGTTCCCCCAGATCCGTGGCGGCGTCGAGCGCGCGTTCTCCACCGGCTGCTGCGTGGTCGCCATGGTCGTGGCTCCTTCTGAAGTTGTCTCGGGCCCCCTCGGGGCGTGTGCGGCATCCCGGTGGGCCCGGGTGGCGGGGTCCTGGTGCCGCGTGTGGGTACGTGCGTCCTTGCCCAGGTTGACCGTGTTCCGCAGGTCGTACGCGCGCAGTGCCCGTGCGAGACGCTCGGCCTGGGGCAGGAAACGTCCGGTCAGGGCGCGCAGCGCGGCCAGTTCGATGCGCAGGAACGCCACGTTCCGCGGAGTCACGGGCGGCACAACGGTGGTCTCGAGGAGTTCGTCCGCGGCGGGCAGGATCGGGTCGGAGCCCTCCGGGACCGCCATCAGCACCCGTACGTCGTGCAGCACGCGGATGGTGTCCCGGCGGCGGGCCAGCGCCAATAACTCCTGGCGGATGTTCGGGCCGAAGGCGAAGACCACGTCGGCCGCGCGTTCGGCCTCCGCGCCCGCGGGCCGCACCAGACCACTCATCAGCAGCTCGGTGAGGTGGGCGGGTCCGGCACCCGGCACCGAGGCCGTCAGGGCGCTCATGACGGGCAGCGTCAGAGGAGCCGCCGCGAGGCGGGTGGCCAGCGCGAACGCGGTGGGCGAGGCGGCGGCCCGGAACTCCGAGACACGCTCCCACGGGGGTACGGCGCTGGCAGGGTCGGGCACGTCGTCGACCCAGGGCACGGCACGCGCGGCGTCCGGCCGCCGCTTCCAGTCGCGGGCCCGCACGCCCGACATCTCCACGCCCTCGGAGGCCCGGCCCGTCACCAGGTCGACCCAGCAGGTGAGGGAGTGCCCGGTCCGCTCCAGGACCGGGACGGGCACCACGCCGGCCCGTGCCGCCGAGTCGTCGTCCACCGGTTCGAGGGGTGAGGTGCGCAGCTCCCAGCCCAGGGAGTCGTTGGGCGCCCAGGGGCGCCCGGAGCCCAGGCGCATGCGGTAGACGTCCAAGCCGGTTCGGAACCAGAGCCGCTGGGGCAGCAGGTGCAGGACCGCGAGGGGCTCGGAGCGGCCCAGTTCGCGCAGCAGCGGCAGCACCGCGTCCGAACGCCAGCCCGCGGCCAGCCCGTCGGTCAGCACCAGCACCACCCGGTGTTCACCCACGGGCGGGGGCAGGTGCTCCAGCCGGATCCGACCCGGCTCGGTGTCGTCCGAACTCAGCAGACGTAAGCGGGTGATCGGGCCCAGCGCCTCCTGGCGGGCGAGTTCGTCGGCCAGTCGGGCGACCGTCTCGTCCCAGACCCGCATGGTCACGTAGTCGTCGACCACGAGCAGTACGTCCGGACGGTCCGCGGAAGAAGCCCGCCCGAGGCCACGCAGGGCGTGCGACACCACGCCGAGTGACGCATCGTCAGATGCCGATACGGATACCGATGCGGATGGTGGTCGTGGACCGTCGTCACACTGCATAAGCGCCCTCAGAGCGTCCGGTCATGCCCGACGACGGAGGGAGCACCGAGGAGGAGTCCCGCAGTCCGCGGGCATGCGTGACATCCACGTGCCAAGCCTGGCAGTGGTCTGCTTGCGGTGCAACATGGCAGGCCACAGGAGACGGTAGAAGGGTCCGAAAGTCAATCGCCGGGTGGTACTTGCCCCCTGGGGACAGCCGGTGGCGCTGTCTCGTCAATAGCCTGACAGTCGGCGTCGGCGTGTGCAAGACCGTGCGGCATCCGCCGCCGCGCGCCGGTCGGAGGCCTCTTCCGGGCCATGGGCACATGATGACCTACACCGGTCCGGGCGGACTCGGCTTGCGCTCGGGGTCGTCGAGCAGAATGGCCAGATGGCGACCCACGTGCAGGTCCCACGCCCCGGGGCCGAGGGCCAGCGCGTCCTTGCGCCACTCCCCGACCCGTTCCGCCAGGCTGCCCAGCCCCCGGTCCTGGAGTATCTCGCCGATGGCGTCCTTGAATTTCGGGTCCGCGCAGTCGTTGCGGTGCCAGATCATCGCGGGCACCCCGGCCCGTAGCCCGGCGAGAACCTCACGGCGGCCGGTGCCCGACTCGTCGCCCGGGGGCTGACTGAGTACCAGGCACACCGCGTGCCGGTCCTCCTTCAGCTCACGCTCCAGATGGAAGAAGTACGCCTCGTCCTGCGCCGGGCTGCTCCAGTGCGGGTGGCTGTCCGCCGGGCGCTCCCGCAGCTGCCGCCACTTGTGGTGCCAGGGCCGGTGCCAGGCGGCCCTCTGCAGGCGCTCGATGCTGCGCACCACCACCGGATAGTCCATGACCAGCGGGGTCGGGGCCTCGGAGCCGGACTCCTTCGACCACCACTCCACGGGCTCGTTCAGCAGCTCCCAGGGCAGGATGAACTCCAGGATCACCGGCTGCCGCAGGTCGGCCCACTTCTCCTCAGCCTCCTCGATCAGCCGCTCCACCGCGCCCGGGAGCTCCTCCCGGCCCAGGTGGACGGTCTCGCCGCGCACGGGATGCCAGCCCTCGGAGTCGGACTGGCGCCAGTGCGAGAGGTAGTACCTGTCCGGCTCGATCCGGTCCGGCTCGAACTGGATCATCAGATACGCCGGGACGAGGGAGGGCGCGGGCTGCGGAAAGTCCGAGTGCTGCCAGTCGGAGAGCAGGCCCTCCATGCCCAGGGCGACGGTCTGGGTTCGGTTGAAGCGGCGCAGCACCTCGGCGGCCTCTGGCTGGCCGTCCTCCATCAGCCGATCGGCCGACAGCGCCAGGAAAGCCATGCTGGGCGGGAGTTCACCGGCCGGGGAGTTCTCGCCCGCCAGCCGCAGGAAGACCTGCCACCCCGTCTGGCACCACCCGGGCAGCTCCTGGACGCGGGAGCGGCTCGCGCGGCGCGCCATGACGGCCAGATCCGTGGAGCCCATCGCCAGCAGGACGGGGCGCAGGTGACCGAGATCGGCGTTGTTGAAGAAGTCGACGGCCTCCCACTCGTCCACGAGCGGCCACAGCTCGGCAACCGTCGCCGACTGCTGTTCCACGTACTCCAGCGACCGCACCAGGCAGGCCAGGCCGTCACCGACGGCGGTGCACTCCTTCACCACCTGTAACAGCCAGGGCCGCAGCCGGTCCCCGCCGAAGGGTTCCACGGGCGCGGCCAGTTCACCGGCCAGCAGATCCCGCCAGACCTCGCGGCTGCTCGCCTGGCTCACCGTGGCCGACCCCTGCAACGCGTCCACGATGGAGACAATGAGCTCGTTGCGGACCCGATCCGGACTGCGCCCTCTCACCCCGTTACCTCCACACAGCTGGCGCGGCACCCTGATGGTGCCCAACAGGGTAAGGCCGTAAAGCGGGGCACGGCAGGAAAAAGCACGGGCATCACGGCGGGATGTCCGTGTTGTTTGCGCTGTTGGAGCCCCCTGTCGGATTCGAACCGACGACCTTCGCTTTACAAGAGCGGCGCTCTGACCAGCTGAGCTAAGGAGGCCTGCACGCGTGTGCCCGTGCAGTGTACCCAGGTCCCAGCCGCGCCTTCTCGAAAATTTCCGCGAAGTTCACAGCCCCTGGGCTACTGACAGACCAGGTGAACGCCAGGTACCGTCCTGAGCCAGTTCACTCTTGTGGACTACACCACCACGAAAGCTTCGCGGTGGACACCACCTTTACAACGGATCGTCCGGCACGTTCCTGCCGGTGAAGGGGGCCCCTCACCATGGCCACTGTCTCGTTCGACAAGGCGACCCGGATCTACCCGGGTTCCGAGAAGCCCGCCGTCGATGCTCTGGAGATCGACATCGAGGACGGCGAGTTCCTCGTCCTCGTCGGTCCCTCCGGCTGCGGCAAGTCCACCTCGCTCCGCATGCTCGCGGGGCTCGAGGACGTGAACGCCGGCGCCATCCGCATCGGTGACCGCGACGTCACGCACCTGCCGCCCAAGGACCGGGACATCGCCATGGTGTTCCAGAACTACGCGCTCTACCCGCACATGACGGTCGCCGACAACATGGGCTTCGCGCTCAAGATCGCCGGTGTCCCGAAGGCCGAGATCCGCCAGAAGGTCGAGGACGCGGCGAAGATCCTCGACCTCACGGACTACCTGGCCCGCAAGCCGAAGGCCCTCTCCGGCGGTCAGCGCCAGCGTGTCGCGATGGGCCGCGCCATCGTGCGTGAGCCCCAGGTCTTCCTCATGGACGAGCCGCTGTCGAACCTCGACGCCAAGCTCCGCGTCTCGACCCGTACGCAGATCGCCTCGCTGCAGCGCCGCCTCGGCATCACCACCGTGTACGTCACCCACGACCAGGTCGAGGCCATGACCATGGGCGACCGTGTGGCCGTGCTCAAGGACGGTCTGCTCCAGCAGGTCGACTCGCCGCGCAACATGTACGACCGCCCCGCGAACCTCTTCGTCGCCGGGTTCATCGGCTCCCCCGCCATGAACCTCGTCGAGGTCCCGATCACGGACGGCGGCGTGAAGTTCGGCAACTCCGTCGTGCCGGTGAACCGCGAGGCCCTGAAGGCCGCCGCGGACAAGGGCGACCGCACCGTCACGGTCGGCGTCCGCCCGGAGCACTTCGACATCGTCGAGCACAACGGCGAAGCCGCCAAGTCGCTGTCGAAGGACAGCGCGGACGCCCCGGCCGGCCTCGCCGTCTCGGTGAACGTCGTCGAGGAGCTCGGCGCCGACGGTTACGTCTACGGCAGCGCCAAGGTCGACGACAAGCTCACGGACCTGGTCGTCCGCGTCAGCGGCCGCGCGGTCCCGGACAAGGGCGCCACGCTGCACGTCGTGCCGCGGCCGGGCGAGACCCACGTGTTCTCGACCTCCACGGGCGAGCGTCTTTCCGACTGATCACTCCCTGATCATCGCGAAAAGCAAGTCGGGCGGACGAAAACCGCGCCGCGGTCGAATTCACCCAAGTTGACGAAGAAGGCCCCACAGTCTGCTGTGGGGCCTTCTTCATTGTCGACAAATACCCCGGCAAGCCGGTCATTTCGATCCCTGTACGTCAACTCGCCGCCCAGCGAAAGCCGTTCCTCTATCCCCCGAACTGATTACTAAATGTCGCCAAATCATCACCCCGCGCTACCCTCACTCGCGTGAAGCACTCCACCACTAACCAACGGACCCGGCGTGGCCGTGGCCCCGCGCGCCGGATCGGTCGCACCCTCGCCCTCGTTCTGCCTGTCGTCCTGGTGCTCTCCGGGACCCTCGCGGTCACCCGAGTCAACTGGTCGGGGAACTCCTCGGACTCGGTGCTCACCGCCTCCTCCTCGGACGTCTCCTCGCGTGCCGTCTCCCGTGCCCCGCAGGACGTGCTGCGCGACCGGCTCCTGCTGGAGCTCCAGGAGAAGAACCCGGGCGTCGCCCTCACCCACCTCCAGGAGGCCGTGAACGGCCGCCCGTCGCTCGCCAAGCACTGCGTCTCCATCGCCCGCGCTCTCGGCCGCGCCGCGGTCCGGGCGTACGGCCCGACGCGCGCCCAGGCATTCGCGCGCCCCGTCTGCGACACGTCCTTCGCATCGGGGGTCGCGGCCACGCATCTCTGAGCCCCACCGGCCACACCTGTTCTGTCAGGTAACAGCTGTTTAAGGGAACGGTTGCCGACAGAAGCCGTGAGCGGGGCGCCACGTACAGTTCGGGCATGACCCATCCGAACGCCGCGTCACGCCCCGTTCAAGCCGTCGTCCTGGCCGGTGGTCAGGGCTCCCGACTGCGTCCCTACACCGACGACCGGCCCAAGCCGATGGTCGAGATCCCCGGCACCGGGACCCCGATCATCGGTCACCAGCTGACCTGGCTCGCCGAGGAGGGCGTCACCGACGTCGTCGTCTCGTGCGGCCACCTCGCCGAGGTCCTCCAGAAGTGGCTGGACTCGGCCGACCTCCCGGTCAACATCACGACGGTCGTCGAGACGGAGCCCCTCGGCCGGGGCGGCGGCCTGAAGTACGCCGCCGCGCACCTTCCCTACCCGGACAAGCCCTGGTACGCGACGAACGGCGACATCTGGACCCGTTTCTCGCTGCGCGACATGGCGGACTTCCACACCGAGCGCGACGCCGTCGCGACCCTCGCCCTCGCCCGCCCGCGCATCCCGTGGGGCGCCGTCAAGACCGACGGCTTCGGACGCGTCACGGACTTCATCGAGTCCCCGCCGACCACGTACGAGATCAACGCGGGCGTCTACGTTTTCTCCGCCGAGTTCGCCGACCTGCTCCCCGAGCGCGGCGACCACGAGCGCACCACGTTCCCGCACCTGGCCCGCGAACGCCGCCTGGCCGGCTTCTCGCTCCCGCAGGGGGCCTACTGGCGCGCCATCGACACCGCGAAGGACCTCACGGAGGCGGCGAAGGAACTCGCGGCCCTGGGGCGCTGAGAGCCCCTTTCCGCAGTACGAGGACGGGCCCCGCACATTTGATGTGCGGGGCCCGTCCTCGTACTGCCAGGGGGGCGATACGTGTTACCCGAGGAGACCTCCGACCAGCTTGTCCGAGCCGCCGGAGGTGCCGCCGCCGCCGCTCGAACCGCCGGAGGAGGTCCCGCCGCCCGAGCCGGTGCCGCCGGTGCTGGAGCTGCCGCCGCTGGACGTCGGGCCCGCGCTGGTGCTCGGGGCCTGGTGGACAGGCGAGGACTGCTGGGGCGGGGCCTGTCCGGTGCCCTGGGTCTGGCTGGGGCCGCTGGTGACCGTGCCGCCCGTCTCGCGGACCACGGCACCCGGCGTGGTGGCCGCACCCGACGGCGAGGAGGAGCTGCCGTGGGTGGGCGCCTTGGCCGAGGCCGACGGAGTGGTGGCCTTCCGCTGGGGCGTGCCGGGCTCCTCGGGAAGCGGGGAACCGGGCAGCTCGTTGCGCGGGGCCTCGCCCGGTCCCGGCACGACCACGCGGTCGGCGTCACGGACGGCGCCGCCGAGGAGCGAGCCGATGAGGAGCGTGAGGCCGACGACGACGGCCGAGACGAGCGCGCCGCGGCGCAGCACCCGGTGCCGCAGGTCCCAGATGTCGGCGCGGGGCCCGAGCGTGCGCCAGGCCTCGCTCGCGAGGCGTCCGTCGACGGAGTAGACGGGGGCGCCCGCGATGATCAGCGGGGACCAGGCGGCGAGGTAGATGATGTCCGGCGCGTCGTACGCGGGGACCGTCTTCCAGCTGACGGTGACGATGAGCGCGGCCGACAGCATCGCGCCGACCACGGCGGCGACCCGCTGCCACAGTCCGAGCACCGTGAGGACGCCCACGATGACCTGGAGGAAGGCGATGACGAGGCCGGAACCGACGGGATGCTGGAGCGCGAACTGGCGCAGCGGCTCGGCGACGTCCCAAGGGTGCAGCGTGTTCAGCCACTTGACCATGGAGCCGCGCTTGCCGCCGTCGAAGTAGACGGGGTCGCAGAGCTTGCCCATGCCGGCGTAGATGGAGATGAAACCGAGGAAGACGCGGAGCGGGAGCAGCACCACGCCGAGGTTCATCCGGCGCCCGGGGTAGTAGGCGTGCCGGACCGGGTCCGAGCCGTGCCGCCTGGTCGGTGTGCCGCCGCCGTCGCTGTCGTCGTCGGGGCCCTCCGCCGCGAACTGCCCGCCCGTGTAGAGCGGTTCGTCGTAGGCGCTGTCCACGCTGCGCATGTTCGGCAGCAGCCGGGTCCCCGCGGAGTCGTGGTCGTGGCCGCGCTGGCTGCCGACGAAGGGCGTCTCGACCGTGTCGACGGTCAAGTCGCCCGCGTAGCCCTGGTGTTCGTCGAGGCGGGGGATGACCTGGGTGGCGCCGGCGTCGCCCGTCGGGTCCGCGGCGCCGTGGCGCACGCTGGTGCTGCGCACGGCCTGCAGAAGGCGGTGGGCGCCAGTGTCGTCGGGGTCGGACCGCCCGCTCCAGACGACGGGCGCGCGGCGGCGGGCCCCGGTGGCCGGGCCGCCCGCTCTGCCCGCCGTACCGACGGCGGGGATCCGCGCGGTGTCGTCGGTGCCGCTCAAGTGCCGTGCGACGCGCGAGGATGGGCTCCGCGTCGCGCCGCCTAGCTGCACGCGGAAGCTCGCATGATTGACGATGACCTGCGCCGGATCGCTCGGCACCTTCACCATGCTCAGCGCGGGAGCGTCGTCGAATCCCGACGAGCGGTCCCCCGTGGGTGTGCGGGGTGTTCTGGTGTCCACACTCATCTAACCGAGTGATGTGTGTTTAGGACACTGCTTTGACTGCGCCGATCTGTCCGGACCGCGTCAAGGTCATCCCGAACATACCGATTGCCCCACGGGGGTGACTCACTCAGACGTCCGCTCAGACGTCTGTTCAGACGTCTGAACAGATATCCGTTCGGACGTCCGCTCAGACGCGTCGGCGCGAGGCCTCGTACAGCACAACTCCCGCCGCGACACCGGCGTTCAGCGACTCGGTGCCGCCCGGCATCGGAATCCGTACCCGGAAGTCGCAGGTCTCGCCGACCAGTCGGGACAGGCCCTTGCCCTCACTGCCGACGACGATGACGACGGGACCGCCGAGGGCCTCCAGATCACCGACCTCGACCTCGCCGTCCGCGGCGAGTCCGACCACGACGAGGCCGGCCTTCTTGTACGACTCAAGGGCCCGCGTCAGGTTGGCGGCGCGGGCGACGGGCGTACGAGCGGCGGCACCGGCCGACGTCTTCCAGGCGCCGGCGGTCATGCCGGCCGCACGCCGCTCGGGCACGACGACGCCGTGGCCGCCGAAGGCCGAGACGGAACGGACGACGGCACCCAGGTTCCGGGGGTCGGTCACGCCGTCGAGGGCGACGATCAGCGGGTCCTGGCCCTCGTCGTACGCGGCGGCCGCGAGGTCCTCGGGATGCGCGTACTCGTACGGCGGGACCTGGAGGACGAGACCCTGGTGGTTGAGTCCGTTGGTCATGCGGTCGAGCTCGGGGCGCGGGGCCTCCATGAGGTGGATGCCGCCGCGCTCACCGGCGAGCTGGAGCGCCTCGCGCACCCGCTCGTCGTTGTCGATGAACTGCTGCACGTACAGCATCGACGCGGGCACGCCCTCGCGCAGCGCCTCCACGACCGAGTTGCGTCCGACGACCATCTCGGACGTGCCCTTGCCGCCGCGCCCGCGCGGGGCGGGACGGCGTGCGATCTGCTTCGCCTTGGCGCCCGCGATGCGGTTCTTCTTGTGCCCCTTGCGCATCTCGGCGGGCGGGGTGGGGCCCTTGCCTTCCAGGCCCCGGCGTCGCTGGCCGCCACTGCCGACCTGCGCGCCCTTCTTGCCGGACATGCGGCGGTTGTTAGCGGCCATGACCTACCTGTCTGTGTGAGGCGAGCGTGCGTACGCACTTGAAGTGTCGTATATGCAGTGTGCCGCCCGGAGGCCCGGGCGGCACAATCGATCAAGGCCGGGGGCACCGAGGAGCCCCCGGGAAGGCCCCGAGGGGGCCGCTCAGCGAGGGCCGAGCGTCCAGCGCGGCCCCTGCGGGCCGTCCTCGATGACCAGGCCGGACTGGTTGAGCTGGTCGCGGATGGCGTCCGCGGTGGCCCAGTCCTTGCGGGTGCGGGCGGCCTCCCGCTGGTCGAGGACCATCCGGACCAGGGTGTCGACGACGCCGTGCAGATCCTCGCCGCGGTCGCCCTCGCCGGCCCACTGCTCGTCGAGCGGGTCCAGGCCGAGGACGCCGAGCATGGCCCGCACCTCGGCGAGGCGGGCGACGGCGGCTTCCTTGTCGTCGGCGGCCAGGGCGGAGTTCCCCTGTCGCACGGTCGTGTGCACGATCGCGAGCGCCTGCGGGACGCCCAGGTCGTCGTCCATGGCCTCGGCGAAGGCGGGCGGCACCTCGGCGGCGGGCTCGACGACGCCCCCCGCCTTCTCGACGACCCGCTGCACGAAGCCCTCGATGCGCGCGAACGCCGATTCGGCCTCGCGCAGGGCCTCTTCGCTGTACTCGATCATCGAGCGGTAGTGCGGGGTGCCGAGGTAGTAGCGCAGCACGATCGGACGCCACTGCTTGACCATCTCGGAGACGAGTACGGAGTTGCCCAGGGACTTCGCCATCTTCTCACCGGCGATGGTGACCCAGGCGTTGTGCACCCAGTACGAGGCGAACTCGTCGCCGAAGGCCTTGGCCTGCGCGATCTCGTTCTCGTGGTGCGGGAAGATCAGGTCGATCCCGCCGCCGTGGATGTCGAACGCGGTGCCCAGGTACTTGTGAGCCATGGCGGAGCACTCCAGGTGCCAGCCGGGCCGGCCCCGTCCCCACGGCGTCTCCCAGCTCGGCTCGCCCGGCTTCACGGCCTTCCACATGGCGAAGTCGCGCGGGTCCCGCTTGCCGGTCTCGCCGACGCCGGACGGCTGCTGGAGGTTGTCCAGCTCCTGGTTGGACAGCTGGAGGTACCCGGGGAAGGACCGCACGTCGAAGTAGACGTTCCCGTCCGCCTCGTACGCGTGCCCGCGCTCGATGAGCCCGCGCATCATCTCCACCATCTCGGTGATGTGCCCGGTGGCCCGCGGCTCGTAGGTGGGCGGCAGGCAGCCGAGCGCGGCGTACCCGTCGTTGAACGCGCGCTCGTTCTCGTACCCGATCGACCACCAAGGGCGGCCCTGGTCCGCCGACTTGGTGATGATCTTGTCGTCGATGTCGGTCACGTTGCGGATGAACGTGACGTCGTACCCGCGGTACTCGAACCAGCGGCGCATGATGTCGAAGTTGAGGCCCGAGCGGATGTGCCCGATGTGCGGTGCGGCCTGCACGGTGGCGCCACACAGGTAGATCGAGACACAACCCGGCTTGAGCGGGGAGAAGTCACGGATCTGCCGGGCGCTGGTGTCGTACAGACGAATGGTCACCACTCCAGGGTAGTGGGCCCCGGGGAGTGCCCCACGACCTTCCCTCGCAAGGAGGACGTATTCGTGACATCTGTGGGCGGTCACCGCCCTCTCGGCACCACCGGCACCGGCACCCCGGCCCCGGCGCTGGGGCCGACGCGCGTCAGGGCGTGCGGGCCACCAGGGCCGTGGCGATCGCCATCAGGCCCTCGTCACGGCCCGGGAAGCCGAGGCCGTCCGTCGTGGCGCCGGAGACCGACACCGGTGCCCCGACCGCCTCGGAGAGGATCTTCTGCGCCTCGTCCCGTCGCTTCCCGATCTTCGGGCGGGGCCCGACGACCTGGACGGCGACGTTGCCGATGGTGAAGCCCGCCGCGCGGACGATCCGCGCGGCCTCCGTCAGCAGCGTGACCCCGGACGCGCCGGACCACTCGGGCCGCCCGGTCCCGAAGTGGGCGCCGAGGTCACCGAGCCCCGCCGCCGAGAACAGCGCGTTGCAGGCGGCGTGCGCGACGACGTCCGCGTCGGAGTGCCCGGCGAGCCCCGGCCCCTCGCCCTCCCACAGCAGCCCGGCGCACCACAGCTCCCGTCCCTCTTCGAAGGCGTGGATGTCGGTACCGATGCCGACCTGCGGCAGCACCACGGGAACCGGTGCGGGTGGCTCAGAAGCCATCGTTGGCCCTCCTGCGCGCGAGGACCGCCTCCGCGAGGACGAGGTCCAAAGGACGCGTCACCTTGAACGCCTCCTCGTGCCCCGGCACGACCACCACCCGCTCCCCGAGCTGCTCGACCATGCTCGCGTCGTCGGTCACGTTGTCGGTGACGGTCTCGTGGGCGCGGACGAGAGTGGCGCGGTCGAACCCCTGCGGCGTCTGCACGGCCCGCAGCCGCGCCCGCTCGGGCGTGGCGACGACCGGCTCCGGCATCCCCGGCTCGCTCGCCGGCTCGACCTGCTTGACGGTGTCCGCGAGCGGCAGCGCGGGTACGACGGCGGGCGCGCCGTCGCGTACGGCCTCGATGACGGCGTCGACCGTGTCGACCGGCACGAGCGGGCGGGCCGCGTCGTGCACGAGGACGATGTCGATGCCGGGGGGCAGCGCGTCGAGCCCGTACTTCACGGACTCCTGGCGACTGTCCCCGCCGGGGACGACAAGGAAGTCCGTGCGCTCGGGCAGTGCGTGCGTGTCGAGCAGCGCCTTCACCTCGGCGGCACCGTCGGGCGGGGCCACGACGACGACCAGCGACACCGCGCGGGAGGCGGCCATGGCGCGCACCGCGTGGATGAGCATGGGGGTACCGTTCAGCGCGCGAAGCGCCTTGGGGGCGCCCGGACCGAGGCGCACGCCCCGTCCGGCGGCCGGAATCACGGCCGCCGTGCGGCCTCCGGACAGCGAGGAGCGCGAATCGTCAGACATCGGTTCCTGTCAGGTTTGTGTACTCGGCGTGCTTGGGTATGGCCTGGGCGTGCCCCTTGCTCGAGCGAAGCAGAGAGCTCGGGGCAGTGCCGGGCGCGAGCCCTGACCGGACCCTTCCGTGACATCCGGTCGAGCAAGCTGTCCGGGCCCGGCACGCCAAGTATCGGGGACGCGGGTATCGACGCGGGTATCGGGGACGCAGGCGTCGCATGGGACGCAGGCGTATTCGAGGCCACACGTTTCCGAAATTGCGCGGGTACGAACATACCCGGGTACGAACATGCCGCAGCGCCCGGCGACAGCCATCGCGTGGAGCGACGGTAATTACGTCATCGGGCACCGCGGCATTTCATTGCGCAGCTGTGCGGCCTTGTGTGGACGTCGGGACGACCGCCGGGTGAGCGGCCACCGTCTCGACGACTGCCTGAGTCAGGACGCGAGAACCTCGTCGAGCAGAGCCTCGGCCTTGTCCTCGTTCGTGTTCTCCGCGAGGGCGAGCTCGCTCACCAGGATCTGCCGGGCCTTGGCGAGCATGCGCTTCTCTCCGGCCGAGAGTCCACGCTCGCGCTCACGACGCCACAGGTCACGCACGACTTCCGCGACCTTGATGACGTCGCCGGAGGCGAGCTTCTCCAGATTTGCCTTGTAACGACGAGACCAGTTCGTGGGCTCCTCGGCGTACGGCGCGCGCAGCACCTCGAAGACCCGGTCCAGCCCATCCTGACCGACCACATCACGCACGCCGACGAACTCCGCATTGTCCGCTGGCACACGCACCGTCAGGTCGCCCTGGGCGACCTTCAGCACCAAGTAGGTCTTGTCCACGCCTTTGATCTGGCGAGTTTCGATGGCCTCGATCAGCGCGGCCCCGTGATGGGGATAGACCACGGTGTCGCCAACCTTGAACGTCATGTGACAGGTACCCCTTCCGTGGCTATCCAGGGTAACACGGAAACGGCGTCTTCTGAATGGCGTTTTCGCAGGTCAGGGCATATCTCGGGGCTTGACAACCGCGACAGGAACGTGCTGCGAAGGGGGAGCGGAAGAGGGTATTCGCAGGTGGGAGCGGCTGTTCAGGGCAAGAGAAACGCGTACGTTACACACACCGGACGTTCCTGACCAGGGTCTGAACATCCCGGTTTGTCCCGCTCCAGGAGCTCGACTTCCGCTACTCCGTTCGGTGAGCGGAGTCGGGTACGAGACGAATCCGGAATTGATCACGGGCCGCACCGATCTACTGATGATCAATTTTCCGGACCGCCGCGGATTCCTTACCGGAAAACCCCAAGCGGATCTCGTCGCTACTCTCGCGGCAACTCGTACAGCCGCTTATGTGAATGGCGGACGAACAGAAGCTCAAAGTAGCTGATGAGGCGGACCGGAACCACCCGAGGACCAGGGCGCACGAGCGGCGCAACGGGGCTCGCGGGGGCCAAGGGGCGGGTCGGGTGCAGCGGCATGGGAACGGCTCGGTAACCTAAGGCCGCTGACAGACCCTTAGGGCGGCTTTACACCGGAGCCGCTCTGCTTCGCCCACGTTCAAGGAGTTGCCGCCGCCGTGAGCAGCAGCCTTCGACGCGGCGCTCTCGCCGCCGCCGCCATTGCGTTCTCGATCGCCTCGCTCGCCGCGTGCGGCGCCGGCAACAACGCACAGACGCTGGAGGTCAAGCCGGACAACGCGGCGACCAGCGTCGGCGACATCAAGATCCAGAACGCCCTCGTCATCACCCAGCCCGACGCGACGTCCACGGGCCCGGCGGTGGTCTCCGCGACCGTCTTCAACAACGGCCGCACCCCGCAGACCCTCGACTCGGTCAAGATCGGCGGCGACGGCGTCGCCCAGATCACGCCCGCCAAGGGCGGCGGCAAGCTGACCATCCCCGCCGGCGGCCACGTCATCCTGGGCGGCGAGGGCAACGCCTCCGCGGCCCTGAGCAACCCCGGTGCGGCCGTCAAGGACGGCAACGCCCAGCCGATCACCTTCACCTTCAGCAAGACCGGTGACGTGAAGCTGCGCGCGTTCGTCGTCCCGGCCGAGAGCTACTTCACCAAGTGGGGCCCCACCACCATCCCCGCGGCGCCCGGCGCGACCGCCACCGGCTCCGCGACCTCCTCGAAGTCGCCGAAGAGCTCGAAGTCGCCGAAGGCCTCGACCTCGCCGTCCGACTCCGTCTCGGGCACGCCCACCGACGCGGCCTCGGCGAGCGCCACGGCGACGGGCACCGCCACCGCGACGGCCTCGACGTCGGCCGGCCACTGATCCAGCACGCACGAAGGGCGGTACCCCGAAGGGTGCCGCCCTTTGCCGTACGTGTGGTCGCGTCGTACGTGCCGCCGTCTGACGGAGCCGGTTTACGGCTCGAACTTGTAGCCGAGGCCACGCACCGTGACCAGGTACCGCGGCGCGCCCGGGTCCGGCTCGATCTTGGCGCGCAGACGCTTCACATGGACGTCCAGCGTCTTGGTGTCGCCCACGTAGTCGGCCCCCCACACCCGGTCGATGAGCTGCATACGGGTCAGCACGCGGCCCGCGTTCCTGAGCAGCATCTCCAGGAGGTCGAACTCCTTCAGAGGCAGGTCGACCTTGGAGCCGGAGACGGTCACCACGTGGCGGTCGACGTCCATCCGGACGGGACCCGCCTCGAGAGCGGCCGGGGTGACCTCCTCCGGCTCCCCGCGGCGGCGCAGGACGGCCCGGATGCGGGCGACCAGTTCGCGGGAGGAGAAGGGCTTGGTGACGTAGTCGTCGGCTCCTATTTCCAGCCCGACGACCTTGTCGATCTCGCTGTCCTTGGCGGTGACCATGATCACCGGGACGTTGGAGCGGCCGCGCAGCTGGCGGCAGACCTCCGTACCGGGCAGCCCCGGCAGCATCAGGTCGAGGAGGACGAGGTCGGCGCCGTTGCGCTCGAACTCGTCGAGTCCGTCGGGCCCGGTGGTCGCGATGGCGACCTCGAAGCCCTCCTTGCGGAGCATGTACGACAGGGCGTCGGAGAAGGACTCCTCGTCCTCGACGACGAGCACACGGGTCACGGAAGGACCTCCGGAGCGGGAAGCGGTTCATACGGGGATGTGACGGTGGTCGTCCCGTCGGGCTGCCCGTTCTCGTCCTCATCGTCGAGTCCGGGCATGTCGTGGTCGATCCCGCGGTCGCGGGCCGCGGCCGCCTCCGGCAGCCGCAGGGTGAACGTGGAGCCCTGACCCTCGGAGCTCCACACCGTGACCTCCCCGCCGTGCGAGGCGGCCACGTGTTTGACGATCGCGAGACCGAGACCCGTACCGCCGGTCTGGCGGGAACGGGCCGGGTCGACGCGGTAGAAGCGCTCGAAGACGCGCTCCCGGTCCTTCTCCGAGATGCCGATGCCCTGGTCGGTCACGGCGATCTCGATGAGGTCCCCGCCGGGCGCGGTCACCCGGCGCGCGGCTATGCCCACCCGGGTGCGGGCGGGCGAGTAGTTGACGGCGTTCTCGACGAGGTTGCCGAGGGCCGCGGCCAGCTGGCCCCGGTTCCCCCAGATGCTCAGGTCGGCGGTGCCGCCGGCGGCCATGGTGATCTGCTTGGTGCCGGCCTGGTGGCGGCACCGGTCGATGGCCTCGGCGACCAGCTCGTCCACGCGGACCGGCTCGGCGTCCTCGAGGGGATCGTCGTTCTGCACCCTCGACAGGTCGATGAGCTCCTGGACGAGGTTGGTGAGCCGGGTGGCCTCTATCTGCATACGTCCGGCGAAGCGCTCGACAGCCTCCGGATCGTCCGAGGCGTCCATGACGGCCTCGGAGAGGAGGGAGAGCGCGCCGACGGGCGTCTTGAGCTCGTGGCTGACGTTCGCGACGAAGTCGCGCCGTACCGCTTCGATCCGCCGGGCCTCGGTGAGGTCCTCGACGAGGAGCAGCACGAGCCGGGAGCCCAGCGGGGCGACCCGCGCGGAGACGGCCAGGGCCTCCCCCCGTCCGGTTCCCCGCCTCGGCAGATCCAGCTCGACCTGGCGTATTTCCCCGTCGCGACGGGTGTCGCGGGCCATCTGCATCATCGGCTCGACGGCGAGCTTGCCGCCGCGCACCAGCCCGAGGGCATACGCGGCGGAGCTGGCCTTGACGACGGCGTCGGCCTCGTCGAGGACGACGGCCGAGGACCGGAGCACGGAGAGCACCGTGTCGACGCCCGGCGGAAGCACCGGGTCCGTGTGCAGGGATGTGCGGGTGGGGCGTTTCTGGTCGCGCTCGCTCCAGCGGAACGCCAGCATGGCGATGACACCGGTGAGCACTCCGGCGATCGCTGCCGCTGCGGCGACCGCCGCGTTCACGTCCATGCCCCCAGGTTAGGCATGTCGTCACGCCAGGCCACAGCCATCGGAGTGCGACCTCGAACACTCGTCGCCCAGAGTTCACCCAGGAGCCAGGGATGGTTCATTTGGGGTGACTGAAACGGACGCGTACGGGCCGGAACGTGGGAGCGTGGGGTTCACGGGGCCCGTCCGGCGGTCCGTCCGGCGGGCAGCCCGGGCCCCAAGGTGACGTAAGAGAGGGACAAAGCAGATGCGTGACGCGTACCACGAGGAACTTGACTCGATCGGCGACGGCCTGGTCGAGATGGCCCGGCTCGTCGGGTCGGCGATCGGGCGCGCCACCACGGCCATCCTCGACGCCGATCTGAAGCTGGCCGAGAGCGTGATCGCGGCCGACCAGAAGGTCGACGATCTCCAGCACGAGCTCGAAGCCCGCGCGATAGCCCTGCTGGCCCGCCAGCAGCCGGTGGCGACGGACCTGCGTATCGTCGTCACCTCGCTCCGCATGTCCGCCGACCTGGAGCGCTCCGGCGACCTGGCCCAGCACGTGGCGAAGCTGGCCCGGCTGCGCTTCCCCGAGCGGGCGATCCCGCACGACCTGCACGCCACGATCCTGGAGATGGGCCAGCTCGCGCAGCGCCTGATGGCGAAGGCGGCCGAGGTGATCATCACGAAGGACGTCGACCTGGCGCTCCAGCTGGAGCAGGACGACGACGAGATGGACCTGCTGCACCGCACGCTCTTCCAGCACCTGCTGGACGACCGCTGGAAGCACGGCATCGAGACCGCCGTCGACGTCACCCTGCTGGGCCGTTACTACGAGCGCTTCGCCGACCACGCGGTGTCGGTGGCCAAGCGTGTGGTGTACCTGGTGACGGGTGAGCACGCGGACGAGCTCCAGCCCGACATTCAGCCGGTCACGGGGGCGGAGGGCGTCTGAGGTCCGCGGGGGCCTCCGTCTCACTCCGGGGGCGCGGGCGAGCCTCAGTGCGCCGTTGATGCGCCCAGTGGAGCGGGCATGCAATGGGGGTAGGCACCCGTGCCTCGCCTAGGTGTATAGGCGTAGGCCCCTGGCCTCGATGCCTCATTGAGGCCTCATTGAGGAGGACACCATGGCCGATTCTCCCGCCACGCCCGACCCGACCCTGGACCGCGACACCGACCAGCCCGCCGACATCAAAAGCCTCCCGCTGTTCGGCGCCTGCGGCTGCGGCTCCGGCTGCGGCTGCGGCTGCCAGTCGGGCAACCCGTGCCAGTGCGGCTGATCACGTAGCCCCACCCAGAGGGGCCCCGTCACCACGACGGGGCCCCTTCTGCATGCGGTCGCCAGGCCTGAGGACCCGCCAGGACCCCCGGTACACGGGTACACGACCAAGCCCCCTGCCCACGGAGGAAACCGCGGGCAGGGGGCTTTATCAGCTCGCGTTACTTCTTCTTGCCCTGGGTCTTGCCGGGGATCTTGGTGAGCTGGGGCTTCGCTGGTCAGGGCCCTAGTCCGCCCCTTCACAGAGGTCGTCATTGGTCGTCGTTGGCCGCCGCCGATCGGCCTCGGACGGCCCAGGGACGGCCCAGCCGTGGCCCACCTGAACGGCGTCAGCCGGCGGAAGCGGCCGGTCAATGCGCGGTGATGCACCCCTCTTCCATGTCCCACCACTCCTCGGATACACCGTGGTTGAGCAGCCTTTGCACCTTGGCGACATCAGCGGCGGGCGGGACGTCCAGGGCGACCATGCCGAACCGTTCTATGCCCTCGCCGTCGACTCCGAGTTCCTGAAACGCATTGATCACGCTCTGCCGTGCAGCTCCAGGGAGGAAGAAGTGCTCGTCCCCGCAGTAGTCGTAGCCCCAGAAGATGAGACCGCCGGGCTGAGAGTGGAATGGGTACGGGAAGCCATCCGGACGACCGGGGCGAGTCACGTCGAAGGTCTCTTGGCTCCGCTGCATGCGCTTCAGGAGCGGGGTGTGCCCTTGTGGGTGGAAGACAACGAGCTCATCGGTGATGACCCCGGTCCATAGGGGTCCAGGAAGGGTCCTCGTTCCCCTGGTTCTCGGTCTCGGTCGCAGGTCGGAGCTGGACGGGACCAGAGACGGATGGCGCCGGCCCGGGCGGTTGCTAGCGTGGAAAGTGGTTCTGGCACCCAGGGGGAAGGAAGCCGACCGATGGCAGTCGAACTCAACCACACGATCGTCGCCGCGCACGACAAGATGGCGTCCGCACGGTTCCTCGCGGATCTGCTGGGTTTGGAGGTGGCACCGGAGTACGGTCCGTTCGTCCCGGTGCAGATGCCGAACGGCGTGACGCTGGACTACATGGACACGGCCGAGTCGATCAGCCCACAGCACTATGCGTTCCTCGTCTCCGAGGACGACTTCGACGCGATCTTCGCCCGTATCCGCGAGGCGGGCCTGACCTACTGGGCGGACCCGCATCACCACCACCCCGGCGAGATCAACCACAACGATGGCGGCCGCGGGGCGTACTTCGACGACCCCAACGGACACAACCTGGAGATTCTGACCAGGCCGTACGGCAGCGGCGAGGACTGACCCCGGAGCGGTGCCGGGAGCAGGAGGCCCCTCGGCGACCGTGTGCCCAGGGCACCGTTCGGACCACGACTCCGTTACCACAGACCCGAGTTCCCGTCCCCGGTGCGCGGTGATCTCGCCTGGCGTTTGTCTGGGGATGGGGCGCGGCCCGCTCGTCACCGGGGGTGTAGGCGGTGCCGTGCTGGCCTCCTTCGGCTATGGCGGCTCTGGGAGCTGCTTCTCCCGCCAGGCGAGGGCGGCGTTGCCGGTTGGCTGGTGTAGCGGGAGCACGTTTGCCGTGGCAGCTGTATTCGTCGCCTACGCCTTGTCCTGCGGCTGCTCCTGAGCGGTCAGGCTGGCCACAAGCTTGAAGACCGTCGTGGCAGCGATGTCACCGTGGGTTCAAATCCCACACCCACCGCAGGTGAACGGCCCCTGACCAGTTGAATCGGTCGGGGGCCGTTCTCGTGCGCGCTGTCCGTCAAGCACCGTGGTTCCCCGTCAGTTACCGGTCGATCGGGCACGACAAGGGCACGGGTACCTTCTGATCCGTAGGATCGGGCAGCTTGTTGGGAGGGTGGTCACCCCTCCCCTGGATTGACTGCCAACCGTGGTGATCATCGGCCTCTGTGTGCCGTCGTTGCCGTCAGGGTTGCCGTCATTCACGGATCACCGATGGCTGTGCCGCCGGGCAAGCGGAAGGGCCCACAGCACCTTTGGCCGTGGATATTCTCTGGCGATGTCGAACCAGTCAGTGGCAGCGGGAGTCGGTCTCGCTCGTGTGATGGCGCACTGCGGCGGAAGCCCGGTCAGCGCCGTGGAGTTTCTAGTGGGGGCGATAGCCTCAGCACCGGCGGACCCGGAGCCCTATACGGCCCTCGCCGAGTTGTGGCGAGACCGGCGCGCGGAACTGGAGGAGGGCCTCGAAGGGGACGGCTCCTTGAGCGCTGTGTTGGCGCAGGCGTACTTCCTATTCCTCGAAGGAAACATGGACGACGCGGTGATGGCCCTGGGTTCGGTCACGGGGGTACGGCCCGACGTGGCGTGGGGCGCTGCCCCATGGTTCGGCGATGCGCGCTTTCTCGGCGCGGTGAGCTCCGAGGCGCTGGCCGAGGCGTGTCTGCGGACGTTGGACTACGGCCACGACCTGGACACCGACGAGATGCGTGAGCCATTCGCGCCCTGGTTTCATGCCATCGACGTGGTGTCCGAACGGAGTCCCGCGCCGGAGTCGCTGGCCGCCATGGCCCGGCTACCCCGGGCCTGCGGCCGCTACGAGCTGTCCTTCGCCCTGTGCGACCGCGCCGATGCCACTGATCGGGTCATGTGGACCGCGGTCGCACGAGCGGCCACCTGGCGCGTGATGGGCGACCTGGACCAGGCTGCGGCAGCCTTCGAAGACGCCCTACGCCTGGACCCTGCCAACTGGTCCCTCTACCTGGACCTTGCCGACGTGCGTGCCGAACAGGGCGACTTCGCCACGGCCGTGGGCCTCGTCGAACGGGGCCTGGCATACGCACCGCACGAAGTCTCCTTGCGCGCGGCGGGTGCCGCCTACCGCACACGCCTGTCCGGCTCGTCCGACGACCTGCGGGCCCTGATCGTCCTGGCGCCGGAGCTCGCGAACATCTCCTACCGGAAGCTGCTGATCGACTACGCATGCTCGGGACCGGGACTGCCACGGGGACTCGTGGCCAAGGCCCACCGGATCCGCGAGAACTGAACACGCGCCCTCTGGCAGGACGCTCAGGTGCTGATCTTCAGCACGGAGTACAACGAAAAGGGCCCTGGGACGATCTCCCAGGGTCCTTAACCTGTGTGCACTCGGCAGGATTCGAACCTGCAACCTTCTGATCCGTAGCTCTAGCCAGTTCAGTCAACGACGGTCATTCCGGTCGCTCCGAGGACTCTGAGGGGCGCCAACGGGCGGTGGCAGTCGCTGGGGTTGCGGTACCGCGCTGCTGTACAGCTTGCTTCGCTGCCAGATTCCGGGCGTGAGCTTCGCGTCGTAGTCGGCGTTCGTAGTCGGCGATCTGACGGGCCACGGGGACGCTGGTAGCTGTACGGATCAACCGCTCGTTTTCACGATCCACCAGGAATGGACCGTTGCCTCCCAACCGAGGGCGCTGTCCGCTCTGACCGTCCCAGGCCGCGCCCCAGTAGAAGATCCACCCGAACGACAAGGCCTCCACCCGCAGGATCTGAAGGTCGTACTCGACGCAGCCCCGTTCGTCGTCGATCTTGGCAAGCACCAGTCGGCGCGCGTCCTCCTCGGTCAGCATCGCCCAATGGTGACATGGCTCCTCCACATGCCGGGACGTCTCTCACACACTCCCGTACACCCGCTTTAGGAGAGAGGCTGAGGCGTCTTGGGGGTGACCTGCGGCTTCTTTGGGCGAGATAGCGGGCCCGGATGCGACCTGGATCCACCCTGGTTGACCGTGGCTGACCCCTGTATCTGGCACGGCTGTGGCACACGGCCATCTTCGTCGTGCACCTTCCGATCCGTAGCTCTAGCCGGATCCGTCAGCGACAGCCATACCGGCCGCTAGGAAGCCCCCAAGGGACGGATTGACTGCCGGGACGGTCTCTGCTGATGAACCTGCCTGAACGGCGGTGAACGTAGCTGGATGAGACGGAAACTGAGACGGCCTGGCACGAGGCCAGACCGTCTCCGCTGGTGCAACCCTCTGATCCGTAGGATCGGGCAGGGTGTTGGGCAGCGAGTGCGCCCTCTTCCGGGTTGATGGCTGACGGTGGTGATCACCGGTCTGTGTCAGCCGTCTTTGCCATCAGGGTTGCCGTCATTCTCCGTGGCGACCGCTGGTGAGTGTGATCACCAGACCGCTATGTTCCCGCCGCGACTGAGTGGCGGATGCGGCTTCGGCGGCACGGGTGCTCCTGCCCCTGCGCGTGGTGCTGGACGAAGGGCTGGTGTCGCAGCAGGTCAGACCGGGACGTGGATCGTACCGGTCCCGATCGGGTCGGGCGTGGCGTGCTTCATGGTGCCGCCCTGATCGAAGACGAAGGTGTTGGAGTAGGTCACCTTCTCCAGGAACAGGGTCTGTCCCGATGGGCAGCTGAAGTCACCCGGTCCGGGCGGGCCCACGGTCAGGCTCCCGGTGGTCTGCCCGTTGCGCACGCGGAAGGTGCCGGAGCCGATCAGCGCGGCCGTCACAGTCTCCTTGTTTCTTGCCTTGGGGTGGTTGCCGCCATTGTTGTAGCACTGGTAGAGAGCGGTCGCGTCCGCCGTGAGCGTGATGTTGATGCTGGAAGCGCCGGTTCCCAGGCCGACCTCCTTGAACGAGGTCGTGAGAGCCCCGCTGGTTTGGTTCACGTCGTTGGTTGCGAACAGGAAGTGCGGGCTGTCGGCGAGTGCCGGTGTGGCGACCAGAACGGTGCCGCATGCAGCCGAGATGAGTCCGAGCGCGATGCGTCGCATGTCTTCTTCCTCTTGTCTGTCAGGTTCCTCGAATAGACCGAGAAAGCCCGGGGTCCCACCTCCTGCGGTGCATTGCCGAGCGGCCGGGCCCGAGAGGGCACGGCCGAGAGGGGCGGGAAGCCCACCAAGGGGGAGAGGCGGCACGGACCATTGCTGACGGTGATTCAGGTTCGCATCGCACATGCCCCGCCGCGGCCCGACATCGCACGTTCCGGAGGTGTTTGGCCCAACGCTATGCGTATCAGAAATGGATAACAAGAACTAAAGGGGCATAACCTTACAAAACGTCACTCTTGGCCCTCGCGGCCAGGGGTTCTGCCTCGTTGGGGTGCCCTACTGCCCCGTGTGACAAGCCTTCGTCGGCCCTGATGAGCGGCTGACGGCGTGTCGCGCTCACTGCGGTGGAGAGCTGGTCCACGGTCCAGGCCGAGGCCTTGGCGATGCCGTCCGCGAGTGAAGCCAGCGGATCGAGTGGCGACGTGGGGTCGAGTTGGAGAGGGTTCTGACCTGAGCCACCGAAAGTCAGCCACGACTGCGGGTGCGCCGAACGAGCACCCGTCACGTGTTTCCAGTAACCCCGCGCCGGCCTCAGCCACGCTTCTTCCATGCGTCGCGGACCGCACCTCGACCCGGCCTGTACGTTGCCGACGCGCCATGCCAACTGGGCTCGGACTGCGGCGCTGAGGGCCATGCGGCCTTGAAGCGGTGGACGGTTGGGTGGCGTGGTCGCGCTTGGTGGGTGTCGGCCCGGTCCTGGTGCTCGGAGCGGTCGGGTTGCTTCCTGGTCTGGCTGTGCGCCTTGGTGGTGCTGCGCGCTGAGCGGGTGGGGGCCGCCGGAGCGCTGGCGGAGACATGGAGCGGCGGCGGCCCATGGCCGCCAGCGCGCGCGGGCCGCCGTAGGCGGGCCGCCTTGAACCAGTAGAGAAAGTTGTAACTCAGTACTTGGTGTAGGGCTTGAAGTCGTATGCGCAGGACGGAAGTTCAAGACTTCGCCGGTGCGCCAGAGGTAGGAAGAGCACGGGTCGGGCCGCCCAAGTGATGCGTGTGCCGCCCTGGTTGATCGTGACCGTGCAGGGCTCCGAGCACAGGAGAGCTCTTCTCGTCTCGATACGGCCCTCGTACAGCCACTCCCAGGCTTCGTCGGAGGCTCTGGGATCCAGTGCTGGTGTGATGGTGCGCAGTGCGATCGCTATCCAGCGGTCTGCCTGTCCGGCCGAGTGGGCGTCGAAGGAGCCGCGGAGGGTCGGCTGTTCTGTCTTGGTGAGGTCTTGGGCCCAGCATTCGCACCAGAAGCCGCGGGTGTATCCGTTCACGAGGTCGCTCCCGGCGGGTACGCCACGAGGATGTAGCGCGTGTTCTCGTCGTGCAGGGTGAGTTGGTGGGCCGTGCCTGCTGTCAGGTAGGCGAGGGCTCGCTCGTGTTCGGTCTCGTCCCGCAGCCAGTAGCGGCCCGGCTGGGCGTATGCCATGTCGAGTTGGTCCGTGACGTTCCTCGTGCGCTCGCGGAGCCATCGCAGCGCCAGGCGGGGGCTCGCCGCCTCGTGTGATCCCAGGGAGATGGAGCCACCGCCGAGCTTCTCACCGACGCCATCGGTGCCGCCGCTGCCCACGTCCGCGTGGACGGCCCGGCCGTCGACGGACGCGCCCACTCCTTCACCTTCGGTCGTCAGCTCGACGTCCGCACCATCCGCAGTGCCGACTTCGACGGTGGCCAAGAACTCACCGAACGGGCCGTTGCCTCGTACATCGCCAAGTACGCCACCAAGGGCGCCGAGACCGCCACGGGAGCTCTCGACCACCCGTTCAAGTTCCTCGCCGAACTCGCCCAGCTCGACATCACCGATCACGCCCGCCGGATGATCCGCACTGCCTGGACCCTCGGCGCACGCAAAGACCTGGAAGACCTCCGACTTCGAGCCTGGGCCCACATGCTCGGCTTCCGCGGCCACTTCTCCACCAAATCCCGCCGCTACTCCACCACCCTCGGCGCCCTCCGAGACGCCCGCGCCGAATGGCGCCGCATCCAAGCCGCAGCAGCCATCGAGGGCGAGACCGACACGACGACCCTCGTCCTCTCACACCGGGTCTTCTCAGGAACTGGCCTCTCCTCCGCCGAAGCCTGGCTCGCCGCATCCCTCGAACCCGCCCCCGGAACTGAAGGAGAGCCCACCCGTGGCTGAGCGCCGCCTCACCGTGGCACAGGTCGCCGATACACCGCGCACCCTGCCCGCGCGGTACCTGACTCCTTCGGACGTCGCCGCACTCCTGGGCGTGCCGATCGAGACGGTCCACCAATGGCGCCGCAAGCGCACCGGTCCCCGCGGTTTCCGGGTCGGCCGGCACCCGCGCTACGACCCCGACGACGTCCGGGCCTGGGTCGAGTCCCTGATAGAAGGGGCCGCTGCCTGATGGCCGGACACATCCAAGATCGCTGGTACAGGGCTGAGACTGGCCCGGGCGGCAAGGTCCGCAAAGTCAAGAGCGACCGTTACGGCTCCGGGCTCCGCTACCGAGCTCGGTACGTGGGCCCGGACGGTACGGAGAAGTCCAAGAGCTTCCCCGACCGACAGAAGCGGCTCGCTGATCAGTGGCTCGCCCACATCGAGGCGGACATGGCTCGCGGGCAGTACATCGACCCTCGCGCGGCCCGGATCACCTTCCAGCAGTACGCCGAAAGCTGGGTTGCGACCCAGGGGGCTGACCCGAACACTCAGGCCTCGATGGAGTCGCAGCTTCGACTGCACGCCTTCCCGTACCTGGGTTCGCGCCCGCTCGGTTCCTTCCAGCCTGCCCACATCCGGGACTGGGTGCGGCAACTTCAGGAGAACGGCATCCGGGGCTCGTACGCCCGGACGGTCTACTCCAACGTGCGCGCCGCCCTGAGCGCGGCCGTGGATGACGGGCACCTCCCCCGCAACCCGTGCGCTGCTCGCTCGGTCCGGCCGCCGACCGTCGACACCAAGCGCGTAATCCCGTGGACGCCGGAACAAGTCTTCGCGGTTCGCGCGGGCCAACGTCGCACCTTGCTTCAGGTAACCGTCCGTGACTATGCACCGCTGTCCGTGCTTGTTGATGTCAGCTGCTGATGTCAGCACCGCGCGTCCGCGCCGAGGACCGCATCCGCGCCGCCCGTTCCACCGGCCTGCGCAACCTGCCCTGCACGACACGCCCCAGAGCCAGATCTGGCTGGAGATCATCCAGATCGCCCTCGACCGGCTCGAAGCTCTGCCCAACCCTGGCTGACCAGCAGCATCCCATACCTGCTACCAGCACCATCACAACCGGAGCCGTGGAACCCGGCGCCCACCCGGCACGACAGCCGGACCATCAGCCCTGCCCGCAAGCAGAAATCTTCACTCTGAACGAGCAAAGGGATCGTCAGCAAGCTGACGATCCCTCATGCAAGATCGAGGCTAACGACACCCCTTCGACTGCGTCGGTCCCTTCTGCGTGAAAGGCCGAGCCTGACCGGGGCGGGGCCCCGACGGCGAACTGTCGATCAGCGTGACGCGGGCGGGATGCTCTGCTCGTACTGGAAGACGTTGCAGGGGTCGTACTTCGCCTTGATCTCGCGCAGCCGCTCGAAGTGGCGTCTCCCCCAGTAGGCGGTCTCCCACTCCTGCATGCCGACGTTCGGCACGTTGACGTAGGCGCCGTCCACGAAGCTGCGCATCGCCTGGCTGAATTCGGCGGTCCAGGCCTGGCACGTCGAGGTGAGCGGGTCGCAGACGCCTGGTTCCGTTGAAGGAGTCCCCCAGGCTGCGCCGATCTCGCCGTAGAAAATCGCGTCGCGGTGCACGAACGCGGTGCCGCCGCGGGGCTCCTTCTTGATCGCCCCGCCGAAGGCATCGACGAAGTAGTTGCTGTCCTCCGTGGGAGCGTTTCGCATGTAGTAGCCGATGACGTCGATCGCCTTCTTCGGGAACAGCTTCTTGGCGAACTGTGAGAAGAACTTCACGTTGGCGGGCTCCTGCGAGCGCGGGACCTGGGATCCCGCAAAGATGTCGCCCCAGTTACCGACCTGCACCTTCACATCGGGCGTGCCGACCGACAGGATCGGGGCCAGCATCTCTTTGGCCTCTGCCGCCGACCCCTCCGCGAGCCACCCGAACAGCAGGATCTGGGACTTGTGGATCTCGACTTCGGATCCGAGGCGGTTGTCGGCGAACGGTACCGTACGCTGCCATGCATCGAAGATCCCATGCAGGTCCGTAAGGCCGTCCCAGGTCGCCTGCACATAGGCGATGCGCTTGAGCGGGTGCACCTTGTAGGTGAGTTGCGTGACGATTCCGAAGTTGCCGTTTCCCGCCCCACGGAGCGCCCAGAGCAGGTCTGAGTGGTCCTTCAGGTCGGCATGGATCACCTCGGCGCAGTCGCGACCCGACGGGACGACGACCTCGGTCCCGATCAGGCTGTCACAGGCCATGCCGAGCCAGCGGTTGAGGGGGCCAAGGCCGCCGCCGACCGTCGCACCGACCAAGCCGACGCTGCCCTCGCTTCCGGTCGTGACCGCGAGGTCCTGCTTGGCGAGCGTCGTCACCGCTTCCAACTGGGTCAGGCCGGCGCCGACCGTCGCGATACGAGCGTCGGTGTCGATGTGGACCGACTTGAGCTGGCTGACGTCGATCACGATGCCGTTGTCGATGTTCGACCAGCCCTCCAGGGCGTGGCGGCCGCTGCGTACCCGCAGTGCGACGTTGTGCTGCCGCGCCCAGGTGAGGGCGTTCACCACGTCCTGGGTCTTCTGGGCGAAGACGATGACCAGCGGGTAGTGAGAGAACAGCTGATCGTAGTCGATGCGATCATCCGTGTACGAGGCGTCACCGGGGCGGACGACGCGACCGGTCAGCTTCGCCGGCGGACATCCCGACGACCCTTTAGTCGGGTCGCTCGCGGCCAGAAGGCCCGAGGTGCTCGCGGCCGCAATGTCCGGCGCGCCTGCGGCCGTAAGGCCCGGGACGACGACCGCCCCGGCGCCGGCGGCCGCTGACGCCCTGAGCAGGTAGCGGCGGGAAAAATCGCTCAAGGTCCAGATCCTCTCGATCGGGCTACGCCGGTACGCGGCTGAGGGAGCCCTTACCCGCCAGCCGCCGGGCAGTCCTTTGTGGTCGACCCCCGCACGGTAACGGGGCGACCATGCGGTGTTTCCCGACACGCCAATTGAGGACGATGACGACAGCCTGAAGGAGTAACTCAGCGGGATCCCGTCATAACCGATTTGGGATGCACCGCGCCCTGCTCGAAGCTATCCCTTGGCCCAAGCGGTCAGAATACGCGGGTGCTCTCAAAGATGATGGGCTCGCCGATGTCGCTACTCAGGTCAGCATCTCGCAATGGCCCGACGAACCGCCTTTCTGATAAGAATTTGTGGGCGTGCCCCCGTAATCACCACTCTCCGCCTGGAGAACCCAGCTGGTCACTCGCGGGACTCATCGTGCGAACGGTGTGCCGTTGTGCGCACGTGTACGCCGGTTGGTGTCGGCCGCTGATGTCAGGCCGCCCGCCTGTTTTTCCTGGCCACCACTGGCAGAAGGCCACGGTCGCGTCATCACCGGATTTGTAGGCGCTTTTACCTCGGAAGCCCGCTTCCTCGACCAGCTATTCAACGCGGTCGGTCCACGATGACGGGCCCTCATCGGTACGTAGTTGTGCACTGGTGTACGTGACTGTTGATGTCAGCCGTTGATGTCAGGGCGTCGTTCCCTTTTCGCTGGTCAAGTCTCCGTTGGTCTGCGTCTCAGCTCTCTGCGAGGGCACTTCGACGCGCGGATCCGTATCGCCGTGCCGACCGTCGATGGAGCCAACGGACAAGAGATCATGCGGCAAGGCCAGCTCACCCGCCCGTCGTTGGGCAAGCCACCCCGAGCGTCTGTGGGGTGGCGCCTCGGTGCGCATGTGCTTGAAGCCCAACCGTTCGTAGTAGGCGTGGAGCTCCGTGTTCGTACGCCACGTGTCGATGCGTACCCAGCTTCGCCCTTCGAGCTCTGCGAGGCGGGACACCCAGTCGATTAGCCGTGTGCCGAGCAGTCGGCCGGACGCTTCCCGCGACACGATCAACTTGTACAGGTACAACGCCGATTCAGGGCGGTCATCGTCCGTCCAGAAGTCCCGATCGACGGATCCGCGGCTGCCGGTCGCGAGCACCTTGTCACGCTCGCCAACCACAACTCACGCACGCCCGTCATCTATCTCCCGCGCCATTTGGCGATGGCCCGTTCCCCGGTCTCTGGGTCGCTCCACTGGTCTGTGCCCTTGGTGCGCAACCACCCTTCCGCCTCTGCTCGCAGAGACAAAAGGGCGGGTACGTCCTCCGCCGCCGCGGGGCGGGGGTACTCAGTCCGTACTGCCGGATGCGGACTGCGACAGGGCGAGATCCTCGGACTGTGCGTCGATGAGCTGGACTTCGACAACGGCACGCTGCACGTGGTGCAGCAACTCAAGCTGAGTTTGAGCAAGGCCGTTTTCGCGCCTCCGAAGGGCGGCAAGCTCCGGGACGTACCTCTGCCCGATCCCGTGGCGGAGGCGCTCAGGGAACACATGGAGCGCTTCCCGCCGGTCGAGGTCACGTTGCCGTGGATGCGCGCGAGCGGCCAACCCGTGACCAAGCGTCTGATCTTCAGCGGGCCCAAGGGCGGACACGTCTGGCGGACGTCGCTGAACGAGGACCACTGGAAGCCCACCCTCGCGAAGGTGGACGTCATCCCGAAGGCGAAGAGCCGCGAGCACGCAGCCGCTCGCGAGCACGGCATGCATGCCCTCCGGCACTTCTACGCGTCCGTTCTCCTCGACGCCGGCGAGAGCATCAAGGCGGTCAGCGAGTACCTCGGACACTCCGACCCGGGGCTGACGCTGAAGGTGTACGCGCACCTCATGCCCAGTAGCCAGGACCGGGCCCGGAACGCCATCGGTCGCGCGCTCCGGCTGCAAGATCCGGGTCACTGAGGGCCCACAGTGGGCCCAGGCCATGAAAACACCCCTGACCTGCGCCGTATGCGCAGGTCAGGGGCATGATCACAAACCCTACTTCTTCTTGCCCTGGTTCTTGACCGCCTCGATCGCGGCCGCGGCCGCCTCCGGGTCGAGGTACGTGCCGCCGGGGTTGAGCGGCTTGAAGTCGGCGTCGAGCTCGTAGGCGAGCGGGATGCCGGTCGGGATGTTCAGGCCCGCGATGTCGGCGTCGGAGATGCCGTCGAGGTGCTTGACGAGGGCGCGCAGCGAGTTGCCGTGGGCAGCGACCAGGACCGTGCGGCCGGCGAGGAGGTCGGGGACGATGCCGTCGTACCAGTACGGCAGCATGCGGAAGACGACGTCCTTCAGGCACTCCGTGCGGGGGCGCAGCTCCGGCGGGATCGACGCGTAGCGCGGGTCGTTCGCCTGCGAGAACTCGCTGTCGTCGGCGAGGGGCGGCGGCGGGGTGTCGTACGAACGGCGCCACAGCATGAACTGCTCCTCACCGAACTCGGCGAGGGTCTGGGCCTTGTCCTTGCCCTGGAGCGCGCCGTAGTGCCGCTCGTTCAGGCGCCAGGAGCGGTGGACGGGGATCCAGTGGCGGTCCGCGGCCTCCAGCGCGAGCTGGGCGGTGCGGATCGCGCGCTTCTGGAGCGAGGTGTGCACGACGTCGGGCAGCAGGCCGGCGTCCTCCAGCAGCTCACCGCCGCGGACTGCCTCCTTCTCGCCCTTCTCGTTGAGATTGACGTCCACCCATCCGGTGAACAGGTTCTTCGCGTTCCATTCGCTCTCGCCGTGGCGGAGGAGGATCAGCTTGTACGGTGCGTCGGCCATACGTCCGAGCGTAATGGAAGCCTTCGTCCCCTCGCGCCCCTGCCCGGAAGCCGGACAGTTGACGGCATCTGTTAATTGAGTGGCTCCCGGAGACCTCCCGCTCGTAAGTTGCCATCAGGACATGAGCCGCTTACATCCGTGGGGGACGACCGATGCCACTCGCCGTCATGCGACGCGCCGCACGAGAGACCGTCTCGGGGCTCCCCCGCGAGTTCTGGTGGCTGTGGACCAGCACCCTGGTCAACCGACTTGGCGCTTTTGTCGCCACTTTCATGGCTTTGTACCTGACGCTCGACCGCGGCTACTCCGCCTCGTACGCGGGTCTCGTGGCGTCCCTGCACGGCCTCGGCGGTGTCGTGTCCTCACTCGGCGCGGGCGTGATGACCGACAGGCTCGGACGCCGGCCCACGCTCCTCGTCGCGCAGACCTCGACGGCCGCGTCCGTCGCGCTGCTCGGCTTCATGCACGACCCGGTGAGCATCGCCGCGGTCGCCTTCCTGGTCGGGATGGCCAGCAACGCCTCCAGGCCCGCCGTCCAGGCGATGATGGCCGACATCGTGCGGCCCGAGGACCGCGTCCGGGCGTTCTCCCTCAACTACTGGGCGATCAACCTCGGCTTCGCGGTCTCCTCCATGGCCGCCGGTTTCATCGCCGAGTTCAGCTACCTCGCGGGCTTCCTCATCGAGGCCGGCATGACCCTGGCCTGCGCGCTCCTCGTCTTCGCGAAGCTGCCGGAGTCCCGGCCGGTCCAGTCGGCCAAGGAGGCCACGGACGACGTCGGCCTCGGGACCGTGCTGCGCGACCGGCGCTTCATGAGCGTCGTCGGACTGTCCTTCCTCGTCGCCCTGGTCTTCCAGCAGGGCTCCGTGGGACTCCCCGTCGCGATGGGCGAAGCGGGCTTCACCCCGGCCGACTACGGCATGGCGATCGCCGTCAACGGAGTCCTCATCGTCGCGCTGCAGATCCCGGTCACCCGTTTCATCCAGCACCGGGATCCGCGCCGCCTGCTCGTGATCTCCTCGGTCCTCGCCGGGTACGGCTTCGGGCTCACCGCCTTCGCCGGGTCGGTCGGCGTCTTCGCGCTCACCGTGTGCGTGTGGACCCTGGCCGAGATCGTCAACGCGCCCACCCAGACGGGCCTGGTCGTCCAGCTCTCCCCGACCCACGGCCGGGGCCGCTACCAGGGCATGTACACCCTCTCCTGGTCACTCGCCGCGCTGATCGCTCCCCTGATGTCCGGCGTGGTCATCGACCGGTTCGGGGCCGAGTGGCTGTGGGGGCTGTGCGCGCTGGTGGGCACGGTGGCCGGGCTCGGGTACGGCCTGCTGATGCGGCGGCTGCCCACGGAGGAACCGGCGGTGGAGGCCGGCCCGGCAGTCGCCAAGCCCGAGGTCAGCGCGGCCTGACGCCGCCGGGTACGGGGCGAAGACCGTCCCGGCACGCCGAGTACGGCCCACGACCTCGCCGTCGCCCGACCTCACGGATGCATCCGCGCCCCCTTCACCACCTTGTCCACCGCGTTCCGAGGCCCGTACACAGCCAGCCCCACCACATCCAGCCCAGCCGTGGCGACAGCCCGCACCGCCGCCCGGTTGTCCCGGTCGTTGCCGGTGCCGAAGAGATCCGACGTGAAGACGGCCCGGGGCAGCGCACGGCTGAGCGCCCTGCCATGTGCCGCCACAAGGACCTCCTTCGTCCCCTCGAAGACCAGCACAGGCTGGCGGAACATCGGCAGATACGGCACCCCGTCCGCGTCCTCGTACGGCTCCCCGATCACCTCCGGGACCTGCGTACCCAGGCCGCTGACCAGGAAGGACGTGACGTTCAGACGCTGCCAGGGCTCAAGGTCGTCCCGCAGCAGGACGACGATCTTCGTGTCGAAGCGGATCGGTTCGCTGTTCATACGTCGAGACTGCCGACCGCCGTACGACGCCGTCTTGTACGTTCTTTGCATGGCCGCTCAGCCGGAGGTCTCCGCCTGGCGCCCGCGCGTTCCGGGTGTCACGGAGGTCTTCCACGCCCACTTCACCGAGTACGCCTATCCGATGCACGTGCACGAGGCCTGGACGCTGCTCATCGTCGACGACGGGGCCGTACGGTACGACCTCGACCGGCATGAGCACGGCACCCCGCACGACACGGTGTCCCTGCTGCCGCCGCACGTCCCGCACAACGGCTCCCCGGTCACCGCGCACGGCTTCCGCAAGCGCGTCGTCTATCTCGACGGCACGCATCTGGGCGAGGACCTCATCGGGTCCGCGGTGGACGGGCCCGACCTGCGTGACCCCGTGCTGCGGCTGCGCGTCGGGCAGTTGCACACCGCGCTCGCTCACCCCGGTGACGAACTGGAGGCCGAGAGCAGACTGACGCTCATCGCCGAGCGGCTGCGCACGCATCTGCGGCCCAGCACTCCCGCCGCCGCCCCGCGCAACTCCCCCACCGTCGCCCGCACCCTGCGCGAACTCCTCGACGGACACCTCACCCAGGGCATCGGCCTCGACGAGGCCGCCCGGCTCGTGCACGCCCATCCCGCCCATCTGGTACGGGCGTTCAGCGGCGCCTACGGCATCGCACCCCATCAGTACCTGATGTCCCGCCGTGTCGACCGGGCCCGCCGTCTCCTCCTCGACGGCCGCCCGCCGGGCGAGGTGGCGTCGGCGACCGGCTTCTACGACCAGTCCCATCTCACCCGGCACTTCAAGAAGTTGGTCGGGGTGACTCCGGGGCGCTACGCGCTCTCGGGGCCGGCGTGACCCCCGTGGGTACGCTCCGCACATGGACTGGCATACGTGGCACGACGCGTACGACACTCCCGACTCCTACCTCGGCCGGCGACTGGCCCTCGTCCAGGAACGCATCCGGCTCGCCCTCGACGAGGCTCCGCCGGGACCCCTCACGGCCGTCAGCGTCTGCGCCGGGCAGGGACGCGACCTGATCGGCGTGCTCGCCGAGCACCCCCGCCGGGGCGATGTCCGCGCGCGGCTCGTCGAGTTGGACGCGCGGAACGCGGAAGTGGCGGCGCGTGCCGCCGGGGCCGCGGGGCTGTCGGGGGTCGAGGTCGTCGTCGGGGACGCCGCGTCGACCGATCACTACCAGGACCTAGCCCCGGCCGGCCTCGTCCTGCTCTGTGGTGTCCTCGGCAATCTCACCGACGAGGACGTCGAGCGCACCGCCGGCTTCTGCGCACAGCTGTGCGGGCCGGGCGGCACGCTCGTGTGGACCCGGCACCGCAAGGCACCGGACCTCGTCCCGCGCGTCTGCGGCTGGCTGGAGGAGCGCGGGTTCGAGCGGCTGTGGGTCTCGGACCCCGCGCTCGGATTCGGCGTCGGGGCCCACCGGTACGCCGGTGAGCCCCGGCCGCTGCCGTCCGGGGAGCGGATGTTCACCTTCGTCGGGTACGACACGCTCGGCTGAATCAGAGGTCCCGCTGGGCCTCGTACAGATTGCGTGGGCGCACGACGTCCGTGGTCCCGTACAGCTCCAGACGGGAGTGCAGGTCGCCGGTGAAGTCGGGGACGTCGATCTGGTCGAACTCGGTCACCTCGTTGAGGCCGACGGTGGCGGAGTAGGGCGCCAGACCGTCGATCTTCATCAACCCCGCGCGGCCGTTCGTGACCCGTACGTTCCAGTGGGTGAAGCGGGCGCCGAAGAGCGGACCGGCGCTCGCGTCGCCGCCGTGGCGGCCGTTGTTGTCGACGGTGATGTCGGTGCGGACGTTGGCGAAGGGCAGGCCCCGGTGGGAGTCGAAGGTGCCCATCTGGAGGTCGCCGCGCGACCAGACGTTGTAGGAGGAGAGGCCTTCCACGTTGATGCCGTGGAGCTGGGTGTTCGGCGGGGCCGGGACCGTGCGCTGTTCGATAATGAAGTCCTCGACGAGGTTGTCGTGCGAGCCCTCGCGGCAGAAGTACGGGTGGTGCGAGCCGCGGCCCGCCACACGGGTGCGGCGCAGGGTGCAGGCGGAGGCCGCGACCAGGCCGAAGCCGTTGTCGACGTGGCGGACCGTCACGTCGTCGACCCAGCAGTCGTACGCGCACTGGAGGACGACCCCGTTGTAGCCCTTGTCGAGGAGATGCGGGGACTGGGGCGTCTCGACGGCCTCCAGGGTGAGGCCTTCGACGCCCGAGCCGGTCAGCGGCTCGACATGGGTGGTCAGACGCGGGTCCCACTCGGGGCGTACGTCGAGGGGCAGCGGGCGCTCCAGGGTGACCTTTCTGCCCCGCACACGCGCGATGCGTACGGGCCACTCGTAGGGGACGTAACTCGTGAGCTTGGTCTTGTCGTCCCAGTAGTACGCCTCGGGACCGGGGCCGCCGCCCGCCATGTGCTCCAGGAGGGTGTGACCGGTGTCGTCGGCGAGCCGCAGGAGGACGAGCCGGCCCGGCTTCAGGGGGCGGGGGTCGGCGACCGTCACCGACCAGGAGCCGCGGGGGGCGGGGGCGACGGTCGTCAGGGTCCCCCACTCGTCGCGCTTGTTGCCGGTCCAGCCCTCGAACGGCCAGGCCTTGTCCTTGATGGCGGCGACGAGGGAGTCCCAACGGGCCGTGGGAGCGAGCCAGATGAGGCCGCCCGCCCAGGACCAGGACGACTTGTCGCCGCCGTAGCGGGAGCCGTAGACGCCGATCAGCTCGGTGAGGTTCTTGGTCGCGTACAGCTTCGTACGGTCGCTGCCGGCGCCGCGCAGCACGACGTTCGAGTGGCCGATGCGAATCAGGCCGTCGATACGGAAGGTGCCGGGCGGGATGAGCACCGTGCCACCGCCGGCCCTTCCGGCAGCGGCGATGGCACGGTTGATCGCGGGCGCGCAGTCCGTGGTGCCGTCGTCCGCGACGGCGCCGTAGGCGCGGACGTCGGCCACGACGGGGCGGCGGGGGAAGCGCGCCGACCCGCCCCGGTAGCCGGCCCTGCCGACGTACGGGATCTGCGGGTGGGTGAAGGGGGTGCGGGTGAACTCCCGCCAGAGGGCGGGAACTTGGCCCGGGTCATGGGGGCGCGCGACGGCGGTCGCGGCCGTCGCCGGTCCGCCGGTCACCGTGGCGGCCGCCACGGCTACGGCACTGCCGAGCAGGCCCCGTCTGGTGATGCTCACGTGCTCCTTGTTCATACCCGCCCGCCTTCCATCGCATTCCATTGGATTCCATGGATGTGAATGACGTTCAGATCTGCGTCGGCGGTGAGCATGCCACTGAGACCCTCGGCCCGGAAGGGGTCATGCACTACTTAGTTGGACTGGACCTGGAATTCAGCCCACAGGACGCTGGGTCAGGTGGGTGAACGCATCCAGATTGCGGGTCGATTCGCCGCGGGACACCCGCCAGGCGTACTCCTTGCGGATCGCGGAGGCGAAACCGAGCTCAAGGAGAGTGTTGAAAGCGCCGTCGGCGGCCTCCAGGACCGAGCCGAGCAGCCGGTCGACCTCTTCCGGCGTGACCGCGACGAGCGGCAGTTTGCCGACCAGATACACGTCCCCCAGGGGGTCGACCGCGTAACTCACGCCATAGAGCTTGAGATTGCGCTCCAGGAGCCAGCGGTGGACGCCTTCCCGGTTCTCGTCGGGGTGGCGGATCACGAAGGCGTTCAGCGACAGGGAGTGCTTGCCGACGATCAGCGAGACGGTCGTCGAGAGCTTGCGGATGCCGGGCAGTTTCACGACGTACGAGCCCGCCTTGGGGCTCTCCCACTCCAGCTCGGCCTCGGTGAGGACCTGCTCGATGATCGACGCTGCGTCAGCCATGGAGGGAGCGTACGTCAGGCGTCCGGCGGACCGAACCTCGGGCGGTGCGCGCGTCAGCCCTGGTGGGCGCGCACCTTGCGGCGGTGGGCCTGTACGGCCGCCGTGTACACGTCCGCCGTGGCGGCGGCCGCGGTGTCCCAGCCGAAGCGCTGCGCGTGCCGGGCGGCGGCCTCGCCCATCCGGGCCGACAGCGCCTGGTCGTCGGCGAAATCGCGCAGCACGCGCGCGTAGGCGACGGGATCGTGCCCCGGGATCAGGAATCCGGTCTCCTGGTGGCGCACGGCGACGGGCAGCCCGCCGACCTCGGCCGCCAGCACCGGCGTGCCGGCCGCCTGCGCCTCGATGGCGACCAGCCCGAAGGACTCGCTGTAGGAGGGCATGACCAGCACCGACGCGGCCCGGAACCAGTCCGCGAGCTGCTCCTGGTCGACGGGCGGCCTGAAGCGCACGACATCGGCGATCCCGAGCCGGGCGGCGAGCTTCTGCAGCCCCTCGGGCTTGGCGAGACCGGTACCGCTGGGGCCGCCCACCACGGGCACGACGATGTTGCCACGCAGCTCGGGGCGCTCGTCCAGGAGGACGGCGACCGCGCGCAGCAGCACGTCGGGGGCCTTCAGTGGCTGTATGCGGCCCGCGAAGAGCGGGATCAACGCGTCCTGCGGGAGCCCTAGGCGGGCGCGAGCGGCGGCGCGGCCGTCGGCCGGGCGGAAGCGGTCGAGGTTGACGCCCGGGTGGACGACGGCGACCTTGCCCGGCTCCGCCTCGTAGTGACGGACGAGCTCGTCGGCCTCTTCGGAGGTGTTGGCGATGAGACGGTCGGCGGCGCGCACGATCTGGGTCTCGCCGATGACGCGGGCGGCGGGCTCAGGGGTGTCGCCCTCGGCGAGCGCGGCGTTCTTGACCTTGGCCATGGTGTGCATCGCGTGCACCAGGGGCGCGCCCCAGCGTTCGGCGGCGAGCCAGCCGACGTGGCCGGAGAGCCAGTAGTGCGAGTGCACGAGGTCGTAGTACCCGGGTCGGTGCCCGGCCCAGGCCTGCATGACGCCGTGCGTGAAGGCACAGAGCTGGGCGGGCAGGTCCTCCTTGGCGAGACCCTCGTACGGGCCCGCGTCGACGTGCCGGACGAGGACGCCGGGGGCCAGTTCGACGGCAGGCCGGAGGGCGGCCGTGGTGGCCCGGGTGAAGATCTCGACCTCGATGTTGATCGCGGCGAGGCGCTGGGCGAGCTCCACGATGTAGACGTTCATGCCGCCGGCGTCGCCGGTGCCGGGCTGGTGCAGCGGCGAGGTGTGGACGGAGAGCATCGCGACGCGACGGGGCCTGCGGTGCAGCCTGAGCCGTGAGGGCGCCGCCGGAGAGCGTCGCCCGAGCCTGCTGACGTACTGGCTCACGTGGCGTTCCTCCTTGCTGCGGGCATGCCGGTCGGAGGACGCACGGCACCCTCCAAAGAGGGGCAACGCCGGAGCGGTCCGCTCCATTTCCCTCCCGCACCCCTTTGCCGAATCATTACCGAGAGTCGCTCAACCGTTCGAGGGCGAGCTGCGTGTGCGGCTCTCTTCCCTTCTTTTCCACAGGTCGACGGAGGGCTGCCGGAGGTTATCCACAGGCCCGCACGGGCTTCCTCCCGGCCGCCTACTCTCGTACGCATGACAACCCGCGCCGCGTCCCGCCCCGTGGGTACGGTGACGCGCGGGACCACCAACCCCAACCGACTGCGCCGCATGGACCGCTGGATCGCGGCCATCCACGGCGCCGAGCTGCACAGAAGCCCCGACCCGGTGGCGGTCGACCTCGGATACGGGGCGGCTCCCTGGACCGCGGTCGAGCTGCTGACCCGCCTGCGCAGGGCCGCCCCCCGCACCCGCGTGGTGGGCGTGGAGATCGAACCGGCGAGGGTCGCGGCGGCCCGGCCGTACGAGCGCGAGGGACTCGTCTTCCGGCACGGCGGCTTCGAGGTTCCGGTACCGGGCAGCCCCTCGCTCATCCGCGCGGCGAACGTGCTGCGCCAGTACGACGAGGAGCAGGTCGCAGAGGTCTGGCAGCGCCTGTGCGGGCGCCTCGCACCGGCGGGCCCCGGCTCCCGGGGCGGGCTGCTCGTCGAGGGCACCTGCGACGAGATCGGCCGTCGGCACGTCTGGGTCGCCCTGGGTCCCGAGGGCCCGCGCACGGTCACCTTCGCCACCCGCCTGGGCTCCCTGGACCGCCCGTCCGACCTCGCCGAGCGCCTGCCCAAGGCCCTGATCCACCGCAACATCCCGGGCGAGCCCGTGCACGCGTTCCTTCGCGACTTCGACCGCGCCTGGGCCGCCGCCGCGCCCTACGCCTCGTACGGCGCGCGGCAGCGCTGGATACGCACGGTCCGCGACCTGACGGCGGACTGGCCGGTGACGGACGGAATACCCCGCTGGCGCCAGGGCGAAGTCACGGTGCGCTGGGAGGCATTGGCACCCCGCGGGCCCTTCGCGTAGACGCGGGGCGCGGGGGCGGGGGACAGGTGTGCGACGTCCGGATGACGCACGGGCGTCAAGCACCACACTTGCATCGGACACCCGGGCGAGGCACCGGCGTTGAAGGCTGGGGTGCGACGAACCGGGACACACGGGCGTGCGAGGCCGGAGTGTCGCGCGGGCGGTTGACGCCGGGGGTCGCGCGGGCGTGCTTCGTCGGTGGAGGGGCGGCCGCCGCACGTCCGTGAGCTGCACGGAACGAACTCCGTGACTGGCTCGTCACACAGGCGGGGAGATCGTTTCACGGAGGCGGGCCGGGGGGAGGGGAGTTCTTGCCCACCTCTGTCGCATTGCGCGCCGACATGGCACGATCCCCCAGGCGTCCGTAAGTTACTGACGGTAAATCAGTTTGGGGGCGGAGCAATGGGATCCGGCAAGCGGAGCCTGACCACGGCGGCCATGGTTGTGGCCTGCGCCTGCGCGGTGCTGTCAGCACCGGGTGCGGCGTACGCGAGCCCGGCACCAGCGCCGACGCGAACACCGACTCCGACACCGACTCCGACAACCTCTCCGGCCGGCAAGGACCTTGAGGCGATCCGGAAGAAACTGGACGATCTCTACCACGACGCGGCGGTCGCCACGGACGCGTACAACGCCGCCGAGGAGAAGGCCAAGCAGCAGTCGGCCGAGATCGTCGACCTGGCCCGCGAGATCGTCAAGGGTCAGGAGAAGCTGGACGAGTTGAAGGACCGCGCGGGTGCCGCGGCCCGCGCGCAGTACCGGGGAGGCGGCCTGCCGCCCGAGATGCGGCTGTGGCTGAGCGACAACCCCCAGCAGTACCTGGACGGCGCCGGGCGGGTGCTCCAGGGCGAGCACGCGACCAAGGGGCTGCTCGCCGAGATGGCCCGTACGCAGCAGGACTTGGAGCAGTACGCGAACGACGCCTCCGCGCAGTGGCAGAAGCTGGAGGCCAACCGCCAGGCCAAGGCCACGGCACAGAAGGAGATCAAGAAGCAGATCGCCGCCGCCGAGAAGCTGGAGTCCCAGCTCGAGAAGAAGGAGAAGGAGCGGCTGGCGAAGCTCGAGGAGGAGGCCGCGTACAAGGCGCAGACGGCCTGGCTGAGTTCCGGCGTCCTCGCCGAGATCAGCGGCAAGGCGTCCGAGCAGGGCAAGAAGGCGGTGAAGTTCGCCACCGACCAGATCGGCAAACCGTACGAGTGGGGCGCCGAGGGCCCGGGCTCGTACGACTGCTCGGGGCTGACCTCACAGGCCTGGGCCGCCGCCGGCCACGGCATTCCGCGCACCTCGCAGGAGCAGTGGAAGCAGCTCCCCCACGTCGACGTCAAGGACATGCGCCCCGGCGACCTGATCATCTACTTCGACGACGCCAGCCATGTCGCGATGTACATCGGCGACGGCGCGATCGTGCACGCACCCCGGCCGGGCCGGACGGTGACGATCGCGGGGGCCGGGTCCATGCCGATACTGGGGGTCGTACGGCCGGACGCGTGACCGGGCGGGGCGTACGGAGCCGGGGCGGATCGGGCCGACCGATCGACCTGGGCGGCCAAATCACCATCAACCCTGGAAAAGCGCCCTGCCCGTCGTGATGCACCGCACGTGACCCAGCCCACGGTTGTACATCGCCGCAACCTCGCGGACGTGACGTTCGTCATCCCGGGCACAACCGCATCCTGTCCAAGTGCGGTACAGGATGCGGCATATGACAGTGGCCGCCTGCCGGACACTGCGACGCACACCATTCCGTTGCGGCGTCCGCTACCGCTATGGTCCCCGTCGGTGGGTCGAGGACCTTCGCCCCACCACGCCCTCGGGGGGAGGGAAGGAACCCACACGATGCCCGTACCCATACCGCGGCAGAGAGCGATCCCGGCCGCGGAGAGCGGTCAGGCTCAAGGCGCGTTCTCACCCGGCGGCCCATCCGGAGAAGCGACCGGCGGCCCGGCCGGGGCAGTACCGGCGCCCCATGCCGCCACGACCCCGGTCGACAGCACCACCAACCTGACCCTGCTGGTCATCGAGGACGACCCGGCGGGTTCGCTCAGCGTGCCCGAGATGCTCGACGCGGCCGGCAAGCCGATCCGTATCCGTACCGCCCGCAACCTCACCGAGGCCGAGCGGCTGCTCACCGACGACGTCCACTGCATCCTGCTCGACCTCGCGCTGCCCGCCCCCGGCCGGGCGGCCGCCGAGAGCGACGGCGAGCTGACGACGCTCAAGCACGTGCTGCGGCTCGCGCCCCGGCACGCCGTCCTCGCGCTCACCGCCTCCGGTGACGCCGAGCGGGGCGCGGAGGCGGTGCGTGTCGGCGCCCAGGACTATCTGTTCCGCGACGAGCTGGACGGCCGGCTGCTGAGCCGCGCGATCCGGTACGCGGTGGAGCGGAAACGTTCCGACAAGGCCGAACGGCGACTCACCGAGTCCAGGCTGCGTGCCCAGGAGAACGCCCGCCTGGAGCGCGGCCTGCTGCCGACCCCTCTCCTGGAGGGCTCCTCGCTCCGTTTCGCCGCGCGCTACCGGCCAGGGCGCTCCCGCGCCCTGCTCGGCGGCGACTTCTACGACACCGTCCGTACGCCCGACGGCACGGTGCACGCCATGATCGGCGACGTCTGCGGGCACGGGCCCGACGAGGCCGCGCTCGGCGTGGAGCTGCGCATCGCCTGGCGGGCGCTGACGTTCGCGGGACTGTGCGGCGACGAACTCCTGTCCACCCTCCAGCAGGTCCTGGAGCACGAGCGCGAGAACGACGAGATCTTCGCGACGCTGTGCACGGTGGACATCGCACCGGACGGGCGCCGCGCCGGGCTCTGCCTGGCGGGCCACCCGTCCCCGCTGGTCTCCCGCCCCGGCCGGCCCGCCGAGCTGCTGCCGTACGAGAACGGCGGCCCGGCGCTCGGCCTGCTCCCCGGTGCCCGCTGGCCGCGCCAGCAGGTGGAGCTGGGCGGCGAATGGAGTCTGATGCTCTACACCGACGGCCTGATCGAGGGTCACATCGGCGAGGGCAAGGAGCGGCTGGGCCAGGACGGCATGGTGGACCTGGTCCGCCGCCGGCTCGCCCAGGGCCTGGCGGGCGAGGAACTGCTGCGGGCGACGGTGAACGAGGTCAGGGACCTCAACGGCGGAGAGCTGACGGACGACGTGGCGGTACTCCTGCTGGACCGGACGCCGTAACCGCCGTACGACCGCGTGGCGGTCGGGCCCGCCCGGCGGCCCGGCCTGCGTAACCGTCGGACCCGCAGGACTGATCGCCGGTGGCCGACTGTCCTGTCCGCCGGAGGGTCGGTCCTGCGGCCTCCGGTGGTCAGCGGCCGCCGTTGTAGGGGCCGTACGGGCCGTCGCTGCTGCTTCCGCCGCGGCCCCGGCCACCGCCGGAGACCTGACGGAGCGCGGGGCGTACGTCCACGAAGAAGACGATCGTGGCGACCAGCCCCGCGATCTGCAGGAAGATGATCGGGACCAGCAGGTTCACGGCCACCGTGATGCCCAGGATGATCAGCCAGAACATCTTGTTCTGCTTGTCGGCCGCGCGGTACGCGTCTTCGCGGGCCACCGCGGCCATCACCAGTGCCACCACGGCGAGCACCAGCATGGCAAGGAAGATCAGCGACAAGAAGCCGCCGAATGCCGTCAACAGCACTATGCCCACCGCCCGAGTCGATTCATCTCTACGGCCACCGTACCCGCAGAACGGGCCGGGAACTCTGAGAGTGCCCGGCCCGTCGTCCTACCCTTCGGCCCGACCGTTCGGCCCGACCGTTCGGCCTGATCGTTCGGCCTGATCCGTAGTCCTGAGACGAAGAGTCTCGTCGTCTCCTACTTCACGGGCGGCTACTGCACGGGCGGCGTCGGCTTCTTGGCGGTGACCTTGCGCGCCGGGGCCTTCTTCGCCACGGGCTTCTTGGCCGGAGCGGGCACGGAGGCTGCCGCGGCCGGCTTCTCCTCGGACTTGACCTCGACCGGCTCGGCCTTCGGCTCGACGGCGATGGCCAGTTCCTCGATCTCCTCGGCGGCCTCGCCACGCCAGGTCTTCACGGTCTGCTCGCCGTGCTCGGCGACCTTCTCGTACGTCTCCTTCGCCTTCACGGCGTACTCGGCGGCGACGCCGACACCGCGCAGGGCGAAGTCCTGAGCGGACTCACCGAGCTTCTTCAGGTCGGTGTCGAGGGTGCTGATGAACTCCGTCACCTTGGCCTGGATGGTCTCCTGCGCTTCCTTCGCGCGGGTGGCGGCCTTCTCCTGGACGGTGTTCGCGTCGATGTTCTTCACGGTCTCGATCCGCGCCGGGGCCTCGGTGCGGATCTGCTCCACGAGGCCGGGGACCTTCTTCGCCTGCTGGACGGCCAGGTCGGCGGTGCCGGCCAGGAAGTACAGCGGGGTGGGGTCCGTGGCGGCCTTGCGGATGTCGTCGGTGATGGCCATGGTGATGGTCCTCCGGTCGCTTTCAGCTGAGGGTTTTGGTGTTCCGCGGCGAGACCGGCAGGCCCGCGTGGGGGCCGACGGTGTTGCCCGTCGTTCTCGTCAACTGGCGGTCTGCTGCGGATCGGCATCGCTGCCGTCGGCCGCGCGGGGGCCCCGGACGGCGGTGTCCGGGGCTTGCTGGGTGCCCGATATGTTCTCTGCCATGCCCTGTGCCTCGTCCTGCGCCCTCTCCTGGGTCACGCTCTGGGCCATGCCCTGGGCCAGGTCCGGCGTGATCTCGAATCCGTTCTCCTTGCGGAAGGACTCGTAGATCTGGAGCAGCACCTGCTTCTGCCGCTCGTTCAGCGTGGGATCGGCGAGGATGACGGCACGTGTCTCCACCTCGTCCCGGTCCCGCTCGGCGTCGAGGATGCCGGCTCGCACGTACAGCGTCTCCGCGGAGATCCGCAGCGCCTTCGCGACCTGCTGCAACACCTCCGCGCTCGGCTTGCGCAGCCCGCGCTCGATCTGGCTCAGATACGGGTTGGACACCCCGGCGGCGTCGGCGAGCTGCCGCAGCGACAGCTGCGCGTTGCGCCGCTGCTCGCGCAGATACTCACCGAGATTGCCGACGTTGAGTGATGCCATGCCTCCACCTTGCCGCACTTCCGCTAACAATTGCAAGCACCTGCTTGCAAAAGTGCGCTGCGCCACGAAGGGGATGCCTGCGGGCCGCCCCACGGAGGTGTCCGTTCCCGGTCTATCTGCGGTTTCCCGCCGGGTCTGCAGTGTGAAGTGAACGGGTCCCGGACGACCTGCGCAGCGAGCTGCCCTATCGGCCCGCGAGGAGGATCGGACCGGATTTTGGCGGGTAGCGGGCCGAGGGCCGCGTTCGGTACAGGCGTCCGTGCGTTCGTCCAGCGGTGGTTTTGCCGGTTTGCCGGAAGGGACCGCGGCGGTGCCGTACTGTCCCGTGAAGCCGTGGCGAGCGGTTGGTGCTGGTGCTCTCACGCTTGGCGGTCAGGATGGCTGGACTTGGTCGAAGACGGCGAGGGCTTCGGCGGGGTCCGGGCTCACGAGGCGTTCCAGACCGGCCGTCGTGATCTTCGCCCACCTGCCGGCCCGTGCCCACATCTGTTTCTCGAAGGCGCGGACGGTCTCGTCCAGGTCTCCAGGGGCGGTGACGATGGACTCGGCGAGTTCGGCGCCTTCCAGCATCGCGAGGTTCGCGCCCGCCCCCAATGGGGGCATCAGATGGGCGGCGTCGCCCAGTAGCGTCACCCCGGGGACGTGAGTCCAGGTGTGGGACACGGGCAGGACGTAGAGGGGGCGGTGGACGAAAGCGGCGCCGTGGCGGAGGAGGTCGAGGACGGGAGCGGCCCAGCCGTCGAACAGGGCCAGCAGGCTCGATCGCACGGCCTCGACGTCGGCCAGGTCCAGGTCCCTGTGCCAGTCCAGCGGCGCGCGGAACCGGGCGTACACCTTGACGTGGCCGCCGCTGTTGCGCTGGGCGACGAGAGCTCGGTTCACGCCGTACACGGCCACGGAGCCGTCGCCGATCAACCGGGCGAGGTCGGGGTGGCGGGTGTCGACGTCGTCGAGGGAGGTCTCGAAGGAGGTGACGCCGGTGTAGTGCGGCGTCACAGGTGAGACCGCCGGGCGGGTCCGGGACCAGGCGCCGTCCGCGCCGACCACGAGGTCGAAGGTCTCCTGCCGCCCGTCCGCGAAACGAACCAGGACGCCGTCCCGGTCCTTCCCCGGCACCACCTGCGTCACGTCCCGGCCCCACTGGACGTCGAGAGGGCCGAGCAGCAGGTCACGCAGTTGCCCGCGGTCGATCTCGGGATTGGCCCGGTCGTCCGGTCGCGGTGGCCAGTCGCGCAGGACCGTCCCGTCCGTGTCCAGGATGCGCATGGCCTGTCCCTCGGGGCGAGACAGCGCCTGGAACTCCGTCAGCAGCCCCGCCTTGTCCAGCGCGAGCTGGCCCAGCCCTTCGTGGAGGTCCAGCGTGCCGCCCGGGGGGCGGGCGTCGGGGGCGGGATCGCGCTCGAGGACGGCGACGGGGTAGCCGTGGCGGTGCAGCACACGGGCGAAGGTGAGGCCGGCGGGGCCGCTCCCGACGACAGCGATATGATGTCTCATGTCGATACACTGTATTCCTTCAATGCGATGCATCGCAGCAGAACGGTGATGACCATGACTGTCTGGGACCGGCCGGAGCCGCCAGCTCGCCCCGTGCCGCTCGACCGGGAGCGGATCGTCGCCGCCGCCGTCGCGCTGGCCGACGAGGGCGGGCTTGAGGCGGTGTCGTTGCGCAAGGTCGCCGCCCACCTGAACGCCGGCCCGATGCGGCTGTACGGATACATCGCCACCAAGCAGGAGCTGTTCGACCTCATGGTGGACGAGGTCCACGCCGAGATCCTCCCCGAGGAGCAGCCCGGTGACTGGCGGGAGGGGCTGCGCGTCCTCGCCCACCGCACCAGGCAGGCCGCCCTCCGCCACGAATGGCTGGCCGACCTGCTCGGCGGCCGCCCGACCCTGGGCCCGAACGGCCTCGCCGTGACCGAGGCCAAGCTGGCCGCCCTCGACGGCCTCGCCGACATCGACACCGTCATGCGCGCCGTGGAGACCGTCAGCGCCTATTTCACCGGCGCGATCAGGCGCGAGATCGCGAACCTGCGGGCCGAGCGCGCCACAGGCCTGTCCAAGCGCGACTGGCAGCGAGCCTCCGGCCCGCATGTGACGAGAATGTTGGCCACGGGCCGCTTCCCAGCGCTGACCAAGGTCGTGCACGACGGCACGGACGTGGACGCCGAGACATCCTTCGCGACCGGCCTGGACTGGGTCCTCGACGCCGTGGCCGCCAAACTGACCCGGCCGCCGGCGTGACGCTGGGCTCTTGCCGAATGTGAGCGAGGTCGGGGTCGGTGTCCACGGGCCGTACGGGGCTTGCGCCGCCACCACTTCATGACACGGCCCAGCGACGGGGGATCGCGCCGGACTGTGCAATCACCCGGACGACCAGGGCGAACAGGCTGGGTGAGCGGGCACCCAGGGACACGGGCAGTGGTGAGGGTTGGGGATCGGGTGCGCATGGATGACCGGCTGCTCACGGTCGTGGGCCTGGCCGTGACACCAGGCTCGCCGACCCCGTTTCGTCGAGGAGCCGCACTGTCGTCCCCTACCCAGAATTCGTCACGCTGCTCGGCATGGTGGCCGATCCCGCTTGGCGAGCACGTCACCGATGCTCGTAATGACGCCGGAGGACCACGACGCCCTACGGGATGGGTCCCAGCAGAACTGGCAAAGCGCAGCTCAGAGATACCTCACCAGTTCAGATCTTCTGGGAACGGACACCCACGAAGGGGCCCCCTCGCGCTCAGCCGACGGCAGCGCCGAACCACTTGGGCAGCCGGCCGACCAGATCCTGCTGGTCTTCACCGACCCACGCCACATGGCCGTCCGGCCGCAGCAGCACCGCGGGCGCGTCCAGTTCCTCGCTGACGTCGACGACGTGGTCGACCCGGTCCGCCCAGCCCGCCACCGAGAGCCGGCCGGTCTGGTCGAGCAGCAGCCCGCGGCCACCGTGCATCAGCTCGTAGAGACGCCCCCGTTTCAGCCCCACGTCCCGCAGCCGTCGGCCGAGCAGTTCATGGCCCTCGCCGAAGTCGTAGCGAACCCCGACCGCGGTGATCATCCCGGTCACGTACCGGTTCACCTCCTCGAAGTCCATCAGCTTCGACAGCAGCTCCCGCAGCGCGGTCGCACCCGGATCGGTCCCCAGCAGCGTGATCTGCGCGCGGGTGTTGTCCAGCACACGGGCGCCCACCGGGTGCCGTTCGGCGTGGTAGCTGTCCAGCAGCCCCTCCGGTGCCCAGCCGTTGACCGCGGCGGCCAGCTTCCAGCCGAGGTTGAACGCGTCCTGCACACCGAGGTTGAGCCCCTGCCCGCCGGTCGGCGGGTGGATGTGCGCCGCGTCGCCGGCCAGCAGCACCCGGCCGACCCGGTAGCGCTCGGCCTGCCGGGTGGCATCGCCGAACCGGGACAGCCAGCGCGGCGAGTGCACGCCGAAGTCGGTGCCCGCGAGGGCCCGCAGCCGCTGCTTGAACTCCTCGAGCGTCGGCGCGGTCGTACGGTCCTCGGCCACGCCGTCGGCGGGCACGATGACGCGGTACGTCCCGTCCCCGTTGGGGATGGTTCCGAACCGCAGTTGGGTCTTGCGGACCTCCTCGACGACGGCGGCGACCGTCGCCTGATCCTCGGTCATCTCCATGTCGCCCAGCAGCGTCTCGACCTTGGCGGGCTCGCCGGGGAAACCGACGCCGAGCTCCTTGCGCACCACACTGCGGCCGCCGTCACAGCCGACGAGGTAGCGCGAGCGCAGGTGCGTGCCGTCCGCCAGCTCGACGGTCACCCCGGCCGCGGCCCCGTCATCGGACTGGCTCAGCCCGACCACTTCGCAGCCGCGCCGGATCTCGGCACCGAGTTCGAGGGCACGCTCGTTGAGCAGCCGCTCGGTGGCCGGCTGCAGGGTGGAGAGGCCGTACGGGTGAGCCGTGTCCAACCTGTCCGGCCACGGCTTGAGGATGCCGCCGAAGAAACCGCCGACCTGGAACTTCTCGCTGACCGCGAGGAACCGGTCGAGCAGACCGCGCTGATCCATCATCTCGACGCTGCGCGTGTGCAGGCCACGCCCGCGCGACTCCTTGGTCGGCTCGGTCAATTTCTCCAGCACGACCACGTGTACGCCGTGCAGCCGCAACTCGCCGGCCAGCATCAAGCCGGTCGGTCCGCCGCCGACCACGATCACGTCAATCATCAAACGCCCATTCAATGAGATTGGATTTCGGCCGGCCGCACCGCGGGTCCCACCGACGGTGCGGCATTCCCGCGCAACCCGTACGCCGACACCGACACACGCACTTCGCGAATCTGCCATTTCCGCAGGTACTGGCCTTGGCCGGCCATTCTGCGGCACCACCGGGGCCTTGCCGCAAGCCCCCCGGTGCGCTATACGTTGAGAGTGGAAAGGAGTGGGTAGCCCCCCTTTCCGTCATCGCCGGCGAACGCGGCCGGGCTTTCAGCAGCTCCCCCTCGATCAACCCACCCGCTCCGCGAGGAACCGCTCCCACGTGCGCTTGCCGGTGTCGGCGTCGGAGAGGTTGTCGCCGGCCCGGTAGGCGCGGCCGGCCTTTCCGGGCATCCGCAGCGGGAGCAGCGGGCGGCGCCTGCCGTGGGCATCGAGGTAGCCGCGAACGAGGTCGCCGAGGCCGTACACCGTCGGGCCGGCCAGGTCGGCGATGGCCCCGCGCGGCCGGCTTTCCGTGGTGCTCGTCTTCACGATCACGGACGGTCTGATCACCGAAATCGACGTGATCGCGGAACCGGACTGGGCCGACTCGAAATCGCCGTTCTCGACAACTGACAGCAAGGAAATCCGCCGAGGCAATCCCGTATTTCACTCGATACGGGATTGCCTCGACGCGTGTACGGCATTAACGTTGCGCCCATGACTGCCGGGTCGGCCTTGTGCCGTGAGCGAGTTGGTTGCCCGGCCTCCGAGTGAGGCCGAGGCGGGGTAGAGCCCCGCCCACCCCGACCACCCCCTCTTGACGTCACCTCTTGACGTCACCTCTTCACCTCACCGCGCGTCCGCTTCTTCCGGAATTCCGCGCGCTCTCCCGCATTCCCCTACCGCGCTGCTCCCCAAAACGCCACGCGGCAATTCACCCTGCCCGAAAACAAAAGAAAGTGACGCATGCCCAACCCCTTCAATCAGCAAATCATCGACGAGTTCCGCGCCCGCCACGGGAAAGTCGGCGGATATTTCGAGGGAGCCCGGCTCCTTCTGCTCACCACCACCGGCGCCCGCACCGGAACCCCGCACACCACCCCCGTCGGCTACTACCCCGACGGCGGCGACCGCGTCGTCGTGATCGCCTCCGCCGGGGGCGCGCACCGGCACCCGGACTGGTACCGCAACCTCGTCGCCCACCCGCGCGTGCGGATCGAGAGCGGCGTCTTCACCTACGACGCCGAGGCCGTCGTCCTCGAGGGCGCCGAGCGCGACCGGCTCTTCGCCCGCGCGGTGGAGGCCGATCAGGGATGGGCGCAGTACCAGGCGAAGACGGACCGGGTGATCCCCGTCGTCGCGCTCCGCGAGATCCCGCGGGACGGTCCGCCGCACGTCAACGCGGGCTCGACGGGCGAGGCACTGAGGATCATCCACGACGCCTTCCGGCGCGAACTGGCGCTCATCCGCGAGGAGTTCGCCGCCTCGGGCAGTTCCCTCGGCGCCCAGCTCCGGGTCAACTGCCTCTCCCTCTGCCAGGGCCTGCACCGGCACCACGCCGGCGAGGACCTCGGTCTCTTCCGTGTCCTCGCCGACCGCCGCCCCGGCCTCACCCCGGTCCTGGACCGGCTGCGCGTCGAACACGAACGGATCGCGGTGCTGGTCGAGGAGTTGCGCCGGGTGGTCGGCGAGCGATCCGCGGACCCGGCCCACGTACTCCCCCAGGTGGTGCGCCTGACGGAGGAGCTGGAAGCCCATCTCGCCTACGAGGAGGAGCAGTTGATCCCGCTCCTGGAGGCGGCGGCCGCCCCCTGACCCGTTCCTGAGGCCGGCCGGCGGCCCCCGCCGTGGTGGCCGCCGGGTCACACGGCCGGTCCTTGCCCCGGTGGCCGCCGGGTCACCAGGGCAGGGGCCGCGCGTGCACGACCTCCAGCCGTGACACGGCCCGGGTGAGCACCACGTACAGCCGGTGCAGGCCGCGCGCCTCCGCCTCGGCGACGGCCGCCGGTTCGACGGCCACCACATGGTCGTACTCGAGCCCCTTGGCGAGCGTGGCCGGCACCACCGCGACACGTGCGCCCAGTTCCTCGGGCCCCGCGGCCTCGATACCGGCGGCGCGCAGCGCCTCGCGCACCCCCCCGACGTCCGGGTCGGCCGCGATGACGCCGATGGACCCCTCGTGCGCGAGGGCGCCGCGCACCGCGTCGACGGTCGCGGGCAGTAGGTCCCCTGCGTCGGGAACCGCGCGGACCGTCAGCTCCCCGTCCCGGCGCAGTGACCGAGCCGGCGGTACGCGCACGTCGAGCCGAGCCAGCAGCCGGTTGGCGAGCCCGACAACGGCTTCCGGCACCCGGAACCCGATCGTCAGGGGCACCACGGCCGCATCCGGCTTTCCGAGATGCCCGAGCAGCTCACTCCACTCCCGGGTCGCCCACGGTGTCGTGCCCTGCGCGAGATCCCCGAGCACCGTGAGCGATCCGAACGGAGCCCGGCGCGCGATCGCCCGGCACTCCATCGGCGACAGGTCCTGCGCCTCGTCGACGACCACGTGGCCGTAGCCTTCCGGGTGTTCGACGAGCCCGCCGACCTCGTCGAGAAGGACGAGGTCGGCGGCCGACCACGGGGCCGACTTGTACGAGCGGGGCGGCTTGGCCCACAGGATCGCCTTCTGCTCGTCGGCGTCCAGCAGCCCGTCCGCGGCGCCGGCCAGCGCCTCGGCGTCGGTGAGGAGCCGGGCGAGGACCTCCTCGGGCCGCATCCGGGGCCAGACCGCGTCGACGTACGTGCCGACCGGCCGGGACCCGGAGACCTTCCGCGCCCAGGCGTTCGTCTGGGGTCCGGCGCGCCATTCGGCCTGTTCCCGCAGACGGCGCACGGCCCGCGTCCGTACCCGCTCGCGCCCGATGCCGTACGGGGGTTCTTCCGCCCGTACGCCGTCCACGATGCGGTTCAGTTCCTCGGCAGGCACCCGCCACCGGTACGAACCGTCGGGTACGACGAGGGCGTCGGCGTACGTGCCGATGTTCCCGTACAGGGCCCGGCGCAGGACCTCCGCCATCCGTACGTCGTGTTTGACGGCGGCGGCGCGCTCGTCGTCGCGCGTCGTGACGGGGTGGCGGGCGATCTCGTCCCCGAGCGTCGACTGCCGTACGCCGCTCTCGCCGAGGGCGGGCAGCACCTCGGCGATGTACGCGAGGAAGGTGGGGTTGGGGCCGAGGATCAGCAGTCCACCGCGGCGGATGCGCTGGGGGTGGGTGTAGAGGAGGTACGCGGCCCGGTGCAGGCCGACGGCCGTCTTGCCGGTGCCGGGGGCGCCCTGTACGCACACGGACGTGGCGAGGTTTCCGCGGACGAGGTGGTCCTGCTCGGGTTGGATGGTCGCGGCGATGTCCCGCATGGGGCCGACACGGGGGCGCTCGATCTCGCCCGTGAGAATGCGGCTCTCCGGAACCGCGGGGCCTTCATGGTCCCGATCCCGGCGGCCGTCCCCGTCCCGGCGGCCGTCCCCGTCCCGGCGGCCGTCCCCGTCCCGGTGGCCGTCCCGCTCCGGTCGGCCCCCTCCGATGTGTTCGTCCTCCAGACCGGTGAGGTCCGCCGAGTCCCCCTTGCTCCCCGGCGCCCAGCCGAAGCGCCGGCGCACGGCCACACCCTGCGGATCGCGGGCGCTCGCCTGGTAGAAGGCGCGTGAGACGGGGGCGCGCCAGTCGACGACGAGGGGTGGGGCGGTGGGGTGTTCGGTGATGCGCAGGCGGCCGATGTGGTAGCTCTGCCCGGCGTGTTCACCGCCCCCGGGGGCGAAGTCCAGCTTGCCGAAGAACAGCGGGCCTTCGGGGAGTTCGCGCAGATCCCTGGCCTGGCCGCGCAGCTGCCGGCCGAGGACTTCGGCGTCGGCACCGGAGGCGGAGACGTCCTCGCCGGTGACGACCTGCTCCTCGGCGCCGTCGACCATCGCGGCGAGGCCGGCACGGCAGGCGTCGTGGTGGGCGCGTTCATGGGTGAGGGAGCGGGCGAGGGCGGGGTCGGTAGACGTCACTCGACCAAGGATACCGAATAGCGTTACCGAGTAACATTCTTTACTCAGTAGCCCTCTCTGCCGGTCGCTCAACCCCAGGGGTTACGCATAGCGCGGAAGACCCACCCCCAGCTGTGCGAACGCCTCCTCGGCCGCGGCGACCGCGTCGGGGCGCACCTGCTCGACGGCCTCACCGTCGGCGATCCGCCGCCAGTTCTCCAGGGCGAGAACGCGCTGTACGGCGATGATCTGAGCGGCGGCGAGCCGGGCGCCGAGGTCGCCGCCGAGGGCCCCGGCGAGCGCGGCTTCGGACCGCTCCAGGTATCTGAACATCCCGGCGGCCAGGGAGGGCGTCCCGTAGAGGAGGCGGTGATAGGCCAGGACCTGCGGGGCGTCGTTGAGGCCGGTGACGGGATCGCGGCGCTCCAGCCCGTCGAGGAAGTGACGGCGCAGCGCCGTCAACGGGGACGGCCCGCGTGCGGCCACGCGCGCGGATTCGTCCTCGTGATCGGCGAACCGGTGCAGGACCAGATCCTCCTTGGTCGGGAAGTACCGGAAGAGGGTCGGCTTGGAGATCTCGGCGGCGGCGGCCACCTCCGCGACGGACACGGCGTCGAACCCCTTCTCCAGGAAGAGTCCGATCGCGATGTCGGAGACAGCCTGGTACATCCGCTGCTTCTTGCGCTCGCGCAGTCCGATCTCACCCATGCCCCGAGCCTACGCACGCCCCGGCACCTCCTTCGACCCTCCTTGACCCTCCTTGACCTCAACCAGGCTTCAGGTCGAAGACTGTCCGGCGTTCGGCCATACCTCTTTCCGACTTTGAGGAGCGTTCCGATGCGTGCAGTGCAGGTGAAGGAGTTCGGCGGCCCCGAGGTCCTGGTTCCCGTGGAGGTTCCCGATCCGGTTCCGGGGCCGGGGGAGGTCGTGATCGACGTGGCGTACGTGGACACGATCTTCATGGAGACGCAGGTGCGGACGGGGTGGGGCCGGGAATGGTTCCGGGTGACTCCGCCGTACGTCCCCGGGGGTGGCGTGTCCGGTGTTGTCGGCGCCCTGGGGGCCGGCGTTCCCGGTGAGTGGCTGGGGCGCCGGGTCACGTCCTATGTCACGGGCAGCTATGCGGAGCGGGCCGTGGCGGCGGTGGCGGCGCTGACGGTGGTGCCCGACGCCCTGGACCTGCGCAGCGCGGCGGCCCTGGTCCACGACGGCGTCACCGCCACCGGCCTGCTCGAACTGACCGCCGTGGGCCCCACCGACCGCGTACTGGTCCTCGGCGCCTCCGGCGGCATGGGCACGCTGCTGGTCCAACTGGCCCATGAGCGCCAGGCGCGGGTGATCGGTGTGGCCCGCGGAGACGCCAAACTCGACCTGGTACGGGACCTGGGGGCGGACGACGTGGTGGACGCCACCCGGGACGACTGGGTGTCCGCCGCCCGCAAGATGCTCGGCGGGGCCGTGGAGGGGGCGGACATCGTCCTGGACGGTGTGGGCGGCGACCTGGGGGCCGCCGCCCTGCCCTTGACGGCCGACGGCGGCCGGTTCTCCGCCCACGGGGCGGCGTCGGGCGGCTTCTCTTCCCTCGACACGGAGGAGGCCGCCCGCCGGGGGATCCAGCTCTTCGGCATCGCTGACGTCCAGTTCAGCCCCGCCGACCTGCGGCGCTTCACGTCCGACGTCTTTGCCGCGGCCGCGGCGGGGCGGCTGCGGCCGGTGATCGGTGAGGTGTTCCCCCTGGGACGGGCGGCGCAGGCGCACGCGGCTATTGAGGGGCGGGGGTTGGTGGGGAAGGTGGTGCTGGAGGTGTGAGGGGCGGCTCGGAGCGCCATCCCTCAGGCAGCGTCTCGCGGCGCCGTTCCTGTCCTTTCAGACACTCCCCAGGCCTCAGACACGGCTTTGCGTCCCCCTTCATGTCCTTCAGGCCGCCCTCCGCTGCCGCCAGTACGGCCGCGCCGCCAGATTCCACAGATCGTCGAGATGTTTGTTCCATGTGGCGACGACGGTCTTGGAGTCCTCGCTTCCCTCCCGGGACCAGACGTTGAGGTCGGTGCGGTAACCCTTGGGGTCGTAGAACTCCGGGTCCGAACTGCGCTGCACGGTCCGGGCGGCCACGTCGTAGAGGCCGTGCAGTACCTGTTCCCGGTTGAAGATGCAGATCTTGTCCCTCGGTATGCCGGGGTAGAGGCGGTACTCGCACTCCGCCGTGACCCGTCCCGCCGTAGTGAGGCGCTCCGCGATACCCGACAGGGTCTGGTCGTACTCTTGGCACTTCAGTTCGAGGCGCTTTCGGTAGTCCGGATCGTCCACCGGCGTCACACCGTCCTCCGCGACTCTCGAGGGGACGATCATCGGCTGCCCGAAATCCGGGATCAGCACCCTCACGGAAACGTGCCTGGTCGGTCCGGGATCGTCGAGGAGTTCCTCCAAGCGGTGATAGAGCTCGTTGTAGAGCGTCTCTCCGGTGTAGCCCAGAAACCTGATCTCCACCGTTCGGGCGCGGAACGCCTCGCTGACGAAGCTTCCCAACTCACGCGAGGCGACCTGCGCGCGCGCAGGAAGCCGAAGGGACGCGGCCAAGTCCTTCACCGTGTCGTACAGCACGTACCCCACCAGGCTGAGCAGCGCGCCACCGAGATACGCCTTGTCCTGCAGGGCGTCTCCGACCGGCTTCACGAACTGGGCGGTCACTTCGGTGACGAAGATGGTCATCAGCAAGATACGTGTGAACATCGGCTCGTACCGCGTCTGAAAACGCTTCAGCCGCTCGCCCATGCCGTTTTCGGGCGCCCTGCTCGACCCACCGGACATCCGCAGTCCCCTCCCCCATGCCGAAGCCCGGCGGCAGGTCAGAAATCCGCGGAGACCCCAGCTGTCCGTTGGCCTCCATGGTCTCCGTGCGGCAGCGCACGGGCAAGATAAGGGTTCGCCGTCATTTTGCCCGGAAGTCCCAGCGCCGCCGTGGCTTCGGCCAGGGTCATGGCATAGGTGTCCACGGCGCGACGGACGTTGGGGGCGTCCAGACTGTCGCCGGTCACGAGGCGGTCGAGGTCCACGTAGGCCGAGCGGACGACTTCCATCCACCGGTAGACACGCCAGTCCTCACGCCAGCCCTTCGTGCAGTCCTCGGGCAACAGACGGGCCCAGCGGGAGAAGAGGCGCTCACGGATCTCTGGACGCGTGGGCGTGAGATGCATGTGACGGACCAGGTCGTACAGCGGGTCACCGACGATCGCCATCTCCCAGTCGATGAGGACCAGACCGCCCTCCTCCCGACGCACGAGGTTCCACGGGTTCAGATCGCCGTGCAGAAGCACGGGCCGGCGCGGGACCAGGGTGTGACGGTCGAGGATCTCGCCGAGACGGTAGCCGATGGGTAGGCCGAGTTCTCGTGTCAGGTCTCTGGTCGACTTGGGAAGACCGTTCACCATGCGGACCAGCTCGTCGCGGAGTTCCCGGTAGAAATTCAAGCCCTTCATCTCGGGATCCAGCACTTCGCAGTCGACGTAGGTCAGCTCCCGAAGCTGATCCACGAGATCGTCTGCCTCGTACGGGCGGAGGCCGTCCGCGGGGTGATCCGGTGGCCTGTACCCGTCCGCCGGTCCTTCGTAGGAGTGGATGGTGAACTGCTCCTTCAGGCCGCTGATACCCAGGGCCAACACCCGCGGAGCACGTACGGAAACGTTTGACCGCTCGATGGCTGCCAGCACGGCGTGCTCATTGAGGAAGCGGCGCTCCCGGGTATTCGCCGAGCCGACCTTTCTGCGAACCATGACGGGAAACGGCACTTCCGGTACGCGTACCGCCGTATTGAGATGGGCCGTTCCCTTGAACACGCGGTCGGCGGAGGCAGTCCCTTCCTCGAACAGCGCCCTGCTCACCGCTGTCGAGGGGAACTGCGGATGTGGGGGGACCCGAAGGTCACGTGTCCATAGGACATCGGAGACCGGCCTGCCCCCTTTGTGTCGACCCCCGTGGGACTCGTGCCACCGGAAGAGGATGCGCTCGATCTCGGCTTCGTCCGGCACGCTCATCAGCCGCAAAGGCTCTTCGGCAGCCACCAGGGCCCGGCGTACCGCCCGGGTCGCGGCCTGCAGCTCCTGCTGGTCGGTGGAATCACCGAGCGACGTGGCGGCCCTTATCACATCGGGGTAGACCGATTGGGCACGCTCGAAGGCGACGTAGCGCTTGAGGTCGCGGTCGAGACCCTGCACGGCCTTGGGCCGCCGTCGCCCCATGACCTCGCGCCAAGACTCGATCACCTCGGGCCACTGGCGCGCGGGGTACTGCATCCGCACCAGGTGCGTGGCGAGGTCGTGCAGCGGATCGCCGTAGGTCGCCAGTTCCCAGTCGACACAGATCAGGGGCGGGTCGCCGTCGTAGGAGACGATCACGTTGTCCCGGTGCAGATCGGTGTGGAGCAGGCTGAAGGGGCGGCTGATGAGCGCCGGAACCCGTTCCGCGAACCGCACCATCGCGTCTTCGGGGATGCCCAGCATCGCGAACAGTCCGCCGAAATCCGCCCAGTTGCGTCGGCGGATCTGTTCCTCCGCCGCCCATGCCAACGCCTGCAGAAAGGCCCTGCTGTCCCGGCTGGAGTGCGGCCAGGACGCCGGCAGCGGAGGAAGGTGCTGCCGGCGCACATGCGTCAGATTGGCGAGGAGATCCGCAAGGGCGACGATCAGCCCGGAGTCCACCGGCTTGCCGTTGGGGCAGACGCGCGACAGCGGGACGCCCTCGACGTAGCTGAGGATGGTCACGTCACCACGCTTGACCAGGCACCGTGGAACGTGCGGCAGCACGTCCCAGATCGTGTTGAGGATTTCGGCCTCGTCCTGCCAGGTCCTGATGACCACGGGCAGCGCCGAGGGAATCCGTTCCCGCACCGTCACCGCTGCCCCGTCGTCGCACCCGACCAACCGGGTGTCGTCCCCCGCAAGCGGCCTCACCATGTAATTCAGGTTGTGGTGCCCACGGCCGAACTCTCCGAACGCCTTGGCATAACGGACGAAGCCTCGGTACGCCGTGTCCGCCGCCTCCTCCAAGGCCGGCCGGCCGGGCGGGCGGGGCATCGGCGGACCGCCCATGCCGGGCATCGATGAAACGCCCACGGGTCACTCCTGAATAACTGTGCGTCGTCGCCGATTTTCATGCATCGCGACTGGGTCAGCACACCTTAGTGCCCACCCGTTGGCACGGCTGAGCCGTCTGCGAAATCGGCGCCTACTTGAGAAAGAGTTGTACCTCTCAGGAACGTCACGCCGTTGGAAACTCGGTCGACTCCGCGTCGCCTCAGTCCTCCACCGCGAGGAATTCCCAGCAGGAGTCGAACCAGCCCTGCATGCTCTCCATGAACACAGACCCGGAGGAGTCCGGATCGCCCTCGTCGTTGACGTGACGGGTCAGGGTCGATCCCAGACCGAGCACGTCAAGGGCATCGACCTCGGTCTCGTCCTCCAAGAGGATCGAGCGCTCGATCACCTCGTACGGCCCGAACAGTGCCTCCGCCTCGGGGCGCAAGTACAGCTTGAACGCCGGAGCCAGCGGCACATGGCGGACCTCCATGCGCACGAAGGGCACCAGCCCCTCCGTCTTGAGGTCCCGCAGCGCCGAGCGCAACGAGATGGTGTGCCGTCGGGCAATGGCGCGCAGTCGCTCTTGCAGCTGCTCGTTCAACCAGGCCAGTTGCCCTGGCTCCCTCTCTTCCTCACTCGCGCGGGTCTTCGCTCGGGGATACGGCAGTTCGAGTGATGCATCGGGCAGCAGCATCCGCAGCTCGATGCGCTCAGGGCTGAGCTCCCTGAGGCGGATGCGCTCCGACTGCAGTCGGATGTGGGCGTCCAGGGACTCTGACGTGAGGGTGAACACGTCCAGCCGTACGGTCGGCTGGGCGAAGGCCCGTGCGATGAAGGTACCCAGAGTCGCGCGCACCCGGGGCGCTTCCTGCTTCGGGTTCTCCAGATGGGTTGGACTCTTCACCACCCGCGATCCGCTGCCCTGACGGGACTTGATCCAGCCTTCGTTGTTCAGCTCCCGCAGTACACGCTGCACGGTGTCGCGGGAGACCCCGAGCTCCTCGGCGAGCTCACGCTGCGCGGGCAGGTGGGACTCGATCGCGTACGTGCCGTCGGCGATACGGGTTCGCAACGTCTCCAGGATGCGCTGGAACTCCGTGCCGCCTCCCTCGCCGCGTTCTCCGCTCACATCGCGACCGTACCTCGCCCGCCCCGTGGGCAAACCCGCTTCCCCTCACCCGAGTGACCGGATTGGAAGGTTGGCAGGGCTGGAAGTTGACTGGCCGTTAAGGGATCAACCAGACCGGGCACATCCAATTCGAGACAACCAGTCCAATTGGACGACTAGTTGACGGATTTATTGAAGTGGACGGGGTGGGACACGTGATCTTCTTTCAGCTGGTGTGCATGGGAGTCGAGCTCGGGGTGACACAGCTGGTGCGGATGGAGATCGGGCTCGTGGGTGTGGTTCTGCTGGCCCTCCTTCTGGTGGGCGTCCGAGCAGGGCACCCGCGCCTGGCCTGGTGGTCAGCAGCCCTCTTCTTCCTGCTGACCCTTCAGATCCAGGCCTGACGCCTCCAGGCCCGCCGGCGCTTCAGGCCTACCCCCGAAGCACCCTCAGCACCGGTTCCAGTGAGCTCACCACGTCCTCGGCGCCCGCTTCGCGCAGGAGCTTCTCCTTGTAGGCGGTGCGGGCGTAGCCGAGGAAGGGGACGCCGGCCTGGCGGGCGGCCTCGTAGTCCGAGGGGGCGTCACCGATCATCAGGGCAGCGGCGGGGGCGGCGCCCAGGGCGTTCAGGGCGCGGTTGAGGCAGTGCGGGTCCGGTTTGAGGTGGTGCAGATCCTGGCCCCGGCCGTAGATGTTGGGGGCGAAGCAGCTGGTGAGATCCCGGCTCGCGAGGTAACTCGTGGCCGTGCGGGCCGAGTTGTTGGTCGCTATGGCCAGCCGTGCGCCGACCGCGCTCCAGGTCCGGATCAGCGGGTCCGCGTACGCGGTGGGCCAGGCGGACGGCACCGCCTTGAGTTCCTGCTGGGTGAGGCGTTCCTCCAGCTCGCTCACCAGATCGCTGTGCGGATGGCGGCGGTGGACGGCGTAGAGGACGACCATCGGGTCCGGGTGGACCTGTTCCTCCTCGGTGAGCAGTCCCCGCAGCCCCTGTCGCTCCAGCCACTCCACCAGGTCCTTCGCCACGTCCTCCGCGGAGTGCCCCGCGAACAGCCGACAGATCGGCCCGTCGAAGTCGAAGAGCACAAAGCGAGCGCGTTCGATCACTTCCCGCAAGTTATCGGTCTCTGCTGCCACAGGTTCAGTCTGCGCCGTATCAGAAGTCACTAGGAGAGTGTCAGGTCCGTGGTGATGGTTTCCCAGAGGGCGTCGAACCACTTCTGGGATTGGTCCACGAACGCGGCGTCCCGCTGACCGGTCCGCTTCTCGAAGGAGAAGAGGAGGGACTCCGAGCCCACGGCGTCGTACATGTCCAGCATTCCGTCGGCCACCTCCTCCTCGCGCCGCATGACCATGTAGTAGGCGATTAAGGCCTCGACGCCGTTGAGCAGGTACAGCTTCACGGGCGGGGTGAAGGGCAGGGCCCTGAACGCCACGCGTACGTCGATGCCGTGCGAGGAGCGCAGGGCGCGCAGGTTGTGCTGGAGGACGTGGACCTGGGCGTTGCGCTGGGCGAGCCAGCGCTCGTGGACCGGGTCGTCGTCACCGCGGCCGTCGACGGGGACCGGGAAGGCGAGATTGATGTCCCGGGACGGCAGCAGGATACGGACGTCGATCGACTCCGGGAGGATGCGGCCCTCGTGGATCTGGCGGACGGGTTCGCCGAGCGCCAGCATCAGAGTCTCGGCGGTCAGGCAGGCGGCGTCGACCCGGACGTGCGGCGCGGAGAACGCGTCCGCCAGCCGGGGAGCCAGTCCGACCATCGTCGTCTGCGGCTCGTTCCGGGCCGAGGCCGGCGGCTCCGCGATCCGTGGGGGGCTGCCCTTGCTGACGTTGCTCAGCAGTCCGTCGTCCTGGAGCGCGCGCAGGGCCTGGCGGACGGTGCCCCGCTCGACACCGAACTCCTCTGCCAACTCGGCCTGAGTTGGCAGACGGTCGCCCGCCTTGAGCTCACCGGCCCGGATCCGATCCCGCAGGGCGTCGGCGATCTCCTGGGGCGAGAGCCTTCTGCTGCCGTTCACTGCAACGTTCTCCTGGGTCACGACCAAACGCTACAACTCTCGCCCATCTACGGGGAGTTGTTTGAAAGTTGTTTATGGCTAGCAGCCAAGTGGGGACAACTTAATCAGAGTTGGTCACCAACTTGGCCAAGTTGGCGGAAGTTTTGCCTCCCCCACCCGAGTCCGTCACCGACTCACCCGGCCTCACCATCGCACACCCCAGAGGAACCACCACGCCACAGTAGAAGCAGGAGAACCGCCCATGCCCGCCATCGCCCTTCTCTCCGCCCTCTTCGTCGTCGGCTTCGACCAGTTCGTGCAGTGGCAGTACGGCACGACAGGCGTCATCGGCCTGCTGCTCCTCACCGTCGGCATCAAGGCGAAGAGCCCCACCTGCAGCTCCATCGGCGCGGTCGTCCTCGCCCTGATGGTCGCGGGTCCTGCCCTGTGACGTGCAGGGGAGAGTCGGTCAGCTCGAGAGCAGCAGCTTCGAGCTGATGGTCTCCCACAGCGCGTTGAACCAGAGGTGGGACTGCTCCACGAACGTGGTGTCCCGCAGCCCGGTCCCCTGCGCGAAGGGGAACAGCATGGACTGGGTGCCCTGGACGTCGTACATCTCCAGGTACTCGTGGTCCACTTCCTCCTCGCGCCTGGTCAGCGTGTAGTACGCGAAGAGTGCCTCGACCCCGTTGAGCAGGTACAACTTCACCGGCGGGGTGAAGGGGAGCGCGCGGAAGGTGACGTTGACGTCGATGCCGTGCGTGGCGCGCAGGGCGAGCAGGTTGTGGCGCAGCACCTGGCCCTGGGCGTTTCGGTTGGTCAGCCAGCTGCGCTGGAGCCGGCCGGCCGCCGAGGCGTCCACCGGCGCGGGAAAGGCGAGGTCGATGTCACTGCTGGGAAGCAGCACGCGGACGTCCACCCTGGCCGGTTTTATTCGGCCCGCGTGAATTTGCCGGAGGGGTTCGCCCATGGCAAGGGTGAGCGATATCGACGTCAGGCACAGCGCGTCGATCTCCACGTGCGGGGCTTCGAAGGCGGCCGTGATCCGGCCACCGAGTGCCACCGTGGTGGGCTGCGGCGAGGCTTCCGGGCCGGTCAGAGCCCGTTCCAGGGTGTCGGCGACAGTCGCCGGGCTCCCTTTGGACACATTGACGAGCAGATGTTCCGACTGCAGGATGCGCAGCGCCTGCCGGACCGCCCCGCGCTCGACACCGAACTCGTCGGCCAGCTTGGCCTGCGTGGGCATGCGCTGCCCCGGCCGCAGACGGCCGGACCTGATCCGGCTGCGCAGCTCGTCGGCCACCTCGCGGTGTGACCTCTGTGGCCGTGGTGACCTGTTCCGTCCATTGACGGAGGCGTGTTCCGGTTCCACGACCAAACACTACAACTTCGCGCCATCTTTGGGCAGTTGCGGGATAGGTGGTTATGAGTCGACCCAACGCGGAGATAACTACCAGTGAGTTGGTTGCCAACTTACACAACATGGTCACACTTCCCGAGGGTTGGCCGCCACAGTCGTCCTCCCCAGGACCCCAAGGAGGGAACGTCATGCCGCTCATCGCCCTCGCCGTCGCCGCCCTCGCCATCGGATTCGAGCAACTCATCCAGTGGAAGTACGGGCCGCTGGGCATCATCGCGTTCGTCGCGCTGTCCGTCGGCCTCAAGGCCAAGAACACCACCATCAGCGGCATCGGAGCCGTCCTGCTCGTGATGCTGCTCGCCCAGTCCGGCTGATCGGACGCCGTCCGGCAGTCCGGCTGACCGGGCTCCCCTCCGGAGGGGAGCCGGGAGCTCGGTCAGTCCGTACCGCACCACCGCACCACCGCACGGCTACGGATGCAGTGCACCACCACGCACCGACGGAACCGGAAGGAGCACCCGCAGCACACCGCGCACCACCACACCAGCCGTACAGGCCACACCATTCGGAAATCGGAATCGGAATCAGAAGATGTCCGGGCACCACGGTCGCCTGGACGTGCGGAGCAGGGCGTCGGCGAAGACGGCGGCGCCCTCTCGTTCTTCCCGCACCCGCCCGAGCGCTGCGAGCCGCACCGCCGACTCGTCGCCCAACCACAGGGCCGCCAACTCACCCACGTTCAGGGTGAGATCGGCGGTCGTCGTGGTCGGTGCGCAGGTCGCCCCGTCGGGCCCGGCCTCCAGGCGGTAGCGCCCGGCGGAGAGTCCGTCCCCGTCGGTGACGTCCAGGACCAAGGTCCCGGCCCCCGCGTACGTACGCGCCTCCAGAGCCCGTACGACGTCCAGGATCCGCACCCACAGCCAGTCCGCCTGGGTCGTGATACGGGCGGCGCGCGGATCGGGGAGGAAGTGCGGGAGCAGGTCGTCGGGAGCACGCCAGCCTGTCTTGACGTGGGCGATCCAGTCGATCGAGCAGAGGTACTGCCACAGGGCGCGTTCGGCCGCCGGGGTCACCGTGATCAGCCAGTTCACTTCCGCCGTGTTCAGCGGTTGCTTGACGTCGCCCCAGTTGTCGTCCGACTCGTACGAGACCAGGCCTTCGACCTCGCCGGTCGCCGAGCGGTACACGGCGTAGAAGGGTTCCTTCCAGGAGTCGTCGCTCAGGCTCAGTACGCCGGTGTTGATCTGCCACCAGCGCTCGTCGCGGTCGACCGTGCCCGGCTGGGTGCGACGGAGGCGGTCGTGCAGGTCCGGGCCGAGCCTGCGTACGTCCTCGCCGTCCACCAGGTGGATTCGGGCGCCGTCGGGCGGGCCCGACCAGCGGGGGTCCAGGCCCGACCTGGAGACGTCGATGGTCCACTCGGTGGCGGTGGTGGCCTGGCCGAAGCCGTACCGCCCGTAGATCGGGTACTCCGCGGCGATGAGGGTGGCGACCACGTCGCCGCGGTCCTTCGCCGCGGTGAGGTCGGTGGCCATCATGCGAGTGAGGAGGCCTCGGCGGCGGTGGGTGGGGGTGACGGAGACGTTGGTGATGGCGTCGGCGGGGACGGGGGTGCCGCCGACGGTGGTGAGCTGCTGCGGGAACGATCGGAAGGTGGCGACGATGGGGGTCCCCCCGCTCGAGCGAAGTCGAGAGTGGGGGAGGTTGGTGTCGAATGCGCCGAGGGTTCGCTGCGGGAGGATGATCGAACCGCGGTTGGTGATCTCCTGGTCCGATACGACCGGGGAGCGTAGGAACCCCGTGTTCAGCGCACGGATCCAGGCCGGGATCTCGGTCTCTGTGATCGTTCGTACGTCGATTTCTTCGCGACGGCTCATGGGTTCACGCTAGGGCGCCGCGCACGCCCCCGTCGCACCGTTTTCGCCCCCGCCGCCCCTACCCGTCCCATCCCCGGGGCTCCGCCCCGGACCCCGTAAGCCGTCCTTTCGACTGCGGGTGAGTGGGGCTGATCGCGTCGACTGCGGGTGAGTGGGGCTGATCGCGCAGTTCCCCGCGCCCCTAAGGGGCGCTGCGCGCATCTTCAGCCCGTCCGGCGTTTGAGGACGAGCCCTTCGGGCGATGCGGGGTCCGGGGCGCAGCGATGCGGGGCCAGGGGGCGGCAGCCCCCGGTGGGGTGCAGGGGCAAAGCCCCGCGGGGGGCGGGGGCGAAGCCCCCGGCTGGGTCGAAGGGGCGAAGCCCCTGGGATGGGTCGGGTAGGGGCGGCGGGGGCGAGGAACGTTTGGGGGCCGGGCCTAGAACACCGCTCGGATCTCGCCCACCTCAACGCCTCCGCCCGTCAGGGGAGCGTGGCCGATTTTGGAGAGGATCGGGGATTGCGTGCCCAGGAGGGACAGGGCGCGGGCGAGGACGGGGCCGAGCGCTCGGGTGGCACCGTCGTCGATCTTGAAGGCGAGGGCCCTGCCGTCGGGGAGGGCCACCGCCTGGACGGCCTCCGCGCCCATCTTGGAGAGGGCACCGGGTATCTCGCGCATGAGCCAGGTGTCGGGACGGCGCGTCCCGGCGACGTACTCGGGGTGGGCACGCATGGCGTCGGCGACACGACGTTCGGCGGAGCCGGGGACGGCGAGGACGAAGGAACGGAAGGCTCGGGCAAGGCCTGTGAGGCTGATCGCCATCAGCGGCGCACCGCAGCCGTCCGTACCGACCGCCGCCACCGACTCCCCCGCCGCCTCCTCGACCACCGTGTGGATGAGCTGCTGGAGTGGATGCCCGGGGTCCAGGTAGGAGTCCAGGGGCCAGCCTCGCAGCGCGCACACCGCGAGCATCGCCGCGTGCTTGCCGGAGCAGTTCATGGTGACCCGATCACGGACCGCGCCTCCGGCGAGATACGTCTCCGCCTCCGCCGGGTCCAGCGGCAGATCCGGCGGGCACTGCAACTGCCCGGCGTCCAGCCCGTGCTCGGTCAGCATCTTCTGGACGAGATCACGGTGGAAGGCCTCCCCGGAGTGGCTGGCGGCGGCGAGAGCCAGCCGTTCGCCGGCCAGATCCAGCCCCGCCCGCAGCACACCCGCCGCCTGCATCGGCTTGTTCGACGAGCGCGGGAAGACCGGCGCGGTCACCTCGCCCAACGCCAGCTCGACCGACCCGTCCGCGCCCAGCAGCACCAGGCTGCCCCGATGACGCCCCTCGACGAATCCCGAACGGACGACCTCGGCGAGAACAGGCGGTATGAAGGGGTCTGCGGGGACGGCAGGAGCGGCGGCGGACATCGGCGGTGGCCTTCCATGACAGGGACCCGCCCGGTGATCGAACCGAGGCGCCGTACGGGAGGTCCCCCGATGGCGTATCCCCGGCCGAGCCCCACGACCGCGGCCCGGGCCGTTCCCGGGCGCGGCCGCCGCGACCGCGGAACCGGGCGGAGCCGTGGGGCCCGGCCCCGGATGTCCCGGACCGCCGGCGCCGCCGCAGCCGTCGCACGTGCCCCCGGGATCGCCGGGGGCCACCGCGTCACATGAGCAGGTCGTCTACTTGTGCTTCCCCATCACGGTACCTGCGGGCGATCTCGGCGCTGCAATCGTCGGCGGTCCGCTGCAGATGCTGACGCCGCCGGGAGACCTGCTGCTCGTAGCGCACGAGCCGTCCCATCCCCGCGCCGAGCTCGTCGTCCGTACGTGCTTCCAGGTCCGACAGCTGCACCTCGGCGAGCATGTCCGCGGCCAGCCGCCGGTACTCCTCGCCGTACGGTGTGCCCACTGTCACATGGCGGGCCGACGAACGGTGCCGGGCGGGCGCGTCCGTCAGGATCTCCGCGAGCCGGTCGACGACCGACGCCCCGCCGGAACCGGAACCCGCCCCCCTCCCTACGGCCGGGCGCAGACCCGGACTCGTTCCCAGGCCCGAGACCAGCGGCGAGCCCGACGTCGCGGAGGGCGCCCGCAGTCCCCCGCGGCGCGCCAGCTCGGCCCGCAGGATGTCGATGCGTCCCTGGAGCAGCCGCCGCACATAGCTGAGGTCGGCCTCGTCGCGCTGCGCGTCGCGCCGCAGGGTCCGCAGTTCGGGCAGCCGCAGCAGGGGCAGTTCGGGCGCGGGCGGGTCCGGGTGCAGCGGACTGTCGGTGCGCTGCACGGGAGGACGATGAACCCCCGTACGACCGCCCCCCGCCCGCGGACTCGTACGGGTCAACGACACAGTCCCGGGCGGCTGCTGCCCGGTACTCGGTGTGCTCATGTGCCTCTACCGTCCCCTCGACCGGCGCGGTCCACCCCACGGTTGCACCGCAACACACGCATCGTGCCACCCCAAGTGGCCGCTATGTGACCGAGTGCCCCCGATCGGCCCCAGATGGGGGGGTAAGGAGCAAAAAGAAACCCCCAAAGGACCCCTCGAAAGAGGTCCGGGGATCACGCGCGAAGGCATTCAGCCCCGTGAGGGGGGGCTCCTCCCCGCACGGCATGATGGTTCCCATGCGTGCGGTGGTGCAGAGGGTGGACGGCGCGAGCGTCGTCGTGAACGGGGAACACGGTCCGGAGACGGTCGGAGCGATCGACGGCGAAGGGCTGTGCGTCCTCGTCGGTGTCACGCACGACGACACCAAGGAGAAGGCGGCCCAACTCGCCCGCAAACTCTGGTCCATCCGGATGCTGGCGGACGAGAAGTCGTGCTCCGACATCGATGCGCCGCTGCTCGTCATCAGCCAGTTCACCCTGTACGGCGACGCCCGCAAGGGCCGCCGCCCCACCTGGAACGCGGCCGCCCCCGGCGATGTCGCCGAACCCCTCGTCGACGAGGTCGTGGCCCAGCTCCGCGCGCTGGGCGCCACGGTGGCGACGGGCCGGTTCGGCGCGCACATGCGCGTCTCGCTGACGAACGACGGCCCGTTCACCGTGCTCCTGGAGATGTGACCGGTCAAAGGCCCTACGGCTCGACCACGACCTCCTGCGCCGCCGCCGTCGTGTCCGCCAGCAGCCGCGCGTCCAGCGGCACGTTCCGCTTCACCAGGCCGAGCGCGATCGGGCCGAGCTCGTGGTGGCGTACGGAGGTGGTGATGAAGCCGATCTTCCGGCCGTCGGGGCCGTCGTCCGCGAGGCGGAGCTCGGCGCCGTGCGGCGGCAGATGGACCTCGCTGCCGTCCAGGTGCAGGAAGACGAGCCGGCGCGGGGGCTTGCCCAGGTTCTGTACGCGGGCGACGGTCTCCTGGCCCCGGTAGCAGCCCTTCTGGAGGTGCACCGCGGTGCCGATCCAGCCCAGCTCGTGCGGGATCGTGCGGTGGTCGGTCTCGAAACCGAGCCGCGGGCGGTGGTGTTCGACGCGCAGCGCCTCGTAGGCCAGCAGCCCGGCCGGCGGACCGGCCTTCTCGGCGTAGGACTCCAGGTCCGTACGCGGCAGGAAGAGATCACGCCCGTACGGCGTCTCGCGTACGACCGCGCCCTCGGGGACCTCGGCGATCGAACCGGCCGGCAGGTACACGACCGCGAAGTCGTCCGTGCGGTCGGCGGTCTCGACGCGGTAGAAGAACTTCATCGACTCCAGGTACGCCAGCAGCGCGTCCTGGGTGCCGGGTTCCACGTGGGCCCAGGTGGTGGTGCCGTCGTCGACGAGGTACAGCGCGTGCTCGATGTGGCCGTGCGCGGAGAGGATCAGCGCCTCGGTGGCGCGGCCCGCCGGGAGGTCCGTGACGTGCTGGGTGAGCAGCAGGTGCAGCCAGCTCAGCCGGTCCTCACCGGTGACGGCGACGACACCGCGGTGCGAGAGGTCCACGAAGCCGGTGCCGTCGGCGAGGGCGCGCTGCTCGCGGAACAGGTCACCGTAATGGGCTGCGACCTGTTCATCCACGCCTTCGGCGGGGACGGCGCCGGGCAGGGACAGGAGAGGGCTCTTCATACACCCAGCCTACGACTTGGTAGTTGAACTCTTGAGAGAACAGTCCTTGCACCGGCCGAAGATCGCGAAGTGCTTCATGTCCGTCTCGAAGCCGAACGTGTCCCGGAGCTTCGCGGTGAACTCCGCGGCGACCGAGACATCGGCCTCGATGACGTTCGTGCAGTCCCGGCAGACCAGATGGATGTGGTGATGCCGGTCGGCGAGATGGTAGGTCGGCGCGCCGTGCCCGAGGTGCGCGTGGCTGACCAGACCGAGCTCCTCCAGGAGCTCCAGGGTTCGGTACACGGTGGAAATGTTGACCCCCGACGCGGTCTTCCTCACCTCGATGAGGATGTCGTCGGGGGTCGCGTGCTCCAGGGTGTCCACGGCTTCGAGGACAAGCTGGCGCTGCGGCGTCAGCCGGTAGCCGCGCTGCCTCAGGTCGCTCTTCCAGTCGGTGCTCACCACACAGGAAGTCTAGGACCATTCCGGGATTTGCCGACCTGAGGAGAGCCGCCGAACCGGCCGGACCACTTCCGAACTGCTTCCTGACTACTTGAAGAACGCGATTCCGTCGTCCGGCATGTCGTCCGGGAGGGCCTTGGCCCAGCGCTCGACGTCCTCCGGAGTGACGACCTTCTTCAGGTGCGCGGACATGTAGGGGCGCAGCTCGACCTCGGGGGTCTGCTTCTCACCGACCCACATGAGGTCGCTCTTCACATAGCCGTAGAGGCGCTTGCCGCCGGTGTAGGGACCCGAGGCCGCCGTCCGTGCCACGGCGTCGGTGACCAGGTCGATCTGCGGGGTCTTGGCGGCCAGGTCGCCGTACCAGATCTCGACGATGCCGTCGTCGCGGGTCATGACGACCTCGACCTTGCGGTCGGGGTGGACCCGCCAGAAGCCGGACTCGGTCTCCAGCGGCCGGACCTTGTTCCCGTCGGCGTCGAGCACCCAGGTGTGCGAGTGGTACTCCAGGAAGTCGCGCCCGTCGTGGGTGAAAGTGACCTCCTGCCCGAAGTTGCACTTCTCGGAGCCGGGGAAGTCGTGAACGCCCGCACCGGCCCAGTTGCCAAGCAGGAAGGCAACGGGAAGCAGGTCCTTGTGCAGGTCGGACGGGATCTCGATCATGAGCTCGGCAGTTCCTCGATGGGGGGTCAGCGCTGGCCCTGGTACAGCTTCTTCACGGTCAGCCCGGCGAAGGCGATCACGCCGACGCAGACCAGGACCAGCAGGGTTTCGAAGAAGATCTCCACGGGGTGCTCCTCGGATGAGCGGGGTGGGCGGTACAAGAGCCGAGCCCCAGCTTAGTGGGCCGGGGCTCGGGGATCTCTGCGAGGTACTCCTGGGCGGTTCTCCGCGCGGTACGCCCAGGCGTGGTCAGCCGAGCAGCTGGCTCTGGAGGACCACCGTCTGCTGGAACGGGACCGCCTTCGCGGCGCCCTTGCGGGACTGCACGATCAGGGCGAGGGTGTCCCCGGCCGAGAGGTACGCCTGGCGGACCTGCTCGGCGCCGTACGGCTTGATCTCGTCGTACGCGTGACGGACCACGTCGTCGACCGCGGCACGGTCCGGGAACCGGTTGTCGGCCATCGTCCGCTCGGCGCCGCGCACCGCGTAGTTCGGCATGTTGTAGCTGGTCAGCCCTGGCGAGTTCACCTCGTCCGCGACGACGGCCGAGTCGAACTGCAACAGGTAGATCCGGGTGTGCGTGCCGTCCGGCGTCGTCCAGCCGCGGGCCGCGATGTGCCGCAGACCGTTGTCGGTCAGCTGCTGCCCGACCGTCTCCCGGTCGTCCCGCGTGGCGTACTCCGACAGGAACGTCTTCGTCGCCAGCCAGCCGTCCGTCCCGCGCAGCGCCGTGTCGACGTGTGCGCCCTTCGGGGCGGGCAGCACGAGCCTGCGCAGGTCGGCGTAGTGGGTGCCGGTCTTGTTCGACTCGGCGAGCGGGCGCGGGCTGCCGGAGGGCAGCGGCGGCCGGGTGATGGTCGGGTAGTCCCAGCGCCCGTCCGACTCCGTCGCCAGACCGGGTACGTCGGTGCGGTCCATGCGGGTGATGCCGTACGCGACCGACGTGCCGACCGCAGCGAAGACCACGGTGGCGGCGGTCCAGCGCAGCACGGCCCGCAGCACCCGACGGTCCTTGCGCACCCGGGCCGGGGGCACCTCGGCCGCGACGGGCGTGGACGGCACCTCCGGGTCGACGACCGCGGCCGGCGCCTCGGGCGCGGATGGCAGCGCGGCCTGCGCCTCGACCGGCGCCGTGGTCCCCTTCTCGACGGGCGTCGCCGCCGCGTCCTCGACGGAGCTCGTCTGCTCGGTCATACCGCCTCCCCCGGCTCGGCGATGCGGTCGAGCTGCTCGCGCAGCAGCATCGCGACACCCTTGGTGTCCAACGGCTTGGCCCCGGAGGCGGTCGCGCTGACCAGCACGTCGCCCTGGTAGGCGGAGCAGACCATCATGTCGAGCTTCTCGTCCTTGTCCTTGGGCGGCAGGAAGCACTTCGCGTTCTTGTGGCCCTTGATCTCCGGACCCTTACGGAAGATCTTGAGGGCGTCGAAAAACTCGTTCTGGAACGTCGACATGCCCTTCACCGCCGCCTTGTCCTCGATCTGGGCCAGCTCGACGCTCATGGTGAAGGCGCTGTCGGCGTACAGCGTGGAGGCATACCCGTTGGACGCGCTGAGGTAGCTGCGCATCGCGATGCCCTTGGTGTGCTGCTTGTCGATCCGCTTCTCCAGCTCCCGCCGCTGGGAACGCGGCAGATCCCGCAGCGCCTCCTTGCGCAGAGCGGTGGCCTCGGGCCCGCTGAGCGAGGCGTCGGAGCCGAACTCCCCGATGTCCGGGCCCCGGCTCCAGCCCTCGGTGCCGTACGGCACGAGCATCGCGGCGAGTCCCGCGGGGGCCTTCGCCGACGTGGCGTCGTCGTGGGCGGCGTTCGGGAAGGTCCAGGAGGGCGCGCCCGGGTCCCGGTCGGCGTCCTGGACGGTCACGACGGTGTAGCCGGCACCGCCGACGACGGCCGCGACGAGGAGCACCGAACCGGCGACGGCGGCGATGCGACCCCGGCGGAGGGGTTTCTTGACGGGGGCGATGGATTCGGGCGCGGCGGGCTCGGGCGCGGACTCCGCGGCGGGCTCGGTCGCGGACCCCTGGACAAGCTCCTCCACGCGCTCCTGAACGGGCTGCTCGCTCATCGGTTGCTCGTCGGTCACAGCCGCTCCATCTGCCGCTCGGCCAGGTCCATGATCTTGGCCTTGGAAATCGGCTTGGTGTCGTAGATCCAGACCTCCATGGCGATGTCACCGCGCCAGGCGTGTGCCTGTGCGCTGTACACCGGTAGGTAGCCGGGCTTGGTGTCGGGCTTGGTCGTCACATACGCCATGCCGTCGCCCGTGCCGGGGACGGGCCAGCTGCGGGTGCCGTCCACGTTCCAGTTGCCGGCCTGTTCGGAGGCGGAGAGGTTCTCCTCCTGGCGGTACTGCACGAGCCTGATCCCGACGCTGTACGTGCTGCCGACCCGCCAGTCGACGCCGGCCGCACGCCGGAACTCCGCGCCGACCAGCTGCCCGAACGCCTGGTCCGGGTCCTTGAGCTGGTCCGCGTACTCGGCCATGGTCAGCCAGCCGTCGCGGCCCGGTGCGTACTCGGTGTCCTGGGCCCCCTTCGGCCGCTTGATCAGCAGCTTGCGCAGGTCGCCGTCGGTTTTCACGCGGCGGTCCTGCGCGGCGGACAGCGGTTCGGGACCGGCTCCCTTGGCCTGGGCCACCACGGGCTGCGAGAGCGACGGCAGCCTGGTCGGCTCCCGGTCGGCCTGGATCAGATAGCCGGCGCAGGTGCCCCCGACGAGCCCCAGCACGGCGGCCGTGGCGATCAGCAGGGCCGTACGCCCCCGCCGGCGTACGCGAGGCGCCTCCTCAGATGTCTCCTTGCCCGTCGCCTCAGGACCTGGCACGGGTACTTCCTCGACTTCCACGACATCCCCCCACGGAACGCGACGCACGGATTCCATATCCGCGCGCACAGGAGACCCATGGGAATCTCATGGAGTTGTAAGGGGCATGATCACGATTCGGATTCTCCCCGACTCCCCCGGACTACCATGCGGCCATGGCGAAGAAGCTCGTGATCAAGGTGACGGCGGGGGCCGATGCCCCCGAGCGCTGTTCGCAGGCGTTCACGGTCGCGGCGGTGGCCGTGGCCAGCGGGGTCGAGGTCTCCCTGTGGTTGACCGGCGAGTCCTCGTGGTTCGCACTGCCGGGCCGGGCCGCCGAGTTCGAGCTGCCGCACGCGGCGCCGCTGCCCGATCTGATCGACTCGGTCCTGGCCGCGGGCCGGCTCACCCTGTGCACCCAGTGCGCGGCGCGCCGGGACATCACGGAGAAGGACGTCATCGACGGCGTACGCATCGCGGGCGCCCAGGTGTTCGTCCAGGAGGCGATGGCGGACGATACGCAGGCGCTCGTCTACTGAAGGTGCCGCGCGTATGAAGGTGCCGCGCGTACTGAAGATGCCGCGCGTACTGAAGATGCTGCGCGTACTGAAGATGCTGCGCGCGCCCTCCTACGGGCGGCGCTTCTTGCCGTCGAGCTCGTCCCACCACTCGTCGGACTTCTGATCCCCGGACGGGTCGTCCCACCAGCGGTCCTCGGGCCCCCGCCGGTTGGCGACCATCGCGGCGAACGGCGGAATCACCATCGCCACCACACACATCCCCACGGCCACGGGAATCGACCAGATCCTTACGACTCCCCAGGCCAGGACGAAAAGACCGATGCACGTCCCCATCATGGCGAAGTAGACGTGTCGCCGTCGTGCGTACATACCTCAAGCCTAGGCCCGTACATACCGAAGGGCCGCACCCCGAGCGTCCAACCCTGGGGTGCGGCCCTTCGGCCACTCAGAGGTGCCGTCAGACGGCGATCGCGACCTCGGCGAGGCCGCCCGTCTGGGCGACGACCGTGCGGTCCGCGGTGCCACCGGGGACCAGGGCGCGTACGGTCCAGGTGCCCTCGGCCGCGTAGAAGCGGAACTGGCCCGTCGCGGAGGTGGGGACCTCCGCCGTGAACTCGCCGGTCGAGTCCAGCAGGCGCACGTAACCGGTGACGGGCTCGCCGTCGCGGGTCACCTGGCCCTGGATGGTGGTCTCACCGGGCTTGATCGTCGAGGCGTCGGGGCCGCCGGCCTTCGCTCCACACATATTTCGATTCCGTCCTTCAGGCCTTGAGGGTTACTTGTTGGCGCCGAGCTCGATCGGGACGCCGACCAGGGAGCCGTACTCGGTCCAGGAGCCGTCGTAGTTCTTGACGTTCTCCACGCCGAGCAGCTCGTGCAGCACGAACCAGGTCAGCGCGGAACGCTCACCGATACGGCAGTACGCGATGGTGTCCTTGGCGAGGTCGACCTGCTCCTCGGCGTAGAGCTCCTTGAGCTCGTCGTCCGACTTGAAGGTGCCGTCGTCGTTGGCGTTCTTCGACCACGGGATGTTGCGGGCGCTCGGGACGTGGCCCGGACGCTGCGACTGCTCCTGCGGCAGGTGGGCCGGGGCGAGCAGCTTGCCGCTGAACTCGTCGGGCGAGCGGACGTCGACCAGGTTCTGCGAACCGATGGCCGCCACGACGTCGTCGCGGAAGGCGCGGATCGCGGTGTTCTGGACCTTGGCCTTGTAGTCGGTCGCGGCACGGTTCGGGACCTCGACGACCAGGTCGCGGGAGTCGAGCTCCCACTTCTTGCGGCCGCCGTCGAGGAGCTTGACGTTCTCGTGGCCGTACAGCTTGAAGTACCAGTAGGCGTAGGACGCGAACCAGTTGTTGTTGCCGCCGTAGAGGACCACCAGCGTGTCGTTGGCGATGCCCTTCTCCGACAGGAGCTTCTCGAAGCCCTCCTGGTCGATGAAGTCACGGCGGACCGGGTCCTGGAGGTCCTTGGTCCAGTCGATCCGGATCGCGTTCTTGATGTGGTTCTTCTCGTACGCGGACGTGTCCTCGTCGACCTCGACGATGGCCACGCTCGGGTCGTCCAGGTGGTCCTGGACCCAGTCGGCGTCGACCAGGACGTCGCTGCGGCTCATGCTGTTTCTCCTCCGGGGCAGTTGCGGCGGGGCGGTGCGTTAGACAGAGGGTGCGCGGTCATGCCTGTCGAGGCTGCGCGGCGCGCACGGGGACCCTGGCGAAGAGGGGCCAGGGGAGGGCGGACGGACGAATGTCCCGCTCAGAAGGTGCGACAGAGCATGGCGGCGACGCGGCACAGGTCTACTGCCCGCCGCTTCGTGAGATCCGCCTGTCGCTTCATGGGTCCGATCGTAGGGACGGACAGGCGGGCATGTCACCGGTGTGTCGGATGCTGAGATGCGATCGTCCGCGATGTGGGACGCCTTCACCGCCGGTGCGGCCCCCGCAGGGATTCCGGGCGCCGGCATCCGTCATCACACCGACCGCACATCTGCGGTACGGACGGGCCCGTCTCGCCCTTCGGACAGCTCTCCGGCCGCGGTCTCCCCGGCCTCCGGCCTCTGGCCTGCGACCTGCGGCCGCTGACCCTTCTACCCGACCAGCTTGACGTTCGAACCCTTCACGGAGACGTCCACGCCGTTCGCGGCCGCCTGGACCGTGTCGAGCTGGATGCCGCCCGGCAGCTGGCCGATCTTCTGCTCGAAGTCGGTGATCGCGCGCACCCGGTTCTCGGCGAGGTCGACGGCCAGCTTGGGGAGGGAGTCCGCGTGCACCTTGACCGTGTTGCCGCCGACGACCGTGACCGAGCTGAGCACGGAGACCGGCTGGGGCACCTTCGTGCCGCCGATGCTGACCTCGACCGCCACCTTGATCTTGCCGTTGCCGCCGTCGGAGAGGCCGACGACCCGGGCGGTGACCCCGGGGCCGACCTGAGTGGGCTGGGACTTGGCGGTCTTGAGCAGCTCGGCGTACCCGATGGACGCGGAGCCGGTGGCGCTGTTGGCGGTGGCGGAGCTGTAGTCGCCGTTGAAGCTGACGCCGTGCATCTCGGCGTTCAGGTCGTCGATACGGATGGTGCCGGTGCCGCCGGCACTGCCCGCGCCGCTCGTCGACGCCTCGTAGTCCTTGATGCCGATCTTCACGTCGTCGAGTTCGCCGCCGACGACCTGGGTGAGGAAGGGGAAGCCCTCGATGGACACGTCCGGCGTGCCGGCCAGGCCCTCGGTGGTCTTGATCCGGTCCGCCGCCTTGTTCTCCGCGAAGCCGACCGCCACCCGGTCCGCGATCACGAACAGGCCGCCCAGGATGACGGTGACGATCAGGATTATTCGCAGTGCACGCATGCGCGGTGTTCCCCCACCTCGAACGGATCCGGGCGACCGAGTGGTCCTCCCTCGCGAAGCTAACCCCGAAGGGCCCCGCGACGGGGACCCTCCGAAGTAGTTGTAGATCACCTGTGACGAACATCCACTGGACCAGGCCCCAGGACCTGTCCGGTGGATCACGCCGGACAGGCCCTAACCGAGGGCGCGGCCCAGCAGGTAGACCGCCGGGGCCGCGGCGGCCAGCGGCAGGGCCACGCCCGCGGTGAAGTGGACGAAGCGGGACGGGTAGTCGTAGCTGGCGACCCGGTGGCCGATCAGCGCGCAGACCCCGGCGCCGAGGCCGAGGAAGGCCCCCTTGCTGCCCAGGTCCGTGGTGCCGCCGACCGCGATACCGGCACCCGCGGCGGCCAGCAGCGCCACCACCACGGAGGCCGCGGTGGGCAGCGGCAGGGCGCGGGCGAGGATCGCGACGGCGACCGCGGCGGCGCCCACCGTGACGGCGTCCGGCTCGGCCGCGAGGTGCCCGGTGGCGATGATGGCGAGCGCCGCCGAGGCGACGGTCGCCATCAGGCCGTACATCCGGGTGTCCGGGTCGGCATGACTGCGCAGCTGCAGGACGAGGGTGAGCAGGACCCACACGCCGAGGGTGCCGAGGATCGCGGCGGGCGCGTTCTCCCGGCCCGCCGCGAGGAGCGCGACGTCCGCGGTGACCGCGCCGAGGAACGCCAGCGCGATGCCCTGGCGGGCCGGCCACATCCCGTTCAGCCGGAACCAGCCCGCCGCGGTGACGGCCTGGAGGAGGACGAGGGGGACGACGAGGGCGTACTGCCCGATCGCCGCCGTCCCGGAGAGCAGCAGCCCGAGCACCGCGGTGAGCACGGCGGGCTGGATGCCGGGTTCGATGATCGGGGAGCGGCCCTCGGCACGGGCGCGCTGGGCGTCGGTGACGCGGGCGTTGCCGGTGACGGTCGGGGGGCCGTAGCCGGAGACGGTCTCCGGGGTGACCGCACTGCCGGTGCCGGTGCCGGGCACCTGCTGGGCGGGGGGCTGGTACGCGGTCGTCCACTCCGGTGCCGGAGTCGGTGCCTCCTGCGGCAGCGGCTGCCCGACCGTGCCGTACGTCTGCGGCTCGGGGTACGCCTGGTAGCCCCGCGGCGGCAGGTACGTCGTGTCCGCCGCCGGCATCGGGGGCTGCGCCTGGGTCTCCCAGGTCTGCCCCTCCCACTGCTGCGTGTGCTGCCGCCACTCGGGCTGCTGCGGCGGCTGTTGCTGCTGCTGAGGCCGTTGCTGCGGCTGTTGCTGCTGAGGCCGTTGCTGCGGCTGTTGCTGCTGAGGCTGCGGATACGGGTCGTACCCCTCGTACTGACCCTCGTACCGGCCCTCGTACGGCTGGTCGCTCATCGTCTCGCTCACCCTCCTGCGAACGGCGGGAGCACCTCGACCGTGCCGCCCTCGGCCAGCCGTACCGTCTCATGTTCGCGAGTGCCCACGGGGTCACCGTCGATGAGGAAGGAGCAGCGCCGCAGGACGCGGACGAGTTCGCCGGGATGTCGCGCGCGGGCCGCGTCGAGCGCCTCGGCGAGCGTGCCCGCGTCGTACGGCTCCTCCGCGACACCCGCCGCGGCCTTGGCGGCGGCCCAGTAACGCACCGTGCCCTGTGCCATCTCGTTCCTCAATCGGTGTTTTCCGTGAACACGGATCAGTCATCAGTGGTTTCTGTGAACACGGTCAGGCTAGCCCGCCGCCGCGACGGCCCATGCCCCGATACGGCCGAGCAGCCCGTCGTCCGCCGCGTGCTCGGCGTGGCCCATGCCGTGCTCGATCCACAGTTCGGCGTGGCCGCCGGAGGCGGCGGCGAGCATCCGCGGGTGGTCGACCGGGAAGTAGCCGTCCTGGTCGCCGTGGACGATCAGCAGCGGAGTGGGCGCGATGAGCGGAACCGACTCGACCGGGGAGGCCGGCACCGGGTCCCAGTCACGGTGGTGGATCCGGGTGCGCAGGCCGTAACGGCCGACCGCGCGGCCCACCGGCCGGGTTACCAGCCAGTGCAGGCGCCGCATAGGGGCCGTACCCCGGTAGTACCAACGGGCGGGTGCGCTCACCGAAACCACGGCGTCCGTGCGCGCCTCGGTGCGCCCCTCGTGCTCCTTCTCCGCGCCCCGGTCCGAGCCCCCGTCCGAGCCACGGTGCAGCGCCGCGTGCCGCAGCACCACCGAACCGCCCATCGAGAAGCCGACGGTGGCCACACGCGTGTGCCCGAGTTCGCGGGCCCAGGCCACCGCGGCGGCGAGATCGTGGACCTCGCGGTCACCGACCGTGGAACTGCCGCCGGAGGCGCCGTGACCACGGAAGGAGAAGGTGACCACTGCCGCGTGCCGGGCGAGGACGGCCGCCGCGTGGCGCACGTGCGGACGTTCCAGATCGCCTGTGAAGCCGTGCGCGACGACAATGACCACGTCGTTCAAGCCAGTGGCCGAGTCACCAGAAGGCCGCGTTCCAGCGTCGTACGCCGCATCGATCGTCACCCCGTCGACCGTGTGCAGAAACCTCCGCAAAGGGGCCTGCGGTGGCGTCTCAAGGGGTGGACGATCGGAAGATCCCGTCGCTTGACCTGCCGGACCTGAGCTCATGTGGGCTATTCTGCTGGGCAGAGGACTCGGGCAGCGTAGCCCCCGGGTCCTTTTGTGCTTTCTGAAGCGTTGTATACGAAGCGGGAAACCGCAGGTGTACGAAGCCTACGAACGCATAGAACGTGTGGCGGCCCCCAGTGGGCCGTCCGGCGACTCCCAGGGGCGCGGGAGCCGCACCGTAGGAAGCAGTGCCGCAAACGTCCTCGCAGGGACCGAGGAGGAACCAGACGTTATGGGCGAGCGAACCTTGCATGACCGTAGGACGACCCAGGCAGGTGGGGCGCGATGAGTTCTCTGCTGCTCCTGACCAATGCTCTTCAGCCGTCGACGGAGGTGCTTCCCGCTCTCGGCCTGCTCCTGCACAACGTGCGAGTGGCTCCGGCGGAAGGCCCCGCTCTCGTCGACACCCCCGGTGCCGACGTCATCCTGATCGACGGCAGGCGCGATCTCCCGCAGGTGCGCAGCCTGTGCCAGCTGCTGCGCTCGACCGGGCCCGGCTGTCCGCTGATCCTCGTCGTGACGGAGGGCGGTCTCGCGGCCGTCACCGCCGACTGGGGCATCGACGACGTGCTCCTGGACACCGCGGGACCGGCGGAGGTCGAGGCGAGGCTGCGGCTGGCCATGGGCCGCCAGCAGATCGTCAACGACGACTCCCCGATGGAGATCCGCAACGGCGACCTCTCGGTCGACGAGGCGACCTACAGCGCCAAGCTCAAGGGCCGGGTCCTCGACCTGACCTTCAAGGAGTTCGAGCTCCTCAAGTACCTCGCGCAGCACCCGGGCCGTGTCTTCACGCGCGCCCAGTTGCTCCAGGAAGTCTGGGGCTACGACTACTTCGGCGGTACGCGGACGGTCGACGTCCACGTACGACGGCTGCGCGCGAAGCTCGGACCCGAGCACGAGTCGCTGATCGGTACCGTCCGGAACGTCGGTTATCGATTCGTTACACCTGAGAAGGCGGACCGCGCCTCGGACGAGGCGAGGGCCAAGGCGGCCCAGCCAAAGCCGGAGGATGCGGACGAGACGGCGCACCTGGACGCCGTCGAGACGGTCGAGGCGGCGGCGGAGGCGCAGTAGGCGCTGACGGAGGCGCAGCAAGCCTCCGTACGCCCTGCCCAGCGGCGGGTCCATCCGCGTAGACTCCGCGCGTGGCCAAGGTGACGAGGGACGATGTAGCGCGACTGGCGGGTACGTCCACCGCCGTTGTCAGCTATGTCATCAACAACGGACCGAGGCCGGTTGCCCCGGCCACGCGCGAGCGTGTTCTCGCCGCGATCAAGGAACTGGGGTACCGGCCCGACCGGGTCGCCCAGGCCATGGCGTCGCGGCGGACCGAGCTCATAGGCCTGATCGTGCCGGACGCGCGCCAGCCCTTCTTCGGGGAGATGGCGCACGCAGTCGAGCAGGCCGCCGCCGAGCGCGGGAAAATGGTGCTCGTCGGCAACTCCGACTACATCGCCGAGCGCGAGGTCCACTACCTGCGCGCCTTCCTCGGTATGCGGGTCTCCGGGCTGATCCTCGTCAGTCACGCGCTCAATGACAACGCTGCCGCGGAGATCGACGCGTGGGACGCCCGCGTGGTGCTGCTGCACGAGCGCCCCGAGGCCATCGACGACGTCGCCGTCGTCACGGACGACATCGGCGGCGCCCAGCTCGCCACCCGCCACCTCCTCGAACACGGCTACGAATACGTGGCCTGTCTCGGCGGCCTCGCGGAGACCCCGACCGTCGGCGACCCGGTCTCCGACCATGTCGAGGGCTGGCGGCGCGCGATGCAGGAGGCCGGGATTTCCACCGAGGGCCGCCTCTTCGAAGCGCCGTACAACCGCTACGACGCCTATCAGGTCGGCCTCCAGCTGCTCGGCGGTCCCGACCGCCCGCCCGCCATCTTCTGCTCCACCGACGACCAGGCGATCGGCGTGCTGCGCGCCGCGCGTGAGCTGCGCATCGACGTTCCGGGGGAGCTGGCCGTGGCCGGTTTCGACGACGTCAAGGAAGCCGCGCTGACGGATCCGCCGATGACGACGATCGCCTCCGACCGGTCGGCGATGGCGCGGGCCGCGGTGGATCTCGTACTGGATGACGGGTTGCGGGTCGCGGGGTCGCGGCGCGAGCGGTTGAAGGTGTTTCCGTCCAGGTTGGTCGTCCGGCGTTCTTGCGGGTGCGAGTAGCTCGAAGACAAGACGCGCCGGCCCCGCGGGTTGCGGGGCCGGCGCGCGTTTTTGTGATCGCTCAGAACAGCAGGTTGTACTGGTTGAAGCCGCTGCCCAGGCCGATCCGGGAGCCGAAGAGGCTGCTGGAGGCCTTGTTGGTGCCGGGGTAGAGCCAGAGCTTGCCGGCGGAGTCGCGGGTGATGACGTCCGCGATGCCGTCGCCCGTGACGTCGCCGTTGGCGACGTACGAGGTGAAGGTGAAGCCCGTACGCGCCTGGATCCGCGCCGCGAACGGGGCCTTCTCGACCTGCGTGCCCCGGTAGAGGTACAGGACGCCGGAGCTGTTGCGGACCAGCAGGTCGGCCCTGCCGTCGCCGGACAGGTCGCCGTGGCCGAAGATCTTCACGTTCTTCCAGGCCCTGTCGACGACCTTGACCTTGCCGTAGAACTGGCCGTTGCCCTTGCCCGGGTAGAGGTAGACCGAGCCGTCGGCGTCCACCGCGACCAGGTCGGGGCGGGCGTCGCCCGTCATGTCGCCGGGGATGGCGTACGACTTGTAGCCGCCCCACACCGTGCTGATCTGCATCCAGTCGTACTCACCGGAGGTGTGGTTCAGGTAGCTGCGGTACAGCTTGCCGTCGCCCTTGTCGCGGATGATCAGGTCCTGGTAGAAGTCCCGGTCCAGGTCGGCCTGGAGGACCCAGCTGGCGTTCTGCCAGCCATTGCCCTGGTAGGCGCGGGTGGCGAGCGAGGTGCCCTTGCTGTCCTGCTGGAAGAGGCCGCCGGACGGCGTGCGCTCCAGCAGGTCGGCCTTGCCGTCGAAGGTCAGGTCCGCGTCGTCGATGCGCGGCTGGGCGGCCCAGGTGTACGAGGACACCTTGGTGAACACCGGGTAGGCGCCCTTCGCGGTGCAGCCCGCGACGCCCCACGAGACGATGCCGACGACCTTGCCGCCGACGATGACGGGACCGCCGGAGTCACCGTTGCAGGGGCTCTTGGTTCCCTCGTCGGTGCCGGTCGCCGGGGTGCCCGCGCAGAACATCGCGCCCTCGACGAAGTCGTCCTCGCCGAGGACCGACTGCATCGCGGAGTTGCAGGTGGAGTCGGCGACCAGCGGCAGGGTCACCTTCCGCAGGTTCGCCGACAGGTCGGCGCCGTCGGCGCCGGAGGTCAGGCCCCAGCCGTAGACGGTGGCGGAGTTGCCGGCCTTGTAGGAGGCGCTGTCACCGGCGGCCACCAGCCGCTGCCACTGCTGGTCCAGCGGGCGGTCGAGCGTGAGAACCGCGATGTCGTTCTGGACGGTCGTGGAGTTGTAGTGCGGGTGGTTCCACTGACGGTAGACGCCCGCGACCGTGCCGCTGGTGTCGTCCAGCAGTCCGGTGGCGCCGGCCAGCACCGCGCCGTTCTTCACCCAGTTCAGGCCCGCGACGCAGTGGGCCGCCGTCAGGACCTTGTTCGGGGCGACGAGGGTGCCGCCGCAGAAGTAGCCGACGCCGGCCGTGCTGTCGTAGTAGGAGAGCTGGACCATCCACGGCGCGGAGGAGATCGTCGTCTCGGTGCCGCCGATGATGAAGGGTGTCTTCTTGGGGGTCGTGTCCGGGGTCGCCCGGTCCTTGACGGCCGCGGCGACCCGGCCGCGCAGCTCCTTGTCGGAGACGGCCGGCTTCGCGGGCTGGGACTGGTTCACCTCCGGCAGCGAGGGTCCGTCCGCCGCGGTGGCGGGGTGCGCCGCGAAGGCGCCGGCGCAGGTCAGCGCCAGCGCGAGAGCGGCCGTGGGCAACGCCGTGGCGGGGCGTCTCCAGCGGTCGCGCAGGGCACGTATCACTCAGGGCTCCTGGTGTGGGTGCGTGTGGTGTCCATGACGTAGGAGGCCCGAGAAGGGCGTACGACGCACCGGCCCGATCGACGGCAGCGGTCGCCGGCCATGGCCGACAACCGCCTGCATCGATTCAGGCACACCGCGGAGCCCCCCTCCGGCGCGGAGATCGTAGGCCTCATCCGCCCCAGAACACATGTACTACACAGCAGACAGACAAGTATTCGTCCGTCGCCTTCCGTGACATCACCCCCACGCAACCCGCTGTTTCCCGGTTTTCAGCGGGCTCGGGCGCCTTTATATCGGGCATACGAGGTTCTGTCGGGCTTCTCAGCGGCCACTCAGGGAGCTCTCATGATCGGGGGACAAGCTTTTTCCATGACCGAGAGCTTCCGCCGCAGCGGCGAGTACCCCCAGGGCGACGACCACCAGGCGACCGACCCCATGCGGGCGGCGTACCCCCAGCAGCAGCCCGTCTCTTCCTCTCCCGTGAACCCCGAGTGGCCCCCGCCGCCGGCGTACGAGCCGGTCGCTCCGGTCGCCGTCGAGCCGGGTACCACCGTGTGGCCGGGCTCCGGTCAGGGTGGCGACGGCGGTCACGGCGGAGGCGGCGCCTACGCCGGCTACCCCGAGCCGGACGCCGTCTCCTCCACTGCGGTCCTCCAGGCGCAGCCGGTCCCGGCCGGCCCGGCCCCCGCTCCGAAGAAGCGCGCGAAGGGCACGATCGCCCTGCTCGCCGCCGTGGCGATAGTCGCGGCCGCCATCGGAGGCGGCACCGCGTACGGCATACAGGAGCTGACCGGCAAGGACACCGCGTCGAGCAGCACCAGCACCACCGTGGTGCCCGCCGCCAAGAAGGGCACCGTCGCCGGTGTCGCCCAGGCGGTCAGCCCGAGTATCGTCGAGATCAGCGCGACCTCGAACGCGGGTTCGTCCACCGGCTCGGGCGTGATCATCTCGTCCAGCGGCGAGATCGTCACCAACAACCACGTCATATCGGGCGCCTCCGAGATCAAGGTGCACCTGAGCAGCGGCAAGTCCTACACCGCGAAGCTGGTCGGCACCGACAGCAAGAAGGACCTCGCGCTCATCAAGCTCGAGAACGCGCCCTCCGGCCTGAAGGTCGCCACGCTCGGCAACTCCGACGGCGTCCAGGTCGGCGACGATGTCGTCGCGATCGGCTCCCCCGAGGGGCTGACCGGCACCGTCACCAGCGGCATCGTCTCGGCGCTCAACCGTGACGTCACCGTCTCCACGGACGAGAGCCAGGGCCAGCAACAGCAGCAGGGCGGCGGCAGCGGCCAGTGGCCGTTCTCCTTCGGCGGCCAGCAGTTCAACGGCGACACCGGTTCCTCGACGACCACGTACAAGGCCATCCAGACCGACGCGTCCTTGAACCCCGGCAACTCCGGCGGCGCCCTCATCGACATGAACGGCAACATCGTCGGCATCAACTCCGCGATGTACTCGGCCGCCGACTCCTCGTCCAGCTCGTCGAGCGCGGGCAGCGTCGGCCTCGGTTTCGCCATCCCGATCAACACCGTCAAGTCGGACCTCGCCAGCCTGCGGGCCGGCGGTTCCGACAGCTGAGTCCTTCTCGGCCAAGTCCTTCTCGGAGGTTGAAATGATCACTCGCGTCTCCCACGGCATCGAAGGCACCGACCCCGCCGGCCTCGACCTGGCCCTCTCCGTCGCCCGTGAACTGCACCGGCCGGCGCCCCGGGCTCCGGAAGTGAAGGTCCCGCAGCCGCAGATGACGGTCCCGCAGCCGCAGATGATGGGTCTGCACACCTCCGCCGATCACCCGCACCGCCGCAAGGTCCCGCTGAGCCGCCTGAGCCGCCTGAGCCAGCTGAGCGTGCTGCAGGCCTGAGCCGGTCGAGCAGGCCGAGCAGGCTGCGGGCCTGAACCGACGAACTGATCCCCGCCGATCCCCGCCGATCCCCGTCGGTCCCCGCCGATCCCCGCCGATCCCCGCCGATCCCCGTCGATCTCCGTCGGTCCCCGCTGAACGCCGCTGAACGCCGCTGATCCTTTCTGCCCCGGCCGGAACGTGCGAGGCTGAAAGCGTCCAGCCCCGTCCCACCGCACCCCTAGGAACCCACGCCCATGAGCCCCGCCGAAGGCGACCGTGAAACCCAGCGCATCCTGATCGTCGACGACGAGCCGGCCGTGCGCGAAGCACTTCAGCGCAGCCTCGCCTTCGAGGGATACGACACCCAGGTCGCGGTCGACGGAGCGGACGCGCTGGAGAAGGCGACCGCGTACCAGCCCGACCTGGTCGTCCTGGACATCCAGATGCCCCGGATGGACGGCCTGACGGCCGCCCGCCGGATGCGCGGGGCGGGCACGACGACCCCCATCCTCATGCTGACGGCCCGCGACACCGTGGGCGACCGCGTGACCGGCCTCGACGCGGGCGCGGACGACTACCTGGTCAAGCCGTTCGAACTGGACGAGCTGTTCGCCCGGGTCCGGGCACTGCTGCGGCGCAGTTCCTACGCGGCCGCGACGGTCGGCACCCCGGACGACGACGCGCTGACCTTCGGCGACCTGCGGATGGACCTCGCGACGCGCGAGGTCACGCGCGCGGGCCGGGCGGTCGAACTGACCCGCACCGAGTTCACCCTGCTGGAGATGTTCCTGGCCCACCCGCGCCAGGTCCTCACCCGCGAGCAGATCCTCAAGGCGGTCTGGGGCTTCGACTTCGAGCCCTCCTCCAACTCCCTCGACGTCTACGTCATGTACCTGCGCCGCAAGACCGAGGCGGGCGGCGAGCCGCGCCTCGTGCACACGGTGCGGGGCGTGGGATACGTCCTGCGGTCGGGCGGCGCGGAGTGATGAGGATCCTGCGCCGGTTCAAATCCCTGCCGATCCGCTCCCGGCTGGCCATGCTGGTCGCGGCGGCGGTGGCGTTCGGGGTGGCGGCGGTTTCGGTGACCTGTTGGTTCATAGTGCGGGGGAAGTTGTACGACGAGATCGACAACAACCTCAATGCACAGAAGGCACCCGTTACCTACGGATCGTTCCAGCGCGCCATAAAGAACTGCGGCCAGGACCCGAAGAGCGGCAGCGACGGCCCCCGCGGGCGGTCCGAGTACTACTCCCAGGTGGTCCAGGCAAGCGGAACCGTCTGTACGTTCGACGGCTCCGCAGGCACGGTGAAGATCACCGACAGCGACAAGGACGAGGCCAAGAACCCTAACTGGGACTACACCAGAATCCGCACCGGAACCGACAGCGAAGGCAACGACGTTCGGGTGATCACCATGCCACTCGTCGTCGCCGGCCAGGTTCCGGGCAGCAGCCCGGTCCTGGTCCAGGACGCGTCCTTCCTCGTGGCCATCCCCCTGAAGGGCACCCAGGCCACCCTCAACGACCTCGCCCTCGTCCTCCTCCTCGTCTCGGGCATCGGAGTCGTCGGCGCCGGAGCCGCCGGCCTGGCCGTCGCCCGCGCGGGTCTGCGCCCGGTGGACAAGCTCACCGAGGCCGTGGAGCACGTGGCGCGCACGGAGGACCTCTCCGTCCGCATCCCCGTCGAGGACGACAGCGAGGACGAGGTCGCCCGCCTCTCCCGCTCCTTCAACTCGATGACCGAGTCCCTCGCCAACTCCCGCGAGCTGCAACAGCAGCTCATCGCCGACGCGGGCCACGAGCTCCGTACGCCGCTCACGTCACTGCGTACGAACATAGAGCTCCTCACCCGCAGCGAGGAGACGGGCCGCCCGATCCCCCCGGCGGACCGCAAGGCACTGCTGTCGTCGGTGAAGGCGCAGATGACGGAGCTGGCGGCGCTGATCGGCGACCTGCAGACGCTGTCGCGTTCGGACGCGGGCCAGTCGGGCGACCGCATCCAGGTGGTCGACCTCCAGGAAACGGTCGAGGCAGCCCTCCAGCGCGCCCGCCTGCGCGGCCCCGAGCTGACGATCACGGCGGACCTCCAGCCCTGGTTCGTACGGGCGGAGCCGTCCGCGCTGGAGCGGGCGATCGTGAACATCCTCGACAACGCGGTGAAGTTCAGTCCCGAGGGCGAGGCCATCGACGTCATCCTCAAGGGCGGCGAACTGACCGTCCGCGACCACGGCCCCGGCATCCCCGCCGAGGAACTCCCGCACGTCTTCGACCGCTTCTGGCGCTCCCCGTCCGCCCGCGCACTGCCGGGCTCGGGCCTGGGTCTGTCGATCGTGGCCAGGACCGTGCAGCAGTCCGGCGGCGAGGTGTCCCTGCAACCGGCGCAGGGCGGCGGAACGGTGGCGACACTGCGGCTGCCGGGCGCGCCCACGCCGCCTCCCGAGGCTCCATAGGCCCACCGTCTCCACAGGTTCCGTAAGCCCTCCGACAGCGCCGGGCACCGCGCGCCCCCGTCCCTCACCGGACGGGGGCGCGTTCGCGTTGCTTCACCGCAGCAACCTTTCCTCCCCCGGTGGCGACTGCCTCGTGACGGACGCCCTCCACAGCACTCGAACGGGACCACCACGTGACTGAGATCCGCAAGGCGCGCCACCGCAGACGCAGAACCGCCCTCGTCGTCGGTGTGCCGCTGGCCCTGACCGCCGCCGGAGCGATGGCGTACGGCACGGTGTTCGGACTCTTCGGCGACGACGCCCAGCCGAAGGCGTCGGCCGCGACGAACACCCCGGCCTGGGCCACCGAGGCCGCCGACGGTTTCGCCTCCGTCCACGCCATGGGGCAGAACGGGACCTACGGCGGGCGCGACGGCAGGACCGTCACCGTGAAGACCCTCGCCGACCTGGAGAAGTACGCGACCTCGGCCGACCCGTACGTCATCGTCGTCGCCGCGACGATCACGATGGACCCGGTCGGCAAGGAGATCAAGGTCGCCAGCGACAAGACGATCGTCGGCTCCGGCACCGCCGGGCAGATCGTCGGCGGCGGCTTCTTCCTCGGTCAGGGCGTGCACAACGTCATCATCCGGAACCTGACCATCCGCGACGCGTACCAGGGCATCTGGAACGACAAGGAGCACGACTTCGACGGCATCCAGATGGACGGCGCCCACCATGTGTGGATCGACCACAACGACATCCGGCACATGGCCGACGGGCTCATCGACAGCCGCAAGGACACCACGTACCTGACGGTCTCGTACAACAGGCTGAGCAACGAGAACAAGGCCTTCGGCATCGGCTGGACCGCCAACACCACGGCGGACATCACGATCCACCACAACTGGATCCGCGAGACCGAGCAGCGCAACCCGTCCACGGACAACGTCGCCCACGCCCACCTCTACAACAACTACCTGGAGGACGACGCGGGCACCGCCATCACGTCCTCGTACGGCAACTACGCGCGCGGCAAGACCAACATGGTCCTGGAGAACAGCTACTTCCAGGGCATGAACAACCCCGTCATCCGGGACAGCACCGCGACCCTCGTGCAGCGCGGCAACGTCTTCTCCGGCACCACCGGCCGCAACGAGAGCGGCGGCAGCGGTACGCCGTTCGACCCGAAGACGTACTACAAGTACACGCTGGACAAGGCCGCCGACGTGCCGGCGCTCCTCAAGTCCCTGGCCGGGCCGCGGACTTCGCTCGGCACCACGTCCGCCACGCCGACCAGCAGTACCCCGACCGTCACCGGCAAGGTCCTCACCGTCGCCCAGGACGGCTCCGGGCAGTACAGGACCGTGCAGGCCGCCGTCGACGCCGTACCCTCGAACAACACCGCGCGCGTCACGATCTCCGTCGAGCCGGGCACGTACCGCGAGACGGTGAAGGTCCCCTCGAACAAGCCGCACATCACCCTCCAGGGCTCGGGCGGCAGCCGCAAGGACACGGTGATCACCTTCGGCAACGCGGCCGGTACGAAGAAGGCCGACGGATCCACGTACGGGACCACCGGCAGCGCCACCGTCGCCGTCGAGGGCGACGACTTCCAGGCCCGCAACCTCACCATCGCCAACGACTTCGACGAGGCGAAGAACCAGAGCGTGCTCGGGCACCAGGCCGTGGCCCTGCGCACCGGTGCCGACAAGGTCGTGCTCGACGGTGTCATCGTCAGCGGCGACCAGGACACCCTGGAGATGGAGACCCCCGGCTCGGACAAGCCCGGCCGGGTCTACGTCACCAACTCCTACATCACCGGCAACGTCGACTTCGTCTTCGGCCGCGCCACCGCCGTGATCAACAAGTCGGTCATCAACCTGAAGAAGCGCTGGGACGGTTCGTCCGCCGGTTTCGTCACCGCGCCCAGCACGCAGGCGGACCGCAAGGGCTTCCTGATCACCCACTCCACGGTGACCGGCGATGTCGCCGCGGGCTCCTTCTCCCTCGGCCGCAACTGGCACGCGGGCGGCGACGCCGCCCTCAGGCCGCAGACGACCGTCCGTAACTCCACGCTCAGCGCCGCGATCCGGTCGAACCCGTGGTCCGACATGGGCGGCTTCTCCTGGAAGAACGACCGCTTCGCGGAGTACAAGAACAGCGGCGCCGGCGCGGGGGCCGCGAGCGGTGAGCGGCCGCAGCTGACGGACGCGCAGGCCGCGGGCCAGTCGATCGCCGACTGGCTCGGCGACTGGACGCCCACCGCGTCCTGACGTCCACCGGGACCTCGTGACGTCCCTCGCTGCTTCTTGACGTCCATCGCTGTCTCCTGACTCCCCGGGAGGCCGGAGGGCCTCCTGGGGAAGGCCGGGTCTTCCCGGCCGGGGAGGCTGGGCGCGGACACCGCCCAGCCTCCCCACACCCCTCTCCAAGCCCTCCCACAGCGCCCCGTTACACGTTGGGGGGATGGCGCGGAAGATCCTGCTGGCCGATGACGACGAGGCCGTACGTGAGGGGCTCGACCGGCTGCTCAGGTTCGAGGGGTACGAGACCGTCCTCACGGGGGACGGCCGCGAGGCCTTCGAACTGGTGGCCGGAGTGGACGAGCGGCCCGACCTGGTGCTGATGGACGTCACCATGCCCGGCCTCGACGGGCTGGCCGCGACGCGCCGGATCAGAGCCTCCGGGTCCACCGTCCCCATCCTCATGATCACCGGCCGGGACGCGGTCGGCGACCGTATCGTCGCCCTCGACAACGGCGCCGACGACTACCTCATGAAGCCGTTCGCCGCCGAGGAACTCCTCGCCCGGGTCAGGGCCTTGCTGCGCCGCAGCCCGCAGCCGAAACAGTGCGCTCCCCGTCTCGACGACCGGCTCGCCTTCGCGGACCTCGCCATGGACCGACCCACCCGCACCGTCACCCGCTCCGACCGCCCCCTCGACCTGACCAGGACCGAGTACGCCCTGCTGGAGTATCTGCTCCGGCATCCCGCCAAGGTCCTCAGCCGCGCCCAGATCCTCAAGGAGGTCTGGGGCTTCGACTTCGAGCCGACGTCGAACACACTGGATGTGTACGTGATGTACCTGCGCCGGAAACTGGAGAGCCGCGGCGAACCGCGGCTCATCCAGACCGTGCGGGGGCTCGGCTACACGCTCCGCGCCGCCAAGTAGTCGAGTTCCGGTGTCGCGAGCCGGGCGTACGCCCCGCCCCACGCCATCAGCTCGTCGTGCGTGCCCGCCTCCACCAGCCGGCCGCCGTCCACCACCAGGATCCGGTCGGCGTCGGGGGCGAGGCTCAGATCGTGCGTGATCATGATGGTCGTACGGCCCGCCATCAGCCGCCGCAGCGGCTGCACCACCCGGCGTGCGGCGATCGAGTCGAGCCCGGCGGTCGGCTCGTCGAGGACCAGGACGGGCGCGGCGCGCAGCATCGCGCGGGCGATCGCGATCCGCTGGAGCTGGCCGCCGGACAGGGTGGCGGTGCCGGGCGCGATCTCGGTGTCGTATCCGTCGGGCAGCGCGCTGATGAAGTCGTGCGCGACCGCGTCCGTCGCCGCCCGCTCGATGTCCGCCTGGGACGCGCCCGGCCTGCCGCACTCGATGTTCTCGCGGATCGTGCCGTGCAGGATCAGCGTCTCCTGGGGCAGCAGCGCCACGTTCTCGCGCAGGAACTCCAGGGACACGTCGGTCAGCGGGACGCCGTCCAGGCAGACCACGCCGGCCGTGGGGTCGTAGAAGCGGGTGAGCAGTTTGGAGAGCGTCGACTTTCCGGCGCCGCTCGGGCCGGTGACGATGACGAGTTCGCCGGGGCCCGCGGTGAAGGTCACATCGTGCAGGGACTCGCACTCGGCGCCGGGGTAGCGGAACGACGCGCCGTGGAAGCTGACCCAGCCGTGCACGGGCCAGTCCCGGACGGGCTCGGCGGGTTCGGTGACGGCGGGTTCGGTGTCCAGGATCTCCTGGATGCGTTCCGCGCCTGCGGTGGCGGCGGTGAGGGTGAGGCCGAGCTGCCCCAGATTGCGGATCGGCGGGTACAGGTAGCCGAGGAACGCGGCGAAGGCGAGCAACTGGCCCAGCGACATGCGCCCCTGCGAGATCTCCCAGGCACCGAGGCCGATCACCGCGAGCACGCACAGCGTCTCGACGACCTCGACGAACTGTTCGTACATCTCGCTCGCCCGTGCCCCGCGCACCGACGCCCGCATCCAGGCACGCGCCTCGCGGTCGAGCCGCTTCTCCTCGGCGCGGCGGCGGTTGTACGCCTGGGTCAGCACCACGTTGCCGAGGGACTCCTCGACGACCGAGGTGATCGCGCCGTCGGCGGCCCGCTCCTCCTGGGAGGCGGTCTTGATGCGGCCGGCGAACCGGCGGGCGGCGACGAGGAAGAGAGGGGCGAGGAGGAAGGTGACAAGGGCGAGATCCCAGCGCAGCCAGAGCGCGGCGGTGGCGTAGAAGACGGCGGAGAAGGCGGCGGAGACCGTCCCGACGACACCCGACACGACCATCTGCTCGATGGCTTCGACATCACCGGTGAGCCGTTCGACCAGGTCGCCCTGGCGGTGCTTCTGGAAGAAGTCGGGCGGCAGGTCCTGGACGTGCCGGAAGACACTCGCACGCAGGCGCAGCACGAATCTCTCCGCGGTCCACACGGCGAGCGAGTTGCCGAGGTAGCCGACGATCGCGCCGATCACGGCGACACCCAGCCAGGCTCCGGCCGGCTCCCAGAACGCGGAGAGCGAACCGGCCTTCAGGGCGTGGTCCGTGAGCTGTGCGAAGAGCAGGATCGAGGCCGTCTCGGCGAGCGCGGCCACGACCACGCAGCCGATGATCAGAAGCAGCCATTTGCGGTCGCCGCGCGTCAGCGGCCAGAAGCGTGCGAATGCCTCCCGTACTTCCCGCATATCAAATCAACTTCCCTTTCCGGTCCGGAACATGGCCGAGGCGGGGCCGCCGGAAACCGATAATTCCCGGGGACCCCGCCTCGTGCGTGCTGCTACTGGCCCTGACGGCTGACCGGGCGCTTCTTCGGAGCGACGGCCTTCTTCGCCACCGGGGCCGGCTCGGCCGGTCGGCGCTTCGCGACCGGGGCGGCCTTGTGGTGCTTCTTGACGGGGGCGATCTTGTGGAAGCTCATGAGTTTCCCTCTCGTAGCTTTGACTGATCCGCTGGTCGCGGGTGGATCTGTTAATCGGGGGTGGATCTTGCTTACTTGTTGCCGACAGGGCGGCGCCCGGGCTTCTGCGCGATCGGGGCCGGCTCCGCGGGCCGGCGCTTCGCGGGCTTCTTCGGGGCCGGAGCGGGCTTGTGGTGCTTCTTGACCGGGGCGATCTTGTGGAAGCTCATGGGTGTCTCCTTGTTCCCTGCGGGTGAATTCCCTTTGCCGTTTGCGCTGTTCGCTTTCGACATGGAAAACACTACGGGACTCCGGATCCTGAAATCGCCAATTCGGATAAGACCTCAATGAATTACAGCTGAAACAAATTTTCAGGTGGGCCGTGGAACCAATCCACTACTCACACAGAATTTAGGTCGAAAAAAGCGGGGCCGGTACGCGTCCGCGTACCGGCCCCGCCTGTTCCGTAAGGGACTACCGCACGACCGTGATCCGGTCCGCCGTCGGCACCGGGTAAGGCGCCGTGGCCGAGGAGTTGGCCGTCAGGTAGGACTCGAAGGCCGCCAGGTCGTCGCCGCCGACCAGGACGTCCGCGCCCTTGCCGAGCTCGGCGAAGCCGTCGCCACCGCCCGCGAGGAAGGAGTTCATCGCGACGCGGTAGGTGGCGGCGGGGTCGATCGCCGCGCCGTTGAGCTTGACCGAGTCGGCGACCACCCGTGCCGCGCCGGACTTCGTCAGGTCCAGCGTGTAGGTCAGGCCCTTGGAGATCTGCAGGATCTTCGGCGCGGCCTCGTTGGCCCCGCTGACCTGCTGCTGGAGTGCCGTGATCACCTGAGCGCCGGTGAGGTTCACCAGGTTGACGGTGTTGGCGAACGGCTGGACCGTGTACGCCTCCCCGTACGTCACCACCCCGTCGCCCTCACTGCCGCTCGCCGCGTAGGTGAGCCCGGCGCGGATGCCGCCCGGGTTCATCACCGCGAGGTCGGCCTCGGGGTCGACGGACTTGGCGTACGCGAGCTGCGCGTCGGCGATCATGTCGCCGAGCGGAGACTCGTTACCGGTGTTGCCGATCTCGCCCGCGATGTAACCGATGGGACGCGAGGCGATCGGGGCGGAGAGCGTCTTCCACTTGCTGATCAGGGAGGTCATGTCGGCGGCCTTCGCGACGTCACGGGTGACCACGTGGTTCGCCGACTTCACCGCCGTACGCGCGATGTCGCCGGTCCAGCGGTCGTACGTCAGCGTCGTGTCCGTGTAGAGGCGGCCGAAGGACGAGGCCGACGTCACCATGCGGGGCTTGCCCGACGGGTCCGGGATGGTGCAGGCGTAAGCCTGGTGGGTGTGACCGGTGACCAGGGCGTCCACGGCCGGCGTGACGTTCTTGGCGATGTCGACGATCGGCCCGGAGATGCCGTCACCGGCGCCGGGGCTGTCGCAGTCGTAGTTGTACGCCGTCGACGCGGGCGCGCCGCCCTCGTGGATCAGCGCGACGATCGACTTCACGCCCTGGCGCTGGAGCACCTTGGCGTACTTGTTGATCGTCTCGACCTCGTCGCCGAACTTCAGTCCCTTGACTCCGTCGGCCGACACGATGTTCGGGGTGCCTTCCAGCGTCACGCCGATGAAGCCGACCTTGACGCCGTTCTTCTTCCAGACCCAGTAGGGCTTGAGGATCGGCTTGCCGGTCTTCTCGTCGGTGACGTTCGCCGCGAGGTACGGGAAGTCGGCTCCCCGGAACTTCGCCTTCTTGTCGTAGCAGCCGTCCGTGGGGTGGCAGCCGCCGTTCTGCAGGCGGGCCAGCTCCTTGGCACCCTCGTCGAACTCGTGGTTGCCGACACTCGTCACATCCAGGTCGAGCTTGTTCAGCGCGTCGATCGTGGGCTCGTCGTGGAAGAGCCCGGAGATCAGCGGGGAGGCGCCGACCATGTCTCCGGCGGCGGCCGTGATGGAGTACTTGTTGCCCTTGCGGGCCTCGCGCAGATGCGTGGCGAGGTACTCGACACCGCCCGCGTCGATCGACTTCGTCGTGCCGTCCGCCTGGAGCTCCGTGACCCGGCCGGACGATCCGGCCGGCGGCTCCAGGTTGCCGTGCAAGTCGTTGAAGGACAGCAGCTGTACGTCCTGGTAGCGGCCGCTGCCGGGGTGGTGGTGCGGGGTCGACCTGTCCTGCCCGGCGCTCGCGGGCATCGCGGCGGCCAAGGCGCCGACCGTGGCCAGCCCAGCGGCGGCGGCGAGGATGCGATGGGTACGTCTGTGCCGGGGCGTCGGCGGCATGGGTTCCCCCCTGGGAGCTGTCGGAGCCGTCGGAGCTGTCTGAGCCGTGGGTGCCGCGAGAACGGCAAGAGCTGTGAGAGCTGTGGGACGGCTGTGGTTTTACGCGCACTTTAGAATCAACGCGCGTAGCGCAACAGGGGGTTCGGGGTTACAGACTGGTTGCCATCGCCTCACCACCACCTGACGGAAGCCCCTCCGCACCCCGCCACGAGCCACATCGACTCCGCGCAACTCCTTGTCCGCAAAACACCGCGCCGTACCCTCGTATCCATGACCAGCGACGACACCGCGCCCCACGCCCTCACCCGCTCCATCGAGACCCACACCGCGCTCTCCCCGGCCCAGGCCGAGGATGTGCTCCGGCTGCTCGCGGAGGCCGCCCGGGCCGACGGGCAGCAGGCGGTATCCGAGCAGGGCCGGCTCCAGCTGAAGGGCGGCGCCCGCGAGGGCGTGCGCCATCTGCTGCTGACCCTCGGCGACGAGCTGATCGGGTACGCGCAGCTGGAGGACACCGACCCGGTGGAGGCCCCGGCCGCCGAATTGGTCGTGCACCCGGCGTACCGCGGCCACGGCCACGGCCGGGCCCTGGGCTCGGCCCTGCTCGCCGAGTCCGGCAAGCGGCTGCGTGTGTGGGCGCACGGCGGTCACTCCGCAGCGCGGCATCTCGCCCAGGTCCTCGGCCTCACCCTCTTCCGTGAACTGCGCCAGCTGCGGCGGCCGTTGACCGACCTCGACCTGCCCGAACCGAAGCTCGCGGACGGCGTGCACGTCCGTACCTTCGTGCCCGGCCAGGACGACGCGGCCTGGCTCGCCCTGAACGCCGAGGCCTTCGCCCACCATCCCGAGCAGGGCTCCCTCACCCAGCGCGACCTGGACGACCGCAAGGCGGAGGTGTGGTTCGACCCGTCCGGGTTCTTCCTCGCCTTCCGCGGCGACGAACTCGTCGGCTTCCACTGGACGAAGGTCCACGCCGAGGAGGGCCTCGGTGAGGTGTACGTCCTCGGAGTCCGACCCGGCGCCCAGGGCGGCGGCCTCGGCAAGGCCCTCACCACGATCGGGCTCCGCCACCTCGCCCGGCAGGGTCTGCCGACCGCCATGCTCTACGTCGACGCCGACAACAAGGCGGCCGTGACCGTGTACGAGCGGCTCGGCTTCCGCACGCACGAGACGGACCTGATGTACCGAAGCGAGTCCTGACCGTCGGTCCGCTGTCCTTGTCGGTCCGGTGTCCCTGCCTGTCCGCGCCCGCGTCTTCAGGTCACCGGTGAGCGAAGACGGCGGGCCGCCACGTCCTCAGGGGTTCCACGCTGGACCACGCCCCGGCCAGCGCCGCCGTGACCAGGACCACCGCCCATGCCTGGTGTGCTCCGTCCCAGCGCGGGTCGGACGGAGCGGGGAAGAGCGTCCACCGGTGGGGGAGCAGCAGGGGTGCCAGCACCGCCATGGCCAGTAGTCCGACGCACACCGCGCCTCCCGGCTCGGCCCGGTTGGTGAACCGCACCATGACCGCCGCGGCCGCCGTCGCGAGCAACGCCGTGGCGGCGGCCTCCAAGGTCACGGCGCCCACCGGCGGCCGGGCCTGCTCCGGTATGAGAAACAGCGCGGCCGTCCACCAGAACACGGCCGACGGGGCGACGAGCGCCACCCGCAGGCCGACCCGCACGGGACGCCGGGTCGGCACCGCCGCGGTGATGTGCCGGGCCGGATCGTCCAGCAGGAAGGCCAGACCCAGAGCGAAGGTGAGCGCGGCGGCCCGCAGAAGGTTGAGGCCGGCCCCCGTGTCGAGCCGGAGGGAGAACAGCCGCGGCATCCCGGCGAGCAGCAGCCCCAGTACGGCACCGGTCACCAGCGCCCTCCGGGGGAGGGTGCGCCAGAGGGGACGGAGAAGGGCGCGGGCCACGGTGAACGGCCGCCCCGGGGACGGAATGCCGCCCGCGGTCACCCCACTTCCCACCGTTCCCACCGTTCCCGCCTTTCCGGCGTTCTCCGCACCCCCGGTGCCTCCGGCACTCTCCGCGCTTCCGGCCGTAACTGCGTCGTCGAGCACGGTCACTCCTCGCATGTCTTGACGTTCAGCGCGCCCGGGCCGGTCGGCGCCCGGACTCCCAGCAGCTCAGCCACCTGGGCCGTCGTCGCCTTGGGGGATGTGAGCTCCGCCCAGTGGGCCTTCACCTTGGGGATGACGCTGTAGCGGGGCTTGCGCAGCAACTCCTTGATCACCTCTGTCTGTGCGGCGTTCATGGAGACCGGGTTCGTGGGCGCGAGGGCGACCCCTCCGCCGTCGATGGAGTCGTCGATACGAAGATGGCGCAACACGGTCAGCGGGTGGGACTCCGAGCCCAACGCCAGCCACATGATGATCACCGCGCGGGCGTCGCACACTTCGCCGCTGGACGTCTCGTCCCCCGTCACCAGAACCGAGGCCACCCCCACAGCGAACTCCGGGATCCGGTTGCCGCCCCAGCGTGTAGTGACAGTCACCACCCCTGGCGCTTTGGCCGGGTCGAGCGCGGAGTCGCTCTCCAGGCCGTAGCCGGCGTTCACCCGCTGCCGTACGGTCAGCCGCTCGGCCGCGGCCGGGCCGCCCGCGAGGGACTGAACGCGCTGGACCACCTCGGCCCAGTCGGCGGTCTGGCCGGTCCACTCGGGGTAGGCGCAGTACGTCGACCTTTCGTGCGCGACGCAGGTCTGCACCTTCTCCGAGGTGGCGGACACCTTCGCGCGGGCCGCGATCAGCGCGGCCGAGTCACCCGGGGCCTGCCCCGCGATGCCCTGGGCCATCGCAGCGAGGGCGAGGACCGTGATCGCCTTGATCCTGGGCGTACGACCGCCGTTGATCAGCAGTGCGAGGCACAGCAGCAGCACGATGAGCCCCACCAGATACAGCACGTGCCAGGCGGCCGGGCGGCCCAGCAGGTCGGAGGGCAACGGGTGGGCGCCTTCCTCGGTGACCACCGGTGCCAGCCATCGCACCCAGTGCGTGCCCTGTGTGCTCGCGGACACGAGGGTCGTGATGACGTACATACCGATGATGAAGGGCGGGACGACGAACGCGAAGGGGATCGACCGTGCGACCAGGACGCCGAGGACACCGGCGAGGAGTATCGACAGCGGGCCCACGAGCAGTTCGGCGACCGAGCCGTGGCCGACCGCGCCGGGCTTCAGGGCCGCCCAGATGAACTCGAACCCCACGACCAGCGCGGTGAGGACCGCGAACGGCACGGCCGACAGGGCGTGGGCCAGCGAGCGCCGCCACGGCTCCATGACCAGCACCTCGAAGTGCTGGTCGGTGCCGTGCCGGCGGGAGCGGAGCACGGCGCGGTTGATGCTGACGAACAGCACGAGGGCGAGGAGCAGGGGGGCGCCCTGGGTGGAGCGGTCGACATCCTGGAGGACGGGATAGTCGTCCATGCCCTCCCGGCCGTTGAACATCCCCCAGCCGGTGTAGGCGACGTACAGGAGGAGGAAGACGAGTACCGGGATCTGCATCAGCAGTTCGCGTGCCTCGAAGCGGGCGAGGGCGATGACGGCCCTCGTCCTGTTCGGGTGCAGGTCCCGGGCGGGCGGCTCCACCCCCGTGGGGGCCGCCTCCTCCACGACCGTGCGGGTCACCAGCTCGCTCACGCCGCCACCTCCGCCGGCTCGCCGTCGAGAGTGAGCAAGTAGCCGTCCTCCAGCGTCGGTTCGAGGAGATCGGCGCCCTTGGGCGGGTCGCCGACATTGCGGAAGGAGCCCGTGCCCGTACGCCAGCCGGCTCTCGCGCCGGGGTCGCGGGCCGTACTGCTCCACACCCGCCCCGCCGCCCGCGCGGTCAGCTCGGCCGGGGTGCCCTCGAAGCGGATGCCGCCGCGGACCATGACGATCACGCGGTGGCAGAGCATCGCGACGTCCTCGGTCTGGTGAGTGGAGAGCAGGACCGTGCGTCCCATGCCCGCCTCGGCGATCATTTCCCTGAACCGCATGCGCTGTTCGGGGTCCAGGCCGACGGTCGGCTCGTCCAGGACGAGGAAGCCGGGGTCGCCGACCAGCGCGGCGGCCAGCCCGACCCGCTGGCGCATACCGCCCGACAGCCTCTTGATGCGCTTGCCCCGTACGTCGGACAGGTCCACGGTCTCCAGCACGCGCCGCACCTCCCGGTGCCGGGCGGAGCGGTCCGTCAGCTCCTTCAGGATCGCCACGTAGTCGACGAACTCGAAGGCCGAGAAGTCCGGGTGGAACGCCGGGGTCTGCGGCAGATAGCCCAGCGCGCGCCGCACGTCCAGGCGGCCCGAGGACGTGCCGGGGTCGTGCCCGAGCACCGTGAAGGCTCCCCGGTCGGCGGGCACGGCGGTGGCGAGCACCCGCAACAGGGTGGTCTTCCCGGCGCCGTTGGGCCCGAGCAGCCCGGTGACGCCCTCGCTCAGGCGCAGGGAGACGTCGTCGAGGGCGACGGTCCCGCCGTACCGGAGGGTGAGCCCGGAGGCGGAGACGGTGGGGGTCATGCGGCGCTCCTGTCGGAGAAATCGGAGTGGTCGGCGAAGAGGGTGTGCGCGGGGGAGAAGTCGAACCGGTCCCGCACGAGATAGAGCAGCCCGGCGGCCAGTACCGCGACCGCGCCGGCGACGCCCTGGCCGAGTGCCGTGAACGGCGCGAGGGTGCCGCCGTCGGCCTTCGCGTGGGCCACCATCAGCAGCGTGACCCACGCTCCGCCGACCAGGCAGGGCGGAAGGACCGGCCCCCAGCGGGCGGTCAGCGCGAGCCCCGTCCCGGTGAGGGCGAGGGCGGGCAGCAGCCAGGCCAGCGCGCGCAGCCCGTAGGCGGGGAGTGCGAGGGTCGCGAGGCCGTTCAGAACGAGGCCGGTGGTGAGCACGGCCACCGTGCGGATCATCAGCAGCCGGAATCCGTGGAGGGGTGACACCACGGCCATCTCGTACGTCGGGTCGAGCACCGGTCCGTAGGACAGCGCGACGCCGGCGAGCGGGAGCAGAGGAGCGAGGGCGAGGAACAGCGTGGGCGAGGGCGCGACCCGTCCGGCGTCGGTCGCCACCACCGTCATGAGGAGCACGAGGGCGACCGCGGCCAGCCAGGAGCGGCGCAGCACGGGCGTGGCCGCCAGCAGCCGTGCCGTGTGGTCGGCGACGCCGATCCGCACCAGCAGCGACTCGAGCAGCCGTGGTCGTGGCGCGTCCAGCTCGGCGTCGAGCCGCTCCCATCCGGCGTCCAGGACGACCGGATCGCTCACGGTGGCGAGCGCCTCCCGGCAGGGCGCGCATGCCACGAGGTGGGTGTCGACGGACCAGAGCCGGGGCGGCGCCAACTCGCCCCGCGCATAGGCCCGGAGGTCCTCGGCGTCCGCGTGCCAACGCCCGTCCGGGGAGCCGCCGGCGCCGGGCGCGGGCCGATCGGCGTCACACGCACCGGACGCGCCCCGACCGGCGGCCGGGTCCAACCCGCCACCGCCCGTGCCACCCGTACCGGATGCACCGCCCGTACCGGACGTGCCGAAGGTGGCCGCGTCCTCGTCCAACCCGCGCATGTTCTCTCCACCCCCATCCATGTCCCGGCGGTCTCCGCCGATGGCCTCGTCATCTCCGCCGCTCATGCCAGCTCCTCCCGCAGCTGCTTGCGCGCCCGCAGGGCCCGCGTCTTGACCGTGCCGGGTGGAATGCCGAGCAGGACGGCCGCTTCCCGGGTCGTGAGTCCGTCGATCACCGTGGCCTGGAGGACCGCGCGCAGCTCGGGCGAGAGCCGTATCAACGCGCCCGCGAGGTCGCCGTGTTCGACCCCGGCGAGGACGCGCTCCTCGGCGGAGGCCTCGTGCCGGTGGCGGAAGCGGGCCAGCGTCTGGCGCAACCGGCCGCGCGCGCCGTCGCCACGCAGTGTGTCGATCAGCCGCCGCGAGCCGATGCGCCACAGCCAGCCCGCCGCGTCGCCCTCCTCCCGGTAACTCGCGGTGCCGCGCCAGATGGCGAGGAAGGTCTCCTGCACGACGTCGTCGACGACCCCGGTATCGGCGCACCGGCCGCGCAGCCGCGCGGTCAGCCACGGCGCATACCGCCGGTACAGCTCCTCGAAGGCGCGACGGTCCGTGTCCGCCGCGATGGCCCGCAGCAGCTCCCCGTCGCTTCTCGTTTCCCTCACATCCCCTCATCGGACGAGCCCCGCCGATCGGTTCACGCATCCGGCATCGAATTTTCCGGGCCCGCCTCAGCGACTTCCCGGCTCCCCTCCGGGACGTCCCGGCTCCCCTCCGCGACGTCCCGGCTCGCCTCCGCGATGTTCGGGCTTGACTCCGGACACTCCCATGCACCACCCTTTCACTACTCAATTAGTGAAAGGGTGGTTGTCCGAGTGGTCGAGTACCGCATCGACCGGCGCAGCGGTGTCGCCACCTACGTCCAGATCGTCCAGCAGACCAAACAGGCCCTGCGTCTGGGCCTGCTGGAACCGGGCGACAAGCTCCCCACGGCCCGCGAGGTCGTGGAGGCCACGGCGATCAATCCGAACACCGTCCTGAAGGCCTACCGCGAGCTGGAGCGCGAGGGCCTGGTCGAGGCCAGACGCGGCCTCGGCACCTTCGTGAAGCGCTCGCTGGGCGCCGCCCCCGCCGACTCGCCCCTGCGCGCGGAGCTCGACGACTGGGCGGCCAGGGCCCGCGAGGCCGGGCTCGATCACGACGACGTGGCGGCGCTCTTCACCGCCGTACTGGAACAGTTCAGCAAGGGAGACAAGGAATGAGCGACACCGCCATGGAGGCGGCCGGCCTCGGCAAGCGGTTCGGGCGGCGAGGGGGCTGGGCACTGCACGAGTGCTCCTTCCGGCTCCCCGCGGGTCGCGTCTGCGCCGTCGTCGGACCCAACGGCGCGGGCAAGTCGACCCTGCTGGCCCACGCCGCCGGACTGCTCGCCCCCACCGAGGGCTCCCTGACCGTGCTCGGCAGCCACCCGGCCGCCGCCCGCGAACGCATCGCGTACGTCGCCCAGGACAAGCCGCTGTATCCGCAGCTCACGGTGGCCCAGACGCTGCGCCTGGGCCACGAGCTCAACCCCGCCCGCTGGGACGCCTCGGTCGCCGAGCGGATCACGTACGAGGTCGGCGGGCTGGACCCGAAGGCCAAGGTACGTACGCTCTCCGGCGGCCAGCGCACCCGCGTGGCGCTCGCCCTCGCGCTCGGCAAGCGCCCTGAACTCCTGCTCCTGGACGAGCCCATGGCCGACCTCGACCCGCTCGCCCGCCACGAGCTGATGGGCACGCTGATGGCCGAGGCCGCCCAGTACGGCACGACGGTCGTGATGTCCTCGCACGTCGTCGCCGAGCTGGAGGGCTCCTGCGACTACCTGTTGCTGATAGGCGGCGGCCAGGTGCGACTGGCCGGCGACCTGGACGACCTGCTGGCCGCGCACACCCTGACCACCGGGCCGGTCCGTGACCTCGCTCCGCACACCGTGGTCGAATCCCGCACCACAGGGCGTCAGTTGACCGCCCTGATCCGCCCGCAGGGCCCGTTCTCCGGCGGACTCGACGCTCGCACCACCACGCCCTCCCTGGAGGAACTGGTCCTCGCGCACCTGCGTAACCCCGAGGCCCCCGCGCTGATCCTCGCCTCCGCCCGCACCGCCGCCCAGGAGTCCGCCGCATGACCACGCTGACCGCCCCCGGCACCACGGCGACGCCCACGCGCCGCCCGTCCGCCACACGCGGCCTGGTGCGCACGATGCTGCTGCTGCATCGTCCGGCGCTCTACATCTGGGCCGGTCTGTTCGTCGCGCTCGCGGCCCTGTTGCTGTGGCTGTACGGCCCGGGGACGGACGCGGCCGCCGCGGCGTGGCGGGAGTACGACCGCTGCACGACGGCCACCTGCGCCTACGACCAGGACGCGATCCTCAGGTACAAGTCGTACTCCCTGTACGCCTCCCTCGCGCTGACCTTCCTGCCGTTCCTGGTCGCGGCCTGGGCGGGCGCCTCGCTGATCGGCCGCGAGATGGAGAGCGGCACCGCGCAGCTCGTGTGGACCCAGTCGGTCTCCCCGGTCCGCTGGCTGGCGGTGAAACTGGCCGTGCCGGCCGCGCTCGTCACCGTCGGGACCAGCGTGCTGGTGGTGCTGCACCGGCGGATGTGGGTGCGGAGCCAGGACCGGATCGACACCGCCAAGGGCTGGACCGACGTCTTCGTCTTCCACGCCAACGGCCCGACCACCGTCGCCCTCGCCCTGTCCGGCCTGGCCGTCGGCGCGCTCGCCGGCATCAGGCTGCGCGGTTCCCTGAACGCACTCGTCGTGTCGGTGGTGTGGACGGTCGGCGTCCGGTCGGCCATCGCGCTGGTCCTGCCGTACCTGTGGCCGACGGTGCGGACGGTCACCAGCCTGACCCACGACGGCCCCACCAGCCTCGGGATCACCGTCCACGCCGGTCTCCTCACCTCGACCGGCGCCCGGCTGCCCGACCCGCAGTGCGGCAGCAGCCACAGCACGGAGTGCAGCGCCCTGTACCACCGCCTCGACGCCGTCAGCTTCTACACCGACTCGCACCCCGAATCCCACTACTGGCCCCTCCAGCTGATGGCGACCGGCCTGGTGCTCGTCCTCACCGCACTGGTTCTCCTCGTCACCTTCCGGCTGTTGAAGCGCCTCACCGGTACCGCCCCGAAGGAGGCCCGCCGGTGAGCGCCGCCGTCAACGGCCTGCCATGGACCGTCCTCCGCCTGCACCGCGCGGCGCTGCTCGGCTGGGGCGCGTTCGTGGCCGCCGTCACCGGGCTCCTGCTGTGGGCGGTCGAGGTCAAGGAGGACGCCGCCCGCGCCGAGCTGGCCTACTGCTCACACCACGGCACCTGCACCATCACGGCCACGCTCGACTACGACGACACCATCGGCCTGGCCGCCCTCTTCCTGTGCTACTCCTTCCTCGCCGTCGCGGCCTGGGCGGGCGCCGCCCTGGTCGCCCGCGAGCTGGAGACGGGCACCGCGCAGCTCGTCTGGACCCAGTCGGTGACCCCCGTGCGCTGGCTGGTCGCCAAGCTCGCCCTGCCCGCGCTGCTGATCACCGTCGGCGGTGCGGTGCTGGTGCCGGTGTTCCGGCACGCCTGGTGGATCAACCCGGACCGGACGGACAGCAGCTGGGCCTCCGCCAACGTCTTCGTCGCCCGCGGCCCCACGATGGTGGCGTACGGCCTGTGCGCGCTGGCCGTCGGCGCGCTCGCCGGACTGGTGCTGCGCCGCTCACTGCCCGCGCTCGGTGTCTCCTTCGCTGTGATGCTCGTGCTCCACCAGCTCGTGCAGAGCTGCCGCACGGACCTGTGGCCCTCGGTCACCCGTACCGGCACCGCCCTGTTCACCCCGCCCGACACCGCCTGGCAGCTGGCCAACGGGGTGATCGTCCACGGACAACGCGTGGCGAACCCCGAGTACGGACACTGCAACGGCACAGGCACGAAGGCCACACAGTGCCTGGCCGACCACGGGATCACCGGGTACTACTCCGTCTACCACCCCGCCTCCCACTTCTGGCCCCTCCAGCTGGTGGAAACCGGCATCGTCCTCACCGTGACCGCCGCGGCCACCGCCGCCACCTTCCGGCTGCTGCGCCGCCGCACCGCATAGCTCCCCCCATGCCGGGGCCGCGTACGCCCCCCACGGGGGGCGGGGCGTACGCGGCTCCCCGGCATGTAGACGTCCGGGAGCCGCTCCCCGATATCCCGCACGTCATGTCGCCGTAACCATCGATTCAGACGGGCTTGCGACGCTCAGCCAATGAAGCCCGCCGTGCCAGAGCCGTCGCCTCCACCGGAGCACGAGACCTCTCCGACGACGGGGAGCAAGGCGGTACCGGGGACGCGGAACGGGAACATCCGCCTCACCCCGCTGCCGCTCGCGCTCTCCGACGCGCCGGTCTCGCTCCCGGCGCGGAAGAATGGGTCCATGAACCAGCCCAGCGCCCAGGCACCGGTGCAGCACCCGCAGCCCTCCGTCGGCTCCATCGCCGCGCACCGTCCGCACACCGTGGCGGCGAACGTCTCCGACCTCGAGCCCGACATCGACGCCGACCTCGACGCCTACGAGGACCTGGTGCAGGACGGCATCATGTTGCCGCAGGGCCGGTTCCTCGACCGCGAGCGCAGCTGGCTTGCGTTCAACGAGCGGGTGCTGGAGCTCGCCGAGGACCCGAGCACGCCCCTGCTCGAAAGGGCGAACTTCCTGGCGATCTTCGCCAGCAACCTGGACGAGTTCTTCATGGTCCGGGTGGCCGGACTGAAGCGCCGCATCGCGACCGGCGTGGCCACCAAGTCCGCCTCCGGCCTGCAGCCCCGCGAGGTCCTGGAGATGATCTGGGCCCGCTCGCGCGAGCTCATGGCCCGACACGCGGCCTGCTACCAGGAGGACGTCGCCCCCGCGCTCGCGGAGGAGGGCATCCACCTGGTCCGCTGGAGCGAACTGACGGAGAAGGAGCAGGCCCGCCTCTTCACCCTCTTCCGGCACCAGATCTTCCCGGTCCTGACCCCGCTGGCGGTCGACCCCGCGCACCCCTTCCCGTACATCTCGGGTCTGTCCCTGAACCTCGCGGTCGTCGTACGGAACCCGGTCAGCGGCCACCGGCACTTCGCGCGCGTCAAGGTCCCGCCGCTGCTCTCCCGCTTCCTGGAGGCCTCCCCCAACCGCTACGTCCCCATCGAGGACGTGATCGCGGCACACCTGGAGGAGCTCTTCCCGGGCATGGAGGTCCTGGAGCACCACACCTTCCGGCTGACCAGGAACGAGGACCTGGAGGTCGAGGAGGACGACGCCGAGAACCTGCTCCAGGCGCTGGAGAAGGAACTCATGCGGCGCCGCTTCGGGCCGCCGGTGCGCCTGGAGGTCGAGGAGTCCATCGACCGGTACGTCCTCGATCTCCTCGTACGGGAACTGAAGATCTCCGAGGCGGAGGTGTACCCGCTGCCGGGTCCCCTGGACCTCACCGGCCTCTTCGGCATCGGCGCCCTCGACCGGCCCGAGCTGAAGTACCCGAAGTTCATCGCGGGAACGCACCGCGACCTGGCCGAGGTCGAGTCGGCGTCCGCGCCCGACATCTTCGCCGCCCTGCGCGAGCGCGACGTCCTGCTGCACCACCCGTACGACTCCTTCTCCACCTCAGTGCAGGCCTTCCTGGAGCAGGCGGCGGCCGACCCGGACGTGCTGGCCATCAAGCAGACGCTGTACCGGACCTCGGGCGACTCGCCGATCGTCGACGCGCTGATAGACGCCGCCGAGTCCGGCAAGCAGGTCCTCGTCCTCGTCGAGATCAAGGCGCGCTTCGACGAACAGGCCAACATCAAGTGGGCGCGGAAGCTTGAGGAGTCGGGCTGCCATGTCGTGTACGGACTGGTCGGGCTGAAGACCCACTGCAAGCTGTCGCTGGTCGTCCGGCAGGAGGGCGAAACGCTCCGGCGCTACTCCCACGTCGGCACCGGCAACTACCACCCGAAGACCGCCCGGCTGTACGAGGACCTCGGCCTGCTCACCGCCGACCCGCAGGTCGGCGCGGACCTGTCGGACCTCTTCAACCGGCTCTCCGGCTACTCGCGCCGCGAGACCTACCGCCGCCTGCTCGTCGCCCCCAAGTCCCTGCGCGACGGTCTGATCGCGCGGATCAACAAGGAAGTCCAGCACCACACCGCCGGACGCCCCGCCTACGTCCGCATCAAGTGCAACTCGATGGTGGACGAGGCGATCATCGACGCGCTGTACCGCGCGTCCCAGGCCGGAGTGCCCGTCGACGTGTGGGTGCGTGGCATCTGCGCGGTCCGGCCGGGCGTCACGGGCCTGTCCGAAAACATACGCGTACGGTCCGTGCTCGGCCGCTTCCTCGAACACTCCCGCGTCTTCGCCTTCGGCAACGGCGGCGAGCCGGAGGTCTGGATCGGCAGCGCGGACATGATGCACCGCAACCTGGACCGGCGGATCGAGGCCCTGGTCAGGATCACCGACCCGGCTCACCGGGCAGCCCTCAACCGGCTGTTCGAGACCGGGATGTCCGACACCACCGCCTCCTGGCACCTGGGCCCGGACGGCGAGTGGACCCGGCACTCGACCGACGCGGATGGCCAGCCCCTGCGGAACGTCCAGGAGATGCTCATAGACGCCCGGAGGCGCCGGCGTGGCACAGCAACACCTTGAACCCCCCACCGACTCCCCTGCCGGGCCCATGTCAGGAGAAGCCCTCGCGGGCTACCTGAGGGCCCAGGCCACGGAGTTCCTCCGCTCCCTGCGACAGCACCGGGAGAACGGCACCGACGCGGGTACCTCCGCCCGGGCGAAGCCGAGAGCGGAGTCGCGCGTCGAGTCGCGTGCCGAGTCGCGAGACGTTTCACGAGACGTGTCGCGGGCGGGGGAGAACGGCTCGGGGGAATCGGTCGACGCGGCGCGCGCCCTGCGCCGCTCGGCCCGCCGCATCAGCGGCACCCTGCACACCTTCCGGCCGCTGCTCGACGCGGAGTGGTCGGAGGGCATGCGGCCCGAACTGGCATGGCTCTCGGGCACCCTGGCCCGTGAGCACGCCTACGCGGCCCGCCTGGAACGGCTGCTCGGCGCGCTGAACCGGCTCTCGGGCGCGGCCGGCTTCCCGGCACAGGCCGCGCAGAACACCGGGGCGCCGTCCAAAGGCAGTCTGACCGTCGGCGCCGCGAAGGCGGGCGCGCTGCTCGACCGCCAGCTGACGCTGGCCCGCACCCGGGCCCACTCGGCCGCGCTCCAGGCGCTCGGCTCCTCCCGCTTCCACGCCGTCGCGGACAGCGTCGCCGTGCTCGCCAGCGAGGTGCCGCTCACCCCGGCGGCCGCCACGGCCGACCTGCGCCCACTGGCCGCCGCCGCGACGGACCGGCTGACCGACGCGGTCACCGCGCTGCCGCTGGTCACCGCGGGCCACCCGTACAACGCCGAGGCCCTCGTGCACGGCCTCTCCGCGGACACCGCGCCCCATCCCCAGGACGCGCCCTGGCACCAGGTCCGGCTGCTGCTGCGCCTGCATCGCTACGCGTGCGAGGTCCTCTACGGGGAGGACGCCCCCATCGACGTACGACTGCTCCGTGCGGGTCAGGCCCTCAACCGGCACCGGGACGCGGCGGAGGCGGCCGCGGCCGCCGCGTCGGCGGCCCGCACCCCGCGCATCGCCCCGGCCACCGCGTACGCGCTCGGCGTGCTCCACGCCGACCAGCGGCACGAGGTGGAGGCGGCACGGTTCGCGTTCCAGCAGAACTGGCAGAAGGAAACCGTGCGCACCCCGTGAGGGAGGCCAGATGACCGAGGACACCTTCAAGGCCGTACGGGCGGCGGGCTGCGTCCTGTGGCGCCGCTCGCCTCTCGGCGGTGAGCTGGAGATATGTCTCGTCCACCGGCCGAAGTACGACGACTGGTCGCATCCCAAGGGCAAGCTCAAGCGCGGCGAGGAACCGCTCGCGGGGGCGCTGCGGGAGGTCCAGGAGGAGACGGGGTACACCGCCGCGCCCGGCGCCGCCCTGCCCACCGTCCGTTATCCCGTCGCCGGCCGCCCCAAGGAGGTCCGCTACTGGGCGGCCGAGGCGACGGACGGCCGCTTCGCGCCGAACGACGAGGTCGACCGCGTCCTGTGGCTCTCCCCCGCCGCGGCCCGCGACCGTCTGACCCAGCCCAGGGACGCCGATCTGGTTGACGCCCTGCTGAGCGTGCTTCACCTGACCTAGCCAAACCGCCCGGTCATATACGTACACACGCGGTCACATGCGGTTAGCTCGATCGGGATCCCACCGTGTCCTCGACGTAAGCGTTCCGTGACCTCACCGCACCGCCCACAGGGGTTCACCCTCCGTTCACTTACGGCCATCGACGCCTTCACCTGATCTGCCTAATTTCGGCCTTACCCGGTGCGGAACGCCTCCTGCGTGTGGCCTCCGCATCACACAGACCTCGCACGCCGCCAACCAGACGGCGGCTCCTGGAAGGAACACCCCAACAGTGAAGCTTCAGCGCAAGAACCGGCTTCGCGCCCTTTCGCTCGGTGCAGTCGCCGTCTCCGGCGCCCTGGCCCTCACGGCGTGCGGCTCCGACGACACCGGCACCAAGAGCAGCGCCACGGGCGGCTCGACCACCGGCTCCGCCAGCTCGATCAAGTGCGACAACGCCAAGGGTCAGCTGCTCGCCGACGGCTCGTCCGCGCAGAAGAACGCGATCGACGCCTGGGTCAAGGAGTTCAGCGCCGCCTGCTCCGGCGTGCAGATCAACTACAAGGGCGGCGGCTCCGGCGCCGGTGTCACCGCGTTCACCCAGGGCCAGGTCGCCTTCGCCGGCTCGGACTCCGCGCTGAAGCCCGAAGAGGTCACCGCCTCCAAGAAGATCTGCACCGGCGGCGGCCAGGGCATCGACCTCCCGATGGTCGGCGGCCCGATCGCGGTCGGCTTCAACGTCCCGGGCGTCGACAAGCTGGTCCTGAACGCCTCGACGATCGCCAAGATCTTCGACAGCAAGATCAGCAAGTGGAACGACGCGGCGATCGCGAAGCTGAACCCGGGCGTCCACCTGCCCGACCTCAAGATCCAGGCGTTCCACCGCTCGGACGAGTCCGGCACCACGGACAACTTCACCAAGTACCTGATCGCCGCGGCTCCCTCCGACTGGAAGTACTCCGGCGGCAAGGCCTGGCAGGCCAAGGGCGGCCAGTCCGCTCCGCAGTCCTCCGGTGTCGCCCAGCAGGTGAAGCAGACCTCCGGCGCCATCGGTTACATGGAGCTGTCGTTCGCCAAGGACGGCATCAAGGCGGCCAGCATCGACACGGGCGCCAGCGCCCCGGTCGACGCCACCGTCGACAACGCCACCAAGGCCATCGCGGACGCCAAGGTCGTCGGCACGGGCAAGGACCTCTCCCTCTCGCTGAACCGCGCGACCAAGGCCGAGGGCGCCTACCCGATCACCCTGGTCACGTACGAGATCGTCTGCGACAAGGGCAACAAGTCGGACACGCTGGCCGCCACGAAGTCGTTCCTGACCTACATTGCGAGCGAGGACGGCCAGAAGGTCCTCTCCTCCATCGACTACGCGCCGATCCCGGCCGACATCATCGCCAAGGTCCGCACCACCATCGCGGGCCTGAGCTGACCTAAGTGTGCGGCCCGGCCCCGAACCGGGGCCGGGCCGCACCGTCCGGTGCACCGCCGCCAGGAGCCGCACACCAAGTACGGCTCTGCAGACCGGAGATCCCGATGGACATATCGACACAGAACACAGACGAAGCGCCTCCCCCCACCCCCCAGCCTTCCGTGGCCGTGCAGAAGCGCGCGAGCCGCGGCGCCACCCGACCCGGTGACCGGATCTTCCTCGGTCTCTCCCGCGGGTCGGGCATCTTCCTGCTGGTGATCATGGCCGCCATCGCGGTCTTCCTCACCTATCGCGCCTCGCTCGCGATCAGCAAGGACCACGGCAACTTCCTCACCACCTTCGAGTGGAACACCAACACCATCCCGCCGGTCTTCGGCATCGCCGTCCTGGCCTTCGGCACGGTGGTCTCCTCGATCATCGCCATGGCCCTGGCGGTCCCCGTCGCGGTCGCCATCGCGCTGTTCATCACGCACTACGCACCGCGCAGGCTGAGCGGCCCGGTCGCCTACGTGATCGACCTGCTCGCCGCCGTGCCGTCCATCGTCTACGGCCTGTGGGGCGCCCTCGTCCTGGTGCCGCACATGAACGGCCTCTTCGGCTGGCTGGACAAGTACCTCGGCTGGACCGGCATCTTCAGCTGGCAGGGCGGCGCGCCCCGCTCGATGCTCACCGTCAGCATCCTGCTCGCGATCATGATCCTGCCGATCATCACCAACGTGAGCCGCGAGGTCTTCCGCCAGGTCCCGCAGATGCACGAGGAGGCCGCGCTGGCCCTCGGCGCCACGCGCTGGGAGGTCATCCGCATGTCGGTGCTGCCCTTCGGCCGCTCCGGCGTCATCTCCGCGTCGATGCTGGGTCTCGGCCGCGCGCTCGGTGAGACAATGGCCGTCGCCACGGTCCTCTCACCGACCTTCGACATCAACGCCAGCCTGCTCGACCCGGGTGGCGGCACCTTCGCACAGAACATCGCCAGCAAGTTCGGCGAGGCGACCGCGGACGGCCGTGACGCGCTGATCGCGTCCGGTCTGGTCCTCTTCGTCATCACCCTGCTGGTCAACGGCGCGGCCCGGGTCATCATCGCCCGTCGCGCGGAGTACTCGGGGGCCAACGCATGAGCCACTCAGCACCCGTCGCGGACAAGCGTCCCAGCACCCTGCGCGGCGCGACCCTGCCCAAGTGGTCCCCGTGGGCGATCGCCGCCGGCGCCGTCGTGGTCGCCGTGCTCATCGGCCTTGTCGGCGGTCTCGACAGCAAGGTCCAGTGGGGCCTGATCGCCGGAATCCTCTTCGTCCTCGGTACGTACGGCATCGCCGCGCGCGTCGAGGGCCGCCGCCAGGCCAAGGACCGCATCGCGACCAGCCTCGTCTGGGTCTGCTTCCTCATCGCCGTCGTCCCGCTGGCCTCCCTGATCTGGACCACCGTCAAGCGCGGTGTGAAGGTCTTCGACGTCTACTTCCTGACCCACTCGATGGGTGTGGTCGCGGACTCCGAGCCCGGCGGTGGCATCTACCACGCCATCGTCGGCACGCTGGAACAGGTCGGCCTCGCCACCCTGATCGCGGCGCCGATCGGTGTACTCACCGCGGTCTACCTGGTGGAGTACGGGCGCGGCAGGCTCTCCACGGCCATCACCTTCTTCGTCGACGTGATGACGGGCATCCCCTCGATCGTCGCCGGTCTGTTCATCCTGAGCCTGATGCTCATCCTGGACCTGCAGCCCTTCGGCTTCGCCGGTTCGCTGGCCCTGGCCATCCTGATGATGCCCGTCGTGGTCCGCTCCACCGAGGAGATGCTCAAGCTCGTACCGAACGAGCTGCGCGAAGCCTCCCTGGCGCTCGGCGTGCCCAAGTGGCGCACGATCCTCAAGGTGGTCCTGCCCACCTCGATCGGTGGCATCACGACCGGCGTCATGCTCGCCGTCGCACGCATCACGGGCGAGACCGCCCCGGTGCTGCTGCTGGTGTGGGGCACGAACTTCATCAACACCAACCCGTTCTCCGGAGCGCAGGCCTCGCTGCCGCTGTACATCTACCAGCAGTACGCGAACAGCGCCGGTTCGAACGCGGCGTACGACCGCGCCTGGGCGGCGGCACTCGCCCTGATCGCCTTCGTGATGATCCTCAACCTGGTGGCCCGCGGCATCGCCCGCTGGAAGGCACCGAAGACAGGTCGCTGACGCGGCCATATCAGCGACCAGCAGCATCCCCCTCGAAAGAAGCAGTGATTGACATGGCCAAGCGAATCGACGTAAGCGGTCTCACCGCCTACTACGGCTCCCACAAGGCGATCGAAGACATCTCGATGACGGTCGAGCCGCGCTCGGTGACGGCGTTCATCGGCCCCTCCGGCTGCGGCAAGTCGACGTTCCTGCGCACGCTGAACCGTATGCACGAGGTCACCCCCGGCGGCCGGGTCGAGGGCAAGGTCCTCCTCGACGACGAGGACCTCTACGGCCAGGGCATCGACCCCGTCGCCGTGCGCCGCACGATCGGCATGGTCTTCCAGCGCCCCAACCCCTTCCCCACCATGTCGATCTTCGAGAACGTGGCGGCGGGTCTGCGTCTGAACGGCTCGTACAAGAAGTCCGAGCTGAACGACGTCGTCGAGAAGTCCCTCAAGGGCGCGAACCTCTGGAACGAGGTCAAGGACCGCCTCAACAAGCCCGGTTCGGGTCTGTCGGGTGGTCAGCAGCAGCGTCTGTGCATCGCGCGGGCGATCGCGGTGGAGCCGCAGGTCCTCCTCATGGACGAGCCCTGCTCGGCCCTGGACCCGATCTCGACCCTCGCCATCGAGGACCTGATCGGCGAGCTGAAGGAGCGCTTCACGATCGTCATCGTGACGCACAACATGCAGCAGGCCGCGCGCGTCTCCGACCGCACCGCGTTCTTCAACCTGGCCGCGGTGGGCCAGCCGGGCCGACTCATCGAGATCGACGACACGGAGCGCATCTTCTCCAACCCGTCGGTGCAGGCCACGGAGGACTACATCTCCGGCCGCTTCGGCTGAGCCGTTTCCCCCATACCCCTCGCGGTGCTGCATGGCGGTGCCACCGCGAGGACGAGAAGGGCCCGCCCCTGGCTCCCGGGGGCGGGCCCGCTCGTCTTCGACGAACACCAAGTCCGCCGCAAGCCTTCCGGCTACGGACCGACAGGGACTTGCCACGCAGGTCCTGCGACTACCGGCCGGTGGGGGCTTGTCGCGCAGTTCCCCGCGCCCCCTGAAACGGGGCTTCGCCCCGAATCCCCCACCCACCCAGAGACCTTCGGCTGCCGGCCGGTGGGGGTTACTCGCGCGGTTCCCCGCGCCCCTGAAGGAGCGCTCCGCGCGTCTCCGGCCCATCCGGCATTTGAGAGCGAGCCCGCCCAGGCCGATGCGGAGTCCTGCGGGGGGGCTGGGGCGGCAGCCCCCGATGGGGTTCGGGGGCGGAGCCCAACGGGGGGCTAGGGACAGTACCTCCCCGGGGGCGGCAGCCCCGTAGGAGGTCCGGGGCGGCAACTCCCGATGGGGTGCAGGGGCGTCGCCCTGCGGGGGGCCGGGGGCAGAGCCCCGTAGGAGGCCCGGGGACGACGTCTCCCGATGGGGTGCAGGGGCGGCAGCCCCGCGGGGATCCGGGGGCGGAGCCCCGTAGGGGTCCGGGGGCAGACTCCCGCGCGGGGGCCCGGGGCGGAGTCCCCGGTGGGGTTGGAGGGGCGGAGCCCCTGGGATGGGGTGGGTTGGGGCGGCGGGGGCGAGGGGCGTTGGTGCGGCCGCGGCCTACAGGAACGCCAGGTCCACGATCCAGAAGCTCGCGGCAGCCACCAACGCCGCCGCCGGCATCGTGATGAACCACCCCATGACGATGTTCTTGGCGACGCCCCAGCGAACCGCGTTCACCCGCTTCGTCGCCCCGACACCCATGATCGCCGAAGTGATGACATGCGTCGTCGAGATCGGCGCCTTGAAGAGAAACGCCGTGGCGAACATGATCGACGCCCCCGTCGTCTCCGCGGCGAACCCCTGCGGCGGATCCAGCTCAATGATCTTGCGCCCGAGCGTCCGCATGATGCGCCACCCACCGGCGTACGTACCCAGCGACAGCATCACCGCACAGACGATCTTCACCCACACCGGGATCGGATCGTCCGACTTCTGGACGTCACCGATGACGAGCGCCATCACCACGACACCCATCGTCTTCTGGGCGTCCTGAAGACCGTGCCCGAGCGCCATCCCCGCCGCGGACACCGTCTGCGCGATCCGGAACCCCCGCTTGGCCTTGTGCGGATTGGCCCGCCGGAACAGCCACATGATCGCGCACATGACCAGATAGCCGACGATCAGACCGACGACCGGCGACAGGAACATCGGAATGATGACCTTGTCCACGACCCCGGACCACAGCACCTTCGTACCGCCCGCGAGCGCGGCCCCCACCAGCCCCCCGAACAACGCGTGCGAGGAGGACGACGGAAGCCCGAAGTACCAGGTGACCAGGTTCCAGACGATCGCCCCGACGAGCGCGGCGAAGAGGATTCCCATCCCCTTCGACCCCTCGGGCGTCGCGATCAGCCCCTTGCTGACGGTGTTCGCCACCCCGCTCCCGAGAAACGCACCGGCGAGGTTCATCACCGCGGCCATGGCGAGCGCGGCCCGCGGGGTCAGCGCCCGCGTGGACACCGACGTGGCGATGGCGTTCGCCGAGTCGTGGAAGCCGTTCGTGTACGTGAATCCGAGCGCGACCAGAATGGTCACGACCAGCGCAAAGGTGTCCACGAAGTTCAGGACTCCTTGACGGCGATGGTCTCCACCGTGTTCGCCACATGTTCGAACGCGTCGGCCGCTTCCTCCAGCACATCCACGATCTGCTTGAGCTTCAGGACCTCGATGGCGTCGTACTTGCCGTTGAAGAGATGGGCGAGCAGCTTGCGGTGGATCTGGTCGGCCTGGTTCTCCAGCCGGTTGACCTCGATCCAGTACTCGGTGAGGTTGTCCATCGTCCGCAGGTTCGGCATGGCCTCGGCCGTCAGCTCGGCGGCCCGGGCCAGTACCTCGATCTGCTGTTCCACACCCTTGGGGAGCTCCTCGACCTGATACAGCACAACCAGGTCGACGGCCTCCTCCATGAAGTCCATGATGTCGTCGAGGGAGGAGGCCAGGTTGTAGATGTCCTCGCGGTCGAACGGCGTGATAAAGGAGGAGTTCAGCTGGTGGAAGATCGCGTGAGTGGCGTCGTCACCGGCGTGTTCGGCGGCCCGCATGCGCTCTGCGATCTCGGCCCGAGCGGAGGCGTCCGCCCCGAGCAGTTCCATCAGGAGTTTCGAGCCCGTGACGATGTTGTCCGCGGAGGCGGAGAACATGTCGTAGAAGCTCGTCTCCCTGGGGGTCAGACGAAAGCGCACTTGAGGTCCTCGGGGTCCTTTTGTTCGGTCAGGCTGATGCTAGGCGCATCATCCGGCCACGGCTAACCGGCCGTCCCCCAGTGTCGCCCATCAGGCACAGTGATCAGCACAGGGTCCGGTCCCGGCATCCGGCAAGGGCCCTATACCCAGCAAAGTTCGTTACCATATACCCGCCAGGGGTATATATACCGGACCATCAGGAGGACGCGATGACGACCACCGAGGCCGGCGCGACGGCGCCCTCCGACAGGGCCGAATCGGCTCAGGACGTCCCGGACATTTCGAACATCCAGGCCCCCACCGAGACCGAGGAAGCCGGGAGCGACGGAGCCGGGAGCGAGGACGTCGCGGGCGGGGGAGCCGAGACCGGAGGCGTCGAGGCCGGAGGCGTCGTCACCGACCACGACCGCGGCATCCACGGCTACCACAAGCAGAAGGGCGAACACCTCAAGCGGCTGCGCCGCATCGAGGGCCAGATCCGCGGTCTGCAGCGGATGGTCGACGAGGACGTCTACTGCATCGACATACTCACCCAGGTCTCCGCCTCCACGAAGGCCCTCCAGTCCTTCGCACTCCAGCTCCTCGAGGAACACCTGCGCCACTGCGTCGCGGACGCGGCCCTCAAGGGCGGCGAGGAGATCGACGCGAAGGTCGAGGAGGCCACGAAGGCGATCGGCCGCCTGCTGCGCACATGACACACGCACACGGGGGATACCGAAGTGCGCACGTGAAGCGGGCCTACTCCCCCGTGCCGCTCCCCCGGGTGCGCTCTTCGGCCACCTTCAGTACCTCGTCGATGCTCTCCAGGCTGAGCCGCTCCTCGTGAGCGGCCGAGGCCGCGATGATCAGGTCGCCGCACAGCTCGATCTCGGCGAGGGCCACGTGGTCCTGAACTGCCGTACCGCCGACCGGAGCCACGTGCATCACCTCTTCCTGCCGTCACCGACTTCCTAGAGTAGGGAGCGGCCTACACACCGCGCATGGCACGGAAGGGCCATTTCCAGCCCTCAACTCCTCCTCGTACACGCACCGGCAGCCGCGCCGACGGACGGACGTCTACGGCTCCGCGATCTTCCCCGCGAAGATGTCCTCGGGTTCCGGCAGCCGTACGTGGGCGGGGACCCCGAAGTCGTACAGCAAGGTCGTCGAGGCGACCGCGACGGTGCCCTTCTGCCGCCCGTTGATGAAGCTGAACCGGTTCCGGAGCTTGCGGACGCGCCCCTGGTCGTCGAGGTAGGCGTCGAACGGGACTTCGGCAGTGGCGAACCCTTTCGCCGCCGCCGCGAGTGCCTTCCGGTTCCCCCACGAGGCGCTCCGCGCGGCGATGTCCAGATCGGCGGTCCCGCGATAGTGCCGCACCGGCGTCCCGGCCACCTCCGTCCTCCCCATGTACGTCACCGTCCGCGCGCCCCGCAACAACTCCGCCGCGGCGAAGGGGTCGGTGGCGCCGCCGGTCACGAGATTTCCGTCGGAGAGGGTGGCCGTGTCGACGCGGACCCATTTGTCGGCGGGCACACCGGCGCCGCGGTTCTTCATGAACAGGGCGCCCGGGGCGAGGAGTTCGGTGATCGGCCGGTGCTCGACGGCGCCCGCGGGATCCTGCGGCAGCAGCACCTTCAACTGCCCCAGCTGCTTCTTGAAGTCGTAGACACCCTGGCCGCGGATGGTGACCCGGGTCCCGCCGGTGGCCATCTCCATCGACGTGCGCGTCTTGGCGCTGCCGGCGCGCTCCAGGGTGGCGGCGGCCCGGTGCAGTACCTCGACGGAGGTGACGCCCTCACGCGCGTCCTCGGCACCGGCCCGGCCGGCGGAACATCCGCCGACGCAGACCATGAGCCCCGCCATCGCGACCGCGACGACGCCCGTGCCCGTCCGACTCTGCTGCTGCGCCACCATCGTCCGCCGACCCCCAGCCGGTCCGTCCCGGGCCTCCTGTCGTTCCGGTTAACGACGGGTAGGGACGGCCGTCACGCGGCGGCGATTCATTTGCTTGCCTTGGGTAACGTTGTCGGTGTGGCGCAGCCGGAGGAGACCCATCCCGTCCAGGAACACCGGACGACAACGATCGAGCAGGGTCGCTTCTGTCTGGCGCGCTGCACCTGCGGCTGGCGAGGACCGGCCCGCCGCGCCCGCAGCCTGGCCCGCACCGACGCCGAGGGCCACATGGAGAACACCCCGCTCGCATAGCGCCCCGTAAGCCGCGTGACCAACCTCTCGCCCAGCCTCGGCCGAAAAGACCCACCCCAGGTTCAGGATGGGGGCGAGATCCGCGCGGGATCACGGTCACGTCCCGGTTCCGTCCCGCGCCCGTCCGCCGCGGAACCCCCAGGACCCGGCACACGTCTCGTCCCACGCACGGGAAGCAACGGGAGGCGCACATGCAACGGCGTACGTTCATCGGTGGCGGCGCGGCCGCACTCGCGGCGGCGGCCACGGCCGGGTGCAACGGCAAGAGCGGCGGGGGCAGGGCGGCGGCCACGGAGACGGCCGGCACCTCGATACGCACGGCCACCACCAGCACGGGCACCGGCACAACCGCCCACGCCGCCGCCAACTGGACGGCCCTCGCCAAGGACCTCGACGGCGCCCTGGTCCGCCCCGGCGACCGCAGCTGGACGGCGGCCCACCAGCTGTACAACACCCGCTTCGACTCCCTGAAGCCCACCGCCGTCGCGTACGTCGCCCACGCGGACGACATCCGTACGACCATGGCCTACGCCCGCGCCCACAACATCCCGCTGTCGATCCGCAACGGCGGCCACTCCTATGCGGGCTGGTCCTCCGGAAACGGCCGGCTGATCCTGGACGTGTCCAAGCTCAACACCATCCGGGCGTCCGCGAACGAGGCGGTGGTCGGCGCCGGTTCCAAGCTGATCGACGTCTACCGGGCGCTCGCCGCGAAGGGCGTCACGATCCCGGCCGGCTCCTGCCCGACCGTCGGCGTCTCGGGTCTGACCCTCGGCGGCGGCCACGGCGTGGTGTCACGGGCGTACGGCCTGACCTGCGACAGCCTCACCCAGGCGACGCTGATCACCGCGGACGGCAAGCAGCTCGTGGCGAACGCGAGCGAGAACAAGGACCTCTTCTGGGCCCTGCGTGGCGCCGGCAACGGCAACTTCGGCGTCGTCACCGAGCTCCGCTTCAAGACGCACGCCGCCCCGCAGGCCGTGTCGGCGTACCTGACCTGGCCCTGGGCGAAGGCCGCCGCCGTGGTGAAGGCCTGGCAGGAGTGGGGCCCCAGCCAGCCGGACGAGATCTGGTCCTCGCTCCACCTGGAGAACGGCAGCGGCACCCCCACCGTCGCCGTGGCCGCCTTCTCCCTCGGCACGTACGGCGAACTCCAGAACGCCGTGGACCGCTTGGCCACCAAGATCGGCGCCCCCGCGCGCAGCGTCTCGCTCAAGAAGCACACGTACAAGGAGTCGATGGAGGCGTACGCGGGCTGCTCCTCCTTCCCCACCGAGGCCCAGTGCCATCTGCCGGGCTCGACGCCGGGCCGCTCCCCGCAGGGTGCCCTCAGCCGCGATACGTTCGCGGCCCGCTCGGACTTCTTCGACCGGTCCATCTCCGCGGCCGGCATCCAGACACTCCTGAACCAGATCTCCTCGGTCCGCGGCGGCGCCGGCAGCATCGCGCTCACCGCGCTGGGCGGTGCGGTCAACCGGGTCTCGCCGACCGCGACGGCCTTCGTGCACCGGCGTTCCCGGATGCTCGCCCAGTACTTCGCCTCCTGGGGCGCCGGGGCCTCCGGCACCACGGTCCAATCCTGGCTGACCTCCGCCCACTCGGCGATGGCCCCCTACTCCTCCGGTGCCGCCTACCAGAACTACACGGACGCGAGCCTCACCAACTGGCGCAAGGCGTACTACGGCGACGCGGCGACCCGCCTCGCGGCCCTGAAGAAGCAGTACGACCCGAACCGCTTCTTCACCTTCCCCCAGGCGCTCTGAGCGCCCCGTAGGGGAAGCACCCCGAGAACACCCTGTAGGGGAGCGCCTACGCCGCGAGGTCCGGCTCCTCGGGCCGCTCCGCCCGCGCCTCCGAAATCAGCGCCTCCTGCCCCGCACGCCCCGCGCTCCGCGCCCGGATCAGCCATCCGGCGCGCGGCGAGCGCTCCACGGCCTTCATCACCGGGGTCAGCAGGGCCATGGCGAGCGGGGACAGCAGCAGGGCGACGGCGGTGCCGAGGGCGAAGCCGCCGATGACGTCCGTCGGGTAGTGCACGCCCATGTAGACCCGGCAGAAGCCTTCGAGCAGTGCGATCCCTATCCCGACGAGCCCGAACTTCCGGTTCGCGACGAACAGCCCGACGCCGATCGCCATGGTGAGCGTCGCGTGGTCGCTCACGAAGGAGAAGTCGGTCTTGCCACTGACCAGGACGTCGAGCCCCTGGTGGTCCACGAAGGGGCGGGGTCTCTCCACGAAGCCCCGTATCGGCACGTTCACCAGCACCGCGACGCCGGCCGCGAGGGGTGCCCAGACGAGCGCGGCCACCGACGGGGCGGCGTTCTCGTCGCCGCGCCGCCGCACGGTCCACCAGCACCACAGCACCAGCAGGACCATGGCGAGCAGCAGCCCGTACTCGCCGACGAACTCCATGCCGCGGTCGAACCAGTGCGGCGCGTCCTTGGCGAGGCCGTTGATGTCGTACAGCAGGTCCACGTCGGGGTTCGAACCGGATTCGGCGAGTCCAGCCATGGTGCTGCGGCCCCTTCGTCGTCTTTCCGCGGGCGCAGCCTTTCGTGCGCCGCCCGATCCACCCCCGTGGTCGTAGATCAGCTCTACGTCAACAGGAACGCACATTCCCCCTCAGTACGTTCCACCCTCCACCGAATGATCACGCAGACGTTATCGAAGAGAGATACATCGCCGCAGCTCAGGGGTGGGATCAAACCGTCGTCGGCAACGCTTTCGCGCCATCTTCGGTCACGCGCGTGGCGCCGAAGTAGTCGGGGGTGTCGATGGGGTCGAAGCGGATGACGGCACCCGTTCGCGGTGCGTCGATCATGTACCCGCCACCCACATAGATACCGACGTGCCGAATGGCCCGCGAGTTGGTGAGGTCGTCGGAGAAGAACACCAGATCGCCCGGAAGCAGTTCCGCGCGCGCGGGGTGTGCTCCGGCGTTGTACTGGTCGTTGGCGACGCGCGGCAGGGTGACTCCGACGCTCTCGTACGCCGCCTTGGTCAGACCCGAGCAGTCGAAGCGTCCACCCTGGTCAGCGGTTCCGTTGCCGCCCCACAGGTAGGGCGTGCCGAGCTTCTTCTGTGCGTAGTAGATCGCCGCGGCGGCCTGCTGCGAGGGATCCACCCGGCTCACCGGCCGCGCGAAGCTCTTCTCCAGAGTTGTGATCGTCTTCACATAATTCTGGGTCTCCTTGTACGGCGGCACGCCCCCGTACTTGATGACCGCGTAGGCCCCCGCGTTGTAAGCGGCGAGCATGTTCTCCGTGACGTTCCCGGGCGCGTCCTTCACATAGGACGCGAGCTTGCAGTCGTAGGAGGCCGCCGACGGAATCGCGTCATTCGGGTCCCATACGTCGCGCTTGCCGTCCCCATTGCCGTCGATTCCGTGCGTGGCCCAGGTGCCGGGGATGAATTGCGCTATCCCCTCCGCCGCCGCCGGACTCTTGGCGTTCGGGTTGAACCCGCTCTCCTGATACAGCTGTGCGGCGAGCAGCGCCGGATTGATCGCGCCGCACAGATTGCCCCACTTCTGTACGAGCGTCTGGTACGCGGCCGGCACGGCGCCCTTGGCGAGACCGACCGATCCGCCGCCGACCCCGTTGGCGAGGTTCCCGGCCACCATGTAGACGCCGACGACCAGCGCCGACATGAAGGCGAGTCCCACCCCGGCGACGGCGGTCACCACGACCCACGTCTTACGCACCGTCAACCGCCCCTCGCCGCCCGGGAGTCCGCCGGACGTCAGTCTAGAGGCGACCCCCGCGCGAGGAAACGATCACACACGACAAGAAACGGGGGCGTGAAGTGCGCCCCGATCCCCTACCGCACACCCCGATCCCCTCCCGCACGCTCCGAACCCTCCCGTGCGCCCCCAACCCGCCCCGCGCGCCCCTAACCCGCCTTGCGCGCCGCCTTGTACAGCGTCGCGGCCTCTTTCCCGAGGACGATGCTGAACGAGACGTCGTCGGTGTCCCCGCCCGCCTCGTGGCCGCCGATGACCCCGACGACCGCCCCGTCGCCGTTCACCCAGGGGCTGCCGCTGGTGCCGCCGGCGAAGGCGGGGCACTCGATGCGCTGCTGGGTGCGGCTGTGGACGGTCGGTTTGTTCGTACAGGTGATCGGCGCGTCGAGGGTACTGGGATAGCCGGTGACCGTGACGGCGGTGGCCCCGGTCTCCCGCCCCGTGGCGAGGGCGTTCCCGCCGACGACGTCCTCGATGTCCTTCGCGCCCTGCTTGGCGACCTCGGCGAAGGCGACGTCGCTGTCCTCGTCCTGACCGCCGGTCCAGGCGTCACCGACGAAGGTCTTCTTGACGTCCCAGATCCCGTACGGCGCCTTGCCGTCCCGATAACCCGGGACAAACCGCAATTTTCCGCCCCCGTCAAGACAGTGTGCGGCGGTCACCAGGAGGTCCCGCCCCTCGCTGTGCACGACGGAGGCGGTGCAGAAGTGCCCGCTCAGGCCGTCACCCGCGCCGAACAAGGCGCCCACACGGGCGCTCGCCTTGTTCGTGTCGGCCTGCACGGTCACGCCGAACGGCCCGGGGCCGTCATCGGCGGACGCCACGGACGCGGACGTGACGGCCAGCATCACGACCACGACGAACAAAGCGTTCCGCCGGTTACCAGGGGGACGAGTGGTGCGCTTCATCGGTTCACACTCTGGCCCACGGAATTAAGAAAAATCCTGGAACCACACTGAGAATCTCCTATGAGTCACCGGTGGGAGCCAACGGAGTCACGACGGCAGGTCCACCGTACGGCCCATCTCCGGCCCTCGCACAGACACTCGACCCATCACATTGCCCCCCATATTGCCCACAGCCTGTGGACGAACATCGCCGAACCCGGCCGGGACTTGTGGATCCGATGGTTCGGACGGTTCGGAGGGGGGCGAGGCGCTCAGGTAAGAAGGTGGCGGCGAGCGGTAAACTCATTCACCGGTTTGCAGAGATCGGGTTCACTACCACTCGTGCGGACGACCGGTGACATCCAGGAGACGGAGGCGTCCGTGAGGAGCAACCCGACGGGTCGCCAACTCCGCTTCGGCGCGGAGCTGCGCAAACTCCGGGAACGCGCGGGCCTGACCGCCACCGGGGCCGGTCAACTCATGGGCATCAAGCAGACCCAGGTCAGCAACATGGAGGCCGGACGTGTGGGCGTGAGCGCCGAACGGGTGCGCGCGCTCGCCCGCCACTACGACTGCTCGGACAAGGCCCTCGTCGACGCGCTCAGCACCATGACCTCCGAGCGCTCGCGCGGCTGGTGGGAGGAGTACCGCGAGATCCTGCCCGCCGCGCTGCTGGACCTCGCCGAGGTGGAGCACCACGCCAGGCGGCTGCGTACCGCGGCCACGATGCACATCCCGGGCCTGTTGCAGACCACCGATCACGCCCGTGAGCTGTTGCGGCACGTCGTGCCCGAGCTCTCACCACCGGAGATCGAGCACCGGGTGTCGTTCCGCGTCAAGCGCCAGACCGTCCTCTTCGAAGACGCCCCGACCACTCTGGTGGCGATCATCCACGAGGCGGCCCTGCGCATGCGGTTCGGCGGCCTCACCGTGGCCAAGTCCCAGTTGCGGCATCTGCTGGACATGAGCGAGCGGGACCACATCACCCTCAGGGTGATCCCGTTCGCCACCGGATCCTTCCCGGGTTCCGGCCAGTCGGTCTTCTACGCCGGCGGACCGGTCCCCCAGCTCGACACCGTGCACCTCGACCAGTCCCACGGCCCGGTGCTCCTCGACGCCGAAGCCCAGTTGCAGATGTACCGCGCCCTCCTCGACCGGATGGAATCGGTGTCCCTCGCCCCCGAACACTCGCGAGACTTCATCCACAAGCTGATCCACGATCTGTGAAAGGGACCGAGACACTCACCGCCACGCCCGCCACCTCACCCCTTAAGGAAGCCCCCCGTGGCTGACGTCCCCCCGGACCTCCACTGGGTCCGCGCCGCCCCGGACGACGCGACCGGCCCCGGCCCCTGGATCGAACTCGCCTTCGGCGCCGACGACCTGGTCCACATCCGCGAAACCGGCGACCCCACCAACATCGTCACTACCACTCAGAAGAAGTGGGACGCCTTCGTCCTGGGCGTACAGGCGGGCGAGTTCGACCACTTCGTGGAAGGACTGGAGGACGAGAGATCTTAGGGACCACGACAACACGCCGCACCCTGCTCACCGCGGCCACCACCACCGCCGCCACCCTCGCGCTCGGCGCGGGACCGGCGTACGCGGAGGATCCCCGACACCGGGACACCCGCGCCCGGCTGCGAGAGCTGGAGGCGCGACACGGGGCGAGGATCGGCGCGTTCGCGTACAACCTGAGGACGAGGGCCACCGTGCGCCATCGCGCGGCGGAACGCTTCCCCATCTGCTCGGTGTTCAAGACGCTCGCGGCGGCGGCCGTGCTGCGGGATCTGGACCGGCACGGGGAGACACTCGCCCGGCGCATCCACTACACGGTGGCGGACCTCGCCGGGTACTCACCGAAGACGGGTGAGCCGGAGCACCTGGCAGGCGGCATGACCGTCGGGGAACTGTGCGACGCGGCGATCCGCTACAGCGACAACACGGCGGCCAACCTGCTGCTGCGCGAGCTGGGCGGCCCCACGGCGATCACGCGCTTCTGCCGCTCGCTCGGGGACCCGAAGACCCGCCTGGACCGCTGGGAGCCGGAGCTGAACACGGCCGAGCCCTGGCGAGTGGAGGACACGACCACCCCGGGTGCCATCGCCGGCACGTACGCCCGGCTCGTCCTCGGCGACGCGCTCCACTACCGGGACCGCGACCGTCTGACGACGTGGCTGCTCGGCAACACCACCAGCGGCGACCGTTTCCGCGCGGGCCTGCCCGAGGACTGGACGATCGCCGACAAGACCGGCACCGGCGACTACGGCACCAGCAACGACGTGGGCATCGCCTGGACCCCGGACGGAGCCCCCGTGGCCCTCGCCGTCCTCAGCACCAAACCCGCGCAGGACGCCGCCGCAGACAGCCCCCTCGTCGCCGCCACGGCCTCGGTCCTGGCCGCGGCCGTGGGCTGACGCGGGCCCCCGGGACTGTCGGCGGCCCCGTCGACACTCGGCCGGCGCCGCCCCCGTGTACCCCGCGGTCGTACGATCCGCGGCCCCACGGGCGGCGGCGTCCGCCGTCACCACCCGCGCCTCGCCCGATGCACACCGATCCGCGAAGCGAGTCAAGCCGACGTCAACTTCCAGCCATCGAGGAGCCATTGAGGGGTAACCCGATCACCCGGGTTCGGTATGGCGGAAGTCAGAATTCCAGATCTCCCTTGTTTGTCGCGTACTCAACAAGCGAGTGTCTACGCGGGTCACACGGCCCGGCCGCCGGGACACCACACCGACGGCAACAGCACCCGCACCGCCCCTGTCAACCTCTCTCAGGAGCTGTACGTTGCGTACTACACCCCCCATACCCCCCACACCCGGCAACAGATCGGCCGCACGCACCAATTGGCGCCGCATCGGCTCCGCGGCCGCCGCCACCGCCGCCCTCCTGGTGGCCGGTTTCGGCACCGCCGTCGACGCGAGCGCGGCGGCCGGGACGACCGCGACGAAGACCGTCGCGAGCAAGGCCACCGCCGCCACGGCCGGTTCCACCAAGGTCACCTGGACCCGTTCCTGTGCCGAGCCCAAGAAGAAGGGGGAGATGGCCTGCAACGCGCTGCGCGTGACCGGCGGCACGACCGCCTTCATGAAGGCCAACGCCCACGCGAACGCCGTCACCCCCAAGGCCGCCGCCGACTCCCCCACCGGCTACGGCCCCAGTGACCTCCAGGACGCCTACGGCCTGACCGACGCCGCCGCCTCCAACGGCTCGGGCGAGACCATCGCGATCGTCGACGCCTACGACGACCCGAACGCGGCCTCCGACCTCGCCGCGTACCGCTCGTACTACGGTCTGTCGGCCTGCACCGTCGCCAACGGCTGCTTCAAGAAGGTCAGCCAGACGGGCTCCACGACCTCCCTCCCCACCGCCGACAGCGGCTGGGCCGGCGAGATCTCGCTCGACCTCGACATGGCCAGCGCCGTCTGCCCCAACTGCAACATCACGCTGGTCGAGGCGAAGTCCTCCTCCATGGCCAACCTCGGCACCGCGGTGAACGAGGCGGTCAAGCTCGGCGCGAAGTACGTCTCCAACAGCTACGGCGGCTCGGAGTCCTCCTCCGACACCTCCTACGACAGCTCGTACTTCAACCACCCGGGCGTCGCCATCACGGTCAGCGCGGGCGACGAGGGCTACGGCGCCGAGTACCCGGCCGCCTCCAAGTACGTGACCTCCGTCGGCGGCACCGCCCTCTCCTCCAGCTCCAACAGCCGCGGCTGGACCGAGAAGGTGTGGAACACCAGCAGCACCGAGGGCACCGGCTCCGGCTGCTCCGCCTACGACGCGAAGCCGACCTGGCAGACCGACACCTCCTGCTCGAAGCGCATGATCGCGGACGTCTCGGCCGTCGCCGACCCGGCGACCGGCGTCTCGGTCTACGACACCTACGGCGACGGCACCGGCTGGGTCACCTACGGCGGCACCAGTGCCTCCTCGCCGATCATCGCGAGCGTGTACGCCCTGGCCGGCACCCCGTCCAGCGGCTCGTACCCGGCGAAGTTCCCGTACGGCTCGGCCGGCACGTCCGCGCTCAACGACGTGACGTCGGGCAGCAACGGCTCCTGCTCCACGAGCTACTTCTGCACCGCCAAGTCGGGCTACGACGGCCCGACCGGCTGGGGCACCCCGGAGGGGGTCTCGGCCTTCACCGGCTGATCGCCTCGCCCTCCGTACGGCACGGAGCCGCCGGGCGACGGATTAAGTGGGGATCCACCGGCGGCGCCTGAGACGGGCCGCGGCAGCCTGCCGCGGCCCGTTCGCCATCGTGTCCAGCCGGTCGGAAACTTTGGTAAATCCCTTGACCTACCTGTGAGTTGAGTCAAGCGGCGCTCAGCCGCAGTCCATCGAGCGGCCATCGAGGAGTAACGCGGCGGCCTCGTTCAGTAATGCGGAAGTCAGGATTCCAGACGCCTCTTGTTGTCACGTACTCAACAAGAGGATGGTCATCGGCGGGCCGCTCGGCCCTCCGCCGGGGACACCGCACCGGCGGCGCACCCGCACTGCCCCTGTCAAACACTCTCAGGAGGCTGTCCGTTGCGTACCTCGAATCCCCAAGAGCCCGCAAGACCCGCCATACGCGGCAGGTGGCGCCGTATCGGAGCGGCCGCCGCCGGCACCGCGGCTCTCGTCCTCGCCGGCTTCGGCGCCGCGGGCCCCGCGAACGCCGCCCCGGCCGCCAAGGCCACCTCCACGACCGCCTCCACCTCCTCCAAGGTGACGTGGAGCCCGGCCTGTTCCACCCCCTCGAAGGGCCAGATGGCCTGCAAGGCGCTGCGGGTCACCGGCGGCACGACCGCCTTCCAGAAGGCCAACGCCCACGCGGACGCCGTCACCCCGAAGGCCGCCGACGCCGCCACCCCGTCCGGGTACGGTCCGAGCAACCTCCAGAGCGCCTACGGCCTGACCTCCGCCGCCGCCTCCAACGGCTCGGGCGAGACGATCGCGATCGTCGACGCGTACAACGACCCGAACGCCGAGGCGGACCTCGCCAAGTACCGCTCGTACTACGGCCTGTCGGCCTGCACCACGGCCAACGGCTGCTTCAAGAAGGTCAGCCAGACCGGCTCGACGACCTCCCTGCCCTCCAGTGACGCCGGTTGGTCCGAGGAGATCTCCCTCGACGTCGACATGGCCAGCGCCATCTGCCCGAACTGCAACATCCTGCTCGTCGAGGCCACCTCCGCCACCATGGCCAACCTCGGCAAGGCGGTGAACGAGGCCGTCACCCTGGGCGCGAAGTACGTCTCCAACAGCTACGGCGGCTCGGAGTCCTCCTCCGACACCTCCTACGACACCTCGTACTTCAACCACCCCGGCGTCGCCATCACCGTCTCCGCGGGTGACTCCGGCTACGGAGCCGAATACCCGGCCGCCTCCAAGTACGTGACCTCCGTCGGCGGGACCGCCCTGTCCACCAGCTCCAACAGCCGCGGCTGGACCGAGAGCGTCTGGGAGACCAGCAGCACCGAGGGCACCGGCTCCGGCTGCTCCTCGTACGACGCGAAGCCGACCTGGCAGACGGACACCGGCTGCTCGAAGCGGACCATCGCCGATGTCTCGGCCGTCGCCGACCCTGCCACCGGCGTCTCGGTCTACGACTCCTACGGGGTCACGGCCGGTTGGTACACCTTCGGCGGTACGAGCGCGTCGTCGCCGATCATCGCCGGCGTGTACGCCCTCGGCGGCACCCCCTCCAGCAGCTCCTACCCGGCGTCCTTCCCCTACGCGTCGGCCGGCACCTCGGCCCTCAACGACGTCACCTCCGGCAGCAACGGCAGCTGCGGCTCCAGCTACCTGTGCACCGCGAAGTCGGGCTACGACGGCCCGACCGGCTGGGGCACCCCGGAGGGAGTCTCGGCCTTCACCGGCTGACCCACCGGAGACACGGAAAACCCCCGAAAGCACGGGAAAGCGGGGGGAACTGCCGGGAAAGCGGGGGAACTGCCGGGGAGGACGTGGGGATCCTCCGGCAGTGCGGGGAACGGGCCGCGGCAACCAGCCGCGGCCCGTTTCCATGCGCCACGGCGACGGGGATAGCCTTCAGGCAGCGGCCACGCGTCCACATCGGGCGGACGCGCGACCCGGAGAACATCGGCTCGACGACCCGTCAGAAACGCGACGGGCACGCAGGGATGCTGCGAGGAGCGGCGGGGCGACCGCCCCGCACTCGTCGTAGAAGGGGTTAACGACGGAACCACACCACAGGTTCCGGTTCGACTTCATTGCCCGGCGTGACCAGCCGTGATACACAGAGTGACCATACGACTCTTTGCATACCGTCGCACGCCTCCCGAAAGGGGCCCGCGTACGCCGGCGACAAGGGATTCGTACGAAAACCGCCAATCAATGACGCCAAGTCGACATACGACAGCGGCATTGTCGGCGAGAATGGGCCCGACCTCTGCGCACAGTGGCAGGGGGTGCAGAACTACCCACTAGGGGCGGTGACTTACATGCTTTTCGCAGCCGACAAGGGCGACATCACCACAATCATCGGCGGAATCGCCCCGGACTGGGGTCCCTTCGGCAGCCTGGGCAACGAGGCCAAGACGATGATCCAGGTCGTGATGGCCGTCGCCATCCTGCTCTGCCTCGGGATCGCGATCTGGGGAGCGGCGAAGCAACGCATCGGAGCGACGGCGCTCCGCGACACGTTCAGCGCCGAACAGGGCAAGGGTCTGATCATCGCGGGCCTCACCGGAGTCTTCATCATCGGCTCCCTCGGCACGCTCTTCACCATCGTGTACGGCATGGCCGTCTAGCTTCGGCCGGGCACCCGGCTCCTCACCTCATCTCCTCCTTTCCTGTCCGACCACCCGTCCGTCGTGCCCACCGGCTGAGGTTGCGTTTCCCTGATGTCGAGTCACCACACCGCGTCCGCGCGGAAACCAGCACGGCTACCGTCGTACTACGCGGTTCAGGAAGAGGTTGAGGGGGCGTACGCGACATGAGTCTCGGTGACGAACCCGGATACGGGGACGGCTCCCGCGGCGACGACGGCGGATACGGGGGGACGGGCCAGACCCGGACCCGCCTCCCCGACCGCCCCGGAGACGTCTACGGCGGCGCCCGCCGCGGCCGATCCTCCTCGCGGAGCCTGGTGACGGTGGTCGGCGTCGTCGTCCTCCTCATCGCGGCCATCGCCTTCGCGAACCGTGGAGGAGACGATTCCTCTTCCTCCTCCGGAACCGGCAACGGAGGCGGCAACGCCACCAGAACCTCCCCCACGGCCCCCTCGGGCCAACGCCCGGTGGACACGAACACGGGGGGCATCCCCACGGGGTACAGACACGATGTGCAGGGTGCGCAGAGCGCGGCAACGAACTACGGGGTCGCGCTCGGATCGACCGGCATGTTCGACACCAACCAGCGGCACGCCATCGTCAACACGGTGTACGCCCCTGAAGTCGCCGCCGCCCGGCAGTCGGATCTCGACAGCGCCTACTCCAGCGAGAAGTTCCTGACCAACATCGGGCTGACCAAGGACGGCAGGGCGCCCGCCGGCCAGACCTTTGTCTCACGGATCATCCCTGTAGGCACCAAGGTCACGTCCTCCAGCACCGACAGCGCCACGGTCGAGCTCTGGTACACGTCGCTCTTCGGCCTGTCCGGCAACGGCTCCACGAACCCCGTGTCGGAAAGCTGGTTCACGACGACGTATCAACTGAAGTGGATCAGCGGGGACTGGAAGGTCGCCGACTTCACCCAGAAGGACGGGCCGGTCCCGGTCGGACGCGACCAGAAGGCCTCCACCGCCGACGACATGACCAAGGCCGTCGAAGAGTACGGAGGGTTCACCTATGCCCGCTAGCCGCCGAGTACTCAAAGTCGCCGCCGCTGCAATGGCCGTACAGACCATGGCGGTGCTGCTGGCCACCCGCGCCATGGCTGCCCCTGCACCGTCACCGTCACCGTCTTCATCACCGAGCAAGGACGCCTGCGCCCTCATCCGCGGTCCCGCGAAGGACTACTGCGAAAAGGGCAGCACCAACGGCGGTACCACCGACCCCGGTACCACCTCCACGCTCGACCCCCTCTCCTCGCTGGCCAAGGGCTGCGCCGAGGCCGCGTCCTGGACCATCGACAAGCTCTCCGCGGCGGTCAAGGACACGGCGAACGTCGACTTCACGAACCAGAAGTTCCTCCAGCAGTACGCCGTGGTCTTCGCGGCGTCCACCATCCTCACCCTCCTCCTGTGGCTGCTGGCCGTGGCGAAGCGGGCGGTGCGAGGCGTCCCCCTCGGCACCGCGATCTCCGAGGCGATCGGCTTCCTCTGGCTCACGGTGCTGGCGTCGGCGTTCACCCCGCTGATCCTCTACACCGTCGTCTCGGCCAGCGACGGCGTCACCGACGTCCTCGCCAAGACCACCGGCAACCAGACCGACACCTTCTTCGGCACCTTCTCCGGCGCCCTCGCCAAGGGCGAGAACATCGGCGGCGGCCCGATCATGCTGATCGTCGTCTCCCTGGTGTCGATCCTGGCGGCAGGCGTCCTGTGGCTGGAGCTCGTCATCCGCGCCGCCCTGCTGTACGTCGGCGCCCTGCTCGGCACCGTCGTCTACGCCGGGCTCGTCGACAAGAACCTGTGGGGCCACGTCCGCCGCTGGGCCGGCATCATGATCGCCGTCATCCTGGTCAAACCGGTCATCGTGATCGTGCTGGGTCTCGCCGGCGCGCTGTCGACCAACGGCGGCCCGGACTCCTTCTCCGCCGTCGTCTCCGGCCTCGCGATCATCCTGCTCGCCATCTTCGCCAGCGCGATGATCTACCGCTTCGTGCCCGGCTTCGGCGACGAGATCGCAGGCGGCCGCAACAACCGCATCATGCAGGGCGCCGAAGGCAAGGCCGCGGCCGTGATCAGCTCCCCCGCCACCCTGGTCGCCCAGGGCATCAAGACCCACAGCACCCGCGCCGACAACAACGGCGGAGGCGGTGCAGGCGGCGGCAACAGCCAGCCGCGCCCCGCGAACCCCGTCTCCGGAGGCGTGTCCGCCCACAGCACCCGTACACCGAACGGAGGCGGCGGATCTGTCCCCTCCGCCGCACCCCCACCACGTACCGGCAACACCCGCAACAGCAGCAGCAACCGCACGGGAGGTGAAGGGCGTTGACGACCGATTCCCACGTGTCCCATCCGGTCACGCCCCGCCGTACATATCTGATCGGCCGTGCCCGGCCGAACGCGATCGTCGGCCGGAACCGCGAGTCCGGCGAGATCGCGCTCATCATCGCGGGCGCGTTCCTCGGCATGATGTGCGGCTTGCTCGTCCCCGTCCTGTCCCTGCGGATCGTGCTGCTGATGGGCTTCCCGCTGGTGGCCATCGCCGCGGTGTACGTCCCGTACAAGCGCCGCACGTTCTACAAGTGGTTCGAGATCAACCGCAGTTACAAGCGCAACCTGCGCCGCGGCACGGCGTACCGCAGCAGCGTCCAGGAGGCCGGTACACGCCTCGACGGCAAGGAGGTCGAGATCGGGCCGCCGCCCGGAATCGGCCGGATCTCCTGGCTCGCGGCCCCCTTCGGCCCCGACGAGATCGCCGTACTCCTGCACGCCGACCGCCGCACCGTCACCGCCGCGATCGAGATCGAGGGCCCGGGCGTCGGCCTGCGCGACAGCGAGGACCAGGAGGCCCTCGTCGACCGCTTCGGCACGCTGCTCAAGCACGTGGCGAACGGCGACGGCTTCGTCACCCGCCTCCAGATGCTCGCCCGCACCCTCCCCGCCGACCCGGACGCCCACGCCAAGGACGTCTCCCAGCGCGGGGACGAGAAGGCACCGGCCTGGCTCCAGCAGTCCTACGACCAGCTCCAGTCCATGGTGTCCACCAGCAGCGAGCAGCACCGCGCCTACCTCGTCGCGTGCATGCACTACAACCGTGAACTCGCCGCCGAGGCCCAGGCCATGGCGCGCGCCGCCCGTCCCCAGGGCGGCAAGAAACTGGACCGCGACGCCGGGCTCGCCGTCGTCATGGCCCGCGAGCTGACCGACATCTGCTCGCGTCTCCAGGAAGCCGACATCCGCGTACGCCAGCCGCTCGGTCAGGGGCGTTTGGCCTCCCTCGTGCACTCCATGTACGACCCCGACCACCCGATCGACCACATCCAGGCGATGACGAAACGTAATGCCTGGCCCGCCGAGCTCGACGCCATGGAACCCACCTACCTCCAGGCGAAGACCCGCGAGTCCTCCACCCGCGCCCCCTGGTGCCACGCCACGGCCTGGGTGAAGGAATGGCCGATGACCCCGGTCGGCGTGAACTTCCTGGCCCCGCTCCTGGTCCACACCCCGGACGTCATCCGCACCGTCGCCGTCACGATGGATCTCGAACCCACCGAGGTCGCCATCGAGCGCATGCTGACGGAGAAGACGAACGACGATGCCGAGGCCAGCCGCCAGTTGAAGATGAATCGCACGGTCGACCCCCGCGACATCGCCTCCCACAACCGCCTGGACCAGCGCGGCGAGGACCTCGCGAGCGGCGCGGCGGGCGTCAACCTCGTCGGCTACATCACGGTCAGCTCCCGCTCCCCGGAGGCCCTCGCCCGCGACAAGCGCACCATCCGCGCCTCCGCCGGAAAGTCGTATCTGAAGCTGGAGTGGTGCGACCGCGAGCACCACCGTGCCTTCGTCAACACACTGCCGTTCGCCACCGGAATCCGCAGGTAGGAGCTGATGTTCTGATGCGGGATCCGCTGTCCGCCGCGACAGACGCCTTCACGGGCTTCCTCTTCGGCAAGGTCGAGACGACCCGCCTGCCGGTGCGCACCTCCACGGGCCAGGCCCAGGCGGTCTACCTGCCGACCGCCGCACCCGGCCTCGGCGACTCGGGCGTCATCATCGGACGCGAGGTGTACTCCGGGAAGGGCTACATCTACGACCCCTTCCAGCTGTACGGCCAGCAGCTCCCCGCGCCGCACTGGCTGGTGCTCGGCGAGTCCGGCAACGGCAAGTCGGCGCTGGAGAAGACCTACGTCCTGCGCCAGCTGCGCTTCCGCGACCGCCAGGTCGTCGTGCTCGACGCACAGGGCGAGGACGGCGTCGGCGAGTGGAACCTCATCGCGGAAGAGCTGGGAATAACGCCCATCCGCCTGGACCCGACAGCGGCCCTGGACATGGGCATCCGCCTCAACCCGCTCGACCCGGCGATCACGACGACCGGCCAGCTGGCCCTGCTGCGCACGATCATCGAGGTCGCGATGGGCCACGGCCTCGACGAGCGGTCCGGCTTCGCCCTCAAGGTCGCGCACGCCTTTGTCAACGAGACGATCGTCGAGCGCCAGCCCGTACTGATGGACATCGTCGAGCAGCTACGGCACCCCGAGCCGGAGTCGGCCGAGGCGATGAACGTCGCCATAGACGACGTACGGGCGTGGGGCCTGGACGTCGCCCTGGTCCTCGACCGTCTGGTCGACGGTGACCTCAGGGGCATGTTCGACGGCCCCACGACGGTGGGCATCGACCTCGACGCCCCGCTCATCGTCTTCGACCTGTCCCACATCGACCGCAACTCCATCGCCATGCCTATCCTGATGGCGATCGTCGGCGTGTGGCTGGAACACACCTGGATCCGCCCCGACCGCAAGAAGCGCATCTTCCTGGTGGAGGAGGCGTGGCACATCATCAACAGCCCCTTCGTGGCCCAGCTCTTCCAGCGCCTGCTGAAGTTCGGCCGACGCCTGGGTCTGTCCTTCGTGGCGGTGGTCCACCACCTGTCCGACGTGGTGGACGGCGCGGCGGCCAAGGAGGCGGCCGCGATCCTGAAGATGGCGTCCACCCGCACGATCTACGCCCAGAAGGCGGACGAGGCACGGGCGACGGGCCGGGTGATCGGCCTGCCCCGGTGGGCCGTCGAGATCATCCCGACCCTGACCCCCGGCATCGCCGTCTGGGACGTCAACGGCAACGTCCAGGTGGTCAAACACCTCATCACCGAGACCGAACGTCCCCTCGTCTTCACCGACCGCGCCATGACCGAGTCCTCCGCCGACCACCTCGCCGACGACGCGCTGCGTGCCGCCGAACTGGAGGCCGAGGAACGCGCCGCGGCCTTCGTGGAGCAGCACCTCGCCGATCTCGACGGTTCGTCCGAGTCCACGGTGGCGTGAGATGAGCCGGGACGGGCGGGACCGCCGCAAGGCGGAGAGCGAGGGCGGCATCCCGGACGGCCTGCTGGTCGGGGTGCTCGCCTTCCTGCTCGGCATGACCTTCCTGATCTGGTCGGCCACGGGGCTCGCCGGCTGGTTCGCCCACGGCGCCTGGCCGAACACGGTCACCTTCGCCCGTACGCCGCTGGCCCTGCGGCACCTGATCGGGCACCCGCACGACGTGACGGGCGCCTGGCCGGACACCCCCGCGGACCAGCTCTCGGGGTACGGGCTCTTCTGGGGCCTGTTCATCGGTCAGCTGATGGTGCTGGTCGTGCTGACCATCTTCGTGATGGGGACGTGGGCACGGTGGCGTACGGTCCGGGCGAGACGGAAGGCGGGGGCGTACGCGAGACCGGCGCCGGCGCCGATCCCCGCTCCGGTACCTGAACCAACCCCGGCGCAGCTTGAGGTTCCGGTGCAGCGCCCAGCGCCGGAACCGACGGAGCTGCCACCCGCAGAGACGGAACCACAGCAGCCCGCCTCGGCCACCTTGGCAGCGGACAGTAAACGGGTGGCTGGGTGGGAAAGAAATCGCGCCACAGCCGCGCTCATCCTCGCACCACCAGCAACCCGCCACACCACCGCAACTCAAGCCGTAAGAGACGCGGACGGCCCCGCCCTGGTGGTCACCTCCGACCCCGCCATCTGGTCGGAGACCAAGGACGCCAGAGCCAAACTCGGCCCTGTCCTCCTCTACGACCCCTCCCACCTCTGCGACACCCCGGCCCGCCTCCACTGGTCCCCCTCCACCGGCTGCGAGGACAAGGCGACGGCCGCGTCAAGAGCCACCGCCCTCCTCGGCCCGGTCCGCCCCACCGCCAAGGTCGACCAGGCCATGGCAGACGTCGCCGAAACGCTCCTGCGCAGCTATCTGCACGCCGCCGCGGTGGAGGGCAAGGCCTTCCGCCACGTCCACCGCTGGGCCCAGGGCAGCCAGGTACAGGACGCCGTACGAGCCCTCCGCACGAACCCCAAGGCCGCCTCCGGCGCGGCGGGCGAACTCGAGGCCGCCCTCACCTCGCACCCGGAACGCCGCGACATAGCACAGGAGTTGACGGCCCGCGCCCTGTCCGTACTCTTCACGGTCAACGTTCGCGAATCCTGCACCCCGAACCGAAGTGACTCCCTCACACTGGATTCCTTCGTCAACGAAGGGGGCACGCTCTATGTGGTCGGTGAACCCATCGAGGACCCCAAGGCGCACCCCGGCGCGATGCCGCTCCTGACGGCCCTCGCCTCAAGCGTGGTCGAGCGCGGCCGGCGCATGGCCGAACGGTCATCCTCCGGTCGCCTCGACCCACCACTTACGCTCGTCCTGGACGACGTCGCCGCGGTGGCCCCGCTCCCCCAGCTCCCGGAGCTGCTCGCCACCGGAGCCGACCAGGGCCTGCCCACCCTGGCCCTCCTCCGCTCCCAGGAACAGGCCAGGGCCCGCTGGCCCCAGCACGAACTCCCGGTCTGACGACGACGCATAGGGCTGACGACACCCAGGACCTGGCGGCACCTACGGCCTGGCGATCACAAACTCCAGATCCCGGGTCCCCTCGTTCCCCTCGGATGCCACAGATCCCCCGGTCGGCACGAACCCCGCCTTGCGGTAGAAGGCCTCGGCGCGCCCGTTCTTCTCGTGCACGAACAGCCGTACACGCTCAAGCCCACGCTCCCAGGCCCAGGTGAGAGCGCCGTCGACAAGCGCGTCCGTCACACCGCTCCCCCGGTGCTCGGCCCGCACGAAGACACCCACCAGATGCCCCTGCTCCTGCTCGATCACGGCATCGAAGAAGTCCCGCTGCCCGGCCTTCTCGACCAGCATGACCACGGAACCGCTCCACGCCCCGTCCGGTCCGACCGCGACGAACTGCCGCGCCCCGTCCCCCACGGCGGCCCCTGCCGCCCGCTCCTGCCAGAACGAGTCGGGCCGGGCCGCCGCCTGCTCGTAGGTCTCCAGGAACGCGAGATACGCCACGGGGTCCTTCAGGGCTGCAAGCCGCAACTCCTTGACCGCGGGCCACTCGTCGGCGCCTATAGAGCGAATTACATGGTTCATGGAGCCCACCGTAGTCTCCGCGTCCGACGTCGCTCATCTCAATTCCACCCTGCCGATCCCCGCCGTCCGGGACCCCGTCATGCTCTTCCCTGTACTCACATTGATCCCAGGGGAGAAAGCCGCATGACCAAGGTCCAACTAGAGGAACTCCGCGAGGTCATTCACCCCGCGGGCAAGCTGGAGAGCAGGGCGGAACACTGGGCCGGCCGCCTTTACATGCGATCGCTCTCCCTGCGGGTGACCCGCCAGATGCTGGGCACCCGCGTCTCGCCGAACCAGATCACGACGGTCATGGTCTTCGCCGGCGTACTCTCCGGAGTCGCCCTGGTCGTCCCCGGCCTGGGCGGCGCCGTACTGTCCGTCCTCTTCATGCAGTTGTATCTGCTGCTGGACTGCGTGGACGGCGAAGTGGCCCGCTGGCGACGCCAGTTCAGCCCGCTCGGCGTCTACCTGGACCGCCTCGGCGCCTACCTGGCCGACGCCGCCGTCATGGTCGGCATGGGCATCCGCGCCGCCCAACTCGGCCTGAACCTCTACCTGGTGGCCGGCCTGGCGGCCGCGATCGGCGTGCTGCTCCTGAAGTCGTCCTCTGACCTCGTCCACGTGGCCCGCTCCGACAGCGGCATGGAGAAGGCCACCGACCAGTCCGTCGTTCCGCGCTCCAGCGGCCTCGCCCGGGTCCGCCGCCTCACCTCGGCGGTCGGCCTTCACCGCCTGGTCAACGGCATCGAGTGCACCATCCTGCTGCTCGTGACGGCGATCGTCGACCTGGCGCTCGGCGACCTGACGGCGACGAAGATCGTGACCGTGGCCGTGACGGCGATCGTCTGGCTGCTCGTTCCCGCGCACATCGTCTCGATCGTCGCGTCGTCCCGCCTGAAGTAACCGAGCGAGGGGCACACAGGGCCGAACAACAGCCCCGTGTGCCCGTCGCGGATGCGTATCTGGCACTCAAGGCAGCGGGACGGCTGTAACCGCCACAAAAAAGGGGGCCTCTCGAATCGAGAGGCCCCAAAAAATGATCCCGAACGCAGAAAACCCCCGTACCGATTTCCCGGTACGGGGGTTCTCCCTACAATGAGTTCGGCGGCGTCCTACTCTCCCACAGGGTCCCCCCTGCAGTACCATCGGCGCTGTGAGGCTTAGCTTCCGGGTTCGGAATGTAACCGGGCGTTTCCCTCACGCTATGACCACCGAAACACTATGAAACTGTCACTACCGCACCATGCCCAGTGGCCCTGGGAATGGGGTTGTTCGTGGTTTCAGAACCAACACAGTGGACGCGAGCAACTGAGGACAAGCCCTCGGCCTATTAGTACCGGTCACCTCCAGCGGTTACCCGCCTTCCAGATCCGGCCTATCAACCCAGTCGTCTACTGGGAGCCTTAACCCCTCAAGGGGGTGGGAATACTCATCTCGAAGCAGGCTTCCCGCTTAGATGCTTTCAGCGGTTATCCCTCCCGAACGTAGCCAACCAGCCATGCCCTTGGCAGGACAACTGGCACACCAGAGGTTCGTCCGTCCCGGTCCTCTCGTACTAGGGACAGCCCTTCTCAATATTCCTACGCGCACAGCGGATAGGGACCGAACTGTCTCACGACGTTCTAAACCCAGCTCGCGTACCGCTTTAATGGGCGAACAGCCCAACCCTTGGGACCGACTCCAGCCCCAGGATGCGACGAGCCGACATCGAGGTGCCAAACCATCCCGTCGATATGGACTCTTGGGGAAGATCAGCCTGTTATCCCCGGGGTACCTTTTATCCGTTGAGCGACGGCGCTTCCACAAGCCACCGCCGGATCACTAGTCCCGACTTTCGTCCCTGCTCGACCCGTCGGTCTCACAGTCAAGCTCCCTTGTGCACTTACACTCAACACCTGATTACCAACCAGGCTGAGGGAACCTTTGGGCGCCTCCGTTACTCTTTAGGAGGCAACCGCCCCAGTTAAACTACCCATCAGACACTGTCCCTGATCCGGATCACGGACCCAGGTTAGACATCCAGCACGACCAGAGTGGTATTTCAACGACGACTCCACAACAGCTGGCGCTGCCGCTTCAAAGTCTCCCACCTATCCTACACAAGCCGAACCGAACACCAATATCAAACTGTAGTAAAGGTCCCGGGGTCTTTCCGTCCTGCTGCGCGAAACGAGCATCTTTACTCGTAGTGCAATTTCACCGGGCCTATGGTTGAGACAGTCGAGAAGTCGTTACGCCATTCGTGCAGGTCGGAACTTACCCGACAAGGAATTTCGCTACCTTAGGATGGTTATAGTTACCACCGCCGTTTACTGGCGCTTAAGTTCTCAGCTTCGCCACCCCGAAGAGTGACTAACCGGTCCCCTTAACGTTCCAGCACCGGGCAGGCGTCAGTCCGTATACATCGCCTTACGGCTTCGCACGGACCTGTGTTTTTAGTAAACAGTCGCTTCTCGCTGGTCTCTGCGGCCACCCCCAGCTCAGAGTGCAAGACTCATCACCGGTGATGGCCCCCCTTCTCCCGAAGTTACGGGGGCATTTTGCCGAGTTCCTTAACCATAGTTCACCCGAACGCCTCGGTATTCTCTACCTGACCACCTGAGTCGGTTTAGGGTACGGGCCGCCATGAAACTCGCTAGAGGCTTTTCTCGACAGCATAGGATCATCCACTTCACCACAATCGGCTCGGCATCAGGTCTCAGACTATGTGCCAGGCGGATTTACCTACCTGACGTCCTACACCCTTACCCCGGGACAACCACCGCCCGGGATGGACTACCTTCCTGCGTCACCCCATCACTCACCTACTGCAGGTCTGGTCCGTCGGCTCCACCACTCCCCTTTGCCCGAAGGCTCCGGGGCGGCTTCACGGACTTAGCATCGCCTGGTTCAATGTTTGACGCTTCACAGCGGGTACCGGAATATCAACCGGTTATCCATCGACTACGCCTGTCGGCCTCGCCTTAGGTCCCGACTTACCCTGGGCAGATCAGCTTGACCCAGGAACCCTTAGTCAATCGGCGCACACGTTTCTCACGTGTGTATCGCTACTCATGCCTGCATTCTCACTCGTGAACCGTCCACCACTGCCTTCCGGCGCGGCTTCACCCGGCACACGACGCTCCCCTACCCATCACAGCCGCCGTTGGGCGTATTGCTGCAATGACACGACTTCGGCGGTACGCTTGAGCCCCGCTACATTGTCGGCGCGGAATCACTAGACCAGTGAGCTATTACGCACTCTTTCAAGGGTGGCTGCTTCTAAGCCAACCTCCTGGTTGTCTCTGCGACTCCACATCCTTTCCCACTTAGCGTACGCTTAGGGGCCTTAGTCGATGCTCTGGGCTGTTTCCCTCTCGACCATGGAGCTTATCCCCCACAGTCTCACTGCCGCGCTCTCACTTACCGGCATTCGGAGTTTGGCTAAGGTCAGTAACCCGGTAGGGCCCATCGCCTATCCAGTGCTCTACCTCCGGCAAGAAACACACGACGCTGCACCTAAATGCATTTCGGGGAGAACCAGCTATCACGGAGTTTGATTGGCCTTTCACCCCTAACCACAGGTCATCCCCCAGGTTTTCAACCCTGGTGGGTTCGGTCCTCCACGACCTCTTACAGCCGCTTCAACCTGCCCATGGCTAGATCACTCCGCTTCGGGTCTTGAGCGCGCTACTATGTCGCCCTATTCGGACTCGCTTTCGCTACGGCTTCCCCACACGGGTTAACCTCGCAACACACCGCAAACTCGCAGGCTCATTCTTCAAAAGGCACGCAGTCACGACGCACTGAGTAAACTCAATGCGCGACGCTCCCACGGCTTGTAGGCACACGGTTTCAGGTACTATTTCACTCCGCTCCCGCGGTACTTTTCACCATTCCCTCACGGTACTATCCGCTATCGGTCACCAGGGAATATTTAGGCTTAGCGGGTGGTCCCGCCAGATTCACACGGGATTTCTCGGGCCCCGTGCTACTTGGGTGTTTCTCAAACGAGCCGTTGACGTTTCGACTACGGGGGTCTTACCCTCTACGCCGGACCTTTCGCATGTCCTTCGCCTACATCAACGGTTTCTGACTCGTCTCACGGCCGGCAGACCGTGAAAGAGAAATCCCACAACCCCACATACGCAACCCCTGCCGGGTCTCACACGCATATGGTTTGGCCTCATCCAGTTTCGCTCGCCACTACTCCCGGAATCACGGTTGTTTTCTCTTCCTGCGGGTACTGAGATGTTTCACTTCCCCGCGTTCCCTCCACTTGCCCTATGTGTTCAGGCAAGGGTGACAGCCCATGACGACTGCCGGGTTTCCCCATTCGGAAACCCCCGGATCAAAGCCTGGTTGACGACTCCCCGGGGACTATCGTGGCCTCCCACGTCCTTCATCGGTTCCTGGTGCCAAGGCATCCACCGTGCGCCCTTAAAAACTTGGCCACAGATGCTCGCGTCCACTGTGCAGTTCTCAAACAACGACCAACCACCCATCACCCCCGGTTACCACCGGAGTTCACTGGGGCCGGCACTGAAGGCAGCCAACAATCGGCCGTACCCTCAGACACCCAACAGCGTGCCCGACACCCCCGCCACTCATGATCAGCTTTCCACGCCCCGAAGAGCAGTACTCACAGCCTGAGATGACTGAAGATGCCGAATAATCAACGTTCCACCCATGAGCAACCACCGTCGAACGTGTGCCGACGTAATGGCCCTGGACCACCAAGCAAGCTTGGCGGCCTAGATGCTCCTTAGAAAGGAGGTGATCCAGCCGCACCTTCCGGTACGGCTACCTTGTTACGACTTCGTCCCAATCGCCAGTCCCACCTTCGACAGCTCCCTCCCACAAGGGGTTGGGCCACCGGCTTCGGGTGTTACCGACTTTCGTGACGTGACGGGCGGTGTGTACAAGGCCCGGGAACGTATTCACCGCAGCAATGCTGATCTGCGATTACTAGCAACTCCGACTTCATGGGGTCGAGTTGCAGACCCCAATCCGAACTGAGACAGGCTTTTTGAGATTCGCTCCGCCTCACGGCTTCGCAGCTCATTGTACCTGCCATTGTAGCACGTGTGCAGCCCAAGACATAAGGGGCATGATGACTTGACGTCGTCCCCACCTTCCTCCGAGTTGACCCCGGCAGTCTCCTGTGAGTCCCCATCACCCCGAAGGGCATGCTGGCAACACAGAACAAGGGTTGCGCTCGTTGCGGGACTTAACCCAACATCTCACGACACGAGCTGACGACAGCCATGCACCACCTGTACACCGACCACAAGGGGGCGACCATCTCTGGCCGTTTCCGGTGTATGTCAAGCCTTGGTAAGGTTCTTCGCGTTGCGTCGAATTAAGCCACATGCTCCGCTGCTTGTGCGGGCCCCCGTCAATTCCTTTGAGTTTTAGCCTTGCGGCCGTACTCCCCAGGCGGGGAACTTAATGCGTTAGCTGCGGCACCGACGACGTGGAATGTCGCCAACACCTAGTTCCCACCGTTTACGGCGTGGACTACCAGGGTATCTAATCCTGTTCGCTCCCCACGCTTTCGCTCCTCAGCGTCAGTAATGGCCCAGAGATCCGCCTTCGCCACCGGTGTTCCTCCTGATATCTGCGCATTTCACCGCTACACCAGGAATTCCGATCTCCCCTACCACACTCTAGCTAGCCCGTATCGAATGCAGACCCGGGGTTAAGCCCCGGGCTTTCACACCCGACGTGACAAGCCGCCTACGAGCTCTTTACGCCCAATAATTCCGGACAACGCTTGCGCCCTACGTATTACCGCGGCTGCTGGCACGTAGTTAGCCGGCGCTTCTTCTGCAGGTACCGTCACTTTCGCTTCTTCCCTGCTGAAAGAGGTTTACAACCCGAAGGCCGTCATCCCTCACGCGGCGTCGCTGCATCAGGCTTTCGCCCATTGTGCAATATTCCCCACTGCTGCCTCCCGTAGGAGTCTGGGCCGTGTCTCAGTCCCAGTGTGGCCGGTCGCCCTCTCAGGCCGGCTACCCGTCGTCGCCTTGGTGAGCCACTACCTCACCAACAAGCTGATAGGCCGCGGGCTCATCCTTCACCGCCGGAGCTTTTAACCCACCCGGATGCCCGGGCAGGTGTTATCCGGTATTAGACCCCGTTTCCAGGGCTTGTCCCAGAGTGAAGGGCAGATTGCCCACGTGTTACTCACCCGTTCGCCACTAATCCACCCCGAAGGGCTTCATCGTTCGACTTGCATGTGTTAAGCACGCCGCCAGCGTTCGTCCTGAGCCAGGATCAAACTCTCCGTGAATGTTTTCCCGTAATCGGGACGACACCACGAGAGCGGAACCAAGGAGAGGAATAATCCCCTCGGTTCACAGCGTCCTCGCTGTGCGCCTACCGGACAGTGCCCGGCAGGACTTTTTCAAAGGAACCTCGTCCCAGCCGATCGGCCGGAGACGGGGTATCAACATATCTGGCGTTGATTTTTGGCACGCTGTTGAGTTCTCAAGGAACGGACGCTTCCTTTGTACTCACCCTCTCGGGCTTTCCTCCGGGCGCTTCCCTTCGGTCTTGCTTTGTTCTTGCGTTTCCGACTCTATCAGACCGTTTCCCGATCCGATTTCCTCGGTGCTTTCCAGGTTCCCGCTCTCGCGTTTCCCTTTCCGGCGGTTCCGACTCTATCAGATCCTTTCGGGCCTGATTCCCAGTCAGTGGGGCTTGCCTTCCCGGCTGTTGGGCCGTTCCGACGTCCCAAACTTTAGCGGATCCTCTCGGCAGTTCCTAATCGGACCGCCGCGCCCCAATCGAATTGAATTCGGGCACACCGAATTCACCCGTCTGGGAGATCGTGCTGGTGGTTTGGGTGCCGCTACCGCGGCGGAGGTGTTACCGCAGAACCGTTACGGCCCCGTGGCAACTCGAAGAACCTTACGGATCCAGCAGGGTGATGTCAACCATCCCTGTCAAGATCTTTTATTCGAGGTCGCTGAGCCGGCCGCCCGCGTCGGGCTGGGCGTGCTCCACGCGTCGTAGAAGACGCGTCAGAACTTCGCCGAGGACACCACGCTCGTCGGCGGACAGGTCCTGGAGGAGGTCCTCCTCGAAGACCGTGGCGAGGCGCATGGCCTCCAGCCACTTCTCGCGCCCCTCGTCCGTGAGCTCCACGATCACGCGGACACGGTTCGACTCGTCGCGCTCCCGGGTGACCAGACCCTCCGCGACCATCCGGTCGATGCGGTGGGTCATCGCGGCCGGGGTCAGGCCGAGCCGCTTGGCGAGGTCGCTGGGTCCCATCCGGTAGGGCTCCCCCGAAAGGACGAGGGCCTTGAGGACCTCCCACTCGGCGTTGCTGATGCCGAGGGTGGCGGTCTGACGGCCGTAGGCGACGTTCATACGGCGGTTGAGGCGGCCGAGGGCCGCCACGATCTTCTCGACCTGGGGGTCGAGGTCCCGGAACTCGCGCTGGTAGGCGGCGATCTGTTCGTCGAGTGTCGGCTCGGTTGTCGGCGCAGTGAGGCCGGGGGTGTCGCCCATGTCCGAAGTATCGCACGGGCTCGCTTGGCGTTGAAGTCCTTCAAGCTGTACAGTTCAACATCTAACTTTAGCTTCGAAGTCTTCAGGTCTGCATCCATGCACGCCGAAGCTTCACTACCAAGGCAGGTGAAAGTGACCAGGGCGATGGGCGCAGCGATGCGCCGGATCCACGTGGGCAACGCACTCGGAGCGTTCGGGCTCGGCTTTACCGTCCCCTTCCTCTATGTCTATGTGGCGCAGGTACGGGGACTCGGCTCCATGACGGCGGGCCTCGTGCTTGCCGTCTTCGCCGTGGCCGCTCTCGTGGTGCTGCCGTTCGCCGGGCGGGCCATCGTCCTGCGCGGCCCACTGCCGGTCCTGCTCACCGCCCTGGTCACCGCCGCCTTCGGGGCGCTGAGCCTGGGGCTCGCGAGCAACGCCACGGCCGTACTGCTGTCGGCGGCGGCGCTCGGTGCGGGACAAGCGGTCATGCAGCCGGCGCTGGCGACGATGATCGTGGACTGCTCGACGGCGGACACGCGGTCGCGCGCCTTCGCGACGCAGTTCTTCCTGCAGAATCTCGGGCTCGGCGTGGGTGGCCTGATCGGCGGCCACATCGTCGACACGACCCGCGCGAGTTCGTTCACGCTGCTGTTCGCGATCGAAGCGGCGATGTTCCTGGTGCTGGTCGTGATCATGGCGACCGTACGGGTGCCGCACGCGCCGCGGATCAAGGGAGACACGCCGCAGGCCGAGGGTGGCAGCTGGAAGCAGCTGCTGGGCAACCGGGCCATGGTGCAGCTGTCCGTGCTGGGCTTCGTGCTGTTCTTCGCCTGCTACGGGCAGTTCGAGTCGGGGCTGTCCGCGTACGGCGTCGAGGCGGCCGGGATCTCGACCTCCGCGCTCGGTACGGCGATGGCGGCGAACACGGCGATGATCGTGGTGGCGCAGTTCGCGGTGCTGAAGTTCGTCGAACGCCGGAAGCGGTCGCGGGTGATCGCGGCGGTGGGCCTCATCTGGGCCGTGGCGTGGCTGACCGCCGGGTACGCGGGGCTCGGACACGGCAGCCGGACGATGGCCACGGCGGCGTTCGTCTCGACCTACGCGCTGTTCGGACTCGGCGAGGCGATGCTGTCGCCGACGGTCGCCCCGCTGGTCGCGGATCTCGCGCCGACGGGACTGGCCGGCCAGTACAACTCCGCCTTCGCCCTGGTGAAGCAGCTCGCGCTGGCCGTCGGTCCGGCGGTGGGCGGTCCGATGGGGGCCTCGCTGCACGGTCCGTACGTCGTGACGTTCCTGCTCTTCTCCCTCGGCATCACGTTCCTGGCGCTGCGGCTCGGGCGGCAGCTCAGCCCCGTACAGAACCAGCCGTGGCTGGCGAAGAGCCGGGTGGTGGCTCAGGGCGGGGCGGCTCCTGCGGAGCCGGTACGGGCAAGCGCCTGACTGTGGTCTGTTCGACGTTCGCACGACGGCTGCCACCACGTTTCACCGTGGTGGCAGCCGTTTCCTGTTTCTCGAGGAACACACCTGGGGGCAGGGGTCAGCCGACGGTGCGTGGGAGGGCGAACTCGCACCAGACCGCCTTCCCTCCCCCGGGTGTACGCCGCGACCCCCAACCGGAAGCGATCGTCGCGACGATCGCGATACCGCGCCCGGCCTCGTCGGCGGGCTCGGCGCGACGCCGCCGCGGCAGATGGTCGTCGCCGTCGGTGACCTCGATGATGAGGCGGCGGTCGGTACGGCGCAGCCGGAGGCGCATCGGCGGGGTGCCGTGCTGGAGGGAGTTGGCGACCAGTTCGCTGGTGGCGAGGACGCCGAGGTCATGGAGGTCGGACGGGAAACGCCAACTCGTCAGCACGCCGGAGGCGAAGGCACGCGCGCGGGGAGCCGCTTCCACCCCGCCCAGCAGCTCCAGGGCCGCGTTGCGGAAGAGCTCGCCGTCGGGGCCCGTACGGGCGGGGTGCTGGAGGACAAGGACGGCTACGTCGTCGTCGTGGTCGGCAGTGACGCCCGCGGAGCGCACGAGGCGGTCGCAGACGACCTGGGGAGTGCCCGTCGCCCCCGCGAGGGCGCGCTCCAGGGACGCGATCCCCTCGTCGAGGTCCTCGTCGCGGCGCTCGACCAGGCCGTCGGTGTAGAGGACGGCCGTGGAGCCGGGTCCCAGCGGGACCGAGCCGGAGGCATGCATCCAGCCGCCGGTGCCGAGCGGCGGCCCGGTGGGTTCGTCGGCGCGGACCACGGTGCCGTGCTCGTCGCGGACGAGGATCGGGAGGTGGCCCGCGGAGGCGTAGACGAGCCGCCCCTCATTGGGGTCGTGGACGGCGTACGCACAGGTGGCGATCTGGTTGGCGTCGATCTCCGTGGCGAGTCCGTCGAGGAGTTGCAGGACCTCGTGCGGGGGCAGGTCGAGGCGGGCGTACGCGCGTACGGCGGTGCGCAGTTGCCCCATGACGGCCGCGGCCCGCACTCCGCGGCCCATCACGTCGCCGATGACGAGTGCGGTGCGTCCGCCGCCGAGGGTGATCACGTCGTACCAGTCGCCGCCGACCGCGGCCTCGGTGCCGCCGGGCTGGTAGGTGGCGGCGACGCGCAGGTCGTCGGGTTCTTCCAGCTCCTGGGGGAGCAGGGAGCGCTGGAGGGTGACGGCGGTCTCGCGCTGACGGCGCTCGCTGGCGCGCAGTCGCTCGGCGGCCTCGGCGTGGTCGGTGACGTCGGTGGCGAAGACGAGTACGCCGCCGTCCTGGCCGTCCGGGGTGGCGTCGACAGGCGTGCAGGTGAAGGTGTACGAGCGGCCGCCGGGTGCTTTGCGGGACTTGACCGTGCGCGGCTTGGCGCTGCGCAGCACCTGGTCGAGGAGCGGGAGCAGGCCGATCTCCGCGAGCTCGGGCAGCGCCTCGCGTGCGGGTTCGCCGACGGGTCGGGCGCCGAAGGCCGCCACATAGGCGTCGTTGACGTACGCCACGCGGTGGTCGTGGCCGTGCACGAGGGCGACGAGGGCCGGGACGCGGTCGAGGACCTCGCGCACGGGCAGGTCGTCGACGGCGGGGACGGGTGGCGCGTCGTCGGTCAGCTGCTCGGCGCGGGCCGCGGGCACGGAGCCCTCGCCTCGACGGTCCGGGGAGGCCGTGTGTTCGGTTCGCGCCGCGGCGCGGCGCTGCGTTCCGGGGAGCCGGGCGCTCCAGCGGGTGAAGTTCACCGAATCCTTGCCTCGTGATTGTCGTCTCCGGTCGGCTCCGGATCCGGCCGGGGGTCCGGCCCGCGGCCGGAGCCACTGGAGCGCTGCCTCCCTGATCGGAACCCGGGAAATGCGGCGCTGGGGAAGAAGCCTGTGGGTGCGATGAGCGAACCGTCGGCCCGCCCAAGGTCGGGACCAGTCTGGCCGACCGGACCGACATCCGTCAGACGCCTGCCTGATCGGTGGAGTTCCTGGGTCCGGTCAGGACGACCCCTTCGGGTCGAGCTTCGGGTCGATGGGATGCTTTCCACCGGCCGCGAGTTCGAACTCCGCTCGAGGATGTTCGAGCGATCCGAGGGACACGATCTCCCTCTTGAAGAGCCCCGCCAAGGTCCATTCGGCGAGCACGCGGGCCTTGCGGTTGAAGGTCGGGACCCTGCTCAGGTGGTAGACGCGGTGCATGAACCAGGCAGGATAGCCCTTCAGCTTGCGCCCATAGACGTGTGCGACACCCTTGTGCAGCCCGAGGGACGCGACCGAGCCGACGTACTTGTGGGAGTACGTCTCCAGGGGCTCGTCGCGCAGGGAGTGCGCGATGTTGTCGCCGAGGACCCCGGCCTGGCGCACCGCGTGCTGGGCGTTGGGCGCGGTCTCCTTGCCGGGCTCCTCGGCGGTGACGTCGGGGACGGCGGCGGCGTCTCCCGCGGCCCAGGCGTGTGGGGCGCCGTCGACGGTCAGCTCGGGGGTGCACTTGAGGCGGCCGCGCTCGTTGAGGGGGAGGTCGCTGGCGGCCAGGATCGGGTGCGGTTTCACGCCGGCGGTCCACACGATCGTGCGCGTGGGGAAGCGGGCGCCGTCGCTGAGGACGGCGATCCGGTCCGCGCAGGAGTCGAGGCGGGTCTCGAGGCGTACGTCGATGTTGCGGCGGCGCAGCTGGGTGACCGTGTACTTGCCCATCTCCTCGCCGACCTCGGGAAGGATGCGGTTCGAGGCCTCGACGAGGATCCACTTCATGTCGTCGGCGTTGACGTTGTGGTAGTAGCGGGCGGCGTAGCGGGCCATGTCCTCGAGTTCGCCGAGCGCCTCCACGCCCGCGTAACCGCCTCCCACGAAGACGAAGGTCAGGGCGGCGTCACGGATCGCGGGGTCCCGGGTGGAGGAGGCGATGTCCATCTGCTCGATGACGTGGTTGCGCAGCCCGATGGCTTCCTCGATGGTCTTGAAGCCGATGGCGTAGTCGGCGAGTCCGGGGATCGGGAGGGCACGTGAGACCGAGCCGGGGGCGAGGACGAGTTCGTCGTACGTGATCTGTTCCGTGCCCGCGCCCTCCTCGGCGGTGGCGAGCGTGCTGAGCGTCGCGGTGCGCTTGGCGTGGTCGATGCTGTGGGCCTCGCCGACCAGGATCCGGCACCCGTCGAGGACCCTGCGCAGCGGGACCACCACGTGGCGCGGCGAGATCAGGCCCGCGGCGGCCTCGGGAAGGAACGGCTGATAAGTCATATAGGGGTCGGGGGAGACGACGGTGATCTCGACCTCGCCCCGATTCAGTTCCGGCTTCAACCTTCGCTGGAGGCGCAGGGCGGTGTACATCCCGACGTAGCCGCCGCCGACGATGAGAATGCGCACAGGTTCCTTCACCATCCCATGACGCACCCCGCTCTTGAGTTTGTCCACAGGCTCGACAATTTGTGTGACCGACGGCCGGGGGCCCGAGGGGTTGGCCGGTTTGCCGGAGTGTGGGAAGAGTGCGCAGGTCAGCGGGGGTGCTCGAGGGGTTCGGAGGGGGCGTAATCGGGAGGTAACCGACCCGTACTCCGATCGGGGGGCGCTCCGTGCGGAACCTGCCCCTTCTGAATTGACCCCCACTCAACTATGTTCGTGTGTCGACGGGGTGTAGGGGGATGCGCTCGACGAGTCCGCACGACGGGTTCGTGAATCAAGCTTGTTCCGCACGCTCCGGCTTCCAATGGCGGGGAGAGTCTCCGGGGGGAGACGTCATTACCGGGGGAACGCTTATGCACATTCAGGATGCTCATTGGTCTTCCGCGTCTGCCATCGCGTCCGGTGGCACGGTCGGCGCGGCAACGGGCGGCAATGGCCGCGGTCCGGTCGACGGATCGCGGACGACGCCGCTACGGGTGGACGCACAGCGCAATCTGGAGCACGTACTGCGCGCGGCGCGCGAGGTCTTCGGCGAGCTGGGGTACGGCGCGCCGATGGAGGACGTGGCGCGGCGCGCCCGGGTCGGCGTCGGCACGGTGTACCGGCGCTTCCCGAGCAAGGACGTCCTGGTCCGTCGGATAGCCGAGGAGGAGACCTCCCGGCTGACCGACCAGGCGCGCGCGGCGCTCGGTCAGGAGGACGAGCCGTGGTCGGCACTCTCGCGCTTCCTGCGTACGTCGGTGGCCTCGGGTGCCGGGCGGCTGCTGCCGCCGCAGGTGCTGCGGGTCGGCGTCGCGGAGGAGGGGCCCTCGGCGGACGAGGCGCGGGTGCCGCAGCAGCGGTCCCAGCTCGCCCCCGAGCTCCGGCTCGTCGGGCAGCGGTCGTCGCCCGAGGAGGAGGCCATGGCCGCGGTGGCCGACGACGCCGGTGCGGCCGCGCTGCTCGACGTGGTGGGCCGGCTGGTGGATCGGGCCCGCGCGGCGGGCGAGCTGCGGGCGGACGTGACCGTGGCGGACGTACTGCTGGTCATAGCCACGGCGGCGCCCTCGCTGCCGGATGCCGCCCAGCAGGCCGCGGCCTCGGCCCGACTGCTGGACATCCTGCTGGAGGGGCTGCGCTCGCGGCCGGCGTGACGGTGGCCGGGGTGACGGAGTCCGAGGGGACGGAGCTCGGGGTCCGCACATTCCGGCCATAACGCAACTGCCTTATGGGGGGCGTTTATTGACTATTCCCCAAACGAGTGACCACTAGTGCTGTCGTGTGGCAAGTCCCCACGGACGAGTGGTTGGTCCGTGCGGTGGGGTTCCGCCCCTGAAGCGTGTGACACTCTGTCCCGGTATTCGGGTCCGAGTGTGCAGGCGGGGGCTTTCCGCGATGAGCGTTGACGGGCGGGACGAGTCACTCGGTGACGGTGGCGCGGAGGCCGGCGGGTCGCCCTCGCGGCAGGTACCGAGCCAGGGCGGCCCGTCGGGCATCACCTCGGAACCCTCGGGTACGCCGGGTGTTTCAGGCGCATCGGGTGGTTCAGGCGCTTCGGGCGCTCCAAGGGACCCCAGTGTTCCGGCGCAGCGCGACCGGTTCGACCGGCGGGACGGCGGGAACGTCCTGCCGCCCCCGATCGAGCTGCCGCCCTCCGACGCCGATCTGATCGGGCGGATGCGCGCGGGCGACGACACGGCGTACGAGGAGTTGTACCGCCGTCACGCCGAAGCCGTCCGTCGCTATGCCCGCACCTGCTGCCGGGACGCGTACACCGCGGACGACCTCACCGCCGAGGTGTTCGCCCGCATGCTCCAGGCGGTCCGGCGCGGCCACGGCCCCGAGCACGCCGTACGCGCGTATCTGCTCACCACGGTCCGCCGCGTCGCCGCGAGCTGGACGAAGTCCGCGAAGCGAGAGCAACTGGTCGACGACTTCGCGGTGTTCGCCGCGCAGTCCTCCCGCACCTCCGAGGTGTCCGACGACGACACGCTGGACCTGGGCGCCGACGTACGGGCGATGCACGAGGCCGAGCAGTCCATGGCCATGCAAGCGTTCCGGTCGCTGCCGGAGCGCTGGCAGGCCGTGCTGTGGCACACGGAGGTCGAGGACGAGTCCCCGAGCGAGGTCGCCACGCTCTTCGGGCTCGACGCCAACGGCACCCGCGTCCTGGCCAGCCGCGCCCGCGAGGGCCTCAAGCAGGCCTACCTCCAGGCACACGTCAGCATCACGCTCACCATGGACGACGAGTGCGCGCGCTACGCCGACCGGCTCGGCGCCTACGCCCGGGGCGGCCTGCGCACCCGGGCCGAGCGCGGACTGCGCAAGCACCTGGAGGAGTGCGCCAAGTGCCGGCTGGCCGCGGGCCAGATCAAGGAAGTCGCCAGCGGGATCCCCGCGGTCGTGCCGGTCGCGGTCATCGGTTGGTTCGGTGCCGCCGGGTACGCGAAGGCCGTCGCGCTCATCGCCGGTGGCGCCGGAGCGGGCGCGGCCGGAGCGGTGGGGGCCGCGGCGGCGAGCGGCGGCTCGGGCGGGGCGAGCGCCGGGGGCGGCGCGGCCGCCTCCCAGGGGCTCGGCGCGCCGGTCAAGGCCGGTATCGCGGCGGGAGTCGTCGCGGTGGCCGCGGCGGCGGTGGCACTCGCCCTCGTCGGCAACGGCAGCCCGGTCAAGAAGCCCGAGGCCAAGCCGCCGGCGACCTCGCCGGTGGTCGAAGCGCCACAGCCGCAGCCGACGCCGACTCCGTCGAAGAAGCCCGCGCCACAGTCCCCGGTGATGGCCCCCGCACCGACGCCCAGCCCGACCCCGACTCCCACTCCCCGGCCCACCCTGAAGCCCACGCCCACGCCCACGCCGTCCCCCACCCCGACGCGGGCGAATCCGAAGCCCACCCCTACTCCGACTCCCACTCCGACGCCCACCCCGCCGCCGCCTCCCGCACCGGTCGTCTACCAGTGGAACGAGTTGAAGTACGGCGTCACCGGTGACCACACCAAGCCCGAGATGCGGCTCGGCGAGAGCAGTTGGGTGTGGCAGCGGTGGGGGGTGTCGATCGCGGGTCAGCGGTACACCCACGGCGTGACCGTGCACGGCGAGTCCTCGGTCACCATCGACCTCAACCGCAGTTGCTCGGCGTACGACGCGCTGGTCGGCGTGGACGACCTGACGCTGGGCCTCGGCCAGGTGAGCTTCTCCGTGTACGCCGACGGAGCTCGCCTGTGGCAGTCGCCACTGGTCAAGGGCGGCGACCCCGCGATCCCCGTGCATGTGAGCCTCAACGGCCGCAAAACGATTCGGCTGGCCGTCGAACCGCACACGAGATTCGACGCGGTGGCCCTGGCGGACTGGGCGGAGTCCACGTTCCAGTGCCGGTGAGGCGCGTCGAAGTGAGGTGCGGCACTCCCTCGCCGCCTACTCGTACTCCTTACTCGTAACCCTTACTCGTATTCCTTCAGCGCCTCCGCGAGCTCCCGCAGGGCGTCGGCCTGGGTGAAGCCCGCCCCCGTCGTCCGCTCGGACTCATGGCGGACGGGACCGAGAGCGGCACGCGCGGCGGTCTCCGTGCGCTCGGCGCCGGTGCGCTCCTGGATGGGACGGGGAAGACCGCCGCGCCAGGAAGTACCGGCGGCGAGCAGACGGGCCGCTCGGGGATGGTCGCCGAGCTCGGACAGCAGGCCCGCCGCACTCTCGACGAAGCTCGCCGTCACCACGTCGGCGCACCGCCCCGTCACCGCCGTGGCCAACGCGTCGACCATCTTGCGCAGGCCGGGCTCCGGACCGGACTCGGCGGCCGTCACGAGCGCCTCGACCCAGTTCAGCGCCGCCATGAACTGCGGCGGCGGGGTGCCGCGGGCGGTCATCTCGCACGCCTGCTCCCACTGTTCGCGCGCGAAGGCGACCTCTCCGTCGTCCAGGGCCAGCTGGGCGCGGAGCAGACGGACGAAGGCGCCGGAGTCCGTGATGCTGTACCGCTCGGCCGCGGCGTTCGCCTCGTCCAGAGCGGTCAGCGCCTGCGAGCGCTCGCCCGCGCGGTAGGCGAGCTCGGCCAGCCGCGCCATGAGGAAGGGCGTCTCGGCGTACGCGCCGACCTCGAAGGCCAGCCGCAATGCCTCCTCGTACTCGCCCTTGGCCTCGTCGTAGAGACCGCGCGCCATGGCCGCCTCCCCCGCGGCGCTGCACACCTGGGCGCGCACCCAGCGGTCGCCCACGCGCCGGCTGAGCACCCGCAGCTCCGCGAGGTCGTCGTCCACGCCCTGCATGCCGCCCGGGGCGTCGACGACCATGTGCGTACGGAACATCAGGGTGACGCCGATCTCCCACTCCCCGCCGTACGCTCGGCAGTTGGCGAGCGCCGCGTCCATCGACGGACGCACGTCGTGCCAACCGCTCAGGAAGAAGGCGGTCAACGGCCAGACGATGCCCGGCATGGTCGCCGCGTCCGGACCGCCCTTCTCGAAGAAGTCCCGCACCCGCACGATGTACTCCGGAATCCACGGATACGCCCCTGCGTCCAACGGATCGGTCTCCACCAGCATGAACAGGTGCAGCATGCGCGCCCGCATCCGCATTCCGTGCAGCGGATGGGACTCCTCGTGGTCCGGGGTGGCGAGGAAGGCTGCCAGCGGATCGAAACGGTCCAGGTCGGCGAAGAGGACACCACCGCCGCCACCGTCACGGCCCTCGCACCCGTCGCCACCGTCGCCACCCTCCCCGCCGTACGACCGGTTCGCCTCGGACACGACGCCCCTCGCGTCGAGCGTCGCGCCCAGCCGCAGCAGGCGGTCCGTCCATTCCCCGCCTTCGCGGCGGAAGTTGCGCAGCCACCAGAACCAGCCCATGGCGAGGACGATCGCGCCGGCGTCCTCCTCCGCACCGGCGACGATCGCGCGGTGCAGGGCCGCCCGGATGTTGTCGAGCTCTGTCTCCAGGCGGTGGATCCAGGGCAGCTGCGCGGCGGAGCGCAGCAGCGGCTCGGCCTCCTCGACGAGGTCACGCGCCCACGCGCGGTGGTGCCGCTCGGCGGCGGCGCGCAGCTCGGGGACTTCGGCGGCGCGCTCGGTGGCGTACTCGTGGATCGTCTCCAACATGCGGTACCGCATGCCGCCGCCGACGCCGTCCTCGTCGCAAGGGGCGGCGGACGGGGTCGCGACGATCAATGACTTGTCGACGAGCGCCCCGACGAGTTCGGCCACGCCACCGGCGACCGGACCGGTGATCGCACCGGTGCAGACGGCTTCGGCGGCCGTGAGGTCCCAGCCGCCCGCGAAGACGGACGCCTCGCACAGCACGGCCCGCTCCCGTTCGTCGAGCAGGTCCCAGGACCAGTCGACGACGGCGCGCAGGGTCTGCTGGCGGGGCAGCACCGTGCGGCTTCCGGAGGTGAGCAGCCGGAAGCGGTCGTCGAGCCGGTCGGCGATCTGGCGGGGTGTCAGCAGTCGCAGGCGCGCGGCGGCCAGCTCGATGGCCAGGGGCAGGCCGTCGAGCCGTCGGCAGATCTCGTCCACCGCCTCGGAGTCGTGGAGCGCGGCGTCGGCGTCGGGACGTACGGCCGCCGCGCGCTCCATGAACAGCCGGCGCGCGGGGTCGGGCGGCAGGGGCTCGACCGGGCGCACCAGCTCGCCGGGGACGCCGAGGGGTTCACGGCTGGTGGCGAGGATGGTGAGCCCCGGGCAGCGGGTGAGCAGGGTCTCGGCGAGTTCGGCGGCCGCGCCGATGACGTGCTCGCAGTTGTCAAGGATCAGGAGCTGGCTGCGCGGGGCGCAGTACTCGACGAGCAGGCCGAGCGGGTCGTCCTGGCCGACCATCGCCATCTCGTGGGTCATCAACACGGTCTCGCGCAGACCGAGGGCGCTGACCACCGCGCCCGGGACCGCCTCGGGCCGGTCGAGCGGGGCCAGCTCGACCAGCCAGGCCTGCGGGAGCCCGGCGGCGGCTTCCTCGGCGAGGCGGGTCTTTCCCGAACCGCCCGGTCCGGTCAGCGTGACCAGGCGTGCCCTCTGCACATCCGAACGGATCGCGTCGAGTTCGGGTTCCCGGCCGACGAAGGAGTTCAGGCGGGGGCGGAGGTTGCCGGTGCGTTCGGGGTCGAGGCGTGGGTGGAGGTGTCCGTCCTCGGTCGGGTGCGGGGTCGGTCGCTCTTCGGAGGAGTCGGAGGAGGCGGTGTCGACGCGCCGACCGCCGGAGGCGGCCGCCTCCGCCCCGTCCCCTTCCCGCCGTACGCGATGGTCGGCACGTACGGGTATGGGCCCCGGCCCGCCCGCTCCCGCCGGGGTGAGCAACTCCGCGTGCAGTCTCCGCAGTTCCCCGCCGGGATCCGCACCCAGGCCCTCCTGGAGGGCGCGGCGCACCCCTTCGTACGCGGCCAGCGCGTCCGCGCCGCGGCCCGCGTCGCGCAGTGCGCGGATGAGCAGGACGTGCAGGGCCTCGTCGTACGGGTGGGCGGTTGTCAGCTCCTTCAACTCCGGTACGACGTCGGGGGCGCGGCCCAGTCGCAGGTCCGCGCCGATGCGGGTGCGCGTCGCCTCCAGGCGGAGCGCGTCCGGGCGGGTGGCGGCCTCCCGGTCGGGGAGGTCCGCGAGGGCCGGGCCGTGCCACAGGGCGACGGCGTCGCGCAGGGTGTGGGCGGCGGTGGACGCGTCGCCGCGGTCGAGGGCGGCCTTGCCCTCTCGTACCTGCCGCTCGAAGACGAACAGGTCCACGTCGTCCTTGGTCGCCCGCAACCGGTAGCCGCCCGTCTCCGAGGCGACCGCGTCCTTGCCGATCGCCCGGCGCAGGCGGCCGACCAGGGCCTGCAACGCCGCCGGGGCGTCCAGTGGGGGGTCGTCCGCCCATACCTCGTCGATCAGGGTCTGGGGGGCGGTCGTGCGGTCCGCTCGTCGGGCGAGCGCCGTGAGCAAGGCGCGTACCCGGGGGCCGCCCAGCGCGACCGGGGCCCCCTGATCATCCTCCGCCTGGGCGACCCCCAGGATTCTGTACCGCACCCGCCTATTCTCACCTCGCCCGGTGCGTAGGGCCGAGGCTTTCCCCGGCGGGCCTACGCCCAGGTTCGCCCAGACACGAGCCAGGGGCGACCCGACCGCTAGCCCCGTCCCCCGGCCCCCGCCCCCAACGCCCGCCCCTGCGGCACGATCCCCGCGGGTACGGCCCGTTGGCGGGCGGGTGTGCCAGTCCAGCAGGTGCCGCGGCGGGCCAGCAGGCGGCGCAGCCACAGTTCCAGGGAGACCAGATCCGCCAGCCCGTCCAGCGGCAGCGGCTCCCCCGCCGCGGCCGCCCGCAGGGCCTTGCGGACGACCCGTGCCTCGACGAGCCCCGCCTGCGCCAGCAGAGGAGTGTCGAACAAGGCGATCAGGGAATCCGCGGCCACCCGCAACCCCGTCCGCGCTGCCGCCGCCGAGGACGCGTGCGACGGCGCGCCCCAGCCGGGCGGCAGATCGGCCACCCCTGCGCCCTCCAGGACGGTCCGCAGGATCGCCGCGCGCGCCCCGGGCTGGACCCGCAGCGCCTCCGGCAACTCACGGCACGCGCGGACGACCTGGTTGTCCAGGAACGGCGCGTGCAGCCGCTGGAAGCGAATCTCGGCGGCCTGCTCCAGGACGCGAAGATCGGCGGCGTGGCGCGCGAGCGCCGCCCGGGCGCGGAAGTCACCGGGCCGCTGCCCGGGACCGACCGCCCCCGTCCGACCTGCGGCTCCTTGTAGGCGAACCGATACTTCAGCCAGCGCCTCACCGGTCAGCCAACGCGCCGCGGGACCAGGCCTGGCCCAGGTGAGCGCAGCGAGTGACGCACCCACCGCGCCTCCCGGTTCGTCGAAGCGACGGTGCAGCAGCCGGTCGGCGAGGACGTCGACGCCGGTCCGGTACGGCGTACGGGCGAGTTTGCGCGCGGCGCCGTACACGCGCGCGGGAACCATGACGGAACCGTCCGCCTTCGCCAACGCGGCGACGGGCCGGACCAGATGGCGTCTCTTGCGGTCCATCAGCAGGTCGGCCAGCCGCGCGGGGTGCGCGTCCAGGACCTGCCGGGCCCCGTATCCCGTGAAGTGGTCCGCGCTGCCGGAGGACAGCCGCGCACGGTGCCGCGCCGCCGTCACCAGCGACGGCCCCGGCTCGTCCGTCAGCGGGCCCTCCAGGTCGGCGTACGGAAGCGTCTCCTCGCCCCCGGCGACGACCACATGGTGCAGCCGGGGGTTCGCGGCGAGCGTCCCGGCCCGCTCCACCTCGGCCTCCCGTCCGCGGACGGCGAGGTCGTTGAAGGTGACGGCGAGGAGCCGCTCACCGGCGCCCGTGCCGTGCCCAAGGACCGTGCCGGGCGCCCCCGGCAGCCCCGCCGCGAGCAGGGCCAGCGTCCCGGAGGCGGGCCCTCCGGAGAGGTCGGCCCCGATTCCCGGTACGGGCATCCCGCGCGCCGCGCGCCGCTCCGCGGGCCCCATCCCGGGTACGGGCCCGGGGTCGATGTCGGTCCCGGGTACGTGCCGGGGAGCGGCGAGGCGCGCGCGTACCGCCTCCACGAGGGCGTCCCGGACGCCGTCCACCGCGCTGTCGGGGTCCGCGGTGGGCGCGGCGACGGCGAGGGAGGCGACGGGCTCGTAGCCGGCGACCTCTCGGGCACCCGCGCGCAGGATCAGCGCGTGCCCCGGCGGAATGCGTCGTACGCCGTCGTACGGGGTCGAGTCGTGGACCGCGGCCGGTACGTCGGGGGCGGCGAGCAGGGCCGCCAGGTGCCCGAAGTCGAGGTTGGCCTCGATGAGGTCGGCCAGTGGCAGGGCGGCGGTCGCGTAGGCCGTACCGCCCGCCCAGGGGGTGTGGAAGACGGGCCGCGCGCCCGCGAGGTCGCCCGCGACGGTGGTGCGGCGGCCGACCTGGACGACGGCGGTGTAGCTGCCGGACCAGGCGGTGAGGTGGCGCAGTGCGCCGCCGCGCGCGGCGAAGAGGCCGACCTTGAGTTCTTCGTCGCTCGCCCCGCAGGTGCCGAGGACGGCGATCCGGTTCTGCGCGTCGGCCTTGATGACGCGGACCTCGTCGGGGCGCCAGTCGCCGACCGCCCAGAGCGGATCGGGGTCGCCCCACAGGAGTTGGGAGCCCACCGGGTGCACGGTCTCGCCGTCGCTTCCGGTGGCGCCCGCCAAGCCGATCTCGGGCGCTCTGGCGGCGGTACTGCTCCACCCCACCAACCACCGCATCGACGCCTCCACAGGCTGTGGACAACCAGTGCACCGTACGAACTCGGCTCCATGCTGCCACGAAGACCGCGAACGGGAGGGCCCCTGCGGCGGCTTGCGCCCCCTGGAATGCGCCCCCGCGAATACGTTCGCGCCGTTGGGAGGCCGCTGCAAAGCCGATCCGAAGCAGATGCGAACACCCGCCCGAAGCAAGGCGATCACGAGAGATTCACCGGGAACGGCGAGTGGGAGGGGGTGGATCGGCGACGCGAATGCGCCCCCGATACGCTCCCCGAAAGCACCTCATGCGCCCTCAAGTGGCGTGGTAGGAGCGCTATTTGCCCGCAAAGGCCACCGTCGATTTTCGGCCAAATCGGCTGCGGGCGGACAGGCGCGCACACGCTCCGTACAGGACCTGCACACCGCTCCGACAACGCACAGTCCGGGAGGCGGAGTTCGCCTCCCGGACCGGTCCGCCGCCCGCGGGGATGTAGGCGGCGGTGTCCCCCAGCCCACTGGATCCAGTACAGCGGGCCGACCCACGCGTGATCCATGGAAGCGCTCCCCCGGTGGCCGGAGAAGAGCGCACGGACGGGCGCACAGCCACACAGCGGGAGCACGATGCAACCGTCCGTACTTCCGTACGGACCACAATCCCGCCATCCGGAACAACGCCCCTTAACGCTTGGGATGCGGCGAACTACGCTGGGTTTACGAATGCCGCATGGTTATGCCAGCGCGGCAGCCGTCTGTGTCGAGGGGTGGCGCATGTCCAGGGAGCAACGCGGGCCGAACGAAAAACTCGGCGCCGTTCTCGCCCTCGCGGGAATCAGCAACGCAGGACTCGCGCGGCGCGTCAACGATCTTGGCGCCCAACGCGGGTTGACTCTTCGCTACGACAAGACGTCGGTGGCGCGCTGGGTGTCGAAGGGAATGGTGCCGCAGGGTGCGGCGCCGCATCTCATCGCGGCCGCCATCGGTCAGAAGCTCGGCCGCCCGGTGCCGCTCCACGAGATCGGCCTGGCGGACGCGGATCCCGCGCCCGAAGTGGGCCTCGCCTTCCCCCGTGACGTCGGGCAGGCGGTGCGGTCGGCCACCGAGCTGTACCGCCTCGACCTCGCCGGCCGCCGGGCCGGCAGCGGCGGCATCTGGCAGTCCCTGGCGGGATCCTTCGCAGTGAGCGCTTACGCGACTCCCGCCTCACGGTGGCTGATAACCCCGGCCGACAGTTCGGTGGCGCGGGACGTGAACCCTTCCGAGGGCTCCGGGGCACCACTGAAAGTCGGCCACAGCGATGTGCAGAAGCTCCGCGAGGCAGCAGAGGACGCCAGGCGCTGGGACTCCAAGTACGGAGGTGGCGACTGGCGTTCGTCGATGGTGCCGGAATGTCTGCGGGTCGAGGCGGCACCGCTGCTGCTCGGCGCCTACTCCGACGAAGTGGGCAGAGCTCTCTTCGGGGCGAGTGCCGAGCTGACCCGCCTGGCGGGCTGGATGGCCTTCGACACGGGCCAGCAGGAGGCCGCCCAGCGCTACTACATCCAGGCCCTGCGCCTGGCCCGAGCCGCCGCCGACGTCCCCCTGGGAGGCTACGTACTGGCCTCCATGTCCCTCCAGGCGACCTACCGCGGCTTCGGCGACGAGGGCGTCGACCTCGCCCAGGCCGCCCTGGAGCGCAACCGGGGGCTCGCCACCGCCCGCACCATGAGCTTCTTCCGCCTCGTCGAGGCACGCGCCCATGCGCGCGCGGGTGACGCCCAGGCGGCCGGCGGGGCCCTGAAGGCCGCCGAGGGCTGGCTGGAGCGGGCCCGGGACGGCGACCACGACCCGAGCTGGCTCGGCTTCTACTCGTACGACCGTTTCGCGGCCGACGCGGCCGAGTGCTACCGCGACCTGAAGGCGCCGCGCCAGGTGCGCCGCTTCACCGAGCAGGCGCTGTCGAAGCCGACGGAGGAGTTCGTACGCTCCCACGGCCTGCGACTGGTGGTGTCGGCGGTCGCCGAGCTCGAGTCGGGCAATCTCGACGCGGCATGCGAGCAGGGCGTACGGGCGGTGGAGGTCGCCGGGCGGATTTCCTCCGCGCGCACGACGGAGTACGTGAAGGACCTTCTGCACCGTCTGGAGCCCTACGGCGACGAACCGCGTGTGGTGGAGCTGAGGGAGCGGGCGCGGCCGCTGCTGATGGCCCCGGCGTAGTCGCTCCGCTGGAGGACCGGTACGACCGCGGGTGGTTCGGCCGCGGGTCGTTTGTGGCTGGTCGCGCAGTTCCTCGCGCCCCTGCGGGGCTCGGGGAACTGCTTCCGGCGCTTCGCGGGTTTGAGGGCGTTGTCAGTGGCGCAGTGCACTCTTGAAGCCGGGAGGTGGAACAGGTGCGGGTCGCTTATGACTGCGATGTGCTGGTGATCGGCGGCGGGATCGTCGGCCTGGCGACGGCGTACGCGATCACGCGCGCCGCGCCGGGCACGCGGGTGACGGTGCTGGAGAAGGAGCGGGGCCCCGCCCGTCATCAGACGGGGCGCAACAGCGGGGTGATCCACAGCGGGATCTACTACCGGCCCGGCTCGCTGAAGGCGCGGTACGCCGTGCGGGGCGCCGCCGAGATGGTGAAGTTCTGCGCGGAGTACGACATCGCGCACGCGGTCACCGGAAAGCTGATCGTCGCCACGGAGAAGGCGGAGCTGCCCCGTCTGCACGGGCTCGTGCAGCGCGGCCGGGAGAACGGGATTCCGGTGCGGGAGCTGGGCCCCGCCCAGATAGCGGAGTACGAGCCGCAGGTGCGCGGGCTCGCCGCGATCCACGTCGGCACGACGGGGGTGTGCGACTTCGTCGCCGTGGCCCGGCAGCTCGCCGAGTCCTCCGGGGCGGAGATCCGGTACGGGGCGCAGGTCGTCCGCATCGACCGCCGGCCCGCACTCGGTGTCGCCGTCCGTACGGCGGACGGGGCGATCGTGCGGGGACGGGTGCTGGTCAACTGCGCCGGGCTGCACTGCGACGAGATCGCACGCCTGGCCGGGGACGAACCCGGCATGCGGATCATCCCCTTCCGCGGCGAGTACTACTCCCTGGCGCGCCCCGAGCTGGTCCACGGCCTGGTCTACCCGGTCCCCGACCCCGCCTTCCCCTTCCTCGGTGTGCATCTCACCCGGGGGGTCGACGGAGACGTCCACATCGGGCCCAACGCGGTGCCCGCGCTCGCCCGGGAGGGGTACGGGTGGGGGGTCGTCCGGCCCCGTGAGGTGGGTGCGGCCGTGGCGTGGCCCGGTTCCTGGCGGATGGCGCGGCGGCACTGGCGGTACGGGGCGGGTGAGCTGCGGCGGTCGGTGTCCAAGGCGGCGTTCACCGGCGCGGTGCGGCGGCTGCTGCCGGCGGTGACGCCGGACGACCTGATCCCGGCCTCGGCGGGTGTCCGGGCCCAGGCCGTCCTGAGGGACGGCACCCTGGTGGACGACTTCCTCATCGAGGAGGGCCCGCGGACCGTACACGTCCTGAACGCGCCGTCGCCCGCCGCCACGGCGTCGCTCCCTATCGGGCGTGAGATCGCGCGCAGGGCGCTGGGGGTGCTGGCGGGGACGTGACGGGGTGACGGGCCGGGCCCGGTGGGTTCTTCGTCCGCGGGCCGGTGGGGGCTGGTCGCGCAGTTCCCCGCGCCCCTGAAAGCCCCGGTCGGCCGGTGTAACAGAGCTCGCGCCCTTGGCGGGGGTGAGGGGGCAGGAGGCTGCTCCCGGGGCGCCGTAAAATCGCTTCACTGTGTCTGACTCCATTGACTCCCCCGAAGAGCCCCGGTCCAGCTCCGTCGCCGGAGGTGAGCCCTATCGGCGTGCCCGGGCCAAGGGGGAGCCCCGGTTCCCCGATGGTCCGAAGGCCGACCCCGCCGGATCGCACTTCGAGCGGCGCATCCGGAGTTTCCAGCCGCGGCGCAGCCGGGTCACCACGGGCCAGGCGGACGCGCTGCAGCGGCTGTGGCCCAAGTGGGGGCTCGACATCGACGGGCAGCGGGTGATCGATCTCTCCGAGTTGTTCGGGGGCGAGCGGCCCGTCGTGCTGGAGATCGGGTTCGGGATGGGCGAGGCCACCGCGCGGATGGCGGCGGAGGACCCGAAGACGGGGATCCTTGCCGTCGACGTGCACACGCCGGGGCAGGGCAACCTGCTCAATCTCGCGGACCAGAACGGGCTCACCAATGTCCGCGTCGGCAACGGCGACGCGATCATTCTGCTCAGGGAGATGCTCACGCCGGATTCCCTGAGCGGGCTGCGCGTGTTCTTTCCCGATCCATGGCCCAAGAAGCGGCACCACAAGCGGCGGCTGATCCAGCCGGAGTTCCTCAGCCTCGCCGCGACCCGCCTCAGGCCCGGCGCCCTCGTGCACTGCGCGACCGACTGGGAGCCGTATGCCGAGCAGATGCTGGAAGTGCTGAGCGCACACCCGGACTTCGAGAACACCCAGCCGGACGGCGGTTACGCGCCTCGTCCGGACTTCCGGCCGCTGACCCGTTTCGAGGGTCAGGGACTGGAGAAGGGTCATGTGGTGAACGACCTCCTGTTCCGGCGCGTACAGCACCGAGACCAGGACACATCCGGCGACTGAAGACCCGCGGACGAACACCACCAGGCGCCGTCGCGGGCAGCGCCCCTCCCTCGTTAGGGTCAATGCCGTGGCCACCTTCCCCCCGTACCCGACGTCTCCCGGCGGTCCCACCGGTGGGCCGGCCGACGGTGCGCTGCGGCACGCGCACTGGTGGCAGCGGAAGTGGGTGCGCTACGGCGCGCTGATCACCCTGCTCGCGCTCTCCGGCCTCGTCATCCTGGCCCTGGTCCGCCAACAGACCGGCACCGAGGGTTTCCTGGTCGGGCTCGGCCTCGCCGTGCTGCCCGTGCCGCTCCTCGTCGCCGCGTTCCGCTGGCTGGACCGGGTGGAGCCCGGCCCCTGGCGCAACCTGCTCTTCGCCTTCGCGTGGGGCGCCTGCGCGGCGGCGCTGATAGCGATCGTCGCCAACAGTTTCGCGACCAAATGGATAGCGACCGCCACCGCCGACCCGACCAGCGCCGACACCCTCGGCGCGACCGTCATAGCGCCGATCGTGGAGGAGTCCGCGAAAGCCGCCGCCGTGCTCCTGGTGTTCCTCTTCCGCCGCCGGGACTTCACGGGGATCGTCGACGGGGTCGTCATAGCCGGAGTCACCGCCACCGGCTTCGCCTTCACCGAGAACATCCTCTATCTCGGCACCGCCTTCGGCACGGACCAGCTCAACGGTGACCGCGGCCTGGCCTCCGTCACCGCCGCCACCTTCTTCGTCCGCGTCGTGATGTCGCCCTTCGCGCACCCCCTGTTCACCGTGCTCACCGGCATCGGCTTCGGCATCGCGGCCCTGTCCGCCGAGCGCCAGCACGTGCGCCGCGTCCTGCTGCCCCTGACCGGACTGCTGCTCGCGATGGGCATGCACTCCACGTGGAACGGCTCGTCGAACTTCGGGGAGTACGGCTTCTACGCGGTGTACGGGGCGTTCATGGTGCCCGCGTTCGGCCTGCTCACCTTCCTCGTCATCTGGACGCGGCAGCGGGAGCTGAAGACCGTACGGACCGAACTTCCGGCGTACGCGGCGGCCGGGTGGCTCACCCCGCCCGAGCCGTACGTGCTCGGCTCGATGCGGGCGCGGCGGCTGGCCCGCGAGTACGCCGCCCACCACTTCGGCAAGGCGGCGGCGCGCTCGGTCGCGCAGTACGAGGCCTACGCGACCTCGCTGGCGTTTCTGCGGCACCGGGGGCGCAGTGGCCGCGCCAACGCCGACTTCGTCGTACGGGAGCGGGAGTTGCTGCACGAGCTGTGGCGCCGCCGGGAGGTCGCCCGCCCCTCCCTCGCGTACGCGGCCCACACGGCGGCCCCGGCCCTACCCGTGCCGCCTCAGGTACCGCCGCCGTGGCCCGGGTACGGCTACGCGCCGGTGCCCGGCCAGGCGAACCCCGCCGGCGCGCCCCCGTACCCCACCGGTGCGACGACGCCGTATCCCGCCCCGGCGACGCCGTACCCCGCGTACAACCCCTACCAGTCGTAGACCTCAGGCGGACGCTTCCGTCAGCCTGGCCACCTCCGCGTCCGTCAGGGTCAGGTCGGCGACCGCCAGCAGGGCCGGCAACTGCTCGACCGTCCGGGCGGAGGCGATGGGCGCCGCGACCGTCGGCCGGGCGGCGAGCCAGGCGAGGGCGACCGTGGCGACCTCGGCGTCATGGGCCCCGGCGACCTCGTCGAGAGCGGCCAGGACGCGGATGCCGCGCTCGGTGTCGAGGTGCTTGCCTGCGCCCTCGGCCCGCGCGGAGTCGACGGTCGTACCCGGGCGGTACTTGCCGGTGAGGAAGCCGGACGCGAGCGCGAAGTACGGGACGGCGGCCAGGCCGGTCCGGGAGGCGACCTCCTGGAGCGGGCCCTCGTAGGTGTCGCGCGAGACGAGGTTGTAGTGGGGCTGGAGGGCGACGTATCGCGCGAGGCCCTCGCGGTCGGAGAACTCCACGGACTCCGCGAGCCGCTCGGCGGAGATGTTGGAGGCGGCGATCTCCCGGACCTTGCCGGCCCGCACCAGTTCGTCCAGCGCGCCGATGATCTCCTCGACCGGCACCGAGGTGTCGTCGAAGTGGGTGTAGTAGAGGTCGATGTAGTCCGTGCCGAGGCGGCGCAGCGAGGCGTCGGCGGCGGCCCTGATGTTCGTCGCGGACAGGCCCTTGTACTCGGGGTGGGTGCTGACCTTGGTGGCGAGGACCACGTCGGAGCGGTTGCCGCGCGCGGCGAACCACTTGCCGATGATCGTCTCCGACTCACCGCCCGTGTGGCCGGCGATCCACGCGGAGTAGCCGTCGGCGGTGTCGACGAAGTTGCCGCCCCCGGCCGTGTACGCGTCGAGCACGGCGAAGGACTGCGCCTCGTCGGCTGTCCAGCCGAAGACGTTGCCGCCGAGGGAGAGCGGGAAGACCTCGAGGTCGGAGGAGCCGAGCTTGCGGAGAGAAGTCATGCTTTATTTCAGCAGCCGTACCGGACTGCCGTATTCCGCACACGGCCCCCGGGAACGATCAGGGGTTGATGCCCTTGCTCTGCAGCCACGCCATCGGGTCGATCGCGCTGCCGCCGCCCGGGTGAACCTCCAGGTGCAGATGCGGCCCGGTCACGTTGCCGGTCGCGCCCACGCGCCCGATGACGTCGCCGGTGGCCACCTTCTGCCCCACGCTGACGCTGATGGACGACTGGTGGCAGAACCACAGCTCCGTGCCGTCGTCGAGGGTGAGGATGGTGCGGTAGCCGTACGAGCCGGCCCAGCCCGCCTCCGTGATCGTGCCGCTGTGGATGGCCTTGATCAGCGTGCCGGTGGGGGCCGCGAAGTCGAGGCCGGTGTGGTACCCGGAGGACCACATGGAACCGGCGTCACCGAAGCGGGAGGTCAGGGTGTACGAGGAGGTGGGCAGCGAGTAGCTCTTGGCGAGCTCGGCGAGGCGCGCGGCCTCGGCCTTCTGCTTGGCGTCCTCGTCCGCCTTCTTCTTGGCGGCGGCGACCTTGGCCTCGGCGTCGTCCTTCTGCTTGGCGGCCAGCGCGACCGCCTTCTTCGCCGCGGCGGACTCGGCTGCGGCCTGGGCCGCCTTGTCGACCTGGTCCTGCTGCGACTCGGCCTGCAGGATGATGCGGGCGCGCAGTGCCTCGCCCGCGTCCTTGTTGCCCTGCGCGGCGTCGGCGCTGGTCACACCGGCGCTGGTGAGCGGGGTGGCGGAGCCCTTCGGCGTGCTGGAACCGCCGTCGGATATCAGCGCCTTGGCGGACTGGGTGACCGAGGAGAGATCGGGCAGCGAGATGGACACCGGCGGCTTGCCGGGCGCCGCGGTGGCCATGCCGCCCGCGCCGACGGCGGCGATGACGCCGACGCCCAGGACCGTGGAGCTGCGGGCGAGTCCCCCGCCGCGCTGCTTGGAGACGCGGTGCCGGCCGCGGAGGGGACGGAGCGAATCCTCGGTCGGGTTCCACTCCTCCCAGGGGCCCTCGTCCTTGCCGTAGGCGTAGCCAAAAGTCTGGGTCTCGTTCGGCGGGAACGAAGTGGGCTGGGCGGGCCGGTTGGACGCCACGTGGGCGTGCTCCTTTCCTTCCTTCTCGCCTACCGGGTTAGCTGACGGGTTCGGAGCAGGAAGGTCTCCTACGCGCGTCAACCCACGGTGTCTCCACCGTGAAAGACGCTCGATTCACCCCAAGTTGGTGGTTCCCCGGTTCCCTTGCGGGATTCGGCGCGTGCGCACGGAGCCGACTCTTGTGACGGCTGGGACGACCGCGCTGCGTTATCGAACGTTAATAGACACGGGTACCGGATTCCAAGCTGTTCGTACTGATCATTAACCACTTTTGGCCAGGACTTACCGACCATGAGCGGCGGAAATCGGGCGAGTTGGCCGCACCCTTCTACCCGGCGGTTATGTGACAGTGCGTCAGTTGTTATGCGGAGGGGCATCGGCCGATCACCCCTCGTGACAACGATCAAGAACGCCCCTTCCCGTGACTACGGCCGCCGTACGGCGAGCAGTGCCATGTCGTCGGTCAGTGCTCCGCCCGTGTGCCGCCGGACCTCCTCCGAAAGGGTGGCCAGCAGGACGTCGGGGCCGGGGAAGGTCCGTCCGGCCAGGCGCGCGGCCGGATCGTAGAAGCGCCCCTGCGCGTCGCGGGCCTCGGACAGTCCGTCCGTGTGGAAGAGGAGCGTGGCCCCGTGCGGGAACTCCGCCTCCTGCGCACGGTCCGGCCAGCTGCCCAACTCACCCATGCCGAGCGGCAGTGCGGGGTGCGCGGCTGCGAGCGTGACCAGCGTTCCGTCCGCGTGCAGGAGCAGCGGCGGCGGGTGGCCGCGGTTGACGAACCGTACGAGGCCGCCCTCGTGCGTGATCTCCGCGAGGACGGCGGTGGTGAACCCCTCGAAGGCGTCGAGGCCCTTGCGCCGGATGCCCTCGCGGGCCAGCGCCCGCTCCAGCCGCTGCGCGACCGCCTCCGGCGTGGCCTCCTGCTCGGCCGCCTCCCGGAACGCCCCGATGAGCACCGCGACGGCGGCCACCGCTTCCATGCCCTTCCCGCGTACGTCGCCCACCGCCAGCCGTACGCCGTGCGGGGAGTCCTGCACCGCGTACAGGTCGCCGCCGATGAACGCGCCCGCCTGCGCGGCCTCGTAGCGCGCCGCGACGTCGAGGCCGCCGATCCGCCGGTCGGGTTCCGGCAGGACGGCACGCTGGGCCGCCTCGGCGATCCGGTGGGCCGAGGCGAGTCGTTCGTCGGTGCGACGGACGAGGATGTTGATGAGCACGGCCAGCACGCCGACGGTCGCCACGGTGGCGACCTCCGTGAGCGCGTCCACCTTGGAGACGATGCCGAGCCGGATGTGGATCGTGAGCACCGAGACGAGCGCCGCGATGCCGGTGAGCACGGTGCCGCGCAGCGAGAAGAGCGGGGCGGCCACGAGCGGCGCGGCCGTGAAGAGGGGGCCCGCGGTGAAGGCCATCGGGGTGAAGTAGTCGTAGAACGCGCCGACCAGGATGAGCAGCGCGGGCAGCACCCGGACGAGGTTTCGCGCGCAGGAGATCCGGCTCAGGTCCGCCTCGGCCGGGCGGGGCATCGGCTCGTCCCCCAGCCCCGGATCAGGCACGGGGTCCCCGGGCAATCGCCCACCGGACCGGTCGTACGGCCAGTCGTTCGGCTCGTCGTTCGGCTCCTCGGCCCGCTGCACGCCTCCTTGCTGCTGCCCCACCCGTCCAGGCTTCCCGGCGCGGGGGCGGGGGGCGAGTGGTGAGGGGCCGACCGGGGGATGCGTCAGTCCGAGCCCGACCACCGGACGCCGCCCGCTCCGCCGTGCCCGTGGTGGTGCCCGGCCGGGGCGACGACGGTCCCGCCGTCCGGCACGAAGCCATGACCGCCGTGGCAGACCCCGAAGAACAGCGCGCACGCGGCGAGCAGCAGCGCGAACGCCGGCGCGCACCGGACCAGCCACCGAGGACGACTCATAGTGAGCGGAAGACTACAGAAAGTCGGGTCGGCAGGGAAAACCGGGGCGGGACGGCAAACGGGAAAGCCGGGCGGGAGGAAACCCGGACGGCAAGAAATCTGGGACGGCAGACGGGAAAAACCAAGGGCCGGAACTCGTTTCCGAGTTCCGGCCCTTGGCCTTCAGTAGCGGGGACAGGATTTGAACCTGCGACCTCTGGGTTATGAGCCCAGCGAGCTACCGAGCTGCTCCACCCCGCGTCGTTGAAATTAGTGTACGCCATCCGCGGGGCCCGATTCACCAGGCTTTTCGCGGACGCCCGCGAGGCCGCCCCTACCCGGCCGCGAGAAGGTGCCGATTGGGCGCCACGGCCTGCTCCTCGAACTCCGGCAGTACGACGACATCCGCCCCCGCGGCCACGAGCAGACCGTTCCCGTCGGCCCCCGTCACGAACGTGTCGGGCTCGCGCCACGCGGTGACCACCCGCCGTACACCCGCGTCGAGGATCAGCCGCGCACAGGGCGCGGGCCGGGACGCCCTCCGCGCGCAGGGTTCCAGGCTGCTGTACACGGTGGCGGAGCGCAGCCGCGGATCCGCGGCATCGATCTTCGCGAGCGCCGCCTCCTCGGCGTGCACGACGGGGTCGTCGCCCTCCCGCGAGTGCCCGCGCGCCAGCTCGGTGCCGTCGGCCGCCACCACCACCGCCCCCACACTGAACGCCGTCTCCGAGGGCGGGCACAGCGCCGCCAGCTCGCAGGCGACGCCCAGCCAGTGCCGGTCCGCGGCGGAGGCGAGAGCGCCCGCCCCGGGTGCGGTGGGGACGTAGCGGACGAGGACGACGTCCCCGACCGGCCGTGTCTCCACCAGCAGCATCCGGCCCGGCGGATATCCCCCGGGTCCGAACAGCCGTGGCGCGTCCGGCTCCCCCACGAAGAGCGGCGCGACGGCGAGCTGCAGCTCGTCCGCCAGCCCCTGCGCCATCAGCTGGGTGTGCACGCGCCCCCCGCCCTCGACCATGAGCCGCCGCACCCCGCGTACGTCGTGGAGGTGTTCGAGCACGACGCGCCAGTCCAATTCGGCGCCGGTCGGGACCACGGCGACGTCCAGTCCGCGCAGGGCGTCGGTGGCGCGTCCGGCACCCTTGTCCGTCGTGTAGACGACCTTCTCGCCGCCCGTGTGCCAGAACTGGGCGTCCGGGTCGAGGTCGCCGGAGCCGCTGACGGTGACCTTCAGCGGGTACTCCGGGCGTCCTGCGGCGATCCGCGCCGCCCGGCGCTCGGCGGAGTTGACCAGCAGCCGGGGGTTGTCCGCGCGGATGGTGCCGGCGCCGATCAGGATCGCGTCGCTGGACGCCCGCACCTCGTCGACCCGGTCGAAGTCGGCCGGGCCCGAGAGCAGCAGGCGGTCGGGGCCGGTGTCGTCCAGGAAGCCGTCGAGGGAGACGGCGGCGGACAACAGGACATAGGGGTGGGGCATGGGGCGCACTCTCCAGCTCCGAGCGCAGGGCTCCTAGTGGTTCAAGTTTTAAACAATACCTAGACTGGCGGCATGACGACCCGCTGGCTCTCCCCCGCCGAGCAGCGCGCCTGGCGCGCGTACAACGCCGCCACCTCGCTCCTGGAGGACACGATCGACCGGCAACTCCAGGCCGAGACCGGCATGCCCCACCTTTACTACTCCATCCTGGCCATGCTGTCCGAGGCACCGGACCGGCGGCTGCGGATGACCGACCTCGCCGAGATCCTGAAGATCACCCGCAGTCGGCTGACGTACGGCGTCACCCGGCTGGCGAACGACGGCCTGGTGCGCCGGGAGGGCTGCCACAGCGACAAGCGCACCCAGGTCGCGGTCCTCACGGACGAGGGCATGGACGTTCTGGAGCGGGCGGCGCCGGGTCACGCGGAGCAGGTCATGAGGGCGGTCTTCGACCGGCTGACCCCGGAGCAGGTGGGACAACTGGAGGAGATCTGCGGGGCCATCACCCGCGGCATCCAGGGGGAGAATCCCGGGGCCTGCGGGGAAGATCTGCCATGGCGACGGCGTTCTTCGTGAGTCGGCGACGGCGTTCCTCGTAGTCGGCGACGACATTCCTCGCGAGCCGTACGACAGCACTCTTCGTGAGCCGTACGACACGGAATCGAGCAAAGCCGTTGCTTGAACTTTAAAGCACCGTGTACTGTCTGCCTCCGAGGCAGTGCTTCAAAACTGAAGCACCACCGGCACAACTCGCACCACACCCGCTGGACCGGAGAGACAACATGCGCGATTTCCCCACCGCCACGGTGCGCACCCGCGTCACTGTGCCCCTGCGTTTCGGCGACGGCTACTCGGTCGACGCGGAGTTGGTCACCTTCCACGGCCTCGCCGACGACAAGGAGCACCTCGCCGTCGTGCTCGGCAAGCCCGGCGCGACCCCGCTGGTGCGGCTCCACTCCGAATGCCTGACCGGTGACGTCTTCGGCTCGGCCCGCTGCGACTGCGGCCCGCAGCTGCGCGAGGCGGTGGAGCAGATCGCGGAGCGCGGCGGAGTGCTCCTGTACCTCCGTCAGGAGGGCCGCGGCATCGGCCTCTACAACAAGCTCGACGCGTACGCCCTCCAGGACCAGGGCCTCGACACATACGCCGCAAACGCCGCGCTCGGTCTGCCCGAGGACGGCCGCGACTACACGGCGGCGGCCCAGATGCTCCAGGCCCTCGGCATCGACGACCTGGACCTGCTCTCCAACAACCCGGACAAGGCCGAGCAGCTGCGCGACCTCGGCGTCACGGTCTCCCACCGTGTCCCGACGGGCGTCTTCACCACCGCCCACAACGTGCGCTACCTGCGCGCCAAGGTCCTCCAGACCCAGCACACGCTCCCCCTGCCGGAACTCACGGCGGGCTGAGCCATCGGGCCCCACACTCCCCAAGCACACCGAAGCCCCAGGTCAGATTCCCTCTGACCTGGGGCTTTTCGGTAGACCCTGTGGGACTCGAACCCACAACCAATGGATTAAAAGTCCACTGCTCTGCCAATTGAGCTAAGGGTCCACACGCCGGCCCGGATCGATCCCGTGCCGATGCATCCCCGAGCATAGCCGGACGAGGCCAGGACTCCGATCGGGTATCGGCGTCCCGGCCACGCCAACAGCGAACAGCCCTATGGATCAACCGGTTCGGGCGCTTCCTTGCGCGCCGCCACGCGGGCGACCGTGCGGGCGTGGTCGGGGTTGAGGAACCAGTGGCGGGCCGAGGCCAGCCACCAGGTCGCGGCGAAGCCGAGGACGACGAGGACCGCGACCGGGGCGTAGTTGAAGGTCTCCCAGGTGACCGGCGAGACCTGCGGCAGCATGAACAGGACCGTGATCACGACGACCCAGGCGACCGAGACCACGCCGATCGCGCGCGACCAGCGGCCCAGGTGCCACGGCCCCCGCTCGAACGCCTCCCCCTTGCGCAGCCGCAGCAGCGTCGGGATGACGTACGCGATGTAGAGCCCGATCACAGCGATCGACGTCACGGCCGCGTACGCCGTCACATTGATCAGGTACGGCAGCCCCAGCACGAGCGCGCCCAGTGCCGCCAGCCACACCGCCGCGACCGGCGTGCGGGTGCGCGGGCTCACGGTGTGCCAGACGTGTGAGAACGGCAGCGCGCCGTCCCGCGAAAACGCGTAGATCATGCGGCTGTTGGCGGTGACGGACGCCATCCCGCAGAAGAGCTGCGCGCCGATCACGACCAGGAGCAGGAGCTTGCCCGCCGTCGCCCCCAGCGCGTCGAGCAGGATCTGCGCCGGCGGCGCGCCCGTCGCCGAGCCCAGCTCCTTGTCGTACGACTGGATGGCGAAGGTGAAGCCCAGCAGCAGCACGAACCCGGCTATCCACGAGGTCCAGATCGACTGCACGATGCCCTTCGGGCCCGCCGTCGACGCGTCGTGCGTCTCCTCGGTCATATGGGCGGAGGCGTCGTACCCGGTGAAGGTGTACTGCGCCATCAGCAGGCCGATGAGGACGACGTACACGCCGCTGCCCCAGCCCGTGTTGTTCACGAAGTGCGTGAACACGAAGGACGCCGACTGATGGTGGTCCGGTACGAAGGCCAGCGCGCCCACGATCACCCCGACACCCAGCACGTGCCACCACACGCTGATGTCGTTGAGGAGGGCGACGATCCGGACCCCGAAGGTGTTCAGCAGCCCGTGCAGGACGAGGATCCCGGCGAAGAGCAGGATCGTACGGCCCGGCGTGATCGTGAAGTCGAACTGCAGGTTCAGATACGCGCCCAGGAAGGACGCCGCGCCGAAGTCGATCCCGGCAGTCACCGCGACCTGCCCGAGGACGTTGAACCACCCCGTGAACCAGGCCCAGGCGGCGGCCGACCTCGCGGGCGCCAGCCGGTGGGCCCAGAAGTACAGCCCCGCCGAGGTCGGATAGGCCGAACAGATCTCGGCCATCGACAGCCCGACGAACAGCGTCATCAGTCCGACCGCGACCCACCCCCACGTGATCACGGCGGGGCCGCCGGTGTTCATGCCGAACAGATACAGCGTCAGGCACCCCGAGAGAACCGAGATGATCGTGAACGAGACCGCGTAGTTGGAGAACGCCGACATACGGCGGGCGAGAACCTGCGTGTAGCCGAGCTGGGCAAGCCGTTCTTCGTCCGACAGCCCACTCGCCATGGCGTCATCTGTCATGCCCCAGCGATTCCCTCGCTGGGGGATCGACATGCACCGATCAAGTCGTCGGGTTGGCTAGAAAAGGCCCTTGTAGCCCTGCCAGCCGCTCCCGATCTTGACCCGCGCCGCGAACGACCCCTTGCCGGTGCCGTTCTGACGGTACAGATTGCCCGCGGTGTCCCGCGCGACCAGATCCGCCCTGCCGTCGCCCGTGATGTCCCCGGCGCCGACGACGACGTCGTACGACCCGCCCCAGCCCGCGAACACCTTCGTCCGCCCGCCGAACGACCCCTTGCCGGTGCCGTAGTAGCGGTACAGGGTGTTGGTCTTGTCCTGGGCGAGCAGGTCACCGATGCCGTCGCCGTTCAGGTCACCGACGCCGACGACCTTCTTGTACGTCTTCCAGTTGGCGTACAGCTTCACGCGCGCGGACAGCTTGCCCGTGCTCGTGCCCTTGTAGAGGTACACCGTGCCGGTCGCCGTGTTGCGCGCGATCAGATCCGGGCGGCCGTCGCCGCTGATGTCGCCGGGCGCGGTGAGGACGTCGTACTGGTTCCAGCCGCTGGTGCCGAGCGAGGTGTACGCCGTCGACGGCTTCAGCCTGCCGTAGCAGTCCGGCTTGTACGCGCGCAGTGCCCCGCTGGTCAGCCGGACCAGGACGTCGTTGCAGCGGTCGCCGCTCAGGTCGCCGAACGGCACCACCTTGTTGGTCGTCGTCCAGCCGCTGCTGGTGCCGAGGTTCACGGAGAACGTGCCCTTGCCCGAGCCCTGCCGGAAGCCCAGCGTGCCCGAGGAGCTGAGGGTGAGCAGGTCGCCGACGGAGTCGCCGCCGCCGATGTAGTCGTGGCGAGCCGGCGCGGCGTCGAACAGGGCGACCGTGCCGCTCGCCGTCACCGGGGCACCGACGCCGTCGGCCGGTGTGACGGACAGCGTCCAGTCGTACGACCCGTTCGTCAGGAACGCCCCCTTGGCGTCCGTCCCGAACCAGCCGACCTTCACCTCGCCCCGTGTCGCACCGCCGTCCCGCGTGTCCACGACCTTGCCGGTGGCGCGGCTGCGCACGGTCAGCCGCCAGCCCGCGGCCGGCTTCGACAGCAGCACGGTGGTCAGCGTGGACGGCGTCGTGTCGATCTCATGCGCGACGAGGATGGACGCCGAGTCGACCGGGGCCAGCAGGCGCAGCGGCTGCTGGGTGACGCCGGTCGGCACGAGGTGCACGCGCTCCTGGTCGTCGACGTAGGCCACGTTTCCGGTCGACTCGTCGACCGTCCAGCGCACGTCGCGCTGGGAGATTCCGGTGTCGGGCAGTGCGCCGATCACGCGGCTCACGGGTGTGCCGTCCGCGACCGTCGTGAGGACCAGTTGTCCGGCCTGTCTGTCGTGCGTGACGACGAATCCGTCGCCGAGTTCCGCCTCGCCGGCCGGGACGGGCACGGACTTCTTCGCCGTACGGTCGTAGACGCCGGCTGTTCCGTCGGCGCAACTCCAGTACAGCCAACGGCCGTTGGCCCGCAGTTCGGTGGGTGCGCAGCCGGCGTCGGTGGTGAGGGTCTCGGTGGTCTTCTTCGTGGTGAGGTCGTACGCCGTGACGGTGCCGGGGGTGGTGCCCCGGGTCCACAGGGTGTCGCCGGAGAGGGCGGCGGCGCCGGGCGTGCGGGTGAGCGCCGGGGCGCCGTCGTTGCCGATCTTGTAGACGCTCTGCGCGGTGTCCGTCGTGTGGATCAGGTACTGGCCTGACACGTCGGTGATCCGGCCACCGGCGGGGACACTGCGCTCCCAGAAGGTGTACGGGGCCGGCCCGTTGACGCGAATACGGTCGCTGGTCGCGCTGTCCTTCGTCACCCAGGCGGCGCGACCGTCGGCCGTGCCATGGAGCTGGGAGCAGCCGACCTCCGTCGCCGGGCAGGTGCCGAGGTTCAGGTCGGTGCCGTCGAACGACGAGCGTGCGCCGAACTCGGGGGTGCCGGTCACGGCGACGGTCCGTACGTAGTCGTCGCGGTGTCCGCCCGGGCCGCCGGTGTCGGCGACGAGCAGCCGCCCCTGTTCCAGGGACAGTCCCTGGATCTTGATCGGCGGCTTGGGCAGAGCCCTGACCTGGGTGACGACCGGACTGCCGCCCGGGCCCGGCTGGATGCGCTGGACGCCCCAGTCGTCGGCGGTGGTGCGGCCGATCAGGACGGCGGTGCCGTCGGAGACGGCGGAGGAGTAGACACCCGACGAGGGCATCAAGGTGACCGCGGGGCCACCCGCGATCGGTTTGGCGATCACCGCCGTACCGCCGCTGGGCCGGTGGACCAGCCAGTCGCCGACGACGGCGAGGTCCTGCGCGGGGTTCACGCTGCCGCTGCCCGACAGCGTGACCTCGGTCGGGGCCGCCGACAGGTCGGAGCGGGAGAACACCTGCACGGCGGTCTCGTTGACGTTGAACAGGACCACGTGCTCGGCGGTGACCTGGGCCCTGAGGTAGACCTTGGAGCGCGGCGGGGTCCAGTCCCGCACCTGCCCCGTCCGCCGGTCGACCATGACCGACAGGTACTGCCCGTCCTTCGAGGCCTGGAACAGCAGCCCGTCGGCGTCACCGCCCACGGGCGCTCCGAGCTCCACGCCCGCGGGCACTCCGCCGACCGGCACGTCACGCGTGCTGCCGTCGGCCTCCGGGAACAGCAGGTGCATCTCCCGCCAGGCCCTGCCGTTCTCGTCCTTCACGCCTCGGTAGGCGACCGCCAGGTCGCTGTACGCGGTGAGCAGCGTCAGGCCCGAGGGTGTCTGGAGGGTGTGGGTGGTCCCGTCGACCGCGTTCCACAGGTCGACCCGGCCCCCCGCGTAGCGGTACGCGAGGACGTCGCCGCCGGTCCCCCAGGTACCGGTGATCCCTGCCGGCCGCGTCACGGGCACCGACGTTCCGTCCGCGTACCGCGTCCAGACCAGCCCGGACCCCTCCAGCGTGTGGAAGACGCCCTGCTGTCCCGCGCCGTCGTGGCCGCCGGCCGTCGACCCGCTGTAGAGCTCGGCCGAGGTGTAGGTGCTGCGCAGTGTCGCCGGCACCACCGTCTCCTGCGGCGCGTCCGCGACCGCCGTCGGCGACGGCAGCAACGGGCTCAGGCCGGCCGCCAGCACCGCGGAGGCGGCGACGAGACGCAGGCGCACGAAGGCATGACGAGTCAAGAAGACCCTCCCCGAAAAACGAGACGGGACGCGCACCGCTTCTCGATGCCCCCCGGCCCCCCGGCCGTCGCATCCGTCTCAGAAGTCGGCTGATCGTACAGCGAGTTCAAAGTCTCGGGAAAGTCTTTTCGAATGGTGCGGGGGCGCGGGCACGGGCACGGAAAACGCCGTGGCCCCCACCGGATCGGTGGGGGCCACGGCGTTCAGTCAGCAGTCGCGGACGTCAGCGGACATCAGCCGTTGCGCTTCCAGCGGGGCTTCTCGTCGCGGCGGCCGAAGGAACCGGTGCCGGTACCCGTGCCGGTGCCGCGGTGGTCGTCGCGACGGCCGTACGGGCGGTCGTGGCTGCCGGCGCGGAAACCGCTGGAGGGACGGTTGTCCTGGCGGTCGCGGTTGAAGGGACGGTCGCTGCCACGGTGGCCGCCACGGTCGTCGCGACGCTCGAAGGTACGGCCGGCGGCACCACGGTCGTTGTCCCGACGGAAGCCGGAACCACCGCGGTCGTCACGACGCTCGAACGAACGACCACCACGGTCGTCCCGACGGTCGTTGTCCCGACGGAAGCCAGAGCCACCGCGGTCGTCACGACGCTCGAACGAACGACCACCACGGTCGTCCCGACGGTCGTTGTCCCGACGGAAGCCGGAACCACCGCGGTCACCGCGGTCGTTGTCGCGACGCTCGTAGTTGCCCCGCTCGTCGCGGCGCTGACGCGGCTCGTAGGACGAACGCTCGGCGACGGGCTGCTCGGACACGGCCGGCGTCTCGGCCGGGGCCTCGGCCACCGCCTGCTCCGCCAGGGCCTCCGCGGCTGCGACGACCGCCGCCTCCGGGTCCTCGCCCCGCTCGCGCGCGGCACGGGCCACCAGACGGTCGGCCTCCCCACGCAGCTCGACCGCACGACGCTGCGCGCGCTCCAGCTCCTTGGTGAGCTGCGAGACCTCACGCTCGGCCTGCTGCGCGGCGTCGCCGGCCGACTGGGCCTGGACCTCGGTCATCGACCGGGCGCCGGTGATCTCGGCGACCTCGGGCTCGAAGGCCGTACCGGAGTTGATGATGTGACGCGCGGCGTCGACGCCCGCGTCCTCCATCAGCCGGAAGATCTGACGGCGCTGGTGCGGCAGGGAGAGGGACACCACGGTGCCGCTGCGGCCCGCGCGGGCCGTACGGCCGGAGCGGTGCAGGTAGTCCTTGTGGTCACCGGCCGGGTCCACGTTCAGGACCAGGTCGATGCCGTCGACGTGGATACCGCGGGCGGCGACGTCGGTCGCGACGAGCGCGTTGACGTAACCGTCCTTGAAGTCGGCCAGCGTCCGGGTCCGCGCGCCCTGGGTCATGCCGCCGTGCAGCGCGTCGGCCTTCACACCGGCGTCGCGCAGCTGCTCGGCGATACGGTCGGCGCCCAGCTGAGTGCGGACGAAGATGATCGTGCGGCCCTTGCGGGAGGCGATCGCGGCGGTGACCGGCGCCTTGTCCTTGGGCTTCACGATGAGGATGTGGTGGGACATCGTCGTGACGTTGCCCTGGGCGCTGTCGACCTCGTGCGTGACCGGGTTGGTCAGGTAGCGCTTGACCAGCGTGGAGATCTCGTTCTCCATCGTGGCCGAGAACAGCATCCGCTGGCCGCCGGCCGGGATCTGGTCGAACAGCTCGGTGACCTCGGGCAGGAAGCCCAGGTCGGACATCTGGTCGGCCTCGTCGAGAACGGCCACCTGGACGTTCTCCAGCGAGCAGGCGCCACGGTTGATGATGTCGCGCAGACGGCCCGGGGTGGCGACGAGGACGTCGACGCCGCGCTCCAGGGCGTAGATCTGGTTGCCCATCGACGTACCGCCGCAGACGACCTTCATCTTCAGGCCGAGGACGTCGCCGTAGGGCTGCAGCGCGTCGGCGACCTGCATGGCCAGCTCACGGGTCGGCGTGAGGATGACGGCGCGCGGCTTCTTCTTCTCGGTGTGACCGCCGGCGAGTCGCGCCAGGGTCGGCAGACCGAAGGAGAGGGTCTTGCCGGAGCCGGTGCGGCCACGGCCGAGGATGTCCTTGCCGGCCAGGGCGTCCGGGATGGTCGCGGCCTGGATCGGGAACGGGGTGGTCACACCGTTCTGGGCGAGCTTGCGGACGACGCCCTCGGGGAGGCCGAGGGAGTCGAAGGTGATCTCGGGGGCGGCCTCGACGGTCTCGACCGTCTCCACGGTCTCGACGGCGGCCTGGATGCCCTCGTTGTTGTCGTTCTCGTTGTTCTCGGGCACGACGACGTGATCAGTACTGGAAACAGACATGCGAAATGCGAACCTTCCGGAGTTCTTCGGCACGCGCCCAAACTCCGTGAAGTCGCAATCGACCGCCTCTATGCGGTCCGGCCACGGCAAGGGAGAGTACGCGCCACACGCGGCGCTCTCTGCAATGGCGCCGGGCAAATGGGATCAAACGATCTACCACCATACGCACCCCCAACCCCTGAAGGCAAACTGACCCCCAAAGGGGCAGGTCAGGCACGTAGGGGAGGTCTTACGTCTGCTGGCAAGGGTTCCAACACCAGCGGTGGTCGAGCGTATTCCCGCCCCCTCCGCCGACTTTCCCACCGCCTCTCCACTCGTCGGCCCTCCGCCCCTCCCCACCGCCCCGCTCACGCCCCACCGCCCCGCTCACGCCGGTTGGCCCGCCCGCGGTGCCGGCTCCCGATCCACCAGCTGCGTGGTCTGCTCATGCGCCGAGGACGAGGGCTCCGCCGTGGTCGGATCGGGCGTCGACGTCACGGGCGGTGGCGGGGGAGGGGGCGGCGGAGTCGGGTCGGACGTGGCGTGCGTGGGACTCGACACCCCGTTCGACGGCGGGGGCTGCTCCGGCTGCCCCTTGCCGTCCCCCTTGCCCGTCGCCCTGGCGGACGGCTTCGCGCCGCCGGAGGCCGACGCGGACGCGGACGCCGACCCGGAGGCCGACTCACCGGGCTTGGCGGAGGCACCGCCCTTCGCACCCGTCCCCCCGTGGAACCCGCCACCGCCCCCGCCCCCCGCGGACCCCCCGTCGGGAGCCTGGCCGCCGTGGCGCCCCGCCGAGTGCGCGGGCCCGGGCCGGCCCGCGTCGTCACCCACGCTCATACAGCCGGCGGCGGACGCGACGAAGATGACCGTGGCGGCCAGACGGACGGGTACGTACAAGGCGCGCACGGGCAGCCACCTCCGGAGGGGGTCTCCCCTGCTCGGCGAGGCCGAGAGCCTGGGGATGGATCGGGGAGTCCCCCTGCCCAACTCCCGCCGCCCACAAGAGGACACGCGGGAACATGACACACGTCCCGAGCCCCGGGCGCGTCAGCCCCCGTCACCCACTCTCCGCTCGCTCACCCGTAGCCGAGCGCGTGCAGCCGTTCGTCATCGATCCCGAAGTGATGCGCGATCTCGTGCACCACGGTGACCTCGGTCTCCGCGACCACGTCCTCCCGCGTCTCGCACATCCGCAGGGTCGGCCCCCGGTAGATCGTGATCCGATCCGGCAGCACCCCCGCGTACCACTCCCCGCGATCGGTCAGGGGAGTTCCCTCGTAGAGCCCGAGCAGCTCGGGATCGGCGGGGTCGGGCTCGTCCTCGACGAACACCGCCACGTTGTCCATCAACCGCGTCAGCTCCGGCGGAATCCGGTCCAGCGCCTCGGCGACCAGTTCCTCGAACTCCTCGCGCGTCATCTCCAGCACACGGCCATTGTCCGGTACGACCGCCGCGCAGGAGAGTCGACGACAACCCCGTACGCCCCGCATACCCACCCCCGCACTTGGGCATACGGGACCAATGGCCCGCGTCCCCGCTGCCGTCACCACCGTCATATCCGCCGTCACCACCACCCTGACCCGCAAGCACCACACCCTCCGCTCCCGCCACCTCCGCCGCACCCGCCGCTTCCGCCCCGTCACCGAGGAACTCGTCCAGCAGCCGAACCCGTACACCCGGGCGCTCGGCCTACTGGCGGTCGTCCTCCTCGGCGCCTGGCTGGGCCTGCTGATCGTGGGCAATGTGCGCGTCCCGGTCGGCCCCATGAACACCACGATGACCCTGCGCCCCTCGGTCACCGGCGGCACCAAGATCAACGTCTCCCCGCTCGGCGCCCTGGAGCTGAACAGCCACATCGCCCCGGTCCGCCTCGACGTGAACGTCGACCAGCTCGACCCGGTCCGTGCGCAAGCCCTGGTCGACCACCCCGAGCGGCTCTCGGGCCTGCAGGACGAGGTCGCGCACGACGTCGAGCACGGCACGCTCGACCTGGCCGTACGGTCCTGCGTCGCGGTCGTGTCGGGCGCCACGGCCCTCGGCCTCGCGGTCTACCGCCGCCCGCGCCGCGCCCTGGCCGCCGGCGGCCTTGCCCTCACCCTGCTCACCGCCTCGGGTGCGACGGCCTTCGCCACCTGGAACCCGAATTCGGTGCTGGAACCGAGGTTCTCCGGACTGCTCTCCTCCGCCCCCTCCCTCGTCGGCAACGCCCGCAACATCGTCAGCGAATTCAACGTCTACCAGGAGGAGTTGGCACGCCTGGTGACGAACGTGACGAAGCTCTACGACGTCACGTCCACGCTCCCGACGTACGAGCCGGACCCGTCCACGATCCGGGTCCTGCACGTCTCCGACATCCACCTCAACCCCGCGAGCTGGAAGATCATCGCGTCGCTGGTGAAGCAGTACTCGATCAATGTGATCGTCGACTCCGGCGACACCATGGACCACGGAACGTCGGCCGAGAACGGCTTCCTGGACCCCATCCCCGACCTGGGCGCGCCCTACATCTGGGTGCGCGGCAACCACGACAGCCTCGTCACCCAGCGCTACCTGGAACGCCTGAAGAACGTGCACGTCCTGGACGACGGCCGCGCGATCACGGTCGCGGGCCTGCGCTTCGCCGGTATCGGCGACCCCCAGTTCACCCCCGACCGCTCGGTCGCCCCGGGCGGCGACGCGGCGGAGGATCTGGCCGGCGCCCGCCTGGCCTCCGCCCTCCGCGACCAGCGCTCGGCAGGCACCCCCGTCGACATCGCCATCGCCCACGAGCCGTCGGCGGCCCGCGGGACGGACGGCGAGGTGCCCCTCGTCCTGGCCGGTCACCTCCACCACGAGCAGATGGAGGTCATGAAGTACGGAACCCGCCTGCGCGTCGAGGGCTCGACGGGCGGCAGCGGCCTGCGCGCGATCGAGGGCAAGTACCCGGACCCCATCGAGGCCTCGATCCTCTACGTCAACCGCGACACCCGCCGTCTCCAGGCCTGGGACGAGATCAAACTGGGCGGCCTGGGCCTGACGACGGCCGAGGTCAGCCGCCACCTCCCGAAGGAGAACCAACCGGGCGCGCCCCAGTCCTCCTCCCCCTCGCCGACCACCCCCACGACCACCCCGTAAACCGTTTTGGCGATACCTCCCGCCATCCCATATGCTTCTCACGTCCCCGACGCGCTGAGAAGCGCCCAGGCGGGCCGATAGCCCTCATCGTCTAGCGGCCTAGGACGCCGCCCTTTCAAGGCGGTAGCACGGGTTCGAATCCCGTTGGGGGCACGCAACACCGTGTGCGACACTGTTTTACGCGTCGCACGCAACAGCTTGGTCCTGTGGAGCAGTTTGGAGTGCTCGCCACCCTGTCAAGGTGGAGGCCGCGGGTTCAAATCCCGTCAGGACCGCTGAGGTTTCACATGAAACCTCGTGGCTGGGTAGCTCAGTTGGTACGAGCGATCGCCTGAAAAGCGATAGGTCGCCGGTTCGACCCCGGCCCCAGCCACAGGAACGAAAACCCCCTCCGGGTCAACTGGAGGGGGTTTTCGTCGCTCGCGGAGCCTTGGGGGGTTCTTGAGACATATCGCCAGAGGACTGGTGACGGCCGGCGCCGTCCTGGTAGGCACCTTCGCGATACCCGGCACGGCCCACGCCGCGGGGCCGAACGTCGAGAACGCGTACAGCGACCAGGCCGACTGGTCGGTCCTCGACGTCCGCCTCAACTACAGCGGCTCGGTCGACAAGATCACGGCCGAGCTCCGCCCGGCCGGCAGCGCCGAGTCGGACGCACCGGTGGCCACGATCACCGACTTCACGCGCAAGTACGACTACAGCTCCTGGGACAGCACCTGGGCCTCCCAGCCCATCCACCTGGACACTCTGGGCGACTACAAGATCGACATCGAGGCCACGGACTCCTCGGGCGAGACCACCGTCCAGCAGAACGCCGGCACTCTGCACTACCAGAAGCAGCCCGTCATCACCGGTTACTCGGTCACGCCGACCGAACCGGACATCGAGCACAAGACGGTCACGGCCATCGGTGACATGGCCGTCCGCGACCCCAGCACCCGCGAGACGGTGCCACTGCCCGGCGCCACCGTGGACCTCACGTTCGACGGGAACGACGAGACGACCGCTGTCACGGACGACGCCGGCCACTTCTCCGCCTCCCACGAGGTGGTGGACGGCGGCTGGACCTTCGCCCAGTACAACGGCGACCTGGGCTTCGCCGCCGGCCCCTGGGTAGAGGTCAGGCCGAAGACCGCGCCGACCCGGATCGTCCTGGACAAGAGCAGCCTCCACGTCACCGCGAACGACAAGTTCAACGTCACCGGAGCGCTCCAGTACCAGAGCGGCACGGAGTGGAAGCCGCTGGCCGGCATCGCGCTGCAGATGGACTACAAGGACTGCACCACCTGCAGCCCCGTCCAGTCGACCACCGACGCGAACGGCCGCTTCTCCTTCTCGAAGTACGCGTACGGCAGCAAGGTGGTCTACGAGGTCGGCTTCCCGCCGTACCCGTACAACCCCTTCATCCAGCGCACCACGAAGGCCGACGTCACCGTCGCGGCCACCGCCACGACGAAGTTCACCGAGTTCACGGCGCGACTGGACGAGTACGCACAGCTGGACATCACCGGCATCGTCGACCTGGTCGGGCGGGAGACCGACGACCGGATCGCCGTCGACATCCAGTACTCGCCCGACGGCAGGACCGGCTGGAGCACCAAGGAGACGGTGCAGACCACCAACGGCTCGCAGTTCATCGTCGAGAAGCTGCCGGGCTACACGGACGGCTACTGGCGGCTGCACTACGCAGGCTCCACCGCCAAGGACATCAAGGGCGGCGTCAGCGGCAGCCTGCGCAGGAACCGCGCCCTCACCCGGATCAAGGACGCCAACGCGTCCCCCGAGCCCGTCTCCAAGGGCCGGACGATCACCGTCAAGGGCGTGCTCCAGGAGCGCAAGGCCGGCACCACCTCCTGGAAGGCGTACGGCGCCAAGAAGGTGGAGATCCTCTTCCGGCCCAAGGGCAAGAAGACCTGGTACCTGATGTCCACCGTCACCACGAAATCGAACGGATCCTTCAGCAAGGGCTTCAAGGCCCAGCAGGACGGCACCTGGGTACCCGTCTTCCTGTATCCCGACAGCAAGCACTTCGTGGGCGACGGCACGGAGGACTACGTCGACGTGCGATGACACCCGCGCGGACAGCTGAGGAGGGGCGGACCCGAAAGGATCCGCCCCTTTCTTCGCGCCGGGACGGGCGCGACCGGTGACGGCGGCTCGCTTGGCACCGGCGCTCGGCCGCCGCTATGTTCTGGCCGGTCCAGCAGGTTTCTTCGGGGCGGGGAAGACATGAGCCGGAACGTGGCCAGAGTGATTCAGGACACCGAATTGGAGAAGGAACGGGCCCGGTACGGGTTGTTGGCCGTGGTCGTCAGCATTCTCGCGATCTCGGGCGTCGCGATCTTCGGCGTCTGGCGGCTCGACGGCGACAAGGCCGTGATCGTCGGCGTGCTCACCGCCGCGTTCACCGCGGTGAGCAGCATGACCACCGCCTACCTGGGCATCAAGGCCGTCTCCAACACCGCCCAGTCCATGGCCCGGGGAGACCGTCCCCGCCGGGAGTCCGCGCCCGCCGCCACACCGGCGCCCTCTGCCACGCCCGAGCCCGCCCCCGCCGCCTCCCCCGAGCCTCCGGCGCAGCGCACCCCCTGACCTGTCCCCACGCCCCGCCCAAAACCGCTCGCCAGTAATTTCGGCGAGGTGAGATCCTGGACGGCGTATGTCTACGCATCCTGCCCCCGTCCTCGGCGACCTCGCCCCCCGCCTGGCCGAGCTGACCCTGCGCGACGCGCACCGGCTCGGCCGCAGGCTCGAGGGCGCGCGCCGGATCCGCAAGCCCGAAGCCCGCGCCGCCGTGCTCGCCGAGATCGACGCGGAGGTCACCAAGGCCGAGGCCCGCATGGCCGAGCGCCGCACCCGTGTGCCCGCCGTCACCTACCCCGAGCAGCTCCCGGTCAGCCAGAAGAAGGCCGACATCGCCGACGCCATACGCGACCACCAGGTCGTCATCGTCGCAGGTGAGACCGGCTCCGGAAAGACCACCCAGATCCCCAAGATCTGTCTCGAACTGGGCCGCGGCGTCCGCGGCATGATCGGCCACACCCAGCCCCGCCGCATCGCCGCCCGCACGGTCGCCGAACGCGTGGCGGAGGAGCTGGACACCCCCCTCGGCGAGGCCGTCGGCTGGAAGGTCCGCTTCACCGACCAGGTGAACCCGGACGGCACCTTCGTCAAGCTCATGACGGACGGCATCCTGCTCGCCGAGATCCAGACGGACCGCGAGCTGCGCGCGTACGACACGATCATCATCGACGAGGCCCACGAGCGCTCCCTCAACATCGACTTCCTGCTCGGCTACCTCGCCCAGCTGCTCCCCAAGCGCCCGGATCTCAAGGTCGTCATCACCTCGGCCACGATCGACCCGGAGCGCTTCTCCCGTCACTTCGGCGACGCCCCGATCGTCGAGGTCAGCGGCCGTACGTACCCCGTGGAGGTCCGCTACCGCCCGCTCCTCGAAGAGGACGGCGACGACGCCGACCGCGACCAGATCACCGCGATCACGGACGCGGTCGAGGAACTGCAGGCCGAAGGCAAGGGCGACATCCTCGTCTTCCTCTCCGGCGAACGCGAGATCCGCGACACGGCGGACGCACTCACCAAGAAGCAGTACCGCTTCACCGAGGTCCTCCCCCTCTACGCCCGCCTCTCCCACGCGGAGCAGCACCGCGTCTTCCAGCCCCACACCGGCCGCAGGATCGTTCTGGCGACCAACGTCGCCGAGACCTCGCTCACCGTCCCGGGCATCAAGTACGTCATCGACCCGGGCAATGCCCGTATCTCCAGATACAGCCACCGCACCAAGGTCCAGCGCCTGCCCATCGAGCCGGTCTCGCAGGCCAGCGCCAACCAGCGCAAGGGCCGCTGCGGCCGTACGTCGGACGGCATCTGCATCCGTCTGTACTCCGAGGACGACTTCGACACCCGCCCGGAGTTCACGGACGCGGAGATCCTCCGTACGAACCTGGCGAGCGTCATCCTCCAAATGACGGCGGCCGGCCTCGGCGACATCGAGAAGTTCCCCTTCATCGACCCGCCGGACCACCGCAACATCCGAGACGGCGTCCAGCTCCTCCAGGAACTGAACGCACTCGACCCGTCCGAAAAGGACGTACGCAAGCGCCTGACGGAGACCGGCCGCAAGCTCGCCCAGCTCCCCGTCGACCCCCGGCTGGCCCGCATGGTCCTGGAGGCCGACAAGAACGGCTGTGCGCGCGAGGTCATGGTGATCGCCGCGGCGCTCTCCATCCAGGACCCGCGCGAGCGCCCCGCCGACAAGCAGACGCAGGCGGACCAGCAGCACGCCCGCTTCAGGGACGAGACGAGCGACTTCCTCGCCTTCCTCAACCTCTGGCGTTACGTCCGCGAACAACAGAAGGAGCGAGGCTCGTCGGCCTTCCGCCGTATGTGCAAGCAGGAGTACCTGAACTTCCTGCGCATCCGCGAGTGGCAGGACATCTACACCCAGCTGCGCACGGTCGCCAAGCAGATGGGCATCCACCTCAACGAGGACGACGCGGCAGAGCAGAGCGTCCATGTCTCCCTTCTCGCCGGCCTGCTCTCGCACGTCGGCATGAAGGACGTGAAGGAGACCGGGGGCGAGAGCGGCGGGCGCAGCACGGGCAAGAACGAGTACCTGGGTGCCCGCAACGCCAAGTTCGCGATCTTCCCTGGCTCGGCCCTCTTCAAGAAGCCCCCGCGTTTCGTGATGTCGGCCGAGCTGGTGGAGACCTCCCGTCTCTGGGCCCGCGTGAACGCCAGGATCGAGCCCGAGTGGGTCGAACCCCTGGCGGAACATCTCCTCAAGCGCACCTACAGCGAACCGCACTGGGAGAAGGACCAGGCGGCCGTGATGGCGTACGAGAAGGTCACCCTCTACGGCGTCCCGATCGTCGCCCAGCGCAAGGTCAACTACGGTCGTATCGACGCCGAGACGAGCCGCGACCTCTTCATCCGCAACGCCCTCGTGGAGGGCGACTGGCGCACGCACCACAAGTTCTTCGCCGACAACCGCAAGCTCCTGACCGAGGTCGAGGAGCTGGAGCACCGTGCCCGCCGCCGGGACATCCTGGTCGACGACGAGACGCTGTTCGACTTCTACGACCAGCGGGTGCCGGCCCACGTCGTGTCCGGCGCGCACTTCGACTCGTGGTGGAAGCACAAGCGCCATGACGAGCCGGAGCTCCTCGACTTCGAGCGCTCGATGCTCATCAACGAGCGAGCCGGTGACGTCAGCAAGGACGACTACCCCGACTCGTGGCGTCAGGGCCGCCTGAAGTTCCGGGTGACCTACCAGTTCGAGCCGGGCGCGGACGCCGACGGCGTCACGGTCCACATCCCGCTCCAGGTCCTGAACCAGGTGACGGACGAGGGCTTCGACTGGCAGATCCCGGGCCTGCGCGAGGAAGTGGTCACCGAGCTCATCCGCTCCCTCCCCAAGCCCATCCGCCGCAACTACGTCCCCGCCCCGAACTTCGCGAAGCGGTTCCTCGACCAGGCCGTGCCCCTTCAGGAGCCGCTGCCGACGACCCTCGCCCGCGAGCTCAAGCGGATGGTCGGTGTGCCGGTCACTGCCGACGACTTCGACTGGTCCCGCGTCCCCGACCATCTGAAGATCACCTTCCGGATCGTCGACGAGCGGCGCCGCAAACTGGCCGAGGACAAGGACCTGGAGACCCTCCAGCTCCAGCTGAAGCCGAAGGCGCGCAAGGCGATCTCGCAGGCCGCGGCGGCGACGGCGGAGCGCGAGGGCGGCGAGTCCCTGGAACGTACGGGCCTCACGGACTGGACGATCGGCACGCTGACGCCTGTCTTCGAGACGCGCCGGGCCGGCCAGCCCGTGAAGGCGTACCCGGCCCTGGTCGACGACGGCCCGACGGCGAACACCGTCTCCGTACGTCTCTTCGACACGGAGGCCGAGCAGGCGCAGGCCATGTGGAAGGGCACCCGGCGGCTGATCCTGCGCAACATCCCGGTGAACCCGGGCAAGTTCGCCTCGGACAAGCTCACCAACGCCCAGAAGCTCGCCCTGTCCGCCAACCCGCACGGCTCCGTGCAGGCCCTGTTCGACGACTGTGCGACGGCGGCGGCGGACAGGCTGATCGGCGACTTCGGGGGCCCGGCGTGGGACGAGGAGTCGTACCGGAAGCTGTATGACAAGGTGCGCGCCGAGATCGTCGACACGACGGTCCGGACGGTGAGCCAGGTGCAGCAGGTCCTCGCCGCCTGGCAGGCCTGTGAGCGCCGCCTGAAGGCCACCAGCAGCCCCACCCTGCTGGCAAACCTCACGGACGTACGGACGCAGCTGAACGCCCTGGTGAAGCCCGGCTTCGTCACGGCGACCGGCCTGCGCCGCCTCCCGGATCTGATGCGCTATCTGGTCGCCGCCGACCGCCGCCTGCAGCAGATGCCGACCGGCGTCCAGCGGGACACCACCCGCATGGAGAAGGTCCACGAGATGCAGGACGAGTACGCGTGGCTCCTGGAGCAGCTGCCGCAGGGCCGGCCGGTCCCGCAGCAGGTCCTGGACATCCGCTGGATGATCGAGGAGCTCCGGGTCAGCTATTTCGCCCACGCGCTCGGCACGGCGTACCCGGTCTCCGACAAGCGCATCGTGAAGGCGATCGACGCGGCGGTGCCGTAACGGGACCTGCACGGTGGGTGAGTTCGACCCCGGGCTCACCCTCCTGTACAGTCTCTTCTCGCAGCACAGCGCAAGAAAGTGACTGCGAAACCTGGTCCTGTGGAGCAGTTTGGAGTGCTCGCCACCCTGTCAAGGTGGAGGCCGCGGGTTCAAATCCCGTCAGGACCGCAGTAGATACGAGAGCCCGGGTCTTCGGACCCGGGCTCTCGTGCGTACGCACTCCGCGCAGCCACCCGAACTCACGGACCCCTCGCGCATCCGGACTCCCGGACCACCCGCGCGCGGACCACCCCGCGCGGCGCGAACCCCCGGCAGCGCACGTTCGGTCCCCTAGGCGCGTATCCAGGGACTCCGGGCGCCGTACGCCCCTTCACGCGCCCCGTGCGCCCCCACCCCCACACGGCCGCCCCCCAGGCCCTCCCACCGAACGCCGGACGCAGCCCCGCCCGACCGGCGGAGCCCCCCGCACCTTGACGCCGTCACATTCGGCGGGTACCCCGGAATCCAGGGCACTCGACCTCGTGGAGGTGGTCCATGGCGGCGTCCGCTCGGCACGAGACGCGCGCGCTGCTCCGCGCCCATCTGTCGGCCGCCTCCGAGTACCGCCATCTGACGCGGCACTGCCCGATCTGCCACCAGCTCCTGAGACTGGCCATGGAGCCCTCCGCGCACGGCGACGAGGACGAGACGACGGCCGAGGACGAAACCCCCGCCAAGGCGTGACCCTCGCGCGAGGGTACATTCGCCCAACTCCTTTAGCGCAGACGCGCCACAGGCAACAAGGACTCTGGTGTGTGACGGGTGTCACCGCATAAGTTTTCAGAAGGGCGGAACTTACACCCCACCTACAACTTGTCAATTTAATATGTGCAATTGCACTACTCTCCGAGGACTCCCACAGGAGATCCGACACCCCTCCCCAGACTCCGACAAGGCCGCTCACAGGCCCACCTCACGGCCCACAGCCGCGCCCCTTCGGCGCCTGGGCAGGGCACAAAAAAATCGCGCTGGACCCGGCGGAGTCCAGCGCGATCGACGACGCACCCTTGTCGCATGTGTAACTGGGTCGGGCGTGAGCCCTGTTGGGGCAGGACCCGCGTCGCTTGGAGCTGTGGTTGGGCGTCTTGACAGGTTGGGGGACCTACCGAATTGCCCGGTTATGCGGTTGTTCAGGCCTCGCTGCGCTGCTGCGGGATACCCGCGAGTAGCGCGCGGACCTCAGCCTCGCGGTAGCGGCGGTGCCCGCCGAGCGTGCGGATGGATGTGAGCTTGCCGGCCTTCGCCCACCGCGTGACCGTCTTGGGGTCGACGCGGAACATCGTGGCGACCTCAGCCGGGGTCAGCAGCGGCTCGGCATCAGGGGTGCGAGCGGTCATGAGCGGCCTCCTCGGGAGAACCGAACCTTCTCGGTTCTTTCCTCTAAATTCTGCACCTTGACCCGCGTTGCCCGAAATGGCGGACGCGAGTCGAGTCGGTTATAGGACGAACGGCTTGTCCTCGGCACTACAACTACACCATCCGTCCAGCCGCGTCGGCCAAACCGATGGAATTGCCCTCCCAGGTGTTCATCAGCGACGGAAGCCGATGGACCATGCCATAGCGGACAGTCACGCCGCTGTGACGATCAGTCACAGGACGATCAGGAGTCATCAGACCCCCCATAGCGCGCAATGCCGAGATTCCCGCCCAAACATGGACGGATGGAGCCCTCCCCCGGGCTCCTTGTCCTATTTTGGCACGAGGAGGGGCAAGCGATGCAAGGGCCAGGTAAGTGCCATCCGTCACGCTTGACACATCGTCGACACAAAAGACCGGATCGGGACCTAGGTCCCGCCCTGCGCGATCTTCTCCCGCAGTGAGGGTTCTTCAGCGTGCGAGGACCATACGTCAGTTCGGGCGAACACCAGTGAGAAGCACATCACACTTCTCGTGCGGCTGGCCCGCCCCCGCCGGCCCGGGACACTCAGACACCCCACAGGCACTCAGACACCCCACAGGTCCCACAGGTCCCACAGAACCCACGTGCCACACGGGACCCACGCGCCCCACAGGCCCAAAGGCCCTGGAGTCCCCTCAGTTCGCCGAGCGCCGGTCCCGGACCGAGCGCCAGCGCTCCACGAGCCGCCCGTACGCCTCGCCCGCCGCCGCCCCGTCCCCGTGACGCAGCGCCTCGATGCCCTCGGCCACGTCGGCCGCCGAGTGGTCGTCCTCGAGGTGCCCGGCCGGCAGGGCGTGCACGAGCCCGCCGTAGTCCAGCTCGACCAGCGAGCGCGGATGGAACTCCTCCAGCCAGCGCCCCACGTCCACCAGACCGTCGATGAGGGGCCCCTCGTCCAGGGTGTCCCGCAGGGTCTTCAGTGCGCGTGCCGTCCGCCGCCGCGCCTGCACCATCGGTGTCCGGTAGCGCAGCACCGGCGCTGCCCCGTCACCGCCCGCCCCCTTCTCGTACCGCCGCTCCTCGTCGGTGACGAGCACGAACCAGTTCAGCGGCACCTGCCAGGTCGAGGTGCGGATCCACGGGCGGGCGTCGGGGTTGCGGGCGAGCCAGCGCTCGTAGTCAAGGGCCGCCTGGCGGCGTACGAGCGGCGGCAGGACCGCGTCCAGAACGGACGAGGGCAGTTCGTCGGCCAGTTCCTCCAGCGCCTGCCAGCCGCGCAGCCGGGTGCGCCAGGGACAGACGCAGAGCACTCCGTCGGCGCTCAGCACGAACGCGTCCGCGCTCTCGTGCACCGGCACGGGGATCGGCGGGGTGGGCAGCAGATCGGCCAGCGAGCGGCGCAACTCGTCCTGGTACGACGGGCGCTCGGCGCGCCGCGCGTAACGCGCCCAGTGGGTGCGCTCCGGCTCCGGGAAGGCGGCCAGCGGTTCGTACACGCGCAGATAGGACGCGTACGGGACGATCACCGAGGACACCTTGGGCACCCCTGCTCCCTCCCCAACGGACCGGACCCGAAACCCGGGCGGGAATCCCGGGCGAGCGGCGCGCGGGCGACCGGGAAATCACTCCAAATCGTCCCACGACCGTGCGGAAACGTACTCCGGGAGGAGGTGATCCTGAACACTGCGCGGATGGCGACCGGGCACAGGCTCTAATCTCATGCCCACGGAAGCCCGCCATCCGCACGGGCACCGTCCACAACCGCCGCTACTTACCTGGGAGTCACCACAGTGACCGACGTAACCGACGGCGTCCTGCACACCCTGTTCCACTCGGACCAGGGGGGTCATGAGCAAGTCGTGCTCTGCCAGGACCGGGCCAGCGGCCTCAAGGCCGTCATCGCCATCCATTCCACCGCTCTGGGCCCCGCCCTCGGCGGTACGCGCTTCTACCCGTACGCGAGTGACGAGGAGGCCGTCGCCGACGCGCTGAACCTCTCGCGCGGGATGTCGTACAAGAACGCCATGGCCGGTCTCGACCACGGCGGCGGCAAGGCCGTGATCATCGGGGACCCCGAGCAGATCAAGAGCGAGGCCCTGCTCCTCGCCTACGGCCGGTTCGTGGCCTCGCTCGGCGGGCGCTACGTCACCGCGTGCGACGTCGGTACGTACGTCGCCGACATGGACGTCGTGGCGCGCGAGAGCCGCTGGACGACGGGCCGCTCGCCCGAGAACGGCGGCGCCGGCGACTCCTCGGTCCTGACCGCCTACGGGGTCTTCCAGGGCATGCGGGCGAGCGCCCAGCACCTGTGGGGCGACCCGACACTGCGCGGCCGCAAGGTCGGCATCGCGGGCGTCGGCAAGGTGGGCCGCCACCTGGTGGACCATCTGCGCGAGGACGGCGCGGAGGTCGTGATCACGGACGTACGCGACGAGTCCGTACGGCAGATCCTGGACAAGCACCCGACGGGCGTCACGGCCGCCACGGACACCGAGGCGCTGATCCGCACCGAGGGTCTGGAGATCTACGCCCCCTGCGCGCTGGGCGGGGCGCTGAACGACGCGTCCGTGCCGGTGCTCACCGCGCGGATCGTGTGCGGAGCCGCCAACAACCAGCTCGCGCACCCGGGCGTCGAGAAGGACCTCGCGGACCGCGGGATCCTCTACGCGCCCGACTACGTGGTGAACGCGGGCGGTGTCATCCAGGTCGCCGACGAGCTGCACGGCTTCGACTTCGACCGGTGCAAGGCGAAGGCCACAAAGATCTTCGACACCACGCTGGCCATATTCGCACGTGCGAAGGAGGACGGGATTCCGCCGGCTGCCGCGGCCGACCGGATCGCCGAGCAGCGGATGGCGGAGGCGCGCCACCGCGGATAGCGGAACCTTCCATTCCGTCGCATTTCCGCGCGTGTCTCGACGCTTGTCAGGGACCCGCCGAGGGGACACTTCGAGAGAACTCTCACTCCCGTCGGCGGGTCGTCCGCCAAGAAGAGGTTAAAATCGCGGTTGACCAGCGGGGACAGGGCACCTCGCAGGTTCTGGGCCTAGGCGCGTCCTGCGGGCGACGTACCGTATGGGCGCGGGCTCAGGTACCGTGGAAGCCCTACGGACCGGTCTCTCCACGGAGAGCCCGTTCCAGATCATGAACGCGTGTCAAGACTCTGGGGCCACCGAGCCCCGTATCCGAGGGGGTCGAGCCATGGGGCGCGGCCGGGCAAAGGCCAAGCAGACGAAGGTCGCCCGCCAGCTGAAGTACAGCAGCGGCGGGACTGACCTCTCGCGTCTGGCCAATGAGCTGGGCGCTTCGACTTCGAGCCAGCCGCCGAATGGCGAGCCGTTCGAGGACGACGACGAGGAAGACGACCCGTACGCCCAGTACGCGGATCTCTACAACGACGACGATGAGGATGAGGACGACCAGTCCGGTCCGCAGTCTCAACGTCGCGGCGCTTGACGCACCAGCGTCCCTCGCGGTTTCCGCGATCTCTCGTAGCACTAGCCGTGAGTAGATCTCTGTTGGCGGATTTCTCGTAGCAACCGCACTTCACCCGGTCCGGGGCCTCAACGCCGGACCGGGTTTTGTGCTGCCCCGAGGGCCTCAGCTCGCGTAGTCGCCGATCAGGGCCGCGCCCGTCGCGTGCTCGCCGCGCTCGGTGATCTCACCGGCGATCCAGGCGTCCACGCCGCGGTCCGCGAGGGTGGCCACCGCCACGTCCGCCGATTCCTCGGGGACGATCGCGATCATGCCCACGCCCATGTTCAGCGTCTTCTCCAGCTCCAGACGCTCGACATTGCCGGTCCTGCCGACGAGGTCGAACACCGGGGCCGGGGTCCAGGTCTCGCGGTCCACGATCGCGTGCAGCCCGTCCGGGATCACCCGGGCCAGGTTGGCCGCGAGCCCGCCGCCGGTGATGTGGCTGAAGGCGTGCACCTCGGTGGTCTTCGTCAGCGCCAGGCAGTCCAGCGAGTAGATCTTGGTGGGCTCCAGGAGCTCCTCGCCGAGCGAGCGGCCGAACTCCTCGACGTGCTGATCCAGGCTGAGGTTCGCCCGGTCGAAGAGGACGTGCCGGACGAGCGAGTACCCGTTCGAGTGAAGACCGGACGCCGCCATGGCGATCACCGCGTCACCCGTACGGATACGATCCGGGCCGAGCAGCCGGTCGGCCTCCACCACGCCCGTACCGGCCCCCGCGACGTCGAAGTCGTCCGGACCGAGCAGGCCCGGGTGTTCGGCCGTCTCGCCGCCCACCAGGGCGCAGCCCGCGAGCACACAGCCCTCGGCGATGCCCTTCACGATGGCCGCCACGCGCTCCGGGTGGACCTTGCCGACGCAGATGTAGTCGGTCATGAAGAGCGGCTCGGCGCCGCACACCACGATGTCGTCCATGACCATCGCGACCAGGTCGTGGCCGATGGTGTCGTACACGCCGAGCTGCCGGGCGAGGTCGACCTTGGTGCCCACGCCGTCCGTGGCGGAGGCGAGCAGCGGACGCTCGTAGCGCTTGAGGGCGGAGGCGTCGAAGAGGCCGGCGAAGCCGCCGAGGCCGCCGAGGACCTCGGGGCGCTGCGTCTTCTTCACCCACTCCTTCATCAGCTCTACGGCGCGGTCGCCCGCTTCGATGTCGACGCCGGCAGCCGCGTAGGAAGCACCGGAAGCAGTGCCCGTCGCCGGAGGTGACTGATCAGACACAGAAGACATTGCCTGGAATCTTTCGGGTTGGTGAAACGGGGCTCTGCGGCGCTTACGGGCGACGGATGGCGTCAGCCGCGGCCGTGGCTGCGGGACCCGCGGCCAGCTCGGTCTCCAGAAGCTGCTTGCCGAGCAGCTCGGGGTCGGGAAGCTCCATCGGGTACTCGCCGTCGAAGCAGGCGCGGCACAGGTTCGGCTTGGCGATGGTGGTCGCCTCGATCATGCCGTCGATGGAGATGTACGAGAGGGAGTCGGCGCCGAGCGAGGTGCCGATCTCCTCGATGGTCATGCCGTTGGCGATCAGCTCGGCGCGGGTCGCGAAGTCGATGCCGAAGAAGCAGGGCCACTTCACGGGGGGAGAGGAGATCCGGATGTGGACTTCGGCCGCACCCGCCTCGCGGAGCATGCGCACCAGGGCCCGCTGGGTGTTGCCGCGCACGATCGAGTCGTCGACGACGACCAGGCGCTTGCCCTTGATGACTTCCTTCAAGGGGTTCAGCTTCAGACGGATGCCCAGCTGGCGGATGGTCTGTGAAGGCTGGATGAAGGTCCGGCCGACGTACGCGTTCTTGACCAGGCCGGCGCCGAACGGGATGCCGCTGGCCTCCGCGTAACCGATCGCGGCGGGCGTCCCGGACTCCGGGGTCGCTATCACCAGATCAGCCTCGACAGGGGCTTCCTTGGCGAGCTTGCGGCCCATCTCGACACGCGAGAGGTACACGTTCCGGCCGGCGATGTCCGTGTCCGGACGGGCCAGGTACACGTACTCGAAGACACAGCCCTTGGGCTTCGCTTCCGCGAATCGGGACGTACGCAGGCCGTTCTCGTCGATGGCGACGAACTCGCCCGGCTCGATCTCACGGACGTAGGCCGCGCCGCAGATGTCGAGGGCGGCGGACTCGGAGGCGACGACCCAGCCGCGCTCCAGGCGGCCGAGGACCAGCGGGCGGATGCCCTGCGGGTCGCGGGCCGCGTACAGGGTGTGCTCGTTCATGAAGACGAGGCTGAAGGCACCCTTGACCTGCGGGAGGACCTTCGCGGAGGCCTCTTCGACGGTCAGCGGCTTGCCGTCGTCGTCGACCTGGGCCGCGAGGAGCGCGGTGAGCAGGTCGGTGTCGTTGGTGGCGGCCACGCGGGTGGTGCGGCCGTCCTGCTTGGGGAGGTCGGCGACCATCTCGGCGAGCTGCGCCGTGTTGACGAGGTTGCCGTTGTGGCCGAGCGCGATGGAGCCGTGCGCGGTGGCACGGAACGTCGGCTGGGCGTTTTCCCACACGGAGGCGCCAGTGGTCGAGTAGCGGGCGTGACCGACCGCGATGTGACCCTGGAGCGAACCGAGCGAGGTCTCGTCGAAGACCTGGGACACGAGGCCCATGTCCTTGAAGACGAGAATCTGGGAGCCGTTGCTTACCGCGATCCCCGCGGATTCCTGGCCCCGATGCTGGAGGGCGTAGAGCCCGAAGTAAGTGAGCTTGGCGACCTCTTCACCCGGGGCCCAGACTCCGAAGACGCCGCAAGCGTCCTGGGGGCCTTTCTCGCCGGGGAGCAGATCATGATTGAGTCGACCGTCACCACGTGGCACGCCACCGAGTGTAGGCGAGATCGACCACTGGTCCGAATTGGGGATACGGATCTTTGACGGATCACTCGTCGGCGACGGCTTGGAGGGTCTTACCGTTTGTGCTGGTCAGCGCGATGGCTCGGTGGTTCAACTCGTATCCGACCGTGCTGTCGAAGAAACCCAGCAGGGTCCTCTCGGTGTCCATGAGTGAGCCGTCGCACATCATCCGGGTGGTCCTGGCGGTGCCGAGGGTGATATGTCCGTCGCGGACGGTGGCCTTGGCGGTGACCTGGTTGCAGCCGAGGCGGCCGGAAAGGGTGCCTTTCGCCTTGTCGAGGGTGAAGTGGGCGTCGGCCCCCTCGGGAAGGGACTGGGCCACGGCACCGTCCCCGAGAGAGATGACCGTCCACTTCGTGCCGTACAGGGGCGCGTCCGGCTCCTTGGTCAGATTGACGCGGTCGCCGCCGTCGGTGGTGAGCGTCAGCTTGTCGCCCTTGACCTCGCTGGTGAACGTGCCGTCGACGAAGGCGCGGCTGAGGCTCTGCTCGAAGCTCATGGGGTCCTTCTGGCAGCCCATGTCGGTCGCCTCGATCTTCCCGAAGTCGACTCGGTCACCCTTCAGGGTGACGGTCGAGCCGAAAGTGTTGCAGCCGAGGTTGCCGCTGACGCGACCGTCTTCGCCGATCCGCAGATACGCGCTGTCCGGCGCCTGCCGGGTCCGGCCGTGCGTGGTGAGGGTGTCGACACTCCAGTGAACGCCGGTGACCGGCGACGATCCGCTCCCCACGGAACCGCCGCCCGCCGTCTCGGTGCCGCAGGCCACGGCGAGCGGAAGCAGGGTCAGGACACTGAGGGTCAGTCGCTGCTTGTCCATGACGGTGTGACGGGAGGGGTGGGGTGGCCGGTTCCCCTCCGGGGCGGTGCGGGTGGAGTCAGCGGCGAGGTCGGCGGGTGGAGCCCAGCGGGTGGAGCCGACGGTGAAGCCCAGCGGGTGGAGCCGACGGTGAAGCCCAGCGGGTGGAGCCGACGGTGAAGCCCAGCGGGTGGAGCCGACGGTGAAGCCCAGCGGGTGGAGCCGACGGTGAAGCCCAGCGGGTGGAGCCGACGGTGAAGCCCAGCGGGTGGAGCCGACGGTGAAGCCCAGCGGGTGGAGCCGACGGTGGAGTCAGCGGGTCGGCTCAGCCCATCAGGGGCAGCAGTCCGCCGAGGTCGGCCCGCTCACCGCTCGCGCTGACCTTCGCCTCGTCCAGCGCGGTCTTCCACTCCGTACGTCCCGTCGCCAGCCGGATCCAGGTCAGCGGGTCGGTCTCCACGACGTTCGGCGGTGTGCCCCGGGTGTGCCGGGGGCCCTCCACGCACTGCACGACGGCGTACGGCGGGATCCGCACCTCCGTCGACGCGCCGGGCGCCTTCACGGCGAGCGCGTCGGCGAGCAGCCGGGTGCACGCGGCGAGGGCCTGGCGGTCGAGGGGGATGTCGAAACCCGGCACGGCGGCGTTCAGGTCGTCGGTGTGGACGACGAGTTCTACGGTGCGGGTGACGACACAGTCGGCCAGCGGCATCGCGCCCGCGCTGGTGGCGAGCAGCCGGGTGCCGGGGTAGGCGTCGAGGTGGGCCGTGAAGTCCCGCTCCACGTCGGCCAGGAAGGCCACCAGGTCGGGGTGCTCCTCGGCCAGTCGGTGGGCTGTGTCCGCGATGGCCCCGGAGTTGGCGGAGGTCGCGAACGGCCAGTCGAGGACCGTGGCGTCCCGCTTTACGGGCTCCGGCTGGTCGAGGAGCCGGGTGACACCTTCGAGAGTCGTGCCGACGTGCGCGACCAGTTCACGCACCGTCCAGTCCCCCAGCCGGGTGGGCAGCGCGAGCCGCTCGGGCGTGAGGACGCGGACGGCCTCCCGTATGTGCCCGAACTGTGCGAGAACCGCGGCGCGCGTCTTGGCGGGATCGTACGTCCGTATGCGCTTCTTGACCGGGGGCATAGAGGTGAGCCTATGTCTCACGGTGCTCGTTCAGGCCCAGCGCACGGTCCACCAGGACACAAGGCCGGGTCAGAAGACCAGGGGCAATGACCCGTGAGTGTGATCGACGGCCAAAACCGCCCCGCACTGCCGGACCCGGACAACACTGGCCTTCGCCTGGAAGGAAGTGCAACATGACGGTTATGGCCGAGCACACGTCTCAGATGTCGGTGGAGGAGTTCGAAACGATCGCCTCCGCCGCTCCCGAGACCGTCACGTTGGAGTTCATCAACGGACGGATCGGAGTCAAGAAGGTGACGGACGGAGACCACAACACCATCGTGACCTGGCTGGCCCGACGCTGTATGCAGACCAGGCCTGACCTGGACCTGTATCAGGGCCAAGGGCTCCGCGTGGAGACGTACCGAGAGGGCAGGGCGAAACCGGATGCGGTGCTCGCGCCCGAAGCCCACTTCGCGGGACACGGCGAGTGGGCCGACCCTGCCGGGACGCTCTTGGTCGTCGAGGTCACCTCGTACGACTCGGACACCGACCGGCGAGACCGGCACGAGAAGCCCGCCGCATACGGCCAGTCCGGAATTCCCTTGTACCTCCTGATCGACCGGGACTCCTGCACGGTCACGGTGCACAGCACTCCGGACCGGAAGGTCGGAGGCTACCGCGACATCCACACCGCGAAGTTCGGTGAGAGGGTGCTCATCCCTGACCCGATCGGCATCGAACTCGACACGGAGATCCTCAAGAACTACGTCCGATGAGTCGAGGAAGGCCCCGCCCGGAAACGTGACTCCGGGCGGGGCCTTCCTCGTCGTACGACCGGCGACGGTCAGGCGAGGAGCGCCGGGATCGTGCCCTCGTGGGCCGTGCGGAGCTCGTCCAGCGGGAGTGCGAACTCGCCCTGGACCTCGACCGCGTCTCCGTCCACGACACCGATACGGGTGACGGGCAGACCCCGCGCACCGCACATGTCGTTGAAGCGGAGCTCCTCCGAGCGCGGGACGGCGACGACCGCGCGGCCCGCCGACTCCGAGAAGAGGAAGGTGAAGGCGTCGAGACCGTCGGGGACGACCAGCCGGGCGCCCTTGCCGCCGAGCAGCGCCGACTCGACCACGGCCTGGATCAGACCGCCGTCGGACAGGTCGTGCGCCGAGTCGATCATGCCGTCGCGGGACGCGGAGATGAGGATCTCGCCGAGGAGGCGTTCGCGCTCCAGGTCGACCTTCGGGGGCAGGCCCCCGAGGTGGTCGTGGACGACCTGCGACCAGGCCGAACCGCCGAACTCCTCACGGGTGTCACCGAGCAGGTAGAGGAGCTGGCCCTCTTCCTGGAAGGCGACCGGCGTGCGGCGGGCGACGTCGTCGATGACGCCCAGCACGGCCACGACCGGGGTCGGGTGGATGGCGACCTCGCCCGTCTGGTTGTAGAGCGAGACGTTGCCGCCGGTCACCGGGGTGCCCAGCTGCTGGCAGGCGTCGGCGAGACCGCGGATGGCCTCGGCGAACTGCCACATGACGGCCGGGTCCTCGGGCGAGCCGAAGTTCAGGCAGTCGGAGACGGCGAGCGGCTTGGCGCCGGTCGTCGCGACATTGCGGTAGGCCTCGGAGAGGGCGAGCTGTGCGCCGGCGTACGGGTCCAGCTTGGCGTAGCGGCCGTTGCCGTCCGTGGCGATGGCGACGCCGAGCCCGGTCTCCTCGTCGATGCGGATCATGCCCGAGTCCTCGGGCTGCGCCAGCACCGTGTTGCCCTGCACGAAGTGGTCGTACTGGGAGGTGATCCAGGACTTGGAGGCCTGGTTCGGCGAGCTCACGAGCTTGAGGACCTGGTCCTTGAGCTCCTCGCTGCTCGCCGGGCGCGGCAGCTTGTTCGCGTCGTCGGCCTGGAGGGCGTCCTGCCACTCGGGGCGGGCGTAGGGGCGCTCGTAGACCGGGCCGTCGTGGGCGACCGTGCGCGGGTCGACGTCGACGATCTTGCCGCCGTGCCAGTAGATCTCCAGACGGTCGCCGTCGGTGACCTCACCGATGACGGTGGCGATGACGTCCCACTTGTCGCAGATCTCCAGGAACCGGTCGACCTTCTCCGGCTCGACGACCGCGCACATGCGTTCCTGCGACTCGCTCATGAGGATTTCCTCGGGAGAGAGAGTCGAGTCCCGCAGCGGTACGTCGTCCAGGGTGACGCGCATGCCGCCGGAGCCGTTGGAGGCCAGCTCGGAGGTGGCGCAGGACAGACCGGCCGCGCCGAGGTCCTGGATGCCGACGACCAGCTTCTCGGCGAAGGCCTCGAGCGTGCACTCGATGAGCAGCTTCTCCTGGAAGGGGTCGCCGACCTGGACCGCGGGCCGCTTCGACGGCTTGGCGTCGTCGAAGGTCTCACTCGCCAGGATGGAGGCGCCGCCGATGCCGTCGCCGCCCGTGCGGGCCCCGTAGAGGATGACCTTGTTGCCGGTGCCGGACGCCTTCGCGAGGTGGATGTCCTCGTGCTTCATGACACCGATGGCACCGGCGTTGACGAGGGGGTTGCCCTGGTAGCAGGCGTCGAAGACGACCTCGCCGCCGATGTTGGGCAGACCGAGACAGTTGCCGTAGCCGCCGATGCCCGCGACGACGCCCGGCAGGACGCGCTTGGTGTCGGGGTGGTCGGCGGCGCCGAAGCGCAGCGGGTCGACGACGGCGACCGGGCGGGCGCCCATCGCGATGATGTCGCGCACGATGCCGCCGACGCCGGTGGCCGCTCCCTGGTAGGGCTCGACGTACGACGGGTGGTTGTGCGACTCGACCTTGAAGGTGACGGCGTAGCCCTGGCCGACGTCGACGACACCGGCGTTCTCGCCGATGCCGACGAGCAGGGCGTCGGACTGCGGGGCCTTCTCGCCGAACTGGCGGAGGTGGACCTTCGAGGACTTGTACGAGCAGTGCTCGGACCACATGACGGAGTACATGGCGAGCTCGGCGCCGGTGGGCCGGCGGCCGAGGATCTCGACGACGCGCTCGTACTCGTCCTTCTTCAGGCCCAGTTCGGCCCAGGGCAGCTCGACGTCGGGGGTCGCGGCCGCGTTCTCGACCGTGTCCAGAGGCGTGCGGCTCATGCGTTGACCAGCTTCTTGAGGATCGAGGTGAAGAAGGGAAGGCCGTCGGTACGGCCGGACCCGACCAGGGTCTCGACGGCGTGCTCGGGGTGCGGCATGAGACCGACCACGTTCCCGGCCTCGTTGGTGATGCCCGCGATGTCCCGGAGGGAGCCGTTGGGGTTGAAGTCGACGTACCGGAAGACGACCCGGCCCTCCGCCTCCAGCATGTCGAGCGTGTGCTCGTCGGCGACGTACCGCCCGTCCATGTTCTTCAGCGGGATGTGGATCTCCTGGCCGGACTCGTAGTCGGCCGTCCAGGACGTCTCCGCGTTCTCCACCCGCAGCTTCTGGTCGCGGCAGATGAAGTGGAGGTGGTTGTTGCCGAGCATCGCGCCGGGGAGAAGGTGCGCCTCGGTGAGGACCTGGAAGCCGTTGCAGATGCCGAGGACGGGCATTCCGGACTTCGCCTGCTCGATCACGGTCTCCATCACGGGCGAGAAGCGCGAGATGGCACCGGCCCGGAGATAGTCGCCGTACGAGAAACCGCCGGGCAGCACCACGGCGTCGACCTGCTTGAGGTCCTTGTCCTTGTGCCAGAGGGCGACGGGTTCGGCGCCGGCGAGCTTGATCGCACGCTGCGTGTCCCGGTCGTCGAGGCTGCCGGGAAAGGTGACGACTCCAATACGAGCGGTCACTTTCCTGCCTCCGCGACTTCCTCGACCTTGACGGTGAAGTCCTCGATCACGGTGTTGGCGAGGAAGGATTCCGCCAGTTCATGGATGCGGGCGAGCGCGGCGTCGTCCACCGGCCCGTCCACTTCCAGTTCGAATCGCTTTCCCTGACGTACGTCGGAGACACCTTCGAAACCGAGGCGCGGCAGTGCACGCTGCACCGCCTGGCCCTGGGGGTCGAGGATCTCCGGCTTGAGCATGACGTCGACTACGACGCGTGCCACTGGCACTCCCGGTGTGTGGTGCTGAGCAGGTCGCTTCAGACTACCCGCACAAAATTTCTACTCGCGTAGATTCGTAGAATCCTACGTGAGCCCGATCACGATCCCGCATCGACGCGGGGGCCTGCACGGAAAATCCTGGGAAAAATCGCAGAAGAGCGGCGGGGCCCCATTACCTTCGGACACGCGGAAGGTTTTAGTCGGGCTTCACAATGCAATGCCCGGCACTGTACAAAGGAATTGGCAATAGCCGATACTTTGCCCAATAACAGCCGGACAGTCGACATCTCCCCGACAACTCCGTGACGTCCACGCACGTCATGGGGTGTGATCGCAGAGGTGCCGCACGAAGGGACCGATATTCGTGGCGCAGCGTGTCGTGGTCACTCTCTTTGACGACATCGACGGCTCGGAAGCGGCGGAGACGATCGCCTTCGGACTCGACGGCAAGTCGTACGAGATCGACCTCAATCCAACCAATGCCAAGAAACTGCGTAAGGCCCTCGCGCCCTACCTCGAGGCCGGCCGCAAGCAGTCGAAGTCCGGGAAGGCGTACACGCACACCGCGTTGACCCCCGACCCGGCCGCCGTCCGCGCCTGGGCCCGCTCCAACAAGCTGGACGTCCCCCCGCGCGGCCGCATCCCCAAGAAGGTCTACGAGGCGTTCGCCGAGGCGCACTGAATCCGAGGCTCCGGCGGATGGCTCGCCGGGCTCCCGCTCCGGCCGGCTCGCCGGGGCCCCGCTCCGGCCGGCCATCCGCCCCCGCACGCAACCGACTTGCGCTGACCCCCCGCTGATCAGCTAGAGTCTGGAGCACGCCGAGGGGCAAGGCCGAAAAGCCGGACCCCGAGGAGTTACGCGGGTGTAGTTCAGTAGCAGAACATCCCCCTTCCAGGGGGAAGGCGCAGTGTGCAATTCCTGTCACCCGCTCTGCAGCCCTTACCGACCACTGTTGTGGATCAGGTAGGGTGGTGCTCGCACCGACCGGTGAAAGCTGGTCGGAGGCAATGCGGACGTAGCTCAGTTGGTAGAGCGCAACCTTGCCAAGGTTGAGGTCGCGAGTTCGAGCCTCGTCGTCCGCTCCAGGAAGCAAAGACCCCGGTCATCGACCGGGGTCTTTCTCGTGTACGCGCACGACCGTCCCCTGACATTTGTCATGCGGAGTGATGACACCGCGCACTGCTGTCGGGTCCCGTCCGCGGGGACGCTGATTTCATGAACACGAACGAGCGAGATGACGTGATCGAGGTCACTGATCTGCGGCGCGTGTACGGGGGAGACCGGGGAGCCGGCGGCGATTTCGAAGCCGTGCGCGGAATCACCTTCTCCGTGGGCCGCGGTGAGCTCTTCGCGCTGCTGGGGACCAACGGCGCGGGCAAGACCTCCACCGTCGAACTGCTGGAGGGCCTCGCCCCTCCGGCGGCCGGCCGGGTGCGGGTCCTCGGACACGATCCGTACGAGGAGCGCGCGGCCGTCCGGCCCCGGATCGGCGTGATGCTGCAGGAGGGCGGCTTCCCCTCCGAGCTGACGGTCGCGGAAACCGTACGGATGTGGGCGGGCTGCACGAGCGGAGCCCGGCCCACCGCTCAGGCCCTGGAGATGGTCGGGCTCACCCGGCGGTCCGGGGTACGGGTGAAGCAGCTGTCCGGGGGCGAGAAACGGCGCCTGGACCTGGCCCTCGCGCTCCTCGGCCGCCCCGAGGTCCTCTTCCTCGACGAGCCGACGACCGGCCTGGACGCCGAAGGACGCCGGGACACCTGGGAGTTGGTGCGCGAGCTGCGCGACGGCGGCACGACCGTGGTGCTGACCACGCACTACCTGCAAGAGGCGGAGGAGCTGGCCGACCGGCTCGCGGTCCTCCACGAAGGGCACATCGCGGCCTCCGGCACCCCTGCCGAGGTGACCGCGTCCTCACCGTCCCGGATCTCCTTCGAACTGCCCGACGGCTACTTCCTCGGAGACCTGCCCCCGCTCGCCGGACTCGGCGTGACCGATCACGAGACGGCGGGCCGCGCCGTCAGGCTGCGCACCGACGAGCTCCAGCGCACCGCCACCGCGCTGCTCGTGTGGGCCCACCAGAAGCAGGTCGAGCTGCGGGGGCTCGATGTGCGGTCGGCCTCACTGGAGGAGGCGTTCCTGCGGATAGCGCGGGACGCTTCGGGCCGGGGCGCGGGTGTGCGGGAGCGGGAAAGGGGGACGGCGGCATGAGCGCGACAGTCCCGGCGACCGGGAACCCCGGTACGGACAAGGGTGCGGGTGCGGGTATGACGACGGCCGCGGGGCGGATGGCCGCCCTGGCGCGCGCCGAACTGACCCTGCTGGGCCGCTCGAAGGCGACCCTCGCCGCCGCCGTGTTCATGCCGCTGCTCTTGCCGTTCAGCCTCCGCTCGACGGTCGACCAGATGGACCTGAAGGGCACCGGGCTCTCGGTCGGCTCGGTCGTCCTGCCGTCCTCCGTCGGCTTCTCACTCCTCTTCGCGGTCTACAGCTCGCTGGTGAGCGTGTACGCGGCCCGCCGCGAGGAGCTCGTCCTCAAACGGCTGCGCACCGGGGAGCTGCGGGACACGGAGATCCTCGCGGGTGCGGCCCTGCCCTCGGTCGCGATCGGCCTGGTGCAGTGCCTGGTCCTGACGGTCGCGTGCGCCGCGCTGCTGGACGTCGGCGCGCCCCGGGCACCCCATCTCGCCGTCCTGGGGCTGCTCCTGGGCCTGGCGATGTGGCCCCCGCTCGCGGCGATCACGGCGAACTTCAGCAAGAGCGTGGAGGGTGCCCAGGTCGCCGCCATGCCCTTGATGCTGGTGTCGCTGTTCGGTTCCGGCACCTTCTTCCCCCTCCAGGTCATGCCGGACCAGCTGGCCTCGGCCTGCGAACTGCTGCCCCTGACCCCGGTGATCACGCTGATTCGCGGTGGCTGGACCGGTGACCTCTCCGCGCACGACACCCTGGGCGCGCTCGGGACGGCGGTGGCCTGGATCGTCCTCGCGGTGTTTGCTGTACGGCGGTGGTTCCGCTGGGAGCCGCGGCGTTGACCAGGGGCTTGGTGGTGGGCATGGGCGGGCGCGATGGCTGGTGGCGCGGCAAGAGCACACCGGCGAAGGTCGAGACGTACACGCGGTGGTCGTTCCACACCTTCCCGTTCGTCGAGGTCGCCGCCTTCGCGCTGCCGGCCTTCGGATATGTGCCCGCCCCGGTGAACTGGTTCCTGTTCCTGCTGGTGAGCGCGCACGCCGCGCTCGGCGCGGTGACCGCCTCGCTGACCCTGGACTGGACCCGCGGCCGACGCCCCCTGCCGGTACGGCTGCTCTGGGCGCTGGGCACCGCCACCGTGGTGATCGCCGTCGTGAGCCTGGTGGTCGCGCTGCACGGCCCGCGCGGCGCGGACAACGGGGCGGCGGCGGGCACGGTGTTCGTCGGCGTCCTCTCCTTCGGGATCGGCACCCTGGCGCTCGCGGTGCGCGAGACACGACGCATGGTGTACGGCGTGCTCGCCGCCGCCCTGGGCGCCGGCGCCGTGGCCGTCCCGGCGGGTGTCCCGGCACCCGGCGCCGCCGTCGCCGCCGGTGCGGTCGTCCTCGCCGCCGGTTTCTTCACCTTCACCTCCGCCTTCTCCGTCTGGATGCTGAACGCCGTCTACGAACTCGACGAGGCCCGCGAGACCCGGGCCAGGCTCGCGGTCGCCGAGGAACGGCTGCGCTTCGGGCGCGATCTGCACGACGTGATGGGCCGCAACCTGGCGGTGGTCGCGCTGAAGAGCGAGCTCGCCGTGCAACTGGCGCGGCGCGGGCGGCCTGAGGCCGTGGAGCAGATGATCGAGGTCCAGCGGATAGCGCGGGAGACGCAACGGGAGGTCCGCGAGGTCGTACGCGGCTACCGCGAGGCCGACCTCCGGACCGAACTCGCGGGCGCCCAGGGCGTGTTGACGGCCGCCGGCATCGACTGCGAGGTCAGCGGCCCGGTGACCGGTCTGCCCGCGGAGATCCAGTCCGCGCTCGGCTGGGTCGTACGGGAGGCGACGACGAACGTGCTGCGGCACGGGGACGCCGGAAGGTGCGCGGTGTCCCTGCGCGTGGCGGAGGGCCGGGTGACTCTCACCGTCGAGAACGACGGGGCGCCCGGTACCGGCAGCGGGTCCGGTACCGGACCCGCTGCCGCCGAGCCGGGAAGGGGGTCCGGGCTCGCCGGGCTGCGGGAGCGGCTCAGGGAGGTGGACGGGGTGCTGCGGGCCGGGCCTGCCGGGAGTGACCTGTTCCGCCTGACCGCCGAGGTGCCGCTGCCCCCTGCCTCGGCGCCGGTGCCGGCACCGGCACCGGGTGGCTCGCCCCCGCCCGTCCCCCACCCCGTGAGTGAGGTCACCCCATGACGCCCACCCCACCCGCCTCATCCACCTCATCCGTCCCGTCCGCACCGCCCGTGCGGCTGTTGCTCGCTGACGACGAGCACCTGATCAGGGGTGCGCTCGCCGCGCTGCTGGGACTGGAGGACGACATCGTGGTGGTCGCCGAGGCCGCGACCGGGCCCGAGGCGCTGGCGATGGCGCTGGCGCACGAACCCGATGTCGCCGTCCTGGATCTGCAGATGCCGGGGGCGGACGGTGTGAGGGTCGCCACATCACTACGGGCCGAACTGCCCGGCTGCCAGGTGCTGATCGTGACGAGTCATGGGCGGCCGGGGCATCTGAAGCGAGCGCTTGCGGCAGGTGTGCGCGGGTTCGTCCCGAAGACGGTCAGCGCACAGCGGCTCGCGGAGATCATTCGTACCGTGCATGCGGGAAACCGTTATGTGGACCCGGAATTGGCCGCGGACGCGATCTCCGCCGGGGACTCGCCGCTGACCGCGCGCGAGGCCGAGGTGCTCGAGTTCGCCGCCGACGGGGCGCCCGTCGCGGAGATCGCGGAGCGGGCGGCGCTGTCCCAGGGGACGGTACGCAACTATCTTTCGTCGGCCGTCTCGAAGCTGGGGGCGGAGAACCGTCACGCGGCGGTGCGTCTCGCACGGGAGCGAGGTTGGGTATAGTTGGTCTCGCACCACAGCGCATGCGGACGTAGCTCAGTTGGTAGAGCGCAACCTTGCCAAGGTTGAGGTCGCCAGTTCGAACCTGGTCGTCCGCTCGGAGAAAGAAGCCCCCGGCCCTTCAGGGTCGGGGGCTTCTTCGTGTGCTCCTTCGCGTCCTCAGCTCCAGCCGATGCCGGTCAGGCGCTCGTACGCCTCGATGTACTTGGCGCTGGTCGCGTCCACGATGTGCTGCGGCAGCGGCGGCGGGGGCTGCTCGCTCTTGCGGTCCCAGCCCGACTCGGGAGACGTCAGCCAGTCGCGGACGAACTGCTTGTCGAAGGACGGCTGGGCGTGGCCCGGCTCCCACTCGTCGGCGGGCCAGAAGCGGGAGGAGTCCGGGGTCAGCACCTCGTCGGCGAGGACGAGCGTCTCGCCCTCGTAGCCGAACTCGAACTTGGTGTCCGCGAGGATGATCCCGCGCTCGCGCGCGATGTCACGGGCGCGGCCGTAGACGGCGAGGGTCGTCTGACGCAGCTGGGCCGCCGTCTCGGCGCCGACCTGGCGGGCGACCTCCTCGTACGACACGTTCTCGTCGTGCTCGCCGACCGCGGCCTTGGTGGCGGGGGTGAAGATCGGCGCGGGGAGTTCCGAGCCGTCGACGAGGCCCTCGGGGAGGGCGAGGCCGCAGACCGTGCGGGACTCGACGTACTCGACGAGGCCCGAGCCGGTGAGATAGCCGCGCGCGACACACTCGACCGGCGTCATCCGCAGGGACTTGCAGATGAGGGTGCGGCCCTCCCAGTCTGCGGGGGCGCCCGGCGGGAGCTCGGTGCTCAGCACATGGTTGGGGACCAGGTCGGCCAGCTTGTCGAACCACCACAGCGAGAGCTGGGTGAGGACCCGGCCCTTGTCGGGGATCTCGGTGGGCAGCACCCAGTCGTAGGCGGACATGCGGTCACTGGCGATCATCACGAGGTCGCCCGCCTCGTTCTGGTACAGGTCGCGCACCTTGCCGGTGTGCAGATGCACCAGACCCGGGACCTGGAGGGGCTCGGGCTTTTCGACGAATCCGGACACGGTTCCTCCCCGTGGTTCTGTCCAAGTGGCTCGATTCTCCCGTATTCGGGGAGCGGCTTTGGCCAGGGGGGTGGGCGGGGGCCCGTGGTGGTCGTGCGGGGTGCGCGTTCTCAGTCGCGTTTGCAGATGCGGTCCAGGAGGTTCGCGGTGGCTCGCTGGATACGGGCGTCGACGTGGCCGGGCCGGTCCAGGGCCGGGGACCAGGCGAACGTCCCGGCCGCGAAGACCAGGGCGCCGGAGGGGGCTCGGTAGAGGGAGGTCTCCTGGTGGCGGGTGACGCCCTCGCTGTCCTGGTACGGGGAGTGGGCGAGGAGGATGCGGCCCTGGTGTTCGGGCAGCGGGGTGCGCGGGAAGTAGCGGTCGGCCTCGCCCGCGACCATGCAGTCGAGTTCGTCGCCGTCCTGTGCGCCGGTCGCCTCCCACAGCCAGTGGTCGGCGTTGCGCACGACCAGGGGGTGGGGTTCCGGGACCCTGCCCGCGTACTGGATGCCGATGAGCTGCTGCTCAGGACGGTCGATCTCGCGCCACAGCGCCGGCCTTCCCGGGCCTCTGCGTTTGCGGCAGGTCAGCAGACGGTCGGCGACGCCGGACGGGGACGGGGCCAACTCCACCTGCCAGTACATGGTGTTGGCGGAGAGGAAGACCAGGGAGGTGCCGCTTTCGCGGGCGAGTTCCACGGTGCGGCGCATGGCCGACGACCAGTACTCGTCGTGCCCCGGGAAGACCAGGCCGCGGTAACGGGTGGGGTCGACGCGGCCGGCGTGCAGGTCGCGGGCGTCGGCGTAGGCGATGTCGTAGCCGTAGCGCTCGGCCCAGCGGATGAAGTCGTAGGCGTGGCCGACGTGGAGGGGGAGGCCCGCACCGGCGTACGGGCGGTCGAAGGAGACCGTCGTCGCGGCCTCGGACTCGCCCAGCAGACGGCCGTTCTCGTCCCAGGCGTGGTAGAGGCTGGCACCGGTGTGCCCGTCCTCCGGATAGAGGTTGTACGCCTGCCAGGTGATGTCCGGGAGCAGGAGGAGAAGGTCCGCGGGGTGGTTGTCGCGGACGGTGAAGGGGATGTGGGAGCGGTAGCCGTCGGCGGTGGTGAGTACGGCCACGTACGCGCCGATGTTCCAGTAGCTCGGGATCTGCAACCGCCAGGAGAGCCACCAGTGATGACAGGAGACGGTTCTGTCGGCGGTGAGGGGTGGCGGCTGGACGATGCCCGACAGGCGGGGGCTGGTGGTGATCTTGCTGGCCCCGTCGCCTCCGTAGTGCCCGATGCGGTAGATGTCGACGCTGAATTCCTGGGGCGGGTCGACGGTGACGTGGAAATCGATGGCCTCGCCCGGCGCGGCCGCTCCGTTGGAGGCGAAGCCCTTGATCTGGCGGTGCACGTCGTCGGCCGAGCGGGGACCGCCGGCGCGGGGGTGGGGGATGGGGGGCCTGCGGGAGCCCTGGAGGGTGGCGGAGCCGCCGGGGCCCCCGGACTGACCGGCCTGACCGGCCCGACCTGTCTGATCGACATGATCAATGTGATCGATGTACCACGGGACGACATGACCGGTGTCGTCGAAGTACTGCTCGTCGCCCCTGAGCCAGGGAACGGGGCCCTGGCCGAAGGGGTCCGTCACGGCGTGCGCGAGTGCGCCCGACTCCCAGCGGCGGATCTGCTCCGACCCCATGCCTGCTCCCCTCCCTCGTGCCCCCGTCGGTTCTGTAAGCCTCTGCCCTGCGCGCGATCGGTCCCAGCACATCACATTACGCACGCACTCCGTCACCGTTCGTCGCGAATTGACGTGAACGGAACGCGGTCCTCCGATCCTGGAGGCGGATACGGGCGGCTGGGAGCAGGGACGGTGGTGGCGGCGTCAGACCAGGCGGACCGGTTTCTCGGGGCGGACGCCCAGGTGGCGGAGCCAGTCGCGGAGAGGCTCCGGGTCACCGTCCTCGACGAGGGTCAGGATCCGCGGCCCCAGATCCGCGGCCCGCACCCCGTCGACGAGAAGGGCGGGTCCGTCGAGCCAGTCGAGTCCCGGCGCCGCCCCGGCGGTGTCCATCGCCGCACAACAGACCATCGCGGTGACATGGTCGGCCAACAGCTCACGCCCACTGCGCGGCGGCTGGAGCGGAAAGAGCGGCAGCATCCCGTCGTCCCAGAACGACCAGTCGGGGCCCGGCTGCTCCGCGCCCCCGCTCGGCCCGGACGCGACGGCCGGCGCCGCCGCCTCCTCACGGGCCAGCTCCGCGCTGAGCCCGGCCGCGAGCGCCGCCGTCCGCTCGCTCCCGAGCACGGGCTCGCCGTCCTCCCCGACCTCCTCCTCGACCTCGACCTCGTTCACGCCCGTGCCCCTCTCCTCGTACGCCTCGCGCCGATCGATGGAGAGGCCGGCGTCGTCCGTGGCCGGCGTGGCCGGCGCGGTCAGATGGTCGAGCACGCGTGCCAGTGTCGGACCGCCCTGGTCGGGCTGGGTCGGATCCGTGGGGTGGCGGACGCCCAGTGCGTCCAGCACCCGGTGCAGCCGGGCCGCTTCGGTGCGCCAGGTGCGGTCGACCACCTCGTCCGGATACTCCTGCCAGTCCACCGGCGCCCAGTCGGGCCCGGGCTCCGCGGGCCCGCCGTGGAAGAGGCGCGCGGCGAGGAGCGAGGCCGCCTCGTCCACGGAGCCGGGCTCTTCGAGCAGGTCGCAGGCGGGACGTTCGCCGAGGCGGGAGGCGAAGCCCTCGGCCAGCCGGTCACGGCGCGACAGCTCGGTGAGGGCCGCGACGACACCCGCGTCCAGCCGGGACGGCCAGCGGCCCATCCGCCAGGCGGGCAGCGCGACCCTGGTCAGCAGCCGGTCCCAGCCCGCGTACGCCAGGCCGACCTGTTCCTGGGCGACGATCCGCAGACCGTAGTCCACAGCCTGTGCACGCTCGGCCGCCGCAGCGGCCACTCCCCGTTCCATCTCGGCCGCATGACCCCGACAGCTGCGCAGCAGCAGGCGGGTCACCCAGCCGACACCGGCGAGGACCGTGCGGACCAGGGGGCCGCGGGCCGGCTCGGAGGTCACGGCCACGGCCGCGTCCAGACCCCTTACGAAACGGCGGGCCGCGGCTATGTCGGGGTGCGCCGAAGGGCCCGTACCGGCGACGACCGGGGCGAGGACCGCACGCAGCTCCCCGACCCGCATCCACCACAGGAAGGGCGAGCCGATGACGAGGACCGGAGCCGCGGGGGCCCGACGGGAACGCCCGGCTCCGCCTCCTACCCCTCGTGCCCCCGCTATTTCGTCGCGGTGCTCGGGTGGCGGCGGCCCGTGCGCGGGGTGGGTGCGGTCCTCCAGCCAGCTGTCGCAGTCCGGGGTCAGCGCTATCGCCGAGGGCGGCGGGACGTCGAGGCGGTCGGCTAGGTCCCGGACCAGGCGGTAGAGGTCGGGAGCGGACGCCTCCGCGATCGGGACCGTGGGACTCACGGCGGGCCGCGCGCGGGCGACGACGAGCGCGATGCCCGCGGCGGCGAGCAGCACGAGGGCGGCGAGGACCGTCACGATCCAGCGAGTGACGGGCCAGCTTCCGCCGGTGATGTGCCCGGTCGAGCCGCCGACGAGCAGCACGACGGCGACGGCCGCGGGCAGCAGGGCGACGGCCAGCGCCCTGCTGCGGATACGCAGCACGGCGAGCGCCCGGGAGCGCGCGGCCTGCGCGCCCACCTCCACACCCATACCGGTCACGACCGGATGTCACCCCCTGCTGTCGGCCCGGCCCGGGCTGTCTCGCAGCCCGCGCCGAAGGATGCCCTGGTGTTGCTCACTCCCCCACTGTGGCACCCACCACCGACATCGCAATGCCGGTGGGCCAAGTGCCGGAACGCTTTCGCCGCACCCTAGTTGGGGCCTCGGCCCCCGTCAGCCGGATGGGGCATCGCTCACTCGATGGAATGGCTTTGGGGAAAGGTGGATGACCGTGGGCAAGGATCAGGCCCCGGATTCCGTACAGAATCCGGGGCCTGGTGGCGCGTGCGGGGGTGGGGGCTACGCCTCCGTCAGGGGCTCTACGCCTCGGTCGTGGCGTCGGTCGTGGCGTCCGCCGCCGCCTTTGCCGCGATGTCCGTACGGTGCTGCGAACCGTCGAGACCGATGCGGGCGACCGCCGCGTACGCGCGGGCGCGGGCCTCGGTGAGGTCGGTGCCGGTCGCCGTGACGGAGAGCACCCGGCCGCCCGCGCTGACGACCGCGCCGCCGTCGTGCTTCGTCCCTGCGTGCAGGACGTACGCGTGCGGGGCGTCCAGCGCCGCCACCTCGTCGAGCCCGGTGATCGGGTCGCCCGTGCGCGGGGTGTCGGGGTAGTTGTGGGAGGCCACGACCACGGTGACCGCCGCGTCGTCGCTCCAGCGCAGCGGCGCCAGATCGGCGAGGGTGCCCTCGGCGGCGGCGAACAGGACGCCCGCGAGCGGGGTCTTCAGCCGGGCCAGGACCACCTGGGTCTCCGGGTCGCCGAAACGGGCGTTGAACTCGATCACCCGTACACCGCGGCTCGTGATCGCCAGACCCGCGTAGAGAAGGCCGGAGAACGGGGTGCCGCGGCGGCGCAGCTCGTCGACGGTCGGCTGGAGGACGGTCTCCATGACCTCCTCGACCAGCTTCGGGTCCGCCCACGGGAGGGGCGAGTACGCACCCATGCCGCCGGTGTTCGGTCCCTCGTCGCCGTCCAGCGCGCGCTTGAAGTCCTGGGCGGGCTGGAGCGGGACGACCGTCTCGCCGTCGGTGATCGCGAAGAGGGAGACCTCGGGGCCGTCGAGGAACTCCTCGATGACGACGCGGTCGCAGGCGATGGCGTGCGCGCGGGCCTTCTCCAGGTCGTCGGTCACGACGACACCCTTGCCGGCCGCGAGTCCGTCGTCCTTCACGACGTACGGGGCGCCGAAGGCGTCGAGCGCCTCGTCGACCTCCTCGGGCGTCGTGCAGACATACGAACGTGCCGTGGGGACGCCCGCCCCCGCCATCACATCCTTGGCGAAGGCCTTGGAGCCTTCCAGCTGCGCGGCCTCCTCGGAGGGGCCGAAGCAGGGGATGCCCGCCGCGCGCACGGCGTCGGCGACCCCGGCGACGAGCGGCGCCTCCGGGCCCACGATCACCAGCTCGGCGCCGAGCTCCGTGGCCAGCGCGGCCACGGCGGCGCCGTCGAGGGCGTCGACCGGGTGCAGCTCGGCCGTCTCCGCGATGCCTGCGTTCCCGGGGGCGCAGTGCAGGGCGGTGACGTCGGGGTCGAGGGACAGGGAACGGCACAGGGCGTGTTCGCGGGCGCCACTACCGATGACGAGGACCTTCACGGGGTCAGCCTATCCGTCGGGGCCGGGTGCCTTTGTGGGGGCTTCCGAAGCGGGGGGTGGGGAGAGTTGGTGCGATCCTCCGAGAGAGGCTCGGGTGTTCACTCGTTGGAGAACTCCTCCACCACCGTCGCGCCCAGTTCGCGGACGATCAGGTCGTGGCCCGAGAGGGCGGACTCGTCGAGGTCGGGGTCGTCGTCCTCGGGGATGTCGTCCTCGGGGGCCACCGGAGGCGGCTCGTAGGCGGCGGGAGGTGGGGCGGGCGTCGAGGCGGGCGCGGCCGAGGCCTGGCCCGCGGGCGGGCCCTGCGGCGCGGCGGGGCGCGGAGCCGGGGCCGGGGGCTGCTGGGGGGCGGGGCGTGAGCCGGCCGGAGCTCCGCCGTAACCGCTGCCACCACCAGCGCCGTAGCCGCCGCTGCTGCCGCCGCCGAACCCGGGACCAGGGCCGGAGGCCGACATCGGTGGCGGTGCCGAGCCACCGGAGGTGTCGACGATCGCCTCGATCTTCCACTGCACGTTGAACTGTTCGGACAGCGCCTGCTTCAGGACTTCCTCGCTGCCGCTGCTCGCGAAGTTGTCGCGCGCACCCGCGTTGACGAAGCCGATCTGCAGGGTCGTGCCGTCATAACCGGTGACCTGCGCGTTCTGGCTGAGCAGGATCCAGGTGAAGCGGCGGCGGTTCTTCACGGCCTCCAGGATGTTCGGCCAGAGCATGCGGGGGTCGACGCCTCCGGCGGCGGAGGCCGGCGCGGAGGCGGGGCCGGGGCCCGGGCCGGGGGTGGACACCGTCGGCGCGGCAGCGGGTGCGGGTGCGCTGGGGGCGGCGGGGGCCTGTCCCCCGCCCGCGGGTGTCGCGGTCGGCCAGCCGCCCGGACGCCGACCGCTGCCCACGGCCGTCGCAGTGGGCCAGGCGCCGGGCGCGGCTCCGGACGGGGACGCGGGCGGAGCCGTAGCGGCAGCCGGAGCAGCCGCGGGCGAGGCCCCGGCAGCCGCGGGACCCGGAGCGGGTGCCGGGGCCGAGGCAGGAGCAGCCCCAGCACCCGGTGCCGCGGCAACCCCGCCGGCACCCCCCGCACCACCGGCCCCGTACCCCTCGTTCGCCGCTCCCTGCCCGCCGGGCCCCGTCGCCCGCACGGCGGCCCGGGCCGCGGCGACCCCGCCGCCCGGCGAAACCATCGGAGCGCCCGCCGGAGCCCCTCCATGCACTTCGGGGCCGGGTACGTACCCCATGGTGGGGGCGCCCGCGCCGGCACCGGAGAAGTTCACCCCGCGCTCGATACGGTCCAGACGGGCCATGACGGATCGCTCGTCCCCGTACGCCGCGGGCAGGAGCACGCGCGCGCAGATGAGCTCTAGCTGGAGTCGCGGCGAGGTGGCGCCGCGCATCTCCGTCAGCCCCTCGTTGACGAGATCGGCGGCGCGGCTCAGCTCGGCGGCGCCGAAGACCCCGGCCTGGGCCTGCATGCGCTCGACGACATCCGACGGGGCGTCGATGAGCCCCTTCTCGGCGGCGTCGGGAACGGCGGCCAGGATCACCAGATCGCGCAGCCGCTCCAGCAGGTCCGCGACGAACCTCCGGGGATCGTTGCCCCCCTCGATGACGCGGTCCACGATCTCGAAGGCCGCGGCGCCGTCGCCCGCGGCGAACGCCTCGACCACGGAGTCCAGCAACGACCCGTCCGTGTACCCCAGCAGCGAGGTGGCCATGGCGTACGTCACACCGTCGGTGCTCGCCCCCGCGAGGAGCTGATCCATGACGGACATGGAGTCACGCACGGAACCGGCGCCGGCCCGCACGACCAGCGGCAGCACGCCGTCCTCGACGGGAATGCCCTCACGCCCGCAGACCTCGCCCAGGTATCCCCGCAGGGTCCCCGGCGGCACGAGCCGGAACGGATAGTGATGGGTCCGCGACCGAATCGTCCCGATGACCTTCTCGGGCTCGGTCGTGGCGAAGATGAACTTGAGGTGCTCGGGCGGCTCCTCGACCACCTTCAGCAGGGCGTTGAAGCCCGCCGGGGTGACCATGTGGGCCTCGTCGATGATGTAGATCTTGTATCGACTGCTCGCAGGCCCGAAGAAGGCCTTTTCCCGCAGGTCACGAGCGTCGTCGACACCACCGTGCGAGGCGGCGTCGATCTCGATGACGTCGATCGACCCCGGCCCGTTGCGCGCGAGGTCCCTGCAGGACTGGCACTCCCCGCAAGGAGTCGGCGTCGGCCCCTGCTCACAGTTCAGACACCGGGCCAGAATCCGCGCACTGGTCGTCTTCCCGCACCCGCGCGGACCGCTGAACAGGTACGCGTGATTGACCCGGTTGTTCCGCAGCGCCTGCTGCAACGGGTCGGTGACATGCTCCTGCCCGATGACCTCGGCGAACGACTCCGGGCGATAACGGCGGTACAGCGCGAGAGACGACACACATACGAGGTTATAGGCGCCCACTGACAACAAGGACCGCTCACCGAGCCCCGGGCCCCGGCGGCCGGACCCCCGTGCCGCATCCCGCCCCGCGAACGCAAGCGCCCCCCACGCACCCGCCAGAGCCAACCTACCCTTGCTGCCTTCCGGCCCTGGGGGAGTTCAGTCAGATAGCGCCACGTGAGGGGCTCCGCACAGAGTACCTGATCCGGGAGGGGGGAACGAGTTCGCGAGCACTCCTCAACGTCTTGTATTGTTTGCCGCGGAGGATTCGCCTAGAGGCCTAGGGCGCACGCTTGGAAAGCGTGTTGGGGGCAACCCCTCACGAGTTCGAATCTCGTATCCTCCGCCAGTGCCTCACCGGGCACGATGTCGAAGGGCCCCACCGTTCGCGGTGGGGCCCTTCGACGTTGTCCGTCCCGGTTCTGGTCGGCACTGTCCGACGGGGCAGACGGCAGGCGGGGTCAGTCGCGCAGGGAGTGCAGCATGGTGCCGATCCTCGCCGCGACCGTCTCGGCCGAGCCCTGGGCGTACGACGAGTCCATCGCCTCGTACGTGATCCGCGCGTAGCTCTGTGCCTCGGCCATGTTCTTCGAGCCGCCTTCGAGCATCGACATGACGGCGGTGTGCGGGAACGGCGAGTGCTTCTTGACGGCCAGCGCGGTGTCGGTGGACAGCTCCGGTTCCACCCCCACGAACACGCCGTTCCCGACCTGGAGGATCCAGACCGGCACGTCGGCCGTGCCGTTCGGGGTGAAGTCGTACGTCTTCGTCGGTCCCGTCGGGTGTCCCATCGCCATCGTGTTGACCGTGACGGTGTCGGTGAGCAGGCGCACCGTCGAGCCCGAACCGCCGTCGGAGGTCTTGATGGTCTCGCTGACCCGGACGACCTCGGCGCCCAGCCGCTCGCCCTGCACCGTGAGAAGCAGCCAGCCGGCGTCCTGGGCATCGACCTGGGACCACTTCTTGTCCTTGTCGATGGTGTACCGCTTCGACCTGAACGCCGGTGACTGGTCCCCGCAGGAGCCGACCAGGAAGAACCCGACGGCGGCACCGGCCGTACGGCCGAGGAAGCCGCGACGGGCGAGGGCCGTGGGGGCCGGGTCGCAGGGATGGACGTCGCGTAAGGACACGGGAGCTCCCGAGTGGGGGTGGGGGATGGAGGAACAGAGGGTTCTCGCCCACTCTGTGCCCGGTCCCGGGAGGCGGCAAAGAGCTCAGCCGTGACTCACAGTGTTCAGCCTGGGAACTCAGGTTGCGCACCGGGCGGGTTGACTGCCGCGTCCGGACGGGTCGCCGGTAGCTCTCCCCCGGGGCGGGGTACAGCTGGCTACACCCCCGGTTCGGGAGTACACCTCATCGTTTCGGCGCGCGGACGACGGCATCGTTGAACCCAGCTGGTCCCAGAGGTTCACAGCTCCCCCCGTCCGGAAGGAAAGCCCCCATGAACGCGCTGCTCTCGTCGAAGCCGGAGACGGAGACGGGCACGGAGACGGGCACGGACATGGGGGCGGAGACGGGGGCGAACACGGCGTCCACGGTGCGGGGTGCGGAGCCGACCGGGACCGTCGTCTACGACGCCCGCCTGATACCGGCGGCCCCGGCAGCCCCCGGTCCGCTCGCCTCCTTCGCCCGGTTCGTCCTCTGCGGCGGCGGCATCGGCGTCCTCTCCAGCTTCGCCGTCCCCCTCGTCGCCGGACTGATGACCTGGGCGGTGGCCAACGCGGTCGTCACCGTCGCGTCGACCGTCCTCTGCACCGAGCTGCACGCACGCTTCACCTTCGGAAGCGGGAAGCACGCCGGATGGCGCCAGCACTGCCAGTCCGCAGGATCAGCCGCGGCCGCCTACGCCGTCACCTCCGTCGCCATCCTCGTCCTGCACACCCTCCAGACCTCTCCGAGCATGCTCACCGAACAGATCGTCTACCTCAGCGCTTCCGGCCTCGCCGGCATCGGACGCTTCCTCCTCCTGCGCCTCTACGTCTTCGCCGGCGGACGGACCAGGGCCACGGAACCGGTACGGATGAACAGCCCGGCACGCCGGCCGCACCGGGCCCTGGCCTGGGCCTAGGCCCCGCCGGCCCGGAGAGTCGGAGGGTGACCGCGACCGCGTTGGCCGCACCCGTACGATCACCCGTCATGGAGGACTGGCTGGAGCGCGCGGCGAAGCTGAGGCAGTGGGCCGGCAACGGGGTCCGCGCCCCGCACAAGCCCCTGCTCCTCCTCTACGCCCTCGGCCGGTTCCAGCGGGACGCCGACGGCGAGTTGCGCTACAGCGCGGTCGAGGACGACCTGAAGCGGCTGCTGGCCGAGTACGGTCCCGCCAACCGGACGACACCGGCGTACCCCTTCCACCACCTGGTCGGCGACGGGGTGTGGGAGGTGCGGACCGATCGCGGGCCCGGCAGCCCCGGCAGCGGGGTGCGGGAACTGCGGTCGACGGGCGCGGCGGGACGGCTGGCGCCGGAGCTGCGGGCGGCGTTGCGCCGCGAGCCCGCGCTCCTCGGCCGGATGGCCCGGATCCTGCTCGACCTGCACTTCCCGCCCTCGCTCCACGACGAACTGTGCGAGGCCGTGGGCCTGGAGTGGGAGCCGGAGGGGTCGGCGCCCCTGCCGGGCGCGGGGCCTCGGGACCGGCGCCGGCGTGACCCGCGGATGCGGGAGCTGGTCCTGACGGCGTACGAGTACCAATGCGCGTTCTGTGGGTACGACGGCCGGATCGGGGCGGTGCCGGTCGGGCTGGAGGCCGCGCATGTGCGCTGGTGGGCGTTCGACGGGCCGGACGACATCGACAACGGCCTGTGCCTGTGCTCGCTGCACCACAAGCTGTTCGACAAAGGCGTCCTCGGCATCGGGGACGGGCACCGCATCCTGGTGTCGCAGCGCTTCGTCGGGCGGAGCCCGGCGGCCCGCGACCATGTCATCGCGCTGGCGGGCCGTCCGCTGACCGGCCCCCAGCCGGGCACCGCGCCCGTCGCGGCGCGCCACCGGACCTGGCACACCCGACAGGTGTTCCACGGAGCTCCGCGCCTTGCCGCGCCGGCCTGAACCGCACACGACGGGGTGTGACGCAGGTCACGGGAAGTCGGTGTGGGGTGCCGGACAGCTCATAGGGGTGAGCATTGATATGCGTACCCGGGTACGGGCCGGGGAATCGAGCGCCTTCGCGGAGCTCTTCGACAGTTATGCGCGCGCGGTCTACAACCATGCCTTCCGGCTGACCGCCGACTGGTCGACGGCCGAGGACGTGATGGCCGCGACCTTCCTGGAGGCATGGCGGCTGCGCGACCGGGTCGACCCCGAGGGCGGCTCGCTGCGCCCCTGGCTGCTGGGCATCGCCACCAACACCGCGCGCAACCAGTACCGGAGCAACCGGCGTTACCGGCAGGCGGCCCAGGCCGCCGCCGCGGCCGAGCTGTCGGTGCCCGACCACGCCGAGGACGTGGCCGGGCAGGTCGACGACCGGCGCCGTCTCGCGACCGCCCTCGCCGCCCTCGCGAAGCTGCGGCCCCCGGAGCGCGAGGTCATCGCGCTCTGCCTGGGGGAGGGCCTGGACTACGAGGCCGCGGCGGAGGCGCTGGGGATTCCGGTCGGCACGGTCGCCTCCCGGCTCTCCCGCGCCCGCAAGAAGCTGCGCACCCTCACCGACCCCGGACCGGCGCGCCAAGAACCCGGACCGCCGCTGAAAAAAGTTCGCGGAAGACGGGAAGGCAGCCGCCTCGACCGACAGATAACAGGCGATCGCACCCAAGTGATCCGGCCCGCACAGGAAGGAAACCGATGAACGAGAACACGCCCCGGCAGAGTCCGGCCGAGCGGGACGAGAGCGCCCAGCAGCTCCTGTCACGCACGGCGCGCGATCTCCCGGCGGGCCGTCACCAGTTCCACAAGGAGCGCCTGATGGCCCAGATTCACCAGATCCAGCAGGAAGAGCGCACGGCGGCCGCCGAGGCGGTGGCCCCGGCGCGGACCCGACGGTTGCGGCTGCCGCGCCCGGCGATCACGCTGCCCGCTCTGGCCGCCGCCCTGGCCGGTACGGTCGTCGCCGGAGTGGCGATGAACGACGCCGGCGGGGTCAGGGACGGCGGTGTCGCCACCGGACCCGCCCTCACCACCCACATCGGTGTCGCGACCTCCAAGGGCGTCCCCCAGTTGCTGGGCCAGATCTCACTGGCGGCGGCCGAGACCGGGGGAAGCCACCCGGCCGTCAAGCCCGGCCAGTACGTCTACATAGAGTCCAAATCGGCCGACTCGTTCGTGAAGACCGTCGACGACAAGAGCAGCCTCGCCAGTCACGCGCTGCACCGCCGCCAGGTCTGGATGTCCTCCGACGGCACCAAGGGCTGGCTGATCGACCCGGCCGTCAACGACAGCTCCGAGGGCGAGACCCTGAGCCTGCCCGACGAACAGGGCAACACCCCGGTCGGCGGCCTGAACCACCCCACGTACGACTACCTGGCCAAGCTGACCACCGACCCCGACAAGATCCTGGCCAAGATCTACAAGGAGACCAAGGGCCACGGCAACTCACCCGACCAGGAGGCGTTCACCACCATCGGCGACCTGCTCGTCGAGAGCTACCCGCCGGTGGAGCTGTACTCGGCCCTGTTCAAGGCCGCCGCAAAGATCCCCGGAGTCGTCGTGGTGAACGACGCGGTGGACGCGGTGGGCCGGCACGGGATAGCGGTGGCCCGGCTGGACGAGACCAGCGGCGAACGCGAAGAGTGGATCTTCGACAAGAAGACCCATGTCTTCCTGGGCGACCGCTCGGTCAAGGTGACTGCGAGCACCGGCGAGGACGCTCTGATCATGCCCGGCACGGTGACCTTCACCAACGCCATCATCACCCGGGCCGTCGTCGACGGCATGAAGCAGACCCCGTGAGCCGACGCGGTGGTCCCGTCAGCTGATCTTCACGGTCTTCGACACCGTGACCTGGTCGATGTCGGTGGTGCGGACGGTGACCTTCATGGTCCAGGTGCCGCCCACCGGGAGGGTGACGCCGTCCGCGGCCCAGTAGCCGCCCTTGTCCGTCAGCTCGGCGTCGATCGGGCCGATCTGCTGGGATTCCAGAGTGAAGGTGAGGCGCAGTTCGGGCACGGTGGCGAAGCCGCCGTCGGGGCCGTAGATCACGGCCTGCACGGAGTTCTCGCCCACCCGGCTCGGTGTCAGTTCGATCTGCACCTTGCCGTGTCCGCCCTTCGTGCCGACGTCGAACGGGATCGTCGTCGTCGAGGCCGTGGTCTCCCCGGCGGCCGCGGTGGCGGAGGCCGCCGCGGCCTCGGTGGCCGCGCGGCCCGGCTGGGTACCGGTGAGCAGGGTGGTGATCACCAGCACGACGATGCCGACGAGGACCTCGACCAGCACCGAACGGCGCAACGCCCGCCGGTACGGGTCGGCCTCGTCGGAGGCCGTGCCCGAGACCTTGTCGGAGATCTTGCCCGAGCTCTTTTCGCAGGCCTCGTCCGAGGGCTCGTGATCCGGATCCGGTGCGCCGTCGTCCGATGCACCGTCGCCCGATGCACCGTCGCCCGATGCACTGCCGTCCGAGGGGCCACCGTCCGAGGGGCCGTCCGCCCTCCCGACCCGTACGTCGGCGGGGACGGCCGAGGCCCCCACCGTCTGCGGCACCCGTTCCTCCACCAGCACCGCCGCCGCTGTCCGTGCCTCCTCCGCCGCGAGCATCAGCCGCCCGGTCCAGCGCCGCGAGGCCCCCGCCCCCGCCAGCAGCACCAGCACCGCCACCAGCTTGGCGAGCAGGAGCCGGCCGTACGAGGTGGAGGTCAGCGCGTCCCAGGAGCCGAGGCCGCGCCAGGACTGGTAGACGCCGGTGACGACCAGGACGGTGACCGAGGCGAGGGCGAGGCGGGAGAAGCGGTTGACGACGGCCGCGGGGAGCGGCTCGGCCGACCGGTACAGCGCGGTGAGCAGGGCCGCGAGGCCGCCCAGCCAGACCGCCATGGACAGCAGGTGCAGTACGGAGGAGACCATCGCCACGGGGACCTGGATCCCGGCGGACGCGTGCTCGGCGACGGCCCAGGTGACGGCGAGGGAGACGGTGAGCAGCCCGCCGAGCGCGAGGACGAGCCGCCCCCGCGCCTGCTCGCGCACCGGATAGAACACCGCCGCCCCGAGCAGCACCAGCCGCGCCAGCAGGGCCAGTCCCGGCCTGCTGGTCAGGGTCTCGCTGAGGACGGACGGGTCGAAGGCGTCCGCCGGGCCGCTGCCGCGCTCGTAGGGTCCGCGCAGGAGCAGCAGCGCGACGGTGGACCCGGCCAGGATCCACCAGCCGGTGAGGAGCAGTCGCCGCACCGGGCCCGGGAACCCGCAGACCAGGACGAAGGTGGCCGCGCCGATGAGGAGGGCCAGACCGCCGTACGCCAAGTAGCGGGCGGCGTCGTAGAGCGTGCCCGCGACGGTGTTCCCGGAGGGGTCCACGGGAACGGGCGGGGCGGTCGCGGAGGGTTTGCCGATGGAGAAGGTGAAGGCGCCGGAGACCGGGTGGCTGTCGGCCGAGACGACCCGCCAGGCCACCGTGAAGGTGCCCGTGCCCAGGCCCTTCGGCAGGGTCACACGGGCGGTGTCGGAGCGGTCGCCCGCATGCCCCGGATCCCCGGTGTGCACGCGCCGGTTGTCCGGGTCGAGCACGCGGAAGGAGTCGTCGAGGAGCCCGATGGACTCGCTGAAGGACAGCGTCACCTCGGTGGGCGCCGTCTTCAGCACGCTGCCGTCCTGCGGATCGGTGCCGGTCAGCGCGGCGTGGGCGGACGCGCCGCCGACACCGCCGAAGAGCAGCAGGACCAGCACCGTGCCCAGCAGCGCGAGCCCTTGGGCGATCCGCCGTCGGTCCCGCTGTCCGCCTCCGCGTACGCCCACACGCCGTCTCCGTCGTCTCCGCGGCGTCCGCACAGGCCTGCGCGGGCTCCGCATTTCCAGAGTCACGGATACGTACGGACGAATCCGGCGCCGTGCTCACTCTCCCGGCGAGGAGCCCACCGGGGAACCCGCCGACGAGCCCAGCGGGGAAACCCCTGCGAGGGCCGCCTCCCGCGTCAGGAAGGCCAGCCGGGCCCGCTTCTCGGGCAAGTAGACCTCGGGAAGGTCGATTTCGGGAAGCACGATCTCCCGGCCGGGTACGAAGCCCTGCCGGATCAGGCGCGTGATCGCCTTCTCGTTGCGCGCGTCGGGTTCGACCACGACCCGCTGCCGGTCGAGGCCGATCAGCACGTACACGGTGAACGCGGTCAGCAGCGCGGACGACCAGCCCGCCCGGCCACCGCCGGACCCCGCGGGGCCGATCAGCAGGTGGACGCCGATGTCGCCGGGCTCGACGGCGTAGCACTCGCTGACCCGGTCGGCCTCGGGCTCGTACGTCTGGAAGAGCGCGGCGGGCTCGCCGTCCTTGAGCGCGAGGAAGGCGTGGTGGGTGTCGAGCGAGTCCAGGTGGACGTACGTCTCCAGCACCTGCTGCTTCGTGAGCCCGTTCATGCCCCAGAACACGGCACGCTCCTCGCTCACCCAGCGGTGGATGACGTCCAGGTCGGCGTGCGGCTCGACGGGCAGGACGCGCACGGTCCCGAAGCCGTCGATCTTCTGCTCGTGCACGGCCTCGCGGTCGGCGGCGTACGGCTCACTGCTCATGGTTGTCCTCAACCTTCTCTGTCTCCTGCTCCTGTGTCAGCCGGCTCCAGTCGGTGACGACCGGGGCCAGTTCTCCCTTGAGCCACAAGGGGAGTTGGTCGCGGTGGTGGGCCGAGCCCGGGACCCCCGAGGCGCCGAAGGGGACCACCCAGAGGCTCTGGCGGCGGTCGGCGAGGTCCCAGACGTAACGGGCCGCCGGGCCGCGCGCGCTCAGGTCGGTCAGGCCGGGGACCGTCGAGGTGCACAGCACGCAGTCGTGGTCTCCGGAGAGCCCCGGTTCGTCGTACGAGGTGGTCGTGAGCGCGCGCCAGGGCGCGAGGCGGTGGGTGTCGCCCCAGACGCCGAGCGGTTGTGCGGCCGCCTCCTCGACGGCCTCGCGGACGAGGGCGGCGCGGTCGATGCCGTACAACTCCTCGGCCTTCAGCAGGTGTTCGAGGGCGAGGCCGACGCGGGGGAGGAGGGCGAGCCAGGGGCGGAAGACCTCGGGGTACGCGGGCGGGTCGGCCAGCGCGGCGAAGGCGGGGTGCGCGGCGAGCCGCCGTACGACCGCGCCGCGCACCGCGGAGTAGGCGGCCGCCGCCATGCTGTCGGCCGCCATCCGGCGGTCCCAGCCGAGCAGCCAGTCGCGCAGGGCGGTCGCCTCGATGCCGAGTCCGTCGAGGGCGGCGAGGTGGCCCATCAGGGGTGCGGCGGAGGCCAGATGGGTGTCCATATGGATGTCCGCCATGTCCTGGGCCGACCACTTCGGCCGCTCGTCGAGGAGTTGCCGGATCCGGGCGGCACGGTGGAACGGGGCGAACTCGACGCCGAGCGGACCGGCGGGGCCGCGCTGGTTCGCCATCACGGCGACGCCGTCCTCGACCGTCCCGTACGGCATTTCGTGCCAGCCCAGCCATTCGTGCCCGGGCTCCCAGGCGGCGACGATCCGGGTGCGGTTGTCCGCGCCGCGCAGCGGGACCCGGCCGGCGACCCGGTGCAGTACGCCGCCCTCCGTGTCGGCGGCCTGGACGACGTTCACGGGCTCGGCCCAGTGGTCGAACGCCCGGTCGACGTCGGCGACTTCGCGGGCCCTGAGGAGGGGGAGGAGCGCGCTGAAGCCGAGGTCTTCGGTGACGCGGGCCGGGTAGCGGAGGCTGATGGGTTCGACGCCCTCGGTCATCTCCGCTCCCCCGATGACGACCGGTCCGCGCGGGGTCTCGACAACCTCGACCTCGACGGGTTCACCGCCCGCCACCTCGACCGTCTCCATGTGCCGGGCGACGGCCCGCCACTCCCCGTCCGGGTCGAGCGCCTCCCAGCTGCCCGTTCCCTCCGGTCCCTGGGGTCCGACGCGTCGCAGTCGTTCCCGGTACAGGTCCTGGTAGTCGGCCATCGCGTTGGTGATGGCCCAGGCGACCGTGCCCGTGTGGGCGAAGTGGGCGATTCCCGGGACGCCGGGGACGGCGAGGCCGACGACGTCGAACTCCGGGCAGGAGAGGTGGATCTGCTGGTAGACGCCGGGGTCCTCGATGAAGCGGTGGGGGTCGCCCGCGATGACGGGCTGCCCGGCGCCGGTCCGCTCGCCCGTGACGAGCCAACCGTTGCTGCCGGAGGTGCCGGGACCGTCGGCGGCGAAGAGGTCCACGGCCTCCGGTCCGATCCGGCGGACGACCTCCTCCCTCCACAGCTTGGCGGGGAAACCGGCGAAGAGGATGTGCGCGCCGAGCCAGACGCCGAGCGGGGTCCAGGGCTCCCAGCGCCCCGGGGCGAGCCCGGTCTCCGCGAACTCCGGTGCGCGCCCGGCGCCTTCGGCCAGTCCCTCGTTGACCCCGTCGACGTACGCGACGACCCAGTCGGCGGTCTCCGGATCCCGTCTCTCCAGCGCCGTGAAGCAACGTCTCGCGGTGTCGTCGAGCCGGGCCCGGCGTGCGAACCGGTCCCAGCCGACGGCCTCGGCGCCGAGGAACGCGGCGGACGTGCCCTGCGAACGGTGCCGTTCGACCTCCAGTTGCCAGGCACGGTCGAGGGCGGTGACACGCCCCTGGGCACGGGCGAGGGCGCGGGCGCCGGTGGCGCGCAGGTGGGGGATCCCCCAAGGGTCACGGTAGAGCTCGGCGGTCACAATCCATCCCCACTTTTATGAGGTTAGGCTAACCTAACTTCCATTGGGGCGAAATCGTACGCGAGGGGTGGAGAGCCGATGGGCCAGGGGCATGGCTGGGAAGGCGCGGTACTCAAGCTGCTGCGCGGCAAGGACTTCGAGTTCACGGTGACCGGAGCCGATGACATCACCCCGCGCCACCGGCGCCTGCGCCTCACCGACGGCGGCATGCTCGCGGCGACCGGAGTGCACCCGACCATGTGGGTCCGGCTGTGGTTCGACAACGCGGGCAAGCCGCACCAGCGGGCGTACACCCTGGTCGACCCCGACCCGGCGAACGGCACCTTCGGACTGGAGTTCGCACTGCACGAGGGGCGCGCGAGCGACTGGGCGCGGGCGGCGAAGCCCGGGGACACCATCGAGGCCACGGTCCACGGCACCGCGTTCACGGAGCCGGACCCGGCCCCGTCCCACGTCTTCGCCGTCGCCGACTCGGCCTCCCTCCCCGCCCTCAACTCCCTCCTGGAGGCGGTCGGTACGGTCCCGGCGACGATCTGGTTCGAGACGGACCACGGCACGGACGGGCTCCCGCTCCGCACCCGCCCGGCACTCCACGACCTGCGCGCCGTCCCGCGCCGGGGTGCCCCTCTCGTCACCCGGGTCAAGGAGTCCCTCCCCGACCTCCTCAAGGACCAGTCCGCCCCGTACGTCAGGATCACCTGCGACACCACCACGACCCGGGCCCTCACGACGTACGTCCGCAAGGAACTCTCCGTCCCGAGACAACGGGTGAATGCCATGGGCCACTGGCGCACGGGGGCCTGAGAGGCGTTCCGCACCCTCACGCGGGATCATCGAGGCATGGACGTCAGCCTTCACATCGCCCAGGATCCCGAAGCGGACGCGCTGCTCAGCCGCAGTCCCCTCGCCGCCCTGACCGGGATGCTGCTGGACCAGCAGGTGCCGATGGAGTGGGCGTTCAAGGGACCGCGCACGATCGCCTCGCGCATGGGTGCGGACGAGTTGGACGCGCACGAGATCGCCGCGTACGACCCGGAGAAGTTCGCCGCGCTGCTCACCGCGAAGCCGGCCGTGCATCGCTATCCCGGGTCCATGGCCAAGCGGATCCAGCAGCTGTGCCAGTACCTCGTGGAGCACTACGACGGGAACGCGGCCAAGGTCTGGGAGGGCGTCACGACCGGCGAGGAGTTGCTGCGGCGGCTCAAGGAACTGCCCGGCTTCGGCGCCCAGAAGGCCCAGATCTTCCTGGCCCTCCTCGGCAAGCAGTTCGGTGTGCGGCCCAAGGGCTGGCGCGAGGCGGCGGGGGCGTACGGCGAGCTCGACTCCTTCCGCTCCGTCGCCGACATCACCGACCCGGAGTCCCTGGCGAAGGTCCGCGCCCACAAACAGGAAATGAAGGCCCAGGCGAAGGCCTCCGGCAAGTAACCCGCCACTTTCCGACCCCGGGGCGAGTTTGTCGGCTGCGGGATGGTGGGGGCTGGTCGCGCAGTTCCCCGCACCCCTCGGGCGGGGGCTTCGCCCCGCGTCTTCAGCCCGTCCGGCGTTCGCGGACGAGGCCGCCCGTGGGTCCGTCGGATGGGTCACCGCGGTGGCAGGGCGGCCCCGCCCGGCCAGAGCATGGAGCATGAGTGAGGTACCGAACGCTCCCCGCCACGGCCCGCAGTACGACGACCGCCACATCCACGACCGCCACATCCACGACCGCGAGCCGCACGTCGCCCCCGAAGGCCCCCTGCACCTCATCGCCCGCAGCGCCTGGCAAGCCGTCCTGCTCGCCGGCATCGCGGCCTTCGTCCTGGGCGTGCTGGTGCTGGTCTGGCCGGGCGCCTCCCTGCTCGCCGCGGGCGTGCTCTTCGGCCTCTACCTGCTCTTCAGCGGCGTACTCCAGCTCGTCGCCGCGTTCGGCACCCACGTCGCGACCTCGCTGCGCGTCATGGCCTTCATCAGCGGTGCCCTCTCGATCCTGCTCGGCCTGTTCTGCTTCCGGGGCCCGATGCAGTCGACCCTCCTGCTCGCCCTGTGGATCGGCATCGGCTGGCTGTTCCGCGGCATCACCCAGACCCTGGCCGCCGCGTCCGACCCGACCGTGCCGGCCCGCGGCTGGCAGATCTTCCTCGGAATCGTCAGCTTCCTCGCGGGGATCGTCCTGATCGTGTCCCCGTTCACCTCGGTCGCCGTCCTCACCCTCGTCGGCGGCTGCTGGCTCATCGCGGTCGGCGTCACGGAAATCATCACGGCGTTCGTGATCCGCGGCCGCGCCAAGCACATCCCGGCCGTCGTCTGACCGAACGACGCGTCCACGCCGTACGTCAACTCCGCGCCTCACCGGTAGCCCATGAGGGCGGATCTCGCCGCCGACCCGATGAACCACCCACTCCGGATGGGGACACGACCTCCTATGAGCCCCTCTCCGCACCGCCGGCCGCGCCCGCCGCACCGGCACGTGTGGATGCGGGTTCTGACGCTCCTCGTCGTCACGATCCTCGCGGCGGGCACCCACGTCGACGCCCTCGCCCCGACCCCCGTCGCGGCCTCCGCCGAAACGGACTGTGGCGCCGAACACGACGTACTCGACACGGCCCTTCGCCCGCCCACCCGGCAGGACCACCACCCCCTCAACCCGCTGCGCCCCGCACCGACCGCTCCCGACGGCCCGGAGCCGGCGTCCCGCCCCCGTCGCGTACCGCCGTCGCACTCCCGCACACTGCACGCCCTGCGCTCAGTGGTCCTGCGCTGCTGACAGGCCCGGCCCGGCCTCCGGACCGTCCCCACCAGCCAGTCAGTGCACCAGCGAACGCAAGGACACAGTCATGCCCACCGACCCGTACGCGGTCCTGCGCGCCCTCCTGCGCGCGGAAGCCGTCCGCAACACGCCCAAGCCGCAGCCCGAGTCCAGGACCGCTCCTGACGCCCGGCAGGTGCGGACGCCCTCGCCCAAGGAGCACGGAAACAGCTAGGCACAACGGCCTGGCACAACCGAGGGAACACCGAGGCGGGCGCCCCGACCGCGTGCGGGGCGCTCGCCTCACTTCCTGTCAGCTGACAGGTCACAGGTCACAGGTCACAGGTCACAGGTCACAGATGACAGATGACAGATGACAAACACCGACTACCAACTACCGGCTGGCGGCTACCGTCTGCGCCGAGCCGTTCCGAAGAGGGAGCGGGTGATCTCCCTGCCGATCTGCGTGCCCATCGACCGCGCCAGGGACTTGAAAATGCCGCTGCCGACGACCTGTTCGACGACCGAGGGTTCCTCCTTCGCCCGGCCACCGCCCTTCGCGGGCGCCCGCCCGGCCTCCGGAGCCGCCTGGGCGGCGGTCTGCGCGGCTGCCGCGTCCCGGGCCGCGAGCTTCTCGTACGCGGACTCGCGGTCGACCGCCTGCGCGTAGCGCCCGTACAGCGGGGACGCCTGCACCGCCCGGTCCAGCGCGGCCGGATCGACGGGGCCCATCAGGGACTGCGGGGCCCGCAGCCGGGTTGCCGCGACCGGCGTCGGCGCGCCCTTCTCGCTCAGCACGGTCACCACGGCCTCCCCGGTGCCGATGCCGGTGAGGACCTCCTCCAGGTCGTACGCGGAGTTGGGGAAGGTCTTCACCGTGGCCTTCAGCGCCTTCTGGTCGTCCGGTGTGAAGGCGCGCAACGCGTGCTGGACACGGTTGCCGAGCTGGGCGAGGACGTCGGACGGCACGTCCTTCGGGGTCTGCGTCACGAAGAAGACGCCGACCCCCTTCGAACGAATGAGCCGCACGGTCTGGGTGATCGACTCCAGGAAGGCCTTCGACGCGTCGGTGAAGAGCAGGTGCGCCTCGTCGAAGAAGAAGACCAGTTTCGGCTTGTCGATGTCGCCGACCTCCGGGAGGTCGTGGAAGAGATCGGCGAGCATCCACATCAGGAAGGTCGAGAAGAGCCGCGGTTTGTCCTGGACCTCGGGGAGTTCGAGGACGGACACCGTCCCGCGCCCGTCCGAAGCCGTCCGCAGCAGCTCGCTCGTGTCGAACTCCGGCTCCCCGAAGAACGGGCTCATGCCCTGCGCCTCGAAGGCGGTCAGGGAGCGCAGGATCACGCCCGCCGTCGCGGGCGACAGGCCACCGATGCCCTTCAGCTCCGCCTTGCCCTCGTCCGAGGTCAGGAAGGTGACGACGGCCCGCAGGTCCTTGAGGTCGAACAGTTCCAGACCCTTCTGGTCGGCGTAGTGGAAGATCAGGCCGAGCGACTGCTCCTGGGTCTGGTTGAGCTGGAGCACCTTGGACAACAGGACCGGGCCGAAGCTGGTGACCGTCGCCCGTACGGGGATGCCCTTGCCCATGCCGCCGAGCGCGTAGAACTCGGCCGGGCAGGCGGTCGGCGTCCACTCCTGGTGGACCTCCTGGGCACGCGCCAGCACCTTGTCGTTCGACACGCCCGGCGCCGAGATCCCGGAGACATCACCCTTGATGTCGGCGAGGAACACCGGCACGCCCTGCGCGGACAACTGCTCGGCGATCAGCTGCAGCGTCTTGGTCTTACCGGTGCCGGTGGCTCCGGCGACCAGCCCGTGCCGGTTGAGCACGAGCAGCGGAATGCGGATCCGGGCGTCCGGCAGACACCGCCCGTCCCAGAGCAGTGCGCCCAGGTCGAGCGCGGGTCCGGAGAACGCGTAACCGGAGGCGATCTCCAGGGCCTCCTGGGGGAGCCCACGGGCGCCGCTCACACCTTCGGGTGCCACCGCGGGAGGTGCTTCGCTGTCGCTCATATCAGGCCCCTGTTCCCGGTTTGCACTGATTTAAGGCGTCTTTTCCAGCGTCGCACTACGTCGCCATGGCTGCGCCCGGAAGGTCTGGGCCGGTAGGCTTTCCGTGTGATCTTCAAGCGCATCGGAAACGGACGGCCGTACCCCGACCACGGCCGGGAAAGCACCCGGCAGTGGGCGGACGTCGCGCCGCGCCCGGTCCGCCTCGATCAGCTCGTGACGACCAAGGGCCAGCTGGACCTGGAGACCCTCCTCGCCGAGGACTCCACGTTCTACGGCGACCTGTTCGCGCACGTAGTGAAGTGGCAGGGCGACCTGTACCTCGAGGACGGCCTGCACCGCGCCGTACGCGCCGCGCTGCAACAGCGCCAGGTGCTCCACGCACGTGTGCTCGAACTCGACTGAGACGGCGTCGGCCGAGACGGTCTCGACAGAGACGGACTCGGCCGAGACCGGGCGCGGGGACGCGAGGGCCTCTTCGAGGCCCGGGATCCCCGCTCGTTGACCCTTTTGGGTTGGACTGAGCCTCGACCGATGATCATTTAGTAGGAATCACCGCCGCGGCACACTACGCTGCGCCCATGAGCATGCTCACTCCCCCTGGCATGGGCGGCCAGTACCGGATCACGGGGGACAAATACCCACGGATGCGCCGACCCCGGGGGCGTCGCAGGCTCGTGTTCCTGGTCGTCGCCTCCGTCACCGCGCTAGGGCTGATCGGGTGGGGAACCCTGCAGCTCATCGATGTCTTCACGGGCAAGGGCGACAAGGCCACGGCGGCCGGTGCGAAGGACGACTGCACGTCCAAGGCCGGCCCGTCGGCCAAAGCGACCACGGCGTCCACGACGTCCACCGCCGCCGGGACGCTTCCCAGGCCCGGACAGATCACCGTCAACGTCCTCAACGCCACGCCGCGCAGTGGGCTCGCCAAGCAGACCGCGGACGAGCTGAAGAAGCGCGGGTTCCGCATCGGTGACGTGGGCAACGCGACGGCCACGTACGACAAGAAGGTCAACGGCGCCGGGATACTGCTCGGCGCCAAGGGGGCCGCACAAGCCGCGCTGCCGGTACTGGGCACGCAACTGTCCGGCGCCGAGGTGAAGACGGACGGCCGCGCCCAGGCCGACCGGGTCGACCTGATCATCGGCACCAGCTTCAAGAGCCTCACGAAGAAGGAGGACGCCGACAAGGCCCTGGCCACCCTGTCCGGGCCCCAGCCGGCCGCGTCCGCCTCTCCGAAGAACTGCTGAACAGCCGAGAACAGCGAGGGCTGTCGGCGCCCCATAAGGCCGCCGACAGCCCTCGTGAGACCGCTGAGGACCCAAGGGACGACTCAGTGCCCCGTAGGGCCGCGACGGTCCCGCGCAGGCCCGTCGCGGGTCCCGCCGAGGTGCGGGAACCTACTCGGCCGCCCCGTACATCCGGTCCCCCGCGTCGCCCAGCCCCGGCACGATGTAACCGTGCTCGTTGAGCCGTTCGTCGACCGACGCGGTCACGACCGTCACCGGCGTGCCCGCGAGCTCGCGCTCCATGACCTCGACGCCCTCCGGGGCGGCGAGCAGCACCACGGCGGTGACGTCGTCGGCGCCGCGCTTGATCAGCTCCTGGATCGCCGCGACGAGCGTGCCGCCGGTGGCCAGCATCGGGTCGAGGACGTACACCTGGCGCCCGGAGAGGTCGTCCGGCATCCGGGTCGCGTACGTGGACGCCTGGAGCGTCTCCTCGTCGCGCACCATGCCCAGGAAGCCCACCTCGGCGGTCGGCAGCAGCCGCACCATGCCGTCGAGCATGCCGAGGCCCGCACGCAGGATCGGCACGACCAGCGGGCGCGGGTAGGACAGCTTGACGCCCGTGGTGGAGGCGACCGGGGTCACGATGTCGACCTGCTCGGTGCGCACGTCCCGGGTGGCCTCGTAGGCGAGCAGGGTGACCAGCTCGTCGGCGAGCCGCCGGAAGGTCGCGGAGTCGGTGCGCCGGTCGCGCAGGGTGGTGAGCTTATGGGCGACCAGGGGGTGGTCGACGACGTGGAGACGCATGCCCATAACAGTAGCCGTGCCCCCGTGTCCCTCGCGCTGGCATCAAACCGCCCGTCAGAGGGAATGCGGTAGGGACCGACCTGGGGTGGTGGGCCTATGCCGGACCGGGAAAAGGAGTCCCCGGAGCAGCTGGAGCGACTCGGAGGAGCCGAGGGGGCCGAACCCGCCCAACGGCCCGTACGACTTCGCCGCGTCGAACAATCCGAACGGTCCGGACGTGCCGAGCAGGCCGAACGATCCGATCGGTCCGGACGTGCCGAACGGACCGAACGGATCGGGCAGCCGGAGACGGACGCCGAGCGCCGGCGGCGCCGGGCCCAGTTCCTCCGGGACCTGACCGAGGCGCGCGAGCTGCGTGACCGCGTCCAGCCCCGCCGCGCCAAGGTCGCCCGCCTCCGTCACGCCATGCGCATGCGCACCTTCCGTTGGTAGCTCCGTTGGTAGCTCCTTTGCAGCTCCTTGGTGATCCGCCCACGCCGTGAGGGCGGGGACATGCACACACGACGCCGAGGGCCGCGTACGATCCGCTGTTAGCGATCAAAAGAGGCAGACACAGCAGGCCGAAGACGTCCCCTGAACGCTCTGTTTCTGCCACGATTCCGAGTGGGTGGGGTCTCGGAGCAGCACTCCCCGCCCAATCGACCTCCGCCGGGGGGACCCCCAACCGGCACGCCTATGACCAGTGGGAGAGTCACGGTGTACTTCGCCGCACTGCTCGCGCGCACCGAAGACGGGTGGGAAGCGAGCGACACAGAGCTCGACGATGTGGAGACCCTGTCGGATCTGACCGATCTGGCCCGTGAAGCCTCGGAGGAGGACACGGTGCTCGTACTCATCGAGCAGGAGGACGCGTGGTTCGGCGTCGTCCGCGTGGACGGTGAGGAGGACCCTCGCATCTACGTCTCGGACGCCGCAGCCGCTGCCCGCAGCTCGTACGGCGAGATCCTGCTCACGGACGAACTACTAGGACGGGAGCCCGGCGACGACGACGCCGACCTGGACTCCCTCGACCTGGACGGCACCGAGGACGGTGAACCCGACGACGCAAACGACTCCGAGGACGACGAGGAGGAGAGCGTCTCCGGCGAGATCGTCTCGCACAGCCCCGTCGGGGACCGCGAGATCCTCGCCGACCTCGGTGTGAGCGAGAAGGAACTGCTCGCCCTGGACGAAGGCGACGCGCTCAGCACGATCGCCGAAGCCCTGGGAGCGGCGGAGGTCCTGGAGACCGTCCGCTAGTTCCTGATCCGCCGGACAGGTCCTGGGACCTGATCCGGAAGGCAGGTCCCGGCTCCCGCGGTTTCCGGGGGAGGCGGTTTTCCGGGCGAGCCCGATAGATTTCCCGGGTGAGCCCGACAAAAGAGACCTTTCCAGCAGATCCGGCAGATCCGGTACGCGACCGCTGGCGGGCCGCGATGCGGCTCGCCCTGGACGAGGCCCACCGGGCCGTCCAGGGCGGGGATGTTCCCGTCGGCGCCGTCGTGCTGTCCACGGACGGTACGACGGTGCTCGCGACCGGACACAACGAACGCGAGGCCACGGGCGATCCGACGGCGCACGCCGAGGTGCTCGCGATCCGCGGGGCCGCCCAGCGGCTCGGCGAGTGGCGGCTGACCGGCTGCACGCTCGTCGTCACCCTGGAGCCCTGCACGATGTGCGCGGGCGCACTCGTCCAGTCCCGGGTCGACCGGGTCGTCTACGGCGCCCGCGACGAGAAAGCGGGCGCGGCCGGTTCCGTCTGGGACCTCGTACGCGACCGCCGGCTCAACCACCGCCCCGAGGTGATCGGGGGCGTACTCGAGGACGAGTGCGCGAGTCTGCTCACCCGTTTCTTCCGCGACCGCTGACTCCGCGGGGCGGCGGGACCGGCGGCGGGAAACGGATTTCAGACCATGCCCCACCTTGGGGTAGGGTCTCCCTCGGTAGCGTGTCCGAGCGGCCGAAGGAGCTCGCCTCGAAAGCGAGTGTGGCGCAAGTCACCGAGGGTTCAAATCCCTCCGCTACCGCTTGAGAAGGGCCCCGTCGCAAGACGGGGCCCTTCGTGCGTACGGCAAAGGACCTCGACCAGCGGGCCGTTGGTCCAAAAAAGTGGGGTGAAGGTTACACTCGCCGCCGGCACAGGGGGCCCAGTGGGCGCAGCAGTCACAGGGAGGCCGCGATGGCGGTGAATTCGAAGAAGATCGCCGTCTACATACTCGTCGTCTTCGCGCTGTACGTGATCATCACGGATCCGGCGAAGGCGGCCGACTACGTCCAGATAGGGTTCGAGGGCATTTCGACCGCCGCCCGGTCCATCGGCGACTTCATGACGTGGATCGCCGACGGGGCCAAGAACTGATCGGCCGCCCCCGCACGGCCCGTACCACCAGGGAGTACCCGTGATCCGCCATCTGGTCCTCTTCAAGCTCAACGAAGGCGTCGAGCGTGACGACCCCCGCGTCGTCGAGGGCGCGGCCGCCTTCCGCCCGCTCGGCGACCAGATCCCCGAGCTGCGGTTCTGGGAGTGCGGCTGGAACATCACCGACCGGCCCGTCGCGTACGACTTCGCGATCAACTCCGCGGTCGACGACTCCGACGCCCTGAAGCGGTACTTGGAGCATCCCGCACACCAGGCGGGCGTCGCGCTGTGGCGCGAGTTCGCGACCTGGGTGATCGCCGACTATCCGTTCTGAACCGATCCGAGCCGACGCGCTCTGGGCCCCTCACCGGAAACCGGTGGGGGGCTTTTCCGCTTCTTATGCCCCAACTCTCCCTAAATCCTGTTCAACACGGTGTTATCCGGTGCTTGCACACAGTGCACATGTCTTGTGATGCTATGACCGCTTTTGACGGATGAGTTGATGGATCTGACGGATCATAGAGGTGGAGTTGACCGTGCCGGCCAGTACTGCGCCTCAAGCACCGCCACAGGAAATCCCCAAGGAACACATCACCACGGAACCCATCGCCCAGGAACGCGTCACCCCGGAGCAGATCGCCCCTGAGCACATCGCCCACGAACGCGTCACCCCTGAGCAGGTCACCCCGGAGCGACGCCGCGGCGCCGACACCCGGGCCCTCACCCAGCTGCTCTTCGGCCAGCTCAAGACGCTGGAGCCGGGCACCACGGAGCACGACCGCGTACGCGGGGCACTCATCGAGGCGAACCTGCCGCTCGTGCGGTACGCGGCCGCCCGCTTCCGCTCCCGCAACGAGCCGATGGAGGATGTGGTCCAGGTCGGCACCATCGGCCTGATCAACGCGATCGACCGCTTCGACCCCGACCGGGGCGTACAGTTCCCGACCTTCGCGATGCCGACCGTCGTCGGAGAGATCAAGCGGTACTTCCGCGACAACGTCCGCACCGTCCACGTACCCCGCCGGCTGCACGAGCTGTGGGTGCAGGTGAACAGCGCGACGGAGGACCTGACGACGGCCTTCGGGCGCTCCCCCTCGACCGCCGAGATCGCCGAGCGGCTGCGTATCACCGAGGAGGAGGTGCTGTCCTGCATCGAGGCCGGACGCTCGTACCACGCGACCTCCCTCGAAGCCGCCCAGGAGGGTGACGGGCTGCCGGGACTGCTCGACCGGCTCGGCTACGAGGACCCGGCCCTCGACGGAGTCGAACACCGCGACCTCGTCCGCCACCTCCTCGTACAACTGCCCGAGCGCGAGCAGCGGATCCTTCTCCTCCGCTACTACAGCAATCTGACACAGTCACAGATCAGTGCCGAGCTGGGAGTCTCCCAGATGCATGTGTCAAGGCTGCTCGCCCGGAGCTTCGCACGGCTGCGATCCGCAAATAGGATCGAGGCGTAACCGACAAGAGCGAATCGCTCAAGGGCTCCTTTTCCGACAGTTCAGCGTCGAAAAACCGTCAGACCCTTCTTTTCCAGGGCCGATTCACCCCTTCCATGTCGACATGTCACTACAGCGTGTTGCCGACATGTGACATTCTCCCCGAAGAGCGTTTGCCGCGGCCCCGCCGCCGGTATTCAGGTGGAGGCTGCGTTCCTCCGACGGGAGCGTCCGCCGCTACCGTCCGCGACCCAAAGGGGGTGGCATGTCCGCAGACCAGGGCAGCTCGAAGGTGCTCACGCTCACGAAGAGCGAACCGGCGCCCGACGCGCTTCACGATGTCCCGGCCCTCCCGGCCCCCGATGCCGCTCCGGCCCTCGAAGCCGTCCCGGCGGCCCCCGAAACCTCGGGAGCCATCGACACCCGCACCCTGTCCCGCTCCCTGTTCCTGCGGCTCGCCGCACTCGGCGAGAACAGCCCTGAGCGTGCCTACGTCCGGGACACCCTCATCGAGCTCAACCTCCCGCTCGTGCGGTACGCGGCGGCCCGCTTCCGCTCCCGCAACGAGCCGATGGAGGACATCGTCCAGGTCGGCACCATCGGCCTGATCAAGGCGATCGACCGCTTCGACTGCGAACGCGGCGTGGAGTTCCCGACGTTCGCGATGCCGACGGTCGTGGGCGAGATCAAGCGGTTCTTCCGTGACACCTCGTGGTCCGTCCGCGTCCCGCGGCGCCTCCAGGAGCTGCGCCTGGCCCTCACCAAGGCCAGCGACGAGCTCTCCCAGAAGCTCGACCGCTCCCCGACCGTCGCCGAACTCGCCGCGGTCCTGGGCGTGTCGGAGGAGGACGTCGTCGACGGCCTCGCGGTCGGCAACGCCTACACGGCCTCCTCCCTCGACTCCCCGGCCCCCGAGGACGACGGCGGCGAGGGCTCCCTCGCGGACCGCCTCGGCTACGAGGACACCGCCCTGGAAGGCGTCGAGTACCGCGAGTCGCTGAAGCCGCTGCTCGCCAAACTCCCGCCCCGCGAGCGCCGGATCATCATGCTGCGCTTCTTCGCCAACATGACCCAGTCACAGATCGGCGAGGAGGTCGGCATCTCGCAGATGCACGTCTCCCGCCTCCTCACCCGCACCCTGGCCCAGCTCCGCGAGGGCCTGATCTCCGACTGAGACCCCCTGCTCGACCCTTCATAATTGACGGATCGTCAGCCACACTGGCGCGATGCGTCGAGCGACTTGGCTCCGTGGCCGTCGAGGCGCCCTGGTGGGCGCCTCGACGGCTGTTGTCTGCCTGGGTGCCGTACTGGCCGCGTGCGGGGACGGTGGGAGCGGCGGCGGATACGTGGCGGTGGGAGCGCCGGCCGATTCGGGACCCGTCGTGGCCCCGACCGGAAACGTCTCGCTGACCCCGCTGCCCGGGTCCACGCCACCCACGCCACCCACCAAAGGGGCTCCTCAGCAGGGCAGTTCACCCCCGCAGCCCCCACTTTCCGCTTCGCCCGGTGCGGCAACGAACCGCGGTGACGACAACTCGTCCCGCACGAGCGCCGGTTCGGGCACCGCGTCCGCGCCCCCCACTCGGCCGACCCCGGGTTCCACGGCAAGTACCAGTCCCCCTGGTACCCCCAGTCCTCCCGGCCCCGTCGGTCCCGCCGTTCTCGACGTGGGCGAGCCCACGCGGGAGGCCACCGACAGGCGCTGGTGCGAGAAGGTGACCGTCTCCTTCCGCAACACCGGTGGCACCGCTGTGCGTTCGGGCACGGTGACCCTCGGGACGCACATCATCGGGGCGCTCGGCATCGACTGGGCGACGATCGACTCGACGCGGGATCTGCCGGCGCCGATCGCGGCCGGAGCGGGCAGCACGAAGACCTGGACGGTGTGCGTCGACGACTGGCGCGTGCCGCTCGGCATGCACATCGAGACGCGGGACGTGTCCGTCCAGTGGAAGTGACCCGCCTCCACCGGTCCTGCCGGCGAGGCGGGCGGGTTGCCCTTACGCCAGCGCGAGCCACGCCACGGCGGCCACGACCGCCACGGCGACGACGATGCCGATGATCAGGCCGATGCGGGGGCCCGCCGGGGCGGCCGCCTGCTGCTGCCGGGCCTGGGGGCCCTCGTCGACGAAAGCGCGGAACATCTGGGTGCTACCCGCGGGGTCGTAGTTGCCCTCGGGGCCCTGGGTGTTTGCCATGGCCCAGGACCCTAGCGAATAGACGCCCCCTACCCAAGCGCCGGGTTCCCCTCGCCCCCCGTTCCCCCGGTTCCGGATGGCGTGGGCGGCGAGCTGGATGCCCCCGGCAGGCAGCGCGCCCCCCCGGGGCGCGGGGAACTGCGCGCCCAACCCCACCGGTGATCAGCCGAAAAGCTCCGGATGAACGGTTGGCGCACACGGAGGCCGGGATGGGCCCGGGTGCGGGAGTTCCGCCGGTCCACAGCGGATTCAAAGCCGTGCGCACCGCCCACCAGCAGGTTTACGTTCGCCAATACTTGCCTTTGCCATCTTTTTAGCCCAGCGGCAGCGATATCGTTTGCCTGCAGCAACCAACTGGATTTATGGTTGCCCCAAGCAACGAATACGGGAGGTGTGATGGCCGCGCAGGCGCAGTACGAGGAATTGGCTCGTCAGCTCAGTGCCATCGGCGCTGTGAAGCGGGAGCTCGGGCGGATCCTGCCGCACGACTGCCCCACGGGCTCCGCCGCCGTACTGACCCTCCTCGGCCGGCACGGCGACATGCGGATGAGCAAGCTCGCCGAGCTGCTCGCCGTGGACATGTCCGTGACCAGCCGCCACGTCGCCCACGTCGCCGACCGGGGCTGGATCGAACGCCTCCCCGACCCCGCCGACAAACGCTCCCGCATCCTGCGCCTCACCGACGCGGGACGCGAGCAGCTCACCGAACTCTCCCGCCGCTCCTCGCGGCTGTTCGCCGACCGGCTGAGCGACTGGTCCGACCACGAGGTCGGCCTGCTCATCCACCTGATGGGCCGGCTGCGCGAGAGCTTCGGCGACTGCCGTGCCGTACCCCGGCCGCCCTACATGCCGGAAGCAACCGAACTGACCACCCGTACACCCGCGTAAGACAAGAGAAGGAAGCCCATGGCAACGACCACACCAGCCGGTGTGCGGGCTCACGCCAAGCACGGAGGTGGACCCTCCGACGGCACTCCGATGACACACCGACAGATCATGGAGGCGCTCTCCGGCCTGCTGCTCGGCATGTTCGTCGCGATCCTGTCGTCGACGATCGTCACCAACGCACTCCCCGAGATCATCGGCGACCTGGGCGGCGGCCAGTCCGCCTACACCTGGGTCGTCACGGCCTCGCTGCTGGCCATGACCGCGACCACGCCTCTGTGGGGCAAGCTCTCCGACCTGTACAGCAAGAAGGCGCTCGTACAGATAGCCCTCGTCATATACGTGCTGGGATCGGCCGCCGCCGGTCTGTCCCAGAACCCCGGCATGCTCATCGCGTGCCGTGTGGTCCAGGGCGTCGGCGTCGGCGGTCTGTCCGCCCTCGCCCAGATCGTCATGGCGGCGATGATCTCCCCGCGTGAGCGCGGGCGTTACTCCGGCTACCTCGGCGCGACCTTCGCTGTCGCCACGGTCGGCGGCCCGCTGCTCGGCGGTGTCATCACCGACACCTCGTGGCTCGGCTGGCGCTGGTGCTTCTACGTCGGCGTGCCGTTCGCGATCATCGCGCTGATCGTGCTGCAGAAGACCCTGCACCTGCCCACCGTGAAGCGGGACGTGAAGGTCGACTGGGGTGGCGCGTTCTTCATCTCCGCCGCGGTCTCGCTGCTGCTGGTCTGGGTCACCTTCGCCGGCGACAAGTACGACTGGGTGTCGGGGCAGACGTACGCGATGGTCGGAGGCGCGATCGTCCTCGGCCTGCTGTTCGTGCTCGTCGAGTCCAAGGCGAGCGAGCCGATCATCCCGCTGCGTCTGTTCCGCAACCGCACCATCACGCTTTCCTCCCTCGCCTCGCTCTTCGTGGGCGTCGCGATGTTCACCGGCACCGTCTTCTTCAGCCAGTACTTCCAGCTGGCCCGGGACAAGTCCCCGACGATGTCGGGCGTCATGACCATCCCGATGATCGGCGGCCTGTTCATCGCCTCCACGGTCTCCGGCCAGGTCATCACCAAGACCGGCCGGTGGAAGTACTGGCTGGTCAGCGGTACCGTCCTGATCACCGCGGGCCTGGGCCTGCTGGGCACCATCCGCTACGACACGACCTACTGGCACGTCGCGATCTTCATGGCGCTGCTCGGTCTCGGCGTCGGCATGACGATGCAGAACCTGGTGCTGTCCACGCAGAACCAGGTGGCCCCGTCCGACCTCGGCTCGGCCAGCTCCACGGTGACGTTCTTCCGCTCCCTCGGCGGTGCGATCGGCGTTTCCGCGCTCGGCGCGATCATGTCCACCCGGATCACCGACTACGTCAAGGACGGCCTGGCCGGCATCGACCCCAAGTACGCGGCCGCCGCGTCCGGTTCCGGCTCCGGCACCATCCCGAACATGGACTCGCTGCCCGCCCCGCTGCGCACGGTCCTCGAGAGCGCGTACGGCCACGGCATAGCCGACGTCTTCATGATCGGCTCCGCCCTGGCGCTGCTCGCCTTCTTCATCGTCCTCTTCATCAAGGAGGTCCCGCTGCGGACCTCGGGCGCGCTGGCCCAGGCCGCGGAGGCGAAGGCGGAGGCCACCGAGCCGGAGGCTTCGGCCACCGCCGAGGCACCCGCCGAGGAGAGGATCCCGAGCTGGGCGGCCGTCGCCGAGACGAGCCTCGCGGCCGGACCCGAGGGCACGCAGCGGCTCGCCGCCGTCGCCACCGCGACACGGGAGAGCGCCCCGCTGCCCGCCTCCGGCGGCATCCCGGTCCGGGGTCACGTCCGCGGCGCGGAGAGCGCCCCCGTCCCGCAGGCCGCGGTCACGCTGATCTCGCTCGCGGGACGGCAGCTGGGCCGGTCGGTCGCGCAGGCCGACGGCTCCTACGCGGTGGACGCGCCCGGCACGGGCTCGTATGTCCTGATCGCCTCCGCCGACGGTTTCCAGCCGCAGGCCTCGACGATCATCGTGAACGACGAGCCGGTGGCGTACGACATCCTGCTGAGCGGCACGAGCGGGCTGAGCGGATTCGTCCGGGCCGCCGGGACCGGTACCCCGGTCAAGGACGCCATGGTCATCGTGACCGACGTCCGCGGTGACGTGCTGGCCACCGGGACCACCGGTGAGCAGGGCCAGTTCGCCTTCGCCGAACTGGTCCCGGGTCCGGTGACCATCGCGGTGAACGCGGCCGGCCACCGCCCGCAGGCCCTCCCCGTCGAGGTCGGCGGCGCCGGGGTCACCCGGGTCGAGGTCGAGCTCAGCGCGGGCGCCCAGCTCCAGGGTGTCGTACGGGCTCCCGGCGGTCCCCTGGGCGATGCCCGGGTCACGCTGGTCGACGCGGCCGGCAACGTGATCGGCACCGCCAGGACCGGCATGGACGGCGCGTACGCCTTCACCGACCTGGACGGCGGCGAGTACACCGTCATCGCGACGGGTTACCCCCCGGTGGCGACGGCTCTCACGGTCTCCGGCCGCGGCGTCGACGACCACGACATCACCCTCGCCCACCCCGGCGAGTAGTCGATACCCCGGCCCGTGGGGAGCGCGCACTCTGAGCGGAGGTGCGCCCCCCACGGGCCGGTCTCATTGCGACCAATTTTTAGTGCTTTGCAGGGAGAAAACGGGATGGGACTGACCGCACGGATTCGCACGCGGGACGGATGGGCCGTGTCGCACGCGGTCGTCACGGTGACCGACATGACCGGGACGCAGGTGCTGCGCGCCGAGGCGGACACCGAAGGAGCCGTGCACGACCCGACCGTCCTCACGCCCGGTGCGTACACCGTGATCGTGACCGCGGTCGGGTACGCGCCCGCCGCCTCCAGCGCGATCGTCACGGCGAGCGGCCGGGCCGAGATCGGCAACGTGACCCTCGCCCGCCAGGGCGGCAACGAACTGCCGCCGCCCGGCCCCTGGACCGTCGACCCGGCGCACTCCTCCGTCGGCGCCGTCGCCCAGCACCTGGGCATCTCCAGCGTGCACGGCCGTTTCACGGACTTCTGGGCGACGATCGAGATCGCCCCGGACGACGTGTCCAAGTCCCGCGTCGAGGCCGTGATCTCCGCCGCCTCGATCGACACCGGCAACGGCATGCGCGACGGCCACCTGAAGTCCCCCGACTTCCTCGACGTCGAGACGTACCCGCAGATCACCTACCGCTCGACCGGCCTGACCCCGGCGGGCTCCGACCGCTGGACCGTCCACGGCGAACTCACCATGCGCGGCATCGCCCGCCCGGTCGACCTGAACCTCGCCTACCTGGGCACGGGCGCGGACCCCTGGGGCGGCACGCGGGCCGCCTTCCGGGCGACGGCCGAACTCCACCGCGAGGACTTCGCCATGAACTACAACCAGGTCATCCAGGCAGGCATCTCGGCGATCGGCACCACGCTGAAGGTGGAGCTGGACGTCCAGGCGGTACAAGGGGAGTCCCTCCCACAGGCGTGAGTCGAGCGCACGTTCCCGGCGGGCAGCCTAGGCTGACTCACATGGCACCGAACATCGCTACGAACACCGCCGTGTCCCTGGACGAACTGCTCGACTTCGTACGCCCCCGCCACCGCGCCATCCTCCTCACCCGCCGTACCGACGGCAGCCCCCAGGGCTCCCCCCTGACCTGCGGGGTCGACGACGCCGGGCGGATCGTCGTCTCGACCTACCCCGAGCGCGCGAAGACCCGTAACGCCAAGCGGGACGAGCGTGTCAGCCTGATCGTGCTGAGCGACGAGTGGAACGGACCCTGGGTCCAGATCGACGGCACGGCCGAAGTCATCGACTCCCCCGAATCCGTCGAGCCGCTCGTCGAGTACTACCGGAACATCGCGGGCGAACACCCGGACTGGGACGAGTACCGGGAGGCCATGCTCAAGCAGGGAAAGTCGATCATCCGGGTCACGCCGGTGAAGTGGGGCCCGGTCGCGACGGGCGGCTTCCCGGCCCGACTGACACCCCAGGAATGACCCGGGAGTGACCCAGGAAGCCGAGGAGGAGCGGACAGGCCCTAGGCCCGGGCGACCATCGTCTCGATCCCCGCGATCAGCGTCTCCAGCGCGAACGTGAAGTCCCGCTCCCGCATCTCCTCGACCGTGTCACCGCCGCGGGCCTCCATGAGGTCCGCGGCGTTCTCGAAATTGGCGGAGAACTGCGGCTGTTCGCCGATCGTGCTCATGGCCTGACGGAAGTACTCGTCCTGGGTCATCCCCGCCGAGGCGCAGCGCTGCACGAAGTGGCCCTCGATGGTGCCGAACCCGTACACGAACTGGAAGACCGCCGAGAGCGCGCCCATCTGGCCGTGCCGGGGCAGGCCGGTGTTGCGGATCACCTGCTGGACGCAGAGCGAGAAGGCCATGGAGTGCGGGCCGATGTTCAGGAAGGTCCCGATCAGCGGGGACACCCAGGGGTGGCGGACCAGCAGCGCGCGGTAGCCGGTGGCGAGGGAGCGGAGCTGGTCGCGCCAGTCCTCGCCCGACTCCGCGTCGGGCAGCTCCAGTTCGCCGAAGACCGCGTCGAGGGCGAGTTCGAGCAGGTCGTCCTTGGTGTCGACGTACCAGTACACGGACATCGCGGTGACGTTCAGCTCGGCGGCCAGCCTGCGCATGGAGAACCTCGCCATGCCCTCGGCATCCAACAACCGTACGGTGACCTCGGTGATCCGGTCCCGGTCGAGCCCCGACGGCTGCCCGCCCCCGCGCGCCGCAGCGCCCCGGGGAGCCTTGCCCTCCAGCCAGACACTGGTCCGCGCCGGACGCTCGGCACGGTCGGCTGCCCTCACCATGGCGCACCTTCCTCGGAACTCGAAACTCGCAACTCATCACTCATGACTCATCACTCATGACTCGGAACCCTGATGCTAAGCGGGCGCTACGCCGATACCGCCACCGCGGAGTCTGCCCTCTCCGCACGTCGTAGCAACGCCGCGGCCAGCAGTCCACCGAGAAGGACGGCCGCCGCGCCCACCAGTTGGCTGGTCTCCACTCCCGACGAGAACGCGTCCGTGATCCGCCCGCGCTCCTCGTCCGAGCCCGCCGAGGCCAGTGCCGCCGGGAGCGAGGTCGCCGCCACCGGAATCAGCGCCGCGAACCGGGAGTTGAGGATCGCCCCGAGCACCGCCACTCCGAGGCCGTTGCCGAACTCGGCGAGCGTGCCGTTGACGCCCGCGCCCACGCCCGCCTTCTCCGGCGGAATCGCGCTCATGATGGCGTGTGCCATGGCCGGGTTGGCCACGGCGGCGCCCGCGCCGATCAGCAGCAGCCCGAGCAGTGTGCCGCCGTACCCGTGCGCGGCGAGCGTGGCGATCGACACCAGCCCGGCCGACATCAGCGTCATGCCGAGCGCGATCGACACCGGTGTGCCGAGTCTCGCCGTCCACTTCGCCGAGAGGCCGGAGAAGTTCAGCGCCACGACCGCGAGCGCGAGCGGCGCCGTACGCAGTCCGGCTTCCAGGGGGCCGTATCCCAGGACGAATTGGAGGTGTTGGGTGAGGAGGAAGAGGGCCCCGCCCATGCCGAAGGCGATGAGGACGGCTCCCGCGACGGCTCCGGTGAAGCGCCGGTCGCGGAAGAAGTGCAGGTCGAGCATGGGGTACGGGATCCGGCTCTCCCAGTACGCGAAGGCGGCCAGCACCAGCACGGCGACCGCGTCCGTGGCCAGCACCCGGGCCGACGTCCAGCCGTGTTCGGGGCCGGAGATGATCGCGTACACGAGTGCGGTCATGCCGATCGTGGAAAGCAGCGCTCCCAGGAGGTCGGGGCGGTCCCCGCGGTCCGGGGGTCCGGAGGTTGTCCCCCGGAAAGACGCGGCCTTCGACTCCGGTACGAGGGCCATCACCGCGGCGAGGCCCAGGGCCACCACCGGCAGGTTGATCAGGAAGATCGCGCCCCACCAGAAGTGGTCCAGTACGAAGCCGCCGAGGAGCGGTCCGGCCGCGAAGCCGAGGGCGTTGACGGCGCTCCAGATGCCGATGGCCTTCGGGTGCTCCGCGGGGGTGAAGATCTGCATGGCGACGGCGAGCGTGGTGGTCAGCAGGAGCGCGCCGCCGACGCCCATTCCGGCCCGTGCGGCGATCAACTGGCCGGTGGAGTCGGCGAGTCCGGCCACCACCGAGCCGATCCCGAAGAAGACGAGCCCGGTGATCAGCATCTTCTTGCGGCCGTAGCGGTCGGCCGCGCTGCCCGCCGTGAGCAGCAGCCCGGACTGCACCAGCGAATAGGCGTTGATCATCCACTGGATGTCGGGGGTGGCCGCGCCCAGCTCCCGGGTGAGGGAGGGGATCGCGACGTTCAGGACGGTGTTGTCGAGCAGCACGGTCAGTTGGGCGAGGCAGATGACGCCGAGGATCAGCCAGCGTTGGGGGTGGCCTTGTGCCTGATCCTCTGGGTGCCCTGGGGGAATCGTGGACATGTTGTACACCGTAGAACAGGTCCCATACGGCGTACAACGCGATTCTCCTGGGGTAGGAAAAGGGCGGTGACCCGGAGCTGGATCGCTCCGGGCCACCGCCCCGCGTACAAGACCTGCCGTCAGCTGCTGGTCGGCTGCGTCAGGTCGTAGAAGGTGGCCGAACCGACTGTCACCTTCTTGAAGTTGGCCGTGACCCACGAGCTGATCTGGGAGGAGGTGGAAGTGGTGGAGGAGGAGTTGCCGCCGCCCATCCCACCGCCCATGCTGCCGCCCGAGATGAAGTAGTGGATCTTGCCGTCCGTCACGTACTTCTTGAACTGGGCCAGCGTCGGGGACGGGTCGGTGCCGTTGAAGCCGCCGATCGCCATCACCGGCTTGCCGGTGGCGAGCTGGTAGCTCGCGGAGTTCTGGGAACCGATGGCCGCGGCCGCCCAGGTGTAGTCGCCCGCGTTGGTCTCCAGCAGCTTCTTGGCCGCGGAGCTGACGGTCGCGCCGTTGAGCAGACCGCCCACACCGCCACCGCCCATGCCGCCCTCGCCCGTCGCACCACCGCCGGGCATGCCGCCCTGCTGGTTCTGGCCCTGGGTATTGCCGTTGCCCTGCTGGTTCTGACCGGGGAAGCCGCCGGTACCGCCCGTCGGGGGCTGGCCCATGCCGCCGCCCTGCTGGGTGGTGCCGTTACCGCCCTGCTGGTTCTGGCCCTGAGTGTTGCCGCCACCGGGGAAGCCGCCCCGCATGCCACCGCCGCCACCGGGACCACCCCGGCCGCCCATCATGCTGGCGCCCGCCGGACCGGCCGTGACGATCGAACCGGTGTGCCCGGTGTTCACCGTGGACAGCGTGTACGCCGTCGGGCCCGCGACCGAGGCCACGAAGCTCAGCCCGACCGCCGCGAGGGCCAGTTGACGGCCCAGCCTGGCCGCGAAGATCAGGCCGAGCGCGCCGACCAGACCGCCGATGAGGACCAGCCACTTCAGCCACGGCAGGTAGGTGGGGGTGCGGTTGAGGAGGACGTATCCCCAGGCGGCGCTCGCGGTGACCGCGCCGGCGAGGGTGAGCGAGGCCCAGACCTTGCTCCGCTCCTCCCACAGCACCGTCGCGCCCATGCCGACGACAGCCGCGATGTAGGGGGCCAGGGCCACCGTGTAGTACTGGTGGAAGATGCCGGCCATGTAGCTGAAGATGATCGCCGTCATCAGCAGCGCGCCGCCCCAGGCGAGGAACGAGCTGCGCGTCAGGTCGGTCCTCTTGGCCTTGCGGGTGAGCACGATCCCCGCGACGAACAGGATCAGCGCGGCGGGCAGCAGCCACGAGATCTGGCTGCCGATCTCCGAGTTGAACATCCGGTTCCAGCCGGTCTCGCCCCACTGGCCGGTGCCACCACCACCCCCACCGCCACCGACGCTGCCGGTCTCGTCGCCGTTGATGCGGCCGAGGCCGTTGTAGCCGAAGGTCAGCTCGAGGAAGGAGTTGTTCTGCGAGCCGCCGATGTACGGGCGGGAGGACGCGGGCCACAGCTCCACGATCGCCACCCACCAGCCGCCGGCGACGACCATCGCCACCGCCGAAAGACCCAGCTGGGCGAACCGCTTCTTGAGCCGCACCGGCGCGCAGACCGCGTACACGACCGCGAGCGGCGGCAGGATCAGGAAGGCCTGCAGGGTCTTCGCCAGGAACGCGAAGCCGACCGCGGCACCCGCCCAGACCAGCCACTTCGTCCGGCCGTCCTCCAGAGCGCGGACCACGCAGTAGATCGTGACGGTCATCAGCAGCGCGAGCATCGCGTCCGGGTTGTTGAACCGGAACATCAGCGCGGCGACGGGAGTGAGCGCGAGCACCGCGCCCGCGATCAGACCGGCCGCTGGGCTGAAGCGACGGCGCAGTGCCCCGTACAGGACGCCGACCGTGGCGACGCCCATCAGCACCTCGGGGACGAGGATCGCCCACGAGTTGAGACCGAAGATCCGTACCGACAGGGCCATCGGCCACAGCGAGGCCGGGGGCTTGTCGACGGTGATGGCGTTGGCCGAGTCGAGCGAGCCGAAGAAGAGCGCCTTCCAGCTCTGGCTGCCGGCCTGGACGGCCGCGGAGTAGAAGGAGTTGGCGTACCCGGAGGCGCTCAGGTTGTAGAGGTAGAGCAGGCCGGTGGCGACGAGCAGGGCGAGGAAGGCGGGGCGCACCCAGCGCGGGTCCTCGGGCCGGCCGCGCCAGGCGCGTCGGAAGAACGGCTGCTTGGGGTCACCGGACCGGGGGGCCGCGCTGGGCGGCGCCACGGGCTCCTGCAGAGCCGTCGAGCTCGGTGGTCCCCAGGAGGGCTCGGCGCCTCCGAAGGGGCTCGCGCCCCCCTGGTGGCTCGTGTCGGACTGAGTCGTCATCGTGCGTCCCTCGTGTCCCTCGGGTCGTGATCGTGCGGGCGCACCGCTTGCAGCTGCATGGTTGCGTCCCCCCAGGTGCGGTCCGCGGCTTCACCGGCGCGGAACTCGTTGGTCTGGTTGTGGTCGTAGTCGATGTACGGAGCTTGGGGCGCCGTCGCGTTCGGGCGCTGGGGCAGCGGCGTGTGCGGGTGCTGCTGGTGCGAGTGCGAGTGCGGGTGCTGCTGGTGCGCCGCCGTCGTCGTGCCGTAGGTGGGCGAGGCCGGGTTGTGCGAGGCGACGACTGTCGAGGCCGCCGTCTCGTCACGCCGGTCCGGGAAGACCCAGGCGCGGAAGAGCAGGAACCGCAGCACGGTCGCCGCGAGGTTGGCAGCGATGAGCACCGCGAGTTCGGTGGAGTGCGCCGGGCTGCTCGTCGCCGCGTTCAGGGCGGCGAGCGAGCCGCTGGTGAGGGCGAGGCCGATGCCGAAGACGACCAGGCCCTGCGCCTGGTGCCGGACCGCGCTGCCGCGGCCGCGGACGCCGAAGGTCAGACGGCGGTTGGCCGCGGTGTTGGCGACGGCCGAGACGAGCAGGGCGAGCGCGTTGGCGATCTGTGAGCCCGAGAACGAACGGAAGGCGCTGTACAGGAGCAGGTAGAAGAGGGTGGACAGGGCGCCCACCACGCAGAAGCCGACGAGCTGGCGGGCCAAGCCCTTGGGTACGTCGGTCAGGTCGCGGTCGCGCGGATCGTCCCCGAAGGGGCGCGCGAGCCGGTCGAGCGGGAGCGAACCGGTGGCGAGGGCGCGCCCCACGCGCCACACGCCCTTCAGGTCGTCGGTCGCGGTCTTCGCGATGTGCACGGTCGAGTTCGGGTCGTCGACCCAGTCGACCGGCACCTCGTGGATGCGCAGTCCGGCGCGCTCGGCGAGCACCAGCATCTCGGTGTCGAAGAACCAGCCGGTGTCCTCGATCAGCGGCAGCAGTACCTGGGCGACATCGCGGCGGATCGCCTTGAAGCCGCACTGCGCGTCCGAGAAGCGGGCCTGCAGCGAGCCGCGCAGGATCAGGTTGTAGGTGCGGCTGATGAACTCCCGCTTGGCACCGCGCACCACGCGCGAGCTGCGGGCGAGCCGGGAGCCGATCGCGAGGTCCGAGTGGCCCGAGATCAGCGGGGCCACCAGCGGGAGGAGGGCGTTGAGGTCGGTGGACAGGTCCACGTCCATGTAGGCGAGGATCGGAGCGTCCGAGGCCGACCACACGGTGCGCAGCGCGCGCCCGCGGCCCTTCTGCTCAAGCCGGAAGGACCTGACTTCCGGTATCTCCGACTCCAGCCGTGCGGCCACCTGAGGGGTGGTGTCCGTAGAGGCGTTGTCCGCGACCGTGATGCGGAACGCGTACGGGAAGGTGCGCTTGAGATGCTCGTGCAGTCTCACCACACACGGCTGGAGATCCTTCTCCTCGTTGTAAACGGGGATCACTACGTCCAGGACAGGCGTACCGGCGGACCCGGCCGGGAGGTGCTCCCGCGCCGGCAGGTTGCCGGGAGAAGAGTCGGTTCGCATGCGAACGACTCTCGTCAAACGCCCTGTTGCACCCATGTGGTGGCGCTGTGCTGTGCCTGTGAGAACAGTTGCGCCTTTGTTTCCACGAACGGATCGACGGCGATCGCGGGCAAATGAAGGGTGAACACCGTCCGTCCGGGCATGCTGTCCACGGTGACGGCACCGCCGTGCGCGGCGGCGACGGCCTGCACGATGGCCAGTCCCAGGCCCGTCGAGCCAGAGGACCGGGAACGCGAGGAATCACCGCGTGCGAAGCGTTCGAAGACGCGCGGAAGCAGGTCGGGCGGGATGCCGGGCCCGTCGTCCTGGACGTCCACGCACAGCCACGGCCCGTGCCGGTGCACGCGTGCGGTGACGGTCGTACCGGGCGGGGTGTGCGTTCTGGCGTTCGCGAAGAGATTGACCATGACCTGTTGCAGCCGTGCGGCGTCCGCGAGGACGAGCGCGGGCTCCTCCGGCAGTTCGAGCCGCCAGTTGTGGTCGCGTCCGGCCGCCCGGGCGTCGCTCACGGCGTCGATGACGAGCGGTACGAGATCGGTCTGGTCGTACTGGAGCGGGCGTCCGGCGTCCAGCCGCGCGAGCAGCAGCAGGTCCTCCACCAGTCCGGTCATCCGGCTGGCCTCGGACTCGATCCGGCCGAGGGCGTGCCGGGTGTCGGGTCCGGTCTCCTCGCGGCCGCGTCTGGTCAGCTCGGCATAGCCCCGGATCGACGCCAGCGGTGTACGCAGCTCATGACTCGCGTCCGCGACGAACTGCCGTACGCGCATCTCGCTCTGCTGACGTGCGTGCAGGGCGCTGTGGATGTGGTCGAGCATGCGGTTGAGCGCGGCGCCGACCTGACCGACCTCGGTGTGCGGGTCGGCCTCGGACTCCGGAACCCGCTCGTAGAGGGTGACCTCGCCGGTGTGCAGGGGGAGTTCGGAGACGCGGGTGGCGGTGTTGGCGACCTTGCGGAGGGGGCGGGTGGCCACGCCGACGAGCACGTACCCGGCGATGCCGGCAGCGACCAGGCCGGCGGCGGTGACGCTGATCTCGACGAGGATGAGGGTGTCGATGTTCTCATCGACGTCCTTGGTGGGCAGCGCGACGTAGTAGGCGTCGCTGCTGTCCCGGCTCGCCACGTACTTCACGAGGTAGTTCCCGAGCCCCGGGATCTCCACGCTGTGGGCCTTGTTGTCCTTCGGTACGGCGTCCAGCGCCTTCTTCTGTACCGCGGTGAGACCGCCGGCGAACATCCTCTTGAAGAGGCCGTCGTTGTCGTTCTGCTGCTTGGCAACGGCGGCGGAGATGATCGAGCCGTTCTGCACATACGCGGCGACGGTCTTGGGCTGCGTAGGGCCCTTGGTCAGCAGGTTGTCGATCTTCTCGCTCGGTGTGGCAGTGGCCGCCGAGGAGGAGTTCGGGTTCCCCGGCTCCGCACCGGGGCTCGCGCCACCCGGAGCCTGCTGCATGTGACCGACCGCGCGCATGGCGATGTCGGTCACCTTGACGTCCAGCTGCTGATACAGGTGGTCGCGCAGGGCCAGGGTGGTCACGGTGCTGATCACCGCGCACACCACGGCGATCAGCGACACGGACGCGACGACGAGCCGCGTCCGCAGCGTGCGCGGCTGTCGTCCTCGCCCCTGCTTACGCGGCCGTCGTCGCCCGCTCATGACGCCGCGGGCTTGATCAGGTAACCGGCCCCACGCCTGGTGTGGATCATCGGCTCACGTCCGGCGTCTATCTTGCGGCGCAGGTAGGAGATGTAGAGCTCGACGACATTGGCCTGGCCGCCGAAGTCGTACGACCACACGCGGTCGAGTATCTGTGCCTTGCTGAGCACACGTCGGGGATTACGCATCAGGAACCGCAGGAGTTCGAACTCCGTCGCGGTGAGGTGGATGTTCTCCCCGGCACGCGAGACCTCGTGGCTGTCCTCGTCGAGAGTGAGGTCGCCGACGACGAGCACGGAGTCGGAACGCCGGTCGGCGGCACCGGAACGGCGGATCAGTCCGCGCAGCCGGGCCACGACCTCCTCGAGGCTGAAGGGCTTGGTGACGTAGTCGTCGCCGCCGGCCGTCAGCCCCGCGATGCGGTCCTCGACGGCGTCCTTGGCCGTGAGGAAGAGGACGGGCACGTCGGGCAGATCGCGGCGCAGGCGCCCCAGGACCGCGAGGCCGTCCATGTCCGGCAGCATCATGTCGAGGACAACGGCGTCGGGCCGAAACTCGCGCGCGGTCTGCACCGCACCCTGTCCGTCACCCGCGCTGCGGATCTGCCAGCCTTCGTAGCGAAGGGCCATGGAGAGCAGCTCGGTGATCGACAGCTCGTCATCCACTACCAGCACTCGGACGGGGCTCCCGTCCGGCCTCAGCAGTTCGGTGCGCCCCTGGGGCGAGGTCGTGGTCATAGCGGACACCTTGTCGGGGTCCTCTGAGAGCACGCTTTCGGGAACCTGTGATTTCCCTGAGAAACACACAGGTGCCTCTCAGGGAACTCCTGGGAAGATCACGAAGTCCCCGAGGGGCGTTCCGAGGCGCCCCGTTCAAGGACTGATCGGGCGTCCGCTCAGGGGCTGATGGGACATCCCGTTCAGGGACTGATGGCGAAGAGACGAGCGCCGTTCTCGTAGCAGACCGCCCTCAGCCAGTCGTCCCCCAGCCCGAGCCGTTCGAGGGCGTGCAGCTGGTGGACGTACGGATAGGGGATGTTCGGGAAGTCGGTCCCCAGCAGGACCCGGTCACCCAGGGTGGCGAGGCGGGTCCTGGCCTCCCGCGGAAACGGCGCGAACCGCTCGCTGAAGTCCGTGAACGCCATCGTCGTGTCCAGCCGCACCTCCCCGTAGCGCTCCGCGAGGGCGAGGAAGTCCTCGTACTCGGGCATCCCCATGTGCGCCACGATCAGCCGCAGCCGGGGATGCCGGGCGAGGACACGGGCGACCGGCTCGGGCCCGGTGTGTTTGCCGGGCGCGGGACCTGACCCGCAGTGGATCACGCCGGGGACCCCGGCCTCGGCGAGCAGCCCCCAGGTGGAGTCGAGGAGTCGATCACTCGGGTCGTACGCCCCCACCTGGACGTGCGCCTTGAAGACGCGAGCCCCTTGCTCCAGGGCCTCCCGCACATACCCCTCGACGCCCGGCTCGGGGAACAGGGTCGCGGTGTGCAGACAGTCGGGCGTCCGGCGGGCGAAGTCGACGGCCCAGGAGTTGAGCCACTGCGCCATGCCGGCCTTGTGCGGGTAGACCATCGCGGTGAAGGCCCGTACCCCGAACTCCCGGATCACCGCGAGGCGTTCGCTCTCCTCCGCGCGGTAGGTGATGGGCCACTCGACGCCGCCGGTCAGCGGCCCGAGCGCGTCGAAGTAGTCCCACACCTTGTGCAGGACACGCTCGGGCATGAAGTGCGTGTGGACATCGACGAGCCCCGGGAGCCCCAGCCGCTCCCAGAACCGCCGTACGTCCTCCCCGCCAGACCCGACCTCCCCGCCCTCTCCGCCCTCCCCGTCAGCCGCGCGCACGCTCGCTCCTGCCACTCCGCCCTGCCTCCTTGTTCCGTCCAGTCCCCGTGTCCTACTCGGTCCCCGTGTCCTACTCGGTCCCCGTGTCCTGCTCGGGCTCGATGCCCTGCTCAGTCCCCGGAGTCCGCTCGAACTCATGGCTCCGCTCGACCTTGGCGATGTGCAGCGTGTAACGCTCGTACCATTCGGCGCGGCCTCGCTGCTGTGCCGCGCGGTGCTCGGCGTGCCCCCTCCACTCCCGGAGCGCGTCCGCGTCCCGGAAGTACCCGACGGTGATCGCCAGCCCGCCCGGCGTGCGCGCGTAGTCCATGCCGAGGTAGCCCGGGATGTCCTTCACCAGCTCCTCCATACGCTCGTTGGTCTCTGCGTACCCTCTGTCGCCCTCGGTCCTGACGGAGGTGAACACAGCGGCGTAGTAGGGGGGTTCGTGGGCTGCGACAGGCGCAATGGAGTGATCGCTCATGGCAACCACTGTCGGGCCGGGCCTCCCCACTCGTCCAGGCCCTTTCCGAACGGGATCCAAGAGGGATCCAACTCTTGACCCTCGGAGAACGGCACCGCGCGGGCACTCACACTCGGGCACTCAGAAGAGTCCGTCCTGCTTCACGCTCCTGTCTTCCCACTCCCTTACGGGAACCGTCAGTTGCTCACCCCTGACCGCGGTCAGCTCCCACCCGGTCATGAGCCGCGTATCGACCACGACGACCCCACGCCCGGTCGAAAGGTGCAGATCGGGCCCGGCCGCGGCGACCAGCTCTCCGCTCACCACACCGCCCGCGACCAGCTCGCTCACGACACCGACGGCGGGCGGGAGCCCTTCGAGCCCGAACACCTCGGTGTGATCGACGGCCTGGAAGGGCGCCCGCTCCAGGGACTCGGGCCAGCCTTCGAGCTCCATGACCCGCGCGTGCAGCTCCCGGATCTCCTCCAGCCGCTCGCCCGCCCCCGGCAACGCGGCCCGCACCGCCCTCTTCTCGGCGTACGGGATCCGATCCGGCACCCGGAGCGCCGCCCGCAGCAGCTCCTCGGTCCGCCGCGCCGCCATCAACGGCCCCTGCCCCAGCCAGCTGAAGACGACAGCCCCCTGCTCCAGCAGCCGAGCCGGCCCGCGCGCGACTCCGGTGATCCCGACCTTGACCATGCCGGGCCCGAACCACGCGAGGTACACGCGGTAGGGCCGCGGGTCGTCGGCCATCGTGTCGGCGGCCACGGAGTGCGCGCGGTCCAGCCGCGCGCACTCCTCACAACGGGCCCCCGCACTCCGCCCCGACACCACCGCCCGCACCGGACACGCGTTCCCCCGCGCCCCCACACACGTCCGTACGCCCTCGTCCACCACCCCAAAGGCCACCCGCTTCCCCCAGGACAGCGCACTGCTCCGCCCGCCGCCCCACATCAGCACGGGGCCGTCGGCCGACCACCGCAGACCCGAACATCTCCACGTCTGTGCCATCACTCACGAGCGTAGGCGTTGCCACCGACAACGGAGCCGGGCGGCGAGCGGGCAGCCGTTCAGGTGGCGGACTCGGTCACGGGTTCACCACTCACAGGCTTACCGCCGACAGCCACGTCCGACCTGACCGCGGGCCGCCCACGCCCCGCCAGCCGGCACCCCAGACACCCGAGATGCCCCTCCCTCGCGCGCAGGTCCCTGACCCGCAGTCCCCACTCCGAGGCCGGCCGCCGCCCGGGCGGCTTGCCCCACCCGGCGAGATGAAGCGCCCAGGTGACCAGCACACTCACGGCCACGACCGCCAGCCCGCCCCACTCTCCGAGGGCGTTGTCGGCGCAGACCCCCAGCCCGATGCCCGCCACCCCCACGGTGGCGATCCCGAATCCGATCCAGCCCGCGAGGGTGTGCCCCTCGTCATGCTTGCTCACGTATTGCCTCCCTCTGTCCGAACAGCGGAGTTTCGTGACGTGAAGGACTAGAATCCCTCACAAGCTAAGAAATCTACTCCAGAAACATCTCACGCACTAAGGGAAATGCGCATGCAGCAGGGCACGCCGCGCCCACCCGCGACTCCGGCCCAGGCGCTGAGCGCCATGGACCACCTCATCGCGACGGGCATGATCGGCCAGCAGGAGATGGCCCAGCGGCTGAACCTGAACGTCACCGACCTCACCTGCTTCGGCTTCGTCCTGGAGGCGGGCGACACCCTGCTCACGGCCGGCGACCTCGCAGAGCGGGCCCACGTCACGACGGGCGCCGTCACGGGGATCCTCAACCGCCTCGAACGCGCCGACTACGTCACCCGCCGTCCCGACCCCGACGACCGCCGCCGTGTCCGCGTGGCCGCGAACCCGGACGCGGTCGCCCGTGTCATGTCCCTCTACGAGCCGCACTACGCCCGCGTCACCGAACTCTTCTCCGACTACTCGCCCGCCGAGATCGCGGTCCTGTACGACTGGTTCACCCGTACGGGAAGGCTGATGGGCGAATACCTGGAGGAGCTGCGGAAGAGCGACTGAGCCTGCGCGCCTTCACCTAACGTGGGAAGGGCCCGAAGCCGCAAGTATGGGATGCGACTTCGGGCCCGTCTCCTTCGTCCTGCGTCCTTCCGCGTCCTTCGACGTTCCTTCGGTGTTCCTTCGGCGTTCCCTGGCCCCCTTGGCGTCCTTCTGGCAACCCCCTAAGGCAGCACGTACACCGGCGCCCCGTCCGCCGCGCACCCGCTCTGCTTCATGCATCCGCGTTTGAGCAACATCCGCACCCTGTCGTGCACGCGCTCCACCGTCAGCCCGGTTCGCCCCGCGATGTCCTCCAGCCGGTACTGCGCCTTCCCCCGCACGAGGGCGGGCGCGAGATACGCCGCCACGGCGTGCACATCCGCGGTGACGACACGATTCCTCGCCTGCCACCCCGTCGGCAGTTCCTGCGGAGTCATCACCAGCGGCTTCCCGCCCCCGCCGCCCGCCCCGACCGCCCCGCGATCCGGTCCGACGACTCGGCCATGCGCCCCAGGGCCGCCGCCATCGCGTCCTGACTCCGGGCGATCACCCCCTGGCCGCGAGCGATCACCTCCTGACTCCGAAAGATCATTTCTTGGCTGCGCGCCATCGCGTCCTGGCGCGCCGCGGCGACGGCGTGCGGGCCGGGGATTGTGCTCAGCCCGACGGCATAGGTCAAGTCCCGACTTCTCGCGTCACGTGATTCAGGGGCATGACCCGATTCAAAGGACCGGGCCTAATGGACACATGCGACGCACGGCCGGAAACCCGTAAGTCGCAGACCATTCGTCAACCCACTGCCCCCCTCCCTCCACTTCCACGGGATGTGAATTTCCATGACTCGCCGTTCCCATTTCCAGCGCCTTCTGCTGCTCGCCGCCTCGACCACCGTGATCGCCGGAGGCGCGGTGCTGCCCAGCAGCGCGATGGCCGCCACGGCGGCACCGCACACGGCCGCCGTCACCGCGGTCGCCTCCGATCATGACGCTCACCGTCCGCACGGCAGCCCCGGCTCCGCCAAGCAATGGGTGGAGACCACCGACGCCGCGAGCGGCATCACATTCCGGCTTCCCGAAAAGCCCAGGGTCACGAAGTTCACCGAGGCCGTGGACGGAATGAGCGGTCGCCTTTACAAGGTGAAGACCGATAACGGGGTCATCGTCTTCGCGGTCTTCGACCTGCCCCGCGCGAAGGGGGACCTCAACGACGGTCTTCGGGGCTTGGTGGACGGCTACAACGAGGCCGTCCAGTCCTCCAAGCACAAGCTCTCCAGCACCGGCGTCCACAAGATCACGGTCCACGGCCAGCCGACCCTCGACGCGCGTCTCTCCGCCCCTGACGGCGCTTCGGGCTCCGCCCGCCTCATCGCCGGCGACGACCACTTCATCGAGATCATCTCTCTCAGCCCGAAGGGGAAGGAGAAGCCCATGAGTGAGACGTACCAGAAGCTCCTCGCTAGCGTCCGCAACCCGGACGCCCATGCCACCCATGCCGACTGACGCCCACAGGACCGAACACTCCGACGACGACCAAACCCACAGCCCCGTACTCCCCCAATGCCAGAGGCCCCGAATCCCTCCGGGGCCTCTGGACTCCCTACGCGACGCCTGCACACCTGGTCTCCGTTAGCGCAGGCCCATTCCGAGATCCTCATGGTGTGGATATCGAATTCGACGTCGATCGATAACCTCGGCGGAGAGAGCGCGATACCGCCGACGACGCCCGACACTTCGTCTGCGCACTTCCTGCGCGGACACCGACCGGTCAAACCGAATGCTGTCGAACTGCGCAATACTCTCGGCAAGCCGGGCTGGAACTTCACGTTCGGTCGTTGCCGTCGGCCCGGCAAGGACGTCGTTGCCTGGGCCGCCGCACGGCAGGTCGTCGCCGCCGCGCCCGTTGATGGTGTCGCCGCCGCCGAACCCGAAGATCGCATCCCGTGCCTGGGTACCGATCAGGATGTTGGGGCGGTCGTTGCCGGTGATGACGTTGAAGCCCTGGGCATGCAGGTCGGCGGGGCTGGTGGCGCAGGTAGTGGGGCGGGGGACTGCACGGTGAGTGTGAACTGCCGCGAGGCCACAGGCACGTTCGGATTGGGGTCGGCGGCCGTGACGGTGAACGTGAACGTGCCATTTGTGGTGGGAGTGCCGGAGATCTCTCCGCTGTCCGGGTCGAGGCTCAGGCCGGGGGGGGCAGGAAGCCGTCAGTAACCGCGAAGGTGGAGTTCCCGATGCCTGCCGCCGGTGGTCTGCAGAGTGGTGGAGTAGGCGACGTTCTGGGTCGCGTCAGGCAGCGGGCTTACCGTGCTGAAGGCCAGGTCCTGGACCGTGTAGGCAATGGTCCCCTGACCATTCGCGTCAGGGGTTCCAACTGGCGAGGTGTCACACACAGGGGCGTCGCAGTGCCACCGCCGGCCGCCGAGCCTCCCGTGGTGAGGCACTGATCGCACACGACAACAGCGACGCGGCCGGCCTCGACTCGCGAAGGCGCCAGCTCGATCCGGGTGACTATGGGCCGGTGTCCCGGTAGCCGTCTGATCGACTTCCAGGGCTATCCGATGAGGGTCTCCTTCGGACGGACTACGCAGAACTCGTTCCCCTCCGGATCGGCCAGCACGGTCCATGACTCGTCGCCGCCCTGCCCGACGTCCGCTCTGCGAGCGCCGAGGGCAAGGATTCGCTCGATCTCGGCTTCCCGGTCCTCCGCCGTCGAGGTCAGATCGAGGTGCAGGCGGTTCTTGACGACCTTGCGGTCGGTCACCGGCATGAAGCAGATTCCCACCGGGGCCGTCTCGTCCGGCCCGATCACGACCTCCCGCTCCCGCTCGGACAGGATCCGCCAGCCCAGCACCTCAGCCCAGAACCGGGACAGGGCGGGCAGGTCGTGGGCGTCGATGACGATGTGATGCAGCGAGACAGGCATGCCGGACAGTGTTCCCCTTTTAGGGCGTGGACAGAAGGAAGGCGGTTGCCGTCAAACACTGCCGTCAAGGCAAAAGCCAGAGGCCCTGTGGATCACTCCACAGGACCTCTGGTCTGATGTGCACTCGGCAGGATTCGAACCTGCAACCTTCTGATCCGTAGTCAGATGCTCTATCCGTTAAGCTACGAGTGCTTGTTTTCTTGTTTCCTGCTTCGTCCCGCTTCCCGGGCTTTCGGCCCGCTCGCGGCGACAGGAAGAACATTACATGACTGCCGCCGCCATGTGAAATCCGTTTGCCGCACCCCTTGTGAGCTGGGCAAACGCGCTCCACAGGTACTCAACACCGAAGCCCCGGTCCAGGTGGACCGGGGCTTCGGATCTTGGCGCGGAGGCGGAGGGATTTGAACCCTCGATGGGCTTTAAGGCCCAAACCGCATTAGCAGTGCGGCGCCATAGACCGGACTAGGCGACGCCTCCCGCACAACCGCCCGCGCGAGCGCAAGCGGTGCGTGCAGATGATGACACAGCCGGGTGGGGTGTCACCAATCGGCTCCCACGGTACTAGGCAGTCGGGCCACAGAGCAAAGTCCCGAGGAGTCGGAGAGCCGAGGAGTCGGAGAGCCGGAGAGCCGGTACTCCTGAGAGACGCGGGGCGCAGGCGTCGGCCGCGCGCAACCGCTCGCGCCCCCTCGCGTTAGTCAGGTCATGTTGCGTCGTCTCGTCCTCACCGCCGCCGCGTCCGTCGCGGCACTGTCCGCCGTGCCCGCCCTGCCCGCCGTCGCCCACGCCGGAGCCGCCCGCGCGGAGCCGGCCTCCCTGAGCCTGATGCCTCCGCCGGCCCGCGACGAGGATTTCGGGGACCGGCTGACCGTGACCGTCCAGCACGCGGAAGGCGGCGACGGGACGTACGAACTGCGATGTCATCCCGATGGCGGCAGTCACCCCGACGTGGGCAAGGCGTGCACGACGCTGGACCGGCGGACCACCTGGGGCAAGGACCCCTTCGCCCCCGTGGCGCCCGGCACGATGTGCACGATGATGTACGGCGGTCCGGCCACCGCCCATGTGACCGGGACCTGGGCCGGGCGGCCCGTCGACGCGCGGTTCGACCGGGCGGACGGCTGCCAGATCGCGCGCTGGGACGCCCTCGTCCCCCTGCTCCCCGGCTCCGCCCACAGCCGCGGCACGGCTCGGGCATGGTGACGCCGTGGTTCGGCGAGGTAGGGAGGGAAGGGGTGAAATGCGCGGTCACAGGTTCTTCCGTTCTTCTGCGTGCGACCTCCCTCTCATCCGGCGCCGCGAGCGCAACCTCTGCCCGTAGACTCCCTCGCGTGACACGCTGCGGGCAGGTTGGCAAGATGGCCCTCGCGGTCGGCAAGGTGCGGTAACAGGGAGGAAGCGTCTCGTGAGCAGCAGGCCATCCCGAGGCGCTGCTCGCCTCGCAGCCATACTGGACGCGCTGCCCGATGCGTTGGTGCTGGTCAACGCCAATGGCACGGTCGTCAACGCCAACACCATCGCCCTGGAGGCCTTCGAGGCCCCGGGTACGGCTCTGGTGGGTCGGGGGCTGCTCGATCTGCTCCCGCAGTTCGACTCGCGGCTGATCCCCGGGTCCATGCGGCGGCCCGAGACGATCGACCAGAGCGGGCGGACCAAGCCGACCAGGATGATCGCGCGGCGGACCGACGGCAGCGAGTTCCCGGTCGAGGTCACCAGCGCGAACCTGGAGAACGGCCAGCAGGCCTACGACAGTTACGGTCCCGCCCCTGACGAGCTGCTCATGCTCGTCGTACGCGATCTGTCGGGCACCGTCGACACCGAGGCCGAACTCGCGCGTTCGCAACGACAGACCGAGATGATCCTGCGCGCGGCGGCCGAGGGTGTCGTGGGCACGGACACGGAGGGGCGGGTCGTCCTCGTCAATCCGGCGGCCGCTCAGATACTGGGATACCGGGCCAGTGATCTCGGCGGGCAGGACCTGCACGCCCTCATCCTTCACTCGCGCGCGGGCGGCGAGTCCTTCGCGTACGAGGAGTCCCCGCTCGCCGACACCCTGCGCTCCGGGCGCAAGCACCGGGTGCGCGGGCAGGTGTTGTGGTCCAAGTCCGGGGACAAGGTGCCGGTCGACCTGACGACCGCTCCGGTGCGCGACGGGGACCAGCTCGTCGGCGCCGTGATGACCTTCACCGACCGACGGCCGTACGACAGCCTCGTCGAGGAGAAGGACGCCGAGGCCACCCTGCACGCGGAGGAGATCGAGCGGATCGGCGAGGAGCACGCGGCGGAGCTGGAGGCGCTGCGCGAGCGGCACGCCGCCGAGCTCGCCGAGGTGCGCGAGCGCCACGAGGAGGAACTCGCCGCGGGTGATGAGCGGTACGCGGCGCTCGGCGAGCGCGAGAAGGACCGCTACGAGGCACTGACCGCCCGGCACGACCAGCTCCTGTCGGTGCTCGGCCAGTCCCTGCGCGGGCCCCTCGACCAGCTGCGCGGTGAGCTCTCCAAGCTCGCCGCCGACGACGCCGGACAGCTGTGGCCCGAAGCCAACCAGGTGCTTCACCACCTCGCGGCGGGCTACTCGCGGATCACGACCCTCGTCGACAACGTGCTCGGCTATCAGCGGCTGGACGCGGGGGCCGAGCAGATCGTCCGTACGAACGTGATGCTGGACGCGGTCGTCGCGGCCGGTGTCGACGGGGCCGTCGAACTGATCGGGCCCGGGCGTGTGCAGTTCGCCGTACACGCGCCGCCCATCGAGGCCGAGGTCGACCCGCAGCGGCTCGCGCAGGCGCTGGCGCACCTCATCGCGGACGTGGCCGGCGTCGACGCGACCGGCAACGCGCCGGTGTCCGCGGGCGGCTACATGGACAACACCGTCGTCGTGGCGGCGGCGCAGCGTGGCGAGGTCGTACGGATCGAGGTGCGTGGGCCGTACAGCGGGGGAGACCCGGTGCACGAGCCGATCGTGCGCGGGATCGTGCGGGCGCACGGCGGCGTGCTGCAGACGCACGAGGTGCCGGGGATGAGCGGCAGCGCGTTCGTGCTGGAGGTGCCGATCGGCGACGGGGCCGGAGCGATGGCCCCCGAGGCCCCGGTGTCGACCGGTGCCGAGATCGCCCTTCCCGAGCAGGCCTCGCACCAGAACGGCGGCAACCAGAGCGGGGGCAGGCGGCGGGCCCGGCGGTCCTCCGTGGACGCCTTCCTGGAGAGCGAGGTCGCCCCCGCTGAGCCGGTCACGGCCGAGGGCGATGCGGCCGCTCCCACCGGGCGGCGCAGGCGCCGTACGGCCGCGGAGCAGGACGCCGCCAAGGTCTCCGTGCCCGCGCAGGCCCAGGGCCCCGGTGACGGCGACGCCGTCGCCACCGGGCGCCGTCGTGGACGGCCGAGCCCGGTCGAGGGCGCGGACGGCGACGCGGCCGAGGGTGTGTCGGAGGGCGAGGTCGTCATGGCGGCCGAGCACGCGGCGGGAACCGCGGCCGTGGGTACGGGACTGGGCGGGACGGTGCCTCCGCAGGGGGTTCCCGTGGCCTCTCCGCAAGGGGTGCCCGTGCCGTCCGGGCGGCGGGCACGGCGTGACGGCGAACAGCACGCGCTGCCGCCCGCGTTGCCCGCGGCTCCCAGCGCCCCTAGCGCGCCCGGTACTCCGGGTGCCCCGGAGGCCGTCCCCGCCGAAGGTGCCGGCGCGCAGCCGACCGGGCGGCGTCGGCGGGCGCTGGCCGCGGCGGCCGAGCGCGCCGCCGCGCAGGACGGGGGCGCCCGGACCGTGTTCGCGCTTCCGCCGGCTGAAGCGGACCGCTCACCCGAGTACGTCCAGGCCGAACAGGCCCAGCAGGCACAACGAGCCCAACAGCAGCTCCTGGAGCAGGCGGGCGACGCCCTCGGTGGCGTCGCCGGTCGTGACCAGGGGGACGAGGGCCGGCACGACGGGATGCCGCACAACCCGGCCGACGATCACACTCCGCCCCAGCCGCACCCGGTTCCCGCGCCGTCGGGACTGCGGACCCGCCAGGCCCCGGCACCCGCCGCGGCTCGGCCCGCCGCGGCAGCGGTTCCGGCCCAGGGCGTCCCCGTACCGGCCACTCCGGCACCCGGAGCCCAGGCACAGGCCGTCCCCGCGCAGGCCCCGGCCCCTTGGCCGGCCCCGAACGCCGACGACACCTCCGGCGCCGGCACTCCCGTACCGCCCGGCACCCCCGTGCCTCCGGGAGCGCCCGTAGCGCCCGGCGCACCCGCCGCCGCGGCGGCGGCCGCGCGCCAGGCCCAGCCGCAGGCGCAGACTCCTGCCGCCGGCACGCCCCTCCCGCCGGAGCAGCCCGCACAGCAGGTGCCCCGGCCGGGGGCTCAGCCGCGGATCGCCCAGCCGCTGCCCGCCGAGGCCGCCGCGCCGGTCGACCCCAACTCGACGCAGGGGCGCGCGTTCAGCGTGCGGACGCTCGGGCAGGGCGTACCGTTCAGCCGCCAGCCGGCCCCGAACCAGCCGGGGGCCGTACCGGCCCAGGCGCAGCAGACCGCCACGCCTCCCCCGCACCAGACCAACGGCTCCGGCCGCCGCCGCAAGCTCGGCACTCCCCCCGAGCCCGCCGCCGAGCGCCCCGAAACGACGGCACGTCCGCACCCGCAGGCCGGGCAGACCGCCACGGCTCCCGGGCCGAGGCTGCCCGGAGCGACCGAGGGCGCCGGTCGGTCGTACGCCATAGGAGCCCCGGACAAGAACGCCGACGAGGGTCCTGAGCCGCTGGACGGTCCCGGTGGCGCGGTCGAGGTCGCCGACCAGCCGCAGCCCCGGCCCGTGGACGACGAGCTGCCCCCGGAGCCGCTGGACAACCCGCGCCGCCTCCTCGTGTGGCCCGCGCCGGACGTGACGACCCAGCAGGCGCTGAGCGACCGCGGCTACCGGCCCGTCGTCGTGCACTCGCGCGAGGAGGTGGACGCGCAGATCGCCGCGTTCCCGGCCGCGCTGTTCGTGGACCCGCTGACCGGTCCGATCACACGCACCGCGCTGCAGTCGCTGCGCCAGGCCGCCGTCGCCGCCGAGGTCCCGGTACTGGTGACAGCGGGACTGGGGCAGGCAACGCGGGAGGCGGCGTACGGCGCCGATCCCGCCGTACTCCTGAAGGCGCTCGCGCCGCGGGATTCCGAGCAGCACCCGCCGCGCGTGCTGCTCATCGAGGAGCACGCGGAGATCGCGCTGGCATTGACCTTGACGCTGGAGCGGCGCGGAATGCAGGTGGCGCGGGCGTCCACGGACGCGGACGCGGTCACGCTGGCCTCTCAGATGCGGCCGAACCTGGTCGTGATGGATCTGATGCAGGTACGGCGTCGGCGCGCCGGGATCGTGGACTGGCTGCGGGCGAACGGGCAGTTGAACCGCACCCCGCTCGTCGTCTACACCGCGGCTGTCGACCAGGCCGAACTGCCGCGCCTCGCCGCGGGTGAGACGGTCCTGTTCCTGGCCGAGCGCTCGACGAGCGTCGAGGTGCAGGACCGGATCGTGGATCTGCTGGCGCGCATCGGCACGAACTGACCCGCTGCGCTCCGGGCCTCGAACTGGGTCCATTCATACGAAGGTTGGGGTGCTGTTTCACGTGAAACAGCACCCCAACCGTCATTCCGCCGCCGAGGGCCTCAGAGCTGGGTGACGTCCAGCGCGCCCTCCGCGTACTGCCTGCGCAGCACCTTCTTGTCGAACTTGCCGACGCTCGTCTTCGGGACCGACTCGATGATCGTCCAGCGCTCGGGGAGCTGCCACTTGGCGATCTTGCCCTCCTGGGCGAGGAAGGTACGCAGCGACACGAAGTCGGCGGTGGCGCCCTCCCTGAGGACGACCGTGGCGAGAGGACGCTCGCCCCACTTGTCGTCGGGGACGGCGACGACGGCGGCCTCCGCGACGGCCGGGTGGGACATCAGCGCGTTCTCCAGGTCGACGGAGGAGATCCACTCGCCGCCCGACTTGATGACGTCCTTGGCGCGGTCGGTGAGGGTCAGGAAGCCGTCGTGGCTGATCGTGCCGACGTCGCCGGTCTTGAGCCAGCCGTCCTCGCTGAACTTGTCGGCGGGGCGGACCGGTTCGGCACCCTGGCCGCCGTAGTACGCGCCCGCGATCCAGGGGCCGCGCACCTCCAGCTCGCCCGCGGACTCGCCGTCCCAGGGGAGGCGTTCGCCGCCGGGGCCGGTGAGGCGGGCCTCCACGCCGGCCGGGAAGCGGCCCTGGGTGAGGCGGTACGCGAACTCCTCGTCCGTGCCCATGACACTGGCCGGCGGCCGGGCGATCGTGCCCAGCGGGGAGGTCTCCGTCATGCCCCAGGCGTGGCAGACGCGCATGCCCAGCTTGTCGAAGGCCTCCATGAGAGAGGGCGGACAGGCAGAGCCGCCGATGGTGACCTGGGTGAGCGAGGAGACGTCCCGGGGCTTGGCGTGCAGTTCGCCGAGCAGGCCCTGCCAGATGGTGGGGACGGCCGCGGCGTGCGTCGGCCGCTCGGACTCGATCATCTCGGCGAGCGGCGCGGGCTGGAGGAAACGATCCGGCATGAGGAGGTTGACGCCGGTCATGAACGTGGCGTGCGGCAGACCCCAGGCGTTGACGTGGAACTGGGGGACCACCACGAGCGAGGTGTCCTGGTCGGTGAGCCCCATCGACTGGGCCATGTTGACCTGCATGGAGTGCAGGTAGATCGAACGGTGGGAGTAGATGACGCCCTTGGGGTCGCCGGTGGTGCCGGAGGTGTAACACATGGCCGCGGCGGCACGCTCGTCCAGCTCCGGCCAGTCGTACGTCGTCGGCTTGCTCGCGATCAGCTCGTCGTACTCGTGCACCTGGACGCTCGCGCCCTCGAGCAGCGAACGGTCACCGGGGCCCGAGACGACCACGTGCTCGACCGTCGGCATATGGGGGAGCAGCGGCGCGAGCAGCGGGAGCAGCGAGCCGTTGGCGATGATCACGCGGTCGGCGGCGTGGTTGACGATGAAGACGAGTTGTTCCGCGGGAAGGCGGAGGTTGAGCGTGTGCAGGACGGCGCCCATGGAGGGGATCGCGAAGTACGCCTCGACGTGCTCGGCGTTGTTCCACATCAGCGTCGCCACACGGTCGTCGTCCTCGACACCGAGGTCCTCGCGCAGTGCGTGCGCGAGCTGGGCGGCCCGGTCGCCGATCTCGGCGTAGGAACGGCGCTGCGGCTCTCCCTCACCCGTCCAGGTGATCACCTGCGATGTGCCGTGGATGGCCGACCCATGGGTCAGGATCCTCGAGATCAGCAGCGGTACGTCCTGCATCGTGCTCAGCACGGCGTCCTCCCGGGGCGACATTGCCTACGAGGTGGTAAGGGATGCGCTGATTCTGCGCACATACCACGCGGTATGTCACTAGCTCCGGACGATCGATCAGGTCACAGGGGTCGTTCGGCGCGGACGGGAACTTTTCCGCGGGGGCCGTTGGGCCCGGATCTGCCGAAGGTCAGCGCACGGGTTCCAGTTCGGGGTCCTCGCGCAGCTTGCCCAGCGCCCGTGACACCGCCGACTTGACCGTGCCGACGGAGACGCCGAGTACCTCCGCGGTCTGCGCCTCGCTGAGGTCCTCGTAGTACCGCAGGACGACCATGGCCCGCTGCCGGGCCGGGAGCTTCATGATGGCGCGCCACATCGCGTCGTGCAGCGCCTGTTGCTCGGCCGGGTCCCCGGCGGGGACGCCCTCCGGCTCCGGCAGTTCGTCGCACACGAACTCGTCGACCTTGCGCTTGCGCCACTGTGAGGTCCGGGTGTTCAGCAGCGCACGCCGTACATAGCCGTCGAGCGCGCGGTGGTCCTCGATCCGCTCCCACGCGACGTAGGTCTTTGTCAGCGCGGTCTGCAGCAGGTCCTCGGCGTCGCTCGGGTTCGCGGTCAGCGAGCGGGCGGTACGCAGCAGCACCGGCTGGCGTGCCTTCATGTACGACGAGAACGACGGGTACGGAAGGGTCCGCGTCCCGACGTTCGAACCGCTGGTGCAGACGAGTGTGGTCATGGCTCCACGCTAGGAGTGACCCCTACCTTTTCGGATCGGCCGCAGGTCCCGAAGGGATGTCCCCCTCAGGTTGTAGGAGGGGGGCTGGCCCCACCTCCTGAGGGTGGACGAGCGGCCCCTGCACCCTGAGGGTTCACCCCTGAGGGACCCATACGGCAGTAGTACGGCGGCGGCTGCCGTACTACCCGGGGTGTCCCGGAGAGGCCCCGGGGGCTCCGCGACGCACGGAGAGCGGAGCGAGCCCGACAGCGTACTCATCCCCCGTCCGCCCCCAGGATCAGCCCCGACGTGGGGACCCCGGTGCCCGCGGTGACCAGGGTGTGGCGGGCGCCCGGTATCTGGTTCACGGACGTGCCGCGCAGCTGGCGTACGGCCTCCGCCACCCCGTTCATCCCGTGCAGATACGCCTCCCCGAGTTGGCCCCCGTGGGTGTTCAGCGGCAGCCGCTCCTCGGCGACGAAGTCCGCGGCCTCCCCCGGCTTGCAGAACCCGAACTCCTCCAGCTGCATCAGCACGAACGGCGTGAAGTGGTCATACAGGATGCCCACGTCGATGTCCTTGGGGGTCAGCCCCGAGGTCCGCCACAGCTGGCGCGCCACCACCCCCATCTCCGGCAGCCCGGTCAGCTCGTCCCGGTAGAAGCTCGTCATCTGTTCCTGCGCCCGGCCCGCACCCTGGGCGGCCGCGGAGATCACCGCGGGTGGGTGCGGCAGCTCCCGGGCGCGCTCCAGGGAGGTGACGACCAGCGCCTGGCCGCCGTCCGTCTCCTGGCAGCAGTCCAGCAGCCGCAGCGGCTCCACGATCCACCGCGAGGCCGCGTGTTCGGCGAGGGTGATCGGTCTGCCGTGGAAGTACGCCGCCGGGTTCGTCGCCGCGTACTTGCGGTCCACCACGGCGACGTGGCCGAACGCCTCGGGCGTCAGTCCGTAGGTGTGCAGATACCGCTGGGCCGCCATCGCCACCCAGGACGCCGGGGTGAGCAGCCCGAACGGCAGCGCCCAGCCCAGCGCGACCCCCTCGGCGGACGGCTCCCGCTGCTCCACCCCCGCCCCGAATCTCCGCCCCGACCGCTCGTTGAACGCCCGGTAGCAGACCACGACCTCGGCCACCCCGGTCGCCACCGCGAGCGCCGCCTGCTGGACGGTCGCGCAGGCCGCCCCGCCCCCGTAGTGCACCCGGGAGAAGAAGGACAGCTCGCCGATCCCCGCCGCCTGGGCGACGGTGATCTCCGGGCTGGTGTCCATGGTGAACGTGACCATCCCGTCCACCTCGGCCGGTGTCAGCCCCGCGTCGTCGAGCGCCGCCCGCACCGCCTCCGCGGCGAGCGTCAGCTCGCTGCGCCCGGAGTCCTTGGAGAACTCGGTGGCCCCGATCCCGACGATCGCCGCCCGGCCGCCGAGCCGGTCCCTCGTGCGCACGCTCACGAGACACCTCCGGGCGGCAGGGTGACCGTCACGGTCCCGGTCACATGTCTGCCGATGCCGTTCGCCCCGACGACGCGCACGGTCGCGGTGTCGCCCTCGACCTCTTCGACCCTGCCCGTCAACACCATCGTGTCGCCGGGGTAGTTGGGCGCCCCCAGTCGAATGGCCACCTTGCGGAGGACGGCGTCCGGCCCGAAGTGGTCCGTGATGTACCGCCCGACGAGGCCGTTGGTGGTCAGGATGTTCATGAAGACGTCGGGGGAGCCCCTGTGCCGCGCCAGCTCGGCGTCGTGGTGCACGTCCTGGTAGTCCCGGGACGCGATCGCCCCGGCCACGATCAGCGTGCGCGTGATCTCGATCTCCAGCGGCGGCAGCTCGTCACCGACCCGCACGCACTCGCCCTCTCCGCCCCGAACGCGCCCGCCCTCTCCGCCCCGAACGCGCCCGCCCTCTCCGGCCCGAACGCGCCATCCCTCGCCCCGCACGCGCTCCCCTTCCCCGGCCCTCATGTCTCCTCCTCCCCGCTCGCGATCAGCTCCCCCAGTTCCTGGAGGACCTGGCTCCCGCACCCCAGATACGCGTCCAGCTGCCGCCCCCACAGGAAGTGCCGGTGCACCGGGTGCTCCAGGTCTGCGCCCGTCCCTCCGTGCAGATGCTGGCCCGTGTGCACGACCCGCTGCCCAGCCTCGGACGCCCACCAGGCCGCGGTCAGCGCGTGCGTCGCGTACGCGAGCCCCTCGTCGCGCCGCCACGCCGCCTCGTACGCCGTCACCCGTATCGCCTCGGTGTCCATGTACGCGTCCGCGGCCCGGAGTTGGACACCCTGCTTGGCGGCGAGCGGACGTCCGAACTGCTCGCGTGTTTTGGTGTGCTCCACGGCTCGTGCCAGCGACCCGGCGCACACGCCGGCCTGCAGCCCCGCGAAGGCGGTCCGGGCGGTGGCGAGCACGTCGTCGTACGCGTCCGCCCCGCCCACCGGCTCACCCGGCGTCCCGTCGAGCGTCAGCCGTCCCGCCGCCCAGGGTGCCGTCAGCTCGACCGGCGCGCACCGCGCGTCAGCGGCCCGTACGAGCCACAACCGGCGCCGGTCGTCCGCGACGAGCACATGGGTGGCGTCCCGCAGCCACGGCACCACAGGGGCGTCTCCGCTCAACCGCCCCGCCGCGTCCGCCCGTACGCCCCCCGGCTCGAAGACCGCCCCGCACACCACCGCCGTCCCGTCCCCGATCCCCGGCAGCAGCCGCTCCCGCAGCTCCGGTGAACCGTGGGCCGACACCGCCAGCAGCCCGTACACACAGCTTGCCGCGAACGGCACCTGGGCCGTGGTGCGCCCCTGCTCCTCCAGGAGCAGCACCAGACCGAGCAGCCCCGTGTCCGCGACGGCCGCCACCAGCCCGGCCGCGCAGAGCGCCTTCCACGTCTCGGCGTCGCTGCCGGTGCCGGCCGCGGCGAGCCGCTCCGGGGTGGAGAGGTCGCCGAAGATCCGCGCGGCCAGGTCGCGGGCGGCCGTCTGTTCCTCGGTGGGCGTGAAGTCCATGTCAGCCTCCCCCCTCCGCACCGGCCCGGAAGACCGGCAGCACCAGCTCCTCGTCGTACCGCTCGAACCGGAGCCGCACGGGCATACCGATCCGCACCTTGTCGTACGGCACCCCGATGACGTTGCTGACGATCCGGACGCCCTCGGCCAGCTCGATCAGGCCCACGGCGTACGGAGGGTCGAAGGCGGGGAACGGCGGGTGGTGCATGACGACGTACGAGTAGACCGTCCCCTCTCCGCTCGCCTCGACCGTGCCCCACTCCGGGGAGCCGCACGCGCCGCACCCCGGCAGCCAGGGAAACCGCAGCGTCCCGCAGCCCCCGCACCGCTGGATCAGCAGCTGGTGGCGGCCGACGCCCTCCCAGAACCCGGCGTTGTCCCGGTTGACGACCGGTCGCGGCCGGGCCGCCTTGGACTTGGTGCGTGCCGGGGCGTACTTGAGGATCCGGAACCGGTGCGTACCCGCCGGCTCCCCGTTCGCCCGTACGTCCATCCGTGTCGTGACGAAGTGCCCGGTGCCCAGCTTGGTGGTCTTGCGCTCGGAGACCGACTCGATCACCGCGTCGAAGGTGATCTCGTCGCCGGGCCGCAACGGACGCAGATACTCCTGCTCGCAGTCGGTGGCCACCACGGAGGTACACCCGGCCTCGTCGAGCAGGCCGAGCAGCTCGTCGTACGCGTCCGAGCGGCCCTCGTGCCCGGACAGGCCGCCCATCGTCCACGCCTGGAGCATGGTGGGCGGCGCCACGGCGTCCGGACCCGTGTACGCCGCGTTGGTGTCGCCCATCGCCTCGCACCAGTGCCGGATCATCGGCTCGTTGACCGGGTCCTTGCCCACGCCCTCGACGGCCGCCGCACGCCCTTCGTACGCCTTGAGCCGCGCCGCCGGCCCGGCCGCCTCGTCGCTCACCGCCGCCCCCTCGTCATCCCGAGCCGCATGGTCGCCACGATCTCCCGCTGCACCTCGCTCACCCCGCCCCCGAACGTGTTGATCTGCGCCGCCCTGTTCATCCGCTCCAGCTCGCCGTCCCCGAACACGCCCGGCGAACCGGAGCGCACCAGTGCACCCGCACCCACGACTTCCTGACACATTCGGTACGAAGCGACCGCCGATTCCGTTCCCGCGACCTTCACCCCGCTCGCGTCGCCGGGGGCCAGCCGGCCGGCCCCGACCTCCCCCACCAAACGCCAGTTGAGCAGGCGTGATGCCGCCAGCCGGGCATACACCTCGGCCAGCCGAAAACGCACCCAGGGCTCGTCAACCCGACGCCGTCCCGTCACCGGATCGGGGGTGCGTACCGCCCGCAGCGCGGCCGCGTAGAAATCCTCGGCCTGCATGCCGATCGCGGCGAGCGCGACCCGCTCGTGGTTGAGCTGGTTGGTGATGAGCTCCCAGCCGCCGTTCTCCTCGCCGACGAGGTGCGAGGAGGGGACGCGGATGCCGTCGTAGTACGTGGCCGTGGTGGTCAGCCCGCCCACCGTCTCGATCGGTGTCCACGAGAAGCCCGGCGCGTCCGTGGGCACGAGGACGATCGAGATGCCTCGGTGCTTGGACGCGTCGGGGTCGGTACGGCAGGCGAGCCAGATCCAGTCGGCATGCTGGGCGTTGGAGGTGAAGATCTTCTGCCCGTCGATCAGCCAGGACTCGCCCTCCCGCACGGCGCGGGTGCGCAGCGAGGCCAGGTCCGTGCCCGCCGAGGGCTCCGAGTACCCGATCGCGAAGACGAGGTCACCCCTGAGGATGCGCGGCAGGAAGTACTCCTTCTGCGCCTGGCTCCCGTACTTCATGAGGGTCGGTCCGACGGTGTTCAGCGTGACCATCGACACCGGCGCTCCGGCCCGGTACGCCTCGTCGAAGAACACGAACTGCTCGTCGGCTCCGCGCCCTTGGCCCCCGTACGCGACGGGCCAGCCGATGCCGAGCAGTCCGTCGGTGCCGATGCGACGCAGCAGCGCCCGCTGCCTGCCAGGGTCGTCGGCGGGCGGGGGACCGTCGGGCATCAGGTCCCGGAAGTACGTACGCAGTTCGGCGCGCAGCCGTTGCTGGCGCTCGGTGGGGGCGAGGTGCACGGCGGCGGCCCTCCCGGACCTCGTACGAACAAGGTTTTCTGACTGTCCGTCAGATCCCGGGAGCTGTCAAGGTCACGACGGGAGGGGACAGCGGAGGACGGACACGCGAAAACGTCTGCGCGACGGCACCGAAGTGCCGTCGCACAGACGCGTTTCCACTCCACGGAGCACCCCACACGGTGCTTCAAGGCCGATGAGCCCGTCGAGAGCGGGCGAATCGGCCCCGACTCACCAGAGGTTGGTGAAGTTGACGACGGCGGTCGACTGGTCGATGGCCGTGAACGCGGAGTCGTTGACCTGGGCCGTGTTGTTCTGGTTCGAGGCCCCGGAGCCGATCGCCTGCTGTTGCGTGGTGGAGGAGTTGCCGCTGTTGTTGTGTCCGACCCCGCTGCCGCTGACGGTTGCCACGCCCGCGTTCGATCCGTTGTCCGCGAATGCGCCGTTGTCCGCCGCGGCGACACCCGTGAAGAGAGCGGCGGCGAGGGGCAGGGCCGAGACGGCGGCGAGAACGCGGGCGGTACGGATGCTTGCCATGTGAATTCCTCCAAGAACCGGATGTACGGACCGGCGCGAACCGGGAAGTACTGCTCGTTCCAAGGCGGTTGGCCGACCGCCCCGGCGCTGATCACGACGTCGCGACTCCAGAGTTGCCCACCGAATCCCCGGCGAACCACCCCGGAAGCCGTGATTCGCCCTCAAGCGTGATTACATGTCGATAAACCCTCTTCATGACAAGAAACCCCAGCTCAGACCGGATCGGACCGGTTCGGACAGCTCGATCCCCGGCACCCCAAGGGAGGAACCGTTCCGGCACCTTTTGGCCAATCTCTCCCGAATCACCTTCCGGATGTCCCCGCGCCCGGCAGGCCCTTCCCTTTTTCGAACACTCGTACGAACATGGATGCATGGCCACCATCGACCGGCAGGCCACGACCCTGGCCCTGGCCCACGCCCTGTCCGCCGCCGAACGCGGCCTCGCGGTGATCCCGCTGTCCCGCACGAAGCTCCCGGCCCTGCGTTCCCCCCACCGCGACGACCCCGATCCCGACCCGACGACCCCTCCCTGCCGCGGCGAATGCGGCCGCTTCGGACACGGCGTGTACGACGCCTCCACCGACCCCCGCCGCATCCGCGCGCTCTTCACCGCCGCGCCCTGGGCGACCGGCTACGGCATCGCCTGCGGCCTCGACCCGCACCGCCTCATCGGCATCGACCTCGACACCAAATCCGGTACGGACTCCTCGGCCGCCCTGCGCGAACTGGCCCTGCGCCACCTGTTCACGATCCCGGAGACAGTGGTCGTGCTGACCCCGAGCGGCGGCCGCCACCTCTGGCTGACCGGACCGCCCGACGTGGTCGTCCCCAACTCGGCGAGCCGACTGGCCCCGGGCATCGACATCCGCGGCGCCGGCGGTTATCTGGTCGGCCCCGGCTCCCGCACCGAGCACGGTGTGTACGGAACCGCCCCGGGCACCGCCCAGTTGGCGCCCGCGCCTTGTCCGCGCGAACTCCTGTGCCTGCTCACGCCCCCGCCCCGCACGCACCACCGCGCGCCCCCGGCAACCGGCCAACACGGTCAAGGACTGGTCCAGTTCGTGCTCGCCGCCCACGAGGGCCAGCGCAACACCCGCCTCTTCTGGGCCGCCTGCCGCGCCTACGAGAACGGCATCGGCCCGGAGCTGAGCACCGCCCTCGTCGAGGCCGCCGTCCGTACCGGCCTCACCGAACGCGAGGCCCGCTCGACGATCGCCTCGGCGTCCCGGATGACGTTCCCACGCCCCGAGCCACCGGAAAACGGAACGACACCACGAACCGCCCGTCCCTAGGCTGCGCGCCATGGCACTGACCCACGTCACCCTCACCTCGGGCAGAACCGTCGAGATATCCGAGCTGCGTCTCACCTCGACCTACGGCGGAATGCTCGAGGGCTACCCCTTCAAGCGCTGGAACGACGGCATCGTCGACGGCCTGGCCCGGCGCACGGCGGCGGCGTTCCCGAACACCCCGACGCACCTCGTCACACCCCACCGAGACCATCCGGACCTGCCCGCCCGCGGCTTCGGCCCGGTCGAACTGCTCCCCGCCGTGACCTGCGTCGGCTTCTTCCGTTCCAGCGCGGTCGACCCCGCCCTCGACCCCGTCCTCCACCGCTCGGCCCTCGCGGTCGCGTGGTTCCACACCCCCGACATCCCGTCCGGCCACACCGCCGATCCGGCCCTGCGCGCCATCCCCTGGGAGGAAGCCGCCCAGGACTTCGAGCTGTGAGCCGTCGCGGGCATGCCGAAGGGGGTGCCCTGCGGCTCTGCAAGCACCCGGCTGCGCCGACGCCCGCCCACACGTGGATAGGGCCAGGGCCAAGAGCCGACTGCATCTCGACTTCGTGCCTGATGATCAGGACGCCGAGGTGGCTCGCCTTGAGGCTCATGGCGCGAAGCGTGTCGACATTGGTCAGGGTGACCAGTCGTGGGTTGTCATGGCAGACCCCGAAGGCAACGAGTTCTGTGTCCTTGGCCGACGACCTCAGTGAGAACCCCTGAGAGCGCACGCGTCCAGCCTGGCGAGCTTGCAGTTCAGAGCCTGGGTCACCGACAAGACGTCCATGGTCGTCTGGCTCGGCGACGACCACCCGGGTGCGCTGCTCGAACTGCTCCAGGAGTTCGCCGTGCGCGGCGTCAACCTGATGCGGATCGAATCACGACCGACCGGCCAGGGACCATCAGCGACCGAACCACATAGAGCTACGGATCAGAAGATGCGCCTCTGCCGTGCCCGATCCACCGGTAACTGACGGGGAACCACGGTGGTTGACGGACAACGCACATGAGGACGGCCCCCGACCGATTTACCTGGTCAGGGGCCGTTCACCTGCGGTGGGTGTGGGATTTGAACCCACGGTGACATCGCTGCCACGACGGTTTTCAAGACCGTTCCCTTAGGCCGCTCGGGCAACCCACCTGCGCCCCGCCCACCAGGGACGGAGCGGATACAGCGTACCGGCTCCAGGCGTTTGGCAGCGGCCATGGTCCACACGGGGTCCACTGGCTCTGCTCCGCGCACCATGCCTGCTTCGCCGATCACCGGCACCCGGTCCGCGGCCCCAGGCCGACGCAGGTAAGCCTAGGGCTGTGTCGGCCTTGTCGGCATCCCCGGGAGAAGGGCCCGCTGGGCCCTGTGCCTGCGCCCTCCCGCGGCCCCGTGGAGTAAGAGCGCAGAGAGGACCCTGCGACCTTCTGATCCGTAGGTTCGGGCAACGCCTTGCGGAGGGGCCCTGGCCTGGCTGGATGGCCAAGGTTGGTGATCACCGGCCTCTGCTGCCCGCACCCGTCGGGCGCAGCGGGCGTGACGCCACTTTCGGCGACGGCGGGTGGTGAGCAAGTGACTTGCGCACGGTAAGGGCGTGATCACATAATCGCGAATCTCGCACATCTGTGCGGAAGTTGAGGGGGATAGATGAAGCTGAGGAAGACTACCGTTCTCGCCAGCGCGGTGCTGCTGAGCCTGACCATGCTCAGCCAGGCAGAAGCCGCAGGCCAAGAGGACGAGTTGCAGCAGCAGATCGACCAGGTGCTTGCCAAGACATCTGGTGGTGTCCAGATCAGCCGGAATGAGATTGCCTGGAACGGCGGAGAGGCAATCATGTCGTTCCCGCTTCCCGGAGAGGACACCGCGCCGCCCAGCAGTGACGCTGCCGTCAAGCTGCAGGCAAAGGTTGCTGGCGTGTCCGCGAAGTCGGTAGCGGCTGCGGCCGCCGACGGAAAGGCGCTTGCCGCGGACGACGGCTGCCCCACGCAGACCTTCGGCAACGACTGGTACTGCTTCTACCAGTATGAGAACTTCGGTGGCAGGCGCCTACAGTGGAACGAGTCGCACCCTCACACCGACCTGGTGTTCTTCTCCGTGTACGACTTCGACAACAAGACGTCGTCATGGTCCAACAAGGGAGGGAAGTACATCTACGTCGACGGCAGGTCTGTGACTGGGCAGGACCGATCCTGCGACCAGGGCTCGATCAGTCTCTGGCAAGAGGCGCCACACTCCAGCAAGGCTTATGTCGGCGCGAGTCTCGACAACAAGGCCGACTGCTTCTGGACGTCATAGTGACCTGACAGTCGATCTTTGCACTGCGGTGGGCCGCTGGAGTCGGTGCGGCCCACCGCAGTGCCGTTCGCGACACTTCCGGTCAGCCTCGCAAGAAGGTGACGTAGTTGATGACGGCCGGCGTCTTCACCTTGAGTGCCCCCGGATCACTAGTCAGGATTTCCTCGTAAGCAAGAATCTTCCCGTCATCCGGGTTGATGACGAGGGTGTGCTTCGAAGGAAGTCCACTGCTGTCCGACTCTACGGTGAAAGCCAATCCCTCTCGCCCAGCACGGTCCTTCGCCGCGCCAGAGATCTTGAGATCTTTCTTCGTCTCGAGAACGCGAAGAGACGCCGCGCGCTGCTTAGGTGTGAGGTGATTGGTCATGAGCTTCTGTACGAGCGATTCAGAGATGAACCCAGCTGTATCGCCAGGGGAACCCTCCTCCAACCAGTGTTTCATTTCGGCCGGATCTGGTGGATTACTGTACGAGGATCCACCCTTCCCCGTGCGAGTCGTAGGTTCGCCAATGGCTGCCCACTGTTGCTCCCACAACTTCTTTTGGTCGGAGTTCTGAAACTTCGGCTTCTCTTCCTTGACTGACCAGGCGATGGAACCGTCGGCTTTCTTCCAGGAATCGCGGTGTTCGGGAACGACCGCAGATGTGATCTGGTGGCCCCCAATGCGAGTGGTCAGCGACCAGCTCTCCTGTACAAAATGATTGTCCCAGGAGGAGGTGTCTGAGAGTTTCTCCGTCCGGCGAGCAATATCTTCCAGAACTTGGGCCGCAGGTAGGTTCTTCTCATCGCTGATCTTCATCAGCGGTGGGGTCGCAGCGTATGCCGTCTCGGGGAACGACGGCTTCATGAGACTGTTAGCTGCAACAATCGCCGCAATCGCTGCCGCAGACACCCCGAGTACAGCGAGACTTTTGACTCGGAGGTTGCGAGGCTTACGGTTACGTTCGGCTCGGTGAGTCGCATACTGTGGCTCCGAAAGGATCCTCTCCAGGAGGGCGTCCACTTGTTGCGGCGCGGCGGGCCGCACCTTAAGCCGAGAGCCGATGGCTGTCAAAGATTCTTCATAGTCACGCATGAGATTCCTTCCGCGAGCGAACCTCGTCACTCAGAGAACGAGCGGAGTCCATTTCTGAGAGAAATCCGCCAAGTCGCTTTCTTGCCCGAAAGAGGCGCACTCGTGCTGTGGCGGTTCCACAGCCCATGGCTAGCGCACATTCGTTTATGGGCAACTTTTCCCAGAGAGTCAGGCGGAGGATCTCCTGATCACGAAGACTGAGGCAGTCGAACGCCTTCGCTAGATCCATCTCGATGATGACGTCATCAGGCTGGCGCTCACCACTGAAAGCCGAGGGCTGGACGGCCAACAATTCGGCGAGACTGAGCTGGCGTTGCCGGGAGCGCCGATCATTGGCCAGCGTGCGCCGGGCGACACCGTACAGCCAGGGCAGTTCCTTTCCCTCAGGCATGTCTGCGAAGCGTCGCCACGCCGTAAGGAATACGTCCGCCACCACGTCCAGCACACTGCTGGGGTCTGCGCGTTTCGTGACGTAAGCCTCAACTGCCGCGTAGTTTCGCCGATATAGCTCGGTGAACCGCTGCTCGTCGCTCAAGTTATCCGCCCTCCACCCAAGACATGTCCGGCCGTAGTGCGGGCGTTACACCCGTCCTCTGCAATAGGACTGTGACGGCAGTCACAGTGCACGGCCACCTCTCGACTCTGGGGCCTGATCCTCCCAACCCCGTATAGCGTCCCGCGACGCCATACGGGGTTTCCGCCGAGGGCTGGCCGTTAGGCAAGGTCAGGTGCTACTTGCCTGTGCACCAGGTCGCTGCGCACACCCACCGCTCGTGCCAGACCGGTGCCAGATCGTGCGGGGAACCGGGAACAACCGGGCACCAAGTCGGCGGCCGACTGGACATCGACACCGCTCCGCCGCAGTTCAGCAGGGCAACCCGTCCTAGATCACCTGAGCTTCCCAAGCCGATGTTCCCTGGTGTGCTCCAGGCCCGTATCAGGGGAGACCCCAGCTCGACGACACACCTCTACTCCCTAGATTCCTCCTCTTGCCGCTTGGCCGCTCCAGCCGGAATGCGACGCACGGCGGGGCATCTCGTCAAGGTGACGCGAAAAGTGCCGAACATGCGCCCTCCTCCGGATCGGTCTGAGATCCTGGAGACCGATCGAGAGGGGTCGAAGGCATGGAGTGGAAGACGCACGGCGAGCGACAGATCTACACCAACAAGTGGGTGAATCTGTGTCTGGTCGACGTCCAGCAGCCTGACGGACGCAGGTGGGAGTACCACGTCGTTCGCCTCCGGCATCTGGCCGTGGCCGCCGTGGTCAACGATCGCCAAGAGGTCCTGATGATGTGGCGGCACCGCTTCATCACAGACTCGTGGGCTTGGGAGTTGCCCATGGGCCTGGTCGAGGACGACGAGTCCCCGGAGGAAGCGGCGGCCCGTGAAGTCCTGGAGGAGACGGGCTGGCGTCCTGGTCCCATCAAGCCCCTGATCTACGCCGAGCCGGCCAACGGGATCACCGACTCGCAGCACCACGTCTTCCGCGCGGACGGCGCGACCTACGTCGGCCCGCCCACGGAGAAGAACGAGTCAGACCGCATCGAGTGGGTACCCCTCGGCGAGATCCGGGGCATGATCGACCGCCGCGAGATCGTGAGCAGCGGATCGCTCGTCGGCCTGCTGTACCTGCTCATGGATGAAGCGATCCGCTGACCGGTGGGAGGAGCTCCCGTAGCCGCGACTCGAAGGCCAGGGCTACGGGCTCTTGCCTGTACGGGGCCAACTGGTCGTAGAACTCCCTGAGATGGCCCGACACTCGCTCGGACGCCACCGCCGACGCGGGCACCAGAGCCTGCGTGGCGGTGTCGCACGCCTGACCAAGCTTGCCCTGATCCAACTGCGTACGAGCCAGCCAGAACGCGTGAAACGCACGGCCGCGCTGGTTCGTGCGGTCTTCCCGCCGCAAAGCATCCGCGATCAAGGGCTCGGCGGTTGCTGCTTCGCCCAGTCGGCCGTGGGCGATGCCCGTGTCCACGATGAGCTTCGGCTCATCGAAGTAGTTCACCCATGACGGGTCCGGGTCACCTACCCCGATCTGCTCGAAATGGCGGTGCGCTTCCCCGATCGCCCGGTGAGTGGAGTCCCGGTTGCCGAGGCTGGCATGGGCGAACGCCTCGCGCATGGACAGCATCGACAGGACGCGTGGGGTGGTGCCCAGGGCTGAGCGGGCCTGGTCCTGGGCGGCGGTCACGAGTGCCAGAGAGTCCGCGGGCTTGTCCTGGTAGGTCGCCTGCAAGCTCATGCAGGCAAGCACGTTGGCCATGAACTGCCGGTCGTCGGTTTCCTTGGCCAGTTGCAGCGCCTCGGTGAAGTACGCGCGGGCCTGGTTGTACTGGCGGGCGTCGAAGTAGGTCCAGCCGGTGAGGCGTGCCAGCTCGGCCGCGATTCCGTACAAGCCGTTCTGGATGGACGGCCGTCGGCTTTCCTTGAGGAGCCCGACCACATACCGGAGCTGACCGACGATGGCCGGCCTCAGGGCTTCGCCGCCGTGCTGGTCATCCCGTCGCCAATAGTCTTCGATGGACGACTGGAAAGCTTCCAGTGTGGCTGTGCTGAGGCTTGCCCGGGTGGCCAGCGCAAGGATGCTGTCCACGTCTGGCCCCGGTAAAGAAGCGGGTGTCTGCTTCTCTGGCTCCGGTTCTTGCGGTGCCTCGCGCTCGGTGACGACGAGTGCCTGAGGCGTCTCCCAAGATCGTCTGGCAAGCCCGAGCATGTGGCCTGGGATGCGCAAGCCGTCCGCGATGCGCTCGACGACGTCCATGTGGAGCAACTGACGGCGGCCTGCGATGACTTCACCGACTCGGCTGGGCGTCAGCTCGCATCGCCTGGCGATCATCGATGGGTAGATGCCCGCTCTCGTTTTCACCAGTCGGAAGACCCTGGCGAAGTCCCGTACCCGACACGCGTTGAGCATTTCGGGATCGGTGAGCAGCCTGGCAGGCAGTTCCTGCGGCCGGTCGGCTTCGGGCATTGGGCAAGCTCCCACACTGCGAGGGCTACGCAACGTCGCTGATTCTCTACTTCCCGCGATATTACCCAAGTTGGGTAATCACCCTGACCTTTTGGCGACGGCCCCCAGGTCGCGATGCTCCTGTGCATGGCGAGCAATCAGCAGACCAGACCAGGCGTCGGTGAACTGGCGAAGGACAGTGCCAGGGGACGTATCGGCGTCGTCATGGGTGAGATCGGCGGCCGTGTACAGATAAGGCCGATCGGCGGCGGCAGGGAGTGGGATGCCATGCAGGACAACGTGGTGGCGCTCAGTGCGCGAGAGGAACTGAGCGCACGCCTGGCCGTGAAGAACGGCAACAGTCGGGTCGGGCTGTGATGCGCGCCATCGGCCGGTACGCCGGGGTCCTGTTCATCATCTGCATCAGCGGTTCGTGCGGCTTGGTGATCGGCATGGCCCTCGGTACCAGCCCGTAGACCGGCCGCCCCCGGACGGGTGCCAACTCCCCGGCTCCCCAACCCGTTCGGGGTCGGCCATCCAAGCCCGCTCCCCGGTCGTCTATGAGCCGAGCTCGGCGACCGGGGGCGGGAGGTAAATGCCATGCACCACCTCACACGAGGAGATTGCACATGACGGCAACGGCGAACGATCAGAAGACCGGTCGTGCGGTGGCTGGTGAGGAGCTGTTCGAGAGCCTCGCCCACTTCGTGGTCATCCACAACGGGCAGTCGTCCGAGCGTGCCGAGCGGATCGCGGACCAGGCGGTCGCGTTCCTGGTCACGGCGGCCACTGCCACCGTCCCCATGGTCCCGTCGGACGACGTGGACCTCGGCCTCCACGCACTCATCCTGCACACGAAGGAGTACGCCGAGCTGTGCGAGAAATACGCGGGCCGCTTCCTGCAACACAGCCCGATGCCGGGTGGAGGGGCCCGTGATCCTGAGAAGGTCGCCGCCTCGGCACACGCCATGAAGGCGGCCGGTTTCGCGGTCTTCGACGACCTCTGGACCGTGAACGGCGCGAACCTCGCACAGTGCGACTCGGACTGTGGCCGACCGTACGGTCGGGCGTAGCACACGACAACAGCGATGCGGCCGGCCTCGACTCGTGGTCGGCCGCGTTCGCTCGGAAGGAGAAGAGACGTTGCCCGGCTCAACCGCTGAACTGCCGATCGTGGTGCTCGACGCGCTCATGCCCACGGCTCAGCACCTGGTCATCAACCGTCGGGGCTCCACGGTCTGGGAGGTGGAGAGCCCTCGGGGCCACTACGCCGTGAAACTCGGCTATCCCATCGAGGCCACCGCCGACTGGCCTGCCCAGCCCTGGACTGCGCTCGCGCCCGCACGCGAGGGAGCCGTGCTGCATCGCCTCGGCTTCGATGAGATCGCGTACGGCGAATGGGAGCGCGGAACGTGGAACTTCCAGCCGTGGCATGAAGGGCCGGACCTATACAGGCTGTGGGAGCCATGCCGTGGGCGAGACTCGTCCATCGAACCGCACACCAGCGTGGCGCTGGGATGTGTGGAAGCGCTGGCCGAGCTCCACGCGAAGGGCTGGGCCCACGGCGACGTGCAGCCCGCGCACTTCATCATCGGGCCGGGACGGACGCACCTTATCGACCTCGCCCTTGCCCGGGGCGGACAAGTGCCCGAGGGGTACGACTTCCCGTTCCGCGGCTGCCTCGTCCACTACGAGGCACCGGAGATCGCGCGCAGCGTGCTCGCCACCGGTGAAGCCGAGCCCACGCAGGAAGCCGACATCTACGCACTCGGCGCCTCCCTGCTCATCTCCGCCACCGGCTGGCGGGCGGTCGAATACCCGGACGACGCTCCGCGCCCCGTGCAGAGAGAAGCGGTGGCGAACGGTGGGCGTCGTCCCGTGAAGGCGCCTGGTGAGCTGGGCGAGCTGATCGACGCGATGCTCAGCCACGCCCCCGAGGATCGGCCCACCATCTACGAGGTGGGCAAAGCCCTGAGCTGATCCCAAAGCCCTGATTCATCCGTGCCGCTCGCGCGGCGAAGCCAACAACAAAAGACCGGACCACCCCTCAGCCTGGACAGCATTCCGGGTGGTCCGGTCGTGGAATCCCTGATCAGGACCCCGGTGCCGATGGTACCGGGGCGGTCGGCGTGCTCGGATGCGGGTGCGGCTACAACCCTGGCTTCCTGTTGTCGAGTTGGAGAGGACGACCCTTGCAGTACGGCCGACGGCAAAACGGTTCTGGCCTCAGCCACCGAAAGTCAGCCATAGCGGTGGGTGCGCCGAACGAGCACCCGTCACGTGTGTCTCCAGCAACCCCGTACCGGCCTCAGCCACGCTTCCCGAATACGACACAGACCGCGCCCCTTCCGGCCTGCGCGTTGTCGACCCACGCACGGTGCTTGGCGCAGCCTCGGGTCCCGGTTGCAGAACGGCGGCCGATGGGACGGTGTGGTCGCTCTCAGCGCGACTCGGCATGGTCCTGGTGCTCGGGCTGGTCGGGTTGCTTCCTGCTCTGGCCGTCCGCCTTGGCGGTGTTGCGCGCTGAGTGGCCGGGGGCCGCCGGAGCGGTGGCGGAGACAGGGAGCGGCGGCGGCCTGTGGCCGCCAGCGCGCGCGGACCGCCGTAGGCGGGCCGCCTTGATCCAGTAAAGAAACTCTGAACAGCCCACAGGGCAGTGGTCGATCAACCTGAGAGACACGCGGATGCCGTGGGCCAGCCCCCGGTTCGAGCAAGCGCGGTACGGAACGACGGCACGGCGGCAAGCGGGGAGCGATGACCGAGCACATACCGGACAACGAAATGGGGTTGACCAGCATTCACGTCGGGGACACGGATCAGATGGCCGCGCTGATCAGGGAGATGCGGGCCATGGTCGGCCGCCTCAGCAAGGAGACCAAGGAGTTGCGAGAGGAAGTGGCCCAGCTCAGGACTACGGCTTCGACTGCTGAGCAGCCTTCAGATCCTCGACCTCACGGCGCAGCTCCTGATGATCAGCGCTGAGGGCACGGATCTCGTCGCGTAGCGCTGTGAGCATTTCAGTGAGGGTGGCCCCGGCGGCTTCGGCGTCGTCGGGTCCTCCTTCCCCCTGTTGCTCCTGGTGGGGCTTCCCGTCCTTGTTCGCCAAGTACCAGGCTGGAGCGTTGTAGTTCGCGGAGAACTCGCCGCCGGCATCGTGGTCTGCGACGAAGCTGCCCCGGCCATGGATCGTGTAGATCAAGCCGTCATCGCGCAGCACGTTGAGCGCGGCCCTCGCGGTCATGTTGGCGACGCCAAAGCGTTCCTGTAGCTCGCGAATGGACGGCATCTGCTCGCCCGGCTTGATCCGCCCCTGCAAGATGTCGCGCCGAAGCTCGTCGGCAGCGTGCTGATACGGCGGCCGGCGGTCCTGCTTGCTCTCTGGCGCGGGGCTCATGGCCCAAGAGTAGCGATTCCTAGCACCCGTAGCACACCCCACTGACATAGGTGGCCTATGTCAGCTGACACCTAGCTCACCCGATTCACTTGACACTGCTAGGTCAGCTATGTTCAATGGTGATCACGCCCCGCCGCTCTGGTGGAGCGCAATCGAAAGGATCAACTCCCATGGCACGCATCCGTGTTGGCCTGCTCCCTACCTCGTCGTTCATGGTCGGCACCCTGCCGGTGCCGAAGTACGCGGACCAGGAGAAGACGCAGTTCGCGACCGACCGTGAGACCGGCGCGAAGCTCTACACGATCACCCTCTTCTTCATGGAGGAGGACCGTGCCGAGGCTCTGAAGATCACCGTTCCGGAGACCGGTCTGCCCAACGGCCTTCGGCCGGGTGTCCCGGTCATGCCGGTCGAACTGTTCGCCACCCCGTGGGCGCGGATCTTCAACGGCTCGCTCTCGGACGGCATCGCCTACCGCGCGGGTCGGCTGGACCTGGTGTCCCCGACGTCTGAGGCGGCGTGAGCGGCACGGCTCACCGGTCCGGCGCTGAGCGCAGCTACCCGCTGCCTCACGCCGGGCCGGATGCCCGGTTCACCGAATCGCTCGTGAACTCGGTAGCGGCCGTGCTCGTCGGCTACGGCTACCCCCGCCTCGACGTCTCGGCGTCTCGGCGGATCGGGCGGCCCTCGAATCGGCTCTCGTGGCCTTCCTTTACAACCCGTTGGAGAAGCGCATATGAAGGATCCGAACGCCCCGGCGGAAGGCGTCCTCGGCTACGGCCCGCTCGTCGTCGATCTGGCACTTGCCGTGCTCGTCGGATGGGCGGTGTGGTGGGTGGTCCGCTACCTGCGCGCCGACGCCATGACCCGGCAGTCGATCCGGCAGGCCGTACGTGTGCGGTGGGGCTGGAAGCGTCTCGCACCGATGCTCAAGCTGTCGGCCACGGACAAGACCCCGACCGCACTGGCGTCGCTGGCGAACACGAACGGCAAGCCCATCAAGCCGCGCGTCCTCATACCCGCTTTGAGGGTGAAGCACGACGCGTACGGAGTGATCGCGCGGGCGAACTGCCTGCCCGGCGTGGGGCTCGAACAATTCCAGAGGGCGGCCCCGCACCTCGCGGACGCGTGGCGCTGCACGCGGGTCGCAGTCACCCAGGACAAGCCTGGGCAGGTAGTCATCCGGGGTGTGCGACTCGATCCGCTGAAGTTCCCCACCGAGCACCACCCCACAGGTGAAGTACCGGACGAGACAGCCCGGTGGGATCTGGGCCTGGACGAGTACGCACAGCCTGTGTCGGTGAACCTCACACAGGTGCCCGGCGTGACCGTGGCCGGTCTTCCCGGCTTCGGTAAGACCAGCCTGGTCAACCGGCTTCTCTCGGACTGGGCGCCCTCGCGTGCGGTGCAGTTCGCCTGCGCGGACGGCAAGGTGTCGGCTGCGTACGAAGGCGACTATGCCGACTGGGTCCAGCGCATGTTCGCCTTCGTGGGCGATGACCTGGAAGAGGCCAACAGGCTGTTCCGTCGGTTGGTGGAGCTGCGGCGTGCTCGGTCCGCGTCGGTGCGCACGGTGCTCGGAGTGAAGTCCATGTGGGACATCGGCCCGTCCGACCGCTGGCCGCTCGTCGTGCTGATCGTCGACGAAGCCCACACCTACTTCCGCGACCACAAGGGGAGCGACCCGAAGACCAAGAAGCTCGCCGCGTTGGCTGCGGAGAATGCCCGGCTCGTCGAGGACCTGGTGAAGAAGGGCCGTTCCGTTGGCCTGCTCGTCATCCTCACCACCCAGAAGTCCACCGGCGACGCGATCCCGACGTTCATCCGCGACGTGTGCCCGGTGGGCCTGAGCTTCGCGCAGAAGACCGCCGAAGCCGCCGTGGCCGCGCTCGGCGAGGAGATCCGGGAATGGCCGGACGCCAACCCGATCAACCTCCAGGACCCCACCTATGTCGGCGTCGCATCCATGAACCACCAGTCCCAACCCGGCTTCACCCGCATCCGCACGCCGTACGTGCCGGACGTGGACGCGGCCCGCGTCGCCGAGCAGACCGCACACCTCACCGCCGACCCCTACGCCCTCCTCGAATCCGTCCTCGGCTCTCCCGTGGGAGACCTGGACCTGATCAAGGCCGACGCCGAAGCGGCCTGACCGACCGCCCTGCACGTTCACGACGCCAAGCGAAGAAAGTGAGGTGAACACCCATGACAGAGGACCGGATCACTCAGCGCACCATCACTGCCGTCATGATCGTCATTGCCGCGCTGGCGTTCGTCTTCTCCTTCGGCAACGTCTGGTCCCTCGCTCTGCGTCTGGGCGTCCCCGGCCCGATCGCACCGCTCATCGCTCCGATGGTGGACCTGTCCGTGGTCGGTCTCCTGGTCGCTCTGCGCTATCTCTCACTGCGCGGCCTGCCCGGCGAACAGATGACGGCTGCGACCCGTCTGATGCACTTCTCCGGCTTGCTGACCCTGGCCCTCAACGTCGCCGAACCCATCGTCGCCGGACACTACGGTCGCGCCGCCGTTGACGCGGTGGCCCCACTGCTCCTCCTCGGCTGGGGCGCGGTCGGCCCTCAGCTCCTGCGCGCCTTCCACACCGTTGCGCGCCCCGCAGAAGCGGCGCCCTCGCCGGACGAGATCGAGTCGGAGCCTGAGACAGCCTCTGACACAGCCCTCCCTGCGGTGCCGCTCACCGTTCCGGCCCCGACCCCGGTCACTCCTCACATCGCCCCGGCTCCCTCCTCGCCTGCGCTGAAGGTGCCTGAGCCGCTACTGACCGAAGCCCGCTCCATCGCCACGTCCCACCACACCGAGCACGGCGAACCCATCACGGCGGCCCAGCTCAAGCTGCGACTCGGCATCGGCCTGCCCATGGCCACCGCACTTCACGCCGCCCTGTAGGGCCGCCCCCTTCCGCCGCCCTCCCCGGCACCTCACACCCTCGCCCGCCCCTGGGCCCGATCAGCCATGCCTGCGGGCAGCAGCCCGAGCGCACTGAATCGCTGCTGCCCGCGGGCCCACCCTCGCGCCAGAAGGGACACCCCGCCACTCATGCGCCGCTCCCTTGACCTGCGCCACGTGATCAGCCCCGGCCTGCGGGACCTGGTCGAACTGGCCAAGACCGACGACTTCGACCGCGTGACCGAGCAGATCCGCAACCTGCGCGGCTGCTCAAGCCCCGTCAACCTGCACGGCTGGACGGTCACGACCGACCAGGCAACCAAGCAAGTGGTCCGCTCCTACCGCTCCGAGGACGAACCCTCCGGACGCCTGCTCACCACCTGCGGCAACCGCCGCGCCTCCCGCTGCCCCGCCTGCTCCCGTCTCTACGCCGCCGACACGTACCACCTCATCAAGGCCGGACTGTCCGGCGGCAAGAACGTCGCCGAAGCCGTCCGCGACCACCCCCGTGCCTTCGTCACCCTCACCGCCCCGTCCTTCGGCCCCGTCCACAACCGCCCCACGACCAACGCGGGCAAGCCCCGCCCCTGCGCATGCGGCGAGAGCCACCCCCAGGACGCCCCCGAACTCGGCACCCCGCTGCACCCGGCAAGCTACGACTACACCGGCGCCGTGCTGTGGAACGCTCATGCCGGGGCCCTCTGGGCACGCTTCACGACCTATCTCCGCCGCGCCCTCGCCGAGCACCTCGGCATGACGCAGAAGGCACTCAACGCGGCCCTCCGCGTCTCCTTCGCCAAGGTCGCCGAGTACCAGCAACGCGGCCTGGTCCACTTCCACGCGGTCGTCCGCTTCGACGGTCCCGACGGCCACACCGCCTCGCCCCCAGCCTGGGCCACCTTCGACGCCCTTAGCGTCGCCGTCGGCCTGGCGGTCGACCGTGCCCGGCTCACCATCGAGTCGGACGCGGTCGGCGAACGCGTCATCCGGTGGGGCGACCGTTTCAAGGTGGATCAGATCTCCGCCTTGGGGGACGGCGAACTCACGGACGCCAAGGTCGCCGGATACGTCGCCAAGTACGCCACCAAGAACGCCGAGGGCGCGGGCACCGTGGACCGCACCCTCGTATGCCGTCCCTGCTCCGGGCGCGGCTACGTACGCGGCCCCGACGGCTTCCGCGACCTGTGCGACGACTGCGAGGGCTCCGGCCAAGCCGAACCCCTCACCGACCTCCCGGTACAGCAGCACGCCCGCCAGATGATCCGTACCGCTTGGGCGCTCGGCCACCTTCCGGAGTTCGCCGACCTCAAGCTCTGGAAGTGGGCCCACATGCTCGGCTTCCGAGGCCACTTCTCCAGCAAGTCCCGCGCCTACTCCACCACCCTCGGCGCACTCCGCGACGTACGCCGTGCCTGGCGCTCCGCACAAGCCGACCGCGCTCGCGCCCTGGCCGGCCTCCCCGTCGACGACGAGAACACCACTCTCGTCACCGACTCCTCATGGACCTACCTGAGCAGCGGCTACCGCCCCGGCGAAGAACTTCTCGCCGCCCAGGTTCGCCACGACCTGGCCCACGTCCAACGCACGAAGTCCGAAGGAGAACCCTGGCTGTGACCACTCCAACCAAGGCCGACAAGCAGACGCTGAAGCTGGTCGAAGCGCTGGATGAGATCGGGGTGTCCCGCGCCGCCTTCTACCGGATGCGCGCTCGGGGGCAGGCGCCCAGGCACCTGAAGCTGCCCAACGGCCAGATCCGCATACGCCGGGTCGACCTCGACGCCTGGTTCGACGCCTGCGAGGTGCAGGAAGCGTGCTGACCTACGACGTTCAGATCTGGGGCATCCGCAAGCGGCCCAACCGCGCGGCGGCCTATCAGCTCCGGTGGCGCGTCGGCCCCCGCCCCTTCTCCAAGAGCTACAAGATCAAGGCCCAGGCCGACGGTCGACGCTCCGAGCTGCTGACCGCCCTGCGCAACCGCGAGCAGTTCGACACGGAAACCGGCCTGCCCGCCTCCGAAGTCCAGGCGCTCAACTCCTCCACCTGGTACGCCCACACCCGCGCGTACGCCGAGATGAAGTGGCCCGGCGCCTCGGCCAAGCACCGCGCGAGCATCGCTGACACGCTCGCCACCATCACGCCGAAGCTGGTCAAGGACAACCGCGGGGCTCCGGTTCCGAAGGTGCTCCGGATCGCGCTCTACGCGTGGGTCTACCGGTTCGTCCTCGGCGATGACGGAACGCTGAGGCCGCGTCTCGACGTCGAAGAGCCGCCTGCCGACATCGTGGCCGCGTTGGACTGGATCGGCCGGAAGTCCGTGGACATTACCGACCTCAACACGCCCTCGGTGGTGCGGACGGCGCTCGACGCGCTGAAGCTAAAGCAGGATGGCACGGCCGCTGCCGAGAACACGGTGAACCGCAAGCGGACGGTCTTCAGCAACTGTCTCCGGTACGCGGTGGAGCGGGAGTTGCTGACGGCCCTGCCCCTCGACAAGGTCGACTGGAGCGCGCCCGAAACCGACGACGAGATCAACTTCCGGTTCGTCCCCGGCCCCAAGCTGGCGAAGGCGCTGATAGACGCTGTCGGTGAGCAGGGCGAACGCGGACGGCACCTGACGGCGTTCTTCGGCTGCCTCTACTACGCGGCCAATCGCCCTGGCGAGGCGGCCAGTCTCTGTGCGGATGACTTCACCCTTCCCGAAGAAGGCTGGGGTGAAGTCCTGCTCTCCACGAGCATGGCCCGAGTCGGCTCCGGATGGACCGACACAGGCGAGTCGTTCGATACGCGCGGCCTGAAGAAGCGGGCCCGTAAGGCGACCCGGCCGGTGCCGATTCCGCCGGTTCTCGTGCGCCTGGTCCGCCAGCACGTCAAGGAGTTCGGCACCGCCGAGGATGGCCGGCTGTTTCGTGCCGCGCAGGGTGGCCACCTCCTGTCCAAGGAGTACGGGGAGGCGTGGAAGGCCGCCCGGCTCGCAGCGCTGACGGAGTCCGAGGCAGCCTCACCGCTGGCTGACGTGCCGTACTCCCTGCGCCACGCGGGTGTCTCGCTCTGGCTTGAGTCCGGCGTCTCCCCGGCCGAAGTCGCACGCCGAGCAGGCCACAGCATCGCGGTCCTGTTCCGCTTCTACGCCAAGGCGATTCACCGTAACCAGCAGCGGGCGAACCAGCAGATTGAACGGGCCTTGGAGGCTGCCGACGGCGAATAGGCCGTACGGCCCGTCCAACCACAGGCGCCACCCTCACCTACGCCGAGGTGGGGGTGGCGCCTTTGCGCTGTCGGGGGCCCGGTCTCCTCCGCCAAGGAACTGGGCTCCGTCTAAGGTGACCTGGTGGGGTTTTGGCTGCGGGAACGATGGGGCGGACAGCCGGTCTGGGCGAGATGGGTTCTCGCGGCGTACATCACGGGCTTCCTTGAAGGCACCTGCGCTCACTTCCTCGACTTGGCCCGTCGTGGGCTGCACGCTTATGCGTCGTTTCCGCTTCCCTTGCAGGTGTTCTTCATGAGCTTGGTGGTCCTCGATCCGCTGACCGCCGTGTTGGTGGGACTCCTGCGGAGGAACGGCATCTGGCTGGCCGGCGGCGTGACGGTGCTGGACGTCTGCGCGAACTGGATCGGCAACTGGCAGTGGGTACAGGACGATCCCACAAGGCTGTTGCGCCCCGTCGGGCTGCTGCCCATCACCCTCTTCGGCCTGTTCGTCATCGCGTTCTTGGTTCCCTTGCATCTCACGGTTACCAGGACGGTGGGCAGGTCCGGGCCACGATGCCGTCCGGGTGATGACTCGCGGGTCCCGGCGCCCCTGGGACGGTCCACGCCTCGGATCAGGCAGGGCCGCTGACCAGCAGATTCGCGTACCTGGTCCGCCCGTTCTTGGTCCACGCCTGGTCCACACGCACTGATGCACAACGCGACAGGGCCAAATCAAGGTGAGACAGGCGCCATGCAGATGGGGTGCCACTCACTGAGTGACACCCCATCTGACCAGCACGTCTATGACCTGCGGTAGCGGTGCGATCCGAGCCCACGGAGGCGCTTTCGCGTCCTCACGTTTTTCAAGACCGTTCCCTTAGGCCGCTCGGGCAACCCACCCCGCGCCACCGGCGATCGTCGGTGGCGCGGGGACAAGACTAACCGGTCAGCTGTCGCCGTCGCGCTGTCCGAGGGTGACCTCGGCGGTGTGGGCCTTTCCGTCACGCGTGTAGGTGAGCTTGACGACGTCGCCGGGCTGGTGCGTCCAGATCTCGCCGATGAGGGTCGGGCCGCTGTCGATCACCTGGTCGTCGAGCTTGGTGATGACGTCGCCGGGCTTGAGACCGGCCTTGTCGGCGGGGCCGCCGGAGGTGACCGCCGCGGAGCCGCTCGCGCCCTGCTCGGTGATCTTCGCGCCGCCGGTGCCGTCCTCGAGGGAGACCGAGGCGCCGATCACCGGGTAGACCGGCTTGCCGGTCTTGATCAGCTGCTGGGCGACGTGCTTCGCCTGGTTGACCGGGATGGCGAAGCCGAGGCCGATGGAGCCGGACTGGCTGGTGCCGCCCAGACCGCCGCTGCTCGAGGACTGGATCGCCGAGTTGATGCCGATGACCGCGCCCTGGGCGTCCAGGAGAGGGCCACCGGAGTTGCCCGGGTTGATCGAGGCGTCCGTCTGCAGGGCGCTCATGTAGGAGGCCTTGCTGCTGGCACTGCCGTCGCTGGAGGCCACGGGGCGGTTCTTGGCGCTGATGATGCCCGTGGTCACCGTGTTCGAGAGGCCGAAGGGCGCGCCGATCGCGATCGTGGAGTCGCCGACCGCCACCGAGTCGGAGTCACCCAGGGTGAGCGGCTTCAGGTCCGACGGCGCGTTCTTGAGCTTGATGACCGCGACGTCGTAGCCCTGCGCGTGGCCGACGACCTCGGCGTCGTACTTCTTGCCGTTGGGGAAGGTCGCGGTGAGCTTGCCGCCGTCGACCGCGTCCGCCACGACGTGGTTGTTGGTGAGGATGTGACCCTGGGTGTCGAAGACGAACCCGGTGCCGGTGCCGCCCGAGCCGCTGCTGCTCTCGGCCTCGATGGTGACGGTGCTCGGCAGCGCCCTGGCGGCCACGTTCGCGACCGTGCCCGAGGCCCGCTTCACGTCACCGCTGCCGCTCGGCGCGGAGACCGTCGTCGAGTCGGTGGAGCTGTCGTTGTTCTTGGCCAGCGAGTAGCCGATGCCGCCGCCGACGCCGCCCGCGACCAGCGCGGCCACCAGGATCGCCGCGACCAGGCCGCCGCGCCCGTTCTTGGGCTTCGGCGTGGGCTGCCCGTAGGAGGAGCCCCAGCCGCCCGCTCCCGAGCCGCCACCGTCCGCGTACGACGGAACGGCGGGCGGCGGGGGCGGCCAGCCCGCCTCGGCGGCGGAGAGCGGCGCTCCGGGCGCCCCGGAGTCGTGCCCCTGCGCCCCGGGAGCCCCGGCGCCGAACGACGCGTACGCCGGTGTCTGCTCCGGTGCGCCGGGGGCGCTCGGAGGCACCGTCGGGATCTGGGCGGTCGGCGCGCCCCCTTCGGGCGCAGCGCTCTGCGCGGAAGCAGCGGGAGTTTCCACCGGCACAGGAGGTGCGGACGGGGCCGGGGGTACTGCAGTGCCCTCGTTCTCGGTGCTCACAGCTCTTCTCCTCGGTCCACGGCTGTTGTTCTCGGTCGCACTCGGTCACGCTCACTCACGCTTGTCAGACGGTCCGGCGCGATGCAGCTGTGCTGGTGTGCATGTGCTTTTTGTACGCCGTCAGCTTTTCCCACGGGACGTCAGAGCACCATAAGCGGTGGCTGTGGGTCCAGGACCATCCTTTATATCGGGCTTTTTATACTAAAAGAAACATTCCTGGTGTCTCGGCCCCCACGTCGACCCCGCGACGGTGGCACCATGACGCGGTGACCCACGCACGACAGCACCCGATTCAGGTCGTCGCCCACCGCGGGGCCTCCGAAGAGGCTCCCGAGCACACCCTGGCCGCGTACAAGAAGGCGATCGAGGACGGTGCGGACGCCCTTGAGTGCGATGTACGGCTGACCGCGGACGGACATCTCGTCTGCGTGCACGACCGCCGCGTCAACCGTACGTCCAACGGCCGCGGAGCCGTCTCCGCCCTGGAGCTCGCCGAGCTCGCCGCCCTGGACTTCGGCTCCTGGAAGAACCGCGACGAGTCCCCCGACTGGGAGTACGGCCCCGGGGACCCGGAGGACACCTCCGTCCTCACCCTGGAGCGGCTGCTCGAACTCGTCGCCGACGCGGGCCGCCGTGTGGAGCTGGCCATCGAGACCAAGCACCCCACGCGCTGGGCGGGCCAGGTCGAAGACCGGCTACTGCTCCTCCTGAAGCGCTTCGGCCTGGACGCGCCGGCGAGCGCCGCCGCGTCGCCGGTGCGCGTCATGAGCTTCTCGGCGCGCTCCCTGCACCGCGTCCGGTCCGCGTCCCCGGCGCTACCGACGGTCTATCTGCTGCAGTTCATCTCGCCCCGACTGCGCGACGGACGGCTGCCGGCCGGTGTCCGGATCGCGGGCCCCTCGATGCGGATCGTACGCAGTCACCCCGGATACATCGAACGGCTGAAAAGAGCCGGTCATCAGGTCCACGTCTGGACGGTGAACGAACCCGAGGACGTCGATCTCTGCGTTGAACTGGGCATCGACGCCATCATCACCAACCGCCCGCGCGCGGTGCTGCACCAACTCGGCCGCTGACCTCGCGGCTCGCCGTCCGGAAACCACCGCTCGAAGCGCCGGCAACGGCCGTCCGACCGCGTCAATCACCGCCGAAATCCAGCCACATGATTACAGGGAGTGCACCGGCGCGTTCGTTCCGTATTCGATCGTTACGAGTGCGTCAGCAGACGTGGATTGGCCGGTTTCCGGCCCAGTCCAAAGGGGCATCCACTCCGTGGCGTGGGGCAAAGGAGGTCTCGGGGGTGGCGTTGGTGGTGGCACAGGAGGTGCCCACGTCGTCGAGCATGGCCGTTCCCCATGGCCCTGCGGGCGTGGGGAGAGCAAGACATCGGATGCGCGACCAGCTGCGCACCGGTGGAGTGACGGAATCGGTCATCGACGACGCCGTACTGATCCTTTCCGAACTTTTGAGCAATGCGTGCCGGCACGGCAGGCCCCTCGGCGACGCCCTGGCCGGGGACGGCGACGTCCGGGCCGCTTGGCGCGTCGACGCGTCCGGGAGGCTCACCGTCGAGGTGACGGACGGCGGTGGTCCGACCCGCCCGGTTCCCGCCACGCCCTCGGTCACCGCGCACGGCGGCCGTGGGCTGAACATCATCACGGCGCTGGCCAAGGACTGGGGCGTACGGGACGACACCCGGGGAGAGGTCACCGTGTGGGTCGTCGTCCAGGACGACGTGACGGACACGGCCGCCGCGCGCCGGCGGGACGACTTCGCTACGCGCGTCGCGTCACCGGGCGTGACGGGGCTGCCCGGGCTGGACTTCGCGGACGTCTTCGACGACTTGGACTGACGACGGCGCACGAACCGAACACCCACCACACGCACCGCACCCGCCGGACGGACCGACCACCGCGCACACCAGGACGGGACGGGGAGGAAACCCCCGACGGGACGGGGGAGGAAACCCCGGACGGAGGACTCTGTTCCGGGACGACTCGGTGCGTTGTCCACAGGGTCCCGTCGGCCGACGTACGAGCGGCTAGGCTCGCGCCAGTACGAGACGAGCCGTGATCGGGAGACACCCACGATGGCCAAGAAGCGACCCCAGACGAAGGCCAAGCAGCCTCAGCTCAAGGACGGGGAGATCCCGGTAGTCGGCGCTCGCGAGCCCTGCCCCTGCGGCAGCGGCCGCCGCTACAAGGCCTGCCACGGCCGGGCGGCCGCACACGCGGTGACGGAGCTGGTCCAGCGCCCCTTCGAGGGCCTGCCGAGCGAGGGCGACTGGGTCGCGCTGCGCGAGCTGGTACCCGCCGCAACGGTCGAGCTGAAGCTCAAGGAGAGCCTGCCCGAGGGAGTTCCCTCGGTGACGCTCGCCACCGTCCTGCCGATGGCCTGGCCCGCGCTGCGCCGCGACGACGGCTCGGTCCTGATCGGCCTGCAGAACGACACGGCGTCCGGCGACATCAGCCGCGACCTCGCCGACACCCTCCAGCGCGCGCTCACGGCGCAGCCCGGCACCCCGATCCAGGGCCGCCGCGCCCCGGCCGACGGCCCGCGACTGCAGGAACTGCTCGACCCCGAAGGCACGTTCGAGCCAGTTGTGCACTCGGGCTTCGAGTTCTGGGTCCCGGACGCGGAGCACTCGACGCCGGAGGTCACCGCCTCCCTGGAGCGGGCCAACGCGGCGGCGATCCCGACCGTGAAGCTCTCCGGCGTGGACGCGGCGTACTGGTGCGAGACCCCCGACAAGAACCACCTGCGCTGGGTGATGCCGTACCCCGAGGAGCAGCTTCTGGACGCGCTCGCCCGGCTGCACGCGGCCGGTCGCTCGAGCCTCGGCGAGGGCACCCGGCTGGTCGGTTCCTTCCGTGCGCACGGGCTCACGGTGCCGGTCTGGGACCTGCCGACGGGCGTCACGGCCGACGATGTGGAAAAGCCGGCGGCCGAGTTCGCCGAGCGCCTCGCGACCGCCCTGGCCTCAGACGCACCGCTCACCGTGGACGAGCGGCGGGCACGGGGCGGCCTCACGAACCGACAGGTCACGCTCAGCTGACACACAGCGGGGACACTGACCGACCGGTCAGCTGGTCGGTGCTTCGCGGAACAGGTGACTCCTGTCACAACTCCCGGCGGCGACAGGTAAATCCGTGTCCGAATAGCCGAGATCGAATTTGCGAACCGCCGATCTCTTGTTACCGTTCGAGTAGCCCGGTTGCTGGTGCATCCCCCGTCGCCAGCAACCGGGTCTTTCCATGTACGGATCTCCCTGCGGCGTCAACCGCCTTGCTACGGGGGCGAGTTGCTCCCCGAGGGGCTCTACGGACCGCTCTCCGGTCCGCTTCCCCAGGTGCTCTCGGAATCGCTCCCCGAGGCGCTCTCCGCCTCGCTTCCCGACCGCAGCAGCATCGGCCCGCTCCCGACGCTCCTCGCGAACTCCGCGACCGCCGTGTACGCCCCCACACCCCCCGCCGTACGCCCTCTGGGCGTCTCGCACACCCCCGGGTCGTCCTCGGCGCCCACCACGCAGTTCATCTCCACGGTGCGGCCACCGGGGCCCATGAGGCTCAGTGCGGAGCTCAGCTCGTCACCGGTCGCGTTGCGGTAGTAGGTGCGCGCCCAGGTGTCCTCCCCCTGGGTCATGACACAGGTCTGCGCCTCGACGCCGTCGGGGGAGGAGAGTTCGGGGCCGCAGCGGGCGGCGGTGGCCCGGCCGAGGCCCAGAAGCCGGGGCACGGGCGCGGAAGCGGGAGGGGTCGCGGAAGCGGAACGGGGCGCGGCGGGGGCGGCCGTTCCCTTGTCGTCGATCCTCCGGGACGCGCGTACGGCCTCGGAACTCCCGTCACCGACGGGTCCCGCGGAGGCCACGGTCAGTGGCAGGGCGACCGTGAACACCACGAGGCCCGCCAGCGCCACCAGGCGAACCCTTTGGGAGTCCGGCCCGGCACGTAGAGACGATGGGGCTCTGTGTCCCCCGGAATGACGCTGCATAGTGCGGAACATAACGAGCGCGGGTGGGCGCGCGGCTCACCGCGCGCCGGGCACCCCTACAACTCGGGCGCGCTCACACCCGTACGAGTGAGCGCCTCCACCACCGCGTCCACCACGGCCTCCACATCGGGCACCCAGGGCGCGGCCGATCCGGGCAGGGGTGCGCGCTCCCAGCGGATCTGGCCCTGACCGGTCTCGGACGGGGGCAGCGCGATGTAGCCGCCCTCGCCGTGGAAGCGCAGGGACCCCGGCACGAAGTCCTTGGCGTAGAGGAGCTCGCCGAGCTGCTCCATGGAGTAGGGCGCGACGAGGATCGCCCAGCGCGTGGGCGCCGCGACGACCGGGCCGAGGCGCATGCCCGTGCGGTCGAGCGCGTCGAGTGCGCGGGCCGCCGCGAGGGCGGGCAGGCTCACCGCGCAGGGAGCCCTGCCTCCGGTGGCCAGCACGATGGGTGCGGACGGCCGGTTGGTCCACCACCAGCGCACCATGCGCTCGTCGGTGGTGGCCGCGAGGAGGCCGGGGTCGAAGGGGTGAGCACCGGGCACCGTGCACTCGGGGTCCGGGCACCCGCAGCGGGCACGCCCCTGCGGGTCCGGTGCCACACCCGGGAGTACGGGCCACTGCCAATCGGTCGCGAAGGTCAGGGCCGCGCTGAGCATCTCAGGCCTCCCGTTGTTTCGCCTGGACAGGAGCCTGCGTCGCCTTCCGAGGATCTCGCGCATGAGCGCTCGTTCCTTTCCGTTGCACGCCTGGCAACACCGTGGATCACATCACACCATGTGTCGATCACTTCACTGTGCGTACCTGCTGGCGCATCACACCCTTGCGCGAGGCAAGGGGAACCCATCTGGGCCGAGCATTGGCTGCGTCCGCGTCCATACTGCGTCTGTCTAAAGCATGGGCATGGCGTGGGGTGGCGGCGCCTGGCGTTTTGCCGTCCCGCTGTTTCTTGCCGCCTCCGCCACGGGAGGATGGGGCACGGTCGTCGGTGGTTAAGACGCCCGGGTCCGTCGCCAGGTTCCGGGCGGATCCCAACCACCCCTGGCCTTCACCGAGTACGTACCCATCACGACCGCTGTGACGCTCCGTCGAACGAGGCCAGTCGACCTCAATAACCCGTTACCCGAGTCAGTTTTAAGCCAACTTTGCTTTCCCGCAAGGGTTACCGACGGTCTCATGGACACCAGGAATCCCAGCAGGACAATGCTGGACATCCCCTCACGAGTGCGTGTACATGTGGAGACACTGCTAGCGGCGCAGAACGACATAGGGGTTTGCGATGCTATTGAGCAATACGCACCGGTCGGAAAGCCGGACGCCATGAACGCCCCTCACGTTCCGAAAGTGGCCGGAATCGATTCAACAGTTCCCGCGCCCGCACACACTGTCGCGCCGACGACGTCCGTCACGGGTTCCGCGACGGGCTCTGCTTCGGCCACCTCGTCCACCGGCCCCGGAGCCGTTCTCCAAGATCGGCTCGCCGGCTGGGTGTCCGACCTCACCACCCTCCACGAACTCACCGAGCGCCTGGTGCGCACCGCGACACTGAGCGACGCGCTGCAGGAGCTGCTGCGCGCCGGAGCCGCCCTCGTGGGCGCCCGACGCGGTCTCGTCGTCATGGAACCGGGCGACGGACTCGGCCCGGACACCACCATCGGCCTGGGCCTCGCCCGCGCCGACCTCGGCCACATCGAGACCGTCCCGCGCAGCGCCATGTCGTACGGCAGGATCCTGGACGGACTGCCCGGCGGCGAGGCCGAGATCTCCCAGCCCGACCTCCTCTCCGAGGACGGACTCGACCCCCGCCACCGCGAGGTGGCCGCCCGGCTCGGCTACGCCGCGAGCTACGCGCTGCCCCTGTCCACCAAGGCGGCGGGCCGGCTGGGCGCCGCCGTATGGCTCTACGACGAACCCGCCGAACCGGTGGAGCGCCAGCGCCACCTCGTCGGCCTCTACGCCCGCTACGCGACCGAGCACCTGGCGCGGCTGCTGGAACTGGACCGCACACGCGCGTGCATGAAGACGATCTCCCGGGAGCTGCTTCCGCCGCGGCTGCCCCGGGTCTCCGGTGTCCAGCTCGCCGCCCGGCACCGCACGGGCCCGCGCGGCGGCGGCGACTGGTACGACGCGCTGACGCTGCCCGACGCCGCGCTCGGCCTCGCGGTCGGCTCCGTCACCGGGGCCGGGCCCAGCGCGGTCGCCGCCATGGGCCGACTGAGGGCCTCCCTGCGGGCGTACGCCGTGATGGAGGGCGAGGACCCCGTCGCCGTCCTGTCCGACCTCGAGCTGCTGCTGCGCCTGACCGAGCCCGCCCGTTCCGCGACCGCCCTCTTCGCGTACTGCGAGCCCGCCCTGCGCAAGGTCACGCTCGCCGGTGCCGGACACAGCCCGCCGCTGGTGATCGGCGCGCGGCGCACCGAGTTCGTGGAGACCTCCCTGTCCGCGCCCCTGGGCATGCTCGCCTGCTGGGAGGCGCCCAGCGTCGAACTGACGGCCGAGCCCGGCGAGACTGTGCTGCTCTACACCGACGGTCTGCTGCACCGCACCGGCGACCCCATGGACCGCGCCTTCGCCCGGCTGCACGCGGCGGCCGCCAGCGTCCCCAGGACACTGCGTGCGGACCCCGGCGCGCTCGCCGACCATGTTCTGCGGTCCGTGCTGCCGGACGGGCTGGACGAGGCGGACAGCGCGGAGGACGTCGTACTGCTGGCGGCTCGCTTCGAGTGAGGCCCTCGGGCCGCGCGCGCTGAGCTCTGCGCGTAACAGGACTTCCGGCCCTGGGCCCACCTCTGTACGACCGTACGATGATGGGTGTCCCCCTGCTCCGGCACAGCGGAGAGCTGGGGGGAAAGGTCCAGAGTCGTATCTAGGAGGCAGACCGTGTCGGAGGCGCTCAACCCGGAGACCCCGGAAGCCGTGCTCGACGATGCCGCTGACGAAGCGGGCGAAGAAGAGCCGATCAAGCAGCGCAAGAACGGCCTGTACCCGGGCGTGTCCGACGAGCTCGCCGAGAACATGAAGTCCGGATGGGCCGACACCGAGCTGCGCGGCCTCACGCCGATCGCGCAGGCCGAGTGCACCGCCGCCCGCCGCGCCGCGCTCTCCGCGCGCTTCCCGGGCGAGCGCCTGGTGATCCCGGCGGGCAACCTGAAGACCCGCTCGAACGACACGGACTACCCCTTCCGCGCCTCGGTCGAGTACGCGTACCTCACCGGCAACCTGACCGAGGACGGCGTCCTGGTCCTGGAGCCCACCACCGACGGGCACAAGGCGACGATCTACCTGCTGCCGCGCTCCGACCGCGAGAACGGCGAGTTCTGGCTGTCCGGGCAGGGCGAGCTGTGGGTCGGCCGCCGCCACTCCCTCACCGAGGCCGAACAGCTGTACGGCATCCCCGCCTCCGACGTGCGCGAGCTGGCCGACAAGCTGCGCGAGGCCACCGGACCGGTCCGGGTCGTGCGCGGCTACGACGCCGGCATCGAGGCGGCCCTGACCGACAAGGTCACCGCCGAGCGCGACGAGGAGCTGCGGGTCTTCCTCTCCGAGGCGCGGCTGATCAAGGACGACTTCGAGGCCGGCGAGCTGCAGAAGGCCGTCGACTCGACGGTGCGCGGCTTCGAGGACGTCGTGAAGGTCCTGGACAAGGCCGAGGCGACCAGCGAGCGCTACATCGAGGGCACCTTCTTCCTGCGCGCCCGGGTCGAGGGCAACGACATCGGCTACGGCTCGATCTGCGCCGCCGGCCCGCACGCCTGCACGCTGCACTGGGTGCGCAACGACGGGCCCGTGCGCTCCGGAGACCTGCTGCTGCTCGACGCGGGCGTGGAGACGCACACGCTCTACACCGCCGACGTCACGCGCACGCTGCCGGTCAACGGCCGCTACAGCGAGATCCAGAAGAAGATCTACGACGCCGTGTACGAGGCCCAGGAGGCCGGTATCGCGGCCGTGCAGCCCGGTGCCAAGTACCGCGACTTCCACGACGCCGCGCAGCACGTGCTGGCCGAGAAGCTCGTCGAGTGGGGTCTGGTCGAGGGTCCGGTCGAGCGTGTCCTGGAGCTGGGTCTGCAGCGCCGCTGGACCCTGCACGGCACCGGCCACATGCTCGGCATGGACGTCCACGACTGCGCCGCCGCACGGACCGAGACGTACGTGGACAGCACGCTGGAGCCGGGCATGTGCCTGACCGTCGAGCCGGGCCTGTACTTCCAGGCGGACGACCTGACCGTCCCCGAGGAGTACCGGGGCATCGGCGTGCGCATCGAGGACGACATCCTGGTGACCGAGGACGGCAACCGGAACCTGTCGGCGGGGCTGCCGCGCCGCTCCGACGAGGTCGAGACGTGGATGGCGGCCCTGAAGGGCTGACGTGGGCTGACGTAGGGCTGATGGCCGGGTACGAGAAGTGCCCGGCCATTCGTCTGCGGGTAGGTCTTGGCTGGTCGCGCAGTTCCCCGCGCCCCTTTGGGCGCGGGAAACTCACGGGGGGGGATTAGTGGGCGACGACTTCTGGTCCGGTGTCGGGGTGGATCTGCATCTGGAGCCGGACGTGGCCGCGGGGCGCAGGACCGGGCTCGAACGGGCTCTGCGGGACGCGGTGCGCGACGGACGGCTCGCTCCGGGCACACGATTGCCCCCGACCCGGCGGCTCGCGGCCGAACTCGGCATCTCGCGCGGAACGGCCAAGGGGGCGTACGACCAACTGGTCGCCGAGGGGTACCTGACGGCCCGGCAGGGGTCGGGCACCGAGGTCGCGGTGCTTCCCGCGGACGCCGTGTCGGAGGCCGTCGGGGCTCCCCGCGCGCGTGCGCCCCGTTTCGATCTGCGGCCCGGCAGCCCGGACGTCGGTACGTTCCCGGCCGCGGCGTGGCTGCGGGCACTGCGCCGCGCGATCGCGACGGCGCCCTCCCTGGCGTACGACTACGGGGACCCGCGCGGCCGGATCGAACTGCGGACGGCGCTCTCGGGCTACCTGGGACGGGCCCGGGGCGTGATCGCGCCGCCCGAGCGGATCGTGATCACCTCGGGGTACGTGCAGGGGCTCGCGCTCCTCACGCGTGTGCTGGACGGCGGGGTGGTGGCGATGGAGGACCCCGGGCTCCCGTTCCACCGGGACGTGGTGCGGCGGGGCGGGGGCACGGTGGTGCCGCTGAAGGTGGACGAACGAGGCGCCTGCGCGGGGGAGTTGACTTCCTCGCAGGCGGACGCGGTCGTCGTCACGCCCGCCCATCAGTACCCGACCGGGGTGACCCTGCACCCCGAGCGGCGGCGGGCGCTCACCGACTGGGCACGCGCGAGGGGCGGGCTGATCGTCGAGGACGACTACGACGGTGAGTTCCGCTACGACCGGCAACCCGTCGGCGCCCTCCAGGGCATGGCACCGGGGCAGGTCGCCTACCTGGGTACGGCGTCCAAGACGCTCGGACCCGCGCTGCGGCTCGGCTGGATGGTGCTGCCGCCGCACCTGGTCGACGCGGTGACCGACGTGAAGCTGCACAGCGACCATCACACCGAGTCCATCGGCCAGTTGGCGCTGGCCGAGATGATCACCAGCCACGCGTACGACCGTCATGTGCGCGCCTGCCGGCTGCGATACCGGCGGCGCCGGGACCAGCTGCTCGACCGGCTTGGGGCGCGCAGGAGCGTACGCGGTATCGCTGCCGGGCTGCACGCGCTGGTGGACGTGGCGGACGAGGCGGAGGTATTGGCGCGGGCGGAGGAGGAGGGGCTCGCCGTCGGGCATCTCGGCGAGCACTGGCACGAGCGCGGCGAGGGGCGCCCTCAGGGCTTGGTCGTGGGCTACGGAACTCCCCGGGAGCGCATCTATCCGGAAGCGCTGGAGGCGTTGGGGCGAGTGCTGGACGGGAGCCAGGGGGTGTCGGGCGGGAGTCAATTGGGCCGCAAAAAGGTGTGAGGATTGGGCCTGTTGACGGGTCCACCGGGCCCGTAGCGTCGAAGCCATGACGAATCCGGCAGCATCCGCGCAGTCGAGCCGCCTCGTCCCGCCCCCGGGGCCGCAACGCGTCCTGGCCCTCGCCCAGCTGACCAACTCCGTGGGCGACGGCGCCTATTACGTGACCTCCGCGCTGTACTTCACCCACGTCGTGGGACTGGCCCCCGCGCGAGTGGGGCTCGGACTGACCGTCGCCTGGGCGATCGGCTCTCTCGTGGGCGTACCGCTGGGGCGGCTCGCCGACCGGCGCGGGCCGCGTGGCACGGCGGTGCTGCTGGCCCTTGCGACCGGAGCGGCGGTGGCGTCCTTCCTGGTCGTCCGCGGCTTCCTGCCCTTCGTCCTCGCGGCCTGCGCGTACGCCTCCGCGCAGTCGGGGCTCGGGGCGGCCCGGCAGGCGCTGCTCGCCGGGCTGATACCGGCCGGGGAGCGGACCGGGCTGCTCGCCCATCTTCAGTCGACCCTCAACGCCGGCCTGGCGGTGGGGGCGGGCCTCGGCGGCCTCGCACTGCACGCCGGAACACGGCACGCGTATCTCGGGGTGTTCGCGCTGGACGCGGTGAGCTTCCTGCTCTGCGCGGGTGTGCTGCTGCGGTTGCCGTCCGTGCCGCGAGTGACCGTACGACGCGGTCACGGGGCCGGTGTCCTGCGCGACCGCCCGTACGTGCTCGTCACGTTCCTCAACACCGTGCTGCTGCTGCGGATGCCGCTGCTCAGTCTGGGCGTCCCGCTGTGGATCACCGAGCGCACCCAGGCGCCCGCCTGGCTGGTCTCCGCGCTGTTCGTCCTCAACACCGGTGCGGTGATGTTCTTCCAGGTGCGGATGGCGCGCGGTGTCACGGGCCTCGCCCCGGCCACGCGCGCGATACGCCGTTCCGGACTCATGATGCTGGTGTCCTGCGCGGTCTTCGCGCTGTCGGCCGGTGTCTCGGCGTGGGTCGCGGTCGGGGTCCTGGTGGCGGGCGCGGTGCTCCAGGTCGTCGCCGAGATGCAGCAGTCCGCAGGCTCCTGGCAGGTGGGCTTCGGCCTCGCCCCGGCCGACCGCATGGGCGAGTACCAGGGCTTCTTCGGCACGGGCGTCACGGTGGCGCGCACCGCGGGTCCGCTGGTCCTGACCGCGCTGCTGGTGGGCTGGGGCACGCCGGGATGGCTGCTGCTGGGGGGACTGATGCTAGGGGCTTCGTACGGGATGGGCCCGGCGGTGCGGTGGGCCGCCACACGCGAGGTGACCGCCCACCGCCGGGACCGGAATCAGGACCGGGACCAGGACCGGGACCAGGACCGGAATCAGGGCCAGGACCAGGACCGGGTCAGGCAGCAACCCGTACCGGTGAACTGACCACCACCGGAAGCGAGTCCACGAACAGGGCGCCGGCGAGCAGTCCCCCCGTGCCACGGGGGCTCCACGCGCGCGTGTGGAGGTCGTCGTCGAAGGCGGCCAGAGCCGCGCGGCCGGCCTCCGTCGCCGTACCGCCCGCCTCCAGCACGCCCCGGGCACCCGCCTGGACGTGCCGGAGCCCGTGCGGGCCCGCCGTGTACAGCAACTCGGTGTCCTGAAGGGTGGACATGACGGTGAGGAGGGCGTCGAGCCGGGCGTACGGCTCGGACGCACCGGCGGAGCGCGAGGCGGCGAGCGCGTCCAACGCCCGCCGTACGTGCGGGAATCCGGCGCGTGCCTCACCCCGCGCCCCGGCCGCGCCGTACTTCGCGGACATGGACGACCCCCGGGAAGGCCGCCGGGGCGCCCGCCGGTCGGGGTGCGCCGCGATCCGCTTGGCGGTGGCGGCGACCGCGGCACCCTTGGCCCCTGGGTCCAGGGCCGCCGCCGCGACCAGGAAGCCCAGGACCCACAGCGCCCCGCGGTGGCCACCGCCCGCCAGCGTCACCGAGTGTTCGGTGGACCGGCCGATCGCGCCCAGTTCCGTGCGGAGTTCGGGCGTGGGCCGGCCGGTGCGGCGGGCGGCGGCCGCCATGGCCGCGAGGCCGGGCGTCAGTGCCTTGGCCGACCAGCGCAGGGAACACAGGTCCCGACGGGTCGCCCGGGCCCCGAGATCGCGCGGATCGGGCAGGCCGGGCTTGGGGGTGAGCTCCAGTTGCCCTGTCAGCGCGGCCACGGCGGCCCACGCCAGCGTCTCGTCCTCGCGGCTGCTCATCCGCGAGCCCTAAGAGGACGAGGACGCCGAGGCGGACGGACTGGCACTGTCACTCGGGGCGCCGCTCGGCGGCGTACCGGTCGGAGCGCCGCTCGGCGCACCGCTCGGGGGCGTCCCACCGCCACCGCTGCCCGCGCCGGTGCTCTCGGCGTCGGGGTCGATGCCCAGGATGATGGACCCCTTGAAGCCCTTGGACGGGTCCTTCTTGTGGACCGGCTTCAGGATGAGCAGCCCGCTGGAGGCGCCGCCGCCGTCGTACACCATGTCGTCGGCGAGCTTGGTGTAGCTGCCGGTGTGCTTGGAGTACGGCTCCAGGGCCTGGACCTCGGCGGCGATGTCGTCGTCGAAGAAGAGCTGGCCGGTGAAGTTGACCTTGCCGCCCTCGTAGGTGCCGTCCGCCTTCTCGCCGCCGGTGTGCACCTTGACGTGGATGTGCGTGGTGCGGGGCGTGTACCAGCCGGGGAAGATCGTCTCGAACTTGACGACCCCGTTGGCGTTGGCGACCTGATAGCCGCGCAGATACGTCTGGTCGTCGGCGGTCGAGCCGTCCTCGCTCTCGGCGGGCGCGGAGCCGCCGGGGTTGGCGGTGGTGTAGCCGGAGTAGTAGCCCCAGGCGTCGCAGTGCCAGATCTCCACGGCCGCGCCCGCGACCGGGCCGCAGGAGTCGGTGGTGTCCTGCACCGTGATGCGCAGCGTCAGCGGGACGCCGCCCTTGCCCTCGGTGATGTCCTTGCGCACCAGAGCGCCGTCGAGGTAGTACGGCCCCTCCGTGACGCTGGACATCAGCACGCACTGGCCGCTGCTGGTGGAGGTCGCCGAGGCGGTCGCCACGGCGTCGGCGGCGGTGGTCGTCTCGTCGGCGAACGCCGATTGGTAGCCCGCCACCGCGAGCCCGCCCGCGGCGACCGTGCCGCCCGTCACCGCGAGCGCACGGCGCCGGGTGACCGATGTGTCTTTGTGGCTTCTCGTCATGATCGGAAAGCTAGGAAGGGCAGCCGTCAGGGGCATGGGGTGGGGCTGTGAGGAGGGTAAGAATTCTGAGGAAGCTGAAGTCGACGGAAAATCGCCCTCTCCAGGGAGCACGAAAACGCCGGAGGTGTCACCACGCGTACGGCAGGTCCACCTCGATCACCGTCGGCCCCCCGACAGGGCTGGTCAGTCGCACGGCCCCGTCGAGCGCGGCGACCCGCCGTCGCATGCCGAGCAGTCCCGAACCGGCCGCCTCGTCGGCGCCGCCGCGGCCCTCGTCACGGACGACCACGCTCAACCCCGTCGGTGTACGGGCGAGCCGTACCGCCGCCCGCTCCGAGGCGCTGTGCTTGCCCGCGTTCGTCAGGGCCTCGGCCAGCACGAAGTACGCGGCCGCCTCGATCGCCGCGGGGGCCCGGACCCCGCTCTGCGCCCCGTCCTCCAGACCGTCCACGTCCATGGTCACGTCGAGCCCGCTGCTCGCCGCGAGCGCCCGCGCCGCCCCGACGAGACCACGGTCGGTGAGGATCGGCGGGTGGATGCCACGGACGACGTGACGCAGTTCGGTCAGCGCCTCTTCGGCCTGGTCCTGGGCGTCGTCGAGGAGTTTGCGGGCGGCGTCCGGGTCGCGTTCGTACGCCCGTTTGGCGATACCGATCCGCAGGGAGAGCGACACCAGCCGCGCCTGTGTACCCTCCTGCAGGTCCCGCTCGATGCGGCGCAGTTCGGCCTCGTGCGCGGCGACCGCGCCCGCCCGGGTCTCGGTCAGTTCCTCGACCCGCTCCGCGAGCAGCGCCTTGGGTGAGGGCTTGAGCAGGTTGGTGGACCAGGCGGCGTCGAGGTCCGCGAGACGGCTGATCAGCGGCAGGACCAGCGGTGAACGGCCCAGCACACCCTGCCGTACGCCGTCGACGAGCAGGCCCGCAGGCCACAGCGGCAGCGCGAGGACGCCCAGGAAGCCGTAGGCGTAGTGGGCGACCATCCAGCGCAGGTCGTTGAAGGTGCCCGGGTCTCGGACCGCCGTGCGCATCCGCCGACGGAGCGGGCCCTCGATGCGCTGGTACGCCTCGGGAATCTCCCGGCCCGTCCACTCGGCGACCTGGCGCCGCTTGGAACCGGCGAAGCGGCGCACCAGGAGCACCGTCTCGGGCAGCAGTCCGGCACCGACCACCACGAGGGTGGCGACCGTCGTGCACAGCAGCACCGTGATGAAGATGATCGAGCCGAACGCCAGTACGGCGGCCCGTCCCAATTGGATGGTGGCTCGCGCTGCCTGCCGCACCGTCGTACCCATGCCGTCCAGGCTAGGCACGCCTGGTGCGGCTGCGGGGGAGAGCAGGCTCCAGATAGATGGTGTAGCCCGCTACACCACAGGTTCGGGAGAGCACTCACTCGTGGCGGCGAGCTTCCGACGGGATCGTTGAATCCGGAAGCTCACGCCCCTACAGACTCCCCGCCGAAGGAAAAGGTTCATGAAGTCGCTGCTCTCCTCGATCGTGCTCTGGTCGCTGTTCCTGGTCGGCCTCTCCGCCACCGTGGCCTCCGGTGCCGTACTCGACGGCACGCAGAAGGACGTGGCCACCTACGGCGGGATCGCCCTCTCCCTCGTGGCCGGCTCCCGCATCGCCAAGAAGGAACCGATCAAGTCGTTCCTCTCCTCCCGTCCGGTGCTCTGGTTCCTGTTCCTCTTCAACGCAGTCGTCGCCGCGGCCGCCGGCTTCGCCCTCGACGGCGTGCAGGGGATCACGGCCGCCGCCGGTATGGGCCTCGTCTCACTCGGCGCGGGCTTCGGTCTCCTCCAGAGCCGCGGGACGAAGAGCCGCGGGACACCGAACCGCGGGACACAGGGCCTCGAAACGCGGGGCCGCAGGACCCCGACCCCGGCCTGACGCGCCTGCCACGCCCACTCCGGCCCGACGCTCATCCCCCTCGGCCTCCGACCCCGGCGCCGACGACGCCGCCTCCGGGCCACGGGACACCCCGGCATGCCCGCCCCCTCGCATCGTCCGCATGGCCTTCGTACCAGCCGTCCTGGCCCTGCTCGGCAAGGCCGCCTGGTGGATGCCGCGCCGGCTGGACCGGATCCTGCCCAAGGTCGACGTGGAAGGCGAAGCGCTCACCCACCAGTCCGCCGCCGCCCCAGCACACGACGACCCGGCCACACAGGAACCAGCCCCCGTCTGACCGTCCCACACGCCGGAAGGCCACCCGCTCCGAACACGGGCGGCCCTCCGGGCCGTTCGCCGGCCGCCTTCAGGCTCGTACGCCCCGTCCCAAGGCCCTCTCTGACCTCACCACGCCCCCCGCAAGTCCCAGGCCCGTACGCCCCCGCAGGACCGAAGACGGCACCCGACAGGAAACCGGTGATGATCGCCAACTGGCAGCGACATGTACGAAGCAGTCCCCGCGCCCAGGACACGACATCGGCCCTGCTGCTGTTCGCCGTCTCCTTCCCCGGCAGCCTGTACGTCGCCACCGGCTCCCCCGCACCGGCCGCTCCGTGGTGGACCGCCGCGCTCCTGTCCTGTGTCTCCTGCACCGCCCTGCTGTTCCACCGCGACCACCCGCGCACCGCCCTGGCCCTGGCCACCGCCGCCGCCGTGACCTCGGCCGCGTCGGGCCGGCTGCTCACCGTGCTGTCGCTGGGCCCGCTCATGGTGGCGCTCTACTCGTTCGCGCTCCGTACCGACCACAACGCCCTGCGCAGGAGCTATGCCTTCGGTGTCGCCGCGCTCCTGATGACCACGGAGATCATCGCCGGGCCCGCCGACCGCCCGTTGGACCTCAAGACGGTCGGCCCCGCCGCCTGGGTGCTGATGCCGACCGCTCTGGGCAGCGCGGTCCGGCTCCGGCGCGCCTACCTCGACGCGGTCCGGGAGCACGCCGAGCGCACCCGTGAGGAGGAGGCCCGGCGCCGGGTCGCCGAGGAGCGGCTGCGCATCGCCCGCGAGCTGCACGACGTCACCGCCCAGCACCTCGCCCTGGCCAACGCCCAGGCCGGCACCCTCGCCCACCTCCTGCGCGGCCAGCCCGACCGGGTGCACAAAATCCTCGCCGAGCTCGCCACCACCACCTCCGCGGCACTGCGCGAACTCAAGGCCACCGTCGGCCTGCTGCGGCACGAGGACACCGAGGGCACGTCCTCACCGACCGCTCCCGGACTCGCCCGCCTGGCCGACCTGACCGCCTCCTTCCGGTGCGCCGGTCTCGACGCCACCGTCAACACCGAGGGGGAACCCCGGCAGCTCACCCCGGCGGCGGATCTCACCGCGTTCCGGATCGTGCAGGAAGCGCTCACCAACGTCACCAAACACGCAGCCACCAAAACCGCCCGGGTCCGGCTCGCCTACTCCCACGACCGGTTGACCCTCACGGTCACCGACGACGGAGGCACCGTCCGATCCGCCCCGCCCACACCGCCGGTCCCGGGCGGCGGCTTCGGTCTCGTCGGCATGCGCGAACGCGCCCAGTCCGTGGGCGGCCGCCTGCGGGCCGGACCCCGTCCCGGGGGAGGCTTCGAGGTCAGGGCCGAACTCCCGTTGAGCGAGACCGCCTTGGCGATCCGTCCCTGCCCGGGCACCAGGGCCTGTCCGGCGGACAGGCCCTAAACCGCCATCAGCGGCGCGTCCTTCTTCCACTTGAGGATCTTGTCGAAACTGACCACCGCGCCTCCCCGTCCCGGTTCGTTGCCGATCTGGACGTGATCGGCGAGTTCCCGGATCAGGCACAGCCCCCGGCCGTGCTCGGCATCGGTGCGGACCGGGCGGAGCGCGGGACGCGCACGGCCCGGGGCGAAGCCCGGGCCGGAGTCGGAGACCTCGATGCGGCACTTCTCACCGTCGAGGTAGGCGGTGACCCGATAGGCCTCGGACGCGGTACCGGGAGCGGCGTCGCCGCCGTGCTCCACGGCGTTGGCGCAGGCCTCGCTGAGGGCCACGGAGAGGTCGTACGAGACGTCCGGATCGACGCCCGCCGTCTCCATCGTGCCGAGCAGCAGACGTCTGGCGAGCGGAACGCTCGCAGCCTCACGCCGCAAATGGAGTGACCACCAGATGCTCATGCTCCAGCCTCCCGGCCGCGGCTCGACATACCGTTACGTATTGCCGCAACCACCTGTGCGCAATCGCCTGCGTGACGTGATGCCGCCCATACGGCGGATGCGCACGCGACAACGCTCGGTGTATGTGCGGGTGGTTCGGCCCAGATCGTGATCTTCCGGACCACGGCTCGCGGACCGTCATCTTGCGGACCTGCCGTAGGAAGCGGGTAGGTCCAGTGCGATGATGAGCCCGCCATGACTGCCCCCCACCAGCGCAGGGCGCGCTCCGGACACGAGCTCCGGATTCTGCGGGCCGCGGTGTTCGCCGCGGTCTGTGTCGTGCTGGCCGCGGCCGGTCATGGGCTCGCCTCCTGCGCCACCGTCCCGCTGTGGACACTCGGCGCCGGATTCCTCGCGGTCTTCGCCGTCGCCGCCGCGCTGGCGGGACGGGAGCGTTCGCTGCCCGGCATCGCCGCGCTGCTCGCGGGCGGTCAGACCGCCCTGCACACGCTCTTCGGGCTCGCCGGAACCGCTACGGCGGGCTCGGGCTCCATGTCGATGGCCGACACCTCGCTCGTGGAACGTGCCGCTCGCCTCGTGTGCGGCACGACCGCGGCGGCGATCAGCCCGGCTCAGGCCATGAAGATCCTCGCTGACGCGCGGCTCGACACGGGCACGACTCCGTCCATGTCCATGCCCATGCCCCACTCCTCGGACGCGATGTCGGCCGCCACGGGGTCCTCGATGTCCGTGTGGCCGTCCCTGCCGATGCTGCTCGGCCACGTCCTCGCGGCCGTCGCCGCCGGTTGGGTGCTGCGCCGCGGTGATCTGGCGCTGCTGCGGCTGATACGGCTTTCCGCGCACGGGGTCTCGGAAGGGGCGCTCGTACGGTCCCTGCGCGGGGCGCTCGCGCTCGTACGCGCCCTGCGGGCCGGACTTCCGGGTACGCCCGACGCGGCACCGCGCCCCCGGCGCACCGCGCTTCTGACGCCACCCAAGCCCCGTACCGCCGAGCTCCAGCACAGCGTCGTCCGCCGCGGACCGCCCCACTCCACCACTCTCGTCCTCGCCGCCTGACACGACGCGCCACTCCACCGGACCGATCCGAAGAGGATGCCGTCGTGCGGCACGCGCGCGTGCACGCGAAAACATCCCCCAGGGGCCCATCGCGCCTTTCGCACGCGCACCCTCCTTCTCTTCTCATCGGACTGAAAGTGGAGTGCTCTCTTCCATGAAGGCTTCCCGTATCGCCGCCGCCGGTGCCGTCGCCGCCTCGGCCGTCCTCGCCGTCTCCGCCCCCGCCTTCGCGCACGTCAGCGTGCAGCCGGAGGGCGAGGCCGCCAAGGGTGGTTACGCCGTCGTCGACTTCAAGGTCCCCAACGAGCGCGACGACGCCTCGACCAACAAGGTCGAGGTGAACTTCCCGACCGACCACCCGCTCGCCTCCGTCATGCCGCAGCCCCTCGACGGCTGGTCCGTGAAGGTCACCAAGAGCAAGCTGGCCAAGCCGCTCACGATGCACGGCGAGAAGATCTCCGAGGCCGTCACCAAGGTCACCTGGACCGCCACCGGCAAGGGCATCGAGCCGGGCTTCTTCCAGAAGTTCCCGCTCTCCGTCGGCGCGCTCCCCGAGGACACCGACGAGCTCGTCTTCAAGGCGATCCAGACGTACGACAACAAGGAGGTCGTGCGCTGGATCGAGCCGCAGAAGGAGGGCCAGGAGGAGCCCGAGAACCCGGCTCCGGTGCTCACGCTCTCCGACGCGTCCACGGACGGCCACCACGGGTCCTCCGGCACTGCCAAGGACGCCTCCGACACCTCCACGGCGGCCCCCGCCTCGTCCTCGTCCACCTCTGCCTCCTCCTCCGACAGCAGTGACACCACCGCGCGCGTCCTCGGTGTCGTCGGCATCGTCGTCGGCGTGGCGGGCGTGGCGTACGGCGTTCTGGCCGGCCGTCGGCGCACCGAGGCCTGAGGCCCACCGCACCCCTCCGTTGTGCACCGGTAGGTCGTACGCCCTCGTCAGAGAGGTCGTACGACCCCGGTGCACACCGGAGCCCTCACATCTGGGACATTTTTCTATGCGCAAGAAGACGTATGCCGCGGCCGCCCTGTTCGCCGCCGCCGCACTGACCCTTTCCGCCTGCGGCAGCGGCGACGACAGCAACAAGCCCATCGCCGACGTGTCCGCCGAGGCCGGCACGGGCAAGGCAGCCACGGTCCTCGACAAGGCGTTCGAGAAGCCCGACCTGGTCCTCACCGACACGAACGGCAAGAAGTACGACTTCCGGGCCGAGACCAAGGGCGTCCCGACGCTGATCTACTTCGGCTACACCCACTGCCCCGACGTCTGCCCGACGACGATGAGCAACCTCGCCGTCGCCAAGAAGCAGCTGCCCAAGGCCGAACAGGACAAGCTCAAGGTCGTGTTCGTCACCACCGACCCGGCCCGCGACACCCCCGCCACGCTCGGCAAGTGGCTCAAGGGGATCGACCCCGCCTTCGTCGGCCTCACCGGCGACTTCCCCACCATCCAGGCGGGCGCCCGTACCCTGGGCATCTCCATCGAGCCGACGGCGAAGGACAAGAACGGCAAGCTCGTCTCCGTGCACGGCACCCAGGTCATCGCGTTCTCGCCGAAGACCGACGGGGGCTATGTGATCTACGGCGAGGACGCCACCGTCGACGACTACACCAAGGACCTCCCCAAGCTCATCAAGGGAGAGAATCCGTGAGCCGACCCGGAGCCCCTTCGAGGCGTCTCGCGGGATGCGCGGCGCTGACGGCCACGGCGCTGGCGCTGGCGGGCTGCGGCTCCAACGACTCCTCCTCGGACAACGCGGGCAAGCCCGAGCTGAAGATCACCGGCGCCTACATGCCCGCCCCCGTCATGGACACCATGGCGGCCGGCTTCTTCACCGTCACCAACTCCGGCGGCGCCGACACCCTGGCCTCCGTCACCAGCGGCCTCGCCTCCGACGTCACGCTGCACTCCACCAAGGGCGGCGCGATGGAGGAACAGAAGTCGTTCGCCGTGCCCGCCGACGGGTCACTCGACTTCGCGAGCGGCGGCAACCACCTCATGTTCGAAAAGCTCACCCACAAGCCTCTGGAGGGCGAGAAGGTGTCGGTGACGCTGCACTTCACCAAGGCGGGCGCGGTGAAGGTCTCCATGCCGGTGAAATCCGCGACGTACAACCCGAAGACCGGGCGCTGAGGGAGGGATCACCGTGACACAGACCATCGCTCCCCGTACGGCTTCCACCACCACTGGAAGGGTCGCTTTTCGGGTACGGGCACTGCTGTTGCTGCTCCTCGCCGTGATCGGCGCGGTCCTGGCCGGCGCAACGCCCGCCTCCGCGCACGCCGCGCTGACCGGCAGCGACCCCCAGCAGGGAGCGGTGGTCGGCCAGGCCCCCGCCCAGATCTCGCTGACGTTCTCCGAGAAGGTCGCGATGTCCGACGACTCGGTGCGCGTGCTCGACCCCAAGGGCAAGCGCGTCGACACCGGCAAGGCGGCCGACCTGGGCGGCACCACCTACGGCGTGAAGCTCCACTCGGGGCTGCCCGACGGCACGTTCACCGTCACCTACCAGGTGGTGTCGGCGGACAGCCACCCCGTCTCCGGCGCGTTCACCTTCTCCATCGGCGCGCCCTCGCAGACCTCCGTCGCGCTCTCCGACCCGGCCGTGGGCGGCGGAGTCGTCGGCGCACTCTATGGGTTCGGGCGGTATGTCTCGTACGCCGGATTCATCCTTCTCGTGGGTGGCGCGGCCTTCGTACTGGCCTGCTGGCAGCGCGGCGCCGGGGTCCGTCCGGTGCAACGGCTCGTGGTCTGCGGGTGGCTCACGCTGACCGGCGCCACCCTCGCGCTGCTGCTCCTGCGCGGCTCCTACGTCGGCTCCGGCAAAGTCGGCGACATCTTCGACCTGACACTGCTCGGGCAGGTGCTGCAGACCAAGGCGGGCGCGGCACTGGTCTCGCGGCTGCTGCTGCTCGCCGCGGGCGCGCTGTTCATCGCGGTGCTCTTCGGGGCGTACGCGCGGCGGGACGAGGCCGTCGCGTCGGATGAGACCGACGGGTCCGACGGGGGCGACGAGGGCGGCGTGTCCGACAGGAGCCGCGCCGATGCCGATGCCGAGAAGAAGGACCTCACCTTCGGGCTAGCGATCGGCGGCGCCGTCGTCGCGGCGGGCCTGGCGGCGAGCTGGGCGATGGCCGAGCACGCCTCCACCGGTATCCAGGCGGGCCTCGCGATGCCCGTCGATGTGCTGCACCTGCTGGCGGTCGCCGTCTGGCTCGGCGGGCTGTCGACGCTGCTCGTGGCGCTGTTCCGGGCGCCCGCCGAGACGCAGATCGACGCGGTGGCCGTACGGCGGTTCTCACGCGTCGCGTTCGCCAGCGTGACCGTGCTGGCCGCGACCGGGATCTACCAGTCCTGGCGCCAGGTCGGCTCCTGGTCCGCGCTGACCGGAACGTGGTACGGACAGTTGCTGCTCGTCAAGATCGGCCTGGTGGCCGTCCTCGTCGGCATCGCATGGATCTCGCGGCGGTGGACGGCCCAGCTGTCCGAGGCGCCGCGGGCGAAGGCCATGGCGACAGCCGGGGCCACGGTCGGGACGACAGCCGGGGCGCCAACCGGGGCGACGGCTCTCGCCGGACAGCGGACGAAGCAGCCGACGAAGGTGCCCGCGAGTTCCAGGGACTCAAGCTCCGGGGACTCAAGCTCTGAGGACTCGAACTCCGCGGGCTCGGATTCCAGGGACTCGAACTCCAGGGACTCGAACTCCGGAGACTCCCGACGCGCCGATCAACTCGCCCGGCAGCAGGCCGCCGTGGCCACCGCGCGTCAGAAGCGCCTCCGCGACGCCGACCCGGCCCGGGCCGGCCTGCGCCGCTCGGTGCTCGCCGAGACGGGCGTCGCCGTCGTCCTGCTGGCCGTGACGACCGTGCTGACGTCCACCGAGCCGGGGCGCACGGAGGAAGCGGCCCAGCAAGCCACCACGTCCTCCTCGCAGCGGTCCGGGACGCTCTCTCTGAAGCTCCCGTTCGACACGGGTGGCCAGGACGGCAAGGGCACCGCGGAGGTCACCCTCGACCCGGCCCGCGTCGGCGGCAACGAGATGCACGTCTTCGTGGAACGGCCGAACGGCAAGGCCTTCGACGTCCCCGAGGTGAAGGTCGCCTTCACCCTGGAGGCCAAGAAGATCGGCCCGCTGCCCGTGACCCCCGACCGCATCGCCACCGGCCACTGGTCGGCGATCGGGGTACAGATCCCCATGGCGGGCGACTGGGAGATCGCGGTGACCGTGCGCACCTCCGACATCGACCAGACGACCGTCACCAAGAACGCGAAGATCGGCTGAACCTCACCATGGCTGACCAGCCCACTCCGGAAGCCACCACGGAAAACACCCCTCCAGGAGAGGCCCTTTCCCAGAAGCCCTCTTCTGGCGGGGTCTTTTCCCGGCGCCGGCTGCTCGGCACCGCCGGTGCCACCGGTCTCGCCCTGGGCGCGGCCGGAGGTGCCGCCGGGTACGCGGCAGCGCCCGCCGCCGACAAGGCAGCGCCCCTGACCTCGCTCGGCGCGGACACGGTGATGTTTCACGGGAAACATCAGCCCGGCATCACCACCGCGCTCCAGGCCCGTGGCCACCTCGTCGCGTTCGACCTGGCCGCAGGCTCGGGCCGCAAGGAGGCCGCCGCGCTGCTGCGCCGCTGGTCGACGACGGCCCAGCGGCTGATGGCGGGCGAGGCCGCCGCGCAGGACGACACGGACGTCGCCCGTGACGCCGGACCGTCGTCCCTGACGGTCACCTTCGGCTTCGGAAACAGCTTCTTCGCACGGACGGGTCTGGAGAAGCAGCGCCCGGTCGCCCTCGACCCACTGCCCGACTTCTCCTCCGACCACCTCGACAAGGCGCGCAGCAACGGCGACCTGTGGGTGCAGATCGGCGCCGACGACGCCCTGGTCGCCTTCCATGCCCTGCGCACGCTCCAGAAGGACGCGGGCAGCGCGGCCCGGGTGCGCTGGCACATGAACGGCTTCAACCGCTCGCCCGGCGCCACGGCCCAGCCGATGACGGCCCGCAACCTGATGGGCCAGATAGACGGCACCCGCAATCCGAAGCCGTCCGAGTCCGACTTCGACCGGCGCATCTTCGTTCCGGCCGCCGGCGACCCGGCATGGATGGCGAACGGCTCGTACGCCGTCGTACGCCGGATCCGGATGCTCCTCGACGACTGGGAGAAGCTGTCGGTCAAGGCCCAGGAGGACGTCATCGGGCGCAGGAAGTCCACCGGGGCGCCGCTGACCGGTGGCACCGAGACGACCGCCATGAACCTCGACAAGACCGACGCCGACGGCAACCTGGTCGTCCCCCTCAACGCGCACGCCCGGATCACCCGGCCCGACCAGAACGGCGGCGCCGCGATGCTGCGCCGCCCGTTCTCCTTCCACGACGGCTTCGACACGGACGGGGTGCCCGACGCGGGCCTGCTCTTCGTCTGCTGGCAGGCGGATCCGCTGCGCGGCTTCGTCCCGGTGCAGCGCAAGCTCGATCGTGGCGACGCCATGTCCACGTACATCCGCCACGAGGCGAGCGGGCTGTTCGCGGTGCCGGGCGGGGCGGCGGAGGGGGAATACGTGGGTCAGCGGCTGCTGGAAGGGTGATCCGTGCGGGACGGGGCCCATTAGGGTGACGGGTATGTCGGCGACGCGCTACACCTATCTCGGCCCCGAGGGAACGTTCACCGAGGCCGCCCTCCGCACGCTCCCGGAAGCCGCGACACGGGAGCTGGTACCCATGGTGTCCGTGCCGGCCGCGCTCGACGCGGTGCGCGCGAGCGAGGCCGCGGGCGCGCTCGTCCCGATCGAGAACTCGGTCGAGGGCGGTGTCACCGCCACCCTCGACGAGCTCGCCAAGGGCGAGCCGCTGATGATCTACCGCGAGGTCGTCCTGCCGATCGCCTTCGCCCTGCTGGTCAGGCCCGGCACGGCACTGAAGGACATCAAGACGGTCACCGGCCACCCGGTCGCCCAGCCGCAGGTACGCAACTGGCTCGGCACCCACCTGCCGAACACCGTGTGGGAGTCGGCGGCCTCGAACGCGGACGGTGCCCGGCTGGTCCAGGAGGGCCGGTACGACGCGGCCTTCGCGGGCGAGTTCGCGGCGGCGACCTACGGGCTCGAGCCGCTGGTCACCGAGATCCACGACGCGGCGAACGCCGAGACCCGCTTCGTGCTGGTCGGCCGTCCGGCCCGGCCCGCGGCCCCGACCGGCGCCGACAAGACGTCCGTGGTCATCTGGCTCGGCGACGACCACCCGGGTGCGCTGCTCGAACTGCTCCAGGAGTTCGCCGTGCGCGGCGTCAACCTGATGCGGATCGAATCACGGCCGACCGGCCAGGGCATCGGCAACTACTGCTTCTCCGTGGACGCCGAGGGCCACATCACCGACCGCCGTGTGGGCGAGGCACTGATGGGCCTCAAGCGGATCAGCCCCCAGGTGCGCTTCCTCGGGTCCTATCCGCGGGCCGGGGTCGCCCTGGAGGACGTACGGACGCTGCGTCCCGGGACGTCGGACGGTGCGTTCTCGGCGGCGTCGGACTGGCTGGCGCGCTGCCAGGACGGACGGTTCTAGGCCGGATCCAGGCCGGATCCAGGCCGGATCGAGGCCGGATCCAGGCCTGTTCGGGTTCCCGCGCCGACGGCTCGTCGGCGCGGCCTTTTCCACTGTCCTGCTCCGCATTCCACCAGTCCTACCTGCCGATTTTCGTCATCCACAGATGTTATCCACAGGTGCGCTTCTCGACCTGGGGACAAGTCGACAACGAAGCATTACATCGTCGACAAATCGGCCTACAGGGGCCAAGTTCGTCCACAGCCCCGCACGTCACCCCTCGTCCACTCTTTTCCCTTGATCAATCCTTTGGAGCGAAGCATTTCCACTCGAACGTGGGTGTACGGATGGTTTGACCCGGGAATTCTTCGTCCCGCATGCGGCTTTCGGAACGATCACCTCCGAAGTCCACAGATCTTCCGCACAGCCTGTGGATAACTCTGTGAGCCGTGTGGATCCCTGTGGACAACCCCTTCTCAAGTCCCGCTCTCCACAAGGGGATCCAGTCAACCCCATGACTACCGTCTGCCCCGTTTCAGGGAGTACCGTCCCTTTTATTGACGCGAACCGGCGCTCACACGCGCCCACGGGCACTCACTGATGATCAAGGAATTTCGGTCCGGCATTTCACTCATGACGTCACAGAAGTGACGGAGCGGAATATCGAGTCGATGGCCGGAAGCGCGCACCGGTAGCCTTGAGGGGTGATTGACCTTCGCCTGCTCCGTGAGGACCCCGACCGTGTTCGCGCCTCCCAGCGCGCCCGTGGAGAGGACGTCGCCCTCGTCGACTCCCTCCTCTCTGCCGACGAGCGGCGCAGGTCTTCCGGCGTCCGCTTCGACGAGCTCCGATCCGAGCAGAAGGCGCTCGGCAAGCTGATCCCCAAGGCGTCCGGCGACGAGAAGGCCGAGCTGCTGAAGAAGGCCGGGGAGCTCGCCGCCGCCGTCAAGACCGCCGACGCCGAACAGCACGAGGCGGACGAGGAGACCAAGCGTCTGCTCCTCCAGCTCGGCAACCTGGTTCACCCGAACGTCCCGGTCGGCGGCGAGGAGGACTTCGTCGTCCTGGAGACGCACGGCACGATCCGCGACTTCGGCGCCGAGGGCTTCGAGCCCAAGGACCACCTGGAGCTCGGCGAGGCGCTCGGCGCCATCGACGTCGAGCGGGGCGCCAAGGTCTCCGGCTCGCGCTTCTACTACCTGACGGGTGTCGGCGCGCTCCTGGAGCTCGCCCTCGTCAACGCGGCGATCGCGCAGGCCACCGAGGCCGGCTTCACCCCGATGCTGACCCCGGCCCTGGTCCGCCCGCGCGCCATGGAGGGCACCGGCTTCCTCGGCCAGGCCGCGGAGAACGTGTACCACCTGGAGAAGGACGACTACTACCTGGTCGGCACCTCCGAGGTCCCCCTCGCGGCGTACCACATGGACGAGATCCTCGACGCCGACCAGCTGCCGCTGCGCTACGCCGGATTCTCGCCGTGCTTCCGCCGCGAGGCCGGCACGTACGGCAAGGACACCCGTGGCATCTTCCGTGTGCACCAGTTCGACAAGGTCGAGATGTTCTCGTACGTCGACCCCGAGGACGCGGAGAACGAGCACAAGCGGCTCCTGGACTGGGAGAAGCAGTGGCTGACCGGCCTCGAGCTGCCCTTCCAGGTCATCGACGTGGCCTCGGGCGACCTCGGTGCCTCCGCGTCCCGCAAGTTCGACTGCGAGGCGTGGATCCCGACCCAGGGCAAGTACCGCGAGCTGACCTCGGCCTCGAACTGTGACGGCTTCCAGGCGCGCCGCCTGTCCGTGCGCATGCGCGACGGCAAGAAGGTCCAGCCGCTCGCCACGCTGAACGGCACGCTGTGTGCCGTCCCGCGCACGATCGTGGCGATCCTGGAGAACCACCAGCTGGCCGACGGCTCCGTGCGGGTGCCCGAGGTGCTGCGTCCGTACCTGGGCGGACGTGAGGTTCTGGAGCCGATCTCCAAGTGACCGCCGCCGCCGGGTCGACCGGTCCGACCGGAACCACTGGTCCGACCGGAACCACTGGTCCGACCGGAACCACTGGTCCGGTCGGATCCACGGGTCCGACCGGATCGTTCCCCTACAAGCTCGTAGCGACCGATCTCGACGGCACGCTGCTGCGTTCCGACGAGACGATCTCGGAGCGCACGCGTGAGGCACTCGCCGCGGTGACCGCGGCGGGCGCCGCGCACATCGTCGTCACCGGGCGCGCGGTGCCCTGGACCCGGCACATCCTCGACGACCTCGGCTACGAGGGTCTCGCGGTGTGCGGCCAGGGTGCGCAGGTGTACGACGCGGGGGAGCATCGGCTGCTCACCTCGGTGACGCTGGACCGGCAGCTGGCCGGGCTCGCGCTCGCCAAGATCGAGGCGGAGGTCGGCCCGCTGCTGCTGGCCGCGAGCCGCGACGGGCTCGACGGCGAGGTACTGGTCGGCCCCGGCTACCGCAGGCAGGACGGCTCGCTCCCGGTCGTCCCGATCAGGGACGCGACGGACCTCTGGTCGGCCCCTCTGAACAAGGTCTACGTGCAGCACCCCACGCTCTCCGACGACGAACTGGCTGCGGTGGCGGCCAGGGTCGCCGGCGGCCTGGTCGGCGTCACCATGGCGGGCGCGGGGATAGTGGAACTCCTCCCCCTCGGCCTCTCCAAGGCCACGGGGCTGTCCCTCGCCGCCCGTCGCCTCGGTGTGAAGGCCGCGAACACGATCGCCTTCGGTGACATGCCCAACGACATCCCGATGTTCGCCTGGGCGGCCCACAGCGTGGCCATGGCGAATGCCCACGACGAGCTCAAGACCGTCGCGGACGAGGTGACGTCCTCGAACGAGGAGGACGGCATCGCGGTGGTGCTGGAGCGGTTGCTGGACTAGCGGGTGCGGACACAGCCCGCAGCGCCGGATGCCGGCAGTGCCGGATGCCCGCGGCGTCGGATGCCCTGTGAGCACCCCAACCCTGCCAGGTCCCGGTGACAACGTCTCGCGGAGGATGCGCGGATCGAACGCGCGCGGGGTTGACCCCGACCACGGCTTAGCAAGCCGGTGCCTTACCTCTCGGCCAATCCTCCGGGTGGGCGGCCCGCGCGGCGTACGCGCGCTCGAAGCGGCCGCCCCGGGCAGCCCCCCGTGCGGGCGGGCTCCAACGGAGAGGCAACTACTCCGGAGCCTGCCGCGGGCTGCCCTGTAGGGAGCTCGACGGACTGCTACTCATGGGCATCGTCGCGCTCCTCTCCCAGAACGTGGCGCCGGCTCGATGCGGCGGCGTGGACATAACTACTGTGCCCGTACGCCGACTTGGGCGCCACTGAATAAAGCCGCCCCTCAAAGGGGGTTACCGGCGGCGCCACCTGCGCCGACGTGCCTTGCTGAAGAACCACCCCGCGGGCGGCTCGTCGGAGCGCCAGGGCTGCGGGTCGGGTCCCCCCTCGCGCCAGCGGGCGGCGAGCATACGGGCGCGGGCGGACGGTTCGGTCGTCTCAGCCGACCGTATGAAGCTCTCGTCCAGTACGAGGCCGTCCCAGACGTCCTCGCTCTCCCTCTGTTCCTCGCCTTGCGGTTCCGCCATCCCCGTTCCTCCTAGCCGCGCGTCCCCTCCGCCCAGTGTGCCGGGACAGAGGTGAAGCCACTGTCAAGAAAAATGGTGAAGCCACTCTCAAAGAAAGGCCTTCGAAGAAAAGCCTTCAAAGAAAAAAGGGGGCGCCACGCGCGCGTACGTGGCGACAACCGGCACGCGCGCGTGGAACCCCCGGCTCACTCCTCGCCGGCCAGCGTCAGCGACCGCAGTCGCTGCCCGGCGTACCAGGTGGCGAGCACGGTCACCACGACCAGGAGCACCGTCGCGGTGGGCAGGCCCACGTCCGAGGTGACGAGGTCGCCGCCGGTGACCTTGTGGCCCACGGCGAGCGCCCACTGCTGGACGCTGAGCGTGCGCGCGCCGGACACCAGCGACCCGAACAGGGCCTCCCAGACCAGCGCGTAGACGAGCCCGAAGACCACCGCGTGCCGGGTGACCGTCCCCAGCAGCAGGAACAGCGCGGCGTACGCGATCGAGGCGACCAGCGCCGCCACGGTGTAGGCGACGGCGACCTGCTGGCCGTTGCCGTTGAGGATCATGCCGGCGATGAACGTCGGCAGGGCGGAGAACGCCATGGTGACGGCGATCGCGACGATCAGTTTGGTGAAGATGATCGTCGGCCGCTTCAGGGGCTTGGCGAGCAGATACACCACCGAGCCGTCGTCGATCTCGGGGCCGATCGCGCCGGTGCCGGCGATGACGCCGATGATCGGCACCATCGTGGCGAGCGCGAACCCGCCGAGCAGGTCCGATGCCACCTGGTCGTCGGCTCCGGCGAAGCTGCGTACGGCCGCGGAGATCACGATGAGCAGAACGGGCAGCGCACAGAGGATGAGGGCCCGGCGGCGGCCGAGCAGGGCTCGATAGGTGAGCCGGGCGACTGTGGGGTCGTACATCTTGGCCTCCTACGCCGCGACGAGATACGAGAAGACGGACTCGAGGGACTCGTCGGACGGCGAGACCGTGAGCAGCCGGATGCCGTGCTCGCGCGCGACGCGCGGCAGCAGCGCCGTGAATCTGCCGAAGTCGACCGCCTGGATGCGCAAAGCGCCCTCGGCCAGGTCCACTTCGATGCCTGACGTCGACGGGTCGGCGATCAGCGCGGCGGCCAGCGCCCGGTCGTCGCTGGAGCGCACCAGGTAGCGGTGCGGTCGGTCGGTCATCAGGCGGCGGATGCGGCGGAAGTCGCCGCTGGCCGCGTGCCGTCCGGCGACGATCACCTCGATGTGGGCGGCGAGCTGTTCGACCTCTTCGAGGATGTGGGACGAGAACAGCACCGTGCGGCCCTCGTCGCCCATGCGGCGCAGCAGGTCCATGAGCTGCATGCGCTGGCGCGGGTCCATGCCGTTGAAGGGCTCGTCGAGCAGCAACAGGGACGGGTCGTGGACGAGGGCGGAGGCCATCTTCACGCGCTGCCGCATGCCCTTGGAGTAGGTCGAGATCTTGCGGTCCTGCGCGTATTCCATCTCGACCGTGGCGAGCGCCCGCTGGGCGGCCTTCGCTCCGAGGCCGTGCAATTCGGCGTTGGCGACGACGAATTCCTGGCCCGTGAGGAAGTCGTACATCGCCTCGCGCTCCGGGACGATGCCGATGTGCTTGTAGATCTGTTCGTTGCGCCAGACCGGCCTGCCGTCGAGGGTGACGGTGCCGGTGGAGGGGGCGAGGAAGCCGCCCATCATGTTGATGAGGGTGGACTTCCCGGCGCCGTTCGGGCCGAGCAGGCCGGTGACGCCGGGGCCGATCGTCATCGTGATGTCGTTGACCGCCACCACGTTTCCGAACCAGCGCGAGACGTGGTCGATGTTGAGCGTGGTCACAGCCCGACCTTTCGGTAGCGGCGCATCAGGAGGCCGTAGGAGCCCGCGATGAGCCCCAGGACGACGACGAGGTAGACGACTCCCTGCCCGGACGAGGGGCCCTCCCCTCCGGGGAAGGCGGAGGTGGCGCCGAGGAAGGCCGTCTGCACCCCGTCGATGAGCGTGATGGGAGAGAAGAGGCCGATCCAGGGCACGGCCGAGGAGCTGGACTGCTCGAAGGCGATGGCCTGGACGGTCGACACGGCTCCGTAGGAGATGGTCAGCGCCGCGATGACGGCCGCGATGCCGAAGCCGCGGCGCGGGGTGATCGACGAGATGACCAGGCCGATCCCGGCGAAGAGCAGCGACAGCAGTGCCACGGAGACCAGCCCTTGTCCGAAGCCCTTCGTCTGGTCGGCGAAGTCGAGCTTCGCCAGAAGCGCCCCTACGTAGAGCACGATCAGCGGCGCGGTCGTCAGGATGAACAGCGCCGAGGCCAGCGCCGCGTACTTGGCGCGTACGTAGTCGGCGGTCTCGATGGGGCGTGAGAAGTACAGCGGCACGGTCTTGAAGCGCAGGTCGCGCGAGACGGACTGCGGTCCCTGGGAGGCGACGTACAGACCGATGACGGCCTGCATGATGACCGCGTAGCGCGTGTAGTCGACCGGTAGAGCCTTCGCCTTGGTGGCGACCGCGACGGCCACCATGATGAGTGCGGGGACGCACATCACCACGAAGAGCAGCATCGGCAGCACCTTGGACTTGACCGAGCGGCCCAGGCCGTAGGAGCCGCGCAGGGACTGCGAGTACAGCGAGCGACGGGCGTAGGCGCGGCCCAGGCGCGGGCCGTCGTAGTGGCGGTAGCCGATGTCGTGGATCCGGGTCTGCTCACCACGCGGGGTGAGGGACTGCTCAACTGCCATGGCCCACTGCCTCCTTCCGTACGCCCTGCACGTCCGTCCCGTCCGTCTGTTCCTCGCGGAAGACCTCCGCGATGTGGTGCCGGCGCTGTTCCATCCGGATCAGGCCGAGGCCGAGGTCGGCGACGACGTCGCGGACGAGGTCGTAGGTCTCCTCGCCCTCGGCGGTCAGCAGCAGGATGTGGCCGGCGCCCGGCAGCCCGCTGCCGTCGTGGGTCTCGACCCCGCGCGCGTGGAGCGCCTCGCGGACCGCGTTGGTACCGTCCGGGTGCTCATCGGTGTCGGTGACCTCGATGGCGAGGGTCGTGGTGGTCTGGGTGAAGTCCGTGGTGGAGCTGGACCGCAGCAGCTTGCCGCCGTCGACGACCACGACGTGGTCGCAGGTGCGCTCCAGCTCGCCCAGCAGGTGCGAGGTGACCAGGACCGAGATCCCGAAGTCGGTGTGGATACGGCGGATCAGGCCGAGCATCTCGTCGCGGCCGACCGGGTCGAGGCCGTTGGTCGGCTCGTCGAGGAAGACCAGCTGGGGGTCGTGGACGAGGGCCTGCGCGAGCTTGACGCGCTGCTTCATGCCCGTCGAGTAGCCACCGATGGGGCGGTAGCGCTCCTCGTACAGTCCGACGTGGCGCAGGGTGTCCGCGGTGCGCTCGCGGGCCGCGGCCGGCGGGAGCCCGGACATACGCGCCATGTGGACGACGAACTCGGTGGCCGAGACGTCGGGGGGCAGGCAGTCGTGCTCGGGCATGTACCCGACCCGCTCGCGGATGGCGCCACCTTGGGTGGCGACATCGAGTCCGAGCACTTGGGCGCGGCCCTCGGTGGCGGGGGAGAGACCCAGCAGGATCTTGATCAGTGTGGACTTGCCGGCTCCGTTGGCTCCGACGAGTCCGGTCACACCGGGTCCGACGTCCACGGAGAGCCGGTCAAGAGCGGTCACCCGGGGGTACCGCTTGCTCAGGCTTTCGGTCGCGATCACAGTCACGTTGTCGAAGGTAGTGGTGCACGCCACAGCGGTCGTCAACCCACGGAGCTGTATCCGCGTCCGACTCCAGTCGTACGGGCCCGTAGGGGTCCCCCTGAAGTCGAACAACCGGCGGGGGTTTGTCCACATCGGACCGGTTGTCCACAGTGGCCACGCAGGCCTATTGACGCAGCCTCTAACAACTGTCACATTCGCCAGTGTCAAGTTACGGACACGTACCGTGCGGCGCTGGGCGAAGGAGAAGTGACTCTCGTGACTCTCGAAGGCGCGCGCGAGCGCCGGGTGCGGACGGGTGGGATCGAACTGTGCGTCGCCGAGCTGGGCGATCCGGCGGGGCCCACGGTGATCCTCGTGCACGGCTATCCGGACTCGAAGGAGGTGTGGTCCGAGGTCGCGACCCGCCTGGCCGAGCGTTTCCACGTGGTGCTGTACGACGTCCGTGGCCACGGCGGCTCGACCGCCCCGCGGCCACTGCGGGGCGGGTTCACACTGGTGAAGCTGACGGACGACTTCCTGGCCGTCGTCGACGCGGTGAGCCCCGACCGCCCGGTACACCTGGTGGGGCACGACTGGGGTTCGGTGCAGTCCTGGGAGTTCGTCACGGTCGCGCGCACCCAGGGCCGGATCGCCTCCTTCACCTCCATGTCCGGGCCGTCCCTCGACCACTTCGGCCACTGGATCAAGCGGCGCGTGCGGCGGCCCACCCCGCGCAGGGTCGGCCAGCTCCTCGGCCAGGGCGCCAGGTCCTGGTACGTGTACCTGCTGCACACGCCCGTGCTGCCGGAGCTCGCCTGGCGCGGCCCCCTCGGCAGGCAGTGGCCGAAGATCCTGCGGCGGGTCGAGAAGGTGCCCGCGGGCGACTATCCGACCTCCTCGTTGCCGACGGACGCGGCACACGGCGCGTGGCTGTACCGCGACAATGTGCGGGCCCGGCTGAGCAGGCCACGCCCGGACGCCTACGCGCACGCGCCCGTGCAGCTCGTCACGCCCCTGGGGGACGGGTTCCTCTCCGAGCGGCTCTACGACGACCTGGAGGAGTGGGCCCCGCAGCTGGTGCGTCGCACCCTCCCGGACAAGCACTGGATCCCGCGTACACGGCCCGACCAACTGGCGTCCTGGATCACGGACTTCGTGCATGTCAACGAGGACGGTGTGCCGGTGCGGGACACCATCGCCACGGGCAGGTACGCCGACCGGTTCGGCGGGCAGCTCGTGCTGGTCACCGGCGCGGGCAGCGGCATCGGGCGGGCCACCGCCTTGGCGTTCGCCGAGGCCGGCGCGCGTGTGGTGGCCGTCGACCGGGACGCGGAGGGCGCGGCCCGCACGGCGGAGATGTCCCGGCTGATCGGATCCCCCGAAGCGTGGGCCGAGACGGCCGACGTCTCCGACGAGCAGGCCATGGAGAAGCTCGCCGAAAGGGTCGCGGGCGAGTACGGCGTGGTGGACGTGCTGGTGAACAACGCCGGGATCGGACTGTCCGGGTCCTTCTTCGACACGACGCCGGAGGACTGGAAGAAGGTCCTCGACGTCAACCTGTGGGGCGTGATCCACGGCTGCCGGCTCTTCGGCAGGCAGATGGCCGAGCGTGGGCAGGGCGGCCACATCGTCAACACAGCGTCGGCGGCGGCGTACCTGCCCTCGAAGGCGCTGCCCGCCTACAGCACCTCGAAGGCGGCCGTGCTGATGCTCAGCGAGTGCCTGCGCGCGGAACTGGCCGGGCAGGGCATCGGCGTCTCGGCGATCTGCCCGGGTTTCGTCAACACGAACATCACCTCGACCGCGCACTTCGCCGGGGTGGACGCGAGTGAGGAGAAACGCCGCCAGAAGAAGTCGGCGCGGTTGTACGGACTGCGCAACTACCCGCCGGAGAAGGTGGCCGACGCGATCCTGCGCGCGGTCGTCCGCAACCAGGCGGTCGTGCCCGTCACCCCCGAGGCGCGCGGCGCCCGCCTGATGTCCCGGCTGGCACCGAGGGCGCTGCGCGCGATCGCGCGGATGGAGCCACCACTGTGAGGTTCGTGACGGGCCGCAACAGGGCTGTACACAAAGGCCTGTTGCCCACCGGGGAGGAGCTCGGCACGGCCATGTCCCGTTGTCCGCGGCGGTCGTACCATCCCTCGCAGGAGGGCTCGCCGCGCGGGGCCGTCGCGTAGTACCCAGGAGGTCGGGAGGCAGGCAGCGTGAACGACGAGCCGGTCCGGGTCGCGTACCGCATCGAGGATCTGGCGCACCACAGCGGCGCCACGGTCCGGACGATCCGCGCCTACCAGGACCGCGGGCTGCTCCCCCGCCCCGAGCGGCGCGGTCGCGCCAACGTGTACGCGGACGCGCATCTGGCCCGGCTGCGGCAGATCGCCGACCTCCTGGACCGCGGCTACACCCTGGCCTCCATCAAGGAACTCCTGGAGGCCTGGGACGCGGGCCGGGGGCTGGGCGGGATCCTCGGGCTGGTCGCGGAGGTCGACGGACCGTGGACCGACGAGGAGGCCGTGCGCATGTCGCGGGCCGAGCTGGACGAGCGGTTCGGTGGCAGTCCGGACGAGGCGGCGGTGGCGGAGGCGGTGGAGCTCGGAGTGCTGGAGCGCGTCCCCGGAGACGGCGAGGTGTATCTGGTCCCGAGTCCCCAAGAGCTCGCCGTGGCGGTGGAGTTGTACGCAGCCGGCGTACCGCTGTCCGCGATCTCTGGCCATCTAAGGGAGTTGAGGGGCAAGGTCGAGCACATCGCCGCGCGTTTCCTGGAGTTCACGACCGAGCACGTCTTCACGCGCTATCTCGGTGAGCATCCGCCGAGCGACGCGGAAGCGGCCGAGGCGGCCTCCCTCGTACGCCGTCTGCGACCGCTCGCGCAGCAGACGGTGGACGCGGAACTGGCGCGCGCCATGCGGCTGTTCGCGACCCGGCACCTGCGCGAGCGTCTTGGGGCGGGGCGGTCCGAGGAGCCTACGGACGAGACGCGTTCCGTTCAGCTCCCCGTCGCCACAATGCGGGCCATGGAGAACCTGGTTGGTGGCGAGCAGGTGGCGGCCTTCGTCACGGCTGCCGTCGAACGGGAGGTCCAGGCCAGGACCTTGGACCATCTCACCTCAAATTACAACAATCACAGCATTGTTGATGAAATCCCTTGAATCGTCTGCGCGTTGTCCACAGATTCGTCAATTCACCTGTGGATAACCGGACTTGCTTGTGGATCAAACCTCCGAACCAAAATCAAATGCGTGATCCGCCTCTCGCCAGGCACGCTGGCAGGATGAACGAACCGATGGATGAAAGACGCACCGTGAAGGTGTCGAAGTACCTCTCGAAGCATCTGCGGCATCAGCCCGAGCGGATCGGGCTCACGCTCGGCGAGGGAGGCTGGGTCGAGATCGACACGCTGATCGCGGCAGCGGCGGCGCACGGCTTCCGGATCACCCGCGAGGAGCTGGACCATGTGGTGGCCACGAACGACAAGCGGCGCTTCGCCGTGGAGGGCACCCGCATCCGTGCCAGCCAGGGCCACTCGGTCGAGGTCGACCTCGGACTGCCCCCGGCGACTCCGCCGGAGTACCTCTACCACGGGACCGTGGCCCGCAATCTGGACGCGATCCGGGCCGAGGGGCTGCGGCCCATGAACCGGCACGACGTGCATCTCTCGCCCGACCGCGAGACCGCGACCCGCGTCGGCGCCCGCCGCGGCCGGCCCGTCGTGCTCGGCGTGGACGCCGCCGCCATGCACCGCGACGGCCATGTCCTCCGGGTCAGCGCGAACGGGGTGTGGCTCACCGAGGCCGTGCCGCCGAAGTACCTGCGCTTCCCCGGCCCGCACTGATCGTCCGCCGACCGGCCGGTCAAGGGGCCCCGGTGGAGCGATCACGCGGTGGCCACGACCACCCCGCGGCTCCGCTTACGCTCGATGCATGAGTCTGCGTCTGAGCACTGTGATCCTGCCGTACCTCCGCTGGCACGAGGGCGGGCGTGCCGCCTGGCAGCGTGCGGAGCAGCTCGGCTTCCACACCGCGTTCACTTACGACCACCTGTCGTGGCGGACCTTCCGGGACGGCCCCTGGTTCGGTGCCGTGCCCACGCTCACCGCCGCGGCCGCCGCCACCGACCGACTCCGCCTGGGCACGCTCGTGACCTCGCCGAACTTCCGGCACCCGGTGACCCTCGCCAAGGAACTGATCTCCCTCGACGACATCTCGAACGGCCGGATCACCCTGGGCATCGGCGCGGGCGGCAACGGATTCGACGCCACGACGCTTCTGAAGAACGGCCAGGAGCCCTGGACCCCGCGCGAGCGCGCCGACCGCTTCGGCGAGTTCGTACCGCTGCTCGACCGCCTCCTCACCGAGGACACGGTCTCCCACGACGGCGACTTCTACTCGGCACACGAGGCGCGCAACATCCCGGGCTGTGTCCAGCGGCCCCGACTGCCCTTCGCGGTGGCCGCCACCGGCCCGCGCGGCATGAGGCTCGCCGCCCGCCACGGTCAGGCCTGGGTGACGACCGGCGACCCCAAGCTGTACGAAACGGGCACCCCTGAACAGTCGGTTCAGGCCATTCGCGGACAGGTGGAGAAGCTCGCCGCCGCCTGCGCCACGGTCGGCCGTGACGTGTCCGAACTCGACAAGGTCCTGCTCACCGGCTTCACTCCGGACCGTGGCCGTCCGCTGGAGTCCCTCGACGCGTTCGTCGACTTCGCGGGCCGGCACGCGGAGCTGGGCTTCACCGACATCGTGATCCACTGGCCCATCCCCGACTCGGACTTCGCCGCGGACGAGAAGGTCTTCGAGCGCATCGCCATGGAGGCCCCGGCACAGCTGGCCTGACGGCCGGCGCCACGGCGGGTGGCGACAGCGCGGGTGGCGACAGCGGGGTGTAACGGTACTGGTGAGGGCGGTAACCACTCACATGTGCGGGCTCCCGCACGGCCGTGCGGGCATATGCGCGAGAATGGCCCGGTGACCTCAGCGACCCGACAGCCAGAGACCCCGGCAGCCGCCCTTCCGCCGCGCCTGATCGCCACGGACCTCGACGGCACCCTCCTGCGCGACGACAAGTCCGTATCCGAGCGCACGGTCGCCGCCCTCGCCGCCGCCGAGGAGGCCGGCATCGAGGTCTTCTTCGTGACCGGCCGCCCGGCCCGCTGGATGGACGTCGTCAGCGACCACGTCCACGGCCACGGCCTGGCGATCTGCGGCAACGGCGCTGCCGTGGTCGACCTGCACGGCGGCCCCGGCGCCCACCGGTTCGTCAAGGTCCGGGAGCTGGCGCGGGAGAACGCGCTCGACGCCGTACGACTGCTGCGGGATGCCGCGCCGGGCACCGTGTTCGCCATCGAGCAGACGTACGGCTTCTACCAGGAGCCCGCGTACCCCAAGCTGCACATGGAGATCCCCGACACTCTCGCGCCCGCCGAGCAGCTGCTTGCCCCGGACGCCCCCGGCGGCGGCGAACCGGTGCTCAAGATCCTCGCCTTCCACCACGAGCTCGACCCCGACGCCTTCCTCACCGTGGCCCGTCGTGCCGTCGGCGACCGCGCCACCATCACCCGCTCCAGCCCCAGCGCCCTGCTGGAGATCAGCGGCCCCGGCGTCTCCAAGGCCAGCACGCTCGAACTGTGCTGCGCCGAGCGCGGTATCACCCCCGAGGAGGTCGTCGCCTTCGGAGACATGCCGAACGACGTCGAGATGCTGACCTGGGCGGGCACGTCGTACGCGATGGGCAACGCGCACCCCGCCGTGATCGCCGCGGCCTCCGGTCGCACGGTCGCCAACAACGAGGACGGGGTGGCGGTCGTCATCGAGAAGATCCTCGCCGAGCGGCTGTAGGAGCGGCTGGGCAGGACCGGCGGTCCCACAGGGGGCCCAGAGCTCCAAACCGGTCCCGCGCCCGGCGTTCCGAACCGGTTCCTTGCCCAGCGTTCCGAACCGGTTCCTTGCCCGGCGTTCCGAACCGGTTCCTTGCCCGGCGTTCCGAACCGGTTCCTTGCCCAGCGTTCCGAACCGGTTCGTTGCCCGGCGTTCCGAACCGGTCCCGCGCCCGGCGTTCTAAACCGGTTCCGCATGCGGAGCGTGCGGCGCCTGCCACACCACCGTCGTACCGCCGCAGTCGGCTCCGGGCCCCGGTCCGTACCAGCTGTCGCCGCCGAGCGACTCGGCGCGCCGCCCGAGGTTCCGCAGGCCGCTGCGCCGGCCGCCCTCGGGGATACCGACGCCGTTGTCCGTGACGGTCAGCCGGACACCCTGCCGGCCGCCCGGCAGGATGACGGTCGCGTCGACGACGACGTCGATGCGGGAGGCCCCGGCATGCCGGAAGGCGTTGGAGAGGGCCTCGCGCAGGGCCGCGATGAGGTTCTTGCCCGTGAGTTCACCGACCGCCGTGTCGACGGGCCCGACAAGTCGGTGCGTGGGCCTGAAGCCGAGCGGCACGGCGGCCATGTTGATCTCCCGCAGCACCCGCGTGCGCAGCCCGGACGGCACTTCGGCAGGTCCCTGTTGGAGCGCGAAGACGGCGGTGCGGATCTCCTGGATGGTGACGTCGAGTTCGTCGACCGCCTTTTCGATGCCCTCCCGCACCTCGGGCACGACCGAGTTCCGCTGAGCGCTCTCCAACATCATCCCGGTGGCGAACAGCCGCTGGACGACGAGGTCGTGCAGGTCACGGGCGATCCGGTCACGGTCCTCGTAGACCGCGAGCCGCTCCCGGTCGCGCTGTGCCTCGGCCATCATCAGCGCGAGCGCGGCCTGCGAGGCGAAGTGCGTGGCGAGGGTGCGCTCGGTCTCGGTGAAAGGACGCCCGCCCCGTTCCCGGGGAGTGACGAGGGCTCCCAGGAGACGGCCGCCGCACTGCAGGGGAAGCATCATCGTCGGCCCGTACTCGCGGGCGAAGTCGGTGACCATGCGTGGGTCGGTGGCCGCGTCGTCGAGGAACACGGCCTCTCCGTCGAGGAGTTCGGCGACCAATTCGCTCTCCGGCGGGACGACGGCTCCCAGCACCTTGGACGGGCGGTCCTTGGCGACCGCGCTGATCTCCAGACCGCCCTCCGCGGCGGGCAGCAGCACGACCCCGGCCACCGATCCGGAGAGCGTGCGGGCCTGTTCCGCGACGACCTGGAGGGCGTCCTCGGCGTCGTCGGCCGACAGGAGTGCCCGGGTCACGGCCACCGAGCCGTCGATCCACCGTTCGCGCTGCTGGGCGGCCTCGTACAGCCGGGCGTTGCCGATCGCGATACCTGCCTCCGCGGCCAGCACGCGGACCACGTTGAGGTCGTCGTCGGTGAACGGGCCGCCGCCGCGTTTCTCGGCCAGGTAGAGATTCCCGAAGATCTCCCCCTGTACCCGGATCGGAACCCCCAGGAAACTGCGCATCGCCGGATGGTGCTCGGGGAATCCGCACGCGCGCACGTCCTCGTCCAGCCGCGCGAGCCGTACCGGCGCCGGGTCGTGGATGAGCGCCCCGAGCAGCCCCTTGTGTCCGTCGGGCAGCTGCCCGATCCGCCGGGCGGTCTCCTCGCCGACGCCGTGGAAGACGAAGTCCGCGAGTCCCTCACCGTTTTCTGCCACGACCCCGATGGCGGCGTAGCGCGCGTCCGCCAGCTCGGCCGCCTTCTCGCAGATCCGGTCCAGCGTCGAGTGCAGCTCCAGCCCCGACCCGATCGACCGCACCGCCTCCAGCAGCCGCGGCACGTCCGGGCCGCCGTCCGGACGGGGGGAGGCGGGCACCACTGACATGCCTCGAGAGTAATGAGTACCCTTTGGGCCGGAAAGTCGGGATGTTACCCGGGGCGCTAGCGCGCCGCCGCGCCGGCCAGCAGATCCCCCGCCGCCTCCCGCTCCAGCATCTCCCGCAACGGCCCCTCCACCACCGACAGCTCCGCGTACGCACCCCGCTGCGCCACCTGTCCCGCCGCCAGCACGATCACCTCGTCCACCGCCGCGAGACCGGCCAGCCGATGCGTGATCAGCAGCGTCGTACGGCCCACGGTCGCCGCCAGCAGATCCGCGGTGAGCGTGTCCGCCGTCGGCAGGTCGAGGTGTTCCGCGGGCTCGTCGAGAACGAGCACGGGGAAGTCGGCCAGCAGCGCGCGAGCGAGCGCCAGCCGCTGGCGCTGACCACCGGAGAGCCGCGCACCGTACTCGCCGATCAGCGTGTCGAGCCCGTCGGGCAGTCCGTCCGTCCACTCCAGGAGCCGGGCCCGCGCGAGCGCGTCGCGCAGCTCGGCCTCGGTGGCGTTCTTCCGGGCCAGCAGGAGGTTCTCGCGCACAGTGCTGTCGAAGAGGTGCGCGTCCTGGGCGCAGAGCCCGACCAGTCGGCGTACGTCGTCCCCGTCCATCCCGTACGCGTCCGTGCCGCCCAGCGTGTACGTCCCCGCCTCCGCGTCCAGGAACCGCAGCAGCACCTGTGCGAGCGTGGTCTTGCCGGAGCCGGAGGGGCCGACGACGGCAACCCTGCGGCCCTGTTCGAGGGTCAGCTCGAGGCCGGCGAGCGCGTCCCGGTCCCGTCCGGCATGGCGCGCCCGGAGTCCCTGTACGCGCAGTGGGAACGGCGACGCGGGCGCCGGCTGCGGGAGCTCCGGTTCGCGTACGGGATCGGGGGCGTCCAGCACCTCGTACACACGCTCCGCGCTCCTGCGCACCCGCTGTCGGTACTGGACGGCGAGCGGAAGCCCCAGGACGGCCTCGAACGCGGCCAGCGGGGTGAGGACGACCACGGCCATCGCCACGCCGCTCAGTCGCCCGTCGGCGACGGCCTGGGCGCCCACGAGGGCGGTCGCCACGACGGTCAGTCCGGTCGCCAGCGCAGTGAGCCCGTCGCCGAGCGCGGTCGCGGTGGCGGCCCGGGAGGCGATGCGGGTCAGCACGGTGTCGGCCCGTCGCGCCTCGGCCGTACGGGTGGGCAGCGCGCCCGCGACCGTCAGCTCGGCCGTGCCGGTGAGAAGGTCGGTCACCCGGGTCGCCAGGGCGCCGCGGGCGGGGGACAGCCGGTGCTCCGCGCGGCGCGCCACGGTGCCGGTCAGGATCGGGACACCGACCCCGGCCGCCAGCAACCCGGCGGCGAGGGCGGCTCCGGCCTCGGGAAGCAGCCAGGCGGTGAAGCCGACGGAGGCGGCGGACACGAGGAGCGCCGCCCCGGCGGGCAGCAGCCACCTCAGCCAGTAGTCCTGCAGGGCGTCCACGTCGGCCACGAGACGCGACAGCAGATCGCCCCGGCGGGCCGTCCGCAGTCCGGCGGGGGCCAGGCGCTCAAGGCGCCGATAGACGGCGACCCGGGTGTCGGCCAGCATCCGCAGCACCGCGTCGTGCGATACGAGTCGCTCCGCGTACCGGAAGACGGCCCGGCCGATCCCGAACGCCCGCGTGGCGGTCACGGCCAGCATCAGATACATCACCGGCGGCTGCTGCGACGCCCGCGAGATCAGCCACCCGGAGGTGGCCATCAGCCCGACGGCGCTTCCGAGGGCGAGACTCCCGAGGAGAAGGGCGAGAGCGAAACGACCGCTCCAGGGGCCGGCCATCGCGCGGACCCGGGCGAGCATGCCTCCGCGCCGCGTAGGGGCCGCGTGGGCCTCTTCCGTAGCGGCCGCGGGCACGCCGCCCTCAGGCTCGACCGGCCGGAGCTCCTTCGTGCCCTCGTCGTGGACGGAACCGGTCGCGACGACCGACGCCGCGGCCTCGAGCCGCACCACCCGGTCGGCCACCTCCAGCAGCGCGGGCCGGTGCACCACCAGCAGCACCGTCCGGCCGACGGCGAGCCTGCGCACCGCAGCCACGACCTCCGCCTCCGTCGCCCCGTCCAGCGAGGCCGTCGGCTCGTCGAGGAGCAGCACGGGCCGGTCCGCGAGAAACGCCCGGGCCAGCGCGAGACGTTGGCGCTGCCCGGCGGAGAGTCCGCTGCCGTCCTCGCCGAGAACCGTCCCGACGCCTTCGGGCAGGGCGTCCACGAACTCAAGCGCCCCCGCTTCGGCCAGCGCCCGGCGCACCGCCGCGTCGTCGGCATCGGGCCGGGCGAGCCGTACGTTGTCGGCGATCGAGCCGGCGTAGAGATGCGGCCGCTGAGGCACCCACGCCACCCGGGACCGCCATTCCTCCACATCGGCCTCGGCGAGATCGACTCCCCCGATCCGTACCCGCCCCGCGCCGGGCTCCACGAACCCCAGCAGCACGTTCAGCAGCGTCGACTTGCCCACACCGCTCGGTCCGACGAGGGCCACCGTCTCCCCGGGCCCGACCACGAAGGAGACTTCGGAAGCCGCGTCCCCGGAGCGCCCCGGATACCGGACCGTCACTCCCTCGAAGCTGATCTCCCCCTCCGGCGCGACGAGAGAGCCGGTGGCCGGCACCGGGGTCTCCAGCACCGAGAAAATCTCCTCCGCCGCCGCGAGCCCCTCGGCGGCGGCGTGGTACTGCGCCCCCACCTGTCGCAGCGGCAGATATGCCTCGGGAGCGAGGACGAGGATGACGAGCCCGACGTACAGATCCATGTCGCCGTGGACGAGCCGCATCCCGATGGTCACCGCGACCAGGGCGACCGAGATCGTGGCGAGCAGCTCCAGTGCGAAGGACGACAGGAAGGCGATCCGCAGCGTCCGCATGGTCGCCTGGCGATACTCGCCGGTGATCCGCCGGATCGACTCGGCCTGCGCCTTGGCCCGCCCGAAGATCTTGAGCGTGGGCAGACCGGCGACCACATCCAGGAAGTGCCCCGAGAGCCGGGACAGCAGTCGCCACTGACGGTCCATCTGGGACCGGGTCGCCCAGCCGATCAGCGCCATGAAGACAGGGATGAGCGGCAGGGTGACGACAATGATCGCCGCCGACACCCAGTCCTCGGTGACGATCCGCGCGAGCACGGCCACGGGCACCACGATCGCGAGTCCCAACTGGGGGAGGTAGCGCGAGAAGTAGTCGTCGAGCGCGTCCACTCCCCGCGTGGCGAGGGCGACCAGTGACCCGGTCCGCTGCCCGCTCAGCCACCCGGGGCCGAGCGCGGCGGCCCGCTCCAGCAACCGTCCACGCAACTCCGACTTGACCGCCGCGCTCGCCCGGTGTGCGGCGAGTTCGGTGAGCCAGGAGACAACCGCCCGCCCGATGGCAACCGCGACCAGCAGGACCAGGGGCGTCCGGAGTTCGGAAGCCGAGTGACCGTGCTGGAAAGCACCGACGACCACTTCGGCGATGAGCATCGCTTGGGCAATGACCAGCGCCGCCCCGGCCGCACCCAGCCCCACGACCGCCATGAGGAAGAAGCGAGTGGCACGGGCGTACCGCAGCAGGCGCGGATCGATTGGTTTCACGTGAAACACACCCTTGGCTCATCCGGCATGTTTCACGTGAAACATGCCCTTGGGTAGGACTTGATCGATGAGGTCGCATTCAGCCCATAAGGCCGGACTCAGTGCGCAACATCCGCGGCGATGTGATGCGTACCGATCCTCTTGCGGAACACCCAGTACGTCCAAGACTGGTAGAGCAGGACCATCGGTGTGGCGATTCCCGCGCACCAGGTCATGATCCTCAGGGTGTACGGAGACGACGAGGCGTTGGCGACCGTCAGGCTCCAGTCCGCATTGAGCGAGGACGGCATGACGTTCGGGAAGAGCGTCAGGAAGAGCATCGCGACGGCCGCCACGATGGTGAGCCCCGACAGCGCGAACGCCCAGCCCTCGCGCCCCGTCTGGGCCACCGCGATCGCGGCGACGAGGGCGACCACGGCCACGATCAACGCGACCAGGGACTTCGCGTCACCATTGTCGGCCTGAGTCCAGATCAGGAAGACGAGTGCCACCACGGCGGCCACCAGCCCGACCCCGAGCGAGAGCTTGCGCGCCCGCTCCCGGATGTCCCCGACGGTCTTGAGCCCCACGAACACGGTCCCGTGGAAGGTGAACAGCGTCAGCGTGACCAGACCGCCCAGGAGCGCGTACGGGTTGAGCAGGTCACCGAAGTTGCCCACGTACTCGAAGTTCTTGTCGATCTTCACTCCGTGCACGATGTTGCCGAAGGCCACCCCCCACATGAACGCGGGGACGAGCGAGGTCCAGAAGATCGCCGTCTCCCAGTTGCGCTGCCAGTTCTCCTCGGGCCTCTTCACCCGGTACTCGAAGGCGACTCCGCGCACGATCAGGCAGACCAGGATGAGCAGCAGCGGCAGATAGAAGCCGGAGAAGAGCGTGGCGTACCACTCCGGGAAGGCGGCGAAGGTCGCGCCGCCCGCCGAGAGCAGCCACACCTCGTTGCCGTCCCAGACGGGTCCGATGGTGTTGATGAGGACCCGCTTCTCGGTGCGGTCGCGGGCCAGCAGCTTGGTGAGGACGCCGACCCCGAAGTCGAAGCCCTCCAGGAAGAAGTAGCCGGTCCACAGGACCGCGATGATGACGAACCAGACGTCGTGGAGTTCCATGACTCAGCAGCTCCCTGGGCCTAGTAGGAGAAGGCCATCGGCTTGTCGGCGTCATGGGGGTCGCCGCCGATCTTGGTGGGCGGGTTGAGGTCGGCCTCGGTGAGCTCCGGCGGACCCTGCTTCACGTACTTGAGCATCAGCTTCACCTCGATGACGGCGAGGATCGCGTAGATGAGGGTGAACACGATCAGCGAGGTCAGCACCTCCCCCTGGGAGACCCCGGGCGAGACCGCGTCCCTGGTCCTCAACAGGCCGTACACCACCCAGGGCTGACGCCCCGTCTCGGTGAAGATCCAGCCCCAGGAGATGCCGATGAGCGGGAAGATCAACGTCCACTGGGACAGCCGCCACCACCAGATGCCGAGCTTCGGCGTCAGCTCCATGTTCTTGGTGAGCATGAGCTTCGGGACGTCCTCGTCCCCGGTGCGGTGTTCCGGCGCCAGCCAGAACTTCCGCCTGGTCAGCCAGAGGCCGGCGGTGCACAGGGCCATCGAGACCCCGCCGAAGCCGATCATCCAGCGGTACGCCCAGTAGGCGGTGGGGATGTTGGGCCGGTAGTCACCGGGCCCGAACTTCTCCTGTTCGGACTTGTTGATGTCGTTGATGCCAGGAATCTTGGCGTTGAAGTCGTTCTTGGCGAGGAAGGAGAGTATCCCGGGGATCTCGATGGCGACGGTGTTGTGGCCCTTGGCGACATCGCCGTACGCGAAGAGCGAGAAGGGCGCGGGTTGCTGCGAGTCCCACAGGGCTTCGGCGGCCGACATCTTCATCGGCTGCTGCTCGTACATCACCTTGCCCAGGGTGTCGGCGCTGACGACGGTGAGGAGCGTGCCGACCAGAGCGGTGACCAGGCCGAGCCGCAGCGACATCCGCATGGTGCGGACGTGCCGCTTCTTGCGCAGGTGGAAGACGGCGATGCCGGTCATGAAGGCGCCGCCGACCAGGATGGACGCGCTGATCACATGCCAGAAGTTGACGAGCGCCGTCTCCTGGAAGAGCACCTTGGGGAAGTCGGTCAGCTCGGCACGCATCGTGCCGTCCGCCTTCTTCACCAGCCGGTAGCCGACCGGATGCTGCATGAAGGAGTTGGCCGCCATGATGAAGTACGCCGACAGGATCGTGCCGATGGAGACCACCCAGATACAGGCGAGGTGCACCTTCTTCGGCAGCTTGTCCCAGCCGAAGATCCACAGCCCGATGAAGGTGGACTCGAAGAAGAAGGCGATCAGGGCCTCGAAGGCCAGCGGGGCACCGAACACGTCACCGACGAAGCGCGAGTAGTCGGACCAGTTCATGCCGAACTGGAACTCCTGCACGATGCCGGTCACGACACCCATGGCGATGTTGATCAGGAACAGCTTTCCCCAGAACTTGGTCGCCCTGAGGTAGTGCTCCTTGCCCGTCCGCACCCAGGCGGTCTCCAGAATCGCCGTGAGAGCGGCGAGCGAGATCGTCAGAGGGACGAAGAGGAAGTGGTAGACGGTGGTGATGCCGAACTGCCACCGAGCCAGAGTCTCCGGTGCCAAAGCCAGTTCCACGTCGTCAGTCTCCTTACGCCGCCGTGGTTACAGCGGCAGTTTGCCCCTTTTGTTACATGCATCACGGGACAATCGGGACACGCTTGTGAACGCGTTCACATTCACAAGCAATTATGACGCACCGGCTTTCGACCTTCGAAGGGGGGTCCCCCTTTACGTCAACCCTTCGGAAGGTCTCGAACACACCAAGGCGTCCTCCGGACCGACGACGGCCCCGGTGCTCCGGCGCCCTGAGACACCGGAGCACCGGGGCCGTGAGACACCGGAGCACCGGGGACCGTGAGGCAGTGAAGCCCCCGGAGTGTGACGTCAGATCTCCTTGTGGAACCCGTCGGCCGCCTTCAGAAAGATGTCGTTCGCCTCGGTCTCGCCGATCGTCACGCGCACCCCTTCCCCGGCGAAGGGCCGCACGACGACCCCGGCCTGCTCGCAGTGGGCGGCGAAGTCGAGCGTGCGCTCCCCCAGCCTGAGCCACACGAAGTTGGCCTGCGTCTCGGGCACCGTCCAGCCCTGACCGCGCAACGCCTCGACCACGCGGTTGCGCTCGCACACCAGAGCGCCGACCCGGCCGAGCAGCTCGTCCTCGGCACGCAACGAGGCGACCGCCGCGTCCTGCGCGAGCTGGCTCACCCCGAAGGGCACCGCCGTCTTGCGCAGCGCCGCGGCCACCGGCTCGTGCGCGATCGCGAAACCGACCCTCAGGCCCGCGAGCCCGTACGCCTTGGAGAACGTGCGCAGCACACAGACGTTGGGCCGGTCACGGTAGATCGAAACGCCGTCCGGCACCTCGACATCCCGGATGAACTCGCGGTACGCCTCGTCCAGGACCACCAGGACATCTGCGGGGACCCGGTCGAGGAACCGCTCCAGCTCGGCCCGGCGCACCACGGTGCCGGTCGGGTTGTTCGGGTTGCAGACGAAAATCAGCCGCGTCCTGTCGGTGATCGCGTCGGCCATGGCGTCCAGGTCGTGCACCTCGTCCGAGGTCAGCGGCACCCGTACCGAGGTCGCCCCGCTGATCTGCGTGATGATCGGGTACGCCTCGAAGGACCGCCAGGCGTAGATGACCTCGTCGCCGGGTCCGCTGGTCGCCTGCAGCAGCTGCTGGGCCACCCCGACCGAGCCGGTGCCGGTCGCCAGGTGCGAGAGGGGGACCCCGAAGCGGTCCGACAGCTCGCTCATCAGACCCGTGCACGCCATGTCCGGGTAGCGGTTGAACGTACCGCTCGCGGCGATCACGCTCTCCATCACTCCGGGCAGCGGCGGATAGGGGTTCTCGTTGGAGGACAGCTTGTACGCCACCGCGCCGGCCGCGGCAGGCTTGCCCGGCTTGTAGGTGGGGATACCCTCCAGCTCGGCACGCAGCTTGGGGCTCGTCTCGCTCACCGCAGTCCTCCTCGTGACCACCGCTGGCTCATGACCACCATCGGCTACCAATGCTTCTCACCTTATGAGGATTCGGCGCCGCTGCGAATGGGCCGGGGACAACCACGCGACGCCCCTGGCGCAGGTCGACGACCCGTCGCGTACGCCCTGGTGATCATCGTCATACTCCCCGGCGACCGTCGCCGCGCGGACTCTGTGGTCATCCTCGTACGAAGGCGTACGAATGGGGGGCGCGTTGCCTTCAGAGCTGTGCGCTGGTGGCTCACGCCGTAGCGCGCATCACCCGTGCAGGTGAGTTGAGACCTCTTCGAAACATGACCCACTTGGCAGGCCCATGCGCGCCGAGGCGTCACGTGGTGCCATTGGATCGTTTAACTGACTTGGTTTCAAAGGCAGTAGAGCATTTTTGATCATGCAGAAACGTGCCTGTCAACGCGTGCATATGCGTCCGCACTACCCCACCGCATGAGCCCTACTATCGGCTCGCCATGACAGCAGCAGGGAAGCACCAGGTGAGCCGGGCGGAGACTACCCGCCGAGGCGGTCGACCGGGCCGGGCGGGAATCAGAGACGTCGCCGCGGCCGCAGGCGTCTCCATCACAACCGTCTCCGACGCCCTCAACGGCAAGGGCCGGCTCCCGGACGCCACCCGACGCCACGTCCGTGAAGTCGCCGACCGGCTGGGCTATCGCCCGTCGGCCGCCGCCCGCACCCTCCGTACCGGCAAGTCCGGCCTCATCGGCCTGACCGTGACCACCTACGGGGATGAACCTTTCACCTTCACCGAATTCGCCTACTTCGCCGAGATGGCCAGAGCCGCCACCTCCGCCGCACTCGCCCGCGGCTACGCCCTGGTCATCCTCCCCGCCACCTCACGCCACGACGTCTGGTCCAACGTCGCCCTCGACGGAACCGTCGTCATCGACCCCTCCGACCAGGACCCCGTGGTCAGCGAACTCGTCCGGCAGGGCTTACCCGTCGTCTCCGACGGCCGCCCCGCCGGCACCCTGCCCGTCACTGCCTGGGTCGACAACGACCACGAAGCCGCCGTCCTGGGCATCCTCGACCACCTCGCCGACGCCGGTGCCCGCCGCATCGGCCTCCTCACCGGCACCTCCACCGACACCTATACCCACCTCTCCACCACCGCGTATCTGCACTGGTGCGAGCGGGTCGGACAGGATCCGGTGTACGAGGCCTACCCGGCCCACGACCCGTGTGCGGGCGCAGTCGCCGCGGACCGGCTGCTCGCCCGGCCCGACCGCCCGGACGCGGTCTACGGCCTCTTCGACCCCAACGGCACCGATCTGCTGGCCGCGGCCCGGCGCTACGGACTGCGCGTCCCGGACGACCTGCTGCTGGTCTGCTGCAGCGAGTCCACCGTCTATGCCAGCACCGAGCCGCCCATCACCACCCTCTCGCTCAAACCCCGCCGCATCGGGACCGCCGTCGTCCAGCTCCTCATCGACGCCATCGAGGGAGCAGAAACCGACAAACCCGTCGAACAGGTCATACCGACGGAGTTGATCGTGCGGACCTCCTCCGAGCGGCGTCCACCCCGTACGACGGTCAGCCCGCCCCGGTCACCCGAGAAGGGGTAGTCCGGGTCGGCCGGGGAGGAGTGGCCCGGCGTACGCTGAGGTTGACGTCCGGCATGTCTGTGGCGGGGCATCCACCAGGGAAAGCCCCGCCCAATTCGGGCGAAAACCGTGGTGAACAGGGCTCCTGCTCCGATTCACCACCCCTGGGTCATCACATGGCGCGATCCGCATTCCTATGATGGGCCCACGACACCGCGGGCCGCTGCGACCAGGCAGTCCGATCCGGTGCAGATGCGGCGCGATGGTGGTGGAGGGGTCGATGACTCAGGGGGCCGGTCAGGGACCCGAGGCGGTGCGTACGGAGACGTTGCGCGACTTCCGGGTGCCGGCGTACATCCACGAGACCGGTCCGTACCCGCCGAGCGCAGCTCCCGGCGAGGCGGCCGGAGTCGGCGAGGAGCCCGAGGGCTACACGCCCACCCGGCGCGACCTGCCCGTCATCAACCGGGGCGACACGGTGCAGGTCGTCATGGACCCCGCCGCCGTGGCGGCCCCCCAGCCCGCCGACGGGCCGGGTCCGCTGTACGTCGTCGGCGACGTACACGGCTACCTCGACCAGCTGGTCGCCGCGCTCCAGGAGCAGGGCCTCCTCGACGCCGCGGGCAACTGGTCCGCCGGGACCTCGCGCCTGTGGTTCCTCGGCGACTTCACCGACCGGGGCCCCGACGGCATCGGCGTGATCGACCTCGTGATGCGACTGTCCGCCGAGGCGGCCGCGGCCGGTGGCTACTGCAAGGCGCTCATGGGCAACCACGAGCTGCTGCTGCTCGGCGCCAAGCGGTTCGGCGACACCCCCGTCAACTCCGGCGCGGGCACCGCCACCTTCCAGGCCGCCTGGCTGCTCAACGGCGGCCAGAAGACCGACATGGACCGCCTCCAGGACCACCACCTGCAGTGGATGGCCCGCCTGGACGCCATGGAGCAGGTCGACGGGCACCTCCTCGTGCACTCCGACACCACCGCCTACCTCGACTACGGCGACTCGATCGAGGCCGTCAACGACACCATCCGCGAAACCCTCACGCGCAACGACGCGGACGAATGCTGGGACCTCTTCCGGAAGTTCACCAGACGCTTCGCCTTCCGCGACGACGGGGGCGCCGAGGCGGCGCTGTCCCTGCTGGACACCTACGGCGGCACCCGCGTCGTCCATGGCCACAGCCCCATCCCGTACCTCCTGGGCGAGGTCGGCTCGGAGGAGGGCGAGGACGCCGCGGGCCCCGTGGTCGAGGGACCACATCTTTACGCCGACGGACTGGCCATCGCGATGGACGGCGGAGTGACCATGGCCGGAAAACTGCTGGTCCAGCAACTGCCCCTGGATAGCTGAGGGTTCTTCGGGCAGGCGTCCCCCACGGAGGACAGCGCTGGCCAGGGGGCAATTTCTGGAAACCCCCTGTCACGGCGTGCCGTCACCGCTCTACCATCGGCTTATCCGTAGCAGGCTCCCCTCCGTTTCTGCCCGACGGCTCGTCAGCGTGCGAGCCACCAGCCCTACGGAGCATCGGGGGATGCACATGAACAGCGTTCCGCAGCACCTGCTGAGCGAGGACCGCCAGGAATACGAGCGGATCCTCGATGAGGCGCTGCGCTCCGCCCCACACCGCCCGGAACTCGCCGCTGTCGGCCAGCGGCTCAACGCCGAACAACTGCGCACCATGGCCCTCAACGCCACCGCACTCATCACGGCGGCCGCGGCGACCGAGTACGCGCACTACGTGAAGGTCCGCGAGGAACTGCGCCGCCCGGCGCCGTCCACCCCAATCGTGAACGAAGGAGCCGGCTCCGCGGAGCCCGGCGCGACCGCGATGGGGCTCGCCGCCACCATGGGCGAGGTCACCGAGACCGCCGGAGCCGGCGCCATTGCCGTCGTCGCGGTGCTCGCCCCCGTCCTCGCCGGAACAGCCGCGGCGATCTTCCTGCTCGTGGGGTTCATCCTGAAGCTCCTCACCCCCGAGCTGGCGTTCGCCCAGACCCTCCTGACCACCGGGTGGGTCTTCGGCGCGGTCACGGCGGGCGCGATCCTGGTCGCCGCGGTCGGGCTGCTGCTGACCGCTCTGCGCAACAGCTCGTCCTCGCTCCAGGCCGGAGCGCCCGGCGAGCTCGACACGGAGGTGGCCCGGGCCAGGGAAACCTGGCGCGAGGCCCTGCTGGAGCGCGGCATCATGCCGTTCCTCCGGGAGGCCCTCGCCGATCCGGGCACGGCGGCACTGACCCGTCCGTCACCGACGCCGACCACCGGCCGCATGCCGCACCTCGGCTACAACCGGCCGGGGTTCAGCAGCCCCGATGGCGGCCCCGCGGCGGGTCCGCGCCCGAGCTTCACCAGCCCGGACTTCACCAGCCCGGACTTCGGGGGGCCCGAGCACCAGCCGGAGTGACACCCGGCGGGCCGACACCGGGGTGACGGGAACGAGGGCCTGCGCCGATACGGCGCGGGCCCTTTTACCGCTGCCCGCCCCTTCACCTGCGCCCGCCCCGTTCGCCCCTCTCGTCCCTCTCGTCCCTCTCGTACAGTCCCGCGCGCCCCGTCAGATGATGCCGAGCCCCCGGGCCGCCGTCATCCAGGCCGGGAACTGGGAAAGCAGCCGGTCGTACAGCTCCGGGTCCGGTAGGCCGCTGATGTCGTCCACCGCGAAGAACCCCACGTTGTCGACGCGCCGACCGGGCAGCGTGTCGAACCGCTCCAGCACGCCGTAGTTCGACCGCCCCAGGCCCACGAACTGCCAGAAGATCGGCTCCTCCACCGCGCCCCTCAGCTCCTGCTCGATCTCCTTGTTCCGATAGACACCTCCGTCGGAGAAGAACAACACCAGCGTGGGATCGACAGCCGGGTGCTCTCGTACATACGCACGTACCTCGGCGATCGCCTTCTGCTCCTCGTTCTGGATACCGACCGACCGCATATCCACCTGTCCCGGCAGCAGGCCCTTCCGCGGCTTCTTGCTCCGCCGGAACAGGCTCAGCTCACCGACCCGGACATGGAGCTCCAGCCACTCGGGCAGCTCGCCCAGAGTCAGGTCCGGCAGCCGGGCGGCATGGGAGGCGAACGTCCACGCCTGCATCACCCCGTCGTCGTCCAGCTGCGCCGCCACCGCGGCCATCCGCTCCACCACGTCGGCCACGACGCCCTTCGAGTACAGGAACGACATGGAACCGGAGGCGTCGAGGATCAACACGACGCGTGCCGTGACCCCCTCCGCACCGTGCTTCCGCAGGCTGACCGCCACCTGCTCCTTGCGCAACGAGAGCCGCTTGCGCATGTCCACGGGCAATCGTTCCTCGCCCTTGCTGAGACGCGGGGAGGAGGCCGGGGACACCGGGGGCGCCGGCGGACCACCCGCAGCGGTGGAGGCAGCCGTCCGCGAGCCCGTCGGCGGGAGCGCGGGCGACACCGCCGCGGTGCCCCCGGGCGAGACCGCCGACTCCGGCCCGGACGCACCGGCCCCGTCGGACTCCACGCTGATACCGAAGTCGGTGGCGAGACCGGCCAGCCCGGACGCATACCCCTGTCCGACCGCCCGGAACTTCCACTGACCGCCCCGCAGATACAGCTCACCCCCGATGAATGCCGTCTCCGTCGTGGCATCCATCTCGAAGCGCGCGAACTCCTGCCGGGTCCCGGCATCGAGCAGCCGCAGCGTCAGTCCGGACAGCTCGCCGAAGGTGCCGCCGTCGGCCGAGGCACCCAGGACGACCCGCTCGATCTCCGGTTCCAGGGCACGCAGGTCCACCTCGACGGTGTCCGTCGTGGCAGCGCCGTCCCGCTGCTTCCCGAGATGCCGTACGGCGCCCGAGGCGTGCTGCGGCTGGTTGTAGAAGACGAAGTCCCCGTCGTCCCGCACGCGTCCGCCCGCGCCGAGCAGAAGCGCCGAGGCATCCGCGTCCGGTGCACCGGCCCCTCCTCTCCAGCCGAGCACGGCCCGCACCGCCCCGGCGGCGACGGGAAGGTTGGCGCCCTTGCTCATGGATGTCGATGTCATGCGCCCAGTCTGCCGAGAGAACCCGGCTCGGGAACCGTTCGTTGCGCCTGATTACGCCGCGAACGGCTCCCGGCACGACTGCGTGTGTGCGGCTCAGTCCGCGAGCGGCAGATAGACCCGGTTGCCCGCGGCGGCGAACTCCTTGGACTTCTGCGCCATGCCCTCCTCGATCTCGGCCTTCGTGCCTCCGTGCTCACGGCGGATGTCCTGCGAGATCTTCATGCTGCAGAACTTCGGGCCGCACATGGAGCAGAAGTGCGCCGTCTTGGCGGGTTCGGCCGGCAGGGTCTCGTCGTGGAACTCCCGTGCCGTGTCCGGGTCGAGAGCCAGGTTGAACTGGTCCTCCCACCGGAACTCGAAGCGGGCGTCGGACAGCGCGTCGTCCCATTCCTGCGCACCTGGGTGCCCCTTGGCGAGGTCGGCTGCGTGGGCGGCGATCTTGTAGGTGATGACGCCGGTCTTGACGTCGTCACGATTGGGCAGACCCAAGTGCTCCTTGGGCGTGACGTAACAGAGCATGGCCGTGCCCCACCAGGCGATCATCGCGGCACCGATGCCGGAGGTGATGTGGTCGTACGCCGGCGCGACGTCCGTCGTCAGCGGGCCGAGCGTATAGAACGGAGCTTCATCACAGATCTCCTGCTGAAGGTCGATGTTCTCCTTGATCTTGTGCATCGGGACATGTCCCGGGCCCTCGATCATCGTCTGTACATGAAAACGCTTCGCGATCGTGTTGAGTTCCCCGAGCGTCCTCAACTCCGCGAACTGAGCCGCGTCGTTGGCGTCCGCGATCGACCCGGGCCGCAGCCCGTCGCCGAGCGAGTACGTGACGTCGTACGCCGCGAGAATCTCGCAGAGTTCCTCGAAGTTCTCGTAGAGGAACGATTCCTTGTGGTGCGCGAGGCACCAGGCCGCCATGATCGAGCCGCCGCGCGAGACGATGCCGGTCTTGCGGTTCGCGGTGAGCGGCACGTACGGCAGCCGCACGCCCGCGTGGACCGTCATGTAGTCCACGCCCTGCTCGGCCTGCTCGATGACCGTGTCCTTGTAGATCTCCCAGGTCAGCTCCTCGGCGCGGCCGTCCACCTTCTCCAGAGCCTGGTAGAGCGGCACCGTGCCGATGGGGACGGGGGAGTTGCGCAGGACCCATTCCCGCGTGGTGTGGATATTGCGGCCGGTGGACAGGTCCATGACCGTGTCCGCGCCCCAGCGGGTCGCCCAGGTCATCTTCTCGACCTCCTCCTCGATGGAGGACGTGACGGCGGAGTTGCCGATGTTGGCGTTGACCTTCACCAGGAACCGCTTGCCGATGATCATCGGCTCGATCTCCGGGTGGTTGACGTTCGCGGGCAGCACCGCGCGACCGGCGGCGATCTCCTCGCGTACGACCTCGGGGTCGACGTTCTCGCGGACCGCCACGAACTCCATCTCGGGCGTGATCTCGCCACGACGGGCGTATGCGAGCTGCGTGACCGCCTCTCCGGGACGACCTCGACGCGGCTGGCGTGGCCGCCCCGGGAAGACCGCGTCGAGGTTGCGCAGGCCCCCGCGCGGCGAGGTGTGCTTGATTCCGTCGTCCTCGGGACGGACGGGACGGCCCGCATACTCCTCGGTGTCACCGCGGGCGATGATCCAGTTCTCGCGCAGCGGCGCGAGGCCCCTGCGTACGTCGGTGTCGACGATCGGATCGGTGTACGGGCCGGAGGTGTCGTACAGCGTGACGGACTGCCCGTTGGTGAGGTGCACTTGACGGACCGGCACCCGCAGATCGGGGCGCGAACCCCCGACGTATCCCTTGTGCCAGCCGATGGACTTCCCGGCCTCCCGCGACTGTTCGTCCTCGGGCGCGGCAGGCGCCTCGCCGATCTGGCTGGAGGCAGGCGTGCGTACGTCCTTGTTGGTCATGAGACCTACTCCCTACGCCGGCATTATCCGGTAACAGGTTCGGCGGTCGACGCAGCGGATTCCGTCTGCCGACGTCCCTTGTGAAACATCACTCGTTCCACGTGAAACATCGCTAAGACGGAGGTCAGCGCCCTCTCAGCCCGGTGCTCCGAGCTCCCGCGTGTGCAAAGGTGACTCCACGCTAGCGTCATATCTGGCGCGGTGAACAGAGGGCCATCGCCGTTCTTGCGATGATCGGTCGGTGACCACAACGCAGCAGCCCCCGTTCCCGCCGTCCGAGCCGCCGCGCCGACGCGGTCCCGGAGACGGCTATGGACCTGGTTCCGGAGACGGCCGCGTACGCGGGCCGGGCGGTGGCCCCGGTCCGAGGGGCGGGCACGGGCCGGGTGCGGGACACGGGCACGGCCCCGGGGACGGACACGGACATGGGTCTGGGGACGGGCCTGGGAATGGACATGGGCCGGGGAATGGGCACGGCCCTGGGGACGGGCACGGGTCTGGGCACTCGCACAGTCACAGCCATGGGCCCGCCACGCCCGTCTCCAAGCATCTGCGCAAGGTCATCGCGGCCATTCTGATCCCCTTCGCCGCCGCGGTCGTTGTGGGTCTCGCGGTGCTCTGGCCCGGTGGCGCCCCGTCCCACGAGCGCACCGGCGTCGGCTTCGACCGGCAGACCCAGCAGGCCACGGTCACCAAGGTCGACAAGGTCAGCTGCAAGTCCGTGAACGCGTCGGGGGAGACCCCGACCGGCGGCACATCCACCGCCGAGGGCTCCTCCGCGCAGCAACAGGCAACGGGCGACTGCAAAAAGGCGACGATCCGGATCGACACCGGCAAGGACAAAGGCCGTACGTTCACGGAGATCATCCAGCCCGACCAGTCACGGCAGTTGCACGAGGGCGAGAAGGTCGTGGCCGCGTACGAGCCCTCCGCGCCCAGGGACCTGCAGTACTCGGTCACCGATGTGAACCGGAAGTTCCCGATGGCGCTGCTCGCCGGGATCTTCGCGCTGGCCGTCGTGGTGGTGGGCCGGATGCGTGGTGTCATGGCGCTGGTCGCACTGGCCATCAGCTTCGTGATCCTGACCTTCTTCATCCTGCCCGCGGTCCTGCAGGGCTCGAATCCGCTGGTCGTGGCCGTGGTCGGGGCGAGCGCCATCATGCTGATCGCGCTCTACATGTGCCACGGCCTCTCGGCCCGTACATCGGTGGCGGTGCTCGGCACCCTGCTCTCCCTGGTGCTGATCGGCATCCTCGGCTCGGAGTTCATCGGCTGGGCGGCGCTGACCGGCAACACGGACGACAACACCGGTCTGATCCATGGCCTGTATCCGTCCATCGACATGAGCGGTCTGCTGCTCGCGGGCGTCATCATCGGTTCGCTCGGTGTGCTCGACGATGTGACGGTCACGCAGACCTCGGCGGTCTGGGAACTGCACGAGGCCAGCCCGACGATGGGCTGGCGCGATCTGTACCGCGCGGGCATCCGGATCGGCCGTGACCACATCGCATCGGTCGTCAACACACTCGTCCTGGCGTACGCGGGTGCCGCGCTGCCCCTGCTGCTGCTCTTCTCGATCGCGCAGAGCAGTGTGGGCACGGTCGCCAACAGCGAACTGGTCGCCGAAGAGATCGTGCGCACCCTGGTCGGCTCGATCGGCCTGGTCGCCTCGGTGCCGGTGACCACGCTGCTGGCCGCCCTGGTGGTCTCCGCGGACCGCCCGGCGGTCCCGGCCGCCGCCACGGAGCCTGTCGAGAGCAGGGCGCCCGCACGCGGCGGGAAGGGCCATCGCCGCAAGCGCTGAAGCCTCCCCACGCCCGCGTCACCGGTGAGGAAGCGCGGCCCACTTGGGGGGCTGGGGGCTTCAGCCCGCGCTCTGCTCCTCCGCCAGGATGCGGTCCAGCGCCTCGTCGAGATGGGCGTCGAAGTCCGCGAGGGAACGCTCCTGCCCCAGCGGCACCAGCTTGTCCGTGCGGTCGAGGAAGGCCACGAGCGGCGCCGCCCCGGACCGGAACAGCGCGTGGTCGCCACCCACCTGGAGCCGGATCAGCACCTCGCCGAACGCCTCCGGGTCGGCGGGCGCGATGTGCACATCCCCGTCACCGCACGGCCGTCCCACGCCGTCGATCAGCAACTCCCGCCCGAACGCCCAGGTCACGGGCGCGTCGCCGGGCAAGTGGAAGGTCAGCCGCACGGCGTAGGGATCACAGGTCTCGTATCGCAGCTCCACCGGAATGCGGAAAGAGAGCTCCTCCGAAACGAGGAAGCTCATCATGACCTCTGCCTGTACCGACTCGCGCATCGCCTACCCCGTCGTTTTGCCGTCGACCGGCCAGGAATCATCCCCCTGACTCTGCTGAAATATTGCTCAACGTACACAAGAGATCACAAGGAGTGAGTTTTCAGATACTGATAGAGATCGCGAGTGTCCCCAGTAGTCTGCCGATCTCGCCTTGCAATTGTCGCGCCGCGGGCAGCAGTCGATCGGCCTGGTGAAGTGGGAGAGAAAAGGCCATTGCGGCGGCAGTTGTGCCGACCGTGATGGGAAGGGCCGCACAGACCGTGCCCAGCGCGTACTCCTGGCGCTCGATGACGGGCTCCATCCGCCCCGTCCGCTCCAGCCGCCGCAGCAGACTGACGTTGTCACGCACCGTATAGGGAGTGATCGACTGCACGGGGTAGCGGTCGAGATGATCCCGGCGGGCCTTCTCGTCGAGCTGGGACAGCAGACACTGGCCGATCGCGTGGGCGTGTCCGGTCTCCCGGAAGTCCGCCCACTCCTCCACCGCCGGATTCCCTGGGGTGTCGGCGACGCACATGACCTCGATCTCGCCATCACGGTAGATCGCGTAGTACACGGGCGCACCGATCGAATCGCGCCACTGGGCGAGCGTCTCGCTCACCGTGCTGCGACGTTTCTGCTGTGCTCCGCTACTGCCCAATCGCTCGGCGGCCTCACCGAGGAAGAACAGCCCCTTGTCACGGCACAGATAGCCCTCGTGGACCAGGGTCCGCAGCAGGTGGTAGGCCGTCGGCAGCGCGAGCCCGGCCTCCCGGGCGAGCTGCTTCGCGGGTGCCCCGTGCTCGCGGGCGGCAACGGCCTCCAGCAGACGCATCGCTCGCTGCACGGAGCCGATCAGGGTCGTGGGATGCGGCTCCGGCGATACGGCTTCCAGGGGAGGAGTGCGCGCATCCGGCAGGGGGGTACGCGCCTCGGCGGGCGAGGTGCGCGGTTGGGTGGGCGGGAGACGTGTCCCCGCGGAAGCGCTGGACCGCTGGAGGGGTGGGGCGGGTGATTGTGCGGGTGCGGTGTCAACCGTGGCCAAGGGGCACTCCCGAAGCGCGAGGGGAACCGCCCGTGCGGGGGAACACGGGAGGGGGCTGTGCGCTGCCCGCGGGGGGCGGCCCCGCGTCGAATTCCGGACTGTAACCGCCCATCACCGCATGCAGACGGCCTCGCCGGAAAACTTCCCTCGGCCGAGGGAACCTTGAGTTCCCTTTCCCGACCTGCCCGTTACCCCTTGCTCACCCGGTTGTGTCTCACCAGTCGCTGCGCGACGACGAACTCGACATGAACTTCCGTACTACGTAGATCAATCCGCCGACGAGGGCGACGAAGACCAGGATCTTGAAAAGCAGGCCGATCAACACACTGAGCACGCTGACTATCACCGTGCCGAACACGACCAGAGCGATGACCGGCACCGCGATCCACTTCACCCACCACGGCATCCCGCTGAAGATCTCTCGCATCGCCCTTGTCCTTAGCCTCTCTACGCCCGTCGCCCCGAGTCCGGGACTCTGATTCCGGGTTCTGTGATGTCCTGCATTCGATGCTAGGGCCGCGAAGGGGCCGACGGGAGCCTCGCACCCCTTGTCCTCCCCTGACCGTTCCCCTAGGGAACCCTGAGGCCCCCGTCAGCTCTCGGGCGGAGAGAACACCACCAGAACCCGCAGGTCCTCGGTGATGTGGTGGAACTTGTGGGCGACCCCCGCGGGTACGTAGACGACGCTGCCGCGCGCGACCTGGGTGGTCTCCAGACCGACCGTGATCGAGGCGCGGCCGCTCACGACGAAGTACACCTCGTCCTGCTGGTGCGGCTTCTGCGGGTCGGGATCGCCCGCGTCGAGCGCGTACAGGCCGACCGACATGTTCCGTTCGCGCAGGAACTGCAGGTAAGCGCCGTCGTTGGCGGCGCGTTCCGCCTCCAGTTCGTCCAGCCGGAATGCCTTCATCGCCCTCGTCCGCTCCCGTGCTCCGAAAGCTGTGTCCACAGCCTTGCTCGCCAGTCGATCTCTTCTGCCACGTCTATCTCTTCTGCCACGATCAGACACATGAAGAATTTCGTAGTCAAGACGATCGCCAACGCGGGGGCCCTGGCCGTCGCGGTGTGGCTGCTCGACAAGATCACCCTGACAGGGACCAGCACCGGCAAGAAGGTCGGCACGCTGCTGGTGGTCGCCCTGGTCTTCGGTCTGGTGAACTTCCTGGTCAAGCCTGTCGTGAAGGTGCTGACCTTCCCGCTCTTCATTCTGACGCTCGGCCTGATCACCCTCGTGGTCAACGCCCTGATGCTGCTGCTCACCTCGTGGCTGGCCGGCAAGCTCGACCTCAGTTTCCATGTGGAGGGCTTCTGGACCGCCGTGGTGGGTGGCCTGATCATCTCGGTCGTGTCCTGGGCGCTCAATGTCGTGCTGCCCGACGGCGAGGACTGAGAGCGTCCGATGTCCTATCGCGTCTGTTTCGTCTGTACCGGCAACATCTGCCGCTCGCCGATGGCCGAGTCCGTCTTCCGTGCCCGCATAGAAGAGGCCGGACTCGACGGCTCGGTAGAGGTCGACAGCGCGGGCACGGGCGGCTGGCACGAGGGCGACGGTGCGGACTCGCGCACCGTCGCCGTCCTGGAGGCGGCCGGCTACGAGAGCGGCCATGCGGCCCGCCAGTTCCACGCCTCGTGGTTCGCCCGCCTCGACCTCGTGATCGCCCTCGACTCCGGCCACCTCAAGTCCCTGCGCCGGCTCGCGCCCACTCCCGAGGACGCGGCGAAGGTCCGGCTGCTGCGCTCGTACGACCCCGCGGCGGGCGACGACCGTGATGTCCCCGATCCGTATTACGGACCCATGGACGGCTTCGAGGAATGTCTTGAGATGGTGGAGGCGGCGAGCCCCGGACTGCTCGCCGCTGTACAGCAAGAACTGGAGGGACGGGCAGCATGACGTCAGGGGATTTCGTCACGGGAAGCGGCGACGGCACGCGAGCGGTACGGGCGGGGCTGCCCGACCCCGTCAAATACGAGCCGACGCTTCCGGGCCCGGTCTTCGCCGCGCACTTCCATCTGCCGGGCGATCCGACCGGCCCGTACACCTACGGTCGTGACGAGAACCCGACCTGGACGCTCCTGGAGCGCGCCATCGGCGAGTTGGAGGCGCCCGGGCAGGACGGTGTCACGACGCTCGCCTTCCCCTCCGGGATGGCCGCCATCTCGGCGGTGCTCTTCTCCCAGCTGAAGGCCGGAGACGTGGTGGTCCTGCCCGTCGACGGCTACCAGGTGTTGCCGCTGGTGCGCGAGCAGCTCACCGCGTACAGCATCGAGGTACGCACCGCCCCGACCGGCGGCGACGCCCAGCTAGAGGTGCTCGACGGCGCGAAGCTGCTGTGGATCGAGACCCCGTCGAACCCGGGGCTCGACGTCTGCGACGTACGGCGGCTCGTCGCGGCGGCCCACGCGCAGGGCACCCTCGTCGCGGTCGACAACACCCTGGCGACCCCGCTCGGGCAGCGCCCGCTGGAGCTGGGCGCCGACTTCTCGGTCGCCAGCGGCACCAAGATGCTCACCGGGCACGGCGACATCCTCCTCGGATACGTCACCGCGCTCGACACCGACCTGATGGCACCCGTGCGGCGCTGGCGGAAGATCGTCGGAGCGATCCCCGGGCCCATGGAGGCCTGGCTGGCCCATCGCTCCCTCGCCACGCTCCAGCTGCGCGCCGACCGGCAGAACGCCAACGCCCTGGTGATCGCCGAGGCGCTGCGCGGTCGGCCCGAGGTGACCGGGCTGCGATATCCGGGACTGCCCGACGATCCCTCGCACAAGATCGCCTCACAGCAGATGCGGCGCTTCGGATGCGTGGTGTCCTTCACGCTGCCCACCCGCGCGCGTGCCGACCGTTTCCTCGACGCGCTGCGTCTGGTGGACGACGCGACGAGTTTCGGCGGGGTGCGGTCCACCGCCGAGCGGCGCGGCCGGTGGGGCGGCGACGCGGTGCCGGAGGGCTTCATCCGTTTCTCGGCCGGCGCCGAGGACCCCGAGGACCTGGTGGCGGACGTACTGCGTGCGCTCGACGAGTCCGCGGAGTGACCCGTCCCTGAACGACCGGTGAGTATGCTGCGGCATACATCCAGGCTGTCGGCTCAGTACCTCGCTACGTACAACGGACGGTCCGAGCCTCCCCCCTCGTGGCTCGGACCGTCCCGGTTCCGTACGCGAAGAACCGCGCGAACAAGGCTAGTTGACTCTGTGTCAGTGTCCAATCACAGTAGCGACAGAGACCTATCGACTTATTTATAGTTGGGACTCGGTCGGGGGTGCTGGGAGGGGAGGGGCACCATGGATTTGGCCCTGCTGCGCACATTTCTGACCGTGCACCGGGCCGGTTCCTTCACTCGCGCCGCCGCGCTGCTCGGTCTCTCGCAACCTGCCGTCACCTCACAGATCCGCACGTTGGAGCGGCAGTTGGGGCGACCGCTCTTTCTTCGCCAGGCCCGCGGGGTGACCCCCACGACGATCGGTGACGAGCTCGCCCACAAGGCCGCGCCTCATCTCGACGCCCTGGTGGAGATCGCCGAGACCGGACTCGACGAGGACTCGTCACTGCGCACCCTGCATCTGGCCGGGCCACCCGAGTTCACAGCCGAGCGGGCGCTGCCCGCGCTCACGAAGCTGACGGGCGAGGACGGCCAGGGTTTCGCGCTGCGTGCCTCCTTCGGCAACGCCGAGGAGACACTGGAAGGGCTCGCCGCCGGACATCATGATCTGGCCATCACCACGGCCCGTCCCCGCGGCACCCTGCTCACCGCGACTCCGCTCTGCGACGAAGAGCACGTGCTGGTCGCCGCCCCGCGCTGGGCCGCCCGCATAGGTGCCGGAAAGCTCCGCCGAAAGGGCTCGCCGGCACTGGAGAACTTCCCCGTGGTCGAAGTGCACGAGTCGCTACCGCTCGTCGCCCGCTACTGGGCGTCCGTCTTCGACTCCCACCCGGCCGCTTCGGGCACCGTCGTCGTCCCCGATCTGCGCGCCGTGCTCGCCTGCGCCGCCACGGGCGCGGGCCTCGCGGTGCTGCCCCGGTACCTGTGCGCCCAAGCCCTGGAACGGGGTGACGTGGTCGCGCTTCTCGACCCGGCGGTGCCTCCGCTGCGTACGTACTTCCTGGTGGTCCGCACCGGCACGCTGGCCATGCCGCACATCGCACGAGCGCACGACTGGCTGCTCCACGCCGCTGCCGACTGGTCCTGATGTCCCCTGAGCCTTCCCGGGCTCCCTGAGCCTCCCAGGGGGCTTTCTGAGCCCTTCCTGAGTCCTTCGGGGCTCCGCGATGTTTCACGTGGAACCAGCCGGGCCACATTTCTCCCATGACCGTCCGACCCGTGGTCAAGCGCACCGCCCGCGCCATCCTGCTCGATGGCAACGACCTGATCTTGATCAAGCGCACCAAACCCGGCGTCGATCCCTACTGGCTCACACCGGGTGGAGGGGTCGAACCGGAAGACACGACTGTCGTCGACGCACTCCATCGTGAGGTGCACGAGGAACTCGGCGCCAAGATCACCGATGTGGTGCCCTGCTTCGTCGACACCGTCGAGCACATCGGTGATGACGGCGGCGCGACCGGCGTGAAAGTGCAGCACTTCTTCGTCTGCCGTCTGGAGTCCATGGATCCGTCGCAGCGGCACGGTCCCGAGGTGGACGAGCCCTGCGGCGAGTACGAGATCGTGCGGGTGCCGTTCACCCGGGTCGGCATCGCTTCCGTCCACCTCGTACCGCTGTCCCTGCGGCACTATCTCGACGGGAACATCGAGGGCGTACGGGCGATGCACGCACCGGACCTGGGCTGAGGCTCTTCGGGCCGGGGTCCTGGCCCCCTCTGTTGGGTGAGCCCGGTCAGTCCCCAGCCGCGACGAGTTCCTCGACCGAGTCGTGGCGTATGCGGTCCGACGGGATGCCCGCTTCCCTCAGAGCGTCCACCCCGCTGCGGATCATGCCGGGTGGCCCCGAGAGATAGGCGTCGTACTCGTTCCACGGCCCGTACTCGCGTACGGCGTCGGGCAGATGGAGATGCGCCTGCTGGTCGACGACCGGGCGCACGGCAAGCCATGGGTGACTCTGCTGCAGCCGCAGCATCGTGTCGATGTCGTACAGGTCGTGATCGGTTCGGGCACCGTAGAAGACCTCGACCGGCCGCCGCTCCCCATGCTCGGCGACGTCCTCGACCAGCGCCTTGATGGGCGCGATGCCGGTGCCGCCGCCGAGGCAGAGCAGTCCGTTGTCGGTGGTGTGGTCGACGGTCATCGATCCGGCCGGCGGGCCGAGCCGGATGATGTCGCCGGGACGGGCACGGTGCACCAGCGCGTTGGAAACCCAGCCCGCCGGAACCGCCTTCACATGGAACGACAGCAGTCCGTCCGACCGCGGCGCCGAAGCGAAGGAGTAGTGCCGCCATATGCGCGGCCACCACGGCGTCTCCAGGCTCGTGTACTGCCCGGCGAGGAAGGGGTACGGCTGGTCGGGGCGGACCGTGATGACAGCGATGTCCGGCGTCCTGAGGTCGTGCGCGACGACCTCCGCGTACCACCAGGCCGGGGCGCGCAGCTCGTCCGCGGCCGCCGCGTCGATCATCACCTGGGAGATCGTCGTGTACGCGCGCACCCAGGCCGCCTCGGTCTCGGAGTCCCAGATCGCCGAGGCAAACCGGCTGAGCGAGCCGATGAGGCACTCACCGACGGCCGGGTAGTGCTCGGGCCGGGTGCCGTACTTGCGGTGGCCACGGCCGAGGTTCTGCAGGTAGTCGACGAGAACCGGGGTGTTGTCGATGTGTTCGGCGGCGGTCAGCAGCGCCTTGAGCAGTCGGTCTCGCTGGGTGTCCATCGCCGCGGGGAACAGCGGCCGCAGTTCCGGGTGGCGCACGAAGAGCAGTGCGTAGAAGTAAGAAGTGACCTTGTCGGCGACGGGGCCGACCTCGGCCATGGTCCGGCGGATGAGCACGGCGTCCGGAGACGGCTGCGGAGTGGAAGCGGACCTCTGGGCGGGCATCCGCGGCTCAGGGCCGGACGGTCCCGACGCGGGCAGCGGGGGCGTCTGACGGAACGCGGGAGGCTCGGGCGACAGCGGCTTCTGAAAGGGCTCGGGAGGCTCGGGCAACCGCGGCCTGTCAAAGGGAGCGGGAGGTTCAGGCAACCGCGGCCTGTCGAAGGGCTCGGGAGGCTCGCGGAACCGCTGCTCCTGGACCGGGACCCGAGGCTCGGCAAGGCGCTGCTCCTGGGCAGGTACACGCGGCTGCGGGCCGGGGCCGGACTGCTCACGCCCGGGATCCGTCCACTCCCGTCCGAACACGGACTGCTCCGGGCCGGCATCGGACTGCGCAGCGCCGTGGTCGGGCCCGGCCGGACCTGACAACGGCCGAGCGGATGCGTGGGCGGGCTCCGGCTCGGGGCGTGGGGCCTCAGTGGGCGCGGCCTGCTGGGAAGTCGCCTCCCCCTCCACGGCGGAGGATATTCGTTCCTGCTCTGTCGTTCCCCGACCCGCGGCGGGTCGGCCGACCGGGCGCATCGCTGCCAGACGGCGGCCGTCGGCGGGCTCTCTCTCCCCACCGGACGGCAGTGGTTCCTTGCGCGGTGTGAACCAGCCGCCCCCGCCATTGCCTCCGGAAGTGCCGTTGTCGGCCGACGTGGTGGTCGGAGCGTCCATGGTGTGCCTCGCCTCGAACATCTTTCGGTCGGTCTGCGCACTTCCGCGGTCGGAAGATGCCTACTTTCCCCCGTAGACGACTTGCTTTCCTGCCCCGTTCAGTCCCCACCGGCCAATGCGGCCACATTCAACCCGGATTGCCGCTCTGTACGGACAAGTAGGGCGAGAATGTGACATTGACCGCACCGCTCTCACCGCAGCATCCCACTCCGAGTCAACGCCCGGCCGCATAACGGAAAATACGGGTCTTCGATCTCTCCGTCCCGTTACGCTGCATTGGCCTGCGTTCGTGCCCCACGAGACGTGCGTACATCACGACGGACGCGAACCGGAGTCGACCATACCGGCAGCTGCCCCGCACACAAGTACCCCCTTCCTTCCGCCCGAAGGAGCGACGGCCCACTCTCAACTTCCGTAATTACAAGGCGCGTCGGACCAATTCATAGGCATCCCACAGGTCCCGACCCATGTAGGAGTGCGTGGCAAGGCCCGTCAGATGCCGATCCGCATTGACCGCGACGGATACCGGCACCGTCTCGAACAGGTCCTTGTCGGACAGCGAGTCGCCATAGGCGACGCAATCGGCCCGCATCACCCCGAACTCTTCACAGAGCCGGTCCGCGATCTGCACCTTCGCCGCGGCACTGAGAATGCCCGCGAGATCAACGGGCTCGCTGAACGGCAGAGCGGGAAACCGCGAACCGTATGCCGCATGCGCACCCCACGCCGTCAGTCGCTCGACGAAGAACGAGGGCGAGAGGGAGACGACGGCGCAGTAGTCGCCGTTGTCCCTGATCTCCGCCCAGACTTCCTCGATGCCGGACAGCCACGGCGCGCCCTCGAAGGCCGCCGCCACATGTTCCTCCCTGAGATCCACCCACAAGGCGTGCACCTGTGTGGCGTACTCCGGCGGACCGATCCGTCCTGCCGAGATCGCTTGGTCAAGCGCAACGGTCTCGGCCTCCAGACCGATCTGCCGTGAGATCTCCTGGGGCGCGGAACTCCCGTACAGCAGCGTTCCATCAAGGTCGAAGAGATGAAGGCGTGGCATGGAAGCCGAGGTTAGCGGTCCGGGCACTCTTCGCCGTTTCACGTGAAACATCTGTCCGCGTGCTGTGGGAAACGCCGCTGTCCCCATGCCACACCTGGGGCATGACATGGCCAAAAGCGCATAGGTCCCTGGGCAAACAGGTGGACGTCAGGGGTGTATGTCAGACAGCCTGACCTGCGTGTCGACACCTTCCCACGCCGTTCTGCCCATCCGCCGACTGACGCTTCGCGATCTCACCGCCTGCGCCGACTTGTCAGAGAACCGGGGGTGGCCCCGTGAGGAACACAAGTGGGGTCTGCTCCTCACCGCCGGGACGGGCTACGGCATCGACGACCCCGACGGCGGTCTTGTCACCGCCTGCGTCGTGACCGAGTACGGAACGCCGGCGAAGCTCGAACTGGGAGCGATCGGAATGGTGCTGGTCGCCGAGCGGCATGCCCGCCAGGGTGTCGGCCGACACCTGATGCGGCACGTCGTGGCAGAGATGGGCACCACCCCGCTGACCCTGCACGCGACTCCTTACGGCAGACCGCTCTACGAGGAGCTGGGCTTCAAGGTCACGGGTTGCGCCGAGATGGTCCGTGGACACTTCGTCGCTGGCGGGCCGGACCCGAAGGTGGCCACGCGCCCGGCCACCGCCGAGGACCTCACCACGATTCTTCGGCTCGACGCGGAAGTCTTCGGCTCCGACCGCACCCATGTGATCACGCGGCTGCCCGCCTTCTCCGACCAGCTGCGCGTCGCCGTGGAGAACGGCCGGATCATCGGCTACGCGGCGGCCTGGCCCAACATGGACACCCATGTGGTGGGTCCGCTGATCGCCCGTGACACCGAGACGGCGAAGGCACTCATCACTTCGCTCGCCGCCCACACCGACCGCACGTTGCGCACCGACATCGACGTACGGCACGAAGAGCTGCTGTCCTGGGCGAAGGAACACGGCCTGGAGCCCACTAGCTTCAACGCGGTGATGACGTACGGGATCTCGGAGTTGCCCGGGGACTGGACGCGACGCTTCGCTCCGCTCACGGTGGCAGCGGGCTGAGGGCCGCCGGGGTGCAGTCGCGTCCATCGCGCAGAGAGTCGCTCACCTCGTAGAGAAGCGCCGGTCCTCGATGTCTGTGGGGGACCGGCGCTTCTCTACGAGGGTGCGGTCAGACGAGCGCCTCCACCGCCGCCGTGGCGAAGTCGTGATCCTGGTCGGGCGCTCCGCCACCGACCCCGATCGCGCCGATCAGACGACCGTCGCGACGGACCGGAACACCGCCCGCGATGAACAGGAGCGGACGGTCGAGCGCGGTGGGCAGGGTGTGGAAAAGGCCGCCGGGCTGGACCGCGTCGACCAGTTCCCTGGTGGCGGAGTCCAGCTGGAGGGCCGTGTAGGCCTTGCGCGTGCTGGTCTCGCCGGAAATCAGTACGGCGCGGTCGTCACGCCGGAAGGCGAGCAGATGGCCGCCCGCGTCGAGGACGGTGACGCTGACCGTGACCCCGGCGGCCTCGGCGGCGCGACGGGCCGCAGAGACGAGGACCTCGGCGTCCTGGATGGTCAGCGGAGCAACGGCGACGGTGGTGGTCATGAGGGACTTTCTCCTTGAGGTGCTGTTCGGCCGTGGCCGATCAGGGGGCTGGGCTCAGCCGTGAGGGGCCGGCTGCTACTCGGTGGCTCAGTGGCTCAGTGGTGGACGGCGGTCCGCTGCTCGATGGGCGCGCTCGTGTCCGCTACGGTGCCGGCGGTATCGGCTCGGCGCTCCAGGGCTGCCGAGACGACGGCGAGGACCAGGGCCCCCGCGGCGAGCACCGCACCGACCCAGTTGGGGGCGGTGTAACCGAGGCCGGCTGCGATGACGAGGCCACCGAGCCAGGCCGAGAGGGCGTTGCCGAGGTTGAAGGCACCGATGTTCACGGCCGAGGCCAGGGTGGGGGCACCGTGCGCCTGGTCGAGGACGCGCTTCTGCAGCGGCGGCACAGTCGCGAACCCGAGGGCGCCGATCAGCGCGATCGTGAGGGCCGCCAGGATCTTGTTGTGCGCGGTCACGGTGAACAGGGCGAGCACGATGGCGAGGCCGCCCAGGGACACGTACAGCATCGGCATCAGGGCGCGGTCGGCGAACCTGCCGCCGATGAGGTTTCCGCCGACCATGCCGAGGCCGAAGAGGACCAGCAGCCAGGTGACGGAGGTGTCGGCGAAGCCGGCGACGTGGGTCATCATCGGCGCGATGTAGGTGATGGCCGCGAAGACGCCTCCGAAGCCGAGCACGGTCATCGCCATGGCGAGCAGGACCTGGACGTTCTTGAAGGCGGCGAGCTCGTGGCGGAGATGTACGCCCTCAGGCTTCGGCATCTCGGGGACCAGCTTGGCGATACCGAGCAGACCGATCACTCCGAGCGCGGCGACTCCGGCGAAGGTGACCCGCCAGCCCGCGGACTGCCCGATCAACGTGCCCAGGGGGACACCGACCACATTGGCGATGGTGAGACCGCTGAACATCATGGCGATCGCCCCTGCCTTCTTCTCCGGCGCGACAAGCTCGGCGGCGACGACCGATCCGATACCGAAGAAGGCGCCGTGGGCAAGAGAGGCGACGACTCGGCCCGCCAGCATCAGCCCGAAGCCCGGGGCGACGGCGGAGAGCAGGTTGCCGACGACGAACAGCCCCATCAGCAACATCAGCATCCGCTTGCGGGACACCTTCGTGCCGAGCGCGGTCATGATCGGGGCGCCGATCACCACGCCGAGGGCGTAGCCGGTCACCAGCAGGCCGGCCATGGGGATGGAGACACCGAAGTCACCGGCGACCTCGGGCAGCACACCCATGATCACGAACTCGGTGGTTCCGATTCCGAAGGCCCCGATCGCGAGGGCCAGAAGCGCGAGAGGCATGGTGGGGACACCTTCCCAAACGATTGCAGGAGCGCTTTGCGTGCGTTCACAATAGTTGCACACGCGGGCTATACGCAAGAGCGGACTATTGCGCTCGTGCTCTACCCTGGTGTCAGCTGCTCCGGGACGGAGGAACACGCCATGACAGCCACGGACCCCGCGCTCACCGCCCTTGCTCAGGGGTGGTGCGCCCTCTCCCTACTGCACGGGAGGATCGAGGCCCACATCGAGCGCGCCCTGCAGACCAAGCACGACCTCAGCGTGCGGGAGTACTCCCTGCTCGACGTGCTCAGCCGACAGCACGACGGCGAGGGTGGTCACTTGCAGATGAAACAGGTCGCGGACGCGGTCGTGCTCAGTCAGAGCGCCACCACACGGCTCGTCACCCGGCTCGAGGACCGTGGTCTGCTCGCCCGCTATCTGTGCCCGACCGACCGCCGCGGCATCTACACGAATGTCAGCGAGGCCGGCCTCAAGCTCCTCGAAGAGGCGCGGCCCACCAATGACAGCGCCCTGCGCGAGGCGCTCGACGAAGCGGCCAAGTCCCCCGAACTGGCCCCACTGGTCCGTGTAGTGGAATCGGCGAGCGTGTCCGCCTAGGCAGGGGACGACCTCCCGTCCCCCGCCGGGCACCCGCACAGTCCGCGCAGGGCCTGGATACGCTGTGGCCATGGGAGATCTTGAGATTCGACCGGCAGCTTCGGACGATGTCCCCGCCATCGTCGCGATGCTCGCCGATGATCCGCTCGGCGCCCAGCGGGAGTCACCCGACGACCTGACCCCCTACCTGGCCGCGCTCGAGCGGCTGAGCGCCGACCCGAATCAGCACCTGGTGGTCGCGGTGCGTGAGGGACGCGTCGTCGGCACCCTGCAGCTCACGGTCATACCCGGGCTGTCCCGCAAGGGCTCGACCCGCTCCCTCATCGAGGGCGTGCGCATCCACTCCGACGAGCGCGGCAGCGGCCTCGGCTCCCGGTTCATCGAGTGGGCGATCGAAGAATCCCGGCGCCAGGGATGCCAGTTGGTCGAACTGACCTCCGACGCCACCCGCACTGACGCCCACCGCTTCTACGAGCGGCTCGGCTTCACGGCCTCACACGTGGGCTTCAAGCTGGCGCTCTGAGCCACCTGTGTGCTCCAAGGGGCTGTTTCACGTGAAACAGCCCCCCGCAGCAGGACAGCGGCTACTGAATCCCTCGCCAGCCCTCGGGGTCCACTCCTCCCGGCACAGGAGCGCCCTCGTCGTACGGCTGACGCGTGAAGACGAACGACCCGAGGTCGAGGTGACTCAGGGACCCGTCCGGGCGCCGTACGGCCCGTAGCGGCTCCCCCCTGTAGTAGCCGTCGAGCCCCGTCCAGGTCCCGTCACCGTTCGCCCGGAAGCGCGACCCGCGGCCACCCCCGGCCAGCGGGCCCATCTCGACCATGCCGTCGGCCCTCAGACGCAACGCGCACGCCTGGGTACCCCAGTACCAGGGGCCGGCCAACTCCAGGACGGACTGATCGACTTCGGCGGCCGGACGCCATGGCTCGGGAATCCGCGGCTCAGCCTCGGCGACAATTCGTACGAGATCGGTGGCCACGGTCAGCGCCCGCGGACCGGAGGTGCAGTTGGCCAGCACCACCGCCGCCACGTCGTCCTCCACACCGATCGCGAGCGCCGCAAGGAAGCCGGGCAGAGACCCTGAGTGGCCCACCAGGATCCGGCCCGACCGATGCAGCACCTGCAGTCCCAGCCCGTAGGAGTCTCCCGAGGCGAGCTGATCGGCTTCCAAGGGGGCCGCGGGCATACGCATCTCCCGCAGGGACTCCGCGCTGAGCACCGCCGCGTGCCCCGTGGCCAGGAAGACGGCGAAGCGGGCCAAATCCCCCGTGGTGGACCACAGTTGCCCGGCCGGAGCCATTCGGCCGAGGTCCTCGGCGGGCTCCGGCATCATGACGTCCGCCCACGGATGCACGGCCCAGCCACCCGCGTGGGGTGCCTGCGGCTGCCCACTCGTGCGGTGCAGGCCGAGCGGGTCGAGCACCTCGCGCCGCAGGGCCTCTTCCCAGGGGACTCCCCGCATTTCCTCGATCAGTGCGCCCAGCAGGGTGTAGCCGGGGTTCGAATAGTGGTGCAGCCGCCCGGCCGGATGCAGGAAGGGCTGCTCACCGAGCACGTCGGAGAGCTCGGGACGCAGCGAACCAGGTGTGCGTTCCCACCAGGGGCCGGGCGTCTCGGCCGCCAGCCCGCCGGTGTGCGTGAGGAGCTGGGCGATGGTGGCCTCCCCCGCACCGGTGCCCGGCAGATGCTTCTCCAGCGGGTCGCCCAGGTCGAGCAGTCCCTCGTCGCGCAGCCGCAGCACCAGCACGGCCGTGAAGGTCTTGGTGATCGAACCGATCCGGTACTGCACGTTCTCGTCCGGTCCGTGCCCGTCCACCGAAGTGCGCGACCCGTGCCACACCGGCTCCCCGCCCCGGACGACCGCCGCGACCAGCGACGGCGCCCGCCCCTCGGCCTGAGCGGCGGCGATGCGGTGCAACAGAGCCCGGCGCGTGCCGGGAAGGAGCTTTTCCTGAGGTGTCGTCATGCCCTCAGTCCACCCGGCCGGGCACCGCACGTCGAGTGCATTTCCCCGAAGACCGGGCGCATGTCTTCCGCACCGCGCCCAGGAGGGCGGATCAGGTCTGTGCCATGTCCACGAAGCGCGAGTAGTGGCCCTGGAAGGCCACGGTGATCGTGGCCGTCGGGCCGTTACGGTGCTTGCCGACGATGATGTCCGCCTCGCCCGCGCGCGGTGACTCCTTCTCGTAGGCATCCTCACGGTGCAGCAGGATCACCATGTCCGCGTCCTGCTCGATCGATCCGGATTCACGCAGGTCGGAGACCATGGGCTTCTTGTCCGTGCGCTGTTCGGGACCACGGTTGAGCTGCGAGAGCGCGATCACCGGCAGCTCCAGCTCCTTGGCCAGCAGCTTCAGGTTTCGCGACATGTCGGAGACCTCCTGCTGCCGGCTCTCGGACCGCTTGCCGCCCGACTGCATCAGTTGGAGATAGTCGATGACGACGAGCTTCAGATCAGCGCGCTGCTTGAGGCGCCGGCACTTGGCGCGGATCTCCATCATGGACAGGTTCGGGGAGTCGTCGATGTAGAGCGGCGCGGCCGAGACGTCGGGCATCCGGCGCGCGAGCCGCGTCCAGTCCTCGTCGGTCATCGTGCCGGATCGCATGTGGTGCAGGGCCACGCGGGCCTCGGCCGACAGCAGACGCATCGCGATCTCGTTGCGCCCCATTTCGAGCGAGAAGATCACGCTGGGCATGTTGTGCTTGATCGAACAGGCCCGTGCGAAGTCCAGCGCCAGCGTCGACTTACCCATGGCGGGACGAGCCGCGATGATGATCATCTGGCCCGGGTGCAGACCGTTCGTGAGGGAGTCGAGGTCGGTGAAGCCGGTCGGTACACCGGTCATCTCGCCCGACCGTGAACCGATCGCCTCGATCTCGTCGAGCGCGCCCTCCATGATGTCGCCGAGCGGCAGGTAGTCCTCGGTGGTGCGCTGCTCGGTGACCGCGTAGATCTCGGCCTGGGCGGTATTGACGATCTCGTCCACGTCGCCGTCGGCCGCGTATCCCATCTGTGTGATGCGCGTGCCGGCCTCGACCAGGCGGCGCAGGACCGCGCGCTCATGGACGATCTCCGCGTAGTACTCGGCATTCGCCGCCGTGGGGACCGTCTGGACGAGGGTGTGCAGATACGAGGCACCACCGACCTTGGTGATCTCACCTCGCTTGGTGAGCTCGGCTGCGACCGTGATCGGGTCGGCCGGCTCGCCCTTCGCGTACAGATCGAGGATCGCGGTGTAGATGGTCTCGTGCGCGGGCCGGTAGAAGTCGTGGCCCTTGATGACCTCGACGACGTCGGCGATGGCGTCCTTGGACAGGAGCATGCCACCGAGAACGGACTGCTCGGCGTCGAGGTCCTGGGGAGGTACGCGCTCGAAGGACGAACCTCCGCCTTCCCACGGCCCGTTGTCCCGGTCGCGGTCGTGCTGTTCGTCGCGGCCCCGGCCACCCTCGCGGCCTCGGCGGGAAGCGGGCAGACGATCACTGGGACCGCTGTCGGCCCACGGGTCGTCCAAGGGCTCGGAAATACTCACCGAGCCACCTCCTCCCGTCCGCCGAGCGGACCTAACCGTGCCCTTCATTTCTACGGCACGGCACTGACAACTAAGAAGCCCAACTCCGGTTCTGACACGTCGGTTTTGCGAGGTTTCCGAGGGCAGAGAAGAGAGCGGGCGCCGCACCACGTTAGGCCCGCGGGCACCGTCAGCCAATCTGGTTATCCACAGGCCATGTGGACGACGGCCCGGATGCTGTGGAGAACTCCACAAAACCTGTGCACGACCCGGTGGACAGGCCTGTGAACAAGCCCTCAACCACTCGAAAGAAACCGCTCTGACCTGCTCGTTTACCATCCACCGGCTGTGCAGAAGAAAAACTTTCCCGGTAGGACCAAGATCGCTGCAAACGGTACACGGCGACACGCCCGACGAGAGCTCGGGTAATGGTCACTATCACTTTGCATCTCTTACCTGTGGAAGATTAGATTGGTGCCCATGACACAGGCTCCCCCGGCACCCGAGGCCGCCCGACGCCGACACGACCGAGAGATCGTCGCGCTGGCCGTTCCGGCCTTCGGCGCACTCGTCGCCGAGCCTCTTTTCGTGATGGCCGACAGCGCCATCGTCGGACACCTCGGCACCGCGCAGCTGGCGGGCCTCGGTGTCGCTTCCGCCCTTCTCACGACCGCCGTCAGCGTTTTCGTCTTCCTCGCGTACGCCACCACCGCCGCCGTCGCCCGACGGGTCGGCGCCGGTGATCTGCGGGCCGCGATACGCCAGGGCATGGACGGCATCTGGCTCGCGCTGCTGCTCGGCGCGGTCGTGATAGCGGCCGTCCTGCCCACGGCACCCGCTCTTGTGGAACTCTTCGGTGCCTCGCACACCGCGGCCCCGTACGCGACGACCTATCTGCGCATCTCCTCGCTCGGCATCCCCGCGATGCTCATCGTGCTCGCGTCCACCGGGGTCCTGCGCGGACTGCAGGACACGAAGACCCCCCTCTATGTCGCCGTCGGGGGCTTCGTCGCCAACGCCGTGCTCAACGCGGGCCTCGTCTACGGCGCCGGACTGGGTATCGCCGGCTCCGCCTGGGGGACCGTCATCGCCCAGTTCGGTATGGCGGCGGTGTATCTCTTCGTCGTCGTCCGCGGAGCCCGAAAGCACGGGGCCTCGCTACGCCCGGACGCCGCCGGGATACGGGCCTGCGCTCAGGCCGGTGCGCCCCTGCTCGTGCGCACTCTGTCGCTGAGGACGATCCTCATGATCGCCACGGCTGTCGCCGCACGGCTCGGGGACGCCGATATGGCCGCACATCAGATCATCCTGTCCCTGTGGAGTCTGCTCGCCTTCGCGCTCGACGCGATCGCCATCGCCGGACAGGCCATCATCGGACGCTATCTCGGTGCGAACGACGCTCAGGGTGCTCGCGAGGCCTGCCGCCGCATGGTCCAGTGGGGCATCGCTTCCGGCGTCGTCCTCGGCCTGCTGGTGATCGCCGCCCGCCCGATCTTCCTTCCCTTGTTCACCAGCGACTCGGCCGTCCAGAGCACGGCGCTTCCCGCCCTGGTTCTGGTGGCCGTCTCACAACCGATCAGCGGGGTCGTCTTCGTCCTGGACGGAGTCCTGATGGGCGCGGGAGACGGCCCCTACCTGGCATGGGCCATGCTGCTCACCCTGGCGCTCTTCACTCCCGTGGCGCTGCTGGTGCCCACGCTCGGCGGCGGGCTCACCGCGCTCTGGGGAGCGATGACGCTGATGACGACGGTGCGGATGCTGACCCTGTGGCTGCGCTCCCGCTCGGGACGCTGGATCGTCACGGGCGCAACGCGTTGAACCAGTACGCCGGCCGTTTCACGTGAAACGGCCGGTACGGCCGGCCAACCTGACCTGCCCTGCCCCTCGCCCTGGCCGTCGCCCCCGCCCCCGTCCTCGCCCTCAGACCTGTTTCACGTGAAACCCCCGTTTCACGTGAAACATAGGACAGCTCGCCCCTGCCGAACGAAGAAGGGCCGTACCCCAGCGGGTACGGCCCTTCTCTCAGCTATGCCGAGCGCAGCGGTCAGGCCGCGACGACCTCGATGTTGACCTTGGCGGCAACCTCGGGGTGCAGACGCACGGACGTCTCGTGGGCGCCCAGGGTCTTGATCGGCGAGCCCAGCTCGATACGGCGCTTGTCGACCTCGGGGCCACCGGAAGCCTTGATCGCCGAAGCGATGTCGGCCGGGGTGACGGAACCGAAGAGACGACCGGCGTCGCCGGAGCGGACGGCCAGACGGACCTTCACGCCTTCGAGGCGGGCCTTGATCTCGTTGGCCTGCTCGATGGTCGCGATCTCGTGGATCTTGCGAGCACGACGAATCTGCTCGACGTCCTTCTCGCCGCCCTTGGTCCAGCGGATCGCAAAGTTCCGCGGGATCAGGTAGTTGCGAGCGTAACCGTCCTTGACGTCGACGACGTCGCCCGCGGCACCGAGGCCGGAGACCTCGTGGGTGAGGATGATCTTCATTAGTCGGTCACCCTTCCCTTATCGCGCGGTGGAGGTGTAGGGCAGCAGCGCCATCTCACGGCTGTTCTTCACGGCCGTGGCGACGTCACGCTGGTGCTGCGTGCAGTTGCCGGTCACGCGGCGGGCACGGATCTTGCCGCGGTCGGAAATGAACTTCCGCAGCATGTTCGTGTCCTTGTAGTCCACGTACGTGACCTTGTCCTTGCAGAAAGCGCAGACCTTCTTCTTCGGCTTGCGCACAGGCGGCTTCGCCATGGTGTATCTCCTGTGTGATCAAGAAGTGGGGGTACGGCCCACCCTCGGCCCGGGGGCCTAGAAGGGGGGCTCGTCCGAGTAGCCGCCGCCAGAGCCGCCGGAGCCGCCGGAGTTTCCACCCCAGCCGCCACCGCCGCCGCCCTGATTGCCACCGGCAGGAGCGCTGGTCGCCCAGGGGTCCTCCGCGGGAGCTCCGCCGCCGCCCTGCTGGCCGCCACCGGAGCCTCCGCCCCAGCCGCCGCCCTGCTGGCCGCCGCCACCGCCACCGCCGTAACCGCCCTGGCCACCGCGACCGGTGGTCTTGGTGACCTTGGCCGTGGCGTTCTTCAGGCTGGCGCCGACTTCCTCGACGTCCAGCTCGTAGACCGTGCGCTTGACGCCCTCACGGTCCTCGTAGGACCGCTGCTTCAGTCGGCCCTGCACGATGACGCGCATGCCTCGCTGGAGCGACTCGGCGACGTTCTCCGCCGCCTGACGCCAGACCGAGCAGGTCAGGAACAGGCTCTCGCCGTCCTTCCACTCATTGGTCTGACGGTCGAAGGTGCGGGGGGTGGACGCGACACGGAACTTCGCGACCGCCGCACCGGAAGGGGTGAAGCGCAGCTCGGGGTCGTCGACAAGATTGCCGACGACCGTGATGACGGTCTCGCCTGCCATGGGGGAACCTCTCGGCGGGTTTGCTGCTGGCTGCTAGTGCTGCTACTCGATGCCCGAGATCAGCTGAGCTGCAGAGCTCAGTGGGTCTCGGGACGGAGGACCTTGGTCCGGAGGACCGACTCGTTCAGGTTCATCTGGCGGTCGAGCTCCTTGACGACCGCAGGCTCGGCCTGCAGGTCGATGACCGAGTAGATGCCCTCGGGCTTCTTCTTGATCTCGTACGCGAGACGACGACGGCCCCAGGTGTCGACCTTCTCGACCTTTCCGTTGCCCTCACGGACGACGGAGAGGAAGTTCTCGATCAGCGGGGAGACAGCGCGCTCCTCGAGATCGGGGTCGAGGATGACCATCACCTCGTAGTGACGCATGTGGAACCCACCTCCTTTGGACTCAACGGCCACGGCGGTTCCGTGGCAGGAGGGTTGTGATGCGTTCGCAACGGTATCCGCCGCCACTGACAACGCCACGGACAAGAAGAGTCCGTCGATGTACCGAGTGATCGGTGAACCGACGGGGAATCCTTGTCGTGACCTGGCCATGGTCTGGGCAGACACCGGTGCAGAGGGTACAGAGTACCTGCACACCCGCTTCCGGTTGAAATCCGGCCGGGGTCACCGTCAATCTGTACACATCGGGTGTGTATGGCGCTACGATGCGCCGCCTTCCGCAGGAGGTGCCCTATGGCACAGACGCGACCCACCGTTGCCGGCTCTCTGTTCGCGACGGACCACAAGCCCCACCCCCTCCAAGACACGCTGCTCGCGGTGACTCTGGTGCTCGGAGTCACCGCTCTCATCACGGCAGCCTTCAACAGCCTGCATCTCATCAGCTCGTGGGCAGGTCTGATCGGGATCATCACCGGCGCCTCCGGGCAGTTCATCTCGGAGACGACCCGGGAACGCTTCGGCCTGATCCTGGGTCTCGGTGCCTCGGCCGTCGGCTTCTTCCTCGGCATGGCGCACGGCGGCCTCTTCGGCGGCATCATCGGCTGAGGCACCCGGACCCGTTCCGCGGGCCGGGGCAGCCGCACAACCTCGTCCGGGCGGCCGGAGATACCACCTCGCGCCGAAACAGCCGGACACATCACCCCAGAACGTCCTGACCACGCTTCGGTCGGGACGTAGGTTCAGTGCGGCCAGTCGGGGCGCTCCCAGGGCGCAGTAGGCTTCGGCGCGAGAGCCGGAGCCCCTGTACCCATGGGGACACACCAGCCCGAGGAGCGCCCCGAATGAGCCTGACCCTGAGGACCATCAGCCGAGAGCAGCATCTGGCCTACATCCAGAGCCTGCCCGCGGCGAGCCACATGCAGGTTCCGGCATGGGCCGACGTCAAGGCGGAGTGGCGCTCCGAGAGCCTCGGCTGGTTCGACGAGCGGACCGGCGGGATGGTGGGCGCCGGGCTGGTGCTGTACCGCCAGCTGCCCAAGATCAAGCGCTACCTCGCCTACCTCCCCGAGGGCCCGGTCATCAACTGGTACGCGCCGAACCTCGACGAGTGGCTCCAGCCGATGCTCGCGCACCTCAAGCAGCAGGGCGCCTTCTCCGTGAAGATGGGCCCGCCGGTGATCATCCGGCGCTGGGAGGCCACGTCCATCAAGGGCGGCATCCAGAACCCGGACGTGAAGCGCCTGCGCGACATCGAGGCGGACTTCATCGAGCCGCGCGCCTTCGAGGTCGCCGACAAGCTGCGCCGCATGGGCTGGCAGCAGGGTGAGGACGGAGGCGCCGGCTTCGGCGACGTGCAGCCCCGCTACGTCTTCCAGGTGCCGCTGGCCAACCGCTCCCTGGAAGAGGTCCACAAGAACTTCAACCAGCTGTGGCGGCGCAACATCAAGAAGGCCGAGAAGGAGGGCGTCGAGGTCGTCCAGGGCGGCTACCACGACCTCGAGGAGTGGCAGCGGCTGTACGAGATCACGGCGATCCGCGACCACTTCCGGCCGCGCCCGCTGTCGTACTTCCAGCGCATGTGGTCGGCCCTCAACACCGAGGACCCCAACCGGATGCGGCTCTACTTCGCCCGGCGCGGCGGCGTGAACCTGTCCGCGGCCACGATGCTGGTCGTCGGCGGGCACGTCTGGTACTCGTACGGCGCATCGGACAACATCGGGCGTGAGTTCCGGCCCTCGAACGCGATGCAGTGGCGGATGCTGCGCGACTCGTACGCCCTGGGTGCGACCGTCTACGACCTGCGCGGCATCTCCGACTCTCTGGACGAGACGGACCACCTCTTCGGTCTGATCCAGTTCAAGGTGGGCACGGGCGGGCAGGCCGCCGAGTACCTCGGCGAGTGGGACTTCCCGCTCAACAAGCTGCTCCACAAGGCACTCGACATCTACATGTCGCGACGCTGAGCCAGTACATGCCGCGACACTGAGCCTGTACACGTCGCGCCGTTGAGCCAGTCCGGAGCGCATGCCGAGCCCCCATCCGGCCCGGCGTCGCCCCGTCGGTCCAGCGGATCCGCCACAATTTCCCTACCTCTGATTCACCGCAGCCACGAGAAAGGTTCCGGGACCGGCCATGGCGCTCACGCTCTACGTCGACACCGCGCGCTGGCGGGCACACCACAAGCAGGTGTCCGAGCAGTTTCCGGGGCTCGTCCCCGTCTGCAAGGGCAACGGCTACGGCTTTGGCCACGAGCGGCTCGCCGACGAGGCCACCCGCCTCGGCTCGGACATCCTGGCCGTCGGCACCACGTACGAGGCCGCCCGGATCAAGGACTGGTTCGGCGGCGATCTGCTGGTCCTGACGCCGTTCAGGCGGGGCGAGGAGCCCGTACCGCTGCCCGACCGTGTCATCCGCTCGGTGTCGTCCATCGACGGCGTGTACGGCCTCGTGGGCGCCCGTGTCGTCATCGAGGTGATGTCCTCGATGAAGCGGCACGGTGTCAGCGAGCAGGATCTACCGCATCTGCACTCCGCCATAGAGAACGTCCGGCTGGAGGGCTTCGCCATCCACCTGCCGCTGGACCGCACCGACGGATCGGACGCCGTCGAGGAGGTCATCGGCTGGATGGACCGTCTGCGCGCGGCCCGTCTGCCGCTGCACACGATGTTCGTCAGCCACCTCAAGGCCGATGAGCTCGCGCGGCTGCAGCAGCAGTTCCCGCAGACCCGCTTCCGCGCCCGTATCGGCACCCGGCTGTGGCTGGGGGACCACGAGGCGACCGAGTACCGCGGAGCCGTCCTGGACGTCACCCGCGTCTCCAAGGGCGACCGCTTCGGCTACCGGCAGCAGAAGACGGCCTCCGACGGCTGGCTGGTCGTCGTGGCGGGCGGTACGTCGCACGGAGTGGGCCTGGAGGCCCCGAAGGCTCTGCACGGCGTCATGCCGCGCGCCAAGGGCGTCGCCCGAGCCGGCCTGGCGACGGTCAACCGGAACCTTTCTCCGTTCGTCTGGGCCGGCAAGCAGCGCTGGTTCGCCGAGCCGCCGCACATGCAGGTGTCCATCCTCTTCGTACCGTCGGACGCCACGGAGCCTCAGGTCGGCGACGAGCTGGTGGCCCATCTGCGGCACACCACCACGCAGTTCGACCGCATCGTGGAACGCTGACCCCGGGACACGAGCACCTGCCCGCGCTCCTGCCCCTGGGGGCACAACGCGAAAGGCCGTACACACACCGTGTACGGCCTTTCGCGTTGCCCGTCGGAGCCGGGCCGAGCCTCGTTCGCTCAGAGCGAACTGTCCTCCGGGGCCGGCCCCCCGCCGTTGCCGCCCCATTCCACCTGAGGCCCCTCGAAGTGGGCCGCGTGCCGCGGTGGATGGGCCGCCGCGCCGAGCACGAAGACGTCCTCCGCGCCGTCCAGAACGCCTCCCGAGGGATCGTCCTCGCCCGCCCTGCGCACGACGTCCCGCTCCGGCATGAGGATGTCGCGTACGACCACGGCGCACAGGTACAGCGTGCCCACGAGGTGGGCGGCGATCGCGAACTGATACCCGTGGGAGGAGAGGCCCTTGTGGGCGTCCCCGCTGGTCGTGTACGCGAGGTACATCCAGATCCCCAGGAAGTACGCGACCTCGCACGCCTGCCAGATCAGGAAGTCCCGCCACTTCGGCCGGGCCAGCGCGGCCAGGGGGATCAGCCACAGCACGTACTGGGGCGAGTAGACCTTGTTGGTGAGGATGAAGGCCGCGACGATCAGGAAGGCCAGCTGGGCGAAGCGGGGGCGGCGCGGGGCGGTGAGCGCGAGCGTGGCCATGGCCACGCAGACGAGCAGCATCATGACCAGCGCCCACGCGTTCGCCGTCTGGTAGCTGATCGGGATCTTCCACCAGGTGGAGATGAACAGGAAGACCGAACCGAAGTCGATCCCCCTGGTCTGGCTGAAGCTGTAGAACTTCGCCCAGCCTTCCGGCGCGAGGTACATCACGGGAAGGTTCACCACGAGCCAGGCTCCGACCGCGCCCATGAGCGCGTTCCCGAACTCCCGCCACTTGCCCGCCCGCCAGCACAGCACGAGCAGCGGTCCCATGAGCAGGAACGGGTAGAACTTGGCGGCCGTGGCGAGCCCGAGCAGGATGCCGAAGGCGAGGGAGCGGCCACGCGACCACATGAGCATCGCGGCGGCCAGCAGGGCCACCGCGAGGAGGTCCCAGTTGATGGTGGCAGTGAGCGCGAAGGCGGGCGCGAGGGCGACCAGGAGGCCGTCCCAGGGGCGCAGGCGGTGGGTGCGCGCGGTGCATACGACGATGACCGCCGCGCACACCATGAGCATCCCGGCGTTGACCATCCAGTAGATCTGCTCCTGGTGCTGAATGCTGCCGCCGCCCGGCGTGAGCCAGGCCGCGACCTCCATGAACAGACCGGTCAGGACCGGATACTCGAGGTAGTCCATGTCGCCGGGGAGCTTGTCGAAGTACGGCACGAGCCCGTCGGCGAAACCGCGTCCCTGGTAGAGGTGCGGGATGTCCGAGTAGCACGCGTGCGTGTACTGCGTGCTGGCCCCGAAGAACCAGCCGCTGTCGTAGCAGGGCAGTTTCTGCACCATACCGAGGGCGAACATGCCGATCGCGACGAGCGCGATCACCCGTACCGGAGTCCACCAGGACGCCCCCAGCAGCGCTCTCCGTCCGATGGGGCCGCCGATCAGCTCACTTCCGGCCACGGCGACCTCGTCGTCCTTGGTCGGCCGCACCGGCTCGGGCTCGCGCACGCTCGTTCGCGTCGTCTCTGCACTGGGCATGGCGCACATCCTGCCGTACGCGTCTGAGAATGGCCGCAGGGGCAGTGAAGCTCTTACCGTCCGGCGCCCACGATGCCGCCGGGTGAGCGAGGCGCGGCTGCGCATTTCGACCCGCACGCACAGAACGTTCGACCCGCACGCACAGAACAGGGGCCGTCAGCCACAGCTGACGGCCCCTGTTCCTCGGGTTACGCGTCTATCTATCCGCCATTCTGTCCGGCGAAGATGCCGCCATTGCCATTACCTCTGGTGTTCCCGCTGGTATTGGTCGCTGTCGGCGTGGGTGAGGTGGTTCCGGTCGCACCGCCGGTGCTCCCCGCGTCCGTCCCGCCGTTGTTCCCACAGTTCCAGCTGAAGTTGCCGCAGGTGTCGGTCGGCGAGGCCGTGGGAGAGCTGCTGAGGGACGGGCTCGGCGAGGTACTCGGCGTCGGGCTCGCCGACGGCGACGGTGTGGTCGACGGGGTCGCGGACGGGCTCGGGGTGTCGTTGAGGACCTTGCCGATGGGCTCGGGCGTCGGGAAGGGCTCCGCCTTCGTGCCCGCGAGCGCCTGCTCCATGTAGTCGTGCCAGATCTGAGCCGGGAACGAGGCGCCGTGGATCTTCTTCTCGCCGCCCGTGCCGTACATCTCCAGGAACGTGCGGCTCTTGTTGGACGCGTCGTCGTCCAAGCGGTACATGCCGATCGAGGTCGACAACTGCGGGGTGTATCCGACGAACCACGCCGACTTGTTGCCGTCGGTCGTACCGGTCTTGCCGGCCACCTCGCGGCCGGTCAGCTGTGCGGCGGTGCCGGTTCCCTTATCGACAACCGTCTTCAGCACGTCGGTGACGTTGTCCGCGACCTCCGAAGAGAAGGCTTCCTTCGCCTTGGCGACACTCCTGTGCTCGAACACCGTGCCGTCCTTGCTGGTGATCTTCTCGACCGAGTACGGATCGTGCTGCTGGCCGCTGTCCGCGAAGGTGGCGTACGCGCCGGCCATACGGATCGCACTGGGGTCGGAGGTACCAATGGAGAACGAGGGAAAGTTGGAGCTCGCCAGACTGGTCTTGAGGATGCCCGCGTTCAGCGCGGCCTGCTCGACCTTGTCCAGGCCCACGTCCATACCGAGTTGCACGTAGGCGGAGTTCACGGACTCCCTCATCGCCTCGCGGAGATCGATCTTGTAACTCGGCGGGTTGTACGACTCGTTTCCGTCGTTGGTCTGGAGCCACTCCTTGCCGTCCTTGTCGGTCCAGACGGAGTGATCGTAGTTCTTGATCTTGAGCTTGTTCTTGCCGCTGTACAGGCTCTTCGGAGAGACCACCGTGCGTTCGTCCTGCGACTGCGACGACCCCAGGCCGGGATCCTTCACACCCCACTGCATGGCGGCCGCGAGTACGAACGGCTTGAACGTCGAACCCACCTGGGCACCGGTCTGGTCGGCGTTGTTCGTGAAGTGCTTGGTCGCGTCCTCACCGCCGTAGATGGCCTTGATCGCGCCCGTGGATGGGTCGACGGAGGCCCCGCCGAACTGGACGTACGTGTCCGTCTTCGGCCGCAACTTGGGGTCTATCTTCTTCTTGCGGACTTCCGCCACGGCCTTTTCGAGCGCATTGACCTTCTTCTTGTCGAAGGTCGTTTTGATCGAGTAGCCGCCCTGCTGAAGCTGGTTCGCGGTGATCTTGGTGTTGTTGATGACGTACGCCTTGGCGAGATCGACGAGATAGCCGATCTGGCCACTGAGTCGAGTGTTCGACCGCGGGTTCTGAGCCTTGGGGAGCGTCTTGTACTTGGCTCGCTCCGTGGCGCTCAGGTGGCCGTACTTGACCTCTTTGTTCAGAGTGTCCGACCACTGGGCCGTGGCCCGCCTCGTGTTGGCCTCGGGAGTGGCGGCAGCGTCGAGCGATGTCGCACCCGCCGGGTCGTAGTACGTGGCGCCCTTGAGCATCGCCGCCAGGAAGGCGCACTGGCTCGGGTCGAGGTACTCGGCGTCCTTGTTGAAGTACGCGCGCGCGGCCGCCTGGATCCCGTAGGCCCCGCGACCGTAGTACGCGGAGTTCAGGTAGCCGGCCATGATCTTTTTCTTGTCGACCGTGGCGCCAACCTTGATCGCGACGAAGATCTCCTTGAACTTCCGGGAGATCGTCTGCGACTGGTCGTCCAGCATCGCGTTCTTGACGTACTGCTGGGTGATGGTGGAGCCACCCTGCGTCTGGCCGCCCTTGGCCATGTTCAAGAAGGCGCGCGCAATACCCCTCGGGTCGACGCCGCTGTCGGTCTCAAAGGTCTTGTTCTCCTGTGAGATGACGGCGTACCGCATCGCCGGGGGAATCTGCTCGTAGTTGATGATCTGGCGGTTCGTCTCACCACCGGTGGCGACCATCTGGCTGCCGTCCGCCCAGTAGTAGACGTTGTTCTGCGCCGTGGCGGTATCCGCGATGTTCGGGACACTCACCATCGCGTACCCGATACCGGCCACGGCCACCAGGCTCCCGCAGAAGCCGATGAACAGCCCCGTCACCAGCTTCCAGGAGGGCATCCAGCGCCCGGCTCCCGACTTGCCCGCGCGCGGGTAGTCGATGAAACGCTTCTTTACAGGCCCAGAGGCCCGCGCGCGCCCGGGTCCGTCAGGACCGCCGCGGCGGCCGCCGGGCCCTGTGGCGTCGGCGCCTCTGCGCCGGCCGCCACCGCTGCTTCTCTGGGCTGCACGCCGGGCCTCGGCGCGGCCGGTGTACGGGCGCTCCTCCTCACCTCCCGACTCATAGGAGTCGGAAGGGGACCCGGTGGCGCCTCGCGGTGCCGCACGGCGGCCGGAGGACGGGCCGGTCTGGCCGCGTCGGGCCGCGGCACGTCCGCCGCCCTGTGGCTGCGACGGTTTGCGACGGTGCTCGCTCATCGAACGATTACTCCTCGGGCAGGCGCACCCGTGCGCGCCTGGAAACGGCAGCTGGTTTCCGGTCCCCCCGAAGTACGGATGCGGTCGTTTGCGCATTCACCCGTACTGCACCAGGGACAAGGACGCCCTCAGGCGTCACTCGGTTCCCGGTGGTTTTGCATGGCGCACAGACTACGCACCGTCAAAACCCCTCTTTCTCTGAAGTTCACCCCAAATCAGGCAACTTGCTTCGTATGAATCGGTGATGTGACGCCGTTCACCATGGCCCCCCTTGTCGCAGACGGACGGCCGATCTATCGTGCTGATGTATCGAGTCGATACATCAGCTCGGCATAAAGAACGTGCCGAGGAGGCCGCGACAGCGAGGAGGCGATATGAGCCGGCGTTCCGGGATCCTCGAGTTCGCCGTCCTCGGCCTGCTTCGCGAGTCCCCGATGCACGGCTACGAGCTGCGCAAACGACTCAATACGTCACTGGGTGTGTTCCGTGCGTTCAGCTACGGGACGCTCTATCCCTGCCTCAAGACGCTGGTCGCGAGCGGCTGGTTGATCGAGGAATCGGGGAGCACCACCGAGGACGCCCTCGCCGCTCCGCTCGCGGGGCGCCGCGCCAAGATCGTCTATCGGTTGACGGCAGAAGGTAAAGAGCACTTCGAGGAGTTGCTCTCGCAGACGGGCCCCGACGCGTACGAGGACGAGCACTTCGCCGCTCGTTTCGCGTTCTTCGGGCAGACGTCACGCGACGTGCGCATGCGCGTACTGGAGGGCCGCCGCAGTCGGCTCGAGGAGCGCCTGGAGAAGATGCGTGCCTCTCTGGCACGTACCAGGGAGCGCCTCGACGACTACACCCTTGAGCTCCAGCGCCACGGAATGGAGTCCGTGGAGCGCGAAGTGCGCTGGCTGAACGAGCTCATCGAGAGCGAGCGAGCGGGACGGGACGTCAAGGATTCCGCCTCCGAAGGCACCTCCCAAGGTGTCTCCGAAGGCAGCTCCCCGGGCGCCTTCGAAGGCTCCGCTCAGCAGAACAGCACATCTGGAGAGACGGGCGGCCTGCCCCGGCACCGGGACCAGTCCCGGCCGGATCCGTCCGACGACACCACCACGTGAGGTCCAGTCGGGGCTTCACCTCGTACAACACAGGGAGCAACCGGAATGGGTTCGGTTCGCGTAGCCATCGTAGGCGTGGGCAACTGCGCCGCCTCGCTGGTGCAGGGCGTCGAGTACTACAAGGACGCCGACCCGGCGGCCAAGGTCCCGGGTCTGATGCACGTCCAGTTCGGCGACTACCACGTCAGTGACGTCGAGTTCGTCGCCGCCTTCGACGTCGACGCGAAGAAGGTCGGCCTCGACCTCTCCGACGCCATCGGTGCCAGCGAGAACAACACCATCAAGATCTGCGACGTCCCGAACAAGGGCGTCACGGTCCAGCGCGGCCACACCCTCGACGGTCTCGGCAAGTACTACCGCATGACCATCGAGGAGTCCGCCGAGACGCCGGTCGACGTCGTCCAGATCCTCAAGGACAAGCAGGTCGACGTCCTCGTCTGCTACCTGCCCGTCGGTTCCGAGGACGCGGCGAAGTTCTACGCCCAGTGCGCCATCGACGCCAAGGTCGCCTTCGTCAACGCTCTCCCGGTCTTCATCGCTGGCACCAAGGAGTGGGCGGACAAGTTCACCGAGGCGGGCGTCCCGATCGTCGGCGACGACATCAAGTCGCAGGTCGGCGCCACCATCACGCACCGTGTGATGGCGAAGCTGTTCGAGGACCGCGGTGTCCGTCTTGAGCGCACGATGCAGCTCAACGTGGGCGGCAACATGGACTTCAAGAACATGCTGGAGCGCGACCGCCTCGAGTCCAAGAAGATCTCGAAGACGCAGGCCGTCACCTCGCAGATCCCCGACCGCGACCTGGGCGAGAAGAACGTCCACATCGGTCCCTCGGACTACGTGGCCTGGCTGGACGACCGCAAGTGGGCGTACGTGCGTCTCGAGGGCCGCGCCTTCGGTGACGTCCCGCTGAACCTGGAGTACAAGCTCGAGGTCTGGGACTCCCCGAACTCCGCGGGTGTCATCATCGACGCACTGCGCGCCGCGAAGATCGCCAAGGACCGCGGCATCGGTGGTCCGATCCTGTCGGCGTCCTCGTACTTCATGAAGTCCCCGCCGGTCCAGTACTTCGACGACGAGGCCTTCGCCAACGTCGAGAAGTTCATCAAGGGCGAGGTCGAGCGCTAACGAGACAGGCCTCCGAGCGCCGGCGAGACACGGCGCGGAGCGCCGAGGGGCTTTTCGCTCCTGCCCGTCGAGGGTCCCTGGGTCTTTGACTCGGGGACCCTCCTCGTATGTGAGGCTGTGCCCCATGGCTGTCGTGCGTGACCTGCGCGTCCTCCTGCGCTTCCAGGGCTTCAGACGCCTGCTCGGTGTCCGGTTGCTGTCCCAGGGCGCCGACGGCGTCTACCAGGTCGCGCTCGCCGCATACGTCGTCTTCTCACCGGAGAAGCAGACCTCAGCGGCCTCGATCGCCTCCGCGATGGCGGTACTGCTCCTGCCGTACTCCCTGGTCGGCCCTTTCGCCGGAGTCCTGCTGGACCGCTGGCGGCGGCGCCAGGTCCTCCTGTACGGCAATCTGCTGCGGACCGCGCTGGCCTGTGTGACGGCCGTGCTGATGCTGAGCCATGTCCCCGACTGGCTCTTCTACGCCTCCGCGCTGTGCGTCACCGCGGTCAACCGGTTCGTCCTCGCAGGGCTCTCGGCCGCCCTGCCCCGCGTCGTCGACTCCCACCGACTGGTCATGGCCAACGCCCTGTCGCCCACCGCCGGAACACTCGCCGCGACCGCGGGCGGCGGTCTCGCGTTCGTCGTACGACTGGTCGCCTCGGACTCGGACGCGGCGGTCGTCCTTCTCGGCGCGGCCCTCTACCTGTGCGCGGCACTCGCCTCACTGCGCATGGCACCGGAACTACTCGGCCCCGACCAGGAGTTGGTGCAGCCGAGCTTGCGCACGGCACTCACCGGCACCGCGCGCGGCCTCGCGGCCGGTGTGCGCCATCTCGCCGAGCCCGCGCGGCGGGAGGCGGCCTGGGCGCTCCTGTCGATGACCCTGATGCGCTTCTGCTACGGCGCCCTGACCGTCATGGTGCTGATGCTGTGCCGGTACGCCTGGTCGTCCGGCTCCGACGGCGGTCTCGCCCTGCTGGGCCTGGCGGTGGGCATCTCCGGGGCGGGCTTCTTCGTCGCGGCCGTGGCGACGCCCTGGGCGGTGGGACGACTGAGCCCCGGCGGCTGGATCGCCGCGTGCGCGGCCACGGCGGCGGTCCTGGAACCCGCGCTCGGCCTCCCTTTCGAGGCGGCGCCCATGCTCGCCGCCGCCTTCATTCTCGGCCTGACCACACAGGGCGCGAAGATCGCCACCGACACGATCGTGCAGTCCTCGGTCGACGACGGCTACCGCGGCCGGATCTTCTCCGTCTACGACGTCCTGTTCAACGTCGCCTTCGTCGGCGCGGCCGCAGTAGCCGCCCTGATGCTGCCTCCTGACGGGCGTTCAGCTCTCCTCGTCGTCACGTTGGCCGCGGTCTACGCAGCAATTGCTGTTGCTATGGCCCGCTTTGAGATGCAGTAAGTGTCACATCAGGGCCACAGAGCCTCTCTGGGCTACTGCGTTGTCAGTCGGTCCCGATAACTTACGTGCGTCTTATTCACGCCACGCGCTTACGTTCTAGGGGGACCCCTAAGTGACCACTCCGCCGCCCCAGGGCCAGAACCCGTTCGCCCAGGGCCAGCAGCCCTACGGACAGCCGCCCCAGGGCCAGGCTCCGTACGGACCGCCGCCGCAGGGTTACCCGCAGCAGCCGGGTTACCCGCAGCAGCCCGGCCAGCCCGGCTTCCCGCAGCAGGGGACGGTTCCCTACGCTCCGGTCCCGCCGCAGCGCCCGAAGCGCGGCGTCAAGTGGTACCTGCGCATAGTCCTTGCTGTCGCGGGCCTGAGTGTCATCGTGGGCGGTTTGGTGCTCAATAACGACAGCGAGGACGCCAAGAAACTGGCCGTGGGCGACTGCCTGTACAACAAGGGGACCGCGAACGACCCGGACGTCATCCAGGTCGACTGCACCGACGCCAAGGCCACGCACAAGGTCCTCAAGAAGGCAGACGGCGCCTCGCTTCCTTCGCTGACGTGTCAGAACGTCACGGGCACGACGGCAACGCTGACGTGGAAGGAAACCGGCGAGTCCTTCACGCTGTGCCTCGGGTCCAACAAGTAGCCCGCGGATCTGGATGTGCCGAGGGGCGGTGTTTCACGTGAAACACCGCCCCTCGGCGTTCTCCGGTACAGACCCCGGGGTCATGTTTCACGTGAAACATGCCCCCCCACGGCCCGTTCTGTGAGCCTCAGCCCTGCTCGGCCCACCACTCCTTGAGTGCCGTCACCGCCGCGTCATGCTCCATCGGCCCGTTCTCCAGCCTCAGCTCCAGCATGAACTTGTACGCCTGGCCGATCGCCGGGCCGGGGCCGATGCCCAGGATCTCCATGATCTGGTTGCCGTCGAGGTCGGGACGGATCGCGTCCAGTTCCTCCTGCTCCTGGAGCTCGGCGATGCGCTCCTCCAGGCCGTCATATGCCTGAGAGAGCACCGTCGCCTTGCGCTTGTTGCGCGTAGTGCAGTCGGAACGGGTCAGCTTGTGGAGGCGGTCCAGGAGCGGACCCGCGTCACGTACATAGCGACGGACCGCGGAGTCCGTCCACTCACCGGTGCCGTATCCGTGAAAACGCAGATGGAGTTCGACCAGACGGGAGACGTCCTTCACGAGGTCGTTGGAGTACTTGAGCGCCGTCATCCGCTTCTTGGTCATCTTCGCGCCCACCATCTCGTGGTGGTGGAAGGAGACCCGCCCGTCCTTCTCGAAGCGCCGCGTCCTCGGCTTGCCGATGTCGTGCAGCAGTGCGGCGAGCCGGAGCGTCAGGTCCGGACCATTCTCTTCGAGCGCCATGGCCTGTTCCAGGACGATCAGCGTGTGGTCGTAGACGTCCTTGTGCCGGTGGTGCTCATCACGTTCCAGCCGCAGCGCGGGAAGCTCCGGCAGCACATGGTCGGCGAGACCGGTGTCCACGAGCAGCGTCAGACCCTTGCGCGGGTGAGCGGAGAGGATCAGCTTGTTCAGCTCGTCCCGCACCCGCTCCGCCGAGACGATCTCGATGCGCCCGGCCATGTCCGTCATCGCGGCGACGACGTCGGGGGCCACCTCGAAGTCGAGCTGCGCGGCGAACCGCGCGGCCCGCATCATCCGCAGCGGATCGTCGGAGAAGGACTCCTCGGGCGTACCCGGAGTGCGCAGCGCCCGCGCGGACAGGTCGTCCAGACCGCCGTACGGATCGATGAACGCCTTCTCCGGCAGCGCCACGGCCATCGCGTTCACGGTGAAGTCACGGCGCACGAGATCTTCCTCGATCGAGTCGCCGTAGGACACCTCGGGCTTGCGCGAGGTCCGGTCGTACGCCTCGGAGCGGTACGTCGTGATCTCGATCTGGAAGGACTGCTGCACGTCGTCCACGCGGGCGTCCTTCTGCGCGCCGACGGTGCCGAAGGCGATCCCGACCTCCCAGACGGCGTCCGCCCAGGGCCGCACGATCTTCAGTACGTCATCCGGGCGAGCGTCGGTCGTGAAGTCCAGATCATTGCCGAGCCGGCCAAGGAGCGCGTCCCGGACCGAGCCACCGACCAGGGCGAGTGAGAACCCCGCCTCCTGGAAACGGCGGGCGAGGTCGTCGGCGACAGGGGACACCCGCAGCAATTCACTCACCGCGCGGCGCTGCACCTGACTCAGGGCACTGGGGTTGTCTTCGTTGGCGTTCGGCACAACAGAAAAGGGTACGTGGCCGCGGCACTCGCGGGCGCCTCCATAAAACGTGCACAGCCATCCCCTTCTCATGGGGGGATCAATACTTACGCATACAGGACACTCGACCCTGTCTCCTGATCTTGTGGAGCGGTCCGCGGCACTTACCCTCAGCGCGCATCGTTACCATGCGTGGACGCACATTCCGACGACCACTGACAATGACGAGGGACGGGCGAGCGCGTGGCCGAGGCGGCAGACTTCCAGGGGATGAGTCCCTCACCTGCCCGCCGGTGGCTGCGGCGCACCGGCACACTGCTGGCCGGTGCGCCCCTGCTGGCGGGCGTGCTCCAGCTGCCCGCTTCCCCGGCCGCACACGCCGCTCAGACGGCCGCTGTGGCCGACGCCACCGGGTCCGGCACGGTGGACGTCTCCCTCGACTCGCTGACCCCCAGCGCGCCCACGGACGGCGACACGATCACCGTCTCCGGTTCGGTCACCAACAAGGGCAAGCAGACGGTCACGGGCGCACACGTGGGCCTGCGCGTGGGCCCGACCCTCCAGGGCCGGGTCGCCATCGACGACGCGGAGAAGCGCACCGGTTTCCAGCTGGGCCCGGACCCCCTGGAGGTCGGCGGCAAATACGTCGAGAAGTTCTCCAAGCTCGCCGCGGGCGTCTCACAGCACTTCAGCATCTCGGTGCCCGTCAAGGACCTGAACCTCGACTCCGACGGCGTGTACCAGCTCGGCGTCTCCCTCACCGGCCAGACCGCCGCGCAGCCGTGGGACCAGGTGCTCGGCATCGAGCGGACATTCCTGCCCTGGCAGCCCGCCGGCGCCGACACGAAGACGAAGACGACGTATCTCTGGCCACTGATCTCGACGGTCCACCTACGGGCGGAGACCGGCTCGGACGCGCAGCAAACGCCCGTCTTCCAGAACGACGACCTGGCCAAGGAGATCTCCCCCGGCGGCCGCCTGGACCAGCTCCTGTCCCTGGGCAGCGACCTCGACGTCACCTGGGTCCTCGACCCGGACCTGCTGGCCTCCGTCGACGCCATGACGCGCAGCTACCAGATCAAGAACGGCGACACCACGACGGCCGGCAAGAATCAGGCCGTCGCCAAGGCGTGGCTCGACAAGCTCGAGAAGACCGTCGCGGACAAGGAAAAGGACGTCGTCGCTCTCCCCTTCGCCGACCCCGACCTCGCGTCGCTGGCGCACAACGGCAAGGACGTCACGGGCTCCCTGAGCCACCTCAAGGACGCCACGGACGTGGCCTCCAGCACGGTGCAGACGATCCTCCATGTGAAGCCGAACACGGACTTCGCCTGGCCCGCCGAGGGCGCCGTCGATCCGTCGATCGTCAAGGTCGCCACCTCCGCCGGTGCCGACAAGGTGATCGCCCGCAGCGACAGCCTGCGCGAGACCGGCGGGCTGACCTACACGCCCACCGCCGCCCGCCCCATCGGGGGCGGCACGACGGCGGTGGTCGCGGACTCCAGGCTGTCGACCGCGTTCGAGGGCGACATGGCGAAGGCCGACAACTCGACGCTCGCCGTGCAGGAATTCCTGGCCCAGAGCCTGATGGTCGATCTGCAGGAGCCGAGCAAGCAGCGGAGCATCGTCGTCGCCCCGCAGCGCACGCCTTCCGTGAGCCAGGCCCAGACCATGGCGACGGCGGTGAGGGCCCTCCAGGACGGGAACTGGTCCGACTCCCAGAAACTCTCCGCGGCGGCCAAGGCCAAGCCGGACCCGAGCGCCACGACGAAGGTGCCGTCGGCGTCCTCGTACCCCTCCTCGCTGCGCGAGCAGGAGCTGCCGCGGTCGGCCTTCGAGCAGATCCGGCGCACACAGGGCATGCTCGACAACTTCAAGGTCATCCTCACCGACAAGTCCCGCGTGGTCACTCCCTTCGGTCGGGCCATAGACCGGGGGATGTCGACGTCCTGGCGCGGCCGTGCCGATCAGGCCGCGACCTTCCGCGAGGGCGTCGAGTTCTACCTCGACGACCTCGCCGGTCTCGTCAGGCTGATCGACAAGTCCGACGCGAAGCTGTCGGGCCGCAGCGCCACGATCCCCGTGACGGTGCAGAACAACCTCGTGCAGGGCGTCCACCACTTGGTGCTGCGTCTCACCTCACAGCAGCCGACCCGGCTCAAGATCGGCGACGACGCCTTCGACGAGCGGCCGATCCAGGTCGCGGGCGAGCACAGCCAGTCGGTGAAGTTCACCACCTCCGCCAAGGCGAACGGTCCGGTGACGGTCGTCGCGCAGTTGTTCACGGACGACGGCCAGGCGTACGGTCCCCCCGTCAAGTTCGAAGTGAAGGTCACCGAGATCACTCCCACGGTGATGCTGGTCATCGGCGGTGGCGTCCTGCTGCTCGTGCTCGCCGGATTCCGGATGTACACCCAACGCAAGCGCGCGGCAGCCCGCCAGGCCGAGGAGGAGCAGGAGAACACCCCCGACACCGAGGGCGGGGCCGAGGCTCTGAACGGCGTGAACAAGGACGCCGAGGGCGCCGTAGACACTACTGAGGACACCGAGCGCTCCAAGGACGGTCCCGACGGGGAGTCCACGACGGAGTCCGGGGCAGACGACCCGGAGCACCCGAGTGACCCGACACCGGACACCGCACCGGAAAGCACCGACCCGTCCGGCACGGGTGAGAGAGTGGACCGTTGAGCGATGTCGTGGCCGGTGGGCCCGGGGACGATGAGGTGGGGTAACCATGAACGCGCCGTACGACGGTGACCGCGGCCAGGGCGCGGGCAACTCGGGCTACCCCGAGGGCTACCCGGACCAGGCCGTGGGCGGCTCGGGCTACCCGGACCAGGGCATGGCCGACGCCGGCTACCCCGAGGGGTACCCGGAGGGGCCACCGGCCGACCCCGCACAGCAGCCGCAGGGGCAGTACCAGGACATGTACTTCCAGGACGCCTACACCCAGGACCCGTACCGGGCGCAGGACCTCGCCGCCCAGGATCCGGTGACCGAGGCGCTCTACGACCGGGCGGCGCACCCCCCGCCGCCCCCGGGCTCCTACTACCCGCAGCAGCCGCTCTACGCTCAGCCGCCCACCTCGCAATACACCCCCGACCCCCGTGTGTGGGCCCAGACGCCCCCGCCGGAGCCCGCGGGCCCGACGCGGCACCTGCCCTACGGCGAGGACGCCCGCACGACCCAGTTCGTCGGCGTGGACGACCTCGTGACCCAGGCCGGCGAGCAGCAGCACGAGCCCGACGCCTTCGCCCACCTCTTCCGCGACCAGGGCCAGGCAGGCACCCGTACATCCGTCGCCCCGCCCGGCGTACCGTCGCCGACCCAGGAACCGGTTCCGGCCGCCCCGCAGGCCCCCGCGCCCGAACCGGCGCCCGCCGCGAAGAAGTCCGGCGGACGCGCGTCGGGCCTGCTGAAGTCGAGCGCGGTGATGGCGGCGGGCACGCTGGTGTCCCGGCTCACCGGCTTCATCCGCTCCGCGCTGATCGTCTCGGCCCTGGGCATCGGCTTCCTCGGCGACTCCTTCCAGGTCGCGTACCAGCTGCCGACGATGATCTACATCCTCACCGTGGGCGGCGGCCTCAACTCGGTCTTCGTGCCGCAGCTGGTGCGCGCCATGAAGGACGACGAGGACGGCGGCGAGGCCTTCGCCAACCGACTGCTGACCCTCGTCATGGTGGCGCTCGGCGCACTCACCGCAGCCGCTGTCTTCGCCGCGCCCCTGCTGGTGCGTCTGCTGTCGGTGAAGATCGCAGACAACCCGGCAGCCAACGACGTCGCCGTCACCTTCACCCGCTACTTCCTGCCCACGATCTTCTTCATGGGCATCCATGTGGTGATGGGCCAGATCCTCAACGCCCGCGGGAAGTTCGGCGCGATGATGTGGACCCCGGTCCTGAACAACATCGTCATCATCGTGACGCTCGGCATGTTCATCTGGGTGTACGGCACCGCGGCGAACTCCGGCATGGAGGTCACGAACATCCCGCCGGACGGGCAGCGGCTCCTCGGCGTCGGCGTCCTCCTCGGCCTCGTCGTGCAGGCCCTCGCGATGATTCCGTATCTGCGCGAGACCGGATTCCGGATGCGGCTGCGCTTCGACTGGAAGGGCCACGGCCTCGGCAAGGCCGCGATGCTCGCCAAGTGGACCGTGCTCTTCGTCTTCGCCAACCAGGCGGGCGCCCTCGTCGTGACCCAGCTGGCCACCGCCGCCACCAATGACAGCAAGGTCAAGGGTGTCGGCTTCTCCGCCTATGCCAACGCCCAGCTCGTGTGGGGCCTGCCGCAGGCGATCATCACGGTCTCGTTGATGGCGGCGCTGCTTCCGCGTATCGCCCGTTCGGCCCATGAGGGAGACAGCGGAGCCGTCCGTGACGACATCTCTCAGGGACTGCGCACGACTGCCGTGGCCATCGTGCCGATCGCCTTCGGCTTCGTCGCCCTCGGCATCCCGATGTGCACCCTGATCTTCGGTTCTTCGGGCACCAGCGAAGCCACCAACATGGGCTTCATGCTCATGGCCTTCGGCCTCGGCCTGATCCCGTACTCCGTGCAGTACGTCGTCCTGCGTGCCTTCTACGCGTACGAGGACACGCGCACCCCCTTCTACAACACGGTCATCGTCGCCGCCGTCAACGCCGTGGCCTCCGCCGCGTGCTATTTCGTGCTTCCGGCCCGCTGGGCCGTGGTCGGCATGGCCGCCTCCTACGGTCTCGCCTACGCGATCGGCGTCGGCGTCGCCTGGAGCCGGCTGCGCAAGCGGCTCGGCGGGGACCTGGACGGCAATCGCGTCCTGCGGACGTACGCCCGTCTCGGCATCGCCTCGGTGCCCGCGGCCCTGCTGAGCGGCGCGGCCTGCTACGGCATCGGCCACACCCTCGGACAGGGCGTCGGGGGATCCCTGGCAGCCCTCCTCGCGGGTGGCATCGCCCTGCTCGGCGTCTTCTACGTCGCCGCGCGGAAGATGCGCATCGAAGAACTCAACTCAATGGTCGGAATGGTCCGCGGGCGCCTGGGGCGCTGAGGCGGGGGTACGCGCACAACCATCGTCCGTCGCCGTGTGTCGTGCATAGCGCCGGACTGTGGGCACAATTGGTTTCTGCGTCGGACAGCGCGCAACGAATGGGGAGGCGGGAACGACGGTGGCGGAACGGAGCACGGCTGCCGTCGACGTGGCAGACAACAGCGGCGACGAGCCGCTGACCGCCAAGGCGGGCCAGTCCACGTCCGACGGGGTGGCCCAGAACCGGGAGCGGGAGACGGACAGCGAAGAGGCACAGGGGAGCGGCGGGACCGAGAGTCCCGGAAAGGCCTCACCGCCCGAACTGCACAGTGGTCACAAACTCGCCGGGCGTTACCGCCTCGAGGAGTGTGTCACCCGTCTGGACGGTTTCAGCAGTTGGCGTGCGGTGGACGAGAAACTCCGCCGCGCCGTCGGTGTGCATCTCCTGCCCGCCGACCATCCACGGGCCCGCTCCGTACTGGCGGCGGCCCGTTCCTCGGCCCTGCTGGGCGATCCCCGGTTCGTCCAGGTCCTGGACGCGGTCGAGGAGAACGACCTCGTCTACGTGGTGCACGAGTGGCTGCCGGACGCCACGGAGCTGACCGCGCTGCTGGCCTCGGGCCCGCTGGAAGTGCACGAGGCCTACCAGATGGTCAGCCAGGTCTCCCAGGCCATGGCCGCCGCGCACCGTGAGGGCCTCGCGCATCTGCGACTGACGCCCAGCGCCGTGCTGCGCACCTCGACCGGCCAGTGGCGCATCCGTGGCCTCGCCGTGAACGCCGCGCTGCGCGGCATCAGCTCGGACACCCCGCAGCGCACCGACACGGAGGCGATCGGGGCGCTCCTCTACGCGGCGCTCACCCAGCGCTGGCCTTACGACAACGACGCCTACGGTCTGTCCGGGCTGCCCAAGGGGGTCGGCCTGATCGCCCCCGACCAGGTACGCGCCGGCGTCCACCGCGGCCTGTCGGAGCTCGCCATGCGCGCGCTCGCCAACGACGGCGCGACCGCCTCCCGCCACGAGACTCCGTGCACCACGCCGGAGGAACTGGTGAAGGCGATCGCCGAGATGCCCCGCATCCGCCCGCCGGAGCCCGCGTTCACGGCCCCGCCGGAGTACCAGCGCACCTCGTACCAGCAGGGCTACGGCCGCCCCGCGCCCCACATGGGCGCCACGCAGCCCGTACCGGCCCCGCCGCCTCCGCTGCAGAGCCGCACCGGCAAGGCCCTCAAGTGGGCCGTGTCGGCCCTCCTGATCGCCGCTCTGGGCCTCGGCAGCTGGCAGCTCGCGGACGCCCTGATGGAACGCCGCAAGTCCGACGACACACAGCAGACCAAGACGCCGGACGGCAACGGCAAGGACACCGACAAGACCAAGCCGGTCAAGCCGATCGCGATCAAGGGCGCGCGGGAGTACGTCGCGAAGGGTGACGCCCAGGCGCCCGGGGACGTGGACAAGACGTACGACGGCGACAGCTCGACGTATTGGCGGAGCAAGAGCTTCGTGGACGGTCCGGAGATGAAGCCGGCCTTCAAGCCCGGCGTCGGCATCGTCTACGACCTCGGTTCACAGCAGACCGTCACGGCGGCTTCGATAGGGCTCCGGTACCCCGGTGATCACACGACGATCACCCTCTATGGGACGGACTCGATGAGTCCCTCGGCGTCGGTGGATTCGATGACGAAGATCGGGACCATCACGACGAGCGGCACCAGCGCGAAGATCACGGTCAGCAAGAAGGCGAAGACCCAGTACGTGCTGCTCTGGATCACGGCAATGCCCTACGCATCCGGTGATCAGTACAGCGGCGCCGGCTACAAGCAAGCCATCACGGACGTGAAGTTCACCAGCTGACGTTCGTCGACGAAGGGGAGGGGGTCCGATGGCCGATGAAACCGAATACGGCGACGCAAGCGATCAGGACCTCCTCGCCCGTCACGTAGCGGGCGACCCCGAGGCCTTCGGCGAGATCGTGCGGCGCCATCGCGACCGGCTCTGGGCAGTCGCCCTGCGGACGCTGGGAGACCGCGAGGAGGCCGCTGACGCCGTCCAGGACGCGCTGGTCTCCGCCTACCGGGCCGCTCACACCTTCCGCGGCCAGTCGGCCGTCACGACCTGGCTGCACCGCATCACGGTGAACGCCTGTCTGGACCGCGCCCGCAAAGCCGCATCCAGGAAGACGTCTCCCGTCGATGACACCGAACGCCTGGAACAGCTCCTCGAACCGCACGAGTCCGCCTCCGCCCCGGCCGAGCGCAACGATCTGCACCGCGAGCTGCTGACGGCACTGAGTACGCTCCCGGCCGACCAACGCGCCGCTCTCGTCCTGGTGGACATGCAGGGCTACCCGGTGGCAGAGGCGGCCCGTGTCCTCGATGTACCCGTCGGCACGGTGAAGAGCCGTTGCGCACGGGGCAGAGCCAGACTGCTCCCACTGCTCGCCCATCTCCGTGCGGACAACGGAAGCGGCGGGGGCGGCAACAAGTCGGGCGGCGGAAGGAACCGGACGCAGGGGGCATCCGTCCCACCGGCAGCGGGACCGCACGATGCAGGCCCACGCGATGCAGGACCAAGCGATTCAGCTGCTGTGAAGGGCGGAGGTGGGCGAGCGTGACATCCACGACGGATACGGCGGGGCACCCGGATGTCGCGGAGATCTCCGACCTCTCCGAGGGGCTGCTCCCGCCTTCCCGCACCGCGGACGTACGGCGACACCTCGACGAGTGCGTGCTCTGCGCCGACGTGTACGACTCCCTGGAGGAGATCCGGGGGCTGCTCGGCACTCTGCCGGGACCCACGCGCATGCCCGATGATGTGGCCGGGCGTATCGATGCGGCCCTTGCCGCGGAGGCTCTGCTGAGTGCCACGGCGCCCGACCGCGAAGCGGCCGAGGACGACCGCGCGAGTGTTTCACGTGAAACATCGGTCGCCGGTGTTTCACACACGTCAGGCGATCCGAGCCCCGCTTCCCTCACGGACCGTCCCTCGGGACGTCCCCACGCTGCCACCGGCCCCGGCCGCTCACGTCGGGGCCGCCGTGGGCGCCGCAGGGTGGTCGTTCTCGGCACCGTGTTCACGGCCGCCGCTCTCGGGCTGGGCGCGATCCTCGTGCAGTCGCTGGGCGACGGCTCCGGCAAGAGCCCACAGACGGTGACGCAGCAGGGGGCGAAGGACACTTTTTCCGAGGGGGAGCTGAAGACTCAGGTGGCGGATCTCCTCGCGAAGAACAGGAGCGCGAGCACCCCCTCCGCCAGCCCGAAGCATCCCTGGGGAGTCCAGTCCAACGACGCGGGCAACGGGTCCGCCGGGGTCGACACCTTGATCACACCGACCGTGCAGGTCCCCGACTGTATTCAGAAGGGGACCGGGAGCAGCGCAGCGATCCTCGCCGCGCAACAAGGCACGTACAAGGGGACGACGGTGTATCTGGTGGTAGTGCCCGACGCCTCCGACAGCACAAAGGTCACGGCGTACATCGTCGAAGCCGCGTGTGTAAAGCAGGCTTCGGCGTCCCCTGGCAAGCTCCTGCTGACGCACTCGTACGCCCGCTCCTGAGCGCCTCGCGTCGACCGGCCGCCTCCCCAGTAACCCCATGGCATCTCTGTGCGGTGTCTCGTCTCCGTGTGCCCGGACACACAGGGAATGCAAGCCCCTTAGGATCCGTTGGGTGGGGTGAGAGTTCTGAGAGAGGCTCCCACCGGTAGTACGCAGCAGTCTCCAGAGACGAGGAATCAAGCCGTGAGCGACGTCCGTAACGTGATCATCATCGGATCCGGGCCTGCCGGCTACACGGCAGCGCTCTACACCGCGCGCGCGTCGCTGAAGCCGCTGGTCTTCGAAGGCGCCGTCACCGCCGGTGGTGCGCTGATGAACACCACCGAGGTGGAGAACTTCCCCGGTTTCCAGGACGGCATCATGGGCCCCGAGCTCATGGACAACATGCGCGCCCAGGCCGAGCGCTTCGGTGCCGAGCTGATCCCGGACGACGTCGTCGCCGTCGACCTGACGGGCGAGATCAAGACCGTCACGGACACCGCGGGCACCGTGCACCGTGCCAAGGCCGTCATCGTCACGACGGGCTCGCAGCACCGCAAGCTCGGTCTGCCCAACGAGGACGCTCTCTCCGGACGCGGCGTCTCGTGGTGCGCGACCTGTGACGGCTTCTTCTTCAAGGACCAGGACATCGCCGTGATCGGCGGTGGTGACACCGCGATGGAGGAAGCCACCTTCCTCTCCCGCTTCGCCAAGTCCGTGACGATCGTGCACCGCCGTGACACCCTGCGCGCCTCCAAGGCGATGCAGGAGCGTGCCTTCGCCGACCCGAAGATCAACTTCGTCTGGGACAGTGAGATCGCCTCGATCGAGGGCGACCCCAAGCTTGCCGGCCTGAAGCTGCGCAACCTCAAGACCGGTGAGATCTCCGACCTGGCGGTGACCGGCCTGTTCATCGCGATCGGCCACGACCCGCGCACCGAGCTCTTCAAGGGCCAGCTCGATCTGGACGAGGAGGGCTACCTCAAGGTCGAGGCGCCTTCGACCCGGACGAACCTGACCGGTGTCTTCGGCGCCGGTGATGTCGTCGACCACACGTACCGCCAGGCGATCACCGCGGCCGGTACCGGCTGCTCCGCCGCCCTCGACGCCGAGCGCTACCTCGCTGCCCTCGCGGACAGCGAGACCGCCGCGGCTGCCACCGTCTGACCCCCGTCCGCCCCACCGCACCAACCAGTGAAGGAGCCCGCCGTGGCCGGCACCCTGAAGAATGTGACCGACGACTCTTTCGAGCAGGACGTCCTCAAGAGCGACAAGCCCGTCCTGGTGGACTTCTGGGCCGCCTGGTGCGGTCCGTGCCGCCAGATCGCCCCGTCCCTCGAGGCGATCGCCGCGGAGTACGGCGACCAGATCGAGGTCGTCAAGCTCAACATCGATGAGAACCCGGGTACTGCTGCCAAGTACGGCGTCATGTCCATTCCGACCCTGAACGTCTACCAGGGTGGCGAGGTCGCCAAGACCATCGTGGGTGCGAAGCCGAAGGCCGCGATCGTCCGCGACCTGGAGGACTTCATCACCGAGGGCGCCGAGAAGACCGTCTGACCGGAAGCGCCGTCCTACAACGGCGGCGATGTTTCACGTGAAACGCGAATGGGCCAGCCCGGAAGGGCTGGCCCATTCGCGTGACGTAGGGGTCGCGTCGGCAGGCAGCGTCACGGCTACAGAGGACGAAGCGCCGGTTCCTTCTGTACCGCTCCCAGGAGGCGGTCCAGAGCCAACTCCACATCTTCCTTCCAGGAGAGCGTCGTCCGCAGCTCCAGCCTCAGGCGGGGGTACCTGGGGTGGGGGCGTACCGTCTTGAAGCCGACCGCGAGGAGATGGTCGGCGGGGAGCACACAGGCCGGTTCCTTCCACCGTGCGTCCCCGAAAGCCTCGATCGCCTTGAAGCCTCGCCGCAGCAGATCCTTGGCGACCGTCTGGACCATCACTCGGCCGAGTCCCTGTCCCTGATAGCCCGGCATGATGAAGGCGGTCATCAGCTGGACGGCGTCCGGTGAGGCCGGGCTCGTGGGGAATGCCGTGGAGCGGGGTACATAGGCAGGGGGTGCGTACAGCACGAAGCCCACCGGTACGTCGTCCACGTAGACGACGCGGCCGCAGGATCCCCACTCCAGCAGGACGGCGGAGATCCACGCCTCCTTCTCGAGTTCGGGCCTTCCCGCCTTTACCGCGGCTTCCCCACTGACGGGATCCAGTTCCCAGAAGACACACGCGCGACAGCGCTTGGGAAGGTCCGGAAGGTTGTCCAGCGTGAGCGGTACGAGCCGGCGCCCCATGAAGGATGTTCCTCGCTTCCTTCGCCCGCAGCGTCGCGAGCGGCTGTCAGAGCGCTTCGCTCCCTGAGCAGGCTGCCGATGAAGCCACCGACCGCCCCCAGTCCCAGGCCCGCGGTCACCAGTCCGGTACGGCTCACGGTTTGCATGGCCCCCGCCTCCCCAATGAAGGTGCCGTCAGGTGGATGCGCCATACCCGATCGCATCGTATCCACGATGCGATTGCATAGATACTGCCTGAAAGCAAAGAGCAGGCCGTGTTCCGGTACACACCGGACACGGCCCGCTCTTGTGGTCCGCCGACGGGGACCGCCCCGCCGCCGGGTGACTCAGGCCTCAGCGTCCTCGGAGTCGTCGTCCAGGAGGCTCCTCTGGAGAACTCCTCCCTCACCCGGGGCGAGAGAGCTGAGGATCCGCTCGAGGTCGTCCATCGAGGCGAACTCGACCGTGATCTTTCCCTTCTTCTGCCCCAGGTCGACCTTCACTCGGGTCTCGAAGCGGTCCGAGAGGCGGGTGGCGAGGTCGCTCAGCGCCGGGGAGAGCCGGGCGCCGGCCCGCGGTCCCTTGGAGCGCGGAGCGGTCTGGGGGCGCGATCCCATGAGGGTGACGATCTCCTCGACGGCCCGCACCGACAGCCCCTCCGCCACGATGCGGTGGGCCAGCCGGTCCTGCTCCTCCGAGTCCGCGACGGAGAGCAGGGCGCGGGCATGGCCCGCGGAGAGCACTCCGGCTGCGACACGACGCTGAACCGACGGCGAGAGCTTCAGCAGCCGCAGGGTGTTGGAGACCTGCGGGCGCGAGCGGCCGATGCGGTCCGCCAGCTGGTCGTGCGTGCAGTTGAAGTCCTGGAGCAGCTGGTCGTAGGCGGCCGCCTCTTCCAGTGGGTTCAGCTGGGCCCGATGCAGGTTCTCCAGCAGCGCGTCCAGGAGAAGCTTCTCGTCCTCCGTGGCCCGCACGATCGCAGGAATGGCCTCAAGCCCCGCCTCACGGCAGGCACGGAAGCGCCGCTCACCCATGATGAGCTCGTAGCGCGCGGGACCCACCTGCCGCACGACGACCGGCTGGAGAAGCCCGACCTCCTTGATGGAGGTAACCAGCTCGGCAAGAGCGTCCTCGTCGAACACCTCACGGGGCTGACGCGGGTTGGGGGTGATGTAGTCGAGGGGCAGTTCAGCGAAGTGAGCACCGACAGGCTCGGAGGGCACCTCTGGGGTTCCGATCGCCGACGACTCCTCTGTTTCATGTGAAACAGGCGGCAGTGTGGTCACCTTCGCCGCAGCCACCCCGCGCTCCGCCGTGAGCACGGGTACGGCAGCCGACGAGGCGGAGGATCCACCTGTCGGCGAGGGAACCGCCCTCTCTGTCGGAGCCGCGGGGATCAGTGCGCCGAGGCCCCGCCCCAGCCCTCGTCGTCGCTCACTCACTGGATCCCCTCCACCATGTTCTGACTGTTCTGTACGCCCACATGGGCGTTCTGCGCGTCGTACGCCACTCCGACTCCGCGGAGGGCGATTTCTCGTGCAGCCTCAAGATACGAGAGGGCGCCGCTAGACCCTGGATCGTAGGTCAGCACCGTCTGGCCGTAGCTCGGGGCCTCGGAGATACGGACCGAGCGAGGAATGCTCGTCCGTAGCACCTCGTCACCGAAGTGGCTGCGCACCTCGTCCGCGACCTGGGACGCGAGGCGCGTCCGGCCGTCGTACATGGTGAGCAGGATCGTCGAGACATGGAGGTTGGGGTTGAGATGCCCTCGCACCAGGTCGACGTTACGCAGGAGCTGGCCCAGGCCTTCCAGCGCGTAGTACTCGCACTGGATAGGAATGAGGACCTCCGCACCGGCGACCAGCGCGTTGACCGTGAGGAGGCCGAGCGACGGCGGGCAGTCGATGAGGATGTAGTCCAGCGGCTGCTCGTACGCCTGAATCGCTCGCTCCAGCCGGCTCTCCCGTGCCACGAGGGACACCAGCTCGATCTCCGCACCGGCGAGATCGATCGTGGCAGGCGCACAGAAGAGGCCCTCGACATCGGGGACCGGCTGGACGACTTCGGAGAGCGGTTTACTGTCGATCAGCACGTCGTAGATGGAAGGCACTTCGGCGTGATGGTCGATACCCAGCGCGGTGGAGGCGTTGCCCTGAGGGTCGAGGTCGATCACCAGGACACGGCCGCCATGCAGTGCAAGCGAGGCGGCAAGGTTGACCGTGGTCGTGGTCTTGCCCACCCCGCCCTTCTGGTTGGCGACCACCATGACGCGGGTCTGTTCGGGCCGTGGCAGGCCCTCACCGGCGCGACCCAGCGCCTCCACCGCCAGTTGGGCAGCACGACCAATAGGAGTGTCGTCCATTGGGGGCGGTGTTTCACGTGAAACATCCTCCCCCATCGACTCGGTACGGGGACCGGGGACCGGATCGGTCATCGGTCCCGCGATGTTGGCGTCGGACCGCAAGGATTCACTCTCCTCGACTTCAGGCTCGCAATGAACAGAGCCTCCCATGTCTTCGGGGTCATGAACCAGCGAGGCCCGTTGTTCTGTGGAGAAATCCACCTCTGTGGACAACTCCGCACCCTCCGCGAGTGAACCGAGAGGCTTCCGGTCGCGGGGTTCGGCCGCGGCGCGGCCGCGACTGATGATGCCGTGCAGCAGTGAGCGACGTTTCACGTGAAACACGATGCCCAGCGGCCAGGGCCATCGCGGCGCGACACTCCGAGATGCGTAAGTTTGGCAGCTTGTGTGGAGTACGGCTCGTCGTCAGGACGGATCAGCCAGAGTGACAAAGAACTCCCGGCTCCGCCCTGCGGAACCGGGAGTCCATGATCCATTTCGCGCTCATGATCAGCGTCGTCGGCGCGTCCGCCCCGTCCGGGCCGCCTTCGCCCTCTTCGCGGCGAAGCGCACACCGCCTGGGCTCTCCCCGACCTCCACCCGCACCACAGTCGACAGCGGGTCCACAATGCCCTCGCCAACGTGCAGGATGGACGTCTCCACGGCGCCGAGCTTACTGAGGGCCGTCGCGGCGCTCTTCAGCTCCTCCTCAGCGGTGTCGCCCTTGAGAGCCAGCATCTCGCCGTACGGGCGGAGAAGGGGGATGCCCCACGTCGCCAGCCGGTCCAGTGGAGCGACCGCCCGGGCCGTCACCACGTGGACAGCCGGCAGCTTGCCCATGACCTCCTCGGCCCGGCCACGCACGACGGTCACATGGTGGAGGCCGAGGAGCTCGACGACCTCGGTGAGAAAGTTGGTCCGCCGCAGCAGCGGTTCCAGCAGAGTGATCTTGATGTCTTCCCGGACCAGGGCCAGCGGGATGCCGGGCAGCCCCGCGCCGGAGCCGACGTCGCACACGGTCACGCCCTCGGGCACGACCTCGGAGAGCACCGCGCAGTTCAGCAGGTGCCGCTCCCACAGCCGGGGCACCTCGCGGGGGCCGATCAGCCCTCGCTGCACCCCCGTCTCGGCCAACAGCTCCGCGTACCGGACCGCGTCTGCGAAGCGATCGCCGAATACCTCACGCGCCTGCTCGGGCGCAGGGGGAAGCTCCGCTGCCTCCGTCACGGGGACCGTCCTTCCGTACCGCATAAGCGCGCTGAGCGCTGACCACCAGGGCTATTCAGGGATTACCAGGAACTACGAGGGACTATCAGGCTGACAAAGTTCGGCCCCGCCTGCTCAACAGACGGGGCCGAAGGAATATTTGTTCTGATCAGGCGGGAAGCACGACGACGAAGCGCTGCGGCTCCTCGCCCTCGGACTCACTGCGCAGACCCGCGGCCTTGACCGCGTCGTGGACGACCTTGCGCTCGAAGGGCGTCATCGGCTTCATCTTCACCGGCTCGCCGGAGCTCTTCACCTCGGCCGCGGCCTTGGCGCCCAGCTCGGAGAGCTCCTCGCGCTTCTTGGCCCGGTAGCCCGCGATGTCCAGCATCAGCCGACTGCGGTCCCCGGTCTCCCGGTGAACGGCCAGGCGCGTGAGCTCCTGGAGGGCCTCGAGCACCTCGCCGTCGCGACCGACCAGCTTCTGCAGGTCACGGCTGCCGGCGTCGCTGATGATCGAGACAGCGGCGCGGTCGGCCTCGACGTCCATGTCGATGTCGCCGTCGAGATCGGCGATGTCCAGCAGACCCTCGAGGTAGTCCGCCGCGATCTCGCCTTCCTGCTCAAGGCGGGTCAGGGTGTCGCCCTCAGCGGCGGCGGAGGTGGTGCCTTCCGTCACGGGATGGACTCCTTCTTACTTCTTGGACGGGGACTTGGGCCGCTGCGGACCCTTGCGCTGTCCGGACTGGGCTTTGCTGCGGGTACCGGTGCCGGGCTTGTTGCCGCCGCCTGCCGGTTTGGGGGCGGGCTTGGCGTCCTGCGGCTCGTCGGACTTGGTCAGCGAGGTCTTCGGCTCGGGCTCACCTGCCGCCTTCGCCCCACCGGCCGTCGTGCCCGACTGGCGCTGGGACTTGGACTGGCGCTTCGGCTGCTGACGCTTGGGAGCGCCGCCGGTGGTGGTCGTGGTGCCGTCCTCGGCCTCGACAGCCGCCTCGGCCTGCCCCTTCACCAGGGTGCCGTCGGCCTGGGCCACCAGGCCCACCTTGGTCAGGCTGTTGATGAACTTGCGCTCGAACTCGTTGCGGTCGCGGCCCTTGGAGACGATCGCCTTGACGATGGCCTTCTCGCCACGGCTGCGCGTCTTCTCGTGGTGCGTGACGTGCTTCTGCAGGCGCTCGAGGTACGCGGCCTGAGCCTTGGAACCCGGGGTCGGGTTGTTGCGGATGACGTACATCTGCTGGCCCATGGTCCACACGTTGGTGGTCAGCCAGTAGACGAGGACACCGACCGGGAAGTTGATGCCGAAGACGGCGAACATGACCGGGAAGACGTACATCAGCATCTTCTGCTGCTGCATGAAGGGCGTCTTCACGGTGGTGTCGACGTTCTTCGTCATCAGCTGGCGCTGCGTGTAGAACTGCGACGCCGACATCATCACGATCATGATCGCGGTGACGACCCGGACATCGGTCAGCGAGGCACCGAGTGCCTCGACCTTGGCCTGGCCGTCCGTGAACTTCGCGGCCAGCGGGGCGCCGAAGATGTGCGCCTTACGAGCGCTGGCCAGCAGCGATTCGTTGATGACGCCGATCGTCGAGCCGGTCGCAATGCCGTTGAGCACGTGGTACAGAGCAAAGAAGAACGGCGACTGCGCCAGGATGGGAAGGCACGAGGAGAGCGGGTTGGTGCCCGACTCCTTGTACAGCTTCATCATCTCTTCGGACTGGCGCTGCTTGTCGTTCTTGTAGCGCTCCTGGATCTTCTTCATCTCGGGCTGCAGCGTCTGCATGGCCCGAGTGGCCTTGATCTGCTTCACGAAAAGCGGGATCAGGCAGATACGGATCAGGATCACCAGGGACACGATGGACAGGCCCCAGGCCCAGCCCGTATCGGGACCGAAGATCTTCCCGTACACAGAGTGGAACTGGACGATGACCCAGGAAACGGGTGTCGTGATGAAGCTGAAAAGACTGGCAATCGTGTCCACTAATCAGGCTCCTTGAGCATGGGACGGGGTCTCGGCGGCCGGGCTCGAGGGATGGTCGGACATTCCATGACCCTCAATGGCCGGTTCGGCGGCGGAGTTCCCGCCCTTGCGTGCGCGCCAGGCGTTACGCAGCATTTCGTGCCACCGCGGACGCTTGCGCGGCGGAACATGGTCCACGCCGCCCAGCGACCACGGATTGCACCGGAGGATGCGCCAGGCGGTGAGTGCCGTTCCCTTGATCGCACCGTGCCGGTCGATGGCTTGGTAGCCGTAGTGGGAGCACGACGGGTAGTACTTGCACACCGGCCCGAGCAGCGGGCTGATCGTCCACTGGTACAGCTTGATAAGAGCCAGCAGCGGGTACTTCATCGCGCGCCCCCTCCCAGTAGCCGCTGAAGGGCGGCATCCAGGTCTCGGGCCAGCTGTTCATGGTCGGCGTCGCCCGCACCGGGCAGCGCTCGTACGACTACCAGGCTACCGGGGGGCAACTGGGCGACTCGGTCACGCATCAGATGGCGAAGTCTGCGCTTCACCTTGTTGCGGACAACCGCTCCACCCACGGCCTTGCTCACGACGAAACCCGCACGCGTCGGGGGAGCGCTCTCCCCAGGCGCGTGCGGGTCCGTTGCACCGCTACGTAGATGGACGACGAGGAGCGGGCGTCCGGCCCGGCGTCCTCGGCGTACCGCGGTCGCGAAGTCCTCGCGCCGCCTCAGCCGATGCTCGGTAGGCAGCACGACGTCATGACCTGTTGCTATCAGGCGGACAGGCTGGCGCGACCCTTGCCACGGCGGTTCGCGAGAATCGCGCGGCCGGCACGGGTGCGCATCCGCAGGCGGAAGCCGTGGGTCTTGGCGCGACGACGGTTGTTCGGCTGGAAGGTGCGCTTGCTCACTCGGGGGCTCCAGAAAGAATCGGTGGTGGCGGGGTGCCGTCCTGGCTGTCACCGTGCGCCCACGAGGTAGCTCGTATTACGCCCGAGTGCACCGCTTCCCGATCACTCTTCGCGATCTGTGCCCATCGGAGGCAGGCGGCAGCAGCCATCGACAACTCGACCTGGTTACGGTACGCGCGGCTACGCCATCCGGTCAAACCAGCTCCTGGCGGGAGACACTGTCCACAGGCTGGGGACAACAACTTGAACCGCAGCGGTCGCCCTGACTACCGTGGCTGAACTCCGATTCGTTCCCTTCCCACCGCCCCAGCGGATTTGTTCCCACCGCCCCACCCGACTGACTTCCCAACCTGTTCCCAGAACCACACGTTCGTGGGACCCATGAGAGAGCGTGCCCTGTGGCTGACGTACCTGCCGATCTTGCCGCAGTGTGGCCACGAGTACTGGAACAGCTCCTCGGTGAGGGCCGCGGTCAGGGTGTGGAGGCGAAGGACGAGCACTGGATCAAGCGCTGCCAGCCGCTGGCGCTGGTCGCGGACACCGCGCTGCTCGCGGTTCCGAACGAATTCGCGAAGGGCGTCCTCGAAGGACGTCTCGCACCGATCGTCAGCGACACGCTGAGCCGCGAGTGCGGCCGCCCGATCCGCATCGCGATCACCGTCGACGACTCGGCCGGGGAACCCCAGCCTCCGACGCCGCCCGCCCCCCAGCCTCGGTACGAGGAGCCCGAGCTCCCCTCAGGATCGGGCCAGGGCCGTGACGCTTACGACGGTCAGGGCGGCGACGAGCGAAACCCCTACGGCGGCCAGGGCGGCGAGGACCGGAGCGGCTACGGCGGCGGCCAGGGCGGCGAGGACCGCAACAGCTACGGCGGCCAGGGCCGTGACGAGCGCCACGGTTACGACTCCCAGAGCCGCGAAGACCGGGGCGGCTACGACTCCCCGGGCCGTGACGAGCGCAACCCCTATGACGCACAGCGCCGCGACGGATACGAGGGGTACGGCCGCCACCGTGCCGAAGACCACCGGGGTGATCACCGAGGCGGTCGCTCCGACCAGCTCCCGGGCGCCCCCGGCGACCAGCTGCCGCCCGGCCGCTCCGACCAGCTGCCCTCGTCCCGCGCGGACCACCTGCCGACCGCCCGCCCCGCCTACCCGGACTATCAGCGCCCCGAGCCCGGCGCCTGGCCGCGGCACGCCCAGGACGACTACGGCTGGCAGCAGCAGCGCCTCGGCTTCCCCGACCGCGACCCGTATGCCTCGCCCTCGCAGGACTACCGGCCGCAGTCGATGGAGCGGCCGCCCTACGAGCAACAGCGCCAGGACTACGACCAGCCGCGCTCCGAGTACGAGCGCCCCGACCGCCGCGACCTCCAGGAGCCGTCCTCGGGCGGTGCGCCGCTGCATCGCGGCGGCTCCTCGCTGCCGTCCTCCAGCGGCGCGCCCGGCCCGCTGGGCGCGAAGCCCGCGCCGGCGTCCGGTCCGGGCGAGCCCACCGCGCGCCTCAACCCGAAGTACCTCTTCGACACGTTCGTCATCGGCGCCTCCAACCGCTTCGCGCACGCCGCCGCGGTCGCTGTCGCCGAGGCGCCCGCGAAGGCGTACAACCCGCTCTTCATCTATGGGGAGTCGGGTCTCGGCAAGACACACTTGCTGCACGCGATCGGGCACTACGCGCGCAGCCTCTACCCGGGCACGCGTGTGCGGTACGTGAGCTCCGAGGAGTTCACCAACGAGTTCATCAACTCCATCCGCGACGGCAAGGGCGACAGCTTCCGCAAGCGGTACCGCGAGATGGACATCCTGCTGGTCGACGACATCCAGTTCCTGGCGGACAAGGAGTCGACGCAGGAGGAGTTCTTCCACACCTTCAACACGCTCCACAACGCGAACAAGCAGATCGTGCTCTCCAGCGACCGGCCGCCCAAGCAGCTGGTGACCCTGGAGGACCGGCTGCGGAACCGTTTCGAGTGGGGGCTGATCACGGACGTCCAGCCGCCCGAGCTGGAGACCCGTATCGCCATCCTTCGCAAGAAGGCGGTGCAGGAACAGCTCAACGCTCCGCCGGAGGTGCTCGAGTTCATCGCGTCCCGGATCTCGCGCAACATTCGTGAGCTGGAGGGCGCGCTGATCCGGGTGACGGCGTTCGCGTCGCTCAACCGGCAGCCGGTGGATCTCGGACTGACGGAGATCGTCCTGAAGGACCTGATCCCGGGCGGCGAGGACTCCGCGCCGGAGATCACCGCAACCGCGATCATGGCGGCCACCGCGGACTACTTCGGCCTCACGGTGGACGACCTGTGCGGGTCCTCACGCAGTCGCGTCCTGGTGACCGCGCGGCAGATCGCCATGTACCTGTGCCGCGAGCTCACCGATCTCTCGCTGCCGAAGATCGGCGCGCAGTTCGGCGGCCGCGACCACACGACCGTCATGCACGCCGACCGCAAGATCCGCGCGCTGATGGCCGAGCGCCGCTCCATCTACAACCAGGTCACCGAGCTCACCAACCGCATCAAGAACGGCTGACAGGCGCGGCGGTACGCCGCCGAGGGCGCCCCGGGACACGTCCCGAGGGCGCCTTTCGCTGTTCTGGTCCGCGGAGCTCGCATGCGCGCCGAGAGGGATTCCGGCAGCCGTCGCAGAGCTTCCGGCACCCGCTCCGAGAGAGCCCCGGAAGGTTCTGGACCTCGCTCCGAGGGGCCTCCGAGAGCTTCTGAGGCTCGTCCCAAGGGGGCTCAGAGAGCTTCTGAGGCCCGTTCCGAGGCCGTCGGCTCTCGTTTCACCGCTACCGGAACGACATCAGCTGTTCGAATACGGGCCTGGTTACGGCCACCCTCCACAGATTCGGTGACTTTCTGGCGTCCACACCCTGGGGACCCCAAAGTTTTCCCGATCGTGTCCACAGGGGCCGCTGTTGAAAGACCATCAGACCAGGTCAGCCCCCTGTGGATTCGTGGACGAAGACTCTCCACAGACTGTGGACGAAGAAAAGATCCACAGGGTGTGCACGAAGTTGTCCACCGACGACCCACAGGCTGGAGCCGGTTGTCCCCAGCCATCCCCAGCTTCTCCACACCCCTGTCCACTGTTCGGCAACGTGACGCGCCCGATCACCGTGTCGAGTGAAAGGCGTCACACCAAGGTGCCGGATTGGCCTGTGGGGAACGTGGGTAAAGCTGGGGACGGATCTGGGGAGAAGTGGCCCGAGGCTGTGCATCGAGTGTGCAGAACTTTTCGTCGTCCACAGAGACCCCCGGTTGTCCACCGCCTCCGCCCACAGGGTCAGTGGACAAAAAATCCCTGCTGACCTGCGAAAACGCGGTTATCCACGGTTTCCACAGCCCCTACTACTAAGACCAACTAGATAGAGGCTGGGAATCGTTTCGAAGACGGGGCTGTGCACAACTCGCTCTCGGAGGCTCAGGTGCCGCTCGGCACGACTTGACCCCGAGGGGCACCGACTGTCAGCGCGGTGCGTCAGACTGGTCCCCGGTGTCCTTCCCGCCACAGGGCCGAACGACACCGAGTCAGACGACGAAGGCCAGCAGGGCGAGAGCGCCGGCAACAGACGGAGGCGGCAACGGTGAAGATCCGGGTGGAACGCGACGTACTCGCGGAGGCAGTGGCCTGGGCGGCACGCAGCCTCCCGGCCCGTCCGCCGGCGCCTGTGCTCGCCGGCCTCCTTCTGAAGGCCGAGGAGGGCGCCCTGAGCCTCTCCAGCTTCGACTACGAGGTCTCGGCACGCGTCTCCGTGGACGCGGAGGTCGACGAGGAGGGCACGGTCCTCGTCTCCGGCCGCCTGCTCGCGGACATCTGCCGCGCCCTCCCCAACAGGCCGGTGGAGATTTCCACAGACGGTGTACGGGCGACCGTGGTCTGCGGCTCCTCGCGATTCACACTCCACACACTCCCTGTGGAGGAGTACCCGGCGCTGCCGCAGATGCCGTCGGCGACCGGCACCGTCCCCGGTGAGGTCTTCGCCTCGGCGGCCGCCCAGGTGGCCATCGCGGCGGGCCGTGACGACACGCTGCCCGTGCTCACCGGTGTGCGCATCGAGATCGAGGGCGACACGGTCACCCTGGCCTCCACCGACCGCTACCGCTTCGCGGTCCGTGAGTTCCTGTGGAAGCCGGAGAACCCCGAGGCGTCCGCGGTGGCCCTGGTGCCCGCCAAGACGCTCCTGGACACCGCCAAGGCCCTCACGAGCGGCGACAGCGTGATCCTGGCGCTGTCCGGCTCGGGCGCCGGCGAGGGCCTGATCGGCTTCGAGGGCGCGGGTCGGCGTACGACCACCCGCCTGCTGGAGGGCGACCTGCCGAAGTACCGCTCGCTGTTCCCGACGGAGTTCAACTCCATCGCCGTGATCGAGACCGCCCCCTTCGTGGAGGCCGTCAAGCGTGTGGCCCTGGTCGCCGAGCGCAACACCCCGGTGCGTCTGAGCTTCGAGCAGGGCGTGCTGATCCTGGAGGCGGGCTCCAGCGACGACGCACAGGCTGTGGAAAGGGTCGACGCACAGTTGGAGGGTGACGACGTCTCGATCGCCTTCAACCCGACGTTCCTGCTCGACGGCCTGAGCGCCATCGACTCACCGGTGGCGCAGCTCTCCTTCACGACGTCCACGAAGCCCGCGCTGCTGAGCGGCAGGCCCGCCGTGGACGCCGAGGCAGACGAGGCCTACAAGTACCTGATCATGCCGGTGCGTCTGAGCGGCTGAGCGATGTGAGCCCACCGGGCCCGCCGGACGGTCGGTCTGATCGGCCCGGTCGTCCGGCGGGCGCATCCACAGGTGGGGTGTACGCCTGAGCGGCTATGCCCACAGGTGTGCGTGAGCGTCCGGGTTTAGGCTCAGACACAGGTACGAAAGTGCCCTCACGCCACGTCGCAAACCTAAGGAACAACCTGATGGAGCTCGGTCTCGTCGGCCTCGGCAAGATGGGCGGCAACATGCGCGAGCGGATTCGCCGCGCAGGCCACACCGTCATCGGATACGACCGCAACCCGGACCTCGCCGATGTCCACAGCCTGGAAGAGCTTGTGGGCAAGCTCAAGGGTCCGCGCGTGGTGTGGGTGATGGTCCCGGCCGGTGCCGCCACGCAGTCCACCGTCGACCAGCTCGGCGAGCTCCTGGAGCCCGGTGACGTCGTCGTGGACGGCGGCAACTCCCGCTGGACGGACGACGAGAAGCACGCGGAGGAGCTGGCCGCCAAGGGCATCGGTTTCGTCGACTGCGGCGTCTCCGGCGGCGTCTGGGGCCTGGAGAACGGCTATGCGCTGATGTACGGCGGCGACGCCGAGAACATCGCCAAGGTGCAGCCGATCTTCGAGGCACTCAAGCCGGAGGGCGACTTCGGCGCGGTGCACGCCGGCAAGGTCGGCGCCGGCCACTTCTCCAAGATGGTCCACAACGGCATCGAGTACGCCATGATGCAGGCCTACGCCGAGGGCTGGGAGCTCCTGGAGAAGGTCCACTCCGTCACCGACGTGCGCGAGGTCTTCCGCTCCTGGCAGGAAGGCACGGTCATCCGTTCCTGGCTGCTGGACCTGGCGGTTAACGCCCTGGACGAGGACGAGCACCTGGAGAAGCTGCGCGGTTACGCACAGGACTCCGGCGAGGGCCGCTGGACTGTGGAAGCCGCCATCGACCACGCGGTGCCGCTGCCCGCGATCACCGCGTCGCTGTTCGCGCGGTTCGCCTCGCGGCAGGAGGACTCGCCGCAGATGAAGATGGTCGCGGCGCTGCGCAACCAGTTCGGCGGCCACGCGGTCGAGACGAAGTAATCCACAGATCCACAGGCCGTGCGGCGGTGGATCCACAACCCTGGGGGAGGTCGGCGAACGACCATGCACGTCACGCATCTGTCGCTGGCCGACTTCCGCTCGTACGCCCGGGTCGAGGTCCCGCTCGACCCGGGCGTCACCGCGTTCGTGGGCCCCAACGGACAGGGCAAGACGAATCTGGTCGAGGCGGTCGGCTATCTCGCGACCCTCGGCAGCCACCGCGTCTCCTCCGACGCGCCGCTGGTGCGCATGGGCGCCGACCGGGCGATCATCCGGGCCAATGTCCGTCAGGGCGAACGCCAGCAGCTCGTCGAGCTCGAGCTGAACCCCGGCAAGGCCAACCGTGCCCGCATCAACAGGTCCTCGCAGGTCAGACCCCGTGATGTGCTCGGCATCGTGCGGACCGTGCTGTTCGCGCCCGAGGATCTCGCGCTGATCAAGGGCGACCCCGGTGAGCGGCGCCGCTTCCTCGACGAACTGATCACCGCACGCTCCCCGCGGATGGCGGGCGTCCGCTCCGACTACGAGCGGGTCCTCAAGCAGCGCAACACTCTCCTGAAGTCGGCCGCGCTGGCCCGCCGTCACGGCGGCCGCACCATGGACCTCTCCACGCTCGACGTGTGGGACCAGCACCTCGCGCGCGTGGGCGCCGAACTGCTCGCCCAGCGGCTCGACCTGGTCGCCGCGATCCAGCCGCTGGCCGACAAGGCGTACGAGCAGCTGGCCCCCGGCGGCGGACCCGTCGCCCTGGAGTACAAGCCGTCCGCGCCCGGCGAGGCGCACACCCGCGAGGACCTGTACGAGCAGGTGATGGCGGCTCTCGCCGAGGTCCGCAAGCAGGAGATCGAGCGGGGCGTGACCCTCGTAGGACCCCATCGGGACGATGTGGTCCTCAAACTCGGTCAGCTGCCCGCCAAGGGGTACGCCTCCCACGGCGAGTCCTGGTCGTACGCGCTGGCGCTGCGCCTGGCCTCGTACGACCTCCTGAGGGCCGAGGGCAATGAACCGGTGCTGGTCCTCGACGACGTCTTCGCCGAACTGGACAGCCGCAGAAGAGAGCGCCTCGCGGAACTCGTCGCTCCCGGCGAGCAGGTCCTCGTGACGGCCGCGGTCGACGACGACGTACCGGTCGTACTGACGGGGACGCGGTACGCAGTCTCCGAGGGCACGGTGGAGCGGGTATGACGGAGAACACATCCGGCGAATCGGCCGCCTCCGAGGGAGCCCCGGAGAAAGGCCCGGAGACGGCCTCCAAGAAGACCCCCGAGCACTCCGGCGTCGACCTCGCGCGCGTGGCGTTGCGCGCCGCGAAGGAGCAGGCACGCGCGCGGGGGGACGCGGCACAGCAGAAGAAGCAGGCGCGGCGCGGCGGCCTGCGCTCCGGCGCGCGCGCCGACGGGCGTGATCCGATGGCGCTCGGCGCCGCGATCAACCGGCTGCTCACCGAGCGCGGCTGGGAGACCCCGGCCGCGGTGGGCGGTGTGATGGGCCGCTGGCCGCAGATCGTCGGCGAGGATCTGGCCAAGCACTGCGTCCCGCAGAAGTACGACGAGGACGAACGGGTGCTGACCGTGCAGTGCGACTCGACCGCCTGGGCCACCCAGTTGCGGCTGCTCGCTCCGCAGGTGGTCGCGCGGCTGAACCAGGACCTCGGGCACGGCACGGTGCGACTGATCAAGGTGCAGGGCCCCGGCGGTCCCGCGCGCCGCTTCGGCCCCCTGCGCGCCCCTGGAAGCACGGGTCCCGGCGACACCTACGGGTGACAGAGGCCACATCGAGTGGCCCCTGCGCGGGAGTGCACGCGGTTGCGAACACCGACCTGACTCCGCGGTAGCCAAGGGTTGACACCCGGAAGCGCTGAGTGCCGCTGTAAGCCTCTTTGAGCCCGGGTCCACATATGGGGAGTCGGGAGAGACCGGTTCAGGGCGGCACATGCGGACTCAGGTACCGGCAAACCCCCATCACTGTCGGCGCTACCGGTAGACTGGAAGCTAATCCCGCCCCGCTTGCGGGGACCGTCCGGGAAAAGCTGAGCAACGCTGATCAAGGCTTACCAACGCAACGTGCCGCAGCCGCTCCGGCAACCCGCCGACGAGCTTGGCTTGTGCTGTGCCAGAAAGGGCGCTTCGTGGCCGATTCCGGCAACCCCAACGAGAACACCCCGTCCACCGACGCCGGCGACAACGCCGAGGCCACGACCTCGAACGGCGAGGTCACAGCCTCGTACGACGCCAGCGCCATCACCGTCCTCGAGGGTCTGGACGCGGTTCGCAAGCGACCCGGTATGTACATCGGCTCGACCGGCGAGCGCGGACTGCACCACCTCGTGTACGAGGTCGTCGACAACTCCGTCGACGAGGCGCTGGCCGGCCACGCGGACACGATCGACATCACCATCCTCGCCGACGGCGGCGTGCGTGTCGTGGACAACGGCCGCGGCATCCCCGTGGGCATCGTCCCCTCCGAAGGGAAGCCGGCCCTCGAGGTCGTGCTGACGGTCCTGCACGCGGGCGGCAAGTTCGGTGGCGGCGGCTACGCGGTCTCCGGTGGTCTGCACGGCGTCGGCGTCTCCGTCGTGAACGCCCTGTCGAGCAAGGTCTCCGTCGAGGTCAAGACCGACGGACGCCGCTGGACGCAGGACTACAAGATGGGCGTCCCGACCGCCCCTCTCGTCGAGCACGAGGCCACCGACGAGACCGGTACCTCGGTCACCTTCTGGGCCGACAGTGACATCTTCGAGACGACCGAGTACTCCTTCGAGACGCTCTCGCGGCGCTTCCAGGAGATGGCGTTCCTCAACAAGGGTTTGACGATCAAACTCACTGATGAGCGCGAGTCGGCGAAGGCCACGGCCGGTGCGGACGAGGCGGGTGCGGACGAGAAGGCCGAGGTCAAGACCGTCACGTACCACTACGAGGGCGGCATCGTCGACTTCGTGAAGTACCTGAACTCCCGTAAGGGAGACGTGGTGCACCCCACCGTCATCGATCTCGAGGCCGAGGACAAGGACAAGAGCCTGTCCCTCGAGGTCGCGATGCAGTGGAACAGCGGCTACAGCGAGGGCGTGTACTCCTTCGCCAACATCATCCACACCCACGAGGGCGGTACGCACGAGGAGGGCTTCCGTGCGGCGCTGACCTCGCTGATCAACAAGTACGCGCGCGACAAGAAGCTGCTGCGTGAGAAGGACGACAACCTCACCGGTGACGACATCCGCGAGGGTCTGACCGCGATCATCTCGGTCAAGCTGAGCGAGCCCCAGTTCGAGGGCCAGACCAAGACCAAGCTGGGCAACACGGAGGCGAAGACCTTCGTCCAGAAGGCCGTCTACGAGCACCTCAACGACTGGCTGGACCGCAACCCGAACGAGGCCGCGGACATCGTCCGCAAGTCCATCCAGGCGGCCACCGCGCGCGTGGCGGCCCGCAAGGCCCGCGACCTCACCCGCCGCAAGGGCCTCCTGGAGACGGCGTCCCTGCCGGGCAAGCTGTCCGACTGCCAGTCGAACGATCCCACCAAGTGCGAGATCTTCATCGTCGAGGGTGACTCCGCCGGCGGCTCGGCCAAGTCCGGCCGCAACCCGCAGTACCAGGCGATCCTCCCGATCCGAGGCAAGATCCTCAACGTCGAGAAGGCGCGGATCGACAAGATCCTGCAGAACCAGGAGATCCAGGCACTGATCTCGGCCTTCGGCACCGGGGTCCACGAGGACTTCGACATCGAGAAGCTCCGCTATCACAAGATCATCCTGATGGCGGACGCCGACGTCGACGGCCAGCACATCAACACCCTGCTGCTGACCTTCCTCTTCCGCTTCATGAGGCCGCTGGTCGAGGCCGGGCACGTGTTCCTGTCGCGTCCCCCGCTGTACAAGATCAAGTGGGGCCGGGACGACTTCGAGTACGCGTACTCGGACCGTGAGCGCGACGCGCTGATCGAGCTGGGCAAGCAGGCCGGCAAGCGTATCCGCGACGACTCGGTCCAGCGCTTCAAGGGCCTCGGCGAGATGAACGCCGAGGAGCTGCGCATCACGACCATGGACCAGGAGCACCGGGTCCTCGGCCAGGTCACGCTCGACGACGCCGCCCAGGCCGACGACCTGTTCTCGGTCCTCATGGGCGAGGACGTCGAGGCCCGCCGCGCGTTCATCCAGCGCAATGCCAAGGACGTCCGCTTCCTCGACATCTGAGTCGGTCTCAGCTGACCGCAGCAGAAAGGATCTTCACCAGCAATGGCCGACGAGAACACTCCGAGCACGCCTGAAGAAGGCGGCGAGATCACCCTGCGCGTCGAGCCCGTCGGGCTCGAGACGGAGATGCAGCGCTCGTATCTCGACTACGCGATGTCCGTCATCGTGTCGCGTGCGCTGCCCGACGTCCGGGACGGCCTCAAGCCCGTCCACCGCCGCGTCCTGTACGCCATGTACGACGGCGGCTACCGGCCCGAGAAGGGCTTCTACAAGTGCGCCCGTGTCGTCGGCGACGTCATGGGCACCTACCACCCGCACGGCGACTCCTCGATCTACGACGCGCTGGTCCGTCTCGCGCAGCCGTGGTCGATGCGTATGCCGCTGGTGGACTCCAACGGCAACTTCGGCTCTCCGGGCAACGACCCCGCGGCCGCCATGCGCTACACCGAGTGCAAGATGGCGCCGCTGTCCATGGAGATGGTCCGTGACATCGACGAGGAGACCGTCGACTTCACGGACAACTACGACGGCCGCAACCAGGAGCCGACGGTTCTGCCGGCCCGGTTCCCGAACCTGCTGATCAACGGTTCGGCGGGCATCGCGGTCGGCATGGCCACCAACATCCCGCCGCACAACCTCCGTGAGGTCGCGGCCGGCGCCCAGTGGTACCTCGAGAACCCCGAGGCCAGCCACGAGGAGCTGCTCGACGCCCTGATCGAGCGCATCAAGGGCCCCGATTTCCCGACCGGTGCCCTTGTAGTGGGCCGAAAGGGCATCGAGGAGGCGTACCGCACGGGCCGTGGCTCCATCACGATGCGCGCGGTCGTCGAGGTCGAGGAGATCCAGAACCGCCAGTGCCTGGTGGTCACCGAGCTTCCCTACCAGACCAACCCCGACAACCTCGCGCAGAAGATCGCCGACCTGGTGAAGGACGGCAAGGTCGGGGGCATCGCCGACGTCCGCGACGAGACCTCGTCCCGTACGGGCCAGCGGCTGGTCATCGTCCTGAAGCGCGACGCGGTCGCCAAGGTCGTCCTGAACAACCTCTACAAGCACACCGATCTGCAGTCGAACTTCGGCGCCAACATGCTGGCGCTGGTGGACGGCGTCCCGCGCACGCTGTCGCTCGACGCGTTCATCCGCCACTGGGTGACGCACCAGATCGAGGTCATCGTCCGGCGTACGCGCTTCAGGCTGCGCAAGGCCGAGGAGCGCGCGCACATCCTGCGTGGCCTCCTGAAGGCCCTGGACGCCATCGACGAGGTCATCGCGCTGATCCGGCGCAGTGACACCGTCGAGATCGCGCGCGAGGGCCTGATGGGCCTCCTGGAGATCGACGAGATCCAGGCGAACGCCATCCTCGAGATGCAGCTGCGCCGACTGGCCGCCCTGGAGCGTCAGAAGATCATCCAGGAGCACGACGAGCTCCAGGCGAAGATCACCGAGTACAACGCGATCCTCGCCTCGCCGGAGCGCCAGCGCTCCATCATCAGCGAGGAACTCGCGGCGATCGTCGAGAAGTTCGGCGAGGACCGTCGCTCCAAGCTGGTCCCCTTCGACGGTGACATGTCCATCGAGGACCTGATCGCCGAAGAGGACATCGTCGTCACCATCACGCGTGGCGGCTACATCAAGCGGACCAAGACCGAGGACTACCGCTCGCAGAAGCGGGGCGGCAAGGGCGTACGCGGCGCGAAGCTGAAGCAGGACGACATCGTCGACCACTTCTTCGTGTCGACGACGCACCACTGGCTGCTGTTCTTCACCAACAAGGGCCGCGTCTACCGCGCGAAGGCGTACGAGCTCCCGGACGCCGGGCGTGACGCGCGTGGACAGCACGTCGCGAACCTGCTGGCCTTCCAGCCGGACGAGGCGATCGCCGAGATCCTCGCGATCCGTGACTACGAGGCGGTGCCTTATCTGGTGCTGGCCACCAAGGGCGGCCTCGTGAAGAAGACGCCTCTGAAGGATTACGATTCCCCGCGCTCCGGCGGTGTCATCGCGATCAATCTCCGCGAGACGGAGGACGGTTCCGACGACGAACTGATCGGAGCCGAACTCGTCTCGGCCGAGGACGATCTGCTGCTGATCAGTAAGAAGGCGCAGTCGATCAGGTTCACGGCGACGGATGACGCCCTGCGGCCGATGGGCCGTGCGACCTCGGGCGTCAAGGGGATGAGTTTCCGCGAGGGCGACGAGCTGCTCTCGATGAATGTTGTTCGACCCGGTACGTTCGTGTTCACTGCTACGGACGGCGGGTACGCGAAGCGGACCGCCGTTGACGAGTACCGCGTTCAGGGTCGTGGTGGCCTCGGTATCAAGGCCGCCAAGATCGTCGAGGACCGCGGGTCCCTCGTCGGCGCGCTGGTGGTCGAGGAGACGGACGAGATCCTCGCCATCACCCTGTCCGGCGGTGTGATTCGCACGCGAGTCAACGAGGTCAGGGAGACGGGCCGTGACACCATGGGTGTCCAACTGATCAACCTGGGCAAGCGCGATGCCGTGGTCGGCATCGCTCGTAACGCCGAGGCCGGTCGCGAGGCGGAGGAAGTCGACGGCGAGATCGCCGAGGACGAGATCGCCGAGGGCGTCGAGGCCGTCGGTACGGACGAGGGCGAGCAGTCCTCGTCCGAGTAGCGCGAGGAGTGAGTCATCGTGAGCGGAGCCACGGGCGCCGGATCGACCGGTACGGATACGGACGGCGGCCGTGGCTCCGCCGCGGAGGCGACTGACTCCCATGACTCTCATGGATCCCAGGGGGGAACTGTGACGGACACCCGAGGCCCGCAGGCCCAGCAGTACGCGGCCGGAGCGGGCCCGGCGGCGGCCGGTTCGGCGAAGACCAAGCCCGCGCCCGGCGCGGCGCCCGCTTCGACGCCCCCACCGGGGGCTCCTTCGGCCGCTTCAGCCGCCTCGGCGGCCCCTGCCGGGGCCGCTCCCGAGGCCGGCTCCGCGTTGCCGGGGGAACGGCAGCCGCAACAGCCCGCGCAGCCGTACCACCCGCCGCAGGCGTACCCGGCTCAGACGCCGGCCGGCGCCGTACGCCGGCCGCGGACCGGAGCGCGCACCGCGCCCCGCACCCGCAAGGCGCGGCTGCGGGTGGCCAAGACCGACCCCTGGTCGGTGATGAAGGTCAGCTTCCTGCTCTCCATCGCGCTCGGCATCTGCACGATCGTGGCGGCGGCGGTGCTGTGGATGGTCCTGGACGCGATGGGCGTCTTCTCGACGGTCGGCGGCACCATTTCCGAGGCGACGGGTTCGAACGAGTCGAACGGCTTCGACCTGCAGTCGTTCCTCTCCCTGCCGCACGTCCTGATGTTCACGTCGATCATCGCGGTCATCGACGTCGTGCTCGCCACGGCGCTCGCGACGCTCGGCTCGTTCATCTACAACCTTTCCGCGGGCTTCGTCGGCGGTATCGAGCTGACCCTCGCCGAGGACGAGTAACAGCAGCTCGTCGGGCCCGGCCGGGAGGCCTGGGATACCGATTTTGGGACTGGCCGCGTCGTGCGCTAATGTTCAGAGGTCAGCGCGCGGGACACACACCGCAAAGCGCGGCGGGGCTATAGCTCAGTTGGTTAGAGCGCATCCCTGATAAGGATGAGGCCACAGGTTCAAATCCTGTTAGCCCCACCAACCAAAAGACCCCCGGGTGATCACACCCGGGGGTCTTTGGCATTTACGGCCGACATCAGTCGCCGGTGCCGCCTCAGTGTCACTACTCCGCGCTCTTGGCTGGGAATCACGGGAGTTGCTACAGGTTTCCCCCTTCGTCCAAGCGTCAACGCCGCGTACTCCTCGGTGCGGACCGGGACGACGAGGTGCCGGACATGGCCAGGCGCCGGACACGGCGAAGGCCCGGCAGCTCTTTCGAGGTGCCGGGCCTTCGGATCTGTGGGTGGCGGTGTACGCAAGTTCGCCGCTACGTCAGGTGAGAGGAGCTGGGGGATGGGGCGGAGCCGCGCCGGTCAGCGCTGGAGGCGGGTCTCGGGCTCGGTGTGGGCCTCAGGGCCGTAGAGCGACGCGAGGTCGGCCGGGTCGGCCTCGGTGGCCTCGGTCGGCGGGCGGTGCCGGCAGCTCGGTGAGGAGCCGTGGGCCTCGGCGCGGATGCGTTGCTTCATGGTGGGGGGCAGGGCCCGGCTGTGTGGACCGGCCCAGGGAGAGATCGCCGGCACTGTCGCGGCGACCGTGCTGTTGCGCGTCGCTTCGGCCTGCGGTACCGCCGCGGCCGCGGTGGTCGTGATGAAACCGAGCGCCGTGCACAGCGCGACGAAGACGGTGACGATGGCGGTCCACAGCTTCATGACCTTGTTCTGGGTCATGGCCCCTCACTTTCGGGTCAGGCGATTTGCGTACTTTCCTCATGATGTGTATGTGGGCCGCGAAGTGGTGGACCGACGCCCGTGGCGCGTCGATGTTCAGATCAACACCACTCGGATGGACGCAAGAGGTCGGAAAAGTGCCTGAAAGGTGCGAGAGGGTGCCGAAAGTCACTGTGTGCGAGGTGTGATCACCGTGCGATACGACCGTGACCGGAGCGGCCGGATCCGCTCCTACTGCTCTCCGGTGGGCGGCAGTTGGGGGTCGGTGCAGGTCACCGATCGATATCGGTCGGTGTGTATAGTCGGGCGCCAGAGGTCCCCTACGTCAACGAAAGACGAGGTCGCGCGGTGAAGAAGCTTCTCCTGGTCGCACTGGCCGCCATCGGCGGGCTCCTCGTGTACCGCCAGATCCAGGCGGATCGCGCCGAGCAGGATCTGTGGACGGAGGCGACTGACTCCGTGCCCACGGGTTCGTGAGAATCGACACCAGTCTCAGATCAGACCCCGACCGCCCTCGCGGTCGGGGTTTTGTATTGCCCACCCGCTTTGGATTCGCTTTGGCAAATTAATTGATTGCGTAAGTGAAGATATCGGCCCTCTGGGCAGGCGGTTTCGGCCGCTTGTGCGGATAGCGGGGGTGGCTCCGTGACCGGCGGGGCAGGATGGGCCACGGTCCGGGGCTACGACGAGGGGTGGCGCGTGATGGGGCGGCGCACGGCATGGTGGCACGGCGGTCGGCCGCTCGCGATCGTGGCGACGGTCCTGTGCGCGACGGCGGCCCTGCCCGGGCGGTCCGCCGCGGCAGCCGAGACCGGTACACCGAAGCCGTACGCCTTCGCCCAGGACGCCACGACGGTCCAGGGCGCCACGGGCACCACGGACGCCGTACGGCTGGAGCCCGGCCGGACGTACCGCAGTTCCCTCGGCAAGGACGGCAAGCTCTATTACCGCCTGGAGCTCGACGCCACCTCCAACGCGTACATCGCCGCCACCGCCGTCCCCAGGCCCGGTGCCACGGTCGCCTACTCCGACGGCGTCAAGGTCTCCGTACAGGATGGCAACAGCGGCAGTTGCTCCCCTTCTACGACCGCCCACTTCGGCCCCTCCCAGAGCCCCCACCCCATCGCCGCCTGGGCGTCGCGCGAGATCGGCCCCGGCAAGTACGCCTGCCAGACGGCCGGAACGTACTACGTGGTCGTCGAGCGCACCGCGGCATCCGCCTCCTCGGCCTCCCCGCCCTCCTCCCCCGACGCCTGGGACCTCGAACTGAACTATGTGTCCGAACCCCGTTTGAAGAAGGCGGGGTCGACCAGTGCCCCTGAGACCTGGAACTCCGCCTCGCCCGAGGCCCTCCAGGGCGACGCGCGGCCACGCCGGGGCGGCGCGGGGTTCACCACGGCAGGCGCCCTCGAACAGGGAGTCTGGAAGGACGGGATCAGCCCCGGGCAGACGCTCTTCTACAAGGTGCCGGTCGACTGGGGACAGCAGTTCTCCGCCACCGCCGAACTCGGCAGTTCGAGCGGCGGCGAGGGATTCGTGGGCACGGCTCTCGTCATGTCCCTCTACAACCCCGTGCGCGGACTCGTCACCGACACGGGCGCGGGATACGACGGCAGCCAGCGGTCCGCCGCTCTGGATCCGCTGCCGCCCGTCGAGTACGACAACCGCTACGCCTTCAACGATCGGACCGGCGGCATGCGGTTCGCCGGTTCGTACTATCTCGTCGTCCATCTCGCGGCGCAGGTCGCCGACAAGTTCGGCGACGGGCCGTTCGGACTGATCCTGCGCGTACGGGTGGACGGCGCCGCGCAGAGCGGCCCTGCGTACGCGGGGCGGGCCGTACCGCGTGGCGCGTTCGATTCCGCGACCGGTGACTCCGTGCCGTCCACCGGTGGGATGGTGCCTGCCGGAAGGGGCGGGAGCGACGACGGCACCACGATGAAGCTGGTCGCCGTGGGCGGTATCGGCACCGGGAGCGTCCTGGTGCTGGCGCTCGGGGTGTGGACGGTGGCCGCACGACGGCGGGCGACGCCGCGCGGCTGGTAAGCCACCAAGGAGGGACAGGGCTTACGGGCGCCGGAGGTCAGATCTGGGTCAGCGCCCAGAAGCCCACCGCGAAACAGGCCAGCGCGAGGAGCAGCACCGGGACGGCCACCTTCGCGGGCGGTCCGGGGCGGGGCTGCGCGTGCTGACGCGTCGCGGCGCTCGGATCCGCGGGCCGCACGGGGGAGGGCGGCTGCACGGGCGTGTGGTCGAACGGCAGGGCAGGAGTGGGGGTCGGCACCGGCAGCACGACCGAGGTGGGGGGAGTGGGGGGCTGATCGTGCTGCCACACGGACTGGGGACGTGGCTGCGGTGGCGGCAGGTGGAAGCTGCCGGTGTCCGACATCGTGGACGGCTGCGGGGGTGTGGCGTCGGGCGCGAGGTGCGGCGGTACGGCACCGGTGGCGGGCTCGTGTCGTACGGCGCCGGGGGCAGGCTCCGGTCGTACGCCACCCGAGTCGGACGCAGGCCATACGCCCCCGGAGGAACGATCCGCCCACGCGGCCCCGGAGACGGGCTCCCGGGAAAGCGCCCCGGAATCGTGATGCCATGGCCCCGAGTCGTGCGGGCCGGAACCGGTGCCGGAGGCGGTGCCAGAAGTGGTGCTGGAGCCGGTCGCGGACTCGGATCCGGATCCGGAGTCGAGGGCAGAACCGGACCACGAAGCCGGGTTCTCCGCGGCGCGTGGCGTGGTCGCCCTGAGTGGCCCTTCCGGGCCGAACCCCGGGGGAAGCGGACCGAGTTGGTCGAAGACCTCGACCAGCTCGTCGTCGGGGCCGGGCTCGGGCAGCAGCTCGGTGGCCGAGGCCAGCGCCTTGCGTGCCCCGGTCGCGGTGCGGAACCGTGCCCGGGGGTCCGGCTGCAGCAGCGTGGCCACGACCTGCCACAGCGGCTCGGGGATGCTCTGGGGGGCGGCCGGTGTGCCGTTCTCCGCGAAGTACTCGATCAGGGCCTTGGCATCGGGTCTGGCCCCTTCGAGCAGGTAGAGGGCGACCAGGCCGACGGCGAACAGATCGGCGGGGAAGTCCGGCTCGGCGCCCATCATCTGCTCGGGAGCGAAGTAACCGGGCGTTCCGACCACGTAGTTGGTCTCGGTCAGCCGCGGCTCGCCCAGCCGCATCGCGATGCCGAAGTCGGACAGCCGCAGCCGTGGCCGGGCCGTACCTGTCGCTTCGAGCAGGATGTTGGCGGGCTTGATGTCACGGTGCACGACCCCCTCCGCGTGCACCGCGGCGACTCCCGAGAGGAGCTGGTCGAGCAGGGTGCAGACGAACGCGGGCGGCAGCGGGCCGTAGTCGTTGACCAGGTGGACCAGGGAGCCCCCGGCCACCAGGTCCATGGTGAACAGCACCTTGTCGTCGTCGGCGGCCCAGCTGGCGGGGGCGAGGACATGGGGGTGATCGATCCGCAGCGCCTGCTCCCGCACGAAGCGCAGCAGCGCGTGCGCGTCGCTCTGCTGGAGCACCTTGGCGGCCACATAACGGCGCCGCCGCCGGTCCCAGGCGCGCCAGACCGCACCGACTCCCCCGTGGCCGATCGGGTCGACCAGTTCGTAGCGTCCGGCGAAGACCTCACCCATGGTCGTGCGTCGCTCCCCTTCGGCGGTCGGTCCGGCGGAGGCCCCCCGTTGAGACGCCCGGCGGCCCGAGGTGCGGAACCGGACGGCGTCCTGAGCCCCCGGCGCCGGGTGTGCGGCGGCCGGGCCGCCGGCTCAGCTCTGGTGCGACTGGTAGTGCGCGACCGCGTCGGAGGTGCGGCCGGCGCCGTACACCCGGAGGAACTCTGCCAGTTCCGGGTGGGTCGGGGCGAGGGTGTCGGCCGCGTCGATGATGTCTCCCGCGGCTGCCACGGAGCGCAGCAGCGACTGGATCTCGCGGACCACCCGCTTGACCGTGGGCGCACCTGAACTGCTCGTCGACTGCGTGGTGTTGCTGAGCACCGAGCCCCCTTGCGATTTCTTGATCTCGTCCATGCGCTCGGTCGCCTCGGCGGCGCTGACGCTGCCGTCCGCGACCTGCCCCGCCAGGTCCTGCAACAGCTGCACGCGCTGGACCACCGCGGGATTGCCGATCTTGGCACGCTGACCGCTCATCAGCTGCGACAGCATGGGCGCGGAAAGTCCCAGCACCCCGGCAAGACGCGCCTGGTTGAGGCCCAGATCCTCGATGAGCCTACGGAAGAGCGCCCCCAACGGCTCTCCGTACCAGTTCCGCTGCAGCTCTTGAGCTCTTGCGGTTGCTTCCTGCTGTGCGGCGTCCATTGCGTCTCCCCATCGCTTCCCCAAATACCGCGGTTCGCTGTAGCGAACCACGTCGAGCATCTTACGGAGAGTGGTCGCCCACGGGGACCCCTAATCTTTTTGCGAGATCCCGGGGGTGACCCGGTACTCTGGTCTGCGGCGCCCTCCGGTACCCGATTCCACCGGCCGGACGCCTGTCTTCCGGGGCCTTAGCTCAGTTGGTAGAGCGCTGTCTTTGCATGGCAGATGTCAGGGGTTCGACTCCCCTAGGCTCCACATCACGGACCGGTCAGACGCCCTTCGCGGCGGCTGGCCGGTTCTTGTTTTTCGGTGACCTGGGTCACGCATCGGGCTTCGCAGTCGTTGCAGTTGTTTGCGCAAATGGTCGGCTTGCGGGTGGGTGTCGATGTCGCCCCACCGGTGGCCGACGTGGCCCGGGGGCGGTCCGAACCGACACCGGAGCCTCGTGTGAGCTGCTGTAAGCAGATATGCGTAATCATTGCAATGCACACGGTGAAGAGGGTCTGTGCGGATGTTGTGAGCATCGGTCGTTGCAAACGTCATCGTGGCGGAAGGCGTAATCGGCTTGTTTCCGTGCCGCGCGCCCACGGCCCATCGTTCGGTTCCGCCGGTTCCACGTGAAACATCGCCGTGGGGCAGGAGACTTGAGGGTCTCCTGCCCCACGGCGATGTTGTTGCCCTTGCTCAGGGCTGTTTCCCGGGTTCGGGGTCAGCGGCGGTCGTCGCGGTCCGTCTCCTCCTCGGCCTGCTTGGCCTGGACCTCGGGGTCCAGGTCGGACAGGCCAGTGCCGTCGACCGAGGAAAGACGGCCCGTCTCGGGCACCTCCGTCGCGGCGGGCGGCTCGACCAGCCAGTCGGGGTTGGCCTGCTTGTCCCACCACTTCCAGGCAGCGAAGGCGCCGGCCGCGAGAATCCCCAGAACGAGCAGACGCTTGGCGGCGCGGCCGGCCTTCGCGTGCCGCTCGTGCTTGCGGACCAGTTTCTGGATCTCCTTAGGCGAGACCTGTCCGCGCAGCGCGGCGATCGCCGCCACACCGCGTGCCGCGGCCTCCTCACGCACAGGCTGAGCCGCGGCCACCGCCTGCTCGATCCTCGGCTTGGTGTACTCGGCGGCCTGCACGGCCGCCTGGCGGGTTCGGACGGCGGCCTGGTCGACCTTGGGCGGCACATGTGTACGGGCCTGCTCCAGGCGCGGCGCGAGATGGGCGCCGTACTGGACGCGGGCCTGCTCGGCGGCCAGCGACACCTTGGGCGCGAGCCGTACGAGTGCCTCGTTCGCGTAGTACGAGGCCCGGTCCTTGGCCGTGTCGGCGTAAGGCGCCACCACTTCCGCGGCGTGCAGCACGCTGTCCTTCGCCGAGCCGGTCGCGGCGCGCACGCTGTCAATGCGGGTCACGGGTTTTCCTCCTCCTCGGTGGCGTACGTGGGCGTTCGGGTACCCCAAAAAGGCACAGTTCACCTTTCCACCCTGTTCGAGATCATGCCCCCCGAGGGGCCGCGAGGCATGCGAGATAGGGCATACGGGGCAACAGGAGCTTGTCGCCGACAATGCCACGGATCGCCGCGTCGCGCCCTGTGCACGCAAGGACTCGAGGGGATTTCTGCAAGCGCGCCCGCGGATATTCGCTCGGAGGTGGTGGCCGGGCGACGCGTGGCCCTGTCCGTGCGAGGATCGGGGGGTCAAAAGAAGGCAACGGAAGGCAGATCGTGGCCGAGCAGCTTTACGCCACCCTGAAGACCAACCAAGGCGACATCGAAGTCCGGCTCCTGCCGAACCACACGCCCAAGACGGTCCGGAACTTTGTAGAGCTTGCCACGGGCGAGCGTGAGTGGATCAACCCGGAGACGGGTGAGAAGTCCACCGACAAGCTCTACGACGGCACGGTCTTCCACCGGGTGATCAGCGGATTCATGATCCAGGGCGGTGACCCGCTGGGCAACGGCACCGGCGGCCCCGGTTACCAGTTCGAGGACGAATTCCACCCGGAGCTCGCCTTCGACAAGCCGTACCTGCTGGCCATGGCCAACGCCGGCCCCGGTACCAACGGCTCGCAGTTCTTCATCACCGTCTCCCCGACGGCCTGGCTGACCCGCAAGCACACCATCTTCGGCGAGGTCACCAACGCGGCCAGCCAGAAGGTCGTGGACACCATCGCGAGCACCCAGACGAACCCGCGCACCGACCGCCCGGTCAACGACGTCGTCATCGAGTCGGTCGTCGTCGAGACCCGCAAGGGCTGAGACCCGCAAGAGCGGACTCCCGCCAGGGCTGAGATCCGCGAGGGCTGAGACCCGAAGGTCCCGAAGACTCCCGCAGGGAACCAAACGCCCCGCTCATCCGTAAGGATGGGCGGGGCGGTGCAGTGCGTACGACCGGATTGAGGGGACCCCATGGACCAGGCGCCAGGCAACCCGCAGGGCCCGCAGGACCAGGGACATCAGGACGCCCAGGCCCTGCCCACCTGCTACCGGCATCCGGATCGTGAAACCGGCGTGCGCTGCACCCGCTGCGAGCGCCCCATCTGCCCCGAGTGCATGATCAGTGCCTCCGTGGGCTTCCAGTGCCCCGAGTGCGTCCGCGCCGGCTCCGGTACGGGCCACGCGCCGTCGGCCTCGCAGCCCCGCACCCTCGCGGGCGGCACCGTCACCGCGGACCCCCGGCTCCTCACCAAGGTCCTGATCGGGCTCAACCTCGCCGTCTTCCTGGTCCAGCTGTCGGTGGGCGACCGCTTCACCGACAGCTTCGACCTCATCGGCCGCGCGTACGTCCCGCTGCTCGGCTCGGTCGAGGGCGTCGCCGAGGGCCAGTGGTACCGCATGCTGACGGCGATGTTCCTGCACGGCAGCTATGTCCACATCCTGTTCAACATGCTCAGCCTGTGGTGGATCGGCGGCCCCCTGGAAGCGGCCCTCGGCCGTGCCCGCTATCTCACCCTCTACTTCGTCTCGGGTCTGGCGGGCAGCGCGCTCACCTACCTCGTCGCCGCGCCGAACCAGCCCTCGCTGGGCGCCTCCGGCGCCATCTTCGGCCTCTTCGGCGCGACCGCCGTCCTGATGCGCCGGCTCAACTACGACATGCGCCCCGTGATCGCCCTGCTGGTGATCAACCTGATCTTCACCTTCGGGTGGAGCAACATCGCCTGGCAGGCCCACATCGGCGGACTCGTCGCCGGTGTCGTAGTCGGCTACGCCATGGTCCACGCCCCGCGCGACCGGCGGGCCCTGATCCAGTACGGGGTGAGCGCGGTGGTCCTGGCCCTGGTGGTCGTCGCGACGCTGGTCAGGACGGCTCAGCTCACCTGAGGTACCGCTCGGCTCACCTGAGAAGCCCTGGGGAGCGGTGTTGTCCACAGATCGTGGCGGATCTTGTGCACGCTGTGTGGGAACAGCTGTGCCCCCTGTAACTGACCCGAGTTTTCGCAGGTCGGACAGGGGGCGAACAGGTTTGCGGATCCCGGTAGGTCAGTCACACCGGCGTCAACCCCGGATGAGTTATCCACAGATCGTCGTTCTTTTTCCACCTGTGGAAAACTCTTGTGGATAACTCAGTGGATAACCCTGGGCAGAGCTACTTCCACTGCGTGGAGACGCCGAATCCCGCCGCGATGAAGCCGAAGCCGACCACGATGTTCCAGTTGCCGAGGGCGTCGATGGGCAGTGACCCGTCCGTCACGTAGAAGATGACGATCCAGGCGAGGCCGATGAGGAACATGGCCAGCATGACCGGTGCGACCCAGCCGCGGCTGGTCAGCTTGATGTTGGTCGCCTGCTTCGCCGGGGGCGGCGTGTAGTCGGCCTTCTTGCGGATACGTGACTTCGGCACGAGGGTCTCTCCTGTCGATGCGCTGCGTGGCCGCGCAGGGAACTGGGGCGGGCTCCGGGGCAGCGTACAAGGGGACACTGAGCGCTCCCCCGGGCGTCCGTTAGCGTAGTGCTTCCGCGGCGCCGAAGGAGATAAGGGTACGTTGAGCAATTCTGCCGACTCCCCCGGGACGGGTTCCAGTCCTGCCGTTACGCGCCGTTTCCGGCCCGTACGTGTACTCACCGTCGCCGTCTTCGCGCTCGCCGGGCTGATCTTCTTCACCAGCTTCAACACGGCCAAGGGCACCAATATCCGCACGGACGCGTCCATGCTGAAGCTCTCCGACCTCATTCAGGAGCGCAGCCACAAGAACGCGTCGCTGGACGAGTCCAACGGCGTCCTGCGCGCCGAGGTCGACACGCTCGCCGGGCGGGAGAACGGCGGCAGCAAGGCCGACACCGCCAAGCTCGCCGCGCTGGAGAAGAACACCGGCACCCAGAAGCTCAAGGGCAAGGCCGTCACGGTCACCCTCAACGACGCCCCGCCGAACGCCACGGCCAAGCTGCCTGGCTACCCCGAGCCGCAGCCCGATTATCTGGTCATCCACCAGCAGGACCTGCAGGCCGTGGTGAACGCCCTGTGGCTGGGTGGCGCCCAGGGCATCAAGGTGATGGACCAGCGGCTGATCTCCACCAGCGCCGTGCGTTGTGTCGGCAACACCCTGATCCTCCAGGGCCGGGTCTACTCGCCCCCGTACAAGATCACCGCGATCGGTGACCCCCAGAAGCTCCAGAAGGCCCTTGCCGACTCTGCGGCGATCCAGAACTACATGGTGTACGTCAACGTCTACGGGCTCGGCTGGAAAGTCGAGGAGAACGGAACGGTGACTCTTCCCGGCTACTCGGGCACAGTGGATCTCCACTACGCAAAACCTGTGGAGTAGTGGCTGAAGCAGCTGCCGCTGGGGGTCCCGTGTCGGTGCGAGTGCTCGTCCGGACAGTGAGCGAACTGTGCATCACCGTCGGCACGCTCATCGTGCTCTTCGTGGTCTACGTCCTGTTCTGGACGGGCGTGAAGGCCGACAGCGAGATGAACCACCAGATCGACCAACTCCAGAAGCAGTGGTCGAAGGGATCGGTCGCACAGCAGTCGAAGGCGCCCCCGACCGGCCCGGCAACCGGGAACCCGAACGCTCCGGCGGCGAAAACGACCGAGAGCCCGAAGGCCCCGGGCCCCTACGCCTACGGCAAGCCCTTCGCGGTGATGTACATCCCACGTCTTGGTTTCACGTGGAACAAGCCCGTGCTCGAAGGCACCGGCACGAGCGTCCTGCAGAAGGGGCTCGGGCACTACCGGGGGACGGCCCAGCTCGGGCAGGTGGGGAACTTCGCCGTCGCGGGGCACCGGCGCACGTACGGCGACCCGTTCAAGGACTTTCCCCAGCTGCGCAGGGGGGACGCGGTGGTGCTGACCGACGGGACGACCTGGTTCACGTATCGGATCGACAAAGGCCCCTACAAAACAGTGCCTACGGACGTTGAGGTGATCGATCCTGTGCCACGTAAGTCCGGGTACACGGCTCCGGGCCGCTATCTCACGCTGACCACGTGCGATCCGGAGTGGGGACACAGCCATCGGCTGATCGTCTGGGCACATCTGGATTCCACGCAGCCCGTGGAGGCCGGGAAACCTCAGGCGCTACGCCGTTAGTCTGGTCCCGTACGGCGTGGGTCCGATGGTGTAGGGCGTGGCTCTGGTGCCGTGATGCGACGGAAGGGACAGCATGTACGGCTTCATCTGGCGGCATCTGCCGGGTAACGCATGGGTGAAGGCGCTGATCTCACTCGTGCTCGTCCTCGCGGTGGTCTACGTACTCTTCCAGTACGTCTTCCCGTGGGCCGAACCGTTGCTCCCCTTCAACGATGTGACGGTGAACAACCAGTGAGCGCGCGGATTCTCGTCGTCGACAACTACGACAGCTTCGTCTTCAACCTGGTCCAGTACCTGTACCAGCTCGGCGCCGAGTGCGAGGTGCTGCGCAACGACGAGGTCTCGACCGCGCACGCCCAGGACGGATTCGACGGCGTACTGCTATCACCCGGCCCCGGCGCTCCCGAGCAGGCCGGCGTCTGCGTCGACATGGTCCGCCACTGCGCGGACACGGGTGTCCCCGTCTTCGGCGTCTGCCTCGGCATGCAGTCGATGCAGGTGGCGTACGGCGGTGTCGTGGACCGTGCGCCCGAGCTGCTGCACGGCAAGACGTCGCTGGTGGAGCACGAGGGCAGAGGCGTCTTCGCCGGACTGCCGTCCCCCTTCACCGCGACCCGCTACCACTCGCTGGCCGCCGAGCCGGAGACCGTGCCGGCCGAGCTGGAGGTCACCGCCCGTACCCACGACGGGATCATCATGGGACTGCGCCACCGTGAACTCCCGGTCGAAGGTGTGCAGTTCCATCCCGAGTCGGTGCTGACCGAGCACGGTCACCGGATGCTCGCCAACTGGCTGGTGGAGTGCGGCGACCAGGGTGCCGTGGCGAGGTCGGTGGGGCTCGCCCCGGTGGTGGGCAGGGCCACGGCGTGACCGCCCTGCGCCCCGAGCGCGAGTCCGGTGCCGCTTACGGCGGCACCGCAGACGACGGGTCCTCGTACGGGCAGCAGCCGTACGGGGGACCCGGTGCGTTCGAGGCCGCGGTCGAGCAGCTCGCGGATCCGCTCACCGATCCGCTGCCGGGCCGACGGGCCGCCGGGCGGCACGCCGCTCCGCCGCCGGCCGACGTCCCGCCCGCTCCCGTACCGCCCGCCGCCGTGTCGGAGGGCGGGCGCGGGCAGGAGTGGTCCGGGCAGGGACAGCACCAGTACGCCGTGGACGGCCCCGAGGGGTATACGCGGGACTGGCAGGGGATGCCGGGGGGTGCGCAGGCTCCCGCTCCCGCCTACGGGGAACCGCTCACCAGACCCATGCCCTTGTACGCCGAACCGGTCGGCGCGGTTCCGAAGCTGGACGACGCGACCGTGGCGCTGCGGGCCTCGGAGGTCTCCGAGGCCCGGCGCAGGGCCGAGCAGTTGGCGGGCGGGGCCACGAACGAGGGGATACCCGCGTCCGGGGGCCGTGCGGCCCGGCGGAAGGCGGCGCGGCGCCACGGGCGCCACGGAGGGGCTCAGGAGCCCCAGGAGCCCCAGGGTGCCCAGGAGTCGGTGGAGTCGGCGGAGAAGGCCGCTGAGGCGCCGCGGAGCCGTATGGAGGCCCGGCGGGCGGCGCGCGCGCAGAAGCCCGGTGCGGCCGTCCTCGTCAGTCGGCTGATCGGCGAGGTGTTCATCACCACCGGCGTCCTGATGCTGCTTTTCGTGACCTACCAGTTGTGGTGGTCGAACGTGCGGGCGCACCAGCAGGCGGGCAGTGCCGCGCACCACCTCCAGGAGGACTGGGCGAGCGGCAAGCGGAGTCCGGGGACGTTCGAGCCGGGACAGGGTTTCGCCATCCTGCACATCCCGAAGCTGGACGTGGTCGCTCCGATCGCCGAGGGCACCAGCAAGACGAAGGTGCTCGACCGCGGGATGGTGGGTCACTACGGGGAGGGATCCCTGAAGACGGCGATGCCGGACGCCAAGACGGGCAACTTCGGGCTCGCGGGGCACCGCAACACGCACGGAGAACCGTTCCGGTACATCAACCGGCTCAAGCCCGGTGACTCCATCGTGGTCGAGACCCAGGACGACTACTTCGTCTACAAGATGACGTCGATCCTGCCGGTGACGTCCCCGTCGAACACGAAGGTGCTGGACCCGATCCCCCAGGGGTCCGGTTTCACGGCGCCGGGCCGCTACATCACACTGACCACCTGCACGCCGGAATTCACCAGCACCTACCGCATGATCGTGTGGGGCAAGATGGTCGAGGAACGCCCGCGCAGCAAGGGCAAGCCGGACGCGCTCCTCGGGTAGGAGCCCCGTCGGGCACCAGCACGTGAGACAACCTGAGACAGACCAGACGGGGCAGATGCACAGTGGCAGCGAGGACCGACCACGACGAGCGCGCCGAGGCCGAGGCCGACGCCCAAGCGGCCGCTCCGAAGCGTCGTGGAGTGAGCCGGATCGCGATGGCGGTCAGCATCCTGGGTGAACTCCTCATCACCGCGGGCCTGGTGCTCGGCCTGTTCGTCGTCTATTCGCTGTGGTGGACGAACGTCGTCGCGGATCGCGCGGCCGACAAGCAAGGTGACAAGGTCCGTGACAACTGGGCCCAGGACAAGGGCGGCCCGGGTGCGCTGGACACCAAGGACGGCATCGGCTTCCTGCATGTCCCGTCGATGAAGAACGGCGAGGTGCTGGTCGAGAAGGGCACCTCCACGAAGGTCCTCAACGACGGCGTCGCCGGCTACTACGTGGACCCCGCCAAGGCGACCCTGCCGATGACCGACAAGACGGGCAACTTCACGCTCGCCGCCCACCGCGACGGCCACGGCGCCAAGTTCCACAACATCGACAAGATCAAGAAGGGCGACCCGATCGTCTTCGAGACCAAGGACGACTGGTACGTCTACAAGGTCTTCTCGATCCTCCCGGAGACCTCGAAGTACAACGTCAAGGTCCTCCAGTCGGTCCCGAAGCAGTCGGGCAAGACGAAGCCGGGCCACTACATCACCCTGACGACCTGCACGCCGGTCTACACGTCGGAGTACCGCTACATCGTGTGGGGCGAGCTGGAGCGCGTGCAGAAGGTGGACAGCGCGCGTACGCCGCCGGCGGAGCTGGGCTGAGGTGACTGAGTGACTGGCAGCAACTCGGTCACCTAGCATGGCGAAGGCCCGAAGCCGCAACTTGCTCTTGCGGCTTCGGGCCTTGCTGTTTCGCGTCACCTATCGCAGTGCCTTGAGGCGCACTCCGGCGGTCCACGCCTCCAGCTCGTCGCGGTTGACGGTGATGATCCCGCTCAGATCGGCGATTGCTTGTGCTTCGCGGCTGAAGTGGGAGGTGGCGACGAACAGGGCCACCTCCGCGGGGTTGATGGTCCGGGCGGCGCCCGCGAACTTCTGCATGTCGGCGCTCGGAACGGAGGAGCGGCTGTCGCGGTTTTTGCACTGCACAGCCACCGCGCGTCCGTCAGCCGTGCACGCGGTGATGTCGATGCCCCGGTCGCTCCGGGCTTGCCGTACGACGACTTGCGTGCAGCCGTCACGGCGCAGCAGGTCGGCGACATGGAGCTCGAACGCCTGCCAAGTCATGGCCTTGATGGACACCCTGACGCTGTCGGTGGGGGCTTCTCCTTCCAAGGTCCTGCCGAGGATGTGGGTGATGCGCTCGTCGATACGGTCGTCGAGGGAGGTGGTGTCCCTGTGTACAGGGTTGTCCACAGGCTGCTGCGTGCGTGCCAGGTACTCCATGTCGAGGAGGTATGTACGCACCTGACGTGCCTTCGCTGTCCCGGAGCAGCATGGCCACGTTGAGGACGGCGCGACGGGAGAACAGCGCGAGCGACCGGGAGCGTGACTGAATTCCACTGAGCTCCTTGAAGGAGCTCAGTTCTGAACCTGTCAGAACCCGGTAGCCGCTGGCTTCCAGCTCCGTCCGGTGGTCGACCACGAGGGAACGGATGGCCTTGAGGCCCACCTGGAAGTAGGTGGCGACCATCGCCGTCGTCACATGCATGCCGTCCGGCAGTAGTGACAGTGCCTTGACTCGGTCGAGCACTTCCGTGCGCTCCAGCATGCTGCCCGCAGGGCCTTCGACTCCAGCAGAACCGCTTCGTTGATCACGTTCTGCCCCTTCTGCTTGTGTTGTGGCCATGTGGCCGGGGCAGAGCTTTGATTTCCCACCCCACCGCTTTTAATGAGTCGGGGCAGTATGAAGATGTGGTCGACTTTCGTACAGAAGGTGGGCCTTTGCGTGCATGGCGCGACGGTACGGACCAGACAACGAAAAACTGTGCCCCGCCCGGGAGCCCGGGCGGGGCACAGTTCGTCTGACCGCTGTTTCAACCGCCGCGTCAGCCTCCGGTGAGACCGCCGAAGAAGCCGTTGCCGCCATTGTTGTTACCGTTTCCGCCGTTCTGCCCGGAATCGGCCGCGATGAGGTTGACCTTCTGACCCGCCGTCACCTGCGAGCCCTGCTGCGGATCGCTGGTGATCACAATGGCGTTGTCGTCCTGTGAGCCTGCGACGTTGCCGAGCTGGAGATTGTTCTGCGCCAGGATCTGCTTGGCCTGGGCAAGGGTCATCTGGGTCACCTGCGGCATCTGGAACGTCTGGTTCTGCGCCTTGCCGATCTGGATGTTCACGCTGGAGTTCTTGTCGGCCGAGCTGCCGATTGCGGGAACGGTCGAGACGACCTTGTCGGCCTGGTTCGGGTCGGTCACGTCGATCTGCGTGCAGTTGCCGACGAGGTTGTTGGCCGTCATCGCGGCCTTGGCCTCGTCACACGACTTGCCGGTGACGTCCGGGACCGTGGCCTTCTCGGCGGCCTTGGCGATGGTGAGGGTGATCGTCGATCCCTTCTGCACCTCCGTGCCAAGTCTCGGGTCCTGCTCCAGCACGGTGTTCGGGTCCTCCGTGGACACCTGGGTCTGCGTCTTGACCGTGAAGTTGTAGTCGCTGCCCGTGAGCTTCGCCTTGGCGTCGTCGAGGCTCTGGCCCGTGACGCCGGGCACGACGACCTTCGGCGCCCCCGTGGATACCACCAGGTTGATGGTGTCGCCCTTGGTGGCCTTCACGCCCGCCTTCGGGTCCTGGGAGCAGACGTTGCCGGTCTTCTCGGTCTCGCAGGGTTTCTTGGTGATCGAAACCTTCAGCTCGGCGTTGGTGGCCAGCTGGGCGGCTTCCTTCTGCGTCTGGCTGACGAGGTTGGGAACGGTGACGCTGTTGTTGCTCACCCCGCCGCCCCCGAACATCCACTTCCCGATCAGGATCGCGCCGACCAGGACCAGCACACCCGCCACGACCAGCAAAATCGTCGAGGTGTTCGATTTCTTCTGCTGGCGGCGGCGGGCCGGGCGGTCGTCGTAGCTGTTGTAGCCGTAGCCGCCGTCGTCCGGGTTCATCGGGGGCAGCATGGACGTGGCCTGGGCGTCCGTGGAGCGCAGCGCCGTGGTGGCCTGGTCGTCCGGGTAGCCGCCGTAGCCCACGGAGCCCATGGCGGCCGTGGCGGCGACGGGCTGGCCGTCGAGGCAGGCCTCGATGTCCTGGCGCATCTCGTCGGCGGACTGATAGCGGTAGTCCGGGTCCTTGACCAGTGCCTTCAGGACGATCGCGTCCATCTCGGGCGTGATCTCGGGGTCGAAGACCGACGGCGGCTGCGGCTCCTCGCGTACGTGCTGGTACGCGACCGCGACCGGGGAGTCACCCACGAAGGGCGGACGCACGGTCAGCAGCTCGTAGAGGAGGCAGCCGGTCGAGTAGAGGTCCGAGCGCGCGTCGACCTGCTCGCCCTTCGCCTGCTCCGGGGAGAGGTACTGGGCGGTGCCGATGACCGCGGCGGTCTGCGTCATCGTCATGCCGGAGTCACCCATGGCGCGGGCGATGCCGAAGTCCATGACCTTGACCTGGCCGTTGCGCGTCAGCATGACGTTGGCCGGCTTGATGTCGCGGTGGACGATTCCGGCGCGGTGGGAGTACTCGAGGGCCTGGAGGATGCCGATGGTCATCTCCATGGACCGCTCGGGGAGCAGTCTGCGGCCCGAGTGCAGCAGCTCGCGCAGCGTGGACCCGTCGACGTACTCCATCACGATGTACGGGATGGAGATGCCCTCGATGTAGTCCTCACCCGTGTCGTACACGGCGACGATCGCGGGATGGTTGAGCGAGGCGGCCGACTGGGCCTCCCGGCGGAACCGGGCCTGGAACGACGGATCGCGTGCGAGGTCGGCTCGCAGCGTCTTCACCGCCACGGTGCGGCCGAGCCGGGTGTCATGAGCGAGATGTACCTCCGCCATGCCACCACGGCCGAGCACCTGGCCCAGCTCGTACCGGCCGCCGAGGCGACGCGGCTCTTCCATAGCTACCTACCAGCCCTCTCCGTCGGTCCCGACCGCACGCTTGTGTGGTCCGGCGGTGTGCCGTCCGGGCATACCGTACCCGGCTCGGCTTCTGTGACCTGGCCAAGCCCGTCACCCGATACAGGACCGGTATCGCAACGTGCACCGATGTGAAGGGGACGTGACAGGGGTCACTTCTTGCTGTCGATGACTGCCTTCATCACGCTCCTCGCGATGGGGGCGGCGAGACCACCGCCCGTGATGTCGTCACGGTTGGCGCTGCCGTCCTCGACCACGACGGCCACGGCGACCGGCGAGCTGCCGTCGGCGAGCTTGGCGTACGAGATGAACCACGCGTACGGCTTCTCGCTGTTCGCGACACCGTGCTGGGCGGTACCGGTCTTGCCACCCACGGTGACGCCGCTGATCTGGGCCTTGTTGCCGGTGCCCTGCGGGTCGTTGACGACCGTCTCCATCATGGACTGAAGGATCTGGGCGTTGCTCTTGGAGAGCGGCTCGCTCAACTTCTGCGGTTCGGTCTGCGAGATGACGTCCAGGCTCGGGGCCTGCAGCTTGTCGACCATGTACGGCTTCATGAGCGTGCCGTTGTTGGCGACGGCGGAGGCGACCATGGCCATCTGCAGCGGGGTCGCGGCGGTCTCGAACTGGCCGATGGAGCTGAGCGCGGTCTGCGGCTTGTCCATCGTCTTGGGGAAGACGGAGGCGTTGGAGCGCACCGGCGTGAGCTGCTCGGAGTTGAAGCCGAACTTCTCGGCCTCCGCGAGCATCTTGTCCTTGCCGAGATCCGCGCCGATCTTGCCGAAGACCGTGTTGCAGGACACCTTGAGCGCCACGCGCATGGTGGCGTTCTTGCAGGGGATGTTCCCCTCGTTCTTCAGCTCGGTCGAGGTGGTCGGCAGCGTGTACGGCAGCGGCGAGTCCGTGTTCTCGTCCGCGGACTTGTACAGGCCGTTCTCCAGCGCCGCCGCCGCGGTGACCACCTTGAAGGTGGAGCCCGGCGGGTAGGTCTCGCGCAGCGCCCGGTTGAGCATCGGCTCGTCGGGGTTGTTCTTCTTCTGGAGCTTGTTCCAGGCCTTCTCGTCGCTCCCGGAGGTTCCGGCGAAGGTCGAGGGGTCGTACGACGGGGTCGAGGCCAGCGCCAGGATCGCGCCGGTCTGCGGGTTGATCGCGGCGACGGCGCCCTTGCCGCGGCTCAGCAAGCCCTGGTACGCGGCCTTCTGCGCGGCGGCGTTGAGGGTGGTGACGACGTTGCCGCCCTGCTTCTTCTTGCCCGTGATCATGTCGAGGGTGTTGCGGAAGAAGAGCCGGTCGTCGTTGCCGGTGAGGATGCCGTCGTCCAGCTTCTCCAGCTGGGAGGCGTCGAAGGCCTGCGAGGCGTACCCGGTGACCGGCGCCCACATGGGGCCGTCCTTGTAGGTGCGCTTGTACTCGAAGTCGTTGATGCCGCTCTTGGTCGACTTGGTGGCCCCGGTGATCGGGTTGCCGTCGACGATGATGTCGCCGCGCGGAGTGGCGTACCGCTCGATGGCGACGCGGCGGTTGCTCGCGTTGGTCCGCAGGCTGTCCGCCTGGACGTACTGGATGTAGTTGTCGCGGATGAGCAGGGCGAGGACGAGGAGCCCGCAGAAGAGCGCGATCCGGCGCAGGGGCTTGTTCACGGGCGGACCACCTGGGTCATCTCGGCGTCGGGGCTGGGGGCGGGCGCGGGGGCCGGGCGGCGGGCCGTGTCGCTGATTCTCATCAGGATGCCCATCAGCGCCCAGTTGGCGATGACGGAGGAGCCTCCGTAGGCCACGAACGGCATCGTCATACCGGTGAGCGGGATCAGGCCCATGACGCCGCCCGCGACGACGAAGACCTGGAGCGCGAAGCCGCCGGAGAGGCCGACCGCGAGGAGCTTGCCGAACGGGTCGCGGGCCGCGAGCGCCGTTCGGATGCCGCGCTCCACGATCAGGCCGTAGATGACCAGGATCGCCATGATCCCCGCCAGGCCCAGTTCCTCGCCGAAGCTGGCGAGGATGAAGTCGGAGTTGGCGGCGAACCGGATGAGTTCCGAGTGGCCCTGTCCCCATCCGGTGCCGAGCGTGCCGCCGGAGCCGAAGGCCCACAGGGCCTGCATGGCCTGCTCGGAGTGGAGGATGCCGTCGTGGGTTCCGGCCTGGCTGAGCTTGTACTCGCGCATCGGGTCGAGCCAGGCCTGGACACGCGTCTGGATGTGCGGTTCGAAGCTCGCCACGCCGACGGCTCCGGCCGCCGACATCAGCAGACCGAAGACGATCCAGCTGGTCCGCTCCGTGGCGACGTACAGCATGATCACGAACATGCCGAAGAACAGCAGCGAGGTACCGAGGTCGGTCTCGAAGACCAGGATCAGGATGGAGACGAACCAGACCACCAGGATCGGGCCGAGGTCACGGCCGCGCGGCAGGTAGAGGCCCATGAAGCGGCGGCTGGCGAGGGCCAGCGCGTCACGCTTCACCATGAGGTAGCCGGCGAAGAAGACCGCGAGGATGATCTTCGCGAACTCGCCGGGCTGGAGGGTGCCCAGACCGGGGATCGAGATCCAGATCTTGGCGCCGTAGATGTTGGCGCCGAGGCCCGGGACCAGCGGCAGCAGGAGCAGGACCAGGGCGCCGAACATGGAGATGTAGGTGTAGCGCTGCAGGACGCGGTGGTCCTTCAGGAAGATCAGCACGGCGACGAACAGACCGATGCCCAGCGCGGTGTACAGCAGCTGGCGTGGCGCTGCCTGGGCGAAGTTGGGCAGCGACTGGAGCAGCTTGGACTGGTCGAGACGCCAGATCATCACCAGCCCGAGGCCGTTGAGCAGCGTCGCCAGAGGCAGCAGCAGCGGGTCGGCGTACGGCGCGAACTTGCGGACGCCGAGATGGCCGACGCCCGCGATCAGGCCGAGGCCGAGGCCGTAGCTCAGCAGGCCGGACGGCACCTTCTCGTCGATGGCGAGGCCCACGTTGGCGTACGCGAAGACCGGGATGAGGACGGCGAACACCAGCAGCGCCAACTCGGTGTTGCGGCGGCTCGGTGTGCCGATCGAACCGATGGTCGACGTGTGGTGCGTCGGCGTGTTCGTACTACTGCTCATGGTGTGACAGGGCCCCTCACGGCTTCTTACTGCTTACCGCACAGCGAGACCAGCTTCTGCTCCTCGTCGGAGAGGCTGGGGCCGGGTGTGGGAGTGGGTGCGGTGGAGGTGGACGGTTTCGAAGACGGTGCCGAGCTCGATGCGTGCGGCGTCGGGGACGGCCTGGACGTGGCCTTGGACGTCAGAGAGGTGGTTGTGGTTCCCGTGGTTCCACCTGCCTGGCCCGCGCCGGTCTTCGCGCTGTTGCTGTCGGCGGCGCGGCGCTCGGCGTCCTTCTTGCACGCGGAGGCCTGCGTGGCGAGCTCGCTGATCTTCTTCTGGGCGTTCTGGAGGCCGCCCTCCGCGATCGTCGCCTTGATCTGCTTCTGCTGGTACGGCGGCAGGTACTTGAGTTCGATCTCGGGGTGATCCTTCTCCACCTTCGAGAGCGAGACCCAGGCCAGGTCCTGGCTGATTCCGCGGTACAGCGCGACGTGCTGATCCTGGGCGCCGACGTAATACTGCGTCTGCGTCCACTGGTAGCCGCCGTACAGACCGCCGCCGATGACGGCGAGGGCCAGCGCGGTGTAGAGCGATCTCTTCAGCCACTTGCGCCCGGCGCTCGGCTTGACGAAGTCCTCGTCGGAGTAGTCGCCGTAGCCGCCCGTGGAGACGTAACCGGTGGTGTCGCCGCTGCCGGGCGGTCCGAACTCGCCGCCACCGCCCTGTCCGGGCACCGGACGGCCGAGGCTGGAGGCGCGGCCCGCGGGGGTCTGCATGGCGTCGTTGTCGTGCATCTGGTGCTGGTGCTGGTTCTCGGCGACCGCGCCGACCACGACCGGGGTGTCGGAGAGCTGGGCGGCGAGGGTGTCGCCGGAGTCGATGTCGAGGACGTCGGCGATGATGACGGTGATGTTGTCGGGGCCGCCGCCGCGCAGCGCGAGCTCGATGAGGTTCTGGACGGTCTCCTGCGGGCCCTGGTAGCTGGCGAGCGTGTCTTCCATCGTCTGATGGGAGACGACGCCGGACAGGCCGTCGGAGCAGATCAAGTAGCGGTCGCCGGCGCGGACTTCGCGGATGGAGAGGTCCGGCTCGACGTGGTCGCCGCTGCCCAGCGCGCGCATCAGCAGGGAGCGCTGCGGGTGGGTGGTGGCTTCCTCTTCGGTGATGCGGCCCTCGTCGACGAGGCGCTGCACCCACGTGTGGTCCTGGGTGATCTGCGTGAGGACGCCGTCACGCAGGAGGTACGCACGGGAGTCGCCGACGTGCACGAGGCCGAGGCGCTGACCGGTCCACAGGAGCGCGGTGAGGGTGGTCCCCATGCCCTCCAGCTGGGGGTCCTCCTCGACCATCATCCGCAGCTGGTCGTTGGCACGCTGTACGGCGGTGCCCAGCGAGGTGAGGATGTCGGAGCCCGGGACGTCGTCGTCGAGCGCGACGATGGTGGAGATCACCTCGGAGGAGGCGACCTCACCGGCGGCCTGGCCGCCCATCCCGTCGGCGATCGCGAGCAGGCGGGGACCGGCGTAACCGGAGTCCTCGTTGCCCTCGCGGATCATGCCTTTGTGCGATCCGGCGGCGAAGCGCAGTGACAGACTCATGCGCACCTCGCCCGTCGGCTCCGGGTACATCCGCACGGTGCCCACCCTCCGGTCGGGAGCGCGCCGGGGTCCGTCGTGTGGACCGCTGCTGCGTGCTCGCTCCGCTCGCTCATTGTCGTACTACTTCCGCAGCTCGATGACGGTCTTGCCGATGCGGATCGGCGCGCCCAGCGGAACAGGCGTGGGAGTCGTCAGTCGGCTCCGGTCGAGATACGTGCCATTGGTGGAGCCGAGGTCCTCGACGATCCACTGGCCGTCCCGGTCCGGGTAGATCCTGGCATGGCGGCTGGACGCGTAGTCGTCGTCCAGCACGATGGTGCTGTCGTGCGCGCGGCCCAGGGTGATGGTCTGCCCCTGCAGCGCGACGGTCGTGCCCGTGAGAGTGCCTTCGGAGACGACCAGCTTGGTGGGGGCGCCGCGGCGCTGTCGGCCACCACCGCCGCCGCCGCTCGGCGGCGCCGCCTGCTGGCGCTGCGGAGGTGGTGTGGTTTGGCGCGCGGCCTGCTGCGGCCTGGAGGCGTCCCTGCGCGAGCCGCGCTGTGTGACGCGCGTTCCGAACAGGTCGCTGCGGATGACCTGCACGGCCACGATCACGAACAGCCACAGTACGGCCAGGAAACCCAGCCGCATGACCGTGAGGGTCAGCTCTGACATTGCCCCCGCTTCACCCTTCGGCTTGCCGGTAAATGATGGTGGTGCTGCCCACGACGATCCGCGAGCCGTCGCGGAGCGTAGCGCGGGTGGTGTGCTGCCCGTCCACCACGATGCCGTTGGTGGACCCGAGATCCTGGATCGTCGAGGGCGTTCCGGTCCGGATCTCACAGTGCCGGCGGGATACGCCGGGGTCGTCGATCCGCACGTCGGCTTCGGTGCTGCGGCCCATCACCAACGTCGGGCGGGAGATCTGATGGCGTGCGCCGTTGATCTCGATCCAGTGCCGCATACGGCCGCCGGCCGCCGGGCCCGGAGCCGCGCCGGGCCGGGAGCCCATCGGCGAGGGGCCGGGGCGCACGCCGGGCGGCGGCGCGGACGGCATCGGGGGAGCGCCTGCGGGACTCGCGCCCGGGGCGGCAGCCGGATAGCCGTAGCCACCGGGCCGGCCGGGGGGCGGGCCCGCGGGGGCGCGCTCGGGGGCCTGCTGGTCGGTGGAGGAGGCGAGCGTACGGCTGCGCACCCGGTAGAGACCGGTGTCGAGGTCGTCCGCCTTCTCCAGGTGGACCTTGATGGGGCCCATGAAGGTGTAGCGCTGCTGCTTGGCGTAGTCGCGCACCATCCCGGCGAGCTCGTCGCCGAGCTGGCCGGAGTAGGGGCTGAGGCGCTCGAAGTCCGGCGCGCTCAGCTCCACGATGAAGTCGTTGGGTACGACGGTCCGGTCGCGGTTCCAGATCGTGGCGTTGTTGTCGCACTCGCGCTGCAGCGCTCCGGCGATCTCCACGGGCTGGACCTCGGACTTGAACACCTTGGCGAAGGTGCCGTTGACCAGACCTTCGAGGCGCTGCTCGAACTTCTTCAGGACTCCCATGGGGCACCTCCTCCTTCGTAACCGTCCTGGTTCTGCCTGCTGTCCACGTCGTACTGCGTACGGCCCACTGTGTCGTACGGCCTGCCGTAGTCGTCCTGGTCCTGCTGGTACTGCTTACTGATCGTATCCACGCGTCGGGAAATCGGCTGGTTCCCCCTGTCGGCCCTGTCGACGGGTGTCGACGCCTTCCGAAGTCCCTTCCCGGAGTTCCCTCCGGGGCACCTCTTCGAACACTTCCCGGCACTACTCCTGCCAAGGATCGTAGAGGCGCTCCGAGACCAGTGTCCCGCACCTGACTGTGCACCCTGCCCTGCTCCTGGAGAGATGGCCTGGACCGGTACGAGGTTGATACGTGAACCGGTTAGGCCTGAGACGTGCGGTGCCGGCGGGGCCCGTGGCCGTGGGAAAGGGATGTGATTCCACCCCGGACAGCGTGCTAATCTTCTGCATGTCGACAGGCGCTCACACCACTCGGTGAGAGACCAAAGACACACCCAATGCGCGGGTGGCGGAATAGGCAGACGCGCTGGATTCAGGTTCCAGTGCCCGCAAGGGCGTGGGGGTTCAACTCCCCCCTCGCGCACCAGCGAAAAGGGCTCATCGTCAAGACGATGGGCCCTTTTCCGTGTCTCCGGTACGGGGCCGGGGTCGGGCGCGCCGGGCTGGGTCCGGGGGGTTGAGGTGGGGTCGGCCGGGGTGCTGGTCGGAGTGTGTTCTGTCTCTCAGTTTTTGTCGGGCGGGGCTCAGGGGTGTCCGCGCAGGGGCAGATGGATCTCCAGCAGGGTGCCGGTGGGGGTGCCCGGGGTGATGCCGGTCCGGCCGCCGAGGTCCTCGACGCGGTCGGTGAGGGAGCGCAGGGCCCGCGCGGAATCGGCGGAACCTCCCACGGGGCCGTGGCCGTCGTCGGTCACCTTCGCGTACAGCCAGCGCCTGGTGATGCGTACGACGGTGTCCACGCGGCGCGCGCCCGAGCGGGCCAGGCGGTCGCGCAGGGCCTCGCGCAGGGCGAGGAATGTCTCCTCCCGGTGCCGCTCGGAGAGGGTCCACTCGTCGCCGATGACCTCGACGGAGGTCTGGATACCGCGGCCGTCGCGGGGACGTGGGCCCGCGAGGAAGGCCTCCAGGGCCTCGCGCAGGGGCGGCAGGTCGGCGCGGTGGCGCACACCGTCGATGAGCGCCTGGTTCTCCCTGGCCGCCGCGGACAGTGCCCTTTGGGCGGTGGCGAGGTGGGCGGCGACGGTGCCGGGAGCGCCAGCGGTGGGTGAGCCGGTCCTGCCGGGGGCGCAGGTCGCCGCGGCGTCGAGGCTGAGTCGGGCCAGGGACAGGGCGCCGCCCAGCTCGTCGTGCAGCTGCCGGGCCAGCCGGCGGCGCTCGCCGCGGCCGTCGTCGCCGGACCACATGCCCTCCCCGGCCTCCCGGACGACCTCGCCGAGGCGCCGGACGACCGCGACCGCGCGGGGCAGCGCGCTCTCGTGGTGCGCGATGCCGTTCTCCAGGACGTGCAGCAGGGCGCACTCGAGGAGCAGGGCGACCGCGGCGGCCACCTGGTGCGGGGAGGCGGCGGGCGGGGCGATGGGCGCGGGGGCGGGGATGGTGTCCGCGGCACGCGCCAGGGCGGTGCGGGCGAACTCCGTCAGCGTGGTGCGCAGGGTGGGCACTTCCGCCTCGGCGGGGGCGAGTGCGGTGGGGAGGCGGGCGGTGAAGCGGTCCAGGACGGCGCCGGTCTCCCAGGATCCCAGGGTGGTGGCGGACGACATCAAGGGGGAGTGGCCCGGGCGGGGCGACATCCGGGCCGCCGCACGGACCAGGCCCTCGTGCAGGGCTTCGCCGAATCCATTGCCGACCAGGGGGATGGCCGCGGTGACAGGGGGGATCGGGCCGGTCGGTGCGGTCGTGGAGGTGGGCGCGGTGGGGGCGGTCGTGCTGCTCATCGGACTCCTCAACGCTCGGGTGACGCTTGGGTGCCGGGGGCAACGTGGCCATCGCCAACGTAACAAACAGACTTGTCTGATTGTCAAGAGTGAGAGGGGGTTCCGGATGGGGTGTGCTCACGGGATCGTCCGGCCGTCAAGAGGCCGTACATGGGCAAGAGCTGCAGGATTTATGGGGATTGGATGGAGGTCTGGGTTCACAGGGCTGTCGACTAAAACATGCATGGTTGTATGATTCCGGTTGTTGCCGGCGCCCTCAGGGCGCCCGCGCGCTCCTTCATGCCAAGAGCAGGAATAGGCAGGTGCAGCCTGATGCAGACCCGGTCCGAACAGACCCGTCAGGCTCTCGTCCGTGCCGCGGCGGAACTGATAGCGAACGGCCGGCTCTCCGATGCGGGACTGGTCAACATCTGCCGCCGGGCCGGGGTGAGCCGGGGGGCTCTCTATCACCACTTCTCCTCCACCGCGGAGTTGACGGCCGCGGTGTACGAGCAGGCGCACGAGCGGGTTGTCGCGCTGATGGACGAGGCCTTCGAGGGGCCCGTGGAGGATGCCCCGGAGCGCCTCCTGGTCGCCCTGTGCGAGGCGTTGCGTACGGAGGAACTGGTCCGGGCCGGCATACAGCTGGCGGTGGACGGGTCGGCGGGGCCCCCGCGGTTGCGTGACGACGTACTGGCGTTGGTGCGCAGGCGGGTGGTCGACGCGCACCGGGACGTGGTGCCGGCGCCGGAGGATCTGGCCGATCTGGCGGTGGTGGTGGCCGCGGGGCTGGAGTCGCTCGGGCACACGGACGCGGAGTGGTGGGACCCCAAGACGTCCAAGCGGTTGTGGGTGTTGTTGCGTCCGTTGTTCTCGTTGGCCGGGGAGGGGCGGGCGGAGGAGGAACAGCGGGTGGGCAGCGGGTCCGAGGGGGTTTGAGGGGGCCTGACGTCTTGAAGCGGGGGCGGGGTGTGGGGAGTTCGGCCGGAGAGGGGCTCGCCTGCGTCGCTCGACGGGGACGGGGCTCGAGGTCCGTGCGGGGGTGAGCGCGGGCCTCTGGGCCTTCCTCAAGCTCCCACGTTCCGGGCGGAGTTGACCCGAGGTTCGGCGAGCGCAACTTGGCCGGGCCAGGGGCAGGGGCCGTCTCTCGACCTGGGTGAGGCAGCGGTGGGGAGTCGCGAACCCCGGGCGAGTTCGTGGTCATGGGCTTGGGTACGCGGCCCAGAGCCCGGGGGACATCGGCCCCGTCCCGGAGTTGGAAGGCGGCTGGAGCCCGGCTGGGCTGCGCGCGGGGGAACGAGGCCCGAACTCGGTGACGTGTCGGGGCCCGGGTGCGGGTGGGGTCCTCGGTGGTCGGAGGTCGGTTGCGGGGGCCCGTGTTCGGGGCGGCGCGAGAGGGCGCCTGCGGTGACGGGGTTGGTCCGGAGCGGGTGTTGTCCGGGGGCCGGGGTCGGGACAGGCCCTCGGCCTTCGCAGGTCCGTCGCGGGGCGTGCCCGTGAACGGGACGGCACGCGAAAAACACCCCTGGTGGGGGGCTTGGCCCGGGGTGAGGTGTCGGGCTGGGGTCCCTCACGGGTGAGGCGGACCTGCCCGGAGCTCGCGTTCGGGGTGCCGTGTTCTGTTCGGCGGGCGGTGCGGGGGCGCGGGGTGCGGGCTTGGTTGTGAGGTTGTCGGGTTCAGGGGTGCGGCCGGGCGGGCCGGACGGTGGTCAGGCGGGCTCGTGGGCCGGCGGCGGGACGGTGCGGAGGCGGCCGAGCATGCCGGGCGTGGCCAGACCGGGCAGCACGAAGCGCCAGAAGGCACCGATGCGTTCCGGCAGATCCTCGCGGTTGCTGTAGACCTGGGACATCAACTGCAGGCCGGTGAAGGCGCCGACGATGGTCGACGTGGCTTCCTGGATGTCCACGCCGGGCAGGATCTCGCCCTGCTCCTCGGCCTGCCGCAGCAGGGCGAGTATGGCGGCGCCGGACTGCTCGTACGCCGTCTGCGGCGGCCGCGAGAACGACGTCTGCTCGACGGCGAGCCGTACACTGGCCCGTAGCACCGGATCGCGCTGGAGACGCTGGGCGAACTCCAGGGTGAGGTCGATGACCGCCTGGAGCTTCACCGCCTGGTCCGGCACCACCAGCGCCTCGCTGTGCGCGGTCACGAGGGCCACGGCGATCGCTTCCTTGGAAGGGAAGTGGTGGTACAGCGCGCCTCGAGTGAGGCCCGTCCGGGCCAGGATGTCGTTGGTGCTCGCCGCGTCGTAGCCGCGCTCGTCGAACACGCGGGCCGCGGACTCCAGGATCGAGTGCCTCGACCTCGTCCCGCGCTCTTGTGTGGCCATACCAGGTCCTTGCTCTCGCCCACTGGAATTTTACCGACTGGTCTGTATTGTATCGGCAAGGCGGCACGCCGCCAGTAGGCGGGAGTATTTGCTTCCGGTTTGGCTCGATTTTCGGTCGGTCCTCGGCCACTCCTCGAGTGCTTCTCAAGCGGTCGTCAAGCGGTCATCAAGTGGCCCTCATGGGGTCGTCGAGCGGTCCTCGCGTGGTCCTCGTACGGCCTGCGGGTGCCGCTCAGGGGTGGCCGAGCCGAAAACCGACACCGCGTACGGTGATGATCCAACTGCTCGAACCGAGCTTGCCGCGCAGGCTGCTGACGTGGGTGTCGATGGTGCGCCCGCGGTGGGACCAGGTGTCGTCCCAGACCTGCGCCATGAGCTGGCGTCGCGGCATGACGGTGCCGGGCTGCGAGGCCAGCAGATGCAGCAGGTCGAACTCCTTGCGGGTCAGGTCCACCGGCTTCCCGTTCAGCGTGGCCACCCGGGTGCCGACGTCGATGCGCAGCGGCCCGTGGGTGATGACCTGGGCGGCGGCGGGCTGTTGACGCACCCGGCGCATCACCGCCTCCATCCGGGCCAGTAACTCGCGGAAGCCGTACGGCTTGACCAGGTAGTCGTCCGAGCCGGCCTGTAGTCCGAGCACCCGGTCGAGCTCTGAGCCGCGCGCGGTGACGGCGATGACCGGGGTGTCGCAGACCGCCCGGATGCCCCGGCACACCTCGAGCCCGTCCAGGTCGGGCAGGTCCAGGTCGAGCAGTAGGAGATCGGCATCGCGGTGCGCCTGGAGCGCCTTGGTGCCGGTGGCCACGCTCTGTGCGGCGTACCCCTGCCGCAGCAGGCCCTGGACGAGGGAGTCGGCGGCCCTGACATCGTTTTCTACGACCAGGACGCGCAGTGCTCCGGCCGGGGGGCCGGGGTGGTCGGTGGCCGTCTGTGGGGCAACGGCCCGCCCGGGCTGGGGAATCGTGGGGCGGTGCGGAAGATTGCGCTGCGATCGGGCGTCGAGTAGATCCACGGCTTGCCGATTCATCTGCTCCTCCTGAGGCACAGTCTCGTCATCACGGAACGGACTGCTGAACTCTCACAATGAGGACGATAGCAAACAGACTTGTCTGATTGTCAACGTGTTCGAAATCCCCCGCGCGTCGGTCCGTGCCTTTTCCAATCTACCCACGTTGACCTGCGTATATGTAGAGAGATCCGGAGCTTCAAGGTCATGTTTCCGGCAGGTTGCGGTCGGGGTGGAGCCTCTTGTCCGGCGTGTGTCTCTGGCGCTAACCATGCAGGTCTGCACGGTTTGAAAGATCAGGCGTCCCGGGTGGCGCAATCGTGCTGTATCGGCCTGTAGGGGCGGCTCATCGCTCGAAGGATGCTAAAGCTTTACTTGAAAAACCGAACAGACATGTCTGTATCTTGTGTGAGCGAGAGAACGTCGGCCACGGGGGGTGGCTGCCGGCGGTACGGATTGCTGCCCCCTGCTCGGAACCAGACAGGAGTGCCGTACATGTCGTACACCACCTCCACCCGTGTGTCCGTCGAAGACGACGTCGCGACGGTGGGCACCAGCGCCTCACGAACCGCTGCTCGAAACGCTGTTAAACCCGCCGTTCAGGCCTCTGCCCAGGCCTCTGCCAAAGCCTCCGTCCAGACCGCCGCGCGAACTCTGACGCCGCGGCTGACCACGACGGTTCCGCGCGAGTACGTCCATCGCGCCGCCGTCTCGGAGGTCCTGCTGACCGGCTGGGAAGCCGCCGCCGAACCAGCCGGACCCGACCGGCCGGACGAGTTCGCGGTCAGTGCCCAATGGCCGCGCAGCCACTCCTTCTTCACCCAGTCCGGCGGCTACCAGGACCCGATGCTCCTGATCGAGTCCGTCCGCCAGATCGGTTCCCTGCTCGCGCACGCCGAGTTCGGCGTCCCCTTCGGGCACCAGTTCCTGATGTGGGACATGTTCTTCAGCACCTCCCCCGAACTCCTCGTCGCGGACGCCGTCCCCACGGAAGTCGAACTGCGCACCGTCTGCCGCGACATCGTCCGCAGGGGCCGGGTGCTCGGCGGTATGCGCTACGACGTCACCGTGCTGCGCGACGGAAGGGCGCTGGCCACCGCGGGCGCCGCGTTCAGCTGCACCAGTCCCGCCGTCCACCGCAGGCTGCGCGCCGGCCGGCCCACCACCACCGACCGCGTCGTGCCGCCCGCGATCGACCCGGCCGCGGTGGGACACTCCGACGACCGGCACGTGCTGCTCGCCGAGCCCAAGTCCAGGCCTGAGTCCGAACTCAAGCCCGAGCCCGGATGGGCCTCCGGTACCGGCGACCGCTGGGAACTGCGCGTCGACACCGCCCACCCCACCTTCTTCGACCACCCCGTCGATCACATACCGGGCATGGTCCTGCTGGAAGCCGCCCGGCAGGCCGCCCTCGTCTCGACCGGGATGCCGGACGCCCTCCTGGTCGGCCTCAAGAGCAACTTCGCGCGCTACGCCGAGTTCGACGCGCCCTGCTGGATCGAGCCGCAGGCCGAACCGCACGGTACGGAGGGCGGCGTACTGGTGCGGGTGCGCGGTACGCAGCACGCTGAGACCGTCTTCACCGCCGAGCTCGTCCTGAGCCCGCGCGGCCGTTGAGCCCGCGCATCCTCCGTACGCCTGGGAGAGCGTCCCCATCCCGAGGAGACAGACCCGTGCCCACCATCCTGATCACCGGCGCCGCCGGCTTCGTCGGCGGACACGTCGCCCGTGAAGCGGCCCGGTACCGGGCCGACTTGAGGCTCATGTCCCATCGCAGTCCCCTGCTCGGCTCCGGTCCCCCGCTCCACAAGGGCTCCCCCATCCAGGAGGGTCCTGCGGCCCATGACGGTGCTCGCGTCGTACGGGCCGATCTGACCGACCCCGCGTCCTTGCACGGGGTGTGCGACGGAGTCGACGTCCTGATCCACTGCGCCTCGCAGATCGGCGGCGGCGTCGAGGCCAACGAGGCCGTCAACGCCCGTGGCACGGCGGCGCTCATCGAGGAAGCGCGCCGCGCGGGGGTCGTGCGCATCGTCCAGCTGAGCACCGCGTCCGTCTACGGCCGTGGCACCTTCCGTGGCGACCGGCCCGAAGAACTGTCCCGTAACCCGGGCTCGCCCACGTCCCTCACCCGGGCCACGGCCGAGGACACCGTCCTCGCGGCCGGCGGTGTCGTCCTGCGCCCGCACCTGGTGTACGGGGAGGGCGACAGGTGGGTGGTGCCCGGCCTGACCCGGATGCTGCGCGTGCTGCCCGGCACGGTGGAGGGCTGGCCCGCCCGGACCTCCGTGATCGCCGCACCCGAACTGGCCGCGCTGCTGGTGGCCACCGCGCTCGCTCCCGCCGCCGACCTGACCGCCTCCGTCTACCACGCCACCCACCCGGAGCCCCTCCCCGTGGGCACCCTCCTGCGCGCGGTCGCCGACTGCACGGGGACCGACTGGCCGGACCGGGAACTGACCGCCGACCGAGCCCGGGCGGTCCTGGCCGAGAAGGGCGTGCCTCCGTCCGGGCTCGACATGTTCACCACCGACCACGTCTTCGACAGCACCCCGCTCTGGTCCGACCTGCGTCGCGCACCCGGCGCCGGCTTCGACACCGATTTCCCCCTCGCGGCGCCCTGGTACCGCAAGGCCCTGCGGGACGGTTGACCGAGTACGGGCCCGCGAGCTCGACCGGCCAAGTGGTCGACCCGCCAAGTGGTCGACCGGCCCGCGAAACCCTGTGGGGCGGCGGGAAGTGCCTCCCGAACGCAGCCCCTGAACGCCTCCTGAACGCCTCCTGAGCGTCTCCCGAACGCCACCCCGGAACGCCTCCTGAACGGCCCTCGAAATTTTCCCCGGAATGGCGCATTCCTTTTCTTTCCGGACCCGGCGGATCCGTCCGCCGGGTCCGGCAATTTGACGGAGGCCTGACCTTCTTCTTTCCTCTTCCGGTAAATGCTGCCCCGGGTCTGCTGATTCTGACCCAGTTCTGCAACGGACCGTATTGAAGGGGAAGTGCGCACTCGAACAGTCTTGTGGCTCCGAGCGGAGTCTGGGGAGGTTCATCGTGCGCAAGGTGCTCATCGCCAACCGTGGCGAAATCGCTGTCCGCGTGGCCCGGGCGTGCCGGGATGCCGGGATCGCGAGCGTTGCCGTGTATGCGGAACCAGACAGGGACGCGTCGCATGTCCGGGCGGCGGACGAGGCGTTCGCTTTGGGCGGTGACACCCCCGCCACCAGCTACCTGGACATCGCCAAGGTCCTCCAGGCCGCCAAGGACTCCGGCGCGGACGCCATCCACCCGGGCTACGGCTTCCTGTCGGAGAACGCCGAGTTCGCCCAGGCGGTCCTGGACGCCGGCCTGACCTGGATCGGCCCGCCCCCGCAGGCCATCCGCGACCTCGGCGACAAGGTCTCCGCCCGCCACATCGCCCAGCGTGCCGGCGCCCCTCTCGTCGCGGGCACCCCCGACCCGGTGAGCGGCGCCGACGAAGTCGTCGCCTTCGCCGAAGAGCACGGACTGCCGATCGCGATCAAGGCCGCCTTCGGCGGCGGCGGACGCGGCCTGAAGGTCGCCCGCACCCTCGAAGAAGTCCCCGAGCTCTACGACTCCGCCGTCCGCGAGGCAGTGGCCGCCTTCGGCCGCGGCGAGTGCTTCGTCGAGCGCTACCTCGACAAGCCCCGCCACGTCGAGACCCAGTGCCTGGCCGACACCCACGGCAACGTCGTCGTCGTCTCCACCCGCGACTGCTCGCTGCAGCGCCGCCACCAGAAGCTGGTGGAAGAGGCCCCGGCGCCGTTCCTGTCGGACGCCCAGGTGGCGGAGCTGTACTCCTCCTCCAAGGCGATCCTCAAGGAAGCCGGCTACGTCGGCGCCGGCACCGTCGAATTCCTCGTCGGCATGGACGGCACGATCTCCTTCCTGGAGGTCAACACCCGCCTCCAGGTCGAACACCCCGTCACCGAGGAAGTCGCCGGCATCGACCTCGTCCGCGAGATGTTCCGCATCGCCGACGGCGAGGAACTCGGCTACGGCGACCCCGCCCTGCGCGGCCACTCCTTCGAGTTCCGCATCAACGGCGAAGACCCGGGACGCAACTTCCTGCCCGCCCCCGGCACGGTGACGCTGTTCGCCCCGCCGTCGGGTCCTGGCGTCCGCCTGGACGCGGGTGTGCAGTGCGGCAGTGTGATCGGCCCGGCCTGGGACTCCCTGCTCGCCAAGCTGATCGTCACCGGCGCCACCCGCGAGCAGGCGCTCCAGCGCGCCGCCCGCGCCCTCGAGGAGTTCGAGATCGGCGGGATGGCCACCGCGCTGCCCTTCCACCGTGCGGTCGTCAAGGACCCGGCCTTCGCCCCCGAACTGACCGGCTCCACCGACCCGTTCACGGTCCACACCCGCTGGATCGAGACCGAGTTCGTCAATGGCATCCCGGCCTTCACCAACCCCGCCGAGGCGGCGGATGCGGAGGACGAGCCGGGCCGCGAGTCCGTCGTCGTCGAGGTCGGCGGCAAGCGCCTGGAGGTCTCGCTGCCGTCCTCGCTGGGCATGTCGCTGGCCCGCACCGGCCTCGCCGCCGGCGCCAAGCCGAAGCGCCGCGCGGCCAGGAGGTCGGGCCCGGTCGCCTCCGGTGACACGCTCGCCTCGCCCATGCAGGGCACGATCGTCAAGGTCGCGGTCGAGGAAGGCCAGGAGGTCAAGGAGGGCGACCTCGTCGTCGTCCTGGAGGCCATGAAGATGGAACAGCCCCTCAACGCCCACCGCTCGGGGATCGTGAAGAGCCTCACCGCCGAAGTGGGCGCGTCCGTCGCCGCGGGCGCCGCCATGTGCGAAATCACCAGCTGAATTCCCTGGCATTGCCTGGCATTTTCCGGCATTCTCCAGCGCAATTCTGAACCGGTCTGACAATTCCCTGACACGGGGAATATTGAAACCGCTCGTACCGCCCAAGATACTGAATATGAGCTTTCGTCAACTGTTGTGTGGTGGGCCCCGAGGAGAGGGAAAAGTATGTACAGCACGCTGATTGTGGCTCGGATGGATCCCGGGTCGAGCGTCGACGTCGCGAAGGTTTTCGGTGATTTCGACGACACGGAAATGCCGCACCGCATGGGCACGCGCCGGCGCCAGCTCTTCCAGTACCGGGGTCTGTACTTCCACCTCCAGGACTTCGACGCGGACAACGGCGGCGAGCTGATCCAGCACGCCCGGCACGACCCCCGCTTCATACAGATCAGCGAGGACCTGAAGCCGTTCATCGAGGCGTACGACCCGGCCACCTGGCGCTCCCCGGCCGACGCGATGGCCACACGCTTCTACAACTGGGAGGCGTCCGCGTGACCGGCCGACGAGTTGTCATCACCGGTATCGAGGTGCTCGCCCCCGGTGGTGTCGGGGCGAAGAACTTCTGGAACCTGCTGAGCGAGGGCCGTACGGCCACCCGCCGCATCACGTTCTTCGACCCCAGCCCGTTCCGTTCCCGGGTCGCCGCCGAGATCGACTTCGATCCGGCGGAGCACGGACTGCGCCCGCAGGAGATACGCCGGATGGACCGCGCCGCGCAGTTCGCGGTGGTCGCGGCCCGCGGCGCGGTCGCCGACAGCGGTATCGACATCGACGCCTACGACCCGTACCGCGTCGGCGTCACCATCGGCAGCGCGGTCGGCGCGACCATGGGTCTGGACGAGGAGTACAACGTCGTCAGCGACGGCGGCCGGCTTCACCTGGTCGACCACGCCTACACGGCCCCGCATCTGTACAACTACCTGGTCCCCAGCTCCTTCGCGGCCGAGGTCGCGTGGGCCGTGGGTGCGCAGGGCCCCAACACGGTGGTCTCCACGGGCTGTACGTCCGGCATCGACTCGGTCGGGCACGCCGTGGAACTGCTCCGCGAGGGCTCGGCCGACGTCATGATCACGGGTTCGTCCGACGCCCCGATCTCGCCGATCACGATGGCGTGCTTCGACGCGATCAAGGCGACGACGCCCCGGGACGACGTACCCGAGCGCGCTTCGCGCCCCTTCGACGGGACCCGCAACGGGTTCGTCCTCGGTGAGGGTGCCGCCGTGTTCGTCCTGGAGGAGCTGGAGAGCGCCAAGCGGCGCGGTGCGCACATCTACGCCGAGATCGCGGGCTATGCGACGCGCTCGAACGCGTACCACATGACGGGTCTGCGCCCGGACGGGGCGGAGATGGCCGAGGCCATCACGGTCGCACTCGACGAGGCCAGGATGAACCCGACCGAGATCGACTACATCAACGCGCACGGCTCGGGCACCAAGCAGAACGACCGCCACGAGACCGAGGCGTTCAAGCGGAGCCTGGGCGACCACGCCTACCGGACCCCGGTCAGCTCGATCAAGTCGATGGTCGGGCACTCGCTCGGCGCGATCGGCTCCATCGAGATCGCCGCGTCCGCGCTGGCGATGGAGAACCACGTCGTGCCGCCCACGGCCAACCTCACCACCCCCGACCCCAAGTGCGACCTCGACTACGTGCCGCTGGTCGCCCGCGAGCAGCTCACCGACGCGGTGCTCACGGTCGGCAGCGGCTTCGGGGGCTTCCAGAGCGCCATGGTGCTGGCGCGTCCCGAGAGGAGCGTGGCATGACCACCACGGTGGTAGTGACCGGTCTGGGCATCGCCGCCCCCAACGGACTGGGCACACAGGACTACTGGGCCGCCACCCGGACCGGCAAGAACGGCATCGGGCGGGTCACCCGCTTCGACCCGTCCTCCTACCCGTCGACCCTGGCGGGCGAGGTGCCCGGCTTCGTCGCCGCGGACGTGCTGCCGAGCCGGCTGCTGCCGCAGACCGACCACATGACGCGGATGGCGCTGGTCGCCGCCGAGTGGGCGCTCGCGGACGCGGGCATCGACCCCAAGGAACTGCCCCAGTACGACATGGGCGTCGTCACGGCCAGTTCCTCGGGCGGCTTCGAGTTCGGCCAGGGCGAGCTGGAGAAGCTGTGGAGCCAGGGCAGCCAGTACGTGTCCGCGTACCAGTCCTTCGCCTGGTTCTACGCCGTCAACAGCGGCCAGATCTCCATCCGCAACGGGCTCAAGGGTCCCAGCGGCGTCATCGTCAGCGACGAGGCCGGCGGTCTCGACGCGGTGGCGCACGGCCGGCGGCTCATCCGCAAGGGCACCCCGATGATCGTCTCCGGGGGCGTCGACGCGTCGATCTGTCCCTGGGGCTGGGTGGCGCAGATGGCCGGCGACCGGCTCAGCACCAGCGACGAGCCGACCCGTGCCTATCTGCCCTTCGACGCCGACGCGGCCGGTTACGTACCGGGCGAGGGCGGCGCCATCCTGATCATGGAGTCGGCCGAGTCGGCGTGCGAGCGCGGCGCCAAGATCTACGGCGAGATCGCGGGCTACGGCTCGACGTTCGACCCGCGGCCCGGCAGCGACCGCGAGCCCGCCCTGCGCAAGGCGATCGAACTCGCCCTCGCCGACGCGGACACCGCCCCCGAGGACGTCGACGTGGTCTTCGCGGACGCGGCGGGCGTGCCGGAGCTGGACCGTATCGAGGCCGACGCGATCTCGGCGGTCTTCGGTGTCCGGGGCGTCCCGGTCACCGCGCCCAAGACGATGACGGGCCGGCTGTACTCCGGAGCGGCCCCGCTCGACGTCGCCACCGCGCTGCTGGCCATCGAGGAGGGCCTCATCCCTCCGACGGTGCACATCAACCCCGACGAGGAGTACGGCCTCGACCTGGTCCTCAACCAGTCGCGCACCGCCCAGGTGCGCACCGCCCTGGTCCTGGCCCGCGGTTACGGCGGCTTCAACTCGGCCGTCGTGGTCCGCGCCGTGGACTGACCGGCACTCCCCCTGCCCCCAACGCCCCGAGACCCCCGACTGAACGATCCATTTCGACCTGGGAAGGAACCCACGTGTCCACTTCGGAATTCACCCTGGACGACCTGCGCCGCATCCTCCAGGAGGGCGCCGGCGTCGACGAGGGCGTCGACCTCGACGGCGACATCCTCGACGAGCCGTTCGAAGTCCTCGGCTACGAGTCGCTGGCGCTCCTGGAGACCGGCAGCCGTATAGAGCGCGAGTACGGGATCGTCCTCGACGAGGACCTGCTGACCGACGCCGACACCCCGCGCGCCCTCATCGAGGCCGTGAACCAGCAGTTCGGCGCCGACGAGCCCGCCGCCGCCTGACGCCCGACGGCGTTCCCGGGCCGGGCGAAACCTTTCACCTGACCTCGTCCGGTCCGGCTCCGCCGCACCCCCGCAGAACAAAGGGAGAGGAAGCACATGTCAACGCTGGAAAAGCGGGTCGCTCTCATATCGGGGGCCACCAGCGGCATCGGCCTCGCGTCCGCGCGGGCGCTGGCCGCGGCCGGCCACCGCGTGTTCATCGGCGCCCGCAGCGCGGACAACGTCGCCGAGACCGTCAAGATCCTCCAGGAGGAGGGCATCGACGCCGACGGCACGGTCCTCGACGTCCGCGACCCCGCCTCGGTCGGCGCCTTCGTGCAGGCCGCGGTCGACCGCTTCGGCACCGTCGACGTCCTGGTCAACAACGCCGGCCGGTCCGGTGGCGGCGTCACCGCCGACATCGAGGACGAGCTGTGGACCGATGTCATCGACACCAACCTCAACAGCGTGTTCCGGCTGACGCGGGAGGTGCTCAACACCGGCGGCATGCGCCACAAGAGCCGTGGCCGCATCATCAACATCGCCTCCACGGCCGGCAAGCAGGGCGTGGTCCTGGGTGCCCCCTACTCCGCCTCGAAGCACGGCGTGGTCGGTTTCACCAAGGCCCTCGGCAATGAGCTGGCCCCCACCGGCATCACCGTGAACGCCGTCTGCCCCGGTTATGTCGAGACGCCGATGGCCCAGCGGGTGCGCGCCGGATACGCGGCCGCCTACGACACCTCCGAGGACGCCATCCTCGAGAAGTTCCAGGCCAAGATCCCGCTCGGCCGCTACTCCACCCCCGAGGAGGTCGCCGGCATGGTCGCCTACCTCGCCTCCGACACGGCCGCCTCGGTCACCGCGCAGGCCATCAACGTCTGCGGCGGACTCGGCAACTTCTGAGCACCCCCACCGACCGGCAGCCCGTACCCAGCCATGGAGAAGAAAGCGTCATGACGACCCGTGAGGTAGAGCACGAGATCACGATCGCCGCGCCCGCACCGGCCGTGTACCGGCTGCTGGCGGAGGTCACCAACTGGCCCCGGATCTTCCCGCCCACCATCCACGTGGACCGAGTGGAGCACGAGGGCTCTCAGGAGCGGATACGGATCTGGGCCACCGCCAACGGCGAGGCCAAGAACTGGACCTCGCGCCGCGAACTGGACCCCGAGGCCCTGCGCATCACCTTCCGCCAGGAGGTGACCGCTCCGCCGGTCGCCGCGATGGGCGGCACCTGGATCATCGAGCCGCTCGGCGAGAACGAGTCCCGGGTACGGCTGCTGCACGACTACCGCGCCGTCGACGACGACCCGCACGACCTCCTCTGGATCGACCAGGCCGTCGACAAGAACAGCCGCTCGGAGCTTGCCGCGCTGAAGAAGAACGTCGAGTTCGCGCACGCGGCGGAGGAGGTGACCTTCTCCTTCGAGGACACCGTCCACGTCGACGGGTCCGCCAAGGACGTGTTCGCCTTCATCAACGAGGCGAACCTGTGGTCGGAGCGTCTGCCGCACGTCGCCACGGTCCGTCTGGAAGAGGACACGGTGGGGCTCCAGACCCTGGAGATGGACACCCGGGCCAAGGACGGATCCGTCCACACCACCAAGTCCTACCGGGTGACCTTCCCCCACCAGCACATCGCGTACAAGCAGGTCACCCTGCCCGCCCTGATGACCCTGCACACCGGTCACTGGACCTTCCAGGACACCGACCAGGGCGTCGCGGCAACCTCCCAGCACACGGTCACCCTCAACACGGACAACATCGAGAGCATCCTCGGCTGCGGGGCCACCGTCGCCGACGCCCGCGAGTACGTCCACACCGCCCTGTCCACCAACAGCCGGGCCACCCTCACCCACGCCAAGGCCTTCGCAGAGAACAGGCGTTGACGATGACGACGGACCATCAGGACACCGACACGACCATCCTGGACACCGACGTCCTCGTGGTCGGAGCGGGCCCCGCCGGGCTGATGCTCGCCACCGAGCTGAGGCTGGGCGGCGCCGAGGTGGTCGTCGTCGACCAGCGCCCCGGCCCGACCACCGAATCCCGGGCCTCCACCCTGCACGCCCGCACGATGGAGATTTTCGACTCCCGCGGGCTGCTGGACGAGCTCGGTACGCCGCCGTGCGAGCCGCGCGGTCACTTCGGCGGCGTACCGCTGGACCTGACGCTGCCCAGTTCGCACCCCGGGCAGTGGAAGGTGGCGCAGACCCGCACCGAGGAGCTGTTGCAGCGGCGGGCCGCCGCGCTGGGCGCCGATCTGCGGCGCCGGCACCAGCTGCTGTCCCTTACGGCGGAGGACGGGGTGGAGGCCGAGGCCATCGGTCCCTACGGTCCCGTCCGCATCCGGGCCCGCTACCTGGTCGGCTGCGACGGCGAGGACAGCACCGTACGGCGCCTGGTCCGGGCCCCCTTCCCGGGCCGGGACGCCGCACGCGAACTGCTGCGCGCCGACGTCTCCGGCGTCGAGGTCGCCGACCGGCGCTTCCAGCGCCTGGAGCACGGGCTCGCCATCGCCGCCACCCGCGAGGGGGTGACCCGGGTGATGGTCCACGAGTTCGGGCGGCCCGCCGCCGAACGCGGCGGCGCCGAACCGGACTTCGCGGAGGTCACCGACGTCTGGAAGCGCGTCACCGGCGAGGACATCAGCCAGGGCACCCCCCTGTGGGTCAACGCCTTCGGCGACGCCAACCGGCAGCTCGCCCGCTACCGGCACGGTCGCGTCCTGTTCGCCGGGGACGCCGCGCACCGGCAGATGCCGAGCGGCGGACAGGCCCTGAACCTGGGTGTCCAGGACGCCTTCAACCTCGGCTGGAAGCTCGCCGCCGTCGTCCGCGGCAGCGCGGGCGAGGACCTCCTCGACACCTACCACTCCGAGCGGCACACCGTGGGCCGCCAGGTCCTCGCCAACATCCGGGCCCAGGTCGAGCTGCTGCTCGGCGGCCCGGACGTCGAACCCGCCCGCGCCCTGCTCACCGAACTCGTCGCCCTGGACGGCGTGCGGCAGCACCTCGCCGGGATGATCAGCGGCCTCGGCATCCGGTACGACGTCGAGGGTGTCGAGGGTCGCGGCGCCGGGGGCGACGGGGGCGACGACTTCGGGGCCGGCGCCGCCAAGGGCGTCGGCGTCGGCCCCGAGATCCACTCCGACGAACACCCGCTGCTCGGGCGGCGGTTGCCGGACGCGTGGCTGGAGTCCGCGGAGCGTGGCGCGCGGCGCCGTACGACCGAACTGTTGCGCACCGGTCGCGGGTTGCTGCTGTCCCTGGACGGGGACGGCGCCCCGGCGCTGCGCGCGACGGCGGCCTCCTGGTCGGACCGGGTCGTCTTCGTCGCCGACCGCCCCGAGGCCGACGGCCCGCTCCCGATCGGGCAGGCCCTGCTGGTACGGCCCGACGGCTACGTGGCGTGGGCAGGTTCCGATTCCGGTTCGGCGGGTCCGGCCGGTCTGGCGCAGGCGCTGACCCGCTGGTTCGGCGCCCCGGCCGCCGACGACGACTGAGAACGACCGCACGGCCCGTCACCGACGAGCACAGGCACAGCACGGACCAGCGCACGCACAGCACACGCACAGCTGAGGCACCGCACGTCACCCACCGATGCGACGCGCGCCCGGGCGCGCGAGGAGAGGACACCCATGGACGCGCAGATGGACGCGGACGTCATCGTCGTCGGCGCCGGCCCGGCCGGGCTGATGCTGGCCGGGGAACTGCGGCTGGGCGGGGTGAGTGTCATCGTCGCCGAGCGGCTGGCGCGGCCCACCGGACAGTCGCGCGGGCTCGGGTTCACCGCCCGCGCCATGGAGTCCTTCGACCAGCGCGGTCTTGTCCCGCGCTTCGGCGGGCTGGAGAAGAGCCCGATGGGCCACTTCGGCGGGGTGCAGTTCGACTACACCGTGCTGGAGGACGCCCACTTCGGAGCCCGTGGTGTCCCCCAGTCCCAGACGGAGGCGGTCCTGGAGGAGTGGGCGCGTGAGCTCGGCGCCGACATCAGGCGGGGCTGGGAGTTCCTGGCGCTGGAGCAGGACGGGACCGGGGTCACCGTCACCGTGGCCGCGCCCGACGGCGAGCGCACGCTGCGCGCCGCGTACCTGGTGGGCGCCGACGGTGGGCACAGCCCGGTGCGCAAGGCCGCGGGCTTCGACTTCCCCGGTACGCCCGCCACCCGTGGCATGTACCTCGCGGATGTCGTCGGCTGCGAGATCCCGCCGCGTTTCCTGGGCGAGCGGCTGCCCGGCGGCATGGTGATGGCCGCCCCGCTGAAGGAGGGCGTGGACCGGATCATCGTGTGCGAGCACGGCACCCCGCCGGCCGACCGCAGTGAGACCCCGGAGTTCGCCGAAGTGGCGGCGGCCTGGGAGCGGTTGACGGGTGAGGACATCTCCGGCGGCGGCGCGGACTGGGTCAGCTCCTTCACGGATGCCACCCGCCAGGTCACCGAGTACCGGCGCGGGCGGGTGCTGCTCGTCGGCGACGCCGCGCACATCCACCTGCCGGCCGGCGGACAGGGACTGAGCACCGGTGTCCAGGACGCGGTCAACCTCGGCTGGAAGCTCGCGGCGACCGTCCAGGACCGGGCCCCCGAGGGACTGCTCGACACCTACCACGACGAGCGTCACGCGGTCGGCGCGCGGCTGCTGATGAACACCAAGGCACAGGGCACGGTCTTTCTCGGCGGCCCCGAGTCCCAGCCGCTGCGCGCTCTGTTCGCCGAGCTCATCGGCCTCGACACGGTCAAGCGGCACCTCGCCGGGGTGGTCAGCCACCTCGACGTCCGCTACGACCTCGGGGACGCCGGAGACTCGCTGGTCGGGCGCCGGTTGCCGCCGCGGGCGCTGAACACCGCCGCCGGCGAGGTCCGTACACCGGAACTTCTCCACGCCGCCCAGGGCGTGCTGCTCGACCTCGCCGACGACTCCGTGCTGCGCGAGGCGGCCGCTCGCTGGAAGGACCGCGTCACCGTTGTCACCGGTACCCCGCAGGACCCGGCCGCGTTCGGCGGCGCCGCCGCGGTGCTGGTCCGCCCCGACGGCTATGTGGCCTGGGCGGACACCGGCTCGGCGGAGCTGTGCGCGACGCTGCACCGCTGGTTCGGCGCGCCCGAAGCCCGCTGAGAACCACCACCGGCATCCGTTCCGCACGAGAGCACGAACACGAGAGCACGAACACGAGAGCACGAACACGAGAGGAAGTACCCCAGTGAGCGTTCCCACGGTCGAGACCATCCCCTCGTCCGTAACCGGTTCGGCCATGCCCTCGATGTCCCCGGGTGTGCGCCCCGTCGCCCTGGCGGCCGGTGACGTCACGCTCTCCGCGCTGATCGCCCAACCGTCCGGGCCACCGCGGGCCACGGTCGTCGCGGTGCACGGGGGAGGAATGAGCGCCGGGTACTTCGACGGGCAGGCCCACCCCGACGTCTCCCTGCTCGCCCTCGGCGCCCGGCTCGGCTACACCATGGTCGCCGTCGACCGGCCCGGTTACGGGCTGTCCGCCGCGGATGCCCCGAGCGGTCAGAGCCTGGCCGAGCAGTCCGCTGCGCTGCACGCGGCGTTGCGGCACCTGGCCGGGCGCGCCGAGACGGGCGCCGGGGTGTTCCTGCTCGCGCACTCCTTCGGCGGCAAGCTCGCCCTGACGTACGCCGCCTGCCAGGCCGGCGATCCGGATCCGGCCGTACCGCCGCTGCTCGGGCTCGACATCTCCGGGCTCGGCCGGGACTATGCGGTCGACCACCCGGCGGGCGGCCCCGACCCGCACCAGCACCGGCACTGGAAGCGGAACTGGGGTGCCCTGCGCTTCTACCCGCCGAACACCTTCCGCGAGGCGGAGGCCCTGGTCGCCCCGATGCCCCCGCGCGAGCAGGCCGAGGCACTCCAGTGGCCGCGACGGTTCCCGGTCGCGGCGGCGGCCGTGCAGGTTCCGGTGCGGCTGACGTTCGCCGAGCAGGAACTGTGGTGGCACCACGACGAGGACACCGTCGCCGACCTCGCCGCGCACTTCGCCTCGGCGCCGTCCGCCGCCGTCGACCGTCAGCCCGGCGCCGGGCACAACATCAGCCTCGGCTGGGCCGCCCGCACCTACCACCTGCGCGCGTTCGCGTTCTTCGAAGAATGCCTCGCGCGCCGGTCCGCGGGCGCGTCCGTGACCCCTTGATGCCATGACGACCACACGGCCCGAGGCCAGGGACACCGCGAAGAGGGGCAGGAGGGCGGCGGGCGGCGGCAGCCGTCGTACGCCCTTCCGGTCCCTGGCCGTGCGCAACTTCCGGCTCTTCGCGGCCGGCCAGGTCGTCTCGGTCGCGGGCACCTGGATGATGGTCACCGCCCAGGACTGGCTGGTGCTCTCCCTGACGGGGGACTCCGGCACGGCCCTGGGCACCGTGACCGCGCTCCAGTTCACCCCACTGCTGCTGTTCACGCTGTACGGCGGCCGGCTCGCCGACCGCCACGACAAGCGGCTGCTGCTCACCGGTGCCAACCTCGTCTCCGGCGCCCTCGCGCTGGCACTCGCCGTGCTCGTCCTGGCGGGCTCCGCCCAGCTGTGGCAGCTGTATCTGTTCGCGCTGGGCCTCGGCACCGTCAACGCGGTCGAGGTGCCCACCCGGATGGCGTTCGTCAGCGAGATGGTCGGCCCCGAGCTGCTGCCCAACGCCTCTGCGCTCAGCGCCGCCTACTTCAACACCGCCCGCGTGGTGGGTCCCGCCCTCGCCGGACTGCTGATCAGCGAGGTCGGCGCGGGGACGGCCATGCTGCTCAACGCGGCCAGCTATCTCGCCACGGTGACCGGGCTGCGGCTGATGCGCCCGGGGGAACTCCTGCGCACGGCTCCGCCGGATCGCGGAGTCAAGGTGGTCGACGGGCTGCGGTACGTGCGCGGGCGCCCCGACCTGTTCGTGCCGCTGGCGCTGGTCGCCGTGGTCGGCCTGTTCGGCTTCAACTTCCAGCTCACCCTGCCGCTGCTCGCCAAGACCGTCTTCCACTCGGGTGCGACCGCGTTCGGACTGCTGACCACGGCGTTCGCCGCCGGTTCGCTGCTCGCCGCGTTCGCCACCACCGCGCGCAGCGCCCGCCCGGCCGCCCTGACCGTCACCGCCTCCGCACTGGCCTTCGGGCTCCTCGAGACGGCGGCAGGCTGGTCGCCCACCTACGTGTGGGCGGCCGTGCTGCTGTTTCCGACCGGCTTCGCCACCCTCTACTTCGCCCAGGCCGCCAACCACCGCATCCAGTTGGGCAGCGACGCCGCCTACCGCGGCCGGGTGATGGCGCTCTACACGCTCATCCTGCAAGGACTCACCCCACTCGGCGCCCTCCTCGTGGGCTGGCTCACCGTCCGTCACGGTGCGCGCTCCGGCCTGTACGTGGGAGGGCTCGCCTCGTCGGCGGCGGCGCTCGCGGTGCTGCTCGCGGGGCGGACACGTCGATTCCCTCCCAGCCACCGGCCGGAACCGGCACTCCTCGGGCCCGGCCCTCTCCCTGAAAGGCAGCCCCATGAGTCCCCTGAGTGACAACACCCCGTGCAGTTGGCTCGACCGGCTCCCGGATCCGGTCCAGCTGCGCGCCATGACCCCCGACGCGCGTGCCCGCACCATCGGCCACTGTCTGCGCCTCGAACTGCACCACCTGCTCGCGGTCCCGCCGGGGCACCGGCTCTCGCCCGGTCTGCCGCTGCGCGGCCAGGGCCTGGACACGCTCGACGCCCTGCACCTGGGGCGCCGGATCCGGCGCGCCCTCGACGCCGAGGTGCCCGCCGAGGTGCTGCGGGAGAGCACCGTCGGCGAGCTGACCGCGTTGCTCGCCCGCTGACCGAACCGTCTTTCCTCTTGATCCACTTGAATGGGAGATCCGTACATGGAGCCCGCGATACCCATCGAACTGGGCGGCCGGCTGATGGAGCTGGCCGAACGCAAGGACATCGCCCGTGCCGGGCAGGACCCGAAGGCGACCGAACGACAGCACGCCAAGGGCAAGCTGACCGCTCACGAGCGCATCGAACTACTGCTGGACAAGGGCAGTTTCCAGGAGGTCGAACCGCTGCGCCGGCACCGGGCGACCGGCTTCGGTCTGGAGGCGAAGAAGCCCTACGGCGACGGTGTGATCACCGGCTGGGGCACGGTCGAGGGCCGTACGGTCTTCGTCTACGCCCATGACTTCCGTGTCTTCGGCGGCGCGCTGGGCGAGGCCCACGCCTGCAAGATCCACAAAATCATGGACATGGCCATCGCCGCCGGGGCGCCGCTGGTGTCCCTCAACGACGGTGCGGGCGCCCGCATTCAGGAGGGTGTCTCCGCGCTCGCCGGGTACGGCGGCATCTTCCAGCGCAACACCCGGGCCTCCGGTGTCATCCCGCAGATCAGCGTGATGCTCGGCCCGTGCGCGGGCGGCGCGGCGTACTCGCCCGCCCTGACCGACTTCATCTTCGCCGTCCGGGACATCTCGCAGATGTTCATCACCGGGCCCGACGTGGTCCGCGCGGTCACCGGCGAGGAGATCAGCCAGAACGGGCTCGGCGGCGCGGACGTGCACGGCGCTGTCTCCGGAGTGGCGCACTTCGTCCACGACGACGAGGAGAGCTGCCTCGCCGAGGTGCGCTATCTGCTGTCGCTGCTGCCGTCCAACAACCGCGAGCTGCCGCCCCGGCACGTCAGCGGTGACCCGGGCGACCGGTCCGGGGACGTGCTGCTCGACCTGGTGCCGCACGACGGCAACCGCTCGTACGACATGCGCGGGGTCGTCGAGGAACTCGTCGACGACGGCGACTACGTGGAGGTGCACGCGGGCTGGGCGCCGAACATCGTCTGCGCCCTGGCCCGGATCGACGGCCACACCGTCGGCATCGTCGCCAACCAGCCGGCCGCCATGGCGGGTGTCCTGGACATCAAGGCGAGCGAGAAGGCCGCGCGGTTCGTGCAGTTCTGCGACTCCTTCAACATCCCGCTGGTCACGCTGGTCGACGTGCCCGGCTTCCTGCCGGGCGTGGACCAGGAGCACGAGGGCATCATCCGGCGCGGCGCCAAGCTGTTGTACGCGTACTGCAACGCGACCGTGCCGCGGGTCTCGGTGGTGCTGCGCAAGGCGTACGGCGGCGCGTACATCGTGATGGACTCCCGCTCCATCGGCGCCGACATCGCGCTGGCCTGGCCGACCAACGAGATCGCGGTCATGGGGGCCGAGGGGGCCGCCAACGTGGTCTTCCGGCGGGAGATCGCGGCCGCGGACGATCCCGACGCGATGCGTCAAGAGAAAATCGACCAGTACAAGGAGGAGCTGGTCCACCCTTACTACGCCGCCGAACGCGGGCTGGTCGACGACGTCATCGACCCGCGCGAGACCCGGGCGGTCCTGGCCCGTTCGCTCGCCATGCTCGCGGCCAAGCACGCCGAGCTGCCGCGCCGCAAGCACGGCAACCCGCCTCAGTGAGCAGGGAGGAAACCATGAGCATCCAGCGCCCCGCCCTTGTCCCCGTTCCCGATCCCGCCCCCGATCCCGTCCTCGAACCCGCGGCCGGTCCGCTTTTCCGGATCGAGCGCGGCTGCCCCTCCCCGGAGGAGCTGGCCGCGCTGACCGCGGTACTGATGGCCGTCACGGCGGGCCCCGGCGTCGCACCCGACGACACGGCCCGCAAGCACCAGGTCGTCGCCCTGTGGCGCCGCCCCGAACGCGTCACCGGCTTCGACGGCCCCCGCACCTGGCGGGCGGCGGCCTGATCCCCCCGGGGTGGAACAGGGCGAAGGGGCCGGAGAGTTCACAGGAACTCTCCGGCCCCTTGGTCGTGCCCCTTCAGGGGCGCGGGGAACTGCGCGACCAGCCCAGGACACCCCGCGCCCTGAGGCCGATCCGCAGTCCCCCCATTTCCTCAGCGCTCCAGATCCCCGTGCTGCGCGGGATCCCGCAGCATGGAACGCAACCCCGGTTCCATCTCCACAAGACGCTCCACCGCGTCCGGGGCGTACAGATAGGCGGTGGGCACGGCGCGAATGGCGACGGGCCGATCTCCCGCCCCGGCCAGCGCCACCGCCGCGATGTGGGTGGAACACAGGGGCAGGTTGCCCACCACCCAACCCGTCGGCCGCTCGGCCAGCCCGGCCTCACCCAGGTAGTCGAGGTCGGCTCCCCGGGTCAGCCCGGTGCCCAGCCCCTTCAGATACGCCTCCTTCCGTGTCCACAGGCGGCCGAAGGCCATGGTCCGTTCGTGCTCGGGAATCTTCCCGAGCTCCTCCCGCTCGGCCGGATGCAGCGCCGGCAGACACGCCTCGGCGGTCTGGGGCGACGGCAGCCGCTGGACGTCGGCGCCCACCCGTGACTCGGCCACCACCACGATCGCCAGGCCGTGGCTGTGCGAGAGCGAGAACTGGGGGGCGCCGCCGGGCACGCCGAGCACCACGGGCCGGCCGTGGCGTTCACCGTTGCCTTTGTACCGCTCGCCGGCGAGGTTGAGCCGGCTCGGTTCGATGCCGGTGTAACCGGCGAGGACCCGGCGCAGTCCCACGTGCGCCGCGGCGTACATCTGGCGGTCGTCGGGTCGCCGATAGGAGTCGGCCCGACCTCTCTCGTACGCGACGAGCTCGTCGTACGGGACGTCACGCGGCGAGTCGGGCGGCGGCAGCAGCCACACGTCCAACTCCCCTCGCGCTACGGCGAGCCGGCGCACCGTCGGGGTCAACGGCGGTCCTCCGCGTGAGCCTTGGCGTGGGTGAGGGTGGCCCGGCTGTTGGTGGACAGGGCGGTGTGGACGTACTCGCGGGCGTCGGCGACGGTGGCCCCGCAGCCGAGGATGCTCTCGATGTTGTCCGTGTTGAGGGTGACCGTGTGCTGGGAGGTTGCCGCGACGCCCTGGTCGGTGTCCTGGAAGGTCCAGTGACCGGTGTGCAGGGTCATCAGGGCGGGCAGGGTGACCTGCTTGTACGCGATGTGCTGGTGGGGGAAGGTCACCCGGTAGGACTTGGTGGTGTGGACGGAGCCGTCCTTGGCCCGGGTGTCCATCTCCAGGGTCTGGAGCCCCACCGTGTCCTCTTCCAGACGGACCGTGGCGACGTGCGGCAGACGCTCCGACCACAGGTTCGCCTCGTTGATGAAGGCGAACACGTCCTTGGCGGACCCGTCGACGTGGACGGTGTCCTCGAACGAGAACGTCAACTCGGCGTCGGCGTATTCGCGTTCCGCGTTCTCCTTCAGCGCCGCGAGTTCCGCGACGGCGCTGCGGTCGATCTCGGCGCCGATCCGGTCCAGGGCCCCGGGGTCGTCGTCGGCGGCCCGGAACTCGTGCAGCAGCCGTACTCGGGACGCGTTCTCTCCGAGCGGTTCGACCAGCCAGGCGCCGCCGAGGCCGGCGACGGGGGCCGTGGTGACCAGGTGCTGGAAGTTGACCCGCAGCTTGGCGGGTTCGACGATCCGGCGCAGCGGACGGCAGCGAGGTTCGCCCGCCGCGGTCGGTGCGCTCTCCCAGATCGTCAGCCGCTCCTCGCCCTCGGGAGCCTCCTCGTACTCGACGTGGATGACCGAGGGGAAGATCCGCGGCCAGTTCCCCACCTCGGCGATCAGCCGGTGGACGGTGTCCGCCGGGACCGCGATGGTGATCTCGTGCGCGACTTGGCGCATGCCCGGGTGTTCCATGCGTGCTGTCTCCTCGTCCTGGTGTGGCGCGCGGGGGGCGGGACGGGAACGGGAACGTGACGGACAGAAAAGCCGCTGCCGGGTGGGGGATTCCCGGCAGCGGCCAGCCAGTGGGGATGGGAACGCGCCCGTGCGTCCGCGTCCGTGCGCGATCTGTCAAACGTGCTTCTGTCGGGCGTGCCTCTGCTGAGGGTGTTTCACGTGAAACAACGTGCAGACCCGGTGACGGGCCGGCCGCCGCCCGACCGGTCGGCCCGCCACCGGGTGGCTCACTCGCCCGCGGAGCGGGTGTGGACGACCTGGTAGGTGTTCTCGTCCTGCCAGGTCTGGAGCGCGGCGACGCGGGCGTCGACCTTCTGGCGCTCCGGGGAGCGCTCGCCCTGGGGCACGGAGCGGAAGGCGTCGTACGCCTCCTTGCTGTCCCACTGGGAGTAGACGACGACGAACTTGCCCTCGATGCCACGGGCACGCAGGCCGCGCAGCACCGTGTGGGTGCGGTAGCCGGGGACGTCGACCAGCCACGTCTGGGACTCGCCCAGGGCGTCGATCAGGTCCTCCTGGTTCTCCGGCAGCACGCCGAACAGCTCGATGGCCGTGTAGTCGTCGCGGGACGGGGAGATCTCGGTCACGCCGCCCAGTTCCGGCTTCTGCTGCGTGAAGGCGATCTCGTTCTGGAGCAGACGGATCGAGGTGGTGATCTCACCGAAGAGCGGGAGGGTGCGGTGCTTGAACTCCTCACCGGCGTAACGGCTCTCCAGGTCCTCGGTGCTGCGCCACTGGATGAAGTTGGCCGTTCCCGGCTTGTCCTGCCCGGCGTGGACCGTGCTGGATATCCAGCCCTCGTAGGCCGCCGTGTCGACGATCTGGCGCATCGCGGCGAGCAGCTTGACCTGCTTCTCGGCGGCGTCGGTCGAGAACAGGTTGAGAACGGTCAGGTGCTGACCATCGGCTGCGATCTTCGGCATTCTCTCGTCTCTTCCGTTCGAGGAAATGGGAGTGCGAATGAAGGTGCGGGTAGAGCTACGAATGGAGCTACGAATGCAGCATGGCAAGAAGATCTGCCCATGTGAAAGGGTCGGCACTTCAGGATTGGCGGCGCTTTTGTCAATTGTTTGAGTGCGGTGTCAGATCTTTCTCAACTTCGTCAGGGCTGTGAAAAGCGGCCTTGGTTGCCGATTGGCGCGGGCGCCATGCTCGGGTAATGCAGCCAGGCCCGGAAGTATTAGAGATATCCACTCTCCTTGACCGGTACCTCATCGGTCTCGACGACGACGAACTCGACGACGCGTGGGCGCGGGGGCTCTTCACGAAGGACGCCCTGGTCGAGTTCCCCATGAGCCGGCACGAGGGCCTCGACGGACTCGCCGGCTACCACCGTGACGCGCTGGCGGCCTTCGCCGCCACCCAGCACCTCGGTTCGCCCGCGGTCGTCGACCTCGACGACGCCGGTGAGCGGGCCGTGCTGCGCGCCAACCTCGTCTCGACGCATGCGCACCACCCCGGTGCGGCGGACGAGCCCCTGTTCCAGGTCGGCACCCTCGCGACCGGCGAAGCCCGCCGCGCCGCGGAGGGCTGGCGGCTCTCCTCCCTGACCTTCCGCGTGCTGTGGACCCGCGGCACCCCGCCCCGACCCCGGGAGCCCCAATGACGACGCTGGCGGCGGCCAGTCCCCAGGACATGAAACTCGCGATCATGCTTGCCGACATCGGCGTGGTGCTCGTGGCCGGCGCCGCACTCGGCCGGCTCGCGCAGAAGCTGCGTCAGCCGATGGTGGTCGGCGAGATCACCGCGGGCATCCTGCTCGGCCCGAGCGTCCTCGGCCTGCTGCCGGGGAACCTCACCGAGCGCCTCTTCCCCGCCGACGTAAGGCCGTTGCTGTCCGCGGTCTCCCAGGTCGGTCTGATCCTGTTCATGTTCGTGGTCGGCTGGGAGTTCGAGAAGCGCCTGATCAGGCCGCACGCCCGGCTCGCCGCGGGCGTCTCGCTCTCGTCGATCGCGATGGCTTTCGGCCTGGGTGTGGCGCTGGCCCCCTTCCTTTACCACGAGCACTCCACGGTGGCCGGACACCACATCTCCTTCGTCGCGTTCGCCACCTTCATCGGCACCGCGATGTCGGTGACCGCCTTCCCCGTGCTGGCGCGGATCCTCACCGAGAACAAGCTCCTGGACACCCGGGCCGGTTCGCTCTCGCTGGCCAGCGCCGCCATCGACGACCTGCTCGCCTGGTGCCTGCTGGCCTATGTCTCGGCCCTGGTCACGGCGAACGGGAACTACTCCGACCTCGCCCGCATCGGCCTCTACAGCGCGCTCTACGTGGCCGGGATGCTGCTGGTCGTACGGCCGCTGGTGGCCCGGCTGGTGTGGCGCTGGGCGGCCACCGAGCGCTGGTCGGCGCTGCTCGCGGTGCTGTGCGCGGGCGCCCTGACCTCAGCCTGGCTGACCACCTGGATCGGCATCCACGCCATCTTCGGGGCCTTCCTGTTCGGGTTCGTGATGCCCCGTGAGCCCGCCATGGTTCTCGCGGAGCATCTGCGCAAGCCCATGGACCACGTCAGCGTCGTGCTGCTCCCGGTCTTCTTCATCGTCACCGGGCTCGGCGTGGACCTCGGTTCGCTCACCGCCGGTGACGTCGTCGCGCTCGTCGCGATCATCGTCGTGGCCTGCACCGGCAAGCTGGTCGGCGCCATCCTTCCGGCGCGGCTGGCCGGGTTCTCCTGGCGTGAGTCGAAGGACCTGGGGCTGCTGATGAACACCCGGGGTCTGACCGAACTCATCATCCTCAACGCCGCCGTCAGCCTGGGCGTGCTCGACACCCGCATGTTCACGATGCTCGTGATCATGGCGCTCGTCACGACGGCGATGGCGGGTCCGCTGCTGTCCAGGCGCCGCCCGGTGCCGGCCGTCGTGCCCGAGCCGTCCGAGCCGTCCGAGGCGCCGGCTTCGCGCGCCGCCTGATCAGGAACGCCCCAGGCACCCCCCGTAACCCCGAACCCGGTACCCCCGAACCCCGACCCGGTACCCCCTAACTCCGTAACCGCGTAACTCCGTAACCCCGTATCCGAGAACGAGAGGGCTGTCGTGATCCCCGTTTCGCAAGCCATCCCCGAGCAGCTCGGTCCGGTCGACGGCCGCGCGCTGCGCACCGTGTGCGGACACTTCGCCACCGGTGTCACGGTCATCACCTCGGGCAGCGGCGACAACGCCACGGGCGCCACGGTGAACTCCTTCACCTCGGTCTCCCTGGACCCGGCGCTGGTGCTCATCTGCCTGCACGACGACTCCCGGCTGCTTCCCGTGGTCCAGGAGTCCGGCGGCTTCGTCGTGAACTTCCTGACGCAGCGGCAGGAGCCCGTGGCCTGGGCGTTCGCCGGTCGGCGGACCGCCCGGATCGAGGAGGTGCCGCACCACAGGTCCGTCCTCGACCTGCCGGTGCTCAGCGAGGCGCTCGCGCATCTGGAGTGCCGGCTGGTCACCGAGTACGACGGCGGTGACCACACCATCCTGCTGGGCGAGGTCGTCGGTCTGCGCGCGCCCTCCGAGGCCGAACAGGAGGACCCGCTGATCTTCTTCCAGGGCTCCATGCGGACACCGGCATGGAGCTAGTGGATCCACCCGGCTCAGTGGTGGCGGCTCGGACCCTGCTCCTCCGCCTCGTCGAACTGCTGCCGCGCCTGCTCCACCAGCGGCAGATGGTCGGTCGACCAGTCGAAGAGCGAGGCGAACAGCGGGGCCAGGGTCCGTCCCAGGTCGCTGATCTCGTACTCCACCCGGGGCGGCACCTCCGGGTAGTACGTGCGGATCACCAGTCCGTCGCGCTCCAGCTGACGCAGCCGCTGCGTCAGCACCTTCGGCGTGATGGTGCCGATGTTGCGGTGCAGCTCCACGAAGCGCTGGGTGCCGAACGCGTTGAGCGTCCACAGGATCGGCGTGGTCCAACGGCTGAACACGATGTCGAGGACCGGGGCGATCGGGCACCTCTGCGGGGAGCCGACGCCGGCCGCGTGCGCGGCTTCGGGGCCGGCCACGGAGGGCGTACCGCCCTTTGCGGACCGGGTGTCGCTCGTGGGCGTCGTGCTCGTCATACCGACCATCACCTTCCGGGAAGTCACTTTCCTCTAGGTACCTACTTTACCCAGGATGCTAGCTTCCAAGAAGCCAGCAAAGCCAGTACCTCCCTGTACGTCCCCGTCCGAGAATCCTCATGCTCCTAGGGAGTGACATGTCCATCCAAGAGTCCACCCACAGCCCCGCCAAGGCGGCGGGCGAGTCCGGGCCGGCTCGCCGCCCCGGCCTCATCCTGGCCTTCCTCTGCCTGGCCGGCTTCATGACCTTCCTCGACGTGTCGATCGTGAACGTCGCCCTGCCGACCATCGAGGACGAGCTCAACATCTCCACCACCGCTCTCCAGTACGTGGTCACCACCTACGGCATGCTCCTCGGCGGCTTCCTGCTGCTGACCGGCCGGCTCGCCGACACCCTCGGCCGCCGCCGGATGCTGCAGACCGGCCTGCTCCTGTTCGCCGGTTCCTCGCTGCTCGCCGGGGTCTCGCAGAACGCCGCGATGCTGATCGGCGCCCGCGGTGCCCAGGGCCTGGGGGCCGCGTTCATCGCCACCGCCGCGCTCAGCCTGCTGACCAACAACTTCGAAGAGGGACCGGCCCGCAACAAGGCGCTCGGTGCCTGGGGCGCGCTCAGCGGTCTCGCCGCCGTCGCCGGCGTCACCCTCGGCGGTCTGCTCACCGACGGGCCCGGCTGGCGCTGGATCTTCTTCATCAACGTTCCGATCGGCGTCATCGGCGCCCTGGTCGCCCCGATGGTCGTCGGCGAGAGCCGCTCCGCCCAGCGCAGCAAGTCCTTCGACGTCGCCGGTGCGGTCACCCTCACCGCCGGCCTGGTCCTGCTGATCTTCACCCTCGGCCAGACCGTCTCCGACTCCAATGTCCCGACCGGCCGGGTCATCGGCGGGTTCATCCTCTCCGCGATCCTGCTCGTCTCCTTCATCGTCATCGAGCGCCGCGCCAAGGAGCCGCTGATGCCGCTCGGCATCTTCCGCCGCCCCTCGCTGCGCGCCGCCAACGGCATCGCCATCCTGCTGCTCGGCACCTGCGTCACCCTGTTCTTCTTCGCGAGCCTCTTCATGCAGCAGGTCCTGGACTACTCCGCCGTCAAGACCGGCTTCGCGTACGTGCCGCTCGCGGTGCTCACCGCCGTCGGCGCCGGCGTCGCCTCCCAGGTCGTCACCAAGGTCGCCGCCAAGCCCGTCCTGCTGGTCGGCCTCGCGCTCGCCGCGACCGGCATGATGCTGCTGTGGCGTGCCCCGTCCGACGCCTCCTACCTGACGGACGTGCTGCCCGCCTTCGTCCTGATGGGCCTCGGCCTCGGAATGTCCTTCGTCCCGCTGCAGGTCTCCGCGTTCGCGGGGATCGAGGAGCGCGAGTCGGGTCTGGCCGCCGGTCTCATCAACACCGCCCAGGAAGTCGGCGGCGCGCTCGGCCTCGCGGTCGCGGCGACCTACGCCTTCCGCCGGGTCGACGAGCTGACGGCCAAGGCCCACGGTGTTCCCGCCCTGGTCCAGGAGGCCCGTACGACCGTCTTCCACGACGCGTTCCTCGTGGGCGCCTGCTTCGCCGCCGCCGCCTTCGTGGTGACCCTGGTGCTGCTGCCGTTCACCAAGTCCTCCGAGCAGTCCGCGGCCGTCCCCGCGCACGCCTGACGGAAGACCAGAGACCGAAGTCGGACGACGGAAGAACGGACCCGGCCATGTCCAAGCCCCTGCCCCTGTCCGCCGCGGCGGAGGAGTTCCTCGCCGAGAACGCCCTGTGCACCCTCACCACCCTTCGCCCGGACGGCACGCCGCACGTCGCGCCCGTACGGTTCACCTGGGACGGTGAGGCGGGCCTGGCCCGGGTGATGACCACGGTGCACCGCCGCAAGTCCCGCAACCTGTTAGCCAGGGCCGGTGGCCGGGCCGCCGTGTGCCAGCTGGTCGGCCCCCGCTGGATCACCCTGGAGGGCCCGGCCACCGTCTCCACCGACCCGCCCCGGGTGGTGGAGGGGATGCGCCGCTACGCCAAGCGGTACTGGTCCCAGCCGCCGCAGCCCCCGGGCCTCGCGGTCATCGAGATCGCGGTCGACCGCGTGATGGGCCTGTACTGAACGGGCTGTACCGAACTCCCGGGGCACATACGGGGCGAGAGGGTGCCGGAAGACACTTCCGGCACCCTCTCGCATGCTCCGCCTGTAGTTGGCCCCCCGTACCCCCCAGTAGCTGCAAGGCCTCTGACGAACTTGTCAGAACTTGTCAGAGTTCTGTATCGACGGCCATTCAGCTTCCCGGGAGCCCTCGGAATACTGGAGAAAACGCCAGCGGGAGAGGGAATATGGACGCCTTCAATGCCGATGTGATCGTTGCCGGAGCGGGACCCTCGGGCCTCATGCTCGCGGGAGAACTGCGCCTCTCGGGTCTCTCGGTCATCGTGCTCGACCGGCTGGAACAGCCGATGCAGCAGTCCCGTGCGCTGGGATTCTCCGCCCGTACGATCGAGGAATTCGGCCAGCGTGGACTTCTCGAGGATTTCGGTCCGCTGGAGACCATACCCGGCGGCCATTTCGGTGGACTCCCCATCGACTACCGCATTGTCGAGGGCGGCAATTTCGGTGTCCGCGGTGTTCCGCAGTCGCGCACCGAGGCCATCATCAACAAGTGGGCCGTGGGTCTGGGCGCCGACGTCCGCCGGGGCCATGAGGTCATCGGCCTGACGCAGGACGAGAACGGGGTCCAGGTCGAGGTCGCGGGCCCGGAGGGCGTCGAGACGCTGCGCGCCGCGTACGTCGTCGGCTGTGACGGCGCCCGCTCCACCGTCCGCCACCTGGCCGGGATCGACTTCCCCGGCGTCAGCGCCACCATCGAGATGAAGATGGCGGACGTCGCCGGAGTCCAGCTGCGGCTGCGCCCCACCGGTGAGGTCGGCGAGGCCGGCATGGTCGTGGTCCTGCCGCTCGGCCCGGGCGCCACCCGCGTGGTGGTCTTCGAGCGCGGCGCCGGTGTCCGCCCCACCCAGGAGCCGCCCACCTTCGAGGAGGTGGCCGCCGCCTTCCAGCGGGTGACCGGCGAGGACATCAGCGGTGCCAAGCAGCTGTGGACCAGCTACTTCACCGACGCCAGCCGGCACGCGGCCGAGTACCGCAAGGGCCGGGTCTTCCTCGCGGGCGACGCCGCCCACATCCACCTGCCGATCGGCGCCCAGGGCATCAGCGCGGGAGTCGGCGACGTGGTCAACCTCGGCTGGAAGCTCGCCGCCGCCGTCAAGGGGCACGCCCCGGAGGGCCTGCTCGACACCTACCACTCCGAGCGCCACCCGGTCGGCGCCCGCATCGTCTACAACACCCTGGTCCAGCGCACCCTCTACCTCGGCGGTCCCGAGGCTCAGCCGCTGCGCGACCTGTTCGCCGAACTGGTCCAGATCGAGGACGTACGACGTCACCTCGTCGGCCTGGTCACCGGCCTGGACATCACCTACGGCGCCGTCGAGGGCGGCCACCCGCTGCTCGGCCGCCGGCTTCCCGACCAGGAACTGCTGGTCGGCGACGAGAAGACCACCACGTACGAGCTGCTGCACCAGGGCCGCCCGGTCCTCCTCGACCTGCACGACAACGCGGCGCTGCGCGAGGCCGTGGCCGCCTGGTCCGACCGTGTCGACGTCGTCACCGCCACCCGGCCCGACGCCGCGGCCCCGGCCGCCGACCTCCTCGTACGCCCCGACGGCTACATCGCCTGGGTCGGCGCCGACGGTTCCACGGACGGCCTGACCGACGCGCTCGCCCAGTGGTTCGGCGAGCCCGGCACCGCCGCCTGAACCCCCCGGTCGCCCCGACCTGTTGATCCGAATCCCCCCAGTAGGACGCGCGCCACCCATCCGACCCGTCCGTGAAACGAGAAAGAGGAGTGCGGTCTTGCCCACCAAGGCTGAGGAAGCGAAGAAGGCCGACAAGGCCGCCGAGTGGACCGAATGCGACGTCGCCATCCTGGGGTCGGGCCTCGCGGGCTCGATCATGGGAGCGATCCTGGCCCGTCAGGGCGCGAACGTGGTGCTCATCGACGCCGGTCAGCACCCCCGGTTCGCCGTCGGCGAGTCCCAGAACCCGCAGCTCGTCGAGTGGCTGCACATTCTGGCCGTGCGCTACGACGTCCCCGAGATCAAGCACATGCTGGACGTGAAGGCGGTGACCGAGCACATCGGTCCGACGCACGGCCGCAAGCAGAGCTTCGGCTTCGTCACGCACCGGCCGAACCGCGAGCCGGACCCGCACGAGGCGACGATGTTCGTCATCCCGAAGATGCTCACCGAGGCGGTGCACCTCTTCCGCCAGGACACGGACTCGCACTACCTGAACGTCGCCGCCAAGTACGGCTGCACGCTCCGCCAGAACTGGTTCGCCACCGACCTCGACGTCGACGACGACGGCGTCACCATCACCGGCAGGAACGGCGAGGTCTTCCGGGCCAAGTACCTGATCGACGCGAGCGGTTTCCGCTCCCCGCTCGCGCAGAAGTTCGACCTGCGCGAGAACCCGCCCCGGCACAAGCACCACGCACGCTCACTGTTCACGCACTACGTCGGCATCAAGCCGTACGACGACGTGTGCAACTACCCGGAGGCGCTGCGCCCGCCCGCCGAGTCGCCCTTCCACGGCGGCACCCTGCACCACCTCATCGAGCGGGGCTGGTTCTGGATCATCCCGTTCGACAACTACAAGGACTCCAAGAACCCGGCCTGCAGCGTCGGCCTGACCTTCGACGAGCGGCTGTACCCCAAGCCGAAGGACATGACTCCGGACCAGGAGTTCAACCACTACCTCGACATGTACCCGGCGGTGAAGCGGCAGTTCGAGGGCGCCAAGCGGATCCGCGAGTGGGTCTCCACCGACCGCCTCCAGTACTCCTCCAAGCGCACCATCGGGGCCCGCTGGTGCCTGATGTCGCACGCGGCCGGTTTCATCGACCCGCTGTACTCGCGCGGTCTGTCCAACACCTTCGAGGTCGTCGACGCCCTCGCCTACCGGATCCTGGACGCCCTGCGCGAGAACGACTTCACCGAGGAGCGCTTCGAGTACGTGGAGCGCCTGGAGCAGGGTCTCCTGGAGTACAACGACAAGATCGTCAACAGCTCGTACATCGCCTTCAGCCACTTCCGGCTGTGGAACGCGGTGTTCCGGGTGTGGGCCTGCTTCACCACGCCGGCCACCATGCGTCAGATCATGGCGCGCCAGAACTTCCAGCTCGACGGTGACGACCGGCACTTCAAGGAGATGGAGAAGGCGCCCTACACCGGCCTGTGGTGGCCGGACAGCCACGCCTTCAAGGTCCTCTTCGACACCACCGCCGAGACCTGCGAGCGGTACGAGGCGGGCGAGATCGACGGTGACAAGGCCGCGGACATCGTCTTCGAGGCGATCCGCGACTGCGAGTCCGTCAACACGCCCTTCGGCTGGAAGGGCCCCGAGGACCTCCGGTTCTTCCGGGCCACCACCCCCACGATGATGAAGTTCATGTGGTGGGCCAGCACCTCCGGCCCCAAGGAGATGCGCGACCTCGGCCGCTCGATGCTGGCCGGCGTCGTCAAGCAGGGGGTGCGCGGCCGCAAGGTGTCCTGACCGCGGCCCCATCTCGAAGGCCCCACCTCGAAGGCGCGGCCTCGAAGGCCCCGCCTCCCGGGCCCGCCTTCACAGAGCCACTTCCCCCCCCGGATCCGGCGCCGGGCCCACCTTCCCCCCGTGGGCCCGGCGCCGGCCCCCTTGCTCCTCTTCCTTACGTCTCCTCCTTACGTCTCCCCCCACTGACTTCCACCTACATCCACCGTTTCCTAGAACCTTGGGACATCCGTGATCACTCGTAGAGCACTGATCGGTGCGGGAACGGCCGCCGTCGGTCTGGCCGTCCTGCCCAACAGCCCTGTCTCCGCGGGCTCTTCCGCCCCCTGGAGCACCCTCGCCGGCAAGCTCCAGGGACAGCTGGTGCTGCCCACCGACTCCGGCTACGGCGTGGCCAAGCAGCTGGAACTCGGCCAGTTCGACTCGGTCAACCCGCAGGCCGTCGCGTACTGTGTCAGCTCCTCCGACGTCTCCGTCGCGCTGCGCTTCGCCCAGGACAACGCACTGCCGTCCGCGGTCCGCAGCGGCGGCCACAGCTTCGGCGGCTACTCGACCACGCCCGGCCTGATCATCGACGTGTCGCGGCTCAACGCGATCACCGTCGGCAGCGGCACCGTCGACATCGGCCCCGGCGCCAAGAACGTCGAGATACTCAACGCGCTCGCCCCGCACGCCCTGGTGGTCAGCGAGGGCGGCTGCCCCACCGTGTCGGCCGGCGGCTTCCTCCAGGGCGGCGGCTTCGGCTTCCTGACCCGCCCGACCGGCATGGCCTGCGACGCGATCACCTCGGCCGAGGTGGTCCTCGCCGACGGCTGCGTGGTGACCGCCTCGCCGACCAGCCACCCCGACCTCTTCTGGGCGATCCGCGGTGGCGGTGGCGGCAACTTCGGCGTCGTCACCCGCTTCACGGTCACCCCGCACGAGGGCGACCAGATGGCCATCAGCAACCTGATCTTCCCGTACGACCGCGCGGCCGACGTGCTGCACGGCGTGGGCCAGTGGCTGGTGGACGCCCCCCGCACCATCGGCGGCGGCGCCTACCTCGTCCAGGCCGACGCGGCGCCCGGCACCGTACCGGCGCTCAACGTCTTCCTCGCCTCCCGCGGCACCCCGGCCGAACTGGCCTCGGAGGCGGCGAGGCTGCTGTCGCTGACCGGCGCGGTGACGGCCCGCCAGGACGCGGTCATGACGTACCAGCAGGTCATGATGATGATCTTCGGTTGCAGCACTCTGACCCAGGACCAGTGCCAGCGCGCCGGGAAGTCGCCGAGCGGGGTGCTCACCCGGCCGGCCTTCGGTCTGGAGCGGACCCGGCTGGGCAGCGCGCCCTACGCGCAGAGCGACTGGGCGAACGTGGTGACGGCCTTCGACGCCGACCGCAAGGCCGGGCAGGCCCGGTACCTCGACTTCCACTTCTTCGGGGGCGCGGCCAACGACCCGGCCCGCACCGACACGGCGTACGTGCACCGTGACTCGCTCTTCTCCGTCAACTACCGGGTCCTGATCAACGACCCGGCCCAGGTCACCGCCGAGACCAAGGCCGTCGCCACGAGCTGGGTCGACCACGGGTTCGACACCATCGACCCGCTGTCCAACGGCGAGACGTACCAGAACTGGATGGACGCGGAGCTGCCGAACTGGCGGCAGTCGTACTACGCCGAGAACTACGCGCGGCTGAAGGTCGTGAAGGCGAAGTACGACCCGTACCGCTACTTCAAGTTCGCCCAGGGCATCGGAGCCTGACGCTTCGTGAACCCGGACGTCTCATGAGCCCGGACATGTGGAAGGGCCGCCGGATCGATGTCCGGCGGCCCGCCCGCTCGATCGTCTGCCGCGTCGTCTCGTCAGGGACGACGTCCGTACCAGCCCACCAGTTTGTCGATGTCGGGAGCGTCCTCGTGCACCTCCACCACCGGACCGAACGGCACCTGGCCGCCGCGGGGTTCCGCGGGCACGGCCCGGTGCATGTTGGCCAGCGGCGCGGCGAGCATCTCCGGGTCCCACTCGGGGCTCTGACCGGTCGCCTTCGCCAGGTCCCAGGCGTGCAGCACGAACTCGTTGGTGTAGATCACCGAGGCGACCACCCCGGGCACCGGGCCCCAGGGCAGGCCGATCTGGCGGCCCAGTACGGCCGGGTCCGACCACACCGCGTCGAACTCCTTCGTCGCCTCCGCCCATGCCTTGGCCCAGTCGCCGTCGGCGACGTCCTGGGCGAAGTGCGGAACGCTCATGAAGGAGCCGCCCGCGCCCATGACGGCGACCCGGCGCAGCACGGACACCACGTGGTTGGCCATGTCACGGACCGAGTAGTCGGGACACGGGGTGACGGTGTCGTACTGCTCGGGGCGCAGCGCGGTGAGCGTACGTCCGGTGAGCTCGACGGCCTTGAACAGGCCGCCACGGGGGTCGGTGGGCGGGTTGGCGGGGGGATTGGTGCTGTCAGCCATGTCTTGAGTCATGTCTTCATCGTCGACGTCAAACAGGTCATCTTGTGGCCTATTACTGAAGCCTCATCAGATCTTGCTGAAAATAGATGTATTGGCTCAAAGCATCTCAAAATCTCAGATCTCAGATCTCGAAATCTCGGAGGGGGCCGGTTGCTGTGAAGGCTGACCGTCTGGTGGCGACCCTGCTGCTGCTCCAGGCGCGCGGGCGGGTGACCGTGCGCGAGGTGGCCCAGGAACTGGAGGTGTCGGAGCGCACCGCGCGCCGGGACCTGGAGGCCCTCACCACCGCCGGTGTCCCCGTCTACTCGCAGCGCGGCCGGGGCGGCGGCTGGAGCCTGGTCGGTGGCGCCCGCACCGATCTGACCGGTTTCACCTCGCGGGAGATCGGGGCGTTGTTCCTGGCCGCGGGCCCCTTGTCGGCCTCGCCCGAACTGCGTGCCGCGTTACGGAAGTTGATGCGGGCAGTGCCCGCGCCCATGCGGCCGCACGCCGAGGCGGCCGCCAAGGCCATCCTCATCGACGGTGTCGACTGGTCGCGCACGGCGGGTGGCGGCGGCCCCCACCAGCACACCCTGGAGCGGGCGGTGCTCGACGGCGAACAGGTCCGGCTCGGCTACGCCCATCCCGACCGGGCTCCCGGCGAGCGCACGGTGCACCCGCTCGGCCTGGTCTCGAAGGCCGGCCGCTGGTACCTCGTCGCCGGGACCGAGGAGGGACTGCGCACCTTCCGGCTCAGCAGGGTCACCTCCGCGACCCGGACCGGTGAGCCGGTGCGGCGCCCGGAGGGTTTCGACCTCGCCGCCGCCTGGCGGGAGCTGGCCGCCGAGGTGGAGCAGCGGCTGACCGCGGCGACCGTACGGGCGCGGGCCGACCGCGACGCCCTGCCGGTGCTGCGGCAACTGCTGGGCGGGCGGTTGCGGACGGGCGAGGCCCAGATCGACGGCCGGGTCGAGTTCACGGCCGACGGTCCGTCGGTGGAGGTGCTCGCCGCGCAACTGGCCGGTCTCGGCAGCCGCGTCGAGGTGCTCGATCCGCCGGAGGCGCGGGAGTCGCTCGTACGGCTGGGCCGCTCGCTCACCGCGGTGTACGGCGGCCGCGAGGAAGAGACCCGCTCGGATAGCCACTTTCCTGTAGGTACCTACTATACGGAGGATGTTAGCGTCCCTGTCATGGCCGCCAACCACGGATGACCGGCGGATTTCCCACACCGTCCCCACGCCATCCCCCACGCCATGCCCCACACCGATGAAGCCAATGACTGCTGATTACTGGTTCGGATTAACGCACTAGGGAGTTGTTTTTGATGATTGTCGTCACTGGAGCCACCGGAAATGTCGGACGTCCGCTGATCGAGGCGCTCGCCGAGGCGGGGGAGCAGGTCGTGGCGGTCTCGCGCCGCCCGCTGCCCTCTCCGACGGACGGTGTCCGCCACGCCCAGGCCGACCTCGGCAGCGCCGAGAGCATGCGGCCGGTCCTCGAAGGCGCCGACGCCTTCTTCATCCTGCTCGCCGGCGAACTGCTCGGTTACGGCGAGGCCGCGACCGACCTGCTGGCCGCCGCCAGGGACGCCGGCGTCAAGCGGGTCGTCCTGCTCTCCTCGCAGATCAACGCCACCCGCCCCGACTCCGCCTCGCACGGCAGGCTGCGCGAGTTCGAGGAGGCCGTACGCGGCTCGGGCCTTGACTTCACGATCCTGCACGCGGGTGGATTCGCCTCCAACGCCTTCGCCTGGGCCGAGTCGGTCCGTGCCGACCGCACGGTCTTCGCCCCGTTCGGTGACGTGGCCCTGCCGGTCGTCGACCCCGCGGACATCGCCGCGGTCGCCGCGGTCGTCCTGCGCGAGGACGGGCATGCCGGTCGTACGTACGAGGTGACCGGCCCCGAAGCGGTCAGCCCGCGTGCGCAGGCCGAGGTGATCGCCGAGGCCATCGGTGAGGAAGTGACCTTCGTGGAACTGACCCGCGAGGCCGCCCACACCCACATGGCCCAGTTCATGCCCGAGGACGTCATCCCCGGCACCCTGGACATCCTCGGCGCCCCGCTCCCCGCCGAGCAGCGGGTCAGCCCCGATGTGGAGAAGGTCCTGGGCCGCCCGGCCACCCCCTTCTCCGGCTGGGTGCGCCGCAGCCTCCCGGCGTTCAAGTAGCTCGCACGGCTCGCTCGGCCCGCTTGTACCCCCGGTACCGCCGCCGGATGCCCGCTGCGATCCATCCCCCGCGGCAGTGGGCATTCGGCGGCCCATACGGCCACACGGCAGTACGTATCACGACAGTACGTATGGTGCGTCGTCAGGGGGCGCCGGGGCTTGCCCGGCCTTCCCCGGAGGGGCTACGCGGCGAAGCGCTCGGCGAACTCCTTGGCCTTCGTGACCGCCTCGTCGACGGCCTTGGCGCGGGAGGCCTCGTAAAGGGGGATGAGGTCGGCCATCGCCGGGTTGTGCGGCGCCATCGTGAGCTCCGGGACGATGACGTGGACGTCCAGGGCGAGGGTGTCGCGCAGGATCGCCTCCAGGTAGTTCTGGACGTACTCGTAACCCTCGCGCGGGGTGCCCGGCGCGTAGGAGCCGCCGCGGCTGGCGACGACCGTGACCGGGGTGCCCTTGACCTTCGAGTCCTCGCTCATGGCGGTACGGCCGATGAGGATCACCTGGTCCAGCCAGGCCTTGAGGGTCGAGGGGATCGTGAAGTTGTACATGGGCGCGCCGATCAGGATCGCGTCCGCCTGCTCCAGCTCCTCTATGAACGTCAGGCGCTCGGCGAAGGCGGCGGCCTGCTCGGGGGTGTGCGCGTCCGCGGGGGCGAAACCGGCGGTGTGGGCGTCGGCCGTGATGTGCGGGACCGGGTTCACGGCGAGGTCGCGGTAGATCACGGTGCCCTGCGGGTGCTGCTCCTCCCAGGCCTTGCGGAACGCGTCCGTGACCGTGCGGGAGGCGGAGGCTGCGCCCGGGAAAACGGACGAGTCGACGTGCAGGAGGGTGGCCATGGGGAATCTCCAGGAGAAGGGGGCGAACTTTTTGTACTGGACTAGAGATAACACAGCTACTTACTTTTTTTCATCCCCTCACGGGAACACAGTACCCTGGACCCATGCCAGAGCCGGGGACTCATGACGCAGGGCCGTGCCAGAGGGTCGACGACGGCATGGCGCGCGTCTTCCAACTACTCGGGAAGCGCTGGACCGGCCTGGTCGTGGCCGTGCTGCTGCCGCACCCCGCGCACTTCGCCGACCTGCGCAGAGCGATCCCCGGCATCAGCGAACGGATGCTCTCCGACCGCCTCACGGAACTCGGCGCGGCGGGGCTGGTCGTCCGCGAGGTCGACGAGGGCCCTCCGCTGCGGGTCGTCTACGGCCTGACGGAGGCGGGCGCCGCACTGCAGCCCGCGCTCGTGGAACTCGGAACCTGGGCGGAGAAGCACCTGCCGGGGGGCCCGCCGTGCCCGGGCGAACTCCGCAAGTGACCCTGAACCGGGGCTGATTCGGAGGGGCCGGGTTTTCCACAGGCCGGGAGTTGTCCACAGGGTCTGACGCGTTTCAGCCACCGGCGGTACGGTCATCACGAGTTGATGTTCGTGCGTGACGGGGGAGGCAGTCGGTATGACGGATCTTGGTGCAGCGGATCAGGCGCAGCAGGACCAGCGGAGCCGGCCGGGCGGGCAGGACCATCAGGGCGAACAGGACCACCAGAGCGAGCAGGGCCGACAGGCGTCCAGGATCTCCGGGGTCTTCGGAGTACGCGGATTCGCGGGCCGGCCCGTGCAGGCCGCACCCAAGGAAGAGGGCAAGGCGCTGCGCCGACGGGTGCCGCGCGCCGCGCACGCGGAGCTGACCTTCGACGCCGGCCGCCCGGACGCGGTGACCGCCGTCGAGGAGTCCAACCTCGGCCGGATCCCGGAGCTCACTCCGATACGGGTCGGCAGGATGGCCGCCACCCCCTTCGCCTTCCTGCGCGGTTCGGCGGGCCTCATGGCCTACGACCTCGCGCGCACCCCCACGACCGGCATCGCCGCCCAGATCTGCGGCGACGCCCACGCGGCCAACTTCGGCCTGTACGGAGACGCGCGCGGCGGCCTGGTCATCGATCTGAACGACTTCGACGAGACGGCGCACGGCCCCTGGGAGTGGGACCTCAAGCGCCTCGCCACCTCGCTCGTGCTCGCGGGCAGGGAAGCGGGCGCGGACGAGGACGCCTGTCGCAAGGCCGCCCAAGACGCGGTCGGTGCCTACCGACGCACGCTGCGGCTGCTGGCGAAGCTCCCGGTACTGGACGCGTGGAACGCCATCGCGGACGAGGAACTCGTCTCCCACGCCGACGCCCACGACCTGCTCGGCACACTGGAGCGGGTCATGGAGAAGGCACGGGCCAACACCAGCGGACGGTTCGCGGCCAAGTCGACCCAGCCGACGGAGGACGGCAGCCACCGCTTCGTGGACGCGCCCCCCGTGCTGCGCCGTGTACCCGACGCGGAGGCGGCGGCGGTCGCGGCCTCGCTGGAGCACTACCTGACCACCGTCTCCGAGGACCGTCTCCCCCTCCTCGCGCGGTACGCGGTGCACGACGTCGCCTTCCGCGTCGTCGGCACGGGCAGCGTCGGCACCCGCTCCTACGTCGTGCTGCTCCTCGACCACCGCGGCGAACCCCTGGTCCTCCAGGTGAAGGAGGCCCGCGCCTCGGCGCTGCTCCCGCACCTGGCGACGGCCGGTCACGCCATACCGGAGGTGCCGCACGAGGGCCGCCGGGTCGTCCTCGGCCAGAAGCGCATGCAGGTCGTCAGCGACATCCTGCTCGGCTGGACCACCGTCGAAGGCCGCCCCTTCCAGGTACGCCAGTTCCGCAACCGCAAGGGCAGCGTCGACCCCGCCGCCCTCGCCGCCGACCAGGTCGACGACTACGCCCGCATGACCGGCGCCCTTCTCGCCCGCGCCCACACCCACACCGCCGACCCCCGCCTCATCGCCGGGTACTGCGGGAAGAGCGAGGAGCTGGACGAGTCCATCGCCTCGTTCGCCGTGGCCTACGCCGACCGTACGGAGGCGGACCACGCGGAGCTGGTCACGGCGGTCAGGGAAGGGCGGGTGGCGGCGGAGCTCGGGGTGTGAGCTCCCCCGGCCGGGGGAAGGCCGCGAGTCGTACGGGGCCGTGGCCTAGTCTGGTCGGGTGACGACCCCGGAAGCCGAGCACAGCGAGTCCGACCGTACCCAGGCCGAGGATGCCCGGCCCCAGGGCACCGGGGATGCGGATGCCCACGACGAGTCCGCACCGGAGGCGGCGCCCGAGGCGCAGGCGCGGCCCGAGGAGCGGCTCGAGCGGGCCGTGCGGGCGGCCGAGCAGGCGTTGATCGAGTTCGAGATCGCCGTGGAAACCTTCCGCGTCGAGGTCGAGAACTTCTCGCGCCTGCACCACCAGAAGCTCGGCCCGATGTACTCGCGCCTCGACGAGCTGGACGCGCAGATCGCCGAGGCGGTCGCCGCGCGCACCGGGGACGTGGAGGACATACGCAAGGCGGACGAGGCGCGGGCGCGGGTCATGCCGATGCCCGGGGTCGAGGAGCTCTTCCACGGCTGGATGGACTCCGAGGGACTGTTCCCCGAGGCGGTGGCGATGCTGACGGACCAGCCCGTACGCCCCCCGCAGCGCGTGCGTCCCAGCGAGGAGGCCCGTCAGCTCTACCGCGAGCTGGTCCGCAAGGCCCACCCTGACCTGGCTCAGGACGACGACGAGCGCAGGCGGCGCGACGAGTTCATCGCCCGGGTCAACGCCGCGTACAGCCGTGGCGACGAGGCCCTGCTGCGGGAGCTGTCCGAGGAGTGGGCGGCGGGCCCGGTGCCCGAGGAGTGGAAGCCGAGCCGCAGCGAGGAGCTCTACGCCCGCCTCGAGTGGCTCGCCCAGCGCAAGGAGCTGCTCGCCCTGGTCGCCCGCGAGCTGGAGGAGAGCGCCATCGGCGCCATGCTCAAGCTGGCACCGGAGGACCCGGACCGGCTCCTGGAAGAGATCGCCGAGCAGCTGCTGGCCCAGGTCGACGAGCGCGAGAAGGAGCTGGCCCGGCTGGTCGGCTAGGGCCTGTCCGGTGGGGCTTCGGGCCGCCTGCGCGGTCGGGTAGCGTCGGGGGCATGAGTTTTGGATCTGGTGTGCCCACGGTCGAGGTCGGGGATCTCGCGGACGGAGACTTCCTGCTGGACGTCCGGGAGGACGACGAGTGGCAGGCGGGCCATGCCGCGGGGGCGCTGCACATTCCCATCAGTGAGTTCGTCGCACGCTACAGCGAGCTGACCGAGGCGGCGCCGCAGGACGGCAGGGTCCATGTGATCTGCCGCTCCGGGGGCCGTTCGGCGCAGGTCACGATGTACCTGGTCCAGCAGGGCATCGACGCCGTGAACGTCGACGGTGGCATGCAGGTCTGGGCCGCCGCCGGCCGCCCGGTCGTGGACGACAAGGGCACCCCCGGCTTCGTGCTGTAGCCGCCGGCAGGGGTTCACGCCCGCTGGAGCCACTCGTACAGGGGTTCACGCCGGCGCCCGCCTTTGCCGAGCGGCGATCATCACGCCGCGCGGCGTCCCACTGCTGCCCGGGGCTCGCCCATGCCCGGAGAGGCGAGGACGCGCCGCGGGCGTGGGGGGTTCAGCCCAGGGGATGGGCCGCGAGCAGATCCCCCAGTGCCTCCTCGTGTGCCGCCGCCGGTCCGAGCGACAGTTCGAGTTGCTTGGCCCAGGCGTGGTACCGGTGCAGCGGGTAGTCGACGTCGGCGCCGAACCCCCCGTGCAGATGTTGCGCGGTCTGCACGACCCGCCGTACCCCTTCCGACGCCCAGATCTTGGCGACGGCCACGTCCCCGGAGGCAGGAAGCGCACCCCCCGCTCCCGTACTGATCCGCCACGCGGCCTGCCACAGCGTCGCCTCCATCGCCCGCAGGTCGATATAGCGGTCGGCGGCCTGCACGGCGACGGCCTGGAACGTGGCGACCGGGAACCCGAACTGCTCCCGCTTGCCCGTGTACGCGCTCGTCATCCCGAGCACCCGCTCACCGAGCCCGAGCGCCAGCGCGCATGTTCCGGTGGCCAACAGCTCCCGCAGCCACTCCCACGCCCCGTCCGCTTCGATGACATCCCGGGCGGTGATCCGCGCGGACTCCAGACGCAGCTCCCCGAGCCGTTCGCCGGTCGTGGAGATCTGCTCACCGCGGACGACCCCCTCGTGGACCCGGGGCACCAGCGCGAGGACCGTCCGGCCGCCGCCCGTGTGCGCGGGTACGACGGTGAAGTCGGCGTTCTCCGCCCACGGAACCGCCGTCTGCACCCCGTCCAGCACCCACGCGCCACCGTCCCGCCGTGCGGTCACGGCGAGTTCGGCCGGGTCGTGCCCGGTCCGCCCGTTCGCCGCGACGGTCAGCACGACCTCGCCCCGGCCCGCCCGCGCGAGCAGCTCCGCCTTCAGCTCCTCGCCGCCGTACGCCTGTACGGCCACCGCCGCCGCACTGTTCTCCAGCAACGGCACGCGCGCCAGCACCTTCGCCGCCTCGCGCAGCACCAGGCACAGCGCGATCGCGTCGAGGCCGGCCCCGCCGTACTCCGCGGCGAGCAACAGACTCAACAGATCCGCATCGGCGAGCCTCGCCCACAGCGCCCGGTCGAAGTCGTCGGCGACGGCGCCCGCGGTGACCGCAGGACTGGGCACTCCGTCCGGCGCGACCCCGCCGAACACCGCCTTCGCCGCCTCGACCGCCGCCTGCTGCTCCTCGGTGAAGGTGAAGTCCACGGTCCTGTCCTCCCACGCACCGACCCACCGACCCGGCGGACACCGGATCTGACGGAGCGTCAAGATAGAACAGGTTCTACAAGAAGGGAACGGTTCGACCGCGGAAGCCCCACCGTCCCGACAGACCGATCGTTCGGTTTGTCGCGTCATGTACTGGGGCTTGCGGCCGTAGGGTGTCCACCGCTGTGGATAACCTCGGGGTCGCTGTTGTGTCGCTGTTGTGCGCACTGTGCCGAATGGGGCTGTGCCTGGCGGTCCGGCCTGAGTACCGTTCCCCTGCGCACGCCGCGGTGTGGTGCGCGCGGGTGCCACGGCGCCGCGCGGCCCGGCGGCGGGAATCGGACCGGGATCGGGAATCGGGGCGGAATGGACGAGTACGACGAGGGCTCGAAGGCCCGGCACCTGCCGGACGGCCCTGACGGCTCCCTGCCCGAGGGCCCCGCCTCCGCCGGTTCCACCCCTGACAGCACCCCCTCCATGGACCAGGAACCCGTCCCCCAGGCATCCGCCGCCGATCCCCCCGCCCCCGTTCCAGTCCCCACCGGCATAGCGTCTCTCCCCCTCCGCTCCCAGGTTGTCGCCGCCCTCGCCCTCGCGGTCGTCGCGGTTGTCGCCTGTGTGCACCTCGGCATGGTGTTCCTGCACGTCGCGCCCTCGAACACGGTCACCAAGCAGCACGGCCGGGCGATCGACGACTGGATCTACCCGGAGTTCGAGCAGAACTGGAAGCTCTTCGCCCCCAACCCGCTGCAGCAGAACATCGACGTCCAGGTCCGTGCCCAGGTCCGCGGCGCGGACGGTGGCATCACCGAGACCGGCTGGTACGACCTGTCCGCGCTGGACGGCGCGGCGATCGACGACAATCTGCTGCCGAGCCACACCCAGCAGAACGAACTGCGCCGGGCCTGGGACTTCTACATCGGCACGCACGACAACCAGAACCGCCCGGTGGGCCTGCGCGGCGACCTTTCCCAGCGTTATCTGCGCCGGGTCGTCATGCTGCGTCTCGACCGTGAGGGGGCCGACGGCAAAGGCGCCGTCGTCGAAAGCGTCCAGGTCCGTTCCCGTACCACCAACGTGCCGCCCCCGAAATGGAGCGAGGAGCAGGTGTCCGACACGCCCGTCCTTCGCGAGCTGCCCTGGTGGACCGTTCCCGAGGAGGACGTGACGGACGCGCGGAAGGAGGCGAGCGCCCGATGAACCGCATCGCAGTGTCGATCTCGCGCGGTATCGCCCGGGTCACCGACGCCGCCCTCGGCCCGTACCAGACGGCCGTGATCCGCATCGGCTTCGCCGCCACCTGGCTGCTGTTCCTGCTGCGCGAGTTCCCGCACCGCCAGGAGATGTATGGCCCCGACGGACCGTGGAAGTGGGACTTCGCCCAGCGGCTCGTCGCGGACAACCACGCCTTCACGATCCTGATGTGGTCCGACAGCCAGGTGTGGTTCGAGATCGTCTACACCCTGGCCGTCCTCTCCGCTCTCCTGCTGCTGGTGGGCTGGCGGACCCGCACGATGTCCGTGCTCTTCATGGTCGGCGTGCTCTCGCTGCAGAACCGCAGCATCTTCATGGGGGACGGCGGCGACAACGTCATCCATCTGATGGCGATCTATCTGGTGTTCACGCGCTGTGGACAGGTGTGGTCGCTGGATGCCCGGCGGGCCCGGCTCGCGCGGGAGGCACGCGCGCGTGGGGACCTCCCGCGGGCCGGGGTCCAGGACCGGGTCGGTCTCGTCCTGTGGGCGGCGCTCGGCCTGCTGCTGGCCGCGGCGACCGGCGCGGGGCGGCTCAGCCCCGGCTGGCTGGTGGTCTTCTGGGGGCTGTGGGCGGTCCAGGCGCTGTGGTGGGCCGTCGGCCGCCTGGCGCGCGCCGCTGAGCCTCGGACCCTGCTCGATGTCATCGCCAACGCCGTGCACAACGCGGCCCTGCTCGTGATCACGGCCGAGGCGTGTCTGATCTACGCGACCGCCGGCTGGTACAAGATCCAGGGCTCGCGCTGGCAGGACGGCACCGCCGTCTACTACCCACTCCACCTGGACTACTTCTCCCCCTGGCCCGCGCTGTCCGACCTGCTGGCCTCACACGGCACGATCGTGATGCTGGTGACCTACGGGACGGTCGCCGTCCAGGTCGCCTTCCCCTTCACTCTGATCAACCGGCGCGTCAAGAACGTCCTGCTGGCCGCCATGATGACCGAGCACGCCGTGATCGCCGTGGTCCTCGGGCTGCCGTTCTTCTCGCTCGCGATGATCGCCGCCGACTCGGTGTTCCTGCCGACGTCGTTCCTGCGGCGCCTCGGCGGATGGGCGGCACACGCGCGTGGACGACTGTTCCCGCCCGGCGCCCGCAAGGTGCCGGGCCAGCGCGCTCAGGAGCCGCGCACCCCGGAGCCGGCCGAGGACCCGCACGTAGGCTTCACCGCATGAAGGACCCCGTGAGCGCCTGGCGCCGCCTCGCCGACACCTCCGTCCTGCTCGACGGCTTCCACGCCCTCAAGCACGCCGTGCGCTTCCGCGCCGAGGTCCTGGTGGCGGTCACCGGCGACCGGCAGGCGGCGCTCGCCCTCACCGACGAGCTGGCCCCGGACATACGGGACACCCTGGACGCTCTCCTGGTGGAGGTCCCGGAGGCCACGTACCGCTCCCTCGTCCCGCGTCCGCACCCGACCGCGGTGGCCGCGTTGGCGGTACGTCCCTCCCGCGAGGCCAATCTGCGGGAGCTGGCCCGCACGCCCCGCACCGCCCCCGTGGTGGTCCTCGACCATCCGCGCAACCTCGGGAACGCCGGTGCCGTGATCCGCCTCGCGGCCGGCTTCGGCGCCACCGGCGTCGTCACCACCGGCACCCTCGACCCCTGGCACCCCACGGTGGTGCGGGGCGGGGCGGGCCTGCACTTCGCGACCGCCGTGGAGCGGCTGACGGTGGCCGAGCTGCCGTCCGGGCCGGTGTTCGCCCTCGACCCGGACGGCGAGGACATCCGGGGACTGAAGCTCCCGGACGACGCCGTGCTCGCGTTCGGCTCCGAGCGCAGCGGCCTCTCCGCCGACCTGCGCGCTCGTGCCGATCACTTGGTGTCGCTCCCGATGCGCCCCCAGGTCTCCAGCTACAACCTGGCGACGAGCGTGGCCATGACCCTGTTCCACTGGAGCGCCCCGCAGGGGCAGTAGGGCCTGTCCGGCGGATCGGGCCCTAACGCCGGACCTCCACCACCCGGAACCGGTTGGCCACGAAGCCCCCGTCGCACAGCGCGGCGTTCGCCGCCGGGTTGCCCCCCGACCCGTGGAAGTCCGAGAACGCCGCCGTCTGGTTGACGTATACGCCGCCCGTCAGATTCAGGGACAGCTGGGCGCACTCCTCCAGACAGGCCTCCTGCACGGCCTCCTCGACGACCTCGTCGGTGGTGTACGCCCCGACGGTCATCGCCCCCTTCTCCCGGACGGTCCGGCGCAGCAGCTCCACCGCGTCCCCCGCCGAGTCGACCGCGACCGCGAAGGACACCGGTCCGAAGCACTCGTTCATGTAGGCGGCCTCGTCGTCGGCACCCTCCCAGTACTTCCGCGCGCCGTCGAGCTTCACGATCACCGGGGTGCGGACGACCGCGTCCGGGAACTCCGGGTTGGCGATCTCCCGCGAGGCGAGGGCGACCTCGCCGAGCCCCGCCGCGGCCTCCAGGCGTGCCTTGACGTCAGGGTTCACGATCGCGCCCAGCAGCCCGTTGGCACGCGCGTCGTCCCCGAGGAGTCCGTCGACCGACCGGGCGAGGTCGGCGACCACCTCGTCGTACGACTTGGAGCCCTCCTCCGTACGGATGCCGTCGCGGGGGATGAGGAGGTTCTGCGGGGTCGTGCACATCTGGCCGCTGTACAGGGACAAGGAGAAGGCCAGGTTGGACAGCATCCCCTTGTAGTCGTCGGTCGACTCCACGATCACCGTGTTGACGCCGGCCTTCTCCGTGTAGACCTGCGCCTGGCGGGCGTGGGTCTCCAGCCAGTCGCCGAACGCCGTCGACCCGGTGTAGTCGATGATCCGGATCTCGGGGCGCACGGCCAGGGTCTTGGCGATGCCCTCCCCGGGCCGCTCGGCGGCCAGCGCCACCAGGTTCGGGTCGAAGCCCGCCTCGGCGAGCACCTCGCGCGCGACCTGGACGGTGAGCGCGAGCGGCAGCACCGCGCGCGGGTGCGGCTTGACGAGCACGGCGTTGCCGGTGGCCAGGGAGGCGAACAGGCCCGGGTAGCCGTTCCACGTCGGGAAGGTGTTGCAGCCGATCATCAGCGCGATGCCGCGCGGCACCGGCGTGAACTGCTTGGTCATCGCGAGCGGGTCGCGCTTGCCCTGGGGCTTGGTCCACTCCGCGGTGTCGGGGGTGCGGACCTGCTCCACATACGCGTACGCCACCGCCTCCAGGCCGCGGTCCTGCGCGTGCGGGCCGCCCGCCTGGAACGCCATCATGAAGGCCTGGCCGCTGGTGTGCATGACCGCGTGCGCGAACTCGTGCGTGCGGTCGGCGATCCGCTTGAGGATCTCCAGACAGACCATCGCGCGCATCTCCGCGCCCGCGTCGCGCCAGGCCCGCTGTCCGGCCCGCATGGCGGGCAGCAGCACGTCGACGTCCGCGTGCGGGTAGGTGACGCCCAGCTCGATGCCGTACGGGGAGATCTCGCCGCCCACCCAGTCGTCGGTGCCGGGCTGGCCGAGGTCGAGGCGGCTGCCGAGGAGGGCGTCGAAGGCGGCCTTGCCCTCGGGCATGCTCAGGCTGCCGTTCTCCCCGTAGGCCTTCGGGTGCTCGGGGTGCGGGGACCAGTACGCGCGCGTACGGATCGCTTCCAGTGCCTGGTCGAGCGTGGGCCGGTGCTGGGCGGTCAGCTCGTGCGCGGTCAGTTCGGCGGCCATGCGGGACCATCTCCTCGTCTCAAGAACTCTTCGCTGAGCTCATGACCTGGGCAGAAATAGCCGGACAGAGTTAGAGTAACCGAACGATCGGTCGGGACAAGGGGGTCCGCCGCATCTGTGGAAAACCCCGTGCGGGAGGATCGCGCACATGACAGCACTCGACCTCAACAGCCCCGTGGCCGTCGTCGGCACCGGCACCATGGGCCAGGGCATCGCCCAGGTCGCGCTCGTCGCGGGCCACCCCGTGCGGCTCTTCGACACGGTTCCCGGGCGTGCCGACGCGGCGGCCGAAGCGATCGGCGCGCGTCTCGACCGGCTCGTCGAGAAGGACCGGCTCGTCGCCGCCGACCGGGACGCGGCACGCGCCCGGCTGCACCCCGCGCACAGCCTCGCCGAGCTGGCGGACTGCGCGCTCGTCATCGAGGCGGTGCTCGAACAACTCGAGGCGAAACAGCAGCTGTTCCGCGAGCTCGAGGACATCGTCGAGCACGACTGTCTGCTCGCCACCAACACCTCGTCCCTGTCCGTCACGGCCATCGGCGGCGCCCTGCGCAACCCCGGCCGTCTGGTCGGACTGCACTTCTTCAACCCGGCGCCGCTGCTGCCGCTGGTGGAGGTCGTCTCCGGGTACGCGAGCGACTTCTCGTCGGCCACGCGCGCGTACGAGACGGCACGCGCCTGGGGGAAGACACCGGTCGCCTGCGCCGACACCCCCGGCTTCATCGTCAACCGCATCGCCCGACCCTTCTACGCCGAGGCCTTCGCGGTGTACGAGGCGCAGGCCGCCGACCCCGCGACGATCGACGCCGTCCTGCGCGAGTCCGGCGGTTTCCGGATGGGGGCCTTCGAGCTGACCGACCTGATCGGCCAGGACGTCAACGAGTCCGTGACGCACTCCGTGTGGCAGTCCTTCTTCCAGGACGTGCGCTTCACGCCCTCGCTCGCCCAGCGGCGGCTCGTCGAGTCCGGCCGGCTCGGCCGCAAGACGGGGCACGGCTGGTACGACCACGGGGCCGACGCCGAGCGTCCCGAGCCGCACACCGCGGAGAAGGCGCAGGCGCCCGCGTACGTCGTCGCCGAGGGTGATCTGGGTCCGGCATCCGAACTGCTCGCGCTGATCCGCGAGGCCGGAATCCAGGTCCGCGAGGACGAGGAGGACCACGGGACCCGACTGGTGCTGCCCAGCGGCGGCCAGCTGGTCCTCGCCGACGGCCAGACGTCGGTCGAGTTCCGCGACGTCGTCTACTTCGACCTGGCGCTCGACTACCGCCGAGCGACCAGGATCGCCCTTTCGGCCTCCCAGGACACCGCCCCGCAGACCCTCTCCGAGGCCGTCGGCCTCTTCCAGGCGCTGGGCAAGACCGTCAGCGTCATCGGGGACGTTCCCGGCATGATCGTCGCCCGGACCGTGGCGAGGATCGTCGATCTTGCGCACGACGCCGTCGCCAAGGGCGTCGCCACCGAGGAGGACATCGACACCGCGATGCGGCTCGGGGTCAACTACCCCCTGGGCCCCTTCGAATGGAGCCGCAGGCTCGGCCGGAGCTGGGCCTGCTCCCTTCTGGACGACCTGCACCAGCGCGATCCCTCCGGGCGCTACGCGCCCTCTCTCGCGCTCTACCGCCACGCGTACGCCACCGAGAAGCGCGAGGGAACCTCATGACCACCGCCAAGCGTGACACGTACACCCCGGAGAGCCTGCTCTCCGTCGCCGTCCAGGTCTTCAACGAACGCGGCTACGACGGCACCTCCATGGAGCACCTCTCCAAGGCGGCCGGCATCTCCAAGTCGTCGATATACCACCACGTCACGGGCAAGGAGGAGCTGCTGCGCCGCGCCGTCAGCCGGGCCCTGGACGGCCTCTTCGGCATCCTCGAGGAGGAGCACGCGCGCGTGGGGCGTGCGGTGGAGCGCCTGGAGTACGTCGTACGGCGCATGGTCGAGGTGCTCACCGCGGAACTCCCGTACGTGACCCTGCTGCTGCGCGTGCGCGGCAACACGGGCACCGAGCGCTGGGCCCTGGAGCGGCGCCGCGAGTTCGACCACCAGGTGGCCGAACTCCTGAAGGCCGCGGCCGCCGACGGGGACGTACGCGGCGACATCGAGGTCCGCCTCGCGACCCGCCTGGTCTTCGGAATGATCAACTCGCTCGTCGAGTGGTACCGCCCCGACAGCCGGGGCATGGGCGAACGCGAGGTCGCCGACGCGGTGGCGCAGCTGGTCTTCGGAGGGCTCCGGAACGAGGCGTGACGCCTCTCCCGCCCCCGGCACGGAGGTCACCCCTCGGGCTCGGTCACCCCTCCGGCTCCAGGTCCTCCTCCTCGAAGACCAGGAGTGTTCGGGTGCTGAGGACCTCGGGGATGGCCTGAAGGCGGGTGAGGACCAGTTCGCGGAGGGCTCTGTTGTCGGGGGTGTGCACCAGGAGCAGGACATCGAAGTCGCCGCCCACCAGAGCGATGTGGGAGGCGCCGGGCAGCACCCTGAGCTGCTCACGGACCGTGCGCCAGGAGTTCTGCACGATCTTGAGGGTGATGTACGCGGACGTGCCCTGCCCGGCGCGTTCGTGGTCGACGCGCGCCCCGAAGCCGCGGATCACGCCGTCCTCGATGAGCCGGTTGATCCGCGCGTAGGCGTTGGCGCGGGACACATGGACCCGTTCGGCCACGGAGCGTATCGATGCGCGGCCGTCCGCCTGGAGCATCTGCAGGATGTCCTGGTCGATGGCGTCGAGCGGACGGGCGGGCGGCGGGACGGGGCCGGCCTCCGGCGGCTCGGCCATTTGTTCAGGTGCCATGTCCCCCCGCCTCCCTACCATGGACGTACTGCGTCCATCTCAGGCTGTGCAGAACCGTTTGTCCACAGCCTGGCGGTGCCTGTAGCCAAAATGTGCCGACGACCGAACAATCGGTAGGTGAGGCGCCTCACACCCGTGCAGCGCCCAAGCCGCTCCCACGAGGAGGTGCCGTCATGACGGTCATGGAGCAGCGAGGCGCTTACCGGCCCACGCCGCCGCCCGCCTGGCAGCCCCGCACCGACCCCGCGCCGCTGCTGCCCGACGCGCTGCCCCACCGCGTCCTCGGCACCGAAGCCGCCGCGCAGGTCGACCCGGGCCTGCTGCGCCGCCTGTACGCGGAACTGGTGTGCGGCCGTCGCTACAACGCGCAGGCCACCGCCCTCACCAAACAGGGCCGCCTCGCCGTCTACCCCTCCAGCACCGGCCAGGAGGCCTGCGAGGTCGCCGCCGCGCTCGTCCTGGAGGAGCGCGACTGGCTCTTCCCGAGCTACCGCGACACCCTCGCCGCCGTCGCCCGCGGCCTCGACCCCGTCCAGGCCCTCACCCTCCTGCGCGGCGACTGGCACACCGGCTACGACCCCCACGAGCACCGCATCGCACCCCTGTGCACCCCCCTCGCCACCCAGCTCCCGCACGCCGTGGGCCTCGCGCACGCCGCCCGCCTCAAGGGCGACGACGTGGTCGCGCTCGCCCTGGTCGGCGACGGCGGCACCAGTGAGGGCGACTTCCACGAGGCGCTGAACTTCGCGGCGGTCTGGCAGGCCCCGGTCGTCTTCCTCGTCCAGAACAACGGCTTCGCCATCTCCGTCCCGCTCGCCAAGCAGACCGCCGCCCCCTCCCTGGCCCACAAGGCCGTCGGTTACGGAATGCCCGGCCGACTGGTCGACGGCAACGACGCGGCGGCCGTGCACGAGGTCCTGAGCGACGCCGTGCGCCACGCGCGCGCGGGAGGCGGTCCGACGCTGGTCGAGGCCGTGACATACCGCATGGAGGCCCACACGAACGCCGACGACGCCACCCGCTACCGCGGCGACTCCGAGGTCGAGACCTGGCGGGCGCACGACCCGATCGCCCTCCTGGAGCACGAGTTGACCGAGCGCGGCCTGCTCGACGACGACGGCATACGGGAGGCCCGCGAGGCCGCCGAGACCATGGCCGCCGACCTGCGCGCTCGCATGAACCAGGACCCGGTGCTCGACCCCATGGACCTCTTCGCCCACGTGTACGCCGAGCCCACACCTCAACTGCGTGAGCAGGAGGCGCAGTTGCGCGCCGAGCTCGCGGCCGAGGCCGAGGCCGAGACGGAGGGTACGGCCCGATGACCACTGTCGCGCTCAAACCCGCCACCATGGCGCAGGCCCTCACGCGCGGGCTCCGCGACGCCATGGCCGCCGACCCGACCGTCCACGTCATGGGCGAGGACGTCGGCACCCTGGGCGGCGTCTTCCGTGTCACCGACGGGCTCGCCAAGGAGTTCGGCGAGGATCGCTGCACGGACACCCCGCTCGCCGAGGCGGGCATCCTGGGGACGGCCGTCGGCATGGCCATGTACGGGCTCAGGCCGGTCGTGGAGATGCAGTTCGACGCGTTCGCCTACCCGGCGTTCGAGCAGCTGATCTCCCACGTGGCACGGATGCGCAACCGCACCCGCGGCGCCATGCCGCTCCCGATCACCATCCGTGTCCCGTACGGCGGCGGCATCGGCGGCGTCGAGCACCACAGCGACTCCTCCGAGGCGTACTACATGGCGACCCCCGGGCTCCATGTCGTCACCCCCGCGACCGTCGCCGACGCCTACGGGCTGCTGCGCGCCGCCATCGCCTCCGACGACCCGGTCGTCTTCCTGGAGCCCAAGCGCCTGTACTGGTCGAAGGACTCCTGGAACCCCGACGAGCCACCGGCCGTTGAACCGATAGGCCGCGCGGTGGTGCGACGCCCGGGCCGCAGCGCCACGCTCATCACGTACGGGCCGTCCGTGCCCGTCTGCCTGGAGGCGGCCGAGGCGGCGCGGGCCGAGGGCTGGGACCTCGAAGTCGTCGACCTGCGCTCGCTCGTGCCCTTCGACGACGAGACCGTGGCGGCATCGGTACGGCGGACCGGACGCGCGGTCGTCGTGCACGAGGCCGGCGGTTACGGCGGCCCGGGCGGCGAGATCGCGGCCCGCGTCACCGAGCGCTGCTTCCACCACCTGGAGGCGCCGGTGCTGCGCGTCGCCGGTTTCGACATCCCGTACCCGCCGCCGATGCTGGAGCGGCACCACCTGCCCGGCGTCGACCGGATTTTGGACGCCGTGGGGCGTCTGCAATGGGAGGCGGACAGCTGATGGCCCAGGTGCTCGAGTTCAAGCTCCCCGACCTCGGTGAGGGCCTCACCGAGGCGGAGATCGTCCGCTGGCTGGTGGAGGTCGGCGACGTCGTAGCCGTCGACCAGCCCGTCGTCGAGGTCGAGACGGCCAAGGCGATGGTCGAGGTCCCCTGCCCCTACGGAGGCGTGGTCACCGCACGCTTCGGTGAGGAGGGCACGGAACTGCCCGTGGGCTCCCCCCTGTTGACCGTCGCGGTCGGCGCGCCGTCCTCCGGCGAAGAGACCGAGGGCTCCGGCAACGTGCTGGTGGGGTACGGCACCGGGGCGCCACCGGCGCGACGCAGAAGGGTACGGCCGCCCGCCGGGGCAACCACTCCGCCCGGGGCGCACACGCAGACCCGGCCCGCGCACCACTCCGCCGCCGACAACCACCCGGGCGCCCCGGCGCGGGAGCCCAGGCCGGCCCATGACTACATCGCGACGACGGCACGCGCCGAGGGCCCCGTGCCGGTGATCTCCCCGCTCGTCCGCAGGCTCGCCCGGGAAAACGGCCTGGACCTGCGGACCTTGGTGGGCTCCGGCCCCGACGGGCTGATCCTGCGGTCGGACGTGGAGCACGCGTTGCGCTCGGCCGGCACCCCGGTCCTGGAGCCGGAAACCGCACTCGCCCCGCACACCTCCGAACCCGCCCCTGTGGCCCCGGCACCTGCCACGGCCGGCACCCGCATCCCCCTCCGAGGCATCCGCGGCGCGGTCGCCGACAAACTCTCCCGCAGCCGTCGCGAGATCCCCGACGCGACCTGCTGGGTGGACGCCGACGCGACGGAACTCATGCACGCGCGCAGGGCGATGAATGCCGCCGGCGGCCCCAAGATCTCCCTGCTGGCGCTGCTCGCCCGCATCTGCACCGCCGCACTGGCCCGCTACCCGGAGCTCAACTCCACGGTCGACACGGAAGCTCGCGAGATCGTCCGCCTCGACCACGTCCACCTGGGCTTCGCGGCACAGACCGAGCGCGGTCTCGTCGTCCCCGTCGTCCGGGACGCCCACACGCGCGACGCGGAATCGCTGAGCGCGGAGTTCGCCCGGCTGACCGAGGCCGCACGCACCGGCACACTGACGCCCGCGGAACTCACGGGCGGCACCTTCACGTTGAACAACTACGGAGTGTTCGGCGTCGACGGCTCCACGCCGATCATCAACCACCCCGAGGCCGCCATGCTCGGCGTCGGCCGGATCCTCCCCAAGCCCTGGGTGTACGAGGGCGAGCTGGCCGTGCGCCAGGTCGTCCAGCTCTCGCTCACCTTCGACCACCGGGTGTGCGACGGCGGCACGGCGGGCGGCTTCCTGCGGTATGTGGCGGACTGCGTCGAACAGCCGGCGGTGCTCCTGCGTTCCCTGTGATCGCGGCGGCACGCATACTCGGGGGATGACCGCGTCCGAGCCACCGGGGACCCCCGGCCCCGCCGCCCCGTACGACGCCGTCGTCCTCGCGGGCGGCGCCGCCCGCCGGCTCGGCGGCGCGGACAAGCCCGGTCTGCGCGTGGGCGGGCGCCCCCTCCTCGACCGGGTGCTCGCCGCCTGCGCCACCGCCACCACCACGGTGGTCGTCGCCCAGCCCAGAGAGACCGCGCGGCCCGTGGAGTGGGCGCGCGAGGACCCGCCCGGAGGGGGACCGCTCGCAGCGCTCCACGCCGGCCTGCGGCACACCTCGGCGGAACACGTCGTGGTGCTCTCCGCCGACCTGCCGTTCCTGGACCGGGCGACGGTAGGGCGCCTGCTGGACGCCCTGCGGACGGGCGACGCCCCCAAGGGCCCGGCGCAACCCGACGGCGTGCTGCTCACCGACCCCGACGGCCGCGACCAGCCGCTCGTGGCCGCCTACCGCGCGGACGCCCTGCGCCGGGAGCTGGCCGCGCTCACCGCCGCCCACGGTGGAGTCACCGGGCTGCCGCTGCGGCGGCTCACCGCCGCGCTCGACCTCACCCGCATCTCCGACCCCGTCGCGTCCTTCGACTGCGACACCTGGGACGACATCGCCGCGGCCCGGGCCCGCATCAGGGAGCATGGGAACGTGTTGGATGAATGGATTTCCGCAGTCAAGGACGAGCTGGGCATCGACCTGGACGTCGACACCGGCCTCCTGCTCGACGTGGCCCGCGACGCCGCGCACGGTGTGGCCCGGCCCGCGGCGCCGCTGACCACGTTCCTCGTGGGGTACGCCGCCGCACAGGCCGGGGGAGGCCCCGAGGCCGTCGCGGAGGCATCCCGCAAGGCCGCCGCGCTCGCGCTCCGCTGGGCCGCCGAGGACACCCCCGACGCCAAGCCGACCTCAGGCGCCAAGCCGACCCCCGACGCCGGATGAACGCGCCCCGCGCCAGGCCACCCGGTCAGGACGCCGACGACCTCGACGTGGAGGAGGCCCTGGCCTTGGTCAAGGACCCCCGAAGCGCGTCCGACCCCCGGCACGGCCACGGCGCGGTCCCCGCGCCCACATCGGAGGGCGAGAACCGCACCCACGCCCCCGCCGGCGCCAAGGGCAAGGGCGACGGGCACAAGGCCACCCCCTGGCCCCAGGCCCGTACGACCGCCGAGCGGGCCGCCCGTTCCGTCCCGCGGCGCGCCCCTGTCTCCGTGTCCCTGGACGCGGCCCTGGGCCTGGTCCTCGCCGCCCCGCTCGCCGCGCTCACCGACCTCCCCTCCTTCGACACCTCCGCGATGGACGGCTATGCGGTCGCCGGACCCGGCCCCTGGGACCTCCGCGAGGAGCGGGTACTGGCGGGCCACGCGAAGCCGGAGCCGCTCATCGACGGCGAGGCGGTGCGGATCGCCACCGGCGCGCGCATCCCGCAGGACGCCACCGCCGTGCTGCGCAGCGAGCACGGGCGCCTCGACGACAAGGGCCGGCTGCACGCCACCCGGGAGGCCGCGCACGGGCAGGACATCCGGCCCCGTGGCCAGGAGTGCCGCAGCGGCGACCAGCTCCTGCCGGCCGGCGCCCTGGTCACCCCCGCCGTGCTGGGCCTCGCCGCGGCCGCCGGATACGACATGCTCACCGCGGTCCCCCGCCCCCGCGCCGAAGTCCTCGTCCTGGGTGACGAATTGCTCACCGAGGGGCTCCCCCAGGAGGGCCTGATCCGGGACGCGCTCGGCCCGATGCTGCCGCCCTGGCTGCGCGCGCTCGGTGCCGAGGTCCTCGCGGTACGCAGGCTGGGCGACGACGCCAAAGCCCTGCACAAGGCGATCACCCACTCCGACGCCGACCTGATCGTCACGACCGGGGGCACCGCCTCGGGCCCCGTCGACCACGTCCACCCCACCCTGAGCCGGATCGGCGCCCACCTCCTCGTGGACGGTGTCAAGGTCCGCCCGGGTCACCCCATGGTCCTGGCCCGCACCAAGGAGAACCAGCACCTCGTCGGCCTGCCCGGCAATCCCCTGGCGGCCGTCTCCGGCCTGCTGACGCTCGCCGAGCCCCTCCTGCGCATCCTGGCAGGCCGGGTGGCGCCGGAGCCGTACACGCTGCCCCTCGGGGACGCGGTCCACGGGCACCCGTACGACACCCGGCTCATCCCTGTCGTGGTGCGTGCCGACCGGGCCATGCCGCTGCACTACAACGGTCCGGCCATGCTGCGGGGCATCGCGGTGTCCGACGCCCTCGCGGTCGTACCGCCCGGCGGCGCCCGTCCGGGTCAGGAGCTGGAACTCCTCGATCTGCCCTGGGCCTTGGCCGGTATGGGGAATGCCTGAGACGAGTGGGGCATGAACCGGACGGTGAGCCGGACCGGGGAGTGTTTCACGTGAAACTTTCACGCCGAGCCGTCGGCATCCTCGTGTTTTGGAGGGTGCGGGTCCCAGCCTGCCGCGAATGACCACTTGATGGCCATCGAAGAGACGGTGAACTGGAGATATGCGCTCTTGTGTCCCTCGGGCAGTGCGATCTCGTTGAAGGTGGGACTGACTTTCCCGTCCTCGCATTGCAGCGGGAAGCTGAATCCTGTCGGCTTCAGGGTCACCGTCAGGGTCCCCTTGCCTTCACAGTCCACTGCGGTAGCAAGGGTTTTGCCCGCCAGGACTCCGCCCTTGAGGGGATATGCGGCGCTGCCTGTGACGGAGGCGGCGGACGCCACGGTCTTGATGTCGTCCTGAGCGAGATTCGGCGCTTTGGAAACCGTGTCTGCGGGGACAGTGGCCGGATGCGTGGTCTCCGCCGTCGTTGGAGTGGGGGTGCTGGTGTGAGCGGGTGCGCTCGACTTGCCCTGTCCGGACGCGGTGGTGTGGCTGCTCGTGCACCCTGCAACCGTGGTGGCGGAGAGCACGGCGACGCATGCCAGGCGTCCGGTCCGGCTGGAAAACGTCATCAGATCTTGGTCTCCCAGAACTTTGGTCCTGATCAGCTGATGGATACTGACTGCCTGATAGAGATCACACGGTCTCCGGCCTGGAGGGTCGCGGCCTGCGGCTCGGTGTAGTCGATGACTGCGTTCCCGCGTACGACGGCCACGATCAGATCCGTGCACTCCCGAGGCGATCGACCAACCTCATCCTTGGCCACCGGTCGCTCCGCGAGATCCAGTCCACTTCCGGAGGTCATCAGATCCTCCAAAGCGTCTGCGGCATGAGGGCTGGCCATGGACACACCGAGGAGACGTCCTGCGGAGCTGGAGCTGGTAACGACCGTATCGGCGCCGCTCTGCCTCAACAGCGGTACGTTCTCGTCTTCCCGCACCGCGGCGACGATGGTCGCGCGCTTGTTGAGCTGGCGCGCGGTAAGGGTGACCAATGCCGCGGTGTCGTCGCGCTCAGGGGCAACGATCACCTGGGCGGCACTCTGCAACTCGGCCTTTCGAAGGGTGTCGGAGCGGGTGGCATCTCCGAGTACCGAAACCAGCCCATCGGTGCCGGCGGCCTCCACGATCTTCCGCTGCGGGTCGACAACAACGATCTTGTCCTTGGGGATGCCCTGCCCCAGAAGCGTCTCGATGGCGTGCCGGCCTTTGGTCCCGTAGCCGACGACGACCACGTGCTCCCGCATGCGAGAGCGCCAACGATGCACCCGCACCTGTTGGCGGGTGCGCTCGGTGAGCACTTCGAGCGTGGTCCCGACCAGGATGATCAGAAAGAGGACGCGCAGCGGGGTGATTACCAGGATGTTGGTGAGCCGGGCAGCGTCGCTGACCGGGGTGATGTCGCCGTATCCGGTGGTCGAGAGGGTGACGGTCGCGTAGTACGCGGCATCGAGGAAGTCGACGCTGCCGTCTGAGTTGTCGCTGTAGCCGTCACGGTCGAACCAGACGAGAAACGTAGTGACGGCCAGCACCAACAGGGCCATGGCCAAGCGCCGTAGAACCTGCTGGAGAGGCGGCACGCCGCTCTCGATGGGCATGGTGATCGAACGTCCGGCCTCGGCATCGTCCAGAGCCTCGGCCCGTGACCGGTACCAGAGAGACCGGAGAATCGAGAACCTCCCGGTCTTGGAGGGTGGTTGCTTCTCGTCGTTCATCGCTTGCCCCCTGCGACGGTGATCCAGCCGGCCGGCGTGGTGACCATGGTCTCGGACGATGCTGCACCGGTGTTGAACCACAGAACCCGGCACGTCCCTCTTCTGGGTGGCTTCGGGCGTATGCCGGGTGAGGTTCTGTTCGATGAAGATTAGCCAAAGCCTCACAGGGCGGTTCGGCGGTGCGGCGGCTGAGGGCGCGCCGCCCGAGGGGATCGCGTGGCGCAGACCGGATACGGTCGACGGTTGAGGGCAGGGGGCGGAGCAATGAGCTCCACCGGTGTGTGGGTCGTCGCCTCTTGGGGTGCTTCAGCACGCGGCCGAAGCCGGTCTGGGCGTTGCCGGGTCTGTCCGCTGGTACTGAAGCTTCGTCTCGGGGCTGAAGATGTCCTCCCGGGCCGGTTGCACAAGGTCGTTGTCCATGCTCATAAGGTGCTTTCGGGAAACTGATGGAGGGCGACTTTGCGCGACCACACCGTCGTTGTCGGGTTCGGGACCAAGGGGCGGTCGGCGGTGCGGACCGTTTGTGCGACCGGGCTGAAGAAGGAGGAGGTCGTGGTCGTCGACCCCAGCGCCAAGGCGGTCGACGCGGCGACGGCCGAGGGGTATGCCGGGGTCGTCGGGGACGCGACCCGCAGTGACGTGCTGATGCGGGCCGAGCTCCACAAGGCGCGGCAGATCATCATCGCGACCCAGCGCGACGACACGGCCGTGCTGGTCACGCTGACCGCACGCCAGCTCAACCGGCAGGCGAAGATCGTCGCCGCGGTGCGTGAGGAGGAGAACGCGCCGCTGCTCAAGCAGTCCGGCGCCGACGCCGTCATCACCAGTGCCAGCGCGGCCGGACGGCTCCTCGGGCTCTCCGTGCTCAGCCCCAGCGCCGGCATGGTCATGGAAGACCTCATCCAGCAGGGCAGCGGGCTCGACATCGTGGAACGGCCGGTCGTGAAGGCCGAGGTGGGCAAGGGCGTACGCGAGACGGACGACCTGGTGGTCAGTGTCGTACGGGGGCATCGCGTGCTCGGCTACGACGATCCGGCCATCGGGAAGCTCCAGTTGACGGACCGGCTCATCACCATCGTGCGGGTCACGCGCGGCACCCAGGTGGCACCGCACAGCCGACCACTGCCCCAGGACTGAATCCTCTGGGCTGAATCCTCGGACTTCCGCGGACACCCACCCAGCGTGCCGGGATCACGCGACCACCCTCGTCGTCGCCCGCCGGGTCGAGCGCCGTGGCAGCGCGCGGCGGACGGTGCCCGCGGGCTTCTCACCGTGTGACAGGGGTAGCGTCAGTTTCATGAAGGCAGTGACGATCACCCAGCCCGGCGGCCCCGAAGTGCTCACGTGGACGGATGTGCCGGACCCCGTTCCCGGTCACGGGGAAGTTCTCGTCGAAGTAGTGGCCAGCGCCGTCAACCGCGCCGATCTGATGCAACGGCAGGGCTTCTACAACCCGCCGCCCGGCGCCTCCGCGTACCCCGGACTCGAATGCTCGGGCCGGATCGTCGAGATCGGCCCCGGAGTCTCCGGATGGGCCGTCGGCGACGAGGTCTGCGCGCTGCTCGCGGGCGGCGGATATGGCGAGAAGGTCGCCGTCCCGGCCGGACAACTGCTGCCCGTTCTCGAGGGCCTGGACCTCAGGCAGGCGGCCGCGCTGCCCGAGGTGACCTGCACGGTCTGGTCCAACGTCTTCATGGTCTCCCACCTGCGCCCGGGCGAGACCCTGCTCGTGCACGGCGGCTCCAGCGGCATCGGCACCATGGCGATCCAGCTGGCGAAGGCCGTCGGTGCGAAGGTCGCCGTCACGGCCGGTACCAAGGAGAAGCTCGACTTCTGCGCCGAACTCGGCGCGGACATCCTCATCAACTACCGCGAGCAGGACTTCGTCGAGGAGATCGAGCGGGCCACGGACGGCTCGGGCGTCGACGTCATCCTCGACAACATGGGCGCCAAGTACCTCGACCGGAACGTGCGGGCCCTCGCGGTCAACGGACGGCTCGCGATCATCGGTCTGCAGGGCGGCGCCAAGGGGGAGCTGAACATCGGCGCGCTCCTCACGAAGCGTGCCGCGATCAGCGCCACCTCGCTGCGCGCCCGCCCGCTCGGCGAGAAGGCGGCGATCGTCGCCGCCGTGCGCGAGCACGTGTGGCCGCTGATCGCCTCCGGCCATGTACGGCCGGTCGTCGACCGCGAGCTGCCGATGAGCGAGGCGGCGGCGGCGCACCAGGTCCTGGAGGAGAGCGGCCACATCGGCAAGGTCCTCCTCGTCGTCCCCGGCAAGGACTAGGCAAGGACCAGGAAAGGGCTAGAAGGAGACGAGGAGGAGCCGTCCCCCGGCAACGGCTGCGACACCGAAGCCCCGGCGACCCGGTCCGGGTGCCCGGGGGATCCGCTCAGCCGCGTCGCAGGCGCAGGGCGAGGAAGGCGAGGCCCAGGCCGAGGCCGATGAGGATCAGCCCGCCGCCGAGGGGCAGGATCTTGAGGACCGGTTCGGGGGCGGTCGCCGGGCCGACCTCGTTGTGCTGGACGGGCACGGCCGCGGGCCGCGACGGCTCGGGTGCACCGGTCGCCTCCGGGCGGTCCGACGCGGCGTTCTCCCCGGCGGGGTCGCGGTCCGTGTACGTCGGCACGGTGTCCTCGCGACTCCCGCTCCCGTCCTCGTCCGGCGCCGAGGGATCCTCGCGCCCCGGGCGCGTACGACCCTCGCCCGCGCTGCTCCCCGCGCGGGATACGCCGGCGCTCGGAGCGGGATCGGCGGCGTACGACACCGCGTACGGGACGGCGCGTGAGACGGCATACGAAGGGGATACCGCGCCGGTCGTCAGGACGAGCAGCAGTCCGGGCACACGGAGCGCGGTGAGACGTGGAGTCACGTGGGTGACCCCCTCCCGGTGAGGAGTCCCATGATCAATGGGGCAAGCCTCACATGACCTACCCTTCCCGGCATCTCGGCGGTCACCTGGACGGTGGATCACGCTGCATGGGGGGCACCACCGTGATGGGGTGGAGGTGTGCGAGAGAATGGCGGCATGGAGATGCCGAGGAACGAAAGGTCGCCGGAGAACCCCCAGATCCTGGTCGTGGGCCAGGACGGGATGGCTCTCGGCGGCACCGGAGACGAGGACTCCCGCGAGGTCCCGGTGACAGAGATGGTCGAACAGCCCGCCAAGGTCATGCGTATCGGGAGCATGATCAAGCAACTTCTCGAAGAGGTGCGCGCCGCGCCTCTGGACGAGGCGAGCCGGGTCCGGCTCAAGGAGATCCACGCCAGCTCCGTGAAGGAGCTGGAGGACGGCCTGGCGCCCGAGCTGGTCGAGGAGCTGGAGCGGCTCTCACTGCCCTTCACGCACGACGCGACCCCCAGCGACGCCGAGCTGCGCATCGCGCAGGCCCAGCTGGTGGGCTGGCTCGAGGGCCTCTTCCACGGGATCCAGACGACTCTGTTCGCCCAGCAGATGGCGGCCAGGGCCCAGCTGGAGCAGATGCGCCGCGCGCTCCCGCCGGGTGTCGGCGGCCTGGACGGCGACGAGGACCCGCGCGCGGGCGGCCGCTCCGGCGGACCGTACCTGTAGCCCTGGGCGACCCCTTCTCACGAAACGGGCCCGGCACGTGAAGTGCCGGGCTCGTCTTATAGGCACTCATACGCGCCATAGGCGCTTATGAGCGTTATGGGATCTTATGCGCGGCGGTTCAGGACGGATTGCCCGAAGAGACGCTCAGCTCGATCTCCGGCATGTTCTTGGGATCGACGTCCACGCCCGCGGACGGGAACTGATCCATGATCGTGTCCTGGCCGTAGGTGTTCTCGTCGACCTTCTTGATCTTCATCTGCCAGCCCGCGGCCTGGAAGCAGGACTTCACGGACGTCAGGTTCTTGTACTGGAAGTCCGGAATCTGGATCTTGTTCGGGTCGTCGTACGACTCCTGCGGAGACGTGCACTTCTCCTTGTCGATCGTCTTCGACGTGTCCGGACCCTTGTGCCCCGCCACCACGGACGGCGAGGGGCTGCTGCCGCCGCCTCCCTGGTTGTCGCCGCCGCCGTTGTTGTTCAGCGCGAGGGCGGTGATCAGACCGCCGATCGCGACGAGCGCGACCACGATCGAGCCGACGACGACCGCCCTGTTGCCCTTGCGGCCACCGGAACCGCCCGGGACGGAGGTCTGGGGCTGGGGCGTGAGGTGGTACGGCGGCGGGGTCGACATGCCCTGCTGGGGGGCGTACGCCGGGACCCCCGGCGTCGGGTAGCCCCCCTGCTGCGGATACCCGTACGCCTGGGACGGCGCGGGCGGCGGGGTAGGGGCGCCGTAGGGGTTGGGCTGGTACGGCGTCTGCACGGGACCCGGGGCCGGCATCGCCTGGTCCACGGGCGGGAAGACGGCCGAGCCGACGCCCGCGCCGCTCGACGTCCTGGCCCCCGGCACGATGCTCGGCGCGGCGGCCTGCAGGGACTGGGACACCCGCAGACACTCGTCGCGCATGGCCTCGGCGCTCGGGAAGCGCTCGTTCGGGTTCTTCTTCAGCGCACGGGCGATCAGCGCGTCCACCGCCGGGGGCAGCGAGCGGTTGATCGAGGAGGGCGTGACCGGCTCCTCCTGGACATGCGCGTACGCGATGGCCAGCGGTGAGTCGGCCTCGAACGGCAGCCGCCCGGTGACCAGTTGGAACAGCATGATGCCGACGGAGTAGAGGTCGGACCGGGCGTCCACGCCCCGGCCGAGCGCCTGCTCCGGGGAGAGGTACTGAGGGGTGCCGACGACCATGCCGGTCTGCGTCATCGAGGTGACGCCGGACTGTATGGCGCGGGCGATGCCGAAGTCCATCACCTTGACGACGTTGCGCTTCGTCATCATCACGTTGCCCGGCTTGATGTCCCGGTGGACCAGGCTCATCTCGTGGCTGATCTCCAGGGCCGCCAGCACGTCCGCGGTGATCTTCAGGGCCTTGTCGGCGGGCATGGCGCCGTACTGCGCGATGTCCTGGTCGAGCACGGAGCCGAGCGGGCGGCCCTCGACGTACTCCATGACGATGTACGGCGTCGTCATGCCGCCCAGTTCGTCCTCGCCGGTGTCGAAGACCGAGACGATGTTCGTGTGCGTGAGTTTCGCCACTGCCTGGGCCTCGCGGCGGAAGCGCTCGCGGAAGGCCTGCTCGCGGCCGAGCTCGGTGTGCAGTGTCTTGATCGCGACCTGGCGGTCGAGCACCGAGTCGTAGGCGAGGTGCACCGAGGCCATGCCGCCCTCGCCGAGCAGATCACGCAGCTGGTAGCGGCCGCCGGCGACCGCGCGTCCCGCGTACCGGCCCTGTGCGCCGTCCTGGCTCATGTTCTGCGTCCCCCATTGGCGCGGATTGTTCTGCCTGTGCTGCGAGCTGTCCTGCGCGCGCTCCGCGCGGTCGTGCGGTGATCAGCGCGGAGATCTGCGCGGTGAACTGCGCTGTGATCCGTACTGAGTCCGTCTGAGTCCGTGCTGTGATCGATCTGTTTTTCGTTGATCGATTGGCTGATTCCCGGCCAAGTCTGCCGTAGGGCACTGACACGTCAAGCGCGGTGCCCGTTCCGTGACCGTCTGCGAAAGAAGCGTCGCGGAAGCGTTACAGGTGCCGTACGAGCGGTACACAGAATTTGCACGCCGACACCCTGGACAGGTTTCATGGCCGGTCCATCTCACTTCCATCTCGGGCCGGAGCCTTGCGCGAAGCCTGTAGCGTGGCCCGACGGAGACCGTAACAACCACCGCGCAGACCGCGGGCAGAAACGACGGCGAGGACTGATGGCACAGCAGCAGCGCGCTCAGGGCCCGTCCGACCCCGAGGCGACTGGCGGCGGTATGTCAGATGCGCCGGAGATGTGGGGTAATGGCGGACTTGTGGGGGACGGCCGATACCGGCTGACCCACAGACTAGGCCGGGGCGGCATGGCGGAGGTGTTTGCGGCCGAGGACGTGCGCCTCGGGCGCACCGTCGCGGTCAAGCTGCTCCGCTCCGACCTGGCCGAGGACCCGGTGTCCAAGGCCCGCTTCACGCGTGAGGCGCAGTCGGTGGCCGGACTCAACCACCACGCAGTCGTCGCCGTGTACGACTCGGGCGAGGACGTCGTCGGCCACGCGACCGTGCCGTACATCGTGATGGAGCTCGTCGAGGGCCGCACGATCCGCGACCTGCTGATCAACGCCGAGGCCCCCGGGCCCGAGCAGGCGCTGATCATCGTGTCCGGTGTCCTGGAGGCGCTCGCCTACTCGCACCAGCACGGCATCGTGCACCGCGACATCAAGCCGGCGAACGTGATCATCACGAACACCGGTGCGGTGAAGGTGATGGACTTCGGCATCGCGCGCGCCCTGCACGGCGCGCAGTCGACGATGACCCAGACCGGCATGGTCATGGGCACGCCGCAGTACCTCTCCCCGGAGCAGGCTCTCGGCAAAGCCGTCGACCACCGCTCCGACCTGTACGCGACCGGCTGTCTGCTGTACGAACTGCTCGCGCTGCGGCCCCCGTTCACCGGCGAGACGCCGCTGTCGGTGGTCTACCAGCACGTCCAGGACATCCCGGTACCCCCCTCCGAGGTCGCGCAGGGGGCGCCGCCGGAGCTCGACGGGCTGGTCATGCGCTCCCTCGCGAAGGAGCCGGACGACCGGTTCCAGACCGCCGAGGAGATGCGCGGCCTTGTCCAGTACGGGCTGCAGATGCTGTACGACCAGGGTGGGCACACCGGCACCTGGAACACCGGCCCGGTCGCCATGCACGAGGGGTTCCACACCCCGGCGTCCGGCTTCGCGGGTACGACCGCACTGCCGCATCCCGGTGAGTCAGGCACCACGCAGATCCCGGCGCCGATCATCCCGCCGTACGGCAGCGGCGGCGACGACGGCGGCTTCGAGGGGCACGGCAACCACGGCAGCGGCCGCGGCAAGCTGTGGATCCTCGCGGTCCTCGCGGTGATCGCGATCGCGGCGGGCGTCGCGCTCGCGCTCCACAACACCGGTGGCACCGGTGGCGGCGGGAGCGGTACGACCCACTCGCCGACCACCACGCCGTCCGCCAAGGACAACGAGACCAGCGCGAGTCCCAGCGACAGCCCCACGGACACCGCGACGGACGATTCCACCGACGACAACACCAGCTCGGGGGGCGGTTCGGACTACACGCCGTCCTACACGCCGTCCCCGAGCTACAGCAGCCAGCCCTCGAACCAGCCGTCGGACACGGCCACGGACACGACGCCGACGGACACGACGCCTTCGGACCCGGCGACCGAGAGCCAAGATCCGACGACGCCGGCCGATCCGACGGACGGCGTCATCGGCGGCGGCGACAGCCAGGGCAGCTCGCAGAACCCTTGAGGGACACCGACGGAATCGCCCTCCACGCGCGCGTGAAGCCCGAAACGGGCGCCACGCGCGCGTGGTGTTTCCCTCCCCCTGGTCGCGGTGTTCGCGCCCCGGCCGCTGTGTCTCCCCCGACCGGTGTCGGCGATCAGCCCGCGAACGCCTCGCACACCGCGTCGTACTCCCGCGTCCACCACACCGCCAGCGCCGAGGCCGCCGGGAACTGCGGATCGGCGCGGGTGTCACCGCGCTCGTAGTGCCAGCGCAGCATCCAGAAGTCGTTGAGGCGCTCCCACCACACCCGGTGCACGGCGGCCGCCAGCTCGGGGGGGCCGGCGCCCGCGGTACGCCGGTACGCGCGCGCGTAGGCCCGCACCTTCGCCAGGTCCAGGGCGCCGACGGGACGTACGAAGAAGATCACCGCGGCGCGTACGGCCTCCTCGGCGCGGGGATGGACGCCCAGACGGTCCCAGTCGACGATCGCGGCCGGTTCACCGTCGCGGTAGAGCAGGTTGAAGGGGTGGAAGTCGCCGTGCACCCAGCCCACCGAGCCGCCCTGCGGGGGCCGTCGGTCGGCATGGCGCTCCAGGAGGGCGCGCCGCTCCAGGAGCCGGTGCCGGGCCAGCTCGTCGAAGGCGTCGTACGGGCGGTGGCGGCGCACCTGGGCGAGCAGGCGGTCGATGAGCGCGAAGGTGTCTGCGGGGTCGGCTCCCCGGGCCGGATCCACCCCTTCCGCCGCCGCTGAGCCTCCCGCTCCGGCCCTCGCTGAGCCTCCCGCGCCCGCCGATCCTTCCGTCGCCCCCGTGACGCCGGTCGGTCTCGCCGGGGCGCGGCCCTCCGTCGGCATCACCCGCTCCAGGCTCGCGTGGACGACGCCCAGGAGCGTCCCCAGCCGCGCGCACTGCTCCGTGGTGAGCTGGCCACCGTGCCGGTGCCGGCCGTCGATCCAGGGGTGCAGCGCGTACGCGTGGCCCCCGATGACGGCGACGGTGCGCCCGTCGGTGCCGGTCAGCGGCGGGGCGACGGGGACGCCGAGGTCCGCGAGACGCTGGGTCGCCCGGTGCTGGCGGGCGATCGCGACGGGGTCGGCGGTCTCGGGGTCGAAATGGTGCTTGAGGAAGTAGCGGCCGCGGGTGGTGCGGAGCCGGTATCCGCGGTTGAGCAGCCCCTGTTCGACGGGGTCGCAGGTCAGCGCGGACCCGGCGGCGTACTGGCGGAGGAGGGCTCCCAGAGGGGGCGCGTGAGACACCGGGGGTGGTGCAGATAGGCGCGGCACGCGCCAGATGCTAGGGCACGAGCCGGGCCTCTGACCTCGGGTTTGTCACAGACAGTCGTCTTTGATCACGGGTCAGTCACAGGGTGCTCCGGAACTGGCGTTCCGTGGCATCGTCCGAGGAATGGACGGTGGAGAACTGGGGCTCGATGCTCAGATGGACCGGGTCGAAGGGCTCGCCGTCCATGAACCGCGGCGCGGGCCCGAACAGCTCGCGGTGGGCCTCGGTCGGCTCCACGGCCTCGCACCGGCCCACGATCTGCACGGACCACACGCTCTCGCCGGGCCCTGCCGAAGCCAGGTTGTCGGTGCCGTAGGCGACGACGCTCCCGAGGCAGGCCCGGTGGTACCCGCAGCCCCGGTGCAGGCGCAACAGGACGCGGCCGTCCACCACGACGTGGCGGGCGAGGGCGAGGAAGGGCATGGCACGCATGCTGGCGGCCAACCGGCCATGGTCGGTACGGCGGAGGAGTTCCACGGCGAGCTCTTCGTCGATGGGCATGTCCCCAATTTCCGGCACTCCGAACGCCCCGAAAAAGAGGCACCCGCCCCCTTAAGAGGGGCCAAAGGTCCCGAAAGACAAGTAGGGCGGTATGGGCGGCGCCGCACCCGGTGACCCGAGTTCAGTCGCACCGAGCGCCCCGTGTTCATTGGCGCCGCACTCAGTGGTGCTGCTTCTCCGCCTGGATGCGCGCCACATAGGCGGCGGCCTGGGAGCGCCGTTCCATGCCCAGTTTGGACAACAGGCTCGACACGTAATTCTTGATCGTCTTTTCGGCGAGATGCAGCCGCTCGCCGATGGAGCGGTTGGTGAGCCCCTCGCCGATCAGGTCGAGGATCTTGCGCTCCTGCTCGGTGAGGTGCCCGAGCTTGTCGTCGTTCTTGGCACCGCCGCCGCCGTGCCGCAGCCGCTTCAGGACCTGGGCGGTGGCCACGGGGTCGAGCAGCGACTTGCCGGCCGCGACATCGCGTACGGCCGAGAGCAGTTCAGCGCCGCGGATCGCCTTCAGCACATAGCCCGACGCGCCCGCCATGATCGCGTCGAAAAGCGCCTCGTCGTCGGCGAATGAGGTCAGCATCAGGCACTTGATGTCGTCGTTCTGCGACCGGATCTCGCGGCAGACCTCCACTCCGCTGCCGTCCGGGAGCCGTACGTCCAGGATCGCGACGTCCGGGGCCGTGGCCGGGATCCGCACCAGCGCGTCGGCCGCCGTACCGGCCTCGCCGACGACCTCGATGCCGTCCTCCCCCGAAAGCAACTCATGGACACCGCGTCGTACCACCTCGTGATCGTCGAGGAGAAATACGGTAATTTTTCCGCTTTCGGGCACAAAGTCAGTGTCACACGCCACCCTTGGCCCTGCCTGGGGTGAACTCTTCCCGTGCCTGGGGTGACCGGGATAACGTGCCCGTGTTCCGGCCCCCTGCGAGGCTGTGACCAGTGCTGTGACCAGCGACTGTTCCCGACCTGCGTGCATTACTTGGAAATCCGACTAATAAATAGTGGGAAGTCCAAGCAAAAACGCAGGTCAGGAGGGGTTTCACAGAATTGTGGAGCACTGGGTAACGTGGCCGTTGCAGGGCGCTCGCCGGGGCACCTGTCACGCCTGTTCCCGGCCGAGTGCACCCACCCCGTGCACGGGTACTTGGAGCAGGCGAGCCGCACTGGCCACCCGGCAACCCCGGGGGCCGGACCGACGGAGGAGCACACGTGACCGTGGAGAGCACTGCCGCGCGCAAGCCGCGACGCAGCGCCGGTACGACCGCTGCGAAAAGCGGCGCCGATACGACCGGTACGAAGAGCGCCGCGAGCAAGCGCACCAGCGCGGCCGGCAAGAAGTCACCGGGCGTACCCGGCGCACCTGGCGCATCGGGCCCCGGTCCCGAGCTCGTCCAGCTGCTGACGCCGGAGGGCGAGCGGGTCAAGGACGCCACGTACGACCCGTACGTCGCCGACATCACCCCCGAAGAGCTGCGCGGTCTGTACCGGGACATGGTGCTGACCCGCCGCTTCGACGCCGAGGCCACCTCCCTGCAACGCCAGGGCGAGCTGGGCCTGTGGGCCTCGCTGCTCGGCCAGGAGGCCGCCCAGATCGGCTCCGGGCGGGCCACCCGCGAGGACGACTACGTCTTCCCGACCTACCGTGAGCACGGCGTCGCCTGGTGCCGCGGGGTCGACCCGACCAACCTGCTCGGCATGTTCCGGGGTGTGAACAACGGCGGCTGGGACCCGAACAGCAACAACTTCCACCTGTACACGATCGTCATCGGCTCGCAGACGCTGCACGCCACCGGCTATGCCATGGGCATCGCCAAGGACGGCGCGGACTCGGCCGTGATCGCGTACTTCGGGGACGGCGCCTCCAGCCAGGGCGACGTCGCCGAATCGTTCACCTTCTCCGCGGTCTACAACGCCCCGGTCGTGTTCTTCTGCCAGAACAACCAGTGGGCGATCTCCGAGCCGACCGAGAAGCAGACCCGCGTCCCGCTCTACCAGCGCGCGCAGGGCTACGGCTTCCCGGGCGTCCGGGTCGACGGAAACGACGTCCTGGCCTGCCTGGCGGTCACCAAGTGGGCGCTGGAGCGGGCCCGCCGCGGTGAGGGCCCCACCCTCGTGGAGGCGTACACCTACCGCATGGGCGCGCACACCACCTCGGACGACCCGACCAAGTACCGGGCCGACGAGGAGCGCGAGGCGTGGGAGGCGAAGGACCCGATCCTGCGCCTGCGCACGTACCTGGAGGCCTCAAACCACGCGGACGAGGGATTCTTCGCGGAACTTGAGGCCGAGAGCGAGGCGTTGGGCAAACGAGTACGCGAAGTCGTCCGCGCCATGCCGGACCCGGACCACTTCGCCATCTTCGAGAACGTGTACGCCGACGGGCACGCGCTCGTCGACGAGGAGCGGGCCCAGTTCGCCGCCTACCAGGCGTCGTTCGCGGATGAAGGGGAGGGCAAGTAGCGATGGCTGCGGAAAAGATGGCGCTGGCCAAGGCGATCAACGAGTCGCTGCGCACGGCCCTCGACGCCGACCCCAAGGTCCTGATCATGGGTGAGGACGTCGGCAAGCTCGGCGGTGTCTTCCGGGTCACCGACGGGCTCCAGAAGGACTTCGGCGAGGACCGGGTCATCGACACCCCGCTCGCCGAGTCGGGCATCGTCGGTACGGCGATCGGTCTCGCGCTGCGCGGCTACCGGCCGGTGGTGGAGATCCAGTTCGACGGTTTCGTCTTCCCGGCGTACGACCAGATCGTCACGCAGCTCGCGAAGATGCACGCGCGGGCGCTCGGCAAGATCAAGCTTCCCGTCGTGATCCGGATTCCGTACGGCGGTGGCATCGGCGCGGTCGAGCACCACTCCGAGTCCCCCGAGGCGCTGTTCGCGCACGTGGCGGGCCTGAAGGTGGTCTCCCCGTCGAACGCGTCGGACGCCTACTGGATGATGCAGCAGGCCATCCAGAGCGACGACCCGGTGATCTTCTTCGAGCCGAAGCGGCGCTACTGGGACAAGGGCGAGGTCACCACCGACGCGATTCCCGGACCGCTGCACAAGGCGGTCGTGGCGCGCGAGGGCAGCGATCTGACGCTCGCGGCCTACGGTCCGATGGTGAAGGTCTGCCTGGAGGCCGCCGCGGCCGCCCAGGAGGAGGGCAAGTCGATCGAGGTCCTGGACCTGCGCTCGATGTCCCCGATCGACTTCGACTCCGTCCAGGCCTCGGTGGAGAAGACCCGCCGCCTGGTCGTGGTGCACGAGGCCCCGGTCTTCCTCGGTACGGGCGCGGAGATCGCCGCCCGCATCACGGAGCGGTGCTTCTACCACCTGGAGGCACCCGTCCTGCGGGTGGGCGGCTATCACGCCCCCTATCCGCCGGCGCGCCTGGAAGAGGAGTACCTTCCGGGCCTGGACCGGGTGCTCGACGCCGTCGACCGCTCGCTGGCGTACTGAGGAGAGGGTCGTGACGACGATGACTGAGAACGCGTCGGGGCTCCGCGAGTTCAAGATGCCCGACGTGGGCGAGGGACTCACCGAGGCGGAGATCCTCAAGTGGTACGTCCAGCCCGGTGACACGGTCACCGACGGCCAGGTCGTCTGCGAGGTCGAGACCGCCAAGGCCGCCGTGGAACTTCCCATCCCCTACGACGGCGTGGTGCGCGAACTCCACTTCCCCGAGGGGACGACGGTGGACGTGGGCCAGGTGATCATCGCGGTGGACGTGGCCGGCGGATCGGCGCCGACCGGGCAGGCCCCCGTCGCCGTGGAAGCCCCCGTGGCCGAGGCGCCCACCGCCCCCACCCCCCAGGCACCGGTCGCCGAGGAACCCAAGCCCGAGGGCCGCACGCCGGTCCTCGTCGGGTACGGGGTGGCCGAGGCCTCCACGAAGCGCCGTCCTCGCAAGGGCACCGAGGTCCCGGCCCAGCAGCCCGAGACGTTCCTGGCGGCCACCGCGATCCAGGGCGAGCTCAACGGCCATGGCCACGGGTCCGCGCCGGGTGGGCAGCGCCCTCTCGCCAAGCCCCCGGTCCGCAAGCTCGCCAAGGACCTCGGCGTCGACCTGGCCACGATCACGCCTTCGGGTCCGGACGGCATCATCACGCGCGAGGACGTGCACGCGGCGGTCGTACCGGCTCCGGCCGCGGAGCAGCCGGCCGTGACGGCGCCCCCGGTTCCCGCCCAGGCCCAGGCTCCCGCTCCGGTCGTCATGTACGACACGGCGCGAGAGACCCGTATCCCGGTCAAGGGGGTCCGCAAGGCCACGGCCGCCGCGATGGTCGGCTCGGCGTTCACCGCGCCGCACGTCACCGAGTTCGTGACGGTCGACGTGACGCGCACGATGAAGCTCGTCGAGGAGCTCAAGCAGGACAAGGAGATGCAGGGCCTGCGGGTCAATCCGCTCCTGCTCATCGCCAAGGCCCTGCTGGTCGCCATCAAGCGCAACCCGGACGTCAACGCGTCCTGGGACGAGGCGACCCAGGAGATCGTGCTCAAGCACTACGTGAACCTGGGCATCGCCGCCGCCACCCCGCGTGGTCTGATCGTCCCGAACATCAAGGACGCCCACACCAAGACCCTCCCCCAACTCGCCGGTTCCCTGGGCGAGCTGGTGGCCACGGCCCGCGAGGGCAAGACCTCACCCGCCGCGATGCAGGGCGGCACGGTCACGATCACGAACGTCGGCGTCTTCGGCGTCGACACCGGCACGCCGATCCTCAACCCCGGCGAGTCGGCGATCCTCGCGATCGGCGCGATCAAGCTCCAGCCCTGGGTCCACAAGGGCAAGGTCAAGCCCCGCCAGGTGACGACGCTCGCGCTGAGCTTCGACCACCGCCTGGTCGACGGCGAACTGGGCTCCAAGGTCCTGGCCGACGTGGCGGCGATCCTGGAACAGCCGAAGCGGCTGATCACCTGGGCGTGAGCGCGTGAGCGCGTGAGCGAAGGCGGAGCCGCGCGTCCCTAGGGGCGCGCGGCCCAGCACGACGAAGGGGGCCCGTCGCGGTGAGCGACGGGCCCCCTTCGGCTGGTGTCCGGGAAACTACTTGGCGAAGCCGTAGTTGAGGAGCTTGGTGGCGTCCGTGGCGCGCTGGGTGATCGAGGTCGACGCGAGAACCGTGCCGATGATCGTCTTGCCGTTGCGGGTGGCGGCGAAGACGAGGCAGTACTTGGCCTCGGGGCCGGAGCCGGTCTTCACGCCGATGGTGCCGCTGTAGCTGCTGAGCAGCGTGTTCGTGTTGGTCCACGCCGCCATGGTGCGGATGCTGCCGGTCTTCGTGACGGTCTTCGCCGTGTACGACTTGGTCTTGACGACCGTGCGGAACGTGGCGCTCTTCATCGCGCTGCTGGCGAGCTTCGTCAGGTCGCGCGGCGTCGAGTAGTTGTTGCCGTTGCCGATGCCGTCGAACGAGTCGAACTTCGTCTTCGTCATGCCGAGGCTCTTCGCCGTGGTGTTCATCTTGCCGATGAACGACTTCACACGGGCGGCACGGGTGGAGCCCGAGCCGAACTTGTCGGCGAGCGCGTAGGCGGCGTCACAGCCGGACGGCAGCATCAGACCGTAGAGGAGCTGACGGACGGTGACCTTGTCACCGACGATCAGGTGGGCGGAGGACGCGGTGTTGGCGACGATGTAGTCGCTGTACGCCTTCTGGATCGTGACCTTGGCGTCGAGGTTGAGGTTCGGCTGCGCGAGCACGACCTTGGCGGTCATGATCTTGGTGGTGGAACCGGTGGAACGCTGGGTGTCCGCAGCCTTGGTGTACAAGGTCTTGGCCGTGCCGTTGTTCATCACGTAGCCGCCGGCGGCGGCGATCGTGGGCGTCGTGACGGCCCCTGCGGGGGCGGCCCCGAAAGCTCCGGCCGCCAGCACGGCGCCGGTGGTGACGGTGACAGCGGCGGCTCGACGGAAACGCGTGCCCTTAATGCCGGTAATCAAAATGAACGCTCCGAATGCGCGAAATGCCCCTGGGAGAACGGCACATGACAGTGCCGTCTTACGTACGGACTCGTGAGGGACCCAAAGGGATGCATGGAAGATGGGGTGGAATTGTGTGACGTGGGTTACGCCGAGGGGTGGGCGTTGACCGCGTGAAGGCTATCGGTCCGCATCCTGGACGACGCGCGACCATGTGTACGTGTTGTATCTATGATGTGCGCATGCCTGCCGCGCCGTCCGTGACCGCTCCGCCCGCCACCAAGCAACCCCCCGCCGCCGACCGCGTCTACGCCCACGTCAAGCGGGGTGTCCTGGAACGTCGTTACGAGGGCGGGACGCTGCTCACCGAGGGCGAACTCGCCGAGGCCGTGGGTGTCTCGCGCACGCCGGTGCGCGAGGCGTTGCTCCGGCTCGAGGTCGAGGGCCTGATCAAGCTCTACCCGAAGAAGGGCGCGCTCGTCCTGCCCGTCTCCGCGCAGGAGATCGCGGACGTGGTCGAGACACGGCAACTCGTGGAGGAACACTCGGTCCGCAAGGCCGTACCCGCGTCGCCGCATCTCATCGCGCGCCTGGAGGAACTCCTCGCACAGCAGAAGGAGCAGGCCGCCGCGGGAGACCTGGCCGGCGCCGCCGTCACCGACCGCTGCTTCCACGCCGAGATCGTCCGAAGCGGCGGCAACGAGATCCTCTCCCGGCTCTACGACCAGTTGCGCGACCGGCAGTTGCGGATGGGCGTCGCCGTGATGCACGCGCATCCGGACCGGATCACCAAGACGCTCACCGAGCACGAGGCGATCCTCGAAGCGCTGCGGTCCGGCGACGCGGAGGCGGCGGTCAATATCGTCCACGGTCACGTCAGCTGGTTCTCGAACCTGGCGCGGGGAGAGGTCCGATGAGCTCCCACTCGGCCGTCTCGCTCCCCGGAGACCCGCCCGGCGGACGCCGGGCGATCGGCGTCTGGGGCATCGGCGTCTCCGTCTATTTCGTCGCCGTCATCTTCCGTACGTCGCTGGGAGTGGCCGGGCTCGACGCCGCGGACCGCTTCCATGTGAACGCCTCCGCGCTCTCCACCTTCTCGATCCTCCAACTCCTCGTCTACGCGGGCATGCAGATACCCGTGGGACTGCTGGTCGACGGCCTCGGCACCAAGAAGGTGCTGACCATCGGCGTACTGCTCTTCACCGCGGGCCAGTTGGGCTTCGCGTTCTCCTCCACGTACGGGATGGCGCTGGCCTCGCGCGCGCTGCTGGGCTGCGGGGACGCGATGACGTTCATCAGCGTGCTGCGCCTGGGCACGCGATGGTTCCCGGCGCGGCGGGGGCCGTTGGTCGCGCAGCTCGCCGGACTTGTGGGCATGGCGGGCAACCTGGTCTCCACCCTTGTCATCGCGCGGTTGCTGCACGGGGTGGGGTGGACGACGGCGTTCGCGGGCAGCGCGTTCGCCGGGGTCGTCGTCCTCGTGCTCCTTCTTCTCTTCCTGAAGGACCACCCCGAGGGGCACGAGCCGGAACCGTTCCCGCATCAGGGGGCCGCGTACGTGCGCCGGCAGATCGCGGCGTCGTGGCGGGAACCCGGTACGCGGCTGGGAATGTGGGTGCACTTCACGACACAGTTCCCGGCGATGGTCTTCCTGCTCCTGTGGGGTATGCCGTTCCTGGTCCAGGCGCAGGGGCTGTCGCGGGCGACGGCCGGTGAACTGCTCACCCTCGTGGTGCTGTCCAACATGTTCGTGGGTCTTGTCTACGGACAGATCGTCGCCCGGCATCACGCGGCGCGGCTGCCGCTGGCGCTCGGGACCGTGACGGCGACGGCGGTGGTCTGGGCGAGTGCGCTGGCGTATCCCGGTGACCGGGATCCCATGTGGCTGCTGGTCGTGCTGTGCGCGGTGCTCGGGGCGTGTGGGCCGGCTTCCATGATCGGGTTCGACTTCGCGCGGCCCGCGAATCCGCCGGAGCGGCAGGGGACCGCGTCCGGGATCACCAACATGGGTGGTTTCGTCGCCTCCATGACGACGTTGTTCGCGATCGGCGTGCTGCTGGACGCGACCGGGGACAACTATCGCGTCGCCTTCTCCGCCGTGTTCGTTCTTCAGGCGCTGGGGCTGAGCCAGATCTTCCGGTTGCGGAAGCAGGCGGCGCGCAGGGAGCGTGAGCGGTTGGTGGCCAGCCGCGTGGAGACGGTACACGTCCCCGCGTAGCGCCCCTTCAGGGACGCGGGGAACCGCGCGACCAGCTCCCCGCCCACCCGCAGTCCAAGAACCCCGCGCTACGGCGTGACCGCGAAGTTCCTCAGGATGGCTGTGGTCAGTTCCGGGTCGCCCTCCGTCTTGATGCGGTCGGAGACGGCCTCGGCCGTGACGCGGCCGCAGGCGAGGCGGAAGTACGTCTCCCAGTCGAGGGTGAGGGTGGCGGCCGGGCCGAGAGAGGGGGCGCCGTCTATCGAGCCGCGCCCGTCCGCATCGACCCGCACCGTCCGCAGGAACTCCAGCGGCCCGTGGATGTCGAAGACGACTGCCGAGTTCGCGGGCGCCCCCGCGTCCTTGGCGACGACCTTCGGCAGGGCCTCGAGGAGTTTGTCGCGGACGATGTGCGCGCCGGGAGAGTCGAGGTTGCCGGGGACGCCGAGCGCGGTCCGCAGGTCCTGTTCGTGCACCCATACGTCGAAGGCGCGCCTCTGCATCGCCTGTTCGAGGGTGATCTCGGTCCCGAGCGGGCCACGCACCTTGGCGTCCGGCTGCCGCGACTCGTTCCGCAGCTGACGGTTGCGGCGGATGATCGTGTACTCCAGCTCGGAGGTCATCTCCGGTGCCGTGTGGTGGCGGCGCACGTCGACCTGCATCTCCATGTACCGCTGGTGTTCGTTCGTCACGTGGAACAGGTCGCGGGGGAGCGTGTGGATCGGCCGCGGGTCGCCCAGCATCTCGCAGTCGAGCCCGATGACATGCGAGACGAGATCACGTACCGACCAGCCGGGGCAGGGTGTGCGCCGGTTCCATTCACCTTCCACCAGCGGCGACACCAACTCGGATATCGCATCGACGGAGTGGGTCCAGGCGTCGGCGTAGGACTGAAGGCTGGGATGCAGACTCACGGAACGGGACCCCTCGGGCGGTTTGGACGCGGGCAGTGCACAGGCAGCGGGTGTCTTGGGACGCTAAGTTACGCTGCTGTGAGGCACCCCGGCAGTGCTTTGGTGTGACGATCGTAGGCCTGTATGGACGGCTCGAATGCCAGGACGGTGGTAGTGTGCGCGCCTCTCTCCTCCAGATCGACGTAAACGACGGCGAATCGGTCGATTCGCGTCGGCGTCGTGTGGCGGCTCTGGTACGAGAACAAGCCGGAGTCGATCTGGTCGTGCTGCCGGAACTGTGGACCACCGGGGCGTTCGCCTACGAGTCGTTCGGTACGGAGGCGGAGTCCCTCGAAGGGCCGACGTTCGAGGTCATGGCGAAGACGGCGAGCGACACGGGCATCTGGCTGCACGCCGGGTCGATCCCCGAGCGGGACGCCGACGGCACGCTCTACAACACCTCCCTCGTCTTCACCCCCTCCGGCGACCTGGCCGCCGCCTACCGCAAGATCCACCGCTTCGGCTTCGACAAGGGCGAGGCCGTACTGATGGGCGCGGGCGGCGAACTGGTGACGGTCCGTCTGCCCGAGACCACCCTCGGCATCGCCACCTGCTACGACCTCCGCTTCCCCGAGCTCTTCCGCGGGCTCGTCGACGCCGGCGCCGAGACCGTCGTCCTCTCGGCCGGCTGGCCCGAGCGGCGCCGCTCCCACTGGACGCTGCTCGCCCAGGCCCGCGCGGTCGAGAACCAGGCGTTCGTTCTTGCCTGTGGAACGGCCGGCACGCACGCGGGCGTTCCCCAGGCCGGTCACTCGATCGTGGTCGATCCGTGGGGGGAGGTCCTGGCGGAGGCCGGGGCAGGGGAGCAGGTGCTCACGGTGGACTTCGACCCCGGGAAGGTCGCGACCACGCGGGAGCAGTTCCCGGCGCTGAAGGACCGGATGCTGGGACTGACGGCACCGCGCCGCTGAGCCGGTCCTCGCCCCGCTGAGTCAGTCCTCGCCCCGCTCCTTCTCCGCCAGGTGGATCACGCACACCGCCACCGCGATCAGCAGCGCGGGGTCCGCGTCCTCGCGGACGACGTCGACGCCGTACGTCTCCCTCACGTGCAGCCAACGGCGCGAGATCACCGCCAGCAGCTCACCCTCGTACTCGACGGCGAACTCGCGGTCGAGGATCTTGCCGCTGACGTCGAGTTCCGTACCGTCCACCAGGGACACCCGGTAGTGGTTGCGGAGCAGGGACAGCCGCTTGCGTCTGATCGTCGCCAGCGGTTCCCCGTCCCGCCCGATCACCATCGTGTCCCGCAGGGCGAACATCTTCTGGTGGATGTCGATGAGGACACGGCCGCGGGTGTCCTTCAGCTCGAAGGTGTCCCGCAGTCGCATCGCCTTGCCGTCGACGAGGAACACCTTGTTGCCGTGGTCGTCCTCGATCCAGTAGTCGTCACCGAAGCCGAGGAGCCGGTCGCGTACGAGGAATCTCATACCGTTACCGGTTCCCGGGATCCACAAGATCATCACGCGTTCACCCCCTCCGATGGCGGGGGCGAGGGGGAGAAGGTCGCCGGCGCGAGGTCTGGTGCGAGGGCAAGGGCGAGCCATCACGGAAAGACGTGCCCTCGTCGGCGTGGCCGCCCTGCTCGCGGGACTCCGGCCCGATCCGCTTCCGGGTCACCCGCAAGGACGCCACCCGCCCCGTGATCGACACGTCCGCCGACGTGAAGCTCACTTTCCGGTCCGACGACTGTGGCGGTGGCGACTACGGCCGAGGGATCGCCTTCACCAAAGAAGGGGGTCTGACGGCGAAGATCCCGAAGGCGGTGTCGGAGGCCTGGTTCAAGCAGATCAGATCCCGGGCCACTTCAGAACCCGATCCCGCCCCGTCCTCCTGATCCCGGAACACCCGCGCCGGGCTCCTTCCTCGCGAAGCGGCCGGGTGTCACCGCTTCTCCAGGGCCCGGCCCGAACCGTCTCCGGTACGCCGACGGGCTCAGCCCGGTCTCCCGCCGTAGCCGTGCCCGTAGATTGGCCGCCGTGCCCAGGCCACTCCGCTCGGCCACGACGTCCAGCCGTTCCTCTCCCCGCTCGATCAACCGGCAGGCGAGGGCGACGCGTTCCCCGGTGAGCCAGGCCAGCGGCGTGGTTCCCAGTTGGGTTCGGAAACGGCGGTGGAGCGTGGCGGGGGAGACGGCCGCGCGGGCCGCGAGGTCCGCCACCGTCAGCGGCTCGCCCAGCCGTTCCTGCGCCCACGCCAGCAGCGGACCGAGCGACTCGTCCGGCACGTCGGGCACCGGCCGCTCCACGAACTGCCGCTGACCTCCGTCGCGGTGCGCCGCGAACACGAGCCGTCGGCTGACCGCGTTGGCGATCTCGGCGCCGTGGTCCCGGCGTACGACGTGCAGCCCCAGGTCGAGCGCCGAGGCGCTGCCGGACGCCGTGAGGATGTCGCCGTCGTCCACGAAGAGGACGTCCGGCTCCAGGCGGACCGCCGGGAACCGCGCCCGGAAGGAGTCCGCCCACATCCAGTGGCAGGCCGCCCGCCGTCCGTCCAGCAGCCCGGCCTCCGCGATGGTGAACGCGCCCGAGCAGAAGCCGAGTAGCCGTGCGCCGCGCGCGTGCGCTCGGCGTACGACGTCCAGGACGCGGGGTGAGCGCGGGGCCTCGGTGTCCGGCCGGTTCGGCACGATCAGCGTGTCCGCCTCCTCGGCCGCCTCCAGTCCGGCGACTCCGGTCAGCGTGAAGAAGCCGTCGCGCATCCGCGTGCGCGGCCCGGCGGCGCAGAGCCGGAAGTCGTACAACTCCCGCCCCAGTTCAGGCCGGGGCAGCCCGAAGACCTCGATGGCACAGCTCATCTCGAACGGGTTCGAGTTCTCGTCGACGACCAGCACGACACGATGAGAGGATCCTTGCGCCATATGCGATTTCTAGCACTCGTGCCGTTGCCGCACCACCGCCGAGGATGCCCACATGGCCTCTTCGAGCAGCACCCACACGACCTCTTCGAACAGTGGCGGTGAACCCGTCGCCCTCGCCACCGCCCTCGCCTCCTTCTCCGACCTCTGGAGCCCCCGTATCGTCACCGCCGTCAACGACTACGACGTGCGCATCGCCAAGGTCGAGGGCGAGCACGTGTGGCACGTGCACGACCACACGGACGAGTTCTTCCTGGTCCTGGAGGGCGAGCTGACCATCGCGCTGCGGGAGACGGCGGGCGAGCGGACCGTCGTCCTGCCCAAGGGCTCCGTCTTCACCGTGCCCCGCGGCACCGAACACAAGCCGACCGCCCCGGCCGGCGCCGCGATCCTGCTCTTCGAGCCCACCGGAACCGTCACCGTCGGCGACCGCCATGACGAGGTCCCGGACCACGTGGACGCCACCACGGGGCACGTGCTGAGGTGAGTTCATCACCTTTGACTCCGCTGTTCGTTCACAGAGTGATCAACTCTGGGCGGGGACTTGCAGCACCACGATGCTTGCGTCGAATATGCCGATCTCTATCTACGACTCTCGCTGGATCGGGATGGCAAAACGGTCATTGAGCCTCGGAGGTCAGCCCCCTACGGGCTGTGCGTCGACCCTGATTCAGGGCGATTGACCCCGGACGCGGAGACTTCCGTGTACGCGCGTCTGATCACGGACGAGGCACTCTCTGGCAGCCCGCTCGTAAGGATCGCGAGGCTGCTCAGCGAAAACGGGACCGGACCCGGCGACTGGAGGCCCGGTCGTCGTGGGTGAGGGAATCGTCACCGTTGAAGAGCTGAAGCGGATCATGGCCGCTCTTGAGTCCAGGACCCGACTCAGGGGCGATGGTGTGAAGCACCCGGTTCGAGCGTCGGTGCACCTGCTGACAGGACTTCTGTACCGCGGAATCGACGGATACGGAACCCGCATGAGTCTGAGCGGCAAGTCGTATGTCTGCCGGGGCGTGCGACTGGGTCACACCTGTCCGGGTGCGCGGGCGCCGGCGGCGCCTGTCGAGAGGGCGGTGGCGGAATCCTTCATCGCCAGGGTCCCGTCCCTCCCCGCAGGGCATCCGACGCGTAAGGCGATGGCCGACCGGAATGTTCCGTTCGACCGTGCGGGCCTGACGGCTCTGTGGGAGCGAAGTGAGGTGGGAAGTAAGCGGGGACTCCTGTCCGAGGTCATCGAGCGTGTCTGGGTCGCGCGTGCCGAGGGGCGGGGGCGACGGTTTGATCCCGAAAGACGACTGCGGATCGTCTGGGCCGGGGAAGGCCGTGCGGAACAGGGCCCAACGGGGTGTGGTTGGCTTGATCCATGGCAAAGCGAGCACGTGTCCGGGCCCCTGAACTGACAGGTAAGGGTGGCTGGATCAACACAGTCGGTGGACAGCTCGGCCTCACTGAACTCCGAGGCCGCATCGTAATTGTTGATTTTTGGACATTTTGTTGCGTGAACTGCCTGCATGTCCTGGACGAGCTGCGGGAGCTGGAGGAGAAGCACCGGGACACGGTGGTGATCATCGGGGTGCACTCGCCGAAGTTCGCGCATGAGGCCGAGCACCAGGCGGTCGTGGACGCGGTGGAGCGGTACGGGGTCGAGCACCCGGTGCTCGACGATCCCGAGCTCGCGACCTGGAAGCAGTACGCCGTGCGCGCCTGGCCGACGCTCGTCGTGATCGACCCCGAGGGGTACGTGGTCGCGCAGCACGCCGGTGAGGGGCACGCGCACGCGATCGCCCGCCTGGTGGAGGAGCTGGAGGCCGAGCACGCGGCCAAGGGGACGCTGCGCCGCGGCGACGGACCGTACGTGGCACCCGAGCCCGAGCCCACGGCGCTCCGCTTCCCCGGCAAGGCCCTCGCCCTGCCGAGCGGGAACCTCCTGGTCAGTGACACGACCCGGCACCAGCTCGTCGAGCTGGAGGGCGACGGGGAGAGCGTCGTACGGCGGATCGGCTCCGGGGTGCGGGGGTTCGTGGACGGGTCGGCCGAGGAGGCCGCGTTCAGCGAGCCGCAGGGGCTGGCGCTGCTCGACGACGGTTCGGTCGTCGTCGCGGACACCGTGAACCACGCGCTGCGCCGCCTGGACCTCGTGACCGGCGAGGTCAGCACCCTCGCGGGGACGGGGCGCCAGTGGTGGCAGGGCTCGCCGACGTCCGGCCCGGCGCGCGCGGTGGACCTGTCCTCGCCGTGGGACGTGGCTCTGTTCGGCGGGAAGATCTGGATCGCCATGGCCGGGGTGCACCAACTGTGGGCGTACGACCCGGAGGGCGGCACCGTCGGGGTCGCCGCCGGTACGACGAACGAGGGGCTCGTGGACGGGCCGGGGGCCGAGGCCTGGTTCGCGCAGCCGTCCGGGCTCGCCGCCACCGCCGACCGTCTTTGGCTCGCCGACTCCGAGACGAGCGCACTGCGCTGGGTGGATCTCGACGGGACCGTGCACACCGCCGTCGGCACCGGTCTGTTCGACTTCGGGCACCGGGACGGGGCCGCCGAACAGGCTCTGTTCCAGCACCCGTTGGGCGTCACGGCCCTGCCCGACGGCTCGGTCGCGGTCAGCGACACGTACAACCACGCACTGCGCCGCTACGACCCCGCGACGGGCGAGGTGACCACGCTGGCGACCGACGTGAGGGAGCCCAGCGACGCGGTTCTCGTCGGAGACGACATCGTGGTCGTGGAGTCGGCGCGACACCGGCTGACCCGGCTGCGGCTCCCCGAGGAGGCCGTGCGGGTGGAGTCGGTGGCCCACCGCACCCAGCGCGCGGCGACCGAAGTCGCTCCGGGAGGGCTCCGGCTGGACGTCGTCTTCCAGGCCCCGACGGGCCAGAAGCTGGACACACGCTATGGGCCGTCCACCCGGCTGCTCGTCTCCTCGACCCCGCCCGAGCTGCTGCTCACGGGTGAGGGCGCGGGAACCGATCTCTTCCGCGCGCTGGAGCTGAACCCGGCCGTCACGGAGGGTGTCCTGCACGTCTCCGCGATGGCCGCGTCCTGCGACGACGATCCCGCGAACGAGTACCCGGCCTGCCATGTCCACCAGCAGGACTGGGGTGTGCCGGTCCGCCTCACCGAGGGCGGCGCGGACCGGCTGCCGCTGGTGCTGGCGGGCATGGCCGACTGACCCGTACATCTACAGCTGTCACTGGGCCTGCGGGCAACGCCCGTTCAGACGTATGCCTACACGCCGTAGCCGCCCCGGTGGTGCCGCTCCTCCTCGATCACCGGGGTGCTGGGCGGCATGACCACCCGGCGCCTCCTGGCGATGCTGCTGAACGTCACGACCCCGATCAGTCCGACGATCATGAAGATGAGGCCGACCAGGTCGAGGTTGACCCCCTTCATGTGCCAGTCGGTCGCGAATGTGAGGACCGCCCCCGCTGCGATCAGGATGATGCATCCGCCCAGGCTCATGGGTGTCGCCTCCTTGTAACCAACTCGGCTTCTCTCAGGCCCGGTCCGGGTACCCGGCGGCGCGCCGGGCATGCGGAACTAACCGTCCAGGAACGCCACCAGCGCGTTGGCCAGCAGGAACGGGTCGTCGGCGCCGCAGAGTTCGCGGGCGCTGTGCATCGAGAGGATGGCCACGCCGATGTCGACGGTCCTGATGCCGTGGCGGGCCGCGGTGATCGGGCCGATGGTGGTGCCGCAGGGCATCGAGTTGTTGGAGACGAAGGACTGGAAGGGCACGCCGGCCTTCGCGCAGGCGGCGGCGAAGACCGCACGGCCCGAACCGTCCGTGGCGTAGCGGTTGTTGACGTTCACCTTGAGGATGGGGCCGCCGCCCGCGCGCGGGTGGTGCGTCGGGTCGTGCCGCTCCGCGTAGTTGGGATGGACGGCGTGGCCGGTGTCGGAGGAGAGACAGATCGTGCCCGCGAAGGCGCGCGCCCGGTCCTCGTACGAGCCGCCGCGCGCGAACACCGAGCGTTCGAGCACGCCGCCGAGCAGCGGACCGTCGGCGCCGGTGTCGCTCTGCGAGCCGTTCTCCTCGTGGTCGAAGGCCGCGAGGACGGGGATGTACGAGAGCCCCGAACCGGAACCCGAACCGGTACCGGAATCTGAACCGGAGGGGGAGCCGGAGCCGGAAGGAGAGGCCTCGCCCGTCGCCGCCGCGATCAGCGCCGCCGTACCCGCGTGCAGGGAAAGCAGGTTGTCCATGCGCGGTCCGGCCACCAGCTCCCTGTCGCGGCCCAGGTACGAGGGCCGCTCGACGGAGTGGGTCATCAGGTCCCAGCCGGTGACCTCGCCCGCCGGCAGGCCCGACTCCTCCTCCAGGAAGGCGATCAGATCACCCTCGCCGGGGTCGCCCAGACCCCAGACGGGCTGCAGATGACGCTGCTTGTCGAGCTTGAGGCCGTCGGTGGAGACGGAACGGTCGAGGTGGACGGCGAGCTGGGGCACGCGCAGCAGGGGCCGGTCGATGTTCACCAGACGCGAGGAGCCGTCCTTCAGCGTCAGCCGTCCCGCCAGCCCCAGGTCCCGGTCCAGCCAGGAGTTCAGCAGCGGGCCGCCGTAGATCTCCACGGCGACCTGGCGCCAGCCGTGCGCCCCGCTGTCCGGCTGCGGCTTCACCCGCAGATTGGGGGAGTCGGTGTGCGCGCCCACGATGCGGAACGGGGTGTGCGGCTCGGCACCCTCGGGCACGTACCAGGCGACGATCGCGCCGCCGCGCAGCACGTACTTGCCGCCGCTCGTCCCCTCCCAGGCATCGGTCTCGGCGACCTGACGGAATCCGGCCTTCTCCAGCCGCTCGGCGGCGTTCGCCACGGCGTGGTACGGCGTCGGGCTCGCCGCCAGAAAGGTCATGAGGTCGTCGGTGTGGCCGCGGTCGAAGCGGGCGCTTGTGCTCATGGGTTCACCTTAACGACGCCCGAAGGCCCGCTCCTGGCGATGGGGACGGCCCTTCGTAAGGGGGATGTGAAGGACGGACATCCGGCTGGAGGGGCAGGTTCCGCTTGGTCTCCGCGCCCCGTGGTCCTCGGATCCATGCGGGAAACCCATGCGGGAAACCCACGCGGGTCCCTGCGGGTCCGTGCGGGAAACCCACGCGGGTCCCTGCGGGTCGCTGCGGGAATTCCATGCGAGGAGCGGGCTGCCGCGTGCCCTCTGTGGCCGCATACGACGGCGGCCCGCCCCCGGAGATTCGCTCCGGGAACGGGCCGCCGACGGCGATGCCCTCAGGCCGCGGGGATCAGAACGCCGCCTCGTCCAGCTCCATCAGGTCCAGGTCCACGACCTCGGCGAGCTTGCGGGCGCCGGTGACGCCGGGCAGGACGTTGGCGGCGAAGAACTTCGCCGCGGCGATCTTGCCGGTGTAGAAGGGCTTGTCCTTCGCCGAGGCCGTCTCCAGCTTCTCGGCGGCCACGGCGGCACCGCGCAGCAGCAGGTAGCCGACGACCACGTCGCCGGAGGCCAGCAGCAGGCGGGTGGTGTTGAGGCCGACCTTGTAGATGTTCTTGACGTCCTGCTCGGTGGCCGCCAGGTCCGTGAGCATGAGGCCGACGATGGCCTCCAGCTCGACGGCCGCCTTGGCGAGCTGCTCGCGGGCCGCGGACAGGTCCTCGCCGCCCGTGCCGAGCGCAAGGAACTTCTTGATGTCCTCGGCGAGGGAGTTCAGCGCCGCGCCCTGGTTGCGGACGATCTTCCGGAAGAAGAAGTCCTGGCCCTGGATCGCGGTCGTGCCCTCGTACAGGGTGTCGATCTTGGCGTCGCGGATGTACTGCTCGATCGGGTACTCCTGCAGGAAGCCGGAGCCACCGAAGGTCTGCAGCGACTGGGCGAGCTGCTCGTAGCCCTTCTCGGAGCCGTAGCCCTTCACGATCGGCAGGAGCAGGTCGTTGAGGGCCTCCAGGGCGGCGGTGTCCTCGCCGGCGGCCTCCTTGACCTGGATCTCGTCCTGGATCGCGGCGGTGTGCAGCACCAGGGCGCGCATGCCCTCGGCGTACGCCTTCTGCGTCATCAGCGAGCGGCGCACGTCGGGGTGGTGCGTGATGGTGACCTTGGGCGCGGTCTTGTCCATGAAGTTCGCGAGGTCGGGACCCTGGACGCGCTCCTTGGCGTACTCCAGCGCGTTCAGGTAGCCGGTCGAGAGCGTGGAGATCGCCTTCGTGCCGACCATCATGCGGGCGAACTCGATGATCCGGAACATCTGGCGGATGCCGTCGTGCTTGTCGCCGATCAGCCAGCCCTTGGCGGGGTGGCGGTCGCCGAAGGTCATCTCGCACGTGTTGGACGCCTTGAGGCCCATCTTGTGCTCGACGTTCGTCGCGTACGCGCCGTTGCGCTCGCCCAGCTCGCCGGTCTCGAAGTCGAACTCGTACTTCGGGACGAGGAAGAGGGACAGGCCCTTGGTGCCGGGGCCGGCGCCCTCGGGGCGGGCGAGGACGTAGTGGAGGATGTTCTCCTCCATGTCGTGCTCACCCGAGGTGATGAAGCGCTTCACGCCCTCGATGTGCCAGGAGCCGTCCTCCTGCTGGACCGCCTTGGTGCGGCCCGCGCCCACGTCCGAGCCGGCGTCCGGCTCGGTGAGCACCATGGTGGAGCCCCACTGCTTCTCGACGGCGATCTTCGCGATGTGCTTCTGGACCTCGGTGCCCTCCTCGAAGAGGATGCCCGCGAAGGCGGGGCCGGAGGAGTACATCCAGACCGCCGGGTTCGCGCCGAGGATCAGCTCCGCGTACGCCCAGATCAGGGAGCGGGGCGAGGTGGTGCCGCCGAGCTCCTCGGGCAGGCCCAGACGCCAGTACTCGGAGTCCATGAAGGCCTTGTACGACTTCTTGAAGGATGCCGGTACGGGAGCCGTGTTGGTCTCCGGGTCGAAGACCGGCGGGTTGCGGTCGGCGTCCGCGAAGGACTCCGCCAGCTCGTTCTCCGAGAGACGGGTCAGCTCGTCGAGAACGCTCTTCGCGGTGTCGACGTCCATCTCCGCGAACGGTCCGGTGCCGTACACCTTGTCGCGCCCGAGCACCTCGAAGAGGTTGAACTCGATGTCGCGGAGATTCGACTTGTAGTGCCCCATGGCGACGGCTCCGTAAGGGATTGGGGAGGCGGAGGTACTCGCAGCCTCGTTACACGTACCGGCAAGTAGCTACGATGATGCTACCCGTCGGTAATAAGAATCAACCCCTGGTGGCCCATATGTGGCCGACTACTCTTTGACGCATGTACGGCTACGACCAGAATGCGGGCGCCCAGCAGCAGTACGCCCCGCCGCAGCAGCAGATGCCCGGCGGTTACGGCCAGCAGCCGCCGCTCTACCCCGAGCCGTCCCCGCCCTCGCTGGCGGACGCGGTGCGGGCGTTCACCACGGGATCGATGTCCGCGGAGGACTTCCAGCAGGTCTTCGCGACGTCGAAGGTCTACTGCCCGCGCGGCGACAACCCCGGATTCCTGGCGCTGCACAACACCCAGCAGCCGGTCATCCCGATGTTCACCTCGCTCAAGGAGCTGCGCCGGTACGCCGGCAAGGAGTCCAAGTACTTCGTGATCACCGGCGCCGAGGTGATCGACCTGCTCCCCACCGGCTACGGCTTCGTCCTCGACATGGAGGGGGAGCACCGTATGGTCTTCGACGCGAAGGCCGTGGAGCAGATGGTGGACTTCGCCATGCGCCGTATGTACGGGTAGCGCTCACTCTCCTACGACAGTCCGGACGCCCGGAGGGAATGCCCTCCGGGCGTCCGTCGTTGTGGGTGGCAGAAAGTTCAACAATCAACTAAACTCGAAGCACAAGGAGGTACCGACATGCCTGCAGTGACCGTCGAGAACCCGCTGACCCTTCCCCGTGTGGTCGCGCCGGCCGACGCCGTGGACCGTCCCGTGCTCACCGTGACGACCGCGCCCAGCGGCTTCGAGGGCGAGGGCTTCCCGGTCCGCCGTGCGTTCGCCGGGATCAACTACCGCCACCTCGACCCGTTCATCATGATGGACCAGATGGGCGAGGTGGAGTACGCGCCGGGCGAGCCCAAGGGCACCCCCTGGCACCCCCACCGCGGCTTCGAGACCGTGACCTACATCATCGACGGCATCTTCGACCACCAGGACTCCAACGGTGGTGGCGGCACCATCACCAACGGTGACACCCAGTGGATGACCGCGGGCGCCGGCCTCCTGCACATCGAGGCCCCGCCGGAGTCGCTCGTCATGTCCGGCGGCCTCTTCCACGGCCTCCAGCTGTGGGTGAACCTCCCGGCCAAGGACAAGATGATGGCCCCCCGGTACCAGGACATCCGCGGCGGTTCGGTCCAGCTGCTGAGCACCCCCGACGGCGGCGCGCTGCTGCGCGTCATCGCCGGTGAGCTCGACGGCCACGAGGGCCCCGGCGTCACGCACACGCCGATCACCATGGTCCACGCGACCCTGGCGCCCGGCGCCGAGATGACCCTCCCGTGGCGCGAGGACTTCAACGGTCTCGCGTACGTCCTCGCCGGACGCGGCAGCGTCGGTACGGGCCGTCGCCCGGTCCACACCGGCCAGACCGCCGTCTTCGGCGCGGGCGGCTCGCTGACCGTCCGCGCGGACGAGAAGCAGGATGCGAACACGCCGGACCTCGAGGTCGTCCTCCTCGGCGGACAGCCGATCCGCGAGCCCATGGCCCACTACGGCCCCTTCGTGATGAACACCCGCGAGGAGCTGCAGCAGGCCTTCGAGGACTTCCAGAAGGGCCGCCTGGGCACCGTTCCGGCGGTGCACGGAATGTCCGAGGGCGGGATATAACCCCCTTCCGCCCGACCACGAAAGGCCTCGTCCGTACGCCGGACGGGGCCTTTCGCCCGTCGGACGGGGCCCTTCGCACTGACGCCGTGTCACCCGGCCGGGCCGTCCCGGCGGGACGGCCCGGCCCGCGCGTGGTCGGGTGGAGGCGTGCAGCTACTCCCCGAGGGCGCCCGGCGGCTGGCCGCCTGGTGCGCCGTGATCCTGCTCGTCGCCGGTGTGGCGTGGGTCGGGATCCGGCTGTGCGGGGAGTTCCGTACGGCGATCGTGCCCGTGCTGCTCGCGCTGCTCGGCACCGCGCTGCTCGGGCCGATGTACCGGCGACTGGTGAACGTCGGGGTCAACCGGTCGCTGGCCGCGGGGCTCACCTGTGTCGCGGTGGTCGTGGTCGTCGGCGGCGCCGTCTACATCGTGGTCGCCGCGCTCATCGACACCGGGGACCAGATCATCGCCTCCCTCAGGCTGGCCGCGCGGTCCGTCGCCGAGCACTTCGGCGCGGCGGGCACCTCCCTCGACGATCTCGCCGCCAACGCCAAGGACCTGCTGACCAAGTTCGGCGGGACGGCCGCGTCCAATGTCATCAGTGGTGTGAGCGTGGTGGGCGAGTCCATCGCCATGGCCGTACTGGCACTGCTGCTCGTCTTCTTCTTCCTCCGCGACTCCCACCGCGCCGCCGGGCTGCTGCGCTCGCTGGCGCCGCGCGGCACCGCGGACACGGTGGAGGCCATGGCCCGGCGCGCCTTCGGCGCCGTCGAGGGCTTCATGCGCGGGACCACGGTGATCGCCCTCATCGATGCCCTGTGCATCACGATCGGGCTGCTGATCCTGCGCGTCCCGGGCGCGGCCGGGCTCGGTGCGCTGGTCTTCGTGGGGGCGTTCATCCCCTACCTCGGCGCGTTCCTCTCCGGCGCGGTGGCCGTGCTGGTCGCGCTCGCCGACCGGGGGTTCGTGATCGCACTGTGGGCGCTCGGGGTCGTTCTCGCCGTGCAGGTCCTCGAAGGGCATGTGCTGCAGCCGATGATCCAGAGCCGGACCATGCAGATGCATCCGGCGGTGGTGATGCTGACGATCACGGCGGGCGCGTCCGTCGCGGGCATCCTGGGCATGCTGCTCGCCGTACCGCTGACGGCCGCCGGCTTCGGGGTCCTCGCGGAGCTACGGACCCACTACGAGTCGGCCTCCCCGTCTCCACCGGACGCCTCGTCCCCACCGGCCTCCCCGTCTCCACCGGACGCCTCGTAGAACTCGAACCAGATGCTCTTGCCCTCGCCCCGTGGGTCGACGCCCCAGGAGTCGGCGAGGAATTCCACGAGCACCAGCCCACGTCCGGAGGACGCCAGTTCGCCGGGGTGGCGGCGGTGCGGCAGGTCGTCGCTGGCGTCGGTGACCTCGATCCGCATCCGGCGGTCGTCCGTACCGCCGGTCACCTCGGCGACGAGCAGCGCGTCGGTGTCGGTGTGGACGAGGACGTTGGTCAGCATCTCGGAGACGAGGAGGACCGCCGAGTCGCGCTGGTCGGCGGAGGCCCAGTCGTGCAGCATCTCGCGCAGCTGCTGGCGGGCTCCCGCGATCCGCTCGGGCTCGGCCTGCGCCACGGTCAGCGCGGTGCGGCGCACCGAGGGGGAGAGCGGGGCCTCGACCGTGTCGCCGTACCCCTTGCCCTGCCGGCTCAGCAGCAGCACCGCTATGTCGTCCTCGCGCCGGTCGGCCAGCGGTCCGGGGGTGTGGTGCGAGGAGGGGCCGTGCACGCCCTGGACCAGCGCGTCGGCGAGCTCCTCCATGTCGCCGTCGTGGGACTCCAGGATGTGGCGGATACGGCGCCACCCGGTGTCGAGGTCGTGGCCGCCGGTCTCGATCAGCCCGTCGGTGCAGAGCAGCATGGTCTCGTCGGGCTCCAGGGCGAGCCGGGTCGTGGGGTAGTCGGCGTCCGGGTCGATGCCGAGCGGCAGTCCGCCCGACGTGGGCCGTATCAGCACCGTCCCGTCCGCCATGCGTATCGCGGGGTCCGGGTGCCCCGCGCGGGCGAAGTCCAGGATGCCGGTCGCCGGGTCCACCTCGACGTACAGGCAGGTCGCGAAGCGCGGGTCCGCGGTGTTGCCGCCGCTCTCGCCGGTGGAGCCGTACGTCACCGAGTCCGTGATCCCGCACAGGAACCGCGAGGCCCGGGAGAGGACCGCGTCGGGCCGGTGGCCCTCGGAGGCGTACGCGCGCAGGGCGATACGGAGCTGGCCCATCAGCCCGGCGGCACGCACGTCGTGGCCCTGGACGTCACCGATGACCAGGGCGAAGCGGCCGGTCGGCAGCGGGATCACGTCGTACCAGTCGCCGCCGACCTGGAGGCCGCCGCCGGTGGGGACATAGCGCGCGGCGACCTCCATGCCCGGCATCTGCGGGCCGAGGGTGGGCATCATCGAGCGTTGCAGGCCGTCGGTGAGCTCCCGCTCCGTCTCGGCGGCCACGGCCCGGGAGAGGGCCTGAGCGAGCATCCGGGCCACGGTCGTCAGCACCGAGCGCTCGTCGGGCGTGAAGCTGACGGGGTAGGTGAAGGCCGCCATCCACGCGCCCATCGTGCGCCCGGCGACGGTCAGCGGCAGAAAGGCCCAGGACTCCCGCCCGAAGTGCTGGGCGAGCGGCCAGGAGACGGGATACCGCTCCTTGTAGTCCTCCGGAGAGGAAAGGTAGACGGCCCGGCCCGTGCGGACGACCTCCGCGGCCGGGTAGTCGGTGGACAAGGACATATGCGTGAAAGGGCCCTCGTCCCCCGGCTTCTGCCCGTGGTGGCCGATGACGGTGAGCCGGTCCCCGTCCACGCCGAAGACGGCCAGCCCGTCCGGTGTGAACCCCGGCATCGACAGGCCCGCCGCGACCCGCAGTACCTCGGCCGTGGACCGCGCCTCGGCCAGCGCCCGCCCGGCGTCCAGCAGGAACGCCTCGCGCGAGCGGCGCCAGTCGCCGGTGAGCGGGGTGCGCGCGGCGGTGGCCCCCGAGGGCTCGGTGACCTCCTGGAGCGTGCCGAACAGCAGGAACTCCCCGCTCTCGGGGTCGACGGTCGGCTTGGAGCGGCTGCGCACGGTACGGATCACCCGCCCGTGCTCGTCCATGATCCGCAGCCGGACCTCGGCGAGCGTGTCCTCGGCGACGGCGAGCTGTACGACGCTGACGACCTCGTTCCAGTCGGCCGGGTGGAACCGGGAGCGCATGGCCACCTCGGTGACGGTCGCCCTTTCCGCGGGCAACCCGAGGAGCCGGGCGGCCTCGGCGTCGACGGTGACCTGCCCGTGTGCGTTGTCCCAGCGCCACACGCCGGTCGCAAGGGCGGCCAGTACGTCCCCCACAGCGGGCAGGGGCTCACCAGTGCGCATTGACCCACTGTATGAAGAGGTGATCGGAAGGTGCCACCGAGAGTATTCGGGGTGGTGATCTTTGGGCGGCCGGTACCCTTGGGGGATCCGGGCGTCGGCCCGGAAGTTTCACGTGAAACAGACCCAAGCTCATGTGAAACAGACCCCGATCCGCGAAGACTGGATGAACGACGATGCATCGGTACAGGTCCCACACCTGCGGCGAGCTCCGCGCCTCTGACGTCGGCAGCGACGTCCGGCTGAGCGGCTGGCTGCACAATCGCCGAGACCTGGGCGGCATCCTCTTCATCGATCTGCGCGATCACTACGGCATCACGCAGCTCGTCGCCCGACCCGGCACGCCCGCCTACGAGGCCCTCGACAAGGTCTCCAAGGAGTCGACGGTCCGCGTCGACGGCAAGGTCGTCTCGCGTGGCGCGGAGAACGTCAACCCGGACCTGCCCACCGGCGAGATCGAGGTCGAGGTGAGCGAGGTCGAGCTGCTCGGCGCCGCCGCCCCGCTGCCGTTCACGATCAACGCCGAGGACGGCGTCAACGAGGAGCGGCGCCTGGAGTACCGCTTCCTCGACCTGCGCCGCGAGCGCATGCACCGCAACATCCTGCTGCGTACGGCCGTGATCTCCGCGATCCGTCACAAGATGACGGCGCTGGGCTTCAACGAGATGGCGACCCCGATCCTCAGCGCCACCTCTCCCGAGGGCGCGCGCGACTTCGTGGTCCCCTCCCGTCTGAACCCGGGCAAGTTCTACGCCCTGCCGCAGGCCCCGCAGCAGTTCAAGCAGCTGCTGATGATCTCCGGCTTCGACCGCTACTTCCAGATCGCGCCCTGCTTCCGCGACGAGGACGCGCGCGCGGACCGCTCGCCGGGCGAGTTCTACCAGCTCGACGTGGAGATGTCCTTCGTCGAGCAGGAGGACGTCTTCCAGCCCATCGAGAAGCTGATGACGGAGCTGTTCGAGGAGTTCGGTGGTGGCCGTCATGTCACCTCCCCCTTCCCGCGCATCCCGTTCCGCGAGGCGATGCTGAAGTACGGCTCCGACAAGCCGGACCTGCGCGCCCAGCTGGAGCTGGTCGACATCACCGACATCTTCGAGGGCTCGGAGTTCAAGGCCTTCGCCGGCAAGCACGTACGTGCCCTGCCGGTGCCGGACGTCGCCGGTCAGACCCGGAAGTTCTTCGACGGCCTCGGCGACTACGCGGTCGAGCAGGGCGCGAAGGGCCTGGCCTGGGTCCGGGTGGGTGAGGACGGCTCGCTGACGGGCCCGATCGCCAAGTTCCTCACCGAGGACAACGTCGCCGAGCTGACCAAGCGCCTCTCCCTGGCCCCCGGCCACGCGGTGTTCTTCGGCGCGGGCGAGTTCGACGAGGTCTCGAAGATCATGGGCGCGGTGCGGGTCGAGGCCGCGAAGCGCTCGGGCAACTTCGAGGAGAACGTCTTCCGGTTCTGCTGGATCGTCGACTTCCCGATGTACGAGAAGGACGAGGACACCGGGAAGATCGACTTCTCGCACAACCCGTTCTCGATGCCCCAGGGCGGCCTGGAGGCCCTGGAGTCCCAGGATCCGCTGGACATCCTGGGCTGGCAGTACGACATCGTCTGCAACGGCGTCGAGCTGTCCTCCGGCGCGATCCGCAACCACGAGCCCGAGATCATGCTCAAGGCCTTCGAGATCGCGGGCTACGACCGTGACACCGTCGAGGAGCAGTTCGCCGGCATGCTGCGCGCGTTCCGCTTCGGCGCCCCGCCGCACGGCGGCATCGCCCCGGGCGTCGACCGCATCGTCATGCTCCTCGCGGACGAGCCGAACATCCGCGAGACGATCGCGTTCCCGCTCAACGGCAACGCGCAGGACCTGATGATGGGCGCGCCGACGGAGCTGGACGAGACGCGGCTGCGCGAGCTGCACCTGTCGGTGCGGAAGCCGCAGCCGAAGTAGGAAGTTGGCCTCAGGCAGGCCTAAGTCAGGCCTCAGTCAGGCCGAAGGGCTCGAAACCGACGCCGGTTTCGAGCCCTTTCGCTTGCGCACCACGTTTCACAGCGCATTCCAATATTCCCCCAGGCTTCTCGCCTCTAGCGTCCCGGGTCATGACGGATTCTCAAGTACCCGAAAACAGAGGTGGGTTGGCCCGCCGTACGGTTCTGATGGCGAGTGGCGTGGCGGTGACCGCGGTGGGGGTCGGCGGCGCGCTGTCGGTGAACGCCTCGGCTGAGGAGACCGCTCCGGAGACGCACGCTGCGGCGGAAACGTGCTACACGCTCACCTCGGAGCTGGTCGAGGGCCCGTACTACATCGACGCCGACAAGATCCGCCAGGACGTCACCGAGGACCAAGAGGGCATCCCGCTCACCCTCGAACTCAAGGTGATCGACGCGGACACCTGCAAGCCGCTCAGGAACGCGGCCGTGGACATCTGGCACTGCAGCGCGACGGGCGTCTACTCGGGCTACGAGTCGAGCGGCAACGGCGGTGGCGGCCCGGCCCCGACGGGCCCGCCGCCCTCCGGCACCCCGACCGGCGAGCCCCCGACCGGCGGCCCGGGGGGTGGCGGCGGGGGCCACCAGGAGCCGACCGACGACGACCGCTTCCTGCGCGGCACCTGGCACACGGACCGGCACGGCCACGTCACCTTCAAGACGATCTTCCCGGGCTGGTACCAGGGTCGCGCCGTGCACATCCACACGAAGGTGCACGTGGACGGCACCTGGACCGACGCGGGCTACGAGGGCGGGCACACCTGCCACACGGGCCAGTTCTTCTTCGACGAGAAGTCGGTGCTGGCGTCGGCGAAGGTCTCCCCGTACTTCACGAACACCACCACGCGCACCACGCTCACCGAGGACACGATCTACCCCCAGAACGGCCACACGGGCGGCCTCCTGTACCTCAAGTACGACAAGAAGAACATCGCGAAGGGAGTCCGCGCGCACCTGACGATGGGCGTGGCCCCGGACGAGACGCACGACAACACGGACACGCAGCCGAGCACGTCGGCGTCGCCCTCGGCGAGCTGACCCACCAGCTCGCTCGACCAGGGCCCGGAACTCCACTGGTTCCGGGCCCTTTGGGCCGTACGGGCGTCGGGATCGGGTGTCTGGCGAGGTTCACCGTGGACGCACAGGCGGTTCGGCGGGGGTGCACAGTGGCGGGGCGTGTGATGGCGGGGAGGCGGGTGAGGTCACCTCGCGCCGTACCGGAACACGCAAGCGCCGGAGGAAGCCATGGGAGTCGTACTGGTCGCACTGTTGCTGATCGTCGGAGCGGTGGCCGCGGTCGCCTTCCAGCGGCGGTCGTCGCGGTCGTACGGCGCGGTGTCCGACCTGGACGCGGAGGCGGAGGCCCACCGCTGGGTGGAGCGGCTCGGCGGGAGCCTGTCCACGCTCGACGCGCGGGGCAACGCGGCGGCGGCGCAGGCGTTGACCGACGCCGCCGAACGCCACCGGGCCGCGCAGGGTCAGTTGGTCACGGCTCGCTCCGGCGCGCAGTACGCGATGGCCTCGCAGACGGCTCTGGAGGGCCTCCACTACATCCGCGCCGTCCGCACCTCGCTGGGCCTCGACCCCGGCCCCGCCCTCCCCGACCTGGGCACGAGCTCGATCACTGCCCGGGACGGCCGGGTCACGATCGACGGTCGGACCTACGCGGCCTCGCCCCGCCCCGGTGACGCGACGCCGTACTACTACCCCGGCGGGGTCGTGGGCGGCCGGCGGATGCCGGGCGGTTGGTACAGCGCCCCCTGGTGGAAGACGGCTCTGGCCGCCGGCGCGGCTGGAGCCGGCGGGTGATCCTGGCCGACGCCCTCCTCGACGGCCTCCGCCGTTGCAATTCCCTCCACCTCGCCTTGGCCGGGGTGTTCGCCAGGGCGATTTCCATCGTCTCGAACCAGTACGCCAGAGTGTCCTTGTCACTTCGTCGGCGGCGGGACGCCGAGCGCCTCGTAGACGGGCGCGAGCGCCTCTGGGTGCTCGGCGAAGATCCGGTGCGAGACCTCGTGGGTTGATGTGACCATGTGGCGGAACCTAGGGGGATCTTGGGCCGGGGGTTCGGCCGATGAGGGGGGATCACTCTTTCGGGGGTCGATGAAACGTTCACGCCGCCGCGGTCAGTTCGCACCAGATGTACTTGCCGGTGCCGATGATGTTTCTGACGTCCCGTTGGCGGACCCATCCCCAGGTGTCCGCACAGCTGTGGACAAGCGCGAGGCCGCGACCCGATTCGGCGTCCGGGGTGGGGTGTCGGGTCGGGCGGGGTGGTGTGGGGTCCGCGTCCCAGACGCCGATGCGCAGCGCGCCGTTCTCCGCGCGGAGGCGTAGGGCGGCGGGGCCCCTCGTGTGCTGAACGGCGTTGGTGACCAGCTCCGTTGCCAGCAGTTCGGCGGCTTCCGTGAAGTGGGGGAGGCCGTGGGCGGTGAGGATCAGGCGGACGGTACGGCGACAGATCGCGACGGCCCGGGGGTCGTTGGGGATGTAGAGGGTGTACTCCCAGGGGGCGGGGGCCGGTTGGGATTCGTGCATGCGGGACTCCTGGGGGCGAGGTGGGAGTGGGGACGGCGGTGGCATGTCGCGACCGTCGTGGCAGGACGGTGCGGTGCGCTTCCGGTGCCCCGGGGTTTCGCTGAGTGTGCGTCGCGTCACTGACGGTAGAGGAGAAATTTCTCCCGGTGCAAGTCGTTCGCGTAGCCTGACACCCGAACGAGGACCCGTTGAGGAGATGAGTCGCATGGCGCCGAGGAGTCAGCCCAGCGCGCGTCAGGTGCGGCTGGGTGCCGAGTTGCGCAAACTGCGGGACGCGGCAGGAATGTCGGCGCGTGAGGCGGCGGGGCTTCTGTCATCGACTTCGGCCCAGATGAGCCAGGTCGAGTCCGGGCTCTCCGGCGTCAGCGAGGAGCGCGTACGGCGGCTTTCGTCCCTGTACGCCTGTGCGGACGAGGAGTTGATCGACGCGCTGGTCGCGATGGCGACGGATCGTACGCGAGGCTGGTGGGAGGAGTTTCGGGGCGTGCTTCCGCTCGGTTTCCTGGATCTGTCCGAGCTTGAGCATCACGCGCGCTTCCTGAACGTGATCTCCACTGCGCATGTGCCGGGCGTGTTGCAGACCGAGGAGTACGCCCGCTCAGTATTCGCTTACATGGTTCCGGAGCTGCCAGCGAGTGAGTTGGAGCCAAGAGTCGCTCACCGCATGCGCAGGCGGATTGTTGTCGAGCGGGACGAGGCGGTTTCGTACGAGGCGGTCGTCCACGAGTCCGTGCTGCGGACGCGCGTGGCCGATCGGCAGGCCGCGCGAGCCCAACTCGATGAAATCCTGAGGCAGTCGGAGCGTCCGAACGTCACGGTTCGTGTCATCCCCTTCGACGTGGACGGCTTCGCCGGTGCCAACACCTCGATGTTCTACGCGGGCGGTCCCGTGCCCCAACTGGACACCGCGAAGCGTGACGCGCCGCATGGCGGACCGTTTCTGGACGCGCAGTCTCAGCTCGCCCGGTTCCGAACGCTCTTTCGTAAGGTGGAGTCGGTATCGCTCGACCCAGCGAAGTCGCGGGACTTCATACACCGTATGGCGAAGGAGTTGTAGCGCGTGATCCAGTGGCAGAAGTCCTCCTATTCCGGAGGCGGCGATGGGGACGAGTGCGTCGAACTCGCCCACCACGACAGCACATTGCTCCTCCGTGAGAGTGACGACCCCGACCGAATACTCTCCGTCTCTCCCCACACTCTCGCCGCGCTGCTCTCCCGCATCCGCACGGGTGCCTCCTGGAACGGGTAACGGCATCCTCCGTCGGGCGAGTTGAAAAGGGCGGCAACCTTTCCGGTCTCCGCGGCCACTGATGAGTCAGAAGCACCGCTCAGCGGGGCTTCGTGCACCACAACACGTGCTCCACAACCACGTAAGGACTCATCCGTGGCATCCCCCTCGCACCGCAGGTCCCTCCGCAAGCGTCGCGCCGTCATCGTCTCCGCCGCCGCCGTCACGGCCGCGGGCCTCGGCGCCGTCGCGTTCGTGATGAACGCGAACGCGGGTACGGTCGACCTCGCGCACCAGGTGCTGCCCGCCAAGGACGGCTGGGCGGCATCCGGGTCCGGGACGACCGGCGGCTCGCAGGCCGACTCCTCGCACGTCTACACCGTCAGCACCCGCGCCCAGCTCGTGAAGGCGCTGGGCAAGGCCGACAACTCCACGCCCAAGATCATTCAGGTCAAGGGTGTCATCGACGCCAACACCGACGACTCGGGCAAGAAGCTGACCTGCGCCGACTACTCCGCCGGTACGGGGTACTCGCTGGCCGCCTATCTGAAGGCCTACGACCCGGCCGCGTACGGCACCTCCAAGCTGCCTTCCGGCACGCAGGAGAAGGCCCGTGACGCCGCGCAGCAGAAGCAGGCGAAGAACATCGTCTTCAAGGTGCCCGCCAACACCACCATCGTGGGTGTGCCGGGCACCAAGGCCGGGATCACCGGTGGCAGTCTGCAGGTGCAGAGCGTCGACAACGTCATCATCCGCAATCTGACCTTCAGCGCCACCGAGGACTGCTTCCCGCAGTGGGACCCGACCGACGGCGACAGCGGCAACTGGAACTCCGCGTACGACGCCGTCACCCTGCGCGGCGCGACGCACGTGTGGGCCGACCACAACACCTTCACCGACGCGTCGCACTTCGACAGCGCCAACCCGAAGTACTACGGCCGCGAGTACCAGATCCACGACGGTGACCTCGACATCACCAAGGGCTCGGACCTGGTGACCGTCGAGCGCAATCAGTTCACCAACCACGACAAGACCATGCTGATCGGCAGCAGCGACACCGACAGCGTCGGCAAGCTGCGCGTCTCCATTCACCACAACGTGTGGAAGGGGATCGTTCAGAGGGCTCCCCTGACCCGGATCGGGCAGGTGCACATTTACAACAACTACTTCGACACCACGACCGTCAACGGGTACGCGCCCCTCTACAGCATCAACTCCCGCGCCAAGGCCCAGGTCGTCGCCGAGGACAACTACTGGAAGGTCCCGACGGGCGGGAAGATCTCCAAGCTGCTCAGCGGCGACGGCACCGGCTCGGTCGCCGGCGGCGGCAACCTCGTCAACGGCACCTCGACCGATCTCGTCGCCGCGTACAACGCCGCGAACTCGAAGAAGTTGAAGACGACGGTGAACTGGACGCCGGCCCTGACCGCCGGTCTCCAGACCTCCGCGAAGAACCTGCCGACGGAGCTGGCCACCACCACCGGTGCGGTCCTGACCTCGTAGGGGACGCCAAGGGCGCCCGGGGTCGGAAAGCCCCGGGTGCCCAGTCCTCGGATGCCGCCGCGCGGCTCAGGTGTCGTACTGGCCGTTCCACGGCTCGGCGAACGCGAGGCGGTCCGGGTAGAGCTCTGCCCAGGCCTCCTCCTCGTCCTCCCTGATCACCAGGCCGAACAGCACGCCGTCGACGGTGCGTTGGAAGGGACGGACCGCGATGTCCGTGTAGGAGCGGCGGGGCAGGCTCCGCAGGAGTTTCGCCAGATGGGCCCTGGCCCGGGAGAGCACCGAGTCCGGTCCGTCCGGGGCCAGTTGCTGTTCGGCCCAGGTGCCCGCGCACCAGATCTCCGAGTCGCGGTAGCGGCCCCCGGCGTCGAAGGTGTGCAGCACCGTGTAGAGGCGTTTGTGCTGTTCCCAGCCATCGTCGGGACGGTAGCCCTCGGGGAAGGCGTAGGTGATCGACGCCAGGAACTGGCCGTCCGCGTAGCGACCGATGCTCTCGGTGCGGGACTTCGGCTCGTAGGCGATCGGGATGACCGGAGGGACTGCCATGGCGAAACCATACGGGTGGTCAAGAGCATGTCACCAGCGGGGTCGGTTTCCGGCCGAGGAGTGAGACGGAGGGATACGGACGACAGGAACGGAACGGGGCCCGGCACCTCTTCGGTGCCGGGCCCCGCTCTGCGTCGTCACTACTCCGGTGCGCCGCCGAAGCGCTCCTTGTACGACTCCAGGTCCTCGTCCGTGATCTTGGCGAAGAGGACCGGGGGAACGGTGAAGGGGGTGCCCGCGGGGACGGCGGACAGGGACTTCGCCTCGTCCGCCGAGACCCACACCGCCGTGTCGTCCGTCAGCGCGAACGCCGAGCGCATCGCGCGGGAGGACGCGGGGATGAAGGGCTCCGAGACCACCGAGTAGAGGTGGATCAGGTTCATCGCCGTGCGCAGGGTCAGGGCCGCGCCCTCGGGGTCGGTCTTGATCTCCAGCCAGGGGGCCTTCTCCTCCAGGTAGGAGTTGCCCGCCGACCACAGGGCGCGCAGCGCCGCCGCGGCCTTGCGGAACTGGAGGGCCTCCATCTGGGTCTCGTACTCGGCCAGCAGGCCCGCGATCTCCTCGCCGAGCTTCGCCTCCGCCTCGCCCGCCTCGGCGCCCGCCGGGACCTCCTCGCCGAAGCGCTTCTTGGAGAAGGACAGCACGCGGTTGACGAAGTTGCCGAGGGTGTCGGCCAGGTCCTTGTTCACCGTGGCGGTGAAGTGCTCCCAGGTGAAGGACGAGTCGTCCGACTCGGGGGCGTTGGCGATCAGGAAGTAGCGCCAGTAGTCCGCGGGCAGGATGTCCAGCGCGTGGTCGGTGAAGACACCGCGCTTCTGGGACGTGGAGAACTTTCCGCCGTAGTACGTCAGCCAGTTGAAGGCCTTGACGTAGTCGACCTTCTTCCAAGGCTCGCGCACGCCCAGCTCGGTGGCCGGGAACATGACGGTGTGGAAGGGGACGTTGTCCTTGGCCATGAACTCCGTGTAGCGGACCGGGTTCTCGCCGGAGTCCGCCTCGTACCACCACGACTTCCAGTCGCGGTTCTCCGGGTCCTGGTCCGACCACTCCTTCGTCGCCCCGATGTACTCGATCGGCGCGTCGAACCAGACGTAGAAGACCTTGCCCTCCGCCGCCAGCTCCGGCCAGGTGTCGGCCGGGACCGGGACGCCCCAGTCCAGGTCACGGGTGATCGCCCGGTCGTGCAGGCCCTCCGTCAGCCACTTGCGGGCGATGGAGGAGGCGAGCTGCGGCCACTCGTGCTCGTGGCGCGCCACCCACTCCGAGACCTCGCTCTGGAGCTTCGACTGGAGGAGGAAGAGGTGCTTGGTCTCGCGGACCTCCAGGTCCGTCGAGCCGGAGATCGCGCTGCGCGGGTTGATCAGGTCGGTCGGGTCCAGGACGCGGGTGCAGTTCTCGCACTGGTCGCCGCGGGCCTTGTCGTAGCCGCAGTGGGGGCAGGTGCCCTCCACGTAGCGGTCCGGGAGGAAGCGGCCGTCCGCCGGGGAGTACACCTGGCGGATCGCGCGCTCCTCGATGAAGCCGTTCTCGTTCAGGCGGCGCGCGAAGTGCTGGGTGATCTCGCGGTTCTGCGGGCTGGAGCTGCGGCCGAAGTAGTCGAAGGCCAGCTCGAAGCCGTCGTACACCGCCTTCTGCGCGTCGTGCGCCTGCGCGCAGAACTCGTCGACCGGGAGGCCCTGCTCTTTGGCCGCCAGCTCGGCCGGGGTGCCGTGCTCGTCCGTCGCGCAGATGTAGAGGACGTCGTGGCCGCGCTGGCGGAGGTACCGGGAGTGCACGTCCGCCGGGAGCATGGACCCCACCATGTTGCCCAGGTGCTTGATCCCGTTGATGTACGGAAGGGCGCTGGTGATGAGGTGTCGAGCCATCGCGGCTGCTCCCAAGTCGTTACGTGTCGTTACGTGGGGTGACGATCGTCGGTTCTGGTCGTACCGTCGGTCGTCTTGCGAACCTTGAAATCGTAGCCGACATGGGTGGGCCGCCCGCTTACCCTTTTCAAGGGGTGGGAAACGGGCGGCCGCGTGTGGTTCCTGTTGGGCCTACGGGGTCCTGCGAGGTCCTACGGGCGCCAGTTCTCCAGTACGCCCTCGTAGACCTCCGCGTCGGTCAGCTCGCGCGGGGTCGGGCCCGCGTGGAAGAAGGCCGTGTTGTCGGTCTTCAGCTTGCGGAGGTAGTCGAAGGCCTTGTTGTCGTGCTCACCGAACGCGACGAACGAGAAGAACACCGTGGGGTGGTTCTTCGCCGCGTCCGTGAGGGACTGGGTGGCGGGTGTCTTTGCGTCCGGGGCGCCGTCCGTCTGGAAGATCACCAGGGCCGGGTCCGTGGTGCCGGACTTCTGGTGGTGCGTGACGACTTCTTCCACCGCGATGTGGTAGCTCGTACGGCCCATCCGGCCGAGGCCGGCGTGGAGGTCGTCGATCTTGTTCTCGTGCTCGGGGAGGGTGAGCTCGCCGGTGCCGTCCAGTTCTGTGGAGAAGAAGACGACCTGGACCTTGGCCTCGGGGTCGAGGTGGGCGGCGAGGGCGAGGGCCTGTTCGCCGAGGGCCTGGGCGGAGCCGTCCTTGTAGTACGCGCGCATGGACGCGGAGCGGTCGAGGACGAGGTAGACCTTGGCGCGGGTACCGGTGAGGTCCCTCTTCGCGAGGGCCGTTCCCGCTTCCTGGTAGGCGGTGGCGAGGTCGGGGGCGTGGGTCTTTACATGGGTGAGGGGGGTGGCGGGGGTGCCGGTCGTGCCGGCCTCGGCTTCGCCTTCGGCCGGGTCTTCTTCCCCACCCGCACCACCCGTGACGCTCTCGTCGTCGGGTGCGGGTGGCCCCGCCGGGGGCTGATCGCCGTCGGCGGCCACGGGCTCGTTCGCGGAGTCGTCCGCCGAATCGGGCGTCGACTCGTCCGCCGAGGCCGCCACGGGCTCGGTGACCGGTTCCGCGGTCGGCTCGGCGGTCGGTTCGGCCGGGACGACCTCAGCGGTGACCGGGGCGGAGATTTCCTCGGCGACCGGCTCGGAGGACTCCTCGGCGGCGGGCGCGGGGGCTTCTTCGGCCTCGGGCTCGGGGGCTTCCGCGGTGATCGGTTCCGGGGTCTCTTCGGCGTCCGGCTCCGAGGTCTCCTCGGCGGCGGGCTCGGGAGCCTCTTCGGCCTCGGGTTCGGGCTCCGGGGCGGACACCTCGGCGGTCTCGGCGACCGGCTCGGATTCGACCACGGGTTCCGGCTCGGGCGCGGGCGCCTCCACCACGGCCTCAGCCTCTGCCTCGACCTCGGGCTCGGCCGGAACCTCGACCTCGGGCTCGGCCACCGGCTCCGCCGCGACTTCGGTCTCGGCGTCGGCCGTGGTCACCGGCTCGGGGTCCGGTGCCGGAGCCGGAATAGAAGCGGGGGCGGAGACGGGAGCGGAAGCGGCAGTCGGCTCCTTCTCGGCCTTCTCCTCCTCGGTCGCCTTCGTCTCCTCGGTCGTCTTCTCCTCCAGTACCGGCTCCGCCGGCTTGGGGACCGTGACGTTGTCGAAGGCCGCCGACACCAGCTCGTCCACCACGGACGACTTGGGTTCCGGCTTCGGCGCCGACGCCGGCTCCGGCTCCGACGAAGGTGCGGGGATCTTCGGCTCGGCCTCCTGGGCAGGAGCCGGCGTGGGCTCCTGCTCGGTGGCCGGAGCCGGGACCGTGGGGGCCGTAGCCTCCGTCGGCGAGGTCTCCGCGTCGGCGTCACGCCCCTTGCGTGAGCGGCCGAACGCGTTCCGCAGGAGAGTGAGAATGCCCATGTGCGCAACCCTTCGCATGAGTTGAAGCCGTCAATCCCTGGCCAGGACGGACACGTAAGGTTAGCGGCCGTCTCCGGCGATCTTGGGCAGGGTCGGGTACCGACAGGTAGCGGTGTCAAGAGCGTTATCAAGACCCCTGCGAGAGCGGGAGGTTCACACTCCGTTCACCCGGCCGCAGAGTGCTCGCACCCGCATCCCCCTAGCGTCACGCTCACACCAAGGGTTCGCAAGGGGAGAGTAAAGTGCGCAGACTGCTGCCGTTGATCGGAACACCCGGCTCGCATCCCGGCGGGCGATCCGCCCTGACCTGCCGGTTCCGCTGTGGTGACGCCTGCTTCCACGAGGTGCCCAACACCAGCGACAACGCGTACGTCGGTGATGTCATCGCCGGTGCGATCGGCCGCCGTTCGATGATGCGGGCCGCGGCCGTCGTCACGGTCGCCACGGCGACGGGTGCGGCGGTCGTCGGTACCGGCGCCCAGGCCGCGGAGGCCGCGGAGGCCATTCGGGCCGCGGGAGGGGGTGTTGCGGGCCGTGATGGACATACCGGCGAAAAGGCCGCGCGCGGGCTGCGGTTCAGCCCCGTTGCCCCCAACACCGCCGACGCCGTCACCGTCCCCGGCGGATATGGCCAGAATGTCGTCATTCGTTGGGGTGAGCCCATCCTGCGCGGTGCTCCCGCCTTCGACCCGGAGCACCAGACCGCCAAGGCCCAGGCCGGCCAGTTCGGTTACAACAACGACTTCCTCGCCCTCCTCCCGCTGCCCGGTGAGCGCGGGCGGCAGCTCCTCGTGGCGAACCACGAGTACACCGACGAGGTGCTGATGTTCCGCGGGTACGACCCCGCGAACCCCACCCGTGAGCAGGTCGAGGTGGCGTGGGCCGCCCACGGTCTGTCCGCCGTCGTGGTCGAGGAGGACCGCAGGACCGGCAGGCTCACCGCCGTCACCCGGCACGCCCTCAACCGTCGCGTCACCGCCACCACCGAGTTCCGGCTCACCGGCCCCGCCGCCGGATCGGAACTGTTGAAAACCTCCGCGGACCCGACCGGGCGCAAGGTGCTCGGCACGCTCAACAACTGCTCCGGCGGCACCACCCCCTGGGGCACCACGCTGCACGGCGAGGAGAACTTCAACCAGTACTTCGCCAACGCGAGCCGTGACACCGACAAGCGGTACGGGCTCGGTACGGGCGCGACCGAGCGCAAGTGGGAGCGGTTCGACAAGCGGTTCGACGTGGCGCAGGAGCCCAACGAGTCGCACCGCTTCGGATACGTCGTCGAGTTCGACCCGTACGACCAGGCCTCCACGCCCCGCAAGCACACCGCGCTGGGCCGCTTCAAGCACGAGGCCGCGACCGTGCGGCTGACGGACGACGGGCGGCCCGTCGTCTACACCGGCGACGACGAGCGTTTCGACTACTTCTACAAGTTCGTCGGCAGCAAGCGGATGCGGCACGGTTCCTCGCGCTCCGTGCGGGAGCACAACCTCTCCCTCCTCGACGAGGGGACGCTCTACGTGGCCCGGCTGACCGGCGACTCCCCCGCCGCCGACATCGACGGGAGCGGGAAGCTTCCGGCGGACGGGGAGTTCGACGGCAGTGGTGAGTGGATTCCGCTGGCCACCGCGACCGCCCGCGGGGCCGTCTCGCACGTGGACGGGATGACGGCCGAGGAGGTCCTCGTCTTCACGCGGCTCGCCGGTGACAAGGTCGGCGCGACCAAGATGGACCGGCCCGAGGACATCCAGCCCTCCCCGCACACCGGCAAGGTCTATGTCGTTCTGACCAACAACACCAACCGTGGAAAGGCCGGGTCCGCGGGCGCCGACGAGGCCAATCCGCGCAACGCCAACAAGCACGGGCACATCCTGGAGCTCACCGAGCGGCGAGGCCGCGCCGAGGCGACCACCTTCGGCTGGTCGCTGTTCCTGGTCGCGGGCGACCCGGCCGACCCCGCCACCTACTTCGCGGGCTTCCCGAAGGACAAGGTCAGCCCGATCTCCTGCCCGGACAACGTGGCCTTCGACCCGCACGGCAACCTGTGGATCTCCACGGACGGCAACCAGCTCGGCTCGCACGACGGCCTGCTGGGCGTGGCGACGAAGGGCGAGCGGCGCGGAGAGCTGAAGCAGTTCCTGACGGTGCCGACCGGCGCGGAGACCTGCGGGCCGATCATCCAGGACCGGCGGGTACTCGTCGCGGTCCAGCACCCGGGCGAGATCGACGGCGCGTCGGTGGAGAAACCGGCGAGCAACTGGCCCGACGGACCCGGGAGGATCGTGCGCCCGGCGGTCGTCTCGGTGTGGCGCACGGACGGCTGCGACATCGGGGTCTGAGGTCGCGGGCGTCGTCGCGGGAGTCGCGTACGGGGCTCAGGGGAGGGCTGGGACGGGGTTGTCCACGCCGCTGCGTTCCAGCCACTCCCGGTACGCCGGGGACTGCTGTGCCGTCTCCCGGTACGCCTCCGCCAGGTCCGGATAGACGCCGTCCAGCTCGGCCTCGGTGCGCGCCGCGAGCAGCAGACGTACGCCGAGGGGGTCGCCGTACAGTCTGCGGACCACCGTCTCGGGGCCCGACTGGCGGGTCGGCTGGCAGACCGTGACGACCTCACCGGTCGCCACCAGGGATGCCGTCGTGTGGTAGTCGCCGTGCAGGACACGGGGGTTGAGCCCGGCCGAGCGCAGCATCCGGTGTACCGCGTCCCACTCGCCGTCGACCGTCGGGTCGATCATCCAGCGGTCCTCGGCCAGGTCGGAGAGGCGTACGACGGAGCGCGCGGCGGCCGGGTGGTCGATCGGCAGGGACACGAACTGGGGCTCGCGCTCGACCAGGACGCGCAGCCGCAGCCCGCTGGGGATGCGCAGCGGGCAGCCCTCGACCTCGTGCACGAAGGCCACGTCGAGCCGGCCCTCGGCGACCAGGTTGAGCAGGGCGTTCGCGGACACGTCCATCTGGAGGAGCGGTTCCATGCGGCGTTCGCGCAACCGGCGCAGCCAGCCCGCGAGGGCACGGCTCGCGGTGGAGCCGATGCGCAGCTGGGGGTCGTCCGCGGCGGCGGCGCGGGCCTCCGCGACCAGGGACCGCATTTCGGCCACCAGCGGGCGGGCCCGGCCGAGCACGACCCGGCCGAGCGAGGTGGGTCGGCAGCCGGTACGTTCGCGGGTGAACAGCTCCCCGCCCAGCTCCTGTTCGATCCGCCGCAGCTGGGTGCTCAACGAGGGCTGGGCAACGCCGAGCAGGCGCGCGGCGCGGTGCAGGCTGCCGGTGTCGGCGATGGCGCACAGCGCGCGGAGATGCCGGACCTCAAGCTCCATGCCGTCGGAGCCTAAGTCGCGGGCGTGGGTTGCACCAGACGCACAAACCCCTTGCAAGGCAGGCGAGTTGGGCGCTCCGGGACGGTCGGGGCAGCTCGCCCCGATAGGGCTGCCCTATCGCCGATTGCCATCATCACAGCGGACGCACAGGCATCGACACTCACCGATGACGACTTCACCCCCCACACAAGGAGTCATCATGCGACTCTCCCTGCCCATGCTCTCGGTCGCGGTCGGGTTGGGCCTCACGGCCGCCACGTTCGGCGCGGTCCCGGCCACGGCGGCGCCCGCCCCCGCCCCCGCCTCCGCGTCGGCCCCGTACGCCGGTTACTCCGGATCGGCCGCGGAGGCCAAGGCGAACCAGGCGTTCTTCCAGGCGGTCATCAGGTCCGTCGCCGAGAAGCGCGCCGCGAACCCGAGCAGCGCCGCCGCCGTCACGGTCGTCTACAACGCCTCCAGCGCGCCGTCCTTCAGCGCGGAGATAGCCCGCAGCACCCAGATATGGAACAGCGCGGTCTCGAACGTCAAGCTCCAGTCGGGTTCGGCGTCGAGCGCCGACTTCACCTACCGCGAGGGCAACGACTCGCGTGGCTCCTACGCCTCCACGGACGGTCACGGCAGCGGGTACGTCTTTCTCGACTACGCGCAGAGCGAGCAGTACGACCCGATCCGCATCACCGCGCACGAGACCGGCCATGTGCTCGGTCTGCCCGACCACTACTCCGGACCGTGCAGCGAGCTGATGTCGGGCGGTGGCCCCGGCCCGTCCTGCACCAACGCGATCCCCAACACGACCGAGCGCTCGCGCGTCAACCAGCTCTGGGCCAACGGTCTCGCGCAGGCACTGGACAAGGCGCTGAGCAAGACCGACGCCCGCTAGGCCGACAGGGTCCCGGGCGCCGAGCGGCCGCCGAACCCGTAGTACACCGCATACCGCCGTTCCCCACCCCCCACAGGTGCGGGCCGTCCCCTGCACGGGCGGCCCGCACCCCCTGTTTCCGGACCGGTCAGCGCGGCGACGCGATGGCGCGAGCCGCCGCGACCTCCTGGCGCAGCGGCTCCAGCACACTGCCGGCCGGCCCCGTGAGATCCGTGCGGACCGCGATGAGGGTGTCGGTCTCGCGCAGCCCGTCCGACAGCTCCCGCAGTTGCAGCGCGACGTGGGAGATCTCGGCCGGTGAGGGGCGCTGGGCTCCGTGCCGGAGCCGTACCCCGGCGGCCGTGGTCGCGTCCACGATCCGCTCGGTCGCGACGACGAGCGGCAGCCAGGCGGCGGCGCGCCGGCCGTTCGGCGGCGGTTCGCTCAGGGCGCGCTGGAACTCCGTACGGATGGCGGACAGGTCGCGGTAGAGGCGGCGCCGCATCCGGGCGCGGGCGGCGGGGTCGACGTCCGTCCCGAAGGCGTACTCCACATAGCGGGCGGTGTCCGCGACCGCGTCCGCGAGGCGGTCGCCGACCCGGGTGTGCCAGCTCTCCGGCCACAGCAGATAGCCGGCGACGAGGGCGATCGCGCAGCCGATGAGGGAGTCGACGAGGCGTGGCACGAGCAGGGCGGTGCCCAGGTGGTTGAGCACGTCGGAGAGGAGGAGGATCACCGGGGTGACGGCGGCGGTCTGGTAGCCGTAGCCGCGTGGGCCGAGGACCGGGATGAGCGGGCCGAGGACGAACATGACCGGCACGTCCCACCAGCCGAGCGGCACCAGGGCGAGGACGACGGCCGCGACGACGAGCCCGGCGACCGTGCCGAGTGCGCGCAGCAGCGCCCGGGAGAAGACCGAGCCGAAGTCGGGCTTCATGACGAAGGTGATGGTGAGGGCGACCCAGTACGAGCGTGGCACCGGGACGAGGGAGACCAGGGCCTGGGCGAGGCCGATGCACAGGGCGAGGCGCAGGCCGTAGCGCCAGGAGGCGGCGGACAGCAGGACGTTGCGGGCGGCGCGGGTGGCGCGGACGCGCAGGGCGGCGGGCCTGCCGAGGCGGTCGTCGACGTTGTGGAGGGACGCCTTGTCGGCGTTCCGGTCGCTGACGACGTCGGCGGCGTGCCGCAGGGCGTGGTCGACGGCGCGCGCGGTCTCGTTGGTGGGGACCGGCAGGCCGAGCCCTATGGGGCCGGTGTAACCGGTCTCGACGGCGTCGGCGAGGTGGCGCAGGGCGTCCGGGACCTCGGGTGCCAGCGGCTCGTTGAACTGGTGGACGGCCGGAGCGGCTTCGATGACGGGCGTGATGGCGTTGAGCTGGGCGAGCAGCCGGACGACTTCGGGGCTGCGGCCGTGGTGGAAGGCGCGCCGGGCGAGGGCGAGGTCGTAGGACTGGTTGAGGGACTGGGTGACGGCGAAGCGGACGTCGACGTACCGCTCGGTGCCGGTCGCGGCGAGCAGGTCGGCGACGGTCCGGTAGGTGTGGGCGACGGCGACCCGTTCGGGGACGCCCGAGCGCAGCGGCCAGGCGAGCAGGGCGAGGGCCAGCACGAGGAGGCCGCCGCCGGACATCAGCACGGGCGCGAGCCACCAGGATCCCGGCAGTGGAAGCCCGGCGCCGATGGAGCAGTTGAGGAGGAGCAGCAGGCTGGACACGGAGGCCACGGCGCCGATCGTCGAGATCATCCCGGAGACGAGCGCGACGCCGGTGACCGCGCCGACGGCGACCCAGCCGTGGCCGAAGACGAGCGAGCCGATGGTGACGCCGATCGCGCCGAAGAGCTGGGGGACCGCGATGTTGAGGATGCGCATGCGGTAGGCGTCGGCGGTGTCGCCGATGACGCCGGACAGGGCGCCCATGGAGGCGAGGGCGCCGTACGCGGGTTCGCCCGCCGCGAGGCCGATCGCCAGCGGCAGGGCCAGCGCGATCGCGGCGCGCGAGGCGGCGGCCCAGGGGATGGGGGCCTGCTGCGGCCGGAGGTTCCTGACCAGCCAGTCGGGAGGGGTGAGAACACTGGGCAACTGGCGGGGCATGGCCTCATTATGACCGCATCGCGCCACCGCTCCCGGGCTCATTTGTGCTGGTGAAGGGTGATATCGACGAGGAGCGCGCGATGGTCGCTGCCGGCGGTGCCGAGGAAGGTGACCGCGTTCGCGGAGAAGTCCCGGGAGACGAGGACGTGGTCGATCTGGGCGCCGAGGGTGGGGGCGGTGCGGGCGGGCCAGCTGGGGGTGCGCGGGGAGCCGGCCAGGCGGGCGCTGTCGCGCAGTCCGGTGTCGAGGATGCGGCGGAACGCGGCGTGGTCCTGGGAGGCGTTGAAGTCCCCCGCGAGGATGGTGGAGCTGTCCTTGTCCCCGGCGGCGTAGTCGCGCAGTTCGCCGAGCTCGTGCCGCCACAGTCCGACCTGCCCCGGCAGCGGCGGCATGGGATGCGCGAGCTGGAGCCGTACGGCGTGCCCCTGTACGTCGGCCACTGCCCCCGGCATCCCCATCGTCCCGCGTACGCCGTCCGCCACCGCGAGCGGGAACCGGCTGATGATCACGGATCCGTCGGACCCGGCGCCCTCGACGGACACGCGGTACGGATAGCCGCCCCCTGGGCGCTGGAAGGCCTTCTTGAGCGTGGCGGAGCACGTGTACTCGCACTCCTCCACGAACACGATGTCGGGCCGGTGCCGTTCGACGGCGGTGACGAGCGCGCGGGCACCTCGTCCGAACTGCACGTTCGACGTCATCACCCGCAGCTCGGCGACCGGACTCCCGGTCGGCTCACTGGTCCTGCCGTAGGGCTCGATGTACCAGGCGAGCGCGCCCAGCACCAGCACACCCCACACCATTGCGACCCGCCGACGGGCGAACAGGGCGAGCAGGAGTCCGAGGCCGGTGGGCGCGAGGAGCCACGGCAGAAAGGCGAGCAGTTGGGGCACGGGGGTGATGCCGTCGCTGTCCGCGACCCGGCACCCGACCACCACGCTCACCCCGGCCAGCAGCAGCCCGCCCGCCCAGGCCCCGGCCCGTCGGCCCCCGGACCGCGTCGGCCGATCCTCGGACCCCGCCGGGGCGGTCACCGCAGTCTCCAAGTCCGGGCCCGCCTTCCGCTCGTTCGCGTGGGGTGCCCGAATCCTCCCTCACCGACGGGCGGGGCGTCTGCTCAGGCGTCGAGTCCGTCCAGGAAGTCCGCCAGCGCCCCGTTGAACTCCTCCGGTCGCTCCAGGTTCGGCAGATGGGCCGCCGAGGCGATCACGCTGAGCGTCGAGTGCGGCAGCGCCGCGTGCATCGCCTCCGCGTCCGGCACCGGGGTGTACTCGTCGTCGGCGCCCACGACGACGAGGGCCGGGACGGTGACGCGGGTCAGCAGGTCGCGGTAGTCGGGGCGCTCGGCCCGTCCCCGCAGGGCCGCCGCCGCGCCCTCGGGCGGCGTGGCGGTCATCATGCGGCGCACGTGGGCCGCGACCTGCGCGTCCGCGTACGGCGCGACCATCTTGTACAGCACCTCGTCGGCGTAGCCGGCCATGCCCTCGCGCAGCAGCCGGTCCGCCATCGCGGCGCGCGCCTTCCTGCCCTCCGGGGTCTCGGCCGACGGGAACGTGTCGGCCAGCACCAGCCCCCGGATCCGCTCCGGGAAGAGCCGGTAGCACTCCATCGCGATCTGGCCGCCCATGGAGAGTCCGGCGAGGATGAACCGGTCCACCCCGAGGTCGTCCAGCAGCGCCGCGATGTCCTCGGCGAAGGTGGCGAGGAGGGTGACGCCGGGGACCACCGGAGACGCGCCGTAGCCGCGCAGGTCCGGGGCGATCACGCGCCGTCGCGACGAGAACGCGGCGATCTGGGGGGCCCACATCGTGTGGTCGAAAGGGTGGCCGTGGATCAGGACGAGAGGGAGCGCCGCGACATCGGCGGTGCCCCCTTTGTCCTCGTACGCGAGGAAGGGTGTCATGGCCACGACCCTAGGTCCGGCCAACTGCTCGGTGCAATAAGATCTTTGCCCTCGGTGCAATCCGAGCAGTGCAATCCGAGCAGTGCAATCCGAGCAGTGCAATCCCAGGCAGTGCGATCCGATGCTGCGATCCAGAACGCGAACAGGGGGACTTCACGTGGTGGACGACTACCGGCGCATCGCCGACCGGCTCGCCGACGACATCGCCGCCGGGCGGCTCAAGCCCGGCGAACGACTGCCCCCGCAGCGGGCGTTCGCCCGACGGCGCGGGATCGCCGGCTCGACGGCCGGACGCGTCTACGCCGAACTGGTGCGGCGCGGACTGGTGGTCGGCGAGGTCGGGCGCGGCACCTTCGTCCGGGCCGCCCAGGTCCCCTCGGGACGCGCCCTCACCGAGCCCTCCCCCGAATCCCCGGCCCCGCTCGTCAATCTGGAGCTCAACTACCCCTCCATACCGGGCCAGTCGGAGCTGCTCACCCCCGCCCTCGCCCCGCTGCTGCGCCCCGACGTCCTCACCGAGTCCCTGCGCACCGCTCCCGCCGCCGGTACGCCCGCCGCCCGCGAGGCCGCCGCCGCCCTCCTCGCCACCCCGGGCTGGCGCCCGGCCCCGTCCCGGCTGGCCTTCGCGGGCAATGCCCGCCAGGCCATCGCCGCCGCGTTCGCCTCCCTCGTCCGGCCGGGCGGCCGCGTCGGCGTCGAGGCGCTGACGTACCCGCTGGTCAAGGAGATCGCCACGCGGCTCGGCATCGCTCTCGTACCGCTGGCCATGGACGACGAAGGGCTGCGGCCCGAGGCGGTCACCGAGGCCCACCGCTCGGCGCCGCTGTCCGCCGTGTACGTCCAGCCCACCCTGCACAATCCGACCGGCGCGACGATGGGGGACGCGCGTCGCCGGCAACTGGCCGACACCGCACGCGACCTGGACCTCCCGCTCGTCGAGGACCGCATCTGGTCCTTCCTCCACACCGGCCACGACCCCCTCGCCGCCCACGCCCCCGAGCGCACCTACCTCGTCGACAGCCTCTCCAAGCGGGTCGCGCCCGGCCTCACCGTCGGCTTTCTCGTCGTGCCCGAGGACCGGGTCGAGGACGTGGCGGCGGCGCTGCGCTCCGGTGCCTGGAGCGCGGGACGGTTCGCGCTGGAGGCCGCGGTGCGCTGGCTGGGCGACGGCACGGTCTCCCGGCTGGTCACCGCCAAGCGGGCGGACGCGGCGCTGCGCCAGGGGCTGGTCGCCGAGCACCTCGCCGGGTTCCGTGTGCGGGCCGATCCGCGGGCGTACCAGGTCTGGTGGGAGCTGCCCGCGCCGTGGCGGGCGGACACGTTCACGGCGGCGGCAGCGGCGCGCGGGATCGCGGTGACCCCGGGCTCGGCCTTCGCCGCCGCCCCGGCCGCCTCGACGGCCGGGGCGGACGCCGTCAGGCTCGGACTCGGTTCGGTGGCTCCGTCGGATCTGCCCCGGGCGCTCGGGACACTCGCCGACGTCGCGCGTACGCCGCCGTGAGCAGGGCGGTCAGCGCCACCGTGACACCGAGGACGAGCAGCGCCCAGGAGACCAGGCGCAAGGTGTCGGTGAGGGCGTCGTAGACCGCGCCCACCGCCGTGGGGGACACGTCGGGCGGCAGGTCGGCGAGGGTGAGCCGGCGGCCGACGGCCACCGCGACGCCGAGCAGCGCGGCGCCCAGCGCCGTGCCGAGCCCGGTGGCCAGCACCGCCTGTCTGCGGCACACCGCGACGAGGATGCCCGTCACGGCGAGAACGGCCGCTGTGACGGGCAGCCAGAATCCGGCGACTTCAAGCACGTGGAACCCCTTCCGGAGCTCGGCCAGATCCTCCGAGGGCAACACCGTGATCTCGGTGTGCTCGAGGGGGATGCGGTTCGCCAACGGCACGTGAGCATCGGCGAGTTGACTTCTGACCTGTTCGGCGACCGGGGCGAGGTCGATCGTCACGGCCTCCTCCCGGTCACTGCGCAGCGCCCGCATCACCGCCTCGTGCGCGGCCCGGTTCGCCGCCTGCCACGCCGTGTGGAACGCCGGTGTCAGCGTGAACGAGCGCACCGCGTCCCGTACGAAGTGGTTCACCGGCCCCTGGAGCGGTGCCCGCACATGGACTTCGCGCAGGATCCCGGTCGTGACGGCCGCGGCGATCGCCTCCCGTACGTCCGTGTCGGCGGCGAGCGGCTCCATCGCGGCCGCGTAGCGCTCGTCGTCGCCGATCCCGTACGCCGCCCAGGTCGACAGCGCACCGAGCGGCGCGAACAGGCAGGCGAGGGCGATCAGGACGGCCGACAGGGTGCTGCGCACACGAGGGGACACCTCACCAGGCAAGGTCCCGTGGGCGGCGGGCGCGAGCGGTGTGACTCCATATGGGTGCAAACGACAAGCCGCTCCGGTGGAGAGCTCACCCGAACGGGTGTTACCTGGTTGTAGCGGCTCTTCCCAGGACTCCTGGGACTTGGTCCCAGGGGGTAGGTGAGTGAGGGAGGTGCACGAGGCCCCGGCAGCCTGCCGGGGCCTCGTGCACCATGTCGTGCCGTTGTGTCAGCGTGCCGCCGTGTCAGTTCACGGGATGGCCCGCCGCGTCCTCGTGCGTGTAGTAGTGGTAGAAGCTCCCCGCGAGCACGAACACCGAGACCCCCAGCGCCATGAACGTGGAGCGCAGCACGGAAGCGCCGGTCAGGCTGTAGAGGAACCCGAACGCGATGCCCGCGAACGCGGTCCACACCAGCGCGTGCAGTTCACGCCTCAGGACCGGCGCCAGCATGCGCACGCCGATGTAGGCGGCCGCGAACACGATCGCGCAGACGAACCCGAACAGGACGTTCCAGCCCGTGATCGGTCCGGCGTCGCGCACATTGGCCGCCGCCCAGTACCCGTAGATCAGCCCGCCGACGACGGGCACCGCCCACTTCGCGACGGCGTGGGTGCGCTCGTCGAAGACATCGGGTGCGCGGTGCGTCCGCGCCGCCCATGTCGAACCCGCGATTCCCGCCGTTCCCGCCGTACGCCTTGTCACCGCTCCGTGTCGTGCCCCTGACGCCTTCGAGACTGGTGCCGCGTGAGTCATGGGAGCACTCCTCTCTCCTCGCCCCGCCTTCCAGGTCACACCCCGGCCGGGTGGCTGGCAAGTCGGGATGCGGAGGTTTTGGCCTCGTGTTTCGCTGAATTCCATGAAGGTCGTACTTTTCGGCGCCACCGGAATGATCGGCAGCCGTATCGCAACGGAGGCATCGGCGCGCGGGCACCAGGTCCTGGCGGTGAGCCGCTCCGGGCGGTCGCCGGTCCCCGGGGTCACGGCGACCGCCGCGGACGCCTCGGACACGGCGAAGGTGACCGAGCTGGTGGCGGGCGCGGACGTGGTGGTCTCGGCCTGCGTACCGCCGAGAGACGGGACGGATCCCCGGGGGCCGTTTCTGGCGCTGAACACGGCGCTGGTGGAGGCCGCCCGGGCGGCCGGGGTGCGGCGGCTTGTGGTCGTGGGCGGGGCGGGCAGTCTGGAGGTCGCGCCCGGACAGGCGGTCGCGGACCAGCCCGGCTTCCCGGAGGCCGTTCTGCCGGAGGCGCTCGCCCACCGCGACGCCCTCGACTTCTACCGCACGGTCGACGACCTGGACTGGACGTACATCTCGCCCGCCGCCGACATCGCCCCGGGCGCCCGTACCGGCGTCTTCCGCCTCGGCGGCGACCGGCTGCTCACCGACGACCACGGCAACAGCCGGATCAGCGCCGAGGACTACGCCATCGCCGTCGTCGACGAGCTGGAGACGCCCGCCCACCCGCGCGCCCGGATGTCGGTGGCGTACTGACGAGGAACGGATGGTACGGCGACGTGGGCGCCCTGCGACGCATCCGAGACCTGTCGCCGCTGCTCGGCCCGGTGCCCCCGGAGCAGCGCGACGACTCCGTCCAGCGGCAGAAGATGTTGCGGCTGAGCGGCCACAGTGTCGCCTGGGTACCGCCGCTGCTCCTGCTCATCGCCATCGGACTGGCCGACTGGAACACCTCCGGCGAGTTCCGGATCATCTCCTGGATCGTCCTCGTCCCCGGCATCGCGGCGGCGATCTGCGGGGTGTGGACCACGGCGGTCTTCGCCTGCCTGGCGGTCGTCACCTACGTCGAGGTCGACGCGTCCTGGCAGCACCAGTACCAGACCGGCCTTCCCGACTTCATCCTCGTCAGCGTGGGCGGCGTCCTCGCGGTCATCGCCTGTGCGGTCCGGGTCCGCGGCGAGCGGCGCATGCTGCACATGATGGACGTCGCCGAGACCACCCGGCGCACGGTGCTGCGCCCGATGCCGCCGGGCTGGGGCGGCCTCGACCACGCGGCCGTGTACCTGCCCGCCGACAGCGAGGCCCGGGTCGGCGGGGACTTCTACGACATCCAGCCGGGGCCCCGCGGCACCCGGCTGCTCCTCGGCGACGTGCAGGGCAAGGGGCTGGGCGCGGTGGAGTCGGCGGCCGCGCTGCTCGGCACGTTCCGCGAGGCGGCGTACCACGAACCCCTCCTGCAGACGGTCGCCGACCGTCTGGAGGTGCGGATGCTCCGGCACGTCGGCTACCGCACGGCGGTCGGCCGCGACGACCACGACCGCTTCGCCACCGCCGTCCTGGTGAGCTTCCCCGACGACACCCGGAACACCGTCGAGTTCGTCAACTTCGGCCACGAGCCGCCCCTCGTGGTCGCGCCCGACGGCGTACGCATCCTGCCGCCGGGCCACGGACTCCCGCTGGGTCTCGGCGAGCTGACCTCCGACCAGCCGCTCGTCCTGACCGCCGTACTGGTCCCCGGCGAGACCCTGCTCCTGGTCACGGACGGGGTGACCGAGGCCCGCGACGCCGACGGTGTGTTCTTCCCGCTCCTCGACCGGGTGACCCGCGCCCTGACCGAGGACCCGCGCACCGTCGAGCCGCAGCACCTCGTCGAACTCGTCCGCGACGGCACACTGCGCCACTGCGGCGGGCATCTGGCCGACGACACCACGATCTTCGCGGTACGACGACGGGGGCACCGCAGGCCGGTGGTGTCGCCGAACGTGGTCCCGGAGGGCACGGGCGGGGGCACAACCCAGCCATAGGCGGTCGTTTGCCCGGCTGACGTCCCCCCTTCGCAGGCGCAGCGGTTACGGTGCTGACGTACGTGATCGATGGGGAGGGAGGGAACCATGCCCGGAACCGTGCTGCTCCTCGCGGCCTCACCGGTGGGCAAGGGGTGTCTGGTGGACGCGGCGTCCGTACTCCCCGTGCTCGCGGCGGTGTCCCCCGCGGTGCTGTCCGGCACGGACACCGCGAACGTGGTGGAACTGGCCGACCCGTTGGAGCCGCAGGCCGTGCTGACCCGGCTGCGCGCGGCCGCCACGGCTCCCGGCCCGCTGACGATGTTCGTGACGGGCCAGCTCCAGCTGGACCGCCGCCAGCGCCTGCCGCACCTCGCACTGGCCCGCACCACTCCGTCGACGGTCCGCTACACGGCCTTCCCCTGGCACTGGATCGCCGAGGAGCTCCGGCTGCGCGCGCCGGGCACCACCGAGCTCCTGGTCGACCTGCACGCCGACGCGGAGACCTGGGAGCACCTCGCGACGAGCCCCCTCACCGCGGGCAGGGGGGTCGGCCTGTACGGGCGCGTCGCCCCGCCGCCGCCCCGGCGCACGGTGGCGTCACCGGCGTACATGAAGGCACTCGCCACGATCCTGCGCAGCGGCCGGCGGCCGGAACTCCCGCTGCTGCACCAGCAGTCGCTGGCCCGGGTCGAGGCCGGGAGCGGGCCGTCGGGGATCGTGCTGGCGGCTCCCGCGCGGATACCCGTGGTCCCCGACCCGCACGCCGCGATCACCGCCGCCGCGCAGGCGGGCCGGCACGGCGACGCCGCGGCACTGGCCGCGCGCTGGGAGCAGGAGGCGGCCCGCACCTGGGGCGTCGCCTCCGAGCAGGCCCTGCACTGGGCGGAGGTCCGCGCGGACCTGGCGATGCTCGCGGGCGACCCGGTCGGCAGCTGCCGCACCTGGCTGGCGATCGCCGGGCACCGGCTGGACACGGGCCAGCCCGCCGACGCCCCGGCCGTCGAGTCGGCCGTGGACCGGGCCCACCACCAGTGGGGGCAGATCGACGACTCCGCACGTGCCGTCGAACTCGGCTCCGCACTCGCCGAGTTGAGGCTGCGCGTGCCCGGACGCCGGCAGGGCGCCCTGGACCACGTACAGCGGCATCTCAGCAGACTCCAGGCGCAGGTGTGATCCTCGGGTTCAGGGCCCGGCGGGCAGTCTGACCCTGAACCAGGCGCCGCGGTCGGAGGGTTCGAGCGTCACCGTGCCGCCGTGCGCCGCCGCGATCGCCGCGACGATGCTGAGCCCGAGCCCGCTGCCCGTACTCCCGCCACCGCCCGCGCCCTCGCCCCGTACGAAGCGGTCGAAGATCCTGGCCCGCAACGCGTCCGGCACCCCCGGCCCGTCGTCCGTCACCTCGATGACCCGGTGGTCGTCCTCCGTGCCGAGCCCCAGCGTGGTCGTGGTGCCGGGCGGGGTGTGGGTGCGCGCGTTGGCCAGCAGGTTGGCGACCACCTGGTGGAGCCGGAGCGGATCCCCGGCGACGGTGTGCTCGCCGGGCGCCACCAGCAGCCGTACGGGATGTTCGGGATGGCAGTCGCGGGCGGCGGTGACGGCGTCACGGCACAGCTCCGCCAGGTCCACGCACCGCACCCGCAGGGACTGGCCGAGGTCCAGTTCGGACAGCAGCACCAGTTCGTCGATGAGCGAGGTCATCCGCTCCACCTCGGTCGACATACGTCCGAACGCCTCCTCTCGCATCCGCTCGGAGGACGGATGGCCGATGCGGGCGAGCTGGGCGTACCCCGAGATGGTGGTCAGCGGATTGCGCAGTTCGTGTCCGGCGGCGGCGAGGAACTCCCGCAACCGCCGTTCCGAGTCGAGCCGTTGCCGGGCCGCGCGGCCGCGCGGCCGCCCAGCCACCGGGCACCGAACGCGACCGCGGCGAGCAGCACCAGCGAGGCGGCGGCCTCGGCCCGCAGCAGCCGGGAGACGGCCTGGTGGGCGTCGGCCATCGAGCGGGCGATGACGACATAGGCGCGGTCACGGTCCGGGGCCGGGCCCCGGGGGCGCACCACGAGCGCCCGGTAGGTGCCCCCGATGCCCACCGGGCGCCCCCGCGCTGCGAGGGCGGCCAGCCGGGCCGGGGTGAGGGCGGGGAAGGACGGCAGGCCCGGCGCGCCCGCGTACCGCTCGGTCACCCGGCCGGTCCTGTCCAGGACGAGGATCAGGCACGACCGGTCCAGGGCGGAGCGGCCGTTCGGGCCCGTCACGCCGGCCGCCTCGCTCAGCTGGACGCCGCGGTACTTCTCGATCTCCTCGTCGGTGCGCAGCACGAGGTGGTGGCCGAGTGCCTGCGCGGACAGCGCGGCGACCGTGCCCAGGGTCACCAGCGTGGCGGCGAGCCACAGGGCGACGGCCCGCGAACCGGCGGCGACCGGTGGTCGCGGGGGCGCGCGGTGCGGGTCGCGCGGAGTCCCGGTCCTCAGTCCGAGCACAGCAGATAACCCGCCCCGCGCACCGTCCGGATGAGCGGCACTCCGGCGTCGCCGAGCTTGCGGCGCAGGTAGTAGACGTAGGTGTCGACGATGCCGGAGCCGTCGGCGCGGTGGTTCCAGACCCGCTCCTGGATCTGGGCGCGGGACAGTACCCGGCCCGGGTTCTCCATCAGATACCGCAGCAGGGCGAACTCGGTGGTGGTGAGGCCGACGGGTTCGCCCGCGGCCCACACCTCGTGGGTGTGGACGTCCAGGCGTACGGCACCGGCCTGCAGGGTGTGCCGCTCGGCGGGGTGCTCGGCGGTGCGCCGCAGCAGGGCGCGTACGCGGGCCGCGATCTCCTTGAGTTCGAAGGGCTTGGTGACGAAGTCGTCGCCGCCCAGGTCCAGTCCGCGCACCCGGTCGTCGACGTCACTGCGCGCGGTGAGGAACAGCACCGGCATGGTGTGCCCCCGCGTCCGCATGGTCCGGCAGATGTCGAAGCCGTCGAGGTCGGGCAGGTTGATGTCGAGCAGCACGAGGTCGGGGCGGCCGCGAGCGACGGCCTGGAGCGCCTCGCGTCCGGTGGCCGCGCCGGTCACCTCGAATCCCAGGAACTCCATGGCCATGGTGAGCATGGCGCGCAGATGCTCCTCGTCGTCGACGACGAGGAGCCGGGCGGGGGAGTCGAAGGGGACAGGGGTGGTCATGTCCTGTTCCTTTACTGGCACATTTTGTTGAAGACGTCGATTGAAATGTCAATTTCAAACAGAGCGGCTCGTATGGTGACACGTACCGGCAGGTAGTGAGGCCAGGTCGGGAACAACTGTCCGAGACATGCGGAAGCCCGCCTTCCCGGGGGAAGGCGGGCTTCCGGGTCACGGCGCCGGTTGAACCGGCTGATTCATCAGCCGATGTATCAGCCGATGTATCAGCCGATGAATCGGCCGATGTATCAGCCGGTGAAGATGAAGTACTTCCAGTCGCCGTGCGTCGTCGAGTTCACGTTGTCGCCCGACGTGCCGTTGTAGTACGAGGAGCGCACGCGCATCCGGTAGCCCGTCTCGTGGGTGCCGCCGAGCTGCACCCTGGACACGCCCGTGGAGCTCAGCTTGAAGTACTGGGTGCCCGCGTCGTACCAGGTGCCCTGGTAGTAGAGCTCCATCTCCAGCCGCTGCTGACGGTGCGGGTACGCCGTCATCGTCGTGGTGAACAGCGGGTCCTTGGACTTGTGGAAGTAGTAGTACGTGTGGCCGTACACCGACTTCTTCTTGTACTGGCCGCTGATGGCCGTGGACACCTTCACCTTGGCGCCGACGGTGCTGCTCACGGACTTCGACTTGTAGCGCGAGTCGCCCGCGAACTTCGCGGTGACCTTCGCGTCGCGCGTGAGGTCGAGCGTCACGGTGAGGTTGCCCGAGGAGTTCACCTTGCCGGACTTCACCAGCTTGTTGGGCTTGTCGGAGCCGAACGGGTCGGCCCAGATCTCGACCGTGCGGTTCTTGTACGTCGAACCCAGGTGCGCCGTGAACTTCACGTCGGTGCCGTACGCGTACACCTTGCGATTGTTGTTCAGGGTCAGCGTCGGGGTGGCGCGCGAGACCTCCACCGTGTCCGAGGCGGACGCCGGGGTGTGCGTGGCGTCACCCGCGTACTTCACCGTGTACTTCACCTTGCCGCCGGCCGGCGGGGTGTCCTTGAAGGAGAACTTGCCGCCGGTGCCCAGGGTCTTGGTGCCCAGCGACTTGCCGTTCGGCGACTCCATGTCGGTGCGGGTGACGGTGAGCGGAGTCCCGGCGGGCAGCGCCAGGGTCGCGGTGAGCGTGCCCGAGACGGTGAGGGACTTGGCGCGGGTCGCGCTCGCCGGGGCGCTGACCGTCAGCGCCGGCTTCGACTGGGTGGGGGCGTTCATGACGCGGAGCGAGAACACGCCCTCGGAGTTGTACGTCACCGCGAACAGCCGGCTGCTGGTGCCGGGCTCCCAGGCCAGCGCGCCGGTGGCCAGCAGATCCGAGCCGCTGCTGTGGCCGGTGTTCGGGAAATCGTACTGCCGTACGGGGCTGGTGGCGCCCGGCGTGAAGACGTGGACGTCCGGATCGTAGGAGGAGTCGGAGCCCGCGGCCACGGTGCCGTCGTCGGCCACCGCGTCGGCGTTGGCGTAGTGGGTGGTGGGCAGAGAGCCTGCCGCCGAGAGGTCCGAGGCCGCCCAGACCAGGTTGCGGTCGCCGCTGTTGGCCGTGATGACCTTGCTGCCGTCCGGGGTGAACGCGAGGTCCTCGGTCTGACCCTGGTTGTGGTCGATGAACGCCGTGCGGGCCGCCGTACCGCCCGCCACGTCGTACACCGCGAGCAGCGACGAGGAGGTGACCGGGTCCCCGGCGGCCAGCGCGTTCGGCGCGCCCGGTGTCGCGGCGAGCCGCGGGGCGTCCCGCCAGTGGGAGGCGTCGTCCTGGCCCAGGGCGACCACGGGGTCGGTGCCGGTCAGGTCGAGGGAGCCGATGTTGCCCGCGTAGGAGGTGCCGTAGCCGAACCAGATCTTGTTGCCCGCGGCGGCGAGGTACTCCGGCTCGGTGCCGGCACCCGTCGGGTACCGCACGGACTCCGTCAGCGTCGCCGTGTCGATGGCGACGATCGCGTCGTCGTCGCGCGCGGCGGCGTAGAGCGTGCCCGAGTCGGCCGACAGCTGCAGACCGGTGACGCCCGCCAGGGACGTCACCTGCTTGACGACCCGCCCGCTGTAGTCCGTCACCACGACCTTGCCGTTGCGCGGGTCGCTGACGAAGACGTGCTGGTGGACGCCGTCCACCACCAGGTCGCCGGTCGCCATGACCGGCAGGATGCTGCTGGAATCGGCACTCGCCGTCGTGGCCGTGCCGATGGCCAGGGCGGCGGAGCTGAAGGCGACCGCGAACGCCGTGGCGATGGGAAGAGTGCGCATACGCACGCTGATTCGAACCCCCCGGTACGAAGAGTGGGCGCCACGGACACGGGTCGAGTGATGTCCCGGCCTTGTACGACCCGCGAGCCGTGTATGACCTGCGAGTCATGTACGACCTGTGAGCCATGTGTGGCGAGTGGGCAAAGGTTAAGTCATGCCACTGACAACAGGAGGCGCAGGGGTCACGGAAACGCGTGGGCGTGCCGTTCCGCCCCTGTCGAGAGCCTCCCCCGGCGTCAACTCCGGTGCCATGATGGTGAGTCATGACTGCTGAGGGGGAGGGTGTGGCAGCCCGGGCCATCCGCGTGCGTCTGGACGGGACGGCGAGCGACAGCGATGTCGGCGCCCTGAAGAAGTGGCTGGAGCGGGAGAGGCCGCTGGAGCAGCTGGTCAAGCGGGGCGATCTCAGGATCGAGGAGCGCGCCGGGACCGATGAGCAGGGCACGCCCATGGGTGTCGGCATGGACATCGTGCTGGTGCTGATCGGGGCGGGCGCGGAGACGCTCTTCAAAGAGCTGCTCGCACAGGTCAAGAGCGCGGTGCGGGCCTGGAGCGACAACCGCGGCTCCGTGGAGAACGGCGATCCGCCGGAGGCCCGTGTCGATCCCCTGGGCCCCGACGAGAGGTAGCCGGGTGGACCGCTTCGACCCGCGGGGAAAGGTGAACCGGGCGCTGCTGGTCGGTGTGTCCGAGTACGAGTTCACGCGGCCGAAGCACCGCGACGGCGTCCCGGGCCAACTGCCCGCCGTCGCCCACAACCTCGCCGTGCTCGTACGGGCCCTGGAGCGGGGCGGAGTCCTGCGGCCGCTGGAGATCACCGTCGCGCGCTCGCCGCGGCTGGCCGACTTCCGCCACTCCCTGCGCGCGGCCGCCGACTCCGCCGAGGGGCTGCTCCTGCTCTACTTCGCCGGACACGGAGCCGTGCCCAGCGCGGGCGACGAACTGTGGCTGCAGATGCGCGACGCGGAGGTCGTCCGGGGCGAGACGGCGGGGTTCGAGGGCGCGGCCCGGTTCACCAACGTGCTGCGCATCCTCGCCAACAGCCACGCGGAGCGGATCGTGGTCGTCCTCGACTGCTGCAACGCGGGCAACGCCGCCCGGGTGTGGGAGGCCGTGGAGCGCCCGGACGTCCGACGGCGCGTCTCGGTGCTGATGAGCGTGCAGGCCAACAACCGCATCGACGCGGGCGACGCCGACACCCCCACACCGTTCACCGCCCGGCTGGTGGAACTGCTGACGTCGGGCATCGAGGGGCAGGGCGACGAGGTTCACTTCCTGGCCCTCGCGGAGGCGCTCAGGGTCCACATGTCCACCCACCACCGGACCGAACGCGGAGAACCCTGGGAACCGCAGAGCCGCACGGAGAACCCTCCGGTGGACGTGGTGCTGGGGATCCGGGCGGGGGCCGGGAGACCCGTCGGTTCCAGGGCGGGGGCCGTCGGAGCGAAGGCGGTGAGCCGCCCCACGTCCGGTCGCCGTCGGCAACGCGCTTTCGTGGCCCGGGTGCGTGCGGCGGCGGCCCGGTTATGGTCCGGGGCCGTGGGCGCGGGCGCGCTCCGGCCCTCGGCTCCCGCCTCGAACCGGCCCCCGGGCGGGCCCCCGGCCCGCCGTGTCGCGGTCGTCCTCCTCGTCCTCGCCGCCGCCCTCGGTCTCGTCGGCTACTTCGTCGTCGACAACGCGGCCTCCGACCGGTCCGCCTGCGGCCCGCCCGTGGAGCTGCGGCTGCTCACGGACCCCGATCTCGAATCCACCGTGCGCAAGGCGGCCGACGCCTATCTCACGTCGGCGGCGAACACCTCGGGCGGCGGCTGCCGACGCAGTGGGATCACGGTGTACGGCGCGGGCTCGGCGGCCGTGGTGGCGGGCCTGCGCGACCAGTCGGACCCCTGGCAACGGCCGGTGAGCGACGACACCGATCCGCAGCGTGACATCGGGCCCCAGCCGGACATCTGGATCCCGGGCACGCTCGCGACCGCGGCCAGGGCGCGCCCCTCCGGGGTGGCGCGGACCTACGTGACGCTGGAGCCGGACGCGACGCCGTTCGCGTACTCCCCGATGGTGCTGTCGCTGCCGCAGGGCATCGCCGAGGACTCGGTGCGCGACCGGACCGGCGATTCGCTCGCGGGCCTGCGGGCGAAGCTGGTGCGCCGCGACAAGACCGCCTCCATGCGGCGCACGGACCCGGAGTACACCGACTCCGCGCTGCTGGCCACGGTCGGCCTCTACGGCCCGGCCAAGGCCGACGTGGGCCGGGCGGAGGAGAGCGTGGCCCAGACCGGACCGCCCGCGCCCACCGCCGGTGACCTGCTGTGCGCCCTGCCCGACAACGTGGACACCGACCGGAGCACCGCCGCCCTCGTGCCGGAGTTCCTGATGGTGAGCGGGGTCGGCTGCGACCGGACGACGCGCACCCCGCGGATGGCCGAGTACCCCGACGACGTCCCGGGCCTCACCCCCACCTTCGTCCGCGTCCGCTGGACGGGCGGCGACAGCGACGAGGCGGCCCGGGACGACGCGGTACGCCGCTTCCACGACTGGCTCACGGGCACCGGTCTCGCGGTCTTCGGGCAGGACGGCTTCCGCGCCCCTTCCGGCGCCCGCGCCTTCCTCGCGGCCCACGACTCGGCCAACGGTCTGATCTCCGACCCCGGCCGGCCCGCCGGGGCCGCGGGCGCCGAGGCGATGGACACGGCCCTGAACCAGTACCGCAACGCCAAGGGCCCCGGCCGGGTGCTCTTCCTGCTGGACAGCTCCGGCTCGATGGCCGGCCTATGGCAGGGGCCGGGCGGTGCCCCCGGCATCCTCAAGCAGTCCCTCGGCGGACTCGGCGCCCAGGACGAGTACGGCGTCTGGTCCGTGGCCTCCCCGGGCCGGAGCCCGTACGCCGAACTGCTGTCCTTCGGACCCCACAAGCGCCGCGACGCCGAGCGGGCCCTCGACCGGGCCGCGGTCAAGGACGCGGAGGCCGACCCGTACGGCGCGCTGAAGGCGGCGCTGGACACCATGGCCCAGAAGGGCAAGGACGACGACCGCCCCGAGCTGATCGTCTTCCTCACGGACGACGAGGACGACAACCACCTCACGGCGAAAGGCCACTTGGACGAACTGCTCACCTCGGCCCGGACCAAGGGCGTCCCGGTGGTCATGGCGGCCCTCGAAAGTGGCGGCTGCGCCAAGGGCAGGCCCGACCAGCGGATCTCCGACGCGAGCGGCGGGCGCTGCCTGGACACCAAGGTCGACCTCGTGGCGGGCCTGCGGGACGAGGTCGCGCGCACCGGAACGGGGGACGAGTGATGCGGCGACGGCGCCGGACACACGGGCGGGGCCACGGATGGGTTCACGGACGGCTCCACGGGCGGGTCTACGGATACGGGCTGGCCCTCGCTCTCCTGCTGACCGCCTGCACCGGCGGCGGCCCGTCCGGACCCGGCGCCACGGTCTCCCCCGGCGCCTCCGGGGACATCGTCGTGGCCAGCGGGCGGGACGTGACCGGCAAGGGTGGCATCCGCCAGCAGCTCATCGACGCGTGGAACGCCCGGCAGGACAGGGAACACAGCGACGTCCACGCCCGCCTGGTCGAACTCCCGGGCTCCGCCGACCAGCAGCGCAGCCAGCTGCTCGGCGCGCTCCAGTCCGGCAGCGCCCAGTACGACGTCGTCAACCTGGACGTCACCTGGGTGCCGGAGTTCGCCGCCGCGCACCTCATCCGCCCGCTGCCGGACGCCCTGGTCGACGCGGACGTCATCAAGTCGGTGGCGAGCATGGCCCGCTGGGGCGACAAGCTCTACGCCGTCCCCTTCAACAGCGACGTCGGGCTGCTCTACTACCGCCGGGACTACCTCAAGCAGGCACACGTCCAGGACACCGACCTGAGCAAGGGAATCGCCTGGCGGCAACTGCGGGACCTCACCGACGCCGTCGAGGCGCCGGGCCGGTCGCGGCCGAAGGGCTACGAGAAGGGCTGGACCACCCAGCTCGGCCCGTACGAGGGCCGCACGGTCAACGGGATCGAGGCGTTCCTGTCCGCCATGGACGGCGCCGGCCTCACCGACGAGGACGGCCGTTACACCGCCACCGTCCAGCAGCTGACGGACGGTCTCGCGGAGCTGCGCGCCCGCACCCAGGGCGCGTACACACTCGGGGACGCGGTCCGCTCGGACGAGGGCGAGTCGCTCACCGACTTCGCGGACGGGCGCACGGCGTTCCTGCGGCACTGGCCCTACGCCTACCGCACCCTGCACCAGTCCCTGAGCGAGGCGCAGCTCGGCGTCGCTCCGCTGCCCGGCCGGGCGGTGCTCGGCGGCCAGAACCTGGCGCTGGCCGGATCGTCCCAACAGGCGGACAAGGCACGGGAGTTGATACGGTTCCTCACCAACAAGGAGAGCGAACGCTGTCTGCTCGACGCGGGGTTCGCGGCCACCCGCGAGTCGGCGTACACGGCCGACGACGTGACCTGCGGCGTGGCGAGGACACCCGGAGCCGCCTCGCCCTCGGCCTCGCCCTCCGGCGAGAGCGCCGACCGCATGCCGCGCGACGACCACGGGCGCCCCGCGTACGCCCGTACGATCCTGCTCCCCGCGCTCCGGCGCGCCGTCCAGCGCCCCCGCACCCCCCTGTACGGCGCGTTCACCCAGACGTTCGCCACCGAGCTGGGCAGGCTGTTCAGCGACGACCCGCCGGGCGACGCGGAGTTGGCCGCCGAACTGGACAAGGAGCTCAGGAAGGCACTTCCGGGCTGACGAGATACGCGAGCGCGCCCGACACCAGCGTCCGCACGCCCGGCGCGACCGTCGCCAGGTCGGGCGCGAAGTGCGGGCTGTGATTGCTGGGCACGGCCGCGAACTTCTCCATGAGGTCGTCGCCCGGGGCCGCGTCCCACACCTCGGCCGAGGTGCTGGTCACGAACCAGTAGGAGTACGGGATCTTCCCGTCCGCGAGCCGGGGGAAGTCCTCGCTGCCCATCGCCGGGCCCGGGTCGAGGATCGTCCCGGCGCCGAAGACCTCGCCGTGCACGGCCGCGACCCGGCGGTCGGTCTCCGGGTCGTTGACCGTGACCGGGAAGCTGTTGCCGACGACGACGTCGGGCTCGCGCGGGCAGCCGGCGGCCAGGCACTCGCCCGCCGCGATCCGCCGGATCGCCGCGATCATCCGCTCACGGACCTCGTCCGACTGCGTACGGATGTTGAGGGCGATCCGGGCCTCGGCGGGGATGATGTTGTGCCGGATGCCCGCTTCGATCCGCCCCACGCTCAGCACGGCCGATTCGCGCGCCGCGATCTCCCGGCTGACGACGGTCTGGAGCCGGGTCACGAGGTACGCGGCGGTGACGACCGGATCGACGGTCGACTCCGGACGCGAACCGTGCCCGCCCCGCCCGTGCACGACGATGTCCACGTCGGTGGAGGCGGACATGATCAGTCCGGGCGAGTGGGCGTACAGCCCGGTGGGTCCGGGGGCCGCGTGCTGGGCGAGCAGGACGTCCGGCCGTGGGAACCTCTCGTACAGCCCGTCCGCGACCATCCCCGAAGCGCCCTCGCCGGTCTCCTCGGCGGGCTGCCCGAGCACGAGGAGCGTGCCGGACCAGGTGTCGCGTCCGGCGGCGAGCGCCCGGGCCGCGCCCGCCAGCCAGGTGACGTGCAGATCGTGCCCGCAGGCGTGCATCACGCCGGGCTCCTGGGAGGCGTACGGCAGTCCGGTCTCCTCCTGCACCGGCAGGGCGTCCATGTCGGCGCGCAGCAGCACGGTCGGCCCGGGCCCGTTGTGCAGGACACCGACGACTCCGGTGCCGCCGACGCCGGTGACCGTCTCGAACCCGGACGTGCGCAGCCGGTCGGCGAGCGCGGCGGCCGTCCGGTGTTCCCGCATCGACAGCTCCGGGTGCCGGTGCAGGTCCCGGTAGAAGTCCTCCAGGCCGGGAACCGGGAGCTCGGCGGTGAGGTCCAGTGCGATGCGTGCGGCAGGCGAGATCACGGGGCCAGCGTAAGGGCCGCCGACGGGACGGGGGAGTTCCCGTCGGCGGCCAGTCTTATCGCAGGGCCACCGCGTGGCCGGTGTGGTTCTGGAAGTGCGGGGTGGTGGCTTCGGCCGCCCGGGCGGGGCCGGCGTTCGCTGCCAGGACCAGGGCGGCGACGGCGACGACGGCGGCACCGAAACCTCTGAAGTAGCGCGCGGAAATACGTCGGAGCATGGCGACCTCGCAACAACAGCGGCGTATTAAGCAGGCTTAAGCCGCCGCTTAACGTAGGGGTTCGAAGCATCAAAGGGCAAGGGGCACAAAGGGAGTTGGACAATAGTCAAAAGTTGGCCGAGTGTAAGTCGGGTTAATGGCATGCTTAATCCATGGCGGAGCGTGACGGCCCGGAGGTCATCGGGCGCAGGGTTCAGCAGTTGCGTACGGAACGCGGGCTGACGCAGAAGCAGTTGGCGGAACCGGCGTACACGCCCGCGTACATCTCCACCCTGGAGGCCGGGCGGGTGCGGGCCTCCGAGCCCGCGCTGCGGCACATCGCCGAGCGGCTCGGGGTGGCGTACGAGGAGATCGCGACCGGGCGCCCCGCCCACCTCGCCACCGATCTGCGGCTGCGGCTCACCGACGCCCAGCGCACGCTCGCCACCGGCGAGGCGGAGGTCGCGGCGGAGCAGTACGCCGCGCTCCTCGCGGAGGCGGACGCGCACGGGCTCGTCGCCGAGCAGGCCGCGGCGCTGCTCGGGCTCGGCGAATGCGCCCTGGAGACCGGGGACCTGCAGACCGCGCGGGAACGTTTCGAGGCCTCGGAACAGCGCCTCGGCGACGCGCCCCTCCCGAACCGGGTGCCCGCCCTGCGTGGCCGGGCCGTGTCCCACTACCTCGCCGGTGAACTCCGCTACGCCTGCTATCTGTTCGAGTCCACCCTCGACGAGCTCAACCGCACCGGGATGCACGACCCGGACGCGCTGCTGCTCCTCTACACGGGCGTCATCGCCCCGTACATGGACATGGGCGCCCATGCGCGGGCCGCCCAGGCTGCGGAGTTCGCGCTCGCCCTGGCGCCCCAGGTGGCTGATCCGGCCCTCGTCGCCCGGATGCACCGCTCCGTCGCCCGCACGATGATCGCCGAGGGCCGGGTCGCCGAGGCCGACGCCTCCCTCGCCAAGGCCTCCGAGCTCTACCGGCAGCTCCAGATCCGTACCGAGCTCGCCAACTGCCACTGGATGCGCGGCTACTTGTACGCCCAGAACGGGGAGCTGGAGCGGGCGGAGGGCGAGTTGCGGGAGGCGCAGGCGATGCTCTCCGCGAAGCGCGCCGCCCTGTACACGAGCCAGGTCAACGTGGAGCTCGCGGACGTACTGCACCGGCGCGGGAAGTCGGCCGAGGCCGCCATCCTCCTCCACGAGGTGCTCGGTGACCTCAGTCCCGAGCGCGGTGCCGTGCACTCGGCCGGCGCGCACCGACTGCTCGGCATCATCGCCGAGGACGCCCGGGACACGGAGTCCGCCGAGGAGCACTACGTCCGGGCGCTGAGTCTTCTTGAGCGGGCGGGGGCGGCGGGGGATCTCGCCGACCTGTGCCGGCTCCTCGGGGACCTGTTGCGCCGTACGGGACGGGTCGAGGCGGCGCTCGACGCCTATCGCACGGGTCTTGGCCACCGGACGGCCCCCGGCACCACCACCCTGGGCCCGGCCCCGGCCCAGCCCCCGCTGTAACGGACCCGCTCGCGCAGTTCCCCGCGCCCCTAAAAGCCTCGGCCCGTCCGGCGTTTGAGGACGAGGCCGAAGGCCGCACCCCACCCGCCCCGGCCCGCGCCATTCAGCTCGTCCGGCGTTTGAGGACGAGGCCGTTCAGGCCGATCGGGGGGCTGGGGGCGGAGCCCCCGGGTTGAGGATGGGACGGGTAGGGGCGGCGGAGGCGAGGAAGCCGGAGAACCCCTACGCGCGGCGGGAGTGCGCGGACCCCCCGACAGGTGCCTCGGAGGCGGATATCTCGGAGGCGGGGATCTCGAAGATGGTTTCGAGGCCGTCCTCCTCGTCCCACTGCTCGCCGACCTCCGTGAAGCCGAACCCGGCGATCGTGGCCAGGGACGCGGCGTTGTCCGGGCTGATCGTCACACGTACGGTCCGGACCCGGGCATCGGCGGCGGCCCGGCGCATCAACGCGGCCAGGATCGCCCGTGCGTAGCCCCGGCGGCGGTGGCCGGGGTCCACGGAGTAGCCGATCTCCACCATGCCCGCCTCGTCCGGCGGCCCGTGGAACCCGGCATAGCCGACGACCGTACCCTCCGGTTCGGCGACCACGACCTTGGCCAGCCATCCCGCGCACTCGGGGCGCGAGGCCAGCTGGTTCAGCCGGTAGCGCCAGAGCCAGCGCGCGCTGTCGCTGAGGAAGTACTCGGTGAGTTCGGCCCCCACCTCGGCACCGGCCCGGTCGAGGTCGGAGTCCAGCAGGGCTGTCATGGCCGTGCTCGACAGCTCGACGAACCGCACCGACTTGTCTCTTGCAGCGTTGTCTGTCACAGCGCGGATCCTCATCGGAGGGAGCCGGACCTGTCGAACGGTTTTCCCGTACGCCCCTCCGGGGCCTTTACGGCGTCACGATCGGGAACGCCTTGTCCGGCTCGGAGACGTACGAGAGCAGCCGGGCCAGCACGGTGGTGTCGCCGTCCGACTCGATGCCCGCGAGGCCCCGGCCCGTCACGACCCCGAGCAGTTCCGGGCGGGTGAGGGTCAGGGTCAGGTCCGCGTGGGGCTTCGGGGTGTGGTGGACCGGCATGGCGCGGTGCGTGAGGGCGCCGTTGTGGAGGTTGACTCGGTGGCGGCGCTGCTCGTCGATGACGACGAGGTCGAGGGTGAGGTGTTCGTTCCAGGCGCGGGGGCCCTCGATCCGCACGGCGAGCGAGTCGAGGAGCATGCTCACGGTGAGCGCGGACGTCAGTTCGGGGCTCGTGGTGTCGACGGGGATGTCGGCGGTGCCCGCGCGCAGTTCGAGGGCGGCCGTGAGGTAGGCGTTGCGCCAGGTCCCGTTCTCCGCGCCGTACCCGAGCCGTTCGTAGACGCCCGCGAGGGTGTCCTTCGCGGCGTTGTTCGACGGGTCGGCGAACACCAGGTGGTTGAGGAGGGTGGCGGCGAACCGCAGGTCGCCGGCGTCGACGTACGCCCGCGCCTTGACCAGGGTCTCCGTCTGACCGCCCGCCAACTCCACGTACCGCCGCCCGAGTTCGGTCGGCGGATGCTCCCAGAGGTGGGCGGGGTTGCCGTCGTACCAGCCCATGTACCGCTGGTAGACGGCCTTGACGTTGTGGCTGACCGAGCCGTAGTAGCCGCGGGCGTGCCAGGCCCTCTCCAGGGCGGGCGGCAGCAGCAGTTCCTCGGCGATCTCGGTACCGGTCAGGCCCCGGTTGAGCATGCGGAGGGTCTGGTCGTGCAGGTAGGCGTAGAGGTCCCGCTGTTCGCCGAGGAACCTGACGACGTTCGCCCGGCCCCAGATCGGCCAGTGGTGGGAGGCGAACGCCACGTCGTAGGTGTCACCGAACACGTCGATCGTCTCGTCGAGATAGCGAGCCCACACATGCGCGTCGCGGACCGGGGCCCCGCGCAGGGTGAGCACGTTGTGCAGGGTGTGGCTGGCGTTCTCGGCCACGCACAGGGCGCGCTGCTCGGGGAGGAGGAAGTTCATCTCGGCGGGCGCCTCGGTCCCGGGCGTGAGCTGGAAGACGAACCGCACGCCGTCGACGGTCTCCTCCTGCCCCGTCCGGGTGATGTCCACGTTCGGGGCGATGAGCGTGACGGTGCCGGTGGAGGTGATGGTGCCGAGCCCGGTACCGATCTGGCCGCGCGGCGCCCTCGGCAGCCGGGAGCCGTACATGAACGCCGACCGGCGCAGCATCGCGTTGCCCGCGAAGACGCTCTCGCTGACCGCGTGCTTCAGGAATCCCTCGGGCGCGAGAACGGGCAGCCCGCTCTCGCTGCCGTGCGCCACCACCCCGCGGGCGCCGCCGAAGTGGTCGACGTGGGAATGGGTGTAGACGAGCCCGGTCACCGGCCGTGCACCCCGGTGCTCGTGGTAGAGCCCGAGGGCGGCCGCGGCGCACTCCGCCGAGATCAGCGGGTCGATCACGATCACACCGTGCTTGCCCTCGACGAGGGTCATGTTCGAGAGATCGAGGCCGCGCACCTGGTACACGCCCTCGGTGACCTCGTACAGGCCGTGGCGCGCGCACAGCTGTGACTGCCGCCACAGGCTGGGGTGCGCGGTGTCGGGGCAGTCCTCGTCCAGGAACGCGTACGCGTTCCCGTCGTAGACGATCTGTGCCTCGCTGTCGGTGATCACGGGCGGGTCCAACGCCGCGATGAACCCCCGATCGGCGTTCTCGAAGTCCGTGAGATCGTCGAAGGGAAGGTCATCACGCGCCGGGACGGTCATACGTCCAGCCTCTGCCGACGAGCGGTGAGCGGCTAGTGGAGTGGGCCGTTCGTGACGTGCGCGGTCGCGAGGTGTGGGCTCGTGACGTGCGTCAGAGCCGGTCCATCCGGCTGTAGGGGCTGAGGATGCGGGCCTGGCGGGAACCGAAGTCGACGAGCATGGCGATGCCCTCTTCGACGCCGATGATCGTGCCCAGGCCGAACTGGTCGTGAGTGACCCGGTCTCCGAGGCTGAATTCCTTGGCCACGGGGACGACCGGGGCGGCGAAGGGGCTGGTGGGCAGGTGGCGCCGGGGCGCGGAGGGTTTCGTCATCGTGTAGCCAGTATGGGCTTTGTTTGGCCGGTTGGAAGCCCCGGATTTGGTTCCGCAGCCGGATCGTGGCCTTCGGCGGTGCCGACGATCTTGGACCAGACGCCCTCGGAGACGGACAGCGAACGGTTCCCCGCCGTGTACGGGAGGGGTGCGGGCAGGGCCGCCTTCTTGCCCTTGGCCGGGTGTTCCGCGAAGAGAGCGACGGTGAGGGTGAGATGTTCGTCGTAGGTCGTCTGCCAGAGCGTGCGCAGGCCCGCGGCGCCGGTGTGGGTGGCCGGGAGAGCGCCCGACCGGCTGTACAGGAACTTGGTGATCATCCCCGCGTCGGCGCGTGTCATGGCCGTACGGGTGCGGGGGTGGGCCTCGTAGAGGGTGCGGCCCGCGCGGGTGATCTTCGCGACGGTGTACGGCGTGGCGTAGACACCGTGTGCCGCCGCCGTGGCGTACGCGGAGGCGAGCCGGAGCGGGGTCGGGGCCGCGGTACGGGTGAGGTCCGTGAGGGGGTCGAGCAGCTTCATGCCGGAGAACGGCTGGAGCGCGGTGCCCGCCTCCACCGCTCCGTCCCGCGCGTCGTTGAAGGGCTGACCGGCGTAGTCCGCGCCGCCGTACAGCACGCGGACCGCGCCGTCGCCGGGGACCAGCGCGACCACGGCCGTGTGGACCCGGACGTCCCCGGTCGGTTTCGCCTCGGCCCCCTTCCCTCCACCTGCCTTCTCCTCGGCAGTCTTCTCCCCGGTCTTCTTGTCGGTGCCGTCGGCCGCCAGCTCCGCCGTCGCGTCCTGCGCCGTCAGGTCGAAGGTCGTACGGACCGTGTAGCCGCCGCGGGCGAGCTGGTCCTCGGTGATGCCGAGCCGGTCGGCGGCCTCCGAGGCGGCCGCGTCGATGAGGTACTGGCGCTGACCGTCCGTGTCGCCCGGCGGATAGAAACGGAAGGCCGGGAAACGGGCCGCGGCCCGCTGCGCGGACGTGATCGCGCCGCTGTGCGCCATCGCGTCCAGCACCCACTCCCAGCGGTCCACCAGCTTGGCCGTCACCTTCGGGTCGGAGCCGGCCTTCTCGTAGTACGAGGGAATGTTGATGACGGACGCGAGCGCCGCGCCCTGGCTCACCGTGAGGTCCTTGGCGTCGACGCCGAAGTAGTTCCGGGCGGCGGACTGGATGCCGGCCGCGCCCCGGCCGAAGTACACCGTGTTGAGGTAGCCCTGCAGGATCTCGTCCTTCGAACGGGTGCGGTCCAGCTTGATCGAGATCAAGGCTTCGCGCGCCTTGCGGGACAGCGACTGCTGCGGGCTGAGCAGGGCGTTCTTCACGTACTGCTGGGTGATCGTGGAGCCGCCCTGCCGGCCGCCGCCGCTCACCGTCGACCAGGCCGCCCGGGCGATCGCCTTCGGGGAGATCCCGGTGTCCGTGCGGAAGGACCGGTTCTCCGCCGCGATCACCGCCTCCTGCACATACCGGGGGACCTGCGAGAGCGGGATCTCCTGCCGGTCCACGGGGCCGCGCCGGCCCAGGTAGTCGCCGTGGTCGTCGACGAAGACCGTGCTCTGCATGGCCGTCTCCGGGTGCGGCTCGGGGATCTTCGTCAGGTGGTACGCCACCACGGCCGCGCCGACGAGGTTCGCGAGGAGCGCGAGCAGCACGACGATCGCGCGGCGCAGCCGACGCCCACGGGTGCGACGGATACGGATCCGCCGCTCGACGAGCCTGCGGCGCAGGCCCGCCATGAGCCGGCCGCGCCCACCGGCGCTGTGTCGCCCGCGGCCGGGGCTGCCGCCGCTGCCGTGGTCATCGGGGGTCACAGCGACGTCGGTGCCGCCGTCCGTGTCCACGTCGTCCACGTCCGCGCCGTTCACCGGCCGGCCCCCGTGCTCGCTGTCACCCCGCCCGCCGAGTCGTACACCGTGACTCTCCTGGTCACATCGACGGGCCTGCCGGGGGCGACCGGCTTCGGTGCGCTCACCATCGCGTACCAGACTCCCCAGTGCGGGCCGCCCGCGAGGGTGAGGGCCGTGCCGGCGACCTGGCCCGCGGTGGTCTCGATCTCGACCCGCGCCGCCTCGCGCTTGCCGCGGTAGACGCCGGAGAGGAAGTACCCCCAGTCTCCCGCGCCCTCCTGCCGGACGGTGACGCCGGGCTCGTCGGCGCCGTCCTTCACGCTGCTGAACAGTGGCCCGGAGTCGGCGGGCGAGGACCAGTGCGCGCCGTCCTCGGTGAGCCAGATCTTGATGCCGTGCGCGACCTCGACCCGTTCACCGGCGGTCACGACCCGCACCGTGGCCATGGGCAGATCGGCGGGGGACGTCACCTGCCCGTCGCCCGATTCCGGGGACACGGCCCCGCGCAGGGCGACCACGGCCAGCGGGACCACCAGCAGCGCGCACGCGGACCCCGCCACCGCGGCCGTACGCCGCCGCCTGCGCCGCCGGCCCGCGCGCTCGATGGCGGCCAGCGGCACGGCCGAGGGGGTGACGTCGTAGGCGGCTTCGGCGAACACCTCGCGCAGCGCCTCGGACTCGGCCGACGGGCGCGGGAACTTGCGGTGACGTTTCATGAGCGGGCTCCGGAGACGGGGTGTCGGCGGGCGGGGGACGGGGCGACGGAGGGGGTGGCGAGGCGGGCGGCGAGGGAGGGATGGGCGCGCAGGGCCGCCAGACCGCGCCGGGCGTGCGCCTTGACCGTGCCGGCCGAGCAGCCGAGCAGCTGCGCGATCTCGGCCTCGCCCAGTCCCTCCCAGTGGCGCAGCACCACCACGGCCCGCCGCCGCGCGGGCAGCGCGGCCAGCGCCCGGCCGAGCGCGTCCCGCCGGGCGACGGCCTCCGTGGGAACCGGTACGGCCCGGCGCGCCCGCTCGGGCAGGAACGGCGTCAGCAGACGGGCTGCGCGTCCTCTCCGCGTGCGGCCGAGGTGGGTTCTGACCAGGGAGCGCCGTACGTAGAAGTCGACGTCGTCGCGCGGGACGCGCCGCCAGCGGGCACGGACCCGGGCCAGCGTGGTCCGGACGAGATGCTCGGCCTCGTGAAGGTCGCCGGTGAGCAGATGCGCGGTGCGGACCAGACGGGGCCAGGCCGCGGTGGCGTACGGGGCGAACCCGCCGTTCCCGGCAGGCGCGCCGGGGGTTTCGGAGGCGGCGTGCGAGGCGGCATGGGAAGCGGCGTCGGAGGAGGTGTGGGAGGAGGTGTGAGGCACGGCCTGCGGTCTCTCGGAGTCGGGTACGTGGGGGGTGGGGGCGGACGGGGGAGCCGGGACCTGAACACCCGGCTCCCCCGCCCGCACGCTCACTTCAGCGCGCTGCCGGCCTGCCACTGGGCCCAGTCCGCGTTCCAGTCGCCGTAGCCGTTGCCCACGGCCACCGTGTCCTTGGAGCCGACGACGGTGACGACGTCGCCGGGGATGACCTCGTCGTAGAACTTCTTGGCGGTGCCGTCCGTCGCGAGCCCGACGCAGCCGTGGGTGACGTTCTGGTGCCCGGCGTACGTATTGGCCTTCGGGTTCTGGTGGAGGTAGGTCCCGGAGGTGGTGAGGTGGACGGCGTAGTAGTAATAGTCCGCGTAGGCGTCGCCGTAGCCGACGGTCTGCGAGTTCATGAAGACCTTGGTCGCCTTGTCGGAGACGACCATCGTGCCGTTCCAGGTGTCCATGCCCGCGGCGCCCGCGGTGATGGGCACATTCCGGGTCTGCCCGTCCTTGACGACCCTCATCATGTGCGTGCGCACGTCGACCGTGGCGACGAGCGAACGGCCCACGGTGAAGTGCCGGGTGATGCCCGAGCCCGCCCGGACGGTGACCTCTGTGCCCGGGCTCCAGTACGCGCGGGGCCGGAAGTCCACCCGCTGCCCTTCCAGCAGATTGCGGTCCTTCACCCAGCTCCAGGAGCCCTCGACATCGGCGTCGACCTTCAACTGCCGCTCCACCTCGGCCCGTTCACCGGTGGGTATCGCGTGGTCGAAGGTGACGGATATCGGCATGCCGATGCCCACGGTCTGACCGTCGGCGATGTTGATGTGCGCGCCGGTCAGCTTCGCGAGGGGTTTGGCCTTGACGGGCTGGGTGGTCGGCTTCTGACCGGCCGCCGTGCCCGGCTTCGCCGCCGTGTCCACCTCGGTGCCCGCGCTCTCCGTCACCGCCCCCTTCGAGCAGCCCGCGAGCGCGAGCGCGCACAGGGCGGCCGCCGTCCAACCGGCCGCGATACGACGGCTCCTGGCTCTCCTGGTCATCCTGATCCCCCTGCGGTGTGTTTCGATGTGCGGCGTACGGGACCTGTACGCACGGCACGGACCGCCGGGTTGCACGGGGTGGCGGAAATTCCGAAGTCTCCGGCGGGGGCACGACCGAGGAAGAGACGGGGGGCATGACCGAGGAAGAGTTCGACGCGTTCTACGCCGCCGCGTTCCCCCGGCTGACCGGTCAGTTGTACGCATTCACCGGGGACCACGGCGAGGCGCAGGACGTCGTCCAGGAGGCGTTCGTCCGCGCCTGGGACCGGCGGCGGGATTTCCTCGCCGAAGGGGCGCCGGAGGCGTGGATACGGACCGTGGCGATGCGGCTCGCGGTGAGCCGCTGGCGCCGCGCGCGCCGCTGGCTGGAACTCGTCCGCCGCACCCCGCCGCCCGAGCACACGCCGGGCCCCGACCCCGAGCGCACCGCGCTGGTCGCCGCGTTGCGCACGCTGCCCGAGGCACAGCGGATGGCGCTGGTCCTGCACCATCTGTGCGACCTCAGTGTCGAGCAGGTAGCCTCCGAAACCGGTGCCCCCGTGGGCACGGTCAAGGCCCGGCTGTCCCGCGGCCGGGCGGCGCTGGCGCAGACGCTGGCGACGGCGGACGAGTGGGAGACCGCCGATAGGGGCAAGAAGAGCGCGGACAGGGGGAAGCCGGCCGCGGGTTCCGCGGACTCGCCGCGCTCCGCGCGCTCGCTGGATCCGACGGACGAGGGGAAGAGGGAGGACGACCGTGTCCGATGAACTCGCCTCCGGCCTGCGCGAGTTGGCCCAGGACGCCGAGACTCTCCCGTCGGTGTCCGGTGCCGAGATCCGGCTGCGGGCCGTACGCCGCAGGCGCCGGCGTTTTCGATGGACCGCCGTGACCGTCGCCGGTGCCTGCGCCGCCGCGAGCGTGGCCCTGGTCGTGGCCCTGAACCTGACCGGCGGCGACCGCGAGGACCGCCCCTCCCCGGCCGCGAGCCCCACCGCCCCGCCCAGCACCCCCTCCCCGGCCGCGCCCGACGCCACCGTCGACCTCTCGCGGCGCATGCTGACGGTCGCGGGCCGCGACCTGCCGATCTCCTCCGGTTCCGTCCGCTACCCAACGGCCACGGGACGGATGACGGTCGTCACGAAGGACAGCGTCAGGGCTCTGTCCTTGTTCGCGGGCAAGTACATGGAGAAAGTGGCCTGGGTGATCGGACTGCGTGCCGCCGACGGGACGACGAACTTCGTCGGAACCCTCACGGGCGACGAGAAGGCCCCCGGGAACTACGACGTCACGACCGGCTGGATCGGCCTGCGCCGCGCGGACGCGGTGTGGCTGTACAAGAAGTTGGCGCCGGGCGCGGTGGTCGAGATCAGGGGCGTGACCACCCCCACCCCGGCGACGGACCTGTCGCCGTCGGCGACCGAGGGCACGGTCCTGCCGGGCGGCACCGGCGGCGCCGCGACCTATCCCGGTCGGACCCCCGCCACGCCTGTGCCGTCAGTGCCCACAGCGCCTCCGGTGACGGCGGGTCTTCCCTAGGATGTGACTCCATCGGAATACTCGGTTTCTTCGTCCTCGCCATGATCGTCTTCGCGTGCTACGCGGGTCTGGAAGGCAGACTGAGCCGCAACGACCGCGGAGTCGCCCGCGTCGAGAAGAAGCTCGACCGGATCCTCGACCACCTGGGCCTGACGGAGGTCGACCCGGAGCTCGAACAGGTCGCCGCGCTCGCGCGCGAAGGCAAGAAGATCCAGGCGATCAAGGCGTACCGGGAGGTCACGGGCGCGGGCCTCAAGGAGGCGAAGGACGCGGTCGACCGGCTGGTCCGACCGCCGCCGCGAGACCTTCCGGTCCTCGGGGGTCAGCCCTCCTGAGCGGTGTCGTCAGTGTCGGCGGTGTCGGCGGCGGTGTTGTCGTCGGGGTCGGCGGGGCTTTCGGTGAGGGGTTCGGTGGGCGCGTCGGTGAGGGGGCCGGCCGGTGCGGTGGTGGGGCCGGCCGGCACGGTGGTGGGGTCGGCCGACGCGGTGGTGGGCTCGGCCGGCGCGGTGGTGGGCTCGGCCGGCGCGGTGGTGAGGGGGCGGCCCGCCAGGACGTCCTGGAGCCGCTGCGTACCGACCTGGACGGCCTGCTGGGTGGAGTCCTGCGCTGCCCCGCCGAGCCCGCCGTTGGTGAGGGAGACCGCCCGGTCCCCGACCCGCACGGCGGCGAAGTCCAGTGTCAGCATCGGCGCCGCGCCGGAACCGTCACCACTGTCGCCGGACGACGCACCGCTCATCGTCAGCCGCAGCCCCTCCCGCGCATCGCCCACCCCGGGCAACACCGCCGGCACGACCGTCACGTTGAGCCGCCCACCCCGCACGTCCGTGGACGTGAACTGCGCGCACTTCGCGGGCAGCGTCCGCAGCCAGGCCAGCTTGGCGTCCACCTCCGAAGGGGCGGCGTACGCGGCGACCTGATAGCGCAGCTGCGCCGCGTTGCCGCTCTCGTCGAGGCCCACGACGGCCCGGGCTCCCGTCGGCTCGCCCAGCAGATCCTCGGCGTACAGACCGTCGAGCAGTCGCTGACAGTCCGGCGTGTCCGTCCTGGTCTTGAGGAGCCCGTCCCGCCAGGTCGCCCCGCCCTGCGTCGCGGACCAGCGACCGCCCAGTTCGCCCTGGGTGATCAGCGCGGCCGAGGCCTGGGCGTCGGTGAGGGAGGGGGTGGCGGAGCCGGCGGGCGGCACGACGGGCGGCGCGTCCGCGGGCCTCATGACGCCGTGCAACGAGCACGCGGACGCCGACAACAGGAGGCCCGCGGTCAGGGCGAGGACGAGGAGACGGTACGGACCGGTAGGACCGTTCGGAACCTGCATGGCGGAGGCCTCCTGGGGGCGGACGCGCGAGTGTCCCTCCCACGCCACCACCGGGTCCGGCGGCCCACCAGCCGTGCCGGGCCGTCCGGGTGAGCGGCCCGGCCGAGCACCCCGCCACTGCCCGCAGGACCGCCCCGGTGAGGTCCTGCGGGCACATATCTGTCATGGCCGTGGTAGAAAATGAGCCGCCGTCCGGGCGGTTTTTTTATTCCCCGGGGTGGGGTGAGATAGTGCGCCGCCCTCCGGGAGCTGCACGTGCTAGTGTCGATATCAGTTGCAGTTGTGGTTCCCAAAGTCTTGGAGCGTACTTTCCGGTCCGTACCGGTCGGTCGCTTCTGAATTATCCGGGAGTTTTTCCGGATGGGGCAATCATTGCGGCGACGCGGACCCGCACAGTGTGGGTCCTCGAGCTTTGCCCCGAAGGAGATTTGACATGGCTACTGGCACCGTGAAGTGGTTCAACGCGGAAAAGGGCTTCGGCTTCATCGAGCAGGACGGCGGCGGCGCCGACGTCTTCGCCCACTACTCGAACATCGCCACCCAGGGCTTCCGTGAGCTCCAGGAAGGCCAGAAGGTGACCTTCGACGTCACGCAGGGCCAGAAGGGCCCGCAGGCGGAGAACATCGTCCCCGCCTAGTCCGGGACCTGCTGACGCCTGACTTCTGAGTCGGCCGACGCTTACAGGTGGCCGGGACCTGCACCATGAGGTGCGGGCCCCGGCCACCTGCTTTTTTCTTCCGTCCGGGTCGGTCCCGGTTCAGCACCGGCCGTTCCCGGTCGTTCCGGATTGAATTTCCGGCGAATTTTCTGGCCGCTGTGCCCACTTTCCGGTCTGCCGTGCCCACCTTCCGGCGCCGTGAAACTTCATCCCGCGGAGACACCATGCGTTGTGTGATCGCCCGTTTCCCCTTCGACCTCATCAAGAGTGAGGTCGAGCACTCGATGGCGGGCCGCGAGCCCGAACCCGTCACCAGCGCGTCCGTGGTCATCGGCCCGCACACCTACCCCGTCAAGCAGGTGGGGGAGGTCATCACCAAGCAGGACCGCCGCGACTTCACCGAGGTCGAGGTCGCCCGCGCCCTCACCCGTCTGGGCTTCGTCTGCCGCCCGACCGTCACCCCGGCCCGCTCCGCCGTTCCCAGCTGGGCCGAGACCGCGTAACACCCCGTCCGGCCCAGCATCCCCGCTCTTTCTCCGCAGCTTCTCCTCAGCCCTTCATCCACGGGGCGCGGGGGACGCCCATCCGCACCCTCGTGGCCACGAAGTCCACCGTCGCGTAGTGGCCCGGCGACATCCGGGCCGTGACGCGGCGGAGATTGCCGTCGGTGTCGATCCAGTAGGTGAGGCTGGAGTCGTCGGCGGGGCTCGCGGAGGGGCTCGGGCCAGGGCGCGGGCCGGAGAAGACACCGTAACCGTGGCCGTCCAGGCGTTCGTCGCGCAGCCACAACGGACCTGAACGGGCGAGGAGTTCCGCGTTGTCGGGCCGGTCCGCGGCCACGGACAGCACCAGGCGCAGGGCTCGGTCCAGGGGCGCCGTGGAGTAGGGGCGGCGGGTCCACTCCTCGCGCTTGAGGGTGCCGGCCCTGCGGACGGCCTGCGCGGCGGTCGTCACGATGTCCGGGGCGGGGGGCCTGGCCGTCGTCCGGCCGGGCTCGGCGCCGGACGTGACAGCCGGCGGACGGGCCACGGCGAGGCCCTCCAGGTCCCAGGCGAGCAGGCCCTGCAGGGTCCGGGTGTCGTCGACGATCTCGTACGCGCCCACGGCCCGGCGCACATGGTGGTCGACCACCGCACGCACCGTGATCGTCCCGTCCCCCGTCTGCACCGCGGGCAGCCGGATCGTCACCTCCGAAGGACTCGCCTCGTAGGCGCGGAACCGGGCCAGTGCCATGCGCTGGGCCTCGTCCGCCGAGACCGGGTGCGGGGACGCGTCTCCGTTGCCGGAGAGCAGGAGCAGGAGGGCGGTCAGGGCGCCCGCCAGCGCCGTCGTGGCCGCTACCGCCGCCACCCAGATCTTCTTGCGCGGTGTGCGCGGCTCGCGCGGCGGCTGCGACACGTGGGGCTCGCGGGGCCCGGGGGGCTCGTCAGGAGAGAAGCGCATGCTTGTCTCTACCTGTGGGCGGGCGCTCCACCGGTCGACTCCGCTGGACGGTCCGCCCCGGGTCACTCTCCCGGGTGAGGCGGGCGGGGCTACACCGCCAGGATCGCCCGGACGGTCTTGCCGCCGACGCCCGTGTTGACGACTTCCAGGCGGTGGGCGAGCTGCTGGACCATCGCGAGGCCGCGGCCGCTTTCGGCGTCGGTGTCCACCAGGCCGACCCGGGGGTGACCGGGGCTGTCGTCATGGACCTCGACGGTCACCTCGCCGCCGTGGCCCAGCTGGAGCCGCAGCCGGCAGCCGGTACGGCCGTGCCGGACGGCGTTGGCGACGAGCTCCGAAGCGATGAGCGTGGCGTCGTCGACCTGGTCGGCGGTCGGCGCCGCCGTCCGCGGACGTGGACGGGTCAGGAACGCCGAGGTCAACCTGCGGGCCCTGCCTGCCGAAACGGCCGCGCGCGGCAGTGTGTACTCCACGCGGGCGGTCAGTCGGACGGCGCGCTGCTGCGCACGCATGACAACCTCACTTCCCCTCCCAGGACAACCGGTACCCGGCGACCGGACCCCCGCCGGCCGGAACCCGCGCGAAACGGTGCGCGGCCGGTCCTGCCCCCGGGTGATGCCCGCCCCCGGCGATCGGCAACCAGGGGCGGAGGTCACAAAGCCGCCAAGGATGTACAGAGTTGCTGGTGGTTCGCGGCAGGGTTGCCGTCGGTTCACGGCCCGTTGCCGAGGAGGCGGAAGTCCGCGTAGTCGAAGCCGGGGGCCACCACGCAGCTGACCAGGACTTCTTGGTCGCCGGCCGGGCGGGCGGACTGCCAGACGTGGCCGGGGACCAGGGCCTGTGGGCGTTCGCCGCTTTCCAGGGCGGGGCCCAGACGCAGGACCGTCGGCTCCCCGTCCGGGGCTTCGCCGTCGCCGCCGAGGAGGAGGTCGAGGGGGCCGCCGCGGTGCCACAGCCACAGTTCGTCGGAGCGGACCGTGTGCCAGGCGCTGGTCTCCCCGGGGGACAGGAGGAAGTAGATGGCGGTGGCGGCGGCCCGGGGACCCGGGTAGCCGTCGGGGTGGAAGTCCCGCGCCGCCCTCCATGTCTCCACGAACCAGCCGCCCTCGGGATGCCTCCGCATGCCCAGTGCGGCGGCCGTCGCCGGCTTCTCCGGATCGGTGCTCGTGTTCACTCGCCGTCCTTCCGCTCGAAAGTTCTCCGACCACTCCCGTGTCTCACAGGAGTCTGAAAGGGTGTGGGGATGCCGACCCTTTACAGAAGAATGCTCGGTCTGCTGCCCCGGATCGGGGTGCGGGTTCTTGATCTCGGTTCGGGTGCGGCGGTGGTCTACCGGCGCGGCAAACGCACTCGCGTCCCCTTGGGGCGCGCCGCCGATCTGATCGCCCGCGGCAGCGGACAGTACGTGGTCACACCGGTGGGCGCGGAGGCGAAGGCGGACATGTGGGTGGTCGCCCGTGAGCCTTCGTCGCCGGGTGATGTGTGGGGCAGTGTCTCCTTCGGTGAGTCCGGTGGGCGGCTGCTGGTCGACGAGACGGCCTCGGCGGCCGACGAACGCCGTTTCCAGCTTGCCGCCGCCGAGTATCTGTGTACCCAGCACGTTACTGCCCTGCTGGAGAAGTACCAGGTCAACTGCGTCTTCGACGTGGGCGCCAACTCCGGCCAGTACGGGCGGCGGCTGCGCAAGCTCGGCTACACCGGCCGGATCGTCTCCTTCGAACCCACCAAGGACGCCTTCGAGAAGCTGGAGCGCGCCGCCAAGAAGGACGACGACTGGTGGGTGTACAACGTCGGGCTCGGCCGTGAGGACTCCGCCCAGTCCATCCACGTGGGCTGGAACACCATGAACTCCCTTCTCCCGCCCAGCGACTACGGCAAGGACCGCTACCTCCGGTTCGCGAAGACCAACACCGAGGAGATCGAGATCCGGCGCCTCGACGGGATGCTGGAGAAGGCGCTCGACGGCATCGCCGACCCCCGGCCGTATCTGAAGATGGACACCCAGGGCTACGACCTGGAGGTGTTCGCGGGGGCCGGGGAGCGGATCGCGGACTTCGTGGGCATGCAGTCGGAGGTCGCGGCCCTGCGGCTCTACGAGGGCAGCCCCCGGATGAGCGAGTCGATCGCCACGTACGAGGGCAGCGGGTTCGAGATCTCGGGGATGTACCCGGTGACGCGTGAGGAGAGCACCGGCCGGGTCGTCGAGTTCGACTGCGTGATGGTCCGCGCGGACGCGGTACCCAAGGCGGAGTGACCCGAAGGATTGCCCAGAAGGAGTGACCAGAAGGAATGAGGCCTCCTGGTCACTCCTCGTCAGGCGGGATACGCGTGAGTCTGGGTGGCCTTCACCGTCGCCCAGACCGGCGCCCCGGTGTGCAGGTCGAGCTCGGCCGCGGCGACCGTCGTCAGGTCCGCGGCGAGCGCGAGCTCTCCGGTGAGGTCCGCGCGGATCTGGTCGCCGTGCGTCTCCAGGCCCGCGACCTCGCACCGCCACATGTTGCGCGCGCTGGAGCCGGTCGGACGGTCGCGGTACAGGGTGACGGCGCTGGGCGGGAACGCCACGAAGACGGGACCGGCCAGACTCTCGGTCGTGGTGATCGCCGGACCCGTGTCCAGCCGTACGGTGTGGCCCTCGGCCGCGCCCCGGTAGAGGTTGAGGCCGACGAGCTGGGCGATGTAGTCCGTGCGCGGATGGCGGGCGATGTCCGACGGCGTCCCCTCCTGGACCACCCGGCCGTGCTCGACGACCACCAGCCGGTCGGCGAGCACCATCGCGTCCAGCGGGTCGTGCGTCACGAGTACGGCGACGGCCTCGAAGTCGCTGAGGTGGCGCCGGAGTTGGGAGCGCACGTCGAGGCGGGTGCGGGCGTCGAGCGCGGCGAGCGGCTCGTCCAGCAGGAGCAGCCGGGGGTGGGTGGCCAGCGCGCGGGCGAGCGCGACGCGCTGTGCCTGTCCGCCGGACAGCCGGCGTGGCTTGGCGGCCGCGTGCTCGGCCAGCCCCATCCTGTCCAGCCACTCGGCGGCCCGCTCCCGCGCCGCCGCTTTCGGTACACCCTGGCAGCGCGGCCCGAACGCCACGTTGTCCAGGGCGGACAGGTGCGGGAAGAGCAGATAGTCCTGGAAGACGACGCCGACCGGGCGGGCCTCGGGCGGCGTGCGCCCCAGGTCCGCGCCGTCCAGCCGGATCCGGCCGCCGTCGGACAACGGTGTGAGCCCCGCCAGCGCCCGCAGCGCGGTGCTCTTGCCCGCCCCGTTCGGCCCGAGCAGCGCGACGACGTCACCGGGCGCGGCGGCCAGGGCGACGTCGAGACGGAAGGCGTCGCGGTGGACGACCAGATGGGCGTCGAGGCCCTTGTCGGAGGCGGGGGGCCTGCCCGAGGGGAGCGTCGGGTCCGTCATGACGGCGCCGCCGTCCAGCGGTCCCTGAGGCCCGCCAGGACCGCGATCGACACCGCCAGCAGCACCAGGCTCAGGGCGATCGCGGCGGCCGGGTCGTTCTGGAGGGCCAGGTAGACGGCGAGCGGCATGGTCTGGGTGCGGCCGGGGAAGTTGCCGGCGAAGGTGATCGTCGCTCCGAACTCGCCCAGGGCGCGCGCCCACGCCAGTACGGCTCCGGCGGCGATCCCGGGCGCGATCAACGGCAGGGTGACCCGGCGGAACGCGGTGAACCGGGAGGCGCCGAGCGTCGCGGCTGCCTCCTCGTAGCGCGGATCGGCTGCCCGTAGCGTGCCCTCCACGCTGATGACCAGGAACGGCATCGCCACGAACGCCTCCGCGACCACGACGCCCGCCGTGGTGAACGGCAGCGTGATCCCGAACCACGAGTCCAGCCACTGCCCGACGACGCCGTTGCGCCCGAGCGCCAGCAGCAGCGCCACGCCGCCCACCACCGGAGGCAGCACGAGGGGCAGCGTCACCAGGGCCCGCACGAAGCCCCGGCCGGGGAAGTCCGTACGGGCGAGGAGCCAGGCCAGTGGCACGCCCAGCACCAGGCTCACCCCGGTCGCCGCCGTGGCGCAGACCAGGGACAGCTGGAGCGCCTGCCAGACCGCCGTACTGGTCAGCTGGTTCGGGAGGTCCCGCCAGGGGGCCCGTATGAGCAGGGCGATCAGGGGGAGCAGGAGGAAGGCCAGGCCGACCAGGGCGGGGAGGAGGAGGGGGAGCGGGACCCCGGCCGCCCGTCCGCCCGTCCGGACGCGCCGGCGCCGCGGCCCACCGGTGAGGGTGTCGGCCGCGGCGTCGGAGGCGTCCAGCTTGGTCACGGCTGCAGGAATCCCGCGGCGGTGAGGACCTTCTGGCCCTCGGCGGACTGCACGAGCGCGATGAACGCCTTCGCCGCCTCCGGGGTGGGCGCGTCCTTGAGCAGGGCGATCGGGTAGTCGTTGATGGCCTTGGCCGACTCGGGGAACTCCACGCCCTCCACCTTGTCACCCGCCGCCTTCACATCGGTCTTGTAGACGACGGCGGCGTCGGCCTCCTTCAGCTCCACCTTCGTCAGGGCGCTCTTGACGTCCTGTTCGTAGGAGGCCGGGGTGAGCTTCAGCTTGCTCGCGTCCAGTGCCTTCTGCGCGGCGGCGCCGCACGGCACCGTCTTGTCGCAGAGCACGACCTTGAGGCCGGATTTGGTGAGGTCCTTCAGGGAGGCGACCTTGTCGGGGTTGCCGGGCAGGGTCGCGATCTCCAGCTGGTTGCGCACGAAGGTCGCGGGCGTGGTCGCGGCGTCCTTCTTGTCCGTCACGATCGCCATCGTCTTGGGGCTGGCCGCGGCGAACACGTCAGCCGGGGCGCCCCCGGTGATGCTGGCGGCGAGCGTGTCGCTGCCGCCGAAGTTGAAGGTGACCTTCGTGCCCGGGTTGGCCTTCTCGAACTCCTTGCCCAGGGTCGTGAAGCTCTCCTTGAGCGAGGCGGCGGCGAACACGGTCACCGTGCCGGAGAGCTTCGGCGAGGAGGAGGCCGAGGTGTCCGACTTCGGGGAGGAGTTGGAGGAGGAGTCGGAGTCGGAGGACGAGCAGGCGCTCAGGGCCAGCAGCGCGGCGGCACCGACGCCGGCCACGCGCAGAGTGCGGGTGCGGGTCCGGCGCGTGGATCGGGTCATCACGGGTCTACTCCCTCGGAAGCCTCAGGCATGCTTACGCCGATCATACTTCCGCAGATGCAAGCCGGAAGTCTCCTGTCACATCGCATGAGCTGCACGATCGTTGCCTGTGTGTATGCATGTGCGTTTGTACGGGACCGCCTCCTGGGTACGGACATTCGGGAGGTGGTGCCCAGTGGGCCAGTCCCTGACGCAGTCGCCCGCTCACCCGCTCGCGTCGGTCGCCCTGACCGGAGACCTCGCCCGCCCGGTCCGGCTGACCGTGCCCGACCTGTTGGCCTGGCCCCAGCATCGGGCCCGGGTCAGCTTCGAGTGCGCCACCAGCGGCGTACAGCACCACCGCTTCGAGGGGCCCCTGCTGCACGACGTCCTGCACGACGCCGGACCGGGATTCGACCCCGCCCGCCGCAAGGACCGGCTGCGCTTCCTCATCGCGGTGGCCGGGGCGGACGGTCATCACGCGCTCCTCACCTGGGCCGAGATCGACCCGGACTTCGCACACGCCCCGGTCCTCCTCGCGGTCGCCATCGACGACACCCCGCTGGACCGGGCGGGCCCCCAGCTCGTACTGCCCCAGGACCGCTGCGGCGCTCGGCACATCAGCGGCATCAACGCGATCCGCGTGGACGGGCGCTACCCGTCATGGACTTAGCTGCCGAGGGCATGGACGTGACGCGGGGGCGTCTGCGAGCCTGACCCGCCGGGGAGGTCGTGGATGCTGCTGCGTCAGCTGGAGTACCTGGTCGCGCTGGCCAGGGAGCGGCACTTCGCCCGTGCGGCGGCCGCCTGCTTCGTCTCGCAGCCCTCGCTGTCCGCCGCGATCCGCCGTCTCGAACACGAGCTGGACGTGCCGATCGTGCGCCGGGGCAGACGGTACGAGGGGCTGACCCCGGAGGGGGAGGTGGTACTCGCCTGGGCGCACCGGATCCTCGCCGAGCGCGACGCCCTGCACCAGGAGTTGTCGGCGCTGCGCGGCGGACTCACCGGCACCCTGCGCCTGGGTATCGTCCCCACCGCGCTGCCCGCCGCCTCCCTCCTCACCACCCCGTTCTGCCAACGCCACCCGGGGGCCCGCGTCCGCCTGGAGTCCCTGTCGTCGGCCGAGATCACCCACGGGCTCGCCGAGTTCGAGCTCGACGCGGCGATGACGTATCTCGACGACGCAGAGCTCCGGCACGTACGCCGCTTCCCGCTGTACGAGGAGCGGTATGTGCTCCTCACCCCGGTCGCCGGTCCGCTCGCCTCGGTGACCAGGGCCCGCTGGGCGCACGCGGCCGCCCTGCCCCTGTGCCTGCTGAGTCCCCGCATGCGCAACCGGCGGATCATCGACGAGTGCTTCGCGGCGGACGGTGCGAAGGCGACCCCGGCGATCGAGTCGGACAGTGTCGCAGGGCTGTACGCGCATCTGCCCAGTGGCCGCTGGTCCAGTGTGATCTCCCATGCCTGGCTGCACATGTTCGGGGTGCCGGAGGGGATGCGGGTGGTGCCGCTGGAGGGACCGGCGCACGGGCCGCGGGTGGGGCTTGTCGTGGCGCGGGACGATCCTCCGTCCGTCCTGGCGGAGGCGCTGTTGAAGGTGGCGCGCGAGGCGGGGGTGAGGGACGCGCTGGACGCTCTGCTCCACACCTATCTGGGCGGGCGCGGTTGAGGGCGTGTTGATAGCCGCCGTCTATCCGGGCATAGCGACGTTCGCTTTGACCAGCGCGATCGGCTCCGAGGATCGTGACAGCACCGTCCGTTCAACGGAGCCCGCGATCAACGGAGTTGAGGAGAGCCGCGTCATGGCCAAGGTGCTCTGCGTGCTGTACGACGACCCGACCGACGGATACCCCACCACGTACGCCCGGGACGATCTCCCCGTCATCGACCACTATCCCGGCGGCCAGACCACGCCCACCCCGAAGGCGACCGACTTCACCCCCGGCCACCTCCTCGGCAGCGTGAGCGGTGAACTCGGTCTGCGCCGCTTCCTGGAGGAGCGCGGGCACACCCTGGTGGTCACCTCCGACAAGGAGGTGCGCGGCGGTGAAGGCTCGGTCTTCGACCGGGAGCTGCCGGACGCGGACGTCGTCATCTCGCAGCCGTTCTGGCCCGCCTATCTGACTCCCGAGCGGATCGCCGCCGCGAAGAACCTGAAGCTGGCGATCACGGCGGGCATCGGCTCCGACCACGTCGACCTCGACGCGGCCATCGCGCACGGTGTCACGGTCGCCGAGGTGACGTACTGCAACAGCATCAGCGTCGCCGAACACGTGGTGATGATGACGCTCTCCCTCGTCCGCAACTATCTCCCCTCCCACCAGGTCGTCCTGGACGGCGGCTGGAACATCGCGGACTGCGTGGCCCGTTCGTACGACCTGGAGGGCATGCACGTCGGTACGGTCGCCGCCGGGCGCATCGGGCTCGCGGTGCTGCGCCGCCTCGCGCCCTTCGACGTGAAGCTGCACTACACGGACCGGCACCGGCTGCCGGCGGAGGTGGAGCGGGAGCTCGGGCTGACCTTCCACGCCACGGCCGCCGAGATGGCGTCGCACTGCGACGTCGTCACCATCAACGCGCCGCTGCACCCGGAGACGGAGGGCCTGTTCGGCGACGAGCTGCTCGCCACGATGAAGCGCGGCGCCTATCTCATCAACACGGCGCGGGCCCGGATCGTGGACCGGGGCGCCGTCGAACGGGCCCTGCGCAGCGGGCAGTTGGCGGGGTACGCGGGTGACGTCTGGTATCCGCAGCCCGCGCCGGCCGACCACCCCTGGCGCACCATGCCGCACCACGGCATGACCCCGCACATCTCGGGTTCGTCGCTGTCCGCGCAGGCCCGTTACGCGGCGGGCACCCGGGAGATCCTGGAGTCGTGGCTCGACGGGACCCCGATCCGCGACGAGTACCTGATCGTCGACGGGGGTGCGCTGGCGGGGACGGGGGCGCACTCGTACTCCGTCACCCGATGAGCGGGTAGACCGACGGCCGTCGAGGCCGCCGCCCGAGGGCCTGATTCGAAAGACAGGCCCTAGGCCCGGTCGATGTGCACGTTCGTCGACTTCACGCGGGCGGTGGCCTCCATGCCGACCTCGAGGCCGAGTTCCTCGACGGCCTCCCGGGTCAGCAGGGAGACCAGCCGGTGCGGTCCGGCCTGGATCTCCACCTGAGCGGCCACGTCGCCGAGCTTCACGGCGGTGACGATGCCCGGGAACGCGTTGCGCACAGAGGTGTAGGAGGCGTCCTCCTCACCGCTGCCGCCCTTGGCGAGCTCGACGGAGAACGCGGCCAGATCCCGCCCGTCGATCAGCCGCCGCCCGCCCTCGTCCCGGTGCGTCGCCACCCGCCCGGCGTCCGCCCACCGTCGTGCGGTGTCCGGGCTCACGCCGAGCAGCCGTGCCGCCTGACCGATGGTGTAGGACTGCATGCGCGCCAAGATAGGCGCGAGATCCTTGCATATGCAAGCAAGCCCGTGGGGTGCGTCAGAGATCGCCCTTGACGTACGAGCGGGCCGCCGCCATGACGTCCTTGTGCCGGTCCTCGGCGATGGCCTGCAGCGGTGAGTCGTCCTCCAGCTGCGGATTCATGCCGATCATCCAGGCGCGTGCCGTGTGGCAGTTCTCCTGGAGCTCGATGATCTGGAAGACCTGGTAGGCCGCCCGCAGGCGCAGCTCGGAGTCGATTCTCGGGCTGTTCTGGGCGCTGGACCACTTGCCGACCTGCTTCGGGTCCTCGATACCGGCGATGAACGCGGTGAGTTTCTGCCCGAAGTTGTCCTGGAGGAAGCGCGCTATGTCGGCGATCGACTTCTGGACCGTGTTGGCGTGCGCGGTGGTCTCGGTGACCGTGTCGGTGACGCTCGCGGTGACCGTCTTGGCCGCGGACTCTCGCAGTGGCTGCATGATTCCTCGCTTCGTGGCGGTCATGAAACGGGTAAGACGCGGGATGGCGCGAGGGGTGACAGACGGGGTGTCAACATGGCGTCTCCTCAGTTGTGTTGAGGGAAGTCTACCCGTCAGAGGGTCTCTCACTCCACCGCTTTCCCCCCTTCAATCCCCTGTGAAATCCCACCTCGAAAATGGCGTGAGGGGTTTGACCAGGGGTTTTCTCCGGAGCCGTCGACGGGTGCGGGACGGAGCACCGCTCGATCGGGCGACGCGGGTGCGGCCGAACGCCCCGGGGGCGGGCGCCGTTCGGCGGACCCGAAGGCTCGTTCAGGAGATCCGCGAGCCCCGTTCAGAAGATCCGATAGTCCCGTTTAGAAGACACGCAGGCCGTACTCCGCCGCGACCGCGCGCAGTTCGGGGGACTCCGGCTGGATGGGGCGCCGCTCGGCCTCGACGAGATCGACGTCGTGGAAGATGGCCCAGCAGGTGCGCCCGCCGTATCCGGAGCGGTAGGCGATGCCCTGGGCCAGCCGGTGGCCGGCGTCGTTGCGCTGGGCGACCGTCCAGGCCGCGATCTGCCGGGCGAGCCTGCGGTCGCGTCCGTGGATGTGCGGGTCGGTGAGCGGGGGTTCGATGTCCCACGCGGCCAGCTCGCCCCGGAGTTCGCGGGCGAGGACGGCCCGGGTGGACTCGGCGTCGACGTCGAGGAACTGGGCGTCCTTGGCGGGTTCGAGCCGGACCAGGATGTGGTCCTCGCGCCAGCCCGAGGCCAGGTGGCCGAGCCTCATGTGGCTGGGCCGCTCGTCCCACTCGTCGCCGATGAGCCCGCGCAGCTTGGGATGGACGCGGAAGGGCGCGAGCGCCTCGGCGTAACAGCCGGCCGGATCGCTGGCGCAGTACAGCGTTCCGTAGGTGGCGAGGCTGAAGCGGCCTGCGCTGGAGCTCTGGCTGGAGCCTTGGCTGGTCTCGGGGTCGAGCCGGTTGTACTCCTTGGGGTGATCCCTCTTGCCCAGCCGCCACACTCCGCGTTCCGGAGCGGGGACGAGGGACGGTAAGTGGGCTGTGGTCACCGCCGAAGGGCTGTTGTTCATCCTGGTCCTCGCTGCTGAGCCGATGGTCTGCGGCCGCTGCCGCACTGCCGGGGCGCCGCCCGGCGGGCCGAGGGGCCCGGGGCTCGGGTGGCCCGCGTGCCGTGCGGAAGGTGCCGCGCGGTCCGCACGAGGCGCGTGATCCCTGTGTCCCGCAGGTTTCCGTGCCCGTACGTTCCCGTAGCCGTACGTTCCCCTCGCCCGCATGTTCCGCCGGAACATGCGGGCGATCATTCTCCCGTGGCGCGCGCCCCAGGATGCCCGCTTCCACGCCGTGGCGGGGGCGCGAGAGGGGGGCGCTGGAGCATACGGGAGGCGCACGCGCACATTCGGCGGCCCGGCGGGCGCCGGATCAGCGCCCCTCCACTCGAATGTCGAACACACATACGCCTGCGACTCCCGCCGCGAGGAGGACGGGGTGCTCGGGGCGCGGGCCGCCCGGCTGCCGGGCGTCGAGGATGCCGAGCGGGCTGCCCGTCACGATCCGCAGCAGGTGCGAGCCGGTGCCGATGTCCCACAGGTGGATGGTTCCGCCGGGGCCCGTCGCCGCGAGGCAGGGGCGGCCGGTCGCGGTCCGGAAGGACGCCAGCGCGGCCACCGGCCCGTCGCCGATGTCCAGCCGCCGCCCGACCGGCCGCCCGGTGCCGGGATCCCAGAGCCGGACCGTGCCGTCCTCCCCGCCGGACGCGACGAGGACGGCACGGTCCGGGTCGTCGACGGGCACGGCGACGACGGCGTTGACGACCCGCTGCTCGCAGTGGAGCGGCGCCCCCGCGGGCCGCAGCGTGGCCGGATCCCAGAGCCGTACGGTCCCGTCGGTGCCCGCGGAGACGATCCGCGGACCCTGTGCCGTGTCGAGCACGGCGACGTCCCGGACGCTGAGCAGATGGTCCTCCCGGCAGGCCAGCACACATGCCCGGTCGAGGTCCCAGAGCCGTACGGTGCCGTCGGCGCCCCCGGTGACCAGCAGGGTCCGTCCGTCGTGCGGGAAGGCGGCCATCGACCGTACCGGCAGGCTGTGGCCGAGGAGCCCGGCCAGCCGTGCGGGAGCGGCGTGGGCCCCCCGGTCAAGGGACCAGAGCTGGACCCCGGCGTCGCTGTGCGCGGTCACCAGCAGGGGCTCGCCCCGGACGAGCGCCGAGGCGAAGGCGGTCACCGTGGCGTGTCCCGCCGGGAGTGCGGCCGAGCGGCCGGTCCCGGTGTCCCACAGCGCCGTACCGGACTCGTCGGCCACGGCGATCAGCGGCGCACCGGCGGTGGACCCCGCACCCGACAGCGCCGCCGCCGTGACGGGCCGTCGGACCGCGCGCCCGGCACCCACGCCCGGCCCGCCCGGCTTCCAGCGCCGCAGGGTGTGGTCCGCGCCGGCCGAGACGAGGAGCTCCTGCGGGGAGCCCGGCAGCGTGGTCAGAGCCACCGGAGGAGCGGTGTGTCCCTCCAGGGCGCCGCCGATCGCCGCGCCCGTCCGCGCGTCCCAGACCCGCAGGGTGTGGTCGCTGCCCCCGGAGGCCACCGCCGCCCGGCCCGCCACGGTCAGGGCGGTCAGGGCGATGGCGGGCCCCGCGGGCGGAGCCGGCGCGACGGCCGTCTCCCGGCCCGTCGAGGCGTCCCGGAAACCGATGTACCCCGAGTCGTCGCAGAGCGCGTACCGTCCCGGCGCCGCGAGGTCCACCAGGGCCCGCACCGCCCCCTGATGCTCGTGCTCGTGCGTGTACCCATCGGCCCGCCGGGGATCCCAGACACGCACCCGCCGGCCCTGGGCCACGGCCAGCACCATCCCCTCCGCCCCGCCCAGACCGACCCCGCTCAGCAGGGCCGGAGCGGGATCGAGGGCGGGCAGCGGGGTGTCGACGGGCCGGAAGGTGACGGGATCCAGCGCGCCGAGAGCGCCGTCGCTGTGGGCGACGAGGACGACCTCCGGGCTGTCCTTCGCCGCGAAGAGCGTGAGGGCGCTGACCCAGGTGCCGGGGCGGTGGACGGGTTCGGCGAGCAGCTGGCCCCGGGTGAGGTGCCAGACGCGCACCGAACCGTCGGTGCCCGCGGAGAGCAGCAGGTCGCCCGGGAGCGGCAGCAGATGCTGGACCGCGCCGCCGTACGTGTGCAGCGGCGCCATCGCCGGTACGCCGTGCGGCTCCCACATGCGGATCGTGCCGTGGCTGTCGCCGCTGACCAGCAGCGAGCGGCCGTCGGCGGTCGTGGTGCGGGTCAGCGATTCGAGGCGGGTCTCGGAGACGGCCAGTACGTTGTCCTGCGCCGTCCAGTCGCTCCACAGCGGGGTGATGCGCGAACCGGACACCCGCGCGGCGGACGTGTCGAGCGGGGTGCGGGGGCGGGTCGCCGCGTGCTGGGCCAGGTGCAGGCTCGTCAGCCGGGACTCCGGACCGGCGCCGCCGATGAACGGCTCGATGCGGGCCCACGCCTCCAGCCACTCCTGCCGCCGCGCGCTCACGGGGCCGCTCTGCCGCAGCAGTGTGCGCACGTTCGCGCTGGACTCCCAGGGCAGTACGGCCGGCGGCACATGGGCGTCGTCGAGGACCTCGCCCCGGGCCGCGTGCTGCGCCAGGTGACGGCTGAGATACGGGTGGGGCGGGATCGTCGGGTCCGCGGCGACGAGCCGGGACAGCGCCTCGGCGATGAGCCGGTGCGCGTCCTTGGTGTCGGCCCACGCCTTCGAGTCGTCGGCCCACGTCTTCGAGTCGCCCGTGTCGGAGCGGCCCGGACGGGGCGCGCGGTACGGGCTGTCCGCGTCGCTCATACGGCGCCGCCCCCGACGCCGGCCAGCAGGTCCTGGCGGGGATCCCGCAGGAGCTCGGACAGGGCTTCGTGGGCCGGCCGGTACACCAGCCGGTCGTCCTCGTCGTCGTGGGCCAGATATCCGGCGAGCCTGCTCTTCAGCAGGTTCTCGATCATCCGGTCCGGGTCCTCGAGGGGCCGGCCGAGCAGCGCCCCGGCGACGGCAGGCCACACGTCCGACCAGGGGATGCCCGCGCCCAGCGCGAACGCGGCGGCCCGCAGCAGCGCGAGGGCGACCTCCGGGGGCAGTCCCTCGTCCTCGACGAGCGCCAGATCGCGCCGGAGCAGGCCGACGGTGCCCGCCTGCAGCAGTTCGAGCCAGTCGGGGTTGTCCGCCAGCGCGCCGGGGTCGGACGCGTGGTGCAGCTGCTCGCCGGCCAGCCGGGCGTCCAGGAACGAGGGCCAGACCCGCTTGGCGACGGTCTCGGCCGCCTGCCGGGTGCTGTCGCCGCCGGACGTCTCGTCGCCGACCAGCGCCTGGACGTAGTCGGCGATGTCGCTCTCGCTGTCCGTCTCGTCGGTGCGCAGCACGGACGCCGTGGGGAAGACCTCCCGGAGCGCGCCGAGCAGCCCCGTCTCCCGCCCCGCGGGCCCGGCAGGGGCGGCGCGGTCCGTACGGGGACGGCTGCTGCGTACGCCGATCAGCAGCCGCAGGGACCGCTGCCGCTCCGGACGGCGCTGGCCGGGCAGGGCGGGGGCGGCGCCGCAGTGGGCGGTGAGCGGGGCGAGTACGTCCCTGACCACGCGGAAGGGTTCGACGGACTCGTCCAGGCCGTCGAGGACGAGCGTGACCGGGTCGCCCGGCTCGTCCAGGTGGGCCATCAGCTGGGCGCGGCGCAGTTCCACCGGGTCGTCGCTCGGCCCGGCCGGGCGCGGTCGCAGTTCCAGGGCGCGCAGCAGGTCGCCGAGCACGTCGGAGGCGGTGCGGTGGCGGGCCAGTACGGCGGCGGTGACGGAGTTCTCGGGCGGGACGGTCTCGGGTGCGGCCGAGCGCAGCGCGCGGCCGTAGCGCGGGTCGTCGCGGAACAGCGGGTCGCTGAACGTCACGGCTCGCGCCAGCACGGCCGACTTGCCGCTGCCGGCGGTCCCGGTCAGCAGCAGGACGCCGCGGGGACGGCCGAGGAACGCGGTGATGGCGCGGCCCAGTCCCTCGCGACCGCTGAAGTACCAGCCGGGGTCGGTTTCCTGGGGGCGGCCGCTGGCGCGGTCGAGCCAGTGGTCGACCTCGTCGGCCGGGGTGGCGACCTGGCGGCGCGCGGGCCCCACCAGTTCCCGTACGGGCCGGTAGCCGGGGTTCGGCAGACAGGGCGTCAGGGTGGTCTGGCCGCCACCGTCCAGGACCCGCTTGAGCCGGTGCTTGCGCCGCTCGGTGTCGGTGCCGAGTTCGCTCTCGAACTCCGTCATCAGATGGGCGACGCTCAGCCAGGGCGTGGTGATCTGGGCGGTGGTGCGCAGCCGCTCCAGCACACGGCGCATCACCGAGGGGAACTGCCGTACCTGGACCAGCTGGTCGTGGGCGCAGGTGGCGACGACGTCCAGGCTGCCGCCGGTGCGCCGGCTCGGCAGGATCTCCTGGTGCAGTTTCTCCAGCTCCTCGGCGATCCCGGCCGCGTAGCAGGTGTTGATGACGACCAGGACGTGTTCGGCGCGGGAGTCGAGGGCGGCGGCGACGATCTCGCTGGTGCGGATGGCCGTGGCCAGCTGGCGCCGGGGTTCGGTCCTCGGCAGCTGGAGGAAGTGGGTGCGGGAGGCGCCCAGTTGGCCGTGGCCCGTGATGAAGACGACCAGGGCGCGGCCGCGCATCTCGCGCACCTTGCTCTCGTGCAGGAAGCGCTCCACGTCGTAGCGCTCGCGCAGCTCCGGCGCGGGGACGTGCGTGAACGGCTCCGGTGCTCCCGGGGCGCACCACCAGTCGGCCACGACGGACAGCTGTTCGTCGATGCCGGCGGTGAACTCGGTGTCCCCGTCGTCGTAGTCACGGACGGCGAGGGTCAGCAGGGTGCGCCGCGCGGAGTCCTCGTCCACGGCGGTCACGGCATTCACCGACGCACGGCCCGCCGTGGCCCGCCCCGTATCGTCGGCGTCCCCCGGCTCCCCGATCCTGACAAGCCCGCCCGCCCGCCCTCGCATGGTCTCTATTCTTCCCGCCATGACCGAGTCGTCGCAGCCCAATACCGCAGGCCGCCGCCTGGACGAGCGGCCCTACAGCCTCCCCGGCCTCTCTCCGAACACGACGCAGGACGCCGTCGTCGTCGTTCCCGGCATCATGGGGAGCGAGTTGTACGACGCCGAGTCGGGCGACGTCGTCTGGGGCCTCGCGAACGCCGGATGGCTGCTGAAGGCCTGGACGGCGCCCCGGGGCTTACGCGCCCTGCGCCTCACGCCCGACGAACGCGAGGGCCGCCTCGGCCGCATCCGGGCCCGGCGCCTGCTGAGCACCCCCGCCTGGAGCCCGTTCCTGCGCGGCATCGAGCCCTACGGCGACCTGGTCGCGACGGTCACCCGGAGCGTGGCCGACCCTCAGGCCGTGCTGCCCTTCGCCTATGACTGGCGGCTGTCGGTCGCCACGAACGCCCGGTTCCTCGCCGAGGCGGCGCGCGCCCATCTGGAGCGGTGGCGGCGGCACCCCGCACACGCGCTCGCCCGCAAGCACCGGGTCGACGAACGGGAGGGGCGGCTCGTCTTCGTCGCCCACTCCATGGGCGGACTGCTCACCCTCGCCGCTCTCACCGACGGCCCCGACGCCGACCTCGCGGCGGACACCCGTGGGGTGCTCACCCTCGGTACGCCCTTCCAGGGGGCGGTGGCCGCCGCCGCGATCCTCAACACCGGGCAGGGCGCGCCGGTTCCGCTGCCGCACGGCAGGCTCAGGAGACTCGCGTACACCATGCCGGGCCTGCACGACCTGCTCCCGACGTTTCCCTGTCTCGACGAGGGCCTGAACATCCGCCGGCTCAGCCCCACGGACATCGCCGACCTGGGCGGCGACAAGGATCTGGCCGTCGACTCCCAGACCCTGCACGACACCCTGCGCGGGCGGGCGCTGCCCGGGCACCGGGCGCTGGTGGGCATCAGCCAGCCCACACTCCAGTCCCTGACCCTCCGTCAGGGCGTGGTGACCGCCTCCGAGCACTGCTACCGCGAGCACAGCGACGGCGAGTTGATGCGCGACGAGACCGGCGCACCGCGTCGCTTCGACGTGGGCGGCGACGGCACCGTACACAAGGAGTCCGCGACCTCCCCCTTGAACCGCGCCATCGTGCCCCTTGCGCTGCAGCACGGTGCGCTGGCCCAGGGGGAGGCCGCGTTGGAGGCGGTGACCTCGTTCCTGGAGGAGGACGAGCACCTCGGCCCTCCGCAGGCCGGGGCACGGGTCGGCATCGAGGTCCCGGACCTCGTCGCCCCGGGCACGCCCTGGACGGTCCGGGTGCGCGGCGCCGACAGTCCCGCGGGGCTGGACTGCGTGGTCGAGGAGGTGGACGGGGCCTTCGCCGGACCCGCCCGGCTGCACGGCGACGACGACCACCTCGCGGCCCGCGTCACCGTGCCCGCGCCCGGCCTCTACCGGGTCACCCTGGACACGGGCGACCCCACCCAGCTGACCCAACTCGTCCTCGCGGCCCCGGACGAGCGGGGGGACGACGGCTGAGATTCGCCCGCAACCTGCGCCGACTATGGTGTCGACACGAATCGAACGCGAAATGGTTCGAACCGGTCCGGAGCGAGCGGTCCGGAAAGAACGGCAAGGGGCACGCGGTGGCGGACGAGGGGCGGCTGGTCGCCGGGCGCTACCGGCTGATCGAACAGATCGGCCGTGGCGGCATGGGCACGGTGTGGCGTGCCGAGGACGAGGTCCTCAACCGCGAGGTCGCGGTCAAGCGGCTGCATGTCCAGCGGCACCTGACCGACGACGAGCTCGCCACCCTCCACGAACGCACCCGCCGCGAGGCGCGCAGCGCCGCCCGTATCGCCCATCCCCACGTGGTCGTCGTGCACGACGTGGTGGACGACGAGGGGCTGCCCTGCATCGTCATGGAGTACGTGCCCTCCACCACCCTCGCCGCACTGCTCACGGACGGCGGCGCGGTGCCGCCCGCCCACGCCGCCCGGATCGGCCTCGGCATGGTCGCCGCGCTGCGGGCCGCGCACGCCGCCGGGGTGCTGCACCGTGACGTCAAGCCGGGCAACGTCCTGCTCGGCTCCGACGGCCGCGTCGTCCTCACCGACTTCGGCATCGCCATGGCGACCGGCACCTCGACGCTGACCAAGACCGGCGAGATCATCGGCTCGATCGACTACATCGCGCCCGAACGGATGCGGGGCAAGAAGCCCGGACCCGCCGCGGACCTGTGGGCGCTCGGGGCGACCCTCTACCAGTCCGTCGAGGGGCGGCCCCCGTTCCGCAAGGCCACGGCCGTGGAGACGGCGTACGCCATCGCCGTCGACCCGGTCGACCCCATGAAGCAGGCAGGCCCGCTGGAACCCCTCATCGAGGCGCTGCTCGCGAAGGAGCCGGAGGAGCGGCCGTCGGCGGAGGAGGTGGAGCGGGTCCTGAGGGAAGTCGTGTCGGGGGTACCGACGCAGCTGACGCCCACGCGCCCGGTTCCGGCAACGGCGCCGATGTCAACACGGACACCGACACAGTCTCCGCCGACCGCCACGACGGTCGCACCGGCGCGGGAAGACGCACCGCCCCGGGCTCGCGAGCGCCGTGCGGCCGTCTGGAGCGCGCTGGCCGTGGTGCTGGCGGCCGCGACGGTGGCGGCCGGGTGGTCCCTGACCCGGGACGGCAAGAGCGGCAACCACCACAAAGCCGCCGCGTCCGCCGCCACTTCTGCGCCACCGGCCGTTCCCGCGGGCTACCACCTGGTCACGGAAAAGAAACTGGGCGTGTCCTTCCCGGTCCCGGACGGCTGGAAGCGCGGCAAGGCGACCTCCGAACAGGTCACCTACGCCGACGAGACGGGTCTCGTGGGCCTCACGATCGGCATGGTCGAGCCGGCGGGTGCGAACCCCGAGTCGCACTTCACGAACATCGAGGCGAACACCAAGCTCAACTACCCCTCCTCGTACCGGAAACTGCGTATGCAGCGCACCACGTTCCAGGAGAAGCCCGCGGCCGTGTGGGAGTTCACCTTCAAGGGCAGGGTCCGGGCGTTCCGCGCGATCGACCTGGGCTTCGGGCAGGAGGGCGGCCGGGAGTACGACATCTACCTCTCGGCCCCGGACCTCAAGTGGGACACCTTCCGCCCGGTCTTCGACACGGTCTCGGCGGGCTTCCGCGTCGGCTGAGTCGGGACGGCGGGGCTGGGACGGCGGGGCTGGGACGGCAGATCGGGACAGCGGTTCAGGACAGTGGCTCAGGACCTGCCGTCGGTCAGTTCGCTGGCGTCGAGCGGCAGGCGCATGCTGACCCGGCGGCGTACGGAGGCGAGTTCGCGGTGCAGGGGTGAGCGCGGTACGGCCAGCACCGGGCAGGCGGCGTGCGCGAGGCAGTAGCGCGCGACGGACGGGAACAGTGCCCGGCGCATCCGGCCGCGCCGCCCGCCGCCGATCACCAGGAGGTCGCCGATCCGGTCGGCGGTCCGCACCAGGGCGCGCCCCGGCCGGTCCCACACGACCAGCCCCCGGCACGGCACCCCGGGCCCGTCGGTGCCGAAGGCCGTGCCGAGCGCGGTGAGCAGCCGGTCGTCCGCCATCTGCCGGAACTCGGTCATCGGCGGCGCGAGCATCGAACTCGGGTGGGCGAGCGCGCCGTGCGGCGGTTCCCAGGCACCCACGGCCAGCAGCACGGCGCCGGTGCGGCGCGCCTCGAACGCGCCCCGGTGCAGCGCAGCCAGACTCCCCGGCGAACCGCTCACCCCCACGACGACCCGCCGCCGCTTTCCCTCGCCCATCGCTCGCTCACCCCTCGGCGTACGTCGACACGGGTATCCGCGTTCCATCGAACGCGGGGGGAGGGCGGCGGGCCAGGGTGTTGGCGTTCACCTGACGAGGTCCCGACCGTTCATGACACTTCGGCACACACCTCTGTCCTTGGCCGCTTCGAAGCGACGCCTCTGAAGTGGTGCCTTTGAAGTGATGCCTTTGAAGCAGTTGCTTTAGAGCAACGTCCAAGATCTCGGCCGTTGACGCTCAGGGTCTTCTGCGGATCGCACCATGTCCAGCGACTCGGTCCCGCCGCGCTCGGCGCCCAGCTTCCACTCGGTTGCCAGATCCACACGCTCCTCCCTTCCTGTCACCCCTCCTCGACGGGGAAGCCCCTTCATCTGCTGCACGAGGGAGATGAGAGCTGGGTCACAGCGGCCGTATCGGTTCAGCATGCGGTCGGTATGTGGTCGGTATGCAGTAGGCATGCACTCGGCATGTACACGGCCCGGCAGCCTGACATAGCGGGATTTGCCCTCGGGGTCGGTCGTTAGGGTGAGCGCGCCAAAACGTCCAGCGCAAAGAGCGAAGAGTGAAGAGGTGACGGCGGTGGGGGCGCCGATACGGTCGCACATTTCCGACTTCGCCGAGACCGGGCCACCCGAGCCACCGGCCACGGCCAAGCCGTTATTGAACCCGGAACCTCGTCCGTCGGCCCCGGAACCTCGTCCGTCGAACCCGGAGCCACGTCGTTCGCGCCTGCTCGACTACGCCGAGGCGGAGCCGCCCGTAGGGCCGGACGCGGAAGGACGGCAGGCCCCGAAGCCCGGCGTTCCGGCGTACCACACCCCCGTGTTGGTCCCGGCCCATCCGCGCTATGTCGACGCGCTGGACCCGTCCGGCCGCCCCACCCGCGTGCCCTTCATCGCCTACGAGCTGTTCGAGCACCCCACGGACGGGACCGTGGCCCTCGCCTTCACCACGCCGGCCCGGCTGGTGGCCGCGCTCGGCGAGGCCCAGCCGTGGGTCGCCACGTCGATCGGGCCGCTGGCCGAGGGAGTGCGCGAGCACGGCGTCACCGTCCGCGTCGACCCGCGCGTCGCGCCCGGACACCCCAACTGGCAGTCGGCCGACCTGGCCGCCTACGCACGGGAGGTGCGCTGATGCCGCCCGACTTCAAGGCGGTCCTGAGTGACCTCACCTCGATGTCCAAGACCTTCCACGACGAGGCCACCCACTACCGGAACCTGCACGACCAGGTCGCCCCACCCGTCGTCAGCGGCGGTGACAGCGGCCTCGACCACGCCATCAAGGAGGTCGCCGACCTCATCGTCGCCCTGCACACCGGCTTCGCCGACCGGCTGGACGACCACGGCGACAAGGTGGCGTACGCCCGCGACTCGTTCCAGCGGCACGACATCGACGTACACGGTCTGTTCGAGGACCTGATGGTGGGGGACGGCTGATGGGCGACAGCTGGGTCGGCGGCGACATCGGCGGACTGCGCACGATGGCCGAGACGTACAAGAACGCCAAGAAGAAGCTCGAGGACGTCGTCCGTCCGCTCAGCAGCGCCGTCGAGGAGCTGGTCGGCGACGCGAGCTGGAAGGGCGACGCGGCCGAGACCTTCCGCGCCACCTGGAGCGAGGACGCCCTCACGGCGGGAGCCTTCGCGGGCCTCGTCCACGACGCGGGCGACATCCTCGACACCCTCGTCGGTGCGCTGTCCGCCTGCGAGACCGCCCTGCAGAACGCCGAGCACATCGCCGCGAAGAAGGGCGTACCCATGGGCGCCCAGGGCGCCCCGCTCCAGTTCGTCACGTCCGACCCGCCGAGCGCCGACGAACAGAAGACGATCTCGGCGTTCGGCGAGTACGACAAGGTGCGCACGGAGATTCTGCATACGGCGCAGCACGCGAGGCTGGTCGCGGCGGACAAGTTGCGGGGACTGTACGCACAGGTCACCGCGTCGGTGTCACCGGGCGACAAGATCACCCTTGCCGACATGCTGCGGGGTCTGTACGCGTACGACGCCGAGGACGCCCGAGCCGGTGGCAGGGAGGCCCGCAAGCTGATCGACGGCGCCAAGGACGAGGAGCGGGCAGCCAAGAAGGAACTCCGCGCGGAGCGCAAGGCCTTTCAGAAGGCAGGTCGCTCGCTGCCCAAGGACCTCCCCGCCAAGAGCGCCTACCGCGACGCGATGACGAAGGTCGACTCGCTGGAAGAGGACATCGCCCGCGCCGACCACGGCAGTACCAAGCTCCCCTACGACCGGGCCCTCAACATCAAACTGGCAGACGCCGCCGAGGCGTTGCGCGTCGGCCGAAGCCTCGAAGCGCTGCCGGAGTTCCTCAAGGAGGTCCCGGTGCTGGACGTCGCCGCGGCTGCGGCGTGCGGTTTGGTGGAGGCGAAGGACGACCACGACAAGGGCTGGTCCTGGCAGCACTCCGTCGTCGTCGACGGCGGTGCCGCACTCGGCGGTGTCGCCGTCGGCGCGGGCGTTGTGGCCGCCCTGCCCGTCGAAGGCGCGGTCGCGCTGGCCGGCGTCGGGGTCGTGGCAGCGGTGGGTGCGACCAGTCTCCTCGACCACTCCTTCCACGAGCACTGGAGCGAGGACATCCACGACCACGGCGTAGTCGGTGGTGTGCTGACCGGCACGGGCCACGTCTTCACGGAAACCGGGGACGACGGCGTACGAATGGCGAAGGACATCTGGCATGGCGTCAAGAGCATCTTCTGAGGTTCCCGCCCTCGGGACCCCCGCCCACATTCCGGCCCTGCCCAAGCTCGGGACCACGTGGTACAAGCGCGGCGCGCTCTACTGGCTGTGCCGTGCCCGTACGACGGTCTTCCTGCTGATCGTGATGGCCATGGTCTGCTTCTTCTCGATCAGCCTCTACCAAGGGTTCCGCAGTGAGATGCCGCCCACCGTGCGCACCGTGTGCGACTGGGTACAGGTGGTCGCCGCCTGCGTGGCTCTGGTCTGGGGGTGGGTGAGGCAGCGCCGGGGCCACCGTGAAGGTCTCCTGCACCCGCCCACCCCCGAGCAGACCCGTCAGGCCAAGCGCGCCCACAACCGGCGCGCCCCCGGGCTGGTAGCCGCCGGCCGGGGCCTCGTGATCCTCGCGGCGCCCGTCATGCCGGCGTTCGCCGCGTACATCGTCGGCTGGTTGGTCGCCTGGCTCACCGTGCGTGAGTATCCCAGCGAGGTCGGCGCTCGGCGCTGGTTGCAGGAACACGGATCCTCGGCGTGACCACAAAATCGTCTCTTGGCTCTCCGCCACTCGGAGCCCCCGCCCGCATCCCGGCCCTGCCGGGGCTCGGCACCACCTGGTACCAGCGTGGTGCGCGCTACTGGCTGCGCCGCGCCTCCGGGGCCGTCCTCTGGTTCGCCGTGCTGGCCTTCGCCTGTTACATCGCGCTCGTGCTCTACCAGTCGTTCCGCGGCGACCTGCCGTCAGGCGTGCGCATGGTGTGGGACTGGGCGCAGGTGGCCGCCTCCTGTGTGGCCTTGGTCTGGGGGTGGGTGGTGCAGCGCCGCGGCCACCGCAGGGACCTCCTGGACCCGCCGACCCCCAGCGAGGCCCGCGGCCGCAAGCGTGACCAGACCCGCCGTTCCACGGGGCCGGTCCTCGCCGGCCGCATCCTCTTCCTGATCGCGGCGCCCGTCCTGCCCGCCCTGCTCGCTTACGCCGTCGGCTGGGTCCTCGCCGCGTTCACCGTCCGCGAGTACCCCGGCGAGGTCGGTGCGCGGCGGGTCGTGGAGGGATGATCGGGTGGGTCACATGGGTGGCAGGTGGAGTAGGCGGGTGATCGTGCGCAGGACGCCGTTCTCGTTGTTGGACGGGGCGAGGTGGCGGGCCCGGTCGATGATGGCGGGGTGGGCGTTGGCCATGGCGAAGGACCACTCGGCGGTGTCGAGCATTTCGAGGTCGTTGAGGTAGTCGCCGAACACCATCGTCTGGGCGGGTGTGATGCCCAGGTCGTCCTGGAGACGGCGTACGGCCGCGCCCTTGTCGGCGGTGACGTTCATGATGTCGACCCAGTGTTCGCCGGAGACGACGACCTGGTGGGTCGAGGTGAAGGGGCTCAGGGCCGGGGCGGTGGTCCGCTCCACCGGTCCGAAGTCGAAGAGGGCGACCTTGAGGATCTCGTCGTCGACGGCGGTCGCGTCGGGGACGGGCTGGAGCCGGGTGTAGTACTGCCCGGCCTCGGCCAGGAACGCTTCGTCGGTCCGTTCGACGTACGCGGACCGCTTGCCGCAGACCACCGCGCCGACGTCCACGCCCTCGGCCCGCAGCCCCCGTGTCGTGGTGACGATCCGCGCGGCGACGGACGGGTCCAGCGGGTCGGAGCTGAGCTCCACGCCGTCCCGTACGACGTAGGTGCCGTTCTCGGCGATGAACACCATGCCCTGCCCCGCGTCGGCGAACTCCTTGGCCAGGGTGGCGTACTGACGGCCGCTCGCCGGGCAGAAGAGCACGTCCCGTCGGCGCAGCTCGGCCAGGAGCGACCACAAGCCGTCGGGTATGCGCTTGGCGTCGTCCAGGAGCGTGCCGTCCATGTCGGTGACGATGAGCCGGATGTCGGCGGCTCCTTCCGGGGGCTGGGGCGCGGTGACGGTCAGAGGGGCGGTCGTGGAGGTGGCGGTTGCGGCGTGAGAAAGGGGCATGTTCTTTCCTGTGGCGGGGGCGACGAGCGGCAGTGGAGCCGGCGTGTTCACGGCGTCCCGAACGGGTTCCGGCAGGGCGGGGTGGCCCCCGATGGCGCCGCTGAGCAGCACGAGCTCGGGGTCGAGCCCGTGGTGGCCGGCACGATCTCGTCGGTCACAGCTTGCGGACCGGGGTCATGTCGGGCAGGGCGGCGCCGGCCGTCGCTTGGCGGATCTCCATTTCCGTCACCCTACCCGGGGGATATGAGCAAGGGTTCTCTCCTTACCGAAAGGCGCATTCCGGGCGTATCCGTGCTCGCTTCAGGCTCACGCAGGGTTCCGTCACCGAAGCTGAAACGGTCTGCTGAGCGGAGCTGACCAGTTCCTCACAAGTCACCCCCAGGCTGACGATCATGGCTTCCTTCACCCGTCGCCCGGCCTTCCCCCGACAGCGTCTCCGTACGCCGTTGATCGCCGCCGGGGCTCTGGCCTTGTCCGTCACGCTCGCCGGATGCGCCGGCGTCGGCGCCGAACGGTCCGTCGGCGCTCCCGGTACGACGCAGGCCAGGCCCGGGCGGCCCGCACCGGACGGTGCGGAGTCCGCCGCGCCTGTCGTACCGGCGCGGTTGCCGGGTGTCGGCTCCGCGACGCTGGCCGGGATACCCAGGAACGCGCGGCAGGTCGTTCTGGTCACCGGCCGGGGCAAGGACTCCCCGGTGTCACAGGTGGTGCTGTACCGGCGTACGAGCGCGGGCTGGCAGCCGGGAGCGACCTGGCCGGCCCACAACGCCCTCAAGGGCTGGACGGACGACCATCACGCCGGTGATCTCCGCTCGCCCGTCGGCGTGTTCACCCTCACCGACGCGGGCGGACTCCGGCCCGACCCCGGTGCCAAGCTGCCCTACGACCGGTCGGTCGGGTTCACCATCGCCGGCACGGGCTTCGAGGGGGAGTCGCTGGCCGGCTCCTTCGACTACGTCGTCGCGATCAACTACAACCACGAGCCCGGCACTTCACCCCTCGACTGGACCCGCCCGCTCGGCGCGGGCAGGGGCGGCGGCATCTGGGTGCACGTCGACCACGGGGGCCCCACGCACGGCTGCGTGAGTCTGGCCCAGGAGCACATGAAGGAACTGCTGCGCACGCTGGATCCCGCCCAGCACCCGGTGATCGTCATGGGCGATGCCAAGTCCCTCGCCCGCTGACGACCCTTTGCCCCCGGGGCGCTTGTCAGCGCGAGGATGTCGCCGGACTTGCCGCGGCGGGCTGGGCCGGAAGCCCGGACAGTCCGCCGCCGAGGAGCCCCGTGACCACCCCGACCACCGGCGACAGCAGGCCGGTCACCGTGCCCAGCGCCCCCGTCAGGGCCTTGACCAGCCCGTCGACCGTCGACTGGAGCTGGGTGAGGAGATCCGAGACCGGATCGGCGACCGCGATCCCGGCCCGGTCGGTGACGCCGGGGGCGGCGGTGGGGGCGGTGGCGGTCGTGGCGGACGTGGTGGCGGAGGCCCGCTCCTTCAGCCGCCGCTCCAGGGACGCGTTCGCCGTCTCCAGGACGCGCGCGAAACCGGCGGCCTCGGCCGCGTCGAGACGGCCGCCCCGTTCGGCGACGGCGGACAGTACGTCCAGCAGCGGGTGGAACACGGCGTCGTGGTCGGCCCCGCCGACCGGGCCGCAGACCGGCGCGGCGCCGACCAGGGGTGGCAGGAGGGCTGTGCGGGATCGGGATATGAGGGCACGCATGCGTGGTCCTTTCGTCGGCTGCTTCTTCATGGGCCCACCGTGAGATCCACGACCCCCCGCCGCAACCCGCCCCACGCCCCCGCCGCGCGCCCCGCTCTCTCCCCGGTACGGCGCTGAACAGCACCTTCCCCCGATGTGCCGGGACCGCCCCGGCCCGCCGCCATCCGGCTGAATTGATCACGGTCTCCGCTCCTGGTGTCACCAGCCGGTCAGCAGGAGGTGGTTGAGGAGCAGGGCCAGGGTGGCCTGGGCGGTGAGCCAGGCGCGGGGGCGGGGCAGGAACGCGCAGGTCGGCAGGGACCACATCGCGAACGGCAGCCAGATCCGTTCCGTCTCCGCCTTGCTCATGCCGGAGAGGTCGGCGGCCAGGAGGGCGAGCAGGGCGGCGAGAGCGAGGAGGGCGAGGCGGGGCTCGGGGGAGAGGACGTGGGGGCGGCGGAGGGCGCGGGGACCTTCGCGTACGGCCGTCGCGACCGTTCGGCGCAGGCCCGCCACCGTCGCCGGGCCCACGATCAGCGCCGTACAGGCGAGGTTCGCCCAGACCCAGTAGCCGTACGGCCGTACGCCGCCGACCCCTTCGTAGTAGCGGGTGACCAACAGGCGGTACCCCTCCCACCAGTTGAAGCCGAGCAGCGTGAACAGAAGGGGGACGACGGCCAGTCCGGCGAGGACGTACGGGAGGGGGCGGAGGCGGCGGGAGCCGAGCAGCAGGACGGCGGCGGCGATCACGGCGAACAGCGTCAGGCCGTAGGAGAGGTACGCGGTGAGGCCGAGGAGGAGTCCGGCGGCGAAGCCCGTCGCCCGGGGCCGGGGTCCGGTGACCGCGAGGGCGAGGAGGGCGACGGCCCAGGCGGCGACCGCGGCGAAGTAGCCGTCCGCGGAGGCGCCCACCCACACGGCGGCCGGGGCGAGGACCAGGAAGGGGGCGGCGCGGCGGGCGAGCTCCTCCGCGGCCAGCGCCCGTACGGCGACCAGGACCGCGGCCGGCGCCGCCGCCCCGGCCACGATGCACCACACGCCCGCCCAGCCGCCGCCGGCCAGCCCGGCCCGGTCGAGGAGCACGAAGGTGACGGTGGCCCCCGGCGGGTGGCCGGCGATGTGCGCGGGCCAGGGAGCGGGGGAGTGACTCACGATGTGGTGGGTGAAGTCCCGCAGGGTGGCGGGGATGTCGTGGAAGCGGTCGATGACCGTGAGGTACTCGTTCGTGGCCGTCAGCCGCCCGGCGATCCCCCGCTGCCACCCGTCGACCAGCGCGAGGGAGAACGTCCAGGCGGTGGCGGTGCCCCAGGACGCCCACAGCAGCGCCCGCCACGGCAGACGCCTGGCGAGGAGCGGCCCGTAGGCGACGACGGCGACGGCCACGGCGAGCGCGGCCGGGGTGCCGGGGCCGAGGTGCGGCTCCCACTGGGCGAACAGGGGAGGCCAGCGCACGAAGAGCGTGTGATGGCGGCGTTCGATCGACGTGCCGACCAGCGCGGCCGCCGTGACGAGCAGGGCGGCGGCCAGGACGGCGCCCAGGTCGAGGAGCGGATCCCGGCGCCGGTCGAGCCGTCGACCGTGACACCGGTCGAGGTGAGGAGCGCCGGGGAGATCGCGGGGACCGTCCGGGGGAAGGTCCTGGGGAAGATCGCGGTTCACATCCGCACGCTAGGCCGCGGACCGGCCGCCGGAGGCGCCGCAGGCGTGGACGTCAGAGTTTCGTCATGGTTCGCGGACCCGTTCGGGGGGTGTCGCGGTCCTACGGTCGGAGCATGCCACGGTCTCCCTCCTCCCCCGCGTTCTGGCGCAGCCCCTTGCGCGGCCCCTGGTTCACCTCGGTGCTCGGCGTCGTCCTGCTCGGCGGCATCACCGTGCTGTTCGTGACGGGTCTCGTGTCGTACGCCGCCTACAACCCGAACCTGTCGCCGGTGAACGACATGACCCCGGACAAGGGTCTGCTCGGCTTCTACCTCTTCTCCTGGCCGACGAACCCGTCCTGGCTGTACCGCCTCACCCAGGGCGTCCACGTCACCCTCGGGATCACGCTGATCCCCGTACTGCTGGCGAAGCTGTGGTCGGTCGTGCCGAAGTTGTTCGCGCTGCCGCCCGCCCGGTCGCTCGCGCACGCGCTGGAGCGGATCTCGCTGCTCCTGCTGGTCGGGGGCGCCCTGTTCGAGTTCACCACCGGCGTGCTGAACATCCAGCTCGACTACATCTTCCCCGGCTCCTTCTATCCGCTGCACTTCTACGGGGCCTGGGTGTTCTTCGCCGCGTTCGTGACGCACGCCGTGCTGCGGGTCCCGGCGGCGCTCCGCAATCTGCGCTGCCTCCGGGACGAACGCACCCCGGAAGAAGGGGAGTTGGTCTCACCGGACCCCACCCCGCCCACCGTCTCGCGGCGCGGTGCCCTCGGAGTCGTCGGCGGCGGATCGCTGCTGCTGTTCGCCACGACGGCGGGCCGCAGCTTCGACGAGCCGCTGCGGGAGACGGCCGTACTCGCTCCGCACGGCGGCCCCGAACCGGGCAGCGGACCCGGCGGCTTCCAGATCAACAAGACGGCCGAGGCGGTCGGCATCGACATGCGGGAGACGGCCGAGGAGACGTGGCGGCTGGTCGTCGAGGGGCGCGGGCGCACGGTCCGGCTGAGCCGGGGCGAGCTGCTCGAACTTCCGCTCCACAGCGCCGCGTTGCCCATCGCCTGCGTGGAGGGCTGGTCGACCTCCGACCAGTGGTGGCGGGGCGTACGGCTGCGGGACCTGGCGCGGCTCGTCGGATACGAGGAGGGCGCGGCGCCCGATGTGCTGGTGGAGTCGTTGCAGCGGCACGGGGCGTTCCGGCACGCGGCCCTGCGCTACAACCAGGTGCGCGACCCGCGCTCCCTGTTGGCCCTGTTCGCCAACGGCGAGGACCTGACCCCCGACCACGGCTATCCCGCGCGGATCATCGTCCCCGCGGCGCCCGGCGTGCTCAACACCAAGTGGGTGGCCCGGATGACGTTCGGAGAACTGTGATGCGACGACCTGTGGGGCGACGACCTGTGATGCGACGGCCGTTCGGGAAGCCTGTCCTGGGTGGTCCGCTGCAGATCCTGCTGCCGGCCTGTTCGTTCGCGCTCGCCGGGTACGCCGGGGTGCGGCTGCTCGCAGGGGACTGGTTCGGGGTGGCGCTGTGGTTCGTGGGCGCGGCGGTCCTCCACGACCTGGTGCTCGTCCCGTTGTACGCGGGGGCGGACCGGGCCGTGGCGAGGGGTCTTGGCGCGGTCGGCCGCCGGGAGTGGACGGTCTACGTCCGGTTCCCGGCCGCGTTCTCGGCGCTTCTGCTGCTGATGTGGTTTCCGCTGATCAGCGGGCAGATGGCGGAGCACTACCGGTTGGCCACCGGGCTCCCGGGCGACGACTTCCTGGTCCGCTGGCTGCTGATCACGGCGGTGCTGTTCGGGGGCTCGGCGGCGCTGCTCGTACTGCGGCTGTTGCGGTCGTCCCGGTCATCGCGGTCGTCCGGGCCATCGCATCCGTCGCGGTTGCGCAGGGCGACGAACGAGCGACCCCCGGCCGACCACTGACCCTCCCGGCGCCAGCCCGCGCGTGCCGCGTGCCGGAGCAGCGCCGGGGTGCCGAGGCGGGCCCACGGGAAGGCCGGCCCGTCCGTGCCCCGGGGGTCGGTGACCCGGACGATGTGCACGCTGACCCGTTCGTCGACGTCCACGTCCGCGAGCGTCTCGACGATCAACAGCCCGCCGGGAGCGAGGAGTTGGGTCATCCGGCGGAGCAGGGCGGCCGGGTCGCCGCCGATGCCGACATTGCCGTCGAGGAGGAGCGCGGTGTCCCAGCGGCCCTCACCGGGGAGCGGCTCGAAGACGGAGCGCCGCAGGGCCTGGCCGCCGAGCCGGGCGGTGTGCGCGACGGCCGCCTCGCTGACGTCGATGCCGAGCGCGGGCCGGCCCCGGGCGGCGAGTTCGGCGACGAGCCGCCCCGGCCCGCAGCCCACGTCGAGCACGGTCCCCTCGCAGCGCCCCAGCACGGTCAGGTCCACCGCGTCGGCCCGTGCGCACCAGCGCTCCACCTCCAGGGGCAGCAGCCAGCCGTCGGTGCGCCGGAGGAAGAGCGGGCCCCGGCCGGTGACCAGGGCGTCCGAGTAGGGGTCGGCGGACCAGGGGCGCGGGCCGGGCAGCCCCGGCGGTGTCGTCGTCCCGTGCGCGGTGCTCATCGTCCGGTGGCCGTCCGCAGACGTCCGAGCTCGGCGGCGAAGCGGCTGCCGGGCGGCGCGAGGGCGGCGACCGCCTCCGCGTCGGCGGCCGTGTCGACGTCCCGGAGGCGGGGCAGGTCGCGTACGCGCAGCCCGGCGGCGACGAGCCGCTCCCGCTGCACCGCACCCGTCGTGGGCGTCGACATCGGCACGCCCCGCAGAAGCTCCGGATCGGGGGCGGCGAGCCCGAGGGCCCAGAAGCCGCCGTCCTCGGCCGGGCCGAAGTACGCGTCGCAGCCGGCGAAGTCCACGGTGAGGAGCGCGGGTGTCACCTGCGGTGTGTCCATGCCGATGAGCAGCGCGGGCCCGGCGCAGCCCGCGAAGGCGGCGGCCAGCCGTTCGTCGAGGCCGCCCGCGCACTGCGGTACGACGTCGAAGCCGGCCGGCAGCCAGTCGCCGGCCGCTCCGTCGAGCACGAGCACCCGGCGCCGTGCCGGGGTCGCCGCCACCGTGCGCAGGGTGTCCACGAGGGACGCCTCGGCGAGCAGCGCCGCCTCCCGGGGTGTGAACGGCGGGGTGAGGCGGGTCTTGACCCGTCCCGGCCGTGGTTCCTTGGCGATGACGAGGAGCGTCGTCACTGGCTGGTTCCTCCCTGGGAACGGGAATCCGTGGAGGTGAGGGAAGGGGCGGGGGCGGCGTGGGCGTGGCGGGACGGCACGGGCGGCTCGGCGAGGACGCGGCGCATGTCCCGTACCGCCTGCCAGGTGCCGCGCCAGGTGCCGGTGACCTTGGAGGCGCCGGTGCGCGGCAGATAGGGCACGTCGTGCTCGGTGACGCGCCAGCCGGCGTCGGCGGCGCGCACGACCATCTGGAGCGGGTAGCCGCTGCGGCGGTCGGTGAGGCCGAGGGCGAGCAGCGGTTCGCGGCGGGCGGCACGCAGGGGGCCGAGGTCGTGCAGGCGCAGTCCGGTGCGGCGGCGGAGCATCCGGGCGAGGGCGAGGTTGCCCGCCCGGGCGTGCGCGGGCCAGGCGCCGGGGCCCTGTGGGCGGCGCCGCCCGAGCACGAGGTCGGCCTCGCCGTCCTGTACCTCGCGGACGAAGGGCAGGAGCCTGGCCGGGTCCAGCGAGGCGTCGCAGTCGCAGAAGCACACGATGTCCGCGGTGGCGGCTCGCAGACCGGTGTGGCAGGCGGCGCCGAACCCGCGGCGCGTCTCGCGCACGACGGTCGCCCCGAGGCCGCGGGCCAGTTCCGCCGAGCCGTCCGTGGAGCCGTTGTCCACGACCAGCGCGCGCCACCCGGCGGGGACGCGGGCGAGGACCCAGGGGAGGGCCTCGGCCTCGTTCAGACAGGGGAGGATCACGTCGACCGGACGGGGGAGGACCACGTCGACGGGCGCCGGGTTCGTGTCCGGGGGCTTGTCGGGGTCAGGTTGGGGAGAGGTCGTCACGGCTTTCACCCTACGAACGCGAAAGGGAGATATCGGACTTCGGGTCCTTACGAAACACGGACGTCGCGGCGGGATCGCGGCACGCGGGTGCGGCCGGTGGGACGCTGGATTCATGCAGCAGCCGTACGAATCCGCAGGTACCGGACCTGCCCCGGGCGGGCCCGGGCGGAGCGCCCGCGTCCTCGTCGTCGACGACGATCCCACCGTCGCCGAGGTGGTCTCCGGCTACCTCGACCGCGCCGGGTACGTCGTGGACCGTGCCGCGGACGGACCCGCCGCGCTCGCCCGTGCCGCCGCGCACTGGCCCGACCTGGTGGTGCTGGACCTGATGCTGCCGGGGATGGACGGCCTGGAGGTGTGCCGCAGGATGCGCGGCCACGGTCCCGTTCCGGTCATCATGCTCACCGCCCGCGGTGACGAGGACGATCGGATCCTCGGCCTGGAGGTGGGCGCCGACGACTATGTCACCAAGCCCTTCAGCCCCCGTGAACTGGTCCTGAGGGTGGAGTCGGTACTGCGCCGCAGCCGCCCCGCCGCAGGCGCTCGCCCCCTCCGGCTGGCCGGTCTCGCCGTCGACCCCGACGCCCGCCGCGCCACCAGGAACGGCGAGGATCTCGCCCTCACCATCCGCGAGTTCGACCTGCTCGCGTTCTTCCTCCGCAATCCCGGCCGGGCGTACAGCCGCGAGGACCTGATGCGCGAGGTGTGGGGCTGGGACTTCGGCGACCTGTCGACGGTCACGGTCCACGTGCGCCGGCTGCGGGGCAAGGTCGAGGACGATCCGGGCAGACCGCGGCTGATCCAGACGGTGTGGGGGGTCGGCTACCGCTTCGAGGAGCCCACGCCCGGCGAGGCCCCGACTCCCCGAGAGGAAGCGGTCTGACCATGCGAGCCATGCCCCTCACACACGCCGTGCAAGCCACACACTCCGTGCAAGCCATGCAAACCGTGCACTCCACGCACGACATGCTGCTCATCGCCCTGTACGCCTTCCTCGGTGCCGCCGTGGCCGGGCTGCTCGGCGCGGGGGCGCTGTGGCTGATCCGGCGCCGGTCGCTGACCGTTTCCCTCGCCGTCGTCGCCGCCGTGGCGGTCACCGCGATGCTCGCGGGGACGCTGGCCGTCGCCTGGGCGATGTTCCTGTCCTCGCACGACCTGGGCGTGGTCACGACCGTGGTGGCCATGGCGGCGGTGGTGTCCCTGGCGACGGCGCTGTTGCTGGGGCGTTGGGTGGTGGCCCGCAGCAGGGCCCTGACCCTGGCCGCGCGCTCCTTCGGCGACGGCGGCGACTTCGCGGCCCCCGAGGGCCCCGCGACCGCCGAACTCGCCGCGCTGAGCCGTGAGTTGCAGGCGACCAGCGCGAAGCTCGCCGAGTCCCGCGACCGTGAACGCGCGCTGGAGACCTCCCGCCGTGAACTCGTCGCCTGGATCTCGCACGACCTGCGCACCCCGCTCGCCGGACTGCGGGCGATGTCGGAGGCGCTGGAGGACGGGGTGGCCGCCGACCCGGACCGCTACCTCCGGCAGATCCGCACCGAGGTCGAACGCCTCAACGACATGGTCGGCGACCTCTTCGAACTCTCCCGCATACACGCCGGGACCCTCGCCCTGTCCCCCTCCCGCATCTCCCTCTACGACCTCGTCGGCGACGCCCTCGCGGGCGCGGACCCGCTCGCCCGCGAGCACGGCGTACGCCTCGTCGGGGACCGTATCGAGCCGGTGCCGGTCGAGGTGGACGGCAAGGAGATGAGCCGGGTGCTGGGCAATCTCCTCGTCAACGCGATCCGCCGGACTCCGGCCGACGGCACGGTCGCGGTCGCCGCCGAGCGCTCGGACGCGGGGGTCGTCCTGTCCGTCACCGACGGCTGCGGCGGCATCCCGGAGGAGGACCTCCCGCGCGTCTTCGACACCGGCTGGCGCGGCACCCACGCCCGCACGCCACCCGCCGGAGCGGGCCTGGGCCTGGCCATCGTCCGGGGCATCGTCGAGGCCCACCAGGGGCAGGCCGCCGTCCACAACGTCCCAGGCGGCTGCCGCTTCGAGGTCACGCTGCCGATGGCGAGGGCGTGAGGCGGGTGCCCATGGCGAGGGCGTGAGGCGCAGGCCCCGGCCGCTGCTCTCCTGCTCCCCTACTCCCCGCGCAGCCTCGCCGCCGCGAACTCCCTCATCCCCTCCGCGAAGTTGGTCTCGGGCTTCCAGCCCAGTTCGGCGCGCAGCCGTGCGGAGTCGGCCGTGATGTGGCGTACGTCGCCGAGGCGGTACTCCCCGGTCACCACGGGCTCGGGCCCGCCGTGGGCGGTGGCCAGGGCACGGGCCATCTCGCCGACCGTGTGCGGCTCGCCGCTTCCGGTGTTGTAGGCCGTGAGGGCCCCGGCGCGCGAACCCGCCTCCAGGGCCGCCACATTGGCCGTGGCCACATCCCGTACGTGCACGAAGTCCCGTCGCTGCCCGCCGTCCTCGAAGACACGCGGCGCCTCGCCCCGGGCCAGCGCGGACCGGAAGAACGAGGCGACCCCCGCGTACGGGGTGTCGCGCGGCATCCCGGGCCCGTACACGTTGTGGTAGCGCAGCGACACCGCCGAACCGTCCGTCGACCGGGCCCAGGCCGCCGCCAGATGCTCCTGGGCCAGCTTGGTCGTCGCGTACACGTTCCGGGGGTCGGCCGGAGCGTCCTCGCGCACCAGGCCGGGTGTCAGTTCCTCGCCGCACCGCGTGCAGCGGGGCTCGAACCGTCCCGCGTCGAGATCGGCGACGGTCCGGGGCCCGGGGCGTACCGGCCCGTGCCACTCACAGCCGTACGCGCCCTCGCCGTACACGACCATCGACCCGGCGAGCACGAGCCGGCGCACCCCCGCGTCGGCCATCGCGGCGAGCAGCACCGCCGTGCCGAGGTCGTTGCGCGACACGTACTCGACCGCGTCGTCGAACCCCTTCCCCAGCCCCACCATCGCCGCCTGATGGCACACGGCGTCCATGCCCGCCAGCGCCGCGCCGACCGCCTCGGCGTCCCGTACGTCCAGGCCGTCGCGCAGGTCGAACACGACCGCCTCGTGCCCTCGCGCGCTCAGCGCCTCGACGACATGGGACCCGATGAACCCGGCACCGCCGGTGACCAGTACTCGCATACGCCGAACGCTAGGACCGCGACCATGGCGCACGGCAGCACCGCGCCCGTCACGTCACGGGTCCGTAAGACCCGCCGAGTGGCCCGGGGCCCGCGCGGGCCGCGGCCGCGTCTCGTACACCGGCCGGATGACATGCGTATGGCACGGAAGTACTAACCGCCGGGCCGTATTCACCTCCGGAGTGCCGCCGAGTGGCGACCGGGCGTTCCTAGCCTGGCGTAAGGAGGCCACGAAGGCCTCTTTTCCCCTCTCCGGGAGTCATTCGTGGCCACGTTCCTCTATCGTCTCGGCCGGTTCGCGTTCCGGCGGCGACGACTTGTCCTCATGCTGTGGATAGCCGTCCTGGCGGCCGTCGGCATCGGTGCCGCCAGTGTGTCGGCCGGTACGTCGGACTCCTTCACCATTCCCGGAACCCAGTCCCAGAAGGCGCTGGACCTGCTGGGGAAGGAGTTCCCGGGGGCCTCGGCCGCCGGAGCCACCGCCCGTGTCGTGTTCGAGGCCCCGGACGGCCGGAAGCTGACGTCCGGCGCCGACAAGGCCGAGGTCGTGTCCCTCGTCGCCGACCTCAGGAAGGCCTCCCAGGTCGGGGACGTCGCCGACCCGTTCACCAGCGGCACCGTCAGCAAGGACGGCTCCGTCGCCTACGCCCAGGTCACGTACAAGGTCGCCCAGGCCGACGTCACCGACCGGGCCCGCGAGGACCTGAAGTCCGTGGCCGACCGGGGCGACAAGGCGGGCCTCGCGGTGAGCATGGGGGGCAACGCCGTCCAGGTGAAGTCCGAGCAGAGCGCCGGTGAGCTGATCGGCCTCGCGGTCGCCGCCGTCGCGCTGGTCATCACCTTCGGCTCGCTGCTCGCGGCCGGACTGCCCCTGCTGACCGCGATCTTCGGCATCGTGGTGGCGGTGTCCGCGATCACCCTCACCAGCGCGTTCGTGGACCTGAGTTCCTCCACCTCGACGCTGGCGCTGATGCTCGGCCTCGCGGTCGCCATCGACTACGCGCTGTTCATCGTCTCCCGCTACCGCGGCGAGATCAGGGAGGGGCACGAACCGGAGGAGGCCGCCGGACGCGCGCTCGGCACGGCCGGCTCCGCCGTGGTGTTCGCCGGTCTGACCGTGGTCATCGCGCTCGCGGGGCTCAGCATCATCGGGGTCGGCCTGCTCACCGACATCGGTCTCGGCGCCGCGGGCGCGGTCGCGGTCGCCGTGCTCATCGCGCTCACCCCGCTGCCCGCCCTGCTGGGCTTCGCCGGTCCCCGGATCATGAAGGGGAAGCTCAAGACCCGCCGGATGCGGGCGATCGAGGAGCGCGGCGAGGGCGAACCCGCGGGCGTGCGCTGGGCGCGGTTCGTCACCCGCAACCCGGTCGAGGTCCTCGCCGTCGCGGTGGCCGCCCTGTTCGCCCTGGCCATTCCCGCCCTGTCGCTGCAACTGGCCATGCCCAGCGACAGTTCGGCCGCCCCCCATTCCACCCAGCGCATCGCCTACGACACCATCACCAAAGGGTTCGGGCCCGGCTACAACGGGCCGCTGACCGTGGTCGTCGACGCCCGTACGAGCGACGACGCCAAGGGCGCCGCCCAGGACGCGGTCACCCTGCTCGGCACGATGCCGGACGTCGCATCGGTCAGCCCCGCGACCCGGCCTGACCCGCAAACTCATCGACGCCTACACCGAGCGACGCCCGGGGCACACCCCCGAGCAGGAGCGCCGGCTCGACGCCCTCACCGACCGCGAACGCGAAGTCCTCACCGCCATCGCCTCCGGCTGGAGCAACGCCGAGATCGCCGACCGTCTCTCCCTCGCGGAGTCCACGGTCAAGTCCCACGTCAGCCGCGTCCTCACCAAGATCGGTGTACGGGACCGGGTGCAGGCGGTGATCTTCGCCTATGACGTGGGCCTGGTACGGCCGGCCTAGAGCAACGGCTGATCTGGAACAAAGGCTGATCTAGAACAACGGAAGAGCGTCCGCGTACGCGTTCACCGGCTTGGTGACCTTCTTGACGGTACGGGCGTCCAGCGCGGCCGGGGCGGAACTCGTGCCCAGCGTTCCGCCGGGGTGCCACGTTCCCGTGACGGTCACCCAGGTGTCGGCGGGCAGGGCCGCCGCCCCGTGGATCCGCACCTTCACGGACTGGGCGTCCGCCGCGCAGCAGGTGAAGATGATCCTGGTCAGGTACCAGCCGGCGCCCCCCTTGTCGGGCGTGACGAAGCCGGTCATCCGGACGCTACGGCCGCCGATGTCCCGTTTGTGGTCCTGCTGCACCCGGCTGGTGAACTGGGTGAGCGTCAGCAGGACGGGCGAGGTCGCGGGCAGCGGATCGAAGTACCTCTGCTCCGTGACGGCCTTGGGCGCCTCGCGCGCGGCGGTGTACGCGCCGAGGGCCGGCGGGGCGTAGAAGAGCAGACTCAGCGCGGGGAGGAACAGCAGCCAGGCGATACGGGGCACGGTGGAGTGGTCGTGGCTGTGACCGTGACCGTCGGCGGCGTCGCCGCTGCCCGGCCTCTGGCTGGACCACGCCTCCGCCACGCCCAGCACGAGCAGCACCACCCCCGACGCGACCAGCATGGGACGCATCCCCTCCTTCACGAACCTGAGGCTCAGGTCGGTGAAGAGCGAGGCGTGCAGCAGGCCGAGGCCGCTGAGGACGAGCAGGGTCACCTGGAGGGGGCGTTTCACAGCAGTACTCCTCCGATGAGCGCGCTGCACAGGATCGCGACGACCGTCGTGGCCGTGGAGAAACGGACGGCGAAGGCCCGGCCGAAGGTGCCCGCCTGAAGGGCGATCAGTTTCAGGTCGACCATCGGTCCGACGACCATGAACGCCAGCCGGGCGACGGGCGAGAAGCCGGTGAGCGAGGCCGCGACGAACGCGTCGGCCTCGGAGCACACCGCGAGCAGGATGGCGAGCGCGGCGAGGAACAGCACCGACAGCCAGGGCGAGCCGGAGAACGCGTCGAGCACGGTGCGTGGGACCGCCACGTTGAACGTGGCCGCCGCCATGGCCCCGAGGACCAGGAAGCCGCCCGCGTGCAGGAAGTCGTGCTGGAAGCCGCGCCGGAACTCCCGCAGGCGGCTCTGCTCGGGCTGGTGACCGGTGTGCCGTACGACAGGCTTGAGCCATTTGTCGCGGCCCAGGAAGAGCCACAGCCAGCCCATCACGGCAGCGGTGGCGAGCGAGGCGAGCAGCCGGGCCAGCACCATCTCGGGGTGGCCGGGGAAGGCGATGGCGGTGGCGGTCAGCACGACCGGGTTGATGGCGGGCGCCGAGAGCAGGAACGCGAACGCGGCGGCCGGGGTGACACCCCGGCCGATCAGGCTGCCTGCGACCGGCACCGACGCGCATTCGCAGCCGGGCAGCACGACTCCGGCGACTCCGGCGACCGGGACGGCGAGCACGGGCCGCCTGGGCAGCACCCGGGTGAACACCCGGGCCGGCACGAACGCGTTGATCGCGCCGGACAGCGCCGTGCCGAGCAGCAGGAAGGGCAGTGCCTGCACGGTGACGGCGAGAGCGACGGTCCGCCAGGCCTGCATGGCCGGTTGCTCCATCCACCGGCCGAGGACGTAGAGCGCGGGCCCGGACAGCGCGCACGCTCCGAGCAGAAGGGGCCAGTGGCGGGGCCAGTCGCGCCGGGGACCTGCGGCACCCGCCTCCGCCGCCGGGACCGCGACGGCCGCCTCCGCCGCCTTTGTGGACGGTTCATCCGCCCCCACGGCCCGTTCGTCCGTCTTCTGCACGCCAGCTCCGAATCTCGGATGATCGCACCGAACATAGCGGGCCCGGGCCCCACCGCTCACCACGACTTCACCACATCTCGGTCATGAGTCGGACCACTGCGGCGACCGGCGACTCCGGGCGTCGGAACGCCCCCGCGTCCGGAGCCCTCTCAGGCGTCGGAACGCCCCCGCGTCCGGAGCCCTCTCAAGGGGTGGTGGGTGGGAGCCGTGCTGGGTCTCGGGCCGGGGTTGTTATATTGCGCAACCATGCAAGTGAGGCGCCCCGCAACGCCTGACGTATGCCTGAACGGCCCGACCGTTTCGTGGGAGTGCGAACATGACTGACCTTGGGGACGCCCCCGCCGGCAACGCCGCACGCAGCCACGCACGCGGGGTGCCCCGGCAGCGCCACACCTCCGGTTCCGTTACCTCCGGTTCCGCGTCCTCCGGTTCTGCGCCCTCCCGTTCCGCGCCCTCCGGTTCCGCGCCCTCCCGGACGGGGTCCCGTGCGCGTCCCAAGGTCGGCGTGGGGCGCCGGGCCCGGCCCGTACGCCGGGGCAGGCGGATCCTGCGGACGGCCGCGATATCGCTGTCGGTGCTGGTCCTGGCCACGGCGGGCGTGGGGTGGTGGTTCTACGAGCATCTGAACGGCAATCTCCACAGCGTCCCGCTGACCGACGGCACGGGCGACAGCGCGGGCAAGGAGAAGGCCGACTCCTTCGGCAGGACCCCGATCAACCTCCTGGTGATGGGCAGCGACGGGCGTACCAACGCGAGCGACTGCAAGCTGGGCGGCGGCTGTTCGCAGACCGGTGTGCAGTCCGGGGCCAACGCGGACGTGGAGATGGTGATGCACATTTCCGCCGACCGCTCCAACGCCACCGTGATGAGCATCCCCCGCGACACCGTGACCACGGTCCCCGCCTGCAAGGACACCGAGACCGGCGTCTCCACGAACGGCTACACCGGCATGGTCAACAGCGCCCTGCAGTACGGGCCCGCCTGCCAGGTGGCCACCGTTCACCGGCTCACCGGCATCCCCATCGACCACTTCGTCAAGCTCGACTTCTCCGGCGTGGTGAAGATGTCCGACGCGGTGGGCGGGGTGTCGGCCTGCGTCGACAAGGACGTCTACGACACCTACTCACACCTGAAACTCGCTCAGGGCACGCACACCCTCAAGGGCGTCGCCGCCCTGGAGTTCGTCCGCTCCCGGCACGGCTTCGGCGACGGCAGCGACCTGGGGCGCACCTACTCCCAGCACATCTTCCTCAGCTCGATGATCCGCAAGTTCAAGAGCGCCGGCACCCTCACCGACCCCACCGCGGTCTACCGCCTGGCCGACGCCGCCACCAAGGCCCTCACCGTCGACACCGGCCTGGGCACCATCAGGAAACTGATCGGGCTCGCCGCCGACGTGGACAAGGTCCCGGCGAAGCGCATCACCTTCACCACCATGCAGACGGCGCCCGACCCCAATGACAGCAACCGGCTGGTGCCCGCCGCCACGGCCCAGAGTCTGTTCGCCACCATCGCGAACGACCAGTCCCTGACCAGCTCGTCGGGCGAGAAGACCGCCGCGGCCTCCGCGACAGCCAAAGCCACGGCCACCGCCTCCGCGGTCCCCGCCGCGCAGATCGCGGTCACCGTGGAGAACGGCACCACCGTCACCGGCCGGGCCTCCGCCGTCGCCACCGCCCTGATCGACAAGGGCTTCAGCTCCGGCACCACCACCGGCAACGCCGCCGGCATCACGTCCACGACCACCCTCACCTACGGCAGCGGGCACAAGGCCGAGGCCCAGACCGCCGCCAAGGCCCTGGGCCTGCCGTCCTCCCACCTCAAGCAGAGCGACGCCACCGGCCTGACCCTGGTCATCGGCACCGACTGGACCAGCGGCACCGCCTACCCCGCCACCACACCCGCCCCTGCCGACACCAAGGCCGCCACCTCCAACGCCCACGCCGAGACCGCCGACCAGTCCAAAACCTGCGCCAAGGTCAGCCCGTACAGGACCGTCAGTCTCAACGGCGTCGCCATGACCCCCACCCAGGCCTACCGAGCAGCCTCCGGCACCGAGGACTCGGCACCGTGAGCCGGTGCTCGAAACCTTTGGGGATTGCGCAATCCGGGAATCATCACACTGGCGCGCGGCGACGGGGGAGACATGGCGGAACCTGAGCCCTCAGGGGCGGACATCGGCTACATCAGCGTGACTTTCGAACGGGTCCTGGACCAGGCCCTGAACTCCCGGCGGATCAGCGACGCGCTGGAGCGGTCCGCCGGGACGCTCAACCGGGAGCAGTTGCGCACCCGCGCGCTGCGGGAGCGCGCCGCCATCGCCGCCGTGGCGGCCGTCGAGTACCACGCGTACACCGAGAGCAAGGCCTTGGCAGCCGAGCAGACCGGTGAGCGCGACAGCAACGGCAACAGCATCAGCAACAGCGGCAGCGGCGGGAGCGGGCTGCTCCCCGTGCTGGCGGTGTTCGTGCCGAGTCTGTCGGCCGTCGCCGCGGCGGTGTTCCTGGTGTCCGGGCTCGCCCTGCGCGTTTTCGGGGGGCGCCCCTACATCGGCGCGGGACTGCTCACGGCCGGGTTCGTCGCGGCGGCCGTGGCCGTCGGCGGCGCGGTCGCCGATCTCGCCTGTCTGCTGGTCGCGGCGGCCCACAACCGCTCCGCGGTGGACGACGGGGTGCCCGCCGGCGAGGACGCGGAGGTGAAGAGGGCGCGCGAAGCGTGGCAACTCGCCCTGCTGGAGCGCGGGATGATGCCGTTCCTCCTCGCCCGCCTCGACGAGGCCGACACCAGGGACCACGTGTGACCTACGCGTCCGGCCTCCGGCAAGAGGATCGAGTGGAATTCGAACGAGTGCTGCAGTGCGCACTCGAGGTCGTCGACATCCGTTCCGCACTGCGCCGCGACCCCACGGGAAGGGCCGCGAGACGGCTGCGGGACCTGGCTCTGGAAGCCACGGAGGAGATCGCCTCCGCAGCGGCCGACGAGTACCGCGACTACCTCGCCGCCCGTGAGACCCGTGACGCCCGTGAGGCCGCCGAAGGCGGGCTGTGGCCCGTTCTCGCCGTGCTCACCCCCGTGGTGGCGGCCGTCGCGGCGGCGGTGCTCCTGCTGATCGGGTACGGAGCGCGTCTCGCCGAGGTGGCCACCGGGTTCGCCACGTCGGTCGTCACGGCGGGCTGGGTGCTCGCGCTCACCGCGGCGGTCACCGCGTGCATCGGTCTCTGGGCCCTGTTGCGCACGGCCCTGCGTCAGCGCGAGGGCACGTCCGAGTGCCGGGAGCCCGCCGGTGGAACCGACGTGGACCGGGCCCGGGAGAGATGGCGGCAGGCCCTGCTGGAGCGGGGCTTGTTGCCCTACCTGCGGAGCCACCTGGTGGCGGACGCCTAAACTGGGTCGGCGCGGACGCGGGCACGGATGCCCGGGGCGGGACAGGAGAAGAGACTGTGACGGCATACGTCGGCGGCTTCGATGATCCGCCCGCCGAGGTGCTGGCGGACGCGGCCGCCGCGTTCGGACTGCTGGCCTCCTCGCACCGGCTGCACATCATGTGGGCCCTCGCGCAGGGCGAGAGCGACGTGACCCACCTCGCGGAGCGTGTCGGCGGCGCCCTGCCCGCCGTCAGTCAGCACCTGTCGAAGCTGAAGCTCGCGGGTCTCGTCCGCTCCCGGCGCGAAGGCCGCCGACAGGTCTACTACGTCGACGATCCCGATGTCGTGACCGTGGTGCGCGTGATGGTCGGACAGCTGGCCGCACGTGCCGAGGAGGCATCGTCACCCGTACGCAGGCTGCGCGGGATCGGTGGCTGAGACGTCCGCGACGGCGGGAGGGGGCGCCGAGCGCCCCACCTCCGCGGACGGCCCGGCGGCAGAGAAACCCCAGGTCTTTCAAGGCACTTCGGACGGGGAGGAACAGGGCGAGCCGACCGCGCTTCAGCTGCTCCGGCGGCTGGACAGCGGTCCGCGGGGACTGACGCAGGCGCAGGCCGACGAACGCCTCGCCCGGTTCGGGGAGAACATCCTGCCCGCCCGGCGGCCCGTTCCGTGGTTCGGGCGGTTCCTGCGCAGTCTGCGGGATCCGTTCACCGCCGTACTGCTCTGCCTCGGCCTGGTCTCGGCGCTCGTGGCCTCCTGGGGCACCGCGAGTGTGATCACCGTACTGGTGGTGGTCAGTTGTGTGCTGCGGTCGTCCGGTGAGCACCGGGCCGACCGTTCGATGGCGGCGCTGCGCGACCTGGTCGCCAGCACCGCCACCGTGCTGCGCAGGACCGACGCGGACGCGGTACCCACCGACCATGACCTCCCGGTCGACCAGCTGGTGCCGGGGGATGTGATCCGGCTCGGTCCGGGCGACCTGGTCCCCGCCGACGTACGGCTGCTGCGGGCCGGCGGGCTGACCGTGTACCAGGCCGCGCTCACCGGAGAGTCGGTGCCGGTCGCCAAGTACCCGGTCGACGCGCCGGGCGCCACGGCGGGTGAGCTGTTCGAGCAGCCGCAGCTGTGCTTCCAGGGCAGCAGTGTCGCCTCCGGCAGTGGCACCGCCGTGGTCGTGGCGACCGGCGCGCACACGCGGTTCGCCGAGGGGTACCGGGACCCGGGGCGGCGGGAGGCGAGCGCCTTCGACCGGTCCGTGCACGGCATCTCCTGGATACTCATCCGGTTCATGCTGCTCACCCCGCCGCTGGTCCTGATGGCGGGCGCGGCCCTGCGCGGGCGGGGCCTGGAGACCCTGCCGTTCGCCGTCGCGGTGGCGGTCGGGATGACCCCGGAGATGCTGCCGGTCATCGTCACGACCTGCCTGGCCCGCGGGGCGTCGCTGCTGGCCCGTACGCACGGAGTGATCGTGAAGCGGCTGCCCGCGCTCCACGACCTCGGCGCCATCGACGTGCTCTGCGTGGACAAGACCGGCACCCTCACCCAGGACCGGCCGGTCGTCGACCGCGCGCTGGACGCGGACGGCGAGGACGCGCCCGAGGTACTGCGCCGGGCTGCCGCGGCCGCCTGGTGGACGCTGCAACTCGCCGACCTGCCCGCACCCGACGCCCTCGACGAGGCGCTCCTGCACACGGCCGACGAGGACGACCTGACGGCGTACGACGGGATCGCGGCGCTGCCCTTCGATCCCGTACGCCGCCTCGCCACCGCCGTCGTACGCACCCCCGGCGCCCTCGGCTTCCACACCCTCCTGGTCAAGGGCGCCGTCGAAGCCGTACTGGAGCGCTGTGCGCTGGAGCCGGAGGAGCGCACACGGCTGCTCGCCCGCGCCCACGAGCTGACGGACGACGGACTGCGCGTCCTGGCGGTCGCCACCGCCGTACGCCCCGCCCGCCACCGCGACTACACCCCGGCCGACGAACGCGGCCTCACCTTCGAGGGGTTCGTCACGCTGCGGGACGCGCTGGTGCCGAGCGCGGCCGACGCGCTGCGGGTGCTCGCCGACCGGGGCGTCGCCGTACGGGTGCTGACCGGAGACCACCCGGGCACGGCCGCCCGCGCCTGCCGCGACCTGGGCCTCGACCCCGGGGAGGTACGCACCGCCGCCGACCTCGACGGTCTCACGGACACCGAACTCGGCGAGCTCGCCCATCGCACCACCGTCTTCGCCCGCTGCACGCCCGAGCACAAGGCGCGTATCACCGTCGCACTGCGCGCCCGCGGACACGCCACCGGATACCTCGGCGACGGTGTCAACGACCTGCCCGCGCTGCACGCCGCGGACGTCGGGATCTGCCCGCGCGACGCCACGGACCTGGCCCGGGAGAGCGCCGAGGTGGTGCTGGCCGACAAGGACCTCACGGCGATCTCCCACGCGATCACCGCGGGCCGCTACTCCAGCGGCAACATCGGCACCTATCTGCGGGTCACCCTCTCCTCCAACCTCGGCAACGTGATCGCGATGCTCGCGGCGGGCATCCTGCTGCCCTTCCTGCCGATGCTGCCGACGCAGGTCCTCGTGCAGAACATGTGCTTCGACGCGGCCCAGCTCGCCTTCGCCTACGACCGTCCCGCGCCGGGCGCCCTGAAGCGCCCCACCGTGCTGCGCTCGCGCGACCTGCTGGGCTTCATCACCGGCTTCGGCCTGCTGAACGCCGTCGCCGACCTCGCGACCTTCGGCGTCCTCGCGCTCGCCGTGCACGGGCCCGGGACGGCGAACGACGAGTCCGTGTTCCACTCCGGCTGGTTCACCGAGAACCTGCTCACCCAGGCCCTGGTGATGCTCCTGCTGCGGCTCGGCCGCCGGGGTGCCGAGGGCCGGCGTAAACCGGGTCCCGTCGGCTGGGGCGCGACCGCCCTCACCGCCGTCGGCCTCGCGCTGCCGCTCTCCCCGCTCGGCCCGCCGCTGGGCATGACCTCGCTGCCCGCCCTGTACTACCTGCTGCTCGCCGCCGTCCTCGGCCTGTACGCGGTGGGACTGGTGGCCACGCGGTCACGCTACGAACGCCGTCGCTCCGAGGACCAAGGCGAAGGCGAGTGCGCATACGCGTACGCGTACGTGTACGACCACGGGATCTCGCACAGTGATCAAGGGCCGCGCGGCGAGCGCATCCACGACGGAGGGTGACGCGGGCTTACTCTTCCCTCCAGCGCTTCGCCTCGGCGCGCCGGTGAACGGGTGGAAGAGAGAAGGCGGGACATGGCCGCATCCTGGACGCGGTGGCGGTGGCTCACTCTGCTGGTCCTCGCCCTGGCCCTCTACGTCATCGTGCGGGCGGCCAACACCCCGCAGGCCACCCCTTCGCACGACACCCCTCCGCGTGCCACTCCTTCGCCCGCCACCTCTCTGTCCGCCACCCCTTCGTCCGCCACCCCTTCGTCCGCCACCACGCCGCCTGGGACCACTCCGCCTCCGGCAGACGCGGTCTATCCGTAGGACAGGTTGGAGCACACGTCGTCGTCGGCGGAGCGCGCGTCACGTGCCACCGAAGTGGGCAGGGCGGTGGGCGTGGACGTGGGTGAGGCCGGGGCCGACGTGCTGCCCGTGGTGACGTAGGCCCGGCCCAGGACGACGTCGACGCCCGCGCCCGGCACGGACTTCAGCTCGGCGCCCGGAAAGAGCCGGGCGACCGTCCGGGCCCGGGTCCGCAGGCCGGCGCCGTACTCGATCACCGTGTCGGCGCGGTCCCGGTCGACCGCGTTCGCGGTACGGGTGACGGTGAAGCCGTGCTCGGTGAGGGCCGTCGCGGCGCGCGAGGCCAGGCCGCGCGTGGTGGTGCCGTTGTAGACGGCGACGTCGATACCGTCCCCCGAGACGTCCGCGGCGGTACTGGGCGCGGTGGCCGCGGCGGTCTGCCCGCCCTGCCCGCCCTTCTTTCCGCCGGCGTCGGTGCCGTCGAGGGTGCGGTCGGCCTTGAGCGCGGCCCACAGCTGATCGGCGTCCGGCTGGACGATCGCGACCCGCTCCCCCTGGTAACGCCAGGGGATGGTGGCGAACTTTGTGTCGTGGAGGTCGATGTTCTCTAGGGACATCGCGAACCCGATCAACCGCTTCGCCGTTCCCAGACCCGGGTCGACGGTCAGCGACTTCGTCGCGGCGTCGGCGAGCGGCAGCAGCCGGGTCGGGGTGAGCCCGTCGCTCTTCACCTTCTTCACCAGGCTGGCCACGAAGGCCTGTTGGCGTTTGATGCGCCCGATGTCGGAGCCGTCGCCGATGCCGTGCCGGATACGGACGTAGTCCAGCGCGCGCTGCCCGGAGAGGTTCTGCTCACCCTTCCTGAAGAGCAGCCCGCCCCGGGTGGCGCGGTTGGGGTTGAGATCCTTCTCGTACACGTCCTGCGGGAGGCACACGTTCACCCCGCCGACGACCCGCGTCAGTGCCGCGAAGCCCTTGAAGTCGATGACGACGGTGTGGTCGACGCGCAGGCCGGTCAGCTTCTCGACCGTGTTCTGGGTGCAGGCCGGGTTGCCCTTGGCCGTCTGCCCCACGGAGTACGCCTCGTTGAACATCGTGTTCGGCCGCGTCCTGGTCCACGTCCCGTCCGGGAGCTTGCACGGGGGGAGGGTGACCAGTGTGTCGCGGGGGATCGAAACGGCGACGGCGTGCCGGTGGTCGGCGTAGACGTGCAGCAGGAACGCCGTGTCGGAGCGGCCGATGTCGCCCTTGTCGCCACCGCCCAGCGCGCTGTTTCCGTCCGTGCGCGCGTCCGAGCCGATGACGAGGACGTTCTCACCCTTCGTCGAACCGGCCGGCCGGTCCTTGGAGAGGCCGTCGGCGCCGAAGGTGTCGATGTTGCCGTTCAGCTTCAGATAGATCCAGCCGAGTCCGGCCGTGCCGAGCAGGAGCACGGTCAGGGCCACGACGAGGGCGATCCGCAGGGGGCTCCGTCTGCGGCGCGGCCGCCGTGCCTGGTCACCGGTCGTCACACGTGAGCTCTCATCCGTCCGACTCATACGTAGGGGACGCTCGGCCCCGCCCGATGGTTGTAAAGTTGCGCAATGTGGCAACAGTGACGGGCGCTGCCGCGCGTTCGCGGAAGCGCCGGGCCCGGTGAAGGGAAGAGGTGGGCGGGATGCTCCGTAACGGACTGGAACCCTGGCACCTGCTGATCGTGGCGATCGTGATCATCGTGCTGTTCGGCTCGAAGAAGCTGCCCGACACCGCCCGCGCGCTGGGCAAGTCGATGCGCATCCTCAAGAGCGAGGCCAACGCCATGAAGCACGACGGCGCCGCACCCTCTGGCGGGCCTTCCACCACACCCCGGTCCGAGACCACGCCCGAGGCCGAGTCCGGGAACGCGCCCGCCGTACCGGCGCCCCACGTCGTCCAGTCCGCACCCGGCGAGACCGCGTCGGCCCGCCCGGTCGACGGGGGCACCGCAACCCGCTGAGCGTTCTCGGCAAGCGTGCCCTCCGGCCCGGTTGGCCGAGGTTCGCACCCCGGTCGGCTACGAGGCGGGCTCGGCGGTCCATGTGATGTGCGGGGGTTCGACCCGCGCGCACAGGGGGTTGCCGTGCGCGTCGGTCAGGCCGAGGCGTCCGACCAACAGGCCCTCACGCGCGGCGGCGGCGAGCACCTCGGCGGGGATGACGTCGAGCATGAGCTTGGCGCGCCGGAACATGCTGAAGACGCCCGACTCGTCGACCGTGCCCCATGACAGGTATATGAACCGGCGGCCCAGACGGTCCTGCACGTAAGGCCCTTTGACGTCCGTGCCGGCCGGCGAGGCGAGCGCGGTGCACTCCAGGGTCCAGGTCGCGGACGCGGCGTCACCGGGGTGCGGTTCGAGGAGTTCGGCCGGACGGTCCCGGCGTTGTACGGCCACGTGGATGTTGTCGTACGTCGGCGCGGTGCTGCCGGCGGGGGCCGGACAGGTGCGGCCGGGCAGGTCGACGGCGTCGATACGGATGAGCATGCCGACCATCATCCCGCCGTTCCGGCGAAGGTTCTCCACGAGCCGCCATGCGACAAAGGGGGCGATACGATGAAAAACGGCCTCGCGTCTCACGGGGCGCCCCGGTGAACGAGCGGGGCGTACTGCGTTCGTGGTCGTCCCCGCACTCCCGCTGGGCCCCGCGGTCGCCGCCCACGCGTCGCCCGCCACGCCCGGCGCCGCGCCCCGCGCGAAACCCCCAGGTCCCACCTGGGGGTTTCGCGCGGGGCGGGACGCCATGGAGGACGGGCTCCTAGTCGATGCCGATGCCGACGCCGATGCCGCGCGTGAACGGCTCGAAGATGTGGCTGAAGGACCAGGTGTCCTGGGCGATGCCGGAACAGGAGTTGGCGCCGGCCGTGCCCACGCAACCGCCGTTGTCGCGCTGGAGGGCCCAGAAGGAGAGCGTGTCGATGCCCTTGGCGACCGCCCAGTTCTCCACCTTCACCGCGTCCTGCGTGGTGAAGGTCTCCTCCGGGCCGAAGTCGTCGATGCCGGGCATCTCGGTGACGCCGATCATGTGCCAGAGCTTCGCCGGGTTCTTCTTCGGGTAGAGCGCGGCGAGTTGGCCGTGCAGCCCGGAGGCGGCGGTCTTGGTGTCGGCCGCCATGTCGTGGGTGGCGCCGTCCCAGTAGTCGAACGTCATGATGTTGACGACGTCCACGCGCGCGCCGTTGTCGACGGCGTTCTTCAGCAGCGCCACGCCGTTGGGTGCGAGGCCGGTGGCGGTGGTCGGCAGGGTGTAGGAGAACTGCACGCTGCGGCCGGTCCGTTCGGCCCAGCGCTCCACCTTGGCGATGGCCTTGTTGCGGCGGTCGATCCCGGCGGTGTTGTTGATGGAGTCGGCCTCTATGTCGAGGTCGATCCGGGTGACGCCGTAGGTCTTGACGAGGCTTTCGTAGACCGAGGCGATGGAGTCGACATCGGTGCAGCTGTCGGCCAGTTCGGTGCCGGTGGTGTCGGCGCTGTAGCCGCCGAAGGACGGGATGACGTTGCCGCCGCGCGCCTGGATCGTGGCGATGTCCCGGCCGAAGGTCGCCTTGGCGATCGGCTGGGTGGAGGCGCCGTTCCAGTACGCCGTGCACGAGCCCGCCGCGGCCGTCTGGAGAAAGGCCATCGTGAGGTACTTGTTGCCCGACTCGGCGGCGAGCGCGGCGGGGCTCTCGCCCGTCCACGCCTCGAAGTACGGCGCCGCCACATGTGCGGGCATGTGCCGCGCGACATGCGCGGGCGACCGCTCCGCGGCGAGCGCCCCGCCTCCGCCGAGCGCGACCAGCCCCGCTGCGAGAGCGGTCGCGGTGGCGCCGGACAGCAGCGCGCGGAATGGCCCAGATCGTCTCATTGAGGCTCCCATGGTGAAGGAAGAGCAGGTGGGACAGCGGGAATCCGGAAAGGTGCGTGCGATGTCCACCGGTCGGTACACGCCGGAGAGCTCTCCATGACCAAGGGCGAACAGGGACCATGGTTGGACTAGACCAATTGTCTGTCAAGGTTCTTTACAGTTAACTGTTCAAAACATGGCGCAGCCGCTCTCGGAACCGGGCTGTTGCCCGGGAGAGTCGCGCGGCGAGTGTTGTTCAGCAGCCGGTGCCGGTCGGGGTGAACTCCATGCGGGCGTGCTCGTCCGCGTCGCGGGCTTTGCCGTAGGTGGCCGGGGTGACCTGGTACCAGAGGTCGTCCCTGGCGGTGTCGCCGTCGACGTTGTCCAGGCTCACGCACCACCGCTGCGGCCGAATGGTTCGGGTGTACGTCTCGGTGCCGCTGCGGACCTTCTTGCAGCTCTGGTATCGCTCAGTGGTGTACCAGGTGCGGGTCGTCCGGTGCGTGCCCGTGCCCGTGCGCTGGGTGTGCCTGACCTGCCTGGTGGCGGACGTGCACTTCCTGACCAGGTGCGGGCGGGTGGCCCTGGTGGTCTTCGCGGCGAGGTGGCGGACCGAGTCCCTGAGCCCGGAGACGGTGTCCGGGCTCGGCGGGGGCTCCTGGACGGTGCCCGCACTGCTCTGACCGACGTCGGTCACGTCTCCCGGGTCCACGCCGCGCGAGCCGCCCCCGCCACCGCCGCCGCACGCGCCCAGCCCGGCTATGAGAACCGCGGTCGCTCCGGCCACCAGCAGCCGCTTGCCGAACATGTCTCCCCCTGAGGTCAGCGGCGGTCAGCGTAACGGATCACCGACCATGCGGCGCCCCGGGGGAACATGGGGAACCTTGCGCTGTCAGAAGACCTGTGTGAAACAGCCGAAGCCGATCACGAGCACTGCCACGATCGCTGTGAGGGCCCTGAGGACCTGTGGTGTTCTCGTCGTCATCCCGGACTCCTTTCTGTTCACAGGCAGTAACGGACGAGCCACTCGTCCGCGCTGTATGCGTCCCGCGCCGGGTCGGGCACCGTGGCGGGCCGCTCCTCGACCGTGTCCTCGACCCGAATGCGCTCCGGCAGCGCGCCGAACCGCGCCCGGCGTGCCGCCTCCGCGGTGTCGGGGGCCTTCTCCGTCCGCTCCGCCTGTGTCATCTCGCGTACCTCGCTTCGGTATGAGCACTTCGGTATGAGCACCGCAGTCGGTGACATCGACCAGTCACCTGTTCAACTGGTGATGATGTCCAGATGTTCCGGCCCCGCGCATCACCTGTCAAGATGGTGATGTGGATCTGGATCACGTCTTCGTCTGCGGGAACCCGGCACTCGACTTCGCCGCGACACTCCGCGCTCGCCGCTCGCTACGGTTCGAGATGCTCGCCTCGCCGGACCGCCTGGACGCCTGGTACCTGGAGTCCGGAGTCGTCGACTCCGTCGCCGGGAGCCAGGACTCCGACGTCGGGCGGGCGACGGCGGTGCGGGAGGCCGTCTATGCGCTGGTCACCGTCCGACGGCTGGACGACGCGTACGACGACGAGGCCCTGGCCGTGCTGAACGCCGCGGCCCGGAAACCCGCGGCGACACCGCAGCTCACCCCGGCGGGCCGGTGGACGGCGGCTACCCCGGAAGAAGCGCTGTCGACCGTGGCGCGGCTCGCCGTCGAGCTGCTGGGCGGACCGGATGTGCCGCTGCTCAAGGAGTGCGGCAATCCGGAGTGCACCCGTGTCTATGTCGACCGCTCGCGAGGCATGCGTCGGCAGTGGTGCGGCATGGAGTCCTGCGGCAACAAGATCAAGGCCGCGGCTTACCGCGCCCGTAAGAGGGAAACGCGGGCGGTCGCGACCGCCTGATCGACGGTCGGCGCGCGTACCGGCTCAGCCGGAGGCGGGTGACTCCTCCGGCGCGGATGCGTTCGCCGGCAGTTGGAACCACATGGTCTTGCCGGTGGCCGTACTGGTGCTGCCCCAGGCCTCGGCGAGCAGATCGAGCAGGTCGATGCCGCGCCCGCTTTCCGCGTCGGCGTCGACGACACGCCGTACGGGCCCGGTGGGGTCGGTGTCCTCGACCTCGCACCGCAGGCGGGAGTCGCGCACCTGCAGATTGAGCCGCAGCGGGCCGCGCGTGTGGCGTAGGGCGTTGGTGATCAGTTCGCTGACCAGGAGCTCGGCCGTGTCGGTCAGGTCCTGCAGACCCCAGTCACCCAGTTGCGCGGTCACCAGGCGTCGGCCCTGGCGGACCGAGGTCAGTTCCCGCGGCAGGGGCCAGGAGGCGTCCCAGTCGGTGGCACGGCCGCGAGGCGCGTCAAAGGGGCGTACGGGTGCCAGCGTGCGCGCCCAGAGGGCCTGGTGCCGGGCGAACCACGAGGTGAGTGCGGCCTTCCGCCCCGACTCTTCCTGTCGGCGGCGGCAAAGCCGGGCAACGAATCCCGGGCGCGAGGTCGCGGTGAGGCCGATGGCCTGGAAGGCCATGGAGAACCAGTCCCTTCTGAAGCGTCGGCGGCCGTGGTCGCCGCGGCGGCGGGAAGTGCGTCGCTGACCGGGCAGGGCATGCCGGGCCTCACATTCGCGTAGCACTCGCTACATCCCAAATATACGCGTAGCGGGCGCTACAGTAAATACTTAAATGAAGGCAATAAATCGGACATGCCGAATCCGCCTCGCTCCGCCTCGCTCCGCCTCGCGCAACGGCAACCGCCGACCCGACCGCACTGGGAGCCCCCATGCCGCGCCCGCCCGACCCGGCCAAACGACGCGACCTGCTGGACCAGGTTCGCGAGTACATGATCCGCAATGGCCTGGCGGACCTGTCCCTCCGCCCGCTGGCCCGGGCCTTGGGCACCAGCGACCGCATGCTCCTGTATTACTTCGGCACCAAGGAACGCATGGTCGCCGAGGCGCTCGCCCTGGACGAGCGGCGACCGCTCCTGCGTGCCCGGAGTCTGCTCGGTGCCGTTGACGCCGACAGGGGCCCGGTGTGGCTCCGCGGCTCCGTGGAGGAGGTCTGGCAGCGGTTCAGCGCCCCCGGCCTGCGCGCCGCGCTCCCCCTCTATCTCGAGATCATGGTCACCGGTCTGCTCCGTCCCGACCGGTACGGACCCGTCATGCGCGACACACTCACCGAGTGGAAGGGCCTGTTCACCTCCGCCTTCCGCGAGATGGGCCTGCCCGAGGCACGAGCCCGCACGGAGGCGGTCCTCCTGGTCGACGCGTGCGCCGGTCTGGTCGTCGGAGCCCTGACCGACGGCGACTGGGACCAGGCCGACGCGGCTTTCCGCGTCCTCCTCGACCGCCTCGAACCCGGCTGGCGAGCCATGTAGCGAACGCCGCCCCGCTGCGCGCGACGCTGTGGGCGACGGCGCGCGAGGGGCTGTGCAAACCGGTACGTTGGGAATGAAGGGCACATCTCCGCCCCCTGTGGGAGTCCCACCATGCGCAGGATCAGTCAGCGCTGCCTGAGCGCGGTCGCGGGCCTGGCCGCCGCCCTCGTCGTCGCCCCGCCGGTGTCGGCCGCGACATCGACCCCGCACGGTCGGCCGAACACCCAACAGCGCGCGGAAACGTTCCAGTTGGTCGCCAAACAGACCCAGTCCGAATCCCTCGACCTGGGCAAGAAGGGGATCGGCCGGGGTGACCAGCTCGTCATCGCCGAGGACCTGTACCGCGACGGCCGGAAGATCGGCGACCACAGCGTGGTCTGCGTCTACGTCCACCTCGATCCGAGTGAGCTCCAGTGCGTGGGCACCTTCGCTCTGCCGCAGGGGCAGATCACCTCGCAGGCGCTGCTCCACCTGCCGCCGGCCCCCTCCATCGACATCGCCGTCACCGGCGGTTCGGGTGCCTTCAGTTCGGCTCGGGGCTACGTCCACACCGTCCCCGCCGGGAAGACGGTGCGCAACCTCACCTTCCACATCACCGTTGACGGCCCTTCAGGAAACTGAGTCCCCGTTCTGCACGCCGGAGTGGGCGGTGCGTCGACGTCGAGAAGAAAGACCTCCGCATGGACCTGAAACTCGAAGTCATCGTCTTGCCGGTCTCCGACGTCGATCGGGCCAAAAGTTTCTACGAGGCGGCGGGATTCCGGATGGACGCCGACCACGCCGCCAATGACGACTACCGGGTGGTGCAGTTCACGCCGCCCGGCTCCGAATGCGCCATCATCTTCGGCAAAGGGGTCACCTCCGCCGAGCCCGGCTCGGTCCGGGGCCTGTACCTCGTCGTTTTGGACATCGAGAAGACCCACGCGGAGCTCAGCGGCCGAGGCGTCGAGATGAGCGAGGTGTTCCACGACGCCGGAGGGATCTTCCAGCACGGCCACGGCGCCCAGGGGGTCACCTTCCAGGGCGGGGAGACGGAACGGGTACCCGGCCCGCACCCCGACCGCGCCGACTACGGCTCCTACGCCACCTTCAGCGACCCGGACGGCAACGGCTGGGTGCTCCAGGAGGTGAGGAAGCGGGCCCCCGGCCGCTGACGCCACGTGCCCATGACAGGAGAACCAGGCTGATACCCGGAGGCAGAGATGACGGGCAGCGAACCCGACCACGGCCACGGCCTCGCCGACCGGACGGTCGTGGTCATCGGCGCCAGCGCGGGAATCGGACTCGAGACCGCCCGCCAGGTACGTGCGGACGGCGGCCGGGTGGTCCTGGTCGGCCGCAACCCCGAACGGCTGCGGCAGGCCGCGCTGGAGCTGGACCCCGTCGCCACGGCCGCGTTCGACGCCACCGACACCGACCGCCTCCGGCAGTTCTTCCAGGACCTGCCGGGACCGGTCGACCATGTACTGGTCACAGCCGGCGGCCCCTACTACATGCCGTTGGAGAGCATGGACCTCGCCGACGCCCGCCGCGCGTTCGACGAGCGCCTCGGCATGACACTCGGGGTCGCCCTCTACAGCCGTGACAAGATCCGCGCCGGCGGCACCCTGTTGTTCATCGGCGGCACCGGCGGCCGACGCCCCGGTGTCGGCCTGGCCATCGCGTCGGCCGCCACCGCGGCTCTGCCCGCCCTCGTTGCCAACCTGGCGCTCGAAATGGCGCCGGTCCGGGTGAATCTCATCGCCGCCGGGTTCGTCGACACACCCCTGTCGGCCTCACTGCTGGGGGATCAGGTCGATGCCCGGCGCGAGGAACTGCGCACCAGGCTTCCCATCCGACGGGTGGTCGGCCCGGCCGATGTCGCCGCTCTCGCCGTGCACATCATGTGCAACGACGCGCTCACCGGCGCCACGTACGACATCGACGGCGGCCAGCAACTCCTCTCCCACTGAGAACCGTCACGGCCTCCTTGTCCGGTGCCGCTGCGTCGACTCAGGAGACGGTGAAGTTCAGGGTGTCGACGATGCCCCTGGCGTACGCCTGCGTGAACGCCACGCCCGTCCAGCCGGTGCGGGGGCCCGCGCTGCGGTAGAGGCGGTACCCGTAGACGTACCTCTCGCTGCTCCCGTCCGGGAGGGCGAAGGACACCGCATTGCCGTCGTCGTGCGGGGCGCGACGTCGGGGGAGGCGGAGGCGTTCCGGGTGAGGAGGCTGCCCCAGCTGCCGCCGCCCCCCGTCAGGCCCGTGACGGCGGCCGGCGGGGTGGTGTCGGGGGTGCCGGTGGTGCCCGCGGCCGAGGGAGCGGACTCGTTGCCCGCCGCGTCCCGCGCGGTGGTCCTGGGCGTCGGCCGCGGCGTTCGTCGCCGGATGGAGAGCTCGCTGCACATTCTCGTCGACAACGCCGGGGCGATGGGGCCTTTGCCGCCCCGTACCCCCGAGGGCCGGGAACTGCACTTCGCCACCAACCACCTGGGCCACTTCGCGCTGACCTGACCCGCAGTCAGTTGTCGGGGTGCGGTCAGGGTTTGCTCAGGGATGTTCCCTGATGAGCTGGGCCGGCGGGCGCAAGAGACTCGTGGGCGGGCCGTTCGACCGCCGGTCCGACCGCTACCACTCCGGAGAGCCTCACTGTGAACTCCTCTGCCGCTCGTACCCGTTGGACCACCGTGGCCGCGTCCGGCGCCGTGCTGGTCGCCCTGGCCGCGGGGATGGCCGCTCCCGCTTCGGCCGTCACCCCGGCACCGGAGCCCGCCACCGCCACCGCCGCCGCGCCGCTGCCAGGGCTCGACCCGGCCGAGCTCCGGGCGGCCATCGGTGGCCTGCCGAACGCGGACGTCACCGGCGCGCTGCTGCGGATCACCGGCAGCGCGGGCCACTGGTCGGGCACCTCGGGCGTGGGCGACCTGGAGACCGGTCAGGGCGTCCCGACCGACGCGCACATCCGGATCGGCAGCATCTCCAAGGTCTTCACCGCCACCATCGTCCTCCAGCTCGCCGCCGAGCACCGGATCGACCTGGACAAGCCCGTCCAGCAGTACCTTCCGGGCGTCCTGCCCGCCGACCTGCCGCCCGTCGAGGTCGGTCGGCTGCTCAACCACACCAGCGGCCTGCCGCGCGGCGCCGCGAGCCCGGACTTCGGCGACGGCAGCCCCGAATGGTTCGCCGCCAACCGCCTCAAGAGCTTCACCCCGCAGCAGGTGGTCGACCTGATGGCAGGCCGGCCGATGGAGTTCGCGCCGGGCACCGCGCAGCAGTACAACGGGATGAACTACTACGTCGCCGGCCTGCTGGTCGAGAAGATCACCGGGCACACCTTCGCCCACGAGGTGCGATCCCGGATCACCCGGCCGCTCGGACTGCACGACACCTACGTCCCCGACGCCGACGACCCGCGCCTGCCCGGCCCGCACTCCCACGGCTATCTGACGGTCACGTCCTCGGACGGCACCACGCACCCGGTGGACGTCACCGAACAGAGCCCCTGGCCCTGGGCCGAGGGCGGCATGATCTCCACCCCCGCCGACCTCGACCGTTTCATGACCGCTCTCTTCCGCGGCCGTTTCCTCCCGCCGGCCCAGCAGGCCGAGCTCTTCACCGTCCCCGACGTCCCCAGCTTCCACAGCAGCCAGTGCCGCACCGAGGCCGACGCAGGCCGTGCCTGCATGACCATGGGCATCATGCGGGTGAAGGCCTCCAACGGCGTCGTGGTCTGGGGCAAGACCGGCTCCCGCCCCGGCTGGACCAGCGGCGTGTTCGCCACCCGCGACCTCTCCCGCAAGGTCGTCTACTCGGTCAACCCGACCAACCTCAACGGCACCGAGATGCGCTACGTACAGCAGATCGCCGCCGCCTCCTTCGGCACCGTGGTCCCGGCCACGAACTGACCCCGTGCGACCGGCGAAGGGCCGTGTGGCCGGTCGCCTCCGGTGATGCATCACCGGAGGCGGCGCCACTCGCGGCGCAGGCGCCGGTCCCGCGGCACGGAGGCCCTCGGGTTCTGTTTTCGCTGGTCGTAGCAGTGACGGCGCCGTGTGCGCCAGCAGGATGAGCCGCCTGTAACAGGGGTACCGTGAACTCGTGACCTACGGCGTAAATGCGAAAAAACCCGAAATGTGATGCCATGCCTCGCCGCCGCACCGATTCGTCCAGTGGGACCGCAGAGCTGCTGAACACGCTTGGTGATCTCACCGGCCGGATACTGGACCTGATCAAGGTCCAGCAGGCCCGCGTGGAACTCGCTGCCGCGCTGCAGCGCCAGGTCCTCGCCGCCGAGCTGCCGGTCCTGCCATACCTGCAGGTGGCGGGACGGTACGCACCGGCGCGGGCCGGGCTGGACATCGGCGGCGACTGGTACGACGGCTTCCTCATGCCGGACGGCTCGGTGGGATTCGTGATCGGAGACGTACAGGGCCACGATGTCGAGGCCGCGGCTCTCATGGGGCAGGTGCGCACCTGCCTGCGCGCCGTCGCCACCGCCACCACGGACCCGGCGGAGGTGCTCCGGCGCACCAACGATCTGCTCGTCGCCATGGACTGCGGGCTCTTCGTGACCTGTTCGTTCCTGCGCTTCGACCCGGCCACGAGCGAGCTCGTCGAGGCCCGCGCCGGGCACGTCCCCGCCGTCTGGGCCACGGCCGACGGCTGCTGCGACATCGTCCTGAACGACGGCGGTCTGCCGCTGGGCATCCAAGCCGGCGAGAGCTACCGGTCGACCCGCCGACCGCTCACTGGCGTGGGCGCGTTCGTGCTGCTCACCGACGGTGTGGTGGAAGGTCCCAGCTATCCGATCGAGGAAGGGCTCGAGCAGGTGGCCGACCTGCTCGTCGGAGCCTGTCGCACCGACCCCGAAGAGCTGGCCGCACAGGTGATCAAGGTGGCGGATCTCACCGGCCACAGTGACGACGCCGCGGTCCTTGTCCTTCGTTACGGAGGCCTCCAGGAACAGCGGCAGGGCGAAACATGAGCGGCATGCGAGGCATCTGCGACCCCGGCGGGGTACGCCTCGCCCGCTGTGACCACCGGGGTGGGCGAGCATGAGCGATGCGGCGCGCGACGAGCGGCTCCGGCGGTACACCGTCAAGGGCCTGCAGCTGGCCGCCGTCGCAGCCGCCTACTACGTCAGTGCCAAGATCGGGTTGCAGCAGCAACTCGTGAGAGGGCAGGTCACGCCGCTGTGGCCGCCCACCGGCGTCGCTGTCGTCGTCCTGCTGCTCTGGGGCCTTCGCATGTGGCCAGGAATCGCTCTCGGGGCGTTCGTGGTGAACGTGATGCTCGGGCCGTCGATCCTCCCCGTGCTCGCCATCGCGGTGGGCAACACGCTCGCCCCGGTCTGCGCCTACCTCCTCCTGCGGCGTGTGGGATTCCATGCCGCACTCGACCGGCTGCAGGACGCTCTGGCTCTGGTCTTCCTCGGGGCCTTGGGCGGGATGCTGATCAGCGCGACGCTCGGTAGCGGAGTCCTGGTGGCCTCCGGCGCGCTGGCGGCCCATGATTTCTGGCCGACCTGGTCGGTGTGGTGGACGGGCGACGCGATGGGGGTCCTGGTCATCGCGCCGCTGCTGCTGGCCGTGCGCACCGTCCGATGGCCACACGGCATACCTGTCCTGCGCTGGGTCGAGGCGATGGCCCTGCTGGGCGGCACGGTCGCGGTCAGCGTGGTGGCCACTCACAGCTCGGTCGACCTTCTCTTTCTCGTCGTCCCCTTCCTGATCTGGGCTGCCTTCCGCTTCCAGCTGGTGGGCGCCGCGCCCTGTGCGCTGATCGCTTCCGTGATCGCGATCGACGCGGGTGCCGCCGGGGCGGGTCCGTTCTCCGGTCGCGATCTCCTCGCCAAGATGGTCATCCTGCAGGCCTTCAACGGCACCGTGTCACTGACGGCCCTTCTGCTCTCGGCGGCCATCACCGAGCAGAACCGCACCCTCCGGGAGATCGAAGGGGCCTGCGAGCGCCTGACGGAGGCGCTGTCCCGGCTCGCGCCGGACGAGACACTCGACCAGTGGCCGTCTTCCCGCCGGGAAAGGCCGGATCGCCAGAAGTGGCGTCGCCCTTGAAACGTGCAGGGTTTTGGCTGCTGGAGTCGGCCTCTGATGCCTCCGCCGGTCCGCGATCGAACCGCTCCTGGCCCGCCTGTGTGGTGGCGAGGTCACCGACAAGGACTACGTCGGCTACTTCGTGAACGAGTTCGGAGAGGAACTCGTCTTCGCCCAGCGCCGGGGTGAGAAGACCGCCCGGCTCTGGCACGGCCGGGATCAGATGATGGCGATCCGCCAGGCGATCACGCCGGTCGACCCCTTGGTGCCGTCGACATCAATGCGTACCGGCTTGTGCACGGTGATCCGCCGCTGGACCACTGACTGGTCGCACGGCACCTCGGTCTCTGTGCCGGTGCTCGCCGGTGTGAAGGTCAACCGCGCATTGCCGTTGCCGACGCACACCAGGATGAGCCTGTATGTCCTGCCCTCGCTCAGGCTCGGCTCGGTGTGGATGCCGTCGGTCACCCGCTCCGCTCCGGCCTCGACCGTCTTCCCGCTCTGGACGGCGGTCAGGGCCGCCTGAGCCTGCTCGGTGAGCTTCTTCTGGGACGGCTCTGTTACCGCCTGCGATCCACTCGCAGCAGACGACGAGAGATCTTTGGAAGCCTTGCCGTCACCGCTGCCGGATGTGCACGAGGCGAGCAGGACCACTGACGCCGCCACGGCGCATCCGGCGAGCCATGCCCGCGGGTTCGAACAGGTCATGACGTGTCTCCGGGGTGTCTCAACTGGGCCGATACGTCGGCGAGGTCGTTGCGGCTCGTCAGGGTGTCCGGGTGTTCGGGACCCAGTACGCGAGTGCGGATGTCCAGGACAGCGCGGTGTTCCGCCTCCGCCTCCTCCAGGCGTCCCAGCCACGATCAGCAGGAGTCGGTTCTCCCGCCACCCACCCGTTCCCATCAAAGCGCACCCCCGGAACTGGGATAGCGGGCCGACGCTCATCCGCGCAAGAGGATCAACGGCTCGAAGCGCACGAGCGCTCTGCGCGCCTCGATGCGGCCTTCGTACAGCCGGGCCACCCCCAGGCCCACTCCCAGGCCCCCCAGGCTCAACCCGGTGAACAGGGCTGGCCAAGACGACTCCGACGCCGTGATCACGCCGGCTACAGCGAGATCATCCCGCTGCCGCTGATCCCCTCGGCTCGTGAGGACGGGTTCCGGAAGTGACGGCGAGGATGTCGTTGATCGCTTCGCGCAGGCTCCTGAAGTGGCGGTGCACGCCGTCCACCGCAACGGGTGCGTTGACCCCCCACACCGTCATCCCGGCACGCAGCCCGGACTGCACACCGGAGGGTGCGTCCTCGATGACCAGACAGTCCTGCGGCTCGGCACCGAGCCGCTCGGCGGCCAGTAGATAAGGGACGGGCGAGGGTTTGCCCTCCTCGACGGAGGCGGCATCGACGATGAGGCCCGGGACCGGCAAGCCGGTCCGGGCGAAACGGCCGCGCACCCGGTGCTCGTAATTCGACGTCACCAGTGCCCAAGCCTCCGCCGGCAGAGCCTCCAGCAGCTCGGACGCACCGTCGAAGGCCGCATACGTGCCGGACCGGACGTCCTCGTCCTCGAGTTCATGCAGTGCGGCCAGGCACTCCTGCGGGTCACGGTCCGGAACGACCTGCGCGAAGGTCTCCAACGGTCTTGTCCGCAACGCCACTTGGTAGACCTCGACGGGGTCGAGTCCGTATCGCTGCGCCCACACCCCCCAAACCCGGCGCTGGTTGTCCACGGCATCGATCAACGTGCCATCGACGTCAAACAGGACGTACTTCTTGGCTCCGGGCCGAGCAGGTTCACCAATCATGTCCTGATCATGCCATCAGGCCCCCGAACAGGCAGTTTGCACACCTGTGTTGCGGCCACGCGGCTCCATCCGACTCGGAGCACCCCAACTCCGTGTCGACGCTTCAGGTGCCTCTCGACCGGCGGGCCAGGAGCTTGCCCAGTTCCCACAGGAGCAGGAGCGCGACGGCGGCCAGCAGCGCCCAGCCGAACTGCCGCGCGTTGATCTGGGTCGTCCCGAGGATGCGGCGGAAGCCGTCCATCTGGGTCACGAGCACCGCGAGCACGAACTGGGCCAGTGCCACCCAGTTCATCTGCCTGCTGTCGAAGGTGGACGTCGTCAGCACCGAATCCGTCTCGCTGCGGCACTCGAACGCGGCCACGATCAGACAGAGGGCGAAGGCGGTGAACGCGATCGACCGACCGGTCTCGACGCTGTCGAAGTGGGCCTGACCGAGCTTGATCAGTCCGAGCAGGACGACGGTGATCGCCAGCCCGCCGGTTCCGACCGTGACCAGTACGGGCCGGGTGAGCACCGACTCCCCTCGCGGACGCGGCCTGCGTCGCATGAGCCCGGGACTCTCCCGGTCGAAGCCCAGCGCGAAGCCGAAGGAGGCGTTGACCACGAAGTGGATCCACAGCACCTGGGGCGGGGTGAAGGGCTCACCGGCGGCGATGTTGAAGACGGTGGCCCCGAGAAAGGTCAGCACGAAGGTGACCAGCAGGAGAAGAACGAACCGGATGTACTTGGTGAGGTTGTCGTAGATTCTCCGGCCCTGCTCCACGGCGTAGACGATGGTGGCGAACTTGTCGTCGGAGAGGATCATGCGTCCGGCGTTCTTCGCCACGTCCGTCCCGCTGCCCATGGCGATACCGATGTCGGCGGCCTTGATGGCGGGCGCGTCGTTCACGCCGTCACCGGTCATCGCCACGACCTCGCCCTTCTTCTTGAGCGTGTCGGCGAGCAGCACCTTGTGCTCCGGCGCGACGCGCCCCACCACACCGATGCCGTCGATACGGGCGAGTTGCTCGTCCTCGCTCATGGCGGCGAAATCGGCGCCGAGGACCGCCTCGCCGGGGATGCCGAGCTGCCGGGCGATCGCCGCACCGGTGGTGACGTCGTCACCGGTCACCATACGGACCCGGATGTGCCCGGCCTGGGCGCCGGCCACGGCGGTCTTGGCGTCCTCGCGGGGCGGATCGACCATGCCGACGAGACTGGTCATCCGCAGCTCGGTGACGTACGCGAGCAGGTCCCCGTCCGGATCGAAGTCGGCCGGGTCCAGGTCACGGGTGGCCGCGGCCATCACCCGGCGCCCCTCGCCGCCCATCCGCTCGGTCTGTGCCTCGGCACGCGCGACCAGTTCGGCGTCCCACGGGATGGTCTCGCCCGCCGCGAGCGCGGTGGCGGCCCGCGCCACCACCGCCGGGACCGCGCCTTTGACGAAGCATCGGACGACCTGCCGCCCGGCGGCGTCGACCGCTGAGTTGAAGGTGGCCATCAGCTTGTAGCCCGGGTCGAACGGCAGTGTGGCGAGCCGGGGAAGGCTCTCCCGGGTGGCGTCGATGTCCAGCCCGGCCTTGTGCGCGAGCACCAGCAGCGCGCCCTCGGTGGGATCGCCCACCACCTTGCCGTCCACCAGCTTCGCGTCGCTGGCCACCACGTACGGCAGGATCGCGTCCTCGATGCCCGTGGAGGAACCTGCCGCATGGTGGATCTTCCCGTCGAGTCCGTAGCCCGTGCCCGAGACGGTGTACCGGTCGGTGGGACTCACGACCTCGACGGCGGTCATCTGGTTCATCGTCAGGGTGCCGGTCTTGTCCGAGTTGATCGCCGACGTGAACGCCAGGGTCTCGACCGACGGCAGCTCCTTGACGATCGCGTTCCACTTCGCCAGGTTGAGGCTGCCGACGGACAGGATCGCCTGGGTCACGGTCGGCAGGGCCTCGGGGATGGCGGCGATGGCCAGCGAGACCGCGCTGACGAACAGGACGTCCCAGGCCTGGTCGCGTTGCCGCCCGAGGGCGAACATCACGATCATGGTCAGGCCCGCCGCTCCCGTGATCCACAGCGTCAGGGTGTCGAGTTCCTTGGTGAGCGGCGGTACCTCCGTCTCGGTGGCCGACAGCATCCCGGAGATCTTGCCGACTTCGGTTCCGACGCCGGTCGCGGTCACGACGAATACGCCGCTGCCGTGAGTGACCGGGGTGTTCATGAACGCCATGTTCGTCTGGTCGCCGGGTGCCGGCCGGGCGCCCGGCAGCGTGCGGGCGTCCTTCGAGGCGGGAACGCTCTCGCCGGTGAGCGCCGACTCGTCGATCTGCAGGGCACTGGCCTCGATGATGCGTCCGTCCGCCGCCACCTGGTCCCCGGCGGCGATGAGCACGATGTCGCCGACGACCAGCTGTTCGGCGGGGATCTCGGCCTCCGTCCCGTCCCTGCGCACCCGCGCCGTCGCCTTCATCATCGACTGCAGCGCGTTCATCGCGCTCTCGGCCTTGCCCTCCTGACGCAGGCCCACGACCGCGTTCAGCAGGGTCAGGACGATCAGCAGGATCCCGGTGGTCCACTCCTTGATGAGCAGCGAGACGATCGCCGCGGCCACGAGGACGATCTGCATGTAACTGCGGTACTGCTTGATGAACCGGCGCCAGGCCGGAGTTCGCTTCTCCTCGGGCAGCGAGTTCGGGCCGTGCGCGGTCAGGAGCTGAGCGGCCCGCGCCGCGGAGAGGCCGACCGCCGGATCGACGCCGAACGCGGCTACGACCTCCTCGGGAGCGCGCGTGCACCAGCCGTCCTTCGAAGCCCGAGGCTGTTCTCCCACGGAATCCGACCGCACCGTCATCGTTCTGCCTCCGATCCGTGGCCACGGATGCGTCCGGGCCGGTCGCCCGCCGCTCCGGACAGGCCCTAGCCGCGCTTCTTCTTCGTCGGCCTGTCTCTCCGGCCAGAGGTTCGCGAGGCCGACGGATGACGGGAGGCGTACGGATCGGCCGGGGCTCCGGCGGGGGCTTCCTGCTCAAGCTCCCGTTTGGTGGCGAGCAGATCCTTCCGCGCCGCTTCCCCCACGTCGGGGTACTGAGGATCGATGTCCATCAGGGCGTGCGCGAGGACCGCCGCCGCGCAGATCCGCGCGAACCACTTCCGGTCCGCCGGCACGACGTACCACGGCGCCCACTTCGTGCTCGTGGCCGAGAGCATCTCGGAGAACGCGTCCTGGTAGTCGTCCCACCGGCGCCGCTCCCGGACGTCGGCCGCGGAGAACTTCCAGTTCTTCTCCGGCAGGTCGATCCGCTTCAGGAAGCGGGTGCGCTGCTCCTCCTTGGACAGATTCAGGAAGATCTTCACCACTTTGAACCCGTTGTCCGTGAGATAGCGCTCCCAGTGGTTGATCTCCCGGTAGCGCCGGTCCCACAGGCCCGGCCCACGTGCGTTCTCCGGCAGCTTCTGCCGGAGAAGGGTCTCGGGGTGGACTCGTACGACGAGAACCTCCTCGTAGTGCGAGCGATTGAAGATGGCGATCTCACCGCGCGTGGGCAGCCGCCGGGCGTAACGCCACAGGTAGTCGTGGTCGAGTTCCTCGGTGGAGGGCACCTTGAAGCTGCTGACCCGTACGCCCTGGGGATTGACTCCGCTCATCACGTGGCGGATCGTCCCGTCCTTGCCTCCGGCGTCGAGTGCCTGGAGACAGAGCAGCACGCCGTACGTGTCCTGGGCGGCCAACCGCTCCTGGTACTCGGCGAGCAACGACACCCCGGTCCGCAGCAGCTCGATCCCGTCCCGCTTCTTGATACCGCCCTTGTAGCGAGGATCGAAGTCCCGGTCCAGGCGCACCTTCGACCCCGGTTCCACCCGTAGTGGCCCGATGAAATCCGCGATGCGTTCGGCTCTCTCGTCCGACATCACCTATCAGTCCTTTTCCGGGACCGGCGTTCGACCGAGGGGCAGGCGGCCCTCAGCCGCGCCACCATGTTCCGGATTCCCTGGCGGGCACCAAGTTCCGGATTCCCTCGCGCTCATTGTCTGCTCGCCCGGACAAGATCGCCCCCTGAGGCCGAGTACACCTCGTGCGCCCGGTTCCGGGTTCACCCGCCGCGGGTGAGGCGAAGGCCACAGCACTGCCGAACGCTTGGCGTGGACGGGTCGCTGACGTGTGCCTGCCCGAGTTGCGGGAGTGCGTCGGACCGAGCAGGGAGGTCTTGTGAACCGGTACCCGCCCATCGCGGAACACGGCATGGTCGGCGATCTCCAGACCGTCGCCCTGGTGTCGTCCGGCGGAACCATCGACTGGTGGTGCACACCCCGCTTCGACTCGCCCAGCCTCTTCGCCTCACTCCTGGACAGCGAACGCGGAGGGCATTGCCGTCTCGCCGCGCAGTCCCCGGACCCGGACGGCGACGGCATGACGGTCCGCCAGCTGTACCTTTCCGACACAGCGATCCTGGTCACCCGGTTCATGGCACCCGGCGGAGTCGGTGAAGTGGCCGACTTCATGGTGCCCGTCGACTCCTCGGAGCCGACGGACGCGCACTGTCTGGTGAGGGTCGCACGGGTCGTCCGGGGCAGCCTGCCCTTCGCCCTCACCTGTCGCCCGCGTTTCGACTACGGCCGTGCCTCGCACACGCTCTCGCAGAACGACGATCACTCTGCGCTGTTCCACGGCCCGGGGAGGGACCTTCATCTGCAGTCCACCACCGGCGTCGCGCTCCGCGCGGACGGCGACGACATCACCGCCCGCTTCACCCTGTCCGCCGGCCAGACGGCCGCGGTGGTGCTGACCAGCACGGCAAGCGGCGATCCCGCCCCGCAGCGCCCCTCCCTGGAAGCAGTCGCCGACGCATTCGAGACGTGCCGCGCCTTCTGGCTGTCGTGGCTGCGTTCCTGCGCCTACCGAGGCCGCTGGCAGGACATCGTGAACCGCTCGGCGATCACGCTCAAGCTGCTCACGTACGCCCCCACCGGGGCACCCATCGCCGCTGCCACCATGGGACTGCCCGAGCAGATCGGCGGTGAGCGCAACTGGGACTACCGCTACACGTGGATCCGTGACGCGGCGCTGTCCGTCAGGGCGTTGATGGACCTGGGCTTCCAGGAGGAGGCGCACGCCTTCCGCCGCTGGCTGCGCGAGCGCATCGAGTCCGGAGGCGGCACCTCGGCGGACCCCCTGCAGATCATGTACCGCGTCGACGGAGACCCCCACCTGACCGAAGAGGCCCTCGACCACCTGGAGGGCTACCAGGGGTCCCGTCCGGTGCGGGCGGGCAACGCGGCGGCCGACCAGTTGCAACTCGACATCTACGGTGAGGCCTTGGACGCACTGATCGTGGGCGGTGACATCGGTGCGATCCGCGGATGGAAGGCGCTGAGCGACGTCCTGGACTGGCTCGCCGACAACTGGGACCAGCCGGACGAAGGCATTTGGGAGACCCGTGGCGGCCGTCAGAACTTCACCTACAGCCGGCTGATGACATGGGTGGCGTTCGACCGCGGCGTCCGCGCGGCCACCGACTTCTCCCGCCCGGCCGACGTCGCTCGCTGGACAGGTGCGCGGGACACGGTCTTCCGCCAGATCGTCGAACGCGGCTGGCACGACAAGCGGGGGGCATTCGTGCAGCACTACGACACCGATGTCCTGGACGCCTCACTCCTGCTCATGCCGAAGGTCGGCTTCGTCTCGCCCCACGATCCGGACTGGATCAGCACCCTGGACGCCATGGACGAGGAACTCGTGAGTGACAGCCTCGTCTACCGGTACGACCCGAAGGCATCCCCCGACGGCCTGCGCGGCTCGGAGGGCACCTTCAACCTGTGCAGCTTCTTCTATGTGGAGGCGCTCGCCCGCAGCGGCAGGCTCCTCCAGGCCCGCCACGCCTTCGACAAGATGCTCACCTACGCCAACCACGTCGGCCTCTTCGCCGAGGAGATCGGCCCCTCGGGCGAGCAACTCGGGAACTTCCCCCAGGCATTCACCCACCTCGCCCTGGTCACCGCGGCCATGGCGCTCGACGAAGAGCTGGAGAAGGCGGAGACCGGACCGCGATACGGCGACCACGGGCATCCGGCGACCCATGGCCTCACGGCGCCCGACGAGGACGCGGGCGGGGGCGGTACAGGTGGTTGAGACGACCGGGCCCGCACAGCCGACAGGACACAGACATGTGCTTGCCGCCCTCGCCCTCGCCCAGTTCATCTGCAGCTTCGCCGGCTCCAACATGAACGTGATGATCAACGACATCAGCGAGGACCTGGACACCACCGTCCAAGGCGTCCAGGTGGCGATCACGATCTTCCTGTTGGTGATGGCGGCGCTGATGATCCCCGGCGGCAAGCTGACCGACCGCTACGGCCGCAAGCGCTGTTTCCTGACCGGCCTCGTCGTCTACGCGATCGGTGCCCTGCTGAGCGCGGCCGCCCCGGCACTCGGCGTTCTGATTCTCGGCAACTCGATCCTCGAAGGCATCGGCACCGCGCTGCTCATCCCGCCCGTCTACATCCTCACGACCCTCCTCTACCCGGACGTCACCTCGCGCGCCCGCGCGTTCGGCGTAGTCATGGCGCTGGGCGGTGTCGGGGCCGCCGCGGGGCCACTGATCGGCGGACTCATCACCACCGCGATCAGCTGGCGCGCGGCCTTCGTGTTCCAGGCCCTGGTGATCGCGGTGATCGTCGTGCTCAGCCGTCGCATCGAGGACCCGCTGCCCCCGGATCCCACCCGTTCCTTCGACATCGTCGGGGCGGTGCTCTCAGCCGTCGGCCTCGTCCTCGTCGTCATGGGCATCCTGGCCGCGGACAACAACATCTGGCTCATGGTCGCCCTGCTGGTCCTGGGCGCACTCGTGCTCTGGTGGTTCTTCCACTCGGTGCGCGCCAGGGAAGCATCCGGCCGGGAACCGCTGCTGTCCCTCCGCCTCTTCCACAACCGCACCTCCAACCTCGGACTCGTCACCCAGAACATCCAGTGGCTGCTGCTCATGGGGACGTCGTTCACGGTGGCGGCCTATCTGCAAGTGGTACGCGGCTACGACGCCATCCAGACCGGAGTCATTTTCACGGCGGCCACACTGGGCCTGCTGGTCACGTCCCTGTCCGCCGAGCGCCTGGCCGGCCGGCACTCTCAACGCACCCTCGTCATGACCGGTTTCGCCGTCTCCGTCGTCGGCGTGGTCGCGCTGGTCGCCCTGGCCGGGAGTTTCTCCACCGCCTGGGCCTTCGTCCCCGGTCTCCTCCTCATCGGACTCGGACTGGGCGTCATGCTGACCCCGTCCGTCAACGTCGTACAGTCGAGTTTCCCCGAAGAACAGCAGGGAGAGATCTCGGGCCTGTCCCGAAGCGTGTCGAATCTCGGCTCGTCCTTCGGCACGGCCATCGCCGGCACCATCCTCGTCGCCGGCCTCACCAAGGGCGCCTACGCCGCCGCGATGATCACCCTGGCGGTCTTCGGCCTCGGCGGCCTGGCCGCGGCGGCGCTCCTCCCCCGGCAAACGGGATCCGGCACCACGCGCACCCCTCGGACGCGAGCCGGTTGACCCTCCCCTTACGTCAGGCTTGAGGCTGAGGTCGGACGAAAGGGCAGATGCGTGGGCTGCTCCGCGGGTCAGGTCTCCTCGCTCGCCGGGGTGACCGTGCGTACGTTGCATCACGGCGAGCGGGGCGGAACGGAACGGGCAGGGGTACGACGCGGTCAGGCCGACGCGTCGGGCTTGACGATCGTGCTGACGAAGTCCCCGATTGCTCCGAGAGTGCGTCCCATCTGCTCGATCTGCGGGAAGTGCCCGGCATCGGGGATCGGGGCGAAGTGGCCGTCGGGGAACGAGTCGGCGTAGCCGCGCCCGTACTTCAGGGGCGCTATGCCGTCCTCCTCGCCCCAGACGACCAGCACCGGCACGGTCACCCGGTGCAGTCGGCCGCGCAGCTTCGGGTCGTACGTGAACCCCTCGCCCCCGTACACGGCGAGGGTCTTCTGGTTGGCGGCGGCCGCGGCCCGCTGCGCATCGCTGAACGAGGCGAAGTCGGGGCGGAACTGCGCGTTGGCGAAGGACAGTTGGCTCACGTCGGCCGGGGCCAGGGTGCGCGGGTCGACGACCCGGTTCTCCTTCATGTGGGCGTGGATGCCCACCGCGTTCAGCAGGGTCAGCGCGCCGATCCGGCCGTGGTTGTCGCGCAGGGCCATCTCGGCGGCGATCCAGCCGCCGATGGAGTTGCCGACCACCATGACGCCCTTCAGGTCCAGGGTGTCGAGCAGATCCAGGTACGCGACGGCCAGGTCGGCGACGGTGTCGAACCGCTCCGGGCGGGGAGTGCCGTCGAAGCCGGGGTGGGTCGGCGTGACGACGTACACGTGCTCGGACAGTGCGGAGGAGATCCCGGCCACCGTGCGCGGGCCGGCACCGCCGTGCAGCATCAGCACGCCGGTGCCCTCGGTGTTCTCGCCGTACTCCTGGATGGTGACGGACAGTCCGCCGGACAGGTCGACGGTGCGGGAGACGGGGGTGGAGGTGGGGGTGGTCATGGTGAGGTCCTTGCCATCGCGTGGTGAGAGCTGACTCTCATGAATCTAGGAGGTCGGCTCTCTTTATGCAAGTGAACTCTCATAACGAGACCTGGCTATCCGAAAGTGGCCCGGCCATGCAAAAGCCCCAGGCGACTGGCCTGGGGCTGCAAGAAGAGGAGGAGCGGGTGACGAGAACCGAACTCGCGCTCTCGGCCTGGGAAGCCCAGTGCGCGATGGATGCCCTGTGGTCAACCGTCGTCAGCCGCCCCACGGCGACCGTCGAAGTCTTCCCATGCCTGTCGCTGGATCTCCTCGGCGTTCGCGAGGAGCTTGTCCAGGGGCTCCGCGGGCCCTGAAGGGGGAGGGGGCACCCGCGTGAGCGTGTCGTAGAGGTACTCGCAGGCTTCGGCTTCGGTGCCGAAGCGCCGCACGACACTGTCCTGGGAGCGTTGACGCAAGCCGACGGTCCAGGCATCCGCCGCACGGCGCAGGAAGTAGTAGGCGTCAGGTTGGACGGGCACGTCGTGCACACCGGCGATCTCGTAGAACGCCTCGGGCACGTCCGCCTCGCGAAGCCTTTCGACGAGTTCCGCGCTGTCCATCAGGTTCGTCCCGTCGCCCGGTTCAAGGTGGCCCCTGACGTGTGAATCCGAGGCCACCCCGGGCGTTGTGAGGTCAGGCTACCGGCAACGCGTCCAGGTACTTCGTCGTGACGAGGTCCGTGACCGACGGTTTCGTCAGGTACTGGAGACCCAGGCCGGGCTGGCCGAACCAGGGCCTGATCGGGCCGGCCTCGACGGTGAACGGCTTGAGGACCCGGTAGAGGTGGTAGCTGTACGGATAGTCCTTGACGTAGGTGTCGAGATTGCTCGGCGGAATCGCGCGCTTGGCGTACGGCGTGCCCGCGGGGGCGAGGAAGTTGCCGAAACCGCTGCCGAAGAGGTCGACCAACTGGCCCTGGCGGAGCGTCACGGAATGCTCGACCGGCTTGCCGTTCCTCAGCATGAAGCCGTTGTGGTCGGGATACCACCAGCCCGACTTCCCCGTCTGGGGATCCGTCTGCCAGTAGCACCCGAGGAACCAGTACGCGGAGGTGTGGTCCGTACGGTGATAGCCCCGCAGCATGCTGCCGAGGGCGCCCCTCTGGGGGAGGTATCTCGGTCCCAGCCGCCAATCGTCGAGGTAGTAGCGCTGGTATGCCGTTTGCGGTGCGGTGTTGGACCCGCGGTTGTGGTGCGTGGTCGGGCAGTATGCGGCGTTCCCCGCACGGGGATGACCGGCTTGGGCCGTTGCCGGTGAGATGCCGATCAGCAGGAGGAGCGATGCGAGGGCGCTCCCCGCGAAGGCGCGCAGTACGCGCATCCGGTGTCCCTTCTCTTCCGGCGCCAGCCGGGCGCCGTGTGAGGGCAGGCAGCCGGTCCCGATGACCGGCTGCCTGCCCTCACCGTGTTCCAGGGCTCAGTTCATGCGCGGCATGCGTACGAGGGGCGAAGGCGCCGCAGATAGTCACCCGAACTGATGAGCACAATTCCTCGGACAGCCGAAGACCGGAGGCGATGGCCCGGCCCGCGAGGGACTCCCTGGTCGGCCGCACCTCTTTTTCCGCCGCCCCGTCGGACTGGTCCGGCGCCGAGTCCGCCCCGTTCGCCACATCCGTCAAGGAACGCACGGCCGAGGGTTCTTCTCCCGTCCGAGTCCGATGGACCGCGTAAGCATGACCAACAGCCACCGAGTCTCTGACCTGGGCGTACTCCCCTCTTGGGTCCCGGACTCACCGGGCCCCCGGTGAAGGCGGGAGGCCCGGTGCGGCCGGACGGCGGCTGTGTCGCGATCGAAATTGAACTGGACAACAAACAAACCCCAGGTCACCGACCTGGGGCTTCATCATGGAGCGGGTGACGAGAATCGAACTCGCACTCTCAGCTTGGGAGGCGACGGCGCTTGCCGGCTGCTAGGCGGCAGACCAGCGTGTATACGCTGTGCCGACGCCGTTGCGCAGACCTGATCGCACCGCTGGTAACCGTGGTTGTCCGCCCCTACGGGCACGGATTGGGCACGGCGGGGGCTACTTGTGCTTTCCGCCACCCTTCTTGCCGTTTGCCTGGCCGTTTCCGGCCGCGTTGCCCGTGCCGCCGGAGGTGCCGTTGCTGGAGGCGCCGGCGCTCCCCGCCTTGCCGTTGCCGGCGGTCCTGCTCGGCGCGGCCGTCGCCCGCGCCAGCTGCTCGGAGCAGTACGCGGCGACCTTGTCCTTCCCGCCGGCGGCCGTGACGAGCCGCTGCCAGGCCCGCGCGTCGAGTGCTTTGCCGCGATCCTTGACCTGCTCGTAGGCGCGGCAGTGGGCTTCGGTGTCCTGGGCGGTGGCCGGGCCGTCCGTCGGTCCGGGGACGCCGGAGGACATCGACGAGGCCTCACCGCCCGGCTGGTCCGGGGCGACCGCCGACGGGTGCGCGGTCCCCCGCCCGGCACCGTCACCGTCCGTGGACGAGCCGACTGAACCGATGGCCGCGACCGCGACTCCACCCAGCGTGAGGCTGGCGAACACCACGCCGAGCGTCATTTTCACAGGACGCCCGGCACGCCGCTCCGCGGGCAGCCGCCAGTCGTCCCGGCGCCGGGTGCGCGCCCGGTGCGCGCCTGCGTCATGGGCGGCCCGGAAGGCGGTCACGGCCCGCCGCTCGGCCTCCGGGTCGAGCTGGCCTCCGAGCAGGACGGCGCCCAGCTCCGTTTCCAGCGTGGCGGCGTCACGCGCCTCCCACGGGTCGGACGCGGCGCCGCCAGGGCGCACACGTCGACGGCCAGGAACTCCGTCGCCGCCCAGCCGTTCACCCATGTCCGCTTCCGTTCCTGTTCGACCGGTTCGATTCGTCCGGCGTTCCGAGCCCGATGCCTGTCAGTCGGTCACTGTCGCCGGCGTCGTTCATTTCGACTCCCCCAGCGTTGGGGACGCCTCATTCGTCACACCCTTGTCCGATTCACCGGCGACGCCCAGCTGGTGGGCGAGGCGTTTCAGGCCCCGGTGGGCGGCAGTGCGCACCGCTCCCGGGCGCTTGCCGAGGACGCGTGCGGCGGCGGGACCGTCCAGGCCGACGACGACCCGCAGGAGCACGGCCTCGGCCTGGTCCCGCGGCAGCCCGCGGACCAGTTCCAGCGCCCGCTCGGTGGACAGGGACTCCAGGGCCTCTTCATGGGTGCTGTGCCGGCTGGGCAGGTCCAGTACGTCCTGTTCGGTCCCTCCTGCCCGGGGCCGTACGCGCTGGCGGCGCAGATGGTCCAGCGCCCGGTGCCGGGCGATGGTCGAGGTCCAGCCGCGGAACCCGGCCCCGTCCCCCTTGAAACGGCCGAGGTCACGGGCGATCTCCAGCCAGGCGTCGGAGGCCACGTCCTCCGCGTCGTCGCCGACCAGGCCGCGCAGATAGCCGAGCAGGCCCGGCTGCACGATCCGGTACGCGAACGCGAAAGCCGTCTCATCGCCGTCCTGGGCCCGCGCGACCGCCGCGCCCAATTCCCCGTCGTACACCTGTACACGCCGGGGTTGCCGTACCTGGCCCAAGACTGTCCTCGTTCGTACCGGGTTCATGGCGAGTGCGTGCCGTCCGCCGTGCTCTGGTCGCATCGACGGCCCCATGGTGACCAGCGTCTGTCCTCACAGAAGTGTCACAACGCCTGGGCGCCCCTTCACGTCGTCGCCGTCGCCCGCCACTCAGCCGCCGAGGGCGCGGTCCGGCGCGGATCACGGACCTCACCGCGGCCGCCGATCCCGGGGATCGGGTGTGCCCGCCGTCGCGTCGCGGCACAGCAGCCGCAGTGAGCCGTGTCCGGCGAAGCAGCGGCGGGCCTCGTCGATGGGATCCCACAGCCGTCCCTCGGCCGTGCGGATCCAGTGGTGGCGGTCCGCCTCCCACCACTCGGCGCCCGTTTGGCTGACGATCACCTCACCCGCATACGCCCCGAAGCCGCGCAGCACGCTCTCCACGGCGGCGTAGGGTGTGTCCTCCCGCCGCAGGTCGTCGATCATCCGGTCGACGCGCCACAGGCTGGATGCCGAGTAGTCGAGGCGCAGCCGTGCCCCCTCCCGCATCGTCGCCACCGTGTCCGCCGCCCACCGCACGGGCCTGGCCGCCGCATGGGGTCTCGTCTCCCGATCTGTCGTCACATACGAAGAGAGCGAGGTCGGCGGTCGATCCGTTACGCGGTTCCGGGGGGATTCCCGGCAACCGGCGCGGTACCGCCCCACCCCCGCGCGCACGCCGGTCGAGGTGTCTTCGCCCGAACGGGGTCCGTCGGGCCGCGTAATGCTTCGGCGTCCCCGTGCGCTCCCACTGGCATGAGTACGTACCTCCGTCTGCGAGCGGTGCCGCCTCCCGCACTGCGCAACAGTACGACCTGGCTCGAACGACTCTTCGAGGACGACTCGGAGACCGTCCGACGCCGGGTCGGTCGGCACCGTGAAGAGGAGCTGGACAAGCGTTATCTGGACCAGGAACGCATCTACGCCGGAGCTCCCCCGCATCGTGCCGAAGACCGGCCCCAGACCCAGGTGGTGCTCGGTGGTCGGCCGGTGTTCCGCGCCGACCGGCACAAGTCGCCGTTCCTGGTGCTGACGGCGGCCCAGGCCCGCCGGGTGGCCAGGTTCCTGGCGATGGCCGACTTCGACACGCTGTGGGATTTCGCCCGCGCCGAACTGCTGCCGCGCTACGGCGGCGTGACCGCGGAGCCCGAGACGTGGCATGCGTTCGCGGTGGCGCACCAGGAGTTGAGGGCGTTCTACGCACAGACGGCCGAGTGCGGGGACGCGGTGGTGAAGTGGCTGCCGACCTGAGGCGCGCACAGGGCGCGGGTCAGGAATCTGCGGCCGACACAGGCGCCGCGTGTCCGCCTCGCCGAGGGCGAACGGCACGCTTGCTCCACGCCGGCCATTCTCCCGCACGCGGGCTTTGGGCAAGCCATCGTCATGATTGCTCACCTTTCGTCCGGTTCGTTCCTTGCGGTCGAGCAGGTGCGTACGGCGAGGCCGAGGTGTAACACTTCCGGCCGAGTGCGCTCTTTCCATGAGGACGACCGCGTCGGTCGGCCAGGACAGGGGGCACGACTCGTGCAGCGGATGGACGAAAGCGGCGGGGCGTACGGCGAGGATCCGTACGGCGATGCCGGGCACGCGTATGCCTACGGCTACGCGTACGGCGGCAGCGTCGGCACGGACACGGGCACGATGTCCTGGGACTCGGTGGAACTCGCGCAGTGGACGCAGTCGGAGTACAGCACCCATGCGACGGGGACGGACCCCCACGCCACCGGAACACATCCCTACGTGGCCGGATCGGACCCCGCCACGACGGCGTGGGGTTCTCCCCACGGTGACGTCCTCACCGTGCCGCACCCGGAGTTCGACACCGGCGCCCCCATACCGGAACCGGAGACTCCGGCGAACGAGTCGGTGCGGCCCGTCTTCGTCGACTCCTCGGGGCGACGCCGGCGCCTCGTACTCCGCGCCGCCCGGCTGCTCGTGATCCCCGCCGGCGGTTACGTCGCCCTGCTGATCAGCACGATGCTGGGCGGACCCAGCATCAGTTCTCCGTTCGTCCCGCAGCCGGACTCCACGCACCCGACCACGCCCCGGGCGACCGCGCCCGACGCCTCGCCCGGCACGGGCCACTCCGCGGGGACCGCTGGTCCCACCGCAGGGCAGCGGAACTCCGGCCCTGCGGTGCAGAAGACCCCCGGTCCCACCGACCGGTCGGCCGCCTCCACCGCTCCTGCGGCCACGTCCGGGCCCACCGCAGCGCCCACCAGGATCACGTCCCCGACTTCGAGCGCCGCTCCCGCCCCCATCTCCACCCCTACACGCAAGGGTCGTGCCATCGGCTCGTCCCACCATCCCGTGAAGTGATCAAAGGCCCTGACGTGACCGATCGCCGACGCCGCAACGCTCCTGCTCGCCGCCGCAACCGCACCCGCCGGACCACGCCCCGAACCCACTGGCTGCTGCTGAGCGTGCTCGCGGTGACCCTGTCGACGGCCCTCTTGCTGCAGGGCTACACCCACCACATGTTCGGGATCGCATCGGACCACGTGACCGGCTCCCGTGGCCGGAACGAGGCTGTGCCCAGCCAGGTGATTCATGGCGGCCCCGTGATCGCGGACGCCGCCACCTCTGCGCACACCGCTCAGGTGAAGGCCCACACCATCGCCCTCACCTTCGACGACGGCCCCGACCCCGTCTGGACGCCACGGATCCTGGACGTGCTGCGTCGCAACCACGTGCACGCGACCTTCTTCGTCGTCGGAACCCAGGTCGCCGCCCACCCGGAGCTGGTCCGCCGGATCGTCGCCGAGGGCCATCAGATCGGCATCCACACCTTCACCCATCCCGATCTGGCCCGGCTCGCTCCATGGCAGCGGTCCCTGGAGCTGCGCGAGACGCAGCTGGCGGTGGCCGGCGCCGCAGGGGTCACCACCGCACTGCTGAGGCCGCCGTTCTCCTCGGAGAACGATGCGCTGGACGATGCCGACTGGTCCGTCCTCGAGCAGGCCGACGCGGCAGGCTATGTCACGGTGCTCTCCACCCGGGACGCCGAGGACTGGCAGCGTCCCGGAGTGGACCGCATCGTCGCGAATGCGACACCCGACGGCCACGCTGGACAGATCGTGCTCATGCACGACGCGGGCGGTGACCGGTCCCAGACCGTCGCCGCACTGGGTGCACTGGTGCCACGGCTCAAGGCACAGGGCTTCAAGTTCGCGACGGTCTCCGACGCGGTCGGCATGGCCGCACCCGTCCGGCCCGTCGGGCTCGGCGACCATCTGCAGGGGCTGGCCCTCATCAAGGTGCTGCAGGGCGGCGACTGGGTCGTGTGGCTGTTGGGCGTGTTGATGTACGCGGCCGGGGCGATCAGTGTGCTGCGCGCAGTGGTCGTGCTGATCGCCGCCCGGCGGCACCGGCGCCTGCGCACCGGGCGCCGGAGCCGGTCCTGGGGACCGCCCGTGACCGAGCCGGTCAGCGTCATCGTTCCCGCGTACAACGAGAGCGCCGGGATCGAGGCGGCCGTGCGCTCACTGCTCGCCTCGGACCATCCAGTGGAGATCATCGTGGTGGACGACGGTTCGACCGACGGCACCGCCGACCTGGTGGAGTCGCTCCGCCTGCCGGTACGGGTGATCCGTCAGCCGAACGCGGGCAAGCCCGCCGCACTCAACACGGGACTCGCCGCCGCCACCTTCGACCTGGTGGTCATGGTCGACGGTGACACGGTCTTCGAACCCGACACCGTCCGCACGATCGTGCAGCCCTTCGCCGATCCCCGCGTGGGGGCCGTCTCGGGCAACGCCAAGGTCGTCAACCGTGGCGGCATGCTGGGCCGCTGGCAGCACATCGAGTACGTGGTCGGGTTCAACCTCGACCGCCGCCTGTTCGACCTCGCCGAATGCATGCCGACCGTACCCGGAGCGGTCGGCGCGTTCCGCCGCCAGGCACTGCTCGACCTCGGCGGCGTCAGCGACGTCACCCTCGCCGAGGACACCGACCTCACCATGGCACTGTGCCGCGCCGGCTGGCGTGTGGTGTACGAGGAGGGCGCGAAGGCCTGGACCGAGGCCCCCGCGTCACTGAACGCCTTGTGGCGCCAGCGCTACCGCTGGTGCTACGGCACCCTGCAGGCGATGTGGAAGCACCGCGGCACGCTGGTGCAGCGCGGTGCGGCCGGAAAGCTGGGCCGCCGGGGCCTGGTGTATCTGCTGCTCTTCCAGGTACTGCTGCCACTGCTCGCACCCGTCGTGGACATCTTCGCCCTGTACGGGCTGCTCTTTCTCGACCCGGTCCGGATCATCGGGCTGTGGCTGGCCTTCCTGCTGCTGCAACTCATGATGGGCCTGTACGCGTTCCGCCTGGACGGAGAACGGCCTGGCCCGCTGTGGAGTCTGCCGCTGCAGCAGTTCGTCTACCGGCAGCTGATGTACCTGGTGGTGATCCAGTCCGTCTTCACCGCCGTGTCGGGCTCACGGCTGCGCTGGCAGCGCATGGAGCGGTACGGCAGCCTGCAGGCCCCGGTGGGCGCGGAGGCGCGCGGCAATGTCCTCCCTCCGCAGGATCCCGGTTTTCCGCGGCAGGCGCCGTACGACCCCCTCCCGCAGCCGGCACCGTACGACGGCCTCCCACAGCCCACCCCCTACCCCGGTTTCCGGCAGCCCGGACCGCCCAAGACACCGCAGTTGTACTGAGAGGACAGTGATCAGAGCTCATGAGCGGACACCGGCGCCGACCGCCGCAGCGCTCCGTCGGCGGCACGCGTGCCGAAGGTGACCGCGTCACGGGCCACCGGGCCGCGCATCGTGACCAGGCCCCCCGACAGGACATGCCACGCCGTGCCCGGAGAAGGGCGCCACAGAAGAAACGCTGGATCGACTACCCGCGCCGAGGCCGGACGGGCCCGCGCCGCTGGCTGCCGTCGGTGCGCCAACTGCTGGCGATCTTCCTGCTCTTCTTCGGCGGCACGGCAGCGGTCGTCGGCTATGCCTACGCCACGGTCACCATCCCCGACCCCAATCCCACGACACTGCTGCAGAACAACGTCTACTACTGGTCGGACGGCACGGTTTTGGCGACCGACGGCAGCGTCAACCGACAGAACGTGTCGCTCTCACAGGTACCCGCCGACGTGCGGTGGGACTTCATCGCCGCGGAGAACGCCTCCTTCTACACCGACCCGGGCATCGACCCGCAGGGAATCCTCCGCGCCGTCGTCCACATGGCCGCGGGCGGCTCGGTCCAGTCCGGCTCGACGATCACCCAGCAGTTCGTCAAGAACACCTACCTGGACCAGTCGCAGACGGTCTCACGCAAGTTCAAGGAACTGCTGATCTCCACCAAGATCGGCGCCGGGATGACCAAGGAGCAGATCCTCCAGGGGTATCTGAACACCTGCTTCTTCGGTCGTCAGGCCAACGGCATCCAGGCCGCGGCGCGTATGTACTACGGCCTCCCGGTGGAGAGGCTCGACGCGAGCCGGGGAGCCTTCCTCGCCGCGGCGGTCAACGAGCCGAGTCTCTTCCAGTACGCGGACTCCGATCCCGCGGCCAGGGCAAAGGCGGAAGCACGCTGGTCCTGGGTGCTCGACCGGATGGTGAAGACCGGCAAGCTGACACCCGGGCAGCGGGCACGGTACGCGGCCGCCGGTTTCCCCACACCCAGGAAGTGGACCCGCGGTTCAGGGCTCACGGGCGAGACCGGCTACCTGGTCCAACTCGCCAGGTCGTATGCCGAGACACACGACCCGACCATCACCGACAGCGGCCTGAGCAGGGGCGGCTACCAGATCCACACCACCTTCGACAGGAAGAAGACGGCGGAACTGACGAGGGCTGTCGCCATGGTGCGGGGGCAACGCCTCGACCCCGCCCACCGGCCGGTCGACCGGGACGTCCAGGTCGGAGCCGCCTCGGTGGAACCCACGACCGGCAGGATCCTCGCCGTCTACGGCGGCCCCGGCTTCGAGCACGCCCACTACTCGGACAACGCCGACACCTCCGGCGTCCCGGTGGGATCGACCTTCAAGCCCATCGTCCTCGCCGCCGCGCTCCAGCACGGAGCGGTACTGCGACCCGGCAAGTCACCGGAGCCGATCACCCCGGCCGGCAAGTTCAACGGTGACGACGGCATCAAGATCAAGGACCAGCAGGGCAACTACGTCGCCGACCCCAAGGACCCCACCGGGCTCCTCCACCAGCACAACGACACCCCCCAGCGCTGGGGCTACATCCCTCTGCGCAAGGCCATGGAGCAGTCGGTCAACACGCCGTACGTGCAACTGGGAGAGGACGTCGGCTACGGAAACGTGGCGAGGACGGCCGAATCCCTCGGCCTGCGCCCGGGCAGCCTCGCCGCCCCCAGCGCCGGCTTCTACATCGGCACCTCCACACCGAGCGCCATTCGAATGGCAGGCGTGTACGCGACTTTCGCTGCCGACGGGATGCAGGCCACCCCGTACTCGGTGACGAAGGTCACCCACAACGGCTCGGCACTGGCCGGCTTCTCCGCCCCCGCCCCCGTGCGAGCCCTGCCGGCGGCGGTCGCTGGCAACGTGACCGATGTGCTCCGGGGCGTCATCGCCCGGGGCACCGGCACCAAGGCCCAGGCTCTCGGCAGGACCGCGGCGGGCAAGACCGGAACCACCGACGACTACCGTTCCGCCTGGTTCATCGGCTACACCCCGCAACTCGCCACCTCTGTCGTCCTCTTCCGAGAGGACTCGAACCACCCACAGCTGCAGTCCCTGGTCGGCGTCGGTGGCCTCCAGAAGGTGTTCGGCGGCGACATCCCCACCGAAATCTGGACCCAGTACATGCGCGACGCCCTGGCCGGCCTGCCCGACACCCCCTTCCCCGCGCCGGCCCCCCTCGGCCGCGGCACCGACGAGCCCGGCGCTCCCACGCCCTCCCCGTCCGCGGCCCCCGCCAAGCGGGGCGGCAAGACCGGCAGGACCGGCAAGAGGGCTACCACCACTGCCGCCCCCACACCGGGCGCTCCGGCAACCGGTTCCAAGTGCCACCGCCACAAGTGCCGTTGACCGCGACAGCTGCGGCCACGGCAGGAGGCATCAGCCGATCGCCCGCCTCACTCGGACGGACCTCGACGGCCCGCACCATCCGTGGCACGCATGACACATCGCCATCGCAGTGATCTGCATCACCGAGGTCTGTCGCCCCGTGATGTTCGTCGGACGCGGTGCGCTGTAGAGGGCGGCCACCTGTGTGACAGGTGCGCCTCATGTGACTTTTTTTCTGTGGCCTTTCCGGGCCTTCTAGGGGTGGATACGTGGTGGGTCGTCGTACGTCGCATGTGTACAGACCGCTGAGCATGAAACGACGGGCGTGGCTGACGCTCGGTGCGGTGGTCCTCGGGGGCGGGGGCGTGGTGACCTACGCCGTCGCCAGCCCGTCCTCCGACCCCGGCGCGGCCGGCCGGGCCAAGCGGCCGGCGAAGGTGTACGACCTCGCACTGAAAGGCGGCACAGGCGACAAGCGGGAGCTGCCGCGCACGGACACCGAGCAGTTCTCGATGCTCGGCGTCTCCTGGACGGGGGCGGCCAAGCGGCTCGACGGCGCGGCGCAGGTACGCACCCGCAGCCTCGACACCGGCCAGTGGAGCGCCTGGCAGGACCTCGAACTGAACGTCGACCCGCTCGAGAACCCCGGCGCCGGAGTGCGCGGAGCATCCGAGCCGTTGTGGGTCGGCCCCTCCGACGGCTTGCAGGTGCAGGTCATCCGCAAGAACGGCACCAGCAGTTCCGCTCTGCCCAAGGGCCTTGAGGTCAACCTGGTCGACCCGGGGGTGGTGACCGACGCCGAGACCAAGGCCGGCGGCACCGCGGCCAAGCCCGCCGCGTTCGTCGCCGATGAGAGTCCCGGCGCCACGGCGACCGCGCCCAGCGACGGCACCACCACCGCGCCGACGGACGGCCAGACCACCACATCCCCGGCTGCGACGGACACCACGCCGGCGGCCACCGACTCCGTCCCGCCCTCCGACTCGGCGTCTCCCACGGACTCCGTCCCGCCCTCCGACTCGGCGTCCCCCACGGACTCCGTGTCGCCGTCGCCGAGCACGTCCTCCAGCGCGTCGCCCTCGGCGCCGCCGTCCACCGTGCCCGAACCGCCGATCGTCTCGCGCGCCGACTGGGGTGCCGACGAGTCGATCAGCCCCGAGGCGCCGGAGTACAACGCGGACGTGAAGGCGGTCTTCGTCCACCACACCGACGGGGCAAACGACTACTCCTGCGCCGACTCGCCGTCGATCATCCGGAGCATCTACGCGTACCACGTCCAGGTCAGCGGCTGGAAGGACATCGGCTACAACTTCCTCGTCGACAAATGCGGCACCATCTTCGAGGGCCGCAAGGGCGGCGTGGACCTTCCGGTGTTCGGCGCACACACCTACGGCTGGAATCGGGAGTCCGCAGGCGTCGCGGTGCTCGGTGACTACACCACCACCAGCGCCACCAACGCCACGCTGGCATCAGTCGCCCGCCTGGCGGCTTGGAAGCTCGGCCAGTACGGCGCCGATCCCGCCGGAACCACCCAGCTCACGGCGGGCGCGGGCCAGCACAACTACTTCAACACCAACTTCACCGCGGGCAGCAAGTACACCTTCCAGCGGATCTCCGGCCACCGGGACGGCTACAACACACAGTGCCCCGGCGGCCTGCTCTACGACCAACTGCCGACCATCCGTACCTGGGCATCCGGCCCGGTGCAGGGCCTGAAAGTCAGCTCGGTCGACGGCGCGGGCCTTTCGGGCTCGACGTACTACACCAAGGGCGGCATCACCGTCCGTTGGACGGCCACCACACCGGCGTCGTTGATCTCCAAGTTCGAGCTGCTGGTCGACGGCAAGAGCGTCGCCACCACCTCCGGCACCGCCACGTCCGCCGGCGTCACCCTGGCCCTGGGCAGCCACACTGTCGCCGTGCGGGCCGTGCACCAGTCCGGCAAGACCGCGACCAGTGCCGCGCTGACCGTTGTCGCGGAGACGACCGCACCGACCTTCACCACCAACCCGAAGGTTTCCCTGCGCTCCGGCACCGTCAGCACCAGCGCCGTCCCGGTCACTCTCGGCTGGAAGGCCACCGACGACAAGGCCCTGCGCGAGGTGAAGCTGCTGTCCCCCACCACCGCCACCTTCGGCCCGACCACCACCACCTCGAACCGCACCGCCAAGTCCGGCGCCGCCACCATCTGGTCGATGCGGGCCTACGACTACGCCGGTAACTACCGCACGTCCTCGCCCTCGTACACCCCGGTGATACTGCAGGAGACCGCCGCCACGAAGTCCGGCAGCTGGACCTCCCGCTCCTCCACCGGCTACCTCGGCGGCCAGTCCTACTCCAGCGGTTCCAAGGGCGCCAGCCTCACCTGGACCTTCACCGGCCGCTCCGCCGCCTGGGTCGTCTCCCGCGCCGCCAGCTCCGGCCAGGCGTACGTCTACGTCGACGGCACCAAGATCTCCACCGTCGACCTGAAGTCTTCCACCACCCTGTACCGGCAGGCGATCTGGACCAAGACCTGGTCCAGCAGCGCCAAGCACACCATCAAGATCGTCGTGGTCGGCACCAGCGGCCGTCCCACCGTCACCACCGACGGCCTCGTCTACATCAAGTAGCCCCAGCCCCGCGGAGACGCGGCGCGCCACGCCGACCGGGGCATGCGGTCCCCAGCACGAAATCGGCCTTCACGATCCGGTGTACGCGGTCGTGAAGGCCGACTTCACGGTGAGGTCCGAACAACGCCGTGGGCGGCACGGGCGGCGTTGCGGTTGCGTACGTGTGGTCCCGGCAGGAGCGTCGCGGACGCGCGCTGTCAGAGAACGAAGTACGTCCCGGCGTCGAGTGATCAGTCCGTCCGCCGCGCGGCCCAGGTCGTCACTGCCGCCAGCGCCGCGGTGATCACGGCCATCAGGGGCACGGCCGCGGAGGTCCAGGCCGCGGCCAGCACCAGAACCGCGGCCATGGGGGAGGCCGCGACGGCGGGACCGCGCAGCGGCGGGCCTACGCGCAGCCACCGGACCGTCGCGATCCAGGCGGCGAGGGGTATGCCGACAGCCAAGCCCTGCTGCAGGTGTGTGACGCGCGCATGGCCGATGAGGGCGTCGACGGCGACGGCGAGTCCGGCGCCGATCGCCGCGGTCGAGGCGAAGACGAGGTAGTGGCCGTAGCCCCAGATGATCGTCGTGGGCATGGAGCGCAGCATGCGCTGGGTGGTCCGGTCGAAGTAGAGCCACCACAGGCTGAAGACGAGCAGCAGACCGCTGCCGGCGAGGACCAGCAGGTCGACGTCGGTGCCGTCGCGCGAGTCGGCCGCGGTCTGCACGGCGACGGTCGCGGCCAGCACCGCCTCGCCGAGCACGATCATGGTGAACAGCCCGAACCGCTCGGTGATGTGGTCCGGGTGAAAGGTCGTCACCTGCGCCCGCTCGGCCCAGATCGGGACCAGCAACTCGCCCACGGCCAGCGCCAGCCCGACAAAGAGGTACGTCGGCTGGTCGAAGGCGAGGCGAGCGACCCATCCGGCCTGTACCAGGGCGTAGCCGACGGCGTACCGCAGGGTGGTCGTGCGCCGTTCCGGATCGGCCCTGGCCGCCCGCAGCCACTGCATGACCATGGCCAGCCGCAGGATCACGTAGCCGAGGGTGATGACGAGATAGTCGCCGGACTCGAAGGCCCGGGGTACGCCGGCGGCCAAGGTCAGCGCCCCGGCGATCTGCACCATGGTCAGCAGGCGATAGGCGTCGTCGTCGTTGTCGTACGCGGAGGCGAACCAGGTGAAGTTCCCCCAGGCCCACCAGATCGCGAAGAACACCCAGAGATAGTTGCCCACGGCATGGCCGAGGTGCCCGCCGCTCAGGTCGTGATGCAGATGGGAGGCGGCCTGCGCGACGGCGGCGACGAAACAGAGGTCGAAGAACAGTTCCAGCGGGGTGGAGGACCGGTACGCCTCGTCGGTCCGGCGGGCCGTCATTCTGCGTAGGTTCAGCACCCGCGTGCCGCGGCCTTCCGCGGCCGGTTCCAGGCCGGCCGCTTCTCTGGTCTCCGCGGGCATGGTTGGGCGATCCGTCCTGGCTGTCTGTGTCAGTTCCCGGTGCCGAGCAGGTCGTGGGCCGCGACCCACAGCGTGTAGGGGTTCGCCAGCTCGGGATGGGCGGCCGTCATCCGGTCGATGAGCTCGCCCGGTGCGGAGCTGCGTTCCAGCGCCGTCTCGAAATCGGCCAGGTAGCGGCGGCTTTCGTCGATCTGGCGGCGGGCGTCGTCGTCCGCGGCCCGTGGATCGCGGTGGCCGGCGATCAGGGTGTCGGCCTCCAGCGCCGCCACGGCGTCCAGCGCCCGCGCCCAGTCGGCCCGGGAGTCCGGTGTCGATCCCGCCAGCCACATGTGCGTCCGGTTGTAGACGACGTCACCGGAGACGACCAGGCTCAGGTCCGGGACATGGACGACGCTGGAATGCCCGGTGTCGGTGGTCCCGACCGGGATCACCGTGGCCGATGAGCCTCCGATCGGGATCGTGCTGCCGGCCAGCGGCCCGGGCGGGACGGGCTTGCCGGTCAGCTGGCCGGGGAAGAACCCGCCCCAGACCTGCATGTACCCCGCTGAGATCTGCTCCTGCATCGCGGAGACGGACTCGGCCAGGGCCACCGGCCTCGCCTGCGGGAACGCCGCCAGGATCTCCGTCAGCCCGAGGAAGTGGTCGGCGTGCGGATGGGTGATGTACACGTACCCGGGCTCGCAGTCGTGGGACTTCACCCACGCCGCCAGCTCCCGGCCCTCTCGCACGGTGATGAGGCAGTCGACCAGCACGGCACCGTCGTCATCTCTGATCAGCGTCGATGTGGACGGCGGCCAGGTCGCCGGGCCCACCACCTCCTCGAATCCCGGTACCGCACTCGGGATCGGCTTGGGCTCCACCACGAACACGTCAAAGTCAAGGCTCATCGTCTTCTCCGGCATCGCTGACTCAGCTGGACCTCATGGTCACCCTGGGGGGCGACGGCGGAGTATCAGCATGTTGACTGCACCGCGGGCCGCGGCCGTCGGGACATCCCGACGTTCCGCCAGAACACCGCGGCCTTCCTCCACGAGTTGCCGGCAGGCGACCTTTACCTGCGCGCGTACGTAGTTGGACGCGCCGTCGACGTTCGACACGGGTGCTCTCGACCGCGACAGACAGATCGCGGTGGTGAGCCGGTTCACCGGCATGGTCGCGGAGGCCGCCGGCGACCCGACGCTCGCGGACCGCACCTGGGTGTTGCTGACCGAGGCCGTGCCCGGTCGGTGGGGGCTGGGCGGGGACCAGTGATGTAGGCGACGGTCACGCCTGTTCGTGGATCCAGGCTTTCGCCAGCGTGGTCCATATCGCGGCCTCGCCGGCGTTCCGGGCGAGGCCGAGGCTGTGCGGGCCGTGGGCGAACACGTGCACGGCGTGGGGGACTTGGCCGGCCGCGAGCGCCGCGGCAAGGCGGTAGGTGTGTTCGGCGGGGACATAGGGGTCCTCCGCGGTGTGCCAGACGAAGAAAGGCGGCGACTGGGGTGTGACCAGCGAATCCAGCGATGTCGACCGGCGCAGCCCGGGGCCGGCGTCCTCGCCGAGAAGGATCACCCGGGCCGGACGGTAGGTCTCGGTCTCCATCGAGGTGATGGCGTAACCGAGCACGGCGAAGTCCACCGCCTCATCGGGCGGGGCGCCCGGCGCGAGGGCTGCCAGCCCGGCCAGATGGCCTCCCGCGGAGAAACCGATGAGACCGATGCGCTGTGCGCCGGCCGCCCGCCGGCGGCGGATCTCGGCGCGCAGCGCGTTGAGCGGCTCCGGGTGCCGGGCGCGGAGCGGATAGCGGAACACGCTCGCCCGCACTCCTATGCCGCCGAGCCAATCCACCACCGGCTCGGCCTCGTGCGAAGCGTGTTCGGCGTACCCGCCGCCGGGCAGGACGATCATGTGGGTGCCGGTCATCGAGGGCCGCCGAGGAAGGCGTCGACGTCCGCGGCGAATTCCGCGTGGTGCTGGAACAGGAACCCGTGCGCCGAGTCGGGATAGATCTTCACGCGGGCCTGCGGGATCAGACCCGCGAGCAGGTGGGAGTGGTGCGGCAGGATCATCGGGTCGCTGTCGCCGTTCGCCACGAACACGGGCATCCTCAGGCAGCTGAGCCGCTGGAGCTTCGCGTGATCGGGGATCCCCCACGTGCACACCGCGTCGTACTGCGCCTCGCGGGTCGCCCAGTCGGTCGCCGTGTCCCGGTCTTCGCTCCGGGCGCCGTAGATCCGCTGCAGGGTTTGCCGGCCGGCCTGCCGGCTTGCCGGGGATCCGGTGAAGAAGACGCTCAAGTATTCCGCGGGGCTGGTTTCAGGGTTGCCGACAGCGTCGATGACCTCAGGGGCCCAGCCGTGCATGCCGTCGGCGCCCTGCGGCGCCGACGAGGCGAGGATCAGCCTTCTGACGAGCGCCGGCCTGGTCAGGGCGATCTGCTGCGCGACGAAGCTGCCGAGAGAGAATCCCAGTACATCGACTGGGCCCTGGCCGAGGCCCAGGGCCCCGATCGCCTCGATGAAGGCGATGGCGTCGTGTGCCATCCGGTCCGCGGTGTTCGGAGTCGTCCCGGTGGAGCCGCCGACTCCGGCGTTGTCGAAGGCGATGACACGCCGGGCCGGTGCCAGCGCGTCGATCAGCGCCGGATCCCAGTTGTCGAGGTTTCCACGGAAGTGCTGGAGAAGGACCAGCGGCACACCGGCGCCGTCGTCCGTCGGGCCGGTGTCGCGGTACGCGTAGTCGATGCCGTTCGCGGCCTTGACCCGCTCGTTCGGCAGACCTGAGTACGAGTTGAGCTCCATGACCCGAGCGAATCAGCCGCGGCGCGGCGGCGGAATCCGCATGTTGACTGCACCGGGCCGTCGCGGGGGAGGTGCAATCAGGTTGCGGATACCGAGGTTGGCCCAAGCCCGCGCACAGTCGAAGCGGCAAGTGATCGGGGCGGCGGTATGGATCCGGACGTCACCGGTGTTCTCCCGGCCGGCCATGACATACGGCATCACGAACCCGCGTTCCATCGCGCGCAGGGGACAGCATCCATACACTCAACCCTGTGCCGCGCAGCGGCCGTCCGGTATCCGCAACCTGACTGCACACGGCTTTGCGTGACCGGATCACCTTGGCTGTGTGCGGGCCTGTATTCGGCCGGGTGAGGGTGGCGTTTCCGCGATGACCCGCAAGGACACGAACGTGATCGGGCGGCGGGAGGAGCTGTCCCTGTTGCGGGAACTGATCGCCCCGCCCCACAAGGAAAGCCACGTTCTGCTGCTCCTGGGCGATCCGGGTCTGGGCAAGACCGTCCTGCTGGCCGAAGCCGCGCGCGAGGCCAAGGCGGCGGGGATGCGGGTGCTGGCGACCGCCGGCAGGGAGTCGGAGCAGGACCTGGCGTTCGCCGGGCTGCACCAGCTGCTGCGCCCGGTGCTGGACCGCGCGGCCCGCCTGCCGACCCGCCAGGCCGAGGCGCTGCGCGGTGCGTTCGGGCTCTGTGACGACCCCGCGCCGCCCGACGCCCTGCTCACCGGGATCGCCGTACTCACCCTGCTGTCCGAGCTGTCCGACGAGCAGCCGCTGCTGGTGGCAGCCGACGACGCGCAATGGCTGGACCGTGCCTCCCTCGACGCGCTCGCCTTCGCCGCCCGCCGCCTGGAATCGGAGCGGCTCGTGCTGCTGGCCGGCGCCCGCGGGAACGTACCTCCGGCCGGTTTCGAGCGGGACCTGCCGCAGCTCCTGCTGCGACCACTCACCCGGCCGGACGCGGGCCTGCTCCTGGACGCGCAACCGCGCCCGCCGCGCGGTCGGCTGCGTGAACAGGTGCTGGCCCAGGCGGTCGGCAACCCACTGGCGCTGATCGAGCTGGCCAGGGTGATCGCCGCGGATCCCGACGCGGGGCGCCGATGGACCGCCGAGCCGCTGCCGTTGACCGGGCAGCTGACCGCCCTCATGGCCGCCCAGTACGTCACTCTGCCCCCGGCGGCCCGATCCGCGCTGCTGCTCGCCGCGGCCGCCGACAGCCCGGACCTGACCACGGCGGTACCAGGGCTTTCCGCCGACGCGCTCGCCCCGGCGGAAGCGGCGGGCCTGATCCGGCTGGACACGCCGGGCCCGCGGTTCGCCCATCCGCTCACCCGGTCGGCCGTCTACCATGCCGCGTCCTTCGCCGAGCGGGCCGCGGCGCACCGACAGGTCGCCGACGCGCTCCGCGACCAGCCCGACCGCCACGCCTGGCATCTGGCGGCCGCCGCGCTGGAACCCGACGAGCGCCTGGCCGCACTGCTCGAGGACAGCGCGGCCCAGGCACAGCGCCGCGGTGGCGCCGCCGCGGCGGCACGCGCCCTCGAACGCGCCGCCGAGCTCAGCCCCGGCGAAGGCGACAAGGCCCGGCGACTGCTGGCCGCCGCCGAACTCGCCCTGCCCGCCGGACAGGCCGACTGGGTACGCGAACTGGCGGGCAAGGTACTCACGCTGACCTCCGCCCCGGACCTGCGCATCGCCGCCCGGCTGGACATCGGCTGGTCGCTGCTGTGGTCCAACCGCAACACCGACGCGTTCGACACACTCCTGTCCGTCGCCGCCGAGGCATCCCCGAGGCTGCCGGCCATCGCGTGGCAGGCCGTCTGGATGGCCGCCACGGTCGCCCATCAGACCGGACTCCCCGAAGTCTGCGCCAAGGCACGTGCCGCCCTCGACCTGCTCGACTCCCGGGACGGGCCAACGCCGTCGGCCGAGGACCGGCCCGCCGACCGCGCCGACGAGTACCGGATCTGGATCCGGGCCTGCACGGACCCGTTCGGCGAAAGAGCCGACATCGTCCCCCGCCTGCGGCGCACAGCGGGAGGATCCCTCGCGGACCCGGGTACGTTCGGCGCGGCGGCCTGGGTCCTGGACGAAACCGAACTGGCGGTCAGGGTGCTGCGCGAAGCCCTCAGCCGGCTGCGCGCCCCGGGCGTCCGCGGTGCCAGCGGCGGCGTGCTGTCGGCACTGGAATGGGCATGCGTCGACAGCGGGCGCTGGGACGACGCACTCGCCGCCGCCCGAGAGGCGGGCGACATCGCCGCCGCCTACAAGATGGAAACCGTCGCGGGCTCGGCCGACCTCACCACGGCCATCGTGGCGGCCATGCGCGGCGAACACGACCAGGTGGCACCGCTGCTGGCCCGCGTGCGCGCCGCTGTAGACACCTCCGAATACCGTGGGTTCGCGGCCAGGATCTGGCAGACGGCAGGTCTCGCCGCGCTGGCCCAGGGCACCTACGTGACCGCGTACGCGCAGCTCAGCCGGCTCTTCGCCGCCGACGGCACCCCCCTGCACCATCACTTCTCGTACCTTGCCGTCGCCGACCTGGCCGCTGCGGCGGTGCGCGCCGAACGGCACCTCGAAGCGCGTACGTTGCTGGAGCGCGCGCTGGCTCGCGTGGATCCCGCGCCCGGGCCGCGCCTGCAACAACTCGCGGCCCGCGCCCGCGGACTGCTCGCCGAGCCCGACAGCGCCGAAGCCCACTTCGCCGCGCCCCTGGCCGATCCCACCGGAGACACGTGGCCGTTCGAACGGGCCCAGCTTCAGCTGGACTACGGGGAATGGCTGCGCAGGCAGCGACGGATCAACGACGCCAAGCCCATCCTCGTGACCGCTCTGGAAACGTTCCGCCGTCTGGGCGCGGCACCGTGGACCCGGCGCGCGGAATCCGAGCTGCGTGCCTGCGGCGTAACGGTGCAAGCCCCGCAGGGCGCCCCGGGCGCGCTGGAGGGCCTCACTGCTCAACAGCGCGAGATCGTCATCCTCGCCGGACACGGCCTGACCAACGGCGAGATCGCCGACCGTCTGTTCCTGTCCCCCCGCACCGTCGCCTCACACCTGTACCGCTCCTATCCCAAGCTCGGCATCGCCGGCCGTCGCCAACTCCGCGACATCATCGACCAGCGGATGACACCACGGGCCGGCCGCTAGCGTGCCGACGACGCCGACGATCCGGCAGCCGTCAGGGAGTGTGTCCGCCGTGAGGTACTGCGCCAAGCCTTACAGCCGAAGGCCGCCGGCCGGTTCCTCGCGGGCGTTGTCGACTTCGGTAGACGGGCCTTCCTGCTACTCATCGTTCTCCAGAAGAAACTGCCGCAGAATCTGCGCGTATTCCTGCGGACAGTTCCGGTGGACCGGTGAAGTCCTGGGCAAGAAGAGCACTGCGACGGCCGCGGATGTACCGCGCTATGGCGCAGCAGAGTGGGACGTCGGTGCCGTAGGGAGTGTCCACCCGGTTGTAGCCGGCGGTCGGGAAGTAGTTCAGCGCGTTTGACAGGAGTCCGAGGGCTGCGTCCTTGATGCGCGGTCGCTGACCGTGCTCCACGAGGTTCAGCAAGATCGGGGTGGCAGCGTAGGCCGCCGGGAACACCATGGCAGCGTGTCCGCAGATGAAGCCACTACCGGCGAGGAGGGCTGCCGCGTCGCCTGTCTCGTTGGCCGTGGTGGAGACCGTCAGGAGTCGTAGTGCATGTGCGACGCGCTCTGGATCGTCGCACCGATGCCACGTCGGGTTGGGTATCGCCGACCAGTTCACGGCGTCTATGGCATCAAGGGACACGCCCACATTCTGCCGCGTCGGCGCGACGCCCCAGCCCGGTTCTTGGCGCCTCGCGATGAGCCCTGAGCTTGGGAAGCTCGTGTCTCCTGGCCCCGGTTTCCGGCTGACCTGCGGCCAAGGACGCTGGTGCCCCTGGTGGGCCGCCGCTCGATTGGTGGCCACCTGTGGTTGCGGTGGCTGCTGTGTCCCGCTGCTCAGAATGATCAGCCCGGTCGCCTTCCTTCTGGTGCGTGTGGCGTGTCGGCGGGTTTGCCCGCGTAGTCATCCGCAGACGCTTCTGTTGATTGACCAGCGGGCTGGTGATAGTGGCTATCGGATGCGAGGACGGTATCCACCGTGTGGGTTTGTTGGCGGTCGGTGAGCATCTGCCAGCCCACCAGAATTGCCAGGACGGCGAGCAGAGCGGATGAGGTGATCGTGGTTCCTGCTCCGAGTCCGCCCTGCGCGACGGGCTTTTCCACCGCGTTCTCCGCCACCGCGCCCAGCGGGCGGGTCAACACGTAGGCCGCCCAGAACAGCACCGTGCCCGAGATCGGGGTCAGATAGTGCGCGGCAAGGATCACGAGCATGGCCCCGCACAGCAACAGAGAGCTGTCGCGGAAGCCGAGACCCAGACCGCCGGAAAGGAAGTCACCACTGGAGGTGCCCAGCGTGTTGGACACCAGTGTCGCGGTCCAGTACAAGACCTCGCCCTCCGTCGTGGCGATCCGCTCCACATCCATGGTCTGTCCGGTCATCCGCCACCCGATCAGTACGATCGCCAGCAGGCTGGTCAGCAGAATCGAGCCGCCGGCGTAACCGAGCCCAGCGGTGCGGTTGATGTAGTCGGACATCGAGGTGCCCACGATGCTGGTGGTCAGAATGACCGACCAGAACACCATCGGGCGGAAGCGGTCGGCCTTGAGCTGCATCATCAGGGTGAGCGCGAAGGCCACCAGAAAGATGATCGCGCCGACGGCGTAGCCGAGATTCAATGGCGCCATCGTGACGAAGTTCGATGCCGACTCGCCCAGCGTTGTGGCCACGATCTTGGTCGCCCAGAACATAGCGCCGACCAGTGGCAACTTGCTCACGGCAACCTTGCGCACTGATGCTTCCATCCTCGCCCCTCATCAGGCACCGGTCCGTCGACTCCCTTGTGGCGGACCGCAGACCTCGCCCGCGAGACCATAGGTCCCCACCGGGGGGCGCACGCTCCCGCTTGACTGTGCTGATCCACCCGAGAGGGCGATGGTTGAGGGGCACCCGACAGGTGAAGCACGTGCATCGCAGCGCGCACCGTAGAGCTGATCCGGCGCCGTCGCGTCGGCCTGCGGAGGGCCGCCCGATGGCTCACAAGAAGGGCAGGCGTCGCCGCTTCGGTGCGGTGCGGCAGTACCGATCGGGGAGTTGGGCGGCGTCCTGCCTGGCGCCCGACGGTGAACGTGTCCGGGCGGAGGAGACCTTCGAGACCAAGGCGGAGGAGACCTTCGAGACCAAGGCGGAGGAGACCTTCGAGACCAAGAAGGACGCGGAACCCGTGCCGGATCAAGGGTGCGGGCAAGGAGTCCGCCGCTGAACACCCCGTCGCCACCGTCGCTCAGGTCGACGCCCTCGCCGATGCGATCCGTATCCGCTGGCGCCTCATGGTCCACCTCGGCGCGTACGGTCCGATGCGGCCCGAGGAACTGGCCGGCCTGCGCCGTCGTGACGTCGACCCCGACAACCTGGTGATCCGTGTCCGCGTCGCCGAGCCGGAGCGGACGAACGGCAGGCGGTGCAGCAGTGGGCCTCCCGGACGGCTTCCGTTTCCACGACCTTCGTCACACCGGACACACGCTCTCGACTCGTTCGGGCGCCACCCTCAAGGACACGATGGTCCGGGCCGGCCAGTCCTCCGAGAAGGCCGCGCTGATCTATCGGCACTCCGACGAGGAGCGGCAGCGCGACGTAGCCGCGGGGCTCGATGACATGGTTCGTGCCGAGCGCGCGAAGCACTACAACGACGACCCTGCGCACCACAAGGAGAAGCCCGGGCACGCTCTGGGCACGAGGAGCGAAGACCGGTGGACGTAGGACGGGCACGCAGGAGCATCGCGCTTGACCGGAATCGGGCGGACGGCCACTCGGAAGAGCCTTCGCGTGAGCACAGAGCCTGCCGTGAATCGCGGTGTCACTTACCTGCTTCGGGCCCCTACCACTGGAGCGCCTGTCCGGTCACGGCGGCGATGCACTCGAAGTCGCGGGGCGGATGCGGCGATCGCCGTCTGACTCGAGCGTCCGCTTCAGGGCCCGGGTGGCGACAGCGGGAGGCGGGCGACGATGCCGGCGCCGTACGGGTGGGGTTCGACGCGGAGGGTGCCGTGGTGCTGATGGGCGATGTCGCGGGCGATGGCCAGCCCGAGACCGGCTCCGCCGAGGTCCCGGCTGCGGGCGTCGTCCAGGCGGGTGAAGCGCTCGAAGATCCGCTCACGGTCGGCCTCGGGAATGCCGGGTCCGTCGTCGGTCACCTTCAGTACGGCCAGGCCGGCGTCCGGGTCGGAGCGCAGCGTCAGTTCGATGCGGCGATCGGCATGCCGTTGGGCGTTGTCGAGGAGGTTGGTGAGGAGTCTGACCAGCCAGCCGCGGTTGCCCTCCACGGTGAGGCCGGGTTGCAGCCTGGTGTCGATGGGGAGCCGGTCGCCGTGACGCGCGGAAACGGTCGTACGGCAGAGTTCGGCCATGTCCAGCGGGAGGCGGCTGACCGGCTCGGCCGCGTCCAGACGGGCGAGGAGCAGCAGGTCGGAGGCGAGGTCCTGGAGCCGGACGGTGTCCTCCAGGGCGTCACTGACCAGGTCGGGCCACAGGGCCGGGTCCGGATGGGCGAGGGCGACCTCCAACTGGGTGCGCAGGACGGTGATGGGGCTGCGCAGTTCGTGCGAGGCGTCGGCGATGAATCGGCGCTGGCGGACGACGGCGTCCTCCAGGCGGTCGAGGGTGGCGTTCATGGTGCGGGCGAGGCGGGCGACTTCGTCCTGGGCGGCCGGTACCGGGACGCGGCGGTGCAGAGCGCGTCCGGTGATCTCGGCGACCTCGGAGCGGATGGCTTCCACCGGACGCAGGGCCCGGCCGGTCACCCACCAGGTGACCAGGGCGACCGTGGCCAGCAGCAGCGGTGTGCCGATGCCCAGCGCGACCTTGGTGATCTCGTCGGCCGCGTCCGCGTCCCGCAGCGACGTGCCCGCGTACACGGTGACCGCGCCGCCGGGGGTCTGGGCGGTGACGGCGACGATCCGCTGGCGGTGTCCTTCGCCGAATGGTTCGCCGGACCAGGTGGCGCGCAGCCTGCCCTCATGGGGGCGCAGGTCGGCGACGGCCGGACGGCCGACGAGGTTCTGGCTGGCGGCCACCACGCGCCCACTGCTGTCGACGACCTGGATGAAGTCGGCGCCGTGGGTGAGAGGCAGCAGGTCGGGCAGCTTGCCCTCGGCGGCCAGCTGACCGACGGTGTCCGCCTGTGCGGTGGCTGCGTCGTTGGCATTGCGCTGGAGGTCGGCGTGCAGCATGGCGAACAGCGCGAAGGAGGCTGCGGTCAGTGCGAGGGCGACGACCGCGGTCGCCCCGAGCGTCGCCCGGGCCCGCACCGATCCCGGCCACGGATGTCGTACGAGCCTCACGGCGGCGAAGCGCAGGCGCCGGATCGCTGCCGGTATCTCGCCGGCGCGGGGGACGAGTCGTCTAGCCACCGTCGGCCGCCAGCCGGTATCCGGCGCCGCGGATGGTCTCCAGGGCGCAGCGCCCGAAGGCGGTGTCGATCTTGCGGCGTACGGCGCTGACGTGGACCTCGACGAGATTGGGGTCCGCCTCGAAGGCCGAGTCCCAGACGTGTTCGAGGATCTCGCGCTTGGACACCACCTCGCCGGCCCGGCGGGCCAGGTACTCCAGAATGGCGAACTCCCGTGCGGTGAGCCGGACTTCGGTGCCACCACGGACACATGTGTGGCCGGCCGGATCGATCACCAGGTCACCGAGCCGGAATGCCGGAGGGAGCCGGTGGCCTGTACGACGGTGGAGCGCGCGGAGCCGGGCGACCAGGACGACGTAGGAGAACGGCTTGGACAGGAAGTCGTCGGCACCGGTGTCCAGCGCCTCGGCCTCGTCGTACTCCCCGTCCTTGGCAGTGAGCATCAGGATCGGTGTGACGCTCCCGGCCGAACGCAGCCTGGCGCAGACCCGGTAGCCGTTGAGGCCGGGCAGCATGATGTCGAGCACGACCACGTCGTAGCTGTGCTCCAGGGCGAGCCACAGTCCCTGGTTCCCGTCGTGGGCGACATCGACGGTGAACCCCTCGGCCCTGAGCCCTCGCTGCAGAGCGGCGGCCAGCCGCTTCTCGTCCTCGACCACCAGTACGCGCACGGCATACAGCCTCGCACGCCGGACAGACGGTGGCTGAAGACGCCTTCAGCCACCTTCAGCCTGGCTTCAGCAACGGCATTCCAAGCTGATCGCAGCCGCCGGCACCGGGCCGGTCGAGGCGATCAGGAGCCCGAGCATGTCCCAACCCGAACCGCCGCAGCAGCCCGAGTCGACGCCGGACTCACCGGTTGCGCCGCCGAAGCCGGCCAAGTCGGCCAAGACCTTCCGGGCGCGCCTCCCCCGGGTGAGCCGTCGCCGTGGGACCGTCCTCGGCGTCGCGGTTCTCCTGGCGGCCGCGGCCGGCGCCGTTGCGGTCGTCCACCACGACCACGGTGAAAAGGGCGACCACGGCCGGTTTGCGGCAGAGCACAGGCGGGCGGACGGCCGCGACGACCGGCAGGGCGCATACGGGCAGGCACGAGGCGGTCGCGGCGGCCAGAACGACGAATCCAGGCTCGATGGCAACAGCCAGAGCAGCCAGAGCGGTCAGAGCGCTGCAGGGACCCTCGCGCCCGCGCCGCTTCCGGCAGTTTCGGCCGCGGCGGCGATCGAGGCGGCCGGCAAGGCGGTTTCCGACGGCAAGACGGAGGCGCTGCGCGTGGTCGCCGAGCAGGGTGGCGGAAGCGCGTGGGAGGTCGAGGTGCTGGGCACCGACGGCGTCCGGCACCTGGTCACCGTCGACGGTGCCACCGGCACGGTGACCGGCAACACCGTCGCGCCGGCGACCTCGGACACGACGAACTGACGGCCCAGCCCCCGAGTCGAGGGTGCGGCGCGGCCCACCCTCGGCTCGGGGGTGCACCGCCTCGGCGCCGTGAGCCCGCAGCGCCATGGTCCGACCCAGCCCGCCCCAGAGGTTCACAGCTACCTCGTCCGGAAGGAAGCCCATGAAGTCGCCGCTCGCGTCGAAGCCGGAGACGGCGCGCGAGACACGGTGTGGCACACGGGTCACGCCACGTACGGGACGGATGGCGACCGACCGGAACGACGGACGGTGGATCCCGGTCGTTCCCGGTCCGACCACTGCCTTCGCCCGTTTCGTCCTGGGTGGCGGCGGCGTCGGGGTCGCCTCCAGTGCCGCTGTGTCGCTGTGCGCCGCTCTGATGCCCTGGGTGGTGGCGAACGCGCTGATAACCGCCGCCTCCACCGTCCTCTGTACGGAGCTCCACTCACGCTTCACCTTCGGGGCCGGGCGGCGCGCCGGATGGCGCCGGCACTGGCAGTCCGCGGGGTCGGCCGCTGCCGCCTACGCGGTGACCTGCTCCGCGATGGCCGTTCTGCACATGGTGCGGCCGTCGCCGGGGATCTTTTCCGAGCAGGCCGTCTACCTCAGCGCCGCCGGGCTTGCCGGAACCGGACGTTTCCTGGTGCTGCGGCTGTTCGTCTTCGCCGATTCCGCCCATGACGGGACCCGGATCGCGGCGCCGGATCAAAGACGTCGTACCGGCCGGGCCGCACCAGGGATCCACGCCGTGGCCTCCGGCGACGCCGTCCTCACCTCGCACACCATCTGCGGCCTCGTCGACCGCTTCGCCCGGATCGCACCCCGGCCCCACGACGACACCGCGGGCGCGCTCTTCGACCAACTGGCGGCCCGCGAGAAGGACGTCCCCCACCCCCATCGCCGACGGCCCGACCACCACCAAGATCGTCGAATGCCTGTTCCTCACCGAGGCCACCGCGAAGACGCACGCCACGGGACCGCACGCAGGTCGTGATCTTCGCCTACGGGCATCAGCTGCGCACGCACGGGACCTGAGTCCGGCGCATGCCCATGCGGCGGGCCCGCGGACGGTCCTTCATCTGGTGGGAGGTGGACACAGGGCTCGTACATGCCTGACAACCGTCGCGGTGGCGAGGCCATCTGGTTCACCATGGGGTGTGCGATTCGATTCCGTTCCGATGCCGGCGACCGTCGAGGCCAGACCTCGTGACAGCCGTGGCTATCCCGTACCCGCCATCACCCCGTGGGAGGGCGACGAGCCCCAGTTCGCGCTCACCGACTACGGGCGCAGCGCCGAGTGCGCACGACAGCGTCTGTGTTCCGTCTGCAACACCCTGATACCCAAGGGTCCGGTGTGGCGGGTGGTCGGCGCCGCGGAGGGTTCCGCGATCCGCGAGGCGCTTGCTGCCGGGCGGCCGTACCGCAACATGGCGGCGACCCTGGAGGCGCCGGGGCACCGTGCGTGCATGCTCTACGCCTCGATGGTCTGCCCGTATCTGGCGCGCCCCAACGCGCGGCGGGGGCTGACGGCACAAAGCCCGGACGACATGACCGCGCATGTCGTCCAGGGCGCTGTTCGTGGCGATATGGGTGCCGTGGTGGGGTACGGCGACTACGAGTTCGCCGTCACCAAGACCCAGGTTCTGTTCCGTTTTCTCGATGTGGTCGAGTACCTGCCGCATGACACGGCCGACCAGCACCTGCTCGAACTCCAAGCTGAACTCGCCCGCTCCGGCGGCCGGTTGGGCGGCGGTCAGCCGCGGTAGGCGGGCAGGCCGGTGTGCTTGGAGACCTTGACGGGCTTGCCGAAGCCGTGGGCGGTCTTCGTGATGGTGTACGTACCGGTCGGGGCGCGGAAGGCAATGGTCTTGCCGTTGGGCGACCAGGTGGGCTCGGTGTAGTCGGCGGTGGCGTTGGGGGTGACGTCCTTGACGACATTGGTGGAGCCGCCGAAGTCCTCGACGAAGAGGTGGTCGTGCCCGTGGACGGAGCGGACGAAGACGACCTCCTCGTTGTCGGGGGAGAGAGCGGGCTCGGAACCCTTGGTCAGCGCGCCGCCCTGCTGCCGCAGGTAGTCGTCGCGGATGTAGACCTCGCCGGTGTGGGTGTTCTCGTAGACGGCCGAGCCGTAGCTGCCGCCGACATTCGGCCAGGTGTCGTTGGTCTGGGGGACGTTGCCGTCTCCCGGTTCGCCGTTCAGGCTGATCTTGGTCGGCTTGCCGTGGTTGCTGGTGGCCTTGACGCCCTCCAGGACGGTGCTGCCGTGGATCTTGGCCGAGAAGATGAGGTTGTTCTTCGCGGGGATCTGGTTCGTCCGGTCGGCGGCGGTCACCTGCCAGGTGGGGTGGGACCAGGTCTGCCCGCCCGGGTTGGCGGCGACGGTGACGCGGTGGCTGCCGTCGGGGTTGGAGACGACGAGGTCGCCGTGCCCGTCGATGAAGGCGGCCTTGCTGCCGCTGGGGTTCCAGGCCAGGTCACGGACCGTCGTGCCGAAGTCGATCGACTTACCGTTGACCACGACGTGGCGGGTGCCGTCGCTGATGGTGAGTCCCCTGGGCACGGTGACCGTGTGGGCGGACGCGGCTGCGGCGACCATCGCGGCGCTGCCCTTGACGTCGCCGCCGGCGGACGGGGCGGCCATCGCGGTTGCGGCCGTGCCGCACAGGGTGAGCAGCGCGGCGGCACCTGCGGTGGTGACGGCTGCGGTGTTCCGACGGTTACGAGCGGACATCGAGGTTCCCCCAGGGATGTGAATGACGCTGCGATGAGAGTTTCGCGGGAACCGCCTGCTGTCCCCGGGACCTGAACCGGTCCGTCGGCCTGCTGCCCTTCGCGATGAGAAAAGTCTTCCAACAGGGGGTGACAGGGCTGTGCGCTCACCGTCACAGCTGTGCAATAGCGGGTCAAATGAGTTGAAGAAACGTCAGGAACGGGCGCCGACGCACTGAACCCGCCTGCGTGGGGCAGACGCCGTGCACTCCGACAGGCCGCCGATGAGATCGTTCCAGGCTGAAATCGCAGGTCGCCGCACCGATCACCGTCGACACAATCAACAACTGGGCCGTAGGGCGCCTCCGACACCCGTGCAGGGGCATCCCGTCCGATGCGTACGGCACAGGTACTTCCGTCATCGTCCTGGTTCCGTCGCGGCGCGCAGGCGGTTCTCGCGCGCCTTCGGGGCCGGGACGTGCGCCGCCGAAGGCCGAGGTGCGTCACGTGTTGCCGACGCGATCCTCACCCGCGCCGGCATCGAACGCAACCACTGGCGCGATCCGGACGCCGGAGCGGTCAACTTCGAGAAGTACGCGCTCCGTTGGAAGGAGGAGCGCGGCCTGACCCCGACAACGCACGACCGTTACGACGGTCTGCTGCGCCTGCACATCCTGCCGACCTTCGTCGGAAGGATCTGGACGAGATCACTCCGCCGGCCGTCCGCACGTGGCGCGCCGAGCGACTGAAGGCGACCGGCGCCACGACGGTCGCCAAGTCGTACCGCCTGCTGAAGGCCATCCTCCAGACGGCGGTCGACGACGACCTCCTGGGCAGCAACCCGTGCCGCATCAAGGGCGCGGGCAAGGAGGAGGCCGACGAACGCCCCACCGCCACCATCGAGCAGGTCTTCGACCTCGCTGACGCCATGGACCCACGCTGGCGCCTGATGGTCCTGCTCGGCGCCTTCGCCTCCCTTCACCCGGAGGAGCTGGCCGAACTGCGCCGTCGCAGCGTGGGGAAGAACGAGGTGGACGGTCTGCTCTTCGTCGGTGAGAAGGGCGCCCCGTTCCGCCGCTCGACCTTTGGTCGGAAGTGGCGCAAGGCCAGGACCGAGGTCGGGATGCCGGACAACTTCCGCTTCTACGACCTCCGCCACACCGGCAACACCCTCGCCGCCGACACCGACACCGACCCCGACCAGAACCTGACCGTCTGGACCGCCGCGCCCGGCTCCGCCACCCACGCCCGGCTGCGCATCCTCGCCTCCTGGGCCGCCGACCAGAACCTGCCGGCATCGCCCTCCGTCAGCTGACGGAGGGCGGACAGGCCGGCGCGGCCCAGCGGCTCAGCTGTTCTGCTCCGGCTTCCGTGCGGTGTCGCCCGCCGGGACGGCGCGGAGCATGGCCCTGTAGAGGGCGTCGTGCTCGGGCGAGGCGGGAAGGGGGGCCCGGGCCGGGGCCTCGAAGGACTGGATCATCAGGGCGACGACGCGTCGCCAGGCGTCGGGAGCGGCATCGCCGCAGGCGTTGACGACGCCGAGGTTGGCCATGTGCAGCAGTACCAGATCCGAGGGGTCGAAGTCCTCGCGCAGCCGGCCCGTGGCCTTGGCGCGGCCGATGAGCCGCACCATGCCCTCGTACGCCTCGTTCCGGCGCTTCTCCATGGCCTTGGCGGTGGGGAAGGTCATGGTCAGGACGTCGGCGAAGCCGTTGTCGGCGGCCTGCATCGCGCAGGCGGCCTCGATGTAGCCGGTGAAACCGTGCCAGGGGTCGGGGTCTTCGAGGGCGGTGGCGACCGCGCCGGCGTAGGCGTCCATGCGGTCGGAGAAGACGGCTGCGACCAGCGCCTCCTTCGTGGGGAAGTGACGGAAGACGGTGGCGATCCCGACGCCTGTCTCGCGGGCCACGGAGGCCATGGAGGCGCCCAGGCCGTCGCGTCCGAACACGGTGCGCGCGGCAGCGAGGATCCGCCCCCGGTTGCGCTCGACGTCACTGCGCACAGGCTGGGCTGCGGGGGCGTCGGAGTGCTGGTCGCCGGGGTTCATGGGGGCAGTCTAGCAATCGGAAAGCCCTATCCATTTCGTGTGCTACGGTGGTCGCAGTGAACCGGAAAGGGCTATCCGGATCTAGAAACGGATAGCCCTTTCCATATATCCCGTCTCTTCGGCGCCGCTCGTGTCTCCTCGACGGCGTTCTACGAAAGGATCGCTGTGACCAGCATCGCCATCGTCGGAGCCGGCCCCCAGCTGGGTCTGGCCATCGCCCGCACTTTCGGCTCCCAGGGCTACGACATCGCCCTGATCTCCCGCAACCGCACCAAGCTCGACGATCTCGTCGGCACACTCACCGCCGAGGGCATCACCGCCGCCGCGTTCCCCGCGGACGTACTCGATCGGGACGCCCTCACCCAGGCACTCAAGGACGCCGCCGCACAATTCGGCGGGATCGACGTCCTGGAATACTCCCCGTCGGCCGGGCTCGGCACCAGCGCAGTGACCACCCCGGCCGGGACCGAACCCGCGCACGTGCAGCACGAGATCGAGTTTCACCTCTACGGCGCCATCGCCGCCACCAAGGCGGTGCTGCCCGCGATGCGCGAAGCCGGAACCGGCACCCTGCTGTTCACCACCAGTGCCGGCTCCGTCAACCCCCAGCCGTCGACCGCCCACATCAGCACGGCCATGGCCGCGCTGCGCAACTGGACGATCAACCTGCACAAGGAACTGGCCGACACCGGCATCCAGGCCGCCCACATCGGCCTCGACGCGACGATCGGCACCCCCACGTTCTACGGTCAGCCGCGGGCCACGGCTGACCAACTCTCCCTCCTCTACTGGGACCTGCACATCACCAACCGCGACCAGGCCGAGCGAATCTTCAGAGGCTGACCCACGACTGATCGTCCTGCCAGGAGCACCACACCCCAAGTCGTCCCAGCATCTGCCCGCCGAGGAGACGCCATGACCTGCGCGTGCGACCGCGAGATCACACCGTGGCTTCCGCGGCTCCAGAGCACGCCACGTTCCGCCGTCCGAGCACCGCGCACGCCGGGTGCGGAGGCATTTCGTATGCGGAACCGCGTTGCCACGCAGACCAGTTGGGGCCGCGGCCTTGGCGAGGGCCGCCGCCGGTGCAGCACCGCGCATGGATACCTCTACGCCGCACCCGGCGTATGAATCGGCCGACGCGCCGGGCCGACGAGAGCGCAGCCCGTCACGACGCGGAGACCCGTACACAGGTCGACGAGGGGCCGCCACTGCGGGTGTCCCACCAACTGACGGAAACAGGGACAGTGTTGGAGCCCGCGCTCAAAGAACGTGGGCCCAGCTGGACGCCGCGGACGCGATCATCGTGTCGAAAATCGAGCCCCGGAGAGACCCCTGCGGTGCATCCCACCTGCACTTAGGGCGCGCGGAGGGCACGCCACCCTCGAATTGGACTAGACAACAAACAACCCCCAGGCCGCTGACCTGGGGGCGAATTCCGGAGCGGGTGACGAGAATCGAACTCGCACTCTCAGCTTGGGAAGCGATGGCGCCTGCCGAGCCGAATGGCTTCTGACCTGCGCATATGTGTTCTGGGTCAGGGTGTCCGCGCGGTCCCGGCAGAGCCTGGGGCGGCCCCGACTCGCAGGTCGGCCGAGTGGGTGCGTCGCGACCGCACACGGATACGTGTGTCCGTTCTCTCGGCACCCCCGCCGCGAGGCCTGGCCGCTCGTCGTGGCCGTATGAGGGCGCAGACTCCCCCCGGGCGAACTGGTCCAGGAGCCGGCGGGTGATGCGCGGGGCGACGACGGGCCTGCCGTCCAGCACGAGCCCGGATCCAGTGCAGCCCATGCCGCATCAAGTGGATCGACAGGGAGAAGGCGGCCGGGCGTCGAGTCGCCATGGGCATACGGGTCGACGCGCTGGTCGAGGCTGGAGGGATACGTCAACGGCGGGACGTCGACCTCGACAACTCACGATCCGTGTTCGCCTCGCCGGGCCGGAGCGAACGATCGGGCGACGCGTCCCGTTCCACCCCGAGAACGAGGCCGGAACCCGGACCGTGAACTTTCCGTCTTCCCCCGTCGGGCGGGCTGTTCTTCGTGAGGTAGAAAGTGGCCCCGACCGGAAGGTGACGAGCGAAACCCACCCTGACCTTTGACTAAAATTTAGCAAATAGGCCATGAGTTGAGATATGTACCATCGCGGTCTTCTCCGCGAATAAACTGCAGAATCGCGTTCTCCGTGTGGCGTCAACCGCGGGCGAGACTCTGGGCCGTAGCGGGTGTCGCGACCCTCGGATTCCACATTGCGCTGGAGATCGTCGCACGTCGCTACGGCCTGCCCGGGCCGATCACCAACGAGGTGCGAGATGCGGTATTCGCCCCCAAATCAGGCTTCTTGTTGTACGCCGGTATGGCGTTGATGATGGTGGTGCTCACCTGGCGGCAACGGTTCATCGCGGCTGGTGCCGCGATCGGTATCGACGTCGCCTTCTTGGTGGTCCGGTGGTCGGTCGGCGCCAAGACGACCGACAGCGACCCCGTCGGCACCGGCGCGTTGTGGGTGCTTCTGGGCTGTGCGGTCATCGCTGTCACGCGTCGCACCGGCCGGGAACGTGCCCTGCTGCTGAAGGGCGTCGGGCTGGGACTGCTGCTGGTGGTCGGCCGCACGATCGGCGATACCTGGCTGTTCGTCACCGCCAAGACCCGACCAGTGGTGCTCGACCAGTACGTGGCAACCGCCGATCACGCGCTGGGCAACCCGTCGTGGCTGGTAGGCCGGATGGTCACGGCCACCGGCCCGATCGGCTTCAACATGCTCCACGTCGTTTACGGTCAACTCGCGTTGGCCGCGGTCATCGTCGCGCTGTACCAACTGCGTAACGTGGCGGTCGAGCGTCGCTTCCCGGGCCATCATCTGTTGCGCACCTTTCTGGTGATCGGCCTCCTCGGGCCGGCCTTCTACATGATCTTTCCGGTGGTCGGACCGGTCTTCGCCTACGGGACCGGCGTCGAGCACTGGACGACGGTCAGCCTGTGGTCGGCAACGCCGCCCAGCGAGCACTGGGCGGTGGCCGACCTGTGGCCGGAAACGCCGCCGCCGATCAATACCCCGCACCACATGCCATTCGACGAGATCACCCCGCGGAACTGCATGCCCAGCCTGCACACAGCGTGGGCAACAGCGATTTTCGTTCACTCCCGGAAGGGCCCACGGATTCTGCGATTCGCAGGCACGTTGTGGCTGATTGCCACGCTCGGCGCAACGCTGGGCTTCGGCTACCACTACGGCGCGGATCTCATCGCCGGCGTGGTGTTCACGCTCACGATCGAGGCAGCTCTGCGCTCGCTCGACCGTGGCTGGGATCGATCAGGGATCCGGCTGGTCGCTTACGGTGCAACGGTCTTCGCTGCGCTCTTGGTGTCTTATCGCTATCTGCCGTTGGAGATGGCCGAGCATCCGTGGGTGTCCGGACCATTTCTCATGCTGGCGATGACCTCAGTGGTCTACGGCTACGTACGGACCACCAAACTGTGGGAACCGAAGCCCGCACCAGCGCGGCAACCGGAACCACAACCCGAACTAATTTGAATCAGGTTGCCTCAGGTTGTGTGCTGAGTGCTGCCCGGACGGGACGGGATGCTGAACGTGTGCAGGCGAAGACCTTCACCGTGCTGCCTCGGCCGGCAACGGGGGTGGTCTCGCGAGTGCGGTCGGGTGAACAGCCCGGTGAGAACAACGGCTTCGGGGCAGGTGACCGGCTCGACCGGCCCTCGGAGGGACGGTGGGGATCACCGAACGGGTCCTTGCCCGGCACGTCGAGCTGCGGTCCCGACGCTGCCGACGTGGCGGGCTGCTGACCTGCCTGATGGCGTAGGCGCCGTTGGGCACCAGCCGACTGGAGCCGTCCTTGCCGTTCCACGCCGCGGTCACCACACCGCGCGCCAGGCCGCCGGAGAGGGTGCGGACGGCCGCACCGGTGGCCTTGTTGGCGATCACGAGCTTCCAGGAGGCCGCGGGCTTGTTCAGCCACCACTTCGGGCTCCACTGCGTGGCGCCGCCCTTGACGTCCACCGAGGTGGCGACGGTGGCGTCGCGCTGGACGAGGGCGGAGACCGGGACGTCACTGGAGGTCAGGCGGATGCTGTTGTCGGAACGGAGCTGGGCGATCACCCCGGTGTAGGGGTCGACGTCCCAGGCGTTCCCCTCGAACGTCCCGGCGGTGTGCGACACCGCCGTCCCGCCGCGCACGTCGATCACCTTCAACTGCCCGGCCTCGACGGTCGCGACGAATCCGTCGCCGAGCTGCGCCTGTTCCCAGTCGGAGCCCGCGAGCGTCAGGTAACCCACCCCTTCAGCCTGATCACCGTGGACCCCGCAGCTTCGCCCGCGCCCCGAAGCCGTCTGCCGCCTGGCTGAGGAACGTGGGGCGCACCAGGGTGCTTCCGCGAGTGCACCGCTGAAGCGCACCACACGCAAGGGCGGGCCGAAAAGCCCCGCAAGCTTCCGTAGAAGCCCCAGCAGAAGCGGCAGACTTCGTCGGGGGACAACGAAGCAGAGGGCCGATCATGCGAACGAAATTGCAGGTCAGCGGAGCTCCCGCTAGCTGCTTCTGTGACATGCCCTGGGAGTTGTGCCCTCCGCGTGCCCGATCTTCCGAGGCTTCACCTGTCGAAAGGACACCGAAAGACCCCGCCAATGCACAAGCCCCAGGCCGCTGACCTGGGGCTTCAATAAGAGCGGGTGACGAGAATCGAACTCGCACTCTCAGCTTGGGAAGCGACGGCACCTGGATGGGATCCATGGCTTTGTCCTGCGTAGATACCTTCCTTCCGCCATGGTCGTGAGGGTCGGATCGCACCGTTGTTGACCGTGGTTGTCCGCTCTTGTGGGCACGCTATGGGCACGGGCGCTACCAGCAGCCGGCTCGTACGGACGCGCGACGCTTACGCCGATCGGACCGCATGGTCTCTCGGGCTGATCCGGAGTGTCCGTCGCGACTGCACATGCCGGGATCCGGCACTCAGGCGTGGACCCGTGAATGTTGGTGACGTATTCTTTTGTGTACATCACCAACATTGCTCAGGAGGTGCCGCATGTCTGTGACACAGATCGACATCGATGATGACGCCCTGGCACGCACCATGGCTCTGTCCAAGGTCAGGACCAAGAAGGAGGCGGTCAACCTCGCTCTGCACTTCTACGCCGAGCAGCAGGAGCGCGCGGCGCGCATCAGCCGTCACTTCGAACGTGCGCGTGAGTGGGGTGCGGTCGAGGATGCAGAGCGCTTGCACCAATCAGAGAAGCGCAGCCGGTGATCTACTTGCTCGACACGTCCGGCCTGGTCCGGCTGCTCCGCGATCCAAAGCTGCAATCGGCCTGGTACGACGCGATCGATGCCGGGGCCATCACATCCTGTTACGTGCAACGCGCCGAGTTCCTCCACAGCGCCCGGAACGGACGCGAGTACGACGAGATCACGGAGATGTTCACTGATCTCTACCCGGACGTGTCGGTGCCGAAGAACGCGGGGCGCTGGATCGGCGGGGTGCAACACCGTATGGCCCAGGCTGGGGAGCATCGCAGTGCCTCGGCGGTGGACCTCGTCATCGCCGCCACCGCGGCCCATCACGGTCTGGCTGTCCTCCATGACGATGCCGACTACCGTGCTATTGCCCGGCACGCATCCGACCTGATCGAGCACAACATCCACGACGTGGCCTGAGGCGCTCCCGCCTGCCGACAGGTTGGGGCGGGGAAGTTCCGAACAGGTGGCCCCACAGGGCGCCATGTGACCCGATCCTTCGAGTCGTCCGATGTCAGGCAAGGTGGCGACCAGATCCGAGTCCTGCACACTGCACCGTTGCCGTCCCGTCGGAATGGAAACGGAACCCGCCCGCACTCTCTTCGTCATCGCCTCGGCCGTTCACCACTTTCTGTTCCACGGGGCTGCTTCAACCGGCACGATGATGTTCGGGCGACCACGCCCGGACGCGGACGGAGACAGGGGGAGGACACCCGTGCTAGAGCCCATCGGGTCCGCCGAGTGGCCGGCGCGCAGTCTGCTGGGGACGCTGTCGCCCCCGGCCCGGCAGGATCTGCTCGACCTGGGTACGGAGGTCCGGTTCGACGCGGGTGCCGTGCTGCTGAGAGAGGGGGACAACGACCGGCACGTATTTCTGCTGGTGTCCGGTTTCGCCAAGGTCACGGCCACCGTGGAGAACGGTGAGACCTCACTCCTCGCGGTCAGGGCCGCCGGGGACACGGTGGGCGAGATGGCGGCCATGAGCGGGGCCCCGCGCTCGGCGACGGTCACCGCCTGTGGTCCGCTGACCGCCCGTGTGTCGCAAAGCCATGAACTGCGGAGGCTGCTGGAGCGCCGCCCCGTGATCTCCATGGCCCTGACCGGGATGGTCGCCGACCGGCTGCGCTGGGCGAACCGGCGGCGGCTGGACTTCCGTGGGTATCCGGCGAAGGTGCGGCTGGCCCGGCTGTTGGTGGAACTCGCCGAGTCCTATGGGGCGTCCCGGGCCGGCGGAGTGGTGATCGGCTGCCGGCTGACGCAGCCGGAGCTGGCCACGATGGTCGGCGCCGCCGAGACGACGATCCACAAAGTGCTGCGTGAACTGCGCGCCGACCATCTGTTGGAGACCGGCTACCGCTCCACCGTCATCCGGGACCTGTCCAGCCTTGAACGACTCGCGGACCTTCTTGGAAGGACTCACGGACCCACTGACGACGTCTGACCCGCGACGTCAGACCAGCAGCGGCAGCAGGGTCACGCTCAGGCCCGCGCTCGCACCCATGACGGCCGTGCACATCACCGCCGCAGTCACCCAGCGGTACTTGCGCACCGCGACAAGCGCGAGGAACCGTATTGTGCGCGACAACTCCCGGCGATCCGCGGCCTCCTCGCCCGGCGTCGAGCCTTCGACGGGCGGCGGCGGCAAGATGTCGGGGCCCGACGCCAGATGGGCGAAGCTGTACCGATTGACGGCTGGATCCCGCAGCACTCGGGGTCGCAACGACGCCGCCAGGCTCACCACACCACCGATCAGACCGCAGACGAACAGGGCCATCAGCGCCCCAGCGAACACCCCGGCCGCACCGCCCCGGTCCCAGACGAGCGCCGCTCTTTGACTCCAGGTCCCCGCAGTGCCGGCCAGCGCCACCTGCGTCGCCGCCAGGACTCCGGCCTTCGCATCCGCGTGCTGGTGGGTCGTGTGCAGCGTGGTGAACATGTACTGCGCGGGGCGGCTCGCGCCGGTTTGCCCGGTCGGTGCCATGAAGGTTTCCTCCGATCGACGGCGGCGTGTTTGGCCGGTCCAGTTCGGTTCCAGTTCCAGTAAGGGGTGATCTCGGCGACCGGACCAGGCACTTCTGCGGGTTTCTCGGGCCGTCTTCGGTCCCCATGGGCCTCACCACGGGTCCCGAACCCCGGCATTCCGTGAAACCACGCGGAACCACGTGGAAATACAGGGTCCTCAGCAGAACTCGGAGGTACTACTTCCTTGCCGGCGCCCGCAAGGGGGGAGCGGGCGCCGGGCTGGTGTGAAGCAACTCCGTTGTTTTGTAGGCGGGTTGAGTGAAGCTGGCAGTTTCCCCCTGAAGTTCGTGTACCGAGGGGTGTCATGGCGACAAAAGGTGAGGACGGGCCGGGCGGTGCGGGCGCCTTCGGGCGCAGACTGCTGCTGGCCGTCGACGCGAAGGGATACGGCGGCGCCGGGACGGTCCGGCAGCACCAGTTCCAGGAAGCGATCGTGCGGTTGCTGGAACTGGCGGCCAACGCCAGCGGGTTGGACCGTGAGGCATGGCAGACACAGGAGGGCGGGGACTCGCTGTTCGCGGTCCTGCCCGAGGGCGCTTCCGAGCCCGCCCTGGTCGATGCCTTCATGCGGAGCCTGGAGGCCAGTCTGCGGGCCTTCAACCTCGACCGGGTGCAGGAGGCGTGGCTGAGGCTCAGGGCAGCCGTCCACTTCGGCGAGACCTCGCCGGCCGCCAACGGCTTCGCCGGCAGCGCCCCGGTCGAGATCGGCCGCATCCGTGACTGCGCGGCCCTGCGCGCCGCCCTGAACCAGTTGCCGCAGGCCCCGCTCGCGGTCGGCCTGTCGGCGACCGTCTTCCGGGACGTCGTACAGGGGAAGGCGTACACCACCATCCGGGAGAACGAGTTCCGGGAGGTGCCGGTCAAGGAGAAGGAGTACCGGGGGGCGGCCTGGATCTGGGTTCCGGGCGCCGATGTACGGCAGGTGGACCTGAGTCCTGCCGTACTGGAGGGGGAGCGGCGCGCCGCGAACGTGGCGCGGGCCAGCGTGGACGTGGGCGACGTGGGGGAGGAGGCGGACGTGACCGGGGTGCACACGGACCGGGCCACGGGCGACTTCGGGGCCGTCGTCAAGACCCGGCGAGTGGGCCCCCGCGCGACGGTGACCGGGGTTAGGCAGACAAACCCCGGAGGCGAGCAGTGACCGCCGACGCCCCTGGGCCGCGCCGCGACTTCGAAGACGTGGTCCTGGCCCGCACGGAGTCGGACTTCGTCGAGCGCCGGTGGCTGTACGACGAGATCGAGCGGGCCCTGGAGTCGGAACAGGGCCAGTACGTCCTGGTGACGGGCGAGCCGGGGGCGGGCAAGACCAGCCTGCTCGCCGGTATCGCGCGGGCCCGCCCCGACCGGCTGCGCTACTTCTTCCGAAGGGACAGCCGGACCGCGGTCACCGGCGGCGACACCGAGTCGTTCCTGATGAGCATCGGACATCAACTCGCCCGGACGCGCCCGGAACTGTTCGAACTGGAACGCCTCTCGATCGTCGTCCAGCAGCACATCGACTCCGTACAGGCCACTGGCCGGGTGATCGGCATCAAGATCGACGACCTGAAGGTCTCGCCCTTCCACCGCACTGCCTCCCTGGAGGTCGAGCAGCGTGTCGGCGACCTGGAGGGCGAGCTCAGCGGCGTCGAGATCGGCACGGCCCATCTGGAGCCCCGGCTCCTCGACCCCGACAACCTGGCACACCTGGCGCTGATCGGACCCGCGCAGGTTCTGGCGGAACAGGACCCCGAGGCCAGGATCGTCATCCTGCTCGACGCGCTGGACGAGATAGCCGACGACCACACGATCGATCCGAGGAAAGGGCTCCTGCACTGGCTGACCCGTTCCCCCGAACTGCCCGCCAACGTCAAGGTGGTCATGACCTCACGGCCGCACGCCGGGCTCCGGCTGTTCCGGTCGGCCCGGGCGGAACGCCTCACCGACGTGGTCATCGACGCCTCCTCACCCCAGGTCGTGGGCGACCTCCACACGTACGCGGACCTCGTCCTGGAACGGCAGGTGGTCCTCGAGGCCGAGCGCGCCAGGGGCAGCCTCCCGGGCAGCACGAAGCGGCACGCAGTTCGCAGGGCCGCCGGAAACTTCCTCTACCTGGCGACGTACGCGCGAGCGCTGATCGACGCCGCCCAGGAACGGAACGACGAACTGATCCGCGGGCTGCTCGACTTCCAGGGCGTACCGGGCCAACTGCCCAGCCTGTACGGCTTCTTCGTGGAACTGGTCCGCAAGGAACTCACCCCGAGGCAGCGGGACGGCGCCGGTGAGCCGGCCGGCAGCTGGGAAGGGGTGGGCCTGCCCATCATCGGCGTACTGACCGTGGCCAGAGAGGCGCTGACGGGGGAACAGCTCGCCGCCATGTCCGCCACGCGCCTGAGGGACAGACCCGTGCAGAAGGTCCTCAAGAGCCTGCGCTGGCTCCTGGAGCGCCGAAGCGACCGGTTCGCCTTCTTCCACACCTCCATCAGCGAGTTCCTGACGGGGCCACAGGCCCACAAGGAGCATCCCGAGTGCTGGGTCGACGAGACGCGCTGGCACGAGCAGATCGCCCGCCACTACCGGGGCACCGCACCCGACTGGGCGGACGTGGACTGGTCCCAGGTGGACCCCTACGGTCTCTCCCACCTCGCCGTCCACGTCCTGAACTCGGGCCCGAGCGCCTCCTCCGAGGCCGCCGACCTGGTCTGCGCCGGTCTGCGGCGCGCCATCAGAACCAGGTTCCACGCCGAACGCCGATTCCTCGAACTCATCGACAGCATCGCGCACCACATCGCCGACACGGCCCCCGTTGCCACCGGGCTGCCCGCGATGACGTATCTGGGCGTCGTACGCCATCAGGCGGCGCAGTCGAGCGGTGCGCTGCCGCCGAGGGCGATCGGGTTGCTGGCGCGGGTGGGGCGGGTGCGGGAGGCACTGGAGCACGCGAACGGGATCGGGCCGTCGCTGTGGCGGGTCATGTCCTTCGTGGAGATCTTGCGATACGCCAGTCCTGGGCCCGATACGCCCTCGGTCGACGAGCTGCTGGACATGGTGGTCGAGTCCGCGGTGTCGGTTCCGGGCACTGCCGATCGCCTCGGCAACCTTTATGTGCGAAGAGCGATCAAGGTGGCCGCACGCCTGCTGGCACCTCACGACGTCGAACGCGCCCTGCGGCTGTGGCAGTACGGACAGGAGACAATGACGCACGCGAACGGTTCAGTGGACGAGCCGGACGAGGTGTACCGTGCCGCCGCGGTTGCCGCCGCCGAGAAGGACGTGGACAGAGCTCGCGCACTCATCGACATGATCAGCGGTGAGCGCTGGGCGGACTACCTGGATCTCGCCGAGCGCGCCGACCCCGGGAGAGCCGTCGTGCTGTTGCGGGAGGCCGAGGCGGCACTGGAGAGCGTGGGTCCGGAGGTTCGTCTCCTGGGCCTGGCGAGGCTGGCAGCCGCATGGGCGACGTACGAACCTGCCGCCAGCCGGGCACTCCTCGCCGAGGTGCGCGCACAGGTCTTCGTGGCGGGAAGAGACAACAAACTCGCCGTCCAACTGGTCAAGGCCGCAGAGCTGTTGGCAGACGTGGACCGGACCACGGCTCGTTTTCTGCTGGCCCGCCTGGACACGGACGTGCGCGGCGCATTGCTCGGCGGCGTTGCGCTGTGGACCCGTTGGGAGTCGCCCGAGCGCGCACGGGCTCTCCTCGACCGGTACCAGGCGAAGACCCATGGCCATTGGGTGAGACTCGATGCCATGAAGGCGCTCGGCCAGTCGAACCGGGCAGAGGAACTGCGGCTCGTCGAACGCGTCCATGCGGCGATACCCGGACCGTCCGTCGATCCGCGGGCGAACTCAGATCGGAGCAGTGGGCGCGACGACGATCTCGTCGGCGTGGTACGGCGTATGGCCGAGTACGACCTGGCCAGGGCTGCTCAGATGGCAAGGGAAGTCCAGCGGACCGACTGGAGCGACCATTGGGGCGACGAATGGTCGCGGGGCGGTGACGCCAGGACAGAGACCGAGGACGCGGCCCGGGAGGTGTATGGGAGCGACCGGTATTCGCTTCTTGCAGGTATCGCCCACCTCCATGTCGCCCGCGGCCAGGCCGCTGAGGCCGCCACGATCCTGGAGGAACTGTTGCGGAGCGTGGCGGACCCCGCACCGCTCAGAGGGGGCGGCGGTAAGGGCGAGATCCTTGCGAGCGCGGTTCCCGAGTCGAGTGAGCCTCCCGCCAGGAACCACGTGGAAGAGGTGAATCTGATGGGAATCACGGTCCTGTTCAATGCCGACCAGCACTGGGCCGCGTATGCCCGAAGCCACTTCTTCCGCGCACCGGCGGACGTGGTCCGATCCGTCGATCTGGGTGGACACGGCAGCACGGCCGGAGTCGTACGCCGGTTCGCGGCGCTGTTGGCGCACCGAGACCTCTCCCGGGCGGCGGCCCTCATGCGCTCGATCGCTGATCCCGCCGAGCGCGCCATCGGTTTCGCCGAGCTGCACCGGGTCGCCCACGGCCCCGACCGCAGCGACTCACACCACGGCCCCGATGCGGACATCTTCTCGAGGGAGATCGATCGAGCGCTCAGCGAACTTCCGCGCTACCGGTGGACCGTTGGCGTCCCCGAAGTGCGGGGAACGGTAGGGGACGAATACGCGCTGGCGTACGTCCGTCCCGACCACCGTGTCCGCTTCGAGTTGGCGGTACGCGCCCTGGGCTGCCGAAAACAGGACATGCGGGGCCTCGAAGGGGTGGCTTACCTCCGCCACGCCTTTGGGCGATCCATGGCCGTGTGGGCGTCCGCGGTGTACGCCAACGACATGATCGCGGGGAAGCGGCCTTACCCGGACTTCACGGAACTCCATCTGCAGAACCTCAGCCCCACACAGGACCTGAACCTGAAAGAGACCGACGCGCCGACGAAGAGCGGGCTGGCCACGACCGCCTACCAGGAACACCGAATCGCCCGCGAGGTGCCTGACTACCGCGCCAAGGCGTCCCGCATCCGCTTCGACGACCCGGTCTACGACGCGGCCATGGACCTCGTGACCCCGGCGCCCGGAGCGCCTCTCAGCTCCGGGTTCACCCGGCGCATAAGGGAGTTGCTCGTCGACGGTCCGGTTCCGGCAGCCGCCGATCTGCTCGTCTTCGCCGCGGAAGCCAGGCCGGAACACGAGCGCGAACTCCGTGAACTCGCCGAAGAGCTCGTCGAGACGGCCGACGACGGCTCCACGCTCGGGGTGGACGCGTTGTCCACCCTGGCCACCTCGCCGCTCCTGGGCGACCTGGTGGATCCCGTCGACATCCTTCGCGAGGCCGACCGCTGCGTATCCCGGTGGCCGGGCGAGGAATGGATCCCCCGCTACGTGGTGTTCCGCCTGTTCCCCGTCCTCCTGGAGCGCGCGCCGAGGGACGCGTTGCACAAGTTCTACGAAGTCACCTCGACGGGCTGGTCCTCCGCCATGGCGTTGCTGGAACACGCGCCGGACACCGTGATCGACGCCCTGGGCGCCGACGCGGCGGCCACCCTCGGCTCGGCCATCGCCCGTGGTCTCGCCTGTACCTCTCCCACGGGTACGGCACCCGACGTCGTGGACGGCGTCCGGCTGGCGCGACTCGTCGCGACCGGTCCGGCGGACAGGAGGCAGGCACCATGACGCATCCAGTCGACCCCGAGGTGGAGCGGGCGCATTCGTACGTCCTGAACCTGTTCCGCAAGAGCACCTTCGTGGATCCGGCCGAGCTGGCCATGGTGTGCCGAGAGGCCCGGGACCGGTTCGCGGCGCTGCCCGCCCTCGATCCGGACGATCCGAGCACCTGGACCTCGTACGAACTGATCACGGCGGACGTGCAGACGCTGCTCGGTTATCTGCGTGAGGCCGGTGTGCCCAGCAGTGAAACGGAGAGGTTCCGCTCCCTGGTGATCCGCGTCCTCCGGTATCTCTACAGGGCCGACCAGGCCGATCCCGGTGCTCTCCTGGCGGAGCTCGTACACAGGGACTGGCAGATGTGGATCGGGGAGGCGCACGACCACACACTGGAGGCCGCTGGACGGCTGGCCGCCTGCCTGCACGCACTCGACGACTCGGAAAGGGCCCGGCCGGTGTTCGAGAGGATTCTTCGGCTGCGGTCGGGGAAGCAGGGCGACGACCATCCCGACACCCTCCTCGCAGCCTGCAACATGGGCGCGTGTCTCAATCAGATCAGGGATTTCGGCGCCGCGTTCCGGCTGAACACCGGCACCGTGCGGCGATGTGAGCGACGGCTCGGAAAGAAAGCCCGGACGACGATCCTGGCCACGGAGAACCTCGCGGGGAGCCTCTTCGGGCTCGGGGAGCTGGAGAGGGCGCTGACGCTCTACCAGGACATCCACCAGCGGTACAGACAGGTGTCAGGGGAAAACGCCTTGGCGACGCTCGACGCGCAGGCGGGCATCGCCATCACCCTGCACAAGCTCGGCCACTACGAGGCGGCACGCGTCATCAATGCCGGCCTGCTGCCGAGAATCGAGAGAGTGGCCGGAAAGAACTACTCGGGAACCAAGAACACGCGCTCGCGCCTGGAGATGAACCTCCGTGCGCTCGGGCGAAAGGAGGAGGCAGACGAAGTCCACGGCGGGATCCCGAAGTTAGCAGGTCCTCCCTGACCCACACGGCCGGTCCGCCGGAAACCGCGCTTCCGGCAGACCAGCCCAAGCCGCAAACGCGTGCCGCAGCAAGGGCGCGGGCAAGGAACCGGCCGGCCGAACACCATATCGCCACCTCGCCCAAGCTGCTGCCCTCGCCATGCAATCGGAATCCGATGGCGTCTCATGGCCCATCTCGACGCCTACACCCGACGCTCCCCGAGAAACTGGCGGGCCTCCGCCGCCGGGCTGTCGACCTCGATAACCGCGTGATCCCTCTTCGCGCCGCCGCGCCCCGGCGAACCAACGGCATGCGGCTCTCGGCGAGACCAAGTCTGATGCGGAACGTCCGCACCGTCGTCCTCCTGGCCTTCCTCCACAAGGGGGGGCGAAAGCGGCACCTCGACCGGTGAGCCGAGACGGCGCCCGACAGTCTCTTCTTCGTCGGCGAGAAGAGTGCGGCCTTTCGCCGCACTTCCCCGGCCGCATGCGGCGCAGGGCTCGCGCCACCGTCGGCCAGTCGGACGACTTCAGCTCCGACGACCTTCGTTACACCGGACACACGCTGTCTCTGGTCGTGCGCCTGCCGCTCACCGGGTCTAGACAACAAAGAACCCCCGGGTCATCGACCTGGGGGTTTCACATGGAGCGGGTGACGAGAATCGAACTCGCACTCTCAGCTTGGGAAGCTGATGTTCTACCACTAAACTACACCCGCGTAAGACGCCGGTCACCCGGTGTCGAATGCTCGCTCACTCTACCTCATGCCCGGTCCCTGGCGCTGACGCCGTGGGGCCGGTGCGCGTTTCGGGGGGTGGACGCGGGTGCGGGGGACCGGAGTTGGGGCGTACGGTGGAGGGGTGGAAGAGGGTCTGGGCGGGAGCGGAGTGCCGCCTGGAGAGCCGTCCCTTTCATCCCGTAATGTGGCTTACGTCGTCAGTCAGACGCGGCTCTTGGGGAAGGGACTCTGAGGACTTGATGGAGCGCACCGTCGTCCGTTGTGCCGAGGGGCACGTGTTCAGCACCGCTTCGTTCCCGATGCAGCAGGCCGAGCGACTCGGCCCCGGTCGATTGGTCCGGTGTCCGCGGTGTGCGCGGCTCCGGAGCGTCGTTCCGGTCACGCTCGAGAAGCGGTAGGACTCAGCGGTAGGACCTGGGGCGCGGGGACTGTGCGAAATGCTGACAGTCCCCGCGTATCCTCGGGGCGTGCTTCTCTCAGACAAGGACATCCGGGCCGAGATCGACGCCGGTCGGGTGCGCATCGACCCGTACGACGAATCCATGGTGCAGCCCTCGAGCATCGACGTGCGGCTCGACCGCTACTTCCGGGTGTTCGAGAATCACCGTTATCCACACATCGACCCCGCCGTCGAGCAGGCCGATCTGACTCGGCTCGTCGAGCCCGAGGGGGACGAGCCGTTCATCCTGCACCCCGGGGAGTTCGTGCTCGCCAGCACGTACGAGGTGATCTCGCTTCCCGTGGATCTTGCCTCGCGGCTGGAGGGCAAGAGTTCGCTCGGGCGGCTGGGGCTCGTCACGCACTCCACCGCCGGGTTCATCGACCCCGGCTTCTCCGGGCACGTGACCCTGGAGCTGTCCAATCTCGCGACGCTTCCGATCAAGCTCTGGCCGGGCATGAAGATCGGGCAGCTGTGCATGTTCCGGCTGAGCTCGCCGGCCGAGTTCCCGTACGGCAGCGACCGGTACGGCTCCCGCTACCAGGGCCAGCGCGGGCCGACCGCCTCCCGGTCCTTCCTCAACTTCCATCGGACCCAGGTGTGAGCGGGAGCGGGGAGAGTACGGACATGAGCGTGTCCGACGCGCGGGAGAACCTCACCTACGAGCGCTTCGGGGTCGCGGTCCGTGAGCTCGCCCAGACCATCGCCGACGACGGGTACCAGCCCGACATAGTGCTCAGCATCGCCCGCGGGGGTGTCTTCGTCGCGGGTGGACTGGCGTACGCCCTCGACTGCAAGAACATCCACCTGGTCAACGTCGAGTTCTACACCGGTGTGGGTACGACGCTCGACATGCCCGTCATGCTCGCTCCCGTCCCGAACGCCATCGACTTCTCCGACAAGAAGATCCTGATCACCGACGACGTCGCCGACACCGGCAAGACGCTCAAGCTCGTGCACGACTTCTGCGTCGACACCGTCGCCGAGGTCCGCAGCGCCGTGATCTATGAGAAGTCCCACTCGCTGGTGAAGTGCGAGTACGTGTGGAAGCGGACCGACGACTGGATCAACTTCCCCTGGAGTGTTTTGCCTGTAGTACGTAAGTCGGGCGAGCCGATCACGCCGTCTAGGGAAGCGCTCTGACCTGCGGGTTATTCGTAGATTGCAGATGTTTAAGAGCCCCTCGAAGATCATCGAGGGGCTCTCGTGTCGTTCGGGATGCTGACCTTCTGATCCGTAGCTCTACAGAGGTCGGTCATTGAAGGTCACACGGGCTACCACGATGGCCATGAGGGCCACCGTTGGTGCTGCTGGTTGCTGGGGTTGCTGTATTTCGCTGCTGTACGCGCACTACCTCACCGCGCTAGTTCTTCCCAAGGGTCGTAGCGCTCCAGCGCCGTCTGCTCCAGCAGCCCCAGCTGCTTCGCCGCCCGGCGTCGCTCCCGGACCTCTGCGGTCGAGCGCGGTCGGTAGCCGGGGCCGCCGCAACCGCACGAGTGGAAGGTGAGGCCGGCACGCAGCGTGGCCTCAAGTGCCTCCCAAGCGCTCTTGTCTCTACGGCGAGGGACAGCAAGGTCGAACCCAGCATTGGTCATCGGGGTACGGCAGCGCGGGCACGGATGCGCCCGCGGCGACAGCGGGCTCTGCTTGAACGACGACCGGCACGCAAGACACACGAAGTGCGGTTTGTAGGGGATCGCGTATCGGCACATGCGGACAGGGTAGAGAGGGCGCCTGGACGGGACCACCGCTTTAGGAGAGAGGCTGGGGAATCCTGCGACTGACCTGCGACTTCGATACCTCGTGAGGCGATCGTCAGTTCAACCGTAAGGCACCCTCGTTGACCGTGGCCGACCCCGGCATCTGGCACGGTTCTGGCACGACTGGGCGGGTGGCGCTGGCCGACGCCAAGACGTTGTCAGTGGTGGATGTTAGCTTCTGGCGATGGGCCGGTTCGATGTCCCCGTTGACGGGCACGGCGGCCAAGGGGGGCGGGAATTGAAAGGTCCCCGGGTTCGCCTCGGGACCCCAGTCGCGCCAGCGCACCGCCCCCCCACCGCTCCTTGGTGACGAGACTTTTTCGTCCCGAAGCAACTTGGCCGTGCGTTTGGCCTTGGGCTGCCGTGCCTCTCACCTGCTGGGATGGTCCGCAGACGTGCGCGGTTGCCTGCCGCTGTTCGTCGGCGTTGTCACGCAGTTAGACACTCACGCGCCCCCTCGATGCGAACTACGGGCACGATGGTCGCTGAGGTCTCCAGACCTGATCACGGGGGTTGCAGCGGCTCGGGACGCTCGCCTGCGGTCGCCACGGTTGCTGTACTTCGCTGCTGTACTGCAACGCCTCCGGAGTCCGTTGTTTAGCCGCCGCCTGACGATCGATGGCGGGGAGCCCTCCAGAGGCCCAGACGTTGGAGACGGCGCTGCCTGTAGCGCTCTCCCAAGGCCGTCAACCCGAAGACAGTCCCTATAGCTGCGCCGAAGCCTCCCGCGATCAACACCTCACCCCACGATCCATGATCCCCGAGTGTGGCCGCCGCGCCGAGGATCGCGATCGGTACCCCGGTGCATACACCGATGCCGATTGGATGGCGAGCGGAGAAGCGCTGGGATCGAGTCGGTGGCTGCTGTCCGCCGAGCATCCGATCTATGGTCCAGAAGGCGCGCTTGAGCTTGTCTTGGAGGGCGGGCACGATGCGGAGTCTAGGGTCAGCTCAAAGACTCGGCCAAGCGTCTAAGCAGCGGGGCCTAGAGCACCAGTTTGGAAGATCGCGTAACCGGATGAGGGCTGAGCTGGCGAGACGCTGAGCTGCGGGTTCTCGGGGGACTCGCCGAGGATCCCCGCTGCTCCCCGCTGGTTGCTGTTCGACCGGGCACGCAGAGGGTACGTGTGCCCCTCTGCCGCACTCTTGGCCGCCAGATGGCGAGACCCGTGCAGACGGCCCTATTGCGCGCTCATGCGGGCTGTGGGCGGCTCGCACTGCCCCGTAGTCTCGGTTCCGACCGCTCGGCAGGAACGGGGGAGTTCACGGGATGGCGAAGCCGGTACGTGCAGCACTGGGGGAAGTCTGGCTCAACTGCCAGGTCTGCCAAGGGGATCTGTTCCGAGAGCGGCGTGTCCTGCTCAACAGCGCCGGCATGGAGTTCATGCTCGGAAAGTTGGCATGGACCAACGAGAACGCCACGGGCCTGATCTGCTGGCGGTGCGGCTACGTCCACTTGTTCGTCAACAAGGACATCAAGCTCTACCGAGCGGACAAGTAACGGAGATCGCGAAATCGGGTGGGGGCTGACCTGAGGCGGTGACGTGCGTGTGTTCAGCACACTCGCTGACGTCCTCCGTGGTCCCTGCTGCCACGAGACCACGCGGTCGGCGAAGCCTGACTGGTCGAGTCAAGTCGCCGGCCGACCTGTGCGAGGCTCGATGCGAACTACGGGCGGGACGGTCGCTGAAGTCTGCCCGGCTGATCAGACATTCGCTCGCGGGCGCGGCGGGTCGGCTGCGGTCGCGGCGGTTGCTGTACTTCGCTGCTGTACGTCACGCCCCAGTGGCAGGGCCGGCCATCGACCGCCGGCGCGGGGCGCCCTTCACGTCCGTCACACGCGGGTGGTGTGCTGGTCCAGGATGGCCCGAAGCCGGTCGAGGTCCTCGGCCTCATGCACACCCCGCTTGGGCAGGACTTCGAGCCACATGATGTTGGGGTCTCGGCTAAGCAGGACGAAGTGGTGGGCCGTCTCCCGGTAGCCCTGGTAAACGGACCACTTCTGGACCAGCGTGCTGTAGTCGCTGTGGCAGGTGATCCCGGCCGCAGACACGGTAGCGCGGTACTCACCTTGCCATCCGATGATGCGCTGTATGTAGGCGACGTGCAGCCGTGGGTACCCCCACATCCACAGGACAACGAACAAGAGCAGCCCGGTCGAGACCACGTCGATAGTGATCAGCCAGAACCCCACCCCCAGCACGAGGAGGACGCCCCGCAGCACCAGCTTGGTCCGCTTGATCCGGTCGCGGACCCGCAGGCCGACCCGTGTGTCGGCAGGCTGCGGCCGGTACACCAGTTGGACCGCGGACGGTTCGTCCACGAGATCGCCAGAGGTTTCCGCGCTGTTGTCGGTACCTTCGGTCCAGCCGTCCTTGGCCATGATCCCTCCCCTGTTACAAAGACCGCGGGATCCTATCGATCGGCGGCCCTCGCACGCCCTGGTGGGGGTGACAGGCCTTGAACCTGCGGCCTCATCCTTATCAGGTCGATCATTGCGGACCATTGCCGCCGATCTACCGGCTCTGAGCCTCGGTTCTTCGGCTGCTGAGGTTCGGCGCTGGTCGCTGCTGTTCGTGGTCGTTGGTGTCAGACGCTGGTGTCAGCCGCCGCAGGCGGTGTTGACAAAATGCCCCCGGCTGCTACTGGAGGCGGGAGAACTGGTGAAACAACTACCGGGAAGCACGGGAGCGCTGCGCGCGGGTCCGGGAACGGTGATCGAGGGGCGGGAACTCGATGGTTATGAGCTTTTCGGCGGCAGGGTCCTGCCCGTCGAGGACCCCGCCGAGCGGCCCGTCTTTCGCAACATCACCTTGCGCGGTTGCGCAGTGCGCGATTGCTTCTTCGAGGGGGCTCTCCTGGAGGACGTCCTCATCGACGGCCTGACCGCGCCCCAGGACCCCCATCAGCGAGTGCTGGCGTGCGCTTTCCACCGGGTCGCGCTCCGTGGGCGCATCAGCAATGTCACCCTCTTGCCGGACCTCGACCCGTGGCATGCCGGGCTGCAGCCCCGGTATCGGAACGAGTTGAAGCTAGAGCGCGGACGTTTCAGCAAGGCACGGCACCAGGCCGCATCCTCGAGCGTCGACACTCTTGAAGATTTCCTGGCACTCCCGCTTGAACGCCAACAGGCGTTGATCCTGCACAGCCTTTCGGCAATCTTGATCCATCCCGCCGGGAGAGGGGTGCGCAAGTTCGACCCGAGCTTGATCGAACCCGTGTGGCGCTGACCAATACCTGATTCGCCGATCACTGCCCCTGGACGCGAGGCTAGGGCGTGTCCGACGGGTCGGCGCAGTCCCTGCGACTCTCCCGGCTACGCTCGCGCGGGAGCGCCCCGCGGCGCGTGGCTGCGGGGCGCCTTGTGGGGTTTAGTCGACCGCCTGGCCGTCGTAGCTACCGCCCACGCAGGGGTTGCCCGGCAAGTCGATCCGGGGCTCTCCGCCGCCCTCCCTGCACTGAGAGGGGGTGACGTAGGACGGGGCACCCTGTGCGGCGGTGGCGGTGGCGGCGCCTGTGAGGCCGAGTCCGGCGAGGGCTGCCGTGGCGATGACGGCGGCGAGGATTCGTCGAATGGGCATTTGGTTCCCCTTTCACGGATTTGCCTCGATTGCGGCACTAGCCATCTTGATCTTCACCCATACGGGTGGCACATCATGTTGCGCCATTCGGGTGACATGGCTGTCGGGAGTGGGGCCGCTGACCCGGCCCGCCCAAGGCCTTCGCGGCCGACTGGGAAGGCGGGACGGACGGCGGAGCGATGGCAGCTCTGGCGGTGGGGACGGTCTGCATGACGCGACCCGTCAGACACGCTCTAGGCTCCTGCCAGCCTCGCGTTCGTCGTGTTCCACCTCGGCTATCTCGCTGACCTGCGTGTATGAGGCGTCCGTGACTACCCTCATTCAGTCAACGATGCCTGGAGTGTTTTGCCTCCGGTGCGCAAGTCCGGAGAGCCGGTCACCCCGTCGAAGGAAGCGCTCTGACCTGGCTCCGGCAAGGGATGGAGAAGGCCCCCGGCAGTGGTTCGGTGCCGGGGGCCCTCTCGTACGTACTCGACGTGACGCGGCGTACCGCGCGTCCTCGCTAGAACGTGCCCAGCTTGATGATCGACAGGATCGCGATCAGCTGGATCGCCGACGCGGCCAGTGCTTTCGGCCACGGGAGGTCGTGGGACTTGCCGACCATGAGGGTCAGCAGGGCGCCCGCAGCGACCCAGGTCGCCCAGCCGAGGAGCTGTACGAAGGATGCGTTGCCGCCGAAGAACATGGCGACGATCAGGCGCGGGGTGTCCGTGATGGACATGATCAGCATGGAGAGGCCGACCGTGGGCTGCCAGGCGCCGTCGCCGCCGAGCTGGCGGGCCAGGGTGTGGGTGACCACGCCCAGGATGAACGTGCTGATGACGATGGCCACGGCCGTCGTCAGGACGATCGGGACGGCGTTGGAGAGGGTGGCGTTTATGGCGTCCTTGCGGGCGCCGTCGAAGCCGAAGACGGCCAGCAGGCCGTAGAGGAACGTCACGATCAGGGCCGGGGCCCACATCGTGTAGTCGCGCATCTGCAGGAAGGTCTGGTTGGGGGCCGTGACGATGCCCCTCAGCAGGTCCTTCCAGTGCAGACGGGGGCCGATCGGCGGGGCCGCCGCCTGGCCGGCACGGTAGGTCCCGCCCTGGGTGTAGGGGTCCTCGCCGACCGAGAAGGCCTGGGTGTGACCGGGGCTGTTCGCCGCGTACGGGTCGGCACCCTGCTGCGGGTGACCGTCGCCGAAGTACTCCGGCTCGCCGTGACCGCCGGCGCCGCCGCCGTTCGCCTGGGGCCAGCCCGGCTGCCCGCCCTGCTGTCCGCCGCCGTACTGCTGACCCCCGTACGGCTGCTGCTGCTGCGAGGGCGCGGGCGGGTAGCCGTACGGCTGCCGGCCTCCCTGCGGAGCCTGCTGTCCGTACGACGGTCGGTGTTGTTGCGGTCGCGCTTGCGGGGCCCGGTCGTCCCGGCCGCGTCCGATCCTGAATCCAGCCACGTAATCGAACGTACCTGGTCCCGCTCAGTGGCGTGCCGGGTGCGGGCCATCGGAGGGGGGTTTGGGTCCGAGCTGTGACATCCCCTAAGGGGAAGTCCACCGGTGTCCCTTACGGGGTCACAGCCCTCGGGTTCCGTGCGAGGGGGAAGCCGGGCCCGCGGGTGCGGGCCCGGCTGGAGGACAGCTGGGATCAGTCCGCGAAGTTGGAGCCGAACGACGGTGTGCCCGTCGTCGAGACGCCCGCGTCGGACGGCCAGATGGCGCGGGAGCCGGTCGCGGTGATCTTGGAGCCGTTGGAGGGCAGGTAGGTGACCGTGCCGTCGCCGGCGTTCTCGTCGGAGCCCACCAGGAGGTCGGCCCTGCCGTCGCCGCTCACGTCGTCGAGCTTCACGTCCAGGCCGAAGAGGTCGCCCTTCTCGTCGTTGCCGGGGACGCCCGGCGTGCTCTGGGCGAAGGCCTGCGCGCCGGAGGAGGTGTTGACGCCGTGCGCGGAGCCGTACAGGACGGTGACCATGCCGGCGTCCGCGTGGCCGTCGAGGTCCTCGTACGCGGTGCTGACGACGAGGTCCTGGAAGCCGTCGCCGTTGATGTCGCCGAGGTCCAGCTCGTAGCCGAAGCTGTCGTTCTTCTCCGCGGTGCCGGGCACGCTCCCGGTGTTCTGGCTGATCCCGGCGGTCGAGGCGGGGCCGGACGCGGAGCCGTAGGTGATGTTCACCTTCCCGCCGTACGCGGAGTCCGGAGGGGTCGTGCCGTCGCTGAGCTTGGTGTTGTCCCAGGGCGCGCCGCTGACGATGTCGCCGAAGCCGTCGCCGTTGATGTCGCCGATGGCCGTGATGATGCCGGTCTTGAGGGTCTTCGCGGCGGAGACGTTCAGGCCGTTCGCCGTGCCGGGCACGTAGTAGTTCGTGTTCCAGCCGTAGTCGGTCTTGGTCTCGAAGCCGTCGACCACCAGGTCGGTGCGGCCGTCACCGTTGATGTCACCGGCGGTGAGGTTCATCGGGCCGCGGGCGCTGCCGCCGGACTGGATCGGGGGCTTGATCGTGGTGCGGGCGAGGCCGGCCGTGCCGCTGGAGGTGATGCCGCCCTTGTAGACGTAGATCGTGCTCGACGTGTTTCCGACGGCCAGGTCCGCCTTGCCGTCGCCGTCGAAGTCGCCCGCGGCCAGGTTCTTGCCCCACAGGTCGTGCGAGGAGGAGGCCGGGTCGGCGATGGCCACACCCTTGCCCGTGAGGCCGCTCGGGGAGCCCCAGAGGACCGCGAGGCCACCGGCGTCGGCGTCGTTGCCGAACTTCTCGTGCGGGGACGACACGGCGAGGTCGTCGTAACCGTCGCCGTTGAAGTCCGCGTACGCCGTCTCCGCGCCGAAGGCGTCCCCGGCCTCGGCGGTGCCGGGGACCCCGGCGGTGTTCTGGCTGAGCGTGGAGCGCTTGGCGGCGGACACGCCGCTGTGGGTGCCGTAGAGGACGACGAGCTGGCCGGCGGCCTTCTGGCCGCTGACATAGGCGCCCTGGGCCGAGAAGGCCACGTCGCCGATTCCGTCGCCGTTGAAGTCGGCCTGCGGGACCTTCGTGGAGTCAGCGGCCGTCGCCGTCGCGGCCGAGAACGTGAGGAGACCGCCCGTCAGCGCGGCCGCGGTGGCCGTCGCGAGGGCGAGTCTGAAGGCGTGTGTGCGGTGCTGCGGGTACTGCTTGTGCATGCGGGGGTCTCCTGCGGCATGCGGGGATGCCTGGCAGGCATTCCCAGTCAATGGGGTGCGGACCGCCCGCGTTCACCGGGAGTTGTCCCGGGGTTCGGAGGCTGGTCGGCGAACAGAAGACCTTGAAAGGGGGGCAAGGGTTGTACGTGAGTTTGATTAATTCCCGTAACGCCTGTGGCGAGTGCCTCTGTTGGTGAGGTGACTCGTGGTTCAGGAGCCCATTCCCAGGAACTCGGACGTGGAGAACGTGACCGTCGGCTTCGCCGTCACCAGTGCCTCCTTGCTGCCCGCGTACACCGCGACCGTGTCCTTCGTCTCCCCGTCGTACGTCCGTACGACCAGGTCCGCCCGCCCGTCCCCCGTGAAGTCGGCGACGGTCAGGACCCGGGTGGTGCCCCGGGTGGGTGGCGGCACGGTCACCATCCCCGTCGCGGACAGACCGGTCGTACGGCCCCGCAGGATCCGCAACTCCGCTCCGCTGGAGACGAGTTCGCTCACGCCGTCCCCGTCGAAGTCCCCGGCGTCCAGCACCGAACCGGGGGTGCTGATGCTGTCGCGTACGGCGGTGGGGAGGTCGTAGCGCAGATATGTTCCGTCCATCGTGCCGACCGCCGCGTCGAGGGCGCGGCCCCTGCCGAAGCGGCCGAGGGCGACGTCGATGCCGCTCGGCAGGGCGGTGCCGGTGCGGGTGGGGCCGGCCGGGCCCCCGAGGACGAGCGCGGACGTGCCGGGGCCTTCCGCCGTACGGACGAGGAGGTCGTCGTAGCCGTCACGGTTCACGTCGAGGGCGGGGCCGGTGGGCACGGTGCCGGGTGAGGGGAGGGGCTTGCCCGCCGCGCGCGGGGTGCCCTTCCTGGTGAACGGGCCGCGCAGATAGCTGAGTCGGCCGTCCGAGGCGTGCACGACCAGGTCCTCGGCGCCGTCGCCGTCGAAGTCGCCGCACACGGGCTGGTCGGGCCAGTCGTTGCCGGCGCGGGCCCCCTCCGGGATGACCAGCTCGACCGCCCTGCCGGTGAGGCCGACCGGGGAGCCGAAGAGGATCTGGAGGGGGACGGGGGGCCGGCCCTGGCCGTCGTACGGCGGGTCCGTCGACACCACGAGATCGGTGAAGCCGTCCCTGTCCAGATCGCAGCTCGCCTCCGCGTCGAAGACGGCGGGCGACCGGCCCTTCGTGCGGGCCGCCTGGCGCGCGGGGCTCAGCAACTGCCGTGCGCCGGGCGCGAGTCCATGTGCGGTTCCGGTTCCGTAGACGATCCCGATGCCCGCGTCGTCGCCGTGGGCGTCGTCCGGGCCCTTGACGAGGTCATTGAGGACCAGATCGCGATGGCCGTCGCCGTTGAAGTCGTCTGCGGCCTTGCCGCCCTTGCCGCGGGGGACGGGGAGTTGGGCGGGGGCCTTGGCGACGGTCACGGGTTCGTGTCGCGCGGAACCGGTGTTCCCGGTGCCGGCGCATCCCCCGAGCAGCAGTACGCAGCTGATCGCTCCGGCCCCTATACCGGCTTTTCGCCCGCCCACCGTTCACCTCATCCGCCCCACTGACAACAACCTCGCCATGATGCTCCGGATTCGGTGGGAGCGGTATCGGCACCTCGGAAAGGGCTGTGTGTCAGCGATGAGTTTTACAGAATTGTTGACAATATTGAGCGGCTCAATTTACGTTCGCAAGGACCGGACAAACGGGGGCGGCGCCCGGCGCGAAGAATGGCCCGAACGCCCCTGACCAGCCGTTTCGGCCGCCGTATGGCCGCCGTGAACAGGGAGAAGGCTTTCCGTGAAGCACAGGGCAGTGAAGCGCAGGACCGTCGTCATGGGTATCGGCGCGACCGCCGGAGTCGCCGTAGCCGGTGGCTTCGCCTTGAGCGCGAACGCGTCGAGCGCGGGCTCGAAGTCCTCGGGTGCGTCGGATTCCCTGGTCTTCGACAAGGACGCCTACACCGAGCTGACGACGACCATCACGGACGCCGACGGCACCGACCACACGGTGGTGTACCACTTCTGGAAGGCCATCACCTACGTCGCCAGTCCGGTGGACGCGAAGTACCAGAGCCTGAACGTCAGTGTCCCCGTCAAGATCGACGGCAAGGCCGTGGACGCGACGAACGCTCCGATCGTCCTCGCCAACTCGGTGGGCGGGTACATGCCGTCGTCCGTGGCGGACGCCACCGGCGTGGGCGGCGCCGAGATGACCGGCGGTATGCCCACGGGCGGCGCCGGTGGCAGCGCGTCCCCCAGCGCGTCCCCCAGCCCCTCGGCCTCCAGCAGCGGCGGCACGGGCGAGGTGCAGTCCGGCGGCAACGCGATGGTGAACGCCCAGGGCGGGATGGTCAACCTCGGGAAGCTGGGCCTCGCGGCGGGTTACGTCGTCGTGGAGCCGGGCGCGCGCGGCCGGACCCTCACCGACTCCGCCGGCACGTACTACGGCACCGCCCCGGCCGCCATCGTCGACCTGAAGGCAGCTGTCCGCTACGTACGCGCCAACAAGGGCGTCATCCCGGGCGACACCGACCGGATCGTCTCCACCGGTACGAGTGCGGGTGGCGCCCTGTCCTCCCTGCTCGGCGCGTCCGGCGACAGCCCGATCTACGACAAGTACCTCAAGGAGCTCGGCGCCGCCGACGCGTCCGACGCGATCTTCGCCACCGGCGCCTGGTGCCCCATCACCGACCTCGAACACGCCGACGGCGCGTACGAGTTCAACTGGGGCACCAATGTCACGGCGAGCACCGGCAAGGTCGTCGACCAGACGGTGTCGAGGGCGCTGCGGGCCCAGTTCGCGGAGTACCAGGCCTCTCTCAGGCTGCGGGGCCTGAACGGCTTCGGCCCGCTCACGGCCCGCAACTACGACGACTACCTGGTGGAGACCTACCTCCAGCCGTCCGCCACGAAGTACCTGGCGGCGCTGTCGGAGGCCGATCGTGCGACGTACCTGGCCGCGAACACGTTCATCACGTGGTCCGGCGGCAGGGCGACGTTCACCTGGGCCGACTTCCTGACCCACGTCGGCGCGCGGAAGAAGACGACACCGGCCTTCGACGCGTTCGACCTGTCCGCGGGCGAGAACAACGAGTTCGGTGCCGGCACCACCGAGGCGCGGCACTTCACGGCGTACGGCGCGAAGAACGACACCACCGGGCTCGCCACGAAGCGGGTCGCGAGCGACATCCCCGAGAAGCTCGACCTGATGAACCCGATGCACCACATCGGGGAGGAGAACCCCGGCCGGTCGAGGCACTGGTGGATCCGCCTCGGTACCAAGGACTCCGACACCTCGCTGACGGTCTCCGCCAACCTCGCCGCGGCGCTGGACAACCTGGGCGACGACGTCAATCACCTCTACTACTGGGACGAGGGCCACGGCTCGAACGTCGATCCCGGCGACTTCCTCACGTGGGTCGCGAAGGTGTCGGGCGACAGGCGCTCCGCGAAGTAGCCGCCCCTACGCCCGCCCCCCCTAGACGCGGTGTCCGTGGCTTCTCGTCATAAGTCGCCCCAGGGCACCGCCCCACCGCGACGCCGGGCCGATGCGTGATCGGGCTCGGCGTCGTGGTGTTTCGCGGCTCACTTTTCGGTGGCGGGCTTCGCGCACAGACCCGCCGGGCGAACTCCGTCTCCTCGCCGAGCGCCTGACCGAGGCCCTCCAGGACGCCCTCCGAGTAGCCGAAAGCCGAGGCCGACGCCTGCCCCACCTGAACTGACAGCGATAGGCAGATGTGGGCCAGGTCCGGCGGTCGCGACCAGGCCTGGACGAAGTCTCGGTGGCCCAGATCTGCCATTTCCGGATGCTGCTCGACTTCGAGGACCCCCGAAACCGACGACACCCCATGTCTCCGGGCTGAACCGGGGCATGGGGTGTCGTTCTCTCGAAGGGCTCGGTTACTTCACCGGCTCCGGCTCAGGCTCACTCTCCGCCTCCGCCGCCCCCGCCGGATCAACCGGCGTCCTGACGGAGTCGAGGAGGAGCTGGGCCACGTCCACGACCTGGACGGACTCCTTGGCCTGGCCGTCGTTCTTCTTGCCGTTGACCGAGTCGGTGAGCATCACGAGGCAGAACGGGCAGGCCGTGGACACGATGTCCGGGTTCAGCGAAAGAGCCTCGTCGACGCGCTCGTTGTTGATGCGCTTGCCGATCCGCTCCTCCATCCACATCCGCGCACCACCGGCACCGCAGCAGAAGCCACGCTCCTTGTGACGGTGCATCTCCTGCTGACGCAGGCCCGGGACCGCCGACATGATCTCGCGCGGCGGCGTGTAGATCTTGTTGTGGCGGCCCAGGTAGCAGGGGTCGTGGTAGGTGATGAGGCCGTCCACCGGGGTGACCGGCAGCAGCTTGCCCTCGTCGATGAGGTGCTGGAGCAGCTGCGTGTGGTGGATGACCTCGTAGTCGCCGCCGAGCTGCGGGTACTCGTTGCCGATCGTGTTGAGGCAGTGCGGGCAGGTCGCGACGATCTTCTTCGCCGACTTCGGCTTCTTCGTCGACTCGTCCTCGTCATCCTCGCCGAACGCCATGTTCAGCGCGGCGACGTTCTCCATGCCGAGCTCCTGGAAGAGGGGCTCGTTGCCGAGACGGCGGGCGGAGTCACCGGTGCACTTCTCGTCGCCGCCCATGATGGCGAACTTGACGCCCGCCATGTGGAGGAGCTCCGCGAAGGCCTTCGTGGTCTTCTTGGCGCGGTCCTCCAGGGCACCGGCGCAGCCGACCCAGTACAGGTACTCGACCTCGGACAGGTCCTCGATGTCGCGTCCTACGACCGGGATCTCGAAGTCGACTTCCTTCGTCCACTCGAGGCGCTGCTTCTTGGCCAGACCCCAGGGGTTGCCCTTCTTCTCCAGGTTCTTGAGCATCGTGCCCGCCTCGGACGGGAACGCGCTCTCGATCATCACCTGGTAGCGGCGCATGTCGACGATGTGGTCGATGTGCTCGATGTCGACCGGGCACTGCTCGACGCACGCGCCGCACGTGGTGCAGGACCACAGCACGTCGGGGTCGATGACGCCGTTCTCCTCGAACGTGCCGATGAGGGGGCGCTCGGCCTCGGCGAGCGCGGCGGCGGGCACGTCGGCCAGCTGCTCCGCCGACGCCTTCTCCTCGCCCTCCATGTTCTTGCCGCCGCCCGCGAGCAGGTAGGGCGCCTTGGCGTGCGCGTGGTCGCGCAGCGACATGATGAGGAGCTTGGGAGAGAGCGGCTTGCCCGTGTTCCAGGCGGGGCACTGCGACTGGCAGCGGCCGCACTCGGTGCACGTGGAGAAGTCCAGCAGGCCCTTCCAGGAGAACTGCTCGACCTGGCTGACACCGAAGACGTCGTCCTCGCCGGGGTCGGTGAAGTCGATGGCCTTGCCACCGCTGGTCATCGGGAGCAGCCCGCCGAGAGCGGTCTCGCCCTTGGCGTTGCGCTTGAACCAGATGTTCGGGAAGGCGAGGAAGCGGTGCCAGGCGACACCCATGTTGGTGTTGAGACCGACCGTGATCGCCCAGCCCATGGTGACGCCGAGCTTGATCATGGCGGTCAGGTAGACCAGGTTCTGCAGTGTGCCGAGGCTCAGGCCCTTGAAGGCGGCGACCAGGGGGTACGAGGCCCAGTACGCGGCCTCGTAGTGGTGCACGCCGTGGATCGCGCCCTCTAGGCCGCGCAGGGTCATGATCGCGAGGCCGATGACGAGGATCACGGCCTCGACGAAGTACGCCTGGCCCGTCTTGGAGCCCGCGAAGCGCGACTTGCGGCCCGGCTTCGACGGCCGGTTCAGCTGCCGGATCGCGATCAGTACGAGGATGCCGAGCGTCGTGAACAGCGCGATGAACTCGGTGTACAGCTCGTAGGGCAGCCAGCCGCCCAGGATCGGCAGCGTCCAGTCGGCCTTGAACAGCTGACCGTACGCCGTGACGATCGTCAGGCCGAGGGTCAGGAAGCCGACGGCGACGAACCAGTGCGCGACGCCGATGATCCCCCACCGGTTCATCCGGGTGTGGCCGACGAACTCCTTGGCCAGCGTGATGCTGCGGGCCTTCCAGTCGTCGGTTCGGGAACCGGCCGGGACCGGCTGGCCCAGCTTGATGAACCGGTAGATCTGTGCGACGGCTCGTGCGATGAGCGCAACGCCGACCACGGTCAGCGTCAGCGACACAATGATCGCGGCGAGTTGCATTGGGGGCTCCTCGGGCCTGCGAGGGGGGAGCTGAAGGCCGACCTTCAGCTGATTACTAAGCGGTAACTTATGCAGTCCGTCTGAGACTACCCATATCTTCCGCCGCACTGTAGCCAGCGGTGCGGTGATCTGCGTCGCTGAGGTCCACCTGAGTCGCCGAAGTCACCGACCCGCGGTCGCGGGGTCACCGGCCGACACGTAAACCCGATCGTGTTATCTGCGGCGTATTTGCGACATTTAACACTAAATTGGCGGCGTGCTGTACGGAATCGTCGCCGCCACCTCCGCCCTGCTCCTCGCCGCCGTGCTCGCCGCCCTGCTGCGGCTCCTCGCTCTGCGCCTCGGCGTGGTCGAACGGCGGCGGGCGCGCGCGGTGCCGCTGCTCGGCGGGGTGGCGGTGGTGGCGGTCACGGCGTTCGTCGCCGGGGTCGGGGACTGGACGGACGTGGCGCCGCTGGGGCCGGCGGCCGGGCGGCTGCTGGCCGCCGGGATCGGGGTCGGTGTCCTCGGGCTCGTCGCCGACCTGTGGCCCCCGCCGGCTCTTCTGCGGGTTCCGCTCCAGGCGGCCGTCGTGACCGGCGCCGCCGCGCTGACCGTGCCCTACGACGAGCTCGGCCCGGTGGTCGGGGTGGTGGCCGTCGGCTGGATCGCCCTCGCCACCCATGCCTTCACCTCGCTCGATCACGCCGACGGGGTGATGGGGACGGTCGCGGTGGTGACCGCCTTCGCGCTGAGCGGCTGCGCGGCCGCCGAGGTCATGGACGGGCTCGCGGCGCTGCTGAGCGTGCTGGCCGCCGCGCTGACCGGGTTCCTGATGCACAACTGGCCCCCGGCCCGGATCGTGCCGGGGCGCTGCGGCGCGCTGTTCGTCGGGTTCGTGCTGACCTCGGCGGCGGTACTGGTCCACGCCGGGCGGGCGGCCGGGTCGAGCGTGGGCGCCGCGTTCGCGCTGACGGCCGTGGCGACTGCCGACGCCGTACTGGTGCTGGTGTCGCGGCGGCGGGCCGGGCGTCCGCTGCTGCGCGGCGCCCCCGATCATCTGGTCCACCGGCTGCGGCGCCTCGGTGTCACGCCTCGGGGTGCCGCGGTCGTCGTGGGGGTCACCGGCTTCGCGGGTGCACTCGTCGGGATGCTGATCGACATGGGATGGGTGAGCGCGACGGCGGCGTTGTGGGTGGCGGGCGGCGCCTGTGTCGGCGTACTCGCGCTGCTTCGGATCCCCACCTATGGGGGACGGCATGTCCCCGCGTCCGGGAGTCGGTTGACCGAGAAGCCGCAGGTCGGAGCACGTCTACAAGCACACCTGCGTGTAAGCAAGAGATAAGACTTGAGCCCCCATGACTCATGTCTGTTGACCCAGCAGTGAGTGTCGTGCACACTTGAGTCCGTTCCACTCAAGTCATTGCTGGAGGAATTGAAATGGCACGTGCGGTCGGCATCGACCTGGGCACGACTAACTCCGTCGTCAGCGTTCTGGAGGGCGGCGAGCCCACCGTCATCACCAACGCCGAGGGCGCCAGGACCACGCCGTCCGTCGTCGCCTTCGCCAAGAACGGTGAGGTGCTCGTCGGCGAGGTCGCCAAGCGCCAGGCGGTCACGAACGTGGACCGGACCATCCGCTCCGTGAAGCGTCACATGGGCACGGACTGGAAGATCGAGCTCGACGGGAAGAACTTCAACCCGCAGCAGATGAGCGCCTTCATCCTGCAGAAGCTGAAGCGCGACGCCGAGGCCTACCTGGGCGAGAAGGTCACGGACGCGGTCATCACCGTCCCGGCGTACTTCAACGACTCCGAGCGCCAGGCGACGAAGGAGGCCGGCGAGATCGCGGGCCTGAACGTCCTGCGCATCGTGAACGAGCCCACGGCCGCCGCCCTCGCGTACGGCCTGGACAAGGACGACCAGACGATCCTCGTCTTCGACCTCGGTGGCGGCACCTTCGACGTGTCCCTCCTGGAGATCGGTGACGGCGTCGTCGAGGTGAAGGCCACCAACGGCGACAACCACCTCGGTGGTGACGACTGGGACCAGCGTGTCGTCGACTACCTGGTGCAGCAGTTCCGCTCCGGCCACGGCGTGGACCTCGCCAAGGACAAGATGGCGCTCCAGCGTCTGCGCGAAGCCGCCGAGAAGGCGAAGATCGAGCTGTCCTCGTCCACCGAGACCTCGATCAACCTGCCCTACATCACGGCCTCCGCCGAGGGCCCGCTGCACCTGGACGAGAAGCTCACGCGCGCCCAGTTCCAGCAGCTCACCGCCGACCTTCTGGAGCGCTGCAAGACGCCGTTCCACAACGTCATCAAGGACGCGGGCATCAACCTCTCCGAGATCGACCACGTCGTTCTCGTCGGTGGCTCCACCCGCATGCCCGCCGTCGCCGAGCTCGTCAAGGAGCTGACCGGCGGCCAGGACGCCAACAAGGGTGTCAACCCGGACGAGGTCGTCGCCATCGGCGCCGCCCTGCAGGCCGGTGTCCTCAAGGGTGAGGTCAAGGACGTCCTGCTCCTCGACGTCACCCCGCTGTCCCTCGGTATCGAGACCAAGGGCGGCATCATGACGAAGCTCATCGAGCGGAACACGACGATCCCGACCAAGCGGTCCGAGATCTTCACCACCGCCGAGGACAACCAGCCGTCCGTCCAGATCCAGGTCTACCAGGGCGAGCGCGAGATCGCGGCGTACAACAAGAAGCTCGGGATGTTCGAGCTGACCGGTCTGCCGCCGGCCCCGCGCGGTGTCCCGCAGATCGAGGTCGCCTTCGACATCGACGCCAACGGCATCATGCACGTGACCGCGAAGGACCTGGGCACGGGCAAGGAGCAGAAGATGACCGTCACCGGCGGCTCCTCGCTGCCGAAGGACGAGGTCGACCGGATGCGCCAGGAGGCCGAGCAGTACGCGGACGAGGACCACAAGCGCCGCGAGGCCGCCGAGACCCGCAACCAGGGCGAGCAGCTCGTCTACCAGACCGAGAAGTTCCTCAAGGACAACGAGGACAAGGTCCCGGGTGACGTCAAGACCGAGGTCGAGGCCTCCATCGCCGAGCTGAAGGAGAAGCTCAAGGGCGAGGACACCGCCGAGATCCGCACCGCCACGGAGAAGGTCGCCGCGGTCTCGCAGAAGCTCGGACAGGCCATGTACGCCGACGCCCAGGCCGCGCAGGCCGCCGGTGGCGCCGAGGGTGCCCCCGGCGCCGAGCAGGCCAAGGCCGATGACGACGTCGTCGACGCCGAGATCGTCGACGAGGACCGCAAGGACGGTGCCGCGTGACGGAGGAGACCCCGGGCTTCGAAGAGAAGCCTGCCGTCCCCTCCGGCGCCACCCCTGACGACGCCGAGCCGAAGGCCGCCACCTCCTCCACGGAGGAGGCGGCGGCCCCGGCCGGGGACGCATCAGCAGCACAGATGGCCGGTCTGACCGCACAGCTGGACCAGGTCCGTACGGCGCTCGGCGAGCGCACGATGGACCTCCAGCGGCTCCAGGCCGAGTACCAGAACTACCGCCGCCGGGTCGAGCGCGACCGGATCGCGGTCAAGGAGATCGCCATCGCGAACCTCCTGACCGAACTTCTGCCCGTGCTCGACAACATCGCCCGCGCGCGGGACCACGGCGAACTGGTCGGCGGCTTCAAGTCGGTGGCCGAGTCGCTGGAGACCGTCGCGGCGAAGATGGGCCTCCAGCAGTTCGGCAAGGAGGGCGAGCCCTTCGACCCGATGATCCACGAGGCCCTGATGCACTCGTACGCGCCGGACGTCACGGAGACGACGTGCGTGGCGATTCTGCAGCCGGGGTATCGCATCGGCGAGCGCACCATCCGCCCCGCGCGGGTGGCGGTCGCCGAACCCCAGCCGGGGGCGCAGACCGGCAAGGCGGACTCCCAGGATTCCGCCGAGGCGGCCGACGACAAGGAGAGCGGTGGCCCGGACGAGGGCTGACGTTGAACGCATGAGAGAGGAGGGGCGTCGAGGATGAGCACCAAGGACTTCATCGAGAAGGACTTCTACAAGGTCCTCGGCGTCCCCAAGGACGCCACCGAGGCAGAGATCAAGAAGGCGTACCGGAAGCTCGCCCGCGAGTTCCACCCGGACGCCAACAAGGGCAACGCCAAGGCCGAGGAGCGCTTCAAGGAGATCTCCGAGGCGAACGACGTGCTCGGAGACCCCAAGAAGCGCAAGGAGTACGACGAGGCACGCGCCCTCTTCGGCAACGGCGGCTTCCGTCCGGGTCCCGGCGCGGGCGGCGGCAACTTCAACTTCGACCTGGGCGACCTCTTCGGAGGCGGCGCCCAGGGCGGAGCGGGCGGTGCCGGCGGCTTCGGCGGCGGCATCGGAGACGTCTTCGGGGGCCTGTTCAACCGCGGCGGCGCGGGAACCGGTACGCGGACCCAGCCCCGGCGCGGCCAGGACATCGACACCGAGGTGACGCTCAGCTTCACCGAGGCGGTGGACGGCGCGACGGTCCCGCTGCGGATGACGTCCCAGGCACCCTGCAAGGCCTGTTCGGGCACCGGTGACGCGAACGGCACACCGCGCGTGTGCCCGACGTGCGTCGGCACCGGCCAGGTCGCGCGCGGCTCCGGCGGCGGCTTCTCGCTCACGGACCCCTGCCCGGACTGCAAGGGCCGCGGTCTGATCGCGGAGAACCCCTGCGAGATCTGCCACGGCAGCGGCCGCGCCAAGTCCTCGCGCACGATGCAGGTCCGCATCCCGGCGGGAGTGAGCGACAGCCAGCGCATCCGCCTGCGCGGCAAGGGCGCACCCGGCGAACGGGGCGGCCCGGCGGGCGACCTGTACGTCACGGTCCACGTGGACGCCCACCCGGTCTTCGGCCGCAAGGGCGACAACCTCACCGTCACCGTGCCCGTCACCTTCACGGAGGCGGCGCTCGGCGGCGAGGTGCGTGTACCGACGCTGGGCGGCCCCCCGGTCACTTTGAAACTGCCCCCGGGCACGCCCAACGGCCGTACGATGCGGGCCCGCGGCAAGGGTGCCGTCCGCAAGGACGGTACGCGCGGCGACCTCCTCGTCACCGTCGAGGTCGCGGTCCCCACAGACGTGTCGGGCAAGGCTCGCGACGCCCTGGAGGCGTATCGCGAGGCAACCGCGGGCGAGGACCCACGGGCGGAGCTGTTCCAGGCCGCGAAGGGAGCATGAGCAGATGGACGGCCGTCGTCGGAACCCCTATGAACTGACCGAGGAGACCCCGGTCTACGTCATCTCGGTGGCGGCCCAGCTCTCCGGCCTGCACCCGCAGACCCTGCGCCAGTACGACCGCCTCGGCCTGGTCTCCCCGGACCGCACCGCCGGGCGCGGCCGGCGCTACTCGGCCCGCGACATCGAACTGCTCCGCACGGTGCAGGCGCTGTCCCAGGACGAGGGCATCAACCTGGCCGGCATCAAGCGCATCATCGAGCTGGAGAACCAGGTCGCCGCCCTCCAGTCCCGAGTCGCGGAACTGGAATCGGCCCTGGACGGCGCCGCTGCCGCGATGCAGCAGCGCGAGGCCGCGGTGCACGCCTCGTACCGCCGTGACCTGGTCCCGTACCAAGAGGTCCAGCAGACGAGCGCGCTGGTGGTCTGGCGCCCGAAGAGGCAGCAGTCCTCGGACTGACGGCCGACGCCCATCTGTCGCTGGGGCCCGGAGGCTGAGCCTCCGGGCCCCAGCGCGTCACTTGGCGGGCGCGGTGACCGCCCAGTCGCCGGCGGGCAGGGTCTCGGTGCCGTCGGCCTTCACACCGGTCACCCAGTAGTAGGACGTGGTGCCGCGCTTCGCGCCGGTGTCGAAGTACACGAACGCTCCGGCCGAGGCCTCGTGGATCTTCTCGTACGCGGCGGTGGCGGGGTTCCACCGGTAGATGCGAAAGCCCTGCGCGGATTCGGGGGACCCCTCTTCGCCTGCTCCGAGCCCGGACCAGGTCAGCTGGTTGCCCTCGTCGCCCTCCGCCGCGGACGCCTCCAGACGGAGCGGCGAGCCCTCGGGCGTCGGCACGCTCGGCGTCGTGTCGAGCTCGGTCGCGGCCACCGCCTCGGCCGTCCGGGTCCACTTGAAGGAGGAGTTCCAGGAGGTGTCGATGGCGTCGACGAAGAAGCAGACGCGGTCGCCGTCCGGACGGGTGGTGTACGAGTACGAGGTGGTGTCGGCCGGCAGATACTCCGTCAGCGTTCCGGAGCACACCTGCTCCTCGCCCTCGTCGCCCCAGAGCTCACCCCGGTAGACGGTGTACCTCCCGAGGTCGGCGGCCGGGTTCTTGTCCCACTCCAGCTCGAAGCCGTACTCGGTCGGGGTGACCGTCAGCCCGGTGACGGCGGGCGGCGGGGTGAGGTCCTCGCGTTCCCCGGCGGCGGCCATGGAACGCGCGGACTACCCGATCCGAAGTCCCTCGTCACGGTCCAGCGGACGCCGAAGTTGTCCTTGGGGAGGCCGGAGGCGGGGGCCTTCGTGCCCCAGTTCTCGCTGACCGCGCCTTCGCAGTCCGTTTTCTTCGGTGTGCCGGAGAAAGTGGTGTTCGCGTAGAACTGCCGCTTGTACGCCGGTGATGCGCAGCTGCTCGCGGCGGAGGCGGGTGCCCCCGATATGGCGAGCAGGCCCCCGGTGGTGGCGATCGTCAGTGTCGCGACGAGCGCCCGTCCACCCCGTCCAACTGGTCTCATGCTTCCCCTGATCCGTGCTGCGGTGTGCGCGGCCACCTTGGAGACTCCCGGGCGTGGGGGTGGGTTGTATGCCGCCGGGGAGCGAGTGACGCAAGTCAATCAGAGGGGTTCTGTGGAAGTGGCGGCGCACCCCCTTCCCATCGTGTTCACTTGGGGAACACAGAATGCTGTTGCCATCTCGTTAAGTGGTTACTCCTTGACGCTGAGGTGATCGCCGCGTTGGCTTTCAGCCACCTGGGTCGCAAAGCAGCTACCTCGCCCGGAAGGCACCTGATGTGAACACTCGTAACACCCGGCTTCGTCGTACCGCCATAGCCCTGGCCTGCTCCGCGATGACCGTCTCCCTCGCCGCGTGCGGTGTCGTGGACGGGATCGGCGGCAGCAGCACCAAGGCGAGCCCGACCAAGGGTGACGACATCACGGTTGGTCTGCTCCTCCCGGAGAAGGCCAACACCCGTTACGAGAAGTTCGACTACCCGATCATCGAGCAGCAGGTCGCCAAGCTCACGAACAACAAGGGCAAGGTCGACTACGCCAACGCGGCTCAGGACGCCAACAAGCAGAGCCAGCAGTTCCAGCAGATGGTGGCCGACAAGGTCGACGTGATCCTCGTCGACGCGGTGGACTCCAAGGCCATCGCGAGCGATGTGCAGAAGGCCAAGGACGCGGGCATCCCCGTCATCGCCTACGACCGTCTGGCGCAGGGCCCGATCGACGCCTACATCTCCTTCGACAACGAGCTCGTCGGCCAGGTCCAGGGCAAGGCCCTCCTGGAGGCGCTGGGCACCGACGCCGCCTCGAAGAAGATCGTCATGATGAACGGCTCGCCCACCGACCCGAACGCGGCGCAGTTCAAGGCCGGCGCCCTGGGTGAGCTCAACGGCAAGGTCGTCATCTCCAAGTCGTACGACACCAAGGACTGGGACCCGGCCGTCGGCAAGGCCAACATGGAGAAGGCCATCACGGCCATCGGCCTCAACAACATCGCCGGTGTCTACTCCGCCAACGACGGACTCGCGGGTGCCGTCATCGACGCCCTGAAGACCATGGGCGTCAGCAAGGTGCCGCCGGTCACCGGCCAGGACGCCGAGCTGGACGCGGTGCAGCGGATCGTCCGGGGCGAGCAGTACATGAGCGTCTACAAGTCCTACCCCGACGAGGCCTCCGCGGCCGCCGAGATGGCCGTGGCGAAGGTCCAGGGGCGTGGTATCGAGTTCGACGCGCTCACCCGCGACAAGGTCGACAGCCCCACGAACAAGAAGATCCCCTCCCAGCTGATGCCCGTGGTCGCCCTGACCAAGGCGAACATCAAGGAGACGGTGATCCAGGACGGCATCTACACCGTCAAGCAGATCTGCGCGGCCTCGACCAAGGCGGACTGCACGGCGATCGGCCTCAAGTAGTCGTGCTTCGGCACTGACGACCTGCACCGACGTCCTGCACGGACGACCTTCCCTGACGAACGCGCGGGAGCCCTGGGGGAGGGGCTCCCGCGCGTTCGTCGGATCGGTGCTCCAGTGCTTCTCAGGTACGTACGGTCCGGGGGCGGGCAGTGCGGGCCCGTTCGGCCCGTACGGCGTCCAGGATCGCTGTGCTGGTGGTCGGGCCGCTGCCGGTGCAGGCGAAGCCCTTGCCGCCTATGAGGACGTTGAGCCGGTGCGGGATTCCTGCTCTATCTGAGCTACTGACCTCGGTCGGAGGAAGAACTGGAGAAGCTGGTCCGTCGTTGGAGCGCCCTCTTCATCGGCTGTATCACCCGGTGCTCGGCGCGAATCGGACTGAACCGGGTCGGCGACAGCGTGATCGCCGGGTGAACCGTTTCGGGGCTGCGCGTGTCTCAGAGGGGGACCGTGCTTGCTGTGTTTGATGCGCTAGTTGCGCTGGAGGCGTCCGTGGCCATGATCGGCCTTTTCTGGATCACCAAGGAGAGCGTGTACGTGGGCGCCGAACCCGAGGGGTACGGGCGCGGGGTGCGGCTCACCCCCGAGGGGCTTCAGGCCGTGGGTACGGGCCAGGAGGGGTTCTGGTCCTGGGCGGACGTCCGCGCGGTCACGGTCCACGACGTGCAGGTGCGCTCCAGTACCCGGTGGCTGGTGAACAACGTGATGGACACGGTCCTCGACCTGGCGATGGGCGGCGGTGAGGCGCCGCCCGCGTTCGAACTCCACGTACGGACGGACGAGGAGAAGGCCGAGCTGACGGTGTACACCGCGGCCGTCGGGGGTTACGTCCAGTCCGAGTACGAGCTGTCGGTGGCGCTGCTGAACCGGTTCGTGGACGGTACGGCGGACGTGGCGCGGCTGCTGGAGTGGGGAAGCGTCGAGGGCGACGGCGTGACGCCCTGGCGGGCGGCGCGCGAGGCCCTGCTCACGAGCTGGGCCGCGGCCTGAGATGTTCGAGGAGGGCGGCGAGCCCCTCCGGGGTGGTGGCGAGTACGGTGCGGGGTTCGTCGCTCTCGCGTAGGCGGATCGTTCCGTCGGGGGCGACGGCGACGTTCACGCATTCGCCTTGCGGGCCGCCGCTGAACGTCGACTTCTGCCAGTCGAGTTCGGACATCGTGGCTTCCCCCTAAAGCGTGTGGAGAAGGTGCTGGACGAGGCCCAGCGAGTCCTTCACTGAGTGTGCTTCGGGGGCCAACGATACGTCGACGGGGGCCAGGGCGTTCTCGACGAGACGGTCGAACATCTCGCCGTACCGGCGGAGTTGCGTCCGCTCGCTCAGGTACCGGGCGCCCGTGGGCTGCTCCAGAACCACGGTGCTGAGTTCTGAGGAGCCCGGGACGATGTGGACGAAGTTCCCGCTCAGCGCGGCGTGGGCCTGGGCGCTGAACGGGTACACCTGGATGGTCACATGCGGCAGGCGTGCCAGTTCGATGAGCCGCAGCAGCTGTTCGCGCATCATCTGGGGGCTGCCGAAGCGCATGTGCAGGGCTGCTTCGTGGATCACCGCGTGTACGGCGGGAGGGTTCTCGCGCGTGAGAATGTGCTGCCTCTCCATGCGGAACCTCAGGGCTTGCTCGGTGTTCTCGAAGCCCAGTTTGGGGCTGTTGAAGATGGCCTGGGTGTACGCGGCGGTCTGAAAGAGCCCCGGCACGAAGAGGGACTGGTGCACCCGCAGGGCCACGGCACTCGACTCCAGCTCCGCCAGGCTGAGCGCGCCCGCTTCCATCGGTCCCTTGCAGGCGCTCCACCAGCCCGTGCCGGTGGCCTCGGGCAAGGTCACCAGAGCATCTACGTACGTCTCATCTGTGCATCCATAGGAGTGGCACAACGGGGGTCTGGTTCGAGTTGGTGGGGGAGGGGGAGCTCGGCGGATCGTTCCGTCCTCACCGCATCGGGTGACCCGGAGCCGGTTCCCCTGGTCGGCTCTGTCGCCGTACCTACCGTGATCGCGTTGCTTGTGCCCCATGGACGCCAAGCCCACACTTGAGGAGGTGATGCCGCCATGACCGCTCTTGCACACGAGAGGCCCGAGACCATGTCTGAGGTCAGGACCGAGTCCGAGAACGATTCCGACTTCGACGAGGTCCTGTGGCAGGCATGGAAGGCCATGGAACTCCCCGAGGGCTACCGCGCTGAGATCATCGAGGGAGCCATCGAGGTGTCGCCCACCGCTCGCCGTTCGCACGGCCTGATCACCAATCGCGTGCGTAGGGCCCTGGACAAGTTCTTGGACGGTGGCGAATACGCGTGCCATCAGGATGTGAACGTGATCCACAGGCGCAAGGCGTGGATCCCCGACGCCTTCGTTGCACCGGAGGACACGGAACCCTGGGGTGATGAGGACGACCTCGGTGTCAGGGCCGAGGCCGTCCACCTCATCGTGGAAGTCGTTTCCCCGGGTAAGCGCAACCAGGACCGGGACCGGGTCCGCAAGCTTCGCGAATACGCTCGCGCCGGCATTCCGATCTATGTCGTCATCGATGATTACGACGCTCAGGGATCGGTCACTCTGTGCACCGGCCCGCGTCCCGACAAGGCGGACTGGGAAGACATCCACCGCGTCTACTACGGCACCGACGTCACCATCCCCGAAGGCCCCGCCAAGGGCTTCGTGATCGGGGAAGCGATTACCGGGCCCAAGCGGAGCTGAGGTCGCCCCTTAGTCCTCACGCCACCCGCGTGAACTCCACCGTCACCTCCGGCGGCCCCCCGGCCACCCCCCGGTAGATCCCCTTGTGGGGGGTCACGTCGTCGTAGTCGCGGCCACGGCCGACCACGACGTGGGACTCGTCGGCCCGGGTGCTGTTGGTGGGGTCGTAGCCGGTCCAGTCGCCGGCCCAGTACTCGATCCAGGCGTGGCTCTGGCCGGCGACGGGGCGGTGGAGTTCGGCCTCGCGTTCGGGGTGGAGGTAGCCGGAGACATAGCGGGTGGGCAGGCCCAGGCCGCGCAGGAGGGCCGCCGTCAGGTGGGCGATGTCCTGGCAGACGCCCGCACCCTGTTCCCAGGCCTCCATGGCGCCGGTGTTCACCCCGGTGGCGCCGGGGATGTACGAGACCTGGTCGGTGACCAAGGACGAGACCGCGACCGCCGTCTCGTGCGGGTCCAGGCCCGTCGACGCCGTCCTCGCCCGCTCCACCAGCTCCTGTGTCACCGTCGTACGGGTGGTCGGGGACGCGTACTCCAGGAGGCGGGAGTTCGCCGTCGTTCTCGCGACCTCCGCCCAGGTCGGCGCGGGGGTCGGCGGGCCCGGTGGGGCCGTTTCCACCAGGCTCGACGCCGTGATGGTCAGGTCCTCGTGCGGTTCCATCAGGTCGAAGCCCGTCACCTGGGTGCCCCAGTAGTCCCAGTACGACCAGGTGGGCGTGGTCGGGTTGACCGTGACCCTGGCGTCCAGGGTCGTCTGGCCGGGGAGTGTCAGGGGGGTCATGCGGACCTCGTTGTGGGAGGAGACCGCGGCCTGTGCGTACGAGACGCGGGTGGTGTGCCGGATCCGCAGCCGGCGCGTCACGGGAGTGCTCATCGCGCTCACGCTCCTTCCTGGGCCCACTCGACGGGCCCCTGGTACGGGAAGAACCTCTCCGCCACCGCCTCCGCCGAGGCCATGCACGCTTGTTGCAGGTCACGGAGGAGCAGGGGGAGCTGTTCCTCCAGGGCCGTCAGGTCCAGGTATTCCAGGCGGGTTCTCATCCGGCCTATCGGGCGGCGGGCCGGGTCCTGACGGGGGCGGCCGAGGGCGGCGAGGCACTCCTCGGCGGTGGTGAGCGCGTGCAGGGCGGACCGGGGGAAGTCCCGGTCAAGGAGGAGGAATTCGGCCACTCTCGGGGTGTCGCCGAAACCTCCGTACACCCGGGCATACGCCTCGTCCGCGCCGCTCGCGCTCAGCAGCGTCGGCCAGTCGGGCGCGTGGACGGCGTCCAGCACGCGGACGGAGAGGAGCCGCACCGTCATGTCCACCCGCTCCAGGCTTCGGCCCAGCACCACGAAACGCCAGCTGTCGTCGCGGCTCATCGTGGAGTCGGCGAGGCCGAAGAAGAGGGCGGCCCGGCGGCGTACCAGCTCCAGGTACGCGTACGGGCCCGTGCGGCGGGCCGCGAGGCGCTGGTCGGCCAGCGCGTGCCAGGTGGAGTTGAGGCACTCCCACATCTCGGAGGAGACGGCCTCGCGGGCGCTGCGGGCGTTGAGGCGGGCGGCTCCGAGCGCGCCCTCGATGGAGCAGGTGGAGCGGGCGTCGAAGGCGAGCTGGTCCAGGACCTGCTGCATGTCGACGCGTTCGGCGCCCGCGTCGACGCCGAGGATGGCGTACAGGGAGCGGCAGGCCACGTCCTCGTCGCGCCAGGGGTCCTCCAGGAGGCGGTGGAGGTAGGCGTCGAGGATGCGGCCGGTGGCGTCCGCCCGCTCGACGTAACGGCCCGTCCAGGTCAGGGCCTCGGCTATGCGGGAGAGGATCACGTCGTTCACTGCTGCTGTGCCCCTTCCTGTACGACGCCACGGTCGCCGTCGGGTCCGAGCTGGCGCGGGACCACGTCCAACGCCGTGCCGTCGTCGGTGAAGTCGAGAACTTGGGGGAGCTCGGCGGGGCCCTCCGCCAGCACCCAGGTGTCCTTGGAGCCGCCGCCCTGGCTGGAGTTGACGATGAGGTTGCCCTCCTGGAGGGCGACCCGGGTGAGACCGCCGGGCAGCACCCAGACGTCCGTGCCGTCGTTGACGGCGAACGGGCGCAGGTCGATGTGGCGGGGGGCCATCCGGTCGCCCGCGAGGGTGGGCGAGGTGGAGAGCGCCACGGGCCGCTGCGCGATCCAGCCACGCGGGTCGGCGGCGACGGCCTCCCGGGTGCGCTCCAGGGTGTCCCGGTCGGCCTTGGGGCCGATGACGATGCCCTGGCCGCCCGCCCCGTCCACCGGCTTGATCACCAGCTGGTCGATCTGGTCGAGGACGGCGTCCAACTGGCCCGGTTCGTCCGGACGGTAGGACTCGACGTTCGGGAGAACGGGCTCCTCGCCGAGGTAGTACCGGATCAGATCGGGTACGTATGTGTAGAGGAGTTTGTCGTCGGCGATGCCGTTGCCCACGGCGTTGGCGAGCGTGACGGTGCCCGCCTGGGCGGCGCTGAGGATGCCCGGGCAGCCGATCACCGAGTCGGGCCGGAAGTGCAGCGGATCGAGGAAGTCGTCGTCGAGCCGTCGGTATACGACATGCACCGGCATCTCGCCCCGCGTGGTCCGCATCCAGACACGGTTGTTCCGGCAGACGAGATCGTGCCCCTCGACCAGCTGCACCCCCATCAGCCGGGCCAGCAGGGCGTGTTCGAAGTAGGCGGCGTTGCTGGGGCCGGGGGTGAGCACGACGACCCTCGGGTCGCCGACCCCGCCGGGCGCGGCGGCGCGCAGGGCCGCCAGAAGTCTCTGCGCGTAGCCGTCCACGGGGACGACGTGCTGTTCGGCGAAGAGGGACGGGAAGATCCTGGTCATCGCGCGCCGGTTCTCGATGACGTACGAGACTCCGGACGGCACGCGGACGTTGTCCTCCAGGACCCGGAAGTCCCCGGCCTCGTCCCGTACGAGATCGATGCCGGCGACGTGGATGCGTACGCCGCCGGGTGGCTCGATCCCGTGCGCCGCCCGATGGAAATGGGGGGAGTTGAGCAGGAGACGCCAGGGCACGACCCCGTCCTCGAAGGCGCGGCAGGGCCCGTAGGCGTCGGAGAGGTAGGCCTCCAGGGCTCTCACTCGTTGGGAGACCCCCCGTTGGATGAGGTCCCATTCGAGGGCGTCGAGGATCCTGGGGACCAGGTCCAGCGGCCAGGGGCGCTCCTCGCCCGCGAAGGCGTAGGTCACGCCCCGGTCGGTGAACGCGCGGGCCATCTGGTCGGCCCGGAAGCGCAGTTCACCCGGTTCGATCGGCTGCAGGGCGGCCAGTACCGGCTCATAGGCGGTCCTGACTTCACCCGGCCGCTCAAACATCTCGTCCCACGCATCGGCCAACGCGTACGCGTCAAATATGTCCGCCATGGCCTGACGGTAGGTGCGGTACGTAACGTACCGATCACTCGACGATTTCCGGCAGCTCACGCGATCCGGACAAGGGCCGGAGGAGCCCTGGCCGGACGAGGAGTGTCCGGCCAGGGCGGGCCAGGACGCCGTGTCGCCCTGGGTGAGCGGGTCCACGATGCACCGGGCGGCGCACCGCCACCACCGTCATGTTGTTGCAGAGCGCCGTGCGGAGGTGGGGATATTTCAGGACGTATGCGGGCGAGAGGGGGCGCGCGAAGGGTGCAGCCGTGTTGCGATGGCGGTCGGGGCCGCGCATAGTTGCGCTGCGGACGGCGCGGAGGCGTCGCATCGCGAGGATGCTGGAGCCAGGGGTGGAAGATGGCCGGGCACAGGAGGGACAGGCATCCGCACGGCGCTGACCGACTGTGCGAGGCCGGGGACCGGGTGTACTCCCGGGCCGTGCGGCGCGGGCGCGTGCCGCGCGAGGACGCCGAGACGGTGCCCTGTCTTGTCGAGTTGGCGCTGCTGCATCCGGACCCCGACGACATGGGGTGGCTGGTGCCGACCTCGCCGCAGGAGGTCATGACACGGCTGCTGCGCGGGGTGTACGAGGAGGTCAGCGCCAGCCAGACGCGGGTGGGCGACGCGGTGGCCGCGTTCGAGTGGTACGCCGGTCTCGGCGGGCGCGTCCAGGCACCCACGGAGGGCGTGGCGATCCGCGTGCTCGACGGACTGCCGCGGATCCGGGCCGCGATGGACGAGGCGACCGAGGCGTGCGCGACCGAGGTGCTCACCGTGCAGCCCGGCGGCATCCGTCGCGAGGACGAACTCTCCGAGGGACTGCACCGGGCGCTGGAGATGCGCCGGCGGGGCGTGCGGATGCGCGACCTGTACACGCACGTGGCCCGGCACGGCCAGGGCCTGCACAACTACATGGAGCTGATGGGCGACGCGGCGGAGGCCCGCACCCTCGACGAAGTCGTCGAGCGCCTCATCCTCTTCGACCGCAAGGTGGCCTTCATACCGGCGAACGCGGACCGCACGATCGCCCTGGAACTGCGCCACCCCGCCCTCGTCGACTACCTGGTCACGGTCTTCGAGCGGCTGTGGCGCCTCGCGATCCCGCTCGCCGCGCCGCTCCCGGAGACCGGCATCGACGGCATCACCCACCGCGAGCGGTCCATCGCCGCGCTGCTGGCGGAGGGACACCAGGACGCGGTGGTCGCGGAGCGGCTGGGGATCAGCGTCCGTACCTGCCGCGCGCACATCGCGCGCCTCTCGGAGACCCTGGGCGCGGCGAGCCGTACGCAGTTGGGGGTGCGGATCGCGCAGGCGGGGCTGGACGGGCCGCCGCGCTCCCCGGAACTCCAGACACTCACCGCTCCCGGCTCGGCTCCTGGTCCTGTTCCTGTTTCTGTTCCTGATCCAGAATCCCCGACCGGCCTATGAGATAGCCGAGTTGCGCCCGGCTCTCACTTCCCAGGGTCGCGGCGAGCTTGGCGATGTGGACGCGGGCGGTACGGACGTTCATGCCGAGGCGGTCGGCGATGGTGGAGTCGGTGTGGCCTTCTATGAGGAGGCCGGCGATGGCGCGCTGGCGTGGGGTGATGCCGTTGAGGGACGGGCGTTGGACGGCTTGGGGGTACATGGGGGTGGCCAGGCGCCAGAGGCGGTCGAAGGTGGTGACGAAGTAGTCGACGAGGGCGGGGTGGCGGACTTCCAGGGCGAGGGAGCCGTCCTTGTTGGCGGGGATGAAGGCGATGGTGGAGTCGACGACGATGAGCCGGTCGGTGACCTCGTCGAGCGAACGGGCCTCGGCGTCGCCTCTCAGCTGCTCATAGCGGGCGAGGAGGGACGGGGCGTGTCGGAGCGTGTGCTGGTAGAGGGTGCGGATGCGGCCTCCGCGGCTCAGTAGATCCTGGTCGCGGGTCAGGGAGCGGGCCTGCGCCACCGCGCTGCGCCGACCGGTGTGGCCGGTGTGCGGCTGGACGCACAGGAGTTCCCGGGTCGCTTCGGCCATGGCTTCGGTGATGGCCCGGTTGATCCGGTCCGAACCGCTGAGGACCCTGAGCATCGGGGTGTCCGACGCGGATGACGTGTGCCGGCCGTCGATACGCATGAGGGGCTCGAACACGGCGGCCAGCCGGGCCTCGCGCCGCCGTTCGTCCGCGATGCGGTCCTCGATGTCGCGCAGCAGCTGGTGGAGTGAGACGGCCGGGGCCGTGGGTTCCAGCCACTCCAGGTCCTCGACGCTCGGGTGGAGCAGGCCGAGGTCGATCAGGCAGGGGACGTCCGTGGCCTCATGGGTGAGTACGCCGCCGTTGCGTAACGCGCGTTCGTACAGGGTGCGGCCGGCCTCGCACATCTCGTCCACTCCGTGGCTGTGTGCCTCGGCTGTCATGTGTGGTGCACCTCCTCGCTCGTTCAGCGATCCTGGTCCAGGATCCCCGACTGTGCGATGAGGAAGCCGAGTTGGGCCCGGCTGCCGCTGCCGAGGGCGGTGGCCAGCTTGGCTATGTGGGCGCGGCAGGTGCGGACGTTCATGCCGAGGCGGCGGGCGATGGCCTCGTCGACGTGCCCCTCCACAAGGAGTTTGGCGATGGAGTGCTGGATCTCCGTGATGCCGTCGGGGGCCGTCTCGTAGGGGGCGCCGGCGCTCAGCGGGACGGACCGGCCCCACATGAACTCGAAGACCTTGATCAGGTAGCGGACGAGTCCCGGGTTGCGGAGTTCCAGGGCGACTTGCTGGTCGTCGCGGGTGGGGATGAAGGCGACGGTCTCGTCGCAGATGATCAGGCGCTCGACCAGCTCGTCGATGGTGCGGTACTCCACCTTGCCGTTCGAGAGCTGCTCCACGTAGGCCAGCCGCTCCAGGTCGTAGCGGACCGTGTGTTGATAGAGCGTCCGGATGCGCACCCCGCGCTCGGTCAGCGGCCGGTCGCGCTCCATCCCCTGGAGGATGCTGCGTTCGGAGAACCGGTTGCTCGGCTGGACCGTGAGCATCTCGGTCTGGCACTGGGCCGTGGCCAGGTTGAGCGCCGCGTTGATGCGGTCGCCGCCCTCCAGCACCGTGATCGAGTGCGTGGTCGCCGTCGTCTGCGTGCTGAGCGCCATGAACGGCTCGAAAGCATCGGACAGTTCGATTGACCAGCGCCTGCGCTCGGCTATCTCCTGCTCTAGGGGGTTGAGCCGCTGAGCCAGGGCGACTGCCGGAGGTACGGGTCGCAGCCAGTCCGGGTCATCGGGATCAGGGTGAAGAAGGGACAATTCCATCAGACAGGAAGCCGACTTTACGTCTTCGCGGGCGATACGTCCGGTGCGCAGGGCATGCGCATAAAGTCGGCCACCTTCCTCACACAGTTCGGTCACCGCATGGGGATGTGTCGCTTTAGTCCGATTCGTTGTCAAATCTCCACCCCCCAGGGTCCTGAACGTGCAGGAACATGATGCACCGATTGTGTGGCCATGACGTGCCCGAATGAGCCATCGTCGTATCCGACGGGGGAAGAGGGGACCTTCAAGTGAGGACGAAGCCGACTATGCGTAACAGAATGCTTCGCTCGGTGCTTGTCGCTGCCTTCTCTGCCGTTGTGGCCATCGGAGCTCTGAGTGGCCTATCCGGTACGAAGAGCGACATGCGAGCGGACAGCAAGTGGCCGGCGGTTGCCGTGTCCACCACGCCCGTGGATACGGCAGAGGGAGCTGGAGGCTGACGTGACCACTCCACCCGACGACCGCTCCTTCCGTCGAGAAATGGCCACCGCCTACCGCTCTGGATGGCACTTCATCGACCTGGCGACCGCCATTCCCCACAGTGGCGACTCGTTGATGGTGACGGTGTTCGGAGAGCCGGTCGTCGTCACCCGGGATGACGACGAGGACGTCCGGGCGTACCGGTGTCTGCGGCGCCCGCGCGGCGCGCCGCAGCCCGTGCGGTGTGCCATTCGGTACGGAATGATCTTTGTGAACCTCGACCAGCGTGACCACCAGCTGGCCGAGCCGGAAGTCCCTGACGTAAGGACCATCTCAGCCACCCCCCGCAGTGCCTGACGCGATTCCCCCGTCGTAGTAGATCGCGCAGGTACTTCCCCCCGCAGCGGCGTCACCGTGACCTGAACACGGTGACGCCGCTGCAGTTTTGGGCGAAGGATCCAGGTATCCGCCCATCTTCATGCCATCTCCACAACGGCTGAAATCAGCCGTGCCCCATCGCCGAGGTCAGCGTGATCTCGATCGCCACCCGGTCGGGGTTCGGCGAGGGCACCCTCCCGTACCGCTCCGCGTACCGCCGCTCCGCCTCCGCGACACGCGCGGGGTCCGCGGCGATCCTCGCGCGCCCCTCCAGCGTCGCCCACCGGCGCCCGTCCACCTGGCAGACCGAGACGCGCGCCCCCTGCGCTCCCGCGGCGAGCACGTGCCCCACCTTCGCGCTGGACTTGTTGGTGATCACCCGAGCCAGGCCCGCCTCGGGGTCGTATGTAACCCCGACAGGCACGACGTGCGGGCTGCCGTCCGCCCGGAGGGTGGTGAGGGAGCACAGATGGCGTTCCCGCCAGAAGGTGAGGTACGCGGGGTCGGGATCGTGCGGGTCCACCGGGTATGCGCTCATGGTCGGAAATGTATCCCCACCCGTGCGTGCCATGGCTTCCCGGCCGTCCTTGAGTGGAATAGACTCAACTTTGTGTACGTTGGGTGAGTCAGTCCGTACATCAGGGTCGTATTGAGGAGGAGAACGCGAACGTGGACGCCGAGCTGACCAACAGGAGCCGGGACGCGATCAACGCGGCCACCAGCCGGGCCGTGTCCGAGGGGCACCCCGACCTCACCCCTGCCCACCTGCTGCTCGCGCTGCTCGGTGGTCAGGAGAACGAGAACATCACCGACCTGCTGGCCGCGGTCGACGCCGACCAGGCCGCCGTACGGGCCGCGGCCGAGCGCGTCCTCGCCGGCCTGCCCAGCGTGACCGGGTCCACCGTCGCGCCCCCGCAGCCCAACCGCGAACTGCTCGCCGTCATCGCCGAGGCGGCCGACAAGGCCAAGGAGCTCGGGGACGAGTACCTCTCCACCGAGCACCTCCTCATCGGGATCGCCGCGAAGGGCGGCCCGAGCGGCGACGTACTCTCCCAGCAGGGCGTCAGTGCGAAGAAGCTGCTTGAGGCGTTCCAGAAGAGCAGGGGAGGACGCCGGGTGACGACCCCGGATCCCGAGGGCCAGTACAAGGCGCTCGAAAAGTTCGGTACGGACTTCACCGCCGCCGCGCGCGACGGGAAGCTCGACCCGGTCATCGGCCGGGACCAGGAGATCCGCCGGGTCGTGCAGGTGCTGTCCCGGCGCACCAAGAACAACCCCGTACTCATCGGTGAGCCCGGCGTAGGCAAGACCGCCGTCGTGGAGGGGCTCGCCCAGCGGATCGTGAAGGGCGACGTGCCCGAGTCCCTCAAGAACAAGCGGCTCGTCGCGCTCGACCTCGGCGCCATGGTGGCCGGGGCGAAGTACCGGGGTGAGTTCGAGGAGAGGCTGAAGACCGTCCTCGCCGAGATCAAGGACTCCGACGGGCAGATCATCACCTTCATCGACGAGCTGCACACGGTCGTCGGCGCGGGCGCGGGCGGCGACTCCGCCATGGACGCCGGCAACATGCTCAAGCCGATGCTCGCCCGCGGTGAGCTGCGGATGGTCGGCGCCACCACCCTCGACGAGTACCGCGAGCGGATCGAGAAGGACCCCGCCCTGGAACGCCGCTTCCAGCAGGTCCTGGTCGCCGAGCCGTCCGTCGAGGACACCATCGCGATCCTGCGCGGACTCAAGGGCCGCTACGAGGCCCACCACAAGGTCGTGATCGCGGACAGCGCGCTGGTCGCCGCGGCCACCCTCTCCGACCGGTACATCACCTCCCGCTTCCTGCCCGACAAGGCCATCGACCTCGTCGACGAGGCAGCCTCCCGGCTGCGCATGGAGATCGACTCGTCCCCCGTCGAGATCGACGAACTCCAGCGCGCGGTGGACCGGCTGCGCATGGAGGAGCTGGCCCTCGACAAGGAGACCGACCCCGCCTCCCGGCAGCGTCTGGAGAAGCTGCGCCGCGACCTCGCCGACAAGGAGGAGGAGCTGCGGGGCCTGACCGCCCGCTGGGAGAAGGAGAAGCAGTCCCTCAACCGCGTCGGCGAGCTGAAGGAGAAGCTCGACGAGCTGCGCGGGCAGGCCGAACGCGCCCAGCGCGACGGCGACTTCGACACCGCCTCCAAGCTGCTCTACGGCGAGATCCCCACCCTGGAGCGGGACCTGGAGGAGGCCTCCGAGGCGGAGGAGGAAGCCGCCAGGGACACCATGGTCAAGGAGGAGGTCGGCCCCGACGACATCGCGGACGTGGTCGGCTCCTGGACGGGCATCCCGGCCGGGCGCCTCCTGGAGGGCGAGACCCAGAAGCTCCTGCGCATGGAGGAGGAGCTGGGCCGCCGCCTCATCGGCCAGAGCGAGGCCGTCCAGGCCGTGTCCGACGCCGTACGCCGCACCCGCGCCGGAATCGCCGACCCGGACCGGCCCACCGGATCGTTCCTCTTCCTCGGCCCGACCGGCGTCGGCAAGACCGAACTCGCCAAGGCCCTCGCGGACTTCCTCTTCGACGACGAGCGGGCCATGATCCGCATCGACATGAGCGAGTACGGCGAGAAGCACAGCGTCGCCCGGCTGGTCGGCGCCCCGCCCGGGTACATCGGCTACGAGGAGGGCGGCCAGCTCACGGAGGCCGCGCGCCGGCGCCCGTACAGCGTCGTCCTGCTCGACGAGGTCGAGAAGGCGCACCCGGAGGTCTTCGACATCCTGCTCCAGGTGCTGGACGACGGACGGCTCACCGACGGACAGGGCCGTACGGTCGATTTCCGCAACACCATCCTCATCCTCACCTCGAACCTGGGAAGCCAATTCTTGAGTGGGCACAGCCTGGTCGAGCCGCTGACCTCCGAGGAGGAGAAGAAGCAGCAGGTCCTGGAGGTCGTACGGGCCTCCTTCAAGCCAGAATTCCTCAACCGCCTCGACGACCTCGTGGTCTTCTCGGCGCTGAACAAGGAGGAGCTGGAGCGCATCGCCGGGCTCCAGATCGGCCGCCTCGCCAAGCGGCTGGCCGAGCGCCGGCTCACCCTGGAGGTCACCGACGCGGCCCTGGCCTGGCTCGCGGAGGAGGGCAACGATCCGGCGTACGGGGCCCGGCCGCTGCGCCGCCTCGTCCAGACCGCGATCGGCGACCGGCTCGCCAAGGAGATCCTGGCGGGCGAGGTCAAGGACGGCGACACGGTCCGGGTGGACGCCTTCGGGGACGGCCTGATCGTGGGGGTCGCGCAGTAGCCCGGACGGGCTGATTCTCAGCGGTCGACGGCGCCGGTCCCGGCGGCGCCGTCGTCACTGGCCGCAGCGGATACACACTCCCGGTGGTGGTGTCCGTGCCTTTGCCTGTGGGGGTTGCCACTGACCGCCCGTGATGGGGGAGGATGGCAGCATCCGTACGAAGGGAAATACACGGTGAGCATCGACCCGTCCTCGATTCCGAATTTCGGGGGCCAGCCCGAGCCGCAGCCCGGCGGACCGGCGGGCCCCGTCGTCCCGGATCAGGACCTCGTGAAGCAGCTCCTGGATCAGATGGAGCTGAAGTACGTCGTCGACGACGAGGGTGACCTCGCGGCGCCGTGGGAGGAGTTCCGTACGTACTTCATGTTCCGCGGCGAGGGGGACCAGCAGGTCTTCTCGGTGCGGACGTTCTACGACCGGCCGCACCAGATCGACGAGAAGCCGACTCTGCTGGAGTCCATCGACGACTGGAACCGCCGCACGCTGTGGCCGAAGGTCTACAGCCACACGCACGACGACGGCACAGTCCGCCTGATCGGCGAGGCGCAGATGCTGATCGGCACCGGCGTCGCCCTCGAGCACTTCGTTTCGTCGACGGTCAGCTGGGTGCGGGCCGCCATCGAGTTCGACAAGTGGCTCGTCGAGCAGCTCGGCCTCGAGCAGGAAGTCAACGAGGCGGAGAAGCCCGAGGACGACGACGAGGAGTAGTCCTCCCACCAGGTTTTACAGCGGCGTGTGCGCGATGACGACCAGATACGCGCCGTAGGCGAACGAGAGCCCGGCCAGGGCGCCGACCACCAGGACGGCGTGCCAGGGCCGGGTTCTTGCCGTGCGGACCAGCGCCCGGGCGAGCGGCAGCAGCAGCGGGAACGCGGGCAGCAGGAAGCGCGGCTTGCACTCGAAGAACCCGGAGCCGCCGAGCGCGATCAGCAGCAGTACCCCGCTGTGCACGAGCAGTGGCAGCGGGGCGCGGTCCGCGATCAGCAGCCCGTACAGCAGCACGGCCGCCGCCACGACCACCATCGTCATCGGGAACACGAAGCGGTCCCCGTGCGTCAGCAGATGCTGGACGAAGCGCAGCGAACCGGCGCCGAAGTCGAAGCGCGAGCCCCACAGCCGCTGCACCTGGAAATAGCCGCCGAACGGATCTCCCTTGCGCCGCCCCACCCACAGCACATAGCCGCCCCAGCCGACCGGCGCGAGCGCGGCGCCCGTCCACAGCCTGTGGGAAACCCGTCCGCGCCGCCGCCAGACCTCGCACGCCGCCGCGGCCAGCACCGCCGCGGCCACCGCGAGCCCGTTCGGCCGCGACATGCCCGCGAGCGCGGCCAGCGCGCCCGCCCACAGCCAGCGCCCGGTGAGCACCGCGTACAGCGACCAGGCCGCGAAGGCGGAGAGGACGGGCTCGGTGTACGCCAGGGACAGCACGATCGAGTGCGGGAGCAGGCCCCACAGCAGGACCAGCATGGTGGCGACGGCGCGGCCGTGCAGCCGGGCCCCGATCGCGTAGATCCCGCAGGCGGCGACCGCGGCGGCGGTCCAGGCGACCAGCAGTCCCGCCGCGCCGCCGCTCAGCGCGGTCAGCGTGGTGACGGCGCGGATCAGCCCCGGATACAGCGGGAAGAAGGCCAGGTCGCTGTGGACGACGGTGGGCCTGAAGTACTGGGTGCGTCCGTAGCCGTGCGCCGCGATCCCCAGGTACCAGAGCGAGTCCCAGGACCGCCCGAGCAGGGCGAGGGGGCGCTTGCCGCCCGCCCAGGCGGTTCCGGCGAGCACGAGAACGCCGACGAGTCGCGCCGTCGCGAACAGCGCCAGCGCGTGCGCGACAGGGGGCAGGCCGTGCGCGGAGCGCGCCGGACGGCCGTGCCCCCCGTCACCGGGCTTCGGGGCGGCGGGGGCCGGAAGGGTACTGGCGTGGGTCACACCCGAACTGTGCGTCCCTTACGGTGTATTTGCGAGCTTTACACGCCTGGGTGAGTGCGGTTTCCCCCACTTCGGCGCGCCGTCCCCACCGTCCTGGGCCCCCGTGCTACCAGGCCGCCTTGAGCCGCTTCGCCGCCTCCTCCAGCACCTCGGTCCGCTTGCAGAACGCGAACCGCACGAAGGGCGCGCCCGCCTCCCGGTGGTCGTAGAAGACCGCGTTCGGGATGGCGACGACCCCGGCGCGCTCCGGGAGCGCACGGCAGAAGGCGAAGCCGTCGGACTCGCCGAGCGGCCGGATGTCGGTGGTGATGAAGTACGTGCCCGCCGGCTGGAAGACCTTGAACCCCGCCTCCGTGAGCCCGGCCGCCAGCACGTCTCGCCTGGCCAGCATGTCCGCGCGGAACGCCTCGAAGTACGTGTCCGGCAGTGCCAGCGCCTCGGCCACGGCGTACTGGAACGGCCCCGACGCCACGTACGTCAGGAACTGCTTGGCCGACCGTACGGCGGTGACGAGGTCCGGCGTGCCCGTCACCCAGCCCACCTTCCACCCCGTGAAGGAGAAGGTCTTCCCCGCGCTGCCGATGGTGACCGTCCGCTCCCGCATCCCCGGGAAGGAGGCCAGCGGCAGGTGTTCGGCCTCGTCGAACACCAGGTGCTCGTACACCTCGTCGGTGATGACGAGGAGATCCCGCTCGACGGCGAGCTTCGCGATCTCCCCCAGCTCCTCGCGGGTCAGGACGGTACCGGTCGGGTTGTGCGGGGTGTTGACGAGCAGCAGCCGGGTGTTGTCGGTGACCGCGTCGCGCAGCTCGTCGAGATCGAGCCGGAAGCGCCGGTGGGTGACTCCGTCGCGGGTCTCCTCGTGCGGGCGCAGGGTGACCGGGATCCTGGTCCCGCCCGCCATCGCGATGCTGGCCGCGTACGAGTCGTAGTACGGCTCCAGGGCGATGACCTCGTCACCGGGCTCGACCAGCGCGAGCAGCGACGCCGCGATGGCCTCCGTGGCACCGGCCGTGACGAGCACCTCGCGGTCCGGGTCGTACGCCAGTCCGTACCGGTGCTTCTGGTGTTCGGCGATCGCCGAACGCAGCTCGGGCACGCCGGGGCCCGGCGGGTACTGGTTGCCGCGTCCGTCGCGCAGCGCCCGCACGGCCGCCTCCCTGATCTCCTCGGGCCCGTCCGTGTCGGGGAAGCCCTGGCCCAGGTTGATCGATCCGGTGCTCAAGGCCAGGGCCGACATCTCGGCGAAGATCGTCGTGCCGAACTCGGCGAGTCGGCGGTTGAGGAGGGGGCGTCGGCCGTTGGAGGTCATGCCGGTCATCCTGCGCCGAAGCTCTGGACTTCCTCAACTCTGCTTTGGCTGGTGAGACGCGAGGGCATCCCCCTGGCACGCAAGAAGCGAGGCGCCCACGGGGGGTCGCTTCGGGGGAACGAAAGGAGGGTGACGCCATGTTCATCGGCTTCATCCTGGCGGTCGTCTTCATCCTGTTCGTCGTGTCGTTGCGTGCCGCCGCCCGCGGCCGGAAGAAGGTCGGGCTCTCGAAGAGCTCGTCGGGTTCGGCGCGGGGCCGCCGCTCGCGGGGCGGGTCCTCGGACAGCTCCGGCAGCTGGTGGGCCGGCGGGGCCGGGGGAGCCGTGTCGTCCTGCGGCAGCGGTTCGTCCGGCGGGCACCACGGGGGTCACTCGTGCGGCGGGCACTCGTCGTGCGGGGGCGGCTCGTCCTGCGGAGGCGGGTCGTCGTGCGGGGGCGGCGGGGGGTGCGGCGGAGGCAGCTGAGCTTCGCCGGGGGTGTGGGGCGCGGGGGCGAGGGAGGGGCTTCTGCTGCGGGCCGGTGGGGCTGGTCGCGCCCGCGCGGCGGAGCCGAAGATGTCACCGCCCCGCGCCCCTTACGGTGCGCCGGGGCGCTTCGTTCCGCGCGCCCCGGCGCACGCCGTGGTTGAACAGTTGAACTGTGGAGCCCTCGGGGGGATGGAAACCCTACGAAGTTGGGTAAAAACGCTGTGACGGCGCCACAGTTCATGATTCCCTCTAAACCACCAAAGCAGCCCTCGGATCGTCCCTTCCCCACAGGGCAGACCGGGCTGACCGGGCCGATCCCCCGGTACTGAGGTACCGACCGGGTGCGCCGGATCCCCACCTCCCTTTTTGCGTGCTAGCGGAGCCGACCCATGCTCACGACCCTGAACACCTCGTACACCGACACGCGCGCGGCCGACCTGGCGTGGGCCCTGGGGCGCGAACCGCTCCCCGCGCTCGCCACTCTCGACCTCGAACTCGGCGGGGCGAGACTGCAGTTGCGGCTCCTCGGCGCGTCCCACCAGGTCCTCCTGGAGGAGGAGCGGGGCAGCTGTTCGGAAACCGTCGCGTGCATCGCCGGCAGCAGCACGCCGCTTCCGCTCGGGGTGGCCAAGCGGGTCGGTGACTGGGAGTACGAGTTCGCGGCGCGCGTCGAGACGCTCTCCTGCGGGTCCTTCGCGGGGCGGGCGCAGGAGTTGCTGGCCCTGGTCTCCGACCACCCCAACGGACTCGCCGGCGTCTTCCCCGGCAGCCCGCACGCCTTCACCGCGCTGCTCGCCCAGCGCCACGAGGGGCAGGTCCACTGGCGTACGTGGCACGCCTACCCGCAGGACGGCCAGCTGGTGGCGACGCGCACGAGGGTGGGGGTACGGGTGACGGCGGCGGTGCTGTGAGGGGGGTGCTTCGCCTGCCGCTTCGGCTGCCGTTTCGCCTGCCGACGAATTCGTCATCAGTGCCGGACGCCACACATCGGGACGGCACTTCCACACGTGTGGGTGACGAAGCGTCGTGGTGGCGTGACGTAGCGTTCCACGCGTGATCGAACCGCACGCGCCTGCTCCCCCCGGCGCGCCGCCGCCCTGGGGCGTCCAGGGCCAGGCGCGGCTGCCCGTCCGCCCGGGCATCGGGCGGTTCCTGGTCCTCGCGGGCGTGTTCGTCTGCGCGGCCTGTGGACTCGTGTACGAACTCGAACTCGTCGCCCTCGCCTCGTACCTGATCGGCGACTCGGTCACCCAGGCCTCCGTGGTCCTCTCCGTGATGGTCTTCGCCATGGGCATCGGCTCCCTCGCCGCGAAACGCCTGCGCCCCCGCGCCGCGGCCGGCTTCGGCGCGGTCGAGGCGGCGCTCGCCCTGGTCGGCGGCTGCAGCGCGATGGCCCTGTACGCGGTGTTCGCGTGGACCGGCGACTGGGGCGGGGTCTGGACGAGCGGCTCGCGCTATCTCCTGGCGGCCTTCTCCCTCGCCATCGGCCTCCTCATCGGCGCCGAAGTCCCCCTCCTCATGGAGCTGATACAGCGCATCCGCCGCCAGGACCCGGGCGGTGCGGTGGCGGACCTCTTCGCGGCGGACTACGTCGGTGCCCTCGTCGGCGGCCTCGCCTTCCCCTTCCTCCTGCTCCCCCTCCTCGGGCAACTGGAGGGCGCGCTGCTCACCGGAACCGTGAACGCGCTGGCCGGCGGAGCCCTCGTACTGGGCCTGTTCCGCGGGGACTTGAGCCGACGCGGACGCTGGTTCCTGTTCATCGCCAACGTCCTGGTCCTCGCCCTGCTCGCCGCGGCCGCCGCCCACGTCGACGACTTCGAACGCGCGGCCCGGCGCGCCGTGTACGGCAAGGACGTTCGGGTCGCCCTGCAGACCGGCGTGCAGGAGGTCGTGCTCACCGGCGGCACGCACGGCCGCCCGCTCGACCTCTTCCTCGACGGACGCCTGCGGGTCAGCGGCCGCGACGAGCACCGCTACCACGAGGCGCTGGTCCACCCCGCGATGAACGGTCCCCACGCGCGCGTGCTCGTCCTCGGCGGCGGCGACGGACTCGCCACCCGCGAGGTGCTGCGCGACCCGGGCGTGCGCCGCGTCGACGTGGTCGAACTCGACCCGGGGGTGGTGCGGTTGGCGCGTACCGACCCGGCCCTGTCGGCGCTCAACGCTCACGCGTTCGGCGACCGGCGCGTGCACGTGTTCACCGCCGACGCCTTCGGCTGGCTGCGCGGGGCCGAGTCGACGTACGACGTGGTCATCTCGGACCTGCCCGACCCCGGGATCACGGCGAGCACCAAGCTGTACTCGCAGGAGTTCTACGGCCTGGCGCGCCGCGTCCTCGCCCCCGGCGGCCGCCTGGCCGTCCACGCGGGCCCCGTCTCCTCCCGCCCCCGCGTCTTCTGGACGGTCGAGTCCACACTCCGGGCGGCCGGCCTGCGCACCACCCCCTACTGCGTCGGCGGCCGGGACTCCGGTTTCGCGGCCGGCCCAGACCGCACGGCGGGCGCGTCGAGCGCCCCCCGCGACTGGGGCTTCATCCTGGCCTCCGTCACGGGCACGCCCCTGCGTCTCGACCCGCACGGTCCACGCCTGCGTACGCTCACACAGCCGTCCCTCACCGTCGACGCTCACGCCGCGTGGCGTACCCGCGTACCCGGCCTGGCGCCCTCCACACTGGTCCATCCGCGCTACGCCGACTGAGACGGCGGACGGACGAATCCCCGGATACGAGGGTGCGGTGCGGGCCGTCCTGGGTAGGCTCGGCCGACATGGAGCATGAGGTGTTCGTTCCGGTTCGGGCCGAGCGGCTGAGGGAGGCGCTGGCCGATCCCGTACGGGTGGCCCGGGCGGTCCCCGGACTCCAGCAGGACGCCGGGACGCCGCCCGTCTCCGGGCGCCTGAAAGTCCGCGTCGGCGGCCACACCATCACCTACCGGGGGACGGTCCGGGTCACCGCCCGGGACGACGGTTCGTACGCCGTCGAGGGCGACGCCACCGAGGCGCGCGGCCCCGGCACCGTGAAACTCGCCCTCGCGCTCACCCTCTCCCCCTCCGCCGGCGGCACGACCGTCACCATCACCGGAACCACCACAGCGGATGGCCGCGTGGCGGATCTCCCCCCGGACGCGGTGTCCGCGACCACGGGCCGCCTGCTGAACCGGTTCGTCGAGAACTTGGCGGAGGTGACGGAGACGCCACCGGGCACGGTCGAACGCGAGCCGGAACGGGAGACTGAGCCGGAGCCGGAGGCCGAGCCGGAAGCGGAGGTCGAGCCCGCCCCGGAGGCCGAGCCCTCCGCCCTCTTCGAGGAGGAGGAACCGGCCCCGCCCACCCCGAGCCGTGTGAACAGGGAGGATGCCGTGGCAGAGGCGGCGCATGCGCGACGGACGATGATCGGCCGCAGCGCGGAGGAGGTGGACCACGCCCCGCCGCGTGGCCGCTACGCCCCGGTCCCGGCGCCGGAGACCGCCGTCGGCCGTGCCACGCTCCGCTGGGCGGCCCCCGCCGCGGCCGTCGCCCTGGCCTCGGCCATCGCCGTCACCCGAGCCCTGCGCAAACGCCGCTGACCACAGCACCAGCGCGCCCCGCCGGGGGAGCCGGGAACTGCGTGACCAGCCCCCGCCCACCCGCAGCCGCATGGGGCGGGTAGTGGCGGTGGGGGCCGAGTGGGGAATCCGGCCCAGTAGGGTCAACTCCGTGAGTAACGAAGACATCACGCTGACCGCGGGCGACGCGGAAGTGACCGTCACACCGGGCAACGGCGGACGGATCGGCAGTCTACGAATCGGCGACGCCGAACTACTGCGACAGGGACAGAAGTTCGGCTGCTTCCCGATGGTCCCGTGGTGCGGGAGAATTCGCGACGGCCGGTTCCTGGACGGCGCCACGGTCCAGCAGATGCCGCTCAACGCCCCACCGCATGCCATCCACGGCACCGCCCGGGACGGCGCCTGGCGCACCGCCCGCACCAGCAAGTCCGAGGCCGTGATCACGTACGACCTCGTGGCCCCCTGGCCCCACCCCGGCCGCGTCACCCAGCTCTTCACCCTGACCGAGGACGCCTTCACGGTCACGATGTCCGTGGAGACGTACGAGGACTCGTTCCCCGCCCAGGTCGGCTGGCACCCGTGGTTCAACAGGAGCCTGGGCCAAGAAGACGTCCAGGTCGACTTCACCCCGGCCTGGCAGGAGGAACGCGGCGAGGACCACCTGCCCACCGGCCACCGCATCGAGCCGAAGCCCAGCCCCTGGGACGACTGCTTCGGCATGCCCGACGGCGTCGACGTCACGCTCACCTGGCCGGGACAGCTGGAGCTGAAGGTGGCCAGCAGGGAGGAGTGGGTGGTGGTGTACGACGAGCAGGAGGCCGCCGTGTGCGTCGAACCGCAGACCGGCCCGCCCAACGGGCTGAACATCCACCCGCGCCTGGTCACCCCCATCGACCCCCTGGAGGCGACCATGACCTGGAGCTGGCGGCGCCTCTAAGCTGGCGGACATGAGTGACGTACGCGGCGCGCTGCTGCAGCAGATCAAGGACAAGGCCGTGGTGCACGGCAAGGTGACCCTCTCGTCGGGCAAGGAAGCCGACTACTACATCGACCTTCGCCGGATCACGCTCGACGGTGTGGCCGCGCCGCTCGTCGGTCAGGTCATGCTCGACCTGACCGACGAACTCGACTACGAGGCCGTCGGCGGTCTGACCCTCGGAGCGGACCCGGTCGCGACCGCGATGCTGCACGCCTCCGCCGCGCGCGGGAAGACGCTGGACGCCTTTGTCGTGCGCAAGGCCGGCAAGGCCCACGGCCTCCAGCGTCGCATCGAGGGTGCCGAGGTCAAGGGGCGCCGTGTCCTGGCGGTCGAGGACACCTCCACCACCGGTGGCTCGGTGCTGACCGCGGTGGAGGCGCTGCGCGAAGCCGGTGCCGAGGTCGTCGCCGTGGCCACGATCGTGGACCGGGACACCGGTGCCGCCGAGGCCGTCGCAGAGAAGGCCGGAGTGCCGTACCTCTTCGCCTACTCCAAGACGGATCTCGGCCTGGACTAGGGCCCGGCACGGGACCCCGCAGAAACTCGGGGTCCCGTATCCCGGACAGGGTGTCTGGAGCATCCGGCCAAGTCTGGAAAGATGGGGCCGACGATGACGTCGCCCCCCTAGGTCAGGGCCGTAAGCACCAGTCCCGTCGTGCCGCAGCAGCGGTACGCAGACCCGCACATACAAGGAGCGGACAGATGCCCATCGCAACCCCCGAGGTCTACAACGAGATGCTCGACCGGGCGAAGGCAGGCAAGTTCGCCTACCCGGCCATCAACGTGACCTCCTCCCAGACCCTGCACGCTGCACTGCGCGGCTTCGCGGAGGCGGAGAGCGACGGCATCATCCAGATGTCCACCGGTGGTGCGGAGTTCCTCGGCGGCCAGCACAAGAAGGACATGGTGACCGGCGCCGTCGCGCTCGCCGAGTTCGCGCACATCGTCGCCGCCAAGTACGACATCACCGTCGCGCTGCACACGGACCACTGCCCCAAGGACAAGCTGGACACGTACGTACGTCCGCTGCTCGACATCTCCGCCGAGCGCGTCGCCAAGGGCGAGAACCCGCTGTTCCAGTCGCACATGTGGGACGGCTCCGCCGAGACCCTCGCCGACAACCTGGCCATCGCCCAGGAGCTGCTCGCCAAGGCCGCCGCCGCGAAGATCATCCTCGAGGTCGAGATCACCCCGACCGGCGGTGAGGAGGACGGCGTCAGCCACGAGATCAACGACTCCCTCTACACCACCGTCGACGACGCGCTGCGCACCGCCGAGGCCCTCGGCCTGGGCGAGAAGGGCCGCTACCTGCTGGCCGCGTCCTTCGGCAACGTGCACGGCGTCTACAAGCCGGGCAACGTCGTCCTGCGCCCCGACCTTCTGAAGGAGCTGAACGACGGCGTCGCCGCCAAGTACGGCAAGCCGTCCCCGTTCGACTTCGTCTTCCACGGCGGCTCCGGCTCCACGGCCGAGGAGATCGCCACCGCGCTGGAGAACGGCGTCGTGAAGATGAACCTCGACACCGACACCCAGTACGCCTTCACGCGTCCGGTCGCGGACCACATGTTCAAGAACTACGACGGTGTCCTGAAGGTCGACGGCGAGGTCGGCTCCAAGAAGACCTACGACCCGCGCACCTGGGGCAAGCTCGCCGAGGCGGGCATGGCGGGCCGTGTCACCGAGGCGTGCGAGATGCTGCGCTCCGCGGGCAACAAGCTCAAGTAGTCACCCGGGTTCCCCCGGTCGGTCACCCGGTTTCCCCCGGTCCGGACCGTACGAGAAAGGGCTCGGCACCCCCACGGTGCCGGGCCCTTCCGTATGCTCCGAGGTATGGCTGCGCCTCTGCAGAAGACATCGGGTGAGGGAGCGGGACCGGGTCCCCATGTGCGGATCTCCAGCCCCACCGGCAAGTGGATCCTGCTGACCACCGTCCTCGGCTCCAGCATGGCCATGCTGGACTCGACGGTCGTCAACGTCGCGCTGCCCACGATCGGCCGTGACCTGGGCACGGGCCTCGCGGCACTCCAGTGGACCGTGAACGCGTACATGCTGACCCTCGCGGGCCTGATCCTGCTCGGCGGGTCACTCGGCGACCGCTTCGGACGGCGCAAGATCTTCGTCCTCGGCGTGGTGTGGTTCGCCTCCGCCTCGCTGCTGTGCGGTCTGGCGCCGACCGGGGGCGTACTGATCGCGGCCCGCGCCCTGCAGGGAATCGGCGGCGCACTGCTCACCCCCGGTTCGCTCGCGATCATCCAGGCGTCCTTCCACCCGGACGACCGGGCCAGGGCCGTCGGCCTGTGGTCGGGCTTCGGCGGCGTCGGCGCGGCGGTCGGCCCGTTCCTGGGCGGCTGGCTGGTGGACGGTCCCGGCTGGCGCTGGGTCTTCCTGCTCAACGTTCCGGTGGCGCTGATCTGCGCCCCCATCGCCGTGCGCCACGTCCCCGAGTCGTCCGACGGCCGTGCGCACGGCCGGGGCTTCGACGTCCTGGGCGCCGTCCTGGGCGCCCTGGCGCTCGCCCTGGTGACGTACGCCCTGATCGAGGCCACGAGCGGTTCCGTACTGGTCTGGGTGTCGGCGGTCGGGGGCGTGGCGGCCGGCGTGGCCTTCGTGTACGTCGAGCGGCGCCGCCCCGACCCGATGATGCCGCCGGACATCTTCTCGTCGCGGCAGTTCACGGCCGTCAACCTCGTCACGCTGTGCGTGTACGCGGCCTTCGGCGGCTTCTTCTTCCTGACCGCGCTCCAGCTCCAGGTCGTGGCGGGCTACTCGGCCCTGGGCGCCGGTACGGCACTGCTGCCCACGACCGTCCTGATGCTGCTCTTCTCCGCCCGCTCCGGCGAGCTCGCCCAGCGCATCGGCCCGCGCATCCCGCTCACCGTCGGCCCGCTGCTGTGCGCGACGGGCATGCTGCTCATGCTGCGGGTGGGCCCGCACGCCTCGTACCTCGGCGATGTGCTTCCCGCGCTGGTGGTGATGGGCGCGGGCATGGTGACCCTGGTCGCGCCCCTGACAGCGACCGTCCTCGCCTCCGTGGACGCCGGGCGGGCGGGCCTGGCCAGCGGGATCAACAACGCGGCGGCCCGGGCGGCCGGACTGATCGCGGTGGCCGCGCTGCCGCTGCTGGCCGGGATGGGCCCGGAGGCGTACCGCTCGGCGGACGCCTTCAACGCCGCCTTCCGGCGTGCGATGCCCCTGTGCGCCGGGGTGCTGGTCGTCGGGGCGGTGCTGGCCTTCACGACCGTACGCCGCCCGGCCCCCGACTGCCGACGTCCCCAGTGCCGCACGCACGGCTGTGTGACGGCCCCACCACTGGAGCCTTCGCGCCCGCGCCCGCCCCAGCCTCAGTGAGACCGGAAGGCGGGGCAGCCCGTCGTGTCTCCCGTCGTGGCTCCGGGGCGGCTGCTCGGGCGCCGGGTACCCCGTTCGGCACAACCCCCGGAGGGTGCCGCAGACTGGAACGTATGACGATTCACGAGAACCTCCTCGGGGGCCCGCCCCCGACTCACCTCCCCGACGACCCGGAGCCGCGCGAGCTCCTCGCGAACGGCACGGCGCCCGCGGATGTCGCCGCCAAGTACCCCACCTCCTCGCTCGCCTGGGCCCAGCTGGCCGACGACGCGTTCGAGCGAGGCAGTGTCGTCGAGTCGTACGCCTACGCCCGTACGGGCTACCACCGCGGCCTGGACTCCCTGCGCCGGGGCGGCTGGAAGGGCCACGGACCGGTGCCCTGGGAGCACGAGCCGAACCGCGGCTTTCTGCGCGCCCTGCACGCCCTCGCCCGCGCCGCGCAGGCGATCGGCGAGCAGGAGGAGTACGAGCGCTGCAGCCAGTTCCTGAAGGACTCCTCGCCGACGGCGGCGCAGACGCTGGGCTGAGTCCTCCCAGGGGGTGGCCGAGTCCTTCCAGGGAGTGGCCGAGTCCTCCCAGGGTGTACCCGTCGTATGGCCGTCCGGGTGTACTCGCAGGTCATACGGGTCCGCCTGGTCGATGTGACCGGGCGGACCTTGCGGTTTCGGGTGACGATTGTGGAGGATGCCCGGTGGGGACCGGGGCCCCCGTGTCGAAAACGGCAGGGGCGGACCGCTACCCGGAGTACGCATCAGGAGACAGCGATGTCGTCCCAGCAGGCTCAGCCCGTCGAGGCTCAGGAGCCCGAGACCCCGCATCTCGACTTCCAAGGAACGACCCCGTACGAGGACTATGTCCAGGCGGACGTTCTGACCCACCTCCAGCACACCCTCTCCGACGACCCCGGAGAGATGGTCTTCCTGGTCACCACCCAGGTCATGGAGCTGTGGTTCACGGTCATCGTCCACGAGTGGGAGACCGCGGCGAACGCGCTCCGCGAGGACCGGGTGCCCGTCGCGGTGGCCGCCCTGAAGCGGTCCGTACGGGAGCTGGAGGCGCTGAACGCCTCCTGGCGGCCCCTCGCCCAGCTCACCCCCGCCCAGTTCAACTCCTACCGCTCGGCCCTCGGCGAGGGCTCCGGCTTCCAGTCCGCGATGTACCGCCGGATGGAGTTCCTGCTCGGCGAGAAGTCCGCGTCCATGCTGGTCCCGCACCGGGGCGCGCCGCGTGTGCACGCCGAGCTGGAGAAGGCACTGCACGAACCGAGCCTCTACGACGAGGTCCTGAGGCTGCTCGCGCGAAGCGGCCACGCGGTCCCGAAGTCCGTACTGGACCGGGACGTGTCCCAGCGCTACGAGTCCTCACCGGAGGTGGAGGCGGTGTGGACGGCCCTGTACGCGGGCGACGAGCATGACGAACTCGCCCGCCTCGGTGAGGCGTTGACGGACGTCGCCGAACTGGTGTGGCGATGGCGCAACGACCATCTCGTCGCGACGCGCCGCGCGATGGGCGCGAAGACGGGCACGGGCGGCTCCGCCGGGGTGGCCTGGCTGGAGAAGCGGGCGCAGAAGAACGTGTTCCCCGAGCTGTGGACGGCGAGGTCTCATGTCTGAGCGGTCTGAACGGTCCGAGCGGTCTGAACCGGGTGTCTCCGAGCGGTCCGACCTGTACGTCAGGGCCGTCGAACTGGACGCCTCCGACGAACTCGCCAAACTGCGTGCGCAGTTCGTCCTGGACGACGTGGTGTACCTCGACGGGAACTCACTCGGCGCGCTCCCGGCGTCGGTCCCCGGCCGGATCGACGACGTCGTACGCCGCCAGTGGGGCGAACTGCGCATCCGCTCCTGGGAGGAGAGCGGCTGGTGGACGGCGCCGGAACGGATCGGCGACCGGATCGCGCCGCTGGTCGGGGCGGCCCCCGGCCAGATCGTGGTGGGCGACTCCACGAGCGTGAACGTCTTCAAGGCCCTGGTGGGAGCGGTCCGTCTGGCCGCCTTGTCCTCCGACGGGCGTGACGAGATCATCGTCGACGCGACGACGTTCCCGACGGACGGCTACATCGCGGCGTCCGCGGCCCGCCTGACAGGCTGCGAACTGCGTCCCTTGGACCCGTCGGAGGTCCCCTCCGCACTCGGCCCCCGCACAGCGGCGGTGTTGCTGAACCACGTCGACTACCGCACCGGCCGTCTGCACGACCTCCCGGCCCTCACGTCCGCGATCCACGACGCGGGTGCCCTGGCGGTCTGGGACCTGTGCCACAGCGCCGGGGCCCTGCCGGTGGACCTCGACCGCCACGGGGTCGACCTCGCGGTCGGCTGCACGTACAAGTACCTGAACGGAGGCCCGGGCTCCCCGGCGTACCTCTACGTCCGCGCCGACCTCCAGCCCCGCTTCGACTCCCCACTCCCCGGCTGGAACTCCCACGCCGACCCGTTCGGCATGAGCCCCGCCTACGAACCGGCCCCGGGCGCCCTGCGGGGCCGCGTCGGCACCCCGGACATCCTCTCCATGCTGGCCCTGGAGGCCGCGCTGGAGGTGTGGGAGAGCGTCTCGATCGACTCCGTCCGCACCAAGTCCCTCGCCCTGACCGACTTCTTCCTGGAATGCGTCGAGGCGTACGTCCCCCGGGGCCGCGTCGAGTCCCTGACCCCCTCCACCCACGCCGAACGCGGCAGCCAGGTCGCCCTGCGCTGCGCGGACGCGGGCGAGGTGATGAAGCGCCTGATCGAACGGGGCGTCGTAGGCGACTTCCGCCACCCCGACGTCCTCCGCTTCGGCTTCACCCCCCTGTACGTGGGCTTCGGGGACGTGGAACGGGCGGCGCGGGTACTGGGGGAGACGGTGAGCGAGGGGGCGTAGCCCGCTGCTTTGGTTGCCTGCGGATGGGTGGGGGCCGATCGCGCGGTTCCCCGCGCCCCTGGGACCGGGGCTGCGCCCCGGATCCCCGCCCGGCCGCAGTCGTTGGGGTGGGGGCCGGTGGGGGCCGGTGGGGGCCGGTGCGGGCCGGTGGGGGCCGGTCGCGCGGTTCCCCGCGACCCTGAGAGCCTCGGGCCGTCCGGTGTCCGAGGGGCGAGACCGCAGCCGGCACCCCACCCACCCCTCATCGCCAGCCCGTCCGGCGTTTGAGGCCGAGGCCGTTCAGGCATTCGGGGGTCTGGGGCGGAATCCTGCGGGGTCCGGGCCGCGGCCCCGCGGGGGGTTTGGGCCGGAGTCCTGCGAGGGTTCGGGCCACGGCCCTGTGGGGGTTTGGGGCGGAGTCCTGCGGGGGTCCTGGGGGCGGCAGCCCCCGGTGGGGTGCGGGGGCGGAGCCCCTGGCGGGGTGCGGGCCCTGCGGGGGGTGCCGGGGCGTAGCCCCGGGTGGGGTTGAAGGGGCGGAGCCCCTGGGGATGGGTCGGGTAGGGGCGGCGGGGGCGATCAACCCCGGGCCGACCCCCACGCCGGTTCACTCCCCGACGACGTACACCCCCGCCACCGCCGCAGCAAACGCCCCTTCCGCCGCCCGCACGGCAGCCCCCTCGTCCGGCACCACTCCAACAGTCAGCAACGAGTAATAGAGCGGCGCCGACACCGCCCGTACGACCACCGCCGCATCGGTCCCCACAGGCAGCTCCCCCCGAGCCACCCCCTCCTCGACACACGGCACCCACTCACTCACCCGCACGTCATAGAACCGCCGCAATGCCTCCGCCGTACGCACATCGCACGTCGCCGCGGCGATCACGGCCCGAAACAGCGCCCCCTGCCGAGGATCGGCCAACGTCCGCCGCACCAACGCGGCGTTGGCCCGCAGATCACCACGTACGGACCCGGTCTCCGTACGCGGCGACGACTGCTCCGCCATGTCACTCAGCAGATCGGCCACGAGCCCCGTCACCGACCCCCACCGCCGGTACACCGTCGTCTTCCCGACCTCCGCCCGCCGTGCCACATCGGCGAGATCGAGATGCGCGAACCCCTCCTCGGCGAGTACATCCCCCGCGGCACGCAACACGGCCGCACGAACCCGGGCGGTACGCCCACCAGGACGTACGGTGCCGGGTTCACCAGGACGTAGGGTGCCGGGTTCACCAGGATGTACGGTGCCGGGTTCACCAGGACGTACGGTGCCGGGTTCACCAGGACCCACGAGGCCGGGCTCGCCACGACCTACGGTGCCGGACTCGGCGGACATGACGGACTCCTTAGCAATACCGTTCGCGTGACCCCACCCAGCGTAACGAAACACCAGATCCGTTTACCCCTCACCGAGCGTGACATCCGGGTGTAGACGCACGTCACGGGCCTGATACCGTCCCCGCCAACGGCCGAATTCACTCCTGGTCCGCCAAATCCGTTTCACCGCTGAGAGGTTGGAGCATGCCGGACGACGCCGCAGCACGGGACGCCGCCGAGGAGGCCTCGGCCTTCTCCCACCCGCCGGTCGACCCCGACGTCACCGCCACGTACGGCGACCATCCCGACCAGGTGATCGACTTCTACACCCCGCGCGAACCCGACCCCGAGGTTCCCGCCCCGCTGGTGATCGTCCTGCACGGCGGCGCCTGGCGCGCCCCGTACGACCGTCGCCACATCACCCCGTTCGCGGACTACCTGGCCCGCCGGGGCTTCGCCGTGGCCAACGTGGAGTACCGCCGGGGCGCCGCGATCCCCGCGCAGGGCGGTGGGGGCCCGGTCGCGGGCCGCTGGCCGGACACCTTCGACGACATCGCGGCCGCACTCGACGCGCTGCCGGCGCTCGCCCGCGAGCATCTGCCGCGGGCGGACCTCCGCCGCACGGTGATCACCGGCCACTCGGCCGGCGGCCACCTCGCCCTGTGGGCCGCCGCCCGTCACGTCCTGCCCGTCGACGCTCCTTGGCGCACCGACCGCCCCGCTCCGCTGCGCGGTGTCGTGGCCCTCGCCCCGATCGCGGACTTCGCGGTCGCCGAGAAACTGAACGTCTGCTCCGGAGCCTCCCGCCAACTCCTCGGCGGCGAGGCCAGGTTCGCGGAGCGGCAGCCGTACGCCGACCCGGCGTTCCTGCTTCCCACCGGCATCGCCACGACCCTCGTGCAGGGCCGCACCGACGTCGTCGTCCCGGAGGCGGTCGCCGAGTCGTACGCGGAGGCGGCGGCGAGGGCGGGCGAGGTGGTGGGTCTGACGCTCCTGGAGGACGTGGGCCACTTCCCGCTGATCGACCCGGCGGCGGACGCGTGCGCGGTGGTGGCCGAGGAGATCGCCCAACTGGCTTGGTAGCGTCCCCCGGTCATACCCGTAGTACCTGAGAGCTACCTCCAAGATGAGCTCCCTGGCGGGACGCGAATGACACGTCACGATCCGTAACTTCCCATCCAGAGGCGCCCGATGAGCGGGCGGACCGGACGGGAAGGACGCCATGGAGCTCCGGGGGAAGCCGACCGCGGCGGAAAGGGCGACACAAGCCACCCAGACGGCACCGCCTCGTGAACCGTCCAGTCCACCACCCGAGCCGACGGAGTCATCCGAGCCGGTACGGCCGGCCCCGCCAGCTCGACCGGCGGAGCCCTCGGCCTCCACCCCCCGTTTCCGGTTCCTCCGGCGCCTGAGCCGCACCCTGCTCGCCGCGCTGGTCACGGCCGCCGTGGTCGTCCCCGTCTCCGCCGCGGCCCGCCCCCGGATCCCCGCCCCGGCCCCCGCCGCCCTCGCCCCGCCGACGACAGCGACGCTGGACGAGGCGTACACGGCGAACCGGGCGAACGCCGCGGAGGCGTCCCGCATGGCCACCGCCCACGGCGACCGCACCCGCGCTGTCGCGGACCACGCCATGGCAGCCCCCTCCCGCCACTTCCTCTCCTTCGACGGGCGCGGCCAGGGCCTGGCCGTCGAGGTCCTCGGCGACCTCGCCCACGCGGACCGCGTCGCGGTGCTGGTCCCGGGTTCCGACACGACCTTGGAGACCTACGGCCGCTTCCGAGCAGGAGCGGCAGCCCTCCAAGACCGCCTCAACAGCCTCGACCGTCGCCACGGATCCCACGGATCCCACGGATCCCACGGATCCCACGGATCCCACGGATCCACCTCACGTCCGCATACGGCGGTCATCGCCTGGCTCGGCTACGAGACACCGGGCACGTTCAGCACCACGGTCCTGACGACCGGCCGTGCCGAGGACGCGGCCCCGCAGCTGAAGGGGTTCATACGCGAACTGCGGGGCGTCGTCGGCGAGAAGGCGCACGTCTCCCTGCTGTGCCACTCGTACGGCACGGTCGTCTGCGGTCGCGCGGCGCACGGGCTGGACGCGGACGACATCGCCCTCATCGGCAGCCCGGGCACGGGCGCGGACTCCGTGGCGGCACTGCGCACCTCCGCTCGGATCTGGGCGGCCCGAGGCGCCGACGACTGGATCGTGAACGTGCCGCACGTCCACGCAGGCCTCTTCGGCACCACCGTCGGCTTCGGCGCCGACCCGGTGTCCCCGGCCTTCGGCGCCCACGTCTTCGCGGCGGGCACCGGCGGCCACAGCGACTACTTCAAACCGGGCTCCGTGTCCTTGGACAACCTCGCCCGGATCGTCCTCGGAGACACCTCGGAGGTAACCCGTGCGTGAGTCGATGGTCCGTAAGCCGATGGTTCATGAACAGGCGGCCGCCCGCCGAACGACCGCACAGAACGCACAGAACGCACCGACCACACCGACCACACCGCCCGCACCGAAGCGCCGCACACGCCCCTCCGCTGCCACGCGCACGGTCGCCCTGCGCACCGCCACCCACGCCATAGGAGACGGCGCCCGCCGTATCGACGCCGCCACCCCCGCGGAGCGGGACCGCGCGGTCGACGCCCTGCGCGCCTTCGCGATCCTCGGCGTGGTCCTGGGCCACTGGCTGGTGACGGCCCTGGTCGCGGACGGCGGCGCGCTGCACACGGCGAGCCCGTTGCAGCACATGCCGTGGCTGGCCCCCATCTCCTGGGTCTTCCAGACACTCGCGGTGTTCTTCCTGGTGGGCGGCCATGTGGCGACGAAGAGCTATACGTCGGCGCGGGCGCGTGGCACGACGTACGGACAGTGGCTGCGCGCCCGTCTCACACGGCTCTTCAAACCCGTGGCCGCGGTCCTGACGCTCTGGACGGTGGCCACCGTCGGCCTGCTCGCGTCGGGCACCGGAGTCGGTACGGTCCACACCCTCGTCAAACTCGCCCTGTCCCCGCTGTGGTTCCTCCTGGTCTTCGCGGGACTGACGGCCGCGACGCCCCTGCTCACCCGGCTCAACCCGCTGTGGCCGCTGGCCGTCGTTCTCCACGTGGACCTGATGCGTTTCGGACTCGGCGGCCCGTCCTGGCTCGGCTGGGTGAACGTGGCGGCGGGCTGGATGGTCCCGTACACGCTGGGCGCGGCCTGGACGCGCGGCGAGTTGGACCGGCGGCGTGCGGGCTGGGTGCTGCTCCTGTGCGGCGCGGCGGCGACCGCGGCGCTGGTGATGTGGGCCGGCTACCCGGCGTCGATGGTCGGCGTCCCGGGCGCGGCGGTCTCGAACCTGAACCCGCCGACGCTGGCCGCGGTCACCTTCGGCATGGCCCAGTGCGGCCTCGCTCTTCTGCTGCGCGAGTCGTTGCGCCGGTGGATGCGGCGGCCCCTGGCGTGGGCTGCGGTGGCCCTGGTCAATCTGTCGGCGATGACGATATTCCTCTGGCACCAGACGTCCATGATGGCGGTCACCGCCGTGGGCCTGTCGGCGGGAAGGCTGCCCGGTCTGCACATGGTTCCCGACGGTTTGGGCTGGGTGGCTGCCCGCCTCGCCTGGCTTCCGGTCTTCGCCTTCGCGCTCGGCGTCTGCTGGGTCGCCTTTCGCTCCTACGAACAAGGTCCGCGCCGCCGTCCCGGCCGTCCCTCCAGGGTCGTTCGCGTCCACCGTCGTGGTGGTCCGGCGGGGTCACGAACGGCCCGCCGTGCCTAGGGTTGATCACGTGACCAGCGCCGAGCCGAGGCCCCCGAGCAGCGAGCCGAGCAGCGAGCCGACCCGTGCGCTCCTGCGTGAAGTCCTCACCGACCTCACCTCACCGTCGGCGGCCCCGCTGCCCCCGCTGTCCCGGCCTCGTTGGCTGCGCTGGCTGCCGCACGTGGTGCTGTGCCTGATCGCGCTCGGGCTCGCACTCGCGGGCGTGGCCGAGCTGAACGACACCTACCGACTCGGCGTCCCGCTGGGTGAGGTGACCGGGGCCGCGCAGGGCGTCGCGATCGCCCTCGCCCTGCGGCGGCCCGTGCCGGCCTGGTGGCTGTCGCTGGGCGCCACGCTCCTGGCCGCCGCCGGGGCCAGGTCGCACATGATGGCGGACATCCGAGCGCCGCGCCCCGACTGGCCGTGGAGTTCGCCCGCGCTGGTCGCGCAGGCCTTCGTGCTCTTCCTGCTGGCGCTGCGGCTGCCCACACGGGTGGCCATCGGCGCGCTGTCCGTGACCGCCCTGCTGACGTACGTCATGCAGGGCCTGGTCGGCGGACAGCTGTACCACTCGACGGGGTTCCTGGCGGTCGTCGTCTTCGCCGCGGTGGTCCTCCTCGGCATCGCCCTGCGCGGCCGCCGCGAGGCCCGCACCCAGCTCGTCGAACAGGCCTCGCAGACCGAGGAGGAGCGTGCCCGCCGCACCGTCCTGGAGGAGCGCAGCCGGATCGCGCGCGAGCTGCACGACGTGGTCGCCCACCACATGTCGGTGATCTCCATCCAGGCCCAGGTCGCTCCGCACCTGGTCGAGAACCCCTCCGACGAACTGAAGGAGAACCTCGAGGGCATCCGGCAGAACGCCCTGGAGGCGCTCACCGAGCTGCGCCGCGTCCTCGGCGTGCTGCGCTCCGAGAACCCCGAGGACCCGTACGGCCTCGGTGCCGGCACCGGTGCCGCCCCCAACTCCCCGCAGCCCACGCTCGACCGCCTCGACGCCCTCGTCGAGAACACCCGCGTCGCCGGTCTCCAGGTGACCACGGAGATCACCGGTGAGCAGCTCCCGCTGCCGCCCGGCGTGGAGCTGTCGGCGTACCGGATCATCCAGGAGGCACTGAGCAACGCGCTGCGGCACGCGCCCGGTTCGGTGGTCCGCGTCGAGCTGTGGCACTTCCCGCGCGGGCTGCAGGTGCGGGTGATCAATTCCAGACCCGAGCGTCCCGCCCCGCCGTCCCCGGGCGCGGGGCACGGGCTGCTCGGCATGCGGGAGCGCGCCGCGATGCTGGGCGGCACCCTCGTGACCTCCGAGACCGCGCACGGCGGTTTCGTGGTGGCGGCCTTCCTGCCCCGCGACGGCGCGGTCACGGGCGACGCCCCCTCCACCGACCTTTCCCCTCCCCCTACCACCGACCCTTCGTCTGCCCCTTCCCCTGCCCCTTCCCCCGCCACCTCCCCATCCACCGACGTCGATCGCCCAGGCCGCACAGGAGACGAGAGCCGATGACGAGCAGCACCATCCGCGTACTGATCGCCGACGACCAGCAGATGGTCCGCCAGGGTTTCACCGTGCTGCTCAACACCCAGCCCGACATCGAGGTGGTCGGCCAGGCGGTCGACGGCCTGGACGCGATCGCCAAGGTCGCCGAACTCGCCCCGGACGTCGTGCTGATGGACATCCGTATGCCCGAACTCGGCGGCATCGACGCGACCAGACGCATCACCGGCGAGACCCCGCACATCAAGGTGCTGGTGCTCACCACCTTCGACCTCGACGAGTACGTGTACGAGGCGCTGCGTGCCGGCGCCTCCGGGTTCCTGCTCAAGGACGCGTCCGCCGACCAGCTGGCCGAGGCGGTACGGGTGGTGGCGGCGGGCGACGCGTTGCTCGCCCCCGGGATCACCCGCCGTCTCATCGCCGAGTTCTCCCGCCTGGACTCCACACCCCGTGCCCCGCTCAAGCAGCGCGTGGGCGAGCTGACCGAGCGGGAGACGGAGGTGCTGGCCCTCATCGCGCAGGGCCTGTCGAACGCGGAGATCGCCGAGCGCCTGGTCGTCGCCGAGCAGACCGTGAAGACCCATGTGGGCCGCATCCTGGTGAAACTGGGCCTGCGCGACCGCACCCAGGCCGCGGTCTTCGCCTACGAGTCGGGCCTGGTACGCCCGTCCGGCTACTGAGCCCGCGGACTTCCGCGCCCACCCCGTCCCCCGGGTGCCCCCCCGGATCCGTCTTGGGGGACACCCGGGGATACCCGTAGTACCTGAGACGGATCCCGCAGGACCCTTCTCACTGGTGACGACCGTGACCCGGCAGGCGGCCTACCGTTTTGAACGTGACCGAGACGACCCAGACGCAGATGAAGCCGCCGGGCGGGGCCAAGCCCCGCAGCCCGGAGTTCCGGCTGGCCGCGGACGCCCTGCGCGGGCTGCGGCAGGACCTGTTCCACGATGCCTTCGCCTACCGTCCGCTGCCGCGGATGCGAGTGGACGGCCCGCTCACCCGACGCCTGCCCGAGCGCGTCAGGGAGCACGCGGCCTGGACTCCGCACGCCGTGGTCGCGGCGTGCGGACTGCTCGCGATGGCCGTCGCGAGCACCGCGAACCAAGGCGGCCCCGGCATCGGGAGTCTGGTGCCCAGCCTCCTCGCGCTGCTCCCGGTGCTGCTGACGCTCGTCCGGCCGGTCGGAGCCTTCTGGTTCTCCATGGCGGCGACACCGTTCGTGGTCGTGTTCAGCGACAGCTGGGGTGACTGGCCCTGGCCGCCGGGCGCCTTCATCACCCACCTGGTGGTGCTGACGGTCGTGGCGCTGCGGACCCGACCGCGTACCGCGGCCTGGATGTGGGTGCTGACCGCGTTGTACGGGTCGGCGGCCGAGACCGTATTCGGCTCCGGGCACTACGCGACCGACTCGATCCCCCTGCTGTTCCTCGCCGCTCTCGCCCTGCTGCTCGTCACCGTCCTGAACATACGCCGCACGGCGGAGCAGGAGGTGACCGCCCAGCAGTCGGAGACGGCGCACGAGCGCTCCAAGCGCACCCTCCTGGAGGAGCGCACCACGATCGCCCGCGAGCTGCACGACGTGGTCGCCCACCACATGTCGGTGGTCGCCATCCAGGCGGAGGCCGCGCCCTACCGGGTGGAGAACCCACCGCCCGAGCTGGAGCAGGCCTTCGTCACGATCCGGGAGAACGCGGTGGCGGCGCTCACCGAGCTGCGTCGCGTCCTCGGTGTCGTACGGGCCGCGGACTACGAGGCTCCGGACGCCCCGCAGCCCACCCTCGCCGACCTCGGCGCGCTCCTCGCCAATGTGCGGGAGGCGGGCCTGAGCGTGGAGAAGACGGTCACGGGCGCGGTGCGTGAACTCCCGCAGGGCGTGGAGCTGTCGGCGTACCGCATCGTCCAGGAGGCGCTGAGCAACACCCTGCGGCACGCGCCGGGCGCGACGGCCCGCGTCGAGATCGGCTACGTTCTCGGCGGGCTCGGCTTGCGCATAGTCAACGGCCCCGCGCAGACGACGACCCTGGTGAAGTCCACCCATGGCGCGGGGCACGGCATCACAGGGATGCGTGAGCGTGTCACGATGCTGGACGGTGAGATGACGACGGGCGAGACGGACGACGGGGGATACGAGGTGACGGTCTTCCTGCCGGTGCCGCTGCGGGCGGCGGAGGAAACCGGATGACGAACGGCACCATCCGCGTCCTGATAGCCGACGACCAGGTGATGGTCCGCGAGGGCTTCTCGGTGCTGCTCGGCGCGATGCCGGACATCGAGGTGGTCGGCGAGGCGGTCAACGGACGGGACGCGGTCGAGCGGGTCCGTGAGCTCGGTCCGGACGTCGTGCTGATGGACATCCGCATGCCGGAGATGAACGGCATCGAGGCGACCCGGGAGATCGTCGCCGCGGACAGCGCCGCGAAGGTGCTGGTGCTGACCACCTTCGACCTCGACGAGTACGTGTACCAGGCGCTGCGCGCGGGAGCCTCCGGCTTTCTGCTCAAGGACGCCTCGGCGCGCCAACTCGCCGACGGGGTGCGGGTGGTGGCGGCCGGGGAGGCGTTGCTCGCTCCGTCCGTGACCAAGCGGCTGATCACCGAGTTCTCCAAGCTCTCGGACGCCCCGCGACTCTCGGCCACGGCGCAGGCGGCCTACGGCGAGCTGACCGAGCGGGAGACGGAGGTGCTGGTCCTGATCGCGCAGGGCCTGTCGAACGCGGAGATCGCCTCGCGGCTGTTCGTCGCCGAGTCCACGATCAAGACCCATGTGAGCCGGATCCTGGTGAAGCTGGGCCTGCGGGACCGCACACAGGCGGCGGTGTTCGCGTACGAGGCGCGGCTGATCACACCCAGGTGACCCAGGAGACTCACATGACCGAGGCCAACGAGGCCAACGAGGCCAACGAGGCCACCGAGGTGACCGGCGACCTGGGTGCCTGCTGACCGGGGGAGCGCGGCGGCCGGGCCGATGGCGGGGTACGGGGGTCCCCGCCGCGTGCCCGGCCGCCGAGACACCCCTGTTCAGCGGGGCCGAGTCGGGCTAGCGTCCGCCCATGGCAGCCTCGCACACCCCGCAGTCCCCGCAGACACCGTCGGCCTTCGATCCCTGGAACCCGGAGTTCGTGGCGAACCCGTACCCCGCGTACGCGGAGCTGCGCGAGCGCGGCCGGGTGCACTACTACGAGCCCACCGACCAGTGGCTGGTCCCGCACCACGCGGACGTGTCGGCGCTGCTGCGGGAGCGGCGCCTGGGCCGGACCTATCAGCACCGTTACACGCACGAGGACTTCGGGCGGACGGCACCTCCGCCCGAGCACGAGCCGTTCCACGTCCTCAACGACCACGGAATGCTGGACCTGGAGCCGCCGGACCACACGCGGATCCGACGTCTGGTCTCCAAGGCGTTCACGCCGCGTACGGTCGAGCAGCTCAGGCCCTATGTGGACCGGCTGGCGAACGAGCTGGTCGCCGGTCTGGTGGCGGCGGGCGGTGGTGATCTGCTCACCGATGTCGCCGAGCCGCTCCCGGTGGCCGTGATCGCCGAGATGCTGGGCATCCCGGAGTCGGACCGGGCGCCGCTCAGGCCGTGGTCGGCGGACATCTGCGGGATGTACGAGCTGAACCCTTCCGAGGAGACGGCGGCGAAGGCGGTCCGGGCGTCGGTGGAGTTCACGGAGTACCTCCGGGAGCTGATCGCGGCGCGCCGCAAGGAGCCGGGCGACGACCTGATCTCGGGGCTCATCGCCGCGCACGACGAGGGCGACCGTCTGACCGAGCAGGAGATGATCTCCACCTGCGTCCTGCTGCTGAACGCGGGGCACGAGGCGACGGTGAACGCCACGGTGAACGGGTGGTGGGCGCTGTTCCGCAACCCCGACCAGTTGGCGGCCCTGCGCGGCGACCGTTCGCTGATCCCCACGGCGGTGGAGGAGCTGATGCGCTACGACACCCCGCTCCAGCTCTTCGAACGGTGGGTTCTGGACGACATCGAGATCGACGGCACGACCGTTCCCCGGGGTGCGGAGATCGCCCTGCTCTTCGGCTCCGCCAACCACGACCCGAAGGTCTTCGCGTCCCCGGAGAGTCTGGACCTCTCCCGCACCGACAACCCCCACATCTCCTTCAGCGCCGGCATCCACTACTGCATCGGCGCCCCGCTGGCCCGTCTCGAACTGGCGGCGTCCTTGGGCGCTTTGCTGGAGAAGGCGCCGACACTCGCCCTCGCCGCGGAGCCGGAGCGCAAGCCGAACTTCGTGATCCGCGGGCTGGAGGGACTCAGCGTCGTGCTCTGACCCGCCCGGACCGCCGGCCCCGCCCCCGCCCCCGCCCCCGCACCGAGCACGCGTGCGCCCGCCGTCAGGTGCTCATGTCCCGTCGCCGCAACGCGGCCAGCCCCGCGGCGGTCAGGGCCACCGCGATCGCCGTCAGGATCAGTACCGGAGTCCATGACATCTCCCCGCCCGGCAGCTTGGGGAGATGGCCGAAGGGGGAGAGGTCCATGGCGGCCTGAGGGACGTTCAGGGCGGGGCCGATCCAGCCCAGCAGGAGGGCGACCCCGGCCGCGCCCCAGGCGCCGGGGGCCAGTTGGGGCGAGATCCCGTAGAGAAGGACCGCCAGCCCGCCCAGCGTCCAGACCGCCGCGACCTGGACGAGGCAGGCGCCGAGCACGGGCCCGAGCTCATGGCCGTACCCGAGTCCGAGACCGAGCCCGCCCAGCGCCATGATGAGCGCCGCGCCACCGAAGGCGACGACCAGGTGTCCGCCGGCCCACCGCAGCCGCCCCACGGCGTTCGCCAGCACCGGTTCCGCCCGCTGCGAGGTCTCCTCACCGTGCAGGCGCAGCACCGAAGAGACGACGTACAGCGCGGCCACCATCCCCAGCATGCCGACCATGGCCGCGAGGAACGCGTCCGTGATCCCGGACTGTCCGCCCATCCGCTCGATGATCTGCCGGGTCTTGTCGTTGCTCCCGACCAGATCGGCGGCCCCCTTCGTGATCCCGCCGAACGCGGCCCCCGCGGCGAGGAACCCGAGGCTCCACCCCAGCACGGCCCCCCTCTGCAGCCGCCAGGCCAGTGCCCCGGCCGATCCGAGCCGCCCCCGCGCGGGCCCCGGCCGGGTCGGCAGGAAGCTCATCCCGACATCGCGCCGCCCGGCGAGTTCGTAGGCGACCGCGCCCTGGATCGCCACGGCCGCGACGAACAGCGGCAGCACCCACCACCGTTCCTGCGCGAAGGGGCGTTCGTTCTCCAGCCACCCCAGCGGCGACACCCAGGTCAGCACGGACGAACCGTCGTTCGTCGACGAGTCGCCCGCCGCCCGCAGCACGAACGCGGCGCCGAGCAGCCCGCCCGTCAGCCCCTTGGCGAGCCGCGCGCTCTCGGTGAGCTGGGCGACGATCGCCGCCATGGTGGCGAAGACCATGCCGACGCCCCCGACGCCGAGCCCGAGGGCCAGCGCTCCGGCACCGCCCCGGCCTGCCAGCCCGCCCGCGATGAGCAGCGCGAGCACGCCGTTGGCGACGAGGGCGGCCAGCAGCGCCGCCGTCAGCGGGGCCCGGCGCCCCACCATCGCCGACGAGAGGAGTTCCTGGCGCCCGCTCTCCTCCTCCTCGCGGGTGTGCCGTACGACGACGAGCAGGCTCATGATTCCGGCGAACAGACCGGCGTAGCCGCCGATGCGCCAGGCGGTGAGTCCGCCGAGCGAGTCGTCGAACACCGGCCCGTAGGTGGCGCGCAGGGAGGTGTTGGTGAGCATCTGGCGGGCGAGGTCGGCGCGTTCGGCGGCGGTGCCGTAGACGGACTTCAGCGAGTTCGGCATGGACAGCACCAACAGGCCGATCACACCGACCCACAGCGGCATCATCAGCCGGTCGCGGCGCAGGGAGAACCTCAACAGCGTGCCGGTACCGGCGAGTTGGCGGTAGCCCCGGGGCCGTGTGGCGCCCCGTACGGCAGTGGTCGCGGCGGTCATCGCGCCATCGCCCCTTCACCGTTCGCCCGGACGTCGTCCTGGTAGTGCCGCAGGAACAGTTCCTCCAGGGTCGGCGGCGTCGAGGTCAGCGACCGTACGCCCGAGTCGGTGAGCGAGCGCAGTACGGCGTCGATCTTGTCGGTCTCGACCTGGAGCCTGACCCGGTGGCCCTGGATGTCCAGGTCGTGCACGCCGGGCAGGTGTGCCAGCCCGTTGGGCGGTCCCGCGAGTTCGGCGGTGACGCTGGTACGGGTCAGATGGCGCAGGTCGGCGAGGGTGCCGCTCTCGACGGTGCGGCCCTTGCGGATGATGCTGACGCGGTCGCACAGCTCCTCCACCTCGCTGAGGATGTGCGAGGAGAGCAGGACGGTCCGGCCGCGGTCGCGTTCCTCCTCGACGCACCGCTGGAAGACCTCCTCCATCAGCGGGTCGAGACCCGATGTGGGCTCGTCGAGGATCAGCAGGTCGACGTCCGAGGCGAAGGCGGCGACGAGGGCAACCTTCTGCCGGTTGCCCTTGGAGTAGGTGCGTCCCTTCTTGGTGGGGTCGAGTTCGAAGCGTTCGATCAGTTCCGCCCGCCGCGCCCGGTCGAGCCCCCCGCGCAGCCGCCCGTACAGGTCGATGACCTCGCCGCCGGAGAGGTTGCGCCACAGGGTGACGTCACCGGGTACGTAGGCGACCCGGCGGTGCAGTTCCACCGCGTCCGCCCAGGGGTCCCGGCCCAGCACCTGCGCCGCGCCCGCGTCGCCTCGCAGCAGGCCCAGCAGGACCCGGATGGTGGTGGACTTCCCGGAGCCGTTCGGACCGAGGAAGCCGTGCACCTCGCCGGCTTCGACGTCCAGGTCGAGACCGTCCAGCGCGTGTGTCGCGCCGAACGACTTGTGCAGCCCGGAGACGGTGATCGCCTTCGTCGTGCCCTTCGCCAGGCCCTTGGCCCTGCCCTTCGTCATGCTCCAGAACGTACGCTTCTTTCAGAAATTTGTGAAGTTAACGAATTGTATAAACGCTCGGATACAATCGAGGGATGGCAGAGCCGGAGACGGTGGGACCGAAGGCGGTGGGAGCGGTGGGCCGGGACGCGGAGGCGGTCTCGCGGTTCGTCGAGCACTTCGCGGCGCAACTCGTGCAGGCCGGGATGCCCCGGATGCCGTCCCGGGTCTTCGGCGCGCTGCTCGCCTCGGACACCGGCGCTCTGACCTCGGTCGAACTGGGCGAGCAACTGCAGATCAGCCCCGCGGCGGTCTCCGGTGCGGTGCGCTATCTCGCGCAGGTGCACATGGTGTCGCGCGAGCGGGAACCCGGTTCGCGCCGGGAGCGGTACCGCGTGCACAGCGACCAGTGGTACGAGGCGCTCACCAATCGTGAGGCGATCATCAAGCGCTGGGAGGACGCCCTGCGCGAGGGCGTCGCCAGCCTGGGCGCGGACACCCCGGCGGGCGGCCGGCTCGCGGAGACCCTTGCCTTCTTCGAGTTCATGGAGGGCGAGCTGGAGTCGATGATGGACCGCTGGCGGGTCCACCGGGAGCGGCACTTCGGCGAGGGCTGAGAGCCCTCGCCGAAGGAACGGGGTGAAGCGGCGCTCCGGCCGCGTCCGTAGCGGCTACCGCTCCTTGGTCTCCTCCAGGACCGTCCGCCCGAGCAGGGCGTACCGCTGCGGTGCGCGGCGCTTGAGGTACGTCGCGTACGCCACGCCGCCCGCCGCGATCAGGGCGACGATCCAGGGGGTCGCCTTCAGCACGAGGGAGCCGGACTCCGTGCCGGCCGCGGCGCCCATGTTGGACACCAGCAGGACGACCACGCCGAGCATCGCGAGGCCGCCGACGAGCGGGGCGGTGAAGGTCCTGAACCAGTGCCTGCTCTCGGGGTGGTTCTTGCGGAAGTACGCCAGCACCGCGAAGGAGCAGACCGCCTGCACCACCAGGATGGCCATCGTGCCGAGGATGGCGAGCAGGACGTACGTACCGGTGTACGGGTCCTTGCCGGCGAGCCAGAACGCGGCGATGAGGACGGCGCTGACGACCGTCTGGACGAGGCCCGCGATGTGCGGGGAGCCGTGCTGGGGGTGGGTGCGGCCGATCGTGCGCTGGAGCGAGGGGAGGACGCCCTCGCGGCCCAGCGCGTACATGTAACGGGCGGCGCAGTTGTGGAAGGCCATGCCGCAGGCCAGCGAGCCGGTGATCATCAGCCACTGCATGACGTCGACGGCCCAGTGACCGACGTAGTGCTCGGTGGGGTTGAAGAACAGGGCGAGCGGGTTCGAGGAGGAGGCGGCCGTGACGGCCTCGCTCTCGCCGTTGCCGATGATGGCCATCCAGGAGACGAAGACGTAGAAGACGCCGACGCCCAGTACGGAGATCATCGTCGCCTTGGGGATGATCTTCTTCGGGTCGCGGGACTCCTCGCCGTACATCGCCGTGGACTCGAAGCCGACCCACGACCAGAAGGCGAAGAAGAGGCCGAGGCCCGCCGAGGTCCCCTTGAAGGCGTTGACCGGGTTGACCGGGCCGAAGGTGAAGCCGTGCGGGCCGCCGCCGTGCAGGGCGACGGAGACGGCCATGGCGGCCAGGACCGTCACCTCGGTGGCCAGCAGCACGACGAGCAGCTTCTCGGCGACGGACACCCCGAACCACGTGCCCGTCGCGTTGACGGCGAGCATCAGGATCGCGAACGCCCACCAGGGCACGTCAAGTCCCGTCTGGTCCTTGAGGGTTCCGGTGGCGAAGGTCGAGAAGATACCGATCAGGGCCGGCTCGAAGACGACGTACGCGAAGGTCGCGAGAAGTCCCGAGGCGAGTCCCGCGGTGCGGCCGAGACCGTAGGAGATGAAGCCGTAGAAGGCGCCGGTGGAGGTGATGTGCTTCGCCATCGAGGTGAAGCCGACCGCAAAGATCGCCAGGACGACCATTGCGACGAGATAGCTCGCCGGGGCGCCGATGCCGTTGCCGGCGGAGACCATGAAGGGCACGTTGCCCGTCATGGCGGTGATCGGGGCGGCGGTGGCGACGGCCATGAAGACCACGCCCAGCAGCCCGATCGCGTTCGGCTTGAGCCGGTGAACTGTGCCTCCGGGGGTCTCCGCTGTGCCCGCCGCCTCAGGGACCACGCCCTCTTGCACTGCCATCGAGTGGCCCCTTCCGTGTCGCTCGCCGTCCGCACCCTCGGTGCGGCGGAGTGGATTACGAACCGGAATGCTGCACGAGAAATGAGTCCTGTCACGGGTCGGGACGTTAAATATGTGTCAACCAGACCTTTAGAAGTCCGGGTGGAGCGAACGTCCTTGTTAACTCTCCGCCGGACCGTGGACCGCGCCCGACGCCCCTCCGTACGGTCCCTGGCATGAGCACCTACTCCGCCACCCTCGGCGGCCGGACGCACTCCTTCGCCGGCCTCGCGCGGCTGCTCGCCGCCGCGAGCCCCGAACGTTCAGGCGACCGCCTCGCCGGGCTCGCCGCCGACTCCGCGCAGGCACGCGTCGCCGCGCGGTGGGCGCTGGCCGAGGTCCCGCTCGCACGGTTCCTCGCCGAGCCCGTGATCCCGTACGAGAGCGACGACGTGACCCGCCTCATCATGGACAGCCACGACGCGGCGGCCTTCGCCCCCGTCTGTGGCCTCACGGTGGGGGAGCTGCGCGAATGGCTGCTGTCGGAGGCGGCGGACGCGCCGACACTCGCCGCACTCGCCCCCGGCCTGACCCCGGAGATGGTCGCCGCGGTGTCGAAACTGATGGGCAACGCGGATCTGGTGGCGGTCGCCCGCAAGGTCCGGGTGGTCACCGCCTTCCGCTCCACGATCGGCCTCCCGGGCCGCCTGGCCACCCGCCTCCAGCCCAACCACCCCACCGACGACCCCGCGGGCGTGGCGGCGGCCCTGCTGGACGGCCTGCTCCTGGGCTCCGGCGACGCGGTGATCGGCATCAACCCGGCCACGGACAGCCCCGAGGCGGTACGGGACCTGCTGGACCTCCTGGAGGGAGTGATCGACCGCTACTCCATCCCCACCCAGTCCTGCGTCCTGTGCCACGTGACCACCAGCATCGACCTGATGGAACGCGGCGCCCCGGTGGACCTCGTCTTCCAGTCCATCGCCGGTACGCAGGCCGCCAACGCCTCGTTCGGGGTCACACTGGGGCTCCTGGACGAGGCGTACGAGGCGGCGCGCTCGCTGGACAGGGGCACGGTCGGCTCCAACGCCCTGTACTTCGAGACGGGGCAGGGCAGCGCGCTCTCCGCCGACGCGCACCACGGGGTGGACCAGCAGACGGTGGAGGCGCGGGCGTACGCGGTCGCCCGCCGCTACGACCCGCTGCTCGTGAACACGGTGGTCGGCTTCATCGGCCCGGAGTACCTCTACGACGGCCGCCAGATCCTCCGCGCGGCCCTGGAGGACCACTTCTGCGGCAAACTGCTCGGCCTGCCCATGGGCCTCGACATCTGTTACACCAACCACGCCGACGCCGATGACGACGACATCGCCACGATGCTCACCATGCTCGGTGTCGCCGGCGCCTCCTTCGTGATCTGCACCCCCGGAGGCGACGACATCATGCTCAACTACCAGTCGGCCTCGTACCACGACGCGTTGTACCTGCGCGAGGTGCTCGGGCTGCGCCCGGCACCGGAGTTCGAGACGTGGCTGGAGCGGATCGGTCTGCTGGACGACGGCGGCGGGATACGGGACGTGGCGGGTACAGGCCATCCGCTGACGGCGATCGGGCGGGGGCTGGCGGCATGACGGAACGTCAACTAATCCATGTGGACGCCGACTTGGGCGACACGGTGACCGTCCCGACTGCTTCGACCGCAGCGATCGCTTCGGTCGCTTCGGTCGCTTCGGTCGCTCCGGTCGTGGACCGGGAGTCGGACACCGCCCTCTGGAACTCCCTGCGCCGGCACACCCAGGCCCGGATCGGGCTCGGGCGGGCCGGATCGGCGTTGCCCACGCGGCACCGGCTCGAACTGCAGGCCGCGCACGCCGCCGCGCGGGACGCGGTGCACTCGCCGTTCGATCCGGACGTGGTGGCGTCCGCGCTGACGGGTGTGCCGACGATACGGGTGCGCAGCGCCGCCCCCGACCGGCTCACCTATCTCCAGCGCCCCGACCTCGGACGCAGGCTCCACGACGTGGACCGGGCGCACCTGCCCCGCGACGGCTGGGACGTGGTGTTCGTCGTCGCCGACGGGCTGTCCAGCCGGGCGGTGCACGAGCATGCCGCGGCCGTCGTGCGCGCGACGACACAGCGGCTGCCCTCCGACTGGCACGTCGCTCCCGTCGTGCTCGCCGAGCAGGCGCGGGTGGCTCTCGGAGACGACATCGCGCACGCGCTGGGGGCCGGGATGGCCGTCGTCCTCATCGGGGAGCGGCCCGGGATGTCCGCCGCGGACTCGCTCGGGGCGTATCTCACGTACGGCCCGCGCCCGGGTCGCACCACCGACGCCGACCGCAACTGCCTCTCCAACATCCGCCCACCCCTCGGCCTGTCCCACACCGCCGCGGCGACGAAGCTGGCGACACTGATGCGAAGGGCACGCGACCTCGGCCGCACCGGCGTATCCCTGAAGGACGAGTCCACACCGACCCTGCCCCAGCCATAGCGGCAACGCCCGGGGGCTCAGCTCGGCAGCGTAAGCCCCCAACCCCCTTCCCGAACCGTCCACGTCCGCGTCCGCACAGGCCCGGACACCACAGAATCCGCCCGATACCGAAAGTCCGCCCCGGACACAGTCACCCGCCGCCCCACCACCCGCAACGGCGACGCCTCCGCCCCCACGGAAACCGGCCGAACCTCCACCTCCGCACCCCCGGCAACGCCGGGCGTCACGGACACCGCCTCCACCGGCTGGTCCAGATCGACCAAGGTGACCCCGTCGACCTCGACCCGCAGCCGCGAAGGCCCGGGCCCCGGCACGGACGCCACACGCGCGGGCCGCGCCGCAAGCGTACGGACCAGCGACTGACAGGTCCGCAGCCACGCATGCCCCCCGAGCCCGGAAGCCCCACCGCCGAAACCCCCGGAACCCCCGAAACCACCAGAGCTCCCAGAGCCCCCAGACCCACCGAAACCGCCGACTCCGCCGACACCACCCACGTCGGCCCCGTCGATCTCCTCCGCACCCCGCATCGCCCCACCCGCCCCCACCGGCGGAATCCGCAACGCCCCCAACACCACCCCGTCACTCTCGTCGACCAGCAGATCGAGCCGCCGCTCGACCCCGTCGAGCACGGCCCGGGCCGCCGCGACGGCCCCGACGGGCACCCCCAGCGCCCGCGCCAGCGACAGCACACCCCCCACCGGCACCAATGACACCCCACATCCGGCCAGTTCCCGTTGTCGGTGCAAAAGGGATACAGCACGCAAGAGGGCGCGGTCGTCGCCCACCACGACCGGCCGCCGGGAACCTCTCCGGGCCAGCGCCCGGGCAAATTCCTCGGGCCCTTCCGGCAGGCATACTTTCGTCGCCGCACCCGCGCTGAGCACGTCTTTTGCGATCCGTACAGACTCGCCGTCCGTCCAACGGGCGACCGGGTCGATGACCACAAGGAGCTGGTCGGAAGCCGCCACCTCGGTCATGCCTCGCTTCCTCGGGTAGCATCTTTGTGCAAGAGCCCCTTGCGCTATTGCGCCAGGGGCTTCGTCTATTCCGGGGCATCCGGTCCGACGGTCGCGGCCAAAGGAGGTCGCCGGCGTACGCAGCCGTATCGAAAACCAGCCGCGTACGTCCCCGACCTTGGACATGCCCCGCCCGGAAGGGGTGTACGCCTGTGCCCGCACTTGTGCTGCTCGGTGCTCAGTGGGGTGACGAAGGCAAGGGAAAGGCCACCGACCTGCTCGGTGGATCCGTGGACTATGTGGTGCGCTACCAGGGCGGCAACAACGCCGGCCACACGGTAGTCGTGGGCGATCAGAAGTACGCCCTCCACCTCCTCCCTTCCGGAATCCTCACACCGGAGTGCACTCCGGTGATCGGAAACGGAGTCGTCGTCGACCCGTCGGTCCTGTTCTCCGAGCTGAACGGACTGAACGAGCGCGGCGTCGACACCTCCAAGCTTCTGATCAGCGGAAACGCTCACATCATCACGCCGTACAACGTCACCGTCGACAAGGTGACGGAGCGCTTCCTCGGGAAGCGGAAGATCGGCACGACCGGGCGTGGCATCGGGCCCACCTACGCGGACAAGATCAACCGCGTCGGCATCCGTATCCAGGACCTCTACGACGAGTCGATCCTGACCCAGAAGGTCGAGGCGGCCCTCGAGGTCAAGAACCAGCTGCTGACCAAGCTCTACAACCGCCGTGCCATCGAAGCCGGGCAGGTCGTCGAGGAGCTGCTGGGCTACGCGGACCGGCTCAAGCCGTACGTCGCGGACACGGTCCTGATCCTGAACCAGGCGCTGGAGCAGGACAAGGTCGTGCTCTTCGAGGGCGGCCAGGGCACGCTCCTCGACATCGACCACGGCACGTACCCCTTCGTGACGTCGTCGAACCCGACGGCCGGCGGTGCCTGCACCGGTTCGGGCGTCGGCCCGACGAAGATCAGCCGGGTCATCGGCATCCTCAAGGCGTACACGACCCGTGTCGGCTCGGGCCCGTTCCCGACCGAGCTCTTGGACGAGGACGGCGAAGCGCTGCGCCGTATCGGTGGCGAGCGCGGTGTCACCACCGGCCGTGACCGCCGCTGCGGCTGGTTCGACGCGGTCATCGCCCGCTACGCGACCCGTGTGAACGGCCTGACCGACTTCTTCCTCACCAAGCTGGACGTCCTGACCGGCTGGGAGGAGATCCCGGTCTGCGTGGCGTACGAGATCGACGGCAAGCGCGTCGAGGAACTCCCGTACTCCCAGACCGACTTCCACCACGCGAAGCCGATCTACGAGAACCTCCCGGGCTGGTCCGAGGACATCACCAAGGCGAAGTCCTTCTCCGACCTCCCGAAGAACGCCCAGGCGTACGTCAGGGCGCTGGAGGACATGTCCGGCGCCCAGATCTCCGCGATCGGCGTCGGCCCGGGCCGCGACGAGACGATCGAGATCAACTCGTTCATCTGATCCGTTCGGACCGATCGGACAGTTCGAGGCCGCCGTCCCCAACAGGGGGCGGCGGCCTCCGCGTTCACCGGGGGATGTGTCGCCGACACGTGTCTCATCACACCGTGTCAGTTGATGTGCTTTTTGCCCCAGGTCCGTTGTGAGTGCCGTTCTTGATCTATTAGCTTCGCAGGCGAACCCACTGACCTGAAAGAGGTTCACCATGTTTTCGCGCATTGCGAAGCGGGCGGCGATTCTCGCCGCTGTATCGGCACTCGCCGTGGGGCTCGGCTCCGCGCCGTCCTCTGCCGCGGGGGAGCACGTTTTCACTCCGCAGCACCCGTCCTACAACGGCAATGACCCCCGGGGGAATTTCAGCGCTCAAATAAAGTACAGCAACGGCAAGCTCCAGTGGGGGTGGCAGCTCAGCGCCGCCACCGCGGCGCCCGCCACCGGGCTCATGAACGAGACCGCCAACCTCACCTGCAACGGCCACCGGGTCGCTCACGACAGCCACCCCGGCGTCTCTCCGCGGTACTTCGTCCACGCCTCCTCGGCGCTGGGCGGTCACATGACGTCCTGCAAGTGGGATCTGAAGATTCACGAGACCTTCCCCATCGCGCGCGGAACGCGGACGGTCGACCTCGACTTCCCGTTCATCGTCACCCTCGTATAGCGGAAGTAGGATCTCCGCATGACGCTGGCGACGGTTCGTGAATGGGACGACGAAGAGGGCTGGGGGGTCCTCGATTCCGATGAGACGCCGGGCGGTTGCTGGGCGCACTTCTCCGTGATCGAGATGTCCGGCTTCCGCTTTCTCACGCCGGGTCGGAAAGTCACCATGGAGTGGGAAGAGGGCGACCAGGACGGTTATCAATACCGGGCCACCCGGATTGTCGCCGCTGGCTGAGACGCAGTCCCCCGACGAGGGCGCCCCCGGTGCGGCTTCGGCCGATCCGGGGGCGTCGTCATGTCACGAAGTGACCGTCCGGCAGGGCAAGCTGACCGTTAATTGACCTGGACATGGTCTGTTCCTGGTTCCCGACCGGCCTGGACGCGACGACGATCTACGCGTGTAGTGCACTGAGTGCGCGGTGTGCACGTAGCGCACCCAGCGCACATGCAGTGCTCGAAGTCCCCGCACGACTCGCGCAGTTGCTCCCGTCAGCCAAGTCCCAGCCAGTCCCAGGAGACACGTATGCCCGTCAATCCCATGAACCGCCGGGAGTTCGTGAAGAAGTCGGCCGTCACCGGGGCGGCCGTCACGGTCGCGGGGACCGTCGCCGCGACCCCGGCCCAGGCCGCGGACCACAGGCCCGAGAAGGCACCCCGTACCTGGTCGTTCTCCATCCTGGGCACCACCGACCTGCACAGTCACGTCTTCGACTGGGACTACTACACGGACGCGGCGTACAAGGACAGCAAGGGCAACTCCGTGGGCGTCGCCCGCGTCGCCACCCTCATCAAGCAGCAGCGCGCCGCCAAGGGCGAGAAGCGCGTCCTGCTCGTCGACGCCGGTGACATCATCCAGGGCACCTCGCTGGCGTACTACTACGCCCGCGTCGACCCCATCGTCGCCGCCAAGGGCAAGCGCGCCCCCGTGCACCCCATGGCCGTGGCCATGAACCACATGCGCTACGACGCCGCCGCGCTCGGCAACCACGAGTTCAACTACGGCATCGAGACCCTGCGCAAGTTCGAGCAGCAGTGTCACTTCCCGCTGCTCGGCGCCAACGCGCTGGACGCCAAGACGCTGCGTCCGGCCTTCCAGCCGTACACCGTGAAGCGCATCTGCGTCCCCGGCGCCCCGGACATCAAGGTCGGCATCCTCGGCCTCACCAACCCGGGCATCGCCCTGTGGGACAAGGACAACGTCTCCGGGAAGATGGCGTTCACCGGGCTCGTCGAGCAGGCGAAGAAGTACGTCCCGCGGATGCGTGCCCTCGGGTGCGACGTCGTGTTCCTCACCGACCACTCGGGCCTGGACGGCAGTTCGTCGTACGGCAGTGAGCTGCCGTACGTCGAGAACGCCTCGAACCTCGTCGCCCAGCAGGTACCCGGCATCGACGCGATCCTCGTCGGCCACACGCATGTCGAGGTCTCGTCGTACACGGTGAAGAACGAGGAGACCGGCAAGGACGTCGTCCTCTCCGAGCCGTACTGCTGGGGCATGCGCCTGACCGTCTTCGACTTCGAGCTCGAACTCCACCACGGCCAGTGGAAGGTGACGAGCACCAAGGCGCAGACCCTCAACAGCAACACGGTCGAGGAGGACCCGGAGATCACCCGGCTCCTCAAGGCCGACCACGACCTGGTCGTGAAGTACGTCAACACTCCGGTGGGCACCTGCACCGCGGACCTCTCCGCGGCCGAGGCCTGCTGGAAGGACGTCCCGGTGATGGACTTCATCCACCAGGTCCAGATGGCGACGGTGGCCTCCGGCCTGTCCACCGCCGACGCCGCCCTCCCTCTGATCTCCGTCGCCGCGCCCTTCAGCCGCACCGCCGACATCCCGGCGGGCAACGTCACCATCCGCGACGTGGCAGGGCTCTACATCTACGACAACACCCTGTACGGCAAGAAGCTCACGGGCGCCCAGCTCAAGGACTACCTCGAGTACGCGGCTAAGTACTACTACAAGGTCCCGTCCGGCACGAAGGTGGACACGGCCACCCTCACCAACGCCAACAGCTTCTGGGACTACATGTACGACACCGCCGCCGGGGTCGAGTACGACATCGACATCGCGCAGGCCGAGGGCTCCCGCATCAAGAACCTCACCTACAAGGGCGCGGCGGTCGCCGACGACCAGGTCTTCGTCGTCGCCGTCAACAACTACCGCGCCAACGGCGGCAGCGGCTACCCGCACATCGCGGCCGCCGACATCGCGTACAGCTCCACCAACGAGATCCGCCAGCTGATGATCGACTACGTCACGTCCAAGGGCACCCTCGACCCGGCCGACTTCGCGGTCACCAACTGGAAGCTGACACAGGACGGGACGCCGGTTTTCCAAGCCGGCTGACGACCAGTCAAACAGCTTTGGTTCAGGGCAAGTCGAATATAGAAAGAAGGGCGGCCCAGGTCCCACCGACTCCGGTGGGACCTGGGCCTTCCTTCGGGCCGCGTACGCCTCAGCTGAAGATGATCATCGATCCCTGGGCGAGGCTGCGCGTGGCCGCCGCGTGCAGGCCGAGCCACACATGCCGCTCGCGCGCGAACGGACTCGCGTCGTACGGGGCGGGCGCGGCCGGCTCCTCCAGCTCCGTGGGAGCCATGGGCGGCTGCGGGGCGGCAGGCGGGTTCGCCGGGTCGATACCGATCGACGGGGCCACGAACTCCAGCTCGCGCAGCAGCGTCTGCGAGGAGCCCAGGGGGCCACCCCCGGCGAGGAGTTCGTCATTGGCGAGCGGGTGCGGGAAGTCGACCGGGACGTACGCGCCCGCGTGGTCGTAGTGCCACACGAGGTGCGACTGCTGGGCGTTCGTCTCGAACATCTCCAGCAACTGCTCGTAGTCGCCGCCCAGTTCGTCCACCGGGGTCACCGCGAGGCCGCACATCTGGAGCAGATACGCCCGGCGCAGGAAGTGCAGCGCGTCGTAGTCGAAACCGGCGACCGGGGCCACGTCGCCGGAGAGCCCCGGCATGTACGCGTACACCGGGACCGGCGGAAGTCCGGCCTCGCCCAGCGCTTTGTCGTAGAGCGCCAGCTCCTCGGCGAAGGGATTGTCGGGGGTGTGGCACAACACGTCGACGAGCGGGACCAGCCACAGGTCACAGGCCAACAGACGGCTCCTCTAGCTCCTTGGGAAGCACGGTGGTCAGGGAAGCGTAATGGGTGGGACCCGTCCTCAGTCCCCCTCGTGCGGATCCCATACCGCACCCCATGCCCGCACCCCGTGTGCCCATCCGTCGCGCAGGCGCACACGCCTCCCGGCACGACCTTACGTCGCGCTCATCCGGCGGTCAGGCGCTCGAGGAGGGCGAGGGAGTGCTCGTTGTACGCGGCGACGATCGCGTGCGCCGCGCCGGGGTCGCGGCGGGACAGCGCGTCCACGAGCTCCGTGTGGCCCGCCCACAGGTGGCCCTTCAGATCTTCCACCCGGCGCAGGTGCTGCACCGTGCACACCCAGGACTGGACGCGCAGGCGGTGCAGGAAGTCGGCGAGGTAGGCGTTGCCGAAGAGGGCGCTCAGTTCGCGCCAGAAGCGCAGGTCGTAACCGATGAGGATGTTCAGGTCGCCGGCCGTCGCGGCGCGCTGGGCCTCCTCGCCGCGACGTCGGACCCCGGCGAGGGCGGCGAGGGTGCGCGGATCGTCGGCCTGCGCCATGCCTCCGGCGAGGAGACTCTGGAACATTCCGTCGGTGACGAGGCTCCGGGCCTCGATCATGCCGCGGTAGTCGGCCGGAGAGTACTCGTGCACGTGGAAGCCGCGGTGCTGGTCCGCCTCCAGGAGGCCCTGGGCAGACAGATCGACGAGGGCCTCGCGGACGGGGGTCGCGGAGACGCCGTACTGCTCGGCGATCTCCTTCACCGTGAACGCCTGCCCGGGCCGGAGCCGGCCTGCCAGCACCTCGTCGCGGAGCGCGTCCGCGATCTGCTGCCGCAGGGTGCTACGGGTTACGGCGCCGTTGCCGCCGGTGCCGGGCATGGTCTCTCGCTCCCTCATCGCGTACGGGTGCACGTGCGTGTGCTTCCACTATGAGCACGTCACCTTACGCGGACCCGAGCCTTTCAGGGGCCCGGGATGCGGGGCGCAGCCCCGCCCCCCAGGGGCGCGGGGAACTGCGCGCCCAGCCCCCACCCCCCGCGGCCGACCCGCATGCCCCGGGGGCGAAGGGGCGGAGCCCCCGGGGCATGGGACGGGTAGGGGCGGCGGGGGCGAGACCCCCCACGCGTCACACGGTGTGTTCGTCCGCCACCGACAACGCCTCGTCCAGCGCCGCGAGCCCCTCCTTCGCCTCCCCCTCGGAGACATTGCACGGCGGCACCACATGAGTCCGGTTCATGTTGATGAACGGCCACAGCCCCCGCGCCTTCGCCGCGGCCCCGAACGCGACCATCGGCCCATTGGCCTCACCGGCGGCGTTGTACGGCACCAGCGGCTCCCGGGTCTCCCGGTCCTTGACCAGCTCCAGGGCCCAGAACACCCCCGTACCGCGCACCTCACCCACACTGGGATGCCGCGCGGCGAGCTCCCGCAGCCCGGGCCCGAGCACCGTCTCCCCGATCCGCGTGGCCTGCTCGACGATGCCCTCCTCCTCCATCACGTTGATGGTGGCGACGGCGGCGGCGCAGGCCAGCGGATGCCCGGAGTACGTGAGCCCCCCGGGGTAGGGCCGCCGGGCGAAGGTCTCCGCGATCGCCGAGGAGATCGCGACACCGCCGAGCGGAACGTAGCCCGAGTTCACGCCCTTCGCGAAGGTCATGAGGTCCGGCGTCACGTCGTAGTGGTCCGCCGCGAACCACTTCCCCGTACGCCCGAAGCCCGCCATGACCTCGTCCAGGATGAAGACGATCCCGTACTGGTCGCAGAGAGCGCGCACCCCCGCGAGATAGCCCGGCGGCGGCGTCATGATGCCCGCGGTCCCCGGGATCGTCTCGAGGATGATGGCCGCGACGGTCCCCGGCCCCTCGAAGGCGATCGTGTCCTCCAGGTGCTGAAGCGCCCGCTCGCACTCCTGCTGCTCACTGTCGGAGTGGAAGGGGGAGCGGTAGAGGAACGGCGCCCAGAAGTGGACGACGCCCGCCGCGCCGCTGTCGTTGGGCCAGCGCCGCGGGTCACCGGTGAGGTTGATCGCGGTGGAGGTGGCTCCGTGGTACGAGCGGTACGCGGAGAGCACCTTCGGACGCCCGGTGTGCAGCCGGGCCATGCGCGTGGCGTTCTCGACGGCCTCCGCGCCACCGTTGGTGAAGAAGATCTTGTCCAGGTCGCCCGGGGTCCGCTCGGCGATCAGCCGGGCCGCCTCCGAACGGGCCTCCACGGCGAAGGCGGGCGCGAACGTGGACAGGGTTGCGGCCTGTTCCTGGATCGCGGCGACGACCTTCGGGTGCTGGTAGCCGATGTTGGTGAAGACGAGCCCGCTGGTGAAGTCCAGATACCGCTTGCCTTCGTAGTCCCAGAAATACGACCCCTCCGCGCCGGCGACGGCGAGCGGGTCGATGAGCTCCTGCGCGGACCAGGAGTGGAACACGTGCGCGCGGTCCGCGGCCTTCACGGCGGCGCCGACCTGGGGGTTGGGCTGAGGGGTCATGCGCCGAAGCGTAAATGTCCCCGGAGGGGGCGCGACATCGGCGTCCTGTCTGTGACCGGGGGCTTTCCACGACAGTCTGTCGGGCTTGGCCGCCGACAACCGTACATTGACAGCGCACTGTCGAAATGACAGCATGCTGACATAGTGCACGGCCACGGTCCACGCGAGGAGAGAGAGCGATGAACGCAATGAGCGCGACGAGCGACCACGGCAGTCCCGTCCACCTCGCGGTCTACGACACCTACGCCGACTGGGAGACCGGTCACGCCACCGCGTATCTCGCCCGCGCCGGCCACGAGATCCGGACCGTCGGCCCCACCCGGGAGCCGGTGACGACGATCGGCGGTCTCCGCATCCGGCCCGACCTCGCGCTCGACGAACTCCGCCCCGAGGACAGTTCCCTGCTGATCCTCACCGGCGCCGACCTCTGGGACACCTCCGACGACCTAGCCCCCTTCGCCCGCAAGGCCCGCGCCTTCCTCGACGCGGGCGTGCCGGTCGCCGCGATCTGCGGGGCGACGGCCGGGCTCGCCCGCGAGGGGCTCCTCGACGACCGGGACCACACCAGCGCCGTGTCCTTCTACCTCGCCGCCACCGGCTACCGGGGCACCGGGCGGTACGTCGACACCGACGCCGTCACCGACGGCGACCTCGTCACCGCCGGACCGACCGAGCCCGTCGCCTTCGCCCGGGAGGTCCTGCGGCTCCTCGGGGTGTACGAGGGGGAGGTGCTGGACGCCTGGTACCGCCTGTTCCACGACTCCGACGCGTCCGCGTACGCCGTACTGGAGAAGGCCTCAAGGCCCGCCGAGGAGGCCGCCCGATGAGCCGGGAACGACAGAACCTCCTCAGCCGCGCCGCCCTCGGCGTCTTCCGGCTCAACGGCCAGTTCCTCTCCGTGGCGGACGAGCTGGCCGGCCCCGCGGGGCTGACCGCCGCCTGGTGGCAGGTGCTGGGCGCGGTGCTCCCCGAGCCGCTCCCCGTCGCCGGGATCGCCCGCGTCATGGGCATCACCCGGCAGAGCGTGCAGCGCGTCGCCGATCTGCTCGTTGGCAAGGGCCTCGCCGAGTACCTGCCCAACCCGGCCCACCGCCGCGCCAAACTGCTCTCGCCGACCGCCACCGGCCGCTCCGCCGTCGCCGCGATCGGCCCCGGCCACGCCGCCCTCGCCGACCGGCTGGCGCGGGCGCTCGGGGAGGACGGCTTCGCCGAGACCGTACGGATCCTGGAGCGACTGTCGGCGGTTCTCGACGAGATCGACGGGGCCGCGACGGACGTCACGAAAACGCCAGGTGCTGTTACTGAACCGTAGACCCCGCCCCACCCACCTCCCCGTAGGGCCGCACTATCCTCGGGCTCGGGCGGTTGCACAGGCACGGGGGAGGGCGGCGCGACGATGGAGCAGCTGGGGGCGGGGGAACCGCAGCAGATCGGGGCGTACCGACTGCTCGCGCGGCTCGGTGCCGGTGGCATGGGGCGCGTCTATCTGGCCCGCTCCGACCGGGGCCGTACCGTCGCCGTGAAGCTGGTGCGCGAGGAACTCGCGGCGCAGGAGGAGTTCCGGGCCCGCTTCCGCCAGGAGGTGCAGGCCGCGCGCCGGGTCGGCGGCCTGTGGACCGCCCCCGTCCTCGACGCGGACACCGAGGCCGCCGTCCCGTGGGTCGCGACCGGATATGTCGCCGGACCCTCCCTCCAGACGGTCGTGGGCCACGACCACGGAGCGCTACCGGAACGTTCCGTCCGCATCCTCGCGGCCGGACTCGCCCACGCCCTCAAGGACATCCACGCCGCCGGACTCATCCACCGCGACCTCAAGCCCTCCAACGTCCTCGTGACCATCGACGGCCCGCGCGTCATCGACTTCGGGATCGCGCGCGCCCTGGAGACCGTCACCGACGGCGGCCTCACCAGCACCGGCGCCCTCGTCGGCTCGCCCGGATTCATGGCGCCCGAGCAGGTCCGCGGCGACCGCGTCACGCCCGCGTGCGACGTCTTCTGCCTGGGCTCGGTCCTCTCGTACGCCGCCACCGGCGTCCAGCCCTTCGGGGCGGCGAGCAGCGGGGTGCACGCGACGATGTTCCGCATCGCGCAGGAGGATCCCGACCTGGACGGCGTACCGGAGGGCCTCGCCGACCTCGTACGGCACTGTCTGCGCAAGGACCCCGCCGCCCGCCCCGGCCTCGACGAGATCCTGGAGCGCATCGGCGCGGAGGACACCGTCGTGGACGGACGCTCCCGTGACCCGTGGCTGCCCAGCGCGCTGGTGGCCCAACTCGGACGGCACGCCGTGCGGTTGCTGGACACGGAGAACCCGGACGAGCGCCCCGCACCGGCTGCGGCGCCGCCCGCGCACCACGCCACCGTCCCCGCTCCGGAACCGGCCCCGGGATCCGCCCCGGCGGCCCTGGACCTGTCCAAGCCTTCGGCCGCACCCACCCCCGCTCCCGAGGTCGCCCCGGAGCACGCCGCCACCCCGCCCCCGCCGGGCGGACCGGCCTCGAAGGACCACCTCCCGACGCTGGTCGCGGGCGCCGGCCAGACGCCCCCACCGGCCGCGCCGCCCGCCGCGCACCCCGCGTACGGCCATCCCCAGCAGCACCCCAGCCCCACGGGCCCGCCCGCGTACGGCTATCCGCAGAGCGGCTGGGGCGCTCCCGGCTCGTACGGCCCGACGCCGCCGTACGGACCCGGCATGCCCACAACGCCGTACGGCCCCGTGGGCGTCCCCGAGCCCGAGCCGCCGCGCAGAAGCGGCCGCTCCACCGCCGCCCTGATCGTCGTGGCGGTGGTCGTCGCGCTCGGCGCGGGCGGTTCCGTCTACGCGCTGATGCAGGGCGGCACGGCCAAGGGCAGCGACGACGCGAAGGCATCCTCGGCCTCGTCCACGAGCCCGACCTCCTCCGACTCGCCCCCGCCCTCCCCCTCTGCTCCCTCCTCCTCCCCTTCCGGTTCGCCCTCTTCCCAGGCATCCCAGGGCGGCACGATCCCGGAGGGGTTCCTCGGCACCTGGGACGCCTCCATCGACAACGCGACGGGCCACAACACCCGCCGACTCACCATCCAGCAGGGCGCGGTGGGTGACACGGTCCTCTCGCTCGTCGCGGACGGTCCGTCCGGCAGCAGCACCTACCACTGCGTCTTCCGGGCCGAACTGACCGCCGCCCCCGGCGCCGGCGGCCCCCTGGTGATCGGGCCCTCCGAAGTCACCGGCGGCGCACCGATCTCCTCCTGCTCCCCGGGCGCCGCCTCCGAGATCACCCTTCTGTCCGATGGCCGGCTGCGCCGGGTGAACACGGGCTCGGGCGAGTCGTTGACGTACACGAAGATCGGCTGACGAGCCGTCAGTTCGGTTGACCGGACGCCAACTCCTCCTTGGACTGCGTCCACAAGGACGACGCGACGGCGCCCGTGGTGCGGTGCGAACTCGACTCCACCGAGCAGGTGCTGAGCACCGTGGCCGGGTTGCCCGGGGCGATCGGCTCCAGCGAACTGAACCTCGCCACCGGTTACAAGGGCCTGCACCAGCTCACCCTCCACGGGCACACCGCGTCCGTGGAGGACCTGGAACACGGCACGTCCTCCTACCCGTACCGGGAGACCGAGTACGCCTACGGCCGCCCGCCGACTCCCTCGCCTCCGGCTTCCTCACCTGCATCAGCCGCGGCAACGGCCAGGACGCCATCCGCACCCACGGCCACCTGCCGTGCGGCACCCCGGTGGGCCTGAAAATCTGCGGCACCAACTGATCCTTCGACCTGCATCCCCCGCCCACCCGGTTCGTTTGGCTGCGGGCCCGGTGGGGGCTGGTCGCGCGGTTCCCCGCGCCCCTTGAGGGCGTCGGCGCGCATCTTCAGCCGGTCCGGCGTATGAGGACGAGGCCGTCCAGGCCGATGCGGGGTGGAAGGGGCGGAGTCCCTGGGGCGGCGGGGCGAGGGAACGCTAGCGCGGCTCCGGGGGGCGCTGGCGGGGCATGTTCGGGCGGGTGCCCGGCGGCAACGGCAGCCGCCCGGGCGACGCACCCTCCCCCCGAGGAACCCCGGCCAGGGACGACTGGATGCCCAGCGGCGCGGGCCCGGTCCGGAACTCCACCATCCAGTCCGCCGTCTCCACCCGCACCAACTCCGTCATATCCTCCGAAAACCTCCGCAGCACCCCCAGACACCGATCCGCCGCCTCACTGGCGGTCCCCTCCGTCGGCCCCAGAACCTCCCGCACACTCTCCGACGCCCAGTCGAACTGCAACACCTGCAACCGCCGCTGCACCGCCTGCGCGGTCGCCACGTCCCTTATCCACCCGGAGGTCACCCCGAAGAACCGGTCCCCGGCCACGCACGCGACCCCGAGCAGTAGCGCGAGATACCCCCAGGGGGCGACCCCGCCGACCACCCCCGTGAGGTCCAGCAGGGGAAGCGCGGCCCCCGCCGCCGCGCCCGCCGCCGCCCCGCCCCGCAGCACCCGCGCCCCCCGCCGCTTCCACACCCGGTTCGCGAGATACCAGGACGCCGTGTCGAGCGCCCCCCGCTCCACCCACCGGTACAGCTCATGGAGCCGCTCGGCCGGCTCCCCCCAGTCCCCGAGCGGAAACGCCCGGCCGGTCAGATCACCCGGCCGGGTCCCCGCGGCCCCGCCGTCCCGCCCGTCCTGGGGCGGCCCCTCGGGCTGCATCTCCGGCTGGCTCACCCGGCACTCCCTACTGGCGAAGGACGACGAAGCTGGTGATGTTGCTGGTGACGTTGTGTCTGGTGACGGTGTGTGATGTCAAGTGACGTGTGGTGCCGAAGCGCCGCCCCCTTCCTACCGCCCAATGGGTGGCGATGGCCCGGGTTTCGCCGCTTTTCCGCCCGGAAGAGGGTCTTGGTCAGGTATAGGCTTCGAGATCGTCTCACTCGAAAGAGTGCTTGGGCGACGGCCCCGCCAACCACGTAGGCTCGTGCTGAACGGGAAAACCCCGTCCAGACAGCCGTACGGACCAGGAGCTGATCGTGATTCCCGGTGGTGGCCAGCCCAATATGCAGCAGCTGCTCCAGCAGGCCCAGAAGATGCAACAGGACCTCGCCAACGCGCAGGAGGAACTCGCGCGCACCGAAGTCGAAGGCCAGGCGGGTGGCGGTCTGGTGACGGCGACGGTGACGGGCTCGGGTGAGCTGCGCGCCCTGGTCATCGACCCGAAGGCCGTGGACCCCGAGGACACCGAGACCCTCGCCGACCTGGTCGTCGCGGCGGTCCAGGCGGCCAACGAGAACGCCCAGGCGCTCCAGCAGCAGAAGCTCGGCCCGCTCGCCCAGGGCCTCGGCGGCAGCGGCATCCCCGGCCTGCCTTTCTAAGACCGGCGGCGGCCAACTACCGTACGTACTGAAAGATTCCAGGAAGGGCGGCAGTCCGTGTACGAAGGCGTGGTCCAGGACCTCATCGACGAGTTGGGGCGGCTGCCCGGCGTCGGTCCCAAGAGCGCGCAGCGGATCGCCTTCCACATCCTGCAGGCCGAGCCGACGGACGTCCGCCGGCTCGCTCAGTGCCTCATGGAGGTCAAGGCGAAGGTCCGCTTCTGCGCGACCTGCGGCAATGTGGCGCAGGAGGAACTGTGCAACATCTGCCGCGACCCGCGTCGGGACCTGACCGTCATCTGTGTGGTCGAGGAGCCCAAGGACGTCGTCGCGATCGAGCGGACGCGCGAGTTCCGGGGCAAGTACCACGTGCTGGGCGGCGCGATCAGCCCGATCGAGGGCGTCGGCCCGGACGACCTCCGGATAAGGGAACTCCTCGCCCGTCTCGCCGACGGCACGGTCACGGAGCTCATCCTCGCCACGGACCCGAACCTGGAGGGCGAGGCGACGGCCACGTACCTCGCCCGCATGATCAAGCCCATGGGCCTCAGGGTCACCCGCCTGGCCAGCGGCCTCCCGGTGGGTGGCGACCTGGAATACGCGGACGAGGTCACACTCGGTCGCGCCTTCGAGGGGAGACGACTCCTAGATGTCTGACGCCACGCTGCACGCGACCAGTCAGGACCCCGACGACTTCGTGGTCCAGATCGCGGACCAGGTCGAGAGCTTCATCGTCGCCGTCACCGAAGTGGCGAAGGGCGACGAGCCCGACTCCGCCGTGCCCTTCCTCCTCCTGGAGGTGTCCCAGCTGCTGCTGGCGGGCGGCCGTCTCGGCGCGCACGAGGACATCGTCCCCGACGAGCGCTACGAGCCGGACCTCGGTCCGGAGCCGGACGTCGACGACCTGCGCGAGCGTCTCGCGGTCATGCTGGAACCGATCGACGTCTACTCCGAGGTGTTCGACCCGTACGAACCGCGCAAGGCCCCGGTGGCCTGCCGCATCTCGGACGACCTCGCGGACGTCATCACCGATCTGCGCCACGGCATGGCCCACTACCGCGCGGGCCGCACCACCGAAGCCCTGTGGTGGTGGCAGTTCTCCTACTTCTCCAACTGGGGGTCCACCACCTCGGCGGCCCTGCGCGCCCTCCAGTCCCTGGTGGCCCACGTCCGTCTGAACCAGCCCCTGGACGACCTCAACGGCCTCGACACCGACCAGGACCTCGGCGAGGAGGTCCTCGCGGAGGAGGCGGGCCGGGTCATGGCCGAGGAGATCGGCGGCCCGCTCGGCATCAGGTCGTCCAAGTAGCCCCGGTCCGGGGTCAGTCGGCGGGCCAGTGCGCCCGGGTGAAGGCGGCGGCGGAGGTCAGCGCGGCGTCGGCGTCGTCGAGCAGCGCGGCGAACCCCTGGAAGACGTGCGGGACCTGGGGCCAGACCTGCAGCTCGACCGCCACGTCGTGCTCGGCCGCGCGGGCGGCCAGTCGTACGGCGTCGTCCAGCAGGATCTCGTGCGAACCGACCTGGATGAGCAGGGGCGCGAGCCCCGTCAGGTCGGCGTGGACCGGGCTGGCCAGCGGCGTGGCGGGGTCGGTCTCGCCCAGGTAGTCGCGGGCGCGGATCTGCAGTCCCTTGGCGGTCAGCGCGGGATCGACGTCGGCCTTGCCGGTCAGACTGTCCCCGGACAGGGTCAGATCGGCCCACGGGGAGAAGACCACGGCCGACGACGGCTGCGGCAGCCCCGCCTCCTTGAGCGCGACGAGCGTGGCCACCACCAGCCCGCCGCCCGCGGACTCGCCGACGAACGCGATCTTGGAGCTGGGTGTCCCGTCCGCGAGCAGGGCGCGATAGGCGGCCACGGCGTCGTCGACGGCCGAGGGGAACGGATGCTCCGGGGCCAGCCGGTAGTCCACCGAGACGGCACGGACCCCGACACGCCGGGCCACGTCGGCGGCCAGTCCCACGGAGTCGGCGGCCGAGCCGAGGGCGTAGGCGCCGCCGTGGAAGTAGAGCACCACAGCCGAGGAATCGTTACCCGGAGTCTCGACGGTGACGACCGGTATGCCACCGAGCCGGCCCTGCGTGGCCGTGACGTCTTCGGGCAGCGGCACGGACGCGATCATCTCGTGGAAGAGGGCGCGCTGTTCGCCGAGTTCACCGCCGATGTCGAACGGGGCGTGCCGAAGGAGCTCATCAAGGGCTTGGCGTTGCTGCTGGGTCATGAGGGACCTCTCATCGGTGAGCGGGGGTGGGCGTCGGTCAGCGGGGCGGTCCCAGAACGACCTGTCCGTACTTGTCGGCGGCTTCGGCCAGCAGCTCCGGCGCGATCCGGAAACCCTCGGGTCGAGGTGTGGCCAGATCACGGCCGGCGTGCCGGAACATGCCCTCGATGCCGCCGGGGGTGCAGATCATCAGCAGGTCGGCCGTGTCGGAGGTGATCCGGTAGCCGTGCGGGACGTTCTTGGGCAGATAGACGATGCCGCCCTCGGACAGCTCCATCTCCTGATCGTCGGACCAGACCAGCGCGGTGCCCTTGATCAGCATGAAGACCTCGTCCTCACGGGTGTGCAGGTGGTACGGCGGCGCCTCGCCCTTGTTGACGCTGAACCGCCCGACGGTCAGCTGCCCATCGGTGGCCGCGCTGTCCAGCAACACGGCGAAGACACCACCGTCGAGCCACTCGAGCTTCTGCTGCTGATCGGCCTGCGCGAGATAAGCCATGCTCATGACCAGTCTCTCCTTCACTGTGGCAGATGCTGCGAATTCGAAACACATGGCGACCTTACTTCTGCTTCGAATTCGCAGCAAGTAAACTCTTGGTCATGCCCGACACACCGCCCCCCGATCCCGAGCGACTGGATCCCGAGCAACTGGCCGCCTACTTCGCCCTGATGGAGGTCAGCAGCCTGCTCCAGCACGCCGTCGACCAGCAGCTGCGCGACGAGGGCGGCCTCAGCTACACCCAGTTCCAGATCCTCGCCGTGCTCGGGCAGGCCCCCGAGGGGCAGCTGCGGATGACCGACATCGCCGACCGCCTGGTCCACAGCCGCAGCGGACTGACCTACCAGGTGGCCCAGTTGGCCAAGGCGGGACTGGTCACCAGGGCACCTTCGGCGGACGACGAACGCAGCGTCAACGTCACGGCCACCCCACAGGGCCAAGAGCTCCTCGGCCGAGTGATGCCGGGCCACGTGGCGGTCGTACGCAGACTCCTCGTCACACCCCTGAACCGCTCGGACATCACCACACTCAGCGACGTACTGGGCCGGGTCCGTACCCACATGCGCACGACCCCACCCCGCTCAGCGACCCCCGGCCGCAAGCCCACGACACTCCGCAACGACTGACCCCCCGCAGCCACCGACCACCGCGACGTACCGGCACGGCCCCGACCCGCCACCGGCGCCCCACCACCGGTACCAGGCGCCCCACCACAGGTCACCCCAACCCCCACAACCCCTTCCCTAACGTGGTGAGCCCGCCGGCCAACGCCAGCAACAGAACCAGCACCCGCGCCCGCTGCTCCGGCACCCGATCGGCAAGCACCCTCCCGATCGACGCCCCCACCACCGTCCCCGTCACCACGACCCCCCACCGCGCCGGCCCCAGATGCGGAACGCCGTTCGAAGCCACCGAGAAGGCGTTCACCACCACCCCGTAGAACAGCGCGTTCGGCACGAACTCCCGCACCGTCCAGCCCGCGTTGAGGGCGTACAGGGAGACCGGCGGACCCCCCACCCCCGCCGCCGAGTTCATGAACCCGCCCGCCGCCCCCGCGGCCACCGCACCCCGAGTGCCACGCAGCGCGGGCAGCCGGACGCCCCGCATGACCACGACCACGGCGACCGTCACCAGCGCGCCCATGAAAACCAACAGCGCCGCCGGCGGCAGCCGCCGCGCGACCCAGCTGCCCACCGGCACGGTGAGCGCCGCCGCCAGGCACAACGGCACCATGGCGCGCGGCCGTACCCGCCGCCACCCACCGGCCAGCCCCACGACACAGATCGCCCCGGCGACGCAGTTCGCGAGGACGACACCCTCGGCCGGCCCGAGGAGCAGCACCAGCGCCGGCACGGCGACGAGCGCGAAGCCCATCCCGGTCAGCCATTGCACGCAGGACCCCAACAGCACGATCCCGCCCAGCATCAACTCGCCCGTCACCCACGCCCCTTACCCCACCCGGCACCCGCACACGCCCGTCACCACCCCCTCGCACAGCGTGAGTTGGCCGTGAGTTGGATCAGCCCTGCACGTCCGCTGGACGGCCCCTAACCGGCGCGAAGAGAGGCTGGAGTCGCTCCCACAGCAAGCGGAGCACCCCGCAAGTACCCCCACCGCACTGGAGTTTTCATGAAGCGCCAGATACGCAAGCGCGCCGCCGTCGTCACCGTCTCCGCCCTCGTCGCGGCGGGCGCCGCGGGCGTCGGGATCGGCACGTCGGCCAGCGCGGCCCCGCAGAAGCCGCCCACCAAGGCGCGGATCGCCGCGCTCTTCGACGGCTGGAACGCCGCGCTGAAGACCGGCGACCCGGAGAAGGTGGCCGACCGCTACGCCTCCGACGCCGTCCTGCTGCCCACCGTCTCCAACAAGATCCGCGACACGCACGCCGAGATCGTCGACTACTTCGAGCACTTCCTCGAGAACAAGCCGGTCGGCAAGAAGATCGAGACGATCGTCAACGTCCTCGACGAGAACTCCGCCATCGACACCGGCCTGTACGAGTTCACGCTCACCGACCCGGACACCGGCGCCAGGCGCACCGTCGGGGCCCGCTACACGTACGAGTACGAGAAGCGCGGCGGCAAGTGGCTGATCGTCAACCACCACTCCTCGGCGATGCCCGAAGGCTGACGGCCACCCACAGCCCGCCGCCGGGCGCGTCGCGCAGGGCCACGGTCCCGCCGTCGTCCGTCACCAGCTGTTTGACGATGGAGAGGCCGAGCCCGGAGCCGGAGCGCCCGGTGAGGCCCTGGCCGCGCCAGAAGCGGTCGAAGGCGCGGGCCTTCTCCGCGTCGGACATGCCGGGGCCCTGGTCCAGCACCGAGAGCACCACCTCGTCGGGGCGGACCGCCACCTTCACGGTGATCACCGAACCGTCCGGGGAGACCTCCAGGGCGTTCGACAGGATGTTGTCCAGCACCTGGTCGAGGTGACCGGGACCGGCCAGCACGAGCGACCGGCCGCAGAGATCCCCGTCCTGCGCGATGGTGACCCCGCGCTCCTCGGCGGCCGGCCGCCACACCGTGAGCCGGTTCTCCACCAGCTCCCGCAGCGGCAGCGCCTCCGCCGCCGAGACCTTCGCCTCGGCACGGGCGAGCACGAGCAGCCCGTTCACCAGCCGGCTCATCCGGACGACCTCGGCGGTGGCCTGGTCCACGTCCTCGCGCACGAACTCGTCCTCGACCCCGTCCGCGATGTTGTCGAGGGACAGGCGCAACGCCGTGAGCGGGGTACGGAGCTGGTGGGAGGCGTCGGCGACGAAGATCCGCTGCGAGTCGATGAGGGTGTCCAGGCGTTCCGCGCCCGAGTTGAGGGTGCGGGCCAGGCGCTGGGTCTCCGGCGGTCCGGTCACCGGCGAGCGCGCGGTCAGATCCCCGTCGCCGAACTTGCTCGCCATCTCGTTGAGCTGGCGCAGCGGCCGGGTCAGCCGGCGCGCCACCAGCGCGCCGAGCCCGGCGGCCACCGCCAGCACACCGACGGCGAGGATCACCCGGAAGCCCCAGATCCGCCACAGCCGGGCGGTCAGATCGGAGGTCGGGTACGTGACGCGCACCGCGCCCACGACATGGTTGTCCCTGATCGCCGGAACCGTCACCCGCAGCGCGCCGTCGCCCCAGCGTGCCGTGTCCGTCCCGTCCGTGCCGGAGGCCGGGAGCACGTCCACACGGCCGGGCGTCCGGTCGGCGTACGCCGTCGCCAGCCGGTTCAGCGCGGCGCGTGAGGCGGGATCGCCCTGCGCCAGCATGAGTGCCATCGTGGTCGCTTCCCGGCGCACCGAGGCCTCGGTGTCGCCGCGCAGCTGAGAGGTCAGCGTGAAGGCCACCGGCACGGTGAACGCGGTCAGCGCGACGGCCACCAGCAGGACGTAACTGACGATGAGCTGCCGGATCATGAGCCGGGCGCGCCCTGATCCGGAGCGTGGGCCGACTGCGGGGCCGAGGCCGGGTCCGGGGTCGTCCTCGAGTCCGGCACCGGATCCCGTACGACCTCCAGACGGAACCCGACCCCCCGCACCGCCTCGATGGTGATCGCCCCCGTGAGCTTGCGCCGCAGTGCGGCGACATGGACGTCGAGCGTCTTCGTCGGGCCGAACCAGTTCGCGTCCCAGACCGCTTCCATGATCTGTTCGCGTGACATCAGCGCGCCCGGCTCCTCTGTGAGGAAGGCGAGCAGGTCGTACTCCTTGGGCGCGAGCGCCACCTCGACGCCGTCGAGGCGGACCCGGGCGGCCTTGCGGTCGACGGTGAGCCGGGGCCCGTACCGGTCGGGGCCCGCCGACGTGTCCGTACGGGGCCGGACGCGCCGCATCACCGCCCTTATCCGCGCGATGACCTCCCGTACGCCGAAGGGCTTGGAGACGTAGTCGTCGGCGCCTATCTCCAGGCCCACCACCCGGTCGGTCTCGTCGCTGCGCGCGCTGATCACGATGATCGGCACGTCACCGCGGGTCCGCAGCGCCTTGCAGACGTCGAGGCCGTCGGTGTCGGGCAGGCCGAGGTCGAGGAGGACGACGTCGTACGGGCCCTGGTGGGCCAGCGCCGCGTGGCCGGTCGTCACCCACTCGACCTGGAAGCCGTAGCGCAGCAGCCCCCGCCGCAGTGACTCGGCGACCGGCTGATCGTCTTCCACCAGGAGTACACGCACAGCCGAACCTTAGTGCTTGAGAGTTAAGACACGGCGGTGTCGTGTGACACGGGGCACTTTCCGGAGTGGCGGGGCGTGTGGGCGGGCAGGTGCCGCTCGGAGCGGCCGGAGGAACCCTGCCGAAACCGGTGGATCTGACGACTCCGGTGGACTCCCGGTGGACCTTGACGGTCCGGAGTGATCACGTCGTGAGCGGGACATCTCACGATTCGATACTCCGGAAGGGAAATCCGGCCGCTCGTTAGACTGAGCCGACCGCAGTTGTGCGGTGCAGAGACGGATTGAGCGAGGAGCGCACGTGGGCCTTGTCGTGCAGAAGTACGGAGGCTCCTCCGTAGCCGATGCCGAGGGCATCAAGCGCGTCGCCAAGCGAATCGTGGAAGCGAAGAAGAACGGCCACCAGGTGGTCGTGGTCGTTTCCGCGATGGGCGACACGACGGACGAGCTGATCGATCTCGCCGAGCAGGTATCTCCGATGCCAAGCGGACGAGAGTTCGACATGCTGCTGACCGCCGGAGAGCGGATCTCCATGGCCCTGCTGGCGATGGCGATCAAAAACCTGGGCCACAGCGCCCAGAGCTTCACCGGCAGCCAGGCAGGCGTCATCACCGACTCGGTCCACAACAAAGCGCGGATCATCGACGTCACGCCGGGCCGTATCCGGACGGCGCTCGACGAGGGCAACATCGCCATCGTCGCCGGCTTCCAGGGCGTCTCGCAGGACAAGAAGGACATCACCACGCTCGGGCGCGGCGGGTCCGACACCACGGCCGTCGCGCTCGCAGCGGCGCTGGACGCCGAGGTCTGCGAGATCTACACCGACGTGGACGGCGTGTTCACCGCCGACCCGCGGGTGGTGAAGAAGGCGAAGAAGATCGACTGGATCGCCTTCGAGGACATGCTGGAGCTCGCCGCCTCCGGCTCCAAGGTGCTGCTCCACCGCTGTGTGGAATACGCCCGCCGCTACAACATCCCGATCCACGTGCGCTCGTCCTTCAGCGGGCTTCAGGGCACCTGGGTCAGCAGCGCACCGAACAAACAAGGGGACCAGAAGGTGGAGCAGGCCATCATTTCCGGTGTCGCTCACGACACCTCCGAGGCCAAGGTCACGGTCGTCGGTGTCCCGGACAAGCCGGGCGAGGCCGCCTCGATCTTCCGCGCCATCGCCGATGCCGAGATCAACATCGACATGGTCGTGCAGAACGTGTCCGCCGCCTCCACCGGTCTGACGGACATCTCCTTCACCCTCCCCAAGACCGAGGGCCGCAAGGCCATCGACGCCCTGGAGAAGGCGAAGAACGTGATCGGCTTCGACTCGCTGCGCTACGACGACCAGATCGGCAAGATCTCGCTCGTCGGCGCGGGCATGAAGACGAACCCGGGTGTCACGGCCGGCTTCTTCGAGGCGCTGTCCGACGCGGGGGTGAACATCGAGCTGATCTCCACCTCCGAGATCCGCATCTCGGTGGTCACGCGTGCCGACGACGTCCCCGAGGCCGTCCGCGCGGTGCACACCGCCTTCGGACTCGACTCCGACAGCGACGAGGCCGTCGTCTACGGAGGCACCGGACGATGACCGTCCTTTCGTACGGCGGCACTGGCCGCCGCTGATGAGCAGGCCCGCAGGACCGACGCTGGCGGTCGTGGGTGCGACCGGGGCCGTCGGCACGGTCATGCTCCAGATCCTGTCCCAGCACGCGGACATCTGGGGTGAGATCCGTCTGCTCGCCTCCCCGCGTTCGGCCGGCCGCAAGCTGGCCGTGCGCGGCGAGGAGGTCGAGGTGGTGGCGCTCAGTGAGGCCGCCTTCGACGGTGTCGACGTCGCGATGTTCGACGTCCCGGACGAGGTGGCCGCGCAGTGGGCGCCGATCGCCGCGGCCAAGGGCGTGATCGTGGTCGACAACTCGGGCGCGTTCCGGATGGACCCGGACGTGCCGCTGGTCGTCCCCGAGGTGAATCCGCACGCCGCGCGTGTGCGCCCGCGCGGGATCATCTCCAACCCGAACTGCACCACCCTCTCCATGATCGTGGCGCTCGGCGCGCTGCACGCCGAGTTCGGCCTGCGCGAGCTGGTGGTCTCCTCGTACCAGGCGGTGAGCGGTGCGGGGCGCGCGGGCGTCGACACCCTGCGCCAGCAGCTGTCCCTCGTCGCCGGTACGGAACTGGGGACCACCCCCGGGGACGTACGCCGGGTCGTGGGCGACAACACGGGTCCCTTCCCGGAGCCGGTGGCGCTGAACGTCGTCCCGTGGGCCGGGTCGCTGCGCGAGGACGGCTGGTCCTCGGAGGAGATGAAGGTGCGGGACGAGTCCCGCAAGATCCTCGGGCTGCCGGACCTGCCCGTGGCCGTGACCTGCGTCCGCGTCCCGGTCGTGACCACGCACTCCCTCACCGTGCACGCCCGCTTCGAGGGCAAGGTCACCGTGACCAAGGCCCGCGAGATCCTGGCCACCGCGCCCGGAGTCGTCCTGTTCGACAACCCGGCCGCCGGTGAGTTCCCCACTCCGGCGGACGTCGTGGGTACCGACCCGACCTGGGTGGGCCGCGTCCGCCGGGCCCTCGACGACCCGACCGCTCTCGAACTCTTCGTCTGCGGCGACAACCTCCGCAAGGGCGCCGCCCTCAACACGGCCCAGATCGCTGAACTGGTGGCGGCGGAGCTGTTCTAGACAGCCGCGTCAGGGGAGCGGCGTGCGCGCGGATTCGACGGAATCACTCGGGTACGCCGCCGCCCCGGCACGGGGGCTCCACGCGGTGGCGTACGGCGGATGTCCATGGTCGAAGGCCAGGGAGGCAACTGTCGTCGTCGCGAACCGCTTTCGGCGGCGTGTGTCCGAGACTCGTCTTGCATGGCCGGTAGATTTCGCTGCTCTGGGTGTCCGCGGGTCAAAATCTCCCTGGCCATCACCGGATTCGTTTGTAGGATCTGTGTCAGTTGTGTGGCCGGAATAATGGTCCGGACCACTTGTACGGGACCCGCTTGGCGTTCGAAGATTTCCCTCCCCGTTCTCCGCAACCGCGCGGAGGGCGGGGAGCGTCTTTGCGGTCGCCCTAAACGGGTGCCCGGGGGCGGCACGGCATAACGGGGCATAGGGGATGAGCTAGTACGCATGAGGGCATTCAATGCACTGCCAGACGCGCTACCGGTCGCGTCGGCAGGCGTTCCGGCACATGGTCCGGCGGGCGTTGCGAGGTGCGTGGGGGCGGGTCTTGTGGAGCGCGTGGGGGCGGGCGTTGTGCGGTGCGTGGGGGCGGACGTCATGGGGTGCGGGGGAGCGGGCGCTTCGGCCGGTGTGAACCCTGGAGCGAATGTGATGCCTGTCGCGTACAACCCTGACGGGGGGAAGCGTGTCCAACTGGCGTGGCAGAGGTTCTCGAATTCACCGCGGTACAGACCAGGGGCACGCCCCTGCGTCCACCCCGCCGACTCCGCAGCCCCGGCATGCCGGTGATCGCGCCCATGCCTGCAGCGCGGCCCGCCCGCATACCGAGTCAGCGCGACGGCGCTGAAGACAGCATGGCCGCCGGCACCACGGTCGACCATCTCACCGAGACCTACCGCGCCCACTACCGGTCGCTGCTGGGCCTCGCGGCACTCCTGCTCGACGACACCGCCTCTTGCGAGGACGTCGTCCAGGAGGCCTTCATCCGGGTGCACTCGGCGCGCAAACGCGTCCGGGACCCCGAGAAGACGCTCGCGTATCTGCGGCAGACCGTCGTCAACCTCTCGCGCTCCGCGCTGCGCCGGCGCATCCTCGGCCTCAAGCTCCTCTCGAAGCCGATGCCCGACATGGCGAGCGCGGAGGAGGGCGCGTACGACCAGCTGGAGCGCGACGCCCTGATCAAGGCGATGAAGGGCCTCCAGCGCCGTCAGCGCGAAGTCCTCGTCCTGCGCTACTTTGCGGACATGACCGAGGCCCAGGTCGCCGAGACCCTCGGCATATCGCTCGGGTCGGTCAAGGCGTACGGCTCGCGCGGCATCGCCGCGCTCCGTGTCGCCATGGAGGCCCCGGCATGAGCCAGCGACGCGACAACCACGACCGACACGAGCCCTATGAGTGGCATGAGCCGACACACCGGTCCACGCCCGCCGAAGACGAGCAAGAGCACGAGCAGCAAGCTGGGAACGGAACTGTGAACCACGGCCCCGACGCAAACGGCCCCCACCCGCAGGGCCCGGACGCACTGGGCCCGGACGCACTGGGCCCGGATGTACTGGGCCCGGACGCACTGGGCTCCGACGGGTTCGGTTCGGACGAGCTGGCGCTGCGCCGGCTGCTGCACCAGGCCGTCCAGGAGATCGAACCCACCGACGGCACGCTGGAGCACCTGCGCCGCGCGGTCCCCGCACGTCGGGCCCGCAAGCGTCAGGCCATCGTCGGCGTGGCCGCCGCCGCGCTCTTCATCGGCACCGCCGTCCCCGCCCTCGTGCACGTCTCGAACGTCTCCGGGTCGAACGCCGACCCGTCCATAGCGGGCAACAGCTCACAGGCCCAGGGCGGCACAAGCCAGGGCAAGGGCCCCGACGGCGGCGAGAGCTCCGCGGGCGGCAGCTCCGGCACCTCCAAGGACAAGGGCAAGGGCAGCCAGACCGCCACGCCCGACAAGGGCAAGGGGGCGAACACCGGGTCGGCCACGGGCGGTCCGGATCCCTCGGCCTCGGCCGCGATCTCGCCCGCGTGCACACCGGCGCAGCTCGGCGGGGCCACCAGTGCCGTCGGCACCCCGGACGCCACCGGCGCGGTCTACGGCTCCTTCACGCTCTCGAACGTCTCCGCCACCAGTTGCACCGTCAGCGGCGCGGGCGCGGTCGGCACCCTCGCGCAGGGCGCCGCGGACTCGGCCAAGATCAGCGTGGTGACGCATGTGGCGGGCGACGCGGCCACCGGGCTGCCCGACCCCTCCACTGAGGTCGCCTCGGTGGTACTGAAGCCGAGCGCCTCGTACGTCGTGAAGTTCGCCTGGGTGCCCTCGGAGACCTGTCCGACCACCGGCGGCGGACAGCCCTCGCCGACCCCGACGACCACCACGGACGGCGCCACCAGCACGGGCGGCACCGCCACGGACACCGGTGGCACCGGCACCTCGACCCAGATGGTGACGGAGGACGGCGGCCTGGCCGACGGCAGCGTCACCGTGTCGTACACGGCGCAGACGGGCGTGGCGACGGCCACGACGACCGTGTCCAACGCGTGCGCCGGGACGATCTACCGGACGGGGATGTTGTCGGCGTCCTGAGGGGCGTCGGCGGCGGGTTCGGCGACCGTGGCTTCTTCTTCGTCATGGTCCGGGACGATTCCCAGCTCCGCGTCCCGCGCGAACTCCGCCTCGCGGCGCAGCAGCCGGAACCACATGAAGACCACGAAGCCCGCGAACACGAACCACTCACCGGTGTAACCGAGGTTCTGGAACGCCTTCAGGTCCAGGCCGGTGCCCTGAGGCGCGGTCGCGGGCACCGCACGCATCCCGCTGTCGGCCTTCGCGAGGGTGATCCAGGCGTCGTACACCTCGTACGGCACCAGGTTCACCAGTGACGCCGAGCTGATCGCGCCGGTCTGTCCTGCGGGCAGACCCCCGGCGGCGGTGACGCCGTTGGCCCCCGGGCTCTCGGACGCCTGGAGCGCACCCGTGACGGTGATCTCACCGGTCGGGGCGGCGGGCGCCTTCGCCGGGTCGGCGCTTCCGGGCAGCCAGCCCCGTACGACGGGCAGCGCCTTGCCGCCGTCGACGCGCAGCAGCGTCAGCACGTAGAACCCGGGCTCACCGTCGAGCTCGCGGCCCGGCACGAGGAGCTGCTTGCCGTACCGGCCGGTCGCGGTGGCCTGCTTTCCGGAGGTCTCCGTGCTCACGGGCAGCAGCCGGGCGAGCGGACGGGCCGCCTCCGTCTTGGCCGCGGCGGCCTGCTCACCGGCCGCGCGGTGGTCCTGCACCCGCGCCTCGAACCGGCTCAACTGCCAGGACCCCATGAAGATGCAGAAGGGGATGGCCAACAGCACGAAGACGTTGATCCCCCACCAGCGGGGCGTCAGCAGGAACCGGTACACGAGTTCAAAGGTACGGTGCCGCGCTCGACGCCGAGGCTTCGGGGCCCTCGTGCCGGTGCTCTCCCGTAGTTCGTCCGGCGCGATCGGCGAAGTTATCCACAGGCTGGGGACCTCGCCAGCGCGGGGTCGGTCGGGCCAGGCACTATGGGGCCATGACTGAGAGCAACGGGTCCATCGAGCAGCGGCAGGCAGCCATGCCCGACTGGGAGAAGCGCTTCCGGGCGCCGCGAGTGTCGCTGCCCGACTGGGCGGAGGACGCCCCGCACCGCGCGCTGTTCGTCTCCAACGCGACGGGGACGTACGAGCTGTACGCGTGGGACCGCGGGACGGGGGAGCAGCGCCAGGTCACGAACCGGGCGAACGGTACGACGGACGGGGTGCTCTCCCCGGACGGCGAGTGGATCTGGTGGTTTGACGACAAGGACGGCGACGAGTTCGGCATCTGGCGCCGCCAACGCTTCGTCGCGCCCAAGACCACGGAGACGGGCGATGTCGGCGATGCCGTCGATGGTGCCGAAAGTGTCGACGCCCCCGCTGCTCCGGGCCTGGAGCCTTCCTACCCCGGGGGCCTGGCCATCGGCAGGGACGGCCGCACCGCGGTCGTGGGCCGCTCGACGGACGAGGACGGCTCGACGATCCACGTGGTCCGCCTCGGCGAGGAGCCGGTGGAGATCTACCGTCACCGGGAGTCGGCGGGCGTCGGCGACCTCTCGCACGACGGCTCCCTGATCGCCGTCGAGCACACCGAGCACGGCGACGCGATGCACTCGGCGCTGCGGGTGCTGCGCCCGGACGGCTCGACGGTCGCCGAGCTCGACGACACCAAGGGCGGCACGGTCGAGCTGGGTCTGGAAGTGCTCGGCTTCGCCCCGGTCGACGGGGACACCCGCCTCCTCATCGGCCATCAGCGGCGCGGCCGTTGGGAGCCGCTGGTGTGGGACGTGGCGACGGGGGAGGAGACGGACCTGGCCCTGGACCTCCCGGGTGACGTGGCGGCCGAGTGGTACCCCGACGGTTCGGCCCTTCTCATCGCCCACAGCTTCGAGGCCCGCAGCGACCTGTGGCGCTACGACCTGGCGTCCCGCGAGCTGGTCCAGGTGCCCACCCCACAGGGCACGGTCTCCGGGGCGACGGCCCGCCCCGACGGAACCGTGGAGTATCTGTGGTCCTCGGCGGCCGAGCCGTCCGTGGTCCGCTCGACGACGGGCGAGATCGTCCTCGATCCCCCCGGCCTGAAGTCCCCGGGCTCGGTCCCCGTGGAGGACGTGTGGGTGGAGGGTCCCGGCGGCCGCGTCCACGCGCTCATCCAGAAGCCGGCGGGCACGACGGGCCCCCTGCCCACGGTCTTCGACATCCACGGCGGCCCGACCTGGCACGACAGCGACTCCTTCGCGGCGGGCCCGGCAGCCTGGGTGGACCACGGGTACGCGGTGGTCCGGATCAACTACCGAGGCTCCACGGGCTACGGCCGCGAGTGGACGGACGCCCTCAAGCACCGAGTCGGCCTGATCGAACTCGAAGACATCGAGGCGGTCCGGGAATGGGCGGTGACGTCGGGCCTCGCCGACCCCGCCCGCCTGATCCTCACCGGCGGCTCCTGGGGCGGCTACCTCACCCTCCTGGGCCTCGGCACGCAGCCGGAGGCGTGGACCCTCGGCATCGCCGCCGTCCCGGTCGCCGACTATGTGACGGCTTACCACGACGAGATGGAAGCTCTGAAGGCGATGGACCGCACCCTTCTCGGCGGCACCCCCGAGGAGGTCCCCGAACGCTTCGAGGCGTCCTCCCCCCTCACCTACGTCGACGCGGTCAAGGCCCCCGTCTACATTTCGGCCGGCGTCAACGACCCCCGCTGCCCCATCCGCCAGATCGACAACTACGTAGCCCGCCTCACCGCCCGCAGCGCCATCCACGAGGTCTACCGCTACGACGCGGGCCACGGCTCCCTGGTCGTCGACGAACGCATCAAGCAGGTGAAACTCGAACTCGACTTCGCCAACAGACACCTGCCCCAGTAAGGCCGCCCCGCCAGGGGCGCGGGGAACTGCGCGCCCAGCCCCCACGGGCCCGCGGCCAAAAGGACCCGGGCAACGGCAGGGGCGAAGCCCCGGGGGCGCAGGGGCGGAGCCCCGCAGGGGTCCGGGGGCGGAGCCCCCTGGTGGGGTCTGGGGCGGAGCCCCGGGGGGATGGGACGGGTAGGGGCGGCGGGGGCGAAGAAAATCCCCCCACCCCACTCCCCGCACCAGAGCCAGACACCCCTGCCCCCCGGAGACCGAAACCTACGTGCCAGCCGATTCTCGCCGCCGCCGCCGCCCCAACAACTCCGCCAGCCCCCTCCGAGTCGCAGCCAACACCACCCGATCCTCCGCCCGAAGCACATACGTGGAGGGAAGATCCCAGACCAGCCCGGAACCACCGCGCTCGCCCCCACCGCCCCCCACGGCGGACACCGGCTCACCACCCCGGCGTCTCCCCGACGCAGCCGTATCCAACGCGAGCACCCGCCACGCCCCCGCCCGAAACGCCTCCCCCACAGTCCGCCCCTCCAACTGCGGATGCCCACCCACCACGATGGCCGCGAACAGCAACACCCGCCGCTCCACCGGAATCGCCCCGAGGATCTGCCGCCCCATCATGGCCCCGGCAAACGCGGGTGCGGCCAGATGCGACACGCTACGACTGCGGGTCAGCGCCTGCGGATGCGCGGCCCGCAGGGTCCGGTACACGGCGGTGGCGAAGTCGTCGTCGTACAACCGCAGCACGACCCGCAGATCGGGCCGCACGGTACGGGCGTACAACGCGGCTTCCAGGTTCGTCGTGTCCGCGCTGGTCAGCGCGAGCAGCGCATGCGCCCGATGAATCTTCGCGGCCTCCAGCACACCTTCCTGCGTGACGTCACCCAACACCACCGGCACCCGCAACCGCCGCGCCAGCGCCAGCCCCCGCGCCTCCGGATCTGCCTCGACACACACCACCGGAATGTGCAGCTCACGCAGGCGCGTCAACACCCGCGTCCCGATCTTCCCGACCCCGAGCAGCACCACGTGCCCGGACAGTCCCCGCGGCGGCTTGCGCAAGGCGGACCCGCTGCGGAACGTACCGAGCGCCTCCAGCACGGCGGCGAGCAGCACAGGCAACAGCAACAACCCGACGAGCCCGGAGAAGAGCTGAAGAATCTGCCGCCCGATGGGTTCGCCGATGGCGGGGTTGTTGATGGCGAAGAGATCGAGCAGCGTCAGATAGGTCGCCCGCAGCGGGGGCTCCCCGGTGACGAGCATCGAAGCGACCGCCAGCCCGACCACACACCCCACCAGCCCGGCGAACGACCAGCGCAGCCGCCGCGACAGCAGCGAGCCGAAGGGCACGACACTGCGCCCCGCGGACGGCGCGGACGCGGCGTACGACACCGTCTCCAGGACGACGGTTCCGCGCCCGGTGGCCGCCGCCACGGCCCGCTCGTCCGGCAGCAGCCGTGGCCCGTGCGACCCGCTGCTTTCCGAACCGTCGGCCCCGGCGGGGTCGTTGGTGGTGGCGGACAGCAGCGCGAGCGTGCACAGCCCGGGATCGGCGACCTCGCCGGGCCCCGGCGGCGGCCGCTCCACCGCCCGCAGCATCAACCCATCGGTCTGGACGACCTTGCTGGTCCCGGCGACGGCGGTCGCGGCGAGCGCGGGCGCGGCGGTGTCGGCATCGGACAACACGGTGGTGGACGCGTCGAACCCGAGCCCCCCGCTCCCCCCTCCACCGTCTCCCTCACCATCGGTCACGGCCATGGCCAACGCCGAAGCCTGATCGAGGAGTTCCTCGATGTGCTGCCCGAGGCGCCGGTTGTAGAGCCGTATGACGAGCCGCAGCCGCGGATTGAGGCGGCGCGCGGTGAGCGCGGCCCGGATGTTGGTCTCGTCGTCGTCATGGACGAGCGCGAGGGCGGCGGCCCGTTCCACGCCCGCCTCGGCGAGTACGGCCTCGGTGAGTTCGGTGGCCTCCAACACCCGCTCGGAACCGGCGGGTTCGGCCGTCCGGTCGGGCGGCCCCTGCGACCCCTCCCCGTTGCCCGCGGCCCGGTTCACCGCCGCGGACATCCGGTCGAACAGCGTCGAGCCCCGCGCCCGCCCGACCACAGGCGGCCGCACACTGCGCTGGGTGGGCGGCACGACGAGGGTCACCCGTTCGCCGTACACACCCCGCAGTTCGGCGGCCAGCCGGTGCGCCAGGGCGTCGTCCCCGGCCACCACCATGTGCGCGGTCGTGTCGGTCGACGGGCTTTGATACGGAAGGGTCCCCACGAGGAAGAAGAGTGCCGCACTGGGAGGTGTGGTTCCAGAGGGCGGCCGACGGGCCGGCACCGCCTCAGCGGCGCGTACGGGCCCGTGCCTCGCGTGGCGGCCGGACGAACTGCAACTCCAGCGCGACCGGAGGTTCGGCGACCCCCGGCCCTCCGGCGGACGCCCAACTCACCAGCTCCTCGGTGCAGTCGTCCCCCATAGCGAACCCGATCCAGGTCGCCCGCGCACCCCGGCGCCGCGCGTCCCCCGAAGGCTGTACGACCACGACATTGGCCTGGTCGCAGGGCCCGAGACAGTCCACGGTCCGCACCACGAACCGCCCCCCGGACGCCTCGGCCCCGGCCCGCAACCGCTCCAGCTGCCAGGCGTGATCGGCGTCGGGATACTTCCGCGGATCGCCACAACAACACCCACGGCAGACGACCAGCGTGCAGGGCCGCGACCCGGCGGCACCGATCGCCACCGTACGAGACCTGTCGGCCGAGGCTCGGTTCAACGGATCGGCTCTCCTTGTCGAACGTACGTCTACAGCCGCAGACGATAGTTGACGCTCAGACGGCCACGGGCAGTCCGAGTTTCCGTAGCGCCGATCTCGCGGCGTTGTGCCCGCACATGCCGTGCACGCCCGCCCCCGGCGGCGTTGCCGCAGAGCAGAGATAGACGCCGGGGATTCCCGTGGCGTACGGATCAGGGGCCAGGCGTGGGCGAAACGCGAGAGAGGCGAGGGAGTTGGCGCCGTTGAGGATGTCCCCGCCGACGTAATTGGGGTTGTACGCCTCGAGCGCGGCCGGGGAGCGGGCGGTCAGGCCGATGACGCGGTCGCGCAGTCCGGGGGCGTACTGCTCGATGCGCTCCAGGACGGTGGTCGTCGCGTCCCCGTCGTAGCCGTGCGGGACGTGTGCGTACGCCCAGACGGGGTGGACGTCGCCGGCCGAGCGCCCGGGGTCGGCGAGGTACTGCTGGGCGACCAGTACGAAGGGATGCCGGGGCATCCGCCCGCGGGAGACCGCCTGTTCGGCCTCCGCGATCTCCTCCGCGGTTCCGCCGAGGTGAACGGTGCCCGCCGTGCGGCACACCTCGGCACGCCAGGGAACGCCTCCCTCCACCGCCAGGTCGACCTTGTACGCGGCGGGCCCGTGCCGGTAGCGGGTGTAGGCGCGTCGGACGTGGGCCGGAAGACGCGGACCGCACACCTTCGCCGCCTCGCGGGGAGCCAGGTCGAGCAGGACCGTGCGGGCGGGGGGAAGGTCCCGCAGGGAACGCACGGGGGTGCCCGTTTCGATGGTGCCGCCGAGTTCGACGAGACGGGCGGCGAGCGCATGGGCGATGGTCCCCGAACCCCCGCGGGCGACGGGCCAGCCATGACGGTGCGCGGCGGCGGTGAGCATGAGTCCGATGGCGGAGCTGCCCGGGCCGGTGAGCGGGCTCAGCGCATGGGCGGCGACCCCCGCGAACAGGGCCCGGGCCTCTTGCCCGCGCCATCGGCGCAGGGTCCACTGCGCCGGGTGGGCCGCCAGCAGCCCGAACCCGCCCGTGAGGACGGGGTGGCGGGGCAGGGCTGCCAAGGGGCGCATGAGGTCTTCGCTCAGGGCGTCGTAGCGCGCGGCCAGGGGCGCGAACAGCCGACGCCAAGCCGGGCCGTCGGCGCCGAGGCCGCGTACGGTCGCGTCCAGGTCGCGCCGGAGTACGGCCGCCCGACCGCCGTCGAGGGGGTGGGCGAGGTCGGTCTCGGCGTACTCCCAGCGCAGTCCGTGGCGGTCCAGGCCGAGGGTGCGCAGGTAGGGCGACGCGACGGCCATGGGATGCACCGCGGCGCAGTGGTCGTGGAGCAGGCCGGGCACCGTGACCTCGCCGCTGCGGGTGCCGCCGCCGATGGTGGCCGCGGCCTCCAGGACGGTCACGGAAAGGCCCGCCTGGGCGAGCGTGACGGCGCCGGCGAGGCCGTTGGGCCCCGCTCCCACGACGAAGGCGTCGACGGTCACTTCAGGGTGCCCTTGGTGTGCTGGAACCAGCGCAGGTAGCCGGTGTCGGGGGAGCCGAGACCGGTGGCGTCGTCGTAGCCGCGGCGGGCGTGGAGTCCGAAGTCGTGGCCGAGGGTGTAGAGGAGATAGCGCTGTGCGCCCGTGGAGGTGTCGACGGCGGGGCCCTCGTCGCGTACCACGGTGAGAGGTTGTGCGCCGGCGTTCGCGGGCCGGTCGGTGACGTCGTGGAAGACGTGGGCGCGGGACCGGGCAAGGGCGTACAGCAGCGGGTTGGCGAAGCCGAGCCGGTGTCCGGAGGCTTGTTGCGCGTCGGCCTGCACGGCGGCGAAGGCGGGCGCGGCCGCCGACGTGCCGCCGAATCCGACGAGGTGGTAGGCCCCGGCGTCCGTGAGCCCGACGAGGACGGGCAGTGCCCCGTCGCCCTCGAGCGCCACGTCGGGCGTCGTGCGGTGTGCGGTGCCGCCGGGGACGCGGCCGCGCTGGTACCAGGGCTGCGGGAAGTCGCTCGCACCCCCTCCGCCGCCGAAGGCGAAGACGCCGGGGACGGGCCCCCATGCCCTGCCCTTGTCGGTGAGGACGGACAGCCCATCACCCATGCTGGTCTCCCAGGCGTAGTCGCCGTGCCGGTCGAGAGCGAGGGTGGTGCCGCCGACCGAGGTGACCCACGGGGAGCCGCTGGGGAAGTCGGCCTGGGCCCGGATGGTCTTCGGATCGCAGTTGACGCCGGTCTGGGCGGCCTCGGGCGAGGAGTCGCCGCAGTCCCCCGCGGCGAAGTAGACGCCGATGCCCTCGGCGGCGGACTGCTCGAACAGCAGGTTCCAGGCGGCTACGAGGGTGGGGGTGAGGTGCCCGGGACTGGAGTGGATGATCTCGGCCCAGGAGTTGGAGATGACGTCCGCCCGGCGGCCGTCGATGATGTACGACTCGGCGTCCATCAGGTCGTTGTCGAGGCAGGAGTTCGCACCGACGTAGAGGACGTTCGCGTCCGGGGCGAGGCCGTGGGCGAGGTCGATGTCGAGGGCCTGTTCGCCGGCCCAGGTGCGCGGGGACGCGCACGCGTCGTCGATGTGCCAGTCGCCGGGAGTGACGTGCCGGCGGTACTGGCCCGGCCGGAAGGCGTGATCGCCGGTGGCCCGGGCGTAGCGGTCGGCGTCGGTGAGCATGTCGGGTGATCCGTAGGCGTCCACGACGGCGATGGTGGAGCCGCGCCCGGTGGCACCCTTGGCGCCCGCGCCGTAGGCGTGGCGGAGCTGGGCGGGGGTGTAGGGGCACGGAGCGTACGTGGCGGTCCTGCCGTACGCCTTGGGCAGACCCGTGGCGGGCTTCTCCCCGAAGTGACCGGAGCAGACGGCGTCGTCGGCGGGTACGTCGAGAGCCGGCGCGGGGGTCGACAGGGGGCGGGCCGCTCCGGGGGTGGACAGGCCGGACACGCCGAGCACGGTGGCGCCGAGGGAGGCGGGCACACTCAGGTCACCGGCGGGGGCGTCGCTCGTGCCGCGGCCGGTGCGATAGCCGTGCAGGCTCGTGCCGAAGGCCTGCCGGACGGCGCGGGCGGGCCCTTCGAACGTCAGGTAGTGGGAGGTTCGGCCGGTGACGGTGAATCCGGACCCGCCCAGCCATGCCGTGAGGGTCCGGACCTGACGGTCCGTCGGGCCGAAGTGCCGTTGGTATTCCGCCGGGGTGAGGTAGTGCCGGTAGCGCGGGCTGCGGGGGTCGCTGATGTCGCGCAGGAACGCCGCGAGCCCTTGCGGGTCACGGGAGTTGAGGTAGAGACGCGCGCTGACGTGACTACCGCCGGGGACGGGGCCCGTGTCGGCGGTTCGCGTCGCATATGTGGGCCGGGATCCCACGAGAGGGTGCCGGTCGGCCGCGTGGGCGGCGGGAAGGGAGCCGGTGGTGGCGAGCAGTGCGGCGCAGGCAGCCGCGACGACGGAGCCGCGCAGGCGACGCAGCGGGCGTATGGGGGCATGGAGAGGCACGGGATGCAGACCTTTTGGTGTGGGGGCGCCGGACGGCGCGCAGAGCAGAACGAGGGGGCGCGGCACGGACGTCTCGCCGTACCGGCCCGGTGGCTGCTGAACTGAACGGGATGCCTAGGTGCGGACGGTCCGGCCCCGGCACAGCGGGCCCGAGATTCCCTGGAACTCCAGGTCGAGGCCGAGGCCGTCGCGCTCGGCGTGGAGGTGCAGGTGCGGCTCGCTGCTGTTGCCGGAGTTCCCGACCTCGCCGAGCACCTGCCCGACGCGCACGGGGTCGCCGGTGCTCACGGTCACGGTGCCGGGGCGCAGATGGGCGAGCTTGACGATCTCGGCGCCCGTGTCGATCCACACGTGGTTGCCGTACAGGGGTTGGTAGCGGAGGGCGCCGGGTTCCTGGTCGTCGATGTGATCGGCGGCGGAGACGACCGTGCCGTCGCAGGGTGCGTGCACGGGCTGCCCGTAGACGAGGTAGCGCTCGTTCTTGCCGTGCATGCCCTGGGTGCGGGCGCGGTGACGCCCGCGCGTCCCGCCCGGGCCGGCCTGGACCACGTCCAGGGCGCCGCGTTGCTCGGGGACGGAGACGTGATGGTTGAGGCTGCGTCCGCCTCCCTGCGCCACGTACCAACTGCCGCCCTGCAAGGGGAAGACGAGGGGCCGGGAGACGGCCGTCCCCCAGCGGTGACGCCGTGCCCGCATCAGGAGTACGCCGAGGACGGCGACCAGTGCGGCCCCCACGACCAGTTCGGGGGCACCGCCCGACGTGGGCAGCCCCGGCAGCCGCCAGGCGGAGGCGAGGGCGACGAGCGCCCCGGCCTCCAGCGGCCGGCGTATCCACCACGGAAACAGGGCGGGGGCACGCCAGCCCTCCACGACCAGGTATCCGGCCGCGACGATCAGCAGGCGGCCGCACCAGGCGATCCGGGAGGGGGCCTCCCAGCAGGCGTCGATGCGCACGACGAACAGCAGCACCAGCACGGTCCAGGCCAGAGCCGGGCGCACCCAGTCGGTGCGCAGGCGTGCCGGGCGGTGTGCGCCAGGGGCGATCAGGAGCCCGTCCAGCTCATGGCCGTCCCTGGTGGCGGCGAAGGCGAGGGCCCGCCCCCGGGTGCCTTCGATCACCAGTCCGTCGCGGCTGTCGCGCACGCCGGTGACCTCGCCGACCCGTCCGAGCGTGGAGTCCACGATCTCGTCGAGCCGCTTCCGGCCCACGGCGGCGACCACGCGCGGCGCCAGGCGTTCCCGGTCGGCGGGCTCGGCGGTGAGGAACCGGTACAGGGCGTCCGGCGCGGCGTTCGCCGCTTCCTCGGTCGCGTCACGCATCGGCCGCACCTTCCTGTCCCGCCGTCATCGCCACCGGGGTCATGCCGCGCGCGGACAACGGTGACCAACTCCGGCTCAGTACACGTTCCTTGACGGACCGGAAGCGCCGCGCGAGCGACCGGTAGTCCTCGTCGCGCAGGCAGGTGCAGTCCGCGCCGATCATCAGTAGCCCGAAGCACACCAGGCCCATGCAGGCGATGATGCCCAGGTGCATGCCCTCCAGGGCCACCGTGTTGGCCTTCCGGATCCACGGGCGAGCGGACAGGATCGCGAAGGGCAGCGCCAGCTCGATGAAGATCGTGAAGTAGCAGAGGGCGGTGCCCACGAAGGCGTTGTTCATCAGGTGCGCGTACGTGGCCGACATCTCGAAGCCGGTGATCCGGCTGATGTAGTACATCGCCACGCCGTCCTGCCACACCTTCCCGGTGATCTTCCAGTAGCCGGCGGTGAAGTAGAGCACCGCGGTCTGGAAGACGATGAGAAAGGCGGCGAGGTTGTGCAGCACGGTGGACGTTGTCGGCCGTTCGTCCGCGCGCATCTGCGCGCGCCGCCGCTTGGCGCCGGGCGCGAAGTAGGCGTTGGAGACGGTGAAGACCATGAACAGGATGACGATCTGGGCGAGGTTGTCGCCGCCTTCGAGCACATCCTGGTTCCGGTTGTGCAGCGACCACATCATCAGGGCCTGCGCGAGGGTGAGTGCCCGGCCGCCGAAGATCATGAACGCCAGGGCGACCACGATCACCGCGTGATAGGCGATCTCGAACCAGAGCGTGGAATGGCTCCACAGGAAGATCGAGAAGCCCCAGCGCGGCAGCGCGGCCTTCGCCGTGGAGATCGAGTTGTAGGAGTCCGGCCCCCACAGGAAGCGCCGCCGTGAGTAGTCGGACAGGCAGTACAGCAGGGTGGCGAAGCCGATGACGACGCGGAGCGCCGCGACTCCGATGAGCCGGTGCTTCCTGCTCGCGAGGCGCAGCAGCGCGGCGTCCAGCCGCGCCGTGCCGGCCTGCCATCCCCTGCCCATCAGGGCGAACACGCCGGTCACTGCTCCACCCCCGCTACGTAGTCCATCCATGACGTCGCCAGCAGTCCCTTCTCGTGCTCCTTCGGCTTGGGTTCCGCGTACCGCGCCGAGAACGGCACGATGGGACGGTTCTTGAAGGTCGCTTGTACGGAGATGATCTCCGCGTTCGGGTAGAGCGCCTTCGCCTGTACGGAGAAGAACCGCTGCATCTCCTCGAAGTCCGGCTTGAACTGGTCGTCGAGACGCTTGCGGGCGTCCTCCCGCTCCGCTGCCGGAAGTTTCTGGATCTTGTTCGCGATACCCGCGTACCGGTTGGCCACGGCGTCGAACGCGAGAAGCACGCCGGGGAGTTTCGTCGGGTTCACCCGGAAGTCGCGCGGGGATCGGTCGACGGCCTGCTCGATCTCGACGGGGCTCGACTCCACGGTCTTGCCCGAGCCGGGGAGCGTCATCCGGGCGCGCAGGTATACGAAGTCGTTGTTGCTGCCGGGGGTGGGTCCGAAGAGCTGCCAGTCCTGCCAGAAGTACGGCTCCATGAAGGCCATGACGGGGCCCTTGACACGGTCCTTCGCCGGGGAGTCGGGGGCGTTGTACACCAGGCAGCACAAGCAGTACACCGCCACGGCCACGAGGGCGGCCAGCGCGCTGACCCGTACCTTCGCCGGGAGCGCCCCGCCCGCCGTCCGGGGTGCGCCCTCCGATGCGCGCGAGCGCGCGAGAACTCTCATCGCTGTCCACATCCAGGTGGGGCCGACGTCCAGGTCGGTCATGTCGGAAAAAGGGATGGATTCGCGCGACACTGTGTGCCGGGGCGGGGCGCCCCGCCCCGGCACCGGGGGCGATGCGGTGTCGGTGGACACCCGACACCGCATGTCACTTCGCACCGCTGGTCATGCGGTGGCTCACGTCATCCGGCACCGATCGTCGGTCGATGCCGCATGCCACGCGGCTTCGCCGGCCGGGCGGTGCCGTGGCTTCCCCCTGCGCCGAAGGTCAGTCGGCGCCACAGGTCACGCGGCGCCGGTGGTTGGCCGACGCCAGTGGGTCTTTCGCTGCCGCACCTCGTGCGGCGGTGTGGAACACCTGACGCAACGAGGTCAGTTGGCGTCGTAGGCGGTGTCGCCCGGTATCACTCCGTGCAGCGACTTGCCGCTGAGAGCGGGACCGCCGCTGGAGGACGACGAGGACTCGCTGGACGACGAGGAGTCGCTGGACTTCGGGAGCTTGGTCGTGTACTTCGCGACCTGCTCCGTCGCCTTGACGACCGTCGCCGCGGCGACGCTCTGGGCGATCGCGTGCCAGAACTGCGGCTGCGCACCCTTGCTGAGGACCTGGGCGGTGGTGACCGAGTGCTGGGCGGCGGCCTTGTGCTGCGGCAGGGAGGCAGCCGACGCGCTGGAAGTGGTGAGACCCGCGGTGCCGACCGCGGCGAGAGCCGCGATCACCGCACCGGCGACGGCACGCTTGCCGTTCATGGTGATTCCCTTCGAGTGGTGGAAATTTCAGCTGGGTGCGCGAATCGATTCGCAGACAAGTGCGCACTTTTCTCCATGGCTCATCACGGCACGCAATGGCCTTGAGCAACCGGGGAGTGAGTTCATGCTAGCCACGACTCGGCGCGACACTCAACGAAATAATTGGCCGTGAAGTGGAGTTAAGCCCTCCAACCTCAGATAAAGCTCAATTGACCTCAGGTGAAGCTCAAATCGAGAGGTTTTATTGCCACCCGTACTCTCCACAAGGCTTCAAGGTAATGGCCGCGCTGCACAATCTTTACTCCGCGATGGGTTCTTCGGGGGGAAACTAAACCCGCACTAACGCAGCCCTCAATGGACTGGCAGGACAAGGAAATAAGGTCTGCTCGGCCTCTATGGTTTGGAGCGTGAAAGAGCGTTATAGGAACGGACGGCCATGGGTTCCGACAGCGGCGGGGCACATCTGCCGGCTGATCGGTGTCCTGGACCTGGTGAGTGCCCTCTTCCCGGGCTTCCGGCACTCCCGGGTGCACAGCTGGCTCGGTGACCTTCCCGGCGGGGTGAGCACGCTGGCGGCGGTGGGCCAACTGACGAGCGGACTGCTGCTGGTCCTGCTGGCCCACGCGCTGCGCCGCCGCAAGCGTCGCGCCTGGCGCGCGGTGGTGGTGCTGCTTCCGACGAGTGCGGCACTCCATCTGCTGCACCGCCATGAGCTGCTCACGGCACTCATCGCGCTGGTCCTGCTGGGGCTGATCCTGGTCCACCGGCGCGAGTTCTACGCCAAGGCCGACCCGCGCACCCGCCTGAGAGCACTTGCCAGTCTCCTCGGCCTGGGCGGGCTCAGCGTCCTGCTCGGCCTGCTCGTCGTCAGCGTCCACCCGTCGAGCGAGCGCCGGTCGTACACCTTTTCGCAACGGCTGGAGCACGTGCTGTACGGGCTGTTCGGCATCGAGGGGCCGGTCGGGTACACCTCCGTCCGGGTCGCCGATCTGGTGGGCTACTCGCTGGGCGCACTGGGCCTGTTGACCGCGCTGACCAGCGCTTGGCTGGCACTGCGCCCGGAGACGCCGGAACCGGAACTGACCGCCGAGGACGAGTCGTGTGTGCGGGCGCTGCTCGACCGCTACGGCGCCCGTGACTCCCTGGGCTATTTCGCTCTGCGGCGCGACAAGAGCGTGGTGTTCTCCCCCTCGGGCAAGGCGGCGATCGCCTACCGGGTGGTCTCGGGCGTCATGCTGGCCTCGGGCGACCCGCTCGGAGACGTCGAGGCATGGCCCGGTGCGATCAACGCCTTCATGACCGAGGCCCGCGAGCACGCGTGGGTGCCCGCCGTGGTGGGCTGCAGTGAGACCGGCGGGGAGATCTGGGCCAGGGAGACCGGGCTGGACGCGCTGGAGCTGGGCGACGAGGCGGTGGTCGACACGGCCGACTTCTCGCTGTCCGGACGGGCCATGCGCAACGTCCGGCAGATGGTGAAGCGGATCGAGCGGGGCGGCTACGTCTGCCGGGTCCGCCGGGTCGCCGAACTGAACGAGAGGGAGCGGCAACGGATCGGTGACGCCGCCGCACAGTGGCGGGGCACCACCGTGGAACGCGGATTTTCCACCGCGCTGGGCCGGTTCGGCGATCCCGCGGACGACGAGTGCGTCGTCGTCACCGCCCACAAGGCACCCGATGAGGCGGCGGGGGAGGACCCGGCCGGCGACGACCTGAAGGCGATACTGCACTTCGTGCCCTGGGGGCCTGAGGACATCTCCCTGGACCTGATGAGACGCGACCGCTCCGCCGACCCCGGCCTCAACGAGCTGCTGATCGTCGCGGCCTTGCAGGCGGCGCAGCAGATGGGGGTGCGTCGCGTGTCACTGAACTTCGCGATGTTCCGCTCGGCCCTGGCAAGGGGTGAGCGACTCGGCGCAGGACCGGTGCTGCGCGTGTGGCGCGGACTGCTGGTCTTCTCCTCGCGCTGGTTCCAGATCGAGTCGCTCTACAAGTTCAACGCCAAATTCCAGCCGCGCTGGGAGCCGCGGTTCCTGGTGTACCCGCGGGCACGCGATCTGCCCAGGATCGGCCTCGCCATCATGCGGGCGGAGGCGTTCATCACCCTCGAACTGCCCCGGGCCGCACGCGCCAGGCGAACCACCACCCTCACGCCCGCCGAGGATGTCCGGCCCGCGGTCTGAGGCGGCGGAACGGACGTCCCCGGGGCAGGCGTGAACCTCTACGAGACCAGCGGAAGGGCGGCCTTGTCCTCGAGCCAGGAGGCCCGGGAGAGAACGGCCCGCTGTACCTGCCGGAGCCGGAGGCTCGGTTCCATGCCGAGCCCTTCGACGAGCTTGTTCCGGAGGGTGTTGTAGACGCCGAGCGCATCGGCGGTGCGGCCACTCCGGTAGAGAGCCACCATCAGATAGAGATAGAGGTTCTCCCACAGCGGCTGGTCCGCGACCAGACCGTAGGCCTCACTGATCACCCAGGCGTTCCGGCCGAGCCGGAGTTCGGTTTCCACCCACAGCTCGTGAGCGGAATTCCGCTTCTCGTCCAGCTGGTGGCCCAGATCGTCCAGCATGGGCAGGCCGCGGACGTCGGCGAGGGCAGGCCCGCGCCACAGCGCGATGGCGGAGGCCAGCAGCTCCGAGGCCTCCGCCGTCCGCCCGATGGCGTTCAGCTGGTGGGCCCCGGTCACATGGGACTCGAAACGGCGCAGATCCAGTTCGTGCCGCCGGCCCAGGTCGAGGACGTAACCGGGAGCCCGAGTGGCAAGGACGGCCGGGTCCGCGCCCAGTGCCAACAGGTGCTTGCGCAGCCGGGATACGTAGACCTGCAGAGCGGTGGCCGCGGTGCGTGGCGGGTTGTCCGCCCAGAGGAGGTCGGTCAATTGCTGGGTGGAGACGACTCGCTCGGCGTTCAGGCACAGCAGCGCCAGCAGCGCCCGCTGTTTGAGGGCGCCGGGACCCTGTGTGACGGAGCCGTCGGCTGCCGCAATCTGCAGCGGCCCGAGTATGTGGAAGTCCATTTCTATCCCCCGTGGGCGTGTTTTCCATGACGGCAGGTTGGTCAATCCCGCCGAAGGATGATCTTCGGTGGCGTGCCGGACGCCAGGCAAGTTCGAGGTGTCCCTTTTACCGAGAATTGGCTCGACTCTCACCGCAACTTGAGCCCCGGGGCGACCGGGCCGATGGGATGTGACGTACGCCATCGTTGTGGAATATGCACTGCGGGACGCATGAAATGCGGCTGGTCCGGCGTATGCGGGAGTTTAGCGGTGCGGTCTAGTCTCTGAAATATCTGCACAACGTGATTTACGGGGGAAAGAGTTGGACGGCACACGTCTGCCAATTTCGGCTGCCCAGCATGAGATATGGTTGGCCGAGCAGTTGAATCCGAAAGGGCAGCAGTCCCGCATCGGTGAATACCTGGAGATCCGCGGACCGATCGACGCGGAGAAGTTCGAAGCCGCACTCCGGCGGACCATCGCCGAGGCCGAACCCTTTCAGGCACGGTTCGGCGAATGCGAAGGCGTGCCCTGGCAGACCGCCGGCCTGGCCGATGACTGGGTTTTCCCCGTTCTCGACGTCAGCATCGAGGACGATCCCATGGCGGCGGCCAAGGCCTGGATGCGCGCCGACCTGGCCCGTCGGATGCCGCTGTCCACCGGTCCCCTCTTCTCGTACGCCCTGTTCCGACTCGGGCCCGAACACTTCGTCTGGTACCTGAGTGCTCATCACATCCTGGCCGACGGGCACAGCGGCGCACTGATCTCCCTCCGGGTCGCCGAGCTCTACAGTGCCGCCGTCACAGGCCGCGACCCGGCGCCGGCACCGTACGGCAGCCTGCGCACGCTTCTGGAGAACGAGCGCCGATACCGGGAATCGGACGCATGCGCGGCCGACCGGGCCCACTGGGGTGACCGGTTCGCCGAGGCGCTGAGGCCGACCCGGCTGGCCGGCACCCCCTCCGGCACCCCGGACCACAACCTGACCGAGACGGGCCGGCTCTCCGCCGCCGAGACCACCCGGCTCCGTACCGCGGCGCGGCAGGCGCGCACGCACTGGTCGGTGCTGCTGATCGCTGCCACCGTCGCCTACCTGCACAAGACGACAGGGGAGCGGCACGTGGTCCTCACCCTGCCGGTCGCGGCCCGGACCGACGCCGAACTCCGCACGGTGCCGGTCATGCTCTCCAACACCCTGCCGCTGCACGTGGAGGTGCGCCCAGAGGAGTCCGTGCTCGACCTGATACGCAAGGTCTCCCGGGAGTTCCGCCGACTGCTCCGGCACCAGCGTCACCGGGGGGAGTCCCTCGCCCGGTCATTCGGACTGCGCCCGCAGGAGAGCTTCCTGACCGGCCCTCAGGTCAACATCATGTCCTTCGACTACGACCTGGAATTCGCCGGGCACCGGGCCGAGGCGCACAACCTCACCCAGGGACCGGTCGACGACCTCTCCGTCACGGCCTACGACCGCTCCGACGGCTCCGGACTGCGGATCGACCTGGTCGGCAATCCCGAGTTGTACCGGCCCGACGGACTGGCCGCCCACCACCGCCGTTTCCTGGCACTGCTCAGGGCGTTCACCGCGCCGAACGCCCAGGAGCGAGCGGTCGGTCTGATCGACCTGGCCACCGAGGAGGAGCGCGCCGATCTGCTCGCCGAGTCCCGCGCCAACCGCCTCAAGTACCACGAGACCACGCTGCCCGAACTGTTCGCCGCCCAGACGGCACGCACCCCCACGGCGACGGCCGTGCTGGACTGCGACGGACGGGCCGTGACCTACCGGGACCTCGACCTCGCGTCGAACCGCCTCGCCCGGCTGCTGATCGCCGAAGGCGCCGGCCCGGACCGAATCGTGGCCCTGGCGGCGTCCCGGTCGGCCGACATGGTCGTCGCCCTGCTGGCCATCCTGAAGGCCGGAGCCGGGTACCTTCCCGTCGACCCGGAGTACCCGGTGGAGCGGATCGCCTTCATGCTGCGGGACTCCGCCCCCGCGCTGCTGCTCACCACCACACGGGTTCTCGCCGGCCTGCCCGAGACCGGCGTCCGCACCCTCGTGGTCGACGGGTCCGAGACCGCCGAGGCACTCCGACACCGGTCCGGTGCCGCGGTGGACGACCGGGACCGGCTCGGCCGGCTGGAGCCGTGGCACACCGCGTACGTCATCTACACCTCGGGCACCACCGGGACTCCCAAGGGCGTGGTGATGCCCACCGGCTCCCTGGTCAACCTGCTCAGGTGGCACAACGACGACCTTCCGCGGGTTCCCGACTCCAGGACGGCCCAGTTCACCGCACTCAGCTTCGACGTGTCGGTGCAGGAGATCACCTCGGCGCTGCTCTTCGGCAAGACCCTGGTCATTCCGGACGACGACGTCCGACGCGACCCGGACCGCCTGGCCAAGTGGCTGGACGAGCAGCAGATCAACGAACTCTTCGCACCCCACCTGGTGATCGAGGCGGTCTGTGAGGCCGCGGCCGCGCAGGACCGGGACCTTCCCGCGCTGCGGGTGCTCGCCCAGGGCGGCGAGGCCCTCGTACCCAGCCGCGCCGTCCGGGAGTTCTGCCGCCGGGTGCCGAACCGGCGACTGCACAACCATTACGGTCCTTCCGAGACCCACCTGGTCACCGCCTACACCCTGCCGGCCGACACCGCCGACTGGCCCTCCCCCGTGCCGATCGGCCGGCCGATCCCCAACGTGTCGGGGCACGTCCTGGACGGTGGACTGCGTCTGGCACCGCCGGGTGTTCCGGGCGAGCTCTACCTGGCCGGTGAGGCACTCGCCCACGGCTACCGCAATCGTCCGGCGCTGACGGCCGAACGCTTCGTGGCCGACCCCTTCGGCGAGCCCGGGAGCCGGATGTACCGCACGGGCGACCTGGTCCGCCGCCTGCCCGACGGCGATCTGGAGTACCTGGGCCGCACCGACCACCAGGTCAAGATCAGGGGCGTCCGGATCGAACCGGCGGAGGTCAGGGACGCCGTCGCCGGTTGTCCGGGCGTCACCCAGGCCGAGGTCGTCGTCCGTGACGACCCCTCGGGAGCCGCTTGTCTGGTCGCCTATGTGGTGGCGCAGGGCGGGGGAGCACCGGCTCCGGCGGCCGTCCGCGAGCATGTGGCGGAGCGGCTGCCCAGGCACATGGTGCCGGCCGCCGTGGTCGTGCTCGACGCGTTCCCGCTGACCCCCAACGGCAAGCTCGACCGCCGGGCCCTGCCCCGACCCGACTTCACCGCGGCCACCCCCACCCGTGCCCCGCGCACCGGGCGGGAGAAGGCCCTGGCGGGGCACTTCGCCGAGGTGCTGGGAGTGGCCCGGGTCGGCGTGGAGGACGACTTCTTCCAGCTCGGCGGCCACTCGATGCTGGCGGCCCGGGTGCTCGCCCGGATCCGAGCCGACTTCCGGGTGGATCTGAGCGTCCGCGACCTGTTCGAGGCCCCGACGGTGGCGGCACTGGACCGCCGGATGACCGCTGCGGCTGCCGACGACGGGCCCCTGGCACCGCTGCTGCCGCTGCGCCGTCGGGGCGACCGTCCGCCGCTGTTCTGCTTCCCTCCCGCCGCCGGCATCAGCTGGTCCTACCAGGGCCTGCTCCGCCATCTCGGGCCCGACCAGCCGGTGTACGGCCTGCAGGCGCGCGGGCTCACGGACTCCGGCCGGATGCCCGGCAGCGTCCAGGAGATGGCCTCCGACTACCTGGAGCAGATCCGGGCCGTGCAGCCCAACGGGCCCTACCACCTGCTCGGCTGGTCCTTCGGCGGGCTGGTGGCGCATGCCGCGGCGACCGCCCTGGAGACGGCGGGCGAACGGGTGGCGCTGCTGGCCGTGCTGGACTCCTACCCCTGCCCGAGCGCCGTGGGACCGGTGCCCGAGATCGATGAACGTGCCTTCGTCAGGCTTGTGTTCGGCGGCACCGAGCAGCTGCCGGACGAGGTGCCGACCAGGTCTCTGCACGAGGTCTTCCTGCACGACCTGCGTCTGATGACCTCGTTCACACCCGGCCGCTTCCGGGGTGATCTGCTCTTCTTCGCCGCCGCGCTGTCCGACCCGACCGACCCCTATGAGGCCGGCCGCACCTCCCCGCAGGCCTGGCGGCCGTACGTGGACGGCGAGATCCGCACGCATGACGTGACGGTGACCCATCACCGCATGACCACGCCCGAAGCCCTCGCGCAACTGGGGCCCGTACTCACCGATCACCTGCACAGAGCGGCCCTCGGCCGCGACTCCGTGGGGAGCTGAACCCGTGCCGAACCCCTTCGACGACCCGAACGGGACCTATCTGGTCCTGGCCGACGGGAAAGGCCACCACTCGTTGTGGCCGGCCTTCGTCGACGTCCCCGCCGGCTGGGCCGTCGCCCGTCACGCCGGCACCCGCCAGGAGTGCCTGGACCACATCGACCATCACCCGGCCGACCGACTGGAGCACGAAACCACATGACCACGACCCTGAGTGACGAAGCAGCGAAGGACACCGAGGAACTGACACGCATCCGTGCGCTGGTGCGGCACGGCATCGACGGCCGCGAGGACCACCACGGGCCGAGGCTGCTCCGGCGCCTCGCCGAGGGACGGCAGGGCGGACCGTACGGGCACTTCTCGGTGCGCCCCTACGGCCCACTGCTGGGTGCGCAGATCGAGGGCCTGAACCTGTCCGAACCGCTGGCCCCGGAGGTCTTCGAGGAACTGGACCGTGCCCTGCTGGAGTGGAAGGTCCTCTTCTTCCGCGGGCAGGAACTCACCCACGAGCAGCAGCGGGCCTTCGCCGCCAACTGGGGCGAGATCGACCAGCACCCGTTCCTGCCCAAGGGCGCCTCCCAGGACGTCGTCCGCCTGGAGAAGGGCGCTGCCAACCCCGGCTTCGAGAACGTCTGGCACCACGACTTCCCCTGGATCCCCAACCCGCCGCTCGGCGCGGTCCTGCGGATGGTGGAGATGCCCGAGGCCGGGGGCGACACGCTCTTCGCCGACACCGGTGCGGCCTACGACAACCTGCCCGACGAGGTGAAGAGGCGCCTGGAGGGCCTGCGGGCGGTGCACGACTTCACACCGTCGGCGAACTACCGCGACCTGCTGACGGACGAGCAGCGCCGGCACTTCCAGGAGTTGTTCCCGCCGGTCGCCCATCCGGTGGTGCGGACCCACCCGAGGACAGGACGCAAGAGCCTCTTCGTCACCTCCATCTTCACCACCCACATCGAGGGGCTGGAGCCCGCGGAGAGCGAGGAACTGCTGCGGTACCTGTTCCGGCAGGTCCAGTACCCCGAGTACCAGGTGCGTTTCCGCTGGCAGCCGGGGGACGTGGTGTTCTGGGACAACCGCGCAGTGCAGCACTACGCCACGTCCGACTACTACCCCCACCGTCGTGTCGTGGACCGTGCGGCCATCGCCGGTGACCGGCCGTTCTGAGGTGGCCGCCCGCACGGCCGTGGTGAGCGGCGGCACCCGCGGCATCGGACTGGAGCTGTCCAGGCGGCTCAGCGCCCTGGGCTACCACGTCCTCGCCCTCTACCGGGGAGATGAGCGGGCGGCCCGTGCGGCCGCCGGGCAGGGCGGAGACGGCATCGAAACCGTGCGGATCGACCTGACCCGACCGGCTGGGGTGCGGGCGGCCTGCGAGCGCATCCTCGCCGCCCACGGCGCACCGCACGTCCTGGTGAACAACGCCGGTGTCAACCGGGACCGGCCCTTCCTGGAACTGACCGACGAGGACTGGGACCAGGTGATCGCCACCAACCTGTCCGGGCCGTTCCACCTCACCAGGGCGCTGGCCCCGGCGATGGTGGCGGCAGGCCGCGGATCGATCGTGAACATCGGCGCGACCACCGCCATCCGGCCGCGGCCGAACGGGGCCAACTACTGCGCCAGCAAGGCCGGACTGCTCCAGCTCACCCGGTGTCTGGCGCTGGAACTCGCGCCGGCGGTCCGGGTCAACGCGCTGATCCCCGGTTTCACCGACACACCCGAGGTCGTCGAGCGGTACCGGCTGGACGAGGCAGAGCCGCGTCGGCGCGTTCTGGGCCAGATCCCGCTCGGGCGGATCGGCACGGTGACGGACGTCGCCGACGCCCTCGAATTCCTGGTGACCGATCGGAGCCGCTATCTCACCGGCCAGCAACTGGTCGTCGACGGCGGCCACTTCATGGGCTGAGCGCCACTGCGTCGGGCCCATCCGTAACACAGCGAGAGAAGCGAAGAATTGATGAGCGAGGAACACATCGACCGCTACCACGAGGACGGTTTCCTCCTGGTGGAGTCCGCACTCACCGCCGCCGAAGTGGCGTCCCTGCGTGCGGCGTTCGAGCGCGACTGCGAGGTCCCCGGACCCCAGCGGATCGTCGAGGACGACGGTGCCGCGGTGCGGGCCGTCTACGCCTCCCACCAGCGCCAACCGGAGTACGCCGCACTGCTGCGTGACCCCCGGGTCCTGGGGCCGGTCCGGCAGTTGCTGACCGAGGACGTCTACCCCTACCAGTTCAAGATCAACGCCAAGCCGGCCTTCGGCGGCGAACGCTGGTCGTGGCACCAGGACTACGTCGCCTGGCGGATCGCCGACAACCTGCCCGCCCCCCGCCAGATCAACGTCGGTGTCTTCCTCGACGACGTGGACGAGTTCAACGGCCCGGTCATCTTCGTCCCCGGCTCCCACCGCGCCGGCCTGGTGCGCGACGACCGCCGCCAGGGGGCCAAGTCCGAGCTGCACCTCGACCCGGACGACATCGCGCTCACCGCCGAGCAGCTCGCCGACCTGGTCGCCACGCACGGCATGACCAGCCCCAAGGGACCGGCCGGCTCGCTGGTCTTCTTCTCCCCCGAGATCGTGCACGGTTCGGCTCCGAACATGTCCCCGTTCCCCCGTCGGCTTCTCATCGCGACCTACAACGACACCACGAACCTGCCGAGCTGGCCCGGTGAACCACGCCCGGAACACGTGGTCCTGCGCGACACCCGGCCGCTGGTGCCCCTTGAGGAGACGTTCCTCGCGTCCCTCGACGGAGCCGCACGATGACCGCGCGACCCGCACCGCGGTCGCGTGCCCTGGTCCTGGAGGAGTTCGACCAGCCCCTGAAGCTGCGGGAGTTCGACCTGCCGCCGGCCCCTGCCGGCGGGCTGGTGGTGGCCTGCGGCTACGGCGGGGTGTGCGGAACCGATCTGCACCTTCAGAAGGGCCACCTCGCGGTGCCCACCCCGCTGGTGCTCGGCCACGAAGGTCTCGGCGTGGTGCACGAGCTGGGCCCCGGCACCGGCGTGGACGCGGCCGGTCGGCCGCTGCGGGTGGGGGATGCGGTGATGTGGGCCTCCTCCATCGCCTGCGGCGTCTGCGTGCCCTGTCGGCAGTACCGGGAACCGACGCTGTGCGAGCAGCGCCGCACCTACGGCGTGAACCGCTCCACGGCGGAGGAACCGGCCCTTTCCGGGGCCTGGGCCGAGCACATCGTGCTGCGTCCGGGGACCACGGTCGTCAGACTCGACCCGGGGGTCGATCAGGTGGCCGCGATGTCTCTGGCCTGTGCCGGTCCGACGGTGGTGCACGCCCTCCACGAGCGTCGGCCGGTCCGGCTGGGCGAGACGGTCCTGGTCCAGGGCAGCGGGCCGGTGGGCCTCGCGGCCGCGGCACTGGCCCAGCTCTCCGGCGCGGGCAAGGTGATCATCGTGGGAGGCCCCGCGGAGCGGCTGCGACTGGCGGCCGAGGCCGGTATCGGCGACGTGCACATCGACATCGCCGGCGCGGCAACACCCCAGGAGGTGCCGGCCGAGGTGCTGGAGGCGACCGGTGGGCTCGGCGCCGATCTGGTGATCGAGTGCGCGGGAGTGCCCGCAGCGGTGGCCCAGGGTCTCTCCCTGGCCCGGCGCGGGGGCTCCTACCTGGTGATCGGCCAGTACACCGACGCCGGTGACACGGTGCTCAACCCGCACCAGATCGTCTTCCGGCAGCTGGACGTGATCGGTTCCTGGGCATTCTCCGGAGCGCACCTGGCCGAGTACGTGAAGCTTCTCCCGGCACTGACGGCGCGCTTCGATCTCGCCCGGCTGGTGACGGTGTTCCCGCTGAGCGACCATGCCGAGGCGCTGGCACGGGTGTCCGACGGATCGGTGATGAAGGCGGTCTTCACCGGCTGAGCGGTGGAGGTGTCGTGCTGAAGGGGTTCCACCCGGGCCATCGGGAGGAACCCCTTCGTCCTGCCTCAGCCGTGCAGGACGGGCGCTGCCGTCTTCTCCGTGTCGGTCGCGGCGGACGGGCCGGTGTCCTGGCGGGGAGCGTCGATGAGGGTGAAGGCGGCCAGCGCGGCGATGCCGAGGATCGACACGGCCCACCAGGTCGCGACCGTGTACCCGTGGACGGCGGCGTGATTGGCGTAGCCGGTCCTGCCGAGGGACCGGGCCTGCCGAAGGTGCCGGGCGGCCCAGCGGTGGCCCGAACTGCTCGCGACGGTGTTCAGCAGTGCGGTCCCGATCGAACCGCCGACCTGCTGCGAGGTGGAGACCATGGCGGAGGCCACGCCGGCGTCCTGCGGTTGCACGTGGTGCGTGGCCAGACTCGTCGCGGGCATGAAGGCCGTTCCCATGCCGAGCCCGAGCAGCACCTGGGCGGGCAGCACCACAGAGACGTACGAGCTCTCGACCCGGAGCTGGGTGAGCATCAGGATGCCGAGAGCGGAGACCAGGAAGCCCGTGCCCATCAGCAGCCGGGGCGGCAGCACGTTCATCAGCCGGGAGCCGATCTGGGTGGACCCGGTCACCATGCCGACGATCATCGGGAGGAATGCGAGTCCGGTGGCGAAGGGGGTGTAGCCCTTCACGACCTGCAGGTAGTAGGTGAGGAAGAGGAAGAGGCCGAACATCCCGATGACGGACAGCCCGAGGGAGAGGTACACCCCGCCGCGGTTGCGGTCGGTGACGACGCGCAGGGGGAGCAACGGCGTCGCGACCCTGCTCTCGACCACGACGAACACGGCGAGCAGGAGCACCGCGGCGACGAGCAGAGTCACGGTGATGTGCGCGTGCCACCCGTGCGTCTCGGCCTGTGAGAAGCCGAGGACGAGCGAGACCAGACCAGCGGTCGCCAGCAGGACCCCGGGGATGTCCAGCCGGGACCTCGGGGGCCGCTCGGCGGGTTCGCGGATCACGGTCACGGCGCCGACGATCCCGGCGACCGCGAAGGGGATGTTGACGTACAGCGCCCAGCGCCAGCTCAGATACTGCGTGAGCACACCGCCGAGGATCAGTCCGAGCGCGCCGCCGCCACCGGAGACGGCACCGTAGATGCCGAACGCCTTGGCACGCTCTTTCGGTTCGCTGAACGTCACGGCCAGCAGGGACAGGGCGGCCGGCGCCAGCAGAGCCCCGAACACTCCCTGCAGCGCGCGGGCGGCCAGCAGGGTCGCCGTGCCGACCGCCGCACCGCCCAGCGCGGAGGCTCCCGCGAAGCCGACGAGGCCGATGATGAACATACGGCGGCGCCCGGCCAGGTCGGCGATGCGGCCGCCGAAGAGCAGCAGCCCGCCGAAGGCCAGCGAGTAGGCGGTGATGACCCACTGGCGGTTGCCGTCGGAGATGCCGAGGTCGTGCTGCGCCGACGGCAGGGAGATGTTGACGACCGTGGTGTCGAGGACGACCATCAGCTGGGCAAGTGCGATGAATATCAGCGCTTTCCAGCGCCGGGAGTCTGCCCGTCGGGCGTCCGGACGGGGCGGCGTCCCTTGCATCGTGTAATCCCTCGCGGAAGTAGGGGGAACCGGGCGCCGGCCCGTGACCGGTGCCCCTGACGTCAAGCCATGTGCAGGGCGATGCCCGCGCGCCCTATGACTCCGGCTCCGGGGCCGCGGGGGCCGACGCGATGCCGAGTTCGGGAAGGATCGCCGAGAGCGTCGCGACCGCGGCCTCCAGCGCTTCCCGCGCACCCGGTCCCTCGCCCGCCGTCCTGGCGAGGATGCCCTCACGGATGGCCAGCAGGGTGGCCGCGACCCCGCCGACCGGCGCGACCCCGCGCGCCACCCCGGGACAGCACCTCTGGAGCAGCTCTGCCAGGGCGTCCCGGACGGCTCGGTCGTGTTCGTCCAGCTTGGCGCCGAGCCGCGGATCCCTGGCGGCGTGGATACGGAACTCCAGGAACAGCAGGATCCAGTTCCGCTCCAGCGCGTCGACCTCCAGCAACGCCCGGGCCACGCCCTCGGCCGAGACGGCACCGGACCCGTCGAGCAGCCGTTCCAACTGGTCGAGACGGTCCGCCGAGTGGCGGTCGAAGAGCGCGAGGACCAGGTCGTCCTTGCCGCGGAAGTTGGAGTAGAACGCGCCTCGCGTGTATCCCGCGGCGGCACAGAGGTCCTCGATCGTCGTCTGGGCGTAGCCGTGCTCCACGATGACGCGTTCAGCCGACTCCAGCAGCCGCGCACGGGTGTGCACGCGGCGGCGGGGCGGGCGGGTCTCTCGTCCGGGCACGGCGTCTGGTGTACTCACGGATTCACGATACACAGTGTATTGAATGCGCTGTGTATTGAATGCGCCATATATTTAGTTCATCGCGTACTGAACCCGGGAGCCGGGTCTGTGGAGTCCGGACCTGCCCGTGTGACAGGGCAGGTCCGGCGGCCTTCAGCTGACGGCGTACGCGTTGTACACCGTGGTCGTCGAGCTGTCGCCGTGGGTGTCGGTGACCGTCGAGCGCAGGCCGACGTGGCCGGAGGCCGGGTTGTGGACGGCGATGGTCCACTTGCCGCCGGACAGCTTCGCGGTGGCGGCGTGCCAGTGGGCGCCGTTGTCGGTGGTGTACCAGGCATGCACGGACTTCACGCTGTCCGACAACTGACGCACCGTGCTGTCGTCCGTGCCGTTGCGCTGCATCCCCAGGGCGACGGTCGTGGTCGACCCGGGAGCCGCCCGGTTCCTGCTGTTGAGCGCTTCGGGCCAGAACCGGGTGATGTAGTCACGGATCTGCTGGTTCTTGCTGGGATCCGCGTAGAAGTGCAGGCTGAGGCTGGAACTGGTCGACAGCGAACCGGACGGCAGGCTGCGATGGCCGGTTTCACTGAGTGTGTACCAGCCCGCACCGGGGATCCGCGGGTGCCCGTCGACGTCCTCCCCGCGCGCGTAGTTGTGCGAGTAGAGCGTCTTGCCCGCGTGGGTCAGCTTCACGGTGCCGTCGGCCAGCGTCCCGCCGGCAGGAAGGGTGGGGTCGGCGAACATGTTGATGGACCCGAAGTACAGCTGGTGGTACCAGGTGTTGGGCAGCCGCCCGCCAGGCCCCCAGACCGCGTGGCCGAGCGCCAGCGAGGTCGTCTTGCCGGCCGCGTACTTGTGGAACCCGTCGTAGATGAAGTCGCGGCTCTGCTGGCCCACGTTCCACTCGCCCGGCGGGAGGTGGACGCTGAAGGAGTTGGGCAGGTCACGTTGGAACCAGAGCGAGTTCGTGGACATCGAGCAGCCGTCGCCGCCCGTCGACTGGTAGCTGAACGAGAACTGCGCCTGTCCGCTGTCGGGGCCGGAACGGGCAGAGACCTTGAGGGTGGTCAGCCCGGACTTCTTGAGTGTCGCGGACACCCCGGACGGCACGCCGCCCCTGTGTGTGGCGGAGGCCAGCCAGAAGTCCCCGCCGGTCGCTGACTGTGGCTGGTACGCGGTGCCGTAGGACACCTCGTACGCCTTGCTGCTCGTCGGGATGACGTACAGGTCACCCGCCTCCGCCGAAATGCCCATGGTGGCGGGGCTGTTGTCGGAGGCGCAGACGTACGCGCTGACCGTGTGGTCGTATCCGCTGCCCGGTTTCGGGCTGAGCGAGACGTTGACCGGGCGGCCCTTCCGGGCGTCGAACGTGGTCTTCGTGGCCCCGGAGACCGTCAGACTGTGGCCGCCGACGGTGGCGCCTTCACCCTCGGCGTCGGTGAAGGATGTGACGAGTTCGTAGCTGCCGTTGGGCAGTGACGTCGCCTTGTTGCTGTCGATGTAGCGGAAGTCGTTCGTTTTCGTGTTGTAGACCGCCACTTGGGCGTGAACCGGCTTGCCGCTCCGGTCCAACGTCCTCACGGTGATTGACCCTTTGGCTGCGGCCGACGCCGTGGAAGCGCCGGCCAGGAGAAGCGGCACGAGTACGGTGACGACACTCGCGGCTGCTGTGGTTCGTCGCATCAAACCCCCCATAGGTGCGCGACAAAAGCGAGTCACCGTAGCGCACAGGGGCTGCGTCACCCTCACCGGCCCCTCCTGCGTCGAAACAACACCGTGGTGAACCGTTGGCCCACGCCGTACGCTCCCTGTGATCAACCAGGACTCCATGGGGGGACATCCATGCGCGCAACCACGCGCCTTGCCCTGCTCGGCACCAGCGTCGCGCTGGTCGCCCCCGCATTCGGTGCCACCGCCGCCCAGGCGGAAGACGGCGGCTCGGGCAACATCACGATCGACAAGGTCGTCGTCAACGGTGGCAAGCCGGTCGTGGTCGGTACCACCAAGGTGGTGACCGCCAAGGTCTCCGTGACCGCGTCGGACGATTCGGGCATCGCCGAGACCACGTACATCAGCGCCTTCGGTCCGAAGCCGAACTTCGCGCAGATCTGGTACGACGACGGCGAGATCACGTGTGTCAAGGCGAGCGCCACCACGTCGACCTGCACGGGCACGCTGACCTTCGACCCCCAGGCGGCGACCGGCTTCGTCAACAACAGCGCGGCGGCCACCTGGGACCTCGCCACGCTGGTCTCCGCCCATGACTACGACTACATCCACCGGGACGCGGCCACCACGTTCAAGGTGCAGCGCTACTCGACGCTGACGGTCAACGCCTCGCCGGAGCCGGTGAAGAAGGGCAAGACCATCACGGTCACCGGCAAGCTCTCCCGGGCCAACTGGGAGGACAACAAGTACCACGGCTACACGAACCAGTCGGTGAAGCTGCAGTTCCGCAAGAAGGGCAGCAACACCTACACCACGGTGAAGACGATCAAGTCCAACTCGACGGGCAACCTCAAGACGACCGTCACCGCCTCCACCGACGGCTACTTCCGCTACAGCTTCGCGGGCACGACGACGACTCCGGCGGTCAACGCGGCCGGCGACTTCGTGGACGTCCGATAGCCACGTACTGAGATCGGTCGAGTCTCCTCATCCTTGTCACCCTGGGCGGCTTCGGCGCGCGTTCGACGGAAGCCAGTGATTGCTCTGGGGTGGCGGAGCGCCGGTATGCGGGCGCTGCGCCCGCGGCACCGCTGATGCGGACACGCCGGTCCATATCTAGACTGGCGAAGGCGTAGAAAGTACTGAATTAGGGAGATATGCACCATGGCCAAGCGAGGGAACAAGCGACGCGCCCGTAAGAAGAAGAAGGCCAATCACGGCAAGCGTCCCAACGCCTGAGCCAACCGAGCGGACGGCTGCGGGTCCCATGTCTTCGCCGCCCGGATTGAGGTGAAGGACCGGGATCCCGCAGCGGTGCGGGAGCAGGCAAAGAGCCGGACCCGACGAGACCGAGGCCGGCTCTTGGGGACCGGGCGGGCGCTTCTCCGTCATGCGACCACCGGCGGTCAGAACCGTCCGCGGTTTCCCATCTGAGCTCACCCGGCGGGGAAGGTCAGCCGCAGAACGATCTCACCGTCGTCCATCTCCCCGGTGGGCTCGAACCCGAACCCCTGGTAGAAGGGCCACGGTTCGCCGTCACCGGGCTCGTAGCTGGTCAGCAGCTCGGTGGCGCCGTCCGCGCGAACCAGGGCGGCGATCTGCGTGAGCGCCTCTTGGCCGACCCCTCGCCGCTGGTACCGCTTGTCGACGAGGAGGCGCCAGAGGAAGTGCCGCCCTTCGAAAAGACCGGCCGACGGCTTCCACGACAGCATCACGAAACCGACTGGCTCGTCGCCACGGTATACGGCGCGGTACCAGGGATTGGCCTCCGGTTTCTTTGCCGCCTCCTTGAGCGACTTGGACACGGAGGCGACGAACTGCTTCTGGTCCCGTCGGACCCGGAGGGCACGAACGGCATCCCGGTTTGCGTCGGTGATCTCCCGTAGGTGCACACCTGGGGACCTCATGCCACACCCCTTCCGCATCCGGCAGCCGCGCCATCCGGACCGACGTGAAGAGCCGCCACCGGGCGGCATTCCCTTGTGCGTACGCGTTATCGAGGACGCCAGGTTCGACGTCTTCGCAGCGTATTCGACACGGGCGATCTCGAGCGGGACTGGCACGCCGGGCTGTGACCACGTCCGAGACAGCTCCTGGCGGAGAGCAATTCGACCGTTTCGCCCCGGGGCTGACCGTGTGTGACATGCCGCGTGTGGCGTAATGGGCCTTTTGGGTTGGTCGGCCGAGTCACTCTGTGCGGGTTGATCACGGCCGTGTCAGGAGCTCGTGTGTACAGATCACGTGAGCGGGTCGAGCACATCCGCCGTGACCGCCGGATGGACCCGAGGACGTCGGGGCGGGCGCTGGATTCGTGGCACGAAATGAGCAGGGATATGGCGGCCGAGGCTTCGAAGGCGCCGGTGCGGGGGGTCGGCCGTGGCGGAAGGTGAGCGGCGGCCCGACAAGGGCATGGTGGACCGCTCGGAAGGGTTCGGTGAGCGGCTGCTGGGGGTGCTGTTGGACCGGGCACACGAGATGCCGCCGCAGCTGGTCGCCCCGCTGATCGCGGAAGAGGTGGCCAGGGTCGGTGGCCGCGACGTCTCGATCCTGCTGCAGGACTATGGCCAGCTGGTGCTGGTGCCGCTACCGGGCCGGCGGCTGATGGTCGGCGAGCCTGAGCCGATCGATGACTCTCCCGCCGGTACAGCCTTCCTGTACGCGACCATTGCCGAGGTGCCGCAGGCCGACGGTGTCCGGATGTACCTGCCGTTGCTGGACGGCAGCGACCAGGTGGGCGTGATGGCCCTCACCCTGGACGTCGTCGATGGCGACGACCGGCGGCTGCTGCGCAGGCTCGCCGGCCTGGTCGCCGACATGCTGGTCACCAAGCACAGCTATACCGACCAGTTCTTCCTCGCCCGGCGCCGCGAACCGATGAGCGTGGCCGCGGAGATCCAGTGGTCCCTGCTGCCGCCGCTGGCGATGTCCATCCCACAGGTCGCGGTGGCCGGAATCCTGGAGCCCGCCTACAACGTCGCAGGCGACAGCTTCGACTACGCCCTGAACGAAGACATCCTGCACGTGGCCATGGTCGATGCGATGGGCCACGGCCTGGACGCCGCCACGATGGCGACCGTCGCCATTGGGGCCTACCGGCACGCCCGACGTGCCGACGTCGGACTGTCCGAGATCTACGCGTTCATGGACCGGGCGATCGCCGAGCAGTTCGGACCCGACCACTTCGTCACCGCGCAGATGATGCGTCTGAACGTCGCAACGGGTCACCTGCAGTGGGTCAACGCCGGTCACCCCGCACCGCTGCTGATCCGCGACCACCGAGTCGTCCGGCAGCTGACGGGCCCGACCACCCTGCCGGTCGGCTTCGGCGGTGAGGATCCGCGGATCAGCGAGCAGATGCTCCGACGTGGCGACCGAGTGCTGTGCTTCACCGACGGCCTGATCGAGGAGCACGAGGCCGGCGAAGAACAGTTCGGCGAGGAACAGCTCATCCACTGGGTCAACCGCATCGAACACGGAGAGAAGGGAGTACGAGCGGTGGTGCGCGCGCTCTCCCACGCCCTGAAGCAGCAACGAGGCGGCCGCACCAGCGACGACGCGACCCTCTTCCTGATCGAATGGCGCGGGGGCGCGGCCGACCACCTCGCCGTCCTGGACTGAGCCGACGGCCGCACCACCATGGACCGAGCCGATGGCCCGTAGACCTGCTGCCGCGAACACTCTGCCGGTAGAGCCGCACGGGAGAGTGCACCGGCCCCCGGGTCGCGTCAGCCGCGTTCCTCCTCCTCGGCCTCCATGAGCCGGATCCCCCGATGCGTCAACATCACCATCACGGGTGTGTTTCCCTGCGCCCAGTCGACGGTGATCAGCTCTTCGCCCACCAGATATGCGCAGGCCGCGGCCAGATCCTGCTCAGGGACCTGGAGATCGTCACGCAGCCTCGCCCCGGTGACGCCGAGGAGGCGATTGCCTTCCGTGGCCTCGTACAGCATTTTCATGATCGCTTGGCGGTAGTTCTTCCGCTCGTGCAGTGTTGCCATGATGGCGGGTCTTTCAGCGTCCGTTGCAATGGATCGGCGAGAACAGCACCAGCGCGGAAGCCGGTGTGTGAAGGAAGCCGGTGGAGTGGGGAGTGGTTTCGGCGGCCTCCGGCCTCGGGGGCGGCCGACGACGCGGGTTCGGCGACGGCTTGCCCGAGATGCTTCTCCCGGTCGGTGGGGTGTCGTACGAGTGGGAACCGATGCCTTCCGCGTGCTGGGGGCTGAGCCGGGTGATCCACGGGTGGCCGCGACGGTCAGGATCAGTAGGGCGCTGAAGGCCACGGTGGTGAATCATGACGCTCACTTCGCCGTGATCAGGCGGCATGGCCGGGCGGCAGCTGCCCGGTGGGCGGAGGCGTCATCCCCGTCCTCCCAGGTTCCCTCGGAATCCTGGTCCAGGGCAGTCATGGAACTGCCGTGGAGGGCGTGTTCCGCTGTCATGAGCGCGCTCGCGGTCGTCGGAGGGCGGGCGCTGTCGGTCGCGGCAGCCATCAGGCGGGCGGCTGCCGGGGCGCTGGTCTCCGGTGGTATCACCAGCAGGTTCCAGCTGCCCGTGGTGTGGGACAGCAGCAGGATCTTGTGGGGGTCCAGCTCTGTCGTGAACCAACCGACCTTCACCACGTGACCGTTGACGGGCACCCTGCTCGGGATGGCAGGCCAGTACGTCGAGTTGACGGCGATCCGGGTGATCCGTCCGGACAGGGGGTCCAGTACGTCGGCCAGAGCGGAGAGTTCGTCTGTCAGGTCCCGGGAGCGGGGCCACCAGGCACCGTCGAGAGGTCCTCGGGACGTGCTCACGGTTTTGAGCGCGAGGCGAGCGGTCGGAGCCCTGAAGGGCACGATCCGCAGTGGGGGTCGGTCGGTGGTCGCGGACATCGCGCGCACCTGTCTCCCGGCCGCTGCTTGGGGCGGCGGCCCGGTGTCGTCACTCGCCGAGAACGACACCGGCGTGGCGGCCGGTGTGCGAAATACTCTCGATGCCTCCACGCTACTCCCGCGGCATGTCGGACGGACCCCGGCGAGGCACCGGTTCCGAACGCCGCCCATCGCGCACCGCACTATCGCGCACCGCGCCGGTCCGCCAGGGTCGCTTCGGACCTTGTCCGTCTGGTGATCGTCATTCCGCGGCGTCATTCCTTGAAGGCCGGCTGGTCTCCAGCCAGGACCGTGCCGGCTCCGCCGTGCGGGTGGTGTCCACGGTGAGGTCGAGGCGGGTCCCGCCATCGCGGCCCGCGGGATAGCTGCGCTGCTCGGTGGCGGCGAAGCAACGACGGAGGACCTCGGCGACGCGGCGGGCGGACTCGGGGGACGTGGCGACGATGCGTACCTCGGTCTGCCCGGCGGAGGAAGTTTTCGGTGGCTGCATGATGACCTCTTTCGTCGGGGCGAGGTGGTGATGGGCTTGGCACGTTGTTCCCGACCGGCCGCCCTCGGTGAGGAGAAGGTCCCACGGGGATCGGCGATCAGGGTGATGACTGCGTCCACGGTTCGGCGGTGAAGCGTTGGACAGCGAGACCTTCACGGATCCCCGGCTCTGCACGGCCATCGTCGACGGGTTCACCTTCAACCACGTTCTGCTCGTGCCCGGACGCGAACCATCCTGCGCTGACGAACTGCCCGCCGACGGCTACCCGGTGCGGGATATCGGGCCACCGCTCGATCCCCGGAATGACCCTCGTGATGCTGCCCACCCCGTCCATCGCTTGCACCACAACGGGCAGTTCGTCGGCGAGGTTGTGGGAGTACGGCCACCAGGCGCCGTCGAATCCGCCCGGGACGGCTTTGTGCGGCGCCAGTGAAAGCCGGACTGGCGGCTGTGGTGGGGAGGGGCGCTTCGCCGTGGTCGCGGAGTGGCCGGCAGTCGGTTCCATGACGTGGACCTGCCTCCAGGCACGGTCTCACCGGCCCGGCATTGTCGTCCACCGAGAACGACGCCGACACGGCCACCGGCGCACGCAAAGCCCTCGGTGTGCCCAGCCTACTCGCCGGAAGACTCTCCCCCTGTCTGGCATGTACTCCTCGCCAGCAGGTGCGCAATCACCCCTGTTGATGCTCAGCGGGGTTCACCACGTGCCGGGCGTTGAACCGGGATGAGCGTGCGATGCTGGACCCCACGGAGCGCGCCGAGTCCTTGGACCCCGCGTCCTCGCCGGGCGTGACAGCCCCAGGGCGGTGATGATTGTGACCAAGCAGCAGTGCCGAGATCGTCGGACCAGCCGGTGCCTCGCATCGAGGAACGGTGTCCCCGCCGGTCAAGGCGGGGCCGGATGAGCGTCTCTGCTCCGGCGCAGCCGCCTGTGTTCTTGCCCGGGGTGGTGTCGGCGGCGGTGTTGTCGGGGGACGACGTCCTGCGCGGACTCGGCGTCGTCGCCTTGGAGGGCCTGAGCGGCGAGGAGGTCCTGCGCCGCCAGGCACAGTTCGGCCCGAACGCGGTCGCCACTCACCGCGCCCGCGTGTTCCCTGTGCTGTGGCATCAGCTCCGCTCGCCGCTGCTCGGGCTGCTGGTGGCGGCCGCTGTCGCGTCCTTCCTGGTCGGGGAGCGAAGTGATGCGGTGATCATCGGGCTGATCGTGAGTGTGTCCGTGGGACTGGGCTTCGTCAATGAGTACCGGGCCGAGAAGGCCGCCGAGGCACTGCACTCGCAGATCCACCACCAGACCGTGGCGCTGCGCGACGGCCGGGCCACGCTGGTGGATGTCACGGCGCTGGTCCCCGGTGATCTGGTGGAACTGCGTCTGGGCGACATCGTGCCGGCGGACCTGCGGCTGCTGGAGGCCACCGGTTTGGCGTGCGACGAGTCGGTGCTGACGGGCGAGTCGCTGCCGGTGGACAAGAACCTCGCCGCGGTCGCGGCCGGGACCCCGTTGGCCGAATTGTCCGGGTGCGCTCTGATGGGCACGGTCGTCCGGGCCGGCGCTGCCCGCGGGGTGGTGGTGGCCACCGGGGCGCACACCGAGTTCGGCAAGATCGCCGCGGGGCTCGACACCCACCCGCTCGACACCGAGTTCCAGGTCGGCCTGCGGCGCTTCTCGCTGCTGCTGGTCTACGTCGCGGGTGCGTTGACGACCTCGATCTTCGTGATCAACGTCGCCCTGCACAAGCCGATCATCGACGCGCTGCTGTTCTCACTGGCTATCGCGGTCGGTATCACCCCGCAGCTGCTGCCCGCTGTCGTCTCGACCAGTCTTGCCGCCGGGTCGCGCCGGATGAGCCGGCGCAAGGTGCTCGTCAAGCGGCTGGTGTGCATCGAGGACCTGGGCGACGTCGATGTCCTGTTCACCGACAAGACCGGCACGCTCACCATGGGCCGTATCGAGTACATGCGCGCCGTTCCCGCCGACGGCCACGGCTCCGACGCGGTGACGCGATGGGGACTGCTCAGTACCGAGAACGCAGCGAGGGATGCGCAGGACGTCGGCGGGAACCCGCTGGACCAGGCCCTGTGGCGGTCTCCGGCCACCGTCGGCGAGCGGGCCGCGCTGGACGGGTACACACAGGTCGCGGTGCTGCCCTTCGATCACGAACGGCGCATGGTCTCGGTCCTCGTGCGGGACAGCAACGGCCATACGAGCCTGGTCACCAAGGGCGCCCCGGAGACCGTCCTGGGCCGCTGCGTCGACGTCCCGCCCGAAGCCCGTCAGGCGCTGGCGGCTGAGTTCGCGGCAGGGAACCGGGTGGTTGCCGTCGCCACCCGGCCCGTCGCCCCCGGATCGCAGGCCGTGGAGCCCGAGGACGAGCGGGGGTTGAGCCTGGCCGGGCTGCTGGTGTTCCTCGACCCGCCCAAGGCGGACGCCGCCACGGCCCTGCGCAGACTCTCCGGCCTCGGCATCGCGGTGAAGGTCGTCACCGGCGACAACGCCGCAGTCGCCGCAAAGGTCTGCCGTGACCTGGGGCTCACCGATACGGGCGCGATGACCGGCAGCGAGGTCGACGCACTGGACGACGCACAACTGGCCGAGGCGATCACCCGGACCACCGTCTTCGCGCGCGTGAGTCCCGAGGCCAAGGCGCGGATCGTGCACGCGCAACGGCGCAGCCACGGCGGCGTGGCCTTCCTGGGCGACGGGGTCAATGACGCACTGGCTCTGCACGCGGCCGACGTGGGCATCTCCGTCGACTCGGCCACCGATGTCGCCAAGGACGCGGCCGACGTCATCCTGCTGGAGAAAGACCTCAATGTCCTCGCGGACGGTGTGGCCGAGGGGCGCCGGATCTTCGCCAACACCATCAAGTACGTGTTGATGGGCACCTCGAGCAACTTCGGCAACATGGCCTCCGCCGCGGGCGCCTCGCTGTTCCTGTCCTTCCTGCCGATGCTTCCCTCGCAGATCCTGCTGAACAACCTTCTCTACGACAGCAGTCAGCTGGCCATCCCGACGGACAACGTGGACGAGGAGCAGCTGCGGAAGCCCTCGCACTGGGACATCGCCTTCATCCGCCGATTCATGATCTCCTTCGGACCGCTCAGCTCGGTGTTCGACTTCGTCACCTTCGGCGTCATGCTCTGGGTCTTCCACTCGGGGCCGGCCCAGTTCCGCTCCGGCTGGTTCGTCGAATCGCTGGCCACCCAGACCCTGGTGATCTTCGCCATCCGCACCCGGCGTATCCCGTTCTTCCGCAGCCACCCCAGCCTGCCGCTGACACTCGCCGCGCTCGGCGTCGTCACGATCGGCGCCGTGCTGCCGGCCACCCCACTCGCCCACACTCTGGGTTTCCAACCGCTTCCCGGGGCGTTCTTCGCCACGCTGGTCGGCATGATCCTCGCCTACCTGGCCCTCATCGAGATCGGTAAACGGCTCTTCTACGGAGCTGCAGTCACGGCACCTCAGGTTCCCAGGCACTACCACAGCCGCCGTCACCTGCGGCGCCGTGCGGGCCGCTTCAGCACCGCGGCGCCCCGCCCCACACCGGCCGACGGCCCGCTCTGATGCGGACCGTCAGCCTCGCCGCGAACGGCGGCGCGGGGCGGGGACGCGGACCACGATGCGGTGACCCGGCCGGCGGATGTGCGCCGTGGGCCACCGCAAGCCTCGCGCTGCCACGGGTGCTCACAGGCTCTCGGTCGCTCCATGCGGTGCCGGCACGCGAGCGGACTCGGTCAGGCCGAGAGCCGGTACGGGGCTGGGGGACGGTGGCGCTGTGGTGGCTGCCGCGGTCGTTTCGCGGGCGAGGAAGGCGCCGAGTTCTCCGATGGTGCTCATCAGTGGTGCGGGGAAGACGACGGTGGTGTTCTTGTCCACGCCGATCTCGACCAGGCTCTGCAGGTTGCGCAGTTGCAGGGCGAGTGGGTGGGCCATCATGGTGTCGGAGGCCTCGCCCAGAGCGGCAGCGGCCAGGGACTCGCCCTCGGCGTTGATGATCTTGGCGCGCTTCTCCCGCTCGGCCTCGGCCTGCCTGGCCATCGCGCGCTTCATGGACTCGGGCAGTTGGATGTCCTTGAGCTCGACCAGGGTGACCTGCACGCCCCACTCGGCGGTGGTGACGTCGAGGATCTGACGGATGTCCAAGTTGATGCGGTCGGTCTCGGACAAGGTCTCGTCCAGGGTGTGCTGGCCGACGACCTTCCGCAGGGTGGTCTGGGCGATCTGGTTGATCGCCGAGTTCACGTTCTCGATCGCGATGACCGACTTGACCGCGTCGACCACGCGGAAGTAGGCCACGGCGGAGACATCGACGCTGACGTTGTCGCGGGTGATGATGCCCTGGGACTGGATCGGCATGGTGACGATGCGCAGCGACACGCGGTGCAGGACGTCGACGAAGGGGATGATGAACCGCAGCCCGGGTGCGCGCGGGCCGACCAGCCGGCCGAACCGGAACAGGACACCCTGCTCGTACTGCCGGACGATACGGATGGCCATCGCCAGCCCGATCAGGACCAGGACGACGAGCACCACCAGGACAATGATCAAGGTGGCCATGTTTCGCTCCCTCAGAGGATGGACCGCGGTGACGGGGTCACCAGGTCGGAAACGCGTCGCTGCAGCGGAGCACCGGACGCGCGAGACCGCTTCTCGGTCACACGGCGAGCCTGCTCCGCCCGCTCCGCGGGGCAGTAGGGCCGACAGGCCCCGTATATCCCGAGACCGGGCCTCGTGCTCTTGCCTGCCTGCCTGCCGCCGAGGCGATCAGGACCACTTCTCCCTGCTAGTGGTCCCGCCGCACGCGACGCTCGACGCGGTACGTGCCGCGATGGCCAGAGCCGTCCATGCCGACAACGTCATGGAGGCTGAACAGATCACCATCGACACCGGAACCGATCGAGCGCGTCCAGTCGCGGAGAAGGACCCGGCCAAGGACCCTGAGGCGGGCCGGACAGACCGGAGCACGCCCTGACGCCGGGCAGGCGTCAAGGCCGTCGGTTTACTTACGCCCGGCCTGGGACGGTCGGGGCGACTGCATGTCTGTCACATGCCCGCCGCCGGAATCGGCACGCGGCCGATGGCGGCGCCCACGGGACTGTGTGAGGAGGTGTGGCGGGCGTCGTGTCCGCCTTCGGAATCCCAGACCGTTTCCCGGGCCGAGTCCCATGCGGCGGCCTCGGCCTCGGTGGCGATGCGGAAGAGCTCGGCTTCCTGGATCAGGCCGCTCGCGGTGAGGCAGCGTGCGGGATCCGTGGCGGTGGTCATCAGCCGGGCGGCCGTGACGGCGTCGGTCTCGGGCGGGATCACCAGTAGGTCCCAGCGGCCCGCGGTGTAGGAGAGCAGCAGCAGTTTGTGCGGGTCCTGCTCGGCCTTGAACCAGCCGACCTTCACCACATGGCCCTGGACGGGAACCTTGCGGGGGATGACCGGCCAGAACATGGGGTTCACGGTGACGTGGGTGATCCGCCCCCACAGCGGGTCCAAAACGGCGGTGAGCGTGGGCAGCTCGGCGGTCAGGTCGCGGGAGTGTGGCCACCATGCGCCGTCGATCAGGGCGGGGGCCGTGCCGGGTGGCGCCAGCTGCAGCCGGAGAGGTGACGGTGAAGAAGAGAAGATCCGGTCTTCGACCGCGGGCTTGTCGAACATGGTTGCGGTCATCACGCGAGCCCTGCCCCGGGCCGGCCGGGACCGGCCCGGTGTCGTGAATCGCCGGGGACGGCACGGGCATCGAAGCCAGTGTACGAAGTACCCTCGGTATCTTCAGGATACTCCTGTCCGGGGCCCGATGGACGGTTACGGTGGAGCGATTTCCACGGCGTGCCGGACGCGCGGTCGCCCGTTGCCCACCGTCAGCGGATGGGGCGACGGCTTGCGTGCCGGGACCATCGGGCGTAGGCGATGGCCACATCGGCCGCGAGCAGCACGATGCCGATGATCAGCAGATATCCCAGGCCCTCGGCTGCCACTCCGATGATTCCCAGGACAACGGCGACGAGGACGAGGAGAAGGAAGAGCACCATTGCCTGAACGCCTTCCTTGGACCGGACCCGACTGGGCTGGACCAGACCGGACTGAGTGGGACGGGGCGCGGTCGCTCAGCGGCGTGCGAGTTGGCGTTCGCCCTTCACGCCTGGCTGGTAGGTCATGTCGTAGTGCTGGAAGATCCCCTTCTCCTGCTCGGCGGGCAGGATATCGTCCGTGCCGATCGAAGGAGCCTTTCTCACCAGGCTCTTGGCGTAGGAGACCTTGAGGTAGCCCGGCCCGAGGATCGCCTCGTCGAGGGGGACGAAAACCAGGCGCTGGCGGGTGGGCAGCCCAGTTCGCACGGTGGCCACGGCGGGTTCGTCGGTGGTGGTGTCCACATAGATCGCTTCGAGTACGCCGATCTTGCGCCCTTTCGGGTCCACGACATCGTGGTCGCGCCACTCACGGATATCGGCTGCCTGGATCATGCCCTCTCCCTTCCGGGCGTGGCACCCTCACGAGGCATGAGCCAACGGCTCCGGCGCAAACACGCCGGAGCCGCCCTTCCGGGCGGTTGCACGTGAGAGTGAACCAACCCACAGCCAACGATACTGCGCTCGGTGATTTCCGTACGGCATCAGTGCTCGCCGGGTCCCGGACCGGCCACGTCGGTGTCGTCGTCAGGGGTGAGGGAAGGGCCGTACGGGGATCCGAAGCGGTGGTTCGGCCCGCCGCCGCCCTGACCGCCGTCCCGGACCGGTCCGCGTCCCACGAGTACGGCTGCCGTGGCGAAGACGATCAGGGCGGTGATCACCACGATGAACACGGCTACCATTCCTCAATTCCTCCCAGAGAATCCGCGTGGATGCCTGCCGGGTGGTGTCCGCACGACTACGGCGCCACCCGGGGCTTCGTGGTCACCGTCTGAAGGCGTGCCTCGCTTTTTCGCCCGCCTGCCTCAGATTGCCGGAGACCCGTTCGACCTTGCCCTGCCGTTCCAGTTTCCTGTTGCGGGTGGCCCGGCCGAACACTTCAGTGATCCAGCCCTTGATTTCCTGAGTCTTGTTCTTGACGGTTCGTCCAACGCTCATGGCCGGCCTCGTCGTTGAAGGTGGATTACCTGTGGCCGCGGTCGGAACGGATCAGCGGAAGGAGAGGAATCCGAGACATCGCCGGACCTCCGGATCGCGGGGATTTCCTGGTTCCGCGGGGGCCGGGCGGAGCGGGAAGGGGGAATGCCTCGCCCGAACGATCCGGGGTGGCACGGCCCTACGCCGTGCTGTCAGTCAACGCTCGGCGCCCTCCCGTGTCAACGGGGCCTCAGAATGGGGGAGTTCCCGGGGCCGGCGGGGGCTGCTGGGGTGAAGGGGGCCTCGGTGAGGGCGTCAGCCGGCTCGGTCGAGCGGATCGTTGCCCGCATGCAGCGCATCGGGCCGCGCCGGGATCGCTTCCTGGCGGGGAGCGAGTGCGAGAACGGCCACGCCCGTGGCGCGGCGGGTTCCGGCACCGATGCGCGGAGTGCGCCCCCTTGGGGGCGCGTTCGCGGTGCGACGCTGCCGTGGGCCGGGGCGGCACGTCACCCGCCGGCCCTTCCGGCATTTCCTCAGTAAGCGTCAAGTGGCCATCGATATCTGGCAGTAGATGCATGTGTCGCGTGCTATCGGCAGTCTTCGGGCAGGACTACGCTGTGGAGGAGGCCCCAGTCCCCGGTACCGATGCTGTGTTCCGCTCCCGGGGAGGCCCGTTGTGTTCGTTCTGCTTCTCGTCCTGATCGTGGTTCTGTTCGGCTTCGGCTTCCTCAACCCCGTCTGGTGGGTCGCCGCGGCTGTGTTGGTCTTCGGAGCCGCCCGTTACGGCCGTGGTGGCGGGGGCCGGGGCCGCGGCGACGGGTCCGACTTCGGTGAGTACCAGGATTACCGGGACCGCCGGGAGCGTCAGGACCGCTGGGATCGCCGCTACAGCCGACAGCACCGAGCGCGCTGGAACCGCGAGGACCGGCGGGACCGCGAGCGCCGCGGGTGACCGATGAAGCGTCCGTCGGCAGCCCCCGAACGGTGGCCGGCTGCTCCTGCCAGGTCCGTTCCGAAGCGGCATCGAGGCCAGAACGCGTACGTCATGCCCTGTTCCGCTCGTCGTGCATGTGCTCTACGGTCAGAGCAAGGCAGGTGGGACTTCGTCCGTGTCAGGAATCGACGGAACCGGCAAGTCCCCCACCCAGGCTCCCAGCCCCCGAGTCGCAATCGAGGCCGGCCGGAGCCGCATCGCCGAGAACGCGGCTCCAGCTTCCGTCCTCCTGGCGTTTTCCACTCGGGGTGCTCCCGCCACCCCGCCGCCGCGGAGGACAGCGCGCGAGGACACGATGGCCGGGGGGGCCTCGCGTCCTCGCGCCACGGCCGCCGCCGAGCACCATCGGCGGCGGCCGTCCGGCCCCGGAAGCAGAGTCTGTGAACCACAGCCCGTGAACCACAGCCCGGGAGCTGCTGCTGGCAGGCCGTGGCCTTGGTCAGGTCCTCAGGCCGGGGAGGGCTTCGGAGTCGTCGATGAACGCGCGGGCCAGGTCGGACAGGCGCCGGTTGTGAGCACGGGCGTAACCGCGCAGTGTGGTGAAGGCTTGTTCCATGTCGATGCCCCGGCGTTCGGCGAGTTTTCCCTTGGCCTGTTCGATCAGGACGCGGCTGTTCAACGCGCTCTGCAGTTGCTCGTTGAGGACGGTGCTGCGGTGCGCGGTGCGTTGTTGCAGCAGGCTGATGGTGGCGACGTCGGCCAGGGCCTGGGCGAGCGGCGTGGCGTCCGGCTCGAAGGGGCCCGGGGCGGCGTGGAAGAGGTTCAGGGCCCCTACGACCTCGTCCCGTAGACGCATCGGCAGGGCCTGGACCGACCCGAACCCGCTGCGGTGGGCCGCCGCGACAAAGCGTGGCCAGCGGTCGGCCTCCCCGCTCAGGTTGGCGACGATCACCGGTGCGCCGGTGCGGAAGCAGTCCAGGCACGGCCCTTCGTCGTTCTGCAGCTGGAAGAGCTCCAGCAGGCGCACCTGTTCGTCGGAGGCGGCCATGACGCGGAGTTCGCCGTCGCGGTCCGCGAGCAGCACGCCTGCGGCACTCGCGCCGAGCATGCCCACACAGCGGTCGGTCAGCAGACGCAGGAAATCGATCAGGTCGAAGTCGGCGACCAGGTTGTCCGCCAGCTCGACGAAGGTCTTGGCCAGGAGTCGCTGATTCATCGTGCACACCCTCCGTCGAGACTGATCCCGGCCCGGATGAAGGGACGGGAAGTGCAACTCACTTCTTGTCCGGTGTCTTGGTCCGGTTTCTTCGTTCGGCCTCTTGGTCCGGTGTCTTCGTTCGGCCTCTTGGTTCGGTCTCTTGGTTCGGCTTCCTGGCCAGGCAAAGGTGTCAGGCTTCATCGTCGGTCTGATCCCTGTCCGCGGCCGGGGGGAACGTGAGCCGGTGGGCGACCACGTCGGCGGCCACCGCGGCAAGGCGGCGTCCTCTCGCGTAGGCGTAGGCGCGCAGCCGGACGAAGGCGTCTTCGGCACTGACTCCGAGCTGGGCCGTCAGCATGCCCGTGGCCTGGTCGATCTCCGCTCGGTACACGCCCAGGTCCTCGTAGCGACCGTCCGTCGAGCATCCGCCGGCGAGGTCTTCCTCCCCGTCGATCCGGGAGTCGAGCAGGACCAGAGTGGCGGTGTCGGCGAAAGCCAACGCATCGGCCAGCTCCTCCGCGTTCAACCTGCCCGGGACTTGGGAGTACAGGTCCAGAACTCCGGGGCTGATCGCACCCATTTGCAGAGGGAAGGCGTAGACGGCGCGTGCCCCGGCTTCCAGGGCCGCGTCGGCGAACACGGCCCAGCGGTCCTGCACTTCGGCGGCGAGCAGATCGGGCGTCAGTACGGCGGAACCCTTTGTGAAGGCATCCACGCAAGGCCCTTCGCCCAAGGTGAGCTGGAGCTCCTCCAACTGCTCGCTGACATCGTCGGTGCTGCACAACGGATGGCTGGCCGCAGATCTGGACATCGCGGAAAGTCCGGCCCCGCCGACCGGCAGTGCGGCCACCGCTGCGGTGCACACGTCCACCACGCCGACCCGGGCACCCCGCCGGGCCGCCTGCTCGGCGACCAGTACCTGGATCCGGGCCGACCGGTTGTCGGACCTCACCCGGGCCACCGTATCCGGGCTTCGTGCGCAAGACCCTCCAGCCTTGCCGTGGTCCGTTCCCCGAGGGGGAGCACCAGCGCACGGAACGTGGTGGGGCTCGTCGGCCTCCGAACCTCTCCGATGTCCAGCCATCCCGAGGAGTGGAGCGAGTCGAGAGTCGGGCGGTCGGCTTGATCCACCAAGGTGGCGCCAAGGGTCGCCTGGTGGTCGGTCAGCAGCTTCTCCTGCAGACGGTGGGCCAGTTTCTGGTCCTGCGGGTGCGGGCGGACCAGGGTGTCGCTGATCGCGAAGACACCGCCGGACTTGGTGATCCGCTCAATGGTGCGCGGCAGCACACCGTCGAAGCCGAGCCACCAGCGGCCGTCGCCGAGTACGGGGAACCCGAAGGCGCACCCCGTCAGACTGTCCGTCTCCGCGATCACCATGGCGAATCCCGGTCGGCGGATGTGGCCCGTCAGTTGGTTCAGGAAGTCCTGGCGGCTGGGACGGCGGTATGCCTTTCCGGATCCCGTCGCGCAGGAGTCCTCGTACAGATTCCCCAGATCCTCGCGGATGTCCTCCACGAGCCATCGGTTCACCCGGCGCATCCGCACCGCGGCCGCTCCCGGGTCCGCTCTGAGGTCCGCTCCGGAGTTCACGCCGGGCTTCTCGTTTCCACGGGGCTGCCGTGACCTTCCCTGATACGGCCGAGCCATCACACCGCACCGCCCGACAGGGCAGGTACAGGAGGAAGAGGCGGAACAGGCGGAAAACGCCGATGAGGCGGGACGGGAGCGGTCGTGACCGGGGCGTACCCAGGAGGAGGCGACAGCTGCCCGAACGGGACGCCCAGGAGCAGGAATTCGCAGCCGGCGACATCGAACATGAGCAGCAGCGTCGGTGGTGGATGGTGCAGTCGCAGCGTCCCCCCGGCCGCGGTGATGCGCTGTGAGGCGTGGAGGAAGGCGTTGAGGCCGCTGCAGTCGCAGAAGGTGACGGGGGTGAGGTCGACGTCGATGGTGCGGATGCCGTCGCGCAGACACCGTTCCAGTGATGCGCGCACCAGGGGCACCGTCTCCAGGTCGATCTCACCGGCCAGCGTGATCAGTGCCCGTTTTCTTCGGTCGTGACGGTAGATGGTGAGCGGCGGAAGGGGCATGACGCCTCGGTTCGGAAGACCGTCCGGCAGGGGAGTCGGTGGCGCCGGGATCCCGGCGCCGTCGGCCCACTTCCGGCAGCGGAGTACATTCGGCGGAGGTCGGGCAACGGCCGACTGGCCGGCCTGCGCGGCAGGACTGCGGACCCACCCGGTTCCCTCCAGGGATGCGCCGGGCGACGGGCGAAGGGCCCGCTCCCCGCGGCGATCTGTGCTCGGCAACGACATGCCGCCAGGGTCTGGGACGTCTGTGGAGCAGCGTAGTCCTCGCCCGGCGCGACGGACGGCCGGAGCGGCCCATTCCCAGCATGTGGACGGTATCGACGCGTGGTGGCGTGCGCATGTCCTGTGCGCCGGACGGTACTTGGGAGTTCAACCTCGCAGAGATCCGAGCCCGGTGAGCCTCACACGTGATCGTCACGCGATCATTCACGTCCGGCATCCCCATCGGTTCTGCCACGACGAATCAGCAGCACGGATCCGGACTGCACGGCGCTCAGTTCGCGAAGGCGCAGCTGGGCGAGACGCGGTGACTCGGTGGTCGGGCGGGCGCGGCTTCAGCCGCCCGGGAGACCCCGACCAAGATCTTCTCCCAGTTTCCTCCCAAACGATCACCGGAGAAGCAGGAAGGGCCTGATCCTCACTGAGGATCAGGCCCTTGACCTGGTACTTCACTGTCGGGGTGGCGGGATTTGAACCCACGACCTCTTCGTCCCGAACGAAGCGCGCTGCCAAGCTGCGCTACACCCCGATTGTCGCTGCTCTCGCGGCGACGTCGTTTACTTTAGCCCACTGGTGGCCGGAGACGAAATCCGGTTTTCGGGGCGTCGGCCGCGGTAGCGGTACGGGTCGGGGCGGACGTGGTCCAGGGCGATGACGAGGAGGGCGAGGGCGTAGAAGGCGACGCCGAGGATCGCGGTGTTGCCGAGGATGCCCACGTAGCCGTGCCGGTCGACGTCCACGAAGGGGTAGAGGTAGCGCGCCGAGGTGCCCGGCGGCAGCATCGCTCCGCGGACGAGGGAAAAGCCCAGGTAGGCGAGGGGGTAGACGAGCCACGTCGTCGCATGCCGGATGGCGAACGGCGCCGGGCGGGCCAGCAGGAGCCAGTCGATCACCGCGGCGATGGGGGTCGCCGTGTGCAGGATCTGGTTCGCCACCACCTGCCAGCCGGTGGGCGGGGCGATACCCCCGGTCATGGAGAAGCCGCTGGACGGGTCCGCCAGGATCAGGTGGTAGACCAGGCCCGTGATCGAGATGTAGAGCAGCGTGCCGCCGGTGAGGACCGCGGGCAGCGGGCGACGCGCCGTCCATTCTCGCCGGGCCGAGGCGGCGAAGACCACCGCCACCAGCAGGTTGGCCTGGATGGTGAAGTAGCTGAGCACGTGGAGCGGACTGCCCAGGCGCATCTCGATGGCCACGCCCCCGGCCGCGACGAGGGCGACCAGGAGGCGGAAGGCGGCCACCAGCGGGCGACGCACGGGGGCCACCACTGCCGTGGCCGGGACGATGAAGGGGGCCGGCGAGGGGATGCCCGGTATCGCGGGCAGGTCGGGTATGTCCCTGGGGATCGGGGCGATCATGGCCCCACGCTAAGCGCGGGGGGCGAATCGGGCGATATGGGTCACCCGAGTGGGTGACGGCCGGGCGTGGACTCGCACCCCATCAACAGCAACAGCAATATCAACGCTCCGCACGACGCTATCGACCCGAACGACCCGATCGACGTGCCGTTCCCGCCGCACTGGACGCCGCTCCGATCATCCCCCGCGCTCGACCGCCACATTCCGGCCGACCCGCTTCCGTCCGACCTACCGCCATCCGACCTACTGCCGAGCGACCAGCGTCAGCAGTGACGCCTCCGGGGGGCATGCGAACCGTACCGGCGTGTAGCGGCTCGTACCGCAGCCCGCCGAGACGTGCATGTACGACGTCTGCCCCTCCGCCGTGTGCGTGGACAGGCCCTTCACGCGGTCCGTGTCCAGGTCGCAGTTGGTGACGAAGGCGCCGTAGAAGGGGAGGCACAGCTGGCCGCCGTGAGTGTGACCGGCCAGGATCAGGGGGTAGCCGTCCGCCGTGAACGCGTCGAGCGCACGCAGGTACGGGGCGTGGACCACGCCCATCGAGAAGTCTGCCGACTCCGACGGGCCGCCGGCCACGCGCGCGTACCGGTCCCGCTTGATGTGCGGGTCGTCGAGGCCGGTCAGCTCGATCTCGGCACCTTCTATCTTGAGCGTCCCCCGGGTGTTCGTCAGGTTCAGCCAGCCCGCCGCGTCGAAGCCGTCGCGCAGGTCCTCCCACGGGTTGTGGATGGCGCCCACGGCCGGCTTGTTGCCGTTCAGACCGTGACGGCCATGGGACTTCTCCAGCAAGTACAGGGCGGGGTTGCGGAGTTTGGGGCCGTAGTAGTCGTTCGAACCGAAGACGTACGCACCGGGGAACTCCATCAACGGTCCGAGGGTGTCCAGGACTTCGGGGACGCCCTCAGGGTCGGAGAGGTTGTCCCCGGTGTTGATGACGAAGTCGGGGCGCAGCCCGGCCAGGGAGCGCAGCCAGCGCTGCTTCTTGCGCTGACCGCTCACCATGTGGATGTCGGAGACCTGGAGGACGCGGAGCGGTCGCATGCCTGGTGGCAGGACCGGGACCGTCACCCGTCGGAGGCGGAACGAGCGGGCCTCGAAACCCGCCGCGTACAACAGTCCGGCGGCGCCCACCGCCGTGATTCCCAGGGGTACTCCGTATCGCGCGCGCATACGTCCATCGTGTCAGACCCCGACACCCCCGCGTGCCCCCCCTGTGGACAACCTCGAACCTGTGGACAGCCTCGCGCCCATCGACGGCGTGTCCCGGGCACGGTGCTGAAATCAGCAGGCGACCGCCGCACCACACCTGCGACAATCGACGACATGACCACGCTCAAGTCGAAGCTGCAGGAAGACCTCAACGCCGCCATCAAGGAGCGCGACGAGCTCCGCTCCGCGACGCTCCGGCTGACCCTCGCCGCGATCACCAAGGAGGAGGTCGCGGGCAAGACGAAGCGCGAGCTCTCCGACGACGAAGTACAGAAGGTGATCACCCGCGAGGCGAAGAAGCGCCGCGAGGCCGCGGACGCCTTCGCGCAGGGCGGGCGTCCCGAGTCGGCCGAGCGGGAGAAGGCGGAGGGGGAGGTCCTCGCCGCGTACCTGCCCAAGCAGCTGTCCGACGAGGAGCTCCAGCAGATCGTCGGGCAGGCCGTCGAGGAGGCCAGGGCGGCGGGTGCCGAGGGGCCGCGTGCCATGGGTCAGGTCATGAAGATCGTGAACCCGAAGGTCGCGGGGCAGGCCGAGGGCGGCCGTGTCGCCGCCGTGGTCAAGAAGCTGCTCGCGGGCTGAGCCCAAGAGGGACCAGAACCAGTAGCAGTAGTAGACGACCGGAACCAGTAGCAGACGCAGTACCCGGACCAGTACGAGTACCCGGACCAGTACGAGTACCCGGACCAGTACGAGTACCTGCACCCGTACGAGTACCTGCACCCGTACGAGTACCTGCACCCGTACGAGTACCTGCACCCGTACCCGTACCAGCCCGCCCACCGAAAGCCGTCGGCCTCGGCCCTCCCCCGACCGGGGGAGCGCCGAGGCCGACGACTGTGCTGTGCCGCTCTCTGTCAGCGGGCGTGACCGGGTGGGTTACCCGTGACGCCCCCCGTTGCCGTTCTGACCCTGAATGAAGCCCGAGGGGATCGAGAACGTGGGCGTCGGGAACCCGCCACCGTTCGTGTCGCCGGTGGTGCCACTGATGGTGTTGCCGCTGATCGTGTTCCCGTTGGTGGTGTTCCCACCGTTCGCGTTGCCCTTGTTGTCGCCGTTGTTCCCGTCGCCCGGGCCGTGGCCGTTGTCCTTGGGCTTCTCGTCGGGAATGTCGACGAGGTTGAAGGACGGGGAGTCCTTGCCCGAGAGGGCGCCGGTCATGGCGTCCTTCCAGATGGGGCCGGGCACCTGACCGCCGTAGACGAGGTCGTGGTAGACGCCGCCGATGCGGATGTTCGTCATCTTGACGTTCTGCTTGGGGCTGCCGACCCAGACCGCGCCCGACAGGTTCGGCGTGTACCCGACGAACCAGGCGTTCTTGCGCTCGTCCGTCGTACCCGTCTTACCGGCGTTGTCGCGGTCGGAGAGGCCGGCCTGCTGACCCGTACCGGAGTCGATCACGCCCTGGAGCAGCGTGTTGACGGTGTCCGCGGTCTTCTCGGACATGGCCCGCGAGCACGTCGTCTTCGGGACCTCGAGCGACTTCTCCTTGCCGTCGGCCTTCTGAGTGATCGACTCGATGGCGATCGGCGTGCAGTACATGCCCCGGGAGGCGAAGGTGGCGTACGCGCTCGCCATGGTCAGCGGGGAGATGCCTTTGGAGCCGAGGGTGATGGCGGGCACCTCGGGCAGCTTGTCGCCATTGCCCTGCACGACGTGCAGCTTGTCGGTCATCTTCACCACGGGGCAGATGCCGATGTCCGAGATCATCTGCACGAAGTAGGTGTTGACCGACTTGGCCATCGCCGTCTTCAGCGCGTACGGGCCCTTCTCCTCGGTGCTCTCGTTCGACAGCTTCTCGTTGGTCAGGTTGGTCCAGGGCTTGCTGCTGCACGTCTGTACGGGGCTGGGGTAGGCCATCTCGTACGGCGACGGGTACTGCTGGGTCGCCGGCCGGCCCTCCTCCAGCGCGGCCGCGGCCACGAACGGCTTGAAGGTCGAACCGGTCGGGAAGCCGTAGTTCGAACCGCCCATGTCACGGTCGACCGAGTAGTTGTACTCCGTCTCGTTCTTCCCGTAGCCGTACGGCCTCGACTGGCCCATGCCGACGATCTTCCCGGTGCCCGGCTCGACCAGGGTGGCCGCCGTGGCGACCGAGTCCGATTTGTTGACGTGGGACTTGATCGAGGACTGCACCGACTGCTGCGCCTGCGGGTCGAGCGTCGTACGGATGGTCAGGCCGCCCTGGTTCCAGACCTTCGCCCGGGCCTCCTTGGTCTTGCCGAAGACCGGGTCGCTGAGGAACACGCTCTCCACGTACTTGCAGAAGAAGCTTGCGCCCTTGACCGCCGTGATGCAGCCGTTCTTCGGCTGGCTGACCCTCAGGCCGAGCTTGGCCTCCTTGGCCTTGTCGGCCTCCTGCTGGGAGATGTCGTGCACCTCGGCCATGCGCTGCAGCACGGTGTTGCGGCGCTTGATGGCCTCCGCCTCGTCGTTCACCGGGTCGTACCGGCTGGGCGACTGGACGATGCCCGCGAGCATCGCCGACTCCTCGAGGTTCAGGTCCTTGGCGGGCTTGGAGAAGTAACGCTGGGCGGCGGCCTCGATGCCGTAGGCCTGCTCGCCGAAGAACGTGATGTTCAGGTAGTTCTCAAGGATCTTCTTCTTGCCGAGCTTCTCTTCCAGCTGGATCGCGTACTTGAGCTCGCGGACCTTGCGGCCGAGGGTCTGCTGGGTGGCCTGGGCGACCTTCGTCGGGTCGTCGCCGGCCTCCTCCACGAAGTAGTTCTTCACCAGCTGCTGGGTGAGCGTGGAGGCGCCCTGGGCGACCCCGCCGTTCTGCGCGTTCTGGTTCAGGGCGCGCAGGACGCCCTTCAGGTCGATCGCGCCGTGCTGGTAGAAGCGGGAGTCCTCGATCGCGACGATCGCCTTCTGCATGTACGGCGAGATGTCCTTGAGGTCGACCACCGTGCGGTCGCGCGAGTAGACCGTCGCGATCTGACCGCCCTTGCTGTCCAGGATGGTGGTGCGCTGACTCAGCGCGGGACTCTTCAGGTTGTCGGGAATCTCGTCGAACCCCTGGACGGAACCCTTGGCCGCGAGACCGAGCGCGCCCGCTGCGGGCAGCGCGATTCCGGCCATGACTGCTCCAGCGAGCACGCTGACACCGAGGAACTTGGCGGCCTGTTGCGTTGGCGACAGACCACCGCCCGAGCGCTTCTTTGGCATAGGGGCAGCCTACGTTCTCATTCGCCGGACACGCGTATATGCCTTGGCCTAAGCTGCTCTCAACTGTCACAGCAGTATGGCCACGTATCAATACGTCCGGCGACCCCGAATCGTTCCGGAGGTTCCCCAACTTTTTTGGGGAGGTCGTGTCCGAATCAGCCTCATGCGTCACCTGGCGTCCGTTGTGACTCAACTGAACTGTCCCGGTTTGCCGGGATACTCACGTATGTCCGCCGCTCACTCCCCCGGGTGATCTGCCGCTTACGCATAGTCCGTTCGGGCCATTCAAGATTGGGCCCGCAGGGGGTGTTGCGCTGTGCCTGCCTTCCGTAACGTCCTCAACTGGCGGCGGTGAATATGCCGCTGCCGCCGTGGGGGAGCCTCGATTCGGGAGAGGACGGCGCCGGTATGGGCTGGGTTACCGACTGGAGTGCGCAGGCGGCCTGCCGCACTACCGATCCGGATGAACTGTTCGTTCAAGGAGCAGCGCAGAACAGGGCGAAGGCAGTGTGCACCGGATGTCCGGTACGCACGGAGTGCCTCGCCGATGCGCTCGACAATCGCGTCGAATTCGGCGTGTGGGGTGGCATGACGGAGCGGGAGCGTCGCGCATTGCTGCGCAGGCGTCCCACCGTCACCTCGTGGCGTCGCCTGCTGGAGACCGCGCGTACGGAGTACGAGCGCGGCGCGGGCCTGCTGCCCCTCGACGAGGAAGAGGTGTACGAGCGCTACGCGGCGGTGGGCTGAGGGCGCCACGGAAGGCGTCCCGCGGGCCACCTCGGCCCGCGTCGGACCCACCTACCGCCTCGGACCCACTCGCCTCAGGCCATCTCAGGCCCGGCCACGAGTTCATGACTCAGGGCCGGCCCCGGGCGCGTGGACGGCGCCGCTCAGGCGCCGGTTTCAGGCAGCTCCGGCCGGTTGGCCGCGAGCCGTTCTCCGATGTCCCGCAGTCCTGCGAGATCGTGTACGTCGCCGGGTAGCGCGGCCACTTCGGCAACCGCCACCTCCGGGTGGAGCGCGGCGAAACGGTCACGCGTGCGCTGCTCGCGGGAGAGCAGCTGCATGCGCTCGGCGTGCAGCCTCAGCAGGCCTGCGGTGAGTTGTTCGACGGTCCGGTGCCCGTGCGGCGGCGTTTCGGTCGGTGCGTCGGTCCTGTCCGTGGCATCTGTGCTGTCCGTGGCGGCGGGGGAGCCTTCATCGGAACCGTCGGAGCCGGCTGGACCTTCGGAGCCGTCGGGAGCTGATGTTTCGGAAGCGGGAGATTCTGAACTGCCGTACGTGTCGGGAGAGTTACGAAGTCCAGCTTTCCCGCCCTCCTGATCCACAATGCGGGCGTCGTCAAGATTTTCTACAGCCGTGGATTCAAGATCTTCCGCGGGATCGGGATCAAGGCCGCCGACGGCCCCGGGATCCGTGTCCCCCTCGGCCGCAAGTTTCCCGGCGGTCTCGGCCGCAAGTTCCTCGGCGGTCTCGGCAGCGAGATTTTCCGCGGTCTCGGCATCGAGGTTCTCCGCCGCCGCGAGCGCCCGCTCGGCGGACAGCTGGGCGGCACCGCTGCCGTGCACCCGGTTGAGTACGAGACCGGCGAACGGCATGTCCTCGGCCGCCAGCCGCTCCACGAAGTACGCGGCCTCGCGCAGCGCGTCCCGCTCCGGGGCCGCCACCACCAGGAACGCCGTCCCGGGTGCCTGGAGCAGCTTGTACGTGGCGTCCGCGCGCGTACGGAAGCCCCCGAACGTCGTGTCCATCGCTGCCACGAACGTCTGCACGTCCTTCAGGAGTTGTCCCCCCAGCAGCTTCCCCAGGGTGCCGGTCATCATCGACATCCCGACGTTCAGGAACTTCATCCCCGCACGCCCGCCCAGCTTCGCCGGGGCCGTCAGGAGCCGGATCAGCCGTCCGTCGAGGAAGGACCCGAGCCGCTTGGGCGCGTCCAGGAAGTCGAGCGCCGAGCGGGACGGCGGCGTGTCGACGATGATCAGGTCCCACTCGTCCCGCGCCCGCAGCTGGCCCAGCTTCTCCATCGCCATGTACTCCTGCGTGCCCGCGAAGCCCGCCGAAAGCGACTGGTAGAAGGGGTTGTTCAGGATCACGGCCGCCCGTTCGCCGTCCGCGTGCGCCTCGACGATCTCGTCGAACGTGCGCTTCATGTCGAGCATCATGGCGTGCAGCTCGCCGCCCGCGGAGTCGTCGATGCCCTTCACACGGCGTGGGACGTTGTCGAGGGAGTCGATGCCCATCGACTGGGCGAGCCGGCGGGCCGGGTCGATGGTCAGGACGACCACCTTGCGGCCCCGCTCGGCGGCGCGCAGCCCCAGGGCCGCCGCCGTGGTCGTCTTGCCGACGCCGCCCGAACCGCAGCACACCACGATGCGGGTGCCGGGGTCGTCGAGCAGTGGGTCGAGGTCGAGTACGCGGGCCGGGTCCAGACTCATGAGATCCCTTGAGTGCGCAGTTCCGTGGCGAGCTCGTACAGGCCCGCCAGGTCCATTCCCTCGGCGAGCAGGGGGAGTTCGTGCAGCGGGAGGTCCTGCTCGGTCAGGACCGCCCGCTGCTCGCGCTCCAGGGTGTGCCGCTCGGCGTACTCCTCGGCCTGTTCCAGGAGGGGCCCGACGAGCCGCTCGGCGTTCCCGCCGCGGCGGGCGCCGCCCAGCCCGGCCGCCGAGAGCGACTTGGCGATGGCGCTGCGCGCTACGGCGCTCGTGAGCTCCAGGTCGACGTCGTCCAGGAGGGCGGGCCGCACCATGTTCACGATGATCCGTCCCACCGGCAGCTTCGCCGCCCGCAGCTCGGCGATGCCGTCCGCGGTCTCCTGGACGGGCATCTCCTCCAGCAGCGTCACCATGTGCACCGCCGTCTCCGGCGACTTCAGGACGCGCATCACGGCCTGCGCCTGATTGTGTATCGGCCCGATCTTGGCGAGCCCCGCGACCTCGTCGTTGACATTCAGGAAGCGGGTGATGCGGCCCGTGGGTGGCGCGTCCATGACGACGTAGTCGTACGCGAACCGCCCGCTCTTGTCCTTCCTGCGGACGGCCTCGCACGCCTTCCCCGTGAGGAGCACGTCCCTGAGACCGGGCGCGATGGTGGTCGCGAAGTCGATGGCGCCGAGCTTTTTCAGGGCCCGGCCGGCGCCGCCCAGTTTGTAGAACATCTGGAGGTAGTCCAGAAGGGCCAGTTCGGGGTCGATGGCGAGGGCGTACACCTCCCCGCCCCCTGGAGCGACGGCGATCTTCCGCTCCTCGTAGGGCAGCGCTTCTGTTTCGAAGAGCTGCGCGATGCCCTGCCTGCCCTCGACCTCGACGAGGAGGGTGCGCTTGCCCTCGGTCGCGAGGGCGAGCGCGAGGGCCGCGGCTACCGTGGTCTTGCCGGTACCGCCCTTGCCGCTGACGACCTGGAGCCTGCTCACGTCTTCGAGCCTAACCAGTCCGCCGCCGTACTACGCAGGAGGCTGTGGACAACGTGCGCGCGAGGCCCCCCGCGGCAACGACTACAGTCGGCGACATGACCAAGTGGGAATACGCAACCGTGCCGCTGCTCGTCCATGCCACGAAGCAGATTCTGGACACCTGGGGCGAGGACGGCTGGGAGCTCGTCCAGGTCGTGCCCGGGCCGAACAACCCCGAGCAGCTGGTGGCCTACCTGAAGCGCGAGAAGTCGGCATGAGCGGCGCCGTCGAGGCGAAGCTCGCGGAGCTCGGTCTGACGCTGCCGGGCGTCGTTCCGCCGCTGGCCGCCTATCAGCCCGCTGTGCAGTCCGGTGTGTACGTCTTCACCGCGGGGCAGCTGCCGATGGTGGACGGCAAGCTTCCGGTCACCGGCAAGGTGGGCGCGGAGGTCACGGCCGAGGAGGCCAAGGACCTGGCCCGCATCTGCGCGCTGAACGCGCTGGCCGCGGTCAAGTCCGTCGCGGGCGACCTCGACCGCATCGCGCGCGTCGTGAAGGTCGTCGGCTTCGTGGCCTCGGCCTCGGACTTCACCGGCCAGCCGGGTGTCCTGAACGGCGCGAGCGAGCTCCTGGGCGCGGTCCTGGGCGACAAGGGCGTCCACGCCCGCAGCGCGGTCGGCGTGGCCGTCCTCCCGCTGGACGCCCCGGTCGAGGTCGAGATCCAGGTGGAGCTGACGGCGGTGTAGGCGGTCGGGACCGGCGGCGGTCTTCTTCGCCCCCGCCGCCCCCGCCCCCGGCCCCGCCCCCGGAGATCCTCATGGGCCCCTCGAACATTCGCCCGGCTCGGGATAGCCTCCGGCCATGGCGAATGGGCAGTGGTATCCACCGGAGTGGCCCGAGCGGATCCGCGCGCTCGCGGAGGGCACGCTGACCCCGGTACGCCCCAAGCGCGCGGCCACCGTCATGCTGCTCAAGGACACTCCCACCACCCCCGTGGTGCACATGCTGCGCAGACGCGCCTCCATGGCCTTCGCCGGAGGCGCGTACGCGTACCCGGGCGGCGGCGTGGACCCACGTGACGACGAGCACCAGATCCGCTGGGCGGGCCCCACACGCGCGTGGTGGGCGAAAAGGCTCGGCACCGACGACACGTCCGCCCAGGCCGTCGTCTGCGCGGCGGTTCGCGAGACGTACGAGGAGGCCGGCGTGCTGCTGGCCGGACCCACGCCGGACACCGTGGTCGGCGACACCACCGGCGAGGACTGGGAGGCGGACCGCGCGGCCCTGGTCGCCCGCGACCTCTCCTTCGCCGAGTTCCTCGACCGCCGCGGACTCGTGCTCAGGTCCGACCTCCTGGGCGTCTGGACCCGCTGGATCACACCGGAGTTCGAAACCCGCCGCTACGACACCTGGTTCTTCGTGGCCGCCCTCCCGGAGGGCCAGCGCACCCGCAACGCCTCCACGGAGGCCGACCGCACGGTCTGGATCCGCCCGGCGGACGCGGCGGACGGGTACGACAAGGGCGAGCTCCTGATGATGCCGCCCACCGTCGCGACCCTGCGCCAGCTCATTCCGTACGACAGCGCCGCCGACGTCCTCGCCGCCGCGCCCGCCCGTGATCTGACCCCCGTCCTGGCCAAGGCCCGCCTGGAGAACGGCGAAGTGGTCCTCGCCTGGCCGGGCCACGACGAGTTCACCAAGCACATCCCGACCGGTGGAGCCTCCGCATGACCGACGCCGCAGCCCTCCCCGGCCAGCCGCGAGGCGGGGTCCTTTCCGGCTCCGCCACCTCGCGTGCCGTCAATGTGCTCGCGCCCAACGCGTCCGCGATGACCCTGGACGGCACCAACACCTGGATCGTCTCCGAGCCGGACTCCGACCTGGCGGTGGTGATCGACCCCGGGCCCCTGGACGACGTACATCTGCGCAATGTCGTGGACACCGCAGAGAAGGCGGGGAAGCGGGTGGCGCTGACCCTGCTGACGCACGGGCACCCCGATCACGCCGAGGGCGCCGGGCGGTTCGCAGAACTGACGGACACGAAGGTGCGGGCGCTGGATCCGGCGCTGCGGCTCGGGGACGAGGGACTGGCGCACGGGGACGTCATCACCGTGGGCGGCCTCGAACTGCGTGTCGTACCGACTCCGGGCCACACCGCCGACTCGCTGTGCTTCCATCTCCCGGCCGATCGGGCCGTTCTGACGGGTGACACCATCCTCGGCCGCGGTACGACCGTCGTGGCCCACCCCGACGGCCGTCTGGGCGACTATCTCGACTCGCTGCGGCGGCTCAGGTCCCTCACCGTGGACGACGGCGTGCACACCGTGCTGCCGGGGCACGGGCCCGTCCTGGAGGACGCCCAGGGCGCCGTCGAGTTCTACCTCGCCCACCGCGCTCACCGCCTGGCCCAGGTCGAGACGGCGGTCGAGAACGGCTACCGGTCGCCGGCCGAGGTCGTCGCGCACGTGTACGCGGACGTGGACCGCTCACTGTGGCCTGCGGCGGAGCTGTCGGTCCGGGCGCAGATGGACTACCTCCGGGAACACGGCCTCATCTAGACGTTCGGGCGTCCGGGCGGCTGGTGGGCGCCCTGGCGACACGGGAACCGACGACACGGGAACTGGCGATACGAGAAGGGCCCCGCTGTGCAGCGGGGCCCTTCAGGTGCGTCGAAAGCCGGCGCGCGGTGTGGTCAGCGCGAGCGCTTCGCGAGTCGCTCCACGTCCAGCAGGATGACCGCGCGGGCCTCCAGGCGGAGCCAGCCGCGGCCCGCGAAGTCGGCGAGCGCCTTGTTGACCGTCTCGCGGGACGCGCCGACCAACTGGGCCAGCTCCTCCTGCGTCAGGTCGTGCACGACGTGGATGCCCTCCTCCGACTGCACGCCGAAGCGGCGGGAGAGGTCCAGGAGCGCGCGGGCCACGCGGCCGGGCACGTCCGAGAAGACCAGGTCGGACATCTGGTCGTTGGTCTTGCGCAGGCGCCGGGCGACGGCGCGCAGCAGCGCGGCGGCCACCTCGGGCCGCGCGTTCAGCCAGGGCTGGAGGTCGCCGTGGCCGAGGCCGAGCAGCTTGACCTCGGTCAGCGCGGTGGCGGTCGCCGTGCGCGGGCCCGGGTCGAACAGCGACAGCTCGCCGATGAGCTCACCGGGGCCCAGGACGGCCAGCATGTTCTCGCGGCCGTCGGGTGAGGTGCGGTGAAGCTTCACCTTGCCCTCGGTGACCACGTAGAGGCGGTCCCCGGGGTCGCCCTCGTGGAAGAGAGCGTCGCCGCGTGCGAGGGTCACCTCACTCATGGAGGCGCGGAGCTCCGCGGCCTGCTCGTCATCGAGCGCCGCGAAGAGCGGGGCGCGCCGCAGAACGTCGTCCACGAGTTCTCTCCTTGTCGACCTGCTCAGGGGATCTTGTTCCCCCGTGATACCAGGGGACCGTGTTCCCCATCTTGCTGGACGGTCCAAACAGTGTGATCAGTCACAAGTCTGCCGCACTGGCGCGCCGGGCAGTGCGGCAGGGGGCCAATTGGGGGCTGATCTTCTGGGTCCGGGGCGGATGTCGGTGGGGGGCTTTAGGCTGGCCGGGTGTCCAAAACGCCGGTGAGAGCACAGGCCAAGGGGGCTGGGCGGGTGGTTGTACGTCGCGATTCCGCTGTGGGCGAACAGAGTCCCGCCGGAAGTATGAAAACGACAAAAGCGACAAATTCGACGCCGGTGAAGCCGGTCGCGAAGAAGGCCGCGAAGAAGTCTGCCAAAAAGGCGACAGCCACGACCGGGAAGACGACAGGCGTGGCCAAGAAGGCGACGGCCACGATCGAGAAGGCGGCGACCACGTCCAGCAAGGCGACAGCCACGTCCGAGAAGGGGGCGAGCGCCTCCAAGAAGGCGACTGCCTCCAAGAAGGCGGCACCGGCCAAGAAGGCCGCCTCCAAGAAGGCGGCGCCTGCCAAGGCTGTGGCCAAGAAGGCGCCCCCCGCCCAAGCCGCCCCCAAGAAGGCGTTCGTCGAGTCCCAGGCCGCTCTCGTGCGCCGCGCCCGCCGCATCAACCGCGAGCTCGCCGAGGTGTACCCGTACGCCCACCCGGAGCTGGACTTCGAGAACCCCTTCCAGTTGGTGATCGCCACGGTCCTGTCGGCCCAGACGACCGACCTGCGGGTGAACCAGACGACTCCGGCGCTCTTCGCCAAGTACCCCACGCCCGAGGACCTCGCCGCGGCGAATCCGGAGGAGGTCGAGGAGATCCTCCGTCCGACCGGTTTCTTCCGGGCCAAGACCAAGTCGGTGATAGGGCTCTCCAAGGCCTTGGCGGAGGACTTCGGGGGCGAGGTCCCCGGCCGCCTCGAAGACCTCGTCAAGCTCCCTGGCGTAGGCCGCAAGACCGCCTTCGTGGTCCTCGGCAACGCCTTCGGGCGCCCCGGCATCACCGTGGACACCCACTTCGGCCGACTCGTGCGTCGCTGGCAGTGGACCGACGAGACCGACCCGGACAAGGTGGAGGCCGTCGTCGGCGCGCTCTTCCCGAAGAGCGAGTGGACGATGCTCTCGCACCACGTGATCTTCCACGGCCGTCGCATCTGCCACGCCCGCAAGCCCGCGTGCGGCGCCTGCCCCATCGCCCCGCTCTGCCCCGCGTACGGGGAGGGCGAGACGGACCCGGAGAAGGCGCGCAAGCTCCTGAAGTACGAGAAGGGCGGCTTCCCCGGCCAACGCCTCAACCCGCCGCAGTCCTACCTGGACGCGGGCGGCATCCCGGCACCCCCACTGGGCGCCGGATGACGGAACGAACACGGCGCCGCCCGGCGTTGGGCAGAACAGAACGGGGGTGGCGATGACGCACGCGAGCAACACGCACAGCAGGCACGACGAGCCGGACACAGACCGCACACGGAACGAGACGGGTACGCGCGGCACGCAAGACGAGACGGGCACACACGGCACGCGGAACGAGACGGGCACCCACCGCACGTACGACGGACCCGGCGCGCACCACCGCACACACGGTCCCGACTCGCACAACGGCCAGGTCGTGGTGACCAAGGACGGCCTGCCCGCCTGGCTCGACCCGGTGGTGCACGCCGTCGAGACCGTGGAGCCGCTCCAGCTGAGCCGCTTCCTGCCGCCGTCGAACGGCGCGGGGCGGCAGTCCGCCGTTCTCATCCTCTTCGGCGAGGGCGCCCGCGGCCCCGAGCTGCTGCTGATGGAGCGTGCCAGCTCCCTGCGCTCGCACGCGGGGCAGCCCTCCTTCCCCGGCGGCGCCCTCGACCCGCAGGACGGCGACCCGAAGGCCGACGGGCCGCTGCGGGCCGCGCTGAGGGAGGCGGAGGAGGAGACCGGGCTGGACCCGAGCGGCGTCCAGCTCTTCGGCGTGCTGCCGAAGCTCTACATCCCGGTGAGCGGTTTCGTGGTCACCCCGGTCCTGGGCTGGTGGCGCGAGCCGACCCCGGTCGGCGTGGTCGATCCGGCCGAGACGGCCCGGGTCTTCACGGTCCCCGTGGCGGATCTCACGAACCCCGTCCACCGTGCGACGACCGTGCACCCCAGCGGTCACCGAGGTCCGGCATTCCTGGTCGAATCGGCCCTGGTCTGGGGCTTCACCGCGGGGATCATCGACCGTCTGCTGCACTACGCGGGCTGGGAGCTGCCCTGGGACCGCGAGAAGCAGGTCCCGCTCGACTGGCGCGCATGACAGGGTGGCCCCCGTGAACGTGCTGGACATCCTGTTGCTGGTCGCCGCCGTGTGGTTCGCGATCGTGGGCTACCGCCAGGGCTTCGTCGTCGGCATCCTGTCGGTGATCGGGTTCCTGGGCGGCGGCCTCGTCGCCGTCTATCTGCTCCCCGTCGTCTGGGGTGCCCTGACCGACGACACCAAGGTGAGTACGACCGCCGCCGTGGTCGCTGTGATCGTCGTGATCGTCTGCGCCTCCGTCGGCCAGGCCCTCACCACCCACCTCGGCAACAAACTGCGCCGGTACATCACCTGGTCCCCGGCCCGCGCCCTGGACGCGACCGGCGGCGCCCTCGTCAACGTCGTCGCGATGCTCCTGGTCGCCTGGCTGATCGGCTCGGCCCTCGCGGGCACGACGCTGCCGACGCTCGGCAAGGAGGTCCGCGGCTCCAAGGTGCTCCACAGCGTCTCCAGCGCCCTGCCCTCCCAGGCCGACACCTGGTTCGCCGACTTCTCCTCGGTCCTCGCGCAGAACGGCTTCCCGCAGGTCTTCAGCCCGTTCGCCAACGAACCCATCACCGACGTCCGGCCCCCCGACCCGGCGCTCGCGAACAGCCCCGTCGCCACCCGCGCCCAGAAGTCCATCGTCAAGGTGATGGGTACCGCGCAGAGCTGCGGCAAGGTCCTCGAGGGCAGCGGCTTCGTCTTCGGCGACCGCCGCGTGATGACCAACGCGCACGTGGTCGGCGGGGTCGACGAGCCCACCGTCCAGATCGGCGGCGAGGGCAGGAAGTACGACGCCAAGGTCGTCCTGTACGACTGGGAGCGCGACATCGCCGTTCTCGACGTACCGAACCTGCGCGCGCCCGCCCTCCAGTTCACGGGCAAGGACGCGACCAGCGGCAACAACGCGATCGTCGCCGGCTTCCCGCAGAACGGCGCGTACAACGTCCAGCCCGCGCGCGTGCGTGGCCGCATCACGGCCAACGGCCCGGACATCTACCACCGCGGAACCGTGCGCCGCGACGTCTACTCGCTCTACGCGACCGTGCGCCAGGGCAACTCCGGCGGCCCGCTGCTCACGCCCGACGGCAAGGTGTACGGAGTGGTCTTCGCGAAGTCCCTCGACGACGCCAACACCGGGTACGCGCTCACCGCGGACGAGGTCCAGCCGGACGCCACCAAGGGCCGTACGGCCGATCAGCAGGTGGACAGCGACAGCTGCGCGCTCTGAGAGCGAAGGGTGACGGGCGGCGGTGCGCGGGGGCTCAGCCTCGTGGGTGACGCAGCCGTACCGAAACCCAGCGGGCCCGGCGGCGCAAAATGCGCGGGATCCCCACTTGGGGGTCCGCGCCCGGCAACTGCGGGGTGCCCCTCTGATGGGAGCTCAGGCCCGTCGCCGAGCGGCGGTTGCGTGGTGCGTCACTGTAGTCGTGCGTCCAGCCCATACCCCGACGTGTGCCCCTGCCCCAAGGTCGATAACCGCGCCCGAGCCCCCCAATTGGCCTATGCGCGAGGCATTTGGCTGTTCGTAGGACAGGCGTTCCCGTCCGCATACCGGGCGGGCCACGGGCCGCAATCGGACAGTCACCGACGGGTCACCGGTCGGGCTCGGGATCCTTCAGCCAGTTGACCAATTCGGTCGAAAACGCCACGGGGTCCTCTTCGTGGGGGAAGTGTCCGAGACCGTCGAACAGCCGCCAACGGTACGGCGCTTCGACGTACTCCCCGGAACCGGCCGCGCTCCGCGTCCGCATCACCGGATCGAGCGATCCGTGCAGATGCAGCGTCGGCACCCGAACCGGCCGCTTCATGCGCCGGTTGAACTGGATCCCGTCCGGTCGTGCCATCGAACGGACCATCCACCGATAGGGCTCGATCGAACAATGCGCCGTCGACGGGATGCACATGGCGCGACGGTATGTCTCCACGGCCTCGTCGTCCGGCTGTCGCGGCCCCGACCAGTCCCGCACCAGACGACCCACCAGGGCGCCTTCGTCGGCGACGAGTTGGCGTTCCGGGATCCAGGGCCGCTGGAACCCCCAGATGTACGAACCCGCGGCCGACTGCTTGACGTCGGAGAGCATGGCCGAGCGCCAGCGGCGCGGATGCGGCATGGACGACACGGCGAGCCGGCGGACGAGCTTGGGGCGCATCACGGCCGCCGTCCACGCCAGATAGCCGCCCAGGTCGTGTCCGACCAGCGCGGCGTCGGGCTCCCCGAGGGACCGTACGACCCCGGTGATGTCGAGCGCGAGGTTGGCGGGGTCGTAACCGCGCGGCGTGCGGTCGCTGCCGCCGACGCCGCGCAGATCCATGGCCACGGCCCGGAAGCCCGCGTCCGCGAGCGCCACCATCTGCCGGCGCCAGGTCCACCAGAACTGCGGGAAGCCGTGCAGCAGCAGGACGAGCGGCCCGTCGCCCATCTCGGCGATGTGGAAGCGCGCGCCGTTGGCGGCGACGTCCCGGTGGGTCACTTCTCTCCCGCCGGGGACGTCGAGCCGCACGACTGAGGTGGGTTGCGCCGAAGGGGTGGCGGGGTCCGTCATGACGTCGAGCGTGCCACAACCTCGACCGCGTCACTTACAGGGACGGTCCGGGGATGCGGTTTGGCGTTCTGGAGCACACCTGCGGTCTCCTTGACCGAGGCGGCGACCCTTTGCGGTCCCTTGCCCTTCGTCGCCTTCTTTGCGAAGGTCAGACCGATCAGCGCGAGGACGGCGGCGACCAGGACGTTCGCGGCGAACGACAGGACGAAGCAGATCGCGAGATTCCAGTGGCTCCAGGTCCGGATGCCGTACGCCAGGGCGAAGTTCAGCATCGGGAGGGAGAAGATCAGCACCGCTCCGGCCGCGGAGAACGCGCCACCGCTGACCGCGCCGCGCTTGACGTCCTGCTTGAGCTGCGCCTTCGCCAGCGCGATCTCGTCGTGCACCAGTGCGGACATCTCGGTCGTCGCCGAGGCGAACAACTGGCCGATGCTGCGTTCGGCGCCGACCGGGCTGCCGTCGGGTGCGCTCATCGCGGACTCCCTCTTCTGTATGTGCCTGATCTGTACGGGCTGATCTCTACGGTCTGGCTGCCAACGGTGCCGGCACGGCCCTGGCTGCTCCAGCGTCCGTACCGTCCACTGCCGACCGTCCGGTCCTGACTGTCCGGTCCTGACTGTCCGGTTCTGACCATCCGGTTCTGCTCAGATCATGCCGGACCGTCGTTCTCCTCGCTTGCCCCGCCCGCCACTTCGGCAAGCCTTCGGTGCTCGGCGGCCTTCCGTTCGTGGATCTCGGCCATCCGTAGGTGGTACGCCGGGTTGTTCTGCTCGTAGATGTCGGGGATGCCGTCGCTGTCCTCGTCGAGCTCCTCGGCCTCGTACAGCGCACGGTACTTGGCGTTGCGTACCTTCAGCAGCGTCGTGGCGAGTACGGCGGCTATGAGCGAGCCGATCAGTACGGCGGCCTTGACCTCGTCGGTGAGTACCGGCTCGTTCTTGAAGGCGAGTTCGCCGATGAGGAGCGAGACGGTGAAGCCGATTCCGGCGAGGGAGGCGACGGCGAAGACGTCGGGCCAGACGAGATCCTCACTGAGCGAGGCCCTGGTGAACCGGGCCGCCAGCCAGGTCCCCCCGAAAATGCCCACGGCCTTCCCGACGACGAGCCCCAGCACGACACCGAGCGTCTCGGGCCGGGTGAACACGTCACCGATCGCCCCGCCGGAGACGACGACCCCGGCGCTGAAGAGCGCGAACAGCGGCACGGCGAGCCCGGCGGAAAGGGGCCGGACGAGATGCTCGATGTGCTCCCCGGGTGAGTGCTCCTCGCCCTCCTGCCGGTGGCAGCGCAGCATCAGCCCCATCGCGACGCCGGAGATGGTGGCGTGGACGCCGCTGTTGTACATCAGCCCCCAGATGACGAGCGCGAGCGGCACATACACGTACCACCCGCGTACGCCCTTGCGCAGCAGTACCCAGAACACGCCGAGCCCGACGACGGCCCCGCCCAGCGCGCCGAAGTCGATGTGGTCGGTGAAGAAGATCGCGATGATGAGAATCGCGAACAGGTCGTCTACGACGGCGAGGGTGAGCAGGAAGGCGCGCAGGGAGGACGGCAGGGAGGTGCCGATCACGGCGAGTACGGCGAGGGCGAAGGCGATGTCGGTGGCGGTGGGTACGGCCCACCCACCGAGGGATCCGCCCCCGATCACATTGGTGAGGGTGTAGGCCAGTGCGGGCACGGCCATTCCGCACACGGCCGCGACGACGGGCAGTATCGCGGCCTTCGGATCGCGCAGATCCCCCGCCACCAGCTCGCGCTTGAGTTCGATACCGGCGACGAAGAAGAACACGGCCAGAAGTCCGTCCGCCGCCCAGTGCTGAACGGACAGGTTCAGCCCGAGCGCGGAGGGCCCGAGATGGAAGTGGCTGACGGCGGCGTAACTGTCCCGCGCTGGCGTGTTGGCCCACACCAGCGCGGCAACCGCCGCGACGAGCAGCAGCACCCCACCGACGGTCTCGGTCCGCAACGCCTCCGCGACGAAGTTCCGCTCGGGCAGGGAGAGGCGCCCGAGGAGCTTGCGGTTGTTGGCACTGGGCGTGGCCACGGCGGGACCTCCGGGTCGTTACGGCTGCTTGCTGACGGCCGCCACACGGGATCGCTGACGACACCGCCGACCAGACTTCCCGGCACACCCTGAGGTCACTACTTTACCTTGCCATTACAGCGAGATATTTCGCATTGCGAACATATGGCGTGCAAGGGGGATGGGCGCCCGCGTGGACGTGCGGGGCGTGCCTCGGCACCAACGAAGGCTGGACACAACGGGGGCTGGACATGATGGCCCACGGTCATGCCGCACGGACCTGTGAGAGCCCGCCCGGGACACGGCGTACAGGGAGCGAGCCCACGGCCGGGTAATGGACGTGCGAGGCCCAGAGGGGCGGGGAGGCCGGAGCGGTGATAGCCCGACTCGGCGGAGACCTCACGAGCTCCCAGGCCCAGCACGACCCCAGGAGGAGACCCCCAGCGTGCTGCCACAGGGCCGCGCCACAGCGCTGCACGCCTCGCAGCCGCAGCGAACACGGCCGGGGCCCGGGCTGTACCGCCCGACGCCAGGCCCCGGCGGGGTCGCGCAAGCCCGGGGTGGTCAGCGGGATGGGGTACCCGCCGGGGGCAGGGGCGGAGCCCTGCGTGGGGTGAGGGCGGAAGTCCCTCAACGTTAGGAGTGACGGGGCGAGTGTCACGCCGCCGGGGGTGCGGGTGTGTGGCCCCGCGTCGGGTGCGCGCGCGGGTTCAGCGATGGTGGGGGTGCCGTGGAGCGGAGCCCCGCGAGGTTGGGGGTGTGGGGGCACATGGTGCCCCCACACCCAAAAGGGGCGGGTGGGTGGGGGAAACCCTCAGTCCTCGCTCGGCGCCGCCGGCAGCTTCGCCTGGATGAGATCCATCACCGTGGAGTCCGTCAACGTCGTGACATCCCCCAGCTCCCGGTTCTCCGCCACGTCACGCAACAACCGCCGCATGATCTTCCCGGACCGAGTCTTGGGAAGCTCGGCCACCGGCAACACCCGCTTCGGTTTGGCGATCGGCCCCAGCGTCGCCCCTACGTGATTCCGCAGATCCGACACCAGCCCGGCATCCTCCGCGGAAGCGGTCCCCCGCAGAATCACGAACGCGACAATCGCCTGTCCCGTCGTCTCGTCCGCCGCACCGACCACCGCCGCCTCGGCGACCGAGGGATGCGAGACGAGCGCCGACTCGACCTCGGTCGTCGAGATGTTGTGCCCGGACACGAGCATCACGTCGTCGACCCGCCCGAGGAGCCAGATGTCCCCGTCCTCGTCCTTCTTCGCCCCGTCCCCGGCGAAGTACTTCCCCTCGAACCGCGACCAGTACGTGTCGAGGAACCGCTGGTCGTCGCCCCAGATCGTGCGCAGCATCGAGGGCCACGGCTCGGTGAGCACCAGGTACCCGCCACCCCCGTTGGGAACCTCCCGCGCCTCGTCGTCGACCACGGTCGCCGAGATCCCCGGCAACGGCCGCTGCGCCGACCCCGGCTTGGTCTCGGTGACCCCCGGCAGCGGCGAGATCATCATCGCGCCGGTCTCGGTCTGCCACCACGTGTCCACGATGGGCGTCCGGTCGCCGCCGATGTGCTTGCGGTACCAGACCCACGCCTCGGGGTTGATCGGCTCACCCACGGACCCCAGCACCCGCAGGCTGCTGAGATCGAACTTCGCGGGGATGTCGTCCCCCCACTTCATGAACGTACGGATAGCGGTGGGCGCCGTGTAGAGAATCGTCACCCCGTACTTCTGCACGATCTCCCAGAACCGCCCCTGGTGCGGCGTGTCCGGCGTCCCCTCGTACATCACCTGCGTCGCACCGTTCGAAAGCGGCCCGTACGTGATGTACGAGTGCCCGGTGACCCAGCCGATGTCGGCCGTGCACCAGTACACGTCGGTCTCCGGCTTGAGGTCGAAGACGGCGTGGTGGGTGTACGAGGCCTGCGTGAGGTACCCGCCCGAGGTGTGCAGGATGCCCTTCGGCTTCCCCGTGGTCCCGGAGGTGTAGAGGATGAACAGCGGCTGCTCGGCGTCGAACGCCTCCGGAGTGTGCTCGGCCGACTGCCGCTCGACGATCTCGTGCCACCACACGTCGCGGCCCTCGGTCCAGTCGACCTCCTGCCCGGTGCGCCGCACCACCAGCACCTTGTCGACCCCGTCGACCCGGCTCACCGCGTCGTCGACGGCCGGCTTGAGCGCGGACGGCTTGCCGCGTCGGTAACCGCCGTCGGAGGTGATGACCAGCTTGGCGTCCGCGTCCTGGATGCGCGTGGCGATCGCGTCCGCGGAGAATCCGCCGAAGACGACCGAATGCGCCGCGCCGATCCGTGCACACGCCAGCATCGCGACGACGGCCTCGGGGATCATCGGCAGATAGACGGCGACCCGGTCGCCCTTCCCGACGCCCAGCTCGATCAGTGCGTTGGCGGCCTTGCTCACCTCGTCCTTGAGCTCGGCGTAGGTGATCGCCCGGCTGTCACCCGGCTCGCCCTCGAAGTGGATGGCGACCCGGTCGCCGTTCCCGGCCTCTACATGCCGGTCGACGCAGTTGTACGCGACGTTCAGCTTCCCGTCGGCGAACCACTTCGCGAACGGAGGGTTCGACCAGTCCAGCGTTTCGGTCGGCTCGGTGGCCCAGGTCAGCCGGCGGGCCTGCTCGGCCCAGAAGCCGAGCCTGTCAGCCTTGGCCTGCTCATACGCCTCCGCGGTGACATTGGCGTTCGCCGCCAGGTCGGCGGGCGGCGCGAACCTGCGCTCTTCCTTCAGCAGGTTGGCCAGGCTTTCGTTGCTCACGACATCTCCCTTTCCCAGGGTGTCCGTTGTGTCCCAGGCCACAGCTCATCAGACCGGGGGCCTCGATGACAAGGGCCGATCTCAAATTGGTTTAGACCTATCGAGAAGCTGAGGTCCCTTCAGAAGCACGCACCAGGCACGCATGGGGTACGCACTCCGAGCCACGTACGGACAGGCATACGGGTTCACCCGCCAACCATTCCCGCGACCGCCCCCCACGTGGACGCCGTGACACATGCGACGTCCGGGCGTGTCGCGGCCCCCACGCCCGGCCCCCACGCCCGGCCCTCACGACGCCCGGCCCTCACGCCCGGTCCGCACATCCGGCCCACGTAAGGGCGTCCCGCGCCTATATACCCGCCGCATCCATACGCACGGCGTGGTGCGCGCCCCACCAGCCGGCGCCGCGCACCACGCCGAGGTCACACGGGTGGCGAGGTCAGGCGGGGTGCCGCAGATCCTCCGCCGCCCCCACATGATCGAACAGCTCGCCGTCGTCGCGTTCGACCAGCAGATACGCCTGCGCCTCCCCGACGTGGAAGTACATCCCGTGCAGCTCGAGCGCACCCTCCCGCAGGGCCCGAGCCACGGACTCGTGCGCCCGCAGATGGTCCAACTGCTGCACCACGTTGGTCAGGCACAGCTGCTCCACCGCGTCGGCCGGCGCCCGCCCGGCCAGCCGGGCCCAGGGGCGGTTCTTGGCGGCCACCCGCTCCAGACTCGGCAGCCCGTGCCGCAGCCAACGTTTGAGTGGGGTCTGAGCCCCACCGGGCTCCGCGTTCAACAGGGCCTGCATGGCCCCGCACCCGGAGTGCCCGCACACCGTGATGGATCGCACATGCAGTACGTCCACCGCGTACTCGATCGCCGCGGCCACCGAATCGTCCCCGCTCTCCTCCCCGGGTCTCGGCACGAGGTTGCCCACGTTGCGTACGACGAACAGGTCGCCCGGACCACTGGAGGTGATCATCGACGTGACAAGCCGAGAGTCGGCACAGGTCAGGAACAGCTGCGACGGTCGCTGCCCTTCCCGCGCCAGCCGTGCCAGCTCACCCCGCACCAGGGGCGCGGTGTTGCGCTGGAACGCGCTGATCCCGCGCGCCAGCTGACTCCCGCTCTGCCCGCTCCGGCCATCGCGCCCGGTGGCACCGGACGCACCGTCCGGCCCCTCCGGCCCGTCTGCTGGGCCCGCCCCACCCGACCGGTCGCCGGCGGATGCGGGCTGCGGACCGGAGGAGGGTTCGCAGTGGTGGTTGCGCCATGGCGTCCAGGGGCGGCAGCGGCAGTGGGAGGGGCCTGCGGGCTCGGCGATCCGAGTGCCGGTCCGCCCGGTCAATTCGACCGTGCCGCCTCCCGCGACATGCGCGTTCTGCCAGTCCTGCAGGGACTCGTATGCCGCGTGGTCCATGAACGATCCGTCCAACTCCAGGACCACATGCGCTTCTTGGGGTACCAGGTGCAGGGCGCGGCTGAGCCGGGGCACCGCGAGGAACGTCAACTGCCCTCGTACTCGTACGTGATGGACTCCTCCTCTCTCGTCATGCGTGATGCGGGTGCGGGCGAGGCGGTGCAGGGCGACGGCGACGGCCACGGAGACCCCCAGCGCCACGCCCTCGAGAACACCGAGGCACACGACGCCGAGCGTGGTGACGACGTACACCAGCACTTCGCGGTGGCGGGTGACCGTGCGGATGTGGTGGAGGGACACCATCTGGATGCCGACGGCCATCACCAGGGCGGCGAGCGATGCGAGGGGGATCAGCTCCAGGATCGGGACCATCAGCAGCGCGGCAACTACTACGAAAACGCCGTGCAACATCGTGGAGTTCCGGCTCACGGCACCGGCTTGCACATTCGCCGAACTGCGCACGGCGACCCCGGCGACGGGCAGCCCACCGAGCGCGCCGGAGACGACATTGGCGGCGCCCTGACCGAGCAACTCCCGGTTCAGGTCGGAGCGACCCACCCGGGCTTGCTGCGCGGGTCGTCCCGCCACCAGCTTGTCCACGGCCACGGCGCCGAGCAGCGACTGCACACTGCACACCAGCGTGACGGTGAGGACGGCGGCGGCGATCCCGAGCACCGGCCCCTCGGGCAGCCCGGCCAGCGCGTGGCTGCTCCAGGACGGCAGGTCGACCTTGGGCAGGACCAGCCCGGTGAGTGAGGCGGTCAGGGTGGCCCCCGCGACGGCGACCAGCGCGGCCGGCACGGTGCGCAGGGCGTTCCCGACCCGTCCGGGAATCCGTGGCCAGGCGAAGAGGAGCGTCAGTGTCAGCGCGCTCATCGAGACCGCCGCGGGGTGAACGCGCGCCAACTGGGCGGGTAGCGCGCGCAGGTTGTCGAGCACGGAGCTCTGCGGGGTGCCGCCGAGCACGATGTGCAGCTGGGCGACGGCGATGGTCACACCGATGCCCGCCAGCATGCCGTGCACGATCGCGGGGCTGACGGCGAGCGCCGTGCGGGCCACGCGCAGGCACCCAAGGCCCAGCTGGGCGACTCCGGCGAGGACGGTGATGGCGCAGGTCGTACGCCATCCGTAGCGGTGGATGAGCTCGGCGGTGACGACCGTGAGCCCGGCGGCGGGCCCGCTCACCTGGAGCGGTGAGCCGCCGAGCCGCGCGGCGACGAGTCCGCCCACGGCGGCGGCGACGAGCCCCGACTGGAGCGGCGCGCCGGTGGCGAGGGCGATGCCGAGGGACAGGGGCAGGGCGATCAGGAAGACCGCGATCGAGGCCGACAGATCGGCGCCCGCGATGCGGAATCGGCGGGGCGGGGTCGGCGGGGGGCTGTGGGGTTGGTGGATGCGCCTGGGCCGAGTCGAGTCGGCGGCGCGGGTGGGGACGCAGGCAGACATTCCCGTCTCCTCCGGGGCAGCGCGGTCGCGGAACAGGTGATCCCCGTCCAGGGAGGACGGGGGCAGATCGCGGCCGTGGGTCACGGCGTGCAGTGGCGGGACTTTCAACGCTCGGTAAATAGATCGTAATCCAGAGTAAAGCTCTCATGCGGACTTTAGTAGCAAATGGGGCATTTATTCACCCTCGTGGGTGAACCGAGCTTTTTATCGGCTTGTCGTATTTATTCGGTCTCGGCCTCGTGCGACCTTGACGACGCTGTCGGCATTTAGCCGGACAACACCCTAGAACGCCCGAAGCGGCGTTGCTCTGACAGAAGGAAGAAGGTGGGCGGAAATGGCCGCCACCCAGAGGATCGCCGCGGGCGTAGCAGTCGCCGCGGCCTGCGCCACGGCGCTCGCCGGTTGCGCCACCGGCACCACCGGTTCCAAGGAAGGCGCGCACGGCGCGAACGAGGCCGCGGGGGCCCCGGCGCCCCAGAGCGTGGTCCGCCTGATCGGCGACGGCTCCACCGCGTACACCGGAGCGCAGCCGCATCTGCCCAAGCCCGAGCGGCTGAAGCCCGGTCAGAAGCCCCCGCAGTTCGTGGTCTTCTCGTGGGACGGCGCCGGCGAGGACAGCCAGAAGCTCTTCTCGCACTTCCGCAAGGTCGCCAAGGACAACGGGGCGACGATGACGTACTTTCTGAGCGGTGTGTACCTGCTGCCGGAGGACAAGCGCGAGCTGTACAAGCCGCCGGAGCACTCGCCGGGCAGCTCGGAGATCGGCTTCAACGACGAGAAGGGCATCAAGGACACCGTCGAGCAGCTACGTGGTGCGTGGCTGGAGGGCAACGAGATCGGCACGCACTTCAACGGCCACTTCTGTGGTGCGGGAGGCGGTGTCGGCGAGTGGTCGGTCGCGGAGTGGAAGAGCGAGATCGCCCAGGCGAAGGCGTTCGTGAAGTCCTGGAAGACCAACGCGGGCATGAAGAACGCGGCTCCGCTGCCCTTCGACTACGACAAGGAGCTCATCGGCGCCCGTACGCCCTGCCTGGAGGGCCAGAAGAACTTCATGAAGGCGGCCCGGCAGCTGGGCTTCCGCTATGACACCAGCGGCGTCAACAACCAGCTCTGGCCCAAGAAGAAGAACGGCCTGTGGGATCTGTCGATGCAGTTGGTCCCCTTTCCCGGGCACACCTACGAGCAGCTCACCATGGACTACAACTTCATGGTCAACCAGTCGGGCACGCAGACCCAGGGCGACCCCAGCAAGCAGGAGTACTGGGGCAACCAGATGCGTGACGGCCTGCTCAAGGGCTTCGACCGCGCCTACGACGGCAACCGCGCGCCGCTGATCATCGGCAACCACTTCGAGTCCTGGAACGGCGGCACCTACATGCGTGCCATCGACCAGGTCGTGGAGAACGTCTGCAACAAGCCCGACGTCCGCTGCGTCTCCTTCCGGCAACTCGCCGACTGGCTCGACGCCCAGGACCCGACCACGCTGGACAGGCTGCGCGGCCTCACCGTCGGAGAGGCCCCGAAGCAGGGCTGGGCGTCCTTCCTGTCGGGCCGCCCCGCCCCGGTCCCGAAGGGCATCCCCGGGGCGCCGGCCCTCAAGCCGTAGCCACCAGTCCCTCTCCCAGTACGAAACCGGGGTCGACCTGCGCCGCCAGGTCGGCCCCGGTCCTCTCGTTGCCCCAACTGCCCGCGTTCTTCAGGTGGAAGTGCACCATCTGGCGCGTGTAGCGCTCCCAGTCCCGCAGCTCGTACGTGGCGTCGGCGGCGGTCTGCAAGGTGCGCAGGGAGCGGCGGTTGGCGTCCTCCAGGAGCTCGAACCGAGGTGGGCGGCCCTTCTCCATGGCGCGCACCCAGTCCGAGTGCCCGACTGTGACCAGGAGGTCGTCACCGACCTCGGCACGGAGGAAGTCGATGTCGTCCTGGCCCTGCACCTTGTTGCCGACGACCTTCAGGATGACTCCGAAGTCGCGGGCGTACTCCTTGTACTGCCGATAGACGGAGACCCCCTTCCGGGTCGGCTCGGCGACGAGGAACGTGATGTCGAAGCGGGTGAACATGCCGGACGCGAAGGAGTCGGAGCCCGCCGTCATGTCGACGACGACGTACTCGCTCTGGCCGTCGACGAGATGGTTCAGGCAGAGCTCCACTGCACCGGTCTTGGAGTGGTAGCAGGCCACTCCCAAATCGGCCTCGCTGAACGGGCCGGTGACCATCAAACGGACGGCGCCGCCGTCGAGTTCCACCGGCCGCGCACAGGCGTCGTACACCGGATTGTTCTCGCGCACCCGCAGCAGTCGGGACCCCTCACCGGGCGGGGTCGTCTTGATCATCGTCTCCGCGGACGTGATCCGCGGATTGGAGCCGCGCAGGTAGTCCTTGATCAGCTGCAGCCGCGGGCCCATGGCGGGCAGCCCGGCGGCCACCGCCTCGTCGAGGCCGAGGGCGGGCCCCAAGTGCTGGTTGATGTCGGCGTCCACCGCGACGACCGGCGATCCCGAGGCCGCGAGGTGGCGGATGAAGAGGGAGGACAGGGTCGTCTTGCCGCTGCCGCCCTTCCCTACGAAAGCAATTTTCATGTTCACCAAGGGTAGTGGGATGATTGCGCACAGTGCCCCGGTGACGTGAAGAAGACCACTCCTTCGTGGGGCGGGCCGCCGGGGTGCGTAGGGTCGTACTCATGAGTACGACAGGCGCGACCGCCGATCCGCTCGCGGCCCTGGGCTCGCTGCCCGGCGTGGCCGAATCCGTCGAGTCCGTCCGCAAGGCAGTGGACCGGGTCTACGGACACCGGATCATGCGGCGCCGCAGCAACGAGATCACTTCCGAGGCCGCACTGCGGGGCGCCCGTGGTTCCGCGGCGCTGTCCGGCGCCGACTGGGCCCTCGAAGAGGTGCGCCGGCGCACCGACTTCAGCGGTGACGGCGAGGCCCAGACGGTCGGCGCGGCTCTTCGGCTGACCGCCGAGGCGGGCCAATTGCTGTCCATCTGGCGGCAGTCGCCCCTCCGGGTGCTGGCCCGGCTGCACCTCGTCGCCGCCGCGGACCAGGGGGACACCGTCGGCAGGCCCCGTCAGGACGGCGAACCGGTCGACGAGCCGCTCGTCGAGCTGCCCCTGCCCGACGCGACCGAGGTGGCCGGCCGACTCGAAGGGCTCTCGCAGCTGATCATCGCGGGTGGTTCGGCCCCGGCGCTGGTGACGGCTGCCGTCGTGCACGGCGAGCTGCTCGCCCTGCGCCCCTTCGGGACCCACAACGGCCTGGTCGCACGCGCGGCCGAGCGCATCGTCCTGGTCGGCAGCGGCCTCGACCCCAAATCCGTCTGCCCGGCGGAGGTCGGTCACGCCGAGCTGGGCCGCGCGGCCTATCTGGCGGCCCTGGAAGGCTATGTCTCCGGCACCCCGCGGGGCATGGCGACCTGGATCGCCCACTGCGGAAGGGCGATCGAACTGGGAGCCAGGGAGTCGACAGCCGTCTGCGAGGCGCTTCAGCGCGGCGCGGCGTAAGTCTTCGGACAGGGTTGCGGCGGTACGAGTTTTCGTACCGCCGCTGGCATGCTCACCGGGTTACCAAGCGTCCTCGATATGTTGCCCATCAGGTCGGGAACTCCTGCCCGTCACCTGGTGTGGCTGGCCCGTAATCGACGGGTCGACGTCGCGTGGGTGCTCGATGTCCATGCGCGGTCCGTGGGGCCTTCGGTTGCGTTTGAAGGTGATCCTTTCGGATGTCCTTGGTCTCGCGGGCCGTTAACCCCTTTCTACTCCTGGTCCAGAGGAAGCGGAACCCCTGACTGCACTTCTTTACTTTTAGGTTCAAATGGCACTGAATCGGACGTAAATGTGCCGCACGCACACGCGTGACGCGCTCACGCCACCGTCGCGCGCCGCTTGCTCGCGTACCAGACGAGTCCCGCCGTGGCCGCCGCCGCTCCTATCGCGGCCGCCGCGACGAGCGCTGGACGCGGCGGTACCGACAGCGCGGGCAGCCGCTGCTTGAGCCGGACCGGCCGGTGGAAGTCCAGAATCGGCCACGAGCGGGCAAGCGCCTCGCGTCGCAGCGCACGGTCCGGATTCACCGCATGGGGATGGCCGACGGCCTCCAGCATCGGAACATCGGTCGCGGAGTCGCTGTAGGCGTAGCAGCGCGCGAGGTCGTACCCCTCGGACGCGGCCAGCTCCTTGACCGCCTCGGCTTTCGTCGGCCCGTACGCGTAGTACTCCACCTCTCCGGTGAAGCAGCCGTCCTCGCCGACGACCATGCGTGTGGCCACCACTCGGTCCGCGCCGAGCAGCTCTCCGATCGGCTCGACCACTTCTGCCCCGGACGTGGAGACGATCACGACGTCCCGCCCGGCGGTGTGGTGCTCCTCGATGAGGGAGGCGGCCTCGTCGTAAATGATCGGGTCGATCAGGTCGTGCAGCGTCTCGGCGACGATCTCCTTGACCTGCTGGACGTTCCAGCCGCGGCACAGCGCGGACAGGTATGCGCGCATCCGCTCCATCTGATCGTGGTCCGCGCCGCCCGCCATGAACACGAACTGGGCATATGCGGTGCGCAACACGGCCCTTCGGTTGATCAGCCCGCCTTGGTAGAACGACTTGCTGAACGTGAGCGTGCTCGACTTCGCAATGACCGTCTTGTCCAGGTCAAAGAAGGCTGCCGTGCGAGGCAAGGAGTGGTTTTCCACGAGCCCGAGCATATGCGCCCACCATTCGGGCTAGTGTGGGGCGCGTGGGTTTGCCTGAGAGGGCTCTCGGGTACACCATGGAAGTCACGGATCGTTCGCGACCGTGCTAACCCGGTCCGACTCCTCCCCCCCCGAGTCGGCCGTGGGGACGACCCCCGCTCTCCCCCCCGGCGGGGGTCGTCGCATGTCCGGATGGGTTTTTCCCCTCTTTCGCGCGACCCCGGGACTCCGCTGTGGCCGCCCCCTCTGCATGCCTATGATTCGTCACTCTGCGTATCTGTGAGGCTGCTCTGTGGAAGTCACAGGCGGCTCACCGGTATGGGTGAAGGCGATATTCACAACCACTGAGTTGTCCACAGTTATCGACCAAGATCCACACGATTTTCTGGATCGCTGCACCGTGATTCCAGCGCGTCCCGCTCGCGGCGAGTTCCTCGCGGCAAGTTCATGGCCGGTTCCGTTTGTCGGACGCGTTTGGCCGGTTCGTAACGGCCGTTCATATGGAGGCCGCTTGCCGGTTCTTCACACGAGCGGGAATCGCGGGTCCGCAGAGGACCTTGCGAGCTCCGCGCAAGGAGCAGCGAAGGGGGCTGGAGATCGTGGTGGGAGCCATCACACACGACCTGCCGCCCGCCGCCGACGGGCGGCAGGGCGGACCATTGATCGTCACGGAGGACGCCGAACTCCTCGACGACCTGCTGCGCCTGTGCGCCGCGGCGGGCGCGAGGCCGGAGGTCCACCACGGGGTGCCCGAGGGGCGCGGCAGCTGGGAGGCGGCACCGCTCGTCCTGGTCGGCGACGACGCGGCGCGGCGCGTGCGCGGAGCGGCGCGCCGACGCGGAGTGGTGCTGGTCGGCCGGGACCAGGACGACTCCGGCGTCTGGAAACGGGCTGTCGAGATCGGAGCCGACCACGTCCTGATGCTTCCGGACGGCGAGCAGTGGCTCGTCGACCGCATCGCCGACGTGGCCGAGGGAGTCGGCCGCCCCGCGCTCACCGTCGGCGTGATCGGCGGCCGCGGCGGGGCCGGAGCCTCCACGCTGGCCTGCGCGCTCGCCGTCACCTCTGCGCGCGAGGGACGCCGCACCCTGCTCGTGGACGCGGATCCTCTGGGTGGCGGACTCGACGTACTCCTGGGCGGAGAGGCCACCGAAGGCCTGCGATGGCCGGCGTTCGCCGCCTCCCGCGGCAGGGTCGGCGGCGGCGCCCTGGAGGAGTCCCTTCCCGCACTGCACGCGCTGCGCGTCCTCAGCTGGGACCGCGGCGACTGCGTCGCCATCCCGGCGCAGGCCGTCCGCGCGGTCCTGGCCGCCGCCAGACGGCGCGGCGGCACCGTGGTCGTCGACCTGCCCCGCCGCGTCGACGAAGGCGTCGCGGAAGCCCTCGCCCAGCTCGACCTCGGGCTGCTGGTGGTCCCCGCCGATTTGCGCGCCGTCGCGGCGGCCAAACGGGTGGCGTCCGTGGTCGGCATGGTCCTGCACGACCTGCGTGTCGCGGTCCGCGGCCCCTACGCGCCGGGTCTCGACGACCGAGAAGTGGCCCGCCTGCTCGGACTGCCGCTGGTCGGCGAGGTGCCCGCGGAATCCATGCCGCCAGACACCGGTGTGCCGCCCGGGGGAGCGTCGCGGGGGCCGCTCGCCCGGTTCTGCACGGCCTTCTGGGCTCGGGTTCCGGTGGAAGGCGGGGGCGTATGAGCTGGGAGGCGGGCACGGGCACGGGGACCGGCACGGGACTGCTGGACGGCGTACGGCAGTGGCTCGCCGAGAGCGGGTCGGAGCCGACTCCCGCGCGCGTGGCACAGGCCCTGCGCGAGCAGGGGCGAGTGCTCGGAGACGCCGAAGTCCTCGGCGCGGCCGAGCGGTTGCGCTCCGAGCTGGTCGGCAGTGGGCCGCTGGAGCCGCTGCTCGCCGACCCGTCGGTGACCGACGTCCTGGTGTCCGCGCCGGACCGGGTGTGGGTGGACCGGGGCGGTGGCCTGGAACTGACGAGCGTCTCCTTTCCGGACGCGGCGGCCGTACGACGCCTCGCGCAGCGCCTCGCGGCCGTGGCCGGGCGAAGGCTCGACGACGCCCGGCCCTGGGTCGATGCCCGGCTTCCGGACGGCACCCGACTGCACGCGGTACTGCCCCCGGTGGCCGTCGGCTCCACCTGCCTGTCGCTGCGGGTCGTACGGCCGCGCGCGTTCACCCTCGACGAGTTGGTGGCTGCGGGGACAGTCCCGCCCGGCGGGGACCGGGTGCTCAGAGCCCTGCTGGACGCCCGGCTGTCGTTCCTGATCAGCGGCGGCACCGGAAGCGGCAAGACGACCCTGCTGAGCGCGCTGCTGGGGCTGGTCGGCGCCGGGGAGCGGATCGTGCTGGCCGAGGACTCGGCGGAGCTGCGGCCCGACCATCCCCATGTGGTGCGCCTGGAGGGGCGGCCCGCCAATCATGAGGGCGTCGGACTCGTGGCGCTGCAGGACCTGGTCCGTCAGGCCCTGCGCATGCGACCGGACCGACTGGTGGTCGGCGAGGTGCGCGGACCGGAGGTCGTGTCGCTCCTGGCGGCGCTCAACACCGGCCACGAGGGCGGCTGCGGAACGGTGCACGCGAATGCTGCGGCGCAGGTACCGGCCCGTCTGGAGGCCCTGGGCACGGCGGCAGGGCTCGACAGAGCGGCGCTGCACAGTCAGTTGGCGGCGGCGCTGTCCGTGGTCCTGCATCTCGTACGGGACCGGGCCGGGCGGCGGCGGATCGCCGAGGTGCATGTCCTGGAGCGCGACGCGACGGGGCTGGTGGTGACGGTGCCCGCGCTGCGGTGGGGCGCGGAGGCGTTCGCGTACGAGCGGGGGTGGGAGCGGCTGCGGGGGCTGCTCCGGGACGGGACCGAGGGGAGTGGGCTGCGATGACGGGGGTCGGTGACATCTCGGTGGGCGCGGCCATGGCGTGTGCCGGGGCGGCGGCCTGGTTGATGGGCGGGTGGGACGCGGGCGCGCGCAGGGCGCGGCTGCTGTGCGCTGCTGGCGGGGTGGTGGCCACCGGACCGCCGGCGTGGGAGCGGGCGCGGGCCGAGTGGCGGCGGCTGCGCGGGCGGCTGCGTCCCGAAGGGTGGTCGCTGGTCGCCGGGTTGGTGATCGCGGTACTGGGTGCGTCCGTGCTGCCGCTGTTCCTCGGGGCGGCCGGGATGCCGCTGCTCCGCCGAGTACGGCGGGCCGGGGAGGCGCGGCGCGCGGGGGAGCAGCGGGGTGAGGCGGTGATCGCCCTGTGCGGGGCGCTGGCCGGCGAGGTGCGGGCCGGGCATCAGCCGGGCGAGGCACTGCGGAGAGCCGCGCGCGACTCGGGCGGGCTCGGCGAGGCCCAGGCGGTGGTGCTGGCGGCGGCGCGGTTCGGCGGTGATGTGCCGGGTGCGCTCACCGACGCGGCACGGCAGCCGGGGGCCGACGGGCTGGTGGGGCTCGCCGCGTGTTGGCGGGTGGCGGTGGACCGGGGCGCGGGCCTGGCGGCGGGACTCGACCGCCTGGAAGGGGCTCTGTGTGCGGAGCGGGACCAACGGGCCGACCTGAGAGCCCAATTGGCGGGATCGCGATCCACGGCGGTGATGCTCGCGGGACTGCCCGTTATGGGCCTTCTGCTCGGCACCGCGCTGGGCGCCGATCCGCTGCACGTGCTGCTGCACAGCGGGCCGGGCCTGGGCTGTCTGGTGGTCGGAGGGGTGCTGGAGGGCGTGGGGCTGTGGTGGGCGCTGCGCATCGTGAGGGGAGCGGAGGCGGCATGAACACGGAAGTTGTCCACAGGCTGGGGGCGCTTGTGTGCGGGGCGCTCGCGCTGGGGTGGCTGCCCCGGGCGCTCGGTGCGGCGCGGCGTGAGCGACGGGCGCGCAGAAGGCTGACCGACCTGCTGGCCCTGGAGAGGACACCCGTGAAGCGGCACTTCGCGGTCCGGGACATCGTGCGGCGGTGGCTGCCGGTGGCGGGCGCGGTGTGCGCCGGCTGGGTGCTGGTCGGCGGTCTTGCCGGGGTTGTGGTGGGGCTGCTGGCCGGGTTCGGGACCTGGCGGTGGCGGCAGCGCAGACCGGGGCCGGTGGAGGAGTTCGACGCGGAACTGGCTGCCCGGCAACTCCCCCTGGCGGCAGACCTGGTCGCGGCCTGTATCGCGGCGGGGGCGGACCCCGTGGTCGCGGCGCAGGCGGTGGGCGAGGCCCTGGGCGGACCGGTGGGGGAGCGGCTCGCGCGGGGCGCGGCGGAGCTACGGCTCGGGGGCGAACCGGCCGAGGCGTGGCGGAGGTTGGCGTCGCTCCCGGGCGCGGGGGCGCTGGCGCGGCTGCTGGAACGGGCGGGCGAGTCGGGCGTACCGGCAGCCGTGCCGGTCGGGCGGCTCGCCATGGAGGCCCGCGCCGAGCGGGGCCGCACCGCGACGGCGCGGGCGCGTCGGGCAGCCGTCATGGTCACCGCGCCCGTGGGGCTGTGCTTTCTTCCCGCGTTCCTCGCGATGGGCGTCCTGCCCGTGGTGATCGGGTTGGCGGACGGGGTGCTGGGAGGGGGTGGCGGATGACGGGCTACGGCTTGGGCTGAGCAACGGACGATCAGCTGAACGACGGACGATCAACAGGTTCGAACCTTACGGGGGTTGAGATGTGCAAGACGGTGGGCGTACGGATGCGGGCGTGGCTGCTGGGTCTGGTGGTGCGCAGGGACGCGGGAATGGTCACCTCCGAGTACGCGGTGGGTGTCCTCGCGGCGGTGGCTTTCGCTGCGGTGCTCTACAAGGTGGTGACGAGTGGCCAGGTCGGCGCGGAATTGCAGGACATCGTGGGGCGGGCGCTCAATGCCCCGATGTGACCGCGGGACGGCGGGCTGGGGCCGGGACCGGAGCCAGACCTGGCACCGAAGTTGGGACCGGAGCCGGAGCCGGAGCCGGAGCCGGAGCCGGGACCGGGACCGGGGTTTTGTGACTGCCGAGGCCGCCGTGGTGCTGCCCTCTCTGGTGCTCGTCGGAATGGCGCTGGTCTGGGCCCTGCTCGCCGCGTCGGCGCAGATCCAGTGCGTGGACGCGGCCAGGGCGGGCGCCCGGGCGGCGGCCCGCCAGGACCCGCCGGACACGGTGGTGGCGACGACCCGCCGCGCGGCACCGCGCGGCGCCAGGGTCACGGTGACCCGGGAGGGCGACCTCGTCCGGGTCACGGTCAAGGCAAGCGCGCCGGGACCGGACGGACTGTCGCTGGAGCTGAGCGACGAGGCCGTGGCACTGGCGGAGGAGACGGTGGGGGTGGTGAGGGGATGAGGGTCTGGAGCCGCGGTCACGTCGCGCGGACGGCCGCTGGGAGCAGACGGCACACCTACCGGACCCGTTGCTCGGACAGAGGATCGGCCACCGTCTGGACCGTCGGGGCGATCGCCGTGCTGTGTGTCGTGTTCGGGGCCGTCCTGGCCATGGGACAGGCGGTCGTGGTCCGGCACCGCGCGGCGGGGGCGGCCGACCTGGCCGCGCTCGCCGCGGCGGACCACTGGTCGGACGGCGACACCGCGGCCTGCGCCCAGGCGGACCGGGTGGCGCGGGCCCAGCGGGCCCGGCTGGTGCGGTGCGCCGTGGAGGGCGAGGTCTCGGACGTCACGGCCGCGTCGGGCGCCGGACCCTTCGACGTGGAGGTCAGGTCCAGAGCCGGTCCCGCGAGACCACAGGAGCCGGGGCCTAGCCCTCCGGCGCCCCCCGCAGCAGCTCCGTGAGCAGCCGCACAGCGCCCCGTTTGTGCAGCGGCTCGTTCCCGTTGCCGCACTTGGGGGACTGGATGCAGGACGGGCAGCCGGCCTCGCACTCGCAGGATGCGATGGCCTGCCAGGTGGCGGTGAGCCAGGCGCGGGCGGTGTGGAAGGCGCGCTCCGCGAAGCCCGCGCCGCCCGGGTGGCCGTCGTAGACGAAGACCGTGGGCAGGAGCGTGTCCGGGTGCAGCGGGATGGACACGCCGCCGATGTCCCACCGGTCGCAGGTGGCGAACAGCGGGAGCATGCCGATCGACGCGTGCTCGGCGGCGTGCAGGGCGCCGCCGAGGATCTCCGGGCTGATCCGGGCCGCGTCCAGCTGGTCCTCGGTGACCGTCCACCACACCGCGCGCGTGCGGAGCGTACGAGGAGGGAGGTCGAGTTTCGACTCGCCCAGCACTTCACCGGTGATGACACGACGACGCAGGAAGGAGACCACCTGGTTGGTGACTTCGACGGAGCCGTAGCACAACCGGCCTTCGCCCCAGGGGACTTCGGTGTCCGTCTCCAGGACGGAGATGGACGTCGTGTCGCGGGCGACCGTTGAATACGGCGGGTTGGCCTCCTCCACCAGGGCGACGGAGTCCTCCAGGTCCAGGTGCTTCACCAGGTACGTACGGCCCTGGTGGAGGTGGACCGCGCCCTCGTGGACCGTGGTGTGCGCGGAGCCCGCGTCGACCGTGCCGAGCAGGCGCCCGGTCCCGGCCTCGACGATCTGTACCGGACTGCCGCCCTCGCCGCGGATGTCGGTCAGGTCGGCGGCGCGCTCCCGACGGGTCCAGTGCCACGCCGTCGTCCGCCGGCGCAGCAGCTTCGCGGCCTCCAGCTGTGGCAGCAGATCCGCGGCGGCCGGGCCGAAGAGCTCCAGATCCTCTTCGGTGAGGGGGATCTCGGAGGCGGCGGCGCACAGGTGCGGAGCGAGGACGTACGGGTTGTCGGGGTCGAGGACGGTGGATTCCACCGGCTGGTCGAACAGGGCCTCAGGGTGGTGCACGAGGAACGTGTCCAGCGGGTCGTCGCGGGCGACGAGGACGGCGAGTGCGCCCTGCCCCGAGCGGCCGGCGCGGCCCGCCTGCTGCCACAGGGAGGCCCGGGTGCCCGGGTAGCCGGCGATGACGACGGCGTCCAGGCCGGAGACGTCGACGCCGAGTTCGAGGGCGGTGGTGGCGGCGAGGCCGAGGAGTTCGCCGGAGTGCAGGGCGCGCTCCAGAGCGCGACGTTCCTCGGGGAGGTAGCCGCCGCGGTAGGCGGCCACGCGCCGGGCCAGTGAGCGGTCGATCTCGGCGAGACGCTCCTGGGCGATCACCGCGATCAGCTCGGCGCCGCGGCGGGACCGTACGAAGGCGACGGAGCGCACGCCCTGGAGGGTCAGATCGGTGAGGAGGTCGGCCGTCTCGGCGGTGGCGGTACGCCGAACGGGTGCTCCCTTCTCGCCGTGCAGCTCGGTGAGCGGGGGCTCCCAGAGGGCGAACACGAGTTCGCCGCGAGGGGAGGCGTCGTCGGCGATCTCGACGACCGGGAGGCCGGTCAGCCGACGGGCGGCGACCGAGGGCTCCGCGGCGGTCGCGGAGGCCAGCAGGAAGACCGGGGAGGAGCCGTAGCGGGCGCACAGACGGCGCAGCCTGCGCAGTACCTGGGCCACGTGGGAGCCGAAGACGCCGCGGTACGTGTGGACCTCGTCGATGACGACGTACTTCAGGGCGCGGAGGAAGGAGGACCAGCGGGGGTGGGAGGGCAATATCCCGCGGTGCAGCATGTCGGGGTTGGTCAGGACGTAGTTGGCGTACTGCCGTACCCACTCGCGTTCCTCGAACGGAGTATCGCCGTCGTACACGGCTGGGCGAACCGCATTGCCCAAAGGTTGTGAAAGTTCCTTCACCGACCGGCGCTGATCGGCTGCAAGGGCCTTTGTGGGGGCCAGATAGAGCGCGGTGGCCCCCCGGCCGTTCGGAGCCTCGGAGCCGTCCAGGAGGGCCGTCAGGACCGGTGTGAGGTACGCCAGGGACTTTCCCGAGGCGGTGCCGGTGGCGACGATCACGGAGTCGCCGTCCAGGGCGTGCTCGGCGGCCAGTGCCTGGTGGGCCCACGGGTGCTCGATGCCCGCGGCCTGCACCGCGGCGATGACCTCCGGACGGATCCGGTCGGGCCACACTGCATGGCGACCCGCCCGCGGGGGCAAGTGCTCCGTATGAGTGATGCGCGAAGCCCGGCTCGGCCCCGAGGCGAGCCGGTCAAGGACCGTGCCCGGATCGGGGCGGGAAGCGGTGTCCGTCGAGGGTCGATCGGATCGGTGATTCTTGGCCATCGGCACCGAGTGTGTCACTGGCGTGACGGACAATGGGGCCAAGGCGTCGTGCACGCCTGCCGGTAAGTGATTGAATGCCATCGCGGCTGGCGAACCGTCCCGGGGGCTCTGCCGAGGTGTCCCTTGGGATGACCGCTCGATAGCAAGGTGCTGGAGGATCCGTGGACCTGTCCCTGTCGACCCGTACCGTCGGCGATCGTACGGTCGTCGAGGTCGGTGGCGAAATCGATGTATATACCGCGCCCAAGCTGCGCGAGCAGCTGGTCGAGCTGGTGAACGACGGCAATTTTCACCTTGTCGTCGACATGGAGGGCGTGGACTTCCTCGACTCCACCGGGCTCGGCGTGCTGGTGGGCGGCCTGAAGCGTGTGCGTGCCCATGAGGGCTCGCTGCGACTGGTCTGCAACCAGGAGCGCATTCTGAAGATCTTCCGCATCACCGGTCTCACCAAGGTGTTCCCCATCCACACCTCGGTCGAGGAAGCGGTAGCGGCCACCGACTGACCCCGTACCCGGGCCTCACGAGTGATGTGGCGTCCGAGACGGTAGAAGCAATGGACGGGGGACCGGGCCTCGGCGGCCCGGCCCCCTGACAGCACGCCCGTAGTTGAGGGGGATGCATGGCCACCGTTGAACTCCGCTTCAGCGCGCTGCCCGAGCACGTCAGGACCGCCCGACTGGTGGCGGCGGCGGTGGCGCGCAGGGCCGGAGTGGACGAGGCCGTCCTCGACGAGGTCAGACTCGCCGTCGGCGAGGCCTGTACTCGTGCCGTCGGACTGCACCAGAGCAACGGCATCTCGGCGCCGGTGCAGGTGAAGCTGATCGAGGAGGAGAAGCAGTTCTCCATCGAGGTCGGCGACGAGGCGCCGCGTTCGGCGCCCGGTGAGACGGCGCCCGGTGCCTCGGGTGATCCGGACATGGATGCCGAGGAGGACGAGATGGGCCTCGCGGTCATCAGTGGCCTCGTCGACGATGTCGAAGTCATCGCCGGCGAGCACGGTGGACTGATCAAGATGAGCTGGCCGACCACGCCGCCGGCCGCGCTCGTTCCCTGATCGCACCCCCGCAACACACTCGAAGGGCCCTGCTGAGCAGGGCCCTTTTTGTATGCCCGCTTCCGGCCGGGGTCCGGCCCGGCCTTTTCGTGAATTCATTCACGATCAATCACGCGATTATTGGATCAAGCGTCAACGCTTTTAGGGCGTTACTTCTTTTGGGTTCCATGGATGCCCGTCGATCATTTGCTGATGGGCATGTGAAGGCGAATTCCGCTTACCGGGCACTGTTTTGATCAGGTTCCGGTACCTACAATCCGTCCACATCTTGAGCTCAGCACAGGCGTCAAGGAGGACGAATGGCGGGGCTTTCTACCCCTCATCAGTTTGACCATCCCACAACCTTCGCATCCGCAGTACTGACCAATGACAATCGCTTGATCGTGATGGTCATCGGTGCCGTGGCCCTGGCGGCCCTGGCGGTCGCCGGGGTGCTGGTACGGCAAGTGCTCGCGGCAGGCGAGGGCACCGACAGCATGAAGAAGATCGCGACGGCCATCCAGGAAGGCGCGAACGCCTACCTGGGACGGCAGATGCGCACGCTCGGTGTATTCGCCGTCGTGGTGTTCTTCCTGCTCATGCTGCTGCCCGCGGACGACTGGAATCAGCGCGCCGGACGATCGATCTTCTTCTTGATCGGCGCGGCGTTCTCGGCGACCACCGGTTATATCGGTATGTGGCTCGCCGTACGCAGCAACGTCCGCGTGGCCGCCGCGGCAAGGGAAGCGACTCCGGCCGAGGGTGAACCCGAAAAGGATCTCACCGCCGTCTCGCACAAAGCCATGAAGATCGCTTTTCGTACCGGCGGCGTCGTCGGCATGTTCACGGTGGGGCTCGGTCTGCTGGGCGCCTCCTGTGTGGTGCTGGTGTACGCGGCCGACGCGCCGAAGGTCCTGGAGGGCTTTGGTCTCGGCGCGGCGCTGATCGCCATGTTCATGCGTGTCGGCGGCGGCATCTTCACCAAGGCCGCCGACGTCGGCGCCGACCTGGTCGGCAAGGTCGAGCAGGGCATTCCGGAGGACGATCCGCGCAATGCCGCGACCATCGCTGACAACGTGGGCGACAACGTCGGCGACTGCGCCGGCATGGCCGCGGACCTCTTCGAGTCGTACGCCGTCACGCTCGTCGCCGCGCTGATCCTCGGCAAGGCGGCGTTCGGCGACGCCGGGCTCGCCTTCCCGCTGATCGTGCCCGCGATCGGCGTCCTCACCGCGATGGTCGGCATCTTCGCGGTGGCACCCCGGCGCTCCGACCGCAGCGGCATGTCCGCGATCAACCGCGGCTTCTTCATCTCCGCGGTGATCTCGTTGGTGCTGGTGGCGGCGGCCGTCTTCGTCTACCTGCCGGGGAAGTACGCCGACCTCGACGGCGTCACGGACGCGGCGATCAGGGCCAAGGACGGCGACCCGCGGATCCTCGCGGTCGTCGCGGTGGCCATCGGCATCGTGCTCGCCGCCCTCATTCAGCAGCTGACCGGCTACTTCACCGAGACCACCCGTCGTCCCGTACGGGACATCGGCAAGAGCTCGCTCACCGGCGCGGCCACCGTCGTCCTGGCCGGTATCTCCATCGGTCTGGAATCGGCCGTCTACACCGCCCTGCTGATCGGCCTCGGTGTCTACGGGGCCTTCCTGCTCGGCGGTACGTCGATCATCCTGGCGCTGTTCGCGGTGGCGCTCGCCGGAACCGGTCTGCTCACCACGGTCGGCGTCATCGTCGCCATGGACACCTTCGGTCCGGTCTCCGACAACGCGCAGGGCATCGCCGAGATGTCCGGCGACGTGGCGGGCGCGGGTGCCCAGGTGCTCACCGACCTGGACGCCGTGGGCAACACCACCAAGGCCATCACCAAGGGCATCGCCATCGCCACGGCCGTCCTCGCGGCCTCGGCGCTCTTCGGCTCGTACCGGGACGCGATCCTCACGGCCGCGAACGACGTGGGCGAGAAGGTCTCCGGGCCCGGCGCGCCGCTGAACCTGATGATGGACATCTCGCAGCCCAACAACCTGGTGGGCCTGATCGCGGGCGCGGCGGTCGTCTTCCTGTTCTCGGGGTTGGCGATCAACGCTGTCTCACGGTCCGCGGGGGCCGTGGTCTACGAGGTGCGGCGGCAGTTCCGCGAGCACCCCGGGATCATGGACTACACCGAGAAGCCGGAGTACGGGCGGGTCGTCGACATCTGCACCAAGGACGCCCTGCGGGAGTTGGCCACTCCGGGTCTGCTCGCCGTCCTGGCGCCCATCGCCATCGGCTTCACGCTCGGCGTCGGCGCGCTCGGTTCGTATCTGGCGGGCGCGATCGGCACCGGCACGCTGATGGCGGTCTTCCTCGCCAACTCCGGAGGTGCGTGGGACAACGCGAAGAAACTCGTCGAGGACGGCCACCACGGCGGCAAGGGCAGCGAGGCCCATGCCGCCACGGTGATCGGCGACACCGTCGGCGACCCCTTCAAGGACACCGCGGGCCCCGCGATCAACCCGCTCCTCAAGGTGATGAACCTGGTGGCGCTGCTGATCGCACCCGCGGTCGTGAAGTTCTCGTACGGCGACGACAAGAACCTCGGTATGCGCATCCTGATCGCGGTGCTCTCGATCCTCGTGATCGTGGGCGCGGTGTATATCTCCAAGCGGCGCGGGATCGCCGTGGGTGACGAAGACAACGCGGAACGAGTGTCCAAGTCTCACGACGCCGCGGTGGTTTCGTAGCGTTCGGGTCTTTGGGCAGGTCCCCACGGGCGGGCGGCACGCAGCGACGTGCCGCCCGCCCGTCGTTGGTGTGTGTTCACACCTGTGTCGTGAGCCTTCTCTCGCGTGGAGCAAATGGCTGCAATAGAGAATAAATCGGAAATTTGCCATGGAGGTGACACCCATGCGGCGTGTAAGTTCCGGGGCCGAGAGCCACGGAAGGGACCAATCCGGTGAACAAGAAGCTCACGGCCGCACTGTCCGGCGGTGCGGTACTGGTGCTGGCGCTGTCGGCATGCAGCAGCGGTAGTAGTAGCAAGGACGACAAGCTGGACCCCTGGGCCAAGCAGGTCTGTGACGCGGTGCAGCCGCAGGTCCAGAAGATCGCGGCCGCCAACACCGCGATCCAGAAGGAGACCACGGACCAGAGCGCACCGGCGGACGTGCAGAAGGCCGACTCCAAGGGCTTCCAGGACATCTCCGACGCCTACAAGGCGATGGCGGCCGCCATCGAGAAGGCCGGCCCGCCGGACGTGGACAGCGGCAAGACCAAGCAGGAGAACGCGGTCAAGGAGCTCAACGCCCTCTCCGCCTCCTACGCCGATCTGGGGAAGCAGTCCGACGCGCTGAACACGAAGGACCAGGCGAAGTTCGCGGACGGTCTCGACGGTGTCGCCAAGCAGCTGGAGAAGCTCAGCAAGACCGGGACCGACGCCCTGAAGGAGCTCGAAGCGGGCGACGTCGGCAAGGCGATGGCCAAGCAGGTGAGCTGCAAGTCCGCCTCCGCGTCCGCCTCGCCGGCGACCACCCAGGGCTGACCCCCGGAGAACGACCGCGGAGCGACCCCAGAGCGGGATCCGCCCCGTCACCCGGAAAGAGCCCGGTACGCGCGCGTACCGGGCCCGTGGCGCATGCCCTACGGCTCTCGGCGCAAGCCCACGACTCCCGACGTCGCATGGCCCGCGGCTCCCGGCGCAAGCCCCCACGACTCCTCGTGCGGGCTTGTCCACATCGGCACGGGCTCTGTCCACAGGTGTGCGTCCCTTTCGGCGGGAACGGACACAATGGGGGACGTGAGTCACACCAGCCTGTCACCGTTGCCCTCGTCCGACCGCGTCGACGTCGCCGCTCGGCTGCGGGACGCCCTGCTCGGCGCCTCCTTCACCGCCGACGGCCTGCTCGACCTGCTCGGCGCCCCCGCGTACGCGGCGCTGGCGCGCAGCGAGACCGTGCCCGCGCTCCGGGCGACCCGCGGGGACGCACCGCTGGAGACGCTCGTACGACTGTTCCTGCTCCAGCAGCCCGTGCCGCACGCGCGCGTGGCGGACGTGCTGCCGGTGGAGGACTGCCTGGCGAGCGGCTGGCTGACCCGGGCGGGCGCGGACGAGATCGCCGCGACCGTGGACATCCGGCCGTACGGCGGGCCCGGCGGCGAGGACTGGTTCATCGTGTCCGACCTGGGGTGTGCCGTCGGCGGCGCGGGCGGCATCGGCAGCCGCGAGGAGGGCGTCGTCCTCGGTGTGGGCGGCGCGTCCACGACCCTGGCCGGCATCACCGTCCGTACGCCCGTCTCCTCCGCGCTCGACCTCGGCACCGGCTCCGGGATCCAGGCCCTGCACGCCGCGCAGCACGCCACGCGCGTGACCGCGACCGACCTCAACCCGCGCGCTCTGCACATCACCGCGCTCACTCTGGCGATCTCCGGTGCCCCGGCGGCCGATCTGCGTGAGGGCTCCCTCTTCGAACCGATCGCGGACGACGAGACGTACGACCTGATCGTCTCGAACCCGCCCTTCGTGATCTCGCCCGGCGCCCGGCTCACCTACCGCGACGGCGGGATGGGCGGGGACGATCTGTGCCGCACGCTCGTTCAGCAGGCGGGAGACCGGCTCAGCGACGGGGGGTACGCGCAGTTCCTGGCCAACTGGCAGCACGTGGAGGGCGAGGAGTGGCAGGACCGGCTGCGCTCCTGGGTGCCGCGCGGCTGTGACGCCTGGATCGTGCAGCGCGAGGTGCAGGACGTCACGCAGTACGCGGAGTTGTGGCTGCGCGACGCGGGCGACCACCGCGACGACCCCGCCGAGTACCAGGCGCGGTACGACGCCTGGCTGGACGAGTTCGAGGCCCGCAAGGTCAAGGCCGTCGGCTTCGGATGGATCACGCTGCGCAGAACGGCGGCCGCCGAGCCGTCCATCACGGTCGAGGAGTGGCCGCACTCCATCGAGCAGCCGCTCGGCGAGACCGTGCGCGCGCACTTCGACCGCGTCGACTACCTGCGGGCGAGCGACGACGCGGCCCTGCTCGCCGGGCACTTCAGGCTCGTGGCCGAGGTCGTCCAGGAGCAGGTCGGGCTGCCCGGCGCCGAGGACCCGGAGCACGTGGTGCTGCGCCAGCACCGCGGGATGCGTCGGGCCACCAAGGTGGACACGGTCGGCGCGGGCTTCGCGGGCGTGTGCGACGGCACGCTGAGCGCCGGGCGGATCCTGGACGCCATCGCCCAATTGGTCGGCGAGGACCCGGTGTTGCTGCGTGACCGGACGCCCGCGCAGATCCGGCTGCTGGTGGAGCAGGGGTTCCTCGAGCCCGCGGAGTGAAGGGCTGAGTCGCATGTGCCTGTTCTGACGGGATTGGGCAACATTGATCAGGATTAGTCGGTAAAAGGGCTCCTGTCAGTGGTGCGTGCGAAGCTACCTTCAAGAGACAAGCTCCATGCGTCCTCGGGGGAGGCGCGCTGTCTCGGGGGAGGCGCCATGGCGGGGGAGACGCCGGATCAGGGCGAGAGCAGGATCATCGGCGGCCGGTACCGGCTGCTGCGGACGCTCGGCGCGGGCGGCATGGGCAGGGTGTGGCTCGCGTACGACGCGGAGTTGGCCTGCGAGGTCTCCATGAAGGAGATCACGCTGCCGGACGTGCCGATGGGTGCGGCGGAGCATGGGCAGCGCGTCGCCCGGGCGCGCAGTGAGGCCCGGCACGCGGCGCGGCTGCGCGGGCATCCCCATGTGGCCACCGTGCACGACGTGGTGGTGCACGAGGGACTGCCATGGATCGTCATGGAGTACGTGCCGGACGCGGTCGATCTGCAGGCGGTCGTAAGGCAGTCGGGACCGCTGCCGCCCGCCCGGGCCGCCCGGATCGGGCTGGCCGTCCTCGACGCGCTCTCCGCGGGGCATCGGATCGGGATCCTCCACAGGGATGTGAAACCAGCCAACATCCTTCTGGCGCCCGACTCTTCGGGCGATCCCTACGCGCGCGTACTGCTCACCGACTACGGGATCGCGCTCCAGCCCGAGTCCCGCGAGCCCCGGCTCACCGCCACCGCCGGCATCCTCGGCACGCCCGGCTATCTCGCCCCCGAGCGCGCCCGCGGCGAGCCGCCCACCCCGGCCGCGGACCTCTTCTCCCTCGGCGCCACGTTGTACGCCGCCGTCGAGGGCCGCGGCCCCTTCGACCGGCCGGGTCAGTTCGCGACCTTGACGGCCCTGCTCGGTGAGGAGCCCACCCCGCCCGTCCGCGCCGGTGAACTGACCTCCGTGCTGCACGGACTGCTCGTCAAGGACCCATTGCGGCGGTCGTCGCCGGAGGCGGTCGCGCGGGGGCTTGAGCGGGTGGTGCAGGCGGCGGCGGGTGGGGTGTTCGGGCCACCGTCGGGGTATCCCGCGGGGCTACCGTCGGGGTACGTCGCGGGGGCGTCGCCCGGGTATGCCGACGGGGCACCGCCCGGGTTCCTCGCCGGGGCGCCACCCGGGTATGTCACGGGCTCGCCTCCGGGAACCCCGCAGCACCCGGGTGCCCCGCAGATCCCCGGCGTTCCGCAGACTCCAGGCGTCCCGCAGATCCCCGGTGTCTCGCAGACTGCAGGCGTCCCGCAGACCTCAGGCGCGCCGCCGACCCCGCACAACCCGAAGACCCCCAGCACCCCGCACAACCCCAACACCCCGCACACTCCACCCGGCGGCCCGGCCACCCCCGGTGGCCCGCTCGGACCGGCCTGCGGTGCCCCGCCGCCGTACGGCCCTTGGCGCCCGTCCACTCCCAGTGGCGCGTACGAGTGGAATCCGTACGCCGGGACCGGCGCGCCCACCCAATCCACGGTCGGCCCGCCCCGACCGCCCGCGCGCCGCAAGAGGCCCCTGCTCCCCGTCGTCGCCCTCGTCGTGGGCGTCCTCCTGGTGGTCGTCGGCGGCACCTGGGCCGCCGTCTCACTCACCGGTGGCGAGGGGGGCACGAAGGGTACGACCGCGAAGAAGCGCCCCACAGGGAGTCCGCCGTCGGGACCGACGGGGCTGGTGTATCCGTACGGCGAACAGGTGGGCCTCACCAAGCCGTTGCAGGCCGGGGACTGTGTGAAGGCGGTCTGGTCGGGGCCCACCTTCAAGTCGGCGCTCAACCTGGGCGTCGTGAACTGCGCCAAGGACTGGCCGGACGGCCAGGTCGTGGCCGTCGACACGGCCGACGACTACGCCGACGCCCTCGCCCATGGCGCGCAGCGCTGCACCAGCCAGAGCACGGCGACGGCCGACGCCCTGCCCGACGCGGGTGTCTACGCCGTCGTACCGACGAAGGACGGGTTCGGCGCGGCCAAGGGCGGAACGGCATGTCTCGTGCTCGGACGGCATGTCGCGATAGGCGGCGAGGTGGGGCGGTTCCGGGACGCGGGCGTGAATCTGTGGCCCACTCAGATGGGCGCCGGGGACTGCTGGAACTACGCGGAGAAGGACAAGAGCTTCGATGCTCACCTGGCGGACTGCGGCGAGCCGCATACCGACCAGGTGATCGGCACCGCGCAGGCCGCGGCGGGCATGGACTACAAGAAGGCCCTCGCCCAGGGAGGCAAGCTCTGTACCAACAAGTTCGCGTCGAGTTGGGCGCCCGACACGGAGCACACCGTCTCCGGTTGGCTGGCCAGTGAGGAGGAGTGGAATCAAGGTTTCAGCAAAGTCGTGTGCACCGTGAGACGGGTCGACGGCACGCGGACGAGCGAGCGGATATCCGGCCCCGCCACGGTCTGAGCGGTCCATGGTGCGCCGTCTTCCCGGTGTTCACCGCAGGTTCGCACGTCGGCTTCCGGGGAGTGGCAGCCTCCCCACCCTGGGGCTCCGGAGTGGAAGGACATATCAATGGAAAGCGGACCAGCGATCTTCGTGGGGACGGTGTTCGCCCTGTTCGGAGGCGGGCTGCTGGTCTGGATCGCGGTGCGGGTGCGACACGGCGAGCCCGTCGCCGTCGGTGTGAACCGCGTCGCATCGGCGACGCTCGCCGGCGTCGCCGGAGCGGGTGCGCTGGCACTGGGGATGTGGTGTTTTACGCGCGCGTGAGAGGTGGGTCTCCGGTAACTGAGAGGTCACGCTCCGGATAGGCCCGAAAGGGCTGCTGGACACTCCGGGCGGCAGGAATGGCGGTAGTCGGGTTACCGTTCGAGTGGCCGTTGCGGGCTTTTCCCGTTTGACACGGGGGCGGGATGTACCGTCACACTCCGCAGCGTCAGCATGACCCGACCCCCGGGACCAAGGACTGGGGAGACCCCCTGCGTCGACCGGAGAGAAGAGCGAAGTTGTCCCCGACCAGCGACACCGCACACGGCGGCCGCCGACTCGTCATCGTCGAGTCGCCTGCCAAGGCGAAGACGATCAAGGGCTATCTCGGCCCCGGCTATGTCGTCGAAGCGAGCGTCGGGCACATCCGCGACCTCCCCAACGGTGCCGCGGAGGTGCCCGAGGAGTACACCGGCGAGGTGCGCCGCCTCGGCGTGGACGTCGAGCACGACTTCCAGCCCATCTATGTGGTCAACGCCGACAAGAAGGCCCAGGTCAAGAAGCTCAAGGACCTGCTGCGCGACTCCGACGAGCTCTACCTCGCCACCGATGAGGACCGCGAGGGCGAGGCCATCGCGTGGCACCTCCAGGAAGTGCTCAAGCCCAAGGTCCCGGTCAAGCGGATGGTCTTCCACGAGATCACCAAGGCCGCGATCCAGGCCGCCGTCGCCAACCCGCGCGAGCTCAACCAGAAGCTCGTCGACGCCCAGGAGACCCGCCGCATCCTCGACCGCCTCTATGGCTACGAGGTCTCGCCGGTCCTGTGGAAGAAGGTCATGCCGCGGCTGTCGGCGGGCCGTGTGCAGTCCGTAGCGACCCGGCTCGTCGTCGAGCGGGAGCGCGAGCGCATCGCCTTCCGCTCCGCCGAGTACTGGGACCTGACCGGCACCTTCCTCACCGGCCGCGCCGGTGACGCCAGCGACCCGTCCAACCTGGTCGCCCGCCTCACCACGGTCGACGGCAAGCGCGTCGCCCAGGGCCGCGACTTCGACTCGCTCGGTCAGCTGAAGAGCGCGAACACGCTGCACTTGGACGAGACCAGCGCCCGTGCGCTGGCCGCCGCCCTGGAGAACACGAACTTCGCGGTCCGCTCGGTCGAGTCCAAGCCGTACCGCCGCTCGCCGTACGCGCCGTTCCGCACGACGACCCTCCAGCAGGAGGCCTCGCGCAAGCTGGGCTTCGGCGCGAAGGCCACCATGCAGGTGGCCCAGAAGCTGTACGAGAACGGCTTCATCACGTACATGCGTACGGACTCCACGACCCTCTCGGAAACGGCGATCTCCGCCGCCCGCGCCCAGGTCACGCAGCTCTACGGTGCCGACTACCTGCCGGCCCAGCCGCGGACGTACGCCGGGAAGGTCAAGAACGCGCAGGAGGCGCACGAGGCGATCCGTCCCTCGGGTGATCGTTTCCGCACCCCGGCCGAGACGGGCCTGACCGGCGACCAGTTCAAGTTGTACGAGCTGATCTGGAAGCGGACCGTCGCCTCCCAGATGAAGGACGCGGTCGGCAACTCCGTCACCGTGAAGATCGCGGGCACGGCCTCCGACGGCCGCGACGCCGAGTTCAGCGCGTCCGGCAAGACGATCACCTTCCACGGCTTCCTGAAGGCGTACGTCGAAGGCGCGGACGACCCGAACGCCGAGCTCGACGACCGTGAGCGTCGTCTCCCGCAGGTCAACGAGGGCGACCCGCTGTCCGCCGAGGAGATCACGGTCGACGGGCACGCCACCAAGCCCCCGGCCCGCTACACCGAGGCGTCGCTGGTCAAGGAGCTCGAAGAGCGCGAGATCGGCCGCCCGTCGACGTACGCGTCGATCATCGGCACGATCCTCGACCGCGGATACGTGTTCAAGAAGGGCACGGCACTCGTGCCGTCCTTCCTGTCCTTCGCCGTGGTCAACCTCCTGGAGAAGCACTTCGGGCGGCTCGTCGACTACGACTTCACGGCCAAGATGGAGGACGACCTCGACCGCATCGCGCGGGGCGAGGCGCAGGCCGTGCCGTGGCTCAAGCGGTTCTACTTCGGCGAGGGCGATGCCGCGGGCGCAGCCGAGGCCGGCAACGGCGACGGGGACCACCTGGGCGGCCTCAAGGAGCTCGTCACCGACCTGGGCGCCATCGACGCCCGCGAGGTGTCGTCCTTCCCGGTCGGCGAGGGCATCGTGCTGCGTGTGGGCCGCTACGGCCCGTACATCGAGCGCGGCGAGAAGGACTCCGAGAACCACCAGCGCGCGGACGTGCCCGAGGACCTGGCCCCGGACGAGCTGAGCATCGAGCTCGCGGAGGAGCTGCTCGCCAAGCCGAGCGGAGACTTCGAGCTCGGTACGGATCCGGAGTCGGGCCACCAGATCATCGCCAGGGACGGCCGCTACGGCCCGTACGTCACCGAGGTGCTCCCCGAGGGCACCCCGAAGACGGGCAAGAACGCCGTCAAGCCGCGTACCGCCTCACTCTTCAAGTCGATGTCGCTGGACACGGTGACGCTCGGCGACGCCCTCAAACTGATGTCCCTGCCGCGCGTCGTCGGCAAGGATGCCGAGGGCGTGGAGATCACCGCGCAGAACGGGCGCTACGGGCCGTACCTGAAGAAGGGCACGGACTCGCGCTCCCTGCAGTCCGAGGACCAGCTCTTCACCATCACCCTCGAAGAGGCGCTGGAGATCTACTCCCAGCCCAAGCAGCGCGGGCGCGCGGCCGCCAAGCCGCCGCTCAAGGAGCTGGGCGAGGACCCGGTCAGCGGGAAGCCCGTCGTGGTCAAGGACGGCCGTTTCGGGCCGTACGTGACCGACGGCGAGACCAACGCGACCCTGCGCTCCGCCGACAGCGTCGAGGAGATCACTCCGGAGCGCGGCTACGAGCTGCTGGCGGAGAAGCGCGCCAAGGCTCCCGCCAAGAAGACCGCGAAGAAGGCCGCCGCCAAGAAGACGGCGACCAAGAAGGCCCCCGCCAAGAAGACCGCCGCGAAGAAGACGACGACTTCGAAGACGGCTGCCAAGAAGGCTCCGGCCAAGAAGACCGTCGCCAAGAAGACGGCGGCTTCGGAGAACTGAGGTCCGGGCTCACGGCCGCTGTCAGGTCTCGTGGCCTCTGCCAGATTCAGATGTGGACGCCCCTACACCTTTCGGTGTGGGGGCGTCCACATGTTCGGGCACCCCTACGGGCAGTCAGTGGGGCCGGATAGGCTTGCAGGATGACGCGAGCCGAGCACCCAACGGCCCCCACTCCGGCCCCCGACGACGCCCTGGTCGCAGATTCCCGCGAGCGCGCCGTCCGCGCGTTGCTGCGCCGACCTCAGCTGAAACGGTTGTGGAGCGCCCACCTGGTGGGCGGTGTCGGCGACACCCTGGCCCTGCTCGTGCTGGTCATCCTCGTCCTTCAGGCGGCGATCGCGGAGGGTTCCTTCGGCGGTGGCTACCGCGGGGTCGCCCTGGCCGTGGCGGCCGTCTTCGGGGCACGCATTCTGGCCACGCTGCTCTTCGGAGCCGTACTCCTTGGGCCGCTCACCTCGCTGACGTCCCAGGAGGGGCCGCTCGACCGGCGCTGGACCATGGTCGGAGCCGACGGACTGCGCGCCGTGCTCATGCTCCTCGCGCCCCTGTGGATCGACTGGACCCCGGACAACGCACTCGCCGCCCTCCTCGTCCTCGCCTTCGTGACCGGCGTCGCCGAGCGCTTCTGGACGGTGTGCCGGGAGAGCGCGGCGCCCGCGCTGCTGCCCGCGCCGCCGCTGGAGGGCGCCACCGTACGCCCGCTGCCGGACCACCTGGACGCGCTGCGGCGCCTGTCACTGCGTACGGCCTTCGTGGCGGTGCCGATCGCGGCCGCCACGCTCGTCGTGGTGTCGCTCGTCAGCAACCTGCTGGGTGCCGGGATCGCCTGGTTCGACCAGCACCAGGGTGCGCTCGCCTCGTACGTCGCCGCCGGACTGTTCGCCGCCTCGCTCTCGGTGCTCACATTCCTCGAACTGCCCGACACCCGCACCCCGCGTGCGCGCTCGCCCCTGGAGGGCCTGCGCCGCCCCAAGACGGGCACGGGCGTCGACAAGGGCCGTACCGGCGCGATCCCGCTCCTGGTGCTCGCCTGCGCGGCCGTCGCCGCGGCGGTCGCGGCCGCCGTCGCCGTCTCCGTGCTGCAGGCCAAGGACCTGGGCGGCGGACCGGTCACGTACGGCCTGCTGGTGCTGGCGCTGACCGGGGCTGTCGTCATCGGCATCCGGACGGCCCCCTCCGTGCTGCCGTCGTTGTCGCGGCGCAGGCTGCTCTCGCTGGCGATCGCCTTCACCGGGATCGCGCTGCTGGCCGCCGGTCTGGTCCCGGACGTCACCACGGTGTTGCTGATCGCCGCCCTCGCGGGCGTCGGCGCGGGCGTCGCCGCGAACACCGGGCACGCGCTGCTCGACCAGGAGACCGAGGAGTACCGGCGGGCGCGTACGACGGAACACCTGCACGCGGTCGTACGGGTCTCCGTGGCGCTCGGCGCCCTGCTGGCGCCGGTGGTGGCCGCGGCGATCGGCCCACACCGCCTCGAGAACGGCAAGTTCGTGTTCGCGCACGGAGGCGCCGCCTTCACGCTGATGCTGGTGGGTGCCCTGCTGCTGCCGGTCGCCGCCCTGGTGCTCGCCAAGGTCGACGACCGCTCCGGAGTGCCGCTGCGGCACGACCTGCTGGACGCGCTGCGCGGCGGCGACGACCCGGTGCAGAATCCCACCGCGAACGGGTTCTTCATCGCCCTGGAGGGCGGCGACGGGGCCGGGAAGTCGACGCAGGCGGAAGCGCTCGCGGAGTGGATCCGCGCGAAGGGCCACGAGGTCGTGGTGACCCGCGAGCCGGGCGCCACGCCGGTCGGCAAGCGGCTGCGGTCGATCCTGCTGGACGTGTCGTCGGCGGGCCTGTCGCACCGCGCGGAGGCACTGCTGTACGCCGCCGACCGCGCCGAGCACGTGGACACGGTGGTGCGGCCCGCGCTGGAGCGGGGCGCCGTCGTCATCTCCGACCGCTACATCGACTCGTCGGTGGCCTACCAGGGAGCCGGCCGGGACCTGTCCCCGACCGAGATCGCCCGCATCAACCGATGGGCGACCAACGGACTGGTGCCGCATCTGACGGTGCTCCTCGACGTCTCCCCGGAGGCGGCGCGTGAGCGCTTCACGGAGGCGCCCGACCGGCTGGAGTCGGAGCCGGTCGAGTTCCACACGCGCGTGCGGTCCGGTTTCCTGACGCTGGCCGCCGCCGACCCGGGCCGGTACCTGGTCGTCGACGCCGCCCAGGAGCCCGAGGCGGTCACCACCGTCGTCCGGCACCGGCTCGACGTGATGCTGCCCCTCTCCGAGGCCGAGGTGAAGGCCCAGGAGGAGGCACGCAAGGCGGCCGAGGAGGAGGCCCGGCGCAAGGCCGAGGAAGAGGCCGCCCGCAAGGCCGAGGAAGAGCGACTGGAGCGCGAGCGCCAGGAACAGCTCGCCCGGCTGCGTGCGGAGGAAGAGGAGCGCAAGCAGCGCGAGCTGGAGGAGGCTCAGCGGCGCGAGGCCGAGCGCCAGGCGGAGGAGGCCCGACAGCGCGCCGAGGAGGCCCGCCGCCGGGCCGAGGAGGAGCGGGCGCGGCTGCTGGCCGAGGAGCAGGCCCAGGCCGCCGAGCAGGACCGGCTGCGCAGGCTGGCCGAGGAGCAGGCACGGCTGCGGGCCGAGGCCGAGGAGCGCCGTCTGGAGAAGCAGCGCAAGGCCGAGGAGGCGCTGCTGCGGGCCGAGGAGGCGCGACGGGCCGCGACGGAGACGGCGGCAGCGGCAGCGGCGGCGGCCGCGGCCACGGCGGCTTCGACGTCCGCTTCTGCTTCTGCTTCGGCTGCGGCTTCTGCTTCAGCTCCTGCGTCGGCTTCTCCTTCCGCTTCGGCACCTGTGGGTTCTGGCGAGTCGACGGCCGCGGGTCCCGTGGCCGACAACGAGACGACGGTTCCCACGCCGGTCGTGACGCCACCGAGCACCTCGGGCGGCTCGGTGGACGAGACGACGGTGCTGCGGCCCGTGCGCTCCGGAGAGAGCCGCGAGGGTTCCCGTTCCGACTCGGAGGAGACGGCCAAGCTGCCGAAGCCGCCCGTGCCCGAGGAAGCGGCCGAGAAGACGGCCGTGCTCCCGCCGGTGGTTCCGGGGGCCGCGGACGAGACGACCGTGCTGCCGCCGGTGGTTCCGGGCGCGGCCGACGAGACGGCGGTGCTTCCTCCGGTACGCGACGGGGGCGCGGGTGCCGCCCCGGACGCCGGTGCGGATGCCGGTGCGGGTGATCCCGCGGACCGAGTGCCTCCGGGGTTCTTCCGGGACGAGCGGCCCGAGCCCCGGCCCGAGAGGGCCGGTGACCGTACGCGCGAGCTGCCCCAGGTCAATGCCGAGGGCGCACCGCGCCGCCGCCCCCGTTCCGACTGGGCGGAGGAAACCCCGCTCGACGATCTCCCGACCCTGGCGGACGAACTGCTGGGCCCGCGTGACGACGACGAGCAGGGCGACGGGAGCGAGGGACGGGGCGGTCGCCGCCGTCGCTGAGCCGCTGTCGGGAGCCGCTCTTGAGAGCGGCCGCTGAGAGCGGCGGCACCGCTGTCTGGCCGTGGTTCGAGGTTCGTGGTTCGTGGTTCGTGGAGCGGTGCCGGGGACCTGTTGTCAGTGGTGCCCCGCACAATGGACGCGGCAAGGCAAAGTGCGACGAAAGGGCGGTGCCCCGTGCCTGTATGGGACGACCTGGTGGGCCAGGACAAGGTGAGCGAGCAGCTCGCCGCCGCCGCTCGTGACGCCGACGCCCTCGTTTCGGCGGTCGCCGCGGACACCCCGCTCCCCGAGGCGTCCAAGATGACGCACGCCTGGCTGTTCACCGGCCCGCCCGGCTCCGGGCGTTCCACCGCGGCGCGGGCCTTCGCGGCGGCGCTCCAGTGCGTGAGCCCCGACCGCGCGCTGGGCGGAGTCCCCGGCTGCGGCTTCTGCGACGGCTGCCACACCAGCCTGATCGGGACGCACGCCGATGTGCAGATCGTCCGCACCGACCTCCTCTCCATCGGTGTGAAGGAGACCCGCGACCTGGTCCGCCGCGCCCAGATGTCCCCGGCGACCGGCCGCTGGCAGGTCATCGTCCTGGAGGACGCGGACCGCCTCACGGAGGGCGCGGGCAACGTCCTTCTGAAGGCCGTCGAGGAACCGGCCCCCCGTACGGTCTGGCTGCTCTGCGCGCCCTCCATCGAGGACGTCCTGCCCACCATCCGCTCCCGCTGCCGCCTGCTCACCCTGCGCACCCCGCCGGTGGACGCGGTAGCCGACATCCTCGTCCGCCGTGATGGCATCGAGCTCGCTGTCGCGGCGGCCGCCGCCCGCGCGACACAGGGGCACATCGGGCGCGCCCGCCGTCTCGCCACGGACCAGCGTGCCCGTGAGCGCCGGGCCGCCGTCCTCAAGCTCCCGCTTCGGGTCGACGACATCGGCGGCTGTCTCAAGGCGGCCCAGGAGCTGATCGACACGGCCTCGGAGGACGCCAAGCAGCTCGCCGAGGAAGTTGACGTCAAGGAGACCGAAGACCTGAAGACGGCCCTCGGCGCGTCGCAGGGCGGCCGTATGCCGCGTGGCACCGCGGGCGTCATGAAGGAGCTGGAGGACCGGCAGAAGCGCCGGAGAACGCGTACGCAGCGCGACAGCCTGGACCTGGCCCTCATCGACCTCACCGGCTTCTACCGCGACGTCCTCGCCCTCCAGCTCGGCTCCCGGGTGGCCCTCGCCAACACGGAGGCCGAGGATGTACTCGAGCGCCTCGCCCGTGGCAGCTCGCCGGAGGCGACCCTTCGCCGGATCGACGCGATCGCCGCGTGCCGCGAGGCACTGGACCGCAATGTGGCCCCGCTGCTGGCGGTGGAGGCGATGACGATGGCGCTGCGGGCGGGCTGAGCCGAGAGTCTCGGCGGCACGCTCGAGCCGAGGAACTGGAGCCGACAGCGACCAGCCGAGAGCTAACAGCCGACAGCCGGGCCGGGCCGTGGCGAGGGGCCGGAGTGAGGAGCTGAGGCGAGGTGTGGGGACCAGGAGTTGAGTCGCCGTGTTGACGGAATCACTCGTACGAGGCACATCCGCGACTGTTGGTGATCATTGCATCGCTCAGGGTTACGCTCGCGAGATGTACTCCAGGTACTTCAGGCGCACCCCCCGGCCGCCCCGGTCCCGTCGGCCGAACCGACCCCGCGGTGCGATCCGCGCGATGCGTACCGTCCGTGCGGGCGGCGTGCTGCTCGCCGCCACCGCGCTGCTCGTCTCTGCCTGCTCCACGGGGAGTTCGACCAGGACGGCCACGACGTCGGCGGACGCGGTGCTGGCCGCACTGCCCCGCGCCACACCCTCCACGCTGTCGTCGTACTACAACCAGAAGCTGGCCTGGCGCAGCTGCGGCGCCTCCGGCTTCGAGTGCGCCACGATGAAGGCGCCTCTCGACTACGCGAAACCGGCCTCGGGCGACGTCAAGCTGGCCGTGGCCCGCAAGAAGGCGACAGGTCCCGGCAAGCGCATCGGCTCGCTGCTGGTCAACCCGGGCGGCCCGGGCGGCTCGGCGGTGGGCTACCTCCAGTCGTACGCGGGGATCGGCTACCCGGCTGAGGTCCGTGCCCGCTACGACATGGTCGCGGTCGACCCGCGCGGGGTGGCTCGCAGCGAGCCCGTCGAGTGCCTCACCGGCCATCAGATGGACACGTACACGGAGACGGACGTCACCCCCGACGACAAGAAGGAGACGGGTGAACTGGTCGACGCGTACAAGAAGTTCGCCGAGGGCTGCGGCCGGCGCTCGCCGAACCTGCTGCGGCACGTGTCCACGGTCGAAGCGGCCCGGGACATGGACATCCTGCGCGCGGTCCTGGGCGACCAGAAGCTGAACTACGTGGGGGCGTCGTACGGGACGTTCCTCGGGGCGACGTACGCGGGCCTGTTCCCGGACCGGGTGGGCCGCATGGTCCTGGACGGCGCGATGGACCCGTCCCTGTCCGCACGCAAACTCAACCAGGACCAGACGGCGGGCTTCGAGACGGCGTTCCAGTCCTTCGCGAAGGACTGCGTGCGCCACAGCGACTGCCCGCTGGGTGGTCCGGGCACGAGCCCGGACCAGGTCGGCAAGAACCTCAGCGCCTTCTTCAAGAAGCTCGACGCGAAGCCGATCCCGACCGGCGACGCGGGCGGCCGAAAGCTCGGCGAGGCGCTCGCGACGACGGGCGTGATCGCGGCGATGTACGACCAGGCGGCGTGGCCGCAGCTGCGCGAGGCGCTCACCGCGGCGATGAAGGACAAGGACGGCGCGGGCCTGCTCGCCCTCTCCGACAGCTATTACGAGCGCGACGCCGACGGCAAGTACGCGAACCTGATGTTCGCCAACGCGGCCGTGAACTGCCTCGACCTCCCGGCCGCCTTCTCCACACCCGACCAGGTGGAGAAGGGTCTTCCCGTCTTCGAGAAGGCGTCCCCCGTCTTCGGTGACGGCCTGGCCTGGGCCTCCCTCAACTGCGCGTACTGGCCCGTGAAGCCCACCGGCGAGCCGCACCGCATCGAGGCGAAGGGCGCGGGCCCGATCCTCGTGGTCGGCACCACCCGGGACCCGGCCACCCCCTACGCCTGGGCCAAGTCCCTCGCCTCCCAGCTCTCCTCCGGAGTCCTCCTCACCTACGTCGGCGACGGCCACACCGCGTACGGCCGCGGCAGCGTCTGCATCGACTCCACGATCGACCGCTACCTCCTCCAGGGCACCCCTCCCGCGAAGGGAAAGCGCTGCTCATAGCCCTCCCACACGCCCCGGAGCCGGCCCTCCCGGGGCGTGTACGGAGCACCCCCGGAAACTGTGTAGACTTACCGACGTTGCTGATCGCACCATAGTGCGGACAGCGCGCCGCCTTAGCTCAGATGGCCAGAGCAACGCACTCGTAATGCGTAGGTCTCGGGTTCGAATCCCGAAGGCGGCTCTGTGGAAGCCCCAGGATTCTCACTCGCCGTGACCTGGGGCTTTTGCTTTTTCGGACGCGATGACGGCGCCGTGCACGTGCCGCCTTGCCGCCCGTGGTCTCGATTGTGGTCTCCATCGCGGGTTCACGCTGCGGCACGAAGACGTTTCCCACGCGGCCGGCGCACCGCGTCCTTCGATAGGCGAGATCTTCCCTTCACGTACCGGCGGGTCCGACTGATCTGGGTGTGCCGAAGGATCTCCATGATCGTCGGCATGTCCACGCCCGGCTCATTCAGGATGGTGCCCGCGGGCATGACCGGAGTGCAGCGGCAAGCAGTTTGCTGTCCATGGACTCGGTTTGTCCGAGGTCGTGGAGCTACGGCATCGGTTCATGGAGTGGCAACGTGAGCTGCGGCGGATCGAAGGGAAACGGGGCGGGGAGTTCCGCACGCCGAGGAGCGTGGCAAGGAACCTGGTCGAGATCCTGGAGCCGCGCGAAGGACGGGTGTACGACCCGCGCTGTGGTGCGGGTGGACTGCTGGTCCAGGCCCGTTGGTTCGTAGAGGCACACGGGGGGCGGGAACACGCCCAAGGGCCCCAGGTATACGGACAGGAGGTCAATCAGCGCACCTGGCAGCTGGCGAAGATGAATCTGGATCTCCACGGGACGGCCTCGATCGGTATCGGCCGTCGGTGGGCCGACACTTTCGCCGAGGACCGATTGCCCGGGCTCAAGGCGGACTTCGTGGTGGCGGTCCCGCCCTTCAACATCGGCGATTGGGCGCGCGACAAGTTCGATCCGTGTGGGCGGTACGGGGTCCCACCGGCGAAGAACGCCAACTTCGCCTGGCTGCAGCACGCCGCTTCCAAGCTGAACGACCATGGCAGTGCCAGTGTGGTACTGGCGAACAGCTCCCTGTCGTCAAGGCAGTTGGGGGAGGACCGGATTCGTGCCTCCATGGTGGAGGACGATCTGGTCGTCTGCATGATCGCGCTGCCCGACCGCCTCTTTCGGAGTACTTCGATTCCCACATGTGTCTGGTTCCTGGCGACGGACACGTCGTCACAGGGCGTACGAGGTCCGGCCGACCGTCGTGGAGAAGTGCTGTTCATCGATGCTCGCGCCATGGGGGAAATGGTCGGCCGCGCGGAACGCGTGGGGACGTCCCAAGGCCCTGACCTGGGGAAACGAAAAACCGCAGGTCAGGAATCTGACGCGTAAATAGATCCTGGTCACGATGGGTGTGGGCAGGGCTGAGTGCCCGGTGGTCGCGGTGGGCCGCCGGGTGTCTGGGGCTGCCGGTCAGGCGGGGTTCTCCCTCGGGTTGAGGGTGACGGTGTAGCCGAGCTGGTTGAGCTGGTTGACCGCGCGGCGGGTGGCGCGTTCGGGGTCGCGTTGGGTGAAGTAGGTGCCGCCGAGTTCCTGGTAGGGCACGTTGTCGGTGAGCATGTGCCAGAGCGCGGTGATGATCGAGTGCTCGACGGCGACCAGCGCCCTGAGGGGGCCGCGCCGGGCGGTCAGGCGCTTGTAACGGGCCTGCAGATAGGTGTCTTTGGTTCTGACCGCGCCGAACGCGGCGAGGCCGAGGGCGCCCTTCAGGTAGGGGTTGCCGGGCCGGACTTTGGTGCTTTTGGTGCGGCCGGCGGACTCGTGGTGGCCGGGGCAGACCCCGGCCCAGGACGCGAGGTGTTTGGCGGTGGCGAAGCGGTTCATGTCGCCGCCGGTCTCCGCGATGATCACTTCGGCGACGGCCCGGTTGATCCCGGGGATGGTGTCGAGCAGGTCGAGGGCGCCACGAAAGGGTGCCATCGCCTCCTCGATGCGTCCGGTGAGCTGGTCGATCATCGTGGTGAGCTGGTCGTAGTGGTCCAGATGCAGGCGGGCCAGGAACGCGTGGTGTTCGCGGAAGCGTCCGGTCAGGGCCTCGGTGAGTTCGGGGATTTTGTTGCGGAGCTTGCGTTTTGCCAGGTCCGCGAGGACCTGCGGGTCGCCTTCGCCGCGGATGAGGGCTTCGAGCATGGCCCGGCCGGAGACGCCCATGATGTCGGAGGCGACCGCGGAGAGTTTGATGCCGGTGTCCTCCAGCAGCTTTTCCAGCCGCTGGACCACGCGGCTGCGTTCACGGGTGGCGGTGGTCCGGGCGCGGGTGAGGTCCCGTAGTTCGCGGACCGGCTCGGGCGGCACGAAGGAGGGCCTCACCAGGCCGTGGGCGCCGAGCTGGGCGAGCCACGCCGCGTCCGAGACGTCCGTCTTGCGGCCGGGCAGGTTCTTGACCTGCCGCGCGTTGACGAGGATCACGTTCAACTCGCAGGCCAGCACGTAGTAGAACGGCTTCCAGTAGTCCGAGGTCGCCTCGATCACCACCAGCGTCACCCGTGCGGCGAGCAGATGATCCCGCAGGGCGAGGACCGCGTTCGTCGTCGATCCCCACGTCGTGGTCTCGGTCGTGAAGGACCCCCGCCGCTTCGTACTCGGGGTGCGGACGCACGCCTTGACGTCTTTCTTGCTGATGTCGAGGCCCACGCAGCGTTCGTGCAGCACGTCCATGGCCTTGCTCCCTCCCTGGCGGACGGACCTGTCGTATGCCGTTCCGGGAGGGCCAGGGTGAATCAGGAATTCTGACGCACGTGCTTTGCAGCAACACTCCACGGTTCCCGTGGACGGCCCCCAGCACCACGCTGACCTGCGAGCTCACCGGCATCACAGAAGTATCGGTTTCGGCCGGAACGAACCCCTCCAGCGTCTCGGACCGGCATCAGCCCACGTCAGGGCAGACAGAAGCACCTCCAGCGCGCGCCACGGCATTTACCACGCCCCCGGCGCGCACCGAAGGTGCGCTGGATCGCTGACCTGCGGTTTCTCTGGTTCCGTGAGGGTGACTGCCGCCCGGGGGCGCGGGTGTGCGGGTGCCCAGGTACGTGGGTGCGTGGGCGCGGTGCGTGGGGTCCGGTCGGGTCAGGCCTTTGCCTCGACCGTCTCGGGGGCCGTGTCCTGGGTGGGTTCGGCCTGCGGGCGGGCGGCCGCGGGGCGGACCGGGATGAGGAAGGCGACGATCGCGGCGGCGATGCCGACGCAGGAGCCGATCAGCATGGCGACACGGAAGCCGCTCTCGGACGGCAGGGAGACCGGGCCGAACTTCGTGGTCATCTGGGCCAGGACCACGGCCATCACGGCGGCCGAGACGGAGCTGCCGATCGAACGCATCAGCGTGTTGAAGCTGTTGGCCGAGGCGGTCTCCGACTGGGGCACCGCGCCCATGATGAGCGCGGGCATCGCACCGTAGGCGAAACCGACGCCCGTGTTGCAGACGATGGTCACCGCGAGCAGGCCCCAGGGGGAGCCGTTGCCGATGAGCGGCAGCGACAGGCCGTAGCCGAGGGCGATGATCAGGGCGCCGACGGACAGGGTGATGCGTGGGCCCTTCGCGGCGGAGAGCTTGGCACCGATCGGGGACATGATCATCATCATGAGGCCGGCCGGGGCCATCCACAGACCCATGGCCAGCATCGACTCGCCGAGGCCGTAGCCGGTCTCCTCGGGCAGCTGCAACAGCTGGGGGATCACGAGGGACTGGGAGTACATCGCGAAGCCGACCAGGATCGAGGCGGCGTTCGTCATCAGCACCTGCGGACGGGCGGTCACCCGCAGGTCGACCAGCGGCTCGGCGCTGCGCAGCTCCCACCAGCCCCAGGCCAGCAGCAGGACGATCGCGGCGGCGAGCAGGCCGAGCGTGGTGCCGCTGCCCCAACCCCAGTCCGCACCCTTGGAGACGCCGAGAAGCAGGCAGACCAGCGCGATGCCCAGGCCGATCGCGCCGAGCAGGTCGAAGCTGCCCGAGGCGGTGCTCTCGCGGCCCGCGGGCACGAAGAACCAGATCAGCGTGGCGACCGCGAGGGTCAGCGCGGCGACGACCCAGAACAGCACGCGCCAGCTGGCGTTCTCGGCGATCGCCGCGGAGAACGGCAGGCCGAGCGCCCCGCCCACACCCATGGACGCGCTCATCATCGCGATGGACGAGCCGAGCTTCTCCGCCGGTACGACGTCACGCAGCAGGCTGATGCCGAGGGGCACCACGCCCATGCCGAGGCCCTGCAGACCGCGTCCGGCGATCATCGGGACGACCGAGGAGGACAGGGCGCAGACCACGGAGCCCAGGATGAGCGGGACCAGGGAGGCCAGAAGCATGCGCTTCTTGCCGTACATGTCACCGAGGCGGCCGGCGACGGGGGTGATCACGGCCGCCGCGAGCAGCGTGGCGGTGACGACCCAGGAGGCGTTCGAGGCGGTGGTGTCGAAGAGGGTCGGGAGTTCCCCGATCAGTGGCACCACCAGTGTCTGGGTGATCGCGGCCACGATGCCGCCGAAGGCGAGGATGCCGACAACACCGCCGGAGCGGGCTGCGGGCTGGGAACTGTCCACGGGTACTCCCTGTTGCTCTTCCGGGCTTGTTGCTGTGCTGCGCATTCGGGCCTGCTGCATCGCCGGGCCTGCTGCGTCTCCAGGCCTGCTGTGTCTCCGGATCACGGTGAGTCGCGGGCACGGCGCACGCGAGTTGCATGCTGCATGCGATGTGTATCATACATGTCTAGTGCATCATGCACATCGCAGTGGTATACCTGGCGGGAGGTAGCTTTCCTGTAGGGGAAGCGAGCCGGGAGCCGAAGGATGCCTCGCGTGGACAAGCCACTTGACCTGCTGGAATTCGAGACCATGCTGCTCGGGCGCCACATGCACATGATCAACCCGCGGGGGCGCGGGGTGAGTGAGGAGCGGCTGGACCGCAGCGCGTACGTCCTGCTCAGCCGGATTCAGGTGCAAGGCCCGATGTCCATCGGTGAGCTCAGAGAGGCCTTCGGCCTGGACGCGTCCACCCTCAACCGGCAGACCGCCGCGATGCTGCGGGCCGGGGTCGTCGAGCGCATGCCCGACCCCGAGGGGGGCATCGCCCGCAAGTTCGCCATCACCGCGGAGGGCAGACGCCGACTGGACGCCCACCGCGCCGAGAACCTGGACGGTCTGGAGAAGATCATGACCGACTGGGATCCCGAGGAGGTGGCCGAGTTCGCCGCCTATCTCAGCCGCTTCAACCGTGACATCGAGCGTCTCGACGGGCGTCCCTGGCCGCGCGGTTGAGCAGGTGAAGGAGAGGGCGGGGGAGTCGGGCGGGCCGGTTCTCCGGCCCACTCCGGTGTGGTTCAGAACAGCGCGATGACGGCCGCGGCGCCGCCGGGGGGATCACCCCTGGTCCGCGACGCCTGGCGGGGCACCTCGCCGCGTTGTCGCATCACCCGAGTACGGCCAGTACGCGGGTAATGCTCCGCCTTGCGGCGCGCGCCGCACCATGCGCCGCACCATGCGTCGCGGCCTGATCCGAGGCGATCCGAACGACTCCCCCTAGACGTCGGTTGAGGCGTCGACTCAGGCGGTGTGCGCGTTGCTGGTAGCGCGTCAGTCGCTTTGCCAGTCGTGTTGTCAGTCGCGTTGTCAGTCGCTTCGCCGGTTCTCGCGTTCCCTTGCGGAAGGAGACCCCGCCTTCCGCTCGGCGTCAACTCCCCCATCTCCTTTGTTGGTTGATCTTTCACCCCCGGGACACCCGGCACCGCTTGAGCGCTCAACGAGTCACGTGAGGGTGATCGGGGCATGCCGATGAAACCGCTTGCCCCACCCCCCTCGCGGTCCCTCAGGAGGACGCAGTGCAGAAGAGCTCGCGCGTACGCAGGGCCTCTCTCATCCTCGGCAGCGCCGTCGCGCTGGTCGTCGCCTTCCCCAGCAGCGCGCTCGCCGCCCCGCCCAAGGCCCTGCCCGCCAACGCGGACGACTTGGAGAAGACCTGGCAACCGGCGTACGACTACGACACGGACGGCTGCTACCCCACGCCCGCCATCGGCCCCGACGGGACGATCAACGGCGGCCTCAAGCCGTCGGGTTCACCCAGCGGCGAGTGCCACGACATCTCGGATCTCGACAACACCAACGGCTACTCACGCGAGAAGTGCAACAACGGCTGGTGCGTGATCCTCTACGGCCTCTACTTCGAGAAGGACCAGGCCACGATCGGCGGGCACCGCAACGACTGGGAGCACGTGGCGGTCTGGGTGCAGAACAACCAGGCCAAGTACGTCTCCACGTCCGCGCACGGCGACTTCAACGTCTACAGCGCCGACCAGGTCCTGTGGGACGGCACCCACCCCAAGATCGTCTATCACAAGGACGGTCTGAGCACCCATGACTTCCGGCTCGCGAACTCGGGCGACGAGCCGCCGGAGAACGGCTACCACACCTGGCAGTACCCGGCCCTGGTCGGCTGGAACGGCTATCCGGCGGGTCTGCGCGACAAGCTGAGCGCCTACGACTTCGGCAGCGCCAACTTCGGCCTCAAGGACGCCAACTTCGCCGCCCACCTCACGAAGGCCATGCCGGCGGGCATCTCGTTCGACCCCAACGCCTGACCGGTCGGGGATTCCTTCTTCGTCCCCGTCACACCTCCGCCCCCGGGCGCGTCAGGGAGATGGCGCCACCCACGTGGCCCGGTAGCGGTGTGACAGATGTGGCAGGTGTGACAGGGACGAGAAGGAGATGACGACATGGCTGTTCTGATGGTGCGTGCCACGGTGAGGCCCGAGTGTGTCGACGAGCTCGAAGCGGCGCTGCGGAAGATGTTCACCGCGATCGAGGCCGCGCGGCCCAGGGCGTGCGCCACGCCTCGTAACGGCTCCCCGACGGAGTCACCTACCTCGCGGAACTGGAGATCGCGGACGGGATCGAGAATCCGCTTTCCGCGATCCAGGAGTTCCGTGAGTTCCAGGCGGGCCTGAAGGACTGGCTGGCCGCCCCGCCGTCCGCCGAGCGTTTCGAGGTGCGGGGCGCGTACGCCGCCTGAGGCCGCGCGGGTGTGCGGGTGTGCGTCCGGTAAGAGCCGACATGAGTCGGTAAGAGTCGGTGAGAGTTGACGAGACTCCGGGCGCGCACCCCGTGCCGTGGCCCCCGCGCCGAGTAGGTTCCCGAGCAGGTTCGCCCCTGACCGCGCGGAAGGCAGGGGTGGGAAGGGGGCCGGGTGTGAGTACGTCCCGTACGGCCGGCGGCGGGTACTCCGGTACGCCGCTCGCCAAGAAGATCGGCGTCAAGGCCGGGCAGCGGGTACGGCTGGTGCACCGGCCCGAGGGGTGGGAGATCCCCGGACTGCCGGATGGGTGTGTCGTGTCCGGGGGCGATGGGGGCGATGGGGGCGACGGAGCCGCGGGTGCCGATGTCGCCGTCGTCTTCCATCGGTCGTTGGGGGAACTGGTCGCCGAGGCTCCGGCGCTGGTGGACGGCCTCGCCGATCACGCGATGCTCTGGATCGCCTGGCCCCGCAAGGCGGCCGGGCACCGCAGCGACATCACCGAGAACGCCCTGCGTGAGCTCTTCCTGCCGCTCGGGGTGGTCGACGTGAAGGTGGCCGCGCTGGGGGAGGACTGGTCGGGACTGAAGTTCGTACGGCGCAAAGAGCTTCGTACGGCGCAAAAGGCCTCGTACGACGTGAGTAAATGCGGAGAGCGCGAGGAAACGCAGCGTACCTGAGGGAGCCCCAGGGTTAACAGCTAGCATCGCGGGCAGAGTTGTCGGCCTGGGATGGAGTGGTGTCGTGTCGGAAGGGCCTCGGATCGCCGTTGCCGTCGTGACCATGGGGAACCGGCCCGACGAGGTCGACGCGCTGCTCACCTCGGTGGCCAAGCAGGACGTCGCGCCCGCGCGGATCGTGATCGTGGGGAACGGGTGTCCCCTGCCCGAGTTCGCCGAGCGGCTGGGACTGCCCGGTGAGGTGACCGGCATCGAGGTCGACGAGAACCTCGGCTGCCCGGGCGGGCGCAACGTGGGCCTCGCCCGGCTCAGGGAGTTCGCGGACGTGGACGTCGTCGTCGAACTGGACGACGACGGACTCCTGGTCGACGCGGATGTGCTGCGCAAGGTGCGGGACCTGTACGCCGCCGATCCGCACCTGGGCATCGTCGGCTTCCGCATCGCCGACGAGAACGGGGAGACCCAACGCCGGCATGTGCCCCGGGTCGGGGCCAAGGACCCGATGCGGGGCGGTCCGGTCACCGGGTTCCTCGGCGGCGGACACGCGCTGTCCATGCCGATGCTCGCCCGGATCGGGGACTGGCCCGCCGAGTTCTTCTTCGCTCACGAGGAGACGGACATGGCCTGGCGGGCCATCGACGACGGGTGGACCGTGCTCTACGAACCCGAACTGCTGCTCCAGCACCCCAAGACCTCGCCCGCCCGGCACGCCATCTACTACCGTGTCACCGCCCGCAACCGGGTCTGGCTCACCCGTCGCAGGCTGCCTCTCCCGCTCATCCCCGTGCACCTGGGAATCTGGATGCTGCTGACGCTCGCACGGACGCGGTCGCTCGGCGGGCTGCGGGCCTGGTTCGGCGGCTTCGCGGAAGGGCTGCGGCAGTCGGGAGGCGAGCGGCGGCCGATGCGGTGGCGGACGGTGTGGCGGCTCACGCGGCTGGGACGCCCGCCCGTCATCTGATGAACGCGGGCCGGTCGCACGCCTCTGCCCGTGTACGGGTCGCACGCCTCCGCCCGTGTGCGGGGAAGGCAAAAGCGGACGAGGGCCCCGGTCGCTCACCTCCGACGACCGGGGCCCTCTCTGTCCCCGGATCCGGCCACGGCGGCGACACTCCCCCGAGTTACGCGTTGTACGCGCGCACCGTCGGGCCAGATCCGATGCACTGATCCCATCAGCCCGCGCCAACGGATCGCTAACATGTCGCCAACGGGTTTCCATCCGGAAACCCGGAAACCGGAAGTCGGTCGGCGTGAAGTCGTCGCAAGAAGGCGCGAAGTCGCCATGGGTGTGGTCGGTACCGGTCTGAACCGGTCGGGTCGGTCGCACGGGAAGGCAGTGGGGCGGGCTATGCGGTACGGGCTGCGGTTCGGGCTGCTGGGGCCGCCGGTGTTGTACGACGCCGACGGCGAGGTCCGTTCGATCGGCGGCGGCAAGATGCGCGCCCTGCTGGTCGCGCTGCTCCTGGAGCCGGGCCGGGTCGTCTCGGTGGACGCGCTCAAGGACGCGCTGTGGGGCGGGGCGCCGCCCGCGTCGGCGCAGGCCTCGTTGCAGAACCACGTCACCCGGCTGCGGCGGCTCCTCGACGATCCGGAGCGGCTGCGGGCCATGCCGCCCGGATATCTGCTGCGGGTCGGCGAGGGCGAGTTGGACGTGCGCGTCTTCGAGTCCCACGTCACGGCCGCTCGCGCCGCGTACGCCGGGCGCGACTGGGAGCGGGCGCTGCGCGAGGCCCTGGCGGCGCTCGCGCTGTGGCGCGGCACACCGCTCGGCGGGGTCCCGCCCGAACTCGGCGGACACGCGCTCGTCCAGCGTCTGGAGGAGGCGCGACTGCTCGTCCTGGAGTGGCGGTACGAGGCCGAGCTGCGGCTTGCGGGGCCGGGTACCGGGGGTGCCGGTACCGGCGGTGCGGGCGAGGGTACCGGTGGTGTCGGGCGAGCCGAGGGTGCCGGGGTCGGCTGGGTCTTCGGGGACATCGGGGACGCCGGGGTCTCCGTCGACGCAAAGGCAACGGAAGCCACCGGTGCCCCCAACACCTCCAACACCTCCAGCGCCCCCGGCACCACCCGACTCGCCGCCCTCGCACCTGAGTTGTCCGCACTTGTCGCCGAGTACCCCCTGCGCGAGGCCTTCCACCGGCTGCTGATGCTCGTACTGCACCGCACCGGACGTCAGGCCGAGGCCCTGGCCGTCCACCGCGATCTACGGACCCGCCTCGTCGAGGAACTCGGTGTCGAGCCCGGGCCCGCGGTGCGCGCGGCGCATCTGGAGATCCTGCGTGAGCGGGCGGGGGAGAGCGACGAGTCCGCGCGCGACCGGAACGGGAACGCGGGCGAGGACGGAGACCGTACGGAGCGGGCCGCCCCGGCCCCGCCCCGGCCCGCCCAACTCCCGCCCCCGCCCGGACACTTCACCGGCCGCACCGATGTACGCCGGGAACTGAACGTGGCCCTCGACACGGCCCGGCATCCCAGGCCTCCCGCTCCGGCCGTCGCCGTCATCAGCGGGATGGCCGGAGTCGGTAAGAGCGCCCTGGCGCTGCATGTGGCACACGGCCTGCGGGAACGTTTCCCCGACGGCCAGCTGTACGTCAACCTGCACGGGGCCACGCCCGGAATGACCCCCCTCACCCCCGGCCAGGCGCTCGCCGCGCTGCTGCGCGACCTCGGTGCCGAGCCGCGCCGTATCCCCGAACACCCGGACGCCGCCGCCGCGTTGCTCCGCTCGATGCTGGCTCCGACGCGCACCCTGATGGTGCTCGACGACGCCGCGCACGCCGCGCAGGTACGTCCGCTGCTGCCCGCGGGCGCGGGGTGCGCGGTGATCGTGACGAGCCGTTCGCCGCTCACCGCGCTGGACGGCGTGCGGCGCTTCCCGCTCGCGCCGCTCTCGGTCGAGGACAGCGCGGCGCTGCTGCGCGCGGTGTCCGGACGGGTGGACGGCCTCGACGGCGCGCACCCCCTCGTCGAACTCACCGGCCGGCTCCCGCTCGCCCTGCGCGTGGTCGCGGCCCGTCTCGCCGCGCGCCGCGCGCTCACCCCGGACGTCCTCGCCGGTCAACTGACCGCCACCGAAGGACGGTTGCATCATCTGGAGTACGACGACCTGAGCGTCCGCAGATCCCTGGCCGTCGCGCTCGACGCGCTGCGTGCCTCGGAGCGGGAGGCCGACCAGGACGCGGCGCTCGTGCTGAGCGGCATCGGCGCACTCGACCTCCCCGTGTACGGGGCGCCCCTGCTCGCCCGGCTCTCCGGCATCGCCGAGTTCCGTGCCGAGGCCGCCCTCGACCGCCTCGTCGACGTCGCGCTCCTGGAGGAGACGGCGTACGGCCGCTATGCACCCCACGACCTCGTCCGCGACTTCGCCCGGGAGATCGCGGGCGCGACGGAAGGGGAACCCGGAGACGGGGGCGCGGGCATCTGCGTGTCCGAGCGGGCGTTGCGCTGGTACGCCGGTGTCGCCGCCCGCTCCCTCGAAGCGATCGTCGAGCCGGGCCTCGACCGCGAGGACCGCAGCCGGCCGACCGTCGCGCAGCCGGCCGCGCACACGGTGGACGCCGCGGCCACGCCGCCGTTCTGCACCGCCAGGGACGCCTTCGCCTGGGGCGACCTGGAACTGGAGAACGTGGTGGCGCTGGTGGAGCGGTACGCGGACACATCCGCGTACGTTCCCGTGCTGGTGCGGCTGCTCAACCCCTACCTCCAGCGCAGCGGCCGGGTCCCGGAGTCGGAGGTGCTCCTGCGGGCCGCGCTGGGCGCGGCCCGGCGGCTCGGGGACGAGGCCGCGCAGGCGTACGCGCTCGGCGACCTCGCGGGGCTGCACTTCATGACCGGCCGCGCGGGCGAGGCGCTCACGTTGAACGACGAGGCGCTGGCGATCTGGCGGCGGCTCGGGGTGCTGTCGTGGATCCGGCGCGGTCTGAACAACCGCGGCATGCTCCTCGAGGGGCTGGGCCGCCACGCCGAGTCCAGCGAGGCGCTGCTGCAGAGCCTCGAACTCTCCCGGGAGCTGGGCGACCCGCACACCGAGGCCATCACCTACAGCCATCTCGGCAATCTGTACGAGCACACGGACGCCCGTGCCGCCATCGAGCACCACAAGCGCAGCCTGGCGATCGGCGACGCGATGGACGACGTGATCATCCGGCACTCCGCGCACTGCAACATCGGCTATGCCCACCTGACGCTCGGCGAACCGGCCGCCGCCGTACCGCACTTCGAGGAGAGCCTGCGCATCCTCGGCGGTCACGGCGACTGGCACGGGGAGTCGCAGACGCGGCTCGGGCTGGTGCGCGCGCTGCGCGGGGTGGGGCATGTCGAGCGGGCCGCGCGCGAGTGCGATCTGCTGCTGTGCCGCGCCGACCAGCGCGCCGACCGGTACACCGGCGGGCTCGCCCGGCATCAGCTGGGGCTGCTGCTGCACGCGCAGGGGGATGCCGGAGGGGCGTACGAGCTGTGGAAGTCGGCGCTCGCGGCGCTGGACGGGACGGACAGCTCGGTGGTGGGAGCGCTGAAGGAACTCCTGGAGGAGGAGTAGGGCGGCCGGAGGAGCCGGTCGCCCGGCCGAGGAGGTCACCTGTCGCAGGAGTTGGGTCGCCTGGCCGAGGAGGTCACCTGTCGCAGGAGTTGGGTCGCCTGGCCGAGGAGGTCACCTGGCGCAGGAGTTGGGTCGCCTGGCCGAGGAGCGGGCCACCGTCCTGGTCACTTCGCGTCCGCGTAGCACTCCACCACCGCCGTCGTGAACGGGAAGCGGACCGGGGTCTCGCCGAACGTCAGCCGTCCCGCCAGCTCCGCGGCCTCCCGGATCGCGGCCACGACCGCGTCCGCCTCCTCGGCCGGACAGTGCACGATCACCTCGTCGTGCTGGAAGAAGACCAGTTCGGCGGCGAGGTCCGCGCAGGTGCGCCGCAGGGCGGCGAGCAGCAGCAGTGCCCAGTCGGCGGCGCTGCCCTGGACGACGAAGTTGCGTGCGAAGCGGCCGCGGGCGCGGGAGTTGGAGGAGGCGTAGCCCGGAACCCAGCCCTGGTCTCCGAGGGCCTCGGCGGGTTCGTCCTGGGGGAGGCCCGCCTCCTCCGACGCGGCGTCGGACGCGCCGGCCGCCGGGGGACTTGTCCGCCCCAGCCACGTCCGTACGAGTCGGCCCTCCTCGCCGGCCTGCGCCGCGTCGTCCACGTAGGCGACGGCCCGGGGGAAGCGTCTTCTCAGCGCGGCCAGGTTCTTCAGGCCGTCGCCGGACGTCTGCCCGTACACCGCGCCGAGCACGGCGAGTTTGGCCTGTGCCCGGTCGCCGGCGAACGCCCGGTCCGACACCGACTGGTACAGGTCGCTCTCCCGGCCCGCGACTTCCATCAGGCCGGGGTCGCGCGAGATCGCGGCCAGCACCCGCGGCTCCATCTGGTCGGCGTCGGCCACCACGAGCCGCCAGCCCGGGTCGGCGACGACGGCACGCCGGATCACCTTGGGGATCTGCAGGGCGCCTCCGCCGTTGGTCACCCAGCGGCCGGTGACGGTCCCGCCGGGCAGGTACTCGGGCCGGAAGCGTCCGTCGCGCACCCAGTCCTGGAGCCAGGACCAGCCGTGCGCCACCCAGATCCGGTACAGCTTCTTGTACTCGAGCAGCGGCTTCACGGCAGGATGCCCGATGGTCTCGATCTCCCACCGCCGGGTGGACTTGATCTTGATCCCGGCCTGGGCGAAGGCCTTGATGACGTCGGCGGGCAGGTCGGGGCGGACGCGTCTGCCGAAGGCGGCCGACACCTCGTCCGTGAGCTCGGCGAGGCGTCTGGGCTCGCCGCCGCCCACGTACCGCTCGCCGAGCAGTTCGTGCAGCACCTCGCGGTGGACGTCCGCGCGCCACGGCAGCCCGGTGCGGTTCATCTCGGCCGCCACCAGCATGCCCGCGGACTCGGCCGTCGTCAGCAGGTGCATGCGCTCCGGGTGCGCGGTCGTGTCGTGCCGGCGGCGCTGATCGGCGTACACCGCCAGGAGGTCTTCCAGCGGTGCATGGACCGGGCGCGGCTCGAAGAGGGACGACTGCGAGCCGGGCTCGGCGGAGCGCTGCGGGGGATCCGGCGGCACGGGGCCGCCGCGCAGCCTTGCCAGCGCGGCGGCCGCCGACCGGGGTTCGCCGAGCCGGCCCTCGTGGCCGAGCAGCAGCGTCTCGGCGGCCTCGATGTCGTAACACCGCTCCACTCGCACCCCCGCGGCGAGCAGACGCGGATAGACCTCGGTCGTGGACCGCCAGACCCACCGGACCACGTCGGGTCGCCCCCGCACGGCCTCGACCAGGTCCGCCTCCCTGTGCACCGGTCCCGCGGGCAGCCCGTCGGGGCCGAGGGGGGCGACCTCCGCACCACCGTCCTCGGCCGGCCCGAGAGCCCACCGGTCGCTCATGGTTCCGAGTCTCGCAGGGGGGTCTGACAACGGCCGCGGACGCGGCGTCCTACTGGTCCTTCTGGTCCTTCTGATCCGGCTCGTCCTTCTGATCCGGCTGGTCCTTCTGCTGTCCCGCCACCGTGATGAGCTCCAGCACGCGCGCGAGGTAGTCCTCCGCCGCTGTCTTGTCGATGCCGAGGCCACTGAGGACGCCGTTGCCGTTCTCGTACTCCAGGAGGGCCAGGAGGATGTGTTCGGTGCCGATGTAGTTGTGGCCGAGGCGGAGGGCCTCGCGGAAGGTGAGTTCCAGGGCCTTCTTCGCGGCGGGGCCGTACGGGATGAGCTCCGGGACCTCGTCGGCCGCAGGCGGAAGCGCCGCGGTCGCGGCCTCGCGGACGGCGTCCAGGGTCACGCCCTGCGCGGTGATCGCCTTCGCGGCGAGCCCCTCGGGCTCGGAGAGGAGGCCGAGGACGAGGTGCTCGGTGAGTCCCTCCGCGTTGCCCGCGGCCTTCGCCTCGTTGTGCGCGGCCATGACCGCGTTCCGGGCGCGGGGTGTGTAGCGGCCGAAGCCCTGGCTGGGGTCGAGGTCCGACTCGGCCTTGGGGACGAAGCGCTTCTGCGCCGCCTGCCGGGTGACCCCCATGCTCTTGCCGATGTCCGTCCAGGACGCGCCCGAACGCCGGGCCTGGTCCACGAAGTGGCCGATCAGGTGGTCGGCCACGTCGCCGAGGTGGTCCGCCGCGATCACCGCGTCCTGGAGCTGTTCGAGCGCGTCGGTGTGGGCCTTCTTGATGGCCTCGATGAGGTCGTCGAGACGTACGGATGCCTTGACAGGTGGGTTCGTCGTCATGTGTCAACCTTAGGTTGACAGGTGGAGGGTGTCAACCCGGAGTTGACACCCTCCGCCTTCCCGTCCACGTTTCCCTGTCCACAGGGTGTGGACGGTCCGGTTCGGCGGTCGTGACACGATCGACGCATGAGCAGTACGCCCAGCACCGTGGAGCGCGCCTTCGAGGCCGCGCTCTACGCCGACAGCGACGCGGCCCTCGACGCGGGCGCCTCGCTGCTCGCCGCCGACCCCGCCTCCGACGCCGAACTCGCCCGCCGGGGCGAGGAGTTCGTCGCCGCAGCCTGGCGTCGCGGCTGGCAGCCCGCCGACGTCGTACGGATCGTGCGGCGCGAACTGGACGACGTACACCTGCAGCTGGTGTCGGAGCTGGTGCGCGCGGAGGCCGGCCGGGACCGGCGGCCCCGGGGCCCGCGCTGGGCGGCGCAACTCGAAGAGCTCGACGCCCGCGCCCCGCGCACCGACCGCTTCTCGCTCGCGACCGCCGCGCTGGAGCTGTACCGGCTGCTGCTCCGCCTCCCCACCCTCGAGCCCCTCGACGCGCAGGGGTCGCACGGCACGACACGGCACCCGGCCGCACCGCAGGACTCCCGCATGCTCACCCGTATCCGCGCGCTGCTCGCCAAGGCCGAGGCGACCGGATTCCCGGAGGAGGCTGAGGCGCTGAGCGCCAAGGCACAGGAGCTGATGGCCCGGCACAGCATCGACGAGGCGCTGCTCGCGGCCCGTACGCACGCCAAGGACGCGCCCGGCGCCTGCCGCATCGGTGTCGAGCCGCCGTACGAGACGGCCAAGGCGGTACTGCTGGACGCGGTGGCGGACACGAACCGCTGTCGCGCCGTGTGGAACGAGTCGCTCGGATTCTCGACCGTCGTCGGCTTCGAACCCGACCTGGAGGCCGTCGAACTCCTCTACACCTCGCTGCTCGTGCAGGCCACGGCCGCGATGACGAAGGCGGAGGCGGCCCAGCGGGCCGGGGGAAGGAAGCGTACGAAGAGCTTCCGGCAGTCGTTCCTGGCCGCGTACGCGCACCGGATCGGCGACCGGCTGGCGACCGCCGCCGACGGGGCCGAGGGAGAGGTCGCGTCGGCGGCCCCGGCGGGGGAGCTGCTGCCCGTGCTGGCGGCTCGTGACGTGGCGGTCAACGACCACATGGAGCGGATGTTCCCGGACACCGTCACCACCCGCCTGCGCGGGGTCAACGACGCGGCCGGGTGGCAGGAAGGGGCCGCGGCGGCGGACCGCGCCCAGGTCAGGGCACGCCCGCCGCTTCGCTGACGCCCGGCTTCGGCCGGTCGGCTGTGCGCCTTCCGGCTTCCGCTGCACGGCCGGGCGTCTCCCGGCTTGCGCCGGGAGGTGCTCAGTCGCCCGCGGGCTGGAACGAGCTCACGGAGGCGTTCGGGTCGGTCGGGCCGGTCTTGCCCGCGAGGGGGCCGTACGACCACTTGAAGCTCTGGGTGGTGGCGGCACCGGGCAGACCGATCTTCAGCGTGGTCGCGGCGAGGCTCTTCCCGTCGCCCGCCGTGCCCCGTACGTAGGTGATCGTGAAGGAGGCGGTGCCGCTCGCCGCCAGCGTCTGCTTCGGCGGAGTCGCGGACTTCTCCTCGGGCACGTCCGTACTCGTGCCCCCGTCCTGCACCTTGACGGTGGGGAAGCCCTGGAGGGTGCACTCGGCGCCCTTGTTGGTGAGGGTGACGGGCACGTTGCCGGTGTCACCGGCGGCCGGGGCGGCGTTGGCGGGGCCGACCTGGATGCCGATCTGGTCGATCTTGCAGGCAGTGGAGGCGGCGGCGGAGGAGGCGGGCGAGGCCTTCTTGCCGCCGGCACTGTCGCTGCTGCTGCCGCCGCTGTCGCAGGCGGTCAAGGTGAGTGCCGCCGCGGCGGCGACGACGGCGATCGGAAGGGCGCGCATGGGTTTCCCCCTGGGTTCGTGAAGGTGCTCATGGATCATCACGCAGACCGGTGGGCACGCGTTGCGCGGCCCCCCTGTCGCGCACCTCTCCCGTGCCGCATATGTTCCGAATGCGGCCCGAAAGGCCGCCCTACGTCGACGGAATGAGCGACGGACACGCGAACGGGCCGCGGAGTCCCAGGGATTCCGCGGTCCGCTGCCAGGAGCAGGTCGGGTCGGGTCGGAGCAGGTCAGGCAGGGGTCGGGCCGGTCAGGAGCCCAGGCTCGCCGTCGGCAGTCCCGACGGGAGCTGACCACCCTCGGCCTTCGTGTACGACTCCTTGCCGAGCTTCCCCGACCAGGTGACCTTCAGTGTCGTGCTGTTCACGGAGTCGACCATGCCCGTCGCGCGGTCCTTGTTCCCGTCCGTGCACTTGAGGTGGATCATCTGCATGCCCGCCTCGTCACCGGCGGTCCCGGTGCACACGGTGCCGCCCGTCGTGAAGAGCCCGGCCTGCTTGCCGGTGATCACCAGCGCCACGGCCTTGCCGCCGGTCGTGGCCACCCAGCTGCCCTCCAGCTTGCTGGTGGCGGTCGACGGAGTGCCCGAGCCGCTGCCCGTGCCGGCCGTCCCCGAGGGGGACGCGCTGGGACTGGCGGACCCGTTCCCGGAGCCGGACCCCGAGTCGCTGCTGCACCCGGTCAGCGCGAGCGTGCCCGCCAGACCCGCGGCCAAGGCCATGGCCACGCCCCGGGTCCGCCGACGCGGAAGGGTCGCCGAAGTCGCCGATGTCACTGAAGCCCCCAAGGGTGATGGTGTCGCTGGGGTCGCCGGAACGACCGCAGCAAGCTATCAGCCGCACTCGCGAACACCCTGAGCGTGACATCGGGAGAACTTACGAATCTTCTGAGGGAGTCGTCGGGTCATGGTTCCGAGGGGGCGTCGGGTCATGGTTCCGAGCGGGCGTCGAGTCACTGTTCCGAGGGAGTTGGCGAGGCATCGGGAGTGCCTCGCCGGCGCCGTCGGGCGCGACGCGCTACCAGGATGACTTGCGAACACCCGGCAGGAATCCCGCATGCGCCTGCTCCCGCAGATTCACCCGGGACAGCCCGAAGGTGCGCAGGTAGCCGCGGGGGCGGCCGTCCACGCTGTCGCGGTTGCGGACGCGGGTGGCGCTCGCGTCGCGCGGCTGGCGGCGCAGTTCCTCCCGCGCGGCGGCCCGTTCGGCCTCGGTCGAGGACGGCCGGCGGAGGATCTCCTTCAGCTCGGCCCGCCGCGCCGCGTACCGGGCGACGACCTCCCGGCGTCGCTCGTTCTTCGCGATCTTGCTCTTCTTCGCCATCAGACCCTCACCCCACGGGCCGGATCCTGGCCACGGCCGCCTCGACGCCGATCGCGTCGACGGTCTTGATGCCCTTCGCGCTCAGCCGCAGCCGTATGTGACGGCCCTCGCTCGGCAGCCAGTAGCGCTTGCGCTGGACGTTCGGGTCGAAGCGGCGGGACGTGCGCCGGTGGGAGTGGGAGATGGAGTTGCCGAAGCCCGGCGTGGCGCCGGTCAGCATGCAATGCGCGGACAAGGGTGACGTACCTCTCTCTGAGACATCTTGGAAATGGGAGTCATTTTCATTAACATATCAGCCATGGCACGCAACGAACTCCGTCCCGTCATCAAGTTCCGGTCCACGGCCGGGACCGGCTTCACGTACGTCACCCGCAAGAACCGGCGCAACGACCCGGACCGGATGACCCTGCGCAAGTTCGACCCGGTCGCCGGCCGGCACGTCGACTTCCGAGAGGAGCGCTGACCGTCATGCGCGAGGGAACCCACCCGGAGTACGGCCCCGTCGTCTTCCGCGACCGCGCCGCGAACCACGCCTTTCGCACCCGCTCGACGCTCGCCGCCGCGGCGGGGGAGAAGACGATCGAATGGGAGGACGGCCACACCTACCCGGTGGTGGACGTCGAGATCTCGAACGTGAGCCACCCCTTCTACACGGGCAACGCGCGGGTGCTCGACACCGCGGGCCGGGTGGAGCGTTTCGAGCGCCGGTACGGAGCGGTCGGTAACGCGCTCGGCAAGGCGGGCGTCCAGACGCTCGGCAAGGCGGGCGGCAAGCGCGGCGGTGCCGGCTGATGCCGTCCTCGCACCTCTCCGTCGTGATCGTCGGCGGCCTGCACGCGGATGCGCGGCGGGCCGCCGTCGCACGGCTGCTCGCCGACGTTCCCGGCAGCGTCGCCCTCCACCACGACCTGGCGACGGCCGCGGCGGGCACGGTCGTCCGTACGATCCGGGACGCCACCGGCATCGTGTCGGCGGGCGAGACCCCGCTCGTCAACGACTGCGCGTGCTGCGCCCTGAGCGAGGATCTGGTGCCGGAGCTGTGGCGCCTCGCGGATGGGGGCCTGACGAACCTCGCCGTCGTCGAACTGTGGGACTCGGTCGAGCCCAAGGCCATGGCCGAGGTCGTCGTGGCGGGCGGGCCCCTGGCTCGCTTCGCTCCCGGACGTCGCGTGGGACATGGTCCCGTCCGTCCGTCGCGCCGCCGCCGCGCTCGACTGGCACCCGGAGCACGGCGACTGCTGCCAGCACCTCGTCTTCACCTCGCCGGGGCTCGACCGCGAGGGGCTCGAACTGCTCCTGGAGTCCTGCCTGTTGACCGACGCCGAGTACGCCGCGGGCCCCGCCGCCTGGAAGCGACTCCCGCCCGCCTTCGACTCCCTCCTGGAGGTCTGACCCATGGCCCGCAAGCCGGAACGCAAGCCCGCCACCAAGTCCCGCCCCAACCCGCTGGACCGCGACGGGATCACGTACATCGACTACAAGGACACCGACCTGCTGCGGAAGTTCATCTCCGACCGCGGCAAGATCCGCAGCCGCCGGGTCACCCGGGTGACCGCGCAGCAGCAGCGGATGCTCGCCCGCGCGATCAAGAACGCGCGTGAGCTGGCGCTGTTGCCGTACTCCGGCACCGGCCGCTGATCCCACCCGGCCGACACGCTTCATGCGTAGGAGGGGACCTCGGCCCGTCTTGGCCCTGGCCGGACCACATGGACACCGAAGCCGAGGCCGAGACTGAACCCGGCGGCGGCAAGTCATGAACCCTGTCCCGGACCGAGACCTGCCCTCCGTTCCGCAGGGCGATCCGCCTCGCCGGCACCGGTGACGTGCGGATTCTCGCGTACGAGCCGGAACGGATGCCGTGCGTCCGGTGGGCCGACGCCGATCCGGTGACCCCTCCGGATTGGGCCATTACGTGAACGTTGAAACTCGAAGGGCCCGGTACGCGTCTCTTCTTAATGCATGAGGGATTCGACCCGGACGACCCTGCACGGATGATGGCGCGGAAGATCATGCACGGGGGCTGGGGATCGCATGGCATGCGTTCTCCGGGGCAGACGCTGGATCAGACGCAGCCCGGCGATTACCAGACAGTAGTCGGGCGGTCAACACGCCGTAGTCAAATGGCGGTAAAAGCTGTAACCGTGGGACCACCCCCCGTGCACGTGCATCTGCCCATGCATCTGCACATGAACAGAGCTATGATCCGGGGCAGTTGGCCACTGCATCAATGGCCACATCGGCCACTGCACGACCGGGGAGCGACCTGTGGACCACGACGTGTACGACGTGGATGACCTGGATGACGTGTACAACGGCATGGCTGCGACCGAGCTGACCGGGGTGGCCTGGCAGAAGAGCAGGCACAGCAACTCGCAGGGCTCCTGCGTGGAGTTCGCGAGGCTGCCCGGTGGCGACGTGGCGGTGCGGAACTCGCGGTTCCCGGAAGGGCCCGCGCTCGTCTACACCCGCGCCGAGATCGAAGCCATGCTCCTGGGTATCAAGGACGGCGAGTTCGACCACCTGATCGCCGGCTGACGTGAGTCGGCGCCACACGCCTGGACGCGCATTCGAGTGGGGCGACCGGAATAACTGACCGCTACTGCCTTCTCGCGGCGAGTAACGCGCGTAGAACCGCGGCGCCAAAAAGCGCCGCGGTTCTCTATTCGGTCGAAACCCCGCCGGCGGCCGGCTGCGGAAGCCGGAACAGCGCCCATACGACCTTGCCGCTGAGCGTGCCCGCGAGTGGGTGCCAGCCCCAGCTGTCGGCGAACGAGTCGACCAGGAACAGGCCTCGGCCCGACTCCGCCGAGAAGTCCTCCGAGTCGCCCGCGACCGGGCTGTCGTGACTGGGGTCGCGCACCGCGCACACCAGACGTGAGGTCCACCGCATCAAGTGCAGCCGGACGGGAGGGCCTTGGTCGTCCGAACGGGGTGTGTCCGAGGGCAGGGCGTGCCGCAGCGCGTTGGTCACGAGCTCGGAGACCACCAGGCAGACGTCGTCGAAGCGCTCGCCGATGTCCCACTGGTCCAGCGTTCTGCGGGTGAACTGCCGAGCTTCGCGCACCGCTTCGTAGCGCGCCGGCAGGGCGCAGGAAGCGGCGTTGGACACGGCCGCGGGGTCGAGCGGCGGAAGTCCCTGCCGTAAGGGCTCGAGCATGGTCGATCCATTCGTCCCCATGCGAGGCACTCCCGGGTGTTCGCGGTCGTTGCGATGCAGCGGTGGCGCGAGGACCATGGTTCCGAATGCGTACAGCAGATGCAAGGGCAGATGCACGTGCACGCGCCCGAATTAGACCTTCCTTCACCCTTTCTTGGTCATTTCTTCTGCCACCTTCTTCCCTCTTGTTGACCCTCTACTGATCTTTTCCTGCGTGGCCCCTTTGGAGTCTTTCCGTTTCTGTAACTGAACGAGTACTGCTTGAAGTGTTTTAGTGGCAGACTTCGGCCCTTGAAGACGGTTGGGGAGGCTGACGAACGTGAGCGCTGGTGAGTCGAGCGGCTCGGTGGTGCGGCGCATGCTGCTGGGGTCACATCTGCGGCGCCTGCGGGAGTCGCGCGCAATCACCAGAGAAGCGGCCGGTTACTCGATCCGTGCCTCCGAATCGAAGATCAGCCGCATGGAGTTGGGACGGGTGAGCTTCAAGACGCGCGACGTCGAGGACCTGCTGACGCTGTACGGCATCACCGACGAGGCCGAGCGCACGTCGCTCGTCTCCCTCGCCAAGGAGGCCAACGTCGCGGGCTGGTGGCACAGTTACTCGGACGTGCTGCCCAGCTGGTTCCCGACCTACGTCGGCCTGGAGGGTGCGGCCCATCTGATCCGGTCGTACGAAGTCCAGTTCGTGCACGGCCTGTTGCAGACAGAGGCCTACGCCCACGCGGTCGTCGCGCGCGGCATGCGGGGCGCCTCGCCCGCCGACATCGAGCGGCGCGTCGCGCTGCGCCTGGAGCGGCAGAAGTACCTCGTCTCCGAGAAGGCCCCGGAGTTCCACATCGTCCTCGACGAGGCCGCGCTGCGCCGCCCGTACGGCGACCGCGAGGTGATGCGGGGGCAACTCCAGCATCTGATCGAGGTGTCGGAGCGTCCCAACGTACGACTTCAGGTCATGCCGTTCAGCTTCGGCGGCCACTCGGGCGAGAGCGGTTCCTTCACCATCCTGAGCTTCCCCGAGTCCGACCTGTCGGACGTCGTCTATCTGGAGCAGCTCACCAGCGCGCTCTACCTGGACAAACGCGAGGATGTCACCCAGTACGAGGGCGCGCTCAAGCAGTTGCAGCAGGACAGCCCCGGGCCCTCCGAGAGCCGCGATCTGCTGCGGGGACTGCTCCAGCTCTCCTGATCTTCTCCCCACCGCCTCCGGCGAGTCTTCACGGTCTGTTCGCCTGTGAGTCTTCGTGGACTCTTCGGAGGTGCTCTCCAACTCCCTTTGGACGCAAGTACGATGACGTCTGATCAGACGTTGATCGGATGTGTCTGCTGACTCAGACTCGGATGTCTGCCTCGGCAGCAAGGGGATTGAGGGAGCACATGTCGTCCTACTTCACCGACTTGGCCCAGCAGTACATCGACGGCGAGTGGCGCCAGGGCACCGGCTCCTGGGACATCATCGATTTCAACCCGTACAACGGCGAGAAGCTGGCGTCGATCACCATAGCCACGGTCGACGAGGTCGACGAGGCCTACCTCGCCGCTCGGCGCACCCAGAAGGAATGGGCCGCGACCAACCCGTACACCCGTCGCGCCGTCTTCGAGAAGGCCCTGCGCATCATCGAGGAGCGCGAGGCCGAGATCACCGAGGTGATCATCGCCGAGCTCGGCGGCACCCACCTCAAGGCGGGCTTCGAGCTCCACCTCGCCAAGGAGTTCCTGCGCGAGTCGATCCAGCTGGCGCTGCGTCCCGAGGGCAAGATCCTCCCGTCGCCGATCGACGGCAAGGAGAACCGCCTCTACCGCGTCCCCGTCGGCGTCGTGGGCGTGATCAGCCCCTTCAACTTCCCCTTCCTGCTCTCCCTGAAGTCCGTCGCGCCGGCCCTGGCGCTCGGCAACGGCGTGGTCCTCAAGCCGCACCAGAACACCCCGATCGTCGGTGGCTCCCTGGTGGCGAAGATCTTCGAGGACGCGGGCCTGCCCGGCGGTCTGCTCAACGTCGTCATCACCGACATCGCCGAGATCGGCGACGCCTTCATCGAGCACCCCGTCCCGAAGGTCATCTCCTTCACCGGCTCCGACAAGGTCGGCCGCCACGTCGCCACCGTCTGCGCCTCGCACTTCAAGAGCGCGGTGCTGGAGCTCGGCGGCAACAGCGCCCTGGTGGTCCTCGACGACGCGGACATCGACTACGCCGTCGACGCGGCGGTCTTCAGCCGGTACGTCCACCAGGGCCAGGTCTGCATGGCCGCCAACCGCGTTCTCGTGGACCGCTCGATCGCGGACGAGTTCACCGAGAAGTTCGTCGCCAAGGTGAAGACGCTGAAGGTCGGCGACCCGAGCGACCCCCAGACGATCATCGGCCCGGTCATCAACTCCTCCCAGGCGGACTCGCTCACGGGCGCGGTCGACCAGGCGATCGCCGAGGGCGCCACGGCCCTGGTGCGCGGCGCCACCACCGACAACCTCGTCGAGCCGACCGTCCTGACGGACCTGCCCGCCGACTCCGCCATCCTCCGGCAGGAGATCTTCGGCCCGGTCGCACTCCTCGTCACCTTCGACGGTGAGGAGGAGGCCGTACGCATCGTCAACGACACCCCGTACGGGCTCAGCGGCGCCGTGCACACCGCCGACGTCGAGCGTGGTGTCGCCTTCGCCAAGCAGATCGACACCGGCATGTTCCACGTCAACGACGGCACCGTCCACGACGAGCCGCTGGTCCCCTTCGGCGGCGAGAAGCACTCCGGCATCGGCCGCCTCAACGGCGAGACGACCGTCGACGCCTTCACCACCCAGAAGTGGATCTCGGTCCAGCACGGACGCAGCTTCTTCCCGTTCTAGGGCTCATTCCGTTCGGAGACTCTTCGTCGCGATCGAGCCCTTGCGGACAGAAGCTGACCGCAAGGGCCCGTACGTTCGTCGGTGTCGGGCAGGGGATGCCAGGCAGGTGGACCGATGAAAGGCGGCGATCATGGTTACTCACGTTTCGGCAGGTGCTCCGGGCGACGAGCGCGGAGCACTGCTCTCCTTCCTGGAGGCCGAGCGCGGCGGGATCCGCCGGGCGCTGATCGGGCTGACGCCGGAACAGGCCACGAGCCGGCCGAGCGCGAGCGAACTGTCCCTGGCCGGACTGCTCAAGCACGTCGCCGAGACCGAGCAGGCCTGGATCGCCCGCGCCAAGGGCGAGCCGCCGGCCGTCGAGCGGGACGAGTCGACCTGGCACGAGTGCTTCGCGCTCGTCGGCGACGAGACCGTCGAGTCGCAGCTCGCGTACTGGGAGAAGGTGGCCGCCGAGACGGAGGCGTTCATCCGCTCGGTGCCCAGCCTCGACGAGACCTTCGCACTGCCCGAAGCCCCCTGGTTCCCCCGGGAACGGGTCTCGATGCGCTGGGTGGCGCTCCACCTGATCCGTGAGACGGCCCGGCACGCCGGCCACGCCGACATCATCCGCGAGTCCCTGGACGGCGCCACCGCCTTCGAGCTGGTCGCCCGCGCGCAGGAGGGTTGACCTCCGCGCCCTCATCTGCCCCCCATAACCTGGACCGCATGTCAGCGATCCGTCTCCTGGTGCTGGGTGCCGTCCGCCAGCACGGGCGGGCCCACGGCTACCAGGTGCGCAACGACCTCGAGTACTGGGGCGCGCACGAGTGGTCCAACGCCAAGCCCGGCTCGATCTACCACGCGCTCAAGCAGATGGCGAAACAGGGACTGCTGCTCGCCCACGAGATCGCCCCGTCCACGGCGGGCGGCCCGCCGCGCACCGAGTACGAGATCACGGACCAGGGCACCGAGGAGTACTTCACGCTGCTGCGCCGGTCGCTTACCGCGTACGACCAGAAACCGGACATCCTCTCGGCCGCGCTCGGCTTCATGGTCGACCTCGGCCGTGCGGAGACCCTCGAACTCCTCCAGGAGCGGGTGCGCGCCATCGAGGAGTGGCGCAGGTCCGTCACCGGGTACTACACCCCCGAGGACGGCCCCGGACAGCTCGGCCACATCGGCGAGATCATGAACTTCTGGGTCCACTCCGCCGACTCCGGCGCACAGTGGACCCGGGGCCTGATCGAGCGCATCCGGGGCGGCGCGTACACCTTCGCCGGGGAGGGCCGGCCCTTCGTCGGCGTCCTGGTGGACGGCGAGGAGAACCCGTACGCGACGGAAACCCCGCACCCCGGCGACCAGGAGTAGCCACGCCCTCCGCCGGACAGGTCCTAGTGCTGCTCCGCGTTAGTTCGTGGAGGGTGGTGTGGTCCAGGCGGTGGGGTCGTTGAGGTAGAGACCGCATGCACAGTCGAGCGCTTCTTCGGGTGAGCCGAATGGCAGGCCGGTAGGAAGGAAGTTGTCTTGGTATTTGCTGCTGCTGGCGAGGTAGATGGCAAAGCCCCAGGTGTGCAGGACGCCGGTGAAGCGCAGACGGCACAGTGGCAGCGGTTCCTCTATGCCCGGCATTTCGCCTGCCACGTAGGCGAATCCGGTCCGAAAACGGACCTGGATGCCCGAGAGTTGGGGCCAGCGTTCCCGCGCGCGGTCGCGCAGGCGGACGCGGAGGTGGTGCTGCATGGACTCGGGCGGGTTCTTCGGCACGGTCCCCATCCTGCCCGGCAACGATCGCGCTGCGCCATGATCACCAGTCATGGGCGGGAACAGGCAGGCAGTGTCGGTGGTGCTGGACGAGGCGTTACGAGCGCGGCTGACAAGCCTTGCCGGCTCCACGCGCGGGCAAGTGCGGGCGGTGCTGCGGGCGAAGATTGTGCTCGCTGCCGCTGCGGGAGCGTCCAACGCGGCGATCGCCCGCACGCTGGGAGTCAGCGTGAACACGGTCCGCAAGTGGCGAGGGAGGTTCACCGCCGCCGGGATGGAGGGACTCAAAGACGCTCCACGCCCAGGGCGGCCCCGCCTTTACGACAGCCGGGTGCGGCTGGCCGTGGTGGCTTCCGCGACCAGTGCACCGACCCACCCGGAGTCGACATGGACGCACCGGACCATCGCCACCCTGGTCGCGGACACTACGTCCGCCGCTATCTCCCCGTCCCAGGTCGGCCGGATCCTGGCCGGCCTGGACCTCAAGCCGCACAAAGTCCGCGGCTGGCTCACCCGCCGCGACAATCCCCAGTTCTGGGAACGGGCCGCCGACATCTGCAATCTCTACCTCAACCCGCCAAACGACGCGGTGGTGCTGTCCATCGACGAGAAGACCGCCATCGCCGCCCGCTCCCGCAAGCACCCCGGCCGTCCCGCCGGACCCGGCCGGCCGTCCCGCCAGGAATTTGAGTACATCCGCCACGGCACCGTCTCGATCAGCGCCGCGCTCAATGTGCGCACCGGCGAGGTCCTCACGCAGCCCATCGCCCGCAACAACGCAGCGACCTTCATCGACTTCCTGCGGATGCTCGAGCGGACCATCAACCCGTGCCACGCCATCCACGTCGTGCTGGACAACGGCGCCTCCCACATCGCACGGACAACCAAGGCATGGCTGGCCGACCACCCCCGCTGGCACGTGCACTGGACCCCGCCGCACGCCTCCTGGCTCAACCAGGTCGAACTCTTCTTCTCAGCCCTGACCCGCCGGGTTCTACGACACGGCGACTTCCCCAGCCGCGACGACCTCATCGACAAAATGGACGCCTACGTGATCGCGCACAACACCACCGCCAAGCCCTACCGCTGGACCTACGACGCCAGGCCACTCAAAGCCGCATGACACCTCCACGAACTAACGCGGAGCAGCACTAGTGGTGGAAGCCGGTCGCCGCCTCCTTGTCCTGGGTCAGCGGATGCGGCAGATTGCGCAGTTGGGGCACCAACCGGCTCAGGTCCTCGATGAACAGGTCGGCGAGATCCACCGAGAAGCCGTTGCGGCACACCACACGCAGGACGGACAGGTCCTCCCGGTTGGCCGGGAAGGTGTACGCGGGCACCAGCCAGCCGCTCTCCCGCATGCGCCGGGACACGTCGAAGACGTCGTACGCGGTCACATGGGGTGCCGTGGTGAAGGCGAAGACGGGCAACTCGTCACCCCGGGTGAGGAGTCGGAAGTCCTCCAGCGCCTCGATCCGCTCGGCGAGCCCGCGAGCCAGGTCTCTGGTCGTCTGCTGAACGGCGCGGAAGCCCTCCCGGCCCAGCCGTAGGAACGTGTAGTACTGCGCCACGACCTGCGCGCCCGGGCGGGAGAAGTTGAGGGCGAAGGTCGGCATGTTGCCGCCCAAGTAGTTGACCCGGAAGACGAGTTCCTCGGGCAGCTCGGCCTCGGTCCGCCACAGCGCCCAGCCGACGCCCGGGTAGACCAGCCCGTACTTGTGGCCCGAGGTGTTGATCGAGGACACGCGCGGCAACCTGAAGTCCCAGACCAGGTCCGGGTCGAGGAAGGGGGCGATCATCGCGCCGGACGCGCCGTCGACATGGACGGGGATGTCCAGGCCCGTACGCTCCTGGAGCTGGTCGAGGGCCGCGCACAGCTCGGCGATCGGCTCGTACGACCCGTCGAAGGTGGAGCCGAGGATGCCGACGACCCCGATGGTGTTCTCGTCGCACAGCTCGGCCGCCGCCTGGGGGTCGAGGTGGAACCGGTCGCCCTCCATGGGCACCTGACGTGCCTCGACCTCCCAGAAGTTGCAGAACTTCTCCCAGCACACCTGGACGTTCACCCCCATCACGAGATTGGGGCGTGCTCCGGGGTAGCGGTCCGCGTTCCGCCGCATCCAGCGGCGCTTCAGCGCCATGCCGGCGAGCATGCACGCCTCGCTCGATCCGGTCGTCGAACAGCCGACGGTGGACGCCGGATCCGGCGCGTTCCACAGATCCGCGAGGATCGCCACGCAGCGCCGCTCCAGCTCGGCGGTGCGCGGGTACTCGTCCTTGTCGATCATGTTCTTGTCCTGGCACTCGGTCATCAGCACCCCGGCCTGCGGTTCCATCCAGGTGGTGACGAAGGTGGCGAGATTCAGCCGCGCGTTCCCGTCCAGCATCAGGTCGTCGTGGACGACCTGATACGCCGTGTTGGGCGGCAGCGGGCCGTCGGGAAGCCGGTGCTTGGGCGGGGCCTCCGTCATGCCCCCGACCGGATTCGCCTCCCCGAAGAAGGGGTTGACGGACACCGGTCGCTCGTCGGGCTTCTCGGGACCTTGGTGGAGCGGCATGGGATCTCCTATCGAGTCGGCGGTCGGAGGGCCCTACTGGTTGAGCGGAGGGTCCTACTGGTTGAGCGGATCGGGGGTCCTACTGGTTCATCGGATCGGGGGGCGTGTCGGTTCACCGGATGGGGGTCCCGTCGCCACGCAGCTGCATCTGCGGGCGTCCGGTGACGATCAGCCAGGCCGGTACCGAGGCCAGCACCAGCAGGGGCAGCACGGCCGGCTGGGCCGCCAGGACGGCCGCCGTGAACAGACTGATCCAGCCCTGCCGGGTGACGGCCAGGAGCACACCCAGGACCGCGCACACCACGGCGAGCGTGGGATCCACCTGCGGTACCAACGCGTGCGCGCACAGCCCGAGAGCTACCCCGGCGAAGACGGAGGGAAAGATCCGGCCGCCCCGGAAGCCGCACGAGGTGGCTACCAGCAGCGCGGCCAGCTTCACCACGAACATCAACGCGAACCGTCCCGCCGACCAGCCCTCCGGGTTCGCGGCGAGGGTCTTCACCTCGTCCAGGCCCTTGAAGAGCGTCAGAGGCCCGCCCAGCGCCCCCAGCAGCCCCAGGACGAGACCGCCCACGGGAATCGCCACCATGGGGTGTCCGAGCCGGGAGAAGGCGCCGTGGACGTACGGGAGGGCGCACACCGCGGTCATCCCGATCGCCGCGGCCGCCGAGGCGATCACCAGGGCGCTCAGCAGGTCGCCCCAGTGGGGGCCCGCGTAGGCGGGCAGCGCGAGGTCGAAGCTCGGGTGCTCCAGCAGCACCATGGTCAGCGCGCCCGTGCCGCCCGCGAGCAGCGGTGGCAGCAGCCGGTCCCAGAGGGCGCCGGCCCCCGGCTGCCCGGCCAGCACCTCGGAGAAGATCAGGGCGGCGGCCACCGGCGTGCCGAACAGGGCGCCGATCGTGCCCGCGACCGCCAGGCCCACCCACAGCCCCACGGCGGAGCCCGGGACCACCCGGGTGCCGAGCCAGTAGGCGAGGGCCACGTTGACGGCCGTGATCGGGTTCTCGGGGCCCAGGCTCACCCCGCCCGCCAGCGTCAGGACGGTGGCGACGAGCAGCCCGGGCAGAACGCGGGGCGGCAGGGGAGCGTCGACCAGGCCCGTGGTCGCCGGATCCGGGCCCGCGTGCCCCGGCACCTTCCACACCACGAGACCCACGGCGACGCCGGTCGCCGTGAGCATCACGACCATCCACAGCACGGAGTAGCGGCCCACGCCCAGTGCGTCCGGAAGGGTCTCCCACAGGACGTCCTCGAACCGGTCGGCGAGCAGGCTGACGCCCAGCAGGACGAGCGCCGCGGCAACACCGACCACCACGGAGGGCACGATCAACGGCAGCAGACGCCGTAAGGGGGTCGCCGTGGACGCATCGGTGCTCACGGCCACACCCTAAGCGGGCAAAAGATGCACAACATCCCGAAGGGAGCGCTTCGGTACCCCGGGAATTCCGGCTTGCACCTCACGTGGCGTGAGGGCTGATGGTGGGACGCGTACGGAGGAAGGAGCGGAAGTGGGCTACTCAGTGGGCCAGGTCGCCGGTTTCGCCGGGGTCACGGTGCGCACCCTGCACCACTACGACGAGATCGGCCTGCTCGTGCCGAGCGAGCGCAGCCATGCGGGGCACCGGCGTTACAGCGATGCCGACCTCGACCGGCTGCAACAGATCCTGTTCTACCGGGAGCTGGGCTTCCCGCTCGACGAGGTCGCGGTCCTGCTCGACGACCCGGAGGCGGACCCGCGCGCGCACCTGCGCCGCCAGCACGAGCTGCTGACCGCCCGGATCGAGAAGCTGCAGAAGATGGCCGCGGCCGTGGAGCACGCCATGGAGGCACGCGCGATGGGCATCAACCTCACGCCCGAGGAGAAGTTCGAGGTCTTCGGGGACAAGGATCCCGAGGAGCACGCGGAAGAGGCCGAACGGCGGTGGGGCGGCACGGCGGAGTACGCCGAGTCACAGCGCCGCGCCGCCCGCTACACCAAGGACGACTGGCGGCGCGTCCAGGCCGAGGTCGCCTCCTGGAGCGAGCGCTACGACGCCCTCATGGAAGCGGGCGAACCCGCGACCGGCGAGCGGGCCATGGACATGGCCGAGGAACACCGGCAGCACATCGTCAAGTGGTTCTACGACTGCTCGTACGAGCTCCATGGCTGCCTCGGCGCGATGTACGTGTCCGACGAACGCTTCAAGGCGTACTACGACTCCATGCGCCCGGGTCTCGCCGAGCACCTCAGGGACGCGATCAAGGCGAACGCGGCCCGGCACTCCCAGGGAGCCTGACGGCAAGACGGTAAGGGGCACTCTCCACTGCGGGTGCCCCTTACCGGATTCTGCTCCTGCCGCCGTGTCCTAGTCCCTGGCCAGGACCACCGCGGTGCCGTAGGCGCACACCTCCGTGCCCACGTCCGCGGCCTCCGTCACGTCGAAGCGGAACATCAGGACACCGTTGGCGCCCCGCGCGCGTGCCTGCTCGACGAGTCGTTCCATGGCCTGGTTGCGGGTCTCCACGAGGGTCTTGGTGAGCCCCTTGAGCTCGCCGCCGATCATCGACTTCAGACCCGCGCCGATCTGGCTCCCCAGGTGACGGGAGCGCACGGTGAGGCCGAAGACCTCTCCAATGACCTGTTGGACGCGGTAACCGGGTACGTCGTTCGTCGTCACGACCAGGATGTCCGACTGGGGTCGCTGGCCGCCTCCGTAATCATCGATGCCCATGGTCCACAGCTTTGTCCCAGTGGGCACACAGTGCATCCTGGGGGCACTGGTGGAACCTGGCACGGACACTGTGCGTTGATAGCTTTGGCCGACAGTACTGATGTGCTGCCGTACTGCCGTCCCAGGACCGCCGTACTCTTCCTCCCCCCTTCAGGAGCCCGGAACCGTGAACACGCTTGCCCTTGGTCCAAGCTGGCTGGATCCGAATACGCTCCTGGACAACTTCGGCATCTGGGGCCTGCTGCTCGTCGTCTTCGCCGAGTCCGGCCTGCTCATCGGCTTCTTCCTGCCGGGTGACTCGCTGCTGTTCACCTGCGGTCTGCTGATCACGTCGAACCAGCTCGACTTCCCGTTGTGGGCGGCCGTCGCCCTGATCTGCGTCGCCGCGGTCCTCGGCGACCAGGCGGGTTACCTGTTCGGCAAGAAGGTCGGTCCCTCGCTCTTCACCCGCCCGAACTCCCGCCTCTTCAAGCAGGAGAACGTGGTCAAGGCCCACGAGTTCTTCGAGAAGTACGGGCCCAAGTCCCTGGTCCTCGCCCGCTTCGTGCCCATCGTGCGCACCTTCACGCCGATCATCGCGGGCGTCAGCGGCATGAAGTACCGCTCCTTCATCACCTTCAACATCATCGGTGGTGTCCTGTGGGGCGCCGGCGTCACGCTGCTCGGCTCCTGGCTCGGCAAGATCGACTTCGTCAAGAACAACATCGAGGCGATCCTGATCCTGATCGTCCTCGTCTCGGTGATCCCGATCGCCATCGAGTTCCTGCGGGCGCGCTCCAAGGCCAAGAAGAACCCGCCGGAGCCGGAGGCCCCGCAGGGCCCGGCCGCCTACCAGCAGCAGCCCACGGCCCCCGTCATGGACGACGCGACGCGCCCGCTGCGCATGCACCAGCCGCAGCAGAGCCAGGACCCCTACCAGCAGGACCCGTACCAGCAGGACCGGCACCAGCAGGACCAGTACGCCCAGGGCTACCCGCAGCAGCAGCCGTACGGCAATCAGGACCAGGGTTACTACCAGGGCCAGGGCTACGACCAGAATTACGGTCAGAACTACGACCCGAACTACGACCAGGGTCAGGGTTACCCGCCCCAGCAGCACCCGCAGGGCTACCCGCAGCAGCCGTACGGCGCGCAGCCGAACCCGTACAACCAGGGTTACCCCCAGAACTGAGCCACAGCCCCGCGCCCCGAAGGGGGCGCGGGGCTGTGACATGTGCGGCTCCGCCGCGTGGGCGCGACGAGCCACCGACGACCCGCAGTCGCCACCCGGCACGACACACCGAGTTCGTGGGCACCCGGCGCTCAGAACCCCCGCGTCCGCTTGGCAGCCCTTCGTCCCCCGGTGGAGCCCCCGGGCACTCGCAGGAACAGCCGCGAGATCTCCGACCCCAGGTTCACACCGATGGCGATGGCCATGGCGAGCGCCGCGGCCTTGGAGAGCGAAACCAGCCCCTTGTCGACGTTGCTCTGGGCGATCGACAGCAGGCCGAAGTAAGTGGCCGACCCTGGGAGCAGGGGCCCTATCGCGGCGGTCGTGTAGGGCAGCGCGGACGCGAACCGGTAGCGGGACAGCAGCTGCCCGAAGAGGCCCACCAGGCCCGCCGCGACGGCCGTGGAGGCGACCGGCGAGATACCGCCCGGGTAGTGCATCGCCCCGTACACCGACCAGGCGACGCCTCCGTTGAGGGTCACCGCGAGCACGGTGGATCGTTCCTGCTGGAGCAGGACCGCGAAGGTCAGCGACAGCAGCATGGCGGCGGCGATCTGCACCAGGGGCCGCTCGGAGATGCTGAGTGCCTGGTCCGGATTGAGCGCGGCGCCGAACTTCACGCCGAAATAGAGCACGATGAGGACGCCGACGATGATGCCCACGAAGAGGTACATGACCTCCAGGAGGCGCGCGGACGCGGTGATGTAGAAGCCGGTCAGTCCGTCCTGGACGCCCGCGACGAGCGCTCGCCCGGGCAGCAGCGCGAACAGTCCACCGGTGATCACCGCGGACGAGTTCGCGTCGACGTGCGCGAGCTGGAGTGCGACGCCTATCGCGGCCGGCGGCATCGCGGCCACCGTGAACTGGTAGAACTCCGGGAGCCCGCGCCCCGCGCAGAGCCAGGCCAGCCGGTCGCCCAGCATCGCGCCGAGCGCCGCGGCGACGAACACGATCGCGTCACCGCCCACGAGCACCGAGGCCGCACCCGCCAGCAGCCCGCTGCAGCCGGTCAGCACCCAGCCGGGATACGGGTGCCGGTTGCGCCGCATCTCCGCGAGGCGCCGGTAGGCCTCCTCCAGGGAGAACGTGGTCTCCGGGTCGCTCAGGTCGTCGACGAGCCGGTAGACGGCCGCGAGCCGCGTGTAGTCGGTGCCCCGGCGGCGTACGGTCCGGGAGGCCGTCACGGGATCGTCCACCAGGGACGGCTGGTGCGAGATCGACAGCAGCGTGAAGGTGACGTTCGGCTCGCAGCGGTCCAGGCCGAACGAGCGGCAGACGGCGAACATCGCCGTCTCCACGTCCTCGGCGCCCTCACCGCCCGCGAGCAGCAACTCGCCGATGCGCAGCGTCAGGTCGAGCACGCGGGGGACGGCCGGGCCGGCCTCGTCCTCCTTGTGCAGCAGTTCGGGTGCCGGACGCTCGGCCACCGGCATGCGCAGCATCGTGCGCATCCGGTCCTGCCAGGGCACGTCCTTGGTCAGACTGACCACGGGAACGCCGGTCGCCGGTGTGAACGCGGGCGGGGCGTGCTTCGCGCTGTAGGTGCGCGGGGTGCTGAACGCCGACCCCTCGGACTCGGTGCCGGCCGTCTCGGGCGGCACGAGCCCCTTGGGGACCGCGAACTCCGACGTGGTCCCCGATTCGTCCTCGACCGCCGGTGCCACGCCGTCCGGCTGTGCGAAAGCACTCCTCGCCTCGTCCGACTGCGGTTTGCGGTCCTCCGCCTCCGTCACCCACCACTCCCGCTGTTGCCGACCGTGCACCTCCCGTACGCCCCAGTATGCGCACGGATACGCGAACGGGCCGCGCCACCCCAGGAGGGGTCACGCGGCCCGCGGGGCTCAGGAGGGATCAGTGACCGCCCTGCTCCTTCAAGCGCTTGTAGGAACGCTCGATCTCGGCCTCCGCCTCCGCGCGGCCGACCCAGTTGGCGCCCTCGACGGACTTGCCGGGCTCGAGGTCCTTGTAGACCTCGAAGAAGTGCTGGATCTCCAGGCGGTCGAACTCCGACACGTGGTGGATGTCCCGCAGGTGCTCCACGCGCGGGTCGTGCGCCGGGACGCACAGCAGCTTGTCGTCGCCGCCGGCCTCGTCCGTCATACGGAACATGCCGATCGCGCGGCACTGGATGAGGCAGCCCGGGAAGGTCGGCTCGTCCAGGATGACCAGCGCGTCCAGCGGGTCGCCGTCCTCGCCGAGGGTGTTCTCGACGAAGCCGTAGTCGGCCGGGTAGCTGGTCGAGGTGAAGAGTCGACGGTCCAAGCGGATCCGACCGGTCTCGTGGTCCACCTCGTACTTGTTCCGCGAACCCTTCGGAATCTCGATCGTGACGTCGAACTCCACCGGTGGCTCCTCCATGATCAACACATAGTTCTGGTGATTAAGTGTCCCTCACGCAGGTGTGTGATCGCGAAAGGGGCTGGTGGTCGTGCCAGAGCTGAGGGCTTGGCGGGCCGCGAGACCGCATGTGGTGCGGATCAAGCGGACCGTGCAGCCGCACGTGACGCGGGTCGCGCAGGCCGTGCAGCCGCGTGTGACGAGGGCTGCGCAGTCCGTGCGACCGCATGTGGTGCGGGCTGCTCAAGCCGTGCGGCCGCGTTCCGTGAAGTTCACGACCCCGCAGCTCACAGCCGTCGCCGCCACCGCGGGCCTGGCACTCGCGGCCGGGGCGGTGGCCTTGGTCGGCCCCTGGGACTCCTCCGGTCAGCGTACGGCCGAGCGTGACTGGGCCGCATCGCGAGAAGGGGAGGGTGGCGCAGATCACGGACGCAGTTCCAAAACGTCCCCCGCGGCGCCGAAGCCCGCGCCCAGCGCCGCCTCCGTACTGATCGGTCTCGGCGGCTCCACCGTCTCGGTGCCCGCACCCGCCCAGAAGGCCCTCACGAACACCCTCGACCGGCTTCTGGGCGACCCCGCGCTCGGCGGGCGACGCACCGCCGTGGTCGTCGACGTGGCGACCGGCAAGCGGCTGTACGGCAAGGGCGCCGACGACGCGCAGACCCCGGCCTCCACCACGAAGATCGCCACCGCGGTCGCCGCGCTCTCCGCGGCGGGCGCCGACCACCGCATCGAGACCCGCGCGGTCCTGGAGCCCGGCACCAAGGAGGTCGTGCTCGTCGGCGGTGGCGACCCCACGCTGACCGCCCGCAAGGAGGCGGCGGGCTGGGCGAGCCTGCGCACCCTGGCCGACGAGACGGCGACCGCCCTGAAGGTCCGTCATCTGACCGAGGTGACGCTCTCGTACGACACCTCGCTCTACACCGGTCCCGCCCTGCACCCCATCGGCACCAACCCCAACCTCGCGCCGGTCAGCGCCCTGATGGTCGACGAGGCCCGCACCGACGACTCGGCCAGCGGCCCGGTCACCCGCGCCGCGGACCCGGCGGCGGACGCGGCCGGAAAGTTCGCGCAGCTGCTGGAGGCCAAGGGCATCAAGACGGCAACCCCCGGCCCCTCCAGGGCGACGAACCGCTCACAGTCCCTCGCCTCGGTCTCCTCGCCGCCCCTGTCCGCCCTCATCGAGCGGATGCTGACGAACAGCGACAACGACATCGCGGAGGCCATGGCCCGCCAAGTCGCCCTCGCCACCGGCCGACCGGCCGATTTCGAAGGCGGCGCGGCGGCGATCGACGCCGAGCTGAAGGAGCTCGGACTCCCGCTGGCCGGCGCGCACTTCACGGACGGCAGCGGTCTGAACCGGGACGACAGGCTGACGGCGGACCTGCTCACGGCCCTCCTGGTCAAGGCCGGTGACCCCGCCCACCCCGAACTCCGGCCCATCCTGACCGGTCTGCCGGTCGCGGGCTTCACGGGCACCCTCAGCGACCGCTACGCCGACGATTCGTCCGGCACCGGCCTCGTACGCGCCAAGACCGGCACGCTGACCGGGGTGAACACCCTGGCGGGCACGGTCGTCGACGCCGACGGCCGCCTGCTGGCCTTCGCCTTCCTGGCCTCCGACACGACCGACCCGTCGGCGGCGCAGTCGGCCCTGGACCGCACGGCCTCGGCACTGGCGGGCTGCGGCTGCCGTTAGGACCGGCCCGGCCGGGTCCTGGGCAACGCCCGTACCACGAGCCCCGTGCGCCCCGGAGCACGGGCGCATCCGGCGCCGTACCCCTCACCGCACTTGGGCCCGCTCACGTACGGTTGACGCATGACGAGCATCGGTGGTGCCGAGATGGTCGACTGGAATCTCGCGGTGGCGACCGCGACACGGCTTGTGCGGCCTGGCCCCGAGGTGAGCCGCGACGAGGCCCGAGAGGTCGTCGCGGAGCTGCGCCGGCATGCGAAAGCCTCGGAGGAGCACGTCCGGGGCTTCACTCGTATGGGCACGGAGGGCATCCACGACACCCCCATCCTCGTGGTGGACCGCCCGGGCTGGGTCCGGGCGAACGTCGCGGGGTTCCGGGAGCTCCTGAAACCCCTGCTGGACAAGATGCAGGAGCGGCGGGGGACCACCCCGGGCGGAGCAGTCCTCGGCGCCGTCGGCGGCAAGGTCACCGGCGTGGAGCTGGGCATGCTGCTGTCGTTCCTGTCGTCGCGCGTCCTCGGGCAGTACGAGACCTTCGCCCCGGCGACCAGGGAACTCCCGGCGGGTGAGAACGGCGGCGGCAGGCTCCTCCTCGTCGCGCCGAACATCGTCCACGTGGAGCGCGAACTCGACGTGGAGCCCCACGACTTCCGCCTGTGGGTGTGTCTGCACGAGGAGACGCACCGTACACAGTTCACGGCCGTGCCCTGGCTGCGCGACCACCTGGAGGGCGAAATCCAGTCTTTCTTGGGCGAGACCGAGGTCGACCCCATGACGGTCCTGGAGCGCATCAGGGAGGCCGCCCAGTCGCTCGCGGGAGGCCGTCCCGAGGGTGAGGAGGAGGACGGGGGCCGGTCCCTGGTCGAGATCGTGCAGACGCCTGCCCAGCGGGAGATCCTCGGCCGCCTCACCGCCGTGATGTCCCTCCTGGAGGGCCACGCGGACTTCGTGATGGACGGTGTGGGCCCGGACGTGGTCCCGTCCGTGGGCGAGATCCGCGAGAAGTTCCAGCAGCGCCGGGCCAAGGGGGCCTCGCGGCTGGACCTCGCCCTGCGCAAGCTGCTCGGTTTGGACGCCAAACTGAGGCAGTACAGGGACGGTGAGCGGTTCGTGCGCACGGTCGTCGACCAGGTGGGCATGGACGGCTTCAACCGTGTCTGGACTTCCCCGAACACCCTCCCGACCAAGACGGAGATCGCCAAACCGGCGGACTGGGTCGCGCGGGTGCACCGCAAGGCGGAGTCGTGAACCCTACGGCAAGGTCGTGAAACGAATTCGGCCGACGGCAGGTGAACGCCCCTCCAATCACCCGTCCGAGGGACCGTGAGCCAACGGTAGGCGTGCAATGCTCGGGGAACGGCCCGTTTCTGTCACCATCTACACACTCTGTGTGACCAGACTCGGGCTCACCCCCCGAAAACTTCATGAAGGGAACCGGACATGGGTCCCCATCCTGCGGTCGCGGCGATACGCCTGGCGGTCCGCCGCGTACTCCACGACATCCTCACCGACCACACCCGTCCCCCAGGCGAGTCCTCCCCGCTCGTCCTCGTCGCCTGCTCCGGCGGCGCCGACTCCATGGCGCTCGCCTCCGCTCTCGCCTTCGAAGCCCCCAAACTCGGCATCCGCGCCGGTGGCATCACCGTGGACCACGGTCTGCAGCCCGGCTCCGATCTGCGCGCCGACGACGTCGTCTCCCGCCTCGTCGAGCTCGGCATGACCCCCGTCGAGTCCCTCGCCGTCACCGTGGGCCGCGAAGGCGGCCCCGAGGCCGCCGCCCGCGACGCCCGGTACGCCGCCCTGGACGCCGCCGCCGCGCGCCACGGCGCCTCCGCCGTCCTGCTCGGCCACACCCGTGACGACCAGGCCGAGACGGTGCTGCTGGGCCTCGCCCGCGGCTCCGGCATCCGCTCCCTGTCCGGCATGGCCGCGGTCTCGGGGGCCGACGGCCGTTACCGCCGACCGTTCCTGCACCTGGACCGGCAGACCGCCCGCAAGGCCTGCATGGTCCAGTCGCTGCCCGTCTGGGACGACCCGCACAACGCCGACCCGGCCTACACCCGCTCCCGGCTGCGCCACGAGGGCCTGCCCGCCCTGGAGAAGGCGCTCGGCAAGGGAGTCGTCGAGGCCCTCGCCAGGACGGCACAGCTGTCCCGCGACGACGCCGACGCCCTCGACGCCTGGGCCCGCCAGGCCGAGGCCTCCGTACGCGACACGGCGGGCCTCCTGGAGTGCGCGAAGCTCTACGCCCTGCCGCCCGCCGTACGCCGCCGCATCCTGCGCCGCGCCGCCATCGAGGCGGGCGCCCCGGCCGGTTCGCTGTTCGCCCGCCACATCGAAGAAGTCGACCGGCTGATCACCGGCTGGCGCGGTCAGGGAGCCATCAATCTCCCGGGCAAAGTCGTCGCTCAGCGGCAGGGTGGCAGACTGGTGATTCGGCAAGGCTGAAACCGGACCCTCCATCGGGACCGCTCACGCGGCTCTCCGGGACCCCTCACTCGGGTCACGGGCGGTCCGGGTGGCCGCCCAGGAAAAGTGGGACCGGACGACCGAAAGTGATGCGGGTGGACGCGAAAGACATGGGCACCGACCTCAAGTCGGTGCTCATCACCAAGGAAGAGATCGACGCCAAGCTGGCTGAGCTGGCCGCGAAGATCGACGCGGAGTACGCGGGCAAGGACCTGCTGATCGTCGGTGTCCTCAAGGGCGCCGTCATGGTCATGGCGGACCTCGCGCGTGCGCTGTCCACCCCCGTCACCATGGACTGGATGGCGGTGTCGTCGTACGGCGCGGGCACCCAGTCCTCGGGTGTGGTGCGGATCCTCAAGGACCTCGACACCGACATCAAGGGCAAGCACGTCGTGATCGTCGAGGACATCATCGACTCCGGGCTGACCCTGTCCTGGCTCATCTCCAACCTCGGTTCCCGCGAGCCGGCCTCCCTCAAGGTGTGCACGTTGCTGCGCAAGCCGGAGGCGGCCAAGGTCGCGATCGACGTGGAGTGGGTCGGCTTCGACATCCCGAACGAGTTCGTGATCGGCTACGGCCTCGACTACGCGGAGAAGTACCGCAACCTCCCGTTCGTCGGTACGCTCGCGCCTCACGTCTACGGCGGCTGAACCCCCGGGTCCCAGTCCTCGTAAGACGATCGGGAACCCCAGCGGGTTTCGCGCCGTTGGAGCATGCGTGGGCGGGATTGCCAGTCGTCCCCTGCAGCTTCGGGTGACAATGCTGGGGTACCGTCCGAAGAACAGTCTTTATAAGTCTTTATCAAACTCACTATGGCAGGAGGGACGGGGCGGCACCGCTCCGTATGGATGGACGTGAAGCGATACTTCCGTGGGCCGGTCATGTGGATCGTGCTGGCCGTCCTTGCCGTGGTCGTGTTGATGCAGGTCGTCGGCTCGTCCGGCGGCTACAAGACAGTGGACACCGGCCAGGTCGTCCAGGCGATCAATGACAACAAGGTCCAAGAGGCCAAGCTGACCACCGGTGACGAGCAGGTCATCAAGGTGCAGCTCAAGGATGGCCAGAAGGTCTCCGGCAGCTCCAAGATCCAGGCGAGCTACATCGGTGACCAGGGCGTCAACCTCGCCAACACACTCCAGGACAAGTTCCAGAACAAGCAGATTCCGGACGGCTACACGGTCTCGCCGTCCAAGCAGAACCCGTTCCTCGGCATCCTGCTGTCTCTGCTTCCCTTCGTCCTCATCGTCGTCGTCTTCCTGTTCCTGATGAACCAGATGCAGGGCGGCGGCTCCCGGGTCATGAACTTCGGGAAGTCCAAGGCGAAGCTCATCACCAAGGACACCCCGAAGACGACGTTCTCGGACGTCGCGGGCTCGGACGAGGCGGTCGAGGAGCTCCAGGAGATCAAGGAGTTCCTCCAGGAACCGGCGAAGTTCCAGGCCGTCGGGGCGAAGATCCCCAAGGGCGTGCTCCTGTACGGGCCTCCTGGAACCGGTAAGACGCTGCTCGCACGCGCTGTCGCGGGCGAGGCAGGCGTCCCCTTCTACTCGATCTCGGGTTCCGACTTCGTCGAGATGTTCGTCGGTGTCGGTGCCTCCCGAGTCCGTGACCTGTTCGAGCAGGCCAAGGCGAACGCTCCGGCGATCGTCTTCGTCGACGAGATCGACGCGGTCGGCCGCCATCGCGGCGCCGGCCTCGGCGGTGGTCACGACGAGCGCGAGCAGACGCTGAACCAGCTGCTCGTCGAGATGGACGGCTTCGACGTGAAGGGCGGTGTGATCCTCATCGCCGCCACGAACCGGCCCGACATCCTCGACCCGGCGCTGCTGCGTCCCGGCCGCTTCGACCGCCAGATCGCGGTCGACCGCCCGGACATGCAGGGCCGTCTGGAGATCCTCAAGGTTCACCAGAAGGGCAAGCCGGTCGCGCAGGACGTCGACCTCTCGGCCGTCGCCCGCCGCACCCCCGGCTTCACGGGTGCCGATCTCGCCAACGTGTTGAACGAGGCCGCGCTTCTGACGGCCCGCAGCGACATGAAGCTGATCGACAACTCCATGCTGGACGAGGCGATCGACCGCGTGGTCGCGGGCCCGCAGAAGCGGACCCGGATCATGTCGGACAAGGAGAAGAAGATCACCGCGTACCACGAGGGCGGCCACGCCCTGGTCGCGGCGGCGTCTCCGAACTCCGACCCGGTCCACAAGATCACGATCCTGTCGCGTGGCCGTGCCCTCGGCTACACGATGGTCCTGCCGGACGAGGACAAGTACTCCACGACGCGCAACGAGATGCTGGACCAGCTGGCTTACATGCTGGGCGGCCGCGCGGCCGAGGAGCTCGTCTTCCACGACCCCACCACGGGCGCTGCGAACGACATCGAGAAGGCCACCGCAACGGCCCGCGCGATGGTCACGCAGTACGGCATGACCGAGCGTCTGGGCGCGATCAAGTTCGGCGGCGACAACACCGAGCCCTTCCTGGGCCGGGAGATGTCGCACCCGCGCGACTACTCGGAAGAGGTCGCCGCGCTCGTCGACGAAGAGGTCAAGAAGCTCATCGAGAACGCGCACAACGAGGCCTGGGAAATCCTGGTCGAGAACCGTGACGTCCTCGACCAGCTGGTGCTCCAGCTGCTGGAGAAGGAGACGCTGAGCAAGGAGCAGATCGCCGAGATCTTCGCTCCGATCCACAAGCGCCCGGCCCGCCCCGCGTGGACCGGCTCCTCCCGGCGCACCCCGTCCACCCGCCCGCCGGTGCTCTCCCCCAAGGAGCTGTCACTGACGAACGGGGCGAACGGATCGACGTCGGCCATCGCCAATGTGACGGAGTCCGTCCCGGCGAAGGAAGTGACTCCGGAGGACCGCTCCGAGAGCTGAACCGGCTCCCGGCGGCCCCACCAGGCCCGGAATGGATGCCGCGCCCCCCAGGTTCTAGCCTGGGGGGCGCGGCATTTTCGCACGACCGCACGTTTTGGACGCGTCGACCGGCACGCGCAAGATCCACAGGAACGAGGACCACATGACCGACCCCGTGACGCTGGACGGCGAAGGTGTGATCGGCGAGTTCGACGAGAAGCGCGCCGAGAACGCCGTACGGGAGCTTCTCATCGCGGTCGGCGAGGACCCGGACCGCGAGGGACTGCGCGAGACGCCCGGGCGGGTCGCCAGGGCGTACAGGGAGATATTCGCGGGGCTGTGGCAGAAGCCCGAGGACGTGCTGACGACCACCTTCGACCTCGGACACGACGAGATGGTGCTCGTGAAGGACATCGAGGTCCTCAGCAGCTGTGAGCACCACCTGGTGCCGTTCGTGGGCGTGGCCCATGTCGGCTACATCCCGTCCATGGACGGCAAGATCACGGGTCTGTCGAAGCTGGCCCGGCTCGTGGACGTCTACGCCCGGCGGCCACAGGTGCAGGAACGGCTCACCACGCAGATCGCCGACTCCCTGATGGAGATCCTGGAGCCGCGCGGTGTGATCGTCGTCGTGGAGTGCGAGCACATGTGCATGTCGATGCGCGGGGTGCGCAAGCCCGGCGCGAAGACCATCACCTCGGCCGTGCGCGGCCAGCTGCGCGATCCCGCCACCCGCAACGAGGCGATGAGCCTGATCATGGCGCGTTAGCGCCCCGGCCCGTACGTCCGCTGCGCGCCCCGTCCGTCAGGCGACGGGGGCCGCGCCCCCGTGTTCGTTGTCGTCGTCCTCCGGGAGCTTGCAGACGCGCTCCAGGAAGAAGGCGGCCGCTATCACGGCGACGCCGGCGAGGACCGAGAAACCGGCGTAGATGGCCTGGTCGCGACGGGCGGGGATGTCCAGGGACTCGAGCAGGAACGCGCCCGTACCGCCGTACATGCCCGACACCAGGGCCGCGACCAGGGCGCTCGCCTGGCCGAAGACGACCGCGCGGGCCGCCATCAGAGGGTCGACGCCCTTGGCGCCGGGGCGGCGTTCACGCTGGGCCTTGAGGCGGGCGCGCAGCGAGAGCGCCGTGGACAGCAGGACGACGGCGATCAGGGCCAGGACGATGGGGGCGGCCAGCGGGACCCGCGGGAGGGTCCCCACCGCGCTCCACAGGCGTGCGCCAGCCCAGGACAGCACACCGGCCACGACGAACACGGCTGCCAGCGTCCTGATGCGCAGCTGTTTCACGTTGTTGTCCCTTTGCCCCTCTTGTAAGCCCGTCTTGGTCGTCCTGACCTTAACGACTACTCGGGCAGCCGGAGTTCCAGGTCGGGCCGGGGCAGGACACCTTCCCGGGTGACGGCGGTGAGCAGGTGGGCCACGGGGCCGCGGTCGGGCAGCTGGGCCTCGGGCTCCACGTCGTGCCAGGGGGCCAGCACGAAGGCCCGTTCGTGGGCGTGCGGGTGAGGGAGGGTCAGGACCGGGTCGCCGGAGACGACATCGGCGTACGCCACGATGTCCACGTCGATCGTGCGCGGGCCCCAGCGCTCGTCCCGTACGCGGTGGAAGGCCTCCTCGATCGCGTGTGCCCGCTCCAGGAGCGAGGACGGCGGGAGGGTGGTCTTGAGGACCACTACCGCGTTGAAGTACGTCGGCTGGCTGCCCGGTTCGACGCCCCAGGGCTCCGTCTCGTAGACGGGGGAGACCGCCTTGACGCGGAGGCCGGGGGTGTCCTCCAGGGCGTCGATGGCGCCCTGGAGGGTCTCCAGGCGGTTGCCCAGGTTCGAGCCGAGGGAGAGCACCGCCCGTTTCGGGTTCTGCAGGGTCGTGTCGGCGGCGTCCACCCGCTCGACCACGGAGGCGGGCACCGGCTGTACGGTCGGGTCGCTCTGACCCTCGGTGAAGTAGGCGGTCATACTCGGCTCCGGGTGATCGTGACGGTCACGTCGTCGAAGGGGACCGTGATCGGCGCGTCCGGTTTGTGGACGCAGACCTCGACCTCCTGGACCCCGTCGTGCTTCAGGCAGGTCTGGGCGATGCGCTCGGCGAGGGTCTCGATGAGGTCGACGGGCTCGCCCTCGACGACGGCCACGACCTCCTCCGCCACGATGCCGTAGTGCACGGTCTTCGACAGGTCGTCCTCGGCCGCGGCCGGTCGGGTGTCCAGGCCCAGCCTCAGGTCCACGATGAAGGTCTGGCCTTCCTCGCGTTCCTTCTGGAAGACACCGTGGTGCCCGCGGGCCTTGAGGCCGCGCAGCGCGACACGATCCACGCGAATCACTCCTGCAATCGTCGGTAGCGGCCGATGTCCACCGAGTGCGGTCGGCGCACCGGCCTCAAACGAATCTACCTGCGGGCACTGACAGAGCTCGCCCGCGGGGACGCGCGCCCACATCATGGTCATGAGGCTTCATCGGGCGTTTCCCCTGGGGAACACGGCGGCTCACGGGTTGGTAGCCGCCCCTACCCAGCGGTTCGTGATTCCAACCACTCCTTGGTGCCCGTGGGCCGCCCGCCCACCCGACCGGGGGTGTCCGGGGGCTCAGCGGGGGTGTTCTCGCCCTCAGCCAGGGGTGTCCTCGTCCTCGTCCTCGCCCGATTCGGCGAGTACGGGTGAGGCGTGGTGCGACCAGAGCTTCCAGCCGTCGGCCGTGCGGCGGAACACGTTCGTGGCGACGACCAGCTGGCCGACGAGCGGGCCGAGCTCGTCGCTGTCCTCGGGGGCGGGGCCGCCGCTGAGGATGTTCTCCGTGCAGGTCACCAGCGCGGTGTCGCCCGTGACGGAGACGTGCACGTCCGTGAGGAAGAACTGGATGTACTCCGTGTTCGCCATGATCAACGCGTACGAGCGCAGGACCTCGCCACGGCCGTTGAGGAGCGGCCAGCCGGGGTGGACGCAGGAGATCACCACGCCGTCGCCCTCGATGTCGTCGTCGGCGGTGTCGAGGGGGGCCAGCCACAGCGACGACAGTCCTTCGAAGTCACCCCGCTCGAGTGCCTCGTAGAAGGCGGTGTTGGCGAGTTCGACCTGCTCGATGTCGGTGCGGGGTGCGCTCACTGGGCTCCCTCTACGGCCCGGGCGACTCGTACGGCGTCGGCGGTGGCCCGTACCTCGTGGACGCGGACCGCCCAGGCACCCTGGTGGGCGGCGAGCGCGGAGACGGCGGCGGTGGCGGCGTCCCGTTCGCGGGCCGGCGGCGGGGCGCCCTCAGGGCCGGCCAGTACGCGGCCCAGGAACCGCTTGCGGGAGGCGGCGACGAGCAGGGGGTGGCCGAGTTCGCTCAGCCGGTCGAGGTGGGCGAGCAGCGAGAGGTCGTGCTCGGAGTCCTTGGAGAAGCCGAGGCCCGGGTCGACGACGATGCGGTCGGGGGCGATGCCGCCCGCCAGAACGGCCTCCACACGTGCGTGCAGCTCGTCGGCGACTTCGGAGACGACGTCCGCGTATGTCCCCCTCACGTTGCCGCCCTCGAGGAAGCCGCGCCAGTGCATGACCACGAAGGGTGCGCCGGCCGCGGCGACGGCGGGGATCATCGCGGGGTCGGCGAGACCGCCGCTCACGTCGTTGACGAGGGCGGCGCCCGCGGCGAGCGACTGCTCGGCGACGGATGCGCGCATGGTGTCGACGGAGACGGTGACGCCCTCGGAGGCGAGGCCGCGAACGACCGGGATGACGCGCTTGAGCTCTTCCGCCTCGTCGACGCGGGTCGCGCCGGGGCGGGTGGACTCGCCGCCGACGTCCACCAGGTCGGCGCCCTCGGTGACCAGGTCGAGGCCGTGTTTGACGGCGGCCGTCGTGTCGAACCAGCGGCCGCCGTCGGAGAAGGAATCGGGGGTCACGTTGACGACCCCCATGACCGCGCAGCGGTCCCAGGTCGGCAGTCCCGCGACGTGGCCGCGGCGGCGCTCGGAGTTCATACGTCCAGCCTAGGCCTCCGGCGGGGGGCCGAATCGTCTGCGGGTTCGCTCCGGCGGGGGTCTTTTGGCCGCTTCGCGGCCTGTTTCCCGCACACCCACCCGACTCGGTCGGCGCCAGGCAGTCCCGTCGGGGTGTGGTCTCGGGAGGGTGAGAAGCGCCCTCGGGGTGCGGTCCCGGTCGGGTGAGCAGTCGCCTTGAAAGGTGAGCAGTCGCCTTGAAAAGGGTGGACGTGTTGATATCGGGCCCCGGGGGAGGCCGCGGCCCGAGCGAGGGTCCCCAGGGCTGGGGTAGGGGCCCTCGCTCGGGCCTGTTCAAGGGGGCTACGCCGCCCTGACCTCGCGTTCCGACACGCCGTGGGCGCAGGGGCGCGGAGCCCGCGCGCGGCGGCGCAGCAGGCTCGGGAGGGCCAGGTTCACGAAGCCCTCGGCCTGCATGGCGGCGAAGCCGATGCGCGGGAGGTCGCGGGAGGAGCCGTAGACGACGAAGCGGGGCTCCCAGCGGGGGCGGAACTTCGCGTTGAACTTGTACAGGGACTCGATCTGGAACCAGCGCGAGAGGAAGACGAGCAGGCCCCGCCAGGCCCGCAGCACTGGCCCCGCGCCGATCTTCTCGCCGCGTGCCAGCGCCGAGCGGAACATCGCGAAGTTGAGCGAGATCCGCTTGATGTCCAGACGCGGGGACGCCTCGAGCGCCGCCACGATGAGCAGCTCGTTCATGCCGGGGTCGGCCGAGCGGTCGCGGCGCATGAGGTCGAGGGAGACCCCGTCCGCGCCCCAGGGGACGAAGTGCAGGACGGCCTTCAGGTCGCCGTACGGGCCGAGCGCGTCGTCCGCCTTGTGGGCGGTGGCGACCAGGCAGTCGCCGTCGGACGGGTCGCCGATGCGGCCGAGCGCCATGGAGAAGCCGCGCTCGGTGTCCGTGCCGCGCCAGGCCTCGGCCGCACGTCGTATCCGCTCCAGCTCGCCCTCGCTGAGGTCACGGATGCGCCGCACCCGGGTTTCGTAGCCAGCCCGTTCGATGCGCTTCACCATTTGACGCACGTTGCGCATCGCGCGTCCGGACAGGGAGAAATCCGCGACGTCCACCACCGCCTCGTCGCCCAGTTCGAGGGCGTCGAGGCCGGTCTCGCGGGTCCACACCTCGCCGCCCGTCTCCGAGCAGCCCACGACGGCGGGGGTCCAGGAGTGGGCCTTGGCCTCGTCCATGAAGCGTTCGATGGCGCCGGGCCAGGCCTCGACGTCGCCGATGGGGTCACCGCTGGCGAGCATCACGCCGGAGATGACGCGGTAGGCGACGGCCGCCTTGCCGCTGGGGGAGAAGACGACGGCCTTGTCGCGGCGGAGCGCGAAGTGGCCGAGCGAGTCGCGGCTGCCGTGCTTGTCCAGCAGGGCCCGCAGTCGGGTCTCGTCGTCCTCCGTGAGGCGGGCGGCGGGGTGCTCGGGCCGGAAGGCCAGGTAGATCGTCGTGACGGCGGTCAGCCAGCCGAGCGCGCCGAGCGAGAAGGCGACCGTCCAGGACGTGGACCCGGCGTAGTCGACGGGGCCTTCGAAGCCGACCAGGCCGTACAGGACGTGCGTGATGCGGTCGGCCAGGCTCGGGTCGCCGACCATCCGGTTCTGGTGGGCGCTGACGATGACCAGTCCGAGGACGAGGGAACCGGCGCCCATGAGGACGAAGTTGGCGAGCGCGCGCCAGCGGCTGCGCGGATCGGGCAGGGCGGCGAACTCGCTCCGGTGGCGCAGCAGCGGCGCGAGCAGCGCGACGGAGATGACGACGCCGATGATCGAATGGCGGTACGCGAACTGGGCGACTGCACCCGCCGGCAGCAGGACCACGGCGGCCCGCCACGCCCGGCGCTTGCGGCGCCGCAGCCCGTGTGCGAGCAGCAGCAGGAGTACGCCCGCGCTGAGCGACAGCGCCGCGGCGAAGGGGCCGAACGAGCCCGGCAGCACCTCGGCCATGGCGTGCATACGGCTGCGCCGGAAGCGCGGGAAGACCCCCGCGGCGATGTCCAGCACCCCTACGAGTGTGCAGGCCCTGGCGACGAGGGCGGGAACGGCCTCTGGGCGCGGACCGCGGAGTATGCGTCGCGTCCTGCCCGTGCGGTCTGGAACCTCGCTCGACATTTCCCCATCTATCCTGACAGACATCGCATCCCGTAGTTCTGCGAGAGACCTTGAATCCGGCGCCATTCCGGCATCCGGCGACATTGCGCCCTCTAGGACGGTGTCTTGGGGAGTCAGGTTCACTCCCCAGCGGAAAGCCGGTTCAAAAGGCAAGGAAAGTCCTGGGCAAGGCCCCGCGAAGGAGCGGGGCGGCCCGGGGCGGAAAGCGCAGGCAGGACAGCTCATGGGTCTCACGAGCAACAAGGTGCTGGTGCTGGCGGTTCTGTTCGCCGTGCTGCTGTTCGTCGGCACGGTGTGGTGGTGGCCGCGGCTGGCGCGACGCAACTGGCGGGCCGTCAGCGGACGGGTCGGACTGCTTCTGGTCACCCAGGTGGCGGTCTTCGCTTCGATCGGTCTGTACGCCAACCAGGCGTTCGGGTTCTACGCGAGCTGGGCGGACCTCTTCGGTCAGGAGAGCGGCCAGGGCGTGGTCGTCTACCACGGCGGCCGGGGCGGTTCCGAAGGCGGGCCTCTCCAAGTGGTCGACACCCAGCCGGTGAGCGTGGCGGGCGGGACCCGGCCGCAGATCGGCGGCCAGATCCAGAAGGTCGACATCGTCGGCCGTATGACGCACATCGCCACGCCCGCGTTCGTCTACCTTCCCCCCGAGTACTTCCAGTCGCGTTACCGCACCCGCACTTTCCCGGCGGTCACGATCCTCACCGGCTACCCGGGCACCGCCGCGGCACTCATCAAGGGTCTGCACTATCCGCAGACGGCCCACGAGTTGTCCAAGAACGGGCAGATGCAGCCGATGATCCTCGTCATGATGAGGCCGACGGTCGCGCCCCCGCGGGACACGGAGTGCGTGGACATCCCGGGCGGTCCGCAGACCGAGAAGTTCTTCGCCAAGGACCTCCCCGATGCCGTGTCGGCTCACTACAGGGTGGGCAAAAAGCCCGGAAGCTGGGGCATCGTCGGCGACTCCACGGGCGGCTACTGCGCGCTGAAGCTGGCGCTGCACCACCCCGAGGCGTACGCCGCCGCGGCGGGTCTGTCGCCGTACTACAAGGCACCGATCGACCCCACGACGGGCGACCTCTTCCACGGGAACAAGGAGCTGCGCAACAGCGCGGACCTGCGCTGGTTCATGCAGCACAAGCCCGCCCCCGGCACATCGCTGCTGGTCACCAGCAGCAAGGTGGGCGAGCACAACTACAAGGAGACCCTCAAGTTCATCAGCCTCGTGCAGTCCAAGCACCGCACCCAGATCGCGTCGATAATCCTCGACAGCGGCGGTCACAACTTCAACACGTGGCGGCGGGAGATCCCGGCGACGCTTCAGTGGCTCAGCGGGCGGCTGAGCGACCGCTGACCGGCGTCCCCGAATACGTGGGGGCCCTCGTGATACGCGCCGAGCCTCCTGGAATTCCTGGAGTCCCTCGAATCTCTCGAATGGCGCGAACTCAAGGGAATTGATCAACAAGTAGCCGCATTGCGGGGCAAGCGGGAGCCCTTGTGGGACAAGGAGTTGCCCTTATAGGCGGCTGAGGCGGTGTGAAGCCCCTGGGGTAGCCGTGTTTTTACCGGGCGGGGCTCCAAGATTCGCCTACGCGCGGTAAGTTTCTGGCCATGCCACGTGGACGTCACCGCCATTCCCCACCTCTGCACCGGCTGCTGCCTCCTTCGGCGATCGCAGGCGTCTCGCTCGTCTGCGCCGTGGGGCCGTGGCTGTTCACGGAACCAACGGTGCTCCGCGCCTTGGCCGCGGCCGCCGCGGTGACCGCCGTCGTGGGCGGCGTCGTCATGCGCCGCTGGGACACGGCGGCGGGCAAGCGCGTCGCGGACCTCACGCGCGCGCGTGCGAGTGACGAGTGGCGTCACGAGGAGCGCGTCGCCGAGCTCGAGACCGACCTCGACGAGTCGCGCGAGCTGCGCACCAAGCTCGAGCACAAGCTGCGCGCGAAGCGGGCGGAGCTGGCGGGCCTGCGCAACGAACACGCGGCGCTGCTGCGGCGGTACGCCACGGCGGAGACGGAGCGGGCGAGCGCCCTGGAGGGTCGCCGGCTGCTCGAGATAGAGACGGTGGCCCCCGCTCGCGCGCTGCCCGCCGCGACGGAGACCGTGGAGTCCGCGGAATCCGTGGACGCCGTGGACTCGGCGGAGCCGGAGGCTCCCGAGGGCCTGGCTGCTACGGACGAGGACATGAACGAGGGCGCGGGCGAAGGCACGGGTGAGGACACCGAGGCCGGTGTCACCGGCGAAGACGTGACCACCGTAGAGGCGGAGGACGCCGCCGAGGAGTCGACGGACGTGCCCGTGTCTCCCCAGGTCTTCTCCCCGGCCGGGTCGTCGCTCTTCCTGCGCGCCGACGCCGCGCTGAGCCGGATCACGACCGGCGATGCGGCGACCGACGTCTCCGACGCGGACACCGACCCGCACACCGATCCGGACGACGATGCGAAGCCCGGCGCCGAAGTCGAAGGCGACACTGAGGCCGACTCCGAAGCCGAGGTCGAAACCGCAGCCGCCTCGGATTCCGAGGCTGATGCCGATGCCCCCGCCTCCGGCGAGCGCGAGTCCGCCGAAGGAGAGCTCGCCAAGGGAGAGCCCGCCAAAGGAGGGTCCGAAGACGGAGAACCCCCGACGGACGGTCCTCCGAAGGGCAACCGCCCGCTGACCGACGCCAAGACGGCGGCGCTGCCCGTCCCCGCCGCACGCACGGCGTCCATCGAGGCGGAGCCGGCCGCCCCGGCGGCCCACCCGGTGAACCCTTCGAAGCCCTCCCGTGCCTCCGGGCACTTCACCGTTCCGACCGCGGTGGCCGTCGCCCCGGCCGCGCCCGTGCGGCGCCCCTCGGTCGAGGGAGGGTTCGACTTCTTCGGTACGCAGAAGGGGACGTCCTCGGCCGCCATGGAGGCCATGCAGAACGAGGACCTCGCGGACGTGGTCGGACAGGAGGCGCTCGCCCTGCACAAGGCCGAGGCCGAGTCCGGTTTCAAGCCCGCCGACGAGGGGTCCCGCGGTGTCGGCCAGGTCATCGACCTGACCGCGCACGACGAGACCGAGCACATCGACCTGACGGAGCTGCGGACCGCGGCTTCCTGAGGCCGCCTGTACGTGACTCACGCGCATGAGGGCAGTGGCTCGGGCCACTGCCCTCACGCGGTCTCGGGCCGCACCCCGATTCACGATTCACATCGGCTCACGTCAAGTCACGCAGTCTCCCGCGTCTCCCGCGTCTCCCGCAGTCTCACGCCATCCACCGGTCCGGCCGGGCCTCGCGCCGACCCGTCCGCGACCGGTCGGCCTGCGCCTGAAGAAGCTCCGCGGCCTCCGAGGCGTCCCGCAGCCGCGCCGTCACCGTCTGGTTGGCCCCCGTGTCCACATGGACGTCGGCGACGCCCCTGAAGCGCTCCCAGGGCCCCTGTGCCAGCCGTACGCTCTGCACCTTCGCGTGCGGTACGAGCGAGAGGCGGCGGCGCAGCAGCCCGTGACGCGCCGCGAAGACGGTGTCGGTGACGGCGAGCCCGTACCCCCGCCACCACAGCGGCGCGCACCACCAGGCCCGGCGTGGCGGCCGGGACAGGCCGGACGGCACCGTCACCCCTGGCAGCACCCGCGCGATCACCGACTCGGCGACCTCGCGCGGAGCGACGGGCACGAGGACGGAGTTCGAGGACCCCGCCACGTCGAGTTCCACGCGTACCCAGCCGCGTCGCCGCCACAGCAGCGGTTCGACGATCCGTACGGTCTGCACACGTCCGGGCGGCACCGTCTCGTGCGTACGGTCGAGGAGGCCGTGGTCGATGCGCAGCCCGTCCGGCGACTCGCCCACCGTCCAGTCGTACTCGCCGACGAACCGCCCCACGCTGCTCGCGCCCGCGGCGCCGAGCAGTGGCACCCCGGTGGCGAGGACCGTCCACACGCTGTGGGTGGTGAACCACAGGAACGGGGGTACGACGAGCGCGGCGGCCAGGGAACCCCAGGTGGCGCCGGTGAGGACGAGGGAGACGGCGAGGAAGCCCGCCGGGACGTGCAGCAGCTGCCGCACCGGCGCCTCGCCGACCTCGTGAGCCGTCTCGGGGGCGAAACCGGCGGCGCGGGCGAGGAGTTCGGCGCGCAGGGCACGGGCCTCGTCCTCGCCGAGGAAGGCGAGTTCGTCCTTCTTGTCCGTTCCTATGACGTCGAGTTTGAGCTTGGTGACGCCCGCGACGCGGGCCAGTAGCGGCTGGGTGACGTCGACGGCCTGCAGCCGGTCGAGCCGGATGTGCGCGGTGCGCCGGAACAACAGGCCGGTGCGGATGCGCAGTTCGGTCTCGGTCACCGCGAAGTGCGTGAACCACCAGCTCAGAAAGCCGTAGAGGGCGGCGGCCGGGACGATGACGGCGAGCCCGATGAGCAGCGCGGTCGTCGTCAGCCTGGTCAGCTGCTCCTGCGCCTGGTTGGGGTCGTGCACGGCCCATCCGGCGACCACGGCGACCGGCGCCCAGGCGCGCCGGAACGGTGTCACGGGGTGCAGCCGCCGCTCCATCAGCGGCTTCTCCTCCGGTATGGCGTCCTCCGCGCCGGGCGCCGGCGTGCTCACAGCCCCGCCGATCGGGCCTCGCCCAGCTCGGTCAGCCGGTCACGCAGCCGCTCGGCCTCGGCCGGGTCCAGGCCCGGGATGCACGCGTCGGTCGCGGCGGCCGCCGTGTGCAGCTGCACGCTCGCCAGTCCGAAGTGCCGCTCCACGGGCCCGGAGGTCACCTCGACCAGCTGCATCCGTCCGTACGGCACCACGGTCTCCTCGCGGAACAGCACACCCCGGCTGATCAGCAGGTCGTCCGCGCGCTCGGCGTACCGCCAGGAGCGCCAGTTGCGCCCCAGCATTCCCCAGCCCCACACCAGCAGGGCCAACGGCAGCAGTGCGAAGGCCGCCCAGACGGCGCCCGCGAACACTGCGAGGAGCAGCCCAAGGACGATCGTCAGCAGTCCCAGCCACACCACCAGCAGCAGCCGGCGCATCCGCAGCAGCCCCGGCGGCAGCCCGGTCCAGACCGGCTCCGTCGCCGTGCTTCCCACGGTGTTTCCCGCGGTCTCCGCGCTCCCCGTATCCATGCCGCAAGGGTACGTACGACAGACTGTCCCCATGACTCCTACGACGGAGACCATGGTCGGTATCGGCGGCGCCGCGGAGAGCACCGACATGGTGCTCAACATCGGACCCCAGCACCCGTCCACGCACGGTGTGCTGCGGCTGAAGCTGGTCCTGGACGGTGAGCGGATCCAGCACGCGGAGCCGGTGATCGGGTATATGCACCGCGGCGCGGAGAAGCTCTTCGAGGCCCGTGACTACCGCCAGATCGTCATGCTCGCCAACCGCCACGACTGGCTCTCGGCCTTCTCGAACGAGCTGGGCGTGGTCCTCGCCGTGGAGCGGATGCTCGGCATGGAGGTCCCCGAGCGCGCGGTGTGGATGCGCACACTCCTCGCGGAGCTCAACCGGGTCCTGAACCACTTGATGTTCCTGGGCTCGTACCCCTTGGAGCTGGGCGGGATCACCCCGATCTTCTACGCCTTCACGGAGCGCGAGGAACTCCAGCACGTCATGGAGGAGATCTCCGGCGGGCGCATGCACTACATGTTCAACCGCGTCGGCGGTCTCAAGGAGGACCTTCCGGCCGGCTGGACCACCCGCGCGCGCGGCGCCGTCGCGGCCCTGCGCTCGCGGATGGGCGTGTACGACGACCTGGTGCTCGGCAACGAGATCTTCCGGGGACGTACGCGGGGCGTGGGTGCCCTCGCGCCGGAGACCGTGCACGCCTACGGAGTGAGCGGGCCGATCGCGCGCGCCTCGGGTGTCGACTTCGACCTGCGCCGGGACGAGCCGTACCTCGCCTACGGGGAGCTCCAGGACACCCTGAAGGTCGTCACCCGCCAGGAGGGTGACTGTCTGGCCCGCTTCGAGTGCCTCCTCGGGCAGACGCACAACGCGCTCGACCTCGCGGAGGCCTGTCTCGACCGGCTCGCGGACCTTCCGCCCGGGCCGATCAACCAGCGCCTCCCGAAGGTCCTGAAGGCGCCCGAGGGACACACCTACGCCTGGACCGAGAACCCCCTCGGGATCAACGGCTACTACCTGGTCAGCAAGGGCGAGAAGACCCCGTACCGGCTGAAGCTGCGCTCGGCCTCGTTCAACAACATCCAGGCGCTGGTGGAGCTGCTGCCCGGGACGCTGGTCGCGGACATGGTGGCGATCCTGGGGTCACTGTTCTTCGTGGTCGGGGACATCGACAAGTAGGCCGTCAGCCAGTGGATCGTCGGCAAGTAGGCCGTCGATCATCGGGTTTGGAATTCCAACCGACTGGAGCAGCCAGCCGAAGTCGCCCAGGCCGCCGGTCGCGGTGAGTTCGGCGGCTTCCCCTGCGCCTGCCAGAGCGCGTACGTAGGCGGTGGGGTCCGTGGCGGCGAGCGTGAGCGCCGGTCGGGCGCCGCTCACGCCGAGCGCGCGCAGGGCCGCCCGCTGGGTCACCACGCGTCCTCCGGGCAGCGCGCACGCGTCCAGCGCCACATGCGCCGTGATGTCGCACGAGCCGTCCGGCACGGGCACCGTCTCCCGGCCCTCGCGGAAGCCGGTGAGTGTCCCGAAAGGCGGTCGCGCGGCGGCGAAGTGCGTGTAGTCGACGGCGACGGCGAGACCCCGGTCCACGGAGGCGACCGCACTGGCCCAAGCGGTGTCCCTGGGGAGGCCGATCTCGGCACGGGCCCCCTCGAAGGGCGCCTCCTCGGAGGGCGTCCCCGGGAAAGGCGCCTCTTCGGGGGCCAGCGGCCACCACCTCCGCAGCCACTCCGCCGCCACCCCGGCCACGGGCTCACCCAGGCGCTCGGCCCCGTCGTCATCCCGTACGAGAACCAGCCGGGGTACGCCCGTCGCGTCCACCTGCGCCACGTCCACCGGCACGTTGTCCAGCCACTCGTTGGCGAACAGCAGCCCGGTGATCCCCTTCGGGGGCTGGGCGAGCCACTCGATCCGGTGATCGAGACCGGCGGGGCGGTCTGCACGTTCGACGGCGTACCCGCGCGCGCGGGAGGCCACTTCGGCGGGGAGCGCGGCGAGGACACCGGTCACCAGCTCACCGCGGCCCGCCGCCATGTCCACGAAGGCGAGCTCGGCAGGGCGGCCGAGGGCCTCGTCGACCCGGCACAGCAGCCGGGCGACGGCCGCGGCGAACAGTGGGGACGCGTGCACCGACGTACGGAAGTGCCCGGCCGGCCCCTCGGGCCCGCGATAGAAGCCGGAGGGCCCGTACAGGGCCTCCTCCGTGGCCTCGCGCCAACCTCGCCACGTACCTGTCACCACACGTCTCACTGCACCAGGCTAGGCCCCCCTGGAAGACAGGCCCTAGCCGTCCCGGGCGGGGGAGCATCCACCTTGGGGAGTACGAGCGCCTCTTGCGGATCGACCCTCCGGTTGACCCCTGCACACTGCATGCTTCCCTACGCTGGGTTACGTGCAGCGCCTCTATGACTTCCTCCGCAGGCACCCGACGTGGGTCGACAGCTTCTGGGCCGTCGTCCTGCTCGGGATCTCCGGCGTGAGCCTGAGCAATGTCAACGGCGCCTCCGACCAGCGAGGGTCGCTCGCCGCGGCGCTCCCGATCGCCGTCGTACTGAGTGCGGTCGTCGCGCTGCGCCGCCTGATGCCCGAGAAGATGCTGGTCCTGGCCGCAGTGGTAGGTGTCGCACAGGTGGTCCTGGACGTCCCGCCGGCGCCCGCGGACTTCGCGATGTTGGTGATCATCTACACCGTCGCCGCGGACGGTGCCCGCTGGGCTTCGCGCCTCGGGCTGATCGGCGGCCTGTGCGCGGCGACCGTCGGGCAGCTCCGCTGGCCCCTGAGGGACCAGGGTCCGCTGGGCGCCGTCCTGATAGTGATCTTCCAGACGGTTCCGTTCGCGCTCGCCTGGGTCCTCGGTGACTCCATCCGCACCCGCCGCGCCTACCTCGCCCAGCTGGAGGAGCGCGCCGCCCGCCTGGAGAAGGAGCGCGAGGCGCAGGCCAAGGTGGCCGTCGCCGCCGAGCGCGCCCGGATCGCCCGAGAACTGCACGACGTGGTCGCGCACAACGTCTCGGTGATGGTGGTCCAGGCGGACGGTGCCGCGTACGTCATGGACGCCGCCCCCGAGCAGGCCAGGAAGGCCCTCGAGACCATCTCCGGGACCGGCCGCCAGGCCCTCGCCGAGATGCGCCGCCTGCTCGGCGTGCTGCGCACCGGCGAGCACCAGGAGAGCGGTGAGTACGTGCCGCAGCCCGACGTCGAGCAGCTCGACGACCTCATCGAGCAGTGCCGCACCTCGGGCCTGCCCGTCGACTTCAAGGTCGAGGGCACCCCGCGCCCGCTGCCCAGCGGGGTGGAGCTCACGGCGTACCGGATCGTCCAGGAGGCGCTCACCAACACGCGCAAGCACGGTGGCCCGAACGCGGGTGCGAGCGTGCGCCTGGTCTACTTCGACGACGGGCTCGGACTGCTCGTCGAGGACGACGGCAAGGGCGCGCCCCACGAGCTGTACGAGGAGGGCGGCGCCGACGGCCAGGGGCACGGCCTGATCGGGATGCGCGAGCGTGTCGGTATGGTCGGCGGCACTCTGGACGCGGGGCCGCGCCCCGGTGGAGGCTTCCGCATCAGCGCCCTGCTGCCGCTCAAGTCGGCTCACTGACACCTGTAACGACATCTTTTGGCCAGTTCTAAAGCTTTTTGACCGTTGATGGAGAGGGAAGAGACCCCGATGGCGATCCGCGTGATGCTCGTCGACGACCAGGTGCTGCTGCGCACCGGCTTCCGGATGGTGCTCGATGCCCAGCCGGACATGGAGGTCGTGGCCGAGGCGGGCGACGGCGTCGAGGCCCTCCAGGTCCTGCGGTCGACCGCGGTCGACGTGGTGCTGATGGACGTACGCATGCCGAAGCTGGACGGTGTGGAGACCACCCGCCGCATCTGCTCGGATCCCAACCCGCCGAAGGTGCTGATACTCACCACCTTCGACCTCGACGAGTACGCCTTCTCCGGGCTGAAGGCGGGCGCCTCCGGCTTCATGCTCAAGGACGTGCCGCCCGGCGAGCTGCTCACCGCCATCCGCTCCGTGCACAGCGGTGACGCCGTGGTCGCGCCCTCCACCACCCGGCGCCTGCTCGACCGGTTCGCGCCGATGCTGCCCCACGTCGGCAAGGAGCCCCAGCACAAGGAGCTGGAGCGGCTCACCGACCGTGAGCGCGAGGTGATGGTGCTGGTCGCACAGGGTCTGTCGAACGGCGAGATCGCGGCCCGTCTCGTGCTGTCCGAGGCCACCGTGAAGACGCATGTGGGGCGCATCCTGACCAAGCTGGGGCTCCGGGACCGGGTGCAGGTGGTGGTCCTCGCCTACGAGACGGGGCTCGTACGGGCGGGCGGGCAGCGTTGATCCGGGACGGGCACCGCTGATCCGGGCCGACGGGGCGACCGTGGGTGCGTGACCGGGGCGTGACCGGGGCCCACTAGGGTCTGCGCATGCTCCTGTGGATCAACGGCCCCTTCGGGGGCGGCAAGACACAGACCGCACACGAGATCCAGCGGCGGCTGCCCGGCAGCGTCGTCTGCGACCCGGAACACGCCGGCTTCGGTCTGCGCCGCATGCTGCCGCCCGAACTGCGCGGGGACTTCCAGGACTTGGCGTCCTGGCGGCAGGGTGTGGTCGAGGTGCTCGACCTCGCCCTCGGCAAACACGACGGCGTGGTCATCGCCCCCATGACGGTCACCAACGCCCGCTATTTCGAGGAGACGGTCGGGCGGCTTACCGAACTGGGCCACGACGTACGGCACTTCGCGCTCCTCGCCGAGCGCGAGACCGTACTGAAGCGGCTGCGCGAGCGCGGCTTCGGACACCTCCTTCAGTACGTCGCCGGGAAGGACGCCCCGCTGCGGCACGAGAGCTGGGCCGTGCGGCAGCTCGACGACTGCCTGGAGCGGCTGCGCGAGCCGGAGTTCGCGGAGCACCTGTGGACCGATCACACGACGGTCGCCAAGACGGCCGACCGGATCGCCGTGCTCGCGGGACTGACGCTGACGCCGAACAAGGACGGGGTGGTGCGGGGGCGGCTGCGGCGGGCGTGGACCGGCGCCAAGCACATCCGGTTCGACTGAGCTTCCGGAGCGCCGGACACAGGTCTGCCTACCTCGACGCGGGCCGCCGGGCTCGACGTGGGGCCGCAGGGTTCAGCGCAGGATGCCCTCAAGGAAGTCGCTGCCCAGCCGGGCCACGACGCTGACGTCCAGCTGGTGCAGCACGTACCGCCCGCGGCGCCTCGTGGTGATCAGGCCCGCCTTCTTCAGCACGCCCAGGTGCCGGGATATCTCCGGGGCCGTCATCCCGTTCACCTGCGCCAGCTCGCCCGTGGTGAACGCGCTGCGGGCCAGGCTGCGGCAGATCCGCATCCGGACCGGATGGGACAGGGCGGTCATCCGCAGGGTCAGCTGCTCCAGCGAGAACGGGGCCGCGAGCTCCGGGGAACCGACCGGGTAGTGCAGCACCGGCTGCCAGCCGTAGCGGTGCAGCACCATCAGGTGCGGCCAGCCGAGACTGGTCGGCACGAGGAGGAGCCCGCCCTCCCCGGTGGCCGTCTGACCCTGGCCCAGCTTGTCGACCGTGATCGTCCGGCCGGTCTCGTCGAGCGTCACCGCCGGTGACACCGAGGCCATGGCCTCGGCCAGGCCCTTGTGCCGCAGGAGATCCGTCTTGTGGCGGGCGTCCGCCGCGAGCTGGTGGCGCAGCCGGGACCAGGTCTCGGCGAAGAAGGCCTCGTCGCAGTCCTCCAGGAACTGCCGCAGCCATGCCCGGATCTGCGGCGGATCGTCCAGCAGCCGCTTGCTGAACCGCACCTGCTGGGGTCCGCGTGCGGCGGCCAGCTCCAGCGCGCGCTGCTGCAACTCCGGGTCGGAGAGCGTGTCCCGGCCCGGCGCCGCGTACGGAAGCGCGCAGGTGAACTCCAGGGCGGCGTCCACGAACTGCTCGTCGGTCAGCTTGTCCAGCAGGTCCAGCTCCTCGGCGAGCGTGGCGCCCGGGAGCGTGGTCCTGCCGGGAATCCCCGCGTACGGCAGGAACAGGTCCGAGAACGTCGTCCGCCACAGGAAGTCGGCCTCGCACATCCGGTCCGCGAGATGCGAGTCGAGCCGGGCGGTCACACCGGTCGCCCAGCCCTGCAGCCCGGGGTGGTGACCCGGCTCGGACAGCGCGTGCAGCGCCATGCAGAGCTCGGCCAGGGGCGACGGCACGACGGAGATCCGCTCCTGCCGCAGCCCGGTGACGTCGATGTGCACGCTCATGACCTCATGGTGCACCCCGCCACTGACAACGCCGTCGTCGATTGACGGCGACCGTCAATCGAGGCGACAGCCACCGAGGACGGGCGCAATCTGGGACGACCGGGGCAACCGCGGGCCTTCGGATCCCCCTTCCGTCGCGCGTTTCCGTCCCGAGAGGCGATGAGCCATGAGCATCACCCAGCAGTACCTGCTCGACAGCTACCGGGCCAGCCGGCACGGCGAGCCGGCCCCTCCGGCGCCCGGCGCGCACGACTGGCAGGTCGCCCGCGAGCTGCGCGACCTCCGGCGGTTCCGGGCGGTCGTGGCGGGCCGCCCGGCCCACGGGCGGATACGCCAGGCCCTGGGCCGGTGGCTGCGCGGACGGCCGCCGCACCCGGGCCGCTGACCTCCGTGCGGGGTGGTCGACCGCCGGCGTCCGTGCGGGGTCGGCCGGGCGCCGGACTCCGTGTGCGGTCAGCCGGGCAGTCGCTCGACGAACTCCCGGACGGCCGCCCGTACGTCCTGCGCCGTCCACTCCAGACCGGGCGCCGCCACCGTGACCTCGGTGAGCGCGAGCCCCGGACCACCCCGCATCCAGCTCTGAGAGAAGAGCGAGGTCTTGGTCTCCTCGGTCTGCCGCAGCGCCGCGTCCGTGAGGACGTCGGGGTCGTACGGCAGCCACACCTGGAACTGGTGGGTGTGCGGCTCTTCCGGGTGGACGCGCGCCCAGGGGACCTTGGCCTCCGTGAAACCGTCGCGCAGGGCGGCGGCGACCACGCGCGCGTGGGCCACGTACTCCGGCAGCCGGGGCAGCTCCCGGTCCAGGCCGATGAGCGCGGCGAGCACCGTCGGGAACTGCTGGAGGATCATGCCGCCGTACCGGTGCCGCCAGGTCTTCGCCTCGTCGATCAGCGTCTTCGGGCCCGCGACAGCCGCCCCGCCGAAGCCTTCGAGCGACTTGTAGAACGACACGTAGACGCTGTCCGCGAGGCCCGCGATCTCGTCCAGCGGGCGGCCGAAGTGCGAGGTGCACTCCCACAGGCGGGCTCCGTCGAAGTGGACCACCGCGTCACGATCCCGGGCGGCTTCCACGACCTCGGAGAGTTCCTCCCAGGAGGGCAGCACAAAACCGGCGTCCCTGAGCGGCAGTTCGAGCAGCAGCGCCCCGAAGGGCTCCTCGAAGTCCCGTATCTCCTGGGCCGTGGGCAGCCGGGGCTCGTCGGTCACCCGCACCGGGCGCAAGCCGCTGACCTGGCTGAACGCGTGCCGTTCATGGACCTCGGGGTGGCCGAGCGCATGGAGGGCGACGGTCGGGTTCCCGGTGCGGCCCGCCCAGCAGCGCAGGCCGACCTGCTGGGCCATGGTGCCGGTGGGGAAGAAGGCGGCCGCCTCCTTGCCGAGCAGGCCCGCGACCCGCTCCTCCAGGGTCTCGACGATCTGGCCGCCGTACATGTCGACGGGCCGGTCGAGGTCGTACACGCCCTTGGCGCCCTCGTTCAGCCAGGTCAGCCGCTCCCGGACCGTGTGCTGGTGGCTGGGCCGCCACAGCACGCGCCGGGCCGCCCGCAGCGCGGCACTCCGCCGCTCCCGCAGCCGCTCGGCCGCCTCTTCCGGATCCTGGCCCGCACTCTCCGGGTCCTGTCCCACCGTCATCGGGTCCTGTCCCGCCGTCGCTTCCGCCGTATCGCTCATCCCCGGATGATGTCGCGCGCGGCCCCGCCTCGGCATCCTCGTTTTCCGCACCCCCCCGCGACCTGCGGAAACCCACAGCCTGTGGACAACGAAAACGACGCTCGAACCAATCGCGTTAACATGACGAGAAATCGTCCGGTACCCCGAGCGGACTGGAACGGAAGGCCGCCGTCGAGTGAGTACATTCCCCCAGCCAGACCCCAAGGACCGCCCCGCGCGGCTCACCGTCGGCGTTGTCGGCGCGGGCCGGGTCGGCCCCGCCCTCGCCGCGGCGCTCCAGCTCGCCGGGCACCGCCCGGTGGCCGTGTCCGGGGTCTCCGACGCCTCCAGGCGGCGCGCCGCGCTGCTCCTGCCCGACGTGCCGCTGCTCTCCCCGGCGCAGGTCCTGGAGCGCTCCGACCTGGTCCTGCTGACGGTTCCGGACGACGCTCTGCCCGGGCTCGTCGAGGGGCTCGCCGAGACGGGCGCCATCCGGCCCGGACAGCTGCTCGTGCACACCTCCGGGCGGTACGGCGCGCGAGTGCTCGACCCGGCGCTCAGGGCGGGCGCCCTGCCGCTCGCGCTGCACCCCGCCATGACGTTCACCGGCACCCCCGTGGACGTGCAGCGGCTCGCCGGATGCTCCTTCGGAGTCACCGCGCCCGAACAGCTGCGCCTGGCCGCCGAGGCCCTGGTGATCGAGATGGGCGGCGAGCCCGAGTGGATCGCCGAGGAGTCCCGCCCGCTCTACCACGCGGCCCTCGCGCTCGGCGCCAACCACCTGGTGACCCTGGTCGCCGAGTCCATGGAACTGCTGCGCACCGCCGGCGTGGAGGCCCCGGACCGGATGCTCGGCCCGCTGCTCGGCGCCGCCCTCGACAACGCCCTCAGGTCGGGCGACGCCGCCCTCACCGGGCCCGTCGCGCGCGGGGACGCCGGCACGGTCGCCGCGCACGTCGCCGAACTGCGCAAGCACGCCCCGGGGACCGTCGCCGGCTATCTCGCGATGGCCCGCGCGACCGCCGACCGGGCGCTGGCCCACGGACTGCTGAAGCCGGAACTCGCCGAGGACCTCCTCGGGGTACTCGCCGACGGCGCGACCCTGCCCGACGACGGGAGCGACCGATGACCACCCTGCTGCGCACCGCCGACGAGCTGCACGCGCGCGTACACCGCGGCAGCCGGGCCGTCGTGATGACCATGGGCGCCCTGCACGAGGGCCACGCCACGCTGATCCGCGCCGCCCGCGAGATCGCCGGGCCCGAGGGCGAAGTCGTCGTCACGGTCTTCGTGAACCCGCTCCAGTTCGGCGCGGGCGAGGACCTCGACCGCTACCCGCGCACCCTCGACGCCGACCTCAAGATCGCCGAGGAGGCGGGCGCGGACGCCGTGTTCGCCCCCTTCGTGGACGAGGTCTACCCCGGCGGCGATCCCCAGGTCCGCCTCTCCGCGGGCCCCATGGGCGAGCGCCTGGAGGGTGCCGTGCGCCCCGGCCACTTCGACGGCATGCTCACCGTCGTCGCCAAGCTGCTGCACCTCACCCGGCCCGACACGGCGCTGTTCGGGCAGAAGGACGCCCAGCAGCTCGCCCTGATCCGCCGCATGGTGCGCGACCTGAACTTCGGCGTGGAGATCGTCGGCGTGCCCACCGTGCGCGAGGAGGACGGGCTCGCCCTCTCCAGCCGCAACCGCTACCTCTCGCCCGAGGAGCGGCGCACCGCGCTCGCCCTCTCCCAGGCACTCTTCGCGGGCCGCGACCGGCACGCCGCCCAGGAGGCCCTGCGCGCCCGGGCCCGCGAAGTGCCCGCCACGCGCGCGCGTGCCGAGGCGCTCAGCGCGATCGGCGAATCCCGCGCCGCCGCCGACGCGCACGCGGTCGCCAAGGCCGTACCCGGCGGCCCCGCCGCCGTCCGCGGCGCCGCCCGCCTCGTCCTGGACGAGGCCGCCCGCCTCCAGCCGCCGCTGGTCCTGGACTACCTGGCGCTGGTCGACCCGTCGGACTTCACCGACATCGAGGACGACTTCACCGGCGAGGCGGTCCTCGCCGTCGCCGCCCGGGTCGGCACGACCCGCCTGATCGACAACCTCCCCCTCACCTTCGGAGCCGCCTCGTGACCGCCACAGGCACAGGTACACCTACGGGTACTGGCATACGACTGCACGCACCCGCCCCCGGCTGGGCCCTCACCGCCGACGTGGTGGTCGTCGGCTCCGGCGTCGCGGGCCTCACCGCGGCACTGCGCTGCGAGGCCGCGGGCCTGAGGACCGTCGTCGTCACCAAGGCCCGCCTCGACGACGGCTCCACGCGCTGGGCGCAGGGCGGCATCGCCGCGGCCCTCGGCGACGGCGACACCCCCGAACAGCACCTCGACGACACCCTCGTCGCGGGCGCGGGCCTGTGCGACGAGGACGCCGTGCGCATCCTCGTCACCGAGGGCCCCGACGCCGTACGCCGCCTGATCGAGACCGGCGCCCACTTCGACGAGTCCACCGAAGGCGAGCTGGCACTCACCCGTGAGGGCGGCCACCACCGCCGCCGTATCGCGCACGCGGGCGGCGACGCGACGGGCGCCGAGATCTCCCGGGCACTCGTCGAGGCGGTACGCGCGCGTGGCCTGCGCACGGTCGAGAACGCGCTCGTCCTGGACCTCCTCACGGACTCCGACGGCCGCACCGCGGGTGTGACCCTCCACGTCATGGGAGAGGGCCAGCACGACGGCGTGGGAGCCGTCCACGCCCCCACCGTGGTCCTCGCCACCGGCGGCATGGGCCAGGTCTTCTCCGCGACGACGAACCCGTCGGTGTCCACGGGCGACGGCGTGGCACTCGCCCTGCGCGCGGGCGCCGAGGTCTCCGACCTCGAATTCGTCCAGTTCCACCCGACCGTGCTCTTCCTCGGCCCGGACGCCGAGGGCCAGCAGCCGCTGGTGTCGGAGGCGGTACGCGGCGAGGGCGCCCACCTGGTCGACGCGGACGGCGTGCGCTTCATGGTCGGCCAGCACGAGCTGGCCGAACTGGCGCCCCGGGACATCGTCGCCAAGGGCATCATGCGGCGCATGCAGGAGCACGACGCCGAGCACATGTACCTCGACGCCCGGCACTTCGGCGCCGACATGTGGGAGCACCGCTTCCCGACCATCCTCGCCGCCTGCCGCGCCCACGGCATCGACCCGGTCACCGAGCCCGTCCCGGTCGCCCCGGCCGCCCACTACGCCTCCGGAGGCGTCCGCACGGACGCCCGCGGTCGCACCACCGTGCCCGGCCTCTACGCGTGCGGCGAGGTCGCCTGCACCGGCGTCCACGGCGCCAACCGGCTCGCCTCCAACTCCCTCCTGGAAGGCCTCGTCTACGCCGAGCGCATCGCCGCGGACATCGCGCGGAGCCGCTCGGAAAACGGCCTCCACGCGCGCGTGCCGGTACCGGTCCCGCACCCCGAGAAGCCCGCCCACCCCCTGCTCGCCCCCGAGGCACGGTTCACGATCCAGCGGATCATGACGGAGGGCGCCGGTGTGCTGCGCTCCGCCGAGTCCCTCGCGACCGCCACCGGCCGGCTCCAGCAGCTCCACACCGACGCCCGCGACGCCCTCGACGAGAACGGCAAGACCTCCGAGCCCGGCGTCGACACCTGGGAGGCCACCAACCTCCTGTGCGTGGCCAGGGTTCTGGTCGCGGCCGCGCGCCTGCGCGAGGAGACTCGTGGCTGCCACTGGCGCGAGGACCACGCCGACCGCGACGACGCCGACTGGCGCCGCCACATCGTCGTACGGCTGAATCCCGACCGCTCGCTGGCCGTACACACCACGGACACCGCAGACTTCCCCCCGACCCTCCCGCAAACCTCCGGCTTCCCCCGACCAGGGGGGACCCCCGTGCCCCAGCGCCTTCAGGAGCAGTGACAGCAGTGAGCACCCCCGACCTTCCCCTCGCCCAGAGCGGCGGCTGCGGCGACGGCTGCGGCTGCGGCGCCGAAGCGGACGACGACACGTACATGGAGTGCGGCCTCGACCCCGCGCTCGCCCAGCTCCTCGCCGACGCCGGGCTCGACCCCCTGGAGGTCGAGGACATCGCGAACGTCGCCATCCAGGAGGACCTCGACCACGGCGTGGACGTGACGACCGTCGCGACCATCCCCGAGGACGCCGTCTCCACCGGCGACTTCGTCGCCCGTGACGCGGGCGTCGTCGCGGGCCTGCGGGTGGCCGAGGCGGTCATCTCCGTGGTCTGCACCGACGAGTTCGAGGTGGAGCGGCACGTCGAGGACGGCGACCGGGTCGAGGAGGGCCAAAAGCTCCTCAGCGTCACCACCCGCACCCGCGACCTCCTCACCGCCGAGCGCAGCGCGCTGAACCTGCTGTGCCGGCTGTCCGGCATCGCGACCGCCACACGCGCGTGGGCGGACGCCCTGGAGGGCACCAGCACCCGCGTGCGCGACACCCGCAAGACGACGCCGGGCCTGCGCGCCCTGGAGAAGTTCGCGGTGCGCATGGGCGGCGGCGTCAACCACCGCATGTCGTTGTCGGACGCGGCGCTGGTCAAGGACAACCACGTGGTCGCCGCCGGCGGCGTCGCCCAGGCCTTCGAGGCCGTCCGCGAGGCCTTCCCGGAGGTGCCGATCGAGGTCGAGGTCGACACGCTGCACCAGCTGCGCGAGGTCGTGGACGCGGGCGCCGACCTGATCCTTCTCGACAACTTCACGCCCGTCGAGTGCGAGGAGGCGGTGGCCATCGTGGAGGGCCGGGCGCTCCTCGAAGCCTCGGGGCGGCTCACGCTCGCGGGCGCCGGGGTGTACGCGAAGACCGGCGTCGACTTCCTGGCCGTGGGCGCGCTGACCCACTCCTCGCCGATCCTGGACATCGGCCTCGACCTGCGCGAGGCGTCGACGGACGAAGCGTCGGACCAGGCCTCGACGAACGAGGCGGAGTAGGACCCATGCTGCTCACCATCGATGTCGGCAACACGCACACCGTCCTCGGTCTCTTCGACGGCGAGGAGATCGTCGAGCACTGGCGCATCTCCACGGACGCCCGCCGCACCGCCGACGAGCTCGCCGTGCTCCTCCAGGGCCTGATGGGCATGCATCCGCTGCTCGGCGAGGAACTGGGCGACGGCATCGACGGCATCGCGATCTGCGCCACCGTCCCGTCCGTGCTGCACGAACTGCGCGAGGTGACCCGCCGCTACTACGGCGACGTGCCCGCCGTGCTGGTCGAGCCCGGAGTCAAGACCGGCGTGCCGATCCTCACCGACAACCCCAAGGAGGTCGGCGCGGACCGCATCATCAACTCGGTCGCCGCCGTGGAGCTCTACGGGGGGCCGGCGATCGTCGTCGACTTCGGTACGGCGACCACGTTCGACGCGGTGAGTGCGCGCGGTGAGTACGTCGGCGGTGTCATCTCGCCCGGTATCGAGATCTCCGTGGACGCGCTCGGCGTCAAGGGGGCTCAGCTGCGCAAGATCGAGGTGGCTCGGCCTCGGGCGGTCATCGGCAAGAACACCGTCGAGGCGATGCAGTCCGGGATCATCTACGGGTTCGCGGGGCAGGTCGACGGCGTCGTCAACCGGATGGTGCGCGAGCTGGCGGAGGATCCTGACGACGTCACCGTCATCGCTACGGGTGGGCTGGCGCCGATGGTTCTCGGCGAGTCCTCCGTCATCGACGAGCACGAGCCGTGGCTCACGCTGATCGGTCTGCGCCTGGTCTACGAACGCAACGTGTCCCGCACCTGAGTCCCTCGCCCCCGCCGCCCTTACCCGTCCCAACCTTCTGGGGCTCTGCCCCAACCCCCGCCAGGGGCGCTGCGCCCCCTGGACCCCAGCATCGGCCTGAACGGCCTCGTCCTCGATCGCCGGACGGGCTGGACGGTGCGGGCCGGGATGGATGGGTCGACGGGGGTGGGTGGGGCTCGGCCTTTGGCCCCGTCCTCAAACGCCGATCGAGCGGCCGTCAGCCGAACGAACCCGGGCGGGCGGGGAATGCGGGGCGAAGCCCCCACCCTGGGGGCGCGGGGAACTGCGCGAGCAACCCCCACCGTCCCGCAGCCGAAGGGATCGGGTGGACGGGGGTTCGGGGCGGAGCCCCGGTGGGGGCGTCGTCGGGGAGGACACTCACCTGCGGCCCAACCACCCGCCGACCCCCGGAGGGACACGCGCAGACGCTATGCGGATTTTGTCTGATTAGCGCGTATCGTCGCCGCATGCCCACGCCCTACGGATCCCGCGGCGGCATGGCGTTCGGAGCACAGGAGCTGCGTGTGCTCCGTCGCGCTCTCGCCCTCGCCCTCCACCCCACCCCCGCCTCGGCCGAAGACGTCCAGGACTGCCTCCGTCTCGCCGAGTCCGTCGACGAGGCGGCCCGCGAGGGAGCCAGGCTCAGGGCCTTCCTGCTGGCCGACCTCGCCCGCTACCGGGCCGCCCTGCCCGGCACCGCCGCGGGCTACCTCGTCCTCCTGGAGGAGGCACTCGGCTCGGGCTACCGTCCCGACCCGGACGACCTCGCCGCGCTCCGGGCGCTGAGCGGCAACCCCGCCGCCGCCACCCTCCTGGACCGCTGCCGCGCCCTCGTCGAGCAGGACGTCCGCACCCGCCTCGCGGGCCTCTCCGCCACGCCCACGGTCCCCGCCTCCCGTACCCGCCTGACGGCCCTGCCCGGCGGCCTGGCCGCCACCTCGGCCTCGGAGGAACCCGTGAAGAAGCCCGCGGGCAGCCCCGCCGCCGAGCCGCGGCCGCAGTCCCCGGTCAGGAGCCCGCGCCCGGACCGTCCGATCCCGACCCCGGGCGAGGTCTTCCCGCCGAAGCGCAAGCCCACGCCGCCACCGGCGAACCCGCCGCAGCAACTCGCCGCGGGCTAGCTACTCTGGAGGCATGGACTATGTCTCCGCGCTGGTGCCCCCCGTAGTGATGGCCGTGTTCTTCATCGGGTTGATCGTGACGATCGTGAAGACCCAGGGCGGGGCCAACAAGTCCAAGGAGGACGCGGTCGTCGACGCCGCCCTCGCGCGCGCGGAGAGCGCGCGCCAGGCCTCTCCCGACATCAAGGCCTGAGGCGATAGCAGGGCCACAGCCCCGGCCGACGCGGCTCGCGTCCCCGCCGGGGCACTCATCGGCGTACGACTCATACGTTCTCATACGTTTTTCGAGTCGTACGCCCTTTTTGTTGCTGATCTCCCACTATTGTTCTGAGCTGTGCCTCGCCCATTGGGAGAACTCGAAGACGCGGTCATGACGCGGGTGTGGAAGTGGAACCGCCCGGTGACCGTTCGAGAAGTCCTGGAAGACCTTCAGCAGGAACGGTCCATCGCGTACACCACGGTGATGACCGTTTTGGACAATCTCCATCAGAAGGGCTGGGTGCGCAGGGAGGCGGAAGGCCGGGCCTATCGATATGAGGCGGTCTCCACGCGTGCCGCCTACTCGGCCGCACTGATGAACGACGCGTGGTCCCAGAGCGACAACCCTGCCGCCGCTCTCGTCGCCTTCTTCGGCATGATGAGTGAGGAGCAGCGGCGCGCGCTGCGGGATGCCGTACACATCGTGCAAGGGCCTGAAGAAGGCCCCGAACATGGCGGGGCCGGCGGCGAAACACGTGTAACCCCGGACGCCGCAGACGAGAAGCGGGTCGAGAAGCCAGTCGGGAAGCCCGATGAGGCGTCGGGTGAGAAGCCGGGCGAGAACCCCGACTCCGGCCCGGGCGGTACCGGGCGATAGCGTCCGCCCATGCCAGCAGAGCATCCAGCACCGCGTCCCGAAGACACCGCAAAAGCCGTCACCGTCCGGCGGGCCAGGACCAGTGATGTCCCGGCCGTGCGCCGCCTCCTCGACGCGAACGTCCGCCGCGGCATCCTGCTCGACAAAGCGACGGTGACGCTTTACGAGGACATCCAGGAGTTCTGGGTCGCGGAACGTGATGACAACGCCGAGGTGGTGGGGTGTGGTGCGCTGCACGTCATGTGGGAAGACCTCGCCGAAGTCCGCACTCTCTCGGTGAACCCCGTGGTCAAGGGCGTCGGTGTCGGTCATCAGTTGCTGGAGAAGTTGCTGCAGACCGCCCGCTGGCTCGGCGTTCGCCGGGTTTTCTGTCTGACCTTCGAAGTCGACTTCTTCGCGAAGCACGGCTTCGTGGAGATCGGCGAGACACCCGTCGACAGGGATGTCTACGCCGAGCTGCTGCGTTCCTATGACGAGGGCGTGGCAGAGTTCCTCGGTCTCGAACGAGTGAAACCGAACACCTTGGGCAACAGCCGGATGCTTCTGCATCTGTGATCGCCGGCGGCTATTCCGCCCGACCGCCTTGCCCGCGTTCCCTATGTCCGAAACGCGCACGTTTCCGGTCTTCCAGCGGCCCCCGAGTCTCACCCAGGGGTTTGTGTTTTTCCAGCAAAAGCGGTTTGCTTTCCGACGTACTGCAGTACTGCATATAACAGGGGACGTGAAACAGCGGCAGACGCCGCAGGCCCTCGGCCCTCAAGTTATCGATGAAAGGAAATCCGGTGGCACAGAAGGTTCAGGTCCTTCTTGTCGACGACCTCGACGGTGGCGAGGCGGACGAGACCGTGACGTTCGCGCTGGACGGCAAGACGTACGAAATCGATCTCACGACCGCCAATGCGGACAAGCTCCGTGGCCTTCTCGAGCCCTACGTGAAGGGTGGTCGTCGTACCGGAGGCCGTGCTGCGGGGGGGCGTGGAAAGGCGCGTGTCGCTTCCGGTGGCAGCCAGGACACCGCACAGATCCGCGCGTGGGCGAAGGAGAACGGTTACGAGGTCAACGACCGTGGCCGCGTTCCGGCGTCCATTCGCGAGGCCTACGAGAAGGCCAACGGCTGAGTCGAGGCCCATGGCCCAGCTGCCCAGCCAAGGTCTACGAGTAGGCCGGCGGCTGGGCGCACGCGCGTCGAAGCCGGACCCGGTGGCACTGTGTCGCCATCGTGTCCACGAGTCGTACGAGATCGGGGGCGCCCCCATCGCCCCCCACGGCCGACAGAGTCGGCAACGAGGGTTCCACCTCGCACCCCGGCTCGGGGGGTCGCAGCCAGACAGCGGCCCCCTGTGGACCGGCCCCGCCGGCCCCGTCCGTCCCGGCCCCGTCCGTGGTGAGTGGCCCCTCGGGCATCCCCGGCGGCAGCGGAGCCTCGATGCTCCCGCCCGCGCCGATCGCCGTGAGATCGAGCGCGAGAGCGCCCCACTCCAGCCAGTCGAGCAGCCCCGGCAGTTCCTCCGCGCTTCCCGCGGCCACCAGTAGCCACATCCGCGTCCCGTGCCGAGCCGGCCACTTCGCACGCCGAGCCGCCGGATCCTCGCACGGCGCCGATCGGCTTGTGTGCAGTGCCACCGGAGAGGCCGGTCCCAGGTGTCGCAGGGCCCTGACACCCGCCTCCGCAGGGACGTCCAGGACGTCGAAGCGCAGGCCGGCGGCCAGTCGTAGCGGCGAACCGGGCACTGTCGCCCAGCCGAGTTCGTTCTCGTACCACCGCCGCACCGGGTCGCTCGGGTGGAGCGGGCGGCGAGGGAGGGGGACAGTGGGAAGCATGTCAGGAGCAACCGTCAGAAGGGCTCCAGAGTTACGCTGGGTGTTTCATCATGTGCGCTGAGTATCGAAAGAAGAGCTGCGCGGGGGTGATCGGTGGCGCAAGGATGTTCGCCCATAGCGGAGGGAACCGGTGCGCGCGGCATGGAGTGTCAGTGCGTACGGGTAAGACATCCCTAGTGAGAGGGGCGACACGCATGGCTCGGGCATCTCACGTTCGCCATCGGCGTACAGCCGGTGCGGGTATCTGCCTGGCCTGCGGGAACATCGTCTCGCACCATCAGGTTGGAGCAGATGTCGGCGTTCGGGGTCAGGAGGCCAAGGACGGTGTCGGCAGTTGGAATGAGCGGTCCCCGCTTGCGGGACTAAGCTGCGGAAGGACAGCGAGGGGAGCGTCCCCTCACTGCCTGACCGCTCTGAGGAGCGATTAACGATGTTCGAGAGGTTCACCGACCGCGCGCGGCGGGTTGTCGTCCTGGCTCAGGAAGAAGCCCGGATGCTCAACCACAACTACATCGGCACCGAGCACATCCTCCTGGGCCTGATCCACGAGGGTGAGGGTGTCGCCGCTAAGGCCCTGGAGAGCCTCGGGATTTCGCTCGAGGCGGTCCGCCAGCAGGTGGAGGAGATCATCGGGCAGGGGCAGCAGGCCCCGTCCGGGCACATCCCCTTCACCCCCCGTGCCAAGAAGGTCCTGGAGCTGTCGCTCCGCGAGGCCCTTCAGCTGGGCCACAACTACATCGGCACGGAGCACATCCTGCTCGGCCTGATCCGAGAGGGCGAGGGCGTCGCCGCCCAGGTCCTGGTCAAGCTGGGCGCAGACCTCAACCGGGTGCGGCAGCAGGTCATCCAGCTGCTCTCCGGCTACCAGGGCAAGGAGACCGCCACCGCCGGCGGTCCTGCCGAGGGCACCCCCTCCACGTCCCTGGTCCTCGATCAGTTCGGCCGGAACCTCACCCAGGCCGCTCGTGAGTCCAAGCTCGACCCGGTCATCGGGCGCGAGAAGGAGATCGAGCGGGTCATGCAGGTGCTGTCCCGCCGGACCAAGAACAACCCGGTCCTCATCGGCGAGCCCGGCGTCGGCAAGACCGCCGTCGTCGAGGGCCTGGCGCAGGCCATCGTCAAGGGCGAGGTGCCCGAGACCCTCAAGGACAAGCACCTCTACACCCTCGACCTGGGCGCGCTGGTCGCCGGTTCCCGCTACCGCGGTGACTTCGAGGAGCGGCTGAAGAAGGTCCTCAAGGAGATCCGCACCCGCGGCGACATCATCCTGTTCATCGACGAGCTGCACACGCTCGTGGGTGCGGGTGCCGCCGAGGGCGCCATCGACGCGGCGTCGATCCTGAAGCCGATGCTGGCGCGCGGTGAGCTCCAGACCATCGGTGCGACGACTCTGGACGAGTACCGCAAGCACCTCGAGAAGGACGCGGCCCTCGAGCGCCGCTTCCAGCCGATCCAGGTGGCGGAGCCTTCCCTCCCCCACACGATCGAGATCCTCAAGGGCCTGCGCGACCGTTACGAGGCGCACCACCGGGTCTCCATCACGGACGAGGCGCTGGTCCAGGCCGCCACCCTGGCCGACCGGTACATCTCGGACCGCTTCCTGCCGGACAAGGCGATCGACCTCATCGACGAGGCCGGTTCCCGGATGCGCATCCGCCGGATGACCGCGCCGCCGGACCTCCGCGAGTTCGACGAGAAGATCGCGGGCGTCCGCCGCGACAAGGAGTCGGCCATCGACTCCCAGGACTTCGAGAAGGCGGCCTCTCTCCGCGACAAGGAGAAGCAGCTGCTGGCGGCGAAGGCCAAGCGCGAGAAGGAGTGGAAGGCCGGCGACATGGACGTCGTCGCGGAGGTCGACGGCGAGCTGATCGCCGAGGTCCTCGCGACCGCGACCGGCATCCCGGTCTTCAAGCTGACCGAGGAGGAGTCCTCGCGTCTGCTGCGCATGGAGGACGAGCTCCACAAGCGGGTCATCGGCCAGAAGGACGCCGTCAAGGCGCTCTCGAAGGCGATCCGTCGTACGCGGGCCGGTCTGAAGGACCCGAAGCGTCCGGGTGGTTCGTTCATCTTCGCGGGCCCGTCCGGTGTCGGTAAGACCGAGCTGTCCAAGGCCCTCGCCGAGTTCCTCTTCGGTGACGAGGACGCGCTGATCTCCCTCGACATGTCGGAGTTCAGCGAGAAGCACACGGTGTCGCGTCTCTTCGGTTCGCCCCCCGGATACGTGGGCTACGAAGAGGGCGGTCAGCTGACGGAGAAGGTGCGGCGCAAGCCGTTCTCGGTGGTCCTCTTCGACGAGGTCGAGAAGGCCCACCCGGACATCTTCAACTCGCTGCTGCAGATCCTGGAGGACGGTCGCCTAACCGACTCCCAGGGCCGGGTCGTGGACTTCAAGAACACGGTCATCATCATGACGACCAACCTCGGCACGCGGGACATCTCGAAGGGCTTCAACCTGGGCTTCGCGGCCACGGGTGACACGAAGTCGAACTACGAGCGCATGAAGAACAAGGTCTCGGACGAGCTCAAGCAGCACTTCCGCCCCGAGTTCCTCAACCGCGTCGACGACGTGGTCGTCTTCCCGCAGCTGACGCAGGAGGACATCCTCAAGATCGTCGACCTGATGGTCGGCAAGGTGGACGAGCGCCTCAAGGACCGGGACATGGGCATCGAGCTCTCCCAGTCCGCCAAGGAACTGCTGTCCAAGAAGGGTTACGACCCCGTCCTGGGTGCGCGGCCGCTGCGTCGCACGATCCAGCGCGAGATCGAGGACACGCTCTCGGAGAAGATCCTCTTCGGCGAGCTGCGCCCCGGTCACATCGTGGTCGTCGACACGGAGGGCGAGGGCGACACCAAGACCTTCACCTTCCGCGGTGAGGAGAAGTCGGCGCTGCCCGACGTCCCGCCGATCGAGCAGGCCGCGGGTGGAGCAGGGCCCAACCTGAGCAAGGAGGCGTAGCGCTCGGCGCTCGCCTGAACGAAGGGGCTGCCCCGGGACTTCGGTCCCGGGGCAGCCCCTTTTTTTCACACCACGCTGTCGGTCTTCTCGATGGTGACGGCGGCGGTCTCCGGGAGGAACGCCAGGAGATGTTCCGGTAGGTCGATCACGTTCGAGGCGAGATGGAACGTGACCCTGCGCAGGCCGGGAAAGAGAACCGGGACATTCGAGAGGTCTTCGTTTCCCGTGAACTTGTTGAGCCGCAGTCTCGCCACGTTCGGCAGCACCGGACCCGCGCTCCACCCGACGGCATTCCAGTTCACACGAAGTTCTTGTAGAGCGGGAAGCCGGGTGATCTCTTCGAAGTCCTCGGGGGTGAGGTTTTCGGGGAGTGTGGCCAGACTCAGCTGCTTCAGCGAGTGCATATGACTCAGGCCGCGCAATCCGGTGAATCGCAGGGCGTTCCTGGTGAGCCGCAGATAGGTCAGCGGCAGGTCCCGGGGGAGAGCGGCGTCGAGGGAGTCGCCGTGCAGCGGAAAACCGATGTCGAGCATCCGTAGAGTGCGGGAGGCGGAGAGCGGCGTCAGGGCACCCGGCTTCTCGAGTCCTGGCACGGTATCCACCGAAAGCCATTTCAGGGGCAGTTCGGCGAGCGGGGTGAGGTCGTCGACGTTCGGGTTGCTGCCGCTGATGTCCAGGTGCGTGAGCCGCCCCTGGTCCGACAGGAACGTCATGTCGCGCAGGATCCGGTTGTCGCGTACAACGAGTTCACACAGCTGGTCCGGCAGCAGCCCCTCGCGTATGTCGTGCGAGTCGATGTCCCCGATGACCTGGAGCATGGGGCGGCCGCCGAGTTCGCGCAGGGCGCGCAGTTGGTCGACGGAGTGCGCGCAGAAGTACAGGTCGTCCGGTGGCAGGTGGGCGATGACGTCGGCCGCGTAGCGCCGGGTGTCGAACCGGTGGGCGGTCCAGGCGAGTTGGGCCCGTACGAGCAGTGACGGATGCGACCGGAAGCGGGACAGGACCGGGAGTGCCGCGTCCGTGCCGATGAGCGACGCGGTGATGACCACGGCCCTGGCCTCGTCGTCGGTGAGCCCCTCGGGTCCGGGCAGCAGCTCCAGGACGAGCGGGCCCGCGTCGGCGAGGGTACGGGCCTCCTCGGTCGTACGGGGCGGGATGAGCGAGGCGGCGTTGCGCTCCACGGCCGCGCGGACGTGGGGGTCGAGTTCCGTGGCATGTTCCAGCGCGGCCAGGGCGAGCAGTCGTATACGCGTACCCGCCGCTCCGGACGTCTCCTCGGCGGACTTGGCCAAGTCGGCCAGGAGGGTGGCCCGTTCGCGGGGGCGGGCGTGCGCGACCGCCATCCGGATGACGTCCGACCACTGGGAGTCGAAGGCGTTGCGCACCAGCAGCCCGAAGTCCCCGTCCTCCACCGCCGCTCGCGCGCCCAGGTAGTCCTGGAAGGTGCGGTGGACGAACTCGACGGTGCCGGGCATGGGTTCGCGGAGCAGGCCGCTGCGGACGAGGAGATGGCGCAGGATCGCCGGGGCGTCGCCCTGCGCGGCGGCGGACGGGAGGGACGGCAGGACGTCGGCGACGATGCGTTCGGCACGGTCGCGGTCCATCTCGGACTGGTTGTTGCGGATGAGCCAGTAGGCCAGCCGCTGGAGGAGCTGGACCTGCGGGAGTTCCGTGAGGTGGATGCCGCCGGTGCGGTCGGGCGCGAACATGTCGCGCTCCTCGTCACGGCGCGACAGCAGCATGGACAGGGCGGCGTCGTACAGCTCCTGCCGGCCGTGCGGCAGATAGCCCCGCCGGTCGCGGTGCAGCGCGCAGATCAGCCCGCACATCAGCGGATTGGTGGCGAGTCGGCCGAGGTCGGGCTTGGTGCCGACGGCGGTGAGGAGGGAGTGTTCGTAGCCGTCGAGGCGGTCGGTGTCCGGGGCGTCGAGCCGGGCCGCCGTGTGCCAGCGGCGGATGAAGGCGGTGACGTCGTCACGGCTCATGGGGGTGAGGGCGAGCTCGGTGAAGGCGTCGGGGGTGAGCCAGTCCTCGCGGACGGCCGAGGGACGGGAGGTCACCAGCCATTGGTTGCCGGGATAGACGTCCAGCAGCTCGCGCAGCCAGCGGCGGGTCCGCTCGCGGTCGCGTTCGGGGATCTCGTCGATGCCGTCGACGAGGAGCAGCCCGCGTCCGGCGCCGAGGACGCGGTCGCTCCAGCCGTCCGGCTGGGTGGCGTGGAAGGGCACGCGGGCGGCGGCGAGGAAACCGTCGGGCGCCGGGAGTCCGTCGGGGCGGCGGACGAGGGTGCGCAGGGGCAGGACGAACGGGATCCGGTCGCCGCGCTCGCCCCGGGCCGCGGTCACGGCCAGCCACTGCACGAGGGTGGTCTTGCCGGAGCCGGCCACTCCGCGCAGCAGCACCAGGTCCTGTTCGGCGAGGGCCTGCTCGGCGGGGAGGGTGCTGCCGGCGGCCGCGATGTGCGTCCCGCTCGGGCCGGTCGCCTCCGCGTCCTCGGTGGCCCGCACGGCCTGCAGGCCGAGGTAGGCGGCGTCGAGGGGCCAGCGCTCGGGGGAGTTGACGAGGTCGATGCCGTAGATGGTGAGCCGGCTGTGCTTGGTCGCGACGTATGCGAGATACCGCTGTTCGAAGGCGGGATCCGTGCCGCCGGGCGGGGGAGTCCGTGCGATCAACTCGTCCATCTTGGAGATGAGTTCGCTCTGCCTGCGGCTTTGCTCCACCAGCGTGCGGGCCACGAAGGCCGAGCGCTGGGTGAAGAAGTGCAGGATGTGCAGGCAGGCCGCGCTCAGGATCCGTTCGTAGAACAGGGTCGCGTCGAAGGAGAGGTCCCGCTCGGGGTTGCCGCTCGCGGCGCGCAGCCGCAGGGCGAGCGCCTCGTGACCGAGTTCCACGGCCTGTACGTCGGTCATGGCGAGGTCGCCGAGGGCGTGCAGGGTGTCGGCGAGGGCGTGGACGACGGCCTGTTCCTCGTCGGCGGCCAGCGGGCGTTCCCCGGTGCGCAGGGCTCGGGCGACCAGCTCGGCGGCCAGCGTGGTCAGTTCCTTCTCCCCGAGGGTCCGCTTCTCTCCCCTGAAGGAGACGAACCCGGAGATCCGCACCGGCTTCTCGACCAGCCCGGCGCCCGGCCCGTCCGCCACGAAGAGCTTCTTGACGAGCGGCGCGACCACGCTCGAGGCCAACTTGGCACCTATGGCTGCTGGTTCCATGTCGCTCCCCCGGACGGCACGGTGACGGCTGCTCAGATCACCCTAGTGCTGCTCCGCGTTAGTTCGTGGAGGGTGGTGTGGTCCAGGCGGTGGGGTCGTTGAGGTAGAGACCGCATGCACAGTCGAGCGCTTCTTCGGGTGAGCCGAATGGCAGGCCGGTAGGAAGGAAGTTGTCTTGGTATTTGCTGCTGCTGGCGAGGTAGATGGCAAAGCCCCAGGTGTGCAGGACGCCGGTGAAGCGCAGACGGCACAGTGGCAGCGGTTCCTCTATGCCCGGCATTTCGCCTGCCACGTAGGCGAATCCGGTCCGAAAACGGACCTGGATGCCCGAGAGTTGGGGCCAGCGTTCCCGCGCGCGGTCGCGCAGGCGGACGCGGAGGTGGTGCTGCATGGACTCGGGCGGGTTCTTCGGCACGGTCCCCATCCTGCCCGGCAACGATCGCGCTGCGCCATGATCACCAGTCATGGGCGGGAACAGGCAGGCAGTGTCGGTGGTGCTGGACGAGGCGTTACGAGCGCGGCTGACAAGCCTTGCCGGCTCCACGCGCGGGCAAGTGCGGGCGGTGCTGCGGGCGAAGATTGTGCTCGCTGCCGCTGCGGGAGCGTCCAACGCGGCGATCGCCCGCACGCTGGGAGTCAGCGTGAACACGGTCCGCAAGTGGCGAGGGAGGTTCACCGCCGCCGGGATGGAGGGACTCAAAGACGCTCCACGCCCAGGGCGGCCCCGCCTTTACGACAGCCGGGTGCGGCTGGCCGTGGTGGCTTCCGCGACCAGTGCACCGACCCACCCGGAGTCGACATGGACGCACCGGACCATCGCCACCCTGGTCGCGGACACTACGTCCGCCGCTATCTCCCCGTCCCAGGTCGGCCGGATCCTGGCCGGCCTGGACCTCAAGCCGCACAAAGTCCGCGGCTGGCTCACCCGCCGCGACAATCCCCAGTTCTGGGAACGGGCCGCCGACATCTGCAATCTCTACCTCAACCCGCCAAACGACGCGGTGGTGCTGTCCATCGACGAGAAGACCGCCATCGCCGCCCGCTCCCGCAAGCACCCCGGCCGTCCCGCCGGACCCGGCCGGCCGTCCCGCCAGGAATTTGAGTACATCCGCCACGGCACCGTCTCGATCAGCGCCGCGCTCAATGTGCGCACCGGCGAGGTCCTCACGCAGCCCATCGCCCGCAACAACGCAGCGACCTTCATCGACTTCCTGCGGATGCTCGAGCGGACCATCAACCCGTGCCACGCCATCCACGTCGTGCTGGACAACGGCGCCTCCCACATCGCACGGACAACCAAGGCATGGCTGGCCGACCACCCCCGCTGGCACGTGCACTGGACCCCGCCGCACGCCTCCTGGCTCAACCAGGTCGAACTCTTCTTCTCAGCCCTGACCCGCCGGGTTCTACGACACGGCGACTTCCCCAGCCGCGACGACCTCATCGACAAAATGGACGCCTACGTGATCGCGCACAACACCACCGCCAAGCCCTACCGCTGGACCTACGACGCCAGGCCACTCAAAGCCGCATGACACCTCCACGAACTAACGCGGAGCAGCACTAGGGCCTGTCGCGGGTTGGGAGTGGCGCCGCGGAGAAGATCGCGTGCCGGTCGTAGTGGCGTTCGGCGGCGAGGAGCCTTGCGGCGGCGCCGTGGGACGGGGGGATGGTGATGCCGGACAACGGCGAGGTCAGGGCGGAGCCCGCGTCGAGGAGCGCCCGTACGACGTCCGGGGTGACCGCGGTCACGGTCCGGGTACGGATCGCGTAGCGGTTCCCCGGGACGCCGCAGGAGTGAGCTGCCGCCGTAGTCGTAGTCGTAGTCGTAGCCGTAGTCGTAGTCGTAGTCGTAGTCGTAGTCGTAGTCGTAGTCGTAGTCGTAGTCGTAGCCGTAGCCGTAGCCGTAGCCGTAGCCGTAGCCGAGGACAGGGACAGGGACAGGGACAGGGACAGGGACAGGGACAGGGCCGGAGACGGCGACCCGGTCCGGGCCCAGCCGTGCCGACAGCTCATCGGCCACCGCCGAACAGCCTTCAGCCACGCCCTTGCGGTGACATGACGCACAGGCGATTTGTCCCCTACTAGGGCGGGTAGTGGACAGCGAGGAGCGGGCAAAACGGACGTAATGGTGCGGAACCCCCATGGGGTGTGCGGCGCTGCGGTCGGCGGTGCGGTGAGGGCCGTATCGGGCCGGAATGCAGTGCCCGTAAGTGGGTTTAAACGTCTCTACCCCTAAAAATCGGGCGTATTCGATACGGGGTGGGGCGTCTGTCAAGAAGGTGGAAATTTCAGGGTGAACTACGACCTGGCGTCGTAGATGAGGACTTTGAACGCCGGCCAGGACTCGGGTTACCAAGGGATGGCCCACTCGGCGACAGCTTGTCCGTCGGGTGGACCTGACCCCCGTCTCCGTTCCCACGAGGTTCCGAATGTCGAAGCGCGTCACGTCCCGCCACTCCCGTATGTCCCTGCTCCGCTCCAGGGCGGCCGTCCTGGCCGTCGGCGTGGGTGCCACGGCCGTACTGGGCGCCGGGGTCGCGGCCGCCGCCACCGAGGCGGCCCCGCAGGCCGCCGTGAAGACGGCCGCCACCAAGGCGTCCGCCTCCTGGGTCGACCCGGTGAAGAAGTACACGCTCTCCGCGGGCTTCAACCAGGCCGGCAACCTGTGGCAGCACAACCACTCCGGGCAGGACTTCGCCGTGCCCACCGGCACCGAGGTCGTCGCCGCGCACGGCGGCACCGTCGTCAAGGCCGGCGGCAACGGCGCCGGTGACGGTCCCGCGTACGGCAACGCCATCGTCATCAAGCACGGCAACGGGACCTACTCGCAGTACGCCCACCTGTCCCGGATAGACGTGCGGATCGGGCAGGTCGTCGCGACCGGCCAGCACATCGCGCTCTCCGGCAGCACCGGCAACTCCACCGGCCCGCACCTGCACTTCGAGATCCGTACGACCCCGAACTACGGCTCCGCGGTCAACCCGGTCGTCTTCCTGCGCGCCCAGGGCGTGACCGTCTAAGACGCCTCAGGGGTGACGCCGGCGCCGCCGTGCGCCTGCGTCACCAAGTCGATCGCGACCTCCAGGACAGCCTTGCGCTTCTCCTCGGGGTCGCCTTCGACGTCCTTGAGCAGGAACATCCCGGCGTGCATCGAGAACAGCGCGCTGATGCAGCGCACCTGGTCCGTCAGATCGGCGTCCGGCTCCTTGAGCAGGCCGACCATCCGGATCATGCGGTCCTTGAAGTCCTCGCCCGTGCGCAGCTCGCGGACGGCCGCCTGGTTCTCCTGCATGAAGCGGAAGAGCGGGGCCGCCTCGGCGAGCGCGTTGCTGTAGCGGCGCAGGATCTCCTGCTTCGTCTCCAGCGTGCGAGGCTGCTGCCGCGCCCACTCGATCAGCTCGTCCATGGGCCTGGACAGGTCCTGGAAGAGACTGATGAGGATGTCTTCCTTGGTCTTGAAGTGGTAGTAGAGCGCCGCCTTCGTGACGTCGAGGTGCTCGGCGATCTCGCGCAGCGAGGTCTTCTCGTAGCCGTGCTCGGAGAAGAGTTCGAGGGCGACGTCCTGGATGCGCTGGCGGGTGTCCCCGCGGCGCTGTCGCTTGGTGCCGTCCATGGTGTCGCCGCCCATCCCTGTACTCCTCGCACTCCCTGAAACGTACGTGTCGTCCGACTGGCAAATCCAGGAAAACTTACTTGACGCCCGGCTAGTTACCGGTCTAACTTCCCTCAGTGTAGTCAACTTGCCGGGCGGCAAGTAAGTACCCAGGGGAGTGGAACCGTGGCGGACAACAAGGAAGCGGTCATAGAGACCGAGAAACAACCGCGCAGCGTACGCGTCGTGCTGCTCGCGCTCATGATCACAATGATGCTGGCAATGCTCGACAACATGATCGTGGGCACGGCCATGCCGACGATCGTGGGCGAGCTGGGCGGCCTCCAGCACCTGTCATGGGTCGTCACCGCGTACACCCTCGCGACCGCCGCCTCCACCCCCATCTGGGGCAAGCTCGGCGACATGTACGGGCGCAAGGGCGCCTTCATGACCTCGATCGTGATCTTCCTGGCCGGCTCCGCGCTCAGCGGTATGGCCCAGGACATGGGGCAGCTCATCGGCTTCCGTGCCGTTCAGGGTCTGGGCGCCGGTGGTCTGATGGTCGGCGTCATGGCGATCATCGGTGACCTGATTCCGCCGCGGGAGCGCGGAAAGTACCAGGGCATGATGGCCGGCATCATGGCGCTCGCCATGATCGGCGGACCGCTCATCGGCGGCACCATCACCGACCACTGGGGCTGGCGCTGGTCCTTCTACATCAACCTGCCGCTCGGCATCGTCGCGCTCCTCGCCATCAGCGCCGTACTGCACCTGCCGAAGAAGCGCGTCCAGGCGAAGATCGACTATCTCGGCGCCGGACTGCTGGCCCTGGGTATCTCGTCCATCGTGCTGGTCACCACCTGGGGCGGCAGCGAGTACGCCTGGGGCTCGGCCAGGATCATGGAGCTCATCGGCATCGGTGTCGCCGCGCTGGTCGGCTTCGTCTTCGTGCAGACCAAGGCCGCCGCGCCGATCATGCCGCTGCACATCTTCCGCAGCCGCAACTTCACGCTGATGTCGATCATCGGCTTCATCACCGGCTTCGTGATGTTCGGCGCCACGCTCTTCCTGCCGCTGTACCAGCAGTCCGTGCAGGGCGCGTCCGCGACGAACTCCGGGCTGCTCCTGCTGCCGATGCTCGGCGCGATGCTGGTGACCTCGATGGTCGCCGGCCGGGTCACCACCGGCACCGGGCGCTACAAGGCCTTCCCGATCGTCGGCGGCGTGCTCATGGCGGTCGGCCTGTTCCTGCTCTCTCAGATGGACACCGGTACGACCCGGTTCACGTCCGGGCTGTACATGGCCGTGCTCGGCCTCGGCATGGGCTGCCTGATGCAGATCACCATGCTGGTCGCGCAGAACAGCGTCGAGATGAAGGACATGGGCGTCGCGTCCTCGTCCACCACCCTCTTCCGTACGCTCGGCTCGTCCTTCGGCGTCGCGATCATGGGTGCGCTGTTCAATCAGCGGGTTCAGGACGTGATGACCGAGCGGGCCGGGGCGCTGGGGTCCAAGGTCACCGAGCAGTCGGCGCAGCTGGACGCGGCGAGCCTGGCCAAGCTGCCGGCCGCGGCGCGGGAGGCGTACCAGTACGCGGTGTCCTCCGGAACGCACTCCGCGTTCCTGCTGGGTGCGGTGGTGTCGGTGGGGGCGCTGGTGGCCGCGGTGTTCGTGAAGGAGGTTCCGCTGCGGGGGGCGGGTGCGGGGGTGTCGGAGCCGGAGGGCGCGGTGAGCGACTCGGCGCCGAAGCCGACCGTCGCCGAGACCGTCTGACCTGGCCCGATCCGACCTCGCCCGATCCGACCCCGCTTGATCCGAAGACCCCCGGAGTGTCCGCCCCGGGGGTCTTCTCCTGTACGCGCCCGGTGCGACGTCCTCGATCGCCGGACGGGCCGAGTGCCGGACGGGTTGAAGGGTGCGGGTCGGACTTTGGCCTTGTTCTCGAAGCGCCGGTCGAGTCGAGGCTTTTGAGGGGCGCGGGAAACTGCGCGCCCAGCCCCCACCGGCCCGCAGCCGAACGAATCGGCGGGGCCGGGGACTGGCCGAGCCGGGCCCGGCCTACGGCAAGGGCAACGGCAACCGGTACTCGCTCACCCGCATCAGGTCGGCAGCATCGGATAGCTGCCGGTGTTCGTCGGCGCGTGCTCCGGCAGCCACAGCACCGCGACCGCGCCCTCCGCGGGCACGTGCTCGGGGGCCCCCGCGGGCCGGACGTTTCGGAAGGTCAGCCGCGCGCCGAGCACCCGGGCCTGACCGGCCGCGATGGTGAGGCCGAGGCCGTGACCGTGGCCCGAGCGGTCGCTGCTGCCGGTACGGAAGCGGCTGGGGCCCTCGGCGAGGAGCTCCTCGGGGAAGCCGGGACCGTGGTCGCGGACCCGGATGACCCGGCCCTCGACCGAGACCTCGATCGGCGGCTTGCCGTGCCGTGCCGCGTTGGCCAGCAGGTTGAACAGCACGCGCTCCAGGCGACGGGGATCCGTCGTGACCTCCGACTCGTGGATCACGCGTACGTCGACGTCGGCGTCCTTGGCGGCCACGCGCCGCGACACGAACTCGCCGAGCAGGATGTCCTGGAGTTCGGCCCGCTCGGAGGCGCCGTCCAGCCGTGCCACTTCGAGGACGTCCTCGACCAGGGTCCGCATGGCCTGGGCGCGGTCGCGGACGAGCTCCGTGGGGCGGCCGGGGGGAAGGAGTTCCGCGGCCGTCAGCAGGCCGGTCACCGGCGTGCGCAGTTCGTGGGCGATGTCGGCGGTCACCCGGCGCTCGGCCTCGATGCGCTGTTGGAGCGCGTCCGCCATGGCGTCCACCGCACGCGCGAGGTCGTCGGTCTCGTCCCGTACGACCCCGCCGATCGCTTCCCGGACCCGTACGTCGGTCTCACCCTTGGCGACCTGGTTCGCCGCGGCGGCGGCCTTGCGCAGCCGGCGCGAGAGCTGGCCGCCGATCAGCACGCCGAGCGCGCTGCCGCCGAAGACGACCGCGATCGAGCCGATGATCAGCGCCTGGTCGAGGTCCTTCATGACGTCGGTGTTGCGGTCCGTGAAACCGGTGTGGAGCGAGAGGACGCGGCCGTCCTTGAGGGGTACGGCCGCCCAGATGTCCGGGACCCCGTTCGGACGGTCGGCCACGAAGGTGGCCCGCCGGCCCTGCATGACCTTCGCCAGCAGGTCCTTCGGGATGGCCGGGTCGTCGACCTTGACCCCGAAGGCCTGGGTCCGCCCGGACTCGTACATGCGCTCGGCGACCGTGATGCGCTCGTCCGCCAGGTCGCGCGAGTTGTCGAGCATCGAGACGCGCGCCGCGTTGTGCACGACGAGGCTGAGCGCGACCGCGACCAGCGCGCCGACCATGGCGATCGCCGCGCTGAGTTTCCACCGGATGCCCGTGCGAATGCCGGAGTTCCCGGCGGCGGCCGCCATGCGCATGCCCACAGGCACGCCACGGCCGGCAGACGGGCTCCGACCGACGGATGCGACCCGCCCGGCAGATGGGCCCCGGCCGACGGGTGTGCCCCGGCCGGTCCGACTGCTCCCGGTCACCGCGCTGCTCCCGATCACCGGACTGTTCCCCGTCACCGAGCCGTACCCGTCGGCCGGGCCGTACCCGTCGGCCGGGCCGTACCCGTTGCCCCTGTCGCCCCCGCCGGCCGGTCTGTTGGGACCGGTCGGGCCGTTGCCGCCCGCCGGAGTCCGGCGCCGAAATATCCCCCGCATGTCCCTGCTCAGGCCTTCAACTTGTAGCCGAAGCCGCGGACCGTCTCGATCCGGTCCTGGCCGATCTTCGTCCGCAGCCGCTGTACGTGGACGTCGACGACTCGGGTGTCCCCGCCCCAGCCGTAGTCCCACACGCGTTCGAGCAGCTTGTCGCGGCTCAGCACCGTACCCGGCGCGGAGGAGAACTCCAGCAGCAGCCGCATCTCGGTGGGCGTCAGGGCCACCGGCGTACCGCCCTTGTGGACTTCCATGCCCTCGGTGTCGATCTCCAGGTCGCCGAAGGAGAGCATCCCGCCGTCGACGGACGAGGCCTCTTCGGGGGCTCCGTTCGAACCGCTCGCGTGTCCGAAACGGCGCAGCACGGCGCGGATCCGGGCGACCAGCACGGCCCCGTCGAAGGGCTTGGTCACGTAGTCGTCGGCGCCCGCCTCCAGGCCCAGCACGACGTCGATCGAGTCGGCGCGCGCGGACAGCATGATCACGGGGACGGTGGACTCGTCACGGATGCGGCGGCACAGCGAGACGCCGTCGAGTCCGGGGACCATCACGTCCAGCAGGGCGATGTCGGGACGGTCGGCGCGGAACGCCTCCAGGCCCGACAGCCCGTCGGGCATGGCCGTCACCGCGAAGCCGTCGCGCTCGAGAGCGAGCTGCGTGGCCTCGCGGATGACGTCGTCGTCCTCGACGAACAGGACGTGGGTCTGTTCTGCCATCCGGCTGCTCCGTCTGCGCTCAGTTCGCGGGAGCGGGTGTGTCCACGCCGCCCACCGCGTTGCTGTAGTCGTTGTGCGTCCGGGACCTCTCGGTGAAGTGGGTCGCGGTCCACCCGTAGGTGATCACTTCTTCACTGGAGGGGTACTCCACCGGGTCGCCCTTCTTGTACAACTGCTGGGTGATCACCAGGTCGCCCCGGTCGATCTCCGCGTAGACCGGCGGCTCCTCGGTCTTGAAGACATTCTCGTACCTGCCGCTTTCCTCGCGGTAGACGTACGAGCCGATCCCCACGGCATCCCCGCAGGTCATGACGTTGACCACGACGTCGTCCGTGGTTCCTCCGGTCAGATCCCCGTACGACACGTCGACCGGGTACTCGTCGGCGACGCACGGTTTCGTCAGCGCGTTCTTGACCGAGTCGCTGACCTCCGGGTCGTCCTTGACGAGCTTGACCGCGTCCACGCGCTTGGGCGTCTTGGACGGGGAGGCGGAGGGCGCGGGGCTCGGGGCCGCCCCCTTCGCCACCGCCTCACTGCTCGCCGGGCCCTCGTCGCGGGCGCCCGTGCCACCCGTGGCGCAGGCGGTCAGGAAAAGGCCGAGGGCGGCGAGCGCGGCCGTCACCACGCTCCCCGCCTTCAGGACCTGCCTGGCCCGAGTTCCTAGGCCGCGCAACGCTCCCGCTCCTCACGTTCGAGCGCGCGTGCGTCCAGGTCGCGGCTCTCCAGCTCCTCGCGGAGCCGGGCGAGTGCCCGGTGCAGCGTGCTCTTGACCGTTCCGGCCGACATGCCGAGGGCGGCGGCCGTCTCCTCCGTGGACATCTGCTCCCAGTGTCGCAGCACCACGACGCTGCGTTGCTTGGGAGCGAGAACCTTCATGATGTCCATAAGGAGCGCGCGGTCCGCGTGCTGCTCGGTCGAGTCGTCGACGCAGGCGTCCGGGAGCTGCTCGGTGGGTACCTCTTCGAGTTTCCGCGCCCGCCACCACTCGGTCCGCGTGTTGATCATCACGCGGCGCAGATAGGCGTCCGCGAGCCGCTTGTCCGCGATGCCGTCCCAGCGGCCGTACGTCCGTACGAGCGCGGTCTGCAGGAGGTCCTGGGCGTCGACGGGGTCGGGGACCAGGCGACGGGCACTGCGCAGCAGCGCGTCCTGCCGAGTGCGGACGTACTCCTCGAATTCGAGCACCTCGCCGTGCGCCATGATCAACCGCCTCCATCCCCGTTTCCGACGTGCCTGGCTCGCGCCTGCTGCCGGTTGTCCGTTTCCTGTGTCCCGCTGTCGTTCTGCTGTGTGCGGTACGGAAATGAAGCTACGGAGGCGTTGTCACGGGGTTGTCCGAGGCAGCCTTCGGTGAGCGCTCGGCTGTACGTCGGTTGTGTAACGGATGTATGAGGTGGGTAAGGCGGTGTGGTTACAAGTCCCGGTTGGGGTGGTTTTGCGGGTGTGACCGGTGTCCTGGGGGCGGTGACTAGGTCAAGGGCAGCCGATACAAACCACCCGGGAGCGGCTCGACGAGTCCGTCGGCGACGAGTCCGTCGAGGGCGCGGGCCCGCTGCACGGGCTCGTCCCACACGCGATCGAGTACGGACTGCGGGACCGGACCCTCTACGGCCTCCCTCAGTACGGCGAGGAGTTTGCCGCGCACCTGGCGGTCCGTGCCCGCGTACGTCTGGCCGCGCCGCGGCGGGCCGTCGTGCGCCGGCTTGCCCGCCAGCCGCCAGGCGCACTGCGCGGCGATCGGACAGCGCTGGCAGGCCTCGTTCTTCGCCGTGCAGATCAGTGCGCCGAGCTCCATGGAGGCGGCGGCCCAGTGGGAGGCGGTGCTCTCGTTCTCGGGCAGGAGGGCACGGGCGAGCTTGCGCTCGGCGGCGGTGGTGGCGTTCGGCGGATACTGCACGCCGCTGACGGCTCGTGCGAACACCCTTCGGACATTGGTGTCCAGCACGGCATGCCGCTGCCCGTAAGCGAACGAGGCGACGGCGGCGGCCGTGTACTCCCCGATACCGGGCAGCGCGAGCAGCTGAGCGTGCTCCGTGGGTACGTCGCCGCCGTGCCGTTCCGTTATGGCGACCGCGGCGCCGTGCAGCCGGAGCGCGCGGCGGGGGTAGCCGAGCCGGCCCCAGGCGCGGACGGCTTCGCCCGGTGTCTCCTTGGCCAGGTCGGCGGGGCGGGGCCAGCGGGCGACCCACTGCTCGTACACGGGCAGGACACGGCTGACCGGGGTCTGCTGCAACATGAACTCACTGACCATCACGCCCCAGGGGCCGGCGTCGGGGCGGCGCCAGGGGAGGTCACGGGCGTGCTCGTCGAACCAGGTGATCACCGGTTCGTGCAGGGTCTTGCCGACGGCGTCGGGCTGGGGGCTGGGTGTGGGCTTGGTGGGTGCAGTCATGGCGGTTCCGATCCTGCCATGCGGGGGTGGGGCTACGCGGTTTCCTCCGAGGCGCGGAGTGGCTTTTCACGCCCACCCCCTGACCGGCCGCATCCCGCCCCCGTGGGCCCCGTGGGGCTGCGCCCCCCGGCCCCGTCTGGGACTGTGCCCCCGGTCCCACGCGGGTTCCTTTGTCTGCGGGGCGGTGGGGGCTGGTCGCGCAGTTCCCCGCGCCCCTGAAGGGGCGCTCTGGTCGGCCGGAGGTCCGGGCCCAGCAGCCCCCAGAGGACGGGAAAGGGCGGTGTGGGGGTAACTCGGGTGGTGTGCCGGGATGATGATCCGGAAAAGTTGGCGCTCAGGGCGGCGGGTGGGGCGAGCGCCGGCGTGGATCTCTCGTACAGTTTGCGCCGTGGGATCTATGCGCAATCCGGTCGGGCCACTTCCCTCCACGATCTACTGGCGTCGGAGGGCCGTTCTGCTGTCCCTGGTAGCGCTGTTGGCGCTGCTGATCGTCTGGGTCGTCAGCAGCGGCGGCGGAGGCGGCAAGAAGAACGCGGACGGATCCAACGGGAAGAACCCCGTGCAGACGATCACCCCGGGCCCCTCCGGTTCCGGACCCGCGATCAGCCAACACCCGGGCGGCCGCGACGAGTCCAGCCCCGGCGCGAGTACCGGCACGGCAAGCGGCAGTGGCAGTGGCAGTGGCGGGGACGGGGACGGCTCCGGCGGGACAGGCAGCGCGGGCGGTGGTGGCTCGGCAGGCGGTTCCAGCGGTGGCACCAGCTCCGGGGATCAGGTACCGGCCGGCTCCACCCTCCCCAACTGCACCGCGAGCACCGTCAAGTTGACCCTGCGCAGCGTGCACAACACGTACGCCCCCGGTGACAAGCCTTCGATCGAGCTGATCGCGAAGAACTCCTCCGCCAGTGACTGCAAGGTGGATCTCGGCCCGAAGAGCGCGGTACTGACGATCACTCAGGCCGGTGGCGACAAGAGCTTCTGGTCCTCGAGCGACTGCCCCAAGGACGCCGCCAGTCTCTTCTTCCGCGTTCCGGCCGGCGACCAGGTGACCTACACGGTCGACTGGGACCGTACGGCCAGCGCCGCCCAGTGCGCGACACCCCCGGCGGGTTCCGCGACCGCGGGCACCTACCTGGTGGAGGCGAAGGCACCGGGCCTGGCGAAGGCGACGACGTCGTTCGTGCTGTCCCAGGACTGAGCGCGGGGGCGGGTTGAAGCGCGCCCGGCCCCGTCAGCGGTAGCGCGTCAGACGTAGCGCTCCAGGATCGACGACTCCGCCAGTCGCGACAGCCCCTCACGGACGCTGCGCGCCCGCGCCTCGCCCACCCCGTCGACCGCCTGAAGGTCGTCGACGCTCGCGGCGAGGAGCTTCTGCAGACCGCCGAAGTGCTCCACGAGGCGGTCGATGATCGCGCCGGGCAGACGCGGAACCTTGGCGAGGAGGCGGAAGCCGCGCGGGGAGACCGCGGAGTCGAGCGCCTCGGGGGAGCCGGTGTAGCCCAAGGCTCTGGCCACCGTGGGCAGTTCGAGCAGCTCGGAGTGGGCCAGGGCGTTCAGGTCGGAGAGGGCCTCGTCGACCGTGCGGGAGCGCTTCGCGGTCGGCTCCGGCACGTAGTCCCGGACCACCAGCTCCCGCTCGGGCTCCACGCCCGCGATCAACTCGTCCAGCTGGAGGGCGAGCAGACGCCCGTCCGTGCCCAACTCCACCACGTACTCGGCGATCTCCGTGGCGATGCGCCGCACCATCTCCAGGCGCTGCGCCACCGCCGACACGTCCCGGACGGTGACCAGGTCCTCGATCTCCAGCGCGGAGAGCGTGCCCGCGACCTCGTCGAGGCGGAGCTTGTAGCGCTCCAGGGTCGCGAGGGCCTGGTTGGCGCGGGAGAGGATCGCGGCGGAGTCCTCCAGGACGCGGCGCTGACCGTCGACGTACAGCGCGATCAGACGCATCGACTGGGAGACCGAGACGACGGGGAAGCCGACCTGCTTGCTCACCCGGTCCGCCGTGCGATGCCGGGTGCCGGTCTCCTCCGTCGGGATCGTCGGGTCGGGCACGAGCTGGACGCCCGCCCGCAGGATCTTGGTGATGTCCTTGTCGACGACGATGCCGCCGTCGAGCTTGCACAGCTCGCGCAACCGGGTCGCCGTGAAGTCGACGTCCAGGACGAAGCCGCCCGTGCACATCGACTCGACGGTCTTGTCCCAGCCGAGCACGATGAGTCCGCCGGTGTTGCCACGGAGGATTCGCTCGAGCCCGTCGCGCAGGGCCGTGCCAGGTGCCACGGCGCTCAATGAGGCGCGCATCAGGCCATCGGCACCGGAGCTCCCACCGGACTTTCCGGGAGCTGCTGCCCGGTCGTTGGCTGCCACTGCACTCCTCCGGTCGCGGGTTTCCGGTCGCCCAAGATTCGTCCAGGGTTCGTACGGACGGGCGAGACCAGGGCAAAGTCTACCGGCGCTGCTCCTCGTCCCGTGGGGCCTCTCTGCGACGGGAGCGTGGGAGGACCCGCAGCGCCTCGCCCATGTCGGCGACTTCCAGGACCTTCATACCGGCAGGGATCTTGCCCGGATCGCTCGGAACGAGGGCGTGCGTGAAGCCCAGACGGTGGGCTTCGGCGAGCCGCCGCTGCACTCCCGTGACCCGTCTGACCTCGCCCGCGAGCCCTACTTCGCCGATCGCCACGAGGTTCTTGGGGAGCGGGGTGTCACTCGCCGCCGACGCGAGCGCGAGGGCGATGGCGAGGTCCGCGGCGGGCTCGGAGAGCTTCACGCCGCCCACCGTCGCCGAGTAGATGTCCCGCTTCCCGAGGGCGCTGATCCGGCCCCGCTGCTCCAGGACCGCCAGCATCATCGACACCCGGGAGGTCTCCAGACCGGACGTCGTACGACGGGGGGAGGGGATCTGGGAGTCGACGGTGAGGGCCTGCACCTCGGCCACCAGCGGGCGGCGGCCCTCCAGGGTGACCGTCAGACAGGTGCCGGGGACGGGCTCGGCACGGCGGGTGAGGAAGAGGCCGGAGGGGTCCGCGAGGCCCGTGATGCCCTCGTCGTGCAGCTCGAAGCAGCCGACCTCGTCCGTCGTCCCGTACCGGTTCTTGACCCCCCGGACGAGACGCAGGCGCGCGTGGCGGTCGCCCTCGAAGCTCAGGACGACGTCCACGAGGTGTTCGAGCAGGCGGGGGCCCGCGATCGCGCCGTCCTTGGTGACATGGCCCACAAGGAGCGTGGACATGCCGCGCTCCTTGGAGGCACGGATGAGCGCCCCGGCGACCTCCCGCACCTGGGCCATGCCGCCGGGCGCCCCGTCGATCTCCGGAGAGGCGACGGTCTGGACCGAGTCCAGGATGAGAAGCGAGGGCTTCACGGCGTCCAAGTGGCCGAGCACGGCGGCCAGGTCGGTCTCCGCCGCCAGGTACAGGTGGTCGTCGATCGCCTTGATGCGGTCGGCGCGCAGACGGACCTGGCTGGCCGACTCCTCACCCGTCACGTACAGCGTGCGGTGCTCGTCGCTCGCCGCCTTCGCCGCCACGTCCAGGAGGAGCGTGGACTTGCCCACACCGGGCTCGCCCGCGATCAGGACGACCGCGCCGGGCACGAGACCGCCGCCGAGGACGCGGTCCAACTCGGGCACGCCGGTGGAGCGGGCCGTGGCCTGGCGGCCGTCGACCTGCCCGATCGGCACCGCGGAGGTGGTGACGCGGCCCGGTGCCGTCGTACGGACCGCGGGCGCGCCGTACTCCTCGACCGTGCCCCACGCCTGGCACTCGGGGCAGCGGCCGAGCCACTTGGCCGTCTGCCATCCGCACTCGGTGCAGCGGTAGGACGGCCGGTCCTTCGCGGTTTTCGTACGGGCAGCCATGACGGAACCGTAGCCGAGAGGACTGACAGCACGGGCGGGCCCGCTCGGCGGGGCATCTGCCATGGTCTGCCGTTGCCGCCTGTGACGGTGTGGGCCACGGAATCGGAGGCTCCTGTCCCCTTTTGAGGGATCGTTTCACCCGTACGGATTAAATGTGCTCAAGGGGGAAGAAGGGGCCACCCTGGGGCACCTACGGTCGCACGGGTGATGAGCAGCAGTCCGGAGACCTCCACGCACACCACCGGCGCACACCGGGCGCACGGAGACGCACATAAGCGGGTGACCGCGCCCCGTGGCGCGCACACCCGCACCCTGGCTCAGCGCCCTCCCGCGCGGTACGAGCCCTACTTGGACGGCCTTTTCACCTACTGCCTGTCCGTGCTGTGCGACCACGACGAGGCCACCGCCGCCCTCGGGGACGCCCTCGCGCTGGCCGAGCGCCGTGGCCAGCGCGGCCCGGCGTCCGCGGACGACCGCAGGGCCTGGCTGTACGCCCTCGCCCGCTGGTCCTGTCTGCGCAAGCTCACCGAGGCCCGGCGCAGGCGCCAGGCGGCCCACGCCTCCGGTCGGGGTACACCCGCCAAGGGCCACAAGGCCCTCTTCAAGGGGCACAAAGACGACCGGAGTGCGGCCGAGGCGCTGAGCGCCTCCGTCTCCGAGGAGGCGCAGGACCGGCGCCGGCACGAACTCGCCCTGCTGGCCTGGCCGGAGGCGGCCGGCACCACCCCCGAGCAGCGCGAGGCGCTCGAACTCGCCGTGCGCCACCAGCTCGCCGCCGCCGAGGTCGCCGCCGTCCTCGGCCTGGACCTCGTCAAGGCGCGCGAACTGCTCGCCACCGCTGCCTGCGAGGTCGAACGCACCCGCGCCGCCCTCGCCGTCGTGGAGACCGGCACCTGTCCGAGCGTCGCCCGTCTCACCGGCGACAACCAGCTCGTCCTGAGCACCACCCTGCGCCGGGAACTGGTCCGGCACGTCGACGACTGTCCGCGCTGTCGCCGTACCGCCGAGCGCGCCGCGCCCGGCGCCTGGCCCGGCACCAGCGTCACGCCCGCCGCGCTCCCCGTCCTCGAGGCCCCGCGCGCGGCCCTGCACATCGCGATGGCACACGTCCCGCGCGCGCGAGGCGCCGCTCCGCGCTTCGACCGGCGCGGCTTTCCCGTGGACCCCAAGGACCACGCCGCCCGCAGGGACCGCCTTCGCGCGCGTGCCGTCACGACGACCGTCGTCGCCACCGTCGTCGCCGCGCCCGTTCTCGCCCTCTGGGCGGCCTACCGCGGCGCGCCCCTCACCGGCGAGGGGGCCGACGGCCGCTCGATCACCGCGAGCGAGGCGCACGCGCCCGACGGCATCACCGGCGAGGAGGCGGGCGGCTACGAGAACGCCGGCAACGCCGGCGCCAGGCCCGGCGCCCGTTTCGCCAAGGGGAACCGCTCGCCCGACGTCTCCGTGGAGGTCATCAGCGCCCCCAGTGCGGGAAGCGGCGCCGGCCACCTCGCGGTCCGGGCCTCGGGCAGCGGCGACACGACCCTCGTCACGCTCGCCGCCTCCGGGAACTCACCGGTCCACTGGTCCGCCGAAACGGGGGCGTCCTGGCTCTACTTCAGCCAGTCGTCGGGAACGCTGGCCCCAGGAGAAACGTTCACGATCAAGGTGTACGTCGACCATCTTCGCGAGCCGGTGGGCCCCTGGGGCGCGCGGGTGGCGATCGCACCGGCGGGAGCGGTGGTCACGATCGGGGGGTACGGAACAGCGGGTCCGTCCGCCCCGGGCAGCTCCGGCCCGACGCCCGGCCGACCCACCCCGTCCGCCCCCGGCCCGACCCCGCCCGCCTCGGACCCGCCACCGACGCCCGGCGACCCCCAGCCGACGCCCACGGACCCGTCGCCCCCGCCACCTTCGCCGGACCCGTCGAACCCCGGCGGTTCGACGCAGCCGCCCAGCGACAGCTCCGCCCCGAGCCCGTCCTCGTGAAGCTCGCGGGGCGGGAAGGGGCGGGAAGACGATGGACCGGGGGGTCTCAGGCGACCGGATCCGCGGGATGCGGCGCCAGCAACGGCAGCTGCGAGGCCAGCCGCTCCTCGCAGAGCTCGACCAGCCGGTCGTACCCCGCCTTGCCCATCAGCTCGATCAGTTCCGGGCGGTACGAGACGTACACCGGGTCGCCCGCGCCGTGTGCCGAGGTCGCCGACGTGCACCACCAGTGCAGGTCGTGGCCGCCCGGACCCCAGCCCCGGCGGTCGTACTCGCCGATGGAGACCTGGAGCACACGCGTGTCGTCGGGCCGGTCGATCCACTCGTACGTCCGGCGCACGGGCAGCTGCCAGCAGACGTCCGGCTTGGTCTCCAGGGGTTCGCGCCCCTCCTTGAGCGCCAGGATGTGCAGCGAGCAGCCCGCGCCGCCGGCGAAGCCGGGCCGGTTCTGGAAGATGCACGAGCCCTGGTAGGGGCGGGTCTGGCGGTCGCCGTCCTCGTCCTCGGAGACCCAGCCGGTCTTCAGCCCCACGTCATGGTGCTGCCAGATGTCCGGCGTGAGCCGTGCCACGTGCCCGGCCACCCGCTTCTCGTCGTCCTCGTCGGAGAAGTGGGCCCCGAGCGTGCAGCAGCCGTCGTCGGCGCGACCGGCCTGGATGCCCTGACAGCCGCTTCCGAAGATGCAGTTCCAGCGAGAGGTCAGCCATGTCAGATCGCACCGGAAGACCTGCTCGTCGTCGGCGGGATCCGGAAACTCCACCCATGCCCGAGCGAAGTCGAGCCCCTTCTCGTCGGACACGGTGGCCTTCTTCGGGGACTTCGTCGGGGACTTCTTGGACGCGGAGGCCTTCGCCTGCGAAGAACCCTTGGTCGATTTGTCGGGCTTCGCCTTTTTCGTCTTTGGCACCCGTCCAGGGTAAGTCGCTTCAGCCCGCTCCGGGGACGGTCGACCGCCGTACTCGCAGTAGCGTTCCGTACATGAGACTCGGTGTCCTCGACGTGGGTTCGAACACGGTGCACCTGCTGGTGGTGGATGCACACCCCGGCGCGCGCCCGCTGCCCGCGCACTCGCACAAGGCCGAATTGCGGCTTGCCCAACTGCTCGACGAGAGCGGAGCGATCGGCCTCGACGGCGTCGAAAAACTGATCGCCACGGTCCGGGACGCCCTTGAGGCCGCCGAGGACAAGGGCGTCGAGGCCCTGCTGCCGTTCGCGACCTCCGCCGTGCGCGAGGCCAGCAACGCCGACGACGTGCTGGCCCGGGTGCAGGCCGAGACCGGTGTCGAGCTCCAGGTCCTGACCGGGGCGGAAGAGGCCCGGCTGACCTTCCTGGCGGCCCGCCGCTGGTTCGGCTGGTCGGCGGGGAAGCTGCTGGTCCTCGACATCGGCGGCGGCTCGCTGGAGATCGCGTACGGCATGGACGAGGAGCCGGACGCGGCGGCGTCGCTGCCACTCGGCGCCGGACGGCTGACCGCGGGCTGGCTGCCCACCGACCCCGCCGACCCGGCGGACATCAAGGCCCTGCGCCGCCACGTCCGGGCCGAGATCGCCCGGACCGTCGGCGAATTCAGCCGCTTCGGCGCCCCCGACCACGTGGTCGCCACCTCCAAGACCTTCAAGCAACTCGCCCGCCTGGCCGGCGCCGCCCGCTCCACCGACGGCCTCTACGTCCAGCGCGAACTCAAGCGCCGCTCCCTGGAGGACTGGGTCCCCCGGCTGGCCTCTATGACCGCCGACGAACGCGCCGAACTCCCCGGCGTCTCCCCCGGCCGCTCCGGCCAACTCCTCGCCGGCGCCCTCGTCGCCGAGGGCGCCATGGACCTCTTCGCCGTGGAAACCCTGGAAATCTGCCCCTGGGCCCTACGAGAGGGCGTCATCCTCCGACGCCTGGACCAGATGGCATCAGAGTGACCGAGTAACCGACGTCACGTTCCCCGCGCCCCGACAGGGGCGCGGGGAACCGCGCGCCCAGCCACAAACCACCCGCACCCGCCCACGGTGAACCCCACAACGGCGATAGGGCGCCCCACCCGGCGCCCCACCCAGCGCACACCCGACCCCCTCCAACGCCGACCCCCCAGCCAACCCCCACCGCCCCCCGCCCGACCGCCGGAGGCTTACGCTGTCCCTCGTGGCAGAACCAGTCGTGCGCATCCCGGATGCGAAGGTCGCGCTGTCCACGGCGTCCGTGTATCCGGAGTCGACGGCGACGGCCTTCGAGATCGCCGCGCGCCTCGGTTACGACGGCGTAGAGGTGATGGTCTGGACCGACCCGGTCAGCCAGGACATCGAAGCCCTCCGCCGCCTCAGCGACTACCACCAGATCCCGATCCTCGCCGTTCACGCCCCCTGCCTGCTGATCACCCAGCGCGTCTGGTCCACCGACCCCTGGGTCAAACTCCAGCGCGCCCAGGCGGCGGCGGAGAAGCTGGGCGCGTCGACGGTCGTCGTACACCCCCCTTTCCGCTGGCAGCGCCAGTACGCGCGCGACTTCGTCACGGGGATGTGGCGCATGGCGAACGAGACGGACGTACGGTTCGCCGTCGAAAACATGTACCCCTGGCGCTACCGCGACCGCGAGATGCTCGCGTACGCCCCCGACTGGGACGTGACGAAGGACGACTACCGCCACTTCACGATCGACCTCAGCCACACCTCGACGGCCCGCAGCGACGCCCTGCAGATGATCGACCGCATGGGCGACCGCCTCGGCCACGTCCACCTCGCCGACGGCAACGGCTCCAACAAGGACGAGCACCTGGTCCCGGGCCGCGGCACTCAGCCCTGCGCCGAACTGCTGGAGCGCCTCGCGCTCTCCGGCTTCGACGGCCACGTCGTCATCGAGGTCAACACCCGCCGTGCCATGTCCAGTGCCGAACGCGAGGCGGACCTGGCGGAGGCGCTGGCCTTCACCCGCCTGCACCTGGCCTCCGCGGTGAAGGTGCCCCGCCGGTGACGGACGCCGCCACCCCCCGTCGTAGGGGACGGCCTTCCCGTACGGAGACGGAGGCGGCCCCCGCCACCCGCGACCGCATCCTGGACGCCGCCCGCGAGGAGTTCTCCGAGCGCGGCTACGAGAAGACGTCGGTGCGCGGCATCGCCAAGGCCGCCGGGGTGGACTCCGCCCTCGTGCACCACTACTTCGGCACCAAGGAGCAGGTCTTCGAGGCGGCCATCGAGGTCGCGTTCGCGCCCGCCCTGGCCGCGCCCACCGCGGTCGAGGACGGCCCCCTCGACACGGTCGGCGAGCGCCTGACCCGCTTCCTCCTCGGTATCTGGGAGAACCCCACCACTCGGACCCCGCTGCTCGCCATCGTCCGTTCCGCCGTGAACAACGAGACCGCGGCCGCCGTCTTCCGCCGCCTGGTCGCCGCCCAGCTGCTGCGCCGCATCGCGGGCCGCCTCGACCTCCCCGACGCGGAACTGCGCGCCGAACTGGCGGCGGCCCAGCTGGTGGGGGTGGCGATGCTCCGCTACGTCATCAAGGTCGAGCCGCTGGCCTCGGCGGACGTGGAACGCATCGTGGAGCGGGTGGCCCCGGTGGTACAGGGCCACTTGACAGCCCCGTGAGCTGAGCGCCCCCGAAGGGGCGCGGGGAACTGCGCGCTCAGCCACATCGGACCCCCACCCACCCAGCCACCCACCCACTGAGAACAACCCCGGCACTCGCCCCCTGGCACTCGCCCCCCGAGACGCGCATCCCGCATTCCGGACGCCCCGTCCGAATCCTGGCGCACCGGCGTAGGCTCGACCTCAGTCATTACTCTCCGAAGGAGCGAGCGACGATGCCCGAGCTGAGGTCCCGCACAGTCACCCACGGCCGCAATATGGCGGGCGCACGCGCCCTTATGCGCGCCTCCGGTGTACCGGGCGCGGACATCGGACGGAAGCCGATCATCGCGGTCGCCAACTCCTTCACGGAGTTCGTGCCGGGCCACACCCACCTCCAGCCCGTCGGCCGCATCGTCAGCGAGGCGATCACCGCGGCCGGGGGCATCGCGCGCGAGTTCAACACGATCGCGGTCGACGACGGCATCGCGATGGGCCACGGCGGCATGCTGTACTCCCTGCCCTCCCGCGACCTGATCGCGGACTCGGTCGAGTACATGGTGGAAGCCCACTGCGCCGACGCCCTGATCTGCATCTCGAACTGCGACAAGATCACCCCCGGCATGCTCATGGCGGCCCTGCGCCTGAACATCCCGACGGTCTTCGTCTCCGGCGGCCCCATGGAGTCCGGCCGCGCCACCCTGGTCGACGGCACGGTCCGTACGCTCGACCTGGTCGACGCGATCTCCGACGCGGTGAACGACAAGATCTCGGACGAGGACATCCTCCGTATCGAGGAGAACGCCTGTCCGACCTGTGGCTCCTGCTCCGGCATGTTCACCGCCAACTCGATGAACTGCCTGACCGAGGCCATCGGCCTGTCCCTCCCCGGCAACGGCTCGGTGCTCGCCACCCACACGGCCCGCAAGGGTCTGTACGAGGACGCGGCCCGCACGGTGGTCGAGATCACGCACCGCTATTACGACCAGGACGACGAGTCGGTCCTGCCCCGCAACATCGCCACGCACGCCGCGTTCGAGAACGCCATGGCCCTCGACATCGCCATGGGCGGCTCCACCAACACGATCCTGCACCTGCTGGCCGCCGCCCAGGAGGCGGGCGTCCCCTTCGGCCTGGACGAGATCAACGAGGTCTCGCGCCGCGTGCCGTGCCTCGCCAAGGTCGCCCCGAACGTCGCCAAGGACCGCACGTACTACATGGAGGACGTGCACCGGGCAGGCGGCATCCCCGCCCTGCTGGGCGAACTGCACCGCGCGGGCCTCCTGAACGAGGACGTCCACTCGGTCCACAGCCCGTCCCTCTCCGACTGGCTGAAGACCTGGGACGTGCGCGCCGGCTCCCCGTCCCCCGAGGCGATCGAACTGTGGCACGCGGCCCCCGGCTGCGTCCGCTCCTCCGAGGCCTTCTCCCAGTCCGAGCGCTGGGAAGCCCTCGACGAGGACGCCGAGAACGGCTGCATCCGCTCCGCCGAGCACGCCTACTCCAAGGACGGCGGCCTGGCGGTCCTCAAGGGCAACCTGGCGGTCGACGGCTGCGTCGTGAAGACGGCGGGCGTCGACGAGTCCATCTGGACCTTCGAGGGCCCCGCGGTCGTCTGCGAGTCTCAGGAAGAGGCCGTCGACAAGATCCTCCGCAAGGAGATCACGCACGGCGACGTCGTCGTCATCCGCTACGAGGGCCCCAAGGGCGGCCCCGGCATGCAGGAGATGCTCTACCCGACGTCCTTCCTCAAGGGCCGCGGCCTCGGCAAGACCTGCGCCCTGATCACCGACGGCCGCTTCTCCGGCGGCACCTCGGGCCTGTCCATCGGCCACGCCTCCCCCGAGGCGGCCTCCGGCGGCACCATCGCCCTGGTCCAGGACGGCGACCGCATCCACATCGACATCCCGAACCGCTCGATCGAACTCCTGGTCTCCGACGAGGAACTCGCCACCCGCCGCAGCGCCCTGAACGGCGTCTACGCCCCCGCAAACCGCGACCGCAAGGTCTCCGCCGCCCTCCGCGCCTACGCCGCGATGGCAACGAGCGCGGACAAGGGCGCCGTACGAGACGTTTCCAAGCTGGGCTGATCCGCCCCCAGAAGCTCATCGGAAGGGGCCGCTCCGTGGGAGCGGCCCCTTCGGCGCTTCACCAGGCGGAGGGATCGCGCCCGTCGACCGCGAAGAGCGATCCGTCCGGAGCGGCCGAGTAGACCTTCCCGTCGGCCGCGAGCGGCGCCGGGATCGCGCTGACGAGCGAGCCCCGGTCGTCGCCGAGCCGCGACCTCGTCTGACCGAGCAGGGTGCCGCGTGCGGTGTCCACGGCCAGGAGCCGTCCGTCCACCGCGGTCAGATAGAGCCGTCGCCCGGACACGACCGGAGCCGAGGCCGTGCTGACGGAGGTCTCCACGCGCCAGAGCTGGGCCGACGTCCCGGTGTCCACGGCGACCAACGCCCCTCCGCCGGCCAGCAGGTACACCGTGTCGCCCTGTACGGCGCCTTGTGACGACGGCAGCGGAATGGGCAGCGGAATCCGGCGGACCGAGCGATCGGCCGTGTCGTACCGCACGACGGCATCCGTGTACTGGTCGGTCGCGCTCGAGGTGAACCAGACCACTCCGTCACGGGCTCCCACGATGGTCAGCGTCCCGTCCAGACCCCGCTGCCAGCGCGTGGCGCCGGTCTGCGGGTCCACGGCTGTCACCCGTGTCCCGTTCCCGGTCCCCGTCACGGCGTAGGCGACTGCGTCCCCGTACGAGAAGAAGCTCGGCGACGGCTGGCCGGGGATCGAGCGGTGCCACTTCTCCTCGCCCGTCGCGGCATCGAGTGCGGTGACCTTGCCGTCCGGCCCGGTGAGCAGGACGACGCCGCCGACGTGGGCGATACGACCCTGGTAGCGCGCGGTGTCTCGGCTCCACCGGGTTGTGCCCGTGGCGGGGTCCAGCGCCGTCAGCCGTCGTCCGTCCCCGCTGACGACCTGCAGTAGCCCGCCGGACAGCACGGGCGGCGCCGTCGTCGAGTAGTGGCTTCCCCGGTCCGTGTCGCCGCGCGACCACAAGATGTGTCCGTCGGCCGGGTCGACCGCGGCGGCCAGGACGCCGGGACGGACGCAGTACAACTCGTGCGGTGTGTACGCGCATCGGGGCAGGCCCGCGGCCTTGGCGCCGCGGGTGCTCAGGGAGGTGTCCCATGGCCGGAAGCCGCTCTGCGACCGCTGTCCCGCGCTCTTCTTCGGCGTCTTGACGTCGGGGCTGTCGAGGAGGGCGAAGGCGCCGACGACCACAGCGGTGACCACGGCCGCGGTAACGGCGACCGCGAGCCGCCAACGCCTTGCGAGGACCCTCTTGAGTTTCCTGGACTCCTCGGGCCTCTTCGGCATGGAGGGTTTGACCCGCGCGGACGTCGCCGACTGCCCGCTCGGTCCACGCTGTTCAGGGACGCCCGAGCTGCGCTGCTCGGCAATGTCTGATCCACGCTGCTCAGGAATGAACGCCTGCGTGTCGTACGAGGCCGACACCGACTTCAGCGCCGTCATCAGCTCGTCCGGTGTGGGCCGGTCCTCGGGCTCCTTGGCGAGGCAGCGCGCGACAAGGCCGGCCATCTCCTCCGGGACACCTGTCAAGTCCGGCTCGTCATGGACGACTTGATAGGCCACGAGATACGGGCTGTCGGAGTCGAAGGGGCCGCTCCCGGTGGCCGCGTGCACGATCACCGAGCCCAGCGCGAAGACATCGGCGGCCGGTCCGACCTCCCGCGGCCTGCGGAATTGCTCCGGCGCCATGAACGGCGGCGTGCCGATCAATTTGCCTGTCTCTGTCCGCAGTTCACTGTCGGAAGGCCGCGAAATGCCGAAGTCGATGACTTTGGGGCCGTCGTCGGCCAGGAGGACATTGCTGGGCTTGAGATCGCGGTGCACGACACCGGCCCGGTGAATGTCGCGCAGCGCCTCGGCGAGGCCGGCCATCAGGTGGCGCAGCCGGGCCGGAGACAGTGCCCCATTCCGCTTCACATGCTCGGCGAGGGTCGGCCCGGGAATGAACAGCGTGGCCATCCACGGGTGTTCGGCCTCGGGATCGGCGTCCACCACGGGCGCGGTGAAGGCACCGCTCACCCGCCGAGCCGCCGCGACCTCCTGCCTGAACCGCCCCCGGAACTCGGGGTCTTGTGCGAATCCGGCATGTACGACCTTGACGGCGAGCCGCAACCCGGAGGCGGACCGCGCCAGATGCACGATGCCCATGCCACCGGAGCCGAGCTGCGCCTCCAGCTGGTACTGCCCGGCAAATCGCGGAAGTTCCGCTTCCGGGTCTGTACCGGCGCTGCGCTCTGGCGGCATCACTCACCCCCCGTGGGTCCGTCCGCATGCGCGACGCGCAGAGCCTAGTCGATGCTTCGTGCGAACCATCGGCGGCTTGCTAGCCTCGACGCGCAGCGCGATTTTGGCGTGAACCGTTCACGGCAAGCGTTTCGGACAAGCATTCAACGGGGGAGGCCAGGATGGCCACGGAAGACATAGAGATCGCAGGCGCGGGGGAGACGGTGGCGGCCGAGCCGCTGAGCGCGGAGTCGACCCGCACGTATCCCCTCGCACCGGGATACAGCGTCAACGTCCGCAGCGGCCCGGGCACGCACTACAGCATCGTCCGCACCCTGCCGGCGGGCTCGAGCGTCCCGATCTACTGCCAGTGCCCGGGGGAGTCCGTCAGCGGTTACTACGGGACGACGAACGTCTGGGACAACATCGCCAACGGCCAGTTCGTGTCCGACGCCTATGTGAAGACGGGCAGCGACGGTTACGTCGCGCCGCGCTGCGCCTGACCGAACGAGACCAGGGGCCCGAAGGAGGTCCGGGGCCCCGCGGCCGACCGGAGCGATAATCGTCGAGTGAGTGACGAGAACCAGTCCGGGACCCCCGCGGGACCCCAGCCCGAACCCCTCCGTTTCTTCGGGACGACCTGGGTGGCCCAGGACGGCGGCTACACGGCCCGCCGCATCGCCGTGGCCGTCGGCTCGCTCGCCGCCGCGGTCGCCGCCTGTTTCGTGCTCCGCTTCGCCTACCAGGGCCTGGCGATCGCGGACGTCGGCAAACCGGTGACCCTCCTGGTCGTGGTGATGTTCGCGGTGTGCAGCGCGCTCGCGTTCCGGCACACCTGGGACGCCTTCTCCAAGCGCCCCGACCCCGACCGCCAGGCCTCCATCCGGGGCCTCCTGGCCATCGGCTTCATCGGCTCCCTCCTCGCCTACGCCTTCCGCACCCTCACCGAGGCCCCGGGCGAGCAGCTCGCCCGCGAGGAGTACGAGGGGGCGCGCCGCCAGTACGAGCGCCGCTCCCGCAACCCCTCAAAAAAACGCCGCCGCCCCTGACACACCCCCTGGAGTCCCTTCGTCGACGGGTGCCGCCCACTTCCCCGCGCCCTCAAGAGGCCTGGGCGCATCCTTCCGCCCCTCTGGCGCGCGGAACGAGGCCGATGGGCCGATGGGCGTCGGGGCACTGGGGCGCAGCCCCGTGCCCCAGGGGCGCGGGGAACTGCGGGACCGGCCCCCACCCACCCGCAGCCGAAGAACCCACCTGGGGGGTCCGGGGGCGGAGCCCCCAGGTACGGATGATGGGGGTACCCCCTGCTCGAGCGAAGCCGAGAGCTTGGGGGGAGGGTAGGGGCGGCGGGGGCGAAATCCGCTGTTCTCCACCCCCGACCCGCACCACCATTCCCTTATGACGACCCACCCGCGGTTCTCCCACACCACCCGAGCCCACTCCTTCAACACGGCCGCAGCCCAGTACGCCGCGAACCGCCCCTCCTACCCACCCGCCCTCTTCACCACCCTCGAAGACCTGGCCGCCCGCCCCCTCAAGGGCGCGAAGGTCATCGACGTAGGCGCGGGCACCGGCATCGCCACCACCCTCCTGCACGCCCGGGGCGCGGACGTCATCGCCGTGGAACCCGGCGAGGGCATGGCCGCGGAGTTCCGTCGCGCCCACCCCGACATCCCCCTCGTCCGGGGTACCGGCGACACCCTCCCCCTCGCCACCGCCTCCGCCGACTTCCTCACCTACGCCCAGTCCTGGCACTGGACGAACCCGGCCCGCTCCCTCCCGGAGGCCTTCCGCGTCCTGCGCCCCGGCGGCGCCCTGGCGCTCTGGTGGAACACGTCCGCCCTCGACGTCCCCTGGATCGCCGCCCAGTCCCAGCGCATCGATCAGTACTTCGAGGACGCCCACCCCACGGAAGAAGGCACCGCCGCCACGAAAGCCAAACAAGGCGCCGCCACCAAGACCGAAGAAGACACCGCCACCAAGACCAAGAAAGACACCGAATCCCACCAGCGAACCGCAGGCTTCCTCACCGAACGCGCCTTCAAAGGCGCCCCCGAACTCCCGCCCCACACCCACCGCATCGTCCGCTGGAGCCGTCACGTCCCCGTGGACACCCACCTCGCCAACATCGGCAGCCACTCGGCCTTCCTGGTCCTCGGCAAGGAGGACACCGACGCCTTCCTCGCCGAGGAGCGCACCCGCCTCCTGGAGACCTTCCCGGACGGCCGGGTCGAGGAGGTCTACGAGGTACTGGTGATCGTGGCCACCCGCTCGTGATCGCGCGCGGCGGTCCACCGCTCCAGGGCCGCCGCACACGCGTGGTCCACATGCCGCAACCCGCCCAACTCCAGCCGTACGTCACGATCGTGCGGCAACGCCTCCAAGGCGTCCAGCAGCTTCGGCAGCCGCAGGAACGTGGCGTTGCCCATCACCCGTACGACCATCCCCGCGGCCCCCCGGTCCTCCGTCTCCACGTGCACATGGCTGATGTCCCACGCGGTCTTTGCGACGGCGAGCGCAAGCCCGACCAGCACCCCTTCAAACAGATTCCCCACCACGATCGCCACCGCCGTCACACCCAGTACGACTACCTCCCCGCGATGCCCGCGCCACAGCACCCGCACCTCCCGCACCGGCACCAACTTGCAGCCCGCGTGCACCAGCAACCCCGCCAGCGCCGCCACCGGAATGATCCCGAGGACCCCGGGCACCACCACCGTGAAGACCAGCAGCCACACCCCGTGCAGTACGCGCGAGACCTTGGTCTGCGCCCCGGCCTGCACATTCGCCGCGCTCCGCACGATCACCGCGGTCATCGGCAGCGCCCCGAGCGCCCCGCACACGGTGTTCCCCGCACCCTGCGCGATGAGCTCACGGTCGTAGTCGGTCCGTGGCCCCCGGTGCAGACGGTCCACCGCCGCCGCGCTGAACAGCGACTCGGCGGAGGCGATCAGAGCGAAGGCGACCACCGTCCCGAGCATGCCCACTTCCGTGAGCCGGCCCAGGTCCGCCAAGGACGGCGGCTGTACGGCATCGAGCAGCCCGCGCACCTCGACCCGCCGCACGGGCAGATCGAACACCCCGGTCACACCCGCCGCGAGCGCCACCGCCAGCAACGGCGCCGGCACCACCCGCGCCCCGCGCCGCCAACGCGGCCACAGCAGCAGTACGACCACGGTGGCGCCCCCGACCGCGAGAGCCACCGGGTCCGCGTCCCCGGGCAGCGACACCAGCCCGGCGATCTTCCCGAGCCCGCTCGCGGGCGCGGACGCGTCACCCATCGCGTAGACCTGGCCCGCGATCAGCACGAGCCCGATCCCGGCGAGCATCCCCTGCACCACCGCGACGGACACGGCCCGGAACCACCGCCCGAGCCGCAGCGCCCCGAGCGTGAGTTGCACCAGCCCGGCGCCGAGCACCAGCACACCCAGGGCCCGCAGCCCGTACGTCTGCACCGCCTCGTACACCAGCACGGTCAGCCCGGCCGCGGGCCCGCTCACCTGAAGGCTGCTCCCGGGCAGCACCCCGGCGACCAGGCCACCGACTATTCCGGTCACCAGCCCCAACTCGGCCGGCACGCCCGAGGCGATGGCGACCCCTACACACAACGGCAACGCGACGAGAAACACGACGAGAGACGCGGACAGATCGGCTCGACGCAGATCGGCTTTACGCATGGCGACGGCACCTCCGGTTGAGTGCGGAAGATGCGTGGGTGCCGAGCCGGGGGAGGGCGCGGCGGATCCAACGGCGCGGCACCAAGGCCGGTGGGCATATGACCGCGCACTGAAATCCATTGTCGGTAACGGGAGTTGATCGCGCAGCCCTTCCGTGTAACCGCCGAGTGAACACGGAAGCGCACCACCCCACCGCACGCCGGAGTGCCCCCTTCCGATCGCGCCGCCGCGCGCCTGCGCCGGCGGATGCGACCGGGCTTGACGACGCCACTCCTCCCGCGCAATATTCATCGCATGATGAATATTGCTCCCCGGCCCCCCGACCGCCCCACGGCCACGGCCATCCGCGCCGAAGGCCTCACCGTCGTACGCGGCCCCCGTACCGTCCTGCGCGGCCTCGACTTCGCCGTACCCCGCGGCCAGATCACCGGACTCCTCGGCCCTTCCGGCTGCGGCAAGTCCACCCTCATGCGCGCCATCGTCGGCACCCAGGCCAAAGTCACCGGCACCCTCGAAGTCCTCGGCCGCCCCGCCGGCGACGCCGCACTGCGCTCCCGCATCGGATACGTCACCCAGGCCCCCTCGGTCTACGACGACCTGACCATCCGCCAGAACCTCGACTACTTCGCCGCGATCCTCGACCCCGGCCGCGCCGCCGCCGACCGCCGCGACGCCCATGTCACCCAGGCCATCGCCGACGTCGACCTCACCAGCCACGCCGACGCCCTCGCCGGCAACCTCTCCGGCGGCCAGCGCAACCGCGTCTCCCTCGCGGTCGCCCTGCTCGGCACCCCCGAACTCCTGGTCCTCGACGAGCCCACCGTCGGCCTCGACCCGGTCCTGCGCCGCGACCTGTGGAACCTCTTCCACGCCATCGCCACGGAATGGAAGGCGACGCTGCTGGTCTCCTCCCATGTCATGGACGAGGCCGAGCGCTGCCACCGACTGCTCCTGATGCGCGAGGGCGAGATCCTCGCCGACGACACGCCCGACGCCCTGCGCGAACGCACCGGCCGCGACACCGTCGAGGCCGCCTTCCTCCACCTGGTCGACGAGGCCACCGCGACCGGCGACGCCCGCAAGGAGACCGTCCGATGAACACGGCCACCACCACGCACACGGGCACGGACACGACGGCCCCCGCCCGTCCGAGCGCGATCAACTACTCCCGTACGACCGCCACCGCGACCCGCGTCCTGCGCCAGCTCCGCCACGACCCGCGCACCATCGCGCTGATGATCCTCATCCCGTGCCTGATGCTCGTCCTGCTCCGCTACGTCTTCGACGGCAGCGCGCGCACCTTCGACTCCATCGGGGCCTCCCTCCTCGGGATCTTCCCGCTGATCACGATGTTCCTGGTCACCTCCATCGCCACCCTGCGCGAACGCACCTCGGGCACCCTGGAACGCCTCCTCGCCATGCCGCTCGGCAAGGGCGACCTGATCGCCGGCTACGCCCTGGCCTTCGGCGCCGTCGCCGTCGTCCAGTCGGCCCTGGCCACGGGCCTCGCGGTCTGGTTCCTCGGCCTCGACGTCACGGGGTCCCCCTGGCTCCTGCTGCTCGTGGCCCTCCTCGACGCCCTGCTCGGCACGGCCCTCGGCCTCTTCGTCTCGGCCTTCGCGGCCTCGGAATTCCAGGCGGTCCAGTTCATGCCGGCGGTGATCTTTCCTCAACTCCTCCTCTGCGGCCTCTTCACGGCCCGCTCCACCATGCACCCCGTCCTCGAAGCCCTCTCCGACGTCCTCCCCATGTCCTACGCAGTCGACGGCATGAACGAAGTCCTCAAGCACACCGACATGACGGCCAACTTCGTCCGCGACGCGTTCATCGTGGCGGGATGCGCCCTCCTGGTCCTGGCCCTGGGCGCCGCAACCCTGAGGCGCCGCACCGCATGACGAACCCATGCCGACGGGCACCGGGGCGCAGCGCCGTGCCCCAGAGGCGCGGGGAACTGCGCGCCCGGCCCCCACCCACCCGAAGCCAAGAACCCACCCCCGTCCGCCCAACGGACACCCCACCCCGCCCAACCCCCCAAGTGCGAGGATGACCCCAGGACGACGCACCCCCGGAGGGCACCCGCACCATGACCCAGAAAGTCGCAGTCCTCGGCACCGGCAAGATCGGCGAAGCCCTGCTCAGCGGAGTGATCCGATCAGGCTGGGCCCCCGCCGACCTGCTGGTCACGGCCCGCCGCCCCGAGCGCGCCAGGGAACTCCAGGAGCGCTACGGCGTCACCGCCGTCACCAACGCCGAGGCCGCCAAGAACGCCGACACCCTGATCCTCACGGTCAAGCCGCAGGACATGGGCACCCTCCTCGACGAACTCGCCCCCCACGTCCCCGCCGACCGCCTGGTGATCAGCGGCGCGGCGGGCATCCCCACCTCCTTCTTCGAGGAGCGCCTGGCCGCGGGCACCCCCGTCGTCCGGGTCATGACGAACACCCCCGCCCTCGTCGACGAGGCGATGTCCGTCATCTCCGCCGGCAGCCACGCCACCGAAGCGCACCTCGCCCACACCGAGGAGATCTTCGGCGCCGTCGGCAAGACACTGCGCGTCCCCGAGTCCCAGCAGGACGCCTGCACCGCCCTCTCCGGCTCGGGACCGGCGTACTTCTTCTACCTGGTCGAGGCCATGACGGACGCGGGCATCCTGCTCGGCCTGCCCCGCGACAAGGCACACGACCTGATCGTCCAGTCCGCGATCGGCGCCGCCGTGATGCTCCGCGACAGCGGGGAGCACCCCGTGAAACTCCGCGAGGCCGTCACCTCTCCCGCGGGCACCACGATCAACGCGATCCGCGAACTCGAGAACCACGGCGTCCGCGCGGCCCTCATCGCCGCACTGGAGGCAGCCCGCGACCGCAGCCGCGAACTGGCCTCCGGCAACAGCTAGAGGCAGCGGGGCCGGGGCCACCGCCCCGGCCCGCCGTCAATGACCTCTCTCCCCTCAGGGACTTCAGCCGGCGGCCAGCAGCCCGATCGCCCGATACGCCTCGTCCACCCGAGGCCGCGCCATCTCCCGGGCCTTCCCGGCGCCGTCGCGCAAAACCGCCTCCACATATGAGGGATCCGCGCACAACCGCTTGTGCCTCTCCTGCACGGGCCTGAGGAGTTCGATCACGGCCTCGGCGGTGTCCTTCTTCAAAGCGCCGTAGGACTCGTACGCACCGCCGAGGGTCTCCGGATCCCCACCTTCACAGGCGGCGAGAATCTCCAGCAGGTTCGAGACCCCCGGCCGCGTCTCGGGGTCGTACAGGACGTCCTGCCCGCTGTCGGTCACAGCCCGCATGATCTTCTTCCGTACGGCATCCGGCTCGTCGAGCAGATAGACGACGCCGGGCCCCACGTCATCGCTCTTCCCCATCTTCGACATCGGCTCCTGCAGATTCATGACCCGCGCCGCGATCTGAGGCCGCGTGGCCCGGGGCACCACGAAGGTGTGCCCGTAGCGCTGGTTGAACCGCACCGCGAGATCCCGGGTCAGCTCCACATGCTGCGTCTGGTCGTCCCCGACCGGCACCTCGTCCGTCCCGTAAGCCAGGATGTCCGCCGCCATCAGCACGGGATAAGTCAGCAGGGACAGCCGCACACTCCCGCCCCGCTCCCGCTCGCGCGAGGCCTTCTCCTTGTACTGGATCATCCGCCGCATCTCCCCGTCGGTCGCGACGCACTCCAGCAGATACGACAGCCGCGCGTGCTCGTCCACATGACTCTGTACGAAGACGGTGCACAGCTCCGGATCGAGCCCCGAGGCCAGCAACAACGTCGCCGCCTGCCTACTGAGCCTGCGCACCCGCCCCGGATCGTGGTCCACGGTCAGCGCGTGCAGATCGACGACGCAGAACAGGGCGTCGGCCTGGTGCTGATCGACATCGACCCACCGCCGGATGGCCCCGAGATAGTTCCCCAGCGTCAGATGCCCGGTCGGCTTGACCCCACTGAAGACCCGTGTCATCACTCCACCTCCTGGTCGAGGCCGCCGCACCCGCCGGCCGGCTCCCCAGGAGGGAGACACAAAAACGGCCGCCGAGGCGGCGGCCGTTGAGTACATACGTGAGTACGGCCGCCCGTCAGGCGGCCCACCACTGCTGGGTGCACGTATGTGTAGTCATGGCTCCGAGCGTACGCCTCCGGAGGGCATCCCGGAGCGGAGTTGACACGCCCCCACCTGGTACGTAATGTTCTCCGAGTTGTCCGACGTGAGCGCCGACCCCGGTCGGTCCCCGGACAGCCATTCCGCAACAAGCACTCAACGAACGGCGACCCGTCGTCGGCTCGTTTTCATGCGTGTTTGCGAAATGAGGAATCCGCGTTCGAAAGGGCGCCACCCCGATTAGCTCGGGAGCCAGGAATCCGCTAAAGTCTCACTCGTCGGAACGGCCCAAGGGCTGGGAAGGCAAGCCCCACTGACTGGGAATCAGGCCCGAAAGGATCTGATAGAGTCGGAACCGCCGGAAAGGGAAACGCGAGAGCGGGAACCTGGAAAGCACCGAGGAAATCGGATCGGGAAACGGTCTGATAGAGTCGGAAACGCAAGAACAAAGCAAGACAGCAAGACAGCAAGACCGAAGGGAAGCGCCCGGAGGAAAGCCCGAGAGGGTGAGTACAAAGGAAGCGTCCGTTCCTTGAGAACTCAACAGCGTGCCAAAAATCAACGCCAGATATGTTGATACCCCGTCTCCGGCCGATCGGCTGGGACGAGGTTCCTTTGAAAAAGTCCTGCCGGGCACTGTCCGGTAGGCGCACAGCGAGGACGCTGTGAACCGAGGGGATTATTCCTCTCCTTGGTTCCGCTCTCGTGGTGTCGTCCCGATTACGGGAAAACATTCACGGAGAGTTTGATCCTGGCTCAGGACGAACGCTGGCGGCGTGCTTAACACATGCAAGTCGAACGATGAAGCCCTTCGGGGTGGATTAGTGGCGAACGGGTGAGTAACACGTGGGCAATCTGCCCTTCACTCTGGGACAAGCCCTGGAAACGGGGTCTAATACCGGATAACACCTGCCCGGGCATCCGGGTGGGTTAAAAGCTCCGGCGGTGAAGGATGAGCCCGCGGCCTATCAGCTTGTTGGTGAGGTAGTGGCTCACCAAGGCGACGACGGGTAGCCGGCCTGAGAGGGCGACCGGCCACACTGGGACTGAGACACGGCCCAGACTCCTACGGGAGGCAGCAGTGGGGAATATTGCACAATGGGCGAAAGCCTGATGCAGCGACGCCGCGTGAGGGATGACGGCCTTCGGGTTGTAAACCTCTTTCAGCAGGGAAGAAGCGAAAGTGACGGTACCTGCAGAAGAAGCGCCGGCTAACTACGTGCCAGCAGCCGCGGTAATACGTAGGGCGCAAGCGTTGTCCGGAATTATTGGGCGTAAAGAGCTCGTAGGCGGCTTGTCACGTCGGGTGTGAAAGCCCGGGGCTTAACCCCGGGTCTGCATTCGATACGGGCTAGCTAGAGTGTGGTAGGGGAGATCGGAATTCCTGGTGTAGCGGTGAAATGCGCAGATATCAGGAGGAACACCGGTGGCGAAGGCGGATCTCTGGGCCATTACTGACGCTGAGGAGCGAAAGCGTGGGGAGCGAACAGGATTAGATACCCTGGTAGTCCACGCCGTAAACGGTGGGAACTAGGTGTTGGCGACATTCCACGTCGTCGGTGCCGCAGCTAACGCATTAAGTTCCCCGCCTGGGGAGTACGGCCGCAAGGCTAAAACTCAAAGGAATTGACGGGGGCCCGCACAAGCAGCGGAGCATGTGGCTTAATTCGACGCAACGCGAAGAACCTTACCAAGGCTTGACATACACCGGAAACGGCCAGAGATGGTCGCCCCCTTGTGGTCGGTGTACAGGTGGTGCATGGCTGTCGTCAGCTCGTGTCGTGAGATGTTGGGTTAAGTCCCGCAACGAGCGCAACCCTTGTTCTGTGTTGCCAGCATGCCCTTCGGGGTGATGGGGACTCACAGGAGACTGCCGGGGTCAACTCGGAGGAAGGTGGGGACGACGTCAAGTCATCATGCCCCTTATGTCTTGGGCTGCACACGTGCTACAATGGCAGGTACAATGAGCTGCGAAGCCGTGAGGCGGAGCGAATCTCAAAAAGCCTGTCTCAGTTCGGATTGGGGTCTGCAACTCGACCCCATGAAGTCGGAGTTGCTAGTAATCGCAGATCAGCATTGCTGCGGTGAATACGTTCCCGGGCCTTGTACACACCGCCCGTCACGTCACGAAAGTCGGTAACACCCGAAGCCGGTGGCCCAACCCCTTGTGGGAGGGAGCTGTCGAAGGTGGGACTGGCGATTGGGACGAAGTCGTAACAAGGTAGCCGTACCGGAAGGTGCGGCTGGATCACCTCCTTTCTAAGGAGCATCTAGGCCGCCAAGCTTGCTTGGTGGTCCAGGGCCATTACGTCGGCACACGTTCGACGGTGGTTGCTCATGGGTGGAACGTTGATTATTCGGCATCTTCAGTCATCTCAGGCTGTGAGTACTGCTCTTCGGGGCGTGGAAAGCTGATCATGAGTGGCGGGGGTGTCGGGCACGCTGTTGGGTGTCTGAGGGTACGGCCGATTGTTGGCTGCCTTCAGTGCCGGCCCCAGTGAACTCCGGTGGTAACCGGGGGTGATGGGTGGTTGGTCGTTGTTTGAGAACTGCACAGTGGACGCGAGCATCTGTGGCCAAGTTTTTAAGGGCGCACGGTGGATGCCTTGGCACCAGGAACCGATGAAGGACGTGGGAGGCCACGATAGTCCCCGGGGAGTCGTCAACCAGGCTTTGATCCGGGGGTTTCCGAATGGGGAAACCCGGCAGTCGTCATGGGCTGTCACCCTTGCCTGAACACATAGGGCAAGTGGAGGGAACGCGGGGAAGTGAAACATCTCAGTACCCGCAGGAAGAGAAAACAACCGTGATTCCGGGAGTAGTGGCGAGCGAAACTGGATGAGGCCAAACCATATGCGTGTGAGACCCGGCAGGGGTTGCGTATGTGGGGTTGTGGGATTTCTCTTTCACGGTCTGCCGGCCGTGAGACGAGTCAGAAACCGTTGATGTAGGCGAAGGACATGCGAAAGGTCCGGCGTAGAGGGTAAGACCCCCGTAGTCGAAACGTCAACGGCTCGTTTGAGAAACACCCAAGTAGCACGGGGCCCGAGAAATCCCGTGTGAATCTGGCGGGACCACCCGCTAAGCCTAAATATTCCCTGGTGACCGATAGCGGATAGTACCGTGAGGGAATGGTGAAAAGTACCGCGGGAGCGGAGTGAAATAGTACCTGAAACCGTGTGCCTACAAGCCGTGGGAGCGTCGCGCATTGAGTTTACTCAGTGCGTCGTGACTGCGTGCCTTTTGAAGAATGAGCCTGCGAGTTTGCGGTGTGTTGCGAGGTTAACCCGTGTGGGGAAGCCGTAGCGAAAGCGAGTCCGAATAGGGCGACATAGTAGCGCGCTCAAGACCCGAAGCGGAGTGATCTAGCCATGGGCAGGTTGAAGCGGCTGTAAGAGGTCGTGGAGGACCGAACCCACCAGGGTTGAAAACCTGGGGGATGACCTGTGGTTAGGGGTGAAAGGCCAATCAAACTCCGTGATAGCTGGTTCTCCCCGAAATGCATTTAGGTGCAGCGTCGTGTGTTTCTTGCCGGAGGTAGAGCACTGGATAGGCGATGGGCCCTACCGGGTTACTGACCTTAGCCAAACTCCGAATGCCGGTAAGTGAGAGCGCGGCAGTGAGACTGTGGGGGATAAGCTCCATGGTCGAGAGGGAAACAGCCCAGAGCATCGACTAAGGCCCCTAAGCGTACGCTAAGTGGGAAAGGATGTGGAGTCGCAGAGACAACCAGGAGGTTGGCTTAGAAGCAGCCACCCTTGAAAGAGTGCGTAATAGCTCACTGGTCTAGTGATTCCGCGCCGACAATGTAGCGGGGCTCAAGCGTACCGCCGAAGTCGTGTCATTGCAGCAATACGCCCAACGGCGGCTGTGATGGGTAGGGGAGCGTCGTGTGCCGGGTGAAGCCGCGCCGGAAGGCAGTGGTGGACGGTTCACGAGTGAGAATGCAGGCATGAGTAGCGATACACACGTGAGAAACGTGTGCGCCGATTGACTAAGGGTTCCTGGGTCAAGCTGATCTGCCCAGGGTAAGTCGGGACCTAAGGCGAGGCCGACAGGCGTAGTCGATGGATAACCGGTTGATATTCCGGTACCCGCTGTGAAGCGTCAAACATTGAACCAGGCGATGCTAAGTCCGTGAAGCCGCCCCGGAGCCTTCGGGCAAAGGGGAGTGGTGGAGCCGACGGACCAGACCTGCAGTAGGTGAGTGATGGGGTGACGCAGGAAGGTAGTCCATCCCGGGCGGTGGTTGTCCCGGGGTAAGGGTGTAGGACGTCAGGTAGGTAAATCCGCCTGGCACATAGTCTGAGACCTGATGCCGAGCCGATTGTGGTGAAGTGGATGATCCTATGCTGTCGAGAAAAGCCTCTAGCGAGTTTCATGGCGGCCCGTACCCTAAACCGACTCAGGTGGTCAGGTAGAGAATACCGAGGCGTTCGGGTGAACTATGGTTAAGGAACTCGGCAAAATGCCCCCGTAACTTCGGGAGAAGGGGGGCCATCACCGGTGATGAGTCTTGCACTCTGAGCTGGGGGTGGCCGCAGAGACCAGCGAGAAGCGACTGTTTACTAAAAACACAGGTCCGTGCGAAGCCGTAAGGCGATGTATACGGACTGACGCCTGCCCGGTGCTGGAACGTTAAGGGGACCGGTTAGTCACTCTTCGGGGTGGCGAAGCTGAGAACTTAAGCGCCAGTAAACGGCGGTGGTAACTATAACCATCCTAAGGTAGCGAAATTCCTTGTCGGGTAAGTTCCGACCTGCACGAATGGCGTAACGACTTCTCGACTGTCTCAACCATAGGCCCGGTGAAATTGCACTACGAGTAAAGATGCTCGTTTCGCGCAGCAGGACGGAAAGACCCCGGGACCTTTACTACAGTTTGATATTGGTGTTCGGTTCGGCTTGTGTAGGATAGGTGGGAGACTTTGAAGCGGCAGCGCCAGCTGTTGTGGAGTCGTCGTTGAAATACCACTCTGGTCGTGCTGGATGTCTAACCTGGGTCCGTGATCCGGATCAGGGACAGTGTCTGATGGGTAGTTTAACTGGGGCGGTTGCCTCCTAAAGAGTAACGGAGGCGCCCAAAGGTTCCCTCAGCCTGGTTGGTAATCAGGTGTTGAGTGTAAGTGCACAAGGGAGCTTGACTGTGAGACCGACGGGTCGAGCAGGGACGAAAGTCGGGACTAGTGATCCGGCGGTGGCTTGTGGAAGCGCCGTCGCTCAACGGATAAAAGGTACCCCGGGGATAACAGGCTGATCTTCCCCAAGAGTCCATATCGACGGGATGGTTTGGCACCTCGATGTCGGCTCGTCGCATCCTGGGGCTGGAGTCGGTCCCAAGGGTTGGGCTGTTCGCCCATTAAAGCGGTACGCGAGCTGGGTTTAGAACGTCGTGAGACAGTTCGGTCCCTATCCGCTGTGCGCGTAGGAATATTGAGAAGGGCTGTCCCTAGTACGAGAGGACCGGGACGGACGAACCTCTGGTGTGCCAGTTGTCCTGCCAAGGGCATGGCTGGTTGGCTACGTTCGGGAGGGATAACCGCTGAAAGCATCTAAGCGGGAAGCCTGCTTCGAGATGAGTATTCCCACCCCCTTGAGGGGTTAAGGCTCCCAGTAGACGACTGGGTTGATAGGCCGGATCTGGAAGGCGGGTAACCGCTGGAGGTGACCGGTACTAATAGGCCGAGGGCTTGTCCTCAGTTGCTCGCGTCCACTGTGTTGGTTCTGAAACCACGAACAACCCCATTCCCAGGGCCACTGGGCATGGTGCGGTAGTGACAGTTTCATAGTGTTTCGGTGGTCATAGCGTGAGGGAAACGCCCGGTTACATTCCGAACCCGGAAGCTAAGCCTCACAGCGCCGATGGTACTGCAGGGGGGACCCTGTGGGAGAGTAGGACGCCGCCGAACTCATTGTAGGGAGAACCCCCGTACCGGGAAATCGGTACGGGGGTTTTCTGCGTTCGGGGGCCTAGGGTTTTGTCATGCGCTATGACTTGGTGATCTTCGACAACGACGGCGTCCTCGTGGACAGTGAGCCGATCTCCAACACGATCCTGGCCGCCTATCTGACCGAACTCGGGCACCCGACCTCGTACGAGGAGTCCATCCGGGACTACATGGGGTCCGCCATGCACCGCATCCACGAGCTCGTCCAGGAGCGGAGCGGGCAGCGGCTGCCGGAGGAGTTCGACGACGTCTTTCACGGGCGGGTGTTCGCCGCCTTCGAGCGGGAGCTGCAACCCGTCCCCGGTGTCGTGCAGTTGCTGGAGAAGCTGGCCGCGGACGAGGTCCCGTACTGCGTGGCCTCCTCCGGGAGCCATGAGCGGATCCGGGTGGGGCATCGGAAGACCGGGCTCGACCGGTGGTTCGACGAGGGGCGTGTCTTCAGCTCGCAGGACGTGGGGCGGGGCAAGCCGGCACCCGATCTGTTTCTCTACGCGGCCGAGCGGATGGGCGTGGCGCCGCACCGGTGTGTCGTCGTCGAGGACAGTCCGCTCGGGGTGCGGGCGGCGAACGCCGCCGGGATGGACGTGTACGGGTTCACCGCCATGACACCGGCCGCCAAGCTCACCGGTGCCACTCAACTCTTCTCCGAGCTGGGCGAGTTGGCTGACCTGCTCGTATGACGGCACCCACCGCCCGGCACTGACATTTGTCACGCCCAGCTCCGGACGATCGTTTCTGTTGGCGAGTGGGGTCCGACCGCGAAGCTGAGTACATCGAACGGGACGTACACAGCGACGACGGAGGGACCCGATCATGAGCATCACGGCCATCGAGACCAGCACTGGAGCGACCACTGTCGAGGCACCGGCCGCCACGAGCGCCGATGTCGCCGCCAGGCCCAGCTTCCTGCCGCTGATCCTCGACGTGGCGGTGCCCGTCGGGTCGTACTACCTCCTCAAGAACGGGTTCGGCATGAGCACCATGGCGGCCCTCGGCTGGAGCAGCGTGGTGCCGGCGGTGCGGACCGTGTGGAGCGCGGTGAAGGAGCGCAAGGCCAACGCCCTGGCCGGGCTGATTCTGTTCGTCAACGTTGTCGGGCTGGCCCTCAGCCTCGTCGCCGGTGACCCGCGGCTGATGCTGGCCAAGGACAGTGGGGTCAGCAGCGCGATCGGCATCGGCATCCTGGTGTCCGTGAAGCTCGGCAGGCCGATGATGACGGCGGGCATGAAGCCGTTCCTCATCAAGGGCGACGCGGCCAAGAACGCCGCGTGGGACCGGCTGACGGCCGGCTCCCCGCGGTTCCGGAAGGCCGAGCGGACCTTCTCCCTGGTCTGGGGCGTGGCGCTGCTCGGGGAGTGCGTGGCGCGGGTCGTGGGCGCGTACACCCTGCCGGTCGACACGATGGTCTGGCTGGGCACGGTCGTGATGATCGGTGCGATCGCGCTGGCCATCCTGGTTGCCGGTCGGCTGGCGGTCGTTCCGATGGAGAAGATGCTGGAGAACGAGGTCGCCGGGACCATCCAGCCGAAGAGTTGAGCAAAATTCACCTTCGGTTGGATCTACCCACCGGTAAGCCGGGGCCCTACGCTCGCCGCCATGACAGATGTGCTGCGGCGCGGTAGGGCCTCTTTGGCGTTCAGCTTCTTTGCTCAGGGCGCCACCTTTGCCCTGCTCGTGACGCGCATTCCGGCCATCCAGGACCGGTACGGCGTCTCCGACGCGTTGCTGCCCGCGTTCCTGGCCGCCGTGCCGATCCTCGCCGGGGTCGGCAGCGTGACGACCGAGCAGCTGGTGAGGCGAATACGGCCCAGTCGGCTGCTGCGCTGGTCCCAGCCCGTTGTGCTCCTGGCGCTGCTCGGGGTCGGGTCGGGGGACCGGCTCGTCGAACTGGCGGTCGCGCTCGGCGCCTTCGGGCTCGCGGTCGGCGCGCTCGACGCCTCCATGAACATGCTCGGGGTGAGCCTCCAGCGGACGTACGGGCGCAGCATCATGCTCGGCTTCCATGCCACGTACAGCCTGGGCGGGATCGTGGGCGCCTCGCTCGCGTGGGTCGGGGCGCACTGGCATCTCTCGCTGTTCGTGTCCTATCTGCCGGTGGTGCTCGTGCTGCTGCCGGCGGCGTTCGTGGGGAGTCGGTGGTACGTCGACGGGGGCGCCGCCTCTGTTCCTGAGGCCGATGCCGAGGCCGCCGCCGAGGTCGGGAAGGGGCAGGGGCAGAGTGGGGCCCTGGTCTTCAGACTGCTGTTGCCGCTGTGTCTGGTGATGACGTTCGCGTACATCGGGGACTCGACAGTTTCAAACTGGAGTGCGAAGTATCTGCAGGACGTGCTGGGCAGTTCGGAGCAGTTGGCGACCGTTCCGTACAACGTCTACATGGTGATGACGCTGGTGGGACGGGCCGTCGGGGACTTCGGGGTGCGGCGGTTCGGGGCGGTGGCCGTCGTACGGCTGGGGGCGGTCGTGGCGGCGCTGGGGTTCGCGGTGGTGGCGGTGGCGCCGGGGGCGTGGGTCGGGATGCTCGGGTTCACGTTGCTGGGGCTGGGGTTGTGTGTGCTGGTGCCGCAGACGTTCGCGGCGGCCGGACGGCTGTTTCCGGGGGCTTCGGATGCGGCCATCGCGCGGCTGAACATCTTCAATTACGTCGGGTTCTTGATCGGTTCGCCGTTGGTGGGGGCGTTGGGCGACGCCTGGAACTACCGGGGCGCCATGCTTGTACCGATGGTGTTGGTCCTGGCGACCTTGGGGTACGCCCGCTCGTTCGCGCCCGAACCGGACCGATACGGTGACGGACATGAGCGGCCGCGCACAGCTGATGTGGGACGAGGCAGTAACGGGCTATGACTTCGGCCCGGACCATCCGATGGATCCGGTCCGGCTTGCGCTGACCCGGCGACTGGTCGATGCCTTCGGGCTCGACCGGGAGGTGGATGTCGTCGCGGCGAAGCCGGCCGGGGAGTCGACGTTGCGGCTCGTGCATCGTGAGGACTATGTCGAGGCGGTCAAGGCCGCGTCGGTGGATCCGGGGGCCGCGGACGCCTCGTACGGGCTCGGGACCATGGACGATCCCGCCTTCGCGGGAATGCACGAGGTGTCGGCGCTGATCGCCGGGCAGTCGGTCGGGGCGGCGGAGGCGGTGTGGCACGGGGACGCGCTGCACGCGGTGAACTTCGCGGGTGGGCTGCACCATGCGATGCCGGGTGGGGCGTCCGGGTTCTGTATCTACAACGACGCCTCGCTCGCGATCGCGCGGCTGCTGGAGCTGGGGGCCGAGCGGATCGCGTACGTGGATGTCGATGTGCACCACGGGGACGGGGTGCAGGCGGCGTTCTGGGAGGACCCCCGGGTTCTGACGATCTCGCTGCACGAGCATCCGCGGACACTGTTCCCGCAGACCGGGTGGCCGGAGGAGACGGGGGCCTCCTCGGCGGAGGGCTCCGCCGTCAACGTCGCGCTGCCGGCCGGGACCGGGGACGCGGGGTGGCTGCGGGCGTTCCACTCCGTGGTGCCCGAGCTCGTCGCCGAGTTTCGGCCGCAGGTGCTTGTCACCCAGCACGGTGCCGACACCCACTTCGAGGATCCGCTCGCTCATCTCGCCGTCTCGCTCGACGCGCAGCGGGCCGTGCAGGTCGCCTGTCACGACCTGGCGCACGAGTATGCCGACGGGCGGTGGGTCGCGTTGGGTGGGGGCGGGTACGCGGTAGTGGACGTCGTACCGCGGTCGTGGACGCATCTGGTCGCCGTCGCGGCGGGGCGGCCCATCGACCCTGAGACGGTGATTCCCGAGAGCTGGCGGCAGGAGGTCTTCGCTCGCACGCGGCAGTTGGCGCCCGTGCGGATGACGGACGGGCGGTGGCCCGTGTCCTGGAAGGGGTGGGAGTCCGGGTACGACCCGGCGGACCGCCTCGACCAGGCGATCGTCGCGACGCGCCGTGCGGTGTTCCCCCTACGCGGCCTCCTCCCCTGACACCCACCAGCGCCCACCACCCCGTCCCCGCTCCCTGAGCCCCCGACTCCTGGCGGGGCTGCGCCCCTGCACCCCGGGGGCTGTGCCCCCGACTCCTGGCGGGGCTGCGCCCCTGCACCCGGGCGGGCTCTGCTCCGGACTTCCCGCGGTGTATGCCCGTCCCCTTGGCGGGGCTGCGCCCCGGCCCCCTTACGGGGCCGCGTTCCTGTATCCCACCTGGGGAGCCTCTGCCCCGGTCCTCCCGTGGGGCTGGGCTTCGGAACCCCCGGCGTGGCTCCGCCCCTGCATCCCCGGGGCTTCGCCCCTGGCGCCCCGGCGGTATGTGCCCCGGCATCCCCGGAGCTCCGCTCCGGTCCTCCCGTGGGGCTCCGTTTGCATTCCCTTGGCAGGCCTGTGTCCCGGACTTCCTTGCGGGGCTGCGCCCTTGTATCCCAGCTTTGGCTCCGCCCGAACTTCCCGGCCGGGCTCCGCCCGACCCCCCGGACCTCCCGTGGGGATGTGCCCCGTCCCCGCGGCGGGGGTGCGCCCCAGCCCCCCGGCGGGGCTCGGCTGGCCCCCGGCGGGGCTCGGCCTGCCCCCCGGCGGGCTGCGCCCAGGACTCCGGCGGGGCTCCGCCGCGCCCCCAGCGGGGCTCCGCTCCGAACCCCCGGCGGGAGCAGCCGGGGCAGAGTGTGTATTACGCCAAGTGTGGGGTGTTTTCAGGAAATTCGGGGTTAAGGGGGTTCATGTGCGTCAGCATCGCTGTCGTGTTGAGCACCGGAGCATTACGTGCGCACCTGCTGGCGGCCCGGTTGGCCGGGCCCGTTGCGACCTCGCGTGAGGAGAGTCTGCGGAGCTATCGGCTCTTCGCGGCCCGCGATCCCCGTGTGCTGCTCGGGCTCGATCCCGAGTGGACGTGGGAGCAGCGGGATCTGATCGAGTTGATGGCCGACAAGTGTGGAGTTTCGGCCGATCCGACGCACACGAGTGGGCATGATGTGATCGACCCCGAGCGGACTTTGGTCGCGCTCGATTCCTTCGCGGCGCGACTCGGAACGGCGGCCCGGAAGCGCGAGGCGGTACTCCTCGGGACCGGTCATCCGCACCGTCTGCTCGGTTTCTACGCCGCCCTTGCGGACGCCCTGTCGGCGGCGGGATGTACCGTCCTCACCCCCGCGCAGGGTAGCTCTGTCGACATAACGACCCGGTTCGGTCTACGCACGTACAACCTTGACTACGTACAAGGTGTCGCGCTGGTACGCGAACCCGGCACGCAAGCCCCCGGTGGTGCGACCGGCGCACATACCCACTCACCGCTGCCGGTTCGGACCGTTCTGGCGGCCGCCGCGGAGGGTGGCGGGCCGCTCCCGGAACTCGTCATCGGGGACCACGGCTGGGTCTGCGGAGCAGGTCAGCTGGGGTTCGAGGCCATGGGGCTGGCCGATACGGACGATCCTGCGCTCTTCGTCGGAGAGGCAGAGGGGCGGGTGTCCGTCGTCGTTCCGCTTGATGACGCTGTGCGGTCTGATTACTACCGACCGCTTACTCGCTATGTACTCAATCGAGCGTGTCTGTCACAGTAGGCGGCCGATGCCATCCCCTCTTCCCCACTCGCATCACCCGCCCCTACATTGGGGAGTGAGCACGCAACGACGAAGAGTCACCGGAAGGGGAAGCCGGTGGCCGTCGAGTGCGGAAGGTTCAGGTGTGTCATGGCTGCAGCTGGCGAGAGGCCTCTGAACGAGGTTCAGTTCCTTACCGTGGCGGAAGTCGCCTCGGTGATGCGAGTGTCGAAGATGACCGTGTACCGCTTGGTGCACAGTGGTCATCTGCCGGCGATCCGGGTGGGGAGGTCCTTCCGGGTGCCGGAGCAAGCGGTTCACGAGTACCTCCGCGAGAGCTATGTGGGGGTGGAGACAGCCTGACGGATGCTTCGAGGGGTTCCCGAGAGGCCCTTGTGGCCGCCTCGGGAATCCACTCGGATCCCCTCGATTACGACCTCAGCGCTCGGACGGGTAGGCTGGCCCCTCATAGGTCGTGTGGGCCCATGCAGCCCAGCACCGAGTAAAGAGAAGTGAGCGAGGGTAGTCGTGGGCTCTGTTATCAAGAAGCGGCGCAAGCGGATGGCCAAGAAGAAGCACCGCAAGCTGCTCAAGCGCACTCGCGTTCAGCGTCGCAACAAGAAGTAGGGCCGTGCCCCGCATCGCGGGGCTCGTCCTTGCGCTTGTGCGAGCGCTGCGAACGGCGCGCTCTGTGGCCCCCCACCGGCCGGTGGGGGGCCACAGCCGTTTTCCGGCCGGAGTCAGGGCCCCCGGCTTCCGCCGTCGCGGCGGCTTTCGCCCAGAGCGGGTACTTTCCGAGAGGAGCGGGCGCGCGTCTCCTGCGCGAGGGCCCCGGAGGGCGATGCTGTGCATACGCCCGTGTGCCGTGTGGCTTGGTCTGATCGTATGTCCGTGGCTGTCGTCACTTCGTGCATCGGGTGGTCATCACAGCGCAACATCAACCCGCTAGGTTGGCGGCACACGGGGAACACGGCAGGGTACGAGCAGAGCTAGGTCCGCTCATGTCCAGAACGGGAAGAGAGGCGCTGATCTTGGGGAAGGTCGTGCTCGTCACCGGAGTGGCCCGTCAGCTGGGAGGCCGGTTCGTACGACGGATCCAGCGTGACCCCCAGGTGGACCGGGTGATCGCCGTGGACGCGGTGCTGCCCGACCACCATCTGGGCGAGGCCGAGTTCGTCCAGGCCGACATCCGCCAGCCCACGATCGCCCGCGTGCTCGCCGAGCACTCCGTCGACACGGTCGTCCACATGGACGTGACGGGCATCGCGCTGGGCGGCGGCAGCCGGACGACGGTCAAGGAGACCAACGTCATCGGCACCATGCAGCTGCTGGGCGCCTGCCAGAAGTCCCCGTCGGTCAAGCGGCTCGTCGTGAAGTCCAGTACGAACGTCTACGGGTCCGCGCCGCGAGATCCGGCCGTGTTCACCGAGACCACCCCGCCCAAGTCGCTGCCCAGCGGCGGCTTCGCGAAGGACACGGTGGAGGTCGAGGGGTATGTGCGTGGCTTCGCGCGGCGGCGGCCCGACGTCGCCGTGTGTGTGCTGCGGTTCGCGAACATCCTCGGGCCGAGCGCCGACTCGCCGCTCGCCTCGTACTTCGCGCTGCCGGTGCTGCCGACCGTCTTCGGCTACGACCCGCGGCTGCAGTTCGTGCACGAGGACGACGTGATCGAGGTGCTGCGGATCGCCTCGCACGATCCACAGCGCGGCACTCTCAACAGCGGCACCTTCAACATCGCCGGAGACGGCGTCCTGTTGCTCTCGCAGTGTGCTCGACGTCTGGGGCGTCCCACGGTGCCCCTGCTGCTGCCGGCGCTCAGCTGGGCGGGCACGGCGGTGCGTACCCTGGGCGTGACGGACTTCTCGCCGGAGCAGCTGCGGCTGCTCACCCACGGCAGGGTCGTGTCGACGAACCAGATGCGCGAGACGCTGGGCTACAAACCGAGATACTCGACCGCGGAGACCTTCGCGGACTTCGCACGCAGCCGGGGGCCCGGACTCCTGCCCCCCGAGGCCCTCGCGGGGGCCGTCGACCGGATCGCCGCGCTGCGTTACGTGGGCGGCGGCAACCCCCCGACACTGAGCGCCAACTGAGGAGCGCATCGACGATGGCGGACGCCAAGGTCATTCCGTTCGACGACGACCGGTCGCGCGGGGGTGCTGTGCAGCGCCCGCCGCGGCGGCGGGCCGCGGGGAGCCGGCGCAAGGGCGATCCCGTGGTGGTACGTGAGGTCCAGCCCCTGCCCGGCCGGACCTTCCCGCAGGATGATGTTCCTGTGACGCGTGAGGAACAGCCGCCTCAGCCGTCGACGCCGAAGAACGCGCCGTCGACGTCACAGGCGCGGGAGGGTGGCGGGCTGGAACGGCGCGTCGCCGGTGGTCTCGCCTTCCTGCGCCGGCGCCTCACCGGTGACTACGAGATCGATGACTTCGGGTACGACCAGGAGCTCACCGAGCAGGTCCTGATGTCCCTGATCCGGCCGCTGTACGAGAAGTACTTCCGGGTCGAGGTGAAGGGCATCGAGAACATCCCGACCGACGGCGGCGCGCTGATCGTCGCCAACCACTCGGGCACCCTCCCGTTGGACGGCCTGATGATGCAGGTCGCCGTCCACGACAACCACCCCGAGAGCCGCCATCTGCGCCTTCTCGCGGCGGACCTGGTCTTCATGCTGCCGGTGGTCAACGAGCTGGCCCGCAAGGCCGGTCACACCCTCGCCTGTGCCGAGGACGCCGAACGGCTTCTGGAGCGCGGCGAGCTGGTCGGTGTGATGCCGGAGGGCTTCAAGGGCATCGGCAAGCCGTTCGGCGAGCGCTACAAGCTCCAGCGCTTCGGCCGGGGCGGGTTCGTGTCGACGGCCCTGCGGCAGGGCGCCCCGATCATTCCGTGCTCGATCGTCGGCGCGGAGGAGATCTACCCGATGATCGGCAACGCGAAGACGCTGGCGCGGCTGCTGGGTTTCCCGTACTTCCCGATCACGCCGACCTTCCCGTGGCTGGGTCCGCTGGGCGCCGTCCCGCTCCCCACGAAGTGGACGATCCAGTTCGGCGAGCCGATTCCCACGGACGGCTATCCGCCGGAGGCCGCCGAGGACCCGATGCTGATGTTCAACCTGACGGACCAGGTCAGGGAGCAGATCCAGCACACGCTGTACAAGCTGTTGGTGCAGCGCCGGTCGGTGTTCTTCTGACGGACGTTCCGCCGGTGACGGACATACGAGGCTGGGGGCGCCCTTCCTGAGAAGGGCGCCCCCAGCCTCGTACCGGAGTTACTTGCTGTCCTCGCTGTCGATGCCCAGACCCGGCAAGAGACCGGGCAGCAGCGGGGGCAGGGTGACGTCCGGCGCGCCACTCGTCGGGCTGGACTTGCCGGCCGACGGGGACGAGCTGGTGCTGTCCTTGGGCGGGTCCAGGAGGCCGCCCGTGGTGCCGCCGAGCAGGCCCTCGCCGGTACTGCTGGAGCTGGACGGCTTCGGCTTGCCGCTGCCGTGGCTGCCGGTGGTGGAGCCGCTGCTGTCGCTGGGCGCCGGACGGTCCGTACCGGACGACGAGCCCGGGGCGTCCGAACTGGCACCCCGGTGACGGCCTGTGCCCTCCTTCGCCGGGGTGCCCGGGAGCAGCGGGTCGACCTCTTCGTCTATGGCGGCGAACACCGACGAGACCTGCTGACTGACGTCGCCGAGCTGGACGGGCAGCCGGTCGCGCAGCGCGCCCCAGGCCTCGCGGTGCGACTGGGCGAAGGCGGACAGGGCCTGGATGGGGCCCAGCGAGCCGTCCCGCTCGTACGCCTCGTACAGCAGGCGGTGGCCCTCGGAGGCGTCGTGCTGCATGCCCGACAGGGCGCGGCGGATCTCGCCCAGGGACTCGTGGTCGAGCTGGCCCGAGCGGCCCCGCTCCATCAGCCGGCGTGCCTCGCTCAGGCGTGTGGACGCCTGGTCGAGGTAGAGCTCGCCGCGGTCGCTGTCGCCGTGGGCCAGGCCGAGTTGGATGTCCTCCATGCCTCGTTTGAGCCCGTAGAGCGAGTCACCGGGCAGGGCGTCGGAGCTGGCGGCTGCCACGCCGCCGAAGGCTCCCGCGGCCACACCCACGGTGAGCCCGCCCGCGGCCAGGCCCTTGGACAAACGCGAACGCGGTCGCAGCTTCCCCAGTCCGGTCGCCCGGTGTGCGCCCCGTGCCCGGTGCGAGCGCTGCTCGGGCACGGAACGGTCCGGGCCTTCGCCCCCCGCGGCGGTGCCTTCCAGCAGCATGGCCTCCATCGCTGCCACGAGCTGTGCTCGCTGCACGACCTTGACCTCGGGGTCCAGCTCCGGTTTGGGCAGTTCGCCGAGACCGGTGGCGAGGGCCAACAGGAGGCCCTGCTCGGTCTGTTCCGATGCAGCCCGGGACGGTGCCGATCCATCGGGCTGCTCGGCCGCCGTGCCCTGGTCGGACTGCTCCTCCAGGGCCTGGGCGAAGGCGTTCGCCCGCCGGTGTGCCGATACGTTCGCGATCACTGGCGGCACCTCCTCTCGTCAAGACGGTCGACTCCCCAGGGGGTCCTGAGGGTTGCACGCCCCGAGCGCATCCACACGATCGAGTGATCGGCGATGGCCGGGTCGTGACCACAGGGAGCCTGTATCCCGCACAACGAGCGTCGCGGCACTTGGGTTACGGACGACGGATGACCGGACCGCGAAGTCAACGGACTTTCACGGAAGGTGAGTTGAGTGTCGCAGAGCGTGTGGGATCACCATGGCGTTCGTACGGACCGGCGTTCGTACGGGTTTCAGCGGGCGTCGTCCGGGAGGAGCCGCGCCAGGGTGCGGACGGCTCGATACTGGAGGGTCTTGATGGCGCCCTCGTTCTTGCCCATCACCCGTGCGGTCTCGGCGACCGAGAGCCCTTGCAGGAAGCGCAGGGTGACGCACTCCTGCTGCTGGGGGTTGAGTCGTCGTACGGCGTCGAGCAGGGCCGCGTTCGACAGTGACTCCAGGACGGAGTCCTCGGGGCTTCGCTCGACCTCGTTCGCGTCGAGCATTTCGCCGGTGGTCACTTCGAGTCGGAATCGGCTCGATTTGAAGTGGTCCGCGACCAGGTTGCGGGCGATGGTGACCAGCCAGGCGCCGAAGTCACGGCCCTGCCAGGTGAACGTTCCGATGCGGCGCAGGGCGCGCAGGAACGTCTCACTGGTGAGGTCCTCGGCGGTCGCCTTGCCGCCGACGCGGTAGTAGATGTAGCGGTACACGGTGTCGCTGTACTGGTCGTAGAGGCGGCCGAAGGCGTCGGCCTCGCCGGCCTGGGCGCGCTCGACCAGATCCATCATCCGGGCGCTGTCGCTGTCTGCGGCCGGGCGGCGTGCGGTGGGCGTGGCGGCCGGGCCCGAGCGGCCTCGTCTGCCGACCGCCGCGCTGCCCTCGGCCAGGGCGTAGCAAGGACCGAGGGGCGCGGGGACGGCGGCGAGGGCGGGGACGGCGTACGCGGTGGGGACGAAGCCGCGCAAACGGTCCAGGACCGTTGCGCGCAGCGTAGCCAGGCCCGAGGCGTCAACCCCGACGTGTGAGTACACGGGACTCCCAGAGGCAGAGCTTCCATCACGTGCAGTGCGGGACCTTTCACCCGTCGTAGCGACGGAGGGGTACCGGTTTGCGTCTGAGGAGAATAACGCTTCGTACAGGCAGCGCTACACCGAGTTGCTCAAATCATCGATTACGTCGCTTCTGTAACCGATTGACGCCGGATCAAGTGCCGGACAGTGACCGGTTGTTGATCGGATTGGTTCGGGTTCCGTCTGGGTGCGAGGCGTGTTGTGGCCGTGTGGGGGTGGGGTGACTGGGCGGGGGGCCGCGGGGGTAGGACAGCAGATTGGCCGACTCCGGGCGAGATCCTCGGGGGCTGCGCCCCCAGACCCCCGTGGGTTGGTTGCCTGCGGGCCGGTGGGGGCTTGGCGCGCCGTTCCCCGTGCTCCTGGGGGCGGGGCTGCGCCCCAGCCCTCGGCCCCCGTCGGCCTGAACGGCCTCGTCCTCATACGCCGGACGGGTTGGAGGCCTTCAGGGGTGCGGGGAACTGCGCGACCAGCCCCCATCGGCCGGCAGCCGAACAGCTGCAGACGGCCGGGGGATCCGGGGCGCGGCCCCGGGGGTCAGCGGCGGCGGCGGTGGAGGGCGATGGCGGCTGCTGTGCCGCCGGCCACGGCGCCGACGCCGGCCGCGGCGGGGATGCCGACCTTCGCGGCCTTGCGGGCCGTGCGGTAGTCGCGCAGACGCCACTCGAACGTACGAGCGTGCTTGCGGAGTTTCGTGTCCGGGTTGATCGCGTAGGGGTGGCCGACCAGGGACAGCATGGGGATGTCGTTGTGGGAGTCGCTGTAGGCGGCGCAGCGGGAGAGGTCCAGGCCCTCGGCGGCGGCCAGCGCGCGGACCGCCTCCGCCTTCGCCGGCCCGTGCAGGGGCTCGCCCACCAGCTTGCCCGTGTAGACGCCGTCCACCGACTCCGCGACCGTGCCCAGCGCACCGGTGAGGCCCAGCCTGCGGGCGATCACCGTGGCGATCTCGACGGGGGCCGCCGTGACCAGCCAGACCTTCTGGCCCGCGTCCAGGTGGGCCTGGGCGAGGGCGCGCGTACCGGGCCAGATGCGTTCGGCCATGTACTCGTCGTAGATCTCCTCGCCGATCGACATCAGCTCCGCGACCCGGTGGCCCTTGACGATCGAGAGTGCCGAGTCACGCGCGTCCTGCATGTGTTCCGGGTCCTCGACTCCGGCCAGCCTGAACCATGCCTGCTGCCAGGCGAATCGGGCGAGGTCGCGGGTCTCGAAGAACTTCCGTTTGTACAGGCCCCGGCCGAAGTGGAAGAGGGCGGCGCCTTGCATCACGGTGTTGTCGAGGTCGAAGAAGGCCGCGGCCTTCTCGTCGCCGAGGACCGGGAACTCCGGTTCCTGGTCGGGCGCGTCGACGTCGGGCGCGGCGTCGTGGGCTAGTTCCTCCAGTTCCTGGGAGGACTTGCGCGCTGCCTCCGCCGAGGCCTCGCCTGCCAACACGCTCCGCGCGGTGGCGGAGCGCCTACGGGGAGTGAGCCATCCGAGAGCGGCCATGTCGTGAGCATAGCCAGTTTGTTCGGAGCTTCCGGAGTCGAGAGGATGCGAGGCTGTGAACTCTCCGCGACCGAGCCGTTAAAGAAGTCGTCCGACCGGCACCTCCTGGCCGCGCGGGTGGCGGGAGAATGACCCGTATGAGTTCCATGTTCCGGCGCGGTGGGCGCCGTACGACGCAGAAGGCACCCTCGGAGCGGCTGGTCACGCTCATCAGGAAACCTGGTTGTCATCTGTGTGATGACGCACAAGAAGTGGTGGAGAAGGTGTGTGGGGATCTCGGGGTCCCCTGGGAGCACAAGGACATCACCGAGGATGAAGAGCTGCACCGTGCCTACTGGGAGCAGATCCCCGTGGTGCTGGTGGACGGGGCGCAGCACACCTTCTGGCGTGTGGACGAGGCGCGGCTGCGCAAAGCCCTCGCTCCGTAGCGGCGCCTTGTGGCGCGGTGTGGCGCGGTGTGGCGCGGTGTTCCGTCCGGATTGTGCCGTGATCGGGTCCGGGCCCCGTCCTGACCGGTGAGTCCAACGGGTCCGGAAAGTCGCCTAGGATCGACGGCGATTGGTCTCGGGGGCGGGATTTGTTGAGGAGAGTGTACGGTTTTGCCCCCTTCAGGTGCGGAACGAAGTTGTGCGCGAGCCGGTTCCATACGGGCGCGCCGGGAGTGCGTGACCCCCGTCACGTTGCCCGGGCAAATCGGACACCATCTTTGTGCACGCGTTCACAAAGACATAGCCTGCATTCGACGGGGCGGTCTAGGTACGTGTGACCGCCTGCAGCCCCGCGCTACCCGCAGGAGCACCGTGGCAACTGGCCGAACTCACCGACCGGCGACCCGCAGCCGAGGGATTCCCGAGGCCACCGTCGCCCGGCTTCCGCTGTACCTCCGAGCCCTCACCGCACTGTCGGAGCGCTCGGTACCCACGGTCTCCTCCGAGGAGCTCGCGGCCGCGGCGGGGGTCAACTCCGCGAAGCTGCGCAAGGACTTCTCCTACCTCGGCTCCTACGGGACGCGTGGTGTGGGGTACGACGTCGAGTATCTCGTGTACCAGATCTCCCGTGAGCTGGGCCTGACCCAGGACTGGCCGGTAGTGATCGTCGGTATCGGTAACCTCGGCGCCGCGCTGGCCAACTACGGCGGGTTCGCCTCCCGTGGTTTCCGGGTCGCCGCGCTGATCGACGCCGATCCGGAGATGGCCGGAAAGCAGGTCGCCGGGATCGCCGTGCAGCACAGCGACGGCCTCGAGAAGATCATCGACGAGAACGGCGTCTCCATCGGCGTCATCACCACCCCGCCGGGCGTGGCCCAGCAGGTCTGCGACCGCCTGGTCGCGGCCGGAGTCACCTCCATCCTCAACTTCGCGCCGACCGTCCTGTCCGTCCCGGACGGCGTCGACGTGCGCAAGGTCGATCTCTCCATCGAGCTGCAGATCCTCGCCTTCCACGAGCAGCGCAAGGCCGGCGAGGAGGCCGAGGCCCAGGCCGGTGCCGCCGCCGTGGCCCAGGCCGCCCAGGAGGACAACGGCAAAGGTCCTGACGGGGACGTCCCCGCCGTGATGCCGGCATGAGTCTCCTCGTCGTCGGGCTGAGCCACCGCAGCGCCCCGGTCAGCGTCCTGGAGCGGGCTACGCTGAACGCGGACGCCCAGATCAAGCTGCTGCAGGACACGGTCGCCGCCGAACCGGCCGCCGAGGCCACGCTGCTCGCCACCTGCAACCGCATCGAGCTGTACGCCGATGTCGACAAGTTCCACGCGGGCGTCGCCGAGCTGTCCACGCTGCTCGCCCAGCACAGCGGTGTCGGCCTCGACGAGCTCACCCCCCACCTCTACGTGCACTACGAGGACCGGGCCGTCCACCACCTCTTCTCGGTGTCCTGCGGGCTCGACTCGATGGTCGTGGGCGAGGGCCAGATCCTCGGCCAGATCAAGGACGCGCTCGCCACCGCGCAGGAGCTGCACTCCGCGGGCCGGCTGCTGAACGACCTGTTCCAGCAGTCGCTGCGGGTCGGCAAGCGCGCGCACTCCGAGACCGGCATCGACCGCGCCGGGCAGTCCCTCGTCACCTTCGGCCTCCAGCAGCTGTCGGCCGGCACCGCCGTCGACGCCTGGGCCAAGGGCAAGAAGGCCCTCGTCATCGGCGCGGGCTCGATGTCCTCGCTGGCCGCGGCGACGCTCGCGCGCGCCGGAGTCTCCGAGATCGTCATCGCCAACCGCACCCCGGACCGCTCGGAGCGACTCGCCCAGATCCTCAACGAGAACGAGGGCGGCGACACGGACGTGCTGGCCCGCGCGGTACCGATGGATTCGGTGCCGCTCGAGCTGACACGTGCCGACGTCGCCATCTCCTGCACCGGCGCCACCGGGCTCGTCCTGACGGCCGAGACGGTCGCGGCGGCCGTGGAGGGACGTACGGGAGCGTCCGTGGTCACGGCCGAGCCCGCGGCGAAGCCCCTCGTGCGAGGTGCCGGCTCCGCTCGTACGGCGTCGCCCGCGGCCGTGGGCGACCAGACGCAGCTCGCTCCCACCAGCGTCGGCACGGACGACGACTGCCCGCTCGACCTGTCCGCCGTGCAGGGCACGGCCGGCTTCTCCGTACTCGGCGAGGCCGCCGTCGCCGGAATGGCCGCCGCCGAGCTGGAGCAGCACGCGGCCTGGGTGGACAAGGGCGATGTCGCGGCCCGTGCCCCGCGCGGGGCGGCCGTACTCGACCCGGAGGCCGACGCCGACGCCATCGCCGCGCTCGTGCTGGCCGTCGCCACCGTCGGCCGGGTGCCCGAGCGCCGCAGGCCCGAGCCGGTCGCCGAGGCCCCCCGGCCCGCGCCCGTGCTCTCGCTGCTGGACCTCGCCATGCCCCGTGACATCGACGCGGCCGTGCACCGGCTGCTCGGCGTGCGGCTCGTCGACATCGAGTCGCTGGCCGAGGCGTCCGCGGACGCGCCGATGGCGGCGGACGTGGACCAGGTGCGGAGGATCGTTTCCGACGAGGTGGCCGCCTTCAGCGCCGCCCAGCGGGCCGCCCACATCACCCCCACCGTCGTGGCGCTGCGCACCATGGCCGCCGACCTCGTCGCGAGCGAGATCGCGCGGCTCGACGGGCGGCTGCCGGACCTCGACGACAAGGAGCGGGGCGAGATCACGCAGACCGTGCGGCGCGTCGTCGACAAGCTGCTGCACGCGCCGACCGTACGGGTCAAGCAACTCGCCGCCGAACCCGGTGGCGCCGGGTACGCGGACGCGCTGCGAACCCTGTTCGACCTGGACCCCGAGACGGTCGCCTCCGTCTCGCGGGCCGAGAACAACAACGAGAACGCCAAGAACCGAGGGCGAGCATGAGTGAGCCACGTGAGCCACGTGCGCCGCAGGGGCAGGCTGGAGCGCCCCAAGGGCGACCAGATGAGAAGGCGGCACTGAGGCTGGGGACCAGGCGCAGCAAGCTCGCCATGGCCCAGTCCGGGCTGGTGGCGCAGGCCGTGAGCCAGGTGACCGGCAGGCCCGTCGAGCTCGTGGAGATCACGACGTACGGCGACACCTCCCGTGAGCACCTCGCCCAGATCGGCGGTACGGGCGTCTTCGTCACCGCGCTGCGCGAGGCGTTGCTGCTCGGCGAGATCGACTTCGCCGTGCACTCCCTGAAGGACCTGCCGACCGGGCAGCCCGACGAGCTCGCGCTGGCCGCCGTACCGCTGCGCGAGGACCCGCGCGACGTGCTCGTCGCCCGCGACGGGCTGCGCTTCGAGGAGCTTCCGGACGGCGCGCGCGTCGGTACCGGTTCGCCGCGCCGGATGGCCCAGCTGAACGCGTACGCCCGCAACCACGGGATGACGATCGAGACGGTCGCGATCCGTGGGAACGTCGACACGCGGATCGGATACGTACGCAGCGGGGAGCTCGACGCCGTCGTGCTCGCCGCCGCGGGCCTCGGCCGCCTGGGGCGGATAGAGGACGTGACGGACTTCCTGTCCGTCGACACCGTTTTGCCCGCCCCCGGCCAGGGGGCCCTGGCGATCGAGTGTGCCGCGGACAACGCGGATCTCGTCGCCGCGCTCGGCGAACTCGACGACCCGTTCACCCGGGCCGCCGTGACCGCCGAGCGGTCCCTGCTCGCCGCCCTGGAGGCCGGCTGCAGTGCACCCGTGGGTGCTCTCGCCGACCTTCTGGCCGACGGGCAGATTGTCAAGGAGATGCGCCTGCGCGGCGTCGTCGGCACGACCGACGGCACGACGCTGGTGCAGCTGTCCACCACCGGTCCCGTGCCCGAGACACATGACCAAGCAATGGCGCTCGGCCGTGAACTCGCCGCCGAGATGCTTGCCAAGGGCGCGGCCGGTCTGATGGGGGAGCGAGCACATTGAGCCCCACCACCCTTCCCGCCGGTCCCGAAAACGGGCACGTCACCTTCCTCGGTGCCGGACCCGGAGATCCGGGACTACTGACACTGCGCGCCGTCGAGGCGCTGGCGAACGCGGATGTTCTCGTCGCCGAGTACGAGGTACTCGACATGGTCCGCGTCCATGCCAGACAAGGCGTCGCCGTACTGAGTACGAATACGGACGGGGGGACGCCTTTGGGCACGTCTTCCAGTACGTATCCGGGCACAGGCACGCCTCAACTAGCGGTTGTTGACGCCGTGTCAACGTCCGCTGGTGACCCCGCGTTGAGGGACGCTGCCAATCTTGTCATGGAGGCCGCGCGGGGCGGCAAGCGGGTCGTGCGTGCGGTGTCCGGTGACCCCGGGCTCGACACGTACGCCGCCGAGGAGATGCTGGCCTGCGCCGCCGCGGGCGTGCCGTTCGAGGTCGTGCCGGGTGTCGCCGCGGCCGTGGGCGTGCCCGCGTACGCCGGTGTGCCGCTGCGCGACGCGCAGGGCGCCGATGTGCGGTTCGTCGACGCGCGTACGGCCTCCGACCGGTGCTGGACCGAGGTCGGGGCGTCGGACGGGACGGTCGTCGTCTCGTCGACGCTGGACTCCGTGGCCGCCGCCGCGGGCGAGCTGGTCGCGGCCGGTCGCAAGCCGGACACGCCGATGACGGTGACGATCGCCGGTACGACGACGCGTCAGCGGACCTGGTCGGCCACGCTCGGGACGATCGCCCAGACCCTGAAGCAGGCGAAGGTGCTGCCGTCCCCGGACGGTGGGCGCCCGGTGATAGCCGTGGTCGGTGAGCGTTCCGCCGCGGCTCAGCGCGAGCAGCTCTCGTGGTTCGAGTCCAAGCCGCTGTTCGGCTGGAAGGTGCTCGTACCGCGGACGAAGGAGCAGGCGGTCTCACTCTCCGACCAACTGCGGTCCTACGGCGCTGTGCCGCACGAGGTGCCGACGATCGCCGTCGAGCCGCCACGGACGCCGCAGCAGATGGAACGCGCGGTCAAGGGCCTGGTGACGGGCCGCTACGAGTGGATCGCCTTCACCTCCGTGAACGCGGTCAAGGCCGTGCGGGAGAAGTTCGAGGAGTACGGGCTCGACGCGCGGGCCTTCGCCGGGATCAAGGTCGCGGCGGTGGGCGAGCAGACGGCGAAGGCGCTGGTTGCCTTCGGCGTGAAGCCGGATCTGGTGCCGAGCGGTGAGCAGTCGGCCGCGGGGCTTCTGGAGGACTGGCCGCCGTACGACCCGGTGTTCGACCCGATCGACCGGGTGTTCCTGCCGCGGGCCGACATCGCCACCGAGACGCTGGTCGCGGGGCTCATCGACCTGGGCTGGGAGGTCGACGACGTCACGGCCTACCGGACGGTGCGGGCCTCGCCGCCGCCGGCGGAGACGCGAGAGGCGATCAAGGGGGGCGGTTTCGACGCCGTGCTCTTCACGTCGTCCTCGACCGTACGCAATCTCGTGGGCATCGCGGGCAAGCCGCACAACGTGACGGTGATCGCCTGTATCGGTCCGGCCACCGCCAAGACGGCGGAGGAGCACGGTCTGCGGGTCGATGTCATGGCCCCGGAGCCGTCGGTGCACAAGCTGGCTGAGGCGCTGGCGGACTTCGGTCTCAGGCGGAGGGCTGCCGCCGCGGAGGCGGGGGATCCGGTTACTCGGCCGAGTGAGCGTCGGCCGGGGGCGCGGAGGCGTCGCACGACGTAGGGGTGTGTAGGGGGTGCGGGGCGGTCGGGGCGGACCAAGGGTTTTCCGCCCCCGCCGCCCCGGGCTTTTAGGGGCGCGGGGAACTGCGCGATCAGCCCCCACCGGCCGTCAGTCGAACAGGGACCCCTTGCATCCGCGGCCGTACCGGCAAGGTGTCGGCAAGGGGGGCCCAGGGGCGGGCGTAGCGTAGGGGGCATGACGAAGTACGGATCCTTCCCCGGTACGCGGCCGCGGCGGCTGCGTACGACGCCGGTCATGCGGCGCATGGTCGCCGAGACCCGGCTGCACCCCGCCGACTTCATCCTCCCCGCGTTCGTACGGGAGGGCGTGAACGAGCCGGTTCCCATCGCGGCGATGCCCGGCGTCGTACAGCACACGCGAGACAGCCTGAAGAAGGCCGCGCTGGAGGCCGTGGAGGCCGGGATCTCCGGGATCATGCTCTTCGGCGTGCCGGAGGACGCGAAGAAGGACGCCGTCGGAACCCCCGGGACCGACCCTGACGGGATTCTGCAGGTCGCCCTCCGTGACGTGCGTGCCGAGGTCGGCGACGAACTGCTCGTCATGTCCGATCTGTGTCTCGACGAGACCACCGACCACGGGCACTGCGGAGTGCTCGACGCGGAAGGCCGCGTCGACAACGACGCGACCCTGGAGCGGTACGCCGAGATGGCCCAGGTCCAGGCCGACGCCGGGGCGCACGTGGTGGGGCCCAGCGGGATGATGGACGGGCAGATCGGGGTCGTCCGGGACGCCCTGGACCAGATCGGGCGCGAGGACGTCGCCATCCTCGCCTACACCGCGAAGTACTCCTCCGCCTTCTACGGGCCCTTCCGGGAGGCCGTCGCCTCCTCGCTGACGGGCGACCGCAAGACGTACCAGCAGGACCCCGCCAATGTGCGGGAGTCCCTGCGGGAGTTGGCCCTCGATCTGGAGGAGGGGGCCGACATGGTGATGGTGAAGCCGGCGGGACCGTATCTGGACGTCCTGGCTCGGGTCGCGGACTCCGTCGACGTGCCCGTGGCCGCCTACCAGATCTCCGGCGAGTACTCGATGATCGAGGCGGCGGCCGAGAAGGGCTGGATCGACCGTGACAAGGCGATCCTGGAGACGCTGACCGGCATCAAGCGGGCCGGCGCCCAGAACATCCTCACCTACTGGGCCACCGAGGTCGCGCAGAAGCTCCGCTAGGGCCTGACAGCCGCTCGCTCAGTAGGCCAGCGCGTCGTCCAGGCTCTGCTGCCAGTACGTCACCGTGAGCTTGTCGTCCACGTACACGCCCTTCGCCGGGAGCGCCGGGGTCGCGCTGCTGCCCTTGGCGAAGCCGACGACGAGGGTCTTGGCCGTGTAGCCGTTGCCGCCGCTGCCGTCGGCGGCCGAGAGCAGGACGCCCGCGTAGCCGGACTCGCCCGGAGCCAATGTGACGACCGCCTGCGGGTGGGTCGACTCGGCGACCGGCGGGACCGACTGGGCCTCGCCGAAGCGGGCGATCGGGTAACCGGTCAGATCGCAGTTCTTCGCACCGGTGTTGGTGACGGTGAGGAGCAGGTGGTTGAGGGGGCGGGAGACCTCGGTCGCGGTGGTCTTGCTGTTGGCGCCGTTGCAGGCGGGGTTCCGGGTGGCCGTGGTGCCTGCGCCGTTCTTGCCGGCGGAGCCGGAGCCGCCGCTGGTGCCCGCCGTGGTGGTGCCTGCCGTGGTGGTGCCCTTCGGGGCGGTCGTCGAGCCCCCCGTCTCGCCCGCCGGCTTCGCCTTCGTACCGCCGTCGGCCGTGGACCCGGTCGGCTGCGCCGAGGAATTGGACGCGGCGGACGGACCCTCGTCACGTACGCCCTTCCCGTTGTCGCACGCCGTGAGGGCGAACGCGGCGAGCGCGACCGTCGTGGCGGCGAGGAGGCGGGTGCGGGCGGTGCGTGCGGACATGGGTGATCCCCCTGTGGGTGTGGCTGGTCGGCAGCCGCTCGACCGGTCGAGGGGAGCGGCGTGCTTGGATGACCACAGCTTGGTGGTTGATCCGTCCCGGCCGCCACGGTTGCCGGGGGATACGGGACGCCGGAACGGTCGTATGGGGTCTGACCAGGGGGAATGCCGTCCCCCTGGAACGCGGCCCGGGACGCGGGGGATGGAGGAACGGTGGCCGGGGACGAGTTCGCGGGGCTGCTGCGGGAGCTGAAGGAGCGGTCCGGACTCAGTTACGGGGTGCTCGCGAAACGGCTGCACGTGAGTACGTCCACGCTGCATCGCTACGTCAACGGGGACGCCGTACCGACGGACTACGCACCCGTGGAGCGGCTCGCGCGCGTGTGCGGGGCGACTCCCGAGGAGCTGGTGGAGCTGCATCGGCGGTGGGTGCGGGCGGATGTGCTGCGGGGGCAGAAGGGGGTGCCTGCGGCGCCTGGGACGGATACAGCTTCCGTGGCGGACGTGGCGTCTGTGACGGATGAGGTGTCCGTGGCGGATGTGACGTCCGTGATGCCGGTGGGGGTGGAGGGTTCCTCGGGGGAGCCGGATGCGGCTTCGGAGGTTGTCGGCGGGCCCTCGGGTGAGGCTTCGACCGGGGGGCGGCGACGGCGTACGGTCCTCCTCGCCTCGGTCGCCGTCGCCGCGGTGCTCGCGTCCGCCGCGCTCGCGGTGCGGTTCGTGCCGGACGGCAAGGGGGACGGGAGCGGGGGGCGGGAGGTCTTGGGGGCCGCCGCGTCGTCCGGTCCCCGGGAGGGTTCGCGGGGGACGGCGTCCGCCGACGGCAAGCACCGGGAGCCGTCCGCCTCGGTCAGCGCCTCCGTCTCCGCCTCGCACAGTGGTGGGCCCGAGGCGTCCGTCTCGACGGCGGCTTCGGGTGGCGGTGCGGGCCAGGACGTCGCCGACGGCGCCACCGCGCCCGTCGTGGCCGCCAACCCGTACAAGTGGGAAGGCCCGTGCAGCCAGCACTACCTGGTGAACCGGAAGGCCGCGCAGGTGCCCCCGCCGCCGAACGAGTCGGACGCGCGCGGGTGGGTCACGGCGCTCGGCGGGGTCGCCGGTCAGGAGCAGATGCTCGCGCTGACCGTGCAGGGGACCGGGAAGGCCACCGTGGTCCTGGACGGGCTGCACGTGCGGGTGGTGGGCAAGGACGTGCCGCTCGCCTGGAACGACTATGCGATGGGCGTCGGCTGCGGGGGTGGCGTGGAGACGAAGTCGTTCGCCGTGGATCTCGACGCGGGGCGGCCCGTGACCACGCCCAAGGCCGGGCAGCGGGACTTCCCCTACAAGGTCAGCGAGTCCGATCCCGAGGTCTTCTATGTCTTCGCGGACGCGCGGGCGCACGACGTGAGCTGGTACCTGGAGCTCGACTGGTCCAGTGGAGCGCGCAGTGGCACGGTGCGTATCGACGACAACGGCAAGCCGTTCCGGACGAGCGGGAATGCGGGGCGGCCCGCGTACGACTATCCGCTGGGCGGCAGCGAGTGGGAGACGGCCGCGACAGGTTAGTCAGGGGAGGGGCACTATCAAGTCCCCCTAGGAGTTACGTTGTTGCCCATCGAATGACGCGACTCTCCAGGGAGAGGCTTTATGCCCGGTGATGCTCTCAGCCAGGACCCCGCCGAGCTGAGAAGGAGGATCGACACCACCAAGGCGCACCCGGCGCGCGTCTACGACGTCTTCCTCGGGGGCAAGGACAACTACCCGGTCGACCGGTCCGCGGCCGCCGCCGCGATCGTGGCCAATCCGCGCGGGTACCTCGACGTCCGGCACAACCGGGACTTCCTGCGCAGGGCGGTCACCACGCTGACCCAGGAATCGGGTATCCGCCAGTTCCTGGACATAGGTACCGGGTTGCCGACCCAGGAGAACGTCCACCAGATCGCGCAGCGGATCACTCCGGAGTCGCGGGTCGTGTACGTCGACAACGACCCCGTTGTGCTCGCTCACGCGCGTGCGTTGCTCACCAGTGGGCCCGAGGGACAGACGGACTACATCGACGCGGACCTCGAGGAGCCCGCGCGGATCCTCGAAGGGGCCGCGAAGACCCTCGACTTCGAGCAGCCGATCGCGCTCGTGCTGGTGGCGATCCTGCACTTCATCGAGGACGAGCAGGCCTATCCGATCGTGCGTGAGCTGGTGGAGGCGTTGCCTTCGGGCAGCCGGCTCGTGCTCAGCCATCTCACCGAGGATCTCAACGCGGAGAACATTCGGGCGGTTCAGCGGACGTTCACCGAGCGGGGGTTCACGTTCGTGCTGCGGTCCAGGGCCGAGGTGGAGCGGTTCTTCACGGAGAACGGGCTCGAGGTGGAGGAGCCGGGTGTCGTGCCTGTGCACCGCTGGCGGCCGGACGGTGCGGCTCCGCTGGCCGAAAAAGTGGATCCCGCGTACTTTGCCGGCCTCGACGACATCGAGAAGATCCGCTATCGCGACATCAATGACGTGACGGACGCGGACATCAATGTGTACGGGGTGACGGGCGTCAAGCCCTGACTCCCGCCCCCGCGGCCCCTACCCGTCCCCTCCCTACCCGGGGGCTCCGCCCCCAGACCCCCGGGTGCGTTCGCCGCCTGCGGGCCGGTGGGGGCTGGTCGCGCAGTTCCCCGCGCCCCTGAAGGCCTTCAGCCCGTCCGGCGTTTGAGGACGAGGGAAGTTCTTCGTGTCCGTATCGCGGAATTGGTCGGTGTAGGGCGCAGGTTTCTTTCTAGGGTGGCGCGTCAGGGGTTGTGGGAGCCGTAGGAGAAGGAGTCGTCCTGTGACCGGTCTCGAGATCGCTCAAGCCGTGCCGCCGCTCGCCACGCGGGCCACCGCGATCGGTGGGTCGCCGGTACGGGAGATCCTCGCGGTCACCGCGCGGCCGGAGGTGATCAACTTCGCGGGCGGGCTGCCGGCTCCGGAGCTGTTCGACGCGGAGGGGATCGCCGCCGCGTTCCGTGACGTGTTCGCCCACGAGCCCGAGCGGGCGCTGCAGTACTCGACCACCGAGGGCGAGCCCGTGCTGCGGGCAGCCCTCGCGGAGCGGACCACCGCACGAGGGCTGCCGACGGACGCGGACGACGTACTGGTCACCACCGGGTCGCAGCAGGCGCTCTCGCTGCTCGCCACCGTCCTGGTCGAGCCCGGCGACACCGTGCTCGTCGAAAGTCCCTGTTATCTGGCGGCACTCCAGGCGTTCGCGTTCGCCGGGGCGCGGGTGGTCGCGGTGCCGGTGGATGGGGACGGGATCGATCCGGACGCGCTTGAGGAGCTTGTCACTCGCGAGCGGCCCAAGCTGCTCTACACCGTGCCGACCTTTCAGAATCCGACCGGCCGGACCATGGCGGGTGAGCGCCGGGCCGCCGTCGCGTCCGTCGCCGCCCGGTGCGGGGTGTGGATCGTCGAGGACGACCCGTACGGTGAGCTCCGTTTCGAGGGCGGGCGGGTGCCGTGGATCGCCTCGTACGACGGTGCCCAGGACCGGACCGTGCTGCTCGGTTCCTTCTCCAAGGTCATGGCGCCCGGCCTCAGGCTCGGCTGGCTGCGGGCCCCCGCCGCGCTGCTGCGGGCGTGCGCCGTCGCCAAGCAGGCCGCCGATCTGCACACCCCGACCGTCAACCAGCTCGCCGCCGCGCGTTATCTCGCCGACCGGGACCTCGACGCCCATGTGGCACGGGTCGCGGGCGTCTACCGCGAGCGGCGCGACGCCATGCTGGCGGGTATCGCCGACGCCCTTCCGGCCGGGTCCACGTGGACCCGGCCCGAGGGCGGCATGTTCCTCTGGGCGCGGCTGCCCGAGTCGTACGACACCACGGCCCTGCTCCGGGGAGTGGTGGAGCAGGGAGTGGCGTACGTGCCGGGCGCGCCCTTCTACGCCGGGGAGCCCGACCTCGCGACGCTGCGGCTCTGCTTCGTCACCCAGACCCCGGACGAGATCGGTGAGGGGCTGCGGCGGCTGGCGAAGGGGCTTCGGTAGGCAGGGGAGCCGGTCAGTCCCACCAGAAGGACCACACCCGCTTGCCGAGCACCTCGTCCGCCGCGTACGCGCGCAGCGTCTCGCTCTCGCCCTGCGTGATGTTGTCCGGGCAGAAGGCGAAGTGCTCGGCGGCCACCGCCTCGGCCTCGGCCGGTGTCGTGGGCGGGGCCGCCACCGACAGGACCAGCTGGTCGAAGGTGAGGGCCACGACCCGTACGCCGAAGCGGTCCTCCCAGGAGCGCAGGACCGCGCAGAGGCGGGCCACGTCGCCCTCGTAGTTCACCGGACCGGACCAGCCGATCGCCGCCGGGATGTCCGCGCTGCGGCGCGCCGGGACCAGGGCGAGGCGCGGCTCCTTCAGCCAGGAGCCGCCGCCCGCGAGGGAGTCGGCGACCTCGGTGGCTCGGTCGTCCGCGTCCGCCTCGGGCGCGGCGGCCGGTGCCAGGCCGGGCCACTGCACGCCGTGCGGCGCGATCGTCTCGGCGAACTCCTCGGCCTCACCGAAGAGTTCGGTGACCGCTTCCTTGCCGGGGTAGTCCACGTCGGCGTCGAGCTCGAGCTCGTCCTCCGCGTACTCCTCCCAGTACCCCGCCAGTACCTCGTCGGCGTCGTGATCCCCCGGATACGACATCTCCTCGGGCATCAACTCCCATTCCTCCGGGCCGCCCTGGCCGCCGCCGACGTCTATGAGGAGGGGGAGCAGGCCGGCCGTGCGCGGGGCGGAACCCAGCGTGGCCCAGTCTCCGGGGGCGGCTGGTGCCTCGGTGTGCCACAGCAACGGCTCGTGCCAGGGGCCGTCATCCGTCGTGTCGATCAGTTTCCCGGGCGGGAGTTCGAGGCCGAGCGCGCGCCCGCTCGGATCTGCCGCCAGCGAGGGCAGCGGGTTCGGAAGTGTCGCCATGCCGGTGACTTTAGGGCCCGCCACTGACAGCGGACCCGGGGGTCCGCCCACGAGGTCCTGGAGCGCCGGGACACACGAACGCGGCGTGCCACAGGTGGTTCGTGGCACGCCGCGCGAAGAGGGTCAGGCGCGGGTCGAGGGTGGCGCAGTCCGTACGCCGGTCTCGACCCGCCAGGGGTCAGCGGTGGCCGTGGCCCGGGCCGCGGCCGTGGTCGTCGCCGTGGCCGCGACCGTCGTCACCGTGGTGCCTGGCGTCCCAGGAGATGGTGTCGACCACACGACGGTGGTCGTTGCGGAGCGTGGCGGTGTCCTTGCGGTCGTCCCAGACGAAGTTGCGGCGGTCCTGGTAGACGTCGCGGTAGGTGTCACGCCCGACACCGGTGTGGACGCGGACGGTGGAGTGGCCGTCCAGGCGCAGGTGGTGGAACGTGTAGACGCGGCCCTGACGGTTGGCCAGCGTCCAGTCGTCCAGGTTCACGCTTTCGCGCCCGCTGTTGGTGATCTGCACCCACTCCTCGTTCAGCGAGCGGTTGGACCTGGAGCCGTGTCCCGGGGCGTCGTACTGGACCTTGCTGATCTCCACCTGCGGACCGCGCGGCCCGGCTCCGTTGGCCGACGCCGGCAGGGCGGCTGCTCCCACCAGCGCGGCGGCGGACAGAGCGGCGGCGGCCAGGCGACGGGCCGTGAAGGTCTGCGAAGCGGTCATGGGTGCCCCCTTGGGGTACTGGCGGGTCGCGGCGACAGGATCGTGCCGGCGGCCCGCTGTTCGTGCACCCGGCCTGCTGGCCGGACACCGCATAGCTTGCCGACTGAAGTGCTCCGCTACGTCCCGGAATCGGAGGGCGTTGCCGATCAACGACATTGTCGTGATAGTCGCATGTAGTGCGCACGTTTTGTGAAGGTGTGTCGGGTTGACGACTCTTAGGGGGGTGTGGCCGCATCGGTACTGGCCTGCGCCACTTCTTCGCCATGCCGCGCCACCCGTCCGCGACCTCCGCTGTCACCCGAAAGTGAGTAACAGTCCCGAGCGGGCAGAGGTACCCGCGCGGGTGGTCGTGCGTACGCGCTTTCGGGTGCGGAAGCGCCTGATCCCGCAGGCGGCTTCAGCGGCCTGCGGGATCAGGTACTACGGGATCGGCGAGATCAGAGGCGCTCGGGCGTCCTGATGCCCAGCAGGGCCATGCCCTGGTGCAGGGTGCGCGCCGTGAGGTCGCACAGGAACAGGCGGTTCTCGACCTGGGCCGGGGTGTCCGCCTTCAGGACCGGGCACTCCGAGTAGAAGGTCGTGTACAGGGACGCCAGCTGGTACAGGTACGCCGCCAGCTTGTGCGGGGCGTACTCGTCGGCGACCTCCGTGATCGTCTCCGCGAAGCGGTCCAGGTGCAGGCCCAACTCGCGCTCGGCCGGGGCCAGTTCCAGCTCCGGGTGGGCGGCCGGGCGGACCTCGCCCGCCTTGCGCAGGATCGACTGGATACGGGCGTACGCGTACTGGAGGTACACGGACGTGTCGCCGTTGAGCGACACCATCTGGTCCAGGTCGAACTTGTAGTCGCGGTTCGCCGAGGTCGACAGGTCGGCGTACTTGACCGCGCCGATGCCCACCTGCGTGCCGCGCTCGGAGATCTCCTCCTCCGACAGCTGCCCCAGGGTGTCCTTCTCCCGCACGACCGCCGTGGCCCGCTCGATCGCCTCGTCCAGGAGATCCACCAGCCGGACCGTCTCGCCCTCACGCGTCTTGAACGGCTTGCCGTCCTTGCCCAGCACCGTGCCGAAGGCCAGCTGCTGCGCATGCACGTCGTCGCTCAGCCAGCCCGCCCTGCGCGCGGTCTCGAAGACCATCTTGAAGTGCAGGGACTGACGGGCGTCGACCACGTAGACGAGGGTGTTCGCCTTGAGGTTGAAGACACGGTCCCTGATCGCCGAGAGGTCGGTCGCCGCGTAGCCGTAGCCACCGTCCGACTTCTTCACGATCAGCGGGACCGGGTTGCCGTCCGGGCCCTTCACGTCGTCGAAGAACACACAGAGCGCGCCGTCGGAGCGGACCGCCACGCCCGACTCCTCCAGGAGGCGGCAGGTCTCGTCCAGCATGTCGTTGTAGCCCGACTCGCCGACCACGTCCGGGTCCCGGATCTCCATGTCCAGCTTGTCGAAGACCGAGTAGAAGTAGATCTTCGACTCGTCCACGAACTTCTGCCACATGGCGAGGGTCTCGGGCTCGCCCGCCTGGAGGTCGACCACCCGGCGCCGCGCCCGCGTCTTGAACTCCTCGTCGGAGTCGAAGAGCGTGCGCGCCGCCTTGTAGAGCCGGTTCAGGTTCGACATGGCCTCCTCGCCGGAGACCTCCGCCGCGCCCTTGTGGTCCAGCTCGTGCGGGTGCTCGATCAGGTACTGGATGAGCATGCCGAACTGGGTGCCCCAGTCGCCGATGTGATGGCGCCTGACCACGCTCTCGCCGGTGAACTCCAGGATCTGGACCACCGCGTCGCCGATGACCGCCGAACGCAGGTGACCGACGTGCATCTCCTTCGCCACGTTCGGCTGCGCGTAGTCGATGACCGTGGTGCCCGGGTTCTCGGCGAGCGGCACGCCGAGGCGCTCGCCGTCCTCGTACCGCGCCGCCAGGTTCTCGGTGATGGCCTTGTCGGTGATCGTGATGTTCAGGAAGCCGGGCCCGGAGACCTCGATGTCCTTGATCACGTCACCCGACTCGACCCGCGCCACGACCTGCGTCGCCAGCTCTCTCGGGTTCGCCTTCGCCTTCTTCGCGAGGGCCAGGATCCCGTTGGCCTGGAAGTCGGCCCGGTCGCTTCGTCGCAGCAGCGGGTCCGCGGAACCGGCCTCCGGCAGGGCTGCCGAGAGGGCGTCCGCGAGGCGCTGGTGGACGGAGGCGGTGAGGGACGTGACCGAGGCCATGGAGTGGCTGCCGTTCTGCTCGGGTTCCGGGAGTTTCTGAGTACAGGAAAGCCAGTATCCCATGCGGTGAAAAGCCGTTTTCGCGGTTCAGGCCCGAGCTGGGAGAATGGTGCGGTCAGCCGTACTGGCGTATGAGAAAGAAGGACGTGCCGATCGTGGCTCAGAGCACCGAGACCACCGACTGGGTCTCCCGTTTCGCGGATGAGGTCATCGAGGAATCGGAGCGTCGGGCCCCGGGCAAACCTGTGGTCGTCGCGTCCGGGCTCTCCCCCTCCGGCCCGATCCACCTCGGCAACCTCCGCGAGGTCATGACCCCGCACCTGGTCGCCGACGAGATCCGCCGCCGCGGGTACACCGTGCGACACCTGCTCTCCTGGGACGACTACGACCGCTACCGCAAGGTCCCGGCCGGCGTCCCCGGCATCGACGAGTCCTGGGCCGAGCACATCGGCAAGCCGCTGACCTCCGTCCCCGCCCCCAAGGGCTCGGAGTACCCGAACTGGGCCGAGCACTTCAAGGCCGCGATGGTCGAGGCGCTGGCCGAGCTCGGCGTCGAGTACGACGGGATCAGCCAGACCGAGCAGTACACCTCCGGTGTCTACCGCGACCAGGTGCTGTTCGCGATGAAGCACCGTGGTGACATCGACGCGATCCTCGACCAGTACCGGACCAAGAAGGGCCCCGCGAAGAAGCAGCAGGGCCAGAAGCCGGTCGACGAGGCCGAGCTCGAAGCCGCCGAAGGCTCCGGCGCCGCCGCCGAGGACGACGGCAGCTCGGTCGCCGGGTACTACCCGTACAAGCCCTACTGCGGGCAGTGCGAGAAGGACCTCACCACCGTCACCTCGTACGACGACGAGACCACCGAGCTGGCGTACACCTGTTCCGCCTGCGGCTTCTCCGAGACCGTCCGGCTGAGCGAGTTCAACCGCGGCAAGCTGGTCTGGAAGGTCGACTGGCCCATGCGCTGGGCCTACGAGGGCGTCATCTTCGAGCCGAGCGGGGTGGACCACTCCTCTCCGGGGTCCTCCTTCCAGGTGGGCGGCCAGATCGTGGGCATCTTCGGCGGCAAGCAGCCGATCGGGCCCATGTACGCGTTCGTCGGCATCTCCGGCATGGCCAAGATGTCCAGCAGCAAGGGCGGGGTGCCCACCCCGGCCGACGCGCTCCAGATCATGGAACCGCAGCTGCTGCGCTGGCTGTACGCCCGCCGCCGTCCCAACCAGTCGTTCAAGATCGCCTTCGACCAGGAGATCCAGCGGCTGTACGACGAGTGGGACAAGCTCGCGGGCAAGGTCACCGACGGCTCGGTCCTCCCGGCCGACGCCGCCGCGTACGCGCGCGCGGTCGGCACAGCCTCCGGGGAGCTGCCCAGGACCCCCCGTCCGATGCCGTACCGCACCCTCGCCTCCGTCGCCGACATCACGGCCGGCGCCGAGGACCAGACCCTGCGGATCCTGAGCGAGCTCGACCCCGAGAACCCGCTCGCCTCCCTGGACGAGGTCCGGCCCCGGCTCGACAAGGCCGAGACCTGGATCAACACCCAGGTGCCGGCCGAGGAGCGCACCGTCGTGCGCGACGAGCCCGACGTCGAACTGCTCAAGTCACTCGACGACCCGGGCCGCGAGTCGCTGCGGCTGCTCCTCGACGGGCTGGAGCAGAACTGGTCCCTGGACGGCCTCACCCACCTCGTCTACGGCGTCCCCAAGGTCCAGGCCGGCTTCCCCGCCGACGCCACCGCCAAGGAGCTCCCGCCGGAGATCAAGGTCGCCCAGCGCACGTTCTTCGCGCTGCTGTACCACCTGCTGGTCGGGCGTGACACCGGCCCGCGTCTGCCCACGCTGCTGCTCGCGGTCGGCCAGGACCGGGTGCGCAAGCTGCTCGCCGCGTAAGGCCTTCGGCTGTACGAGGATGGGGGCGCCCGGTGATCACCGGGCGCCCCCATCCTCGTACGCGCTGACGTGCCTACGCGATGTGGTCTTCCTGGAGTTCCGCCGTGTGGCGGTTGGTGAAGCGGTTGACCATGCGGTCGGCCTCGCGCTGCGGGATCGTGGTGCCGTACGTCGCCTCCACGTCGCCCCTGAACTGGCCCGAGGTCGGATAGCTGCCGTCTATCGACTTCTTGAAGACCAGGTAGTAGTCCTCCTCGGTCGGCTCCGAGCCGCCGCCCGCACCCAGCTCGCGGGTACGGCCCGGGCCGGACGGGATCGGGAAGGTGCCGGTGTCCTCCGGAGAGGGTTCCGGGGCGGGGGCAGGCTGCTCCTGGTACGGCTGCTGCGGGAACGTCTGCTGCTCGAACCGCTGCTGTTCCTCGAACTCCTGCCGAGCCCGGAACCGCTGCTGCTCCTCGAACTGCTCGGCCTGCTGCTGCTCCTCGTACCACTGCCGGTACGCGACATCCGGGTCGTACGTCGGGTCGTAGCCGCCCTGATACGCGACGGACTGGGGGTTCCGCGCCTGAAGCCACTGACTCTGCGGCTCGGCGTAGTCCTCCTGCTGCTCGGGGGGCTCGTTCGCCTCAGCGGCGGGAAGCTGTTCCCGGACAGGCGCCGCGTTGCTCTGTACGACGGGTGACGTCGGTTCCGGCTCGCGCGCCACCGCCAACTGCGGCGCCGGGGGCAGGAGGGCCGGTTCGATGCCAGCGGCAGCGAGGCCGGAGGGGGCGGTCTCGGCGAGCGGGACGCCGTAGCGGGCCAGGCGCAGCGGCATCAGCGACTCCACCGGGGCCTTGCGGCGCCAGGCGCGGCCGAAGCGGGAGTGAAGGCGGGCCTGGTAGACGAGGCGGTCCTGCTCCAGCTTGATGACCTGCTCGTAGGAGCGCAGCTCCCACAGCTTCATCCGGCGCCACAGGAGGAAGGTGGGGATCGGCGAGAGCATCCAGCGGGTGAGGCGGACGCCCTCCATATGCTTGTCGGCGGTGATGTCCGCGATCCGGCCGATCGCGTGCCGGGCCGCCTCGACGGAGACCACGAACAGGACCGGGATGACGGCGTGCATGCCGACGCCCAGCGGGTCCGGCCAGGCCGCCGCGCCGTTGAAGGCGATCGTCGCGACCGTCAGCAGCCACGCCGTCTGGCGCAGCAGCGGGAAGGGGATGCGGATCCAGGTCAGCAGGAGGTCCAGGGCGAGCAGGACGCAGATACCCGCGTCGATGCCGATCGGGAAGACGTACGCGAAGTTCCCGAAGCCCTTCTTGAGGGCCAGCTCGCGTACGGCCGCGTACGAACCGGCGAAGCCGATACCCGCGATGACGAGCGCACCGGCGACGACCACACCGATGAGAATCCGGTGCATTCGTGTGAGCTGGATTGGCGCGGCCACCTGTACTCCCCTCTCCTTGCGTGTTGTTGCGCGCAACAGGGTGGCACATGTGTACGGCGCACGGGTGGCCGGTATGGCAGGAGCCCGGCCCGCGAGGCGACCGGGCTCCGTCAAATACCCTGCTGGGCAGGCGATTTGCGCGCCGAAGCCCGTTGAATGTCAGTACTTCTCGAATGTCAGTTCTTCTTGGTGGCCGACGCCGAGGGCTTGGAGCTGGCCGACGCCGACGGGGAAGCCGACTTTGACGGGCTCGCCGACTTGGAGGGGGAGGCCGACTGCGACGGGGCGGTGGTCGCCCGGCTGCCGTCCTGGTTCGCGGAGGCCACCGCGGCCACCGCCTCCTTGGCGGCCTTCTCCGCGGCCTTCGTCAGGTCGTCCGCGCTGGGGGCCTTGTCGCCGGCGAGACCGGCGCCGTTGTAGTCGAGCGTGATGACGACGTTCTCGACGCGCGTCACGACCGTCTGCTGCTTGAAGGAGCCTTCCTTCTTCTTCAGGCCGTAGCGCACCGCCGTCGACGCGTCCCCGATCCCGGAGACCGGCTCCGACCGGGCGCCCGTCGCGCCGGTCACCGTCTGCGCGTCCTTGACCTGCTTGTCGTAGTAGGTCTGCGCGAGCTGGTTGCCCTCGCCGCGGGTCGCGTCCGAGTCGAAACGCAGCAGGGAGACGTTCAGCCAGCGGAACTGGGAACCCTTGACGCCCTTGTTGTCGAGGCTGTTCCAGGAGCAGCTGCTGCGGTCCTTCGCGTCGTCCGACTTGCCCGACTTGGCGGACTTCACGCCCTTCGGGACGAGTTCGCCCAGTGTGTTCTTCGAGAACACCGAGCAAGGGGCCGGTAGTGTCGCGTACGCGGCCGGCTTGACGGCGTCCGCGGAGGTGCTCGGGGACGCGGACGAGGTCGCGGCGGTCCCCTTCTGGGCGGCGTTGTCGGCGCTCGAGCCCGATCCCGAGCCGGAGCCGGAGTCCGAGGAACAACCGGCGGCGGTGAGTACCACCGGGACGGCGGCTGCGCTGACAAGGATGCGGGTGAGTCGCGGGGCTCGGCCTACTCGCTGTGCTGGTCGGTGCATGGTTCCTTCACTCGTGGCGCTCGTGGTGCGACCGCACATGGCAGGTGCGACCGGTCGGGTCCGAGGGGCCACGGTACGCGGTGAGGCGGCGATGCGTTTCCTGTTCGAGGGGTTCGCGTGGGGTGCCCCCGCGCCCCGGCGGACCCGCTAGCCGTTGAACCGGTCGACGAGCTTCTGCGCCAGATTCCGGGCCTTGTCCTGCATTTCTTTGCTGTCCGGGGTGCCGGTGGAAGCGGTCGGCTGCTCGGCGTACTCGATCCTCACGATCACGTTGGACGTGCGGAACACCACAGTCACGGTGCGCTGCTGAGCCGTCGAAGACGCGGAGTTGAGTTTGTCGTTGAGGAACGCCTCGTCGCCGAGGCCGCTGAGCTTGCGGGGCTGGAGGTCGGCGGGGGTCTCGCTCGCGCCGGCGGAGGTCGAGGCGGAGGCGGAGGCGGAGGAGGTGGCCGAGGAGGCGGGCGCGGAGGGGGCGGGCGCGGAGGGGGTTGCCGAGGGGGTGGCGCTGGCGGAACCGGTGTCGGACGGCGTGGCCGAAGCGGAGGGCTCGGGGAGGTTCGCCGCGGTCTCCTCGGTCGCGTAGATGTCCTGGGCGCGGGAGTCGTCGCTCACCGCGTTGTCGTAGGAGACCACGCGCTCGAAGTCGACGTTGAGATGGTCGGTGGCGTCCGTGGAGTCCACCTTCCAGCCGCAGCCGACGCGGCGGTCGGTGTCGTAGGTGAGGGTGGCCTGGCCCTCGTACGCCTTGTCGCGCTGGTCCTGGTCGGTGATCTGCTTGATGCCGGGCAGCAGGGAGTCGAGGCTGTCGTGACTCACCGCGGCGCAGGCCTCCGGGAGCGTGCGGTACTTGCCCGGCTGGGCGGCCGGGGTGTTCGCGCTGATGTCGCCCGGCTTGGGGTCGGCCGCCGCGCCGTTCTTTGCCGAACCTCCGGTGCAGCCGGCCAGCAGGGCCGCGAGGAGCGCGGCGATGCCGGGGACGTACGCCTTCCGCTGCACGGTCGGGCTCCTCTCGACGGCTCCCAGGGCCTGTGGCCGGGAGCTCTGTGGTGCTGTCCTGTGGTTATTCGGTTGCCGCGCGGGGGCGGCCCCTGCAGACAATGTGTATCGCACGCACAGCCGTGGACGCCGGTCCGTTGTCCCATACGTCGACCTTGGCGCAGGTTTTGCGTTCTATGACTTTTGTCGTTTGTCGGGGGAATGAGGATGTTATGTCGTACGTAGAGATACCGGGCGCCAAGGTGCCCATCCGCATGTGGACGGACCCGGCGTCGGTCGAGGACGTGGCCCTGCGCCAGCTCCAGAACGTGGCCACGCTCCCGTGGATCAAGGGGCTCGCCGTCATGCCGGACGTCCACTACGGCAAGGGCGCGACGGTCGGGTCGGTCATCGCCATGCGCGACGCGGTGTGTCCGGCGGCGGTGGGGGTCGACATCGGGTGCGGGATGTCCGCGGTCAGGACGTCGCTCACGGCCAATGATCTGCCGGGGGATCTTTCGCGGCTCCGGTCGAAGATCGAGGAGGCGATTCCGGTGGGACGGGGGATGCACGACTCCCCGGTCGAGCCGGGCGGCTTCCATGGGCTGGCGACCAGCGGGTGGGACGACTTCTGGAGGCGGTTCGACGGGGTTGCGGAGGCGGTCAAGTTCCGTGAGGAGCGTGCGACCAAGCAGATGGGTACGCTCGGATCGGGCAATCATTTCATCGAAATCTGCACAGATACGACCGGTTCCGTCTGGCTGATGCTGCACTCCGGTTCGCGCAACATCGGCAAGGAACTGGCCGAGTACCACATCGGCGTCGCCCAGAGGCTCCCGCACAACCAGGGGCTGGTCGACCGTGACCTCGCGGTCTTCGTCGCGGACACCCCGCAGATGGCCGCGTACCGCAACGACCTGTTCTGGGCGCAGGAGTACGCGAAGCACAACCGCACCCTGATGATGGCGCTCCTGAAGGACGTGGTCCGCAAGGAGTTCAAGAAGGCGAAGCCGACCTTCGAGCAGGAGATCAGCGCGCATCACAACTACGTCGCCGAAGAGCGGTACGACGGAATGGACCTGCTGGTCACCCGCAAGGGCGCGATCCGCGCGGGCTCCGGCGAGTACGGAATCATTCCGGGCTCGATGGGCACGGGTTCGTACATCGTGAAGGGACTCGGCAACGAGAAGGCCTTCAACTCGGCGTCGCACGGCGCGGGTCGGCGCATGAGCCGCAACGCGGCGAAGCGCCGCTTCTCGACGCGGGACCTGGAGGAGCAGACGCAGGGCGTCGAGTGCCGTAAGGACTCCGGCGTCGTGGACGAGATCCCGGGTGCGTACAAGCCGATCGAGCAGGTCATCGAGCAGCAGAGCGACCTCGTGGAGGTCGTGGCGAAGCTGAAGCAGCTTGTCTGCGTGAAGGGCTAGCTACAGCGTTGGGGCGCGACGCACAGCGGTGCGCGGCGCCCCAACGTGAGTCGCTCAGTCGGGTGGACTTGCGGCCGTAGGGCAGGCCGAGTTGGTTGAGTTCGCTCCTGGTTTCGAGGAGTCAGGAGAGGCCGGTTCGAGGAGGGTCGCGCGGAGGGCCGCGGTGAAGGTGGTGTCCAGGCCCAGGTTCTGTGTGACGTAGGACTGGACGGAGCCGTAGCGGGACCTCAGGTCCGACAGAAACCTGGTCATGATCTCGACGGGTGCCGTGCCGTAGGCCGGCCACATCAGTTCGCGGTCGGGGTTGTTGGCGCGCCAGTCCGCCACCAGGAGCGGCGTGGCACGTTCCGTGAGGGTGAAGTCGTCGGTGATCGTCTGCTCGGGGACGCCCAGGAGGGACAGGACCAGGGCCGCCACCAGGCCCGTGCGGTCCTTGCCCGAGGCGCAGTGGAAGACGAGGGGTGTGTCCGACTCGGCGGCCTGTGCGACGAGGCGCAGCGTCTCGCGGATTTCCTTGGTGCCGTCCTCGGCGACCTCCGCGTAGCGGGCCGCCAGGTAGGGGCCGGGGGCGACGGAAGGGGGCAGTGCCGCCTGGTCGTACGGGCGGTGCTCGATGCTCTGGTTGTGGTACGCGAGGGAGGGGTGCTCGGGGACGCGGCCCTTCGCGTCGATCTCCCACGGGTAGCGGAGGTCCACGACCGTGCGGATGCCGAGGGAGAGGAAGAGATCCCAGTCCTGCGTCCCGGGGGTCAGTTTGCCGAGCGAGTCCGCGCGGTACAGGCGGGACCGGCGGACCGTACGGCCGTCCGCGGTGGTGTATCCGCCCAGGTCGCGGAAGTTGTGCAGGCGGGCGAAGGGTATGTGTCTGTTCACATCGTGTCCGTTCACAACGCGGCAGCGTACGGCGGACGTACGGCTGCCTCGATCACTTCGCGTGGGTCACCGCGTAGATCATGACGAAGGCCACGATGTGGATGCCGAAGAGGAAGTACGCGAGGTACCACCAGACGTAGCGCTGGTTCTTCTTCTCCGCGGCCAGGTGGCGGCGCTCCACGGAGGATGCGACCGGCGCTTCGCCCGAGATCTCGCCCGACGCCTCGTCCTGCATCCCGTCCGGCATCACAGTTCCCGGTGGACCTTGGTGTTCGACGCCTGGGCGCGGGGTCGTACGACGAGGAGGTCGATGTTGACGTGGCTGGGGCGGGTGACGGCCCAGGTGATGGTGTCGGCGACGTCGTCGGCGGTCAGCGGCTCGGCCACGCCCGCGTAGACCTTGGCCGCCTTCTCCGTGTCGCCGCCGAAGCGGGTCAGCGCGAACTCGTCCGTCTTGACCATGCCGGGCGCGATCTCGATGACCCGGACCGGCGTTCCGACGATCTCCAGGCGGAGGGTCTCGGCGAGGACGTGTTCGGCGTGCTTGGCGGCGACATAGCCGGCGCCGCCCTCGTACGTGCCGTGCCCCGCCGTCGACGACAGCACGACGACCGTGCCGTCGCCGCTCGCGGTGAGAGCCGGGAGCAGGGCCTGGGTGATGTTCAGGGTGCCGATGACGTTCGTCTCGTACATCTGGCGCCACTCGGCCGGGTCGCCGGTCGCGACCGGGTCGGCGCCCAGCGCGCCGCCCGCGTTGTTGACCAGGACACCGATCGTCTTGAAGGCGCCGGCGAACTCGTCGACCGCCGCGCGGTCCGTGACGTCCAGCGCGTACGCGGTCGCCTGGTGGCCCGTCGCGTTGATCTCCTCGGCCAGCGCCTCGATGCGGTCCTTGCGCCGGGCGGTCAGTACGACGCGGTAGCCGGCCGCGGCGAGCTGCCGGGCCGTCGCCGCGCCGATGCCGCTGCTCGCGCCGGTGACGACGGCGATGCGGGAGGAGGCGGAGGGCACGGCGGACGTCATGGGCTGCTCCTAGGACGTTTGAGGCGTACGGCGTGCGCGCACACGGGGGGTGCGTGGCCACGGACGTACGTGTCTGTCCTCGTCAGGATAGGCAGGCGGTCGGCGCCCGCGGGGCCGTGGGCTCAGTTGCCGCCGCGCGGCGCGTACATGATCACGGCCATTCCGGCGAGGCAGATGAGGGCGCCGGTCACGTCCCAGCGGTCGGGGCGGTAGCCGTCCGCGACCATGCCCCAGGCGATGGAGCCGGCAACGAAGATCCCGCCGTACGCGGCGAGGATGCGGCCGAACTCGGCGTCCGGCTGGAGTGTCGCCACGAAGCCGTAGACGCCGAGCGCCATGACGCCCGCGCCGATCCACAGCCAGCCGCGGTGTTCGCGCACGCCCTGCCAGACCAGCCAGGCGCCGCCGATCTCGAAGAGCGCGGCGATGACGAAGAGGGCGACGGAGCGGACGATCAGCATGCCGTCACTCTCGCACGGGCCGCATGCGCCGCTTCCGTCACCTGATGGACGGCGCCTGTCGACGGTCAGGGGTGGCATACATCGGGTGATCACGTGAGCGTGAGTGTGTGCGGGGCCCGAGCGAAGGAAGCGACGTCATGCGGATGATGGAGATGCGGGTGCGATGGGGGACGGGGATCGGTGCGTGGGTGCGGGGCGTGGGTGTGGTGGGTGTGGGGGCGGCCCTGACGCTGGGTGGGGCGTCGTCCGTCGGCGCCCTCGCTCCCGAGGCCGATCTCGCCTATCACGGCTCGGTGGCCATGGCGGCGGGGCTCGTCGACGTGCGGCTGACTCCGCAGAACCACGGCCCGAGCGCCGTCGAGGACGCGACGGTCCGGCTGCGCTGGTCGGCCCCGCTCGCGGATGTGCAGAGGCTGCCGGGCGACTGCGCGCGTTCGGGCGAACGGGTGGTGGTGTGCCGTACGGGGCCGCTTGCGGCGGACTGGCCGGGGGACCCGATCCGGCTGAAGGTACGGCTGCTGGGGGAGCCGTCGGAGGTGACGCTGGAGATCGACACGGTGTGGGGCGGCGGTGCGGTCGACCGCAATCACGGCAACGACCAGCAGCGGGTGCTGGCGCTGGACACCGGCGACTCGTACGTGTTCTAGGACCTGTCCGGTTCCCCGTACTCCAGGATCTGTCCGGTCCCCCAGGTGGTTTCGCTGGTTGCACGTACGATCTTTGTCTGACGCGGGTGAAGCGGCAGAAACAGGCAGTAGGGGCAGACGAAGGGGCGTGCCATGTCCGGGAACGCGCGTGCGCGGCTGCTCGACGAGCTGTCCACCGTCTCGCGCCGCTACATGGCCTCGTACGCGCTCTTCAACCAGGCCCTCGCCGACCGTCTGAAGCTGCACCCCACGGACATGCAGTGCGTGAACCTGCTCAGCCTGGAGGGCGGACCGGTGACGACCGGCCGGATCGCGGAGCTGACCGGTCTGACGACCGGTTCGGCGACGCGGCTGGTGGACCGGCTGGAGAAGGCGGGCTATGTCGTACGGCAGCGGGACGCCGTCGACCGGCGACGGGTGCTGGTGGCGACCGTGCCGGAGAAGGTCGCCGAGTTCGGGCGGGTGTGGGACCGGCTGGGCGGCGGCTGGTACGCGCTCTTCGACGAGCTGGCGGACGACGAACTCGCCCTGATCATCGGGCACATGCGCCGCACGGTGGACCTGAGCGCGGAGCAGATCGCCCGCCTGCGGGACGGGGACCTTCAGGAGTCCGACGAGGACCGTCCGGAGCCTTCTGACGAGGCGTTGCCGTCGCCGTCGTCGTCGTAACGCTCCCGCGCCCCCGGAGCCGGGGGCCCGGCAGATACGGATCAAGGTCGCGGCCGCCGCGCTCAATCCGGTCGACGCCGGGGTGCGCGCGGGCGGCTTCGGGGGCGCGGGGCGGCGGCTCGGACTGGGCTGGGACGTCGCCGGGACGGTGGACGCGGCGGGCGCGGACGCGGGGTGGAGGGTCGGCGACGAGGTGGTGGCGCTGTCGTACGGCCCGGTCAAGTCCCTTGGCACGCACGCCGACTACGTGGTCGTGGACGCGGATGCGGTGGCCGGGGCGCCGGGCTCGGCGGACCCCGTCCACGCGGCCACCCTGCCCCTCAACGCCCTGACCGCCGCCCAGGCCCTGGACCTGCTGGCCCTGGAGCCCGGGCAGAGCCTGGCGGTGACGGGTGCGGCGGGGGCGGTCGGCGGATACGCCGTCCAACTCGCCGCCCACCGGGGTCTCGTGGTGACGGCGGTGGCCCGCGAGAGCGACGAGGAGCTCGTACGGTCGCTGGGGGCGGCCCATTTCGCGCCGGGCGGCGTGGACGGGGTGCTGGACGCGGCGATTCTCGGCGCGGCGGCGTTGGAGTGGGTGCGGGACGGAGGGGTGTTCGTGGGTGTCATCCCGGGGGCGCATCCGGCATCCGTACGGGGGGTGCGGACGGACTCGGTGGAGGTGAGCGCCGACGGGGCGCGTCTCGCGGAGCTGGTGGCGCTCGTCGACGAGGGGGTGCTCACGACCCGGGTCGCCGACACGTACGGGCTGGAGGAGGCGGGGAAGGCGCACGCGCGGCTGGCCGAGGGCGGGCTGCGGGGGCGGCTGGTCCTGATCCCTTGAGTCCGCGGGGTGCCCGGGAGTTCCTGGGAGTTCTCGTGGGTTGTGGTGGGTTCTCAGTGCCGGTCTTCCTGTGCCTTGAGCGGCAGTAGGCGTACGAGGGGGACGCACAGGAGGGTGACCGCGGCGACCACGGTGAGGCTCACGGCGGTGGCGTGGGCCTCACCGCCGCCGGTCCTGAAGTAGACGCTGGTGACGGCGGCGGCCCCGAGTGCGTTCGCGAGCTGCTGGACCGCGCCGAGCGAGCCGCCGGCGCTGCCCGCCTCGGCGGGAGCGATGTCGCCGACGGTCACGTCGTAGAGCGAACCGAAGCACGTGCCCATGCCGAGGCCGACGACCAGCAGGGGCGGGACCAGGGCCCAGCCTCCGGTGTCCGTACCGGAAGTCGCCACGAGGGCGAGCAGAAGGCCGGTCCCCGCGAGGGTGATCACCAGGCCGAGGAGGACCAGACGGCGTCCCAGCCTGTCGATGAGCCGGTAGCAGGCGATCGAGGCGACGACGATTCCGGCGGACAGGGGGATCAGGCCGAGCGCGGCGCCCGTGGGGGAGCGGCCGAGGCCCTGTTGGAGGAAGAGGGACACGACGTAGAGGAGGCCCGCGACCGCGGCGAAGAAGACGACGCCGAGGACGAGTCCCGAGGTGAAGCCCCGGTTGTGGAGGAGTGAGGGCTGGATCAGGGGGTTCGTCGCGGTGCGCTGGCGGTGGCAGAAGGCGGCGAAGAGGGTCAGGCCGACGGCGGTGAGCGCGGTGCCGGTGGGGGTCCAGCCGTGGGCCGCGCCCTGGATGAGGGCGGAGAGCAGGGCGAGCATCGTGGCGGCGAGGAGGGTTGCGCCGGGGATGTCGACGGTGATCGCGCGGTCGCCGGGGTCGTGGGGGAGGAGGCGGGCGGCGGCGAGGAGGGCGGCGGTGCCGAGGACGAGGTTGATGAGATACATCGAGCGCCAGCCGAGGCCGGCGAGGTCGGTGTCGATGAGGAACCCGCCGAGGATGGGGCCGGCGACGGCCGAGAGGCCCATGACGGGGCCGAAGAGGCTGTAGGCCTTGCCGATCTGGTCTCTGGGCCAGGTGGCGCCGAGGATGCCGAAGCCCTGCGGGACGACGAGGGCGGCGGAGGCACCCTGGGTCAGGCGGGCGATGACGAGGGTGGTGGGGGTGGGGGCGAGGCCGCAGGCGATCGAGGCGGTGGTGAAGCCGGTGAGGCCGGTGAGGAAGAGGCGGCGGTGGCCGTACTTGTCGCCGAGTCGGCCGCCGAGGACGAGGAGTACGCCGAGGGAGAGGGCGTAGGAGGCGCCGAGCCACTGGATGAGGTCGGCTCCGCCGCCGAGGTCCTTGGTGATGGTGGGGGCGGCGATGGTGGTGAGGGTGCCGTCGAGGAGGTCCAGGACGTCGGCGGCGAGGACCACTCCGAGGATGGCCCAGCGGGTCCTGGAGGGCGTGTTTTCGTTTGCGCTATGCAGTATCTGCGTCACGCAGATAAATCTCCCGCAGAGAGCGGCTCCCACGCAAGAGGGTTTCGCCCCCGCCGCCCCTACCCGTCCCATCCCGTTCCTGGGGGCTGTGCCCCCAGACCCCCGGGTGGGTTCGTCGGCTGCGGGCCGGTGGGGGCCGATCGCGGGGCTGCGCTCCGGCGCCCCATCGGCCTGACGGCCTCGTCCTCAAACGCCAAACGGCCCTGAAGGCCTTTGGGGACGCGGGGAACTGCGCGATCGGCCCCCACCGCCGGCGGCCAAGCGAGTGGAGCGGGCGGGGTGTGCGGGGCGAAGCTCCGCCTTGGGGCGCGGGAACTGCGCGATCATCCCCCGCCCGCCCGCCCGCCCGCCCGCCCGCCCGCCCGCAGCCGGAGTCGGGTCAGTGGGTGGTGGTTGCGTAGGTGGTGGGGGGTACTCCTACCGTCGCTGTGAAGTCGCGGACGAGGTGGGCCTGGTCGGCGTAGCCGAGGTCGGCGGCGAGGGCGGCCCAGTCGACCGGTCCGGCGGCCTCCGCGCGGGACAGGGCCTCATGGATCCGGTAGCGCAGGATGATCCACTTCGGGCCGACGCCGACGTACGCGGCGAAGAGGCGTTGCAGGGCCCTTACGGTCATCCCCTCGGCGCGCGCGAAGTCGCCGACGTGCCGGATGGTGCGGTCGCCCCGGATGCGGTCCACCAGGGCCATGGCGAGGTCGGCCTGGGGATCCGGGCGCGGACCGAGACCCAGGAGGAACGCGTCGAGCGCGGCCACGCGTGCGTCCTCCTCGGCGGGGTTGAGGACGGAGGGGACCGTGGCGGCGTCCACCGAGGGAAACACCGTGTGGAGTGGGATTCGCTCGCCCGTGAGTGACGTCAGGGCCCGTCCCGGCGCGAAGGGGCGGAAGCCCCCCGGGCGGAACTGGATCCCGCACACCCGTCCCCGGCCCTCCAGTTTCTGTGTGAACAGGTCGAGGCCGATGCCGGCCACCTCGCCGAGGCCGAGGGGGTCCTGACCCGCGTACCTCTGGAAGACGATGTTCACGGACGGGTGCGGGACCACGTGGGAGGCGTACGGCTCGGGCAGGTCCCAGTCGATCAGCCAGTAGTGCTCCAGGTAGGGGCGGAGCGGCTCGGCCGGTTCGCGGCGGCGGAAGTGGACGCGCGCGAAGAGCTCCGCGGCGTCGACGATGCCTCGGGTGTCACGGCGTGGGGCGGCCATGACGGGATCGTAGGACGGGGCACTGACAGTCGGGGTCGGGGCGAGGGGCCGGGAGGTGGATGGTGCGCGGAATAGCGAGGTGGGGTGGATCGTTTGAGGGTATAGTTGAATCGTAAACAACCTGGAGGGTGAGCGACCATGCAGTTCGGGATCTTCAGCGTCGGCGATGTCACACCGGACCCGACGACCGGCCGTACGCCGACCGAGGCCGAGAGGATCAAGGCCATGGTCGCGATCGCGCAGAAGGCGGAGGAGGTGGGCCTGGACGTGTTCGCGACGGGTGAGCACCACAACCCGCCGTTCGTACCGTCGTCGCCGACCACGATGCTCGGCTATGTCGCGGCGCGGACCGAGCGGCTGATCCTGTCGACGTCCACCACGCTGATCACCACCAACGACCCCGTGAAGATCGCGGAGGACTTCGCGATGCTGCAGCACCTGGCCGACGGGCGGGTGGATCTGATGATGGGGCGGGGGAACACCGGACCGGTGTATCCCTGGTTCGGTCAGGACATCCGACAGGGCATCAACCTGGCGGTGGAGAACTACGCGCTGCTGCGCCGGCTGTGGCGCGAGGACGTGGTGACGTGGGAGGGCAAGTTCCGCACGCCGCTGCAGTCGTTCACCTCGACGCCGCGTCCGCTGGACGGGGTACCGCCGTTCGTGTGGCACGGCTCGATCCGGTCGCCGGAGATAGCCGAGCAGGCCGCGTACTACGGCGACGGCTTCTTCCACAACAACATCTTCTGGCCGGCCGACCACACCAAGCAGATGGTCGAGCTGTACCGGGAGCGGTACGCGCACTACGGGCACGGCACGCCCGAGCAGGCGATCGTCGGTCTCGGCGGGCAGGTGTTCATGCGGAAGAATTCCCAGGACGCCGTGCGCGAGTTCCGGCCGTACTTCGACAACGCGCCGGTCTACGGGCACGGGCCCTCCCTGGAGGAGTTCACCGACCAGACCCCGCTGACCGTCGGCTCCCCGCAGGAGGTCATCGAGAAGACCCTGGCCTTCCGCGACTACGCCGGTGACTACCAGCGTCAGCTGTTCCTGGTGGACCACGCCGGGCTGCCGCTGAAGACGGTGCTCGAGCAGCTCGACCTGCTCGGCGAGGAGGTCGTGCCGGTGCTGCGCGAGGAGTTCGCCAAGGGGCGCCCGGCGGATGTGCCGGACGCGCCGACCCACCAGTCCCTGCTCAAGGCTCAGGAGGTGAGCGTCGCATGAAGCTCGTCGTCGTCTCGGCGGGGCTGAGCGTCCCCTCGTCGACCCGGCTGCTGGCCGACCGGCTGGCCGCCGCCACCGGCCAGTACACGTCCGTCGACGTCCAGGTCGTCGAACTGCGAGACCTGGCCGTGGAGATCGCCCACAACTTCACCAGCGGCTTTCCCGGGCGGGCCCTGTCCGCGGCCCTGGAGGCGGTGACGGAGGCGGACGGGCTGATCGTGGTCACACCGGTGTTCTCCGCCTCCTACAGCGGCCTGTTCAAGTCGTTCTTCGACGTACTGGACCAGGACGCGCTCACCGGCAAGCCGGTCCTGATCGCCGCGACCGGCGGCTCAGCCCGGCACTCCCTCGTCCTCGAACACGCCCTGCGTCCCCTCTTCGCCTACCTGCGCGCCGTGGTCGTACCGACCGCGGTCTACGCGGCCTCGGAGGACTGGGGTGCGGAAGGCCTCGCCGAGCGGATCGACCGCGCGGCGGGCGAACTGGGGAGGCTCATGGAAGGCCTGGGCTCTGGGGCCGGGGCTGTGCGAAGGGCCGATGTGGCGGACACGGCAGATGCGGCGGAAAGGGCGGACGCGTCGGTGGCCGTGGACACCGACACCGCCGCCGCCATCGCGCCGCGCGCTCTCGACGGGGCCATCGCCTCGGCCGACAGGTTCACCGTCATCCCCTTCGAGCAGCAGCTCGCCGCGCTGCGGCCGTAGGGGGAGAAGGCCGTGAAGGCCGGAAGAGGGGGTGGGCCGCCACCGTCGTGCGCTTCCGGCCCACCCCCTCCGCACGGGCCGGACCCCTACCGGGGGATTCGCGGGTCGGCCCGTCCTGACATACGGGACAGACTGGCCGGGCGAGGTAAGGGGCGCGCGGGAGGAGGGGTGAGAGGCCGGTAAGAAGCCCACCCTCACCACCGCCCACCAGGTGGTACCCGGCCAGGGGCTTGGCAGACTGGTGGGGTGCCCCAGAATGTGCTGCTCGCCGAGGACGACCGTGCCATCCGCCATGCCCTGGAAAGGGCACTGACGCTGGAGGGCTACGCGGTGACGGCCGTCGCCGACGGCGTAGAGGCGCTGGCCCAGGCCCACCGCACGCCACCGGACGTCCTCGTCCTGGACGTGATGATGCCCGGTATCGACGGGTTGCAGGTGTGCCGGGTGCTGCGCGCGGAGGGGGACCGTACGCCGATCCTGATGCTCACCGCACTGGTCGAGACGGCCGACCGCATCGCGGGCCTGGACGCCGGGGCCGACGACTACGTGGTCAAGCCGTTCGACGTGGAGGAGGTCTTCGCCCGGCTGCGGGCCCTGCTCCGCCGGACCGGTCCGGTGAACGGCACCCCCGCCGACGTACCGTCGCCGTCCGTGTCCGTGTCCGCGTCCGCGTCGAAGGAGGCGTCGGGGCAGATCTCCGCGGCCGGGCTGCGCATGGACATCCAGGCGCGCCGTGCCTGGCGCGGGCAGCGCGAGCTGGAGCTCACCCGGACCGAGTTCGAACTGCTCGAACTGCTCGTCCGCAACGCGGGCATCGTCCTTGACCACGCCACGATCTACGACCGCATCTGGGGCTACGACTTCGGTCCCGGTTCCAAGAACCTCGCCGTGTACGTGGGGTATCTGCGGCGCAAGCTCGACGAGCCGGGAGCGCCGGCGCTGATCCACACCGTCCGGGGCGTGGGGTATGTGCTGAGGGAGGACTGAGTGCCCCCCCGATGGCTCACGGGGCTGCGGCCCCGGCGGGTGTCCTCCCTGCGGGCCACCTTCACCCTGTCCTTCGCCGCCGTGGCCGCCGCGGTCACCGTCCTCGTCGGGTTCCTGAGTTACGACGCCGCCGCCCGGCTGGTGCGGGTGGACCAGCAGACCGTCTTCTCCGGGGTCGTGCAGGATCTGCGGGTCCAGGTGCGCGAGACGGCGTTGGACCCGGGTGATTTCTCGTCGTCCGACCCCGATCACGACGGGCCCCTGGACGACATCATCCGGCCTGCCCGTACGGATGTGCAGGTGCTCGGGCGCGGTGGGGTGATATCCGACCGCGGGAACCCCGCGCTGCCCGTGACCGCCACCGACCGGCGGACAGCCGCGTCCGCCACCGCGGGCAAGTGGGTGGAGCACGGGGAGGTCGACGTCGCAGGCGACCGCTACCGGGTGGCGACCGTCGCGCTCGGCGGCGGGCGGGGCGCGGTGCAGGTGGCCCAGCAGTTCAGCGACACGGAGGATCTGCTGCGGGAGCTGCAGCAGCGGACCGTGCTGCTGGTGGGGGCGGTGGTGATCGCGTCGGGGCTGTTCGGCTGGTGGCTGGCCCGGCGCATCACCCGGCGGCTGGTGCGGCTGGCCGGGGCCGCGGAGGACGTGGCGCGCACCGGGCGGCTCGGCATCCAGGTGCCGGTGGCCGGGTACGACGAGGTGGCCCGCCTCGGCCGCTCCTTCGACCGGATGCTCGGCCGGCTCGCCCAGTCCGAGGAGGACCAGCGCCGGCTGGTCCAGGACGCGGGCCATGAACTCCGTACGCCGCTGACCTCGCTGCGTACGAACATCTCCATGCTGCGCCGCATCGACGAGCTGCCGCCCGACGCCCGCGAGGAGCTGGTCGCCGACCTGGCGCAGGAGTCCCGTGAGCTGACCGACCTCGTCAACGAGCTGGTGGCGCTCGCGGCCGGGCGGTCCGACACCGAGCCCGTGCAGCGGATCGACCTGGCCGATCTCGCCGAGGACGTGGCGGTCGCCTCGCGGCGCCGCACCGGGCGGGACATCCTCATCAGGGTGGGCGGTGACACGACGGTCGACGGCCGTCCCACGGCGCTCCAGCGGGCGATATCCAACCTGGTGGAGAACGCGGCCAAGTTCGACCGCGAGGGCAAGGCGCCGATCGAGATCGCGGTCACCGGTCCGGTGCGCCCCGGCGTCGGGGCGGGCGGCGGTCTTCCGGGCAGCGTCCGGATCGAGGTCCTCGACCGGGGTCCGGGCGTGGTCGAGGGCGATCTCGTCCGCGTCTTCGACCGTTTCTACCGCGCCGCCGACGCCCGCAGCCTGCCCGGTTCCGGGCTCGGTCTGTCCATCGTCCGCGAGGTGGCCACCGCCCACGGCGGAGCGCCGTTCGCCTTCCGGCGGGAGGGGGGAGGCGCGGTCATCGGGTTCACGGTGAGCGCGGACTACCCGACGGAAGAGGACTGACGGACTGACTGACGGACGGGCGAGCGAGCGGGGTCACGTCACCGTGGCTAACCGACGTGCACGCGCGGTCGGCGGGCGCGGTCGGGTTCGGCCTCGCGCAGGACCTCTCGGGTGACGGGGGCGACCTCGCCCTGGCCGAAGAGGAAGAAGCGCAGGAAGTTGGTGAAGGGGTTGCCCTCGGTCCACTCGAAGTAGATGTGCGGGGTGCAGCCGGTGCGGTCGCGGACGTGCAGGAGGAGGGCGGCCAGGGCGTTGGGGACGGAGGAGGACTCCAGGGTCAGGACGCGGTAGCGGCCGTGGAGCACCTCGCCGCGTACGGTCAGGCCCGCCTCGAACTCCGAGGGGTCCAGGACGGTGACCTCGACGAAGACGAAGTCCTCCTGGGCCGGGAGGTCGTTGTCGGCGCGGATCTGTTCGATCTTCTCGCGGTACTCGGCCTTGTCGCGGTTGTCGGGTTCGTTGGCGATGAACCGGATGCGGCGGCTGGCTATGTCCCGTACGAACCGTTCCGCCATGTCGTCCAGGCTCACGCTGGTCACCCGCAGTTCGAAGGCGCGGGCCAGCCGGGAGAGCAGCGAGACGAGGATGATGCCGGCGATGAAGCAGGCACCGATCTTGACGCCGTCGGGGCGTTCGATGACGTTCACGACGGTCGTGTAGAGGAAGACCGCGGAGATGACGGCGAAGGCGATGGTCCAGTTGCGCTGGCCGGCCTTGCGCGCGGCGATGGTCACGGCGATCGCGGCGGAGCTGATGAGGACGAGGACACCGGTGGCGTAGGCGCCGCCCTGCGCGTCGACGTTCGCGTCGAAGATCCAGGTGACCAGGAACGCCACCAGGATGAAGACGATCACCATGGGGCGGACGGCGCGTGCCCAGTGCGGGGCCATGCCGTAGCGGGGGAGGTAGCGGGGCATGAGGTTGAGCAGTCCGGCCATGGCGGAGGCGCCCGCGAACCACAGGATGGCGATGGTCGACACGTCGTAGACGGTGCCGAAGGCGCCGCCGAGGTACTCGTGCGCGAGATAGGCGAGGGCGCGGCCGTTGGCCTGGCCGCCGGACTTGAACTCCTGCTCCGGGATGAGGAGCGTGGTGATGAAGCTGGTGAGGATGAGGAAGACGCTCATGATCACGGCGGCGGTGGTCAGCAGCTTCTTGGTGTCTCGGATGCGGCCGGCCGGCTTCTCGTCGGTGTCGGTGGCGTCGCCCTGGACGTGCGGCATGACGGCCACGCCGGTCTCGAAGCCGGAGAGGCCGAGGGCCAGTTTGGGGAAGACCAGGAGGGCGACCCCGACCATCGCGAAAACGTTTCCGTGCGCGGTGGTCAGGGCGCTGGTCCAGTCGGTGATCACATGCTCGGCCGTCGCCACGTGCCACAGGCCCACGACCACGACCACGGCGTTGAGCGCGAGATAGATCCCCACCAGGACGACGGCGACGCCGATCGCCTCCAGGAAGCCCTTGAGGAACACCGCGCCGAGGAGCGCCACCAGGATGAGGGTGATCAGCATCTGCTTGTCGTGCAGTGTGCTGGTGAGGTGGGGGTTCTCGACCAGGTGGGTGGAGGCGTCGGCCGCCGACAGGGTGATGGTGATCAGGAAGTCGGTGGCGGCGAAGCCCAGCAGGGTCAGCACGAACAGCTTGCCCTGCCAGAACGAGAGCAGCCGCTCCAGCATCGCGATCGAGCCCTCGCCGCGCGGGCTCTCCTCGGCCACCCGCCGGTAGACGGGCAGTGCGCCCGCCAGGGTGACGATGACGAGCACGATGGTCGCGACGGGCGAGAGGAGTCCGGCGGCCAGGGCCGCGATGCCGGGCTGGTAGCCCAGTGTCGAGAAGTAGTCGACGCCGGTCAGGCACATCACCCGCCACCAGCGCTGCCCCTGGTGCACGGGCTCCGGCAGGGCGTGCGGGCCCTGCGGGGTCTTGCCCATGTCGGACAGTCCTTCGAGCATCCACGCGCGCAGCCGGCTCGTACCCGTCGTACCGCTGGTACGAGAGTGGTCGGTGGTGGCCATCGGGGTGCTCCTGACGTGCTGCCCGGCGTGGTGCCCATTGTGATCCGATTGTGGGCAATGGGGGAGGAAACGGCAGGGCGGGTGGACATTACGGCGATCGGGGTACGGCGGTGCGGTCACAGGGGTGGCAACCCCCGGTCCGGCACCCCGGTTCGGGTCCGGCGCCCCGGTTCGGCACTCCGGTCCGGCACTTGGTCCGCCCCCGCCGACGAGGATGCCCTGCTTTTCGCACGTGTGGTCGGCCGACGGCGTCAAGGCCGCGTCAAAGTCGTCCGGGATGACATCAGGGGCCCATCAAGGTCCGGTGTGCGTGACGTGAAGCGGTCGCAGACTGGGCGCGGCACGGGGGACACGGACGAGCGTCCGTGGCGTGCCGATGGAGGGGCTCGTGGCTGTCACGGCCGGTACCACGCACAGTCCTGCGGCGCGAGCCGGGACCACGCACAGTCCTGCGGCGCGAGCCGGGACCGTCGGAGCGCCACCGCGCGTGGCGACCGCCCCCTCCGGGGGTGGGCACCAGCCTCGGCCCAGGCGCGGGGGGCCGCGATCGAGACGCCCTCGACGCGCCAGGCGGCCCCGAAGTCCCAGGCCCCCTCTCCGCCTCGCACACCGAAGAGCCGCCACCGCCCTGCACCGCCGCTTCTGGGCGACCCTGCCCGCGCGACTGCGGCTGCTGAGGACCGTCACCCTCCTGCTGACCGTCGCCCTCGCCCTGCTGCTCGCGCTGGCAGGCCTCGCCGCCACCGGCACCTGGGACACCGTCGCGGGCCGCGACGCACCCCGCACCACCAGCGCCGCGGACCTGAACCTCGCCCTCAACGACATGGACGCGCAGGCCGCCAACCTCCTGCTGGCCGGCGGCGACGGGGGCAAGGGGCGGCTGGCGACGCCGTACGAGAAGGCGGTCGGCTTCTACGGTGACGCGCGCCGCGCGATCGGCCACGACCTGCGCGCGCTCGCCGTCGCCGCCCAGGGCGACGCCACCGACGAGCACACCGTCGAGTCGCTCACCGACGACTTCGCCGAGTACCAGGAGCTGATCGGCCGCGCGCTGGAGAACGACGACCGCGCCGGCGGCAGACCGGCCGCGCTCGTCGACTACCGCGAGGCCACCGATCTCCTCCAGGCCCAGCTCCTGCCGAGCGCGAGGAAGCTGGTGGACTCCAACAACAGCGCCTTCAACCGGCAGTACGACCAGGCCCGTTCGGTGCTCTCGGCCCAGCTCGCCGCCGTCTTCGCGCTCGGCGCGCTGCTGCTCGCCGCCCTCGGCGTCCTCCAGTGGTACCTGGCCCGCCGCTTCCACCGGATCCTCAACCCCGGTGTGCTGGCCGCCACCGTCTGCGCGCTGCTCGCCGTGCTGCTCGGCAGCCAGGCGCTCTCCGCCTCAGCCGACCGGCTGTACGGCGCCCGCCGCGACGCCTTCGACTCCGTCGTCGCCCTCTCCCGCGCCCGCGCGATCGCCTACGACGCGAACGCCGACGAGAGCCGCTACCTGCTGGATCCCGAGCGCCGCTCGCAGTACGCGCAGGCGTTCCTCGCCAAGTCGCAGCAGCTGTACGGGATGAAGGGCGCGACCCTCGACTCGTACGACTTCGGGCTCGCCACGACCTGGAAGGAGTACCGCGCCGACCACCGCACCCTCCACTTCGGCGGCGAGTTCGCGCGCGAGCTCGCCAACCTCACCTTCCCCGGCGAACGGGCCGCGGCGGAGCGGACGGTGGACGCGTACGCCGTCTACCAGCGCGACGACCGGAGGATCCGGGCCCTGGTCGCGCAGGGCAAGGAGCACGAGGCCGTCGCGTTCTGCATGGGCTGGGGGCCGGGCACGTCCAACGCCCACTTCGGAGCCTGGATGACGGCGCTGGACCAGGTGACGGACATCAACCGGCGGCACTTCACGGCGGCGGTCCGCGCGGGCCGCTTCGAGGCGACCGGGCTGCTCCCGTGGCCGTGCGGTCTGCTGCTCGGCGCGGGTGCGCTGATCCTGCTGGGGCTGCGACCGAGGCTCGCCGAGTTCCGCTGAACCGGGGTCCGCTGAACCGGGGTCCGCTGAACGGGGGTGCGCTGAACGGGGGTGCGCTGAACCGAGTTCCGTCGCGGGCGCGTCACCGCTGCCGGGTGCCCGCCCGGGGCGCCGGCCCCTGCGGTTCCCCCCGCCGGAAGGACCCCGGCGCCCTGGCCGTGGGCCGGTCGGCATGGGCCGAGGACGTCAGCTGCCACGGCACGCTCGTGACCATGACCCCCGGGGTGAACAGGAGCCGGTTCTTCAGCCACAGCGCCGACTGGTTGTGCAGCAGGTTCTCCCACCAGTGTCCGACGACGTACTCGGGGACGAAGACGGCGACGATGTCCCGCGGGCTCTCGCGGCGGATCGAGCGGACGTACTCCACGACCGGCCGGGTCACCTCGCGGTACGGCGAATCGATGATCTTCAGCGGGACCTCGATGCCGTACTCCTCCCAGCGCCTGAGCAGCGCCGCCGCCTCGTCACGGTCGACGGAGACCGTCAGGGCCTCCAGCCGGTCGGGGCGGAAGGCGCGTGCGTAGGCGAGGGCGCGGAGGGTCGGCTTGTGCAGGGTGGAGACCAGGACGATCCCCAACACCCTTGACGGACGGGTGAGTTCGACTTTCGGATCGGTCACCGCCAGCTCCGCGGAGGTGGCGTCGTAGTGGCGCCGGATGCCGCGCATCATCACCCACAGCACGATCGCCGCGAGTACGGCGAGCCACGCGCCCTCCGTGAACTTGGTGGCCAGCACGATCACCAGGACCAGGCCGGTGACGACCGAGCCGAGTGCGTTGATCACGCGGGCCGTGTGGTGGCGGCGCCGCGGCGCCGGGTCGCGTTCCGCGCGCAGTTCTCTGTTCCAGTGCCGGACCATGCCCAGCTGGGAGAGGGTGAAGGCGGTGAACACGCCCAGGATGTAGAGGTGGATGAGACTGGTGACGTTCGCCTTGAAGCCCCACAGCAGCAGAGCCGCGACGATCGCGAGCGCCAGGATGCCGTTGGAGAAGGCGAGCCGGTCGCCCCGGTTGTGCAACTGGTGAGGAAGGTACCGGTGTTGGGCCAGGATGGAAGCGAGCAGGGGGAAGCCGTTGAAGGCCGTGTTCGCCGCCAGGATCAGGACCAGCGCGGTCGCCGCCTGGATCACGTAGAAGCCGACGCTGTGCTCGCCGCCGAAGACCGCCGCCGCGATCTGCGCGATGACCGTGCGCTGGGTGTACGAGCCGCAGTCGCCGGTGAGTCCGGTCAGCCGGCACGCGTCGTCCGCGATGTGCACCTTGGTGATCAGCGCCAGCGCGGTGACGCCCACGAACATGACGATCGCGAGGGCGCCCATCGCGGTCAGTGTCTCGGCCGCGTTTCTCGACTTGGGCTTGCGGAAGGCCGGTACGCCGTTGGAGATGGCCTCCACCCCGGTCAGCGCCGTACAGCCGGAGGAGAACGCGCGCAGCACCAGCATCAGCAGGGCGAGGCCCGTCAGGTTCGCGTCCGAAGGGTCCGGCGTGACCCCGTATCCGGCGCTCTCGGCGACCGGCGCGTCCCCGAGGGCGTAGCGGATCAGGCCCGTGACCACCATGACGAGCACACCGCTGATGAAGAGGTAGGTCGGTGCGGCGAAGGCGCGTCCCGACTCCCGGACGCCCCGCAGGTTCATCGCCGTCAGGACCGCCACGAAGCCGATCGCCATCAGGACGCGGTGGTCGGCGAGGCGTGGGACGGCGGAGATGATGTTGTCGACGCCGGAGGCGACCGAGACGGCCACCGTCATGACGTAGTCGACGAGGAGTGAGGCGGCGACGACCAGTCCGGCGGTCGGGCCGAGGTTGGTCGACACCACCTCGTACGAGCCGCCACCGCTCGGGTAGGCGTGCACCACCTGGCGGTACGACAGCACCACGACCGTCAACAGGGCCACGACCGCGGCCGCGATCCACGGAGTGAAGTGCAGGTAGGCAAGGCCGCCCAGGGTGAGGACCAGCAGGATCTCCTGGGTCGCGTACGCCACCGAGGACAGCGGGTCCGAGGCGAAGATCGGCAGGGCGAGCCGCTTGGGCAGCAACGTCTCGTGCAGCTCTTCGCTGCGCATGGCCCGGCCGATCACCAGCCGCTTGAGGATCCCCGTGACATTGAACACGGGCGGAGGGTAAGCCGGGGGAGGAGCCAGGAGGGGGCCCGACACTCACTCCGGCCTGCTCCTCCCCTGGAGGTCGCGCTCCTGCGGGCGCCCGCTCCCTCCGCCGGGGGCGACCAGGCCGGTCTCGTAGGCGAGGACGACGGCCTGGGCGCGGTCGCGCAGGGCGAGCTTGGCGAAGATCCGGGCGACGTGGGTCTTCACGGTGGCCTCGCTGAGGGTGAGGGCTTCGGCGAGTTCGTTGTTCGACAGGCCGCGGCCCATCAGGGCCAGCACCTCGAGTTCACGGGGGGTCAGCGGAGCGAGGTCGCGGTGGACCGCGAGCGTGCGGGCCGCGGCGGCCGGAGTGGCGGGGCGGTGCGACGTGCGGGCCTGCTCGGCATCGCGGGCGGTCGCGTAGCGCTCGACCAGACGGCGGGTGATCGAAGGGGCGAGCAGTGCGTCGCCGGTGTTCACCAGTCGCACGGCCGCGGCGAGGTGGGCGGCGGTGACGTCCTTGAGCAGGAATCCGCTCGCCCCGGCGGCGAGCGCCGCGTAGACGTAGTGGTCGAGGTCGAAGGTGGTGAGCATGAGCACCCGGCAGTGCGGGAGCAGCCGCAGGACGCGCTTGGCGGCTTCCAGGCCGTCCAGGTGAGGCATCCGGATGTCCATCAGAAGGACGTCCGGGCGCAGCCGTTCGGCTTCCGCGACGGCCTGTACGCCGTCTGCGGCCTCGCCGATGACGTCGATGCCGCGCGAGGTGAGGATGAGGCGGAAGCCGGTGCGGATGAGCTCCTCGTCGTCGGCGACGAGGACGCGCGGGGCGCGGCGGTCGGGGGCGGATTCGGTCACGGGCGCTCCAGGGGGATGCGGGCGCGGACGCGGTAGCCGCCGCCGATGCGGCGCCGGGCGTCGAAGCGGCCGCCGTAGACGGCGACGCGCTCGCGCAGACCGATCAGACCGCGCCCGGTACCGTCGTCCCGGCGTCTGCGGGCGCCCGGTCCGGCATCCGTGCTCGCGCGGTCGGCGGACAGCACGCTCGGTCCGCTGTTGAGCACCTCGACCCGCAGACTGTGGTCGGCATAGCGCACCGTCACCGCCGCGTTGCCGCCGTCGCCGTACTTGAGCGCGTTGGTCAGCGCCTCCTGGACGATCCGGTAGGCGGTGACGTCGATGCCGGGCGGCAGCGGGCGCGGTTCACCGGAGATCCGCACCTCGACCGGGAGGCCGGTGAAGGCGATCCGGTCGACGAGGGTGCTCAGTTGACTCAGGCTCGGCTGCGGTGCGAGTCCGGAGAGGTCCCCTTCGCCGTACGGCCCGGCCCGGTCATCGTCGTCGTCACCGTCGGGTGACGGCGCCAGCAGGCCCAGCAGGTGGCGCAGTTCCCTCATCGCGTCGCGTCCGGCTCCCTCGACGGCCCGCAGTGCGCTCTCCGCCTCGTCCGGCAGAGTCGCCAGCACCTCGCGCGCGGCGCTCGCCGATACGACCATCAGGCTGACCTTGTGGCTGACGATGTCGTGGAGTTCGCGGGCGATGCGGGCGCGCTCGGCCGCCACCGCCGTGCGGGCGGCGGCCTCCCGCTCGCGCTCCAGCAGCCAGCCCCGCTCCTCCAGGACCCTGCGATGGCGGCGGCGGGCCCGCGCCAGCAACACGACAGCGCGCCCGGCCACCGCCAGGCTCACCCCCGCGAGGGCGATGAGCAACCGGCTCGTCCCCGATGTCCACACGCCGTCCATCGTGCCAGGCAGCCGGCGAGCGGGCGTCCACCCTCGGGTCCACTCCGTACATCGCCAGGATGACCACCGTCGGGGGTTACCTCCGGGGACTGACGCCCGGGCGGCCCCCGCCGCCTACCGTGCCTGCCATGACCACCGAAGACATCAGCGACGGCACGGCCCCGGGGGCCGCCCCGGCCGCTGTGCGCGACCAGGAAGTCGTGCGGGTGAGCGGCCTGCGCAAGGAGTACGGCGACACCGTCGCCCTGGACGGGGTGTCGCTGGAGATCCGGGCCGGGGAGGCGGTGGCGGTGATGGGCCCGTCCGGCTGCGGCAAGTCCACCCTGCTCAACATGGTCGCCGGGCTCGACCGGCCGAGCGCCGGCTCGGTGCGCGTACACGGCGAGGACCTGGGCCGGATCAACGAGACCGGCCTCGCACTCTTCCGGCGCCGCCGGATCGGCATGATCTTCCAGTTCTTCAACCTCATCGACGACCTGCCCGCGATCGACAACGTCGCCCTGTCCGCCCAGCTCACCGGAACCACGGCCCGTCAGGCCCGGCGCCGGGCGCTGGAGTTGCTGGACGAGCTCGGCATCGCCGACCGCAGGAACGTCTACCCCGCCGCGCTCAGCGGCGGCGAGCGCCAGCGTGTCGCGGTGGCCCGCGCGCTGATGAACCGCCCCGCGCTGCTGCTGGCGGACGAGCCGACCGGCGCGCTGGACAGCCACGCGGGCGAGCAGGTGATGGATCTGCTCATCGACCTCAACGAACTGGGCCAGACCCTTCTGCTGGTGACGCACGATCAGCGGCTGGCGACGCGCTGTGCCGGCCGCCTGGTGACGATGGCCGACGGCCGGATCACCGGGGAGCGGACCCTGGAGCGGTCGGCATGAGCGCGGTGTGGCGCGCCTCGCGCGCGGCCGTGCGCCGCCGCCGGCTGCAGACTGCCGTGATCGGGGCAGTGGTCCTCGTCTCCTCCATGGCCCTGGTGGTCGCCCTCGGGCTGCTGGACGTCGCGTCCGGGCCGTTCGACCGGAGCTTCGGCCAGGCCCATGGCGCCCACGTCGTCGCCACGTTCGACGCGACGAAGGTCTCCGGCACCCGGCTGGCACGTACCGCGCACCGACCGGGCGTGCGGGCCTCGGCCGGGCCGTTCCCGGAAGCCGTGGTCGACATGCCGCAGAACGCGGTGTCCGAGATGCCCGGGATCGGGCCCGGCCCTCTGACCGTGGTGGGGCGGGCGAAGCCCGGTGGACCGGTCGACCGCCTTGACCTCTTCGCCGGGCACTGGGCCACCGGCCGCGATCAGATCGTGCTGGCGTTGCCGGACGCGCCGGGGATGGGAGAGGGGCCGCACTCGCCGATCGGCAAGCGGATCCAGCTGCCCGGGCTGGCGCCGATGACCGTCGTCGGCCTCGCGTCCGGCGTGAGCGGGACCGCGCAGGCATGGGTCTCCCCGCAGCAGATCGCGGCCCTGCACCCCACGACGTACCAGATGCTGTACCGGTTCGAACAGGCCGCGACTGCCCGGCAGATCACCGTGGACACCGCCGCGGTGACCGCCGGCCTGCCGTCCGGATCGCTGATCGCCCACCAGTCGTATCTGACGTTGAAGGCGCAGGTCGCGGCCGAGCCCAACACCTTCGTGCCGTTCCTCATGGCCTTCGGGATTCTCGGCCTGTTGGTGGCCGTCCTGATCGTGGGGAATGTCGTGAGCGGTGCGGTCGTGTCCGGCTTCCGGCACATCGGGGTGCTCAAGTCCGTGGGATTCACGCCCACTCAGGTCGTCGCGGTCTATCTGGTGATGGCCTGCGTCCCCGCGACGGCGGGCGCGGCGATCGGCACGGCCCTGGGCGCCGTGGTGGCCCAGCCGCTGCTGCACCAGGTCTTCCAGGGCGCTGACCTCGGCACGGTGAGCGTCGCGCCGGCGATTGGCTCCTGGGTGTACGCGACCACCATGCTCGGCATGCCCGCGGTGGTGGTGCTGGCCGCGCTGATCCCGGCGCTGCGCGCGCACCGGCTCTCCGCGGCACGGGCGCTCAGCGCGGGCAGCGCGCCCGGTGGCGGACGTCGGCCGGCGGTGCAGCGGTGGCTGAGCGGGGTGCGGCTGCCGCGCTCGGTGACGCTGGGCCTGGGCCTGCCCTTCGCGCGGCCCGGACGGGCGCTGCTCACCGTTTGCGCGGTCCTACTAGGGGTGGCGACGGTGACCTTCGCCACCGGCCTGTCGGCCACCATGGTCTCCTACGGCGTCGCGGTCGAGGGCACCGGCAGGACGCAGGTGGTCGTCTGGCGCGGGGAGGCCAGGTTCGGTCAGACCGTCCCGCACCACGGCGACACCGGGACACAGGCGCTGCTGCGCTCGCTGCCGCACACGGCGGACGTGTCCGCCGTGGGTTTCGCCGGCGTGCGGATGCTCGGGCAGAGCGACAACGTGTCGATGGAGGGGGCGCGCGGGGGGCGGTCCGTTCTCCAGGACGACCTGGCCAGGGGCCGGTGGACACGGAAGCCCGGCGAGGTGGTGGCCTCCGGCAGGTTCCTGTTTAAGCATGGTCTGCGCGTCGGTGACTCGTTCACGCTGAGCGCGGCGGACGGTCGGCGGGAGCGCGTGACACTGGTCGGGGAGGTCATGGCCGGGCCGGCGAATTGGCTGCGCGCGGACTGGACGACGATGACCGCCCTGGCACCGGACGCGCAGGCCAACCAGTACTGGGTGCGGCTCAGCCCAGGAGCCGATGTCAGCGCCTATATGAGGGCGGTTCGAGCCGCCGATCCTGGGCTCTACCCGGAGGAGCAGACCTCGACCAACGCCGGGGCGGTGACGGTGATCAGTTCCGCGTCCGTGCTGACCCTGATGCTGACGGTGGTCGCCGCGATGGGTGTGTTCAACACGGTCGTACTGAACAGCTGGGAGCGGCGACGTGACCTGGGCATGCTGAAGTCCATCGGCATGACGCCACGGCAGGTCACGGCGATGATGGTGGTGTCCATGGCCGGACTCGGTCTGCTCGGCGGGATCCTGGGGCTGCCGCTGGGAGTCGCCGCGTACTGGGTGGTGGTCCGGACGACCGAGCACAGCGCCCACCTCGCCTTCCCGGCCCGCATGCTGGACGTGTGGCACCCGGGTTCGCTGGCCCTGCCGGCCCTGGCCGGGGTGGCGATCGCCGCACTGGGCGCGGTGATACCGGCACGTGCGGCGGCGCGGCAGACGATCGCCCGGGTCCTGCACACCGAGTGACGGCAGCGCTACCTCTCGCTCACTCCAGCCCCGACACCTTGAAGACCGTCAGTGCCGTCTCGCGGTCGATCCGCTCCGAGACGCGGTGCAGCGCGGTCTCCCCGCACGAGAGCGTGGAGCGCAGGGCGGACAGGCGCGCGTCCTCGTCGAGGCGGCGCCACAGCGGCGGATTGGCGACCAGGACGCGGGGGTCGATCTCGACGCGTGCGCCGAACGTGTCGCGCAGCACGAGCCGCTGGCCGACTCCGTCGAGGCAGCGCACCGACACCAGGTGGTCGGTGCGCACCAGCCGCGCGCGCAGCAGCCCGCGCGAGACCAGCCAGCCCTCGCCCGCGGAGACCCGGGTGGGGTACAGCACGAGAAACAGCAGCACCGCGAGCGCGGCCCACAGGGTGGCGCGCGGCGCGGAGAGGGTGCCGACTCCCCAGTCGATGAGGACGAGAAGGGCGAGGAGCACGGCCGCGCAGCGGATCGAACTGCGTACGTCCTGGGCCCAGAGGCGGTCGCGCGCGACTTCCGCGGAGGGTGGGGCGGGTGCGTCGACCGCGGTGCGCGCGTTGTTGCGGCGGTTGCGGCGTTCCATACGACTGACGGTAGAGACCGGGGAGGCCGGAGGCAGCATGCCTTGACGGGTCTCTGATGACTTGGGCGTCAAGGATGCGACAAGAGGCGTCGGCCGCCGCTACGAGGCAGAGGCGTCGGCCGCCGCTACGAGGCCCGAGCGGCCCGGCCTCCCGCGGCCCATCGCCCGAGTACCGGCTCCGCGAGGGTGCGGGCCGGGAGGCACAAGGTCTGGCCGTGGCGGGCGAAGAGTTCGTCGCGGGAGGTGAAGTGACCGAGGTCGAGGGGGAGGTGGTCGGACAGGTCGCAGACGGCTCCCGGGCCGCCGTCGCAGCTCGCGGGTGCTGCGCGGCGGCGGCTGGTTCGACGAGCACTGGAGCTGCCGGGCCTCCGCGCGTCGCCGCAGTCACCCGACCTTCCGGGTCGACGACGTGGGATTCCGCGTCGCGCGTTCCTTCGGTCCCGTCCGCCAGAGGGGAACGTCGGCGATTTGACGGCTCAGGTCGGGTCGGCGTCCTGGTCGGCGAGGATCATGCGCGCGCCTCGGGCCGTGTCCATGTACTCGCGCACCCGGTGGATCAGCCCGTTGCGAAGCGCCATGGCCTCTTCCACGCCGTGAAGTCATGGCCCGGAGCCCGGGCACGCCCGCCCGGGCAGGGCCGGCGGGTTTCCGTCATGGTCGGAGCCTCAGTGCACGGAAGCGGTGTGGTACGGGCCGTCCAGGTCGACGTGATGCGGCCCGTGGTGGTGGGCGATACCGACCACCTCCAGGAGGTCGTGCAGGTCGTGGGTGGCGGCGACGGTCGACACCATGGTGAGGGCCAGGCACGCCATCGTGACGAGGGCGAGTCCGGGACGGCGGGCGAGGGGTGGGGCGAGGAGGGCGGCGACCCGGCGGGGGACCGGGCCCGCGCCGGCGAGCGGGCCCCGGCGGCCGAGGACACCGCGGAAGCCGAGGGTGGAGAGGCGGGGGGCGGGGGTGCCGTGGGCGGCCAGGGCCGCCTTGCCGACCGCGCGGGCGACCCGGCGGCGGTCACCGGTGGCGCGGGCGGCCTGTTCGTCGGCCCAGCGCTCCACGGTGTAGGTGACGGCGGTGGCAAAGGGCCGCAGGAGGGGGTTGGCGGCGGCGCCCAGGCCGGCCAGGGCCACGAACAGGTAGTGGTGGGCGGCGAGATGAGCGCGCTCGTGGGCGAGCAGGATGTCGTGCTCGGCCTTGTCCAGGGTGCGCAGCATGCCGGTGGAGACGACGACCCGCCCGGGCAGCCCCGGCAGCGCGTACGCGTCCGGCGCCTCGTCCTCGACGATGACGAGCCCGTCCGGCGTGGGCATGCACGCGGCGTCCCAGATGGCGGAGGCGATGGAGCGGGCCCGGCGCCACAGCATCCGCGCCGCGGTCATCAGTGCGCCGCCGAGCAGGAGGCCGGCAAGGAGTGCGACCGGCGGTTCGGCGGGGTCGTTGATCTGCGCGGTGCGGGCCGACCAGTGGCCGAGGCCGGCGAGGAACGGGACGCCTATCAGGCCGGTGATCGCCAGTAGTCCCAGCGAGATGACGGTCGCCACGCCCAGGATCAGCGCGGAGGCGGTGAGCAGCCAGGTGGCCAGGCGCGGTTCGCAGCGTTCGGAGAGCGGGCGGGCGCCGAGGGGCGCGATCACGGACAGCAGCAGCGGCAGATAGACGGCGATACGCATCCGGGCGGGCTCCTTGTCCTACCGGTCGGGGTCCGCGTCGGGTCCCAGCAGGTGGCGCAGCAGGTCCGCGTCGGTGTCGGACAGGCTGTCGGCGAAGCGGGCGAGGACCGCCTCGCGGTCGGGGCGCTCCTCGAGCACGGTGCGCATCCGGCGGGCGGCGAACCCGGGGTCGTCGGTGACGGGCGCGTAGGCGTACGCCCGTCCGCGCCGGGTGCGGGTGAGCAGCTGCTTGGTGTGCATCCGGGTGAGGATCGTGACCACGCTGCTGTACGTCAGCTCGCCCCCGAGCCGTTCGGCGACCTCACCCGGGGTGAGCGCGGCCTCGGCCTGCTGGAGTACGCCGAGGATCTCGGACTCCCGCTCGCCGTTGGCCCTCTTGGAGCCCCGAGCCTGTGAATCGCCTGAATCGCGGCCCATGGGTTTGTCGTTCACCCACCCATCTTCTACAGTCGTGTAAAACTTGAGCTTCTACGGCGGTGTAAATGCTGCCGTGGTCCGAGTCTGCCATGTGTCGCCGTGCGCCCGTGCCCCGGGGGACACGTGCTCGTCCTGTTCACCGCAGAGATGGATCCCATGAGTGCTATCAGCGTCGGCCAGGCCGTCGTACTCGGAGTCGTCGAGGGAGTGACCGAGTTCCTCCCCGTCTCCTCCACCGGCCACCTCAAGATCACCGAGGGGCTGATGAACATCCCGGTCGACGACACGGCCGTGGTCGGCTTCACCGCCGTCATCCAGGTCGGCGCGATCGCCGCCGTACTCGTGTACTTCTTCAAGGACATCGTGCGGATCGTCTCCGCGTGGGGCCGGGGGCTGCGCAATCGTGAGGAACGGCAGCACCACGACTACAAGTTCGCGTGGTGGGTCATCTACGCCACCGTTCCGATCGTGATCGTGGGCCTCGCCGCCAAGCCGCTCATCGACGGGGCGCTCGGCTCCCTCTGGGTGGTCGCCGTCTCGCTGATCGTCGGCAGTGGCGCGATGTGGGCGGCGGACCAGATGGGGCGCCACAAGCGCGGCGAGGACGACACCACCTTCAAGGACGCGATGCTGGTGGGCTGTTCGCAGATCCTCGCACTGCTCTTCCCGGGCTTCTCGCGCTCCGGCGCCACGATGTCCACCGCGCTCGTCCTCGACCTGGACCGGGTCGCCGCCACCCGGCTCTCCTTCTTCCTCGGCATCCCCGCCCTCACCGGCGCCGGTCTGTACGAGCTGAAGGACGCCGTCGGCGCGGGGGTGGGCGCCGTACCGCTGGCCGTCGGCACCGCCGTCTCCTTCGTCGTCGCCTACGGGTCGATCGCCTGGTTGCTGAAGTTCGTCGCCAAGCACTCCTTCAACGCCTTCGTGATCTACAGGATTGTCGTCGGCGTGCTGCTTCTCGGGCTGCTGGGCTCGGGAGCGCTCAACGCCTGAGGGCTCAATACCTGACCGCCGAGCCGGTGGCGGCGACCTCGGTCACCCCTGTGTTTGTTTCCTTCGCCTTTGTTCCGGCGAGTCGGTGACGTCCCCCGTCATGCCCTCACCACTCTGGAGGCTGATCCGCTGTGCCCCACTCCGACAGTCCCACCCGCATCACCGTCATCTCCGCGAGCATGGGGGCCGGGCACGACGGCGCCGCCACCGAACTCACCCGCCACCTCACGGCGGCGGGCTTCCTCGTCGACCGCCACGACTTCCTCGACCTGCTGCCCGCCCGCATCGGGAAGCTGCTCTCCGGCGCCTACCTCCGGCTGCTGACCTGGGCCCCCGGGGGCTACCAGCGCATCTACGCCGCCACCGAGCACGAACGACGCCCCAACCCCGCCGTACGGGCCCTGTTGCGCGGCGCCGAACGCCGCACCCTCGCCACCGTCACCCCCGACACCCGCGCGGTCGTCTCGACCTACCCCGGAGCCAGCCAGGTCCTCGGCGCCCTGCGGCTGCGCGGCCGGCTCGCGATACCGGCCCTGACCTACCTCACCGACTTCTCCGTCCACTCCCTGTGGGTGGCGTCCGGCATCGACGCCCACCTCGCCGCCCACGCGATACCCGCCGCCCAGGCGCACGAGCAGGGCGCGGCGGGCGTCACCGTGACCGGCCCGATGACCGACCCGCGCTTCACCCCCGCCGACGAGGACGAACGGCGTTCCGCCCGCACCCGTTTCGGCCTCCCCCAGGACGCCTCGCTCGCCCTGCTGGTCGCGGGCTCGTGGGGAGTCGGGCCCGTCCGGGAGGCCGCCGCCGAGATCCTCGACACCGGGGTCGCGCTGCCGGTCGTGGTCTGCGGACGCAATCACGCGCTGGCCGAACGGCTGCGCGCGGACGGCATCGCCCATGTGCACGGCTGGGTGGACGACATGCCCGGCCTGATGCACGCGTGCGACGTCCTCGTCCAGAACGCGGGCGGGCTCACCTCGCTGGAGGCGCTCGCGGGCGGACTCCCCGTCGTCAGCTACCGCTGCATACCCGGGCACGGCCAGACCAACGCCGCCGCGCTCGACGAGGCGGGCCTCGCCCCCTGGATCCGCGAGCCGGACCAGTTGGCGCCGACCCTGACCGAACTCCTCCACGGTCCGCGCGGCCGGGCGCAGCGCGAGGCGGGCCTGGCCCTGTTCACCGCGGCCCCCGGTCCCGTACCGGCCGTCACGGCGATGGCCCGCGGCCCGCTGTCCGCCGTACGCCCGGGACGTCAGGGTTCCTCGACAGCGGTGCCGGCCGGGACGCCGGACCTGTCCGCAGCCCCCATACTGTCCCGGCGCCGTCCGGCCGACGCGCAGACCGGCGCAACGGTCGACGCGTTGACCGCCGTAACGGCCGACGCGCTGCGTCTTCCCGTCGCCGCGCGGTTCGCCGCCAGGTCACGCCAGGCCCGGCGCCGTACGGTCCTCATGGTCGCCGCCGTCGCGGCCACCCTCTCCCTCGGTATCGGCGCCCCGCTCGCCTACGCCTACGGGGAGTCCCCCGGCCACCACTTCGGTGCGCTCACCCACTACCTGGAGGACGACGACCGATGAGGTCAGGCCCGGGCCAGTTGGCCCGTAGCGTTCGGCGGGCCGGGGCGATCGCCCTGCCCGCGCTCGCCGCCGCGCACGCCGCGCCGGTGATCTCCACCTTCGGCCCGCTCCGCAACCGGGCCATGCCCCGCCTCGCCGGCCGCGGCCACCCCGACCATGTCGCGCTCACCTTCGACGACGGGCCCGACCACCTCTCCACCCCGCACTTCCTGCGGCTGCTGGACGCCCGGGGCATCCGGGCGACCTTCTTCCTGCTGGGCTCGATGCTGGCCCGCTCGCCCGGCCTGGCCAAGGAGATGGCCGCCGCCGGGCACGAGATCGGCATCCACGGCTGGCACCACCGCCCCCTGCTGCTGCGCGGCCCGCGCGCCACGTACGACGACCTCGCGCGGGCCCGCGACGCCGTCGCCGACGTCACCGGCCGCCCGCCCACGCTGTTCCGGCCGCCGTACGGGGTGATGAACACCGCCGCCCATGTCACCTGCCGCCGCCTCGGGCTGACCCCGACGCTGTGGACGGCCTGGGGCGAGGACTGGCGCAAACGGGCCACCCCGGACTCCGTCCACCGCACCGTCACCCGCGATCTGTCCGGCGGCGGCACCATCCTGCTGCACGACTCCGACTGCACCTCGGCCCCGGACTCCTGGCGCACCACCCTCGCCGCCCTGCCCCGCGTCCTCGACACCTGTGAGACGCACGGCTGGCGCATCGGGCCCCTGCGCGAGCACGGAGTCCCGGGCCTCTGACACATCACCGGCCGTGCGGACACGTGCAGTCAGACGAGGTGGGCGAAGACCACCAGGTTCTCGGTGTAGTCCTTCGCCGAATGGTCGTAGTCGCCGGCGCAGGTGATCAGCCGGACCTCGGCGTCGCGGGTGTCGGCGTACACGCGCTTGTCGGGGAAGTCGTCCTTCGCGAACGTGTCGGCGCTGTCGACCACGAAGGTGGCGTCACGCCCGTCGGCCCTCTTCACGGTGAACTGGTCCCCCTCCTCCAACTCCCTGAGGTTGGCGAAGACGGCCGCGGAGATGGTCGTGTCGACGTGACCGGCGATGATCGCGGCCCCCGGCTCACCGGGGGACACGCCCTTGGCGTACCAGCCGACCAGGTTCGTGTCGTCGGCGGTCGGAGGCTGGAGCTTGCCCGCGGCGTCGACGGCCAGTTCGGTGAACGGGGCGTCCACGTCGATCTTCGGGATGAGCAGCCGCGTCGGCTCGGACCGCGGCAGATGCTTGCCCGCCGGCCGGGCCGCGGACGACGGTGCGAGGCCCGCCGCGGCATGGGGCTTGGCCGAGGGGTCGAATGGGCCGGAGGGCTTGCCATGGCCGCCGAACAGGCTCAGCGCCAGGACCAGGATTCCGACGCACCACACGAACAACGGCACGCCGGACCGCGGGCCCTGGAGCGGCGTCACGGACTGTGGCTCGACAGGGGAGGACAACCGGGATGCCATCGGGCACCACCTCACTGAAACACGTACGGAACAACTCACTGGACTAAGGCGGCGGAGCCGGCGCGGCACGGGGACAACCAGCCGGGCCGCCACGCTGTGCGCAGGAGGCGGCCCGGGCTGCTATGCCGTCAGGCATGGATCAGGACAGGCCGTCCGCCGCACGCTTGCGGCGCACCACGTAGACGCCCGCACCGGCGAGGGCCAGGACCGCCAGCCCACCGGCCGTCGTACCCGTCGTGGCGAGCGCACCGCCACCCGTGTGCATGCCGCCGCGGGGCTTGTCGCGCTCCGAGTCCGAGTCGTCCTTGCCACGGCCGGAACCCGAGTCGTCGTTGCCCTTGTCGCCCTTGTCGCCCTTGTCGCCCTTGTCCTTGTAGGTCTCCGGGTCGAACTTCTCGTCGTCCTTGTTCCAGTCGTCGCTGCGTACGGCGCTGAGGGCGCCGCCGCCGGTGTGCATGCCGCCGCGGGGCCCGCGGTGCTCGGAGCCGGAGTCGTCGCCCTTGCCGTGGTCGGAGCCGCCCTTCTTGCCGTGTTCGGAGTCCGACGAGTCACCCTTGCCACGGTCGGAGCCCGAGTCGCTCTTGCCGCGGTCGGAGCCGGAGTCGTCCCTGCTCGAGTCGTCGCCGCGCACGGCGGTCAGCGCTCCGCCACCCGCGTGCACCCCCCCGTTCGGCCTGTCGTGCTCCTTGCTGTAGGAAGAGTCATCGTGGCCCCCGTCACCCGCCGTGGCGGCGAGGGCGCCTGGTGCGCCGATCGCGAGGGCGGCTGTGGCCGTCGCGGTGGCGAGGAGCATGCGGGCAGATCGCATCTTCGGAGTCCTTCCGTCGCAGCCAGGCAGCTGACACTGCGTCAGCTCGTGAGAACCCGACCCCGACGTGATCCACCGTCAATCCGCCGGGCTCCGCGCACCACTCGAGCCGCTCACCTGGCGCACCCCCGAGGCCGTGTCCACCCGGCCCGTTCGGCCAACCGATGACTCGTCAGACTCCACTGACCTGCTGTTTCACCAGGGACGAGCGGTCGTGCCCCCGCCCGCACCGCGCCTCGGGTACTACCCGATCGGCGGCAACACGACTGCGCGCCCCGCACCTTCGGTCCGCCGCGGCCCTGGCGCGTCCTTACCCCTCCACACCGCACCACGCCGGTCACACTGACCTCAGACACCCCCACCCCCGCGAGGTCCCCCATGGCGTACGGCCTGGCCCGCCGCGAACTGCGGCCGAGAGTTCCGCTGCGGCACGGGGAGGGCGACAAGTACCGCCTGACCAGCGTCGAGGGGCTCGCCGCGCTCTCCCTGGACGCGCTGAGCTCGGTGGCGTACGGGCCCGAGGCGATCGTGCTCGTACTGATCGCCGCCGGAACGGGCGCGCTGTCCGCCACGCTGCCGGTGACGCTCGTCATCGCCGGACTGCTGGCGGTGCTCGTCGTGTCGTACGGACAGGTGATCGCCGTGCATCCGGACGGCGGCGGCGCGTACGCGGTGGGGAAGAAGGATCTCGGACCGACCGTCAGCCTGCTCGCGGCGGCCAGCCTGGTCGTGGACTACGTGCTGACCGTGACGGTCAGTCTGGCGGCGGGCGCGGCCAGCCTCGCCTCCGCGTTCCCGGTGCTCGGCTCGCACCTGCTCGCGATCTGCCTGATCGGGCTCGCCCTGCTCACGGCCGTGAACCTGCGCGGTGTGGCCGAGAGCGCGCGGGTGCTGATGCTGCCCACCGCGCTGTTCATCGTGAGCATCCTCGGCATCGTCGTGCTCGGCCTGGTGCGAGGCCATCCCGTGGCGGTCGTCGGCACCGACCAGCCGGTCCACGTCACCGAGGCGTTGAGCGTCCTGCTGCTCCTCAAGGCGTTCTCCTCCGGCTGCTCCGCGCTCACCGGAGTCGAGGCCATCGCCAACGGCGTGCCCTCGTTCCGCGAGCCGTGCGTCAAACGCGCCCAGCGCACGGAGTTGATGCTCGGCGCCCTGCTCGGACTGATGCTCATCGGCATGGCCCTGCTGATCCGCCGTGACCATGTCGCCCCGCGCGGCGGCGTGACCGTACTCGCGCAGCTGACGGCGGGCGCGTACGGGACGGGATGGCCGTACTACGCCACCAACCTCATCGTCACCCTGGCCCTCGCCTTCGCCGCGAACACCAGCTTCGGCGGTCTGCCCGTCCTGATGAGCCTGCTCGCCAAGGACCACCGGCTGCCGCACTTCTTCGGGCTGCGCACGGAACGGCCGGTGTACCGCTGGGGCGTGGTGACCCTCGCCCTGCTCGCGGCCGTTCTCCTGATCGCCGTGAACGCCGACACCCACCGGATGATCCCGCTCTTCGCGATCGGCGTGTTCATCGGCTTCACCATCAGTCAGACCGGTCTCGTACGGCACTGGGCCGGGCAGCGTCCGCACGGCTGGCTGCGGCGCGCGGTCCTCAACGGGGTCGGCGCGGTACTGACCGCCGTGGCGGGCGTCGTCCTGCTCACCACCAAGTTCCTGGAAGGGGCCTGGGTGGTGGTCGTCGCCATCCCGCTGCTGATGCTGCTGTTCGACCGCATCCAGCGCTACTACACGACCGTCGGCCGGGAACTCGGACTCGGCGAGGTCCCGCCGCCCGTGCACGTCGGCGACTCCCTCGTCATCGTGCCGGTCGGCGAGGTCAGCAGACTCACCCAGCACGCGCTGTCTGCCGCCCGCGCCCTCGGCCACGAGGTGGTCGCGGTCGCCGTGTACGCCGACCCGGTCAAGGTCCGTGCCCTCAGGGAGAGTTGGGACCGCTGGAACCCGGGTGTGCGCCTGGACGTCGTCGACAGTCCGCAGCGCTCGCTCGTGGAACCGATCGTCGACTACGTCCGCAGGGCGGAGGTGGGAGGACGGCAGATCGCCGTCCTCATCCCCGAGGTGGAGCCCCTCCACCGCCGCTATCAGATCCTCCAGAACCAGCGCGGTCTGCTCCTCGCCGCCGCGCTGCGGGCCCGTACGGACGTGGTCGTCTGCGTGGTGCCGTACCGGCTCAGCCTCTGAACCGGCCGCCGGGCCGAAGCCTGATCCCGAAGAGGGGGACCGTGCTTCTCGCTGACGGAGGCCTGACGCGCTGCCCCGGACCCGAACGCGCCCCTGATGTGGGAGCCTCGGTCGCTCAGGACCTGTCCTCGGTCAGCTCCCGCGCGTCGAGCGGCAGCCACAGCCGGATACGGCGGTGCACCGAGGCGAGCTCGCGGGACAGGGGCGAGGGCGGCAGGGTCAGCACCGGGCAGACGGCGTGCGCGAGGCAGTACCGAGCGACGGACGGGAACAGCGACCGGTGCAGCCTTCCTCGGCACCCCGGGCCCACCACCAGCAGGTCGTCGGCCCGGTCGGCGGTCTCGACCAGCGCCCGCCCCGGTGTGCCCCGTACGACAAGACCCCGGTACGGGATCCCGGGCCCCGCGTCGCCGAAGGCGGTGTCGAGCGCGGCGAGCAGCCGCCGGCCCGCGTCCCGCCGGAGCATGGCCATCGGCAGCGGACTGAGCGCACTGCGGTGGGCGAAGTCACCACCGGGCGGCTCCCAGGCGATCACGACCAGCAGCTCCGCCCCGCCGCGCCGGGCCTCGGCGGCGGCCCGGCGCAGGGCCGCCAGGCTCCCCGGCGAACCGCTCACTCCGGCGACCACGCGCGGTCCCCGCTCTTCCTCGCTCATCGCTCGCGCACTCCTCGACGTCGGTCCACACACGTACCCGTCCGCCATCGAAGGGCCGCGGGACGGCGGCGGACCGACGCCTTGGCGCGGGTCTGACGGCGCGGGTGTGATTCCTGACGCCCCCCTGACACCGCGGGGCCGGGCGCGGGGCGCACGCTCGAACCGGGCTCTGACGTCGGTCTTACCCCTTGCTGGCACACTGGCCGTCCGTTCCGGGAAATCCGGGGAAGGAGCACCGCATGTCGATGGTCGGCAACCTGCGCAAAGTCGCCCGTCTGGCACGCGGCGGACGCCGGGTGGACCTGAGTCACCCCGCCCGCTCCCCGCTCGGCTCCGCCGTCGTCAACTGCGTGATCTACCGCGACGGCGTCCGCCAGGAGGCCGCGCCCAGCGTCGAGGAGTCCGTCGCCCGGGTCCGCAAACGCGGCGGCCAGGGCTTCGTCTGGCTGGGGCTGCACGAGCCGACCGAGACGGAGTTCGCCCGGGTCGCCGAACTGTTCGGCCTGCACCCGCTCGCCGTCGAGGACGCGGTCCACGCCCACCAGCGCCCCAAGGTCGAGCAGTACGGCGACGTCCTGTTCGCCGTCTTCAAGACGGTCTCCTACGTCGAACACGCCGAACTGACCGCCACCAGCGAGGTCGTGAACACCGGCGAGATCATGGTCTTCGCAGGCCGCGACTTCGTGGTGACCGTGCGGCACGGACGGCACGGCTCCCTCGGCCCCCTGCGAGAGGACCTGGAGGCCGAGCCGGAGCAGCTGGCCAAGGGCCCGGCCGCGGTGCTGCACGCCATCGCCGACCACGTCGTGGACGACTACCTGACCGTCACGGACGCCGTCCAGGACGACATCGACCAGGTGGAGACGTCCGTCTTCTCACCCCGTGGTGCCAAGGGCGCCGACGCCGGCCGCATGTACCAGCTCAAGCGCGAGCTCCTCGAACTCAAACGCGCGGTGGTCCCCCTCGGCCGCCCTCTCCACATCCTGGCGACCGAGCCGATGCGCCTCATCGCCCCCGAGATACAGGCGTACTTCCGTGATGTCGCCGACCACCTGTCCCGGGTCACCGAACAGATCACCGCCTTCGACGGCCTCCTCGACTCCATCCTCCAGGCCCACCTCGCCCAGGTCTCCGTCGCCCAGAACGAGGACATGCGCAAGATCACGGCCTGGGCCGCGATCGTCGCCGTACCGACGATGGTGTGCGGCGTCTACGGCATGAACTTCGACCACATGCCCGAACTCCACTGGCGCTTCGGCTACCCCCTGGCCCTCACGGTGATCGCCGCGGCGTGCTTCGTCATCCACCGGGGGTTCAAGCGCAACGGCTGGCTGTGACCGCGGACCGGAGAGGTTCGTGTGCTCTCAGGCCAGGGATGCGTCGGTTCAGACGCTCGCCCCGCCGGCCAGCAGCCGGGCGAGCGTGCTCACCGCCCCGTCGATCTCGCGGGCGCATCCGTACAGGACAGCGTGGGGCCTCCCCCACGGGTCCGAGATGTCGTCCTCGGCCGGCGGGACCGGGGCGGTGGCACCCCGACGGCCGGCCGTGGCCGCGACCACGGCGTCGAAACCGTCCACGACCCGCGGGACCTCTCCGTCAGGTACGCCGCCCTGCGCGGTCGCCGCGCTTTCCCCGCCCCGCACTTCATCGGCTCCCCCCACGGCGAGCCGCACGAACTCCTTCAGGGTGAAGCAGCGTCGCATCGCCGACGGCGCGAGCCGCACCGCCGCCTCCCGGTGCTCGCGTGCGAGCCCGAGGACCAGCGTCGCTCCCGCGACGAGTCGCGCGGTGAGCGGGCGGGCGATGAAGCCGGAGCCGTCACCGCCCAGTTCCTCCAGTACCGCCCTGGTGGAGGCCTCCATGCCGGACCAGGGCCGCGCCTGCGTTCCGGCGCTCTGCGGCCTCAGGGCCGAACCGGGCGGAAGCCTCGCGGCCAGCAGCCGCTCGGCGAGCACCGAGCGGTGCACGTTGCCCGTGCAGACGAACAGGACCCGGGTCATTTCCCGCCCGCGAGACGTGTCGCCGCGGCTGCCTCCCTCCGGGGGTCCGACACACGAGGAGCGGGCAGCTCGCCGTACGACCCGTAGGTGCCGTAGCGATCGCCCCGGGGCACCGGAGCCATGTTGAAAACGGTGCCGAGGACGCGGACATTCACGCGGTCCAGCGATTCCGCGGCGGTGCGGACCTGCTCCCGGCTGGTCTTCGCGGCTCGGACGACGAGCAGCGCGCCCTGGGTGAAGGAGGCGAGTCCGAGGGTGTCGGCGACCGGCAGCAGCGGCGCTGTGTCGACGATCACGACCTCGTAGGTGTCCGCCAGTTCGCGCAGTACCTCTTCCATGCGCGCCGAGGCGAGCAGCTCCGTGGGGTTCGGCGGTACGGCGCCGCTGGCGAGAACCGAGAGCCGGCCGCCGGCCTGCTGCATCACGTCCTCGATGCGGGCCTGTCCGATGAGCACGGTGGTCAGACCGGCGTCCTGGACGAGACCGAAGGTCGAAGCCACGCACGGTCGGCGCAGGTCCCCGTCCACGAGGCAGGTGGAGAGACCTGCCTCGGCGAGCGAGAGGGCGAGGTTCACCGCGGTGTTGGTCTTGCCCTCACCAGGCATCGAACTTGTCACCGCGATGATCCGGGGCGGCTCGTCGACCTGCGCGAACTGCAGGTTGGTGCGCAGCTTGCGGAAGGCCTCGGCACGGTGGGAGTGCCCGTCGGCGCTGACGAGCGGTTGTTTGGGGACGTTCCTGTCGTACGGGATGGTGCCGAGACCCGGCAGCGTGGTGAACTCGCCCAGCGCCTCACTGGTCTTGAGGGTGGTGTCGAGGGTCTCGCGCAGGGCGACGAGTCCGGCACCGAGCAGCAGGCCGCCGAGCACTCCTGCGGCCAGGTTCAGCAGCGGGCGGGGTGAGACCGGACCGGTGGGGGCGACGGCTTCCTGGGTGACGCCCAGGGAGACGGGCGAGGCACCGTCGCCCGTGCGGCGGTTCTTTCCTGACTGCTCCGAGCCGGGCGCGGGCTTGGGCGCCTCCAGTCGCTCGACGACCGCGCTGAACCGCTGCGCCACGGCGTTGGCGATGCGCGCCGCACGCTCGGGCTCGGTGTCCCGGACGGTGATGTCGATGAGCACGGTGTTGAGCGGGGCGACGGCGGTGATCCGCGACGCCAGTTCCTCCGGAGTGGTGCGCAGTCGCAGCTCCTTCACCACGGGCCGGGTCACCTGACGGGTGGTCACGATCGCGGCGTACGACTGAACGCGCGCCTGCGAGAAGCTCTGCCCCTGGTTCATCTCGGCGGTGTCGTCGCCGTTGCGGGTGGCGACGAAGAGCTGGGTCCTCGCCTCGTAGACGGGTGTGCTCAAGCTCGTCGCGGCGAGCGCCGCCCCGGTCGCGAGAACGAGACAGACCACGACGGTCGGCCAGCGTCTGGCAAGAGCCTTCAGGAATCCGTGGAGATCCAAGCTGCACCCCTCATGGGACCGAGGGAACCACCCGAAATGGAATGTTCTGTTCCCTATGTACGCAGCCGACGATAGGGACTCGCGCACGTCAACCGGGGGAGCCACCCCTGTGTCGGCACGCCGAACGTGGGCCATTGGGAAGCGAGTGCTCCACCATCCGGTGGCTTCTGGCGGGCGTCACGCCAGTCGGTACCTATATATCCCATTTATTCCATGTATCTAGATGTCGGTACCCAGATCCTGCTCACGGCCGACGCTGCGGCTTGGCCCGGACTGAAGTCGAGGAGAGTGAAGAAGATGACGACACCGCCCAGATGGCGGGTTGCTCTGGCATCGGCAGCATCTGCTGCCGTGCTCGTCGCGGCACCGCTGGTGGGGGCGCAGACCGCCCATGCGCAGTACCCGCCACCGCCCCCGAGCCTCACCCTCAGCCGCACCACGCTGCCCGCCGGAGGTGCACTGACCTTCCGCGGCACCGGCTTCGCCGCCAGGCAGCTGGTCACCGCGGCGCTGTTCTCGAAGGAAGTCGACCTGGGCAGGTACAGGGCGGACAGGAGAGGAGTCGTCAGAGGCACGGTGGCCATCCCCAGGCGCACCGTGCTGGGCCGCCACACGTTCAAACTGATCGCCCGCCACCCCAGCCTGACGCTTTCGGTCCGCATCAAGGTGCAGGGCAGGGTCGGTCGGCCAGGCAGCGAATCCGGCGTTTCGTGGAACCCCCATCACCGCCCGAACCTCGCGGAGACAGGCAGTGAAAAGGCCCTGGCGCTGGGAGGCACCGCGGCGGGGCTGGTCGCGGCGGGCGGGGGCACGATGCTGGCCGTGCGCCGTCGCCGCAGTTCATGACGGAGCAGGACATCGGCACGGCGGAACCACGGCGTCCCGGCTCCGGCCGAGACGCCTTCCGCATGCGCGGGCCCGGCCGCTCCCGCGAGGGGGCACCGGGCCGCCGTCGCGTGCTCAGGAACACCCTGCTGGCCGCCGCGGTGCTTCCACTGGCCGGCGCCGTCTGGATCGGTGTCACCGGGCTGCTCGCCCGTTCGGAGCTGATCGCGGCAGGGCGGGACCTCGACGCGCTGCGGCAGTCGGTGGCGCCCGTGCCCGGCGCCGCCTCCGGTGCCGTGCCCGCGTCCGCCCGGGAGCGGGAGGTGCGTTCCGCCGCCGCCCACGCCGCTCGGGCGCATCGCCTCACCACCGGCCCGGCCTGGTACCCCGCAGCCGCGCTGCCCTTCTTCGGCGGCCCGTTCAGGACCGTGCGCGGCGCCGCGTACGCGGCCGACCGGCTGGCCGGCGATGTGCTGTCCCCGCTGGTGCGAGCCCTGCCGGCGCCCACGCCGGACAGCCGCGGTGACGGGATGTCCGAGGCCCTCATGACCTTGCAGAAGCATGCGCCGGAAGTCGTCCGGGCCGCCCGCGCCGCGGTCGAGGTGCAGGCCGACGTGGACGGGCTGCCCCGGTCCACCTGGTTGCCGGCGGCCGACCGGGCCCGGGCCGGGCTCGCGCGGCAGGTCGACCGCCTCGGCCCGGTGATGACCGACGCCTCCCTGGCGGCCCGCGTCCTGCCGCCCATGCTCGGCGCCCGAGGGGAACGGCGCTATTTCCTCGCGTTCCAGAACATCTCCGAGGCGCGTGGCACCGGGGGCGTTCCGGGGGCTTTCGCCGTGCTGTCGGCCGACCGGGGTCATCTGTCCTTCGAGCGGTTCGGCAACAACACCGAGATGGCCACGACGAAGACGGGCCTCGACCTGGGAGCCGACTTCACGGCCCGCTACCAGGGCAGCGAGCCCACCCGCGTGTGGGCCAACTCCAACATGAGCCCGCACTTCCCCTATGCGGCCCGCATCTGGGCCGCGGCGTGGCGCGAACACACCGGCGAGCGCGTGGACGGCGTGTTCGCCGTCGACCCCGCCACGCTGAGCCGTTTGCTGCGCGTCACCGGTCCGGCCCGCATGGCGGGCGGCACGGAGCTGACCGCCGACAACGTGGTGGACCTCACCGAACGGGCCAGCTACGCGATGTACGACGACGTCGCCCGGCGCAAGGCGTTCTTCGTCGAGGCGGCCCGCGCCGCCGCCGGACCCCTGATCACCGCGACCGGCGACATGCGCCGGCTGCCCGCCCTGCTCGTCGCCCTGAACGACGCCCAGCGGGAGGGCCGGCTGAAGGTGTGGAGCGCGCATGCAGCGGAGCAACGTCTCATCGAGTCGCGCCCCTACGCGGGCACGCTCCCGGAGACTCCGGGCCCCTTCGCGGGGCTGGTGGTGAACAACGCGGCCGGCGGCAAGTTGGACTACTACCTCGACCGGAGCCTGACCTGGGAAGCGGGCGCCTGCTCCGGCGGCGACCGCACGGTCACTGCAACCATGACCCTGGCAAACCGGGCGCCGACCTCCGGCCTGCCCGACTACGTGACCTTGAGGGGGGACTCCCCTCCCTACCGCACCCGGCCGGGTGACAACAGGCTCCTGGTGTCGTACTACGCGGGCGTCGGCGCCACCCTGACCGGCGCCACCCTGGACGGCCGTCCGGCGCAGCTCGCGCCCGGCGTCGAACGTGGCCACTCCGTGTACACGCTGGACCTGGAGCTGCCCGCCCGCTCCCGCCGCACGCTGGTGCTGCACCTGCTGGAGCCGCACGCGGACGGCGCCCCGGTCCTTCTGCAGCAGTCCCTGGTGACGCCGCTGCAAGCCACTCTGCGACCGGGCGGTTCCTGCCGTGTCTGAGCGCCCGTGCCGCACCGGGGCGGCCGTGCTCGTGGGTGTCCTGCTGCTCGCGTCGTGCGCGGCGGGAGAGCGCGCCCCGGACGATCCGGCAGGCGGGGCCGCGGGTGGGCGGCGGGTCGCCGCGCACCGGGTCGAGCACCTGCGGGTCAAGGTGCTCAAGACCTTTCCGCACGACCCGGCGGCGTTCACCCAGGGACTCGAGATGGCCGGCGGCACGCTCTACGAAGGCACCGGCATCTCCGGCCGTTCCTCGGTACGGGCAGGACCTTTGGACAAGAAGCCCACGGTCCGCACGGCACTCCCCGCGCCCCTGTTCGGTGAGGGCATCACCGTGCTCGGCCGAACCCTGTGGCAGCTCACCTGGCGGAACCGGACCGCCATCGAGCGCGACGCCAGGACGCTCGCGGAGCTGCGTCGCGTCCCGTACCGGGACGAGGGCTGGGGCGTGTGCCTCGAGCGGGCCCGGCACCGGCTGGTGACCAGCGACGGCTCGTCACGGCTGACGTTCCGTGACCCCAGGACGCTCGCGAAGACGGGCGAGGTCGCCGTGACCGAAGGGGGTCGCCCGGTGAAGGAGCTGAACGAGCTGGAGTGCGTCGGTGCCGCCGTGTATGCGAACGTGCTCTTCACCGACCGGATCGTGCGCATCGATCCCGCCACCGGAGCGGTGACGGCGAGCATCGACGCCTCGGGCCTGCTGCGTGACGACGAACTCGTCCCGGGGGCCACGCTGAACGGTATCGCGGCGGTCCCCGGCACGGATCAGTTCCTGATCACGGGGAAGTTCTGGCCCAGAATGTTCCGTGTGGTGTTGGTCTCGGGCTGACGAACGGGCGGCCCCGCGTATGCCAAGGCGGCCGGGCTCGTAAAGGTCCGCGCGCCCCCGCGCGCCCCCGGCACCCTCCCGCGGAATCGCCCTGCCGGGGACTCTCGCCTCTCGGCCCGGGCGTCTGCATATGCACCAGGCATGGAGCTCTGCTCATCGGGTGAGAGTTGCCCGCAGCCCAGCGTCGCGCCCCGCTGTTCGGCGGGCGGCCATTCACACTCGAATAGTCCTTTTTTGATGCGCTTGGAGGGCGAATGTGGCTGTTCGGGGAGACGATGCCCCACGTACCAGTGGCAAGACCTGCGCAGGCGCAGGTCATCCGGGAGCGGCCGCCGACCGGCCGCCGCACCGGCAAGCCCGTCTGGTACGCGCCGGCCGCCGTCATCGGCGACGTGACCGGCGCCGCCGTGCCGGTGTATCTGGCCTTCGCGCTGACCGGCGGCACGCATGCCGCGGCCTACGCGATCGTGGCGGCCGCAGCATGGCTTCTCGTACGCGGCGCACGGGACCGCTACGGCGAGCGCTGTCTCGGTGAGCGCGACAACATCGGCCCCGCGCTGCAGGACTGGCTGGTACTGGTCGGACTGCTCGCGGTGGTGCGGGCGGCGACAGGCGAGGAGTCCCCGTTCCTCCTCGCGCTGGCCGCCCTGGTGCCCTGCGCCCCGATGAGCGCCGCCGTACAGAATCTGATCCACCGTCATCTGCTCGCGCGACGCCGCGACGGCCGGACCGTCCGCAGGGCCCTGGTGATCGGGGAGGCGAACGCTGTCGACGGTCTGGTGAGCCACCTCGCGAAGCGGACGGACCACGAGTTCGTCGTCGTCGGGGTGTGCCCGATCGGCGACGAGGACCCGCATGCGCTGGCCCCGGTCGCCACCCGTATCGGCCGGCAGACACCGCCACGCCCGTCGGCCGACTCCGCCCCGGTGCTGACGGCGGCCCGGCGGCTCTACGCGGACGTGGTCCTCGTCGTGCCGGGACCGTACATGAACGGAACACGCCTGCGGCGGCTGTCGTGGGCCCTGCACGGCGAGGAATGCCCGCTCGTTGTCGTACCGGGTCTGACGGAGGTTGCCGGGCGCCGGGTGGGCGTCCTCTCCGTGGCCGGGATCACCATGCTGACCGTGGCCCCGCCCCTGAGGCGGGGGCTTGCGACGCTGCTCAAGTCGGTCACGGACCGGCTGGGCGCGGCGCTGCTGATCGTGCTGCTCGCCCCGGTGTTCGTGGCGGTGGCCCTCGCCGTCCGGATGGACTCCCCGGGCCCGGTCGTGCACCGGCAGACGCGCATCGGACGCGGCGGAAAACCGTTCACCATGGCCAAGTTCCGCACCATGGTCGCCGACGCGGAGCGGCTGAGGCATCAGCTGACCGGGACCAACGAGCAGGACGGCCGCATGTTCAAGATCCGCCGCGATCCGCGGATCACTCGCGTCGGCCGGGTGCTGCGCCGCTGCTCTTTGGACGAACTGCCGCAGCTGTTCAACGTGGTGCGGGGACACATGTCCCTGGTCGGTCCGCGACCGCCGCTGCCCGACGAGGTCGCCGGTTACGACGAGGTGGAGCGGCGCCGGCTGGCCGTCAAGCCGGGGCTCACCGGCCTGTGGCAGGTCAGCGGCCGCTCCGACCTCTCCTGGGACGAGACGGTCGCCCTGGACCTCAGGTACGTGGACAACTGGTCGCCGGCGGGGGACCTCGGGGTGCTGGTGCGGACGGTGCGCGCGGTCGTCGGGGGCACCGGGGCCTACTAGCGGTGTTTCGCCAGGGAGGGAGCGAGAGGTAGTGGCTGAGTGGTCGGCCGGTCCGCGGAGCCGGCGGCAGTCCGGCGGCAGTCCGGCTGGAGTACTGGGTGGGGTCGGAGCTCCTCGCACGGGAAGGGGCTCCGGCTGCCACGTCGCTTTCACGTCGATCTCTCGTATCGGTGCGTGGGACATCACCCGGCGAAACAGGTTTCTCATCCGTGCGGCGCATTCGGGCTCCGGAATTCACCCGGGAAGGTGCGTCGTCCAACACCTTTACGGAGATTCTGAGACTAGCCTGACTTTCCGTAACTTCGGCAGGGAAAACCGAACCAGCCGGACGGATCTTCGGAGTGCCAGTGGCCGCTTGGCAAAGCAGCAGTCTGACAGCGACTGAATTCACCGCCGATCTGATGACACCCGAAGAACTCGAAAGACGTGCCGATTACATTTTCCATCTGCTCGACGGCTGCGACTGGGCGGGCCCGGACCCCTACGACGGTCTGACAAGTCCCCTGGCATCCCTTGCCATCCATCCCTTTCTGCGCCAGGTTCTCCTGCAGACGGTGAAGAGAAGCCCGGTCGATATCCGCCCCTGGCTGGCGATCCGCCCACTGCGCACGGCAACGGCCTGCGGCCTGGGGGCGACCGCTTGCAGCCGTTTCGCCGCTTCGCCCCTCTGGCACAGTCGGGCTCGGCAGCTCGGGCGGTGGACCGCCACCAGACAACTGCGCGGCCGCTATGCGGGACTCTGGAACTACGAGTTCGACGTGCAGACGCGCTGGGGGCACTACCCGGCTTCGATGCCGAACATCGTCGCCACCACGTTCTGCGCGGACGGATGCCTCGACACCGGAATGCTGGACGGCGCCGCCGCCGAAAGTCTCGCCACAGCGCTGCTGGACCAGCTGTACACCGGTCGTCATTTCGCCTATACGCCGGCGTCCGCCACGCTGATCCACAACGCGAACCTCATGGGCGCGGCACTGGCGGCACGACTCGCCAGTCTGGACGGGATGCGCCGGCCGCTCGCCTCGCGCCTGACCGATGCGGCACGCTCGGCGGTGTCCGCCACTGCGGAGGGGCAGCGCCCCGACGGCTCGTGGCCGTACGGTACGTCCGCGAACCTCGGGTGGGTGGACGGCTTCCACACCGGCTATGTGCTGCTGCGGTTCGACGCGGCGTCTCGAGGACTCGGGCTCGAGACGAACAAGGTGATCGACTCGGGAACTCGGTACTACCTCGATCACTTGTTTGACGGCTCGGTGCCCCGCTACTACGCGGACGTGAAGACTGCGCGGGGCCGGCACGTACGCCGTGACCCGAACAACGACGCGACGGCCGTCCGCATGGCGGCCTGGGCGGAGGAACGCGGTTACGTCCGCCCCGGCTTCGCAGACCAGGTCCTGGAAACCGTCAGCCCGGCGCTTCTCGAAGAAGGCGGGGCGCAGGCGCTGTACGCCAACGCCCTGCCGGGCCCCCCGGTTCGGAGGTCGCCGCGGTGGAGCCTGGCACCGTTCCTCGACGCGCTGACCGCCTTCTACGTGACTCGGCGCGCACAGTGAGCGCGCCGGTGAGGACGACCCGATCCATGAGGATCACTCCGTCGGCCGCTTGGACCGTCCTCTACACGGCCGTCGGCATCCTCACGCTGAGCGCCGTCCTGATCTCACCGAGTGTGCCGACGGTGGTGCTGTTCACCGCCTCGATGCTGACGGCGTTCGCCCTCCTGTGCGGTCGGAGCCCGCTGGCTGCCGGTGTGGCCTGGCTGGTCCTTTCGCCGGCCCTCTACCCCTTCGTCCGCTATCCCCAGTCGGGCTCGCTTCTGACGTTCGACCGCATGTACCTGAGTGCGCTGGTTCTCGCGCTCGTCATGAAGCGGAGCACCAGGAGGCCCAGCGCCCCGAGCGTGCGCGCCTTCGTCATCGCCGCAGTGGTGTTCGCGGCCCTGTTCCTGATCCGCGCCGCGACCACGCGCCCCAATGTCGTGGGCGCGCTCGAGACCTTCGTCGACGCGGTCCTGCTCCCCTGCGCCGCCTTCTGCATCTGCCGTCACACAGCGGACACGCCCCGGAAGCTGCGGGTGTGGGCAGCGGGGCTCATGGTGAGCGGGACCCTTGTGGCCCTGCTCGGCATCACGGAACGCCTCTTCGGGTACGAGCTCGCTTCGCTGAGCGGTGGTGCCGTACGAGCCGACTCGGAGGCCGGCGGCGTGATCAGGGTCTCCGGTCCCTACTCGGTCCCGGAGGTCTACGCACTCACCCTGGCACTCACCCTGGCCGCGACGCTGTTCTGGTGGATGAGCGGACGGACTCACGGCGCACGCCTCAGAGCGCTCCCCTCGTTCGTGGGCCCGGTGCTCGCCACCGTGCAGCTCGTAGGCATGGTTGTCTCGCTTTTCCGCGTGGCCTGGGCCTGTGTCCCGGTCATCCTCGTCATCGGCCTCGGCCTGCGGTTCGGGCACAGGCTGAGATTCGCCGTCGTGGGATTCGCCGTCGCCCTGGCAACGCTGACGCTGTACGTGCCGCTCCAGGACAACGCGGTGTTCCGCACGCGCATGGGCAACACGGCCAATGTGGCGGGGCGGCTCGCCACCTACCAGATGGGAGTGGATATCTGGCGATCCGCCCCCCTGACGGGCGTGGGCATCAACCAGTTCGCCGACACGCAGAGCCGCGTCGGCGTCCGGGAGGTGTGGGGGGTGCGGGCGGTGAAGTCTCCGCACAGCTCGTTCGTCGCGACCCTGGCGGAGCAGGGAGCAGTGGGGTTCACGGCTCTGGTCGCCGTGTGCGGATTCTGTGCCAGGATGCTCCGTCGGCTCAGCCGATCGGCGTCTGCGGATCAGACGTACCAAGCGCTGCGAGCAGCAGTGATCGCCGGGGCCGTGTCCTACCTGGCGTTCTCCGTCGAGCTGACCATGCTGCCCCTGGGGCCGAGCAACGTCGTCCTCGCCGTGCTCCTGGGACTCGCGGCAGCGGCGATCCAGCAGTCCCAACCGCCGGCCGCCGAGAGGCAGGCTGAAGTCGGCACGGGCCGGGCCGCCAAACCGCGGCTGGTGGAGTCGGCGTCATGACCTCCGTCGGTCTTGGTGGCGTCGTCCGGGGGTGCGTGAAGGTCAGGATGGCCTTCGCCTCCACCACGGTCCGTCAGGCCGTCGGCTTCGCCGCCTCGAGCGCGGTGCTCGGCGGACTCGGCATGGCCACATCGGCTCTGCTCGCCAGATCCCTGGACGTCGACGGTTACACGAGCTACACCTTCGGCAAACAACTGCTGCTGTTCAGTGCGATGTTCTTCGAGTTCGGGCTGTTCCTGCCCGCGGCACGGATGCTGGCGTGTTCGGAGTCGGCAGAACGGCATCGCATCACCGGCGCGGTCGTGACGTTCTTCCTGCCCGTGTCCGTCCTGTTCGGTCTTACGATCTTCGCGCTGTCGTGGATCGTGGACTCCGGCTTCAATGTTCACGCGGGGCCGGCTCTGAGACTGGTGGCCCTCGTATCCGTGGGTTTTCCCCTTGACTTCGTGTGTCTGCAGACAGCGCAGGGGCTCGGCCGACTCCACAGCTACTCGATCGCCTCAGTGCTTTCGCGGACGGGCTTTCTCGCCCTGCTCACGGCCATGCCGGCGTTCGGAGTACACCTGACGTCGTCCGCGGTGCTTCTGGCGGACGCCCTGTTCCTTCTCGCGGGATGGTCCGCGCTCCTGGCGTACCTCCGGCCCGTTTTCTGCGGGCTCCGCGAATCCATGGCGCGGATGATCCGGGGTGCTCGTGACTATGGCTTCTCGGCCTACATCGGTCGGGTACTGAGCATGGGCACGTACCACATGGACACACTGATGCTCGGTGCCGGCAGCGATCCACGCTCGTTCGCCTGCTACATGTGTGCCGCATCGCTCGCGTTCCCCATCGGGCTTGCGGGTGCGGGTCTGGCGACGGCGCTCTTCGGGCGGCTCGCCCGCCAGCCTCGTATGGACCTGTACTGGGTCGCGGCGGTGACGGTGGCGAGTGCCCTACCAGCAGTCGCGTTGAGCATGCTTGCCGCGCCGTTGGTCCGGTTGGTCTATTCCGACGAGTTCCTGATGGGGGCGGGGCTGGTGCCGGTCCTCGCGGCGGCGCAGGTCATGGGCGCCGTGACCCGCCTGTTCAATACCTTCCTGGCGGCGCACGGTCTCGGATCCGACCTGCGGACCGCGGCGATCACCCTGACGGTGTCCAACCTCATCCTCAATCTTCTGCTGATTCCTGGCTTCGGGGCCGCGGGAGCGGCGTGGGCGAGCTTTCTGGCGCTTGCCGTCAACCTGGTTGTTCACATCATTCGGTACCGGCGAGCCGTGAGCGCGGGGGAGACCACCCCCCAGGTCGGAGAGGCGGCCTCGGGGACCGCCTCCGAAACTCTCCGTCCGGCGACGGGGCAGGGCGCGGCCGCGCGGTAGCCCGGAGCGTTTCTACGACCCTTCCGGCACCGCCGCCGTTGGCTTCCCACCACGCCACCACGCCACCACGCAGAACAGGCCGAAAGGGGCGGGCCCGCGCTCCGTTCTCCCGGAACGGACTCGGACCCGCCCTGGGGAACTCACGTGCCGGAGAACCCTGTTGTACCCACGGCTTCCTCGTGCGTGACCTGGGCTCGCTCCCGGTCCGCACCCCGGGGCTTCCCGCCTTCACCGGCGCCGGGTGTGCAGCCGAGGGCCTCCGCGAGCGCCGGGGTGGTCGGGGTGGTCCCTGCCCGACCGCTTCCCGTGAGGGCAGCGGACGCCCTGCATGCCACGAGCGAACTCCACAGCGCCAGCCGGAAGTCTGCCTCGGCGACCTTTTCGCCCTGCAGCAGCCGCCTCAGGGCCCGCATCTCCTCGGCGTGTCCCTTCGGAGCCCCCCGATAGACCGACTCCGACTTCTTCCCGCCCTTCCACACCGCCAAGGACTCGAAGTCCTCGATCCTGGCGGCGACACCGTCGCAGGCCACCTCGATGAACTCCTTGGGGGCCCCGGGCGGTGTGAGACCGCCGTACACGATGGAAGCGGTCGACGAGTCGGCGTAGGCGATCTGCAGAGTGACACTCTGGGCCGACACGGGGTCCCTGCTGTCCACGCCCGTGACGGTCACACTCACCGGCCTGCCCGGGACGAGGAAGTTCGCGGTGTCGATGAAATGGCAGACTTCACCGAGCAGTCGGCCACCCTGCCGGTGGTCGAAGTACCAGTGATCGGAAGGCAGTCGGCCGGCGAAGACCCGGTAGACAACCTGGAGCGGCACCCCCTCGGGCAGTGCGGCACGCAAGTCCCTGACTGCTGGGGCGAACCGCCGGTTGAAGCCGGCGAGTGCCGGGGCGCCGGACCGGGACCAGGCGGCCGCCACCTCCTCCAGCTCCTGTTCCGAGAGGCCCAAGGGCTTCTCGCAGTACAACGCGACACCACGGCGCAGCACTTCTGCCGCATAGCGTCCATGGCTGTCATGGCGGGACAGCACCATGACGCAGTCGGCATCGCCTGACGCCAGTCCGTGCTCGGCGCTCTCCGCGACACTGCGGAATCCCCATCGCCTGCTCTGCTGGACGGCCGTGAGACCTCGTGCGCTCGCCACCCACGAGAAGCTGACACCTCGTTCACGGCGCAAATGCGGAAACAGCATCTTGGTGGCGAAGTTCCCCGCCCCGATCGCGGCGATCCTCGCGTCCACAGCAGGCGGTGACCAAGTGGCGGGCTTGCCCTGACGCCGCGGTGGCTCGGTCACCTCGGCGGTACCGGGATAGCGCAACAGCAGAGCGACACGCCGTCGCGGCCGTTCTGTGTTGAGGACGCGGTACGCCTCGGCGGCGTCCTCGACGGCGAAGACCCGGGGGTCGAGGCTCTCCAGGCCGAGTCCGGGCACAAGCCTGAGGACCTCGGCCAGGTTGCGGCGTTCGGTCCATGGCACGTAGCCCTCGGGGTACTCCTGGCCCGACTCCTCGAAGCGCGGGTCGTACCGTCCCGGTCCGTACGAGCGGGAGTAACGGACCGAAAGTTCCTTGTGGTAGTAGGACGCACGAGGCGGGGCCACCTTGACGTCTCCCACGATGACCACGGTGGCCCGGTCTCGCGCCAGGCTCCCGGCCAGCTCCACCGGATCCGTGCTCGAGGTCGCCGCCGTCACCAGAACGGCGTCCGCGCGTGCGCCACCCCAATGACGCGCGACGGTTCCCGGGAGGTCTTCCGTCTCCCTGCGGTAGGCGACGAATCCGCTGCTCCGGGCCGCATCGACGGCTGCGGAGTCCTGGTCCACGCCGACCGGGTCGTACCCGTAGGCCCGCAGGAGCCGCAGGGTGAGCTGTCCCACAAGTCCGAGGCCGATCACCGCGACACGGGATCCCGGAACCGCCTCGGCCTGGTGGATTCCCTGGAGTGCGATGGCCCCCACGGTGGCGAACGCGGCCCAGCGGTCCTCCACACCATCCGGCACGGGCACGACGAGATTACGGGGCACGGCCACGATCTCCGCGTGGGATGCGTAGCCGGCTCCCCCCGCTGCCACACGCATACCGGGGGTGATGTCGCCGACTCCCTCGCCGACCGCGATCACCTCACCCGCGCAGGAGTACCCGAGCGTCATGGGCCGGTCGAGCCGGTCCTGGACCATCCGGTAGGTCTCCACGACGCCGAGCTGCCGAGCCGTGTTGAGGACCTGTCGGACCTGGTCGGGGCGCTGACGTGCCTTTCCCACGAGGCTACTGGCGCCCGTCTCGAGCGTCGCCCGCTCGGTACCGGCGCTGATCAGCGAGTAGGTGTTCCGGATCAGCACCGTGCCCCACTGCACCACCGGGGGCGGAATCTCCGCCACACTGATCGAACCGTCCCGAGCCGACAGCAGTACTGCCTTCACGTCAAGCGCCTTTCGGAAGAGTGGACGGCTCAGCCGGCCGCCCCTGTTCGGTATCGGGCCGTGTGTCCCCCGGCGTGGCGAGCGCGCGGTACAGGCGCGTCAGCGTCCTGCTCTCGCTCTCCCAGGAATACGCGGCCCGTGTTTTCTCGGCGTTGCGCCGGAACGTCGCCAGGTCGGCGGCGACCTCGCGCAGGGCCTGGGCGACCGACGCGGAACTCGCCGGATCGAACACCGCCCCCGTCGGGCCGGCCGGGCTCTCCAGCACGGCCCTTCGCACCTCGGGGAAGTCGCTGCCCACCACCGCGAGGCCGGCCATCAGGTACTCGAAGAGTTTGTTGGTGTCGCCCAGGTAGCAGTTCAGACCGGAGTTGGTGAGAGCCACCACGCCGACGTCCGCGCCGGCGGTGTACGAGAGGAGCTCGTCCACCGGCGCGGCGGGCAGGATGCTGGTTCTGTCCTCGATCCCGCACTCCGCGATCAGGTCGCGCAGTTTTCGCACGGTGTCGTCACTACCGAAACCGATGAGCACCCAGTGCCAGTCCGGCAGCCCGCGCAGGGCGGCCGCGACCGCCCGGAAGCAACGGGAGTCGAGGTAGAAGCCCCCCTGAAAGATCAGCACCAGCCGGTGGCCGGGAATGCCCAGCCGAGAGCGGAGGTCCTTCGGCTCCATGCCGGGGTCGGGTGTCCGTGGATAGTTGCCGATGACGGCGGGGCGGCTGCCGTGCAGTTGCTGCAGGTATGCCGCGCGTGAGGGATTGGTGGTGATTCTGGCATGCGAGTGGCGCCAGACCACTCGTTCCCATCTTTGGATCACCCATCGCACCGGCCCCCGGTACTTGCAGGCCTCCAACTCATGCGCGTCGTACACCAGCGCGGCGCCGTTGCGGCGCGCCACGAGCAGCGCGGGCAGGCTGAGGTGGAGATTGTGGCAGTGCACGGCGTCCGGCCTTCCGCGGCCCATGAGCAGCACAGCCCGCGCGGCGCCGATGCCCGCGCAGGCCAGCCGCAGCAAGCGGGGAAGATTCCGCGACGGGAAGGGCACCACGTCGTAGCGAACCCCCTCCTCGACGGTGCTGCTTCGGCGCCGGACGCCGGAATCGAAGCCCACGACCCGCACGTCATGGCCATCCGCGGCGAGCGCGGCGGCCTCCCGTCGTACGCGGGCGTCGCTGCGCAGGTCCGACACCACAGCCATGAGGATCTTCATGTCCGTGCTCCGTCCGCCGCCCGGAACCGAAGCTCCCATGAGACCGGACCCTCGGCCCGCAGCGTGGCGCGAAGGACGGGTGCGGTGACGACCCGGCCGTAGGCGGGAGACCAAGGCATCTCCTCCACGGCGAAGGTGAGCCGGGGGCCGGCTGTCTGGCTCAGGACCACCACCGTGCCGTCGGCCATCAGCAGCGTTTCGCCGTCGCGCGGCTCGGCGCGCACGCCGGGGGCCAGTGGAAAGCTGACCGTGAGGGTGTGTGGGGCGCGGCACCCGAAGTGGTCGGAAACCGTCAGGCCCTGCCGGTCCAGGGTGAACCGGCGCCGGTGCACCACCGGGTCGTCGAGCCGGCGGTACCCCTCGTGGATCGCCTCGACGACCTGACGGCCCGAGCCGTCCCCGTGGTGGTCCACGACCCGGGCGCGGTCGTCGCTCCGCATGGTGAACAGCAACGCGGAATCGAAGCGGTTCTGCTCCTGACCGTCCACCTCCACCGTGGAATGCGAGCGGGTGGCGCGCAGCAGGTTCCGCAGACGGGGATCCGGTGTGTAGACGCCGGTCCCGGGGTCCGTCACGATCTCGTGCCCGTCCACGCAGAGCACGAACGACAGCGTGTCGTTGTGGCCGTGGCCACCATTGCCGAGCTGTCCCACTCCGCCGCACTCCGCGAGGCACCAGTACGGCCCCGCCGACAGGACATACCAGCCGGCCGAAGCGAAGGAGGCAGCCTGTGGCCGGGTGCCGGTCCGCCTCGTCGGCGCTCCGCACCACTGGGCCAGTTCCGGCCCCACCGTCTCCCCGGGCGGGTCCGTTTCCTCCAGAGCCGCCGCGGCGGCAACGACCGGCGACGCGTCGCGTGGATCCCGCCCGGACTGCAGACCGATCACCAGACCGCTGTCGTCGTCCCCGAGGGCGGGCAGAAGTCCGTCGGGTTTGGTCAGTGCGGACAACGCCTCGACCGCCGCCAGAAGACGGGTCTGGACTTCGGGCCGCACCGGCATGCGGAGGCGGCGCAGCGCGAGCAGGCCGACGAGGGCCAGCTCCGTCGACAGACGGTGGTAACCCGTGGATGCCTCGAAGTTGGAACCGTCCTCGTGGAACTGCTTGACGATCTCCCGCTGCAGTTGCCGGCCGCCGATGCGGAGCCAGAGCCGTCCGGCGGGGCTGTGGCGCAGGGCCCCGCCGGCGTGGACGAGTCCGACAAGGTCGGCCAGGTAGTGGTTGCTGGTCAGGCGCGGACTGTATTCGAGGTTGGCCACGATGAACCATCCGTGGTTCCGCAGCATCCCGCCGGCCAACGACGTGAAGCGCGGGTCGCCGAGGATCTCCGCCGCCCACACCAGATTGGCCGCCCGGATTCCCGCCTCCATCGCGTTCGTCCAGTTCGGCCCGGCCCCCACCGGATTGGCGGCTGCCCAGGAACGGAGGAGTTCCACCGCCCCGTCGCGGTACCGGGAGTCGCCCGTGTAGGCGTGGGCACGCGCGAGAGCGGTGAGCCACTGCAGCCGGCCGACCTCCCACGGCACCTTGATGTCGGCGCGGCCCGGAACGGGGCCGAGAAGACGGTGGTGCCGGTCCGGCCACGTGAAGCCGTGGACCGGATCCTGATGCCAGCCATGCGGCTTCCTGTCGACTGCCACGGTGCCGTAACCAAGGACGGTGAACCTGCCCTCGAGCGCCGCGTCCGCCTCACGAAGGCATTCCTCCAGCTCCAAGGGGCTCGGCCCCACCTTCGGGCGGGCGTCCACAGCGCCGAGGACGAAGGGACGCCAGCTCTCGGGGAGCGGCGGACGTGCGCCGACCGTCCGATCCCGCCTGTCCGCACATGCCCTGCATCCGGTCCGGAAGGTGCGCCAGCCCAGTTCGGCGGCGAGCACACGGGGCGGCAAGGCGGCCGCCGAGACGGCCAGTCGGCGCAGACGGGTCAGGTGCGGGCGCCCCACACGCACGGTGTTTGTGTGGTCGTCAGCGTGCCTCAACGGTGCACCTTCTCAGCAACCGGTCGGTCAGCTCGTCCGCCGATTCCCCTTCGATCCACACGCGGTGCCACACCGCGAAGTTGAGGATCGGCCAGAGGAACCAGGCATGGTGCGCCCGTCCGGACCGGTGTTCCGCGACCATGTCGGCGACTGCGTCGGTCCGGAAGTAACGTCGCATCGCGGGTGCGGTCAGGAGATCGAGAAGTGCGTCCCCCATGGGACCGCGCAGCCAGTGCGCGATCGGAGCCCCGAACCCCTGCTTCGCCCGGTTCGCCACCCTCTCGGGGACGATGTCGGCGAGAGCTCGGCGCAGCACCACCTTGGTGCGGTCGCCGTCCAGCTTGTGGTGCACAGGCAGCCGATAGGCGTACTCCACCAACTCCTGGTCAAGGAAGGGGACGCGGGCCTCGACCGAGTGCGCCATGGAGAACCGGTCGATGCGCATGAGCAGCAGCTCGGGCAGCCGGAGCGCGAACTCGTAGTGCTGTGTGTCGAACGCCACCGTCTGGAGGGCGGTCTCATCACCGGTGAGTTGCGGTGGGATCAGAGGCGGGTCGTACGGGTGCGCCACCAGTACCTGGGAGCGAACCGAGGACGGCATGCCCAGGGGATAGTGTATCGGGAGCTGCCTGCCGCCGACGGCCCCCATCATCAGATCGAAGCCTCTTCGGCGCCGTGAGCGGGGTACCGCAGCCGCGAGGAAGCGGCGCGACCCGGCGGGCAGCCTCTGCAACAGCCGCAACTCACGCTGTCGTTGCATCGCCCGCACATAACCCGGATAGCCCCAGAACAGTTCGTCGGCGCCCTCGCCGGCCAGCACCACGGGAACCCCACGGCGCCGGGCCAGCGCGCAGACGAAGCCCAACGGCATGCACACCGGATCCGCGAGCGGCTCGTCCTGGTGGTGCACCATGGTCGTCAGCGATTCCAGTGCCTGTCGCGGAGACACCGTCACCTCGTGGTGGTCTGTGCCGAAATGCTGGGCGACCCAGCGCGCCTCGTGTCGTTCATCGAGACCGGGCGCGTCGGTGAAGCCCACGGAGAAGGTCGAGGTTCGAGCGGCCCGATCGCGGAGCAGGGCGACCAGCGAGGTGGAATCGAACCCCCCGCTGAGCAGGACCCCGACCGGAACGTCGCTCATCAGCCGTGCCTGCACGGACCTTTCCAGCAGGTTCCGTACGTGCGACGCGGCGTCGGGCAACGACACGTCCAGGAAAGAGCGTTCCGTGGTGACGTCCCAGTACCGCCAGGTACGGACCCCTCCGGCGTCGCAGGTACCGGCTGTCCCGGGAGGCAGCTTGTTGATCCCCTGGTAGAGGGTCGCCGGGGAGGGAACCACGAGGTTGGCGAGGTAGCTCTCGAGGACCGTCATGTTGACTTCGGGGGCGACCCTGGGGTGTGCCAGCAGTGCCTTCGCCTCGGAGGCGAACAGGAAGGTGCCGTCCCGAGCGGTCCAGTAGAGAGGCTTTTCGCCGAGCGGGTCCCTTGCGAACAGCAGACGTGCCGCCTTGGGGTCCCAGAGCGCGAAGGCGAACATCCCCGTCAGATGCTTGACGCACGCGTCGCCGTAGTGCCGGTACGCGTGGAGGATGACCTCGGTGTCGCACTGGGTGCGGAACCTGGCGCCCCGGCCTTCGAGATCACGGCGCAGGGCGGGGTAGTTGTAGATCTCGCCGTTGAAGACCAGGCACTCTCCGCCTTCGCCGAACATGGGCTGGGCGCCGTGAGCGAGGTCCACGATGGCCAACCGCCGGTGACCGAGACCCACCCGGCCGTCCTCGCTGACGTGGACTCCGGCGCCGTCGGGGCCGCGATGGGCCAGTCTGTCGCGCATCTGTGTGACCGCTTCGGGCGTGACACGTCCCTCTGAACGCCCGTACTCATAGATGCCTGCAATCCCGCACATGGTCAGCCCTTCTCCGTGGCCGGGTGGGGGGTCGGCAGGGACAGCCTGGAGAGGATCTGTCCGGCCCGCCGTTCCCAGGTGTGCTCGGCGAGCGCTTCCCGACGCGCGTTGCGACCGAGCGCCGCCCCGCGGTCGGTCAGCTCCAGCACTCGTGTGACGCCCTCGGCGAGGGACTTCGGGTCACCGGGCTCCGTGAGCACCGCGGTCACGCCGTCTGTCAGCATCTCGCCGATCTGCTCCAGACGGCTGGCCACGACGGGCCTGCCGAGCGCCATGTACTCGAACAGCTTCGTGGGGGAACCGAAAAAGGGGTCGGGTCCCTTCCACACGTGCGGCGAGACAAGAACGTCACAGCGCGACAGGACATCGAGCGCCTCGCCGTGAGAGACGCTGCCGGTCCAGGTGATGCGGTCGCCGACACCGAGCCTGTCAGCCATCCGCACACAGTCCTGCCGCCGCTCTCCATCACCGACAAGGACCAACCGGACGTCCGGTGGAAGGTGACGGAGGCTTTCGATCGCCACTTCCACCCCATGCCAGTGACCGAAGCTGCCGACCCAGCCCAACCGGGCTCCCTCGCGGGCCGGCAGCGGTGAGGGCTCGGGGACGCACGCCGCGTCGACCGCATTCGCGACCACCTCCACCCTGGAGGGGGCGGCTCCCATGTCGGTTGCCATCGCCGCAGCGGCCCGCGAGACCGCCGCAACGACACTCGCACTCCGCACCGCGTGCAGCTCGTACCGTGCCCCGATGACCTGGAAGAGCCTCTTCAAGGGTGCTTTCCGGTACCAGTGCCGGTTCTCCCACACGACGGAGGCGTTCCATTCCAGCACCAGCGGAACGCCCAGTCGCCTGCTGATGTCGGCCCCGGCGCGCGACAGGAACGAATTCCGCTCATAGACCAAGGAGGGCGGTGTTCGCAGGGCGAGGGCCAGTGCCGCCTCGCGCATTCCGTCATTGGCAGCCAGCTGGGCCGACTCCCGGATGAAACGTTCACCGCGTGGCAGGGGTGCGGCGATCTCGACGACATCGACGGCGGCTCTCAACTGCTCGGGCGGGCGGCCGTTGGTCACCAACGCCACCCGCCAGCCGAGTTGCCGGAAACCGTTGAGGATTCCTGAGACATGACTGACAGCCCCACCGACCCCGACCTCCCCCGCGTCCCGCCATAAAGCGAGGACCCACAGCCTCTCGGGTGAGCCGACCGTGCGGCGGTTCTGCGGAGCCCACGCCTCACGGGCCACCAGTTCACGCAGAACGCGACGGCCGGCCGTTGCCGCGTCCAGCACACAGCGGACCGTCAGCGCTCCGCGACTGCCGACGGGAACGCACTCGTCGGGGCGGCTCATGTCGATGATGCACCGTTCACGCACCGGTGCCAGCGCAACGACCAGCTCGACAAGGGTTGCGAAGGGCCTGCGTGCCCTGTCGTTGGTGAGCAGAGCGACCGCTGAGACACGCTGCCGCCGCAGCTGCGCCCGGTACCCGCGGACATCGCGGATGGCGTCGGACGCGGCCATCACCACGACGGGTTCCTGCCCGAGCATCGAGGCGGCGGTACGCCTGACGCCGGGGACCCCGAAGCGAGACTCGGTCAGGACCGCCCACCGCTGCCGGCCGTTCGTACCACCTCTTTGATCAGGATGGGCAGTCAGGGGAACCTCCGGAAGGCGACTGTGTTCGGTCCGAGGATGCCAAGGTATTCCGCACGAAGCATTGCGTCGCAATACAACACAGCAAAGCGAAGGAGTGACGTCAAAAATGAATTAATGACGGCGCGACGGGCGCTGGATGCGGCTGCCCGCAACCGCAACGGCCGATCGACGTATATCCGACCGGAAACGGCCGAGCGGTTTTCCTTCGCAGGCAGCGCCGTTGAGTAGGATCTCACGCATGAAAACCGAGGCTCGTAAAGCGGCGAGCGAACAGTGGTCGGCAAACCCTGCGGGTACAAATCACGCGGCCGCCCCTGAAGGCACGAAGGAATTCTACGATCAAATGACCAGCAGTCGTTATCGGCTGCAGCCCTGGCTGCCGAATCTGCTGCGCTCGTGGGTGCCGTCCGGACGCGTGCTGGAGATCGGCTGCGGCGCCGGGACCGATCATTCGGTGATCGCCGGAATCGCCCGGGACACCGTCGCGATCGACCTGGCGGAACGCGGGGCTCGGCTGACGCAGGCAAGACTGAAGCTCGAGGGCCGACCCGGGGTCGCACAAGTCGCCGACGCCGAGTGCATGCCCTTTCCCGACGAGTCCTTCGACGGGGTGTATTCCTTCGGCGTCCTGCATCACACCGATCATCCGGAGCAGGCCGTGGCCGAAATGTGGCGGGTCATGCGTCCGGGGGCGACATTCATGGTGGCGCTGTATCACAAGCACAGCACGTTCGCTGCGCAGAAAGCCCTCACCTATCTCATCGGAATGCGCTGGCGTTCGCAGAGCTGGCGCGATTATCTGCCGGAGCTCGAGTACGGCGCGGCCCAGCTGAAGGACCGGCCACTGGTGCGCCTGTACAGCCGGGGGTCGGCCAAGCAACTCTTCTCAAGGTTCTGTGATGTTCGGGTGACCGTCGAACATCCGTCGCTGCGCGGCTACCTTCTGCCGCGTTGGCTGCGTCCTTTCGGCTGGTACGTCATCGTCACCGGCCGCCGGTGACCCGGGCGGGGCCGGGTTCCCCTGTGGTACCCGGCCCCCGGATGTGCTGTCAGGCACGAGGAACGTCAGTGCCACAGACCGCGGGTGTCGAAGACGACCTTGCCCCGCACCATGGTGCGCTTGACACCGTGGAAGGCGTCGTGGTCGACGAGCAGCACGATCAGGTCCGACTCGTTGAGGGCCGCCTCGAGATCCACAAGCTTCGCCTGACCCGTGTCCGCGAGCACGGAGGGCAGTTCGGTGATGTGCGGCTCGACCACCAGCAGACGGCCCACCTCCTGCCGGGCGAGTTCGGCGGCGATGTGCAGGGCGGGACTCTCCCGCAGGTCGTCCACGTTGGCCTTGAACGCCAGTCCAAGGCAGGCGATGACGGGGTCCTTGAAGCGTGCCGCGGTCCTCGACACCTCCGCGATCACGTGGGTCGGCTTGGCATCGTTGACCTGTCGGGCGGTTTTGATCAGCCGGGCCTGCTCGCCGGCCGCACTGACGATGAACCAGGGATCGACGGCGATGCAGTGGCCGCCCACCCCCGGGCCCGGCTGCAGGATGTTCACCCGTGGGTGCCGGTTGGCCAGTGAGATCACGTCAGCCGTGTCGATGCCGAGGTGGTCGCAGATCATCGACAGCTCATTGGCGAAGGCGATGTTGACGTCGCGGAACGCGTTCTCGGTCAGCTTGGCCATCTCGGCGGTGGTGGCGTCCGTGGCATGGCATCGCCCCTGGGTGAACAGCTCGTACAGGCTCTTCGCCCGAGCGCCGCAACATTCGCTCACCCCGCCGATCAAACGGTCGTTGGTGACGATCTCGATCATGATCCTGCCCGGCAGGACGCGCTCCGGGCAGTGTGCGATGTGCACGTCCGCGGCACTGCCGGCGCTGTGCGGGAAGGTGAGGTCCGGTCGTCGCTCGGCCAGCCACTCGGAGAGCCGCAGCGTCGTTCCCGGCGGCGACGTCGACTCCAGCACGACGAGAGCGCCCGGTTGCAGCACCTCGGCCACCGATGCCGCCGCGTCCCGGACGTACGACAGATCCGGTTCCCGGTCCTCGCCCACGGGAGTGGGGACGGCGATGATGAAGGCGTCGGCAGGCTCGGTCTGCGAGGAGGCGCGCAGGCGTCCCATCGCCACCGCGCCGCTCACCGCGACGGCGAGGTCCGGTTCCACGAAGGGCGCCTGTCCGGCGTTGATCAGGTCGACCGTGGCCTGGTTGACGTCCACACCGACGACGTCCACCCCCTTGGTGGCGAGTGCGGCAGCGGTCGGCAGCCCGATGTAACCGAGCCCTACAACGGAGACAGTGCTGAACACACGAGTTCCTTTCTGAACTTCGTAAAGGAGCACAGGGAGTACGGCGGTTCGCCGCTGAAGTGCGGGGAGGGCGGACAGTCACGGCGCTACCGGTGCGCTTTCCGCTGCATCACGGCGTCGCGCAGGACCAGCAGGACGAACGCGGTATTGCCGATGAGGTAGCGGACAAACAGACGCCGTGGCTCCTGCATGAGCCGGAAGGACCACTCCAGGCCGACTCTGCGCATCCATCGGGGTGCACGAGCCCTGATCCCGGCCACCACGTCGAAGGACCCGCCGACGCCCACTGCCAGTCCGCAGTTCAGATCGGCCAGGTGCCGGGCGAGGAAGTACTCCTTCCGCGGCGTCGGCACCGCGAGGAAGAGGAGGTCGGGCCGGGCCGCGCGGACGGCGGCCACCACCTTGGGCTCCTGTTCGTCCGACCAGTAGCCGTCGCGGTATCCGACGACGTCCACGCCCCGGCTCGTCGCGATGGCCGCCACCCGGCGCACCACGGCAGGCTCGGCACCCAGCAGGAAGACCCGATAGCGCTCGTGCGCCGCTCGTTCCCACAGCGCCAGCATGAAGTCGATGCCGGTGACTCGTTCGGGAAGAGGACGTCCGAGCATCCGGCCGGCCCACACCACGGCCTGCCCGTCGGCATTGACCAGCTCGCAGGAACGGATAATGCGTGCCAGCTCGGAATCCCGTTGGGCCCTGACGATTTTCGCCGCGTTTACCGAGACGTGTTGGTGAGGTCGCCCATCGGCGATCAACTCATCGGCCGCGGCGATACTTTCCGCCAGGGTGAGCGCGTGCACCGGCAACCCGCAGACGGAAACCGGAACTGTGTCGCTCAAGCGGTGAGACCGGTCCATCGGTGCGGGAACATTGTCTGGCCCCATAGCCTCCGCCTGGACAGTGGACGTGTCCGCCACGCTAAGTCCAATTGACGCCCGCACGGCCCCAAAGTGCGCCAAGGGCCGGCAATGCAACTCGAACGGACCACCGCACGGCCCCGGTTCCTCCTTTCCGGCAGTCGACGCCGGACTCCCCGGACTCTTGACGGGCCGTCATGGTGAAACTTCCCCGCCTTCCCCTGTCGAAAGGGAGAGGGAAACAGCGGTATGGCCGATCAGGGACGACCTGAAAGAGCGATTTCTCTCATCCGGCCAGCCGACCGGCGCGCTCGCCTCCGCCCCGGCCGCTGTCCAGCGGGATAGCTAGCTGCATACACATCAGTACGCCCACCCCCACAGTCAGAGGCGAACCTTGAAGCGAATCATGGCCGTTTACGGAACCCGTCCCGAAGCGATCAAAATGGCCCCCGCTATCGAGGCACTACGCGAATCGGCGGACTTCGAGCCGCTGGTCGCGGTCACCGGGCAGCACCGGTCGATGCTCGACCAGGTGAACCGGCTGTTCGGCATCGCGCCCGACTACGACCTGGACATCCTCACCGCCGGACAGACGCTGACGGACATCACCAACCGCACGCTGCACCGGCTCCAGCCGGTTCTCGAGAAGGAGCAGCCGGACGCGGTGCTCGTCCAGGGCGACACCACCACCACGCTCGCCGGTGCGCTGGCCGCCTTCTACCAGAAGATCCCCGTCATCCATCTCGAGGCGGGGCTGCGGACGCGAAGCAAGTACTCGCCCTACCCGGAGGAGATGAACCGCCGGCTCACCACCCGGCTGGCGGACCTGCATCTGGCACCGACTTCGAGCGCACGGCAGAATCTCCTGCGCGAAGGAGTCGAAGAGAAGTCGGTCGTCGTCACCGGCAACACGGTCATCGACGCCCTGCTGAGGACCCTGGACCGCACTGCCGGCCAGGTGTCCGACCCCACCGTGGGGCTCCTGGAGACGGACTCCCGGCGAGTCCTCCTGGTCACAGCACACCGCCGTGAGTCCTGGGGCGAGGGCATGGAGTCCATCGGTGGCGCCCTCGCCTCACTGGCCGCGCTCCATCCCGACCTGCTGGTGGTCTTCCCCATCCACCGCAACCCGGCGGTACGGGCCGCCATCCTGCCCAAGGTCGCGGGACTGGAAAACGTGAGGGTTGTCGAGCCGCTGGACTACGAGGGCTTCGCTCATCTGATGAACCGTGCGTACCTGATCCTCACGGACAGCGGTGGTGTCCAGGAGGAGGGACCGAGTCTCGGCAAGCCGGTACTGGTGATGCGCGAGGCCACCGAGCGTCCCGAGGGGGTGGCCGCCGGCACCGTGGCGCTCGTGGGCACGGACGCTGCGCGCATCGTGGCGGAGGTGACGCGGTTGATCCGGGACCCCGGGGCGCACGCGAAGATGGCGCAGGCGGTGAATCCCTATGGTGACGGGCTCGCGGCGGAACGCACGGTTCAGGCCCTGGGACACTGGTTCGGACTGTGCGATGCGCCGGCGGACTTCACCGGTACGACGGTCACGGTCGCCGCCGCGACGACCGCGGACGACCTCCCGGCGCAGTCCCGTCGGCCCGATGCAGCCGCCACCGACCTCGAAGCGGACGGGCTCCGGTTCTCCCTCTCGAGCAGTGGCAGCAACCTGTAGGAAGGTCGCACTGAAAAGCGCGGAGCGCGTCCGGAGAGCGGGGCAGCCGCCGTCGCCGCGGGGCCGCGCTGCTCGCGGAGCCGTCACGACGGTCTGGCCGTCGTACGCCACCGCCCGGTAAGCGGTCGCGGCCCGAGTGCCCCGAAGCTGCCCGTGCCCCGCGGTACGGGCAGCAAGGTCCCCGACGGCTTCAACGGTGACGACCAGAATCCGCAAAGCCTCAGCGCACGAGCCTCAGCTCACGCGTCCCGGCTCACGGCCACACGAGGCAGTACGGCTGATGCCCCGCCTCATGAAGCCGATGTGAGAAGTCCTGCCACTCGTGCAGCAACTGGTAGACGTTGAACGCGTCCCGGGGGCCGCCCCGGTCCGGGACCGTCGACCAGATGAAGGCCGCCGCGCCGACGGCCTCCTCGCCGATGCCCCGCAGGGGGTCGACGACGGTCATGGGGAGCTTCACGACGGCGTAGTCGGGGTGGAGGACGACCAGTTCCAGGGGCGGGACCTTGTGGAGAGGGACGCCCTCGATGCCGGTGAGGACCATCGCGGCCATGGTCTCCGGCTTGATCTTGGTGAACATGCCGTTCATGCCGAGCTCGTCGCCGCCGAGCTCCTCGGGGCGCATCGAGATCGGCACGCGGGCCGCCGTCGCGCCGTCCGGCGCGCCGAAGTATTTGTAGGTCACCCCCACCCGGCCACCATTCCCGCTTCCTGCCCTGAGCCGGTCTGCCCCGCGGTCCGTGTAGTCCATACCGTCCATACGGCCCGACGGGTCGATCCGCTCAGGATCGTTCTGTGATCCTTGTGACCCGGATGATCCGGGAGAGCCCGGCGACCCCTGCGTCTGTCGTGCCTCGGCCGCTTCCTCCGCCTCGCGCCGGTGCCTTCCCCGCCGGGCACGCCGAGGACCGAGGTCATCGGTCCCCTCGCCCAGTCCGCCACCGCGATGCATATCTCCACCCGACTGCTTTTCTAAGGCGCGCGACCCCCGCCACGCAACCCGATCATCGTGACAGTGACCTCCCCCACGGCCGCACGCCGAAACGTACGCTGAAACACCTGTCCGCAGGATCTTCGCAGCCTCTGACACCATGGCCCGTGTGAGCTATCCGTACGAAGCCCCAGTTTCGCAGACTCTTTTCGACCGTGCGGCTGCCGTCACGCCCGGCGGCGTGAACTCTCCGGTGCGCGCGTTCCGCGCCGTGGGCGGTACGCCCCGCTTCATGGTGTCCGGAAACGGTCCATACCTGACCGATGCCGACGGGAGGGAATACGTCGACCTCGTGTGTTCATGGGGGCCGATGATCCTCGGGCACGCGCATCCCGACGTCATCGGCGCCGTCCAGGAGGCCGTCGCTCGCGGCACCTCCTTCGGCACTCCCGGTGAGGGCGAGGTCGTGCTCGCCGAGGAGATCGTCGCCCGCGTCGAGCCCGTCGAGCAGGTCCGCCTCGTCTCCAGCGGGACCGAGGCGACCATGTCCGCCATCCGGCTCGCCCGCGGGTTCACCCGGCGGTCGAAGGTGATCAAGTTCGCCGGGTGTTATCACGGGCACGTCGACTCGCTGCTGGCGTCGGCGGGGAGCGGGGTGGCGACCTTCGCGCTGCCCGACACCCCGGGTGTCACCGGCGCCCAGGCCGCCGACACGATCGTCCTGCCCTACAACGACCTCGAAGCCGTGAACGAGGCCTTCCACGCGCACCCCGGTGAGATCGCCTGTGTGATCACCGAGGCCTCGCCGGGCAACATGGGCGTCGTACCGCCCCGGCCCGGGTTCAACCAGGGACTCAAGGACGCCTGCGCGCGCAACGGCGCCCTGTTCATCTCCGACGAGGTCATGACCGGATTCCGGACCAGCAAGGCCGGTTGGTACGGGATTGACGGGGTGCGTCCCGATCTCATGACCTTCGGGAAGGTCATGGGCGGAGGATTCCCCGCCGCCGCCTTCGGTGGCCGCAAGGACGTCATGGAGCACCTGGCTCCCGCGGGACCCGTCTACCAGGCAGGCACGCTCTCCGGTAACCCCGTCGCGACCGCCGCCGGGCTCGCCCAGCTGCGGCTGCTCGACGACGCCGCGTACGACAAGGTCGACGCCGTCTCCGAGCAGATCCGCGGACTGGTCACGGAGGCGCTGAGCAAGGAGGGCGTGGCGCACCGGCTGCAGAACGCCTCCAACATGTTCTCGGTCTTCTTCACCGGGCGTGAGGTGCGCGACTACGAGGGCGCGAAGGCGCAGGAGTCCTTCCGGTTCACCGCGTTCTTCCACTCGATGCTGGCGCAGGGCGTCTATCTGCCCCCGTCGTCCTTCGAGTCGTGGTTCGTGTCCACGGCCCACGACGAGCGGGCTATTCAGCGGATCGCCGACGCCCTTCCGGCGGCGGCCCGGGCAGCGGCGGAGGCCACGGCATGAGCCAGGAACAGACGCAGGGTCAGATGCAGGATCAGACGCAGGGCCGGAATCAGGACATCACCGTCGTGCATCTCATGCGGCACGGCGAGGTCGCCAACCCGGACGGGGTGCTCTACGGGCGGCTGCCCGGTTACCACCTGTCCGAGCTCGGGCGGCAGATGGCCGAGCGGGTCGCCGAGCACCTGGCGCCGCGGGACGTCACGCATGTCGTCGCCTCCCCGCTGGAGCGGGCGCAGGAGACCGCGACGCCCATCGCGAAGGCGCACGGTCTCGACCTCGACACCGACGGGCGGTTGATCGAGGCCGAGAACGTGTTCCAGGGGAAGACCTTCGGCGTGGGGGACGGGGCGCTGCGGCGGCCCGAGAACTGGAAGCACCTCGTCAACCCGTTCAAGCCGTCCTGGGGAGAGCCGTACGTCGATCAGGTCGTACGGATGATGGGGGCGCTGGACGCCGCCAAGGACGCGGCCCGCGGGCATGAAGCGGTGCTGGTCAGCCACCAGTTGCCGATCTGGATCGTGCGGTCCTTCGTGGAGAAGCGGCGGTTGTGGCACGACCCGCGCAAGCGGCAGTGCACGCTGGCGTCCCTGACGACCTTCACCTACCGCGGCGACAAGATCGTGTCCGTGGGGTACAGCGAGCCCGCCAGGGATCTTGTCCCCGTCCATCTCCTCGCGGGCGCCAAGCCGGTGAAGGGGAAGGGCAAGGCGTTCGGGGCGTAGAGCGCCCATTTCCGTACACCTTGGCGCAAAGTGTTCGTATGCGTCGTTACCCGAGCTGTTCTTCGTAAAATATGATCAATGTTGCGCGTTCGAAGGAACCTATCTGCTTGTCGTGCCCTCTCATTGTGTGTCAGCTGGGAGCCAGCTGAGAGGGCGCGATGAGATGGGGACCGAATGCGGGACATCAGCCGGCGGGGAATGATCGGCCTCGGGGCGGGTGCCGCGGCGGCGATGGGACTCGCGGCGTGCGGCACCGACCAACAGGACGGTCATGGCGGGGGCGGTGGTTCCGGGTCGGGCAAGCCCGGTGCGTCCGGCAAGCCCGGCGCCTCCTCGCACCCCGCCCGCCCGATAGGCGACGGCTCCACCTCCTTCACGGGCAAGCAGCCGAAGCAGCCCGCGAAGCCGGTTCCCCTGGAGCCCGGCCAGACCCCTCCGCAGTTCGTGGTCTTCTCCTGGGACGGCGCGGGTGAGGTCGGGACCGGTCTCTTCTCCCGCTTCCTCGGGCTCGCCCGCGAGCACGAGGCGCACATGACCTTCTTCCTCTCCGGGCTGTACCTCCTGCCCGAGTCGAAGAAGCGCAAGTACCTGCCGCCGAACAACCCCCGGGGCGCCTCCGACATCGGCTATCTCTCCGACGACCACGTCAAGTCGACGCTCGGGCTCGTCCGGCAGGCCTGGCTCGACGGCCACGAGATAGGCACGCACTTCAACGGCCACTTCTGCTCCGGCCACGGCACCGTCGGCAACTGGACGCCGGCGCAGTGGCGCAGTGAGATCGACCAGGCCAAGTCCTTCGTCAAGGAGTGGCGGACCAACACGGGCTGGACCGATCTGCCCTCGCTGCCCTTCGACTACGAGAAGGAACTCGTCGGCGGGCGCACCCCCTGTCTGCTCGGCCAGAACAACCTGCTGCCCACCGCCAAAGAGCTCGGCTGGCGCTACGACGCCTCCTCGCCCGGCGGCCGCCAGGTCTGGCCGGAGAAGCGGCACGGCCTGTGGGACCTGCCCCTCCAGGCGATCCCCTTCCCGGGGCGCAGCTTCGAGGTGCTGTCCATGGACTACAACATGCTGGCCAACCAGTCGATCAACTCGACGAAGGCGCCCGCGCACAACTACCCGGCGTGGCGGCAGCAGGCGGGCGAGGCGTATGTCGCCGGATTCCGGCGGGCCTACGAGAGCAACCGGGCGCCCTTCTTCATCGGCAACCACTTCGAGCACTGGAACGGCGGCATCTACATGGACGCCGTCGAGTACGCCTTCAAGCACATAGCCCGGGAGAAGGAGAAGGGCGAGGACGTCCGCCTCGTCTCCTTCCGGCAGTACGTGGACTGGATGGACGTACAGAAGCCCGAGATACTGGCCAAGCTGCGGACGTTGGACGTGGGACAGCGGCCCGCGGGTGGCTGGAAGACGTTCCTCGGCGACACCGGCAAGGGGGCTGGTACGGGTTCGGGTACCAGCACCACTACCGGTACTGGGACGGGTGCTTCCAAGGGGTCCGGGGACGCCGCCTGAAATGGTGTTTTCCGCCCGCAAGGGGGGTGCGGAAGATCCTCGAAACGGGCATGCGAAACTTTTCACATGAGTGCCGCCTGCCGCGCCGAACAGCGCTCGAACCGCACCCGTAGCCGCGCCGCCCTGCTCACCGCCGGGGCCGCCGTCGCCGCGCTTGTCCTGTCCGCGTGCGGTTCGGGCGGGACGTCCGGGGGCTCGGGCAACAGCAACTTCGTGGCGGGCAAGGACGGCATCTCGACCGTCGCCAAGGGCTCCCGGGTCGAGGCCCCCGACCTCTCCGGCCCGACCGTGGACGGCAAGCAGCTCGACGTCAAGGACTACAAGGGCAAGGTCGTCGTCCTGAACGTGTGGGGCTCCTGGTGCCCGCCGTGCCGTGCCGAAGCCCCGAACTTCGCCAAGGTCGCCAAGGACACCGCGGCGCAGGGCGTGCAGTTCGTCGGCATCAACACCCGTGACGCCAACGTCAGTCTGGCCCAGGCGTTCGAGAAGCAGCACGGCGTCAACTTCCCCAGCCTCTACGACCCCACGGGCAAGCTGCTGCTCCGCTTCAAGAAGGGCACGCTGAACCTGCAGACGATCCCCTCCACGATCGTCATCGACCGGGACGGGAAGGTCGCGGCCCGTACGCTGCAGGCCCTCAGCGAGGAGAAACTCCGCGAGATGCTCGACCCCGTCCTCGCGGAGAAGTGACCGACGTGTCCCTTCTCGCCGCGTCCACGAACCTCGCCGCGTCGTCCGACACCGTCGTCAGCGGTGCCCTGGTGCTCGCCCTGCCGATCGCCGTCCTCGGCGGGCTCGTCTCCTTCTTCTCGCCGTGCGTGCTGCCGCTCGTCCCCGGCTATCTGTCGTACGTGACCGGTGTCACCGGCACGGATCTGGCGGAGGCCAGGCGGGGGCGGATGGTCGCGGGCGCCAGCCTGTTCGTGGTGGGCTTCACCGCCGTGTTCGTCTCCGGCGGGGCGCTGTTCGGCTACTTCGGGTCGACCCTCCAGGAGTACCAGAGCACGCTCAGCAAGATCCTCGGCGTGCTGATGATCGCGATGGGCGTGTTCTTCATGGGGATGATGCCCTGGCTCACGCAGCGCGAGTTCCGCTTCCACAAGCGGCCGGTGACCGGCCTGGTCGGTGCTCCGATACTCGGCGCGCTCTTCGGCATCGGCTGGACGCCCTGCCTGGGACCGACGCTCTCCTCCATCAATTTTCTCTCCATGAACCAGGCGAGCGCGGGCCGCGGCGCCATACTGACCGTCGCGTACTGCGTCGGTCTGGGAGTGCCCTTCGTCCTCGCCGCCGTCGCCTTCCGCAAGGCGCTCGGTGCCTTCGCCTGGGTCAAGCGGCACTACGCGTGGGTGATGCGGATCGGCGGCGGCATGATGATCGCGACCGGCCTGCTCCTGCTCACCGGTGCCTGGGACAGCATCGTGCAGCAGATGCAGACCTGGTCCAACGGCTTCACGGTAGGGATCTGATCGATGAGCACGACCGACACCGACACCGGCACGGGCAGGACGAAGGCCCCGGCGGCCGCCAAGCGGCACATCGGGGTGAGCGCCGACGGCGAACTCGGCGAAGCCGGATCCCAGCTGTCCACCGCGCCGGTCGACACGGCCGTGCCCGGCTCCTTCGGCGGGTCCCGCGCGCCCGGCGCCCTGGGCTGGCTGACCTGGACCGGCCGTGAGGTCGTCGGCTGGGCCCGCTGGTTCTGGCGGCAGCTGACGTCGATGCGGGTCGCCCTGATCCTGCTCTTCCTGCTGTCGCTCGGGGCGATCCCCGGCTCGCTGATCCCGCAGTCCGGGACCGACGCCCAGAAGGTGGCGGACTTCAAGGACGCGCACAGCATCCTCGGGCCCGTCTACGACAAGCTCGGCCTGTTCCACGTCTACAGCTCGGTGTGGTTCTCCGCGATCTACATCCTGCTGTTCGTCTCGCTCATCGGGTGCATCGTGCCGCGCACCTGGCAGTTCGTCGGGCAGCTGCGCGGCCGTCCGCCGGGCGCCCCCAAGCGGTTGAACCGGCTGCCCGCGTACGCGACCTGGCGCACCGGGGCCGAGCCCGAGCAGGTCCGCGAGGCCGCCCTCAAGATCCTCAAGCAGCGACGCTTCCGGGCGCACATCGAGAAGGACGCCGTCGCCGCCGAGAAGGGCTACCTCCGCGAGACCGGCAACCTGCTCTTCCACATCGCGCTGATCGTGATGCTGGTCGCCTTCGCCTGGGGCCAGCTCTTCAAGTCCGAGGGCAACAAGCTGATCGTCGAGGGCGACGGGTTCTCCAACACGATCTCGCAGTACGACGACTTCAAGTCCGGCAACCTCTTCAGCACCGACGACCTCACGCCGTTCAGCTTCAACCTCAAGAAGTTCACCGGCACCTACGAGCGGACCGGCCCCAACAAGGGCACCCCCCGCACGTACCAGGCGGCCATCACCTACAGCGTCGGCGCGTACGGCAAGGAGAAAAAGACCACCGTCAAGGTCAACGAGCCGCTGAGGATCGGCGACTCGAAGGTCTATCTCACCGCCCACGGTTACGCGCCGGTCGTCACCGTCCGGGACGGCAAGGGCAACGTCGTCTACCACGACGCCGTGCCGATGCTGCCGCTCGACTCGAACGTCACCTCGCAGGGCGCGATCAAGGTCATGGACGGTTACAAGAACGCGCAGGGGACGACCGAACAGCTCGGTTTCTCCGCCTTCTTCGTGCCGACCTTCGCGGGTGCGGGCAAGGGCGACATGTTCTCCCAGTTCCCCGCGCTCGACTTCCCCGTGCTCGCGCTGTCCGGGTACCACGGCAGCCTGGGTGTCGACGCGGGCATCCCGCAGAACGTGTACCAGCTCGACACCTCGAAGATGAAGCAGTTCAAGGACGCGAAGGGCAACATCGTCAAGGCGCGCCTGCTGCCCGGCGAGACGATGAAGCTGCCGAACGGCGCCGGCTCCATCACCTTCGACAAGGGCATCAAGGAGTGGGCGAACTTCCAGGTCACCCAGCAGCCCGGCAGTGACTGGGCGCTGATCGGTGCCTTCACCGCGATCTTCGGTCTCGCCGGTTCGCTCTTCATCCAGCGCCGCCGCGTGTGGGTGCGGGCGACCGCCGGGGCCGACGGCGTCACCGTCGTCGAGATGGCGGGCCTCGGCCGCAGCGAGTCCGCGAAGCTTCCCGAAGAACTGGGGGACCTGGCCGCACTCGTCCACGAACAGGCGCCCACCAAGCCCGACACAGATGAAGCCGCAGTCGAAACCGACCCCGACGCCGAATCCTCCGTACCTGCCGCCGAAGGGGCTGAGAAGTGACTCTCGCCACCGCAACCGACCTGGGTGCCGTGACCGATCTGGCCACGGCCACCAACGAACACCTCGCCAACATCAGCAACACGCTGATCTACTCCGCGATGGCCGTCTACACCCTGGCCTTCTTCGCGTACATCGCCGAGTGGATCTTCGGCAGCCGCAGCAAGGTGGCCCGTACGGCCGCCGCGCTCACCACCGCCGAGAAGGCGAAGGCCCCCGCGGTCACCGTGCAGTCGGCGGGCGGTACGGCCGTCCTGGAGCGGCCGAAGGTCGTCACCCGGTCGGCGGCGGGCGCCCGTGACGTGCCCGACGGGCCCGGCGCACACGGCGGGGACGAGCAGGGCGACCTCTACGGCCGGATCGCGGTGTCCCTCACCGTGCTCGCCTGGGCCGTCGAGACGGCCGGTGTCGTCGCCCGCGCGCTGTCGGTGCAGCGGGCGCCGTGGGGCAACATGTACGAGTTCAACATCACCTTCTCCACGGTCGCCGTCGCCGTGTACCTGGCGATGCTGGCGCTGAAGAAGAACATCCGCTGGCTGGGCCTGCCCCTGGTCACCACGGTCCTCCTCGACCTCGGCCTCGCGGTCACGGTGCTCTACACGGCGAGCGACCAGCTGGTGCCCGCGCTCCACTCGTACTGGCTGTACATCCACGTCTCGACCGCGATCTTCTGCGGCGCCGTCTTCTACGTGGGCGCGGTCGGCACCCTGATGTACCTCTTCAAGGACTCGTACGAGAACAAGCTCGCCACCGGCGGCCGGCCGGGCCGCTTCGCCACCTCCGTCATGGAGCGGCTGCCCTCCTCGGCCTCCCTCGACAAGTTCTCCTACCGCGTCAACGCCGCCGTCTTCCCGCTGTGGACCTTCACGATCATCGCGGGCGCCATCTGGGCGGGCGACGCGTGGGGCCGCTACTGGGGCTGGGACCCCAAGGAGACCTGGGCGTTCATCACCTGGGTCGCCTACGCCTGCTACCTCCACGCCCGCGCCACGGCCGGCTGGAAGGGCCGCAAGGCCGCGTACATCGCCCTGATCGCCTTCGCCTGCTTCCTCTTCAACTACTACGGGGTCAACATCTTCGTCTCCGGCAAGCACTCCTACGCGGGCGTCTAGCCTTCGGCGCGTGCGGAACGGCCCCTCCCGGGCCACGCTGGTGTCATGACCCGAGCCATCGAAGAGGGCGCCACCGAGACCCGGGAGGACGGCACCCGCGTCCTGCACTACGTGCTGCACCTTCCCCAGCCTGTGGAGAACGTCTGGGCGGCGGTGGCCACCTCGGAAGGACTACGGGGATGGCTGGCCGCCGCCGAGGTCTTCGAGCCGCGACTCGGCGGCGCGGTCACGCTGCGCGGGATCGGCAGCGGCCGGATCACGGCGTGGGACGTCGAGCGGATCGCCGAGTACACGGTCGAGGGCCGGGGCCGCATCCGCTTCCACCTGGAACCGACCCGCCCCACAGGCACGACGGTCCGCTTCACCCACGAGAGCCCCGAGAGCGAGAACCCGGGCTGGCCCCGGCGCTTCGAAAGATTGGTCGCCCACTTGGCAAGCGCCCCGGACAGGAGCGCCCCTTAGGGGCGCGGGGCTGTGACATTGTGTGGCTCCGCCGCGTGGGCGCGACCAGCCACGAACGACCCGCACGCACCCTCCCACCGATCCCCGACGGCGCCCCCGTCAAGCCGGCGGCAGACACTCCGTCGGCGGCTTCCCTTCAGGCCACGCGATCTTCACAAAGCGAGCCCGGGACTCGGGCGTCAGCTGCACGATCGGCACCGCCTTGTCGTACGGATTGCCGTGGGCGTCCAGACAGATCCACCCGCTCGCCCCGTTCACCCGCAGCTCCTTGCCCTTGACCTGCGGCCACTGGAGCCCGACGTCCGCGAGGGCCGGGATCTTCCCCGTCGGCGACGCCCCGCGGATGCCGCGCACGGCGAGCCGCATGGCGTCGTACGCGATGATCAGCTGGCCGTCGTCCAGGGCGATCGGCCCGAGGGGCCCGACCGGCTCCTTCCCGGCACTCCCCAGAAGCGACTGCAGCACGTTCGCGTCGGCCGCGCTGCCGCCCGTCTTCGCGGTGTCCTTCAGCCAGGCGTCCGGGTGGGCCAGGGACGTGTAGCGGACGGTCAGCAGCGGGTCCTTGAGGGCGGCCGGGTCGAGGTCCTTGTCCCCGGCGAGGTAGGAGCCCTCGTCGCCGGTGAGCACGGTGAACCGGCGGTCGTGGCAGCCGCGCTGGCCCAGCATGTTGATGAACTGCCGCAGCTGGGTGTGACGCCCCGCGAACAGGATGGTGTTCGTGGTGGTCGGCGTGTTGCAGAGGATGTTGGTGATCTGCATGAAGACGTTGGAGGTGCTGCCCTCCTTGCTGCGGTCTGCGGGCGGGGTGAACGGCTGGGCCTCGTAGCGCGAGCCCTTGAGCATCTTCTCGAAGGACGCCTGGAGCGTGCGCGTGTACGGGTCGCCGGTGCGGTCGTAGACGAGGAAGGCGTTGGCGGCGGAGACCTTGGCGAAGGAGGCGAGGGCGCGTGCCTCGTCGGTGTTGGTGGGGGAGACCCGGGCGAGGCCGGGGAACGGGTCCTTGCCGTTCTGCCCGTTGGCCAGGTCGTCGGCGGTGATCGAACTCCCTATCACCGGGATGCCCCGGCTGGTCAGCTCCTTGACGGCCTTCTTGTTGTTGTCGGTGCTCAGACCGACCCCGGTCACCGCGCGCAGCCGGTCGGAGCCTCCCGTCATGCCCGCCAGCTGGTCGACCGTGTGCTGCCAGTACGTGCCGGTGGAGCCGGGGTTGGCCAGCACCAGGCGGATCTTCGGCTTCAGGCCGGTGGTGTCGTGGTTGGCCTGGTACTGGGCCAGATAGGCGCCCTGGAGCTCGTGCAGCACATCGCCCAGGTTGTCGGCGTCGGTGGCGGTGAAGGGTTCGAGGAGCGCGACGGTGACGTAACTGCCGGGCGCCAGACGGGCGTTCTCGCGGTGGATGGCCCGTACGGTGTCGGCGAACTGCGGACGCCCGAAGGCGTACGTCGTCCACGAGACGCCCACGCACTCGTCGCTGCCCTTCGGCTGGACGACGCCGGGCGCGCAGGAGCGATTCTCCTTGGTGGCCGTCATGCCGCCCCAGATGCCGAGGCCCGCCAGTACCGCCGCGAGGGTCAGCGCGACATACCTGCGGAAACGAATCTCCCAGACGTCCTCGCGCAGCCAGGTCCACAAGCGCGCCATCACAGGTCCCCGTTCCCGTTCTCGTCGTCGTCACCAGGGATGCGCAGGGGGCGGCCGGCGAGGGCGTCCGACGGCCACTCCCGCGAGGCCCGCCACAGCAGCGGGTTGCCCGCGGGCCGCAGGTTCGACAGCTGCTCCAGCTCGAAACGGAGCCGGTCGGACACCTTCGGATCCGGCAGCACCAGCGGATCGGTCAGCTGCCAGACCGCGTGCAGCAGCCGTCGTACCCGCAGATGCAGTACGGCGTCCACGCTGTCCGGCGGCTGCTGGGCGGCGTCGGTGCGGCCGAGCGCGACGGCCGCCCGGTCGTCGTGACCGCCGTGACCGCCGAAGTCGCGGCCGTCCGGGTCGTGTGCGTGGTAGTAGGGCGCGGACGCGATGAAGACGAGCGAGGACAGCCAGGACCCGGTGTCGGTGCGCGGGAAGGTGTCGCGCAGGTGCGCCACCGCGAAGTCGGCCTTGCCGAGCGCGAGTTCGTGGTGCAGTCGATAGCGCGCGCTGTCCGGCAGGTCCCCGTCGCCGTAGTGGTCGATGAGGGCGCGGTGCACGGACCGCCAGTGTGCGTGGTCGGGGTCGTCGTGGTGCAGCCGCAGCAGGAGCAGCGCGCGCAGGAACGGATCGCCCACGAACTGCCCGGCGGCGCTCGTCCAGCCCTCCTCGGCGAGCCGCTCCTCCAGCGCGAGGACCCCCGACGCGCCGAAGTCGTCGGAGAGCTGGACCTCCGCGAGCACGCAGGCCGAGTCGCGGTCGTGGGCCGCGGCGAGCACGGTCAGCTCGTCGAGCCGGCCACCGGGTACGAGCCGGTCGAGCAGCTCCTGATAGGTGGGTCGGCCGTCGTTGTCCTCGTGGACGGCGACGTCGGAGGTGAGCAACTCGCCCAGGGACTTGGCTCCTTGGGGCAGGTTCTGGCGGGCGGATTCCGCGAGGAGGGTGACGCCGAGCGGGCTGCCGCCGGACAGCCGGTGGGTGGCGTGCGGGAGTTGAGGGGGGACGGCGAGACCCTGCGAGACGCCGCCCACGAGGTGCAGGGTGTCGTCCGGGGTCAGCGGCGGCAGCGCGACGAGCAGCGCTCGCGAGGACGGCGAGGTGCCCGGCTCCCAGCCGGTGTGCCGGGCGACCTCGGGGAGGGTGCGGCGGCTCGCGTTGCGCAGTGCTCCATGGCTGTAGCCGCGCAGGGCGGCGAAGAAGACGACGTGGTCGGCGATGCCGTCGGCGCGGTCGCGCAGCACCGGTTCCATCAGGCCGAGGCCCGCCCGTTCCTGCACGTTGTCGATCAGCACGACCGGGCGGCCCAGCCGGTGCGAACGCTGCATGACCCCCGCGTACGCGTCGTCGAGGTCGGCCAGCAGGGCCCGTACGAGATAGCGCTCGGCGTGGGTGCGGGAGTCGCCGCCCGCGCGGAAGTGCGAGGAGAGCAGGATCAGGCCGAGCTTGGGATTGCCGCCCGCGTTCGGATAGTCGCGGTACCAGGTGGCGGCCCTGCGCAGCCGGCGGGGAGCGGGGCCGATCCCCTCGGCGAACGCCTCCAGGGTGGCTTCGATGATCGGCGCGATCACGGGACCCGTACCGCTGAGCGAGGCGATGAGCTTGGAGATGACCTTGCTCACCCAGCGGCCCGCGAACCCCGAGAGCCATGAGCCGGTCTCGTTCAGCAGCAGGATCCGCTCCGCCTCCTGCCGGATGCGGGGCACGTCACGGTCGCTCCAGCCGCCCGCCGCGACGGCCAGCAGCCCGGACGTCAGGCGTGGAAAACCGATCCGCCCGGCGCCGGTCACCGGCTCCGCGAGCTGCTCGGCGATGGTGGTGAGCGCCTGTCCCACCGGCGACCAGGACTCCGCGGGCCGCTCGGCGGGCGGCCCGGCGAACTGCCGTTCCTCGCCGTCGACCAGCGCGACCGGCGTGTGGCCGCGGTACGCGTCGCGCAGCTCCCGCAGTACGGCGCTCTTGCCGAGCCCCCGCCCGCCCGCGAACACCACGAAGGGGAGTTCCTTCGGGTGTTCGTACGGGTTCGAGCGCAGCTGGTACGGGCGCAGGCCGACGAGCCGTGGTGCAAGACCGGGCGGATCGGTGTCGAACAACGCTCCGCGTCCGTGCAGCCCTCTGTGCACCGCATCTCCCCCTGGCGCGGTCCGGTCCTGCTCTGTGCTGCTGTGAGGTCTATCAACACCAGTGTAAAAAGGGGGAGTTGATTCGGACTAGGGCATGGGATGTCCGTTTGGTTACGAAATTTTTCCGCGCCCTTTCATTCGGCTACCCCACGGTGATCGAATCCAGCTTTTCGCGCAGATAAACATGGGAGTCGACGGGCGGATACGCGACGCGGCCCACCGGCGCGGGCACCGACTCCACCACCGTCCCCGGCGTGCACTCGCCGAAGTAGACCAGCGACATCAGCTCCTCGGCCGGCGCGTCGGCGGGCGGGGGCAGCACACGGTGCCGGCCCGAGCGCCACCGGTCGCCGGTCCAACGGGCCATCAGATCGCCGATGTTGATCGTGAACGCCGCCGGGTCGAAGGGCGCGTCCTCCCAGCCGCCCGCGTCCGTGTAGACCTGCAGCCCGCCCTTGCCGGCCTGCCGGTCGAGGATGGTGACGGTGCCGAAGTCGGTGTGGGGGCCGATACGGAACTGGCCGGGCTCCGGCTCGCCGACGACCTCCGTTCCCGGGTACCAGTTGATGTTGAAGCCGTACGTCGGGTGGTCCATGTGCCGGGTGAAGAAGTCCGGCTCCAGTCCCAGGGCCTCACCCAGGAGGGCCAGCAGGTGGTTCTCCAGTTCACCCATCCCCGCCAGGTACTCCTCGCAGAGTTTCCGCAGCTCGGGGGCCTCGGCGGGCCAGACGTTGGGCGCGTACCACTCCGCGTTCGTCTCCGGGTCCTCGAAGGGCTCGTGCGTCGCGAAGGTCAGCGACTCCTTGAGGTCGGGAGGCGTCCGAGTACCTTCCGAATAACCGTTGGCCTCGGCACCCGGGCCGAGCCAGCCGCGCCCTCCGACCTGGACGGCGTACGGCTGCTTGACCTCCGTGGGGAGGGCGAAGAAGGCGCGGGCGGCCTCGCGGATGCGGGTGCGAAGGGCCGGGTCCACACCGTGTCCGGTGACGAGGAGGAAACCGGCGCTCTGGAGGGCTTCGTCGACGGTGCGGGCGATGCGGGTACGGGCCTCGGGGTCGCCGTCCAGCCAGGGCCGCAGGTCGACGGTCGGGATGCGGGGGGTACGGGGGCTACTCACCAATGTCCTCGTTCCACAGAGCCGGGTTGTCCTTGATGAAGTCACGCATCAGCGCGGTGCACTCGGGGTCGTCCAGGAGCACGATCTCCACGCCGTGCTCGGCCAGCCAGTCGTGGCCGCCGTGGAAGGTCTCCGCCTCGCCCACCACGACCCGCGAGATGCCGAACTGGCGGACCAGGCCGGAGCAGTACCAGCACGGCGACAGGGTCGTCACCATGGTCGTACCGCGGTACGAACGCTGTCGTCCCGCAGCGCGGAACGCCGAGGTCTCCGCGTGCATGGACGGGTCGCCGTCCTGGACCCGCCGGTTGTGTCCGCGGCCCAGAAGCGTGCCGTCCGCGCCGTACAGCGCGGCGCCGATGGGGATGCCGCCCTCCGCCAGCCCGGCGCGGGCCTCCGCGACGGCGGTCGACAGCCACACCCGTGCCCGTGCTTGATCGATGCGCTCCATGACTCCACTCTCCTGTGGCCGAAACACGAGGGCAACGTGCGGAAAGTACTCTCCCGGCAACCCGCACCCGGACGGACTGTCAGCACTTCTGGAGGTTCCCGTGCCCGCACTCACCCTCCGCGACATCCTGGCCCTCGACCCCGTCCGCGGCAGCGAGCCCGAACTCCTCGCCGGCGAAGGCGCCCTGGACCGCCCGGTCCGTTGGGTGCATTCGAGCGAGGTGTACGAGGGGGCGAACTTCCTCGACGGCGGCGAACTGCTCCTCACCAACGGCTTCGGGCTGACCGACGCGGACGAGGACACCCGCCGGCGCTACGTCCGCGAGCTGGCCGCGCGCGGAGCGGCGGGGCTCGCGGTGGAGGTCGGACGGTCGCTGGTGCGGATGCCGGAGGAGGTCGTCGACGAGGCCCGGCGGCTGGGGCTGCCGCTGCTCGCCCTGCACCGGGTGGTGCCCTTCGTCCGCATCACCGAGGCCGCGAACCGGGCGATCGTGGCGCGCGGTCTGTCGGGGCGGGCGGCGTCCGTACGGCCCTGGGGCGGCGACCACACCGCCGCCCTGCTCGCCGATCTCGCCGACGGGCAGGCCCTCAACCAGCCCGAGGTGGAGGCACGCGCGGCGCTCGCCGGGTTCCATCCGGGTCCGGGCGCGCGGCTGGTCGGGGTGTCGGCGCACGGGGCGCGCGAGCTGGGCGTGGTCGACCGGGCGGCGCGCTCCCTGGGCGGGGTCGCGGTGCTGCGGGCGGCGTTCCCGGGGGACGTACTGGCGCTGGTGGCGATGCCGGACGACGCCGTACGGTCGGTGACGGCGCGGCGGGATGTCGTACGGGCCGTGCAGGAGGCCTTCCGGACGGCCGCCGAGGCCGGGGTGACCGTGGCGGTCGGACACGCGGTTCTCGCGGGCGGTGGCTGGCTGCGCTGGAGCGAGACACTGCGGGCGGCCCGGACGACCCTGGAACTGGCGCTCACCGTGTCGTCCGCCGAACCCGGCCCGACCGGCGGCCCGGTCGTCACCTCCTCCCGCGCCCTCACCCTGGAACGCGAGCTGACCCGAGGCGGTGTGGACGCCAACCGGGACCGCCTCGCCCGCCTGGTCCAGCACACCCTGGGCCCCCTGCTGGTCTGGGAGGCCGCCCACCCCAGCGACCTCGTGCGCACCCTGGAGATCCACCTCCGCCACGGCTGCTCACCCACCCGCACCGCGGCCCTGCTCCACATCGGCCGCCAGTCCCTCTACCAGCGCCTGGAACGCATCGAATCCCTCCTGGGCCTGGAGATCGACGACCCGGACCTCCTGGGAGAGCTGCTCGCGGCCCTGTGCGCGCACCGGATCGTGCGGGGGGTGCCGGCGGCCGCGGGAGGCGGCCTGCGGACGGTGGCCTGACCCGACCGTCAGCAGGTGCGCGCGCGTGCGTACTGCCGGGCCAGCGCGCGGAAGGACTCCTTCGGCTCCCAGTGCCGTCCGCCGTGGCGGTCCTCGACCGTCTTCACGATCCCGTAGCTCGCCATGTCGAGGTCGTGGCGGGGGTCGCGGGGGCGGTGCGGGGCGTCGGGGGTGACGAAGGTGTACGCTATCGCCGAGTACAGGCCCATCGACTCGAACACCGACAGCACGTCCGTCAGATACGCGGCCTGTGTGCGCTCACTGCGGACGAGACCGCCCTTGATCTCCGGCGGTTTTTTGCCGTAGTCGACGACGTCCCAGCCCATGCCGCCCTTCTCCGGCGCGCCCTCGAAGGTGCAGCAGCCGAACTCCATGACGGCGACGGGCTTCCCGAAGCGCCGCAGCGCGGCGAGGTCGCGGACGTAGGCGTTCCGGTCCCGGAAGTAGCCGTAGTAGTCGACACCGACGAGGTCGAAGAGGCCCCAGTCGACGTCCTCGTCCTGCGCGGCGGCGTACGTCAGCCGCCCGTGGAAGACGGACCTGCCCACGGACGCCGCCCTCGCCGTGAACCGGTGCAGGCGCCGTGCCATCAGTACGGGGTCGAAGTCGCCCTTGAGCAGATGTTCGACGCGCTCCTGGGCGTTGGCGCCGGGCACGATCCCGGGCACGTACAGCACGAACTCGCAGCCGACACTGAGATGCACTCCCGCGCCCCGCCGCCGCAGCCGCTCGGCGAACCGGCCCGTCTGCGCGAGGTGGTCGAGGATCTCGCGTTCCGGTACGTCGCCCAGGGTCGGCTCCAGCCAGACGTTCAGACCGAGCTTCGCCGCCTCGGCCGCGGTGGCGGTGAGCCGTTCGACGCCGTCGCCGGTGACCTTGACTGAGTCGGCGTGCAGGTCGTGCGCGATGGCGCGCAGGTCGCGGCGCATGCGCCCGGGGCTCCACCCGGTGCTCGGCGTCTCCCCGTCCGTCACCTCGTACACCACACCCCGGTACGTCAGTCCCGGCCGTCGCCCCGTCGCCCCGGCCCGCCCGACCGGCAGCACCACCGCGCCCCCGGCCGCCGCGGCCATCCCCATGAACCGTGCCCGAGTGATCTCCCGCATCGCGCCTCCCCGTGTCCGTCCTGCGGACTTCAGTCTGGGAAGCGGTCGTCCGCCCGGCAGTCGGCCGATGGTCTACGGAGGGTCGACGAAAGTACGGAACCGCTGAGCGAACGTCACACCTCGGACGCCGCCTCGACGATGCCGTTCGCCAGGGCGTCGAAGTTCTCCCGGTAGAAGCCCAGCCGGATGTGGAAGGGCTCCTGGATGAACGCGCCGTCGCGTGAGACGAACATGGTCGGCGCGGCGGTCAGCGCGCTGTGCACCGCGTGCAGTTCCTCCGCACGGAGGCGGATGTCGCGTGACTCCGTGGGGCCGCCGGTGAGGCGCTCGATGAGCGCGTCGACCGTCTCGCGGCCGGTACCGAGCAGCACGGTCAGGGTGAGGTCGCTGACGTCCCGGTGACGCAGGTAGCTCAGCGCCTCGTACATCGCCGCCCGCTGGGACGGGGTGAGGCGGGCGACGAACGCGTCCCCGTCCCGGACCAGCCTGATCCGTGTTCTCATTCGTCTCCCTCTCGCCTCCTCGTCCCGTCCCTCGAAGGGGGACCGACAGTCCTGAGGAGCTGTCGTCACGCGATGTCGGCCTCCCCGGCCGAGCCGTGGGTGCGCAACAACAGTTTCCCCGTGCTCGTCCGCGTCCCCATCAGCCGGTGCGCCTCCGCCGCGTCCGACAGGGCGAACTCCGCCGTCACCGGCAGGGACACCACCCCGTCCACCACCGTCCGGAAGGCGCGTTCGGTCAGGGCGCGCAGTTCGGTCGGGGCCGTCTGGGCCAGGGTGAGGATGGAGAAGCCGGAGACCGACAGGGCCAGCGGGTAGAGGTCCGGCTGGCCCACCTGCCACGGCTGCGCCCCGCTCGCGTTGCCGAAGGAGACCAGGCGGCCGAAGGGGGCGAGCGCGGCGAGGGAGGCCCGGAGGGTTTCGCCGCCGACCGGGTCGAGGGCCAGGTCCACCCCGCGACCGTCCGTCGCCTCGCGCACCTCCTTCGTGAAGGAGGCGGAGGAGGTGACGAAGACCTCGTCGTAACCGTGCTCCCGTGCGTACTCGGCCTTCGCCGCGCCCGACACCACCCCGTAGACAGCCCCGGCCCCCGCCGCGCTCGCCAACTGCCCCAGCACCGTGCCCACCCCACCCGCCGCGCCCTGCACGAGCACCGTCTCGCCGGGCTGGAGCCGGCCCACGGCATGGATCAGGGCGTACGCGGTGGGCAGCACGGTGGGGAGGGTCGCGCCCGTGCGCAGGCCCACACCGGGCGGCAGCGGGAAGACGGTCACCGCATCGGCCACGACGACGTCCGCGTACGCGCCGCCCTGCGTCAAGGCGGCCACCTCCTGCCCCACGGCGAGGCCGGTGACCCCGGCGCCGAGGGCCCGGACGCGGCCCGAGACCTCCAGACCGGGGACGAAGGGCAGGGCGGGCACCCGGTAGCCCTCGGCCCGTGCCTTGAGGTCGGCGAAGTTCACACCCGTGTACGCCACGTCGATGCTCACCTGCCCCGGACCGGGCTCGGGCACCTCCGCCTCCACGACCTTCAGTACCTCGGGACCGCCGTACTCCTGGATCTCGACCGCGCGCATGGCACACCCCTCGCGAGAGCTCGTCAACTCGACTGTTCAATGAAAACCGAACAGTCGGGAGTGTATGGTTTCCATCGAACACTCGGCAAGGTGTGGAAGATCTGAGGGGAGTCGGGCGTGGCGGAACGAGCGAGTCACAGAGCCGCCCCGGAACACACCCATCCCGACGACGTTCCGGTCCAGACCGCCCTCGCCGCCCTCGCCGATCCCGTACGCGTGACGCTCGTAAGGGAGTTGGCCGACTCGGCGGAGTGGACACGGAGTTGCGGCAGCTTCGATGTGCCGGTCGGCAAGGCGGGCCTCAGCCACCACTTCGCGGTGCTGCGCGGGGCGGGTCTGGTGGAGCAGCGCGACGAGGGTCCCAAGCGCGTCAACCGCCTACGACGCGAGGAGTTCGAGGCCCGCTTCCCCGGACTCCTCGACCTGGTGCTGCGTGAGGACCCGACGCACTGAACCGATGCGCCGCCCCCCGCGTCAAAGGGGCATGAAGAAGCGTGTGAGGGGTCGGACGGCCACCGGTGCCAGCGTGACGGGTGCCGTCGTGCTGCTGGGAGCGCTGCTCCAGGGATCGAGCGCCGTCGCACAGGCCGAGCCCGCGCATACCGCGCCCGTCACCGCCACCTGCGTCGGCACGCGGCCGGCCGGGAGCCCTTCCGGCCGCGGCGCCGAGGACTTCACCCCGCTGGACCGCACCCTGGCCCACGTCGGCAGGATGGGGGAATCCGCCCGCTACGCCGCCGTCTACACGGGCATGTCGGTCGACGAGGAGGACCGGGCCACGGACGTGTACCGCATGCCGTCCGTCTCCTTCGACGCCGACCTCTGCGGCGCCGCCGAGAGGGGCGTCACGGTGCGGCTGCACGACACCGATGCCAACCGGACCGACCTGGAGGCCCTCGCCGACCGGATCGCCGAGGACATGTCCCGCTGGGACGGCACCTTCGACCTGCGCGAAGTCGGCGTGGACGAGGCCGGGTTCGTGTTCGTGGGCGTCGACGACCCCACCACCGCCCGACCTCTCGTCCAGAAGGCCTTCGGCGCACGGCACATCGAGGTGGGGTACGCCGAACAGGCCTCGCTGCTGAGCGCCACCGGCTGACCGCTCAGCCCGTGCGGGGCGCCCGCCGCAGCAGCGCGTACAGCGCCGCGCTCGCCACGAAGCCCACCAGGCAGGTGATGTCGCCGAAGGACGCCCAGTGCTTCGGCACCCAGCCCACGTACTTCTCCTGGTTGGAGAAGAGCGGAACCGAGACCGCCACGCCGATCAACAGGGCGGTGATTCCGGGCCAGTTGGTGAACGCGCGGTCGCCCAGACGCCGGGCCGGCTCGTCGTCGGGTGTACGGGTCAGGAACCACCGTTCCACCAGCACCACTCCCAGCCACGGTCCGATCCAGTACGCGATGACCAGCAGGAACGCCTCGTACGCATGCCCGGCGTCGGACAGCGACGCCCACGCCGCCGCCGTGCCCGCCACGCCCGAGAGCACCACCAGCGCGCCGCGCCCCAGCCAGGCCGGCAGCCGCAGGCCGAGCGAGGTGATGGACATGGCGGAGGAGTAGACGTTCAGCGCGTTCGCCGAGACACCGCCCAGGATGATGGAGAGCAGCACCAAGTCGCCGAGCCAGGACGGGAGATGGCCGGTGAAGGCGGCCGTCGGGGTCGCGCTCCCGGGGGCTGCGATCGTCGCTGACGCCGCGCCGATGAGGGAGACGACCGCGACGGAGAGGAAGAGTCCGACGGCCGGGTAGAGGGCGGTCCTGAACTTGTTCGCCGTGCGGGGAAGGTAGCGCGAGTAGTCCGTGGCGTACGGGTTCCAGCCCGCCGCGTACCCCCACGCCGTGCTGAAGGCCAGCAGGAAGCCGCCGATGCCGCCGCCCCCGCCCGTGGTGCCCAGGGCCGCGTGGTCGAACGTCCACACCCCGGCCACCAGGAACACCACCGCCAGCGCCGGGAACGCGTACTTCTCGAAGGCGTGCACGAAGTTGTGGCCGATGAAGCCGATCACGATCTCGACCGCCACCACCAGCAGCAGCGAGGGCAGGGGGCGCAGACCCGTCAGCGTGTTCAGCGCGAACGCGGCGCTCACGCTGTTCACGGCGAACCAGCCCACGCCCGCCACCAGGGCGTTCACTCCGGCCGGCAGCAGATTGCCCCGGTAGCCGAAGGAGAGGCGGCCGATCACCATCTGCGGGACGCCGAACCGGGGTCCGTCGAGGGACAGGACGCCTTGCGTCAGGGCGCCCAGCGCCGTGCCCAGCAGCAGTGCCGCGGCCGCCTGCCAGAAGTTCAGCCCGAAGAAGAGGACCGAGATCACGCCGATGTACACGGTCGCGAACTCGATGTTCGGGGAGGCCCAGGTCCACAGCAACTGGAGCGGACTGCCGTGGCGTTCGGCGTCGGGGATCGGTTCCGAGCCCGCCGTCTCGACGGCGATGACTCTGTCGCCGTACTCGGGCGTGATCGGTGCGGTGGTGCCGGCGGGAGCGGTCGTCATGCACCGTAAGTGTCCGGGGCCCCGCCACCCCCGGCCAGAGGCGCACTGTCCGTTCCGGGAGGCTCGTCGGCGTACACCTTGTACGGGCGTCAGCTCTCGGACTCCTCGCCGGCCTCGCGCCGGCGCAGCTCCTCCTCGCGGCGCCGCAGGTCGGCCTCCCAGTCCTTCAGGAGTGCCTCGTCCTTGACGTTCTTGGACGGGGACGACTCCGCGTTGAGGGAGTTCAGGAACTCGGGGTTGTCGTCGGGGGCGACGTACTGCGGGCGCTGGTCGCGGTGCCACTCGGAGGGCGTGACGCCTCGGGTCGGGCCCCGGCCGACCTTGCCCGCGACGAGCCAGGCGATCGGGCCGACGAGGACTTCTCCGAAGAGCAGGATGATGATCACCCACACCACCTTGGGCAGGCCGCGGACCTCCTCCTCCGGCGTGTTCAGGCAGTCGATGAACGAGTAGATCCACAGCGCCAGGACCAGCAGGAACGGCAGATACCTGAGCATGGCGGAACGGTCCCCCAGTGGACGGTGGCGGGGCGGGGCCCCGGTGACGCGCACAGGGTAGCGGCTGACTTCAACGGGGGGATGACACTTTCCCCGCCCCACCGCCCCAGTCCCTGGAGCGGGGTTCTTCGGCTGCGGGTGGGCAGGGGCCGGTCGCGCACTTCCCCGCGCTCCTAAAAACCCCGGGTTGCCCGGCGTTCGAGGGCGGGCCCTTCGGGCGGTGCGGGGGCGAGAGGGGTGGTCCCGCCCACGGCGGTGGGGCGCACGTCGGTGTCGGGCGGCCCTCAGCGATACTTGGACGCATGGCTTACGACGATCTTCGATCCCTGCTGAGGGCGCTGGAGCGCGAGGGCGACCTCAAGCGCATCAAGGCCGAGGTGGACCCGTATCTGGAGGTCGGGGAGATCGTCGACCGGGTGCAGAAGGCGGGTGGACCGGCGCTGCTCTTCGAGAACGTGCGCGGGTCCGCCATGCCGCTCGCCATGAACGTCTTCGGGACCGACCGGCGGCTGCTGAAGGCCCTCGGCCTGAAGTCGTACGGCGAGATCAGCGAGAAGATCGGCGGCCTGCTCAGGCCCGAGCTGCCCCACGGCTTCGTGGGCGTACGTGAGGCCTTCGGCAAGCTCGGCGCGATGACCCACGTCCCGCCGAAGAAGGTGAAGTCCGACAACGCACCCGTGCAGGAGGTCCTGCTGCACGGTGAGGACGTCGACCTGGACGCCCTCCCCGCGCTCTTCACCTGGCCCCAGGACGGCGGCTCGTTCTTCAACCTCGGGCTCACCCACACCAAGGACCCCGAGTCCGGGATCCGCAATCTCGGGCTCTACCGCCTCCAGCGCCACGACAAGCGCACCATCGGCATGCACTGGCAGATCCACAAGGACAGCCGCAACCACTACCAGGTGGCGGCGAGGAGGGGAGAGCGACTGCCCGTCGCGATCGCCTTCGGGTGCCCCCCCGCCGTGACGTACGCCTCCACCGCTCCCCTGCCCGGTGACATCGACGAGTACCTCTTCGCCGGGTTCATCCAGGGCAAGCGGATCGAGATGGTGGACTGCAAGACCGTCCCGCTGCAGGTCCCCGCGAACGCGGAGGTCGTGCTCGAAGGGTGGCTGGAGCCGGGGGAGATGCTCCCGGAGGGGCCCTTCGGCGACCACACGGGGTTCTACACACCCCAGGAGCCCTTCCCGGCGCTGACCATCGACTGCGTCACCATGCGCAAGCGGCCGCTGCTCCAGTCGATCGTCGTGGGGCGGCCCCCGACGGAGGACGGCCCCCTCGGGCGAGCGACCGAGCGCTTCTTCCTCCCCCTGCTGAAGATCATCGTGCCGGACATCGTGGACTACCACCTCCCCGAGGCCGGCGGTTTCCACAACTGCGCGATCGTCGCCATCGACAAGAAATACCCCAAGCACGCCCAAAAGGTGATGCATGCCGTCTGGGGGGCGCACATGATGTCCCTCACGAAGCTCATCGTGGTCGTGGACTCGGACTGCGACGTCCACGATCTGCACGAGGTCGCGTGGCGGGCCCTCGGCAACACCGACTACGCCCGCGACCTCACCGTCGTCGAAGGTCCCGTCGATCATCTCGACCACGCCTCCTACCAGCAGTTCTGGGGCGGCAAGGCGGGCATCGACGCGACGAGGAAGTGGCCCGAGGAGGGTTACACCCGGGACGGGGGATGGCCGGAAATGGTTCTCTCCGACCCGGAGACGGCGGCGACGGTCGACCGCCGTTGGAAGGAGTACGGCCTGTGAGGTCCATCAACAGCACAAGGACGGGCGGCCGGTGACCAGCGCATCCGCCGCGCTCCCGCAGCAGCCGGGGCGCACCAAGGCCTTCCTCCGGCTCGTCATGATCGAGCACTCCGTCTTCGCGCTGCCCTTCGCCTACATCGCCGCGCTGACCGCGATGTTCGAGTGGGACAAGAACATCCACTGGGGCAGGCTGCTGCTCGTCACGATCGCGATGGTCGGGCTGCGCACGTTCGCGATGGCGGCGAACCGGATCATCGACCGCGAGATCGACGCCCGCAACCCGCGCACGGCCCACCGTGAGCTGGTCACCGGCGCGATGAGCGTGAAGCACGCGTGGACGGGCGCGCTGGTCGCGCTGGTCTTCTTCCTGGGCGCCGCGGCCCTCCTGAACCCCCTGTGCCTGGCCCTGGCCCCCATCGCCGTGATCCCGATGGTGGTGTACCCGTACGGCAAGCGGTTCACGAACTTCCCGCAGGCCATCCTGGGTCTGGCCCAGGCGATGGGCCCGATCGGCGGCTGGCTGGCGATCTCCGGCGAGTGGTCGTGGGACGCCGTCATCCTCGGGCTCGCGGTCGGGATCTGGATCGGCGGCTTCGACCTGATCTACGCCTGCCAGGACGTCGAGACGGACCGCGAGATCGGGGTCATGTCGGTACCGGCGCGCTTCGGTATCCCCGCCGCGATCTGGGGGGCGCGCGCCTGCCACGCCCTCACCACCGTCCTGTTCACCTGGTACGCCGTCGCCACCGACGCGGGTGCGTTCTTCTGGCTCGGCCTGCTGATCGTCGCAGGCGCGTTCCTCTACGAGCACTCCATCGTGAAGCCGCACGACCTGTCCCGTCTGAACCGCGCGTTCTTCCAAGTCAACGGATTCATCGGCATCGCCCTGTTCGTGTGTGCCCTGCTCGATCTGCTGGTCCGCGGGCTCACGGTCTGAATCCCGACAGTCGCCGGATACCCTCGACATCATGAAGCCAGGACAGACGCAGCGCCGGCCTTGGATCGTGGGGGTGTCGGGCGCCTCCGGTACGCCCTACGCCGCCTCCGTGCTGCGGGCGCTCCTGGCGGCGGGGGAGAGCGTCGACCTGGTGGTCTCGCGCGCCTCCCGGCTCACGCTGCTCGACGAGACCGGCCTCTCCTTCCGGGACGCCCACTGGCAGGACGACCTGCGGGTATGGCTGGCCCGTGGCGCGGACGGCAAGCCCGGCACCTTCGACGCCTTCGAGGGGCGCCTCGACGCCGTACGGCACTGGAGCGCCGGTGACCTGGCGGCGGGGCCGTCCTCGGGCTCGTACCCCTCGAAGGGCATGCTCATCGTGCCCGCCTCGACGGCCTGCGTGGCCGGAGTCGCCCTGGGGCTGTCGAAGGACCTGTTGCAGCGCGCGGCGAGCGTGACGCTCAAGGAGGGGCGCAAGCTCGTCGTAGCAGTCCGCGAGACCCCGTTGAACGGGCAGACGCTGCGCCACCTGGTCTCCCTGGACGACGCGGGCGCCACCGTGCTGCCCGCCTCGCCGGCGTTCTACGCGGGGGCCACGCACATCCAGGACCTGGTGGACTTCGTCGCCGGGCGGGTGCTGGACGCGGCGGGCGTCGAACACGGGCTGTACCGCCGGTGGGAGGGCGAACTCGGCGGCGGCTTCCGAGCGACCTGAGCGGCCACGACCCCGAGCACGTACGACCTCGGCACGCACGACCCGAACACGCACGACCCGAGCACCACTGAGCAACATCGCACCACTCACGACTCACACACTTCAGCGGAAGGCTAGCGATCGCATGGACGCGGTGGACAGGCAGCTCATCCAGGCCCTGAGAGAGAACGGCCGGGCCTCCTACGCGGAGCTGGGGCGCCTCGTCGGTCTGTCGGGACCCAGCGTCACCGACCGCATCAACCGGCTGGAGGCGGCCGGGGTCATCACCGGCTACCGCGCCACCGTCGACTCCGCCTCGCTCGGTCTCGGCGTCACCGCCCTGATCGGCATCTCGCTCTCCGACGCCGCCGACCACGAGGACGTGGCCCGGCGGCTGCGGGACCTCGGCGAGATCGAGGACTGCTGGTTCATCGCGGGCGACGACTCGTTCATGCTCAAGGTGCGGGCGAGTGATGTCGACGGGCTGGAGAAGACCATCCGGCGGCTCTCGGGGACGAAGGGCGTCTCCCGGACCCGTACGACGATCGTGCTCTCCACGAAGTGGGAGAACCGGGTCGGAGAGCTGCCTGAAGAGGGTTAGGCGTACGGTTTACGAAGTCTGTCTTAGGAAGAGGTAGTGGCATGGACGTCGGGCTCAAGCGCGAGCTGGAGCAGAAGGTTCGAGCCGGTGAGCGGCTGACCCGCGAGGACGGCATCGCGCTGTACGAGTCGGACGACCTGGCCTGGCTGGGCGGGCTCGCCCACGAGGTGCGCACGCGGAAGAACGGCGACGTCGTCCACTTCAACGTCAACCGCCACCTCAACATGACGAACGTGTGCACCGCGTCCTGCGCGTACTGCTCGTTCCAGCGCAAGCCGGGCGAGAAGGACGCGTACACGATGCGCATCGAGGAGGCCGTCCGCCTCGCCAAGGCGATGGAGAACGACAACCTCACCGAGCTGCACATCGTCAACGGGCTGCACCCGAACCTGCCGTGGCGCTACTACCCGCGGTCGCTGAGCGAGCTGAAGAAGGCCCTCCCGAACGTCTCCCTGAAGGCCTTCACGGCGACGGAGATCCACCACTTCGAGACGATCTCCGGGCTGTCGGCGTCGGAGATCCTCGACGAGCTGATCGAGGCGGGCCTCGAGTCCCTGACCGGTGGCGGCGCGGAGATCTTCGACTGGGAGGTCCGCCAGCACATCGTGGACCACCGCACGCACTGGGAGGACTGGTCGCGCATCCACCGGCTCGCGCACGAGAAGGGTCTGAAGACCCCGTGCACGATGCTGTACGGGCACATCGAGGAGCCCCGCCACCGCGTCGACCACGTCCTCAGGCTCCGTGAGCTCCAGGACGAGACCGGTGGCTTCCAGGTCTTCATCCCGCTGCGCTACCAGCACGACTTCGTGGACATGAAGGACGGCAAGGTCCGCAACCGGCTCCAGGCGCGCACCCAGATGGCGACCGGCGCCGAGGCCCTGAAGACCTTCGCGGTCTCCCGTCTCCTCTTCGACAACGTGCCGCACGTCAAGGTCTTCTGGGTGATGCACGGCGTACAGACCGCGCAGCTCGCCCTCCAGCACGGTGCCGACGACATGGACGGCTCGGTCGTCGAGTACAAGATCACGCACGACGCGGACAACTACGGCACGCCGAACAAGCTGACCCGCGAGGACCTGCTCGACCTGATCCGCGACGCGGGCTTCCGGCCGGTCGAGCGCAACACCCGTTACGAGATCATCCGCGAGTACGACGGTCCGGACCCGGCGCGCCGCGAGTCGCCTCAGCCGATGCGCGTCTGACGCTCCGCGGTCCGGTCGTACGCCCATGACGGCCCCGGTGCCGGTTCCCTCCTCGCGGAGGGGGCCGGCACTTCGCTTCGTCCGACGACTCCGCCCTCGTGTTCCGGAAGTTCAACCCGGCGTGGACGGGCGACATCTGCAGTTGGTCCACTCCGACCTCGGTGTTCTACGCTCGGTGGCCGTGCCACTGACCTTCACCCTGTTCACCCGTGACGCGAAGCCGACCCACCCCCTGCCCGACCAGCTGCTCACCCTCTGGACGGATGTCACCAACGCGGGCGGAGCGGTCGGCTTCGTGCCGCCGGTGACCGCCGTCGACATACGCCCCCGCGCCGAGGCCCACCTCACCGCGATAGCCGAGGGCCGCACCCGGCTCCTCGCCGGATTCGCCGCCGACGGCCGGCTCGCCGCCACCGCGTTCCTCGCCCTCAACGAACACCCCCTCATGCGCCACTGGGCCTGGCTGTACACCGTCATGGTCGACCCGGCCCTCCAGGGCCGCGGCTACGGCGCCGACCTGCTCCGCGAGGCCGAGGACCGGGCCCGCGCACTCGGCCTGGAGGGACTCCGCCTCACCTGCCGGGGCGGGGAGGGACTGGAACGCTTCTACGCCTCCTGCGGCTACAAGGAGATCGGCCGGGCTCCCGACGCGCTGCGTGTCGCGACGGGCGACGACCGTGACGAGGTCACGATGCTGCTGCCTCTCCCGCCCGGCGACTGACGACCCCCTGCACGAGGATCGGGCCGGGCGTGCTTCACTGGACGGTGCCCTTTGGGAACGTTCGAAACGGTTCGGAACGGAAGAGTGGATTGACATGGGCCGCTACACACTGATGCGCCTCGGCGTCTTCGCCGGCTGCCTCGTGGTCGTCTGGGGCCTCGTCTACTCGGGCATCGCCCCGCGCGGCCTGGGTGACTCCAACTACATGTGGATCGTCCTGCTCGCGCTGGTGATCTCCGCGCCCATCAGTTTCGTCGTGCTGCGCAAGGAGCGCGACCGCGCCTCCGCCCAGGTCGTCGCGCGCGTGGATCGCATGAAGACCAACCTGGAGCAGAACCGCAGCCAGGAGGACGGCGCGGACGACGCCGCCCGCGGCGGCGTGCAGGGCCAGACCTCGTAACGCTGTGCCTGGCCGACGGCGGCCGATCGTACGCTTGCCCGTATGGGTGCTGTGAAGAACAAGCGGATGCCGCGCGCGGTACGTGAACAGCAGATGCTGGACGCCGCCGTGCGGACCTTCGGGCAGCGGGGGTACCGATCCGCTTCGATGGACGAGATCGCCGATCTGGCGGGCGTGTCCAAGCCCTTGGTGTATCTGTACCTGAACTCCAAGGAAGACCTCTTCACCGCCTGCATCCGCCGTGAGGCGGCCGCACTGACCACGGCGGTACGCGCGGGCGTCCAGTCCGGTCTGCCCGCCGACCGTCAACTCTGGGCAGGTCTGCGGGCGTTCTTCACGCACACGGCGGAGAACCCGGACGGCTGGGCGGTCCTGCACCGTCAGGCGCGCACGCACGGCGAGCCGTTCGCGGCCGAGGTCGCGGCGATGCGTGAGGAACTCGTCGCGTTCGTCACCCAGCTGATCGTGGTCGCCGCGCGCGATGGGGGTACCCCCTGTTCGAACGGAGTTGAGAGCTTGGGGGAGCACCGTGACCCGTCCCTGGCCGAACGGGAGGTCGCCGGACTCGCCGAGGCACTCGTCGGCGCCGCCGAGTCCCTCGCCGCCTGGGCCAACGCCACGCCGGGCGTCTCCGCGAAGCAGGCGGCGGCGACGCTGATGAACTTCGCCTGGGCGGGCCTGGGCGACCTGATGGAGAACCGCCCGTGGACGCCCCCGCAGGACTGACTCTTTCGCCCTATGGGCGCCCTATGGGCTGTATGTCGCCGGTCAGATGCAGGCGCCCGGAGTCCGTGCCGCGGAGCTCGAAGGCGGGTCCGTCGGCGGCGTAGGTGACCGTGCCCGGGAGGAGGACGGGGGCCTTGAAGTCGGCACGCAGCCGTACCGCGTCCTGGGGGCCCTGTTCCGCGAGGCAGCGGGCCACCGTCCACATGCCGTGCGCGATGGCGCGGGGAAAGCCGAACAGGCGGGCGGTGAGGGGGTGCAGGTGGATGGGGTTGCGGTCCCCCGAAGCGGCGCCGTACCGCCGCCCGACGTCACCGCCGAGCCGCCACTCGGCACGGACGGGGAGGAGCTTGCCGTCGTCCGGCTCCCGCGGGGGCGTGGAGGTCGGTTCCCCGACCGTCCGGTGCCGGGCGAGATAGGTACTCCTCGACTCCCACACCAACGTGCCGTCGACCCTCGCCTCGGTCAGCACGACGGCCTGCGTCCCCCGGCGATGAGGCGCCAACCCCGCTACGTGCGCAACGAGTTCGTACATCTCCGTGGCGGCCAGTGGCTGCCGCTGGGTGATCTCGATCGAGGTGTGGACGAGCCCGAGCAGCGGCAGCGGGAACGAGCGGCTCGCCATGATCCGCATGGCGAGCGGAAACCCCAGGACGTGCGGATACGTCACCGGCAGCGCGTCCGCCCCCGTGGCGAACCCGCAGACCCGCTCGTACGTGGCGAGCCGGGCGAGATCGATACGGACGTCCGGGAGGACGAGACGGGCCGGCGGGACGTGGGCGTCCGGGCGGGGCCGCCGCTTGAGGGGGGAGAACAGGGCACCTCGGGCCAGGAGGGGGGTGAGGGCCGGGGGAGCGGTGAGGGTGAGCGTGTTCATGGTTCCCTCCCGGGATTGGTCGAGTCCGAACGGCGAAGGGGCTCCGCCCCTCAGGGGCGCGGGGAACTGCGCGACCGGCCCCCACCCATCCGCAGCCAAAAGACCGCCCCACGGGGTCCGGGGCGGAGCCCCGGAAGGATGTGGGGGTCCCCCCTGCTCGAAGAGCTTGGGGGAGGGTAGGGGCGGCAGGGACGAACAACCCTCCTACGCCCCCAGCAGGCTCTGGCCACACACCCGAACCACCTGCCCGTTCACGGCCCAGGACCCCGGCCCGGCGAGCCACGCGATCGTCTCGGCGACATCGACCGGCAGCCCCCCTTGCCCGAGGGAGTTCATCCGTCGCCCCGCCTCCCGGATGAACAACGGCACGGCCGCCGTCATCTTCGTCTCGATGAACCCGGGCGCGACGGCGTTCACCGTCACCCCGTGCTCGCCCCACGCCCGCGGAGCCAGCGCCCGTACGAACCCCACGACCCCCGCCTTACTGGCCGCGTAGTTGGTCTGCCCGACGTTCCCGGCGATCCCGGCGATCGACGCGGTGGCCACGATCCGCCCCCCGCGCCGCACCACCCCGTCCCCCAGCAGCACATCCGTCGTCCGCAGCACACTCGCGAGATTCACGTCGAGCACCGACCCCCACCGCTCCGCGGGCATGTTGGCCAGCTTCCGGTCCCGCGTGATCCCGGCGTTGTGGACGAGAACGTCCAGCCCGTCGGGCAACGCCTCCCCGATCCGCGCCCCCGCGTCGGCGGAGGTGATGTCGAGCGCCAACGCCCGCCCACCGTCCAGCCGCGCGGCGACCACGTCGAGCTCGGACGCGGCGCCGGGCACGTCCAGACACACCACCCGCGCCCCGTCCCGCGCCAGGGTCTCGGCCACCGCCTGCCCGATCCCCCGCGCGGCCCCGGTGACGAGGGCGGTCCGCCCGGCGAGGGGCCGCGCCCAGTCGTCCGGCACGGACACCTCACCAGCACCACCGCCATCACCACCGGCGCGACCGATCTCGATCACCTGCCCACTGACATACGCCGACCTGGGTGACAGCAGAAACCGGAACGTGGACTCGGCACCGGCGACGGAACCCGCCGCTCCCGCTCCCGCTCCCGCGATCCGCACCAACGTCACCGTCCGCCCCCGCCCGATCTCCTTCCCCAGAGACCGCACGAACCCCTCCAACGCCTGTTGCGCCGCCGCCTGATGGTGATCGACGGGGTCGAGCGCCGCGCCGAGCACCACCACCCGCCCACCGTCGGCGACCGACCGCACCACGGGATGCAGCGCCGTGTGCACCTCGGCGAGCGCCTCCACGTCGGCGACCCCGGTCGCGTCGAGCACGATCCCGGCAGGCCGCTGTGCCGTCGCCTCCGTCCGCACCTCGAGCCCCGTCCGGGCCAGTACGGCGGCCACGTCGTCCAGCGTCGGCTTCCCGGCCGCCAGGAGCAGCAACGCCCCCTCCAAGGTGGGCCGTTCCGGCGACCAGCGGTGCAACGCGGCCGGCTGGGGCAGCCCGAGCCGACGGGTCAGAAAGCGACCGGGTGCGGTGCTGGTGAAGCTCAGATAGCGGTCCGCCATTGTCCAACTCCCAGCTCGGACGTAAATTTACTCTGGAGTAAGGTTACCCAGGGTAAGGCTACGTGAAGGATCAGGAGCAGGTCGAGATGAGCCCCCGCAATCCACGGAGAACAAGCCGCGCCGGAAGGCCGTCCGGGACGCGCCCCGTCGCGGTCGTCGGCGGCGCCCGCACCCCGTTCGCCCGCTCCGACGGCCCGTACGCCACCGCCTCCAACCAGGAGATGCTGACCGCGACGGTCGACGGCCTGGTCGAGCGGTACGGTCTCGAAGAGCCGGGAGCGGTGGGCGAGTTGGTCGCCGGGGCCGTCCTCAAGCACAGTCGCGACTTCAACCTCGCCCGCGAGACCGTCCTCGGCTCGAAACTCGACGCGCGCACCCCGGCGTACGACATCCAGCAGGCCTGCGGCACCGGCCTGCAGGCCGTCATCGCCGCCGCCAACAAGATCACGCTGGGCCAGACCGAGTCCGCGATCGCGGGCGGCGCCGACACCGCGAGCGACGCCCCGCTCGGGGTCAACGACGCACTGCGCCGCATCCTCCTGGAGGTCCGCCGCGCCAAGTCGCCCGGCGCCCGCCTCCGGGCCCTCGCCCGCGTCCGCCCCTCCCACCTCGTCCCCGACATCCCGCGCAACGCCGAGCCGCGCACGGGTCTGTCCATGGGGGAGCACGCCGCCGTGACGGCCCGCGCGTGGGGGGTGACCCGCGAGGCGCAGGACGAACTGGCGGCCACCAGCCATCAGCGACTGGCGGCGGCGTACGAACGGGGCCTCTTCGACGACCTCGTCGTCCCGTTCCGCGGACTGGCCCGCGACCAGAACCTCCGCCCGGACTCGACGCCCGCCGAACTGGCCGCGCTCAAGCCGGTGTTCGGTACCGAACGGCCCGACCCGACCATGACCGCGGGGAATTCGACACCGCTGACGGACGGGGCGGCCACGGTGCTCCTGGCGAGCGACGACTGGGCCGAGGCGCGGGGTCTGTCCCCGCTCGCCCACCTGACCGCGTACGAGACCGCCGCGGTCGACTTCGTCGAGGGTGACGTGGTCGGCGGCGAGGACGGCCTGCTGATGGCCCCGGCGTACGCCCTCCCGCGCCTCCTGGAACGCGCCGAACTCACCCTGGAGGACTTCGACTTCATCGAGGTCCACGAGGCATTCGCCTCCCAGGTCCTCGCCACCCTGGCCGCCTGGGAGAAACGCGGCCTGGGAACGGTCGACCGCTCCCGCCTCAACGTCGCGGGCTCCTCCCTCGCCACCGGCCACCCCTTCGCCGCCACCGGCGCCCGCATCGTGGCCACCCTGGCCACACTCCTGGCGGAACGCGACACCCCCGGCCGGGGCCTCGTCTCGATCTGCGCGGCAGGCGGCCAGGGAGTCACGGCCATCCTGGAACGCCAGTAACGGCGGCACCCTCCAACGCCGCCCGCCCCGGGTCTTCAGGGGCGCGGGGAACTGCGCGCCCAGCCCCCACCGGCCCGCACCCGAAAAGCACCCGCACCCGAATTCCCGTACCGGAGGTAACTCGCACCCCGCCCGCCCCAAACACCCACAAACCCCACACCCCAAGCCCGTACGATCCCGGTCACCCATGCCTTGTTGAAACTCGCATGAACCCCCCACGCCCCAGGCACGTATGAGGCTTTGCGCCCCCAACCCGCCTCATACCGACCGGGTCCTGGCAGCCAAGGAGCCGCCCCATGTCCAGCCAGCCCAGCCCCTACGACTCCCCGCCCTCTCTCGTGGAGCCCGAGATCAAGCGGCTGGACGGAGTGGTGCGCGAGGTGTCCATGCCGCCCCTCGTCGGTCAGGTGACCCACGGCTCGCTGGCGGACATCCCGTTCGACAACGCGACCGTGGCCCCGAACGCGGCGGTTCTCAGCAGGAAGAACGCCGACGGCGCCTGGGAGGACGTGACCGCCACCGAGTTCGCCGCGCAGGTGCTGGCGGTCGCGAAGGGCCTGATCGCCGAGGGCCTGGCGCCCGGCGACCGCATCGCGATCATGGCGCGGACGACCTACGAGTGGACGCTCCTGGACTTCGCGGCCTGGGCTGCGGGTCTGGTCACCGTCCCCGTCTATCCCACCTCCTCCGTCTTCCAGGTCCGCTGGATCCTCCAGGACTCCGGAGCCGTCGCCCTCGCCACGGAGACGGTGGCGCAGGCGTCCGCGCTCGGCCCGGAGCGCGACCGGATCCCCGACCTGCGGCACATGTGGGTCTTCGACAAGGGACACCTGGAGCGGCTGGCCGAGCTGGGCCAGGACATCCCGGACCAGGAGGTCGCCGTACGCCGTGGAGTGCTCGGCCCCGACACGCTCGCCACCCTCATCTACACCTCGGGCACCACCGGCCGTCCCAAGGGCTGCGCACTCACCCACGGCAACTTCTTCGCCGAGATCGACAACGCGATCGAACTGCTCTACCCGATCTTCAAGGCGAAGACCTCGGACGCCGCGTCGATGCTTCTCTTCCTCCCCCTCTCCCATGTCTTCGGGCGGATGGTCGCGGTCGCCTGTCTGCGCGCACGGGTGCGCCTGGGCCATGCGCCGAGCCTGAGTACCGAGGATCTGCTCGCGGACCTGGCGAGCTTCAGACCCACCTTCCTGCTGGCCATCCCCTATGTCCTGGAGAAGGTGTTCAACACCGGCCGGGCCACGGCCGAGAAGATGGCCCGCGGGTCCTCCTTCGACCGCGCCGCGCGCATCGCGTGCAGCTACGGCGAGGCGGTCGAGGCCAAGCAGCACGGCACCGGGCCGGGTCCCTCGCGTTCCCTGCGCGCCGCCCGCGCCCTGTACGACCCCCTGGTCTACCGCCGTATCCGCAACGCGCTGGGCGGCAAGGTCCGCTACGCGATCTGCGGCGGCTCTCCGCTGGGCCGCCGTCTCGCCGCGTTCTACGCGGGCGCCGGCATCGAGATCTTCGAGGGCTACGGCCTGACGGAGGCCACCGCCGCCGCGACCGTCACGCCCCCGCTCAAACCCCGACTGGGCACGGTGGGCTGGCCGCTGCCCGGCACCAGGGTCCGGATAGCCGGGGACGGCGAGATCCTGCTGGGCGGCGAACAGATCTTCCGCGGCTACTGGGACCCGAACGCGGGCGGCGTCGTCGACGCGGCGCCGGACGGCTGGTTCGCGACCGGTGACATCGGCGAACTGGACGACGGGGGCTACCTCACCATCACGGGCCGCAAGAAGGAGATCCTGATCACCGCGGGCGGCAAGAGCGTGGCCCCCGCACCCCTGGAGAACTGGCTCCGCTCGCATCCGCTGATCGCCCAGTGCATCGTCCTCGGCGACCGCCGCCCCTACGTCACCGTCCTCATCACCCTCGACCAGGACGGCGTCACCCACTGGCGCCAGATGATCGGCAAGCACCCCGTCCCGCCGGAGCTCCTCACGGACGACCCGGAGCTGAACGTCATCCTCCAGCGCGCGATCGACGAGGCCAACAAGCTCGTCTCCCGCCCCGAGTCCATCCGTCGCTTCGCCGTCCTTCCGGGGGACTTCACGGAACTCGCGGGCCACGTGACCCCCACCATGAAGCTGAAGCGGGCGGCGATCGAACGTGACTTCAGCAAGGAGATCGAGGAGCTGTACGTGCGGTAGGGGCGCACCGAGGGCGAGGCAGGGCAAGAGAGACAAGACAGGGCAACGGAGACAAGGCAGGGCAAGAGAGACAAGGCAGGGCAACGGAGACAAGGCAGGAGCCCCACGCCAGGCAGGCGTGGGGCTCCTTGGGTATTGCGATCCGTTCCGGATCAAAGCATTGGGCTCATGAAGCCCGCAGACTCAGATCGGGGTGACGTTCTCCGCCTGCGGGCCCTTCGGACCCTGCGTGACGTCGAAGGAAACCGACTGGTTCTCTTCGAGAGAGCGGAATCCGCTCGCGTTGATCGCGGAGTAGTGGACGAAGACGTCCGGGCCGCCGCCTTCCTGGGCGATGAAACCAAAGCCCTTTTCGGCGTTGAACCACTTCACGGTTCCGGTAGCCATAAGCCCTCCTTGGGCCCAAAGGGTTGCCCTGCTCCAGAACCTGCGATTGTGTAAACAACTGCATACGTCTGAAAACGACGAGAGCCCGCGGTCACATGCTCCGCAGGCTCTGTACTGCAAGGGAAACCAAACTGCAACTTGCGGCGAGCCTAGCACGCAGGCAGCCGAAAGCAATAGGGGGCAAGATCACGCCACCCGGATGTTTGACCCGTATGGCGGATGGGTTGACGTGATGGTGTCGACTTGCTGTCGCAAGGGTTGACACAAGAGGGCGGAAGGGTTTCGGAAACCACGCGGGGACCCTGGAGACTGCACGGTACTCCATGGGGTCTAGCCTCGCGATGTGGACAATTACCGCACCCGGCCGCGCGTCGGCCACATCCAGTTCCTGAACTGCCTGCCCCTCTACTGGGGGCTCGCGAGAACGGGCACGCTCCTCGACTTCGAGCTCACCAAGGACACCCCGGAGAAGCTCAGCGAGAAGCTGGTGCAGGGCGACCTCGACATCGGGCCCATCACGCTCGTCGAGTTCCTCAAGCACGCCGACGAGCTGGTCGCCTTCCCGGACATCGCGGTCGGCTGCGACGGTCCGGTGATGTCCTGCGTGATCGTCTCGCAGGTCCCGCTGGACCAGCTGGACGGCGCCCGGGTCGCGCTCGGCTCCACCTCTCGCACGTCCGTTCGACTCGCGCAGCTGCTGCTGGCCGAGAGCGTGGGCGTCCAGCCGTCCTACTACACGTGCCCGCCCGACCTCAGCCTGATGATGCAGGAGGCCGACGCCGCCGTCCTCATCGGCGACGCGGCACTGCGGGCCAATCTCCTCGACGGGCCGAAGTTCGGTCTGGAGGTGCACGACCTCGGCACGCTGTGGAAGGAGTGGACGGGCCTGCCGTTCGTCTTCGCCGTGTGGGCGGCCCGCCGCGACTACCTGGAGCGCGAGCCCGTCGTCACCCGCAAGGTGCACGAGGCCTTCCTCGCCTCCCGGGACCTCTCGCTGGACGAGGTCTCCAAGGTCGCCGAGCAGGCGGCCCGCTGGGAGGCCTTCGACGAGCGGACCCTGGAGCAGTACTTCACCACGCTCGACTTCCGCTTCGGCGGCCCGCAGCTCGCGGCCGTACAGGAGTTCGCCCGGCGGGTCGGCTCGACCACCGGCTTCCCGACGGACGTGAAGGTCGAACTGCTGACTCCCTGAGAACGCGGGGGCGTACGGAACTACCCTGCTGGGCAGTGCGTCCGTGCGTACGGGGGAGGTGGGAGCGCCATGCAGCCGCTCGGAGTGGATGAACCCACGGTCGTGGGGCCCTACCGGCTCCTCGGCCGGCTGGGGGCCGGCGGCATGGGGCGGGTGTACCTCGGCCGCAGCGCGGGCGGGCGGACGGTCGCGGTCAAGATCGTGCACCCGCACTTCGCGCTCGACGAGGAGTTCCGCGCCCGCTTCCGCCGCGAGGTCGAGGCCGCGCGGCGGGTGGGCGGCGCGTGGACGGCCCCGGTCCTCGACGCGGACCCGGAGGCGTCCGTGCCATGGGTCGCGACCGGCTACGCGGCCGGTCCCTCGCTCGCGGCGGCGGTCGCCGACGCGAGCGGTCCGCTTCCGGCGCATTCGGTACGGGTGCTGGGCGCGGGCCTGGCCGAGGCGCTCACGGCGGTCCACGCGCTGGGTCTCGTCCACCGTGACGTCAAGCCCTCCAACGTCCTGCTCACCCTCGACGGCCCCCTCCTCATCGACTTCGGCATCGCCCGCGCCACCGACGGCACCGCCTCGCTCACCTCGACGGGCGTCTCCGTCGGCTCCCCCGGCTACATGTCCCCCGAGCAGATCCTCGGCAAGGGGGTCACGGGCGCGGCGGACGTCTTCTCCCTGGGCGCGGTGCTGGTGTACGCGGCGACGGGCGAGTCCCCCTTCCCCGGCGACTCCTCGGCCGCCCTCCTCTACAAGGTGGTGCACGAGGAACCCCGGCTCGGCTCCCTGGAGGGGGAGCTACGGGAACTCGTGGCCGCCTGCCTCGCCAAGGACCCGGCCGGCCGGCCGACCCCGGGTGAGGTGGCCGGACGGCTGGCCCCCGAGGGGGCGGCCCGGCTGGTGACCGCCGGCTGGCTGCCGGGGCCCCTGGTGGAGCAGGTCAGCCGCAGCGCGGTGCAGCTGCTGAACCTGGAGGCGGCGGAGGTGACGCCGTCCGGGCCGGTGGGCTTCAGCAGCCCTTCGGTGGGCACGGACTCCGGGGCCGGGGCGCCGCCGCCCGACGGGGTGTTCGGTCCGCCGCCGACCATGCCGCCGTACGCCATGCCGCCGTACGCCATGCCGACGTACGTACCGGGGCAGCGCGATGTCCAGGACGCGGTCGCGGCGCCGACGGTCCACCCGGGCAAGCTCTCCGTGAGCGTGGCCGCGGCCTCGGCGCCGGGTGCGAACGGTCGTGGCCGCAGGGTGAGTTGCACGCTCGCGCTGGCCGTCGCGGGAGCGCTGGCCGCGGTGACCGTGGGTTCGGTGTTCATGTTCCATCTGCTCCCGGGCGGCGGTGACGACAACTCGGCTTCCAGCGGCTCCGATTCCGCGGCCAGCCCTCCGGCGGCGACACCGAGCGCCCCCGGCTCGGCCGGCGCGACGCTCGCCTCCGTGCCCGCGCACTACCTCGGTAGCTGGTCGGGCGATGCCTACGCACTGAGCGGGAAGCTGCCCGCGGGCACGTTCCGGGTCACCCTCCACCAGGCCGCCGTGGGCAAGGAGTTGGGCACGTTCCGGTCGACCGACCTGATCGGCGGCATCTGTGACGACGTACTCGTCCTGAAGAAGGTCACCGACAAGCAGCTCACCGCGACGAGCACCGCCAAGACGTCCAACCCCGGCACCTGCACGACGGGCAGCCACGAGGTGCGGCTGATCCCCGCCGGGGGCGACCTCAAGTACGAGACGGACAACGCGGACGCGGGCGATCCGGTGGCCCGCATGTCGAAGGCCGAGTAGCCGTGGACCTCGAACTCTGGTCCGTCCGGCCGCTGTGGCTGACCGTCCTCGCCGCCCTCTGGGGCGCGGCGGCGGGACTGCTGGTACCGCGGGCCGCCTACCGGTTCGCGGTGGAGCCGGACGAGGCGTGGCGGACCCGGTGCCCCGACGGACACGCCCTCACCGGCGCCGCGGGCGGCTGGCTCGGCCTCGCCCGCTGCGCCGACTGCGCCCAGTACCTTCGTGACCTTCGTACGTCGTGGTCGGCGCCCGGCGACGCGGGGCGCGTGCCCGGTGATGCGGGGACCGTGCCGGGTGGTGCGGGGCGGGAGCCGGGCGGTGTCCCGACGACCTACCGCTACGGCCCCAGCACCCCCCTCGTCGCCCTCACCACCGCGGGGGCCTGCGCCGGGCTCGCCCTCGCCACCGGCGCCCGCCCCGAACTGGCCGTCTGGCTGCTGCTCGCGCCGCTCGGTGTGCTGCTCGCGGTCGTGGACTTCCGGGTGCAGCGGCTGCCGGACGTCCTGACCCTGCCGCTCGCGGGCCTGGCGCTGGTACTGCTGGGCGTGATGGCCCTCGTACCGGAGCACGCGGGGGAGTGGCCGACCGCACTGTTCGGGTCGCTCGTGCTGGGCGGCGCGTACTTCCTCCTCTTCCTCGTCAACCCGAACGGCATGGGCTTCGGGGATGTGAAGCTCGCGCTGGGGATCGGGGCCGTGCTCGGCTGGTACGGATGGGGGACCGTGGTGCTCGGGACCTTCGCCGGGTTCTTGTTCGGCGGCCTGTACGGGCTGGGGCTGGTGCTGATGCGACGCGCGGGGCGCAAGACGTCCATCCCCTTCGGACCGTTCCTGATCGCGGGGGCGTACGTCGGGCTGCTGATCGGGGCGTACGCGGCCTGACGTCGGGCCACGGACGGGGCTGGCGTAGGCTGGCCGGGTCCGCCCACCCGTCTCCCACCACCACCCTTATTTCGAAGCGCTTCGCGCCTGTTTCATTCCTTACGAAAGGGACGCTCCCGGTGACCGAGAAGGCCGACCTCACGTGTTTTGATGTCACAGCCGTCCTCGACCGTGCTGCCGCGGGTGGGCGGATCACCCCCGAAGAGGCGCTCGTCCTCTACCGCGACGCCCCGCTGCACGCCCTGGGCGCCGCCGCGGACGCGGTACGCCGCCGCCGGTACGCGGGGACCGAGCACATCGCCACGTACATCATCGAGCGCAACATCAACTACACGAACGTGTGCGTCACGGCGTGCAAGTTCTGCGCCTTCTACGCGGCTCCCAAGGACACGGCCAAGGGCTGGACGCGCGACCTCGACGACATCCTCCGCCGCTGCGCGGAGACCGTCGAACTCGGCGGTACGCAGATCATGTTCCAGGGCGGACACCACCCGGATTACGGCGTCGAGTACTACGAGAAGCACTTCGCCGCGATCAAGGCCGCCTACCCGCAGCTGGTCATCCACTCCCTCGGCGCGTCCGAGGTCGAGCACATGGCCCGCATCTCCAAGGTGAGTGTGGAGGAGGCCATCCAGCGGATCCACACCGCCGGCCTCGACTCCTTCGCGGGCGCAGGTGCCGAACTCCTCCCAGCCCGCCCCCGCAAGGCGATCGCCCCCCTCAAGGAGTCCGGCGAGCGCTGGCTGGAGATCATGGAGACCGCGCACGGGCTGGGCGTCGAGTCGACGTCCACCATGCTCATGGGCACCGGCGAGACCAACGCCGAGCGTATCGAGCACCTGCGGATGATCCGTGACGTACAGGACCGCACGGGCGGCTTCCGCGCCTTCATCCCGTACACCTACCAGCCCGAGAACAACCACCTGAAGGGCCGCACGCAGGCGACGCTCTTCGAGTACCTGCGGATGATCGCGATCGCCCGGCTGTTCATGGACAACATCGCCCACATCCAGGGCTCCTGGCTGACCACCGGCAAGGAGGTCGGCCAGCTCTCCCTGCACTACGGCGCGGACGACCTCGGCTCGATCATGCTGGAGGAGAACGTCGTCTCCTCGGCGGGCGCCAAGCACCGCTCCAACCGCATGGAGATCATCGACCTGATCCGCAAGGCCGGCCGCGTGCCCGCCCAGCGGACCACGACGTACGAGCACATCGTCGTCCACGACGACCCGGCGAACGACCCGGTCGACGAGCGCGTCATGTCCCACATCTCGTCCACCGCGATCGAGGGCGGTACGGCGCATCCCGAGCTGAAGCTGCTCGCCTCCAACTAGCCCCGCCGTGCTGACGATCCACACCGCCGACGAGCTGCGCATCAGCTGGGACGCGGACCCGCTGAAGGACGGCGCGGTCGCCGTGGAGGGCGACCGGGTGGCGGGCGCCGGGCCGCTGGACGTGCTGCTGGAGCGCTTTCCGGGGGCGCGGGTCCGCAGATGGCCCGGGGTCCTCGGACCGGCGCTCGTCCACGAGGGCCCACTGCCCGAGGCACCGTCCCCACGGGAACGTGTTCACGCGGTGCTGAAGTCGGGGGCCACGGCGGTACTGGCGGAGTACGCCGACACCCCCGACCTCCGCGCGGCGGCCTCCCGCAACGAGGTCGCCGTACTCCCGTGTACGCGGGAGACCGCGATCGTCGACGCGGGACGTGCCGACCTCGCGGTCTTCGATGCGGACGGAGCATGCATCGCGACGGTGTGCGCGGGCCGTCTGGTACACAGACGCCGCTGAACTTCTTCACCCCGGGCGGGGAAGTGCCCCGTTTTCAGGGGCGCGGGGCTGTGTATATGTGCGGCTCCGCCGCGGGGCGCGACCAGCCCCCACCGGCCCGCAGATCAGATATGCGCCCTCACCCGGCGAACGCCTCCGCAAACGCCCCCGAACTCTGCGAAACCCCACTGCAATTGGTGGCCGCATTGTCCGAAGAAGCGTCATCACTCGAACACTGCTGATCCCGGAACGTCGACCACAGCGACACCCAAGCGATCTTCTTCGACTCGGCGAACGCACGGACCTGTGCCGCGTCCGAGAGGCTGAACGTCTCATTGGCCACGTCGTTGTCCCCGATCATCGAGGTCAACGCGAGCCCCTGCCAGGCGCCCGCACTCGACAGTCCGAAAACATCCTGCAGTTGATCATGGGTCGCCTTGGCGGACGTCTCGGCGTAGTCGCCCATGTCCCCGGAGTACGAACTCCCGTAGTTCATCGTCATGATGTTGACCGTGGAGACCGTCACGGAGTTGTCGTTGGCGGACTCCAGCAGCGCCAGACTGTCCGAATCCAGCCCCGACGGCATGACCGGCAGCGTGAAGGACACCTTCAGATCACCGCGCTCCTTCTGGAGCAGCGCGATCGCCTTGGACCGCAGCGCGACCGACGCGGAGTCGGTCAGCGCGTCCCCCTCGATGTCGAAGTCGGCCTGGGTGGACCCGGCGGCGTCGAGCGCCGCCCCGTACGCCGCCGCGAGCGCGCTCGCGCTGTCGCAGACCTCCGCCAGCTCCTTGCCCGACGCCCCGCCGAACGAGACGCGCACCCTCGCGCCGGACTCCTTCAGCGCCGAGATCCGGGACTTCACGGCGGCCTTGTCGATGGCGTCCGTGCCGTTCCACTTGGCCGTGCAGTTGGTGCCGTCGGAGATCACGAAGGCCAGGTTGTACGTGGTCGGAGACCCCTTCGAGTCCGTCGCGGAGGCCTCCGTGGCGCTCACGTAGGGCGCGTACGAGGTGCTGGAGGAGGACGCGCTCTCGGAGGGCGCCGCACTCGTCCGCGGGGCCGGGGAGGTCTGCGCGGGCGCCGCGTCCGTGGCACCCGTACCACCGGAAGAGCACCCCGCCGCCGCCAGAGCAAACAGACAGGTGAGCCCGGCAGCCGGCCTCAGATAACCCCTCATTGCGTATGCACCCGCTCTCGTGATTTCTGTCTCAGGACCGAAACAAAGTGCGATTCGGGAGTTCCAAGGTGGCACATCCGAGGGTGATTCCCGAATACAGGAAGCGCATGGGTAACCCATGACTAGCGGTACGCGAATCGGGCAAGCCGGGCCGCTAATCGGTACACAAGGTAAATATGTATCGACCCTGAGCTGCGCAGATGTTCAAGGATTCTCTCAGGGAATGGACAGCTTGGGCCAAGTTTCATGGGCGCCTCACATGAGAACCAGAGAATTGGCCACATAAAGGAGCCCTAATATCCGGGGAATGCAATCCGAGTCAGCCATCGAAAACCACAGTCAAGGGCGCGGCCGTCGCCGCAAACGTGGCAACGCGTCCGAAGACGGTCCCGTGTTCGTTGACAACTCCGGGCGCAGAGCACGTCTGCTGCGCAGGTTCGGCATGCTCGTCGGCGCCGTCTGCTTCGGCTACGCGGTCGTCCTCGGGATGGCCTTCATGGGCTGGGGCACCTCGCTGACCCCGTCCTCGCTCTTCCCGTTCAGCGGCGGCCAGGCCGGCTCCGCACCCGGGGGCAATCTCCGGCCGCAGGGCGGCGTGGCCCCCACCGGCAGGCCGACCGGCACCCCGCCGTCGGGCCTGCGCACGGGCACGGCCCCCTCCTCGGCCGCTTCCCCGGCCGCATCCGCGTCCGCTTCCACCGGCGCCAACTGACCGGAACGGACCCACCTCCATGACTTCGACGACGCCTTCACGCGGCCGCCGGCGCGCCCCCACCAAGATGGAGCGGGCGGCCGGCAAGGCCGCGGCGCTGCAGAAACCGCGCGTGATCCTCGCCCTGCTGCTCCTGCTGGGGCTCACCAGCGTGATGCTGCTCGACGGCTATCTGCGTTCCGAGATCGGCAACGACGCGCGGGTGCGCGACGGCGCGGCCTACGACAAGGTGCCGCAGAAGATCCTCGACGGCGGTCCGCTTCTGACGTTCACAGGCGGCACGGCCAAGACTCAGTCCGTCCCGAAGAAGACCATCGTGCTCACCTTCGACGACGGTCCGACCCCGACCTGGACTCCCCAGATCCTCAAGGTGCTCGAAGACAACGGCGTCGAGGCCACCTTCTTCATGGTCGGCTCGATGGTCTCCCGCTATCCGAGCGTCGTGAAGGACCTCGTGGACCAGGGCAATGAGGTCGGCATCCACACCTTCACCCACGTCGACCTCTCCTACCAGGGCACGGGCCGGCTCCAGCGCGAGCTGAAGCAGACCCAGCTCGCGCTCGCGGGTGCGGCGGGGATCACGACGACGCTGTTCCGGGCCCCGTACTCCTCGGAGATCAACGCCGTCGACAACTACAGCTGGCCCGTCTACAAGGAGATCGGCAACCTCGGCTACACCAGCGTCTTCGTCGACACCGACAGCGACGACTGGAAGAAGCCGGGCGTCTCGAAGATCGTCCAGTGGGCCACGCCGAAGAACAACAAGGGCGCCGTCGTCCTCATGCACGACGCGGGCGGCGACCGCTCGGAGACGGTCAAGGCGCTCGACACGTACATCAAGAAGATGAAGGCGAAGGGGTACTCCTTCACCACCGTCAGCGGCGCGACGGTGAAGCTGAACAGAGCGGCGAACGGTGCCGGCCGCACGGGCACCGCCGGTTCCGGACAGGCCGTCGAGGCCGGGGTCGGACAGACCGGTGCCGGTGCCGGTGGGGGGGCGGGTGCCGGTACGGACACCGGCGCGCTGGGCGAGCAGCCGGGCGGCACACAGTCCGCGCCCGGTTCGAGCTCCACCAACAACTCCACCAACAAGGTGAACGTCGAGCAGTCCGGCCAGCAGAAGGCCACCGGCTCGACCCTCTACGAGGGCAAGGCGCTCGTCTACGCGGTCGCGGTCGCCGAATGGGTCCTGCCGCTGCTCTCCTGGCTGCTGCTGGTCGTCGGCATCTCCGTCATGGGCCGCTTCGGGATGATGCTGATCCTCGCCCGCCGTCACTACAGACAGCGCAACAGGAAACGCGGCAAGGGCGGCAAGTTCAGCTGGGGGCCGACGGTCACCGGGCCGGTCACGGTGATCGTGCCCGCGTACAACGAGAAGGAGTGCATCGCCAACACGCTCCACTCACTGGCGCAGAGCACCCATCCGATCGAGATCATCGTCGTCGACGACGGCTCCACGGACGGCACCAAGGAGATCGCCGAGTCGCTGGGCCTGCCCAATGTCCGGGTCATCCGCCAGGAGAACGCGGGCAAACCGGCCGCCCTCAACAACGGCGTCCGCAACGCCAGTTACGACATCGTCGTGATGATGGACGGCGACACCGTCTTCGAACCGGACGCCGTGCACCAGCTCGTCCAGCCCTTCGCGGACCCGGGCATCGGCGCGGTCGCGGGCAACGCCAAGGTCGGCAACCGCAACACCATCATCGGCGCCTGGCAGCACATCGAGTACGTGATGGGCTTCAACCTCGACCGCCGCATGTACGACCTGCTGCGTTGCATGCCGACCATCCCGGGCGCGATCGGCGCGTTCCGCCGCGACGCGGTCCTCGAGGCCGGCGGCATGAGCGAGGACACGCTCGCCGAGGACACCGACATCACCATCGCGATGCACCGCGCGGGCTGGCGGGTCGTCTACCAGGAGCACGCCAAGGCCTGGACGGAGGCACCGAGTTCCCTGAAGCAGCTGTGGTCGCAGCGCTACCGCTGGTCGTACGGCACCATGCAGGCGCTGTGGAAGCACCGCAAGTCCCTGACGGACAAGGGCCCGTCGGGCCGCTTCGGCCGCATAGGCATGCCGCTCGTGGTGATCTTCCAGATCATCACGCCGGTCCTCGCTCCGCTCATCGACGTGTTCACCATCTACTCGATGATCTTCGTGGACTTCTGGGCCTCACTGCTGGCCTGGCTGGCGGTGCTGGTCGTCCAACTCGTCTGCGCCGCCTACGCGTTCCGCCTCGACCGTGAGAAGTACCGCTACCTCGCGATGCTGCCGCTGCAGCAGCTCGCATACCGCCAGATGATGTACCTCGTCCTGATCCACTCCTCCGTGACCGCCCTGACCGGCGGCCGCCTCCGCTGGCAGAAGCTCAAGCGCACGGGTGAGGTCGGGACCCCGGCAGGAGTGAGCTGACATGAGCTGGGGCTCGGAACAACAGCGGTACCAGGGACATGAGGGGTACCAAGGCCAGCAGGAGTACCAAGGGCAGCAGGGGCAGCAGGGATATGACTATGGGTACGGGCAGCAGCCCGATCCGTACGGCCAGGGCCGGCGGCATCAGGTCCCCCAGCAGTACGGCTACGGGCAGGGGTACGTCGACCATGGCCAGGTGTACGTCACCGAGACGGCACCCCTGCCGGTGATCGAGCCGGAGCCCGCGGCGGACGCTGCCGTCCGGACCGGGCCCAGCCCTGACGCCGGGGAGCCCGAAAGCCCCGCCGCCGACCCCGCGCCGAAGGCCAAAGGCACCGGACGCGACCGCTACTTCGACGCGCTGCGCGCCGTCGCGCTGGTCCGTGTCGTGGCGTACCACACCTTCGGCTGGGCCTGGGCAGGCCTGGTCTTCCCGTCGATGGGCGTGATGTTCGCGCTCGCCGGCTCGCTGATGGCCAAGTCCCTGGAACGCCCCGCGCTCAAGGTGGTCAAGAGCCGCATGCGGCGGCTGCTGCCGCCCTTCTGGTTCTGGGGCTCCTTCGTCGTGGTGGCGATGCTGATCCACGACTGGATGCCGGGCTGGCAGATCGTCTTCTGGATCGTGCCGGTCGGCGACCCGCCGGGCAACCAGTGGGGCATCCAGGCCTGGGAGATCCTCTGGTACCTGCGGACGTACCTCTGGTTCGTCCTGATGTCCCCGCTTCTCCTGAAGGTCTTCCGCAAGGCCCCCCTCCCGGTCCTGCTCCTGTCCCTCGCCCCGATCCTGGTCTTCCAGTACGCCTGGCAGCCTCCGTACAACCGCTTCGGCAGCGGCCTGACGGACTTCGCCACCTTCCTGTTCTGCTGGCTGGTCGGCTTCGCGCACCGCGAGGGCGTGCTCCAGCGGCTGAAGCCGGCCCTGGTGATCCTGGCGTCGCTCGCCCTCCTGGCGTACGGCGGCTGGTACGCCTTCGCGCACCAGGCGGAGTTCGGTACGTACGACCTGGACGAGGTCCCCGTCGCGCAGACCTTCTGGTCGGCCGGCTTCGTGACGCTGCTGATGTACTTCAAGGCGTATTACAACGTCGACTTCGCCTGGCTCGCCCGCTTCAAGCGGCTCGACCGGACCGTGACGATCTTCAACGGGCGGGCGGTGACGATCTACCTCTGGCACGAGATCGCCCTCGTGCTCGCGGTCCCGCTGATCGACCAGTTCTGGAAGGTGCCCGCCTTCGAGAAGTGGCTGCCGCTGGAGAGCCAGTGGTTCATGTTCGGCATCGGCTGGGTGCTGATCTGGGTCGCCATCCCGCTGGTCGGCTGGGTCGAGGACGTGGCCGCCAAGAAGAAGCCGAAGCTGCTCCCCTGAAGGAACCTCCGGGAGATCCCCTGAGGGGGTTGCACGAGACCGGCGTACGGGCCGGGCGCCGCAAAGTCGCCCGGCCCGTGCTGCCACAATGGGGGAGTGACCCGCGCATCCCTGGACAAGCAGCCGCACGAAGTCGCCTCGATGTTCGACGACGTGGCGGAACGGTACGACCTGACGAACGACGTGCTGTCGCTCGGCCAGGACCGGGTGTGGCGCAGGGAGGTCGCGAAGGCGGTCGACGCGCGTCCCGCACAGAAGATCCTGGACCTGGCGGCCGGTACGGCGACCTCGTCCCTCCCCTTCGCCCGCACCGGCGCCTACGTCGTGCCCTGCGACTTCTCCCTCGGCATGCTCCGGGTCGGCAAGAAGAACCACCCCTGGCTGCCGCTGACCGCGGGCGACGCGACGAAGCTGCCCTTCAAGGACGACACCTTCGACGCGGTGACGATCTCCTTCGGCCTGCGCAACGTCCAGGACACCGACACGGCGCTGAGCGAGCTGTACCGGGTGACCAAGCCCGGCGGCCGGGTCGTGATCTGCGAGTTCTCGCACCCGACCTGGGCGCCGTTCCGCACGGTCTACACCGAGTACCTGATGCGCGCGCTGCCGCCGGTCGCCCGTGCGGTGTCCTCCAACCCCGACGCGTACGTCTATCTCGCCGAGTCCATCCGCGCCTGGCCGAACCAGCCCGAGCTCGCCGAGAAGCTGCGCAAGGCCGGCTGGTCGAAGGTGGCCTGGCGGAACCTGACGGGCGGCGTGGTGGCCCTGCACCGGGGCTTCAAGGCCGCCTGACGCCTCCTCCGGGCGAGCGCCGTCTGACTCCTCTTCCGGGCAAGCGCCGCCGGACGCGTTCTCCGGGCAAGCGCCGCCTGACACGTTCTCCCGGCGAGCTGCCGCTCTCGGTTCCGGAGAGCGCCTGTCTCACCTGAGTACTTCGAACGGGTCCCCGGGCTCGTCGAGCTCACGGCGCATGCCGCCCGACGGCGGACCCGGCAGCCGCGGCTCCCGCACACCCGCGCCGCCCTCCGCGTCACCGAGGTCGAACCACACGGTGACCACGGCCCCGCGCGGCACCTCGGAGCCGGGCGGCGGATATTGGCGTACGACGTAGTCGACGACGGTGAGATGGAAGTCGGGCCGGTCGGGCGCGGCGAGCAGCACACCTCGCGCGTCGGCCGTCTCGCGTGCGTCCACGGCCATCAGGCCGATGAGCCGCGGCACGCGCACTTCGGGTGTCTTGGGTGTCAGGCGCACGGACGTCACCCCCAGCGGTACCGGAAGGGTAAGCCAGGGCCCGGCCCTTCCGGAAGCCGTCGGGTGGCTGCCGGAAACCGTCGGGTGGCTGCGAGAAACCGTGAGGCGGCCTTCCGGAAGCCGTCAGAGGGCGAGGCGGTAGCAGTGCGCGGGTTCGGCCGTCGTGGGATGGGTGACGACCTCGGCCAGTTCCATGCCGACGCGTCGGGTCACGGCGATGGAGCGCTCGTTGCCCGCCCTGACCACGGCGACGACATCCGAGACGCCCGCCGCGCGCACCCGCTCCAGGGTGGTGAGCGCGGCGGCGGTGACGTACCCCTTGCCCCAATGCGCCCTGCCGAGCCGCCACCCGATCTCGATCTCGCCCTTCGGCCCCCACTCGCGCGGCCACGGCTGCGCGCCGGTGAAGCCGAGCACCTCACCCTCCGCGTCGACCAGGGTCCACAGACAGAATCCGAGTTCGGCGTCGTGCCGGCGCTGCCGCGCGGTGAGCTCCTCGTACACCGACAGTTCGGCCGCCTTCCCACCGTGGAACTCCATGACCTCGGGGTCGGCGAAGATCCGGTGCCAGGCGAACGCGTCCTCGTCGGTGGGGACACGCAGCCGTACGTCGGGGAGAGCTCGGTTCACGGGGCAACCCTTCAGCCAGGTGATCAGTACCGCTGCATAGACTGCCCATGTCCAGTGCCCGTCAGCACGCAGATTTCGAGTCTTGGGGAGACCCCGCCGTGACCGAGCCCCAACCCCTCTCCGAAAACACCGCAGATGTGATCGTCGTCGGGGCTGGACCAGCCGGTTCCACGACCGCGTACTACCTGGCGAAGGCCGGACTCGACGTCCTGCTCCTGGAGAAGACCGCGTTCCCGAGGGAGAAGGTCTGCGGTGACGGCCTGACCCCGCGCGCCACCAAGCAGCTCGTCTCCATGGGGATCGACATCTCCGAAGAGGCCGGCTGGCTGCGCAACAAGGGCCTGCGCATCATCGGCGGCGGCGTCCGCCTCCAGCTGGACTGGCCGGATCTCGCCTCCTACCCGGACTACGGACTCGTCCGCAAGCGCGACGACTTCGACGAGCAGCTGGCCCGGCAGGCGCAGAAGGCGGGCGCGCGGCTGTACGAGCGCTGCAACGTCGGCGCCCCCATCATCGACGACCGCACCGGCCGCATCACGGGCGTGCACGCGAAGCTGGGCGACGTGGGGGAGAAGCGCGAGGTCACCTTCCACGCGCCGCTGGTCGTCGCCGCCGACGGCAACTCGACCCGCCTGTCCCTGGCGATGGGCCTGCACCGCCGCGAGGACCGCCCGATGGGTGTCGCGGTCCGTACGTACTTCACGTCCCCGCGCCACGAGGACGACTACCTGGAGTCCTGGCTGGAGCTGTGGGACCGCCGGGGCGCCGAGGACCGTCTGCTGCCCGGCTACGGCTGGATCTTCGGCATGGGCGACGGCACCTCGAACGTGGGCCTGGGCGTGCTCAACACCTCCAACTCCTTCAAGGAGCTGGACTGGCGCGAGGTCCTGAAGGCCTGGTGCGCGTCCATGCCGGAGGACTGGGGCTATACGCCGGAGAACATGACCGGCCCGATCCGCGGCGCCGCCCTCCCCATGGCCTTCAACCGCCAACCGCACTACACCAAGGGTCTGCTGCTGGTCGGCGACGCCGGCGGCCTGGTCAACCCCTTCAACGGCGAGGGCATCGCCTACGCCATGGAGTCCGGCCAGATCGCCGCGGACGTCATCGTGCAGGCCCACGCCCGCTCGACGCCGACCCAGCGCGAACTGGCCCTCCAGCGCTACCCCCGTGTCCTCAAGGACACCTACGGCGGCTACTACACCCTCGGCCGCGCCTTCGTGAAGCTCATCGGCAACCCGAAGGTCATGAAGATCGCGACCCAGCGCGGCCTGACCCACCCGCTGCTGATGAAGTTCACCCTCAAGATGCTCGCGAACCTCACGGACCCGACCGGCGGCGACGCGATGGACCGCATCATCAACGGCCTCTCGAAGGTGGCACCGAAGGCCTGACGCCATCACGGGGCGCCCGGGGGACCTCCGGGGACCTCCCGGGGTCTCCGGGGTCGTTCCGGGGGCGTCCGGGGGCGGTCCCGCCCCCGGGGCAGCACGACGAGGCCGCCACCCACTCGGGTGGCGGCCTTCATGCCGTATGACTTACAAGGTCCCGCGACTCAGAGAACGCGCACCGCGCCCGTGGCCGGGTAGCCCGAAAGGTCCTGAATCACCACACCCTTGGAGGGGTTGGCCGCGTCCAGGTACTGGCCGTTACCGATGTACACACCCACGTGGTACGCCGAACCGGCCGAACCCCAGTACAGGATGTCGCCGACCTGGATGTTGGACAGCGAGACCGGCGTACCGGACGTCGACTGGTCCTGCGAGACGCGCGGCAGGTCGACACCGACCTGCCGGAACGCGGCCTGCACGAGGCCGGAGCAGTCCCAGGCGTTGGGGCCCGTACCGCCCATCACGTACGCGTCGCCGACCTGAGCCTTGAGGAAGGCGATGACGGTGGCGACACTGCCGCTGGCCGGGGCGGAGACGGTCGAACTCGAGGAGCCCGCGGAGCTGGACAGGACGGTCCGCGTGGACGACCGAGAGGCGGCCTGGGCGGCTGCGGCCTTGCGCGCGTCCTCGGCCTTCTTCTTGGCCTCGGCCTTCTTCTTGGCGTCCGCGAGGTCCGCCTTGGCCTGCTTCGCGGCCTTTGCGGCGGCCGCGTCGCGCTCGGCCTGCAGCTCGTAGTTGGCAGCTGCCTGCTGCGTGGCGTCCGCGGACTGTGCCAGCTGAGTGGCCAGGTCGGCCGTCAGGGTGGGCAGTTCGAGGGTCTGCGTCACGGGCTCGGCCGCGTTCGCCGAACCAGCCGCACCGGCCACGGCCAAGGTGCTGAGAACGCCACCGGCAACTCCGGCGCGCATCGCTAGCGTCGACGCGTTGCGGCGGGGCTTCCGGTGGTTGCGTATGTGAGCGGTGTGGGACATGGGTACAACCGGTATCAGGGACTCCCTCATACCTTCAAGAAACGTGTGGTGCGCCACAGTTGTTCAATCCGCGGCCGAATCCGGGGCGCGTCACTTCTTATTGACGCCGTAACGGGCATTATGGACAGAGGTGATCAAGCCTGTGATCATGCTCTTTCCGTATTACGTCCGAATTGCCCTCCGCCTACCACTGGTCGCAGCCTGTGGCCAAGGCCGGCTTATCTGACCCATAGGCCGATGTGACGCAGGTCACGGAACGGTCACCGGGCCGGCGGCGTCTCGCGCGCACCTCTCGACCGCCTCCCCCTCGTGAATGTGTGCACGCGCCGATGTCTGTCCACATCCGTCCACACCCCTCCCTCTGATGTGTGAACGCGCTCCTCTACCAAGCCCCTGCGTCCAGCACCAATTTGCATGCATCGGAAGTCTCTTGATATTGAGACGCCGCCCCGGACCTGTGGTGACGAGCGGAAATGTCACATCTGGTGATCGCACGGACGCTTCGCGTATGAAGATCACTGCTCATCCGACTTCATGATCCTTCGTCAGGTGGTGGAGATCACAAAGCTTGTGCAATACCCCGTGTCGCAGATCACAGACCGGCGGGCATAAGATGCGAGGCAGTTGGGCTTGTGACCTGCTTCACATGTACGCGATCTTCGTCGGGACGCACGGGGTTCGTGGGACGGGTGGAGCGGAAGTGCTTGCCTGACGCAACCGCCAGCAGTCAGTGCCGACTGAGAGGAGCGAGGAGCGTGAACGCGTATGCGCCGATCCTCGTACTGGGAGCCCTCGGGGCAGGCTTTGCGATCTTCTCCGTGGTCATGGCCACGCTTATCGGTCCAAAGCGATACAACCGGGCCAAGCTCGAGGCCTACGAGTGCGGTATCGAGCCGACCCCCACGCCGGCCGGCGGCGGGCGCTTCCCCATCAAGTACTACCTGACGGCGATGCTCTTCATCGTCTTCGACATCGAGATCGTCTTCCTCTACCCCTGGGCCGTCACCTTCGACGCCCTGGGTGTTTTCGGGCTCGTGGAGATGCTGCTCTTCGTGCTCACCGTCTTCGTCGCGTACGCGTACGTATGGCGGCGCGGCGGCCTGGAATGGGACTGAGGGGCCTTTAAGACATGGGACTCGAAGAAAAGCTGCCGAGCGGATTCCTGCTGACCACCGTCGAGCAGGCCGCGGGCTGGGTGCGCAAGGCGTCCGTCTTCCCCGCCACGTTCGGACTCGCCTGCTGCGCCATCGAGATGATGACGACCGGCGCGGGCCGCTACGACCTCGCGCGCTTCGGCATGGAGGTCTTCCGCGGCTCACCGCGCCAGGCCGACCTCATGATCGTCGCCGGCCGCGTCAGCCAGAAGATGGCGCCGGTACTGCGGCAGGTCTATGACCAGATGCCCAACCCCAAGTGGGTGATCTCCATGGGGGTCTGTGCCTCATCGGGCGGAATGTTCAACAACTACGCCATTGTGCAGGGCGTCGACCACATCGTCCCGGTCGACATCTATTTGCCCGGCTGTCCGCCGCGGCCCGAGATGCTGATCGACGCGATCCTCAAGCTCCACCAGAAGATCCAGACCTCCAAGCTCGGCGTGAACGCCGAGGAGGCGGCCCGCGAGGCGGAGGAAGCGGCGCTCAAGGCGCTCCCCACCATCGAGATGAAGGGCCTGCTGCGGTGAGCGACGCGAACGGCAACGGGGTGAACCCCGAGAAGGACCTCGGCGCCTCCAACCTCCCCGGCCAGCGCGGCGAGGGCGGCGAGGAGATCCGCGTCCAGCGCGGCATGTTCGGCGCCAACAACGGCGGCGACACCACCGGCTACGGAGGCCTGGTCCGCTCCATCCGGCTCCCCGGCCCGGCCACCCGCCCCTACGGCGGCTGGTTCGACGAGGTCGCCGACGAACTGGAAGGCGCCCTGGAGGAACAGGGACTCGTCCCCGACAACGCCATCGAGAAGACGATCGTCGACCGCGACGAGCTCACCTTCCACATCGAACGCGAGTACCTGCTCCGGGTCGCCCAGACCCTCCGCGACGACCCGGCCCTCCGCTTCGAACTGTGCACGGGCGTGAGCGCAGTGCACTACCCGAGCGACAAGGGCCGGGAGCTGCACGCCGTCTACCACCTGCGTTCGATCACCCACAACCGGCTGATCCGCCTCGAAGTCAGCGCCCCCGACGCCGACCCGCACGTCCCCTCGCTCGTCTCCGTCTACCCGACGAACGACTGGCACGAGCGCGAGACGTACGACTTCTTCGGCCTGATCTTCGACGGCCACCCGGCCCTGACGCGGATCATGATGCCGGACGACTGGCAGGGCCACCCGCAGCGCAAGGACTACCCCCTCGGTGGCATCCCCATCGAGTACAAGGGCGCCCAGATCCCTGCCCCGGACCAGCGGAGGTCGTACTCATGAGCACGCAGACCCCTTCTTCCGGCGCGTCCGCCGCGGCGGCGCGGGAGACGACCGAGGGCACCGTATATACGGTCACCGGTGGCGACTGGGACGAGATCGCCCAGTCCGCGGCGAAGTCCGACGACGAGCGCATCATCGTCAACATGGGCCCGCAGCACCCGTCCACCCACGGCGTGCTCCGGCTCATCCTGGAGATCGACGGCGAGACGGTCACCGAGGCCCGCTGCGGCATCGGCTACCTCCACACCGGCATCGAGAAGAACCTCGAGTTCCGCACGTGGACCCAGGGCACCACGTTCGTGACGCGCATGGACTACCTGACGCCGTTCTTCAACGAGACCGCCTACTGTCTCGCCGTCGAGAAGCTCCTCGGCATCGAGGACCAGATCCCCGACCGCGCCTCGATCATCCGCGTCCTCCTGATGGAGCTGAACCGACTCTCCTCCCATCTGGTGTGCATCGCCACCGGAGGCATGGAACTCGGCGCCACCACGATCATGATCTACGGCTTCCGTGATCGTGAACTCATTCTCGACATCTACGAGCTGATCACCGGCCTGCGGATGAACCACGCGTACATCCGCCCCGGCGGACTCGCCCAGGACCTGCCGCCCGGCGCGGTGGACCAGATCCGCGAGTTCGTGAAGAAGATGCACAAGAACCTTCCCGAGTACGACAAGCTCGCCACCGGGAACCCCATCTTCAAGGCCCGTATGCAGGACGTCGGCTACCTCGACCTGGCCGGATGCATGGCCCTCGGCGCCACCGGCCCCATCCTGCGCTCCGCGGGCCTACCGCACGACCTGCGCAAGGCCCAGCCGTACTGCGGCTACGAGACGTACGACTTCGAGATCCCGACCGCCGACACCTGCGACTCCTACGGGCGCTTCCTGATCCGCCTGGAGGAAATGCGCCAGTCGCTGCACATCGTCGAGCAGTGCCTGGACCGGCTGCAGCCCGGCCCGGTCATGGTCGCCGACAAGAAGATCGCCTGGCCCGCCCAGCTCGCACTGGGCCCCGACGGTCTCGGCAACTCTCTCGACCACATCAAGAAGATCATGGGCACCTCCATGGAGGCCCTGATCCACCACTTCAAGCTGGTGACCGAGGGCTTCCGCGTCCCGCCGGGTCAGGCGTACGCGGCGGTCGAGTCGCCCAAGGGCGAGCTCGGGGTGCACGCCGTGTCCGACGGAGGCACCCGCCCCTACCGGGTCCACTTCCGCGACCCGTCCTTCACCAATCTGCAGGCCATGGCGGCGATGTGCGAGGGCGGCCAGGTCGCCGACGTCATCGTCGCCGTCGCGTCCATCGACCCCGTGATGGGAGGCGTCGACCGGTGACCACCACCCCCGAGGGCGTCAGCCTGGGCATGCCCCAACTGCCCGCGCCCGACTATCCGGACGACGTTCGAGCCCGGCTCGAAGCGGACGCGCGCGAGATCGTCGCCCGCTACCCGGACTCCCGTTCGGCGCTCCTTCCGTTGCTGCATCTCGTGCAGTCGGAGGAGGGCCACGTCACGCGCACGGGGCAGCGGTTCTGCGCCGACGTACTGAACCTGACCACGGCCGAGGTCACCGCCGTCGCGACCTTCTACTCGATGTACCGGCGCAAGCCGAGCGGTGACTACCAGGTGGGTGTGTGCACCAACACCCTGTGCGCGGTCATGGGCGGCGACGCGATCTTCGAGGCCCTGCAGGACCACCTGGGCGTCGGCAACGGCGAGACCACCGACGACGGCAAGGTCACGCTGGAGCACATCGAGTGCAACGCGGCCTGCGACTTCGCACCGGTCGTGATGGTCAACTGGGAGTTCTTCGACAACCAGACCGTGGCCTCCGCGAAGCGCCTCGTCGACGACCTGCGCACGGGAGCACAGGTCGCGCCCACCCGCGGCGCCCCCTTGTGCAGCTTCAAGGACACCGCGCGGATCCTGGCGGGCTTCCCGGACGAGCGTGAGGGAGCCGTGGAGGCGGGCGGCAGCGCGGGCCCCGCCTCACTGATCGGTCTCCGCCTGGCCAAGGGGGAGAGCGTCCACGCGCGCGTGGTCCACCCACGAGGCGGCGGGGCACCGCAGGATCAGCCGCCGGCCGAGCACCTGAGCTCGCACGACGCGCCGCAGGACACATCGGCCTCTGATCCGTCACACCCGGCGGGTCCCGCAGCCGAGGAGGGGGAGTGATGACGTTGGCACCCGAGATCGACGAGACCAGCCCGGAGAAGCTGCTCGCACCCGTGCTGTCGGCCTTCTGGGACGAGGAGAAGTCCTGGACGCTGGACGTCTACCGGAGGCACGAGGGGTACGAGGGGCTGCGCAAGGCGCTGGCCATGTCACCGGACGACCTGATCGCGTACGTCAAGGACTCCGGTCTGCGCGGCCGGGGCGGCGCGGGATTCCCCACCGGAATGAAGTGGCAGTTCATTCCTCAGGGCGATGGCAAACCTCACTATCTAGTTGTCAACGCCGACGAATCGGAGCCGGGAACCTGCAAGGACATCCCGCTCCTCTTCGCGAACCCGCACAGCCTCATCGAGGGCATTGTGATCGCGTGTTATGCCATCCGGTCTTCGCATGCGTTCATCTATCTCCGCGGTGAAGTCGTCCCCGTATTGCGGCGGTTGCACGAGGCCGTTCGAGAGGCCTACGCGGCGGGCTACCTCGGCGAGAACATCCTGGGCAGCGGACTCGACCTCAAGCTCACCGTGCACGCGGGCGCGGGCGCGTACATCTGCGGTGAGGAGACCGCACTGCTCGACTCGCTCGAAGGCCGCCGTGGTCAACCGCGGCTCCGTCCCCCCTTCCCAGCCGTCGCGGGCCTCTATGCGTGCCCGACTGTGGTGAATAACGTCGAGTCGATCGCGTCAGTTCCCGCCATTCTCCGAAAAGGCAAGGAATGGTTCAGGTCGATGGGCAGCGAGAAGTCCCCGGGCTTCACGCTCTACTCGCTCAGCGGCCATGTCGCCAGCCCGGGCCAGTACGAAGCTCCGCTCGGCATCACACTCCGTCAACTCCTCGAGATGAGCGGCGGGATGCGCCCCGGCCACCGGTTGAAGTTCTGGACGCCGGGCGGCTCCTCGACCCCGATGTTCACCGACGAGCACCTCGACGTCCCTCTTGATTACGAAGGAGTGGGTGCCGCGGGTTCCATGCTCGGCACAAAAGCACTCCAGTGCTTCGACGAGACGACCTGCGTCGTGCGGGCGGTCACCCGGTGGACCGAGTTCTACGCCCACGAGTCCTGCGGCAAGTGCACACCCTGCCGCGAAGGGACCTACTGGCTCGTGCAGTTGCTGCGCGACATCGAGGCCGGCAAGGGCGTCATGTCGGACCTCGACAAGCTCAACGACATCGCCGACAACATCAACGGCAAGTCGTTCTGCGCCCTCGGCGACGGCGCCGCCTCGCCGATCTTCTCCTCGCTCAAGTACTTCCGCGAGGAGTACGAGGAGCACATCACGGGCCGCGGCTGCCCCTTTGATCCGGCCAAGTCCACCGCTTGGGCCGACCGCACGGAGGTGAACGCATGACGGTGACCACCAGCGCTCCCTCGGGAGGGGGAGAGGCGGCGGTTCCGCCGGAGGACCTCGTCTCGCTGACGATCGACGGAGCCGAGATCAGCGTGCCCAAGGGCACCCTGGTCATCCGGGCCGCCGAACAGCTCGGCATCGAGATCCCCCGATTCTGCGACCATCCGCTGCTCGACCCGGCCGGCGCCTGCCGCCAGTGCATCGTCGAGGTCGAGGGCCAGCGCAAGCCCATGGCGTCCTGCACGATCACGTGTACGGACGGAATGGTGGTGAAGACTCACCTCACTTCGCCCGCCGCCGAAAAGGCCCAGCACGGTGTGATGGAGCTGCTGCTCATCAACCACCCGCTGGACTGCCCGGTCTGCGACAAGGGCGGCGAGTGCCCGCTGCAGAACCAGGCGATGTCGCACGGCAACGCCGAATCCCGCTTCGAGGGCAAGAAGCGGACCTACGAGAAGCCGGTCCCGATCTCCACGCAGGTGCTGCTCGACCGCGAGCGGTGCGTGCTGTGCGCCCGCTGCACCCGTTTCTCCAACCAGATCGCGGGCGACCCGATGATCGAGCTGATCGAGCGGGGCGCGCTCCAGCAGGTCGGCACCGGCGAGGGCGACCCGTTCGAGTCGTACTTCTCCGGGAACACCATCCAGATCTGCCCGGTGGGCGCGCTGACCTCGGCGGCGTATCGCTTCCGCTCGCGTCCGTTCGACCTCGTCTCCTCGCACTCGGTGTGCGAGCACTGCGCGGGCGGCTGCGCGACCCGCACCGACCACCGGCGCGGCAAGGTCATGCGGCGCCTGGCCTCCCCCGACCCCGAGGTCAACGAGGAGTGGCTCTGCGACAAGGGACGGTTCGGGTTCCGGTACGCGCAGCAGCGGGACCGGCTCGACACACCCCTGGTAAGGGGTGAGTCGGGTGAACTGGAGCCTGCTTCCTGGCCCGAGGCCCTGGAAGCGGCGGCTCGGGGCCTGTCGGCGGCACGCGGCCGGACCGGCGTCCTGACCGGTGGCCGCCTCACCATCGAGGACGCCTACGCCTACAGCAAGTTCGCGCGCGTGGCCCTCGACACGAACGACATCGACTTCCGCGCGCGTGTGCACAGCGCCGAGGAGGCCGACTTCCTGGCCTCCCGGGTCGCCGGACACGGACGGGACCTCGACGGTACGGGCCTCACCTACACCACCTTGGAGAAGGCGCCCGCCGTCCTGCTCGTCGGCTTCGAGGCCGAGGAGGAGGCGCCCGGAGTCTTCCTGCGGCTGCGCAAGGCCTGGCGCGGACACGGACAGAAGACCTTCTCGCTCGCCACGTACGCGACACGCGGCCTGGACAAGGCGGGCGGCACGCTGCTGCCCGCCGCGCCCGGCACCGAGACCGAGTGGCTGGACGCCCTCGCGAGCGGCGTCGGTCTGGAGGGCGACGGTGCCAAGGCCTCCGAGGCGCTGCACACCGAGGGCGCGGTGATCGTCGTCGGCGAGCGGCTCGCGGGCGTGGCGGGCGGGCTCACCGCCGCCGTACGGGCCGCGTCCGCGACCGGCGCCACACTGGTGTGGCTCCCGCGCCGGGCCGGGGAGCGCGGCGCGATCGAGGCGGGTGCGCTGCCGTCGCTGCTGCCGGGCGGGCGTCCGGCCACCGACCCGCGCGCGCGGGAGGAGGTCGCGGCAGCCTGGGGCGTCTCCGAGCTCCCGCACCGCTACGGGCGCGACACCGGTCAGATCGTCGAGGCCGCCGTCGGCGGGGAGCTGCGAGCCCTGGTGGTGGCGGGCGTGGAGGTCGCCGACCTTCCCGACCCGGCACGCGCGCGTGCGGCCCTTTCCGAAGTCGGCTTCCTGGTGTCGCTCGAACTGCGGCCCGGCGAGGTCACCGAGCACGCGGATGTCGTCCTCCCGGTGGCCGCGGTCGCCGAGAAGGCGGGCACCTTCCTGAACTGGGAAGGCAGGGTGCGCTTCTTCGAGGCCGCGCTCAAGCCCGACCAGATGACCCGCCGCCTGGCGCCCACCGATGCGCGCGTCCTGCAGATGCTCGCCGACGCCATGGACGTACACCTGGGTCTGCCGGATCTGCGCACCACGCGCGGGGAGCTGGACCGGCTCGGTCCCTGGGGTGGCCTGCGGGCCACCGGGCCCGTGGAGATCGCGGCATCGCTGCCGCGTCCCGCCGCGGGGGAGGCCGTGCTCGCGGGCCACCGGCTGCTGCTCGACCAGGGACGCCTCCAGGAAGGCGATGACGCGCTCGCCGGGACCCGGCATGCTGCACGCGCGCGTGTGTCGGCCGCCACGGCCGCCGAGGCGGGCGTCAAGGAGGGCGACCTCCTCGCGGTCACCAGTAGCGCCGGAACCGTCGAACTCCCGCTGCAGATCACCGAGATGCCCGACCGCGTGGTCTGGCTCCCGCTGAACTCCACCGGAGGGGGCGTCGCCTCCGACACGGGGGCGCTGCCCGGCGCACTCGTCCGCATCGGCCCGGCGACGCTCGCCACCGAGGCCCCCAAGGAGGTGGAGGCATGACGCCGTACCTCGCCGCTGAAGACCTCTCCATGTTCGGCCGCGACCCCTGGTGGCTGGTCGTCGTCAAGGCGGTCTTCTGCTTCGCCTTCCTGATGGTGACCGTTCTCTTCTCCATCGTGTGGGAGCGCAAGGTCGTCGCCTGGATGCAGCTGCGCATCGGACCCAACCGGCACGGCCCCTGGGGCATGCTCCAGTCGCTCGCCGACGGCGTCAAACTGATGCTCAAGGAAGACGTCATCGTCAAACGCGCGGACAAGGTGGTCTACGTCCTCGCGCCGATCGTCGCGGCCATCCCGGCCTTCATGGCGATCGCGGTGATCCCCTTCGGACCCGCCGACAACGAGATCTCGATCTTCGGCCATCGCACCACGATGCAGCTCACGGACCTGCCGATCGCGATGCTCTACATCCTCGCGGTCGCCTCGGTGGGCATCTACGGGATCGTGCTGGCGGGTTGGAGTTCTGGATCCACCTACCCGCTGCTGGGCGGTCTGCGGTCCTGCGCGCAGATGATCTCTTACGAGATCGCCATGGGCGCCGCTTTCGCCTCGGTGTTCCTCTACTCCGGGTCGATGTCGACCTCGACGATCGTCGAACAGCAGCACGACCGCTGGTACATCATCCTGCTGCCGGTCTCGTTCCTGATCTACATCATCACGATGGTGGGCGAGACCAACCGCGCCCCCTTCGACATGCCGGAGTCCGAGGGCGACCTCGTCGGCGGTTTCAACACCGAGTACTCCTCCATCAAGTTCGCGCTGTTCATGCTCGCCGAGTACGTGAACATGGTGACGGTCTCGGCCGTGTCGACCACGCTCTTCCTGGGCGGCTGGCGGGCCCCGTGGCCCATCAGCACCTTCTGGGAGGGTGCCAACCACGGCTGGTGGCCGATGCTCTGGTTCGTGGTGAAGGTGCAGCTGCTGCTGTTCTTCTTCATCTGGCTGCGCGGCACGTTGCCGCGCGTCCGCTACGACCAGCTGATGAAGCTCGGCTGGAAGGTCCTCATCCCGGTCTCCGTGGTCTGGCTGATGCTCGTCGCGACCGTACGGACCCTCAGGAACGAGAACTACGACTTCGCCGACATCGCCCTGTACGTCGGCGGCGGTGTCCTCGTCCTGCTGCTGCTCTCGTTCGCCGCGGACATCTTCCGCGACAAGCAGGGTGCCCAGGAAGCGCCTGCCGAGCCCGCCGCCTTCGACCCGATGGCCGGTGGATTCCCGGTGCCGCCACTGCCGGGACAGGAGCTGCCACCCGTGCCGCGGCGCCGTCCACGCCGCGAGCGCGAGTTGATTGTCAGTGGCGGGTCCGATACTGCGAGTGACGGATCGAATGGCGGAACTCGTGACGGAAAGGAGGGGTCCGATGGCTGAGGAGCCGAAGGAGACCAAGCCCGGTTTCCAGAACCCCGTCGCCGGCTTCGGCGTGACCTTCAAGGCCATGTTCAAGAAGCGCCTGACGGAGCAGTACCCGGAGCAGCAGAAGACCACCGCCCCGCGGTTCCACGGCCGGCACCAGCTCAACCGCCACCCGGACGGTCTGGAGAAGTGCGTCGGCTGCGAGCTGTGCGCCTGGGCCTGCCCCGCGGACGCCATCTATGTGGAGGGCGCGGACAACACCGACGAGGAGCGCTACTCGCCGGGCGAGCGGTACGGCCGCGTCTACCAGATCAACTACGCCCGCTGCATCCTGTGCGGCCTGTGTATCGAGGCGTGCCCCACCCGCGCGCTCACGATGACGAACGAGTTCGAGCTCGCCGACTCCAGCCGGGCCAACCTCATCTACACCAAGGAGCAGCTGCTCGCCGGGCTCGATGAGGGCATGGTCGACACACCGCACTCGATCTTCCCCGGCACGGACGAGCAGGACTACTACCAGGGCCTGGTGACCGAGGCGGCGCCGGGCACTGAGCGCCAAGTCGCCGTCTCCAAGGGCGAGAAGCCCACGGAAGAGGGGGTGGGGGCATGAGCGCGCAGCTCGCCGCCTACTCCACCTCCACCGGAGAGGCCTTCCAGTTCTGGGTCCTCGGCACGGTCGCCGTGATCGGCGCCCTGTGCACCGTCTTCATGAAGAAGGCCGTGCACAGCGCGCTCTGTCTCGCCGGCACCATGATCGTCCTGGCGGTGTTCTACCTCGCCAACGGCGCCTACTTCCTGGGTGTCGTGCAGATCGTCGTCTACACCGGCGCGATCATGATGCTGTTCCTCTTCGTGGTCATGCTCGTCGGTGTCACCGCGGCGGACTCCCTGAAAGAGACCATCAAGGGTCAGCGCTGGCTGGCCCTGGTGTGCGGACTCGGCTTCGGCGTCCTGCTGATCGCGGGCATCGGCAACGCGTCCCTGAAGGACTTCAACGGCCTGAGCAAGGCCAACGCCAACGGGAACGTGGAGGGCCTCGCCGCCCTCATCTTCACGAAGTACGTGTTCGCCTTCGAAATCACCGGCGCCCTGCTCATCACTGCCGCCGTCGGCGCCATGGTGCTCACGCACCGCGAGCGCACCGAGCGCGCCAAGACCCAGCGCGAGCTGTCCGAGCAGCGCGTACGGGAAGGCAAGCACGTACCGCCGCTGCCGGCCCCCGGTGTCTACGCCCGGCACAACGCGGTGGACATCGCTGGCCTCCTCCCGGACGGCACCCCGTCCGAGCTGACCGTCAGCAAGACGCTGCGGGACCGCGGCCAGATCCGTGACGTGTCCACCGAGGCGCTGAGCGATCTGAAGGCGCTGGAGCAGCGAGCCGAAGAACGCCTGGAGCGCACGAAGACGGAGGAGGCGTCCAAGTGAACCCGGTCAACTACCTCTATCTTGCCGCCCTGTTGTTCACGATCGGCGCCACCGGCGTGCTGATCAGACGCAACGCGATCGTGGTGTTCATGTGCGTCGAGCTCATGCTCAACGCCTGCAACCTCGCGTTCGTGGTCTTCTCCCGCCTGCACGGCAATCTCGACGGCCAGATCATCGCCTTCTTCACGATGGTCGTCGCCGCCGCGGAGGTCGTGGTCGGACTCGCGATCATCGTGTCGCTCTTCCGTTCCCGCCACTCGGCCTCGGTCGACGACGCCAGCCTGATGAAGCTGTAAGGGGTCGCTGAATCGTGGAGAACCTGATTGCGCTGCTGGTAGCGGCGCCTCTGCTCGGAGCGGCCGTACTGCTGTGCGGCGGCCGGCGGCTCGATGCCGTCGGCCACTGGATCGGCACGGCGCTCGCGGCCGCGTCCTTCGTGATCGGCGCGGTCCTTTTCGCCGACATGCTGGGCAAGAGCGCGGACCACCGGGCCATGAGCCAGTACCTGTTCAGCTGGGTCCCCGTCGAGGGCTTCCAGGCGGACGTCTCCTTCCAGCTCGACCAGCTGTCGATGACGTTCGTCCTGCTGATCACCGGCGTCGGCTCACTGATCCACCTGTACTCGATCGGGTACATGGAGCACGACGAGCGGCGCCGCCGCTTCTTCGGCTACCTGAACCTGTTCCTCGCGGCGATGCTGCTGCTCGTCCTCGCCGACAACTACCTGCTGCTGTACGTCGGCTGGGAGGGCGTCGGCCTCGCCTCGTACCTGCTGATCGGCTTCTGGCAGCACAAGCCCAGCGCCGCCACCGCCGCGAAGAAGGCCTTCCTGGTCAACCGCGTCGGCGACATGGGCCTGTCGATCGCCATCATGCTGATGTTCACCACCTTCGGGTCCTTCGCCTTCGGGCCGGTGCTCGGTACCGAGGGGCACCCGGGGCTCGTCGGTGGCGCGACCGAGGGCAAGCTCACCGCCGTCGCCCTGATGCTGCTGCTCGCCGCCTGCGGCAAGTCCGCCCAGGTGCCGCTGCAGTCCTGGCTCGGAGACGCGATGGAGGGCCCGACCCCGGTCTCGGCCCTCATCCACGCCGCGACCATGGTGACCGCGGGTGTCTACCTGATCGTCCGCTCCGCCGCGATCTTCAACGCCGCGCCCGACGCCCAGCTCGTCGTCACCGTGGTCGGCGCCGTCACGCTCCTGTTCGGTGCGATCGTCGGTTGCGCGAAGGACGACATCAAGAAGGCGCTCGCCGGATCGACGATGTCGCAGATCGGCTACATGGTGCTGGCCGCGGGCCTCGGCCCCATCGGCTACGTCTTCGCGATCATGCACCTGGTGACGCACGGCTTCTTCAAGGCCGGACTGTTCCTCGGCGCCGGCTCGGTCATGCACGGCATGAACGACGAGGTCGACATGCGCAAGTACGGCGGCCTCCGCACGTACATGCCTATCACCTTCGTCACCTTCGGCCTCGGCTATCTCGCCATCATCGGCTTCCCGGGTCTGTCCGGCTTCTTCTCCAAGGACAAGATCATCGAGGCGGCCTTCGCGAAGGGCGGCACCGAGGGCTGGATCCTCGGCGGCGCGGCCCTGCTGGGCGCGGCCATCACGGCGTACTACATGACCCGCGTGATGATCATGACCTTCTTCGGGGAGAAGCGCTGGCAGCCGGACGCCGAAGGCCATGAGCCGCACCCGCACGAGTCCCCGCGGTCCATGACGATCCCCATGATCGTGCTGGCCTTCGGATCGGTCTTCGCGGGCGGTTTCTTCAGCATCGGCGACCGCTTCCTCAACTGGCTTGAGCCGGTCACCGGGCACTCGGAGGGCAACTCGCCCGTCAGCGCCCTCACCGTCACGCTGGCCACCATGGTGCTGCTCGTCGTCGGCGCCGGAATTGCGTACGCCCAGTACGGGCGCAGCCCCGTCCCGGTCGTCGCCCCGCGCGGTTCCCTGCTCACCCGGGCCGCCCGGCGCGACCTGCTCCAGGACGACTTCAACCACGTCGTGCTGGTACGCGGCGGGGAGCACCTCACACGCTCCCTGGTGTACGTCGACCACACCCTGGTCGACGGGGTTGTCAACGGCACCGCGGCCTCCATGGGTGGCCTCTCCGGGCGGCTGCGCAAGTTGCAGAACGGCTATGCGCGCAGTTACGCGGTCTCGATGTTCGGCGGTGTGGCGATCCTCGTCGCCGCGACCCTGCTGATGAGGGCGGTCTGATACCGATGTCCTTTCCTCTGCTGACAGCGACGGCGGCGCTCCCGGCGATCGGGGCGATCGCCACGGCCGCCGTGCCGGCCGCGCAACGCGTCGCCGCCAAGTGGCTGGCGCTGCTCGTCTCGCTCGCCACGCTCGTCCTGGCCGCGATCGTGCTCGTACGCTTCGACCCCGGCGGCGACCGCTACCAGCTCACCGAATCCCATGCCTGGATCAAGGACTTCGGAGTGCGGTACGAGCTGGGCGTGGACGGCATCGGGGTGGCGCTCGTCGCGCTGACCGCGCTGCTGATCCCGTTCGTGATCCTGGCGGGCTGGCACGACGCCGACCCGCAGGAGACAGGAAACAGGCGCTGGCGGCCGACCCAGGGCTTCTTCGCCCTGATCCTGGCCGTCGAGGCGATGGTGATCATCTCCTTCGAGGCCACCGACGTCTTCCTCTTCTACATCTTCTTCGAAGCCATGCTGATCCCGATGTACTTCCTCATCGGCGGCTTCGGGGACCGTGCCCACGAGCACGGGGACGGCGCGGCGGCGACCCAACGCTCGTACGCCGCGGTGAAGTTCCTCCTCTACAACCTGGTCGGCGGCCTGATCATGCTGGCCGCCGTCATCGGCCTCTACGTAGTGGCCGGAAACTTCTCGCTCCAGGAGATCGTGCAGGCCCGCGCCAACGGCTCGCTGCACATGGCGACCAGCACGGAGCGGTGGCTGTTCCTCGGCTTCTTCTTCGCGTTCGCGGTGAAGGCGCCCCTGTGGCCGCTGCACACCTGGCTGCCCAACGCCATGGGAGAGGCCACGGCCCCGGTCGCGGTACTGATCACGGCGGTGGTCGACAAGGTCGGCACCTTCGCGATGCTCCGCTTCTGCCTCCAGCTCTTCCCGGAGGCGAGCAAGTGGGCGACGCCGGTCATCCTCGTCCTCGCCCTCATCAGCATCATCTACGGGGCGCTGCTCGCGGTCGGCCAGCGGGACATCAAGCGGCTGGTGGCGTACGCGTCGATCTCGCACTTCGGGTTCATCATCCTGGGCATCTTCGCGATGACCAGCCAGGGCCAGTCGGGCGCGACGCTCTACATGGTCAACCACGGGATCTCGACCGCCGCCCTGATGCTGGTGGCGGGCTTCCTGATCTCGCGGCGCGGCTCGCGTCTGATCGCCGACTACGGAGGGGTGCAGAAAGTCGCCCCGGTGCTCGCGGGCACCTTCCTGATCGGCGGCCTCGCGACCCTCTCGCTCCCCGGGCTCGCGCCCTTCGTGAGTGAATTCCTGGTCCTGGTGGGCGCGTTCGAGCGCTACCCGGCCGTCGGCATCGTCGCCACCTTCGGCATCGTCCTCGCCGCGCTCTACACGCTCGTCCTCTATCAGCGGACGATGACGGGCCCGGTGAAGGCGGAGGTCGCCGAGATGCCCGACCTCAGGGTGCGTGAGCTCCTGGTGGTCGCCCCGCTGATCGCCCTGCTGATCTTCCTGGGCGTCTATCCGAAGCCGGTCACCGACATCGTCAACCCGGCGGTCCAGCAGACCATGTCCGACGTCCATAAGACGGACCCCAAGCCCGAGGTGGAGGCGGCCAAGTGAGCGCAGCAGCCGTCCACAGCCTGTGGACAACCGCGGCCGAACCGATCTCCAAGATCAACGCGCCGAAGATCGAATACGGGCAATTGTCGCCCACCCTGATCGTGATCGGGGCGGCGCTCGTAGGAGTGCTCGTCGAGGCCTTCGTGCCGCGCAAGTTCCGTTACTACACGCAGGTCTTCCTGTCCGTCGTCGCGCTCGCCGCCGCCTTCGCCGCGGTGATCGCACTGGCGGCGGGCGGATACGGCACCACGAAGGCGCATATCGCGGCCATGGGCGCGATCGCCGTCGACGGACCGTCCCTGTTCCTGCAGGGCACGATCCTGCTGGCGGGCATCCTCGGTGTCTTCACCTTCGCCGAGCGACGGCTCGACCCGGAGGCGCACGGCAACCGCGTCGACTCGTTCGCCGCGCAGGCCGCCTCTGTGCCCGGCAGCGACAGCGAGAAGGCCGCGGTGAAGGCCGGGTTCACCACCACCGAGGTGTTCCCGCTGCTGCTCTTCGCGATCGGCGGCATGTTGGTCTTCCCGTCGGCCAACGACCTGCTGACGCTGTTCATCGCGTTGGAAGTCTTCTCTCTGCCCCTCTACCTGCTGTGCGCCGTGGCCCGCCGCAAGCGGCTCATGTCGCAGGAGGCCGCGGTCAAGTACTTCCTGCTCGGCGCCTTCGCCTCCGCGTTCACCCTTTTTGGCATCGCCCTGCTCTACGGCTACGCGGGCTCCGTGTCGTACGCGACGATCGCGCAGGTCGTGGACGGCACGATCCCGAGCGTCGACCTGGCGCTCGCCGGCACCATGGGCAACGACGTGCTGCTGCTCATCGGCGCCGCGATGGTCGTCATGGGCCTGCTCTTCAAGGTCGGCGCGGTGCCGTTCCACATGTGGACGCCCGACGTCTACCAGGGCGCGCCGACACCGGTCACCGGCTTCATGGCCGCGGCGACGAAGGTGGCCGCCTTCGGGGCGCTGCTGCGGCTGCTGTACGTCGTCCTGCCGGGCCTGCGCTGGGACTGGCGGCCGGTCATGTGGGCCGTCGCGATCGTCACCATGCTGGGCGGTGCGATCGTCGCGATCACCCAGACCGACATCAAGCGGCTCCTTGCGTACTCGTCCATCGCGCACGCCGGATTCATCCTCGCGGGCGTCATCGCGACCTCGCCGGACGGCGTCTCGTCGGTCCTCTTCTACCTGGGCGCGTACTCGTTCGTGACGATCGGGGCCTTCGCGGTCGTGACCCTGGTCCGGGACGCGGGCGGCGAGGCCACGCACCTGTCCAAGTGGGCGGGCCTCGGACGCCGCTCCCCGCTGGTGGCGGCAGTCTTCGCGGTCTTCCTGCTGGCGTTCGCGGGCATCCCGCTGACCTCCGGCTTCGCCGGGAAGTTCGCCGTCTTCAAGGCGGCGGCGGAGGGCGGCGCGGGCCCGCTGGTCGTGGTCGGTGTGATCTCGTCGGCGATCGCGGCGTTCTTCTACATCCGCGTGATCGTGCTCATGTTCTTCAGCGAGCCCCGGCCGGAGGGACCGACGGTCGCCGTGCCCTCGCCGCTGACCATGACGGCGATCGGGTTCGGCGTGGCGGTCACGCTTGTGCTCGGTGTGGCGCCGCAGTACTTCCTGAACCTGGCGAGCCAGGCGGGAGTCTTCGTCCGCTGAACCACGCATGGGCCGGGCCCCGCTCCCTCCTCGTGACGGAGCGGGGCCCGAGCTGTGATCAGCGCATCGCGTGCCCTGTCTGAGCCGCCTGGCCCGGACGCCGTTGCGGTAGTGCTTCCAGAGCCAGACATGCAGGTCGTAGTGGATCGGCATGGTCGCGTAGTGGCCGGGCATCGGCCCGTCGAACTTCCGCCCTCCGAACATCGAGGGTCTGTCGTCGCTCGTCTTCAGCTTCCGGTCGGCGTCCGGAACGATCCACTCCACCCCGACGAGCTTGCGCTTCCCGTGCTTCCCGTCTTCGCAGAGGAGAGACGCGGGTTTCGCCGGGTCGACCGAGCCGTAGTGACGTATCCGTCGGCGATGGCCACTGACTCGTCGAGGTACTTCGCGGTCGCGGTGTGAGCGGGGACGGCGGCCAGCGAGACGGAGGCGACGGCCGCCGTCGCGAGAGCGAGGGCGGTCCTGAGGGGACGCTGGGACATGCGGGGGCTCCTAGAGGCGTGAGAGGCGTACGTGGCGGTGCCGGCCCGTCGATCGCGGGCCTACTCCTCCCGGCCGAGCAGCATGTTCCCGGCTGGAGAGGCGTCGCCATGCGAGTGGGGCCACCGGATTGAAAGCGCGCAGGGCGCGCCGTGAAAGGGAGTGAGACCGGGGGGACGCGAGTGCGTAGGGAAGCCGATCGGTCGCAGCCTGTGGATAACTCTCGGGCTGTCGGCGCGGACCCCTATCGTGGACGCAGTGGTCGAGGCGCGACGTACGGGGGACAGGACGATGGGCGGGACGGGTGTGATGACCGAAGCGGACGCGACGGGGATGCTGGGAGAGAGCGAGGCACTGGCCACGCTCCACCGGGTCTTCGGGTACGACGCCTTCCGCGGCGAGCAGGAAGCGATCATCGAGCACGTGGTGTCGGGCGGTGACGCTGTCGTCCTGATGCCGACGGGTGGCGGCAAGTCGCTCTGCTACCAGATTCCGGCCCTGGTCAGACCAGGTACGGGAGTCGTGGTCTCGCCCCTCATCGCGCTGATGCAGGATCAGGTGGACGCGCTGCGCGCGCTGGGCGTGCGCGCCGGGTTCATGAACTCCACGCAGGACTTCGACGAGCGGCGCGTGGTGGAGGCCGAGTTCCTGTCAGGGGAGCTCGACGTGCTCTACCTGGCCCCGGAGCGGCTGCGCCTGGAGACCACGCTGGACCTGCTGTCACGCGGGAAGATCTCCGTCTTCGCGATCGACGAGGCGCACTGCGTGGCCCAGTGGGGCCACGACTTCCGCCCCGACTATCTGGCGCTCTCACTGCTCGGCGAGCGCTGGCCGGACGTCCCGCGTATCGCGCTGACGGCCACGGCCACCCGCGCGACGCACAAGGAGATCACCCAGCGCCTGGCCATGCCGACCGCCCGTCACTTCGAGGCGAGCTTCGACCGTCCCAACATCCAGTACCGGATCGTCCCGAAGGCCGACCCCAAGAAGCAGCTGCTGTCCTTTTTGCGCGATGAGCACGCGGGCGACGCGGGCATCGTGTACTGCCTCTCGCGCAACTCGGTCGAGAAGACGGCCGAGTTCCTCTCCCGCAACGGCGTCGAGGCGGTGCCGTACCACGCGGGTCTGGACGCGGGCACCCGCGCCACCCACCAGTCGCGCTTCCTGCGCGAAGAGGGCCTGGTCGTGGTCGCCACCATCGCCTTCGGCATGGGTATCGACAAGCCGGACGTGCGGTTCGTCGCCCACCTCGACCTGCCCAAGTCGGTCGAGGGCTACTACCAGGAGACGGGACGCGCGGGCCGTGACGGACTGCCGTCCACCGCATGGATGGCGTACGGGCTTCAGGACGTCGTCCAGCAGCGCAAAATGATCCAGGGCTCCGAGGGCGACGAGGCGTTTCGCCGCCGGGCCGCCGCCCACCTGGACTCGATGCTGGCCCTGTGCGAGACGGTCCAGTGCCGGCGCTCCCAGCTCCTCGCCTACTTCGGCCAGGACCCGCACACCCCGGCATGCGGCAACTGCGACACGTGCCTCGCACCGCCCGAGACCTCGGACGGCACGGTCGTGGCACAGAAGCTGCTGTCCACGGTGGTACGGCTGCAGCGCGAGCGTGGACAGAAGTTCGGCGCCGGCCAGATCATCGACATCCTGCTGGGGCGGCGCACCGCCAAGGTGATCCAGTTCGATCACGACCAGCTGTCCGTGTTCGGCATCGGTGAGGACCTCGCCGAGTCCGAATGGCGCGGCGTGGTGAGGCAGTTGCTGGCGCAAGGCCTGCTCGCGGTCGAGGGCGAGTACGGGACGCTGGTGCTGACCGAGGAGAGCGGGACGGTGCTGCGGCGCGAGCGCGAGGTGCCGCTCCGCAAGGAGCCGCCGAAGCCGACCGTCTCCCGCTCGTCCTCGCGCGGCGAGCGCAAGGCCAAGGCCCCTGCGGCCGACCTGCCCGAGGAGCTCGTCCCCGCCTTCGAGGCCCTGCGCTCCTGGCGCGCCGAACAGGCCAAGGAACAGGGCGTCCCGGCGTACGTCATCTTCCACGACGCCACGCTCCGGGAGATCGCCACGGTGTGGCCCACCTCGGTCGAAGGCCTCGGCGGCATCAGCGGGGTGGGCGAGAAGAAGCTCGCGACGTACGGAGAGGGCGTGGTCGGAGTGCTCGTCTCCCTGGGCGGCGGCGCCCCCGGAGCAGCACCGGTTCCCGCGGCCGGCGAGGCACCGGACCCGGACTGGCCCGAGATGGACGCGGAACCCGAGCCGGAGGACTGGATATAGGGCGGCGCCCCGGCCCTCTGCCCGACGCTGTGGTCAAAGGGCCCGTGACGCGTACGCCCTGACGTCCGCGTCGGAGTCTGCCGTGGCCGTGGCCAGGGCCACGCGGGCGCCCTCGTCGATCGCGGAGTGCCGTACGAGGGCCAGGACCGCCGCCTTGCGGACGTCGGCGTTCGGGTCTTCCAGAGCTCGGGTGAGCGCCGGGACGGCGACCCCGGCCTCCGCGGCGGACAGCGCGGTCGCGGCGCCGGAGCGCACCTGCCAGGCGGGGTCGGCCTGAGCGGCGACGGCACGCGCGGCCAGGAACGCAGGGCAGCCGGTGACGGCCAGCGTCGCGAAGGCCGCTGCCCGGGCCAGGGCGTCCGGGTCGGTAGTGAGCCGGTCGAGGGTGTCCTCGACGAGCTTTCCCGGGGTCACGTTGGCGAGGGCCTTGGCCACCGTGACGCGGACCTCGCGGGAGGGGTCGGCCGCTGCCCGGCTCAGGGGCTCCGTGGCGTCGACGGAGACCAGGGCGCGCACGGCCTCGACGCGGACGGCGGTTTCGGGATCGGCGAGGGCGTTCGCGAACAGTTGCGCGTCGCCCAGGCGCAGCGCGCGCAGGACGTCCAGGGCGGCGGCGCGTACGACGCGATCGTCCTCGGTCAGGGCGGCGGCGAGGCCCTCGCGCAGGTCCGGCTCGGCCGGCAGGGTCTCCACCAGCTCGCGCAGCGAGGCCGCGGCGGTGGCCCGGACGTCGCCGTGCGGGTCCCGGAGCGCGGCGGCGAGGGCGGGACCGGTGCCGGGCGGCACGGTCTCGGTGAGGACGCCGACGGCCGAGCGTCGGACAGCGGGGGACGGGTCGTCCAAATAGGGCAGCAGCGCGCTGAGTTCGGGCTCCTGTTCCGTGAGGGTGAGGAGTGCGAGGAGGCGGGGCGAGGTGCCGCCGCCGGTGTGGTCGAGTCCCCTGCCGTCGGGATCGGTGACGGGGAACGTGACGGAAGGGGGCGCCGAGGCCACCGGCGCGGCGTCCCGTGCCCCAGCCGTGGCGACCGCCTCCGGCTGGACCTCGCCGAGGTGTCGGGAGGGGCCGCCCGTCGGGGCGAAGTCGAGAACCGGGACGAGATAGGGGGCCACGGGACGGGCCGTGAACTCCATGGAGCCGGAGGGGGACTTGTGCAGGTCGAGGTGGTGGAACCAGGAGTCGTCGTCGCGCGTGGGATGGTCCGTGCGGTCGTGGTACAGGCCCCAGCGGGACTCCGTGCGGGCCAGGGAGGCGCGGGCCGCCATCTCCGCGCAGTCGCGGATGAACGTGACCTCGGCACACCGCATCAGCTCGTGCGGAGTACGGGCACCCATCTCCGCGATGTCCGTGCGCATCCGCTCGAACGCCTCCAGGGCGAGGGAGAGCCGGGCGCCGGACTTCGGCGGTGCCACGTAGTCGTTCACGAAGCGGCGGAGTTTGTACTCGACCTGGGCCTGCGGGGGCCCGTCCGGGTGGTGCAACGGGTGGTAGACCAGTTCGTGCGCGTCGCGCAGCTGGTCCTGCGGCAACTCGCCCTCGTAGGGCTTGTACTGGGCGGCGTCCGCTCCCGCGAGGTCGCCGAAGACGAACGCGCCGATCATGTAGTTGTGGGGGACACAGGCCAGATCCCCGGCGGCGTACAGGCGGGGCACGGTCGTACGGGCGTGGTCGTCGACCCGTACGCCCGAAGCGGAGTGGCCGCCGCACAGGCCGATCTCGGAGATGTGCATCTCGATGTCATGGGTGCGGTAGTCGTGGCCGCGACCGGCGTGGAAGGTACCGCGCGTGGGGCGTTCGGTTGTGTGCAGAATGGACTCGAGGGCGCTGATCGACTCCTCGGGGAGGTGGCTGAGTTTGAGGTACACCGGGCCCCGGTCCGAGGCGATCTCGGCGGCGAACTCGGCCATCATCTGGCCCGACCAGTAGTCGGAGTCGACGAAGCGTTCGCCGTGCCGATTGACCTGGTAGCCGCCGAAGGGGTTGGCGACGTAGGCGCAGGCGGGACCGTTGTAGTCCTTGATCAGCGGGTTGATCTGGAAGCACTCGATGCCGGTGAGTTCGGCGCCGGCGTGGTAGGCCATGGCGTAGCCGTCACCGGCGTTGGTGGGGTTCTCGTATGTGCCGTAGAGGTAGCCGGAGGCGGGCAGACCGAGGCGGCCGCAGGCGCCGGTCGCGAGGATCACCGCCCCGGCACGTACGGAGACGAACCGCCCCGTGCGGGTGTTGAAGCCCGCGGCACCCACCGCACGCCCCTCCGCCGTGAGGACCCGTACCGGCATCACCCGGTTCTCGATCCGGATGCGCTCGCGCATCTCGCGGCGCCGCAACTGCCGGTAGAGGACCTTCTTGACGTCCTTGCCCTCGGGCATCGGCAGCACGTACGAGCCGGAGCGATGCACCTGGCGGACCGCGTACTCACCGTGCTCGTCCTTCTCGAACTTCACGCCGTACGACTCCAGGCGCCAGCTGGGGTTTGAGGGCCGGGTCGAAGGTGGCGATGCCGTGAGCGCCGTTGTAGAGGTAGACGACCTCGGCGGGCAGATCGGTCGCCTTCGCGACTTTCCGGGCGGCGGCCAGTGGGTGGTCGTGCAGGTAGGTCGTCGCCTCCGCCTGGGCCTTGAGGTAGGCCTCCAGCGCGGCCGGGTGCTTCTTCGTGAAGTCCTCGCGGGCGGTGACGCCGTGGAAGGTCGGCAGATCGAGTGCGGCGCCGTCGTACAGGGCCTTCGCCTTGCCCTGGAAGGCGAGCAGGCCGGGCCAGGCGACGAACTGCGAGAGCGCGTCGGTGCTGCCCGCGGCGAGGGCCGAAGCGCCCACCGCCGGCTGCTGGTTGAGCTTCTGGATGCCCTTGTCCGGGTCGATTCCGGCGCGCTGCAGGGCTCGTACGAGGGTGCCGTCGGCCGCCGAACCGATGCTGGTCGACACCTTCTTGCCGCGCAGGTCGTCGAGGGTGGCGAGCTTCGAGTCCGGCGCCGTGACGATGGTGTTGAGGCCGCCTCGGAGGTTGTAGCCGGTGACGGAGACGAGGCGGGTGGGGCGGCCGAGCTGTTTGCCGCGGGCCGCGTTGATCAGCAGCGGGAAGTCGCCCATCGAACCGATGTCGATCTTACCGGCGGTCATCTGGGCGGTGATCGGGGCGCCGGTCGCGTAGTCCTGCCAGTTCACCTTGTACGTGGTGCCGTCCCCGAGGGCGTTGAGCTCCTTCTCGAAGTAGCCGAGGGAACGAAGCAGGGTTCCCGCCGTGACGGTGTTGATGGTCTTGGACTGGTAGCCGACCGTGATGGTGACCGTGGAGCCGGCGCCGCTCGTGGCGCCGCTGCCGCAGGCGGTGAGAGGAAGGACGAGGGCGGCCGTGGCGAGAGCGGCGAATGCCTTGAGTTTCATGGGAGTTCTGTCCTCTCACCGGAGGAGGTAGGGCATGTTGACCGTGACGGCCCCGGTGGGGCAGCGGGCCGCGCAGGGGCCGCAGTACCAGCACTCGTCGACGTGCATGTACGCCTTGCCGTTGCTCTCGTCGATGGCGAGGGAGTCCAGCGGGCACATGTCCACGCAGAGCGTGCAGCCGTCGATGCACTTCGACTCGTCGATGGTCACGGGCACGTCGGCCCGCTGGGGCGCCAAGGGCATGGCTGTCTCCAGAAAATTCGTGCGTGGGATGAACCGGAAGGGCCCTTCGAAACGATGAAGGGGTGGAGGGGCGCGGTGGCGAGGGGGCGCGGTGAGGAAGGGGGGTGACGGTGACGTGGTGAAGAGAGTCGTCAGAGCGTGCGGCGGAGCTGGCCGCTCATCGTGATGCGGTCGCCGCGGAAGCGGATGAACTCCAGGTCCACGGGGCGGCCGTCGGCGAGGTGAGTGAGCCGCTCCAGCATGAGGACGGCCGCACCGCGGGGCGCTTGCAGGACGGCCGCCGAGTGTGCGTCGGAGTTGACCGCCTCCAGGGTGATCTCGGCGTGCTCCAGCGGCTGGCCTGAGATGGCTTCCAGGAGGCGGAAGACATCGGTGTTCTCCAGGTCGGCGCCGAGCAGGGCGGTGCCCAGGTCGAGCGGGATGTAGGTGAGGTCGAGGGAGAGGGGGAGTCCGTCGAGGCGGCGGAGTCGTTCGATGTAGAGGACGTCGGCGCCGGGGGCGATACGAAGGCGGTCGGCCACTGGGGTGGGCGCGGTCACGGGGCCGACCGTGCGGATCTCGTTGGTGACCTGGCCGTGTTCGCGCAGGGTCTCCGCGAGTCCCATCAGCCGGTCGAGTCCGTGCGGGTACTTCTGGGCGACGACGACGGTGCCGACGCCGGGAAGGCGTTCCACCAGGCCTTCCGCGCGGAGCAGGTCGAGGGCCTGGCGGACGGTGTTGCGCGAGGCGCGGTAGTCGGTGCCGAGGGCGGCTTCGTGCGGCAGGGTGCCGTCCGGGAAGCTGCCGGTCAGCACCTGGTGGCGGAGCAGGTCGGCGAGTTGCCTCGCCCGGTCCGCGCGCAGCCGGCGCCGGCGGGCGGCGACGGTGGTCGCGCCTGGGCCGGCGTGCTCTCGGATGCGTTCGGTGGGCATGCGACGGACCATACCGACGGGGTGCGGGTGGTGGTGTTGCTGGAGTGTTGCGCCACCTGCCGATGGTGAGGGTCGGGGGTTGGCCTGCGGTTTTGGTCGGGAGGAGGGGAGATCTGCCACCCCGTGGGGGCGCGGTGTGGGGCGGGGGTGTCCTGTGGGTGTGGGGGCGTGGGACCGGCGGGGTAGGGGTTTTCGCCCCCGCCGCCTCTACCCGTCCCATCCCAGAGACGCCGCCCCTTCGATCCCCCTTCGCCCCCGGGGGACTCCCCTCCCTGGGGGACTACCGCAGAGTGGGGACTCCCCTCCCCCGGGGGACCACCGCGGGGCTTCGCCCCCGCATCCCGACGGGGTTTGCGCCCCCGGACCGTCCAGGGCCGGGAGTCAGGAAGGGTCGGGTGCCGGGGTGATGCGGCCCGTCACCTCGCCCAGCCCCACCCGCGTGCCGCCGGGGCCCGGGGCCCAGGCCGTCAGGGTGACCTCGTCGCCGTCCTCCAGGAAGGCCCGCTTGCCGTCGGGGAGGTCGAGGGTGTCGCGGCCGTTCCAGGTGAGTTCCAGGAGGGAGCCGCGCTCGTGCTCGGAGGGGCCGCTGACCGTTCCCGAACCGTACAGGTCGCCGGTGCGCAGGGAGGCTCCGTTGACCGTCATGTGGGCCAGTTGCTGGGCGGCCGTCCAGTACATGGTGGAGAAGGGGGGTTCGGAGACGACGTGGCCGTTGACGGCGACGGAGATACGGAGGTCGTAGCCGCCGGGCTCGTCCTCGGAGTCGTCCAGGTAGGAGAGGAGGGGGTGCGTGCGCGCCGGGGGCGCGACCCGTGCGTCGTCCAGCGCGTCGAGCGGGGTGATCCAGGCCGACACCGAGGTGGCGAAGGACTTGCCGAGGAAGGGGCCGAGAGGGACGTACTCCCAGGCCTGGATGTCGCGCGCCGACCAGTCGTTGAGGAGGCAGAGGCCGAAGACGTGGTCGCGGAAGGAGGAGAGAGGGACAGGCGTGCCCCTGGTCGAGGGTGCGCCGACCACGAAGCCGACCTCCGCCTCGATGTCCAGCCGGACGGAGGGGCCGAAGACGGGGGCGGTGTCGGAAGGGGCCTTGCGCTGGCCCGAGGGGCGGACCACCTCCGTGCCCGACACCACGACCGTGCCGGAGCGGCCGTGGTAACCGATCGGCAGGTGCTTCCAGTTGGGGGTGAGGGAGTCGGTGGCGTCGGGGCGGAAGATCTGGCCGACGTTCCGGGCGTGGTTCTCGGAGGCGTAGAAGTCGACGTAGTCCGCGACCTCGAAGGGGAGGTGCAGGGTCACCTCGGAGAGGGGGTGCAGGAGGGGCGCGATGGTCTCCCGGTGGGCCGGGACCGTCACCCAGGCGGTGAGTGCGCGGCGTACGTCGGACCAGGCCGTGTGGCCGGCGGCGAGCAGCGGGTTCAGGGTGGGCTGCGCGAGCAGTTCGGCGTACGGGGAGCCGAGTGCCCGGGCGGTCGCTCCCGCGTCGAGGACGTGGTCGCCGAGCCGGACGCCGACGCTCCGCTCGGACGCTCCGGCCCGGGAGAAGACGCCGTAGGGGAGGTTGTGAGGGCCGAAGGGATCGCCCTCGGGGACGTCGAAGGGGGGCATCGGGTGGTGCCTCGCTTTCGTGGTCGTGCGCGCTGTGTGATCCGTGTGATCTGGCTTGGCCGTGTGATCCGCGCGGTGCACGTGTGGGTGTTTCACGTGTTCCGGGTGGTCGCGGCACAGGTTACGGGGGAGTGACGTGCTGTGGCAGTGCCCAGAGAGTTGCCGTGAGTCGCCGCGAGCTGTCTTGAGTCGCAGTGGCAGTACTCGAAGAGTTGCCTCGGCAGTGCCTAAAGAGTTCGCAATGTCCGAATAGGCCTTGTCGGAGGCGGTAGTTCCGGCTTAGCGTCCTTTGGGGACACGGACGGGGTGGGTCCGGTCCGTAGGGGGGGACACGTGGGGGGACCCGTGGCCAGGAGCGTCAGCGGAGTACCGGTCGACGCCGACCGGAACGTTCCGGGCCTGATCGTGAAGTTTGGTGACTATCCGCTGCACCACGGCGGTGTGGGTGCCATCCGTAGTCTGGGCCGCCTCGGCATACCGATGTATGCGATCACCGAGGACCGTTACACGCCTGCCGCGGCCTCGCGCTATCTGCGCCGTGCCTTCGTCTGGCCGACTACGGGGACGGAGGAGCCGGAGCGTCTCGTCGAGGGGCTGCTGCGGATCGGGGCCCGCATCGGGCGGCCGACGGTGCTCGTCCCGACGGACGAGGAGGCGGCCGTCCTGATCGCCGAGCACCAGGAGGAGCTGGGGGAGCGGTTCCTCTTCCCTCGGGTGGACGCCAAACTGCCCCGGCGCCTCGCCAGCAAGCAGGGCCTGCACGAACTCTGTGTGGAACACGGCATCCCCAGTCCGGCGGCGGCCTTTCCGCAGTCGTACGAGGAGATCGTGGCGTTCGCCGAGAGCGCCCGGTTTCCGATCGTCGCCAAGAACCGGGAGGCGTTCGTACGCCGCAGCCAGCCGGCGGTGAACGGGACGACGAGGATCGCGACCCGGGAGGGGCTTCTGTCACTCGCCCGGGACTGGGGTGATCAGCCTGGCGTGATCCTCCAGGAGTACCTGCCCAGGGAGGAGGCAGAGGACTGGATCGTGCACGCGTACTTCGACGCGGACTCGACGCCGCTCGCGATGTTCACGGGCGTGAAGGTCCGCTCCTGGCCGCCGCACGCGGGAATGACGGCGAACGCGTACGTCGTCGACAATCCGGAACTCGCGGACCTCGCCGCGCGTTTCATCAAACAGATCGGCTTCAGCGGCGTCATCGACCTCGACCTGCGCTTCGACCGGCGCGACGGGCGATACAAACTCCTCGACTTCAACCCCCGGATGGGCGCGCAGTTCCGGCTCTTCGAGAACGAGTCGGGGATCGACGTCGTCCGTGCCATGCATCTCAACCTGACCGGGCGCACCGTTCCCGAAGGTGAACAGCGGGCCGGTCACCGGTACATCGTGGAGAACATCGACCTGCCGGCCCTGCTCGCCTACCGGCGCAGCGGCTACACCACCCCGCACGCGCCGGCTCGCGCGAGCGGTACGGAGCTGGCCTGGCTCGCGGGTGACGACCTGCGGCCGTTCTTCACGATGCTCGCGCGCTTCGTGCGGCCGGGCGCGAGGCATCTGTATCAGCTGTGGCGGACCAACCGCCGTGGCAACAGCACCAGTACGACCACGAAGTGACGAAAGTACGTCCTGGGGAGGGACTTCGTGATTCATCCGGTAGCAGTCATCGGTGCCGGCCCGTTCGGCCTGTCCACCGCCGCCCATCTGCGGGCGCGCGGTATCCCGGTGCGCGTGTTCGGCGAGCCCATGGTGAGCTGGCGTGACCACATGCCCGAGGGGATGCTTCTCAAGTCGACTCCGGTCGCGTCCAGCCTCGACGCCCCACAGCCCGGCCACACGATCGCCGACTACTGCGACGCGGCGGGGATCCGCCGGCTCGTCACGGACGAGGACATCATTCCGGTCGAGACGTTCATCGCGTACGGGGAGTGGTTCCAGCAGAAGCTGGTGCCCGAGCTGGAGCGGGTGCGGGTCGTGTCCGTCGACCGCCGGGGCGGCGAGGGCTTCGAACTCAAGCTGGACTCGGGGGAGTCGTTCACGGCGCGGGCGGTCGTCGTGGCCACGGGACTGTACGGACTCGCCCATCTGCCGCCCGAACTCGGCGGCGCGGCGGCGGACGGCCCCACACCCACCGGCCCCGTCTCGCACAGCTCCCAGCACCACGACCTCACCCGGTTCTCCGGCAAGGAGCTGATCGTCGTCGGCGCGGGCCAGTCCGCGCTGGAGACGGCGGCGCTCGCGGCGGAGGCGGGCGCGCAGGTGCGGGTGGTGTCCCGGGGACGAGGCAGGGTCGCCTTCGGCGCGCCGCCCTGGAAGCAGCCGAAGCTGCGCCCCGAGTCGCCCTTCGGACGCGCCTGGTCCCTGTGGGCGCTCAGCTACTACCCGCACCCCTACCGCTATCTGCCCGCTGAGACCCGGCACTACCTGGTCCGCCGAGTCCTCGGCCCCCTCGGCGCGTGGTGGCTGCGCGACCGCTTCGAGGGCAAGGTCGAGGTCAGCGAGGTCTCCGGGATTGTTCGCGCCGACGTCTCCGACGGGCGTCCGGTCCTGACCGTGCAGACCCTGGGGGGCCGGACCGAGGAGGTTTCCGCCGACCATGTCATCGCGGCGACGGGCTATCGCGTCGACATCGCCGCGATGGACTTCCTGGGACACGAGTTGCGTACGGCGCTCGTGGTGAGCCGCGGCACTCCCAAGCTCGGTGCGGGGTACCGCTCCTCGGTGCCCGGGCTGTACTTCACGGGGTTGCCGGCGGCGGCTTCCTACGGGCCGGTGATGCGGTTCGTGTGCGGTACGGAGTTCGCTTCGCCGCGGCTGGCCAAGCACTTGGCGGGCGCGCACGGGTGAGGTGGCCGGGGTCCGTACGGCCGAGGGGGCGGCGGCTTGTGAGCCACGTCCCCGGGCCGGGCCCAACCGGCCGCGCCGGAGCTCGTGTTGGGCTCAGGCAGCCACAGTCACCGCAGCCGCGTCATCCTCTGGAGTGACATTCCGCTCGGAGTCTTTTCGTACCGCCCGCTTCGGTGGGCGGGCAGAAGTGCACTCTGTACGCCCGGTACGCCCCGTACGGTGAACGGCGTTGCTGACGGGATACCGGACGTCGTCCGGTTCACGCCGGGCCGATGAGTCGTTCGATCCGTATTCTTCGGATCATGGCCGCTCCGACTGCATATTCACTTATCGCCACTGACCTGGACGGAACGCTGCTCCGCGGCGACGACACCCTCTCCGACCGGTCCCGGGCCGCGTTGGCGAGGGTGGCCGAGGCGGGCGCCCGGCACCTGGTCGTGACGGGGCGCCCGGCGCCGAGAGTTCGACCGCTGCTCGACGAACTCGGCGGCGCGGGGCTGGCGGTGTGCGGGCAGGGGGCGCAGTTGTACGACGCGGCGGCGGACCGCCTGCTGTGGTCGGTGACCCTGGACAGGGAACTCGCGGAGACCGCGCTCGGGAAGATCGAGGCGGAGGTCGGGCTGCTCTACGCCGCGGTGGACCAGGACGGCGTGGACGGGCTGACGCTCATCGAGCCGGGGTACGTGATGCCGCATCCGACGCTTCCGGCGGTACGGGTGCACCGACGCGACGACCTGTGGACGGAGCCGATCAGCAAGGTGTTGCTCCGTCACCCGTCGCTGTCCGACGACGAGTTGGCATCGGCGGCTCGGGGTGTGGTGGGCTCGCTGGCCACCGTCACCATGTCGGGGCCCGGGACCGTCGAACTCCAGCCATGCGGCGTGACCAAGGCGACCGGGCTGGCGCTCGCCGCCGCCCACCTCGGTCTCACTCCCGCCGCCACCATCGCCTTCGGTGACATGCCCAACGACATCCCCATGTTCGACTGGGCCGCCCGGGGGGTCGCCATGGCCAACGCCCATCCGGAGCTGAAGGCGGTGGCCGACGAGGTGACGCTGTCGAACGAGGACGACGGGATCGCGGTGGTACTGGAGCGGTTGTTCCCGTGCCGGACGGATCGGTTCCGGGAGTCCGGAGAGCCCCGTAGTCCCCGGCAGCCGTCCGAGTCTCCTCGACCCCATCAGCCCCATCAGCTCCGGCAGTCGTACCAGCCCTACCAGCCCTACCAGTCCCACCAGTCCTATCAGTAGGGCCCGTTGACGTTGTCGATCGAGCCGTACTTCGCCGCCGCGTAGTTGCAGGCCGCCGTGATGTTCGCGACCGGGTCGTAGGGGTTCATCGACGTGCCCGGCACGTGGTAGGCCTTGAACGTCGGGTCGATGACCTGGAGGAGGCCCTTGGAGGGGATGCCGGCCTTGGCGTTGGAGTCCCAGTTGTTGATGGCCAGGGGGTTCCCGGAGGACTCGCGCATGACGTTGCGGTGGATGCCGTTGTAGGTGCCGGGGATCTTGGCGCGGGCCATGATGTCCAGCGAGTGCTTGATCCATCCGTCGAGGTTGTTCGCGTACGTCTTCGCAGGGGCCTTGGTGGCGGTGGGCGCCGGGGTCGCCTTGGTGGGGATTTGGACCCTTTTGGTGCCCACGGTCAGGGTGAGGCCCGGGCGGAGCGTCGACGGGTCGGGGCCTATGACCGCGCGGTTGGCGACGTACAGCTTCGCCGCGCCACCGCTCGTGGGGTACTTCTGTGCGATCTTGGCCAGGGTGTCGCCCGCGACCACCTTGTACGTGATGAGCTGGACGTCGGTGGTGGTGGCGGCGGTGGGGGTGGCGGCCTGTGCGCAGGTCGCGCCCACGATCGGAAGGGCGAGCGTGACTCCGCCCAGTCCCGCGGCGAGGATGCCCCGAGTGAGGATGCTGTGGGTCTTGAAGCTGCGGCGTTTGCCTCGTGCGGACATGGCGAATTCCTCTCCGGCGCCTGCGAGGTGAGCTGTCGGGTTCGGGCGGGAGCTGCCCGGCCGCACGGTGTGTGCGACTTCACCCCTAGCCGTTCCGGTGTCCGGATCGGCGGCTTACCTGGGTCCCCCGCTCCTGCCGTGCGCGTGTGGGTGGCTGGGATATTCCGGTCGGCGGCAGGATTGGGCGGTCCGTCCGGATCGACGTGAACGTATGCGAGAGCACATGTCCGGAACAAGCCCTCATTTCCCGGTGTAGATCGCTTTCACCTGCGAAATGCGTGGGAGAAAATGCCCGATTAATCCGGAACGTGACACTCAACTTGCCTTATGCAAAGGGGGAGTCGTCAAAGGGGGATAAAGAGTCCACCCCACGTGGACGTGACCCAACTCACGCGACCAAGCAGAAATAAAGCGGCACTGGCGGCAAATCGGACATCAGGCTTCGAGTGTCCAGGCCGGTGAGGCCGCGGGCGGAGCCGGGCGCACCTCCCACACGGACAGGTCCGTGTCGGGGTCGTCGTCGGGGAGCCGGCCGGCGTTGGGCTTGAAGTAGAGGCCGCGGGCCCAGTATTCGGGGAGTTCGTGGCACATCAGGTCCGGGTAGGGGCCGAACTCCTGCCCCGCGTAAGCCCTGTTGATCCTCGCAACCGCCTCGGCCCGGGGGATCCCGAAGCGCGTGACCATCTCGTCGGCCATCTCGCGGAAGTACGCGAGCATCCCCTCGTCCAGGGCCATCAGGAACTCACCGGTCCGCGCCATGCTCCTCAGGGTTGCCCATGCCGCCGCCGGGACTCCAGTCCGCCGTCCGGGGGATTCGCCTCTCCCACGTCCGATGGAAGACCACCTCGTTGCCGTCCTTGCGGATCAGCTCGTTCGAGGTGATGAACTCCCAGGCGTCGCAGCTGAGTTCGGAGCGTGTCTCGACCCGGGCGTCCCAGGGCAGCTCCGGGCGGTGCAGACGGATCGACCTCGTCGAGCGGGTGCGGGCGGAGAGCGGGTCCGACTCATCGATGGTGTACGTGTCCAGGGCGTCCTCCGTGCATTCGAGGCCGTCCGGGTGGACACGGGTGCCGTCCTGGCGAGGATCGACCTCCACACGCCACTCGCCCCTCGCCACGTCACGGGCGACCAGGCGTTCGGGGCGGGGTTCGTCAAGGGTGGCCGGGGACGTCACCCCCAGGGGCCCGGACTGCTCCGGCTCCTCGAAGGTGATCCCCGGGTCCGACTCCCTTGCTCGCACCGGAAGTTCGAGGGAACTGGCCGCCGGGTCCAGGGCGAACCCCACAGTCGAGCCCGGCTGGGGCCAGATCCACGGCCAGTAGGCGGAGGAGAGGGAGAGCCGGATGCGGTGGCCGGGCGGGAACGCGTAGCCGATGGCGGTCAGGTCGAAAACCACGTCTTCCGTAGAGCCCGGTTTCCAGGAGACCGCCTGGTCGGAGCCGTAGCGCGCTGACAGGTTCAGAGCACCCCGGGTCACCAGCGTCGAGGAGCAGTCGGCAGCGACGTCACACACCCGGGCGATCACCTGGCCCCAGGGGGAGTGGGACGTCAGACGGAGGCGGACCCTCGGGCGCCCCAGGACCCAGGTCTCCCCTGGGACCTCGAACTCGAAGCAGGCCGATCTCGCGTCCTCCTCCCGCTGGTTCGGCGGCAGGTCCGCGTCGTTCCCGTCGGGACGGAAACGGCCCGCGTCCACGCCCGTGTGCTGAGGGGAGCGCACCAGCACCGGTGCGCCCCGCAACGCGTACGCGATCGGGGTCACGGAAGGTGAGGGCCAGGCGGTGTCGCCCACCCAGCGGCCGGGGAGGGACGGGTACGTCGTCGCCGGGGGGTGCGCGGCCATGACGTAGGAGCGCAGGAGGGGCTGCGCCATCACGTCACGGTTGTTCATGCCGGGGTCCGGTTCGGCGGTCGTGCCGGGGTTCGGATGGGCGGTCGTGCCGGGGTTCGGATGGGCGGTCGTGCCGGGGTTCGGACGGGCGGTCGTGCCGGAGTCCGGGTGGGCGGTTGCGCCAGGGCCCCGATCGGCGGTCCCGTCGGGGCCGGGATTGTTGATCGCACCGAGGTCGGGATTGCCGATCACGTCGGGCTCGGGCTCTGGGAGGCTCGTATCGGTCGGCCTGAGCCAGTGGCCCCACCACCTCAGCGTCTCCTGGAGGAAGCCGATTGCCGGGCCCGGCGGCAGGCCCCGGTCCGGGTGCTGGTGGCACCAAGGGCCGATCAGGCCGCGCACGCGGTCGGACGGAAGGCTCTCGACCAGCCGCAGCACCGTGTCGCGGTACGGGTCGTGCCAGCCGCCCACCGCGAGCACGGCGGCCCGGATCCCTCCGTATCCCCCGTCCTCGCGCACACCGGCGTGGCGCCAGTACGCGTCCCGGGTCGGGTGGGGCAGCCACGTATGGATGAACGGTTCCACCGTCTCCAGGCGCTTCACCCACATGTCGCGCCACATCACCTGGCCCACGTGTGCCGGATCCGGCGGACGGGCGACGTCGGCGAGCGCCGTGGCCGCCCGTGCGTGCGTCTCGACGGCGAGGACGGAACCTCCCATGCGGTGCCCGTCGTTGTCATAGGGATCGTCGGTCGAGCAGACCGTGACGATCGCCTTGAGCGGTTCGGGCGCGAGGGCCGCGATCCGGAGGGAGGTGAAGCCGCCCAGGGAGACGCCGAACCTGCCTACCGCGGCGCTGCACCAGGGCTGGTCCGCCAACCAGTGGATCACTTCCACCCCGTCGGCCCGCTCGCCCTCCCCGTACGGGTCCGCCGGCACGCCCTCCGAATTGCCGTAACCGCGGGCATCCACCCGGACGGAGGCGTAGCCGTGGCCTGCGTACCAGGGGTGGCGCTGCCAGTCGCGTGGCGCGGTCCGGTCGGTGAGCCGGTCCGGGAGATATTCGAGGAGCGCGGGGACGGGCGTGTCGGCCAGCGGGCGCCACACGCGCGCGTGCAAGCGGGTGCCGTCCGGGAGAGGGATCCACAGATCCTCGTGAGTCGTCTCGTGCGAGAAGGACGTACGGATGTGCATGCTCATCACGGTGTCCTCTGCGTCCGCAGTGCCCTGCGGTCGTCCTCGGTGCCCCGGTCGTCTTCGGCGGTCGGCTCTCAACCCGTCCGATCAGCCAATACGTCTGATATCCGGCCGAATCTACTGATCAAGAACATACCGGCCGTGATCCCGCACCGCCCGGGTGTGGGACTGTCTGCCGCTCGGGGGACATCGGGTGGCGGGGGAGAGGGAAGTCGGGAGGAAGTCGGCGGTGGGGACGGTGGGCGCTCGTGGTGATCGAAACGTGACCGGATACGCTGACTTGAGTGATGGCAGCGACACATCGACAAACCGTGTCATCGACCGAATGATCGACCGAGTTCGCCATGTGATCGTCAGCAGACAGGAGAACCTCTCGTGACCGTCGTCGGGCCGTTCGGGCTGAGCGTGCGGGACCAGGCTCTCGAAGCCGATGTCCAGGCCGGATTGACGGCTGTGGAGGAGGGCTTGCTCGAAGTCACCAAGAGCGAGGTCCCCTTCATCACAGAGGCCGCGCAGCACCTGCTGCGCGCCGGCGGGAAGCGGTTCCGTCCGCTGCTCGTGATGCTCGCCGCGCAGTTCGGTGACCCCTACGCGCCGGGTGTCGTGCCCTCGGCCGTGGTCGTCGAACTGACCCATCTCGCCACCCTGTACCACGACGACGTGATGGACGAGGCCGACGCGCGGCGCGGCGTGCCCAGCGCGAACACCCGCTGGGGCAACTCGGTCGCCGTGCTCACCGGCGACTTCCTCTTCGCGCGCGCGTCCCACACCCTGGCCGACCTCGGGCCCGAGGCCGTCCGCATCCAGGCCGAGGCGTTCGAGCGGCTCGTCACCGGACAGATCCTGGAGACGGCGGGGCCCCGCGACGGGCGCGACCCGGTCGACCACTACCTCGACGTGCTCAGCGGCAAGACCGGCTCGCTGGTCGCCGTGGCGTGCCGGTTCGGCGCGATGATGTCGGGCGCCGACGAGACGGTCGTGGACGTGCTGACGCAGTACGGGGAGCGGCTGGGCGTCGCCTTCCAGCTCGCGGACGACGTGCTGGACATCGCCTCCGACTCGCACGAGTCCGGGAAGACGCCGGGTACGGACCTGCGCGAGGGCATCGCCACGCTGCCGGTGCTGCGGCTGCGTGAGCGGGCGGAGCGGCTCGGTCTCGCCGAGGACATCGCGCTGTGCGAGCTGCTCGACTCCGACCTCACGGACGACGACCGGCACGCGGAGGCGCTGGCCCTGCTGCGGGCGCATCCCGCGCTGGAGCAGGCCCGCCGTGACACCGTGCGGTACGCGGAGGAGGCCCGGGCCGCGCTCGTTCCGCTCCCCGAGTGTGGCGCGAAGGCCGCGCTCGTGGAGCTGGTGGACGCGGTGGTGCACCGGGCCGGATAGGCGCCCGGAACGCGCCGCTGGCGTACGCCCCCCGGTACCGACGCACACCCTCTCGGGTGTGACGCACGTCACATTGTTGGATTGAGTCCAGGGTAGGAATCGATCCGTACTCCCGTACAGAAGCTGACGCAGGGGGCGTCAGCTGCATTACGGGGAGAAAAAAGAATCATGGAATCGAACGCCACGTTCAATGCCATGTCGGACATGCGTCGCAAGGGCCTGGCCCTGGCCGGTGTCGCGGTGGCAGCCGCGGCCGGTGTGGCCGCCGCCGTCATCCCGGCGGTCGCCGCCGGCGGCAGTCACCACAGTGACCGCGGCGGCATGAGTCACTCGGCGCACGGCGATCAGACGATCGTCGCGCAGAGCGGAGTCGTCGGCGGCAGCGGCGGCACCATCCTCGCCACCAGCCTCCGTGGCGCCAACGAGGTGCCCGTCCAGGGTGGCCCCGCTGTCGGCGACAAGGACGGCGCGGCAATGGAGTTCATCAAGGTCAAGGGGGACAAGGTGTCCGTCGCCGTGACCTGGCGCGGCACCGGCAGGCCGACCATGCTCCACATCCATCAGGGCGCCAAGGGCACCAACGGCGGCGTCAAGATCGATTTCACCAAGCTGCTCGACAAGATCAAGGACCACCACGTGGTCGGCACCGTGAAGGTGAAGGACGCCGCGCTGCTGGAGCGGTTGAAGAACGACCCGGGTGCGTTCTACGCCAATCTGCACACCGCAGAGTTCCCGGGCGGAGCCGTCCGCGGCCAGCTCCACAAGGTCACCGGCTCCTTCGACTTCCGTGACGCCCTCGACAACTTCCAGGCGTCCGTGGTCAAGGGCAAGCAGATCTACGAGTGCAAGCCCGCCGAGGGCGGTGGCTACGCCTTCGCGCAGCGTGACGTCGCGGCGCTGCTCGGTGGCGACATCGTGCACACGTTCGTGAAGCCAAACTCCGGTACGCCGCAGTGGGTCGCGCCCGACCGCAGCGCGGTCACCGGAGCGGTGATCTCCAAGACGCCGAACGGCGACAAGAACATCGCCGAGCTGGACCTCAAGGCCACCCGGTCCGGCAAGCACCGCGGTCTGCTGGCCGACACGCAGGAGATCCTGCGGCTCAACACCGTGGGTGGGGTCGCCCCGGCCGGCTCCTGCTCGCCGGGCACGATCGTGGGCGTGCCCTACCGGGCGGACTACGTGTTCGTGCAGCGCTGACGGGCACGGGCTTCGTGCGGCCCTGACGGGTACCGAGGCGCAGTGAGGCTCATGCGGTGGTTTCCCCAACCCCTACGGGTCGGGGGAGCCACCGCCTCCTCACGTCATACCGCAGGACTACGTGGAGTTGAGTCCGGGGTCTGACGCTTCTCGTCGGCCGATTTGGTCAGATTGAGAACACCACTCCTCACCGGTTCGGGTGAGAATGGCGGCTACAGGGGTGGAGAAGTGAGGACGGTAGGCCGCCGCCGACGACGGAGGTAAGGCACACATGGCACCGTACGAATCCGACAGGACCGCCGGGGCGGAAGGGCTGCCCGACGAGGCCGCCGACGTCCGCGCCGGTCGGCGCAAGGCGGCTCGTTACGTCGTTCCGGTCGCAGTGGTGGGGGTGGCGGCCGCGACCATCGGGCTCGTCCCGGCGCTCGCCGACTCCGGCGACCCCAGCCTGCCGAAGATCACCGCAGAGCAGCTCATCGAGAAGATCGCCAAGTCGGACGTCCAGCAGCTGTCCGGCACGGTCAAGGTCAGCACCGATCTCGGACTGCCCAGCCTGGGCGGCCTGGAGAGCGGCATGCTGTCCGGCGCCACCAAGGGATCCGGCGGCTCCTCCGCCGACCCGCAGTCCAAGCTCATGGAGCTGGCCTCCGGCACGCACACGGTGCGCGTCGCGGCCGACGGCCCGGACAAGGCCAAGGTCTCCGTCCTGGAAAACGCCGCCGAGTACAGCGTCATCCACAACGGCAGCGACGTATGGGCGTACGACAGCAAGTCGAACGAGGTGTACCACTCGACGGCCCCCGCAGCCGAAAAGGGCCGGGAGAAGGCGCCGAAGGACGTCCCGACGACGCCCAAGGAGCTCGCCGACGAGGCCCTGAAGTCGGTCGACGACACGACCTCCGTGACGGTCGACGGCACGGCGCAGGTCGCGGGCCGTGACGCCTACAAGCTGCTCATCAAGCCGAAGCAGTCCGGTTCCACGGTCGGCGCGATCACCGTCGCGGTGGACGCGAAGACCGGGGTGCCGCTGAAGTTCACGCTGGTCCCGAAGAGCGGCGGCGCGGCCGTCGTGGACGCCGGTTTCACCCAGGTCGCCTTCGCCAAGCCGGCCGCCTCGACCTTCGACTTCACCCCGCCGAAGGGTGCGAAGGTCACCGAGGGCAAGGACTCCAAGGACACCAAGGCCCCGGAGTCCGCTCCGACCCGCGGTGACCTCGGCAAGGGGCTCGACGGTCTTAAGACCATCGGCAAGGGCTGGAGCACCATCGCGGAGTTCGACACGGGCGGCCAGGGCATGCCCTCCGGCTCGTCGTCCGAGGGCGGCAACGTCTCCGGGTTCCTGAACTCCCTCGGTGATCACGTCAAGGGCAAGTTCGGTTCGGGCACGGTCTTCTCGACCCGCCTGGTCAACGCGCTGATCACGGACGACGGCAAGGTGTACGCCGGTGCGGTCACCAAGGACGCGCTGGTGAAGGCGGCCAACGCGGCCCACTGAGCACCGTACGGACGGAACCGACGGACGGAACCGACCAGAGTACGGACGAAGCCGAAACGAGGGAGCCCATGGAGGAGCGGTCCGCCGAGGTTACGGACCCGCCTGTGGCGGGCACCGCCACCGCGTCCGCCGAGGGCACGGTGATCGCCACCCGCGCGCTCACCAAGCGCTTCCGCGGCGGACAGGTCGCCGTGGACGGCCTCGACCTGACCGTCCCGGCGGCCAGCGTCTTCGGCTTCCTCGGGCCCAACGGCTCGGGCAAGACCACCACCATCCGCATGCTGATGGGCCTGATCGAGCCGACCTCGGGCACGGCGCGTGTGCTGGGGCAGCCCATGCCCCGCGCCACCCGCGCCGTGCTCCCGCACGTGGGCGCCCTCATCGAGGGCCCCGCGCTGTACGGCTTCCTCTCCGGCCGTGACAACCTCCTCCGGTACGACGCCGCCGACCCGACCGCCGACCCGCGCACCCGGCGTACCCGCGTCGCGGCCGCCCTCGACCGGGTCGGACTCACCGCGGCCGCGGGCAAGAAGGCGAAGGCGTACTCGCTCGGCATGAAGCAGCGGCTCGGGCTCGCGGCCGCGCTGCTCCAGCCCCGCCGCCTGCTCGTCCTGGACGAGCCGACCAACGGCCTCGACCCGCAGGGCATGCGCGAGATCCGTTCCCTCGTGCGGGAGCTGGCCTCGGACGGCACGACCGTCTTCCTCTCCTCACACCTGCTCGACGAGATCGAGCAGGTGTGCACGCACGCCGCCGTGATGGCACAGGGGCGGCTGATCACCCAGGGCCCGGTGGCGGAGCTCGCGGCGGGGGCGCGAGGGCGGCTTGTCGTGACCACCCCGGACCCCGGGGACGCGGCGCGCGTGCTGAAGGAACAGGGAATCGCGGATCTCGTCGTGACGGAGACGGGCGTGACCGCCGAACCTCCGGACCGCGAACTCGCCGAACTGAACGCCGCGTTGGTCACGGCGGGCGTCCGCGTCCGTGGCTTTGGCGTCGAACGGGCCTCACTGGAGGACGCGTTCGTGGCGCTGACGGGGGAGGGGTTCGATGTCGCGGGCTGAGACCGAGGCCGAGGTCGAGGCCGAGGCGATACGCGTCCAGGACACGGCGGTACGGAAACCGAGCCCCCTGTGGACCTTCGGGCTCTTCCGCAGCGAGCTCCTCACCACCTTCCGGCGCTGGCGGACCATCGCGCTGCTCGCCGTGCTCGCGGCCGTGCCGATCCTCATCGGCATCGCGATCAAGATCGAGACCCGCGACGGCTCGACGGGGGGCGGTGGTGGCGGCGAAGGACCGGCGTTCATCTCGCAGATCACCAACAACGGCCTGTTCCTGGTGTTCACGGCGCTCGCCGCGACCCTCCCCTTCTTCCTGCCGATGGCCATCGGCGTCATCGCGGGCGACGCGATCGCGGGCGAGGCGAACGCGGGGACGCTGCGCTACCTGCTGGTCGCGCCCGCCGGCCGCACCCGCCTGCTGCTCACCAAGTACGCGACCACCATGACGTTCTGCCTGGTCGCGACCCTGGTGGTGGCGCTCTCGGCGCTCACGGTCGGCGCGCTGCTCTTTCCCCTGGGCGAGCTGACGACGATCTCCGGGACCCGGATCAGCTTCACCGAGGGGCTCGGGCGGGCGTTCCTCATCGCACTGGTCGTCGCCGCGTCACTGATCGGCGTCGCGGCCCTCGGCCTGTTCGTCTCGACGCTGACCAACAGCGGCATCGCGGCGATGGCGACGACGGTCGGCCTTGTCATCACCATCCAGATCCTGGACCAGATCCCCCAGCTCCACGCCCTCCAGCCGTACTTCTTCTCCCACTACTGGCTGTCCTTCGCCGACCTCATGCGCGACCCGGTGTACTGGGACGACCTGGTCCGCAATCTCGGACTCCAGGGCCTGTACGCGGCGGTGTTCGGCTCGGCGGCGTGGGCGCGGTTCACGGCGAAGGACATCACCGCGTAGCTGCTAGCGCGCGGCTGCCACGCCCTGCGTTTCGCGCCTCTCGCGCCTGTCGTCGGTGTCGTGCGTCTCGTAGGGGTAGCGGGCGAGCGGTGCCTCCCGTGCGAAGAACGTCTTCGCACGCGCCAGCGCGGCCGTGTCCTCCAGTACGTCACCGGGCTTGCTGCCGTTGCCGAGCAGGACCCCGCCGAAACGCATGCCCAGGTACGCGGCCGAGTGGTCGAGAGTGCCGATCAGCGGGTCGGCGACCTCTTCCTCCTCGTGCGCCAGCGCGGTGACGCCCCAGAGGGTGCGCCCGGCCATCCTGGCCTTGAAGTCGACGCCGGGGGTGCGCAGCCAGCCCGACCAGTAGTCCAGGTAGCGCTTGGTGAGGCCGGACACCGAGTACCAGTACAGCGGTGAGGCGATCACGATGTCGGTGGCCGCCAGGGTCGCGTCGAGCAGCAGGGCCGGGTTGCTCCCGGCGGCCGGGTGCACGTGGTCGCTGTCGCGCCGCAGGTCCACGAAGTCGGGCAGCGGGTGCTCGGCGAGGCTCAGCCAGCGCTGCTCGACATCCGCGGGCAACTGTTCGGCGGCCCGGCGGGCCAGCAGCTCGGTGTTGCCGTCGGGGCGGCTGCTGCCCAGCAGGAACAGGAAATGACGGCTCATGGGTCCCCCAGGGTGCGTGTGCGACGGGTCGTGGAGCACCACGACCACAACTGCATGCGTGCACAATATATGCATGCGCATGCGACGTCCATCCTGCGATACGGGGATGGGGGATGCCTGCCGCCTGCCGTTGGCTGCCTGCCGCAGGCCGCCGGGGGTCTTCTCGGGGGTCAGAGCAGACGCGCGGCGCCCGTCAGGCGGGCCAGCGGCGCCGTTTCGCGGGGCGGCGGCGAGGCGAGGTCACCGATGCGCCACGCCGGGATCCACGGCACCTGATACACGTCGATCATCGAATCGATCACCTTGACGCGTTGGGCGAGTGGGCGGGGCAGCCGTCCGGGCGCGTCCGCGACCAGCACCACGGCGTCGAGGTCGAGCCCTGGGGGCGCCTCGCCCCGGCGGAAGGTGTCCAGGGTGTGCGAGACGGCGTCCAGTCCCACCGCGTGCGTACGTCCGACGAGGAGCACCGACCCCGGTTCTCCCTGGTCGGGCCGGGGCCAGTTCCGCCCGGCGTCATGGCCGCCGAAGACCGCGGCGAGTGTGGTGGTGCCGGCCCCGCCGTGCGTCGCGACCCAGGCGAACCGTCGTGGGCCGACGGCGAGGTGGCCCGGTTCGCTCCCGGCGGGTTCGGGCCACCGAGTGGGTTCCACCGTGTCGGCGACCGGCCCGCGGAGCCAGATTTCGGGCCCCTCCGTCCCCTGCCGCGTGCTCCCCTGCATCACCTGACCACTCTCCTCGGCCGTCCGTTGTCAGTCATCGGTCGTCACCGACCGTCATCCTTGCTGTCGGCCACTCTTACGAGCCTGTGACGTCGTAGTGACGCATGCAGCGGTGGTGAGCCGAGAGACTTGACTGTATGTACCCGACCGGATCTTGAGGCAAGGTCGACGCATGGAAGTACGACCCGAGTGAGGGAAGCGATGTCTCGACTCAGCCGCGAACAGAAGCGGGAATCCAAGCGGCAGCGCTCGGCGGTCGGCCCCGGTGCCGGCCCGCTGGAGGTGTGGGTCCCCATGCCCTCGGGGGAAAGCGGGGGCGCCGCCACGGTCGGCGGTGTGCCGGTCGTCGTCGTGCCCGGCGAGACCGTCCAGGCCGCCGTCCTGAACCACCTCCACGGACTCGCCCTCGCGGTCGGTCACTCCGTCCTAGCCACCGTCCACGACGAACGGATCGGCTTCGTCGTACCGCTGGAGGTGTACGGGGACGGGTCGAGCCGGTACACGGGCGAGCCGGTACGGGTGGGGCCGCCGGCCGAGGTGCCCGGGGTGCAGGAATCCCCTCCCGCGATGCCCGCGGCTCCACCCGCGCCGCCGCAGGTGCCTCCGGTTCCGCCGCGGGACAGCGCGACGCACGTGGTGCGGGCCGTGGAGGAGCCGGTGTCGGAGCCTCAGCCGGTGTCGCAGCCGATGCCGGTGTCGGAGCCTCAGCCCCTGCCCGGGGCCGCGGCGACGCATGTGCTGCGGGCGCTGCCGGAGCCGACGCGGGACGCCACGCCCGGCGTCGCGGTGGCTCCGACGGGCGAGTTCGGCCCGCCGCCCGTGGGGCTGACTCCTGAGCGTCCGGCCCCCGCGATGGAGGCCATGTCCCTCATGGACCCCGAGCCGGAGCCGGAACCGAAGCCCACTCCCGCGCGCGGCTTCGACGCCGTCGCCGAGTCGGTGCTGGCACCGGTTCAGGAGACGGAGGGAGCGGCGTTCCTCGTGGAGCCCGTGGCGCGGATCAACGACGCCGTGAAGATGGGCCGGATCGAAGAGGCCACGGTGATGGCGGAGCGGGTCGGCGCGGACGCGGCGCGGTCGCTGGGCCCCGAGCACCCGGAGGTGCTGCGGCTGCGTGAGCTGACCTCGTACATCGCCTACTTGGCCGGTGACCCGCTCCGGGCGTTCCACCTCTCCCTCGACCTCGCCCGGGTCCGCAGGCGGCACCAGGACCCCGACGCCGCGTACGGCAACGTACAGAGCGCCGCCGCGGCCTGGCGCGCCGTCCGCGACCCCGTGCAGGGACTGAACCTGGGGCAGGACCTGATCACGCTGTGGACCGAACTCGTGGCCGACGGCGGCCCCGCCGCCGACGACCTCGAACAGCTCGACTCGGCCCGCACCCGCATGACCCGCCTCGCGGACCGGGCCCGGGCCCGCTCCCTGGCGGACAACCCGTACACGCCCTAGGAGGGCTGGGAGGACGAGGCCCCGCAGGGAAGGCTCCCTTGGGGGCCCCTGGGAGCCCCCTAAGAGCCCTCTGGGAGCCCCCTAAGAGCCCCCAGGGAGTCCTGGAGCCCTAGGAGGACAGCGTCCACACGGCGTGCGCCAGCGCGTCCGCGTTCCGGTTCAGCGCCGTGTCGTCGATGTTGGATGCCGTGTCGCAGGAGGCGTGGTAGCAGCGGTCGAAGGCCTGGCCGGAGGTGCCGCCCCACTTGGCGGCCTGGGCGGCCGTCTTGATGTAGTCGGCGCCGCTGAAGAGGCCGCCGACCGGTATGCCCACGTTCTTGAAGGGGGAATGGTCCGAGCGGCCGTCGCCCTCGGTCTCGGGCTCCGTGGCGATGCCGACGCCCGCGAAGTAGTCCTTGAAGGTCTTCTCGATCGTGGGGTCGTCGTCGTAGACGAAGTAGCCGGGGTTCGGCGAGCCGATCATGTCGAAGTTCAGATAGTCGCTGATCTTCGCCCGGTTCGCGGAGGACAGACTGTTCACGTAGTACTTCGAACCGACCATCCCCAGCTCCTCCGCGCCCCACCAGGCGAAGCGCAGGTGCTTGGTGGGCTGGTACTGGGCCCGGGAGACGGCGAGCGCGGTCTCCAGGATCGCGGCGGACCCGGATCCGTTGTCGTTGATGCCGGGCCCCGCGGTCACGCTGTCGAGGTGGGAGCCCGCCATGACGACCTGGTTGGTGTCGCCGCCGGGCCAGTCGGCGATCAGGTTGTACCCGGTGCGGCCGGAGGACGTGAACTGCTGGAGGGTCGTGGTGAATCCGGCCGCGTCCAGCTTCGCCTTCACGTAGTCGATGGAGGCCTTGTAACCGGCGCGGCCGTGTGCGCGGTTGCCGCCGTTGGCGGTGGCGATGGACTGCAGCTGTGCGAGATGGGCCTTGACGTTGGCCACGGGGATGTCGGGTGCGGCGGCCGCGGCGGTGGGGGCGGGCGCCGCGCCGGTTATCGCGCCGGTGGTGAGGAGCGTGACGGCCGCGACGACGACGGCGCCGGTGGCACGCCCGGGAACGGAGAGCTTCATGTGGGGGGCTCCGGATTCCTTGTGGGAAAGAGGTGCCTGATGGTGTTTCTGAGGCTGACGTTCCGTCAAGAGCGCAATCCGGTCAGGGTGGTTCGCATAGCGGACCCGGGCCACGGGGGTGAGCGACGCTCACTGCACGCAGAACTCGTTCCCCTCCGGGTCGGCCATCACCACCCACTCGCCGGCCGGTTCCTTCACGTGCCGCAGCACGTCCGCGCCCAGCCCCTCCAGCCGGGCGACCTCGTCCGCGCGTCGGCCCTCGCCCGGGTGCAGGTCGAGATGGAGCCGGTTCTTGACGGTCTTCGGCTCAGGGGCGCGCTGGAAGAGCAGGCGCCGCCCGAGCCCGATGCCGCGCTCCTTGTCGTACGGGTCGTCCGGATGCCGTACGGCGATCAGGTCCCGGAAGGCCGGGCGGCCGTGGAAGTCGACGGCGGCCTCGGCCGGCAGGGCACCGAGGCCCAGCAGTCGTTCGACGAGCGCGCTGTTGTCCTCGACCTCGTAACCGAGGGCGGCGGCCCAGAAGTCGGCTTGGGCGTGCGGGTCGGTGGCGTCGATGACCAGCTTCCAGTGCACGGGCGTAGGCGTCATGCAGCTACTCATAGTGGTTGCGCGACCGAGCGTGCAACGGATTCGCGTGCCCCTCGAACACCTGACCTCGAACACCGGCCCCCGGACACCCGAGGCTTCCAGGGGTGCGGGGTAGGGACGGCGGGGGCGAAACCCTCTACGACTTGGCGTCCACGGCGGCGGCACTCCGCACGCCGGCAACGGCACCCCCGGCGGCCCCGGCCTTGAGTGCCCGAGCCGCCCGCCGCGCGGTCCGCAGCGCGTCGAAGGTGAGCAGCGACAGCGCGAGCCAGACCAGCGCGAACCCGGCCCACCGCTCCAGCGGCATGGCCTCGTGGAAGTAGAGGATGCCGAGCAGGAACTGGAACACCGGGGCGAGGTACTGCAACAGCCCCAGTGTGGACAACGGCACCCGTATCGCGGCCGCGCCGAAACAGACCAGCGGAAGCGCGGTCACCACGCCCGTCGCCGCGAGCAACGTCGCATGCCCCGCACCCTCCGTGCCGAAGGTCGCGCCCCCGCTCGAACCCAGCCACAGCAGATAGGCGAGCGCGGGCAGGAACTGGATCGCCGTCTCGGCGGCGAGGGACTCGATCCCGCCGAGGTTGACCTTCTTCTTCACCAGCCCGTACGTGGCGAAGGAGAAGGCGAGGGTGAGGGAGATCCACGGTGGCCGGCCGTACCCGATGGTGAGGACGAGCACCGCGGAGAAGCCGACACCGACCGCCGCCCACTGCACGGGGCGCAGCCGTTCCTTCAGCAGCAGGACGCCCATGGCGATGGTGACGAGCGGGTTGATGAAGTAGCCGAGGGATGCCTCGACGACGTGCTCGCTGTTCACGGCCCAGATGTAGACGCCCCAGTTGATCGTGATCACGGCCGCCGCGACGCTGATCAGCGCCAGCTTGCGCGGCTGTCGCAGCAGCTCGCCGAGCCAGGCCCAGCGCCGCATCACCAGCAGGGCGACGCCGACCACGGCGAGGGACCACACCATCCGGTGGGCGAGGATCTCCAGGGCCCCGGCCGGCTTCAACAGCGGCCAGAAGAGGGGAACGAGCCCCCACATGCCGTACGCGGCGAAGCCGTTCAAGAGCCCGATGCGCTGCTCGGCCTTGGATATCTGGGGACCCGTCGAGCCGACGGGGCCACCGGAACCCATGGAGCCGGTCGCACCCATCGAATTCTTCGCCTGCTGCACGGCCACCGGCCCTCCCTCTCGCACAGCTGCTCCCGCGCAGCCTCCAAGAAGGTAGCGCCGAGCACCCCCGCCTGTCATGCCCGTATCGCTATACGGTCATGACAGGCGGGGGTGCGGGTGGCGACGGTGCCGGGGCCCGAGGGGGAGTCAGCCCTTCAGCGCCGCCGCGATCGACTCGGCGACCGGCGTGGTCGGGCGGCCGGTCAACCGGGACAGGTCACCGCTGGTGCCCGCGAGCTCGCCCTTCTCGATGGACGCGTCGACGCCCGCCAGGATCGCGGCGAGGGGGCCGGGCAGTCCGGCGCCGGTCAGGATGCCGGTGAGCGCCTCGACGGAGACGGCGTTGTAGACGATCTCCTTGCCGGACTGCTCGGCCACCAGGGCGGCGTACTCGGCGAAGCTCCACGCGGTGTCGCCGCTCAGCTCGTACGTCTTGTTCTCGTGGCCCTCGCCGGTCAGTACGGCCACGGCGGCGGCCGCGTAGTCGGCGCGGGTGGCGGAGGCGACCTTGCCGTCGCCGGCGGCCTGGGTGACGGCGCCGTACTCGAGAACCGGGGCGAGGTTCTCGGTGTAGTTCTCGTTGTACCAGCCGTTGCGCAGCAGGGCGTAGGGCACACCCGACTCCAGGATCGCCTTCTCGGTGCCCTTGTGGTCGTCGGCGAGGGCGGCGGTGAGGGTGCCCGGGGCGCTGGTGTACGCGAAGAGCGCGACCCCGGCGGCCTTGGCGGCGTCCAGGACGACCTGGTGCTGGGCCACGCGGCCCTTGTCGAACTCGTTGCCGGAGATGAGCAGCACCTTGTCGCCGGCGGTGAAGAGGGTTCCGAAGGTCTCGGGCTCGTTGTAGTTGGCGACCGCGATCTTCACACCGCGGGCCGCGAAGTCGGCGGCCTTCTCCGCGTCGCGGACGACGGCGGTGATCTGGTCGGCCGGAACCTTCTCCAGCAGCCCCTCGATGACGTGGCGGCCGAGGTGTCCGGTGGCTCCGGTGACGACGATGCTCATGACTTAGCTCCTTGTGGGGTTGGGTCTGTCACTAACCCTAGGAGGTGCGCTAACTCTGCGAAAGTACCCACTTTGAAGTAAGGTACTGGCATGGGAGTAAGTGCAAAAGCGCCCGCGGCCGTCTCCAAGTACGACACCGGCGAGGCGATGTGCCCGTACCGCCTCGTCCTGGAGCACGTCACCAGCCGCTGGGGCGTGCTCGTGCTGATCGAGCTTCTCGACCGTCCCTACCGCTTCAGTGAGCTGCGCCGGGCGATCGGCCGGGTCAGCGAGAAGATGCTCACCCAGACTCTCCAGACCCTGGAGCGCGACGGTCTCGTCCACCGTGACGCGAAGCCCGTGATCCCGCCCCGCGTCGACTACTCGCTCACGGAACTGGGCCGCGAGGCCGCCGAGCAGGTGCGCGCGCTGGCCGTCTGGACCAAGGACCGGATGGACGACGTCGAGAAGTCCCGCCACGCGTACGACGAGGCCCGGGCGTCAGCCACCCGGGCCCCTGGAACTTCTTGAACGCCTCGAAGAACGCCTCGAAGAACGCCTCCAAGAACGCCTCCAAGAACGCCTCGAACGGTCGGCTCGCTCAGCCGACGACCGTCCAGGTGTCCCCGCCCGCGAGGAGCGTCGCGAGGTCGCCCTTGCCGTTCTGTTCGATGGCGGTGTCGAGCTGGTCGGCCATCTGGGTGTCGTAGACCGGCCGCTCCACGGAGCGCAGGACGCCGATCGGGGTGTGGTGCAGGGTGTCCGGGTCGGCCAGCCGGGAGAGCGCGAAGGCCGTGGTCGGGGACGCGGAGTGGGCGTCGTGGACCAGGATCTGTGCCTCGTTCTCCGGGGTGACGGCGACGACCTTCAGGTCACCGGTCAGCTGATCACGTACGACACCCTTGGCGCGGTCCGCGCCGAAGCGGATCTGCTGCCCGTGTTCGAGGCGGATCACCGCCTCTTCGGCCTGCTGCTTGTCCTTGAGGACCTCGAAAGCGCCGTCGTTGAAGATGTTGCAGTTCTGGTAGATCTCCACCAGCGCCGTGCCCGGGTGGGCGGCGGCCTGCCGCAGTACGTCGGTGAGGTGCTTGCGGTCGGAGTCCACGGTCCGGGCCACGAAGGACGCCTCCGCGCCGATGGCCAGGGACACCGGGTTGAAGGGCGCGTCCAGCGAGCCCATCGGCGTCGACTTGGTGATCTTGCCGACCTCGGAGGTCGGCGAGTACTGCCCCTTGGTGAGGCCGTAGATCCGGTTGTTGAACAGCAGGATCTTCAGGTTCACGTTGCGGCGCAGCGCGTGGATCAGATGGTTGCCGCCGATGGAGAGGGCATCCCCGTCACCGGTCACCACCCACACACTCAGGTCCCGCCTGCTGGAGGCGAGCCCCGTCGCGATGGCGGGCGCGCGGCCGTGGATGGAGTGCATGCCGTACGTGTTCATGTAGTACGGGAAGCGGGACGAGCAGCCGATGCCCGACACGAAGACGATGTTCTCCTTGGCGAGGCCGAGCTCGGGCATGAAGCCCTGCACGGCGGCCAGGACCGCGTAGTCACCGCAACCGGGGCACCAGCGCACTTCCTGATCGGACTTGAAGTCCTTCATGGACTGCCTGGCCTCGGCCTTGGGCACCAGAGTGAGCGCCTCGATCGTGTCCGCGCTTCCTGTGGTCGTCTCAGCCATCGATGGCCTCCTTGAGCGCCGTGGCGAGCTGTTCGGCCTTGAACGGCATGCCGTTGACCTGGTTGTAGGAGTGCGCGTCGACCAGGTACTTCGCCCGGACGAGCGTGGCGAGCTGGCCGAGGTTCATCTCGGGGATCACCACCTTCTCGTAACGCCTCAGCACCGCGCCGAGGTTCTGGGGGAACGGGTTGAGGTGGCGCAGATGGGCCTGCGCGATGTTCTCCCCGGCGGCCCGCAGTCGCCGTACCGCCGCGGTGATGGGTCCGTACGTCGAACCCCAGCCCAGAACCAGGGTGTTGGCCTCGCCGGACGGGTCGTCGACCTCGATGTCCGGGACGTCGATGCCGTCGATCTTCGCCTGGCGGGTGCGGACCATGAAGTCGTGGTTGGCGGGGTCGTAGGAGATGTTGCCCGTGCCGTCCTGCTTCTCGATGCCGCCGATGCGGTGTTCGAGACCCGGTGTGCCTGGGATCGCCCAGGGGCGGGCCAGGGTCCCCGGGTCGCGCTTGTACGGCCAGAACACCTCGGTGCCGTCGTCCAGGGTGTGGTTCGGACCCTGTGCGAACTGCACCCGCAGGTCCGGGAGTTCGTCGACCTCCGGGATCCGCCACGGCTCGGAGCCGTTGGCCAGGTAGCCGTCGGAGAGGAGGAGGACGGGGGTGCGGTAGATGAGGGCGATCCGGGCCGCCTCCAGGGCGGCGTCGAAGCAGTCGGCCGGTGTGCACGGGGCGACCACCGGGACCGGGGCCTCTCCGTTGCGCCCGTACATCGCCTGGAGCAGGTCCGCCTGCTCCGTCTTCGTCGGCAGACCCGTGGAGGGCCCGCCGCGCTGGATGTCGATGACCAGGAGCGGCAGTTCGAGGGAGACCGCGAGCCCGATGGTCTCCGATTTCAGTGCCACGCCCGGCCCGGAGGTGGTGGTGACGGCGAGGGAGCCGCCGAAGGCCGCGCCCAGGGCGGCGCCGATGCCCGCGATCTCGTCCTCGGCCTGGAAGGTGCGCACGCCGAAGTTCTTGTGCCGGCTCAGCTCGTGCAGGATGTCGGAGGCCGGGGTGATCGGGTAGGAGCCCAGGTAGAGGGGCAGGTCCGCCTGTTTGGAGGCGGCGATCAGGCCGTACGACAGGGCCAGGTTCCCGGAGATGTTGCGGTAGGTGCCGGTCGGGAAGGTCTTGGCGGCCGGGGCGACCTCGTAGGAGACCGCGAAGTCCTCGGTCGTCTCGCCGAAGTTCCAGCCCGCCCGGAACGCGGCGATGTTGGCGGCGGCGATCTCGGGCTTCTTCGCGAACTTGGTCCGCAGGAACTTCTCGGTGCCCTCGGTGGGCCGGTGGTACATCCAGGACAGCAGACCCAGCGCGAACATGTTCTTGCTGCGCTCGGCCTCCTTGCGGGACAGCTCGAACTCCTTGAGCGCCTCGACCGTCATCGTCGTCAGCGGGACCGGATGGACGGCGTACGCGTCCAGCGAACCGTCCTCCAGCGGGCTGGCCGCGTAACCGACCTTCGCCATCGCCCGCTTAGTGAACTCGTCCGTGTTGACGATGATCTCCGCGCCGCGCGGCACATCGCCGATGTTCGCCTTGAGTGCCGCCGGATTCATGGCCACCAGCACATTCGGCGCGTCACCGGGCGTGAGGATGTCATGGTCCGCGAAATGCAGCTGAAATGAAGAAACGCCCGGCAGTGTGCCTGCGGGCGCTCGGATTTCGGCGGGGAAGTTCGGCAGCGTCGAAAGATCGTTGCCGAAGGACGCCGTCTCGGAGGTGAAGCGATCGCCGGTGAGTTGCATTCCATCACCGGAGTCACCCGCGAACCGGATGATCACCCGGTCGAGCCGGCGTGTTTCCTTTGCCCCCGCCGGTTTGCGCTGTTCTCCTACGACGGCTTCGTCGGCCTGCTCCGCTGGGCTACTGACCTGGCTGGTCACTTAACTGGACCTCCTTCGAGGCGGCTGTCTGGGAACGGCCTTCCCGCAGGCCTTCCCAGGACCAACCCTACGTCTGTAAGGGTCGCCTTCCCTCGGCTGTTCGCATGATGGACACCATTTTGAGACGGTTCGACGCCCTGACTTGTCATGACTTACTCGCCCCCGACGCTCCTCTGGAAGACGCTTCTACCTCATCCTTTGGTTCTCGTGCCGGTCTCGCGCCGCTCTGGTGCCGTGTCGGGCGCCCCTGTCCTTCGAGTGTCCTTCGAGGGCGATTCCGTTCGGCTGACCCAGTGTCAGCCCCTCAGGAGTTCAGATAGGTGAGGACCGCGAGAACACGCCGGTGATCGCCGTCGCTCGGGGAAAGCCCGAGTTTCAGGAAGATATTGCTGACGTGCTTCTCGACCGCCCCGTCACTCACCACGAGCTGCCGCGCGATCGCCGAGTTGGTGCGTCCCTCGGCCATAAGTCCTAGGACCTCCCGCTCCCGCGGGGTGAGCCCGGCCAGTACGTCCTGCTTACGACTGCGCCCGAGCAGCTGCGCGACCACTTCCGGGTCCAGCGCGGTACCCCCCTGGGCCACCCGCACCACCGCGTCCACGAACTCGCGCACCTCCGCGACGCGGTCCTTGAGCAGGTAGCCGACGCCACGGGTCGAACCGGCCAGCAGTTCGGTGGCGTAGCGCTCCTCCACGTACTGCGACAGCACCAGCACCCCCACCCCCGGGTGCTGCTTGCGCAGCTGTACGGCCGCCTTCACACCCTCGTCGGTGTGCGTCGGCGGCATCCGTACGTCCGCGACCACGACGTCCGGCAGCGAGTCCTGGGCCGCCAGGTCGTTGATCGTCTTGATCAGCGCGTCGCCGTCTCCGACACCGGCCACGACGTCGTGCCCGCGGTCGGTCAACAACCGGGTCAGGCCCTCCCTGAGCAGCACTGAATCCTCGGCGATGACCACCCGCACCCTGTCCTCCACGATTCTCGGCCCCCACACCATTCCCCGACCCACGCCGGCAGCGTCCCCGCTCATACCTCAGCCCACAGCATCCCAGCATTCGGACCACCCTGCGCCAGGACGAGGGGAATCAACGGGAATCAAGGGGAATCAGGGGGTATCAGGGGGAAAGAGGAAGGGGGAATACGGGGGGCGCACTTTTGGCTCCGGGTGGGGTTTTGGGGGCGGGGGCGGAGCCCCTGGGGGCCGCGCCGCCTCGCAAGGGTTCTTGGTGGGGGGCAGGGGCAGGGCCCAGCTGTGGGGCTCGGGGAGCCTACGAGGAGGGTGGGCTCGGGAGGGCCCGCGAGGGGGTGGGCTCGGGCGGGCCCGCGAGGAACCGGGGCGGAGCCCCTTGGGGGTCGGGGGGACGCCCTTGGCGGGGTGCAGGGGCGGAGCCGCGCGGGGTTTGGGGCCGTGCCCCGGTGGGGTGCAGGGGCGGAGCCCCGGGGATGGGACGGGTAGGGGCGGCGGGGGCGAGAAGCACCCCACCCCGCGCCCCCCGCTCACCCCCGCCAGGGCAACTCCGCAGTAATCCGAGTGGGCCCACCCACAGGAGAGTCCACCACCAGAACCCCGTCCACCGCATCGAGCCGCTCCGCCAGCCCCGCAAGCCCGGACCCACCGGAAACATCGGCCCCACCCACACCATCGTCGACAACCTGAAGCATCAACCGGTTCTCGACCCGCCACACATCGACCATGGCCCGCGTCGCCCGCGCATGCTTACTGATGTTCTGCAGCAGCTCGGAGACGGTGAAGTACGCGATCCCCTCGATCGCCGGCATCGGCCGAGCGGGAAGATCCACATCCACCTGCACCGGCACGGTGCACCGCGAGGCCACGGAAGACAGCGCCGCATCCAGCCCACGATCGGTCAGCACGGCCGGATGAATCCCACGTGCCAGATCCCGCAGCTCTTGCAGCGCCGTCTTCACCTCACCGTGTGCCTCGTCCACCATCCGCGCCGCCGCCCGCGGATCCTCCGTGAGCTTCTCCTTGGCCAGACCGAGCCCCATCGCGAGGTTGACGAGCCGCGCCTGCGCCCCGTCGTGCAGATCCCGCTCGATGCGCCGCAGGTCCGCCGCGGCCGTGTCGACCACGACCCCCCGGTCCGACTCCAGCTCGACCACCCGGCTCGCCAGCCGCGACGGCCCGAGCAGCCCCGCCACCATCACCCGGTCCACCGTGGTCAGCGCCCGCACGATCCACGGCGTGGCCATCGTGATCAGCAGCCCCAGCAGCGCGGTGACGGTGATCTCGAAGGGGTTGTCCAGGTAGATGCGGTGTGTGCCGTCACCGTAGAGCTGGAGGCCGCCCTGCCCGCCGTATACGGGGAACAGCCAGAACCACAGCGGATACGTCAGCATCGCCCAGCCGTACGCCCAGAAACTCAGGGTCACCACGAACGAGAACACCGACCACGGGAACTGCACCACCGAGTACAGCAGATGCCGCCACGCCGAACCGTTCTTGAGGATCGCCCCCATCCACGCCATCGCCCCGTGCTTGCGCACCCGCAGGGGCTCCGGCGCGGCCACCTCGATCCCGAGCAACCCGCGCGCCCGCGCCCGCTCCAGCGCGCCGAACCCGAGGACGCCGGCGAGGGCCGCGGCGAGCACCGGGATCCCCAGGAAGGTGACCAGCAGCCCCATGCCGAGCGAGAACATTGTGACGGCGAAGGTGAACATGAGGATGCCGACCGGCAGGCCCGACATCACATAGCCGAACTCGCGCCAGCTGCGCGCCTCGATCGGCGCCCGCAGCGGTGCCGGGAGACGGTGCCGCCGCTCCTCGGCACCCGCCTCGTGGAATCCGGGCCCGCTCGGGTACCCGTACCCCTGTCCGTACTCCGTCGCCATCGGTGTCGTCCGTTCTACTCGTCCTGCTCGTCGGCTCGTACTCCCACCCTGCTGTCCCCGGCCCTTCCCGACCATGGAGCGGGTCGGCGTCTTGGGGCGGGGGTTTTCCCTACCCCGGGGCCCGACGCCACCCCGGAGCCCGACGCCCGTACGCAGAACGCAGGGGCCGCGCCCGCCAAGGCCCGTCCACCGGTCCCGCCCGTCCCACTCGCCCCGTCAGCCCTGCCCATCCCCCCGGTCCCGCCAGGGCAGCTCCGCCGTGATGGTGGTCGGTCCGCCGGGCGGTGAGTCGACGACGAACAGCCCGTCCACCGCGCCCAGCCGGTCCGCGAGCCCCGCCATCCCCGTACCGCCGTCGAGGGCGGCCCCGCCGCGGCCGTCGTCCTGGACCTGTATGAGCAGCCGCTCGTCCGACCGCCACACGTCGACGGACGCGGTGCGCGCCCCGCTGTGCTTGCTGACGTTCTGCAACAGCTCGGACACGGTGAAGTAGGCGATGCCCTCGATGGCGGCGGCCGGTCTCGTCGGGAGGTCGGCCGTCACCTTCACCGGCACGGTGCAGCGCGAGGCGACCGACGACAGCGCCGCGTCGAGGCCCCGGTCGGTGAGGACCGCGGGATGGATGCCGCGGGCCAGATCGCGCAGCTCCTGCAGGGCCAGCTTCACCTCGCCGTGCGCCTCGTCGACCATGGCCGCGACGGTCTCGTCGGCCTGGCCCTCGAGGAGCTTCTCCTTGGCCAGACCGAGCCCCATCGCGAGATTGACGAGCCGCGCCTGCGCCCCGTCGTGCAGATCCCGCTCGATGCGCCGCAGGTCCGCCGCTGCCGTGTCGACCACGACCCCCCGGTCCGACTCCAGCTCGGCGATGCGCCGCTCCAACTCGTCCGAGGGAGACAGCAGCCCGCGCACCATGGCCCGGTCCACGTTCGTCAGCCCCCGCGCGAGGAACGGCAGCACCGGCCACAGCAGGAACAACGACGTCAGCGTGACCGTGAAGGTGACGATGCCCCACGGCAGCCGGATGAAGTCGTACAGCACCGTCCGCCAGGCCACCGGGTCCCGCAGGCTCGACCACAACCAGGGAAAGAAGCCCGTCCCGCGCACCGGCATCGGGCTCGGCTCGTCGATCCGCACGCCGAGCAGTTTGCGCGCCCGTGCCCGCTCCATCCGGCCCAGCAGCCGTGTGCCCCGCAGCCCGCCCGCGAGCAGCGGCAGCCCGATCACCGTCACGGCCAGCCCCGCGCCCGTGGAGACGAGCGTCACGACGTACACGAAGCCGAAGATCGAGACCGGCAGATTGGCGAGGAGGTGCGCGATCTCCTTCCAGGTCTGCCGGCCGAGGGCGAAGCGTGGGGGAGGCAGCCGGTCACCGTCGGCCGACCCGTCCGGTATGTCTGATGCATCTAGTAGACCCGGTATGTCCGAGGCTTGCGGCGTGTCCGACGGGCCGAGGGGGCCGACAGGGATGATGCGTTCGGTCATATTCGCTAGCCTGCCCGGCCGCGAGCCGCCGCGCCATGAGGTCGACCGCCACGATCCACTGGGGAAAACCCCACCCCTTGAGGTGAAAGCGAACGTCGCCGCGCGGTGTACCTGGATGTGCTCGCGAGGTGAAATAGGTAGTGACCGCGAGGTGCGGACGGGAACCCGGTGACACGTGAGCCGGGCGAGTGTGGGAACCCGGCGACGGGCAAGGCGGACGAGTCCCTGACATGTCCCCGATAGCCAATGCGTGACGGGCTGCTTACCGTCTCTTTAGCAGGCCCTAGACTCCCGTCCGTACAGATCGTCGAACGGGGCGCATCACAGCGTGCGCGACGGGGCGCGCGCCGGGCGCAACGAGGTCAGGGAGTGAGGGGCTGACGTGCCGGAACCGACCGTTGTCACGGCAACCGGGGCCGTCGTCGCGGCGGGCTACTTCCAGTCGTACTCGGTCGTCGGACTGCTCGTCGTCGTCGGCGTGCTCTTCGTCGCCGTCGCCTTCGGGGCGGGCCGTCTGCTGCGGCCGGTGGTCCCGACCCCCGAGAAACTCCTGACGTACGAGTGCGGCGTCGATCCCGTCGGCGAGGGCTGGGCCCACACCCAGGTCCGCTACTACGTCTACGCCTTCCTCTACGTCATCTTCGCCGTCGACTCGATCTTCCTCTTCCCCTGGGCGACCGTCTTCGCCGCGCCCGGCTACGGCGCGGCCACCCTCGTGGAGATGTTCATCTTCCTCGGCTTCCTGGCCGTGGGCCTGCTGTACGCATACAAGAAGGGCGTCCTGACATGGACGTGACCCCCTCGGACGTGACCCCCTCGACGACCTCCGAGCCGGCGCCGCTGCCCGAGCCCGTGCTGCTTCCCGAGCCGGTGCTGCTTCCCGAGCCGAAGCGGCTCGGCGTGCTCTCCCGGCTGGCTCCGGAGCCGATGAAGGTGGTTCTGAACTGGGGCCGCCGCTACTCGCTCTGGGTCTTCAACTTCGGCCTCGCCTGCTGCGCGATCGAGTTCATCGCCGCGTCGATGGCCCGGCACGACTTCATCCGGCTCGGCGTGATCCCCTTCGCCCCGGGTCCGCGCCAGGCCGACCTGATGGTCGTCTCCGGCACGGTCACGGACAAGATGGCCCCCGCCGTCAAGCGCCTCTACGAGCAGATGCCCGAGCCGAAGTACGTCATCTCCTTCGGCGCGTGCAGCAACTGCGGCGGCCCCTACTGGGACTCCTACTCCGTCACCAAGGGCGTCGACCAGATCATCCCGGTGGACGTCTACGTCCCCGGGTGCCCGCCCCGCCCCGAGGCGCTGCTCCAGGGCATCCTCAAGCTCCAGGAGAAGATCGCCCGGGAGTCGCTGGGGGAGCGCTACAGCTCCTCGCCGCGTCCGTCGGCCGCCGCCCTCCAGAGCGACCTGGTGCGTCCGCCCGCCGTGGGGGAGGAGCGATGACCGTCGGCTGGCTCCCCGCCCCCGTCGAGGAACTCTTCGGTCCGGAGGCCACGGCCGAGGAGTCGTACGAGGTCCTGACGGTCGACGTACCGCCGACTGCCTGGCTCCCCGCCCTGGAGACCGCGCGCGACTCGCTGGGCTGCACCTACTTCGACTGGTTGAGTGCTGTCGACGAACCCGGCACGGGCTTCCGCGTCGCCGCGCACGTGGTGGCTCTGTCTCCCGTGCGCCGCCTCCTCGTCCGTACGACCGTCCCGCACTCGGCACCCGTCCTGGCGACGGCGGTCTCCGTGTACGCCGGCGCCGGCTGGCACGAGCGCGAGACCCACGAGATGTTCGGCGTCACCTTCGAGGGCCACCCGGGCCTCGACCCCCTTCTTCTCCCCGAGGGCTTCGAAGGCCACCCCCTCCGCAAGGACTTCGTCCTCGCCGCCCGCGTCGCCAAGGCCTGGCCCGGGGCGAAGGAGCCGGGGGAGTCCGATCACGGTGGCCCCAAGCGCCGCCAGATGCTTCCGCCCGGCGTCCCCGACCCCAACGAATGGGGTCCCCTGAAGGGCCAGCTCCCTCCGGCCCCCGCCCGCCCGGCGCGCGGAGCGGCCCGAGCCGCCGGCGACCGCCCGGTGCGGCGGGCCCGCACGGCGGGCGAGGGCTCGGCAAGCCAGGTCACCACCACAGGCGGCGGCACGGGGACCGATCCCGCCGCCGGTGCCACCACGGCAGCTACTACTGCCGCTGCCGGCGCGCAGGCCCCGACGCCCCCTCGCCGGGCACGCAGCGCCAGCCAGGGCTCGGCCAGCCAGCAGAGCGAGGCCCCGGCCGCCGACCAGCAGGCGACCACGACGGCCCCCGGCGCCCCAGGTACCGCCGAGCCGACGCCTCCCGCCGGCCCCCGCCGTACGCGCAGCGCGAGCCAGGGTTCGGCGACGCAAAGGACACAGGCCGCCGAGCCGCCCGCTGCCGCCGCACCAGCAAGGCCCGCGGCGCCGCGCAGCTCCGATGCCCCTTGGCACCACGCCCGCCCTGCGTTCGACGAGCAGGAGCAGGATCCGAAGCACGAGCAGGAACCGAAGCACGAGCAGGAACCGAAGCACGAGCAGGAACCGAAGCGGGAGCAGGATCCGAAGCGCGAGCAGGAGTCCAGTTCGGAGTCGGAGCCGGGGGCCACCCCGGAGCCCGCAGCCGCCCCGAGTCCCGACCCCGAGGGCACCGCGAAACCCCCGGCGTCCCCCGATTCGGACTCCGACTCGGACCCCGGCTCCACCCCCACCCCCGAAGACCCCACCCCCAGAAACCCAACCGGAGGCACGCAGTGAACGACGCTCTCGACGTCGCCCTACGCCTCCTCGTCGTCTTCGTGGTGTTCCTGACGTTCCCCCTGATCGTCGGTCAGACCGAGCACAAGGTGATGGCCCACATGCAGGGCCGCCTCGGCCCGATGTACGCCGGCGGCTTCCATGGCTGGGCCCAACTCGTCGCGGACGGCGTGAAGTTCGCGCAGAAGGAAGACATCGTCCCCGCTGGTGCGGACCGCCGTATCTTCCAGCTCGCCCCCGCCGTCGCCCTCCTCCCGTACCTCCTCGTCCTCCTCGCCATCCCGATCGGCCCGGGCGAGGGCGCCGTCGGCCAGGTCGTCGACGCGGGCATCTTCTTCGTTCTCGCCGTGATGGGCGTGGGCGTCCTCGGCTCGCTCATGGCGGGCTGGGCCTCGGCCAACAAGTTCTCCCTCCTCGGCGGCCTGCGCACCGCCGCCCAACTCCTCGCGTACGAACTTCCGATGCTGCTGACCGCCGCCTCCGTCGCGATGGCGGCCGGCACGGTCTCCCTGCCCGGCATCGTCGCCGCCTTCGAGTGGTGGTGGGTGCCCTGGCAGATCGTCGGCGCGATCGTCTTCTTCGTGGCGGGCCTCGCCGAACTCCAGCGCCCGCCCTTCGACATGCCCGTCGCCGACTCGGAGATCATCTTCGGCGCGTACACCGAATACACCGGCCTGCGCTTCGCGCTCTTCCTCCTCGCCGAGTACGCCGGAATCGTCGTCCTGTGCGGTCTGACCACCGTCCTCTTCCTGGGCGGCTGGCACGGCCCGTGGGGTGCCGACGGCCTCGGCTGGGTCTGGACCCTCCTGAAGACGGCCCTCCTCGCCTTCGTCGTGATCTGGCTGCGCGTCACCTACCCCCGCCTGCGCGAGGACCAGCTCCAGAAACTCTCCTGGACCCTCCTCGTCCCCCTCTCTCTCGCCCAGATCGCCCTCACCGGCATCGTCAAGGTGGTGATCTCGTAACCATGGCCGAGCCTCTCCCGCCCACCCGCCCCCGCATTCCTGGCTCCGGACTCGCCAAGGGCCTGGCCGTCACCCTCCGCACGATGACGAAGAAGACCGTCACCGCGCAGTACCCGGACGCCCAGCCGCATCTCCCGCCCCGCTCCCGCGGCGTCATCGGCCTGTTCGAGGAGAACTGCACGGTCTGCATGCTGTGCGCCCGCGAGTGCCCGGACTGGTGCATCTACATCGACTCCCACAAGGAGACGGTCCCGCCGGCCGCCCCCGGTGGCCGCGAGCGCAGCCGCAACGTCCTCGACCGCTTCGCCATCGACTTCTCCCTGTGCATGTACTGCGGTATCTGCATCGAGGTCTGTCCTTTCGACGCGCTGTTCTGGTCCCCGGAGTTCGAGTACGCGGAGACCGACATCCACGAACTCACCCACGAGCGCGACAAGCTCCGCGAGTGGATGTGGACGGTTCCGGCCCCGCCCGCCCTCGACCCCGGCGCCGAGGAACCGAAGGAACTGGCCGCCGCCCGCAAAACAGCCGACAAACTCGCCGCAGAGGCAGCCACGGCAACCGAGGCAGCCGAACTCGCGGCGCAGACAGCCGACCAGGCTGTCCAGCCCGAACCCCCGGCCGGGGACACGCCCACGACCACGGACCCGGCCACAGGTACGACCACGGGCCCGACCACGGGCACGCCCGAGCCCTCCAAGCCCTCCGACCCGCTGGACGGTGCGTCGTGAGCCTCGCAGCAGCCACGGCCGCCGCGGCGCGGGCCACGACCACCGCCGCCGAAAGCCACGGCTTCCTCTCCCCGACGGGCGTCGAGATCGCCTTCCTCCTCGTCGGCCTGGTCACCTTCGGCGCCGCGATCGTCACCGTCACCACCAAGCAGCTGGTACACGCCGCCCTGTGGCTGGTGATGGCGCTCGGCGGCCTCGCCGTCGAGTACCTCCTGCTCACGGCCGAGTTCATCGCCTGGGCGCAGGTCCTCATCTATGTCGGTTCCGTTGTCGTCCTCCTTCTGTTCGGTCTGATGCTCACCAAGGCGCCGATCGGCCGCTCCCCGGACGCCGATTCCGGCAACCGCTGGGCCGCCCTCACCGTGGCCGTCGCCGCGGCCACCGCCCTTGTCTGGGTGGTCGTGGACGCCTTCCGCACCACCTGGGTCGACCTGAAGGGCCCCGCCGCCGGCTCCACCGAGGTCACCGGAGCGAGCCTCTTCCAGAACTGGGTCCTCCCCTTCGAGGCCCTCTCCGTCCTCCTCCTCGCCGCCCTGGTCGGCGCGATCGTCCTCTCCCGCAAGGCGAAGGCGGACGCGACCATCCCCGCGGGCACCGCCACCCCCGCGGGTGCCCAGAGCCGCCGGAGCGAGAAGGAAGGGACCCGCTGATGCACCTCGCCTATCCCGCCGTGCTCTCCGCCCTCCTCTTCTGCACGGGCCTGTACGGAGTCCTCGCGCGCCGCAACGCGATCCTGGTCCTGATGTCCGTCGAGCTCATGCTCAACGCCGTCAACCTGAACCTCGTCGCCTTCGACGTCTGGCTCTCCAGGACCGCCCGCGACACGCTCCACTCCGGCCAGGCCCTGACCCTGTTCACCATCGCCATCGCGGCCGCCGAGATCGGCATCGGCCTGGCGATCGTCCTCGCCGTCTACCGGGGCCGCGGCACCTCGGACATCGACAAGCTCCGCGACACCGCCGAGGGCCCCGCCCCGGACGGCTCCCACGGCGACGACACCGAACAAGCCCCCGTCACGGGAGACGAGAAGGCTGAGGCCACCGCGTGACCACGACCACCCTCGCCGTCCTCGTCCCCCTCCTTCCGTTCCTGGGCGCCGCGGCCGGACTCCTCCTCGGCCGCACGGCCCCCGGCTACGTCCGCCCCCTCGCGGTACTCCCGTCCCTCACCTCGCTCGTCCTCGCCGTACTGGTCGCCGTGCGCCAGGGCGGCGGCCAGGCCATCAACGCGGCCACCGAACTGACGCCCACCGGCTCGGTCCCGATCGAACTCTCCCTGCACATCGACGGCTTCGCCTCTCTCGTCGCCGTACTCGTCGGCGTCGTCGCCTCCTGCGTGCAGATCTACTCGACGGGCTACCTGCGCAACGACCCGCGCTACCCCTCGTACGCCGCTCTCGTCTCCCTCTTCACCTCCGCGATGCTGCTCGTCGTCTACTCCGGCGACCTGATCGTGCTCCTGGTCGGCTGGGAGGTCATGGGCATCTGCTCGTACTTCCTGGTCGGCCACTACTGGGAGACCCCCGAGGCCCGCGCCGCCTCGATCAAGGCCTTCCTGGTCACCAAACTCGGCGACGTCCCCTTCCTCATCGGTCTGTTCGCCCTCGGCACCGACGCCGGGTCCTTCCGCATCACCACGGTCCTCGGCACCGTCGCGAGCGGCGGACTGCACCATCCGACGCTGGTCGCCCTGCTGCTCCTCGCCGGCGTGGCGGGCAAGTCGGCGCTGTTCCCGCTGCACACCTGGCTGCCCGACGCGATGGCGGGCCCGACACCCGTCTCCGCCCTGATCCACGCCGCGACGATGGTCGCCGCCGGTATCTACTTCGTCGCCCGGCTCCTCCCCGTCTTCCAGGCCTCCTCGGCCGCGATGGTGGTCCTCGCCGTCATGGCCGCCGTCACGATGGCGGGCTCGGCACTCGCCGCACTCGCCCAGGACGACATCAAGCGTGTCCTCGCGTACTCGACGATCGGCCAGCTCGGCTACATGGCCGGCGCCCTCGCCGTCGGCGACCGCGGTGCCGCCGTCTTCCACCTCCTGTCCCACGGCGCCTTCAAGGCGCTGCTGTTCCTCGCCGCCGGCCTGATCATCCACGCCTCCGGCACCAACTCGCTGGCTGTCATGTCCCGCATGACAGGCCTTCGATCCCGCGTCCCCGACGCCTACTGGACGATGACCGTGGCGCTGCTCGCGCTCGCCGCGATCCCGCCGTTCAGCGGCTTCTTCTCCAAGGAGGCCGTCCTCGGCGCGGCCGAGCACGTCGCCACCGGCCACACCGAGCACGCCCCCGGCTCCGCGGGCTGGATCGTCCTCATCGCCGGTCTGGTCACCGCCGTACTCACCGCCGCGTATGCGACCCGGCTGTGGCTGCTGACCTTCCACGGCCGGGGCGTCGAGGCCCCCGACCACGGCAAGGAACCACGCAGCATGACGGTCGTGCTGTGGGTGCTCGCGGTCCCGTCCCTCGCCTTCGGGCTCGCGTACGGCGCGCTGCCCGACTGGTTCGACGGCCGCGACCTGACACCGGTTCTCACCACCTCCGTCCTCGGCACGGGGCTCGCCCTGGTCGGCGGGATCGTCACCTACGGCGCCTGGCGGCACACCACCGCGCTGGCTCCCCGCGTGTCGATGGGCGCGGTCGTGGCCCACCCCGACGCCGAGCCCGCGCGGGTCGAGGCGGAGGCGATCGCCAGCCACGCACCCGCGTTCGGAAACGTGGCCTACGCCCCCGACCCGGCGGACCCCGGACGGCTGCTGCTCGGCCCGCTGCACCGGCACGCGGCCGTCGGCTTCCACCTCGACGCCGTGTACAACGTGCTGTTCGTCCGCCCCGTCCAAGCCGGAGCCACACTCGTCCGGTTCCTCGACCGCGAGGTCGTCGACACCTACGTACGCGGTGCCGCCGCCCTACCCCGCCTGCTCGGCGCCGCCGTACGGCGCGCGCAGACCGGCAATGTGCAGACCTATGTGAGCGCGCTGCTCGCCGGCACCGTCGTCCTGGTGGTCGCCGCCCTCCTCGTCGCCACGGGAGCGTGAGCAGGCGTGATCGATATCAGTGAATCCGTGATGCAGATTCTTCTCGCGTTGATCGTCGTCGGGCCGCTCATCGGAGCCGCCGCCGCTCTCCTGCCTGCGCCGCCCGGACTGAAGGGAAAGTCGCCGGACCAGGCCGTGCTGCGGCACGGTGTGATCGTCACCGGCGTGGTGCTCATCGCCGCGATCGTCCTCGCGCTCGGCTTCGACCATGACCACCCGTCGAAGATGCAGGCCACGACGGACATCAGCTGGATCCCCGCACTCGACGTGCGGATCCACCTCGGCATCGACGGCATTTCCCTCCCCCTCCTGGTCCTGACCGCGCTGCTGACCTTCCTCTGCGCGCTCTACAGCTACTTCAAGATGCCCGCGGGGCCGACCCCGAAGGCCTTCGTCGCACTGCTGCTCGTCCTCGAGGCCGGCACCCTCGCGACCTTCGCCGTCCTCGATCTGCTGCTGTTCTTCCTCGCGTTCGAGATGGTGCTCATCCCGATGTACTTCCTCATCGCCCGGTGGGGCGGTGCGCAGCGCCAGGCCGCGGCCTGGAAGTTCATCCTCTTCACGCTGCTCGGTTCGGTCGTCATGCTGCTGGGCCTGCTCCTGATCGGAATCAAGGCGGGCACATTCGACATGGTGGCACTCGCCACTGACAACGGCCGGTCGCTGACCACATCCGTGCAGGTCATCGCCGTTTTGGCGATCGGAATCGGGCTCGCGGTCAAGACGCCGATGTGGCCGCTGCACAGCTGGCTGCCGGACGCCCACACCGCCGCGCCCACCGTCGGCTCGGTCCTGCTGGCCGGTGTACTGCTGAAGATGGGCACGTACGGTTTTGTCCGGATTCTGCTGCCGATCGCGCCGGACGGCATGCACACCTTCGCCCCCTACCTCGCCGCCTTCGCCGTGGTCGGAATCATCTACGGATCCCTGGCCTGCCTGGCCCTCGCGAAACAGGGCGCGAAGGGCGATCTCAAGCGGCTCATCGCGTACTCGTCCGTCGGCCACATGGGATTCGTCCTGCTCGGCATCGCGACGATGACCCCGACCGGCGTGAACGGCGCGCTGTTCGCCAATATCGCCCACGGCCTCATCACCGGACTCCTCTTCTTCCTCGTCGGGGCGCTGAAGGACCGCACGGGCACCACCGACCTCGACACCCTCGCCGAGGAGACCGGCGCCGCGCTCTACGGCAAGGCTCCACGTCTCGGCGGCCTCCTCGCCTTCGCCGCCGTCGCCTCGCTCGGGCTTCCGGGCCTCGCCGGATTCTGGGGCGAGATGCTGGCACTGTTCGGCGCGTTCAAACCCGCCGCCGACCTCAGCCGCCCCGCGTATCTGACGTTCATGGCGATCGCCGCCTTCGGCACGCTGCTCACGGCCGCGTACATGCTCGTCGTCGTACGCCGTGTGTGCATGGGCGAGACCCCGCGGCAGGAGGCGCCGAAGCTCGCCGACGTCCAGAGCTACGAGTTCGCGGCCTGGACGCCGCTCGTCGCCCTCACCGTCGTCGCCGGTCTGTGGCCCAAGGCACTCCTCGGCCTGACCGATCCGGCCGTACAGCAGCTCTTCGCAGGAGGCACCCGATGAGCTCCCTGGTCCAGTCCGTCGACTGGCTCGCGATCGCGCCGCCCACCCTCACCGCGGTCGTCGGACTCGTCGTGCTCGTCGCCGACCTCTTCATCGGAGAGGGGAAGAAGGCGGTACTCGGCTGGGTGTCGGTGGCGGGGCTCGCCGCGTCAGCGCTCATGCTGCTGCCCCTCCTGGACGGCGACCGCGCCACCTTCTGTCTGACGGGCGACGCGCACGCCTGTAGCTACACGGCGGACCGCTTCACCCTCGTCATCCAGTTCCTGGTCCTCGGCGGCGCGCTCCTGGCAGCACTGCTGTCGGTCACGGCCCTGAAGGACGCCAACAAGGAACTCCCCGAAGGGGAGTTCTGGTTCCTGCTGCTCTCCTCGGCCGCGGGCGCCGCCCTGCTGCCTGCCTCCCGTGATCTCGCGACGCTCATCGTCGCCCTCGAAGTCGCCTCATTGCCCGCCTTCGCACTCGTCGGCATCAAACGCGGCGACAAGAAGTCCTCCGAGGCAGCCCTGAAGTTCTTCCTGTCCTCCGTCACCGCGACCGCCGTGAGCCTCATGGGCGTCAGCTTCGTCTATGCGACGACCGGCACCCTCTACCTCACCCAGATCGCGGACAAGATCCAGCACGTCGACGGACAGTTCCACACCCTCGCACAGGCGGGCGTCGTCCTCACCCTCGTCGGCTTCGCCTTCAAGACGGCCGCCGTGCCCTTCCACTTCTGGGTGCCCGACACCTACGTAGGGGCGCCCTTGCCGATCGCCGCCTACTTGTCGGTCGTCGGCAAGGCGGTCGGCTTCTCCGGCCTGATCCTCGTCACCGTCGTAGCCCTCCCGTCGTACGCGGACGTCTGGGGCCCCGCACTCGCCGCGCTGGCCGCCCTCACCATGACCGTCGGCAACGTCGGCGCCCTGCGCCAGCAGGCCACGCGCGCGTACAGCGCGGTCCGCCTGCTCGCCTGGTCCTCCGTCGGCCAGGCCGGCTACCTCCTGGTCCCGATCGCGTCCGCCGGCTACTCCAAGGACGCCGACAAGGCCGTCGGCTCCACCGTCGCGTACGCCCTGATGTACGCGGCCGTGAACCTCGGCGCCTTCGCCGTGGCCGCCCTCGTCGCCCGTACGAGCCCCCTGAACCGCATCAGCGACTACCGGGGCCTGTACGCGTCGCGCCCCCTCTCGGCCCTCCTCCTCGGCTTCTTCCTGTTGTGCCTCGCGGGGCTGCCGCCGGGCATCATCGGCCTCTTCGCGAAGGTCACCGTCTTCTCGGCGGCCGTCGACGCCGGGCTCGGCTGGCTGGCCGTGATCATGGCCGTCAACGTCGTGATCGCGCTCTTCTACTACCTCCAGTGGACGACCCTGCTCTTCCGCGCCCCCGAGGGCGAGCCCGAGAAACACCGCGTCCCGGCCCCACTGACCGCCGCGATCGCCCTGACGGCAGTCCTGGGCATCGCCCTGTCCGGAGCACCCCAGCTGGTCCTGCGCTTCTCGGCCACCGGCCTGTTCTGACACCGTCACCCGCACGGCCTACGCGCGCCACCGCCCGCACAAGGGAACTAGTGCTCCCCGCCTGGCGTTGACCAGTACGGGAGGGTCCACTGAAGAGTGGACGCAAGGCATCAGCAAGCAAAGGGTTCCCCTGCCGCACCACTTGGAGGGCGTACCGTGCACCGCCGGCACAACGGGCTCAGGACCGCCGTACTCCTCGGGGGACTGTCCGCACTCATCATCGTCATCGGCAGCTTCTTCGGGCGTACCGGCCTCGTCGTCGCGCTGTTCATCGCGATCGGGACGAACGCGTACGCGTACTGGAACAGCGACAAACTGGCTCTACGCGCGATGCGCGCACGCCCGGTGAGCGAATTCGAGGCCCCGGCCCTGTACCGCATCGTCCGGGAGCTCTCGACCCAGGCCCGCCAGCCCATGCCGCGCCTGTACATCTCACCGACGGAAGCGCCGAACGCGTTCGCGACGGGACGCAACCCCCGCAACGCGGCGGTGTGCTGCACCGAAGGAATCCTGCGCATCCTGGACGAACGCGAGCTGCGCGGCGTCATCGGCCACGAACTCAGCCATGTCTACAACCGCGACATCCTGATCTCGTCGGTCGCGGGTGCCCTCGCCTCCGTGATCATGTTCTTGGTGAATTTCGCCTGGCTGATCCCGGTCGGCCGTTCGAACGACGACGAGGGTCCCGGCATCCTCGGCATGCTGCTGATCATGATCCTGGGTCCGCTCGCCGCGTCCCTCATCCAGCTGGCCATCAGCCGCTCCAGGGAGTACGAGGCGGACGCGTCCGGCGCCCAGCTCACTGGCGACCCCCTCGCCCTCGCCAGTGCCCTGCGCAAGCTCGACGCGGGCACCAAGCAACTGCCGCTGCCCCCCGAGCCGCGTATCGAGACCGCGAGCCACATGATGATCGCCAACCCCTTCCGCCCGGGCCAGGGGATGTCGAAGATGTTTTCCACGCACCCGCCGATGGCGGAGCGCATCGCCCGGCTCGAGCAGATGGCAGGTCGCCAGCAATGAAGACAATCCTGAACGTCATTTGGCTCGTCCTGAGCGGCTTTTGGCTGTTCCTCGGCTACTTGGCCGCCGGCTTGCTGTTGTGCATCACCATTATCGGCATCCCCTTTGGCATCGCGGCCTTCCGTATCGGCGTCTACGCCCTGTGGCCCTTCGGCTATACGACGGTGGAGCGCCGCGACGCGGGCGCACCCTCCTGCGTCGGCAACGTCCTGTGGCTGGTCCTCGCGGGCTGGTGGCTCGCCCTCGCCCACATCGTGACCGGCATCCTCCTGTGCATCACGATCATCGGCATCCCGTTCGGCATCGCCAACTTCAAGCTCATCCCGGTCTCGTTGCTCCCGCTGGGCCGCGAAATCGTCCGCACGGACGAGCCGTTCGCCACGCGCTGACGGGGCGGCGCGGGGGTGCAGAATCCGAAGTACGCCGTGGCGGCGTACAGCAACAGGGGCGTCGGCGAGTCGATATGGGCCCTGTGCAAGGACGCCACTGACGAGCTCTACGCCGATCCGCTCCCTCCGCCGCGCGTCCGGTACGAACTCCTCGGCTGCGCACCCCGGGGCGAGCTGGCCGGGGCCATGGAGCGGGCCCGCACCACGGGCTCCGCTCCGTTGGGCGGCTTATTGGTGCGGACCCTCGACGCCACATACACCCCGGTCGGGGAGGAATGGCCACTGGAGTACGCAAGGGTCCTCGGTGACCGCGCGTGCCCGCTCGACCCGACGCTGCGCGACATCACCGTCGAGGCGTCGGCGGTCCCGGACACCCAGCCCGAATACCCCCAACGGCCTTTACTCTCCGCGGGACACCGGCTCCTGGGCGCGGGCGGCGAGCAGTGGGGCCACTGCAGGGACCTCGGCCAAGTCCCCGTCGAATTCCTCGAACCGGCCGAGCCGCCGGTGCGCCTGCTCGGCTGCTCCCCACGCGGATCCCTGCGCGACGCGCTCGAAGCGGGCGACGAGGACCTGGGGCATGCTCGCGTGCTGCGCCTCAACCGGGTCGGCCGGACGGCCGGCTCCGTACTGGAAGGCGAGATCATCGCGTGGATCCCCTCCGCGCACGGCCGGGGCCTGGTCGATCTCACCCTCGACCCCTGGTCGCGGCGGCTTCCCACAGCAGCCCGGGAGGCCTGGGACGTGTGGTGGCACGAACGCCAGTCCGAACCGAACAGCTGGGTCCGATGCGGCCCACAGGGGCGCGAGTTCTGGCTCGACCGAGCCCGGGAAAGAACGAACCCGTACGGGCCCGACCCAGAGCCCGGCTCCACCTACCACCTCGACGGCCGCCACGTCACCGACGCGCCGGCCTTCCACTGCGCGCTGGGCGAGGCGGTGAACGGCCCCGGCGGCTACTTCGGCCACGACCTGAGCACCGTCGCCGACCGCCTGCGAGGCGGCTACGGCGCCGAGCCGCCCTTCACCCTCGTCTGGCACGACGCCGACGTCGCCCGCACCTGCCTCGGCGTGACACCGTGCCGCGACCGCAGACCCCCGACATTCGAGGAACTCCTCGCCTTCCTCACCGAGAACGGCGTCGACGTACGCATCGCCTGATGGGTTATCCACAGGCCGCCCGATTGTCAGTGCCGCGCTGCATCATGAACCCATGACCGAAATCGAGCAGTTGCTGGCACGGGTCGGTACGGAGGCCCGCAACACCCGCCCGTGGGGCTGGCCTTCACTCCCCGAGCCCGTGGACGCGACGGCGGTCACCCGCGCCGAAGCCGTCCTGGGGTTCACCCTGCCGCCCCTGCTCGCCGCGCTCTACCTGCGGATAGGGGACGGCGGCTTCGGTCCGGAGTACGGTCTGTTGCCGCTGCTCGACGGTTCCCCGTCAGGCGAGCCCGCCGCCGTCCCGCAGTACCTCGCCCACCGGGAGAGCGGCCGCCAGGACCCCGACTGGCCCTGGCCGGAGGGCGTCCTGCCGATATCCCACTGGGGCTGCGGGATGTACGCGTGCGTGGACTGCCGCAGCCCCCGGGGCACGGTCCTGCTCTTCGAGCCGAACGCCGACGAGGCCGACCACGCCTGGTACGTGGACGCACCCGACCTGGAGGCGTGGCTGGACACCTGGCTGGAGGGCTCCGGCTGGTACGAGGAGTCCAACGACGACACGGACTTGGCCCCCTGGCCCGACTTCCGCATACGCACGGCGGCGGCACAGACCTCGTAGCGACCCGCCCACCACCGAGGCCCCGCCGGTGGCTACCGCGAGGCCGCCCACACCCTCACGCCGTACGCCGCCGCCCCCACAGCCAGCACAGCCGCGCCCACGATCACCGAATCCGCCGGCAGCGCGAACGCCAGGGTCACACATCCGACGAGTCCCACCACCGGCATCACCCGCGCCGCCGGAGCGGGACTCAGCGTCCAGGCCGACGCGTTGGCCACGGCGTAGTACGCCAGTACACCGAAGGAGGAGAACCCGATCGCGCCCCGCACGTCCACCGTCGCGGCCAGCGCGGCGACCACCGCGCCCACGGCCAGCTCCGCCCGGTGCGGCACCTGGAAACGCGGATGTACGGCGGCCAGGGCGCCCGGCAGATGACCGTCGCGGGCCATGGCCAGTGATGTCCGTGAGACGCCCAGGATCAGGGCGAGGAGCGAGCCGAGCGCGGCCACGGCCGCACCCACCCGCACCACCGGCACGAGCCCCGGCACACCGGCCGCCCGCACCGCGTCGGCCAGCGGCGCCGAGGCGCGCCCGAGCCCGTCCGGCCCCAGCACCGAAAGGACCGCCACCGCGACCGCCGCGTACACGACGAGTGCGACACCCAGAGCCATCGGGATCGCGCGTGGAATGGTGCGCGCCGGATCCCGTACCTCCTCACCGAGCGTCGCGATCCGCGCGTACCCGGCGAACGCGAAGAACAGCAGCCCCGCCGCCTGGAGCACCCCGCCCGCGCCACCGGAGACCCCGGCGTCCAGCCGCCCGGCCTCGGAGGCCTCCGAACCGAGACACACGACCACCACGGAAGCGAGGACCGCGAGGACCACCGAAACGATCACCCGGGTCAGCCAGGCAGTCTTCTGCATGCCGCCGTAGTTCACCGCGGTGAGCACCACCACGGCCCCGACCGCCACCGCGTGCGCCTGCCCCGGCCAGACGTACGCCCCCACGGTGAGTGCCATCGCCGCGCAGGAGGCCGTCTTCCCGACGACGAACGACCAGCCCGCCAGATACCCCCAGAAGGCGCCGAGACGCTCACGCCCGTACACATAGGTGCCACCGGAGGCGGGATACAGAGCGGCCAGCCGTGCGGAGGACATCGCATTGCAGTACGCGACCACGGCCGCGACCGCGAGCCCGAGGAGCAGACCGGACCCGGCCGCCCGTGCCGCGGGGCCCAGCGCCGCGAAGATCCCGGCACCCACCATCGACCCGAGCCCGATGACCACGGCGTCCCCGACGCCCAGGGTGCGCCGCAACTCGGATCCGAACTGTGTCATGGGTGGCACCCTACTGATCGCTGCAACCGACCGCCGCCGACGAGGCGTCCTTCCCGAAGACGCGCCAGGAACACCAGCACGACCACCGGCTGCTCGAACTCGAAGGCATGACACAGCAGGTCCGGAGCAGGATCACAGCACAGGGACAGCGCGGAGAGGCAGGTTCAGGGCATGGGCATCATCAGCTGGATCATTCTGGGACTGTTGGCCGGAGCCATCGCCAAATTCCTGCTGCCGGGCCGTGACCCGGGCGGCTTCATCGGCACGACCGTCATCGGCATCGCGGGCGCCTTCATCGGCGGCTGGATCTCCGCGCGCTGGCTGGACCACCCGATCGCCAAGCAGTTCTACGACGGGGCCACGTGGGCCGCCGCGATCGGCGGCTCGCTCGTCCTGCTCATCCTCTACCGCATCCTGTTCGGCGACTCGCGCCGTTGAGCGCGCGCCCCGAGGCCGCAGCCAGCAGGCGAGAAGGGTGGGCACCTCCGGGGGCCCACCCTTCCTCGTACGCGCAACTTCGCTCGACGCGCAATGAATCACCGGCCGAAGCCGGTTGACGGCCGACGGCTACCGGTAGTTCACGTACTGCAGCGCGAAATCGAAGTCCTTGCCCTTGAGCAGCGCCTGCACGGCCTGCAGGTCGTCACGGCTCTTGGAGCTGACGCGCAGCTCGTCGCCCTGCACCTGCGCCTTCACGCCCTTCGGGCCCTCGTCGCGAATGATCTTCGCCACCTTCTTCGCGTTCTCCTGGGAGATGCCCTCCTCGATGGACGCGAAGATCTTGTACTCCTTGCCGGAGAGCTGGGGCTCGCCCGCGTCCAGCGCCTTCAGCGAGATACCGCGTTTGACCAGCTTGGTCTCGAACACATCGAGGATGGCCTTGACCCGCTCCTCGGAGTTCGCCTCCATCAGGATCTTCTCGCCGGACCAGGAGATGGAGGCGCCCACGTTCTTGAAGTCGTAGCGCTGCGAGATCTCCTTGGCGGCCTGGTTGAGGGCGTTGTCGACCTCCTGCCGCTCGACCTTCGAGACGATGTCGAAACTGGAGTCGGCCATGTCCTGTGGCTCCTTGTATCGGGGTGCGTAGGGGCGGCCGTCGAACCCGGCGTAGGTCCCCGGCCGCATCCGCATAAGCCTAGCCACCCCCTCCCCTCCAAGCGCAGATCAATCGGGTGGCGAAGCACCCCCGAGCATCAGGTATCGTTTACGTCGTTGCCAGGGAGCACCGCTGAAAAGCGGTCCTCAAGGCAGCAACCCCGGCGGTGTGCCCGAGCGGCCAAAGGGAGCAGACTGTAAATCTGCCGGCTCAGCCTTCCCAGGTTCGAATCCTGGCGCCGCCACATGAAGGTAGACCCCCTCCGATCTGCGGAAACGTAGATCGGAGGGGGTCTCTTCATTATCGAACGCGATCTTTCGATCGGAATCGAAATGGGGTGACTTGTCTCACCCCGTCTCGCCTGGATCCCACTCCTGATCAGCCTGCCCGTCCCCCCAGGCATCCCCCGGGGGCGGGCGGACGGTCACTCCGGCTCGTTCCACTCGCGCAGGGCAGCGTCTGTCCGCCGGTTGGCTCGCTCCTGGGTCTGCGCGAGCACCCTCGCGTAGACCCTGAACGGCACCGCGATCGTGTGACCTGCCCGCCGGGCGCATTCCATCGGGTCCACGCCGGAGCCCAGCCAGAAGGAGACCTCGGCATGACGCAGGTCGGTAGGGCCGCCGTGCGAGCGGGGAAGCGACCTCAGCCGCGCTGAGCACTTTTTCCCGAGCTTTAGCCCAGACCTCCCCGTACCCGATTCCTTGCCGCAGGCCCCCGCGGCTGGTCCGAAACGGCCGCAGGTCAGTCATCCCATACCGGCGGACGTAGATCCGGCGGACAGGGGCGGCTCTTGAGAACCGTCGTGGTGCGAGTCCGGGTGGGTTCAGATCCCACACCCACCGTCAGGTGGACGGCCTCCGACCGGGTGAAACAGTCAGAGGCCGTGGTGTTGTCCGAGCAGGATTCCCCTACTGCTCGTAAGGGTTGAAGCACTTGAGCGCGGCCCAGCCGTAGATGACCTTGTGGTCCTTGCGCACCACCTTGCCGTAGATCCAGGCCTTGTCCACCTTGATGTCCTTGTAGCCCTTGTAGTCCACCTTCGTGCCGTTCATGAGGTCGCCCTTGTAAGCGACGCCAGTGATCTTCGCGCTGGTGTTGGAGTTCGCTCGTATGTTGACCGAGCTGCACGTCGCCTTCAGCTTCCAAGTGGAAGCTGCCGAGGCGGACTCGGCGCTCAGTCCGAGCGCCCCTATGGCGAGGGCGGAAGCGCTCAGAACCGCCACCAGTGACTTCTTCAGCATTGCCGTGCTCCTTATCGACTATCGGCTCCGACTGTCCGCGGCAAGCACAGCCGACCGTGTCCGGCTGTCCGCGTGGACAGACGCGACTGTCTAGTAAACCCCCGCGAGCGGGCCGGATTTCGACAGGTCGTCGACGATCCTTCGATAGATCGTCAACGGCCTGACTCCTGCTTTGCTCAATCAGGTCCCGTGACAGCAAACGTAGTTGGCGATGGGTACGCGTTACGCGGGCGGGGTCTCAGGGGCGGCGGCCCGTCATCCGTGCTGCCGCGGCGATCGTCGAGTGGGTCTCGCGGAAGGGGGACGGCAGCGTCTGGGGCTGGGGAGGAAACCTAAAGGGGGCGTTGGGTGATGGCATCACCGGGTGGGCCGGTCCAGCCATCCTCGGTGGGCCGGACCGATGCGATCCCCTGGTAGTTGCGACCTCACGGACAGTGGGACGCTCCTGCGTTGAGTAGCGAACGGGGCGGCGCTGCTGTGCGGCCCCGAGAGCCGTTTGCGTGTTTGCCGGACGGTCGCTCGTTGAAAGGGCCCCCTAACGTCGGCTGGGGTTAGCGGCCGACTCCGAGACGCGGGATTCTGGTGATACGCCGGCCGCGGAGCTTCGATCAAAAATGTGGGCTGAACGCATCTCGCGCTGCGTGAAGCCCACCTCAGGCTCATACGGCCATCAGCGCGGCGGGTACCCGTCGCGTCTTCCGGAAGGAGGCCGGGCGATGAATGTCCCTTCGTACCGTGACCGTAGAAGCGCGACAGCACCACCGCGGCTCCCCGGCCGGGCCACGACCGCACGCAGACTGAGCACGGCTGCCGCTGTGGCGGCGGTGCTTCTGGCGGGCTGTGGCACGGGCACCCCCAAGGCGTCCCCGCACTCCAGTGGCCCCGACGTGTCCCTCGCCCCGCCCGCCACGCGTTCCCCCTCCTCTTCGTTCCTCGCTCCTGCCCTCACCACCGCCGCCACCGCGTGCACCAACAGCACGAAGCTGGCCGGGTGGTCGAACCGCCGGCTGGCCATGCTGACCATCGCCGTCCCGGTGCCGGAGACCTCGGTGTCCGGCGTCACCTCCGAGGTGAGCGCCGGTGCGGGCGGCGTGCTTCTGTTCGGCAGCAAGGCGCCGTCCGACCTCGGCTCGCGGCTGACCGCCCTGAAGTCCCACGTACCCGGCCACCTGGGCCTGCTGGTGATGACCGACGAGGAGGGCGGCGGCATCCAGCGCATGTCGAACCTCGTCGGGTCCCTGCCCTGGCCCGCGTACATGGGTGCACACTGGACCCCGGCCCAGATCCAGCAGAACGTCACCAAGGTCGCTACCAAGATGGCGGCCGCCCAGGTGAACATGGACCTCGCGCCCGTGGTCGACGTCGACGGCAGGAACGTGGCCCCCAGCCGGACCAACCCTGACGGATGGCGGTCCTTCAGCGGCAACACCTCGGTGGTCTCCAAGGCCGGTGTCGCGTACATGAACGGGTTGCGCGCCGGAGGCGTGATACCCGTCGTCAAGCACTTCCCGGGCCTTGGCGGCTCCAGCTACAACTCCGACTTCGGCCCCGCCCGCACCCTGCCCTGGTCCACCCTGCAAAAGGTGGGCATCCCGCCGTTCACAGCGGCCATCAAGGCCGGTGCCCCGGCCATCATGGTCTCCAACAACATCGTGCCGGGCCTGGGCACCAATCCGGCGAGCCTGTCACCCACCGTCATCAGCTCCGAGTTGCGCGGCAAGCTGGGATTCAAGGGGCTGGTGGTCACCGACTCGCTCAGCGCGAAGGCGATCTCCGCCGCCGGCTTCAGCATCCCCGCCGCCGCCGTCCAGGCCCTGCGCTCTGGTGCCGACATGGTCATGTTCGACCTGGGGGGCAATGTCAGTTCCCAGACGTCCTCGATCGCCTCGGCGATCACCAATGCGGTGGGCGGCGGACACCTCGCCCGCAGCCGTCTCATCGACGCGGCAGGGCACGTTCTGGCCGTCAGGCATGTGAATCTCTGCTCCTGAGTGCGAATGGACGCATCCCAACCCTTGCCCGGTCAGGGCTCCTGAGCGCGAGTGGACGCAGCCCGTGCCCAGTCGGGCCGGCCACGCCTCTCAACACCCGTAGGTCAGGGGCCGGCCCCCGCGGTCTGCGAATCCGCCGGCTCAGCCTTCCCAGGCTCGAATCCTGGCGCCGCCCGGCGTGCCCCAAAGGGGCACCGCCGGTCATTGGCGCCGAGCGCCCGCCTCGGCCACGGCCACTGAGCGCGTGCCTCGCCCGGGGCACGGCGTTCAGCGGCCGGCGAAGCGAGTGCACCGGTACGCATGCGTTGCTCCACCATCAGTCTTGACGTGACCGCGCCACAGTCCTACTGTCGCGACACCAAGTGTTCATGCTGACATATGAAGTTCATGTACATGAACGCTCCGTGCTGAGAAACACGCGCGCCCGCCAACCGAGCCCACCGAGCCGACAGGAAGGCACCCCCCATGCGCATGCGTACGCTGCTCACTTCCCTGGCCACCGCCACCGCCGTCACCGGCGGCCTGGCCCTTGTGACTCCCGCCGCGCCGGCCAGTTCACTTTCCGCCGCCGCGGGCGTGGCCGGCGCACCCAGCGGCCAGCGCAGTACCAACGTCGTTTTCTCACCCATGGCGGACCCGTCCGTCGCGCCCGGTGGGAATTTCGACCTGTCGGTATGGCAGCTCCAGGAGCCGGTGGGCTCTCCCGGCTCGCCGACGACGATCCCGTCCTCCCGGCTTCAGGGGGCCAACGGGTTCCAGGACTCGTACTTCTACACGGACACCCGTGACGGCGCGATGACCTTCTGGGCACCGGAGAAGGGTGTCACCACACCGAACTCGAACTACGCCCGCTCCGAACTGCGGGAGATGAACCGCAACGGCACCGCCGCCGACTGGTCGCTCAGCGGCACGCATCAAATGAAGGCGACGCTACGGGTCGTGTCCGTCACATCGAACGTCTGCGTAGGACAGATCCACCTCGGCACAGGAGGCTCGTCCACCAAACCGCTGCTGGAGCTGTACTACCGGTCGAGCGGTGACATCGTCCTCGGCACGGAGAACTCGCCCTCCGGAGGGCAGACACTGCACACCGTCGGCCACGTATCGGTCGGCAAGACATGGAACTACGCGATCGCAGTCTCGGGCGGACACACCATCGACCTGACGGTCAACGGGAGCACCACGCACTACGCCATCCCGTCGTCGTTCGACGCCTACAAGCAGTACTTCAAGGCCGGCTCGTACAACCAGTCGTCCTCCGACAGCACCACCAAGGGCGCTCGGGTCGCTTTCTACGGCCTCACCGTCTCCCATAGTTGAGGGGAACGTTTCCGCAGGTCACGTGGCTGGATCATGCTGACATGCCATCGCCTTGAGGCCACAGGTTCGGGCGGCGTCGGGACCTGCCGCACCGCCTTTTGCGGCCGGGGTCGGGGCCGGAGTCGGGTGCTGTCGGTGCGGCTGCTGCCGGCCGGGCAGACTGATCTCATGTCATCGCGTCGTAGGAACTGCCCCGAGTGCCGTCGGGAGATCGCCATCGTCGCGGGACGGTTCGCCCGGCATGATCCGCCTGGTGTGCGGGGGAGCGGGGAGCTGGTCTCGTGTCCCGGCTCGCGGCGGCCGGCGCAGCTGGGGGCGGCCCAGCCGACGTTGGACGGGTACTCCGTGCCCGACTTTCCCGGGCAGCTTCCGTTGTTCTGAGGGGGCCGGCGGATGGCCCGGCCCGGGTCCGGTCCGGTCCGGTCCGGGTCCGTGCGGTGGCTAGTTCCCCGCGATCGATTTGACCGCCACCGAAATCGGCGTCGAGCCGCCGATCAACTCCAGGGTCAGCCCGGCCGTCGCGGGAGTCTCCACCAGCTCCGCCAGGACCGCGGCGACGTCGTCCCGTGGGATCGGTCCGCGGCCGGTCGAGGCCTCCAGGCGTACGAGGCCGGTACCGGCGTCGTCGATCAGCGATCCGGGGCGCAGGATCGTCCAGTCCAGGGACGTACGACCGCGTACGTAATTGTCGGCCGCGCCCTTGGCGCGCAGATACAGGTCGAAGACGTCGTCGCCCGGGTGCGCCGGGTCCGCGCCCATGGACGACACGACGACGTGGCGTCGTACGCCCGCTCGTTCCGCGGCGTCGGCGAACAGGACGGCGGCGCCCTTGTCCACCGTCTCCTTGCGGGCCGGACCGCTGCCCGGGCCCGCGCCCGCCGCGAAGACGGCCGCGTCCGCGCCCTGCAGATGGGCGGCGACCTCCTCCACCGAAGCCGACTCCAGATCGCAGAGGACCGGCTCGGCGCCGGCCGCCCGCAGATCGTCGCCCTGCTCGGCGCGGCGGATGATCCCCGCGACCTCGTCACCGCGCGCGGCGAGCAGTCGCTCCAGCCGCAGCGCGATCTGACCATGACCTCCAGCGATGACAATGCGCATGTTTCCGACCGTACGCCCGGATGGACCCGTTCGCCGCACGACCCTGTGGACAACTCAGGGGTCTCTTGAGTTGTCCACAGGGGCGTGCGGCGGCGGAGGCCGTCAGGCACTCGTCCCGCGTGGTGAACAGGGGGCGCTCGGGGGGCGGTTGCGGCCGTGCGTGCACAACGTGTGGGGTCGTGGACGTTAGTTGTGGCTAGGAAGGCTCTCCGCGTCCCTGTCGGGGCAGGTCCAGCCCCGCCGCTGCCGCCGAGTTGCAGTACTCCCGCACCGCGCTGGTCCGCGCCACCACGCGCCCCCGGTGCACCACGATCCGGCTGTACGCGAGCGACAGTGCCCCTGCCAGCCGGTTGCCGCGCACCGCGAGCAACTCGGCCGGGAAACCGGCTTCCACGCGCACCTCGGGCAGTCCGAGGGCAGCCCGCGCGCCGGAGCTCACGGTGTCGTACGCGTCCTCGGGGCGCAGACCGTGCCGTGAGGCCAGCAGGTACGCGGCCTCCAGGGGGTCGCCGCGGCCCACCGGGTTCGATACGTCCCGGAGGGCGCCGCTGCCCGCCGCGATCCGTACCCCGGCCGCCCGCAGCATCCGTACCGGAGCCGTTCCGCGCCGGTCCACGCCTCCGCAGCCGCCCTGCGGCAGGCACACCACGGTCACGCCCGCCGCGGCGAGTTGGTCGGCTGCCCGGGAGGCCACCTCGGACGGCAGCCGGCCGAGGCCGCCGCACGGGCCGAGCGTCACTCCGGACCGCAGTCCGCCCGCCATTGCCGCGAGCCGGGCGAGCCGGGCGGGATCGGAGGCGTCCGTGTGCAGGTCGACCGGGCAGCCGTGTTCCGAGGCGAGTTCCAGGACCGCCTCCACGTACCCCGTCGGATCCGGGTCGGCGTCCGGGCAGCCGCCCACCACCGAAGCGCCCATCTTCACGGCGTCCCGCAGTATCGCGAGCCCGTCGGCACCGGCGACCCCGGTGAGCACCCGCGGCATCGCCACCGCCGTCAGCTCGGCCAGTCCGCGCAGCGCCCGCCGCGCCTGAAGCACCGCCGCCAGCGCGTCGAGGCCCTGTACGTCGCCGACGCGCACGTGCGAGCGCAACGCCGTCGCCCCGTGCCCGAGTTGCAGCAACGCGGCCTCGGTGGCCCGGCGCTGGACCTCCTGGGTGTCGTACGAGAGGGGTCCGTCGCCGTCGGCCGTCAGGGCCGTGTCGCCGTGTGCGTGGGGCTCGGCGGGGGCCGGCAGGAGCAGGTAGCCGTCGAGGTCCACCTTCGCGGCGCGCGAGCCGGAGGCGGGTGTCGCCAGGCTCCCGGCGGTGCCGACCGCCTCGATGCGCCCGCGGCCCAGCCGCACGTCCACAGTCCGGCCGTCGGTGAGCCGCGCCCCGCGCAGCAGCAGGGTGGCGGTGTCGGTCTGTCCCCACGAGGAGTGGGGTGGCTGCGGCTGACTGTCGGGCATCGCGCTCCTGGGGCTCGGGGGCGGCTGCGGGGAGGGGCGACTGGGGGGTGGGCGCTTTCCGCGGCGGGGGGGGTGGGGTGGCGGGAGGGTGATGGGGTGGAGGGGTGGGCGACGTCGCGGGGAATGGGGGAGTGAGGGGCAAGATCACGCAGCGTGAGTCGAGCCTAGGGTGGCGAGCCCTTCTCGTCCGGGAGGAGCGCAATAGTCGTACCGGTGTGGTCCGTGCACGGACGGAAAGCGGGAGATGAGAGCCGGACGCGCGAGTCGGGGCGGCCGGACGGAGTCGCTGGTCAGCCGGGCCGTGAGGCTGGTGCCGGGGGCTGTTGGCCGGGCGGTGTGCCCGTGATTCGTGGGGCGGGAGCGGCCGGAGTCGCGGCCGTGACGCACCGTTCGTGAGGGGCCGGAAGAGCGGCGGGGAACGGCCGGGAACGGGCCGGGGCGGGTGCCGCGAAACGGATTTGGGCGATCGGCGGGCGAGCGTGTAATGTCTTCATCGCTCGCCCCAATAGCTCAGTCGGTAGAGCGTCTCCATGGTAAGGAGAAGGTCTACGGTTCGATTCCGTATTGGGGCTCTGGTGTGAGAGGTTCCCGTCGCAAGACGGGGACCAATCGCATCACAGCGGTGTAGCTCAGTCGGTAGAGCAAGCGGCTCATAATCGCTGTGTCACCGGTTCAAGTCCGGTCACCGCTACAGACAGTAGCCGATTGTGGGGTCGGTCCTTCGATCGGCTACTCTTCTATGCGTTAATGTCCCATCCGTTCGTCAAGGAGCACTCCTGTGGCTGCCACCGACGTCCGCCCGAAGATCACGCTGGCCTGCGTGGAGTGCAAGGAGCGGAACTACATCACCAAGAAGAACCGGCGTAACGACCCGGACCGACTGGAGATGAAGAAGCACTGCCCGCGTTGCAACGCGCACACCGCGCACCGCGAAACGCGATAAATCAGGCTCGTACACGAGGCCGTCCCCAGTAACGGGGGCGGCCTCGCGTCGTTCACCGGCGGAGTGCCGACGTGCGAGTGGTCGTCGAGCAGTCGCCGACAGTCCTCGTACGGGCATCGGTCCGAGAATCGCTGCACCGGCTGAAAACCAGGAGGTACCGAGCCCATGGCGCTCGACCAGTCCTTCGTGGGGCGGTCCTACCCGCCCACCGACCCCTATGAGGTCGGTCGGGAGAAGATCCGCGAGTTCGCGGAGGCCGTGGGGGACACCAACCCGGCGTACACGGACCCGGAGGCCGCCAAGGCGCTCGGGTACTCCGATGTGATCGCCCCGCCGACCTTTGTGTTCGCGATCACCTTCAAGGCCGCGGGGCAGGTCGTCCAGGACCCCCAACTGGGTCTCGACTACAGCCGTGTGGTGCATGGTGACCAGAAGTTCGCCTACACCCGTCCTGTGCGTGCGGGCGACCGGCTCACGGTCACCTCGACCATCGAGGCGATCAAGTCCATGGCGGGCAACGACATCGTGGACATCCGTGGCGAGGTCCATGACGAGGCGGGCGAGCACGTGGTGACGGCCGTCACCAAGCTCGTGGCTCGCGCGGCGGAGGAGGGCTGACCATGACGGCGAAGATCGCGTATGACGACGTCGAGGTCGGTGCCGAGCTGCCGGCCCAGACCTTCCCCGTGACACGCGCCACACTCGTGCAGTACGCGGGCGCCTCCGGGGACTTCAATCCCATCCACTGGAACGAGAAGTTCGCGGTCGAGGTCGGTCTCCCTGACGTCATCGCGCACGGCATGTTCACCATGGCCGAGGCGATCCGCGTCGTCACCGACTGGGCCGGCGATCCGGGTGCGGTCGTCGAGTACGGCGTCCGCTTCACCAAGCCCGTCGTCGTCCCCAACGACGACAAGGGGGCGACCATCGAGGTCAGCGGCAAGGTCGCGGCCAAGCTGGACGACAACACCGTCCGCGTCGACCTCACCGCGATGAGCGCGGGGCAGAAGGTCCTGGGCATGTCGCGAGCGGTCGTTCGACTGGCCTGATGGCCGTCGTGAGGAGCGATGGGTAAGCGGGGTAAGGGGCGCTGGCCATCGCCGGCGCCCCTTACGTGCGCCTTGGCCGCGCCAGCCGCACCCGGCCGTATCCGGTTCGTCCGTCCACGGTCCGGTTGTTTGCGGGTGACTGTGGTCTGTCTGCGGTACCGGTTGTCTGCAGGCGCCCGTGGTTCGTCCGTCCGCGGTCCGGCTGTCCGCGGTCCGTCCGCTCGGCCCGCTGTGTGGTGGGTCGGGGCCGTGCCGGTACGTCGAGCCCGTCGCCGCCGGATCAGACGTGGGCCGGGCAAGGGAGCCGCTGCTCGATCCGGGCGTGAGCGACGGGCTTGCGACGTACCGGCACGGCCCCTTCCGTCCGTGCGCGGCTGCCGGTCGTGGGGGCGTACGCGTCATTCGTAGCCGCTCCCATCTACCGCTTGACTTAGTTAGTGATTGGGCACTAACTTAGCCGCATGGTCAGGATGAGCGCAGACGAGAGGCGCGAGAGCGTCATCCGCGCGGCGATCGTGGAGTTCGCCCGGGGTGGTTACTACGGCACGTCCACCGAGGTGATCGCCAAGCGTGTCGGCGTCTCGCAGCCGTATCTCTTCCGGCTCTTCCCCGGCAAGCGGGCGATCTTCCTCGCGGCGGCGCAGCGTTGCATGGAGGACACCATCCGCACCTTCGGGGAGGCCGCGAAGGGTCTGGAGGGTGAAGACGCCCTGCATTCCATGGCGAACGCGTACACCAAGGCGATCGCGGAGCACCCCGAGCAACTGCTGATGCAGATGCAGATGTACGTCGCGACCGCGGCCGCGGAGCAGGCCGGCGATCGCGAGCTCGGTGAGGCCGTACGGGCCGACTGGATGCGGCTGTGGGAGACGGTTCATCTGCCGCTCGGCGCCGACCTGAACGACACGACGGTCTTCATGGCGTACGGCATGCTCGTCAACTGCCTGGTGGCCATGGGTTTTCCGCCCGAGCACAGGGTCTGGGAAGGGATGTATCCGTCGGCGAGGTTCAAGGGTCGACTGGAGAAGTAGGTAGGGGCAGGGAGCGGGCGGAGGGGGCGGATGTCGGCGCTCCTTTCTGGTCGCGAAAGTTAGTCATCAATAACTAACCGTAGGAACGATCGCCCTTAGGGGGAGCGATGTCACAGCAGACCGCACGTCGCGGGGGAGCCACCTGGGCCCTCATCATCACCAGCGTCGCCGGATTCATGGCGGCCCTCGACAATCTCGTCGTCACCACCGCACTGCCCTCCATCCGCAAGGATCTCGGCGGCGCGCTGGACGACCTGGAATGGACCGTGAGCGCCTACACGCTCACCTTCGCCGTCCTGCTGATGTTCGGTGCGGCGCTCGGCGACCGGTTCGGCCGCCGTCGGCTCTTCCTCGTCGGTCTCTCCGTCTTCACCGGCGCGTCCGCGGCCGCCGCCATGGCACCCGGCCTCGACTCGCTGATCGCCGCCCGCGCTGTCCAGGGCGTCGGCGCGGCGATCATGATGCCGCTCACGCTCACCCTGCTGACGGCCGCGGTGCCGGCCGCCAAGCGCGGCATGGCGTACGGGATCTGGGGCGCCGTGAACGGACTCGCGGTCGCCTCCGGGCCCCTCATCGGGGGCAGCCTCACCGAACACGTGTCTTGGCACTGGATCTTCTGGCTGAACGTTCCGCTGGGCCTCGCCCTGCTGCCCCTCGCCCGACTGCGGCTGGCCGAGTCCCACGGCACCGGCGCCCCGCTCGACATCACCGGCACCCTGCTCGTCAGTGGCGGTCTCTTCGGGATCGTGTACGGCCTGGTCCGCGGGCCCGCCGAGGGCTGGACCAGCCCGATCGTCCTGACCGGTCTGCTCGCCGGCGCCGCGCTGCTCACCGGCTTCGTCTTCCACGGCATCCGCGCCAAGAACCCGATGCTGCCGATGCGGCTCTTCCGCTCCCGTGCCTTCGCCGGCATCAACGCCGCGAGCCTGCTGATGTTCCTCGGGATGTTCGGCTCGATCTTCCTGCTCAGCCAGTACATGCAGGGCGTCCTCGGCTACTCGCCCACCCAGGCCGGCCTGCGGATGCTGCCCTGGACCGGGATGCCGATGCTCGTCGCGCCGATCGCCGGGTACCTCTCCGACCGCGTCGGCGGGCGTCCCGTGGTCGCCGCCGGGCTCTTCCTGCAGGCCGCCGGGCTCGCGTACTACGCCTCCGTGGTCGCCGCCCACGCCTCGTACGCCGCCCAGCTGCCCGCCCTGATCGTCAGCGGCATCGGAATGTCCCTGTACTTCGCCCCGGCCTCCAACCTGGTCATGTCCAGCGTCCGTCCCGAGGAGCAGGGCATCGCCTCCGGCGCCAACAACGCGCTGCGTGAGGTGGGCGGCGCGCTCGGTATCGCGGTGATGTCCTCGATCTTCTCCGCGCAGGGCGGCTACGGGACCGCGCAGACCTTCGTGGACGGTCTGCGGCCCGCGCTCGTGGTGGGTTCCGCCGTGGTCGCCCTGGCGGGTGTCGCGGCGCTGCTCATCCCGACGGCGCGGCGTGCGGCTCAGGCCCGGGTCGTCGCCTCCGAGTCGCCCCAGGGGCGGGATCTGGCCCAGGTGCCGGTTCTGGAAACCGCCTCGCGCTGAGGGGATGGGATCCGCCTCGCAGCGAGTGGGAGGGAAACCGCCCGCCGGTAGAGGGTCCAGGATCCAAACCCTTGATTGGTCCATCTCGTGAACACACAGAAGCGGCCCCGCCTCGACCGGCGGGGCCCTTCTCGTACTCTTGAGCCCGTGCAGGAACTCCACGACGCCCCGCTCGCCCCGCTGACCACCTTCCGGCTGGGGGGTCCCGCGACCCGGCTGATCACCGCCACGACCGACGCCGAGGTGATCGCCGCCGTCCGAGAGGCCGACGACACCGGTACGCCGCTGCTGATCATCGGCGGCGGATCCAACCTGGTCATCGGCGACAAGGGCTTCGCCGGGACCGCCCTGCGCATCGCGACCACCGGCTTCGCCCTCGAAGGTACGAGGCTGGAGCTGGCGGCGGGCGAAGTCTGGACCGACGCGGTCGCGCGCACCGTCGAGGCCGGGCTCGCCGGCGTCGAGTGCCTCGCCGGGATCCCCGGCTCCGCAGGCGCGACCCCGATCCAGAACGTGGGCGCGTACGGCCAGGAAGTGTCGTCCACCATCACCGAAGTGATCGCGTACGACCGTAGGGCGCGCGAGACGGTCACCCTGGCCAACGCCGACTGCGCCTTCTCGTACCGCCACAGTCGTTTCAAGGCCGACTCCGAGCGGTATGTCGTGCTGCGCGTCAGGTTCGAGCTGGAGGACGCGGACGGGCTGTCGGCGCCGATCAAGTACGCCGAGACGGCACGTTCCCTCGGGGTCGAGCCCGGTGACCGGGTGCCGCTCGCCGCCGCCCGCGAGAACGTCCTGAAGCTGCGCTCCGGCAAGGGCATGGTGCTCGACCCCGAGGACCACGACACCTGGTCGGCCGGGTCGTTCTTCACCAACCCGATCCTCACCGACGAGGAGTTCGCCGTGTTCCACGCGCGCGTGGCGAAGCGGCTGGGCACCGAGATCGTGCCGCCCGCGTACCCGGCGGGCGAGGGCCACACCAAGACCTCCGCGGCCTGGCTGATCGACAAGTCCGGCTTCACCAAGGGCTACGGCTCCGGACCCGCCCGGATCTCCACCAAGCACACCCTGGCCCTCACCAACCGGGGCCTGGCCACCACCGAGGACCTCCTCGCGCTGGCCCGCGAGGTCGTCGTCGGCGTCCGCGACGCCTTCGGGATCACCCTGGTCAACGAGCCGGTGACGGTGGGCGTGGAGCTCTAGACAGAGCTCTAGACAGAGCTCAGGACTGAGCTCAGGACAGAGTTCGAGGTGGAACTCTGGAGGGTGATTCGCGCACGCCGCCAGGTCACTCGGCGGAGTCCTGGCTAGTACGCGACTCCGACGCCCTGCTTCACCGCCCCGGGGTCGTCGATCATCGCCAGCATGGCGTGCGCCACGTCGGCGCGCCCGATGAACCGGCCCTTGAGCGGGAAGCCCCCGACGACCGTCCGGTACGAGCCGGTCACCGGCTTGTTCTGCAGCCGCGGCGGGCGTACGACCGTCCAGTCGGTCGCACTCCGGGCCAGTTCGCCCTCCATGGCCGCCAGGTCGGCGTAGACGTCCTTCAGGATCAGCGAGACCAGACCCCGCGCGGCGCGGTCGGCGAACGCCGCGCCCTCGGGGTCGGGGCCGACCGGCCCCGCGCTCACCACCAGCAGGCGGCGCACCCCCTCGGCCTCCATGGCGCCCAGCACCGTACGGGTCAGCCGGGTGGCGATCCCGGCGTCCCCGCGGGTGCGGGCGCCGAGCCCGGAGAGGACGGCGTCCCGGCCCGTGACCGCGGGGCGCAGCGCCTCCGGGTCAGTGAGGTCCGCGCGGAACACCTCCAGGCCCGCACCCGTGACGGTCAGCCGCGTCGGATCCCGTACGACGGCCGTGACCTGGTGGCCGGAGCCCAGCGCCTGCCGGACGATCTCCTGGCCGATGCCGCCGGTGGCACCGAAGACGGTGAATTTCATGACGTGATCCCCCCTGGGTGGATCTGGTGGGTGAGTATTCACTCACCAGTGCTTGCTCCTAGGGTGGGTAAGCACTCACCCACCCGTCAAGGCCGAACAGGGGTGACCATGGAATCCTTGGGGCCCATGCAGCAGAAACCGGCCCGGATCCGCATCCTCGACGCGGCGCACGAGCTCATGCTCACCGTCGGCCTCGCCCGCGCCACGACCAAGGAGATCGCCAAGGCCGCGGGCTGTTCGGAGGCGGCGCTCTACAAGTACTTCCCGAGCAAGGAGGAACTGTTCGTCAAGGTGCTCAAGGAACGCCTGCCCCAGCTGACCCCGCTGCTGGCCGGCCTCGCGGCCGAGCCGGGCCGGGGCACCCTCCTGGAGAACCTCACCGGGATCGCCCGCCAGGCGGCCCTCTTCTACGAGCAGAGTTTTCCGATCGCCGCCTCCTTGTACGCGGAAACGCAACTCAAGCGCCGGCACGAGGAGTCGATGCGCTCCATGGGATCGGGCCCCCACATGCCCATCCGGGGCCTCGACGCCTATCTCCGCGCCGAACAGGACGCGGGCCGGGTCCGCGCCGGGGTCGACACCTACGCGGCGGCCTCGCTCCTGCTGGGCGCCTGCGCCCAGCGCGCCTTCGCCTACGACTCGACGGAGGAGGGCAAGCCGCCGCCCGTGGACGAGTTCGCCTCGTCGATCGCCCGCACGTTGCTGGGCGGAATCTCCGTTGCGGACGAGCCCTCGTGACGGTCACCCTGGCCCGATGAGACCAGCCCCCACGGCCGTGCGGCACTCCCCGTGCGGCTGAGCGTCACGGAATTCACGCCGCGGGTCGGCCCGCGCGCCTACCGGGTCGTCCAGCCGCGTCCGCCGCTGCGGCACACCACGCTCAGTGACCCCTTCGAAGGCTGGGGCTACCTCGTGGGCGACCATGACGGACTCGCCCGGCTCGCCGCGCTCTTCTCGTTCGCCGCGTTCTCCCGGCACACGATCGCGTACGTCCCACTGCGACGGAGCATCCCCAGGGCCTACGCGCCCGGGGTGCCGGTCGACCTCGTCCTCGCCCACCGGTCGCCGGGCCTGCGGGCCTCCGCCTGGCCCGAGCTGCGCCGTCGGCTGCGGGAGGGCACCCCGCTCACCGTGCGCACGAACGAGGAGCGCACGGTCACCCACGCGGCCGCCCGGGTGGCGCGTTGGGAGCAGAGCTGGGACCGCCTCGACGCGCGGGACCGGATCCATCCGGCCGTACACGCGGGGACTCTCTTCCTCCTCGGGGCCCGGGACACCTTCGCCTCGGCCGCCACGTACCTGGAGGCGGCGGCCGGGTTCGGGCCGCGTGGGAGGCGGGCCGCCAAGGGGCATGACGTGCTCGTCGCCTCCCTCACCCCGCACCTGCCGCTGTCCCAGGGCCGTCATGTCGAGCTGGACATCGGCTTCCAGGCGTATCCGCCGTTCACCCACTTCAGGCGACCGGGGCGGCCAGCCACTCGTCGATGCCCGACAGCAGCTTCTCCTTGACGTCCTCGGGGGCCGCCGTGGCCCGCACCGACTGGCGTGCCAGCTCGGCCAGTTCCGCGTCCGTGAAGCCGTGGTGGTGGCGTGCCAGCTCGTACTGGGCGGCGAGCCGGGAGCCGAACAGCAGGGGGTCGTCGGCGCCGAGGGCCATCGGGACGCCGGCCTCGAAGAGGGTGCGCAGGGGGACGTCCTCGGCCTTTTCGTAGACACCCAGGGCGACGTTCGACGCCGGGCACACCTCGCAGGTGATGCCGCGGTCCGCGAGCCGCTTCAGCAGCCGCGGGTCCTCGGCGGCGCGCACACCGTGCCCGATCCGGGTGGCGTGCAGGTCGTCCAGGCAGTCGCGGACCGACGCCGGGCCGGTCAGCTCGCCGCCGTGCGGCGCGGACAGCAGCCCGCCGTCCCGCGCGATCGCGAAGGCCCGGTCGAAGTCCCGCGCCATGCCCCGCCGCTCGTCGTTGGAGAGCCCGAAGCCGACGACGCCGCGGTCCGCGTAGCGCACGGCGAGCCGGGCCAGGGTGCGGGCGTCCAGCGGGTGCTTCATGCGGTTCGCGGCCACCAGGACGCGCATCCCGAGCCCGGTCTCCCGCACGGCCGAGTCCACCGCGTCCAGGATGATCTCCAGCGCCGGGATGAGCCCGCCCAGCCGGGGCGCGTACGAGGTCGGGTCGACCTGGATCTCCAGCCAGCCGGAGCCGTCCTTGATGTCCTCCTCGGCGGCCTCGCGCACCAGGCGCTGGATGTCCTCGGGCTCTCTGAGGCAGGACCGCGCCGCGTCGTACAGCCGCTGGAAGCGGAACCAGCCGCGCTCGTCGGTCGCCCGCAGCCTGGGCGGTTCGCCGCTGGTCAGGGCGTCGGTCAGGGCTTCGGGCAGCCGGACGCCGTACTTGTCGGCCAGTTCCAGCACGGTGGTGGGCCGCATCGAACCGGTGAAGTGCAGGTGCAGATGGGCTTTCGGCAGTTCAGAGAGATCACGTACGCGCTCCATCCCAGGATCCTGCCGTACGTTCCCGCCGTGCCGGTAGCGCTTTCCCCGTTAGTGGTCTTGCTCGCACGAAGAAGCGGGCCGCCTCCCCGGAGGGAAACGGCCCGCACACACGCGTGGAGCGCGAAAACGTCAGTCCCGTGCCTCGGCCAGGAGCTTCTGGATCCGGCTGACGCCCTCGACGAGATCCTCGTCACCCAGGGCGTACGACAGACGCAGGTACCCCGGGGTGCCGAAGGCCTCACCCGGGACGACCGCGACCTCGGCCTCCTCCAGGATGAGCGCGGCCAGCTCGACCGTGTCCTGGGGGCGCTTGCCGCGGATCTCCTTGCCGACGAGGGCCTTGACCGAGGGGTACGCGTAGAAGGCGCCCTCGGGCTCGGGGCAGAGCACGCCGTCGATCTCGTTGAGCATCCGCACGATGGTCTTGCGGCGGCGGTCGAAGGCCTCGCGCATCTCGGCGACGGCCGTCAGATCGCCGGAGACGGCGGCGAGGGCGGCGACCTGGGCGACGTTGGACACGTTCGAGGTGGCGTGCGACTGGAGGTTGGTCGCGGCCTTGACGACGTCCTTCGGGCCGATGACCCAGCCCACGCGCCAGCCGGTCATGGCGTACGTCTTCGCGACGCCGTTCACGACGATGCACTTGTCGGCGAGCTCGGGGACGACCACCGGGAGGGAGTGGAATTCCGCATCGCCGTAGACCAGGTGCTCGTAGATCTCGTCCGTCAGGACCCACAGGCCCTTCTCGGCGGCCCAGCGGCCGATCTCCTCGATCTGCTCGCGGCTGTAGACCGCGCCCGTCGGGTTGGAGGGGGAGACGAAGAGCAGCACCTTGGTGTTCTCGGTGCGGGCGGCCTCCAGCTGCTCGACCGAGACGCGGTAGCCGGTGGTCTCGTCGGCGACGACCTCGACCGGGACACCGCCGGCGAGACGGATCGACTCCGGGTACGTCGTCCAGTACGGCGCCGGGACGATGACCTCGTCGCCCGGGTCGAGGATCGCGGCGAAGGCCTCGTAGATGGCCTGCTTGCCACCGTTGGTGACCAGGACCTGGGCGGCCTCCACCTCGTAGCCGGAGTCGCGCAGGGTCTTCGCGGCGATCGCGGCCTTCAGCTCGGGCAGGCCGCCGGCCGGCGTGTAGCGGTGGTACTTCGGGTTGGAGCACGCCTCGATGGCGGCCTGGACGATGTAGTCCGGGGTCGGGAAGTCGGGCTCACCGGCGCCGAAGCCGATCACCGGACGCCCGGCGGCCTTCAGGGCCTTGGCCTTGGCATCCACGGCGAGGGTGGCGGACTCGGAGATCGCGCCGACTCGGGCGGAGACCCGGCGCTCGGTGGGAGGGGTTGCAGGGCTCATGGCCCCCATCGTTTCAGACCGGAAACTCCCCCGGCACGCGGGTTTCACAGACTGAACAACAAGAGAACAACCGTCCGTATCCGGACCCCTCGCCGGTCGATCTTCGGCGGACAAAGCCCGTACGGACACTTTCTGTTCGACGACCGGCCCCGGACCACGTACACTCTCACCTCGTTGGCCTTCAGCGGTCGCACTCATCCGATGCACACCGAGCATCCGGGTGGATGCGGTACGTTGGGGGAAACAAAGGGTCGTAGCTCAATTGGTAGAGCACTGGTCTCCAAAACCAGCGGTTGGGGGTTCAAGTCCCTCCGGCCCTGCTACACACACCTTCGCCAGGATGTGTGCGCATGTACGTACCGCAATGCACCGCCGTGCGGCTCAACCGGGCGCGGCACGGCCACGACCCGGAATCAGGTGAGGACGAGTGACGGACGCCGTGGGCTCCATCGACATGCCTGATGCCGAGGCGCCCGAGTCTCAGAAGAAGGCCCGCAAGGGCGGTAAGCGTGCCAAGAAGGGCCCGCTGAAGCGCCTTGCCACTTTCTACCGCCAGATCGTCGCGGAGCTCCGCAAGGTCGTCTGGCCGACTCGCAATCAGTTGACGACGTACACCACAGTGGTGATTGTCTTCGTCGTCATCATGATTGGCCTGGTGACCGTGATTGACTATGGGCTCAACCACGCCGCCAAGTACGTCTTCGGCTGAGCCGAGAGCGAAGGGCGCCGTCACCGGCGCCCCCTTTCGCGTGTTCCACCCCCATGTATCCAGGAAGAAGCAGCCACCGTGTCTGACCCGAACCTGAACGATGCCAGCGAGTCGGTCGAGTCCGTTGACGACGAGCTCGACATCGTCGAGGGCGCGGACGTCGTGGACGAGTTCGAGGCTGCCGATGCCGCCGCCGGCGAGCCCGCCGAGGAAGCGGCCCTGCACGTCGAGGACGAGTCCGGTGAGGACGTCGAGGACGAGGACGTTCCCGACGAGGCCCTCGCTGAAGACGCCGAGGAAGGCGACGAGGAAGAGGCCGAAGAAGAGGCCGAGCCCGTCGACCCCGTCACCGCACTGCGCGAGGAGCTGCGCACGCTCCCCGGCGAGTGGTACGTCATCCACACGTACGCCGGTTACGAGAACCGCGTGAAGACCAACCTCGAGCAGCGCGCAGTCTCGCTGAACGTCGAGGACTTCATCTTCCAGGCCGAGGTGCCGCAGGAAGAAGTCGCGCAGATCAAGAACGGCGAGCGCAAGACGATCAAGCAGAACAAGCTCCCGGGCTACGTCCTGGTCCGCATGGACCTGACGAACGAGTCCTGGGGTGTCGTCCGCAACACTCCCGGTGTCACCGGCTTCGTGGGCAACGCCTACGACCCGTACCCGCTGACGCTGGACGAGATCGTCAAGATGCTCGCCCCGGAGGCCGAGGAGAAGGCCGCCCGTGAGGCCGCCGAGGCCGAGGGCAAGCCCGCTCCGCAGCGCAAGGTCGAGGTCCAGGTGCTGGACTTCGAGGTCGGCGACTCGGTCACCGTCACGGACGGCCCGTTCGCCACGCTGCAGGCGACCATCAACGAGATCAACGCCGACTCCAAGAAGGTCAAGGGCCTGGTGGAGATCTTCGGTCGCGAGACCCCGGTCGAGCTTTCGTTCGACCAGATCCAGAAGAACTAACACCTTCTGGACGTACGTCTTCCGAACAGGTCAGACGGGCTCACACAGCCCGTCTGACCTGCTCGGTTTTTGGCCGCGCATGGATACCCGTTATCGTTGTGCGGTATGCCTCCATCCGGATGAACCGGGCGGAAGCTGAAAACTCTCACTAGGACCCGGAGAGAGCACATGCCTCCCAAGAAGAAGAAGGTCACGGGGCTTATCAAGCTCCAGATCCAGGCCGGCGCGGCCAACCCGGCTCCGCCGGTCGGCCCGGCGCTGGGCCAGCACGGCGTCAACATCATGGAGTTCTGCAAGGCCTACAACGCCGCGACCGAGTCGCAGCGCGGTTGGGTCATCCCGGTGGAGATCACGGTCTACGAAGACCGCTCCTTCACCTTCATCACCAAGACTCCGCCGGCCGCCAAGATGATCCTCAAGGCCGCGGGTGTCGAGAAGGGCTCCGGCGAGCCGCACAAGACCAAGGTCGCCAAGATCACCCAGGCGCAGGTCCGCGAGATCGCCACCACGAAGATGCCCGACCTCAACGCCAACGACCTGGACGCCGCGTCGAAGATCATCGCCGGCACCGCCCGTTCCATGGGCATCACGGTCGAGGGCTGACACCCACCTTCGTAGGAACCATGCGGCGTGAGTCGCACGTGGCAGGGCCTGCTCGGTCCGTACCACGACTCCTCAGAACACATCAGGAGCAGTAGTGAGCAAGCGCAGCAAGTCTCTCCGCGCTGCGGACGCCAAGATCGACCGGGAGAAGCTCTACGCCCCGCTCGAGGCCGTCCGTCTCGCCAAGGAGACCTCCACGAGCAAGTTCGACGGCACCGTCGAGGTCGCCTTCCGCCTGGGTGTAGACCCGCGCAAGGCCGACCAGATGGTCCGCGGCACCGTGAACCTCCCGCACGGCACCGGTAAGACCGCCCGGGTCCTGGTCTTCGCGACCGGTGACCGTGCCGAGGCCGCACTCGCCGCGGGCGCCGACATCGTCGGCTCCGACGAGCTCATCGACGAGGTGTCGAAGGGCCGTCTGGACTTCGACGCCGTCGTCGCCACCCCGGACCTCATGGGCAAGGTCGGCCGTCTGGGCCGTGTCCTCGGCCCGCGTGGTCTGATGCCGAACCCGAAGACCGGCACCGTGACCCCGGACGTGGCCAAGGCCGTGACCGAGATCAAGGGCGGCAAGATCGAGTTCCGCGTCGACAAGCACTCGAACCTGCACTTCATCATCGGCAAGACCTCGTTCGACGAGACCAAGCTGGTGGAGAACTACGGCGCCGCGCTGGACGAGATCCTTCGTCTGAAGCCGTCCGCCGCCAAGGGGCGCTACATCAAGAAGGCCGCGATCAGCACCACGATCGGCCCCGGCGTTCCGGTCGACCCGAACCGCACCCGCAACCTCCTCGTCGAGGAGGACCCGGCCGCCGTCTGAGCCTTCCGCTCACCACGGTGACCGCGTCGCATACGCGTTCTTGGCACGGGCCCCGCAACCTTTCGAGGTGCGGGGCCCGTCCCCATTCTTGGATACGTGTGTCAGTGGGCTGCGTTAGCGTGCAGCTCTCAGGATTCGCATAGGGGTGGGACGAATGAAGAGCACGCGCGTGCGCCGAGTGACCCTTTCGATCGCGCTGGTGAGCGCGCTGGCGGGGGTGGCCGCCTGTTCCTCGGGCTCCTCCGGAGGCTCCGGCAAGGACGACAAGGCGGCCCAGGGCACGACTCACGTCAGCCCCATAGCGGCCCTGCAGTCCGCCGAGAAGTCCACCGACGGCGCCGACTCCGCCAGGATCGAGTCCACGATGAGCCTGGGCACGCTGATGTCCATGAAGTCGGACGGCTCCATGGGCTGGGGCAACGGCCTCACCGGTGACATGACGATCACGTACACCGGCGGCACGATGGCCGAGACGATGCGCAAGACGGGCAGCACTTCCATGCAGGCCCGCTATCTGTCGGACGCCTACTACGCCAGGATGGGCGAGGCGTTCGCCAAGCAGGTGGGCGGCAAGCACTGGATCAAGTACGCGTACGACGACCTGGCGAAGCTCGCGGGTGGTTCCGGCGCGTTCCTGAAGGACCAGATGCAGAACAACTCGCCGAACCAGTCGGTGAAGCTCCTGCTGGCCTCCGGCGATGTGAAGAAGGTCGGCGACGAGACGGTCCGCGGCGAGAAGACCACGCACTACGCGGGCACGGTCAACGTCTCGGACCTCGCGGCCAAGAGCTCGCACCTCACCGCGAGCCAACTCGCCGACCTGAAGAAGCAGTTCACCCAGGCCGGCATCACGACGGAGGACGTCGACATCTGGGTCAACGGCAAGGACCTGCTCGTCAAGGCGGTCTCCAAGGGCGAGATGTCGAGCGGCACGATGTCCTCCACGACGTACTACAGCGACTACGGAGTGAAGGTCTCCGCCGTGGCGCCCCCGGCGAGCGACACGGCCGACTTCAAGGACCTGCTGAAGACGCAGGGCCTGACGCCGGGCAGCGGCGACACTTCGAGCGGGTCGGGCACCACGAGCTGAGGCTCCAGGCGCCTGGAGGACCGGGTGCCCAGGTGCCCAGAGGTCCAGGTACCAAGAAACTCGAGTACCAAGAAACTCAAAAGAATTCAGGAGACGCTCGAACCTCCCTGGGCTACGCTGCTGGCGCAGTCTGTGTATCGCTCATGTGTTCCCTGGGGGGATCCTGATGTTTTCTGTGCGTGACTCCGTACGGCACGGAGCGGCGGGGGCCGCACTCGCGGCCCTGGTCCTCGGAGGGGGCGCCGTCGCCTGTGCGAAGGGCGACGAGTCGCCGAAGATGACGCCCGCGGCGGCCGTGGCCAAGGCGGCGAAGAACAGCGAGGCCATCACCTCGCTCAGCTACCGGATGACCGGCAAGGTCCCGGAGACGGGCCGCGTCGAGGCCCAGGCGTCGATGAGCATGAAGCCGCTGGCCATGAGCATGAAGATGACCGCTCTCGACCAGGGCGCCGACGGCAAGATGGAGATCCGGGTCGTCGACGGGGCGATGTACCTGGGCGGGGGCGCGGCCGCCGCCAAGGAGATGGACGGCAAGAGCTGGATGAAGTTCGACATCTCCGGGATGGCCAAGGGCGCCGACGGCTCCGCGGGCATCGACGCGAGCAAGCTCTCCGACCAGGCCGACCAGGACCCGTCTCAGGCGTCCACCTACCTGACCGGCTCCAAGGACGTGAAGAAGGTCGGCACCGAGAAGATCGACGGCGTGCAGACCACCCACTACAACGGCACGGTCACCCTCGACGAACTCCGCGCCGACCTCAAGAAGAAGGACAAGGCGACGCGGGACAAGCGCGAGAAGAGCCTGAAGCAGTACGAGGAGCTGGGCGCCGACAAGCTCACGATGGACATGTGGGTCGGGCCGGACGACCACACCAAGCAGGTCCGGGTGCGCGCCGCCTCCGACAAGGGCCCGCTCGACATGACCATGGTCTTCCTCGACTACAACAAGCCGGTGACGGTGAAGGCCCCGCCCGCCAAGGACACCGTCGACCTCGCGCAGCTGATGAAGGACGCCCAGAAGGGCTGATCCGGCACCGAACCGCCGCTGAGCCGAGGCGCCGTGCGCCGCTGAGCCGAGGCGCCGTCGACTGCCGGGACGAGGCGCTGTCGAGCGGATTTGCTTGACAGCGACCGCGTCACGTACTGTTCCCCAGAAGCCAAAGACCGCTGGTCGTTGCCTTGCGCTCGCGAGAGGGCAGGGCGGCCGAAGGATCCGCTGAAACTGCGGACGACCCGCGTAGGTGACCGTGGATGTGCTCCCGGAGTTCGCTTGCCCAGCTTGCGGACATACCGGTCGAGCTACGCCCCGTGCGCCTGCGCCGGGGCGTTTCGTTTTGCCCAGCCCCTTCTGAGCGGTCCTCATCACCCGGAAGGAGGCCGACGCTCTATGGCAAGGCCCGACAAGGCTGCCGCGGTAGCCGAGCTCGCGGACCAGTTCCGCAGCTCGAACGCCGCTGTGCTGACCGAGTACCGGGGTCTCACCGTGGCGCAGCTCAAGACGCTGCGTCGTTCGCTCGGTGAAGACGCCCAGTACGCCGTGGTGAAGAACACGCTGACCAAGATTGCGGCCAACGAGGCCGGGATCTCCACGCTCGACGACCTGTTCAACGGTCCGACGGCGGTCGCGTTCATCACCGGTGACCCGGTGGTGTCCGCGAAGGGTCTTCGTGACTTCGCCAAGGACAACCCCAACCTCGTCATCAAGGGCGGTGTCCTTGACGGCAAGGCGCTGTCCGCCGACGAGATCAAGAAGCTTGCGGACCTCGAGTCCCGCGAGGTTCTGCTCGCCAAGCTGGCGGGTGCCTTCAAGGGCAAGCAGACTCAGGCTGCCCAGCTCTTCCAGGCGCTCCCCTCGAAGCTCGTCCGCACCGTGGACGCTCTTCGTGCCAAGCAGGCCGAGCAGGGCGGTGCCGAGTAATTCGGCTCGCGCATTGATCGCCGCCTAAGCAGTTCCGTCTAGGCAGTGGTCGCAGCGGGCCGAAAGTACGCCCGCCTCACATGTACATCCGGCACCAGCCGAATAAGTGGAAGGATCGCCCATCATGGCGAAGCTCAGCCAGGAAGACCTGCTCGCGCAGTTCGAGGACATGACCCTCATCGAGCTCTCCGAGTTCGTGAAGGCGTTCGAGGAGAAGTTCGACGTCACCGCCGCCGCCGCGGTCGCCGTTGCCGGTCCGGCCGGCCCCGCCGCCGCTGCCGAGGCCGTCGAGGAGCAGGACGAGTTCGACGTCATCCTCACGGGTGCCGGCGAGAAGAAGATCCAGGTCATCAAGGTCGTGCGTGAGCTGACCTCCCTGGGTCTGAAGGAGGCCAAGGACCTCGTGGACGGCGCCCCGAAGCCCGTTCTCGAGAAGGTCGCCAAGGAGGCCGCCGAGAAGGCTGCCGAGTCCCTCAAGGGCGCCGGCGCCTCCGTCGAGGTCAAGTAGTCCCACGGGCCCGCTGAGGGCCCCTCGCGAGCTGATACAGGGCCACTAGTGGACCTGTAACGCTGACGCACCGAAGAGCGATCACCCATCTGGGTGGTCGCTCTTCGGGGTTCCTGGGGGTCCGGCGGCGGCTGCCTTGCACTGTCGGTGGCGACGAGTATGGTGATCTTCGTTGTGCCTCCGGCCGAGCCCGTGACGGGCTGCAAGACGGGCTGCAAGACAGGTTGCACGTGACGATCGCGGCACTTGCTTAGGGCATGGGGGGCCTTGACGAACCGCACGCAGCGCGCAATTCTCAGGACGCGTCGTCACAACGATCCGGATCCGAGGCATGGATCGGTGGCGAAGAGGGCAGTATCGATGTGCATTGAGGGCGTGGCTTGCCGCAGGTGTTGAGAACAACGATGGTCTCAAAAAACCGGGACTGGACATCAGTGGGCCTAGTGGCTACACTGACCCTTTGCGCTGCCTGTTAGCTGCCTCCTGCCCGTCACCAGGGGCATGCCCTCGCGTGAGCACCGATGACTAGATCATCCCTGACCTGGCCTTTTGGCTGAATCGGGAACGGACTGTCTCTGTGCCCACAGTGGGGGGCCGGTACGCGCGTAGTGAGTCCGAGCCCTCGGAAGGACCCCCTCTTGGCCGCCTCGCGCACTGCCTCGACCGCGAATACGAACAACGGCGCCAGCACCGCCCCGCTGCGCATCTCCTTTGCAAAGATCAAGGAGCCCCTCGAGGTTCCGAACCTTCTTGCGCTGCAAACCGAGAGCTTCGACTGGCTGCTCGGCAACGACGCGTGGAAGGCTCGTGTCGAGGCGGCTCTGGACAACGGACAGGACGTCCCCACGAAGTCCGGTCTGGAGGAGATCTTCGAGGAGATCTCCCCGATCGAGGACTTCTCCGGGTCGATGTCCCTGACGTTCCGGGACCACCGCTTCGAGCCCCCGAAGAACTCCATCGACGAGTGCAAGGACCGCGACTTCACGTACGCGGCCCCGCTCTTCGTCACTGCCGAGTTCACCAACAATGAGACCGGCGAGATCAAGTCCCAGACGGTCTTCATGGGCGACTTCCCGCTCATGACCAACAAGGGCACCTTCGTCATCAACGGCACCGAGCGTGTCGTGGTGTCGCAGCTGGTCCGCTCGCCGGGCGTCTACTTCGACTCCTCGATCGACAAGACGTCCGACAAGGACATCTTCTCCGCGAAGGTCATCCCGTCCCGGGGTGCCTGGCTGGAGATGGAGATCGACAAGCGCGACATGGTCGGTGTCCGCATCGACCGCAAGCGCAAGCAGTCCGTCACCGTTCTCCTGAAGGCTCTCGGTTGGACGACCGAGCAGATCCTCGAGGAGTTCGGCGAGTACGAGTCCATGCGCGCCACCCTGGAGAAGGACCACACCCAGGGCCAGGACGACGCGCTGCTCGACATCTACCGCAAGCTGCGTCCGGGCGAGCCCCCGACCCGCGAGGCCGCGCAGACGCTTCTTGAGAACCTCTACTTCAACCCGAAGCGCTACGACCTCGCGAAGGTCGGCCGCTACAAGGTCAACAAGAAGCTGGGCGGCGAGGCCCCGCTGGACGCCGGGATCCTGACCGTCGAGGACATCATCTCGACGATCAAGTACCTGGTGAAGCTGCACGCCGGTGAGACCGAGACCGTCGGTGACAACGGCACGCAGATCGTCGTCGAGACGGACGACATCGACCACTTCGGCAACCGTCGTCTGCGCAACGTCGGCGAGCTCATCCAGAACCAGGTCCGCACGGGTCTGGCTCGTATGGAGCGCGTCGTCCGCGAGCGCATGACGACTCAGGACGTCGAGGCGATCACGCCGCAGACCCTGATCAACATCCGGCCGGTCGTCGCCTCCATCAAGGAGTTCTTCGGCACCAGCCAGCTGTCGCAGTTCATGGACCAGAACAACCCGCTGTCGGGTCTCACCCACAAGCGCCGTCTGTCGGCTCTTGGCCCGGGTGGTCTCTCCCGTGAGCGGGCCGGCTTCGAGGTCCGTGACGTGCACCCCTCGCACTACGGCCGCATGTGCCCGATCGAGACCCCTGAAGGCCCGAACATCGGTCTGATCGGCTCGCTCGCCTCCTACGGCCGCGTCAACGCGTTCGGTTTCGTCGAGACGCCGTACCGCAAGGTCACCGGCGGTGTCGTCACCGACGAGGTCGACTACCTCACGGCCGACGAAGAGGACCGATTCGTCATCGCGCAGGCCAACGCGCCGCTGACGGACGAGCTCCGCTTCGAGGAGTCCCGCGTCCTGGTCCGCCGTCGTGGTGGAGAGGTCGACTACGTCCCCGGTGAGGACGTCGACTACATGGACGTCTCGCCGCGCCAGATGGTGTCGGTCGCGACCGCCATGATCCCGTTCCTCGAGCACGACGACGCCAACCGTGCCCTCATGGGCGCGAACATGATGCGTCAGGCCGTGCCGCTCATCAAGTCCGAGGCGCCGCTGGTCGGCACCGGCATGGAGTACCGCTGTGCGGTCGACGCCGGTGACGTACTGAAGTCGGAGAAGGACGGTGTGGTCCAGGAGGTCTCCGCGGACTACGTCACCACCGCCAACGACGACGGCACGTACACCACGTACCGCCTGCACAAGTTCTCCCGCTCGAACCAGGGCACCTCCGTCAACCAGAAGGTTGTCGTGGACGAGGGCGCCCGGGTCGTCGCCGGTCAGGTTCTGGCCGACGGCCCGGCGACCGAGAACGGCGAGATGGCGCTCGGCAAGAACCTGCTCGTGGCGTTCATGCCGTGGGAGGGTCACAACTACGAGGACGCGATCATCCTGTCGCAGCGCCTCGTGCAGGACGACGTCCTCTCCTCGATCCACATCGAGGAGCACGAGGTCGACGCCCGTGACACCAAGCTCGGCCCCGAGGAGATCACCCGGGACATCCCGAACGTCTCCGAGGAGGTCCTCGCCGACCTCGACGAGCGCGGCATCATCCGCATCGGTGCCGAGGTCGTCGCCGGCGACATCCTGGTCGGCAAGGTCACGCCCAAGGGTGAGACCGAGCTGACCCCGGAGGAGCGCCTGCTCCGCGCGATCTTCGGTGAGAAGGCGCGCGAGGTGCGCGACACCTCGCTGAAGGTGCCGCACGGCGAGATCGGCAAGGTCATCGGCGTCCGCGTCTTCGACCGTGAAGAGGGCGACGAGCTGCCGCCGGGCGTGAACCAGCTGGTTCGTGTCTACGTGGCGCAGAAGCGCAAGATCACGGACGGTGACAAGCTCGCCGGCCGTCACGGCAACAAGGGTGTCATCTCCAAGATCCTGCCGATCGAGGACATGCCGTTCCTGGAGGACGGCACCCCGGTCGACATCATCCTCAACCCGCTCGGTGTCCCGTCCCGAATGAACCCGGGACAGGTGCTGGAGATCCACCTCGGCTGGCTCGCCAGCCGCGGCTGGGACGTCTCCGGTCTCGCGGACGACTGGGCGCAGCGCCTGCAGGCCATCGAGGCCGATGTGGTCGCCCCCGGCACCAACGTCGCCACCCCCGTGTTCGACGGTGCGCGTGAGGACGAGCTGGCCGGTCTGCTGAACCACACGATCCCGAACCGCGACGGCGAGCGCATGGTGCTTCCGTCCGGCAAGGCGCCGCTGTTCGACGGCCGCTCTGGCGAGCCGTTCCCGGAGCCGATCTCGGTCGGCTACATGTACATCCTCAAGCTCCACCACCTGGTCGACGACAAGCTGCACGCCCGCTCGACCGGTCCGTACTCGATGATCACCCAGCAGCCGCTGGGTGGTAAGGCTCAGTTCGGTGGCCAGCGCTTCGGTGAGATGGAGGTGTGGGCGCTGGAGGCGTACGGCGCCGCTTACGCCCTCCAGGAGCTGCTGACCATCAAGTCCGACGACGTGACCGGCCGCGTGAAGGTCTACGAGGCCATCGTCAAGGGCGAGAACATCCCCGAGCCCGGCATCCCCGAGTCCTTCAAGGTGCTCATCAAGGAGATGCAGTCTCTCTGCCTCAACGTGGAGGTGCTGTCCAGCGACGGTATGTCCATCGAAATGCGTGACACCGACGAGGACGTCTTCCGCGCGGCGGAGGAGCTCGGCATCGACCTGTCCCGGCGCGAGCCGAGCAGCGTCGAAGAGGTCTGACGGGAGTTCGGCGGGCCTTTGACCACCTGTGGAAAAGGTGACAAAGGCCTGCCGGCCCCAGGACCCCCGTTTCAGACCCCAAGACTTACAACCCTGAGAGGGATTGACGCATAGTGCTCGACGTCAACTTCTTCGATGAGCTCCGGATCGGTCTGGCCACCGCTGACGACATCCGTCAGTGGAGCCACGGCGAGGTCAAGAAGCCCGAGACCATCAACTACCGCACCCTCAAGCCCGAAAAGGACGGACTCTTCTGCGAGAAGATCTTCGGTCCGACCCGGGACTGGGAGTGCTACTGCGGTAAGTACAAGCGTGTCCGCTTCAAGGGCATCATCTGTGAGCGCTGCGGCGTCGAGGTCACTCGCGCCAAGGTGCGTCGCGAGCGGATGGGCCACATCGAGCTGGCCGCTCCCGTCACCCACATCTGGTACTTCAAGGGCGTTCCGTCGCGTCTGGGCTACCTGCTCGACCTCGCCCCGAAGGACCTCGAGAAGGTCATCTACTTCGCGGCGTACATGATCACGTTCGTCGACGAGGAGCGCCGCACCCGCGACCTGCCCTCGCTGGAGGCGCATGTCTCCGTCGAGCGTCAGCAGATCGAGAACCGTCGCGACGCCGACCTCGAGGCCCGCGCCAAGAAGCTCGAGACCGACCTGGCCGAGCTCGAGGCCGAGGGTGCCAAGGCCGACGTGCGCCGCAAGGTGCGCGAGGGTGCCGAGCGTGAGATGAAGCAGCTGCGTGACCGTTCGCAGCGCGAGATCGACCGTCTCGACGAGGTGTGGACCCGCTTCAAGAACCTGAAGGTCCAGGACCTTGAGGGCGACGAGCTCCTCTACCGCGAGCTGCGTGACCGCTTCGGCACGTACTTCGACGGTTCGATGGGTGCCGCGGCGCTGCAGAAGCGCCTGGAGTCCTTCGACCTCGACGAGGAGGCCGAGCGCCTTCGCGAGATCATCCGCACCGGCAAGGGCCAGAAGAAGACCCGTGCGCTCAAGCGCCTCAAGGTCGTCTCCGCGTTCCTGCAGACCAGCAACAGCCCCAAGGGCATGGTGCTCGACTGCGTGCCGGTCATCCCGCCGGACCTGCGTCCGATGGTGCAGCTGGACGGTGGCCGCTTCGCGACCTCCGACCTGAACGACCTGTACCGCCGCGTGATCAACCGCAACAACCGTCTGAAGCGACTCCTTGACCTCGGTGCCCCCGAGATCATCGTGAACAACGAGAAGCGCATGCTTCAGGAGGCCGTCGACGCGCTCTTCGACAACGGCCGTCGTGGTCGCCCGGTCACGGGCCCCGGCAACCGTCCGCTGAAGTCCCTCAGCGACATGCTGAAGGGTAAGCAGGGTCGATTCCGTCAGAACCTGCTCGGCAAGCGTGTGGACTACTCCGCGCGTTCCGTGATCGTCGTCGGTCCGCAGCTGAAGCTGCACCAGTGTGGTCTGCCCAAGGCCATGGCGCTGGAGCTCTTCAAGCCGTTCGTGATGAAGCGCCTGGTCGACCTGAACCACGCGCAGAACATCAAGAGCGCCAAGCGGATGGTCGAGCGCGGCCGCACGGTCGTGTACGACGTCCTGGAAGAGGTCATCGCCGAGCACCCGGTTCTGCTGAACCGTGCGCCCACGCTGCACCGCCTCGGCATCCAGGCCTTCGAGCCGCAGCTGGTCGAGGGCAAGGCCATCCAGATCCACCCGCTCGTCTGCACCGCGTTCAACGCGGACTTCGACGGTGACCAGATGGCCGTCCACCTGCCGCTCTCCGCGGAGGCGCAGGCCGAGGCCCGCATCCTGATGCTGTCCTCGAACAACATCCTCAAGCCCGCCGACGGCCGCCCGGTCACGATGCCGACCCAGGACATGGTCCTCGGTCTGTTCTTCCTGACCACGGACGGCGAGCTGCGCGACGTCAAGGGCGAGGGCCGTGCCTTCGGCTCGACCGCCGAGGCGACGATGGCGTTCGACGCCGGGGAGCTCGCGCTCCAGTCGGCCGTCGACATCCGCTTCCCGGTGGGCACCATCCCGCCGCGCGGCTGGACCCCGCCGGCGCAGGAGGAGGGCGAGCCCGAGTGGCAGCAGGGTGACACCTTCCGCCTCCGTACGACCCTGGGCCGTGCGCTCTTCAACGAGCTGCTGCCCGAGGACTACCCGTTCGTCGACTACTCGGTGGGCAAGAAGCAGCTCTCCGAGATCGTCAACGACCTGGCCGAGCGCTACCCCAAGGTCATCGTGGCGGCGACGCTCGACAACCTGAAGGCGGCGGGCTTCTACTGGGCGACCCGTTCCGGCGTCACCGTGGCCATCTCCGACGTCGTCGTTCCCGAGGCGAAGAAGGAGATCGTCAAGGGCTACGAGGCGCAGGACGAGAAGGTCCAGAAGCAGTACGAGCGCGGTCTGATCACCAAGGAAGAGCGCACTCAGGAGCTCATCGCGATCTGGACCAAGGCGACCAACGAGGTTGCCGAGGCGATGAACGCGAACTTCCCGAAGACGAACCCCATCTTCATGATGGTTGACTCGGGTGCCCGAGGAAACATGATGCAGATGCGTCAGATCGCCGGTATGCGTGGTCTGGTGTCGAACGCCAAGAACGAGACGATCCCGCGTCCGATCAAGGCCTCCTTCCGTGAGGGCCTGTCGGTGCTGGAGTACTTCATCTCGACGCACGGTGCTCGTAAGGGTCTGGCGGACACGGCTCTGCGTACCGCCGACTCGGGTTACCTCACCCGTCGTCTGGTCGACGTCTCCCAGGACGTCATCATCCGCGAGGAGGACTGCGGCACCGACCGTGGCCTCAAGCTGCACATCGCGGAGCGCGGCGCGGACGGTGTCCTGCGCAAGGCGGAGAACGTCGAGACCAGCGTGTACGCACGTGCGCTGGCCGAGGACATCACCGTCGACGGCAGGGTGCTGGCCCCGGCCAACACCGACCTCGGCGACGTCCTCATCGACGAGCTGGTCAAGCACGGCATCGAGGAGGTCAAGACCCGTTCGGTCCTGACCTGCGAGTCCGCCGTCGGCACCTGCGCCATGTGCTACGGCCGTTCGCTGGCCACCGGCAAGCTGGTCGACATCGGTGAGGCGGTCGGCATCATCGCCGCCCAGTCCATCGGTGAGCCCGGTACCCAGCTGACGATGCGTACCTTCCACACCGGTGGTGTGGCCGGTGACGACATCACCCAGGGTCTGCCCCGTGTCGTCGAGCTCTTCGAGGCTCGTACGCCGAAGGGTGTCGCCCCGATCTCCGAGGCCTCCGGCCGCGTGCGGATCGAGGAGACCGAGAAGACCAAGAAGCTCGTCGTCACCCCGGACGACGGCAGCGACGAGACGGCGTTCCCGATCTCGAAGCGTGCCCGGCTCCTGGTGTCCGAGGGCGAGCACGTCGAGGTGGGCCAGAAGCTCACCGTGGGTGCCACCAACCCGCACGACGTGCTGCGCATCCTGGGTCAGCGTGCCGTCCAGGTCCACCTGGTCGGCGAGGTCCAGAAGGTCTACAACTCGCAGGGTGTGTCGATCCACGACAAGCACATCGAGATCATCATCCGGCAGATGCTGCGCCGCGTGACGATCATCGAGTCGGGCGACGCGGAGCTGCTGCCCGGCGAGCTGGTCGAGCGCTCGAAGTTCGAGACCGAGAACCGTCGTGTGGTCCAGGAAGGCGGCCACCCGGCCTCCGGCCGTCCGCAGCTGATGGGTATCACCAAGGCCTCGCTGGCGACCGAGTCGTGGCTGTCGGCGGCGTCCTTCCAGGAGACGACCAGGGTTCTGACGGACGCGGCGATCAACGCCAAGTCCGACTCCCTGATCGGCCTCAAGGAGAACGTCATCATCGGTAAGCTCATCCCGGCCGGTACGGGTCTGTCCCGCTACCGCAACATCCGGGTCGAGCCGACCGAAGAGGCCAAGGCCGCGATGTACTCGGCCGTCGGCTACGACGACATCGACTACTCGCCGTTCGGCACCGGCTCCGGCCAGGCCGTTCCGCTGGAGGACTACGACTACGGTCCGTACAACCAGTAAGGCGTACGTCTGAAGTACTGAAGGGCGGCCACTCCGTTTCGTACGGGGTGGCCGCCCTTCGGCGTTGTCAGGGGTCAGCGGCTGAGCTGGAGGTAGGGCTCCAGGGCCTGGAGCCGGGTGTAGTTGTCCGGGTGGGTGGTCAGCAGCTTGGCCAGGCCGCCCGGTTCCTTGAGCTGCCTTCCCTGCGCTGCGGCCTGCGCCTTCACGGCGTCCTCCTGGGCTTGGAAGTGGTACAGGACCTGCGCCAGCTGGGGTGCGAAGCCGAGGTCGGCCGCCTGCCGGTCGGCACGCAGCTCGCCCTGGCGACCCACGTAGGCGAGCAGGTAGGGGGCGACGACGAGCGGCACGGTGATGTACCAGGCGGCGACGAACCCGCCGATCACGAATATCCCGATGAAGAGGTAGACCATCCCGGTCGCGGCGAGTGAGAAGACGCTCGCGACCCGGATCGCGATCCGGGCGATGCCCCGCATGAAGGCCCAGGCGATCCGGCCGGGCAGCGAGTACCAGTAGCCGAGCAGGCCCGTCCAGGCGTGACCGCCGGTGTGGTGCCCGAGTTCATGGGCGAGTACGGCGGCGAGGTTGCTGCTGGGGATCTCGTTCAGCGCGTACGTCGTGACGCCGACGACATGGCCGGCGGCCGCCACGGCGTTCAGGTCCGTGCTGTTCTCCACCATCAGCTCGTACGTGTGTGCCTCGACGCCCGCGCGGGCGGTGACCTCGCGCCAGATCGGCTCCAGACGGGCCCGCTCCTGGGCGAGCGGCACCCTGAGCTTCATCACGTGCCGGGCGAAGGCCAGCTCGGTGGGCCGGTGGAAGACGAGCGCCCCGGAGGCCAGCCAGGCGAGGATGACCAGCCAGCCCATGGCCGTGCCGAGGATTCCCACGGCGAAGGAGGCAACCACGGCGAGGCTCACCAGGAAGCCCGGCACCTGGACCGCCAGCTGCCCGATCGCGGTGGCGTCGGCACCGCGCTGGTGCGCGGCCACGTGGACGCGGGAGCCCGCGTGCCGGTAGTCGAGGTCGTCGGGTGCGGGTGCCTCCGGCGGTGCTGGAGGTACTGGCGGTGCCGTGTGTGAGGCGGCGGGGGGCGTTTGCATGGGGGGCGTCTGCGGCGGGATGTACGGCGGTGCGGTGGCGGTGGGGGGCTGCGGGCCGCTCGGGTACGTGGGCGTGGCCCCCGGATGGGCGGGCGGCGCCGCGGGGTACGACGGTGCGGCCCCGGCCCCCGGGTACTGGGGTGCGCCGCCCGGAGAGGACGGGGGCGCGGGGGCCTCCGGGTACAGGGGCGGAGTGGCTGCCCCGGGGTACGGGGGCGGGGGAGTGGCTGCCCCGGGGTACGGGGGCGGGGGAGTGGCGGCCCCGGGGTACGGTGGCGGGGGCGCGGGTGTGCCCGGGTACGGGAGGTCCGGGTAGACGGGGCCGGGCTCGGGGGCGGCCGGGTCTGGTGGGTAGGACAAGGTGGGGCTCCTTCAGGATGGGGACGTCAGCCGATGAGCAGCCCGGCGGGAAGCAGCACCGTGCCCGCGCAGAAGGCGATCAGACCGGTGCGGATCCACTGGTGCTTGCGGGCGGCGATACGGCTGGTCTCGGTGAGCGCCGCGGTGAGTCCGGCGGCGGGGTCGCGGTCGGTGTCGGCGAGAGCGGTCGCCAACTGACCTTCACGTACGGCTTGTTGGATGTCGCCGAAGAAGCAGAGGGGCCGGCCCGGGGCCCATGAGCCGGCGCGGTACCGGGGGAGCACCGCGAGCAGCAGCGCGAACAGGGCGAAGGCGAGGGCCAGGGCGCCGGTCCACCAGACGGCCGTACCGGGCGGGGAGAGCGAGCTCGGTGACCAGTTCCGTCCGGCCAGCAGCCCGCTGAACACCCCCGCCGTCATCCCGAGCGCCGCCACGAGCACGGACGCCTTGCTGTCGGCCCGGGCGATCTCGTCCCGCAGCTCCTCCAGCAGCCGTTCGGCGGTTCTGGTGCCGGGAGCGGTGGTGGTCACTCCGGTCCCGCCCCGGGGGACTCCGGAGCCGGGGGCGGGGGAGAGGGCGGCGGATACGCGGAGGGCGCGGGCGGAATGACGGGCGTGGGAGCCACGGCCGGGGGCGGCGGGGCCTGGTCGTAGGGGCTGCCGGCGGCGGGCGCGGGTGGGGCCGGGGGCTCGGCCTGGTAGGGCCCCGGCGGCACGGTTCCGGGCGCGGGCGGGACGTAGGGCTGATGGGACACGGGCGGCCCCGGCGGGGTGTAGGGGGCGCCCGGTAACCCTCCGGGGGCCGGAGCGCCGCCATAGGGCTGGGCGGCGGCCCCGTACGGCTGCGAGGGGTCGTACGGCTGTGAGGCGGCGTACGGCTGCGAGGGATCGTACGGCGGCTGTTGTACGCCCCCGGGCGGCGGCGCCGGTCGGCCGGGAACCGGCGGCTGCGGCGGAGGCTCCTGGCGGCTGTTCAGTTCCTTGACGACGCGCAGGGTGGAGCGGGCCGACTCGGCCTTCTGGTAGTCCTCCAGGGTGTCTCCGGCGATCAGCTCCAGCTGGCTCTCGATGGCGGAGAGCTGGTCCTTCTGGAGGGCGTTGATGACCATCCGGGTGTCCTCGGGGTGCGCGGCGAGGTGGAAGGCCCACTGGGCGACGCCCCCGTGTTGCAGGTGGTACTGGTAGAAGGCGATCTTCTGGGCCATCAGCTCCTGGGACTGGTGCTGGCGCAGCACCTCCAGCTCGTGCAGCTGCTGCGCCTGGCGCAGCCGGTACTCGTGCTCGGGGTCGAGCATGTCGGCCTCGTAGCGCAGCGCCCGTTTGCGCCGTCTGTGCGCGATCGCGTCGTCGTCCAGGCGTAGCCGCACCGCGCATGTGACCGTGAGCCCGATGCCGTCGGCGAAGACGCCGCTCTCGATCGCGTACTGGACCTCGGCCTCGGCCTCCCGGCTGTCCTCGATGGAGAACCGGCGGCTGACCGGCCGCGCGAACTGGTGGATTTCACGGGCCAGCCGCGTGGGCACATCGCGTTCGCCGCCGGCCACGTACGCGATCGGGTCCGAGACGCGCCAGGTCAGATCGGCGGTCGCGCTGAACGAGAACGCGTCGTCGTCGCTGGGCAGTTCGAGTTCCAGCTGGACCGGGTGGCTGCCCATGTCGACCTCGTAGACCGAGGTGTAGCGGCGGGTCGCGGCGTCCGTGCGGCTCGGCCGGTGCGGGGGCATGTACGCGTCGTAGGCGCCGCCCACGGTGGCGAACACCAGCGCGTGGTCGATCGCGGAGACCGGCCGCCGGGCCGTGTAGTCGAAACGGGAGATCGGCCGCACGGTGAGCACCGGGTCGATCAGCATGGTGTGCCGGTCGGCCTGTTGCTGCCACTCCGGCGGGCGGCGGAATTCCGCCATGGGTCAACTCCTCGTAACTCTGTGTCAGGGTGTCGGGACGGTGGGACGCAGCGCGGCGAGCAGGCGGTCGGCGAGCGGCGGGCGCGGGCCGCCGTCCCGGCCGCGCAGGGCGCGCAGTTCGTGGCCGAGGCGTTTGTGGTCGTCCGCCGTGACGACCAGTGCGGGCAGCAGCAGCTCCAGGGCCTGGGCCGCGTCCGGGCGGCGCTCGGCCACGTACACCCAGGTGTGCAGGGCGTTCAGGGCGCCCCGGGTGTGGGCGCGGTCGCCGAGGGCGGTGCGCCAGAGTGTGGCGAGGTCACGGGCCGAGTCCGCCTCGTACATACCGGTGTCGGCGTACCACTCGACGAGCGCGCCCTCCTCGGCGTTGTCGCTCGCCAGTACGAAGGCACCCAGCGCCAGCGCGCGGACCGCGGGGGTGTCGTGGTGGAGCAGCCGCACCAGCTCGGAGAGCATCTCGCCGCGCCTGAGGCCCACGGAGAGCAGCAGGGCCGTGGACTCGATCAGGTTGGCCGCCTCGGCCGGGCTGCTGTTGTCGGCGCGGGCCCGCGCCGCGAGCGCGCTGAGAGCCGGGCCCACGAGTTCCGGCCGCAACGGCGTGAGCAGTCCGAAGGCGCGGATCGCGGTCCAGCGGCGACCCCAGTGGGTGTCCGTGCACCACTGGGTGAGCAGGCGCAGGACGACGGGCGCGTCGAGGAGCTGGGCGAGCGTGAGGGTGTTCGCGGCGGTGACGCGGGGGCCGAAGGTCTTCGACACCGCCCAGCCGTCGATCAGCAGCGCGACCGCGGAGGGCAGATCGGCGAGCGCGAGCATGGCGGTGGCCGCGGCGGCCCGGGTCCGTACGACGGGACGCCCGTCGCGCGCCAGCTCCTTCAGCCAGGCGATCAGCGCGGGCCGGGCGGAGGGATGGCCCGTCCACACCTCCGTGAGCAGGGCGCGCGGAGTGTTCTCCTTCCGGAAGAACGCGGTGAACTGCGGCACCGGGCCCCATTCGGTCGCCTCGTTCCGCACTTCCCCCTCGGCGCGGGCCCGCGCGAGCCGGGTCTCGGCGGCGAGCCCGAACACCGGGATCTCCGGCGGCTCTTCGGGGTGCTGCAGGCGCTGGAAGTGCACGAACAGCTTGTCCGCGAGCTCGGCGGCGAGGACGTACGGCGACCGGTCGAAGACGGCGAGCGAGATGAGGAAGGCCTTGTCGCGCAGCGTGGACTCGGGGTCGCTCAGCCACTCCCGGCACTGCTGCTCCACGGCCGCCTGCCCGAACTCCGCGAGCCGGGCCGCAGCAGCCTCGCCACCGTCGTAACCCGCCACCTCCTTCGCGAACTCGGCCGCCTCGGCGGGCTGATGGTGCCCCCGGGCGAGGAAGTCCCGCACCGGGGCGAGGGCGAGGAGGCGGTCGGTGTCCTGCGCGCGGTGCTTGCTCACATACGCGCGGACGACGGCCGACGCCTCCGGCGGCCGCCAGACGGAAGCGGTGACGCCCAGCAGGAAGGGCGAGTTCTCGACGGTCACCACCAGATACCCGTCGACCTTCTTCAGCTGGTCGCGGGCCGCGTAGAGATGGGTGTCGCGCAGCGGCCGGTTGCGGCTCAGCGGCAGATCGCGCAGGACGTGCCCGCCGGGCGCGGTGAGCGGGGCGCTCAGGGTCGCCGGGCTCGTCTCCGGCGAGAGGGCGTGCACGACGGGCACGCCCAGACGGTGCAGGAGCATCAGCGCGGCGGCGTGGCGGCCGGTGGCGTGGGCTCCGGCGAGGACGAGGACGCGTTCTTCGCGGAGCCGGTCCAGGGCGGCGGCGAAGGCGGGGCTCTCGACGAAGACGGCGTCCAGGTCTTCGAGGTGGCGCCGCGGGATCTCTCCGGAGGCGTACGCAGCCGAAGCCGCCGGGCCGTGGTGGTGGATCTCCGTCTTGCCGCCCATGAACACGTCACCGGCGACCTCGCCGCCGGACACGCCGTGCTGGGCGCCGCCGACCAGGCTCCCGCCGAAGGACGCGGCCGAGCCGAGGATGAATCCCGGGGTGTGCGCGAAGAGCTCGCGCTGAGCCGCGCGCGCCTCCTGCGTCCGCTCCCGTTCCCCCTCTCCTTCCCCCTCTTCGTCCTGGCGCCTGGTGTCCGGTTCGGGGACCGGGTGTACGTCCTTCGGGGGTACGTCGTCGGGGGCCGGCGCCGTGGGTGGAGCCACCGTCACGCCGACTCACCCCCGGACCCGCCGAGGTGGACGTCTCCGGTGACCTGGCCGCCGGACACGCCGTGCTGGTCGCCGCCGACCAGGCTGCCGCCGAAGGTGGGGGCGCCTCCGTCGAAGTGGAAGACGGCGCCCGTGGGAGGGGCGGAGGGCTGGGGAGCGCGGGCCTCGGGGGCCTGGAGCCCGGACTCCTGGGCCCCTGGCTGGTCCCGCCTCGGTGCCGGACGCTCCCCCGAGCTGGCGCCCGGCACCGAGGTTCCCCCCTTCTCACTGTGGTCGTCGCCGCCCCCCGGCACCGGGCCGTGCAGCCAGGCGCGCAGCGGGCCGTTCTTGCTGTCCACGGTCACCGCGTGGAAGTCCTCCGCGGGGATGCCCGCGTGGCCGTGCCGCACGATCCCCGTGTGCACGCTCTCCGAGACGCACAGGGCGAAGTCGTCTCTCCGCTCCCGCAGGGCCGCGCGCAGCAGCTGGGCGTCGAGGAGGCGGCAGGCGTGGTTGAGGTCGGAGCCGACCCAGCCGTCGTGCTCGTCCACGGCGACGTAGCCCGTGGCGACGACGCCGCGCAGCCGGATCTGCGCGGAGCTGGACGCCATCCGGTTGACCGTGTGCAGCTGGGTGGGGACCTCGGTGAGCAGGGCGCGCAGCAGTGCGGTGACGGAGGCGTTGGCGTCGATCAGCTCCATCACGGAGTCGCCCCGGTCGGCGCGCAGGCGCAGGCGTTCGTCGATGCCGGCGCGCTCCAGGGTGCGGTCGGCGACGTCGTACAGCATGCGCCGCAGGTACGCCTGCTCGATGTCGTCCCGGTCGCTGTACTTCTCGATGTCGAGCAACAGGATCGTCCGGCTCACGGGGTCGGTCATGGTCGCCTTTCGCTGGTGGTGCGGCAGTGGCAGAAGAGTGGCGGGCGGGGTTGTGGTGGCGTGAGGGCGGATGACGCAGTCGGAGTGTGACGGCGTGCACAGAACCGCCGGTCCCTCGCCGCCCCTACCCGCCCCATCCCCAGGGGGCTCCGCCCCTTCGACCCGGCCCCGGCTTCGGCCTGAACGGCCTCGTCCTCAAACGCCGGACAGGCTGAAAACGCGGGCCGGGGTGGGTGGCGTACGGCCTACGACTTCGAACGCCGGACACGCCGTGGCTTTTAGGGGCGCGGGGAACTGCGCGACCAGCCCCCACCGGCCCGCAGTGATCCACCGGACCCGACCCCCACCCGCCCGCAGCGGCCCGCCCGCCCAGCCCCACCTCACCCCCGCGCAATCTGCCGCAGCACATCCGGCCGCACGATCACCAGCGCCCGGCGCCCCGTCATCACGACCCCCCGTTCCCGCAGGTCCTTCAGCAGCCGTTGGACCATTTCCCGGGAGGCCCCCACCGACCCGGCGAGTTCCTGTTTGCTCAGGGGGACGGAGAGTTCGATGCCCTGGTCGGTGCGGCGCCCGTGGGTGCGGGCGAGGTCCAGCAGCAGGATCGCGAAGCGCTCCCGCACGCTGAGGGAGGCGAATTCCAGGCGGCGCCGATCGGCCGCCCGGGTGCGATCAGAGGTGAGGCCGAGGAGGGCGAAGGAGACGGCGGGGGAGCGGGCGAGGAACTCGGTGAAGCGGCCGCGTTCGACGGCGACCGTACGGACCGGCTCCAGGGCCGTCACGGTGGCCGACCGCGGGCGCCCGGTGAGCGCCGCGGACTCCCCGATGATGTCGCCGGGGCCGCGCAGCGCGAGCAGCGCCTCGTAGCCGTTGGAGGCGGCCGCGGTCACCTTCGTCCAGCCGTGCGTGACGAACAGGACGTGCGAGGACGGCTCGCTCTGGTGCAGGAGCACCATCCGGGGCGCGTACGAGAGCTCGTGCCCGAGACCGAGCAGCGCCGAGCGGTCCTCGCTCTCCAGCCGGGCCAGGAACGGCACCCGGTCGTCGAGCCCCCCGTCGCCGGGTAAGCCCGACGAATCCCATGAATCCGGTAAGTCCGATGAGCCCGATGAGCCCGATGACCCGGATGTGTCCGGTGCGTGTGCTGCCGTCATGTTGCCCCCCGATCGCCGCAGCCGACCGATCAAAGTACTGAAGGGCATGCGATGGTGGACAGAGATTGCGCGGTACCGTCCAGGATCGGAAACTTTTGGGGACGAGGGCCCGGAGAATGCGCTAAGGCCGGCCTGGCGACCGTCCCGCGGCCCCACGACCGCACCGTCTCCCGCTCGCGCTCCCACTCGCGTCCGACCTGCGGGAGCACCGCGGTGACGTGGCAAGAAGTCCGGCGTGTCGCCCTGGACAGCATTTGTTTTGACCGAAGTCCTTGAGGTAGGTACGCTCAGACCTTGTGCCTGGGGTGTGCCCTGGCTCGCGTGCGTGCCTTCAAACCGCAAGGCGAGCCGTAACCGGCCACCGTAATCTGCGCCCTTTTCGCCTCGCGGCGGGAGTCTGCAGCATTCGACACACCCGACCGCGTGGGTCGGAGATGTTCCAGGTTAGCTTCACCATTCGGCACACAGAAACCGGAGAAGTAGTGCCTACGATCCAGCAGCTGGTCCGGAAGGGCCGGCAGGACAAGGTCGAGAAGAACAAGACGCCCGCACTCGAGGGTTCGCCCCAGCGTCGCGGCGTCTGCACGCGTGTGTTCACGACCACCCCGAAGAAGCCGAACTCGGCCCTGCGTAAGGTCGCGCGTGTGCGTCTGACCAGCGGGATCGAGGTCACCGCTTACATTCCGGGTGAGGGACACAACCTGCAGGAGCACTCCATCGTGCTCGTGCGCGGCGGCCGTGTGAAGGACCTGCCGGGTGTTCGCTACAAGATCATCCGTGGTTCGCTCGACACCCAGGGTGTCAAGAACCGCAAGCAGGCCCGCAGCCGCTACGGCGCCAAGAAGGAGAAGTAGAAATGCCTCGTAAGGGCCCCGCCCCGAAGCGCCCGGTCATCATCGACCCGGTCTACGGTTCCCCTCTGGTGACCTCCCTCATCAACAAGGTGCTGCTGAACGGCAAGCGCTCCACCGCCGAGCGCATCGTCTACGGCGCCATGGAGGGTCTGCGTGAGAAGACGGGCAACGACCCGATCATCACGCTGAAGCGCGCGCTGGAGAACATCAAGCCGACCCTCGAGGTCAAGTCCCGCCGTGTCGGTGGTGCGACGTACCAGGTTCCGATCGAGGTCAAGCCCGGTCGTGCCAACACGCTCGCGCTGCGCTGGCTCGTCGGTTACTCCCGCGCCCGTCGCGAGAAGACCATGACCGAGCGTCTGCTCAACGAGCTTCTCGACGCCTCCAACGGCCTCGGTGCCGCTGTGAAGAAGCGCGAGGACACCCACAAGATGGCCGAGTCCAACAAGGCCTTCGCGCACTACCGCTGGTAGTCGCTACCCCCATCGAGACCGAGAGAAGACCGAAGCCTTATGGCTACCACTTCACTTGACCTGGCCAGGGTCCGCAACATCGGGATCATGGCCCACATCGACGCGGGCAAGACGACCACCACCGAGCGGATCCTCTTCTACACCGGCGTCAGCTACAAGATCGGTGAGGTCCACGACGGCGCTGCCACCATGGACTGGATGGAGCAGGAGCAGGAGCGTGGCATCACGATCACCTCTGCTGCCACCACCTGTCACTGGCCGCTCGAGGACAACGACTACACGATCAACATCATCGACACCCCGGGGCACGTCGACTTCACGGTCGAGGTGGAGCGTTCGCTCCGCGTCCTCGACGGTGCCGTCACGGTGTTCGACGGTGTCGCCGGTGTCGAGCCGCAGTCCGAGACGGTGTGGCGTCAGGCCGACCGTTACGGCGTGCCGCGCATCTGCTTCGTGAACAAGCTTGACCGCACCGGCGCCGAGTTCCACCGCTGCGTGGACATGATCAAGGACCGGCTTGGCGCCGTTCCGATCATCATGCAGCTGCCGATCGGTGCCGAGATGGACTTCAAGGGCGTTGTGGACCTGGTCCGCATGAAGGCGCTCGTGTGGTCCGCCGAGGCCGCCAAGGGCGAGATGTACGACGTCGTCGACATCCCGGCCACGCACGCCGAGGCTGCCGAGGAGTACCGCGGCAAGCTGGTCGAGACCGTCGCGGAGCACGACGACGAGATCATGGAGCTGTTCCTGGAGGGCCAGGAGCCCACCGAGGAGCAGCTGTACGCCGCGATCCGTCGTGTCACCATCGCGTCCGGCAAGTCCAGCGACGTCACGGTCACCCCGGTGTTCTGCGGTACCGCGTTCAAGAACAAGGGCGTTCAGCCCCTGCTCGACGCGGTCGTGCGCTACCTGCCGACTCCGATCGACGTCGAGGCCATCGAGGGCCACGACGTGAAGGACCCGGAGCTGGTCGTCAAGCGCAAGCCGTCCGACGACGAGCCGCTCTCCGCCCTCGCGTTCAAGATCATGAGCGACCCGCACCTGGGCAAGCTCACCTTCGTCCGGGTGTACTCGGGCCGCCTGGAGTCCGGCAGCGCCGTGCTGAACTCCGTCAAGGGCAAGAAGGAGCGCATCGGCAAGATCTACCGTATGCACGCGAACAAGCGTGAGGAGATCGAGTCGGTGGGCGCCGGTGACATCGTCGCCGTCATGGGCCTGAAGCAGACCACCACCGGTGAGACGCTGTCCGACGACAAGAACCCGGTCATCCTGGAGTCCATGGACTTCCCGGCGCCGGTCATTCAGGTCGCCATCGAGCCCAAGTCCAAGGGTGACCAGGAGAAGCTGGGTGTCGCCATCCAGCGTCTCGCGGAGGAGGACCCCTCCTTCCAGGTTCACTCGGACGAGGAGACCGGCCAGACCATCATCGGTGGTATGGGCGAGCTGCACCTCGAGGTGCTGGTCGACCGTATGCGCCGTGAGTTCAAGGTCGAGGCCAACGTCGGCAAGCCGCAGGTCGCGTACCGCGAGACGATCCGCAAGGCCGTCGAGCGTCACGACTACACGCACAAGAAGCAGACCGGTGGTACCGGTCAGTTCGCCAAGGTGCAGATCGCGATCGAGCCGATCGAGGGCGGCGACGCCTCGTACGAGTTCGTGAACAAGGTCACCGGTGGCCGCATCCCGAAGGAGTACATCCCTTCGGTCGACGCGGGTGCGCAGGAGGCCATGCAGTTCGGCATCCTGGCCGGCTACGAGATGACGGGCGTCCGCGTCATTCTTCTCGACGGTGGCTACCACGAGGTCGACTCCTCCGAGCTCGCGTTCAAGATCGCCGGTTCGCAGGCCTTCAAGGAGGCCGCGCGCAAGGCCAGCCCCGTGCTGCTCGAGCCGATGATGGCCGTCGAGGTCACCACGCCCGAGGACTACATGGGTGAGGTCATCGGCGACATCAACTCCCGCCGTGGTCAGATTCAGGCCATGGAGGAGCGGATGGGTGCCCGGATCGTCAAGGGTCTGGTGCCGCTCTCGGAGATGTTCGGCTACGTCGGCGACCTCCGCAGCAAGACCTCGGGTCGCGCAAGCTACTCGATGCAGTTCGACTCCTACGCCGAGGTTCCCCGGAACGTCGCCGAGGAGATCATCGCGAAGGCCAAGGGCGAGTAACACACCCCGTTTACACGCTTTAGGCTTGACACCGACCGCCGGGGCTTCGAACCGGCAAGGGGACGAGAGATCGTCCCCCGGGGGAGAACCCCGGCGGGCGGCATCCCAGCAAAGATCACCTGGCGCCGATGAGTAAGGCGTACCAGAACCACTCCACAGGAGGACCCAGTGGCGAAGGCGAAGTTCGAGCGGACTAAGCCGCACGTCAACATCGGCACCATCGGTCACATCGACCACGGTAAGACGACCCTCACGGCCGCCATTACCAAGGTGCTGCACGACGCGTACCCGGACCTGAACGAGGCCTCGGCCTTCGACCAGATCGACAAGGCTCCTGAGGAGCGCCAGCGCGGTATCACCATCTCCATCGCGCACGTCGAGTACCAGACCGAGACGCGTCACTACGCCCACGTCGACTGCCCCGGTCACGCGGACTACATCAAGAACATGATCACGGGTGCGGCGCAGATGGACGGCGCCATCCTCGTGGTTGCCGCCACCGACGGCCCGATGCCGCAGACCAAGGAGCACGTGCTCCTGGCCCGCCAGGTCGGCGTTCCCTACATCGTCGTCGCCCTGAACAAGGCCGACATGGTGGACGACGAGGAGATCCTGGAGCTCGTCGAGCTCGAGGTTCGCGAGCTGCTCTCCGAGTACGAGTTCCCGGGCGACGACCTGCCGGTCGTCAAGGTCTCGGCGCTCAAGGCCCTTGAGGGCGACAAGGAGTGGGGCCAGACCGTCCTCGACCTGATGCAGGCCGTCGACGAGAACATCCCGCAGCCCGAGCGTGACGTCGACAAGCCGTTCCTGATGCCGATCGAGGACGTCTTCACGATCACCGGTCGTGGCACCGTCGTCACCGGTCGTATCGAGCGCGGTGTCCTCAAGGTCAACGAGACCGTCGACATCGTGGGCATCAAGCAGGACAAGACCACCACCACGGTCACCGGCATCGAGATGTTCCGCAAGCTGCTCGACGAGGGCCAGGCCGGTGAGAACGTCGGTCTGCTCCTCCGTGGCATCAAGCGCGAGGACGTCGAGCGCGGCCAGGTCATCATCAAGCCCGGTTCGGTCACGCCGCACACCGAGTTCGAGGCCCAGGCCTACATCCTGTCCAAGGACGAGGGTGGCCGCCACACGCCGTTCTTCAACAACTACCGTCCGCAGTTCTACTTCCGTACGACGGACGTGACCGGCGTTGTGACCCTCCCCGAGGGCACCGAGATGGTCATGCCGGGCGACAACACTGAGATGACCGTTTCGCTCATCCAGCCCGTCGCCATGGAGGAGGGCCTGAAGTTCGCCATCCGTGAGGGTGGCCGGACCGTGGGCGCCGGCCAGGTCATCAAGATCAACAAGTAGTCCTTGTTGGCTTGACAGCCTGGTAGCTCCTCGCGAGCTCCTTGAAGGGGCCCGTACGACTTCGGTCGTACGGGCCCCTTTGCCGTGCCCATCGCGCACACTTCGTGCGTGGATTCCAATGACCTGGGCGCGGTGGGACGTCGGCCGCTGCCACCGAAGCCGGATCTTCCGGACGTGGCGGCTGCGCATCGGCGTGGCCCGGCCGATGCCGTGGAGGCGCGGTGGCGGCAGCTGGCGCTGGTGTGGCAGTGGCGTCGCGAGCGGCAGGAGGTCCTCCGTCCGGGGGTGGGCTACCCGGGCGTCGTGCACCTCATCGAGGTGGCCCGCGCGGAACGGACACTGCGGCGGCTGTATCCGTACACCAGCCATTTCGCCTTGCATCTGAGCAGCTGCACCCGGTACCCGTACGCGCTGCGGGTGCCGAGCGTCCTGCCTCGGCACGACGGGCGCTTCCAGGTCTTCGTGCCACGCGGCGGGACCCTCCTCGGCGAGACCGACACGGCGGAAGCGGCCGTCGCCCTGGTCGTGGCCCACCTTCCGGCGGGACTCGGCCCGGCCGTGGCCGGCACCGCCGACGATCTTTGCCGATGACGGTCTCCGTATGCCGATGGCGGCCTCCGTAAGCCGATGACGGTGTCCGTAAGCGTGATGACGGCCTCCGAAAGTATTCGACGCCGACGACCCGTTCCCCCCGCGTGACCCTCCCTCCACTATTTGTCATGCCGCTGAGCAAATTCGTACGCCGTCGGGGCGAGGGGTGAGGCATGTCTGGAGACGTCAGTCGCAGAACCGTTCTCGGTGCCGGGCTCGGTGCCGGGCTCGCGGCGCTACCGGGGTTGCCGGGAGTGGCGTGGGCGGACGGCGGGCAGCCACGGCCCACCGACCCCGGCGCGTACATCTCCTTCACCGGCGGAGCGTTCTCGCTGGTGGGCGCGCCGGTCGTGGTGTCCCCGGAGGACCACCCCGGAGTCGTACGGGTGGCGGGCGACCTCCGTGACGACCTCGAACGGGTGACGGACGTACGGCCCGGTGACGGGATGGCCCGAGAGGTCGTGCTCGCCGGGACGATCGGGCGCAGCCCGCTGATCGACGGCCTGATCGCCTTCGGGAAGCTGGATGTCACGGGGGTGCGGGGAAGGTGGGAGACCTCCCTGCAGACCGTCGTGGAGCGGCCGATGCCCGGCGTCGACCGGGCCTTCGTCATCGCGGGCAGCGACCCCCGCGGCACGATATTCGGCGCGTACGACGTCTCGTACGGCATCGGCGTCTCGCCCTGGTACTGGTGGGACGACGTACGCCCGGTCCACCGAGACGCGCTCCACGTGCTGCCGGGACGGCATACGCAGGGCACCCCCGCGGTGAAGTACCGCGGGATCTTCATCAACGACGAGAACCCGGCCCTCGGGACCTGGGCCCCCGCCTTCTTCGGCCCCGGCAGGGCGCCCGGCCACGACGGCGGTTTCAACGCCGACTTCTACGCGAAGGTCTTCGAGGTACTGCTCCGGCTGAAGGCGAACTACCTGTGGCCGGCGGTGTGGGGCCGCGCCTTCGCCGAGGACGATCCGCGCAACCATGCCCGCGCCAAGGAGTACGGGATTGTCATGGGCACGTCTCACGAGGCGCCCATGATGCGGGGCATCGAGGAGTGGAACCGGCACGCGGTACCCGCCGTGCGCGACAGCGCCGGAACCGTCGTCACGCCCGGCCATGACCCGTACGGCGGTACGGGGGAGTGGTCGTTCCGCCGCAACGCCGACGCGCTCAAGGCGTACTGGCGCGACGGCATCCGCCGGATGGCCGACCAGGACTTCGAGGGCGTCGTCACCCTCGGGATGCGCGGGAACGGCGACACCGGCCTGCCGGACGGCGACGGCGTCGAGCTGATGCGGGAGATCATCGACGCACAGCGGACGATCATCGCCGAGGTGACGGGCCGCGACCCGGCCACGGTCCCCCAGGTGTGGACGCTCTACAAGGAGGTCCAGCGGTACTGGGACCGCGGGCTGCGGGCCCCGGACGACGTCACCGTCGTACTGACGGACGACAACTGGGGCAACATCCGCAAGCACCCCGACCCGGCCGAGCCCGCGCGGCCCGGTGGCTACGGCCTCTACTACCACTTCGACTACGTGGGCGCGGGCCGCAACTACAAGTGGGTCGACACGGCCGGCCTGCCCAACCTCTGGGACCAGCTCCACCAGGCGCACGCGTACGGCAACCACGGGCTGTGGGTGACGAACGTCGGCGACCTCAAGGGCAACGAGCTGCCGACCGAGTTCTTCCTCGACTATGCCTGGAATCCCGGCCGTTGGGACGACCCTGGCGCGCTCGGCGAGTGGGAGAGGCGGTACGCGCGGCAGAACTTCGGCGCGCGGCACGCGACGGCGATCGCGGACGTACTGGCGACGTACGGACAACTCCAGTCGCGCCGAAAGCCGGAACTCCTCAACCGCCGGATCACCCTCGACCCGGCATCGGGCGCGGTGGTGTACGACGACCAGGCAACCCCCTTCTACGGACGCGAACTCGAGCAGGTCACGCAGGAGTGGCGGACGCTCGCGGCACGGGCCGGGCGGATCGCGCGACGGCTGCCGGACTCGGCGCAGGACGCATGGTTCGAGCTGATCGGCTACGAGGTCGAGGCGACGGCCAACCTGTACGAGCTGCGGGAGGCCGAGTTCACGAACCTGCTCTACGCCGCCCAGGGCCGGGCGGCGACGAACGACCTGGCCGCGGCGGCGGAGGCGGGCCTGGAACGGGACTTCGCCCTCGCCGAACGCTTCAACCATGGCGTCGCGGGCGGCAAATGGGCGGGCTTCCAGACGCAGCCGCACATCGGCTACGGCGATGTGGCGCGCTACGGCCCGAACGCGAGCTGGCAGCAGCCGGAGCTGAACAACGTGGCACTGCCGGACGTCCTGTTCCCCGCGGTGCGCCGCATCGAAGTGCCGCCGGGCGCCGAGCTGGGGGTGGCGGTCGACGGCTCCCCGGGCGCGGAGGTGGTGCTGAGCCCGTACCGGACGGGCCCGGCGCCGTACATCGAGGTGTTCAACCGGGGCCGGGACGCCTTCGACTACCGGATCGAGGCCTCGGAGCCGTGGACCACCGTGGACCGTCCGCGCGGGAGAGTCCGTGACCAGGCGCGGGCGGTGGTGAAGACGGACTGGTCGCGGGCACCGCACGGTCGTACGCAGGCCCGGATCACGGTGAGCGGCGCGGGAGCCTCGGTGGTCGTGCCGGTGATCGCCGACAACCCGTCCGCCCGCGGGCTGCGGGGATTCGTCGAGGCGGGCGGGTATGTGGCGATGGACGCGGAGCACTGCGTACGGGCGGTGGGCACCTGGCGGCGGATCGACCGGATCGGCCGCACCGGGGCGGGCATGACGACGTACCCCGTGACGGCCCCGCGCCGGACGCCGGGCGGCACGGCCTCCCCCCGCCTGGAGTACGAGGTGAGCCTGTTGAGCGCCGGCACGGTGACCGTGTGGGCGTACCTGTCTCCGCGCAACCCGGCCCTCCCGACGGGCGGTCTGCGCTACGCGCTCTCCTTCGACGACGCGCCGCCGCGGACGGTCGACATCCACGCGGCCACGGGAGCCGACGACGGCCTGATGAACAGCCAGTGGGCCCGCAACACGTCGGACAACGTGAACGTGACGTCGACGAGGCATGCGATCGCCGCTCCCGGCGTGCACCTCCTGAAGTTCTGGATGGTCGACCCGACGGTGGTGCTGCAACGGCTGGTGATCGACACGGGTGGGCTCGGGCCGACGTACCTGGGCCCGCCGGAGAGTCGCCGTGTGGACCGGGGTGTCACCAGGTGACCGGCAAGGCCACCGGACCGCGGATCATCGTGCGCTGCCGGAAGGGGACCTGATCGGCGGGTACGGCGAGACGCAGCCCGGGCAGGCGTTCGAGCAGGGTGTCGATCAGCAGCTCGATCTGCATACGGGAGAAGACGGCACCCGTGCAGAAGTGCGGCCCGTTGCCGAACGACACGTGGGCGCCCGCGTCCCGGTCGAGGTCGATCCGGTCGGGGTCGGGGAAGACGTCCGGGTCGCGGTTGGCGGCCAGGTAGGAGACATAGACGGCGTCGCCGGTCCTGACGAAGGTGCCGTGGATGTCGACGTCCTCCGTGGCGATGCGGGGCAGGCCGACGGCGGCGCGGTGCGGGATGTAGCGCAGGAGTTCCTCGATGGCCGCCGGGCGGGAGACGGGGTCGTTGTGGAAGCGTTCCAGCAGGTCGGGCCGGGTGAGGAGGAGGTAGAATATCTGGCCGCTGTTGTTGGTGATGGCCTCGCCGCCGATCTGGAGCGGCCCGGCGACACTGATCGCCTCCTCCAGGCCGAGCTCGCCCCGCCGCACGGCACCACCGAGCAGGGACAACACGTCCTCGCCTGCACCGTCGCCTTCGCTGTCGCGGCGCTCGCGGACGGCCTCCCCGATCCACCCGAAGAGCCCCTTCTTGGCGTGCTCGGAGGCCTCGGCGCCGCCCGCCGTGGAGATGATCTCCCGCGTCCAGTCGTGCAACTTCTGCCGCTCGTCGACGGGTACGCCCATGACCTCGCAGACGACGTTGATCGGGAAGGGTTCGAGGACCCGCTCGATCAGGTCGGCCGGAGGGCCGTCCGCCACCATCCCGTCCACCAGGACGTCGAGCATCTCCTGGGCACGGGGGCGCAGACGCTTCACGGCGCTCACGGTGTAGGCGTTCGAGACGGCGTGCCGGAGCCGGTTGTGGTCGGGCTGATCGGCCCAGGCCAGGGCTCCGGGCCGCGGCGCGAAGTGCGGCGCCAGTCGCGTGACCTGCCGGACGGAGGCCTCCCGCCGGCTGAACCGGGGATCGTTCGTGATCATCTTCACGTCGTCGTGGCGCGTCGCCAGCCACGCCCAGCCCTCCCCGTACGGAAGCCGGATCCGCGTCAGCGGCCCTTCCCGCATCAGCTCCGCGAGCACCGGCTCGAACTCGATGGCGTTCAGCTCACCGGCGGGCCAGTCCCGAACAGGCGGAAGGGGCTGCTCGGGCCGCTCGGGGAGTGTGACGGTCTCTTCTGCCATGCGTTCAGCATCGTGGGGCGGGGGTGAGGTGTCGCGTGGGAGTGCTCCAGGCGGAGCAGCGGAATACCTTCGTCGTGCCCTCGTCGCCGCGGTCCGGCTTACTGGTTCGGGTACCGGGGCAGGTCCGCGGTCGAGATCGTCCATTCGGCGATGGTCACGTCTTCGCCGTACATGAAGTCCTTGCGGGTGGCGTAGCGGGGGCCGCTGGGGGTGGGGTGGATGTCGCAGAGGACGGCGCCCTCTCCCACGCGCGGGTCGAAGATCACGTACAACGGAATGCCCAGCAACGGATAGTCCCGCACCTTGCTCACCCAGTCGTTGTCCGGGTTCGAGCGGGAAACGATCTCGATGGCGGCGATGATCGTACGGGGGTCGAAGGAGCCGTCTCCCTCCATGTCCGCCTCGGCGATCAGCATGATGTCGGGGTGGCGCATGACGCCCTCGGGCTCGTTTTCCACGTCCGGGGTACCGGTGTGGGCCACGAGGTTCTCCGGCATCACCTTCTCGAGGCGTTTCCGGAGGCGCAGCGCGGTGAGTTCGTGCTGCTTCACGGGCGACATCATGTCGTGGACGATCCCTTCCTTGGTGATCTCGAACTTGCCGGGAAGGGTGTCGTCCATGGACTGAACGAAGTCCCGCATGGCCCGGTACAGATGGGAGGCGCCCTGTTGCGCGTCGTCCGCGGCGATGGTCATGGCGCTCGCTCCTCGTCTGCCGTGCCCGGGGGCAAGGATCGTCACGTTCATGCTAGGCGGCCTCCAGGAGATCGGATCGGCAGTCGCGGCAGTGCCCGGGCACGGGGGAGCGGAAGGCGCGGTCGCAGCCCTCGCAGTTCTGGAGCGGATGCCGTACGTCCGGTGGCGGCGTGGGCACGCGGAACGGCGGCGGAGGAGGCGGCAGCTGCACGGCGAGTCGATGGGCGAGAAGGGCGGCTGGGCGGCGTAGATCCTCCGGTGGTAGGTCCGCGGTCAGCGCGCGTTGTACGGCGGTGGGGGTGAGGTCGCGTTCCAGCCAGGCGGCGACTCCGGGGGCGAGGTGCTCCGCGTCGCTGCCGGAGAGAAGCAGGCGGGGGTCGTGGCGGCGGAGGCCGGCGAGGAGGTCGGTGGCGGTCCGGAGGAGGTCGGGGGAGGCGTGCGCGGGCCGGGGCACGGTGGGGAGGAGCTTGCGGGGCGGGCTTTCGGCTGGGTTTGGGCGTCGGGTGGGCCTGCTGGGGGTGTCGGCTGCCGGTCCGTGGTGTCCGGGCTGGTTGCAGGAGACGGTGCGGGTGACGATGCGGCCGCCGGGGGTGCGTTCGCGGGTGCGGCGGAGGTAGCCGTGGGTTTCGAGTTCGCGCAGGGCGGCGGCGATACGGGTGGGGCCTTCGGGGAACCGGGCGGCGAGGGTCTTGATGTCGACGCGGGCGCCGGTGGGGAGCGACTGGATGTAGACGGCCAGCCCGATCGCGAGTCCTGAGAGCTCCGGGTGCTGGGCGAGGTGGTTGCCGATCACCGTGAAGCGGGTGGTGTGGCGGGTGTTGTCGTGGATGACGCCGCCGGGGCGGGCGTGAGCGTTCTGGTGGGTGTGGTTTTTGCCCGCGATACGGGACTGGGCGCGCGGGGGCGCGCTAGGGTTTTGCGTATCCATCGGGAAGGGTCTTCTTCCTTGGTGGTCAGGCCCTCGCATTGGGATGCCAGTCCCGGCGGGGGCCGTCGCATGTCTGCGGTTGTGCTGTGTCGCGCTGAGCGTAAGGCAGGCAACCAGTCCCGAATCCACCCGAGTTGGGCATATTCACTCGCGGGAGTGAGTTTGCGCGGCGGTCACCGTTTCGGCGGGCGGGAGGGGTGGGGTGGGGTTTGGTGGGGTTCTTTCCCTCTCGTGTTTCTTGGGGAAGATCGCCGGGCGCACCGGAACACGCTCCGCCGTGCTCCGGTGATGCGAGATCGAGTTCGGCCCGGACCGGCACTTGGATACTCCCGCCTCCCTCATATGAGTACGGGCACTCATGTGCCGTCTCCTGCACTGGGGTTGAGTGGAGCCATGCTCTTCCTCACCGGCCTCGGCGACTGGCCGAGCCGCTACTCGGAATGGCCCGATTCCGGTCACGCCCTGCCAGAGGCTGACTGTGGACTGTCACAGCCGATAGCTAGAGTTGCTGGTGAAGCTTCGGCTGTTTTGGCTGTACGGGGGAGAGATTGTGTTGCCGAGCGATAGTGGGGCGGCGCCTGGACCGTCGTCGTGGGCGTCGGGCGTGTTCGACGCGGCGCAGAACGCGATCGGTGATGTGGTCACCGAGCTGTCGTCGTTCACGAAGTTCCAGAAGCGCGTCGACGACCTGATCCGCGACCTCAAGGGTTCGGCGGCGGGACCGGGCGAGGTGGGGCAGGAGCAGCTGGCGCGCCACCAGTTCGGCGGCGGGAGCGGGGCGTGGGCAGAGGCGTCCGGCCTCTTCAGCTCGTACGAGACGGTGATCACCGAGCTGGAGAGCCTGTCGAAACTGCTGTCCGACTCGATGGAGGGCATGGGTATCGCTGTGCTGGCCTCCCACAAGGGCTACCAGAACATCGACCTGGACATCCGCGACCGTATGACGGCGATCAGCACGGAGACGACGAAGCACTACGGGGGGAGCTACGACCCCGCGCTGCCGAAGAAGACCCACGAAGGCGGCACCGGGTCGAAGCCGGCCCAGACACCTTCAGGTGCCGACTCGGGAGGCACGATCTGATGTCCGGCAAGGGGACCGGCGGCGGTACGTCTTTCGAGGACATGAGCCACGAGCAGATGCTCGCGTGGCTGGACCAGGCGAACGCGGGGACGGTGCAGGGCGCCGCCGACCGGCTGATCGCCGCGGCCAAGGAGATCCGCAAGATCGCGGAGGAGCTCAAGGTCCGCCCGCAGTACGTGGAGTGGAAGGGCGACGGCGCGGACGCGTTCCGCACGTGGAGCGGCGACCTGGCCAACTCGACTTTGCGCTTGGGTGATTTCAGCGAGGGCGCCGCGAAGTGGCTGGGCGAGGCCTCGGGAGCGATCGCCACGGCGCAGGCGTCCATCCCGCGCGACAAGGCCGGCGCACAGGCGAACCTGGACGCGGCCCAAGCGGCACACAACGACCCGGACGCAGCGGCGGTGAGCAGCAAGTCCACGAGCGAACTCGCGGCGCTGGCAGCGGACAAGGAGAAGGTACGGCAGGAGGCGGCCGCGCAGATGCGGAAGCTGGGCCAGACGTACTCGCTGTCGGCCACGCAGCTGGACGGGCTGGAGAGGCCCAAGTTTCCGCCGCCGCCCGCGGCTTTCGTGCCGCCGCGTGACAATGCGGTCGAGGACCTGGCTCGCCCGGCACCCGGGAGCTCCGCCGGTGTGAGCGGGGGCGGCACCGCTTCCGGAGTCGTCGGAACCGCCGGAACCGTACGGCCTGAGCATGGGCATGCCGTGACCTCGGGGCGGCTTGAGACGGAGCAGTTCACGAGTGAGGCGCCGTCAGATCATCTGCGCGCGCGGACCATCGAGCCTGTCACGCATGTCGGCATTGACTCGGCGACTACTCTCCCAGGAGTTCATCAACCGCCCGCAGGAGCGGCGAACGGGATGCCCACACCCTCTCGTCCGGACACAGGCGTACCTTCAGCGGGGAGTGGCATGGCTCCGCCGTTCTCAGGCGGCGCTCCACGCATACCTTCGGCCTCCGTCGGCCCGGGTAGATCGGACGTTGCTGGACGCACGCCTGCCCGACCTGGGCAACGAGCTGTCGGCTCCCTTCCTGGTCGTGGAGCCACTGGAGTCGGCCCGATCTCGAGCCGCAACATGCCAGGCTCCGGCGTGGCTCCGAGCCGTTCCGTTCCAGGCCAAGGCTCCGGCCGTGGTCTTCCGGCCAATTCAGGCATCACTGGGGGGCGTCCGACTGCGACGCCCAGCACTGGCAGACCGGCGGGTCGGCTACCCGGCGGGACGGTCGTCGGCAACGAGCCCGCAGGCAGCCGCGGCTCGACCGCAGGACCGGGAGGGCAGGCGGTTGCCCGCCCGGCCGTCGGCCGACCCGTTGGACGCTCCGCGCCCACGCTCTCTAACGGCGTCGCGGGTGGCACCCCGCAGCAGACGGGCCGCGCGCCGGCCCGCCCCGGCGCGCCGGTACCCTCCGCACCGACGCGAGGAGGCATCTCCGGCGGTACGCCCAGCGAGGCAGGCAATCGCAGAGGTGCTCGCGGGGGTGCCGCTGGACAGACCGGTGACGCCCGGCAGGCAAAGCAGAAGCGGCAGACCGACCGCCGCGGTGAAGCACCGACCGCCGACTGAACTCCAGTTATACGAAAGGGACGTACATGCCCACCGGCAATACGCGGCACAGGAGGTTGCAGGTTCTGGCCTCAGCGGCCATCGGGCTACTGCTGGCGGGCGGTACGGGCTCTCAGGCTCACGCCGACTCCACCCGCTCCCAGCAGTGGTACCTGGACGCCATGCACGCCGAGGACATGTGGCGGACGAGCACGGGCAAGGGGATCACCGTCGCCGTGATCGATACCGGAGTCGACCCGAACAATCCCGATCTCAAGGGACGGGTGCTCGACGGACTGGATCTGGCACCTTCAAGCCGTTCCGGAGACGAGCACACGGACTATGACGGCCACGGCACGGGGATGGCCGGACTCATTGCTGGCACGGGGGCGTACGGAGGTGGAAACGGCGCGTTCGGTCTCGCGCCGGGTGCCAAGATTCTTCCCATTCGTTTGCCTGCCAAGGGTGACGAGAATGGCTTTGCGGGGCCCTCGTACCTCGGGAAGGCCATCCGCTACGCGGCAGACTCAGGTGCTCAGGTCATCAACATTTCAGCGGGTACGACTGTCACCGCACCCCAGCTGACTGCTGCCGTGAAATACGCACTGGACCACGGCTCGCTCGTTTTCGCGGCCGTAGGGAATAGCGGCGACAAGGGCAACCCCGTGGAGTATCCAGCCGCCACCCCAGGTGTCGTTGGTGTGGCAGCCGTGGGCAAGAACCTCCGGCGGACTTCCTGGTCCCAGTACGGCCCTCAGGTGGACATCTCAGCCCCAGGCGAAGACATGGTCCACGCCTGCGGCGGCAAGACGGGCCTCTGCAAGGGGAGCGGCACCAGCGACGCCACCGCCCTAGCCTCCGCCAGCGCCGCCCTGATCTGGTCCAAGCACCCCACCTGGACCAACAACCAGGTCCTGCGCGCCATGCTCAACACCATCGGCGGCCCCACGGACGGCGCGAAGCGCAACGACTCCATCGGCTACGGCATCGTGCGCCCCCGCGTCGCCCTTCAGAACCCGGGCAATCCGGGCCCTGCCCATGCCTATCCGCTCCCGAACTTCCCGGCCACGGCCTCGACATCGCCCTCTCCGGGCGCTGCGGCCTCCAAGGAACCTGCTACTCCTGCAAAGGGCGGCAAGGCGGCAGCCGAGGCCTCCTCCAAGGGCAACGACCGCAGCATCCTTTGGATCGCGCTGGGCGTCGGTGCCGTAATCCTCGGCGGAGCAGTAACCGCCGCCGTCATCGGCAAACGTCGACGGTCCATTGCATAGCCGCTGTTGTCGGTAACGCAGTCTGGACATACGGCCGCTCCGCGCCGAAACATCCCGTCAGATGGGTGGTTGTAAAGGGAATGTAGTGGCTCAGGATCCATCACGGCGAAGCTCCGGCTGGTTGATAGCCTGACAGGCGCACGCCAATTGAGCGCAACGGGGGCAGGTATTCATGGCTGAGTCTGCAGGAGAGCAGCACATAGTCAGCAGCGAGGCTGTACGCCCGGTCGGCATGCGGCTGAACCAACTCCCCGCGGACCCGGGCGGTGGGGCCCCTGGCGGTCAACCGGATCTGGCGTCGTCGCCTGCCGAGAAGCGGGCCGCGGCTCGCGCCATCGAACTGCACATCGAGCCCGACACCCGGAAGTCAGGTGACTGGGCGGACGGGGAGACCGACGCCGCCGTCAAGGCATTCGGGCCCAAGGACGGCCACGGATGGTTCACCTCAGGATGCCTCAAGAAGGCACACGAGACGTGGGGCGAACAGGTTCAGAACCTCATGAACCGGCTCGCGTCTGAGAAAGCGGCCTTGGGGAGCACCAACATCTTGCTGCAGAGCACGGACCTCGGAGTCGGGGCAGGCGTGCGCGGGGTGTCTCCGATCGACGAGTACTGACCGAAGCGCGGTTGTCCTCACCGCCATCGCGACCGACTCGCACGCCAACGCAGACAACGGGGATCCATGCCGACGTACCACGAGATCATGACGACTGACCTGGCCACGCTCACCACGGCCGCTGAGCGCTGGGACGGTATGGCGAAGGGGTTCCACAAGCAGGAGACGGCGTACAGGCGGGATGTGTACGGCATCTCCATGGGCCGGACGTGGACGGGACTGAGCGCGGATGCCGCCAACAGACGCTTCGATGTCACGCTGAAAGAGTTCCAGAACGCCCAGACCGAGGCCAAGGCGATTGCCTCCCTGCTGCGTGACGCGCACACGCAGTTCGTGGACCTGCGCAAAAAGCTGGAGGCGGCTCGGGACGAAGCCTTGGCGAAGGGCATGAAGGTCTCGGACCAGGGCGTGATCTCGTACGACACCGAGAAGCTGAGCCAGGGGGATCGGACCGCTCTTGCTCACGACCCTGATTACCAGGAGAGCATTCGCACGAGTGTCAGTTCGTGGCAGCAGCGCATCGACCAGCTGATCGGGGACGTGGACGACGCCGACAAGGGCGTCGAGGTCGCCTTCAAAGCCGTCGTGATCGACTCCGACGTCAACGACGGCACCCTCAACGGTTTCAACGGGAAGGCCCAGGGCGACATCGAGAAGTACGAGGCGGACGAGGCCAGGGACATCGCGCTGCGCATCGATACCGGGAAGGCGTCCGCGCGCGACCACCAGGAACTGCAGCGGCTCTTCCATGACAATTCAGGCGACAAGGCGTTCAGCCAGACCTTGCTCGATGACCTCGGCGCGCGCAGGACGTTGAAGCTCGCCAATGACCTCGACAGCCTCGCCCACTACGACGACAAGAAGCACAGCAGCCAGTACCTGGACATCCAGAAGGGCCTCGCGACAACGCTGGCGACTGCGACGCGTGACCCGAATTCCTCCTTCTACAAGCACTTTCGTGCGGAAATGCAGAAGGCTGGAACCGAGGAATTCAAGGTGGACGGCCTCAGCCCGATTCCGGATGAGAAGGTCCGGGGCTATCAGAGCCTGGTCACCCTGATGCAGCAGGGGCACGGTTATTCCGGCCAGTTCCTCGAGGACACCGCGGACGACATCCGGCACGCGGAGGAGTCGTACACGGCCAAGGGGCACACCGAGTCCATCTGGGCCCTGCGGGACAACTTCACTGGCAAGGATCGGGGTTGGTTCGCCAACGACCCGCTCGACGGTGTCCTCGGCATCATGTCCGATGACCCGGCGACCAGCACCGAGTACCTGGATCCGGCGCACAACGACAATCTGGAGTACCTGCTCCACGGGCGGGACTGGGACACCGTAATCGACCATTACGCGACCCCGCCCGGTGGCACCACGACAGGTCCGCCGGTCGTCGTCGAGGACGGTGACGTCCGCAAGGGGTTCGGCGCCGCTCTGGAGGCCGCTACGACCGGGGGCGCGCCGGGCGCCTATCACGCGGTCGGAGAGCACACCCTGCCCCAGGCCAGCATCCTGCAGCACACCATCAACACCCTGTACTCGGCGGATCAAGCACAAGAACTGCCGAAGAATCTCGCCACGCCCTTGGCGCACATCCTGACGTCGTACACGCCCGACACGCACGGCATCTACGCGGAGTCGTCGTCGCGCTACGACATCGACTGGGACAGTTCGGGTTCCGTCTGGAACGACAAGGACGGAGCGCACCTCGCTGTGGGGCACCAACGCCTCGCCGCCGTCATGCGGGGCATCGCCGACGATCCGGAGGCCTTCGGGCATCTCTACGGGGCGGAGCAGCAGTACTCGCACCATGTCCTGGCCGGTATTCCCCAGGACGCCGGTGACAAGACGATCCACGACCGCATTGTCGACAGCTCACGCGCCATGGGTGCCTACGACGGCGTACGGTCCGACGTCATCTTCGACGAACGGTTCAAGAAGACGCAGTGGGCCGCCGACTTCAACCACGGTCTGGGCACCTCCCTGAGCACGGCACTGATGTTCAATCCCGTGTCCGATCTCAGCCCCGTCGGAGACCTCGCCACGAAGACCGTCGATGTGTGGGCGTACGAGTCCAACAAGGAGCATGTGGCCGAGGCGAACCTCGCTGCCACCCAGAAGAACGCCGAGACCTACGATGCCGGCCAGCACGATGTGGAGCACATGGTCAGGGCGTGGGCGAACAGCCGCGGCCACGGCATCGACAGCGACTACACGCAGTTCTTTGTCCACGCAGGCCAGGATCAGTACGACTTCGGCCGCAATCACACGCTCAACACCCTTCGTAGCGACCGCTGAGCGCCGCAGAGAGCAGCCCTCGACAGAATGAGCACGATGCAGATCAACTCCAGGCTCCGACGCATACACGCAGGCTGGTACGTGGGGGCATTCGTCCTCGTCCTAGGAGTCGTGGCCCAGGTGCTGTACAGCACCGGGGCATACGACTCCTGGCGGAACGGCCGCTCACTGGACCAGGCTTGCGACGGCACGTTGGCCCAAGGCGGACTCGACGCCGCCCTGGGCTCCTCGAACCTGCGGGTCGGATCACTTGACTCCGACGGTGAGTACCTGGCCCAGTGCTCCGTGAAGACCACGAAGTCCGGCGCGCGGGGCGGCGCCCTGCAGGTCAGACTGCGCTGGAGCGGCACAACGGCCCCCTCCGGCAGCCTCGTTTGGTACAACCAGGACTACGAAGGCGTCCGGGGACAGGCGGCACCCCTTGGTAACGGCTGGCCTGGCATTGCCAGGCATGACGACACCTGGCAGGTCATGGTCGCGATCGACTGCCAGAACGAGAGGAACAAGGCTCTCGTCGCATACGGAGACCTTTATGCGTCGAGCAGCGGCCCCGCACTCACCGGGCTGGGTCGGGTAGTCACGGAGAGCGCCCAGAAAGCAGCCGCCAAGTACGGGTGTCGGGCGAGGGCCGGGAAGCAGCTCACTCAGGTGTCCGCCGCCACGCTCGGTAAGTCCCGTACGGTCAAACCACTGGCGCAGGCGCAGGGTTCCTGCGCCGCGCTTCGAGAGCCGGCTTCGACGGCGGCGGAGAGCGGCACGCCCTTGATCATGGAGTATCCCACCGATACTCAGGCTCCGCAGGTGAACTGTTACCTCGTCACACCGGCCAAGAAGCCTGGATACGGCCTGTACGCCTACTACGGTGCCGTCGCCAAGGACTTCCTTGCGAGTGAAGGTCGCAATCTCAAGGAGGGATACGGCCCCACCCGCAAGGACAACGACTACTCCTGGGCCACCGCGAAGTGCCCCCAGTCCACACAGCCTGCCGTGTTCGTGCTGTACCGCCTCTACGACAGGGACACCGACACGTACCCGGTCCGTCACTACTCCGCCCAATTCGCCGCATCCGCGGTGAAGGCGTTCGCCGACCACGAGGCGAAACAGCGTGGCTGCACCGATGTGCAGATGGCATCCCAGCCTTAGGGCCTGTCCGGCGGGTCAGGGCGCAGAGGAGCAACGGTGCCTCATGAACAAGCACAGGCGAGCGTGCCAAGCCCCGCGCGGACGGCACCAAGCCTGGGGAATCCGATGTCACACTGCCAGACCTTCATAGGTTGATCCGATGGGCCTTCTCGACAAACTGACCGGCACCAAGTACCCCGACAGCGGTGTCGTACCGCTGCCGACCATGGAACTCCGGGCCGCGCTGCTCGCGCTCAACGAGCCGGACGTACCGTTTCGCGTGCGCAACGCCCTCCCCAAGGAGAAGGCCGATTTGGTCGCGGAGTGCCGGATCCGGGAAGTGGGCGTGACCCTTAAGACCCGGATGCGCCTGCTCCCGGAGAAACGCGAGGTGCGTTTCCTCGACGAGCGGTGGGAGAACCGCTCGTCCGACCACGCCAATCCGCAGTACGGACGTGGGCACGCGCCTGCGGTGTACCGGCGGTGGGAGATGAAGCAGGGTCTCGATGGCCGCCAGCACAAGGTGGAGGCGTTCCGTTTCGACACGCGGGAGATGACGAATCCCCTCCAGCAAGCGGTCCTCGACGCGGGTTGGACCTGGCGCGGAATGCTGGTGAAGCTGTGACCGGTCGGCCCGTGAAACGCGGGGTTGCGCGGAGGGGCCGCGGTCGCTGGTCCACGCACGGCAGTTGAGTACGCGTGCTCATGCCCCCCTCGCCCTCCCCGCCACACGATCTCCGCATGAGACAGCTACGCCGTCCCCTCGGACCGCACCGGAAAATCCTTCTCGCCACGGCCGCTGCGTTGGCCATGGCAGTGACGGCAGCCGGAGGGGTGTGGGTCGCTCGCGGGGCCGGGCGGCTCTGGAACGGCGACCTCTACCCCGTCGCGGATCCAGCCGTTACCTCGCAGCGCCTCGACGGCCTCACACAACAGGTCTACGACACACTTGACGTGCCGCAGGCCACGCTGGACCCCAAATGGCCCGGCGGCGGCCAGGAGGCCGACGGCTCCGGGTGCTACTACACCGGGCTCAAGGACCTGAGCAAGCAGGTGAGCGACTCACCGCCCAGTGTGCCGGGTGTGGTCGCGGTGAGCAGTGAATGGGGGCTGAAGGGTGTTACCCCGTCTCAGGCGGTGTCGGCGCTGCGACGGGCGCGGAAGGAATTGACGCGGCGTGGATGGAAAGTCACCAGGTACGAGATCAGCGACCACTGGACGGTACTGAGCGTGCAGCCTCCGGGCACCGACGACGTCGTCCGGGTTGAGGCTTTCCCCTATGACCGTCTGGGTGTCGTCGCCTACTCCGATTGCGCCCGATATCCGTCGGGTACGCCTATGACCGAGTGGGGCGATCCGGAACTCCCGGCTCAACAGGCGCCGGCCCCACTCCGAGGCTGAGCCTCCTCGGCGCGTGGGGTGTCGGCGGTCTGTCACCGCGAGTGCGGCCCGTCATTCGTACGTGGCTGGAGCCGGATCATCGGGATACCGGGCCGCACCTTGGCGATGGCGGCGAAGTCGTCGTCGACGGGGGGCACGGTCGGGCCGTGGTGTTCGGCCGTGAACACGATCAGGGAGTCCATGGGGGAGGGCGCTCGCTGGTGTCCGATCTTCACCGGTTCCCGCCGTTGCTCGACGACCCTGCGCCACCGCTCGTCGAGCAACGGGCCCCAGCCGAAGGTCTGACTGTCGACGGGAGAACAGATGGCCACCAGACCGCGAGCGACGTGGGCCGATGCTGGGACGGCGCGCAGGTCCACCTGTCCATGCTGGACGCCGCCGACCCGCGCAACCGGTCGGTGATCCGCCTGCTCCTGACCGCCGGAGTGGCGGATGCTGGAGCCGGCCTGGCAGACCTTCTTCACCCGCAACTAGGAGAGCCGGGTGTTCCAGGTCCGTATGCGCCTGGTCCCGGAGAAGAACGAGGTGCGCTCCCTCGACCAGCAGTACGAGGTCACCTGGGTCGGCGGCACCCCTAGCCTGTCCATCTCGGCCGAGGTCCAACGTGGTCAGGTGCGGACGGTCTCGAAGCAGTGGACGCTCGGCGGGGGCGAAGACGGTGGCCTCGAAGTGACCGAGACGTTCAGCTTCGACAGCTCCGAGCTCAAGAACCCACTGCACGCCGACTTCTTCATCCTCGTGACTGTTATGAACTCGGCGGACTCGGAGGGATGGCGTTCGCCCTGGCCGATCCTGCGGACACCGGTCACGCAGCTCGCAGTGGCGGCTGTCGTACTGGGCGGCCTCTACTTCGCTCCGGGCTTTCGCCGCTTGGCTCGAACGACCCGGCTCGCCCTGCTCGGGCCCCTGGCGTGTGCCGTACCCGTATTCGTCGCCCTGTGGCCCTGTGCCGTCGCCGCATGATCCCGAGCCCGCTCCGCGCGGGATACTCGTTCATCGGCTGTGCCGGCGCCGCCCACCGCGCCGACGGGCGTCACGTACAGTGTGCGGACTTCCACTCATCGTCACGATGCGTCCCGGCCGGCCGGCTCAAGGGCGACCAGGGCGACCTCCGTCGGGGCACGCAGGCGGCAAGGGTTTGACCTGCCTCGCTCAAGGGGTACGATCCTCGGCTCGATTGGCCAGGCCCCCGCCCCGTATGGCAGACTGTCGGAGTTGCTCGGTCGAGTGCCGATGCTGCGCGCCTCCCGTCGGGAGGACCGGAAGCGAGTCCCACAGTACTCGTCGCCTCAACTGCCGTAAGGCAGCGCTGGGGCGGACGTACGGGAATCTTTCGGGAAGTGTCAGCGGGGTGCGGGCCAGGCACCCGGTGGGTGTTCCAGCCTCCGGTCCTGCGGTTGCTTTCGGGCGGGCCGCGTCCCTCGTAGGGAAATCCGTTACGGATATTTCTGCGGCAGGAGCGCGACACACCCGACCGCGTGGGTCGGAGATGCGGGACGCGAACCCCCGGGTTCCAGAGCGTTTCACGAGACAAAGGACTACTGAGTAGCCATGGCGGGACAGAAGATCCGCATCCGGCTCAAGGCCTACGACCACGAGGTCATCGACAGCTCGGCGAAGAAGATCGTCGAGACGGTGACCCGCACTGGTGCGTCGGTCGCGGGCCCGGTGCCGCTGCCCACTGAGAAGAACGTGTACTGCGTCATCAAGTCGCCGCACAAGTACAAGGACTCGCGCGAGCACTTCGAGATGCGCACGCACAAGCGCCTGATCGACATCCTCGACCCGACGCCCAAGACCGTTGACTCTCTGATGCGACTCGACCTCCCGGCCGGTGTCGACATCGAGATCAAGCTCTAGGGATCGGTGATCTGAGAATGGCTAAGCAGATCAAGGGCATCCTGGGCGAGAAGCTCGGCATGACGCAGGTGTGGGACGAGAACAACCGTGTTGTTCCGGTCACCGTCGTCAAGGCCGGCCCCAACGTCGTCACCCAGGTGCGTACCAACGACATCGACGGCTACGAGTCGGTCCAGATCGCCTTCGGCGAGATCGACCCGCGCAAGGTGAACAAGCCCCTCAAGGGTCACTTCGCCAAGGCCGACGTCACCCCCCGTCGTCACCTCGTCGAGATCCGCACCGCGGATGCCTCCGAGTACACCCTCGGCCAGGAGATCTCCGCCGAGGTCTTCGAGGCGGGCGTGAAGGTCGACGTCACCGGCAAGAGCAAGGGCAAGGGCTTCGCCGGTGTCATGAAGCGTCACAACTTCAAGGGCCTCGGCGCCGGTCACGGCACCCAGCGCAAGCACCGCTCCCCCGGCTCCATCGGCGGCTGCGCCACCCCGGGTCGTGTGTTCAAGGGCCTCCGCATGGCGGGTCGCATGGGCAACGAGCGGGTCACCACCCAGAACCTGACCGTTCACGCCGTTGACGCGGAGAAGGGCCTGCTCCTTATCAAGGGCGCGGTTCCTGGTCCGAACGGCGGCCTCGTCCTGGTCCGCACCGCGGCCAAGGGGGCCTGAGGACTATGAGCACCATTGACATTCTGTCGCCCTCCGGCGACACCGCCGGGACCGTTGAGCTCCCGGCCGAGATCTTCGACGTAGAGAAGATCAGCATTCCGCTGCTTCACCAGGTCGTCGTCGCACAGCTGGCCGCCGCCCGTCAGGGCACGCACAAGGTCAAGCGTCGTGGCGAGGTCCGCGGTGGCGGTAAGAAGCCTTACCGCCAGAAGGGCACCGGCCGCGCGCGCCAGGGTTCGACCCGTGCGCCGCAGTTCGCCGGCGGTGGCGTCGTCCACGGCCCCACGCCGCGTGACTACTCGCAGCGGACCCCGAAGAAGATGAAGGCCGCGGCCCTGCGCCACGCCCTCACCGACCGGGCCCGCAACGCTCGCATCCACGTCATCACCGGCGTGATCGAGGGCGAGACCCCCTCCACCAAGGCCGCGAAGAGCTTCCTCGGCAAGGTCAGCGAGCGCAAGAACGTGCTCCTGGTCATCGAGCGCTCCGACGAGGCCGCGCTGCTCTCCGCGCGCAACCTGCCCCAGGTCCACATCCTGGAGCCGGGCCAGCTGAACACGTACGACGTTCTCGTCTCGGACGACGTGGTCTTCACCCAGGCCGCTTTCGAGTCCTTCGTGTCTGGCCCCCAGGCCGCTGACACCGAAGGGAGCGAAGCCTGATGGCTACGCGTCACCCGAGCATTGCCTCGAAGGCCGCCAAGGCCAAGAAGGTCGCGCGCGTCGCCAAGGCGAAGCGTCACGAGACCGAGGGCAAGAACACCGTCGAGACGCCGCTGAGCAAGAGCTTCACGGACCCCCGTGACGTCCTTCTCAAGCCGGTCGTCTCCGAGAAGAGCTACGCGCTGCTCGACGAGGGCAAGTACACCTTCGTCGTGGCGCCGGGCGCCAACAAGACCCAGATCAAGCAGGCCGTCCAGGCGGTCTTCTCGGTCAAGGTCACCGGGGTCAACACGATCAACCGCCAGGGCAAGCGCAAGCGGACCAAGAGTGGCTTCGGTAAGCGTGCTGACACCAAGCGCGCCATCGTGACCCTCGCTGAGGGCGACCGTATCGACATCTTCGGCCAGGCCTCCTAACGGAGCGCCCTGGTCCGATATCGGACGAGGACTGAGAAATGGGAATCCGCAAGTACAAGCCGACTACGCCGGGCCGTCGTGGCTCCAGCGTCGCCGACTTCGTCGAGGTCACGCGGTCCACGCCGGAGAAGTCGCTGGTCCGCCCGCTGCACAGCAAGGGCGGCCGTAACAATTCCGGTCGTGTGACCGTTCGCCACCAGGGTGGCGGACACAAGCGCGCCTTCCGAGTGATCGACTTCCGTCGTCACGACAAGGACGGCGTGCCGGCGAAGGTCGCGCACATCGAGTACGACCCCAACCGCACCGCGCGCATCGCGCTGCTGCACTACGCGGACGGCGAGAAGCGCTACATCCTCGCCCCGCGCAACCTGCAGCAGGGTGACCGCGTCGAGAACGGTCCCGGGGCCGACATCAAGCCGGGCAACAACCTGGCGCTCCGCAACATCCCGGTCGGTACCACGATCCACGCGATCGAGATCCGTCCCGGTGGCGGTGCCAAGTTCGCCCGCTCCGCCGGTGCCTCGGTGCAGCTGCTCGCGAAGGAGGGCACGATGGCCCACCTTCGTATGCCTTCCGGTGAGATCCGCCTGGTCGACCAGCGCTGCCGCGCCACGGTCGGCGAGGTCGGCAACGCCGAGCAGAGCAACATCAACTGGGGTAAGGCCGGCCGCAAGCGCTGGCTGGGCGTTCGCCCGACCGTCCGCGGTGTGGCGATGAACCCGGTTGACCACCCGCACGGTGGTGGTGAGGGCAAGACCTCCGGTGGTCGCCACCCGGTCTCCCCGTGGGGTCAGAAGGAGGGTCGTACTCGTTCGCCGAAGAAGGCTTCGAACAAGTACATCGTCCGCCGCCGCAAGACGAACAAGAAGCGCTAGGAGCGGGTTTAGATGCCGCGCAGTCTCAAGAAGGGACCCTTCGTTGACGGCCACCTCGTAAAGAAGGTGGACGCTCAGAACGAAGCCGGTACCAAGAACGTCATCAAGACCTGGTCCCGTCGCTCGATGATCATCCCGGCCATGCTCGGTCACACGATCGCGGTGCACAACGGCAAGATCCACATCCCGGTGTTTGTCACCGAGTCGATGGTCGGCCACAAGCTCGGCGAGTTCTCGCCGACGCGCACCTTCCGGGGTCACGTCAAGGACGACCGGAAGTCGAAGCGCCGCTAACGCGGGGTGGAATGACCATGACAGACACTGGAAGGACAACCATGGAAGCCAGGGCCCAGGCGCGGTACATCCGCGTTACGCCCATGAAGGCCCGCCGCGTGGTGGACCTTATCCGTGGCATGGATGCCACGGAGGCTCAGGCGGTCCTGCGTTTCGCCCCGCAGGCCGCGAGCGTGCCGGTCGGCAAGGTGCTTGACAGCGCCATTGCCAACGCCGCGCACAACTACGACCACACCGACGCCGACAGCCTCTTCATCTCCGAGGCGTACGTCGACGAGGGTCCGACCCTGAAGCGGTTCCGTCCGCGCGCCCAGGGCCGTGCCTACCGGATCCGCAAGCGGACCAGCCACATCACCGTGGTCGTCAGCAGCAAGGAAGGAACCCGGTAATGGGCCAGAAGGTTAACCCGCATGGGTTCCGGCTCGGCATCACCACGGACTTCAAGTCCCGTTGGTACGCCGACAAGCTGTACAAGGACTACGTCAAGGAAGACGTCGCCATCCGTCGGATGATGACGTCCGGCATGGAGCGCGCCGGCATCTCGAAGGTTGAGATCGAGCGCACCCGTGACCGCGTGCGGGTGGACATCCACACCGCGCGTCCCGGCATCGTCATCGGCCGCCGTGGCGCCGAGGCCGACCGCATCCGCGGTGACCTCGAGAAGCTCACGGGCAAGCAGGTCCAGCTGAACATCCTCGAGGTCAAGAACCCCGAGACCGACGCTCAGCTGGTTGCTCAGGCCGTTGCCGAGCAGCTGTCCTCCCGCGTCTCCTTCCGTCGTGCCATGCGTAAGAGCATGCAGGGCACGATGAAGGCCGGCGCCAAGGGCATCAAGATCCAGTGTGGTGGCCGTCTCGGCGGCGCCGAGATGTCCCGCTCGGAGTTCTACCGCGAGGGCCGTGTGCCCCTGCACACGCTCCGTGCGAACGTCGACTACGGCTTCTTCGAGGCCAAGACGACCTTCGGCCGTATCGGTGTGAAGGTCTGGATCTACAAGGGCGACGTCAAGAACATCGCCGAGGTCCGCGCCGAGAACGCCGCTGCCCGCGCCGGCAACCGCCCGGCCCGTGGTGGCGGCAACGACCGCCCGGCCGGCCGTGGTGGCCGTGGTGGCGAGCGTGGCGGCCGCGGCCGCAAGCCGCAGCAGGCTCCCGCTGCCGAGGCCCCCAAGGCCGAGGCTCCGGCGGCTGCCGCTCCGGCTGAGAGCACCGGAACGGAGGCCTGACCGACATGCTGATCCCCCGTAGGGTCAAGCACCGCAAGCAGCACCACCCCAAGCGCCGTGGTCAGGCCAAGGGCGGTACGCAGGTTTCGTTCGGCGAGTACGGCATTCAGGCCCTCACGCCGGCGTACGTGACGAACCGCCAGATCGAGGCCGCCCGTATCGCGATGACCCGCCACATCAAGCGTGGCGGCAAGGTCTGGATCAACATCTACCCGGACCGCCCGCTCACGAAGAAGCCTGCCGAGACCCGCATGGGTTCCGGTAAGGGTTCGCCGGAGTGGTGGATCGCGAACGTGCACCCGGGCCGGGTCATGTTCGAACTGTCCTACCCCAACGAGAAGATCGCCCGTGAGGCCCTCACTCGCGCAGCCCACAAGCTGCCGATGAAGTGCCGGATCGTCAAGCGCGAGGCAGGTGAAGCGTGATGTCGGCCGGTACCAAGGCGTCCGAGCTGCGCGAACTGGGTGACGAGGAGCTTCTCGCGAAGCTTCGCGAAGCCAAGGAAGAGCTGTTCAACCTCCGCTTCCAGGCGGCGACCGGTCAGCTCGAGAACCACGGTCGGCTCAAGGCCGTCCGCAAGGACATCGCGCGGATCTACACCCTGATGCGTGAGCGCGAGCTGGGCATCGAAACGGTGGAGAGCGCCTGATGAGCGAGAGCAACGTGACCGAGAACACCACTGAGGCGCGCGGATTCCGCAAGACCCGTGAGGGTCTCGTCGTCAGCGACAAGATGGACAAGACCGTCGTCGTCGCCGTCGAGGACCGCGTCAAGCACGCCCTGTACGGCAAGGTCATCCGCCGTACGAGCAAGCTGAAGGCCCACGACGAGCAGAACGCCGCGGGTATCGGCGACCGCGTCCTCCTCATGGAGACGCGTCCGCTGTCCACGACGAAGCGCTGGCGCATCGTGGAGATCCTCGAGAAGGCGAAGTAATCAGACGGGGGACTCAGTTCCCCCGTTGCCCCCCGCCGGGGGCCTGCCGCACCGTCAGGTGCCCGGCCCCCGGCGGAGGTTTTCTCCCTCAACAGGCCAAGTAATTCCTGCGGGGCTTACCCGCAGGACGGTTCCGCCAGGCTCGCGGGGCGACCCGAAAGGGATCCCTGCGGGAACCGGCAGACAATCAGGAGATAGACGTGATCCAGCAGGAGTCGCGACTGCGTGTCGCCGACAACACGGGGGCGAAGGAAATCCTTTGCATCCGTGTGCTCGGTGGCTCCGGTCGCCGCTACGCGGGCATCGGTGACGTCATCGTCGCCACCGTCAAGGACGCGATCCCCGGCGGCAACGTGAAGAAGGGTGACGTCGTCAAGGCGGTCATCGTTCGCACCGTCAAGGAGCGCCGCCGTCCGGACGGCTCGTACATCCGCTTCGACGAGAACGCCGCCGTCATTCTGAAGAACGACGGCGACCCTCGCGGCACCCGTATCTTCGGCCCCGTCGGCCGTGAGCTGCGCGAGAAGAAGTTCATGAAGATCATCTCGCTCGCGCCGGAGGTGCTGTAAGCATGAAGATCAAGAAGGGTGACACGGTTCAGGTCATCACCGGCAAGGACAAGGGCAAGCAGGGCAAGGTCATTGCCGCTTACCCGCGCGACGAGCGCGTCCTGGTCGAGGGTGTCAACCGGGTCAAGAAGCACACCAAGGCCGGCCCGACCGCCAGCGGTTCCCAGGCCGGCGGCATCGTCACGACCGAGGCCCCGATTCACGTGAGCAACGTTCAGCTCGTCGTGGAGAAGGACGGCAACAAGGTCGTCACGCGTGTCGGTTACCGCTTCGACGATGAGGGCAACAAGGTTCGCGTTGCCAAGCGGACGGGTGAGGACATCTGATGGCTACCACCACGACTCCGCGTCTCAAGACGAAGTACCGCGAGGAGATCGCGGGCAAGCTGCGTGAGGAGTTCTCCTACGAGAACGTCATGCAGGTTCCCGGCCTCGTCAAGATTGTGGTCAACATGGGTGTCGGTGACGCCGCCCGTGACTCGAAGCTCATGGACGGTGCCGTCCGTGACCTGACCACGATCACCGGTCAGAAGCCGGCCGTCACCAAGGCCCGCAAGTCCATCGCGCAGTTCAAGCTGCGTGAGGGTCAGCCGATCGGTGCCCACGTCACGCTCCGTGGCGACCGCATGTGGGAGTTCCTGGACCGCACCCTGTCGCTCGCGCTGCCGCGCATCCGCGACTTCCGTGGTCTGTCCCCCAAGCAGTTCGACGGCCGTGGCAACTACACCTTCGGTCTCACGGAGCAGGTCATGTTCCACGAGATCGACCAGGACAAGATCGACCGTACCCGGGGCATGGACATCACCGTGGTGACCACGGCGACCAACGACGCTGAGGGCCGTGCCCTTCTCCGTCACCTCGGCTTCCCCTTCAAGGAGGCGTAAGCGAGATGGCGAAGAAGGCTCTGATTGCCAAGGCTGCTCGTAAGCCCAAGTTCGGCGTACGTGGCTACACGCGCTGCCAGCGCTGCGGCCGTCCGCACTCCGTGTACCGCAAGTTCGGCCTGTGCCGCGTGTGCCTTCGTGAGATGGCTCACCGTGGCGAGCTGCCGGGCGTGACCAAGAGCTCCTGGTAGTCCCCCAATAAGGGATTCCAGGGCTCTCGGTAAGTAAAGGGTTCGGTCAGGTGCCCTGCCCTCCATGGCTTAGGCTAGGAGGGTTGGGCGCCTGACGCCCGTACGACTTACTACGCCGTAGGTCCCCGCACCGCACCCGTCCCGCCACTGAGTGGGGAGAGGGATGGCGCATACAGGAAACCCCGGCGAGAGAGGCCGAAGGCCAATTCATGACCATGACTGATCCCATCGCAGACATGCTTACTCGTCTGCGTAACGCGAACTCGGCGTACCACGACGATGTCGCGATGCCGCACAGCAAGATCAAGTCGCACATCGCGGAGATCCTCCAGCAGGAGGGCTTCATCACCGGCTGGAAGGTCGAGGACGCCGAGGTCGGCAAGAAGCTCGTCCTCGAGCTGAAGTTCGGCCCGAACCGTGAGCGCTCCATCGCGGGCATCAAGCGGATTTCGAAGCCGGGTCTGCGTGTGTACGCGAAGTCCACCTCCCTGCCCAAGGTGCTCGGTGGCCTCGGCGTGGCGATCATCTCCACGTCGCACGGTCTCCTCACCGACAAGCAGGCCGGCAAGAAGGGCGTAGGCGGAGAAGTTCTCGCCTACGTCTGGTAGCGGAAGGGAACGGAGGAAACAGCTATGTCGCGTATTGGCAAGCTCCCCATCACGGTTCCCGCCGGCGTGGACGTCACCATCGACGGCCGTACGGTCCAGGTGAAGGGCCCCAAGGGCACCCTCTCCCACACCGTCGCGGCGCCGATCGAGGTCGCCAAGGGTGAGGACGGCATTCTCAATGTCACCCGCCCGAACGACGAGCGTCAGAACAAGGCCCTGCACGGCCTGTCCCGCACGCTGGTGGCGAACATGATCACCGGCGTGACCCAGGGTTACGTGAAGAAGCTCGAAATCAGCGGTGTCGGTTACCGCGTCCTGGCGAAGGGCTCCAACCTGGAGTTCTCGCTCGGCTACAGCCACTCGATCACCGTCGAGGCCCCCGAAGGCATCACCTTCAAGGTCGAGAACCCGACGCGGTTCTCGGTCGAGGGCATCGACAAGCAGAAGGTCGGAGAGGTTGCGGCCAACATCCGCAAGCTGCGCAAGCCCGACCCGTACAAGGCCAAGGGCGTCAAGTACGAAGGCGAAGTCATCCGCCGCAAGGTCGGAAAGGCGGGTAAGTAAGCCATGGCATACGGTGTCAAGATTGCTAAGGGCGACGCTTACAAGCGTGCTGCCATCAAGCGTCGTCACATCCGGATCCGTAAGCACATCTCGGGTACGGCTGAGCGTCCGCGCCTGGTCGTGACGCGCTCCAACCGTCACATCGTGGCCCAGGTCATCGACGACGTTAAGGGTCACACCCTCGCGTCGGCGTCGACCCTGGACACCACGGTCCGTGGTGGCGAGGGCGACAAGTCCGCGCAGGCCAAGTCGGTCGGCGCCCTTGTCGCCGAGCGCGCCAAGGCCGCCGGTGTCGAGGCTGTCGTATTCGACCGTGGTGGTAACCAGTACGCCGGGCGCATTGCCGCTCTGGCGGACGCCGCCCGCGAAGCCGGACTCAAGTTCTGAGTCGGTTCCGTAGCTAGCGGAAACAGAGAGAGGTAATTCCAATGGCTGGACCCCAGCGCCGCGGAAGCGGTGCCGGTGGCGGCGAGCGGCGGGACCGGAAGGGCCGTGACGGCGGCGCTGCTGCCGAGAAGACCGCGTACGTTGAGCGCGTTGTCGCGATCAACCGCGTCGCCAAGGTTGTGAAGGGTGGTCGTCGCTTCAGCTTCACCGCGCTGGTCGTGGTGGGCGATGGTGACGGCACCGTCGGTGTTGGTTACGGCAAGGCCAAGGAGGTGCCGGCCGCCATCGCCAAGGGTGTTGAGGAGGCCAAGAAGCACTTCTTCAAGGTCCCCCGTATCCAGGGCACCATCCCGCACCCGATCACGGGCGAGAAGGCTGCGGGCGTCGTCCTGCTCAAGCCTGCTTCCCCCGGTACCGGCGTTATCGCCGGTGGCCCGGTGCGTGCGGTGCTCGAGTGCGCCGGCGTTCACGACATCCTGTCGAAGTCGCTCGGCTCGTCCAACGCGATCAACATCGTGCACGCGACCGTGGCGGCCCTCAAGGGCCTGCAGCGTCCCGAGGAGATCGCGGCCCGCCGCGGTCTGCCCCTCGAGGACGTCGCCCCCGCGGCTCTGCTTCGTGCACGTGCGGGAGCGGGTGCGTAATCATGGCTCAGCTCAGGATCACGCAGACGAAGTCGTACATCGGCAGCAAGCAGAACCACCGCGACACCCTGCGTTCGCTCGGGCTCAAGCGCCTGAACGACGTGGTCGTCAAGGAGGACCGCCCCGAGTTCCGCGGAATGGTGCACACCGTCCGCCACCTCGTGACGGTTGAGGAGGTCGACTGATCATGGCGGAGAACAACCCGCTCAAGATCCACAACCTCCGTCCCGCCCCGGGCGCCAAGACCGCCAAGACCCGTGTGGGTCGTGGTGAGGCGTCGAAGGGTAAGACGGCCGGTCGTGGTACCAAGGGCACGAAGGCCCGCTACCAGGTTCCGGAGCGCTTCGAGGGCGGGCAGATGCCCCTCCACATGCGCCTCCCGAAGCTGAAGGGCTTCAAGAACCCGTTCAAGACCGAGTTCCAGGTCGTGAACCTCGACAAGCTGGCCGCGCTGTACCCGGAGGGTGGCGAGGTCACCGTCGAGGGTCTCGTCGCCAAGGGTGCCGTTCGCAAGAACAGCCTCGTCAAGGTCCTCGGCCAGGGCGAGATCTCCGTCGCGCTGCAGGTTTCGGTTGACGCCGTCTCCGGCTCCGCCAAGGAGAAGATCACCGCCGCCGGCGGTACCGTCACCGAGCTCGTCTGAGCCTTTCAGGCGTCTCGATGACATGAGCGATCCCGACCGGGGGTGCCCCTACAAAAGGGGTATCCCCGGTTGGTCGTTCCTAGGGGGGCAGTCTCGCCGGTAAGGTGGCCTGCACTGCCGACTTTCGTCCGGCGTTCCATCGGGCGGCAGTCGACCGATACCTACCTATTCGTCGAACCTCAAGACCGTCACCTCTGACGCAGTTGCGCGGGGGTCGCAGGAGGCACCGTGCTCACCGCGTTCGCCCGGGCGTTCAAGACGCCCGACCTGCGCAAGAAGCTGCTCTTCACGCTCGGCATCATCGTGGTCTACCGGGTCGGTACCCACGTACCGATCCCAGGTGTCGACTACAAGAACGTCCAGACCTGTATCGACGTGGCCAAGGGCAACCAGGGTCTGTTCGGTCTGGTCAACATGTTCAGTGGTGGTGCGCTGCTGCAGATCACGATCTTCGCGCTCGGCATCATGCCGTACATCACGGCGAGCATCATCCTGCAGCTGCTGACGGTGGTGATCCCGCGCCTCGAAGCCCTCAAGAAGGAGGGTTCGGCCGGCACCGCGAAGATCACGCAGTACACCCGTTACCTGACGGTGGCGCTGGCGATCCTGCAGGGCACCGGCCTTGTCGCGACCGCCCGCAGCGGCGCCCTGTTCAGTGGCTGCCAGGTGGCCAACCAGATCGTTCCTGACCAGTCGATCTTCCAGACCATCGTGATGGTCGTCACCATGACCGCCGGTACGGGCGTCGTCATGTGGCTGGGCGAGCTCATCACCGACCGCGGCATCGGCAACGGCATGTCGATCCTCATGTTCATCTCGATCGCCGCGACCTTCCCGTCCGCGCTGTGGGCGATCAAGACTCAGGGCACGCTGGCCGGCGGCTGGATCGAGTTCGGCACCGTGATCCTGGTCGGACTGGTCATGGTCGGCCTGGTCGTCTTCGTCGAGCAGGCCCAGCGGCGTATCCCGGTCCAGTACGCGAAGCGCATGATCGGGCGCCGGTCGTACGGCGGTACGTCCACTTACATCCCGCTGAAGGTGAATCAGGCGGGTGTGATTCCCGTCATCTTCGCGTCGTCGCTGCTCTACATCCCGGCCCTCATCGCGCAGTTCTCGAAGGGCAACTCGGGCTGGAAGACCTGGGTCACGCAGAACCTGACCAAGGGCGATCACCCCATCTACCTGGTCTCTTACTTCCTCCTGATCGTTTTCTTCGCGTTCTTCTACGTGGCGATCTCGTTCAACCCCGAGGAAGTCGCGGACAACATGAAGAAGTATGGTGGCTTCATCCCGGGCATCCGGGCTGGCCGGCCGACCGCTGAGTACCTGAGTTACGTACTCAACCGGATCACCTGGCCGGGGTCGCTGTATCTGGGTCTGATCGCTCTCGTACCGACAATGGCGTTGGTGGGTTTCGGGGCAACCGGCAACTTCCCGTTCGGTGGTACCAGCATCCTGATCATCGTGGGTGTCGGTCTTGAGACGGTGAAGCAGATCGAGAGCCAGCTTCAGCAGCGCAATTACGAAGGGTTCCTCCGCTGATGCGAATCGTCCTCGTCGGGCCGCCCGGTGCCGGGAAGGGAACGCAGGCCGCGTTCCTTGCCAAGAACCTGGGGATTCCGCACATCTCCACGGGCGACCTCTTCCGCGCCAACATCAGTCAGGGCACGGAGCTGGGCAAGCAGGCCAAGGCGTACATGGACGCCGGCAAGCTGGTACCGGACGAGGTCACCATCGGGATGGCCAAGGACCGCATGGAGCAGCCCGACGCCGCGAACGGCTTCCTGCTGGACGGCTTCCCTCGTAACGTCTCGCAGGCCGAGGCGCTCGACGAGATGCTGAAGGCCGAGGGCATGAAGCTGGACGCGGTGCTGGACCTGGAGGTCCCCGAGGACGAGGTGGTCAAGCGCATCGCGGGCCGCCGCATCTGCCGCAACGACTCTTCGCACGTCTTCCACGTGACGTACAAGCAGCCGAAGACGGATGGCGTATGTGACGTCTGCGGCGGCGAGCTGTACCAGCGGGACGACGACTCCGAGGAGACCGTGCGTACCCGGCTCGAGGTCTACCACACGCAGACCGAGCCGATCATCGACTACTACGCCGCTCAGGGCCTGGTCGTGACGATCTCGGCGCTCGGCAAGGTGGAAGAGGTCACGGGGCGCGCCATGGAGGCGCTCAAGAGCAAGGTCGGCGACAAGTAGTCGTCACGCACTACGGCCGCGGTGCCCTCCGGGGGTGCCGCGGCCGTAGTGTTGTGTAGGTAGTCGTGTACGTAGTGGTGCACGACTAGGTTGTGTACGTCGTCGGAATGACGGAGAAGACGGAGAGCGCGGGCCGCCATGGTGCAGATCAAGACCCCCGAGCAGATCGCCAAGATGCGTGAGGCGGGGTTGGTCGTCGCGGCCATTCACGCGGCCACACGTGAGGCGGCTGTGCCGGGTGCGACGACGAAGGACCTGGACGAGGTCGCGCGCAAGGTGCTGGCCGAGCACGGGGCGAAGTCGAACTTCCTCGGGTACGGCGGTTTCCCCGCGACCATCTGCACCTCGGCCAACGAGGTCGTCGTCCACGGCATCCCGTCCGACGAGGTGGTCCTGAAGGACGGCGACATCATCTCGATCGACTGCGGCGCGATCGTGGACGGCTGGCACGGGGACGCGGCGTACACCGCGTTCGTGGGCTCCGGTCACGCCCCGGAGCTGTTCGAGCTCTCCCGGGTGACCGAGGAGTCGATGTGGGCGGGCATCGCGGCGATGAAGCAGGGCAACCGGCTCGTCGACGTCTCGCGTGCGATCGAGACGTACATCCGCCGCCAGCCGAAGCCCGGCGGCGGCAAGTACGGAATCATCGAGGACTACGGCGGCCACGGCATCGGCACCGAGATGCACATGGACCCGCACCTGCTGAACTACGTCGAGAAGCGGCGCGGCAAGGGTCCGAAGCTGGTCCCCGGCTTCTGCCTGGCCATCGAGCCGATGGTGTCCCTGGGCACGCCGAGGACCGAGGTGCTGGAGGACGACTGGACCGTCATCACGACGGACGGCACGTGGTCCTCGCACTGGGAGCACTCGGTGGCGCTGACGGAGCAGGGCCCGCTGGTCCTCACCGCCCCCGACGGCGGCAGGGCGAAACTGGCGGAGTACGGGGTCACGGCGGCGCCGGACCCGCTGGCCTGACGGCGGTCCTCGCCACGGCCGTCGGTCGGAGGCCCGCTGGTGCTGACGGCTCCGGACCGCTGGACTGACGGCGGTGGGCGAGGTCGGCGGATCGCGGTGGCGTGGCGCCGGATCCGTTCTGGGGAGACCGGGCCGTGGGTGTCGGGCGGTGCCTGTGGGGGCTGCACGGCCGCCGGAGCGCGGGCACCGCGGCCCCGAGTGACGGGTGCCGGGCGGCTACGGCGGGTGGTGGCGCGATCGCCGTACGTCTCCCCGGTGCCGGTGCGAAAGGTCCGCGGTGGCGCGTCGGTGACCCCCGTTGCTTAACGATCTCCGTAGTGGGGCATTCTTTCTCGATTCGTCTTTCCGAGGGCCCTGACGTAGACTGACTCGTCGGCTCTCGTGCACCCGCATGTCTGCATGCGCTCGTGCGAAGTCGATCAAGGTAGTCGATTCGAAGGGCGAAGCGTGGCCAAGAAGCAAGGTGCCATCGAGATCGAGGGCACTGTCGTCGAGTCTCTTCCGAACGCCATGTTCAAGGTCGAGCTCCAGAACGGCCACCAGGTCCTGGCACACATCAGCGGCAAGATGCGTATGCACTACATCCGCATCCTCCCTGACGACCGGGTCGTGGTGGAGCTGTCTCCGTACGACCTCACGCGTGGCCGGATCGTCTACCGCTACAAGTAGATCTTGCCTTTACTCCGTGTTCCCGGTTCCGGGGCGCGGGGGGTGGCACTGACCCGGAGAACCTCACCCAATGAAGGTCAAGCCGAGCGTCAAGAAGATCTGCGACAAGTGCAGGGTGATCCGCCGTCACGGTCGGGTCATGGTCATCTGCGAAAACCCGCGCCACAAGCAGCGCCAGGGCTGACGCACGACCGCACCTTCTGCACCCGCAGATACTTCGCGCGACGCAAGCAGTACATGTTCATACGCAGAATCCAGGGCTGAGTCTCATCAGGCCTGACACCCCCGGTCGGAGGCCGGGGACCCGGTTCGTACCGAATCTTCAGCGTGAAGAGGACGGCGGGCGGGATCCGGTTCTGCGGAAGACCTCCGAACGACAACTGGAGCCATTGAATGGCACGCGTTTCCGGTGTTGACATCCCGCGCGAAAAGCGTGTGGAGGTCGCCCTGACCTACGTGTTCGGCATCGGCCGGACCCTTTCCCAGCAGACGCTGGCCGAGACCGGCGTGAACCCGAACACCCGCGTTCGTGACCTCTCCGAAGAAGAGCTGGTCAAGATCCGCGAGTACGTGGACGCCAACATCAAGACCGAGGGTGACCTCCGTCGCGAGATTCAGGCCGACATCCGCCGCAAGGTCGAGATCGGCTGCTACCAGGGTCTGCGCCACCGCCGTGGCCTGCCCGTCCACGGTCAGCGCACCAGCACGAACGCTCGTACCCGCAAGGGCCCGCGTCGCGCCATCGCCGGTAAGAAGAAGCCGGGCAAGAAGTAGTCCTCAGCGGACGCTTATCAGCGGTCTTCGCTGTAGGACCGACCACCTCCCGTAGGAGTAATAGATGCCCCCCAAGGGTCGTCAGGGCGCTGCCAAGAAGGTGCGCCGCAAGGAAAAGAAGAACGTCGCTCACGGGCACGCTCACATCAAGAGCACGTTCAACAACACGATCGTCTCGATCACGGACCCCTCGGGCAACGTGATCTCCTGGGCCTCCGCCGGCCACGTCGGCTTCAAGGGCTCGCGCAAGTCCACCCCCTTCGCCGCGCAGATGGCCGCCGAGTCGGCCGCCCGTCGCGCGCAGGAGCACGGCATGCGCAAGGTTGACGTCTTCGTGAAGGGCCCGGGCTCCGGTCGCGAGACCGCGATCCGCTCCCTCCAGGCCACTGGCCTCGAGGTCGGCTCCATCCAGGACGTCACCCCCACCCCGCACAACGGCTGCCGTCCGCCCAAGCGCCGCCGCGTCTGAGGCTCGGTTGTCTTGAGGTTCCGGGCGGTACGTCTCTTCGGAGGCGTGCCGCCCGTACCCTTGCAGTAGCAGCAGGGCGTCAAATAGCGGGCGCCCATGACTGAAGGATCGCAACATGCTGATTGCTCAGCGTCCCTCGTTGACCGAAGAGGTCGTCGACGAATTCCGCTCCCGGTTCGTGATCGAGCCGCTGGAGCCGGGCTTCGGCTACACCCTCGGCAACTCCCTGCGCCGCACGCTCCTCTCCTCGATCCCGGGTGCGGCGGTCACGTCCATCCGCATCGACGGTGTCCTGCACGAGTTCACCACCGTGCCGGGCGTCAAGGAGGACGTCACCGACCTGATCCTCAACATCAAGCAGCTGGTCGTCTCCTCGGAGCACGACGAGCCGGTCGTGATGTACCTGCGCAAGCAGGGCCCGGGTCTGGTCACCGCCGCCGACATCGCGCCCCCGGCCGGTGTCGAGGTGCACAACCCCGACCTCGTCCTCGCCACGCTCAACGGCAAGGGCAAGCTGGAGATGGAGCTGACCGTCGAGCGCGGTCGCGGCTACGTCTCCGCCGTTCAGAACAAGCAGGTCGGTCAGGAGATCGGGCGCATCCCGGTCGACTCGATCTACTCGCCGGTGCTGAAGGTCACGTACAAGGTCGAGGCGACCCGTGTCGAGCAGCGCACCGACTTCGACAAGCTGATCGTCGACGTCGAGACCAAGCAGGCCATGCGTCCCCGTGACGCCATGGCGTCGGCCGGTAAGACCCTGGTCGAGCTGTTCGGTCTGGCCCGCGAGCTCAACATCGACGCCGAGGGCATCGACATGGGCCCGTCCCCCACGGACGCCGCCCTCGCCGCGGACCTCGCGCTGCCGATCGAGGAGCTCGAGCTCACCGTTCGTTCCTACAACTGCCTCAAGCGTGAGGGCATCCACTCCGTGGGTGAGCTCGTCGCCCGCTCCGAGGCCGACCTCCTGGACATCCGCAACTTCGGTGCGAAGTCCATCGACGAGGTCAAGGCGAAGCTGGCCGGCATGGGCCTGGCCCTCAAGGACAGCCCGCCCGGATTCGACCCCACCGCTGCGGCGGACGCGTTTGGCGCGGACGACGACGCGGATGCGGGCTTTGTGGAGACCGAGCAGTACTAAGAGCTCGGGTTCCACTGCCGGTTCTAGGCTGCGGGCCGGTTCTTGGCCGGTCGCGCAGTTCCCCGCGCCCCTCACGGGGCGCGGGTCCTCCGGTGCCTTGAAAGAGGTGGCCGGATCTCCGACGGGCAATCGCCCGCTCGGACACTGACCCCGGTACCTGATACGGCCGGGGCAGACACCTAGGAGAAACACCATGCCGAAGCCCACCAAGGGTGCCCGTCTGGGCGGCAGCGCCGCGCACGAGAAGCTGCTCCTCGCGAACCTCGCGAAGTCGCTCTTCGAGCACGGCCGCATCACCACCACCGAGGCGAAGGCCCGTCGCCTGCGCCCGTACGCGGAGCGTCTGGTCACCAAGGCGAAGAAGGGTGACCTTCACAACCGCCGTCAGGTGCTCTCGGTGATCACGGACAAGAGCATCGTGCACACGCTCTTCACCGAGATCGGCCCGCGCTACGAGAACCGTCCGGGTGGCTACACCCGTATCACCAAGATCGGTAACCGCCGTGGCGACAACGCGCCCATGGCCGTCATCGAGCTGGTGGAGGCCCTGACCGTGGCCCAGCAGGCCACCGGTGAGGCCGAGGCGGCCACCAAGCGTGCCGCCAAGGACGCCGAGGTCAAGACCGAGGCTCCGGCCAAGGTCGAGGACGCCAAGGTCGAGGACGCCGCCGAGGCTCCCGCCGAGGAGTCGAAGGACGCCTGAGGCACTGCCTGGCTGTGAGCGGGTCCGTCCCTTCGGGGGCGGGCCCGCTTTCGTGTTCCGGCACAGATGCCGGCCTTGAGAGGATCTAGGTGTGAGTGACGAAGTACAGCCCGGGTTCGTACGGGTGCGTTTGGATCTGTCGTACGACGGGACCGAGTTCTCCGGGTGGGCCAAGCAGGCCTCGGGGCGTCGGACCGTGCAGGGGGAGATCGAGGACGCCCTCAGGACCGTCACGCGGTCCAAGGACACCACGTACGAGCTGACCGTCGCCGGGCGCACCGACGCCGGTGTGCACGCGCGCGGGCAGGTGGCGCACGTCGATCTTCCCGTCGAGCTGTGGGCCGAGCACGAGGAGAAGCTGCTCAAGCGGTTGGCCGGACGGCTGCCCAAGGACGTGCGGGTGTGGTCCCTGCGGGAGGCCCCCAGCGGGTTCAACGCCCGCTTCTCCGCTATCTGGCGGCGCTACGCCTACCGCGTCACCGACAACCCCGGGGGAGTGGATCCCCTGCTGCGGGGTCACGTCCTGTGGCACGACTGGCCGTTGGACGTCGACGCCATGAACGAGGCGGCCGAGCGGCTCGTGGGCGAGCACGACTTCGCCGCCTACTGCAAGAAGCGCGAGGGCGCCACGACCATTCGTACGCTCCAGAAGCTGAGTCTGGTGCGCGGGGACGACGGGGTCATCACCGCCACTGTCCGCGCCGACGCCTTCTGCCACAACATGGTGCGCTCGCTCATCGGTGCGCTGCTGTTCGTGGGGGACGGGCACCGGGGCCCCGACTGGCCCGGGAAGGTGCTCGCGGCCGGCGTACGGGACTCGGCCGTCCATGTCGTACGGCCGCACGGGCTGACGCTTGAGGAGGTCGGCTACCCCGCGGACGAACTGCTCGCCGCGCGCAACAAGGAGGCGCGGAACCGGCGGACGCTGCCGGGGGCCGGCTGCTGCTGACGTGATCTCGGTCTCCCCGCAGAGGAGATCGGTCCGTTATGCGGCGTGCCGAAATGCGTGTGTAACCAGGATGTTCCCTCTTTACATCGCCCATCATGTGCGATACCCGACTTAGTGCGCAGGTTGTACCTTACGAAGCTCTTACCTCCCGGCTATGATTTCGTTTCCCGGTCAATAGTTCGAAATGGGGTGGCTGGGGCGAGGGTGGGGGTCATCGGGTCATTTCCGACCCGGGGGTGGGTTTTGCATGAGTTCAGTTGGTCCTGTCCGCACGGGTGGGCGCCGCGCTACGCGGCAGAACGGAAGGCGAAGAGCGGGGCGCGGCGGCCAGGTCTCCCTGGGATTGCTGCCGCTGCCGCCCAGCGAGGCTGAGAAGTACTCGTACGCCAAGCGGCATCTGTGGATTTTGACGATCAGCTCGCTGGTCAGCTTTCTCTGCCTGATCGTGAGCCAGTTCAAGCTGGCGCAGTCCACGCCGGTGCTGTGGATCTACACGCCGCTGCTCGTCTTCACGGTGATCTATTACCTGATCTCGCTGCGGGTGAACGGCTTCACGCGGGACTTCGACATCAAGCACCACCGGCGTCTGGTGGCGAACTGGCGGCCCGAGGTCTATCCCTCTGTCGACGTCTTCCTGCCGGTGTGCGGTGAGCCCATTGAGGTGCTGCACAACACCTGGACGCATGTACGGGCGATGGCCGACCGGTACCCGGGCGTCTGTGTGCCGTTCGTGCTCGACGACGGGGCCAGCTCCGAGCTCGAGGCGATGGCCCATGACTTCGGGTTCCGCTACGGCACCCGGGAGAACCGCGGCTGGTTCAAGAAGGCGGGGAATCTGCACTTTGGCTTCGGGCAGTCGGAGGGGGAGTTCTGCCTCATCCTCGACGCCGACTTCACACCGCGCGCCGACCTGCTCGAAGAGCTGCTGCCGTACATGGCCGAGGACCCGCGCGTCGGGATCGTCCAGTCCCCGCAGTACTTCCGCGTCCTGGACTCGCAGAACTGGATCGAGCGCGGTGCGGGCGCCGTACAGGAGCTGTTCTACCGGTCCGTGCAGGTGTCCCGGCAGGGGAGCGACGGCGCGATCTGCGTCGGCTCCTGTGCCATCTACCGGCGGGCCGCCCTGGACACAAACGGCGGGACAACGCTGATCGAGCACTCCGAGGACGTCCACACGGGCTTCGACCTGCGCGGCCTGGGCTGGGACCTGCGGTACGTGCCGGTCGCCGTTTCCACGGGGGTCTGCCCGGACAGCGCGGGTGCCTTCTTCAACCAGCAGTACCGCTGGTGCTCAGGCTCGATGAGCCTGCTCGGCAGCAAGAAGTTCTGGCAGCGGAAGATCAAGCTGTCCAGCCGCCTCTGCTACATGTCGGGCTTCTTCTACTACATCCACACGGCGCTGTTCACCTTCGCGGCGCCGGTGATCCCGATCGTGCTGCTGTTGATGATGCCGGAGAAGCTCAAGGTCGAGAATCTGCTCCTGGTGGTGCCCAGCATCGTCTACACCACGATCATCTTCCCTATGTGGCACAAGGCCCCCTACCGGCTCGAGGCCTGGGCGGCCCGCATGATGTACGGCTGGGCCCATGTCTTCGCGATCTGGGACATACTCCGCAAGAACCGCATGGGCTGGCAGCCGACCGGCTCCTCCGGCGCCAAGAAGAACAAGACTCGGCGCTTCTGGATCGGCATGTGGGTGTGGAGCGGCGGCACCGCCTTGATCTGGGTGGGTGCCGGGGCATGGCGGATGTTCACGATGAACGCCCCCGACTTCGCCCTGATCCTGTCCTCCGGACTCTTCTACGCCCTCGTCGTGGGCCGCGTTCTGGTCCAGCCCCGAGCGGAGGCGGCCGCCTGATGTTGTTCACCCGCGCACGGTCCGCCGTGCTCGCACTCTCCGCGCTGCTCATGCTCAGCGGCTGCTCGTTGCTCGGCGATGACACAGACACGTCGGCCTCCTCCGGAGGCGCGAAGACGGATCCCTCGGCGAGCGCCGGGTCGGATGTCCCGTACGACGTCGTACCGCTGCTCAAGCCGGCGAAGAAGTACTACGGAGCGGCCGTCGCGGGCGCCCCGACCTCGATGAAGAACGTCGATGCGTACACGAAGATGACCGGCAAGCAGCCGAACCTGATCGAGTACTACGCAGGGTGGGGCGACGGCTTCGACGCCAGCGGGGTCCGCAAGGCCTGGGGCGAGGGCGCCCTGACGCTGATGTCCTGGGAGCCCTTCGACGTCTCGTTCACCGACATCGCGGCCGGTAAGTCGGACGCGTACATCAAGAAGTACGCGACGGCGGTCCGGAAGCTGAACCTGCCTGTCGTGATCGACTTCGCCGACGAGATGAATGGTCACTGGGAGAAGTGGGGCACCCAGAGCGTCACGCCCCAGCAGTACGTGGCCGCCTGGCGGCACATCCACGACACGTTCCTCGACGCGGGTGCCTCGAACGTGATCTGGGCCTGGGCGCCCAACATCATCAACCCGGTCAAGACCGTCAAGCTGAAGCCGTACTACCCGGGCGACGCCTATGTCGACTGGGTCGGCCTCGTCGGCTACTTCACGCTCGGCGAGGACAACGCCTTCGAGAGTGTCTTCGGCCCGACTCGGGACCAGATCCGCACCTTCACCAAGAAGCCCATGCTGCTTCTGGAGACCGGGGCCATGCCCGGCGAGCGGCGTCGCGCCGACATCCGCAACCTCTTCGCGGGTGTGAAGGCCGACGACAACATGATCGGCTTCATCTGGTTCAACCACCGCAAGCGTGCCGACTGGCGGCTGGAGGCGAGCCCGCTGGCCCTCGAGGAGTTCAAGCGCCTCGCCGCGAACGACCTCTTCGGCTTCGACATACGGAAGTCGCGATGAACGCCGGACAGAACCACTACACGCCGCAGCCCTACGACCCGTACGGCGCGGACGAGGAGGATGTCACGTGGTTCAACTCCGAGGGTGAGCCGGCCACGTACCAGCAGCAGTACCAAGGGCAGTACCAGCAGGAGCAGTACGCCCCGGCCATTCCCGAGCAACGGCACGACGACCAGCCCACATACGCTCTGCGCACCGTCGAGCAGCAGGTGCCCGTCGAACCCGCTTACACGATTCCCGAGACCCCGGACGCCGGGTGGGACGACACCCCCAGCCGGCGGCGCTCCTGGGTGAGCCGCGGGGTGCTGCTGTTCGTCCTGGCGATCCAGGCCGTGCTGTCGCTGCGGCTGTCCAACACCGCCTTCCAGGACGAGGCCCTGTACCTGGCGGCCGGGCACAACATCATCGACCACCTGATGAACGGCACACCGCTGCACAGCGGTTACGCGTCGTACTTCTCGGGGTCGCCGATGCTGTACCCGGTGGCGGCCGCGGTCGTCGACGGATACTTCGGGCTGTCCGGAGCGCGGCTGCTCAGCCTGCTGTGCATGCTGGGCGCCACCAGCCTGCTGTACTCCTTCACCCGACGCATGTTCAACGAGCGCGTCGCGCTGGTGGCCGCCGCCCTGTTCGCGGTCACCCAGCCGACCATCGTGCTGGGCTGGTTCGCCACCTACGATGCGCCCGCGATCTTCCTTCTCGCTCTGGCCGCCTGGATCGTCGTACGCACCAATCGGGCGCCCGCGGTCGTGGTGCTGCTCGCGGCACCCGTGATGGTCCTAGCCGTCGCGGTGAAGTACGCGTCCGCGCTGTACGTGCCCACTCTGATCGTGCTCGCCGCGCTGACGAGCTGGCACCACCGCGGCTGGCGCTGTCTGCTGCGGGCGACCCTGCTGACCGTGGGCACCGGTGTGCTCGTCGGCGTCGGGCTGATGTACACGAACGTTCTGGCGGGCGTGAAGCAGACCACCACCAACCGTGCGCACGGCACCGATGCCGCCATGGATCTCCTGGAGAAGTCGGGGGAGTGGGGCGGGCTGATGTTCGCCACGGCCTGCGCGGGAGCGTTCTTCTACGCGCGCCGGGGCCGGATGAACGAGTCCCCGCGCTCGTACGGGTTGCACGGGCCGGGATGGCGCTGGCGCACGCTGCTCGGGCTGCTGCTGACCGGTACGGCGTTGCTGGCCCCGGCGTACCAGATCCATCTGCAGACCTCCGTCTCGCTCTACAAGCACCTGGACTTCGGTCTGCTCTTCGCCGCACCGATGGCAGGGATCGGCGTGATCCGCCTGGTGGGCAAACACTTCCGCTACCCCCAGCTTGGCATCCTGATCTGGGTCACCGCGTTGTGCCTCGGTGTCTCGCAGTCGGAGTGGCGCTTCGGCCTGTGGCCGGACTCGACGCCGCTCGTCAAGGCGATCGAGCCGTACATGAAGCCCAAGGGCAGGTATCTGGGCGCCACGTACGAGGTTCCCGTCTACTACCTGCGGGACAAGACGGACCACTCGCAGTGGACCTCGACGTACGGCATCGGGTACGCGGACAAGAAGGGCGCCGTCCACCACGGCAACGAGGGTTACCGGCTCGCCCTGAAGGACGGCTACTTCGACCTCGTAGTCCTGGACGGCATCGCCACCCCGGAGCTCGACAAGTACCTCGAACGACAGGTGCGCGAGAGCGGGCACTACCGCCTGGTCGGCGCGATCCCGTTCAAGCTCAGCTCGGGCGGCTCGGGCACGTACAAGATCTGGACGAAGACGTCCTGAATGCCGGTCACCTCTCACCTTTTCGTTCCTGATCCCGTAGGAAAGGCCGTGCTCATGCGGCTCACAGTCATCGGCACCGGCTATCTCGGTGCCACCCACGCCGCCTGTATGGCGGAGCTCGGGCACGAGGTGCTCGGGGTCGATGTCGACCCCGACAAGGTGGCCGCGCTGGCCGCCGGGCGGGTGCCCTTCCATGAACCCGGGCTCGGTGAACTCGTCCGCAAGCACCTCGGCTCGGGACGGCTGCGCTTCACCACCTCCTACGAAGCGGCGGCGGCGTTCGGGCAGGTGCACTTCGTGTGCGTCGGGACCCCGCAGCGGGCCGACTGCGACGGCGCCGACCTGCGGTACGTCGACGCGGCGTTCGCGGCGATCGCCGCGCACGCGGCCGAGGACGCGCTGCTCGTCGGGAAGTCGACCGTGCCGGTGGGAACGGCCCGGCGGCTCGCGGACACCCATGCCGTGGAGGTCGCCTGGAACCCCGAGTTCCTGCGCGAGGGCTTCGCCGTCGAGGACACCCTGCGGCCCGACCGGCTGGTGTTCGGCGTCGGCTCCGCACGTGCCGAGGCGATCCTCCGGGAGGTGTACGCCCCGGTCCTGGCTGCCGGGACGCCGCTGGTCACCGCGGACTTCCCGACCGCCGAGCTGGTCAAGACGGCCGCCAACGCCTTCCTCGCCACCAAGATCTCGTTCATCAACGCGATGGCGGAGGTGTGCGAGGCGGCGGGCGGCGACGTGTCCGTCCTGGCCGAGGCCATCGGCCACGACGACCGGATCGGCGCCAAGTTCCTGCGCGCCGGCGTCGGGTTCGGCGGCGGTTGTCTGCCCAAGGACATCCGCGCCTTCGCGCACCGCGCCGACGAGCTCGGCGTCCCGCTCGGGTTCCTGCGCGAGGTCGACGCCATCAACATGCGTCGCCGCGACAGGGTGGTCGCGCTCGCCCGGGAACTGTGCGGGGGAGGGGTCCTCGGGGCCCGGATCGCTGTCCTGGGCGCCGCGTTCAAGCCGGACTCGGACGACATCCGCGACTCGCCCGCGCTGAACGTGGCCGCCCGGTTGCGGCTCGACGGCGCCGACGTCACGGTCTACGACCCCGAGGCGATGGACAATGCCCGCAAGGCGTATCCGCTGCTCGGGTATGCCGTCTCGGCCGAGGAGGCACTCGGCGGGGCGGACCTCGTGCTGCATCTGACGGAGTGGCCGCAGTTCCGGGAACTGGACCCGGGGCGGCTCGCGGCCCTGGTGGCCCGTCCGCGGATCCTGGACGGCAGAGGAGTGCTCGACGCGGACCGCTGGACCGCGGCGGGCTGGGAATTCCGGGCGCTGGGACGTCCCGCGCCCGGCGGGGAGGGGAGAAGGGCTTGACGCACGACATGGGGGCGGACACGGCGGTGACCGTGGTCATGCCTACCTACAACGAGGCGGCCAATCTGCCGAGAATGGCCGAAGCCGTACTTCAACTGCCGCTCGACGGCCTTCACTTGAAGATCGTGGACGACTCCAGCCCGGACGGCACCGGCAGGATCGCCGACGAGCTGGCGGAGAAGTACAACACCAAGGGGCGGCGCCGGATGAGCGTGCTGCACCGCACCGAGAAGGACGGACTCGGGCGTGCCTACGCGGCCGGGATGAGCCTCGCGCTCGACGAGGGCGCCGAGTACGTCGTCCAGATGGACGCCGACGGCAGCCACCCCGTCGAGGCCGTGCCCCGGATGCTCGGCACGGCCCTGGCCAACGGGGTGGGCCTGGTCATCGGCAGCCGGTACGTCGAGGGCGGCTCGCTGGACGAGGACTGGGGCGCGCACCGCGTCCTGCTCTCCCGCTTCGCCAACCGGTACGCCCGTACCGTGCTCGGCACCCGGATCCGGGACATCACGGCCGGGTTCAACCTCTGGTCGGCCCAGGCTCTGCGCGACATCGATCTGGCCACGCTGGACAGCGCCGGTTACAGCTTCCAGGTCGAGCTGAAGTACAAGGCCGTACGGGCGGGGCACAGCGCCGTCGAGATCCCGATCCGTTTCGAGGAGCGGACCGAGGGGGTCTCGAAGATGACGCTGAAGACGCAGCTGGAGTCGGCGGTGGTGCCGATCCGGCTGCGTATGAAGAACAAGTGACCCGGGTCCCGGGTGCGGGGGGCGGCCGGCCGGTTACTGGTTGGCCGCCGTCGACGCCTGGGCCTCGCCGCGGCGGCGGATCTGGCGGAAGGCGAACTCGGCCAGGTCGTCGCCGGTCGTGAAGACCTTGGCGTCCTTCGTCGTCACGTCCTTGCCGTTGATGAAGCCGGCCAGCGTGAAGTAGGCGTAACGGCCGTAGGAGTTGGTGGTCGAGCGACAGACCGCCGTACGGCAGAAGTTGGCGACGCCCTGGCCGGACAGCGAGGTGATGATGCTCTTGCTGTCCGCCTCGGACTTCGCCTTGGCCGCCTGGGCCGCGGTGTTGAAGACCGCGACGCCGACGGTCACCCCGACGCCGTCCTTGCTGTAGGTGACGCGCATCAGCCGGGTGCAGTCGTTCTTGGTGAGCACCGCGGGCAGTGTGCCCTGCACGGCCGACGCGCACTTCTCCGTCGAGGCGGTGGGGCCCTTGCGGTAGACGCGGTCACCCATCGTCAGCTGCGAACCGGGGAAGAGGATGTCCGGGCTGAGCGGCGCGGTGTCCTTCTGCACGCTGGATATGAAGTCCATCGGATCCAGCGGCGGCGGCGCCGAGGTCGGCGCGAACGTCGGTACCGGCGCCGTGCTGTCGCTCGGGATGGTCGCGGTGGCGGGCAGCTTGCTGGGCGTGTTCCCGGCCTGGTTGTCCCCGTTCGAGGAGACGACGGCCACGGCGACGGCAGCGCCGACCGCGATCGTGGCGACCGCCGAGCCGACGATCACCAGCAGTCTGCGCCTCCGGTTGCGTGTCTCGGACGCCTCGGCGAGTGCCGCCCAGTCCGGAGTCTGGTTCCGACGTCCCCAATCGGGTTGCTGAGAACCAGGCTTCCAGGGATCCCACGGAGGCTCCCCCTGCCCACCCTGCCCATAACTCATGGGGCGCATCTTAGACGGGCCATGGGGGGTGGCGTTCCGCACCGGAGGGCACTTGAGCCCCTAGCGTGACCTGAGTGCGCAAGGGCAAAAGTGACATCTCCGGGTGGTTGGTGCGACACGCTTCGACAGGCTTCCGGGCACCGGCCGTCCGGTGACGCGGGGTAGTCGGACCGTTGCGGAGGAAAGGACTCCCTTACTCTGTTTCCAGGGACTGTTCGCGTGGCCCTGAGTGCCGAGGTGCTCGGGTCGCGAACCCGCGTTTTGACCCTTCCGGGCAAGCGCGGGTACTCTTGCAGTTCGTTATGTGTATTGGCTTGCTCATTCTCACGTGAGGGGCCCTTACACCGGTCCACCGGGGCCGATGACCAGCGACCAGCACTCGGTATGCGTCACCGAGGTGCGGTCAGGGCTGTCGTGATCGTCCGTGGTGGCCATGTCAGGACCCACTCACTGAAGAAGCGAAGGCTACGACCGTGCGTACGTACAGCCCCAAGCCCGGCGACATCACTCGCCAGTGGTACGTCATCGACGCCCAGGATGTCGTCCTGGGCCGTCTGGCGACCACTGCCGCGAACATCCTGCGGGGCAAGCACAAGCCGATCTTTGCGCCGCACGTCGATGCTGGTGACTTCGTCATCATCATCAACGCCGACAAGGTGCACCTCTCCGGCAACAAGAAGACCCAGAAGCTGGCGTACCGCCACTCCGGTTACCCGGGTGGTCTGCGCTCCGTCCGTTACGACGAGCTGCTGGCGAAGAACCCCGAGAAGGCCGTCGAGAAGGCCATCAAGGGCATGATCCCCAAGAACACCCTGGGCCGTCAGGTGCTCTCGAAGCTGAAGGTCTACGCGGGCGAGAACCACCCGCACGCTGCCCAGCAGCCGGTCCCGTTCGAGATCACCCAGGTCGCGCAGTAGTTCCGGCCACCACCCCCTAAGACAGAAAAGAATCTGAGGAGAATCGTGGCCGAGACCACCGTTGAGCAGCCGGTCGAAGAGACTGAGCTCGTCGACATCGAGAACTACACCACCGAGTCCGAGGTCCCCGTCGAGGGTGAGTACACCTCGGAGTCGCTCGCGGGCCGCTTCGGTGACCCGCAGCCGGCCGCCGGCCTGGGCCGTCGCAAGAACGCCATCGCCCGCGTCCGGATCGTCCCGGGCACCGGCAAGTGGAAGATCAACGGTCGCACCCTTGAGGACTACTTCCCCAACAAGGTGCACCAGCAGGAAGTCAACGAGCCCTTCAAGGTGCTCGAGCTCGACAACCGCTACGACGTCATCGCCCGCATCTCGGGTGGCGGCGTCTCCGGTCAGGCCGGTGCGCTCCGTCTCGGTGTCGCCCGCGCGCTGAACGAGGCGGACGTGGACAACAACCGCCCGGCCCTGAAGAAGGCCGGCTTCCTCAAGCGCGACGACCGTGCGGTCGAGCGCAAGAAGGCCGGTCTCAAGAAGGCCCGTAAGGCTCCGCAGTACAGCAAGCGTTAATCACTGGCTGCTGCGTATTCGTACGACCGTTCGCCCCGGCGGCACGCTGTGTGCCGCCGGGGCGTTCGTTTATCACAGCCCAGGGCGTATAACGGCACAAGGCGCTCAAAGGCTTGCATGATCGGATGACTTCCGAAAACTGAGCTTCATCTGGAGGACACCAGTGGGACGACTCTTCGGCACGGACGGCGTGCGCGGTGTCGCCAACGCGGATCTGACGGCCGAGCTGGCGCTCGGTCTCTCCGTGGCGGCGGCACATGTGCTGGCCGAGGCGGGTACGTTCGAGGGCCACCGGCCGGTGGCAGTGGTCGGGCGGGACCCACGTGCGTCCGGGGAGTTCCTGGAAGCGGCCGTGGTCGCGGGCCTGGCCAGCGCGGGTGTGGACGTCCTGCTCGTCGGTGTGCTGCCCACCCCCGCGGTGGCGTACCTCACCGGTGCGCTGGGCGCCGACCTCGGCGTGATGCTCTCGGCCAGCCACAACGCCATGCCCGACAACGGCATCAAGTTCTTCGCCCGCGGCGGCCACAAGCTCGCCGACGAGCTGGAGGACAGGATCGAGGGCGTCTACGAGGAGCACCGCACCGGCGCTCCCTGGGACCGGCCCACCGGCGCCGGGGTCGGGCGCGTGCGCGCGTACGACCAGGGGCTCGACCAGTACGTCGCCCACCTCCTCGGCGTGCTCCCGAACCGTCTCGACGGCCTGAAGGTCGTCCTCGACGAGGCGCACGGCGCCGCCGCCCGAGTGTCTCCCGAGGCCTTCACACAGGCCGGTGCCGAGATCATCACGATCGGCGCCTCGCCCGACGGCCTGAACATCAACGACGGCTGCGGCTCCACCCACCTCGACCTCCTGAAGGCCGCCGTCGTCGAGCACGGGGCCGACCTCGGCATCGCGCACGACGGCGACGCCGACCGCTGCCTCGCCGTGGACCACACGGGTGCCGAGGTGGACGGCGACCAGATCCTGGCCGTACTCGCGCTGGCGATGCGGGAGCGTTCCGCACTGCGCTCCGACACCGTCGTCGCGACGGTCATGTCCAACCTGGGCTTCAAACTGGCCATGGAGCGCGAGGGCGTCTCCCTCATCCAGACCGCGGTCGGCGACCGCTATGTCCTGGAGGAGATGAAGGAGCACAACTACGCGCTCGGCGGCGAGCAGTCCGGGCACGTGATCATCCTCGACCACGCCACCACCGGTGACGGCACGCTGACCGGCCTGCTGCTGGCGGCCCGGATCGCCCAGACCGGCCGTACGCTCCAGGACCTCGCGTCCGTCATGGAGCGGCTGCCGCAGGTTCTCATCAACGTCCCCGACGTCGACCGCACCCGGGTGCAGAGCTCCGCGGAACTCGCGACCGCGGTCGCCGAGGCCGAGCGGGAACTCGGCTCCACCGGCCGCGTGCTGCTGCGCCCCTCCGGCACCGAGCCGCTCGTCCGGGTCATGGTCGAGGCCGCCGACATCGACCACGCACGGTCGGTGGCGGGCCGGCTCGCGGACGCGGTCAAGTCGGCGCTGGGCTAGAAGCGACCTGTTCTGGCGGTACGTTCACGCTGCTGGGCCCAGAGCCACTTCTGGACCAGCAGCGTGAGCGTGCCGGCAAGGATGATGCCGAGCAGGTTCAGCAGCAGTTGCACCGTCGATCCCCAGGTCTGGGCGGTGTCTCCGTAGCTCAGGGCCACGGCCGCGTTGGCGGCGGCCGGGACGGTGGTCACGGAGATGGCGACGCCGACCAGGGCGCCCGACTTGGCGGAGGTCAGCGAGAGCGTGCCGGCGATGCCCGCGAGCACCGCGACGACGAAGGAGAACGCGTCGGGCGCGTAGACGAAGCTCGTGTTGGGTCGCGCACCCTTCAGCTTGGCCTGGCTGAACAGGCCGACCGTGTCCATGAAGACACTGAAGAACACGGTCGTCGCCATCGCCACGGCGAAACCCACCAGCAGCGCGATCAGTGACCGCGCCGCGAGCCGTGGATGCCGCTGCACGAGGGCCGTACTGAACCCCGCCAGGGGCCCGAACTCCGGGCCGACCGCCATCGCGCCCACGATCAGGATCGCGTTGTCGAGGACCACACCGCAGGCCGCGATCATCGTGGCCAGCGTGAGGAAGGCGACGTAGGTGACCGAGAGCGTCGACTCCTCGTGCGTCGCGTCGGCCAGGTGCTCCCACAGCACCGCGTCCGCACCCTCGCCCGGCGACTCCCGCTGGGCCTTGTCGGCGCGCTTCGACAGCGACAGATCGATGTTCTCGACGGCGATCGACCCGGTCCGGTCGAGCTCCATCTCCCGCAGCGTGCCGATCAGTTCGTCGCCCGCCTCGCGCGCGACGTCGCACATGACGACGTCCCCGGCCGGGTTGCGGGCGGCGCCCGCGAGCACGACGAGATGCGTCGTGCCGACGGTCCGCTCGATCAGCCGTACGACGTCGTCGGTGCGGTCGGCCGGGGTGATCAGACGCAGATGCAGCATGCGGCGCAGGGTATACGCACGGGATGACGGCGTTACGGCGGGCGATGGCAGCCGGCGTCGGGGGCCTCGCGACTACAGCTTGCGCAGGCTCAGGCGCTGCACCTTGTGGTCCGGGCCCTTGCGCACGACGAGGGTGGCGCGGCCGCGGGTGGGGGCCACGTTCTCCAGCAGGTTGGGCTTGTTGATGGTGCGCCAGGTCGTGCGGGCGTAGTCGAGCGCCTCCTCTTCGGAGACCTGTGTGTACCTGCGGAAGTAGGAGTCGGGTTTCTGGAAGGCGGTCTGGCGGAGCTTCTTGAACCGGTTGAGGTACCAGCGCTCGATGTCCTCGGCGCGGGCGTCGACGTACACGCTGAAGTCGAAGTAGTCGGCGAGGCCGACGCGGGTGCGGCCGTCCTTGCCGGGGAGGGCGGGCTGCAGGACGTTCAGGCCCTCGACGATGAGGATGTCCGGGCGGCGGACGGTGAGCCGCTGATCGGGGACGATGTCGTAGATCAGGTGGGAGTAGACGGGGGCCGTGACCTCGTCCTTCCCCGCCTTGATGTCGGCGACGAACCGGGTGAGGGCGCGACGGTCGTACGACTCGGGGAAACCTTTCCTCGACATCAGGCCGCGCGCCTCCAGCTCCTTGGTGGGGAGCAGGAAGCCGTCCGTGGTCACCAGTTCGACGCGTGGGTGTTCGGGCCAACGGGAGAGCAGGGCCTGCAGAAGGCGCGCGACGGTGGACTTGCCGACGGCGACCGACCCGGCCACCCCTATGACGAACGGGGTGCCGGACTGGGAGCCCTTCTCACCGAGGAAGGTGTTCAGCGCTCCTCTGAGCCCGTCCGTGGCGCCGACGTACAGATTGAGCAGTCTGGACAGCGGCAGATAGATGTCCCGCACCTCGTCGAGGTCGATGACATCGCCCAGACCGCGCAGCTTCTCGACCTCCTCGGCGGTCAGTGGCAGCGGCGTCTTTTCGCGCAGCACGCTCCACTCGGCTCGGGTGAGGTCGACGTAGGGAGTCGCCTCCGGCCTGTGCCGGTGGGCGCTCCGGGGCATCGGGGAGACCGGAGAGATCACAGTCCATTGTTACGGGAGTGTGGACCGGGTGGGGGGTGGGGTGGGTCACGTAGTTGGCTACTCGGGGTCACTCTGGAGCGTCCAAGGGCGTCCAGGGGGTCGGGGGACCCACCGAAAGGTGGCTGGAATTTCCGAATTCGGGCACGGAGTGCCGGGTTCGGGCGGCCGTTGGCGCTTAGGCTGCGGCGCATGTGCGGAATCGTGGGATACGTGGGGTCGCAGTCGGCGCTTGATGTGGTGATGGCCGGGCTGAAGCGGCTGGAGTACCGGGGGTACGACTCGGCGGGCGTCGCCGTGCTGGCGGACGGGGGGCTCGCCGCCGCGAAGAAGGCCGGGAAGCTGGTCAACCTGGAGAAGGAGCTGGTCGGCCGGCCGCTGCCGACCGGGTCGACGGGGATCGGGCACACGCGCTGGGCCACGCACGGGGGGCCCACGGACGCGAACGCCCATCCGCATCTCGACAACGCGGGGCGCGTCGCCGTCGTGCACAACGGGATCATCGAGAACTTCGCGCTGCTGCGTGCCGAGTTGGCCGAGCGCGGGCACGAGCTGGCCTCCGAGACCGACACCGAGGTGGTCGCACACCTGATCGCCGAGGAGTTCTCGGCGTGCGACGACCTCGCGGAGGCGATGCGGCTGGTGTGCCGCCGTCTGGAGGGCGCGTTCACGCTGGTCGCGGTGCACGCGGACGATCCGGACGTGGTGGTGGGGGCGCGGCGGAACTCGCCGCTCGTGGTGGGCGTTGGGGAGGGCGAGGCCTTTCTCGCCTCGGATGTCGCCGCGTTCATCGCCCACACGCGGTCGGCGATCGAGCTGGGGCAGGACCAGGTGGTGGAGCTGCGCCGGGACGGCGTGACGGTGACCGGTTTCGACGGCCGTCCGGCGGACGTGCGCTCCTATCACATCGACTGGGACGCGTCGGCCGCGGAAAAGGGGGGGTATGACTACTTCATGCTCAAGGAGATCGCCGAGCAGCCCAAGGCGGTCGCCGATACGCTCCTGGGCCGGATCGACGCGGCCGGTTCACTGACGCTCGACGAGGTGCGGATCCCGGTTCACGAGCTGCGCGAGGTCGACAAGGTCGTCATCGTGGCCTGCGGGACCGCCTTCCATGCCGGGCTGATCGCCAAGTACGCCATCGAGCACTGGACGCGGATCCCGTGCGAGGTGGAGCTCGCGAGCGAGTTCCGGTACCGGGATCCGATTCTCGGTACGCGGTCGCTGGTGATCGCCATCTCCCAGTCCGGCGAGACCATGGACACGCTGATGGCGCTGCGGCACGCCCGTGAGCAGGGCTCCAAGGTGCTGGCGATCTGCAACACGAACGGTTCGACGATCCCGCGCGAGTCGGATGCGGTGCTGTACACGCACGCGGGTCCGGAGGTTGCGGTCGCGTCCACGAAAGCGTTCCTGACGCAGCTGGTCGCCTGCTATCTCGTTGCGCTGTACCTGGGCCAGGTGCGTGGCACCAAGTGGGGCGACGAGATCCAGGCCGTCATCCGTGACCTTTCCCAGATCTCCGGCGAGGTGGAACGGGTCCTGGAGACCATGGAGCCGGTACGGGAGCTCGCACGATCGCTCGCCGACAAGAAAACCGTGCTGTTCCTAGGGCGGCACGTCGGCTATCCGGTCGCCCTGGAAGGCGCCCTCAAGCTCAAGGAGCTCGCCTACATGCACGCCGAGGGCTTCGCGGCGGGTGAGCTGAAGCACGGGCCGATCGCGTTGATCGAGGACGATCTGCCGGTCGTGGTCGTCGTGCCGTCGCCGCGCGGGCGCTCGGTTCTGTACGACAAGATCGTGTCCAACATCCAGGAGATCCGGGCGAGGGGTGCGCGGACGATCGTGATCGCGGAGGAGGGGGACGAGGCGGTGGTCCCTTACGCCGATCACCTGATCCGGATTCCGGCTACGCCGACGTTGCTTCAGCCGCTCGTCGCGACGGTGCCGTTGCAGGTGTTCGCGTGTGAACTGGCGACGGCGCGGGGCAACGAGGTGGATCAGCCGCGGAACCTGGCGAAGTCGGTGACGGTGGAGTGAGTTGTCTTCAGGGCTTCGATGAAGGGGGTGAAGGCTCCGGCCGGGAAGGTGAGGGTGCGGTCGGCCGGGGCCTTTGTGTCGCGGACGGCTATGTGGGTGCGGCGGTTAGCGATCTCGACGCAGGAGTTTCCGTCACCGCCGCCGGAGTAGGACGACTTCCGCCAGTTGTCGGGGGTGGTCACCATGCGCCTCACAGTTCCTTGGTCAGCCTGTAGATGACGTCACGCGAACGGGCGGGGTCGAGTGACACGGCCTCCATTTTACGGAAGAGCTTTCGAAGGACGCCGAGTTGAGCCTCGGAATCGATGAACGCTGTGCCATGAGGTGCGTCGCGGACGGCGGTGTCGAGCTTGGGTACGGCACCACCCGCGAACATCATGGGGGTCCAGGTCCCGCCGAAGCCGTCCAGGTCGAACGGGATGACACGTACGGTGATGTGGTCCGCTTCGCAGAGTTCGACAAGGTGGGCGAGCTGGGCACGTGAGGCAGCGCGGTCGCTGACCCGGATGTGTAGCGCCGCCTCGTGGATGAGCGCTTCGTACGAGGTGGGGTTGAGGTCTTCGAGGATCACCCTGCGTTGCATCCGATGCAGGACACGCAACTCAAGTTCTTCGTCAGGGAGTTCAGGGATCCTGTCGGAGAAGACGGCGCGGGCGTAGTCCTCGGTCTGGAGCGGGCCGGGAATGTACAGGAACTGCACCTCCCGCAGGAACGTGGCGTGGTGCTCCAGCTCGGACAGGTCCAGGAATGACGTGGGCAGCAGACCCCGGTATTCCTCCCACCAGCCGCGTGTCCGGTCCGCGGCCATCGCGACCAGCGCGTCGATGAACTCCTCGTCCGTACAGGCGTAGTGGGACGCCAGACGGCGGAGTCGTTGCTCGCTCACGCCCGTGAGCCCGGATTCGATGTGGCTGATCTGGACGCGACCGGTCCCGAGCAGCGCCGCCGCCTCGACAGCGGTGAGCCCTGCCGCCTCGCGGAGTCTGCGCAACTCGACGCCCAGGCGCATCTGACGTGCCGTTGGTTCGCGCCTCAGGACCATCGATTGCTCCTCCTCGTCCGGGGTCAGATTACGCGATCGGCTTGCCTGGGATGACAGGTTAGCCCTACCGTCGGTGACGCGACGCACACGCTGCGAAACCCCGGGGCACCGGAAGCGCACCGCTCCGTCCTGCCATGACGGCTGCGTCAATGCCACCGCCCGCCACCGCCGCGTATCTCCAACCCCCCACCACCCGAACGGAGTTCACCCATGCCCGAAACCGTCGCCGAGCCCTGGGAGTACATGATGTACATCCCCCACGACCTCCGTGCCGTCACCGTCAGTCGCCGTACCGTTCGCCTGATCCTCACCCTGCACGGCCTGATCCGTCTCGCCGACGTCGCGGAGCTGGTCGCGGCCGAGCTCCTCTCCAACGCCGTACGGCATACGAAGGGCCAAGCGGCGCTACGGGTGCAGTGGCGGGCCGGGGTCCTGCGCATCGGCGCCTGGGACGCGGACCCGCAGCCGCCGGAGCCGTCCCTGCCGTGGGACCGGGTCGCCGAGGCGGAGGAGGGGCGCGGCCTCGCCCTCGTGCGGGCCTGTGCCGATCTGTGGGGCTGGCAGCCGCTGGCCAGGAACGGGCAGCGAGGCAAGTACGTGTGGTGCGAGTTGGCGGCGGCCTAGTTTCGGGCGGGCGTCCCGTGGGGCCCTCCCTCCTGAGAGGATCACCCGCACCGTACGGATATGCGAATGCAGGGTGGGGAACATGGGCGTTCTGGTGCTGGCCGGTCTCCTGGTGCTTGTCATCGGTGGGAGCGTGTGTGTGGTGTGGGCCTCGCGCGGCGGGCCCCGCTGGGTCCGGGGCGTGGCGGCGGTGACGCTCGTCGTGGGGCAGCTGGTGCGCGCCGCCGTGAAGAGCAACGGGCGACGGAGCGTGAATCAGTCCAGCAGCGACGGCGACTAGGGCCTGACCCGTCGGACAGGCCCTGGCGCCGGCGAGGAGGCTCGTTCCGAGGGTGGCGTTAGGCCGTTTGTCCCGCTGTGGGGGTTCCCGCTGCGACCCGTGGGCCGGTGCCCTCTTATTCTCGGACACGACCTTTCGAATACAAGAGGAGCAGTGCCATGGGACAGAACGTCTTCTTCGAGGTGTCCGCGGACGGGGAGTCGCTCGGCCGGATCGAGTTCAAGCTGTACGACGACGTGGTCCCGGAGACGGCCCGCAACTTCCGTGAACTGGCCACCGGCCAGAACGGGTTCGGCTACAAGGGCTCGCCGTTCCACCGTGTCATCCCGGACTTCATGCTGCAGGGCGGTGACTTCACCAACGAGAACGGCACCGGCGGCAAGAGCATCTTCGGTACGAAGTTCCCGGACGAGAACTTCAAGCTCAAGCACACCAAGCCGGGTCTGCTGAGCATGGCCAACGCCGGCCCGAACACCAACGGCTCGCAGTTCTTCATCACCACGATCGTCACCGACTGGCTCGACGGCAAGCACGTCGTCTTCGGTGAGGTCGTCGAGGGCATGGACGTCGTCAGGGCCGTCGAGAAGCTCGGCAGCCGTTCCGGCTCCACGTCCAAGAAGATCGTCATCGCGGACTCCGGCACCGTCTGAGAGATCCAGGCCAGGACTCGTCCGGCCGTACAGCACAGAGATCGAGCGGGAACGGCTGCGGCCGTTCCCGCTCGTTCGGTATCGGGCACCCTCGACCCTCGCCTCTCCTCGGCGTGACGCGGACCACACCGGATGAATTTCGGCTCGCCCTGTAAGAAGTGGGCCGTCACACGCATTGCTTGGTGAGAGAGCCGATATGAGGGGATGGCGTGTGACACATGCCCAACGCTTCAGGGATGTCTACGAGGAGTGCTATCCGCGCGTCCTCGCCTATGCCACGAGTCTGGTGGGTCGACAGGTAGGCGAGGACATCACGAGCGAGACGTTCACCGTCGCCTGGCGGCGCGTGCGGGACATGCCGCAACCCGCACTGCCCTGGCTGCTGGGAGTGGCCCGCAACCTGGTGCGCGAACTGCGCCGCCGGGACAGCCACCAGTACGCCGTCGCCGCCCAGGAGGCGCAGCGCATCAGCAGCGGTGCCCGGAGCGACGTCGGTGACGTCGCGGCGGACGTGACCGACCGGGAAGCCGCGTTGCAGGCCCTGGCGAGTCTGTCCGACGCCGACCGGGAGCTGCTGACTCTGATCGCCTGGCACGGGCTGAGCCCCAAGCAGGCGGCACGGGTCCTGGGCTGCACCATCGCGACGCTGACCGTCCGGCTGCACCGGGCCCGCCGCCGTCTGGAGAAAGCCCTGGAGGCGGTGTCCCCGGCGGAGACGGCGTCCGTAGCCCCCACACAAGTACCGCCCGCACAAGCGCCCCCTGCACGGGTGCCGCCCGCACAAGCGTCACCCGCACACGCGCCGGCCGCGCAAGTGCCACCGCCTCGGGCCCCGCACCGCAGCACCGATCGCAAAGGAGCACTCACATGAAGAACACCCACGCACGGTCCGGGCGGCCCGACGCCATGACGGTGCTCGCGGACGCCCGGCCCGACGAACTCGACCCGGCCCGGCTGGCCGACTCCCCGCGGCAGCACGACGACCTGGCACGCATCCTGGCCGGAGCGACGGACGGTCGCGCGGCACGCTCCCAGGAACCACGGCGCCTCTGGGTCGGGATCCGGCCGCTCGGGACCGTCGTGGCTGTCGCAGCCGTCGCGGCGTCCGTGGTGGTCGTGAGCACGCTCGACCGGCAGGATCCTTCAGGCGTGCGCGCGAGCGCCCACCCGCAGTCCTCCGCCGCCACGCCGGGGTCGGCTTCGGCGGCGTCGGACGGTCGCGCCGACGTCCAGGTCGACGGCCGCCTCGAACTGCTCAGCGTGGCGAAGAAGGCGGAGACACCGGCCGCCGAGGGAACGTACTGGCAGACCACCACGCGCTCGCAGGACGTGAACGTCGTCGGTGCGAAGGGGCAGCTCTTCGCCGTGCGCACCACGTCGACCGGGGAGTGGTCGGTGGGTGTGCGTCCGGGAACCCGGAGCCTGATGGTCTCCGGTCTGGACGACGTGACCGCGCCCCGCACCGAGGCGGACAAGGCACGCTGGCGGGCCGCGGGCTCGCCCGCCACCGTGCAGGCCGAGGTCTCGACAGCGGCCGGATCGGGAACGCTCGGGTACAGGATCGGAACCGGGCGGCCGATGGTCATGCGGACCGACGCCGACGACAAGATCTACGCCCTCGGCCCGCGGAACGTCTCGTACCAGGATCTGCGCGAACTTCCCTCCAACAGTGGGGAGTTGCGCCGTCAGTTGGAGAAGCTGTACGGGGAGGACGGCAGCGGTGCCGAGACCAGCGGCGGTCACACGGCCTATGTGCTGCGTCAGGCGGCCGACCTCATCACGATGCCGGTGAAGCCCGCCGTACGGGCGGCCGCGTATCGGGTGATCGCGGACCTGCCCGGCGTCCGGGGGCTGGGGCGTGTCACCGATCCACTGGGGCGTGAGGGCGTCGGTGTCGCGTTCCCTGGCACGGCGCGGACCCCGCTGGGGAGCGTGCAGCAGCGGCTGGTCGTGGACCCGTCCACCGGCGCGATGCTCTGCGAGCAGAGCGTGCTGGTCGAACCGTCGGCCAGGGCCCGGGAAGCGGGTCTCGACGCGGGGACGACGGTGAACTACGAGGCGACGACGCGGATGAGCTGGGGGGAGCACCAGATCACCGTGCCGAAGAACGCCGAGCGCTGAGCTCGCGCAACCAACGCCGAGAGGTCGGCACGTCGGCGGCCGTCCGGCCCATAGGGTGCTGGACATGAGCATCATCGGGGTCGGTATCGACGTGGCCGAGATCGACCGGTTCCTGGCGGCGCTGGAGCGTACGCCGGGGCTGGCCCATCGGCTCTTCCTGGATCAGGAGTTGCACCTGCCGAACGGGGAGCGCCGCGGCATCGCGTCCCTGGCCGCGCGCTTCGCGGCGAAGGAGGCGGTCGCCAAGGCGTTGGGCGCTCCGGCGGGCATGCACTGGACGGACGCGGAGGTCTACGTCGAGGACAGCGGCCGGCCGCGGCTGCGGGTGACGGGGACGGTGGCGGCGCGCGCGGCCGAACTGGGCGTCCGCTCGTGGCACGTGTCGCTGAGCCATGACGCGGGGGTGGCCTCGGCGGTGGTGGTGGCGGAGGGGTAGGGGTAGGTCCGGGGAGGGCGGTTTTTCCGTCGGCCGGAGCGGCGCGGTGAGCCCGCGTACGGGAGACTCGACCCATGCGTACTGCGTACAGCGTGGAGACGGTCAGGGCGGCAGAGCGTGAGTTGATGGCGCGGCTTCCGGAGGGTGCGCTGATGCAGCGCGCCGCGGCCGGACTGGCCGCTGCCTGCGCGGACTTGTTGGGACGGGTGTACGCCGGCCGGGTCGTGCTGCTCGTGGGCAGCGGGGACAACGGGGGCGACGCCCTGTACGCCGGGGCCCGGCTGGCGCGGCGGGGGGCGGGGGTCACCGCCGTGCTGCTCGCGCCCGAACGGACGCACGGCGCGGGCCTGGCCGCGCTGCGGCGGGCCGGGGGCACGGTGGCCGGGTCCGGCGCCGCCGAGGAGTTGATCCTGCGGGCCGACCTCGTCGTGGACGGGATCGTCGGCATCGGGGGCAAGGGAGGGCTGCGGTCCGAGGCGGTGCCGCTGGCCGAGTACGCCGCGGACTCCCGGGCGGCCGTGGTCGCCGTGGACCTGCCGAGCGGGATCGAGGCCGACACGGGAGAGGTCCGGGGCACCGCCGTCCGCGCCGATCTGACGGTGACCTTCGGGACGCACAAGCCCGGACTGCTGATCGACCCGGGGCGTGAGTACGCCGGTTCCGTACGCCTCGTCGACATCGGGCTCGAACTGCCCGAGGAGGCCGAACTTGAGGCCCTTCAGCACGTGGACGTGGCGGCGCGGCTGCCGGTGCCCGGGGCCGAGAGCGACAAGTACCGGCGCGGGGTCCTCGGGATCGCGGCCGGGTCCGCGCGGTATCCCGGGGCCGCCGTGCTCGCCGTGTCCGGGGCGTTGCGGGGTGGGGCGGGGGCGGTGCGGTACGTCGGGCCGGCGGCGGATGCCGTGATCTCCCGCTTTCCCGAGACGCTCGTGTCCGACCAGGGGCCCGAGCGGGCCGGGCGCGTCCAGGCGTGGGTGGTGGGGCCCGGGATCGGGGACGACGCGTCGGCGGTGGCGCAGGTGCTCGGGGCGGACGTGCCGGTGCTGGTGGACGCGGACGGGCTGCGGCTCGCGGACCGGTCCGCCGTACGGGCCCGCACCGCGCCCACGCTGATGACTCCGCATGCCGGGGAGGCGGCGGCGTTGCTCGGGGTTTCGCGGGAGTCGGTGGAGGGGGCTCGGCTGGCGTCGGCGCGGGAGTTGGCGCTTCGGTACGGAGCGACCGTGCTGCTGAAGGGGTCGACGACGCTGGTCGCCGACCCGGCGGGCGGTGCGGTGCGGGTGAATCCGACGGGGACGGCGTGGCTGGCCACGGCCGGGAGCGGGGACGTGCTGTCGGGGCTTGCGGGGTCGTTGCTCGCGGCGGGGCTGTCGGCGTTGGACGCGGGGAGTGTGGGCGCGTATCTGCATGGGCTGGCGGGGAGGCTCGCGGCGGACGGGGCGCCCTTGGGGGCGCATGATGTCGCGGCGGCGATTCCGGAGGCCTGGCGGGACGTCCGCGACGCGCTCCGCTGACCCTGCCGTTCTTTGTCCGCGGGTGGGTGGGGGCTGGGCGCGCAGTTCCTCGCGCCCCTTACGGGGGCGCTGCGTTGCCCATTACGGGGGACCCCGTCCGCGCGGCTCACCCCCGCTCGCCCCGGGGTTGCGTATCGCTGGTCGCATGATGATGAGCAGACGAATGAGATCCGGGAGCGTGGGGGTGCTCCTCGCGCTGCTGGTGGTGATGCCGGTGGAGGGTGCGGCGGCGAAGGCCGGGCCCCCGGCGCCCGGGCCGGGGAGCGAGCTGGTGCCCGGCGTGGCGCCGGGGCCGTATCAGCCGTGGCAGGTGGACACGCCGGACCAGATGCTGCCGCCCAAGGTGTACACACCGAGCGCGCAGGAGCAGGCCGTCGAGCCGAGGGACGCCCCCGCGGCGACGGACGCGCTCATCGAGTACGTCCCCCTCCGCGAGGCCGCCGCGGGCAAGTCCGTGACGTGCAGCATGCTGACCGGGCCGTACCAGCGGCAGGTCGAGCGGTGGCTGAAGCTGAAGGTCGACGGGAAGCAGTCGGCGAGGGACTGCGCCGCCATCCGGGCGTTCCAGACGAAGGAGGGGATCAAGCCGAACACCGGCTTTGCCGGCCCCGTCACCTGGGCGCGGATGCAGCTGATGTCCGCGAAGAAGAAGCCGAACGCGGCCGGGAAGTGTCCCGTGCGGTCGTACCGCGTCGCGTGTGTGGACCTGACCAGGCAGCTCACCTGGGTGCAGAAGGGGAAGAAGGTGCTGTGGGGACCGGTGCCGATGCGCAGCGGGCGGGCCGGGTACCGGACCAGGACCGGCTGGTTCAAGGTCTACTGGAAGCACAAGAACCACTGGTCGACGCTGTACAACAGCCCGATGCCGTACAGCCAGTTCTTCAGCGGCGGAGAGGCCTTCCACGCCATCTACGGCAGCATCTACGACCCGAACGGCTCGTACGGCTGTGTCAATCTGCGCCTCGCCGACGCCCGCTCCCTGTGGAACGTCACCAAGACGGGCGACCACGTGTACGTGTGGGGCCGCAGGGCCGGTACCTGACCGTCCTCCCGGGGCCCTCGGGCCCCTCTGAGACACTGGGGGCGCGATGAACGACACAGCACCCCTGCGCGCCCGCGCAGAGATCGACCTGGCCGCCCTGCGGGCCAACGTGCGGACCCTGCGCGCCCACGCGCCGTCCGCGGCCTTGATGGCCGTGGTCAAGTCCGACGCGTACGGCCACGGCGCGGTCCCGTGCGCCCGCGCGGCGCTGGAGGCGGGCGCCACCTGGCTCGGCACCGCCACCCCCGAGGAGGCCCTCGCCCTGCGCGCGGCGGGCCTGACCGACAGCCGGATCATGTGCTGGCTGTGGACGCCGGGCGGGCCGTGGCGGGAGGCCGTCGAGGCCGACCTCGACGTGTCGGTGAGCGGGATGTGGGCCCTGCGGGAGGTCACCGCCGCCGCCGAGGCGGCCGGGATGCCCGCCCGGGTCCAGCTCAAGGCGGACACCGGGCTCGGGCGCTCCGGCTGCCAGCCCGGCGACTGGCCCGAACTCGTGAGCGAGGCGTTGCGTGCCGAGGAACGCGGGCTGATCGACATCACCGGTCTGTGGTCGCACTTCGCCTGCGCCGACGAACCCGGGCATCCCTCCGTCCAGGCCCAACTGAACCTTTTCCGCGCGATGGTGACGTACGCCGAGGAGCGGGGCGTGCGCCCCGAGGTGCGGCACATCGCCAACTCGCCGGCCACGCTCACCCTCCCCGAGAGCCACTTCGACCTCGTACGGACGGGGATCGCGCTCTACGGCATCTCGCCCAGCCCCGAGATCGGCACCCCGGCCGACTTCGGGCTGCGCCCGGTGATGACGCTGAGCGCGTCCCTCGCGCTGGTGAAGCACGTACCGGGGGGCCACGGGGTCAGTTACGGGCATCACTACGTCACCCCGGGTGCCACCACCCTCGGCCTCGTCCCCGTCGGGTACGCGGACGGAGTTCCGCGCCACGCCTCCGGCACCGGGCCGGTGCTGGTGGGCGGCAAGTGGCGGACGGTCGCGGGGCGGGTCGCGATGGACCAGTTCGTGGTCGACCTGGGCGGGGACGAGCCGGTGCCCGGTTCGGAGGCGATCCTGTTCGGTCCGGGCGACCGGGGCGAGCCGACCGCCGAGGACTGGGCGCGGGCCGCGGGCACGATCGCGTACGAAATCGTCACCCGGATCGGAACCCGAGTGCCGCGCGTATACGTGAATAAGGAACAAGGCGGGTAACCCGCAAGGAGTACAGGGGGTGCCCCGTGCAGGACAACAGGGCAACAGGACATAGTTGCACCATCAGTGGTACCTCCGGCACCACCCCCAGCACCACCTTCTGAAGTGAACGACACCCCGGCGAAGAGGAGCGGTACGTGAGCGAGAGCAGCGCGGAGGCCGTCGCGGACGTCGCCGCGGCGGCCGTCGCCTCCGCCGCCGGGAACTGGCGCAAGGCCGGCATCGCCGGCGTCGCCATAGGCGTGGTCGCCGCGGGCGCCGCCGCCGGAGTCGCCATAGAGCGGCTCACGGTGGGCCGCGGCATGCGCAGCAAGGCCCGCCTCGCGCTCGACTCGACGGGCCCGTACGGCTCGCTGCGCGGCACGCCCGGCAAGGCGTACGCCGACGACGGCACCGAGCTGTACTACGAGGTGGACGACATCGAGCAGGACGTCACCTTCACCCCGCGCCGGCGGCGGCTCTTCGGGCGCAAGGCTCCGGCCCCCGTCACCGTCGTCTTCAGCCACGGGTACTGCCTCAACCAGGACTCCTGGCACTTCCAGCGGGCCGCGCTGCGCGGTGTGGTGCGCACGGTGCACTGGGACCAGCGCAGTCACGGCCGCTCCGGGCGCGGGGTCGCGCAGACGCAGGACGGCACACCCGTCTCCATCGACCAGCTGGGCCAGGACCTGAAGGCCGTCATCGACGCGGCCGTGCCCGAGGGGCCGATCGTGCTGGTGGGGCACTCCATGGGCGGGATGACCGTCATGGCGCTGGCCGACCAGTACCCGGACCTCGTCCGCGAGCGGGTCGTCGCCGTCGCGCTCGTCGGTACGTCGTCGGGGCGGCTCGGCGAGGTCAACTTCGGGCTGCCCGTCGCGGGCGTCAACGCGGTGCGGCGGGTGCTGCCCGGTGTGCTGAAGGCGCTCGGTCAGCAGGCCGCCCTGGTGGAGCGGGGGCGGCGGGCCACGGCCGACCTGTTCGCGGGGATCATCAAGCGGTACTCGTTCGCGTCCCGGGACGTCGACCCGGCCATCGTGCGGTTCGCCGAACGAATGATCGAGGGCACTCCGATCGACGTCGTCGCGGAGTTCTACCCGGCGTTCACCGAGCACGACAAGACCGAGGCGCTCGCGTACTTCGCCGAACTGCCGGTGCTGGTGCTGGCCGGGGTCGGCGACATGGTGACACCGAGTGAGCACAGCGAGGCGATCGCGGATCTGCTGCCGGACGCCGAACTGGTGCTCGTCCCGGACGCCGGGCACCTGGTCATGCTGGAGCACCCCGAGGTGGTCATAGACCGTCTCGCCGACCTCCTGATGCGTGCGGGCGCCGTCCCGGCAGGGGCTACCGTGGGTGGCTATGGAAGCACCAGCAGCAGCGCACAACCCGGCTGAGCCCGCCGCCGAGGGCGTGAACGTCCGGATCACCGTCAACTCGCCCGAGCAGATGCGGGAGTTGGGCCTTCACCTGGCCAAGCTGCTGCGCGCGGGTGATCTCGTGATGCTGAACGGGGAGCTCGGCGCGGGCAAGACGACGCTGACGCGCGGGCTCGGCGAGGGGCTCGGCGTACGGGGCGCGGTCACCTCGCCGACGTTCGTCATCGCCCGTGTGCATCCCTCCCTGGGTGACGGTCCCCCGCTCGTGCACGTGGACGCGTACCGGCTGGGCGGTGGCCTCGACGAGATGGAGGACCTCGACCTCGACGTGTCGCTCTCCGACTCGGTGATCGTCGTGGAGTGGGGCGAGGGCAAGGTCGAGGAGCTGACCGACGACCGGCTCGACGTCGTCATCCACCGGGCCGTCGGCGACACCACGGACGAGGTACGGCACGTCACGCTCACCGGGCTCGGGGAGCGCTGGGCGACGACCGATCTGAGCGTGCTCGCGGCCTGATCACCCTGGGTGAGGGTTCCGGGGGACGTGAAGGTTCCGACAAGTCGTCGGCAAGATGTTGCGTTCGGCGTCTCGGCCGTGGTCACATGGACCTCAGTCCGTAGTTAGGTCTACCTAACCACGCTTGCCCCCGAATCCCCAGGAGGCGTCCATGTCGGCTTCGGAACGTGACGTGCCGGTGCGGCCGGTGCCGCAGCCGTGCGGTGGGGTGTCGATGCGGGATCTGTTGGCGTCGTGTGCGGCCGCCGACGCGGTGTCCAGGCCGCCCCGGGCGCCCATGCCGGAGGCGCCGCGTGCGGCTGAGCGGCCCCGCAAGGCGGCGTGAGCGCTTCGCTGGAGGACGGTTCTTCGGCCGCGGGCCCGGTGGGGGCTTGTCGCGCAGTTCCCCGCGCCCCTTTCGGGGCGCTCCTGCGCAGGTCCGCTGATGAGTACAGGTCCGCCGACTAGCGGATGACGACCACCTTCACGCCGATCGTCGCGAAGTTCCACATCGCGGTGCCGTCCTTGCGGGACTCCCGGATGCCGCCGAGTTTCTTGGTGGAGTCGGGGGAACCCGTGGAGCCGTCTGTGGCGGAGCTGAAGCCGATCGTCACGCCGTCCACGAGGGCGAAGCGGACGACGTGCTCGATCTGGGCGCCGTCCGATCCGGTGACGGCCTTGGAGCGGGAGGTGACGGCGTAGCTGCCGACCGCGGGGTCCACCGTGCCGGGGGTGACCTTGAAGGTGCGCTCGGTCCTGTTGTTCGCTGCGACCAGCCACACGCGGTCGTCGTCGACCGAGTAGACGACCCGCTCACCCCTGCCGGAGAGGGTCGGCAGCGCCACCGGGTTCTTCTTGTCCCGGGGCGCCTTCGTGGTGGGGACCTTGGGGGTCGCGCCCGCGAGGGGCTTGCTCAGGGTGTCGGGCACGTTCGCGGACGCCTGGTAGGCGAGGAAGCCGACCACTGCGACAGCCGCCGCGGTGAGCCCGGCCACGAATCCCGAGCTGCTCCTAGCCACCTTGTGTACCCGCCTCTCGTACCGCGTTCGTGTCCATTACGTCCTTTGTGGTGACGGTAGCAGCCGCCACCACGCAGACCGGGGCGGCCGTGCGTCGCGCTCGGGCGCCGTAGGCTGTTTGCGTGCTCTTGCTCGCTCTGGATACCGCCACCCCCGCCGTGACCGTCGCCCTGCACGACGGCACGTCCGTCATCGCCTCGTCGAGCCAGGTGGACGCGCGCCGGCACGGAGAGCTGCTGCTGCCGGCCGTCGACCGGGTGCTCGCCGAGGCAGGCCTCAAGCTGGACGCCGTCACCGGCATCGTCGTGGGCGTAGGCCCCGGCCCGTACACGGGGCTGCGTGTCGGCCTCATGACCGCCGACACCTTCGGCCTCGTGCTCGGCGTGCCCGTGCACGGCCTGTGCACCCTCGACGGGCTCGCGTACGCCGCCGACGGCACCGGCGTCGAGGGGCCGTTCGTCGTCGCGACGGACGCCCGGCGCAAGGAGGTGTACTGGGCGCTGTACGACGACCCCCGTACGCGTGCCTCCGAGCCCGCCGTCGACCGGCCCGCCGACATCGCCGAGACGGTTGCCGGTCTGCCCGCCGTGGGCGCGGGTGCGCTGCTCTATCCCGACACCTTCCCGGACGCCCGTGCGCCCGAGAATGTCTCGGCTGGTGCGCTCGCGTCCCTGGCTGCGGAGAAACTCGCCGCGGGCGAGGAGCTCGTGGCGCCCCGGCCGCTCTACCTGCGCCGCCCGGACGCCCAGGTGCCCAAGAACTACAAGGTGGTCACCCCGAAGTGACCGCCGAGCTGCGCGAGATGCGCTGGTGGGACATCGATCCCGTACTGGAGCTGGAGAAGGACCTCTTCCCCGAGGACGCCTGGTCGCGGGGGATGTTCTGGTCCGAGCTGGCCCACGCCCGCGGGCCCGGGGCGACGCGCCGGTACGTGGTCGCGACGGAGAGCGGCCGGCTCGTCGGATACGCAGGGCTCGCCGCCTCCGGCGACCTGGGCGACGTACAGACCATCGCCGTACGACGTGATCAGTGGGGCACCGGCCTCGGCGCCCGGCTGCTGACCGAGCTGGTGCGGGCCGCGACCGCGTTCGAGTGCGCCGAGGTCATGCTCGAGTGCCGCGTGGACAACGTCCGCGCGCAGAAGCTGTACGAGCGCTTCGGCTTCGAGCCCATCGGCTTCCGCCGCGGCTACTACCAGCCGGGCAACGTCGACGCCCTGGTCATGCGGCTGCACACCGCGTCCGACAGCGGCTCCACCGCGGGTCCACCCTCAGTAAACGGCGTACAAGGAACAGAGAGCAATGGCTGACGAACCGCTGGTCCTGGGTATCGAGACCTCCTGCGACGAGACCGGAGTCGGCATCGTCCGCGGTACCACGCTGCTCGCGGACGCCATCGCGTCCAGCGTCGACGAGCACGCCCGCTTCGGCGGCGTCGTGCCCGAGGTCGCCTCCCGCGCCCACCTGGAGGCGATGGTGCCGACCATCGACCGGGCGCTCAAGGACGCGGGGGTGAGCGCGAAGGACCTGGACGGCATTGCGGTCACCGCCGGTCCCGGCCTCGCCGGCGCCCTCCTCGTCGGCGTCACCGCCGCCAAGGCGTACGCCTACGCGCTGGGCAAGCCCCTCTACGGCGTCAACCACCTCGCCTCCCACATCTGTGTGGACCAGTTGGAGCACGGCCCGCTGCCGGAGCCGACGATGGCCCTGCTGGTCTCCGGCGGTCACTCCTCGCTGCTGCTGTCGACCGACATCACCTCGGACGTCCGCCCGCTGGGCGCGACCATCGACGACGCGGCCGGCGAGGCCTTCGACAAGATCGCGCGCGTGCTGAACCTGGGCTTCCCCGGTGGTCCGGTCATCGACCGGTACGCGCGCGAGGGCGACCCCTCGGCGATCGCGTTCCCGCGCGGCCTGACCGGCCCGCGCGACCCGGCGTACGACTTCTCCTTCTCCGGGCTGAAGACGTCCGTTGCCCGCTGGATCGAGGCCAAGCGGGCGGCGGGTGAGGAGGTGCCGGTGCGTGACGTGTCGGCCTCCTTCCAGGAAGCGGTCGTCGACGTGCTGACCCGCAAGGCCGTACGGGCCTGCAAGGACGAGGGCGTCGACCACCTGATGATCGGCGGTGGCGTGGCCGCCAACTCACGGCTGCGGGCGCTGGCCCAGGAGCGCTGCGAGGCCGCGGGGATCCGGCTGCGGGTGCCACGGCCGAAGCTGTGCACGGACAACGGGGCGATGGTGGCCGCGCTGGGCGCGGAGATGGTCTCCCGGAACCGGGCCACCTCCGACTGGGACCTGTCGGCCGACTCCTCACTGCCGGTGACGGACCCGCATGTGCCCGGTCGTTCACACGAGCACGGCCATGATCATGATCATGTGCACGAGGTCTCGAAGGAGAACCTGTACTCGTGACCGTCGCGTTGATGTGGGAGGCGCGGGCCGTCCCCGGGCGGGGCGAGGAACTGCTCGCCTGGGTACGGGGACAGGAGTCGGCGACGCAGCCGCTGCGGCGGGAGATCCTGCGCGCGCCGCAGGACCGGGTGCTCGTCATCACCTGGTGGGATGCGGCCTACGACGCCGAGCTCCCCGAACTCCCGGAGCCGGACGGGGACTTGGTGACCCGGGCGGTCCATCGGTGGCGGTTCGAGTCGGTCTCCTGACGTCTTCGTTTCCGTCTTCGTTTCCGGCTGGGCTTCACGCCGACCTCGCTTTTCCGGAAGACTCCTGCAAAGTTTCGTCCGTGGGTGTGGAACGGTAGAGGGGCGGTTCGACGTGTCGACGGAGGTGGGCGCAGTGGCCCGGGAGAGCATCAAGAACAAGGTGACGATCACCGAGATCGCCCGGCAGGCCGGCGTCTCGGTGCCCACCGTGTCGCGTGTCGTCAACGGCCGCTCCGACGTCTCGCCGGAGACCCGGGCCCGCATCGAGGACCTGCTGCGGCGCCACGGCTACCAGCGCAGGTCGTCCGCGCCCGGAGACCGGGCGGCCCTGATCGACCTGGTCTTCAACGACCTCGACAGCCCCTGGGCGGTGGAGATCATCCGAGGGGTCGAGGAGGTCGCGCACGCCTCCGGAGTGGGCACGGTGGTGTCCGCCATCCACGGTGCGTCGGGCTCGGCCCGGCAGTGGATGACCAATCTGCGCGCCCGCGCCTCGGACGGCGTGATCCTCGTGACCTCGGTCCTCGAACCCCGGCTGCACGAGGAGTTGCGGCGGCTCGGGGTGCCGCTGGTCGTGGTCGATCCTGCGGGGTCCCCGACCCTGGACATACCGACCGTCGGCGCCGCCAACTGGGCGGGCGGGATGGCGGCGACGGAGCATCTGCTCGGGCTCGGGCACCGGCGGATCGGCTTTGTCGCGGGGCCGGTGCGGTTGCTGTGCTCGCGGGCGCGGCTCGACGGGTACCGGGCGGCGCTGGACGGGGCGGGCGTCGCGGTCGACGACGCGCTGATCGTACCGGGGGACTTCTACCACCAGGCCGGCTTCGACGGCTGCAACACGCTGCTCGACCTGGAGGAACCGCCGACCGCGCTGTTCGCGGCGAGTGACCAGATGGCGCTCGGGGCGATCGAGGCGTTGCGTCGGCGGGGGTTGCGGGTGCCCGAGGACATGAGTGTCGTCGGGTTCGACGATCTGCCGGAGGTCCGGTGGTCGGCGCCGCCGCTCACGACGGTGCGGCAGCCGCTGGCGGACATGGGGAAGCTGGCCACGCGCACGGTGCTCCGGCTGGCGCTGGGCGAGGACCCGGTCTCTCCGAGGGTTGAGCTGGCTACCGAGCTGGTTGTTCGGGCGAGTACGGCGCGACGGGGTTGAGAGGCGCCTCAGGGGCGGGGTGTCTGAGGGCGGTTCGGCGGCTGCGGGTGATTCGTGGCCGGTCGCGCAGTTCCCCGCGCCCCTTCAGGGGCGCGGGGAACTGCGCGACCGAAGGGGCGCGGGGAACTGCGCGACCAGCCCCCACCGGCCCGCACTCGAAGAACTCTCGATATTTGTCAGGGGCGTTGACACGGCTGTCCCGCACCCGTAACTTCCGGCGCACTCGGCCGATAATTATCGGCTCTCTTCCGGAAGGTGTGCGATGCGAGCGTTGGGCGACACCTACACCTCTTTCTCCCGCCGGAGGTTCCTGGCGGCATCCGCGGCGACCGGACTGGGCGCGGCCGCCCTGAGCGCGTGCGGCTCCTCCGACAGCGGGAACAGTTCGGGCAAGACCACGATCGAGTGGTGGAACATCACCACCACCCAGCCCGCGAAGAAGTTGTGGGCCCAGCGCGCCAAGGACTTCGAGGCCGCGCACCCGGACGTGAAGGTCAAGGTCGTCACGCTGGAGAACGAGGCGTACAAGTCGAAGATGACCGCGCTGACCACCTCCGGAAAGCTTCCGGACGTCTTCCACACCTGGGGCGGCGGGGTCCTCAAGCAGCAGATCGACGCGGGTCTGGTCGAGGACCTGACCGACAAGACCGCCTCCTGGACGAAGGACTATGTGCCCGCCTCGCTGGCGGCCTACCAGTTCGACAAGAAGACGTACGCGGTCCCGTTCGACATCGGCATGGTCGGCTTCTGGTACAACAAGGCGCTCTTCAAGAAGGCCAAGATCGACACCCCGCCCACCACCTGGTCCGGCTATCTCGACACCATCAGGGCCCTCAAGAGCGCCGGGATCACGCCCATCGCGCTGGCCGGCAAGGAGAAGTGGCCCGGCATGTACTACTGGGCGTATCTGTCGATGCGCGTCGCCGGACTGGAGGCGATGCAGAAGGCCGCCACCGACGCCGACTTCACCGGCGAGGGGTTCGTCACGGCCGGCCAGCACCTCAAGGACCTCGTCGCGCTCGAACCCTTCCAGAGGGGTTTCCTCGGCGGGGCCTACTCCGATCCCAACGGTGAGGCGGCCCTGATGGGCAACGGCAAGGCGGCCATGGAGCTGATGGGCCAGTGGGCGCCGACCGTCGAGAAGGACTCGGGCAAGGGCATCGGCGACGACCTGGGCTTCTTCTCCTTCCCCTCCGTGGAGGGCGGAAAGGGCGCGCTCACCGAGGTGTTCGGCGGGGGCGGCGGCCACGCGGTGCGCAAGGGGGCGCCGGACGCGGCGGTGGAGTTCCTGAAGTTCTTCGCGGAGAAGCAGTTCGCCGAGACCCTCGTCAAGGAGACCGGCCTGATACCGGTGTCCAAGGACGCACGCCCCGCGCTGACCGACCCCAACCTCACCGCCGTGTCGGACGCCCTGAACAACGCCACCGGCTTCCAGCTCTACCTCGACCAGGCGTACGCCCCCGCCGTCGGCCAGGAGATCAACGACAGTGTCGCCGCGCTCATCGCCGGCTCCAAGTCGCCCGAGCAGGTCACACGTTCGGTGACCCAGGTCGCCAAGAGCGAGAAGAGCTAGCGGCCGGCGATGACGCACTCGACCTCGACCTCGACCGCGTCGACGTATGTGCCCGATCTCGGCAAGTCGACCGGCGTGACGGCCGTTTCACCGGGCCCAGGGCCCCGCCGTCCCGTCCTGCGGCGCGTGCGCGACTGGTTCGCGGCCTTCGTCTTCACCATTCCGGCGCTCGCCCTGTTCGGGATGCTCGTCCTCCTGCCGATGGGCTACGCCTTCTACGTCAGCTTCTTCAACTGGGGCGGGTTCGGCTCGCCCACCGACTCCGTGGGGTTCGACAACTACACCCGGCTCTTCCAGGACCCGGTGTTCCTCGGGGACCTGTGGCGCGGCGTCCTGCTCGTCGCCTTCTCCCTGGTCCTCCAGCTGCCGTTCGCGCTCGCCATGGCCGTGCTGCTCAACCAGAGACTGCGCGGCCGGGCCGTCTACCGGATGTTGTTCTTCGCGCCGTACATCCTGTCCGAGGTCATCACCGGCGTGCTGTTCAGCATGATCTTCGCGCCGGGCGGCGGACTCGCCGACAAGGTCCTCGGCGCGGTCGGTCTCGACGGCCTGGGCGGGCTCTGGTTCGCGGGTCAGAACACCGTCCTGCCCACCCTCTTCCTGGTCATGACCTGGAAGTACTTCGGCTTCCACATGATGCTCTACCTGGCAGGCCTCCAGGGCATCCCGGCGGAGCTGCACGAGGCGGCACGCATCGACGGCGCCGGCAGCTGGCAGCGCTTCCGCCACGTCACGCTCCCGCTGCTCGCGCCGACCCTGCGGATCAGCGTGTTCCTGTCCGTGATCGGCGCCATCCAGCTCTTCGACCTGGTCTGGGTGATCTCCGCGGGCGGTCCCGACCACCACTCCGAAACCATGGTCATCAGCATGTTCCAGTACGGCTTCAAGCGCTACCAGATGGGCTACGCCAGCGCGATCAGCGTGGCGATGTTCCTGATCAGCCTCGTCTTCGCCCTCGCCTACCAGCGTTTCGTGCTGCGTCGTGACACCGAAGGAGCCATCACCACCATGCGAGCAGGCCGATGAGCGCGGTCGTGAAGAGCACGGTCCCGGAAAGCACGGTCCCTGAGAGCACGGTCCCGAAGAGTGTCGTACGCCGTCGCAGGCTGCGCTCGCTGCCCGTGTACGTGATCCTGTGGCTGGTCGGCGCCGTCATGGTGACCCCGCTGCTGTACGCCCTCGTCTCCGGCTTCAAGTCCACCGACCAGCTCTCCAGCAACACCTTCGGCCTTCCCCACCCCTGGGTGACCTCGAACTACACCTCGCTGCTCGGTTCGGGTCCGTTCTGGCGGTCCGTCGGCAGCAGCACCCTCATCGCGGTCGCCACCGCCCTGCTGACCGTGGGGGCGTCGGCGCTCGCCGCCTACGCGCTCGCGCGGTTCGCCTTCCGGGGCAGGGAAGTGCTGTTCACCGTCTTCACGATGGGGCTGATGTTCCCCTTCGCGGTGGCGATCCTGCCGCTGTTCATCCTGCTGCGCACCTTCGGGCTGCTGGACAACCCGTGGGGCGTGATCCTGCCCCAGGCCGCCTTCGGCCTGCCCATGACGATCGTCATCCTGCGCGGCTTCTTCCGGGAGATCCCCGGAGAGCTGGAGGAGGCGGCCACCCTCGACGGCTGCTCCTCGTTCGGCTTCTTCTGGCGCATCCTGCTGCCGCTGGCCCGCCCGGCGCTCGGCACCGTCTCCGTCCTCGCCATCGTGGGCAGTTGGAACAACTTCCTGCTCCCCCTGCTCGTCTTCAGCGAACCCACCTGGTGGACGGTCCCCGTCGGCATCCAGCAGTTCCAGGGCCAGTACGCCTCCGACGTGGCCCGCATCTTCGCCTATCTGGTCCTCGCCATGGCGCCCGCCCTGGCCTTCTACGCGGTCGCCGAACGACAGCTCATCGGCGGCATCACGCTCGGCGCGACCAAGGGCTGAGTGCCGGCCCCTCCCGATGCCCCTGTGGATGTGAGGAGTTACATGACCGACCCCTGGCAGGACACCGCTCTGCCCGCAGGCGTCCGCGCCGCCGACCTGCTCGCCCGTATGACCACGGAAGAGAAAGTCGCCCAGCTCTACAGCGTGTGGCCCGGCTCGAACGAGACCCCGGGCGGGGACATGGCGCCGCTGCAGCACGCGCTGTCCGAGGACATCGACCTGACGCGGCTGCTCCCGCACGGGCTCGGCCAGCTGACCCGCCCCTTCGGCACCGCGCCGGTCGACCCGGCCGAGGGCGCCGCCCGCCTCGCCTCCCTCCAGGAACGCATCCGCTCCGCGAACCGCTTCCGGCTGCCGGCGCTCGCCCACGAGGAGTGCCTCACCGGGTTCACGGCCTGGCAGGCGACCGTCTTCCCGACCCCGCTCGCCTGGGGCGCGAGCTTCGACCCTGCTCTGGTGAAGGAGATGGCGGCGGCGATCGGCGCCTCGATGCGCTCGGTCGGCGTCCACCAGGGCCTCGCCCCGGTCCTCGACGTCGTACGCGATCCCCGCTGGGGCCGTACGGAGGAGTCGATCGGCGAGGACCCCTACCTCGTGGCGACCGTCGGCACCGCCTATGTCCAGGGCCTGGAGGCGGCGGGTGTCGTCGCCACCCTCAAGCACTTCGCCGGCTACTCGGCCTCCCGCGGCGCCCGCAACCACGCGCCCGCCTCGCTCGGCCCGCGCGAACTGGCGGACGTCATCCTGCCGCCGTTCGAGATGGCCGTACGGGAGGGCGGGGCGCGGTCGGTGATGGCCTCGTACAACGACCTCGACGGGCTGCCCGCCCACGCGCACCGCCGACTGCTCACCGAACTCCTGCGGGAGGAGTGGCAGTTCACCGGCACGGTCGTGGCCGACTACTTCGGGGTGTCCTTCCTGGAGACCGCGCACGGACTCACCGACTCGCCCGCGGGGGCCGCCGGGCTCGCGCTCGCGGCGGGCGTGGACGTCGAGCTGCCCGCCGTGCGCTGCTACGGCGCCGGGCCCCTCGACGAGGAGTTCGTGGACCGGGCCGCGCTGCGGGTGCTGACGCAGAAGTGCGAACTGGGGCTGCTGGATCCAGACTGGGCGGCGGAGCCCGCGGACTCAGGATCCGTCGACCTCGATCCGCCGCACATGCGAGAGCTGGCCCGGCAGTTGGCGGAGGAGTCGGTCGTCCTGCTCGCCAACGGGGGCACGTTGCCGCTGGCGTCCGGGGTGCGGCGGATCGCCGTGCTCGGTCCGTTGGCCGACGATCCCGCGGCCATGCTCGGCTGCTACACCTTCCCCCGCCATGTCCTCCTCGACCACCCCGAGGTCGAGATGGGGGTGGGCGTGCCGACGCTGCTGGAGGCGCTGCGCGCCGAGCTGCCGGACGTGGAGTTCACCGACGATCCGGTGGCCGCCGACGTGTGTGTGGTCGCGGTCGGCGACCGCTCGGGGCTGTTCGGGCGGGGCACCTCGGGCGAGGGGTGCGACGCGGCCGATCTCCAACTGCCCGAGGGACAGGGAGAGTTGGTCGACAAGACGCTGGCCTCCGGGACACCGGTCGTGCTGGTACTGCTCTCGGGTCGGCCGTACGCGCTCGGGCGCTGGGCGGACCGGTGCGCGGCGGTGGTGCAGGCGTTCTTCGCGGGACAGGAGGGGGGCCCCGCGGTGGCCGGGGTGCTGTCCGGGCGGGTGAACCCGTCGGGGCGGCTTCCGGTGAGCGTGCCGCGCGAGCGGGCCGGACAGCCGTGGACGTATCTCGCGCCGCCGCTCGGGCAGCGCAGCGGGGCCAGCAACCTCGACCCGACGCCGCTGTTCCCGTTCGGACACGGGCTGTCGTACACGACGTACGACTGGCAGGCGCCGTCGGTCGACGACACCGCGTTCCCGACGGACGGCGAGACGACCCTGCGGCTGACCGTCCGCAACACGGGAGAGCGGGCCGGTACCGAGGTCGTGCAGCTCTATCTCCACGACCCGGTCGGCAAGGTGGCGCGGCCGGTGGCCCGGCTGGTGGGCTACGCGCGGGTGCCGCTGGAGGCGGGCGCGTCGGCGGAGGTCCATTTCACGATCCCGGCGGACCTGGCCGCGTACACCGGCCCGGACGGCGACCGGATCGTCGAACCGGGGGAGCTGGAGCTGCGGTTGGGGGTGTCCAGCGCCGAGGGCGGGGTGCGGTACGCGGTGCCGGTGACGCTGACCGGGCCCGAACGGGTGGTGGGCCGGGAGCGGCGGATGCGGTGCGAGGTGCGCGTGAAGTGAGCCGCCGGTTCGCGCCGTCGCCGAATTTTTCCTGCCAGTTCTCGAATGTTACGGACCTTCCTGAGGTCGGAGAGGGGTCGCCCGGCGTGCACCCGGGGATACGATCGCGCCCATGAATCCCGCGAAGCCCGTGGAGAAGCGGATGGCGGAACGGTCCTCGGGGACCGCGACCCTCGCCGAGATCGCCCGCGAGGCAGGCGTCTCCGCTCCGACTGTTTCGAAGGTGCTCAACGGCCGGGCCGATGTCGCCCCGGCCACCCGCACCCGTGTCGAGGAGCTGCTGCGTGCGTACGGCTACCGGCGCCGCCGGGCCGAGGCGACCCGCTCACCCCTCATCGACCTGGTCTTCCACGAGTTGGAGAGCGCCTGGGCGATGGAGGTCATCCGGGGTGTCGAGAACGTGGCGCGGGACGAGGGGCTGAGCGTCGTCCTCTCGGAGAGCGCGGGACGGCTGACCCCCGGGCGGACCTGGGCCGACCAGGTCGCCGCCCGTCGCCCGCACGGCGTGATCCTCGTGCTGTCCCGGCTGGACGAGTCCCAGCGCGCGCTGCTGACCAGCAGGTCCATCCCGTTCGTGGTGATGGACCCGGCGGGCGACCCGGGCGACGAGGTGCCGTCCATCGGCGCCACCAACTGGCACGGCGGGCTGGCCGCGACCCGCCATCTCGTCGACCTGGGGCACCGGCGGATCGGCGCGATCAGCGGGCCCTCGCGGATGATGTGCAGCCGCGCGCGCGTCGACGGATACCGGGCGGCGCTGGAGACGGCGGGACTGCCGGTGGACCCGGAGCTGATCAGAGTCGGGAACTTCCACCACGAGGACGGCTATCGGCTGGGCCTCGACCTGCTGCGCCGCCCCGACCGCCCGACGGCCGTCTTCACCGGCAACGACCTCCAGGCGCTCGGCCTGTACGAGGCCGCCCGCGAGCTGGGCCTGCGCATCCCGGAGGACCTGAGCGTCGTGGGGTTCGACGATCTGCCGGTGACGCGCTGGGTCGGGCCGCCGCTGACGACCGTACGGCAGCCCCTGACGGAGATGGCGGAGGCGGCGGCCAGGCTGGTGCTGGAGCTGGGGCGCGAGGAGCGGCCGGCGGCGGGGACCAGAGTGGAACTGGCCACGAGCCTGGTGGTGCGCAGCAGTACGGGGGCGGCTCCGGCGGTCGGCTCGGCGTGAAGTGGACGTATTGACGAGTGGGGCATCCCGCTCCACACTCCTCCGAAGCCAATCGGTTGCAAGACCGAAACTTTCGGAGGCACCCGCATGAGATCTCTGAGAACAGGCTTATCCCTGGGTTCCGTTCTCACCGGCATCGCCACCCTCGGCGCCCTGCTGGTCGCGGCCCCCGCCGCCCACGCGGCCGACACCCCGCTGCGCGACCTGGCCGCCGCGAAGGGCAAGGTGATCGGCACCGCCGTCACCGGGTCCAAGCTCACGGGGACGTACGGCGACATCGCCGGGGCCCAGTTCAGCTCGCTCACTCCCGGCAACGCCATGAAGTGGGAGACCGTCGAGCCCACCCGGGGCACCTACAACTGGGCCGAGGCCGACCAGATCGTGGCCTTCGCGCAGGCCCACAACCAGCAGGTGCGCGGCCACACCCTGGTCTGGCACAGCCAGAACCCGAGCTGGCTGACGAACGGCACCTGGACGTCCGCCCAGCTCAGCTCGCTGCTCCAGGACCACATCACCACCGAGGTCACCCGATACAAGGGCAAGCTGGCCGCCTGGGACGTGGTGAACGAGCCCTTCAACGAGGACGGCACCTACCGTTCGACCCTCTGGTACAACGGCCTCGGCTCCGACTACATCGCCCAGGCCCTGACCTGGGCGCACGCGGCCGACCCGGGCGCCAAGCTCTACATCAACGACTACAACGTCGAAGGCGTCAACGCCAAGAGCACCGCCCTCTACAACCTGGTCAAGTCGCTGAAGGAGCGCGGCGTCCCGATCGACGGGGTCGGCCTCCAGGCCCACCTCATCCTCGGCCAGGTGCCGTCCACGCTCCAGCAGAACATCCAGCGCTTCGCCGACCTCGGAGTCGACGTGGCGATCACGGAGCTGGACATCCGTATGCAGGTCCCCTCCGACAGCGCGAAGCTGACGCAGCAGGCCGCCGACTACAAGGCGGTGTTCGACGCGTGCGTCGCGGTGTCCCGGTGCTACGGCGTCACCGTCTGGGGCTTCACCGACTCCGACTCCTGGATCCCGGACGTCTTCTCCGGGTACGGCGCGGCGACCCCGTACGACGAGAACTACGTGCCGAAACCGGCGTACTACGCGATCGCGGGCTCGCTGGGCGGGACCTCGACGCCACCGCCCACGGGTGCCTGCACGGCGACGTACAGCGTCCAGAGCCAGTGGAACACGGGGTTCACGGGGCAGGTGAGGATCGCCTGTTCCGGGGCCGCGCTGTCGTCGTGGAAGGTGAACTGGACGTACGGCGCGGGCCAGCGGATCACCCAGGCCTGGAACGCCGACTGCACCCAGTCCGGTGCGGCGGTGACGTGCGCGAACGCCTCCTACAACGGAACGGTACCGAACGGCGGATCAGTGACGTTCGGGTTCAACGCGTCATGGAGCGGGAGCAATCCGGTGCCCACGGTGACGCTGGGCTGAGGGTGGCGTGAGAAGTCTGAGATTTTCCGAAGGAAACCCCAGAAGAGGTTCCTGCTCGTAATAATTCGGACTTACGTTCCTCCGCGTGACTGCAGAAGAGGAGCGTGGGGGCGGACGTGAGGCCGGGCGCGGGGACGGGAACGGGGTCGAGAGCGGAGACGGGAACGAGGGCGCCGCGAGACGTGCCGGACGGCGGAGAGGTCTGCTGAAAGCCGCCGGCATCACGCTCGCCGGCGTCCTCGTGCTCTCCGCGGCCGGGGCGGGCTGGGCGTACTGGCACCTGAACCACAACATCAAGAGCGTGGACATCAACAGCGCGCTGGGCGACGACCGTCCGGCGAAGGCGGTGTCGACCCCGTCGGCGTCCGCCTCCGCCTCGGCCGCCCCGCTGCCGAGCGGCGCCCTGAACATCCTGGTCCTCGGCTCCGACTCGCGCAGCGGGAAGGCGAACGCCGCGCTCGGGGGCGGCGACAGCTCGGGCGCCCGCTCCGACACGGCGATGGTCGTCCATGTCGACGAGGGGCGCACCAAGGCGACGGTGGTGAGCATCCCCCGGGACACCCTGGTGACCCGCCCGTCGTGCCCGACCTCGTCCGGCGGGACGACCTCGGTGGCGTACAACGCGATGTTCAACAGCGCGTACTCGGTGGGCGGTCCGGTCTGCGCGGTGAAGACCGTCGAGTCCCTCACGGACGTCCGCATGGACCACTACATCGAGATCGACTTCTCCGGCTTCGCGAAGCTGGTGGACGCGCTCGGCGGCGTCACCGTGACAACGGACCAGAACATCGACGACGACAAGAGCCATCTGCACCTGAAGGCGGGCACGCACCATCTGGGCGGCACCCAGGCCCTGGCGCTGGCCCGCACCCGGCACGGCATAGGCGACGGCAGCGACCTCGGCCGCATAGGCCTCCAGCAGAAGCTGGTGAAGGCACTGCTGGAACAGATGGCGTCGACGTCCCTGCTGACCGACCCCGCCAAGCTCTACAAGGTCGCCGACGCCGTCACCGGCAGTCTGACGACGGACACGGGGCTCGACTCGCTGGGCGAACTGATGAAGCTCGGCCAGAGCCTGAAGTCCCTCTCCTCCGACAAGGTCAAGACGATCACCATGCCGGTGGTGACGGCTCCGTCGAACCCGAACCGGGTGGTGGCCGACGAGCCGGAGGCGAGCGACCTGTGGACCTCGCTCAAGTGAGCCGGTCGACCCCGCCGACCCGGTACGTCAACAGATAACGCCAGTAGAGGAGTTGGCGGACGCGGGAGCCGGGCAGCAGCCGGTCCGCTTCGCTCCGGACGTCCGCCAGCGACATCCGCGGCTCGCGCACCGGCGCCCGCAGTGGCACGGCTTCGCTTCCGCGCAGCCGCTCACCCATCGCCACCCCCGCCCGTGCCACGGCATTGGCGGGCACGGCTGCGAGATCCCACCAGGTGATCCCGGCGTAGCAGCCCAGCACCAGCAGCACCCCGCCGGGCGCGAGCGCCTCGCGGAACCTGGTCACCGTGCCGAACGGCATGTGGTGCAGGCTCGCCAGACAGGTGATGACGTCGTAGTGCCCCTTCGGCAGCCCGGCGGAGACGACGTCCGTCCGCCGGAACCGGGGGCCGCCCCCGATCCGCCGCGCCGCGGCGATCACCTCGGCGGACGGATCGACGGCATCGACCTCATAGCCCCGCGCCGCCAGCCGCCGCGCGAAACGCCCGGTGCCACAGCCGACGTCGAGGGCGATACGACCGTGCTTCGGTAACTTCCGCAGCAACAGCCGGTGGTAGTGGTCGTTGTGATCGAAGGGCATACGGGAACCTGCCCACACGGCTCCCGGGTCAGCCCCGCACTTCCGCGAGCACGTCTGCGCCCCGTTCGCCGGGACTTGAGCTTCGGGGGTCGGGATTCGAGACGCTTTTGTATGGATTGGGCGGGAGGCTCGACCCACCCACCCTCCCTGTCCGGCGGCCCAAGTACCGCTCCGGCCAGGGGTGATGACTTTTCGTGATCGGGCCGCGGCGGAGCGTGGCGGACGTGTGGCGTGCGCCAGGAAAAGCATCGACCCCCGTGGGTGTTAGAGCACCGCGCGGGGGTCTGACCAACTAGATCGAAAGCAGTCGATCCATGGCTACCGTCCAGCTTAGTGCTGCCCCGCGCCCCTCCGCCCATCCACTGGCCAATCCGGGTTACGGAAAGCGGTCGGCGCCCGATCAAACCCCCCGTACGGGTCGCGACTTCGCGCATCTGCCCACCCGCGAGGCGTCGATCGCGACGTACATCGACCGGCTCGCCGACGAGTCGGACCTCTCCTCGACGAGCATCTGGGGACGGTCGGCAGTGCTGGGGGTCATGGCGTCGCCTCCTCCCCTCCATCCTGCCCCGGTCACGGGCGGACCGTGCTGCAAGGTCGTCATGTGCCTGCTCCTTTCTCCGTCTTCTCCATGCGGGTCCCGGTACGCAGGGCCTCAAGCGGTGCATGCAGTACCGCCCCGAACTTTTTCTCTTCCCGGAACAAGGTCTCCAAGTCCAGGCGTACCGCAAGGGGCGCGCCCGGCCGGACGGAGCACTGGCGCCCGAGGAGTACTTCGCCGGAAAGGGCGAGTGGGCCGAGCCCGCGGGTGTCCTGATGGTCGTCGAGGTCACCTCGCACGACCGGGACGCCGACCGGCGTGACCGGATCGAGAAGCCCGACGGATACGCGGCCGCCGGCATCCCCGTCTACCTCCTCGTCGACCGGGACACGGACAGCGTGACCGTGCACTGCGACCCCGAGGGCGGCGTCTACCGCTCTCTCACCACCCGGGCGTTCGGAGCGGTGATCGAGCTGCCGGATCCGGTCGGGTTCACGCTGGATACACAGAAGCTCAAGGACTTCGCCGACTGAGCCGCAGCCGCCGAACCCCGCCGGGAGAAAAAAATCCAGAGAAATCCGGGGACGGTGTCGAAACCGGTGTCTCCCGTTCGACGCACGGGTGAGAGGCAGGGAGAAGCCCCGCCTCCGAGGCACCACGGATACGAGGAGTCACCATGCCGCGTTACCTGTCGCTGGTCCAGATCGACGAGAGCACCGCGCCCGCCGAGGGCCCGAGCCCGGAGCTGATGCAGCGGATGGGCGAGCTGATCGAGGAGATCACCAAGGCGGGGGTCATGCTCGACACCGCCGGGCTGACGCCGTCCGCCCAGGGCAAGCGGGTGCACTGGTCGGGCGGGCAGCTGTCCGTCACCGACGGGCCCTTCACCGAGTCCAAGGAGGTCGTCGGCGGGTACGCGCTCATGCAGTGCAAGGACATGGCCGAGGCCCTGGAGTGGACCAAGCGGTTCCTGAAGGTGCACGAGGAGCACTGGACGGTGACCTGCGAGGTGCGGGAGATCGCCGAGGGCTAGGGCCTGTCCGGCGGATCACGCCGCAGACGCGGGGCTTGGCACGCACATCTGCGGCGTTGTCGTCGGTTGCCGACGCTCCGCGTCGACGCCCTCCTCCGCCTTGCAGCTGCACGCACCAAGCCCCGCTCACCTGCGCTAGTGAGGCACCGTTGCTTCCCTCCGACTTGATCCGCCGGAAAGGCCCTAGCCATTCCTTGGCCTGCGGCCGCCGTGGGTGTCTGATGGTGGGTTGTGGAAGAGCAACAGCCCACCGTCACGCCCGTCACGCCGCCGGACCTGTCCGGGGCCACCAGAGGTGCCGGCGAAGCCGTCGAAGCCGTCGAGACGATCTTCCGGATCGAGTCGCCCCGCATCATCGCCGGCGTCTCCCGCATCGTCCGTGACGTCGGCATCGCCGAGGAGCTCGCGCAGGACGCCCTGGTCGCGGCGCTGGAGCAGTGGCCGCGGGACGGCGTCCCGGACAACCCGGGCGCGTGGCTGACGACCACGGCCAAGCGTCGTGCGATCGATCTCGTACGCCGCAGGGAGCAGTACGCGCGCAAGCTGGAGGAGGTGGGGCGGGACCTTTCGGTGACCGCCCCGCACCACCTCGACGAACCCTCCGACCCGGACGACATCGACGACGACCTGCTGCGGCTCGTCTTCACCGCCTGCCACCCCGTCCTCTCCGCCGAGGCCCGTATCGCCCTCACCCTGCGCCTGGTCGGCGGTCTGACCACCCCCGAGATCGCCCGCGCCTTCCTCGCCCCGGAGGCGACCGTCGCCCAGCGCATCGTGCGCGCCAAGCGGACCCTGGCGACGAAGGACGTCCCCTTCGAGGTCCCCTACGGCCCGGACCGCGAGGCCCGCCTCGGGTCCGTACTCGAGGTCATCTACCTGGTCTTCAACGAGGGGTACGCGGCCACGGCGGGCGACGACCTGCTGCGCCCCGCCCTGTGCGAGGACGCGCTGCGACTGGCACGCGTGCTCGCCGAGTTGATGCCCAAGGAGCCCGAAGTGCACGGGCTGGTGTCCCTGCTGGAGCTCCAGGAGTCCCGCGCCGCCGCCCGCACCGGCCCCTCGGGCGAGCCCGTCCTCCTCAAGGACCAGAACCGGCGCCGCTGGAACCGCCTGCTGATCCGCCGCGGCTTCGCCGCCCTCGGCCGGGCGAGCGCCGTCACCACCGGACCCCCCGGCCCGTACGCCCTCCAGGCCGCCATCGCCGCCTGCCACGCCCAGGCGTACGCGTACGAGGACACGGACTGGCGGCAGATCGCCACCCTGTACGGGCTGCTGGCGACCCGTTCCCCGTCTCCCGTGGTCGAGTTGAACCGCGCCGTCGCCGTCTCCATGGCCGAGGGCCCCGCCGTGGCGCTGGAGATCGTCGACCGTCTGACCGGTGAACCGACCCTGCGCGACTACCACCTGCTGCCCAGCGTCCGCGGCGACCTGCTGGCCCGCCTCGGCCGTACGGCGCAGGCCCGCGCGGAGTTCGAACGAGCCGCGGGCCTGGCCCGCAACGAACGGGAACGCGAGCTGCTGGAGACGCGGGCGCGGGACTGCGGCTAGAGGACTGCCGGCAGGAGGACTGCTGCCAGGGGGACTGCCGCTAGGAGGCGTGCCGCCGGACCGGGTGGCCGAGCAGCATCGTCGGTGCCCCCGCGACCCTGGTCAGGAAGACGGTGGCCGAGTGCGGGCCGTGCGACTTGGGCAGGGCCTTCTTGCGGAGTTCCTCCGGCTCGACCGCCGACCCCCGCTTCTTCACCGTCAGCACCCCGACCCCCCGCTCCCGCAGCAGCGCCTTCAACTTCTTCACGTTGAAGGGGAGTCGGTCGGTGATCTCGTAGGCGGAGGCGTACGGCGTCGGGCGCAGTTCGTCCGCCGTGACGTACGCGATCGTCTCGTCGACGAGTCCGCCGTCGACTTCCTCGGCGACCTCGGCGACCAGATGGGCGCGGATGACGGCGCCGTCGGGCTCGTACAGGTAGCGCCCGACCTCGCGCACCGCGGGGTCGGGGAGGCCGCGGCCGCGCAGCTCGCGCGGGCCGGGCAGCAGGGTGGCCCGCACCAGCCCCGGCTCGGTGCCGAACCACAGCACCGCCTCCTTCACGTCACCGGCGTCCGAGATCCACTCGGCCTCGGCCTCGGCGGGGACCGCCTCGTGGGGGATGCCCGGGGCGATCTTCAGGGCGGCGAGCGGGGCCTTCAGAGCCGTCGCGATCGCCCAGGAGAGCGGGGGCGAGTACGCCTCCGGGTCGAAGATCCGGCCGCGTCCGCCGCGCCGCGCCGGGTCCACGAAGACCGCGTCGTACGCCTGCGTGTCGACCTCCGTGACATCGGCCTCGCGCACCTCGATGAGGTCGGCGAGCCCGAGCGCCTCGGCGTTCGCGCGCGCCACCACCACCGTCAGCGGGTCGCGGTCGACGGCGAGGACGCGGATTCCGGCACGGGCCAGCGCGATCGCGTCGCCGCCGATGCCGGAGCACAGGTCGGCGACCGAGCGCACGCCCAGGGACCGCAGCCGCCGCGCGCGATGGGTGGCGACCGTGGTGCGCGTCGACTGCTCGACCCCGTTCGGGGTGAAGAACATCCGCTCCGCGTCCTCGGCGCCGAACTTCGCCGCCGCCCGCTGCCGCAGCCGCGCCTGCCCGAGCGCGGCCGAGACCAGTTCGGCCGGGTGGTCGCGGCGCAGCCGGGTGGCGACGGCCAGCTCCTGGGCCGGTTCGGTGCCGCGCACCTCGTCGAGCAGGGCGCGGCCCTCGGGGGTGAGGAGGGAGGCGAAGGAGACGTCGTTCACCGGCCCATTGTCGGTCAGCGCGGGCGGGTGTGGGCCAGTCGGTGGACGGTGCGTCCCCGGTCGCGGTGTCGGAGCCCCGGACGCGCGGTGGCCTGCAAGGATCCGACACCATGCGATCAGTACGACAAAAGTACAAAAACAACGCAAAGAGGGCGCGCGTATGGGGCGGGGTCGCCGTCCTCGCCGTCGCCGCCCTCGCGTCCGGTTGCGCCGACGACGACACCAACGGCGCCCGTTCGGCCCAGGGGCCCCAGCAGGCGCTGCACGCGCCCCCGGCCCGCGCCCTCGACTCCTACGCCGCCAGACTCCGCGAGCAGCAGGCCGCCCGGGCCGCCGCGGCCAAGCACTGGGGGCTCACGAAGGTCCCGCTGGCCGCGCCGCCGGCCCCGGCGAGAAAGCCGGTCATCAGACCCCGCGACGGCTTCGAGGTCACCGATCAGGAAGAGCTCGGCCTGCCGCCGGTCTTCACGACCGTCCCCACCAAGGACAAGGTCGTCTTCCTCACCATCGACGACGGCTCCGAGAAGGACCCCGCGTTCCTCAGGATGATGAGCGACCTGAAGATCCCGTACACCGCCTTCCTGAGCAACTACCTGGTCAAGGACGACTACGGGTACTTCCGGAAGATGCGTGACCAGGGCGTCACCCTCAACAACCACACCCTCACCCACCCCTACCTGCCCGGGCTGTCGTACGAGGAGCAGCGGCACGAGATCTGCGGCATGCAGGACATCATGGAGAAGCAGTTCGGCAAGCGCCCGAAGGTCCTCAGGCCGCCCTACGGCAACTACAACCAGGACACCCTGCGCGCCGCCAAGTCCTGCGGCATCAAGTACGCGCCCATCTGGGACGAGGAGGTCTTCGTCGACCACTGGGAGTACCGCGACTGGGACCGCGACCTGCACCCCGGCGACATCGTCCTCACCCACTTCCGCGGCAAAGAGGACTGGGACGGCACCATGCCCGACATGATCCGCCGCTTCCTGAAGCTGGTCACCGACAAGGGGTACGCGGTGGCACGGCTGGAGGACTACCTGTGAGAACGCGGGCGCTGGTCGCGGGGGCGCTCACCGCGGCGCTCCTGACCGGCTGCACCGGCTGTGCCCAGTCCGTCGACCCGATCGAACGGCTGGGCAAGAAGGCCGCGCAGGAGGTGCGCAGGTCCAGGCCGAACGGGCCGACCCCGGCGACGTACCGCCACTGGGGGCTGCCCACCCCGCTCGCCGCCCCGCCGCAGCAGCCCGCCCGGCCCGCCCTCCGCGGCGCGGCGCCGGGACTGGCCCCCGTCGTGGACCGCGTACCCACTCGCGACAAAGTGGTCTTTCTGACGTACGACGACGGTGCCGAGCGCGATCCGCGGTTCGTCGACATGGTCCGTGAACTGCGGCTGCCGGTCAGCATGTTCCTCACGGACAGTGTCGTCGGGCCGGGGTACGGGCACTTCGCCCAACTGCGGACGGTCGGTGCGAGCGTGCAGAACCACACCCTCCACCACGCCTCGCTGCGCGGACTGCCGTACGCGGGCCAGCGGGCCGAGATCTGCGGCCAGCAGGAGAAGCTCAAGGCCCGTTTCGGCATCCGCCCCCGGCTCTTCCGTCCCCCCTACGGCGCCTACGACACCACCACGCTGCACGCCGCCGCCGACTGCGGGGTCGTGGCCGTCGTCCTCGGCCGGGGGCCCGACGCCCACCGTCTGCGACCGGGTGACATCCTCTCCGGCTTCGAGGAGCCCAACCTCACGGAGGCGACGGTCAGACTCCTGCGACGCATCCAGGCGGAGGGCTTCACACCGGCGCGCCTGGAGAACTACCTCTGACCGTTCGGCTCGGGGAGGCATCAACTCGGGGAGGCATCGATCAGCCCGTCCGGTGTTCGAGGACGAGGCCGTTCAGACCGATGGCGGGGGTCTGGGGGCGGCAGCCCACGGGCGCGCCGACACGCACGCCGGGTGCCCAAAACCCCACGCCACGCCGGACGCTTTGGCACTCCGCTTGACCGAGTGCTAATCGCGGTCATAGTCTCGGCCCTGGCACTCCCCCCTGGAGAGTGCCAATAGCGACGGGCAGGTCCGGCACCCGCGACGACGGATCCACCTGGTCGCCACCTCAGACAGTTAACCCCGTGAGATCTCCGAAGGGGGAGGTCGGATCGTGACGACCACCAGCTCCAAGGTTGCCATCAAGCCGCTCGAGGACCGTGTTGTGGTCCAGCCGCTGGACGCCGAGCAGACCACGGCTTCCGGCCTGGTCATCCCGGACACTGCGAAGGAGAAGCCCCAGGAGGGCGTCGTCCTCGCCGTGGGCCCGGGCCGCTTCGAGAACGGCGAGCGCCTGCCGCTCGACGTCAGCACCGGCGACATCGTGCTGTACAGCAAGTACGGCGGCACCGAGGTGAAGTACAACGGCGAGGAGTACCTCGTCCTCTCGGCTCGCGACGTGCTCGCGATCATCGAGAAGTAGTTCACCGAGCTTCACCGTTTCACCCAGTTTTGCAGTGAACTGCGCCCCTGGCCCCCGCGACCATAACCAGCCGGGCGTCGGGGGCGCGGTTCGTTCACCCCAGTTTTCCGAGAGGGCTGAATCGCTCCCATGGCGAAGATCCTGAAGTTCGACGAGGACGCCCGTCGCGCCCTCGAGCGCGGCGTCAACAAGCTTGCCGACACGGTCAAGGTGACGATCGGCCCCAAGGGCCGCAACGTCGTCATCGACAAGAAGTTCGGCGCACCCACCATCACCAACGACGGTGTCACCATCGCCCGCGAGGTCGAGCTCGACGACCCGTACGAGAACCTCGGCGCCCAGCTGGTGAAGGAGGTGGCGACCAAGACCAACGACATCGCGGGTGACGGTACGACCACCGCCACCGTGCTGGCCCAGGCGCTCGTCCGCGAGGGCCTGAAGAACGTCGCCGCGGGTGCCTCCCCGGCGCTGCTCAAGAAGGGCATCGACGCGGCCGTCAAGGCGGTCTCGGACGAGCTCCTCGCCACCGCGCGCCCGATCGAGGAGAAGTCGGACATCGCCGCCGTCGCCGCGCTGTCCGCCCAGGACCCGCAGGTCGGCGAGCTCATCGCCGAGGCGATGGACAAGGTCGGCAAGGACGGTGTCATCACCGTCGAGGAGTCCAACACCTTCGGCCTGGAGCTGGACTTCACCGAGGGCATGGCCTTCGACAAGGGCTACCTGTCGCCGTACATGGTGTCCGACCAGGAGCGTATGGAGGCCGTCCTCGACGACCCGTACATCCTCATCCACCAGGGCAAGATCAGCTCCATCCAGGACCTGCTGCCGCTGCTGGAGAAGGTCATCCAGTCCAACGCCTCCCGGCCGCTGCTGATCATCGCCGAGGACGTCGAGGGCGAGGCCCTGTCGACCCTGGTCGTGAACAAGATCCGCGGCACGTTCAACGCCGTCGCCGTGAAGGCCCCCGGCTTCGGTGACCGCCGCAAGGCCATGCTCGGCGACATCGCCACCCTCACCGGTGGTCAGGTCATCGCCGAGGAGGTCGGCCTCAAGCTCGACCAGGTCGGTCTGGACGTGCTGGGCAGCGCCCGCCGTGTGACCGTCACCAAGGACGACACCACCATCGTCGACGGTGGCGGCAACTCCGAGGAGGTCCTCGGCCGGGTCAACCAGATCAAGGCCGAGATCGAGAACACCGACTCCGACTGGGACCGCGAGAAGCTCCAGGAGCGCCTCGCGAAGCTGGCCGGCGGCGTGTGCGTGATCAAGGTCGGCGCCGCCACCGAGGTCGAGCTCAAGGAGAAGAAGCACCGTCTGGAGGACGCCATCTCCGCGACCCGCGCCGCGGTCGAGGAGGGCATCGTCTCCGGTGGTGGCTCCGCGCTCGTCCACGCCGTGAAGATCCTCGAGGGCAACCTCGGCAAGACCGGCGACGAGGCCACGGGTGTCGCGGTCGTCCGCAAGGCCGCCGTCGAGCCGCTGCGCTGGATCGCGGAGAACGCCGGCCTTGAGGGTTACGTCATCACCTCCAAGGTCGCCGAGCTCGACAAGGGCCAGGGCTTCAACGCCGCCACCGGCGAGTACGGCGACCTGGTCAAGTCCGGTGTCATCGACCCGGTCAAGGTCACCCGCTCCGCCCTGGAGAACGCCGCCTCCATCGCCTCCCTGCTCCTCACGACCGAGACCCTGGTCGTCGAGAAGCCGGCGGAGGAGGAGGCCGACGCCGGTCACGGCCACGGGCACTCCCACTGAGTCTCGTACTCCCGAAGAAGCCCCCGTTCCGCACGGAACGGGGGCTTCTCCCGTACTCGGTACCACCTGCCAGGTCCCGCACCACCGGCACCGACCGGTACTACTGCTCCAGCGCGTCCAGCGCCCCCAGCTGACCCAGCAGCCCCAGCTGGTCGTACTGCCACCAGCCCTCGGCGATCTTCCCGTCCTCCTGGCAACGGAAGACGGTCGTACCGGTCATGGTGACCTGCTTCCCGGTCGCCGGGATTCCCATGAAGTCGCCCTTGTGGGTGCCGTTCCAGGTCCACCGGGTGCAGACCCGGTCGCCCTGGGTGAGCTGGTCCTCGACGGTGAACGTGAAATCGAAACCGCCGCGCCACATCTCGATCTCGCGCCGCATCGCGTCGAGGCCGATGGTGTCCTGCGCGTTGGCCGGATCGTGGTCGTGGTAGCTCTCCGTCATCAGACCGTTGAGCGGCGGCAGTTCACCCGGCGTCGCGAGCGTCTCGAAGAACCTGCGGATGTTGGCCGCGTACAACTGCTCGTCCCGCACCACGTCCAGGTCGGTGAACGTCGGCAGCTCGTCGCAGAGCGCCACCATCTCCTGGAAGATCCGTTCGGTCTCGGGGAGGTTCGAGTTCCGCATCGCCTCCTCGAACGAGGGGAACTCCACGATCTCTATGAAGTGGGTCGCGTCGGAACGGTCCTTGCCGATCACACTGTGCGTCGCGGTCCGCTTGCCCCTGGTCTTCTCGACCCATGTGTCCATCAGCTGGTTCATCTCGTCGAACCGGCTGGTCCTGCAATCGATTAGCTGTACGAATGTCATGGCGTCGCCTCCGGCCCCCTGGGTCCGGTTGAACACCCTCAGTTTCCCACCGGAGGGACGACACCACCCACTGCGCGGTGGCCCTTACTGGGGGCCGTACTTCCGGCCCGTCTTCGACGTGATCCCGCCCAGCAGTCCTCGCGGCGCCACCTTCACCAGGCCCATCAGCGCCTTGTAGCGGGGGTCGGGGATGGACAGCGACTTGCCGCGGGCCAGGTCCGCGAGCGCCGCCGCGACCAGCTTGTCCGCGTCGAGCCACATCCAGTTCGGGATGTTGTCCGTGCCCATCCCGGCCCGCTGGTGGAACTCGGTGCGGACAAAGCCGGGAGCCAGCGCCATCAGCCGTACGCCGCTGCCCGCCAGATCCCGCGCCGCGCCCTGCGTGAACTGCACGACCCACGCCTTGGACGCCCCGTACGTACCCCGCGGCACGAACGCGGCCACCGACGCGACGTTGACCACTCCGCCCCGGCCGCGCTCCCGCATGGCCTCGGTCGCCGCCGAGGTCAACCGCAGCACCGCCTCGCAGTGCACCTTGAGCATCGTCAGCTCGTCGGCCATCGACACCTCGAGATAGTGGCCCTTGTTGCCGAAGCCCGCGTTGTTGATCAGCAGGTCGACCGGGTTCTTGCGGTCGGAGAGGCGGGCGGCCACCGCCTCGATGCCCTCGTCCGTCGCCAGGTCGGCGGTCAGCACCTCCGCCTCGATGCCGTGCCGGTCGTGCAGTTCGGTCGCCTGCTCGCCCAGCCGCTTGGTGTCGCGCGCCACCAGCACGAGGTTGTGCCCGTCAGCCGCCAGCCGCCGTGCGAAGGCGGCGCCGATGCCCGCGGTCGATCCCGTAATCAGAGCCGTTGTCATGGCCCAAGGCTAGTGACCTGACCAGGCGCGCCGCGCTCCGCCACCCAACGCCCGAGCTTGCTCCACGAGTTCCCCGCACACCCCGGACGCCCCCGTCCCGCGCCCCTGCTTCGAGCGGCTAGTCGCTGTGCCGCGCCACGTACTTCTCCGCCATCGCCAGCAACTCCGGGTGCAGCGCGTCGCCCGCGGCCAACACCTTTGCCAGCAGCGCCCGTTCGGTCGTCTCGGCGCGGAAGGCGAGGGCGACCGTCACCTCGTGGTCGGGCCGGTGCACGACCTCGATCGGGTCGCCCGCCCGGATCTCGCCCGGCTCGATCACCCGCAGATAGGCGCCGGGCGCGCCCTTCTGGGTGAACCGCTTCACCCAGCGCTGCTCGCCGAGGTGCTCCTGGAACGTACGGCAGGGGATGCGCCCGCAGGTGACTTCGAGGACCACCTCGGAGCCGACGCGCCAGCGCTCGCCGATCCGAGCGCCGGACACGTCGAGTCCCTGAGTCGTCAGGTTCTCGCCGAACGCGCCGCTCGCCAGCGGCCGGCCGAGCTCGCGCCCCCAGTCGTCGAGGTCCTCGCGGGCGACCGCGTACACCGCCTGGTCGTTACCGCCGTGATGGCGCAGGTCGCACACCGCGTCCCCGGCGAGGCCGCTCGCGCCGACCCCCTTGGGCCCGGGTGCCGCCACCCGCACCGGCCCGTCCACCGGCCGCTTGTCGATGCCGGTCACACCCTCGGGCTGGTCCGTGTACGGGACCGCCCGCGGGCGGCCGATGTTCAAGGACAGAAGCTTCATGGCAGCACGCTAGGCGATGAGGACCAAAGCGGCGAAGCAATATTCACCGCTGTACCCAAGGACCACTTATGCTCGAAAGGTGATCGAGGCCCGTCATCTCCGTGTCCTGCGCGCCGTCGCCGCCACCGGCTCCTTCTCGGCGGCGGGACGTGAACTGGGCTGCACCCAGCCCGCCGTCAGCCAGCAGATGAAGGCGCTCGAATCGTCCGTCGGCACCCCGCTGCTCATCCGCACGGGCCGCGAGATGCGCCTCACCCAGGCGGGCGAGGCGCTGGTCCGGCACGCGGCGGGCATCATCGCGGGCCTGACCGCCGCCGAGGAGGAGGTCGCCGCGATCGCGGGCCTGCGCGCGGGCCGGGTCCGGCTCGTCTCCTTCCCCAGCGGCAGTTCCACGCTCGTCCCCACGGCCCTCGCCGCGCTGCGCGCCGCGCATCCCGGCACCCGGGTCTCCCTGGAGGAGGCCGAGCCGCCGGAGTCCGTCGAGAAGCTCCGGGCCGGTGACTGCGACATCGCCCTCGCGTTCCGCTACGAGGGAGCCGCGGGTGCCGAGGAGTGGGACGACCTGGTCGTACGGCCCCTGCTGCGGGACCGGCTCGTCGGGCTGGTCCCCGAGAGGCACCGGCTCGCGCGGGCCGGGTCGGTCGCGATCGCCGAACTCGCCGGGGAACCGTGGATCGCGGGCTGCCCGCGCTGCCGCGGACAACTGGTGGAGGTCTGCCGCGCAGCGGGCTTCGTGCCCCGCATCGACTTCGCCACCGACGACTACCCGGCCGTGGTCGGGCTGGTCGGCGCGGGTCTCGGGGTCGCGGTCCTGCCGGAGCTCGCGATCGAGTCCGTACGCCCCAAGGGTGCACGCACCGTGACGGTGGAGCCGCCGGTGCGGCGCGAGATCGTCGCGCTCACCCTGCCGGACCTGGCACAGGTGCCGGCGGTGGCGGCGACGCTCCACCAACTGGCGCGGGCCGCGAGCCGCTGACGCCGCCCCAAAGCGGCTGACGCCGCCAAAAAGCATGGGCACGCGTGCGCGTGCCCGACGGTGGACTGAAAAGAAGAAACGTTCCTTCAGTTGTTCGAAGAGGGATCGCCGCTCCCGGTGGTCGACGCCGCCACCAGCCGGTTGCGCGCCCGCCCCATGAGTTCCTCGCGCTCGTCCTCGGTCAGGCCGCCCCATACGCCGTACGGTTCGCGCACCGCCAAGGCGTGCGCCGCGCACTGGGCTCGTACCGGGCATCGCATGCAGACCTCTTTGGCCGAGTTCTCGCGAGCGCTCCGTGCCGCACCGCGCTCGCCCTCCGGGTGGAAGAAGAGCGAGCTGTCGACCCCGCGGCAGGCCGCGAGGAGCTGCCAGTCCCAGAGGTCCGCGTTCGGACCGGGAAGGCGGGAGAAATCTGCCATTGCTTTGTCCCCTTGTTGCCGTTCTGGGCCGCTCTGTGCCCACCGACCGTACATCTACGATCTAAGGAGATGAAAATATGACTCATTGCGAATCTAGCCGCAGACACCAGCAAATGGGAAGAAAACAGGCTGAATGGGGCATAGGTTGTGATGAAACGTTGAGGGTCCGTGCGCATGTCTGCGTCGTATCCACGCCCTCACGTAGAGTGCCGAAGACGACCGACTGCCCCGTAACTCTTTCGAGTGACCATCGTTGAGAGTGCGGAGGCGGTTGAAGGAACAAGCGCTCGGGCAGACGGCAGTTCCGTCGGCGAGTGTCGACCGCACAGATGACGATTCGTACCAGCCTGGAGGCTCAAGGTGACGCGCATCAGCTGCGGAGGGCGGCCATGACATCCGTCCTCGTCTGCGACGACTCCCCGCTTGCCCGAGAGGCGCTCCGCCGTGCGGTGGCGACCGTGCCCGGCGTCGAGCGCGTGACGACGGCAGCCAACGGCGAGGAAGTCCTCCGCCGCTGGGGTGCCGACCGCTCGGACCTGATTCTGATGGACGTACGCATGCCCGGACTGGGTGGCGTCGAGACCGTTCGGCGGCTGCTGTCCGCCGACCCCGGTGCGCGCATCATCATGCTCACCGTGGCCGAGGATCTGGACGGTGTGGCGCTCGCCGTCGCCGCCGGGGCCCGCGGCTATCTGCACAAGGACGCCTCCCGCGCGGAGCTGCGCGCGACCGTGACCCAGGCGCTCGCCGACCCCACCTGGCGGCTCGCCCCGCGCAGACTGCGGTCGGCCGAGATGGGCGCGGCGCCGACGCTCACGGCGCGTGAGATCCAGGTGCTGGAAGGCATGAGTCACGGTCGCTCCAACGCCGAGATCGGCCGCGAGCTGTTCCTCTCCGAGGACACCGTGAAGACGCACGCCCGGCGGCTCTTCAAGAAGCTCGGCGCTTCGGACCGCGCGCACGCCGTGGCGCTCGGTTTCCGGTGGGGTCTGGTTCGTTAGGTGAGCCGTCGCGGGGGTACGACGCACCCCGCCTACCTCATGGTGGGCGGGGCCGACAAAAGGGCCCGCCGAGTGCCCGCTGCTCGTTTCGCCGCGGATGCCGCATGCTTGAGGTGTGGAGTTCCTCGGGGACGAGTCGGTCGAGCGGAAGGGGAGGGCGACGGAGATGAGTTCCGGCGCACCTGCTCATAACGCTTCGGTGCACAACTACGGACGCGGTGCCACGGACAAGACGACGCCAAGGCACCATGGACCGATGCGCGACGACGAGACGACGGTGATCGGTGCGCTCGTCCATCGCGCGGTCGACGGCGACGAGCAGGCCACGCACGACCTGCTCGCGCATGTACATCCCTTGGCGTTGCGCTACTGCCGCACCCGCCTCTCCCGGCTTCCGGGCGACGCGCGGCACTTCGTCGAGGACCTGGCCCAGGAGGTCTGCGTAGCGGTGCTCCTCGCACTGCCGCGCTACAAGGACACCGGGCGCCCCTTCGAGGCGTTCGTCTTCGCCATCGCCGCGCACAAGGTCGCCGACCTGCAGCGCGCCGCGATGCGCCACCCCGGTTCGACGGCGGTTCCCTCGGACGAGATGCCCGAGCGCCCCGACGACTCCCTCGGCCCGGAGGAGCGCGCTCTCCTCAGCAGCGACGCCGAGTGGGCCAAGAAACTCCTGGCCAACCTCCCCGAAAACCAGCGCGAGCTGCTCCTGCTGCGCATCGCGGTGGGCCTCACGGCCGAGGAGACGGGCCAGATGTTGGGAATGTCACCGGGCGCCGTACGGGTGGCCCAGCACCGCGCACTGAGCCGGTTGCGGGCGCTGGCGGAGCAGTAGACGGGTCTCAGAGGTCTCCGGCCACCGGGACCTCTGGGGACGTGTCGGCCGGCGCGGCGGGTCAGCCCTCCCAAGGGGCGGACCGGTTTTTCCTCGGGCGTGGGGCTCGCGTCGTTCTCCCGCGGGGACCGGACCCCGGCCCACAACTGAACGGCATCGCCACCCCGCCCGTACGAACCTACGAAGCCCAAGGGCGGTCCGAACCGTGGAATGGGAGAGCCTTGCTTCCCGTTAGCATGGACATCCGCACCGATCAAGGCCATTTGGGGAAGGTGTCATGACTGCCAACGTCGACGGAGTGCCCGCCAAATTCGCGACACTCGGGCTGACCTACGACGACGTGCTGCTGCTGCCGGGCGCCTCTGAGGTGCTGCCCAATGCGGTCGACACCTCGTCCCGCATCTCCCGCAACGTACGTGTGAACATCCCGCTGCTCTCCGCGGCGATGGACAAGGTGACCGAGTCGCGCATGGCGATCGCCATGGCCCGGCAGGGAGGCGTCGGTGTACTGCACCGCAACCTCTCCATCGAGGACCAGGTCAACCAGGTCGACCTGGTGAAGCGCTCCGAGTCCGGCATGGTCACCGACCCGATCACGGTGCACCCGGACGCGACGCTGGCCGAGGCCGACGCGCTGTGTGCCAAGTTCCGCATCAGCGGTGTCCCCGTCACCGACGGCAGCGGCAAGCTGCTCGGCATCGTCACCAACCGTGACATGGCCTTCGAGACCGACCGTTCGCGCCAGGTGCGCGAGGTCATGACGCCGATGCCCCTGGTCACCGGCAAGGTCGGCATCTCCGGCACCGACGCCATGGAACTGCTGCGCCGCCACAAGATCGAGAAGCTTCCGCTGGTCGACGACGCGGGCGTCCTCAAGGGCCTCATCACGGTCAAGGACTTCGTGAAGGCCGAGAAGTACCCGAACGCCGCGAAGGACGCCGAGGGCCGCCTGCTGGTGGGTGCCGCCGTCGGCGCCAGCCCCGAGGCTCTGGAGCGCGCTCAGGCGCTGGCCGAGGCCGGGGTGGACTTCCTGATCGTCGACACCTCGCACGGGCACAACAGCAACGCGCTCAACTGGATGGCGAAGATCAAGTCGAGCGTGAACGTCGACGTGATCGGCGGCAACGTCGCCACCCGTGACGGTGCCCAGGCCCTGATCGACGCCGGCGTCGACGGCGTCAAGGTGGGTGTGGGCCCCGGCTCGATCTGTACCACCCGTGTGGTCGCCGGCATCGGCGTCCCGCAGGTCACCGCCATCTACGAAGCGGCCCTCGCGGCCCGTGCCGCGGGTGTCCCGGTGATCGGTGACGGTGGTCTGCAGTACTCCGGCGACATCGGCAAGGCGCTGGCCGCCGGTGCCGACACGGTGATGCTCGGCAGCCTCCTGGCGGGCTGTGAGGAGTCCCCCGGCGAGCTGCTCTTCATCAACGGCAAGCAGTTCAAGTCGTACCGCGGCATGGGCTCCCTCGGCGCCATGCAGTCCCGTGGGCAGGGCAGGTCGTACTCGAAGGACCGCTACTTCCAGGCGGACGTCGCGTCCGACGACAAGCTCGTGCCCGAGGGCATCGAGGGGCAGGTGCCCTACCGCGGCCCGCTGGCCAACGTGCTGCACCAGCTCGTCGGCGGTCTGCGCCAGACCATGGGGTACGTGGGCGCCGCCACCATCGACGAGATGGAGTCCAAGGGCCGGTTCGTCCGGATCACCTCGGCGGGCCTCAAGGAGAGCCACCCGCACGACATCCAGATGACGGTCGAGGCGCCGAACTACAGCCGTAACGACTAGCCGTACCTGTACTGACGACCAGCCGTACACGTACGTGAGGGCGGTCCCGGAGGTTCCGGGGCCGCCCTTGTCGTAGGTGTCGGGGATACTGGGAGGCGCAGAAGCGAAGAGGGAAAGGCCACACACGTGACTGAGATCGAGATCGGGCGCGGCAAGCGCGGCCGCCGGGCGTACGCCTTCGACGACATCGCCGTCGTCCCGAGCCGCCGTACGCGAGACCCGAAGGAGGTCTCGATCGCCTGGCAGATCGACGCCTACCGCTTCGAGCTGCCGTTCCTGGCCGCCCCGATGGACTCGGTCGTCTCCCCGGCCACCGCGATCCGCATCGGCGAGCTGGGCGGCCTGGGCGTACTGAACCTCGAAGGACTGTGGACGCGGTACGAGGACCCGCAGCCGTTGCTCGACGAGATCGCCGAGCTGGACGCGGACACCGCGACCCGCCGCCTCCAGGAGATCTACGCCGCTCCCATCAAGGAAGAGCTGATCGGGCAGCGCATCAAGGAGGTGCGCGATTCGGGCGTCGTCACCGCGGCCGCCCTGTCGCCGCAGCGCACGGCCCAGTTCTCCAAGGCCGTCGTCGACGCGGGCGTGGACATCTTCGTCATCCGCGGTACGACGGTCTCCGCGGAGCACGTCTCCGGTGCCGCCGAACCGCTGAACCTGAAGCAGTTCATCTACGAGCTCGACGTCCCCGTGATCGTCGGCGGCTGCGCCACGTACACGGCGGCGCTGCACCTGATGCGCACGGGCGCGGCCGGTGTCCTGGTCGGCTTCGGCGGCGGTGCCGCGCACACCACGCGCAACGTGCTGGGCATCCAGGTCCCGATGGCGACCGCCGTCGCCGACGTGGCAGCGGCCCGCCGCGACTACATGGACGAGTCCGGCGGCCGCTATGTGCACGTGATCGCGGACGGCGGTGTCGGCTGGTCCGGCGACCTCCCCAAGGCGATCGCCTGCGGCGCCGACTCGGTGATGATGGGCTCCCCACTGGCCCGCGCCACGGACGCGCCCGGCAGGGGCCACCACTGGGGCATGGAAGCGGTCAACGAGGAGCTGCCGCGCGGCAAGAAGGTCGACCTCGGCACCGTCGGCACCATCGAGGAGATCCTCACCGGGCCCTCGCACATCCCCGACGGCTCCATGAACATCTTCGGCGCCCTCCGCCGCGCCATGGCCACCACCGGCTACAGCGAGCTCAAGGAGTTCCAGCGCGTCGAGGTGACGGTCGCGGACTCCCAGCACAAGCGCTAGCGGTAGCGGTACGGCGGCTCGTACGACGCCGAAGGGCCCGTCCACCATGAGGTGGGCGGGCCCTCACGCATACCGGGCGGGGTTACTGACCGGCCTTCTTGGCGCCGGAGAAGGCCGCGTACGCGGCGATGGCGAAGAAGAGGAAGGTCAGCGGGTCGGCCTCGGCCTTCCAGGCTTCCTGGACCACGCTGAAGTGCTGGAAGAAGACCTCGTTGAAGCCGACGCCGACCTCCTTGGCTCCGATCATGGCCTCGCCGACCAGCTGGCCGAGGTAGACCGAGGCCACCGAAAGGATCAGGCTGGCGATCGGCAGGATCGGGTTGCGCCCGCCGACGCGGCCCGCGGCGAGGCCGATCACGAAGCCGACACCGACGGCCGCCCAGCCGATCTCGTGCTTGGTGAGGCCGATGATGACTCCGTAGACGCCCGCCGCGACCAGGGCGGCACCGACGGCGGCCGCGAGGCCGAGCCCGAGCTTGTCGCGCACCGGAGCGGCCGGGGCGACGGGAGCCATCGGGAAGCCCGGCTGGGGTGCGCCCTGCGGGGCACCCTGCTGCGGGAACCCGGCCTGGGCGGCTTCCTGCGGCGGCGCGGGCGGCTGGCCCGGCCGGCCGGCGTACGGGTTCTGGTCCGCGTACGGGTTGTCGACCGGTGGACCGGACGGCGGCGGAGACGACTGACTCATGTGGTTCCCCCCAGGGATGTGAGCGCACACCTGGGAGCGCCCGGGACGCGGGCGCACTGGTGTGCGAGAGCTGACGCACAGTAGCAGTCGGCAGTGACATCCCGTCCAGGGGTTTCGCCGGGGTCAGAGTCGGTGCGCGGCTCCGGTCGGGGTCGCTCCCCTGGTGTCGAGGAGGAGCTGGGCCTTCACGGAGAGCCCCTGGAGGTCGTACGTGCGGTGCTGCTGGAGCAGGATCGTCAGGTCGGCGTCGGCGGCGGCCTCGTAGAGGGAGTCGGCGCGCGGGACGGGGCGGCCGAGGACGTTCCAGGCCGGGACGTGCGGGTCGTGGTAGCTGACGGTCGCGCCGAGCTCCATCAGACGCAGGGCGATCTCGTGGGCGGGCGTGCCCTGTTGGTCGGCGAGGTCGGGCTTGTAGGTGACGCCGAGGAGGAGCACGCGTGCGGCGCGGGCCGATTTCCCGTGCTCGTTGAGGAGCGTGGCGGCGCGCTGGATGACGTACCGCGGCATGTGGCTGTTGACCTGCTGGGCCAGTTCGACCATTCGGAGGGTGCGGCCCGAGTGGCCCGCCAGGTCCTGGGCGATGCCGTGGCCGCCGACGCCGGGTCCAGGCCGGAACGCCTGGAATCCGAACGGCTTGGTCTCGGCGCAGCGGATGACGTCCCACACGTCGACGCCCAGGTCGTGGCAGAGCACGGCCATCTCGTTGACCAGGGCGATGTTGACGTGCCGGTAGTTGTTCTCCAGGAGTTGCACGGTCTCCGCCTCGCGGGGGCCACGCGCGCGTACGACCTTGTCGGTGAGGCGTCCGTAGAAGGCGGCGACCGACTCGGTGCAGGCGGGGGTGAGGCCGCCGATGACCTTGGGGGTGTTGGCGGGGGTGAAGCCGCGGTTGCCGGGATCGACGCGGCTGGGCGAGTACGCGAGGTGGAAGTCGCGCCCCGCGCGCAGGCCCGAGCCCTCTTCGAGGAGCGGGCGCAGGAAGCCCTCGGTGGTGCCGGGGTGGACCGGCGACTCCAGGATCACGGTGGTGTGCGGGCGCAGCCGTTCGGCCAGGGTGCGGGCGGCCGAGGCCACTTGGCCCAGGTCGGGGGTGCCGTCCGGGCCGGGTGGGGTCGGGGCGCAGATGACGGCGGTGCGGACGCGGCCGAGTTCGGCGGGGTTGGTGGTGGGCCGGAAGCCCCCCGAGAGCATCCGGCGCAGTTCGGCCGGGGTGAGTGAGCCGCCTTCCGGCCCGGTCTTGTAGCCGAGCGTGGGGATGCCGGCGGCGACGGCGGCCTGGGCCAGGGGCAGGCCGAGATGTCCGAGTCCGATGACGGCGAGATCTGCGGGCATGGCGTGGGCCGTCCTTCCCAGTAACCGAAACGGGACAGGTGCGCAAGCCCTGTGGACAGAACGGGCGAGCGCAATGTCAGACTAGGAGTAAATATGACCGATTTACGGTATTGGGTGGGCGAGTTTCCGGGAGTGTTGTCCACAGGCCGGGGGTGCGTGGTGGCCGATGACGGACATCACGGTCAGACTTTGGGGCAGGGGGACGTGAGCCGGGCGTAGCCGGACAGGTGCGGCCAGCGCTACAGACAGCGGGAGGCAGCGGTGAGGACAGCGAAACTGGGGCCGGCGGAGCGCGCCGAGTCCCTGGCGGGAATGGCCGAGCGTGAGCTGGATGTGCTGGTGGTGGGCGCGGGCGTGGTCGGTGCGGGGACGGCGCTCGACGCCGTGACGCGCGGCCTGTCCACGGGCCTGGTCGAGGCGCGCGACTGGGCGTCGGGCACCTCCAGCAGGTCAAGCAAGCTGATCCACGGCGGCCTGCGCTATCTCGAGATGCTCGACTTCGCCCTCGTGCGCGAGGCCCTGAAGGAGCGTGGACTCCTTCTGGAGCGGCTCGCACCGCACCTGGTGAAGCCGGTGCCCTTCCTCTATCCGCTCCAGCACAAGGGCTGGGAGCGGCTGTACGCGGGATCGGGCGTCGCGCTGTACGACGCCATGTCGATGACGAGCGGACACGGACGAGGACTGCCCGCCCACCGCCATCTGACGCGCAGCCACGCCCTGCGCATAGCACCCGCCTTGAAGAAGGACGCGCTGGTCGGCGCGTTGCAGTACTACGACGCGCAGGTGGACGACGCCCGCTACGTGGCCATGTTGGTGCGCACAGCGGCGGCGTACGGCGCGAAGGTCGCCAACCGTGCCCGCGTGACCGGATTCCTGCGCGAGGGCGAGCGCGTGGTCGGCGCCAGGGTGCAGGACGTCGAGGGCGGCGGGGAGTACGAGATCCGCGCCAAGCAGATCGTCAACGCCACGGGCGTGTGGACCGACGACACCCAGGCCATGGTGGGCGAGAGAGGCCAGTTCCACGTACGGGCCTCCAAGGGCATCCACCTGGTCGTGCCGAAGGACCGGATCAACGCCGCGACGGGTCTGATCCTGCGCACCGAGAAGTCCGTCCTCTTCGTGATCCCCTGGGGCCGGCACTGGATCATCGGCACCACGGACACCGACTGGAACCTCGACAAGGCCCACCCCGCGGCCTCCAGCGCCGACATCGACTATCTGCTGGAGCATGTGAACTCGGTGCTCTCGGTGCCCCTGACCCGCGACGACGTGGAGGGTGTGTACGCGGGACTGCGGCCGCTGCTCGCGGGCGAGTCGGACGCCACCAGCAAGCTCTCGCGCGAGCACACCGTGGCCCATCCGGTGCCGGGACTGGTGGTCGTGGCGGGCGGCAAGTACACGACCTACCGGGTGATGGCCAAGGACGCGGTCGACGAGGCGGTGCACGGTCTCGACCAGCGGGTCGCCGAATGCGTCACCGAGGACATTCCCCTGCTCGGGGCCGAGGGGTACAGGGCGCTGTGGAACGCGCGGGCGCGGATCGCGCAGCGCACCGGACTCCATGTGGTCCGCGTGGAGCATCTGCTGAACCGGTTCGGTGTGCTGGCCGAGGAGATACTCGAGCTCATCGCCGCCAACCCCGCGCTGGGCGAGCCCCTTCCGGCCGCCGAGGACTACCTCAAGGCCGAGATCGTCTACGCCGCCTCGCACGAGGGAGCCCGGCACCTGGACGACGTGCTCACCCGGCGCACCCGTATCTCCATCGAGACCTTCGACCGCGGTACGCGCAGCGCCCGCGAGGCCGCCGAGCTGATGGCGCCGGTCCTCGGCTGGGACAAGGACCAGATCGAGCGCGAGGTGGAGCACTACGAGAAGCGGGTCGAGGCCGAGCGGGAGTCCCAGCGCCAGCCGGACGACCAGACGGCGGACGCGGCGCGGCTGGGGGCGCCGGACATCGTGCCGCGCTGATCGTGTCCCGCTGCCTATGAGGGCCTGCCCGGGAGGTCCCGTGAATGTCACTCGAACGGGTGTCGTGAGCTGGGATCTCTGCTCGAAACCCGGCCGTTCTACTGGGTGCGGGAGCAGAACTCGGCGGCGAGCAGTTCGGGTTCCAGGTCAGGGTCCTCGATCCCGTCCGTGTTCACCCGGAAGGTGAGGACACGACGGCCGTCGACGGTAGCCGCGGTGCGCACGTAGCTGCCGGATATATGGCCGTTGTGCCCCCACACGGTGGTACCGCACGACAGCTTCACCGGATACAGACCCATGCCGTACAGGCCTTGTGCGGTGCGGGTGTCGAGCATCTCGCGCAGCTGGCGGGGCGGGAGCAGGTCGCCGGCGAGCAGGGCCGCGTAGAAGCGGTTCAGGTCGGTGAGCGTGGTGACCAGCTCACCCGCCGCGCCGGCCACGCGCGGGTCGAGGGCGGTCACGTCGGTGCCGTCGCTGGAGTAGGCGCGGCCGTGCGGGGAGGGCAGCGAGGTGCGGGTGCCGGGGAAGGAGGTGCCCGTCAGACGAAGGGGGTTGATGACCCGGCGCTCGGCTTCGGTGGCGTACGAGTGGCCGGTGACCTGGCGGATGACCATGCCGAGCAGGATGTAGTTGGTGTTCGAGTAGGCGAAGCGGCCGCGGGCGGCCGGGGGGTGGGTGAGTGCGATGCGGACGGCCTGGAGTGGGGTGAGGGGGACGGCGCCCTTGGTGTCATCGGTGAAGTCGTACAGGCCGCTGGTGTGGGTGAGCAGGGAGCGCAGCGTCAGACGCCGGCCGTCGTTGCCCGCGCCGCGCACCAGACCCGGAAGGTGAGCGTCCAGGGTGTCGGACAGGGACAGCCGGTGCTCGGCGGCGAGTTGCAGCACCACGGTCGCGATGAACGTCTTGGTGATGCTGCCCGCGCGGAAGTGGTCGCCGCGGGCGATGCCGTCGCCGGCGCGGGCGAAGCGTGCGCCTGAGGCTTCACCGGCCAGCAGCGCAGCGGCGGGAGCCTTGCCGCGGGTGACGAGAAGGGGGAGCAGACGGCGGAAGGCGCGGGTGGCGCCCGTTGCCGGGGCGGCGGGGGAGTGTGAGCCCGTCGAGGCCGCGGACCTGGGGGTGTGACGGGCGGCCGAGGGTGTGGTGGAGTGGGAAGGACCGGCGGTCGGCATCAGGCGCGGCAGGCCGATCGGGGCCAGGACGAGGACGGCCAGAGACACGGGTATGACCAGGAGTGTCCGAGGTGTCCGGGGCGCAGGCATCGGCGTTCCTTCCTTGTTGCGGCACATCATGGGGGACGGACCTGTGTGCACGAGCGGGTGGTCCGCAGGTGAGGGGCGTGCCGGTCGCCGAGGACTTGTCGGCCGAAGGGCCCCCTGGGCGCTGAGCGCTTGTCGGGTGAGGGACAATGAAGGCTCTGTCAGGGCGGGTTGCATGAGGGGACGCATGTCGGAGGCGGAGCGGGCGGGAGCATCCCGTCAGGACAAGAGCGAACGTCTCCTCGCCGGGCGCTACCGGCTGGGAGATGTTCTCGGCCGCGGCGGCATGGGCACGGTGTGGCGGGCCCAGGACGAAACGCTGGGCCGCACGGTCGCCGTCAAGGAGCTGCGGTTCCCGTCGAGCATCGATGACGACGAGAAACGGCGGCTGATCACGCGCACCCTGCGTGAGGCCAAGGCGATCGCCCGGATTCGCAACAACGGCGCGGTGACGGTCTTCGATGTGGTCGACGAGGACAACCGGCCGTGGATCGTGATGGAGCTCGTCGAGGGCAAGTCGCTCGCCGAGGTCATCCGCGAGGACGGCCTGCTCACGCCGAAGCGCGCTGCCGAGGTGGGGCTCGCGATACTCGACGTGCTGCGTTCCGCGCACCGCGAGGGCATCCTGCACCGCGATGTGAAGCCGTCGAACGTGCTGATCTCCGACGACGGCCGGGTGGTGCTGACCGACTTCGGCATCGCGCAGGTCGAGGGCGACCCGTCCATCACCTCGACCGGCATGCTCGTGGGCGCGCCCTCGTACATCTCGCCGGAGCGGGCGCGCGGGCACAAGCCCGGCCCCGCGGCCGACCTGTGGTCGCTGGGCGGGCTGTTGTACGCGTCGGTCGAGGGTGTGCCGCCGTACGACAAGGGTTCCGCGATCGCGACGCTCACCGCGGTGATGACCGAGCCGGTGGAGCAGCCGAAGAACGCGGGCCCGCTGGAGAACGTGATTTACGGGCTGCTCGTGAAGGACCCCGCGCAGCGGCTCGACAACGAGCGCGCCCGGGCGATGCTCAGCGAGGTGATCTACGCCCCCGAGCCCAAGGAGACCGTGCCGGAGCCGGCGGACGCGACGAAGGTCGTGGCGCTGCCGCCGGTGCCGGACGAGGGCCGGGGCAAGAAGAGTTCGGGTGGCTCGGGCGGCTCGGGCGGCTCGGGCGGTTCCGGGGCCAAGCGGGGCGAGGAGGCCGGGGAGCGACTGCGCGGGGCGCTGCGTTCCGTGCGCAAGGCCGCCTCGGTCGCCGGTGCGGCCACGGCGGCGGCCACCGCTGCGGCGACGGCCCGTGCGAAGTCCGGCGCTCCGGGCGGTGCGGGTGGTGCCGGCGGTACCGAGGCTTCCGGTTCGGTGGGCGCGGAGGGGGCGCCTCCCGTCGCTCCGAAGGCTCCTCCGGCTCCGCCGCGCGTGGATGTGTCGAAGCCCGCCGCGGCTGCGGGGAAGTCCGGGACGGTCACGCCCGGCCAGGGCGGCAAGGCGGCGGAGGGCTCCCCGAAGCCGGGCGTGCGTGACGGCGCGCCAGTGGGCTCGGCCTCCGGTTCCGATGGCTCGAAGGGGGCTCTCGGCTCGGCGGGTTCGGGGGGTGCCGCCTCCACCGGTTCGGCCGGCGAGGCCAGGGCGGCCTCCGGGTGGCCCGTGGCGCCCGAGCGGCCGCCGCGGCCCGTGCCGCGGGCGCCGCTCACCGATGTGGTGCCGCGGCGGACCCTGGTGATCATCGCGGTGGTCGTGGCGCTCGCCGTGATCGGGACCGTGCTGGCCCTGACCCTCGGCGGCGGTGACGACAGCGGGTCGAAGAACGGCAAGAGCGGTGACACCAAGGCGGCAGCGTCCAGCGGGGTGACCGCGGGCAGTGGCGGCAAGGGCGCGACCAGCGGCTCTCACACCGACAGCGGTGACAACACGGACGGTGCCACCGGGTCGGCCGGGGACGGGAGTTCGGGCAGCACGCCGAACACCGACGCGTCGGGCAGCGCCGCCGCCACGAACGGGACGAGCGGCGACGGCAAGGAGTCGGGCTCCTCGGGCTCCACCGCCGTGTCGACGTACACGGCCGGCCAGGGGTTCAAGATCGGGCTGCCCAAGGGGTGGAAGTACCAGTCGACGGATGACGCGGGAGCCCGCTTCACCGGTCCCGACGGGCAGAAGCTCCTCGTCGGCTGGACGACCACGCCCAAGAGTGACCCTGTGGCGGACTGGAAGAACCAAGAGGGGTACATGGTGCGCTCGCAGTACAAGCGGGTGCGCATAGAGCAGGTGGACTATCGCGGTTGGAACACGGCCGACTGGGAGTTCACCTATCAGGACGGTGGCACGAAGTACCGGTCGATCGACCGCGGATTCGTCGTGAATGATCATCTCGGGTACGGGCTGATGTACACGGCGAAGGCATCCGACTGGGACAGTCAGCTGCGCAAGGACACGTGGCAGACGCTGACGAAGACGTTCCAGCCGAAGTCGTGAGGCCAGGGGCCCGAACCCACGTCGTGAGGCGCGTGCCCATGCCGTGAGGTTCGGGCCGGTTCGCCCGGGGTGTCTGTTGTAGGGGTCGGTCACGGGCCGGTGACATCTCGCATCCCGACATTGCGGCTTGCCTCCGGCACGTATCGTGAGTGGTTGCGGACCGTACGAAGCCGTAACGGGGCGCAAGGCGAACGGAATTGACCACCGGGCGGCCGGGGGAGGCATCGTGGACGACTATGCGGGACGGGTACTCGCCGACCGTTACCGCCTGCCGCTGCCGCCCTCCGACGAGTACGAACTCGCCGAGAGCCGGGCCTTCGACACCTACAGCGGACAGGAAGTCCTCGTCCGGCAAGTGCCGTTGCCGGAGGTCGTCGAGGCGGAGATGCTCGACGCGGACGGGCTGCCCGAAGGGTTCGTGGCGCGGGACGGCGGGGTGCGGCGCGCCTCCGCACGGACCACGCGCAGGCCCACCGAACCCGCCGTACGACGGGCGATCGAGGCGGCGCAGGCCGCCGCGCAGATTCCCGACCATCCCCGGCTCGACCAGGTCTTCGACGTGTTCGCCGAAGGCGGGTCCTTGTGGATAGTGAGTGAGCTGGTGCCCGCGCGGTCGCTGGCCGCGCTCCTCGCCGAGAAGCCGCTGAGCCCCTATCGGGCAGCCGAGGTCGCCGCCGACGTCGTCACCGCGCTGAGGGTGCTGCACGCGCACGGATGGGTCCACCGCAACATCACCGTGCGCACGGTGCTCGTCTGCGACGACGGCCGTGTGATGCTGACCGGCCTGGCCGCCGGCGCCGCGGAGGAGGCACTGTGCGGGTACGACCCGGTGCCGGTACAGGACTTCGAGGGTCCCGGGGGTGAGGGAGGCGTCGGCGCCGGTTCGCCCCACACGGGTCCCGGTGCGGATTCACGAGCGGGTACGGGCACGGTCACCGGCGTCCCGCGTGGCGCGGCCCGTACGCGCGGCGCCGCGCCCGGTGCAGTGACCGGAGGGCTGCCCGCCGGTGGTGCGTCCGGCGGGGGTCCCGGAGCCTCGTTCGGTGCGGTGGTCGCCAGTGTGCAGGGGGCCGATGCCGAGGCCGCGCGGCGGGCCGCGATCGAGGCGCGGGCCGAGAACACCACACCTGTGGGGGAGCCGCCCGCCGAAGGCGGGGCGGCCCTGGCGCGCAGGGCGCTGGAGGCCGGAGGCGACGCCCGGGCGGCCCGGGCCGGGGCCATCGCCGCGTACCGGGCCGGAGCCCGGGCCGCGGCGCGCGTGCATGAGCAGCAGCGGGGCGGTCCGGCGGCACTGCCTGCGCCCCGTCCTGCCCCACCGGCCGACGGCTCCGTGCCGGGGGCCCAGGGCTCCGGGCAGGGTGTGGAGCAGCGGCCCGAGACCCCGCCCCCCGGTCAGATCGCCGACCCGTACGGCGTCGGCGGCGGGCGTGCGGGCGCCTGGCCCGGCGCGCAGCCGCGCCCCGGAACCGGCCCCGGCGGCAACGGCCCTGGCTTCGGTGGTCCCGGCCCCGGCGGCAACGGCGGTCAGGGGCGCCCGGCGCTCCCCGGCCCCGCGACCGGTCCTGGAAGTGGCCACAGCGGCGCCCCGGTGCCCCCGGGACCCCAGGACCTTCACGGCACCCAGGGCCCCCACGCCACCCAGGGCCCCCACGCCACCCAGGGCACCCAGGGCCCCCACGGCGCCCAGAACCACGGCATCCAGAACCACGGCACCCCCGCCCTCGTGCCCGGACAGCAGTCCACCCCCGCCCCGACTCCCAACGGCCGTTGGGACGAGCTGGTCGCCGGTGCGCCCCCGCGGCGCGGTCCCGCCACCGCGCTCGCCGCGGAGCGGGCCCGGCAGGCGCGGATGGCCGTCGTCGGTCCGGTGACCGAGCGATGGGCCCCGGAGCAGGCCGGGCCGGTGCACGAGAACTGGCAGTTGGCGGCGCCGATCGGCCCCCAGACCGATCTGTGGGCGCTGGGCGCCCTGCTCTTCCGGGCCGTGCAGGGACACGCTCCCTACCCGGAGGACAACACCGCGGAGCTGGTGCAGCTGGTCTGCGCGGAGCCGCCCGCGTTCGCCGAGGAGTGCGGGCCGCTGCGGCCCGTCGTGGAGTCGCTGCTGCGTCAGGACCCCACCGAGCGGCTGGACTTCGAGGAGCTGAGCGGCTGGCTGCGCTCGCTGGTGCGGTCCGCGCCGGAGCCCGAGGCGGGCGCGCACGTCGTCGCGGCGCCGCCCGTCGACCCCAGCCGGCTGCCGATCGTACGGCGCAGGGGCGAGCTCGTCCGCAGGCGCCGGGCCAGACTGCCCGCGACCAGCGCACACGCCCGCCACAAGCGCGCGAAGCCCGACCGGCAGGCGAGGCCGGCCAGGTCGACGGAGACGGCCAAGCCGCGCAAGCTGGGCCGGAACCTGGTCCTGCTGGTCCTGCTCCTGCTGGCCGCGGCGGTCGCGTACGCGATGGTCTTCATGCCGAAAAAGACCGACCCGAACAGCGACGCGAACGGCGGACGGACCGGCTCCGCGGGCCAGGTGAGCCCGGCACCCGGGAACACCGCGGGCACGGGCGCCGACGGCAGCGCCAGCAGCCGGCCGCGCCCCGACCAGACCTCTCCCGGCACGGACACGAACCCTTCTGGCGGCGCCAGTTCGACGACCTCGCAGTCCAACGACCCGGCGGTCGGCCAGGGCTTCACCCTGCGCAAGGACTCCGAGGGCTTCCAGGTCGCCGTGGCCAACGGCTGGAACCGCACGCCCAAGAACGGGCGCGGCCAGGTGGTCTACTCCCAGGGCGACTTCGAGCTCATCGTCGTACCCGGACGGGACAGCACCGGCAAGTACGGCAGCGATCCGCTGACGTACCAGCGGGAGACCGAGAGCGAGTTGCAGCCGTTCCGCGACTCGACGTGGGCCACGTCCAGCGGGATGCGGCGGATCGACGTGGGCGGACGGACCATGGCGGAGGGGCAGTTCACCTGGCAGAACTCCGCCGGGCAGTCACTGTACGTCCGCAATCTCGCGATCATCGTCGGCGGGCACTACCACGTGGTGCAGGTCCGCGGCCCGGAGGCCGAACGGGACGAGGTCACGAGACTGTACGAGCAGGCGTCGGCGACGTACCAAGTCACCGGCTGAGCAATTCCCGTAGTCATGAACCGCTGAACGCTGAATGGTTCCCTCCCGTACCCCGAAGGGAGAACCGTCACAGTGCGGTCTCCGTACGACCCCGCCGGTTCCCTGCGCGGGGACCGCTCTTTAGTCTGACCCTGTCAATACCATTGCGGGGAAACGTGAATCAGATGCAGGGCCTGCTCCTCGCGGGCCGCTACCGACTTGTCGAATCCATCGGCAGCGGTGGCATGGGCCGCGTGTGGCGCGCGCACGACGAAGTGCTGCACCGTGCCGTCGCGATCAAGGAGCTGACGGCCGCGCTGTATGTGACGGAGAGTGACCGGGCCGTTCTGTTGGCGCGCACCCACGCCGAGGCGCGGGCCGCCGCCCGGATCAACCACTCGGCCGTCGTCACCGTGCACGACGTCCTGGATCACGACAACCGGCCCTGGATCGTCATGGAGCTGGTCGAGGGCAACTCACTGGCCGACGAGGTCAAGGAGCAGGGGCGCGTCGAACCGACCGAGGCGGCGCGGATCGGGCTGTGGGTGCTGCGCGCCCTGCGCGCCGCGCACTCCGCCGGCGTACTGCACCGTGACGTGAAGCCCGGGAACGTACTGCTGTCCTCCGACCGACGAGTACTGCTCACCGACTTCGGGATCGCGCAGGTCGAGGGCGACACGACCATCACGCGTACCGGCGAGATCGTCGGCTCGGTCGACTACCTGGCGCCCGAGCGGGTGCGCGGGCACGACCCCGGTCCGTCCGCCGACCTGTGGGCGCTCGGCGCGACGCTGTACACGGCGGTGGAGGGGCGGTCGCCGTTCCGGCGGACCTCGCCGCTGACCACCATGCAGGCCGTGGTCGACGAGGAGCCCGCGCCGCCGCAGCACGCCGGTCCGCTCGGGCCCGTCATCACCGCGCTGCTGCACAAGGACCCGGCCGTGCGGCCCGGTGCGGAGGAGGCCGAGCAGATGCTCGCCGAGGCCGCGGAGGGGCGCAGGCCGATTGCGGCGCAGGCGTATGTGCCGACGCAACAGCATGTGGACACGGGCACCATGGGGATGGGCGCGCAGCCGGCGGCGGCCTACGGGACGGCGCCCCGTGGGAGGGGATCCCACGGCGCCGCGCCCCACGGACCGGGGGCGCACGAGACGGCGTCGCACGGGTCCGTGGCGCACGGATCGGGCGCGCACGGGGCGACGCCGACGCTTCATGCGCCGGTGCCCGGGCCCATGGGCGACGGTACCGGCACGGGGGGCGCGTCCGGGAGACGGCGCCGCGGTCGTACGATCGCCCTCGTCGTCGTACTCGCCGCCCTGATCGGCGGTGGCGGCGCCGTGGCCATGAACTACCTGAACGGCGCACGGACCGACGACACCCACAACAGTGCCTCGCCCGGCACCGCGAACCCCGGCACCACCAAGCCCGGGAGCACCCCGACCGCGACTTCGAGCACTCAGGAGCCGTCCGGCGCCGTGCCCGATTCCTGGGTGCAGCGGGACGACGTCGAGGGCTTCACCATCTCCTTGCCCGACAAGACCTGGCAGCGGCAGGCCAACGGCAACCAGGTCGACTACACGCCCGACGGCGGCAAGCACTTCGTCCGCATCGCCATCGACGACTCGCCGGACTTTCCCACACCGTTCGCACACCAGCAGGACCTGGAGGAGCAGTTGACCAAGCTGGTCGACTACCACCGGGTGCAACTGCAGTCCAACACGTTCCGCGACTGCCCGGGCTCCCTGTGGGACTTCACCTGGACCGCGCTGGAGAAGCAGACGCCGTTCCCCGGCAAGCGGCGGGCGATCGAGCAGACGTACCTCAGCCGCGAGGGTGTCGAGTACGCGATCTACATGTCCTCGCCCGCGGCGGACTGGGACACGGCGCGCCGGCAGTTCGACGTGATTCTCCGCAGCTGGCTCCCCAAGACCTGACGGGCCGGACGGACACGAACTGGCCGCAACCGGTCTGACAAGGCCGGATAACAGCCATCGCGCGGTCCGGTGCCCGGAGCGCGTCCGTCCGGTGCGGCATGATGGGGCGTATGGGGACCGAGGGGGAGAACGTCCGTGTGATCGGCGGCCGTTACCGGCTGGAGGCCAGGATCGGCCGGGGCGGCATGGGCGTCGTCTGGCGCGCCACCGACCAGCTGCTCGCCCGGCAGGTCGCGGTGAAGGAGCTCGCCCTCGACGACTCGCTCTCCGACGACGAGGCCCGGACGCAGCGCGACCGCACCCTGCGCGAGGCCCGCGCGGTCGCCCAGCTGCACCACCCGCACATCATCGTCGTGCACGACGTGGTCGAGGAGGACGAACGGCCCTACATCGTCATGGAGCTGATCGACGGCGGCTCGCTCGCCGAACGGATCTCCGCCGACGGTCCTGTCGACGCGCGCGAGGCCGCCCGGATCGGCCTCGCCCTCCTCGGCGCGCTGCGCCGCGCGCACGACGCGGGTGTCCTGCACCGTGACCTCAAGCCCGCCAACGTCCTGATGGAGGCGGGCACCGACCGTGTCGTGCTCACCGACTTCGGCATCGCCCAGGTCGCGGGCGCCACGACCCTCACCGAGAGCGGGTCGTTCGTCGGCTCGCCCGAATACACCGCGCCCGAGCGGATGTCCGGGGTCAGGACCGGTCCCGAGTCCGATCTGTGGTCGCTCGGCGCGCTGCTCTGCACGGTCCTGAGCGGCGAATCGCCCTTTCGCCGTGACTCGTTGGGCGGCATCCTGCACGCCGTCGTCATGGACGAGATCCGCCCGCCCGCGCAGGCCGCACCCCTGCTGCCCGTCGTACGGGGGCTGCTGGAGCGCGATCCGGAGCGGCGGCTCGACGCGTTGGAGGCGGAGCGGCTGCTCAAGGCGTTCCTGGAGACGGGCCGTACGCCGAGGGCCGCGTCGGCCGGCTACACGCCCACGCAACGGGACGTACCGAAGCGGAAATCGCCCGCCCAACAGGCCACGCACTCCTCCCCTCCGCCGGTTCCTCCTCCTGCCGCCGCGCCCGGCCGTGCCCCGAAGCGGTCGGCGCGGACCATGCTCGTCGTCGCGGCGCTGGTCGCCGCCGTGGCCGGGGCCGGTGTGTCGGCGGTGCTGCTGGTGAACCACGACGGAGGCGGTGGAGGCGGTACGTCGACTCCGTCCGCCAGTTCGGCGCCGGGCACGTCCGTGAGCGCGTCGCACTCCCCGAGCGCGTCCGCAGCTCCGGGGTCTTCGGCCTCACCGAGCCCCGCCCCGACGGTCACCGTCACCCGGCAGCAGAAGCCGACCGCCGCCTCCGGCACGGCGCCCTCGGGCTACCGGACGGTCCATGACCCGGACGGGTTCTCGCTCGCCGTGCCGGACGGCTTCACACGCGATCCGGAGGGCGAGCGGATCTTCTACCTGTCGCCGGGCCAGACCTTCCGCCTCGGCATCAAGGCGACCGACCCCGAGGCGGGCGGCCCGCTCGCGGTGATGCGGCGCGCCGACGCCGACGGGCCGTCCACGAACCCGGGCTACCACGACGGCACCGTCACCTCGACCACGCACGACGGACAGCCCGCCGCGCTCTGGGAGTTCACCTGGAACGGCTTCACCAAGGCGGAGGGCGCGCGGCACACGTACGACCTCTGCTGGGAGGAAGGCGGCCGGATGTACGACGTGTGGGTGTCGGCGCCGGTCGGCAAGGTGACGGAGGCGAAGGAGTACTTCGACGTGGCGTTGGACACCTTCGTGGCCTCGTAGACGGCAGATAAACGGGAGATAAGGGATGGTCCGCGTCACGGGTCTGTGACCGGTGCGCGACGGGTCTGGATGCCGGAGAGCGTGCCGCGATAGGGATGGACCCATGAGGAACAACGGGGGAGTCCCTTACGGGTCCGACGAGCCGACGAGTTTCGTTCTGCAACCGCCGACCCGGGTCGCCCCGGAGCCGACGGTCGAGTCCGCGCCCGATCCGGTGCCCGCGCCCGATCCCGACCCCGGCACCGGGCGGCTCGTCGCGGGCCGCTACCGGCTGCTCGGCAAGCTCGGTCACGGTGGGATGGGGACGGTCTGGCGGGCCAAGGACGAGACGGTGGACCGTGAGGTCGCCGTCAAGGAGCCGCGCGTCCCGGACCACCTTCCCGAGCGTGAACGCGCCAATGTCTTCGAGCGGATGCGTCGCGAGGCGCGCGCCGCGGCCCGGCTCGATCACCCGGCGGTGGTGAACGTCCACGACGTCGCGGTCGTGGACGGACAGCCCTGGATCGTCATGGAGCTGGTGCGGGGCCGTTCGCTGGGCGCAGCCCTCCAGGAGGGCACGCTCGGGGTGCGTGAGGCGGCGCGTATCGGTCTGGAGGTGCTCGGCGCGCTGGAGGCCGCACACGCGGCGGGCATCCTGCACCGGGACGTCAAGCCCGACAACGTGCTGCTCGGCCCGCACGGCCGGGTCGTCCTCACCGACTTCGGCATCGCGCAGATCGAGGGCGAGACGAATCTGACGGCCACCGGTGGCTTCGTCGGGTCGCCGGAGTACATCGCGCCGGAGCGGGTGCTGGGCCAGCGTCCGGGCCCGGCCTCCGACCTCTGGTCGCTCGGTGTCGTTCTGTACGCGGCCACGGAGGGCGTGTCGCCCTTCCGTCGCAGCAACACGCCCGCGACGCTCCAGTCGGTCCTCAACTCCACGCCGGCGGCGCCCGCTTCGGCGCGGGGTCCGCTGGCGGAGGCCATCAACGGGCTGCTGGACAAGGAGCCGTCCCGCCGCCCCGGCGCGGACCGGGTCCGACGGATGCTGGAGGAGGCCGCCGCGCCACCCGCCCCGGAGCCGACGCAGGTGGTGCAGATCGCGGGTCCGGGCGGCCAGGGTCTGCGCGTGCGCCGCACGCCCCTGTTCATCGGCCTCGGCGCGGTGGTCGTCGCGGCGGCGGTGGCGGCGTACCTGGTGTTCGCGAACCCGTTCGCGGGGCCGCTGCCCGACGGCTGGAAGAAGCACCACGAGACGGACGTCGCCGCGACACTGGCGGCGCCCGCGGGCTACCAGAGATCGACGCCGGACCGGACGTCGGACAAGGGGCACTGGGTCACGTACACCGACTGGAGCGGCAGCATCTGGATCGGCCTGACCCTGATCAAGAAGTCCGAGGACACGAGCCACCGGATCAAGGACTCCTCGGCCGCCGAGATGTACGCCGACAACGACGACTTCAAGGGCAGCGGCGCGTACGAGCTGAGCATGCCCGAGGCCCCGCGGACAGCCCCGGAGAACGCGAAGTACCACGGCAGGCAGGCCGCCGAGAACACCGTCGTCTACACGACCACCGACAGCCAGAACCCGCGCCCGCGCGAGGTGAAGATCTTCTACTACAAGTCGTCCAAGGGCGACATGTACAAGTTCACGATCAGCTATCCGGGCAAGGGCGACTTCACGGCACGCGGCCGTGAAGTCGCCAGGACGGCGATCGCGAACCTGGACGTCGACCGGCTGTAAGGGACTGGCGAGGGCTCAGGCGAGCTTGGCGGCCTGGGCCTTGATGAGGTCGGCCGGGATGCCGTACTCCTTGGGCTTCCCGTCGGCGAGGAACGCGGCCAGGTTCAGCGAGTAGTACGTGGCCACCGTGCCGCCATGACGCACCGCCTCGGCGTGTACGACGATCTTGTCACCGTCCGCTTCGCCGGTCACGGCGAAGGCGACCGACTCGTCGCCGCTGCCCGAGGCCTTCTCCGCCTCGACCTTGGTGAACTTCTGGGGGTCGTCCTTCGCGCCCTTCGACGTCGCCTTGAACCCGCCCGCGCAGCCCTTGACCGCGTCGGAGACGGAGGACATGACCTTCTGGGCGCCGTCGCCCTCGTACGAGGAGAGCGAGACAATGGTGACTGTCCCGCCGAGGGTGTCGGTGATCGAGTTCAGCGCCTCGTCGAGCTCCTTCTCCGTCATGTCCTCCATGCTCTTGGTGGAGGACGCGCTGGGCTTGGCCTCCACCGGCTTGGCCATGGTGTTGACGTACGCGGTCGAGTCGCCCGGCGCGAAGCCGGTGAGGACATAGGCGAGCGGCGCGCACTTCTCGTCGACGACGGTGATCTCCTCCTTGGAGGAGGCGAACCGCTCGGACTGGTCGGCCGCCGCGAAGCGGTATCCGGCGAGGTCGCCCTTGCCGACGATCAGCTTCTTCAACTCGGCGTCGCTCAGGGCCTTGACCGCGGCCGCCGCCCCCTTGCCGCCCGTCGCCTTGCCACCGGAGCCGGAGCCGGAATCCGAACCGGAGTCGGAACAGCCCGTGGCCAGGGCGAGCGCGAGCGTCGACGCGACCACTGCGACGCCGGGGCGCGACAGCGCGGATCTCTTCATTCTGAGGAAGTCCTTCGGTGCGCGGACACGACCGGCCGCGCCTGAGGCGCGGCCGGTACCTGCCGTGTACATGAGGTGAAAGGACTATGTGGTAAAGGTCAAGGAAACGTCAAGTTGGTAAAGCGCCGCCCGAGGTGATGGCGGTCACGCCTTCAGCTTGCCCGCGACTGCCTTGACCAGGTCGGTCTTCGTGACCAGCAGGGCGAAGCGCCCGCCGGAGCCGGAAGCCGACTTCGCGTACCAGGGCAGACCCCGGCGGCGCCACTTGCTCGCTTCCAGGTCCTTCGGGATCTTCGGCAGGGCGAAGGACCAACCGGAGAGTCGAAGTTCGCCGGTCCAGACGCCGGCGGCGAGATCGGAGACCGGCACGCGGGCGGTGAAGGTGTCGGCGTGGGCGGTGCGTGCGACGGGGAAGGCCGCGGTGGCGCCACTGTCGTTGCTGAGGGCCAGGGTCAGCGGGCTGTCCGGGTAGGCACCGAGGGTCCAGCGGCCGGTGATCAGCAGTTCGGTGGGGTTGCTGGCGTTCCAGCGGGACTCCCCGAACTTGAGGTGCGGCAGGACCCGGTTCTTCTTCTCGCCCAGGTCGAGCGTGAAGTTGCCGTGCGGCTTGGTGGTGTAGAGGGTGACGGCGCGCACGCCGCGGGTGGTGTCCACGACACGGGTGTCCGCCGTGCCGGAGACGTCCAGGGCCCGCTTGCTGCCGATCCGCACCTCACGCGACAGGCCCTGGGCGCCGACGGCCAGGGAGATGTCCCACAGCCCGTCGCCGAGCGGTGCGCCGCCCGCGGCGGTGTCGATGTCGACGGTCGTCTCGAATCCGGCCTCTTCGTAGGTGTACGCCCCCTCGTCCTCGTGCGCGCCGAGCCCCGGAGTGGCGGTGTGCTTGACGGGGAGCCGGTACTCCGTCCCGCTGTCGCGCTCGCGCAGGACGAGGTCGGTGGTGACGTCCTCGGTGGCGACGCGGTGGAGGTACCCGTACCCGGCCAGGTGGAGAGTGGTGCCGTGCAGTTCGGCGCGGGTGACCTGGTGGCGCAGGCCGAGCTGGTCGGTGACGTCGTAGCAGCTGTCCGGGACGGAGCGGGCGGGGTCGCGGAGGAAGGGGTAGCGGGCGTAGGCCCGGCCGCCGTCGACCAGTACGGGGGTGGCGGCCGCGCTCTTGGCCAGCTGCTTCTCGAACCTGGTCAGTTCGAGCACCTCGTCGAGCATCCGGTGCCGTACGAGGTGGAGCCGGAGCCGGGCCATCGCCGAGAGCTGCTCGTTCAGCCCCTCGTGCCACAGCGGTGCGATCGCGTCGGCCAGCCGGTCCAGCTGCTTCTGCTGCAGCTCGCGGGGTTCGCGCGCCACATGACCGAGGAGCTGCTGCACCTCGACGGTCAGATGCCGGTGCGCGAGGTGGTCGCGGCCCGGGCCGGCCGGGACGTTCTCCAGGATCACGTCGACGATGCGCGGCAGGAAGCGCAGCCGGGGCTCGGAGCCCCCGGTCTGCAGGGTGATGTTGCCGTCGTCGTCCCGCTGCACCCAGTACAGGCAGTCGTACGAGGCCAGCACGGAGATCCCCGAGGCGTGCAGATACGCCGGGCCGACGAACATCTGGTCCTCGCCGATCTTGAGATCGGTCGGGAAGCGGAGGTGGTGCCGTTCCAGGAGCTCGCGGCGGAACAGCTTCATCGGGTTCAGGGTCCAGTAGACCCGTGAGGAGAAGACGTCGGTCTTCGGCTGGTCGCGCCGGAACATGGAGGTGGGCGCGCCGCGTCCGCCCACACCGACCATCTTGCCGAGGACGACATCCGTGCCGTTCTCCTCGGCCATCGCCACCATGCGCTCCAGGGCCTCCGGCCCCAGGTAGTCATCGGCGTCGAGGAAGAAAACGAACTGTCCCCGCGCGTGGTCGAGTCCGCGGTTGCGCGGGGCGGAGGGGCCACCGGAGTTCTCCTGATGGATCACCCGCATCAGGGCCGGATACGTGTCGGACAGCCGCTCGAGTTCGGCGGCCGTGCCGTCCGTGGAGCCGTCGTTTACGACGATGATCTCCAGTTTGTCCTGCCCGATGCTCTGATCGGCGACGGACGTAATGCACCGTGTCAGGTAGGGCATCGCGTTATAAGCAGCGACAATCACCGAAACAGTGGGCACAGCCATCGTCACGTTCTCCTGGCAAGACGGGGCACGCCCCTCGTTTGCTGGCCACTTGGGAAACCGCGTAAGCAAGATCCATATATGTGGGAGAAGGTGCCGACAGGGATGTGAACATACCGTGAGTCGTCGGTGCGTTCAACATGAATGCTCAGTGAAGCGAGGGCCCCGAGTGTGGTTCAGCTCACTTCTCGAATGACCGATTCGCTCACGCTTTCTCCCGAAAGCAGCGCTCTGGATAATTGGTGGGGGAAAGGGCGGTGCGGCAGAAGAGGATTTTCCTGGGAAATTTCCCTTGCGGTAATCGTTGGACACGGGCGGAACATAAGTGGGGCATAAAGGGTGCCTCGGATGCTGCGCACGCCGCCGGGGCACCTCGCTGTTCACGAGCGCCCGCGCACGCCTCGACGTCGGCAAGACGGCGCTGAGCTCCCGAACAACGCCCTGATCAGGGCATTCGCTGCCAGTGCCCACTGGCACGGTGTGTGCAGTCGGTGAAAGCGAGTTACCAACGGGTACCCAAAGCCCCCGCTCCGTCATACGCTGCGCCTCATGACGGACTCGCAGGCCTCGGAAATCACCGGCACGGTCAAGTCGGAAAAGACCGGCACCAACCCTCTCGCCCCCGCTCCCGTGGGCGCCCGCACCGCCGCCGACGTGGTCACGCCCGAGCTGGTCGCGCAGCTCACCAAGGGTGTCGTCGGCTCCGGACGGACCGCCAACCACACCCCGTTCACCGGCGAGAAGCTGGCCGACCTGCCCGAGTCCACCCCCGAGGACGTACAGGAGGCCTTCGAGCGGGCCCGTAAGGCGCAGATCGCCTGGGGTGCCACGCCCGTACGGCAGCGCGCCGCCGTCCTGCTCCGCTTCCACGACCTGGTGCTCGCCCGCCAGGCCGAGGTGCTCGACCTCATCCAGCTGGAGACCGGCAAGGCCCGGCTGCACGCGCACGAAGAGGTGCAGGCCGTCGTCGTGGCCGCCCGCCACTACGGCAGGAAGGCTCCCGCCTACCTCCGACCCAAGCGGCACGCCGGGGCCATGCCCACCCTCACCAAGGTCACCGAACTGCGTCACCCGCGCGGTGTCGTGGGCCAGATCGCGCCCTGGAACTACCCCCTCGAACTCTCCGTCGGCGACGCGCTCCCGGCCTTCGTCGCGGGCAACGCGGTGGTGATGAAGCCGGACACCGAGACCTGCCTCACCGCCCTGTGGGCGCGTGACCTGCTCATCGAGGCCGGGCTGCCCGCCGAGGTCTTCCAGGTCGTCATCGGGGACGGGCCGGTCGTCGGGCCGGAAGTCGTCAAGCACGCCGACTACGTCTCCTTCACCGGGTCCACCCGGACCGGCCGCGAGGTCGCCCAGGGCGCCGCCGCCCGGCTCGTCGGCGTCTCCCTCGAACTCGGCGGCAAGAACGCGATGGTGGTCCTGGCGGATGCCGACATCGACAAGGCCGCCGCGGGCGCCGTCCGCGCCTGCTTCTCCTCCGCCGGTCAGCTCTGCATCTCCATCGAGCGGTTGTACGTCCACGAGTCCATCGCCGACGCGTTCGCGGAGCGCTTCGCCGCCCGGACCAAGGCCATGCGGCTCGGCACCTCCCTCGCCTACGGCGCGGACATGGGCTCGCTGGTGGGGGAGCGGCAGCTGGAGACCGTGACCCGACATGTGGACGAGGCGGTCGCGAAGGGCGCGAAGGTCGTCGCCGGTGGCGTCGCCCGCCCCGACATCGGCCCCTACTTCTACGAGCCCACCATCCTCGACGGCGTGGAGGCCCCCATGGCCGTCTGCAACGAGGAGACCTTCGGGCCCGTCGTCTCCCTCTACCGCTTCAAGACGGACGACGAGGTCGTCGAACTCGCCAACTCCACGTCGTACGGCCTCAACTCCTCCGTCTGGACGAAGGACGGGCGGCGCGGACGCGCGGTCGCGGCGCGGCTGCGCACCGGCACGGTGAACGTCAACGAGGGATACGCGCCCGCGTACGGCAGTGTCCAGTCGCCGATGGGCGGCATGAAGGACTCCGGCCTCGGCCGTCGACACGGCTCCGAGGGCATCCTCAAGTACACCGAGGCGCAGACCGTCGCCCAGCAGCGACTGCTGCCGATGGCCCCCTCGCTCGGCATGGACGACGAGAAGTACGCGGAGTTCATGAGCCGCAGCCTGAGGGTGATGAAGGCGCTCCGGCTGCGATAAGGGCCCCGGCTAGGGCTCCGTCAGGCCGCACCACGTTCTCAATGAGGAGAGCAGCACGTGTCACAGGAGAACTCCGTCCACAACCCGGACGACACCGCGTACGACTACGACGTCATCGTCGTCGGCTCCGGCTTCGGTGGCTCGGTCACGGCCCTCAGGCTCACCGAAAAGGGCTACCGCGTAGGCATGTTGGAAGCTGGCCGTCGCTTCACCCGCGACGCGTTGCCCAAGAACTCCTGGGACATCAAGAACTACCTGTGGGCGCCGGCGCTCGGCATGTACGGCATCCAGCGCATCCATCTGCTGGGCAACGTCATGGTGCTGGCGGGCGCCGGAGTCGGCGGCGGCTCCTTGAACTACGCCAACACCCTCTACGTACCGCCGAAGGCGTTCTTCGACGACCCGCAGTGGAAGGACATCACCGACTGGCAGGCGGAGCTGAAGCCGTACTACGACCAGGCCCGCCGCATGCTCGGCGTACGGCTCAACCCGACGATGACCCCCTCCGACGTCCATCTCAAGGCGGCCGCGCAGCGGATGGGTGTCGGCGACAGCTTCCACATGGCGCCTGTTGGCGTCTTCTTCGGCGATGGGCAGGACGCGGACGGCACGGCGAAGGCCAGGCCCGGCGGTGAGGTGGAGGACCCCTACTTCGGGGGCGCCGGACCCGCCCGCAAGGCGTGCACCGAGTGCGGCGAGTGCATGACCGGCTGCCGGCACGGCGCGAAGAACACCCTCAACGAGAACTACCTGTACCTGGCGGAGAAGGCGGGCGCGGTCGTGCACCCGATGACCACCGTCGTGTCCGTCACCGACGACTCACAGGGCGGATACGCCGTCGCCACCCTGCCCACGGACGAGAAGCGCAAGGGCGAAGGGCGGACGTTCAAGGCGCGCAGGGTCGTCATCGCCGCGGGTACGTACGGCACGCAGACACTGCTGCACCGGATGAAGGCGGGCGGCCAACTGCCGTACCTCTCCCCGAGGCTGGGCGAGCTGACCCGTACCAACTCGGAGGCGCTGGTGGGCGCCCAGACCGACAACCGCCGCTACCGCAAGGCGCACGGCACGCTCAAGGCCGACTTCACCCAGGGTGTCGCCATCACGTCGTCGATCCACCCGGACGAGAACACCCACATCGAGCCCGTCCGCTACGGCAAGGGCTCGAACGCCATGGGCGGCCTGTCCATCCTCCAGGTTCCGTACGCGGAGGGCTCGTCGAGGGTGGCGGGATGGCTGGCGAACGCGGTGAAGCACCCCCTTCTGGTGCTCCGCTCCCTCTCCAACCGCCGATGGTCCGAGCGGACCATCATCGGGTTGGTGATGCAGTCGCTGGACAACTCCCTGACGACCTACCTGAAGCCGAAGGGCGCGGGGAAGGGCCTGCTGACGGCCCGGCAGGGCCACGGCGCGCCCAACCCCAAGCAGATCAGGGCCGCGTCCGAGGCGGCGTCCGCCGTCGCCGCGGAGATCAACGGCTTCGCGGGCAGCAACGTGGGCGAGCTGATGGGAACGCCGCTGACGGCGCACTTCCTGGGCGGCTGCCCGATCGGCGACTCCCGGGAGACCGGTGTGATCGACCCCTACCACCGGCTGTACGGCCACCCGGGCATCTCCGTCGTCGACGGCGCCGCGGTCTCCGCGAACCTCGGGGTGAACCCGTCCCTCACCATCACCGCCCAGGCCGAACGCGCGATGTCGTACTGGCCCAACAAGGGCGAGGCGGACCCGCGTCCGGCGCAGGGAACGGCGTACGAGCGTCTGAAGCCGGTCGAGCCCCGTGACCCGGCGGTGCCCGCGGACGCCTTCGGCGCGCTGCGGCTGCCGTTCCTGGGGATGCCGGCGGTGCCCCCGAAGCCGTAAGCGGTACAGCCGTAGCAGTACAGCCATGAGCAGTACAGCCGTAAGGCAGTACCCAAGGGCAGACGGCCCATGTGAACGCGAAGAAGGACCTGTGCCCCCCTCCGAGCCCAGGTCCTTCTTCTCTTACGAGGCGTGCTGCCTACGTGGGTGTGTCGCCGGCCGCTTACGCGGTCGCGTCACCCGACTTGCGACGCCGCACCACGAACACCGCACCCGCACCGGCGACGACGGCGATGCCACCGGCGAGCGCGATCATCGGCAGGGCGGAGCTGGAGCCGGTCTCGGCGAGGCTGCCGTTGACCTCAGGGGTGTTGCCCTTGTCGGCCGGCTTGTCCGAGACCGGAACCTTGCCGCCTTCCTGCGGCTTGGTGCCGTCGGTGTCGGTACCCGAGGAGACGATCTGGAACTTGTACGCGACCTCGCCGAAGCCCGTGCACTGGCCGTCCGTGTCGCCGTAGATGCTGGCGCCGAGCGAGAAGCCGGCGCCGACCGGGGCGCTGGACTTCACGTTGATACGGAGCGGGATGTCGACCTCGTAGTCGGGCTTGAGCTCGTCGGTGTAGCCGACGTAACCGACCGCGTAACCCTCGGAGTCGACGTCCTCCCAGGCCTTGGTGTCCTCGTTGTACGCCTGGAGCTGGACCTTCTTGCTCTGGAAGAGGTCGTCGCCCGCCTTGTCCGAGGACGCGCCGGCGAAGAAGCCGAGCTCGTTCAGCGTGGACTTGGAGTTGTTGAGCACGTTCAGGGAGAACTTGTGCCAACCGCTGCCCGCCGCGATCTTGCCGGGCAGGCCGGAGATGGAGACGTCGACCTTGGAGTCTTGGCACTCGGACGGCTCGGGCTCCGGCGTGTCGGACGGCTTGGGAGACGTCGACGTGCTCGGCGCGGGGGTCGCGGAGGTCGAGGTGGTGGCGGTGGCGGAGGCGCTCGAAGTCGGAGCGGTCTCGGTCGCCGACGCGGACGTGGTCTCGGCGGGCGCGGGAGTGGTCTCGGTCGGGGTCGCCGACGCGGACTCGGTCGCGGACTCGGACACCGTCGCGGTGGGGGAGGGGCTCTCGTCCGCGAACGCGGCCGGCGCCGAAAGCAGCGCCAGAGGGGCTATTGCTGCCGTTGCGGCCGCCAGGGCCATGGCACGGCGAAGCTTCATGAAGACCTCGGAAAGTCCGGTACCGCGTCGTCACGGTACTCGTATGGGATGAGGCCTCCGCGTGTGGGGCGCGGGTGTGGCCGTTGGTTCAGCAGGTGTGACCCGCGAAACCCGTGAACGGTTGTGCCTTCATTCACAGAATTCTTATGTGGGCTGTGTCACACACGGATGTGCCTTGTGTGCAGCCTTTCGATCCACTTAGAACTGATCCTCGTGTCTGACAAGCAGCCCGAAGGGGCGGGGGAGTCCGGGGAGTTCGAGCAACCCTCCGTCCCCGACGACGTGTGGGAGCGGTTCGCCCGCGACACCGAACGTGACATCCGCAGTTCGGCGCCGAAGGAGCCGTCCGCCCGGGCGCGCATGGTGACCGAGCGGCTCCGGCAGAACGACGCCAAGGGTGCCCAGCCGGAGGGGTGGCGAACGGGTCCGGCCATGGGGGTCTCCCCTGGTCGAGCGAAGTCGAGAGCTTGGGGGAGGGAGATGGACGGGCGCGCGGCCCGTCGGCGCCGGCTGTGGGCGATCCTCGGCGTGCCCGTCGCGATCGCCGTGGCGCTGGTGGCGGTCAAGCCGTCGCTGCTGCCCGGCGACCCCTTCGGCACGTCGTCCAACGCGTCGTCCGGTACGCCGTCCGGGGGCGCGTCCGCCGCCGCGCTGCCCGCCGAATCCGCGCCTCCGACCGCCGCTCCCTCCAGCGCCGCGCCCGACACGCCCACCCTCGACAGGCCGTTCGCCGGCTCGCCCGCCGAGCGCTGGGCCGACGGCGCCGCCGCCATCGTCGTACCGAAGGCGACGCCGGTCGGTACGTTCACGAGCGCGCAGGTGGCCGCCGCCCTGAAACTGGCGAAGACCCTGCTCGTCGGCGCGAACCTGGCCCCGGGAACCCTGCGGGGCGAGCGCCCCGAGAGCGCGCTCGCCGTCCTCGACCCGAAGCAGCCCCGCATGCTCGACGACGTGAACAGCTGGCTGCGCGCGCCGGGCAAGAAGCACGATCCGCTGATGCTCTTCAGCCGGTTCGACCCGGCCGAGGTGCGGCCGGCCGGGGATGTGGTCAAGGTCCGTGGCCGGATGACGTTCAAGGCGGGCGCGCACGGGTCCGTCGCCATCCACATGGACTACACCTTCGTCTACCCCCTGATCCAGGCCGACCAGGCATCAAAGACGCCGGGGGCGACGGAGACGTCGGGGGCGCCGACCGAGGGTTCCGGCGGGGGCTCGACCGAGGTGGCCCGCACCATCGTGCGCCGCGTCCTCGACCTCGAACTCCTCGACCCGCGGAAGTACCGGGCCACTCCCGGCAAGCTGTCGATCATCCGGTACGACCAGGACCTCGGCAACACCGCCTGCGATGTCTACGACGGTTTCCTGCACCCCCAGTTCGACTCGGCCGCCCCCACCGGCGCGCCTCCGACGGGGCCCACGACCGACCCGTACGACCGCAGCCGGGACATCCAGCACTCCGGCACGAAGACATGCGGCACGTTGTCCCGCACCTGATGGGATCCGATGGGATCTGACGAGACCTGACGGGATCTGACGGGCGTGCGAAGGGCCCCGCGGGACGGAGACCGCGGGGCCCTTCTTCGCCAGCACCGACGTCAGGTCGGCGCCGGTGCCTGGGGAGCGGCGCCGGGGGGTTGCGCCGCGGGTCTTGGTACGGATACGGGAGGACACGGCGGGGACGGACACGGGGTACGGGACTTGGGACCGTGGAGCGGAGTGGAGCAGAAGCCAAAGCCTGGAGGGTGTGCTCGGCCCGTTGAACAGATTCCGTCGGACGGCTCCGGGCGTCCCCGGAGCCGACCGTTCTCTTGAGTGACCGGGCTGCTGTCCCCTGCCGTCCGGTCACACCCCTGGGGTGAGGTCCCACGACGTACGGCACGATCCGTACGTCTCATCGCCCCAGTGGAGCCACGCGTGGTTCTTTCGGGCCCGCCCCTGGCTGACACGGACACCAGGACCAACGAAGTCCGCGGCGCCTCGGTCACGCGCCGTACGGGTGAGAGGGCATGCGTACGTGCGTACGTTGTGTACGTTGCGTACGAGGTCAGACGCGGCCGCGGCACAGCTCCAGCAGCGTCATGGCGAGCGATGTGCCGGGCTTGCCGAGCGCGTCCCTGAAATGGGCGAGGATCTCCATCTCGCGCGAGAGGTTCACCCGGCGGCCACCGGACTCGATCCGGGCCTCCTGGATCACCTTCGACACGGCCATCCGTTCCTGGACGAGGCCGATGATCCGGTCGTCGAGGGCGTCGATGCGTTCACGGGCGCCGGTGATCACGTCCGCGGCCTCGTCGGTACGGGCGCCGGTCTTGTCGAGTACGTCGGCCATGGTGGGCTCCTCTTGGGATGAGGTGCCCCGGATCGGCAGGACCCGGAAACGACAGACGCCCCGGGCCTTGTCGGCCCGGGGCGCCTGGGAAGTCGCTTGTCAGTTGCTCAAGCAGCACGACCATGGCAGCCGGTGGGCCGGTTGCCATAGGTAAACAGGAAGGTCGCCTGCGAAAGCATGGCAGCAGTATGCCCGCAGGGCCGTGCCACGTCCAAGCGGGTTCGGATCCTGAGACCCGGACTCGCCGGGCGGGTGGCGCTGTGTGCATCTTCAGCCCGTCCGGCGTTCGAGCACGAGCCCTTCGGGCGATGTGGGGGTCCGGGGGGAGCCCCTGGCGGGGTCGAAGGGGCGGAGCCCCTGGGGGTGGGACGGGCAGGGGCGGCGGGGGCGGAGAAACCCGGTGCAGGCACACCCCCGTGGACCCCCGGTAGACTCGGTACCCCACACCCCCTGCTCACCGCCGGAAGGCAAACCGTGCCAGAAGCGTCCCCCGCCGCCCCCGACACCGTCCTGGTCGTCGACTTCGGTGCGCAGTACGCCCAGCTCATCGCCCGTCGCGTCCGCGAGGCCCGGGTCTACAGCGAGATCGTGCCGAGCACCATGCCGGTCCAGGAGATGCTCGCCAAGAACCCGGCGGCGATCATCCTCTCCGGAGGCCCCTCGTCGGTGTACGCCGAGGCCGCCCCCCGTCTCGATCGAGCGATCTTCGAGTCCGGCGTCCCCGTCTTCGGCATGTGCTACGGCTTCCAGCTGATGGCGACGACCCTCGGCGGCACGGTCGACAACACCGGCGCCCGCGAGTACGGCCGTACGCCCCTGCACGTCTCCAAGTCCGGATCGACCCTCTTCGAGGGCACCCCGGACGAGCAGTCGGTGTGGATGTCGCACGGTGACGCGTGCAGCGCCGCCCCGGAGGGCTTCACGGTCACGGCGTCCACGGATGTCGTCCCGGTCGCGGCCTTCGAGAACGACGAGAAGAAGCTGTACGGCGTCCAGTACCACCCGGAGGTCATGCACTCCACGCACGGCCAGCAGGTGCTCGAGCACTTCCTGTACCGCGGCGCGGGCCTCACGCCGAACTGGACGACCGGCAACGTCATCGACGAGCAGGTCGCCCTCATCCGCGAGCAGGTCGGCGACAAGCGCGCCATCTGCGGCCTCTCCGGCGGTGTGGACTCCGCCGTCGCCGCCGCCCTCGTGCAGAAGGCCATCGGCTCCCAGCTGACCTGCGTGTACGTCGACCACGGCCTGATGCGCAAGGGCGAGACCGAGCAGGTCGAGAAGGACTTCGTGGCCGCGACCGGCGTACAGCTGAAGGTCGTGGACGCGCAGGAGCGGTTCCTCACCGCGCTCAAGGGCGTCTCGGACCCCGAGGAGAAGCGGAAGATCATCGGCCGGGAGTTCATCCGGGTCTTCGAGCAGGCCCAGGCGGAGATCATCGCCGAGGCCGCGGAGGGCGAGGACGTCGCCTTCCTGGTCCAGGGCACGCTCTACCCGGACGTGGTCGAGTCCGGTGGCGGCACCGGCACGGCCAACATCAAGTCCCACCACAACGTGGGCGGTCTCCCCGAGGACCTCGAGTTCGAGCTCGTCGAGCCGCTGCGCAAGCTGTTCAAGGACGAGGTCCGGATGGTCGGGCAGGAGCTCGGTCTCCCCGACGAGATCGTCCAGCGCCAGCCCTTCCCGGGCCCGGGCCTCGGCATCCGGATCGTCGGCGAGGTGACGAAGGAGCGGCTCGACCTGCTCCGCGAGGCCGACGCCATCGCCCGCGAGGAGCTCACGGCGGCCGGTCTGGACCGTGACATCTGGCAGTGCCCGGTGGTCCTGCTCGCGGACGTCCGCAGCGTGGGCGTCCAGGGCGACGGCCGCACGTACGGTCACCCGATCGTGCTGCGCCCCGTCTCCTCCGAGGACGCGATGACCGCCGACTGGTCGCGCCTCCCGTACGAGGTCCTCGCCAAGATCTCGACCCGCATCACCAACGAGGTCGCGGACGTCAACCGAGTCGTCCTCGACGTCACGAGCAAGCCCCCGGGCACGATCGAGTGGGAGTAGTCCCACCCGTCAGGTCCGCCTGAGAGTCCGCACCGGCTCTCCGGGCTTCCAGATCTCGACGACCAGATACGTGTCGTCCTCGACGTAGGTCCGTACGACCTCCGTCAGCTCGGTGCGGAAGAGGTGGAACGGCTCCGGCGGTTCCACCTCTTTCACGTACGCGGCCTTCGCCGCCCCGTCGTCGACCTCGACGGCCCGTCCGCTGATCCGGACGTCCCCGCCTCCCATCGCCGTGCCCGGTCCCGGGTTCGCCTGGAGTGCGAAGCGCGGGTCGCGGCGCAGGTCGAGCGCCTTGAGCGAGTCCGGCATCATGCCGAGCCACAGCTCGCCGCGCAGGAAACGCACCTCCAGGCCGGTGGTCCGGGGCGAACCGTCCTTGCGGAGAGTTGCGAGGACGTGGTGCGTGAAGGCCCCGAAACGCTCTTCGACCGACCGGGCGAGTGAGGATTCGGCGGCGACGAAGGTGCCCCAGCGCGCAGGGTCCGCATGTTCGGCAGGGCTCTCGGTAAGGCCGTTGGTAGCGCTCATACGGTGAGTGTGGCGCCAATACCAGACACGTACTGTCGGGTTTTGGCGGCCGCTCGACAAGCGCCCTCGGGCAGCGGCCCGGGCCCTCTCGTAACGGTTGCGCACTCTCTTCACCGAACGGCTCTGTTCTCCTGCACCGACCAGAGGTAACTTCCGCTGCGTATCGGACACGCCAGTGCTGGAGGACCTATGCAAGGGCCCACGCCGCCCGTGCCCCTGCCCACCGACCAGCTGCAGTTCGCCATGCCGCCGATGTACGACTCGTTGGACGACGAGCGACGCCATCGCAAGGAGCGGTTGGCGGGGGCGCTGCGGATCTTCGGGCGGCTCGGCTTCGAGGACGGGGTCTCCGGTCACATCACCGCGCGCGACCCGGAGTACAGCAACTGCTTCTGGGTGAACCCCTTCGGGATGCCGTTCAAGCACGTCACCGTGAGCGACCTGGTCATGGCCAACCAGGACGGGCAGGTGATCGAGGGCCGCTACCACGTGAACCAGGCGGCGTTCACCGTGCACGCCCAGGTCCACGCCGCCCGCCCCGACGTCGTCGCCGTCGCGCACTGCCACTCCGTGCACGGCCGCGCCCTGTCCGCCCTCGGTGACCTGCTCGACCCGATCAGCCAGGAGAGCTGCGCCTTCTACGAGGACCACGCGCTGTACGACTCGTACACCGGTGTCGCCGTGGACACCGAGGAGGGCCGCCGGATCGCCTCCGCGCTCGGCACCCGCAAGGCGCTCGTGCTGCGCAACCACGGGCTGCTGACCGTGGGCGACTCGGTGGACGCGGCGGCCTGGTGGTTCCTGTCGATGGAGCGCTCCAGCCAGGTTCAGCTGACCGCACGGGCCGCGGGCCGCCCCATCCTCATCGACCACAAGCAGGCGGTCGCGACCCGGGAGCAGCTCGGCGGCGATCTGGTGGCGTGGATCAACTACCAGCCGCTGTGGCAGGACATCAGCCGCAGCGAACCGGACCTCCTCAGCTGAATACCGGACCTCCTCAGCCGAGTTCCGAAGCGCGACGGCTAGAAACCCCGCAGTACGGCCGCCTTGGTCGTCGCGAACTCCTCGTCCGTGAGGACACCGTCGCGGTGCAGCTCGCCCAGCTCCCGCAGTCGGCGCAGCAGTACGTCGTGATGGTCGGCCTGGGCCGGTACTGACGCTGTTACCGGTGCCGATCCTGGTCCCGCCGCGGCGGTGAGCTGCGGCGGCCGGTCGATGTGCTCGCCCGCCCGGAGGGACGGGTGCGGCAGCCGGGCGGTCACCGCGGCGGCGACGAGCGCCGTGAGCAGGTCGCGGCGGGCGCTGCCCCACAGGTCGAGGGCGAACGGGTCCTTCTCCGGCGGCAGTTTGGAGAACACGGTCTCGCGCGTCACGAACCGCAGAAACCCGTCCTCGTACCCGGAGTTGGGCAGCCACTCCACCTGCACCAGGTCCCCGACGGCGATGATCCGAGGCCCCGTCGCCCGCTTGACCCGGTCCGAGGTGTCCGCCCAGTCGATCCGCACCTGCGCGCCGTCGAAGGAGACCGTGCCGTCGCTGGACCGGACGGACACGGGCACGGGCGGCCCCGCGAGGAGGAAGGCCTTCGCCGGCTCCTTGGGGATCTGGTCCAGGAGCAGAGCGTGCCGGATCTCCTCGGCGACGTACTCGGCGACCCCGGTACGGTCGATGTCGACGGTCAGCCGGTACGGGTTCGCCGCGTCGGGGAGGCGCCCGCCGGTCGCCTGGAGCAGCGGATCGGCGCCCTCACGGAGCCTGAGGCGCAGTCTGCCGCGCTTGCGTTCGGGTTCGTAGACGATGCCTGAAACCGCCTCCAGGGGAACGGCGATCTCTCCGTACGTCTGCCGGAACAACGGCACGGAGCGGTGGAGTCCCGGCGTGATCCTGACCGTGCTGCCGTCGAAGGCCCAGGTCCCGTCGCGCTGGATGATCTCGGCCATGGGGAAATTCTCGCAGCCGGGTCAACACGGGGTCCCCCGCTTCACCCGCGCTGACCAGACCTGCCCGACGCGAGAACTGATTCGTGCGGCACAATGCCCTGTCATCGCAAGGCAGTTGGAAGGCTTGCGAGGCAGCTCTCGGCGCGGGGAAGGCGGCAGCGGGCGTGGCGGTGCAGGAGGCGAGACACGGCGCGGAGCGCGGTGGCGGGCTCGGCGCGGGACAGGGGGCGGCGCACACGGGCGGCTGCACCTGCGGGGACTGTCCGCACGGGGCGCGCGAGGGGCACCGGCGCGCCGTCGCCGCGTTCCTCACCAAGCGCGACGAGCTGGCGTCCGGACAGGGACTGCCCGCCGCCGTCGCGCACTCGGCGTCCGCGTCCCGGCAGTGGGTCTCCGACGAACTCACCCAGTCCGCCGATCTGGTCGCCGAGCGCGGGCGCGTCGACGGCGAGGCATGGCTGGGACGCCTGTGGCGACGCACGGCGTACGCGGTGTGGGGAGCCGTCCTGACCCTGCTCATCGTCCAGGCCCTCACGGCGATCGGCGCGGGCTGGACGGCGGCGCGCACGGCGGGCCTGCTGGCCGCTCTGGTGGTGGCCGCAGGGCTGACGGGCGCGGGCTATCTGCACCGGGCGCGGGGCGGGGCCCTCGCCCCGGTCGTCGGCGAGGACAACCGCCTCTCCACCTCGCGGGCGATGGCCGCCGGCTGGGTCCTGTTCGTCGTCTACGCCGTCCTCGTCCTCGTGGGCCAACTTGCGGCGGCCTCCGCCCACGGCAAGCGCGACGACCTGATCGCGGGCCTCGAACTCGCGCGCGGTGCCGGTGTGGTGACCGTCGTCGCCGTCGTCTGCGCGATCGCGGTGCTGGTACGCCGGGTCGTGGGCCTGCGGGTCCTCGGGCAACGCCTGCAGAAGGTACGCGCGGACCGGCCGCGCGCCGCCGACCTCCTCACGGACGACTCCGGCCGGGGCAGCTTCGCCGACATCCAGTACGTCGTCATCGGCGCCGTCGCCCTGGTCTTCGCGGCGGTACGGCTCGCCAGGCGCCCGGAGCAACTGCCCGATCTCCCCTGGGGCTTGGCGCTCCTGGTCCTTGTCTCGGCGGCCACCTACCTCGCCGGGAAGTACGCCGAGGGCGGCCGCCCCGTCATCCTCTCCGTCGTCCGCTCCCGCGAGGCCGGCGACCTCGACGCGCCGATCCGCACCGGCGACGACATCGAGATCCGGGGCGCCGGTTTCGTCCCGCCCGGCGCCCAGAGCGCGGACCGTCTGTCCCGCATGGTCGTCCGCATCGGCGCAGTGCATGTCCATGTCCCTCTGGTGCCGGTCCCCGGCGGCTTCAGCAACCCCACGGACGCGGTCCTGACCGTGCCGGTCCCGGTCGACGTGGAACCGGGCCGGGTGGAGGTCCAGGTCGTGACGGCAGCCGGAGTGGAAACAAACCGCTGCCAGATCGAGGTGACGGACTGAACCCCGCGGCTGCGGGCGGGGGTCTCACCGGAGTAAGTTCGAATGAGGGCGGGTGGGCTCACCGGAGTCGTTCGACTGCGGGCCGGTGGGGGCCGTTCGCGCAGTTGTCCGCGCCCTTTGGGGGTGCGCCCGCGCCATCGAAAAAAACTGGCCCCGAGCGTTGAGCGGGAACCCGTTCTCGTACGTATGGTCTGTTGAGGGGTCAACGGCACGTGGCGAGAGGCGGCGGAGAGCGATGACTCACGGTATGCGGTCGGACACCCAAACCCCCTATCTCGGCGGCGGCGGACGAGACTGGCGGGAAACCGCCACCCGCTATGCCCTGTTGCCCCTGCGCGTCTTCCTCGGCGTCACCTTCATCTACGCCGGCATCGACAAACTCACCAACAGCGCCTTCCTCTCCGACTCCGGCTCCGGCTCGATCGGTGACCTGATGCGCAATGTGCGCGATTCCTCCGCGATCCCGGCCCTCGTCGACCTCGCCCTGAAGAGCCCCGTGGGCTTCGGCTACGCCATCGCCTTCGGTGAACTGGCCGTCGGCATCGGCACTCTGATCGGCCTGCTGGCCCGCCTCGCGGCCCTCGGCGGCGCGCTCATCTCCCTCAGCCTGTGGCTGACGGTGAGCTGGGCCTCCGACCCGTACTACTACGGCAACGACCTCGCCTACCTGATGGCCTGGCTGCCCCTGGTCCTCGCGGGCGCATCGTTCTTCTCCGTCGACGCGGCCTTGCGCGCGAGGCGCAGCCAGCGGTCCGGGAACCTCCGCTACTAGCCGTCACGGGTCAGAGCAGTTCGGCGCACGGCATCGCAGGGTGGTGCTAGGTGCAGGGCGTAGATCGCCCTGCACCTACCGGCGTTCCGTTCACGCCCCCGCTACCCGGACACCCCCGCCCCCCGCCGCAACCGTCGCCGACGTAGGCCATGGGTCAGGAACGCCACCGCGCCCGCCAGGCAGAGCCCACCCGTGACGACGGGGATGATCGCGAACCACGGTGTGTCCCACCAACCGCCCGCGTCGCCCGCGTAGGTGACGCCCGCGGCGGTGAGGAAGAGGCCGGCGACCAGCTTTCCCGGCTGGAACTCATGACGTGCCACGGATCACCTCCGCCTGTCCCACGCCGACCTGGAGGTTCAGGTCGAGCGTGCCGCCGTCCTTGCCGCCGGTCGGGGCCGGCAGGGTCACCTGCTTGTGCTTGCTGGGTTCCACGTCCACGTCCTTCTTGCCGTCGCCCGGCAACTGGATGTCCCCGACGCCCACGTCGATGTTCAGCTTCACGGTCGCGTCCTTGGGAACGATCACCTTCAGCCGGCCCGCGCCCACCTCCGCGGTCGTCGTCACCGTCTGGCCCTTGGCGAGGCCGAGATGGGTGAGATCGAGAGTGCCCACACCCGTGCCGAGGTCGAAACTCTCCGGCACGGCGGCGGCGGACCTGGGAGTCCACTCGACCCGCATCCAGTGGGTGCTGATGTCCTTCGGCATGGCCACGGAGCCCGCCAGCAGCGCCGCCGTGATCACTGCGAGGAAGATCGACCCGGCGCCCGTACGCCCCACGAACGCGCTGAGCGCGATGCCCAGGCCGAACACGACGAGCGCGCAGGACAGACCGGTCTGCAGGCTGATGGCGAGCGGATGGTCGTTCCACGTCAGGCTCGTGCCGAGGCCGCCTGCGACCAGCGCGAGCAGAAAGACCCAGCCGCCGATCCAGCGCGGGCCGCGCGGCTGCGGCTCACGGGCCGCGCGGAGGTCCCGTATGTCCGGGCGGGGCGTGCCGCGGGCGATGTTGAGCGCCGCCGCGACATCCCGGTCCCGGGCGTCCGGCGGGCCCCACAGATAGCCGGTGCCGCCCACGTGCGAGCCGTCCTTGACGATCGGGTCGCGCCACCAGGAGGGGTAGGAGACGGGGACGGGCGGGGCCTGCGCCTCCGGCGGGGCGTCCGCCACCGCCTGGGCGGCGAGCGGGTCGGGGTCGGGGGCGCCGCGCTGCTGCGACCAGTACCCCGCGCCCGCGAGAAGCAGGGAGAGGACGACGGCGAACGTCAGCACGCTGCCGTTGTTCAGCATCGACAGGAACACCCCGCAGCCGACCAGCGCGAAGAGCACGGCCGCCAGCGCGTGGCCGTCGACGCGGCCGGTGAGGAGCTTGCGGACCTCGTTCTCCTCCTCGTCGTCGTAGGGAACGAACAGCCAGACGAAGCCGTAGAAGATGAGACCGATGCCGCCCGTGGCAGAGAGCACGGCGAGCACGATCCGGAAGATCACCGGGTCCATGTCGCACTGCCGCCCCAGCCCGGCGCACACGCCGCCCAGCATCTTCTGCCGACGGTCGCGCCGGAACCTGCGCGGGCCCTCGGGCGCGGGCGGCTCCCCGTGCGCGCGCGGTTCCTCACCTGTCGCGCCCGGCGCTCCCGCACCCTCCGCGGCTCCCTCGGCGCCCGTGGCGGTGCCCGCGGAGGGCGGCACGGCGTCCCGCGGCCCGGCGCCCGATGGTGGGGCGCCCGGGCCGGGGCCGGGATCCGGCTCCGCCGCCGCGTGCTGCTGATCTGTCATGTGTCCATGGTGACGGGCGGGAAGGCCCGGCGGCAGTCGGGACGACCCTGGCCGAACCCTGATATCGGCCCTGACGGGGGTGGAGGGAACCGTTCGAGCACCGGTCTCTCGAAGATCAGGGGAGTCTCGGGGGTCGACCCTGATGCTCCTGCCCTCCGGCCGTGTGAACATCGATGGCATGCCGGAAGCCGCAGCAGTGCCCCTCGACGACCCGCGGCCCCCGCGCAAGCTCTACCGCAGCAGCGACGGACGCTGGCTCGGGGGCGTGGCGCGAGGGCTCGCCGGGCACCTCGGGCTGCCTGTGATCTGGGTGCGACTGGTGTTCGTCGGCCTGTTCATGGCGGACGGTCTCGGGGCACTGCTCTACGCCGCGTTCTGGTTCTTCGTGCCGCTCGGCGTCGGCGGCGTCGACTCCGAGCGCACCCCGGCCTTCACCACCGAGACCGCCCCCGACGGCCGCCGCAGACTCGTGGCCCGCAAGCCGGACCGGGGTCAGATGGTCGCCCTGCTCCTCATGGTCGTCGTGGCCATGGTCTTCGTGGGCAATGTGAATCTCGGCGGTGGGGCAAGGGCCTATCTCTGGCCGACCGTTCTCGTCGGCGCGGGCGTCGCCCTGGTCTGGCGCCAGGCGGACAACGCGCGGCGGGCCCGCTGGGTCGAGGTCGGCCGTCGTCGTCGTACGCTCACGCTGCTGCGCTCCGCGGCCGGTGTCCTGCTCGTCACCGCGGGCGTCTCCGGAATATTCGTGCTCCAGGGCTCGGCGGCCCACCTCGGTTCGGTCCTTCAGGCGGCACTCGCGGTCCTGGTCGGCACAGCACTCCTCGCCGGCCCCTATCTCGTGCGCATGACCCAGGACCTCTCCGAGGAGCGCCTGATGCGCATCCGCGCCCAGGAGAGGGCCGAGGTCGCCGCCCACGTCCACGACTCGGTACTGCACACCCTGACGTTGATCCAGCGCAACGCGGAGAACGCGAACGAGGTGCGACGGCTCGCCCGCGCCCAGGAGCGCGACCTGCGCGCCTGGCTCTACAAACCGGAGGGCACCGGCAAGGACGAGGCGGACGAGCCCGCGACCCTGGCCGAGGCGGTCCGCCGCAACGCGGCCGAGGTCGAGGACAAGCACGGCGTCCCCATCGAGGTCGTCGTCGTGGGCGACTGCCCGCTCGACGAGGGCCTGACCGCACAGATGCAGGCCGCGCGGGAAGCGATGGTGAACGCCGCCAAGTACGGTGGCGAGGGCGGCGCCGTACAGGTCTACGCCGAAGTCGAGGGCAGGACGGTCTTCGTGTCCGTCCGCGACCGCGGTCCCGGCTTCGACCTCGACGGGATACCCGCCGACCGCATGGGCGTCAGAGAATCGATCATCGGCCGCATGGAGCGCAACGGCGGCACGGCGCGACTGCGCGCGGTGCCGGACGGCGGCACGGAGGTCGAGCTGGAGATGGAAAGGGCGGAGAAGACGTCATGAGCGACGTGAACGGACCGACCGGGCAGGCCCCGGCATCGAACGGGCCGGAGGATGCCGCCGTGGGTACGGCCGGGACCGGGGCCGAGGCCGCGACCGAGTCGACCATCGGGCCGGCCGCCGAGTCCGTCGCCGGTGTGGGCGCGCCCACGGGTTCGACCGCCGTCGGCGCCAACGCGACCGCTGCCGCGGGCGGCCGTCGTGTGCGGGTCGTGCTCGTCGACGACCACCGCATGTTCCGTACGGGAGTGCAGGCCGAGATCGGAGAGACCGAGCGGACCGGCGTCGAGGTGGTCGGTGAGGCCGCGGACGTCGACCAGGCGGTCACGGTCATCACGGCCACCCGGCCCGAGGTCGTCCTGCTGGACGTCCATCTGCCGGGCGGCGGCGGTGTCGAAGTGCTGCGCCGCTGCGCCCCGTTGATGGCCGACGCCCGGCAGCCGGTCCGATTCCTCGCGCTCTCCGTGTCGGACGCCGCGGAGGACGTCATCGGCGTGATCCGCGGCGGCGCCCGTGGGTACGTCACCAAGACCATCACCGGCACCGACCTGGTGGACTCCGTCTTCCGTGTCCAGGACGGCGACGCGGTCTTCTCGCCCCGCCTGGCCGGATTCGTCCTGGACGCGTTCGCCTCCACCGACGCCCCGCCCGTCGACGAGGACCTCGACCGTCTCACCCAGCGCGAGCGCGAGGTCCTGCGTCTCATCGCCCGCGGTTACGCCTACAAGGAGATCGCCAAGCAGCTGTTCATCTCGGTGAAGACGGTCGAGTCGCACGTCTCGGCGGTCCTCAGGAAGCTCCAGCTGTCCAACCGCCACGAGCTGACCCGATGGGCCACGGCGCGTCGGCTGGTCTAGCCGATCGCGTCGTGAGGGTTCAGGGCCACGTCCACTGAGCCCGCCGGAGGTGCCCGGTGCCTACCGGTGTTTCGCGTCGGGCGCCGGGCCCAGTATCCGTAGCGCCCAGCGGTAGTGGCGTACGGCCTTCACGATGCCGATGAGGCCGGTCAGCCACAGGATCAGGCCGATGCCCATGCCCTGGACGACATCGCTGTACAGGGCGTGGCCGGGCTCGGCCCGCGCGGCCGCCGTGAAGGACGTCCAGGCACCGATCGCGCAGACGCCGAGCGAGGAGAGCAGCCAGAAGAGGCTGAGGCCGGGGGAGCGGAGCCGGGAGTCGGTCGCGGGGTGCCGGTCCAGCTCGGACCAGGCGTCGAGCAGTCGGTGTATGTGGTGGTCCCGGCGGACGGAGAGGGCGACGGCGACGACGGTCGGGGCGAGCGCGGCCAGGCCCAGCAGGGCGAAGAGCGGGCCCAGGACGAAACCGGTGGGGTCGCGCTGCTCGAGTTGTCGCAGCGGCAGCACCAGCAGCGCCCAGCCGACGATCGCCGCGAGCGCCAGCAGCCAGAGCAGCAGCACCCGGTGCACCCCCAGGCTCCGCCGGCGCAGCTCCTCCAGCGCCCGCCCCCGGTCGGCCAGCAGCGCGGCCCGGTCCGGCCAGGTCCTGATGTGCGCGGGCGGCGGCGGAGGCGGCAGCAGAGAGCCGGGCATCAGAACCTCTCGGACGACGGAGCGTCGACGGAACGACGGTGGGACGACGGAGCGATGACGACGGAAACAGAGTCCGCGCCGACGCTACCGTGATCCACTTCTCCGTCCGCACCACACCGCGGTCGCCCCCGCGTCTTTCACGCCACTCGGGTGGCTCCCGCGAACGGCATCTCGTCGACCGGCGCCAGCCGCACGGGCGCCGACGGGTTCGGGGCGTGGATCATCTGGCCGTTGCCCACGTAGATGCCCACATGGCTGATTCCCGAGTAGAAGAACACCAGGTCACCGGGGAGGAGTTCGGACCGCGAGACCCGGCGTCCGGCGTTGATCTGCGCGTACGTCGTGCGCGGCAGCGAGATGCCCGCGGCGCGGTACGCGGCCTGGGCCAGGCCCGAGCAGTCGAAGGCGTCGGGCCCGGTGGCGCCCCAGACGTAGGGGCTGCCGAGCTTCCCGTAGGCATACGCGACGGCCTCCGCCGCACGGGAGTTGGGCGCCGCGACGGAGCCGGGCGACGACACCGGGCCGAGGTCCCGCGCGGCGGAGCGCGAGGCGCGCTGCCCGGCGCTTCCCGTACCCCCGGCCGCTCCCAGGTCCCCGAGCTGCGCGCGCTGCTCGTCGGTGAGCCGCGACAGCAGTTGCCGCGCCGTGTTCAGCTTCCCGGTGATCGTCTTCTTGGCCCGCTTCAGCTCCGCCTGACGCGACTTGAGTGAGGCCAGCTCGACATGCGCGGCCCCGCGCAGCTGCTCGATCTCCCGCAGCTGCTTGCGCACCCGGGCCACGGCCTCCGCCTGTCGGCTGCCGGCCCGCTCGGCGAACGCGGCCCCTTCCAGGTACTGGTCGGGGTTGTCGGAGAGCGCGAGTTGCAGCGCGGGGTCCAGGCCTCCGCTGCGGTACTGCGCGGCGGCGATCGAACCCAGCGCGTCCCGAGCCGTGTTGAGCCGGTCCTCCCTGCGCGCCGCCTCGTCACGCAGCGCGTTCAGCCGCTGCTCGGCCTTGTCTGCCTTGTCCTTCGCGCCGTCGTACTTCTGGGTGGCGACCTCCGCCTCCTCGTACAACTTGTCCACCTTGGCCTTCACCTGTGCCGGCGACAGCTGCGGGTCCGCGTGCCCCGTCCCGTCGAAGCCCGTCGCCGTGGCCGCTCCCGCGAGGGCGATGGTCGCGGCTGTGCGGGCCGTGTTTCCACCGAGCGAGCGCTGTCTGGGCTTTCGGTGCGCTGCCACGAGGGCCCACATCCTTCCCGGGACTTGCGTACGACCGCCGGGGACGAGCGCGGTCAGCGGGGACACGTCCGGCGGCGGCCCCACACAGGGGGAGCGGGCCGCCGCCGGACCTTTCTCGGCGGTGGTGTCCGGCTGCCGCCCCTGGCCCGGGCGGCGGTGGGGAGCCGGCCACCTGGTGGAGGACGCTAAACCTGAGAGTGATGTCCCGGTAACGTCATGTACGGAAGTGGCGCCACTGGATCGCGGGGTGACCGCATGTGACCGTGATCCCGGCCCGGCGCCGTCGACTTCACGCGGTGTGATGACCGATGGGGCGGTTCCGGGACAATCGGTGGTTCCCGGGTGGTAGTGGTCTACAGGGGGTGGGCCGGTGACAAGAGGGGTGAGGGCCGCCGATTAGGCTCCGGCTCCATGGACGTACTCATCCATCTCTTCGTCGGCCTGCACATCATCGGCATCGCCTCGCTCCTCGGCGGTTTCCTCACCCAGATGAAGGCGATGGGCCAGGGCACCGCCCGGTTCGTCCCCGCCATGCTGTACGGCGCGCTGACCATGCTGGTCACGGGCGTCGCCCTCGTCGGCCTCAACCAGGCCGACGACCACTCGGTCAACACCATCAAGATCGGCGTGAAGCTCGCCCTGCTGATCGTGATCCTCGGGCTCGTCTATGTGAAGCGGGACGACGAGAAGGTGGACAAGGGCCTGTTCGGGCTCGTAGGGCTGCTCACGACCGCGAACATCTTCATCGCGGTGCTCTGGACCTGACGGCCCCCCGAAGGCCCCCACGGACGGCTACGGCGCTTCCGGACATCTGACGGCTACGGCTCGTGCGGACGCCCGACGCCTACGGCTCCTGAGGACGCCTGACCGCTACGACCACCACCGCCAGCCACGCCGCGACCGAGATCCACAGCAGTACCTGCCCGAGCCCCCTGAGCCAGCCGACGCCGATGGCGGCCGCGACCGACAGCGCCGCCACCGCCGTCATCCCCAGCGGGAACACGGTCGCCCAGCGCAGCACGTCGTAGCGCGGGCGGGGCCACCGGGCCTCCGCCACGGCCAGCACGCAGTACGAGCCGAGGACGAGCACGAGCAGCGCCTCGGTCACCCAGCGCAGCACGCCGTTGTCGTCGTTGTTCCACAGGTAGATGTTCGCCTGGTACGCGAGGATCAGCTTCGACCCCGCCAGCGCCGAGATGGCGAGCGCGCCGGCCGCGACCCACTGGTCCCCGGCGCCCGTGGCGACCTCGCGGTAGTCGAAGTAGAACATCGCCAGCGCGTAGAGCAGGAGCCCCAGCCAGAACAGCACCAGCGCGGTGTGCGCGAGCCAGTCCGTGTGCGTCGCGGGGGCGAGCGTCGCGCCGAGCACCGCGAGCCCCTGCGTGGCCACACAGCCGAGGAACACCGCTCCGGGCATACGGGGCCGCCATTGCCGTACGACCAGGAAGAGCAGCCCGGGCCAGAGCACCGCCGACAGGGCGAGCAGGGCCTCGGCCGGCACCTCCCACCCCAGCGTGACCAGCCGCGTGCCGAGCACGGTGGTCGCCGCGACCGCGGTGAGCGCGCCCGGCGCAGCGGCCTCCGCCAGCCACCGCTCCCGTTCCCGCAGCAGCCGTACGACGAAGGCCGCGGCGAGCCCGAGCCAGCCGACGGCCGCCAGGGCCAGCACGATCCGGGACAGGATCTCGTAGCCGGTCTGCTCCAGCCCGATCGAGATGATGCCGGTGGCCAGGATCGCGGCTCCGGCGCCCGGCGGACTCTGCGCCCACCAGGTGCGCAGGCCGGTCCACCGGGGGCCGGGCGGGGAGATGGCTGACATGGGCCCGATGCTAAGGACCTTCGAGCGGGTTGGCGGCGGGCCACGCGCGCGTGGAGTCCGATGAGCCCCACGCGCGCGTGCCGGGCGCCGGGGCGTTAGGCCGGACGCACCACGCTGTGGATGATTGACTCACCGCCGTAGAAGATCGACTCCTCGCGGACGTACGCGCCCGGCTTGGGGGCGTGGATCATCATGCCGTTGCCGATGTAGAGGCCGACGTGGCTGATGTCGTCGTAGAAGAAGACGAGGTCACCGGGCTTGATATCGGCGAGCGGGACCGTCGTGCCCACGTTGACCTGGTCCCAGGTGGTACGCGGGAGATCGACGCCGGCGGCCTTCCAGGCGGCCTGGGTGAGGCCGGAGCAGTCGTAGGAGCCGGGCCCGGTCGCGCCCCAGACGTACGGCTTGCCGATCTGGGTGCGGGCGAAGGCGAGGGCCTTGTCGGCCTTGGCGGTGTACGAGGAGTCGGTGGCCGAACTCCCCGAGGTGCCCGAGGTGCCGGTGGTCCCGGAGGTCGTCTGCTGCTGGGCGGCCGCCTCCTGGGCCTTCTTCTCCGCCGCGGCCTGCTGCTGCGCCAGTTCCGCCGCCTTGCGGTCGGCCGCTTCCTGCTTCTTCTTCTCGATCGCCGCGAGCCGCGCCTTCTCCTCGGCGGTCAGCTTCGAGAGCAGGTCGCGCGCCTCGGCGAGCTTGCGCTGCACGTCGGCCTTGGACGTCTTCAGCGCACTTTGCGTCGTGGTGAGCGTCTGCAGGCTCTGGGAGGCCTCCGCGCGCTTCTTGGTGGTGGCGGCCTGCTCGGTGATGTAGTCGTCGACGGCCACCTTCTGGCGGCTGGTCAGCCGGTCCATCAGCTGGGTCTGGTCGAAGTAGTCCTGTGGATTGTCGGCCAGCAGGAGGGTCGCGGTGTCGGGGGCGGAGGCACCGGTGCGGTACTGCGCCGCGGCGAACGAACCCAGCTCCTCGCGCGCGGTGTTGAGCTTCTCGGTGCGCTGGGCCACGTCGTCGAGGAGGGAGTCGACGCGCTTGCGCTGCTGCGCGGTCTTCTCCCTCGTCGCGTTGTACTTCTCGGTCGCCGCCTCGGCCTGGTGGTAGAGGTCGTCGACCTTCTTCTCGACCTCTTCGACGCTCGGCTTGGGATCGGCCGAGGGCGCGGCGTTCGCCGTCTGGGAGAGCAGGGCCACGGAGGTGAGGGCCGCCGTGGCGAGGGCGGGGGTCCGTATACCCGCTATGCGTGTACCCGTAGGACTCCACTTGCGATGCGACGCCAAGGTGGCGACTCCTTCCGTCATCCGCCTACCGAGTTAGCTGTCGGGTTCGGGCGGGTGATTCCGGAAGGTTTGCCCTACGGTCCTTGTCCCAGCGGACAGTTGGACCGATTCACCCCAAGGTCGGTTGGGTCCCCGGCTCCGGCTGCCGCGTGGGCGCACCGGACTCGGCGGAGGCCGCACGGCCCGGCGGTGTTCGCCGGTTGGGTCGAGCGGCCTGCCCGGCACGCTAGCCAACTCATAAGTGTTCTGTGAAGTTTGATGTGCGATATGCCCGATACATTTTCGTGACCTTGATCCTGGAGGCCATTGATCGGGACCGACTGTGGCTGACCGTAATGAAACGATCCTGAACGGTGACGGCGTCCGCGGCGGAAAGAGTGGCGGAAAGGAATCAGGCGCGGTCACGGAAAGAGATCATGCGCGATCGCGGAAAAACCGGTCGGGTTTCCAGGGTGGCCGCGGGTTGTCAGTGGGGCCGCCTAGACTCGGAGAGCGATGAGCAGCCTCTTTGATGACAGCTTTCTGGCGGACCTCCAGCCTTCCGGGGCCCACGAGGAAGAGCCCCCGCCGCCGCCCGAGGACGGGGCGCCGGAGCCGCTTCCGGACGACCTGTTCGGCGGCCGCTTCGACGTGCCCGCGAGCCGGGACGCCTACTACCGCGACGGCGCGCCCCGCCCCGCCGTGGACCCGGCGGCCCTGCTGGACGGGTTGAACGAGAACCAGCGCGCGGCCGTGGTGCACTCCGGCTCCCCGCTGCTCATCGTGGCCGGCGCGGGCTCCGGCAAGACCCGGGTGCTCACCCACCGCATCGCCCATCTGCTGGGCGAGCGTCATGTCCACCCCGGCCAGATCCTCGCGATCACCTTCACGAACAAGGCCGCGGGCGAGATGAAGGAGCGTGTCGAGCAGCTCGTCGGCCCGCGCGCGAACGCGATGTGGGTGATGACCTTCCACAGCGCGTGTGTGCGGATCCTGCGCCGCGAGAGCAAGAAGCTCGGCTTCACCTCCTCGTTCTCGATCTATGACGCCGCCGACAGCAAGCGGCTGATGGCGCTCGTCTGCCGTGACCTGGATCTCGATCCCAAGCGCTTCCCGCCCAAGTCCTTCAGCGCCAAGATCTCGAACCTGAAGAACGAGCTGATCGACGAGGAGGACTTCGCCGCCCAGGCCGCCGACGGCTTCGAGAAGACCCTCGCCCAGGCCTACGCGATGTACCAGTCGCGGCTGCGCGAGGCCAACGCGCTCGACTTCGACGACCTGATCATGACCACGGTCAACCTGCTGCGCGCCTTCCCGGACGTCGCCGAGCACTACCGGCGCCGCTTCCGCCACGTCCTGGTCGACGAGTACCAGGACACGAACCACGCGCAGTACGCCCTGGTCAGGGAGCTCGTCGGCCCGGCCGCCGGTGACCGGCCCGAGGACGCGCCGCCCGCCGAGGGCGAGCTCGGGCCCGCCGAGCTGTGCGTCGTGGGCGACGCCGACCAGTCGATCTACGCCTTCCGCGGCGCGACCATCCGCAACATCCTCCAGTTCGAGGAGGACTACCCGGACGCGACGACGATCCTGCTGGAGCAGAACTACCGCTCCACCCAGACGATCCTGTCCGCCGCCAACGCGGTCATCGAGCGCAATGAGTCCCGCCGCCCCAAGAACCTGTGGACCAACGCGGGCGCCGGTTCGAACATCACCGGCTATGTCGCCGACACCGAGCACGACGAGGCCCAGTTCGTCGCCGACGAGATAGACCGTCTCACCGACGCGGGCGAGGCCAGGGCGGGCGACGTCGCCGTCTTCTACCGGACGAACGCCCAGTCCCGTGTCTTCGAAGAGATCTTCATCCGCGTCGGCCTGCCCTACAAGGTCGTCGGCGGCGTCCGCTTCTACGAGCGCAAGGAGGTCCGGGACGTCCTCGCGTACCTGAGGGTCCTGGCCAACCCCGAGGACTCGGTCCCGATGCGCCGCATTCTGAACGTTCCCAAGCGCGGGATCGGCGAGCGCGCCGAGGCCATGATCGACGCGCTCTCGCAGCGCGAGAAGATCAGCTTCTCGCAGGCGCTGCGCCGTGTCGACGAGGCGTACGGGATGGCGGCGCGGTCGACGAACGCCGTGAAGCGGTTCAACACGCTCATGGAGGACCTCCGCACGATCGTCGAGTCCGGCGCGGGTCCGGCGACCGTCCTGGAGGCGGTGCTCGAGCGCACCGGCTACCTCGCCGAGCTGCAGGCCTCGACCGACCCGCAGGACGAGACCCGGATCGAGAACCTTCAGGAGCTCGCAGCCGTGGCCCTGGAGTTCGAGCAGGAGACCGGCGAGGGCGAAGGCGAAGGCACGGGGGCGACTGCGGGTACGGCGGATGTCGGCGCCGGTGCGGCTGCGGGTGCTGGTACGGCGTCCGGTGGGCTCTCCGCGTTCCTGGAGCGGGTCGCGCTCGTCGCCGACTCCGACCAGATCCCGGACGAGGAGGACGGCAACGGCGTCATCACCCTGATGACCCTCCACACCGCCAAGGGCCTGGAGTTCCCGGTCGTCTTCCTCACCGGCATGGAGGACGGCGTCTTCCCGCACATGCGCGCGCTGGGACAGGTCAAGGAGCTGGAGGAGGAGCGGCGCCTCGCGTACGTCGGCATCACGCGCGCGCGGGAGCGGCTGTACCTCACCCGTTCGTCCATGCGCAGCGCCTGGGGTCAGCCCTCCTACAACCCGCCGTCCCGTTTCCTGGAGGAGATCCCGGAGACGCACCTGGAGTGGAAGCGCACCGGTGCGACCGCTCCGGTGTCCTCGGGGCCCGTCTCCGGTGTGGCCGCCTCGCTGTCGTCCTCGCGTTCGCGGTCCGCGGCGTCCGGCGCCTCCGGCTTCGCGACGCGCCGCGGGATCTCGGAGAAGCAGGTGGTCTCGCTGGCGGTCGGCGACCGGGTCACCCATGACCAGTTCGGCCTGGGCACCGTGGTCGGCGTGAAGGGAACGGGCGCGAACGCGGAGGCGACGGTCGACTTCGGCGAGGCGAAGCCGAAGCGGTTGCTGCTGCGGTACGCGCCGGTGGAGAAGCTGTAGTCCTACGGGTTCTACGGGGCGGCAGCTCGGAGCCCGGCGACGGCGTTCGGTCACGTCGTCGGGTGAGTCGGGTGAGGAGCCGGTGGGTTACGTCGGGTCCAGGCCGTGGCTGCGCAGCCACGGCAGCGGGTCGATCGCCGAACCGCCCGCGGGGCGTACCTCGAAGTGCAGGTGCGGACCGGTCGAGTTGCCGGAGTTCCCGGAGAACGCGATCTGGTCACCGGCCTTCACGACCGTCCCCGACGGCACCTTGTAGCTGGAGAGGTGGCAGTACCAGGTCTCCGTGCCGTCCATCGCGGTGACGATCGCCATGTTCCCGTACGCGCTGTTCCACTGCGTCCGTACGGTGCCGTCGGTCGCGGCCATCACCGGCGTGCCGTACGACACCGGGAAGTCGATGCCCGTGTGCACGGACATCCAGTTGATGCCGGCCTGGCCGAAGTAGGCGCTGAGGCCCTTCTGCGTGACCGGGAGCACGAATTTCGGCCGCAACCGCTCCTTGCGGGCCGCCTCCGCCGCCGCCTTCTGCTTCTCGGCGGCCTGCTGAGCCTTGAGGTCGATACGTTCCTGCGTCCGGCTGGCCCGGTCGGCGAAGTCGTCCGCGCCCGCGGAGAGGCTCTGGAGCTGGGTGTCCAGTTTGTTGTTGGCGGCCGACGGCTTCACCGCGGTCCCGTCGGACGCGCTGAGGGTCGTGTTGTCCTTGCTGTCGTTCCCGCCGATGGTGCCCACGGAGGCGGCGGCGATCCCCGCGACCCCCATCACACAGGCCGAGGGAACCGCGACGGTCAGCAAGGCGGAACGCTTCGCCGGGGTGCGCCGCCGGGAACGGGACGCGGACCGGTTCGCGACACGGGGGGCCGGAGTGACCTCTTCCATGTCCTCGAGCAGCGGCGCGTCCTGCGCGTCACCGGCGTCCTCGAACTCGTCCTCCGCGGCGCCGGGTTCCTCGTACGACACCTGCTCGAAGGCCGCGGTCGCCTGCTGGTCGAAGGGCCGGTCGTCCACGTCGGACTCGGGCACCGGCTGATGCTCGTAGGCCTCGGCGGCGAGCTGCTGCTCGTACGACTCGGCCTGCTGGTGCTGCTCGTACCCCTCGTACGGGTCGTGTTCGCCCGCGGTGTTCCACTGCGTGGCGTCGTACGCGCCCGTCTCCTGGGTGTGCGCGGTCCACTGCTGGGTCTGGCCGGTCTGTTCGGCCTGGAGCCAGGCGGCCGCGTCCCACTGGCCGGTGCCCTCGGGGCCCGGGCGCTGCGCGGGGATGTCGGCGAGCTGCTGGTATCCGCTCGCCCAGGCGGTCGTGTCGTAGGCACCGGTGTCGTACGCGGCCTGGTGCTGCGCGGCGTACGGGTCGTAGTGCGGCGTCTGGTGACTGCCGGTGCTCCACTGCGTGGCGTCGTACGAACCTGTGCCGCCGCCGCCCGACATGTCGCCGAAGAGGGGGTCCGCCGCGAAGGTCGAGGTCTCGAAACCCGTGGTCTCGAAGCTTCCGGTCGCGTAGGTACCGGAGGTGGCGTAGCCGTCGTACGAGGTGAAGTCGCCGTACTGGGCTTCCTGGCCACCGTACGACGCATAGGGCGCCGCGGCGGCATCGGAGGCCGGAGCCGGGGGCGTTACGGTCCCCGACGGGTGACGGTCGTTCACCAACTTCTCTTTCGCCTCGACAACAGGGGCTGGCAGAGCAGTGCGGTGACTGTACCCGGCGGTACGCGGGCGCGACAATCTTCGGCAGGTTTCCTCCACTCGGGAAACGGGCATTCGGCCGTGTTTCGGGGGAGGGCGGGCACGGCTTTGGCCTGGCGTTCGATTGCCGTTCGATGTTGGGGGTGTTCCGTGGAGGCGTTACGCCACTGTCAGACCCCCTGTCAGACCCCCGGTTTCGGCGGCGGGCGCGGCGGTGGGGCGGGCCTGCGTCTCCTCGAAGTCGAGTGCCTGCCGTATCCCGGCGGCGACCGCGGGGTGGACCGGCAGGGCGAGATGTCCGATTCCGCTCACTTGGACGCTCTGTGCGAGCAGGTCCGGATGGTCGATGGAGGCGGTCTCCAGCGGGTCCATCAGATGGTCGAGGTCGCTCCAGAAGCTCACGAACTGCGTACGGCAGTCGGGCGCGGGCTTGTGCAGCTCCTCGATCACCTCCGAACCCGGACGCATCTGACGGACGATCGGGTGCGCGTTCATCAGCGGAATGACCTTCGTGCCGGCGTGTGGCGTGCCGAGCGTGACCAGGGTGCGGACGCGCAGGTCTCCGCCGAGGCGCTGGACGTAGTAGCGGGCTATCAGTCCGCCGAGGCTGTGGCCCACTATGTCCACCTGATCGCGCCCGGTGCGCTCGCAGATGTCCTCTATGTGCCGTCCGAGCAGCTCCGCGGCGGCGCGGATGTCGTTCGTCAGCGGCGAGTAGTTGAGCGACTCGATGTGCTGCCTGCCGTGCTGTGCGAGGTTGCGGCGCAGCAGCACGAAGACCGAACGGTTGTCGATGAAGCCGTGCAGCAGCACGACCGGCGGCTTGGTCCCGGTGGGCAGCCGGGGCGCGTCGGGCGGGGGGAGCGCGGGGGTGCCGCGGCGCTCCTGGGTGATGCCGGACGGATAGAGGAGGAGGTGCCCGGCGAGGATGGCGATCTCCAGGGCCGTCGCCTTCAACAGGGCCACCGAGAGCCCGGGCAGTCTGCCGGGCAGCAGACGCCGGTGGAGAGGGAGAAAGGGCAACTCAGCCCCGGTGACCTTCATGGCCGACCTCCAGTCGGCACGCGACGGGACCGCTCTGTCCCCCGTGTGCCCTCGTGGAAAGCCGCGGTGGTGGTGCCGGTGGCGATGGCGTGGGCGGTGGCCGACGGTGCGTCCGTGGCGTGTGGTGCGCCGGTGACGCGACGGGATTCCCTGCCGTCGTGCTCCCGCCGGTGCGCCGCACCACCGTCGCGCCTCCCTGATGCGACGGTGGTGCTGCCACCTGCTGGCGGCTCTCCTTGCGCAGGCTCCGGCCACGGCCCGCGCGGCGCAGATCCCTGCGGCGCGTGTGCCGCAGAAACGCGGAGCGGTGCGCGGCGAATGTGTCCCACCGTGTGATTTCCCCCTCGGTCTTCAGCGGGAAACTGCGGTTTGCACGGATCTGACGATAACGTTCGTTCACTTCCCCTGCCGGAGCGGCGCGGGGCGGTTGATGAAGTCCGTTCATGGAGGCAGTGATGGGTGTGGCAGCCGGTCCGATCCGCGTGGTGGTGGCCAAGCCGGGGCTCGACGGCCACGATCGCGGGGCCAAGGTGATCGCGCGGGCGCTGCGCGACGCCGGTATGGAGGTCATCTACACCGGGCTCCACCAGACCCCGGAGCAGATCGTCGACACCGCGATCCAGGAGGACGCCGACGCGATCGGCCTCTCGATCCTCTCCGGTGCCCACAACACACTGTTCGCCGCCGTCATCGATCTCCTCAAGGAGCGCGACGCGGAGGACATCAAGGTCTTCGGCGGCGGGATCATTCCCGAGGCGGACATCGCGCCGCTCAAGGAGAAGGGCGTCGCCGAGATCTTCACGCCGGGCGCGACGACCGCCTCGATCGTGGAGTGGGTCCGGGCGAACGTACGCCAGCCGGCGGGCGCGTAGCACCTCTCCTGTGGGGGAGCGGTCCCCATGGCTCGTGGGGCGGCTGCGGGTGGGTGGGGGCTGGTCGCGCAGTTCCCCGCGCCCCTCAAGGGGCGCTCCTGTCAGTGTGGGCCCGCACCATCCAGCTCCGATGACATCACCGCGCGCAGACGCAGTGTGGTGACGAGGCGTTGGAAGGCCTCCGCCCAGTAGCCACCGGCACCGGGCGCCGCGTTCTCCGGCTCGTCGGCGACCGCCGTGAGTCCCTCCAGCCGCCCGGCCTCCGCCGGATCCAGGCACCGCTCGGCCAGCCCCATCACCCCACTGAAGCTCCATGGATAACTCCCCGCGTCCCGCGCGATATTGAGCGCGTCGACCACCGCCCGTCCCAGGGGCCCCGCCCACGGCACCGCGCAGACTCCGAGCAGCTGGAACGCCTCGGACAACCCGTGCGTGGCGATGAACCCGGCCACCCACTCGGCCCGCTCGGCGGAGCCCAACGTGGCGAGCAGTTTCGACCGCTCCGCCAGTGACACCGCCCCCGGCCCGCCGGCCTCCGGAGCCGACGGGGCGCCGAGGAGCGCCCGGGACCAGCCCGGGTCCCGCTGCCGCACCGCCGCCCGGCACCACGCGGCATGCAGCTCGCTCTGCCAGTCGTCCGCCACCGGAAGCGCCACGATCTCCTCCGGCGTACGTCCGCCGAGCCGTCGCGACCATGTCCCGAGCGGCGCTGCTTCGACCAACTGGCCCAGCCACCACGACCGTTCCCCTCGTCCCGCCGGAGCTTTCGGTACAACACCGTCGCGCTCCATGCTCGCGTCGCACTCGTGCGGCGCCTCGACGACGATCGAGGGTGTGACCCGCGTGCGGTCGACGGCCACGCACGAGCCGGCCCGCGCCCCCATCCGCGCGGCGAGCGCCGAACCGGGCAGCGCGGACAGCAGTTCCGCCGCCGTGGCCCGGACGTTGCGGCTCCGGTCGGCGAGCGCCCGCTCCAGGAACGGTTCGTCCGCCGCGCACAGCCCGGAGCGCAAGGAGTCGAGGAACATCAGCCGGTCCTCGGCCCGCTCGGTCGCCCACGTGGTGGCGAGCAGCTCGCGCGCGGCCCTGGGGTCCTGGGCCCGTATCGATGTGAGCAGTGCGACCCGCTCGGCGAAGAGTCCCTCCTGCCAGAGCTGTTGCGCGCGCCCGGGGTCCTCTGGACCGGGCAGCGCGGTGCCGCCGCCGGGCAGCGAACGCAGGGCGAAGCGCCACTCCGGGTTCAGCCGGGCGAGCCACAGGGCGCGCGGCCCCGCGAAGGCCAGGGCCGCCGGCCGCAGGTCCGTACGGCCCCGGGCCGCGTCGAGAAGCGCGGGCAGTGTCTCCGGGGGTGGCGCGAAACCCCGTGCGTTCGCCAGCGCGAGCCACTGCGGCAGCAGCTCCATGAGGTCGGGTGCCGTGCCCCTGCGGCCACCGCCTCCCGTGCCGGGCCGGTCCGCCAGCAGCGTCGCGAGTCGGTGGGTGGCGGCGGACGGGAGGGCCGGTCGTGGGTCGGGCGCGGCGGGCTCGGGACGGGCGGCCGCCCGCGCGGCCCGCACCCCGGCCCGCCGCCGCAGGGTTTCCACGGCGGCCGCGTCCAGCAGGGCCACCGGCGCCTCGCGTCCGGCGGCCCAGGCCGGAGGCGGGCGCCGCTCGGTCCCCAGCAGGGCCATCGTGACGAGCTCCTCCCAGGAACCCCCGACGGGCGCGCCCGCGGAAGCGGAGGTCGTGTTCATGAGCGTCCTTTCCGTGGGGAGGCGGTGGTGGGAACGGAAGTGGTGATGCGAGCGACGGAGGTCGGGCGGGTGGTGTGGGTGGTGCCGGTGATGCTGATGGTGCGGGCGGAGCCGATGGTGCGGGTCGTGCAGGAGTTGTCGGCGGTACGGGTCGTGCCGGTGGTCAGCACAGTGACACCGGCTCTCCGTCGCCCTCCGGCCAGGCCGTCAGGGGAGTGAAGCCGTGGTGGCCACACTCTCCGAAGACCGTGACGGGGGCGCCGCCGGAGAGGGCGGCGAGGCGCCACAGGCCGGGTCGGGAGAGAAGGGAAGGGGCGATCGGAAGTCCGAAGTCGCCCTCGGCGTCCGCCAGTTGCCAGGTGTCGTCGACGGGGGTGGGTATCACCCGGGCCAGCGTGACCGGCTGGGAGTCGAGCCAGGGGTCAGCCCGCAGGGCCTCGCCGAAGCGGGCCGCCGCCTGCGGAGTGGTCAGCCCCGGCGGTCGTGTCCGCGCGGGGGCGGGCGGTGTGAACCGCTCGCCCAGGGCCGCTCGGAGCTGTCCGGCGCCCGGATACGCGGACACCTCCGCCTCGAAGGCCAGCCCCACCGGCAGCGTCAGCTCCGGCGCGCGGCCGGCGGCCCCATAGGAGAGGAGCAGCACGGTGCGGTCGGTCTCCGCGCCGTAGAGCCAGATCCTGCGGGTCGTGAGCCGGGTGTCCGCCGTGTCGTGCTGGGCGAGGACCAGCCAGCGGTCCCGCACCGGCGGGCCGTCCGCAGAACCGGGCAGCCCCACCCGCGAGCGAACCGTCGCGGCCAGATCGTCCGGCAGCCGCTCACGGCGCAGCCAGCCCTGGTCGAGGAGATGGAGCAGCGCGCATTCCTCCAGCAGCCGCACCGGCCAGCCGGGTCCGGAGGAGGGAATCGCCCCCAACTCCCTGACCCGCGCGGCCAGTCCGGGCGCCTGCGCGTCGACCATGCGGGCCGCTGTCTCCTCCCACATCCCGTACCCCGCCTGCTCGGCCGACGCGAGGCCGCCCCGCAGCAGGTCCGCCAACCGCTGCTCCAGCTCCGCCGCCCCCGCGGTGATCCGCTCGGCCCGCCGCTGCGCCCTGCGCCGCGCCGCCTCCGGATCGCCCGGTGACGCCGTCCCAGATGCCCCGCCCGTCGTCCCCTTCTCCCCCGCTCGCTCTCGTCTCTCCTCTATCCACTGCTCCGCCCAGTGCGGCGCCGGCCCCCGCGACACCGAACCGTCCTCGCCCGCCCAGAGCAGCAGCAGTCCCAGCGCGTGCTTGCACGGGAACTTCCGGCTCGGGCAACTGCACTTGTACGCGGGCCCGGTGGAGTCCGCGATGTCGATGACCGTCTGATAAGGCCTGCTGCCGCTTCCCCTGCACAGTCCCCATACCGTCCCCTCGTCAGAACTGCCTGCCTCCGACCACGGCCCGGCCGCGCCGAGCTTGCTGCCGGCCGTACGTGACGCGGCATCAGGCGCCAGTGCCAGCACCTGATCCGCCGTCCAGCGCACCCCCTGCTGAGTCATGTCATCGAAGGTAGGTCCCGCCACTGACAATCGACCTTCGCGAGAGCATTTGTGCAGGTCAGAGCGCATTGTCAGTGGCGTGGTGCACGGTGGAACCAGATCCGAACCGGCCGAGCCGGAGGGGGAGCGAGCCATGTCTGTGCCCGTTGAGTCCGTTGAACCGACGACCGTCCGTCCGCCCGTGAGCGAGGGCCTGGGCGAAGGTGTGAGCGCAAGCGTGCGCGAGAGCGCGGGCGAGGCGCTGCGACCCCATGCCGAGCACGCCTTCGCCGCCGAACTCGCCGTGCTGGCCGCGCAGGACGACCGGTCGCGGCCCGCCCGCTGGCGGCTGTCGCCATGGGCGGTGGCGACCTATCTGCTGGGCGGCACGCTGCCGGACGGCACGGTGATCACACCGAAGTACGTGGGACCGCGCCGCATCGTCGAGGTCGCCGTCACCACGCTCGCCACCGACCGCGCCCTGCTCCTGCTCGGCGTGCCCGGCACCGCGAAGACCTGGGTGTCCGAGCACCTGGCCGCGGCGGTCAGCGGCGACTCGACCCTGCTGGTGCAGGGCACGGCCGGCACACCGGAGGAGGCGATCCGGTACGGCTGGAACTACGCGCAGCTGCTGGCCCACGGCCCCAGCCGGGACGCGCTCGTGCCGAGCCCGGTCATGCGCGCCATGGCAGAGGGCATGACGGCCCGAGTGGAGGAGCTGACCCGTATCCCGGCGGACGTACAGGACACGCTGATCACGATCCTGTCGGAAAAGGTCCTGCCGATACCGGAGTTGGGCCAGGAGGTGCAGGCCGTCCGCGGCTTCAACCTGATCGCCACCGCCAACGACCGCGACCGCGGGGTGAACGAGCTGTCCAGCGCCCTGCGCCGCCGCTTCAACACGGTGGTGCTGCCCCTGCCGGAGAGCGCGGACGCCGAGGTCGACATCGTCTCGCGGCGTGTGGACCAGATCGGCCGGTCCCTCGACCTGCCCGCCGTGCCCGAGGGCATCGACGAGATCCGCCGTGTCGTCACCGTCTTCCGCGAGCTGCGCGACGGGGTCACGGCCGACGGACGGACAAAGCTGAAGTCGCCCAGCGGCACGCTGTCCACCGCCGAGGCGATCTCGGTCGTCACAGGCGGCCTGGCCCTCGCCGCCCACTTCGGCGACGGCATCCTGCGCGCGTCCGACGTGGCGGCCGGCATCCTCGGCGCCGTCGTCCGCGATCCGGCCGCCGACCGGGTCATCTGGCAGGAGTACCTGGAGGCGGTCGTCCGCGAGCGGGACGGCTGGAAGGACTTCTACCGGGCCTGCCGGGAGGTGAGCGTATGACGGCCTTCACGGCGGGGCCGTTGCTGCTGGGGGTGCGGCATCACGGCCCGGGGTCGGCCCGCGCCGTGCGGGGCGCGCTGGAGGCGGCGAAGCCCGAGGTCGTACTGATCGAGGGACCCCCGGAGGCGGACGCGCTCATCCCGCTCGCCGCCGAGAAGGACATGCGTCCTCCCGTCGCACTCCTCGCCCATGTCGTGGACGAGCCCGGCCACTCCGCCTTCTGGCCGCTCGCCGAGTTCTCCCCCGAGTGGGTGGCGATCCGTTGGGCCCTGGAGCACGGGGTCCCGGCCCGCTTCATCGACCTCCCGGCGACCCACACGCTGGCGTGGGGGAGGGAAGAGGAGAAGGAGGCGGCGGAGGAGCAGGGGCAAGGAGAGAAGGGGGAGAGGGAGGCCGGTGTATCCGACCCATCCGTCGTCGCGGACGTGCGGATCGACCCCCTCGCAGTCCTCGCGGAGACGGCCGGTTACGACGATCCCGAGCGCTGGTGGGAGGACGTGGTCGAGCACCGGGGCGGGGCCGGGAGCGGGGCCGACCCGTTCGCGCCGTTCACCGCGCTGGAGGAGGCGATGGGGGCACTGCGGGAGGCCTACGGAGTCGGGGGACACGACCGGGACCTGGTGCGCGAGGCGTACATGCGGCTCCAGATGCGGGCGGCGCAGCGGGAGTTCGGGGAGGAGGTGGCCGTGGTGTGCGGGGCCTGGCACGCGCCCGCGCTGCGGCAGAAGACGACCGTGGCCGCCGATCGGGCGCTGCTCAAGGGGCTCCCCAGGGCCAAGGCCGACATGACGTGGGTGCCGTGGACGCACCGGAGGCTGTCGCGGGTCAGCGGGTACGGCGCGGGCATCGACTCGCCGGGTTGGTACGGGCATCTGTTCGCCGCCCCGGACCGTCCCGTCGAGCGCTGGATGACGAAGGTGGCGAGGCTGCTGCGCGACGAGGACCGGATGGTGTCGTCCGCGCACGTCATCGAGGCGGTACGGCTGGCCGACACGCTCGCCGCCATGCGCGGTCGCCCACTGCCCGGGCTGACCGAGACCACCGATGCCGTACGGGCGGTGATGTGCGAGGGCTCGGACGTGCCGCTGGGGTTCGTGCACGACCGGCTCGTGGTCGGCGATGTGCTGGGCGAGGTGCCTCAGGCCGCTCCCGCGGTGCCGTTGCAGCGCGACCTCGCGCGTGCGCAGAAGCGGTTGCGGCTCAAACCCGAGGCGATGGAGCGGCAGTTGGAGCTGGACCTGCGGGGGGAGACCGACGCCGGGCGGAGCAGACTCCTGCACCGGCTGCGGCTGCTCGGTATCGCGTGGGGGGAGCCCACCGCCTCGCGCGGCAGCACCGGCACCTTCCGGGAGACCTGGCGGCTGCGCTGGGAGCCGGAGCTGTCCGTGCGGGTCGCCGAGGCCGGGGTCTGGGGCACGACGGTGCTGTCGGCGGCGACCGGCAAGGCCGAGGCGGACGCCGTCGCCGCGCACGCCCTGGCCGACGTCACGGCACTGGCCGAGCGCTGTCTGCTCGCCGAACTCCCGGACGCGCTGCCCGTGGTGATGCGGGTCCTCGCCGACCGGGCCGCGCTGGACGCGGATGTCGGCCACCTCGCCCAGGCCCTGCCCGCGCTGGTCCGCTCCTTGCGGTACGGCGATGTGCGCGGCACGGACACACACGCTCTCACGGACGTCGCCGTGGGTCTCGCCGAGCGGATCTTCGTCGGGTTCCCACCGGCCTGCACGGCCCTCGACGCCGAGGCCGCCGAGCACATGCGACGCCATGTGGACGCGGTGCACGGCGCGGTGGGGTTGCTGGGGGAGCCGGGCACGCCGGCCTCCGGCGGGATGCGTGAGCGCTGGCACTCCGTACTCCGGGTGCTGGCCGGGCGGGACACCGTGCCGGGGGTGATCCGTGGGCGAGCGGTGCGACTGCTGCTGGACGAGGGGGAGTTGGGGCAGGACGAGGCCGCGCGGCTCATGGGTCTCGTGCTGTCGCCGGGTACGGAGCCGGGGGACGCGGCCGCGTGGATCGAGGGGTTCGTCGGCGGTGGCTCCGGGGGCGGGATGCTGCTCGTGCACGACGAGCGGCTGCTCGGTCTGGTGGACGCGTGGCTGACCGGGGTGCCGGCGGAGGCGTTCACCGATGTGCTGCCGCTGCTGCGGCGCACGTTCTCGGCGTACGAGGCAGGAGTGCGCAGAACGCTGGGTGAGCTGGTCCGGCGCGGCCCGGGGGCGCGGGGGAGCGCCGAGGCCGCCGCGTCCGGCATACCCGGGTTCGCCCCCGACCTCGACCCCGAGCGCGCCGACGCGGTCCTGCCGGTGCTGAGCCTGCTGCTGGGGCTCGACGAGTCCTACGACGACGACTTTGCGGGGGTGGCCCGATGACAGCGGCACCTGGGGAAGCAACCGGCTCGAACGGGCCGGCCGGGCCGGCCGGGCCGGCCGGACCCGCCGGACCCACCGAAGTCGCCGGCGAGCGGCTGCGGCGGTGGCGGCTTGTGCTCGGGGGTGAGGAGGCGGACGGCACCGGATGCGTGCTCGCGGGGCAGGACGCGGCGATGGACGGGGCGCTCACCGCGTTGTACGGGAAGGGCGGCAAGGGGCGGTCCGGGCGGGACCGTTCGGCGGGGCTCGGGACGTCGGCGCCGTCGGTCGCGCGCTGGCTCGGGGACATCCGGACGTACTTCCCCTCGTCCGTCGTGCAGGTCATGCAGCGGGACGCCATCGACCGGCTCGGGCTGTCCACCCTCCTGCTGGAGCCCGAGATGCTGGAAGCGGTCGAGGCCGATGTGCACCTGGTCGGCACGCTGCTCTCCCTCAACAAGGCCATGCCGGAGACGACGAAGGAAACGGCCCGGACCGTCGTGCGCAAGGTCGTAGAGGATCTGGAGAAGCGCCTCGCGAGCCGCACGCGGGCGACTCTCACCGGTGCCCTCGACCGCAGTACGCGCATCAGCAGACCCCGTCACCAGGACATCGACTGGAACCGCACGATCGCGGCGAACCTGAAGCACTACCTGCCCGAGTACCGCACGATCGTGCCCGAACGGCTGATCGGCTACGGGCGTGCCTCGCAGTCCGTGAAGAAGGAGGTCATCCTCTGCGTCGACCAGTCGGGATCCATGGCGGCGTCCGTCGTCTATGCCTCCGTGTTCGGCGCCGTTCTCGCGTCGATGCGGTCCATCGCCACCCGGCTTGTCGTCTTCGACACGGCCGTCGTCGATCTGACCGACCAGCTCGACGACCCGGTCGACGTCCTCTTCGGCACCCAGCTGGGCGGCGGTACGGACATCAACAGGGCGCTCGCGTACTGCCAGTCGCAGATCACCCGGCCCGCCGACACGGTGGTCGTGCTCATCAGCGACCTCTACGAAGGGGGCATACGTGACGAGATGCTCAAGCGGGTCGCGGCGATGAAGGCGTCGGGGGTGCAGTTCGTGACGCTGCTGGCGTTGTCCGACGAAGGGGCGCCCGCGTACGACCGTGAGCACGCGGCGGCGCTCGCGGCGCTGGGCGCACCGGCGTTCGCCTGTACGCCCGACCTGTTTCCCGACGTGATGGCGGCGGCGATCGAGAAGCGCCCGCTCCCGATACCGGACACCGCGTGAGGAGGCGTGAGGAGGCGTGAGGAGGCATGAGGAGTGTGGGAAAGCGGACATGACTACCCATCGGTAGCAGTGGCGACAGGGGGCTTGCGCGACCTCGGGAGACCCGTGCGAGGATCGACGCCTCTTCCCGCCGCATGAAGGATCACCCCGTCTTGACCCCGCCCGCCGCCGAACTGCCCTTCGCCGGTGCCGCTCTGCGCCTGACGCGCACGGCGGCCGGGCGACGTGCGCTGCAACTGGCACTGCTGGTGGCCGGGTTGTTCGCACTCGGGCTCCTCTGCGGGGAGCGGGCGCATGCGGCGGACGGGACGGACGGGTTGGTGCCGACGGTTCCGGCGAGTTCTTCGGTACGGGTGGTGAAACCGGCTGCTCCGCTCCCGGTGGCGCACTCGGCGGCCCAGGCTGTCACTCACGTCACGGACACCGTCGCTCAGGTCGGCGGCACCGTCACCCGGGTGACCGACACCGTCCGGCACGTCGTACGGCCGGCTGCCGACAGCGTAGTACGGCCGGTCGGTGATCTCGTGGAGACGGTGACCGGCGAGTTGGGCCAGGCTCCGCCGAAGTCCCTGCCGCCCCTTCCCTCGTTGCCGTCCAGGTCCTCTCTGCCTTCGCTGCCGGAGCTGCCCGGTCCGCCGGCGCTTCAGGGTGCGGGGGGTCAGGTTCCGTCCGCCGGTTCGGGGCCCCATCAATCGGGTGCGGGTGCCGTGACCTCGTCGTCGCACGCGGTGGTGCGGCATGCGGACCCCGGGCCCGTCGGCCCGGCGTACCACGGTCCCACCCGCCTCGGTACGGACACCGACGGTGTCGCCGTGAGTGGCGAGCACCGAGGTGTGGCGCCGGGGCCCGACCGTCAGGCACCTCCCGGCGACCCCACGGGCGCACTGGGCGGTCAGTCTGCCGTCGACAACGGCACGCCGCGCCACGGCGATCCTCAGGCTGTCACTCCGAGCCACCGGGCGCCGCTGCGGCTCGTGCCCGGCGTTCCCGCGGCGGTGACCGCGGCCGGGATCCGGGACAGGCACCGGGACATTCCGGTCTTCCCCGGCTAGGGCAGTCCTTCCCCCGCTGTCGACCTGCCGCGCGGGGGCGGAAACAGGTCTGCCCGCCGTCCGGACCCACTCCGGTCCCACTCCGGTCCCACTCCGGTCCCACTCCCGTCCCTGTCCGGACCCACTCCGGTCCCTGTCCGGACCCTCTCCGGTCCCCGGACGGAAGCCCAGGACTCTCGGAAACCCGAAGGATCTGACGTACACATGAACAAGAACATCCGCCGTTCCCTCGTCATAGCCGCCGGTGTCACCGGCGCGTGGGCGCTCGGCTCCGCCGTCGCCAGCGCCGATGAGCTGCCCTCTTCGTCGGCGTCGCTGCCCGACGCGACCGTGGGCGACACGGACACCTCCGCAACGGACACCGCCGCCACGGGGACCGGCAAGGTCGGCGACACCGCCGCCAAGACGGTGTCCACGGTCGAGGACACCGCCCGGACCGCCGTCACCCACCAGACCAAGAAGACCGCCCCCACGGTCACCCACCCCTCGGCCCCGCAGGACGAGGTCGACTACCTCTTCGGCCCGCTCTCGGCCTTCGCGCCGCAGCTGGACCGGAGCTCCGTCGACGAGACCGCGGCGGCCGCCCTGCCGCCGGTCGCGGCCGGCGCCGTACAGGGTGTCACCCCGGTCGTGCACCACGCCGTCGCGCAGGTCGCCGACGACACCGCCGCCTCCGTTCTGCCTCCCGTCGCCGCCACCGCCGTGCACGGCGTGGTCCCGGTCGCCGGGCAGGCGGTCGGGGACACGGGCGCTCTGGCGTCCGGAGCGGTGGGCGGTGTGCGGCCGCTCGCGGGCGGGGTCGTGGCCGACGCGGGCACCCTCGCGCACGGCGTCACCGGCCAGGTTGCCCCCTTCGCGCAGGGTGTCGTCGGCGCCGTACAGCCGGTCGTCGACCTCGTGCGGCCGGTCGTGGCGGGCGTCGAGGGCAGCGCCACCGGTCTGGCCTACGGCGTCCGAGGGAATGTCGGCGGCTTCGCGGGGGGCGTCGTGGACGACGTGCGGCCGTTCGCCGGCGGCGTGGTCGGCCAGGCCGGCCCGCTCGCGGGACACGCGGTCACCGGTGTCCAGGGCGTGGCCGAGTCCGTCACGCCGAGCTATCTGCACCACGCCCAGTACGGCGGCACGTACAGCGTCTGACCGCCCCTCCCGCGGTACGGCGCTACCGCTGTACCCACTGTCCGACTCCGCGGGGCCACGGTCCCGGACGGCCGAAATCCGTCGGCTGTGTCCGACCGAAACCCCGCGGATGGAGAGGGTGGTCCCCATTGGGGTGAGGACCACCCTCCCCGGGCCCCTCAGGGGCTGTTCGAGGGGCCTCACCAGGCAAACCCCAGCCTGGTGAGGCCCTGTCCCGGCCAGATCTGTGACAGGTATCACCGCTCAGGTGTGACCTGCGATTTAGGGACCCACGTCCTGCGGCGATAACCTGCGAGACGGACATGCCGCGCGCTCGGACATCGTGTGCGCCACCCTTGTGACAGCGGACGTCACGTTGCCCTTCGCGGCACGCCCACGCATCCAACGAACCGCGAGATCACTGATAGGGACGGACGCGCGTGGACCTGTTCGAGTACCAGGCGAGGGACCTCTTCGCCAAGCACGGTGTACCGGTGCTGGCCGGTGAAGTCATTGACACGCCTGAGGCAGCCCGCGAGGCGACCGAGCGTCTTGGCGGCAAGTCCGTCGTCAAGGCCCAGGTGAAGGTCGGTGGCCGCGGCAAGGCCGGCGGCGTCAAGCTCGCCGCCACCCCGGACGAGGCCGTCGCCCGCGCGACGGACATCCTCGGCATGGACATCAAGGGCCACACGGTCCACAAGGTGATGATCGCCGAGACCGCGCCCGAGATCGCCGAGGAGTACTACGTCTCGTACCTCCTCGACCGCACCAACCGCACCTTCCTCGCCATGGCGTCCGTCCAGGGCGGCGTGGAGATCGAGGTCGTCGCGGAGGAGAACCCCGACGCCCTCGCGAAGGTCCCGGTCGACGCCAACGAGGGCGTCTCGATCGAGAAGGCCCGCGAGATCGTCGCCCAGGCGAAGTTCCCGGCCGAGGTCGCCGAGCAGGTCGCCGAGATCCTGGTGACGCTGTGGGACACCTTCATCAAGGAGGACGCCCTCCTCGTCGAGGTCAACCCGCTCGCCAAGGTCGCCGACGGCCGCGTCATCGCGCTCGACGGCAAGGTGTCGCTGGACGAGAACGCCGAGTTCCGCCAGCCGGAGCACGAGGCGCTGGTCGACCACGCCGCCGCCAACCCGCTCGAGGCTGCGGCCAAGGCCAAGAACCTCAACTACGTCAAGCTCGACGGCGAGGTCGGCATCATCGGCAACGGCGCGGGTCTCGTCATGAGCACCCTCGACGTCGTCGCCTACGCCGGTGAGAACCACGGCGGCGTCAAGCCCGCCAACTTCCTCGACATCGGCGGCGGCGCCTCCGCCGCGGTCATGGCGAACGGCCTGGAGATCATCCTCGGCGACCCGGACGTCAAGTCCGTCTTCGTCAACGTCTTCGGTGGCATCACCGCCTGTGACGAGGTCGCCAACGGCATCGTCCAGGCGCTCCAGCTGCTCAAGGACAAGGGCGAGGAAGTCACCAAGCCGCTGGTCGTGCGTCTGGACGGCAACAACGCCGAGCTGGGCCGCAAGATCCTGTCGGACGCCAACCACCCGCTGGTCCAGCGCGTGGACACCATGGACGGCGCGGCCGACAAGGCCGCCGAACTCGCGGCTGCGAAGTAAGGGACGAGGGAAACAACCGCCATGGCTATCTTCCTCAACAAGGACAGCAAGGTCATCGTCCAGGGCATGACCGGTGCCACGGGCATGAAGCACACCAAGCTCATGCTGGCCGACGGCACGAACATCGTCGGTGGCGTGAACCCGCGCAAGGCGGGCACGTCCGTCGACATCGACGGCACCGAGATCCCGGTCTTCGGTACGGTCGCCGAGGCCATGGAGAAGACGGGCGCCAACGTCTCCGTCCTCTTCGTGCCGCCGGCCTTCGCCAAGGCCGCCGTCGTCGAGGCGATCGACGCGGAGATCCCCCTCGCGGTCGTCATCACCGAGGGCATCGCCGTCCACGACTCCGCCGCCTTCTGGGCGTACGCGAAGTCGAAGGGCAACAAGACCCGCATCATCGGCCCGAACTGCCCCGGTCTCATCACCCCGGGCCAGTCGAACGCCGGCATCATCCCGGGCGACATCACGAAGCCGGGCCGCATCGGCCTGGTCTCGAAGTCCGGCACGCTGACGTACCAGATGATGTACGAGCTCCGTGACATCGGCTTCTCGTCCGCCGTCGGCATCGGTGGCGACCCGATCATCGGTACGACGCACATCGACGCGCTCGCCGCGTTCGAGGCCGACCCCGACACCGACCTGATCGTCATGATCGGTGAGATCGGCGGCGACGCCGAGGAGCGCGCGGCGGACTTCATCGCCAAGAACGTGACGAAGCCGGTCGTCGGCTACGTCGCCGGCTTCACCGCGCCCGAGGGCAAGACCATGGGCCACGCCGGCGCCATCGTCTCCGGCTCCTCCGGTACGGCCGCCGCGAAGAAGGAGGCCCTCGAGGCCGCCGGCGTCAAGGTCGGCAAGACGCCGACCGAGACGGCGAAGCTGGCCCGCGAGATCCTCGCCGGCTGACCTTCTCCAGGCTGGACCTTCTCCAGACTGAACGGGCTCGCATCCCCACGGGGGTGCGAGCCCGTCGTCGTACCTGGCACAGCCCGTCGTCGTACCCCGCTCGGCCTGGTCCCGGAACCAGCTCAGCCTGGTTCCGGAACCAGGCGCTCCGGCCCGCTGGCCGTCTCCCCCTTGAGCTTGGCGCGCAGGGCCAGCTCCTCCGCGGACAGCGGCCCGGGCGCGACCCGGGGCGGCACCCCGAGCACCGTGGCGCCGGGCGCCAGCGGCGGTTCGTAGTGGTCCGGGGCCGTACGGAGCGTCAGCGTCGTGGCGCCGATGAGGACGACCGTGAAGGCGATGGCGGCGCGGGTCCAGTGCCGGGCGCGCTGCTCTCCGCCCCAGCGGACCGTGGTGGGCTTCGCGGCGCGCAGCCGCTCGGCGGAGGCGACCTCGGCGAGTCGCCGGTGCAGCTCCTTCGGCTCCGCCAGCTCCGGCAGCCGCTTGGCCACGGCCTCGCGCGCGTGCAGCAGCCGGTTGGCCGCCGCGGGCGTGCTCGCCTCCGTCTCGGCCGCGGTCTCCGGCAGATCGAGCCCGACCCCGTCGTAGAGCAGCAGGGTCCGCCGGTACACGGGCGGCAGCTGCAGGAGTACGTCGAGCAGCGCGCGGTCCGCGGGGGCGGTGGGCGGCGGCTCCGGGTCGCGGTGCCGGGGGCGCAGTCTGTGCCAGGGCGAGAGCGCGAACTCGTGCGCCGTCGCCCGCACCCACCCCGCCGGATCGCGGTCCATGGCCACCTCGGGCCAGCGGTGCCAGGCCAGCTGGAAGGCGCGCTCCACCGACTCGCGGGCCAGTTCACGCCGCCCGGTGAGCAGGTAGGTCTGCCGTACGAGGGCGGGGGCGCAGAACGCGTAGAGGGCGTCGAAGGCCTGATCGGGCGTCAGGGGAGCCGAAAGGGGTTCGAGTTCGGCTTCGGGGGCGAGTTCCGGTTTGGGTTCGAGCGCGAGTTCGGAGGCGGGTGGGGTTTCGGAGGGCGGCTCGGGGGTGGTTTCGGCGTGGTCGGGGGACGCTTGTACGGGGCCGGTGGCGGCGCCGACGAGCGCGGGAGCCGGGTTCTCCTGATGGGTGGTCACCTCCTCAGTGCCCGTCAGCAGCCGTGCGTACGCGTCCCGTCTACTGCCGCTCGGCGTCGTACGGCCGTTCTCCCACGAGTGCACCGTCGCACGGGTGACGCCCACCGCGGCCGCGATGTCGGCCTGGCTCAGCGACTGGGCCTCGCGCAGGCGGCGGCGCTCCTTGGGGGAGGGCAGCGGGGTCTCAGGGGTGCGTGTCATGTCGGACCCCATAGGGTGCCCCTTAGTACGAAAAGGTACATAGCTGCATATTGAGCGACACATCCAAGGTTCGCCTGTTACGAGGAGAAAGCGCGTGTCGTTGGGAGCATGGCGGACGTGACCCAAATGACCGCCCGCAGACTGTCGTTGTCGCCCCTGCTCACCCGGATGCGTCACCGTTCACCCGGACTGGGCGCCAGCCTCCTGGGTGGCGCCCTCGCGGCGGGGCTCGGACTCGGCTCGTTCGCCGTCCTCGTCATGATGCTGTGGATCAGCTCGCCCTATCCGGACAGCGGGCCGAGTGGATCGCTGCACGTGGCCGCCGCGTTGTGGCTGCTCGCGCACGGCGTGGAGCTGATCCGCACCGAGACCCTGTCCGGCCTGCCGATGCCGGTGGGTGTGACACCGCTGCTGCTGGTCGTCCTGCCCGTGTGGCTGCTGTACCGGGCGGCGCGCGGTGTGGCGGACGCCGAGGCCGGGGCGGAGCCGGGCACGGTGTGGACGGGGGTCGTCGGGGGCTATCTGACGGTCGGACTTGCGGCCGCGCTGTACTGCTCGGGCGGGGAGTTGCGGCCGTCGTGGGTGTGGACCGCCGGATGCCTGCCGTTGCTCGCCGGGAGTGCGGCGGCCGTGGGGGTGTGGGCGGCGTACGGTCGCGCCGACTTCCCCGTGCCCGCGCGGGTCCGGCGGTTGCTCGCCGTGGTGCCCGCCGGTCGACGCCGTTGCTCGCCCGAATTCTTCGCGGCCTCGGCGCGGGCGGCCGGGGCCGGGGCGGCGGTGCTCGTCGGGGGTGGCTCGCTCTTGGTGGCGGCGTCGCTGGTGTGGCACGGCGAACCCGCCCGGGACTCGTTCGCGCAGCTCACCGAGGTGTGGTCGGGGCGGTTCGCGGTACTGCTGCTCTGTCTGGCGCTCGTGCCGAACGCGGCGGTGTGGGGGGCCGCGTACGGGCTCGGGCCCGGGTTCGTGCTGGGGGCCGGGCATGTCGTGGGGCCGTTGTCCGCGGCGGGGCCGGGGCCGTTGCTGCCGGCGTTTCCGCTGCTGGCGGCGGTGCCGGTGCCGGTGCCGGTGCCGGTGTCGGGGGCGGTGTGGAGTGAGGTGGGGATGGGGGTGCCGGTGGCGGCGGGGGTGACGGTGGCGTGGTTCCTGGTGACCGCGGGGGCGCCGGGGGAGGGGCGTGAGGCCTGGTCGTGGGGGCGGGTCGTGGTGGGGGTGGGGGTCGCGGCCGTGATGTGCGGGCTGGTGATGGCGGTGCTTGCCGGGGTGGCGGGTGGGCCGTTGGGGGTGGCGGCGTTGGCTCACTTCGGGCCGGTGTGGTGGCAGGTGGGGGGAGCGGTGGTGGTTTGGACGGTGGGGGTGGGGGTTCCCGTGGGGGTGGGGTTGTGGGGGTGGAAGCTTCGGCGGCGGGGGGTTTCTTGGCCTACGTGGCTCTCTCGGCCCTCGTGGTTCTCGTGGGGGTCGTGCCGGTTGTGGTTCTCGTGGGGGTTCTGGGCGGGGCGGTCGCGGGGGGACGGAGGTCAGGTGGGGGTGACTCCGTCGGTGGGGGCGACTTCGGCCCCTGTCCCTGCCCCTGTCCTTGCCCCTGCCCCGGCCTCCGGGCCGGCTTCGGATCCGAGCTTGGAGCCGTACGACTTGTTGCCCTCCGATGGTGGGGAGGCGACGTCCTTGGCGGCGCCGCCTGAACAGGGTGAGTGAGGAGCCCTCGGTTTCCTCGCCCCCGCCGCCCCTACCCATTCCCGTCCTCTGGGGCGCAGCCCCAGACCCCGTCCGGGGCTGCGCCCCTGGGCTGTGGTGGCGTTTGCCGCGGATGGTGGGGGCTGGGCGCGCAGTTTCCCGCGCCCCTGACGGGGGCGCGTTCGAGCTAGCTGTGCGTTCCCAATTCGAGCTAGCTGTGCGTTCCCAAGACGCCCCTCAGGTCCTTCGGGAGGAGGTCGTTGCAGGACTGTTTGGCGGCGTTGGTGAGGGCGTCGTTCGTGCAGGAGTAGTAGTCGCTGTACACGAGCTGCGCGGTGAAGGTCGCGGCGACCATGACGATGGCCAGGGACGCGGTGACGAGGCCGCTCACCGCGGCGGTCGTCTGGGGGCGGGTGTTCGCTTCGGGGGCCGGGGTGTCCGGGTCCGGCGTGCGGGGCTTGGCGCGCAGGGCACTGCCGCCCCAGTACAGGGCGAGCGCACCGAGCAGCAGTGCCACGTACGGCCAGCTGAACAGGGCGAAGAAGAACGCCCACATTCCGGAGAGCAGCGCGTAGCGCGCGCGGCGCTGGGCGGGGTCCGTCGGGTCCCAGCGCATTCCGGCGCCCGGCCCACCGCCGGGACCTTCCGGGCCGCCCTGACCCTGCGGAGCCCCGGGACGGTCGCCGAAACCGCCGCCGGACGAACGCCCAGGCTGCCGGTCGCTCCACTGACTGCCCCAAGGGGACTGTCCGGGGGCGGAACCGTCGTTCTCGTTCGGGCTCTGGCCGGACGCGGGACGTCGAGGCTGCCAGGGGCGGTCGGGCGTGCCCTCCGGCGGCGGAGCGAAGGGATTGTCCTCGGAGCCGGAGCCGGAGCCGGAGCCGGAGCCGGAGTCTGTGTCCGGGCCGCGTCCGCCCGCGGAACCGTTCGCCCCCGCGGGCGTGTCCCCGCTCTCCCGCGGCGGGGTAGGCGAAGGGCGCCGCTCGCGCAGCAGGAGCGGAGGGAGTCGGAGACTGCGGTCCGGCATCAGGTGTGCGTCTTCCCCTTGGTGGTTCTGGCGGGCGGCGTGTCCACACGGCATCGTGCTCGCGACGCGCACCCCGAGCGTCCTGCCCGGGGCTCGCGCCCCGGGCGTTCGTTTCCAGGATCAGGACCCGGGATTCGCACCCCGGGTACCGATCCGTGGAGTCCCTGCCCCGGGTTTTCCGTCCGAGGCCCTCGCCCCGGACGTTCGCCCCCGGGGCTCGTACCCCGAACGTTCTACCCGTCCCAGGTCAACGTCCCAAGCGCACAGGGCGTTCCCCGTGCTGAACGGTGTTCCCGGGAGGATCCACCGCAGACGCTACCTTCCGGCCACGCCCCCGTCCCGTGGGGGCCGCCCGGTGTGCCGGTATCGTTGCTGACGGTCGGCCGCTTCGTAGACTTCCCCGTATCCAGGGGCGCGAAGCATTCGTACGACCGTACAAACGCTCCCCCGAGAAAGGGCCCCGTCGTGGCCAAGACCAAGCGCCTCGTCGTGCTGGTCTCCGGATCAGGCACGAATCTGCAGGCACTGCTCGACGGCATCGCCGCGGGCGGGCCGGAGGCCTACGGGGCCGAGATCGTGGCCGTGGGCGCCGACCGTGACGGCATCGAAGGGCTCGCCCGGGCCGAGCGGGCCGGGATCCCCGCCTTCGTCCGCCGCGTCAAGGACTACGACACCCGGGACGAGTGGGACCACGCGCTCGCCGAGGCCGTCTCCGACCACGAGCCCGACCTGGTGGTCTCCGCGGGGTTCATGAAGATCGTGGGGAAGGAATTCCTCGCCCGGTTCGGTGGGCGGTTCGTCAACACGCATCCCGCCCTGCTGCCGAGTTTCCCGGGGGCCCACGGCGTACGCGACGCGCTCGCGTACGGCGCGAAGGTCACCGGCTGCACCGTCCACTTCGTCGACGACGGCGTCGACACCGGACCGATCATCGCTCAGGGCGTGGTGGAGGTCCGGGACGAGGACGACGAGAGCGCTCTGCACGAGCGCATCAAGGAAGTCGAGCGAAGACTGCTCGTCGATGTCGTGGGGCGGCTCGCCCGCAACGGCTATCGCATTGAGGGACGAAAGGTAGTTATCCAGTGACCGCCGACAGCACAGTCACGGCCGAGAGCACCGAGGGCACCAAGCGGGTCATCCGGCGCGCGCTCGTCAGCGTCTACGACAAGACCGGGCTCGAAGAGCTTGCCCGCGGGCTCCACGAGGCCGGTGTCGAGCTCGTCTCCACCGGCTCCACCGCCGCCAAGATCGCCGCGGCCGGGGTCCCCGTCGTCAAGGTCGAGGACCTGACCGGCTTCCCCGAGTGCCTCGACGGCCGCGTCAAGACCCTGCACCCCAAGGTCCACGCCGGCATCCTCGCCGACCTGCGTCTGCCCGACCACCAGCGGCAGCTGGAAGAGCTGGGCGTCAAGCCGTTCGACCTCGTCGTCGTCAACCTCTACCCCTTCCGCGAGACCGTCGCCTCGGGCGCGACGCCCGACGAGTGCGTCGAGCAGATCGACATCGGCGGGCCTTCGATGGTCCGAGCCGCCGCCAAGAACCACCCGTCCGTGGCCGTCGTCACCAGCCCCGACCGGTACGGCGACGTCCTCGCCGCCGTGAAGACCGGCGGCTTCGACCTCAAGACCCGCAAGCGGCTCGCGGCCGAGGCCTTCCAGCACACGGCCGCGTACGACGTCGCCGTCGCCTCCTGGTTCGCCTCCGAGTACGCCCCCGTCGACGCCTCCCGGTTCCCCGACTTCCTCGGCGCCACCTGGGAGCGCGCGCACACTCTCCGCTACGGCGAGAACCCGCACCAGCCCGCCGCCCTCTACACCTCGGGCACCGGCGGTCTCGCGGAGGCCGAGCAGCTGCACGGCAAGGAGATGTCGTACAACAACTACACGGACACGGACGCCGCGCGCCGTGCCGCGTACGACCACGAGGACCCCTGCGTCGCGATCATCAAGCACGCCAACCCGTGCGGCATCGCGATCGCCTCGAACGTCGCCGAGGCGCACCGCAAGGCGCACGCCTGTGACCCGCTGTCCGCGTTCGGCGGGGTGATCGCGGTCAACCGGCCGGTGACGAAGGAGATGGCGGAGCAGGTCGCCGAGATCTTCACCGAGGTCATCGTGGCGCCCGAGTACGAGGACGGCGCCCTCGAAGCCCTCACCAAGAAGAAGAACATCCGCGTGCTGCGCGCCCACCGTGCGCCCGCGAACCCGGCCGAGCTCAAGCCGATCGACGGCGGCGCGCTGCTCCAGGTCACCGACCGCCTCCAGGCCGACGGCGACAACCCGGCGAGCTGGACCCTGGCGACCGGCGACGCCCTGAACGAGGGCGAGCTCGACGAGCTGGCCTTCGCCTGGCGGGCCTGCCGCGCGGTGAAGTCCAACGCGATCCTGCTCGCCAAGGACGGCGCCTCGGTCGGCGTCGGCATGGGCCAGGTCAACCGCGTCGACTCCGCGAAGCTCGCGGTCGAGCGGGCGGGCGCCGAGCGGGCCCGCGGGTCGTACGCGGCCTCGGACGCGTTCTTCCCGTTCCCGGACGGTCTGGAGATCCTCGCCGAGGCGGGCGTCAGGGCCGTGGTCCAGCCCGGCGGTTCGGTCCGTGACGAGCTGGTGGTCGAGGCCGCGAAGAAGGCGGGCATCACCATGTACTTCACGGGGACGCGGCACTTCTTCCACTGATCCGCGGCGGGTCGGTGCGTGCGCGGCGGTCCACCGGGGTTCCGGTGGGCCGCCGCTACCGTGCGGGCGCGGTGGTGGCGGCGCCCTTGACCGCGCGTTCGCAGTTCGGCCAGTCGTGGAAGTCGCGCTTCTTGCTCCACAGGCGTTGGGCCGCCCTGATGTTCCACTCCGGGTCCAGCGCCTGACGTGGGGTCCCGCCCAGCTCGCGCAGGCGCAGGTCGGAGATCTGGAACAGACCCCAGTTACGGGTGCCGTTGGTGTTGGGCAGGATGTGCAGCGGGTCGAGGAACGACTGGCAGTCCGCGATGGCGACCGCCGCGTCGGGTGCGTCGGTGAAGACCGCGCGGATGTGCGCCCGTACCTTCGCCGGCGGCCAGACGGTCATGCGTACGTTCGAGGTGTAGAGCGCCTTCTTGGTGGCGTCCCCGACGACTCCGTTGGGCTGGAGACCGGTGAACACCTGGAAGGCGGTGACCCGGCGCAACGTCTGCGGGCCGAAGTCCGAGTCGACGTCGATGTCCGCGCCCTTGGCGTGCAGCAGCCGTTGTACCTCGCCCACGCACGCGTCGTGCTGGCCCATGGCCACCACGGGCTGACAGGCGGCCGAGAAGAGCAGACGGCCGTCCGCCGCGGAGCCGCCGCCGCTGCCGGATGACGGGTGATCGGTCGTCAGGGCCCAGGCGGAGACACCGAGCGTCAGGACCACGGCCCCGATCACGACGACGCGGAACCGCCCCTGCCGGAACTGGTCAAGACGGAAACGGCCCTGACGGGCCGGCGGAACGGGCCCGACCTCCACCGCCGCCGACTCCTTGTCACCGTCACTGTCACCGTCGTCACCGTCCACGAGATCAGTGGCGACAACGGCATCTGCGGGATCCACCGCGTCCCCTGCGGCCTCCGTCCCCGTCTCCGCCTCCGCCTCCGCCTCCGACTCTGTCCCCGTCCCCGTCCCTGTCTCCGTCCGGGCGGCGTCGGCCAGGGCCCACTGCCGGTGCAGCGTCCGCAGTTCGTCCGGGGTCGCGCCGCAGGCGGTGGCGAACCGGTGCACGCTTCCGTAGTCCTGGGGCACCGAAGTGCCGCGGCAGTAGCGGTGCAGTGTGGACCCGGCGGTGCCGGTCCTCTTGGCGAGGGCCTCGTAACTCAGACCTGACCGGTTCTTCAGCGAACGCAACAACGCGGCGAACCGTTCGGTTTCCGGGCACGCGGGCATCGCTGTTCCCCCCTGGCACTTACGGCACGCTGGTCAGACGTTGCAATGGCTGGACACAGTAGCCGTCCCACGGCCGTCCCAAGGGTTAGAGAACGCGCCAAGTAGCGGGCGTCCGGCCGTCCCGGCGTCCCAGCCCGCCCGGTCTCCTTGCCCGGCCGGGACACGCGTTGCCACCTTCTGGCTGTCCGATCACCAGCAGCCGCATCGCAAGGAGAAACAGACCCATGAACCTTTCCGTACGTCGTCCGCGCCGCCTCTCCCCGCTGCTCGCGACCCTCGCCGTCAGCGCGGCGGCCGCCACGACGCTGGCCCTGCCCGCCTCCGCGTCGGCGGCGCCCGCCTCGGCCGCCGCCGTGGACTGCGCGTCGGGTGACGTCTGCTTCTGGACCGGCTTCAACTTCACCGGCAGCAAGTGCTCGTGGAGCGTCGCCGACCCCGATTGGCAGAGCGGCGCCATCAAGTGTTCCTGGGCCGCCACGACGAACGTGAAGTCGGTGTGGAACGCCGGCACCGGCTCGTACAGCGGTGTCGCCTTCTACGCGAACACCAACTACAACAGCCGGATCGGCTGCACCCGGCAGCAGCAGGGCGGCAACCTCGCCGGTACGTACAAGGTGCGGTCCCACCAGTGGATCACCGGTAACTGCGGCTGAGCCCTGGCGCACGTGCGCGGCGGTGGCTTCCGGCCCCCTCGGGGGAGGGCCGGAAGCCACCGCCGCACTTCTTTGCGCTCTCTGTACCCCTAGGGGTACGCCGGTGGGGCCGCACCGCCCAGGTCGCCCAGCCAACGGCCTCTACCTCACATGGCCGGAAGTCGGCCTGGAAGTCGGCCTGGAAGTCGGCCTCGTGGCGGCCGTGCCGCCGGTGGCCTCAGACCGAGTACTTCGGACGGTCGAACCAGGCGGCGCCGTCCGCCTTGCCGACGAACACCGCGATGAGGATGGCGAGCACGGTGTGCACCAGTCCGATGACGATGAACGGGTAGATACCGAGGACCGCGGTGAGGATGCCGAACACCAGTGCGGCGATGCGGACGCCGCTGCCGCCGTTCGCGCACTTGACGCCGAGCCAGATCGCGAAGACGCCCCACGCCAGGACCGCGACCGTGATGCCCCACAGGACACCGGCCGAGTAGTCCGCGAGCTGCTGGAACTGGACGTCGTTCTTGAGGTCCGCGTTGTTCTTCGCGGCGGAGACGGCGAGCGCCGAGATCGCGATCAGGATGGCGCCGAGCACCTGGAGACCGCCGATGACGAACAGCATCACGCGCGCGGCCTTGACCGTGCCGGGCATCTCCATCGGGCCGCCGGGGTAGCCGCCGTACGGCTGCTGGCCGAGCTGCGGGGCCTGCGGGTAGCCGTAACCGGGCTGCTGCGGGGCGCCCTGGGGGTAGCCGTAGCCGGGCTGGCCCTGGGGCGGGTAGCCGGCCGGCTGGCCCTGCGGGGGACCGTAGGGGTTGTTCGGGTCGCCGAAACTCATGGCGGGTTTTCCTCCGTTGCCTGGTGCGGGGACGCGCGGCAAGGTGCGGAGGAGAGTTCTACAGAGCGGTCCGTCCCCCCGGTACTGTCCGCGGCACTGTGATGTTCATCGTTCTAAATGCCTTACTTATTTGTCCAGGGCCCTTCCGATTGTGTTGTGCAGGTGTTGTGCAAGCGCAACATCGCTGATCACGGCTGATCGCGGCTGGTGGCGGAGGGAAAGGAGCGCCCGGATTGGAACCGGGAGCGGGTCATCCGCGAGGATGGGGCCATGACCGCCCAGATTCTCGATGGCAAGGCCACCGCAGCCGCGATCAAGTCCGATCTGACCGCCCGCGTGGCGGCCCTCAAGGAGAAGGGCGTCACGCCCGGCCTGGGGACCGTCCTGGTCGGCGACGACCCCGGCAGCCAGAAGTACGTCGCGGGCAAGCACCGCGACTGCGCCCAGGTCGGTATCGCTTCCATCCAGCGTGAACTGCCCGCGACCGCCACGCAGGAGGAGATCGAGGCGGTGGTGCGCGAACTCAACGAAGACCCCACCTGCACCGGCTACATCGTCCAGCTCCCGCTCCCCAAGGGCATCGACGAGAACCGCATCCTCGAACTGATGGACCCGGACAAGGACGCCGACGGCCTGCACCCGATGAACCTCGGGCGGCTGGTCCTCAACGAGCCGGCCCCGCTGCCGTGCACCCCCAACGGCGTCCTCACCCTGCTGCGCCGCTACGGCGTGGAGATCAAGGGCGCCGAGGTCGTGGTCGTCGGCCGCGGGGTGACCATCGGGCGTCCGATGCCGCTGCTGCTGACGCGGCGCAGCGAGAACGCCACGGTCACCCAGTGTCACACCGGCACCCGTGATCTCTCCGCGCACCTGAAGCGCGCCGACATCATCGTCGCCGCGGCCGGATCCGCCCACCTCATCCGCGCCGAGGACGTGAAGCCGGGCGCCGCCGTCCTCGACGTCGGTGTCTCGCGCAGCGCCGAGGGCAAGATCGTCGGAGACGTCCACCCGGACGTCGCCGAGGTTGCCGCGTGGATCTCCCCGAACCCCGGCGGCGTGGGCCCGATGACCCGCGCCCAGCTGCTCGTCAACGTGGTGGAAGCGGCGGAGCGCAGTGTCGGCTGACGGCGGGCCCGAGGACGCCGCGGCCCGCGACACCGACCCCGACGCCGAGTCGGCCGTACGGGAGGACGCGTCCGCGAACGGCGGGTCGGCCGTGCGGAGGGCGAGGGCGGTGAAGGGTGAGTCCGTCGTGCGGAAGGCGGGGTCCGTGAACGGTGAGTCCGTCGTGCGGAAGGCGGGGTCCGTGAACGGTGAGTCCGTCGTGCGGAAGGCGGGGTCCGTGAACGGTGAGGCCGGTTCGGGGAAGGCGGGGTCCGTGAACGGTGTGGCGGGTGTGCGGGAGGCGGAGGGCCCCGAGGGCGAGCCGGGTGCGCTCGACGCCGTGAGCGCGCCCGACGCCGAGGGGAAGCCGCGCCGCACCACACGGCGCTTCCCCCTGTTCACGCGGGACACCGCGCGGCCCGAGGGCGGCGGCCGGGCGGCGGGCGGCGACGCCCCGGCCCCGGCCCGCCAGTGGCCGATCCTCGCCGTGCTGTCGTCCGTCGGACTCGGCCTGCTGCTGACCGCCCTCGACGTGTTCCGGCTCGGCACGGTCCTGATCGGCGCCGCGCTGCTGGCCGGCGCCGTGATGCGCTGGATGCTGCCCGACGTGGGCATGCTCGCGGTCCGCTCCCGCTTCACGGACATGCTCACGTACGGAGTGCTGGGCGTCGCCATCGTGCTGCTCTCGCTGATGGCACAGCCCAACCCGTGGCTGGTCATCCCGTTCCTGGACGACACGCTGCACTTCACCGTCCGCTGAGACCCCCGCGCATGCCCTGAAGCAGGGCGCGGCCCGTCCCCTCCCCCGAGTAAGGACGGGCCGCGGCCGGGCGGCCGGACCGCCCGGGTCAACCCTTCTGCACAGGCACCGCCTGTTCAACAGCCGTCAGTTCCCTGTGGCACGGAAGTGACCATTCCGCCACGGTGTCCGCGTCGCGTGACGGGAACCGTCCACCGTCCGGCGTCGTCAATCGCTCACGGGGAACGACACGGGAGCGCCTGGGAAGCGCTGCGGGAGGTGGGTGAGCGATGGGTGCCTGGCAGCCGCTGCCGGAGGAGCTTCCTGCGGAGGTACGGCACTTCGTCGAGCAGTTGCGGCTGCTCAAGGACCGCACCGGGATGAGCCTGGTCGCGCTGGGCACGCGTACCGCGTACAGCAAGTCCTCCTGGCAGCGCTACCTCAACGCGAGCCAGCCGCCGCCCCGCCAGGCGGTCGTCGCCCTGTGCCGGGTCGCGGGTGTCGCGGGCGAGGAGACCGAACGTTTCGGGGTGCGCTGGGAACTGGCGGTGCGGGCCTGGCCGCGCGAGCCCGTGCCGCCCGTACCGCCCGTACGAGTACCGGTGGGCGGTCCCGTCCCCGGCCCCGTCTCCGTACCCGGCGGTGAACCTGCTCCCGGCGCCGAAGCCGCCGTCCCCGCCACGTACGCCGTTCCCGCCGCGCGCGGCCGTGACGGCTACGAGGAGGACCCCACGCTCCCGTGGTGGGACCTGCTCGACGAGGAGTCGTCCCGGCGGCCCCCCGCGTCCCGTACGTCCCGCCTCCTCCTCTACGCGGCCCTGCTCGCCGTCGTCCTCCTCCTCGCCGCCGTCGTGGGTGCCGTCACCCTCGGGTGAGCTGAGCGTTCTCGTGACGGGTGAGGTCGCGCCTGTGTTCCCGTTGTGTCGATGTCTTGACAAGTTCAAGGATTTACCCTGATCCGTCCCAACAACCCGGTTAGCGTGGCCAATCGGGACGGTACCGGACGTCCTGTTGCGGAGGACGAGGGTCCGATTGGCGGCCATGACGTCGATGGGACAATGGGCCGCAGCCCGCGGGGCGTGCAACGGTGCATGCCCGGGCCCGAATGCTCCCGTGCGCCCCCATCCCGGGAACTGAGATCCTGACCGATCGCATCCCTGTGGGTAGCCAGAACGGTGACCGTCGGGGGCCGGGGGGACTCGGCGCAGGGGTGCCGAACACGCGGGGGAACAGTCAGGCACGTACGGGGGGAAAGAAGCAGGGGGGAGCAGTAATGCCTCGTTGGAGGGACTTGCCGGATGAACTCGATCCGCAGGTCAGGGAGTTCGCCAGCCAGCTGCGTCGGCTGGTCGACCGGAGCGGGCTGGGCATCGCCGCGGTGGCCGACCGTACGGGCTACAGCAAGACGTCCTGGGAGCGGTACCTCAACGGTCGGCTCCTCGCGCCCAAGGGCGCGATCGTCGCCCTGGCCGAGGTGACCGGGACCAATCCCATCCATCTGACGACCATGTGGGAGCTGGCCGAGCGTGCGTGGAGCCGCTCGGAGATGCGCCACGACATGACCATGGAAGCGATCCGGATCTCCCAGGCGCGCGCCGCGCTCGGGGAGTTCGGGGCGCCCCCGGCGAAGAAGAGCAACGGCAAGCAGGCCCGTAAGGGCGGCAGCGCGACCGCGACGCCCGGCATCACGCCCGGGATCGCCGGGCCCGCGGGGGTGTCGCCGACGGTGCCACCGCAGCCGTCCGCCACGGAGGTGGAGGACTCGTCGTACGGCTCTTCGTCGTCGCTCGGGGGTGGGGCGCGCGGGGGTGCCGGGTACGGCGGGTCCTCTTCGGGCGGGCCTTCGGGTGGACCTTCGTCCGGTGGGGGCTCGCGTGGCGGGGGCTGGGGGGTCGTCGCCACGCCGTCCGGTGACGGGGGGCGGTACGGGCCGTCGACTCCGGCGGGGGCTGCGGGACCGGGGGGTTCTGCGGGGCCGGGGGCTTCTGCGGGTTCTGCGGGTCCGGGCGGTTCTGTGGGTCCGGCCGGGCCTGTCGGTACCGGTGGGTCGGGTGCGCCCGTGGGGGGATCCGCGGACGCGGCGGCGCGGCGTAAGCGGCGGCTGACGATGTTCCTCGCGGGGGTTGTGGGTGCGCTCGTGGTGATAGCCGCGGTCGTGTACTTCACCGGGGGCGACGACAGCAAGAAGGCGCAGAGCGCGCCCAGGACGCCCTCGACGTCCGCCGCGGTCAATCCCGATCTGCCGGCGGGGGTGAAGTGCAGTGGCGCCGGTTGCACGGGCAAGGACCCGGAGAACATGGGGTGCGGTGGGCAACTGGCGACGACCAGCACCAGCATCACCGTCGGTACCACCCTCGTCGAGGTGCGCTACAGCAAGACCTGTGCCGCGGCCTGGGCCCGCATCACCCAGGCCGTGATCGGTGACTCGGTGCAGGTGACGGCCGGTACCGCTGCCAAGCAGACCGGGACCGTCGACAATGCCACCGATGCGTACACCCCGATGGTCGCCGTCAAGGACGCCGCCGAGGCGAAGGCGTGCGTCACGTTGAAATCGGGCCAGAAGGGCTGCACGAAGTGAATTAGCCCGGGGAACTTGGCTGGGGCGGGTGGGCACGCACAACACGGTCCCTCGCCCCCGCCGCCCCCACCCGTCTCATACCCGGGGGCTCCGCCCCCAGCCCCCCGATCGGCCTGAACGCCCTCGTCCTCGAACGCCGGACGGGCTGAAGACATGGCCTGGCCCGGGTGGGCGGGGCATTGGTCTCCGTCCTCGTCCTCAGGTGTCGGACGGGTTGAAGGCGCGGTGTGGTCGGGGTGGGTGGGGTATCGGTCTCCGTCCTCGTCCTCAGGTGTCGGACGGGCCGCGCCCCTCAGGGGCGCGGGGAACTGCGCGCCCAGCCCCCACCAACCGTCGGCCAAAAGACAACAGGCGGCCGGAATTTCGGGGCGTAGCCCCGCCTCAGGGGCGCGAGGAACTGCGCGGGCAACCCCCGCTCACCCGCAGTCGGAGAACCCACCCTCCGAATCCGAGCCCCCAGGAATGTTCCGGCGCCGCTGGGGCAGGCGCACCGTACCCCCACGGGATCCGGCCCCGGCCGGTCACCCCGACGGCGGCCGTCGTGTCATCCTCTCCCGGACCGACGGCCGCCCCGCCGGGGGGTTGTGGGGTGGGCCACACGGGACCCGGCCGTCCGGGATCCTGGATGCGCGATAGCCTGACGGCGGATCTCTCTTGACGCCGAGAGATCGATCATCGGTTCCTTTGATCGATCATTGCGGTGGACGCAGGGGACGATCCTGCACCCCGGGGCAGGGACGCCCCACCGCCTGCTGTCATACGGAGAACGCCATGACCCGCACTCCCGTGAACGTCACCGTCACCGGCGCGGCCGGCCAGATCGGTTACGCCCTGCTCTTCCGCATCGCCTCCGGCCAGCTGCTCGGCGCGGACGTGCCGGTCAAGCTGCGCCTCCTGGAGATCACGCCGGCGCTGAAGGCCGCCGAGGGCACCGCGATGGAGCTCGACGACTGCGCCTTCCCGCTGCTCGCGGGCATCGACATCACTGACGACCCGAACGTCGCCTTCGACGGCACCAACGTCGGTCTGCTCGTCGGCGCCCGCCCCCGTACCAAGGGCATGGAGCGCGGTGACCTGCTCTCCGCCAACGGTGGCATCTTCAAGCCGCAGGGCAAGGCCATCAACGACAACGCCGCGGACGACATCAAGGTCCTCGTCGTGGGCAACCCGGCCAACACCAACGCCCTCATCGCCCAGGCCGCCGCCCCGGACGTACCGGCCGAGCGCTTCACCGCGATGACCCGCCTGGACCACAACCGTGCGCTGACCCAGCTCGCGAAGAAGACCGGCTCCACGGTCGCGGACATCAAGCGCCTGACCATCTGGGGCAACCACTCCGCCACCCAGTACCCGGACATCTTCCACGCCACGGTCGCCGGCAAGAACGCCGCCGAGGTCGTGAACGACGAGAAGTGGCTCGCCGAGGACTTCATCCCGACCGTCGCCAAGCGCGGTGCCGCGATCATCGAGGCCCGTGGCGCGTCCTCCGCCGCCTCCGCCGCCAACGCCGCCATCGACCACGTGTACACCTGGGTCAACGGCACCGCCGACGGTGACTGGACCTCCATGGGTATCCCGTCGGACGGTTCCTACGGCGTGCCCGAGGGGATCATCTCCTCCTTCCCCGTCACCACCAAGGACGGGCAGTACGAGATCGTCCAGGGCCTGGACATCAATGAGTTCTCCCGCGCCCGTATCGACGCCTCCGTCAAGGAGCTCGAGGAGGAGCGCGACGCGGTCCGCGGTCTCGGTCTGATCTGACGTACCCGACTCACCTGAGTCACTCGCAACTCATCGGCCCCGTCCGGGAAGTGTCCCGGGCGGGGCCGACGCATGCGTACAGAAAGTACGCATCGAACGTACGTGCTTTCTCGCTGTATGCGGGGGTGCACGGGGAGTAACTCTCGCTATCGTCGTGACGTACGGTCCGGTAGGGGAGCGCAGGGCTGCTCAAGAGAGCTGGGGCGCGGCCGGGGGAGACACACGGGGGTGGTCCCAGTGACGGAATCGGAGAGACGGTACGCACACAGCGAGGCGACACGGCTGTTGTGTGCCGGAGTGCATCTGGACACCGTGTTCCGGGCACGGGTCATCGACGAACTCATAGGGCACGAGGAGCGGCCCGCGGCGCCGTCCCTCGGTGTCGACGTCGTCGCCGTGCTCGCGCACGCGCTGCGGGCGCGCCGCAGGGAGGCCCTGACCGGGCTCGGGCTGCTGGCCATCTGGATCGTGTTCTTCCTGGTGGAGATGGTCCGGGCCGCCACCGGCGTCGCGGACGCGGGAGCCCAGGGCTTCGCGGAGGCGTTCGGCGCCCTCGCGGTGTTCTTCTACGCCGCCGTCTGCTTTCTGCTGTGGTCCGCGCGGGCCGCGTCCGGGTGGGGCATGAGCATGTACGCCGCGAGCCGGGACGAGTCCGCCCGGCTGCGTCTGCCACGCAGGGCGACCGCCTGGGGGCTCACCTTCATGGCGCGCGCCGCGGAGCTCGCCTACTGGGTCTACGCCCTCACCCAGTTGCTGCACGACCCCTTTCTGGTGATCTTCCCGCTCCTGCTCACCTTCGTGATCGGTGCCCACCGCTCCCAGGTGGCCGCGGTCATGAGCGTCGAACTCTCCCGGGACGCCTTCGCCCGTACGTCCGTGGCACTGCCCATGGGCAGCGAGCGTCAGCTCCGGGTCGCGCGGGCCGTCACCTGGGAGCAGCACGCGTCCGTGGCGCTCTACGACGCCCACCGGCCGTTCGTCGGTGCGGGAAAGCCGTACGAGCCCTGGTCGTTCGCGATGGAGATCACCCCCGCCAAGAAGCCGTTCGACGGTCTGAACGGCAAGCTGCCCGAGCAGACAGGCGACGGTTCGGCGAACGGGCACCGGCCGCCGGTGCAGTTGACCAACCGGCAGATCCTCGATCTGGTCGTACCGAAGCTGGAGGCGCTGCGGGAGTCCGCCGCGCGCACCAGCCGGGACCGGCTCAAGGACCTGGAGGTCGAGGAGTTCGTCTACCTGCCGTACGGCGTGGGCCGCAACCAGGGTGTGTACGAGCCGTCGTCGGCCCGGCTGCACCTGGACGGGGCGGTGGACGAGGGCGGCGAGGCGCGCCGTCACTTCCTGCGCGTCAGGGTCGGTGCCTGGGACGAGCAGGTCGTGGTCTCGGTGCTGGTCCGCGTCCACACGCAGGGCGGGATGCTGGTCCTGGAAGTCGTACCGCACGTGCTGGGGCCGATCTTCGAGGAGTACCGGCGCGTCGACTTCATCGCGGCCTCCGGCGAAGGCGCGACGGGGCGCGAGGTGCTGCGGACGGTGCTGTCCGCCCCGTCGACGGGTGTGGTGGCCGGGTTCTCCATGCTGCGCACTCTCGCCCAGTGCCTGCGCACCTGGCTGGCCCGGCCCGAACAGGCCCCACCGGACGCCCCGTTGGTGTCCGTGCGGGAGATGGGCAGCACCGACCGGCTGTCGCTGTTCCAGGAGATGGACGTCAGTCGTTACATCAAGACGGTCGAGGACCGCATCGCGAGCGGGGTGCGTGAGGCGCTGCGGCGCAGCGGCTGCGAGACGGGCAGCTTCGAGCAGAACATCTTCAACGTGGCCGCGGGCGGCCAGTTCATCGGGCAGATGAGCGGTGGCACCGCGGTGGGCCGGATCAGCAAGAGCGCCGTCTCCATGGGCAGTGGGGGCGCGTCGTACAACGAGGGGAACAGGGATGACTGAGGGCTCGGGCGGGCGGGTCGACCGGATCACGCGCAGTGCGGTGAACTTCGGCGACCACGGCACCGCGAACTATCACGAGGCGCCGCCCGCGGCCGGCGCCGACGAGACGACCGTGGCGCTCCTGGAGGCCGTCCGCACATTGCGTGAGCATCTGCGGCTGCTCGCGGAGACCGACGACACGACCGGGCTCGACGGCGAACTGGCCGTGGTGCAGGGGGAGATCGAGAGATCGGGTCAGGCGGACCCGGCGCGGCTCGGCCGGCTGCGGATGCGCCTGGAGACCGCCGCCGCGGCCGTGGCGGGGCTGGCGTCGACGGCGGCCGTGGTGCAGGTGATCGCGCAGCTGGCCGGATAGGGCCTGTCGTTTGGATCAGGTCGTTTCAGGAGACGGGGCTCGATCAGTGCTGGTGTGCGTGCCAGACCCCGCGGCCCAGGCCTGATCCGAACGACAGGTCCCAGCGGTCGGCGCGGGATCGGTCTAGTGGGAACGGGGTGACGAGGTGGCGCAACGGTGGGATGAGGACCGCCAGCGGTGGGTCGACGACGACGGTGCGGGCGGGCAGGGCAGAGCAGGGTCCGGCGGTGGCGGGGTGCCACCGGACGCGGAGCAGCAGTGGTGGGCGTCGGCGACCCAGGCGGGGCCGCCGCGCCCGCCCGAGACGCCTCTGCCGCCACCGTCGTGGTCCGGGCCCGGCGGGAGTCCCGGCGGCGGCCGGGGGCCGGCCCCCACGGACTCGCGCCGGCTGCTGGTGGTGATCGTGGCCGTCGCCGTCCTCGCGGGCGGCGTCGGAGGCGCGGTGTGGGCGCTGACCAGGGACGACTCGTCCGGGCACACCGGCGCGGACCCGTCGCGCCCGGCGGTGACCGTCACGGCGACCCAGAGCGTTCCTTCCCCGGACACCGGGTACACCTCCGGGAGTCCGGACACCTACGCCGGCCCCGGCGAGTCCAGCGACCCGGCGACGCAGCCCACGACCCCGGAGCCGTTGCCCGGCTACAGCAGGTCGGTGGATTCGGTCGGCTACACGGTGGACGTGCCGGACGGCTGGGTGCGCGAGGAGGTGCAGGGCAAGCTGGCGCCGGTCGTCACGTACACGGCCCCCGGTGGCAGCAGCAGGCTCATGCTGTTCGAGGTCAAGGAGAGCTCCCTGGCCGAGTCGTCGTCCCAGGCCGAGGAGATCTCGCAGAAGCTCCCGGGGTACCGGCTCATCGAGCGGCAGAACGGGTCCGACTGGACGGAGGTCACCTACCGCTACGACAGCCCGCAGAAGGGCGCCACGCACGTGGTCGACCACCGCTTCCGCGCCGCCGACGGAACGCTCTACGCGATCAACGCGAGCGGTCCCGAGGGCGTGGACATGACCGGCCCGCTCACCACGGCCCTGAACTCCTTCTGCCCCACCGGCACGAACTGCGCGAGCAGTACCTAGGGCCTGTCGTTCGAATCCTCCGACGGGCGGGGCAGCCGCTTCTCGAACCAGTGGGCGGCGTAGACGTTGTCGTCGTAGCGCGGGATCTCGGTGTAGCCGCACGCCCGGTACATCGCCTGCGCCTCGGTGAGCACCGCGTGGGTGTCGAGGCGTACCACGCCGTACCCGCACGCGACGGCCGCCCGTTCCAGTCCGTCGAGGATCCGGCGGGCGAGGCCGAGCCGCCGGGCCTCGGGCCGCACCCACACGTGCCGGATCTCGCCGGTGTCCGGTGTGAGCCGCCGCAGCGCCCCGCACCCCACGGGACGCCCTTCCTCGTACGCGACCAGGAAGGCACCCGAGTCCCCGGACACCTCGTCGGGCCGTACGAGGGCGTCGGGGTCGAAACCCTCCGGGAACCGCGCGTCGATGTCGGCGGCGTACCCGGCGAGGCAGTCGCGCGCGTCACGCGAGGCACCGTCGACGGACTCGACGGTGATCGCGGCCAGCCGCAGCAGCCGTTCGGCGGCAGTGATGGCGGCGGTGAGTTCGCCGCGCCGGCGCTCGTCGAGGGAGCCGAGCAGTCCCTTGGCCAGCGCGTCGGCCCGCCGGTTCTGCTCCTCGACCTCGACCCGCCCGGCCGGCGTCAGCTTCGCGACCCGCAGTCGGCTGTCCTCGGCCGGCACGCTCACCCGCACCAGCCCCTGCGCCTGAAGCGCCCGGACCATCCGGCTCAAGTACCCGGCGTCCAGGCCGAGCCGGCCGCGCAGCTCCCGCAGCGAGGCCCCGTCCCCGATCTCGAACAGCAGCCGCGCCTCGCCGAGCGGCCGGTCCTGCCCGAGGTAGTGGTCGTCGAGGGCTCCGATGCGCCGGGTGAAGTACCGGTTGAAGCGCCGCAGCGCCCGCACATCCTCCGCTGACACCGACAGAGTCATCCTTTGACTCTAGTCAAAGAAAGCCACCTCCGGGGTGCCGGTCACTCTCAGCCTGTGTTTTGCGGTTTCTGGTCGTATTTCTTCCTATTTTTCAGTGACGCCGGGCACTTTTGGTCACTGGTTGTGCATGCATTCCGGGTCGAGGGGCAGGCGCTCCCGGTCCCCGAGAGTGACACGCGTGTCACATACGGACACGCAGGGGCACGGAACAGGAACGGAAGGCAACACCGACCATGGCCGGACACCAGGCGCACCAGGCTCAGCAGGCACAACAGACGCTTCACGTGGGTGGAGAGTGGCGGGGGGCCGTCTCCCGTGCCACCCGCGAGATCCTCGATCCCGCGGATGCCAAGCCGTTCGCCGTGGTCGCGGAGGGTGACGAGCGGGACGCGGACGCGGCCGTCGCCGCCGCCCGCCTCGCCTTCGACACGGGGGAGTGGCCCCGTACCCCCGTCGCCGAGCGCGCCGCGCTGCTGCGCCGTGTCGCCGACCTCCTCGTCCGGGACCGGGAAGAGCTCGGGCTGCTGGAGAGCCGGGACGCGGGCAAGACCCTCGAAGAAGGGCGCGTCGACATCGACTGTGTCGCGGACGCCTTCCGGTACTTCGCCGACCTCGTCGTGGGGGAGGGTGGCGGGCGGGTCGTCGACGCCGGGTCCGACGACATCCACAGCGTCGTCGTGCACGAGCCCGTCGGTGTATGCGCGTTGATCACCCCCTGGAACTATCCGCTTCTGCAGGCCAGTTGGAAGATCGCGCCCGCCCTCGCGGCCGGGAACGCCTTCGTGGTCAAGCCGAGCGAGATCACCCCGCTGACGACGATCGCGCTGATACGGCTGCTCACCGAGGCCGGACTCCCCGCCGGGGTCGCGGGCCTCGTGACCGGCCCGGGGCACACGGTGGGCGCCCGCCTGGCCGAGCACCCCGACGTCGACCTCGTCTCCTTCACCGGCGGCCTGGTCAGCGGCACGAAGGTGGCGCGGGCCGCCGCGGAGAGCGTCAAGAAGGTCGCCCTGGAGCTCGGCGGCAAGAACCCCAACGTCGTCTTCGCCGACGCCTGCGCCACGGACGAGGACTTCGACACCGCCGTCGACCAGGCTCTCAACGCCGCCTTCATCCACAGCGGCCAGGTCTGCTCGGCCGGATCCCGGCTCATCGTCGAGGAGTCCGTGCGCGAGCGCTTCGTCGCCGAACTGGCCCGCAGGGCAAGCAGGATCAGGCTCGGACGCGGCACCGAGGACGGCGTCGAGTGCGGCCCCCTCGTGTCGGAGGGGCAGCGCGAGAAGACCGAGGCGTACGTCGCCTCCGCACTCGCGGAGGGCGCGGTGCTGCGGGCGGGCGGCCGGCGCCCGGAGCCGTCCGCCGAACGGCCCGCCACCGGGTACTTCTACGAGCCGACCGTCCTCGACCAGTGCCACCGGGAGATGAAGGTGGTCCGCGAGGAGGTCTTCGGGCCCGTCCTGACCGTGGAGACCTTCCGCACCGAGGACGAGGCCGTCGCGCTCGCCAACGACACCGAGTACGGGCTCGCGGGCGCCGTCTGGACCACCGACGCGGGCCGCGCCCGCCGCGTCGCGGGACGGCTGCGGCACGGCACCGTCTGGATCAACGACTTCCACCCCTACCTCCCGCAGGCGGAGTGGGGCGGCTTCGGGAAGAGCGGCGTGGGGCGCGAACTGGGCCCGGCGGGCCTCGCCGAGTACCGCGAGACCAAGCACGTCTACCAGAACCTGGCGCCGAAGCCGGTCCGCTGGTTCGCGGGCGGACCCCAGTGACGTAACCCCACCACCCCACACAGCACTTGCACCTTGCACCCTGGAGCACCCCCATGCACGAAAGCACGCACGAGAACGCGTCCGAGAACACGTACGACTACGTCGTCGTCGGCGGCGGCACGGCAGGCTCCGTCATCGCCTCCCGTCTCACCGAGAACGCCGACGTGACGGTCGCCGTCATCGAGGGCGGTCCCAGTGACGTCGGCCGTGAGGACGTCCTCACCCTGCGCCGCTGGATGGGCCTGCTCGGCGGCGAACTGGACTACGACTACCCGACGACCGTGCAGCCGCGCGGCAACTCGCACATCCGGCACAGCCGGGCCCGCGTCCTCGGCGGCTGTTCGTCCCACAACACGCTGATCGCGTTCAAGCCGCTGCCGTCCGACTGGGACGAGTGGGAGACGGCGGGCGCCAAGGGCTGGGGCGCGGTGCCGATGGAGGCGTACTTCGCGCGGCTCCTCAACAACATCGTCCCGGTCGACGAGAAGGACCGCAACGCCATCGCCCGCGACTTCGTCGAGGCCGCCCAGGGCGCGCTGGGCGTGCCCCGCGTCGAGGGCTTCAACAAGAAGCCGTTCACCGAGGGCACCGGCTTCTTCGACCTCGCCTACCACCCCGAGAACAACAAGCGCTCCAGCGCGTCGGTCGCGTATCTGCACCCGGTGATGGACGAACGGCCCAACCTCACGCTGCTGCTGGAGACCTGGGCGTACCGGCTCGAGCTGGAGGGGACGCGCGCCACGGGCGTGCACGTACGCGCCAAGGACGGCACGGAGAGCCTCGTACGGGCCCGGCGCGAGGTCCTGCTCTGCGCGGGCGCGGTCGACTCGCCGCGGCTGCTGCTGCACTCCGGGATCGGACCCGCCCACGACCTGGCGGAGCTCGGCATACCCGTCGCCCACGACCTGCCCGGCGTCGGCGAGAACCTGCTCGACCACCCCGAGTCGGTCATCGTCTGGGAGACCGACGGGCCGATCCCGGAGAACTCGGCGATGGACTCCGACGCGGGCCTGTTCGTGCGCCGCGACCCCGAACAGGCGGGCCCCGACCTGATGTTCCACTTCTACCAGATCCCCTTCACGGACAACCCGGAGCGGCTGGGCTACGAACGCCCGGCGCACGGCGTCTCCATGACCCCCAACATCCCCAAGCCGCGCAGCCGCGGCCGCCTCTACCTGACCAGCGCCGATCCATCGGTCAAGCCCGCCCTGGACTTCCGCTACTTCACGGACGAGGACGACTACGACGGCCGCACCCTCGTCGACGGCATCCGCATCGCCCGCCGGATCGCCCGCACCGAGCCGCTCGCCGGCTGGCTCAAGCGCGAGGTGTGCCCCGGGCCCGAGGTCACCGACGACGAGGAGCTGGGCGCGTACGCCCGTCAGGTCGCGCACACCGTCTACCACCCGGCGGGCACCTGCCGGATGGGCGCCACTGATGATCAACTGGCCGTGGTAGACCCCGAGTTGAGGGTACGCGGCCTCGACGGCCTGCGGATCGCCGACGCGTCCGTCTTCCCGACGATGCCCGCCGTGAACCCGATGATCGGAGTGCTCATGGTCGGGGAGAAATGCGCGGAGCTGATCGGGGGCGGTGCGTGATGAGTACTGATTCCGTCTTCTCCGTCGACGGCCTGTGGAAGGTGTTCGGGCCGAAGGCCGAGCGCGTCCCCGCCGACCCCGAGCTCGCCGCCCTCACCCCCGCCGAACTCCGCTCCCGCACCGGCTGCACGGCCGCCGTCCGGGACGTGAGCTTCGACGTCCGCAAGGGCGAGGTCTTCGTCGTCATGGGCCTGTCCGGCTCCGGCAAGTCCACGCTGGTCCGCTGTCTCACCCGGCTGATCGAGCCGACCGCGGGCGCGATCGTCATCGACGGCGAGGACGTACGCGCCATGGACAAGAACCGGCTGCGGGAACTGCGCCGCCACCGCGCCGCGATGGTCTTCCAGCACTTCGGCCTGCTCCCGCACCGCTCGGTGCTCGACAACGTGGCCTACGGCCTGGAGATCCAGGGTGTCGGCAAGGCGGAGCGCCGCGAGAAGGCCGCCGAGGTCGTCGCCAAGGTCGGCCTCGAGGGCATGGAGCAGCGCAGGCCCGGCCAGCTGTCCGGCGGCCAGCAGCAGCGCGTCGGGCTCGCCCGCGCGCTCGCCGTCGACCCCGAAGTCCTGCTCTTCGACGAGCCGTTCAGCGCGCTCGACCCGCTGATCCGGCGCGACATGCAGGAGGAGGTCATCCGGCTGCACCACGACGAGGGCCGCACGATGGTCTTCATCACCCACGACCTCAACGAGGCGCTGCGCCTCGGCGACCGCATCGCGCTCATGCGCGACGGCCGTGTCGTCCAGCTCGGCACCCCCGAGGAGATCGTCGGCTCGCCCGCCGACGACTACGTCCGCGAGTTCGTCCGGGACGTACCGCGCGAACAGGTCATGACCGTCCGTACGGCCATGCGGGCCGCGTCCGCCGCGGAGGCCGCCCGGGGCCCGGCGCTCGCTCCCGACGCGACCGTCTCCGAGGCCATCGAGGCGGTGGCCCGCTCGGGCGACCCCGCCCGCGTGATGGACCATGGACGCTGCGTCGGCGTCGTGGACCCGGCGGCGCTGCTCGGCGTGGTGGCCGGCGCGGACACGCCCGCAGCCGGGGCGCCGGACGGCCCCCGTGGGGAGGCCGCCTGATGGCCACCGTCACCGCGACCGTCGGTCACTCCGGCATCGCCGCGCTGCTCAAGAACCTCGGCAGACACCGGGCCGTCGGCAAGCTGCTGCTGCTCGCCGTCGCGGCGGCCGTGATCGTCCCGGTCCTCGACTCCCACTGGGCGAGCGGCACCTGGCCGGGCGCCCTCACCGTCGACCTCTCCGCACCCCTCGGCCGAGCCAGCGGGTGGATCATCGACAACCGGGACAGCCACCCCCTGTTCCTGTACTTCTTCGGGTACGTCAGCAGCGCCGTCGTCCTCTCCGTGCGCGCCGTCTACGTGGTGCTGCTCGCGGCGGGCTGGGCCGGTGTGACAGCCGTCGCGGCACTCGTCGCCTGGCGCACGGCGGGCGTACGGCTCGCGCTCGGCACGGCCGCCGCGTTCCTCGCCTGCGGACTGCTCGGCATGTGGGTGCCGACCATGCAGACCCTCGCGCTCATGGTGGTCGCCGTCCTCGCGTCCGTCCTGCTGGGCGCGCTGCTCGGCCTCGCCGCCGGGCTCTCCGACCGCACCTACCGCGCGCTGCGCCCCGTCCTCGACACCATGCAGGTGCTCCCGGCGTTCGCGTACCTCCTCCCCGTCGTCCTCGTCTTCGGCATCGGCGTCCCCGCCGCCGTCCTCGCCACCGTCGTGTACGCCGCCCCGCCCATGGCCCGCCTCACCGCGCTCGGCCTGCGTGACGCCGACGCCGGGGTGATGGAGGCCGTCACCTCGCTCGGCGCCACCGCCCGTCAGCGCCTGCTGACCGCCCGCCTCCCGCTGGCCCGCAAGGAACTCCTCCTCGGCCTCAACCAGACGATCATGATGGCCCTGTCCATGGCGGTCATCGCCTCCGTGATCGGCGCGGGCGGCCTCGGCGACCGCGTCTACCAGGCCCTGGCCTCCGTCGACGTGGGCGCCGCACTCGCCGCCGGTATCCCGATCGTGCTGCTCGCGGTCGTCCTGGACCGGGTGACGGGAGCGGCCGGGGAGCGGCTCGGCTCGGACTCCGGGGCGACGGCACTGCGCTGGGTGTACGCCGCTGCCGTGGCCCTCGTCGTGGCGCTGGCCGGACACCTCACCGGCCGTCTCGACTGGCCCGCCTCCTGGACCCTCTCCATCGCCGAGCCCGTGAACCGCGTCGTCGACTGGATGACCAACCACCTGTACTCCGGCGTCCCCTACATCGGCGGCACCGCCGACTGGGCGGGCCACTTCACCACCTGGGTCCTGGACCCCGTCCGGGACGGCCTTCAGTGGCTGCCCTGGTGGTCGGTCCTGCTGATCGTCGCCGCCCTGGCCTGGCTGATCGGCACGTGGCGCACCGCCCTCACCGCGGTCCTCGCGATGGCCGCGATCGGGGTGCTCGGCGTGTGGAAGCCGTCCCTGGACACGCTGTCGCAGGTCCTCGCGGCGGTCGCCGTGACCCTCGTGCTCGGCTTCGCGACCGGCATTGCGGCGGCGCGCAGCGAGCGCGTCGAGCGGCTGCTGCGGCCGGTCCTTGACGTCTTCCAGACGATGCCGCAGTTCGTCTACCTGATCCCGGTGGTGGCGCTGTTCGGCGTGGGCCGCGCGCCCGCCGTGGCCGCCGCGGTCGTCTACGCGCTGCCCGCCGTCGTCCGCATCACCACCCAGGGCCTGCGCGCCGTCGACCCGGCCGCGCTGGAGTCGGCCCGCTCGCTCGGCGCCACCGGCGCCCAGCAACTGCGCCAGGTCCAGCTGCCGCTGGCCCGCCAGTCGCTGCTCCTCGCCGTGAACCAGGGCGTCGTGCTCGTCCTCGCCGTCGTCATCATCGGCGGTCTGGTCGGCGGTGGCGCGCTCGGTTACGACGTCGTGTTCGGCCTCGCGCAGGGCGACCTGGCGACCGGTCTCGTCGCCGGCGCGGCGATCGTCTGCCTCGGCCTGATGCTCGACCGGGTGACCCAGCCGACCGCGCGGACCACGAAGAAGGGAGCGTGACATGCGCCTTCGTACGACTTCGGTGATGGCCGGTGCGGCCGCGCTGCTGACGCTGACCGGTTGCGGCGCCGTCGACATGACCAAGCAGGCCTCGCCCTTCGCGAACGCGCGGGGCTCGAAGAGCCTGACCCTTTCCGTCCAGTCCTGGGTGGGCGCACAGGCCAACGTGGCCGTCGCGCAGTACCTGCTGGAGCACGAGCTCGGCTATCGCGTCGACACCGTCCAGGTCGACGAGGTCCCCGCGTGGGACGCGCTCAGCCAGGGCCGGGTCGACGCCATCCTGGAGGACTGGGGCCACCCCGACCAGGAGAAGCGGTACGTCGAGGACAAGAAGACGATCGCCCCCGGCGGGGACCTGGGCGTCACCGGGCACATCGGCTGGTACGTCCCGACGTACTTCGCCAAGCAGCACCCCGACGTGACCGACTGGAAGAACCTCAACAAGTACGCCGACCAACTGCGCACCGCGGAGAGCGGCGGCAAGGGCCAGCTCATGGACGGCTCACCCTCCTACGTCACCAACGACAAGGCCCTGGTGACCAACCTGAAGCTGAACTACCAGGTGGTGTTCGCCGGTTCGGAGGCCGCGCAGATCACCCAGATGAAGCAGTTCGCCAAGGAGAAGAAGCCCTTCCTCACCTACTGGTACTCGCCCCAGTGGCTCTTCAAGAAGGTCCCCATGACGGAGGTGAAGCTGCCGCCGTACAAGGAGGGCTGCGACGCCGACGCGGCCAAGGTCGCCTGCGCCTACCCGCACACACCGCTCCAGAAGTACCTGAACGCCGACTTCGCGAAGAGCGGCGGCAAGGCGGCCGCCTTCCTGAAGAAGTTCAAGTGGACCACCGAGGACCAGAACGAGGTCTCCCTGATGATCGCGAACGACAAGCTGTCGCCGCAGGACGCGGCGAAGAAGTGGGTCGACAGCCACGCGTCGACGTGGCGCGCGTGGCTGTCGTGACCCCGGCTATCTCAGGTGCGCGGCGATCTCCCGCAGTGCCCCGGTCGCGCGGCGCTGGAGGCCCGGCCCGAAGGTGATCCGGGTGGCCCCCAGCTCGCCGAGTTCGGCGGCCCGGGGGCCGTCGAGCCGTGCGAACACGTTGATCGGGCCCTGGATCCCCGCCCGCAGCAGCGGCAGTACGCCGACGGGGGCGCCGATCGGATACACGCAGTCGGCGCCCGCCGCGACGTACAGCGCGGCCCGCTCGATCGCCCGCTCCGGATCACCGTCCCCGCGGGCGAAGGTGTCGACGCGGGCGTTGACGAAGAGCCGGTCGCCCGCGGCGGAGCGCACCTCGGCCAGCCAGTCGGCGTGCCGGGCCGGGTCCTTGAGGGCTCCGCCGTGGGAGTCCTCAAGGTTGCACCCCACGGCCCCCGCCTCCAGCAGGCGTGCCACCAGCTCCTTCGGCGCGAGCCCGTACCCGTCCTCGACGTCCGCCGACACCGGCACCTCCACGGCCCGCACGATCCGCGCGACCGCCGCGAACATCTCGGCGGCGGGCGTGGCCCCGTCCTCGTACCCGAGCGAGGCGGCGATCCCCGCGCTGGGCGTGGCGAGCGCGGGGAACCCGGCGTCCACGCACACCCGCGCGGAGACGGCGTCCCAGGGGCCGGGCAGGACGAGGGGATCGTCGGGGAGGCGATGGCGATGCAGTGCCCGTAAGACCTCGACCCCGCTCACGGCGCGTATCCCCCCGGCGGGATCCGACGGCTCACCATCACCCGGTTCCAGCCGTTGATCGCGGTGATCAGGGCGATGAGGTGCGCGAGCCGGACGTCGTCGAAGTGCTCGGCCGCCCGCGCGTACACCTCGTCCGGCACGAAGCCCTCCGTCAGGACGGTCACCGCCTCCGTCAGCGTCAGCGCCGCCCGCTCGCGCTCGCTGTAGAGATCCTCCGCTTCCTCCCAGGCGTTGAGGAGCTGGATGCGGTCCTCGGACTCGCCGTTCTTGCGGGCCAGTTCGAGGTGCATGTCGAGGCAGAACGCGCAGTGGTTGAGCTGGGAGGCGCGGATCATGACGAGTTCGGCGAGCGCGGGCTCGCCGAGCCCCTTCTTCGCGGCGGCGCTCAACGCGGACAGGGCCCGCCCGACCGCCGGGTCGAGCACCTTCGGGCGCTCCCTGGCGGGTTCGGCGCGCTTCGTCACTGGTGCTGGCCCGCCTCGTAGTGGCCCGGGACCATCCGCGTGCTCACGCCGAACCGGTTCCACGCGTTGATCACCGTGATCGCGGCGATCAGCTGCGCCAGCTCGGCCTCCTCGAAGTGCTGTGCCGCCTTCTCGTACACCTCGTCCGGTACGAACCCGTCGGTCAGGACGGTCACGGCCTCGGTCAGCTCGATCGCCGCGAGTTCCTTCTCCGTGTAGAAGTGCTTCGACTCCTCCCACGCGCTGAGCTGGACGATCCGCTGCACGCTCTCCCCGGCGGCCAGCGCGTCCTTGGTGTGCATGTCGAGACAGAACGCGCAGTGGTTGAGCTGCGAGGCACGGATCTTCACCAGCTCGCGCAGCTTCGGCTCCAGCCCCTGCTGCGCGGCCGTCTCCAGCCGGAGCATGGCCTTGTAGACCTCGGGGGCGTGCTTGGCCCAGTGCAGTCGGGGGCTGTGCTCGGGGGCGTACTCGGTGGTGGTGGCGGTGGTGGCGTCGTTCGTCGTCATGTTCTCGACCCTACGAGCGAAGCAGCCCAGGAGTATGGTCCATTTACATGGCGAAATCATGGGCCACTTTCGGGGTCGACCTGCACGTTGAGCCGACCGGACCCGGTGTCCGCAGAGGTCTGACGGAAGCCCTCCGCGAGGCGGTCCGCAGCGGCCGCCTCGCCCCCGGCACCCGGCTGCCCTCCTCCCGCTCCCTCGCCGCCGACCTGGGTATCGCCCGCAACACGGTCGCGGAGGCGTACGCGGACCTGGTGGCGGAGGGCTGGCTCACCGCCCGCCAGGGCTCGGGCACGAGCGTCGCACGCCGCCCGGTGCAGGCCCCCTCCACCACCTCCGCGCCCGGCCGCCCGGCCCACGCCCGCCCGGCGTACGACCTGGTCCCCGGCTCCCCCGACCTGTCCTCCTTCCCCCGCGCGGCCTGGCTGAAGGCCTCACGCCGCGCCCTGGCCGTCGCCCCGCACGAGGCCCTCGACTACGGCGACCCGCGCGGCCGGGTGGAACTGCGCACCGCCCTGGCCGGATATCTGGCCAGGGCCCGGGGCGTTCGCACGGACCCGGAGCACATCGTCATCTGCTCAGGCTTCGTGCACGGCCTGATGCTGCTCGGCCAGGTGCTGCGTGGGCGGGGACTGACCTCGCTGGCCGTGGAGTCGTACGGGCTCGACGTCCACTGGCGGCTGCTGGAGCAGGCCGGACTGCGGACGGTGCCGCTCGGATTCGACGAACTCGGCACGCGTACGGAGGAGTTGGCGGCCGGTCCACAGGGCGGGGACGCGCTGGGAGGCGTACGGGCGGTGCTGATGACCCCCGCCCACCAGTTCCCGATGGGCGTACCGCTGCACCCCGACCGGCGGGCGCAGGTGGTGGACTGGGCGCGGCGTGGCGGCGGTCTGATCCTGGAGGACGACTACGACGGGGAGTTCCGCTACGACCGCCAGCCGGTCGGCGCACTCCAGGGCCTCGACCCCGATCACGTGGTCCATGTGGGCACGGCCAGCAAGTCCCTGGCCCCCGGTCTGCGGCTGGGCTGGCTGGTGCTGCCGCCGTCGCTCGCCCCGGAGGTGGTCGCGGCGAAGGGCGGGGTGGACTGGTCGTGCGGGGTGCTGGACCAGCTCACCCTGGCGGAGTTCATCACGTCGGGCGCCTACGACCGCCACGTCCGGGCGTCCCGGCTGCGTTACCGGCGCCGCCGGGACGCCCTGGTGGCGCGGCTCGCCGAACAGGCCCCCGGAGTCCGGGCCACGGGCATCGCGGCGGGCCTGCACGTGGTGCTGCGCCTGCCGCCCGGCACCGAGCAGGAGACGCTGCGGGCGGCGGCCTGGCAGGGGCTCGCGGTGCACGGGCTCGACCGCTACCGCCACCCGGAGTCGCCCGCCGAGCGGACCGACGCGCTGGTGGTGGGGTACGGGACACCGCCGGACCACGGGTGGTCGGGGGCGCTGGACGCATTGTGCGCGGCACTGCCTTTCGACAGCACTTTCAACGGAACGTTCAACAGCACTTTCGACAGCACCTTCAACGGTACTTTCCACAACGAGGGAGTCGGCGGCCCTTTTCATGGAATAGAGTCGCCTCATGAGCAATAGTGAAGCCCTGTCCCGTGTGGCCCTGAAGACGATTACCCCCGAGGCGTCCGGCGCCATGGGTGCCCTGCACGGCGCCGCCGTTTCCGCGGCCCAGGACGCCAAGGTCGAACCGGAACTCCTGGAGCTGATCAGGATTCGCGCCTCGCAGCTCAACGGCTGCGCGTTCTGCCTCGACATGCACACCAAGGACGCCCGCGCCGGGGGTGAGACCGAGCAGCGGATCTACGCCCTGAACGCCTGGCGGGAGACCCCGTTCTTCACCGAACGGGAGCGTGCCGCACTGGCGTTGACCGAGGCGGTGACACTGGTCCACGACGGACACGTGCCGGACGCGGTCTACGCCGCGGCGGCGGAGGTCTTCGACGAGGCCCAGATCGCGGCGCTGATCTGGGCGGCCACCGTCATCAACGCGTACAACCGGATCGCGATCGCGACCCGTATGGTGCCGGGCGCCTATCAGCCCGCCCAGAAGAAAAGCTGAATTCGGGTACGAGGGAGAGTGCCGGGTCGAATTGAATTCGACCCGGCGTTTTTTCCCGGTGATCCCGTCTTTTTTCCCGGTGATCCCGCCCGGAATCCGGTCGACTCCGGAATTCAGTCGACCGGCAGCGGTTCCATGACGTCGTGCAGCCACTGCCGCCATTCCGGGGCGCGCACGGCCGGCGCCGGGCTCATCGGCCGCGCCGTCCAGGCGGTCACCGGCCGGATCCCGTGCAGCGCGTTCACGAGCCACACCTCACGGCCGTCGAGCTCGGCCACGGTCCGTTCGCGGTGGGCGACACGGATCCCGGTCCGGTGGGCCCGCTCCTGGATGAGGCCGGCCGTCACTCCGGCCAGGACGGGCAGCTGCGGCGAGGGCGAACACAGGGTGTCGTCCTCCCACCACAGCACGCTGGCCGTGGCCGCCTCCAGCACCACACCGGAGGACGCGATCAGCACCGCCTCCTCCGCGCCCTCCCCGGAGGCCCGCCGCCTCACCCGGGCCAGGGTGTCCAGGTCGGGCCCCTTGCGTCGGGGGACGGTCCGTGGATCGCTCTGCCCCGCCGCCCAGACCCGCACGCCCGTGCCGAGCGGCGGCGCGTGCCGCAACAGCAGCCGCAACTCCATGGAGCCCGCGGCGAGTTCGACCCGGGGGAACCACTCCCCGGTGCGCGGCAGCGCGGCGGTCATGTCCCGCCAGAACGCGACGAGCCGGTCCAGCGGTGGGCCGCCGCAGTCGCCGCAGGCCCGCAGGAAGCGTTCCCGGTGCCGGTCGAAGCCGCGCATCCGGCCGTCGCGCAGCAGCCACGAGTCCGCGACGAGCAGCCGCCCGCCCGGCAACGTGCCGGGGGCCGGTCCGGAGGTCAGCCCACGGCCGGGTGACCACGCCAACAGCTCCTCCGCGATGGCCGGTTGTGTCACTGCGTACCCCTCTCGGTCTCAGTACTTGCGGCCCGCGACAGCGGGCGAACCGTTCCGTGGCCCGTACGGCGCGTGCTCCAGCCAGGAACCGCACCACGGCAGCACGGGCGCGAGCGCCGCCGCCGCCCGCTGCTTGACCCGGACGATCCGGCGGTGCGGCCGCAGATGGTCCAGCGCGCTGCCGGCGGCCGCGCTGTTGAACAGGGCCGCCGCCCGCCGGACCTCGGCGAACCCGGCGACCGCGGCGGCCGTCCCGTCGGCGATCGCCCGCGCGGCCGCCGCCGCGTCCGCGATCCCGCTGTTCATCCCGCGCGCGCCGAACGGCGGGAACAGGTGGGCGGCCTCGCCGACGAGCAGCACCCGCCGCTGCGGGTCGCTGAACGAGGCGGCGACCTTGCGCAGGAAGCGGTACGTCGACACCCACAGAACGCGCTCGGCGTACCCGTCGTCCACCACCGCGGGCAGCCATTCCCGTACGGCCTCCTCGGTCCCGTACGCCTCCTGCGTGTCGTCGTCACGGCACTGCAGGTCGACCTGGAAGCCCCCGGTGAACGGCACCTGCATCACACTGCGGCCGCCCACCCCCGGATGCTCGTAGTGGAAGACCCGCTCCAACGGCAGCTCGGCGTCCGGCAGGTCGGCGACGTCCACGACGACGTGGAAGCCGTCCGCGCGCGTCCCCTCCATCGGGATGCCCAGCTCGCCCCGGACCGCCGAGCGTGCCCCGTCCGCGGCGACGGCGTACGTGCCCGTCCAGACGCGGCCGTCCGCGCCGCTGAGCACGACCTCCGTCGGTGCGACGCGCACCCCCGTCACCCGCGCCCCCCACGCGAACTCCACTCCGGCCGCCTCGCACGCGGTGCGCAGGAAGCGCTCGGTGTCCACCTGACGCAGGCTGGTGAAGGGCGGGAGGCCGGGCGTGGACGGCGGCGGGAAGGTGCGGGCGTACACCTCACGGCCCCGGTACAGGGTCCGTCTGGTGTGCCAGGTACGCCCGTACGCCGTGATCTCGGCGGCCAGCCCCGGGCGCATCCCGTCGAGCAGCCGCAGGGTCTCCCGGTGTACGAACAGGGCGCGGCTGCCCGGGCGTTCGCGCTCCTGGGGGTCCGCCTCCAGGAGCACGACCGGCAGCCCGTGCGCGCGCAGCGCGAGCGCCGCCGACAGCCCCACGGGCCCGGCACCCACCACGAGGACCGGATGGCCGGAGGCGCCGCTCACGTGCGCGCGCCCTCGGCCAGCATGCGGGTGATCTCCACCCGCTTCACCTTCCAGGTCGCGGTCATCGGCAGCTCCTCGAAGCGCCACTGCCGGGGCTCGGCCAGGGGCGGCAGATCGGCCGTGGCCTCCCGCCAGCGCGCCGGGTCCAGCGGCCGTTCGCCCCGTACGCACACCACCGGCACCGGTTCCCGGTCCGCGCCGGGCACGATGACCACCTCACGCAGTTCCTCCAGCCGGTCCATCAGGGCGTCCTCGACCTCCAGATTGCTGTGCACCGAGTCGATCCGATCGATCTCACGGTCGATCAGATACAGCCCGCCCAGCCGTCCCTGGTACCCCATGTCGCCCATCTGCCACCAGCCGCCGCCGTCGAGCTGGCGTAGGTACTGCTCCCGGGCGCCGAGGTAGGTGAGGATCCGCCCCCGGGTGCGGGCCTCGATGCGGCCGGGCGTGCCGGGCCTGGCCCGCCCGCCGGAGTCGTCAGTGACCCGGACCCGGGTGAAGCCGGGGATCCCGATCCCGACCCGGCGCCCGTCCGCGCGGGCGGCGCTGCGCCGGGTGAACCACTGGAAGGCCACCGGACCCGTCTCGCTCTGCCCGTACAGCTGCATCAGCCAGGGCATGCGCCGCTTCGAGGCGTCCAGCAGCCGCCGTACGGTGCGCGGATGGATCGCGTCGAACGTGGAGCCGTACGAGCGGACCCGGGACAGCGGCGCTCCGGGCGCGTCGGCCAGCTCCTCCCACAGCACGAACGTGTTGGGGTGGGTCTCGACGATGCCGGGGCGGTGCCGGGTCAGCAGCGGTCCCACCGTGGCCGGGTCCGGGTCGGTGATGAGTACGAGCGGGCTGCCGAAGTGCAGCAGGACGCCGAGCAGATGGTAGAAGCGCGAGTGCACGAACGACATGTGCAGCGCGGCGGTCTCGCCGCGGGTGGGCCAGCCCATCGCCTTCTGCGGGACGAGCCGGTTCCACATGGTGTTCGCGCAGTGCACGGCGAGCTTGGGCAGGCCGGTGGTGCCCGAGCTGTGGGTGATCAGGGCGGGCTGGCGCGGATGCAGCCGGACGGGAGAGGGGGTTTTTGCCCTGGCGTACTTCTCCAGGGGTTCGGCCCCGGGCGCGTCGTCCACGGAGAGCGTCCGGCGTACGAGGCTGGAGAGGTCGACTTCCTCCAGCGGGCCCTCCAGCTTGGCTCTGTCGGTGATCAGCCAGGGTTGGTGGAGCCGTTCGAGGAGCCGGCCCACCACCGGACCGGCGAGCGCGGGGGACAGGAGGACGGGAACGGCCCCGATACGGGAGACGGCGCAGGTCAGCAGAACGATGTCGACGTTGTCCCTCTTGTGGACGACCACCTCTTCCGAGGGCCGGACCCCGGCCTCCCACAGCCGTCCGGAGAGCTCCTCGACCACTTCGGCCAGCACCGGATAGCTGAGGTCGACCCCGAGGCCGGGATTGACGTCGAGCGGCCGGTCCAGGGTGACGAAGACGGCTCCGTGGCGGTCCGCCGCGTGCCGGAACATCGGGCCCAGGTAGAAACCGCGGTCGGCGAGCAGGGGCTGCTGTTGTCGCATGTGCCCGTTCCCTTCTGTCCTGTGGTCTGTGGCTGTGGTCTGTGGTCGTGGTGCCGCGGTGGTCACCAGGCGCCCTGGCGGACGAGGTGGCGGCGGAGCTTTCCGGTCGAGGTGCGGGGCAGGGACGGGACGAAACTGATGGCTCTGGGGACCTTGAACGCGGCGAGGTGCTCGCGCGCCAGGCCCACGAGTTCGGTCTCGAGACCGGACGGCCCGGACAGTCCGGAGAGGCCGGGCGGCAGGGGTGAGACGGGGACGACGAAGGCCCGCAGCCGGCTGAAGCCGCGCCAGTCGGTCATGGCCGCGACCGCGACCTCCTTCACCGCCGGATGGGCCCGCAGCACGGCCTCCACCTCCAGCGGGGAGATGGTGATCCCGCCGACCATCTCCAGGTCGTCGGTGCGTCCCAGGTGCCGGTAGCTGCCGTCCGGCTCCCGGCGCGCCCGGTCGTGGGTGGCCAGCCAGCCGCCGACCAGGGTGCGTTCCGACTCCTCGGGCCTGTTCAGATAGCCGGGCGTCAGCGTCGGCCCGCGCACCCAGAGTTCGCCCTGCGCGCCGTCCTCCACCGGCATACCGGCTTCGTCGCGCAGCTCCACCTCGAAACCGGGGACCGGGCGGCCGACCGTGCCCGGGTGGTTGTGCTCGAAGCTGTTGGCGCAGAACGCGTGACCGGCCTCGGTGGAGCCGATCTGCTCCAGGACCGGCGCGCCCAGCAGTTCGGTGACCTGCTTCCCGAGCCCCTCGGGCAGGCCCTCCCCGGCCGACACGGCGGCGCGTACGGAGACGAAGCAGGCCGCGTGACCGCTGCCCCGGTCGGCGACGAGGGCGGCGTACGCGGAGGGCACGGAGTAGAGCAGGGTGACCCGGTGCCGGGCGACGAGCTCGTCCACGGCGGCCGGGTTCGGACGCCGGTCCACCAGGACGGCGGAGGAGCCGGAGAAGAGCGGGAAGACGAAGGCGTTGCCGAAGCCGTACGCGAAGTACAGCTTCGACACCGACAGGGTGACGTCGTCCGGGGTGATCCGCAGCAGCCGCCGGCCGATGAGGTCGTGGTACGTCTTCGGGTCGCCGTGACAGTGCACGACACCCTTGGGCCGGCCCGTGGTGCCGGAGGTGTACTGGACGTAGAGCGGGGTGTGCGCGTCGACCGGGTGCGCGGCGGCCGGCTCGGCGTCGGCGGTGAGCGCCATCAGCTGGTCGGCGCCGAGACGCACGCGGTCGGTGAAGCGGTCCTCCAGGCCCGGTCCGGTCACGCAGAGCACGGCCTTGGCGTCCTTGGCCATGAACGCGTGCTCGGCCGGGGGCAGTTCGGGGTTGACCAGGACCGCGACGGCTCCCATCCGGGCGGTGGCGAGGAAGGCCGCCACCCAGGCGATCCCGTCGGGCAGCGCGAGCAGCACCCGGTCGCCCGCACCCACGCCGTGCGCGGCGAGCACACCGGCCGCACGGCCCGCGAGCTCGTGCACCTCGCCGTGCGTCCAGGCCCGGTGACCCTGGTGGAAGGCGACCCGCTCACCCCAGCCGCGCCGCTCGGCGAGCGCGGCGAGATGGGTGGCGAGATTGCCGGGGGCGTCGGCGTCGGCGTGGGTGCCGGTCGGCGACTGCGGAGTCGGCGTGGACGTGGGGATCGTCACCGGGCGGGCTCCTCTACGGCGGCGCGGCGGGGGGTGTCCGTCCGACGGGCGCTCACCCCTGCCGGGGTGGCTTCCTGGTGCTCCCGCAGGGCCCGCATCTGTGCCGCCGTCTTCAGCAGCATCTCGTCGTACTCCGCGACCGGATCGGAGTCGAGGACGATCGCGCCGCCCGCGCCCAGGTGCATCAGCCCGTCCGCGAGTACGGCGGTACGGATGACGATGCTGAGGTCGGCGCCGCCGCTGCATCCCAGGTAGCCGAGGGCCCCGGAGTACACCCCGCGCGCCTCGGTCTCCAGCGTCTCGATGATCTCCATGGTGCGCAGCTTCGGCGCGCCGGTCATCGAGCCGCCGGGGAAGCAGGCGCGCACGCAGTCCACCGCTTCCGTGTCCGGGCGCAGCCGGCCCTCGACGGTGGAGACGAGCTGGTGCACGGTGGCGTAGGTCTCGGTGGCCATGAGCCGGGAGACGCGTACCGTCCCGGTCCGGCAGACCCGGCCCAGGTCGTTGCGGAGCAGGTCGACGATCATCAGGTTCTCGGCGCGGATCTTGGCGTCGGCGGCGAGCGCGTCCCGCAGGCGCGCGTCCTCCTCCGGGGTGTCGCCCCGGGGCGCGGTGCCCTTGATGGGCCGGGCCTCGGCGACGCCGCCGCGGGTGATCCGCAGGAAGCGCTCGGGGGAGGCGCTCGCCACGTCGAGGTCGCCGAACCGCAGGAAGGCCGCGTACGGCGCCGGGTTGACGCGGCGCAGCACTCGGTAGAAGTCGTACGCGTCGGGCGGCGCGGGCAGCCGGGCGGCGTTGGTCAGACAGATCTCGTAGCTGGTGCCCGCGCGCAGTTCACGCGCGCAGGCCTCGATGTCCGCGAGGTAGGTGGCCCGGTCGCGGACGAGCCACGGCTCGGCGGCGCCGAGGTCGGGCTCGGCAGACACGGGTGCGGGCGGTAACGGCTGCGGGTCGGCGCCGACGAAGGTGAGCTGGGCGAGTGCGCCGTCGAGCCAGTCGGTGGCCTCCCGGGTGGCCTGGGGGGTGTCCTCGGCCACACAGACGGCGTAGGTGAAGCCCTCCTGGTGGTCCACCGCGATCAGCCGGTCGGCGAACAGCCAGCAGGCGTCGGGGGTTTCGGCCTGGTGGCGGTTCGGGGAGCCGCAGTCGGCCTTGGTCTCGTACCCGAAGTAGCCGACGTATCCGCCGGTGAAGTCGAAGGGCAGCCCGGTGGCGTCCACGCGCCGGTTCGCCAACTGCCGCTTGAGGTAGTCGAAGACGCTCGCCCGGACCTTGCGCGGCGGTCGTCCGGCCCGCTCGATCTCGCAGCGGCCGGTCGTGACGTCGTACCGGACGAACTCCGACAGCGGCCCGGAGCCGTCACCGAAGAACGAGAACCGTGACCGCCCCTCCTCGACCCGCGCGCTGTCCAGCCAGAACGCCCGCGGGGAGGTGGCGTACATCCGCGTGAAGGCGGCCTCCGCGTCGATGGCGGTGGCGATGCGGCGGGTGTGCAGCCGGTGGGCGGGGCGGACGGTCCGCGTGGGGCGGGAGGGCGTGGCCGGGGCGGGGATGGCCGCCGCGGACGGGGTGACCGCGGTGTTCTTCGTACGAGTCTTGCGGGCGCGTTGCGCGGTGAGGTTGCGGAAGTTCACGAGCATCCGGTGGCCGTACTCGGTGAGGACGGACTCCGGGTGGAACTGCACGCCCCACAGCGGCCGGGTGCGGTGCCGCAGTCCCATCAGGACGCCGTCCTCGGACCAGGCCGTGGCTTCCAGCGTCTCGGGCAGCGGCTCGCGCACGGACAGCGAGTGGTAGCGGACCGCGGTGAAGTGCTGCGGCAGCCCCTGGAACAGGTCCCGCTCGGCGTGCCGGATTCTCGACAGATGCCCGTGCCGGGGCTCCGGGGCGGGCAGCACCCGGCCCCGCTCCCCGAGGGCGATGCCCTGGTGGCCCAGGCAGACACCGAGCACCGGGATCGTGGACTCCGCGAGCACTCTGGCGCTGATCCCGAAGTCACGGGATTCGGCCGGGTGCCCCGGTCCGGGCGACACCACCACATTGTCGAATTCCGAGAGATCCGGAATTCTTCCGCCTGCTCCTTCGGGGGCGGCGTCGTTGAGGATCACCACCGGCTCCTCGCCGTTGACCTCGGCGATCAGCTGGAACAGGTTGTACGTGTACGAGTCGTAATTGTCGATGAGCAGGGTCTTCACCCGCCCACCTCCCTTTGATCGTTCTCGGGCCTACGCGGTCCGTCTTTTATGACGTCCGCGGAGCGCCTGGAGCGGTGGGTACAGCCATTTCTTGAAGAATCGCTGAAGTCGCGGCATGAGAATCCAGGTGACGAGGGCCGTCACACACAGACACAGCAGCAGCGTACGGATCAGTGGGTTGAGACCGCCGAGATACGGAATCACGAGCAGATTGAATAAGAGAACCGGTGGGAAGACCGCACTCATATTCACGAACCAAAGCTTCCATTTCGCGGGCGGGAGCGGTGCGGCCGGCGGTTTCGGCGCGCCGGTCTGGGCGTCGAACCAGCTCTTGGAGCCCCGCACGCTCCGCCGGCCCGTCTCCCGGGCGAACGGGTCCGCCCGGGTGGCCCACTGCGCCCGGATGATCGAGTCTTCCCAGGCCAGGGCCGACCCCTCGCTGTCGAAGCGGTAGACCACATGCCACTCCGCCTCTCCGTCGGCAAGTACACCACCCCCCAGGAAGCCCGGTTCGCGCGAGCTCGCCCGCAGCACGGCCCACCCCCAGGAGTGGAAGTCGGTCTCGCGGCCCGGGATCACGTGATACGCCACGGTGACGGTTACGGGATTCCTGGTCACGCTACCGAGTACGGAAAGCGCATACAGCGCGTTCAAATATTCAACGAAGTTTTTCGAGTGTCCGGATCGTGACCTTTTGTTTATCTTTCGGTTATCTTGACATCTTCTGTCGATCGATACTCCTGGTAACTCTCCCGTGATTTCCGAAAGTGCTTGCGGGGTCCGTCGATAAAGCTGCACGATCGCCATTCATCGCCGCTGTGGCCCCCATCTGTCACCAAGAAGGAGATCCCATGTCCAGGTACGACTGGAATATGAACCACGAGGGAATCGAGCGGGCGCGTTCCGTGATCGAATCCGCTCGGAAAGAGGTCACCACCCACCCGATTTACCAGCGGATAGGCAGCCGGGAGGACATGGCGACGTTCATGGCGCACCATGTGTTCGCGGTATGGGACTTCATGTCGCTCCTGAAGTCCCTCCAACGGGAACTGACCTGCGTCGACGTCCCCTGGGTGCCGCGCGGCACGGAGGTCGGCCGGCGCCTGATCAACGACATCGTCCTGGTCGAGGAGAGCGACGAACTGAACGGCGGCTTCACCAGTCACTTCGAGCTGTACCGCGCGGGCATGACCGAGGCGGACGCCGACGCGACCAGGATCGACACCTTCCTCGCTCTGATCACCGAGGGCCACGACGTGCCCTCGGCACTCCGGGTCGCCCAAGTCCCGGGCCCTGCCGCCGAGTTCGTCCGCACCACCTTCGAGATCATCTCGGACCGGCCCCTGCACTGCCGGGCGGCCGCGTTCGCCTTCTCCCGGGAGGACCTCATCCCCGACATGTTCGACCAGGTCATCAAGAAGGAGGGCACCGACCGCTTCCCGCTCTTCTGCGACTACCTGGCCCGACATATCGAGGTCGACGGCGAGGAACACACCCCCATGGCCATGCAGATGGTGGCCGACCTCTGCGGCACGGACGACATGCGCTGGCAGGAGGCGGTCGAAACGGCGACGCTGGCCCTTGAGGCGAGGGTCCGGTTGTGGGACGGGATCGTGGAGGCGATGGCCTGAGATCCCGGACAACGGTGGTGCCCCCGACCGGGGGCCGGGGCGCAGGTGGAGGGGCGGGGGTGTTGGTCGGCAGCCGGACCTCGATGCGCTCGGTCAGGTCGCGCGGAGATCCGCCACTGGCAGGGCGGTCGCACGCGGTCCCCGGAACCCGGCGAGTGCTCCGAAAGCCTTCTGAATGGCTGACACCAGGTCAAGACGCCTCTGTTGCAGGGCTGTTGAGGATCGCCACGTACTGTGGTGATCAACACGGCGCCCGCCAGCGCCCCTCATGCAACGGAGAAGAACCACCATGCGCCTGTGCCACGCCGCCACCGCACTCGCCGCCACGTCCGCGCTGGCCCTGACGCTCACCGCCTGCGGGAACGGCAGCGGCAACGACGCCTCGGGCGACCAGTCGTCCGCACCGACGTCCTCGTCCTCGGCCACTGCGACCGGCGGCGCCCCGGCCGAAAACGCGGATGCCGCCAAGGACGCGGGCAGCAGCACGGGCAGCGGCAGTACGGGCACCAGCACCGGCGGCACCGGCGGCACCGGCAGCAGTGGCGGCACCGGCGCGAGCCGCTGCCACACCGCCGGGCTGGGCTTCTCGTTCGGAGCCGGCGACGGCAAGGTCAGCAGCTCGGACGACCAGCAGCAGCTGGCCGTGGTGCTGAAGAACAAGACGTCCGCCGCGTGCACCATCCAGGGCTTCCCCGGGGTCGACCTGAAGTCCTCCGGCGGCAGCTGGTCGCTGACCCGCAGCGGTGCGACGCCCAAGAAGGTCACCCTGGCCGCGGGCAGCAGCACGACGTTCACCATCACCTTCCTGCCGTGGAACCAGGGCAGCGGCACCGAGTTCAAGGCCACCTCGGTCGTCGTCACCCCGCCGAACGAGACCACCTCGACCACCCTGGCCTGGCCCGGCGGCAGCGTCCTGCTCCAGGACGGCGCCACGCACCCCGGCACCTACACCGGCCCCGTCGGCGGCTGACGGCCTGTCACCGCGTCCGCCGCCGGGACGGGCTCAGTGTGAACCGGGGGCCGCGTAGCTCCTCGCGCCCCTGAAGGCCTCGGCGTGCCCGGCATTCGAGGGCGATGCCCCAACGCCGGGCCCGTCGCCCCGTCACTCCTCCTCCACCGGCGCCTCTCCGAACCGTGCCAGTGCCAATGCCCCCGCCACCGCCACCGCGAATCCCAGCACGGCCAGCCAGGCCAGGCCCTCGCGGGTGCGGTCGCCCAGCCAGATCACCCCTACCAGGGCCGGTCCGATGGTCTCACCGATGACCAGACCGGCCGTGGCCGTCGTCACCGAGCCGCGCTGCAGCGCCGAGGTCAGCAGGATGAACGCGGCGCCTCCGCCGATGAGCAGCGCGTACGTCGCCGGGTTGGTCAGCAGGGTGGCGGGTGCGAGGTCGTCGATCAGCCGTACCGACACCTCTACGACGCCGAAACCGAACCCGGCCCCGAGGCCGAGGACCAACGCCCGGCCGCGCCCGGACATCCGCCCGCCCACCAGACCGAGCAGCAGCACCACCACCGCGGTCCCCAGCATCCAGTACTTCAGCGTCATGGACCCGGCCTCGCTGCCCTCCGTCCCGGACGCCAGTCCGAGCATCGCCAGCCCCGCGCACACCACCCCTACCGCGGCCCACTCCACCCCGCTCAACCGCACATGCAGCAGCCGCGCCGCGACCACCGCCGTCACGGCGAGGCTCGCCGCCAGCGCCGCCCCGACCGCGTAGATGGGGATGGAGCGGAGTGCCGCGATCTGCAGCAGGAAGCCGAGCCCGTCCAGCGCGAGGCCCGCGAGATACCGCCACTGCCGCAGCGCCCGCAGCAGCAGCGCCGCGTCCCCGCCCGAGCCGCCGCTGTCGGCCGCCGCCCGCGCGGCGATCGCCTGCAACACCGTCGCCGTACCGAAACAGACCGCCGCACCAAGTGCGCACACCATTCCAAAGAGCACGAAGTGACTGTAGGGGACGCCGAAAATGAGGGGGCTGCCGCCCACCTGTCGGAGCCGTTCCCTAATCTGATCGCTTGCGCCCAGCAGGGCACCCACCAGGACGCTCAACAGAACGCACTGTCACGACAAACGGGGGATCGAAGATGGCGGACACACGACGGCAACTGCGCTCGGGCACGGTCGTGCTCGGCGGCATGGGACTCCTCGCGGCGGCTCTCACCGCCTGCTCCTCGGAGCCGGACAAGCGCTGCGTCGACCGCGACAGCTACACCTCGGCCAGGGGCTACAAGGTCGTCGCCGACAAGAACTGCAAGAGCACCAAGACCTCGGTCAGCAGCGGCTGGTACTACGGCGGCAAGAAGAAGAGCGGCTGGGTCGACGGCGGCTCCTTCACCAAGGCGAGCAAGGGATCCGGCAGCAGCACCGGCGGCGGCAGCCACCACTCCGTCGACCGCGGCGGCTTCGGCAGCGGCAAGGGCAGCTCCGGCGGCTGAGCGTCCCCTACGTCACCACACCTGTAGGACGCGCCCCGCACCGATCGGACCCGTACGCCATGGAACGCCGCACCATCGAGCCCCGCCCCGGCTGGCAGCAGACCGTCGAGCACCAGGGCCTCGTCTACCCGCTGACCCGCTACCCGGACGACTCCCTGCGCCCCTACTGGGACGAGAGCGCGTACTACGCCTTCTCGCTCCCGGAGGTGGAGGCGCTGGAGGAGGTCGTCGAGGAACTGCACCGCATGTGCCTGGAGGCGGCCGAGCACATCGTCACGGAGAATCGTTTCGCCGACCTCGGCATCACCGACCCGCGCGTGGTGCGGGCGGTCGCCGAGGCCTGGCGGCGCCGCGACGAACTCCCCTCCGTCTACGGCCGGTTCGACCTGCGATACGACGGCACGGGCCCCGCCAAGATGCTGGAGTACAACGCCGACACCCCGACCTCCCTCGTCGAGGCGGCGAGCCCCCAGTGGTTCTGGATGGAGGACCGTTTCCCCGGCGCCGACCAGTGGAACTCCCTCCACGAACGCCTCGTCGCCGCCTGGAAGAAGCAGTCCGCCCTCCTGCCGCCGGGCAGCCCCCTCTACTTCGCGCACTCCGCCGCCGACGAACTCGGCGAGGACCTCATGACCGTCGCGTACCTGAAGGAGACTGCGCAGCAGGCGGGCCTCGACACCGACTGGATCTCGGTGGAGGAGATCGGCTGGGACCCCCTCTCCGGCCGCTTCGTCGACAACCAGCTCCGTTTCATCCGCAGCTGCTTCAAGCTCTACCCCTGGGAGTGGCTCACCACCGACCGCTTCGCCGACCACGTCCTGGACACCCTCGACAACGGCGGCGGTACGGGCACGACCCTGTGGATCGAGCCCGCCTGGAAGATGCTCCTCAGCAACAAGGCCCTCCTCGCCGTCCTCTGGGAGCTGTACCCGGGTCACCCCAACCTCCTCCCCGCCCACCTCGACGGACCCCGGGAGCTGGCCACCACCCAGGGGTACGTCGCCAAGCCGCTCCTCGGCCGCGAGGGCGCGGGGGTGACGGTGCACGCACCGGGCGCCGCCCCCGTCGTACGCGAGGACGAGCCCTGTTGCTACCAGGAGCTGGCCCCGCTGCCCGCGTTCGACGGCAACCACGTGGTCCTGGGCGCCTGGGTGGTGGAGGGGGAGTCCGCCGGTCTGGGCATTCGCGAGTCGTCCGGGCTGATCACGGACGAGTACGCCCGCTTCCTGCCCCACGTGATCCTCTAGGGCCTGATCGGCCGGACAGGCCAAGGCGTTCAATCGGCACCCAGCACGGCACGCAGCTGAGCCAGCCCCCAGTCCAGGTCCTCCTTGCTGATGACCAGTGGCGGGGCGATCCGGACCGTGACCCCGTGGGTGTCCTTGGCCAGGACACCCCGGTCCATCAGCCGCTCGGAGATCTCGCGTCCCGTGCCGTACTCGGGGGCGATGTCGACGCCCGCCCACAGCCCCCGCCCGCGCACCGCCGTGACATGCCCCGTGCCCGTCAGCAGCCCCAGCTCCCGGTGCAGATGGTCACCCAGTTCCGCGGCACGCCGCTGGTACTCGCCCGACCGCAGCATCGCGATCACCTCAAGGGCCACCGCGCAGGCCAGCGGGTTCCCGCCGAACGTCGATCCGTGCTCACCGGGCCGGAACACCCCGAGCACCTCCCTGCTCGACACCACCGCCGACACCGGCACGACCCCGCCCCCGAGCGCCTTGCCCAGTACGTACATGTCCGGCACCACGCCCTCGTGCTCGCACGCGAAGGTGCGGCCGGTGCGCCCCAGCCCGGACTGGATCTCGTCCGCGACGAAGAGGACGTTCCGCTCCCGCGTCACCTCCCGCACCCCGGCGAGGTAGCCGGGCGGCGGCACCAGCACGCCCGCCTCACCCTGGATCGGCTCCAGCAGCACCGCGACCGTCTCCTCGGTGACCGCCGCCCGCAGCGCGGCCAGGTCCCCGTACGGCACGATGTCGAAGCCCGGTGTGAACGGCCCGAAGTCCGTCCGCGCCTCCGCGTCCGTGGAGAAGCTGATGAGCGTCGTCGTACGGCCGTGGAAGTTGTCGCTCGCCACGACGATCCTCGCCCGTCCGTCCGGGACGCCCTTGACGCGGTACCCCCACTTCCTGGCCGTTTTCACGGCGGTCTCCACCGCTTCCGCGCCCGTGTTCATCGGCAGCACCATCTCCATGCCGCACAGCTGCGCGAGCTGCGCGCAGAAGTCGGCGAACCGGTCGTGGTGGAAGGCCCGCGAGGTCAGCGTCACCCGCTCCAACTGCGCCCGGGCCGCGTCGAGCAGCCGCCGGTTGCCGTGGCCGAAGTTCAGCGCCGAGTAGCCGGCCAGCAGGTCGAGGAAGCGGCGGCCCTCGACATCCGTCATCCAGGCCCCGTCCGCCGTCGCCACGACGACCGGCAGCGGGTGGTAGTTGTGCGCGCCGTGCGCTTCGGCGGAGGCGATGAGTCGTTCGGTGGTGGTCACGGGATCTCCGTTTCCTGCAGCGCGGGGATCGCTGCCGCACGGGGGTGGGGCTCGTGGCTCTCTTCCTATCGTCGCTCGCATGGTGGACGGGGGAACCCGGCGATCCGGCGCGCCCGGTAGGCTGGCCGACGGGGCCGTGACTGGCGCGCTGGGATGGGACCGACCATCGGGGAGCGGCCCCATGAACTGTGTGCCGTGCGCCTGGGCCGACCCGTGAACGCTGAACGCCACGTCCGGAGGCCGTCAATGCCCGAGCCCCTCTCCACCGAGTCCACCGCCTTCCGCAGCGCCCTCGACGTGATCCGGGCCGTGGAGCCCCGCGTCGCCGACGCCATCGGTCAGGAAATCGCCGACCAGCGCGACATGCTCAAGCTGATCGCGTCGGAGAACTACGCCTCCCCGGCCACCCTGCTGGCCATGGGCAACTGGTTCAGCGACAAGTACGCCGAGGGCACCGTCGGCCGCCGCTTCTACGCCGGCTGCCGCAACGTCGACACCGTCGAGGCCCTCGCCGCCGAGCACGCCCGCGAGCTCTTCGGCGCCGAGCACGCCTACGCCCAGCCGCACTCCGGCATCGACGCCAACCTGGTCGCCTTCTGGGCCGTCCTCGCCGCCCGCGTCGAGGCCCCGGCCCTCGCGAAGGCCGGGGTCCGCAACGTCAACGACCTTTCCGACGCCGACTGGGCCGAGCTGCGCCAGGCCTTCGGCAACCAGCGCATGCTCGGCATGTCCCTGGACGCCGGCGGCCACCTCACCCACGGCTTCCGCCCGAACATCTCAGGAAAGATGTTCGACCAGCGTTCCTACGGCACCGACCCCGCCACCGGCCTCATCGACTACGAGGCGCTGCGGACGTCGGCCCGTGAGTTCAAGCCGCTGATCATCGTCGCCGGCTACTCCGCCTACCCCCGCCTGGTGAACTTCCGGATCATGCGGGAGATCGCCGACGAGGTCGGTGCGACCCTGATGGTCGACATGGCGCACTTCGCCGGTCTGGTCGCGGGCAAGGTCCTCACCGGCGACTTCGACCCCGTCCCGCACGCCCAGATCGTCACCACCACCACGCACAAGTCGCTGCGCGGCCCGCGCGGTGGCATGGTCCTGTGCGACGAGAGCCTCGCCGAGCAGGTCGACCGCGGCTGCCCGATGGTGCTCGGCGGCCCCCTCCCGCACGTCATGGCGGCCAAGGCCGTCGCGCTCGCCGAGGCCCGCCGCCCCGAGTTCCGCGACTACGCCCAGGCCGTCGTCGACAACGCCCGCGCCCTCGCCGAGGGCCTGATGCGGCGCGGCGCCACCCTGGTCACCGGCGGCACGGACAACCACCTCAACCTGATCGACGTCGCCTCCTCCTACGGCCTCACCGGCCGCCAGGCCGAGTCCGCGCTGCTCGACTCGGGCATCGTCACCAACCGCAACGCCATCCCCGCCGACCCGAACGGTGCCTGGTACACCTCCGGCATTCGTATCGGCACGCCCGCGCTGACCACCCGTGGCCTGGGTACCACCGAGATGGACGAGATCGCCGGTCTCATCGACCGCGTCCTCACCGCCGCCGAGGCCGGCACCACCGCCAAGGGCGCCCCCTCCAAGGCCCAGCACGTCCTGGACCCGAAGATCTCCGACGAGATCTCCCACCGCGCCACCGACCTGCTGGCCCCGTTCCCGCTCTACCCGGAGATCGACCTCGGCTGACCCGCCCCTGGCCAGGCCTTTCGGGCCCTACAGGCCAGGCCCTTGGGGCCCTACAGATCGATCAGCTCCTGTCGTGGTTCCCGCGGCGGTCCGGCGCCATCCCGCCGGGCCGCCGCGCGGCGTACGAGGACGGTGCCGCCGACCCCGAGGAGCAGACCCGCGCCCAGCCCGGGCAGCACCCGTCGCGCACGCTCCGCGACACCCCGTTTCGAGGCCGGTGCGCCTGCGGCGGCCTCGATCAGCCTCCCTCGCCCCACCACCCGCTCGAACAGCGAGCGCGGCGCGCGGTGCCAGCGGATGTCGTCGTCCACCACGTCGGGCGAGGGGTCCGTGCGTACCCAGGGCGTGCCGTCCGCGGCCAGGAACAGCTGGTCCTGGCGCGCCATGGCGACATCGCCCCCCGGCGCGCTGTCGGTCTGCGGCCAACCCCCGACCCCGCTCAGCCCCCACATCACGGTGGCCCGTACCGGCGGGAAGTCGCCCGCCGCCCACGCGTCCGGCACCCGCTCCGTCCCCATGTAGGTGGGAGTCAGCAGGTCCCACAGCTGTGTGAAGTCACGCTCCCCGGAGTGCAGCGCGGTCGTCCGCCCCGTGCCGCCCTCGACGACCAGGGCCATGTCCGGTCCTCTCCGCCCCGCGGCCGGTGCGGAAGCCCGCGCCTGGTCCGCCCCCAGCACGGCGAGCACCACACCCGCGAACACCGCGATCCCCGACCTCGCCCGTCTGCCCCGGCCCGCCATGCGTCCCCCGTCCGCCCCAGGTACGTACCTTGAGTACCCGCCCGAGTATCCGCCCGGGTCGCCCTCGGGGGGAGAGCTCTGTTCCCACCTGTTCCCGAGCTCCCGGGCACACCTGAGAGAATGGTGAGCATGGCCTCTGAACGTCCCCGCGTGCTCTCCGGAATCCAGCCCACAGCAGGCTCGTTCCACCTCGGCAACTACCTCGGCGCCGTCCGCCAGTGGGTGGCTCTGCAGGAGTCCCACGACGCCTTCTACATGGTCGTCGACCTGCACGCGATCACCGTTCCGCAGGACCCGGCGGACCTGCGCGCGAACACCCGGCTCGCCACCGCGCAGCTGCTCGCCGCCGGCCTCGACCCGGACCGCTGCACGCTCTTCGTCCAGAGCCATGTCCCCGAGCACGCCCAGCTCGCCTGGATCATGAACTGCCTCACCGGCTTCGGCGAGGCCTCCCGCATGACCCAGTTCAAGGACAAGTCCGCCAGGCAGGGCTCGGACCGCGCGTCCGTCGGCCTGTTCACGTACCCGATCCTCCAGGTCGCCGACATCCTGCTGTACCAGGCGAACGAGGTCCCGGTCGGCGAGGACCAGCGCCAGCACGTCGAGCTCACCCGCGACCTCGCCGAGCGCTTCAACGGCCGCTTCGGCGAGACCTTCACGATCCCGAAGCCGTACATCCTCAAGGAGACGGCGAAGATCTACGACCTCCAGGACCCGTCGATCAAGATGAGCAAGTCGGCGTCCACGCCGAAGGGCCTCATCAACCTGCTCGACGAGCCGAAGACCACCGCCAAGAAGGTCAAGAGCGCGGTCACCGACACGGACACCGTCATCAGGTATGACAGCGAGCACAAACCGGGTATCAGCAATCTGCTGACCATCTACTCGACCCTCACCGGTACCGGTATCGCGGAACTGGAGGAGAAGTACGCGGGCAAGGGCTACGGTGCGCTCAAGACGGACCTCGCCGAGGTCATGGTCGATTTCGTGACGCCGTTCCGGGAGCGCACCCAGGCGTATCTGGACGACCCGGAGACGCTCGACTCGATCCTGGCCAAGGGAGCCGAGAAGGCGCGCGCCGTCGCCGCGGAGACGCTCGCGCAGGCGTACGACCGGGTGGGCTTCCTGCCCGCCAAGCACTGAGGCGTACGACCGCACACACGTACCGCTGGGCAGAGCGCTGCACATCACTACGGCTGCGCCTGCCCACGACACAGCCGTGGCCTTACAGTCGATAGCCGGACGGCTGAGTACGAACCAGACAACGCGCCCGGCGACGCGAATGACAACGCAACCGGTGACGCGACCGACAACGCACCGGACACGACGACAGGAGACGACGTGGGGACCGTAACGATCGGCGTGTCGATCGCGGTCCCGGAGCCTTACGGCAGCCTGCTCCAGGAGCGGCGCGCGGGCTTCGGCGACCCCGCGGCTTGTGGCATCCCCACGCACGTCACCCTGCTGCCGCCGACGGAGGTCCACGCCGCCGACCTGCCGGCCGTCGAGGCGCACCTGACCGAGGTCGCCGTGGCCGGGCGGCCCTTCCCGATGCGGCTGTCGGGCACCGGCACCTTCCGGCCCCTGTCACCGGTGGTGTTCGTGAAGGTCGTCCAGGGCGCCGAGGCCTGCACCTGGCTCCAGCAGCGGGTCCGCGACGCCTCCGGTCCCGTGGCACGCGAACTGCAGTTTCCGTACCACCCGCACGTCACGGTGGCGCACGGCATCGACGACGCGGCGATGGACCGCGCGTTCCAGGAGCTCGCCGACTACGACGCCGCGTGGCCCTGCACGGGGTTCGCGCTCTACGAACAGGGCCCCGACAGTGTGTGGCGCAAGCTCCGGGAGTTCGCCTTCGGCGGATCCGTGGTGCCACCGCAGGCGGGCCACGTGGACGTGGAACGCGGGACCATCGCTAGCCGCTAGCCGCTAGCCGCTAGCCGCGGTCGATCTAGATCGGCAGGCGGCGGAACAGCGCTCGCGGTACGTGCCGCAGCGCCGCCATCACCAGCCGCAGCGCCCCCGGCACCCACACCGTCTCCGAGCGCCGTCGCAGCCCCACCTCGATGGCCGTCGCGACCGCCTCCGGTGTGGTGGCCATGGGTCCTTCCGCGCGCCCCGCGGTCATCTTCGTACGGACGAACCCCGGGCGTACGACCATCACGTGGACGCCGGTGCCGTACAGCGCGTCGCCCAGACCCTGGGCGAAGGCGTCCAGGCCCGCCTTGCTCGACCCATAGATGAAGTTGGAGCGGCGGGCGCGCTCGCCCGCGACCGAGGAGAGCACCACGAGGGAGCCGTGCCCCTGCGTCTGGAGGGCCCGCGCGCACACCAGCAGGGCCGACACCGCACCCGTGTAGTTGGTCTGCGCGATCCGGGCGGCGGCCACCGGCTCCCGCTCGTCCCGGGCCTGGTCGCCGAGGACCCCGAAGGCGAGCAGCACCATGTCGAGGTCGCCCTCGGCGAAGACCTTGCCGAGGACCGTCTCGTGAGACTCGGGGTCGAGCGCGTCGAAGGCGAGGGTACGGACGTCCGCGCCCAGTCCGCGCAGGTGCTCGGCGTCCCGCTCCAGGGACGGCGAGGGCCGTCCGGCGAGCCACACCGTGCGGGTGCGCCGGGCGATCAGACGGCGCGCCGTGGCCAGCGCGATCTCGGACGTGCCGCCGAGGATCAGCAGGGACTGCGGGGCTCCGAAAGCGTCCTTCATGACAACTCCTAGAGGGGTGAGGAGGCGGGACGGTTCTAGAGGTCGAGGCGGCGGGACAGGTCGGAGGTGAACACGCCGCGCGGGTCCAACTCGGCCCGCAGCTGCCGGAATTCGGTCAGCCGTGGATACATGCAGGCCAGCAGTTCCGGCCGCAGTCGCGCGTCCTTCGCCAGGTACACGCGTCCGCCCGCTCCGGCGACCTGCTCGTCCAGCTCGTCGAGGAAGGCACCGAGGCCCGGCAGGTTCGCGGGGATGTCCAGGGCGAGGGTCCAGCCCGGCATCGGGAAGGAGAGCCAGCCCGGATCGCCCTCACCGAAACGCTTCAGGACGGCGAGGAAGGACGGGCACCGGCGTTCGGCGATGCGCCGCACGATGTGCCGCAGGGCCTCCTCGCACCCGTGCCTGACGACGAACTGGTACTGCACGAAGCCACCGCGCCCGTAGACCCGGTTCCAGTGCGGCACCCCGTCGAGCGGGTGGAAGAAGGCCGAGATCCGCTGTAGCTCACCGGCACGCGCGCGGGGCGCCTTCCGGTACCAGAGCTCATTGAAGAGGCCCACCGTTCCGCGGCCGAGCAGACCCTCCGGTACGAAGGCGGGCGCGGACGGGAACCGCGGTGGGCGGAACGCCAGCGGGCGCCGGCGCGCGCGTGCGGGGAGCGCGTCCAGGGGGGCGTGCTCCCCGCGGGTGAGCACCGAGCGTCCCGTCGAGCGGCCGCGCGCGAGCAGGTCGATCCAGGCGACCGAGTACCGGTATCGGTGGTCCGTGGCGGTGAGACGGGCCATCAGGTCGTCCAGGTCCGCCGCGCGTTCGGTGTCGACGGACATCAGCGAGGTGGCGACGGGCTGGAGCCGGACGGTCGCCGTGAGGATCACCCCGGTCAGGCCCATGCCGCCCGCGGTGGCGTCGAAGAGGGGGGTGTCCCGGCCCACCGTGCGGATCGCGCCGTCCGCGGTCAGCAGTTCGAAGGAGAGGACGTGGCGGGTGAACGAGCCGGACACGTGGTGGTTCTTGCCGTGGATGTCCGCGCCGATCGCGCCGCCGACGGTCACATAGCGGGTCCCGGGCGTGACCGGCACGAACCAGCCGAGCGGGAGCAGGACTTCCATCAGCCGATGCAGGCTCACGCCCGCGTCGCAGAGCACGGTCCCGCCGGCGACGTCGATCGCGTGGACGCGGTCGAGGCCGGTCATGTCGAGCACGGCCCCGCCCGCGTTCTGCGCCGCGTCCCCGTACGCCCGGCCCAGGCCCCGGGCGATGCCTCCGCGGACCCCGCAGGCGCGGACGGCGGCCGCCGCTTCCTCGTAGGTGCGCGGGCGGACCAGACGGGCGGTGGTCGGGGCGGTGCGGCCCCAGCCCGTGACGGAGACGGGTTCGGCCGGGTCGGAGGCGGATCCGGCCGGGTCGGAGGCGGTGTCGGCAGGCATGACCGTGACCGTATCGGCGAAAAAGGCGCATAAAGCCCTCACCTCTCCCGTCGTCGCGGCTCCTCACCGAAATGGGTGATTAATGGGATGTCGTACAAGATTTCCGTAATTCTGTGGCCACTCCCTAGAAGAGTGAGATCACATGGACGACCTTGACGACATGGACCGCCGAAGGTGGGACGGCATGGACCGTCGGCTGCTGTCGGCCCTCCACGAGCGCGGCACGGATCCACGCGTGGCGGCCGTCGCACGCGCCCTGTCCTGGAGCGGGGAGCACGGCGTGCTGTGGCTCGCGGCCGGGCTCTCGGGGGCGGTGGTCGACCGCGGGCGGCGCGGCGCGTGGCTGCGCGGCACGGCGCTCACCGCCACCGCGCACCTCGCCAGCATGGGCGTGAAGCGGATCGTGCGCCGTCCACGCCCGGCGCACATCGTCCCGCTGGTGCGCACGGCCGGACGTCACTCGTTCCCCAGCTCCCACGCCGCCTCCGCCACGGCCGCGGCGGTCGCCTTCGGCGCGCTCGGCGTCCGCCCGCTTCTTCCGCTCGCCGCCGCGATGTGCCTCTCCCGGCTGGTGGCCGGCGTGCACTACCCCTCGGACGTGGTCGCGGGCGCCGCCCTGGGCGCCCTGACGGCCCGTCTGGGAGCCCGCTGGATCGAGGCCGGCCATGGCTGAACGCACGGTGCTCCTGGACCCCACGCCGACCGCGCCGGTTCCCGTGCGGACCCTCTCCGGCCTCGCCCGGGGTCTCCTCAGGACCACCCGTCCCCGCCAGTGGGTGAAGAACCTGCTGGTCGTGGCGGCCCCGGCGGCGGCGGGCCAGCTCTTCTCCCGGCACGCGGTGGTCCAACTCGCTCTCGTCTTCGTCCTGTTCACGGCCTGCGCCGCCGCCGTCTACCTGATCAACGACGCCCGGGACGCCGAAGCCGACCGCGCCCACCCGGTCAAGCGCCACCGCCCGGTCGCCGCGGGCCAGGTCCCCGTCCCCCTCGCGTACGCCGCGGGAGGCGTCCTCGCCGTCCTCGCCCCGACCGCCGCCGCCCTGCTGGCCTCCCCGGTCACCGCGGCACTGCTGACCGCCTACCTCGGCATGCAACTGGCCTACTGCGTCAGCCTCAAGCACGTCCTGGTCGTCGACCTCGCCGTCGTGACGACCGGGTTCCTGATGCGGGCGATGATCGGCGGGCTCGCCCTCGGCATCCCGCTCTCCCGCTGGTTCCTGATCACCACGGGCTTCGGGGCGCTCTTCATGGTGGCGGCGAAACGGTACTCCGAGGCCCTCCAGCTGGCCGGGAACGCCGGTGCCACCCGCGCGCTGCTCACCGAGTACACCACCGGATATCTGCGCTTCGTCTGGCAGCTGGCCGCCGGGGTCGCCGTCCTCGGCTACTGCCTGTGGGCCCTGGAGGAGGATGGCGTGCCCAGGGCCGGGGTGCTGCCCTGGCGCCAACTGTCCATGGTCGCGTTCATCCTGGCCGTCCTGCGCTACGCCGTCTTCGCCGACCGGGGCGCGGCGGGCGAGCCCGAGGACGTGGTCCTGCGCGACCGCGCGCTCGCCCTGATCGGACTGGTGTGGCTCGCGATGTACGGGCTCGCGGTCGTGAACTGGTGAGCCTCGCCCAGCGGCCCCTGACCCAGGAGCTCCTGGGCTTCGCCACCGTCGGCGTCCTCGCCTACGCCGCCGACCTCGGACTCTTCCTCTGGCTGCGCGGTCCGGCGGGCCTCGACCCGCTCACCGCCAAGGCGCTGTCGTTCGTGGCGGGCTGCTCGGTCGCCTACACCGGCAACGCGCTCGGCACCTACCGGCGCCACCCCGTGCGGGGGCCCCGCCGCTACGCCGTCTTCCTCGCTGTGAACCTCGCGGGCGCCCTCGTCCAGCTCCTGTGCGTCGCCGTCAGCCACTATGGCCTCGGGCTCACCTCGCGGCGCGCCGACACGGTCTCCGGCGCGGGGATCGGTATGGCACTCGCCACGGTCCTGCGTTTTTGGGGTACCCGGACATTGGTCTTCCGAGGTGAGGGCAGAGTCGGATCATGGACTGGCTGAAGAAGCTTCCGGGCGTGGGGCCGTTGGTCGCCCGCCTGATGGCCACGCACGGGTGGCGCTCGTACGAGCGCCTGGACCGGGTGAAGTGGACGCGGCTCGCCGCCGCGATGACCTTCATCAGCTTCGTGGCGCTCTTCCCGCTGCTGACCGTCGGCGCCGCGATCGCCGCCGCCACCCTCACCAGCCAGCGGCAGAAGGAGCTCCAGGACAAGATCGCCGATCAGGTGCCGGGCATCTCCGACCAGCTCGACATCAACGGGCTGGTCCAGAACGCCGGCACCATCGGGCTCATCGCGGGCGCCGTCCTGCTGTTCACCGGCATCGGCTGGGTCGGCTCCATGCGGGACTGTCTGCGCGCGGTCTGGGAGCTGCCCGACAGGGAGGAGAACCCCCTCCTGCGCAAGCTCCTGGACGCCGGGATCCTCGTCGGACTCGGCGGTGCCGTACTCGTCACCATCGCCGTCTCCACCGTCGCGTCCTCGCTGGTCGGCTTGACGGCCCGGCAGCTCGGCATCGGCGAACACGACTGGGGGAGTGTGCTGCTGCAGTCCGCCGCGTTCGCCGTCGCCGTACTCACCGACTTTCTTGTGCTCCTGTACGTCCTGACCCTGCTGCCGGGCGTCGAGCCGCCGCGCCACCGGCTCGTCGTCGCCGCGCTGATGGGCGCCGTCGGCTTCGAACTGCTCAAGCTGCTGCTCAGCAGCTATATGCGGGGCGTGGCGTCGAAGAGCATGTACGGCGCCTTCGGTGTGCCCGTCGCGCTGCTGCTGTGGATCAACTTCACCTCGAAACTGGTCCTGTTCTGCGCCTCCTGGACGGCCACGGGACATGCCGACTCCGGCCCGAAGCAACGTGACGACGAGCCCGACGAGCCCGCGGAGCCCGGGGACTTCGGGGAGGTCAGTGGCGGCGGCGCATCAGGTCGGGGAGGGGCCAGCGGCGGTTGACGAGGAAGACGGCGCCGGCGACCAGGGCGAGCAGGCCGCCCGTGATGGCCAGGGCGATCCCGATCCCGCTGGAGCCGTCCTTCGCCGCCGCGGAGGCGGCCACCGGCTTCGACGAGGCCTTGGCCCCCTGGCCCCCGGTCGACACCGGCGTGTTGGATCCGGCGGACGCGGTCGCACCCGCCTGCGCACCGGTGTCGACGCCCTTCGGCGGCACCAGCTCACCCACCGGTGTGACCTTGCCTGTCGCGCTGAAGCCCCAGTCGAGCAGCCGCGCGGCCTCCTTGTAGACCTCGTTGTGCTCGTCCTTCTCGGGGTTCATCACGGTGACCAGCAGCACCTTGCCGTTCCGCTCGGCGACGCCGGTGAAGGTGGCGCCCGCGTTGGTGGTGTTGCCGTTCTTCACCCCCGCGATGCCCTGGTACGTGGAGACGTCGGTGTCGCCGGTCAGCAGCCGGTTGGTGTTCTGGATCTCGAAGGACTCGCGGGTCGTCTTCCCCTTGTCGTTCTTCTTCGTCTCGCCCGGGAACTTCGCCCGCACCGTCGAGCAGTACTCCCGGAAGTCCTTCTTCTGCAGCCCGGAACGGGCGAACAGCGTCAGGTCGTACGCCGACGACACCTGGCCCGGCTGGTCGTAGCCGTCCGGGCTGACCACATGCGTGTCGAGGGCCTGCAGGTCCTCGGCGTGCGCCTGCATGTCCTTGACCGTCTGCTCGACACCGCCGTTCATCGCCGACAGCACGTGCACGGCGTCGTTGCCGGAGCGCAGGAAGACACCGAGCCACAGATCGTGCACGGTGTACGTCTCCTCCTCCTTTATCCCCACCATGCTGGAGCCCGCGCCGATGCCCGAGAGGTCGGTGACGGCGACCTTGTGCTGCTCGGTCCTGGGGAACTTCGGCAGCACGGTGTCGGCGAAGAGCATCTTCAGCGTGCTCGCCGGGGGCAGCCGCCAGTGCGCGTTGTGGGCGGCCAGCACGTCGCCCGACTCGGCGTCGGTGACGATCCAGGAGCGCGCGGTCACATCCTTGGGCAGCACCGGGGCGCTCGCGCCGAGATTCACCTGGGTCCCGGCCTGTCCCAGACGGGCTCCGCCCACCGTCGACATGTTCGCCGGGGGAGTCGCGCTCGGGCTCGCCGTCGGTGACGGCGACGACGACGGCTTGTCGGCCGCGAAGACGGGGACGGTCGTCGTCAGCGAAAGAGACAACAGGGTGGCGGAAGTGACCAGCATCGATCGCCGAATGGTCTTTTTGGTGACGGGCACGGTCGAGAAAGTACAGGGCGCGGGCCGGGAAGTCCCATCACCGGGACCTGGAGTCCCCAGGTCCCGGCCACCCCGGTGCCGGGTCCCGGCCGGCGGCGGCGATACTGGACCCATGAAGCTCAGCCGCCCCGTCTCCTGGTTCCTGCTCGCCTTCGGAGTGTGGAGCTGGATCATCTGGGTCACTTTCGTCAAGAATTTGTGGAAGGACGGCAGCGGGCTCGCGTTCAACGACGCGGGGGATCCGACGGCGTACTTCTGGGTGCACCTGACGCTCGCGGTCGTCTCCTTTGTCTTGGGGACGGTCGTCGGAGGCATCGGGTTCCGCGGACTGCGCGCATTGCGCCAGACGTCATAACAACAGGGGACGAACGGGGAACAACCGAACATAACGGCACGCGACGGGGGATACGGCGTCTTGGTCATCGTCTTCGTACTGGTGGGACTGCTCGCCCTGGCCGCGGTCGCGGGGCTGTACTGGTACGTGTGGCGCCGCTTGGTGCGCGACACGACGTCCGGTCCGGGGCTCGCCCGGCGCGCGGGCACGGTGGTCTTCGTCGCCGGGCCGGTGCTGATGATCGCCGCGGTCGCCGCGGAGCGCGTCGGTGCGCCCTTCTGGCTCCAGCGGGTGCTGGCCTGGCCCGGGTTCCTGTGGATGGCGCTGTCCATCTATCTGCTGCTGGGGGCGGTGGCGGGGGAGGTCGTACGACCCCTGCTGCACCGGGTCGTGGAGCGGCGCGAGGCCCCCTCCGCGGCCGTACCGAACCCGGCACCCGTGCCGCAGACGGAGTCGGTGCCGCACATGGAGTCGGTGCCGACGGGAGCGGCCCCCCAGGAGCTCCCGCCTGCCGAACCGCCACGACTCGTCACCACCCCCTCGCGACGGCTGTTCGTCGCGCGTGCCGTCGGCGGGGCCGCCGCGGCCGTTGCCGTGGGGACCGTGGGATACGGGACGTACGGGGTTCTGCGCGGGCCCCGGGTGAAGCGGGTCACCGTGCCGCTGGCCAGACTGCCCCGGTCCGCTCATGGGTACCGGATCGCCGTCGTCAGTGACATCCACCTCGGGCCCACCCTCGGGCGGGACTTCTGCCGGCGGGTCGTCGACACGATCAACTCGACGCAGCCCGACCTGATCGCGGTGGTCGGGGACCTCGTCGACGGGAGTGTGAAGGACCTCGGACCCGCCGCGGCGCCCCTCGCGCGGCTGCGGGCACGGCACGGCTCGTACTTCGTCACGGGCAACCACGAGTACTACTCAGGCGCCGCGCAATGGGTCCGGGAAGTACGGGAACTGGGTCTGCACCCGCTCGAGAACGCCCGGACGGAAATGGCCGGATTCGATCTCGCGGGCGTCAATGACGTCGCGGGGGAGAGCGAGGGGCACGGGCCCGACTTCGAGAGGGCGCTGGGGGACCGGGACACCGCGCGGGCCGTGGTGCTGCTCGCCCACCAGCCGGTCCAGATCCACGATGCCGTCAAGCACGGTGTCGACCTCCAGCTCTCCGGGCACACCCACGGCGGACAGCTCTGGCCGGGCAACTACATCGCGGAACTGGCCAATCCCACGGTCGCGGGCCTGGAGCGGTACGGCGACACGCAGTTGTACGTCTCCCGGGGCGCGGGTGCGTGGGGGCCGCCGACCAGAGTGGGCGCGCCGTCGGACATCACCGTCGTGGAACTGGCGTCCCTGCAAGCCTGATGGCGCGAGCCTGAGAAAAGCGCCCGAGAAAAGCGTCTGAGAAAAGCGCCTGAGAAAGCGAACCTGAGAATCGGCTGTGAAACAGGGGCGAAACGGTCTTTCCCAATACCCCGTTTGATTCTTCGGACACCTCTTCCCTCAGACGAAACACCTGTGGTTGGGTGATCCGCGTCACTGGGGAGTGACACGGGGCGTGGCCTGGGGAGGGGCGCCGATGCGATCGGTTCGCATACGAATTCTCGCGGTGCTGGTGGTACTGGCGGCCGTGGGTGTGGGCGGCTGGCAGTTACTGCCGTCGAAGGAGAACGACAACAGGACCATCACGGTCGGGACGACGGACGCCGTCACGTCACTCGACCCGGCGGGCGCGTACGACGCCGGCTCCTGGGCCCTGTTCAGCAATGTGTTCCAGTCGCTGCTGACGTTCGAGCCCGGTGGCGCAGCCCCCGTGCCGGACGCGGCGAAGAGCTGCGGGTTCGTGGGCACGGGACTGCGGACCTACGCCTGCACCCTGCGCGACGACCTGACCTTCCCGAGCGGGAGCAAGGTGACCGCCGAGGACGTGAAGTTCTCCTTCGACCGGGTCAAGGCCATCAACTCCGAGGTGGGGCCCGCGTCCCTGCTCTCCACCCTCGGCTCGGTGGACGCCAAGGGCCTCAAGGTCACCTTCCACCTGTCCTCGCCGGACGCCACCTTTCCCTTCAAGGTGGCCACCGGAGCCGGGTCGATCGTCGACCACACCCGCTACCCGAAGCGCGCCCTGCGCAAGGACGCGGGCGCCGACGGCACCGGGCTGTACGTACTGAAGGCGTATACGAAGGACAAGCGGGCCGTCCTCGCGCCCAACAAGCACTACAAGGGCGCCGTCGAGGGGAGCGGCACGCCCACCGTGCTGCGCTACTACGCCACCCCCAAGGCGCTGGAGACCGCCTGGAAGGCGAAGCAGGTCGACGTCGCGACGCGCCAGCTGCCGCCCGCGACGCTCGCCACCCTCTCGCCGAGCGACCCGAACCAGCACGTCACCGAGTCCGACAGCGCCGAGACCCGCAACCTCGTCCTCAATGTCCGCGCGAACTCGCCCCTGCGCAACCGCCTCGTACGGCAGGCCGTCGCCGCGCTGATCAACCGCGAGGAACTGGTCAGCCAGACGTACAAGGGGACGACCGATCCGCTGTACGGGCTGATCCCGGCGGGCATCACGGGGCACTCGACGTCGTTCTTCGACGCCTACCCCAAGCCCGACGCGAAGAAGGCGAAGGCCCTGCTGACCGAGGCCGGGGTGTCGCTGCCGGTGCGCTTCACCTACGGGTACGCCGAGGGACGGGGCGCCGCGGGTGAGGAGGCCACCGAGCTCAAGCGGCAGCTGGAGGCGAGCGGCCTGTTCAAGGTGGACATCAAGGGCTACGAGTGGACCGACTTCCAGAAGCGGTACGCCGAGGGCCAGTTGGACGCTTGGGCGGTCGGCTGGGTCGCCGACTTCCCCGACCCGGACACCTTCAGCACCCCGCTCGTCGGCACCGGCAACAGCATGAAGAACGGGTACAGCGACAAGGACGTGGACCGGCTGATTCAGGACAGTCAGCACTACGAGGACCGCAGCCGTACGGCGGACGACTTCCAGGCGCTGCAGGAAATCGTGGCCCGCGATGTTCCCCTGATTCCCCTGTGGCAGCGCAAGGAGTACGTACTCAGCAGCGAGGACGTCGGAGGCGGCCAGTATCTGTCCGACGGGACCGGTGTCTTCCGCCTCTGGCGGCTGAGCTGGATATGACATGTGACGTGATCTCGCGGGGTGGCCCCCCACCCCGGTGACGCAGCGCTCTCGCCCGACGCAGCACCGTGTGCGCACTATGTGCCGGTGATGTGTGCGGGGTGAGGAGCTGAGGTGTTGAGACGCAACGCGTTCCGGCTGCCCCGGCATCCGGTGTCCGTCGGACTCGCCCGGCGCCGGGTGCGCGACCATCTGCGGGACTGGGGCCACAGCCCCGACGGCCCGGCGCTCGCGGACGTCGTCCTGATCGTCTCCGAGCTCGTGACCAACGCCGTACGCCACGGACCCCTTGATGAAGGGGAGTTCGAGGTCGCGGTGACCGCCCTCGCCGACGGCTCCTGCTTCGTCGAGGTCTCCGAGGAGGGTCTCGCCGCACCACGGCTGCGGCCGGTCTCCGTGGGGGAGGAGACCGGCCGGGGCCTCCACCTCGTGGAGGGCGTCGCCGTGGCGTGGGGCGTGTGGAGCCGGGGCCGCTACGGCAAGACCGTGTGGGCCCTCGTGGCGGCCCCGGCGCCCTGAATCACGGCGCCGGGGTCGAGCCGTACGCCGTCAGGAAGCGGTCGCGGAAGGCGTCCATCTTCCAGACCGGGGTGTCCTGCTTCGGCTGCAGGCCGTCCGCCCAGTTCCAGTCGGCGATCTTGTCCAGGACCTTCGGGTCCTTGGCGACGATCGAGACCGGCACATCACGGCTGGCGTGGTTGCCGCTGACCCGGGCGATGGGCTGGTGGTCGCCGAGGAATATCAGCACGGTGTTCTTGTTGCCGTACTTCACCAGGTAGTTGATGAGGCTCGACACCGAGTACTGGATGGACTTGCCGTACTCCTGCTTCGACTTGGTGGAGTCGGTGATGATGTCCGCGGGCTTCTTGCCGGCCTTCTCGATCGCGTTGTAGATCGAGCCGTCACCGACCTGGTCCTGCGGGACCAGCTTGGGGATCGGCGCCCAGGGCTGGTGGCTGGAGGTCAGGATGATCGTCGACATCAGCGGCTTGTCGTGCTTCTTGCTGTGCACCAGACGCTCGAACGCGGTCAGCGCGTACTGGTCGGGCATGGTCGACCAGCTGAACTTCGGTCCCTTGTAGCCGAGTTTGTGGGAGTCGTAGAGCTTGTCGATGCCGTAGAACTTCTGCTCCGGCCAGGCCTTCTGGATGCCCGGCATCACGCCGACCGTGTCCCAGGCGCCCGTCTTCTTGAACGCGCCCGGGAGGGTCAGGCGCTCGCCCGCGGTGACGGTGCGGTAGCGCTGCTGGTTGCTGATCCACAGGCCCGACATGAAGGTGGAGTGACCCAGCCAGCTGCTTCCGCCGTATGTCGCCGAGGTCAGCCAGCCGCTCTTCGCCGCGAACCCGGCGTCGGTCAACTTCTTGTTCTCGGCGGTGAGCGTCGCGTCGACGCCCGGCGCCATGACCGGGTCCTCGATCGCGCTGCGGCCGTAGCTCTCGATGAAGGTGATCATCATGTCCTTGCCGCGCAGCCCGGTGAGCAGCTGGTCGGGCGGCGTGTTGGCGAAGTTGTCCTTCTTCGCGATCTTGCGGAACGCGGCCTCGTCCCGCAGCGTCTGCCGCACCTGGTCCGCCTTGAACTGGAGGGCCTGCATGGTGTGCTCCGAAGCGATGGGCACCCCCTCGGCGTACTGCACGCCCAGCGCCGCGCAGGTGACCCAGGCGATGGCCAGCACCAGCGTCGTGCGGGTCGCCGTCTCGGTGTTCCGGGCCGCCAGGTTGCCCAGTCGGATCACCGACATCGTCGTGAGGGCGAGTACGGCGATCACGAGCGTCACGGCCAGGGCCGCGATGCCGAGCGCGCCACCCTCGCCGAACGTGTCCTGGAGGTATCCCTGCGCGTCACTGAAGAGCGACCAGTCGAGGACGACGTTGAAGCCTCGCCCGAGGTATTCGTTGAAACCGATGTCGAGGAAGTTCACGACGGTCAGGGCGCCCAGGCCGAGCCCGGCGAGCACCGCCACGGCGATCCGCGGCTTGCGGGGCAGGACGATCAGCAGAGCGGCGCCGAAGATCGCCTCCACCGGGAGACGCACGAAAGCGGCCAGCCGGAACTTGTCCGCCTGGGTCGGCATGAGCAGCGCGGCGGCCACGACAGCGAGGGCCACGGCGGTGGTGGTCCACGCGAGAACGCGGGCCGCGACCGGGTACTTCTCCCGCCACCCACCCCAACCACGCCGCCGCCACCAGCGTTTGTGGGGGGTGGCGGGGGCGTCGGGGGTATCGGACGCGGCGGGGGCGGGGGCGGGTGTGGCGGCGTCCGGTCCCGGGACTTCGGCCTCCGGAACACCGGCCTCCGGGGTTTCCGCCTCGGGGGTCTCGGCCTCCGGGGCTTCCGCCTCGGGGGTCTCGGCCTCCGGGGCTTCCGCCTCTGCGGCCTCCGCCTCCGGGGCTTCTGCCTCGGGGGTCTCGGCCTCCGCGGCCTCCGCCTCTGCGGCCTCCGCCTCCGGGGCTTCCGCCTCGGGGGCCTCCGCTTCAGGAGTCTTCGCCTCTGGAGCACTCACCTCGGGAGTCTCCGCCTCACGGGTCTCCGCCTCAGAGGTCTCCGCCTCAGGGATCTTCGCTTCCGGGGTTTCCGCCTTCAGGGGGTCGGCCTCCGGGGGCTTCGTCTCCGGCGCTTCAACCTGGACGGTGTCCCTCGGAGCGGGGGCGTCCAGAGGCGTGACCTCCTGCGAGGGCAAGCCCTCCGGCGCCTCGTCCGTTTTCGACAGCTGTCGAGAGCTCGTGTTGAACGACAACCCGGCGGTCCTTCCGTGCGAAGCCCGGTGGTGGCGCGGCGGACCAGGCTGAGGTCGGGGCCGCCTTCATCTGTTGGGTACGAGGTCGTACCGGCCGGTGTTCAATCATCCGGGTTTGCTTATGTTCAAGCGAGTCACCGAGCTTGTTCAAGCACCTCACTGTGCTTGTTAAAGCAGCTCACCGCGTCGGCAGCGTCACCGTGACCTCCAGCCCCGCTCCCGGCGCCGTCCGTACCGCCACGGCACCCCCGTGCGCGGCCACCACTCCCTGCACGATCGCCATCCCCAGCCCGCTGCCCGCACCACCGCCCGCCCGGAAGAACCGGTCGAAGATGCGCGCCGCGTCCTCCTCCGCCAACCCGGGCCCCTGGTCCGCGACACACAGCCGTACGATCCCGTCCTCCCGTTCGAGACCGAGCCGCACCGGCACGTCGGCGGGTGTGTGGGTACGTACGTTGGCCACGAGGTTGCCCAGCACCTGCCGCAGCCCCGACTCGTCGGCGTGCACCAGCAGTGTCCCGTCGGCGCCCACGGTCACCGGACGCCCGGGCTGCTGGGCCCGCAGATCCTCGGCCGCGTCCCGTACGAGACGGCTCAGGTCGACGTTCTTGAAACGCAGCTCGGGGCTCTGGTCGAGGCGGGCCAGGATGAGCAGTTCGTCCACGAGGCGTCCCATGCGGTCCGCCTCGGCGTTCATCCGGTCCCAGGCCCGCAGGCGCTCACCCGGCTCGCGCAGCATCCCCTTCTCGTACAACTGGAGGTAGCCGCGGATCGCCGACAGCGGGGTGCGCAGCTCGTGCGAGGCGTCCGCGACGAACCGGCGCAGCTGCGCCGCGCTGCGCTCGCGGGTCCGGTACGCCGATTCCACCTGGTGGAGCATGGAGTTGAGGGCGAGCCGCAGTTGTTCGACCTCCTGGGTCGGATGGTGGCTGGAGGGCACGCGCCGGGTGAGGTCTCCCTCGGCGATGGCGGACGAGGTCTCCACCATGTCCTCCAGCGGCCGCATCCGGCGACTCACGCTGATCATGGTCAGCGCCGCGAGCAGCGACAACAGCAGGGTTCCGACGCCCATGTCGAGCTTGAGGGCCTTGGCGACGCCCTTGTGCAGGGCGTCGGTGGAGGCGGCGAGCAGCACGTAGGTGCCGTCGGCGAGCCGGGCCCCGGTGACCCGGTAGGAGGCGCCGTGCACGGTGGTGTCGTGCAGGGCGGGGTCGTGCGCGAGGGCGCTCGGGTCGTCCACCGCGGCGACCAGTGCGCGCTGGATGTCGGTGGGCTTGAAACCGCCGACGCTGAGGGGGGTCCCGTGGCCGTCCACCGCCGCGAAGATCGAGTCCGGCTTGTCGGACCGGTCCGCGCCGGGGACCATCCGCTCGCGTACGAAGGCGAGCGCGGTGAGTGAGTCGATCTGGTGGAGGGTGAGCCGCGAACCGGTCAGCGAATCCCGCGTCTTGGACAGTTCCGTGTCGACCTGGTCGAGCAGATAGTGCCGCATGCCCATCAGACTGACGGCTGTCGCCACGATGATGCCCAGCGCCAGCAACGCCACGTTCGTGAGCGTCAGCTTGCCGCGCAGCGAGTGGACCCCGTGGTGCCGCCGGGGGCGCCGCACACTCACATACACGGGAATCCCCACACAGAGGGGGAGCTCGGTCGGGGGTGCGGTTTCCGCGAGGGGGGAGGGCTTCGCGGGCTCCGCGGCGACCTCACGGTCCGGGGACGCCGGGGTCATGCGAGGCCGTATCCGACGCCCCGGCGGGTCTGGATCACCGGTGGGCCGAGGGGTTCGAGTTTGCGGCGCAGATAGCTGATGTACGTCTCGACGACGGTCGACTCGGCGGAGTGTTCGTACTGCCAGACGTGCCGCAGGAGTTGCTCCTTGGGCACGATCCGGCCGCCGTTGCGGACGAGGAAGCGCAGCAGGGCGTACTCGGTGGGGGTGAGCTCCACCGTACGGTCCCCGCGGTGTACGGAGTACGTCGTCTCGTCCAGCTCGAGTTCGCCGTAGCGAAGGGGCGGGCGCTGCGGAAGGACGTCGTCGGGGCGCGTGCGGCGCAGTACGGCCGTGATCCGGGCGACGACCTCGTCGATGTTGAACGGCTTGGTGATGTAGTCGTCACCGAAACCGAGCGCGCCGACGATCTCGGCGGGCGCGTCCCGCGCGGTGAGGAAGACGATCGCCAGGTCGGGTCGGCGCAGGCGCAGTTCACGGCCCAGCGCCCGCCCGTCGCCGTCCGGCAGCATCACGTCGAGCAGCGCCGCGTCGGGGCGGGTGCGTTCGGCGAGCGTGAGCGCCTGGCGGACGGTGCCCGCGGTCATCACCTCGAAGCGGTGGTAGCGCAGGGCGATGGCGAGGACGTCCGCGATGCTCGGCTCGTCCTCGACGACGAGTACGGTGGCCCCCTCGTGAGCGGTCATGCCCCCAGTATCCGCACGCGGGTCGCGCCAGGGGGCGGCTCCCCCTTTGGAGTTCCTTGAGAGTCATGGGCGGTCTGTGTCGTCGCTCGAGCGCGCCGGTCGATGGTTGGTTCCAGGACCTGGGGGACCAACCGACAACCGAACGACCGGATGACCGGTCGACTAAGGAGCGTTGAGCGTGGCGACATTGGCACGGTGGTGCTATCGGCACCGGCTGGTGGTCCTGTTGCTGTGGGTGGGGGCACTGCTCGGGCTCGGGGCCGCGGCCTCGACCGCGGGCACGGATTACGCGAACGTCTTCTCCCTTCCGAACACGGACTCCAAGCGCGCGTACGACCAGATGGAGAAGGCCTTCCCGGAGCGCGCGGGCGACACCGACACGGTGGTGTGGAAGGTCGACACGGGAACCGTCCGGGACCAGTCCGTACAGTCCCGGATCCAGCCCGCGCTGGAGAAGATCGACAAGATGGCGGGGGTCGGCGGCGTCACCAGCCCGTACGCGGGCGACCGGGGCGCGGCGCAGATCAGCGCCAACGGCAAGATCGCATACGCCCAGATCACCTTCGCCAAGCAGGCGAACGCGGTGCCCAAGCAGCTGGTGCAGGACGTGGTCGACACCGCGCAGGGCGCCGAACGTGGCGGTCTGCACGTCGAGTTGGGCGGTCAGGCGATCCAGCGGGTGCAGGAACCGCCCACCGGACTCGCCGAGATGATCGGCATCCTGGCCGCGGCGGTCGTCCTCTTCCTCGCCTTCGGCTCGCTCTTCGCGATGCTGCTCCCGATCGGCATCGCGATCTTCGGGGTGGGCACGGGCCTGTTCTCCACCCAGCTGCTCAGCCATGTGACGTCGGTGCCCGACCTGGCTCCGCTGCTCGCCACGCTGATCGGCCTCGGTGTCGGCATCGACTACGCGCTGTTCATCGTCACCCGGCACCGGCGCGGCATCCTGCGCGGCATGGACCCGGAGGAGTCGGCGGTCACCGCCCTCAACACCTCCGGGCGCGCGGTGCTGTTCGCGGGCGGCACGGTGTGCATCGCGCTCGCCGGGATGCTCGTGACCAACCTGCGCTTCCTGGACGGCGTGGTCATCGGCACCTCGCTCACCGTCGTGTTCAGCGTGCTCGCGGCGGTCACGCTGCTGCCCGCGCTGCTCGGCTTCCTCGGCTCCCGGGTGCTCAGCCGCCGCCAGCGGCGCAAGCTGGCCGCCGAAGGCCCCGAGCCGGAGCGGGCCAGCGGCTTCGCGGCACGCTGGTCGGCGAGCGTCCAGAAGCGCCCGCGCTCGATCGCGGTGATGGCCCTCGTCGTCATGGCGATCCTCGCGATCCCGGTGCTGTCGCTGCGGCTCGGCGCGACCGACCAGGGCAACGACGACGCGTCGACGACGACGAGGAAGGCGTACGACCTCCTCGCGGAGGGCTTCGGACCCGGCTTCAACGGCCCGCTCCAGGTGGTCTCCACCAGCGGCGACACGAACAAGCTGGTGCAGGGCATCCGCGCGACCGACGGCGTCGCCCAGGTCGCGGCGCTGCCGCCCGCGCAGGGCGTCACGGTGATCCAGGTCGTACCGACCACGTCACCGCAGTCCGAGAAGACGGACCAACTCATCGACACCCTGCGGGAGAAGGTGATCCCGGACGCGGGGGCGCAGGCGCATGTCGGCGGTGTGACGGCGATCTCCAAGGACTTCTCGACCGTCACGGGTGACCGGCTGCCGCTCTTCATCGCCACCATCATCGGCCTGGGCTTCCTGCTCCTGATGGTCGCCTTCCGCTCCCTGGTGGTGCCCCTCACCGCCGCCCTGATGAACCTGATCGCGGCCGCCGCGTCCTTCGGCGTCCTCGTCGCGATCTTCCAGTGGGGCTGGGGTCTGAGCCTGCTGGGCCTCGGCAAGGAGGGCCCGATCAACGCCTTCCTGCCCGTCATCATGCTCTCCCTGCTCTTCGGCCTCTCCATGGACTACCAGGTGTTCCTGGTGAGCCGGATGCACGAGGAGTGGGTGCACACGAAGGACAACGCGCGGGCGGTCCGGGTCGGCCTCGCGGAGACCAGCCGTGTCATCAACTCCGCCGCCCTGATCATGGTCTGCGTCTTCCTCGCCTTCGTCCTCAGCGGTGACTCGGGGGCGGCGATGGCGGGCGTGGGCCTCGCGGCGGCGGTCGCGCTCGACGCGTTCATTCTCCGTACGGCGCTGGTGCCGGCCGCGATGCATCTGCTGGGCAAGTCCAACTGGTGGCTGCCGGCGGGTCTGGAGAAGCGGTTGCCGCACCTGGCGGTGGAGCCTGCGGAGGAGGCGGAGTCGCTGCCGCGGGCTTCGGCGGGAGGACCGACGGTCGTGCACGGCTTCGTCCGCGACGCGGAGGGCGCGCCGGTCGACGGGGCGGTCCTCACCCTGCTCAGCAAGGGCGGGCGTCAGCTGGACCGAGTGACCTCACTGGCGGACGGCTCGTACATCGTCTCGGTACCGGCGCCCGGCACATATCTGCTGTCGGCGACGGCCTCGTCGTACGGCGCCCGCGCCCGGCACATCCTCGTGACCGACGAACCGCTGGTGCACGACCTGGAGTTGACGGAGGGGGAGGTGGACGCCGTCAATTAGCCTTCGGCTGCCCGGCCTTGAGGATCTCGTTGGCGTCCAGAGTGACCTCGGCGCCGATGGAGCGGGGAAGGATGACGATTTCGCCGGGGGCGTGCACGCGATGGGTTGCGTACGTGTCTCCGGCGGGGTCGGTGAGGACGTGGAGGCGTTGGTGTTCGCGGTCGACGACGACGTAGACGGGGACCTTGGCTTCGGCGTAGGCGGTGACCTTCGCACGGAGGTCGGTCCTCCAGTTGCTGGAGGTGACTTCGAGGATGAGGCGGAACACCACGGGGTCGTAGGCGTTGTTCTCGATGAGGTGCTCGTCGATGTCGGCTTCGACGAGGCAGAAGTCGGGGATCGCGTAATCCTCGAGACCGCCCGGCAGCCAGATGCCGATGCCTTGGAGCACCTCGGTCTCACCCTCATCGAGACCTGCTGATTCGAACGGGCGAGTCACCTTCTTGAGCGCCCGCGCGTGAGCGACGTCAGGAGAGGGCGTCACGAAGATCTGGCCTCCGATGATCTCGACGCGGCGGCCCGGAAGACGGTCCATGATGCGGTTCGCCTCGGCGATCAGCGGCCGGTCCTCATGCGGTCGCTCGACAGCTGCTGCGGACATCACGTGCCTCCCATGGGCTGGTGTCGAGAACATCATCGTAGGCCGCGTCCGTCCCCCCTGCCCCGTATCACCGGCGTCACCCGATCGTGGAGCCCCGCCCCGGATCCGGCAGCATCTTCGTCATCCCCGGCAGGAAGTCCGTGAACAGCTCGTGCACCTCGTGGACGAGCGGGCGCAGGACGCGGAAGCGGGCCAGCGAGACGCCCCGGGTGGTGAGGCGGGCGCCGCGCTCGGCGAGCCGGTAGCTGCGTTCGCGCCCCTCCGTGCGGTCGAAGACCCAGTACAGGACGAGCCCCATCTGCGACAGCCACATCAGCTCGGGCAGGACGTCCCTCAGTTCCTCCGGAACCTTCGCCTTCGACCCGGCGAGCACCTCGCGGTGTATGGCGATGGCCTCCTCGCGCGGGCCCGCCGACTCGGTGGAGAAGGGGCTGAGCGGGCTCTCCGGGTCGGCGGCGTTCTTGAAGAACTGCGCCGCGAACTCGTGGTACGGCTCCGCCACGTCCAGCCACGCCTTCAGGACTCCCGCGATCCGCGCCTCCAGATCCTTCTCGCGCTCCAGGACCGGCCGGATCGCCGCCTGGTGCTCGGCGCCGATCCGGTCGTAGAAGCCCTGGATGAGGTGCTCCTTGCCGGCGAAGTAGTAGTACGCGTTGCCGACGGAGACCCCGGCCTCCTGGGCGATCGCCCGCATGGTCGTCTTGTCGTACCCCCGCTCCTGGAACAGCCGCAGCGCGGTCTCCAGGATCAGGGCGCGGGTCTGCTCGCTCTTGGCGGGACCCTTTTCCTGGGCCTTTCCGGGCGCGCCGGTGTCGTCCGGGCCGGGGCTGTCTGTCGGTGCTGGCACGGGAACGAGCCTAACGAGTCGAACAGGAGCCGCTGTCACAGCCGGGAGGCTGGTACGTCCACCCGACGCCCGGCTCGTACACCCACCCGTCGCCCCGCCGGTACGCGCCCCCGCCCCACCCCTGCTGGGCGTGCGTGGAGCGCCACTTCGCGGCGGCGAGCATCGCGCCCTTGGCGAGCCGGGCCCCGGCCGGGGTGCTCAGCCGGTGGGCGAGCGGCCGGTGCTCGCGCAGCGCCCACAGGCAGACGACCCAGGCGGCGGCCCCGCGGTAGACCTGACCGCCGTCCCCGACGACGGTGATCTCGTCGAGGGTGGCGCGGTGGTCGAGGGCGGGGAAGAGCGCCCTGGCCTGCTCGGAACCGGCCGGCACGAGCCGCAGCGGCACCAGCTGGGGCTGCTTGCCCAGCCAGTCGCGCAGGAAGGTGCACAGCGAGCACGAGGCGTCGTAGAGGACGGTGAGCCCGAGGACCGGGACGCGTGCGGCGTCCCGGTCACGGGTGGCCTCGAGGCCGGTCACGGTGCTCACGCCCCGGCCGCCGGCGCGACCCAGTCCGTCGGCGCGACGGGCGGCAGCTGCTCCCGCTCCATGACGCCCCGCCGCCGGATCCTGTTGAGCACGTACACGTTGCCGAGGTGCATGACCCCGAGGACGAGCAGGACGACGCCGAGCTTGGTCGACAGGGCTTCGAAGATCCCGCGGGTGTCGGTGATCCTGCCGTCGTCGCCGTTCAGATAGAGCGCGACGAAGCCCAGGTTGACGAGGTAGAAGCCCACCACCAGGAGGTGGTTGACGGCGTCGGCGAGCTTCTCGTTGCCGTGCAGTACATCGGCGAGGAAGATCCGCCCGTTGTGGCTGAGCGTGCGTGCCACCCAGACCGTCAGCGCGATGCTGACCAGCAGATAGATGACGTACGCGACGACCGTGAGGTCCATGTCCCCACCCCTTCTTGAACGCGTTCAAAACGCTGTCGAGAAGGAATGTAGACCTGCTTTTGAACATGTTCAAGTCAGAGTGGAACGAGGTACGACGGAGTGAGGGGGGTCACGCCTGATGGCGGCCCAGCTCGGGCCGCTTGCCGTAGTCCGTGAAGCCGATGACGTTGCCCCAGGGGTCGGCGATCTCGACGGTCCAGCCGGTGGCGACCGGGAAGACGGGGGCGAGCGGCTGGATGCCCACCGCGGCCAGCGCGTCGGCCGTGGCCCGCGCGTCCCCGACCTCCAGCCACACCCGCGCCGAGGCCCACGCCGGCGGCCGGAGACCGAGCTCCTCCTCCAGTCGCAGCAGCAGCCCCGGTGTCTCCTTGCCCACCTTCAGCAGCGCGATCCCGGCCTCGTCGAGCCGGAACGCCACCGGAATGCCGGCCCGCCCGTAGAACTCCACCGCGGCGCCGAGGTTCCCGACGGGCAGCAGTACGTTGTCGAAGCCGAGCAGCTCGTACGACACATCATCTGACATGCCATCAGATTAGGTACGGGCCACCCCGGGAGCCCGGTGGCTGACCGTGCGGGTCCCCCGGGTGGTGCAAGGCCGAGCGCGCAGTGTCTCCTTCGAGGGCGACCGCGCGCTCGCCGTCGATCCGCTTTCCGGTACCGTGCCGGGCTGATCGTCTGTACAGACGGGCGGTTGTGTCCATACTGGTGAGGACTCAGGGGCGTTCGGGGCGTATGGGGAGGCGGCTTCGTGCGGCGGCTGCTCATGGTCGGTTTCGTGCCGTGCGGGCTTCTCGTCGGCGGTTTCTGGAGCCTTGTGCGCGCCGGAAGCTTCACGGGGCACAGCGACTGGGCCCGGGTGCTTCCTGTCGGCCCTGGCGCCACGGTCGTCGCGCTGCTGGCGCCGACCGCGTGCGCATGGCTGCTGGCCCTGCTCCTCCAGCCCTTTCAAGTCCGGGCCGTACGCGTGCTGGAGGGGTACTGGGACCGCTGGCCGGCAACCGCCCGAGTGGCCGGCGTGCTTGTGGAGATACAGCGACGTCGCCACCTGGCGCTGCGCGACAAGGCCTCCCGCCCCGGTGCGGCCTCCGCCGATGCCCTGCGGCGCCTGGCGGCCCGGCCGCCTGTCGAGGTTCTGCTGCCCACGGAGCTGGGCAATGCCCTGCGTGCCGGCGAGCTGAGTGCGGGTGAGCGCTACGGCCTGGCCACCCTGTCCGCCTGGCCGCGCATCTACATGCAGGTGTCCGACCGGCTGTCGCAGTCCCTGCGCTCCACGCGGGACGCGCTCGACGCAGCGGTCAACCTGTGCTGGTCCTTTCTGGCTCTCGCCGCCGTTCTGGCTGCCGGGCTGTACGACGAGTCCGGTGCGCGCTGGCTTCCGCTGGTGGCACTCGTCCTCGCAGCCGTCGCGTACAAAGGGGCGGTCATCGCCGCCCAGGCGTACTCCGGGTTGATGCATGTGGTCTTCGATCTGCATCGCTTCGATCTGCTGGAGGCGCTGCACCATCGTCTGCCCGCGGAACAGGAACAGGAACAGGAGGTGTTCGAGAGAGTCTCGAAGCGCTTGGTGGGACTGCGCGTACCCGACCTGCCGTACGAGCACGGCAGGGGCGTCTCAGACCCGCGCGATGCTGACGGCCGCGCAGAGACCTAGTACATGGATCGTGAACCGACCCTTGCCGCGAGGCGTTTCGGGTCCGCTGTCCGTCACTCGTGTGAGTGCGGCGCCTGTTCGGTGCACCGATACGGGACACTCCTTGGGCACCATCAACCGCACATGCCCGCCGACCGCCGTGACGTGCACCGTCACCTGGTCCTCCGTGGCGTCGATCCGCGACAGATCCGCTCGCAACTCCCCGAGCACGGCCCGTACCGTCAGCAACGGCCCTGAGCCCGCCGGTGCCACGACCCGTCCGGTCGAGAGCACTCTGGACCATCGCGTCGTCCGCCCGCTCCGGCCGGCGGACAGCACCAACACCGCACCGGCCACGGTCAGCCCGACGGGGACGAGCCAGTCCTCCATGGTCCGCTCGCCGCCTTGTTGTGACAGGGCGAGCCCGCCCAGCGCGACCGATCCGAGGATCAGCGGTCCGATCAGCGCCTCCGCCGCTACGGCCGACCGGAGCAGATTGACCAACGCCAGCCCGAGCAGTACCCAGGGCCACCACCGACCGGTCACTTGGGCCGCGCTGCGGACCCGGTCGGCGGTGTCGCCGACGGCATAGCATCCCAGGGCGACGGCGAGGAGCCCCACCCACGTGCGGGCGCGAGACGAACGGCCACCGCTCCCGCCACCGTCTGCCATCGCTGTGCGCCGTCTCCCGGTTCCAGCGGGCCGGGGGGCGGCGCCGCGGCGCACATCGTACCGAGGAGGTCAGGGAGCGGTCAGTCCTGGCAGAGCAGTGCCTTGAGCTCCGCGGCCAGGTCGATGGCCTCCTGGCCCGAGAGCTTGTACAGGGCTGGTCCGGGCAAGGGAATCGCCGGGCAGGGCCCGTCGCGCCGGGTGCCGTGCTGGAAGCGGTCCCCGTCCTTCACCAGGTAGCGGGTGATGGCGTCCTTGTCGCGGGTTTCCCACAGCCGGGACCAGTGCGGGGGATCCGCGACCGAGTAGGTGTGGTCGGGGTCGGGGCGTGCGCCGCAAACTACGCATTCGATCAACAGGAGGTCAAAGCCGGGCAGTTGGACGTCGTACATCATGGTGCCGTACTCCTCTCGACTGCTGCCTTCTCCTTCGACTGCTTCTTGTTCTCCTTCCTGCTCTCCAAGGCCTGTCGGCGAGCGAGGCGCAGGGGGAAGTAGACCGAGTACGACCAGAGGGCTTCGCCCCCGGTGGCGGCGAGGATCAGGCCGGCGGTGATCCATCGCCACAACGCCAGCGGGCCCGTCCCCTCAGGGGTGAGTACGGCGGCTACGCTCAGGAGGAGGAGCACCGTTCCGAGGTTGTACGCGATGCTCGCGAGGAACGTCTTGTCCAGCCACGTGAGGTAGTCCGTGTGCTGGTTCTCCACGAACTTCGGTTCGGGATCCTCGGCGCGCCAGTCCTTGAGGTCCTGGTACGAGTAGAGGTACTGCCGTGCCTGATAGCCGAGTTGGATGCTCGTGATGAGGCTGAGCACGGTGAGGACGAGGAGCAGCAGCGTGGGGCCCGGCCAGCGGAACTTGTCCGCGTCCGCGCAGACGACGCCGATCAGCGACAGCGCACCCGCGGTGAGCAGTGGAGCGGCGATGGTGAGAGCCACATCTGCGGCGTGCACGAGCCCGAGTGGCTTTGGATATCCGACGTGCAGGGCAGGGTCGAACTTCGCTTTGTCCATGCCGCCCCCGTTGATGTGGACATCGGGGTTCGAAGTGTGGCAGAGGGATCGGATTGACGGTATACGGTCAAATGTGGAAAGAAAAACCCGCCTCCGTACGTAGCTTGTACGGAGGCGGGGTTCTTGGTGCGAAAGCTGACAGAAGCGTCAGAAGCGACGCGTGATCAGCGCGCGCTTCACTTCCTGGATCGCCTTGGTGACCTCGATACCGCGCGGGCAGGCGTCCGTGCAGTTGAACGTGGTGCGGCAACGCCACACGCCGTCCTTGTCGTTGAGGATCTCCAGGCGCTGCTCGCCCGCTTCGTCACGGCTGTCGAAGATGAAGCGGTGCGCGTTGACGATGGCGGCCGGACCGAAGTACTGGCCGTCGTTCCAGAAGACCGGGCAGGACGACGTGCACGCCGCGCACAGGATGCACTTGGTGGTGTCGTCGAAGCGCTCGCGGTCCTCGGCGGACTGCAGACGCTCGCGCGTCGGCTCGTTGGTGTCCTTCGTGATCAGGAAGGGCATCACATCGCGGTACGCCTGGAAGAACGGCTCCATGTCGACCACGAGGTCCTTGAGGACCGTCAGGCCCTTGATGGGCTCGACCGTGATCGGCTTGTCGGGGTTGATGTCCTTGATCAGCGTCTTGCAGGCGAGGCGGTTTTTGCCGTTGATCCGCATGGCGTCCGAGCCGCAGATGCCGTGCGCGCAGGACCGACGGAAGGTGAGGGTTCCGTCCTGGTCCCACTTGATCTTGTGGAGGGCGTCGAGGACGCGCTCCTTCGGGTCGATCTCCAGCTGGAAGTCTTCCCAGACCGCCTCGGCCGCGACCTCGGGGTTGAAGCGGCGGATGCGGAAGGTGGCGGTGATGTACGGCGAGTCGGCGAAGCCCGCCTCGGGCTGGCCGGCGCTGTCCGCCTTGTCGAGGGTCGGGGTAGCCATCAGTACTTACGCTCCATCGGCTGGTAGCGGGTCTGGACGACCGGCTTGTAGTCGAGACGGATGGACTCGGTGCCGTCGTCGCCGACCTCGCGGTACGCCATGGTGTGGCGCATGAAGTTGACGTCGTCGCGGTTCGGGTAGTCCTCGCGGTAGTGACCGCCGCGGGACTCCTTGCGGGCGAGCGCGGAGACGGCCATGACCTCGGCCAGGTCGAGCAGGTTGCCCAGCTCGATGGCCTCAAGGAGGTCCGTGTTGAACCGCTTGCCCTTGTCCTGGATCGAGACGTTCCGGTAGCGCTCGCGCAGCTCGGCGATCTTCTCGACCGCCGTCTTGATCGTCTGCTCGGTGCGGAACACCATCACGTTGGCGTCCATGCACTCCTGCAGCTCCAGGCGCAGCGCGGCGACCCGCTCCGTGCCCGTGGAGTTGCGCAGGTGCTCGACCTGCGAGACGACCTGCGAGGCCGGGGCCTCGGGCAGCTCGACGTAGTCGGCCTTCGCGGAGTACTCGGCGGCGGCGATGCCCGCACGGCGCCCGAACACGTTGATGTCCAGGAGCGAGTTGGTGCCGAGGCGGTTGGCGCCGTGCACGGACACACAGGCGACCTCACCGGCGGCGTACAGGCCCGGCACGACGGTCGTGTTGTCGCTGAGCACCTCACCCTGGACGTTCGTCGGGATGCCGCCCATGGCGTAGTGCGCGGTGGGCTGGATCGGGATCGGGTCCGTGTAGGGCTCGATGCCGAGGTAGGTGCGCGCGAACTCCGTGATGTCCGGGAGCTTGGCGTCCAGCTGCTCCGGCGGGAGGTGCGTGAGGTCGAGGTAGACGTGGTCGCCCTCGGGACCGCAGCCGCGGCCCTCACGGATCTCCGTGTAGATGGAGCGCGAGACGACGTCACGGGACGCGAGGTCCTTCATGACCGGCGCGTACTTCTCCATGAAGCGCTCGCCGTCCTTGTTGCGGAGGATGCCGCCCTCACCGCGGGCGCCCTCCGTCAGCAGGATGCCCATGCGCCAGATGCCGGTCGGGTGGAACTGGAAGAACTCCATGTCCTCCAGCGGCAGCCCGCGACGGTAGACGGCCGCCTGGCCGTCACCCGTCAGGGTGTGCGCGTTGGAGGTCACCTTGAAGAACTTGCCGGTGCCGCCGGACGCGTAGATCACGGCCTTCGCCTGGAAGACGTGGATCTCGCCGGTCGCCAGCTCGTAGGCGATCACACCGGCCGAGTGCTTGACGCCGTCGACCTCGGTGATCAGCTGGTCGAGGACGTAGAACTCGTTGAAGAACTCCACGCCCTCCTTGACGCAGTTCTGGTACAGCGTCTGGAGGATCATGTGGCCGGTGCGGTCCGCGGCGTAGCAGGACCGGCGGACCGGGGCCTCGCCGTGGTTGCGGGAGTGACCGCCGAAGCGGCGCTGGTCGATCCTGCCCTCGGGCGTCCGGTTGAAGGGAAGGCCCATCTTCTCCAGGTCGAGGACCGAGTCGATGGCCTCCTTCGCCAGGATCTCGGCGGCGTCCTGGTCGACCAGGTAGTCACCGCCCTTGACCGTGTCGAAGGTGTGCCACTCCCAGTTGTCCTCCTCCACGTTGGCGAGCGCGGCGGCCATACCGCCCTGCGCGGCGCCCGTGTGGGAGCGGGTGGGGTAGAGCTTCGTCAGCACGGCGGTGCGGCTGCGCTTCGTCGCCTCGATGGCGGCGCGCATGCCGGCGCCGCCGGCGCCCACGATGACGGTGTCGTACTTGTGGATCTGCATGAGTCGGTTACCTCAGCCCCGTGCCTAGCGGATGTTCGGGTCGAAGGTGAAGATCACCAGCGTGCCCAGCAGGATGGTGAACACCGTGGCGGTGTAGAGCAGGCCCTTGAGCCACAGCCGGGTGTTCGCGCGCTCCGCGTAGTCGTTGATGACCGTGCGCAGGCCATTGGCGCCGTGCAGCATCGCGAGCCACAGCATCGCGAGGTCCCAGGCCTGCCACCACGGGGAGGCCCAGCGGCCTGCGACGAACGCGAAGCCGATCTTGGAGACACCGCCGTCGAGGACGAGCTGGATGAGCAGGTGGCCGATGACCAGGACGACCAGCACGATGCCGGACAGGCGCATGAACAGCCAGCCGTACATCTCGAAGTTGCCACGGGTGGACTTCGGGGTCTTCTTGGTGCGCTTGCGCGGGGCCTCGATGAACGGCGCCGGGTTGTCGACGCTGTACGCGGAGAACTCACCCGCGCCCTCGACGGGGCCGATACCGGAAGCGGCGGTCTCAGTGGTGGACATCGGCGTCAGCTCCCGAAGACTTCGCGGAATGCGTGACCGAGGACCGGGTACAGGGCCCCGATCATCAGCACGACCCAGATACCGACGACGGACCAGAGCATCTGCTTCTGATAGCGCGGGCCCTTCGACCAGAAGTCGACGGCGATGATGCGCAGGCCGTTGAGCGCGTGGAAGAGGATGGCGGCGACGAGGCCGTACTCCAGCAGCGCGACGATCGGATTCTTGTACGTGGACACGACCCTGTCGTAGTCCTCGGGGGAGACACGGACGAGAGCGGTGTCCAGCACGTGTACGAACAGGAAGAAGAAGATGAGGACGCCGGTGACTCGATGAGCCACCCAGGACCACATTCCTTCCCGGCCGCGGTACAGCGTTCCAGCCGGCACGGAAGAACCCTCCGGGAGCGGGGATTGGGGCCTGCCGGCTTCTGTGTCGGTCGGCCCGGCCGGGTACGGTCCACCGGCCCTGGCCATCGTAGCGACGACTTGTCGGAACGTTTACAGCGGCCCTATCTATGTGATCAAACTGGCAATCAATCAGGCACGTTCGGGCTATTCCGGACGGGCCAGGGCCCCGCGTCCCCGAGGAGGCGCGTCAGACGGCCCCTGGCCAGACGGCGCAGCTCCTCCGCCGCGACGAGCCGCTCCTCTTCGGGATCGTTTGTCAATCGTGACCGGATTCCGACGAGTACCTGATCCAGTGATTCCTCCGGGGAGAAGTCGTCCAGACAGATGACGAACACGTGCCCGAATCGGCTTTCGTAGGCCGCGTGGGCCGCGCTCAGGGCCGTGTGGGCGGCGGAGTACGCGCCGTCCGGGAGCAGTGTGAGGGACTCGCTCGCGAGGGCCTCGGTGAGGTCGGCCGGGGCGAGGTCGTAGGCCGCCTCGTCGGCCGCGGCGAGGAAGGCGTCCAGGTCCGGGTAGGGCCGGTGATCGGCCAGCCGGTGGGCCCAGCGCAGGCTGCGGCAGCAGGTCAGGAGCGCGCGCACGACGGAGTCGGCGGGCGCGGAGTTGAACGGCTCCAGGCGCGCCGGGGACGACGGCGCGCTCTTCTGCTCGGGTAGGGCGACCTGGCCGGGGAGGCGTGGAAGACGGTGCGAAGGCAGCGTGGGTCCTCGGCGGTGGGATGACGACGGGATGCCGTGACGTCCTGTGAACGTCACGTGTGGTGCGGCAGGGGAAGAAGTGAGAGTTGTGCCACCACGGTATCGACGATTGACGTGAGGTGCCCGACGGATGCCCGAATTTCACCCGGACGGGAGAGTTTCGGAACCTGCGGTGGACGGGTGCCGTGGAGAGGGGGACCGTGGAAGATCCGGGGGTGTACGACGTGAGGTGTACGAGGCGCTCGATGCGTACGACAGGGTGTGGGCCTCGGTTACCGAAGCGAAGGGCGTGGTGCGGTGAGCACGGGCAGGCGACGACGGGCGCCGGTGCAGGACGGGAAGCGGCCGGTACTCATAGCGGTCGGCGTGGCGGCGGTGACCGGTGCCGTGGTGGCGACCGTCTCGCTGTGGCCGTCCGGCGACGCCGGCGCGCCGACCGGGGCGAGCGTCGCTCCGGACCGGACGGCGGCCGGGTCAGCCAACCGGACCGGGGCCGCGCCGTCTCCCACGCCGACCCGGACCTACCCCTTCTCTCAGACCCCGCGCACCATCCCCGCCGTACGCGAGCACACCCCGGCGCGCGGCCCCGGCTGGCGTCCCGCCTCGGGCGCCCGTGTGGTCGTCGACGACGCCGGCCTCGCCGACGAGGGGAAGCTGCTCGCGGGCGAGCTGAAACTGTCGTACGCCGGACAGACGGCGGCCAAGGACGGAGACGTCGAGCTCGGCCTGAACACCAGCGGCGCCGACCCGGAGTCGTACACCCTGACCGTCAAGAACCGCCGCGTCACCATCTCCGCGCCCGGCGAGGCGGGCGTCTTCTACGGCACCCGCACCCTCAAGCAGGAGGTGCACGGCGGCGGTACGGCGTCCGAGGGCGTCGTGCGCGACCAGCCCGCCAAGCCGCGCCGCGGGTTCATGCTCGACATCGCGCGCAAGCCCTACTCCGCGGCCTGGATAGAGGACCGGATCCGGGAACTGGGCGATCTGAAGTACAACGAGCTGGGGCTGCACTTCTCCGACGACCAGGGCTTCCGCATCCAGTCGGACACCCACCCGGAGATCGTGTCGAAGGACCACCTCAGCAAGACGGACGTCCGCAACATCGTCGCCCTCGCGGAGAGCCGCCACATCCATGTCGTCCCCGAGATCGACTCGCCGGGCCACCTCGGCGCCGTGATCGCCGCACACCCCGACCTCCAGCTGCGCAGCGTCTCGGGAGCCACCCCGCGTGGCACCGTCGACATCTCCAAGCCCGCCGCGGCGAGCATCGTCGACGACCTGCTGAACGAGTACGCCGATCTCTTCCCCGGCCCGTACTGGCACCTCGGCGGCGACGAGTACCAGGCACTGACCGTGGCCAGCCCGTCGACCTCCTTCCCGCAGCTGGCCGCCGCCGCCAAGCAGGCCTACGGCCCCGGCGCCACCGTCGCGGACCTCACCACCGGCTGGCTCAACGACCGCGCCCAGGTGATGCGCGGACACGGCCGGACCCTGCGGGCCTGGAACGACGGGTTCTTCAGCGGCGGTACGGTCCAGGCGGACAAGAACCTGGAGGTCGCGTACTGGACCGGCAAGGAGCTCGGCGCGCGCCCGCCCGTCGAGTACCTGAGCGCGGGCCGCAAGCTCATCAACTACAACGACGAGTACCTCTACTACGTCCTCGGTGAGCCGCAGACCTTCGTCTACCCGACCGGGCAGCGCATCTACGAGCAGTGGACCCCGCTCGTCGTCCGCGGCACCACGCCGGTCCCCGCGAAGTACGACGGCCAGATCCTCGGCGGGAGCTTCGCCGTCTGGTCGGACCGCGCGAACTCGCAGACCCAGGACCAGGTGGCGGCGGGGATCAGGATGCCGCTGCGCGCCACGATCCAGAAGCTGTGGGATCCCGGTCGGCCCGCGCTGTCCTGGACGGATTTCAAGAGCCTGGCGAACCGGCTGGGCTGAGGCGTATCTTCCCTTTGATTCGTGTGCCGGGCGTGCCTTGGGGAGGGGCGCGCCCGGCTTCTTGTGCCGACGTGGTCTCACATGCCGGTGATTCGGGGGGTTTTCATGTCCAGTACGCCCATGCCCATGCCCGTGCCCGGGGGCACCATGGTGCCCCCGCACGGGGTTGCCCGGCTGCGCTCGCCGGTGGGCCTCGGGCGAGCGGTCGCGGTGCTGCTCGGCGTGGTCGTCGCCGTGGATCTCTTCGCGATCTGGGCGGGCGTCAAGGTGTACGACGTCACGGGCACCGTCCTGGACGGCGGGGTCGGCGAAGCCGTCCAGCGGGACGTGGACCACGCGGACTCGGTCATGGCCGCGGCCGGGGTCGTGCAGCTGGTCTCCCTGGCCGCCACGGTCGTCTTCTACCTCGTCTGGTTCTACCGGGTGCGGATCAACGCCGAGGTGTTCGACCCGTTCGGGCACGAAATGGGGCGGGTCTGGGTGGGCTGGGGCTGGTTCGTGCCAGTGGTGAACTTCTGGTTCCCGCGCCGGATCATGCTGAACACCTGGGACGCGAGCCGTCCCGCCGGCTCCCGCACCTCGCACGGGCTCGTCAACGCCTGGTGGGTGATGTGGACCATCACGCTGTTCGTCGGCCGGAGCGGGTTCGAGAGTTACCGCAAGGCCGAGACCGCCGTGGAGCTCTACGTCGCCGCGGGCGACGTGTTGTTCGCGGACGTCACCGGCGTCGTGGCCGCCGTACTCGCCATCCTCGTCGTCCTGCGGCTGACCCGGATGCAGAACGAGAAGGCCCTGCGTGGCCCGGTCCCGTCCGGAGAGCCGGTCCCGGCGCCCGTCAGGGACCACCGCTGACGGGCGGCGTTGGGCCGTTGGGGGCGGGCGGCGCGCCGGTTCGGCTGATTCCCTGGCCAACTCCCTGACCTCTGTGGTGTATTCGGCGCGGCCGAACCGAAACACCACCGGGGGGGAAACCGGCATGGGCTACTGGGGCTACTACGTCGTGGGCAGAAGCGAGAGGCCGCTCGCGGAGCTGGACGCGCTGGGCGCGGCGCACGGGATGGTGCTGCGGACCACGGCGCCCGACGGCTGGCAGGTCTGGGAGTACCCGAGCGGTGACGGCGACGTCGGGAGCATGAACACGCTCGCCCGGGAGACCGGCGCGCCCGCGCTCTTCGGGTACGTCATGAACAGCGACTGCGTGGTCGTCGAGGCGGCCGGTCCCGGGAGCGGCGCGTGGACGACCTGTCTGGCGCGCACGGCGATGGCCGCGCGTCTCGGGCAGAGCGAGGAGGGGCTCACCGTCGACGACTACTTCCTGGAGCCTCCCGACGCCGCCGCACGGGCCGTCGCCTGGGCCGCGGAGGCCGGGCACACGGTGGTCGCCGAACCCCTGCTCGCCGTGCTGACCGCGGACGCCGACCCCTTGGCCGAAAACCTGCTCTTCCGGTTCCTCGACCGGCTCGGAGTGGTGCCCCTGTGACACTCCCGCTCCGGAGCACGCAGTAAGGGAAAGTGCGGGCTCCGTAAGCGGGAGCGCCCTGTCGAGGGAGGCGTGATGAGCCTGGTGGACCTGATCGCTCAGGCCGACGAGCGTGGTCTGGCAGCGAGCGGGCTGGCTTGTTTGGATCGGTGCGTGCCCCTGCTGGGCGACGATGACGAGGTCCTGCGGCCGCTCTGGACGAGTCTCGCGGACGGCGACGCCTGGGGCGAACGGCTCGCCAAGGCACGGGCGGAACTGGACTCCGCCGACGCCGACGCCGAGTCCGCCCCCGCCCCCGGGGCCGAGGCCGCCGTGAGTGACGAGGACCGCGCCGCCGCACTCGCCCGCCGTATGCTCGCCGCCGCCCCCGACGACCCCTGCGCGTCCGCCCTGCGCGCCTGGGCCGACGCCTGTTCGGCGGCGGCCCTGCAGATCCACCGGCTCCTCGATGTCGCCGCCGACGGCGACGGCCCCCTCGTAGCGGCCGAACTGCGCCGCCAGGTGGCCGTCCTGGAACTGCTCGCGGGCCGCGGCGCGGGCGGACTGCGCCCCGCCCTGGCGGTGTCGACGGAGGGACGGCGCGTCCTGCGCGCGGTGGTGTCACGCCGGGCGCGCGGACGGTCGTAAACCTGTTTACCTGAGGGGTTCCTGTGACCGTCCTGGGGCCGGAGATGGGGGTCCTGGGCCGGTGTCGCGAAGGCGCCAGGAACACGTGACGAATCCCGCCCGGAAGGCGCTCTTCCGAGTGTGAACGCAACGAGTGCGAACCCGATCCGGGTGACCAGGCCCACCGCCGCGACCAAGCCCGTGCGCTGGGCCGCGGACACCGTCGCGACGATGCGCGAGGGCGCCCGGCTGCGCCTCGACTACTCGGCGCAGAGTCTGTGGCGCGTCGACCGGCTGATCGAGGAGATACGCCGGGAGGGGGCGCCGTACGCCGCCGTCCACACCGTGCTGCGCGGTTTCGGCGCGTACGCCGGTGAGGTCGTCGTCCGGTGCACCGGTGCCGAGTGGTGGGAGACGGGCGGCGAGCACTGGCTGCGCACCCCCGACGGGCGCCTGTGGGACCCCGTCGACGAGGCCCGCCGCTGCTACGCGGGCGACGGCTCGCTGCGGCTGCTGTGCCGCGAGGCCGGGGGATAGGGGGGAGCGTGCCGAACGGCGGCGAGATTTCCGGTTCTTAAGGTACGCGACCGTTCCCAAACGGCGGTCTCCGGAGTGAACATGAGGGCAACCGCCGGACCCGGGAGGCCTCGTGGCCGACAACCGCCGTTGGTGGGCGCTCGTCGTCATCGCGCTCGCCCAGTTGATGGTCGTCCTCGACATGACCATCGTGAACATCGCCCTGCCCTCCGCCCAGACCGACCTCCACATGTCGGACGGCAACCGGCAGTGGGTCATCACCGCGTACACCCTCGCCTTCGGCGGACTGCTGCTGCTCGGCGGCCGGATCGCCGACCTCGCCGGTCGCCGGCTCACCTTCATGATCGGTCTGTTGGGCTTCGCCGCGGCGTCCGCGCTGGGCGGCGCGGCCGCGAACTCCGGGATGCTGTTCGGGGCGCGCGCCCTCCAGGGCGTGTTCGCGGCGCTGCTCGCCCCCGCCGCCCTGTCGCTGCTCACGACGACGTTCACCGACCCCGGGGAACGCGGCAAGGCCTTCGGCGTGTTCGGCGCGATCGTCGGCGCGGGCGCGGCGTTCGGGCTGCTCGCGGGCGGCTTCCTCACCCAGTACCTGGACTGGCGCTGGTGCCTGTACGTCAACGTCCCCATCGCCCTGGTCGCGTTCGCCGGTGCCCTGGCGGTGCTCAGTAGCGGCGGCCGCTACGAGGACGCCCGCCTCGACGTGCCGGGTGCGGTGCTCGGCTCCGCCGGAATGCTCTCGCTGGTCTACGGCTTCTCGGAGGCGGAGTCGAGGAGCTGGGGCGACGGACTGGTCCTCGGACTGCTGGCCGCCGGGGTCGTGCTGCTCGCCGTGTTCGGGCTCTGGCAGACCCGCGCCCGGGTGCCGCTGCTGCCGATGTCGGTGGTCAGGGACCGGCAGCGGGTCGGGGCATTCCTCACCATCCTCTTCGTCACCATCGGGATGTTCGGGGTCTTCCTCTTCCTCACCTACTACATGCAGCGCGTGCTCGGGTACTCGCCGATGAAGACCGGACTCGCCTATCTCCCCATCACCGTCGGCATGATCACCGGCTCCACGCAGGTCGCGGCCCGCCTCCTGAACCGGGTCCCGCCGCGTGCCCTCATCGTCCCCGGGCTGCTGCTGGCCGCGGGCGCGCTGGCGATCATCGCGCAGGTCGGGGTGGCACCCGCGTACGCCTCGCACATCCTGCCCGGCATGCTGATGCTCGGCCTCGGCATGGGCACGGCGATGATGACCTCCATCTCGCTGGCCACGGTCAGCGTCGCGCCCCGGGACGCGGGCGCGGCCTCCGCCACCTTCAACACCGCCCAGCAGGTCGGCGGTTCGATCGGTACGGCGCTGCTCAACACGATCGCCGCGAGCGTGACGACCCGGTACGCGACCGCGCACGCGACCCCCGGTGTCGACCGTCGCGCCCTCGCCTCCCGGGCCGCCGTGCACGGCTTCAACGTGGCCACCTGGTGGGCGATGGGAGCGCTGTTGCTGGCCGCCCTGATCGCCGGGATCGTGGTGGACGCGGACCGGATGCCGGCCCCAGAGGGGCGACCGGCACCCGTGCCGGAGCCGGTGGACAGCAAGGGCTGACCACCGGCTCCGCGGAGGGGTGCCGTACGGGACTACGGCGTCAGCGTCTGGCCCAGGTGCGCCCCCGTCGGTGTACCGAGCTGTGTCCTGCCGTAGACCTTGGCCTGGCTCAGGCCGAGCCCTGTGCTGCCGCTGGGGACGTGGAGCAGGACGCCGTCGCCCGCGTCCTCGCCCTCCGTGCCGACCGTCAGGTCGGTGCGTCCGTATCCGGTGAGGTCGGTGAGCGATACGGCCGAGCCCAGCTGGTCGCCGGTCTCGGTGGAGCCGGGGACGCCGGAGGAGTCTTGCGAGACGGCCACCGCGCCCGAGCCGGTGAGGCCCGTCGAGGCGCCCTTGAGGAGGATCGCCGTACCCGCGTTGGAGCGGTTGACGCCGTCCCGTGTGATGGCCTCGTTCGGCGCGCCCGCGAGGACGTCCGCGTAACCGTCGAGGTTGTGGTCGCCGACCGACGCCGAGGCACCGAGCGCGTCGCCGGACTCGTTGGCGCCCGGAACGCCCGTGGTGTCCTGCTGGATCGTCGTCATGCCGGTCGTGGTGAAGCCGGTGGCGGTGCCGGGGACCAAGGTGACCTGGCCGCCGGAGACCGCGCCGGACTCGGAGGTGCTCGGTCGGATAGCCGTCACGGTGACCGGAGATCCGGTTCAGGGTCACCAACTGGCCCTGTGTGTACTTGCCGTTGTCCGCGCCCGCCGCCATCACCACGGTGCCGGACGGGTTGATCCCGTACAGCCCGAGCTTCCACGCGGCGAGCTTCGCGACGGAGTTGCGCACGGCCTGCGGCGCGATCGCGGTGTTGTAGTCGCCGAGGACCGCGACCCCGCTGGTGTCGGTGTTGAAGCCGAAGGTGTGCGCGCCGTAGACCGGCTTGTCGACGCCGCCCGCGCGGCCTTCGAAGACCGTGCCGCACTTGTCGACCAGGAAGTTGGTGGACGAAGATGCCGCGGTTGATCGACGCCGACTCGGCGCGTTGTGTCTCCGTGTCACGCGCGACGATGGACCGGATCATGGCCTGGATCGAGCCGGGCGCGCATCCGCGCATCGCCATCGGCTGATCGACGGATGGCCGCGTCACAGTCCGGCCGGCCCGGCCGAGACGGTTCCTGAGCGCTCTCGCGAGGCGTGAAGCGCGTTGAGACGCTCGAATGACGCGAATGGTTGTACGAAACCGAGAACCTCACCCCATGAAGTTCGTCACGCGCGTCACACGTGATGTTCGGCGCCCTCGTCCCGCTGGGTCTGGTGGACCGGGACGTGACCGCGCCCCGGATGTGTGCCCCGGAGGTACGGGGTCATGTGGACATGGGGGCGAGGTGCGGGGAGTCGTGGAGGAGCGGACGCCGGCCGAGGTGTGGATGCGGCGGCACGCGGCACAGTTCGTGCGGCAGATAACGGCGCGGAACCGGCTGCCGATGGACTACTCCGTGAACAGTCTGCGGGTCGTCGACTTCATCGTCGACGGGGTGCGGAAGGGGAAGTCCGAGCGCGCCGACGTACAGCACGTGCTGTTCGGGCTCGGCGCCTACACCGGTGAGGTGCTCGTGCGGCGCGCCGGGGCACAGTGGGTCGAATTCGATGCCGACCAGCGGGAGTTGTTCGGTCAGCCCGTCGGCGTACGGATGCCGGACGGGCGCGTGTGGAACCCGCTCGGCAAGGTCGTGAAACGTTTCGAGGCAGGCGAGCGGGAGTCCGTACGGATGCTGTACCTGCAACTGCACGGGCGGGCCCCCAGGCCCCTCGCCTGCGAGCCGTGGTCCGCCTGAGTGGGCAGAAGTGTCCGAGACGGCAGGGCGCCTGACACGCTGTGACATTTCTGTGGAGGCCGACGCTGATGAGCATGGAGATGTCGACGCGGCCGTCCGTGTCGGGCAGAGCTGATTCGGCGAACTCGGTGCGAACGAGGACAGTGTTGGGCCAGGGAGGGGAATCCCGCCGCGTGCAGGCGTACGACGGGGAACTGGGCGAGGCCGTCGTGCGGGCGCAGGAGGGGGACGAGGCGGCCTTCGCGGTCGCGTACCGGATTGTGCAGCCCGGACTGCTCGGGTACCTGCGTGGGATCGTCGGTGACGACGCGGAGGACGTGGCGTCCGACGCGTGGCTGGAGATCGCACGGGACCTGGGGCGGTTTCGCGGAGACGGCGCCGGGTTCCGCGGCTGGACCGCGACCATCGCCCGGCACCGGGCACTGGACCATCTGCGGCGGCTCAAGGTGCGGCCCCGGGGGACGACCCTTGAACAGGACGTACTGGAGCTGCCCGGCACGCGCAGCACACACGACGAGGCGCTGGAGACCCTCTCCACGGAGTACGCCCTGGAGCTGGTCTCGCGGCTGCCACGAGACCAGGCCGAGGCCGTGCTGCTGCGGGTCGTGGTCGGCCTCGACGGGCCTGCGGCGGCGCGGGTGCTGGGCAAGCGCCCTGGAGCGGTGCGCGCCGCCGCCCACCGTGGACTGAAGAGGCTCGCTCGGCAGCTCGGTGCCAAGAGCGTGGCGGATGAGCGACCCCGGACGCTGGGGGAGCCGGGGTGAACGGCAAGAATTCGCCGAACGGCAGGACGCCGTCGGGCAGGGATGGAAAGGGGACCGGACGTGGGTGAGCGGCAGAGCGACGGCGGAACCCCCGACCGTCGGGTCGCGCACCAGGCGAGTTCCCCGAGCGAAGAGCCCGCCGTGAAGGTTCCGCGGACTCCGACTCCCCAGGCGCCCGCTTCGGAAGGACATGCCCTGGAAGTGCTGCTCGCCGCCGCCGTGCGCGGCCGTGCGGACGACGCCGAGGCGGAGGCGCAGGCCGTCGCCGCATTCCGTGCCGCGCGGGACGGCGGCGCGCACGCCGCGCGTACCCGGAGGCGGGACGACTGGCGACCGCGTGAGCAGCGGCGGGTGGGCCGTTCGTTGAAGGCCACGTTGGCCGTGTTGCTGGCGAGCGTGACGCTGGGCGGTGTCGCCGTCGCGGCCATCGGTTCGTCGTCGGACGACGACAGCGAGGATCACGGCAGGGCCGGGATCCGGCCGTCGAGCAGCGCCCCGGGCCGGTCCGCCTCCGAGGCCGCGCAGCCGGGTGCGCCCGAGGCTCCCGATCCGTCCGCCCCCGGCACCTCCGGCCAGGCCGACCCCTCCGGCCACCCGACGCAGGCTCAGGACACGCAGGCCCACTGCCGTGCGTACGAATCGGTCAAGGGTCGGGGCAGCGCCCTGCACTCGACGGCCTGGCAGCGGCTCGTCGAGGCCGCGGGCGGCGCGGACAAGGTCGCGGCGTACTGCGCGGAGCAGTTGAGCGACGACACCAGGTCCGCGAACACGAACACGAAGAAGCCGGACAGCATGTCGAGCCCGGCCGCGACAGCCGCGGCGACGCCGAAGCCGACGAAGTCCAAGGGCAAGCGGTAAACACAGCCGGGAAGCCGGGAGGCGGTGGGCCCGAGTGTCGGCCGGTGTGCCCGACGCACGCGCTTCCGTCCTCGCCGATGGCAACGGCCGGGGCCGCCACCCCCCACAGGAGAGGCCCCGACCGTCGCGCGGCACGGGCCGCGCGGCGGCCCGTACTCTCTACAGCGCCACGGCTGCGTTTTCTGTCACACCTCGCTGTGTCACCAGTTAGTTGCATGCTGTACGAACATGGACGGGGAGCGGTTTCAGGCCGTAACGTGCCATTCGCGCCGGGGTGCGGAGGACGGACAACCGCACCCGTGAGGGGCCTAGGACCGCTACCAATTGAGGAACCACAACGGCGAGCAACCCGGTCCGCGAAAGCGGCGCCGGCTTAGGCGCAGAAGGGCGCGCGGTGCTGGGGGACGACGCGGAGCTGACCGCCGCGGTGCTTGCGGCGCAGGACGGGGACGAGACCGCGTTCCGGACTGTGTACCGCTCGGTGCACCCACGGCTGCTCGGATACGTACGGACGCTGGTCGGCGACCCGGACGCGGAGGACGTCACGTCCGAGGCCTGGCTGCAGATCGCCCGTGACCTGGAGAGGTTCAGCGGCGACGCGGACCGCTTCCGAGGCTGGGCCGCCCGGATCGCCCGCAACCGCGCCCTCGACCACATACGGATGCGCGGGCGCCGCCCCGCGATCGGCGGTGACGAGACGGAACTGACCGCGAAGGCCGGCGATTCCGACACCGCGGGCGAGGCGATCGAGGCGCTGGCCACCGACAGCACCCTCTCGCTGATAGCCCAACTCCCGCAGGACCAGGCGGAGGCCGTCGTACTGCGCGTGGTCGTCGGCCTCGACGCCAAGACCGCGGCCGAGACCCTCGGCAAGCGGCCCGGAGCCGTCCGCACCGCGGCGCACCGCGGTCTCAAGCGGCTCGCGGAACTGCTCGGCGCAGATCCGGAATCCGCCGGCGGCCTCGGTGTCGTCCCCCCACAACGAGAGTCGCGCACACGCGCGGTGACGTCCGCGGGTGTGACGCATACGCGTTCGCGGACGCAGAAGGACATGTGATGGCCGACGAGCAGGACAAGTGGCTGGACCGTGACGCCGCGGAGCGTCTGCTGCGTGGTGAGCCGCTGGAAGCCGTCGACGCCGACACCCAGGGCCGGGCCAAGCAGCTTGCCGACGTGCTCGGTGCGCTGGCTCCCGAACCCGCGCCGACCAGCGCCGAACTCCCCGGCGAGGCTGCCGCGTTGGCCGCGTTCCAACGGGTGCGCGCGGGCCGGAACGGCGAGTTGGTCCAGCTCGGCCGCCGGGGGCGCCCGAGGGCCGCGGCCCACTCCGCCGACGCGGGTCTCGTCCGGCTGGGCCGTCCGGCTCCGGCCCTGCGGGGCCCCCGTTGGGGCCGTCCGGTGCGCCTCGGGATCGTCGCCGCGCTGGCCGCGGGGATGATCGGCGGAGTCGCCGTCGCGGCCGGAACCGGAGTGCTGCCGACTCCGTTCCGTGACGACTCACCGAACCCGGCCGCGACGATTTCCGCGGCGCAGACGCCGCGGCAGCCGTCCCTGTCGCCGTCGCCCGGAGCGTCGAAGACCGATGGTTCCGAGGTGCCGGTCCCGGGAGCCACCACGAGCGCGCCGACCGGTGCCGGCTCAGGCGACGACGAGGCCCAGGGGCCCGGCGCGCCGAGCGGACAGCCCGACTCCTCCGACGCCGGGCGGTCGGCCCGCGCCCGCGAGTGGTGGGCCAAGACACGCTCGTACTGCCGCGACGTGCTGGACGGCAAGAGCCTGGAGTCCGGCCGCAGACGTGTTCTGGTGGACGCCGCGGGCGGCGGCCGGCGCGTGAAGAAGTACTGCACGGGCGTCCTGGGCCAGACGGGCGCCGCAGCGGGTGAGGGCCGGGGCGACCAGGACCAGCAGGGCGCCACGGGCTCGGACTCCGGCTCCGACCAGGGGGCCGGGGGCGGTTCCGGCGACGGCTCGGGCGGCGGCGCCGGTGGCGGGGACAACGGCGGTGACGGCGAAGGCCACACAGGTTCGGGCGGCGAGGGAGGCCACCACGGCCGCAACGGGATCCTCGCCCCGTCGCCGCGCTCGGTCGTCGCGCCGCTGCTGCCGACCTCCTGAGCAGCCGCTGCTGCCCACCTCCTGGGCAGACTTTCGGCCATCCGGACCGGGCGTGTTCTCAGCCACCCGGACTCCGAGAACCCTGCTATCTGCCCTCTGACCTGCGGTTTCGCATTCCTTCGGAATTTTCTTCCGCCCGGGTGTGACGTTTTCGGCCGCGCCGACGCAGTACTGGGTGAGCCGACTGGTCATCGGCCGTCGCACTGAGCCGGGGTTCCCCCCGTACCCAGGCCTGGTGCACATCGGCGCGGGCGGGACACGTTCCCCCGGTCCCGCCCGCGCCCCATCACTCCTTCCGCCCTCCGGGCCGGCCGTCACCAGTAGACGACGACCTTGTCCCCGTCCCGGACCTGTGCGAACAGCGCCGCGATCTTCCCCTCGTCCCGTACGTTGACGCAGCCGTGCGAGGCGCCGTAGTAGCCGCGGGCCGCGAAGTCGGGGGAGTAGTGGACCGCCTGGCCGCCGCTGAAGAACATCGCGTACGGCATGGACGTGTGGTAGATCGTCGACACGTGGTAGCGCGATTTGAAGTAGACGCTGAAGACCCCTTCGCGGGTCGGCGTGTACTGCGAGCCGAACCGCACGTCCATCTCCGAGACCGTCTTCCCGTCGATCATCCAACGCAGGGTGCGGCTCGTCTTGCTGACGCACAGCACCCGGCCCGTCATACAGCGCGGGTCGGGCCGCGCGGCGGGCTGCCCGCCGTACGGGTACAGCTCCCACGCGGCCGGCTTGTGCGTCATCCCCCGCAGCCGCTCCCAGGTGACGGCGTCCAGCTCGCCGGTCCGCGGCAGCCCGCGCTTGCCCTGGAACCCCTTCACCGCGGTGACCGTCGGGGTGTCGTACGTCCCCGTCGGCGCCGGGATGAGCCAGGCGACCTGGTGCAGCCGGGCCTGGACCTCACGGACGTCGTTCCCCTTGTCGCCGCGGGACCAGAGGACCTTGGGGGCGGCGGACGGCGTCGTGCCGCCCGGCTTGTCGTCCCCGGGCGCGGCCGAACGGTCCGTCTTCGAGGCGGACGGCGGCGTCTTGCCCTGCGTGCTCCCCGGCGTCTTCCCCCGCGCGTTCCCGTGCGCGTCCACGGCCTGGGCCGTACAGCCGCTCACCGCGACGAGTGCCACGAGGGCGGCCAGCGATCTGCTCATACCAGTCGTACGCATTCCAACCCCCGGTACGTCGTCGTGTCCCCTGAGATGCTCCCCAGGCGCGCCCGGTTGCGAACGACGCGCGATCCTGGGGAATGAAGCCTGTGAGCAATGAAGCCTGTGAGGAAGGTCCCAGCGCGGTCCTCTCCATCCCGCGCACGGCCGCCGCTACAGTCCGTGGCGAGGGTCGGACCTACCAGTAAGTAACTTCAGTGGGAGGCACAGCAATGGCGCGCGAGTCGGAGTCCGGACTGCCCATCGAACCGCTCTACGGACCCGAGGTTCTGGACGGCTGGGATCCGGCCGAGAAGCTGGGCGAGCCGGGCGCGTACCCCTTCACCCGCGGTGTCTACCCGTCGATGTACACGGGCCGCCCGTGGACGATGCGCCAGTACGCGGGCTTCGGCACGGCCGTGGAGTCGAACGCGCGCTACAAGCAGCTGATCGCGAACGGCACGATGGGCCTGTCGGTCGCCTTCGACCTGCCCACCCAGATGGGCCACGACTCGGACGCGCCGATCGCGCACGGCGAGGTCGGCAAGGTCGGCGTGGCCATCGACTCGGTGGAGGACATGCGGATCCTGTTCGGCGGCATCCCGCTGGACAAGGTGTCCACGTCGATGACGATCAACGCCCCCGCGGCGCTGCTCCTGCTCATGTACCAGCTGGTGGGGGAGGAGCAGGGCGTCCCGGCCGATCAGCTGACGGGCACGATTCAGAACGACGTGCTCAAGGAGTACATCGCGCGCGGCACGTACATCTTCCCGCCCAAGCCCTCCCTGCGGCTGATCGCGGACATCTTCAAGTACTGCAAGGCCGAGATCCCGAAGTGGAACACGATCTCGATCTCCGGCTACCACATGGCCGAGGCCGGTGCCTCGCCCGCGCAGGAGATCGCGTTCACCCTCGCCGACGGCATCGAGTACGTCCGCACGGCCGTGGCCGCCGGCATGGACGTCGACGACTTCGCCCCCCGCCTGTCCTTCTTCTTCGTCGCCCGTACGACGATCCTGGAGGAGGTCGCGAAGTTCCGCGCGGCCAGGCGCATCTGGGCACGGGTGATGCGCGAGGAGTTCGGCGCGAAGAACCCGAAGTCGCTGATGCTCCGCTTCCACACCCAGACCGCCGGGGTCCAGCTGACCGCCCAGCAGCCGGAGGTGAACCTGGTGCGCGTCGCGGTCCAGGGCCTGGGCGCGGTCCTCGGCGGCACACAGTCGCTCCACACCAACTCCTTCGACGAGGCGATCGCGCTCCCGACGGACAAGAGCGCGCGCCTGGCGCTGCGGACGCAGCAGGTCCTGGCGTACGAGACGGACGTGACGGCGACGGTCGACCCCTTCGCCGGCAGTTACGTCATCGAGAAGATGACCGACGACGTCGAGGCGGCCACGGTCGAACTGATGGCGAGGGTCGAGGAGCTGGGCGGCGCGGTGTCCGCGATCGAGCACGGTTTCCAGAAGGGCGAGATCGAGCGCAGCGCCTACCGGATCGCGCAGGAGACCGACTCCGGTGAGCGGGTCGTGGTCGGCGTCAACCGCTTCCAGCTCGACGAGGAGGAGCCGTACGAGCCTCTCCGCGTCGACCCGGCCATCGAGGCGCAGCAGGCCGAACGCCTCACCAAACTCCGCGCCGAGCGCGACCAGTCGGCGGTGGACGCGGCCCTCGCCGACCTCAGGAAGGCGGCCGAGGGCACGGACAACGTCCTCTACCCCATGAAGGACGCCCTGCGCGCCCGCGCGACGGTGGGCGAGGTGTGCAACGCGTTGCGGGGGGTTTGGGGGACGTATGTGCCGAGCGATGTGTTCTGAGGGTGCCGTTCCGGATTCGCTCTGTGAACAGGGTGTATCCGGAGAGGAGTTGGCGTGGCGGTGCCATCACGGCGGCGGACGACTGTCATCGAGGCCGAGGCCTGGCTCACCCGTGAGCTGGAGGGGTACCGGGGGGAGATCCTCTATGGGAGGCTCACCGCCACGCCGTGGGCCGACGGTCCGCATCAGGGGACACTGACGCGTCTCATCACGACGTTCTTCGACGCCGGACTGGAGCACGCAGGGCTTACGTGTCTGCTGGGGATCGGGTTGTGGCTGCCCACAGGGCCGGAGGACTTCGCCGTTCCCGACCTCTCGATCGTCGAGGCGGACTTCCTGAGCACGCACGTCCAGATCAACTGTTATGCGCCCCGCGCCTTCCGGATGGTCTTGGAGGTGACCGCCTGCAACTGGTCCGACGACCTCGGCCTCAAGGTCGCCTGCTACGCCGAGGCGGGAATTCCCGTCTACGTCGTGGTCGACCGCCGACACGACGAGGTGCTGCTCCACCAGAACCCGGTCGACGGGAGATACCCCGCGCCCCAGCGCTTCAGGCGCGGGCAGACTGTCCCCGTGCCCGAGTTCGTCGGTGTCACGCTCGACCTCTCCGTCGACACCCTCCTGGACGGGGATCGACCCTCGGCACCCGCTGGGTCCGTTGTCGTACTCTCGTGCGACACTCCACCTCATGCTTGGTGTTATCGACCTCCCGACCTATCTCGCGGGACTCGTGCTGATCGTTCTGCTTCCCGGTCCGAACTCGCTGTACGTGCTGTCCGTCGCCGCCCGCAAGGGCGTACGCACGGGGTACACGGCCGCCGCGGGTGTCTGGTGCGGGGACACCGTGCTGATGACCCTGTCCGCGGCCGGAGTCGCCTCGCTGCTGCAGGCCAACGCCGTGCTGTTCGGGATCGTGAAGTACGCCGGGGCCGGATATCTGACGTGGCTGGCGTTCGGGATGCTGCGCGCCGCGTGGAGCATGTGGCGGACCCGGCACGAGCGGGCCGAGGAGAGCGAGGCGGCCGCGGCGCCGGCGGCCGAGGAGCGGCCCTTCCGGCGGGCGCTGGTGATCAGCCTGTTCAACCCGAAGGCGATCCTGTTCTTCGTCGCCTTCTTCGTGCAGTTCGTGGATCCGGGCTACGCCTACCCGGCCCTCTCCTTCGTCGTCCTCGGCGCCTTCGCCCAGCTGGCCAGCTTCCTGTACCTCACCGCGCTGATCTTCAGCGGGACGAAGCTGGCGGCGGCCTTCCGGCGGCGCAAGCGGCTGTCGGCGGGGGCCACGACCGCGGCGGGCGCCCTGTTCCTGGGCTTCGCCGTGAAGCTCACCCTGGCCAGCGCCTAGGTGTATTGACCCGCAGGGTTGTTCACGCGGGCTTCACCCTCGCCCAGGCGGTCCGGGCGGCCACGACGGCCTACCTCTACACCCTCGGGTTCGTCACCGAGGAGCAGGGCGTCCAGCCGCTCGCCGGGGAGCGCCGCGAGGGATATGACGGGGACGACCGCGCCCGCCGGATGGCCGACTTCCCTCTGTCGGCCGCGGCGGGCGCGGAGATCTTCGAGGACTACGACCGGCACTTCGAAGAAGGGCTGGCCCTGGTGATCGCTGGGATCGGGACGCGTTACGGGATCGGCTGAGGTCGGGGCTTCGACAGCGCCGTGCGCAGTCTCGGCGTCAGCCAGTTCTCGACGTACCGGTTCAGCAGCCAGGCCAGCAGCAGCATGCTCGCCGCCGTCAGCAGGAACGTGGCGTACGAGGGGATGTGCAGCCCCTGGTGGAGTGCCTTGATGACGACCCAGCCCAGGTGCTCGTGGACGAGGTAGAAGGGGTACGTCAGCGCGCCCGCGACCGTCAGCCAGCGCCAGTTGGCCCAGCGCAGCCAGCCCAGGGCGATCGCGGCGACGGCGACGTAGCCGAAGGTGACGACGAGGACGATGCCGTAGCTGGTGCGGTAGGAGAAGCCGTTCGCCTGCGGGGCGTGCCACAGTCCCTGTACCGCGTAGTGCTGGCCGATCAGCCAGCTCACGGCCACGATGCCCCAGGCGTACACGTCCTTGCGGTCGCGGTGCACCAGGTAGAGGCCGACGCCTCCGATGAAGTACGGCGCGTACTCGGGCATCAGGACGATGTCCAGCAGCGGCATCTTGGCGCCCTGCGCGATGGCGTAGGCCAGCGTCCAGCCGGCGCAGAACATGATCACGCGGCGGCGGTTCGCGCCGGGCAGGACGATGCACAGCGCGAAGAGGGCGTAGAAGCGGACCTCCGCCCACAGCGTCCAGCACACGCCCAGTACCCGGTCGACGCCGAGCGGATACTGCAGCATCGTCATGTTGACCAGGGTGTCGCTCGGCGAGACCGTCTTGAACGCGACCATCGGCAGTGCGAACACCACCGTCACCAGGATGATGGCGGCCCAGTACGCGGGCAGCAGCCGGGAGGCGCGGGAGGCGAAGAACGAGCGCAGCGGGCGGCCCCAGCCGCTCATGCAGATGACGAAGCCACTGATCACGAAGAACACCTGGACGCCCAGGCAGCCGTACGCGAAGTACCCGTGCAGCACGGGGAACTGGTGGCGCGGCGAGCTGCCCCACGCCTTCGCGACCTCACCGTCGCGCCCGCCGTAGTGGTACGCGGCCACCATCAGCGCGGCGACCAGCCGCAGTCCGTCCAGTGCGCGCAGCCGCGTCTCCCGGGGCCCCGCCGGTTTCGCGGGGGGCGGTACGTCCGTGGGCGGCAGGACGGTGCGGGCCACGGTGCCCGTGGAGGCCACTTGGACGGCCTCGCGCGAGTCGATCACAGGTTTCCCCTCAGCGGGACTCATGGGACCCACAGCACACTAATCCGATTAATAGGGTTTACCTGGCCGTCCGACCGACGATTCGCCCGACGGTCCGTGCGCGTTCACCTGTACGTCGTTTCGGGTTCCCGGGCCGGCCCGCGACGGCCCGGCCCAGGAGCCGGATCAGCGACCCACCGCCCGCTTCAGCGAGCGGGCGCGGCGTGCCACCCGGCGCACGGTGGCGTTGCGCGGGATGAACGCCAGCTGCGCCGGGACCGCGCCGGGCAGCGCCAGCGAGGTGAGGCGCTTGCGCTTGAAGTAGCGCCGGGTGTGGTGGTTCAGATGCCTGGTCAGGAAGGTCTCTGTGGCCGGGCGCAGATCCGGGTAGATCTTCGGCTGCATCGCGAAGCCGACGGCCCGGACGAGGTCCGTCAGTTCCGCCACGTCCATGCTCCGGCGCTGCTCATTGACCGCCGACTCGTCCGTCAGTTCGGGCAGCAGCGCGTCCACGATCGTGACGGGGACGCGGTTGCTGTTCTCGTACGGCGTGAGACGGTCGAGGAGGGGGCCGGTGCCGACGCGGGCGACCGGCAGGCCGTACAGCGCCGACGCGGTGAGCAGCGCGGTGGAGAAGCAGCCGACCACCAGGGCGGGGCGCATCCGCTGGTAGAGCACCTCGGCGAGGACCGGGGTGTCGAGCACGGTGAGGTCGGCGCCGAGCTTCTCGGCCTCCTTCTCCAGCAGGCGCGACCAGCGGGCCGGGGCCGAGGGATGCGGCTTGAACACCACCCGCGTGTGGCCGAGCGCGAGGGCGCCCTTCAGCATTCGTACGTGGAGGTTCTCCTCCTCCTCGGCGGTGAGTATGTCCAGCGCGGAGAGGTACTGGCCGAGCAGGAGGGCCGGTTCGTCGATGAAGGGCAGCTCGTCGCCGGTGTCGACCAGCTCGGCGAGCACCTTCGAGAACGCGTCCGTCGGCACGATCTCCGGTTCGACGCCGAACTCGGTGAGCAGCAGCGGCTTGAGGCCGGGCACGAGGTCCAGGTGGAGCAGGCGGGTCACGCGCGTGCCGACCAGCGGGTCGATCTTGTTGCGGGTGGGGCCGTAGCTCATCAGGCCGTCCGCGTACACGGTGACGGGCGCGCCCATGAAGATCTGCGAGATGCCGAGCGCCGGGTTGACCTGGATCGACTCGACGGCCAGCTCGATGTCGTCGTCGCCGAGGTTCCAGGCGAGCCGCAGATGCCGCTCCCACAGGGGAACGTCGTCGGGCCGCGGGGCCCAGCCGCCCGGGTGGAAGGGGGAGATGGCCTCGTTCCACGAGATCACGTCGTCGAAGCGGCCGCGCAGCTGCTCGAACCCGGGCATCTCGTCGACGCCGGGCGTCGTCTCGGGCGTCGCCGCGTTGTTGGAGACGAGCAGGATGCGCCGGTCGGCGGGGCGGAAACAGTCGGTGTCCAGGGCCGCGGCCAGCGTGGCCGTGCCGTACAGCGTGGACGCCATGAAGATCTGGGTGGTCACGCGGCCACCCCCGCGGTGGGAGCCGGACGGCGGCGCAGCCGGCGCAGCCGCGTGGCGCGCTGGACGTCCATCGAGTCGAGGGCGTCGTCGAGCACGTCCTGCGGCATGTTCCGCAGAGCGACGGCGCTCATCGACTTCAGTTTCCGTGCCACTGCCGGCTCGAACCTTTCGATGGATCCCAGATGATGGGAAATAATCGCGCAATAGGTGCGCACGGCCTTGGGCAGGAGTTTTTCGGCGTCGCGGTCCGCGGCGGTTTCCGCCACCACCTGGTCGAACGCGCGAATGAAGTCGAGCTGGCGCACGTCCCCGATCTGAGTGAGAGAGGAGGCCACACCACGCCGGTAGAACACACCGAGAAGACCCACCGTGGCGAAGGATTCCGCCTCCCGGTGCAGCTTCCAGATCCAGGGCCGGTCCTCGGCCGTCCGCAGGCCGTCGGTGAAGTGCAGCAGCCCCCGGTCGACCAGCCGGCGGTGGTAGATGCCCGCCCAGGCGTAGGCGTAGTCGACGGAGGTGGAGCGGTCGGCGGGCAGTATCGCGTCGCGGGGGTTCAGTACCACTCCGCGCCGGCCGTGCGGGACCCTGTGGATGGTGCGGGCCCGCGCGGTGCACTGGACATGGTCCGTACGGACGAAGTCGCAGCCCAACTGCTCGATGGAGGCGACGAGTTGTTCGTAATAGCCGGGGGCGAGCCAGTCGTCCCCGTCGAGGAACGTGAGGTATTCGCCGTGCGCCGCGTCGATGCCCGTGTTGCGCGCGGTCGCCAGTCCTCCGTTCTTCTCGTGTCTGACATACACCGCGCCGGGGAGCTCGCGCTCCGCGCGCGCGAGAATGTCCGGTGTCTCGTCTCGTGAACAGTCGTCCACGAGAACGAATTCGAAGTCCTCACGTGCGTTCGCACGCAGGCTCTTCAAGGTGTCGGGTGCGTATTGCTGCACGTTGTAGAACGGCACGATGACGGAGAGCTTGACCACCCACGTGACGTTAGGCGGCGGCCCGGCATTCGTCTTGACCGTTGGTGAGATGTCAGGTGAACGACGCGTGGCGAAGCCGTGAACCCAGCTGATTTCCGGCTGGATCACGGCCCGATTCGCCATTCGTCGATGTGCTGTTAACCGTTTGTTGCATTCAGGTTGGGCCGCAACTCGGAATGGCTTCCTAGCGTCTTGGACGTGCCAGCAAGTACCAGGAAGTCCCTGCGGGTCGCCGTTCTCGCGGATTCCGATACCCGGTGGAAATGGGGTTCGCTCACCGCGAATCGCATTTCACCGACTGAATCGGACATTCTGCTCGACGGTTATCTCCTGCGTGGCCGAGCCACCCCCACCGCCCGCCAGCTCGAAGAAGTCGGCGTCCGCGCGGATTCCCTCCGCGAGGTCACCGCCGTCGAATTCCTGCGCGCCATGGAAGGGGAGCCGTACGACGTCCTCGTCGTCGCCCTCGTGGGCGGCGGTGTGCAGGCGATCCTGCACGGCCTGGCCCACGTCTGGGAGGGGCGGACCAAGCGGCCCGTGGTCGTCACCGGCTATGTCGGCGTCGTCTACGAGAAGCTCGCCGACGGCCTGCTGCTTCGGCACGGCGCGGACCTCGTCCTCGCCAACTCCCGACAGGACGCGGAACGGTTCCGGGCCGTGTACGAGGGAGTGGGCGCCGACGCCTCCTCGGTGACGGAGGTGGCACTGCCCTTCCTGGGCGGCGCCGGCTACGAGAAGCACGACCCGTACACGGTCGTCTTCGCCGCCCAGCCCTCCGTCCCGGAGAACCGCAAGGACCGTACGTACCTGCTGAACCGGCTGATCCAGCACGCCCGCCTCCACCCGGACCGCGAGGTGCTGCTGAAGCTGCGCTCCAAGCCGGGCGAGCACACCACGCACATCGAGGAGCTGCCCTACCAGAAGCTGGCGCAGAAGACCGACCTGCCCGCCAACTTCCGGCTGGTGTACGGCCACATGGGCGAGGTGCTCGACCGCACCGACCTGCTGGTCACCATCAGCTCCACGGCGGCCCTGGAGTCCCTGCACCGCCGTATCCCCACCGTCGTCCTCAGCGACCTCGGGGTGCGCGAGGCGCTCGGCAACCACCACTTCGTGGGCTCCGGCTGCCTCGCCTCCTGGGACCAGCTCGACGCCGGGTACGAGCCGGCGCCAGACCCGGCGTGGGTGGCCCGGCAGGGCGTCGCCGCCGACGGCCGGTACGAGACGGCCTTCGACGAGGCGCGCGCCCGGATCACCGGCCTGCTGGCGGCCCCCGGACTGCTGCCCCTCGCCCCCTACTACACGCCCGTCACCGCCCCCGGCTACCTCCCCGGGATCCTCGCCCGCCACCACCTCGCCCCGGACGGCAGCCCGCTGCCCGGCGCCCCCGCGGCCGACAAGGAGCCCAGCCCCGTACGGCAGATCGTCCGCCGGGCGGCCCGCGGCGCCTACCGCCACGGAGTGCAGCGCGTGGCCCCCGTGATCCGGCGGATGGGGGAGCTGTGACCACCGCGGATCCCTCAAGCCTTCCGCCGATCCCTCAAGCCCTCCCCATGTCCCTCGTCAAGGAGAACAGCGCATGACCAACTCGGAAGCGGGTCAAGCGGCGCCGGTGCGCCGGGTGCTCGCGGTGATCCCCGCGCGCGGCGGCTCCAAGGGCGTCCCCGCCAAGAACCTCCTGCCGGTCGGCGGAGTGCCGCTGGTGGCCCGCGCGGTGCGCGAGTGCCGGGCGACGCGGCTCGTCACGGACGTCGTGGTCTCCACCGACGACCAGGCGATCGCCGCCGCCGCCCGCGAGGCGGGCGCCGAGGTCGTGCTGCGCCCCGCCGCCATCGCCGGCGACACGGCCACCTCCGAGGCGGCCGTCCTGCACGCCCTGGACGCCCACGAGGCGCTGCACGGATCCGCGGTCGACGTGGTCCTGCTCGTCCAGTGCACCAGCCCGTTCATCACGCGGGAGGACATCGACGGGGTCGCCGGCGCGGTCGCCGAGAACGGTGCCGACACCGCGCTGACGGTGGCCAACTTCCACGGCTTCATCTGGCGCGACGCCGCCGACGAGTCCGCCGAGGGCGGCAACGGCGTCAACCACGACAAGTCCTTCCGGCCCCGCCGCCAGGACCGGCCCCAGGACCTCCTGGAGACCGGCGCGGCCTACGCCATGGACGCCGCGGGCCTGCGCAAGCACCAGCACCGCTTCTTCGGCCGCACGGAGCTGGTCCGCACCGACCCGGCCCGCGTGCTGGAGATCGACGACCCGCACGACCTCGCCCGCGCCCGCGCGCTGGCCCCCCTCTTCGACGCGAACCGCCCCGGTTCGCTGCCGACCGCCGAAGACATCGACGCGGTCGTCCTCGACTTCGACGGCACCCAGACCGACGACAGGGTGCTGATCGACTCCGACGGACGGGAGTTCGTCTCCGTGCACCGCGGAGACGGGCTCGGTATCGCCGCCCTCCGCAAGAGCGGGCTGACGATGCTGATCCTGTCCACGGAACAGAACCCGGTGGTCGCCGCCCGGGCCCGGAAGCTCAAGATTCCGGTCCTGCACGGCATCGACCGCAAGGACCTCGCACTGAAGCAGTGGTGCGAGGAGCAGGGCATCGCGCCTGAGCGCGTGCTCTACGTCGGCAACGACGTCAACGACCTCCCGTGCTTCGCCCTCGTGGGCTGGCCCGTGGCGGTCGCGAGCGCCCACGACGTCGTGCGCGGCGCCGCACGCGCGGTCACCACCGTCCCCGGCGGCGACGGCGCGATCCGAGAGATCGCCAGCTGGATCCTCGGCCCTTCTCTCGACTCCCTCGACAAGTAAGGAACTTCTCCACCATGAGCACCAACTCCCGTCTGCGCACGTTCGGTTCGAAGACCGCCGGCCCCGGCCACCCCGTCTACGTCGTCGGCGAGATCGGCATCAACCACAACGGCGAGCTCGAGAACGCCTTCAAGCTGATCGACGCCGCCGCCGAGGCCGGCTGCGACGCCGTCAAGTTCCAGAAGCGCACCCCGGAGATCTGCACCCCGCGCGACCAGTGGGACATCGAGCGCGACACCCCCTGGGGCCGCATGACCTACATCGACTACCGCCACCGCGTGGAGTTCGGCGAGGACGAGTACCGCCAGATCGACGAGTACGCCAAGAGCAAGAACATCGACTGGTTCGCCTCCCCGTGGGACACCGAGGCCGTCGCCTTCCTGGAGAAGTTCGACGTCCCCGCCCACAAGGTCGCCTCCGCGTCCCTGACCGACGACGAGCTGCTGCGCTCCCTGCGCGCCACCGGCCGCACGGTCATCCTGTCCACGGGCATGTCGACCCCGAAGCAGATCCGCCACGCGGTCGAGGTCCTGGGCAGCGACAACATCCTGCTCTGCCACGCCACCTCGACGTACCCGGCGAAGGCCGAGGAGCTCAACCTCCGCGTCATCAACACCCTCCAGGCCGAGTACCCGAACGTCCCGATCGGCTACTCCGGCCACGAGACGGGCCTGCAGACCACGCTGGCCGCGGTCGCCCTCGGTGCCACCTTCGTCGAGCGTCACATCACCCTCGACCGCGCGATGTGGGGCTCCGACCAGGCCGCCTCCGTCGAGCCGGGGGGCCTCACCCGCCTCGTCCGCGACATCCGCACCATCGAGGCCTCCCTCGGCGACGGCGTCAAGAAGGTCTACGAGTCCGAGCTCGGCCCCATGAAGAAGCTGCGCCGCGTCACGGGCGTCGTCGCCGAGGCCGAGATCGCCGCGGCCGCGGGCGAGCCGGTCGCGGTCTGAGGTCCTGACCCCTCGAACCCCCCACGCGTTACCTCCCACCTCTCTACGACAACTCCTTACGACAGGACGGTCGTACGTCGATGAGCCCCCGCGCCGGATCCACCGGCCCCCACACTCTCGCCTTCGTCGAGAGTCCGGTACAGCTCCTGAACGTGCTGGAATGGGCACACACCTCTGTCCACCACGGCACGGCGCCCGGCGCGGGGCTCACCCTCGTCGTCCTGTCCCCCAACGACCCGATGACCCGTGGCCAACTGCGCCGCATGGCCGAACTGGCCCGCGACGAGGGCCACCAGGTCCGCTGGGAGGAGGCGCGCGGTGGCACCACGGCGCCCTTCCACACCATCGGCGGCCTCGCCCCGCTGCTGCGCAGGGCCCGCCGCATCGTCATGGGAGACCCGTTCTCCCGCTATGTGCAGCTTCTTCTGACCATCACCCGCGCCCCCGACCTGGTCGTGGTCGACGACGGCACGGCGACGATGGAGTTCGTCGCCCAGCTCGCCCGTGGCGAACGCCTGGTCCGCTGGCACCGCAAGGGCGGCCGCCCCGGCCCGCGCGACCTGGTCTTCGCCCCGGTGTCCTCCTTGGCCCGGCGCCGGCTGACGCCCGGTGAGCACCGTACGGTCGAGGTGTTCTCCTCGATGCCGATCGACGAGACCCCGATCGGTGTGCGCGTCACCGCCAACGACTTCTCCTGGACCCGGGCCCGCTTCGGGCCGCCCCGCCTCACCAAGGGCGCGGACCTGGTCGGCACGTCCCTCGTCGAGACGGGTGTGGTCGACGGGGACCGCTACCTAGAGGCGGTCCGCACCCTCGCCAAGGCCCACGGCGCCACCCGCTACTTCGCCCACCGCCGCGAGAGCGCCGAGAAGCTCCACCGGCTGGCCGCGGAGACGGGCCTGGAGATCGTCCGCCCCGACCTCCCCCTGGAGCTGATCGCCCGCCGCGGCCCCATCGGCCGCACGATCCTCAGCTTCCCCTCCACGGTCGTGCACACGCTGCCGCTGGCCCTGGCCGGCACCGAGGTCCGCGTCGCCGTCTGCGACATCGACCCGGCCTGGCTGACGGAGAACGCCTCGCCACGGGCCCAGGGCTTCCTGTCCGGGGTGACGGGGACGGCCCGGGACGTACACCGGTTGTCGGCGGTGGCGGCGGTATAGGACTTTTCCTGGCCCGAAGGGCCCTTCGGGCATTCACCGCCCGGCGGGCCCTTCGGGCTTTCCGCGTTCCCGGCCCGCCACCGACACCGCCGAGAAGGTCATCGCCGACTTCGGCTTCCTGAACGAGTCGTACAACGGCTCGGTCAACCCGGCCAGGCACGCCGAGCTCGGCGGCCTGGAGGAGTCCGGCGTCGACACCGCGACGCCGTCCGCACCCGCCCTGAAGGCCACCCCCGGCGACGCGAGCCTCAAGCTGACCTGGACCGCCCCCACCCCCGCCCCCGCGCTGCCCGTCACCGACTACCGCGTCACGCTGACCGGTTCGGACGGCGCCGTCGTGGCCGTCAAGGACGTCCCGGCCACCACCACGTCGTACAGCTTCACCGGCCTGGCCCTCGGCACCTACACGGCCACCGTCGCCGCCGCGAACCTCAACGGCAACGGCCACCGCCGGGACACCCCGCTGCCCGGACAGTCCGGCACCAGCGTGCTGATGGGTCGCGCGGCCGCCTACGGAGGTCCCTTCGGCCGTCTCGACCAGCTCGCCGCGGGCGACACGTTCACCGTGACCACCGGCCAGGGCAAGGCGAAGTACCAGGTCCTCGGCCTCCGCCGGGCCGGCGACCCGGCGCCCGCCGCCGTGGCCTCCGGCAAGGGCCGCCTGGTCCTCGTCACGGCCACCGGCCCGCACTTCATGCCCGGCGGGGTGCTGCGCGTCGACGCCGACCTGATCTCCACCCCCGCCCAGACCCCGGCGGCCGTCATCCGCTCCGGCACGCTCCCTGAGTCCGAACAGCCCCTCGCCCACCCCTCCGGCGTGCCGTGGCCGCTGGTCATGTGGCTCCAGGCGCTGGTGGCCGCCGCCGTCGCCGCGGTGTGGACCTGGCACCGCTGGGGCCGGCACCAGACGTGGATCGTGTTCGCCCCCGTGGTCGCGGTCCTGGGCCTCCAGGTGGCCGTCCGCACCACGGAACTGCTGCCCAACCTGCTGTGAACTCTCCTGTGAACTCCCCGTGACCCGCCACTCCTACGAGCAAGACGAGGTGCCCGACGTGCCCGATGCGACCGCTACCCCCGATACGACGGTGGCCGACACCGTAGTCCTGCCGCCCCTCGCGTCCGTCGCGCCCATCGAGCCCGGCGCGGCGGTGGGGACCGTGCGGGGAGCCGCGAAGGGGGCCGTCGCGCCCGCGACCCTCGAAGCCCGCGCCGTCTCGGCCTGGTTCGGCAGCCACCAGGTGCTGCAACAGGTCTCCCTCACGATGCCTGCCGGGCAGGTCACCGCCCTGATCGGCCCCTCCGGCTGCGGCAAGTCGACCTTCCTGCGCACGCTCAACCGGATGCACGAGCTGATCCCCACGGCCGCGATGGGCGGCGAGGTGCTCTTCGACGGCGAGGACATCTACGCCCCCGAGCGCCGCCTGACCGACGCCCGCCGCAGGATCGGCACGGTCTTCCAGAAGCCCAACCCGTTCCCCGCCATGTCGATCTACGACAACGTGGTGGCGGGTCTGCGCCTGACGGGCACGCGCGTCGGCCGCCGTGAGAAGGACGAGCTGGTCGAGGAGAGCCTGACCAGGGCAGGCCTGTGGAAGGAGGTACGGGACCGACTTCGCCAGCCCGGCGGCGCGCTCTCCGGCGGCCAGCAGCAACGCCTGTGCATCGCCCGCGCCCTGGCCGTACGTCCCCAGGTGCTGCTGATGGACGAACCGTGCTCGGCGCTCGACCCCACGTCCACCCGCCGGGTCGAGGAGACCATCCACGAACTCGCGGGCCAGGTGACCGTCGTGATCGTCACCCACAACATGCAGCAGGCGGCCCGCGTCTCCCAGCAGTGCGCGTTCTTCCTCGCCGAGCAGGGCACCCCCGGCGGCATCGTCGAACACGGTCCCACCGAACACATCTTCGGCACCCCGGAGGATCAGCGCACGGCGGACTATGTGGCGGGCCGCTTCGGCTGACATCCTCGGCTTCCGTGATGATCAGACGCCGTACTCTCCTGACCGCGCTCGCGACCACCCCCGTCCTGAGCGGCGTCGCGGTGACCACGACCGCCACGCCCGCGGCAGCCGCCGAACCCGCCTCGAACACGGCCCTCTACGCGGACCCCACATGGACCGAGGGCGTCCACTGGGGCCGCCGCTCCAGACGCCACCTGATCGACGACCAGAGCAGGACCGACCGCGCCCCCTTCCTCCGCTCCACGGTCATCGCCCCGCACGGCGGCGGCATCGAAGGGGGCACCTCGGAACTCTGCCTGGCGATAGCCGGTTACCACCCCGCCGACCTCGCACCCACCCCGGTGGCGGGCCCGGTGCACGACTTCTGGATGTTCGAGGGCCTGATGAGCAGCGGAAACGGAGCGCTGCACGTCACCTCCACCCACTGCGACGACACGATCGCCCGCTCTCTGTGCGCGGGCAGCCTCAACGTCGTATCCCTCCACGGCTGCCAGCCGGAGCAGGCGGGCCTGGAACCAGGCGCCGCTGCCGTCCTCGTCGGCGGCCTCAACTCCACCTTCCGCCAGTACCTGATGGAGGAGTTCACCGCGGCCGACATCCGCGCGGTGACGGCCTCGGGGGAGGAGGAGATCGCGGGCATCGACCCGGACAACATCTGCAACCGCACACTCCTCGGCATGGGCGCCCAGCTGGAGATGACCACGGCCCTACGCACCGCGATGTTCGCCCCCGGCAAGAACACGGTCGCCGACCGCGCCACCAACCTCCTCCCATCCTTCTGGACCTTCACCGCCGCGACCCGCAGGGCGATCGACCGGGTGGAGGCGGGGCAGACCGCGCTGTGAGCCAGCCGTGCTGAGCGTGAGTTGTTAGGATCGCCAGTGCGAATACGGGAGTTGACGGACTGACGCGACGGGGGTCGGCGTGGGAGACCGTACGGGCCATCAGGGCAGCCCAAAAGATCTGCGAGCTTCCCACCAGGACCTGACGAAGCTGGCTGACGACCTCGACGACATGCAGGACCACTTGGACCAGCAGGTCAAGCGCATGGACTCGATCGTCGACCGCATCGAGGCGGGCTGGCGGGGCCCCGCGGCGACGGCGTACCGCGAGTTCCACCGGGCCGCAGCCGAGGACGCCGTACGCATTCGCGATGTGATGAAGCATCTGGAGCAGGCCGTGCGGCTGAGCCGCGACGGCTTCACGGAGCAGGAACTGGCCGTGGTCGAGCAGATGCGCCAGATTCGGGTGGACGTGGGCAGCGAGGTCGACCGGCTCTCCACGCCCAACCCGGACGCCGCGTCGGCGACCCCACCCGCGCGCCCGAGCAGCGGCCTCGACGCCCTCTGACCTCCCACAGACCACGAAGCACTTTTCACGTACCGGGGGAAACATGCAGCCTGGAGATGCCGCCGACGACCACATAGCCGTCTCCTTCACCACCCTTCACGACCTCGCCGTCGAACTGGAGGACATCCTCAAGAAGCTCAACGGCAAACTGGACGACCTCTACGACCGGGCCGTCCCTGTCGTCCTCTCCTGGGAAGGCGAGGCCCGCGAGGTCTTCGTCGACAAACTCGACGAGTGGGACCACTCGGCGCAGGACCTCCAGGCCGCACAGAAGTGGCTGCACGAATACGTCACGACGGGCCACGCCAACTATGCGGCGGCGAACCGGGCGGTGCTGCGGGGCTGGGGAGGTGCCTGATGGCCGACCGTCCCAGCGACGCCCAACGCAAGCAGGAGCGGGACCAGTTGACGCCGGCGACGCCCGGCAGCGGTGGTGGGTTCGACGTACAGCCACCGCACCTGTACTACTCGTCGGCAGTGGTGCGTGACGGGCAGTTCGACTACGACAAGGGCGCCACCCAGCTGGTCGAGGCGCTCAATCAGTACAGCCAGTCGGCGGGTACGGGGTGGGGTCCCGATTCCTTCGCCAACGTCTACATGCAGATCACCGAGAAGTTCATCAAGACCTGGGCGACCAGCGTGGTGAGCGTCGGCGGTGTCGCGGTCGGGCTGACGGTGACGGCCAACAACTACCAGGCGGCGGACTGGTTCGCGCGCAAAATGCAAGGACCGCCGCCACGCCGCATGCCCCCGGTCGTCATCGACAAGGAGCCCAACTACGGCAAGGTCAACGACATCAGGTGGTCCGGGACGGGCGAGGACGCCGACTCCTGGGCGATCTCCGGGGCGCTCGGCGAGATCCCGGACTTCCTCGCGGACGTGATCCGGCCGGCCATCGAGTACGGGCTCAACCTCGGCAAGACCCACGAGATCACCCCGGGTGCCCGCGAGGACGACCTCAAGGGGATGGCCACCGCGTGGCGCCAGGCCGGGAGCACTGCCCTGAAAGCGGGTGACAACTTCACCTCCGCCATCAGCTATATGACGGACCCTCAGGGCGACAGTGAGTGGCAGGGCGCGATGAAGTCGTTCTGCCAGGCGATCTGGGGGACTACCGCCTGGGGCCGCAACCGGGACGCGCAGGGCAACATTGCCCAGCAGGGCGGTCGCAGCTGGAAAACCTCGGGAACGGTGGCGCCCGCCCAACGCCGTCCGATCCTGGAGGTTCTTCACCACACCGCCGACACCATCCAGAAGACCTGCGACGACCTGGCCCAGGTGGCGAAGACCTGCCGGGAGACCACCACCAACCTGGCCAAGACCGCGGCCAAGGGGATGGTGGAGGACTTGACGACCGGGCTCGACGTGCTGGAACTGCTCGAACTCGCCGGCAGCGCCATGTTCGGCAAGCTGGTCATGACATTCCGCCAGCACATGGACCGGGCGGCCGCGGACAAGGCCGTCGAGATCTACCAGCAGAAATTCAGCGACGCGGCGAGCACACTGCTCGAGCTGGAGTGGGAACTGGACGAGGCGCTCAAGAGCGCGCCCACGTTCAACGCGGAGGAGGCCAGGGCGGAGGCCTTCGGCGCGCGGGCGCTCAACGACTTCAAAAAGGAACACAAGTGGACTGTTCCGAATGACGCGGCAGGAAACCACAAGTACCCGCTCGACCTGGCGAACCAGGAATACATCGAGAACTCGCACGGTGTCGACAAACATATTGGGAAGACGGACGACCAACTCGCCCAGCGCCTTCGGGACCAGAGCAATATTCCGGCGGCTTCGACCTTCAAGGACATGGCTGACGCCCAGAAGTACACGCAGCTCACCATCGACAAGGAACAGGCCGCGATCGAGACCTACTTGAAGAGCGGGCCTCCGTACAACCCGCCGAGCAAGGTGTTCACTTACCATGATCCGAACGGACCGGTGACGGGTACCAGCATCTCCAAGGACGACTACCAGTACGGTCTGCAGCACCGTCAGGATCCGCGGGTCGTCGAGTCCCATGGTGTACAGATCAGGGTGAAGCCGGACCCTGACCCGAACACGAAACTGGACCCCCCGTTCACGCTTATCACCTCCACACCGACGAAGAACTGAGGAGCGGCGCAGCAGCATGCTCAGCGAAGATACGCTCAACCACTTTCGCTTCGAGGGAGCACGAGTTCTGTTGTCCGTGTTCCGTGGTCGCGGTATTCCCGTGGAGCCGGAAGAACGTGACGCCGCGCTGGAACCCGCGATCCGTGCCCTGTGGCAGGCGGGTGAGGGCGGAGGGCGGAACCTCTACGAGGTGGCGGGAGAGGTACGTCTGATTGCTGACGCCCTGAGCCCGGAGGCTCGGGAGCGCGGCGGGGTGCCCGCTGATCTCGTCGAGTTGGCAGTGGGCTCGGTGCCGGACGAGCCATGGAGGGTTCTGCGGGATATCGCTCTCCAGGTGGAATCATGGCCCTCGGGATTCGTGGCCAGACTTTCTCACGCGACACCGACGAGCTGGGAACTCGGTCGCCGGTTTCCGCAGCTCGGTGAATTCCTGCTGAACTACTTCGGCCAGGATGGAATGGCGACGGACGGCGACCTGACAGAATCCGAGGGACTGCAGCTCTATATCGAGCACTGTCATCCGATCTGCCTATGGCGACTTCCTCGGATTGTGGCGGAGTGCACGGAAGCGCTGACCATTTTCCACGATGAGGAATCGCTGTCGAGGTTCTTCGATATCGAACACGGACTCGGTTCGGGAAACCTTGCATGGTCGGACTGGCTGCCACTCATCGCCGACACCTTCACCACGCACATGCGTGAACTGCACCCTCCGCACTGGGTTTCCGCGTAGTTCGCACAGCCAGGAGCCACGACATGCGTACCCGTTCCGCCACCTACCCCGACCGCGAAACCGCCCAATGGGCCACCCAGCAGGTCGTCACAGCCAACGAGCAGCTGATCCACCGCTGGCTCGCCCTGGCCACCCGCCCCCGTCTGACGATCGAGGCGTCGTGGCCCTCGCGCACCGAGCCGGTCGGCCGGGTGCTGATCCAGGCGATGATGCTGGCGGGCCGTGAGCCCGTGGACGTACGCGCGGCCCGCGTGGTGCTCAGGCGCGACGCGACCCGTCCCCATGGCTTCGTCGTCCAGGCCACCTTCCCCGTCTATCTGTAGAGCCCCGTAGAGACCAGTAGAGGCTGATCACCGTGCCCCTGAGCCCCCTCGAACACGACCGCCGCCACGGCGAACTGGACCAGGTGATCCGCGCCTACGCCGGGCAGCCCGCCGACGACACCCCGGACAAGCCCAGCCAGGCCCTGACCGCCTACCTCCGCCACACCTGGCACACCCGACCCTGGGCACTGGCCACGGCAGAGACCCAGCTGCGGGAGTACGCCCGCAACCCGCCCGGCCGACTCCGTCTGCGCCTCGGCGAGTTCTACGCGATCCCGGACGTCGGGCTGCCCGAGTCGGACATCGAGCAGTGGCTGACCTGCCTCGCCGACCACATCAAGCACAGCGTCGAGACCGGCGAGGCCCCGCCCCCGGCCACCCCCACCACCCACTGGGAATGGCACGCCCGCTCCCCCGAACTCGCCCAGTTCCTCGGCGGCTGGTTCTCCCAGGACATGCCGGACGAGTTCGACGACCACGATGCCGCCGTCGACGACTACGCGGCCGGCACCCACCCCCAGCTTGTCGCCCGCCTGGCTGGCGAACTGTGCGAACTCCTGGCCCTGGACCTGGACGAGTCCGACTACGCCTTGGCCGTCGCCGAACTGGGCATGGAGGTCGACCCACCTGCCCCCTACAGCCCCAGCGGCTGGCTCACCCTCGTCGCCGAACGGCTCGCGGCGCCGCGAGCGGACTACGGGCCGGACGCCGGTCAGTGAGGTGCGCGGCTCGGTCGCTGCCCCACGTGCACCGCGAACGCCGCCCAGGTGGACGGGGCGACCACGACTATGGGCCCGTCCACGTCCTTTGAGTCACGGACGGCGACGGTGCCGGGTATGTTGCGGGCGACTTCGACGCACTCGCCGTTGCCGCTGCTGTGGCTGGACTTGGCGAACTCGAACTGCGGCACGGCTCACAACTCCTTGCGGATACGTTCGATCAGGGCGGTGGAATCGCGAAGAGCGAGTCCGCTCCGGGCGATCCGCTCGAATGTGGCGTTGTGGCGCGCGGCGTCGGCCTCGCTCTCCAGCCACAGGGTAGACGAGGTGGTGTCCATGTAGACCACGTCCATCGCGCCGGGTTCGGCGAACGAGACGATGCTGAAGGCGCTGGTCATCCCGGGATGGGAACCGGCGAGGAAGGGAAGCACCTGAAGCCTGACATTGGGCAGACGGGACGCTTCCGCCAAGTGCGCCAGTTGTACGCGCATGACCTCGCGGCCGCCGACAAGTTGGCGCAGTGCGCCCTCGCCCACGACAGCCCACAGGCTGAGAGGGTTCGTGTCCGTCAAGCGTGCCTGCCGCGCGATCTTCGCCTCGACGAAACGCTCGATGTCGTCGGGGTCATCCCAGTCGGCGTTGCCGATCGCGAGAGCCCGGGCGTAGTCCGGAGTCTGCAAGAGGCCGGGGACGAAGGCCCCTTGCCAGGTACGGATTCCGGTCGAGATGTCCTCGAGGGCCACGTACTCAACCAGAGAGCGAAGCTCGGGGTACTGGTTCCACCATCCCTTGGCCTTACGGCGACCCCGGTCGGTCTTGGCGAGGTTCAGCAGCCGTTCCACGACCTTCGGGTCGGTCACGCCGTACACGTCGCACAGGATCTGGATGTCGGGATCGCGGAAGGGGACCCAGCCGCGCTCCATCTTGGCGACCTTGGCCGCAGTTGCCGACAGTGCCTCCGCGGCTTGTGGCTGCGTCAGGCCGGCTGTGTCACGCAGCGTCAGCAGCTCACCGCCCAACTTGCGGGCGAGGACGGTGGATACGCGGTTGCCGCGCGTGAACGGGACTGCGGTCACGTCGGATTACCTCCCGGGTCGCGGCCAGTGTGCAGGTCGCCGAGCAGGGTTGCAAAGCTGGGGGACACATTTCCCCGAGACTTCTTGCTCGCTATGTCGCCACTCCGCTACTGTCAGTTTTCAAACGACTACCCAACGGCACCAGTTGGCGGAAGCGCACCGTGCTGCCCAAACCGGCCCGCGCGGCAAAGCCACCCCACCTGGCGCCCGCCCTCGCGCAAGGAGACCCACCCCGTGACCAAGTCCTGCCCTCCCCCTCGCTTCCCCAAGGGCAACGACCGCTATGACTCCGTGGACTACACCCCCTACCCGGGCAACATCCCCCGCGCCCGCAGGCGCGTCGCCCAACTCGCCGTCGACTGGGGTCACCCCGACGCCGCCGGCGACGCGGCGCTGCTGGCGAGCGAGTTGTGCACGAACGCCCTGCTCCATGGGTGCTTACGGGACCGCCTGTTCCGCGTCGAGACGTCGCTGACCGGCAACGCACTGCGCGTCGCCGTGACCGACCCGAGAGGTGAGCGGCTGCCGTATCCGCCCACGCCCGTCGCGGATGACCAGTTCGGCCGAGGCCTCCTCATCGTCCGCGCACTCGCGAACCGCTGGTCCGTGGAGAAGCTCACCGTCGGCAAGACCGTCTGGGCGGAGCTGGAAATGCGTGGGGATCTAGATGCCTGACCACGTAGGAAACGGCGAAGACACCGGCGCGATCAAGATCCTCATGGTCGGCGGTACGGCTGTCCGATGCCGTCGACCGATCAGGCGCCCCAGGTCATCCCCGCGCCCCTCCGGCGCGGACCCAGGCGGCCCCTCGCGCCCGGGTCGACAGGGAGTGGTGTTCGGGCATCCGTGCGCATGATCTTGGTCGGGTCTGTGGGACCGTAGGGGACGGGAATGGGCTCGGTCACCCCGAGCGTTCCCCTATAGGAGTTCGCCGGCAGCCCCGGCGGACTGGATCGAGAGAGGGGCGGCGGCCCGCATCAAGGGCCCGCGTCACCCCGTGGTCACGGGCCGTCACCGCAGTCGGCCATTGTGGCGGACTTGGCAGTCGGCCATCGTCCCGGACGCGGCAGTCGGCCTTCGGCCCGGATGCGGTCCGGGCACGGCGCGCATACCGTCTGGCTCAAGATCCCATCGTCCGGAAAGGCGGGCGAGCATACCCATCCCACTGGAAACCTATGCGGCGCGTGGCCAAGTTTCTTCCCCTAACGGGCTGAAGTTTTGTTGATCGTGGGTCAGTTGGCCGCCCCGCCGCCCTACCCTTCAAAGGGTGAACCAATTGATGTCCCGAGAGTACGAGGCCGATGTCCCCGGGGGAGCAGCGCTCCCCGGCACCCTGCCCGACGCCCTGCGTGCCGAGCTGATCGCGTTCCGGCGCGACATGCACATGCACCCGGAGCTCGGCAACCAGGAGTTCCGCACCACCGCGGCACTCAAGGCGCGCCTGGAGCAGGCGGGCCTCAAGCCCCGCGTGCTCGACATCGGGACCGGGCTCATCTGTGACATCGGGATCGACGCCGGTGAAGGAGCGGGGGAGGGCGAAGGGGGCGGGGCGCGCGACCGCGCACGGGACCGTGTGGTCGACGGCGGACGCGGCATGCTCGCCCTGCGCGCCGACATCGACGCGCTGCCCATCCCGGACACGAAGAGTGACTGCGCGTACCGCTCGACCGTGCCCGGCCGCGCGCACGCCTGCGGCCACGACGTGCACACGACCGTCGTCCTCGGCGCCGGGCTCGTCCTCGCCGAGCTGCATCGCCAGGGGCTCCTGCCGCATCCCGTACGGCTGATCTTCCAGCCCGCCGAAGAGGTCCTGCCCGGGGGCGCGCCCGACGCCATCGAGTCCGGAGTGCTGGACGGCGTGGGGCGGATCATCGGCGTGCACTGCGATCCGAAGGTCGACGCCGGACGGATCGGACTGCGCCACGGTCCCATCACCTCCGCCTGCGACCGGCTGGAAGTCTCACTCGACGGCGCCGGCGGCCACACCGCGCGCCCCCATCTCACCACCGACCTCGTCACCGCCGCCGCGCGCGTCGTCACCGACGTGCCGTCCCTCGTCGCCCGGCGCGTGGACGCCCGCAGCGGGCTCGCGGTGACCTGGGGACGCGTCGAATCCGGTCACGCCTGCAACGTCATCCCGCAGCATGCCGAGCTCTCCGGGACCGTACGCTGCCTCGACCTCGAGGCCTGGCGGCAGGCGCCCGACCTGGTGCACGCGGCCATCGACGAGATCGCGAACCTGTACCGCGCCAAGTCCGAGATCAACTACATCCGGGGCGTCCCGCCGGTCGTCAACGACCCGGCGGTCACGGAGCTCCTCCATGACGCCATGACCTCGCGGCGCGGCTCGCACTCCGTCGAGGACACCGAGCAGAGCCTCGGCGGCGAGGACTTCTCCTGGTACCTGGAGCACGTGCCCGGCGCCATGGCCCGCCTCGGCGTCCGTACGCCGGGCGAGCGCACCACCCGTGACCTGCACCGCGGCGACTTCGACGTGGACGAGTCGGCCATCACGGCCGGAGTCGAGCTCTTCACCGCGGCGGCCCTGCTGGACGCGATCCGCTAGGTCTTCCAGGGCCAGTAGGTCCCCCAGGTCCGCTACGGCCTGCGGGGCCTGGCCGGCATGATCCGCCGGACAGGCCCTGGACGCGGTCCCACGAACGCGAGACGCTCACCCGGAGACGGCGCACAAATACGGCGCACAAATGACGTAGGGGTACCCGGGCCGCCGGCCCGTCCGATGCCCCGATCGGCACCCCTTTGTCCGCTTGCGTCACCCCGTCGTAACGGGTGGCGCGCAAACGTAACCCGGTGGCGGCACGGTTCGATAACGGCCAGGAGAAACACCGTTCCCCTCCCCTTCTACGCGCGTTACTGTGCGCCGAAATCGCTGCGTCGGCGGCGTGTTGGGGAAGCGGACCGGCGACGGCCGTGGGGATGAAGGGTGCTTGCTGTGCGTCTGATGTCTCGGAGGACCAGGTTCTCCCAAGCAGCGGTGGCCGTCTCGGTCATCGCCCTCGCGGCGGTCGGTTGTGGCAAGTCGAGCACCGACACGAGCAGCGACTCCAAGAAGAGCTCGTCGGGCTACGCCGGGAAGGGCATCGGTCTCGCGTACGACATCGGTGGCAAGGGCGACCAGTCCTTCAACGACGCCGCGTTCGCCGGTTTCCAGAAGGCCGAGACCGAGTTCAAGATCGGCGGCCGGGACATCGAGCCGCAGGACGGCGAGTCCGACGCCGACAAGGTGCAGCGCCTGGAGCAGCTCGCCAAGTCCGGCTACAACCCGGTGATCGGCGTCGGCTTCGTGTACGCGCCGGCCGTCAAGGAGGTCGCGGCGAAGTACCCGAAGACCACCTTCGGCATCATCGACGACGAGCAGGACAAGGCGGCGAACATAGCCGACCTGGTCTTCCACGAGGAGCAGTCCTCCTACCTCGCGGGTGTCGCTGCGGCGAAGGCCACCAAGAAGAACCACATCGGCTTCATCGGCGGCGTGGACATTCCGCTCATCCACAAGTTCGAGGCGGGCTTCGACCAGGGCGCGAAGTCGGTCAACCCGAGCATCAAGATCGAGTCGCAGTACCTGACGCAGACGCCCCAGGAGGGCGGCTTCGCCAGCCCCGACAAGGGCAAGGACGCGGCGGCCGGCCAGATCGAGAAGGGCGCCGACGTGCTCTACCACGCGGCCGGCCTGTCCGGTCAGGGCGTGATCTCCGAGGCCGCCTCCAAGAAGGTGTGGGCCATCGGCGTCGACTCCGACCAGTACGCGCAGAGCTCCCTGGCCAAGTACAAGGACTGGATCCTCGGCTCGGCCCTGAAGAACGTCGGCGGCGCGGTGTACGACCTGGCCAAGTCCGTCGTCGACGGCAAGCCGCTGAGCGGTGTCGTGCGCGGTGACCTGAAGTCGGGCGGCGTCGGCTTCGCCGACTCCAACCCGAAGTACAAGGCCATGAAGGATGTCGTCGCTGCGGTCGACAAGGCCAAGCAGGACATCATCGACGGCAAGGTCACCGTCAAGACGACCCAGTGAGTCGTGCCTGTCGCGGCTGATCACCGGTGAGGGAGCCCCCGGCCCGTTGTACGGGCCGGGGGCTCCCTCATGCATGCGGTCGTGCGGGGTCGTTGGTGAACACCTCGACGCCGGACCACGGTGCCCGACAGAACAACGCCGATACCCGGCGGGAACCTGTCGAAAAGATCAAATCTGGGCAGAATCTCGGAAAGTACCATGGTCTGATGCATGGCATCGCATACGTCGACGTCGGGTCCCGGGGCCGGGTGGCTTTGCCGAGTGGAAGCCCCAGGTGCGCCCTTGGTGTTCGGAGTTTGTTCTCCGAGGGTTCAAAACGGTCGGATAACACTCTGGCGACGTGGGTTCTCTGCTATGTCTACGCGCGTTACGCTGCGGCGGAATCAGCGCCTGGTTTGGGCGCCTGCACAAAGGAGTCACGTTCATGCGCCGGGTGTCCCGAATCGCGGTTGCGGGCGTTGCGACCGCATCCCTCGCCGTTGCCCTCTCCGCCTGTGGCGGATCGTCCACCGAAGCCTCGAGCGGCGGCTCGGCCAAGACCAAGGGCATCGGCCTTGCGTACGACATCGGCGGCAAGGGTGACCAGTCCTTCAACGACGCCGCGTTCGCCGGTTTCCAGAAGGCCGAGAAAGACCTCAAGATCGGCGGCCGGGACATCGAGCCGCAGGACGGCGAGTCCGACGCCGACAAGGTGCAGCGCCTGGAGCAGCTCGCCAAGTCCGGCTACAACCCGGTGATCGGCGTCGGCTTCGTGTACGCGCCGGCCGTCAAGGAGGTCGCGGCGAAGTACCCGAAGACCACCTTCGGCATCATCGACGACGAGCAGGACAAGGCCGCGAACGTCGCCGACATGGTCTTCCACGAGGAGCAGGCCTCCTACCTCGCGGGTGTCGCGGCGGCGAAGGCCACCAAGAAGGACCACATCGGCTTCGTCGGTGGCGTGGACATCCCGCTGATCCACAAGTTCGAGGCCGGGTACGTCCAGGGCGCCCAGTCGGTCAACCCGAAGATCAAGATCGAGAAGCAGTACCTGACCCAGACGCCCCAGGAGGGCGGTTTCTCCAGCCCCGACAAGGGCAAGGACGCGGCCGAGGGTCAGATCGAGGCGGGCGCGGACGTGATCTACGCCGCCGCGGGTCTGTCGGGTCAGGGCGTCATCCAGTCCGCCGCCTCGCACAAGGTGTGGGCCATCGGCGTCGACTCCGACCAGTACAAGCAGGACGCGCTGGCCAAGTACAAGGACTACATCCTGACTTCGGCCACCAAGGACGTCGCCGGGGCGGTCTACAACCTCGCGAAGTCCGTGGCGGACGGCAAGCCCGCGACCGGTGTCGTCCGTGCCAGCCTCGCCACCGGCGGTGTCGGCCTCGCCGACTCGAACCCGGCGTTCAAGAACAACGCCGACCTGCAGGCCGCGCTGAAGAAGGCCGAGGCGGGTATCAAGGACGGCTCGATCACGGTCAAGACCTCCTGACCCGAGTCCTGATCCCGGCCCAGGTCACGACGTCATCACCAGACGTCGAAACCATGGCCATGGCAACGCTGTAATGGCAGCGTTACGGCCACGGAACGGGGCGTGGGGAGGATGACCTTCCCGTGCCCCGTTCGCGCGGCAGAATGCTCGGATCGGATCGGATCGGACCGAAAGCAGTCCGAAAAGAACCCGGTCCGTCCGAGTGCAATTCAAAGCAGGGGCGCTACGCGCGTAGATAGGCCCCTTTTCCAAGGAGAGTGCGCCATCGACGCGTCCAGCAGCCCTCCGCTCACCGCGCAGTCGACCGCGGTCGAGCTGGCGGGGATCACCAAGCGTTTCCCCGGTGTGGTGGCCAACCATGACATCCACCTGACGGTCCGCAAGGGCACGGTCCACGCCCTCGTCGGCGAGAACGGTGCCGGCAAGTCGACGCTGATGAAGATCCTCTATGGCATGCAGAAGCCGGACGAGGGCACGATCACCGTCGACGGTGAGCAGGTCACCTTCCACAACCCCGCCGACGCCATCGCGCGCGGCATCGGCATGGTCCACCAGCACTTCATGCTCGCCGACAACCTCACCGTCCTGGAGAACGTGGTCCTGGGCAGCGAGAAGCTGTACGGCATCGGCGGGGGCGCCCGTAAGAAGATCAAGGAGATCTCCGACCGGTACGGGCTGAACGTCCGCCCGGACGTCCTGGTCGAGGGCCTCGGTGTCGCCGAGCGCCAGCGCGTGGAGATTCTCAAGGTCCTCTACCGCGGCGCCCGCACCCTGATCCTGGACGAGCCCACCGCCGTACTGGTGCCGCAGGAGGTGGACGCACTCTTCGACAACCTGCGCGAGCTCAAGTCCGAGGGCCTGGCCGTCATCTTCATCTCGCACAAGCTGGGCGAGGTCCTCTCGGTCGCCGACGAGATCACCGTCATCCGGCGCGGTACGACGGTCGGCACGGCCGTCCCCGCCGAGACGACCCCCCGCCAGCTCGCCGAGATGATGGTCGGCAGCGAGCTCCCGACCCCGGAGACCGCCGAGTCCACCGTCACGGACAAGCCGGTCATCCAGGTCGAGGGCCTCACGGTCTACGCCAGCGGTGCCCCCTCCCTCGGCGAGCTCGCCGAGCCGACGGGCGCCGGTCTGGTCATAGAGGACAGGGCCGAGACCGCCGCCGCGGTGCGTCGCATCCTCGACGACGTCACCTTCACCATCCACGCGGGTGAGGTGATGGGCATCGCCGGTGTCGAGGGCAACGGCCAGACCGAGCTCATCGACGCGCTGATCGGTCTCAAGCACGCGGACTCCGGAGCCATCAGCTTCCTCGGCGAGGAGATCACGGGGTGGGCCACCCGCAAGCGCCGTGAGAAGGGCATCGGGTACATCCCCGAGGACCGACACCGTCACGGCCTGCTGCTGGAGGCCCCGCTCTGGGAGAACCGCATCCTCGGCCATGTCACCGAGGCCCCGAACGCGAAGGGCTTCTGGCTCGACATCAAGGGCGCCCAGGAGGACACCAAGCGGATCGTCAAGGAGTACGACGTCCGCACCCCCGGTATCGACGTCACCGCCGCCTCGCTCTCCGGCGGCAACCAGCAGAAGCTGATCGTCGGCCGCGAGATGAGCCACAAGCCGCGCTTCCTGATCGCCGCCCACCCCACCCGCGGTGTGGACGTCGGCGCCCAGGCCGCGATCTGGGACCAGATCCGCGAGGCCCGCCGTGAGGGCCTGGCCGTGCTGCTGATCTCGGCCGACCTGGACGAGCTGATCGGCCTGTCGGACACCCTGCGGGTGATCTACAACGGCAGGCTCGTGGCGGACGCCGACCCGGCGACCGTCACCCCGGAGGAACTCGGCTCGGCCATGACCGGCGCCGCCTCCGGACACCTGGAGCACGTAGCGGAAAGCGCCGCCCCGGAGGACGAGGCCCGATGAAGAAGTTCGACAAGGAGCGCGTGCTCCTCGCGGTGGCCGGCCCGGTCATCGCGCTCGTCGCGGCGATCGCGCTGACCTCGGTCGTGCTGCTCGCCTCGGGCAAGAGCCCGTTCGAGCCGTACTCCCTGATGCTCCAGCAGGCGACGTACTCCGACACCCAGGTCCTGATCATCAACCAGGCGTCGCTGTACTACATCGCGGCACTCGGTGTGGCCATCGGCTTCCGCATGAACCTGTTCAACATCGGCGTCGACGGCCAGTACCGCCTCGGCGCGATGATGACCGCGGTGGTCGGCGCGCATCTCGCGCTGCCGTCCTTCCTGCAGATCCCGGTGCTCATGCTCGTCGCGGTGTTCACCGGCGCCTTCTGGGCCGGTATCGCGGGCGTCCTGAAGGTCACCCGCGGTGTGAGCGAGGTCGTCGCGACGATCATGCTCAACGCGATCGCCACCAGCCTCATCGGCTACCTCACCGCGGAGAACATCTGGGGTGTGCAGGTCGGCAACAACAACACGACCGGCATCATGAAGAAGTCCGGCTGGTTCCCTGGCATCAACCTCGGCGCGGACGTCGGCGAGATCTACGGCATGGTCTTCATCGCGATCCTCATGGGCGTTCTGTACTGGCTCGTCCTCAACCGCACCCGCTTCGGCTTCGACCTGCGCGCCACCGGTGCCTCCGAGACCGCTGCCGCGGCCTCCGGCGTCGACGCCAAGAAGATGGTGCTCACCGCGATGCTGATCTCCGGCGCGATCGCGGGCTTCTCCGGTCTGCCGCTGCTGCTGGGTGACGCCCACACCTACAGCCTGAGCTTCCCGGCCGGCCTCGGCTTCACCGCCATCGGCATCGCGCTGCTCGGCCGCAACAACCCGGGCGGCATCGCGCTCGCCGCGCTCCTGTGGGCCTTCCTCGACAAGGCGTCCCCTGCGCTCGACTACGCGACCCCGGTGGCGTACGAGAAGGAGATCGCCACGATCATGCAGGGCCTGATCGTCTTCGCGGTCGTCATCTCGTACGAGGCCGTACGTGTCTGGGGCCTGCGCCGCCAGCAGAAGCGGGTCGGTGAGGAACTGGCCGCGGCCGCCGCCAACAACAACTCCCCGAAGGAGGTGGCTGCCCGATGAGCACCGCGACCGTCGCCAAGCCGCAGGCGCAGCAGCCCGGCAAGGGCAGCCGCCGATTCTCGCTCCCCGTGCTCCTGCTGATCATTGCGGGCGTACTCATCCTGACCTCGGTCGTCCGCCTGATCACCGGCGCGGACGGCATCACCTCGACCGGACAGATGTCCACGGCGCTGCGCCTCGCGGTGCCGATCGGCCTCGCGGGCCTCGGCGGCCTGTGGTCCGAGCGCGCGGGCGTCGTCAACATCGGCCTCGAAGGCATGATGATCCTCGGCACCTGGTTCGGTGCCTGGGCCGGCTACCAGTGGGGGCCGTGGACCGGTGTCGCCTTCGGCATCATCGGCGGCTGCCTCGGCGGCATCCTGCACGCCATCGCCACGGTGACCTTCAACGTCAACCACATCGTCTCCGGTGTGGCCATCAACATCCTGGCGCTCGGCACCACCCGCTACCTCTCCAAGTTCACCTTCGAGAACGCGCCGCAGGGCTCCTCCAAGCAGTCCCCGCCGATCGACTCGCTCGGCACCTTCGACATCCCAGGGCTGTCCAGCTGGCTGACCACGCTCAACGGCAAGCACTGGTTCCTGATCTCGGACATCGCAGGTCTGCTCGGCGGACTGGTCACCGACCTGTCGCCGCTCACCGTCGTCGCGGTGGCCCTCATCCCCGCGACCTGGTGGGTGCTGTGGCGCACGGCCTTCGGCCTGCGCCTGCGTTCCTGCGGTGAGAACCCGGTGGCCGCCGAATCCCTCGGCGTCAACGTCTACAAGTACAAGTACCTCGCCGTGATCATCTCGGGCGGCTTCGCCGGCCTCGGCGGTGCCTTCCTGTCGATCGTCGCGTCCAACGTGTACCTGGACGGTCAGACGGCCGGCCGCGGATACATCGGTCTCGCCGCGATGATCTTCGGCAACTGGATGCCGGGCGGCCTCGCCCTCGGCGCGGGCCTGTTCGGCTACACCGACAGCCTCAACCTGCGCGGCGGCGGCACCAACGTGCACGCGCTGATCCTGCTCCTCGCGATCCTGCTGGTGTTCGCCGTGGCCTACCTGGCATGGAAGAAGCGGGTCGTGCCCGCGGTCATCACGGCCGTGGTCTCGGCGCTGATGTTCGTCTGGTATCTCGCCACCGACGAGGTCCCGCAGCAGTTCGTGAGCGCCACGCCGTACGTCGTGACCCTGCTCGTGCTCTCGCTGTCCGCGCAGCACCTGCGGATGCCGAAGGCGGACGGCATGCCGTACCGGAGAGGACAGGGCAAGTGACGTCCGTCGGCGCCGGGTCCACGGCCGTCGACTGGGAGGCCCTGCGGGAGCTCGCGCGGGACGCCATGTCCCGGGCGTACGCCCCCTACTCGGGCTTCCCGGTCGGCGTCGCGGCCCTCGTCGACGACGGCCGGACCGTCACCGGCTGCAACGTCGAGAACGCCTCGTACGGGCTCGGACTGTGCGCCGAGTGCGGTCTGGTCTCCCAGCTGCTGAACACCGGGGGCGGTCGGCTGACGCACTTCACCTGCGTCGACGGACAGGGCGAGATCCTCGTCCCGTGCGGACGCTGCCGCCAGCTGCTGTACGAGTTCGGTGGGGCCGATCTGCTCCTGGAGACCCCGGCCGGAATCCTGCCGCTCTCCGAGATGCTGCCGCAGGCCTTCGGGCCGGAGAATCTCACCAAGTAACGCCTGCGCGGCCCCTCCCGACAACCGGACGATGAACGACCGGTCGGGAGGGGCCGCGGATTTTCGGAAGTCTTCGGAAGGAAAGCCATGGCCATGGACGCCGTCTCCGTCATCCGCACCAAGCGGGACCGCGCCGAGCTCAGCGACGCGCAGATCGACTGGGTCATCGACGCGTACACCCGCGGCGAGGTCGCCGACTACCAGATGGCCGCCCTCAACATGGCGATCCTGCTCAACGGCATGAACCGCCGTGAGATCGCCCGCTGGACCGCCGCGATGATCGCCTCCGGCGAGCGCATGGAGTTCTCCTCCCTCTCCCGCCCGACCGCCGACAAGCACTCCACGGGCGGCGTCGGCGACAAGATCACCCTTCCGCTGGCGCCGCTGGTCGCCGCGTGCGGCGCGGCGGTCCCGCAGCTGTCCGGACGCGGCCTCGGCCACACCGGCGGCACGCTGGACAAGCTGGAGTCGATCCCCGGCTGGCGCGCCCTGCTGTCGAACGAGGAGATGCTGAACGTCCTCGACACGACCGGTGCGGTCATCTGCGCCGCGGGCGACGGCCTGGCCCCGGCGGACAAGAAGCTCTACGCGCTCCGTGACGTCACGGGCACGGTGGAGGCGATCCCCCTCATCGCCTCCTCCATCATGTCGAAGAAGATCGCGGAGGGCACGGGCTCGCTGGTCCTGGACGTGAAGGTCGGCACCGGCGCCTTCATGAAGACCATCGAGGACGCCCGCGAACTCGCCTCCACGATGGTCGGGTTGGGCACCGACCACGGAGTGAGGACGGTCGCGCTCCTCACGGACATGTCGACCCCGCTGGGCCTGACGGCGGGCAACGCGCTCGAAGTACGGGAGTCGGTGGAGGTCCTGGCGGGCGGCGGCCCGGCCGACGTCGTCGACCTCACCATCGCCCTGGCGCGCGAGATGCTGGACGCGGCGGGCATCAAGGACGCCGACCCGGCGAAGGCCCTCGCGGACGGCTCGGCGATGGACGTCTGGCGCCGCATGATCGCCGCGCAGGGCGGTGACCCGGACGCCGCGCTGCCCACCTCCCGCGAGCAGCACGTGGTGACGGCCCCGTCCTCCGGCGTCCTGACCCGCCTGGACGCCTACGACATCGGCATCGCCGCCTGGCGCCTGGGCGCGGGGCGCGCCCGCAAGGAGGACCCGGTGCAGGCCGCCGCGGGCGTCGAACTGCACGCCAAGCCCGGCGACACCGTCACCGCGGGCCAGCCCCTGCTGACCCTCCACACCGACACCCCCGAGCGCTTCGAGTACGCCCTGGAGTCGGTCGAGGGTTCCTACGACATCGCGGCCGCGGGCACGGACTTCAAGGCCACCCCCGTCGTGCTGGAACGTATCGCCTGACCTGCGCTTTCCTCGTACGGGTGAACGGGATCGGTGGACGTCCACCGATCCCGTTCGGCATGCTGGACTTGGTGACGCCTCGATTGGAGACCGCCGTGAGCGCACTCACCGTCGACCACGACCCCGAGCAGAACTGGGACGACCTCGTCCGGTTCTGGGAGGAGATGGAGTGGCCGGACGGCAGCAAGGTGGAGATCATCGAGGGGATCGTCACCGTGTCACCCGCTCCCGCATACCACCACAACGTGATCGCGGCGCGAATCCACCGCCGCCTGCTCTCCGTCATTCCCGAAGACTGGGAGGTCTTCCAAACCCTGGCGGTCGCCGTGCCCTCCCGGTTGGGCATGTTGATCCCCGACCTGGTCGTAGCGCCTGTGGTGGAGGGGGAAGGCCTGAGCAGTCACATCCCTGCAGGCATGGCGGAACTCGTCGTCGAAGTCACCTCGAAGTCCAACGCCGCGCATGACCGCGTCAGCAAGCCCGCCGCCTACGCCGCCGGGGGCACCCCCTTCTACCTGCTCGTCGACCGATGGGCGACCGGCGGCCCGACGGTGACGCTGTACGGCGAACCCGCAGGCGACGTCTACCGCGTCCTGCGTGCCGGAAAGTTCGGCGACGCGATCACGCTGCCCGAGCCCTTCGACCTCACCTTCGACACCAGCGTGTTCCCCGTCGACTGACGTACCCGAGGGGCGGCGCCCGGTTTTTGTGCGCCGACCCCTGTCGAACGCTGGTTGGCCCACCGTCAGCCGAGCACCGCCGCGATCACCACCAGCACCGGCACCGACAGGATCGTCGACAGCAGGATCGACTCCCGGGCCAGCGTCTCGCCGACCCGGTAGCGCGAGGCGTAGGTGAAGAGGTTCTGGGCGGCCGGCAGTGCCGAGGTGACCACGACGTCGAGCAGCGGCGCGCCGTGCAGCCCGAACAGGCCCACGGCCAGGGCCCAGGCGGCCAGCGGCTGGCCCACCGACTTCAGGGCGACGGACAGCAGCACCGGATACCGGTCCGCGCCCCGGCCGGGCAGCGTGCTGCCGCACAGCGAGATGCCGAACGCCAGCAGCACCGCGGGCACCGACATGTTGCCGATCAGCGTGAGCGGGTCCATGACCGGCCCCGGCAGCGTCAGACCGGTCGCCGACACCGCGACCCCGGCGAGGGAGCCGACCGCGATGGGATTGCGCAGCGGTGTGACGAGCCGCTGCCACAACGGGCCCTTCTCGCCCTTCCCCGACAGATCGAGGACGGTGAGCGCGATGGGCGTGACCATGATCTGCTGGAAGAGCAGTACAGGCGCGACGAGCGAGGCGTCCCCCAGCACGTACACCGCGATCGGGATACCGAGGTTGCCCGAGTTGACGTAGCTGGAGCAGAGCGCGCCGATCGTCGTCCGGCCCACGCCCCAGCCGCGTACGACCCCGATCGCGACGAAGACGCCGGCCGCCGCGGCCGTGCTCATCGCCGTCACCAGGAGCCGGCTGGAGAAGATCACCGACAGGTCGGCCCTGGCGAGCGTGGTGAACAGCAGCGCGGGGGAGGCCACGTGGAAGGCGAGCTTCGTCAGCACCTCCCGCCCGTTCTCCCCGAGATAGCCGCGGCGCCCGATGACGTAACCGACCCCGATGACGACGGCGATGACCGCGAAGCCCGTCAGCACCCCTTGCACGGTGCCTCCTTCGAGCGGAGGAGGCCGTCGGGTATCACGGAAGGCGCTGATTCATGGGGCATACACCCAACCCTCTGTGGCGGGAGGGGCGCAGGTCAATGTGATCCTTTGCGGGCGCGCGCCTCGAACGGGTCCGCTCTCCGCGATGAGTTCCGTGCCCCCGGCCGGTCTACTGACCGTGGACGCCACGACACCCGCCGTACTCGTGCTGCCCGGCCCCGTCACCCGTGACCAGGTGCCGAGGCTCTGTGACGATGTGCGCGCGCGGCTGGCGGCGACCGGTGCCGGGGTGGTGGTCTGCGACGTCGCGGGCCTTGGTCCACCCGGCCTGGCCACCGTCGACGCCCTGGCCAGGATGCAGCTCGCCGCCCGCCGGGCCGGGGGCCGCATCCGCCTGCGGGCCCCGGCCCCACCGCTTCTCCTGCTTCTCGATCTAGTCGGACTCCGCTTCGAGCTGGAGGGGGAGGCCGAAGAGCGGGAACCAGCGCTTGGTGTCCAGGAAGCAGTGGAACCCGGTGATGCGGCCGTCTGAGATCTCCAGCGCCTGGATCGCCCAGGCACTGAAGCCGCCCTCCTCCGGGTCCGGCTTGTAGTGCGCGAATCCCGGCAGACCGTTGACCGCGACCGGCAGCAGGCGCGAACCCGCGCAGGAGGCACCGAGGGTCGTCATGAAACCGGTGATGTCGCCCGTGCCGCGCAGCCACAGGTCGAACGGCGGCATCGTCATGATCGCGTCCTCGTGGAGCAGCGCGGTCAGCGCCGTCATGTCGTACCCCTCGAACGCCGCGACATAGCGCTCCAGGAGCTTCTGCTGCTCCTCGTCGAGCGGGTCGGAGACGGCGGCCTCGGCGCTGTCGCTCTCCGCGAGGGTCGCGCGGGCCCGCTGCAACGCGCTGTTGACCGAGGCGACCGTCGTCCCGAGCAGTTCGGCGACCTCGGCCGCCTTCCAGGCCAGGACCTCGCGCAGGATGAGCACGGCGCGCTGCTTGGGCGGCAGCTGCTGCAGGGCGGCCATGAAGGCGAGGCGCACCGATTCCTTGGCCACCGCGGCCTCGGCCGGGTCACTGATCGTGGGCAGCACACGCGCGTCGGGCATCGGCTCCAGCCAGACGTTGTCCGGGCGCGGGGTGAGCGCCGCCTGAGCCAGGGGTGAGGGACCACTCAGATCCATCGGACGAGCCCTCCGGTTGCCGGCGTTCAGCATGTCGAGGCAGACGTTGGTGGCGATCCGGTACAGCCAGGACCGCATCGACGAACGGCCCTCGAACTTGTCGAAGCTCCGCCAGGCGCGGACCATCGTGTCCTGCACCGCGTCCTCCGCCTCGAAGGAGGAGCCGAGCATGCGATAGCAGTACCCGGTCAGCTCGACCCGGTGCTTCTCCAGCCGGACGTCCAGATCTGTCGTCGTCGCCGTACCGTCGCTCATGGCCAACCCGCCCCTATGGCTGTTCCCGTCGTACCGTCGCCTCGTTGCGCCGGCACTTCGGAAGCTACCGCAGCCCACTGACAATGGCCCCCGAAGTGGGAAAAAGCGCAGCTCAGACCAATTGCTTCACGGACATGAGCAGATGCCGGTACGCACCGTCCGCCTCGCCCCCGGCGTCGGCCTCCGCTTCGGCCCCGGCCGCCGATTCGGCCCCGCTCAGCAGCGCCCGCTGCCCCGGCCCCAGCAGCTCCAGCCGTATCCGCGGCTCCTCGAAGGAGTTCAGGGCGTCCAGCAGATACGCCGGGTTGAAGGCGACGGTGAGCTCCGCCGTGCCGGTCAGCGCCGCGGGCAGCCGCTGCGAGGCCACGTCGTCGGCGTATCCGGCGCGCAGCAGAACGGATCCCTCGCCGTCACCGGTGAAGTCCAGCCGCACGGGACTGTTCACCTCGGCGACGACGGCGACGCGCCGTACGGCCTCCGCCAGCGCCTCGCGCTCCACCTCCGCGACCGCGGCGTCGGACACCGAGAACAGCGAGCCGTGCCGCGGCAGCCGCCCCTCCATCAGCCGCACCGCCGTCCGCATGGACCCACCCTCGAAGCCGATCATCCCGCCGCCCGCGGGGTCGAGCCCGATGCGCACCTCACCGGAGCGGGCCAGCGAACGGGCGATCTCGTGCAGCCGACGCGCGGGCAGCAGCGCCTCCACGACGTCGTCGAGGGGGGCCTCGGGTTTCCAGGCCAGGGCGCGCACGGCGTACCGGTAGCGGTCCGAGGCGGAGAGTGTCATTTCCTCGCCGGACAACCGCAGTTGTACGCCGGTGAGGACCGGCAGCGTGTCGTCGCGCCCGGCCGCGACGGCGACCTGGGCCACGGCGGTCGCGAACGCGGCGGCGTCCACGGTGCCGCGCGGCTCGGGTGGCACCGGCAGCGCCGGGTACTCGTCCTTGGGCAGCGTCGACAGACCGAACCGTGTGCCACCCGCCTCCACCGTGAACCGCGTCCCCTCCAGCGCGCAGCTCACCTGCCCCTGCGGCAGCACCCGGCAGATGTCCAGCAGCCGGCGCCCCAGCACGAGGATCCGGCCGTCCGCCCCCGTCTCGGCATCGATCTCGATGCTCGCCGCCGCCTCGAAGTCGAACCCCGAGATACCGAGCCGTCCCGGACCGGCCTCCAGCAGCAGCCCGCCCAGCACCGGTACCGGCGAGCGGCTGGGCAGGGTGCGGGCTGCCCGGGCCACCGCCTCGGCGAGGTCGTCGCGATCGACGCGGAACTCCATGAAAGATCCCCCTGTTCGGGCCAGTTGACCGGGTGGAGGCTAGGTGCCGCCACTGACAACGGGGTCCGACCAGGGGGAACGCAGGAGCTGGGACGCTCAGTGCGCCAGGGCAGGCTCGCGGCGGGCCTGTGTGCGGGCCGCGTGGGAGCCGAGCAGCGTGATCGTGACGACGCCGAGGACCGCGAACAGTCCGAGTGTCACCGTCCCGGCCCACCCGCCCGCGTGGAAGGCGACCGCGCCGAGCGTGCTGCCCGCGCTGGAGCCGATGTAGTACGCGGACTGGTAGAGGGCCGAGGCCTGGGCGCGGCCCTGCTTGGCGGTGTGGCTGACCGAGGAGGACGCCACCGCGTGGCCCGCGAAGAAGCCCGCGGTGATCAGCACCAGGCCGAGCAGGACGAGGGGGAGGGAGTCGACCAGAGAGAGGAGCAGGCCGGCGGTCGTGGTGCCGCCCGCCAGGTACAGGGAGCCGCGCCGGCCCAGGCGGGCGACCAGCCTGCCCGCCGTGGACGCCGACACCGTACCGACCAGATACACCAGGAAGATCGAGCCGATGATGCCCTGGGGGAGGGAGAACGGGGCCTCGGTCAGGCGATAGCCGATCACCGTGTAGACCCCGCCGAAGACCATCATGAACAGCGCGCCGATCGCGTACAGCCGGCGCAGCAGCGGGTTCGCGAGGTGGTCACGGACCGTACGGGCCAGCACCCGCGGCCGCAGCGAGCCGGGCGTGAAGTGCTTCGGCGCGGGCAGCAGCAGCCGGAAGGCGACCGCGCAGGCCACCGCGATGATCCCGATCGTGGCGACGGCCACCCGCCAGCCCCACTCCTGCGCGACCCAGCCGGTGATGACCCGGCCGCTCATGCCGCCGACGCTGTTGCCCGCCACGAAGAGGCCGATCGCCGTGATCAGGGCCTTGGGGCGGACCTCCTCGGCCAGATAGGCCGTCGCGGAGGCCGGAAGCCCCGCCAGGGCCGCGCCCTGCACCGCCCGCAGCGCGACCAGTGCGCCGATCGACGGGGCGAAGGGGACCAGGAGCCCGACCGCCACCGCGACCGCCAGCGACGCCGTCATCAACGTACGCCGTCCGAAGCGCTCCGACAGCGCGCTCATCGGGAGAACGAACAGCGCGAGGCCGCCCGTCGCCGCCGACACCGTCCAGCTCGCCTCGCTCGCGCTGACCCCGAAGTCCGTGGAGACGAGCGGGAGGAGGGCCTGCGTGGAGTAGAGGAGCGCGAAGGTCGCCACACCCGCGAGGAAGAGCGCGAAGCTCATTCGGCGGTAGCCGGGCCCACCCGGGGTGAGACGGGAGTCGACGGCGGCGGTGGAGGACGTGGCGGAGGAGGTGGCGCCCACGGTGGTGGACGCCCCGGTACTGGCGGAAGGCATGCTTCGAAACTAAAGATTCGTCGCTCATCCGTCCAATGCATGGAATCGCCATAATCGTTCCCATGGTGCATCAGCAAAGGTCACAGGCTCACCTGTCACCGTCCAGTGACACAGAAGACAGCGCGGGAATGTCGAGGTTGCTCGCCCCACGCCTCGCGTACTTCGCCGGCGTCGCCCGCACGGAGCACGTCACGCGCGCCGCGCAGGAGATGCAGGTCCCCCAGTCGACCCTTTCGCGCGCCATGGTCCGGCTCGAACAGGACCTCGGCGTCGATCTGTTCGCACGCCGGGGCCGCACGGTCTCCCTCACCCCCGCGGGCCGTACGTTCCTCTCCTCCGTCGAACGGGCCCTCGCCGAGATCGAGCGCGCAGCCGAGGAGGTGCGCGCGGACGCCGACCCGGCCACCGGCAAGGTCGCGTTCGGCTTCCTGCACACGATGGGATCGGAGACCGTCCCCGGCCTGATCCGCGCCTTCCGCGCCGACCACCCCCGGGTCCGCTTCAGCCTCGTCCAGAACTACGGTGAGGCGATGCTGGAGGGGCTGCGCTCGGGCGAGCTGGACCTGTGCCTCACCTCGCCGGTGCCGGACGCGCCCGACCTGGTGGGCCGCCGCCTCGACGAGCAGAAGCTCCGGCTCGTCGTCCCGGCCGACCACCGCCTCGCCGCCCGCAAACGCATCCGCCTCGCCGAGGCCGCCGACGAGACCTTCGTGACCCTCGAACCCGGCTACGGCATGCGCCGCATCACCGACGACCTCTGCCAGGAGGCCGGCTTCAGGCCCCGGATCGCCTTCGAGGGCGAGGAGGCCGAGACCCTACGGGGCCTGGTGGCCGCCGGCCTCGGAGTCGCCCTCCTGCCACCCCCGGCCGTGCCCCGCCCGGGGGTGGTCGAACTGACGGTCACGGCCCCGAGAGCGGTCCGCGAGATCGGGGTGGCATGGCTGGACGGCCACCCGGACACCCCACCGGTGGCGGCCTTCAAGAAGTTCCTGCTGTCGAGGAGGGGCCACCTGCTACCGGACTGAGGGGCGGACGCGCCCCGCTTTCAGGGGCGCGAGGCTGTGACATGTGCGGCTCCGCCGCGTGGGCGCGACCAGCCCCCACAGACCCGCAGCGAACCCACGACCTATCGACGCAACGCCTTCCCGAAGCCGGAGGCAAGCGGCATCCGCAACCCCAACGGCGGCGGAGCGGCCAGCGCATCCTCCAACGGCCGGGCCAGCCCGCGCCCGAACAACGCCCCCATCACGAAGTCCTCCGCCAGAGCGTGCACTTCGGACCGGTACTGGTGCAACCCGTGCCCGTCGGAGTGGACCTCGAACCGGCAGATGTCCCGGTTGGACTTCTTCGCCCGCGCCGCGAGCCGGAAGGACAACTCCGGGTCGGTGCGCTCGTCGTTGGTGCCGTGCACGATCAGCACGCGCCGCCCGGAGAGCTGCTTCACCGGTTCGAGTGGCGCCGCCACGTCGTCCTCGGGCAGCCAGGGGGCGAGCGCCAGAACGGAGTTGACGGCGGTGTGCCCGGCCGCCCGCAGCGCCGCCCGGCCTCCCATGCCCACACCGGCGAGGCACACCGGCACGTCCCCGTAGCGGCGTACGACCTCGTCGGCGGCCCAGGACGCGTCGCTCGCGAGATGCGCCTCGCTGCCGTTCCAGCCGCGGAAGCGGTAGTGCACGACATGGGTCGCCAGGCCTTCCGCGCCTCCCGCGCGCATGAGCCGGCGGCCGAGCGCGCGTACGGAGGCGGTCGCCAACATCGGGGACGGTCTGCGCGCGGAGACCTCGTCGCCGCCCGGGAGCAGCAGAACCACTCCGCTGACCGCCGTCGGCTCCGGGCCGATCGCCCTCCCAAGCCGGGCCCTGCGAACCGGCGTCGCTTGCTGTGCCATGACAGAACAGTGTCAGAAGTGACCGTGTACGCCACCCGTCCGCCTGGTCACCGTTACGTATCGACGGACGGCGTGACAGGAGATCTACGCGCGTAGGGTCTACAGTGCGAAAATGACGAGCCAGATCCAGAACACCCCGAGCTCGGAACAGATCCGCCGGGCACCCAAGGTCCTGCTGCACGATCACCTCGACGGGGGCCTGCGCCCCGGGACGATCGTGGAACTCGCCCAGGAGACAGGCTATTCCGGGCTCCCCGAGACCGACCCCGACAAACTCGGCGTCTGGTTCCGCGAGGCCGCGGACTCCGGGTCCCTGGAGCGGTACCTGGAGACCTTCGCCCACACCTGTGCCGTCATGCAGACACGCGAGGCGCTGGTGCGGGTCGCCGCCGAGTGCGCCGAGGACCTCGCCGAGGACGGGGTCGTCTACGCCGAGGTGCGGTACGCGCCGGAACAGCACCTGGAGGCCGGGCTCACCCTCGAAGAGGTCGTCGAGGCGGTCAACGAGGGCTTCCGGGAGGGTGAGCGGCGTGCCCGGGAGAACGGCCACCGCATCCGGGTCGGCGCCCTGCTCACCGCCATGCGGCATGCGGCCCGCGCCCTGGAGATCGCCGAACTGGCCAACCGCTACCGCGATCTGGGAGTGGTGGGCTTCGACATCGCGGGCGCCGAGGCGGGCTTCCCGCCCACCCGTCACCTCGACGCCTTCGAGTACCTCAAGCGCGAGAACAACCACTTCACCATCCACGCCGGCGAGGCCTTCGGGCTCCCCTCCATCTGGCAGGCGCTCCAGTGGTGCGGCGCGGACCGGCTCGGCCACGGTGTGCGGATCATCGACGACATCCAGGTCGCGGCGGACGGCTCGGTGAAGCTCGGACGGCTGGCCTCGTACGTCCGTGACAAGCGCGTCCCGTTGGAACTGTGCCCCAGCTCCAACCTCCAGACCGGCGCCGCCGACTCCTACTCGGAGCACCCGATCGGTCTGCTGCGGCGCCTGCACTTCCGGGCGACCGTGAACACGGACAACCGGCTCATGTCAGGGACGAGCATGTCGCGCGAATTCGAGCATCTGGTCGATGCGTTCGGTTATTCGCTCGATGATATGCAGTGGTTCTCTGTCAATGCTATGAAGTCAGCATTCATTCCTTTCGATGAACGACTGGCGATGATCAATGACGTGATCAAGCCTGGATATGCAGAGCTCAAATCCGAATGGCTGTTCCAGCAGACCGCCTCCACCAGTGGTTCCTTGGAGGAACGGGGCTGATCGAAGGAGCGAAAAGCAGCCGGGTCTTCACTTGTTCTCCATGACTCGGCTGCTTTTTGATGTTTGCGGAGGGTGGCTCTGCGTGTTTACGTTTTTGGACCGCTCACATCCCCGTCACACGGATCCAAGGACGCATTCAATATGAAGCAGTCTGCTGCCAAGACCCTCGGTGTCGCCGCTCTCGGTGCCGCATTCGCCGCCGTCGGCGCGGGCGCCGCGAACGCCGCCCCGGCCGTGCCGGACGCCTCCCAGGCGCTGGGTACCGTCACCCAGACGCTGCCCGCGCAGAACGCCGCGGCGGCGCTCCCGGGTGCGGGAGAGGCGCTCACCCACGGGCAGGGCGCGCTCGGCGCGGGGGTGGCCGCGGCCCAGCCCGCCATCGCGAAGGTCCTTGCCGACGGGCCGGCGGCGCCGGTGGCCGGGCTGCTCGGGGGGCTGCCGCTGCAGGGCCTGCCGACGCACGGTCTGCCGGTGAACGGGCTGCCGCTCGGCTGACGCCTTCCGCTTGTTTCGGCCTTTCGCCTGTACGAACGCCGGTGGGGCGCACCCTGATTGGGGTGCGCCCCACTGGCGTGTCGTGCCGTCGGAGCGGCTGGGGGTCACCAGGCCGTGCGGGCCTTGTCCTCGGAGGGGAACAGGATCCACAGCGCTATGTAGAGCAGGAACTGCGGGCCCGGGAGCAGGCAGGAGAGAACGAAGATCACGCGCATCGTGGTCGCGGAGGTACCGAAGCGCCGCGCCAGCGCTGCGCACACTCCGCCGATCATGCGGCCGTTGGTGGGGCGGGCAAGGGCGGTCATGAGGGCTCCTTCGTGAACCGTGGCTGGACGCCGGGATGTCGGCGCATCGAGGTCTTCTTCGATGTCTTCAACGCTACGGTGACGAAGCGGGCGAAGCGTCGCTCTACGGGGCGATGCCGACCCTGGGAATCGTCGGGGTCCGACCCTGAGCCATGTCCTCCCGGGGGAGGGCCGCGCGGCGCCGGGTCTCGGCCCGGCGGCGGAGCCTGACCCTGGCGGCCGGCACGATCGCGAGATGGGCCAGGGCGACGCCGACCGTGTTGAGCAGCAGGGAGTCGACGTCCACGACCTGGCCGGGTACGCCGGTCTGCAGCAGTTCGATGCCCAGCGAGATCAGGGCGCCGGCGGCGACCGTGCGGACGAGGGAGCCGAGCGGGGATGCCGTCAGCTTGCCGCCGGCCATGGGGAGCAGGACGCCGAGCGGGGCGAGCAGGCCGAGGCCCTGACCTATCCGGCGGGCGGCTTCCGCCGGGCCCAGCGCGAGGTCGGCCCTGATGCCGGCGAACGGGCGGAGATTGGCGGGGCTCACCCAGGGGACGTCCAGGGGACGCAGGGTGAGCCAGGCGACGAGCGCGAGATGTGCGACGAGGAGGAGAGCTCCTGTCGCACGGACGCGGGTCACGGCGCTGCCGCCGCCTTCGCCTTGACGTTGCACGCCTCCCAAGACGCGGGGGTCGGCAGGATCGGTTCCGGGTTGTCGGTGAGCTTGGGTCTGAGGGGTGAGGGATGCGCCACACGTACGGTGCGGAGCGGGCACGGTTCGGCGTCCGCGGGCCGGTGGGGGCGGGTCGCGCAGTTCCCCGCGCCCCTGAGGCCGGGGCTTCGCCCCGGATCCGCGGCCGCGCGTATGTGTTCGGCTGCCGGCCGGTGGGGGTTGACCGCGCAGTTCCCCGCGCCCCTGAAAGCCCGCACTCCGGCCGGCGTCTTCAGCCCGTCCGGCGTTTGAGGACGAGGAAACAGTTGCGCGAACGATTACGCGCCGGAGATCGGCCTGGACGGCGGGGACTTGGTGGTGGGGTTGGCGCGGACGTCGGTGGGGCACTCGTAGCTGCGCAGTGGGGTGGTGTCGGGGCCGCCGAGGATGACCGAACCGTCGTCCTGCGCGGCGGCGGAGTCGGAGAAGGTGCAGATGATCTGGGCGAGGGCGGCGGAGGTCAGGTTCTGGGGCGGGGTGCTGAGGCGGAGCGCGTCCTCGGGGTCCTTGGGCCGAGGCCCGCTCACCGTCATCCCGCCCCGCACGTCGGTCGTGTAGCCGGCCTGCTGCTCGGGCGTGGAGGGCGTCTCGGCGAGCTCGTCGAGGAGCCCCTGCGCCACCAGAACCCGCCGCGCCCCCTCCGCCGTACCGTCGGGAATCCGCACGGACCGGTCGACCGTCACCAGTTGCCCGGAGCAGATCAGGAAGACCTGGACCGGGATGCCACGGGAGGTCTGGGTGGTGATGTCCGGGCCGGACAGCGCGCACGGGACCCGGGACGGCGCCGGGCCGAAGTCCGTCGGGACCTGGGTGGAGCGGATACCGCAGCCCGCGAGCAGGACGGTGAGGAGGGGGAGGGAGAGGAGGGAAAGGGAGGCGAGAGGCGTCCGTCGGCGCCCCTCTCGGCCTCGTACCAAGGTCGTCATCCGGCGCTGCCCTCCGTACCGTTCCCGTTCCTTCCGCGCTCGCGCTCGTCGTCGGCGAGCAGCTCCGACGCGTCCTGTGGGAGGCGGAGCGTGAAGACGGCGCCCCCCTTGGGCGCGTTGGCCGCGGTGATCTCGCCGCCGTGGATGTGCGCGTTCTCCAGGGCGATGGACAGGCCCAGACCGCTGCCCTCGGAGCGGGGGCGGGAGGCGCTCGCCTTGTAGAAGCGGTCGAAGACGTGCGGGAGGACGTCCTCGGGGATGCCTGGCCCGTGGTCCTGGACCTCGATGAGAAGGTCGTCGGCCTCTTCGCGGACCGAGACACGGACCGGGCTGCCGCCGTGCTTGAGCGCGTTGCCGATGAGGTTCGCGAGGATCACGTCCAGGCGGCGCGGGTCGAGGCGCGCCATGATGCCGCGCTCGGCGTCCAGGTCGACGGCGTCCAGCCAGGCGCGTGCGTCTATGCACGCGGTGATCTGGTCGGCGATGTCCACGTCGTCGAGGACCAGCCGGGCGGTGCCCGCGTCGAAGCGGGTGACCTCCATGAGGTTCTCGACGAGGTCGTTCAGGCGGCGGGTCTCGCTGACGACCAGCCGGACGGCCGGTTCGATCATCGGGTCGACGCTGCCGGTCTCCGCGTCGAGTTCCTCTTCCAGGATCTCCGTCACGGCGGTGATCGCGGTGAGCGGCGTACGGAGTTCGTGGGACATGTCCGCCACGAAGCGGCGGGACGCCTCTTCGCGGGCGCTCATGTCGTCCACGCGCTTTTCGAGGGACTCAGCGGTGTGGTTGAACGTACGGGAGAGGTCCGCGAGCTCGTCCGTACCCGAGACGCGCAGCCGGGTGTCGAGCTTGCCCTCGCCCAGGCGGCGGGCCGCGATGCCGAGGCGGTGCACCGGCTTGAGGACCGTCGTCGCGGCGGCCTGGGCGAGCAGCGCCGAGCCGATCAGGGCCAGGCCGGTCGCGATGCCCAGTGACCAGGCCAGCGAGTTGAGGTCCTTGGCCTCGGGCTCCAGGGACTTGAGCATGTAGCCGGTCGTCGTCCCGCCGATCACCTTCGCGCCGCCGACCAGGTACGGCTTGTCGTGGTCGGTGATGCGCTGCCAGTACAGGTGGTAGGTCGACTTGTTGTTCGAGGAGAGCGGCTGCTCCTTGTTCACGGCCTTCTGGAGGGACTTGGGTACGTCGTTCAGTGTGAAGGTGTCCAGCGCGGAGTTCCCGATGACCGTCTTGCCGTTGCCGTCCTGGGCGACGAGGAGCACGCTGAAGCGCTGGCTGCTGTTGGCCATCTGGCCCGCCGTGCGCTGCAGTTCGTCCTGCGCCGGGTGCACCGGCAGCATGCTCGCGTGGTTGCGCATCTCCTGCTGGAAGTCGCGCAGCACCGCGTCCTGCGTACGCGTCAGCACCGCCTCGCGGTTGAGCCAGTACGCGATGCCCGACGCCGACACGGCGGCCGTGAGCGCGACGAGTCCGAACACCACGACCAGCCGCAGTCGCAGGCTCGTGAAGCGCAGTCCCGCCAGGATCGCCCTGCGCGCCGCGGCCCAGCCGCGGAGCTCGTCGTGCGGTGGGGTCACTGAGGAGTATCCAGTCGGTAGCCGACTCCGCGGACCGTACGGATCAGGGTGGGCGAGGACGGAACGTCCTCGATCTTCGCGCGCAGCCGCTGGACACACGCGTCCACCAGCCGCGAGTCGCCCAGGTAGTCGTGCTCCCACACCAGTCGCAGCAACTGCTGGCGGGACAGCGCCTGTCCGGGCCGGCGGCTCAGCTCCAGGAGCAGCCGCAGCTCGGTGGGCGTCAGCTGCAGATCCTCGCCGTTCTTGGTGACCGTCATGGCCGCCCGGTCGATGACGAGGGAACCGAACGTCGCCGAGTCGTTGGCCTCGCGCTCCCCGCGCCGCAGCACGGCCCTGATACGGGCGTCGAGTACCCGCCCCTGCACGGGCTTGACGACATAGTCGTCGGCGCCGGACTCGAGCCCGACCACGACGTCGATGTCGTCGCTGCGCGCGGTCAGCAGAATGATCGGCAGCTGGTCCGTGCGCCGGATGCGCCGGCACACCTCGAACCCGTCGATGCCGGGCAGCATCACGTCCAGCACGATCAGATCCGGCCGCTGCTCACGCAACAGTTTCAGACCGTCCTCGCCGGTGGCAGCGGTGGCCACCCGGTGTCCCTGGCGCGTCAAAGAGAGCTCCAGGGCCGTACGGATGGCGTCGTCGTCCTCGATCAGCAACAGGGAAGGCACGAACGTCATTCTGGCCCATGGCGAGGGACTCTTTCGACAGTTGGAGCGCTCCCATCCATCTCCCGCACAGAAGGGGGCCTCCGAAGGGCGTCCGCGGAGGCGTACCGCTCTCCTCTGTGACCTCGCTGTGATCGTGCCGTGACGCGCCTGGGGAGGGGCCCTGTGACAGGTCTGTGACAGTCGGCGGACACGGCCATGAAGTGGCCTGGGCAAGCTTTTCGACACAAGCAAGAGAGCAAGACGGCAAGACCGCAACACAGCACGACGGAACGAACCGAAGAACCGGAACTCCACGACGGGGGGCGCGAGATGAACACGCTGCACAGCACCAGCACTAGCGCAGTTGTCACGCGGCTCCACGACGTCAGGGGTTCGGAGAAGTCCGGTGCCGTGAGCGGGCGGGGGTGCGCTCGCGGCACCGGGCGTCAGCACACCACGTACATGACGGTGGTTGACGCCTTCACGGGGGAGAGCGGCGGTAACGGGGGAGCTCACGGGGGAGCCGCGTACAGGGAGGTCACGGGGGAACGTCGCTCGGTGTCGGAGGCGGAGTTCACCGCCTACGTCCAGGAGCGCCGAGCCTCCCTGTACGCAACCGCCTACCACCTGACCGGGGACCGCTTCGAGGCCGAGGACCTGCTGCAGAGCGCGCTGTTCTCGACGTATCGGGCCTGGGACCGGATCAGTGACAAGGCCGCGGTGGGGGGCTACCTCCGCCGCACCATGACCAATCTGCACATCAGCGCGTGGCGTCGCCGCAAGCTGAACGAGTACCCGACCGAGGAACTGCCGGAGACCGCCGGTGACACGGACGCGATGCGCGGCACCGAGCTGCGCGCCGTGCTGTGGCAGGCGCTGGCCCGGCTGCCCGAACTCCAGCGCACCATGCTGGTCCTCCGTTACTACGAGGGCCGCACGGACCCGGAGATCGCGGAGATCCTCGACATCAGTGTCGGCACGGTGAAGTCGAGCATCTGGCGGTCGCTGCGCCGGATGCGCGAGGACGAGGTCCTCAGCTTCGGCCGTGACGAGGAGGAGTCCTTCGGGGAGCTCGTCGCCTGAAGGTCTGTGGGGGGAAGCAGGTAGCCGGTTGTACCGGTTGGTACGGGGGAGCGGTACCGGGGGAAAGAAACCAACGGGGTCGGGGGACCCCTGCGGAGCACGGGGGAAACGAGAAAAGGTCCGGGCGGACGGGGGGTCCGCCTGGGCCTCTTTTCGTGTCTGGTCTCTTTGCGTGTTTCCGTGAAGGGGCCCGTACTACGCCGGTGTCGTGCAGCGTCCGGCGGCCGCCGCGGTCAGTCGGCCCAGGGCCTCGGCCTTGTCGCAGGGGTGGGCGCCCAGCGCGCTCTGCCGGGCCACGATCGAACGTTCGGCGCGCATCAGGCGCCAGCCGCGGCGCAGCAGGAACGGGACCGACTTGCGGCCCTCCCGCAGATCCCGCAGGAAGCGGCGGCGGAACGTGGTCAGCGGGCCGCGGGACAGACACAGCGCGTCGGCCAGCATCCCCAGTTCCCGGCAGCGCTCGACGATCTCGGCGGCGAAGATGCCCTCCGCGATGAACAGCGGGGTCCGGCCGATGTGCAGGGCCTCCGCGCCGGTACGGGCGCTCAGCGAGATGTCGTAGACGGGAACGGTCGTACGTCCCGTACGGCACAGCTCCTCGATCGCCGCGACCGCGATGTCCGCGTCCCACGACTGCGGATGGTCCCAGTCGATGTCGGAGCTGCCCTCGACCTGGGGAAGCGTCGGGTCGGTGCCCTCTTTGTAGAAGTCGTCGAGGCGGAGCACGGGAAGCCCGGAGTCGGCCGCGAGAAGGGACTTTCCAGAGCCGGAGGGGCCGCAGAGCAGCACCACGCGGGTGGGTATCGGAGGATGGGAACCCAATTCTCTGTACCTTCTGTGACTCGGCCGGGCCACGCCGCGCTTCGGCAGGCCTCCGGAACATTATCCCGAAGGATTATCTGGGTTACGTCCGTATGTGTGTTGACCCGGACAGGGGAATCCGCCGCCATCGCCGCCCGGAACGGCATCCGGGTCAACTACTCTGCGTGCGAATCCCGTTGCTCTCCGCTCGCATTCGTTACGTTCACCGAAGAGGACATCCGATGGCGCGACACGCACACCAGCAGACCCCCCTGGCCCGCACCACCGCGCGCATCGCCGTCGCGTTCGGGGTGGTCGCCGCCGGTGCGGCCGCCGCCGCGAGTCCGGCCGTCGCGGACGCGGCCCCCGCCGTGGATCTGATGCGCACCCAGCCCACCTCGCTGGGCAACCTCGACCCGCAGGCGGGCCTGGGGGCCCTGACCGGCACGGTGGGACATGTCACCGGTCCGGTCGCGGGCCTCAAGCCCAACCCGCTCGCCGGCACGGGGGTCGACCCGCTCGACAACGGGGTGGGCACCCAGCTCGCGGACTTCAAGCCGCTGACCTCGCAGGCCCTGACGGGGCCGCTGGCGCAGGCGCCGTCGCTGGGGAGCGTGCCGGTGGTGGGGCAGGCGTTGGGGTTGCTGGGGGGTGTGTGAGTGAGCTCTCCCGCGCCCCTGGACGGGGCGCGGGGAACCTCAGTAGGACGAGCCGGATGCGCCGAGCGCGCCCGTCGGGTGCCAGACCGTCTTCGTTTCCAGGAAGGCCGTCAGGCGCTCGATGCCGGGCGTCTGCGAATAATCCACAGGCTGTGGACGGACGACCCGCTTCAGGTTGTCGGCCGCGGCGATCTCCAGTTCCTTCGCCAGTACGGCGTCCGCGCCGGCGAGGTCGATCGCGTTGACGTCCTGGTGCGCGGCGAGGGGAGCGGCGATCTCCGCCGTCTTGCCGGAGAGGACGTTGACGACGCCGCCCGGCAGGTCGGACGTGGCCAGCACCTCGCCCAGCGACAGCGCCGGGAGCGGGGACTTCTCGCTCGCGATCACGATCACCGTGTTGCCGGTCGCGATCACCGGGGCGATCACCGAGACCAGGCCCAGGAAGGACGACTCCTGGGGGGCGAGGACGGTGACGACGCCCGTCGGCTCCGGGGTCGAGAGGTTGAAGAAGGGGCCCGCGACCGGGTTGCCGCCGCCCACGACCTGGGCGATCTTGTCGGTCCAGCCCGCGTACCAGACCCAGCGGTCGATCGCCGCGTCGACGACCGCGGCAGCCTTGGACTTCGACAGGCCCTCCGCGTCCGCGACTTCACGGACGAACTGGTCCTTGCGGCCCTCCAGCATCTCGGCGACGCGGTAGAGGATCTGACCGCGGTTGTACGCCGTCGCGCCGGACCAGCCGCCGAACGCCTTGCGGGCGGCGACCACCGCGTCACGGGCGTCCTTGCGGGAGGAGAGGGGCGCGTTGGCCAGCCACTTGCCCTTGGAGTCCGTCACCTCGTACACCCGGCCGCTCTCGGAACGCGGGAACTTCCCGCCCACGTACAGCTTGTAGGTCTTGAAGACGCTCAGTCGCTGCTGCTCGGTCTTGTCGGTCTTCTCAGACATCGAGGTACGCCTCCAGGCCGTGGCGACCGCCCTCGCGGCCGAAGCCCGACTCCTTGTAACCGCCGAACGGCGAGGTCGGGTCGAACTTGTTGAACGTGTTGGCCCAGATGACGCCCGCGCGCAGCTTGCTCGCGACGGCGAGGATCCGGGAGCCCTTCTCGGTCCAGATGCCGGCGGAGAGGCCGTACTGGGAGTTGTTGGCCTTGGCTACGGCTTCGTCGGGGGTCCGGAACGTGAGGACGGACAGGACCGGGCCGAAGATCTCGTCGCGCGCGATGGTGTGCGCCTGGGTGACGTTCGTGAAGAGCGTCGGGGCGAACCAGTAGCCGGAGGAGGGGAGTTCACAGGCCGGGGACCAGCGCTCGGCGCCCTGGGCCTCGCCCTGCTCGACGAGCGAGGTGATACGGGACAGCTGCTCGGCGGAGTTGATCGCGCCGATGTCCGTGTTCTTGTCCAGGGGGTCGCCCAGGCGGAGGGTGGACAGGCGGCGCTTGAGCGAGTCCAGCAGCTCGTCCTGGATCGACTCCTGGACGAGGAGACGGGAGCCCGCGCAGCAGACCTGGCCCTGGTTGAAGAAGATGCCGGTGACGACGCCCTCGACGGCCTGGTCGATGGGGGCGTCGTCGAAGACGATGTTCGCGCCCTTGCCGCCGAGTTCGAGGGTGACCTTCTTGTCCGTGCCCGCGACCTGGCGGGCGATCGCCTTGCCGACGGCGGTGGAGCCGGTGAAGGCCACCTTGTTCACGTCGGGGTGCTCGACGAGCGCGGCGCCCGTGTCGCCGTATCCCGGAAGGATGTTGACGACGCCCTTGGGCAGGCCCGCCTGGCGGCAGATGTCCGCGAAGAACAGGGCGGACAGGGGGGTCGTCTCGGCGGGCTTGAGGACGACCGTGTTGCCGGTCGCCAGCGCCGGGGCGATCTTCCACGCCAGCATCAGGAGGGGGAAGTTCCAGGGGATGACCTGGCCCGCGACGCCCAGGGGACGAGGGCTGGCGCCGAAGCCGGCGTGGTCGAGCTTGTCGGCCCAGCCCGCGTAGTAGAAGAAGTGCGCGGCGACCAGGGGGAGGTCGGCGTCGCGGGTCTCCTTGATCGGCTTGCCGTTGTCGAGGGTCTCCAGGACGGCGAGCTCGCGGGAGCGCTCCTGGATGATCCGGGCGATGCGGAAGAGGTACTTGGCGCGCTCGGAGCCGGGCAGCGCCGACCACTTCTCGAAGGCCCTGCGGGCGGCCTTCACGGCGCGGTCGACGTCCTCCGCGCCCGCCTGGGCGACCTCGGACAGGACCTCTTCGGTGGAGGGGGAGACGGTCTTGAAGACCTTGCCGTCCGCCGCCTCGGTGAACTCGCCGTCGATGAACAGGCCGTAGGAGGGCGCGATGTCGACGACGGAGCGGGACTCGGGCGCCGGTGCGTACTCGAAAGCGGATGCGGATGCCATGGTGATCAGTCCACCGTCACGTAGTCGGGGCCGGAGTAGCGGCCGGTGGCCAGCTTCTGACGCTGCATCAGCAGGTCGTTCAGGAGCGAGGACGCGCCGAAGCGGAACCAGTGGTTGTCCAGCCAGTCCGCGCCCGCGGTCTCGTTCACCAGGACCAGGAACTTGATGGCGTCCTTGGTGGTGCGGATGCCGCCGGCGGGCTTCACGCCGACCTGGACGCCGGTCTGGGCGCGGAAGTCGCGGACCGCCTCCAGCATGAGGAGCGTGTTCGCCGGGGTCGCGTTGACGGCGACCTTGCCGGTCGAGGTCTTGATGAAGTCCGCGCCGGCCAGCATGCCGAGCCAGCTCGCGCGGCGGATGTTGTCGTACGTCGAGAGCTCGCCGGTCTCGAAGATGACCTTCAGGCGGGCGCTGGTCCCGCAGGCCTCCTTCACGGCGGTGATCTCGTCGTACACCTTCATGTACTTGCCCGCGAGGAACGCCCCGCGGTCGATGACCATGTCGATCTCGTCGGCACCGGCGGCGACCGCGTCGTGTACGTCGGCGAGCTTCACGTCGAGGGCCGCGCGGCCGGCCGGGAAGGCGGTGGCGACCGAGGCGACCTTCACGCCGGAGCCGGCGACGGCGTCCTTGGCGGTGGCCACCATGTCGGGGTACACGCAGACGGCCGCGGTGGTGGGCGTCGTACGGTCCGTGGGGTCGGGGTGGACCGCCTTGGCGCCGAGCGCCCGGACCTTGCCCGGGGTGTCCGCGCCTTCCAGCGTCGTCAGGTCGACCATCGAGATGGCGAGGTCGATGGCGTACGCCTTCGCGGTCGTCTTGATGGAACGGGTGCCGAGCGAGGCGGCGCGAGCCTCCAGGCCGACCGTGTCGACGCCGGGGAGCCCGTGGAGGAAGCGGCGCAGCGTGCTGTCTGACGCGGTTACGTCGCCGAGTGCGGGTGCAGTGGTGGGCATGGTCACGAGCTGAGCATATCTACGCGCGTAGCGGCTGTACAGCCCCGGGGGTGGGTGTGGGGGAGTGCGCACCGGGCGAGTCTCGCCCCCGCCGCCCCCACCCCCCAAGCTCTCGGCTTCGCTCGAGCAGGGGACCCCCATCATCCCAGGGGCTGCACCCCTTCGACCCCTGCGGGGCTGCGCCCCCGGTCCTCTGCGGGGTTGCGTCCTGGAGCGTCCTCGCTTTCGAGCGTCGGGCGAGCCGTGGTTTTTAGGGGCACGGGGAACTGCGCGGCCGGGCCCCCACTCGCCCGCAGCCGAGCGACCAGGAGCGGCCGGGGGATTCGGGGCGGAGCCCCGCGGACGCCTGGCCGTAACGAAGCGGCGGCGTGGGGCGGGGGTGAAGGAAGTGTTCAGGGGGCGTCGGGCAGAATCGGGGGCATGACGACCCCGGATGACCAGCCACCCGTGCCGGACGCCTCGCGACCCGAGTCGCAGGACCGGATCTACCGGTCACACGCCGGCATCGCGGGCGGCGTACTGCTGCTCGCCATCACGGGCTGGCTCGGCATCGACGCGCTGGTCTCCGGCCACGGCCGCACCCCCTGGCTGGCACTCGCCGCGCTGATCCTCCTGGTTCCGCTGGTGGCCGCCTTCACCCTGCGCCCCGCGGTCTACGCCAACGAGGACCGGCTGCGTGTCCGTAACCCGTTCCGTGTCGTCGTGCTGCCCTGGAGCAAGGTCGCCTCACTGCGTTCCGGGTACTCCAACGAGGTGGTCGACACCGAGGGCGCCAAGTTCCAGCTCTGGGCGATCCCCGTCTCCCTGCGTGCCCGCAAGTCCGCGGCCCGACGGCAGGCGCGCAACGCCGCCGCCGACAGCAGCGGACGCACCTCCTCGGTGGCGAGCGGGCCCACCCGTTCCCAGGCCGACCAGGTCATGGACGACCTGCGCGAACTCGCCGAGGCCCGGGCGGCCACGGAGGGCGCGCAGGGCGAGGTGAGCGTGCGGTGGGCGTACGAGGTCATGGGTCCCGCACTCGCGGGGGCCGTGGTCCTGGCGATCCTGCTGGCGGTGGGGTAGCCCCCGCCTGCCGCACGCAGGCCCCGTGTCAGCTCTCGGCTCGTCACGGCTCGTCCCGGCCTGTCTCGGCTCGTCCCGGCCTGTCACGGCGCGCTCGGCCACACCAGCGCCATGTACCCGCTCCAGTACGCCGAACCCAGCAGCGCCGCGGTCAGGGTGAGGGCCCGGAAGCGGGGTGAGGCGCGGGACAGATGGAGGGCCAGCGGGAGCAGGAGCGGGAAGCCGGGCAGGAGGAAGCGGGCGCGGGGGAAGTAGACGCCGCCGCTGCCCAGCACGATCAGCAGCAGGACGCCGGTGAAGACCAGCAGGGGGAGCGGCTGCCGGTCCCAGGCGCCCAGGGCGAAGAGGACCACGGACACGATCAGCGTGACCGTCACCATCACCAGGAAGAGCTCCGGCCTGGAGTCGTGCGCCAGGACCTCCCCCATACGGCGCAGGGTCTCCGCGCCGCCGTCCCAGTCGTTGTGCCACAGCCGCTGTACGGCGAAGTAGCCGTCCCATCGGCCCAGGCGCACGCCCACCCAGCCGACGTACCCGAGCCAGCCCGCCGGGGCGAGGGCCGCGGCCGCGAGGACGCGCGGCGAGAAGCGGCCCCGCAGGGAGAGCAGGGCCGTGACGGTGACCGCGGCCGCCGCCGCGATCCCCGTCGGGCGGGTCAGGCCCGACAGCGACGCCAGGGTGCCCGCCCAGAGCCAGCGGCCGGTGAGCACCGCGTACAGCGACCAGGCCGCGAACGCCGTGAAGAGGGACTCCGTGTAGCCCATCCACTGGACCAGGCCGACCGGGAGAGCCGCCCACAGGAAGGTCAGCAGCAGGGCCACGCGCCGGCCGTGGAGATGGTGGCCGACGGCGAAGACTCCCCACGCGGCGACGAAGGAGGCGGCGATCGAGATCGCCACGCCCGTCGTGGCGCGCGTACCCGGGGTCAGGACCGCGACCGCCTTGACCAGGAACGGGTACATCGGGAAGAACGCGAGGTTGTTCGCGTCGTACCGAGTGCCCAGGTGGTGGGTGTAACCGTGCTGGGCGATGCCCAGGTACCAGTCCGCGTCCCACTGCGTGGCCAGGATCGGCCACAGGCCGTGGTGCTGATGGTGCGCCCACTGGGCGAGGAGCAGCAGGCTCAAGAGGCGTACGGCCCCGTAGGCGAGGAGAGCGGGGGCCGCCCGGCGCAGGTGGGTGCGGAGGGCGCACAGAATGCCTGTGCTCGCATTCGTGCCCCCAACCGTGCCCGTACTTGCGTTCGGGTTCGCGGGGAATTCGCCGGGAGCGTTCCGGGGTGGGGAGGATGTCGGCCGGGAAGCGGTCGAGGACACGCGGCAGCTCCTGGGGCTCGGCGGTGCGCTACCGCCAACCGTTCCTCGGTCGGATGGTGGCGCACCGGAGCGCTGCGTCAACTGCCGGGCGGAAATCACCCGTAAGTGGCTGAGTCCTGGACCTGGGCCCTCGCGGAGGCGCGGGATCCGAGGCGCGGGATCCGAGGCGCGGGATCAGATGCCGGCCGCCGCCGACAGGTCCCGCTTGATCCCCGCGAGCAGCTCGGCGGCCTTCGCGTGGGCCGTGGGCAGCTCGGCGTGCGAGCCGACCGGGACCACGACCTCCAGGTAGCACTTCAGCTTGGGCTCGGTGCCGCTGGGGCGGACGATGACGCGGGCGCCGTCCAGCGTGTAGCGCAGCCCGTCGGTCGGCGGAAGCGTGTCCGTGCCCTTCGTCAGGTCCTCGGACCTGGTGATGGGCAGGCCCGCCAGCTCCGTCGGGGGCTGCTCGCGCAGTCGGCCCATCGCGTTCGCGATGACCGACAGGTCCTCCACGCGGACCGAGAGCTGGTCGGTGGCGTGCAGACCGTGCTCCACGGCGATGTCGTCGAGGAGATCGAGGAGGGTGCGGCTCTCCTCCTTCAGCTCGGAGGCGAGTTCCGTGATGAGCAGGGCCGCCGTGATGCCGTCCTTGTCGCGTACGCCGTCCGGGTCGACGCAGTAACCGAGCGCCTCCTCGTAGCCGTAGCGCAGGCCGTCCACCCGGGCGATCCACTTGAAGCCGGTGAGGGTCTCCTCGTAGGGGAGGCCCGCCTTCTCGGCGATCCGGCCGAGGAGGGAGGAGGAGACGATCGACTCCGCGAAGGTGCCGCGCGCGCCGCGGTTCACCAGGTGCTGGGCGAGCAGCGCGCCGACCTCGTCGCCGCGCAGCATCCGCCAGTCGGCACCGTCCCTGACGGCCACCGCGCAACGGTCCGCGTCCGGGTCGTTGGCGATGATCAGGTCGGGGCCGGTCTCGCGGGCCTTCGCGAAGGCCAGGTCCATCGCGCCGGGCTCTTCCGGGTTGGGGAAGGCGACGGTGGGAAAGTCGGGGTCCGGCTCCGCCTGCTCGGCGACGAGCGCGGGCTCCGCGAAGCCGGCCCGGGCGAAGGCGGCGAGCAGGACGTCCTTGCCGACGCCGTGCATCGCGGTGTAGACGGTGCGGGCGGTGCGGGGGGAGCCCTGGGCGAGGACGGCGTCCGTACGGGCCAGGTAGGCGTTCAGGACGCCCTCGTCGAGGGTCTCCCAGCCGGAGTCCGGGCGGGGGACGTCGGCGAGGCTGCTGACAGCGGCGATCTCGGCGGCGATCCCGGCGTCCGCCGGGGGGACGATCTGCGAACCGTCGCCCAGGTAGACCTTGTAGCCGTTGTCGCGGGGCGGGTTGTGGCTGGCGGTGACCTCCACGCCGGCCACGGCGCCGAGGTGCCGTATGGCGTACGCCAGGACGGGGGTGGGCAGGGGGCGGGGGAGGACGGCGGCCCGCAGGCCCGCGCCCGTCATCACCGCGGCGGTGTCGCGGGCGAAGTCGGCGGACTTGTGGCGGGCGTCGTAGCCGATGACGACGAGGCCGTCCGTCTCGCCCTGCTTCTTGAGGTACGCGGCCAGGCCGGCGGCGGCGCGGATGACCACCGCGCGGTTCATGCGCATCGGGCCCGCGCCGAGTTCGCCCCGGAGGCCGGCGGTGCCGAACTGGAGGGTGCCGCTGAAGCGTGCGGTGAGCTCGGGGACGTCCTTGGCGGCGATGAGCTCGGCGAGTTCCTCGCGGGTTTCCGGGTCGGGGTCCTCGGCGAGCCATGTCTCGGCCCGTGCGATGAGTTCGTCCTGCACGTCGGGTGAACCTCTCTGTTTGTGCTGCCCTTGGTGTGTACCCGGCCAGGGGTGCCTTCTCTCGCCCCCGCCGTGCCTACCCGTCCGGGTGCGATGGTCGGCTGCGGGTGGGTGGGGGTTGCCCGCGCCGTTCCCCGCGCCCCTGGGGTCGGGGCTTCGCCCCGGATCCCCGCCGGTGCGAAGTGCCTCGGCTGCGGGCCGGTGGGGGTTGCCCGCGCCGTTCCCCGCGCCCCTGGGGCGGGGCTTCGCCCCGCATCCGCCGTCCGCCTTTTGCCTTTTGGCTGCCGGTTGGTGGGGGCTGGTCGCGCAGTTCCCCGCGCCCCTGGGGCGGGGGCTTCGCCCCGCATCCGCCGTCCGTCCTTTACCTTTTGGCTGCCGACCGGTGGGGGCCGGTCGCGCAGTTCCCCGCGCCCCTGAAAGCCCCGGCCCGCGTCTTCAGCCCGTCCGGCGTTCGAGGACGAGGCCGTTCAGGCCGACAGAGGGGTCTGGGGGGTGCAGCCCCCAGGGATGGGACGGGTAGGGGCGGCGGGGGCGATGAACCCCTACAGGCGGTCCAGGACCTGGGTGAGGAGGGCGCCCATGCGGGTTGCGGAGTCGCGGCCCGCCTGGAGGACCTCCTCGTGGTTGAGGGGCTCGCCCGTCATACCCGCGGCGAGGTTGGTGACGAGGGAGATGCCGAGAACCTCCGCACCGGCCTCACGCGCGGCGATCGCTTCGAGAACCGTCGACATGCCGACGAGGTCCGCGCCGAGGACACGGGCCATCCGGATCTCGGCCGGCGTCTCGTAGTGCGGCCCGGTGAACTGCGCGTAGACGCCCTCCTCCAGGGTGGGGTCGACCTCCTTGCAGAGGGCGCGCAGCCGCGGCGAGTACAGGTCGGTGAGGTCGACGAAGTTCGCCCCGACGATCGGGGACGTCGCCGTCAGGTTGATGTGGTCGCTGATCAGCACCGGCTGGCCGGGGCGCATGTCCGCACGCAGACCACCGCAGCCGTTGGTGAGCACGATGGTCTTGCAGCCCGCGGCGACGGCGGTACGCACGCCGTGCGCGACGGCGGCGACTCCGCGGCCCTCGTAGTAGTGGGTGCGGCCGAGGAAGACCAGGGCCCGCTTGTCACCGATCTTGTACGAGCGGATCTTGCCGCCGTGCCCCTCGACCGCCGGCGGGGGGAACCCGGGCAGCTCGGTGACCTGGAACTCGGCCTCGGGGGTGCCGAGGGCGTCCACGGCCGGAGCCCAGCCGGAGCCCATCACGAGCGCGACGTCGTGGGTCTCGGCGCCCGTGAGCTCCCGCAGGCGGGTGGCGGCGGCGTCGGCGGCGGCGTGGGGGTCGCCCTGGATGTCGTCCGGAAGAAGAGATGCGTTCACGCGCATGAGGGTAGCCGGTCCAGGCCTACGCGCGTAGATGACAGAGGTCACGGTCTTGCGATCGTTGTCTTGTTGTTTCCGACGAAGGGGTGGGAACGGGGTGGGCCGGCGTTTCCCGCGAGGGGTGTCGTCGGCAGGGGCGCTCGGGGCGCGGGAAGGGCCCTCAGCAGGGACGCTTGCGCAGCTCCATCACATAGTCGTGGGGCGCGCCCGCCGACTCCGCCGCGTCGGCGATCTCACCGAGGTAGCGCGCGGAGGGGAGTCCGCCCTCGTACCCGTTCAGTACGTACACCCACGCGGGTTCCTCGCCCTCCAGCGTGTGCACCCGTACGCGCATCCGGCGATATATGTCGAGGCCCACGCCCTCCCAGCGGTCCATGGAGTCCTCGTCCAGGGGGGCGATGTCGTACAGCGCCACGAAGACCTGCGAGCGGGGGGCCTCGACGAGGGTCACCAGCGCGCCTTCCCAGCCCATGTGCTCGCCCCCGAACGTCAGCCGCCAGCCGTTCAGCCAGCCCGTGGCGCGCAGCGGCGAGTGCGGGGCGCGGCGCGTCATGAGCCGCGGGTCGAGATTGCCGGCGTACGCGGCGTAGAGCGACATGAGGTCGAGGGTACGGCAGGGAACACAGGAGCCTCTTGCGTAACAGAACGCATGGGCGCATAACCGGTGAGCGCATAACGGAAGGGGCTCGGATGGGGGCGGGCGCGGCCCCCGGGCGGAAGCATCTTGAAGCGTGCGGGACAATGGAGTACGTGACTCGGATCGTGATCATCGGTGGCGGACCCGGCGGATATGAGGCGGCGCTGGTTGCCGCCCAGCTCGGCGCGGAGGTGACCGTCGTCGACTGCGACGGTCTGGGCGGGGCGTCGGTGCTCACCGACTGCGTGCCGTCGAAGACCCTTATCGCGACGGCCGAGGTGATGACCACCTTCGACTCGTCGTACGAGGAGCTGGGGATCATCGTCGCCGACGACACCCCACCCATGGAGCAGGCGGCCCGGGTCGTCGGTGTCGACCTCGGGAAGGTCAACCGGCGTGTGAAGCGGCTCGCGCTCGCGCAGTCGCACGACATCACGGCCTCCGTGACGCGGGCCGGCGCGCGGGTGCTGCGCGGGCGTGGACGACTGGAGGGCATGCAGGCCCTGGACGGCTCGCGCAAGGTCGTCGTACGGGCCGTGGACGGGACCGAGGAGACACTCGTCGCCGACGCGGTGCTGATCGCCACCGGCGGGCATCCGCGTGAGCTGCCCGACGCGCAGCCGGACGGTGAGCGGATCCTCAACTGGACCCAGGTCTACGACCTCGACGAGCTCCCGGAGGAGCTCATCGTCGTCGGTTCCGGCGTCACCGGTGCCGAGTTCGCCGGTGCCTACCAGGCGCTCGGGTCGCGCGTCACGCTCGTCTCCAGTCGCGACCGCGTGCTGCCGGGCGAGGACCCGGACGCCGCCGCCGTGCTGGAGGACGTGTTCCGGCGCCGTGGCATGAACGTCATGGCCCGCTCCCGCGCCGAGTCCGCCAAGCGGGTCGGCGACCGGGTCGAGGTCACGCTCTCCGACGGCCGGGTCATCAGCGGCTCGCACTGTCTGATGGCCGTCGGAGCCATCCCGAACAGCAGCGGCATGGGTCTGGAGGAGGCCGGGGTCCGGGTCAGGGACTCCGGGCACATCTGGACCGACAAGGTCTCCAGGACCACCGCCCCGGGCGTGTACGCCGCCGGTGACGTGACCGGCGTCTTCGCCCTCGCCTCCGTCGCGGCGATGCAGGGACGTATCGCCATGTACCACTTCCTGGGCGACGCGGTCGCTCCGCTGAACCTGAAGACGGTCTCGTCCAACGTCTTCACCGACCCCGAGATCGCCACCGTCGGCTACACGCAGGCCGACGTGGACGCGGGCAAGATCGACGCCCGGGTCGTCAAGCTGCCGCTGCTGCGCAACCCGCGCGCCAAGATGCAGGGCATCAGGGACGGCTTCGTCAAGATCTTCTGCCGCCCCGGCACCGGGATCATCGTCGGTGGCGTGGTCGTCGCGCCACGTGCCTCGGAACTGATCCATCCCATCTCGATCGCGGTCGACAACAATCTGACGGTCGAACAGATCGCGAACGCGTTCACCGTGTACCCCTCCCTTTCGGGCTCGATCGCCGAGGTCGCACGGCAGTTGCACACCCGCAAGGCGGGCGACGAAGGCTGACGTCTCACCTCGACTTCCCGCTGGTCACGGGGAGTTGTCGACCATTCGTACGGCATAGGCGGCGCGAGTAGGCGCGTATACCACTTCGCGTACTGCCATGCGAACAACTTCTGTTATTCGGCGCAAACTGCTGAAAGCAGACGGTCGTTGGGGTTACTGTCAGTTTCGTGTTCGCTGCAGAACGTCGCCAATTGATCCTCGAAATGGTGCGAGCGAACGGGGCCGTGTCGCTCCGTGAGCTCGCCCGCGTCGTCCAGACCTCCGAAGTGACCGTACGGCGGGACGTGCGCGCACTGGAGGCAGAAGGACTCCTCGACCGCCGGCATGGCGGTGCGGTATTGCCGGGCGGGTTCACGCGGGAGTCCGGCTTTCCGCAGAAATCGCATCTCGCGACCGCCGAGAAGACGGCCATCGCCGATCTCGCCGCGGGTCTCGTCGAAGAGGGCGAGGCCATCGTGGTGGGCGCGGGCACCACGACGCAGGAGCTGGCACGCCGGCTCGCGCGGGTCCCCGGGCTGACCGTCGTCACCAACTCCCTGCTGGTGGCGCAGGCGTTGGCCCATGCCAACCGCGTCGAGGTCGTGATGACCGGCGGCACCCTGCGCGGTTCCAACTACGCCCTGGTCGGCAGCGGTGCCGAGCAGTCCCTCCAGGGGCTGCGGGTCTCGCGGGCCTTCCTCTCCGGTAGTGGGCTCACCGCCGAGCGTGGCCTGTCCACCTCCAACATGCTGTCGGCGTCCGTCGACCGCGCGCTGGTGCAGGCCGCCGGGGAGGTCGTCGTCCTCGCCGACCACACCAAGCTCGGCACCGACACCATGTTCCAGACGGTGCCGACCGATCTGATCACCCGCCTGGTCACGGACGAGCCGCCCGCGCACGACGACCGCGCGGTCACCGAACTGCAGGCCCTGGCTGACCAGGGCGTACAGATCGCGGTGGCCGGGCAGGCGGGCGGCGGTGCGGGAGGGGATACGGTCCCGACGGGGCGCCAGCCGCGCCGCGACATGCCCCTCCCCGGTCCGCGCCGCGGCCAGGTGCCGGGCGCGGGACCGCAGTTGCGCAGCGCCACCGTCCTGGGCGAGCAGTCCCCGGGAGAGCGGGCGCGAGTGGCGGATTTGCGCCGCCGCTGACCGACTCGACCGGCCTGCACCCCCATGGGCCGTATGGCGTACGCCGGGCACCCTCCACTCGGCCGTCCCCCGGCCGCGATACGGGGAAGCGGTGCAGCTCACGGCACACGAGTGCGGTTTGTCCGCATGTGCCCCGGCTTGCGACGGCTCCTTGTCCACCCGCAACCTGTCCCTGACACGGCGACGGGAGGCGGTGACGTACAGGTGAACGACGGATCGCGCCGTTCGCACCAGCGACGGATGCGGTACGTCGTCCTGGGGAGCCGGCCCGCCCGCGGAGCGGGGGCGGTGGCACGGGCCCGTACGGCGGGGACGGCGATCCGGCGTGCCGCGGAGCGCGACGCGGTGCCGGTGAACCAGGGGCTGCGGGTGGCCGCGGCGTACGCATGGCGGCTGCTGGTGCTCGGGGTGGCCGTGTACGCGGCTTTCAAGATTGTGGGCCGGTTGCAGCTCGTCGCCGTGGCGCTGTTCCTCGCACTGGTGGTCACCTCGGTGCTGCGTCCCCTGGCCGATCTGCTGGCGCGGCGCATGCCCCGGCCCCTGGCCGTCGTGGTGAGCGTGATGGGCAGCCTGGCGCTGATACTCGGGCTGCTGGCGCTGGTCGGCAGCCTGGTCGCGGGCGAGTCGGACCAGTTGGGGCAGGAGTTCGCCGGGGGTATCGGGCGGATCCAGCGGTGGCTGGAGGGCCCTCCCTTCCGTGTCCGCCACACCGTGCTGTCGAACCTTCAGGGCAAGGTGACGACGTACGTCAAGGAGCACCGCTCCACACTGATCAGCAGTGCGCTCAGCGGTGCCGGGCGGGCGGTGGAGGTGCTGACCGGAGCGGTGCTCGCGCTGTTCTGCTCGCTGTTCTTCATCCACTCCGGGGACAGGTTCTGGCACTGGTTCCAGGGCCTGCTGCCCGAGAGCGCCCGGGATCCCTGGGGCCGCGCGGGACGGGTCGCGTGGCGGACGTTCGCCGGGTACACCCGCGGCATCATCATCGTGGCCGCCACCAACGCCGTACTGGTCGGGATCGCCCTGTTCGCGCTGCGCGTGCCGCTGGCCCTGCCGCTGACCCTGCTGGAGTTCTTCGCCGCGTTCATCCCGCTGGTGGGCTCGCCCATCGCGCTGGGCGTGGCCACGGTCGTCGCGCTGGCCTCACGGGGGCCGGTCATCGCGCTCGTGGTGCTCGCCCTGATCGTGGTCGTCGGCCAGATCGAGGGCCATGTCCTGCACCCGCTCGTGCTGAGCTGGGCGGTCCGGCTGCACCCGGTGGTCGTGGCCCTGTCCGTCATCTCGGGCGGCATCCTGGCCGGTGTGATCGGCGCGGTCGTGGCCGTCCCGATGGTGTCGGTGGCCTGGTCCGTGATCAGCGAGATGCGGGCCCGGCCCGAGCCGGCCCATCCCGGCCGCTCACCCGGCTGAGACGACGAATTCCCCGGCCCGCCACCGGGAGGGACGGTCTGCGGGTCGCCGCCGGGGAAGAGGATCCCCTGCCCGCCACCGGAAACGCCGAAGCGCCCGTCGGACCGATTGCTCGGTCCGACGGGCGCTTCGGATGTCGTACGACGGTGTCGTCAGTCCTTGATCTCGCAGATCGCGGCGCCGGAGGTGATGGACGCGCCGACCTCCGCGCTCAGGCCCTTGATGGTGCCGGAGCGGTGGGCGTTGAGGGGCTGTTCCATCTTCATGGCCTCCAGGACGACGACGAGGTCGCCCTCCTTGACCTCCTGGCCTTCCTCGACCGCGACCTTGACGATCGTGCCCTGCATGGGCGAGGCGAGCGTGTCACCGGAGGCGACCGGGCCGGACTTCTTGGCGGCGCGGCGCTTGGGCTTGGCGCCGGCGGCGAGGCCGGTGCGGGCCAGCGACATGCCCAGCGAGGACGGCAGCGAGACCTCCAGGCGCTTGCCGCCGACCTCGACGACGACCGTCTCGCGACCCGGCTCCTCGTCGGTCTCGGTGTCCGCGGGAGCCGTGAAGGCGGGGATCTCGTTGGCGAACTCGGTCTCGATCCAGCGGGTGTGGACCGTGAACGGGTCGGCGGAGCCCGTCAGTTCGGGGGCGAAGGCCGGGTCCTGGACCACCGCGCGGTGGAACGGGATGGCGGTCGCCATGCCCTCGACCTGGAACTCCTCGAGGGCGCGGGCGGCGCGCTGGAGCGCCTGCTCGCGGGTGGCGCCGGTGACGATCAGCTTGGCGAGCAGGGAGTCCCAGGCCGGGCCGATCACACTGCCGGACTCGACGCCCGCGTCCAGGCGGACGCCAGGACCCGACGGCGGGGCGAACAGCGTCACCGTGCCGGGGGCGGGCAGGAAGTTGCGTCCCGGGTCTTCGCCGTTGATGCGGAACTCGAAGGAGTGGCCGCGCAGGGCGGGGTCGCCGTAGCCGAGTTCCTCGCCGTCGGCGATGCGGAACATCTCGCGGACGAGGTCGATGCCGGCGACTTCCTCGGTGACGGGGTGTTCGACCTGGAGGCGGGTGTTGACCTCGAGGAAGGAGATCGTGCCGTCCATGCCGACGAGGAATTCGACGGTGCCGGCGCCGACGTAGCCGGCTTCCTTGAGGATCGCCTTGGAGGAGGAGTACAGCTCCGCCACCTGGGCGTCCGACAGGAACGGCGCCGGGGCCTCTTCCACCAGCTTCTGGTGGCGGCGCTGCAGCGAGCAGTCGCGGGTGGAGACGACGACGACGTTGCCGTGGGTGTCGGCCAGGCACTGGGTCTCGACGTGGCGGGGCTTGTCGAGGTAGCGCTCGACGAAGCACTCGCCGCGGCCGAAGGCGGCCACTGCCTCGCGGACGGCGGAGTCGTAGAGCTCGGGGACTTCTTCGAGGGTGCGGGCGACCTTCAGGCCGCGTCCGCCGCCGCCGAAGGCGGCCTTGATCGCGATCGGCAGTCCGTGCTCTTCGGCGAAGGCGACGACTTCGTCGGCGCCGCTCACCGGGTCGGGGGTGCCCGCGACGAGGGGGGCGCCGGCACGCTGGGCGATGTGGCGGGCGGAGACCTTGTCGCCGAGGTCGCGGATGGCCTGCGGGGGCGGGCCGATCCAGGTCAGGCCGGCGTCCAGGACCGCCTGGGCGAACTCGGCGTTCTCCGACAGGAAGCCGTAGCCCGGGTGGATGGCGTCCGCGCCGGAGTCCTTGGCGGCCTGGAGGACCTTGGCGATGTCCAGGTAGCTGGTGGCGGGGGTGTCACCGCCCAAAGCGAACGCCTCGTCCGCCGCCCGGACATGCGACGCGTCCCTGTCTGGTTCCGCATACACGGCAACGCTCGCGATCCCGGCATCCCGGCACGCCCGGGCCACGCGGACAGCGATTTCGCCACGGTTGGCGATGAGCACCTTGCGCACGATGGCTCCCTCCTTGAAACAAGCCGAGTTTAGGGACTGCCGACACGACCTTTCGACCCGTCCCCAATGGTGAGCTTGCCCACACGGAGCGTGATTCGAGGCTCGCTCGACCCGCGAGATCCCTTGTCACACCGCGGTACGCAGGAATCCTTGGCTGAACCCTAGCCCTCCTCTGTGGCCAAGGTCTCTGTGCGGCCGTGCTGCGACGCACAGCGTTTCTTTGTGGAGTCCCTACGAATGGCCCAACGATTCTTTGCCCGCGGCCGAACCCTTGTCCCGGCGTTTACCCGTTAGTAGCGTTCGGGAGGTCTCGAACATACTTGGGGTAACAGCACTCGGAAGTGGGTGGGGACCGGTGGTGCGTAGACCGGTGGCGTGGGTGGCGGCGATCGTGCTCTTCGTGGAGGCGATCGGCATCGCGCTGCTGAACTGGTTCCTCGGCGTGGTCGTCGACCGCCAGGACATGTCCCTGGCGGGTCTCGACTCGAACATGATGTCCGTCTCGTCCAAGGTCGGGGGGCTGGTCTTCGGCTTCTACTTCGCGCTGTGCGGCGTCGCCGCGCTGCTCGTCGCGGTGCGCGGCCGCGCCCCTGGTCTCTTCGGCCGCATCCTGCTGATCAGTGCCGCAGTGGTGCACGGTCTGCTCGGCGCGTTCACGGTGGGTCTGGTGGGCTGGGGCGCGTTCGTGTTCATGATGGTGGCGCTCGGGCTGATCGTGTTCACTCTGTTGGCCTTCGACCGCGGGGCGGGTCCCGCCGACGCCGCGCCGGGCGACGGCGCGGGCGGCGAGGACGGCAACGGAGGCACGAACGGCGGAACGAACGGCGGTACCGGGGGATCCCCGGTCACGGCGCCCCCGACGCCGAGCGCGTCCTGATCACTTCTCCCGCGGGGCCCACAACTCCGTGATGCCCACGCCCAGTTCGGCCAGCAGGCGGCGCACCAGCGGCAGGGAGATGCCGATGACGTTGCCGTGGTCTCCGTCGATGCCCTCGATGAAGGGGGCCGAGCGGCCGTCGAGCGTGAAGGCCCCGGCGACGTGGAGCGGCTCGCCCGAGGCGACGTAGGCGGCGATCTCGGCATCGGTCGGCTCGCCGAAGCGGACCACCGTGGACGCGATCGCCGACGCGTAGCGCTTGGCCGTCGTGTCGTAGACGCAGTGCCCCGTCTGGAGGGTGCCGGCCCGGCCGCGCATCGCCTTCCAGCGTGCGGTGGCCTCCTCGGCGTCCGCGGGCTTGCCCAGCGCCTCGCCGTCCAGGTCGAGGACCGAGTCGCAGCCGATCACCAGGGCGCCCTGGACCTCGGTCCGGGCGGCCACGACGGAGGCCTTGGCCTCGGCCAGGGCGAGTGCGAGTTCGGCGGGGGTCGGGGCGGAGACAGCGTCCTCGTCGACGCCGCTCACGATGACCTCGGGGTCGAGTCCGGCCTGGCGCAGCAGGCCGAGCCGGGCGGGGGACTGCGAGGCGAGCACGAGGCGGCGGCGCGGCTGATCAGTCATGCGGTCAGGGTATCGGCGTGGGCGTGTCGCCCCCTGTCGCCCCGTCTCACATCACGCCCACCACGTCACGCCCATCACGTCACACTGATCACATCACGCCGAGGACGATCATCGCGAGCAGCATGGCCAACGCCATGAGAAGGCCGAGCCGCCGCAACATCTCCTGCATGTCGCGAAGTTCCTTGGGCGGCTCGTTCTCCGGGTCGGACCACAGCATGCCTCCGATCGTGCGGCGGCGAGGGCGCCGACCGCCTGAGTACGCATACTCAACTTGCTCTCGACCCGATTAAACGGGTCCAGGGTTCCTTTAACGCGTGTCCGCCTGCTACGGTCATGGCATTTACTAAAGGAACTCTGGTCCCTTTTAGGGAGGCAGCTGCCGTGTTCACCACCGCCTGGACCGCATCGCCCCAGCTCCCCGCCGTGGGCTTCACCCCCAACTGGTCCCAGGAGGGTTTCTGGCGTCAGTCCCTGCGCCAGGTCGTCCGCATCGGGGCGGGTGGCGGCCGGGTTCGTATACGGCTGTCGAACGCGTACGGCACCTCGCCGCTGCGGATCGCCGGGGCCACCGTGGCCCGTGCGGGCGCGGGGGCCGGTCTCGAGCCCGGCTCGCTGCGGCGGCTCACCTTCGAGGGGGCCGGGGGCGTCGAGATCCCGGCGCGCGGACAGGTCGCCAGTGACCCCGCCGAACTCGTGGTGGAGGCCCTGGAGTCCGTGACCGTCACCCTGTACCTCGACGCCGTCACCGGGCCCGCGACCTTCCATGCCCAGGCCTTCGCGACGAGCCACCGGGGCGAAGGGGACCGCCTCGACGACCTCGACGGCGACGGATTCGGCGAGACGAGCGAGTCCTGGTACTTCCTGTCGGCCGTCGAGGTCGACGCGGGCCGTCGGGACGGTGTCGTGCTCTTCGGGGACTCCATCGTGGACGGGTTCGGCTCGACGCCGGGCGCGAACCGCCGCTGGTCGGACGCGCTCGCCGAGCGCACGGGGCGGCCCGTTCTGGGCGCGGGCATCGGCGGGAACCTGTTGCTGAACGACTCCGCCTGGTACGGGGAGAAGGGCGTCCGGCGGTTCGGGCGGGACGTTCTCGAACAGGCCGGGGTCGAGGCGGTCGTCGTGCTGCTGGGGCTCAACGACATCGGGTTCAGCGAGACGGACGAACAGCCGACGTACAAGCCCGCACCGGTGCTGGCGTCCGATGAACTCATCGACGGGTACCGGGAGTTGATACGACAGGCGCGTGGGCGGGGGCTGCGGGCGATCGGGGCGACGCTGCTGCCCTTCGGGGGGTCCGATCACTGGGGTGAGCGGGCGGCGAAGGTGAGCCGTGAGGTGAACGGGTGGATTCTCGGGGCGGGGGAGTGGGACGCGGTGGTGGATCTCAACGAGGTGTTGGCCGATCCGGGCGATCCGGATCGGCTACGGGGTGTGTACGACTTCGGCGATCACCTGCATCCCAATGACGCCGGGTACGGGGTGATGGCCGAGGCGGCGGCGGGGTGCTTCTAGGCAGGCCAGTACGTGCGCGTCCAGGCCGTGGGGCCCGGCTGGGGCAGGTGCTGGCCGGCTATGCGGGACGGGTCCGACCAGGAGTCCCGGGTGCCGGGCGCGCCGGGTGGCGTGGTGGTCGCCACCGCGGCGCGCGCTCGGACCACCGCCAGGGCGGCGGCCAGCTCCTCCGGGGTCGGATTGCCCCGTACGACCTTGATCGTCATGTCTGCTCCCAAGGGTCCGGGGTTCTAGAGCGGGATGTTGCCGTGCTTCTTCGGAGGGAGTGATTCCCGCTTCGTGCGCAGCTGACGCAGGCCCCGTACGACGTGGGAGCGGGTGTCGGAGGGCATGATCACCGCGTCGATGTAGCCGCGCTCGGCCGCCGTGTAGGGGTTGAGGAGGGTGTCCTCGTACTCCTGGATCAGGCGGGCCCGGGTGGCGTCACCGTTTCCGGTGCTCTCGGCGTCGGCGATGGTGCGGCGGTGCAGGATGTTCACCGCGCCCTGCGCGCCCATCACCGCGATCTGGGCGGTCGGCCAGGCGAGGTTGAGGTCCGCGCCCAGGTGCTTGGAGCCCATGACGTCGTAGGCGCCGCCGAAGGCCTTGCGGGTGATGACCGTGATGAGCGGGACGGTCGCCTCGGCGTAGGCGTAGATCAGCTTGGCGCCGCGGCGGATGATGCCGGTGTGCTCCTGGTCGACGCCCGGGAGGAAGCCGGGGACGTCCACGAACGTGATGACGGGGACGTTGAAGGCGTCGCAGGTGCGCACGAAGCGGGCCGCCTTCTCGGACGCGTCGATGTCCAGGCAGCCGGCGAACTGCATCGGCTGGTTGGCGACGATGCCCACCGGGTGGCCCTCGACCCGTCCGAAGCCGGTGAGGATGTTCGGCGCGAACAGCGCCTGGGTCTCGAAGAACTCGGCGTCGTCCAGGACGTGTTCGATCACCGCGTGCATGTCGTACGGCTGGTTCGCGCTGTCCGGCACGATCACGTCCAGCTCGCGGTCCTCGTCCGTGAGGGCGAGGTCCGCCTCCTCGGGGAAGACCGGGGGCTCGCTGAGGTTGTTGGACGGCAGGTACGACAGCAGCTGCTTGACGTACTCGATGGCGTCCTTCTCGTCGCCCGCCATGTGGTGGGCCACACCCGACACCGCGTTGTGGGTGCGCGCGCCGCCGAGCTCCTCGAAGCCGACGTCCTCGCCCGTCACCGTCTTGATGACGTCCGGCCCCGTGATGAACATGTGCGAGGTCTGGTCGACCATGACCGTGAAGTCGGTGATCGCGGGGGAGTACACCGCGCCGCCCGCGCAGGGGCCGACGACGAGCGAGATCTGCGGGATGACGCCGGAGGCGTGGGTGTTGCGGCGGAAGATCTCGCCGTACATGCCGAGCGCGCTGACGCCTTCCTGGATGCGGGCGCCGCCGGAGTCGTTGATGCCGATGACCGGACAGCCGGTCTTCAGCGCGAAGTCCATCACCTTCATGATCTTCTGGCCGAAGACCTCGCCCAGGGCGCCGCCGAAGACGGTGAAGTCCTGGGAGAAGACGGCGACCGGGCGGCCGTCGACCATGCCGTAGCCGGTGACGACACCGTCGCCGTAGGGCCGGTTGTTCTCCATGCCGAAGTCGGTCGAGCGGTGCTGCGCGAACTCGTCCAGCTCGACGAACGAGCCCTCGTCGATCAGCAGCTCGATCCGCTCACGGGCTGTCAGCTTGCCCTTGGCGTGCTGCTTTTCGACAGCGCGTGCCGAGCCGGCGTGCGTCGCTTCCTGGACGCGGCGCCGCAGGTCCGCGAGTTTGCCCGCGGTCGTGTGGATGTCGGGGTGGTGCAGCTCTTCCGGCTCGGACATCGGGGTGCGGCTCCCTGCCTGCTCAGTGGGAAAATGAGGGTGATGTGCTCAGGGGGTTGCTACTGACTCGTAGGGTAGTGGTGCCGATACCGTTCGGCAGTGCGGCGTTTACCACACCTAGGGTGGGTTGCATGACGCCGCGAGATGCTTCAGACGCGAACGACAACCGGTGGTCCGACCTGGACCGTCCACCGCTGAACGGGACAGCCCTGCGCCGGGCTCTGGTGCGCGAGGGCGGGCTCTGGGGTGATGTCCGGGTCACGCCGCGCACCGGGTCCACCAACTCCGACCTCGTGGCCCTCGCCACGGACGAGAAGGCCGACGAGGGCGTCGTCCTCGTCGCCGAGGAGCAGAACGCCGGGCGGGGCCGCCTGGACCGCCAGTGGACCGCACCGGCCCGCTCGGGCCTGTTCTTCTCCGTGCTGCTGAGGCCCACCGGGGTTCCCGTCGAGCGCTGGGGCTGGCTCCCGCTGCTCACCGGGGTCGCGGTGGCCACGGCCCTGTCCCGGGTGGCGGGCGTCGACACGGCACTCAAGTGGCCCAACGACCTGCTGGTCACCGTGGACGGCGAGGAGCGCAAGACGGGCGGCATCCTCGCCGAGCGCGCCGGGAACGACGCGGTCGTCGTCGGCATCGGCATCAACGTCACCCTGCGTGAGGACGAACTCCCCGTGCCCGGCGCGGGCTCCCTCGCCCTCGCGGGCGCCACGACCACGGACCGTGACACGGTGCTCCGGGCCGTCCTGCGCTCCCTGGAGCAGTGGTACGAGAAGTGGCGGGCCGCGGGCGGCGACCCCGCCGCCTCCGGTCTCCAGGAGACGTATGCCGCGGGATGCGCGACCCTCGGAAGGGTGGTGCGGGCCGAACTGCCCGGCGGCACGTCGATCACCGGGGAAGCGGTGGCGGTCGACGGGGACGGGCGTCTGGTCCTGGCCACGGAGGAGGGCGTACAGCAGCCGGTGGGAGCGGGGGACATCGTCCATCTGCGACCGGCCTGAGCCGAGGAGGTCGGCAGACCGTACTCAGCTGTGGAGCCCGGAACCGATCGTGGTGCCGAGCTCCGGCCGGGCGTACGAGTCAGGAGTGAGCCAGCGCACACCTGCCGTAGAGTTGAGCGCGGTCGATACCTGACCACGGCAGATCGGAAGGGCAGCAGGCGTGACCGTCGACGACACGGGCTCCGGCACGGGTGCACACGCCCCCGACGGTGAGCCGGGGCGTACCGCCGGGCCGGTCACCGACCCGGCGCCCGCACGCGTCGACACGAACGGTGACATGGCCGCCGGGCCGACCGGCGAGACGACCGGGCGGATGGACGGGCAGAGCCGCTTGGAGGCGCAGAACCGGATCGACGAGGAGTCCGTCGACTCCGGCGAGGACCCCCTCGCGCTGCGCCTCGAAACGCTCATCCTCGGCGCCGAGCGCCGCTACACCCCCTTCCAGGCGGCCCGCAGCGCAGGCGTCTCCATGGAACTGGCCTCCCGTTTCTGGCGGGCCATGGGCTTCGCCGACATCGGCCAGGCCAAGGCGCTGACCGAGGCCGACGTGCTGGCGCTGCGGCGCCTCGCCGGTCTCGTCGAGGCGGGCCTGCTGAGCGAGGCGATGGCGGTCCAGGTCGCCCGCTCCACCGGGCAGACCACGGCCCGCCTCGCCGAATGGCAGATCGACTCCTTCCTGGAGGGCCTGACCGAGCCCCCCGAGCCGGGCATGACGCGCACCGAGGTCACCTACCCCCTGATCGAGCTGCTCCTGCCCGAGCTGGAGGAGTTCATCGTCTATGTGTGGCGCCGCCAGCTCGCCGCCGCGACCGGCCGGGTCGTCCAGGCCGGTGACGACGAGGAGATGGTCGACCGCCGTCTCGCCGTCGGCTTCGCGGACCTCGTCGGCTTCACGCGGCTGACGCGCCGGATGGAGGAGGAGGAACTCGGCGAGCTCGTCGAGGCCTTCGAGACCACCGCGGCCGACCTGGTGGCCGCGCACGGGGGGCGCCTCATCAAGACCCTCGGTGACGAGGTGCTGTACGCCGCGGACGATGCCGGGATCGCCGCCGAGATCGCCCTGCGCCTCATCGAGACGATGGCCAACGACGAGACGATGCCGGAGCTGCGCGTCGGCATCGCCTTCGGCACCGTGACGACCCGCATGGGCGACGTCTTCGGTACGACGGTGAACCTCGCCTCGCGGCTCACGTCGATAGCGCCACGGGATGCCGTGCTGGTGGACGGCGCCTTCGCGGAGGAACTGATCCGCACCAGGGACGCGCCCGCCTCCGAGGCGGAGGCCGCCGAGGCCGCGGTCGCCGCGGAGAAGGAGGGCGAGGAGCCACCCGTCTACCGCTTCGCGCTCCAGCCGATGTGGCAGCGCCCCGTCCGCGGCCTCGGCGTGGTCGAACCATGGCTGCTGGCCCGCCGGAACGGCGACCAGCCGTAGGTCCTGTTTCTTCAATGGCCTCCGGCGGGGCCCGCCAGATCGTTCACACAGATGCCGACGATCGGCACGCACAGACCCGGCGGGTTCTGGCCGGGCGTCGGGGTCGGGGCGTGGGTGGTGGGGCTCGGGGCCGGCGGCTGCTGCGTGTGTGACTGCGACGGTACGACGACGGGCGCGGTCGGGATGCCGGTGGTGTCCGGCAGGCTCCCCACGGGGGCGCTCGCCCGGGCGGACGGGATCGTCGCCGTCGATGAGGGTGCGGCGGCCGTCGACGGTGCCGTGGCCGCCGGGCTCACGCCCGGGGCCGGGGTCGTGCTCGCCCCGCCCCGCGCGGCGGTCGCGCCCGCGGACGCGGGAAGCGCGGAGGGCGCGGCCCACACCGTCGGCGCGGCGTCGATCGCCTCGTCCGTGGCGACCCCGGGCCTCGGCTCGGCCTCCGCGTTCCCGCTCCCGCCGCCGACCACCGACTCCGGCGCCATCCGCGCCAGACTCAACGCCCCCGCGGCCAGGGCGAGCCCACCCACGGCGAACAGCGCCCGCCGGGGCCGCGGCTTTCGGTGCCGCCCCCGCCCGGCCCGCTCCCGGAGCGGACCGATCGACTCGTCCTCCGCGAGGCTCGCGGAGGCGCCACCGGCGGGTGCGGGGTCTGCCGCCGGGCGACCGGCCGGCGTGCGGTCGGCCCCCGCAGGGCGGGGCACGGGGAGGGTTGCCGCGCCATCGGCCCCCACTGAGGTGGCCCCGGCCACGCCACCGGTCGGCCTGGGATCCGCCGTCGCCCGGTCGGCGGGCGGGCGGCCGATCGACGGATCGGCTGTCGCCGTGCGCCCTGCGGGAACGCGGCCGGGTGCCGCGGACCCTGCCGCGGGCCGGTCGCCCGGCACCCGGGCCATCAAGGGGTTGGCGGTCGGCACACGCCCCGCCCGGCGGGTTGCCGAGCCGCCGGGCGGCGAGGGGGCGGCCGACGGCCGCGCCCGCGTGCCCGCGGAACCTTCGGAGGAGCCCGCCGAACCCCCGGCGGGACTCGCCGGAACCCCGGAGGGACCCGGGCCCCCGGGTTCACGCGTACCCGGAGGTACCGGTGCGCGCCAGGCCGTGGGCAGGGAGTACGGGGTGCGTGGAGTGTCCGTCGGTGTTCTCGACTGCCTCGTCACGTCTGTCGTCGTGCCGTTCGTCATGGTCATCCCTCCCCGATGTGCCGCGCCCCCCCCCGAAGCGCCGGGCGGTGCGCAGGTTATGCGTCTTTTGGGGGCGTGGGGCGGGAGTTGGGCGGGATGTCACTCGAACGGGGAGCGGCGGTCGAAGGGAGGGGAGGGAACGGGTTTCGCCGGGCGAGGGTGGCTGCGATGATCGGAGGCATCGGGAGTTAACCTGCGTTAACCGTTCACCGGGAGGGTGTCATGGCGGAGCAAGGGGACGAGCGGCGGTTCGGGGAGTTCGTCGTCGTACGGCGGCACGGGTACGTCGCGGAGCTCGCCCTCGACCGGCCGAAGGCCATGAACGCCGTGTCCACGGACATGGCCCGCTCCATCACGGCCGCCTGCGAGGCGCTCGGCGGCGAGCGCGACGTACGCGTGGTCGTGCTGACCTCCACCGCCGAGCGCGCCTTCTGCGTCGGCGCCGACCTGAAGGAGCGCAATTCCTTCAGCGATGCCGACCTGGTCCGCCAGCGCCCCGTCGCGCGGGCTGCGTACACCGGCGTCCTGGAGCTGCCGATGCCGACGATCGCCGCCGTGCACGGCTTCGCGCTCGGCGGCGGCTTCGAGCTGGCCCTGTCCTGCGACCTGATCGTGGCCGACCGTACGGCGGTGCTCGGGCTGCCCGAGGTGTCGGTCGGGGTGATTCCCGGAGGTGGCGGTACGCAGTTGCTGCCGCGGCGGGTCGGGGCGGCCCGCGCGGCCGAGCTGATCTTCTCGGCGCGGCGGCTGGAGGCGGATGAGGCGCGGGAGTTGGGCCTCGTCGACGAACTCGTGGACGCGGGCCAGGACCGTACCGAAGCCCTCGCGCTCGCCGACCGTATCGCCGCCAACTCCCCCGTCGGCCTGCGTGCCGCCAAGCGCGCGCTGCGGCTCGGGCACGGGCTCGACCTGCGCGCGGGCCTGGAGGTGGAGGACGCCGCCTGGCGGTCCGTCGCCTTCTCGGGGGACCGTGCGGAGGGCGTCGCCGCGTTCAACGAGAAGCGCAAGCCGCAGTGGCCGGGGGAGTAGTCCCGCACGCTTCCCGGCGCCCTCCGGCCGGTACGGCCACTCGGACCCCTGTTCGCCTCACCAATATCCCGAATCGCCGTAAATATCCCTAGCCTGGAGTGATGGGTGAGGACAGACGGCTGAGGGCCGTGGTGGAGCTGGCGCAGGGGATGGCGGCGGCACGCACCCCGCGCGAGTCCTGGCGGGCCGCGGCGCTCGGTGCATGCCACGCGCTCGCCGGGAGCTTCGCCGCGCTCTCCGTGTGGGAGCGCGAGCTCGGCCGGCTGCGGGTCCTGGTGAACGTGGGCGAACGCGCTCCGGACGAAGAGGAGTTCCCGGACGGCGAGGCCTACCCCGTGCACCAGTTCCCCGAGATCACCGAGTTCCTGCACGAGCGCTGGGCCGGCGGCGGCGGCCCGAACGCCTGGGTGGAGACCGCCGAGGGGCCGGCGGCCGGTCCCGTCGGCCACTGCCACCTGGGGGCACCTCCCAGCGTTGGCTGGGGGAGGGCCGCCGCCCTGCGCCGGCGCGGCCGGGGCTGTTGCGTCGTCGCCCCGATCGTGCTGCACGGGCGGGCGTGGGGCGAGCTGTATGTGGCCCGCCCGGCCACGGCCCCCGTCTTCGACCGGGCCGACGCGGACTTCGCGACTGTACTGGCCTCCGTCGTCGCCGCCGGGCTCGCCCAGACCGAGCGACTGGAGGAGGCCCGGCGGCTCGCGTTCACGGACGCCCTCACAGGACTCGCCAACCGCCGCGCGGTCGACGTACGCCTGGACGAGGCCATCGAGCTGCACCGGCAGGAAGGGGCCGCGGTCAGTCTCGTCGTCTGTGACCTCAACGGACTCAAGAACGTCAACGACACCCGCGGGCACGCCGTCGGCGACCGGCTCCTGGAACGGTTCGGATCGGTGCTGTCGCTGTGCGGGGCGATGCTCCCGGGCACCCTCGCCGCCCGCCTCGGCGGTGACGAGTTCTGCCTGCTCGCGGTCGGCCCGCCGGCCGACGAGGTCGTCCGCATCGCCGACGAACTCTGCCGTCGCGCCGCCGAGTTGGAGCTGGGGGAGGGGGTGGCGTGCGGGGTCGCCTCGACCGCGGACCCGATCGGTCCGGTGCGCTCGGCGCGACGGCTCTTCCGGCTGGCCGACGCCGCCCAGTACCGCGCGAAGGCCGTACGGGCCGCGAAGCCCGTCGTCGCCGGGCGCGAGGGCCCCGACGACCCGGTCGTGCGTCTCGCCGACGCGCCCTCCCCGGCGCAGGGGGAACGCCGCCGCTTCCGGGGGCGCCACGAGCACCCCCGCCCCTGAGTCCGCGCGGGCGTGTGTGACGTACGTCGAAGTAAGGGGTCAACCGCCCACCCACTAGTGACATCATCGAATTCACTGCGTACGCTCCTGAATATGGATATGCACACTGTGGTGGTGGGGACGTCCGGAGTGACCGCGTCCGACGTTCTCGCCGTGGCGCGCGGCGGCGCCCGGATCGAGCTCTCCGAAGAGGCGGTGGCGGCCCTCGCCGCGGCCCGCGAGATCGTGGACGCGCTGGCCGCCAAGCCGGAGCCGGTCTACGGCGTCTCCACCGGGTTCGGCGCCCTCGCGAGCCGGCACATCAGCCCGGAGCTGCGCGCCCAGCTGCAGCGCAACATCGTCCGCTCGCACGCCGCAGGCATGGGCCCGCGCGTGGAGCGCGAGGTCGTCCGCGCGCTGATGTTCCTGCGGCTCAAGACCGTCTGCTCCGGGCACACCGGTGTGCGGCCCGAGGTCGCCCAGACCATGGCCGACATCCTCAACGCCCGGATCACCCCGGTCGTCCACGAGTACGGCTCCCTCGGCTGCTCCGGCGACCTGGCCCCGCTCTCCCACTGCGCGCTGACGCTGATGGGCGAGGGCGACGCCGAGGGCCCCGACGGTGTCGTACGGCCCGCGGGCGAGCTGCTCGCCGAGGCCGGCATCACCCCCGTCGAACTGCGCGAGAAGGAGGGCCTCGCCCTCCTCAACGGCACCGACGGCATGCTCGGCATGCTGGTCATGGCCCTCGCCGACCTGGAGACGCTCTACAAGTCGGCCGACGTCACCGCCGCGCTCTCCCTCGAAGCCCTCCTCGGCACGGACAAGGTGCTCGCACCCGAGCTGCACGCCATCCGCCCGCACCCGGGACAGAGCGCCAGCGCCGCCAACATGCTGGCCGTGCTGAAGGGCTCGGAGCTCACCGGCCACCACCAGGACGACGCCCCGCGCGTCCAGGACGCCTACTCCGTGCGCTGCGCCCCGCAGGTCGCGGGCGCCGGACGCGACACCCTCGCGCACGCCCGGCTCGTCGCCGAGCGCGAGCTCGCCTCCGCCGTGGACAACCCGGTCGTGCTGCCCGACGGCCGCGTCGAGTCGAACGGCAACTTCCATGGCGCCCCGGTCGCCTACGTCCTCGACTTCCTCGCCATCGCCGCCGCCGACCTCGGCTCGATCGCCGAGCGCCGCACCGACCGGCTGCTCGACAAGAACCGCTCGCACGGTCTGCCGCCGTTCCTCGCGGACGACGCGGGCGTCGACTCGGGCCTCATGATCGCCCAGTACACCCAGGCGGCGCTGGTGAGCGAGATGAAGCGCCTCGCCGTACCGGCATCCGCGGACTCCATCCCCTCCTCCGCCATGCAGGAGGACCACGTCTCCATGGGCTGGTCGGCCGCGCGCAAGCTGCGCACCGCCGTGGACAACCTCACCCGTATCGTCGCGATCGAGCTGTACGCGGCCACCCGGGCGATCGAACTGCGCGAGGGCCTGACCCCGGCTCCCGCCTCGCAGGCCGTCATCGGTGCCGTCCGCGCGGCCGGCGTCCAGGGCCCAGGCCCCGACCGCTTCCTCGCCCCGGACCTGGAGGCGGCGGACGCGTTCGTGCGCGGCGGTCAGGTGGTGGCGGCAGTGGAACCGGTGACCGGACCGCTGGCCTGACCGGAGTACCGCGGGCCGCCGCTGTCACAGCGGCGGCCCGAAGTGTGCTACTGTCTCATTGATACGTTTTTGGTACCCATTTACTTTGTGCGCCTGATCGGAATCCTCCGCAGGCGCGTTTTGTTTTACCGGCATCTCCGGCTTTTCCCGGTGCATCTCCGGATTGGGGCCCTACCTATTCAGGAGAAAAACATGGCAACTGGCACCGTGAAGTGGTTCAACTCGGAAAAGGGCTTCGGCTTCATCGAGCAGGACGGCGGCGGCCCCGACGTCTTCGCCCACTACTCCAACATCGCCAGCTCCGGCTTCCGTGAGCTGCTGGAGGGCCAGAAGGTCTCGTTCGACGTCGCGCAGGGCCAGAAGGGCCTGCAGGCGGAGAACATCATCCCCGCCTGATTTCGGGGACGCGCTTTTCCAGAGCCGGGGCCCGCACCTTCGGGGTGCGGGTCCCGGCTCGTGCTGTGAGTGCTTGTCAGTTGCGAGCGCTGTGCGTGCAGTCCGTGGGGCCCAGGAAGGAAATCCAGATCCAGCATGACTCGATCCGAACGTCCCGTCCGTAAGCGGCCGGCAAACGCACGCGGTGGCGCCCAGACCGGCGGCTTCGCGAAGGGCGCGGGCCGCGGCGGCGGCCGTGGCACCGGCAAGGGCCCGGCCCGCAAGGCCGTGGCGCCGCAGGAGTTCTCCCTGCCCGAGACCATCACCCCGGCGCTGCCCGCCGTCGACTCCTTCGACGCGCTCGACATGCCGGCCGCCCTCACCAAGACCCTCGCCGCGCAGGGCGTCACCGAGCCCTTCCCGATCCAGGGCGCGACGCTGCCCAACTCCCTCGCCGGACGCGACGTCCTGGGCCGTGGCCGCACCGGCTCCGGCAAGACGCTCGCCTTCGGACTCGCCCTGCTGGCCCGTACGGCGGGTCGCCGGGCGGAGTCGAAGGCGCCGCTCGCGCTCGTCCTCGTCCCCACGCGCGAACTCGCCCAGCAGGTCGACGACGCGCTCACGCCGTACGCCACCGCGGTCAACCTGCGCGTGGCCACGGCCGTCGGCGGGATGTCGATCGGCCGGCAGGCCGGCACGCTGCGGCGCGGCGCCGAGGTGCTCGTGGCCACCCCCGGGCGGCTCAAGGACCTCATCGAGCGCGGCGACTGCGTCCTCGACCAGGTCGCGATCACCGTCCTCGACGAGGCCGACCAGATGGCCGACATGGGCTTCATGCCGCAGGTCACCGCACTGCTCAAGCAGGTCGAGCCGGGCGGTCAGCGACTGCTCTTCTCGGCCACGCTCGACAAGAACATCGACCGGCTCGTGAAGATGTTCCTCACGGACCCCGTGGTGCACTCCGTCGACCCCTCGGCGGGTGCGGTGACCACCATGGAGCACCACGTGCTCCACGTCGCCGACGAGACCGACAAGAAGGCCGTCGCCCTGCGGATCGCGGCGCGCGACGGCCGGGTGATCCTCTTCGTCGACACCAAGCGCGGCGCCGACCGGTTCACCAAGCGGCTGCTCGCGAGCGGCGTCCGGGCCTCCGCGCTGCACGGCGGGCGCAGCCAGCCGCAGCGCAACCGCACCCTGGACCAGTTCAAGAACGGTCAGGTCACCGCGCTCGTCGCCACCAACGTCGCGGCGCGCGGCATCCACATCGACGACCTCGACCTCGTGGTCAACGTCGACCCGCCGACCGACCACAAGGACTACCTGCACCGCGGCGGACGCACCGCCCGGGCCGGTGAGTCCGGCAGCGTCGTCACCCTCGTACTGCCCGAGCAGCGGCGGGAGATGACGCGGCTGATGGCGGACGCCGGCATCACCCCGCGCACGGCACGGATCGCGTCCAGTGACGAGGAACTCGCCCGCCTCACCGGCGCCCGCGAGCCCTCCGGCGTCCCGGTCGTCATCGAGGTGCCGCAGCCGGCCGAACAGCCGAAGAAGCGGTCACGGCCGCGGGTCGGAGGCGGGGCGAGGCGCCCGGCCGGAGCGGGTTCGGGTGCGGGTTCGGAGTCGCAGGGCCGTCAGCCGCGGCGTGCCGCCGGCGGCACGTCCGGTGGCGGCACGGGCGGCGGTACGGGGGGTGCGGGTCGCTCCGGTGGCCGTGGACGTGCCCCGCAGCAGCAGCGGCGTACGGAGCGCGGCGGGCAGGGCGGCGGCGGGCGTCGCGCTGCGTAGCCGCTCCGCTTGTGGCTCGGTTCACATCAGCGGGCCGGTGGGGGCTGCTCGCGCAGTTCCCCGCGCCCCCAGGGGCGCGCCCCTGGGGGCGCGCTCCCTAGGGCGCCGGAGGTTCTCAGTAGTCGTCGAAGTTGCCCAGGAAGCCCGGGTCGATCTTGTCGAGTTCCAGGCCCGTGCCTCGGTGCAGATCCATGAGCTCCGACATGTGGACGGCGCGGCGGCGGGCCGCGGGAAGGTCGCGGCGGTTGGCGGCCGTCCACAGCACCGGGTCGAAGGTGATCCCGTGGGACCCCGGCATGGGCCCCGTCTCGGCGCGCCAGCCGGGCCAGCGCAGGGTGTCGTAGAACTGCTCTATGCCGCCTTCGTCCAGGAGCCAGCTGAGCCAGTCCGCGTGGCCCACGCCGAGCGCGTCCCAGCGCAGCGAGTCCGGTGCGAAGTACAGCACCTCGCCGGGACCGCCGGGGCGGTTGGCCTGCGCGGGGTCGGGTCCGTTGACCACGAAGACGCCGCCGAGGACGTCATGGGCGATGACGAGCCCGCCCTCCGGCCGCCACGCCGGGTCGAACCGCTCGGGGAGGTCGTTGACCTCGGCGAAGCTCGGCGTCCCCGCAGGCGCGTCGTCGTCGGGGCTGCCGTAGATGCGCAGCCAGCCGCTGTCCAGCAGCACCCCGCCGCAGTTGAGCACGAAGGAGCCGAGCCAGGAGCGCGCGGTGAGTTGCAGTTGCAGCAGGGATCCACGGGCCTGCGCCGGGTCCACCGGCAGCACATCCATGGACACCCTGCTGTTGGAGATCGCCTCGGAGAGGAGCGGCCACGCGGGCTCCTCGACATCAGTCAGCTCGGTCAGGTCTCGCATGGGTATCCCGTGGGTTCCGGGCCGGAGCGTCGCGCTCAGAAGGCCGCCGTGCGCTCCCGGCGCACCGAGTAGGTCACAAAGCCGGCGCCGAGGCCCAGGAAAAGGGTTCCGCCGATGACGTACGGCGTCGTGTTGACGCTTCCGGTATCGGCGAGCCGGGTTCCGCTGTCGTGCGACCCGGTGGTGTCGGAGCCTGTGTCGTTCGCTCCGGCGTCGCTCGCATCGGCGACGCCCGACTGGGTGTCGCTCGACTCCGTGGACGCCTGCACCGCGGTTCTCGACGTGGTGTTCGTCGACATATTGCTGTGCTGAGCAGGCTTTTCCGGGGTCGCGTTGGCGGACGGGACGAACCACAGGGCCCCCAGAAGGGTTCCCGCTGCGGTGGCGGTCAGCAACGAGCGACGAGCGGCGGACACGTAATATCGATCCCCTTGTGGCGCTGGCGAATTGGCCGTGTGGGCCGATGCTAATGAAAGGCGCGGGTCGTGGGAAAGTCGCGGGAGCCACGGGCCGTACGCTCCGTCTCATGAGTACTCCTGAGACATCACGATTTGTCCGGCTTCGTGTGGAGCTGGTGTTGGAAGTCGACGACGCGGACGCCGTCACCAAGGCCGCGTTGCGCCGCATCGCGGACGACTCCGGTATGCCGGCCGACGAGCGGACCCACGCCGAGAACGCAGTGACGGAAGACACTGCCGAGGCCCTCGCCTATCTCGTCGACCCGTTCGACCTGGTCAGCGAAGTACCCGGGGTCGACCTCGCCCAGGCTTCCTGGAGCAGCGAGCCGATCGACTACGACCCCGATTCGCCGGAATGGGACCTCGACGAGGATGATGGCGGCGAGGATGACGACGAGGAAGTCGGAGTCGGCTGACGCCTCTTGGGGAAAATGTGACCCCGGGTGGCAACCGCTGCCCGGGGTTTTTCGTCTCCGACGACGCACCGACCACCTCCGTACCAGAAATTCGGTCCGGCTGTCGGTAACCACTCGATCGGGGTCCGGCGGCCCGGGTCGATTCGGTTGACGCCGTCGATCGACGTGGTGTTACCCACACCTCAGAAGTATGTGGAACGGGACGAACCGGTCCTAGCGTGGATGGTTCGAACGGGGCTTATGTGGTTTCAGGTGATTCGGCAACGATGGAGAAGCGTGTGATGACGGACAGTAAGCGGCGCAAGGGTCTGATGGCCGCGTCCGCACTGCTCGGCGGAGTGCTGGTGCTCTCTGCGTGCAGCAGCGGGGGCGGCAGCAAGGCCAGTGCCTCGGACGGCGAGACCTCGCAGGCCCAGGCCGACGCGGCGGCGGCCAAGAAGAGCTCCCAGGCCCAGATCAAGATCACGCCCGCGGACGGTTCCGACAACGCCTCCATCAACAACGCCGCGGCGGTCACCGTGAGCAAGGGCACGCTCTCGTCCGTCACCATGACGACCGAGACGGGCACGGCGGTTTCCGGTCAGATATCCGCCGACAAGAAGAGCTGGAAGCCCACCTCCCAGCTCGAGCGCGCCACTACGTACAAGGTGGCCGCCGAGGCCACCGACTCCGCGGGCCTCGTCGCTCACGAGAACGCCTCGTTCACCACGGTCTCCCCGGCGAACAGCTTCATAGGCAACTTCACGCCGGAGGACGGTTCCACCGTCGGCGTCGGCATGCCGGTCTCGATCAACTTCAACAAGGCGATCACGAACAAGGCCGCCGTGCAGAAGGGGATCACCGTCTCCTCCAGCAGCGGCCAGGAGGTCGTCGGCCACTGGTTCAGCGCCAACCGCCTCGACTTCCGTCCCGAGAACTACTGGACCGGCGGCTCCACCGTCACCCTCAAGCTCAACCTGGACGGCGTCCAGGGCGCGAGCGGTGTCTACGGCGTGCAGCAGAAGACGGTCACCTTCAAGATCGGCCGCAACCAGGTCTCGATCGTCGACGCGCAGACCAAGACCATGAAGGTCACGCAGGACGGCAAGACGATCAAGACGATCCCGATCTCCTCGGGATCCCCGGAGCACAAGACGTACCAGGGCCAGATGGTGATCTCCGAGAAGTTCAAGGAGACCCGGATGAACGGCTCGACGGTCGGCTTCACGAAGACCGACGGCAAGGGCGAGTACGACATCAAGGACGTGCCGCACGCCATGCGTCTGTCGAACTCCGGCACCTTCATCCACGGCAACTACTGGGGCGCGAAGTCCATCTTCGGCGCGGTGAACACCAGCCACGGCTGTGTGGGTCTGTCCGACACCAAGGGTGCGAACGACCCGAACACGCCCGCGGCCTGGTTCTACGACCACTCGCTGATCGGTGACGTCGTGGTCGTCAAGAACACCGGCGACAAGACCATCGCCCCGGACAACGGCCTCAACGGCTGGAACCTGAGCTGGTCCGCCTGGAAGGCCGGCTCGGCAGCCTGATATCCCGCTCCACCCTCCCCTGTTCGCCGATGGCGGCGGTGGCCCCTCACGGGCCGCCGCCGCCATCGGCGTTCTCACAGCCTTCAGGGACCGCCCACAGGTGAATTCCCGGGCTGCCACAGCCTTCTCATCCTTCTCTTATGCGGGGCTTATCCCGCCATCACGCGCCGTACCTAGCTTTCCGCCATGTTCTTCACCTACCTGAGGCGCGAACTGCGCCGCCGCAGGAAGGCGGCGCTCGTCGTCGCCTCCGGACTCGCCCTGGGCATCGCCCTGGTCATCGTGGTCAGCTCCGTGTCGTCCGGCATGGAGAAGGCGCAGGGCAAGGTCCTCCAGTCGCTGTACGGACTGGGTACGGACATGACCGTCACCAAGGCGGCGGCGCCGGCGACGAGCACCAGCCAGCGTCCGCGCTTCAACTTCGACGCGAACGACAACGGCTCCACCAAGGAGCAGAGCAGCGACCGCGTCATGGTGCAGGGCTTCCAGACCCTGGCCGCCTCCACGGTCACCAAGGTCGACTCCCAGAAGGGCGTCGCGGACTCCGTCGGCGGGCTGAGTCTCCAGGTCATCAGGATCAACGGCCAGTTCACGCGGGGTCAGTTCCGCCAGCAGAACCAGAGCGGTGGCGCCGCCCAGGGCGGCGGGCGCCCGAACGCCCAGCAGTCCCCGCAGGGCCGTGTCGAGGGCGGCGGCGCCAACTTCGACGTCAACAACTACTCGGTGTACGGCACCGACGTCACCAAGCCCGCCCTCGGCCCGCTGACCTCCTCGAAGATCACCAGCGGTCGTACGTTCAAGACGTCCGAGACCGATACCAAGGTGGTCGTCGCCGACGTCTCGTACGCCAAGGAGAAGAAGCTCAAGGTCGGCTCCACCGTCACCATCAAGAGCGTCAAGTACAAGGTCATCGGCATCGCCACGCCCGACAGCGGTGACGCGGCGGCCAACCTCTACATCCCGCTCAAGCAGGCGCAGACGCTCAGCGGCTCCAAGGACAAGGTCACCACGATCTACGTCAAGGCGTCGGACTCGCAGCAGATCTCCAGCGTGAAGAGCACCATCCAGAAGAACATCTCGGGGACGACGGTCACCACCTCCGCCGATCTCGCGTCCACCGTCTCCGGCTCCCTCTCCACGGCTTCCAGCCTCGCCTCCAACGTCGGCAAGTGGCTGTCCATCGCGGTGCTCGTCGCCGCGTTCCTGGTCGCCGGTCTGCTCACCTCCTCCGCCGTGTCGAGGCGCGTGCGCGAGTTCGGCACCCTCAAGGCGCTCGGCTGGAAGTCGGGCCGGGTGACCCGGCAGGTCGTCGGCGAGGCCATGGTCAACGGCCTGGTCGGCGGCGCCCTCGGTATCGCGATCGGCCTCGCGGGCGCCTACGTCGTCACCGAGATCAGCCCCACCCTGCAGGCGCAGGTGGGCGGTTCGGGCGGCGGCGGAGGCCAGGGCGGCCCCGGTGGCGGCTTCGGCGGTCCCGGCCGGCAGGCCGCGGCCAAGGCCCTCGACGTCGCGCTCACCGCGCCCGTCAGCCTCGGCACCATCGTCGGCGCGGTGGCCCTCGCCGTCACCGGCGGTCTGATCGCCGGCGCCTTCGGCGGCTGGCGTGCCTCCCGGCTCCGTCCCGCGGACGCCCTGCGCCGCGTCGAATAGGCCCCAGCCCCTTTCGAGGGGGTGCCCGCCGTCGCCCGCTGTACCGGGCACCCCCTTCACCTCATCCAGGAGTTGCACCATGTACGAACTCAGAGGCGTCACCAAGCGCTATACCCGGGGCAAGGAGACGATCGACGCGCTCGCCGGGGTCGACCTGACCATCGCGGACGGCGACCGGCTCGTCATCCAGGGACCCACCGGTGGCGGAAAATCCACCCTTCTTCAGATGCTCGGCGGTCTCGACCGGCCCACCGCGGGCAGCGTCGAACTCGACGGTACGGACATGGCCAAACTGTCCGAGGCGAAGCTCACCAAAGTGCGCAGCGAGAACATCGGATTCGTCTTTCAGAGCTTCAACCTGATTCCCACGCTCACCGCCCAGGAAAACGTGGAGACCGCCCTCGTGCCCCTCGGTGTGAAGGTGAAGGAACGGCGGCAACGGGCCGCCGACGCACTGGAGTCGGTGGGGCTCGCCGAGCGGCTCGGTCATCTGCCCGCCGAGCTCTCCGGTGGCCAGCAGCAGCGTGTCGCCATCGCCCGCGCCCTGGTCAAGCAGCCGAAGGTGCTGCTCGCCGACGAGCCCACCGGCAACCTCGACGAGTCCATGCGCGACGAGATCATGGAGGTGCTCGAGGCCATGTGGAAGGAGCACGGGCTCACTTTCATCATGGTCACGCACGATTCCGCGATCGCGAAGAAGGCCCCGCGCCTCGCGACGATTCGCAAGGGGAAGATTTCCGTCAAGGAAAACGCGGGTGCCTAAAGAAGTGCAAAAGGAGCGTGCGGGAGCTTAGCGGAACAACTCCGTCAACTCTTCACCCTCGCCCCGCTATTGAGGGGGCGATCACCCCCCGGGCATACTTGCGTATTCCGGGGGGTGTACGTGCATGCGTACGAGGCTTCCCCCGACCGGATGAACGGGGATTCGTCCGGACCTGATCTCCAGGGGGAGACTTGCGCAGACAAGTGAAAAGAGCGTGTGCTGCGAGCATCGCCATGGCGGCGTCCGTGGCGCTGGCGGCGGGTATGACCAGCCCGGCGTCGGCGCGGGCGGAGCAGCGCGCGGCGGGCGTGTCCGCGGCCGGGAAAGCGGCCGGGATCACGGCCAAGCACCGCATCACCCTGATCACCGGTGACCGGGTGGTCGTCGATGCCAAGGGGCGCGTCGTCGGCTTCGAGCGGGCCAAGGGCCGCGAGCACGTGCCCGTACAGATCCGCAAGGCCGACGGCCACACCCTGGTGGTGCCGGCCGACGCCCAGGCGCTCATAGCCGGCGGCAAGCTCGACCGGCGGCTCTTCGATGTCACCGAGCTCAACAAGGCGGCGGTCCGCAAGTCCCAGCAGCGGGGCCTGAAGGTGATCGTCGGCTACCGGGGAGCCGCGGCGGCCGCCAAGGCCGACGTCCGCGAGGCCGGCACGCTCCGCAGGAGCCTGAAGGCGCTGAACGCGGACGCGGTGCAGACGCCGCAGCGGGACGCGGCCGAGCTGTGGTCCGCGGTCACCGACGACGGGAAGACGGCCTCCGGCATCGCGCACGTCTGGCTGGACGGCGTCCGCAAGGCGAGCCTCGACAAGTCCGTGCCGCAGATCGGCGCCCCCACGGCATGGGCCGCCGGATACGACGGCAAGGGCGTCAAGATCGCCGTCCTGGACACCGGCGTCGACGCGAGCCACCCGGACCTCAAGACCCAGGTGATCGAGTCCAAGAACTTCTCCACCGCCGCCGACGCCACCGACCACTTCGGCCACGGCACCCACGTCGCGTCCATCGCGGCGGGCACCGGCGCCAAGTCGGGCGGCAAGTACAAGGGTGTCGCGCCCGGTGCGAAGATCCTCAACGGCAAGGTCCTCGACGACACCGGCAGCGGCGACGACTCGGGCATCCTCGCGGGCATGGAGTGGGCGGCCGAGCAGGGCGCCGACATCGTGAACCTGAGCCTGGGCGGCCAGGACACCCCCGACATCGACCCGTTGGAGGCCGAGGTCAACAAGCTCTCGGCCGAGAAGGGCATCCTCTTCGCGATCGCGGCGGGCAACGAGGGCCCCGAGTCGATCGGCTCGCCCGGCAGCGCGGACGCCGCGCTCACCGTCGGCGCCGTCGACGACAACGACAAGCTGGCGGACTTCTCCAGCACCGGCCCGCGCGTCGGCGACGGCGCCATCAAGCCGGACGTCACCGCGCCCGGCGTGGACATCACGGCGGCGGCGGCCCCGGGCAGTCTCATCGACCAGGAGGTCGGTGAGAAGCCCGCGGGCTACCTGACCATTTCCGGTACGTCGATGGCGACCCCGCATGTCGCGGGCGCCGCGGCCATCCTCAAGCAGGAACACCCGGACTGGACGTACACCGAGCTCAAGAGTGCGCTGACGGGCTCCGCGAAGGGCGGCAAGTACACGCCGTTCCAGCAGGGTTCGGGCCGGATCGCCGTCGACAAGGCGATCAAGCAGACCGTGATCGCCGACCCGTCGTCGGTGAGCTTCGGCGTCGCGCAGTGGCCGCACACCGACGACACGGCGACGACCAAGCAGCTGACGTACCGCAACCTCGGTACGAAGGACGTCACCCTGACCCTGGCGATCTCCGCGACCAACCCCAAGGGCCAGGCGGCTCCGGCGGGCTTCTTCGCGCTCGGCGCCAAGACGGTCACCGTCCCGGCGGGCGGCAAGGCCGCTGTCGACGTCACCACGAACACGAAGCTCGGCGGCACCCTCGACGGCGCGTACTCGGCGTACGTGACGGCGAGCGGCGGCGGCCAGGCCGTGCGCACGGCCGTCGCGGTCGAGCGCGAGACGGAGTCGTACGACGTCACCTTCAAGTACGTCAACCGTGCCGGTGAGACGCCCACGCACCTCACCGACCTGGAGGGCTACTCCGGCCTCGGTGAGGCGCGGGACTACACGTCGCAGAGCACGTCCGACACCGCGACCCTGCGTGTTCCCAAGGGCAAGTACGTGCTCAACTCCCTCTTCGTGAAGGACCTGGTCGAGGCGAAGGGCGGGGTCGACTGGCTGATCCAGCCCCGGCTGAGCGTCACCAAGAACACCACGGTGACCCTCGACGCCCGAACCGCCAAGGGCGCCGACATCACGGTGCCGGACGCGGGGGCGAAGCCGCTGTCGGCACTCGTCAACTACTTCGACGACGCCACCGGGCTCGGTACCGGCATCGGCCTGGGCTCCTTCCAGGACGTGCGCGTGGCGCACGTGGGCCCGGCGGTCTCCTCCGGCCTCTTCCAGAGCTGGTCCGGGCAGTGGAGCAAGGGCGCGGGCGCCGAGTACGACACCTTCACCGGTACCAAGACCACCAAGCTCCAGGGCGCGCACGTCAAGCACTACAAGGCGAGCGAGCTGGCCAAGGTGAAGGCGAACCTCGGGGCCGCGGCCTCCGGTAAGACGGGCGCGGTCACCGCGTACGGCTTCCTGCCCGACGACGACAGCATGAGCGTCGGGGTCAGCCAGAAGCTGCCGTCCTCGCGCACGCTGTACGTGTCGACCGGTGAGAAGGTCCAGTGGGCGTTCGACTTCGAGCAGGACGCCGGCGTCGACGCCACCGGGACCCCGATCATCGAGGCCTACTACACGGACGACTATCCGCAGATCCTCAAGGCGGGCAAGAGCTACACGAGGACGTACAACACGGCCGTCTTCGGTCCGAAGATCAACGCGGACTACGGCGTCTTCCGGGAAGGCAACAGCATCGCTGGCTACCTGCCGCTGTTCGCCGACGGGGGCGGTCACCCCGGCTCCTCGCTGTACACCTCGGTGACGACGACGCTGTACCGCAACGGCGCGAAGGTCGGCTCGAACGACGACCCGCTCGTCGGGATGAAGGAGTTCAAGGTCCCGGCCGCCGAGGCCACCTACAAGCTCACGACCTCGGTCAAGCGCACGGTGAAGGTCGCCGCGGCCTCCACACGGATCGACGCGAGCTGGACCTTCAAGTCCAAGAAGGCCGACTTCGCGAAGCTGCCCACCTCCACGGTCCGCTTCAACGCCACCACCGGCCTCGACAGCCGTGTCGCGGCCGGCAAGACGGTCACGATCCCGGTCTCCGTGCAGGGCTCGGCCGCGGGCAAGAACCTCAAGTCGCTGTACGTATACGTCTCGTACGACTACGGCCAGACCTGGAAGATGCTCAAGGTCAAGAACGGCAAGATCACCGTCAAGAACCCGGCGAAGGGGAAGGGCATCTCCTTCCACGCGAAGATCACCGACAAGCAGGGCAACAAGTCGACGGTCTCGATCTACAACGCGTACTACGGAAAGTGATCCCGTAGCGCGGCCATGTGAAGTGTGCCGATAGCGAACGGCCCGGCGGAAGAGCAGCTTCCGACGGGCCGTCCGTGTTTCCGTGGGCCCATGACCACCCAGACCGTGGAGTACATCCGCTACCTCATTCCCGAGGAGAAGTCCGCGGAGTTCCTGGCCGCCTACACCCGGGCCGCGGCCCAGCTCGCCGCGTCCCCGAGTTGTGTGGACTACGAGCTGGCGCGCTGCGAGGAGGACTTCGAGCACTTCGTCCTGCGCATCACCTGGACCTCGACCGAGGACCACGTCCAGGGCTTCCGGAAGTCGGAGCTGTTCCCCGGCTTCTACGCCGAGATCCAGCCCTACATCCCCTACATCGAGGAGATGCGCCACTACACGCCGACGACGGTACGGGGCGTGGGCGCGTCGGTCCCCACCCTCTACGCCTGGGCCGGGGGCGCCGAGGCCTTCGCCCGCCTCACCGAGGCGTTCTACGACAAGGTCCTCAAGGACGACGTCCTCGCACCGGTGTTCCAGGGTCTGGCCCCCGAACACGCGACCCATGTCGCCCTCTGGCTCGGCGAGGTCTTCGGCGGTCCGCCCGCCTACTCCGAGACCGAGGGCGGCCATGGCCACATGGTCGCCAAACACCTCGGCAAGAACATCACCGAGGCGCAGCGGCGCCGCTGGGTCAACCTGCTCCAGGACGCGGCGGACGACGCGGGCCTGCCTACGGACGCCGAGTTCCGCTCCGCCTTCCTCGCCTACGCCGAGTGGGGCACACGCCTGGCCGTCCACTTCTCCGCCCCCGACGCGACCCCTCCGGGAGACCAACCGGTACCGAGGTGGACGTGGGGAGCGGCCCCGCCGTACCAGCCCTGACCGGGGCTTTCAGGGGCGCGGGGAACTGCGCGAAAGCTACTGGGGCGTCGTCGCGCCCGCGCGGGTCGCGTCCGTGCCCCAGCTGGCCAGCAACCGCAGCGCCTCCGCCGAGGCGGACCCCGGTTCCGCGTGGTAGGTGACCAGCGACTGTTCGCTGTCGTCGGGCAGCCGGAACGACTCGTACTGGAGGGAGAGATCACCCACCAGCGGATGCCGCAGCCGCTTCACCCCGTGGCTCTTCTCCTTCACGTCGTGCGTGGCCCACAGGCGCCGGAAGTCCTCGCTCTTCACCGAGAGCTCACCGACCAGGGCCGAGAGTCGCGGGTCGTCCGGGTGACAGCCCGCGTCCATGCGCAGCAGACAGACGATGTCGATCGCCTTCTGCTCCCAGTCCACGTACAGATCGCGGTACTCGGGCTTCAGGAACACCAGCCGCGCCCAGTTCCGGTCCTGCGGCGCCAGCTCCGACCAGTCACCGAACACGGCCGCCGCCATCCGGTTCCAGGCCAGGATGTCCGAGCGCCGCCCGCTGATGTACGCGGGGACGCCGTCCAACGAGTCCAGCAGCTGCCGCAGCGCCCCCCGTACCTGCTGCGGCCGCGCCGGCTGCTTCTTCTTGTGCGCCTTGGGCTTCGCGAGGTGCGTGAGATGCGCGTGCTCGGCGTCCGTCAGCCGCAGGGCGCGGGCGATCGCGTCGAGTACCTCCGCCGACACGTTCCGTCCGTTGCCCTGCTCCAGACGCGTGTAGTACGCCACGGACACCCCGGCCAGCTGCGCCAGCTCCTCGCGCCGCAGCCCGGGCACCCGGCGGTGCCGGCCGAAGTCGGGCAGCCCCACGTCCTCCGGCTTCAGCCGGGCCCGGCGGGTGCGCAGAAACTCGCTGAGCTCGGCACGCCGGTCCAGGGGTGGGGAGGGCTGTTCGTCCATACGTCCAGTATTCACGGTCGTACGCCGGTGAACCTGACCCCGCCAGTAGTAGGACCAGCGAACGTACGCAAAGCCGTGACCTGGGTGAAGGCTCTCCCGTGGGGCAGGCTGAGCAGCGTGCCCGACCGAAGGCAGCCGGGCACAGGACTTACCACTCCCTAGGAGAACCCCCGGCATGACCACTGTTGCTGCGTACGCCGCCCCCGCCGCCAAGGCTCCGCTGGAGCGCACCACCATCGAGCGCCGCCCGGTCGGTGAGTTCGACGTCCTGATCGACATCAAGTTCGCCGGTATCTGCCACTCGGACATCCACCAGGCCCGGGAGGGCTGGGGAGAGGCGATCTTCCCGATGGTGCCGGGTCACGAGATCGCCGGCATCGTCTCCGAGGTCGGCTCCGGCGTCACCAAGTTCAAGGTCGGCGACCGTGTGGGCGTCGGCTGTCTCGTCGACTCCTGCCGCGAGTGCGATAACTGCAAGGCCGGCCTGGAGCAGTACTGCACCGGCGGCGGCGTGGGCACGTACAACGCCCTCGACAAGAACGGCGAGCCGACCTACGGCGGCTACTCCGAGAAGATCGTCGTCGACGAGAACTACACCGTCCGCATCCCCGACGGCATCTCCCTCGACGTGGCGGCGCCGCTGCTCTGCGCCGGCATCACCACGTACTCCCCGCTCAAGCACTGGAACGCCGGCCCCGGCAAGAAGGTCGCGATCCTCGGCATGGGCGGCCTCGGACACATGGGCGTCAAGATCGCGGACGCGCTCGGTGCCGAGGTGACCGTCCTGTCGCAGTCCCTGCGCAAGAAGGACGACGGGCTGAAGCTGGGCGCCGACCACTACTACGCCACCAGCGACCCGAAGACCTTCGAGGAGCTGCGCGGCACCTTCGACCTGATCCTGTCGACCGTGTCCGCCCCGTTGGACCTGGACGCCTACCTGTCCCTGCTGAAGACGGACGGCGCCTTCGTGAACGTGGGCGCCCCGGAGGAGCCCGTCAAGCTCAACCTCTTCTCCGTGATCGGCGGCCGCAAGACCCTCGCCGGTTCCGGTATCGGCGGCATCCAGGAGACCCAGGAGATGCTGGACTTCTGCGCCGAGCACGGCTTCGGTGCCGAGATCGAGCTGATCAGCGCGTCCGAGATCAACGACGCCTACGAGCGGGTGCTGGCGAGCGACGTCCGCTACCGCTTCGTGATCGACACCGCCACCATCTAGTCACGGACGGAGTTCGGAGGGCGCCGATCGGTCGTACGACCGATCGGCGCCCTCGGCGTTTCCACCGTACGTACAGCAATCCCGTCAGCGGCGGCCCGACCTGCCCAGCAGCCAGAGCAGATAGGGACCGCCCACCAAGGACGTGAGCGCCCCGACCGGGATCTCCAGCGGCGGCACCAGCGTGCGGGCCACCAGGTCGGCGCCGACCACGATCAGCGCGCCCGTCAGGGCGGAAGCGGCGAGGGGGAGTTGCGGGGTGCGGGCGAGGCGGCGGGCCAGTTGCGGGCCGGTGAGGGCGACGAAGCCGACCGGGCCGGCCGCGCCGGTCGCGACCGCGGCGAGCACCACCCCGAGGACGGTCAGGCCGAGCTGGGTGCGCTGGACGCGGACGCCGAGCGCGGCGGCCGTGTCGGCGTCCAGCCCGAGCGGGCGCAGCGCGCGGCTCGCCCACACCAGGGCGGGCAACGAGAGGAGGAGGACCCAGGCGAGGGGGCCCGCCTGCTCCCGGCCGCGCCCGTTCAGACTGCCCGTCAGCCACAGCTTGACCTGCTCGGCGGCGGCCAGTTCGCTGTCGGTGAGGTAGAGCTGGACGACGGCGGAGAGGGCGACGCCGATGCCCACGCCCGTCAGGACGAACCGGCTCGGCTGCATTCCGTGCCGCCAGGCCAGTACGTAGACCAGGGCGGCGGCCGCGAGACCGCCGGTGACGGCGACGGCCGGCAGCGCGCCGGGAGAGGTGACGGTTCCGGTGGCCAGCGCCAGTACGGTCGCGGCGGCGGCACCGTGCCCGACCCCGATGACGTCCGGGCTGGCCAGCGGGTTGCGCGTCACGGTCTGTACGAGTGCCCCGGAGAGCCCGAGCGCCGCCCCGACCAGCGCGCCGAGCACGATCCGCGGGATCCGCAGTTCGCCGACGACCAGGTCGTACAGGCCGCCGTGGCCGCGCAGCACCCGCCAGACCTCGCCCGGCGGGACGTACGTCTGCCCGACGCATGCCGCGAGCAGCATCGCGCCCGCGAGGAGCAGCAGGAGGACGGCGACGACGGCCGCGGCGCGCCGGTGCAGGAGGAGGGAGAGGCGCCGGTGGCGGAGTACGGAGAGCCCGGCCGAGTGCGGGTACGTGGTGCGGCTCGCGGTGGGCTCGGTGGGCGTCGTGGGGGCCGTGGTCACGAGGCCATGCCCTTCCGCCGTACGAGTACGACCAGGACCGGTACGCCCACCAGCGCGGTCATCACTCCGGCCGGCACTTCCGCCGGGGCGCGTACTACCCGGCCCGCCACGTCCGCGGCGAGCAGCAGGGCGGCGCCGAGGAGTGCGGAGAGGGGGAGGGTCCAGCGGTGGCCGCCACTGACCAGTCGGCGGGCGAGGTGGGGGACGGCGAGGCCGATGAAGGCGATGGGGCCCGCGGCGGCGACCGCGGCCGCGGTGAGCACGGTCGCGCCGAGCGCCGCACAGCCCCGTACGAGCGTGACGCGGTGGCCGAGCGCCCGTGCGGTGTCGTCGCCGAGCGCGAGCGCGTCCAGGCCGCGGGCGCAGGCCAGCACGAGGAGTGCCCCGGTGGCGAGGAAGGGCAGCATGTGCCCCACCGTTTCCGCGTCGCGCCCGCTGAGCGCGCCCACCTGCCAGAACCGGAACTGGTCCAGCGTGGCCGAACTCGACGTCAGTACGACGGTCGTGGCCCCCGCCGTCATCGCCGACAGCGCGGTTCCGGCGAGCGCCAGCTTCACCGGGGAGGCTCCGCCGCGTCCGCGCGAGGCGATGGCGTACACGACGCAGGCGGCGAGGACCGCGCCGGTGAAGGCGTACCAGACGTACCCGTCGAAGCCGTTCGCCCGGCCGAGCGCGATGGCGAACACGACACCGGCCGCCGCGCCCTGACTGAGGCCGAGGATGCCGGGGTCGGCGAGCGGATTGCGGGTGACCGCCTGGAGCGCCGCCCCCGAGAGTCCGAGGGCGGCACCGGCGGTCACTCCGATCGCGGTCCGCGGCATCCGCAGGGACCGTACGACCAGCGCGTCCGGTGAATTCCCGCCGTGCACCAGCGCGTCGAGGACGGCGGACAGCGGGACGGGGCGGGTGCCGACGGCGAGGCTGAGGGCGGCGGCGGTGACGGCGAGGAGGAGGGCCACGCCCAGCCAGGTCGCACGCCGCACGCCCGCCGGGGCGGATGTGCGGCGTGCGGCAGAGGTAGGACCGGTCACTTGCCGAGGGTGTCCGCGAGCTGTCGTACGACGAGGCGGGCGGCGGTGGGGCCGGCGTTGAGGTACCAGGGGTCGTCGTCGACCTTCACGGCGTGCTTGGCCTTGACCGCCTTCATCGACTTCCACAGGGGGCCGGCGAGCACGCTGCCCGCGTCGGTCTTGGAGGCGTCGCCCTGCACCGAGTAGAAGATCCAGTCCCCGTCCGCGACATCGACGCTCTCCGCCCCGATGTCCTGCGAAATGGCGTTGAACTGCTGCGACTTGGGCCGGGCGAGCCCCATGTCGACGGCGATGGAGCCGGTGAACGACGACACTCCGAACATCCGCGTCCGGTCCGGCGTGAACCGCAGCATGGACACGGCGGGATCGCCGAGCTGCTTCCCCCGCGTGGCGGCGTCGCTCACGATGCCGTCGAGCAGTGCCTGCGCCTTGTCGCCCTTGCCGACCGCGTCACCGACGAGGAGCAGATCCCGCTTCCAGTTGATGCCGTTGCCGGCCGTCACGACGGTGGGCGCGATCTTCGACAGCTTCGGGTAGAGGTCGCCGAGCGAGTCGTTGATCAGGATCAGATCGGGCTTGGCGGCGGCGAGCGTCTCCAGGTTGGGCGCGGTACGGGTCCCCGCGTCGGCCATGGCCGACAACTGCTTCTTGTACGTGGGGAAGGCGCCGTTCAGATAGTCCGGCGCCAGCCCGGCGTTGTCCGCGCGGGTCGTCACGGTCGGCACGATGCCCAGGGTCAGCAGGTCGTCCAGCTGTCCGGTGCTGAGCGCGGCGATCTTCTTGGGCGCGCTCTTGATCTCCGTCTTGCCCTCGAAGTGCCCGACGGTCCGAGGGAATTCGCCGTCCTCGGCGCTCCCCGCGCCCATCCCGGCGGCGACAGCGCCGGGGGCGACGGAGGGGCCCTCGGAGGCCCCGCTCACGAGATTGCGGTCGCCGCTGGAGGTGTTCTTGCCCCGCGAGGAGCCGTTGTCCCCGTCACCGCTCCCGGACGAACATCCGGCCAGCAGGCCGCCGACGACGGCAACGGCCAGGACGGCCTTCGACCCCAAGGTACGCACGAGTACTCCGATCAATGGATAAGGCAAGCCTAACCTTAGCCTCCGTTTCGGGGTGACGGGGTCTGCTCCGATGGGGGACACACCGTGCCGGGTTCGAGGACATATCAGCGTAAAACGTGTGTTATTCATTCATGCACTCACCTACGCGGCGCACCGTGCTCGGTGCCTCGATCGCGGCCGCCGGCTCGGGACTCCTGGCCGGCTGCTCCGGGTCCGACTCTCCCTCCGGACCTGGCTCGCACCCCGGCCCCGGCGAGCACCAGGGGAGCGGCCACGGCGGCAGACCCTTCGTCCCCAGGGGACCCAAGGGGTACGTGAACCCGTCCGATCCCGAGGTCCTCGCAGTCGAGAGGAAACGCGGGTCCGGCCCCGTTCGCTCGTTCAGGCTCACGGCCGCCGAGACGACCCTCGACCTGGGTGGACGGACCGTCAGGTCATGGGCGTACGGCGACTCGCTGCCCGGCAGGGAGGTGCGGATCAAGTCGGGCGACATCCTCGATCTCAACCTGGCCAACCATCTGCCCGTGTCCACGACGCTGCACTCGCACGGTGTCCGCATGCGCTGCGACATGGACGGAGTGCCCGGCCTCACCCAGCACCCCATCAGGCCCGGCGCCGACTTCAACTACCGCTTCGCCGTGGACCACCCGGGCACGTACTGGCTGCACTCGCACTCGGGGCTGCAGCTCGACCGCGGCCTGTACGCCCCGCTGATCGTCGAGGACCCCAGGGAGCCGTTGTCCTACGACAAGGAGTGGGTCGTCATCCTGGACGACTGGGTGGACGGCGTGGCCGGCTCCACCCCCGACGGTGTGCTCGCACAACTGCTCGACGGCAAGGGCATGGCGACGGGCATGGGCATGGGTGAGGACGACGAACCCGGGGGCAAGGCCCATGACAAGGCCGCCCACGAGAAGCCCCACGGTCCCTCCCGCGTCCTGCGGAACTCCCACAGCCGCATCCTGCACAGCGAGGGAGGCAGCGTCGACTACCCGTTCTACCTGGTCAACGGCCGTCTCCCAAAGGCTCCTTCGGTCTTCCGGGCCCGCAAGGGGGACCGCATCCGGCTGCGGATCATCAACGCCGGCGCCGAAACGGCCTTCCGGGTGGCGCTGGGCGGCCACGAGATGACGATCACGCACACGGACGGCTACCCCGTCGAGCACACGCAGACGGACGCGCTGCTGCTCGGCATGGCCGAACGCTACGACGTGCTGATCACCGCCAAGGACGGGGTGTTCCCACTGGTCGCGCTCGCCGAGGGCAAGAACGCCAGGGCCCTGGCCGTCCTGCGCACCGGCAGTGGGGACAATCCCCGCCCCTCCGTGCACCCGGACGAACTCGACGGCAAGCTCGTCCCGGCCAGACGCCTTGTGCCGGACGACTCCGTGGCCCTCAGCGACGACGAACCGGACCGCGAGCTGCGCATCAGACTGACCGGCGGGATGAAGAAGTTCGACTGGGCCTTCGACCACCGGCCGTACTCCGTCGAGCAACGCCACCCGGTCAGCTACGGCGAACGGATCCGCCTGACCCTCATCAACGCCACCGACATGTGGCACCCCATGCACCTGCACGGCCACACCTTCGCCCTCACCGGCTTCGGCGTGGTCGGCGCCCGCAAGGACACCGCCCACGTGGTGCCGCACCACAAACTCGTCGTCGACTTCTACGCCGACAACCCGGGCCTGTGGATGCTCCACTGCCACAACCAGTACCACTCGGAGTCCGGCATGATGACGATCCTCGGCTACCGGAAGTGAGGCATCAGCCACCGACGGGTTGTCACTTGATCACGCGGAAGCGGGGTGATCCGGCCGGGCGGCCAGGAACTCCCGGTCGTCGACGTGGCTGTACGGGCCTCGGCGAGGCGAGCTTCCGCGGACGGGCGGTCGTGCCGTCGCATCCTCCGTACATCAGCCGCGGCGCTGCCACCAGCGGCGCTTCGGTCGGGGTGTCGGAGGAAGCGGTTCGGTCGGTTCATGGGCTGTCGCGGTGTCCGGGGCAACGGTGCGCAGCGCGGTGCGGATGCGGTCGAAGGTCGCGATCGTGTGGTGACCGTCGCCGGGCAGCGCCACCCCGACGCAGACGCACAGGAACTGAGTTCGTGGCCGCCTTCGCGCCGGCCCTGGCCGCGCTCGACGCCAAGAACGCCCCGTCCTGAATCCTCACCGTGCGGACCACGTGCGCGGGGGATACGCTTTTGACGGCAAGGTCAGGTTCTCCGGGCGGTTTTGCAGACGCCGAGGCCTCATTCGCGATGATCGATTCTTCCTGCGGAAACCTGCCGACTCCCTTCTTCGAGGAAGGCGTGACTCGCGCTTCGGGCGCCGTAGGAGTGCTGCCTCAGGACCCGCGGCTTCGCGGTCCCTGCAATGGAGGTCGGGATGAGAGTTGTCGTTGATCTTTCCCGGTGTCAGGGGTATGCGCAGTGTGCGTTCCTGGCCCCGGACGCGTTCCGGATGCACGGCGAGGAAGCGCTGATGTACGCCTCGAACCCTGACGACGCACAGCGCCAACAGGTGTTGCGCGCCGCGGCGGCCTGCCCGCTCCAGGCCATTCTGGTCGACCAGCTGGAGGGCCGGGACGCGCCGGTGGGGACGTCGCCGTCATGAGCACTGCCGACACCCTGCAGGGGTTCAAGCGTGACGGCCGCGTCGTGATCGTCGGGGCGTCTCTGGCGGGACTGCGCGCCGCGGAGGCCCTGCGCGACGAGGGGTTCACCGGGAAGCTGACCATGATCGGTGACGAGTTGGGGGAGCCCTATGACCGCCCCCCGCTGTCCAAGCAGGTACTGACCGGATGGGTGCCGGCCGACGGCACCACCCTGCCACGGCGTCGTGACATCGACGCGGAGTGGCTCCTGGGCGTCCCCGCCGACGGACTGGACCTGGCGGCCAACCACGTGCGGCTCGCCGACGGCCGCACGATCCCCTTCGACCGCATGCTGATCTCCACCGGCGTACGGGCCCGGCCCTGGCCCGTCGAGGCCGAGGCGGCCCTGGACGGTGTGTTCGTGGTCCGCACGCGCGAGGACGCCGCCGGCCTGCAGCGGGCGGTCGCCGCCGGGCCCTCCCGCGTACTGATCATCGGCGCGGGCTTCACCGGCTCCGAGATCGCCTCCGTCTGCCGTGAGCGCGACATCCCGGTGACCGTTGCCGAACTGGCGCCGTCCCCGCTGGTCGGAGGACTCGGCGCCATGATCGGCGAAATCGCGGCGGACATGCAGCGCGCCCACGGCGTCGACCTGCGCTGCGGAGTCAAGGTCACCCAGCTGGAGGGCGACGCGCAGGGGCGGGTTCGCCGCGCCCACTTCTCCGACGGCAGTGCGGTCGACGCCGACGTGGTGGTGGTGGCGCTCGGGGGCATCCGCAACACCGAGTGGCTGCGCGACTCGGGACTGGCGGTGGGCGTATGGGGAGTCGCCTGCGACGCGGGCTGCCGCGCCTTCGACCTCAACGGCCTGGTCACCGACGACATCTTCGTCGCCGGAGACGTGGCACGCAGCCCGAACCCGATCTACGAGTACCGGTTCATCTCGCTCGAACACTGGGCCAACGCCGTGGAGCAGGCCGAGATCGCGGCGCACAACATGGTCAGCACCCAGGCGGACCGCTGGCCGCACCTGTCCATCCCGGCGTTCTGGTCGATCCAGTTCGGCGTCAACATCAAGTCCGTCGGTGTGCCGACCTACGCCGACGAGGTCGTCATCACCCAGGGATCCGTGGCCGACCACCGTTTCGTCGCCGCATACGGGTACCAGGGCCGTGTCACCGCGGCGGTCAGCTTCAACAACGCGAAGTGGCTGGACCACTACCGGAAGCTGATCGAGACGGCCGCGCCCTTCCCGCCCCCCTGCCCCACGCCCGACCAGCCCGTCGACGCGAAACCGGTACCCGTCGACTTCCCCGGCCCCACTCTGCTCGCTCAGGGCGCCACGGTGGTCGTCACCGGCCATGACCCGGGCGAGCGGCGCGTCACCGCCATGCGGCAGCACCGCTAGGAGGGAACAGGAGGGAAAGCGACATGACCACGACCGAGACGCCCGGCATCCTGCCCCGGATCCTCGACTACTCCACCCGGGCCGACCCGTACCCGCTCTACGCCGAACTGCGCAGGACTCCGGTGGCCCTGCAGGAGGACGGCAGCTACGTCATCAGCACCTACCGCGAACTCAGCGGCATCCTGCACAACCCGCACCTGAGCTCCGACGTCCGCAATCTGACGCATCCGATGCCCGCGATGCAGGAACGCGCCACGCCGTCGTTCATCAACCTCGACCCGCCCGAGCACGACCGTCTGCGGCGCCTGGCGATGCGTCACTTCGGCCCCCCGCACACCCCGGGACTCGTGACCGGTATGGAACCAGACCTGACCGCCATCGTCTCGGGTCTGATCGACGACTTCGCGGGCAAGGAGCGGATCGACATCGTCGACGACTTCGCCTACCCGTTCCCCGTCACCGTGATCTGCCACCTGCTCGGTGTGCCGCGCGAGGACGAACCGCGTTTCCACGTGTGGGTGAACGCCATCATCGACTCGATCGACTTCAACCCCAAGACCGACCCGCAGGAGAAACTGGACAACGGCGTACAGGCCACCAAAGACCTGCGCGAGTACCTCGGCGGACTGCTGGAACAACGCCACGGCCGCCCCGGCGACGACCTGCTGACACGGCTGGCCAACGACGACGGGCCCGACGGGCGGATGACCGACGCCGAAATCGTCAGCACCGCCAACCTGCTGCTCATCGCCGGCCACGAGACCACCGTCAACCTCATCACCAACGGCATGCTGACGCTGCTGCGCCACCCTGAGGTGCTGCAACGCCTGCGCGCCGAACCGGACCTGGTCGTACGGCTGGTCGAGGAACTGCTGCGCTACGAGCCCCCCGTGCACATCATTCCGTGGCGGGCGGCGTACAGCGACATCTCCGTCGGCGACACCGTCATCCCCAAGGGCTCGAAGGTCATGCTCATGCTCGCCTCGGGCAGCCGCGACCCGGACCGCTTCCACGATCCCGACCGCTTCGACCCCGATCGCCAGGACAACCAGCACCTGGGCTTCGGCAGCGGCATCCACCTGTGCTTCGGCGGCCCGATGGCCCGACTGGAAACCCAGATCGCCCTGACCGAACTGGTACGCCGCCTCGCCGACCCCACGCTGGTAACCGACCCACCCCCGTACCGCCCCAGCCCCGTCCTACGAGGCCCCATCCACCTACTCGTCGACCAGAACTGACAGCGCGTTCGAGTCCGGCACGTCGCTGCTCGTGTCGCCCCTCATCGGTTTGGCGACCGTCCGTTAGGCTCACGTCGCCACACAGGACCCGGTCTTCACGGAGGGCAGCACGGCGGGGATGAATCGAGAGCGCCTCGTCAGAACGCTGACCTTCTGGCTGCGTCCTGCCTTCGCGTTGCGGGTCATCAACCGGTTTCAGAAGATCGTGGGTTTCGACCGCTCGATGGCTCTGGCGTCCAGCGCCTTGACGGCGTTGGTCCCGCTCTCCATCCTCCTTGGCGCCGTCCTCGGCAACTTCGTGCACTACGACGCCGCCGAGCGGATCATCAAGCGCTACAACCTCACCGGAGCAGGCGCCATGGCGGTCAGCTCCCTGTTCTCTCCTGCCGAAGGCACCAGTGCGAGCGTGGGCATCTTCGGGGTGGTGTTTCTGACGATCTCGGTGCTCAGTTTCGCGCGAGCCGTGCAGCGGCTCTTCGAACAGGCATGGGAACTCAAGCCTCTCAGTGTGCGCAACACGCGCAACGGCTTGTGGTGGATCCTCACTCTCGGTGGCTATGTACTGGTCACCGCGATGCTCTCCGCGCTCCTTGGCGGGGGTCCGATGGGTCTTGTCGCCTCGGTGTGTCAGGTACCGGTGACCGCCGCATTCCTTGTCTGGAGCGGCTGGATCCTGTCGGCGAAGCGGATCAGCCGGCCGGACCTGCTCCCCTTCGGCGTCACCGCCGCCGTTCTGACGGTGGCCTATTCCGTGGGCGCAACCATCTACATGCCGCGCCTCTTCAACTCCTCCGCCGCACGCTACGGGGTGGTCGGTGCCGTCTTCGCGATGATCTCCGCCCTCTTCGCAGCCATGCTCGTTCTGGTCGCGTCGGCGGCACTGGGACGAGAAGTACGAGACGAGCTCAGCCGGATCCGTCAGGGCCACCGCCCTTCCGACCACGAGGTCCACCGACAGTGGGACAGCGTGGTCGAGCAGACCCGGTCACGGTGGCGGACGGCACGGGAACAGGTCTCTCATCATCAGATCAAAGGCTCGAACCATTGAGTGGGCGGGGCAGAGGAGAAGGGACCGCTGACCTCGAACGTGCCCCTGCCCATCCCATACGTGCGGCAGCCGTCCGTTGCCGCATGCCCTGTCAGCGGTGAGGCCGTCAGGCTTCCTGCGTGATCCGCCCGGACCAAGCTCATCGATCACTGCGCGACCCTAGACGCGCCGGCACTTCCTCGCCGAGGGGATAGGGCCGCTCCTCGGGCAGCAGAGCGGTGGCCCGGTCGAGCTCGCCTTCCCGCACGAGCCCATGGATCTCGGCAGCGAGCGGGGTCACATCCTCCACCCCCACGATCCACTCGTCCGCGTACCGCCGTACGGCCTCACCCGCGAGGCCGGGCTGCAGCGAACGGTATGGCAGCGGATTGAGCCGCACATCGCGCTCCGGGGCCCACTGCACCCGGGTCGGAGCCTGCCTCAACTGCCGCTCCCATGCCGCCCTCACGGTCGTTACGCAACACAAGGTTGCGGATCGTCGACGTGGTCACTAGGGTCATACGCAACCGATGGTTGCTTATTGGAGGTCCGTTGTGGAGTTCGGAAAGCTGGAACGCGAGATCCGCATCGACGCGGCACCGGAGATCGTGTTCGACGTGGTGAGTCGTCCCGAGCACATCAAGATGTGGTGGTCCGACGACGCGTCGTTCGAGCCCACGCCGGGCGCGGTCGGGGAACTGGTGTGGGGCGACCGCGCCGCGGTCGAAGCGATCACGGTGGTCGACGTGGATCCGCCCCGCAAGTTCACGTTCCGCTGGGTCGCTCCTGATGGTCAGCTGCCCGACGCGGACAACTCCCTCCTGGTCACCTTCGAGCTCGAGCCCTCCGGTGACGGCACGATTCTGCGCCTGACCGAGAGCGGCTGGCGGGAGAAGGGCTGGGAAGCCGCTGTGCTCGAGGAGGCCTTCCACGACCACGAGCGCGGCTGGGACATGTTCCTGTCCAGGCTGCGGAGCTACGCCCCTTCCGTGGTGACGCGATGACCGTCGCCTTCGACGACGAACTCTGGTCGGCGATCGGCGACCCGATCAGACGCCGCCTGCTCGACCTGCTGCTCGCGGAGGGCGTCGGTACGCCGACCAGCCTGAGCGATCGTCTCCCGATCTCACGCCAAGCGGTCACCAAGCACCTGGGCGTCCTCGATCGCGCAGGCCTCGTGCACGCGACACCGATGGGCCGCGAACGGCGCTACGAAGTCGACGAGGCACAGCTCACCCGCGCCGTCCGGCAACTGAATGAAGTGGGCAAGAACTGGGATGCACGACTGAACCGCATCAAGCGCATCGCAGAACAGATCCAGCGTCAGAAACACGACTGATCAACAGGCCACCGGAAGAGATCACTGGCGACCTATCACCCTGGGAGGACTCACATGAGTGCATTGCTGCTCGGCGGCAAGAACGCCGTGATCTATGGAGGCGGGGGCGCCATCGGCGGCGCCATCGCACGGGTATTCGCCCGGGAAGGCGCGAGGGTCTTCATCGCCGGGCGGACGCAGGCGAAGCTCGACGCCGTGGCGCGCGATATCGCCGCCACGGGCGGAACGGTCGAGACCGCTCAAGTCGACGTCCTCGATCAACCCGCGGTCGAAAAGCACGCCGATGCCGTCGCGGCGACGGCCGGCAGCATCGACATCGCCCTCAACGCCGTGAGTGTCATGCACGACCAGGGGACTGTGCTGGCTGACCTCTCGCTGGAGGAGTTCATGCGGCCGATCGACGGCTTTCTGCGGACGCTGTTCATCACAAGCAAGGCTGTGGCACAGCACATGGGTCGCGAACGTCCCGGCGTCATCCTGACGTTGTCCGAGCCGGGTTCCAAACTGCCTGTTGGCGGCATCCTGGGGCACAGCGTGAGCGCGGCCGGCAAGGAGGCCTTCTCCCGGGTTCTGGCCGCGGAACTGGCACCCAGCAACATCCGGGTGATCTGCATCCGTCCACACGCTGTCGTCGATGCGCCGGCAGCGGGTTCCTACACCAAGGACCTTTTCAAGCAAATGGCGGCAGCGGGCGGACAGTCGGTCCAGGAAATGCTCGAAGGCGGGGGAATGGTGCAGGGGACGCTTCTGAAGAGGCTGCCTACGCTCTCTGAAATCGCCGAGACGGCCGCGTTCCTGGCTTCAGATCGAGCTGGAGCCATGACCGGAACCATCGCCAATCTGTCCGCCGGCGCACTGGTCGACTGAGGCGGCCGTGTCCGATCAGGCCGACGCTTTGTCCGATCAGGCCGAGAAGGCCAAGCTGCTTCGTTCCCTGCACATCCCGGGTAGTCGTCGGCGCCGAGCTCGAAACCGGAAGCCTTGTCGTCGATCCGGTCGGCAGCGGTGAGCATGAGGATCGGGATGCCGCTGCCGGAGGCGACGATGCGCCGGGCGACCTCGTCGCCGGAGGGGCCGGGGATGTCGCGGTCGAGGACCGCGAGATCACCCGGTCCAGCCACAGGACGTACTGTGCGGTTTCGACCAGGACCGAGCAGCCCGCCCCGAGCGCCAGGATCCGCGGCACGGACGCCAGCGCCGCGAACCGCATCGGGGCGAAGAACCCCTGCGACGCGAAGACCAGCAGATTGCCGACGATCCCGAGCGGCCCCATCGTGACCAGGTCCCGCAGCGGTACCAGGCTCACCCGACGTGGAGCGGTGCCCGGCCCGGCGCCCGGCATCATGGTCAGCCATAGGAACGGCACCGTCCCCAGGACCATGCCCACCTCGGCCAGCGACTTGCGCCACGCCCACTCCGATGTGACGCCGGTGGCACGCCGAACGCGCGCCAGAGCCCACACCACCAGCGCGGCCAACGGCAGCGCGACCAACGTCATGAGCACCACACCGTTGAACGTGTCGAAGCAGCCGTGCCACCGCCCGGCCATGCACATCGGAGCGGACATCATGAGCGGCCGCCGTACGACGAACACGGCGCTCGCCAGGCCGAGGATCGCCAGGCCGAGAAGCACGATCCCGCGCGTGCGACGGGGCGGTGCTGACAGGGATGCGGCGCGGTTCATGCCCCCATTGGAGACGGAAGAATGTTGCGGTGGCGTATGCGATTTTCCATACGCCCGCGATACACGGAACCCCCGGCATCAAGGAACTGGCACAAGCCGGCAGTGAGATGGCCCCGCCGCTGGTGATCGCGCCGGCCCAGCTACTGCAGGTGCTGGAGGAGCACACCGGTGCCCCGGTAGCCGCCTTCGGCGATGCTCGGAGCTCCGCGACAGACCCGGTCAACGCCGGATTCGGTGAACGCCCGGCAGTCGTTGCGGGTGCCGGGCAGCGGATGGCCGATGGCCGATGGCCACCACAAGGCGACTGTCGGCGGCGATGACGACCTGCGGATTTGTCGAGTACCGGGCCCGCAAGGGTCCGGCACGTCCTCGGTCAGCGGATACGGCCGCTCCTCGCGCAACAGCACGGCGGCCCGGTCGAGTTCACCGGCCCGGACCAGGGAGCGCACCTCCCTGGCGAGCGGCGTCACGCCCTCGATACCGACGATCCGCTCGTCGGCGTACCGGGCCGGGGCCCTCCTCGCCAGGCCGAGTTGGAGCAAGCGGTACGGCCGCGGCGCGAGCCGCAGATCCAGCTCGGGATCCCACTGCATACGCGCGGACGCCCTCCTCGACTCCCGCTGCCCTACGGCCTGGTTCTCGTGCAACCCGCGCGCATAGTGCGACAGGCACGCCTCGCGCAGCGCCCACTCAAAGCTTTCACGCTCGATCTCGACAGCCAGTACGGTCCCGCGGACCTCCCGGACGGCGGGCAGATCGTGGATGCCGTGTGGAGCGCACGGATGCCGCGCTGCGGTTCTTCCATGGCGTATCCGGGCAGCCAGTGATTTTGGACCGCCTTCCGCGAGGCGACGTGGCTTGAGAGTCCCGTTGAGGAACCGCTTCATTGGCACCGTGACCATGGCACCGATGGACGGCAACCAGACTGTCGCCGGACAGATCTCACTCGGCGACGTCATCGCTCAACTACGCCGGCGCGGGCCGGTCTTCCATTCCGAAGCCGATCTGCAGCACAGTTTCGCTCGGGTGCTTTGGGAGCTGGCGCCGGACGTGCTTTCCAGGCTTGAAGTACCGCAGAGGCTGGTGGGCAAGACCGAATGCCTGGACCTTCCGTGTGTCGGCCCCTCGGTCAGCGTTTCTGCCGCCGGTCGGACCAGAACGGTCTTGCCATCACGCTGACCAACGACGCGTCTCTGTGGACTGCGCCCGGTGCCGGCCGTGGGCAGACTCGGGATCGAGACTTCAGCTACGTCGCTGTGCCCGTCGCTCCGGCTCCAGACGCGGCTGACGACATGCCCGCGCAGGGGCAGTCAGCGAGGGACGCCGGCCGTCGCCCGAGCGTTCCGGACCGGCCGCACCCTTAGGCTCGTGATCACGCGCAGCCTGTGAGGTGGTGATCCGGTCTCGGGCCCCTCCCTGCCGTCGGCGAGGTGCCATCGCCATCGAAGGTCGGAGCGCCACTGGCGGACGCTCATCGGTCATGAGTTGTTGGGTGCATGGGTGATGGCCAGCAGGGCCATGTCATCAGTTCTTCGGCCACCGGTGTGTCGGCACTGGTCGGCAATCAGAGCGTCAAGAAGAGCATCCGGGCCGGCACGGAGATGTTCCGTGCACGTGCCGATGGGGTCGAAGAAGGTACCCGTCTCGTCCCGTGCTTCCGTGAGTCCATCGGTGTAGAGCAGCAGACTGGCCCCTTCGGGGAACGGCACCGTGTCGACGCACTCAGGGTCGGCGTCGAGGGTCCCCAAGCCCAGGGGCAGACTTCGCCTACCGGGCTCGACATACTGCACCGTGTCTCCCAGGATCCGCAGGGGCGCCGGGTGGCCGCGGTTGATCAACCGAACTTCGTTGCCCCGCCGGGGGAACTCGACCAATACGCCTGTGACGAACCCTTCGAGCTCGGTCAGGTTCCCTGACTGCTGGGTCTCGAGGACGACGGCCTGCTCCAGCCGTTCCGAGAGACCGGTCAGGGTGGGCTCGTGCAGGGCTGCCTCTCGAAAAGTCCCGATGCCGACCGCGACCGCCCTGACTGCCCCCATCCCCTTGCCGCGCACATCGCCGATCACGCAGCGCACGCCGAACGGAGTGTCGACCACTACGTAGAGGTCCCCGCCGATCTGAGCATCCGCCCGAGCAGCCTCGTAACGTGCAGCAAAGCGCAGCGGACCGATTCTGTCCGGAGGGTGTGGCAGGACAGCACGCTGAACAGCCGCCGCAATGTCACGTACGGACTCCAGCTGCGTTTTCCGGTGGTACAAGAGGCGATTGAGGAAACTCGCGATCACGGTCACTGTCGCAACCGTGATCAGCTCGCTGATCGCGATCGCACTCCGGCGATAGCCGAAATACCGGAACATCATCCAGTCGATGACGAGCGCAAGCACCCCAGTGAGGACGGTGCCCCGCAGAGACAGCAGAGGAGCGGCCGACAAGATCGCAGCCGCATAGAGGGCCGCAGCGCTGACGGTGCGGGGCGTGTTGAGGTCGATCAATACGGCAAGCAGAAGCAGGACGGCCGGCAGGAGACGGCTCCACTTCCCCGCCCACTTCCACGCTCCCAGCCTTGCCACGCGTAGCTCCTGATGTTGCTGGGCTCCTGGGCTCCTGGGCTGCTCAGGCTAGCCGTCCCCTGCCCGCCCCGCTCCTCCGCGCCACCCGGCACGCTTACGCCGTGTTCCCACCCACGCCGGGCTACCACCCGAGCGGAGTACGTCATGGTGACTCATGCCGAAACGTCACCAAGCCCCTCGAGCAACGACGGCTTGATCCACGTCAACCGGGACAGCCTTGGAGGCCATCTCATGTGGCTGGTCCGAACGCCGTCATCCGGCAGCCACCACCTCCCCGGCCATGACCTGGGGAGGGTTGGGGAGCAGTGAAGCAAGGTTGTCCCGCACGAAGTCCGCAGCCCTCGAGATCGATTCGTCGGCACCGGCCTGGTCCTGGAAGACGCTGGTCGAGACCATCACTCCGTCCCCGGTATCGATCCAGTAGTAGGCCACGAAGCCGGAGACCTGGCGCATGAGCGGCACGAACCCCTCGTTCACGAGACGTGCGGCCTCGGCCGAATCGGTCACCCCTTCGTACCGCCGGACTGCTGCGTACATCGCCAATCTCCTCACGGAGTTCTGGGTTCGTCCTCTGCTGAGACGTCGTACCCCTGCGACGGCTGTCCGGCCCACGAGGCGTCCGAGAATCACCTGAAGGGCCGCCTTGTGTGATCCGAACGGCGGCCGCCGGCCCGGACGCACGGCTCTGCGCACGTCTGCCACGAGACGGCATCGACGTGGAGCAGAGCAGCCTCGGCCGATGGCGTGTCAGTTCGTGAACCTGGCGCTGTCGAGTCCTCAACTCAGTCGGGTTTCACGACCGCGTGGTCCAGCTGCCCGACCAAGCACGACCGCTTGACCGGATGCCGCCCTGCGGCAGCGCGGTTCGCCGGGGCCGGGGCGGGTGCGGGGTCCGTCCGGCGGTGATCTCCTCGTAGCGGACGGTGAGGCGTTCGAGGGCGCTCCAGACCTGCCCGGTTCGCGGCGAGTTGTCTTGCTCACGCAGTGGGCCGTTGCTAAGCCTTGGGCACTCAACTCTACGGAGGACGTTGTGTATCAAGAGCCCCCTCTTCCCGTTCCTCCGCGTTCACATGCCCGGGGATTCATCTGCGCCGTCGCGGCCATCGCCCTCGTGACGCTCACCGCCGCGACAAGTCCCCCCGACGCGGACACCCGGACCGCGGCGGTCCCGGCATCCGTGGTCCGCGAGTGGAACGCCATCGCCACCGACACGATCAAGACCAGCCTCGGCCCGCGCCCCTCCGGGCAGGCAGCGATCTGGGAGGGGTTCGTCTCCGTCGCCGTGTACAACGCCGTGGTGGGGATCGAAGGCGGCTACGCCCTGTACAAATGGCGCGAGCGCGGTCCGGCCAAGGCATCCTCCGCGGCGGCCGCCGCCACTGCGGCCCACGACGTGCTGCTCACCTACTTCCCTGCCTTCAAGGAGCGGCTCGACACCGCCTACGCGAACTCGCTCTCCGCTCTACCGGCCGGTCAGGCCAGAGACCGGGGCGTTGGCTACGGAAAGCGCGCCGCCGCCCGCATCATCGAACTCCGCGAAGGGGACGGAAGGTTCGCGGACGTTCCTTTCTCCGCTTCCCCGGCACCGGGGGTCTGGCGGCCCACCCCGCCCGCGTTCCAGCCCTTCATCGACACCTGGCTCGCCAGGCTCCGCCCTCTCCTGCTCGCCTCCCCGCAGCAGTTCCGCCCCGGCGGACCACCCGCCATCTCCTCGGCCGCTTACGCCGAAGATGTCCAGGAGTTGAAGGCCATGGGCGCGAAGACCGGCTCGGGCAGGAGCGCGCAGCAGACCGAGACCGCCCTCTTCTTCAGCGGCAACCTGGTCGAACAGGTCCAGACAGCCGTACGAGACCACGCCACCCGGCACCGGCTCGGCATCGCCGAGACGGCCCGGCTGTTCGCCGCGGTGAACGCGTCGGCGACCGATGCCGTCGTCACGGCATGGGACGCCAAGCTCCACTACGGCTCCTGGCGGCCGATCACCGCCATCCGCCTCGCCGACACCGACGGCAACCCCGCGACGACGGCAGACCCGGCCTGGGAGCCGCTGCTCCTCACCCCGCCACACCCGGACTACATCGCCGGCCATACGACCGTTGCCGCTGCCGTGGCACGCGCCCTGACCGGCGTCCTCGGCACCTCGCGCATCGACCTCTACGTCCCCTCCGAGGTCACCGGCACCACGCGCTTCTACGGGTCCGCCGACGACCTCAACCGGGACGTCGTCGACGCCCGTGTGTGGGGCGGCGTCCACTCCCGCACGGCGGACGTGGTCGGCTGCCGGGCCGGCACCCACATGGCCGCCTGGGCGCTGGACCACTACTTTCAGCCGGTCGCCAAGGACGGCACCCAGCCGTCCCCGCCGACACGAACGGCTCGGCAGGACAGGCTCGCCGAGCCGAAGTGCGGCGAGACCGACTGAACCACAGAGCCGAAGAGGATCTGGCGTCGCGCCGGGCTTCCGATCCGCCGCGACAGCGTCCGGTGGAACAGACACGCCCTCGTCGCGGGTCACACGTGCGGCAGGGGCTGCGGCAGGGGCTGCTCCGTCCAAACGGTCTTGCCGTCGTGGGCATAGCGGGTGCCCCACCGCTCCGTGAGCTGCGCGACCAGGAAGAGCCCGCGGCCGCCCTCGTCCGTGCTGAGGGCCCGTCGGAGGTGAGGGGAAGTGTGGCTGGTGTCGGACACCTCACAGATCAGGCAGTGCGTACGGATGAGGCGCAGGGTGACGGGGCCGGCCGCGTACCGGTAGGCGTTGGTGACGAGCTCGCTGGCGACCAGCTCCGTGGTGAAGGCCAGTTCCGGCAGCCCCCATTCGGTCAGTTTCTCCGTGGTCAGCTGCCGGGCACGGGCAGGGGCGGTTGCTTCCAGGGGCAGCTGCCAGGTGGCGACATCCTGTGGCGGTAGCACCCGGGTACGGGCGATGAGCAGCGCGACGTCGTCGGTGGGGAGGTGCTCCTTCGGCAGCAGCGCTTCGACCACGGCATGGCAGGTGCTGTCCAGAGGATTCGCGACGTGGGTGAGGCATTCGTCCAGGTGCTCCAGCGCGGCGTCGATGTCGCCGTTGCGCGCCTCCAGAAGACCGTTGGTGTAGAGCGTGAGCAGGCTGCCCTCGGGGAGGTCGAGGTCGTACGTTTCGAATGGCAGCCCGCCCAGACCCAGCGGTGGACCCGCGGGCAGGTCGAGCACGGTCACCTCGCCGTCCGGGGTGGACACCATCGGTGCCGGGTGACCGGCGCGTGCCAGGGAGCAGTGCCGGGAGACCGGATCGTAGACCGCGTACACGCAGGTGGCCCCGAGCATCTGCTCCACGGTGGACCCGCTGCCGTCGGCGTTCGCCTCCAGCTCGGCGGCCAGCAGGCTGACCAGATCGTCCAGCCGTGCCACCACCTCGTCCGGTTCCAGGTCGAGGCTGGCCAGGGTGCGCACGGCGGCGCGCAGGCGGCCCATGGAGGCCGCGGCGTGGAGCCCGTGGCCGACCACGTCTCCCACGACGAGTGCGACCCGGGCCCCTGACAACGGGATCACGTCGAACCAGTCACCGCCGATGCCCGGTTCACCGCTCGCCGGGAGGTATCGGCAGGCCACCTCGACCGCCGGCAGGTCGGACACCGCGCTCGGCAGCAGACTGCGCTGCAGAGTCAGAGCGGCGCTCTGCTGCTGGGTGAAGCGGCGCGCGTTGTCGATGCAGACGGCCGCACGCGAGGAGAACTCATGGGCCACCGCGGCATCGTCGTCCTCGAAAGGCTCCGAATGGCGTACTCGCCACAGGCTCACCACGCCCAGTACCAGGCCGCGAGCCACCAAGGGCACCACGATCAGCGAATGAACGCCGAGACCCATGGCGATCTCGATCCGCCGACGGTCCATGGCGTACCACTCGGGGCGGAGGGACAGCAGCCGGTCGAGAATCGGGCGGCGCTCGGCCAGGCAACGCGCCTGCGGAGAATCCGGAAGGAGCGGGACCACCTCGCCCTCCTGGTACGGGACCCGGCGTTCTGGAGGCGAGAGGGCTACCCGGAGCAGCGGACCTCTCGCACCGGGGGGTGGTTCGTCACCAAGTGTCACCGACTGCAGAAGGTCCACCGAGCAGTAGTCCGACAGGCCGTGTGCGGCCACCTCGGCCAGTTCCCGGGCCGTCTGGGCCACGTCCAGTGAGGTTCCGATCCGGGCGCTTGCCTCGTTCAGCAGGGCGAGCCTGCGTTGGGCCCGGTGGCGGTCGGTCACGTCCTCGATCGTCTCGGCCACGCCGAGCACCCGGCCCGAGGGGTCTTCCATCCGGAACGCCGAGACGGACACGATCCGGTCCCGGCCCGGATCATGGCGTGCCCGGGCCGACTGCTCCGTGAAGATCAACGGCTCGCCGGTCTCCAGGACGTGCCGTACCCGCTCCTCGGTCGGACCCGCGTCCTCGTCGACCATGAATTCGCGGGGGCGACGGCCCACCGGCGCCTCGGCCGGGACACCGCTCGCCTTCTCGACCGCACGGTTGACCCGGATCACTCTGCTGTCCGGGCCGTAAGTGACCAGACCGATCGGGGACCGGCGGTACAGGCCGTCCAGCAGCGCACGGTCCCGCTGCCAGGCACTGACCTCCGCGGCGGGGGCTCCGACCAGGACCCACTCCTGACTGTCCCCGCCCCGCGTGATCGCGCGGGCCCGGAAACCCATCTCCACCCGCCGTCCGTCGCGGTGCCGGACGGGCAGGATCCCGAACCAGCCGCCCGTCCTCATGGCGTCCACGACGACGGACCGCGCGACAGGCAGGTCACGGGCGTCGACCAGGAGGTCCTGCCACGCCCGTCCGATCACTTCCTTGGCCGGATAGCCCAGCAACTCCTGTGCACGTGCGCTCCAGCCGACCACGGTGCCTTGATCGTCGAGCGCAGCCGAGGCGCCACGCCCGAGCGCGAACGGATCCTCAGGACTCTCGCTGAAGTGCATCGACGGCGTCCCCATAGCCACCACCTTGCCTGTGTGACTCCGATGTTCCTCCCCACGGTCTCCGTTCGCGACCTCCCGTTCCTCCCGGCCCGGCGGTCCGGCAGGAGTGGTACGGCGATCAGGCGCTACGGCGAGACTCACCCCTCGGCGAGAGCCACGCCGACCGGGCACGAAACGCCCGTCCCGCCCATGCCGCAGTAGCCCGCCGGGTTCTTGTCGAGGTACTGCTGGTGGCGGCTCTCGCTCGACCAGCAGGGGTGTTTTGGCCCGCGCTGTCGGCTGCGCAGTGCTCGACGAAGCGAGATCGGCCGTGCGGTATTCGGCTCGCTGGACGCCGCCGTGGGACCGCCGGCCCTCCCCGCCGGGCCGAACGTCACTGGCCGCCGGAGCGGCGCGGTGCTGTCATGGGTAGGGGAGACGGCGTGGCCGAACGGCCGCGGAGGCCGGGGCGCCGTCCCGTCGCGAAGCGGAGGAGGCCGATGTCATGCTGCACCGCCGCACGGTCGGTGACGTGATGACCGAGGAGGTCATCACCCTCCGCCCCGACACACCGTTCCACGAGATCGTCGCCCTGCTGGACGCGAACGACATCGCCGCGGCCCCGGTCATCGACGACGAGGGCGCCCCCATCGGCGTCGTGTCCGCGTCGGACGTGCTGCGGCACGAGACCGGCATGCCCGAACCGCAAGGGCAGGACGGGAACGACGAGCGCGCCTGGGGCAAGGCCCGGGCCAGGACCGCGAGCGCGCTCATGAGCAGCCCCGTCGTCAGCGCCCGTGCCGACTGGACGATCCCCCGGGCCGCGCGGGAACTCCGCAGGCGGCACGTCAAGCAGCTGCCCGTGGTCGGCGACCACGGGCTCCTCGCCGGCATCGTCAGCCGCAGCGACCTGTTGGACACCTTCATCCGCTCCGACGTCGAGATCCGCGGCGAGGTCGTACGGGACGTCCTGGGGCGCATCCTCGGCCTGGAAGAGGGCACCGTCGTGGTCGAGGTCCGGGACGGGGCCGTTACCCTGCGGGGTCACGTTCCGGAACCGCGTCTCGTCCCGGTGGTCGTGGGCCTGTGCCAGGGCGTCGACGGTGTCGTCGCCGTGGATGCCCACCTCGCGTCCGCCCGGGCGGACTAGTCGTTGGTGACTTCGCGGGCCGGAGCGATGCGCGTCGAGCCGTACGCCCCTGTTTGATCGCTCGACGTCCTGGACTCACGGAACTGCCCAAGCAGGTACCCGTACGGGTTCCGTCGCAACTCAGGACCTGCTCGCCGACAGCGGGGTCTTTTCGGGCACCAAACACTCGCTTCCTCCACCGCGCCGACCCGGCAGCGTACTTCGACGTAGGCCACCGTGGCCGCGCCGGCCGCTGGGTAGCCGGTGATCCACGCGAGGCGCCGGCTGTGCGGGCAGGCTGATCTCCGGAGAGTACGCCTGGTAGACGGTGATCGTGGATTTTGCACAGGCCGCACGGATCCTGCGGTGCGGTTCTTCCACGGCGTACAGCGCGGGGCACGATCCGCGAAATCGAGTGCCTTGTCCGTCCCGGATTTCCGCGTAGATCACGGGAAGGGCATGCCGTCGCAGCAAGGTACGCCCAGGTCGGGTTGAAGCCGAGCGGACAGTAGCGCCCGACGGCACACCTCAGGGCCGTGTGACGTCGGGCGAGTGGCAACTGCTCGTCGCGCACCCTGCGCGGGTAGGTTCTGAAACCCGCCCGGCGACGTCAGCCTTCGGCCTTGGCAACGCCGATCGGGCAGGACACACCGGTTCCGCCCGACCCGCAGTACCCGTCCGGGTTTTTGCTGCCCGAAAGGTACTGCTGGTGATAGTCCTCGGCCGGGTAGAAGGTACGGCTTTCCGCGGGGAGGAGTTCGGTGGTGATGGTGCCGTAGCCGGAGGAGGTCAGGACCTTCTGGTAGGCGGCGCGGGAGGAGGCCGCGGTGGCTGCCTGGGCGGGGGTGTGGGTGTAGACGGCGGAGCGGTACTGGGTGCCGACGTCGTTGCCCTGGCGGAAGCCCTGGGTCGGGTTGTGGGACTCCCAGAAGACCTGGAGGAGGCGCTCGTAGGAGATGAGGCCGGGGTCGTGGACCACGCGGACGACCTCCGTGTGGCCGGTCAGGCCCGAGCAGACCTCCTCGTAGGTGGGGTGCTCGGTGAAGCCGCCCTGATAGCCGACCAGGGTCGTGTACACGCCCGTCGGGAGCTGCCAGAACTTGCGCTCGGCGCCCCAGAAACAGCCCATGCCGAAGTCGGCGATCTCCAGGCCCTCGGGGTAGGGGCCGAGGAGGGGGTTGCCGAGGACGGTGTGGCGGTCGGTGACCGTGAAGATCGGCTCCGGGCGGCCGCGCAGTGCCTGTTCGGCGGTCGGGAGCTGAGGGGTACGGCTGTGCAGGAACATGTGGTCTCCACGGGGTCACAGGGGCACGGGGCCGGGGCGCCGTGGTGTTTTCAACGTGTGAGCCCCGGTCGTGATTCCGGGGCTCGTACGTCCTCAGCGGGGCAGTGACGCCGGCGTTCCGCCGTTCGCCTCGTAGCCCGCCACCGCCAGGGCGCGGTAGAGCGCGTAGTCAGCCGCCGGGTCGGGTGTGAGGGTCCAGGGGAGGGCGCCCACGTGGCCGTCCACGTGCACCAGCTGGTTCATGGCCTCCGCCCAGCGCTCGCCGCGGACCAGGAAGAGCACCAGGAGGTGGCGCACGTGCGCCAGCATCGGGTCGTCGGGGCGGGCCGCGTGCACCGCGTAGAGCGCGCCGTGGACCGCCTTGGTGACGACCTCGCTCTGGTAGAAGCCGCGGACCAGGTTCACCTCGGGGAGGTGCTCGAAGACCGCGAAGAGCGGCATGGCGGCCAGCAGGGAACCCTGAGGGGCGCGGGCCGCCGCGGCCTCCGCGAAGGAGTACGCCACCTCGCGCGAGCCGTGCCACTTCTCGCACCAGTAGTGCAGGGCCGCCAGATGCGCGCCCATGTGGGCCGGCGCGCGGTCCAGGATCTTCAGCCAGAGCGCCTCGAACTCAGGCCGGGAGTAGGCGAGTCCGCGGGCCACCGACAGTTCGATGATGTACGGGATCGGGTCACCGGGGGAGAGCAGGGCCGCCTCGCCGCATGCCGTCCTCGCCTCCTCCATGATGATCCGGAACTCGTTCGTCCCCGGTGTCGACGTCCGCCACGCCTGCTGCACCAGGAACTCCGCGTGCACCGCCGCGCCGCCCGCGTCCTTGGGCTTCTCGGCCCGCCACACCCGCAGCCACTGCCCGCCCGGCGTCTCGCTGACCCCGCCCGGGCGCTGCTGCAGCTCCAGGGACGCGGCGCCGGCGAAGGCCTGCACCCGCTGCCAGCGCGTCTCGCCCGAGATCTCCGTGCCCGCCAGGAGCTGCGAGGCCGCTTGGTAGTCCTGTGTGCGCTGCACCAGGTCCAGGACGTCCAGGAGGTCCCCGTCCGGTCCGGGCATGCGGATGTCCAGCTCCTCCTGACGCAGGAATCCGTAGTTCTCCGGGTCCGCCGCGTCCGGGTCGCCGGGCGAGACCAGCTGAATGCCGGTGCGCCTGCGCCTGAGGACCGGCAACAGGACCAGGCTGAACATGGCCAGCGCCATCAGGACCCAGAGAATCTCCATGCCTCAAGCGAACCAGACGGGTCCGACAATTGGCCAACCCGGTCCGGTCCCGGCCGCCCGCGCAGACCACGAGGTGCCTCCGCGCAGACCACGAGGCGCCCCGCACAGGCCGTGAGCCGCCATCAGCCCCGCGGGCGCACTACGCTCGGGACCCATGAGCGACAGGCACATCAGTCAGCACTTCGAGACCCTCGCGATCCACGCGGGCAACACCGCCGATCCCCTCACCGGCGCGGTCGTCCCGCCGATCTACCAGGTCTCGACCTACAAGCAGGACGGCGTCGGAGGGCTGCGCGGCGGTTACGAGTACAGCCGCAGCGCCAACCCCACCAGGACCGCCCTGGAAGAGAACCTCGCCGCCCTGGAGGGCGGTCGTCGCGGCCTCGCGTTCGCGTCCGGACTGGCGGCCGAGGACTGCCTGTTGCGTACGCTGCTCAGCCCCGGCGACCACGTGGTCATCCCGAACGACGCGTACGGCGGTACGTTCCGCCTCTTCGCGAAGGTCGTCTCGCGGTGGGGCGTCGAGTGGTCCGTGGCCGACACCAGCGACCCGGCCGCCGTACGGGCCGCCCTCACGCCGAAGACCAAGGTCGTGTGGGTGGAGACCCCCTCCAACCCGCTTCTCGGCATCACCGACATCGCCGCGGTCGCGCAGATCGCGCGTGAGGCGGGCGCCCGGCTCGTCGTCGACAACACCTTCGCCACCCCCTACCTGCAGCAGCCGCTCGCGCTCGGCGCGGACGTCGTCGTGCACTCGCTGACCAAGTACATGGGCGGCCACTCGGACGTCGTCGGCGGCGCGCTGATCGTCGGCGACCAGGCGCTCGGCGAGGAGCTGGCGTACCACCAGAACGCGATGGGCGCGGTCGCCGGGCCCTTCGACTCCTGGCTGGTGCTGCGCGGCACCAAGACGCTCTCGGTGCGCATGGACCGGCACAGCGAGAACGCCACCAAGATCGCCGACATGCTCACCCGGCACGCGCGCGTGACCCGCGTTCTCTACCCGGGCCTCCCGGAGCACCCCGGTCACGAGATCGCCGCCAAGCAGATGAAGGCGTTCGGCGGCATGGTCTCCTTCCAGGTCGAGGGCGGCGAGGAAGCGGCCGTCGAGGTCTGCAACCGCGCCAAGGTCTTCACCCTCGGTGAGTCCCTGGGCGGCGTGGAGTCCCTGATCGAGCACCCCGGGCGCATGACGCACGCGTCCGCCGCCGGTTCGGCCCTGGAGGTCCCCGCCGACCTCGTCCGCCTCTCCGTAGGCATCGAGAACGTCGACGACCTGCTCCAGGACCTGCAGCAGGCCCTCGGCTAAACCCACCACCGGCCCCTCGGGGTCACCAGCCCGTCAGCGGTGGGGTCGTCTGCGAAGGCGGCTCCACCCAGGGACGGGCCATCGACGCCCACACCACGAAGGCGACGGTCGCGGCGAACAGCAGCAGCCACATCACCCGCCGGGCCAGCGTCCTGCGGCGCAGCATCCGGCTCCCGCGGCGCACGACGTCCGCGTACAGGTCGGGCGGCACGGGGGGCTGCTTCTGCTCCAGCAGCCGCCGTACGTTCGCCTCGCGCTCGGGCAGGTTCACGACCGCATCACCAGCCTCACGACCACACCACCGTGCTTCATGACCACACCACCGTGCTTCATGACGGCACCACCTTCGCCATGGTCGGTGCCGGTCCGCGCGGTGGGTGCAGCAGTGTCGTCATCGCCCGGGCACAGATCGCCCGGACCCGTTCCACGGGGAGCCCGAGCAGGGCCGCAGTCTGTTCCTCGGCGACCCCCTCGTACATCCTCAGGACCAGGATCAGCCGCTCCTGGGGCGTCAGGCGGGCCAGGACGGCCACGGAGCCCGGGCCGGAGCCGGATGGGGATGGGGATGGGGATGGGCGGGAGCGTCCCAGAGCCCCGTACTGGTGCCACGCCCCACGCGCGAAGCGGACGGCCAGCTGCTGGCGGGCCCGGTCGTACGGGTCCTCACCGCGCAGCCGGTCCCAGGAGGCGTACGTGTGGGCGAGTGCCAGCGTCAGCAGGCGCCGCGCGCGCGGATTGGCGTTCGGCGGCTCCGCCGTGAGCAGTGTGGCGGCATGCAGCAGCCGCCCTGCCGCGCCCGCGACGAACGCCTCGAACTCCCGGGCCCGGCGGGCGCTTTGGAACGCACGCCGTTCTCGCACCACGCCTCCCGCCCGAGGACGACCCTGACGGAACCAAGGGCCCGGCCGTGTACGACGGGCCGCACCGTGTGCGACAAGGACCCGGTCTCATATGAGGCCAGACGCGGCCCCGCGGTCAAGAGTCCGGCGGGCACACACGTGTGAAGGCTCAAGAAGGCGGCGGGAGGCTCAGGAAGCCGGCTGTTCCCCCGCCGTGCCCCCTGTCGTGGCCATCCGGGACGAGAGAGCGCTGTTGAAGCGAGTGAGGAGCGAGCAGAAGGCCTCGCGCTCCTCCGGCGCCCAGTCGTGGGTCAGCTCGGCCATCAACTGGCGCCTGGAGGAGCGCACTTCGTCGAGGCGGGACTGCCCGCGCGGCGACAGCTGGAGCACCACGGCGCGTCCGTCCTCGGGGTGCGAGGTCCGCTTGACGAGACCGGTGTCGACCAGCGGGGCCACCTGCCGGGTGACCGTCGAGGAGTCGATGCCCATGCTCGCGGCGAGCGCCTTGACGCCCATCGGACCTTCCTTGTCGAGGCGGTTGAGCAGCAGGTATGCGGCGCGGTCCATGGAGTTGCGGACCTGCCCCACCCCACCGAGCCGGGTCTGTTCGGCACGGCGCGCGAACAATGCGACCTCGTGCTGAAGCGTGTCGAGAAGACCGGTGTCACCGACGGTCGTCATGTCCATCGACATCTCTGGTGTTGTGGGCATGGCCGGGGGCTCAATTCATGCGTGGGGAGCTGGGTTGGGGGAAAGGGTACGCGGCTCGGACGCGGGTCGTACCGACGCTGAGTAAAACCGGTCTCGGCCCGTGGTCACACCAGGAGTCCTCGGGTGTGAACTGCGAGACTGGTGGTCATGAGCTACAGCACGGCCGACTCCTTGCCCAGGGTGACTCTGGACGACGTACGAGGCGCCCAGAAGATGCTCACGGGCGTGGCGCGGATGACCGCGATGGAGGGCAGCAGGTACCTGTCCCAGCTGGTGGGCGCCCCGGTGCACTTCAAGTGTGAGAACCTCCAGCGCACCGGCTCGTTCAAGCTGCGTGGCGCGTATGTGCGGATCGCGGGGCTGCTTCCGGAGGAGCGCGCCGCGGGTGTGGTCGCGGCCAGTGCGGGCAACCACGCGCAGGGCGTCGCCCTCGCCTCCTCGCTGCTCGGCGTGCGCTCCACGGTCTTCATGCCGACCGGCGCCCCGCTGCCGAAGGTCGCGGCCACCCGCGACTACGGCGCCGAGGTGAGGCTGCACGGTCAGGTGGTCGACGAGACGCTGGCCGCCGCCCAGGAGTACGCGGCCGAGACGGGCGCGGTGTTCATCCACCCCTTCGACCACCCCGACATCATCGCGGGTCAGGGCACGGTCGGCCTGGAGATCCTGGAGCAGTGCCCGGAGGTGCGCACGATCGTCGTCGGGATCGGCGGCGGGGGGCTGGCCGCGGGTATCGCGGTCGCGGTGAAGGCGCTGCGCCCCGATGTACGGATCATCGGCGTGCAGGCGGCGGGCGCGGCAGCGTATCCGCCCTCGCTGGCCGCCGGGCGCCCGGTGTCGGTCGACAACCCGGCGACGATGGCCGACGGCATCAAGGTCGGACGGCCCGGCGATGTGCCGTTCCGGATCGTCGAGGAGCTGGTGGACGAGGTCCGCACGGTGTCGGAGAGCCACCTGTCGAGCGCGTTGCTGCTCTGTCTGGAGCGGGCCAAGCTGGTCGTCGAACCGGCGGGCGCGAGCCCCGTCGCGGCGTTGCTGAGCGAGCCCGGGACCTTCGAGGGCCCGGTCGTCGCGCTGCTGTCGGGCGGCAATGTGGACCCGCTGCTGATGCAGCGCATCCTGCGCCACGGCATGGCAGCGAGCGGTCGCTACCTCGCGGTCACGCTTCGGCTGACGGACCGTCCCGGTGCTCTGGCCACACTTCTCGGGGTGTTGTCAGTGGCGGACGCTAACGTCCTCGATGTGAGTCACGTACGGACCGATCCCCGGCTCGGGCTCACGGAGGTGGAGGTCGAGCTGCACCTGGAGACGAAGGGTCCGGAGCACTGCGCCGAGGTCGGCCGCGCCCTGCGCGAGGCCGGCTACACGGTCATCGAATGATCGACTGACATTCATCGTTCGAGGTCAGGACCCCTGTCCTCGAGGCTTGGAAGAATCTGTTGAGTAACGCGATACATCGCGTTATGGTGTGTGTCGCGCCCGGTCCCCGCCCGGCCTCTCGCTGCGCTCGTCGCAGTCTGTGGGGCGGGACGAGACGGGCAAAGGTAAGAAGTTACCGTGAAAATTCCCCAACGACGTGGAGAACTCACATGCCAGGCGCCATCTATGCCGAAGGCCTGGTGAAGACCTTCGGTGACGTAAGGGCTCTGGACGGCGTCGATCTCGATGTCCCGGAAGGCACCGTCCTGGGCCTGCTGGGACCGAACGGCGCGGGCAAGACGACCGCCGTCCGCTGTCTGACGACCCTCCTGCGCCCCGACAACGGCAAGGCGGTCGTCGCGGGCGTCGACGTGCTCAAGCACCCCGACGCGGTGCGGCGCAGGGTCGGCCTCTCCGGACAGTTCGCGGCCGTCGACGAGTACCTGACCGGCCGCGAGAACCTCCGGATGGTCGGCCAGCTCTACCAGATGAGGGCGAAGGCCGCGAAGGTCCGCGCGGCCGAGCTCCTCGAGCAGTTCAACCTGACGGAGGCCGCCGACCGCCCCGCGAAGACGTACTCGGGCGGTATGCGCCGCCGGCTCGACCTGGCCGCCGCGCTGGTCGTCTCACCGCCGGTGATGTTCATGGACGAGCCGACGACCGGCCTCGACCCGCGCAACCGGCAGCAGCTGTGGGAGGTCATCAAGCAGCTGGTCTCCGGCGGTACGACCCTGCTGCTGACCACGCAGTATCTGGAAGAGGCCGACCACCTCGCGCACGACATCTGTGTGGTCGACCACGGCCGTGTGATCGCCCGTGGCACCGCAGACCAGCTCAAGGCACAGACAGGCGGCGAGCGCGTCGAGGTCGTCGTGCACGAGCGTGAGCACATAGCGACGGCCTCGGAGGTGCTTCGCGGCTTCGGCAAGGGCGAGGCGACCGTCGAGGAGCACACCCGCAAGCTCACCGTGCCCGTCACCGGCGGCGCGAAGCTCCTCGCGGAGGTCATCCGCGAGCTGGACTCCCGCGGCATCGAGATCGACGACATCGGGCTGCGCAGGCCCACGCTCGACGACGTCTTCCTCTCCCTGACCGGGCATGTCGCCGAGGTGAAGGACGAGGAGAGCGGGGCGGCGGGGGACGCGAGGGGCCGCAAGCCGAAGGACCCCGCGAAGAAGGACCCGGCGAAGGACGAAACCGCGCAGACGGAAACCGCGCAGACGGAGGCCACGAAGTGAGTGCCGTGACAGACGCCGTCCCCGCGACGGCCCCCCAGGGCGCCGTCATCCAGTCCGTGCGCGACTCCCTGGTCATCGCCCGGCGGAATGTGATCCGCATGACCCGGATTCCCGAGATGGTCATTTTTGGGCTGATCCAGCCCATTATGTTCGTGGTGCTGTTCAGCTATGTGTTCGGCGGTTCGATCAACGTCCCGGGTGCGGGCCTCAGCCCGTCCGGATACCGCGAGTTCCTGATGGCGGGCATCTTCGCGCAGACCGTCACCTTCGCCACCGCGGGCGCCGGAGCGGGCATCGCCGACGACATGCACAAGGGCCTCATCGACCGCTTCCGCTCGCTGCCCATGGCGCGCGGCGCGGTCCTGACCGGCCGGACCCTCGCCGACCTGGTGCAGACGGCCCTCACCCTGATGGTCCTCGCGGTCGTAGCCGTCCTGGTCGGCTGGCGCACGCACGAGAACTTCGGCAAGGTGCTGGCCGGATTCGGCCTGCTGCTCCTGCTCGGCTACGCGTTCTCGTGGATCGGCGCGCTGATCGGCCTGTCCGTACGCACCCCCGAGGCGGCCACCTCCGGCGGCCTGATCTGGCTGTTCCCGCTGACGTTCATCTCGAACGCGTTCGTGCCGTCGGAGAACATGCCGTCGTTCTTGCGGACCATCGCGAACTGGAACCCGTTCAGCGCCACCGTGCAGGCCTGCCGGCATCTCTTCGGCAACCTCCCGGCGGGCTATCCGGTGCCGGACGCCTGGCCCATGCAGCACCCGGTGTGGGCATCGTTGCTGTGGTCCGTGCTGATCGTCGTGGTGTTCCGAACGCTCGCGGTACGCAAGTACCGTCGCGCAGACGCTTGATCACGCTTCTTCACTGCGCCCCCTGCATGGCCGCCGACTAGGCGCAGCCTGACCGAGCAAAGATGGACCAGAGGCCCTGGCAGACGCCGGGGCCTCTCTCGTTGCCTGTCAGGAGGTGAGGATGGAGATGCCGTCTCCGAGCAGCTTCAGCCCGAGAACGAAGAACAGGACTCCCATCACGGCGACATTGTGCTGGGCTGCCCAGTCCTTCCAGTTGCCGAGCGTGGTTCTGGCTCGCTCTCCTCCGAGCAGGAAGACTCCCAGTGGGGCCAGCAGGCCGAGGGTGGCGATCAGGACGAAGATCGCCAGCGAGGCGATCTCTTGCCCGACCGGCAGTCCGGCTGAGCCGATGGAGGCGGCCGCGGCGATGGTCAGCGGGGCGTTCTTGGCGTTGAGCGCGGCCAAGGCCAGGCCGAGTCCGAAGATCTTGACCGGCGTGAGGCGGTCGATCGCGCCCATCCACTTCGGCAGCTGGGCTTGTGAGGCATCCTTCGGCCGCCGGTGCCACAGCCGGGCGCCGAAGAGGACGAGGAGCACGCCCAGCGCGAGCTTGAGGGCTCCCACCCAGGTGGCCGGGTGATTGTGGGCGGAGGCATTTGCGGGGGAAGCGATTGCCAGCATCACCGCGCCCAGTGCCGAGAGCCCCAGGATCCAGCCGACGGTGAAGAGGGGGCCGTTGAGACGCCCCCGAGGCGTGGCGAGTATGAGGATGATGGCGATGATCGGGAGCGGACTGATCGCGACGCCGGCCGCAAGACCCAGCACGTCACCGAGAACTTTGCCCATGATTACCTCCTGGTGGATGGGGCAGGGCGGCGATCGAGTTGAGCAAGGCTTGGTGCGAGTGGGTGACCCGGCTACCTGTGCGGCCGGCTGTGGGACTGTCGTGGACCTGCGCCGGAACTGCTGGGGGTCCTGGGCCGGGGGCGCAGCCGTCCCGGAAGTGGTCCCTGTGAACGCCGAACTCCTCGGCACGGCCCTGGGAAAGCGGCTGCCCGGGAACGTGACGACGACCGACTCGGCAAGTTCCCGTTCCATCTTCCTGCGCCTTTCAGGATCTGTCCTCGGGAGCTCCTCAGGACTCGGGAGCTCCTCAGGACTCGGGCACCCTGGCCTTGGTCGGCCGACCGCCCGCATTGCCGCCTTCTCGGAACTGGACGGCAAGTCGGTACCCGAGGCGGCTTGCCTTACCCCCGGAGGGAGACGCCGATCACGTGTCGCCCTGGCGCTGGACGACGGACACCCATGGTCGAGGGTGCGAGGCGGTGCGCGTGGAGTAAGGATTGGACGTGAGGGCGATGGCGCCTCATATCCGAGCGCCTGGCGACCCTCAGACCTATCCGTGGCAGGAGAATCTCACGATGACCGCGACGACAGGTGCCACCCCATCGGCTCACCCCGAGCGCCCGGGCAGGTCGGACGGGGTCTGTGGCGAGTTCACTGTCATTACCAAGATCAAGCCGGGCCATGCTGATGCGTTGCGTGAGGATCTCGCCATGCTCGCCAGCGGGTCGGCTGATGCGAAATCCCGTGCGGCGCTGCACCAGATCGGCACCCTGCACGACGCACGGCACGTGATCTTCGACAACGACACCCGGTTCATGTTCGCCAGTGTCTTCGACGGCACCTGGGACACCTACATCGACGACTTCGCCCAGACGGTGATCGGGGCGAACTTCGACAAGGTCTTCTCGCACAGCGAAGGGTTCCCCGGCGTCGCTGACCCAGGGGTGAAGGACTGGTTCGTCGCCCACCAGGCCCCTGCGGGCGTCTTCGTCAGCTCGTACCCCGATCTGACCGTTCAGCAGATCTGGAAGGACCAGCGCGTGGAGGAGGCGTTCGAGGCGGTGCTGGACACCGCTGAGTTCCGGGCGGCGCTGGACAACCCGGCGAACGCCGAGTTGCTGGCCACGCCGGCCTTCCAGAAGCTGCTGGAGGAAGCCTCCGCATAGAACCCGAACACAACCAACCCTCGGAGCCGACCCCACATCTGTGGACCGCGTCAGCGGGCGCGGGTCGGCACTGCGGGGCTGCCCGGGCAGACGCCGATGTGGAGGCACAAGCAAGCATGAATGCAACGGCAAGCAGCAGTGCGGCCGGCGTGGGCGTGGAGATCGACGACGTCCAGAGCGGGGCACTGCGTCCACGGCCCGTGCCGTACGAGGGAAAGTTCGTCTTCCTGCGCGTCGACGACCGCCATGCCGGGCGAGCCCTGCTGCGGCGGCTGCTCCCGGTCACCGCGGGTGGTCTGCCCGGCGTGGACCGGAGCCAGGATGCCTGGGTGGCCCTGGCGTTCACCTACCAGGGACTGGAGGCCCTGGGCGTGCCTCAGGAGTCGCTGGACAGCTTTCCGCGGGCGTTTCGTGAGGGCATGGCCGCTCGGGCGGAGTTGATCGGTGACGTGGGCGAGAGCGCCCCGGCCCACTGGGAGGCACCGTTCGGAACGGGCGACATCCATATCGCGTTGAGCGCACTCTCCTCAGATACGGCGCAGCTGGACAAGGAGCTGGAGCGGGCCCGCGTCGCCTACGAGGACACGCCCGGTGTCCAGGTGATCTGGCAGCAGGAGGTCCACCAGCTCCCGACCGGGCGCACCACCTTCGGCTTCCGTGACGGCATCAGCCATCCGAACATCGAGGGCGTCGGACTGCCCGGCTCGAACCCGCAGGAAGCCCCCATCAAGGCGGGCGAGTTCATCCTCGGCTACCCCGACGAGACCGGCAACCTGCCGCCCATGCCCAGCCCCGATGTGCTGGGGCGCAACGGGACCTACGCGGCTGTGCGCAAGGTCCACACCAACGTGGCGGCCTGGCGCCGGTACCTGCGCGCGAACAGCTCCGGTGCCGAGGAGGAGGCACTCCTGGCGGCGAAGATGGTCGGACGCTGGCCCAGCGGGGCGCCGCTGACGCTGGCGCCGGAGCACGATGATCCGGAGCTGGCGGCCGATCCGCACCGCATCAACAATTTCCTGTACCGGGAGAACGACGATCGCGGCTACCGGTGCCCCGCCGGTGCGCACATCCGGCGCACCAACCCCCGCGATTCCACCATCATCGGCGACGCACGGATGCACCGCCTCATCCGCCGCGGCACCACCTACGGCCCGCCGCTACCAGAGGGCGTGCTGGAGGACGACGGCGCCGACCGGGGTCTGGTCGGAGTCTTCCTCGGAGCACACCTTGAACGGCAGTTTGAGTTCATCAAGGCCGAGTGGGTCAACGACGGCAACTTCATCGGCTACCCCGGCGAGAAGGACCCGGTGGCCGGGCATCACGGCGGAACCGGCAGCGTCACCATCCCGGAGAAGCCGGTCCGGCGCCGCCTGCAGAACCTGCCCAGCTTCGTGGTGACCCGGGGCGGTGAGTACTGCTTCGTGCCGGGTCTGCGCGCCCTGCGCTGGCTCGCCGAACTGGAGGACTGAGGGCAGTTCCTCCCCCCTGAGGCCCCACCACGGTCTTCGAGAAGAGGTCGACGTCATGGCAGCACAGTTCGTCCGCTACACGCCGGACGTCGAAGACGACGACCCGCACTTCGACCAGAACGTGCAGACGGTGATCGAAAAGACCGAGAGCTACATCGCCGAGTCGGTCGAGGCCGGTGGCACCGGCCGGGCCCTCCGCGACGCCCACGCCAAGGGCTACGGGCTGGTCCGGGGGGAAGTGGAGATCCTGGACGGGCTTGCGCCCGAGTACGCCCAAGGCATCTACGCGACTCCGGGAACCCACGATGCGCTCATCCGCTTCTCCAACGGCTCGCCGCACGCCGGAGCCGACGCGCGACTGGGCGCCGCCACCGGACTGGCGCTGAAGATGTTCGACGTCCCCGGCCCGACCCTGCTGGAAGACGAACCGGACACTGGCACGTTCGACTACGCCAACATCAACGGGCCGATCTTCTTCTGCAACACGGTCGAGCACTACCTGTTCATCCAGGAACTGTTCCTGAACGCGCCGGCCTACTTCTCCCAGGGCCGACCCGGCGCGCATCGCTTCTTCACCGAGTTCGTGACCGGCAAGGGAACGCTGGACCAGGACAACTGGGCGTGGGACGAGTTCCTGGCCTTCCTGCGGCTGTCGAAGACCCCTCCGGCAAACCTGCTGCTGTCGAGTTACTGGACGATGGGCGCGGTCCGGCACGGGGACTACATCGCCAAGGTGCGCATCACCCCCGATCCGTCCTGCGCCGCCGCGGTGGTCCGGCGCACCATCGACCCGACCTCCGCGCAGGAGGTCTTCCGACCGGCCCTGCAAGCCGAGCTGCAGGAGCGGCCCTACGCCTTCGACATCCAGGTCCAACTCTGCACCGACCTGGAGCGGATGCCGGTGGAGGACACCACCGTGGAGTGGCCCGAGCAGCTCTCGCCGTCCGTCACCGTGGCCAGACTGCGGCTGCCGCAGCAGGACATCTCCGGCCCGGAAAACCTGGAGAAGATGGACGCGCTGTCCTTCACGCCCTGGCGGGTCACCGCCGAGCACGCGCCCCTGGGCAACATCATGCGGGCCCGCAAGGAGGTCTACCGCCACTCCTCCATCGAGCGTCACCGACTCAACCAGCAGCCGCGCACCGAGCCCCGCAGCGCCGACGAGGTACTCGGCCCGGCCCGATGAAGCCGCTGCGGCGGCCTTTCGGCCAGTGCCTCGGCACTTCCCGGGGAGGCTCGGTCCCCTTCAGTTCATCGCCGGGACATGGATGACGACTTTTCCCCGCCGATGCTTCCTGCGCAGCGCCTCATACGCGTTGCGCGTCTCGGTCAGTGCGACGACGCGGTCCACGACCGGGGCGAGTCGGCCGTTCTCGATGAGCCGGGTGATCGCATCCAGCTCGTCGTGGTTCGGCTCGACGATGAAGAACGCGCCGCGGGCACCGTGCTCGGCTGCCTTCCTCGGATCTGGCGGCGACACGATGCTGACGAGGACACCGCCTGGCCGCAGGACGGTCCAGGACCGTGTCTGCGTCTCGCCCCCCACCAGGTCCAGAACGGCATCGACGTCGTTGACGTGGTCCTCGAAGCGGGTGCCCGCGTAGTCCAGGACCTGTTGGGCGCCGAGGCCGGTCACGAAGGCACTGTCCTGTGCGGCCGCCGTCGCGGTGACCTGTAGGCCGAGGGCGGAGGCTATCTGTACGGCGAACGAGCCGACGCCCCCCGCCCCGCCCAGGATCAGGACATGCTGTCCGGCCTTCACAGCGGCGTGGTCCACCAGCGCCTGCCAGGCGGTGAGCGCCGCCAGTGGAACAGCCGCCGCCTTGTCGTGTTCCAGCCCTGCCGGTTTGGCCGCCAGAACATCGACCGGCACGCTGACGTACTCGGCGGCCGCACCGTCACGTGTGAACGGGATGAGCCCGTAGACCTCGTCCCCCACGGCCACAGCGGTGACCCCGGGACCGAGCTCGGACACGACCCCGGACACCTCATGAGAGGGGACGATGGGGGTGCGGTCCTTGCCTGTCGCGTCGAGGCGGTCGGTCCAGGTGGCGTCCCAGGTGAGCTCGTCCGAGGTGATGGAAGCCGCCCGAACGGCGACGAGCACCTCGCCCGGTGCAGGCCGCGGACGCGGCGCCATCTCGTACACGAGCTGCTCGGGTCCGCCACGACTGTGGGCCCGTACGGCGTGCATGGTGTTCACGACGTGATCACTCCAAGAAGTCGGCCCGCCTCCCCTCTTCAGGGTCGCTCGCGGAACGCGCTCTCGACAGTCGGCCGCTCGGCTACCCGGGCTGTGGCTCCTCGTAGGGGATGCGGCGCAGGTGCACGACCGCGCCCAGGGTGCCCCACTCGTGGCCGCCGAGCTTGGTGAGCGGACGCAGACGTTCGGAGCTGGGCCGGTCGTCGACGATGTACTCCTCGTTCACTGCGGCGTGGAGCACCCGTCCGAAGACGAGGGTGGAGTTGCCCATCCGCAGGGTGGTGTGCGAACGGCACTCCAGGACGACGGGGGAGGCCGCCACCCTGGGCGGCCGTACATGGAGGCTTGGTTCGCGGTCGATTCCCGCGACGTCGAATTCGCTCACCGTCCGGGGGAAGTCGGTGGCAGTCGAGTTGATCAGCTCCAGCAGCGGTTCGGAGGAGAAGTTGACGACGAACTCCCCGGTGTCCTCGACATTGCGCAGGGAATCCTTGCGGCCGATCGAGGTGAACTGCACGATCGGCGGGTCGGTACTGGCGATGCTGAAGAAGGAGTGCGGGGCGAGGTTCTCGGTGGAGCCGTCCGACGTGACGGTGGAGATCCACGCGATCGGACGAGGGATGACAACCGACGTCATGAACCTGTAGAAGGCAGCCCCGCCCATGGCCTCGGGGTCGTAGTCGATGCGCATGGTGACAAGTCTCAAGTTCCACACGCTGTGGACGGGGCGCGGCACGCCTGACGGTGGTGACGCGGGTGTGACGATGCCCCCGGCGTGGCCGGGGGCATCGTCGCTGTGGTCGGTCCCGGCTCAGCCCTTGTAGGGCTCGGCCTTGAGGATCTTCACCGAGGCGAGCTTGCCGTTGGGCAGCTCGTACTGGGCGTCCTCGCCGATCTTCTTGCCGTTCACGCCGGAGCCCAGGGGGGACTGGGGCGAGTAGGTCTCGATGTCGGCGCTGGCGTACTCGCGCGAGGCGAGCAGGAAGTCCAGCGTGTCGTCCTCGTCGCCGTCGAAGGCGATGGTGACGACCATGCCGGGGGCGACCATGCCGTCCGCCGCGGGAGCCTCGCCCACCTTGGCGTTCTCCAGGAGCTGGGTCAGCTGGCGCACACGGAGCTCCTGCTTGCCCTGCTCTTCCTTGGCCGCGTGGTACCCGCCGTTCTCGCGCAGGTCGCCTTCCTCGCGCGCGGCCGCGATCTTGCCGGCGATCTCCGTGCGCGCAGGACCAGACAGGTAGTCCAGCTCGGCCCTGAGCTGGTTGTACGCCTCCTGGGTCAGCCAGGTGACGTTCTCGCTGGTCTGGGTCACAGGTGCTCCTCGTAGGTACTGGGAATACAAAGCATCGCCCTACCCAGAAGAATGTGCTTTCACGGGTGGGCGAAACCACGAGCCTAACAATTCCCAGGCAGAAGGGGGAGGACATAAGACATCAGAATTACGTCAACGCAGGTCAGCGCGTAGGTACCACGGGTGGTGCCGGAGGCGGCGGGCGGTGCAAGGGGTACTACAGCGGGTGGTGTCAGTCGGCGTGGCAGCCGAGCAGCTCCGCCGTGCCGCCGCGGGAAGTGGTACGGAGCGTGACGACCTTGTCGATACGGGAGGAGTCCTGGTCGAAACGGAAGTCCGCGCGGCCCACCTCGCTGCCGTCGTCGGCCTGCGAGCGCAGTGTGCAGTAGCCGTGGGCGCCCGCGTCCTTGCGCACCTCCAGATGCACCTCGACCGCGTTGTCCGAGACGGCCTTGAAGGTGATCACCTCGGCGCTGATCTTGTTCGAGAAGACGTAGTAGTACGCGAACCAGCCCATCAGGGCGAGCAGGGCCACGCCCAGCACAGTGCCGATGACCTTGAGTTTCCGGTCCGCGCGCTCGTCCTCGGAGCGGCCGTACCGGCCCTCGGGCAGCTGTGTGCTCGCCGTGCTCATGATCGTCCTCTCGGGGACGGGGTCCCGGAATTATTCGTCCCCCGATTCCGTCACTATAGAAGCCGCCCATGACGCCGAAACACGCCGGGCGCCGACTTGCCGACTGGCCTCACGGCCGACTTACTGAGGATCGAGTCTTGACTGACCAGCTGCGACTGATGGCCGTGCACGCCCACCCCGACGACGAGTCGAGCAAGGGCGCGGCCACCATGGCGAAGTACGTGTCCGAGGGGGTGGACGTGCTGGTCGTGACCTGCACGGGCGGGGAGCGCGGCTCCATCCTCAACCCGAAGCTCCAGGGCGACCAGTACATCGAGGAGCACATCCACGAGGTACGCAAGAAGGAGATGGACGAGGCCCGCGAGATCCTCGGCATCAAGCAGGAGTGGCTCGGATTCGTGGACTCCGGCCTTCCGGAGGGTGACCCGCTGCCGCCGCTGCCCGAGGGCTGCTTCGCGCTCGAGGACGTGGACAAGGCGGCCGGAGAGCTGGTCAGGCAGATCCGCTCGTTCCGTCCGCAGGTGATCACCACGTACGACGAGAACGGTGGTTATCCGCACCCCGACCACATCATGACCCACAAGATCTCGATGGTGGCGTTCGAGGGGGCGACGGACACCGAGAAGTACCCGGAGTCCGAGTACGGCCCAGCGTTCCAGCCGCAGAAGCTCTACTACAACCAGGGCTTCAACCGCCCGCGCACCGAGGCGCTGCACAACGCGCTGCTGGAGCGCGGTCTGGAGTCGCCGTACGGGGACTGGCTGAAGCGGTGGAGCGAGTTCGAGCGCACCGAGCGCACGCTGACCACGCACGTTCCGTGCGCGGACTTCTTCGAGATCCGTGACAAGGCGCTGATCGCGCACGCCACGCAGATCGACCCCGACGGCGGCTGGTTCAAGGTCCCCATGGAGATCCAGAAGGAGGTCTGGCCGACCGAGGAGTACGAGCTCGCCACCTCTTTGGTCGACACCTCCCTCCCCGAGGACGACCTCTTCGCGGGCATCCGCGACAATGCCTGATATGAGCGCAAGCCTGGCACTGACGCACCTCGTTCCCCTCGCCAAGGAGGTCGACGAGAACAAGGTCACCCCCGGCGTCCTCGGTTTCATCGTCTTCGCGGCGTTGGCCCTGGCGGTGTGGGGCCTGATGAAGTCCATGAACCGGCACATGGGGAAGGTCACCTTCGAGGAGGACCCGGAGCGGCCCGGGAAGGGCGCCGCGGCGGCCTCCGGCAAGGGGAGCGGCCCCGGCGGGAAGGCCTCGCCCGCGAAGGGCTGAGCCTGGTGTGCGGACTCCGGCCACGGGTGGCCGGAGTGCGCACCCTCACCCTCGGCACCGTCCTTTCGTACGCAGGGGTCCCTCCGTACGCTGGGGCGGCCGTCGGCGCGGTCACACCGTGGCCCGCTCCAGCCTGTTGTCCATGCCGCACTGCAGGGCGTACGCGAGGCCGAGCGGGTTGCTCCACGCGTCGGCGAAGTGCCGGGCGAGCCCGTGGACGATCCCGCCCGCGGTCTCCCGCCCGCCGAGATAGCGGGTGACGTAGGCGTGGGCGTACTCGGCGGCGAACAGCTGCGGCATCTCGATCTGCGGCGCCAGCACCCCGCCCGCGCCCGCCTCGATGAGCGCGCCGCCCAGGCGCGCCGGCTCGGCGGTGGCGGGCAGCCCGGCGTAACCGGCGTTGAGGAACACCAAGGGGCGCTGCGCGAGCAGAGGGTCGGCGGGGCCGCGCTCGGCGAGGACCGCAGGGACGTCGATGTCCTTGCCGTCGCTCAGCCGCAGGACGAACAGCGGGGCCCTGTCGTCGGCGACGGGTCTGAAGTGCCCGTGGCACCAGAAGTACATCAGCTGCTCGTCGAGCCCGTCGGAGCGCAGGGCGCGCAGCAGCTCGTCGCGCAGGGCGCGTTCGACGCGGACGGTGCCGGTGGCGAGGGCGCTTTCGACCTCGGCGGCCAGGGTGACGCCCTGCGGGTCGATGCCCTTGTCGTGGTTCAGGCTCACCACCGGTGACGAGGGCGGCAGCCCGGCGTGCTCGTCGTCGGCGGGTACCGGGAAGCGCGGGTGGTGGCCGCCGGTCTGCTCGATCTGGTGCCGGTAGCCGAGGAAACGGCGGAAGGTGTCGCTGCCGGGGCCACCGGGCCCGTTCGCGGTGTCCTCGGGCAGCGCGAGCATCGGCCAGGGCAGGAACAGGTCGGAGTCGACGCGGATGCGCAACGGCTCCTCGCGGCTCAGCGCGCCGGTCAGGATCTCGCCGAAGCGCCGGGTGCCCCGGCCGCCGTCGCCGAGCAGCTCCCCGTACAGCAGGTGGGAGCCCTGGCGGGCGAGCTCGTCGAGGATCCCGCGCAGTTCCTCCCGGGGTTCGGCGGTGAGATCCGGGCAGGTGGCGTACGGGAAGTGAGGGCGGCCCCCGACCGGGATCCCACGCTCGTCCACGGGCTGGAAGTCGACCAGTTCCCGTTTCCACAGCGCCCGCAGATGCGCCGCGGCGGCGGTGACGGCGGCCGGCTTCACATTCAGCCTCAGGGCGTGCTCTGTCGCGGACGGGGGCACGGCCGGGCCGTACACCCGGGCCCGGATGTGGTCGTCGGCGTGGGCGTCGAGAGCGAGGACCAGGTCCGGGTGACGGACGGTGGGGGCCGGGTGGCGGGTGAAGCCGCGGCTGGGGTCCTGGACGACCTGGCTGAGAAGTTCGCGGGCCATCGGGCTCAGGCCCTCCGCGCGGACGCGGGGCGGGGCGCGGGAGTGGCCGCGGTGGGCCGGTGCGGCCCCGGATCGGACGGGACCACGTCGATCTCGGCCTCGACCCGCTGGAGGACGGTCCCGGTGGCCGGGTCCTCGACGGTGAAGCGCAGCCGGTGCGAGCCGGGGCGGTGCGGGGTGAAGCGGAACTCCGCTCCGTCGGCGGGGACGCCGTGTGGGGGGTCGATCTCCGCGTGGCCGAGGGAGGCCGCGCGGGCCGTGAGCGGGGGGAGCGGGACGGTGGACCAGGGGTGCCCCGGCCCGGGTACGACCTGGAGGGCGATACGGGCGGGCACGTCCGGGACGGGTATGTCGTCGAGAAGGGTCAGCCGGACGTGGGCCCGGAAGTCGTCCGGGCGGTCGCGGTCACCGGGGCGCGGGAAGCCGGGACGCGGTTCGGGCTGGGTGTCACGGGCCGCGCGCGGGATCAGCGGATCGCCGGCCTCGGTCCACCCGAGCGTGTCCAGCAGGGCGGCGGGGTAGCGGCAGGCCAGTTCGTACGGTGGCTCGCCACCCGGGTACCGTCCGGCTTCGGCGAGGTCCACCCAGGCCTCGCCCGCCTCGTCGCCGATCCCATGGAACACATGGCGGATCTCCGCCGCCCACTCGCCGTTCAGGAAGCGGTGGGCGGGGGAGCGGAGCGCGTACTCGAGCATGGTCCAGGCCCGCCCGTGCGGGCAGTCCGCCTCTTCGAAGAGCGACAAGGCCCCCTCGAACAGCCGGTCCGCCTCACGCCGACGCTCATCCGTCCCGCCCGTTCGATCCACGCCGTCCGTCCCGTCCGTACGAGCCAGGGTCAGCGCGTGGTGGTGCAGTGTCCATGCCGTCCCGAGCCGGTCGGAGACCTCATGGAAGCGGCGCAGGACGTCCGTGAACTCCTCCTGCCAGGGAAAGCCGGGCTCGTCCGCCTTTGCCACGGTCCACCACAGGTGCGCCCAGGCGGCGCCGCGCCGGTCGCCCGCGCGCGCGTGCAGCCGACGCGCCTCGGCGAGGGCGTCCGGGGCCGGGGCGCCCGACCGAGCGGCCGGCCGCGCGAGTTCGCCGCTTGCCCACGCCACACCCCGGGCCTCACTGATCGCCCGGAACGTCTCCCGCGCGGCGCCCAGCAGCCTCCGCGCGTCCTCGGCCCGGCCGCGCAACAGGCACATCCGCCCGTACAGGAAGACCGCCCACGCCTCGCCGCGCCGGTCGCCCGCGACCTGGTGGGCCTCCACGGCCCGCCTCAGCAGCGGTCCGGCCGCCCGCGGATCACCCCGGTCGCAGTGGACGGCGGCCCGGGTGAGCAGCACCCAGCCGTCGGCGCACCGGTCTGAAGGGAGGGCGGAGAGGCGCTGCTCGGCCTCGCCGAGGCGGCCCCTGCGGTGGGCGGTGACGGCCCGTTCGAGGAGGACCGTGTGGTCGTCGGGGGCGTGGGCCAACGGTGGAGTGGTGCCCTCCCGGGCGTCCGTCGAGCCCACCAGAAGGAAGGACTCCGACCCGGCGAAGGCGTTGATCAGGTCGGAGAGAAGGGACCCGTCAGCCGTCCCGGTGGGGATTCCGTCGGCCGTCCCCGCGGGGACTCCGTCCACCACCACGACACAGGGATGTACGGCGAACACGCCCCGGCAGGCCTCGACGACCGTGTCCGCCACCTCGCCCGGCGTCCGCCCGGCCTCCCCCGACCGCTCCCCGGCGTCCGCCACCCGTAATCGGTGCACCGGAAGTCCCGCCTCGTCCGCGACCTCTCGTGCCACCGCGTCGAGAAAGGCGGACCGGTCGGAGTCGGGTCCGCCGCTCACCACCAGGAGCCGCTTGGTCTCCAACTCCCGCCGTGCCGCGGCGAGTTCGCGCGTGCGCCCGACGAACGACACCGAAGTCCCCCTCGTACCCGAACATCCCCACCGTGCTAGCGCGCCGCGGTCACCGTCACCCCCATGACCTCCCGGGCATGCCGGCTCGGCACCATTCCCAGGCGCCAAGCCTGCCATCCCGCGTCCAGGTCGACCCCCCGTTCGAGCAAGAGTTGGTACGCCTCCACGTAGTCGTCGAGCCTTCCGTCGCGGAGCGGGTGGCCGGTGCGGGAGAGCTGCGCCAGTTCCTCCTGGGCGACGGCGCTGCCCACTTCGAGGCCGCCCGGGGAGCCGTACGGCAGAAGGGTGCACCTCAGGAACCTGGCCCAGTCCTCGCCGCGCCGGTCCCCGTACGAGGCGAACAGGCCGGCCGCCTCGTCGCACAGGGCGAGGGCGCCCGGCGTACGGGCGTTTCCGGCGTCGACCACCGCCAGCTCCAGGCAGGTCCACGCCTCGCCGTGGGCCACGCCGATGCGCTGGAAGTCGGCGCGCGCGTCCACCAGGAGCTGGCGCGCGAAGCCCGAGTTGCGCAGGGAGCCGGTCTGGGCGGCCCGTTGGTCTCGGGTGACGCGCGCCGAGTGGTGGCGGGCGCAGGCGAGCCCGTACACGTCCCGCATCCGCGAGAACATCGTGCGGGAGCGCTCCAGTTCACGGACGGCCTGGTCCAGGTTGCCGGTCTCCTCCAGGGACTGGCCCAGGTAGTAGATCGTCCATGCCTCGCCGCGCGCGTCCTCGTTCTCCCGGTGCCGGGAGGCCGCCTGGCGCAGGCCGTCGACCGCGGTGGACGGGTCGCCGTCGACGAGGCGGGCGCGGGCCAGCTGGGTCAGGGCCCAGGCCTCGCCGCGGGCGTCGCGCGTACGGCCGTACAGGTCGAGCGCGTCACGCAACTCCCGTTCCGCGCACGGTACGTCGCCCATCCGCAGGCCCAGCTGGCCGAGCTGGAAGTGGGCCCACGCCTCGCCGTGCACGGACTCGCCCGCGCGGTGCAGGACCAGGGCCTCGGTGAGCAGGTTCAGGGCGAGGTCGAGATGGCCCCGGTCGCGCTCCACGGCGGCCAGCGCGTGCATCGTCCACGCGCGGTCCGTCGCCAGCTCGGGGGAGGCCTGCAGCTCCATGGCCTCCTGGAGCTTGGCGGCCGCCTCGGTGAGGTTGCCCTGGTGGTGGAGGGTGATGCCGAGGGAGCCCAGGGCCCGGGCCGCGCCCGCGTCGTGGTGCGCCTCGAAGTAGAGGTTCACCACGGACGACAGGGTGGTGTGGGCCTTGTCCAGCTCGCCGAGCTGGCGGGCCGCGATACCGGTGCGCCACTGCACCGAGCGCACCAGCAGGCCCTGGTCGACGGCCTGCGTCAACTCGCTGATCTCACCCAGGCGGTAGAGGTCCCCGCGCAGCAGGCAGTAGTCGCACAGGGCGCCGAGGAGGTTCAGTACGGCCGCTTGGTTCACGCCTTCCGCGTGGCGCAGGGTGGCCGTGATGAAGCTCGACTCGTCGTCCAGCCAGCGCAGGGCCGCGTCGAGGGAGGTGAAGCCGTGCGGCCCGAACTGATCCGCCCGCGTCGACGTCTTGCCGTCGACCAGGCGGATCACCGAGTCGGCCAGCTCCGCGTAGTTCACGATCAGGCGTTCCTGGGCCGCCGTCCGCTCGGACGGCTCCTCCTCGTCGAGCAGCCGTGCCTGGGCGAAGGCCCGGACGAGGTCGTGCAGCCGGTAGCGGCTGCCGCGGACGTGGTCGATGAGGCCCGCCTGTGCGAGCGCGGTGAGGTGGCGGGTGGCCTCCTGCTCGTCCGTCGCGAGCAGGGAGGCCGCGGCGGCGGCGCCGAGCGAGGCACGGCCGGCCAGCGCCAGTCGGCGCAGCAGGCGCCTCGCCGTGTCGGTCTGGTCGGTGTAGCGCAGCCACAGCACCCGCTCGACCGGCTCCACGGGGCCGTACGCGCCGAGGTCGGAGGCCAGTTGGCGCGGGGTGCGCGGGCCGAGGGAGGAACCCGCGATGCGCAGGGCGAGGGGGAGGCTGCCGCACAGCTCCCGTACCTGGTCGGAGGCTTCGGCGTCGTACGGGTCCGGCTTCTCCTGGGCCGCCGCGTTCAGCAGTTCCTCGGCGCCCGCCGCGTCCAGGGCGTCGACCGGGAGCTGGTGCACCCAGGCGGCGAGGTCGGCGGGCAGGTCGAGCGGTTTGCGGGCCGTGACCAGGACCAGGCTCTCCGAGCGCTCGGGGATCAGGGCGCGGACCTGCTCGGCGTCGCTCGCGTCGTCGAGCACGATCGTGACGGGCAGGCCCGTCAGATGCTGGTGGTACAGCTCGCTGAGGCGTCTGACCTGCTGGTCCTGCGAGGAACGCTCACGGAAGAGGAGCTGCTCGCGGGGTGCGCCGAGCCGGTTGAGGAGGTGGAGCATGGCGTCGCGGGTGGTGAGGGGAGGCTCCTCGGTGCTGTCGCCGCGCAGGTCCACCACGCACGCGCCGCGGAACTGGTCCTTCAGGCTGTGCGCCGCCCGGATCGCGAGGGTGCTGCGGCCTGAGCCGGGGGCGCCGTGCAGGACGACCACGGTCGGCTTCGTCTCGGTGCCGGCGCGAGCCGCGTGCACCCACTGCGCCACCCGGGACAGCTCGGTCCGGCGCCCGGTGAACGGGCCGGCCGGCTCGGGAAGCTGCCCGAACGACTGCTCCAGTACGTTGCGTCTGCGCGCCGCGGCACTCTTGTCGGTGCGCCGCAGCTGGGGAGCGCCCTGCTTGGCCCCCGCGGAGGCGCTGAGCACCCGATGCTGATCGAGGAACGGCCGGATGCCCCGTACCTCCAGCGCCGTCAGCCACTGGAGCCGCAACTGCTCGGGGCCGCCCGGCTGGCCCAGGGCTCCCGCCCGGCGGCTCGCGGCCGGTACGTGCGAGGCGGTCACCTTGAGCACGGTGGCCGCCGCGCCCACCACGGCGACGCTCGCCCCCGCGCCGACGGCCGTTCCGGCGCCCGTGCCCAGTGCCAGGTCCGCCGCGCAGGCCGCGACGGCGGCAACCACCGCCACCAGCAGGGGAGTTCCGGCGCCCTCCCGGGCGTACCGCTGTCCGAACGTCAGCCGGCCGGCCTCCGCCTCGTCCAGCGCCCGGGTGTACGTCCCATACTCCTCGGCGGCGGCCCCTGCCATGGTGTCGAGCGCGGCCCGGGCCCGTGACAGCAACACGGTCCCGTCACTCCGCCCGCCCGAGCGCCGCACCTCTTCCTCCACGGCCCGGGCCAACAGCCGCTCGGCCTCCGCCCGATGGCCTTCCCGCATGTCACGTCCCCCTCCGGCGGCAACTCCTTTGATTTCCAGTGTCCTTCGTGGGGGACGTGAGCGCGAGGGTGCGACGCGATCAATGGGCGGCTGCGCCCGGCGCGTCAGGGGCGGAGGACTGCGGCAGGATGGACCCATGCCGAACCGACTGGCCCATGAGACGTCCCCGTATCTGCTCCAGCACGCCGACAACCCCGTCGACTGGTGGCCCTGGTCGGCCGAGGCCTTCGAGGAGGCCCGTGAGCGGGGTGTGCCCGTACTGCTCAGCGTCGGATACAGCAGCTGTCACTGGTGTCATGTCATGGCGCACGAGTCCTTCGAGGACGAGGCGACCGCGGCCTACCTCAACGAGCACTTCGTCAGCGTCAAAGTCGACCGCGAGGAGCGGCCCGACGTCGACGCCGTCTACATGGAGGCCGTGCAGGCGGCCACGGGGCAGGGCGGGTGGCCCATGACCGTGTTTCTCACGCAGGATGCGGAGCCCTTCTATTTCGGGACGTACTTTCCGCCCGCGCCCCGGCACGGGATGCCGTCGTTCCGGCAGGTGTTGGAGGGGGTGCACGGGGCCTGGGCCGATCGCCGGGGCGAGGTCGCCGAGGTCGCGGGGAAGATCGTGCGGGATCTCGCCGAGCGGGAGATGAGTTTCGGGAGCGGCGAGGTGCCCGGCGAGGAGGACCTGGCCGGGGCTCTGCTCGGGCTCACCCGGGAGTACGACGCCTCGCGCGGCGGTTTCGGGGGCGCGCCCAAGTTCCCGCCGTCCATGGTGATCGAGTTCCTGCTGCGGCATCACGCGCGGACCGGTTCCGAGGGCGCTCTCCAGATGGCGCAGGACACCTGTGAGCGGATGGCGCGGGGCGGGATCTACGACCAGTTGGGCGGGGGGTTCGCGCGGTACTCCGTGGATCGCGAGTGGGTTGTGCCCCATTTTGAGAAGATGTTGTATGATAATGCACTTTTGTGCAGGGTTTATGCGCATCTCTGGCGTTCGACCGGCTCCGAGCTCGCCCGTCGCGTCGCCCTGGAGACAGCCGACTTCATGGTGAGCGAACTCCGCACGAACGAGGGCGGGTTCGCCTCCGCGCTCGACGCCGACAGCGACGACGGCACGGGGAAGCACGTCGAGGGGGCGTACTACGTGTGGACCCCGCGGCAGCTCCGTGAGGTTCTCGGCGCGGAGGACGGCGAACTCGCCGCCCGGTACTTCGGGGTGACGGAGGAGGGGACCTTCGAAGAGGGCTCCTCCGTGCTGCAACTGCCGCAGCAGGACGAGTTGTTCGACGCGGAGAAGGTGGCCGACATTCGGCGTGGGCTGCTCGCCGCGCGGGCCGAGCGGCCCGCTCCCGGGCGCGACGACAAGATCGTCGCCGCCTGGAACGGGCTCGCCGTCGCCGCCCTCGCGGAGACCGGCGCCTACTTCGACCGCCCCGACCTCGTGGACGCCGCGATCGCCGCCGCGGATCTCCTCGTACGGGTGCATATGGACGACCGGGCGCAGCTGTCCCGTACCAGCAAGGACGGGCGGGCCGGGGCCAACGCGGGGGTGCTGGAGGACTACGCGGACGTCGCCGAGGGGTTCCTCGCGCTGGCCTCCGTCACCGGGGAAGGGGTGTGGCTGGAATTCGCCGGGTTCCTGCTGGACCAGGTGATCGTGCGGTTCACCGATCCCGAGTCCGGCGCGCTGTACGACACCGCGGCCGACGCCGAGCGGCTCATCCGCCGGCCCCAGGACCCCACCGACAACGCCACGCCCTCCGGCTGGAGCGCGGCGGCCGGTGCCCTGCTGAGCTATGCCGCCCAGACCGGAGCCGAGCCCCATCGGGCCGCCGCCGAAAGGGCGTTGGGCGTCGTGAAGGCGCTCGGGCCGCGCGCTCCCCGTTTCATCGGCTGGGGGCTCGCGGTGGCGGAGGCGCTGCTCGACGGGCCGCGGGAGGTCGCGGTCGTGGGGCCGGAGGGGCATCCCCTGACAAAGGCCCTGCACCGGACGGCGCTGCTCGGTACCGCGCCGGGTGCCGTGGTGGCCGTGGGCACTCCGGAGAGTGACGAGCTGCCGCTCCTCGCCGACCGCCCCCTCGTGCAGGGCGAGCCCGCCGCGTACGTCTGCCGTAACTTCACCTGTGACGCTCCGACGACCGATCCCGACCGGCTTCGCACGGCTCTGAGCGGCTGAAACGCAGATCATCGGCCTGCTCATCAACCGGTTGAAACGCGACCAGCGTTCGAATTGTTCAGCAAATGATCCGACTGTGATGAAACACGCTCTTCACCAGAACAGTCTGTGCGCTTCACAGATCGCCCATAGTCTCTGCACCATGACGCGGCGGATGTGACACATCGTCGCGACTGGGGGTTTTGGGATCTGGGGGGATCTGTTGCTCACGTCTGTCTTTATTGCTGCCGTTTCACTGGCCCTGTTCTGGATGGCGGCGTTCACTCTCTGGTGGCAGATGCACGCGTGGCGCACGCCCGAAGTGCTGGCGTCCACCCGGTTCAGCAGACCGGACGGCGATGACCGGCTGGCGTTCTCGCTGCTGCTGCCGGCCCGCCACGAACAGGCCGTGCTCGACCACACCATCCAGCGACTGCTGGAATCGAGCCACACCGACTTCGAGATCATCGTCATCGTCGGGCACGACGATCCGGAGACCACCGAGGTCGCCCGGCAGGCCGAGGCCCGCGACGAGCGGGTGCGGGTCGTCGTCGACCACCACGAGAAGAAGAACAAGCCGAAGGCCATGAACACCGCGCTGCCGCACTGCCGCGGCGATGTCGTCGGGGTCTTCGACGCCGAGGACCAGGTCCATCCGGAGCTGCTCGCCCATGTCGACCACGCGTTCCGCACGACGGGTGCGGACGTCGTCCAGGGCGGGGTCCAGCTCATCAACTTCCACTCCAACTGGTACAGCCTGCGCAACTGCCTGGAGTACTTCTTCTGGTTCCGCTCGCGGCTGCACCTGCATGCGCAAAAAGGTTTCATCCCGCTCGGCGGCAACACCGTCTTCGTACGGACGGACGTACTGCGGGAAGCGGACGGCTGGGACCCCGAGTGCCTCGCCGAGGACTGCGACCTGGGGGTACGGCTCTCCAGCGTCGGCAAGAAGGTCGTCGTCGCCTACGACTCCGACATGGTGACCCGGGAGGAGACCCCGGGCAGCCTGGTGTCGCTGATGAAGCAGCGCACCCGGTGGAACCAGGGCTTCCTGCAGGTCTACCGCAAGAAGGACTGGAAGCAACTGCCGGGCTTCGGGCAGCGGTTGCTCGCCCGCTACACGCTGATGACGCCGTATCTGCAGGCCGTCTCCGGGGTGGTCATCCCGCTCAACGTGGCCATCGCGCTCTTCCTCGACGTGCCCGTCGGGATCGCCTTCATCACCTTTCTGCCGGCCGTGACCGCCCTGGTCACCTTCGTCTTCGAGCTCGTCGGACTGCACGACTTCGGCAAGCAGTACGGGCTCCGCGTCCGATTCGTCCACTATCTGAAGCTCGTGGTCGGTGGCCCCTTCTATCAGGTGCTCCTCGCCGGTGCGGCCGTCCGTGCCGTCTGGCGTGAGCAAAGGGGCCGCAACGACTGGGAGCTGACCAGCCATGTCGGTGCGCACCTCACCGAGGCCGAAGCGACCCACTAGGGCCCGAGGCCACCCACCGGGCATCCGATCCGAGATCCGGCGGGACGGCCTTGGTTCCGTATGCCCTGGCGCCGCAGGCCTTGGGCCCGTATCTACCGAAACATACCGAAAGTCCCGAGAGGACCTTCCCGCGTGACCTCGACACTTCCCGCGGTGACCACGTCCACGGTCCCCGCGACGCGACCCACCGTGCCCGACATCGTCCACGACCGCCCGCCGCTCCAGCGGCTGCGCACCTCGCGCGCCGACCTGCTGCTGTGCGGCACCCTGCTGCTGGCGATCATCGTCGTGCAGGGCTGGAACATCACCGACTACCCGGCCCTCAGCGACGACGAGGGCACCTACCTCGCCCAGGCGTGGGCCGTGCAGCAGGGCAAGGGCCTCGCGCACTACACGTACTGGTACGACCACCCGCCGCTGGGCTGGATCCAGATAGCCGCACTGACCTGGATCCCCGCCCACATCAGCCCCTCGCTGATGACGGTCGGCTCGATGCGTGTCGCGATGCTCGCGGTCAGCGCCGCCAGCGCGGTCCTGCTGTACGTCCTCGCGCGCCGTCTCTCGCTGCCGCGCTGGGCCGCGGGCCTCGCGATGGTCCTCTTCGGGCTCTCCCCGCTGTCGGTCGTGCTCCAGCGCGAGATCTTCCTCGACAACATCGCGGTGATGTGGACGCTGCTCGCGTTCTGCCTCGCCGCGTCCCCGAGCCGGCACCTCTGGCACCACTTCGGGGCGGGCATCGCGGCCGCGGCCGCCGTGCTCACCAAGGAGACGATGCTCGTCGTCCTGCCCGCACTCCTGGTCACCATGTGGCGCCACGGCCACCGCGACACCCGCAAGTTCGCGCTCACCGGAGCCATCACCGCCTGCGCCCTGATCGGCCTCGCGTACCCGCTGTTCGCCCTGCTCAAGGGTGAGCTGTTCCCGGGCGCGGGCCATGTCTCGCTCTGGGACGGCATCACGTACCAGATGAGCCGACCCGGCTCCGGCTTCATCCTCGACCCCGGCACCGGCTCGTCCGGCGTGCTGCACTCCTGGCTCTACTACGACCGGGTGCTGATCATCGGCGGCCTCGCCGGAGCCCTGCTGCTCCTGGCCACCTGGCGGTGGTCCGTCACCGCCCGGGCCCTCGCCGGACCCGCCCTCACGGTGGCGATCCTCGCCCTGGTGGCGCTGCGCCCGAGCGGCTATCTGCCCGCGATGTACATCATCCAGGCGCTGCCGTTCCTCGCGCTGGTTCTCGCCGGAGGCGCCGCCAGCCTCGCCCATCTGGTGCTGCGCAGGTGGCGGAGCGACGAGGAGAAGTCGTACGTCACCTGGGGACGGCGGGTGACGGCGGCCGCGCTCGTGGCGGTCGCCGCGCTCTACGTGCTGCCCCGCTGGTACGACGGCGACCACACGGCCGTCACCGCCGACGCCAACGCCCCCTACCGGGCGGCGGCCACCTGGCTGAAGACCGAGGTCCAGGACCCGGCGGCCACCCGGGTTCTGGTCGACGACGCCCTCTGGCTCGACCTGGTCCACGACGGCTACCGGCCCGGGCTCGGCGTCATCTGGTTCTACAAGGCGGACCTCGACCCCGCGGTGACCAAGACGATGCCGCGCGGCTGGATGGACATCGACTACGTCGTCGCCTCCCCGACGGTGCGGCGTGACGCGGTCGACCTGCCCAACGTCAAGGCGGCCATCGAACACTCGACGCCGGTCGCCACCTTCGGCAAGGGCGCCGACCGGATCGAGATCCGGCGGATCGACGGGAGCACGGGAAACACCATGACCACGACGACGTCCGGGGGCAGTCGATGAGCAGCTTCGAGAGCACTGTCCCCGAGGAGCTCGGCGATCCGGCCGTACGGGCGTCCACCGCGAGTGAGCCGGAGGGGCGCGCCGGTGTCGAGAGGGCGAACGCGCGGAGGCCCGAAGGGTTGAGCACGATCGCCCTCTCGACACCGGCTGGAGCGCCCCGGAGGCGAGCCGAGCGCGAAAACGCAGTCCCTGAACCGGGCGCCGTCACCATCGTCGTACCCACCTTCAACGAGTCCGCGAACATCCGCGAACTCCTGCGCCGGATCACCGAGTCGGTGCCCTCCCGGCTGCCCTGCGAGGTCGTCTTCGTGGACGACTCCACGGACGACACCCCCGAGGTGATCTCCCGGGAGGCGCAGGACTGCCCGTTCCCGGTGACCGTGCTGCACCGCGAGGAAGCCGTGGGCGGGCTCGGCGGCGCCGTCGTCGAGGGCCTGAAGGCGGCGAGCTCCGACTGGATCGTCGTCATGGACGGCGATCTCCAGCATCCGCCGTCCCTGATACCGGAGTTGGTGGCCTCGGGGGAGCGGTCCGCCGCCGGGCTCGTCGTCGCCAGCCGGTACATCAAGGGTGGCAGCCGCGAGGGCCTCGCGGGCGGCTACCGCGTCGCCGTCTCGCGCGGCGCGACCTGGCTGACCAAGACGCTCTTCCCGCGCCGGCTGCGCGGCATCAGCGATCCGATGAGCGGTTTCTTCGCGATCCGTCGCAGCGCGGTCACCGCCGACATCCTCCAGCCGCTCGGCTACAAGATCCTCCTCGAACTCGCCGTCCGCAGCCGCCCCCGCCAGGTCACCGAGGTGCCCTTCGTCTTCCAGGACCGGTTCGCGGGCGAGTCCAAGTCGACCGCGCAGGAGGGCTTCCGGTTCCTGCGCCATCTCGTCGGGCTGCGCACCGCCTCGCCGGTCGCCCGGATGGTCGTCTTCGGCCTGATCGGCGCCACCGGCTTCCTGCCGAACCTGCTCGGCCTGTACGCGCTCACCGCCGCCGGCATGCACTACGTACCGGCCGAGATCCTCGCCAACCAGCTCGGCGTCGCCTGGAACTTCCTGCTCATCGAGCATCTGCTGTTCCGCGAGCGCCGCAGGCACCGCACCTGGTGGGACCGGGTGGGCCGGTTCGGGCTGCTCGCCAACGCCGACCTGGTGCTGCGCATCCCGCTGATCGCCCTGTTCGTCGGCCACTTCGGGATGGGCGCTCTGTCCGCCACCGCGCTGGCCCTGGTGATGACCTTCGTCCTGCGCTTCGTGGGCACCGAGGCGCTGGTCTATCTGCCGCGCCGCAGCAGCGAGGCTGCGGGCGGGAGCCGCACAGCAAGGAGAGCCGCGTGAAACATCTGGCACGACCCAGACGGAGAACCTCACTGCTGGCCGTGGCGGGCCTGGCCGCCGGGCTGCTGCTCGTCTCGCCCCAGCCCGCCTCCGCCGCCAACCTCGTCACCAACCCGGGTTTCGAGACCGACGGCACGGACGGCATGCCGTCCTGCTGGGAGAAGTCCGGCTGGGGCGACAACGACTTCACCTTCGCCACCGTCGCCGACTCCCACTCCGGCTCCAAGGCCATGAAGGTCACGCTGACCCGGCGCGTCGACGGTGACCGCAAGGCCCTGATCACGGAGTCCGCGACCTGCGCGCCGGTGGTCACCGCGGGCAAGCAGTACGACCTCGGCCTCTGGTACAAGTCGACGACACCGGACACCGCGATCACCCTCTTCCGGCACGACACCACGGCGGGCTGGCAGTACTGGACCGACCTCAAGACGCTGGACATGGCGGCGAGCTGGACGCAGGCGAGCGTCCGTACGCCCGCCGTCCCGGCCGGTACCGACCGCATCACCTGGGGCGTCTCGGTGTACGGCACCGGCTCGGCGACCACCGACGACTACACGATGGAACAGGTCTCCGACCCGATCCCGCCGGCCACCTGCACCGCCACCGCCGACGAGTGCGCGGGCGGCCGCTGGGACGTGCTGCCCACGCAGAACCCGGTGCGCTCCATGCACTCCGTCGTCCTCAACAACGGCAAGGTGTTGTTGATCGCCGGGTCCGGCAACAGCGAGGAGAACTTCGACGCGGGCACCTTCACCAGCGCGGTCTACGACCCGGTGAAGGGCACGTACAAGGTGATCCCCACGCCGAAGGACATGTTCTGCTCGGGGCACGTCCAGCTCGCCGACGGGCGGGTGCTGGTGATGAGCGGCAACAAGGCGTTCCCGGTCGCGGGCGGGCACGGCTACGAGGGGTACAAGGACTCGTACATCTTCGACCCGGTCACCGAGACGTACAGCAAGACCAACGACCTGAACGACGGTCACTGGTACCCGTCGGCCACCGAGCTCGGCAACGGTGACGTCATCTCGTTCGGCGGACTGCGCGAGGACTCCACCGGGTCGGTGACGGCCGAGCGCTGGTCGGCGGCGCAGCAGCAGTGGCTGCCGTTCACGCAGGTCAACCAGACGTGGTCGTACTGGGGTCTGTACCCGTCGATGATCCTGATGCAGGACGGGCGGCTCTTCTACTCGGGCAGCCATGTCTTCGGCAACGGCACGCCCGGCACGGGCTCGGCGATCTACGACTACGACGCGAACACCGTCACGGCGATCCCCGGGCTCCAGAGCAAGGACGAGCGCGACCAGTCCGCGAGCGTGCTGCTGCCCCCGGCCCAGGACCAGAAGGTGCTGACGATCGGCGGCGGCAACATCGACTCCAACCCGGAGGCGAACCGGCTCACTGACATCATCGACCTGAAGGCCGCGAACCCGGCGTACACCGTCGGCCCGCAGATCCCGCAGGGCACGGTCGACCTCGGCAACGGCAAGGTCGCCGAGACCGGCAACCAGGGCAAGATGTACGTCTCCGCCGTCCTCCTGCCGGACGGCAAGGTGCTGGAGACGGGCGGCGGCCTGCACAACCGCGCCAACCCGGTCTTCGAGGCGTCGATGTTCGACCCGGCGACCTCCACCTTCGACCCGGTGGCCGCCGACCCCGAGGCGCGCGGCTACCACTCCTCCGCGTTCCTGCTGCCCGACGGCCGGGTGATGGCCACCGGCGACAACCCGGGCAACGGCACCTGGAACCACAACGTGTCCATCTACACCCCGCCCTACCTCCTCAAGGGCACCCGTCCGACGATCACCTCGGTGATCGACAACGAGTGGGTGTACGGGGACACGCAGCGCATCACGGTCGACCGGCCCATCGTGAAGGCCGAGCTGATCCGCCCGGCCGCGGTGACGCACTCCTCCGACCCGAACCAGCGTTTCGTGGACCTGCCGCTGTCGGTGGACGGCAACAACGTCGACCTGAACGTGACGAGCAACCCCAACATGGCCCCGCCGGGTTGGTACATGCTCTTCGCGGTCGACGCCAACGGCGTCCCCTCGGTCGCCAAGTGGGTCCACCTCCAGGGCCCCGCCGCCCTGGCCACGGACACCGCCTCGGCGCACGTCCACTCCTTCGCCGACTCCCTGGAGGGCACGGTCACCAAGGGCGGCAAGAAGCGCACCTCGCAGAAGGTCAGCACCACGATCTCCGGCTGCGACCGGCACTACGGCACGATCAACGTCTGCGTGCCGACCGTCTTCCCGGACGGCGTCAAGAAGACGACGGCGTCGCGCTGCGCCTGGCTGAAGACGAACGACTACGGCCGTCTGAAGGTCAACGGCAAGGACGACCCGCTGGGTCTCGACCCGAACAAGGACGGGCTGGCCTGCGGAGCCAAGGACCTCAAGCGCCGCTAGGCGTCTGGCTCCCGAACTCGGCGAGGGCGCGCTCCACGATGGCCTCAAGGCTGTCGTGGTGCGCGCCCTTCCAGTAGGCGCGCCCGCACTCCTCGCACTGGGCGAACACGTCGTAGGACCGCTCGGTGCCGCCTTCCAGCTGGTCCACGACCTGCTCCTTCGTGGCCTCCTTGAGCAGGCCGTTGCAGGCGGTGCAGCGCGTCCAGGGCCTCAGCTCGGGTGCGAACCGGCCGAGTACGTCCCGGAGTTGGTCATCGGGTCGGGTGCTGTAGACGAACGCGCCCGCCCACAGCTCGCGGCGGCGCAGCAGCCCCCGGTCGCGGCTGAGCATCACGCGCTGCTCGGCGGCGGAGCGCGCGGCGAGGGCCGGGTCGCCGATGTCCGTCGACTCGTACGCCGCGTCGATTCCGAGGAGGCGCAGCCGGCGCGCGAGGGTGCCGAGGTGGACGTCGAGGAGGAAGCGGAGCGGCGCGCCGGGGACCTGCTGGGGGCGCGTCACGGGCTGTACGGTCACGGACTCGCCGGCCGCCGGGATGTGCGACACGGGCAGTTCCCGGCCGTCCACGAGGAGTGTGCCGACCTCGGTCAGCGGAACGCCGAGGGATTCGACGACATGGCCGAGGGTCGAGACGCCGTCGGTGGTGAGGGCCCGGCGCCGCTCGCGCGGGACGAAGACCGTCAGTTCGGGGGCGAAGGCGACGTGGATCTCGGGTCCGTTCACCCGGTCAGGATGTCACGCCGGAGAGCCCTGGTCTCGGGTGTTTTCGGTGGGGAGGCCGTGTTCCAGGACGTCCATCGTGCGGTCCACCAGATCCGAGAACTCGTCCCGGTGGTCGTTCTCCGCCCAGTACAGGGAGGTCTCCATCAGGCCGCCGATGAGCGCCATCGCGTAGACCCGCACCTCCAGGCTGTCCGGGTCCCGGCCGGTGCGTTCGCCGATCGCCTGGCAGAGCATGTTGCCGGTGACCGACATGCTCTCCATCATCCGCGAGCGCACCGCCGGGACCTGGACCATCAGGTGGGTCCGCAGCCGGGACACCTCGGGGTCATCCTTGATGCCGAGCCGGATGGCCTTCTGCATCACATAGCGGAGGGTGTCCATCCACGGCTCGTCGGTGGGCCGGGCGCGGAGTTCCTCCATGATGAGCGGGTCGAACTCGTCCGTGAGGACGATGTCCTCCTTGGTGGGGAAGTAGCGGAAGATCGTCGACGGCGACACCTCGGCGCGCTCGGCGATCTGCTCGATCGTCGTCGCGTCGTACCCCTGTTCCTTGACCAGTGTGTACATCGCGGTGCGGATCGCCTCGCGGGTCTTGATCTTCTTGCGCTCGCGGAGTCCCAGCTGAGGGCGGTCGGCGGGGCTGAAGGGGGAGGGTGCGGCCGTCATGTTGCTCATTGTCCGGCATCCGCCGCAACGGTGACCATGGCCGGGTCCGCGTCCTCCTTCGTGGCGTGCGCGACGGGGGTGTTGGGCAGGAAGGCCGCGGCCAGCAGGGCGGTGACGAGGGCCGCGACGCCGCACACCAGCAGGACCAGGCCCATGCCGTGGACGTACGCGCTGTTCGCGGAGGCCACGAGATCGGCCGAGCCCGCCTTCTGGGCGACGATGTGCGCCGCGACCACGGACTCCCCGGCGGTGTCGGCGGCCTTCGCGGGCAGACCGGTGACGTCGAGGCGGTCGCGGAAAGTGCCGGCCAGCAGGCTGCCGAGGAGGGCGATGCCGATCGCGCTGCCGACCTGGCGCGTCGTCATGAGGAGCCCGGAGCCGCTGCCGGCCCGGTCGCGGGGCAGGGCGCCGAGGGCGCCGTCCATCGCGGGGACGACCGAGAAACCGAAGCCGAAGCCGGTGATGGACAGCCACAGCGCGGTGAAGCCGTAGCCCGAGTCGACGGTCGTACGGCTGCCGAGCAGCGCGGCGAAGGCCAGTACCACCAGTCCCGCGCTGACCACCGCGCGGGAGCCGAACCGGGCGACGACCGGCTGTGCGGCCCGGGCCGCGACGATCAGGCCGCCCATCATGGGCAGCAGCCGCAGGCCGGTGCCGAAGGCGTCGTGGCCGAGCACCGCCTGGAGATACGGCGGCAGCACGAACAGCAGGCCGGACAGGACGAACATCACCAGCGTCGCCGCGATCGTGTTGAACAGGAACCCGCGGTGGGTGAGCAGCGACATGTCGAGCATGGGGCGTTCCACGCGCCGCTCGCGCAGCACCAGGGCGGTGATCAGAACGGCGGCCCCAGCGAGCATGCCCACGATCAGCGGGTCGCCCCAGCCGCGGCTGGGCGCCTCGATGATCGCGTAGATGAGGGCGCCGAGGCCTGCCGCGGTGAGCGCGGTGGAGAGGGTGTCGACCTTGGGGGAGGCGGGGTCGCGGGTCTCGGGCAGCAGGAAGACGCAGGCGGCGATGCCGATCGCGGCCATCGGGACGTTGACCAGGAAGACCGAGCCCCACCAGAAGTGGTTGAGCAGCCAGCCGCCGATGATCGGGCCGAGCGGCAGACCGAGCGACGAGGCGGCGGAGATGATGCCGACGGCCTTGGTGCGCTCGTCGGGTCCGAAGAGCGAGGGCAGCACGGACAGGGCGAGCGGCATGACCAGCGCGGCGCCGAGGCCCATCACCGTGCGGGCCACGATGACCCAGTTGACGTCGTCGGCCAGGGCGCCGGCCACGGAACCGGCGAGGAAGATCCCGAGCCCCACGACGAGCATCCGCCGCCGCCCGAACCGGTCGCCGAGCAGTCCCGCCGGGAGCATCAGCGCGGCGAAGACGATCACGTACGCGTCCGCCATCCACTGCTGCTGGCCGGTGGTGGCGCCGAGTTCGCCCGCCATCGTCGGCAGGGCCACGTTGAGGATCGTCGTGTCGAATCCGAGCGTGAGCATGCTCGCGACCAGGGCCCCGAGGGCCCACCAGCGGCGCGGGTCGCGCCGTACGCCATCGTCTTGCGTGACAGTAACCATGAAATGAAAGTAACTGTCAAAAGGTGGCGCATGTCAATGGGGCTGCACTGTCAGGGCATACAAAAATGGCCACGGCTCGGAAGCCGTGGCCATTCAGGGAGGAAGGGGGGTGCGTTACCCGTGCTGGTAGGCCACCAGTGAGATGCCCACGTAGTGCACGACGAACGCCGCGAGAGTGAGGGAGTGGAAGACCTCGTGGAAGCCGAACCAGCGGGGTGAGGGGTTGGGGCGCTTGATCCCGTAGATCACACCGCCCGCGCTGTAGAGCAGTCCGCCGACGATCACCAGGACCAGCACGGCGATGCCGCCCGTGCGCATGAAGTCCGGGAGGAAGAAGACGGCCGCCCAGCCCATCGCTATGTAGCAGGGGGTGTAGAGCCAGCGCGGGGCGCCGACCCAGAACACCCGGAAGATGATGCCCGCCGCCGCGGCGGCCCAGATGCTCCACAGGAGCCACTGTCCCTTGGCACCGGGGAGCAGCAGCATCGTCAGCGGTGTGTAGGTGCCCGCGATGATCAGGAAGATGTTGGCGTGGTCGAGTCTGCGCAGCACGCCGTCCATCCGCGGGCTCCAGTTGCCGCGGTGGTAGAGCGCGCTCACTCCGAACAGGAGGCAGGCCGTCAGGACGAAGATCCCGCAGGCGATGCGGGCCCGCGTGGAACTGGCCAGAGCGGTGAGCACCAGACCGGAGATCAGGACGGCCGGGAACATGCCGAGGTGCAGCCAGCCGCGGAGCTTGGGCTTGACCGGATGCGACGGGGAGTGCGCTGCGGGACTGCGGCCTGCGGCCGGCGAGTCCGTGGGCGCGTCGGGGACGGGCGCAGTCATAGGTGGAATCCTACCTACGGAACCGTAAGTTACGTGTCAGTACGGCGCACTGAACAGCCAAGAATGGCCATGTTCTCACGAGCGTGGCGCAAGGCGGCGCACGCGCAAAAAAACCTTCAGCTGAACCCAACGTGTACGCAAAGAATCGCGGATACACGTGGCGATGGTCACTCCGCTCACGTGTGAGGCCCTCTGGACATATGGGCGAACCCGTCGGATGATCAAATGAGTGCGGTCGGCACCGGATGAGCGCCATGGGTCTCTACACCCCGAAGCATCCGGGTCGCAGCCCCCACGGGGCCTCAACAAAAAACCCCTCATCTAGGAGCAATCGTGGCGCGCGACATCGCGGCTCCCTCCACCGTCCCCACCCAGCACAAGGAACTGATCTCGTGGGTCAACGAGATCGCAGAACTGACCCAGCCGGACAACGTGGTCTGGTGTGACGGATCCGAGGCCGAGTACGAGCGCCTGTGCGAGGAGCTCGTTCACAAGGGCACCTTCAAGAAGCTCGATCCGATCAAGCGCCCGCATTCCTACTACGCCGCTTCCGACCCGACCGATGTCGCGCGGGTCGAGGACCGGACGTTCATCTGCTCCGAGAAGGAGGAGGACGCGGGCCCGACCAACCACTGGAAGGCGCCCGCCGAGATGCGGGAGATATTCGCGGGGGAGAAGGGCATCTTCCGCGGCTCGATGAAGGGCCGGACGATGTACGTCGTCCCGTTCTGCATGGGCCCGCTCGGCTCCGACCTCTCCGCGATCGGCGTCGAGATCACCGACTCCGCCTACGTCGCCGTGTCCATGCGCACCATGACCCGCATGGGACAGCCCGTCCTCGACGAGCTCGGGACCGACGGCTTCTTCGTGCGTGCTGTGCACACGCTCGGAGCGCCGCTGGCCGAGGGCCAGGCGGACGTGCCGTGGCCGTGCAACTCCACCAAGTACATCTCGCACTTCCCCGAGTCCCGCGAGATCTGGTCCTACGGCTCCGGCTACGGCGGCAACGCGCTGCTCGGCAAGAAGTGCTACGCCCTGCGCATCGCGTCCGTCATGGCGCGTGACGAGGGCTGGCTCGCCGAGCACATGCTCATCCTGAAGCTGACCCCGCCCACCGGTGAGTCCAAGTACGTCGCCGCCGCCTTCCCGAGCGCCTGCGGCAAGACCAACCTCGCCATGCTGGAGCCCACCGTCTCCGGCTGGACGGTCGAGACGATCGGCGACGACATCGCGTGGATGCGGTTCGGCGAGGACGGCCGGCTGTACGCGATCAACCCCGAGGCCGGTTTCTTCGGCGTCGCGCCCGGTACCGGTGAGCACACCAACGCCAACGCGATGAAGACGCTGTGGGGCAACTCCGTCTTCACCAACGTCGCGCTCACCGACGACAACGACATCTGGTGGGAGGGCATGACGGAGGAGACTCCGGCCCACCTGACCGACTGGAAGGGCAACGACTGGACGCCGGAGTCCGGTACGCCCGCCGCCCACCCCAACGCCCGCTTCACCGTCCCCGCCTCGCAGTGCCCGATCATCGCGCCCGAGTGGGAGGACCCCAAGGGCGTGCCGATCTCGGCGATCCTCTTCGGCGGACGCCGCGCCACCGCCGTACCGCTGGTGACGGAGTCCTTCGACTGGAACCACGGCGTCTTCCTCGGCGCCAACGTGGCCTCCGAGAAGACCGCCGCCGCCGAGGGCAAGGTCGGCGAGCTGCGTCGCGACCCCTTCGCCATGCTGCCGTTCTGCGGCTACAACATGGGCGACTACATGGGGCACTGGGTCGACGTCGCCAAGGACAAGGACCAGGCGAAGCTTCCGAAGATCTACTACGTGAACTGGTTCCGCAAGAACGACGCGGGCAAGTTCGTGTGGCCGGGCTTCGGTGAGAACAGCCGCGTCCTGAAGTGGATCGTGGACCGCCTCGACGGCAGGGCCGAAGGCGTCGAGACCCCCATCGGCATCCTGCCGGCCAAGGGCGCCCTGGACACCAAGGGACTCGACCTCTCCGAGGCAGACCTCGACTTCCTGCTCACCGTCGACAAGGACGTGTGGCGCGAGGAGGCGGCGCTCGTGCCCGAGCACCTCAACACCTTCGGCGAGCACACCCCGAAGGAACTGTGGGACGAGTACCGCGCGCTGGTGCGGCGCCTGGGCTAGCCCCCAGTGGACGGCGGTCTCGCGGCCGCAGTCCACCCTCGAACTCCGCGGCCGGTCCGACTTGCCCTGACCTGCGACGTCGCCAGGCCGGCCGCGGGGGCGACATCACGAACGGGCCCGGTGTGCGCGCCGTACAACGACGTACGGTGCGCACATCGGGCCCGTTTTCGTACACGGCACGATGTGGCCGGCGGCGGCGACTTCGCGTGATCCGCATCGGTCCTACCCTTATGCGCGCCATGAACGGTGTGAAAAGGGCTTATTCATGGGTAATTCGCCTATGGTGACGTCATGCGCGGAATCCTGTTGGCCGGGGGCACCGGCTCGCGACTTTGGCCGTTGACCCGCTCGGTGTCGAAACAACTGTTGCCGGTGTTCGACAAGCCCATGGTCTATTACCCGCTAACCACACTGGTGATGGCCGGTGTCCGCGAGATTCTGATCGTCACCACCCCCGAAGACCAGTTCCAGTTCCGTCGTCTGCTCGGCGACGGCACCCAACTGGGCCTGCGGCTGGAATACATGGCACAGGAGCGTCCGGAGGGCATTGCTCAGGCTTTCGTACTGGGAGCCGACTTCATCGACGGTGAGCCGGTCGCCCTGATTCTGGGCGACAACATCTTCCACGGCAGCGGCCTTGGCACACGGCTGGCCCGCCACGACGATCTGAAGGGCGGCAGGGTGTTCGCCTATCAGGTCGCCAACCCCTCGGCCTACGGCGTGGTGGAGTTCGACGAACTGGGCCGAGCGCTTTCCATCGAAGAGAAACCGGACCGGCCCCGCTCCCGGTACGCCGTGCCCGGACTGTACTTCTATGACAACCAGGTCGTGGACATCGCCCGCGCTCTACGGCCGAGTGCCAGGGGCGAGTTGGAGATCACCGACCTCAACCGCGTCTATCTGGAGGCCGGGGCGCTGCACGTCACCCGGCTCGACCGGGGCACCGCGTGGCTTGACACCGGAACCTTCAACTCCATGGTTCAGGCCTCGGAATTCGTTCGGGTGATCGAGGAGCGCCAGGGCTTCAAGGTCGGCTGCGTCGAGGAGGCGGTCTGGCGGGCAGGCCTGATCGACGACCACCGGCTCCGGCAGCTGGCCCAGCCGCTGCTCAAGAGCGGATACGGCCAGTATCTGCTGGGGCTTCTGGAGGACTCCCGCTACGTCGTCATGCCCCAAAGGGGCAGTGGATCGCGTCGCGAAGAACCGCTGCGGACAGGGCCGGGAGCTCCTGTGTGACGGTGATCGCCGCCGCCCGTCCCACCACCCTGCCCGCACAAGATGTGGGTGGACGGCGGCGGCCACCGGCACCCGGGAGAGCCGGTCCGGACGGACGCCCCGGCGAATGCCTTCGAGGCCCGATCAGCTCCGGTGGTGCGGCATCGCCTCCCGGTGGTGCAGCAGCACGAAGCCGCTCTGCTCCGCCACCAGGTCGTACCCCGTACGGCGGTTCTCCGCCAACTGCGACTGTTCCGCTTCAATGCTCAGTGGCTCGCCCGGCCACCCTCGTCCACTGTCCGGAACCCATGTGTCCACCATGATCCACTGAGGGTTGGGGCGGCTGCCCGGCGAGCCGTAGAGGCCGACGCTCGTACGGTGGACGAGCTGGGGTGCCAGCTCGTTGGACGCCTGGACCCTGGCGCCGTCGGGGATCTTGTCCATCAGGTGATGGGCGACGGCGACGCGAGGGTCGGTCCGCCAGGTGTCCGGCTGGACCAGTTGGAACAGAGAGAAGTTCGGAAGGACCATGAGGGTGATCGCGGCGGAGCCCACGAGGTAGCGGCGCAGACTGCGCCCGCTCGTCCCACGTCGCACCAGGGCGTCGATGAAGGCCGCGAAGACGATCGGCATCAGGACGAGCGAGTAGTGGAAGCCGGTCCCCCAGTGCAGGCTGTTGCTCGACGTGAAGCGCCACACCAGAGTCGGCAGGGCGACCCACAGCAGCGGGGACCGCATCGCCAGGAACACGGTGGGGGCGAGCACGAGAAGGAGTGTCGACACCTTGGTCTCGGGGGTGACCAGACCGATCGTGCCCCGGTGGAGCAGATCCAGCAGACCGCCCGCACTGGCACTGCCGACTCCAGGTGCTCCGGAACCGTCTTCGACCAGGGACCAATAGGCGAAGGACCCGCTCGGGTTGAAGGCCGGCAGAACCACGAACAGCGCCAGCACCGTCCCGCAGAGGCCGGCTGTGGCCGTGAACATTCCGAGCCCGCGATCGCCCCGCCGGGCGATGACGAGACCGATGAGGAGAACCGTGAGTCCGAGGTCTTCCTTCACGAACAGCAGGGGAAGAGCCCAGCACGCCGCGGCCATCAGCCGGTCATTCCCGAGGGCGGTCAGCGAGAACGCCAGGAGCGGAGCGGCGAAGGCCACTTCGTGGAAGTCGTAGCCGACCGCACTCGCGATTCCCCAGGCGAGCCCGTAGCAGGCACCGATCACCGCGCCGGCCGGGCCGCCCAGAGTTCGGCGCGCCCAAAGGGTCAGAGGGGCGACGCTCACCGCGATGAGCGCGGCCTGCACGACGAGAAGCGTTTCCGCCCCCCGCCACACCCAGTAAAAAGGCGCAACGAGCGCCAGGATGGGAGAGAAGTGATCCCCCAGGACGGGAAAGCCCTGGCCCTTCACTTCGGAGACCGGCAAGTGTCCTTCCGCGTATGAGCGGACGACCTGTTCGAAGATTCCCAGGTCATAGCTGCTCGTGAGCATGCGTTGGTGGAGACGGAGCGATACCGCCGAGTACATGACGAACAGTGCTCCCGCCATGGCCCAGATCCACCATGTGCCGTCGAAGAGGCCCTTGGGAGGCGGGTCGGACATCGCCTCTTTCTGCAAGGGCGGTTGTTGCGTCGGGACCGTTGCGTTTTTGGTGTGCGATGTCTGCATCGAGAGCCCTTCGGGAAACCGGGAGTGGCGGCCATCAAGATGCCAGCAGCGTGCGGTATTCGACCTCGGCCAAACTCCCGTGTAGTCAGAATCCTCCGAATGGCCGCACGCGACCGCCGCCGTGCGGCCTAAAGTCCCGCGACGGATGTCCCGAAGACACGGACGTAGTAGTCGGTGAAAAGACCTGTGCGGCGGAAGGAAGCAATCACGTGAGACCACTTGGCATCGAAGGGGCCTGGGTGGACACACCCAAGGCGTTCGCGGACAGCAGGGGGCGATTCCACGAGTGGTTCAAGAGCGACAGGTTCCACGATTCCATCGGCCAGGGGTTCCCACTCGAGCAGGCGAACTGCTCTCGCTCGGTTCGCGGAACTCTTCGCGGTATCCACTATGCGTCGGTCCCGCCGGGGCAGGCCAAGTACGTCACCTGCGTCAGCGGCGCCGTCCTCGACGTGGTGGTCGACATCCGCACCGGCTCCCCGAGTTTCGGGAAATGGGAGGCGGTTCGGCTCGATGACACGACGCACCGCTGCGTCTACCTCTCGGAAGGGCTGGGCCACGCCTTCATGGCGTTGGAGGACAACTCCACCGTCGTATACCTGTGTTCGCAGGGGTATGCGCCGCAGCGTGAGCACGGGATCGACCCGCTCGACCCGACGTTGGCCATCGCCTGGCCCGAGGACCTCGCACCGTGCCTTTCCGACAAGGACGCCGCGGCGCCCACGCTGGCGGAAGCCGAGCGGCAAGGTCTGCTGCCCTCCTTCGAGGACTGCAGTGCGTATCGCAGAAGTCTCGTGAGCAGGGACTGAGAAAGCTGCCCTTCGGCACAGCCCCGCCCTTGCGGCGGGGCGGCTCGCCGCCCGGATCAGAGGGTGTCAGCCTCCACGACATCGCGCTGTGAAAAGTCAGTACTACGCCGGATCAGCACCTCTCCGCCCGGCAATGGAAAATCCGGGGAAATCGCGGAGAAATTCGGCTGTTGTCGTCCCGGTCGTGCCGGATCGTCCGCCATTGAGGCCGCACGGGTGATCCTCGTTTACGACACGGGGCAACTCGTGATCATTCAATCGCGGAGAGTAAAGAATAGAGCTGTCCGTAGCCGTGGGCGTAGGCGTAGCCGTAGGCGACGCGACACGCTTGCGAGTAAAGCGCACCGAGTGCGCGCGCATGCGATGTGGTCACTCCAAGTTCGCAAGAAAGGTTCTCTGGTGAGCCGTAGAACGATCCGAAGTTCCCGCTTGAAGACCGCCACTCTGGTGTCGGCAGGTGCGCTTGCTGTCGCGCTCAACGTCGTCCCGAGCACGACGGCCATCGCCGACGCGATCCACAGGTCCGGCGCCGACGTCAGCGCGGGGCTGCCCGGCCCGAACGGCGTCAAGAGCGCCGTCGGCGGCGGTGGTGGTGGTCATGGTGACCGCGGGCCGCAGGGACCGCGCGGCCACGAGGGCAAGCGGGGCCCCCAGGGTCCGCAGGGTCCGCAGGGCCCCCAGGGCCCCCAGGGCCCCCAGGGCAAGAAGGGGCACCAGGGCGCCCAGGGTCCGCAGGGTCCGCAGGGTCCGCAGGGTCCGCAGGGTCCGCGGGGTTACCAGGGTGCGCAGGGCGCCCAGGGCGCCCAGGGCGAGCAGGGCGAGCAGGGTGTGCAGGGCAACCAGGGTGCTCAGGGCGCCCAGGGTGCTCAGGGCGCCCAGGGTGCTCAGGGCGAGCAGGGTGTGCAGGGCAACCAGGGTGCTCAGGGCGCCCAGGGTGCTCAGGGCGCGCAGGGCAAGACCGTCCACACGTACGTCGTCCACGACTCGTTCACCGAGCCCACCAAGTTCGTGGACATCTTCTGCCTGCCCGGTGACGAAGCCACCGGCGGCGGATACTCTTCAGGCGGCGCCAACGTCGCGCTCAACAGGCCCATCCCCAGCGCAACAGGAAACACCCCCATTGGGTGGCAGGTTGGCACCCCGGCCGCCATCGCGGCACCGCCCGGGTCTTCCACGACCGACGGCTACGTGGTCTGCAACGATCTGTAACTCCCACGCGAACGGTGGCGCACTGTCGGCCATCCGCTTTCGCTGAGATCGAGCGAACGGTGCCCCCGAGGCTTCGGCCTCGCGGGCACCGTCCGCGTTGTGTCCGCGTCCGCGACCTGGCGTCCGAAGCTTCGGTGCTGGACCCCGGGCAGTAAGAAAGACTCTGAGAACTATGCGCATCCTTGTGACCGGCGGCGCTGGATTCATCGGTTCGGAATACGTCCGGCGGCGGCTGAATTCGGACCCGACAGCGCGGATCACCGTCCTCGACAAACTCACCTATTCGGGGGTCGAGGCAAATCTGGCACCGGTGGCTGAACACCCGGGCTACACCTTCGTGCGGGGCGACATCTGCGACCCGGGTGTCGTCGACCAGGTGATTGCGGGCCAGGACGCGGTGGTCCATTTCGCCGCCGAGTCGCATGTGGACCGGTCGATCGACGGGGCCGGTCCGTTCGTCCGCACCAATGTGATGGGCACGCAGGTGCTCCTGGACGCGGCTCACCGGCACGGCGTCGGCCGCTTCGTCCATGTGTCCACCGACGAGGTGTACGGCTCGATCAGCGAAGGCTCGTGGACCGAGGGGTGGCCCCTGGCGCCCAACTCCCCCTACTCCGCGTCGAAAGCCGGCTCCGACCTGCTGGCGCTCGCCTACCACCGCACCCACGGCCTGGATGTCGTGGTCACCCGGTGCACCAACAACTACGGGCCGTACCAGTTTCCCGAGAAGGTCGTCCCGCTCTTCATCACCAACCTGATCGACGGGAACACGGTCCCCCTGTACGGAGACGGCCGCAACCTCCGCGACTGGCTGCACGTCTCCGACCACTGCCGGGGCATCGACCTGGTCCTGCACGGCGGCAGGGCCGGGGAGGTCTACCACATCGGCGGCGGGACCGAGCTCAGCAACCACAAGCTCACCGGCCTGCTGCTGGACGCGGTCGGCGCGGGCTGGGACAGGGTCGAGTACGTGGCCGACCGCAAAGGCCACGACCTGCGCTACTCGCTGGACGACAGCAAGATCCGCGAGCAACTCGGCTACGCGCCGCAGGTGTCGTTCACGGAGGGCCTGGCCGCCACGGTCGCCTGGTACCGCGAACACCGCTCCTGGTGGGAGCCGCTGAAGGAGAGGGCCGTGCTGTGACGACCACGAGCTGGCTGGTGACCGGTGCGCGCGGACTCCTCGGCCAGGACGTGCTGGCCGAACTCGCTGCCGATCCGGATGCCGCGGTGACGGGACTGGGCCGTGACCAGCTCGACATCACCGACCCGACGGCCGTCCGCGCGGCCGTCACCGGTCACGGGGTGGTCGTCAACTGCGGTGCCTGGACGGATGTCGACGGCGCCGAGCGGGCGGAGGCGGCGGCCACAGCCGTGAACGGCGCAGGCGTCCGCCACCTCGCGCGCGCCTGCGCGGACAGCGGCGCCCTGCTGCTGCACATCTCCACCGACTACGTGTTCCCGGGCGACGCCCGTCGGCCGTACCCCGAAGACGCACCGACGGGCCCCGTCAACGCGTACGGACGGAGCAAACTGGCAGGGGAGCGGGCAGTCGCCGAACTACTGCCGGGCACCGGCTACATCGTGCGCACCGCCTGGCTCTACGGCGCGCACGGCCCCAATTTCGTGGCCACCATGCTCGAACTGGCAGCCCGGCGCGAGACTCTGGACGTGGTGGCCGACCAGCACGGCCAGCCCACCTGGTCCCGTGCGCTCGCCCGGCAGCTGGCGGCCCTCGGCCGTGCCGCCCTGGCCGGTCGGGCACCGGCAGGCATTTACCACGGTACGGCGGCGGGCCACACCACGTGGTGCGGCCTGGCGCGTGAGACCTTCCGTCTCAGCGGACTCGATCCCGAGCGCGTCCGCCCGGTCGACTCGGACAAGTTCCCGCGTCCGGCCGCCCGTCCGGCGTTCGGTGTCCTCGGCCACGGCAACTGGCTGCGGGCCGGTCTCGCGCCACTGCCCCGCTGGGACGACCAGCTGACCGCGGCCTTGAAGGCGCCCGCCTTCGGCGCTCTGGCCGTCGCGGCGCGCACGAGCGGCGGAAGCCTGCCGACCTGAGGAAGCCAAGGTCACGACCGGGACGAGAAAGGGCTGAAGCACGAAGCGCACCCGGCGAACGCGGGAAGGCGCCCGGCGGAACTCGACAGTCCCGCCGGGCGCCTTCCCGCGTACAGGGCCTAAACCAGCAGCGGTCCGCCGCACCGCGGGGTGCCCTCCTTCATCGCGATGAGGTTGGCGACCACGTACGAGATGCCCTTCTGGGAGTGCCACTCGGTCGGGAAGTAGGTGACCAGCCGCGACGACTGGAACCGGGCCTCGATCTCGGGCACGAAGGCACGGTACTGGTCGTCCGTGTAGTACCAGAACGAGTTCTCGTTGTAGTAGGCGACGTGCGCCGGGTTCTGGTAGGCCCCGCGGCCGTCCGAGCTCGGCGACATGACGAGGAGCATGCCGCCGGGCGCCAGCAGCCGGTACAGCTCGTTGATCAGAGGCACCTTCGCGGGCACGTGCTCGAAGAACTCCACCGCCCGCATCAGGCCGACGGAGCCGTCGGGCAGGTCCAGCTTCCCGGGCAGGGTCGCGACGATGTCGACGCCCTCTTCCGGGCGCTGGTCCACGCCCACATAGCCGGGCGGCTTCCGGCGGGCCGCGCCGAGGTCCAGCGCGACCAGTCCGCGCCGCTGGGTCCAGGCGAGGGCGTTGGCCTCGATGTACTTGTCGTAGAGGGCGACGGTCTCGCGCTGGATGTGTTTGTTGATCTCCGGGTCGCTCTGGGTGTTAGCGGGGTGCACCCGCTGGAGGTACAGGCAGCGGTTGATGTGGTGGAAGTCGCCGATGTGGAAGAGGCGGCACATCAGGTCCTGGTCGTCCAGCACCGTACGCGCGGCGTCGTACCCGCCGGCCTTCTCGTAGCTGTCCTTGCGGAACGCGCGCACGTGGTTGGGCGCGTACCAGATGTAGGCGACGTTGTGCGGCGTCGGCGCCAGGGAGATGACCTGGAGCAGCTTGCGGCCGTCGACGTTCACCTCCTCGTACTGCCAGCCGCACGATTCGTCGAAACGGCTCTCGTCCCGCTTCCCGTCCTCGGTGATCTGCGCGGTGTTGCTGTAGACGAAAACGGCCTCGGGATGCGCGTCGAACGCCTTGCCGAGCTCCGTCAGGCAGGCCTTGGCCAGGAGATCGTCGTGGTCGAGTTCCACGAGGATCTCGCCGCGCGCCAGTTCACAGGCCCTGCGCTTGGCGGCGCCGACGCCGCGGAGGTCGTCCGCGATCTCCACCCGGACCCTCGCGTCGGGTCGCTCCGGCCGCCACCGGGCGCCGTTGTTGAGCAGGACGATCCACTCCCAGTCCGAACAGGTCTGCGCCTGCAGGGTCGCCAGGCACTCATCGAGAAAACGGGGCTGGTGGCTGGGCGTGAAGACGGAGAACCTCGGAGTCGCGGTCGACGTCATCTGGTGCTCCCTGCTTGGCTCGATGTCGGGGAGGGTGTTACGGAGTCCCCGAAGCTTTCGGGTACTTGGGAACGGAGGGAGGGATCGATCGCGACGGCATGACGGAATGCTTCCCCGGCCTCGTCGTCGCGGTCCTTTTCCGCCAGGACCTGCCCGAGTTGCAGATAGGCCGTTCCCGCCTTCGGATCGGCGGCGATGCACTTCTTCAGGAGTCCGATGGCCCGGTCGGGGTCGCTCGACTTCAGCAGGATGGCCTCGTTGAAGAGAGCCGACGTGAACGACGGATCGATCTCCAGGGCCTTGTCATAGGCTGTACGGGCATCGTCCGGCTTGCCGCCCTGCTGCCCGATGACGCCCAGGTTGTACCAGGCGACCTTGTTGCGAGGGTCCAGTTTCAGCAGCCGCCTGTAGGTATCGGCCGCCCCGTTGGAGTCGTGGACCTCACTCTGTTGCAGAAGGGCGGTCTGCATGAGCACGTCGACCTGATGACGCTTCGTCAAGGTTCCTGGCGCGGACTTGGATTCCGTGGCCGGGGTCGGATGGGGCTGAATCGCCCAGACGGTCACGCCTGTGGCAATCGCCAGCGTTCCGGCGAGCCCTGCCCACAATCGCCTACGTTTCACTTGGTCACATCTCGTGGAATAGTGAGGGACGGATGGATGCGGCTGATCTCAGGTGGCCGACAGCGAAAGACCTTGGCGTCGCCAGCGTTACCGGAACCCGAACCAACGTCATCTTCACCGACGTTACGAGGCCGCCCTGATGAGCCGCCATGCGGCAGGCGCTTGGGATGTGCAGACCACCCGAACGCCCCCTTCATCCTCTGATAGGCCATCATCACCGCGCTCACACCGATGAACGACGGCCGGAAGAGGCTCGACCTGTCGGAGTCCGACGTCGACTTCCCGCTCAGGCCGGCCGCAGCGAGCCAATGCCCACGGGTCGTGCGACGCCCTGGTGGTCGTCCCGGCCCAGCGCGACTTTCCTCGGCCCGCCGATCCCTCACCCCCGCCCGGCGCCACCCGAAGATCCCGTCACCGCATCCGGCGAGCACCCCCCGAGGTCACGCATTTTCCCCGTTCGCCGCCCGCCCCACCAACGCCTCCCAGCCGCCCGAACCGGCCTGGCCCAGGGCCGATGACGGCTCACCGCGAGCGGCCGCGGTCCTCCAGATAGCGCGTGTGCGACTCCTGGCGCCGGGCCTCGACCTCCCGCAGAGCCGCCGCGAGCCGGTCCCCCTCCTCGTGCAGCAGGGTGAGCTGGCGCTCCAGGTGGCGTTCCGGCGGTTCGGTGCCGGGCGTCAGCCGGGTCCACCACCGTGTCCGTACGAAGGTGTCGACGGCCTCGGGAATGTCCTGCCGTACGGCACGGGACAGCGCGTGCACGCCCTCCGGGTCCTGCGCGAGCACCTCGGCGACCCAGCCGGGATCCAGCAGCGCGGTCAGGAGCTCGGTCAGTTCGGTGAGCCGGCCCGCCGCCGCCGGGGGCAGTTCCACACCGTCCAGATACTCCCGCAGGCGGCCGAAGTCGCCACGTAGCTCATCCAGTTGGGCTGAGGGGTCCGGGAAGTCCGGCAGCGGAGGGCGCTCCGGCGGGGCGATCAGGGCGCCCGCCCCGTACAGCCCCGCGACGACGACCGGCCAGTACGGGCCCGCGACCCCCGCGAAGGTGAGGGCCAGACCGACGAGCCCGCAGGCACTGCCGGTGAGGTTCTTGCGGGACTCCAGATACCTCAGGGGGTTCTTATTGGTAGCCACGGATCTCCTCGAATGCGCCGTCGAGCGAACCCTTGCGGGCGTCGAAGAGGCGGCCGCCGGTCAGGTCGGCGATGTGCTGGAGCTCGCCCCGGTCGGAGTCGCCGAACAGGATCGGGAAGACCGGGATCTCCTTCTGCCCGTCCGGCAGCCGGCCGTAGAAGCCGTCGAAGTCCTCGGGGTCGGCGCCGCTCGTGTTCTCGCCGTCCGTCATCAGCACGATCGACGTGAACGTGTCGCCGCCCGCGCCCAGATGCTCGTACGCCTTCTCCAGCGACGTGTAGATCGCGGTGTTGCCGGAGGCGCTGAGGGCCTCGGCGTCCTTGCGGATGCCGTCGAGACCGGCCCCCGGGTCCTCGGGCCGCACCACGTGCGTGTGGACGCTCTTGACCTTCGAGCCGAACGGCATCAGCGTCACCTCCTCGCGGTCGCGGAAGTCGCCCGTCAGTCCGGTGAGCGCCTTCTTCAGCCGGGCGAGCCGACCGCCGCCCATCGAGCCGGAGGTGTCGAGGACGTACACGGTCCGGGAGGGCCGACGGAGCTTGTTCTCGTAGGAGTCCAGGAGGCGGTCGGCGACGGACCGGCTGCCGGGGAAGGCGAGTTCACGCCGTCGGCCGGTGTCGAGGCCGGCCGCCGGGGCGACGGAGGCGACGACCGGGCGGCGCCGCGTCTGCTGCGTGATCTCCCGCTGGACGGCCGGAGCGCGCAGCGCCTCGGTGAGGCGGCGGACACTCTCGCGGGTGTCCTTGCTGGAGGAGGCGAGCGAGGAGAGCGGGTAGTCGGCGGTCACCACGCCGTCGCGCGGGCGGATGACCGTCAGCCCCTTCATGCCCTTGAGGATCGACTCGTAGTTGAGCAGGGCGTCCACGGTGCCGCGCCGCTCGTACGCCGTCGCCAGCCAGCCCGAGGACCCCGACGTCAGCTTCTGCCCCTTGAAGAACTCCTTCAGCCGCGGGGTCGCCTTCGCCACGTCCGCGTCCGTGAGCGCCGACTGCGCCCCGGACAGGCCCGAGGCCACCGAGATCAGCGTGGAGAAACCGGAGTTGGAGCGGGCCGGATCGGTCATGCCGTATGTCAGCTTCCCGTCCGCGACGGCCTTGTCGACCTGCGACCAGGTGACGTCCTCGGGCTTCCAGCCCAGCGCGCTCACGGTCGCCGGCTTCACCCCGATCGCCACCGAGCTCGACATGATCGGCGTCTGGGAGACGACCTTCTTCGCCGCTTCGGGGCGCAGCCGCAGATAGTCGTCGGAGGACAGCCACAGCGCGTCGTACGCGCCGTCCACCTTGCCCTTCGCGAGCAGGTCGACGGCGGAGAGGGTGCCCATGTAGGTGGGGCGGACCTTGATACCGGTGTCCTTGCGGACCTGTTCGAGGATCGGCGCCATGTCGCTCAGCTCGCTGGAGGCGAGGACGCGCAGGGTGCCGGGCTCGGGGGCGTTGCTGTCGGACCGCTGCTTCTGGTCCTGCGCCGTGCAGCCGGTGACCGCGGCGGTGGCCGTGACGGCGAGCAGGGACACGACGGCGTAGGCCGTACGACGTCTCACGCGGAGCCCCCTTCCAGGGCGCCCTGCGAGCGGCTGCGCTCCAAGTAGGCGTTCGCGTACTGGAGTTCGGATGCGAGGGACTCGACGGTCGCGGCCATCGACTCGGTCGCCCGGACCTTGTACGTGTCGATGGCGTCGAGGGTGCGGTAGATCTGCTGGAAGGCGGTGCGCAGGGTCTCCGCGCCGACGGCCGGGTCGGCGGCGATGCGCTGGATCTCCCCGCTCTGGGTGGCGAGCATCTCGGCGTTGCCGCGGATCAGGTCCTCGGTCGTGCCGCGCAGGGCGTTGACCTGGTCGACGACCTTGCGCTGGTTCTCGAGGGCGGAGGCCAGCATCACGGAGATGCGCAGTGCGGACACCGTGGTGGTGGCGGCGCGGTCGACGCCCTTGATGAGCTCGTCGTTGTTGCGCCGGACCACGTCCATGGCCAGATAGCCCTGCGCGCACACCGCGAGCTGGGTCAGCAGGTCCTGGTGCTTCTGCCGGACGGGGAAGAGGACGTCGGCGCGCAGGGTGTCGGCCTGCGCGGGGTCCACGGCCTCGGCGGCGGCGATGTGCTCCTCGACCGCCGTGTCCAGGGCCCGGGTGAGGACGACGTACTCCTGGAGCTTGCCCATCGTCTCCCAGAGCCGGACGCGCTCGGTCTGCAACGCGGCGTTGTCGCGGCGCAGTTCGTCCTGGCCGCCGCGCAGCGAGCCCACGATCTTGTTCAGGGTGGCCTGCGAGGAGGCGTACTTGGCGACGTGGTCACGCAGCTTGTTGCTGCCGGGCAGCTTGGACAGGAACTTCCGGCCCTTGCTCGCGGGCAGGTCCCGCGGGTCCAGGTCCTCGACCACACGGCGGAGTTCGACCAGCGAGCCCGCCACGTGCGACTGGGCGTCCCCGCCCTTGTCGGGCAGGCTGCGCAGGGTGCGCTCCAGCATGCGGTTGGACTGCGCGGCGGCGCCCCGCATCTCGCTCGCGCCGAGGCCCGCGATCTCCCCGACCTTGCCCGCGAACTCGGGCGAGCGGGCGTCGAGGGCGGCGAGAGAGCCGACGTACTCGGCGGCCCGGCGCGCCATCTCGTCCTGCACGGACGGGTCGACGGGCACCAGCCCGCCCGCCTTCTCACGGGGCACGGGCGCGACGGCCTCGGGCGGTGTGAGGGTGAAGGTGTCTTCGGTCGTCACTTGCTTTTCCCCCCTAGTTCCCGGCCCGGCGCGCCATCTCGTGCAGCACCTTGTAGGCGGGCACGGGCGCCTGCCGGACGCCGGTCAGCTTCTGGTTGAGATAGGTGGCGTGGGCGGCGGTGGCCGCCGTGAACTCCCCGGTCGCGCCCTGCGGCCGGAACCCGTGCTTGACGGCGAGCCTGCGCAGGGTCGGGTCACTGCTGAGGAGCTCACCGAGCGCGCGGCCCTCGGGAGTGAGGGGTACGACGGTGTGGTCGCTGTTCGCCGTGGTGTCCGGGTAGAGGACGGTGAGGTCACCGACGTCCTGGCCCTGGTTGAGCAGCGCGGCGACCTGCGACTCGTACACGAGCACGAGCGGGTTCCCGGCCCCGCTGATGAAGTCACGGAACGCCGCGTCCGTGCTGGACTGCTGGGCGCCCTGCACGCTGACGAGCTTGTGCATGAGGGGCGCGGTGCGCCCGACGGCGGCGGCGCTGGACGCGACCCGGCCGCCGTCGGCGACGTACGAGGCGGCGGCGAGGTAGAGCGCGCCGGAGTTGGAGGTGTCCGGATCGGTGCTGGCGATGAAGAGCGTGCCGGTCAACTCGCCGTGCGCCGCAGCCCCCTTGAGCTGCTGCCAGGTCCGGTCCCGCCCGGCGGCCTTGAGGTACGCGGCCATCCTGAGCGTGCCGGTGCCCTTGCCGACGGTCGCGAGCCCGTTCGCCGCCAGAACCTCGGCGGCGCTGCGGTGCGCGACGACCACGAGGGGCGAGTAGAACGGGCGCGGCAGCGGCTGCCGTACGTGGTACTTGGCGGCCAGCTCGTCGGCCGGGGCCTGGCTGGAGGGGAAGGCGAAGTCGTACCCCTTGAGGTCCAGGCCGTCCATGGCCCAGGACCCGGAGGTCTCCGTCTTCACGGTGAAGCCCTTGGCAGCCAGGGCCTTCACCACGTCGGGATCGGCGAAGAACTCCGCCTTCTCCGATCCGATCACTCCTTGCACGGTCTTCGTTGCCGTGCCCTTGTCCTGACCTTCGCGGCCCCCGATGACGGCTGCTACCACGCCGCCGATCAACAGGACCGCCAGGACGATTCCCGCGATGCGTCTCACATCGAGGAGAGTGCTCCCGGAACCCAACATTCCCGGCCGCGCCGGGTGAACGGAGGGTGTCCGACCGATCTCGGTATGCAACCGGAACGGCGGCCTCCTGCTGCGGGTGTCACCAGGTGGAGGGCGCGGGGCTCACCAGGGGAGGGTGCCTCCGTTCTCCACGAAGGCGCCGCTCGGCGCGTCCGCGCCCGCGGCGGCGGTGGCGACGATGATCGAGTCAAGGGAGCTGCCGACGTTGACGACGACGGGGTGCTCCGCCTTCCGCAGCAGGGGGAGGAAGGCGTGCAGGGTGCGGACGGGGCCGAGGACGTTCGTGTCGTAGACCCGTTGCAGGTCCGGACCCGTCAACTCCTCAACAGGCTTGGCGGGTTGGGTGATGCGCGCGTTGTTGATGAGGATGTCGACGTGTGGCCTCCTCGTGGACGCGGTCCGCGCCGCCCGGGCGGTCGGACAGAGCCCTCCGCGTCGGGGGGACTGGCAGTACCAGGCTGTGGCGGCGCCGGGGGAGCACCATGGAGGGGTGAGCCAACGAGACCCTCGGGACCATCGCGAGCACGGAGAGCTCGGTACCGCGCTGCGGTACTGGCGCGACCGGAGCACACCCCAGGAGGCCGGGCTGCCGAGGGGCGGCGCGCGGCGGGCGCCCGGACTGCGCAGGGAGGAGCTGGCGCAGCTCGCCGGGCTCTCGGTGGACTATGTCACCCGCCTCGAACAGGGCCGCGCCACCGCCCCCTCCGACCAGGTGGTCGGCGCGCTCGCCCGCGCCCTGCGCCTGTCGGAGCCCGAGCGCGACCACCTCTACCGGCTGGCCGGGCAGGCACCGCCCGCGGCCGGACACATCTCGCAGCACATCCCGCCGAGCGTGCAGCGCCTCCTGGACCAGCTGAGCCAGTCCCCGATCGGGGTCCACGACGCGGCGTACAACCTCATCTCGTGGAACCCGCTGTGGGCCGCGCTGGCGGGGGACCCGTCCGGGTGGCGCGGGCGGGAACGCAACTACGTGTGGCGGCAGTTCACGGGTCTGCCCAGCCGCACCACGCACACCCCGGAGCAGGAGCAGAGGCTGCGCACGGCCCTGGTGTCGGATCTTCGGTCCGCCACCGCCCGCTATCCCGACGACCGGGGGCTGCGCTCGCTGATCGCGGATCTGCGGCGGGAGAGCGAGCCGTTCCGTGAGCTGTGGGCCTCGCACGCGGTCGGATTCCACAAGGCCGACACCAAGACGGTCCACCATCCCGAGGTGGGGACGATCCTCCTGGATTGCGACACGCTCGCGGTGCCGGGCGGGGACCTGCGGATCACGATCTGCTCGGCCGCGCCGGGCACGGAGGCGGCGCAGCAACTGGCGCTGCTCGCGACGCTCGGGTTGCAGACGACGGCCACTGCCCTCGGCTGACCGATGGGTGTGTGGCACCCGGTCCGCACGTCGCTGCGGGTGCGCGCGGACCGGGGCCGTACAGGGGGAGCCCGGGGGCTCGGACGCGGGCTCTCAGCGAGCCGCGAGTTCGCGGGGTTCGGCGGCCGGGGCGTGGGCGTCCATGCGCTCGGCGGCCAGGATCGCGCCCGCCGTGTCCGCGCGGGACGCGGCGACGACGAGGGCGCGGCCGGCGAGGGCGTGGGCCCGCTGGTGGAGAGCGACGACGTGCGGCTCGCGCACGGCGGCGGCCGACGACGCGCGGACCGGCGCCACTCCTCCCCGCAGCCGCGCCACCTGCTCGGCGAGCCGCTCGGCCGCCGCGTCCAGGTCGGCGGACGCTTCGATCGCGCGGATCTCGTCGGTCACCGCGAGGAGCGCCGCGAGGTGTCCGGCGAGCTGGATGTCCAGCTCCTCCTCGCGCGACCGGTGGGGAAAGTCGGAGGGGGCGCCGGCCGTCGTGTGGACCGACTTGGTGCGGATCGGTTCGTACATGGGGACGGCCTCCTGTGGTCTTTCAGGAAATCATCCTAGCTTGGATTTCGTCTAAAGTTGAGCCATGTCGCACATCTTGTCGTGTCGCGTACACAGCGTGAGTGTCAGGGCTGGCTGTAGCCGTCCAGGAAGTTCCCGATCCGGGTCACCGCGTCGGTCAGATCGCCCACGCTCGGCAGGGTGACCACCCGGAAGTGGTCCGACTCGGGCCAGTTGAAGCCGGTCCCCTGGACGACCATGATCTTCTCGCGGCGGAGCAGGTCGAGGACCATCTGCCGGTCGTCCTTGATCTTGAAGACCTTCGGGTCGAGTCGCGGGAAGAGATACAGCGCGCCCTTGGGCTTCACGCAGCTCACGCCCGGGATCTGGGTCAGCAGCTCGTAGGCGACGTCCCGCTGTTCCTTCAGCCGGCCGCCGGGCAGCACCAGGTCGTTGATGGTCTGCCGCCCGCTGAGCGCCGCGACCACGCCGTGCTGACCGGGCATGTTCGCGCACAGGCGCATGTTCGCGAGGATCGTCAGGCCCTCGATGTAGGAGTCGGCGTGCGCGCGGGGGCCGGAGATCGACATCCAGCCGACCCGGTAGCCCGCCACCCGGTACGCCTTCGACATGCCGTTGAAGGTGAGGGTGAGCAGGTCGGGCGCGACCGAGGCGGTCGGGGTGTGCGTGGCGTCGTCGTAGAGGATCTTGTCGTAGATCTCGTCCGAGCAGACCAGGAGGTTGTGGCGGCGGGCGATGTCGGTGAGCCCGCGCAGCATCGCCTCGTCGTACACCGCGCCCGTCGGGTTGTTCGGGTTGATGATGACGATCGCCTTGGTGCGGTCGGTGACCTTGCGCTCCACGTCCGCGAGGTCGGGCATCCAGTCCGACTGCTCGTCGCAGTGGTAGTGCACGGCGGTGCCGCCGGACAGGGACACGGCGGCGGTCCACAGCGGGTAGTCCGGCGCCGGTACGAGGACCTCGTCGCCGTCGTCCAGCAGCCCCTGCATCGCCATCACGATCAGCTCGGACACGCCGTTGCCGATGAAGACATGCTCGACGTCGGTCTCGATGCCGAGGGTCTGGTTGTGCATCACGACGGCGCGGCGGGCGGCGAGCAGGCCCTTCGCGTCGCCGTAGCCGTGCGCGGTCGACACGTTCCGGAGGATGTCCTCCAGGATCTCGGGCGGGCACTCGAACCCGAACGCGGCCGGATTGCCGGTGTTCAGCTTGAGGATCCGATGACCCGCCGCTTCCAGCCGCATCGCCTCCTCGAGCACCGGGCCCCGGATCTCGTAACAGACGTTGGCGAGCTTGGTCGACTGGATCACCTGCATGACGGTGAGCTTACGGCCGCGTAACGCTCGGCGGGGGGTGTTTTCCACCACGTGAGACGTGGCGTTTTGGGTCGCTTTCTTCCCTACGTTGTGCCGTAAGCCCTTGCGGTCCTTAGAATCCGCGCCCATGTCCTGGCAGAACGGTGAGAACGAGGCCGAGCCGAGGGTGTACCTCCCGAGCGGCGACGGCGAGGCGCCTCCGGTGTACGAGGCGTACGCGGATCCGGCGGCGGCGCACGGCTGGCAGGACGCGTACGACGGGCCGGGTGCGGAGAGGATCGACGACGGGTCGGGGGCGGGGACGGGCGGCGACGGGTCGGGGGCGGGGACGGGCGGCGACGGCGCCGCGGCGCGTACCGGGACCGGCCGCCGTGGCGGCTCGCGGCGCCGCCGCCCGGAGCGGCTCCCGCGGCGGCGGGGGGCGGTGGCCGGCGGGGTGGTGTGCGCGGTCGTCCTCGCCGTGGTGCTCGTGCGGCTGTTCGACTCCGGGTCGTCCGGGGGCTCCTCGCCCTCGGGGCGGAGCGACGGTGACGGCCGGGGAGCGTCCGCGTCCCCGGAGCCGACGGCTTCCGTGAGCGGCTCGGCCGCCGACGAGGCGGGGACGGCGCCGGGCGACTCGCCCGCCGCCTCCGGTGCGAACGCCGACCGGACCTCCCCGGGCGCGTCCGCGTCCACCTCGGCGGCGCCGTCCACCACGGCGCCGCGGCCCCCATCGGCAGGGACCTCCGCCTCTGCCTCTACCGCCACCACCCCCACCGCCAGCCCCACCGCGACCGCGGGCCACGGCGCCGCCAACGGCAATCCCGGCCACGGCCAGGGCGCCAGCAAGCGGCCGAAGTAGCCGTCGGCTCGCTCGCGTATACGACACGCCCCGTCCCGTCACTCCGGCATGCTCATGGCCGGAAACCGCTCCTTGTCCCTCCCGCCCCCTCGATTGACAATGCGCATGACAAGACTGGAAGTGGCCGGAAGATCTCCGGTCGCCCAAGTCGCAAGAGGGGACCCCCACATGAGAAAGCCTCTCGTCGCCGCGCTCTTCGCCCTGGTGATCACCGGGGCGGGCGTGGCACCCGCGGTCGCGGCACCCGCACCCGCGGCGGCGTCCACATCCGCATCCACGTCCGCGTCCGCGGTCAAGGCGGACACGAAGGCGGCGGCGCCGACCCTCCAGGCCGTCAGCCTCGCCGGGACCGTCGCGCTCAGCAACTGCTCCGGCTCCGTCATCCGCTTCCCCAACTCCGCGGACAGTGACCCGGCGCTCGTGCTCTCCAACGGCCACTGCCTGGAGACGGGCTTCCCGGAGCCCGGTGAAGTGATCGTCGACCAGGCGTCCAGCCGTACCTTCGGCCTGCTCAACTCCGCCGGGACCCGGGTGGCGACCCTGCGGGCCAGCAAGGTCGCGTACTCGACGATGACCGACACGGACGTCACGATCTACCAGCTCACCAGCACCTACACGACGATCAAGAACTCGTACGGCATCAGCGCGCTGACCGTGCAGGACACGCACCCGACCGTCGGCACCGCCATCACGGTCGCCTCCGGTTACTGGAAGCGGCTCTACAACTGCAGCATCGACGGGTTCGCGTACCGCCTCAAGGAGGGCGACTGGACCTGGAAGGACTCCATCCGCTACACCTCCGCCTGCAACACCATCGGCGGCACCTCGGGCTCGCCGGTCATCGACCAGTCCACCGGCAAGGTCGTCGCCGTCAACAACACGGGTAACGAGGACGGCGAGACCTGCACGGTGAACAACCCCTGCGAGGTCGACGCGAGCGGCAACGTCACCATTCACCCGGGCATCAACTACGCCGAGGAGACCTACCAGATCCCGGCCTGCTTCACGACCGGCAACAAGCTCAGCCTGAGCGCGAGCGGATGCACCCTGCCCAAGCCGTGACCTCTGTGCGGCGGCGGGCGGTCACCGGGGAGTCCGGCGGACCGCCCGCCCCGCCAGCACGTCCGTCCGCCGCCCGTCCTCGATCACGAACCTGCCGTCGATCAGGACGTACGGGATGCCCGTGGGGAGTCTGCGCGGGTCCTCGAACGTCGAGCCCGCCGCGACCGTGGCCGGGTCGAAGAGGACCAGGTCGGCGCGGTACCCCTCGCGGACCAGGCCGCGGTCGGGCAGCCGCAGCCGGGCGGCCGGGTGGCCGGTGAGATGGGCGACGCACTCCTCCAGGGAGAGGACGCCCAACTCCCGTACGTACTTCCCCAGATACTGCGGGAACGTGCCGTACGCGCGTGGGTGCGGCTTGTCGCCGCGCAGGATGCCGTCCGAACCGCCGGTGTGCACACGGTGCCGCATGATCGCGCGGACGTTCTCCTCGTGGCCGACGTGCTGGAGGATCGTCGGTCCCAGCCGGTCGTCGAGGAGGAGACGGCGGGCGGTCGTCCAGGGGCTCTCGCCGAGCCGGTCGGCGGACTGCCGGACCGTGCTGCCGACGTACGACGCGAGCGCCGGGTCGGTGACTCCCGAGATCTCGATCGTGTCCCACTCGATGGGCACGCCGTGGCAGCCGTCGGCCCCGATCACCTCCATGTGGTGCCGGATGCGTTCGGCCGTCTCCTCGTCCTTCAGGCGCGCGAGGATCGCCTCCGGGCCGCCCTCGCTCGCCCAGCTCGGCAGCATCGCCACGAGCGTGGTGCAGCCGGGGGTGTAGGGGTACGTGTCGAGGCTGATGTCCGCGCCCGCGGCGAGGGCGTCGTCCAGGAGGGCCAGCAGCTCCGGGGCCCTGCCCTCGTTGACGCCGAAGTTCATGGTGGCGTGGGCGAGGTGGAGCGGGCAGCCCGCCTCGCGGGTGAGGGCCACCATCTCCTCGTACGCCGCCAGGGCGCCCGCCCCGTACGAGCGGTGGTGGGGGCAGTAGTAGCCGCCGTACTCCGCCACCACCCGGCACAGCTCGGTGAGTTCGGCGTCCTGGGCGTACATGCCGGGGGTGTAGGTGAGGCCGGAGGACATGCCGACGGCGCCCTCGCGCATCCCGTCGGCCACCAGTCGCCGCATCCGCTCCAGCTCCCGCGCCGTCGCGGGTCGGTCGTCCCAGCCGACGGCGAGCATCCGGACGGTGCCCTGCGGGATCAGATACGCGGCGTTCACCGCGATGCCCGCGCCGTCGAAGCCGTGGTCGAGCCGGTCCAGGTACTCGCCCACCGAACGCCAGCCGAAGTCGATGTCGTCACCGGGGCCGTTCCAGCCGGTGATCGTGGACCGGACCTCCGCGAGGGTGCGGTCGTCGACCGGCGCGTACGACAGCCCGTCCTGGCCGATGACCTCCAGGGTCACCCCCTGTGCCGCCTTCGCGCTGTGGTCCGGGTCGCGCAGGAGGGCGAGGTCGCTGTGGGCGTGCATGTCGATGAAACCGGGGGAGAGGGCCAGGCCCTCGGCGTCAAGGACCCGCCGGGCGACCGGCCGCAGACAGCCGGCCGCCGCCCCCTCCTTGAGCACGGTGGTGATCCTGCCGCCCTCGATGCCCACGTCGGCGCGGTACGAGGGGCCGCCGGTGCCGTCGACGACCTCCGCGTCGCGGATGACGAGATCCATCACAGGGGCCTCCAAGGAACATTCGTCACAACGGCCTCTCAGAAGAACGTACGGACGTAGTCCACGACCGTGCCGTCCGCCTCCACCAGCGGAATCAGCTGCCACTTGTCGAAGGACGTGCAGGGGTGGGACAGCCCGAGGCCCACCCAGTCCCCGACCTGGACATCCGCCTCCGGGTCCGTGCGCAGCCACGCGTGCTGGTCGGAGAGCGCGGTCACCGTCAGACCCGTCGCCGGCCGCTCGGCACCGTCCCGCCGCACCACCTGGACCTCGGGCAGATCGAGGTCGTACGCCGCGTCGCGCTTCCCCGCGTTGACGAAGGCCTGCTCGGGGGAGGGCCGGGAGACGACCTGGGCCCAGAGGCGGAACGCGGGGTGCAGCGCGCCCTCCTCGGGGACCCGGGTGAAGGGGGTCAGCCGACGGTAGTGGCCGTCGTCGTGCGAGACGTACGCGCCCGAACGCAGCAGTTTCAGTACGGGCAGGGAGAGATCGGGGAGCTCGGAGAAGACGTCCGCGACGGCGTCGAACCAGGCGCTGCCGCCCGCGCTGACGACGATCTCCGCCACTCCTTCGAACCGGCCCGCCTTGTCGAAGTCCACCGCCAGCGCGGTCAGCCGCCGCAGCCAGGCGTGCACACGCTCGGGGTCCGCCCCCGGGACCTCGCCCTCGTAACCGGCCACGCCGACCAGCCGCAGGGTCCGCGTCGCGGCCACCGCGTCCGCGACCGCCGTGCACTCCGCCTCCGTACGCACCCCGGTGCGGGCCCCCGCGCCGGCGGCGAGCTCGACGACCACGTCCACCGGACGGGTGGAGCCGTGCAGCGCCGCGTCCATCAGCTCGACGCCGCGCACCGAGTCGACGTAACAGACGAAGCGGAAGTCCGGGTCGGCCGCCAGCTCGGACGCGATCCAGCGCAGCGCCGCCGCGTCGACGAGTTCGTTCGCGAGGAAGATCCGCTCGATCCCGAATTCCCTCGCCACGCGCACCTGGTGGGGCACGGCGAGGGTGATGCCCCAGGCGCCGTGCTCGATCTGCCGCCAGAACAGCTGGGGGGCCATCGACGTCTTGCCGTGCGGGGCGAAGGCGAGGCCGTGGCGGACGGCGTACGTCTCCATCAGTTCCAGGTTGTGCGTCAGGCGCTCGGCGGACAGGGCGAGGACGGGGGTGGTGAAGCCGCCGGTGAAGAGGTCGCGGCGCTGGGCGGCCAGCTCACCGACGGTCAGACCCTCGGCGTCCGGGGGGAGGCCCTTGAAGCGGTGGTCGACGCGGTCCGTGGCGAGACGGTCCGCCGCCAGACGGGCGGCGGCTTCGGAGGCGGTCATGGGGCCATCCCTTCCAGTGCGCTGCACTCTGTTGCATCATGTGCAACGGTCATTGCGTATGTCGTTTACTGCTGTCTAACATCCCAGCCAACGCAGGGTCAACGGTGCCGCCCGGTCCCCGTCGGCCGCGAGAGCGAGGAGCCCCAGACATCGTGACCCCCAACGGACCTGTCGACGCCCCGGACGTCGTGGATGTCGTCGCGCTCGGCGAGTCCATGGTCACGTTCCTGCCCACCCGGCCGGGGCGCCTCGCCGATGTGCCGTCGTTCGAGCGGGGGATCGGCGGAGCCGAGTCCAACGTGGCGTGTGTGCTCGCCGCGGCCGGGCACACCGTGCGCTGGGTCGGCCGGGTCGGCACCGACGGGTTCGGCGACCACCTCGTCGAGGCGATCGCCGCGTACGGCGTCGACACCTCCGCCGTACGACGGGATCCCGCGCGCCCGACGGGCATCTACTTCCGCACGGCGGGCGACCGGGCGAGCGACGCCCACGAGGTCGCCTACTACCGGGCCGGATCCGCCGCCTCCGCGATGAACAGGGACAACGTGGACATGGGCGCCCTGCGGTCGGGCCGCGTACTGCACCTGTCCGGCATCACCGCGGCGCTGTCCGAGGACTGTCTCGGCCTGATGCGCGAACTCACCGCGCCCCGCGCGAGGCGCCCTCTCGTCTCCTTCGACGTCAACCACCGCGCCGGGTTGTGGCGCGACGCCGACGGGCCGCGCGTCCTGCTCGACCTCGCGCGCGGCGCGGACATCGTGTTCGTCGGGGACGACGAGGCCCGCGCCGCCTGGGGGCTGCGCGGGGCGCGGGCGATCCGCGACGCGCTGCCGGAACCCGCCGTCCTCGTCGTCAAGCGGGGCGGGGACGGAGCGACCGTGTTCGAGAGGGCCACGGCGGGCGCCGCCCAGGACGCCCCCGACACCACCACGTTCGTACGCGCCCTGCGCGTCGACGTGATGGCGGCCGTCGGCGCGGGCGACGCCTTCGCCGCCGGGTTCCTCTCCGCCACCCTGCGCGCACTGCCCGCCCGGGACCGGCTCCGGCACGGCCACCTCATGGCCGCCGCCGCCCTCACCGTCCACGGCGACCTCGCCGTACCCCCCTCCCGCGACCACGCCGACCGGCTGGCCGCTCTGGACGACGACGCGTGGGAGACACTTCGACTCGGCCCCGGCTGGACCGAAGCCGTCACGCGGGCCCAGGAGGAGGTACGTACCCCATGAGCCAGACCGTCGACCGAGCGCTGAGCATCTTGCCGCTGCTCGCCGAGGGCCCCGCCGACCTCGGCCAGGTCGCCGACCGCCTCGGCGTCCACAAGTCCACCGCGCTCCGCCTCCTGCGCACCCTGCACGAGCACGGCCTCGTCTACCGCCAGTCCGACCAGCGCTACCGCCTCGGCGCCCGCCTCTTCGCCCTCGCCCAGGAGGCCGTCGAGAACCTCGACGTCCGCGAGATCGCGCACCCCCACCTCGTACGGCTCAACGAGACCTGCGGGCACACCGTCCACCTCGCGGTGTACGAGGAGAACGAGGTCCTCTACATCGACAAGGTGGAGAGCCGCTACCCGGTGCGCATGTACTCGCGGATCGGGAAGCCGGTCGCCATCACGGTCGCCGCCGTCGCCAAACTCCTCCTCGCCGATCTCCCCGAGCCCGAGCGCCGCGCCGTCGCGGACAAGCTCGACTACCCCATGTACACGGCCCGTTCGACCCCCAACGCACCTGCCTTCCTCAAGGAGTTGGCCACGGTGCGCGAACAGGGCTGGGCCACCGACCTCGGTGGCCACGAGGAGTCCATCAACTGCGTCGCGGCCCCCATCCGCGGCGCCGACGGACGCGTCGTCGCCGCGATGTCGGTCTCCGCGCCGAACGTCGTCGTCACCGCCGACGAACTCCTCACCCTGCTCCCGCTGGTGCGCCGGACCGCCGACGCCATCAGCCACGAGTACTCCGGCAAGCCCCCAGCCAAGGAAGAGAGTGCCCGACGTCCATGACCGAGAAGACCGCCCTCACCCCCAAGACCCACACCACGCCGCCGGCGAAGTTCTCGCACGGCGTGAAGAAGGGGAACATCCTCCAGGTCGCCGGACAGGTCGGCTTCCTCCCGGCCGAGGAGGGCAAGCCGCCCACGCCCGCCGGTCCCACTCTGCGTGAACAGACCCTCCAGACCCTCGCCAACGTCCAGGCGATCCTCGAAGAGGGCGGCGCGAGCTGGGACGACGCGATGATGATCCGCGTCTACCTCACGGACGTCGACCACTTCGCCGAGATGAACCAGATCTACAACACCTATTTCGAGGAGCAGGGCCTCACCGCGCCCCCCGCCGCCCGCACCACGGTCTACGTCGGCCTGCCGGCCGGCCTCCTCATCGAGATCGACGCGCTCGCCGTACTGGGCTGAGCGCCCCCCTCCAACTCCCGCACCCCGTACGTCATCACGGCACGGCGTCCATCCCCATGGGACGCCGTGCCGCGATCCCCCCTGCCCGAAAGCCGCATGCCCCACTTACCCGACTGCAGAGGTCCTCCGCTCATGTCCTCACCCCTGCCCCTGCTCGCCGCCACCACCGCACCACCGGCCCCACCCCACACCGGCGGCCTGATCGCCCTCATCCACGGCACCGCCGGTCTGCTGACCGTCGCCGCGCTCGGTATCGCCCTGCTTCTCGTCCTGATCATCAAGGCGAGACTCCAGCCCTTCGTGGCGCTGCTCGCGGTCTCCATAGCCGTCGGCCTCGCGGCCGGTCTCTCCGTCACCGAACTCTTCGGCACGGTCCAGCGCTCCGACGCCGTCTCCCTCATCGAGTCCGGCATGGGCGGCACCCTCGGCCACATCGCGATCATCATCGGGCTCGGCACGATGCTCGGCGCGATCCTCGAAGTCAGCGGCGGGGCGGAGGTGTTGGCGTCCCGGCTGCTGAACCTCTTCGGTGAGGAGCGGGCGCCCCTCGCCATGGGCCTCACCGGCCTCATCTTCGGCATCCCCGTCTTCTTCGACGTCGGCATCTTCGTCCTCGCACCGATCGTCTACGCGGCCGCCAAGCGCGGCGGCAAGTCGATCCTGCTCTACTGCCTGCCGCTGCTCGCGGGTCTTTCCATGACCCACGCGTTCCTGCCGCCGCACCCGGGCCCGGTCGCCGCCGCGGGACTGCTCCACGTGCAGCTCGGCTGGGTCATCCTCATGGGCATCGTCTGCGGCATCCCCGCCGTGCTCGCCGCCTGGGCCTGGTCCGCGTGGATCGGCAGGCGGATCTTCGTCCCCGTGCCGCAGGACATGGCCGAGGCCGCCGACGAGGCGAGGGCCGCGCTGGTCGAGGAGCAGCGGGCCGCCGGGGTCGCGCCGCAGGAGAAGCCGGTGCCGCTCGGCACGGTCCTGGCCATCATCGGTACGCCGCTGGTGCTGATCCTGCTCGCGACCTTCTCCTCGATCGCCTTCGACCCCTCCACGGGCCGCTCGGTCATCGAGTTCTTCGGCCACCCCTTCGTCGCGCTGACGATCGCGCTGCTGCTGGCGTACTACCTGCTCGGCATCCGCCGCGGCTGGTCCCGCAAGTCGCTGGAGACGGTGTCCACGGCCTCGCTGAAGCCGGTCGGCAACATTCTGCTCGTGGTCGGCGCGGGCGGGGTCTTCGGCGCGGTCCTCAAGGGCAGCGGGGTCGCCCAGGCACTCTCCGACACCTTCAACGACGTCGGCCTGCCGGTGATCGTCCTCGCCTACCTCATCTCCCTGGTCCTGCGTGTCGCCCAGGGCTCGGCGACGGTCGCCATCGTCACCACGGCCGGCATCGTGGCCCCGCTGCTGACCGAGGGCGACCACTCCCAGGCCTTCGTCGCCCTGGTCATCATGGCGATCTCGGCGGGCTCCATCTTCGCCTCGCACGTCAACGACGGCGGCTTCTGGATGGTGGCGAAGTACTTCGGCATCTCCGAACGGGACACCCTCAAGACCTGGACGGTCCTGGAGTCGGTGCTGTCGGTGGCGGGCTTCGCGGTGGCGGCGGTGGTGAGCCTGTTCGTGTAGGTACGGGGCGTCTTCGTACAACGGTCGCGTTGCCAACTTGGGGGCTGGCTGTGTCCGACACAGGATCTTCGACCATACTGCCCGCTGTGGAGCAGCGCATAGGTTCGAAGAGCCAGCCCCTGGACGCCGCCGCGGTGAACCCGGCGTACATCCCCGGGCTCACGTCACCCGCGAAGGCGGAGCCGAAGGACGCGGCCGTCGAGGAGGCCGAGTCCGAAGAGACCGCCTCCGAAGAGGTCGCGTCCGAGGAGGCGGTTGTCGAGGACGCCGCCCCCGAGGACGAGGTCTCCGAGGAGGCGCCCGCCGAGGCCGAAGAGGAGGCCACCTCCGAATCCGACTCGGACTCCGAGCCCGAACCGGACCCGGACGGGCCGGTGTTCGAGGCGTCCGACCGGCGCGCCTCGATCAAGGCCGACCAGGGCGGCGTACGGCTGCGTCTGGACGACCAGGAGGCCGAGTTCCGCTGGGACGAGATCGGCGCCGTCGAGACGGAGTCGCCCCGCTTCGGGAAGCGGTTCACCATCACGGTGCACACCCCGGACCGTCGCTGGTACCCGATCGAGATCGAGGCGACGGCCCGGGCGCGCTTCAAGGAGTGGGAGGACCAGCTGGACGCGGTCCTGGACGCCTACTTCGAAGACGGTGAGGATTCCGAGGAGGCCCCGGACGAAACTGCCCCGTAAGGGGCGTGGGGAACTGCGCGACCAGCCACATCCGGCCCGCAGTTCCCCACCGACCGGTCTGTCCCGCTCCTAGCTGCAGTACTGCGTCGCCTTCCCGATCGACCGGTACATGCAGTCCGCGTTCTCCAGCAACTGCAACACCGCGTCCCGGTTCCGTGAGGTCTCCCGCTCGATGACCTCGTCGGGCGGGTAGAACCCACCTCCGGAACTGGACGTCGGATACATCTCGAAGGTGTAGTCGAAGATCTTCTGACTGCCCCAGAGGTAGTCGTCGATCGACCCGTCGGTGATGTAGAGGTCGCTGGACTGCTCGGGGGTGTACCCGTTGCTGGCCGCCATCTTCTGGCCGACGGCTTTGAACGCGGCGGCGTCGTCCGCTGTCATGCCGGTCGCGGTGTCGGCGGTGGTGTACCCGAAGGGCCACAGCACGAGTTCGCTGTACGTGTGGAAGTCGATCCCGGCCTTGATCTGCTGCTTCCCGCCGACGACCCGGCTCCGCACGAAGTCGGCGACGACCTTCACCTCGGGCGCGGACTCGGCGGAGGCGCCGCGGTAGGTCTCGGAGGACGTGGAGCCGGAGGAGCCGCCGCAGCAGCCCCACTTGTAGTTCCAGTTGCGGTTGAGATCCGTACCGACGTACGAGGAACCGGAGTTGGGCTGGCGGTTCTTGCGCCACGAGCGGTAGGAGCCGGTCGCGATGTCGTACTCGCCGCCGTCCGGGTTGAGGTCGGGGACGATCCAGATCTCGCGGTTGTTCACCATGTCGGTGACCCGGGAGTCGCTGCCGTACCCGGCCCCGAGCTCGCGCAGCAGATACAGCGCCATCTCGACGGTCAGGTGCTCTCGGGCGTGCTGGTGGAAGGTGAGGAGGACCTCGGGCTCGTTCTCGTCGGTGGCCACGTTGTCGCTGACCTTGATGGCGACGATGTCCCGGCCCTGGTACGACTTCCCGATCACCCGCTTGCTCATGATGCTCGGGTAGGCCGCGAGCCGCTGGTCGATCTCCGTGTTCATCTCGGCGTAGTTGTGGTACTTCGAGTCGGCCGAGGGGAAGTCGAGGAGGCGGACGTCGCCGGCGCCGCTCGACCGGTTCGGCGCGGACCCCAACAGCGAGACCTCGTAGCCGAGTCGGCGCAGTTTCGCGACCTGGTCGGCGCGGCCCGAGACGACGACGGTCTCCTCGTCGGCCTCGTCCACGGTGACGCCGGTCTGCTGGATGGCGGTGCGGGTCACCGGGGTGGTGCTCTGGTGGATCTCGTACTGACGGATGTCGTCGGCCGAGGGTGCGGGGGCCTTCGCTCCCGTCGCCGTGGCGTGGGTGGCGGTGGCGGTGATCGGGGCGGCGAGGGCGAGCGCGAGCAGGGTCGCGAGGGTGACGGTGCGCCTGCCGCGTCTGTGAAGTCGCATGAATTCTCCTTGGCGGAGTGTGGGGGGTGGAATCAGTGCGACGTACGGAGTGCGGGTGTGGCGCTCATGGTGAGTGCTTGGCATGGGCAGGTCAAGAGACGACAAAGAGCCGGTGGCGGAAACCGGTCATGCGTCGGACCCCGCCGACAGGTCTGCCCGACGGGGCCCGACGCGTGAGAGCGGCGAGGGAACTCAGCCCAGACCGCGCCACTTCGCACTGAGGGCGATCGCCCGGAGCTGCTTCGTCGTGAGGGCGGGGGCGGTGCGCGTCGCGGCGGTCTCCTGGCTGCCGGAGTTGAAGGCACTGACCACCACACGGAACCCGTCGGTCCTGATGGTGTCGGCGGTCCACATGACGACGCCGGCGCCGCCCTTCTCGCCCGGCTCCTCGTGCGTGACGACCTTCGTGCCGTCGGCCAGCTTCTCGGCGTCCGCCCCGAAGAGCTGGTGCTCGACGGCCGACATGTTCGGCTGCACGTTGATCTGGACCAGGCTCCTGCCCTTGCCGTCGTCGACGACGACATAGCCGTACCCGCTGTCCGGGCCGCTCTTGGCGACCACCTTGACGCCCTTGGGAAGCAGCGAGACGAGCGTCGAACCGATCGCGCGGCCGCTGACGCCGGAGGGCTGTGTCGCAGCCGCCGTCGGGGCCTTGGGATCCACCGGGATCGCGTCGACGACGCCCAGCCACACGCCGGCCGTGGCGAGAGTCTTCAACCGCGCCGGGGAAAGGGGTGGTTCGGCCCTGCTGACCGGCGCGCCCTTCTCGGCCGCGGCGTTCCATTCGCTCACGCTGACGTGCTGACCCTTGGGGGTGACGAGGTCCGCCGTCCACAGCTTCGTGTCCGCGCGGCGGTCCGGGTACTCGTACCCCTGGAAGACCTTGAGCGCCGAGCCGTCGGGCAGCCTGGTCACGGCGCAGCTGTCGTACCGCGTCAGGACCTTGTCCGGGCACTCGACGGTCTGGCGGGCCTGCTCGGTGCCCGGCAGGACCCGGTTGAAGCCGACGGCGATGGCCGCCTCGCCCTTGCCGTCGTTGTGGACGACCTGCGCGTACGGCGGCAGCTTCTCGTCCGTGCCGCGTGCCTCCGCCGTGCCGAACTTGCCCCGAGGGAGCAACTTCTTGAGGATGCCGATCAGTTCGTCGCCGGTGTACGACACCTTGGGGGCGGCCGAGGCGACGGGGGTCTTCGCGCCGGTGGCCACGGACTGCCGCCCGTCGTCGCCCCCGGGGACGAGGAGTGCCCCGCCGAGACCCACGAGCGCGACCGAGGCCACGCCCCCCACGACGGCGGCCCTGCGCCGCAGCAGCAACCTGTGGCCGCGCGCCTCGCCGGCCGCGACCAGGGCACGCCGGTCGGTCTCGTAGGCCCCGCCCGCGTGGTGCAGGGCCTCGCCGAGCCGTTCCTCGAAACGGTCCTCGTGGTCGTGTCCTCGGTGGTGGTCGTGGTATCGATCGTGGTCGCGGTCGTCAACGGGCATGGCGAATCACCCTCTCTGCTCTCCGTAAGTGCTGTCTGTCGGAGCGGTCTGTAAGGTCGTCGGCGCCGGCGCCGGGCCGGGGTCAGGATCTGGCGTGCTCGCCGAGGGTGTCCCCGAGCAGCAGCCGCAGCCGGGCGAGCGCGCGGGTGCAGCGGGTGCGTACGGCGGCCGAGCTGACGTTCATGGCCTCGGCGGTCTCCTCGACGCTGCGGTCCTCCCAGTAGCGCAGCACGACCACGGCCCGGTCCTTGGCGGACAGCCGGCCGAGTGCCTCGACCAGGGTCAGCCGAAGGGGTGTGTCGGTGTCGGCCGCGCGCGGGTCGGGAAGGTCGGGGAACTCGTCCGTGGCGCGTTCCCGGCTGCTGCGGCGCCGCTGGTGGGCGAGGAACGTACGGGTGAGGACGGTCTGGGCGTACCCGGCGGGGTTGTCGACGCGGGAGACCCGGTACCAGCGGACGTACAGGCGACCGAGGGTCTCCTGCACCAGATCCTCGGCGAGATGGGTGTCCCCGCCGGTGAGCAGACAGGCGGAACGGTAGAGATGCCCGGCCCGCGCCGCCGCGAACTCGGCGTACTCGTCCCCCCGGACCTGTCTCATCCCGCCCCCGTGTCTTTGGTATCGCGGCCTTCACTCCCTTGATGCGCCGGCCCCCCGGAAATGTTTCAGGGGACGGAAAGAAGGTTCAGAGGGGGCCTACAGGGAGCCCTCCACGTAGGGGATCCGCGTACGCCGGGTAGGTTGCCGGAGTGACAGACCAGCCGCCCGCTTCCACCCCACCGGGCTTCGGCCCGCCCCCGCCGCAGTACGCCCCAGGGCCACCCCAGCCCTCGGCGCCCGGACCGGAGTTCCTGGCGGTCGACAAGCACAACTCGGTCGTTGTCGACGCGTCGGGTGTGGCCTTCGAGATGTACGACATCACGGTCGACTTCCCCTGGGTCGAGATCCGCAGCGTCCACTACAAGGCGAGCCCCAACGGCAAGGCCCTGATGGTCGCCGTGGTCCACCTGGACGGCAGGGTCTACGAGTGCGTGGTGACCGCGAAGCCGCGGGAGTTGTTGCGGGGGTGGTTCGCACAGTTGGCGTGGGTGCTGGGGTACTACCGGCCGTTGGGGTAGCCGTCCGGCGGCTCAGAGGAGGTGGTCGGCCCTGCCCGCCTTGATGTCGAGGATCATGGTGCGGAGCGCTTCGCGGGTGTCGGTGAGGTAGTGGTCTTCGGCGCCGGCTATGGCGATGTAGGCGTTGCCGTCGGGGTCGGTGCCGAGGCGGAAGCAGCTGGCTCCTTCGCCGCAGAACGCGTCCTCCCAGGTGATGTTGTCCATCGGGCGTCTCCTCACAGACTGTTGGCGATGTCGCGGATGAAGTCTCGTGATGCCTCTGGGGAGAGGGCCATGCGTTCCATCCAGTCCAAGTGCGCACGGTACTTGGCCAACTGCGCGGCACCGCCGAGGAATTCCGGGCCGTGTGAGTTGTCGACCTGGACGGTGTCGAGCTGCGGCACGGACGCTTCCAGGTAGTTGACCGTGTTGCCGGCGCCGGGGAACGTCCCTGCGGCGAAGGGGATGACCAGGACACGGATCGGTGGGCGCTCCGACAGACTGAGCAGGTGCTCCAGCTGGGCGCGGGCCACCTTGCGGCCACCGAACTGCATGCGCAGCACGGCCTCGTGCACCAGGCCGACGTACTCGGGCGGGTTCTCGCCTTCCAGTACTTGCTGCCGCTCCACTCGGTAGGCGAGTCGCAGGGCGACCTCGCGCTCGGGCAGCGGTGGCAGTACGGCCCTGAAGAGTTCGAGTGCGTGATCGCTGGTCTGCAGTACCCCCGGAACATGGATGGTGTGGGCCGTGCGCATCCTGACCGCGTATGACTCCAACTCCGCGATGTCCAGCAGGCTGGAGGGAAGGGAGCCCCGGTAGCGCTCCCACCAGCCACGACCGCTGGGCTGAGCCATGGCCACCAGCGCCTCCACGTACGCCGGGTCCGAGCAGTCGCAGTTGCAGGCGAGGGTGCGCAGCCGCTCTGGGCTGATGGTACGGATGCCCGTCTCTACGTTGGAGATCTTCGCCCGGTCGAGACCGAGCAGCCCGGCGGCATGGTCTGCGGTCATTCCCGCCGCCGTCCGCATCTTGCGCAGCTCGGCGCCCAGACGCTTCTGACGCTCCGTGGGTGTCGTCCTCGGTGGCATGGCCTCCCTCTCGCGCGGCTCGGCAGCAGTCTGCCGTTACTGGCCGTCGATGGACCACGTATGGGTCAATTTCTCTATTGAGGTGGCAATGTAACCATCACTCGCTCTACGTTGAGTAACGCACCTGCTACTGACGGCAGTTGGAAGTGCATCGCAGGCCCCTGCCCGCGACAAGCCACCGCTGCCCTCCCCCCTCAGGAGGACCGATGTCCCCATGCCCCCTCGCGACCGCCTACCCCGCCGACCCCACCCGGCCCAGCCCCGAAACCCTCGCGTACAGCCTCACCCTCCCGGCGGCGCTGGCCAGCCCGACGCTCGCGCGAGCGGCCACGCGCGCGTTCCTCGCTGCGCACGACCTGCGCGACATCATGGACGCGGCACTCCAGGCGGTCGGTGAACTGAACGCGGCCGCGTGTCAGTTCACCGAATCCCCCGACTTCTACCTGTCGCTCCGCTATCGGGGTGACGCCTTCCGCGTGATCGTCTACGACCGTCACCCACGCCACACCCACCCCCGCCTGGCCGCCGCCTGCGACGCCCGCCGCCGCGCGGCCCTGCGGGTCCTGGCCTGCGTATGCCGGGCCTGCGACGGCGACTGGGGCTTCGGGGAGTCGCGGGAGCCGGGCGGGGGGACGCGGATGTGGGCGACGCTGCCGCGGGCGAGCGCGGCTGAGTACGGATCGGAAGCGCCGTTCATCTCGCTGAGGGCTGTCCCGTAAATGATCTACGCCATGTCGGTTGACCAGCTTGGTTTCCGTCAGTTGGCGAGGCTGAGGTTGTGGAGTCGGGCGATGCCGAGCATGGCGTGGTGGAGCCGACATACTCCAGCAGCGCGCCGACCTCGCTGGTGAACGATCCCGTCTGTGGGCCGAGGAGGACCTGAGTGGTCTCGAGCAGCTCCTCTGCTTCGCCGCGCCTGCGCCGCATCTGTCGCAGCACGGCGACCGTGTCGCCGCTTTCACCGTCGCGGCGAGCGGCATCGGCGAACGCGGGGGCCACCGCGGCGGACGTGGACGGCGCGTCCACGACTCCGCACCAACCGAGCCGGAGAGGCGCTCCTGCCTGATGGAGGCTGGTGAGTGCCTGTCGATAGGAGGCGATCAGTCCGGTCTCCAGGTAGTCCACGCCCAGTTCCTCGCAGTAGTGCCGAAGGAGGACCCGGGCCTTGCGCAGGTTGGGACTGGGCATGGCTCGCGCCGCCACGGGGCTCCCTCGCCTCATCGGCCGCCGGCAGGCGTTCCTGTGAGGCGCGAGGACCGCCCAGGTAGGTCTCTCTCGGTCGCAGCTGGCGTCCCGGCTCAGCCCAGCTTGTGCCTGTGGTCGGGAAGGGCGCCTGACCTGCCTGTTCTTCTGCGCCCGTCAGGGCGTGAGCAGGTCGGCGAGTTCTGTTCGGGAGCTGATGCCGAGCTTGGGGAACGCGCGGTAGAGGTGGTGGCCGACGGTGCGTGGGCTCAGGAACAGGTGCGTGGCGATTTCGCGGTTGGTGGCGCCGGTGGCCGCGAGGCGGACGACTTCGCGCTCCTGGGCGCTCAGGCGGGTCAGGGGGGAGTCGGTGGCGTCGGACGGGTCGTGGGTTTCGCCGGCTGCCTGGAGTTCCGTGCGAGCGCGGTTGGCCCAGGGTCGGGCGTTCAGCTGATCGAAGATTTTCAGTGCGGTGCGCAGTTGGTCGCGGGCGTCGATTTTGCGGCGCGAGCGGCGCAGCCATTCGCCGTAGAGGAGTTGGGTACGCGCCCGATCGAAGTCATTGCCGTCGGTGTGCAGGTCCAAGGCGGCCAGATAGTGCTGCTCGGCCTGTGTGTCCGGGCTGGTCAGGGCCGCGCAGCGGTGCGCTTGGGCCGTGAAGTGGAGCTGGCCGAGGTCGGCCGCCCATGTCATGAGCTGGTCCGCGGGTGCCCGCGCCCCTTCCGGATGTCCGGCGCGCACGGCCGCCTCGATCAGATCCGGCAACAGGTGCCGGGCCAGGAAGGGGTGGCCCGCCGCCTGCCGGGCGGCCTCCAGGTGGCGCAGCGCGTCCTGCGCCCGCCCGAGGGCGAGGTCGAGCAGCCCCAGCGCCCACAGCGCCTCCGCCGCGCCCCGTCCGACCTCGCGCGGGCGGGTGTACTCCAGTGCCTGTTCGGCCATTTTCCGGGTCTGCGCCTCCTCCCCTTGGGTGGCGGCCAGCACCGCCAACAGGGCGCGCAGATGGGCTGCTCGGTGGTCCAGGTCGTAGCCGTCGGCCAGCCGGAGCGCTTCGGTGGCGTGTGCGTGCGCGTCGTCGAGCCGGCCGAGCGCCAGCTCCACCTGGGCGCGCAGATGCAGCGTGGTGGGCAGCCATCCACCGATACCCTGCTCGCGGCAGTGGGCGACCGCCGCGGCGGCCAGTTTGTGCGCGGTCGCGTGATCGGCGATCAGGTGGCAGTAGATCGCGGTCACCAACTGGTCCATGAGCCCGACGTCAGCGAGGCGTCCGGCCCGTACGAGAGTGTCCAGGGCCCGGCGCGCGCCGGGCAGGTCGCCCGCCAGGAGGCGGGCGGGCACGGCCAGGATCGGCAGATGGGGTGTGCGGACGCCGATCTCCACCATGAGGGGTGCGTCGCCCGCGCAGAGGGCCGCGTGGATGGCGTCGGTCAGCAGCGGCGCGAGCTTGTCGGGGCGGTCGGCCGAGATCGTGTCCGCGCAGTCGGCCAGGATGCGGGCGGCCCGGCGGGGGCTGCCGTAGCCGAGCTCGACCACGGAGCGTACGCGGGCGAAGTCCGCCGCCATCCCTGGGTCCCGCAACGGCAGTGGCACCTGGTCGGTGAGAGCGCGGCACCGTTCGTCCTGGCCGGCCTCGCTCGCCTTCTGCGCGGCGGTGATCAGCCGGCGGGCGTGCCGGTGCGGATCGGCGGTCAGGCGGGCGGCTCGCTCGTACGCCGCGGACGCGGACGCCATCGCCTGCCTGGTTCCGGCCCACTCGGCGACCCGTTCCAACTCCGCGGCGACCTCTTCGTCCGGGCCGGTCGTCGCGGCGGCCAGGTGCCAGGCGCGCCGGTGCGCGTGCTGGGCACCGTCCAGGTCCGCCGCCAACGCCCGGTGCGCCGCGATCCGCCAGGCCAGCGGGGCCTGTTGGTAGGCGGCGAACCGGATGAGGGGGTGCCGGAAACGCAGTTTCTGCGCGGAGACGAAGACCAGTCCGGCCCGCTCGGCGGGCTCTAGATCCCTGACCTCCCCGTCGAGTCGGCCCGCGGCTGCCAGCACGGTGGGAAGGTCCCCGGTGTCGTCGGCCGCGGCCACCGCGAGAGTGCGCTGGGTCGCGTCGGGAAGGCGGCGGATCTGCTGCGCGAACGCGTCCTGGAGCTGATGGGGCAGCTCGGGCCGCGCCTCGGCCGGCGCCAGCGGCCCCAGCTGTCCGGCGCGTTGCGCCGGGGTCAGTGCGGCGGCCAACTCCCGCAGCGCCAGCGGGTTTCCCTGCGCCTGGTCGAGGATGTGCTCGGCGACCGGGGGAGCGAGGCCGGGCAGCAGCGCCACGGCCGACCGCCGGTCTATGCCGGTGACGTGTACGCGCGGCAGCGCCTTCGATCCGCTCTCCGGCGAGGTGCCGCGGGTGGCGAAGAGCATGACGATGCCTTCGTCCCGCAGCCGCCGGGCGGCAAAGGTCAGCGCGTCCCCGGACGGCCGGTCGAGCCATTGCAGGTCGTCGACCAGGCACAGCAGGGGGTCGTCCGTGGCCGCCTCGGACAGCAGCGACAGCGTGGCGAGCCCCAGGGTGAGTCGGTCCCGTACGGGCTCGTCGCTCAGGCCGAAGACGGCGCGCAGAGCTCCGGCCTGCGGTCCCGGCAGCCGGTCGAGTAGATCGAGCACCGGCAGGAAGAGCTGATGGAGCCCTCCGAAAGCGAGCTCCATCTCCGACTCGATGCCCTCGACCCGCAGCACGCGCATGCCGTCCGCGTGGGCGGCCGCATGCTCAAGGAGAGTGGTCTTGCCGATGCCGGCCTCGCCGTGCAGCAGCAGTGAACTGCTCGCTCCGCGCCGAGAGTTGGCGAGCATCCGCTCAATGTGGCGTCGTTCGTCTGCGCGCCCCTGCACCGTCCGCTCCCCCCGGCCAGCAACCGAGCATCATGATCGACACTGTACGTCGGGGGAGGGGCGATGCCGCAACGGGCCGTCCTCAGGCGCCTTCGAGCACCGGCCAGATCTCGATGGTCTCCAAGGTGCCGAGCCCCTTGGCGAGTTCCACGGCTTCCTCACGGTCGGCCACGTCGATGACGAACCAGCCGCCCAGGGTCTCCTCGCCGGGGTGTGCGGGCCCGTCGGTCACCGTGGCGGGCGCTGCTTCGGTGGTCTTGCGCAGGGTCGTCGCGGAGGCCGACTCGGTGTCCAGGGCATCGCCACTGATCAGTTTGCCTGCCGCCGCGATCTTGCCGATCCAGGTCTCGTACGCCGCTCGGTGAGCTGCCTGGTCGGTCCGGATCCGGTGGCGCGACTCATCGGTCTCGAAGATCACGAGTGCGTACTTCATGAGTGTTCCCTTTCGTTCCCTCGTTGTTCGTTGCTTCGTTGCGTGCGGACACGGACGCCGACGCGGGCGAGTGCGCCGATTTCCAGCGCTGTCCACAGAGCTCCGTCCGGGCCCAGAGCGATCCCGTGCGGTTCCGAGCCCGGGGTCGGCAGGTCGTGCACGGTGACAGTGCCGTCGGGGGTGAGGGAGCCCACCCGGTTGCCGGCCCACTCGGTGAACCACAACGTGCCGTCGCTGCCGGGGGTGATGGCATGCGGCCGGGACGTGCGGTCGGGCAGCGGGAACTCGGTGATCCCGCCGTCGGGAGTGATCCGCCCGATCTGCCCTGCACCGATCTCGACGAACCAGACTGCCCCGTCGTGCCCGGCCGTGATGCCCACCGGGCCGGCGGACCTGGTCGGCAACGGGTGCAGAGTGACGGCTCCGTCCATGCCGATCCGCCCGATCGCGTCGGCCTGGTTCAGGGTGAACCACATCCCGTCGTCGGCGCCTGCCGTGATCGCGGAGGGGCAGGACCCCGTGGCCGGCAGCGGGAACTCGGTCACCCGGCCGTCGCTGGTGATCCTGCCGATCCGGTCGGCGGCGGTCTCGGTGAACCACAGCGCTCCGTCCGGGCCGGCGGCGATTCCGAACGGACCGCACTCCGCGGTCGGCACGGTGAATTCCTCGACCTTGCCGTCGAGGGCGATCCGGCCGATGCGGTGCGCCCGGTGCTCGGTGAACCACAAGGCGTCGTCCGGCCCGACAGCGATGATCGTCGGCCCGCAGTCCGGATCGAGTTGATGGTGCGTGAGTACCCCTCCGGGCACGAGACGCCCGATGCCCCCGCTGTGAACCAGCGTGAACCACAGCGCCCCGTCCGGGCCCGTGGTGAGCGCGTAGGGACCGCTGTCACTCCCGGCCAACGTGAACTCTTCGATGAAAACCGGCATCGGACCGGCTCTCCTCTCTTCATACGGCTCATACGGCTCATACGGCTCTCTTCATACGGCGCGCCCGCTGCCGCCCTTCATCAACCGTCCGTCTCCCTCGGGCGAGGGGGCCTCCGTCTCTCCGCCCTACGCCACCGGCGCCGAATACAGCATGCGGATCTCCGAAGTCCGGTAGCCGGCGCGGGCGAAGGCCGCGGCCATGGGGGCGTTGCCGGTGTCCGTGGTGGCTGTGATCAGTTCGGCACCGGACTCCGTGTGGATGAGGGTGATCTCGGTGAGGAGGTCGTCCACGTACCCATGGCCGCGGAACTCGGGGACGACGCCCAGGTAGCCCACGTTGCGGGCATACGGTGTCGCGGAGGGGAGGGCGAGGCCCGCGACCTGCCCGTCCGGGGTGTGGGCCACGCGCCACCACTCGCGCCGACCGGGGCAGCCGAGATAGAAGTCCATCTCGTCCCTGGCCGTGGCTTCGGCGCCCTTGACGGCGATGTTCCTGCGTGTCTCGTCGTCCAGGCTGCCGACGGCTATCCGACGGAACAGCCGGAGGAACTCCTCGTCCGAAGCGGGGGCGAACGTCAGCCGGCCCCTGGACGTGGGGAGGCCGACGTCGGCCGTCCATTGCAGGCGCAGCCGTTCCACCTCGTGTGTGAGGCCCGCTGCCACGGCGGCCCGGCGCCGCCACTCCACGGCGGCCACCGCGGCCGGGGTGTCACGCCAGCCGACGGGCAGCGTCAGGTTGTACAGCGGAGTTTTGGGCGCACCGGCGTCGGCGAACGCCCGCAGCGCGGCGGTCAGCAGCCCGGCCGCCACCTCCGCGCGGTCGGGGAGCGCCGGGTCGACATGCAGACAGTCCAGGGCGACGGGGTGAGCGCTGTCCTGCTGCCCCCACCACAAGGAACGGCCCACGATCCGCCCGTCGTCCTCGGCGATCCAGGTCCACTCCGGCCGGTACATCCCCTGCTTCAACTCGTCCAGATAGCGGTCGGCGTCGATCCAGCCCACCGGTTCATCCACGATGACTGCTGCGACACGCTCTTGATCGGCCTCGGTCGTGGGGCGAAACAACATCTGTGCTCCTACTGCTTGGTGTACGTGGTGACCGTCGCGCCGGTGGCGAAGACCCGGAAGTCGGTCAGCGTGAAGGCGGCAGGGTCGAATGCCGCGTGGAACAGCGGAACGCCGGCCCCGAACACCACCGGGTGGCGGTGGACCACGAGCTTGTCGACCTCGCGCAGCAAGCGCCCGGCCAGCACCGGGCCGCCGCACAGCCAGACGCCCATGCCCGGCCGCCGCTTCAGCCCGCGGACGAACTCCGCCGGGTCCCCGGCGACGACATCGACCCCTGACGCGGGTCGTTTCAGGGACGAGGAGACCACGTACTGCCGCAGCCAGGGATACGGGCTGTCCGCACCGGCCGCCCGAGCGGATTCGTAGACGCCGCGCCCCATGACGACCGTGTCGAACAATCTGTTCGCCGTGCTGACGACGCCCAGCGGCCTGCGGGCATGGTCCGGAACGGTCTCGGGGTACTCGGCCAGAACGGCGGCCTTGAGATCGCCGTCGAAGGCGAAGGGGTCGCACTGTCCGTCAGGACCGGCGGTGAAGCCGTCGACACTGCAGCCGACGAGGTACGTGAGCAGACGCATGCGGGTCCGATTCCGATCCGTTGCCACCAGGGACGAGATGACACTAGGCACCCCGATTCAGGAGGGCATCGGTCATCGCGACGTAACGTGACCCGCCTCGCCCGGGACGGCATCGGTAGCGGTGTCGGGGTCGGTACCGGCGGGCCGGGGTGTCAGGGCCGCCCCTTCTCCCACGCCTCCCGATCCCCTGTGTACCGAGGGGGCTCCGCGACGATCGACCGGGTCTGGGCCGTGCCACGGCCCAGGTGCCGGCGCACCGTGCCCCTGACTCGGGACGCGCAGGAAGCGATGAAGTGGTCGCAGACGGTGCGGAGTTCACCGAACCAGCGGCAACCCGACCAGACAGACCTCCCCGCCTGGAAAGAGGAACGGGTTGTCGGAGCTGTTTCAGCGGGTGCCGGCGCCCGCACCGCCGCTACGAGCGCAAACCCGACCACTTCCTGGCTTTCACCGCGATCGCGGCCATCCCCATCTGCTACCGCCGACTCCCGAAATGAAATGGCCTGTCAGCCGCGCTCCCGGCTGCGCCAGGTGCGTCAACCGGTCCGGTCGTCGCCATCCCGGTGTAGTCGGAAAGCCGGGACCCGCGCATGTCTCCCGCTGTTGCCCCCGTCATCCGTCACAGGTGGATTCATCACATCGGCGCATTATCAAACGCAACGCCGACAGGCGAGTGCCGGCCACCCCTGCATGGGGTGGCCGGCACCGTGTCCGGCCGAAGGGCGCCTTTCTAGCCGAGCCCGTGCACGTGCGGCCCCACCGAGTTCGACCACGCGTTGCCCGCCGCCGCGTCCCAGTTCGTCGACCAGGTCATCGCGCCGCGCAGGTCCGGGTAGGTCTCGGAGGGCTTGAAGGAACCGCAGTTGGTGCCCTTGGCCAGGCAGTCCAGGGCGTTGTTCACCACGGAGGGCGAGACATAGCCGCTGCCCGCGCCGCTCGTGGAGGCCGGGAGGCCCAGGCCCACCTGGGAGGGGGCCAGGCCGCCCTGGAGCTGGATGCAGGCGAGGGCGGTGAGGAAGTCGACCGAGCCCTGGCTGTAGACCTTGCCGTCACAGCCCAGCATCGAACCGCTGTTGTAGTACTGCATGTTGACGACCGTCAGGATGTCCTTGATGTTCAGGGCGGTCTGGAAGTACGTGTTCGACGTGGACTGCATGTCGATCGTCTGCGGGGCCATGGTGATGATGAGAGACGAGCCGGCCTTCGAGGAGAGCGACCGCAGGGCCTGCGTCATGTACGTCGCGTTGAGGCCGTTCTCCAGGTCGATGTCGACGCCGTCGAAGCCGTACGTCTGCATGAGGGAGTAGACGGAGTTCGCGAAGTTCGTCGCGGACGTGGAGTCGCTGATCGACACGGTGCCGTTCTGGCCGCCGATGGAGATGACGACCTTCTTGCCCGCGGCCTGCTTGGCCTTGATGTCCGCCTTGAACTGGTCGACGGTGTAGCCGCCGAGCCCGGCCGAGTCGAGGTTGAAGGTCACCGCGCCCGGCGTGCCCGTCGCGTCCGCGAACGCCACCGCGATGATGTCGTACTGGGACTGCACGTCGGAGATCTTCTGGACCGTCGCGCCGTTGTTGAAGTTCTGCCAGTAGCCCGTGACGGCGTGCTTGGGCAGGGTGCCACCGCCACCGCCGCCCGAGGAAGCGGTCGTCGTGCCGGTCACCGCCGTCGACTTCGTCGACTCGCCCGCCGCGTTCGTCGCCGTGACCTGGAAGGAGTACGAGGTGGAGGCCGCGAGGGACGAGACGGTCGCCGATGTTCCCGTCGTCGACTGGACCTTCGTACCCGCCTGGTAGACGTTGTAGCCCGTCGCGCCCGACACCGTGTTCCAGGAGAGGGAGACGGAGGAGGACGTGGTGGAGGAGACCGTCAGGCCGGTGGGTGCTGCCGGGATCGTGGGCGCCGGGTCGCCGCCTCCGCCGCCGTCGGGGCCGAAGACCGAGAGATCGTCGGCGTAGTACGGGGCCTGGCCGTACCACCCGTGCGTGTACACCGTCACCGAGGTCGTTGACGCGCCCGTGGTGAAGGTGGTCGAGAGCTGTTTCCAGGAGGCGGAGTCGGGGGTCCAGGTCGAGACGTCGGTGGTGCCGGTGCCCGTCACGCCCAGATAGGCGTACCCGCCCTGCAGCCACGCGCTCAGTGTGTACGTCGAGTTGGGCTTGACCGCGACGGCCTGGGTGCACTGGGCGTTGTCCTGCCCGGCGGGCGTGCCCTTGAGGGCGGCCGAGCCGCCGTGCACCGGCGAGGAGACGGTCGTACCGCTGCCCGCCGTGCAGGTCCAGTTGCTCAGGCCGGACTCGTAGCCGCCGTTCTTGGCGTTGTTGACGTCCGCCGCCTGGGCCTGGCCGGCCAGACCGGTGAGGGAGAGGACGGAGGCGGTGACGACGGCGGCGAGGGCGCCCGCCCATCTCCGTCGGGGCGGTCGGGGCATACGTATGACGCGGTCCACTGGGACCTCCGGTGAGGGGAGGGGAGGGGAGGGGGGAGAGGGGGATGCGGAACGGTGGCCACCGTCGTACGTTGCTGGCGTACAAGTTGGTCCAGACCAATTGGGTTGTCAAGACCTCTGGTGGGTGACAGGGGTGACCGGTTGCCTCAACGGGCCCCAAGTGTGGGCGACTTGTGGCATATTCGTCTCACTCTCCGTTGATCAAGGCCGTACCTTCCGTGAGTTGATGTGGAAGATTCGGTGTTGAGGCGGCCATGCCGTGGATATGGTGCTGATGCAAGAGGACGTCACAGGGGCCATCTGAGGCGGTGGTCGACCACCCCGCCACAGTGAACGGGGTGTGTGCAGCGTGCCGACCGCGATAGCCGTCACCAGTCCCGATCTGGTGCTCCCGCCGCACGACCGGCAGACCCCACCCGCCGTGGTCCAGCCCCTCGACAGCCTCGAAAGCTCCCTCACGGGCATGCACGCCCTCATCGAGCAGCACGGGTACGTCATCTCGCTCTACCCGGCCTCGGTCGAGGACGCGGTCACCCGGCGGCTGCACACCGTCCGCTCCGTCCTGGAGAGCGACCGCATCGCCCTGCTCGGCATCGACCTGCCACCGCTCGGAGTGGCGTTGCTGGCCCAGCAGTTGCGGCAGCTGTCGGTCTGCGACTTCAGCCCGGGCGTGCTCGCCTCCTCCGCCCGGCTGCTCGCCCACTACATCTACGCCGGCGCCCTGCTCGGATCGGTCGCCAAGCTCGACCGGGTCCCGGTGACGCTGAAGTCGCACGCCAAGTCATGGGTGCCGGGCGCCCAGTTCGCCGTACTGTCCCATCCGCGCCCGCAGCTGGCCCGGATCGGGCAGGACGAACTCCCCGGACCCGAGTTCGGCACCCGGCTGCTCGTCGCCGCGGGCCAGCCGCCCTCCGACTGGGTCACCGCGACCCTCGCGCCCGCCTGGAGTGTGCAGGGCGTCGCGACCGTACCGCTGCCGCAGGAGTCGGCGCGCTGGTGGGGCACCACCAAGCTCGCCGAGTTCGCCGCCGGTCTGTACGACGTCTCCGTGCTCTACCAGCTCGTGTCGTCCGTCCGCCGGGAGGAGTGCCACTGGTGCGGCCTCGAACTCATCGGTGACCGCTGCGGGTTCTGTGCCGCGCCGCTGCCCCCGCCTTCCGAGCTTCCGGCGGCCACTGTGCGGGCAGCATCCTCAGTACGCGCTCTGCCCCGAGGCGCCACGTAAGCCACGTCCGTACGCCCGAACAACACGCTGATCGACACGTCGAACAACACGTCGAAGAACACGTCGAAGAACACACGCTGAACCACGCCAGGCACGACCGCTCGACCCCGCCCGTCCCCGCCCCACGATCGAGGTTGTCCGCGTCATGAACTCACGCCAGCGCCGCGGCGTCATCCTGCTGGTCCTCTCGGTCCTGTGCGCCCTGGGCGCCTTCGCCGGAGTGCTCTCGGTGATCCGCGACGTGAACTCCAAGGTCGGCCCGGAGGTGGCGGCGTACCGCCTGAAGGACGACATCGCGCCCTACAAGGAGCTGTCGGCCGACCAGTTCCAAAGGGTCTCGATGCCCAAGCGCTGGCTGTCGAGCACGGCGGTCACGAGCCTTGGCCAGATCCGCGGGAAGATCGCCGTCACCCAACTGGAGAAGGGCTCCCTGCTCCAGACCGACATGATCGTGGACCGGCCCGCGCTGGAGGCGGGCCAGCAGGAGATCGCGATCATGATCGACGCGGCGACCGGTGTGGCCGGAAAGATCGACCCGGGCTCCAGGGTCAACATCTACGCCACCTTCAAGGCCGAGAACGACAAGCAGAAGGACCAGTCCAAGGTCATCGTGGCGAACGCCCGCGTCATCGACGTCGGCAAGCTCACCGCCCTCGACCCCGGGCAGTCCAGCAACGACCGGCGCAACAGCGCCACCCAGGCCGTCCCCATCACCTTCGCGCTCGACACCGCCGACGCCCAACGCGTCGCGTACGCCGAGTCGTTCGCCGAACACGTCCGCCTCGCCCTGGTCGCGGGCGGCTCCGACGCGACCGTCGCCCCCGGCGACCGTACGTACACCCTCGACGAGGACAAGTAGGAGGCCGCGCATGAGGTCCATCCCCACGGGACTGCGCCGATGGCCCCGCACGAGGCCGACGACTACGGGGTCGACGACTACGAGGCCGACGACTACGGGGTCGATGACTACGGGGCAGCGCCGATGACCATCCGTATCCTCCCGGCCGTCAGTGACGTCGACTCGGCCCGCGCGCTCGCCACCCTGCTGAGCCAGCTCGCGGACGCCGAGCCGGCCCCGCCCGTCCCCGACTCGACGGCGCTCCTCGACACCCTGGCGCGGCTCGCCGCCGAGTCCCTCGACGAACTGCCCGAAGTCGTCCTGGTCCACGAACGCATAGGTCCCGTACCGGCGTTGGACCTGATCCGCGACGTGGTCATGCGCTTCCCCGCGATCGGCGTCGTCTTCATCACCGCGGACACCAGCGCCGGTGTCCTCACCGCCGCCATGGACTCCGGCGCGCGCGGCATCATCGGCCTCCCGCTGGGCTACGACGCCCTCGCCGAACGCGTCCAGGCCGCCGCCGGGTGGTCGCTCGGCATGCGCCGGCACCTCGGCAGCGGCACGCCCGAGCTGTACGCGGGCCCCGGCGGCACCGTCGTCACGGTCACCGGGGCGAAGGGCGGCGTCGGAGCGACGGTCACCGCCGTCGAACTCGCCCTCGCCGCACAGGCGTCGGGGCGCAGCGTCGCGCTGGTGGACCTCGACCTCCAGTCCGGGGACGTGGCCTCGTACCTGGACGTCCAGTTCCGGCGGTCGATCGCCGACCTCGCCGGAATCAGCGACATCAACCCCCGCGTCCTCCAGGATGCCGTCTACACCCACGACAGCGGAGTGGGCCTGCTGCTGGCCCCGGCCGAGGGCGAACGCGGCGAGGAGGTCACCGACCGGGTCGCCCGCCAGGTGCTGAGCGCCCTGCGCTCCCGCCACGACGTCGTGGTCGTCGACTGCGGCGCCCAGATGAACTCCGCGACCGCCGCGGCCGTCGAGATGGCCGACCGGGCCCTGCTCCTCGTCACCCCCGACGTGGTCGCCGTGCGCGCCGCCAAACGCATGGTCCGCATGTGGGACCGCCTCCAGATCCGCAAGGCGGAGGAGACGACCACGGTCGTCAACCGTTTCGGCCGCGGTACGGAGATCCAGCCCTCCCTCGTCGAACGCGTCACCGGCACCAAGGTCGCCCGCACCCCCGTCCCCGCCGCCTTCAAGGAACTCCAGTCCGTCGTCGACGCGGGGCGCCTCCAGGACCTGGACACCCGCTCGACGGTCAAGCAGGCGCTGTGGACGCTGGCGGGGGAGCTGGGGCTGGTGGTCGCCCAGGAGACCGGCGGGGGAGGCGGCAGGCGCCGCAAGGCCTCCTCGGACCGGGGCGCACTGGCCCTGCGGCGCAAGGGCGGCGACCGGGGCGCGGTCACCCTCGAATTCGCCGGTATGTTCCCCATCCTGCTCGTCGTGATGACGATCCTGTGGCAGTGCGTGCTGTACGGCTACTCGTACTCGTTGGCCGGGAACGCGGCGGACGAGGCGGCGCGGGCGGCGACGGCGGCGTACGCGGTCAACGGTGACGTACCCGGGGCGTGCCAGACGGCCGGGAGCAAGCATCTGCCGGGCGCCTGGAACGGTGCCCAGATCAGCTGCGCCGCGTCGGGCTCGGTGATGAAGGCCACCGTCGACGTCAAAGTGCCCCTGTTCTTCCCCGGCTTCGACGCCGGGTGGCGCGTGAAGGGGAACGCGGGCGCCGCGCTGGAGGGGAACAACGGATGAGGCCCCTACGGTGGCTGAAGCGCCGGCTCCGTGACGACCGGGGCGTCTCCATGCTGGAGTTCGCCGGGTTCCTGCCCATCCTGCTCGTCATCGGGATGGCCGCCATCCAGCTCGGCCTCATCGGCTACGGGATCAACCAGGCGGGGACGGGGGCGCGGGCGGCGGCACGGGTCGAGTCACAGGGCGGCGACGGCACCGCGGCCGGACAGGCCGCCGTGAGCGGCTGGCTCAAGCCGAACGTGACGCCCGACGAGGGCGCCGACCTCACCACGGCGACGGTCACCGTGAGTGTCCCCGGAGTGATCCCCCTCTTCGGCCCCTACACCGTCACCCGCCACGCCACCATGCCCACCGACAACTGAACCGGAAACGGACAACCGACCAATGACCGGGAGGAGCTGAACCCATGAGCCTGCGCAGCCGACTCTCCACCCCCGACGAGTCGGGCCCCGCCCGCGAGGACGGACACCTCGTCGCCGTCTACCGAGCCAAGCTCCTCGAGGAGATCGACCTCGCGGAGATGTCGAGCCTGGCGGCAGCCGAACGCCGGGTACGCCTGGAGCGCGTGCTCGGCCACATCATCAGCCGCGAGGGCCCGGTCCTGTCCTCCGCCGAGCGCTCCCAGCTGATCCGGCGGGTCGTCGACGAGGCCCTCGGCCTCGGCGTCCTCGAACCGCTCCTCGCCGACGCGTCGATCACCGAGATCATGGTCAACGGGCCGGAGTCCATCTTCGTGGAGCGCGCGGGACGGGTCGAACAGCTCCCTCTCCGCTTCGCCTCCCACGACCAGCTGATGCAGACCATCGAGCGCATCGTCTCCACGGTCAACCGCCGCGTCGACGAGTCCAACCCCATGGTCGACGCCCGGCTGCCCACCGGCGAGCGCGTCAACGTCATCATCCCGCCGCTCGCCCTCACCGGCCCCACCCTCACGATCCGCCGCTTCCCCCGCGCGTACACCCTGCCCGAACTCATCGATCTCGGCTCGCTCGACGAGCAGATGCTGATGCTGCTCGCGGCCTTCGTGCGGGCCCGTTTCAACGTCATCGTCAGCGGCGGTACCGGCAGCGGGAAGACCACCCTGCTCAACGCCCTCTCCGGCCTCATCCCCTCCCGCGAGCGCATCATCACCATCGAGGACTCGGCCGAACTCCAGCTCCAGCAGGAACACGTCATCCGGCTGGAGTCCCGCCCCCCGAACGTCGAGGGCAAGGGCCAGATCACCATCCGCGACCTGGTCCGCAACTCGCTGCGTATGCGCCCCGACCGGATCATCGTCGGTGAGGTCCGCGGCGGCGAGACCCTCGACATGCTCCAGGCGATGTCGACCGGTCACGACGGGTCCCTGGCCACCGTCCACGCGAACTCCGCCGAGGACGCCCTCATGAGGCTCCAGACCCTCGGCTCGATGTCCGAGGTCCAGATCCCCTTCGAGGCGCTGAAGGACCAGATCAACTCGGCCGTGGACGTCGTCGTCCAGCTCACCCGCCACGCCGACGGCTCCCGCAAGGTCACCGAGATAGCCCTGATCGTCTCGCACGGCCGCGAGCAGTTCCGTGTCGTCCCCGTCACCCGCTTCGTCCCCCGCCCCGCCGGCCCCGACCGTGTCGTGCACGGCCGTTTCGAGCACCTTCCGCTGCCGCGCCAGGTCGCCGAGAAGCTGTACGTCGCCAACGAACCGCTGCCGCCCGCGTTCGGCGTGGCCGAGGTCCTCGACGTACTCGACACGAGGCGGGCCATCGGATGACCAACCCCGTCCACGAAGGGAGGCAGCCATGAACGACCCCGCACTCCTCGCCCTCGGCGCCACCGTGCTGTGCGGCACCCTCGCCGTCGCGGGCGTCCACACGTACGCCTCGGGCCGTGCCCAGCGCCAGGCCCTCGTCGACCGCCTCTCCGGCGGCGGCCCGCTGCGCACCGCGGCCGGCCGCGTACGCCGTTTCGCCGCGATCGACCGCCGGCTGCGCCGGACCCGCCTCGGCCGGGCGATCCACCTGCGCCTGTCGGCGACGGGCCTGGACGTGACGGCGGGGGAGTTCGCCACGTACGTCACCGCCGTCGTCGTCGCGCTGTGGCTGATGGCCGCGTCGGTGCTGGCCCCCTTCTTCGGTCCGATCGCCGCCCTCGTGGGCGTGTGGAGCGCGGCCATCTTCCTCAACTGGCAGCGCCAAAAACGCATCGAGGCCTTCATCGGCCAACTCCCCGACGTGGCACGTCTGCTGGCCAACGCGACCGCCGCGGGGCTGGCCCTGCGGACGGCACTGGCGATGGCGGCGGAGGAGCTCGAAGCCCCCGCGGGCGAGGAACTCGCGCACGTCGCTGACCAGTTGATGCTGGGCCGCACCATCGACGACGCCCTCGGTGAACTCTCCGAGCGCCTCCCCTCCCGCGAGCTGATCGTTCTCGTCACGACCCTGGTCCTCGCCAACAAGGCGGGCGGCTCGGTCGTCAGCTCCCTGCGCAACCTCACCCACACCCTGGAGGACCGCAAGGAGACCCGCCGCGAGGTCCGCACCATGCTTTCCGAGGTCAACGCCACCGCCTTCACGGTCCCGATGCTCGGTCTGGGCTCGCTGCTCCTGATCAACTCCTCGAACGAGGGTGCTCTCGCCCGCGTCACCGGCTCCGGCCTCGGCCAGACCCTCGTCCTGATCTCGCTGGGCCTCTACACCGTCGGCTTCTTCGTCATCCGCCGCCTCGGCAAGATCGAAGTCTGAGAGAGGAGGGGTCACGTTGCTCGCGCTGCTGCTCGCCCTCCTGACGGCCGGGGCCGTCGCGGGCGCCCTGCTGGGCATCCGCATGATCCGCGCCGACGCCAAACTCCCGAGCGACCTCGCGCTCGCCCTGGAGGTCGGCGGAACCCGCGTCTCCACCGCCGAGTCCGCCGTCGACCGCCTCGGCATGCGCTTCGCCCCCACGGTCCTGCGCCTCATGGGCCCCCGGCGTGTCGAGGCCAAACGCCGCCGCATAGACATGGCGGGCAACCCCGGCGGCCTGACCCTCAACCGCTATGCCGCCCGCCGCGCGGTGTACGGCATCTTCGGCGTCGTACTCGGCCTCGTCTTCCTCTCCAACGGCCAGCTCCTCTTCGCCGTGCTCACCCTGACCTTCGGGCTCGTCGCCGCCGACGCCCTGATCTGGCAGGCCGTCCGCGAACGCAAGGAGGTCATCGACCGCACGCTCCCCGACTTCCTCGACGTCCTCGCGGTCGTGGTCTCGGCGGGCCTCGGCTTCCGCCAGGCGCTGGACCGGGTCGCGGAGAAGTACGAGGGCCCCTGGGCGGACGAACTGCGCATCACGCTGCGCCAGATGGACATGGGCGTCAGCCGCCGCCAGGCCTTCGACGAACTGCGCAAGCGCAACTCCTCCGAGCAGGTCGCCCAGTTCGTCTCGGCGCTCCAGCAGGGCGAGGAGCTGGGTTCCCCCATCGCCGAGACCCTCATCCAGCTCGCCACGGACATGCGCCGCACGGACGCCCAGAACGCCCGCCGCCGCGCCGCCAAGACCATCCCCAAGGCGACGATGGTGACCCTCGTCTTCATGCTCCCGGCGACGATGATCCTGATCGCCACGGGCATGTTCCTGGGGTCGGGCACGAACTTCGGTTCGATCCTGGGCCGCTGATGACCAGCCGCCGTACTCCCCTGCCGAGGCCGTCACCGCTCTCGACGCTCTCGCTGTGGCTGTCGCAGCCCCCGCCGTGGCTGTCCCGCCTGTGGGCGCGGCGGCACCTCGCGAGCACCGAGGACGGCTACCTGGCCGACGACGCCCCGGCCCCCGGCAGCGTCCGCCTCCAGCTCAACGCCCTCCAGGCGCTGTGCCGCCAGGCCTTCGGCGTCCGCCTCGCCGCGATCGCGATCGGCGCTCCCTTCGCGATGACCAATGCCGTGAACGGCCCACCCCGTTACACGGTCCTGGTGGCCGCCGTCCTCGGCGTCATGGGCTCGTACGCCATGCTCAGGGACTGGGACCGGTTCGGCCCGCGCCTCCTCGCGCACCCCGGTCTCATGGCCGTGGACCTGACCTTCGGCGCGGTCCTGCTGCTGACGGCGTCCCCCGCGTCCCCCCTCGCGTACGCGACGGTCTGCACCCCACTCCTGGCGGGCCTGCTGTACGGCTGGCGCGGATCGGGCATCTTCACCGGCCTCCAGCTGATCGTGCTGGTGACGGTGTACAGGGCCTGGCAACACCACCCGGGGTCGGGCGCCAGCACCCTGCTCGTCGCGGGCTTCTGCGTCGGCGCGGGCATCATCGGTGTCACCCTGCGAAACCTGATGTTCCGCTTCGGGACGGCGAGCCAGGCGCTGTCGGAGGCGAACTCCCGCCTGGCCGTCGCCGAGGCGGTGGAGTCCGAACGGGCCCGCCTGGCCCGCGAGATGCACGACTCGGTCGCGAAGACCCTGCACGGCCTGGCCCTGGCGGCCGAGGCCCTCGCCGCCTCGGCCGCCGCCGGGGACGCGGATCGGCACACGCTGGGGCGGCAGGCGACGATCGTCGCGGGCGCGGCCCGCCGGGCGGCCGTGGAGTCCCGCGACCTCCTCTCCGACCTGCGCCGCCACACGGACCTCGCGCGTGCGAACACGGACGTCCTGTCCGAACTCGACTCCCGGGTACGGGCCTTCGAGTCCCGCACCCACCTCCCCACTTCCCTCCACCACCGGGGCGAGCCCCCGATCCTCCCGTACGCCACCGCCCACCACGTCCTGGCGATCGTGTCCGAGGCGCTGGAGAACGCGCACCGCCACGCGGACGCGACGCGGGTGACGGTGGAACTCGACGTGTCGGAAGCCGAGTGCGCCGTACGCGTACGGGACGACGGAGTCGGTCCGCCCCCGCCCGTCGCCCTCGACGACCTGACCAGATCCGGCCATTTCGGTCTGCTCGGCATGGCGGAGCGAGCCGCGTCGCTGGGCGGCCGTGTCGAGCTGCACCGTTCCCCGCAAGGAGGCGCGGAGATCCATCTGACCCTCCCGCGGTCCTCCGCCGTCCCCCACCCTCCCCCCATCCCCCAAGAGGAGGCCGCACATGCCTGACCAGGCACTTCCCGGCCCGAACCTCCGTGTACTCGTGGCCGACGACAACCCGGTCGTCCGGGCCGGCCTGGCCGCGCTGCTCGACGGCCATCCGGACCTCGAGGTCGTCGCGCAGGCGGCCGACGGCGAGGCGGCCATCGCGGCCGCCACCCGACTGCGCCCGGACGTCGTCCTCCTCGACGTCCGCATGCCCGGCACGGACGGGCTGACGGCTCTTCCCGCCCTCTCCCTGCTCGCCCCCGTGATGATGCTGACCTACAGCCGCGAACCCGAGGTCGTGGCCGAGGCGTTGCGCCGGGGCGCGGTCGGCTATCTCGTCCACGGCGAGTTCACGGCCGCCGAACTGACCTCCGCCGTACGGGAGGTACGGCACGCGGTACGGCACGCGAAGGCGACCGTCCCGGATTCACTCGGTGTTTCGTACGAACCGAACGATTTTCCTTCGCATCTGCAACCACTTGTGGGACAGTCGTCGAAGGCTCGCCCCGGCTACGCGGCGAGGCTGCGCCGGCGCGTGCCCAACCGGCTCAACTTCGGCCTTAGTTCACGGGAGGTGGAGGTCATGGATCTCATCGCGTCCGGCATGAGCAATCGGCAGATCGCCGCCGCCTGCTTCATCAGCGAGAAGACCGTCAAGAACCACATCAACCGCATCTTCGCAAAGCTGCACAGTTCCTCGCGCAGCGAAGCGATCGCCCACTGGCTGGGCACGGCACGTGAGGGGTGGAGCCGATGACTCCACCGACAGGAAGTTGGGTCCCTGGGCCCACCCGGAGTAGGCGGGGTCTCACGTACGGTGCTCGGGTCGGTAGTGGTGGCGTCGGGCGGGAGGACAGGGGCCATGGTGACGAGGGACTGGACGCTGAGGGCGGGAGTCCGGGTGGAGACCTGGGCGAAGACCGTCGCCGGTCGGATGCGGGGCCGTGGACGGGATGCCGGCGCCGGTTTCGTGGAGTACGCCGGGTTGATGATCATCATCGCGGGGATCTTTACGCTGATCGATCAGATCGGCCTGGACGGGATGATCTCGGGAGCGATCCGGACGGCAGTCACCCAGGTCACCGGCGGTGGCGGCGGCTGATCCACCCGGCCTGCAGCGACCGAGGACAGAGCCTCCCCATCTACATCTGGCTGACGGGGATTCTGCTCTTCGCCGCGCTCGCCTTCTTCGTGTTCGCCCAAGCAGCGTCCGCCCGGAATGGAGCTCAATCCGCGGCGGACGCTGCGGCGTTGGCGGCCGCACGGGACTCCCGCGACGAGCTGATGACGGGCCTGGCGGGGGCCGTGGGCACGGACGGCCACTGGCTGGACTGGCTCAAGGGAGACCTGTTCAAAGGCACCGGAGCCGCGGCTGCGGCCGGTCGGTTGGCCGGTGAGAACGACTCGACAGTGCAGGGTTTCACCCCGACCGCAGTGAACGGATTTCCGGGCTACCGGGTGGATATCGAGACCCGGTACACGGTTGGCAAGTCGATCATTCCCGGCACGGACAAGCACGCGACGGCCCATGCCGTCGCTGTCATCCAGCCGCGCTGCGACTTCGATCCGGCCGCGGATCCCAAGAAGCCCGTGGAACTGAACTGCGACGGACAGACCGTCGACATCGACCCCGGAAAGTTCCATCCGGTCGACCTTCCGGACGCGTCCGTGCTGTTCTCTGTGCATCTGGCCGAGTGAGAGGAAGCCGTACCCATGGATCTCCGGCACACCATGAAGGGCCGACGGGCACTGGCCGCAGTGGCCATCACGACTGGGTTGCTCCTCACGGTGTCCGGTTGCGGCGGGGGAGACGGCGGTGACAAGCCGAGCGCGACTTCGACCTCCCAGTCGAGCAATGGCGGCGGCGGAAGCAAACCGCAGGCGTCTTCGACACCGAGTCAGGTGGCGGCGCTGGCGGAGGTCAAGGGCGGCGACATCACACTCACCGTCACCTCGGCCGCCCGTGACCAAGGCGGCTATGTCACCGTGAGCGGCAAGGTGACCAACGGTGGCGGCCAGTTCTGGATCGCATCGAACTGGCGTGGGGACGAGCGGGAGTTGAGCGGGAACGGCGCCTCGCTCGCCGGAGCCTCCCTGATCGACAGCAAGGGCAAGAAGAAGTACCTCGTCCTGCGGGACACTCAGGGGCGCTGCCTCTGCACGAAGTTCGACGGCGGTGGCGTGGAAGCGGGCCAGTCGGCAGACTGGTTCGCCCAATTCCCCGCACCCCCCGCCGACACCACCAACGTCGACTTCCAGGTCGGCTCCATGCCCCCCGCCTCCATCCAGATCTCCGGCGGCGAGTGACCATGGCCCTCGCACCCCGCAGCGCCGCGACCACGCTCACGGCCCTCGCCGTACTGGCCGCGCTGAGCCTCGCCGGCGGCCCCGCGCACGCCGACGGCACCGACCCCAGCGCCCCGCCGGGCAGCGTCACCACCTCCCCACCCCCCACCGTCGACCCCACCAGCCCCGGCCTGAAGCTCGCCGACGGTGCCACGCTCGCGCCTGCCAAGGTGTTGGACATCAAGTCGGTCGTCGAGGACCTCGGTGGTGAGGAGCGGCGGGAGGACACGAACTCGGACGTGACGTTCGCGTTGCAGGCCGAGGTGTTGTTCCCCAAGGACAGTTCGAAGCTGAACCCCGACGCCCGTTCCCGTATCCAGGCGATCGCGGACGAGATCAAGAACCAGAAGGCGACGACGGTCAGGGTGTTCGGGTTCACCGACAACCTCGGCTCGTACGCCCACGGCCTGGTCCTCTCCAAGAAGCGCGCGGAGATCGTCCACGACGAGCTGGCGGCGGCGCTCGGCTCGACGGACGTCACCTTCGAGGTGCGCGGCTACAGCGAGGACTACCCGATCGCGGACAACACCTCGGAGGAGGGCCGCCGGAAGAACCGCCGGGTGGAGGTGACGTTCCCACGTGGCGCGGCGAACAGTGGTTCCTCGGGAGCCCAGAGCTGAGAACCTGGTGTCATGAGGAGAATCGTCCTGATGATGTCGGTGTCCCTGGACGGATTCATCGAGGGACCGAACCGCGAGATCGACTGGCACCGCGTCGACGCGGAGCTGCACCGCCACTTCAACGAGGAGATCAAGAAGCTCGGCGGCCTGCTGGACGGCCGGGTGACGCACGAGCTGATGGCCGGGTTCTGGCCGACGGCCGACCAGGATCCGGACAGCCCGGACAGTACGGCCGAGATGGTCGAGTTCGCGGGGATCTGGCGGGACATCCCCAAGTACGTGTACTCGCGGACGCTGGAGCGGGCCGACTGGAACACCACGATCGTCCGGGACGTCGTACCGGACGAGGTCAGGGCGCTCAAGGAACAGCCCGGCGGGGACCTCGGCCTCGGCGGCGCCGACCTCGCGGCCGCGTTCCTGCGGCACGACTTGGTCGACGAGTTCCGGGTGTACGTCCATCCGGTGCTGATCGGCCGCGGCAAACCCCTGTTCCCGGAGTCGCACACCCCGACCAATCTGCGGTTCGTCGAGTCACGGGCCTTCGGCAACGGGGTCGTACTCCTGCGCTACGAACGCGACAGCACCGCCATCGCCCCCGCCACCACCACTGCTACCGACCCCGGAACCGCCGACACGTAAACGTGTTGTCCGCGAGCCGGGACATCGGTAGGAAGGCTCCATGACTGTTCTCGGCGTTGTGTTCCGGCCCCAACTGCCCCCCGAGCGGCTGCGGGACGTCGCGCGCGCGGCGGACGACGCGGGCCTGGAGGAGCTGTGGCTGTGGGAGGACTGCTTCCTCGAAGGGGGCATCTCGGCCGCGGCGGCCGCTCTCGCCTGGACCGAACGGGTCCGGGTCGGCGTGGGCCTGCTGCCCGTCCCGCTGCGGAACGTCGCCGTCACCGCGATGGAGGCCGCCACGCTGCACCGGATGTTCCCAGGGCGCGCGATCCTGGGCGTCGGCCACGGCGTACAGGACTGGATGGGGCAGGTCGGGGCGCGTGCGGAGTCGCCCGTGACGCTGCTGCGCGAGCACCTCGACGCGCTGCGCGCGCTGCTGCGGGGCGAGCGGGTCAGCACGGACGGCCGGTACGTGAAGCTGGACGGCGTCGCCCTCGACTGGCCCCCGGCGGCGGCACCGGAGGTGCTCGCGGGCGCCACCGGGCCGCGTTCGCTCCGGCTCTCGGGGGCCGCCGCCGACGGCACCGTCCTCACCGCCGCCACCGCGCCGGAAGGGGTACGGCGGGCGCGCCGACTCATCGACGAGGGGCGGGAGTCGGCGGGCCGGACCGACCACCACCGGGTGGTCGTCTACCTCCACACGGCCACCGGACCGGACGCGGCGGCGCGGCTGCGCGCCGAGATCGAGGCGAACGGTGAGGATCCGCTGCCGGAGCACGGCGTCGCCGGGGACGCGGACGCGGTGGCCAAGGCCGTACAGCGCCTCGCGGAGGCCGGCGCCGACACCGTGGTCCTGCAGCCCACCGCCGACGAACCGGACCCCGAGGCCTTCATACGGTTCGCGGCCCGAGAGGTCCGGCCGCTCATCGGGTAGGCCGGTCGTTGTCGGTGCCCGCTGCCAGACTCGTCGGTATGAGCGATGACGACGTACGACTGAGGGACGCGGTCGAAACCGACCTCGACCTGTTCCTGGTCTACGAGCAGGATCCCGAGGCGGCCCGGCGGTCGAGGTTCGAGCCCCGGACGCGGGAGGCGTTCATGTCCCACTGGAGGACCAGGGTCCTCGGTGACGACACCGTCCTCGTGCAGACGGTCACCGTGGACGGTGTGCCGGCCGGGAACGTCGTCTCCTGGTGGGAGGGCGAGCGGCGCTTCATCGGCTACTGGTTCGGCCGCCCGTACTGGGGCCGGGGGATCGGCACCAAGGCTCTGGCCCGCTTCCTCGAGCTGGAGAGGAACCGCCCCCTGTACGCCGATCCCTTCACGGGCAACACCGCGTCCCTACGCCTCCTGGAACGGCACGGCTTCCAGCACCACGGGCCCATCCGCCACGGCAACGACGACCACACCCTGCTCGTACTCCCCGAGGAGTGAAAGCACCGGCGACGAGCGCCCTGGACACCTGGCCCCGGAACCCCGTTGCCCGGTGGAAAACGCCTCGCCTCCCCACCGCCCCGTTGAGAAGATCCCCCCATGACCACCATTCGTACCTTCGAAGCTCTCGTCGACGAGGCCGTGGCCGCGTCCGTCGAGGGGTGGGACTTCTCCTGGTTCGAGGGGCGCGCCACCGAGGAGCGGCCCTCGTGGGGGTACGCGCGGGCGATGGGGGAGCTGCTGGCGCAGGCGTCCGCCGCGCTGGACATCCAGACCGGTGGCGGTGAGGTGCTGGCCTCCGCGCCGACACTGCCCCCGCTCACCGCCGCCACCGAGGGCTGGCCCCCGAACGTCGCGAAGGCCACCGCCCTGCTCCACCCCCGTGGCGCCGTGGTCGTCGCCTCTCCCGAGGACGCCCCGCTGCCCTTCGCGGACGGCGCCTTCGACCTGGTCACCAGCCGGCACCCGGTCACGACGCACTGGGCCGAGATCGCGCGCGTCCTGCGCCCCGGCGGCACGTACTTCTCCCAGCAGGTCGGCCCGGCGAGCGTCTTCGAACTCGTCGAGTACTTCCTCGGCCCGCTGCCGGAGGACGTCAGGAACGGCCGGCACCCGGACCACGCCCGCGCCGCCGCCGAGGCCGCCGGGCTCGACGTCGTCGACCTGCGCGCGGAGCGGCTGCGCGTCGAGTTCTACGACATCGGTGCCGTCGTCCACTTCCTGCGCAAGGTGATCTGGATGGTCCCCGGCTTCACCGTCGACCGCTACCGGACCGAGCTGCGTGCGCTGCACGAGCGGATCGAGGCGAAGGGCCCGTTCGTCGCCCACAGCGCCCGCTTCCTGATCGAGGCGCGCAAGCCGCGTCGTTCCTAGGGGTCCATGGGGATCCCCGGGAGGGCTCATGGTCGGGCTCATGCGTGCGGGCCCGCCGTCACCCTCCCCACCACCAACTCCGCCCCCGCCTCCAGGATTTCACCCACTCGTTCCACCTGCTGCGCCAACTCCCGTTCCCGCGCCGCCGTCAGCCCTTCCAGCGGCTCCACGGTGATCGTCGTACGCCGTCCCCGGCGCCGCTGGTGCCAGACCCCGGCCACCACGCCGTCGACCAGCAGCACGGGGAAGTTCCCGGCCTGGCCGCCCGCGAGGGCACGTGCGTACGCAGGCCCGGGGAACAGCACCTCGCGGGGCCCCGCGGCGATGGCGTACGCGTCGAAGTACGGAAGCAGCCGCACCCCGCTCATCGGCGCCCCCGGGAACTCCGTGTCGCCCGCCGCGACCCACGCCGGCCCCTCGAAGTCGACCTCCTCGATGACCCCCGTACCCGCCAGCGAGGCGAAGAGCTCGGTGGCCCAACCACGCGGAGCCGCGGCCCACTTGGCGAACCGCCCCGGCGTCGCCGGTCCGTACGCGCGCAGATAGCGCCCTACGAGCAGGGCGAGCCCCTCGTCGGCGGCGAGCGGCTCGAAGTGCGGGGGCCGGGTGTACGTCGCCTTGCGGCCCCGGTTCGGGGCGAAGCACAGCGCGCCGCGCTGACCCGCCCGGTGCATGACCTGCCGCCAGCGCGGCCACATGCCCTGGAACGCGGGCATCACCAGGTCCCCGGCCCAGGACCCGGTGCGCGCCACCACCTCGTCGCTCAACTCGTCGATGGTCAGCCGAGTGCCGTCCAGGGCGTCCCCGATCGCCGCCACGACCTCGTCCGCCTGCTCCTCGGTGAGCCGGACGGCGGGCGCGGAGGGGCTCCGGCCGGACGGGATCGCCGTCAGCGCGGCCGTCCAGAGGGGGAGTTCCGCGGTGGGGAGCAGATGTACGGTGCCGCGCGGACCGTACGTCTTCACCAGCGACCCGTCCTCCCAGAGCGCGGCGCGTACGTCCGCCCGAGTGACTCCCTCGGCGCGTACGCCCACCGACACCTCGGCCGCCGACAGGACTTGTGCGTGCGCGCCGAGCATCGCGCCGACGGTGTCGGCGACCGGAGTCCCGCCGCGCGCCGGAACGGCCAGGAACTGGCGTTCCATTCGCCGCGCGCTCGCCTCGTTCCATGTGATCTTCAGGGTCATGCGGCGAAGGTAGGCGGGAATGAGGTCAGATCCTGGCCGCTGGAGCATCCGGGAACCGATTGACCGAAAACACCCTGATGCGACCAGCCGTGGGTGAGATGTCCGTCCGTATGACGGACTTCTTCACAGGGTTTCCACATCGTTATCGGGGGTGGGTCGTCTGGGGTGTTCGCCTCACGTAAGTTCAGACCAAGGTAATTCGCGTGAGCAAAGCTGCGCGTGTGGCACCGCGCAGTGGAGGGGGCTGCGCGGTGCTGCGCTCCCTGCCTGAAGTCACGTCACCGGTCGTGCACCGTGACCTGTGCCCCGCGCCGTACGCCCCATCGCTCCATCGCCCCGGCCTCCGCCTCCAGAATGTGGCGGGAGCGTGGGCGGGGGCGCCCCATGCGCCCCGGCTTCATCGTCCGCACCGCCAAGACGCGGAACTTCCGGTCCAAATAGGCGACGTCGATCGCGAACCGCATCCCCAGGGTGTGCACCGCACTGGCGGGCGAGAGCAGCAGGGCCCCGTCGATCCCGTCGCGCCCGAGCAGTCCACGGCGCCGGGCGCGGGCCGACACGGCGATCTCCAGCGGCACCGGTGCGGGGATCCCCGGCGTGGTGAGCATGGCCATGGGTGCGAAGTTAGCGGCGCCGTCAAGCGGGCGACGCGGGCGCGCGTCACTCTCCCGGAGTATGTGGGGGCGAGTCGGCAGGGAAGACCCAGTTGGTCGCAAACCCTCCGGATCTCTCCGTTTACCTCTCCATTCCCTTTGAATCCGCTGTGATTCGGCCATGGTCAAGCCTTGAATGAGAGGTTCCGCGACCACCGTGGCGTCGTCGCCCGATTTCGGAGAGTAGTTGTGGCACGCCGATGCACGCAGCATCACTTACGAAGGGTTATGGTGGAAACCCCCCCTCGGGCCGGTCCGTCTCCCCCCCACGGACCGGCCCGTTTTTTGTGCCCCACACCCCACCCCACCGCCTCCCGCGCCTGCGCCCCCGTGCGCCCCCCTGCCCTCGGGAACCGGTCCTGGTGACACAGCGCCCCCACCCCGGCCCACTTGTCGGACCACAGACACCTCTTGCGGGGCCGTTGGTTTCGCGGGGGTAGGCTTCGCCCCCGGGGACCGCCATATGGACAGGGGTTGCGCTGAGCGAGGCCGCTCTGCCGCGCCCGTCCGATCCGCACGGAGGGGCTGACAACACGTGAACCTGCGGGACAACCTGCGCCGGCTGCTGCTCAGGTTCTACACACGCAGGGTGGAGGGCCACCTCGACCACGACCAGGTGCCCAAGCACATCGGCGTCATCATGGACGGCAACCGGCGCTGGGCGAAGGCGGCGGGCAGCACGGCCGCCCAGGGGCACCGCGCCGGTGCCGACAAGATCGAGGAGTTCCTCGGCTGGTGCTCGGAGACCGATGTCGAGGTCGTCACTCTCTGGCTGCTGTCGACGGACAACTTCGACCGCCCCGAGGACGAGCTCGTCCCCCTGCTCGGCATCATCGAGGGCGTCGTACGCACCCTCGCCGCCGACGGCCGCTGGCGCGTGCACCACGTGGGCACGCCGGACATCCTGCCCTCCCAGATGCAGACCGCGCTGAAGGAGGCCGAGGAGGCCACCGCGCACGTCGACGGGATAGTGGTCAACGTCGCCATCGGCTACGGCGGCCGCCAGGAGATCGCCGACGCCGTGCGCTCCATGCTCCTGGACGCCGCCGACAAGGGCTCCTCGATCGAGGACGTCGCCGAGTCCGTGGACATCGACCTCATCGGCAAGCACCTCTATACGAGTGCCCAGCCCGATCCGGACCTGGTGATCCGCACCAGCGGCGAGCAGCGGCTGTCCGGATTCATGCTCTGGCAGACCGCCCACTCGGAGTACTACTTCTGCGAAGTTTTCTGGCCGGCGTTCCGCAAGGTCGACTTCCTGCGCGCCCTGCGTGACTACGCGGCGCGACACCGCCGCTACGGAGGCTGACCCAGGGGGGTGCGAGGGGTGCGCGTCATCCGGAGTTAACGAACGCGTGGTCACATGCTCTTGCATGGCCGCGCATGTTCGAGGGCATAAGCCATGCAGGTCGACGCCCGAACCACGGGTGTCGTATCTCAGCGGACGGCACGGGGCCGTCCGCCCGGGAGGCCCTTTGCACCAGCCCGACCGTGCGGTCCGTACGGACGAGACGGAGGGCCGGTCTCCGGCCCGCGCAATGCGGCCAGGACCGGTCCAGCTCCTCTCCGTCGCTCCCCGACCTCATCCGAGGGGGTACGTCCTTCCGTGGTGACCAGCACAAAGCGTCGTATGCCAGACCGGCGCACCTATGTTCTCGACACCAGCGTCCTGCTGGCCGACCCGAACGCCCTGAGCCGCTTCGACGAGCACGAGGTCGTGCTTCCGATCGTCGTGGTGACGGAACTGGAGGCCAAGAGGCACCATCCCGAGCTCGGCTACTTCGCCCGGCAGGCACTGCGCCTGCTCGACGAGTTCCGGGTGCGGTTCGGCCGCCTCGACGCCCCCATCCCGATCGGGGAACTCGGTGGGACCGTACGCGTCGAGCTCAACCACTCGGACCCCAGCGTCCTGCCCAGCGGGTACCGCCTGGGGGACAACGACTCCCGCATCCTCGCGGTCGCCCGCAACCTGCAGGCCGAGGGGTACGACGTCACCGTCGTCTCGAAGGACCTGCCGCTCAGGATCAAGGCCTCGTCCGTCGGCCTCCTCGCCGAGGAGTACCGCGCGGAACTGGCCATCACGGGCTCCTCCGGCTGGACCGGAATGTCCGAACTGACCCTGTCCGGTGAGCAGGTGGACATCCTCTTCGAGGACGGACACGCGTACGTCCCCGAAGCGGCCGACCTGCCGGTCCACACCGGTCTGACGATCCAGTCGGAGCGCGGCAAGGCCCTCGGCCGTGTCACCTCCGAGGGCAACGTCCGGCTGGTGCGCGGCGATCGGGAGGCCTTCGGCATCAAGGGCCGCAGCGCCGAGCAGCGCATCGCCCTCGATCTGCTGCTCGACCCCGACATCGGGATCCTGTCGATGGGCGGCCGGGCCGGCACCGGCAAGTCGGCGCTCGCGCTCTGCGCGGGCCTGGAGGCCGTGCTGGAGCGGCGTCAGCACCAGAAGGTGATGGTCTTCCGGCCGCTGTACGCGGTGGGCGGGCAGGAGCTCGGCTATCTGCCCGGCTCCGAGGCCGAGAAGATGGGCCCCTGGGCGCAGGCGGTCTTCGACACGCTGTCGGCGGTCACCTCGCGCGAAGTCATCGAGGAGGTCACCGCGCGCGGCATGCTGGAGGTCCTGCCGCTCACCCACATCCGCGGCCGCTCCCTGCACGACGCCTTCGTGATCGTGGACGAGGCCCAGTCACTGGAACGGAACGTGCTGCTGACCGTTCTGTCCCGTATCGGCGCCAACTCACGGGTGGTTCTCACCCATGACGTGGCACAGCGGGACAATCTGCGTGTCGGCCGGTACGACGGCGTGGTCGCCGTCGTGGAGAAGCTGAAGGGTCATCCGCTCTTCGCGCACGTGACGCTGAACCGCTCCGAGAGGTCCCAGATCGCGGCGCTTGTGACCGAAATGCTGGAGGACGGACAGATCTGACCCACCTGGCTCCATCTGGCTCCATCTGGCTCCATCTGGCTCCACCTGGACCCATCTGGTACTGCTTGCCCCGGTTGGTCAAAACGTGGTGGATGCACGGTAGTTGACGCCGCCCGGCAAAAGGCGAAGAGCCTAGCCGGGCGGCGTCTTCGTGCGCGCTTGTTTCCGCAAAACTCCTGGGGCAAACGGCGTGTGAGCTTTCACACGCAACTGGGAATTGCCTCGCGGCGTCGGGTTACGGCAGAGTCTCATTCCTGTCAGGCCCCGCATACGACACACGTGTACCCCCAGCGGTACCGCACCTCAGGAACACCAGAACTCCATAGAGTCGTCGTATGCCGCCCGCGCATCACGCGGCACTTCCGTCACGGGAGTTGCCCACCGGGCCCGTGCCTCCCGTGACCCCGCAGTTGGGAGGCCAGCGTTCAGGGGCACGATTGCGTCCGCGAGGGTCACCTAAGCGGGCGATGCTGGAAGGAAACCGTGTGAGCCGGATTTCGGTCCGGGGACTCGCAGTGGCCTCGGCCACCGCGGTCACCGCTGTCGGCGCCGTGAGTGGTGTTGCCTCGGGCAACACTGGCCAGCCGTCGAACGACGCCGAGGCGACGGCGAGTGACTCGACTCTCCTCGCGGACATACCTGCGGGCCAGCAGGCCCAGGTGCAGACCGCGTCCCTGACGCAGCAGGCCGATGCACAGGCCATCGCCGCGGACGCGAGCGCCAAGAAGGACGCGGAGGAGGCTGCCCGCAAGCAGGCTGCCAAGGACGCGGTCGCGAAGCAGAAGGCCGCGGCGGACGCCAAGGCGCGCAAGGAAGCCGCGGAAGCGGCCAGCCGCTCCGAGACGCGGGCCGCTGTCAGCCTGGCCCCGCAGTCCTCGTACACCGTTGCCGAGGTCCAGGCCATCGCGCGCCAGATCATCCCCAGCGGTCAGTTCCAGTGCTTCAGCAACATCGTGGACCACGAGTCCACCTGGAACTACCGGGCCCAGAACCCCTCTTCCGGCGCCTACGGTCTCGTGCAGTCGCTGCCCGGCAGCAAGATGGCGTCGGTCGGTGCCGACTGGCAGACCAACCCGGCCACGCAGATCAAGTGGGGCCTCAACTACATGAACGAACGCTACGGCAGCCCCTGCGACGCCTGGTCGTACTGGCAGGCTCACGGCAACTACTGAGCCGTCGTCACCTCCGGCCGCTCAACCTTTCGAAGCCCCTCCCCGTCCTAGGGTGAGGGGCTTCGGCCATGTACGGTCGGAACCGACGACTCCAGGGGGGAGTGGTGGGGAGAAGCGGGGGAAAAGGACGGATCATGTCGAGAGTGCCAGGGTTGCTCGGCCGGCTCGGCGCCAAGCTGACGGAGCTGGGTGCGCGGTTGGACGAGCGCCGCGCCGAGGTGGAGAAGGAGTCGGGGGGCTCGCTCGACCTGAGCGACGAGACCGACGACCGGTCGCCGCGCGGCTCGACGACGGTACGGGCGGACGCGAAGCCTTCCGCACCCCCTGCCGACGCCACTCCCGAACGTGAACCTGGATCCGAATCCGAGCCCTCCGTCATGTTCGTCCCCGCCCCCCACTACACCCATGGGCCGCAGACGCACACTCGGCCCGATCCCGTCCTGGCCGTGCCATGGGGGGTACGGGTCGCGGCCGAGGCCGGCTGGCGGCTGCTCGTTCTCGCGGGCACCCTCTGGGTGTTGATGCGGGTGATCAGCGCCGTACAACTGGTCGTACTGGCCTTCGTCGCCGCGCTGCTCATCACCGCGCTGCTTCAGCCCACCGTGGCGCGCCTGAAGAGAGTGGGATTCCCCAGGGGCCTCGCCACCGCGCTCACCGCGATCCTCGGCTTCGTCATCATGGGGCTGGTCGGCTGGTTCGTGGTCTGGCAGGTCCAGGAGAACATCGACAACCTCTCGAACCAGATCCAGGACGGCATCGACGAGTTGCGCAAGTGGCTCCTCAACAGCCCGTTCCATGTGACGGACAAGCAGATCAACGAGATCGCCAAGAACCTGCGGGAGGCGATCGGCGCGAACACGGACCAGATCACGTCGGCGGGGCTGGAGGGCGTGACGGTCATAGTGGAAGCGCTGACCGGCATCCTCCTGACGATGTTCTCGACGCTCTTCCTCCTCTACGACGGCAAGCGCATCTGGGAGTGGACACTGAAGCTGGTGCCCGCGGCGGCGCGGCCGGGGGTGGCCGGGGCGGGGCCCCGCGCGTGGCGGACCCTGACGGCCTATGTGCGCGGCACGGTGATAGTGGCTCTGATCGACGCGATCTTCATCGGCCTCGGCATCTACTTCCTGAACGTCCCCATGGCCGTGCCCCTCGCCGTCTTCATCTTCCTCTTCGCGTTCATTCCGCTGGTGGGCGCGGTGATGTCGGGGGCGCTGGCGGTGGTGGTCGCGGTGGTGACGCAGGGTGTGTTCACCGCGCTGATGACGCTGCTCGTCGTTCTCGCGGTCCAGCAGATCGAGGGCCACATCCTCCAGCCGTTCATTCTGGGGCGGGCCGTGCGGGTGCATCCGCTGGCGGTGGTGCTGTCCGTCGCGGCGGGTGGGCTGGTCGCCGGGATCGGCGGGGCCGTGGTGGCGGTGCCACTGGTGGCGGTCACCAACACGGTGGTGGGCTACCTGCGTTCGTACTCCCGCGAGCCGGGACTCCGCCATGCGCCGGAGCCGCGGGGCGCCACAGCGATCGATGTGGCCCCGGTACGCCCCCCGTCCCCGTAACGATTCCCTCCGGGCGGGTGGGGGCTGGTCGCGCAGTTCCCCGCGCCCCTGAGGCGGGGCTTCGCCCCGGATCCCCCGCCTACCCGGATTCGTTTGGCTGCGGGCCCGGTGGGGGCTGGTCGCGCAGTTCCCCGCGCCCCTAAAAACCCGGGGCGCCGGGGCGCAGCCCCGTGCCCCAGGGGCGCGGGGCTGCGCGCCAAGCGCCCCCACTCACCCGCAGCCAACGAACCCACCCGGGGGTCTGGGGGCGGAGCCCCCAGGTAGGGACGGGACGGGTAGGGGCGGCGGGGGCGAGAAACCAAGGCCCCGCCCACCCGACCAGGGTGAACGGGGCCCGAGCAAAGCGGCGGAGGTTACTCCGCGAGGACGGCTTCGGCGTCCAGCGTCGTGGCGACCGCCTGGATCACAGAAGCGATCTTGAACGCCTCCTGGATCGTCTCCCGGTCGACGCCCGCCTTGCGGAGCACCTGCTCATGGGAGTCAAGACACTGACCGCAGCCGTTCACCGCGGACACCGCCAGCGACCACAGCTCGAAGTCGACCTTCTCGACACCGGGGTTGCCGATGACGTTCATCCGCAGACCGGCCCGCAGGGTCCCGTACTCAGGGTCCGACAGCAGGTGCCGCGTGCGGTAGAAGACGTTGTTCATCGCCATGATCGCGGCAGCCGACTTGGCGGCGGTGTACGCCTGCGGCGACAGCTGAGCCTTCGCCTCCGGCTCCAGCTCCCGCAGCACCCGCGGCGACCGCGCCGCGATCGCACACGCCAGCACCGTCCCCCACAGCCGCTGCTGCGGAAGGTCCGAGTTGCCGATGACCGAGCCGAGGTTGAGACGCAGGTCCTTCGCGTAGTCCGGCAGGGCGGACTTCAGTACGTCGAGGGCCATGGAGGGTTACTCACCCGCCAGGAGTGCCACCGGGTCGAGGGTGTTCTCGCCCTTGGTCCAGTTGCACGGGCAGAGCTCGTCCGTCTGGAGCGCGTCGAGGACCCGGAGGACCTCCTTGGGGTTACGGCCGACGGAACCGGCGGTCACCATGGAGAACTGGATCTCGTTGTTCTGGTCGACGATGAACACCGCGCGCTTGGCGAAGCCGTCCTCGCCCTCGATGCCGAGGTCCCGCATGAGCTCGTGCTTCGAGTCGGCCATCATCGGGAAGGGCAGGTCACGCAGGTCGTCGTGGTCCTTGCGCCAGGCGTGGTGCACGAACTCGGAGTCGCCGGAGAAGCCGAGCACCTGGGCGTCACGGTCGGCGAACTCGTCGTTCAGCTTGCCGAAGGCCGCGATCTCGGTCGGGCACACGAAGGTGAAGTCCTTGGGCCATGCGAAGATCACCTTCCACTGACCCTCGTAGGTCTTGTGGTTGATCTGCTGGAACTCCTCGCCCTTCTCCAGCGAGACACAGGCGGTCAGATCGAACTCGGGGAACTTGTCACCGACAGTGAGCACACGCTCTCCTTGCAGCGAGGAAAAGCCCTTTTTGGGGGCGTTTCCCGGGGGTTGGACGATGCTGATGTTGGCACATGCTGCATTGATTACGGAAATAGCTACACTCGGTCGTGTTGATCGACTGCAATTATCAGTGACTATGAGTGAGAGGTGCGGCCATGGCCAGCCCGATGGGCAACGCAAGCTCCAAGGGCCCCATGAGCGGCAAGGGAGCCATGAGTGGCAAGGGAGTCATGAGCCCCAAGGGGAACGGGCGCCGTCAGCCGAGCCTCGCCCAGCTGCGCGCCTTCGCCGCCGTGGCCGAACACCTGCACTTCCGTGACGCCGCCGCCGCGATCGGCATGAGCCAGCCCGCGCTGTCCGGCGCGGTCTCCGTCCTGGAGGAGACGCTCGGCGTGACCCTCCTGGAGCGTACGACCCGCAAGGTGCTGCTCTCACCCGCCGGCGAACGTCTCGCCGTACGCGCGAAGGCGGTACTGGACGAGGTCGGCGCGCTCATGGAGGAAGCGGAGGCGGTACGGGCGCCGTTCACCGGGGCGCTGCGCCTCGGCGTCATCCCCACCGTCGCGCCCTACCTCCTGCCCACCGTCCTCAACCTGGTCCACGACCGCTACCCGGACCTCGACCTCCAGGTCCACGAGGAGCAGACCGCCAACCTCCTCGACGGGCTGACCTCCGGCCGTCTCGACCTGCTGCTGCTCGCCGTCCCCCTCGGTATGCCCGGCGTGACCGAACTCCCGCTGTTCGACGAGGACTTCGTGCTCGTCACCCCGCTCGACCACTCGCTCGGCGGCCGGGAGGGAATCCCCCGCGAAGCCCTGCGCGAGCTCAACCTGCTTCTGCTCGACGAGGGACACTGCCTGCGCGACCAGGCCCTCGACATCTGCCGGGAGGCGGGCCGGGAGGACGCCCCGGTCACCACCACGGCCGCGGGCCTGTCCACCCTGGTCCAGCTCGTCGCCGGCGGCCTCGGCTGCACCCTGCTGCCGCGCACCGCCGTCAAGGTCGAGACGACCCGCAGCAACCAGCTCCTGACCGGCTACTTCGCGGACCCGGCGCCGACCCGCCGGATCGCGCTGGCGATGCGGGCCGGGGCCGCGCGCGGCGGCGAGTACGAAGAACTGGCCGCCGCGCTCCGAGAAGCGCTGCGACCGCTGCCGGTACGGGTGTGGGACCGGGACGCCTGAGCGTCCCGGTCCACGGGCCCCGTCACTCGGTGCGCAGTCCGTCCGGCCGCATCAGCCGCAGCAGTGGCGGCAGGCTGAGTGCGGTCACCAGCAGGACGACTCCCGCGCCGATGCCGGTCATCGACAGCAGGCTCGGCCAGTCCACGCGCACCGAGACGCTCGTCATCTTCTGCAGGACCACGCCCAGGGTCACACCGACCACGGAAGCGAGCAACAGACCCAGCGCGATCGGGATCGCGGTCTGCCAGAGCACCGACAGGCTCAGCGTGCGGCGTCGAGTGCCGAAGGCGACCAGGACGGAGAGCAGTTTCTTTCGCTCGCGCAGCTGTTCCAGCTGTGAGACCAGCAGGCTCGCGCCGATCAGGAACAGGACGCAGGCCGCGCCGACGGACAGGCCGGTGCGGATGGAGGTGTAGCGGTTGTCCTGCTCGGTCGACGCCCAGGTCCAGGCGTGGGCCAGCGGGCTGAGCTTCGCCGTGGTGTTGCGAACGAGGTCGTAGACGTCCGGTGCCGACTGGTCGATCTGCAGGTAGGCGCTGCCCTCGATCGCCTGTGCGGCCCCGGCCGGCAGTGCGCTCGGGGTGAACAGGATGCCGCCGGTCAGACCGTTCGTCGCGTCCGTGCGGATTTGGGCTGCCTTGATGTCCTGCGGCACGGTCCAGGCGGCCTGCCTGCCCCTGAAGCTGTCGGAGTAGGAGGGGTCGATGTAGAGGGTTCGGCCGGGCTTGCCGAGCTTCGCCGCGTCCAGGTCGCTGTCGTGGCCCTTGACGAGGAAGACGTCGCCGTCGCGGCACGTCGGCAGCGTGGCCACCTCGCGCAGCGACGCGCAGTTGCCGACGGTCGCGGTCGTGGACGTGTTGGGGTCCCGCTTCCGGTCGCCCAGCGAACCGGAGCCGATCGCGGTGACCTGTCGTACGCCCTTGGTCCGCGCGAACTGCTCGCGGGCCTGGTCGAGCGGGACGTCGTACGGGAGGCGGATCTGCATCTGCGCCCGCTGGAGGTCGTTCGACGTGTCCTTGGTGTAGTCGCCCTCGACCCCGGCGAACAGCATTTGCAGGGCGATGGCGCCGGCCACCGCGACCGCGATGCCGTTGACCATGCGGGCCGCCGTTCCGCTGCTCAACTGGAGTCTGCGGATGGCGAGTTGCCAGGACACCGAGCCGGATCCGAGCCGGGCGACGACCGTTTCGACGATCCAGGGCAGCAGCGCCGTGACGCCGATCAGGAGCAGCAGGACACCGCCGATCACCAGGTACTGGTTGAAGTTTCCGCTGGTGTTGCCCTTGCCGATCATCGGGTAGAGCATCGCGAGTCCGCCGATCGGCAGCAGCAGTCGCCACCACAGTCGGCGCCGCGCGGGCTTGGCCGCACGGACCACTCCGAGCGGCTCGATGACGACCCCGCGCAGTGCGAGCAGGGTGACGAGGACCGCGGCCGCGGGCACCGCGACCGCGACCAGGGCGGCCAGTGCGGGCGTGGGGTTCAGATAGCTCGGGAACACGCTCTTGCCGAAGATCTCGACGGATCCCGCCAGTTGACGGGCCAGCAGGAAGAAGACCGTGCCGAAGGCGAGCCCGAGGACGGCGCCCGAGAGGGCCTCGCCCGCGGCGATCCGCCGGGTCATCCGGCTGTCGGAGCCGACCAGGCGCAGTGCCGCGAGCCGCCGGTCGCGCCGCTCGCCGCCGAAGCGCACGGCCGCGGCGATGAAGACACCGACCGGCAGCAGCAGCACCACGAAGACGACGATGATCAACAGGAGGAGTACCGGGTCCAGTTTGTCGGGCGGTCCGAGGGGCTCCCCGAAGTGGTCGATACGGGTCACTCTGGAGCCGTCGATCCTCGGGGCGAGGTTGTCGGCGCCCGCGTAGAAGCTGAGTTCGTTCGCGCCGACGAGACCGGGCTCCCCGATGGTGCCGATGGTGCGGTAGGGCAGCCGCTCGCGTAGCAGTTTCCCGCTGCCGGACTTCAGCAGGTCCGCCAGCGCGGGGGAGACCACCATCTCGCCCGGCGCCGGGATCTTCTTCACCCCCGGCGGCAGCGGCGCCCGGGCCCCCTCGGGTTGCACCTCGCGTCCGCGGATGTCCTTGTCGCGGTAGGTGTCGTCGACGGCCGCGACGAGAAGGGTCCGATCGGACGCCTTGGGTATGCCCACATCGGTGAACGTGATGTCCGTACGGGCCTTCTCGCGGTCGCTGCGGGCCTGGAGCGCACTCGGCAGCGCCGTGGTGAGCAGCAGCAGCGCGACGCCGAGCCCGACCCCGACGGCCGTGAGGACCGCACGCATCCAGCCCTCGCGTCCGCCGGTGAAGGCGAACTTGGCGCCCATGGCCAGGTCTCTGGACCACTGCCGAACGCTGGGAGCGGCGCTCATACGATCCGCTCCATGTCGCGGGACTTTCCGTCGCGTACGACGATCTCGCGGTCCGAGTAGGCGGCCACCCGTGCCTCGTGCGTGACGAGGACGACGGCGGCGTTGGTCGAGCGGGCCGCCTCGGTGAGCAGATCCATCACGCGTTCGCCGTTGAAGGAGTCGAGTGCTCCGGTGGGCTCGTCCGCGAAGAGTACGCGCGGGCTGGTGACCAGTGCCCGGGCCACGGCGACCCGCTGTCCCTGGCCGCCGGATATCTCGCCCGGCCGCTTGCCCTTGAGGTCGTCGACCTCCAGCCGTTCCATCCAGGACAGGGCGGTTCGCTCGGCCTCCTTGCGCCCGGTGCCGTTGAGCCGCAGCGGGAGGGCGACGTTCTCGACGCAGGTCAGTTCGGGAACGAGCTGCCCGAACTGGAACACGAACCCGAACTCGCTGCGCCGCAGCGCGCTGCGCTGGGCGTCGTTCATGGTCGCCATCTCCTGGCCGTTGTAGACGATGGACCCGGAGTCCGGTGTCACGATGCCGGCCAGGCAGTGCAGGAGGGTCGACTTGCCGGAGCCGGAGGGGCCCATCACGGCGACGACCTCGCCCGGGTGGATGGAGAACTCGGCGCCGTCGAGGGCGCTGGTGGGGCCGTACGCCTTGCGCAGGTCGTGGGCCGTGAGCAGGGAGCCTGCGGGGGTCATCGGGTTACCGCCTCGGCGAGTTTTTCGAGGCGCGCTGCGGTGAGCTCCAGCCACCGCAGGTCGGCCTCCAGGTGGAAGAGGGCGTGGTCGCAGATCAGCTGGTCGGCGAGGTCGCCCTTGCGCTTGCGGTCCGTCAGGATGCGCATCATCCGCAGGTGCTCGGAGCGCTGTGTGTCGAGGATCTCGGACGCGTCCCGGTGCGTGAGCAGCGCGAGGACGACCTTCGTGTAGAGGGTCGACTGCAGATACGGCTCGGGCTTCTCCGGCGTCGCGAGCCACTGCTGTACGTCGGTGATCCCGGCCTCGGTGATCGCGTACCGCTTCCGCTCCGGGCCGCCGCCCGCCTCGATCCCGTCGACCTCGACGAGTCCGTGCTTGAGCAGCCGCGACATCGTCGAGTAGACCTGGCCGTAGTGCAGCGGCCGGTCGTGACCGAACTTCTCGTCGAAGGCCCGCTTCAGGTCGTAACCGTGACGGGGCCCGGACTCCAGGAGTCCTAGGAGGGTGTGACCGATGGACATGCCGAGCACTCTACACACGGCGTATACACCGCACGTATACACGCTGCGAATAGATCATGGTGAACCCCGCGTCCGCGCAGGTCACCCCCGATTGTCACGGTTCCGTCACCACGATTCCCCCGCCCCCGCCGCCCCATCCCCGGGGGGAAGCTTTTAGGGGCGCGGGGAACCGCGCGCCCAGCCCCCACCGGCCCGCAGCCGAAGAGCCACCCCCGGCCCCCAGGGGGCGGCGGAGCCTATTCCTCCGGTTCCCCCGTCGCGGAAGCGGCGGGTCGCCCCCGCCGAGGAATCGGTCCCGCTCCACCCGGCAACCGCCCCGCCTCCGCAAGCGCCCGCCGCAACAGATACTCGACCTGCGCGTTCGCAGAGCGCAGCTCATCCGCCGCCCACCGCGCCAGTGCTTCATGGACAAGCGGGTCCAGCCGCAGCAGAACCTGCTTGCGCTGCTGCGGCTGCCGCTGCGGCTGTGGCCGACGCTCGGGGACCGACCCCCCGGAGGGATCCGTCACTGGTAGAGGGACCCCGTGTTCAGGACGGGCTGGGGAGCCCGGTCACCGCACAACACCACCAACAGGTTCGACACCATCGCCGCCTTCCGCTCGGGGTCCAGCTCCACAATGTCCCGCTCGGTGATCCGGGCGAGCGCGGCCTCGACCATCCCGACCGCCCCGTCCACGATCTCCCGCCGTGCCGCGACCACCGCCCCGGCCTGCTGGCGCTGAAGCATCGCGGAGGCGATCTCGGGAGCGTACGCGAGATGCGTGAAGCGCGACTCGATGATCGAGACCCCGGCCGCCTCCACACGCGCGTGCAGTTCGACGGCGAGCTTCTCGGTGATCTCCTCGGCGTTGCCGCGCAGCGAGAGACCGTCCGCGTCGTGGGCGTCGTAGGGGTACTCGATCGCGATGTGCCGTACGGCCGCCTCGGTCTGCGTGGCGACGAACTCCAGGAAGTCGTCGACCTCGAAGGTGGCCTGCGCGGTGTCCTCGACCCTCCAGACCACGACCGCGGCGAGCTCTATCGGATTGCCGTAGGCGTCGTTGACCTTGAGGACGGCGGTCTCGTGGTTGCGTACCCGGGTCGAGATCTTCGTGCGGGAGGTGAAGGGGTTCACCCAGCGCAGCCCGTCCTGGCGGATCGTCCCCCGGTACCGCCCGAAGAGCTGGACGACCCGCGCCTCACCGGGCGCCACCGTGTTCAGTCCGCACATCGCGATGAACGCGGCGAGGCCGATCAGGATGCCGGGAACGATCAGCGCGGCCTTGGCCCCGCCGGCGTCGACCGTCGTGGCGGCCGCGATCATGCCGGCGCCGAGCAGCAGCCCGACCAGCCCGAACAGCAGCGCGAGGCCGCCGCCGATGCTGTGCGCGGCGAACTCCCGTACCCGCGGATCGGGCATCCGCGGCACATCCGCGAGAGAGGTGGGGTCGCTGGGAGTGGAGTCGTGTTCCGGCATGGGTGCCCCCCGTTTTCGTGCGGCGGAAGCCCGTGTGACTCCCACCCGTCCAAGGCCATGGGCCTATCTAAGTGATATCACTTTACCCGGCAGGGCAACCTTCCACCCCTCCAAGTCGTCGGTTGAGATGGGGCGGATGCGAAGTCCTGAGTAGTACGTGCTGATTGTCACGTCCGCAAAAGACCGGATCGACAGCCCTTTGTCATAGCGCGTGGTGTTAGTTTGCTGAGCTGACCTCAGCGGCGAACCTGCGTGACGCGCGAACACGAACGCGACACCCGAGCGCGTGAGTGAACGCGGCAGGACACGCGTACAAGAGAGCGCGACACGAGAGCGAGCGGAGCGGACGCAGCCATGGGACGAGCGGAAGAGAGACGAGCGCGGCAGCACGGTGGCCGCCGCGCGGCGGCCATGCCCTCGTCCGGAGGAAAGCCCCGCCGCACCGGCATACGCCGGTTCGTGAACTGGAAGACGATCCTCGGCACCTTCCTGGGCTTCTGCCTGCTCGGCATGGGCGCCTTCATCGTGCTCTACATGGTGGTGTCCATACCCCAGGGCAACGCGGCCGCCACGCAGCAGAGCAACATCTACAAGTACAGCGACGGCAGCACGCTCGCCCGAACCGGCAAGGTCAACCGCGAGATCGTCGGCCTGGACAAGGTGCCCAAGGACGTCCAGAAGACCTTCGTCGCCGCGGAGAACAAGTCCTTCTACAAGGACGCCGGCGTCGACCTCAAGGGCACGGCCCGCGGTCTGATCAACACCCTGTCCGGCAAGGGCAAGCAGGGTGGTTCGACGATCACCCAGCAGTACGTCAAGAACTACTACCTCACCCAGGACCAGACCGTCACGCGCAAGCTGAAGGAACTGGTCATCTCGCTGAAGCTGGACCGTCAGCAGTCCAAGGACGACATCCTCGCGGGCTACATCAACACCAGCTACTACGGCCGCAACTCCTACGGCATCCAGGCGGCGGCCCAGGCGTACTACGGCAAGGACGCGAGCGGCCTCTCCGTCGAGCAGGGCGCGTACCTCGCCTCGCTGCTCCAGGCCCCGAGCCAGTACGACTGGGGTGCCGCCACGCCCACCGGTAAGCGGCTGGTCACGGCCCGCTGGAACTACACCCTCGACAACATGGTCGAGGAGGGCTGGCTGCCCGCCGCCAAGCGCGCGACCATGAAGTTCCCGGTCCCGCAGGACCCCAAGGGTGTGCCCGGCATGGAGGGCCAGACCGGCTATCTGGTGGACGCGGCCAACAGCGCGCTGGCCAACCGGCTCGTGACCCAGGGCGCCGCCGCCAACTACGACGACGCCAAGGCGCTGGTCGACGCGGGCGGCTGGACGATCACGCTCAACATCGACAAGAAGAAGCAGACGCAGCTGGAAGTCGCCGTCAAGACGAAGCTCACCGGCAAGCTGGACGCCAAGAAGCGCAAGGTCGACGGTGACGTCGAGGCCGGTGCCGCGTCCGTCGACCCCAAGACCGGCAAGGTCGTGGCGATGTACGGCGGCGAGGACTACTTCAAGCACTACGTGAACAACGCGACCCGCCGCGACTACCAGCCCGCCTCCACCTTCAAGCCGCTGATCTTCGCGGCGGCCCTGGACGAGCAGGCCAAGACGCAGGACGGCCAGGACATCACGGCGGACACGGTCTACGACGGCACCAGCGGTCGCTCCGTCAAGGGCAGCAGCATCGGCTTCGCGCCGCCCAACGAGGACGACCAGAACTACGGCGACGTCACCGTCCAGACCGCGATGAACAAGTCCATCAACTCCGTCTTCGCGCAGATGGGCGTCGACGTCGGAATGGACGAGGTCCTCAAGGTCGCCGGCAAGCTCGGCATGGACACCAAGGGCATGCAGGCGGTGCCCGCGCAGACCCTCGGCACGATGGGCGCGAGCCCGCTGGAGATGGCGGGCATCTACGCGACCCTCGACAACCACGGCCGCAAGGTCACCCCGGCCGTCGTCGCCTCGGCCGAGCACAAGGACAGTTCGGTCGACTTCCCGAACCCGATCGGCGACCAGGTCATCAACTCCCAGGCGGCCGACACGGTCACCTCGGTACTCACCGGCGTGGTCAATGACGGTACGGCCCAGGTCTCGGTGGCCCAGGCGGTCGACCGCAACGACCAGCAGGTCGCGGGCAAGACGGGTACGTCCGACAACAACAAGTCGGCCTGGTTCACCGGGTACACGCCGAACCTGGTCACCTCGGTCGGTCTGTTCGGAGAGGTCCCCAAGGACCGCAAGGACACCGGTGGCAAGGTGGTCAAGCAGGGTACGCAGGTCTCCCTGAAGGGCGCCGCGGGCGGCGGCCGCGTCAACGGCGGTGGCTTCCCGGCCCAGATATGGGCGGCGTACACCTTCAACGCGATGGGCAGCGTCACCACGTTCGACCTGGACACCACCCAGGGCGCGGCGATGGAGCCCAGCACCACACCGACGATCAGCGAGACGCCGAGCGACACGCCCTCGCAGACCCCGACCACCGAGCCGCCGACGAGCGAGCCGCCCACCACCAGCGAGCCGCCGACCCCGACGTCCGAGCCCCCGACCACCCCGGCGACGACACCCCCGACGACTCCGACGGGGACCCCGACGGACGAGATCACACCAGAGGACCCGTTCAACCCGAACAACCAGCAGTGACCGACAAGGGCGCGAAGACCGGTACGGCCGGTCTTCGCGCCCTTGTCGTGCGTTGTGGAGTGTTCAGCCTCCGTTGACGTTGTGGGCGATCCGGTCGCCCAGTTCCTTGTCGATGTTGCGCCAGTACTGCAGGGCGCGGTCCAGGACCGGACGGGAGACGCCGGCCTTCAGGTGGCCGCTGACGTTCGAGACCAGGCGGTCGCGGGCCGCGTCGTCGAGGACCTGGCGGACCATCGTGCCCGGCTGGCCCCAGTCGTCGTCCTCGCTGTGCAGCTTGTACGCCTCGCGCACCAGCTCGCCCGTGGCCTCCCAGCTCGCCGGGTCGCCGAACTGCCCGTAGTCGGCAGCGGGGCCGCCGTAGGAGTTGGGCGCGTACGGGCGGGCCGCGAGCGACGGCTCGTAGCGCATCGGGCCGTCCTTGGCGTACGAGTTCACCGGGGCGTGCGGGCGGTTCGGTGGCAGCTGGGCGTAGTTCGGGCCGATCCGGTACCGGTGTGTGTCCGGGTAGGAGAACAGCCGGCCGAGCAGCATCTTGTCCGGTGAGGGACCGACGCCCGGGACCAGGTTCGAGGGCTCGAAGGCGGCCTGCTCAATGTGGATGAAGTAGTCCTCGGGGTTTTTGTTGAGGGTCATCCGGCCGACGTCGATCAGCGGGTAGTCGCCGTGCGGCCAGACCTTGGTCAGGTCGAAGGGGTTGAAGCGGTAGTCCGCCGCGTCCTCGAACGGCATGATCTGGACCTTCAGGCTCCAGGTCGGCGCGTTCCCGGACTCGATCGCCTTGTAGAGGTCCATGCGGTGCAGATCCGGGTCTGTACCGGCCAGCTCGTCGGCCTCCGCCTGGGTGAGGAAGTCGATGCCCTGGTCGGTCTTGAAGTGGTACTTCACCCAGAACCGCTCACCGGCGCCGTTGATCCACATGTAGGTGTGGGAGCCGTATCCGTTCATGTTGCGGTAGGTCTTCGGGACGCCCCGGTCGCCCATCAGATAGGTCACCTGGTGCGCCGACTCGGGCGAGAGCGTCCAGAAGTCCCACTGCATGTCGTTGTCGCGCAGCCCGTTGTCGGGGCGGCGCTTCTGCGAGCGGATGAAGTCCTGGAACTTGATCGTGTCGCGCACGAAGAAGATCGGGGTGTTGTTGCCCACCAGGTCGTAGTTGCCCTGCTCGGTGTAGAACTTGAGCGCGAAGCCACGCGGGTCGCGCCAGGTGTCGGGCGAACCCTGCTCGCCGGCCACGGTGGAGAAACGGGCCAGCATCTCGGTGCGTTTGCCCGGCTGGAAAAGGTCGGCCTTGGTGAACTGGCTGACATCGTTGGTTACTTCGAAGAACCCGTATGCGCCACTGCCCTTGGCGTGCACCACCCGCTCGGGGACCCGCTCCCGGTTGAACTGGGCCATCTTCTCGATGAGGTAGTGGTCCTGGAGCAGGATCGGGCCGTCGCGACCGACGGTCAGCGAGTGTTCGTCGCTCTCCACCGGAATGCCGACGTTGTTCGTGGTGTACGGAGCCTTCTGGGGTGCCTGCGTCACGAGCGTCCTCCCGTCAAGAAGAGAGTCGTCAGATCGCTTCGCTCACCTCAGCAGTCAACTCTGCCGACAGGATGTCGGCAACCGGGCCGCCGTGGGGCGAGGTGCATCGCGTACCCCTCCGCCCCCGGTCCATTCAGCTCCGGTTCAACTCGAACCAGACCACCTTTCCGGTGCTCAGACGCGTGGCGCCCCACCGTCTGGCCAGTTTGTTGACCAGATAGAGGCCACGCCCGCCCTCGTCCGTGGCGCGCGCCTGCCGCAGCCTGGGCAGCTGCGGCACGTCGTCGCCGACCTCGCAGCGCAGCACGTCCGTACGCAGCAGACGGAGGGTGACCGGGCGTGACGCATAGCGCACGGCGTTGGTGACGACCTCGCTGACCAGCAGCTCCACGGAGTCGCTCATGTCCTCCAGGCCCCAGCGGGACAGCGCCCGGCGGGCCAGGCGCCGGGCCCGGCCGGGGGCCGCGTCCTCCGGCTCCAGGTGCCAGTACGCCACATCGCTCGGCGCGATCCCGTCGAAGCGGGCGGCGAGCAGCGCGATGTCGTCGTCCCGGTCACCCGGACCGAGCATGTCCAGCACCTCGTCGCAGAGCGCTTCCAGCGGCGGCGGATGGTCCGGGCCGGTGAGCTGCGCGGTGGCGGCGAGCTTCTCGCGCAGCTGCTCTATGCCGGTCCACACGTCCCTCAGGCGCGACTCGACCAGGCCGTCCGTGTACAGCAGGAGCGTCGCCCCGGCGGGCGCGTCCAGCTCGACCGCCTCGAAATCCACTCCTCCTACGCCGATGGGGGCGCCCGGCGGCACCCGCAGCACCTCGGCCCGGCCGCCCAGGTGCAGCAGCACCGGCGGCGGATGGCCCGCGTTGGCGATGGTGATCCGGTGCGCGACCGGGTCGTAGACGGCGTACAGACAGGTCGCCATGCGGTCGGTGCCCAGGCGCTGGGCCTGCTCGTCCAGGTGGTGCAGCACCTCCTGCGGGGGCAGGTCGAGCCCGGCGAGGGTCTGCGCGGTGGTGCGCAGCTGGCCCATGATCGCGGCCGAGGTCATGGAGTGGCCCATGACGTCACCGACGACGAGGGCGACGCGGCTGCCCGGCAGCGGGATCGCGTCGTACCAGTCGCCGCCCACCCGCGCGGTCTCCGCGGCCGGCAGATAGCGCGAGGCCAGCCGCACTCCGGTGGGGCGCGGCAGTGTCTCGGGCAGCATGGTGCGCTGCAGCTCGTCGGCGATGTACGCCTCGCGGCCGTACAGCACCGCTTTGTCGATGCCGAGCGCGCTGTGCGTGGCGAGCTGGGCCGCGACCAGCAGATCGTCGGTCTCGAACGCCATCCGCTCGGGGCGGCGCACGAACAGCGCCGCGCCGATCACCCGGCGCCGCCCGCGCAGCGGGGCGAGGATCGCGCGCTGGCCGGTGGGCACGATCAGCTCGTCGCCGAGCAGCTCGGGCAGCGCGGCCCGGGCGGCGGGCGCGTCCGCGAAGACCGGGCGCACGCCGCGCAGCACCTCGGCGAGGGCGCCGCCGGGGCGCACCTCGCACAGCTCGGCCGTCATCGCCGAAAGTTCGTTCGGCTCGGGCCGCAGCGCGGGCATGAAGCCGTTCTCGGTGTCCCGTTCCTCGGGGATCCGGTCGGTGCGCCGCAGCCGCAGTACGAGGGGCCCGGTGGGCCGCTCGTCGCCGACCGGCAGCGGGTCGCGCAGATAGACGAGGATCGCGTCCGAGAAGGTCGGCACGGTGGCCCGGCACAGACCCATGACGATCTCGTCCAGGTCGATGCCGCGGGCGATCCGCCGGGTCGCCGCGCCCACGAAGCGCAGCCGGTCCCCGTCACGCCGCATCGGCATCGGGCCCGCGTGCGGCAGCCCCTGTCCGGTACGCCGGTCCGTGCCCGTGGAGTTCCCGGACGGCCGGTCCCCATCCATGCCCGGCTGGGCCGGGATGCCCTCGGGAGCCGGGCGCGGGCGGTGCGCGTCGGGCTCGCTGGCCGAGGGCTGGGAGTGCTCGGGCCCGGGGGAGGCGGGCGGCGGCGTGGACGCGCCGGTGCCCGAAGGCGACGGCGTGTCGGTACTCGCCGACGCCTGCGTGGCGGACGATCCGTGCTGGCCGCAGGGCGTGCTCGGAGCGGAACCGGTGGGGGCGTCGCCGGTGCGGGCGGGTTGTGCGGGTAATGCGCCGGGCGCGCGCAGCGGCTCCGGGGTATGGAGGAGCGCCCCGCGGGGGTCCGCGGGGGTGGAGGGCCGGCCGGCGCCGCTCTGGCGGCGCTCGTGCGAGGTGGGGTGCTCCGTCACGCGTGTCGAATCCATCCGTCCGGGGCTGCGCGCCGTGCGTGCAGTTCGTCCCGCAGCCCCGATACCCGGAATGTGTGTCCCGGGAACGGAATCTGCGCGTCGTCAGGACGGGGCCTGCCCGTCGCCGACGTGAACGCCGTCGTCGGGCCGAACGCCCTGTGCGGCCCGGTGGGCCGTCCGCCGACCGTACCGCCGTGGCCCTCGTACCCCTCGCTCACGTCCTGCCGCCCCTCGGTGACGTATGGTCAAGCCCAGCGCATGCTGCGGGAGTTGCTGCTGTGCGCCCTTGCGGAGGACGATCCTACGGTTGTACCACGGGGGCGCATCAAGGGTCTCATGAGGACACGTGCGCGGGCGTACGGTCCCAGTCATCCGGCAGGGAAGGAACCGGCCAGGCGGGATCCGGGCGCCAGTGCTGCCAGCCGTCCGAGAACGGCGCGCCCCAGGCACGGATCACCTCCACCGCGCAGTGCCCTGCCTCTCTTACCTGTGCGGCCAGTTGAGTATCCATCAATCCGGCCTGTTGCGCCTGTGCGAACTCGTCTTCGTCGAGCCAGTGCCAACTGCGGTCCGGGTGCACGGAGATGTCCAGGAAGTGATCCTCGGAGTCGACCCCGCCCTCCCAACGGGCGAGCGGCGCCTCCAGGTTCACGTACCAGTTCTTGAACCGCCAGCCCGGTTCCCAGAACAGCCACACCGACCAGGGCTCGCCGGGCCTCGCCAGCTTCAGCACTCCGTTGCCGAACCAGCGGCCCCGCTGCACCGTTCGCGCCTTGGTGTAGCGGGACTCCAGCGGTTCTCCGTGCACCGGTGTACCGTCGGCGAGCACGGGCTTCACACACTCCGTGCCGGGCGCCATCCACACCGCGAGCAGTTCCTCGTCGTCCCGTACGACGGTCACGGGGCGGCAGATGTGGAACTGCTCACCGGCGTTCTCCCGGTACCGCCACAGAATGTGACTCCCGGGGGCCCAGTACACCGTCGACCCGCCCGCCGCCACTCGCCTCACCGCTCCACCCTCTGCCATGACCAGATATTAGGTGCCACAGGCATACGACGCTGCGGTGCGCGTCACGGTTCGCGCCATGGAGCGAATGACGTAACGAAGGCGTCATCCAATGGCTTCCAAGGTCATCCGGGGGGTGAACGCCGTTTACGGATGCGTCATCCTCAGGACATCGAGCGCCTCGTCCAGCTGTTCCAGGGTGAGGTCACCGCGCTCCACGTACCCGGACTCCAGGACGACCTGGCGGATCGTCCTGCGTTCCGCCAGCGCCTTCTTGGCCACCTTGGCGGCCTCCTCGTAGCCGATGTACTTGTTGAGCGGTGTCACGACCGACGGCGAGGACTCGGCGTACTCGCGGGCCCGTTCGCGGTGGGCGACGATCCCGTCGACGGTGCGGTCGGCGAGCAGGCGCGAGACGTTGGTGAGGAGCCGGACGGACTCCAGGACGTTCTTCGCGATGACCGGAAGCATGACGTTCAGCTCGAAGTTGCCGGCGGCCCCGGCGACGGCGACCGTCGCGTCGTTGCCCATCACCTGGGCCGCGACCATCAGTACCGCCTCGGGAATGACCGGATTCACCTTGCCGGGCATGATCGAGGAGCCGGGCTGGAGGTCGGGCAGGCTGATCTCGGCCAGCCCGGTGCGCGGACCGGACGCCATCCACCGCAGATCGTTGGCGATCTTCGTCAGCCCGACCGCGATGGTCCGAAGCTGCCCGCTCGTCTCGACGATCCCGTCCCGCGCGCCCTGCGCCTCGAAGTGGTCACGGGCCTCGGTGAGCGGCAGCCCGGTGGCCCGAGCCACCTCCGCGATGACGGCCGCGGAGAATCCGGGCGGCGTGTTGATCCCGGTGCCCACGGCGGTCCCGCCCAGCGGCAGTTCGGCGAGCCGGGGCAGCGAGGCCCGGAGGCGCTCGACGCCGTACCGCACCTGCGCCGCGTACCCCCCGAACTCCTGCCCGAGCGTCACCGGCGTGGCGTCCATGAGATGCGTACGCCCCGACTTCACGACGTCCGCGAACTCCTCGGCCTTCCGCTCCAGGGCGGCGGCGAGGTGTTCCAGGGCCGGAACGAGATCCCGCGTGACGGCGGCGGTGGCCGCGATGTGGATCGAGGACGGGAACACGTCGTTCGACGACTGCGAGGCGTTCACATGGTCATTGGGGTGTACGTCCCTGCCGAGCCGCTCGGTCGCGAGCGTGGCGATGACCTCGTTGGTGTTCATGTTGGAGGACGTTCCGGAACCCGTCTGGAAGACGTCCACCGGGAAGTGCGCGTCCCAGCGCCCCTCGGCGACCTCGCCCGCCGCCTCCTGGATGGCCTCGGCCACGTCCTTGTCGACCACCCCCAGCTTCGCGTTGACCTTGGCGGCCGCGCCCTTGATCAGCGCCAGCGCCTCGATGTGCGCGCGCTCCAGACGCTGACCCGAGACGGGGAAGTTCTCCACCGCCCGCTGGGTCTGGGCCCGCCACTTCGCGTCCGCGGGCACCCTGACCTCACCCATGGAGTCGTGCTCGATCCGGTACGGGGCTGCCTGTTCGTCGGCCATCGACGATCACCTCCAGTGGGGACAGCATCGCGGACGTGCCCCGTGTTCCCGGCAAGGCGGCTCCCGTTTCTCCCGGGGAGTCAGCTCCGTGAGCCGCCGAGCGGGCCGGTGCACGCCGACGTCCCGCCGACCTTGGCGCAGGCCTCCGCCCCGCGCGGGCTCGACGCGGCCAGCATCGGGCTGCTGTAGCCGTCCGAGGGGTCGCCCCGGTAGGCGGCGGACAGCTCGTCCTGGTCGGATCTGATCGAGATCTCCCGCGCCCCGCCGGTCCTGGTGCGGACCTCCGACCAGACCGTCGCGCACGAGGGGGAGAAACGCAGCAGCACGACCTGCCCGGCGCGCGTGACGGTGCTCTCCGTACGAGCGTCACGGCCGCAGGCCTCGGAGGTCGGGAACTGCCCCTGGCAGTCACGGCCCCGGCAGGAGGCGCTCGTGGGGGCCGCGGGCTGGTCGGGGTCGAGGACGTCGGCGGCGCCCGCGGTGACCACCACCGTGGCCGCCATCGCCGCAAGGGCGATGACGGCCCGGTCGGCCCCCCGGACGCGCCGGCCCCGAACCGGCGCGTCCGGAACCGCGGCCTGTGGGACCGGGGCCCCCAGGGGCGGGGTCGCCGCCCTTGACTGGGCCCGGGACGCGGCGTCCCACAGGGAGAGAAGAGGACCCGGGTCGGTGTCCGCCAGACGGCCGAGCGACTCGACCGCCGAGCGCGGCGGAAACTGATCGCCGCTCAGATAGCGGTGCCAGGTCGACTTGCTGAACGGGGTGACGGAGGCCAGCGCGGCCAGACTCAGGCCCGTCCGCTGCTTGAGGCACCGGAGCCGCTCCATCAGCAGCTGCTCCTCGTCGATGTCCTCCGTGCCGATGCTTTCCGTGCCGATGCTTTCCGTGTCGATGTGCCCCGTGTTGATATGTTCTGTTTTTGTACGTACTGCGTTGCTGTGTTCTGTCTCGTCCAACGAGTCGGGCAGCGGCTGTCTCTTGACCCTCACGTGGCTCTTCCTCTCGCTCCCTCGCCCTGCCGGGGTGACCGCCCTGATGTGTTCCCTCGCACGGCCCCCGGGCACACCCCGATCGCCCGAATGCGAACCGAATATGAAGGGGAGTTGACCTGCTGTTTCGTCAGGGGAGTGGGGTCGTCGGCTGATCGACTTGTCCTACCGGGCCGGCGGGGCGGATCTCGCCCCGCCGGCCGGCGCCGGAACTCAGGAGGCGAGCGGCGGGGCGGTCGTCAGCACCAGCGGACGGCGCGGCTGTTGCGGACGTAGTGGGCGGAGACGTAGCCCCGGCCGTGGGCGAGCTTGTACCAGCGCGAGTTGCCCATGACGGAGGAACCGTTCCTCTTGCAGACGAGAGTCACCACGCGGCCGGCCCGACGCGAGCCGACGACCCGGTAGCCGGTGCCCGGACCGGACCGGACGTTCAGACGCGTGTGGCGGGTGGTCACCCGGCCCAGGACGTGCCGGGCGTGGTGGTGCGTGTGGGTGATCACGTAGTGCTTGTGGTGGTACCTCGGGGCCAGTGACAGGGCGTGCGAGGCGCGCTGGAGGCCGGGGATCGAGGACTGCGAAGACGCCGGGTACCAGCTCGACGACGCGACCGGCGAGGACGCGGCGCCCCGGGCGGGAACGTGTGGAGCGGCCGGGGCGGCGGAGGCGACGGCTGTCACCGGGAAGACGGCGACAGCCGCGATCGCGGCCACCAGGCCGTTGCGCAAAGTGCGACCAATCATGGGATTTCCCTCCGAGATGACCTGCGGACCACAGGCTGCGATCCGGTCATCACGGAGGGTTTCCGGCATAGCTCACAAAAATGCTGTCCCACTCGTTCCTGGGACGAAGTGGGACAGCATCGGGGCGTGGCGGGACACGTCCAGGCAGCGAACAGCCGCCTCTGGCGTCCCGGGACGCTACGCCAGCCCAGGCCCCCGCACCGGGATCGACGTGAACGTCGGGGAGGGTGCCGGGTCCTTGAAGAAGTCGTTGCCCTTGTCGTCGACGACGATGAACGCCGGGAAGTCCTCGACCTCGATCTTCCAGACGGCCTCCATGCCGAGCTCCTCGTACTCGACGACCTCGACCTTCTTGATGCAGTCCTGGGCGAGCCGCGCGGCGGGGCCGCCGATGGAGCCGAGGTAGAAGCCGCCGTGCGCGTCGCAGGCGCCTGTGACCTGCGCGGAACGGTTGCCCTTCGCGAGCATCACCTTGGAGCCGCCCGCGGCCTGGAACTGCTCCACATAGGAGTCCATGCGGCCGGCGGTGGTGGGGCCGAACGAACCCGACGCGTAACCCTCGGGGGTCTTGGCCGGACCGGCGTAGTACACCGGGTGGTCCTTCAGGTACTGCGGCATCTCCTCGCCCGCGTCCAGCCGCTCCTTGATCTTGGCGTGCGCGATGTCGCGCGCCACGACGAGCGGGCCGGAGAGCGAGAGCCGGGTCTTGACCGGGTACTTCGTCAGCTCGGCCAGGATGCCGTCCATCGGCTGGTTCAGATCGATCCGGACGACGTCGTCCCCGGCGGAGTCCAGGTGCTCGTCCGTGGTCTCCGGCAGGAAGCGCGCGGGGTCGGTCTCCAGCTGCTCCAGGAACACGCCCTCGGCGGTGATCTTCGCGACGGCCTGGCGGTCGGCGGAGCAGGACACCGCGATCGCGACGGGGCAGGACGCGCCGTGCCGCGGCAGACGCACCACGCGCACGTCGTGACAGAAGTACTTGCCGCCGAACTGCGCGCCGATGCCGATCTTCTGGGTCAGCTCGAAGACCTTCTGCTCCAGGTCCTTGTCCCGGAAGCCGTGCCCGAGCTCCGAGCCCTCGGCCGGAATCTCGTCCAGGTAGTGCGCGGAGGCGTACTTCGCTGTCTTCAGGGCGTACTCGGCGCTCGTGCCGCCGACCACGATCGCCAGGTGGTACGGCGGGCAGGCGGCCGTGCCCAGTGAACGGATCTTCTCCTCCAGGAACTTCATCATGGAGGCCTCGTTCAGAACGGCCTTCGTCTCCTGGTACAGGAAGCTCTTGTTCGCCGAACCGCCGCCCTTGGCCATGAACAGGAACTTGTAGGCGCCGCCGTCGGTCGCGTACAGCTCGATCTGCGCCGGAAGGTTGGACCCGGTGTTCTTCTCCTCCCACATGGTGAGCGGAGCCATCTGCGAGTAGCGCAGGTTCAGCTTGGTGTACGCGTCGTAGATGCCGCGCGAGAGGGCCTCCTCGTCGCCGCCCTCGGTGAGCACGTTCTGTCCGCGCTTGCCCATGACGATCGCGGTGCCGGTGTCCTGGCACATGGGCAGCACGCCGGCGGCCGCGATGTTCGCGTTCTTCAGCAGGTCCAGGGCGACGAACTTGTCGTTGCCGGACGCCTCGGGGTCGTCGATGATGCGCCGCAGCTGCGCCAGGTGCGCGGGCCGCAGATAGTGCTGAATGTCGTGGATGGCCTCCGCGGCGAGCTTGCGCAGCGCCTCCGGCTCGACCTTGAGGAACGTGCGCCCGTCGGCCTTGAAGGTGGAGACACCCTCGGAGGTCACCAGCCGGTACGGGGTGGTGTCCTCTCCCTGGGGGAGCAGATCGGTGTACGCGAACTCAGGCACTAGCCCATTCCTCACTCGGCAGACAGCGGCATGCCTCCATTGGCAGCGTCCACCAGCGTAGAACCTGGCGGGGACGGTGAGTCTGTGAGGTAAGGCTCAGTTGGTGTGAAGGGCCGGTTTTCCACAGGTCGCGAGAAGAGGTAGTCGCGATCTATCGCGTTTGGGTACGCTGCTGTCGTGGACCTTCAGAAGCGCACCGAAACCCGGGCCTCCGACGCCGACCGTGACCGGATCGCCGACATTCTGCGCGATGCCCTCGCCGAGGGGCGCCTCACCGCCGACGAGCATGCCGAGCGGGTCGAGGGGGTGCTGGCCACGAAGACGGTGGGAGAGCTCGACCGGTTCGTCCAGGACCTGCCCGCCGCGCGCGCGGGCCGCGCGACCCCCGCGTACACGTCCGTGCCCAACCGCCCCCAGCCGGGCGGCATCCCGGCCGAGGCCGACGAGAACGTGGTGGCGGTGTTCAGCGCCGCCGTGCGCAAGGGCCGCTGGCGCGCCGGGCGCCGCATCCACGCGTACGCCGTTTTCGGCACCGTCGACATCGACCTCAGCGAGGCGATCTTCGAGTACCAACAGGTCGTGATCAAGGCGATTTCGGTCTTCGGCAACGTCGAGATCAAGGTCCCGGAGAACGTCTCGCTGCGCGGCAGCGGCGGCGGAGTCCTCGGCAACTTCGAGACGCACACCACGGACGCGGGCGACTCCGACGCCCCCGTGGTCTACGTCGAGGGCTTCGCGGTGCTGGGGAACATCGAGGCACGGCCCAAGCGCGGCAAGCTCGTCGCCGACATCCTCGACCGCACGATGGACCGCGTGGACAGGACTTTGCGCAAGCACCTCGACCGTTGACGCCTGTGAACGCGACGGCGCGCGGGGCGCATTGGTCCACTCACCCGCGCCCCGTTTTGAACGACCGGCTCCGCTCTCGGGAACTCAGTGCATAGGCGCGCGCACAGCGGGTAGGGCTTGCTGCATCGCCTCTTGGAGGGCGCTGTGGGACTTCCCGCGGTGCCCGGCACGCCCGCGAAGCCGTCGTCAGGAGTAGACCGTGCTGCAACCGCCGCATCAGTCCCTGCAGGTAGCTGCCGTTCCGGCCCAGCGGGCGCCAGTGCGGGACAGGGATCAGGAAGCCCCATGGCACACGGAGGCGGTGTGCCGCAGGGACGAGGCCGGCCTGTTCTTCGCGCCCTCCAAGGAGCCCACGGCCGCCCGGCTGTCCCGCGAGGAGGCGGCGAAGCGCGTCTGCGCCCGCTGTCCCGTCATGGTCGAGTGCCGCGAACACGCGCTGCTGCAACCCGAACCGTACGGAGTGTGGGGCGGCCTCACCGCCGCCGAGCGCCGCGTGGTGCTCGCCCGGCGCCGCCGCCGCGACCTGGAACTCAAGAAGGCCGCCCGCGGCACGATAGCCGCGGCGGGCTGATCGCACGTACGCCAAAGGGGCCGCCCTCCGCACAGGGCCGGCCCCTTTGCCGTACGTACTTCTTTGCGTTTGCCGTACGTACTTCTTCACGCGCCCCGTAAGGCAAGCGCCCCGCAAGGGGCGCGGAGAACTGCGCGACCGGCCACGACGCACCAGCAGTGACCCGCAACCCGCAGTTCCCCGGCATTCCCAGCGGAGCGCCCCGCGGAACTACTTCGCTCGGTCGAAGTCGATCGCGCTGTACGCCCGCAACTTGCTCAGCCGATGCTCCGACCGAATCTGGCGGACCGTACCCGACTTGGACCGCATCACGATCGACTCGGTGGTCGCGGTCTCCGCCCGGTAGCGCACCCCGCGCAGCAGCTCCCCGTCCGTGATCCCGGTGGCGACGAAGAACACGTTCTCGCCGGAGACCAGGTCGTCGGTGAACAGCACACGGTCGAGGTCGTGCCCGGCGTCCACCGCGCGCTGCCGCTCCTCGTCGTCCTTGGGCCACAGCTTGCCCTGGATGGTGCCGCCCAGGCACTTCACGGCGCAGGCGGAGATGATGCCCTCGGGCGTACCGCCGATGCCGAGGAGCAGGTCGATGCCCGTGCCCTCGCGCAGCGCGAGGATCGAGCCCGCGACGTCGCCGTCGGAGATCAGCTTGATCCGGGCGCCGGTCTCGCGGATCTCCTTGATGATCCCCTCGTGGCGTGGCCGGTCGAGGATCACGACGGTGACGTCCTCGGGCGAGGACTTCTTGGCCTTGGCGACCCGTCGGATGTTCACCGAGACGGGCGCGTTGATGTCGACGAAGTCGGCGGCCTCCGGCCCGGTGACCAGCTTGTCCATGTAGAAGACCGCGGACGGGTCGAACATGGTGCCGCGGTCGGCGGCGGCCAGCACCGCGATCGCGTTCTCCATGCCCTTGGCGGTGAGCGTGGTCCCGTCGATCGGGTCGACGGCGATGTCGCACTCGGGACCGGTCCCGTCGCCGACGCGCTCCCCGTTGAAGAGCATCGGGGCCTCGTCCTTCTCGCCTTCACCGATGACGACGACGCCGTTCATCGAGACGGTGGAGACGAGGGTCCGCATGGCCCGGACGGCGGCGCCGTCGGCGCCGATCTTGTCGCCGCGGCCTACCCAGCGGCCCGCGGCCATCGCGGCGGCCTCGGTGACCCGGACGAGTTCCAGGGCGAGATTTCGGTCGGGGGCCTCGGAAGGGACCTCGAGTTCGGACGGCAGATGATGCTCGGTCATCGGAGCGCACCTTTCTGATACGACGACGGCCGGATGAGGGTGTGCCCCGACTCTATCGTCAGGCTGACAAAATGAGCAGGGGGCCCCACGGATGAGCAGGCCAGGGCACCTGCGACGATAGGGGCGTGGCAGGTACGAAAGGCAAGCAGAGCGTCCGGGACATGCTCCTCTCCCTGGGTCTGATCGGGCTCATGGCGGGCGTGATCTACATCTTCATCCCGCATGACGACTCCGCGCCTCCTCTCAAGCGCGTCGACTACCGCGTCGAGCTGCTCACGGCGCGCCGCGCGGCGTCGTATCCCGTGGCGGCACCCGTGGGTCTGCCGACGGCGTGGAAGGCGACCTCGGTGCGGTACGACGGCACCGAGTTCGATGCCTGGCACCTGGGCTTCCACGACCCCGACGGTCAGTACGTGGCGATCGAGCAGTCCACTCAGCGTGCGGCCGCCTTCATCGACTCGGCCAGCCAGGGCGCCAAGGAGACGAAGGCCACCCAGCGGATCGGTGACGCGACGTGGCAGCGGTACGAGGGCGACACGTACGACGCCCTCGTGCTCAAGGCCAAGGGGGCGACCACCGTGGTGACCGGGACGGCGTCGTTCGGGCAGCTGACGAAGATGGCGGAGGCGCTGAAGACGTCGTGACGTCGTGATGCGTCTGCGTGATACATCCACGTGAGACGTGAGAAGGGCCCCCGGCGCCATTGCCGGGGGCCCTTCTCGTTCGCGTACGCGCCGGGGCGTACGCGGGGGCTCAGACGGTCGTGATGACCTGGTCGAACTCCAGGCGCGGGGAGCGCGGGAACCAGGCGTCCTCGCCCGGCTTGCCGATGTTGACGACCATCAGCGGGGTGTGGTCGTCGTCCAGGAACTCCTTCTGGACGCCCGCGAAGTCGAGGCCGGTCATCGGGCCGGCGGCGAGGCCGGCGGCGCGGACGCCGATGATGAAGTACGCGGCCTGCAGGGCGGCGTTCAGCGTGGCGGCACCCTCACGGGCCGGGCGCTCGGCGAAGAAGACATCCTTGGCCTGCGGGAAGTGCGGGAACAGGGCGGGGAGCTCCTCGTGGAACTCGTTGTCCGCGGAGAGGATCGCGACCAGCGGGGCGGTGGCGGTCTTGGGCTGGTTGCCCTCGGCCATGTGCTGCACCAGGCGCTCGCGAGCCTCGGCGGAGCGGACCAGGGTGACGCGCAGCGGCGACTGGTTGAAGGCGGTCGGGCCGTACTTGACCAGGTCGTAGATCGCCTGCACCTGCTCGTCGGTCACCGGCTCGTCGGTGAACGTGTTGGCGGTACGGGCCTCGCGGAACAGCAGGTCCTGGGCGGCGGGGTCAAGAACGAGAGACATCAGAAACCTTCTCGGGATGTGCGGTCGATCCGGGGGGATCGGCTGGCGGTGTCGACACTACGCGGAGGAGGTTTAAGGTTCAACCAAATCCGGGGTGAGGTGATCCGCTTCACAGGGAGCGAGGGGGAACGAGGTCGCTTCCGGGCGCCAGGGTTCCGGGGGAACGACGAGGCCGCCGTCACCGAGCGGGACGGCGGCCGGGTGTCACTGGGGATGTCGCCGGGTGTCACCGGCTGCGGAAAGCCGGGTGCCACCGGCTGCGGAAGAGGGCGAGTGTCGTCACGTCACTCGGAGTCGCGGCCCCCGTCTTCGTCCCCGCCCTCCGACTCCTCCTCGGCCAGCGCCGCGTCCAGACGGGCCCGTGCGCCCTCCAGCCAGCGGCGGCAGACCTTCGCCAGCTCCTCGCCCCGCTCCCAGAGCGCCAGGGACTCCTCGAGCGTCGTGCCGCCCGCCTCCAGTCGGCGTACGACCTCGATCAGCTCGTCCCGCGCCTGCTCGTACCCGAGCGCCTCGTGCACCTTGCTGGTCATGCGCCCACCCTATGCATCGACTCGTACCGTGAATTCACCCTCGGCGACCCGCGCCCGCAGCGCCTCGCCCTCCGCCACCTCGTCCGGATCCCGGACCACGTGACCGTCGGCCTTCTGGAGCACCGCGTACCCCCGTTGGAGGGTCGCGGCGGGGGAGAGGGCCACCACACGCGCGTGGGTGTGCGTCAGCTCCGAGTCGGCGCGGTCGAGCAGATGCCCGAGCGTGCGCCGCCCGCGGTCCAGCAGCGCGGCGACCTGGTCGGCGCGCTCGTCGACCATCCGGTGCGGATCCTCTATCGAGGGCCGGGCCAGCGCGTGCGCGAGCCCGCGCTCCTCCCGGTCGATGAAGGACTGGACGCTCCGCCGCGCCCGGTCCCGCAGGAACCGCACCCGCTCGTACTCCTCCCCGACGTCCGGCACGACCTTCTTGGCCGCGTCCGTCGGCGTGGACGCGCGCAGGTCGGCCACGAAGTCCAGCAACGGGTTGTCGGGCTCGTGCCCGATGGCCGACACGACCGGCGTACGACAGGCCGCGACCGCCCGTACGAGCTGTTCGTCCGAGAACGGCAGCAGGTCCTCCACGCTGCCGCCGCCGCGCGCCACGATGATCACGTCCACGGCGTCGAGCGCGTCCAGCTCCTTCACGGCCTGCACGACCTGCGGCACCGCGTGCACCCCCTGCACGGGGACGTTGCGCACCTCGAAGCGGACGGCCGGCCAGCGATGCCGCGCGTTCTCCAGCACGTCCCGCTCGGCCGCCGACGCCCGCCCGCACACCAGCCCGATGAGCTGCGGCAGGAACGGCAGGGCCTTCTTGCGATCGGCCGCGAACAGTCCCTCGCTCGCCAGGGACTTCTTCAACTGCTCGAGGCGCGCGAGGAGTTCTCCCACGCCGACCGGCTTGATCTCGGTGGCCCGCAGCGACAGCTGCCCACGCGGCGCGTACCACTCCGGCTTCGCCAGGACGACGACGCGGGCGCCCTCGCTCACCACGTCCGCCACCGCCTCGAACACCTGCCGGTAGCAGGTGACGCTCACCGAGATGTCGTACGACGGGTCGCGCAGGGTCAGGAAGACGACGCCCGCGCCGGGGCGCCGCGACAACTGGGTGATCTGCCCCTCGACCCACACCGCGCCGAGCCGGTCGATCCACCCTCCGATGAGCCGCGACACCTCACCGACGGGCAGTGGGGCGTCCGCGGACGTGTTGAGAGCCATGCGCCCGAGACTAACGGCCCCCACTGACACGAAGCCCGCACGCGTTCTTGGCGCGGAGTGCCGTGGTTTTCCTGGCGCGGAGCGCCGAAGCAGCCCCGCTCCGCTGCACGCGGACGCGCCCCCGCTGGGCCGGCAGCGCCCACGCCCCCAAGGCCAACCACACCGCACCGACCACCTGAGCGGCCCCGGACGCCTCCACGATCACGGCAACAGTGACCGCCGAGGCCGCGCCGCAGTCCGTACCTGGCACCGGTCTCGGCGGCCGCTGCGGCGGTGGTCTGCGTGCCTCTGCGTGTCTCTGCGTGTCTCTGCGTGTCGGACATCGTGCCTCCCGGGGGTCGCGTCCCGCCCACCCCGCTCAGCTCCCCCTCCGTCTCCCCAAGGAGGCGATCTTTGACGCGCCGAGTGCGGCCTTACGATGGGTGCCATGACTGCTTCGCCTGGCCGCCGTGTCCTGCTCGCCGCCCCCCGTGGCTACTGCGCGGGCGTGGACCGCGCCGTGATCGCCGTCGAGAAGGCCCTTGAGCAGTACGGGGCCCCGATCTATGTCCGCCACGAGATCGTCCACAACAAGTACGTCGTGCAGACCCTGGAGAAGAAGGGCGCGATCTTCGTCGAGCAGACGGCCGAGGTCCCCGAGGGGGCCATCGTCATGTTCTCGGCGCACGGCGTCGCCCCGGTCGTCCACGACGAGGCCGCCGCCGGCAGGCTCGCCACCATCGACGCGACCTGCCCGCTGGTCACCAAGGTCCACAAGGAAGCCGTCCGGTTCGCGAACGAGGACTTCGACATCCTGCTGATCGGCCACGAGGGCCACGAGGAGGTCATCGGCACCTCCGGCGAGGCGCCCGACCACATCACTCTCGTGGACGGCCCCGAGGACGTCGCCAAGGTCGAGGTCCGCGACCCCTCCAAGGTCGTCTGGCTCTCCCAGACCACGCTGTCGGTCGACGAGACGATGGAGACGGTCGACGCGCTGAAGGAGAAGTTCCCGCAGCTCATCTCCCCGCCCAGCGACGACATCTGCTACGCCACGCAGAACCGCCAGCTGGCCGTGAAGCAGATGGGTGAGGAAGCGGACCTGGTCATCGTGGTCGGCTCGCGCAACTCCTCCAACTCCGTGCGTCTCGTCGAGGTCGCCAAGCTCGCGGGAGCGCGGGCGGCGTACCTCGTGGACTTCGCCGACGAGATCGAGGAGGACTGGCTGGAGGGTGTGACGACGGTCGGTGTCACCTCGGGCGCCTCCGTCCCGGAGGTCCTGGTCGAGCAGGTCCTGGAGTGGCTCTCCGCCCGTGGCTTCGAGGACGTCGAGATCGTCAAGGCGGCCGAGGAGTCCATCACCTTCTCGCTGCCCAAGGAACTGCGCCGCGATCTGCGCGCGGAGGCGGCGGCGCTGGTGGAGCAGCGCACCGCGGCCGGTGCTTCCGCCCCCTCCGAGAAGTAACTGTCAGTCGTACGACGTAGCGTAGGGCCATGCAGATCTTCGGTGTGGACATCGGCGGATCCGGGATCAAGGGTGCCCCTGTGGACCTGGACCGCGGCGAACTGACGGAGGAGCGCTACAAAGTGCTCACTCCCCATCCGGCGACCCCGGACGCGGTGGCCGACGGCGTGAAAGAGGTCGTCGGCCACTTCGGCTGGACGGGACCCGTCGGCATCACCTTCCCCGGGGTGGTCACCGGCGGCGCCACCATTCGCACGGCTGCCAATGTCGACAAGGCGTGGATCGACACCGACGCGCGGGCCCTGCTGGCCGACCGGCTGGGCGGCCTCCCGGTGACGGTGCTGAACGACGCGGACGCGGCGGGCGTCGCCGAGATGCAGTTCGGCGCCGGGCGCGACCGTCAGGGCACCGTCCTCCTGCTCACCTTCGGCACGGGTATCGGCAGCGCGCTCTTCGTCGACGGCGAGCTGGTTGCGAACACCGAGCTGGGACACCTCGAGCTGAACGGCCACGACGCGGAGAAGCGTGCCTCCACCAAGGCCAAGGAGGACCACGAGCTGACCTGGGAGCACTGGGCGCGCCGGGTCACGAAGTACCTCGCCCATGTGGAGATGCTCTTCTCTCCCGAGCTCTTCATCATCGGCGGCGGCGTCAGCCGTAAGGCCGACAGGTTCCTGCCGCTGATCGAGGGCATCAAGGCGGAGATCGTCCCGGCGCAGCTGCAGAACAACGCGGGGATCGTGGGTGCGGCGATGCGGGCGGCGAAGTCCGCGTAGGCCCTCCGGGGCGCAGGCGGCGGCACCGGGAGCCCGGCGCCCGTGTGGTGGCGCCCGTCGTGTCCGTCGCGCCCCCGGTGCCTGTCCTGTCCGTCAGACAGGACGGCGGCGCGGCCGGATCCCCGGGCGGGGCCCCTGGGCCGCCCTGCGCTGGGCGGCCCTGCGGATCATCAGACGGACCTTCCGTACGGTGGTGATGACCCCCGCGACCAGCGTCCCCCCGTACAGCCATCCCGCCTGGGTCGCCAGCGCGGTGACCAGCCCCATCAGCTCGCCCCCGGTCCCGCCGCCCCCGTCGGCGATGGGCAGCAGCCCGAACGCGAAGGCGATGGGCACGACGACGGGCGCGGTGACGAGGTCTCCCCTTCGCACCCACAGCGCGGTCAGGGTCGCCACCGGCAGGAACAGCACCCCGTAGACCACCAGCGACGCCCCGAAGAGCAGCTGGTCGAGACAGGCGAGCGCGAACATCGTCGCCCCGCAGAACAGTCCGCCGCCGAGCCCGGTGAGCCGGGGGTTCGGCATCCGCCGTCGCGTCGGAGCGGGCCTGGGCGCGGGCCTGGGCGCGGGTGCGGGCCGCCGCGCGGGGGGCGTACCCCTGCGTACGCCGTCGGCCGTGGCGCGCCCGGTCTGGGCAGGCAGGGGTGCGCCGCGTCGCGGTCTGTACTGAGGGGGACGCGTCCTGTGTTGCTCCACTGGACCAACTTAGGTCGGTTTATGTGCGGAATAGCCCCTCAGACACGCCGATGGGCCGACCTTGGCCATGCGTTCGATACGTCGCCGGTAAGGGACCTCGCACCCCGTAGACTGGTGGATCGGCCCGCGCACCTTCGCGGACCTGTCGCCCACCCTCACGTACGGGAAGTCGCAACGTGTCGCTCACGATCGGAATCGTCGGTCTGCCCAATGTCGGCAAGTCGACCCTGTTCAACGCCCTGACCAAGAACGACGTGCTCGCGGCCAACTACCCGTTCGCCACGATCGAGCCCAACGTGGGCGTGGTCGGCGTCCCCGACGCCCGGCTGACCAAGCTGGCCGAGATCTTCGGCTCGCAGCGCGTCCTTCCGGCGACGGTCGACTTCGTCGACATCGCGGGCATCGTGAAGGGTGCCTCGGAGGGCGAGGGCCTCGGCAACAAGTTCCTCGCGAACATCCGTGAGTCGGACGCGATCTGCCAGGTCATCCGCGCCTTCAAGGACGAGAACGTCGTGCACGTCGACGGCAAGGTCTCGCCCAAGGACGACATCGAGACGATCAACACCGAGCTGATCCTCGCGGACCTCCAGACCATCGAGAAGGTCCTGCCGCGCCTCCAGAAGGAGTCGCGCATCAAGAAGGACATCGCTCCCAAGGTCGCGGCGGTCGAGGCGGCCAAGGAGATCCTGGAGAAGGGCGACACGCTCTTCTCGCAGGGCATCGTCCAGGGCTCCGGCAACGAGGAGCTCCTGCACGACCTCCACCTCCTGACCACCAAGCCGTTCCTCTACGTCTTCAACGTGGACGAGGACGAGCTGGTCGACGAGGACTTCAAGGCCGAGCAGCGCACCCTGGTCGCCCCCGCCGAGGCGATCTTCCTCAACGCCAAGCTGGAGGCGGACCTCGCCGAGCTCGACGAGGAGGACGCCATGGAGCTTTTGGAGTCGGTGGGCGCCGAGGAGCCGGGCCTCGCCACCCTCGCCCGCGTCGGCTTCGACACTCTCGGCCTGCAGACCTATCTGACGGCCGGCCCCAAGGAATCCCGCGCCTGGACCATCAAGAAGGGCGACACCGCCCCTGAGGCCGCCGGAGTCATCCACACCGACTTCCAGAAGGGCTTCATCAAGGCGGAGGTCATCTCCTTCGAGGACCTCGTCGACACCGGCTCGGTCGCCGAGGCCCGCGCCAAGGGCAAGGCCCGCATGGAGGGCAAGGACTACGTCATGCAGGACGGCGACGTGGTGGAGTTCCGCTTCAACGTGTAGCGGCCGCGACACCGCGGAGGCGATGCGTCAGTAAACGTGCAGGTCAGATGGGGTCGTCCCAAGTCGGGGTCGGCCCCGTCGGCGTACCCGGTGTATTGGCGTGGTACCCGTTTGTCGTGTGGTGGCCGCCGCGTGCCGAATCGTCCAGGTCGGGGTTCACGAGACCTGTGCAAGGTGCTGGGTGAGTTGTTCGAGCACGTTCCAGGCGCGGGGGTCGGTGCCGTCGCCGAGGGCGTAGTGCACGGCAGGTCGCGCCGTGCGGCCGAGTCGGGTGGGGACGAGGTCGAGGGGCGGGCGGAGGGCCCTGTCGAGGTCGATGTCCCTGACTGATTCGGATCCCAGCGTGTACGAGACCGGGATGGGCGGGGTCTCGAAGTGCGCGGGGACGGTCAGGTCGCGGCGGGCGCTGCGAAGTGAGGTGAGCATGCTCGTGAGGCCGTGCTCCGCGGCGAGGGTTTCAGCGAGGGGCTCGATGGCGTGCAGGGGCGGGGTTTCGTCCTTGCCATGGCCGAGGGTGAGGGTGATGTCCTGCTCGACGCCGGCGGGAGTGCGCGTGACGCGGACGGTGGCGATGGCCGGCCGGTCGGGGTGGCCGACGGCGATCAGCCAGGTCGGCCGGGGGGCGCGGCGACGGGCGAGATCGGTCAACTGGCGGGTGGACCACAGGAGGTTGACGGGCTCGGCGGTGCTCCATCCGGCGGGTGCGGTGCCGGTGAGGGTGTGCCAGGCGGCTTCCAGGGCGCGGCCGAGGACCAGGTCTTCGTCGGCGGGGTGCAGGGTGCGTAGGGAGATGATGAGCTGGCGTTCGCCGGCGTCGGGGCCGGCCTTGAAGGCTTCGGCGACGGAGGCCGTGCCGTTCTCGTCAAGGGCGGGGGTGAAGGTGCCGCCCTTCCAGTGGAGTACGGCGCCGGAAAGGCCGTCGTAGAAGCCGTGGTCCGGGTCTTGGACGACCCAGCGGTTGGGGTGGCCGAGCAGGGCGGTGCGGGTGGGCAGGGTCAGGCGGGTGGTGGGTGGGGTGACGATCTGCAGGGCGCGGTCGTCGGTGGTCGCGCCGCGCAGGGCGTCGGAGAGCCAGCTGGTCATGGTGACGAGGGGGCGGTCCTGGATGACCACGGCCGCCTTGGTGGTGAGGACGTCCACTGCCGGGGATGACGTGGCGGGGACGGGCACCGCGGAGATGTCCGTGGTGAGCGGGACGACGTCGGTGGAGGACGCTTCCGGGGGCCACACCATGCCGCCCAGGACGGTGGCGAGGCGTCCGGCGAAGGAGCCCGCGAGCCGGCCGCCTTCCGCGACGGCGGTGGAGGCTCGGGCCTCGGTCCACCACACCGGGCTGTCCGGGGCACCGGAACTGATGCCGAGGAGGCGGGTGGTCTCCCCGGGGACCTGGACCAGGATGGGCGCCTCGATCGAGACGAGAGGGCGGCCGTCAGGGGCGCAGAGCTGGATGACAGCGCCGTCGGCCAGGGTGTTCACGCCGAGGTCGGGGCCGCCGGCGTAGAGGCCCGCGAGGAGTGTGCGCAGGTCCGGCATCTTCGGGGTGAGGGCGATGACGTCCTTGGTCACGGCTGTCCGGCCTCTTCGTCCGCCTCGTCTGCGAGCGCGGTCTGTATGAGTTGGTGGTGGCGGCCTCGGCGGACAAGAGTGCCGCGGCCGGGCGGTTGCGCGGAGGCGTACAGGCCGGGGAAGAGCTGGCCCTCGGTGCGGTCGCCGGTCATGAGGAGTGCGGTGGCGCCGGTCTCGCGCAGGGCGGTCAGCAGGGGTTCGTACAGGGCGCGGGAGGATCCGGCGGTGCGGCGGGCGATGACGAAGTGGAGACCGATGTCCTGGGCGGAGGAGATGTACGGAAGGAACGGAGCCAGGGGCTGCTGGCCGGCGGTGGTGAGGATGTCGTAGTCGTCGACGAGGATCACGATGCGCGGCCCCGTGAACGCGGGCTCCGCACAGACCGCGTCCGGGTCCGCGGTCTCCGGCAGGCGTTTCTCCAATTCGGTGGCGATGCCGGTGGCCAGCGCTGCGGCCAGCTTCGCGTTGTGGGCGTAGCCACCGCGGTACGGCTCCGGAACGACACCCCGCAGGCCGCGGCGCGGGTCGAAGAGGCCGAACACCAGCTCCTCGTCTCCGTGCCGGTCGACGAGTTGACGGGCCAGCAGTTTCAGCAGGTTGGTCTTGCCGCACTCGTTGTCACCGAGGATCAGCAGGTGCTGATCGCTTCCGAAGAGGTCCAGCAGCGCGGGGGCGAGCGCGTCCTGGTCCACGCCCATGGGGATTGTCCTGGGTTCGGCGGCCGCTGAGGGGAGTTTTGCCGCGGGGAGCCGTGTGGGGAGCACCCGCACCGGGGTGGCGACGTCGCCGTGCCAGCCGGCACGGATCGTGCGGGCGGACCGTTCGAGGACGGACGACAGGTCGTCCGTGATGGGGCGGTTGTCGATACGGGGCAGCGCGACCTGCGCGAACAGCTTCCCGTCCGTCAGGACACGGCCCGGGGTGTCGGGGGAGAGCGTCTCGGACAGCTTGCGGTCGATGGAGGAGTCGGCCGGGTCGTTGAGGCGCAGTTCGACGCGGGTGCCGAACATCGACTGGGTAGCGATGCGGACGTCGTTCCAGCGCAGCATTCCGGCGACGACGTGGATGCCGTATCCGCCGCCGCGCTTGAGCAGATCGGCCACGGCGTCGTCGAGGTCGGCGAACTCGTCGCGCAGTGCGCCGAATCCGTCGACCAGCAGCACGATGTCGGTCGAGCCGAGCTGGGGCAGCCTTCCTTGGGCGCGCAGGTGACGCAGTTGGTCGATGGAGTCGATGCCGTACGTGCGGAAGAGTTCCTCGCGTTGGCCGAGCATGGTGCGGACCTCGGCGACCGTGCGGGCGGCCCGCTCGTGGTCCGCCCTCCCCGAGATGCCGCCGACATGCGGCAGTCCAGCCAGCGCGGACAGACCGCCGCCGACCAGGTCGAGGCCGTAGACGGCGACGTCGTACGGGGTGTGGGTGAGCGCCAGGGAGAGGGCCAGGGTGCGCAGCAGGGTGGTCTTGCCGGACTGCGGGCCGCCGATGACGGCCGTGTGGCCGCCGGCGACGGTCAGGTCCAGCAGCCACGGCTGCTGCCACTGCTTGGCCGGATCGTCCAGGATGCCCAGCGGAACGCGCATCGCGCCGTCGCGGTGCGCGAGCCTGAGGCCCTCCGTGTCGGCTTCGAGGGGACCGGCCGCGGTGTCGAGGGTGATGGCGTCAGGCAACGGCGGCAGCCAGATCCGGCGTACCGGCGGGGCCGCGGTGGCGAGTTGGCCGACCATCACCGACATCACCGTCGGCCCGGTCTCGCGCTTGGTGGCGGCGTACTCCTCCGCGGCATCCTCATGGGGTGTGCCGAGCGTGTTGTACGTCGGATACGGCCAGGCGAGCGGTTCGTCGTCCTGCTTGTCGCGCAGGACGGGCCCGAGGTGGGCGCCGGAGACGTACCCGGCCTTGAAGCGTTCGTAGGTGGAGGTGTCGACCTTCAGATAGCCGAAGCCCGGCAGTGGCGGCAGGTGGAAGGCGTCGGTGGTGTCCAGTACGGTGCGCGACTCGTCGGCGGAGAAGGTCCGCAGGCCCAGGCGGTACGACAGGTACGTGTCCAGGCCCTTGAGCTTGCCGCCTTCGATGCGCTGGCTGGACAGCAGCAGGTGGACGCCGATGGAGCGGCCGATGCGGCCGATGGACAGGAACAGGTCGATGAAGTCCGGCTTGGCGGTCAGGAGTTCACCGAACTCGTCGATGACGACGAACAGGTGCGGCAGCGGTTCGAGGTCCGGGCGACCGGTGGCGCGCAGGGCGGCGTAGTGGCCGATGTCGGCGATGTTGCCGGCGTCCTTGAGCACCTGCTGGCGGCGCTTCACCTCGCCGGCGAGACTGCTGTGGACGCGCTCGACGAGCCCGGCCTGGTTCTCCAGGTTGGTGATCACGCCTGCCACGTGCGGGAGGTCGGTGAACGGGGCGAAGGTGGCGCCGCCCTTGTAATCGACCAGGACGAGGGCAAGGTCTTCGGGGGAGTGGGTGGCGGCGAGCGCGAGGACGAGGGTACGCAGCAGTTCGCTCTTGCCGGAGCCGGTCGCGCCCACGCACAGCCCGTGCGGGCCCATGCCGAGCTCGGAGGACTCCTTCAGGTCCAGCAACACGGGCTCGTGACGGTCCGTCAAGCCGATGGGTACGCGCAGGAACGCTCGCTCGCCGCGCGGCGCCCACAGTCTTTCGATGTCGAGTGCCGCAGGGTCGTCGATGCCCAGCAGGCCGGGGAAGTCCACCGGCCCGGAGACGGGGGTTCCCTCGGCCGTGGACTCCGCCGACAACCTGACGGGGGCCAGCATCCGGGCCAGTCCCTCCGCGCCCGCGACGCTCACGGCGTCCGACGAGCCCGGCGTCACCGTCGATGTCTCGCGCAGGTCCTCCACGATGATCCGGTCGCCCTCGACGGTGACGCGGACCGCCACCTGATCCGGCTCGTGCACCTGCTGCTCCAGCAGATGCAGCACGGTCACGCCCATGTCCGGCAGATCAACCGCCGTGTCGGGGCGGGGCAGATCGGTGGCCGTCTCGCCGTACTCGTCGCTGACGACCAGCAGCCGACCGGTCATCCGCAGCGCGCCTCGGTCCGACAGTCCGCGCCGCACCTCCGCCGCGTACGAGGCCCGCTGCAGCAGATCATCGCGGCACAACGCGGCCAGCTGGGCCAGGCTCGGCGCGATCCGGCGGGCGGCGACCGGACCGTCGTGCTCGGACGGATCCAGTATGTGGGGCAGCCACTTGGCCCACTCCCACTCGGCCAGCTTCTCAGCGGGTACGCCGAGCGCGACGGCCACGTCGTCCGGTGCGTGCGTGACCGCCGTCTGGACCAGCAACGCGCGAGCCACCCGCAGCACACCCTCGCGGTCCCCTACGACGCTGACGTTGCCCGCCCGGTCCAAGGGCACGGTGAGGGGGAAGTCCGTCGCCGTGCCGAACCGGTGCTGCAGGGCGCGGGCCTCGTTGAGCATGAACGGGTCCGGTGGAGTCAGGACCCCGCCCGCGCTGTTCTGCCCGACCACCAGCTCCTGCACCAGGACGTTTCCGGTGCCCACCCGTACCCGCAGGAAGTCCGGGTCCTGACGGCGCCGCTCCCACAACCGTGCCGGATCGCGCACCAAGTCGTACAAGGCCTCGGGCGGTGGATCCAGCAGCTGGGACTGTCGACGCCGCTCCCGCTCGTCGGTGCCGAGCTCGTCGCGCAGTTCCTCCAGGTATTCGAGGTAGCGCTCGCGCTGGGTGCGCCGGGTGCGCTGTGCCTTGCCCCGCTGGGACAGGAACAGTGCCACCGCGCCGAGCAGCGCGAAGACCAGGACGATCGCGCCGAGCGCGGCGAACTGGCTGTTGCGGATGACGGTCATCATCACGACCGAGCTGATGACACCGGCCATCGGCAGCAGCGCGGTCGCCGCGTTGCCGATCTTCCCCTCGGGCAGGTTCGGCGGCGGCTCGATCGAGCGCGGCCGGGCGGGGGCGAGGGGGCGGGTGGAGCGCGCGGGCCGGTGGACGAGGTGCTGGGTCACGGACGGGCCTTTTCTCGAACGGGTCCTGAAGCCTGGCTCGTGCTCATCGCACCCTCACCGCACGGTGCATCGCCTCCGCGGCCAGGCGGACGGCGGCGTCCCGGGTGGCCTGGCCCAGCATGGCGGTGTGGATGGGGCCTCCCTGGGCCAGATGCCGGTCGTAGCGGAGCGGGACGACGGACACGCCCGTCTCTCGCAGGTGCGCGGCGGCCGTCTTCTCGTCGAGCGTGGCGTCGGGGGAGCTCGCGGACAGCGCCACGACGGTGCCGGCCAGGGCGGAGTGCGGCAGCTGGGCCAGCCAGTCCAGGACCTGCCGGGTGCCGTTGACGCCCTCCGCGGTCATCGGGGCGACCACCACCCGGGCATGCGCGGTGTCCATCGCCGTACGCGCCACTTCACCGGGCAGGGTCTCGCAGTCCACCACCGTCACCGCGAAGTAGCGCCGCAGCGCCAGTGTGACCGTGCGGTAGGTGCGGACGTCCATCGGCGCGCCGACGCGCCCCTGGCTCGCGGGCAGCAGCCAGCCACCGTCGGACACCGGAACCAAGTAGCCGGTGACGTCGGTGAGTTGCATCGCGGGGGTGAGGATCTGCGCGAGGTCCGCGCACGACCAGCGCACTGATTCGGCACCCAACCGTACGGGGAGGGTGCCGAGTGCGGCATCGGCCTCCAGGGTGAGGACAGGGTCGTGTCGGTAGTGGTTGAAGGTGCGGCCCAGCAGGGCGGAGACGGTCGACTTGCCCACTCCGCCCCGGATGGACGTGACCGCGATGACTCGGCCCGTGGTGACCGGCTGCTGCAACTCCCGGGCGAGGCGTGTCTCTTCGGTGACGTCCTGGGTGGCTGACGAGGCGAGTTTGCGGAGCGTGCGTCCGGTGCGGCGGGACACCGAATCGCCGTGCTGGGGGCGACCCAGAGCGTGTGCCAGGCGGGGGTCGACGGTGGGCACGGACTCCGGGGTGTGCAGGGGAAGCCGGGGATCACGGGGTGACCGGACAGCGGGTTCCGGCTTCGGCGCCGGGGCGGCGTGCCGAGGGAAACCCTCAGAGGCGGTGGGACCCGTATCGGTGGGCGGCTCCGGTGCTGGGTGCGTCAGTTGAGGCCGCACAGGGGGCTCGGTGGACTCGGAGGCGGGCTCGGCCGCTTCGTCCGCTGTACCGCGCTGCCCCAACTGCCGCAGCACGTCCTGCTGCCAGTCCCCTCCCTGAGCCATGGAGTTATCCCTACGCGAAGGTGTCGAGCAGACGCCCGTACACACCGAAAGCCCCGATGACGAGGGGGAAGAGGGCGATGACTCCCACCGATTCGAGCACGTCGCCGAAGCGCCGCAGCCGGATCCGCACATGCTCGGCGGGCTGCACCGCCAGCACCATCAGCGGCAGCACGGCCAGCGTGACGAGCAGGGCCAACGACCCCACCGCACCGGAGTGCTCCTGCCACACTCCGACGAGCCGGACGGCGACCACGGCACCTGCCCCGAACAGTGCCACGACCTCGGTGACGAGCGGGAAGGCACGTGCCCGCAGTGCCAGAACGACCGTGACCACCACGGCGAGCAGGACGGTCCATGCCGAAGGCGCCCGCAGTACGAGCAGCCCCGCCGCCATGGCCGAGGCGGCCAGGACGAGGGTGGCGAGCGCCAGGCCACGATGAGTGGCGGTCAGGGCGGTGCTGACCTGATAGCGGCTGACGGACGCGCCGCTGGACCGCCGGTCGTCCAGCCCGGACAGGCCGGACGCCATGAGCGCGAGCCGCGGCAGCACGCCGAGGGCGACAACCGAGACGACGCTCAGCACCGCCCCCACGTGAGCCTGCTCCACTGACGTACCCGCGCCCGACTGGACAGCCACCGCAACCTCCCAGCAGAGGACACAGCCGACGACCGTGGCGGCGCCGACGAGGCCGCCGCGGCCCAGTGCCGTGAACCAGCCCAGCAGGAGCAGCGTCACAACGAGTGCGACCGCGACGCCGGCCAGCCGCGCCGCGCCGGACCAGGCATGGGCATCGGCCAGGGTCCATACCCCGAGGGCCCCGACAGTCCCCCCGGTGACCAGGAGCGTGGTGGCCAGGCCACGTCGCCCGGACCGCCCGAAGAGAGCCCCCGCGAGTGCGGACACGGCGGCGACGGTCACCAGAGTGCTGCCTACCACCGGCAGCGCGAACTCGCTGCGGGCCAGGGCCGCGGCCAGGACGGCCCAGCCGACCGTCGCGACTCCCGAGACGATGCGCCGGGACGCAGGGCTCCACCGCCATGCACGTACATTCAGCTCGTCGGCGACCTCATCAGTGACGTCGTGCACCACGGGCGCCGCGGGGGCGTCCTCCAGCCGCACGAGCCGCAGGACGGCGCCGTCCGGAATCCCCGCCGATTCCAGCGTGCTGTCGTGCGCGAGCGCCGAACCCTCCGTGGTGACGAGGTGCCGCGACTCTGGCCGGGCCGATGCCCGATCGTCCAGCAGCCGCATCACTTCGGGCAAGAGCAGCCCGACTGGTTCCTGAGAGGGCAGGACGAGGTCGATCCGCCTCCGCTCGCCGATCAGAGTGACCCGGCTCAAAGCAGTCCGGTTCGGCGTCGTACGGCTCAGGGACCCCGCAGATATCACGCGTTCGAACCTATCATCGAGTCATTGGGTGGAAGACGCCGAAGGCGCCGCGGAAGGCGAGGAAGAGGGCGCGGAGGGGCCGTACGGGCTTTTCCCGATGACCCGGTGCGAAACGAACGACCAGCCCACGCACCCGGCGCACAACACCGCCGCGACCACGATCCCGGCGAACACCTTGCCGAGCCGCTCGTCCACCGACCGCCGCTGCCGCTGCGTCCCGAACAAGACGGCATCCCGCAGCCGCCGGCGCCGAACCGACACCGACTCCAGCAATTGGCTGTCGTAGTCCTGGGCTGCCACAGGTATTCGTTGTCCGTTTCAGTTCTCAGAGTGAGGTATCGGCTGTCAGGTGGCGTACTCGCCCACCCAGTTGTGCTGCAGAAGGGCTTTGGGCAGGTACTCGGACTCGACCTCGATGGGGAAGTCGTTGTCATAGGCCATGCAGGCGATGGCGAGTGGGCCGAGAGCGACCAGGCCGTCGCTGCTCAGGGATCGTGCTTCGTCGCCGGTCCAGTACTGCTTGTGCCAGGTGAGGGCTTGGACCAGTGACCTATTGAACTCATCGGTCTCTTGACGGTTGTAGAGCTGGAAGAGCTCGAGTGGTGGATACAGGAGCATCAGCATGGTGTCCCTGTCGGCGACCTGGGCCACGTCGGGGTCTGTGCCTTTGACCGCAGCGACCAGTTTGTCCCACGTGTTTGCAGCCTGGCCGTGCCAGTAACTCTGCAGAGCCTCCACCCAGTCGTAGGTGTACTCGTCGAACAGAGCGCCGGACGCACGGAGGAACGACACAGGTACTTGCATCAGCCGGTCGAGGCGCTCATTTTCACGGCAGATCATCGCCAGGTAGACCGAGGTGATCCAGGCTCCCGCGTGCGTATAGGACGTCGGGCCGGTCGCCGGGAGGTTCTTCACCTGTCCGGTGCTCCCGATACGGCAGGGTACGGGGCCTTCGACTGCCGTGGCCGAGTCGAACAAGGCGGAGCCGACCTGCATGGCCGTGACCCACGCCTCCCACGTTTCGAACTTCGATGCGTAGGGATCGATCGCACAGCGCGTCTGCGCCAGTGTCAGACTGGTGCTCAAGGCTTGGCCACGTCCGATGTCGTCCGGTTCGTCAAGCTCACCGAGGACCCAGTCCACGGTCTCGTTGAGTACCGCCAGACCCTCTGCCGCGTTGTCCGTGGGGTAGTCGTGGCGAGGAATGCGCGTGATCACGTAGGCCTCAGGTGGGGAACTCGCCGAGCTGGCCGTGCTGGAGGCCGCGCAGATTCAGGAAACACGTTACTCATCTTCACTGACTTGAGGTGTCAAGTGCAGTGTGAGTTCCGCACTGGCGAGCATCCTCGTGATCTCAATGGGAAGGTTATCAAATTCGGTCATAACGACGTCAGCCGGGTCGATCCTACGGATCTCCCCATCGTGACCCTGCGCCTCGATGACGTAGCGGTAGCCGCGAGGCGTTGTTGAATCATCTACTACATCCCAGCGGGCGCCGTGCCTCTGAATCAGAAAATCTGCCACATACGACAGCAGGTCGCTATGCAACGTTACCCAGTCCGATTGCTCGAACTGACCGAGGGGGAGACGTGACACGTAATTCTGCAGGGCGGGAATCAGGCTCAACGGGTCTCGGGTGTAGGCATCTGGAAGAACTCCCAACATGTCGGCGATATCGATGATCGTCCGACGTCCCTCCTCGATCCATCGTTCAAGATTCGGGTCGGGAGCGCTTGCCCTCGCCATTTCTGACACCTTCCGCTAAAACTGATTCTTACTTCTTGGGGGCCGGACCGTATTCGACAAATATGATGCGAGCCTGAACGAGATAATTTCGGAGAGCCTGGGATGGAGGTGCGTGCATAAACACCCATCGAGGATCATATTTGGGATCCAGGCGTCGCAATGTGAGATCTTTGTTGATCTGTTCGATTATACCCTTGTTGAGTGGAACCTCTCCCTTGACGACCTGGTTCGTTCCGTCGGCGAGTTTGACCGTTCGGAATTCCAGGTAGTGCTTGATTTCGACAGCCAAAGTCCGGCCGCCCGGCATATCCACAGGCACGTCCACTTTGCGACCACCCGGGGTCTCCACAGGGTAATAGGGGTGGTTGTGGGTCGGAACCCGGTAGTGCCGCTCAGAGCCACCACCGAACATCTCCCTGCCTATCTCCTCCGCAGTGGTATAGCGATGGCGCCCGGCACGCAGGGCACGCAGCTCGCGCAGAGACAGCTCCGCTTGGCCGGGCGGCAGGGTGGGACGCGTGAAGTCGGGCTCACCGTCTCCTTCACCGTGCTGCCGTGCTTCGGAGGACGCATCCGTGCCGTCGGTGGCCGCTGCTTCCTCGTGCCCCTCGCGTGGTTCGTGAGCGTTTGCGTGGGCGGTCTCGTGACCATGTGTTGGCTCGTGAGGGCTGCCGGCATCAGATTCCCCTGAGCCGTCAGCGCCTTCCGAGGCGTGCCCGCGGCGGCCGTCCGTATACGCATCCCCGGAGCGCGGTTCACGGCTCGTGGCACCAGCCCCGTGACGAACGCCGCCACGTGCGCCATTCGCATCGGTGGCAATTGGACCCGTACCCGATGACGACGCCCCAGAGTCCGCACCATGCGTTGAGGCGGCTCCGCCTTTCGGGACATCACGCCCGCCGCTACTGAGGGCATCGCCCCTGCCCCCGGCTGGGGTGCCGTGGCTGGCCTGGGGCGGGAGGTTTTCCCCTGCATGAGCAGTGGCTCCGGGGACGCGTGAGGCAGCGCCCACCCCCGCGGGCTCCCGCTGCTGCGCGGGCGTCTCTTCCGGCGTGGGCCGTGCGTCCGCGGACGCTTCCTGGCGCGGCGTGTCCCCGACGACGTTGCCGTGCTTGTCGACGGGGATGAACTTGCCGTCCTCGATGACGACTTTGGAGCCGTCGCCGAGTTCGATGACGCTGTGGATGCGCTGGGAGTCCGCCGAGGCGCCGATGCCGGTGCGGATTCCGGCGGTGAGGTCGGAGAGCTTGGGCAGTGTGCTGATGGCTTTGCCGGTCGCTTTGAGGCCGACGGCGACCGGGTCGATGTACTCGCCGACCTTGGCGGCGATCCCGGCGCCCTTGGCAACCGCGCCGACTTCCCCGCCCTTGGCCGCGACGGCCAGGGGGCCGGCGCCGAGGGTGAGGCCGTTGAAGACGACCGTTGCCGCGGCGCGGGCGGGGTTCTCGCTCCACATGTCCCAGGCGACCATGGACTTGGCGAAGTCCTTGGCGGCCTTCTTCTGCCGGACCTCCGTTGCGCTCTCCTTGTCCGGGCCGATCGCCCAGTCCATGAGCGCGTCGTACGGTTTGGCGGTGTACTGGCCGATCCCGCTGACGACGTCCCCGAGATGACCCCAGGCGTCCCCGGCCGCGTCCGAGCCGTTCCAGCCGACCAGGGTGCCCAGTCCCTTGATGCCGCCCCAGATGTTGTCGATGACGAGGCCGTCCCAGAAGAAGCTCTTGGCCCAATAGCCGACCTCCCACGCGTGGTGGGACTCGCTTTCCGGGACCCCCCAGGGCGTCTTCTTGGCGTGCTTGAGGACGTCGAGGTCGTAGCCGTACATCACCGTCTTCTTGTCGACGGTGTGGTGACCGTCGTCGACCACGAACTCCGGCCCGCCGACGAGGGACGAGATCTTGGTGGCGGCCCGGCGCTCAGCCTCCCGGAAGGCGCTCTCCGCGGTGGCGACGCCGTCCATGAGCTCCTGGTGACGGTGGATCTTGTCCCCGTCGTACGTCCAGTCGTCGTCGCCCTCGACGCTGTCGACGAACGCGAAGGCGTCCGTCTTGAGCTGGGCGAGCCTCTTGGCGAGCGGACGGGCCTCGACGGAGTACGTGTCCAGCGCGTCCGCGACCGTCTCCAGCTTGGTGGCGAAGATATCCGCCTTGTCCATCACCGGCTGTGTGGTCGCGAAAAGGTCGTCGGCCTCCGGAGCGGTGTAGAAGGCCTCCAGCATCTGGAAGCGGGAGTGCACGTCCATCCCGCCGTCGCGGATCCCGATGGCGTCGCCGCGCAGCCCGGAGGTGTCCTTGTCCAACTGGTTGAAGTCGCCGGTGAACTGGGGTATGCCTGACGGGTCGATCACTTGGCGCCGCCGTCCTTGCCCGTGCCGCCCCGACCCGGCAGATCGATCTTCGGTGCGCCGAGCGCCTTGTGCTCGGCCTGGGCGGCCATTTCGAGATCTCCGGCCACGTAGTACGCGGTCGCCTCCCGCGCCCCGTTCACCGACTTCGCCGCCCGCGCGCCGAGGAACAGCACGTCACCCGCGGTCTTCTCGACGAAGATGGCCAGCGCCGCGCCGATCGCGCCGGTTGGCGCGGCCCCGCAGTACGGTCCGCTGACCGTGCCGGCCGAGGTGGCCGCGCTCTCCACGTCCGTCCCGTACGTCTTGACGTCCTTGGCCACGTCGTCCATCGCGTCCGCGACCAGCGAGGTCACGAACTCGACGCCGGACGACGAAATGTCCCACCCCGACATGCCAAACCCCCGTGGAAACGTTCCTGCTTACTACGGCCCCGGCTTCGGTCAGCCGATGTTGTCGACGGCGGCGCGAGCCTTGGCCATGGTCGACTGTGCGGTGCCGTCGTTCTGCTCCAGCGTGGTGCGCACAAGCCGGATGATGTCGCGGACCTCGTTCGCGGCGCGGTTCCAGCGCTGCTCCTTGCCGTGGTACTCGTCGGCGACGCCGTCGGCCGTGAAGTCGGCCATCGCGGCCTGCACCGCGCGGTCGCGGTCGCCGAGGACGCGCTCCAGCTGGCCGATGATGCCCTGCAGGCTGCCCTGTACCTCGGTGGAGGCGCCGGTGTCGTACGAGCGACGGTCCAGATTCTGACCCATGATCAAGCTCCCCCTCGGTGACGACTATCGGGCGCCGAAGCGGGCGGCATCGAAGTTGGACTGGCCCATGTTCTGGTGGGCGTTGTCCTCCTGCTCCAGGTCACCGGAGCCGAACGCGGTGTCCATCCCGCCCTGGCCGCCCAGGATCGCGCCCAGCGACCCGTTCAGCGCGTTCGTGATGTCGTCCGTGTGCGCCTTGAACGAGTCGAACGCGGCCTTGCCCGCCCCGTTGAACTTCCCCTCCAACGGCTCCGCCGCCTGCACCAGCCAGCGGATCAGCGTGCCCAGGTCCTCGGTTGAGCCGAGCGTGCTCTTGCCGAGATCCGCCAGGGTCGACGACCCCATGTCGAACTTCATCCACTCGCCCCCGTAAGTGTGTTGTGTACCACGGTCGTTCGACCGCCCCGACGTGCCCGCGCGTCATGCACGCCTCACGGTCGCCGAACATCCTCTCGCATCACGCGTTGCAGACGCAACGCAATAGGGTGCGAAGTGGCGCGATCCATTCCATGGCACGGGAGCTGACGGAGGGTCAGCTGACCGGGACCCGGAAGTCCCGGCCAACGACCCAGCCGATCAACGGTGTTCGGGAGGGCGAGGACGAGGGCCGGACAGGGCCCTGATCGTGAAATCCGGGAGGACTGTGCGGCCGTCACTCGGGGATGACGGAGTCAGCCGATGGCGTATGCGCGGTACACGGTCTGCACCGAGCGGTCGCCGTTGGAGTCGGTCACCTCGGAGCGCAGGGCGATGGCGCCGGAGGCCGGATTGTGCACCGAGACCTTCCAGGAGGAGCCGGAGCGGGTGACGGCGGCGGCCTTCCAGGTCTTGCCTCCGTCGGCGGACGTCCAGACCCGTACGGTCTTGACCGCCACCTTGGTGAACTTCACGTCCGGGTCCTGGGAGCCGCGCCCGGCGCTGACGGTGACCGTCGTGGTGCTGTCGGCCGCCGCCTGGTTGCGGTTGTTCAGGCCGGCGGGCAGGAACCGCGTCAGGAAGACGGGCGCGACCGCCGACTTGGCCGGGTCGGCCTTGAACCGCCAGTCGAGGGTGACGCGCGGGGACAGCATGCCGGACGGGAAGGTGATGCCCGGGCGGTAGCGGTGGGCGTCCACGGTCAACCGGTACCAACCGGCCGCGTGGATACGGGCGGAGAAGTCGGGGTCGGAGCGCCAGTTGGTCAGGGTCTGCTTCTTGACGGTGGTGCTGCCCTTGTACAGGGCCACCGACTCCTTCGTCGGGTCGGCCCAGCCCACGTCGGGGTCGCCGATCAGGGATCCCGGATAGAACTGGACGGACTTCTGCCGGACCATGGGCAGGGAGTGGAGCGGACTCCACGCGGCGCGGCCGAAGGACTGGGTGACACTCTGCCCCGCCTTCAGTGTCCTGGCCGCCGGGAAACCGCCGCCGACGTCGTCGCCGTTGTCGGCGAAGATGTCGGCGCGCGGCTGCCAGCGCCCGGGAGTCACATGGGCGGTGGCGCTGTACGGCGCGTTGGCGTCGTGGACGTCGGCGTACAGGTCGGTCGTGCAGTCCGAGACCTTCGGCAGGGCCTGGAGCGCGGTGTCGTTCCGACGGGCCATCTGCGTCCCGCTGCGCACCGAGAAGCGCATCGCCGCCAGCCCCGAGCGCTTGAACGACCCGCCCGGCTGTGCCGGGATCCCGGTGGTCTTCTTCACCGCGACGTAGGTGTCGTTCCCCGTCCACTGCGCCAGGTATCCGAACTGCAGCAGCTTGGAGGAGTTGGGAATGGCGTAGAGGGACCCCGCGGTGTTCCAGCCCGCCACGCTGAAGGCGGAGGGCATGTTGCCGACGGTGGCGGCGCACACCTGTCCGCTGATCTGCGGCGGCCCGGTCACGTCGGCGGGGGTGTCGAGCGACGCCTTCACCGCTTTGCCCTTGCGGGCGTCGAGCGTCACCGAGGCCCTGCCCGACACCGACACGACCTGCGCGCCGAGGGTGTCGGTGCCCAGCCCGTTCGCGGCGCTCTCGTAGATGTCGGTCATCGCGATGTAGCGCCCCGAGGGCAGGTTGATCCGCTTGCCGGACGCGACGCTGTACGACTCACCGGACGGAACGGCGACGACGGTGACCGTCGTCGCGACCTTACTGCCGTGCCGCCCCAGCGTGGCGACGGTCAGTGAGGTCGACGCCGCCTGCGCGGAAGCCGCCGGAACGAACAACGGCGCCAGCACGGCCACGCCCACGAAAGCGAGCGGCATCCGTCTTGCTGTACGTCTTGCAGTCATGACTCCCCCTCCAGCTCCGGACCCCGACCCCGAAGCCGCCCAATCGTAGCCCTGCCGCCGACGTGTTCGATCAGGCCCCCGCCCCTCGCGCCCGGGCAGGCGGCGGTGGCCCCGCAGGGCCAACGGGCGGGCCGTGAAGCCCTGTTCGGTCGACCGTGCTTCCGCGCACCCGGAGCCGGATCGGGTTGTCGGCGGTGGGCAGTAATGTCGGGCCGGTGGGGAAACGTGAGCGGAGTCTGCTCGCCGAGGGCGTCGGACTGCACGAGGCCGCGCGGGGTGTGCTCGCCGATCACGCCCGCGCGCTCGAAGCGGTGCGCGCGGCGCTGGCACCGATCCACGCCGAACTCGTCGGCAAGGAGCTGGAGTCCATCCCCGTCTCCCGGCTGAAGGACGTCACCGAGGGGCGGTTGCGGCTCGGGGCGCTGGAGACGGCCGGGTTCGCGTCGGTGCGGGCGGTGTACGAGGTGGGGCGGTACGAGCTGCGGCAGCTGCCGGGGGTGGGCGCGCAGACCGCCGACCGTGCCCTCGCGGCGGCGCGGCAGCTCGCGCGCGCGGTGGAGGAGACCGTCTCCGTACGGATGGACGTCGACCGGCCCGAGCCCCGTACGACCGCCCTGGTGATCGCGCTGCGCACCCTCGTCGAGGCCGGTCCCGAGCTGCGCCGGGCCGTGGACGCGGCGACGCGGCTCGACGAGCGGCTCGGGGCGCTGCTGCCCGCGGCACGGCCCGCCGGCGGACGGCTGGGGATGGTGCTCGCGGGGCGGGAGCGGCGGCAGAGCGCGCTCGACGCGATCGCCGAACTGCGCGAGCTGACCGGCGACGCGGGCGCCCGTGACGTACGCCTGCTGCTCGCGCAGGCCTCGACCGACCTGCTGCGGACGCCCGCCTCCGAGATCGAGGCGTGGGTCGACTTCGAGTTGCGCTCCGCGGAGTACTACAGCCAGCTCGCCGAGGTCTGCGAGCACCGTTCGGACGTGGCGGCCGCCGAGGGCTTCCTGCCGTCGGAGGTCGCCGAGCGGGTGCACGCCCAGGCGCTGGACGACACCCGGCGCCGGGTCTCGCTGCGCGGCTACCAGGACTTCGGCGCCCGGTTCGCGCTCGCCCAGCGCCGGGTCGTCCTCGGCGACGAGATGGGGCTCGGCAAGACCGTGCAGGCCATCGCCGTACTCGCGCATCTCGCGGCGGACGGACACAGCCACTTCCTGGTCGTCTGCCCGGCGAGCGTACTGATCAACTGGACGCGCGAGATCGGCGCGCGCAGCACGCTGCGGGCCCTGCCGGTGCACGGCGCGGAGCTGCTGGACGCCTACGAGGAGTGGCGGGAGCGCGGGGGCGTCGCGATCACCACGTACGACATGCTGCACCGCCTGCCCGCCCCGGAAGGCGAGGGAACGAAGCCGGGGATGGTGGTCGTCGACGAGGCGCACTACGTGAAGAATCCGGACACCCGCCGCTCCAGGGCGGTCGCGGCCTGGACGGGGCAGTGCGAGCGCGTCCTGTTCCTCACCGGGACGCCCATGGAGAACCGGGTCGAGGAGTTCCGCACCCTCGTCCGCTACCTCCAGCCGGCCCTCCTCCCCGCGATACGGCACACCGCCGCGGCAGCCGGCCCGCACGCCTTCCGCAAGTCCGTCGCCCCCGCCTATCTGCGCCGCAACCAACAGGACGTCCTCACCGAACTGCCCGCGCTGGTGGAGGTCGACGAGTGGGAGGAGTTCAGCGCCGCGGACCGGGAGGCCTACCTCAGGGCCGTCGAGGACGGGAATTTCATGGCGATGCGCCGGGCCGCGTACGTCGACGCGGAGAAGTCCGCGAAACTCGGGCGACTGCGCGAACTGGTGGCCGAGGCTGCGGAGAACGGCCTGAAAGTGGTGGTGTTCTCCTACTTCCGCGATGTGCTGGCACTGGTCCGACAAGCCTTGGGCGAGGGCGTGTTCGGGCCGGTCTCCGGTGCCGTGCCCGCCGCGCGCCGGCAGCGCCTCGTCGACGACTTCACGGCCTCTCCCGGTCACGCGGTCCTCCTCTGCCAGATCGAGGCCGCCGGTATCGGCCTCAACCTTCAGGCCGCGTCCGTGGTCGTCCTGTGCGAACCGCAGGTCAAACCCACGATGGAACACCAGGCCGTGGCCCGCGCCCACCGCATGGGCCAGGTCCGCCCCGTCCAGGTGCACCGCCTCCTCGCCACCGACAGCGTCGACCAGCGCCTGCTGCACATCCTCAAGAACAAGAGCCGCCTCTTCGACGCCTACGCCCGCCGCAGCGACACCGCCGAACAGAGCCCGGACGCGGTCGACATCTCCGACAGCGCCCTCGCCCGCCGCATCGTGGAGGAGGAGCAAATACGACTGGCGGGCGGCGTGGGGCCGGGGCAGGCTGGTGCGCGGGAGCCGTGAGGGTCACGGCTGCGTGGACCAGGGGGCGCCATGAGCAAGGTGTGGCTGATCACGGGAGCCAGTAGCGGGTTCGGGCGGGCGATCGCGGAGGCGGCGCTCGGGGCGGGCGACGTGGTCGTCGGCGCGGCGCGGCGCGTGGAGGGGCTCGCGGATCTCGTCGCCGCGTACCCCGAACGGGCCGAGGCGGTGCCGTTCGACGTGACCGACGTGACGGCGGCCGAGGACGTCGTGCGGGGGGTCGTGGAGCGGCACGGGCGGATCGACGTGCTCGTCAACAACGCCGGGCGCACGCACGTGGGGGCCATGGAGGAGACCGGGGACAGTGAGCTGCGCTCGCTCTTCGATCTGCATGTGTTCGGTCCGGCGGCGCTCGTGCGGGCCGTGCTGCCGTACATGCGGGCCGAGCGGTCCGGCGCGATCGTGCAGATGAGCAGCATGGGCGGGCAGATGTCCTTCGCGGGCTTCTCGGCGTACTCCGGTACGAAGTTCGCGCTGGAGGGGATGTCGGAGGCGCTCGCCGACGAGGTGAAGGAGTTCGGGATCAGGGTGCTGATCGTCGAGCCCGGCGCGTTCCGCACCGCGCTGATGGACAGCACCCGTGCGGGCGTCAGCCCCGACCTCGGCGTGTACGACACCTCGGTCGGCGCCACCCGCCGCATGGTCGAGACCGCCGACGGCACCCAGCCGGGCGACCCCGCGAAGGCGGCGGCCCTCGTCCTGGCCGCGCTGGACGCCGAGCACACCCCGCTGCGCCTGCCCCTCGGCGACGACGCCGTCACCGCCGTACTCGACCACCTCGACCAGGTGCGCGGTGACATCGCGCCCTGGGAGAAGCGCACGCGGAGCACGTCCTTCGACGAGTGACCGCCGACGGGGCGTTGTCAATCCTGGGGCCGCCCGGACCGCCTATCCCCGGGCCGGCCCCGTCTTCACGCCCGCCCCGCACAACGGCACCACCGCCGTACGTCCCCCGAGCACCCCTTCCCGTACCGCCGCCCAGCACGCCACTCCCGTCGACTCGACGTACAGGCCCCGTGACGCCAAGTCCCTCTGGGCGTGGCGGATCTGGTCCTCCGTCACCGTGAGGAACGTGCCGCCGAAGGCGCGTACGGCGCGCAGGATCTGGCGGGCCCGGGGCGGGCGCGGGATGGCGATGCCCTCGGCGAAGGTGGGGGCCGGGGGAGTGACGCCGACCAGGTCGTCCGCGCCCTCGGCCCAGGCGTGCGCGAGCGGCGCCACCGCGGCGGCCTGGACGGCGTACAGCGCGGGCCGCCGGTCGATGAGCCCCGCCCCGTGCAGCTCGGCGACGGCGAGGGCGGCGCCGAGAAGCAGCGTGCCGTTGCCGACGGGGACGACGATGACGTCGGGCAGGCGCCCTCCCAGGTCTTCCCAGAGCTCGTGCACGTACGTCTTCGTACCGTGCAGGAAGTACGGGTTGAAGACGTGCGAGGCGTAGAACGTGCCCGGGAGGTCCGCGGCCTCGCGCGCCGCCCGGGCCGTCGCCTCCCGGTCCCCGTCCACGACGTGCGTCCGCGCCCCGTGCGCCTCGATCTGCTCCAGCTTCTTCGGCGACGTGTCTTCGGGGACGTACACCGTGCAGGGCAGTGCGGCCCGCGCGCAGTACGCGGCGATCGCCGTCCCCGCGTTTCCGCTGCTGTCCGCGATCACCTGCCGTGGCCCCAGCCGCAGTGCCAGCTCGGCGAGCAGGACGGCGCCGCGGTCCTTGAAGGACAGGGTCGGCATCAGGAAGTCCAGCTTGGCCGAGATGCCCCCGCGCAGCTCCACCAGCGGGGTACGGCCCTCGCCCAGGCTGACCGTGGGTGCGGCCAGCGGCAGGCACTCCGTGTACCGCCACAGTGAGTTCACGCGTCCGGTCAGGGACTTGAGGGGCGCGGGGGTCGGCGCGAAGTCCAGGTCGAGCGGGCCGCGGCAGAGCGGGCAGCACCAGTCGAGCGAGCCGCCGGGGACGCGTGTACCGTCCGCCGGGCAGAAGCAATCCGGCAAAGGTGTCATGGGCGCAGGCTATGCGTGCACCTCGACATCCTCGGGGAACGGCTCCGGCTCCGTGACCCACCCCGCCGCGAGGACGAGCCGCGAGGTGCGGTGCAGAGCGAGGAAGCCGAAGGGGCGGTCGAAGGTGGCTTCGATCGTGGTGGTGACGTAGCGGAGGTCGGGGATGCCCACGGCTGCGATGCCGAAGGCTGTCACCGCCGCGGCCCGGAAACCGAGGGCGCCGAACTTCGCCATGGCGGACTGGCGGGCGGAGGCCACCGCCAGAGGCGGCCGGTCGCCGATGCCAGGAAAGTGCCCATGGCTCAGGTCCCTCGCGGTGGTGAGTCCGAACAGGCCGTGCCGTTCCAGCAGATCGTGGTCGGCCGTCAGTTCGTACGCGACGGTCGTGACGTGAAGAGTCGGCGGCTGGGGCCGTTCACGGCGCTCCTTCACTACGCGCAGGCCGGGGCCCACATCGCCGTAGGGGAGCTGTGGACCGGGTACGACCGACCGGGTGCGGGCGAGGATGTCCATGCCCGCGCCCAGCACCTGCCCAGGGCTCATCCGCTCCTCGCCGAGCAGGAGATGGACGTCGATGCCGTTGCTGCCCAGCACCTTCAGTTCGGTGACGCACCCTTCCGGCGTGTCCGCCATGCCGATCCGGTCGAGCAGCGTGCTGCTGCGGTGGAGCCCCAACAGGGTTCGTTCCTGCCACGGTCCCGTCTCCGGCAGCAGCGGGTACTCCTCGAAGGGGCGCAGCCACTGGGTCCGCAGGGCGAGTGCGCTGGCCAGTACGAGCAAGGTCTCCTCGGACAGCTCGATCGGCAGGCGCTCGATGAGTCCCGCCGTCCGTCGCGCCGCCCACGCGTCGAGCGTTTCGTGGTCGGTGGCCGGGTCACCGGTGAGCTCTCCGCGTGTCCCGTCGGGCAGCCCCGCTGCCCACTTCTCGCGTACCTCCAGCTTCCGGTCGTTCCACAGCCCGACGGCCGAGTCCAGCCCCCGAATCGCGTTGAGCGCGCCCATGAACTCCCTTGCGTGGTGAGCCGCTTCGTCAGCGGGAAATCCCACCGCGGCCGCCAGTTCCGCCCGCGTCGCCCCCGTCGCCCCGTCCGCCAGGAACCCGAGCAGCGGCCACACCCCCGCCGCAGAGAACACCGTCCCGGTGGATGTCTCGCGCGCCCATCGCGACGTCAGCCCGTTGACCGCGCCGATCGTCGCGTTCGTGATCCGCATTCCGTCCCCGCCCCCGGCCATGCCGCCCCACCGTGCCGCACTTACGATGCGCCCAACTGTGCGGCGAACATATGCCCGTCGTACGTCGGTGCCGTCATGGTTTTTCCGTACGGCCGAGCCCGCCCGGACTAGGAGCAGAGCACTCGTGGCCATACCCCCGCCGCCCGGGCCCGAGCGGCCCGAGGGCCCGTACCCGCCGCTCGTTCAGGGGCCGTATCAGGGGCCGTACCAAGGGCCGTACCAGGTCTGGGGTCAGGGCTACTCCCCGTACAACCGTCCCGCGCCCGTCAACGGGCTCGCGATCGTCGCGCTGGTGTTCGGCATCCTCTGTTTCCTGCCCGCCGTCGGGCTGGTCCTCGGGATCGTCGCGCTCGCGCAGATCAAGAAGCGGGGCGAGCGGGGCAAGGGGCTGGCGGTGGGCGGCATGGTGATGTCCTCGCTCGGTGTCGCGCTGCTCGTCCTGGCCGTCGCCACCGGCGGCGCGAGCGACTTCTGGGACGGCTTCAAGGGCGGGATGAACGACTCGGCGGGCAAGGGCACGGGCACGGTCTTCTCGCTCGGGAAGGGGGACTGCTTCGACGAGCCGGGCGACTCGCCGAAGGGTACGACCGTCCGCATCGACAAGGTGCCGTGCGCCGCGAGGCACCACGCCGAAGTGATCGCGAACTTCGCCACGAGCGGCGCGCGTTACCCCGGCCGCGGCAGTCTGCTCGATGTCGCCGACGCCAAGTGCCGCGCGTTCGAGCGCGCGTACACGATGGACGCCTGGGCCGTCCCGGACGATGTCCGGCTGTACCACTTCATCCCGACCCGCGACAGCTGGAACCTCGGTCGTCACTCGATCATCTGCATGCTGGAGAGCGGGGACGGCAAGAGCGGCCTGAAGGGTTCGCTGCGCAAGGACGGCTTCACCCTGAACGCGGACCAGTTCGCGTATCTGCAGGCCGCGGACACGCTCGACGAAGCCCTGCGCGCGGCGCCCGCCGCGAAGTACGTCGACGACGACCTGCGGGGTTACAAGGAGTGGGCGACCAAGGTCTCCGTCGCGCTCGACGACGAGGCGCATCTGCTGCGCGGACACGGCTGGTTCCCCGCCGCCGAGAAGCCCGTCGCCACCCTCGTCGACGACGTCGAGGCCTCGCGGAAGGAGTGGGTGAAGGCGGCGGCCGCCACGGACGCGGGTACCTTCTCCGCCCACTACAAGAAGGGCCTGAAGCTCATCGACCCGAGGAGGACGGTCACCGCACGCAAGGTTCTGGGCCTCACCACCACCCCGCCGTCGAGCGACGGGGGCGGGGGCGGCCGGGGCGACGGGGGAAGCAGTGGCGGCCTGGAGGTGTGACGCGGGCTATAGCGGGGAGAAAGTGCCTGGGTAAAGCCCTCGGCGAGGATCAGTAATCACATCGAGTGATTCTCTGGCCTTCGCTTGCATGGCACAACCCACGGTTGCCAGGCTGTAGCTGTCTGTACAACCTGATGGGAGCGGCCAGTGACTTTCGGTGAGCAGCCGGCGTATCTGCGTGTCGCGGGTGATCTCCGCAAGAAGATCGTCGACGGTTCGCTGCCACCGCACACCCGCCTCCCCTCCCAGGCCAGGATCCGCGAGGAGTACGGCGTCTCGGACACGGTCGCCCTCGAAGCGCGCAAGGTGCTGATGGCCGAAGGTCTGGTCGAAGGCCGCTCCGGCTCGGGGACGTATGTGCGGGAGCGGCCGGTGCCGCGCCGGGTGGCCCGTTCCGGGTACCGCCCGGACAGCGGCGCGACCCCCTTCCGCCAGGAGCAGGCGGACCTGGCCGTGCGCGGCACCTGGGAGTCGCGCAGCGAGCAGGCCGAGGCGAGCGGCGCGATCGCCGAGCGCCTCTCGATCCGGCCCGGCGACCGCGTGATGTGTACGAACTACGTCTTCCGGGACGCCGGCGAGGCGATGATGCTCTCCACCTCCTGGGAGCCCCTCGCCGTCACGGGCCGCACCCCTGTGATGCTCCCCGAAGAGGGCCCGCTCGGGGGCATGGGCGTCGTCGAGCGGATGGCGGCCATCGACGTGATCGTGGACAACGTCACGGAGGAAGTGGGCGCCCGTCCCGGCCTCGCCGAGGAACTCCTCGCGCTGGGCGGTGTCCCCGGGCATGTGGTCGTCGTCATCCAGCGGACGTACTTCGCCTCCGGCCGTCCGGTGGAGACGGCCGACGTCGTCGTACCGGCGGACCGGTATCGCATCGCGTACCACCTGCCGGTGAAGTAGCCGTAGGAGTTCACGGGCGGTCGGCGTCCGCGGGGCGGGTACCCCCTGGCTGCCGGGCGAGCGGACCGCCAAGTGCCCCGCGTGCGAGGTCGGTTGCAATCTGGCCTTTCTCAAATGCCCTGCCCCCGGCGGAGTTCGCGCTGCCTGACGGGCGCACGGAGGGCGCTCGACGGCGCGTTCGTACCCATGCGCCCCCTCCGTCTTGGCTGGTTGCGTACCTCTTTGTGTAAAGGCGTATTCGCTGCGTGAAGGTTAGGCGTACGCTCGGGCATATGCGGATTGCGGTTTCCTTAGGGTGTGGGGCACGGCGCGGGCCGGGGGCGGGAAGTGGAGGGGCTCGATGAACGACGGCACGATCACTCTTCCCTGGCTCGTCATACGGCAGGACGACAACGGCAATCGCTACCGCGTCGGCAGGTACGCGACCCGGGCCGAGGCCCAGAAGATCGCGGACAGCCTCGACGACCGCGGCCACAAGCAGCTCTACTGGGTCGAGCGGATCGCGCAGAACGGATCCAGGTGACGGTGTGACGGCCCCGGTCCGACGTCCTGTCCGTGTCCGGTGTGCCCTGCCGTAGGCTCCGGCGCATGGACGAAACGATCGTGGTGGTGGGTGGCGCCCTGCTGCACGACGGACGCCTCCTCGCCGCGCGCCGCAGCGCACCCCCCGAACTGGCCGGACGCTGGGAGCTGCCCGGCGGCAAGGTGGAACCGGGCGAGGCCCCCGAAGTCGCCCTCGTACGCGAACTGCGCGAGGAACTCGGCGTCACGGCGGAGTCCGTCGAGCGTGTCCCGGGGGAGTGGCCCCTGCGGACGCCGTACGTCCTGCGTGTGTGGACCGCGCGGCTGCTTCCCGGCTCGGCCGACCCCATGCCCCTCGAGGATCATGACGAGCTGCGCTGGCTGAGCCCGGACGAGCTCTGGGATGTGGATTGGCTGGACCAGGACGTCCCCGCCGTGAAGGCGGTGCTGCGGCGCTGGGACGGCTGAGGCGCCGGCGGGCCGCAGGACCGGGCTTCGCGCAACGGCTCCTCTCGTCGCGCGCAACGGCTCCTCTCTTCGGGGGACACCGGTGACATGCGAGGTGCGGGCGCGGGCGCCGGTGCGCGGCGCTGTGTGTACGGCTTTCGGGGGCGGGAGAGCGCGAGCCGTGTCCGCGGCCCGAAGTCCCGTACGCCGTTCGTGCCACAGTGCACCCACATGTGCGGTAAAGCTTCCCGGATATCGGGTATGTGCCCATTAACCCCACGAAACCGGACATGGGTGGGTTCCTGGCCTGGGAAGTGATCGGCGTGATCGACACCGAAGGCGACTGTGCCGAGTGGAGTTTTCCCGCGGAGCCCGGTGCCGTTCGTACCGCCCGTGCCGTCGTCCGGGGGCAGCTGCGCACCTGGGGGCTGGATTCCCTCGGAGATGTGACCGCGCTGCTGGTCAGTGAGCTGGTGACCAACTCGCTGCGGCACGCCACCGGCCCCATCGGTGTCCGTCTGGTCAGACCCGGGGGGCTGCCCGGTGCCCTCCTCGTGGAGGTGTCCGACCCGTTGCCCGACCCGCCCCGTGAGCGGTCAGCGGACGCGGACGACGAGAGCGGTCGAGGGCTGCAACTGGTGGCGGGGTCGTCGCGGCGTTGGGGTACCCGGCCCGGGGACACTGGAAAGACGGTGTGGTTCGAACTCGGGGTGCCCGGCTGAGGGTGCCGACGGTGCCGGGCCGAGGGCGTGGACGGTGCCCGGTTGAGGGGTCGGGCGGTGCCCGGTCGAGGACGCTGACGGTGCCCGGCTGAGGGTGCGTCGGCTGCCGTGCTGAGGGTGTGTCGGGCGGAGGGCGGGGCGACCGATTGGTTCAGGCCACCAGAGTTGTCCGGAGTCTTTGATTCGAGCGGGCGCCACCTGGTTAGAAGACTGGGAGTATGTCGCGGCCGGTCCAAAAACCATCGGGACCGTGCTGTGATCGTGAACACCGTGTTGTGCGGCGCCGTAGTGCTGGATACTGCGGGCAGCCGCCCCCGGTGACCGGTGCCGGACGCGGTGAGCTGGAGGGGACGGTTCGCGTGAGCGAGATACCAGCGAAGGCCACGGAGTCCGAGGACCCGTCGGACGGCGCGAGGTCGGGGGCCGCGGGGGATTCCGCCGTGGCCGGAGCGACGGGCGGGGCGATGGGCGACGCCATGACCCGACCGCGAGGCGACGCGAGAACCGAGCCGACGAACACACCATGGGGCGGCACACCCGCCGGAGCGAGCGGCGACGCCAGGCCCCGGACGGCGGGCGCCTCGACGGGCTCCCCGACGGGCGATCCGACGGAAACGGGCACGGACGCGGCCACGGACATCGGCGCGGACATGCACCGGACCACGGCCAAGTCGCCTGGTGGACCGCAGGGCGGAGCGTCCGTCGAACCGTCCGTCGAACCGTCCGGAGAGCCCATGGGCGACGCGATGTGGCAGAGCAGCCCGCCCGGTTCGATCTACGACTACATCAAGGTCGCCTCGTTCTCCATCGGTGCCGACGGCCTCGTCGACCAGTGGAGCCTGCGTGCCGAGCAGCTCTTCGGGATATCCCCCGAGCGCGCCCTCGGCATGGACCCCATCGAGGCGTTCTTCGAACCCGACCAGCGCGAGCGCGGCCAGCGCAAGATGGCGGAGATCCTGGACGGCCGCGAGTGGACCGGTGTGGTCCCCTTCCGCATGCCGGCCACCGAGGACGGTGGGCCGGGTGACGAGGGCCTCGCCGAGGTCTATGTGATGCCCACCACGACGGAGGACGGCGAGCGGGCCGCCGTGTGCATCGTCGTGGACGTCCGGACCCTCCGCAGCATCGAGACGGACCTCGCCGCCTCGCAGGCGATTTTCGGTCAATCTCCGTTCGGCTTCCTGCTCATTGACACGGATCTGCGGGTCCGGCGCGCCAACAAGCGGTTCGCCTCGGTGTTCGGCGGAAACGTGGAGAGCCACCGTGGCCGTACGGTCCACGACTATCTGCCACGTTCCGAGGCCGAGCGGGTCGCCGCGACGCTGCGTCGCGTCCTCGAAACCGGCGACTCCATCACGGACATGCACGTCACCGGTTTCATACCCGGCTCCGACGAGCGCCGGCACTGGTCGATCAACCTCTACCGCGTGCACAGCGGCAGCGGCCGCCCCATCGGTATCGCCTGGCTCGGAACCGACATCACCAGCCGCCGCGCCGCGGCCCGGGAAGCGGCCGCCGCGCGGCGCAATCTCGCCCTTCTGAACGAGGCGGGCGCCCGCATCGGCAACTCCCTCGACCTGGAGACCACCGCGCGCGAACTCCTCGACGTCGTCGTGCCCGGCTTCTGCGACCTCGCCACCGTCGACCTCTACCAGGGCCTGCTGGCGGGCGACGAGACCCCGCGGGCTCTCGCCGACGGCAGCGCGGAGCTGCGCCGGGTCGCCTTCGCCAGCGCCGTGTCCGACGCGCCGTTCATCGGCGGACCGGCCCCCGTGGCCGTGGGCGCCGTCCATCACTACCCGTTCAACTCGCCCTGCGCGGACGCCCTGCGCACCGCCCGCCCCCAGCACGTCCCCGCCGAGGACGGCGGGCTCATCCAGTCCACGCTGGCGGTCCCGATGGTCGCCCACGACACGGTGGTCGGCCTCGCCCAGTTCTCCCGTACGAAGGGCAGCGAGCCGTTCGGCGACCGCGACCGGGCGCTCGCGGTGGAACTCGCGGCGCGCGCCGCGGTCTGCATCGACAACGCCCGCCTCTACCGCCGCGAGCACGAACGCGCGCTGATCCTGCAGCGCTCGCTCCTCCCGCCGGGCGACCCGGAGGCCTCCGGCCTGGACATCGCGTGTCGGTACCTGCCCGGCAACGCGGCCACCGAGGTCGGTGGCGACTGGTTCGACGTCATCGAACTCCCCGGTCACCGCACGGCGTTGGTCGTCGGCGACGTCATGGGGCGCGGTCTGCGCGCGGCGGTCGCCATGGGTGAACTGCGCACCGCGGTCCGCACCCTGGCCCTTCTCGACCTCGAACCCGCCGAAGTCCTCTCGGCGTTGGACGAGATCGCCCGCGGTCTCGGCACCCCCGGCGGGGTCCAGCAGGCCACCCGCGCGGCCCGCCAGCCCCGCGACGCCGACCTCTCCGAGGTGTATTTGGCGACCTGCGTGTACGCGGTGTACGACTCCGTGACCCGCCGCTGCACCTTCGCCAACGCGGGCCATCTGCCGCCGGTGCTCGTCGAACCCGGCGAGAGCGCGCTGATGCTCGACGTGCCGCCGGGCATGCCCCTCGGGGTGGGCGGCGAGCCCTTCGAGGAGGTGGAGGTCGAACTACCCGAAGGCGCACTGTTGGCGCTCTACACGGATGGACTGGTCGAATCGCGCGATCACCCCCTCGACGAGGGCCTGCAGGCTTTCGTCGGCGCGCTCACCGACCCCTCCCGCCCCCTGGAGGACGTCTGCGACCACGTCCTCAACACCCTCGACACCCACCACGGCGAGGACGACATCGCGCTGCTGATGGCGCGTGTCCAGGGGCTGCCCGCCGACTCCGTGGGCGACTGGACACTGCCGCGCGAGCCGCGCAGTGTGGGGCGGGCCCGTGAGTACGCGCGCACCCAGCTCACCGCCTGGGACCTGGAGCCGCTCGTCGACACCGCCGAGCTCCTGGTCAGCGAACTCGTCACCAACGCGCTGCGCTACGGCGAGGGCGAGATCAGGCTGCGCCTGCTGCTGGACCGGACCCTCGTGTGCGAGGTCTGGGACGCGGGCCTCGTCCAGCCGCGCCGGCGCCGCGCCCGAGACACGGACGAAGGGGGCCGGGGGCTGCAGCTCGTCGGTCTGCTCTCCGCCGCGTGGGGCTCGCGGCGGACGCCGCGCGGCAAGACGGTCTGGTTCGAACTCCCGCTCCCGGACGGCGGCACGCCCCTCACGGACCCGGCGGAGGCGTTGCTGAGCCTGTTCTGACCGCACAGTTCCCCGCGCCCCCAAGGGCCTCTGCGCCCCCTAAGGTCCCTGCACCCCTGAAAGCCCCGCACCCTCAGAAGTCCCTGCGCCCGCGTGTCCTCGGTCCGCCGAAGCTCGCCGCGGGGGCGTTTGGGGTGTCGTCCAGCAGGATCCCGCCGAGCACCGCACCGCCGACGCCCGCATCCTCGGGTCCGGCATACGGATTCCCGTACGCCCGCACGTCCCGCTCCGCGAGCTGCTGGGCCTCCAGGGCGAGCCCATCGGCGCGCCGGACGTCGACGAGGGTGCGGGGCGCGAGCGCGAGGTGCCGCTCCGCCTCCGACAGCCGGGTCCGGGCCTCGACCCCGACCGCTCCCCGGTGCGTCGTGACGAAGTCGGAGGCGAGGGCGACGGCACTGCGGGCCGGAAGGAGCGCGTGGTCGAGGAAGGCCCGGTCCAGGAAGGCCCGGTCGACGGGGACGCGGTCCTCGGCGAGGAGCGGTGCCGTGGCGTCGGCGACGCGACGGAGGGCGCCGAGGGGGTCGTACGGACGGACGCCGCCCGCGATCTCCCGCCGCACGTCGGCGACGGCCGACGCGGCGTGCGTGATCCGACCGGGCAGCGCACCGACGGCCGGGAGGCCGCGCGCCGCCGCCAGCTCGGCCCGCGCGTCGCGCAGTGCCCCGGGCAACAGGGTCGCCGCGGAGGCGAGTTCGGAGGCCAGCCGGTCGATACCGTCCATGAAGAGGCCCGCCTGGTCGACGGCGGCCTCGGCGGCCCGCAGATACACCGTCGCCCGCGCGCCCTCCCCCCGGTCCAGGTACTGCCGGGCCTGGTTCAGGCGGGTGGTGGCGAACACGAGCCGGTCCTTGGCCTGTTCGACGTGGCCCGCGACGGAAAGGGACGCGGAGGGCGCGTACCGCTCGCGCAGCTCGCTGAGTGTCGCCTCCGCGGCCGGGGTGCGCGCGGCGAGCTCCCGGAAACGGGCCTGCGCCGACTCCAGCGCGGCAGGCAGCGTCCGTTCCAGGGCGCGCAGCAGGTCGAACCCGGGCGCCTCCGCGTCCAGCCGCCGCCCCGCCTCCGAACAGCGCGTGGCGATCTCCTCCAGCAGCTCCCGCCTCACGAGGCTGTCGTCCGTCCGGGAGTCGTCCAGCCGCTGCCACAGCCGGAAGGAGGCCATCAGCTCGGAGCGCGCGAACGCCAGCGCCTCCGAGTACGTCTCGACGGCCTCCTCTCCGAACTGGTCCGCGGCCCGATCGAGTTCCTCCGTGCCGGTGCGTACACAGTCGTCGATCTCGACGAGCAACCGCCTCGCCCGCCGGTCGAGTTCGGCGAACGGCACGGGGTGCGGGGTGCCGCCACCGGGTGTCGTACGGGTCCGGGCCCGCCGTGTCCGCCGCGCGTACGAGTACGCCGCCAGCGCCCCCGCGGCGACCACCGCGACGAGGGGCAGCACGAGATCGGCGGTGCTCGTCCCGCCCCGCCCGGGCGCGGCCCGCACCTCGTCGGCACCCGCCCGTGCGACGGGCAGCAGCAGCCACCCCACCGCCAGCAGCCCCCCGAGCACGGCATGCGCCACCCGTACGGCTATGTGGGACGTGGCTCGGCGCGACCGGCTTCGGCTCAGGGGCGACGTCACATTTGGGAGCGTATGACCGCTTGCGCCGGGGCGCGACCGGGGGTGCGCCGAGGCGGTGCCGCTTAAGGTACGGGAGATACGGGGGCGTACGGAGGGGGCACGGGGGATGGACAAGCAGCACACGGGGACCGGGGTGGAGCCGGTGGAGGAGACGACGGCGACACCGGCCGGGGCGGGGACGGACACCGGGGCGGGGACAGAGAGGGGAGCGGGCGGGCCGGAGGACGACGGGGGCCGTACCTCCCCGAGCCGTGTCCCCGCCTGGCTTCGAACGGTGGGCCGGGGCTGGCGGCACCCCCGCCTCCGCTGGCCCAAACGGGTCGCGCTCGCGCTCGTTCTGGTGTCGGTGCTCTCCCTGCTCGCCGTGGGCACCGCCCTGCGGGTCAACTACGCCGGAGACCCGGGCTCCGGTACCTGGACCAGGAACCGTGACGCCCTCTGGATGGGCCACGCCTGGGTGGACGGCCGGAAGAAGGACGCGGACGTCAAGGCGCTCGCGGAGCGGCTGCGGACGACCGGGATCCGGGATCTGTACGTGCACGCGGGACCGCTGGAGCACGACGGGACCCTGCCCGAGTCGGCGTACCCGAAGGCGCGTTGGCTGGTCGAGGCCGTGCACCGCGAACTGCCCGGCGTCCGCGTCCAGGCCTGGCTCGGCGACGTGCTCGCCACCGAGGGGGAGGTCGGGATGCGCCTGGAACGGGCGGCCACCCGGGCCGCCGTCGTCCGCTCCGCCGGACAGATCCTCGACGCCGGTTTCGAGGGCGCCCACTTCGACCTGGAGCCCCTGCACTCCGGCGACTCGAACTACCTTTCCCTGCTCGATGATCTGCGCCGCGTCACCCGGGCCCACGACGCCCAGCTCTCCGTCGCCGCCCACCAGATCGACCCGCTCCCGAACCTCCACTCCGTCGCGGGCGCCTTCACGGCACACCCCAAGTGGTGGTCCCAGTCGTTCTTCGGGCAGGTCGCCCGCCGGGTCGACCAGATCGCCGTGATGTCGTACGACACGGCGCTTCCGCTGGAGAGCCTGTACGGGGGTTACGTCGCCGAGCAGACCTCCCTTGCTCTCGAAGTCACCCCGAAATCGACCGACCTGCTGATGGGGCTGCCCTTCTACTACGAGGACAACATGGACCACCACGGCTCCGCCGAGACGGTCGCGGCGGCCGTCCGCGGCGCCCGCCTCGGTCTCTCCCGCACCGACCGCACCCGGGAACACTTCGGCGTCGCCCTGTACGTGGACTTCGCCGCCCGGGAGAAGGACTGGACGGCGTACGAGGAAGGCTGGGTCCGGTGACGGTCACCCGCAGACCGCTCACGAGGGACGAGCTGGCGCCCCTCGCCCGTGCCGCCCTCGGCCCGGCCCGGACGCTCACCGCTGTCACCCGTCTGCGCGGCGGCAGCAAGAAGGGTGTCTACCGGCTCCTCCTCGACGACGGCTCCAGCGCGGTCGCCTATGTCTGGGACCCGGCCGAGGACTACTGGGACGCGGAGCCGGCGGACCCCCGAGACTCCTTCTCGCACGCCTCCGGGCTCGACCTCTTCACCGCCGCGTACGACAGACTCACCGCCCTCGGCATCCGCACCCCCCGCCTGCTGTTCGCCGACCGCACACACACGCGCGTGCCCTCGGACGTTGCCGTGGTGGAGGACATACGCGGCGGCAGCCTGGAGGACCTGCTGCACCGCGACCCCGAGGCCGCCGCGGGGCCCCTGCGGGAACTGGCCGAGGCCCTGCGCACCCTGCACGCCCACCCCGCACCACGCCACGGAAAGGTCGCCGTCGTCGACAACGGCGGCAGCGCGCACGGCGGTTCGTGCGAGCAGGTCGTCCTCGAACGGGCGCTGGCCGACCTGGCGGAGGCCAGCGCACGCGACCCCCGGATCGCCGCCGTACGCGAGGCCCTGCACGACCGTCTGCACACCCTCGCCGAGAGGGTCCGCCCGCGCAGCCGCGTCGGCCTGGTCCATGGCGAACTCGGCCCGGACCACGTGCTCGTGGACGAGCACGGCCACCCCGTCCTCATCGACATCGAGGGCCTGCTCTACTTCGACGCCGAGTGGGAGCACGTCTTCCTGCGACAGCGCTTCCACCACGGCTACGACGCCTACGCAGCACTGCGCGCCGACGGCCTCGACGAGGACCGGCTGCGCCTCTACCGCCTGGCCATGCACCTCTCACTGGTCGCGGGCCCGCTCCGGCTCCTCGACGGCGACTTCCCGGATCCGGAGTTCATGCGGGCGATCGCGGAACACAGCATCGGGCAGACCCTCACGCTGCTGGAGAACCCCGTGCCATGATCTGAGGGCGCGCGCCGGTTCGGCGCGCTCTGGGGGAGGGGGAAGCCCGTGCACCTGTATCTGGTGGCCTTCGCCGCGCTGGCCATGACCGGCGCGGCGCTGATGGGGATCGCCGGGATCGTCACGGGCTGGGTGCCGCCCTGGCTGCGCCCCCGTGTCTTCCGGCCGAAGCTGTGGGGGTACGGCTCGGTGGTGGGGGCCGTCGGGATGTCCCTGTACTTGTTCATCGGCCCGTTCCGAGGGCCCGACCTCGGCATGGCGCCCTTCGCGATGACCGGTATGGCCCTGTTCATCGCGGGGCTCGTGCTCCAGATAGCCTCCCGGAGTCCCGGTCGCGCCGACGCCCCCGAACGCCGATGACAGGGCCCTGGCTCTTCGCCGCAGGCCTCGGCGAGGGCGTGGTCCTCGGACTCGCGGCGGCCGTCGGGATCGTCGCCGTGCGCGGCGGCCGGGTGCCGGGCTGGGAGCGTCGCCCCGTCGTCCGGCGCCGCCTGTGGGGCCAGGGCGCGCTGGTGCTGACGGCGGCTCTCGCCCTCGAGTCGCTGAGTCTGGCCTTCCCAGGCCCCGGCTTCCTCCAGTTCGCCGTCGCCGTCGTGAGCGGCGCGGGCCTGATCACCGGGGCCGCCCTGATGTACCGGGCGACCCGAGACCGCCGCCGCGGCCCCACCGCTCCTACGACGACGAATCCCGCCTCCTGATCTTCGACCCCAGCCACACCAGCGGGTCGTACTTGCGGTCGACCGCCCGTTCCTTCAGGGGGATCAGGGCGTTGTCCGTGATCTTGATGCCCTCGGGGCAGACCTCCGTGCAGCACTTGGTGATGTTGCAGTAGCCGAGGCCGTGTTCGTCCTGGGCGGTGCGCTTGCGGTCCAGGCCGGTGTCGGCGGCCGAGTCCAGCGGGTGCATGTCCAGTTCGGCGACGCGCATCAGGAAGCGCGGGCCCGCGAACGCCGCTTTGTTCTCCTCGTGATCGCGCACGACATGGCAGGTGTCCTGGCACAGGAAGCACTCGATGCACTTGCGGAACTCCTGCGAGCGGTCCACGTCCTCCTGCTGCATGCGGTACTCGCCGGGGCCGAGACCGGCCGGGGGGACGAACGCGGGGACCTGCCGCGCCTTCGCGTAGTTGAAGCCGACGTCCGTGACGAGATCCCTTACGACCGGGAAGGCGCGCAGCGGTGTGACGGTGATCGTCTCCTCCCGCGTGAACACCGACATGCGCGTCATGCACATCAGCCGGGGGCGCCCGTTGATCTCCGCCGAGCACGAACCGCACTTGCCCGCCTTGCAGTTCCAGCGGACGGCCAGGTCCGGGGCCTGGGTCGCCTGGAGCCGGTGGATGATGTCCAGCACCACCTCACCGTCGTTGACCTCGACCGCGAAGTCCTCCAGGCCGCCGCCCTTCGCATCCCCGCGCCACACCTTGAAGCGGGCCTCGTAGCTGCTCACTCGTAGAGCTCCTCTTCGGCGAGGTACTTGACCAGCTCCTCCTTCTCGAAGAGGGCGAGCAGGTCGGGACGAATGGGTTCGGTGCTCTCGCGGCTGAGGTCGATCTGGCCGTGCACCGGGTCGGTGGCCGCCAACCCGCCCGTGGGATCCGTGAGTTGACACAGGAGGTTGACGCGACGCCAGGTCCGCTCCATCGTCGGATGGTCCTCGCGGGTGTGGCCGCCGCGTGACTCCGTGCGCTCCAGGGCGGCGCGGGCCACGCACTCGCTGACCAGGAGCATGTTGCGCAGGTCGAGGGCGAGGTGCCAGCCGGGGTTGAACTGCCGGTGGCCCTCGACTCCGGCCCGCCGTGCCCGTACCCGCAGCTCCGCGAGTTTCTCCAGGGCCTGTTCCATCTCGGCCTCGCGGCGGATGATGCCGACCAGGTCGTTCATGGTCTGCTGGAGTTCCTGGTGGAGGGTGTAGGGGTTCTCGGGCGGGCGTCCGCTCTCCGTACCGGGCTCCGGACCCTCGGCCGAGAAGGGCCGCAGGGCCTCGGCCGCCGCCGTGTCGATCTGGATGTCGTCCACGGGCGGGCGGTCCCCGGCCAGGTCGGCGGCGTACTCGGCGGCGTGCAGTCCCGCCCGTCGCCCGAAGACCAGCAGGTCGGAGAGGGAGTTGCCGCCGAGCCGGTTGGAACCGTGCATGCCGCCCGCGACCTCACCGGCGGCGAACAGCCCCGGTACGCCGCGCGCGGCGGCCGAGTCCGACTCGACCGCGATGCCGCCCATCACGTAGTGACAGGTGGGCCCGACCTCCATCGCCTCCGCCGTGATGTCGACGTCCGCGAGCTCCTTGAACTGGTGGTACATGGAGGGCAGCCGGCGCCTGATCACCTCGGCGGGCATCCGGGTCGACACATCGAGGAAGACCCCGCCGTGCGGTGACCCGCGACCCGCCTTCACCTCGGAGTTGATGGCGCGGGCGACCTCGTCACGCGGCAGCAGCTCCGGGGGACGCCGGTTGTGGTCCGGGTCCTCGTACCAGCGGTCGCCCTCCTCCTCGGACTGCGCGTACTTCTCCTTGAAGACGTCCGGGATGTACTCGAACATGAACCGCTTGCCCTCGGAGTTCCTGAGCACCCCGCCGTCCCCGCGCACCGACTCGGTGACCAGGATCCCCTTCACCGACGGTGGCCAGACCATGCCCGTCGGATGGAACTGCACGAATTCCATGTTGAGCAGCGGCGCTCCGGCGAGCAGCGCGAGGGCGTGTCCGTCGCCCGTGTACTCCCACGAGTTCGACGTCACCTTGAACGACTTGCCGATACCGCCGGTGGCGATGACGACGGAGGGAGCTTCGAGCACGAAGAAGCGCCCGGACTCGCGCTCGTAGCAGAACGCCCCGGAGACGCGACTGCCGTCCTTCAGCACCCTTGTGACGGTGCACTCCTGATACACCTTCAGCCGGCTCTCGTACTCGCCCGTCTCCTTCATGTCCTCCTGCTGGAGCGACACGATCTTCTGCTGGAGAGTCCGGATGAGCTCGAGCCCGGTCCGGTCGCCGACGTGTGCGAGCCGTGGGTACTCGTGGCCGCCGAAGTTGCGCTGCGAGATCCGCCCGTCCTTCGTACGGTCGAAGAGGGCGCCCCAGGTCTCCAGCTCCCACACCCGGTCCGGGGCCTCCTGCGCGTGCAGTTCGGCCATCCGCCACTGGTTGAGGAACTTGCCGCCCCGCATGGTGTCGCGAAAATGGACCTGCCAGTTGTCGTGCTCGTTGGCGTTGGCCATGGCCGCCGCGATGCCGCCTTCGGCCATCACCGTGTGCGCCTTGCCGAACAGCGACTTGCAGATCACGGCCGTACGGGCGCCTCGTTCGCGCGCCTCGATGGCGGCGCGCAGTCCGGCGCCCCCGGCACCGACCACGACGACGTCCCACTCCTGCCGGTCGACCACGGACATCAGAAGGCCCCACTCATCTAGAAGAAGCGCGGATCGTCGAAGGCGCCGGACGCGAGCAGATACACGTAGAAGTCGGCGAGCGCCACGCTGATCAGCGACGCCCACGCGAGCAGCATGTGACGGGCGTTCAGCTTCCCGACCCACTGCCACATCCGGTACCGCACGGGATGTTTGGAGAAGTGCTTGAGCTTGCCGCCGACGATGTGCCGGCAGGAGTGGCAGGACAGGGTGTACGCCCAGATCAGCGTGATGTTGAGCAGGAAGACCAGGGTGCCCAGGCCCATGTGGCCCCAGCGGTAGTGCTCGTCGCGGAAGGAGAGCACGGTGTCGTAGGTCAGGATCCCGGCGACGACGATCGCGGCGTAGAAGAAGTACCGGTGGATGTTCTGCAGGATGAGCGGGAAGCGGGTCTCGCCGGTGTACTTCTTGTGCGGTTCCGCCACCGCGCAGGCCGGGGGCGACAGCCAGAAGCCGCGGTAGTAGGCCTTGCGGTAGTAGTAGCAGGTCAGCCTGAAGCCGAGCGGGAAGATCAGGATGATGATGGCGGGGGAGATGCCCCACCAGCTCCCGAAGAGGTCCGCGTTCGGGCCCGCGTGCATCGTCCGGCACCGCTCGGCCAGACAGGGCGAGTAGAACGGCGAGACGTACGGCGCCGAGTAGTAGTTCGTGTCCGCGAACGCGCGCCAGGTCGAGTACACCACGAAGGCCAGCAGCCCGACCGCGGTGACGGCGGGCGCCAGCCACCAGCGGTCGGTGCGCAGATGCGGGGCGGTGATCGCGGCGCGCGTACCGGTCCGTACGCCGCCGCTGTTCGGATGTGGTTCCGTACCAGTGGTCAAGGGAGAGCTCCGGTCGGGGTCGGGTCAGGGGGCGTGCCGGTCGCGGGCGCCGAGACCCTCGTCGTCCGAGTCCGTCCACAAGGCGTTGTCGTACGGAGTGTCGGGGATGGCCACGAGATCGGGGCGCCGCGGCGAGGTGACGCCGTGGGCCGTCTCGCGCAGCAGCGCGACGCTCTCGCGCAGATGGTCGGCGTCGGCACGGACGCGGCGCATCTCGAGCCCGCCGCTGCCGATTTGCTGTTCCAGGCGGCCCACCGACCGGTTCAGGTCTTCGAGGCAGCGCTGCACTGACATCAGGTCGTCTTGCACGGACATGACGTGACCTCACTTCCGTGGGCCGTCTGGGCCCTGGGTGGCAACGTTCATGCGCCTGCGAGTGTTGCGCGTCACACCTGCCGGTGTGAAGGGACGTGCACCAATTGGCGGGCGTGCGCTGGGGGCGCCGTCCCCTGGGGGTTGCGCCCCCAGACCCCCGCTTCGGCTTGAACGGTCTCGTCCTCAAACGCCGGACGGGCTGAATCGAGTCGGCCGGCGTTACGCCGCACGGGTGTGCTTGCTCTCGCTCCTCGCGTGTCGCCACCGGCAGGCGAACCCTTTCCTCTTCAGTGGGTCCGTAGATCTGATCAACTCCTTATATCGGTAAATATACCGCCAAACATGATCAGAAACCCTGTTCGCCCGCGGAGCGGCTTGTCCTGGAGGTATCAGAGATGTCCCACGACGGCGTCGGACTGCGCGCGGTGATGCGCTCGGTCGCGTTCCTCACCGCGGGCGCACTCGCGGTACCCGCCCTCACCGCGTGCAGCGCGGACGAGGAGGTCGCCAAGCCCGTCGCCGCGCAGGACATCGCGCCCGCGACCCGCGACCGCATCGAGGACGGCGGCACCCTCCGGTGGGCGGTGGACGCCGTACCGCAGACCCTCAACACCTTCCAGGCGGACGCCGACGCCGGCACCTCCCGGATCGCCGGCGCCGTACTGCCGTCCCTGTACCGCCTCGACTCCAACGGCATCCCCCAGCTCAACCCCGACTACCTCGAATCGGCCAAGATCGTCGAGAGCGAGCCCAAGCAGGTCGTCCTCTACAAGCTCAACCAGCAGGCCGTCTGGAGCGACGGCCGCGAGATCGGCGCCGCCGACTTCGCCGCCCAGTGGCGTGCCCTGTCCGGCAAGGACAGCGCGTACTGGACGGCCCGCAACGCCGGCTACGACCGCATCGAGAAGATCGAGCAGGGCAAGAACAACCTGGAGGTCCGCGTCACCTTCAGCCGCCCCTACGCCGACTGGAAGTCGCTCTTCTCACCGCTGTACCCCAAGGACGTGATGGGCACCGCGGACGCCTTCAACGACGGGGCGCGCACCAAGCTCCAGGCCACCGCGGGCCCGTTCACCCTCCAGAAGATCGACCACAAGGACGGCCAGGTCCTCCTCACCCGCAACCCGCACTGGTGGGGCCGCCCCGCCAAGCTCTCCGAGATCGCGCTGGTCGCCGTCCCGCGCGACAAGCGGGCCGAGGCGCTCGCCGCCGACAAGGTCGACCTGGCCGAGATCGACCCCGAAGAGGCGGGCCGGATCACGCTCGCCGCCCGCGACAAGGGGACCACCCCGCCGCAGGGTCCGGGGGTCGCGTCCGACGAGACCAAGGCCCGCAAGGAGCAGAGCGCGGTGATCGCGACGTACGCCCGTCAGCAGACGGCCCTGCGCGACTTCGTGGTCCGCAAGTCCCTCGAGCCCGCCTACACCCAGCTGGCCCTGAACGGCTCCGAGGGCCCGCTCGCCGACGAGCGCGTCCGTCGCGCCGTCGCCCGCGCCATCAACCGCGACGAACTCGCCAAGGCCGTCCTGGGCCCGCTGGGCCTGCCCGCCGTCCCGGTCGGCAGCCATCTCGCGCTCTCCGGCCAGCCGGCCTACGCCGACAACAGCGGCGCGCTCGGCGGTCAGGACACCAAGGAGGCGCAGGCGCTGCTGGCGGATGCCGGATGGGTGCCCGGGGGACCGGTGAACGAGCAGCAGCAGAAGAAGGACAAGGACAAGGCGGCCGGGCCCGAGGGCAAGAAGGCGGACTCCGACGCCGACGCGGACGACGGGACGTTCATCGTCGGCGAGGACGACAAGAACGGCGAAGCCGGCCGGGACAAGAAGGACCCGAAGGACCACGCCGATAAGCAGGGGAAGCAGCACGCGGACGACCAGGCCGACAAGCACCTGGACGGCAGGCAGTACGCCCCCAAGGACAACCGGCAGGGCGGAGCGCCGGGCGCCTACGCGCCCAAGGGCACGGCCGCCCCGGCGGGCGCCGCGGCCGGCGCGCTCGCCAAGGACGGCAAGGCGCTGACGCTGCGCTTCGTCCTGCCCTCGGGTCCCGGTTCGGACTCGCTGCGCACGGTCGCCGACCAGATCTCCCGGATGCTGGAGCGCATCGGCATCCGGACCGAGACGACCAAGGTGCCGGACGACAGCTATTTCAAGGACCACATCGCTTCAGGCCAGTACGACCTGGCGCTGTACTCCTGGCCCGCCTCGGCCTTCCCCGCCACCGACGCCCGCCCGATCTACGCGAAGCCGGTCCCGGCAGCCGACGGCTCCCTCGCCGTCGAGCAGAACTACACCAGGGTCGGAACCGACCAGGTCGACCAGCTCTTCGACCAGGCCATCGCGACGCTGGACGAGGACGAGTCGCGTTCCCTGGTCCGCAAGGCCGACGCCCGGATCTGGGCCGCCGCCGGATCGATTCCCCTCTATCAGCGCCCCCAGCTCACAGCCACCCGCCTGAACCTCGCCAACGCCGGTTCCTTCGGATTCCAGACCCCCCTCTACGAGGACATGGGCTTCCTGAAGAAGGGCGTGCAGGGGGGAACGGCAACAAAGAAGGACAAGTAAGAAGGGCACGTAAGAAGGGCGAGCAAGGTCGCCCACGGCCTCCGCGGACTAGCCCGCGGAGGCCGTGCCCGTCAAGGCCACGTACCATGGGGTAAGGCCGTGGCGTGTCCAGCCCGGCAGGGTCCGCGTAGCACTGACGTACGCGCAGGCCGTCCACTCACTCCGGGAGAAGCGCCTCAATATGGCCACGCGCCACGACATCCGCAACGTCGCCATCGTCGCCCACGTCGACCATGGCAAGACCACCCTGGTCGATGCCATGCTCAAGCAGGCCGGTGCCTTCGCCGCGCACGCCGCCGAGTCGCTTGACGACCGCATGATGGACTCGAACGACCTGGAGCGTGAGAAGGGCATCACGATCCTGGCCAAGAACACGGCCGTGAAGTACCACCCGAAGGATGGTGGTGAGGTCATCACCATCAACATCATCGACACCCCGGGCCACGCCGACTTCGGTGGCGAGGTCGAGCGCGGTCTGTCGATGGTGGACGCGGTCGTCCTCCTCGTGGACGCCTCCGAGGGTCCGCTGCCGCAGACCCGCTTCGTGCTGCGCAAGGCGCTGCAGGCCCGCCTGCCCGTCATCCTGTGCATCAACAAGACGGACCGTCCCGACTCGCGCATCGACGAGGTCGTGAACGAGGCGTACGACCTCTTCCTCGACCTGGACGCCGACGAGGACCAGATCGAGTTCCCGATCGTCTACGCGTGTGCGCGTGACGGCGTCGCCTCCCTGACCAAGCCGGAGAATGGCACGGTCCCGCAGGACAGCGACAACCTGGAGCCGTTCTTCACCACGATCCTGGAGTCCGTCCCGGCCCCGTCCTACGACGAGTCCGCCCCGCTCCAGGCGCACGTCACCAACCTGGACGCTGACAACTTCCTCGGCCGTATCGCGCTGCTCCGCGTCGAGCAGGGCGAGCTGCGCAAGGGCCAGACCGTCACGTGGATCAAGCGCGACGGCTCGATGTCCAACGTGCGCATCACCGAGCTGCTGATGACCGAGGCGCTCACCCGCAAGCCGGCCGAGAAGGCGGGCCCGGGTGACATCTGCGCGGTCGCCGGTATCCCGGACATCATGATCGGCGAGACGCTTGCCGACCCCGAGAACCCGATCGCGCTGCCGCTGATCACGGTCGACGAGCCGGCCATCTCGATGACCATCGGTACGAACACCTCGCCGCTGGTCGGCCGCGGCGGCACCGGCAAGGGCGCCACCGCCAAGGCCGCGGTCAAGGACCGCAAGGTCACCGCCCGCCAGGTCAAGGACCGTCTCGACCGCGAGCTGGTCGGTAACGTCTCGCTGCGGGTGCTGGACACCGAGCGTCCGGACGCCTGGGAGGTCCAGGGCCGTGGTGAGCTCGCGCTCGCCATTCTGGTCGAGCAGATGCGCCGCGAGGGCTTCGAGCTGACCATCGGCAAGCCGCAGGTGGTCACCCAGATGATCGACGGCAAGGTCCACGAGCCGGTCGAGCGCATGACGATCGACGTGCCCGAGGAGCACATGGGCGCGGTCACGCAGCTCATGGGCGTCCGCAAGGGCCGCATGGACAACATGTCGAACCATGGCTCGGGCTGGGTCCGCCTGGAGTTCGTCGTTCCCTCCCGCGGCCTCATCGGCTTCCGGACCGAGTTCCTGACCGGTACGCGCGGCACGGGCATCGCCCACTCCATCCACGAGGGCCACGAGCCGTGGTTCGGCACGCTCACGACCCGTAACAACGGTTCGCTGGTCGCCGACCGCTCCGGCGCCGTCACCGCGTTCGCGATGACGAACCTCCAGGAGCGCGGTGTGCTGTTCACCGACCCCGGCACCGAGGTGTACGAGGGCATGATCGTCGGCGAGAACTCGCGTGCCGACGACATGGACGTGAACATCACCAAGGAGAAGAAGCTCACCAACATGCGCTCGGCCGCCGCCGACTCGTTCGAGGCGATCGTGCCGCCGCGCAAGCTCTCCCTGGAGCAGTCCCTCGAGTTCTGCCGCGACGACGAGTGCGTCGAGGTGACCCCGGAGGCCGTGCGCATCCGCAAGGTCGTCCTCGACCAGAAGGAGCGCGGTCGCAGCGCCAGCCGCGCCAAGCACGGCTGACCTCGGCCGTTCCGCAGTGATTTCGGGCACCTCGCATTCGCGGGGTGCCCGACGCGTTGGGGGGCGCGCCGAGCGCGACGCGCGGTTTGCGCCGCGGTACGGGGCTGCGATAGGGCGGAGAGCGAGGGGAGGGTAGGGAAAACCCTTCATTACGGAGGAGTAGTCCTCCAAATTGGCCGGTTCCCACTACCCTGCAATCACGTGGGTCCCGGCCGCACGGCGCGTCTTGGTGCCGTGATCACACCGTCGGGGACGCACTCGCTTGATCAGCGAACGGCCTTGTCGTGGAAGCCCGTTGACCGCGCAGAGGGGCAGTTGCCTCCGCCGGTCCGGGGTGGGTGGGCACGCCGATGGCACCCCCACATGACGGCCACGATAGCCGCAACCCCTTTTTTCGCTCCGACCGTCCGCAATGCGGACGGTCGAGACCGATAGATGTGTAACAAGTCCGTTTCGCAGGGATCTTTCAGCAAACCCTTTGTCCGGATTTTGGAAGAAGTAGGCGACAGGTGTGATCGAACCGAGACCTTGTGAGTGTGGTCGGGGTCTGGCCCATGGCAGATAGTTAGGCGCGTAGAGCTCGGATCAACGGGCCATACGCCTTCAGGTGGCGTCGGCTTGCGAGCGCAGGGGGCACCAGCACTTTCTCCGTCCCAAGTGTCGGCAATGTGACTAGTGCTCCCTTTTGCGGTGAACCAATGGACTCATGAGGAGGAACCCATGCGCGGTGCCAAGAGCGCCAAGTGGGTCGCGATAGCCGCGGTTGTGGCGCTGGGAGCGACCGCCTGTGGTGGTGGCGGTGGCGACAAGGGCAGCGACAGCAAGGCCGCCGTCGACCCGGCCGGTAAGTTCTCGGTCGAGGTGGGCGAGCCGCAGAACCCGCTGCAGCCGGCCAACACCATGGAGTCCAACGGCAGCATTGTCATCAAGTCGCTCTTCTCGCAGCTCGTGAGCTACGACGACAAGGGCAACATCGTCTACGTGAACGCGCAGTCGGTGGACACGAAGGACAACAAGACCTTCACGGTCAAGCTGAAGTCGGGCTGGAAGTTCCACGACGGCACCCCGGTGACCGCCACGTCCTACGTCAAGGCGTGGAACTGGGCTGCCGCCCCGGCGAACAAGCAGACCAACAGCTTCTGGTTCTCCGACATCGCGGGCTACGACGACGTCGCCCCGGCGAAGGGGAAGCCGAAGGCCACGACGATGTCCGGTCTGAAGGTCGTCGACGACAGCACCTTCACGATCACGCTGACCAAGGCGATCCCCTACTACGTCTACAAGCTCGGCTACGAGGTCTTCTCGCCGCTGCCCGAGTCCTTCTACAAGGACCCGAAGGCCGCGGGCGAGCACCCGATCGGCAACGGCCCGTACAAGTTCGTCAGCTGGGCGCACAAGAAGCAGATCGAGGTCGCCAAGTTCGACGGCTACCAGGGTCCGGACAAGGCCAAGAACGGTGGTGTGCTCTTCAAGAACTACACCAACCTGGAGACGGCCTACGAGGACCTGAAGTCGGGCAACGTCGACGTCCTGCGTCAGATCGCCCCGAAGGACCTGCCGGTCTACAAGTCGGACCTCGGCAGCCGCGCGGTGGACAAGGCGTACTCGGCGATCCAGACCATCGCGCCGGCCTTCTACACCAAGCAGTGGAAGAACATCGACCCGAAGGTCCTGCAGGGCCTGTCGATGGCGATCGACCGCGCCACCATCACCAAGACGGTGCTCCAGGGCACCCGCGAGCCCGCCACCGGCTGGGTCGCGAAGGGCGTCCTCGGCTACGAGCCCAACGCCGGCGGCGACGTCTTCACGTACAACCCGACCAAGGCCAAGCAGCTCATCAAGGACGGCGGCGGCGTCCCGGGCAACGCCATCACCATCCAGTACAACGCGGACGGCGGCCACAAGGAGTGGGTGGAGGCGGTCTGCAACTCGATCACCAACGCCACCGGCGTCAAGTGCGCGGGTGACTCCAAGGCCGACTTCCAGGCCGACCTCAACGCGCGTGACGCCCAGCAGGTCAAGTCCATGTACCGCAGTGGCTGGGTGCTCGACTTCCCGATGAACGCCAACTTCATCCGTGACCTGTACGGCAGCAAGTCGGACGGCAACCAGAGCGGCTTCTCGAACAAGAAGATCGACGCCGACATCGCCGCGGCCGACACCGCCAGCTCGCTCGCGGACTCGGAGAAGAAGTACCAGGACATCGAGAAGGAGCTCGTCAACTACATGCCGAGCATTCCGCTCTGGTACTACAAGGTCAACGCGGGCTACTCGGACAAGGTCACCGGCGTCGCGTACGCCCAGGACGGCGACCCGATCCTGACCGGCGTTCAGGTCAAGAAGTAACCGCAATCAGCCCGTGATCCCGGGTGCGGCGCCGCCTCGTGCGCCGCGCCCGGGGGGACGGCAGCGGCCGGGGGGCCCTTTCCACGCGCATCGTTCAGGGGTGCGCGGGGAAAGGGCCCGTCGGCTGTCGTCGTAGTAACTACATGGAGGCACGATGGGGCGCTACGTCGCACGACGACTGCTCCAGATGATCCCGGTCTTCATCGGGACAACCCTGCTGATCTTTCTCATGGTCTACGCCCTGCCCGGCGACCCCGTGCGAGGCCTGTTCGGCGACAAGGGCGGAAGCCCTGCCGTCATCGCCTCACTGAGACATCAGTACGGCCTGGACCAGCCGATCCTGGTGCAGTACTACCACTACATGAAGGACATGATCCTTCACTTCGACTTCGGCACGCAGATCGCGAGCGGCCGCCCCGTCACGGACGTGCTCGGCGAGGCGTTCCCGGTGACCCTCCGTCTTGGCGGGCTGGCCTTCGCCATCGAGTTGGTCCTGGGCATGGCCCTGGGCATCTGGGCGGGCCTGCGTGCCGGGCGGTTCGCGGACAACGCGATCCTGCTGGTCTCGCTGCTGCTGATCTCCGTTCCGGTGTTCGTTCTCGGCTTCATCCTGAAGGTCGTCTTCGCCTTCCAGCTCAACTGGCTGCCGCCGAACGTGAACGACTCCACGAACTTCAACGAGTTGCTGATGCCGGCGTTCGTCCTCGCGACCGCCTCGCTGGCCTATGTGACCCGGCTCACCCGTACGTCGGTCGCCGAGAACCTGCGCGCCGACTACATCCGTACCGCCGTCGCCAAGGGCCTGCCCCGGCGTCGTGTGGTGGGCGTCCACCTCATGCGCAACTCGCTGATCCCCGTGATCACCTACCTGGGCACCGACATCGGCGCGCTGATGGGCGGAGCCGTCGTCACCGAGGGCCTGTTCAACATCCAGGGCATCGGCGGCACGATCTACCAGTCCATCGTGCGGCGTGAAGGCACCACGCTCGTCGGCCTGGTGACCATCCTGGTGCTGGTCTACCTCCTCGCCAGCCTGCTCGTCGACCTGCTGTACGCGGTCCTGGACCCGAGGATTCGCTATGCCTGACGTGACCAAGACCGACGTTCAGACGGCGGTGGCGACCGAGGGCGAGGCCACTCCGGTGGCGGTCCCCGTGACCAAGCCGGAGAAGTCCCGCAGCCTGTGGGGCGACGCCTGGAACGACCTCCGGCACAGCTGGATCTTCGGTGTCTCGGCGGTGCTGATCGTGCTGCTGCTGACCATCACCTTCTTCCCGGGGCTGTTCACCGACACCGACCCGATCAAGGGCGACCTGGCCAAGCACTTCCTGCAGAAGCCGAAGCTGGGCCATGTGTTCTCCGCGGACTGGCTGGGCTACGACCAGCAGGGCCGCAGCGTCTACGCCCGCACCATCTACGGCACCCGGGCCTCCGTGGCCGTGGGCTTCGGCACCACCCTCGCGGTGACGGTCGTGGGTGGCCTGATGGGCATGATCGCCGGATACTTCGGCGGCATCGTCGACTCGATCCTGTCGCGTCTGACGGACGTCTTCTTCGGCATCCCGTTCCTGCTCGCCACCATGGTCGTGCTGACCTCCTTCCCGGACCGCACGACCTGGGTCGTCATCGGCGCGCTGGCCGCCTTCGGCTGGACGCAGATCGCCCGTGTGATGCGCGGCGCGGTGATCACCACGAAGCAGGCCGACTACGTACACGCGGCCAAGGCCCTGGGCGCGAGCACCCCGCGGATCATGTTCCGGCACATCCTGCCGAACACCCTCGCCCCCGTGATCGTCGTCTCCACCATCTCGCTCGGCGTCTACATCTCCGCCGAGGCGACCCTGTCCTTCCTGGGCCTCGGCCTCAACGGCGTGTCCTGGGGCAACGACATCTCGGACGGCGGCAACCAGATCCGCGTGGCGCAGTGGATCATGCTCTATCCGTCGATCATGCTCAGCATCACGGTGCTGGCGTTCATCATGCTCGGTGAGGCCGTCCGTAACGCCCTCGACCCGAAGCTGCGCTGAGGGAGGCGTACGTGACCATCATCGAAGACTCCGTCCCGGTGCCCGCCCCGCGTAAGGGCGGCACCGACGACGGGCCGCTGCTCGAAGTGCGTGACCTGCACGTCGAGTTCCACACCCGCGAGGGCGTGGCCAAGGCGGTCAACGGTGTCAACTACAGCGTCAGTGCGGGCGAGACGCTCGCCGTGCTCGGCGAGTCCGGCTCCGGCAAGTCCGTGACCGCGCAGGCGATCATGGGCATCCTCGACATGCCGCCGGCGAGGATCCCGCAGGGTGAGATCCTCTTCCGCGGCCAGGACATGCTCAAGATGTCCGGCGAGGAGCGCCGCAAGATCCGCGGCCAGAAGATCGCCATGATCTTCCAGGACGCGCTCAGCTCGCTCAACCCGGTCCTGTCCGTCGGCTACCAGCTCGGCGAGATGTTCCGGGTGCACCAGGGCCTCTCCAAGAAGGAGGCCAAGGCCAAGGCGATCGAGCTGATGGACCGGGTGAAGATCCCGGCCTCCGCGGCCCGCGTGAACGACTACCCGCACCAGTTCTCGGGCGGTATGCGCCAGCGCATCATGATCGCGATGGCGCTGGCCCTGGAGCCGGACCTGATCATCGCGGACGAGCCCACCACGGCGCTCGACGTGACGGTCCAGGCCCAGGTCATGGACCTGCTCGCGGACCTTCAGCGCGAGTACAACATGGGCCTGATCCTGATCACCCACGACCTCGGCGTCGTCGCCGACGTCGCGGACAAGATCGCCGTGATGTACGCGGGCCGGATCGTGGAGCGTGCCCCGGTCCACGAGCTGTACAAGCGCCCCGCGCACCCGTACACGCGGGGTCTGCTGGACTCGATCCCGCGCCTGGACCAGAAGGGCCAGGAGCTGTACGCGATCAAGGGTCTGCCGCCCAACCTGCTGCGCATCCCGACCGGTTGCGCCTTCAACCCGCGCTGCCCCAAGGCCCAGGACATCTGCCGTACGGACGTCCCGGCGCTGCTCCCGGTCAGCGAGCAGGACGGCACCGAGCTGGTCGGCCGCGGTTCGGCCTGCCACTTCTGGAAGGAGACGATCCATGGCTGAGCTCAGCAAGAACGACGAGCAGGAGGCCACCCCGAACGTCTCCGACGTGGAGGTCGTCGACGCCCACTCCGAGGCGGAGGCGGTCGCGGCGATCGAGGCGCCCGTCGACCGTGGCGAGCCGATCCTGCAGGTGCGCAACCTGAAGAAGCACTTCCCGCTCACCCAGGGCATCCTGTTCAAGCGGCAGATCGGCGCGGTGAAGGCCGTCGACGGTATCTCGTTCGACCTGTACCAGGGTGAGACGCTGGGCATCGTGGGCGAGTCCGGCTGTGGCAAGTCCACCGTGGCCAAGCTCCTGATGAACCTGGAGCGGGCCACCGCGGGCGAGATCTTCTACAAGGGCCAGGACATCACCAAGCTGTCCGGGCGCGCCCTGAAGGCCGTGCGCCGCAACATCCAGATGGTCTTCCAGGACCCGTACACCTCGCTCAACCCCCGCATGACGGTGGGCGACATCATCGGTGAGCCCTTCGACATCCACCCCGAGGTGGCTCCGAAGGGCGACCGGCGGCGCAAGGTCCAGGACCTGCTGGACGTGGTCGGCCTCAACCCCGAGTACATCAACCGCTACCCGCACCAGTTCTCCGGCGGTCAGCGTCAGCGCATCGGCATCGCCCGTGGTCTCGCGCTCAACCCCGAGATCATCATCTGCGACGAGCCGGTGTCGGCGCTGGACGTGTCGGTGCAGGCGCAGGTCATCAACCTGATGGAGCGGCTCCAGGACGAGTTCAACCTGTCCTACCTCTTCATCGCGCACGACCTGTCGATCGTCCGGCACATCTCGGACCGGGTCGGCGTCATGTACCTCGGCAAGATGGCGGAGATCGGCAGCGACGAGCAGATCTACGACCACCCGACGCACCCCTACACCCAGGCGCTGCTGTCGGCCGTCCCGGTGCCGGACCCGGAGGCCCGTGAGCACCGCGAGCGGATCATCCTGACCGGTGACGTGCCGTCCCCGGCCAACCCGCCGTCCGGCTGCAGCTTCCGCACCCGCTGCTGGAAGGCCCAGGACAAGTGCTCCGTGGAGATCCCGATCCTCGCGGTGCCCGAGGTGTTCATGGGCGTGGACTCGCCTGCGGCGCATGAGTCGGCGTGCCACTTCGCCGAGGAGAAGGACATCGTGCACGCGTCCTGAGCACCACGCGTCCCGTGATCGACCGGCCGGTTCCCGGCACCGCCACCGCGGTGCCGGGAACCGTCTTTTTCGGGTGAGGGAAGATCGGGCGGGGAAAGATCGGGCGAGGGCCGGGTGGGGGAAGATGCTGCATCACGTCGAACTGTGGGTGCCGGACCTGGAGCGCACGGTCCGCTCCTGGGGATGGCTGCTGGAGCGCCTGGGCTGTGAGCCGTACCAGGAGTGGCCGCAGGGCCGCAGCTGGCGCCGGGGCGAGACCTATCTCGTCGTCGAGCAGTCGCCCGCGCTGAGGACGGACTCCCACGACCGCCTGCGCCCCGGCCTGAACCACCTCGCCTTCCACGTGCCGGACCGCACCGAACTCGACCGGCTTGTGGCCGAAGCACCCAGCCACGGCTGGTCGCCCCTCTTTTCGGACCGCTATCCGCACGCGGGCGGCCTGGAGCACTGCGCCGCGTATCTGGAGGACGCGGACGGCTTCGAGGTGGAGTTGGTGGCGCGCGCCTGACGCATGTCGCGCCTGACCCATGTCGCGCCTGACCCATGTCGCGCTGACACATATGGGTGTGCGATCCCACGTACGGGTGGGCTGAATGTGCGGTATGCGCCTTACCGGTTGATATTGGCCGGTAATGGAACAGCGCCGCGGCGCTGGCGGCAGCGCACTCTGGGAGGCACTCCATGCGTGGAGCGACGCACGCCAAATGGGCCGCCGGCGCGGCGGCGGTGGCCCTCGTGGCGACCGCCTGCGGTGGCGGGGGCGGCGGGGGTGGCGGCAGTGGCGGCGCGTCCGGAGTGCTCAGTTCCTCCTGGGGAGATCCGCAGAACCCGCTGGAGCCGTCCAACACCAACGAGGTGCAGGGCGGCAAGGTCCTCGACATGATCTTCCGGGGTCTGAAGCGGTACGACGCCAGGACCGGCGCTGCCCAGAACATGCTGGCGCAGAAGATCGACACCTCGGACTCGCAGAACTTCACGATCACCGTCAAGGACGGCTGGAAGTTCAGCAACGGAGAGCCCGTCACCGCCCAGTCCTTCGTGGACGCCTGGAACTACGGGGCCAGTCTCAAGAACAACCAGAAGAACGCCTACTTCTTCGGGTACATCGAGGGCTACGACAAGGTCCACCCCGAGACGGGAACGCAGAGCGCGGACACGCTGTCGGGACTGAAGGTCACCGGCGCCCACACCTTCACCGTCAAGCTCAACCAGAAGTTCTCGACGTTCCCCGACACCCTCGGCTACGTGGCCTTCGCGCCGCTGCCCAAGGCGTTCTTCAGCGACCACGCGGCCTGGCTGAAGAAGCCGATCGGCAACGGGCCCTACACCGTCGACTCGTACGCCAAGGGCTCGATGATGTCCCTGCGGAAGTGGGACGCGTACCCGGGGACGGACAAGGCGCAGAACGGCGGGGTGGACCTGAAGGTCTACACGGACAACAACACCGCCTACACCGACCTGATGGCGGGCAACCTCGACCTCGTCGACGACGTGCCCGCCGCTCAGCTCAAGAACGTGAAGAGCGACCTCGGCGGCCGGTACATCAACACCCCGGCCGGCATCATCCAGACCATCGCCTTCCCGTTCTACGACAAGGCCTGGGACAAGAGCGGCATGGAGAACGTCCGCAAGGGCCTGTCCATGGCGATCAACCGGGACCAGATCACCAGCACGATCTTCCAGAAGACCCGCACCCCGGCCTCCGACTGGACCTCACCGGTGCTCGGCGCGGCCGGCGGCTTCCAGGACGGCCTGTGCGGCGCCTCCTGCCGGTACGACCCCGCGCAGGCGAAGAAGCTGATCCAGGACGGCGGCGGACTGCCCGGCGGCCAGATCAAGATCTCGTACAACGCGGACAGCGGCTCCCACAAGGAGTGGATCGACGCCGTCTGCAACTCCATCAACAACGCGATGGGCAACGACAAGGCCTGCGTCGGCAACCCCGTCGGCACCTTCGCCGACTTCCGCAACCAGATCGGGCAGCACAAGATGCCGGGTCCCTTCCGGGCCGGCTGGCAGATGGACTACCCGCTGATCCAGAACTTCCTTCAGCCGCTGTACTACACGAACGCCTCCTCCAACGACGGCAAGTGGTCCAACAAGGACTTCGACAAGCTCGTCGACCAGGCGAACGCCGAGACCGACAAGGCCAAGGCCATCCAGCTCTTCCAGCAGGCCGAAGGGGTCGTACGGGACAACATGGCCGCCATCCCGCTCTGGTACCAGAACGGCAGCGCGGGCTACTCGGACAGGATCTCGGGCGTGGCGCTCAACCAGTTCAGCGTGCCCGTCTACAACGAGATCAAGGTCAGCTGAGCCGTCCACGGGGCAAGCGACGGGTTGCTGAAGCGAACCCGGGCGCGGGCCCCGTACAACCTCCGGAGCCCTCATGGGACGGTATGTGATCCGGCGTCTGCTCCAGATGATCCCGGTCTTCATCGGCGCCACGCTCTTGATCTTCCTGATGGTGAACGTGATGGGCGACCCCATCGCGGGGCTGTGCGGCGAGCGGCAGTGCGACCCAGCCACCGCCGCCCAGCTGCGCAAGGAGTTCGGCCTCGACAAGCCGCTGTGGCAGCAATACCTCACGTACATGGGCAATGTCTTCACCGGCGACTTCGGCACCGCCTTCACCGGGCAGCCGGTCACCGAGCTGATGGCGACCTCCTTCCCCGTCACCATCCGGTTGACGATCGTCGCCATCCTCTTCGAGATCGTCATCGGCATCCTGCTGGGCGTCGTCACCGGGCTGCGCCGCGGCCGGCCCGTCGACACCGGTGTCCTGCTGCTCACCCTCGTCGTCATCTCCATCCCGACCTTCGTCACCGGATTGCTTTTGCAACTGCTCTTCGGTGTCGAGTGGGGCTGGATCAGACCTTCGGTCTCCCCGGACGCCACCTTCGGCGAACTGATCGTGCCCGGACTGGTCCTCGCCTCCGTCTCCCTCGCCTACGTCACCCGGCTCACCCGGACCTCCATCGCCGAGAACAAGAGGTCCGACTACGTCCGTACGGCCGTCGCCAAGGGCCTGCCCCGGCACCGGGTGATCACCAAGCACCTGCTGCGCAACTCGCTGATCCCCGTGGTCACCTTCATCGGCACGGACATCGGCGCGCTCATGGGCGGCGCGATCGTCACCGAGCGGATCTTCAACATCCACGGCGTCGGCTACCAGCTCTACCAGGGGATCGTGCGGCAGAACACCCAGACCGTGGTCGGCTTCGTGACCGTCCTCGTGCTCGTCTTCCTGGTCGCCAACCTGCTCGTCGACCTCCTCTACGCCGTACTCGACCCGAGGATCCGCTATGCCTGAGCAGCCGCCGCCGTACCGGCGGGAGGGCGCCATCGCCGCGACCGGCGCGGGCGGCGCCATGGACCTCGCCACGAGCGAGGGCGCCACCCTGGAGCGGACGCCCGGCGGTCCCGAGGGCACGGGCCCTCAGGAGAAGCCCAGGAGCCTGTGGTCCGACGCCTGGCGCGATCTGCGGCGCAACCCCGTCTTCATCGTCTCCGGGCTCCTCATCCTCTTCCTGGTCGTCATCTCCCTGTGGCCCTCGCTGATCGCCACCCAGAACCCCCTCAAGTGCGACCTCGCCAAGGCCCAGGAGGGCTCGCAGCCGGGACACCCCTTCGGGTTCGACGGGCAGGGCTGCGACGTCTACACACGGGTGGTGTACGGAACCCGCGTCTCGATCAGCGTCGGCGTCTGCGCGACCCTCGGCGTCGCGATCCTCGGCTCGGTGCTCGGCGGGCTCGCCGGGTTCTTCGGCGGAGTGGGCGACTCGGTCCTCTCCCGGATCACCGACATCTTCTTCGCGATCCCTGTCGTGCTCGGAGGCCTGGTCCTCCTCTCCGTGGTGACCAGCAACACCATCTGGCCGGTCATCGGGTTCATGGTGCTGCTCGGCTGGCCCCAGATCTCCCGGATCGCGCGCGGCTCCGTCATCACCATCAAGCAGAACGACTACGTCCAGGCCGCCCGCGCCCTCGGTGCCTCGAACTCCCGGCTGATGCTGCGGCACATCACCCCCAACGCCGTCGCGCCGGTCATCGTCGTCGCCACCATCGCGCTCGGCACCTACATCGCGCTGGAGGCGACGCTCTCCTACCTCGGTGTGGGCCTGAAGCCCCCCACGGTCAGCTGGGGCATCGACATCTCCTCGGCCTCCGCCTACATCCGCACGGCCCCGCACATGCTGCTGTGGCCCGCCGGCGCCCTCGCGATCACCGTGCTCGCGTTCATCATGCTCGGCGACGCGGTGCGCGACGCCCTCGACCCGAAGCTGAGGTGACGGCCGTGCTGCTCGAAGTACGCGATCTGCACGTGGAGTTCCGCACCCGGGACGGGGTCGCCAAGGCCGTCAACGGGGTCGACTACGGCGTGGACGAGGGCGAGACGCTTGCCGTCCTCGGCGAGTCCGGCTCGGGAAAGTCCGTCACCGCGCAGGCCGTGATGGGCATCCTCGACATGCCACCCGGGAGGATCACCGGCGGCGAGATCCTCTTCCAGGGCCGGGACCTGCTGAAGCTCAAGGAGGACGAGCGGCGCAAGGTCCGCGGCGCCGAGATGGCGATGATCTTCCAGGACGCGCTGTCCTCCCTCAACCCCGTGCTCAGCGTCGGCGACCAGCTCGGCGAGATGTTCACCGTGCACCGGGGAATGTCCCGCAAGGACGCCCGCGCCAAGGCGATCGAGCTGATGGACCGGGTGCGCATCCCGGCCGCCGCCGACCGGGTGCGCGACTATCCGCACCAGTTCTCCGGCGGTATGCGCCAGCGCATCATGATCGCCATGGCGCTGGCCCTGGAGCCCGCCCTGATCATCGCCGACGAGCCGACCACCGCCCTCGACGTGACCGTCCAGGCCCAGGTCATGGACCTGCTCGCCGAGTTGCAGCGCGAGCTCGACATGGGGCTCATCCTCATCACCCACGACCTCGGCGTCGTCGCGGACGTCGCCGACCGGATCGCCGTCATGTACGCGGGCCGGATCGTCGAGTCCGCGCCGGTCCGCGACATCTACAAGGCCCCCGCCCACCCGTACACCAAGGGCCTCCTGGAGTCGATCCCGCGCCTCGACCAGAAGGGCCAGGAGCTCTACGCGATCAAGGGCCTGCCACCCAACCTGATGCACATCCCGCCCGGCTGCGCCTTCAACCCGCGCTGTCCGATGGCTCAGGACATCTGCCGCACCGAGGTGCCGCCGCTGTTCGAGGTGGACCGTGCAGAGGCGGACCGTGCAGAGGCGGACCAGGAAGCCGGGGCCCGCACCAGCGCCTGCTTCTTCTGGCGGGAGTGCCTCGATGGCTGAGGCGATTCTGGAGGTCAGCGGCCTGGTCAAGCACTACCCGCTGACGCGGGGGATCCTCTTCAAGAAGCAGATCGGCGCGGTCAGGGCCGTCGACGGAGTCGACTTCGAACTCGCCGCGGGCGAGACCCTCGGCATCGTCGGCGAGTCCGGCTGCGGCAAGTCGACGGTCGCCAGGATGCTGGTCAACCTGGAGAAACCGACGGACGGGACGATCAAGTACAAGGGCGAGGACATCACCAAACTGTCCGGCAAGGCGCTCAAGGCCGTACGCCGCAACATCCAGATGGTCTTCCAGGACCCATACACCTCGCTCAACCCCCGCATGACCGTCGGCGACATCATCGGGGAGCCCTACGAGATCCACCCCGAGGTCGCGCCCAAGGGCGACCGCAGGAGACGCGTCCAGGACCTGTTGGACGTGGTCGGCCTCAACCCCGAGTACATCAACCGCTACCCGCACCAGTTCTCCGGCGGCCAGCGCCAACGCATCGGCATCGCACGGGGGTTGGCGCTGCGCCCCGAGATCATCGTCGCCGACGAGCCCGTCTCCGCGCTCGACGTCTCGGTGCAGGCGCAGGTGATCAACCTGATGGAGCGGCTCCAGGACGAGTTCGACCTGAGCTACGTCTTCATCGCGCACGACCTCTCCATCGTGCGGCACATCTCCGACCGGGTCGGCGTGATGTACCTCGGACGGATCGTGGAGACCGGCAGGGACGCCGAGATCTACGACCACCCGACGCACCCGTACACGCAGGCCCTGCTCTCCGCCGTGCCCGTACCCGACCCGGAGGCCCGCGAACGCCGGGAGCGGATCATCCTCGCCGGAGACGTGCCCTCCCCGGCGAACATCCCCTCCGGCTGCCGCTTCCGCACCCGCTGCTGGAAGGCCCAGGAGCGCTGCGCGCTGGAGGTGCCGCTGCTCGCGGTGCCCGCGGAGTTCCGCTTCGTGGTGGGCCCGGCCGCGCACGACTCGGCCTGCCACTTCGCGGAGGAGAAGCGGGTCGTACCGCCGGAGGAACCGCCCGAGCGGGCGACATAACCCCGCAAATGCTGGCGAACTTCGTTAACACGCAGGCAACTTGGCCGAAGCGGCACCGATATACGGACGCGTCAAGGTAATCAGCGTACGGCCGTGCGGGTGCCGTAGATGGGCCGGGGCGCGCCATGTCGCCCCGGCCCGTCGCATGTGTTCAGCCGGTCATGCCCAGTGATCGCTTCAGGAAGTCCACCTGGAGCAGCAGGAGGTTCTCCGCGACCTGTTCCTGCGGGGTCATGTGGGTGACGCCCGACAGGGGCAACACCTCGTGCGGGCGGCCCGCGGCCAGCAGCGCCGAGGAGAGCCGCAGGGCGTGCGCGACCACCACGTTGTCGTCCGCGAGGCCGTGCACGATCATCAGCGGCCGGTGCGGTTCGGCGGGCGCGGACAGGCCGTCGTCCGTGATCAGCGAGCTCTTCGCGTACGCCTCCGGGGCCGCCGCCGGATCGCCGAGGTAGCGCTCCGTGTAGTGGGTGTCGTACAACCGCCAGTCGGTGACCGGGGCGCCCGCGATGCCCGCGTGGAAGACGTCGGGGCGGCGCAGCACGGCGAGCCCCGCGAGCCAGCCGCCGAACGACCAGCCCCGGATCGCCACCCGGGACAGATCCAGTGGGAACCGCTCCGCGAGGCCGTGCAGCGCGTCGATCTGGTCGTCGAGGGTGAGTGTGAAGTCGTCGCGGACCGCCTTCTCCCAGGCGGGGGAGCGGCCGGGGGTGCCGCGGCCGTCGGCGACGACCACCGCGAAGCCCTGGTCGGCGAACCACTGCGAGGTGAGGTGCGCGTTGTGCGCGGCCAACACCCGGGGGCCGTGCGGACCGCCGTAGGGGTCCATGAGGACGGGGAGGGGAGTGACACCGTCGTAGTCAGTAGGCATAAGCAGGGCGCATGAGATTTTCCGTGCGCCCCCCTCGGTGAGCGTCACGCGCGGGGACAGACCGGGACTTTCGGCATACGACGTGACAGTCGCCGTCCTCTTTCCGTCCCGCAGTACCTGCACCTGGGCGCCCGGGCGGTCCGGCACCGAGGAGACCAGCACGGTCACGCCCCCGCCGCGCACCGCCGCGTGCACGCCGGGTTCCTGGGAGAGACGCTCGACACCGAGCTCGTTGACGCGGTAGACATGCACCTCGCCCGTCTCCGGGGCGGTGGCCGCCTCGCCGGCCGACGCCGAGATCAGCACGTCGTCGTCCGAGACGTCCAGCACCGCGCGCACATGCAACTGCGGTCCTGTGAAGGGGCGTTCGCCGAAGGCCAGGACCCGCGCCCCGCCCTCGTCGGCGATCCGTACGAGCTGTCCCGCAGGGCTCCAGCACGGCACGCCAGGGAAAAGATCAAGCCATTGTCGATCTTCGTCGGCGTGCACCATCCGGGTCGCCCCGGTATCAGGGTCCACGGCCAGGAACAGCTGGCTGCGCTGGTCCCGCGCCTGCACCAGGATCAGTGGCGCGCCCGCCGCTGACCAGTGCACATGCGCCAGATACGGGTAGTGCGCCCGGTCCCAGACCACCTCCGTGCGCGCCCCGTCGAGGCTGATCACGAAGAGCCTTACATCCGCATTGTCCGTTCCGGCGGCCGGGTAGCCGACCTGTTGCGGAGCGCGTTCCGGTTGTGCGGGATCGGAAATCCACCAGCGCCGGACGGGCGCGTCGTCGACCCGCGCGACCAGCAGCCGGTCCCCTTCCGGAGACCACCAGAAACCGCGCGAACGCCCCATCTCCTCGGCCGCGATGAACTCGGCCAATCCATAGGAAACCGTCCCCGAATCCGCCCCGGACTCCGGCTCCACGAGCGCCCGGTCACCCTCCCCCTCGGCGCCGACGACCCGCAGGGCGCCCCCGCGGACGTACGCCACGAGCCGTCCGTCGGGCGAGGGGCGCGGATCGATCACCGGTCCCGGGACCCGGAGTTCACGTGCCGTACCGGCCCGCAGCTCCGCCGTGAAAAGCCGCCCTGACAAGGCGAAAGAGGCCAGCTCGACCGCCGTGTCCGTGGCATAGCCGACGATCCCCGCGCCGCCCTCGCGACTGCGCTCGCGGCGTGCCCGCTCCGCCGCCGACAGGCGCTCGGTGGCGCCGCCGAGCAGCGCCCGCGGGTCGGCCGCGACGCGCTCCTGCCCCTCGGCTACATCGAGGACCCACAGCTGATTCGCCCGGTCCGTACCGGAGGAGGACCTCAGGAACACCACCCGGGAACCGTCCGGGGAGACGGTGAACGCGCGGGGCGCGCCGAGGGTGAAGCGCTGCGTCCGGGCGTACCGGCGGGGGAAGGAGAGAGGCTCGGTCGTCATGCCTTGACCATATTGGCCATGCGCCCCCTTGTGCGGCCGTGCGCCGATCGATGCGCGCGTATGGATAGTTATGATCACTGGCGGTGTGTGGGTATGAACCCGCTGGCCGCTGTATGGATTTACCGACCCCCATGTCCGACCCCCCATGTCCCTGGGATCTTTGGAGGTGAGCCGCCGTGGCACTCTCGATTTCGGCGGTGGTGCTGCTGGCGATCATCGTCGTCATCCTGGTCAGGAAGTCCGGGTTGAAGGCCGGCCATGCGGTCGTGTGTGTCCTGTTCGGCTTCTATCTCGCCTCTTCGACGATGGCCCCCACGATCAGCGACCTGACGACGAACGTCGCGGACATGATCGGCAGCTTCAAGTTCTGACGGGGAGCCTCACGTCCTGACGGGCACCCTCACGTCCTGACGGGGAGCTTCGGTGCCACGACCCGTGCCCGCCTCGGCGGTGGGCCGGGCGCCTCGTAGGGTGGGTTCCATGACGGAACTGCCCGACCGGCGTCTGCTCCTGGTGCACGCGCATCCGGACGACGAGTCGATCAACAATGGCGCGACCATGGCCAGGTACACGGCCGAGGGCGCCCATGTGACGCTGGTGACCTGCACCCTCGGCGAGGAGGGCGAGGTCATCCCGCCCGAGCTGGCGCATCTCGCGCCCGACCGCGAGGGCGGGCTCGGCCCGCACCGGATCGGTGAGCTGGTCGCCGCCATGAAGGAGCTCGGGGTCACCGACCACCGCTTCCTCGGCGGTCCCGGGCGCTTCGGCGACTCCGGGATGATGGGCCTGGAGCAGAACCACCGCGCGGGCGCCTTCTGGTCCGCCGACGTCGACGAGGCCGCGGAGTACCTGGTCGAGGTGATCCGCGAGGTCCGCCCCCAGGTGCTCGTCACCTACGACCCCGACGGGGGCTACGGACACCCGGACCACATCCAGGCCCACCGCGTCGCCGTGCGCGCCGTCGAGCTGGCCGCGGACCCCGCCGTCCGCCCCGACCTCGGCGCGCCCTGGGAGATCGCCAAGGTCTACTGGAACCGCGCCCCGCGCTCCGTCGTCGAGGAAGGCTTCCGACAGCTGCGCGAGGCCCTGCCCGGACTGCCCTTCGAGCGCTCCGCCGCCGTGGCCGACGTACCCGGCGTGGTCGACGACACGGTGGTCACCACCGCGATCGACGGGACCGCGTACGCCACCGCGAAGGCCGCCGCCATGCGGGCGCACGCCACCCAGATCGAGGTGGCCGAACCCTGGTTCGCGCTGTCGAACGCACTCGCACAACCGCTGTTCACCACCGAGTACTACGAGTTGGTGCGCGGGGAGCGCGCGGGACCCGGTCGTGAGACCGACCTCTTCGCGGGGATCGAACAGGGTTCCACGGGGACCGAGCAGAGATCCACGGGGACCGAGCAGGGAAAGGCGGACGCGTGATGAGCATGTCGGGACAGCGGGGGAGCGCGCTCGCCCAGCCGCTGCCAAGGCCTTCGGCCGGGCGGATCGTGGCCCACCTGGGCCTGTTCCTGCTCGGCGCGGTGGTCGGGGCCGCCGGGACGCTGGTGCAAGCCGCCTGGTTCCCGGGCGGGTTGCTGCTCGCCCTGGCCGGCGCGGCCGGGCTCTTCCTGGGCGGATCGCGGGCGACCGGCTCCCGGGCCGGCGCCGTCGCGCCCGCCGTGGGCTGGATGATCGCGGTCGTCCTGCTCACCTCCGTCCGCCCGGAAGGGGACTTCTTCTTCGGCGCGGGATTCGGTTCCTACCTCTTCCTGCTCGGCGGGATGGCCGTGGCTGTGATGTGCGCCACGCTTGGTCTGGGGCGGCAACCGCACGACTCCGTCGTCCGACTTGGGAAGTGACGTACCACTTCGCCGTACCGGACACGTGCGGGTCCCGTGCGAATTTCCTGGGCGGGCGAGGTTTGCGCGCCGAATACGGCCAGTATGGTGGTGCGCGCCGCCGAGCTGCCCGAGATGAGGTCGAGTAAACGGGCGGCGGAGCCAACCGGGAGAACCTGCCTTGAGTCGTGAAACTGACAGTTCGTCCTCCGGGCCCAACGGGCGCGGTGGAGCCGCGTACCCGTCGGGGACGCCCCCCTATGGGACCCCCACGGTTTCCGAAAACGGTGCCGACGCGGGCCGTTCGGCCGGCGGTACCCCGCCGGAGGAGCGCAAGACCGAGACCACGCTGACGACACGGATCCGGATCAACATCCCCGGATCGCGGCCCATCCCGCCGGTCGTCGTGCGCACACCGGTCGGGGACACCGAGTCGCCCGCCGAGTCCGCCGGTTCCGCGGGAGCCCCGGCGGAGGCGCAGCGTGCCGTGAGTGCGCCCGTGGCAGCGTCCACGGCCACCGAGACCTCGGCCGAAGCCGCCGCCGCGGGCGGTGCTCCGGCCAGAGAGAAGACCAGCGACTGGTTCGCACCCCGCAAGTCCGGTGCGCCGGGCGGCGGCCCGGGCGGCGGGTCCACCAACGGGGCGGGCCTGCCCGGCGGTTCGGGACCCACGGGTCCCGGGGCGCCGCAGGGCGCCGGTCCCCTGGGCGGCGCGGGCGCTGCCCGGCCCGGCGGGGCGAACGCGCCCCGCCCCGGGAGCGGCGGTACGAACGGTGCCGGGCTGCCCGGTGCCACCGGCGCCGGACCCGTGGCCCCCGGTCACGGCGGCGGCACCGGTTCCTTCGACGTCTCCGCGGCGCTGGGGAACACGGCTTCGTTCCCGGCCATAGGAAGCGACGGCCCGGGCGGGCCCGGCGGCCCAGGAGGCCCGGGTGGCCCCGCAGGGCCGGGTGGCGAACCGCGCCGCGACGACCTCCCGTACTTCGCGGAGAACTTCTCGGAGAAGGGCCGGGGCGGTCCCGCGGGCCCGACCGGCGGTCCGGTCACCGGTGACGGCCCGTTGGTGCCGCCGGTCGGCCCGGGCGTGGCTCCGGGCAGCCTGGCCGCGGGACCCGGTGGCCCCGGTGGTCGTGGCGTCCCCGGCGGGCACGGCGCGGCCGGCCTCGGTACGGGGTACCCCGGTGGCGGCCTCAGCGACGACACCGCGATCCTCACCCCGCAGAAGCCCGCGCCCGATCCGGGCGGCCAGGGCTACGGCGGCCCCGTGGACAACGTCTCCGGGCACACCCTGACCAGCGGCATCCCTGTTGTGCCAGCCGCCCAGAACTCCCCGTTCGGGCCGGGCTCGCACACCGACGGACCGCTGCCGCACACCCCGCCGAAGGCGCCCGAGCCGGCCCCGAAGCCCGCCGCCTCCTCGAAGAAGCCGGCGAAGAAGAAGGGCCGCAGCAAGCTGACGCTCCTGGGCGTCGGCGTGGTGTTCATCGCCGGTGCCGTCTACGGCGCGGGGCTGCTGATGAACCGCTCGGACGTCCCCAAGGGCACCACGGTGCTCGGCGTCGACATCGGCGGCGGCACCCGCGACGAGGCCGTCAAGAAGCTCGACGACGCCTTCGGGGCCCGTATGAACAAGGCGCTCCAGCTGTCGGTGGACGGCACCACGGTCTCGCTCAAGCCGGACCAGGCCGGGCTCCAGTTCAACGCCCAGGACACGGTCCGCGCCGCCGCGGGCAGCGACTACAACCCGGTCTCCGTGATCGGCTCGCTGTTCGGTCAGCAGCGCGTCGTCGAGCCGGCGATGCCCGTCGACGAGGAGAAGCTCCAGGCCGCCCTGGAGCGCACCGCGGCCGGCTCCGGTTCGGTGAGCGACGGCACCATCAAGTTCGAGTCCGGCAAGGCCGTCGCCGTGTACGGCAAGGCGGGCAAGGGCATCGACGTGGCGGCCTCGACCCAGGCCGTCGAGGACGCGTACCGCGCCCAGGTCGAGACCGGCACCACCACCCCGGTGAAGGTCGCCACCACGACCCGTCAGCCGACCGTCTCGAACGCCGAGGTCGACCGCGAGATGAAGGAGTTCGCCGAGCCCGCGATGTCCGACCGCGTCACCATTCAGACCGATGCGGTGCACAGCATCCCGTTCGGCTCCTTGTCACTGCCGAAGATCCTCGGCTTCAAGGCTGTCAACGGCAAGCTCGTGGAGACGTACGACCTCAAGGCGCTCAAGGCGGCGTACGGCGCCACCTTCGACGGCGTGCAGATCCAGACCGCGAGCGGGAAGCGCGCTGTCACGCCGCAGGACGTCGTCACCGCACTGGGCAAGGCTCTGCGGGGCAAGACGAAGGCACAGCGCATCGGAGTCATCGACATCAAACCGAGCTGACCTCTGGTCGTCCGGATGAACGGAGCCCCTGCCCGCACCGGGCAGGGGCTCCGTCGTCGCGGGGCGAACGCGTGGAGGCCCGTCCTGGGAGGACGGGCCTCCACGGGCTTCACGAGGTCACGGACGCGTGATGCAGTACAGGGCTATGTAGCCCTTGACGCCCTGGTAGTTGATCGCGATCCAGAAGTATCCGTCGGTGTGGCCGCAGGCGGTGTAGGTGCCGCCCTCCGAGGCCCCGCCGCAGTCCGCCCCCGCGCCCTTGGGGAAGAGCCCGAGGGCGGTCGAGCCGGTCGACTTCGACTGCCGGATCCGTACGCTCTCCTTGGCATGGCAGTTGATGTCCTGGACCGAGACCGTGTCCGACGGCGCCGCCTGCGCCGGGGCGGCGAAGGTGAGGCCGGCGACGGCGACCACGGCGGTGGCGGCGCCGGCAAGAAGTTTGCGCATCGCAGTTTCCCCCTTGTGGTGGTTGTGCCTGGCGGGTCAAGCCGAGCGGCGATCAAAATACTCATCTTGGCGCGTCCATGCCACCGATTACCGGCATGTGCATACGCGCTCCACGCGCACCGAGGCCGCCACCGTGCCGAAGGGGCCGACCAGCACCAGGCAGGACATGACATCTGTCATCCGGCACTCAGGACCGCCGACACTGCCGGGCACCGGGCCCCCGCGGCCACGATGGTTCCCATGACGACAACAGCGGCACCCGCCACCACCCCGGTGGTCGGGTTCGACCAGGTGAGCAAGAGCTACGGGAACGTACGGGCCGTCGACGGGCTGACACTCGACCTGCGCCCGGGCGAGACCGTCGCCCTCCTGGGTCCCAACGGCGCGGGCAAGTCGACCACGCTGGACCTGCTCCTCGGCCTCAAGCACCCCGACACCGGCGCGGTCCGGGTGTTCGGCGCCGGCCCCCGCGAGGCGATCGTCGGCGGCCGGGTGGGCGCCATGCTGCAGAGCGGCGGCCTGATGGACGAGGTCACGGTCGGCGAGCTGGTGAAGCTGGCCTGCGATCTGCACCCGAAGCCGTACAAGGTCAGTGACGTGCTGGCCCGCGCGGGCATCTCGCAGATAGCCGACCGCAAGGTCAACAAGCTCTCCGGCGGCCAGGAACAGCGCGTCCGCTTCGCGCTCGCCACCGCCGGCGCCAACGACCTCATCGTCCTGGACGAGCCCACCACCGGCATGGACGTCTCCGCCCGCCAGGCCTTCTGGGCCACCATGCGCGAGCAGGCCGACCAGGGCAGGACCGTCCTGTTCGCCACGCACTACCTGGAGGAGGCCGACGCCATCGCGGACCGCGTCCTCGTACTGCACCGGGGCCGCCTGCTGGCCGACGGCACCGCCGCCGAGATCAAGGCGAAGGCCGGCGCCCGCCGTATCGCCTTCGACCTGGAAGGCCCCATCGACGGGGCCCCGTTGCGCGCCCTGCCCTTCCTGACCTCGATCGACGTCTCCGGGCACACCGTCCGCATCCAGTCCTCCGACGCCGACGCGACCGTACACGCGCTGTACGGGCTCGGCCTCTACCCCCGCAATCTCGAAGTCGCCGGGCTCGGACTCGAGCAGGCCTTCGTCGCCATCACGGCCGCCGAGGAGGCGAAGTCGCAGTGAACAGCCTCATCAAGCTCGAGATCACCCGCGCCCTGCGCAACAAGAAGTTCCTGTTCTTCTCGGTGGTCTACCCCTCGGCCCTGTTCCTGCTCATCGCGGGCAGCGCCGACAGCACCACCAAAGTGGACGGCACCGGGCTCACCCTGCCGACCTTCTTCATGGTCTCCATGGCCTCCTTCGGCGCCCTGACCGCGGTCCTGATGGGCAACAGCGAACGCATCGCGAAGGAGCGCGAGAGCGGCTGGGTACGGCAGCTCAGGCTCACCACCCTGCCGGGCCGCGGCTATGTCCTGGCGAAGACCGCCAGCGCCGCCGTGATCAGCCTGCCGTCGATCGTGGTCGTCTTCGCGGTCGCCGCCGCCGTGAAGCACGTACGGCTGGACGCCTGGCAGTGGCTCGCGCTCACCGGCGCGATCTGGGCCGGCAGCCTCGTCTTCGCCGCGCTCGGCGTGGCCATCGGCTATCTCGCGAGCGGCGACGCGGTCCGCCCGATCACGATGATCCTGTACTTCGGGCTCTCGGTGCTCGGCGGCCTGTGGATGCCCACGACCACCTTCCCCGACTGGCTCCAGAAGATCGCGTCCTGGCTGCCCACGCACGCGTACGCTGCCCTCGGGCGATCCATCGAACTGGGCGACGCCCCGCACGCGAAGGACCTCGTCATCCTCGCCGTCTCCTTCCTCCTCTTCGCGGGCGGCGCGGCATGGCTGTACCGGAAGGACACGCTGAAGGCGTGAGCAGCGTCGGCATCGGGCAACCCCCGCAGAATCGCAGGCAGAAGATGGTCAAGGCCATCTGGACCGGCATCTGGCTCGTCTATCTGAGCGCCCCCGTCAGCGACCTGGTGCACGGCGGGCACAGCACCGGTGTCGTCGTGCTCGGCTGGTTCGGCCTGGTGGCCTTCGTCGGGTGGTACGGGGCGCTGGTCTTCCGTACCGGCCGCGGCGAGACGACCCCCTTCGTGTTCGTCTCGCTCGTGGTCCTCGCGGCCGAGGCCGCCCTGCTCTCCTTCACCCTGGGGCGGGAGTGGCTCGTCCTGTTCGTGTACGTCTCGATCGCGTCCGGCGCGGTACTCCCGCTGCGGCTGGCGCGCTGGGCCATCCCGGCCGTCTCCGCCGTGCTGACGGCGATCGCCCTGGCCGTCCCGGGCGGCAAGGCGTATCTGGCGGGGCTGCTCATCCCGGCGTTCCTCGGCGGGTTCGCCATGACCGGCGTCCGCGAACTGATCCGCACCACGATCGCGCTGCGCGAGGCCCGCGCGACGGTCGCCCAACTGGCCGCGAACGAGGAGCGCCTGCGCCTGGCCCGCGATCTGCACGACCTGCTGGGCCACTCGCTCTCCCTGATCACCCTCAAGAGCGAGCTGGCCGGCCGGATGCTCCCCGACCACCCCGAGAAGGCGGCCCAGCAGGTCGCCGACATCGAACAGGTCAGCCGGCAGGCCCTCGTCGACGTGCGCGAGGCGGTCACCGGCTACCGGCGGCCCCGGCTGTCCGGCGAACTCGCGGGCGCACAGGTCGCGTTGACGGCGGCGGGCGTCACCGCGGACCTGCCCGCCGAGCCGGACCTCACCGATGTCGCCGAGGAGAGCGAGTCCGCGCTCGCCTGGGCGCTGCGGGAAGCGATCACCAATGTCGTACGGCACAGCGGGGCCCGGCGCTGCACCGTGGAGCTCGTCCGCCGCCAGACACTGGACGGCCCGGTGCTCGAACTGAGCGTGGAGGACGACGGTTCGGGCGGCTCGGGCCACGGGCCGGGCAACGGTCTGACGGGGCTGACCGAGCGGCTGGAGAAGGCGGGCGGAGCCCTGGAGACGGGCCGGGTGCGCCGCGGCTTCCGGCTGGTCGCACGGGTACCGGCACAGGCCCCCTTCGAGGCCGCCGATCACCCCGTAGGATCCGGTGCATGAGCCGCACGATCAAGGTCCTGCTCGCCGAGGACCAGTCGATGGTCCGCGAGGCGCTGGCCGCGTTGCTGGGCCTCGAGCCCGACATCGAGGTGGTCGCCCAGGTGGCGCGCGGCGACGAGGTGCTGGCCGCGGCCCGCGCCCACGACGTGGACGTGGCGCTCCTCGACATCGAGATGCCTGGCAAGACGGGCATCGAGGCGGCGGCCGAGGTCCACAAGGAACTCCCCGGCATCAAACTGCTCATCCTCACGACCTTCGGCCGCCCCGGCTATCTGCGCAGCGCCATGGAGTCCGGCGCCGACGCCTTCCTGGTCAAGGACGCCCCGGCCGCCCAACTCGCCGCGGCGGTCCGCAAGGTGCTCGCCGGCGAACGGGTCATCGACCCCACCCTCGCGGCCGCCGCCCTCGCCGAGGGTGCCAACCCCCTGACCGACCGCGAGCGCGAGATCCTCCGCGCGGCGGCCGACGGCTCCACCAACGCCGAACTGGCCACCGCCCTCCACCTCTCCCAGGGCACGGTCCGCAACTACCTCTCGACAGCGATCCAGAAGCTGACGGCACGCAACAGGGCGGAGGCAGTCCGGATAGCACGAGAGAAGGGCTGGTTGTAATCACCGTCGAGGCAGGCGCCCCTGAAAGGGGCGCGGGGAACTGCGCGACCAGCCGAATCGGACCCGCAGTCGCCCTGTGTCTCCCAAGCCCCACGGCGCAAAGGCGAACTCAGTTCAACATCGCCCGAGCCGCCCGAGCCTGCCCCCGAACCTTCTCCGCCGAAGGCGGATCCACCGCGGCGACCACATCGGCGTAGGCATCCAACTCCGCAGCTCCACCCAGAAAATCCCCACGCTGCACAAGCAACTGCGCCCGCTCGTACCGCAACCGCGCGGGATGCGAAGGCAACAGCAGCGACAACTCCACGGCCCACAGGCCGACATCCGACCGCTCCGGCCGCGCCGCCGCCCACGCCCGGACGTTGTTCAGGATCCGCACGACCACGTCGAGCGGAGGGGCGGGGACGAGCATCGAGGGATCGAGAGGCGCGCCGGTGGCGCCCTGCACGAGCAGCTCGGCATCGGAGCCGCTCAGCACCCGCCCCCCGTCGAAGGGGTCCGCGAGCACCTGCTGCTCGGCAGGCCCGAAGCCCACCACGAAATGCCCGGGCAGGGCGACCCCGTACACCGGCGCGCCGGCCCGCCTGGCCACCTCCATCCACACCACGGAGAGCAGGATGGGCAGCCCGCGCCGCCGCCGCAGCACCGCGTGCAGCAGCGACGACTCCAGCCGTTGATAGTCTCCGGGCGAGCCCCGGAACCCGCAGCGCCCGCCGAGCAGCTCGGCGAGCGCGGTCGCCCAGGGCAGCGCCCCACCGGGCCGGAACGGCAGCTGTCCGGCGAGCCGGTCGAGTTCGATCTGCGCCGCGTCGGTCCCCGCCTCGTCCAGCGTGCCGTCCGCCGCCGCCCCGATCAGCAGACACAGCGCCGCCAGGTCGGGCCGCTCGGACCGCGCCTCCTCGGCGAACCTGCGCCGCACCTCGGCGGCCCGCTCCGGCTCCGGGGGATGGGGGGAAGGCATGGCGGTCTCGTACCCCTTCACGCCGGTCGACGGCGGTCGTCGGCGGACACCTGAGGCGCACGGTAGTGGTGGTACGTGTGATGCGCCGCGAAGCCCATCCCGGCGTACAGCGCCCGCGCCCCGGAGTTGTCCGCCTCCACCTGGAGCCAGGCCGCCGAGGCGCCCTCGTCCAGGGCACGACGGGCGAGCGCGGCCATGACGGCGGTGGCGAGGCCCCGGCGGCGCTGGGCGGGGTCGACCTCGACGGCCGCGAAACCGGCCCACCGCCCGTCGACGACACACCGCCCGATCGCGGCCGGAGGCTCCCCCTCGGGGCCGGGCACCGTCGCGAACCACACCGAGGGCCCGCTGCCCAGGACGTGCAGCGCGACCTCGCTCACCCCCTTGCGCTGGTAGCGGCCCAGCCATGCCTCGTCGGCCACGCGGGCGAGGACCACCCCGGAGGCCTCCGGGGCCTCGCGGTCGGCGAGCGGCGCGAGCGCGCCGATCCACAGCCCGGCGCTCACCTCACGCGCCCAGCCGCGTGCCTCCAGCTCCGCGCACAGCACCTCCTGGGTGCCCTCGGCCCCGGTGGCGGTCTGGACGTAGGCGGGCAGGCCACGGGCCGCGTACCAGTCACGTACGTACGTCAGCGCCTCGTCGAGCGGCACGCCCGGGTCACCGAGCGGCAGCACGGAGTTCGCGCGCCGGGTGAACCCGGAGGCCGCCCGCAGCTCCCAGTCGCCGAGCCGTTCGCTCTCCACCGGCTGCCAGGCCCGCGCGGTGACCCGCGCCAGCTCCTCGTACGAGGCAGCGGGGCCCCGCCGACGCGCCGGGGCGGCCGGTACGACTTTGCCCGCGACCAGCGAGGACTCCGGAATCCGGACGATCTCGCCGTCCCGCCGTGTGATCAGCAGCACACCCGTGTTCCATGATGTGAGAACACCGACCGTGTCAGTGAACTTCTCACCCCCGGTGGCACCTTCGATATCTACGATCATCCGCCGAACAGAGACACGTTTGCCCACGTCAGCAGCGGTGATTCGGACCTCGAGACGTCCGGCCGCAGAGATTTCCACAGGTCAGTTCACCCCTCCTGTATGGATCACGCCCCGGAACGGAGATACTAGGTGCGGGCATCGACGACGCCGCGCTCCCGCGCGCCAGGCGGCGGAGCCTATGGAGGCCCGCCAGCGCCCTATCGAGGAGGAACGACAGCGTGACCTACGTCATCGCGCAGCCTTGTGTCGACGTCAAGGACAAGGCGTGCATCGAGGAGTGCCCGGTCGACTGCATCTACGAGGGCTCACGGTCCTTGTACATCCACCCGGACGAATGCGTCGACTGTGGAGCCTGTGAGCCGGTGTGCCCGGTCGAGGCGATCTTCTACGAGGACGACACTCCCGAAGAGTGGAAGGACTACTACAAGGCGAACGTCGAGTTCTTCGACGAACTCGGCTCGCCCGGCGGCGCCAGCAAGCTCGGTCTGATCGAGCGCGACCACCCCTTCATCGCAGCGCTGCCGCCGCAGAACCAGTAAGCGGCCGCACCTACGCGCCGCCTCGGTCCCGTACGGCCCGATCCCCTCGATCGCCGTGCGGGGCCGAGGCGTTTGCCGTAGCAGCCCGTACCGGCCGCAGGCGCGCAGGCCGTGTGTGTACGGGGCGTACGAACGAGAAAGTGAGCCCGATCCCGTGTCCGCAGTCTCCGACCGGCTTCCCACCTTCCCCTGGGACAAGCTGGAGCCCTTCAAGGCGACGGCCGCCGCTCACCCGGGCGGCATCGTCGACCTGTCCGTCGGCACCCCGGTCGACCCGGTGCCCGAGCTGATCCAGAAAGCTCTGGTCGCGGCCGCGGACTCGCCGGGCTATCCCACCGTGTGGGGCACGCCCGAGCTGCGGGACGCGCTCACGGGCTGGGTGGAGCGGCGGCTCGGCGCGCGGGACGTCACCCACCACCACGTGCTCCCGATCGTCGGCTCCAAGGAACTCGTCGCCTGGCTCCCCACCCAGCTGGGCCTGGGCCCCGGCGACAAGGTGGCGTACCCGCGCCTCGCGTACCCGACGTACGAGGTCGGCGCGCGCCTGGCCCGCGCGGACCACGTGGTCTACGACGACCCCACGGAGCTGGACCCGGCCGGCCTGAAGCTCCTGTGGCTGAACTCCCCGTCGAACCCGACGGGCAAGGTCCTCTCCGCCCAGGAACTCACCCGGATCGTCGCGTGGGCCCGCGAGCACGACATCCTCGTGTTCTCCGACGAGTGCTACCTCGAGCTGGGCTGGGAGGCCGATCCGGTCTCGGTCCTGCACCCGGACGTCTGCGGCGGCTCGTACGAGGGGATCGTCTCGGTCCACTCGCTCTCGAAGCGCTCGAACCTGGCCGGCTACCGCGCCGCGTTCCTCGCCGGTGACCCCGCTGTCCTCGGCGACCTCCTCCAGATCCGCAAGCACGGCGGCATGATGACGTCCGCGCCGACCCAGGCCGCGGTGGTCGCCGCCCTCGCGGACGACGTCCACGTCCGCGAACAGCGCGAGCGCTACGCGGCCCGCCGCACCGCCCTGCGCGAGGCGCTGCTGCGCCACGGCTTCCGCATCGAGCACAGCGAGGCGAGCCTGTACCTGTGGGCCACCCGCGGCGAGTCCTGCTGGGACACCGTCGCCCATCTGGCCGAACTGGGCATCCTCGTCGCCCCGGGCGACTTCTACGGCGAGGCGGGCGAGAACTTCGTCCGCGTGGCCCTGACGGCGACGGACGAGCGGGTGGCGGCGGCGGTAGAACGCCTGGGCTAAGAAACCCCCTGGCGAGGAGCGCGCCCTTCAGGGGCGCGGGGCTCTGACATTTGCGGCTTCGCCGCGTGGGCGCGCCCAGCCCCCACCGGCCCGCGCATCACGACCCGGCATGAGCGAAGGGGTCCAGGGAAACTCCCCGGACCCCTTCGCCGTACAGCTACAGCCTGTGCACGGCCCCGGCGGCTAGCCGAGCGGCAGCCCCTTCAGCGGCAGCTGCCCCGTCGGCAGGCCACCCTTGGTCACCGCGTCCGTCGGAAGACCACCTCCGGCGGTCTTCGCGGTGTCACCGAGCAGACCCCCGGCCTGCCCCGCGGCGTCCCCGGCCACCTTCTGCGCGGCTGGCGTCGCCGTCCTGGCGACACTGCCACCCGTCTTGCCCGCGGCCGGGACGGCCTTCTTGAGGGCGTTGCCGCCGGTCGTGCCCGCGAGCCCGGTGACGTTCTGCGTCGCACCGTCGACCGTGTTGCCGACGTGCGCGCCGTCCAGAGCGGTGAGTCCGCCGAGGTTGGGCGTGGCCGGAAGTTCGGCCGCCGCGCTGGCGGAGCCGGCCGCACCGACCACGGGCGCCGCTCCCGCTGCGATGAGCAGCGCGGCACGGGCGATCCGGCGGGTCAGGGGGAGGGACATGATGCTCCTTAGACGGAAGAGAACGGTGAAGTGTCCACCCGTGCCCGGGAGTTGACCGTTCGGCCGCCGACCGGCTGTCGGGCGACCCGTTGATCGTTCCGGGCTCGGACGCAGTGACTACCGCTCGAGACCCGCGAAGGTTGCGGTGGCCCGACGTAAAGAGTTGGTAATGCGTCGCATTATCGGTTGTGGATAAAAACGGGCAAAGGGTATCCGGTCGGAAAGTCTGCCGAATCCTTACGGCCCTTTGTTTTCAAGGGGTCCGGCAGATTCTGGGGTGAGCACGCGAAAACCTGCTCGCAGCGGTAACGCGCCACGCCGCGCATCCCCCGTACAGGTGAGGCCCCGTACTACTGCGCGGTGACGATGCGGACCTCGGCGGCGGACTGCGTCGTCGTCGAACCGCCCTTGGCGTCCGTCGCGCGCCACTCGCCGTTCCTTTCCCCTGCCGTCCACTCCCGCCCCGCGTAGGAGACCCGTTGGATGTGCAGCGCCGAGGAGTTGGCCACCGCCCAGTGCGCCAGCTCCCAGCCACGCTGGCGGACGGTGGAGCCGCCCGTGGGGTCCTTGCGCACGGGCACGGTCACGGTCCGGCCGGAGACGGTCGACGAGGGGGTCGGCGTCGGGGAAGCCGCCGACGAGGCGGAGGAGCCCGCGGTGCTCACATCGGCTCCCGCATCCTGCACCACCTCGCGCCCGAAGTCCCGCACGAGCGCGGCGCGCACCGAGTCCGGGCCGCCGACCGGGGTCGCCCCCGGGCGGCCCTCACAGGTCAGCGTGGCCGCCGCGCGGCCGGTCAGGGCCGCGGCCAGCAGCGTTGCGTCAGGTTCGTGCTTCGCGTACGCCTGCGGATAGCCGCTGCGCTGCACGCGCTGCGCGGCGACGGTGAGCGGCAGCCGCATGTAGCCCGGCACCTTGGCCAGGTGTTCGTAGAACATGCCGGCCGCGTACGTCGGGTCCATGATCTGCTTCGTCGTCCCCCAGCCCTGCGAGGGGCGCTGCTGGAACAGACCGAGCGAGTCCCGGTCGCCGTGCTGGATGTTGCGCAGCCCCGACTCCTGGAGCGCGGTCGCGAGGGCGATGGCCACGGCGCGCTCCGGCAGCCCGCGGGTGGTGCCGACCGCCGAGATCGTCGCCGCGTTCACCGCCTGCTCCGGGGTGAACTCGTACGACGCGCCGTCGCTCTTGCCCGAGACGACTCTGCAGCGCGGCGCACCCGTCCCTCCTGTGAGGTACTGCACCGCGAGGTACCCCGCGAGCGCGAGCATAACTACGACGGCCGCCCCGAAACGGAAGAGGCGGCCGCGCCGGACGGGAGTGGGGGACGGCTCTGGCACGCGTACAAGGTACTGGAGGCGACTGCTGGCGACGTATGGGGTTGTGGACAACCCGTGCGCGGCAGAGCGCCGAGCAGGGGGCGCTAGGGTCGAGGGCATGGCCGACACCACCCTTGACCTCACGCTGGACGCCGCCGAGCTCACCGCGCGGCTCGTCGACTTCCCCTCGGAGAGCGGCAACGAGAAGCCGCTCGCGGACGCCGTCGAGGCCGCCCTGCGCGCCCTGCCGCATCTGACGGTCGACCGGTACGGCAACAACGTCGTGGCGCGTACGAACCTGGGGCGGCCCGAGCGTGTGATCCTCGCCGGCCACATCGACACGGTCCCCATCGCCGGCAACGTGCCCTCGCGCCTCGACGAGGACGGCGTCCTGTGGGGCTGCGGCACCTGCGACATGAAGTCCGGCGTCGCCGTACAGCTGCGTATCGCGGCCACGGTCCCCGCCCCCAACCGTGACCTCACCTTCGTGTTCTACGACAACGAAGAGGTCGCCGCCCACCTGAACGGCCTGAAGCACGTCGCCGAGGCCCACCCCGACTGGCTGGCGGGCGACTTCGCGATCCTCCTGGAGCCGACGGACGGCCAGGTGGAGGGTGGCTGCCAGGGCACGCTCAGGGTGTTCCTGAAGACCAAGGGGGAGCGTGCCCACTCCGCGCGCGCGTGGATGGGCTCCAACGCGATCCACGCGGCGGCCCCGATCCTCGCCAAGCTCGACGCCTACGAGCCGCGCACGCCGGTCGTGGACGGCCTCCAGTTCCACGAAGGCCTCAACGCCGTCCGCATCGAGGGGGGCGTGGCCACCAACGTCATCCCCGACGCCTGCACCGTCGTCGTCAACTTCCGCTACGCGCCCGACCGCAGCGAGGCGGAGGCCGAGGCCTTCGTCCGTGACTTCTTCGCCGACTGCGACATCGACGAGTTCATCGTCGACGACCACTCCGGCGGCGCTCGGCCCGGCCTGACCCATCCGGCCGCCGCGGCCTTCCTGGCTGCCGTCGGCGGCGAGGCCCGTCCCAAGTTCGGCTGGACGGACGTCGCCCGCTTCAGCGCACTCGGGGTGCCCGCGGTGAACTACGGGCCCGGCGCGCCGCTCCTCGCCCACAAGGTGGACGAGCGGGTGCGGGCGTCGGAGATCCCGGAGGCGGAGGAGCGTCTGCGCGCCTGGCTGACGTCCTGAGGCTCGCCCGAACCTTTGTGGTGCACGGCGGACATGCGCATGTCCCCCCTCCGTAACCAGCCTGGATCTACGCTGGGGCTGAACCACCGGCAAGCGGAGGGAGCGCACATGGCTACTGGCAACCCCGAGGGCAAGAAGCAGCCACCGGAGGAGCAGCGGCTGGGGCCGGTACTGCGCAGGCGGGGCCAGGTGCAGTCGAGCACCACGGACCAGCGGCTGCTGGACGCGGGCGGCCCCTCCGACTGGGTGCACACCGACCCCTGGCGAGTCCTGCGCATCCAGTCGGAGTTCATCGAAGGCTTCGGCACGCTCGCCGAACTCCCGCCCGCGATCAGCGTCTTCGGCTCCGCCCGTACGCCGGTGGACTCGCCCGAGTACGAGGCGGGGGTGGCGCTCGGCCGAGGCCTGGTCGAAGCCGGCTTCGCCGTCATCACGGGCGGCGGGCCCGGCGCGATGGAAGCCGCCAACAAGGGCGCCTGCGAGGCCAAGGGCATCTCGGTCGGCCTGGGCATCGAGCTACCCTTCGAACAGGGACTCAACCCCTACGTCGACATCGGCCTCAACTTCCGGTACTTCTTCGTCCGCAAGATGATGTTCGTCAAGTACGCCCAGGGCTTCGTGGTCCTGCCCGGCGGCCTCGGCACCCTCGACGAACTCTTCGAGGCCCTCACCCTCGTCCAGACCCAGAAGGTCACCCGCTTCCCGATCGTCCTCTTCGGTACGGCGTACTGGGGCGGTCTCGTCGACTGGCTCAAGAACACCCTGATCGCCCAGGGCAAGGCCTCGGAAAAGGACCTCCTCCTGTTCCACCTCACGGACGAGGTGGAGGAAGCGGTGGCCTTGGTCTCCAAGGAGGCAGGCCGGTAGAGGGGCGGCCCCGCAAGGGGCGCGGGGAACTGCGCGACCAGCCCCCACTCGCCCGCAGCCGAAGAATGCACCTCGGGGGTCCGGGGCGGAGCCCCCAGGTCAGGAACGAGTAGGGGCGGCGGGGGCGAGGAAGGTCTACGCCAGGCCCCGGCGGGCCACCGTCGGAGGGCGGTGGCCCGCGATCGACGTCACCATGTCCAGGACCTGACGGGTCTCGGCGACCTCGTGGACGCGATACACCTGCGCCCCCAGCCACGCCGATACCGCCGTCGTGGCCAACGTCCCCACCACCCGCTCCTTCACCGGCCTGTCGAGCGTCTCCCCGACGAAGTCCTTGTTGGAGAGGGAGACAAGCACGGGCCACCCCGTCTCCACCATCTCGCCCAGCCGCCGAGTCGCCTCCAGGCTGTGCCGGGTGTTCTTCCCGAAGTCGTGCCCGGGGTCGATCAGCACGGACTCCCGGGGCACGCCCAGGGCCACCGCCCGCTCGGCCAGCCCCAGGGTCACCCGCAGAATGTCGGCCATGACGTCGTCGTAGGTGATCCGATGCGGCCGCGTACGAGGCTCGGCGCCCCCGGCATGGGTGCACACCAGCCCCACCCCGTACCGCGCGGCCACCTCCGCGAGCCGAGGATCCACGCCACCCCACGCGTCGTTGAGCAGATCGGCCCCCGCCTCGCAGACCGCCTCCCCGACCTCGTGCCGCCAGGTGTCGACGCTGATGATCACGTCCGGGAACCGCCGCCGCACCTCGGCGACGAAACCCACCGTGCGGCGCGCCTCCTCCTCGGCGGTCACCTCTTCCCCGGGCCCGGCCTTCACCCCGCCGATGTCGATGATGGCGGCGCCCTCGGCCACCGCCTGCTCCACGCGGGCGAGCGCGGGCTCGTCGCGGAAGGTGGCTCCCTGGTCGTAGAAGGAGTCCGGGGTCCGGTTCACGATGGCCATGATCACCGGCTCGTGCGGGTCGAATTCGTGCCTGCCCAGCCTGAGCATCCCCTGTGACCTCTCCTAGTAAGTCCCGCTGCTTAGCCGCCTGCGACCTTAACTGTCAGACTCGCATGGCACGATCGGACCCTGACACTTTCGGCGCCGGACCGCTTCGGCACTCGTCAGACGTTTTCAGTAGCTTCAGTACTTTCGCGCCGACGCCCAACGCGTCGGCACCAGAGCGTGGGGACCTCAGCGATGTTCATGTTCTTGTTCCTGGTCGTCGCGCTCGCCGTCGTGGTCGCCGCGGTGACACTGTCCGTGGTGGGCGGCGGCGAGAGCGCCCCCCTTCCCGATGCCGAGCCCGATCGGCTGGTGGACCCGCTGCCCCAGGACCGGCCGGTGAACCGCGCGGACGTGGAGTCCGTGCGCTTCCCGCTCGCCGCCCGCGGCTACCGCATGGCGGACGTGGACGACGCCCTCGGCCGGCTCGGCGCCGAGCTCGCCGAGCGGGACGCCAGGATCGCCGACCTGGAGGCGGCGCTGGCCGGCGCCCGCGCCACCGCGACCACCTCGCTGCGCAAGCCGGCCGAGGGGGAGCAGCAGTGAGCGATGCGCTCGCCGGGCCCGACGGCGCGCTGCGCTGCCCCTGGGCCCTGTCCACCGAGGACTACGTCTCGTACCACGACAAGGAGTGGGGCCGCCCGGTCCACGGCGACGACGCGCTGTACGAGCGACTCTGCCTGGAGGCCTTCCAGTCGGGCCTGTCCTGGATCACGATCCTGCGCCGCCGGCCGGGTTTCCGGGCCGCCTTCGCCGACTTCGAGATCGCCTCGGTGGCCGCGTTCACGGACGACGACAAGGAGCGCCTCCTCGGTGACCCGGGCATCATCCGCAACCGCGCCAAGATCGAGGCGACCGTCGCCAACGCGCGCCTGCTGGCCGACTGGGCGCCGGGCGAGCTGGACGAGCTGATCTGGTCCTTCGCCCCGGACCCGGCCACCCGCCCGGCCCCGAAGCGGCTCGCCGACGTCCCGGCCGTCACCGACGAGTCGACGGCCCTCTCCAAGACCCTCAAGAAGCGCGGCATCCGCTTCGTGGGCCCGACCACGGCCTACGCGCTCATGCAGGCGTGCGGCCTGGTCAACGACCACCTGGCGGACTGCGCGGCCAGGAGCGCCCCCTAAGGGGCACGGGGAACCGCGCGACCAGCCACAGACGGCCCGCAGTTCCCGTACCGACCTCCGACCGCCGAATCCAGCGAAGCGTTACCGCCCCAAGTACTTCGGCTTCTCCTTGTTGACGAACGCCTGCACCGCGATCACATGGTCCTCGGACGCCCCGGCCCGCGCCTGCAGCTCGTCCTCCTTCTCCAGCGTCTCGTCCAGAGAATGAGTGAGCCCGTACGCGACGGCCTCCTTCAGCGCGGCGTACGCGACCGTCGGCCCCGCCGCCAGCGCTCGCGCCACCTTCTCCGCCTCGACGCGCAGCTCGGACGCCGGGACGAGCCGGTTGGCGATCCCCAGCTCGAAGGCCTCCTGCGCGGTGATGCTGCGCGGGAAGAGCAGCAGATCGGCGGCGCGGCCCGGTCCGATCACCCGCGGCAGGGTCCATGACATGCCCGAGTCGGCGGTCAGCGCGACCCTGGCGAAGGACGTGTTGAAGGCGGCGGTATCGGCGACGATCCGGTAGTCCGCGCAGAGGGCGAAGCCGAAGCCGGCTCCCGCGGCGACGCCGTTCACCGCGGCCACCACGGGCTTCGCGGCCCCGGTCAGGGCGCGCACGATCGGGTTGTAGTGCTCGCGCACGGTGCTCATCGTGTGCTGCGACCCCGACTCCTTGTCGGCGGCCAGCAGCCCGATGTGCTCCTTGAGGTCCTGCCCGACGCAGAACGCCCGGTCACCTGCGGCGGTGAGCAGGATCGCCCGTACGCCGCCGTCCGCCGCGGCGGCCCGGGCCGCGTCCCGGAGGGCGACCTTGGTCTCGGTGTTCATCGCGTTCATCGCCTCGGGGCGGTTCAGCGTGATGGTCGCGAGTCCGTCGCTCACCTCGTAGAGCACGGTGTCGGCCATGGTGGGTTCCCTCCGGTGTCGCGGCTCCGACGTACTGGTCGGTACGTCCTGGGTGCGAGGACAGCATGCAGGACAGCATGGCGGAGATCACGGTCCGGGGCGTGGACAGGACATGTGACCTGCGTCAAAGAATTCCGAGCCGTGGAAGTCGATGCAGCGGCGCAGTATCGCAGTCACATCGCCGAATTGAGTGGTTTTGCTCAAGCGCGTTGCGCAAGCGATGCCGACTGATGTTGGTCATCGGGTCCTGAGATGCGGGATAATGGCCTGGAAGCAATGTGTTCGATGCCGGTGACGTGTGTCCTATGAGGGGACGTGCGTGCCCTTCAAGGGGCCGTCGGCGACGATGAGCTGGTTTCAGGAAGGGGAACGAGCATGGCGGCCATGAAGCCGCGGACGGGCGATGGCCCGCTCGAGGTGACCAAGGAGGGGCGGGGCATCGTCATGCGCGTTCCGCTCGAAGGCGGCGGTCGGCTCGTCGTCGAGCTGACCCCTGACGAGGCCGACGCGCTCGGCGACGCCCTCAAGAAGGTCGTCGGCTGACGCGGAACGCGACCATACCTTTTCAACTGCCCCGGCACCGTATTCGGTGCCGGGGCAGTGGTTTTCCTGGGGTGCGGCAGCGGCGTACCCCTGTGTATCGACGCAGGTCAGACATTTGTTGCGGGCGCGAGACCGAGCGTGCGGTCAGCGCTTGACCCCGCACAGCAACCCGTCGCCCACCGGCAGCAGCGAGGGCACCAGGTCCTGACTCTCGCGCACCGCGCGCAGCAGTTCGCGCAACCGGCCGACCTCGGCGGGCTGCGGGCCCGATTCGACCGTGCGGCCGTCCGCGAAGACACCCTCGAAGACGACCAGCCCGCCCGGACGCAGCAGACGCAACGATTCAGCGAGGTAGTCCAGGCACTCCAGACGGTCGCCGTCGCAGAAGACGAGGTCGTAGCCGGCGTCCGCGAGCCGGGGCAGGACGTCCAGCGCGCGGCCGGGGATGAAGCGGGCGCGGTTGCTGGCGAAGCCGGCCGCGCGGAAGGCCTGGCGGGCGAACTGCTGGCGGTCCGGTTCCGGATCGACGGTGGTCAGTACCCCGTCCGGCCGCATGCCGTGCAGCAGATGAATTCCGGAGACGCCGGTCCCGGTACCGATCTCCGCCACCGCTTTCGCGTCCACGGTGGCGGCGAGCAACCGCAGCGCGGCGCCCGTGCCGGGCGACACCGGGCGCAGCCCTGCCTCGCGGGCCCGGTCGCGGGCCCAGCGCAGCGCTTCGTCCTCGGCGACAAAGGCGTCGGCGAACGCCCAGCTCGTCTGCCGGTTGCCGGTAATGACCCTCTCCCTGTCCCCGTGGTTGCCTGGGCGTGACTGTATCCGTTGGTGCCGGGAACCCGCAGATGGGACCAGGCGTTTAGAGGGGTGCGGAAACAGAGCGGGGGGAAGTCGATGGAACAGCGCGCGGAGCGGGGTGTGGAGCGGGGTGGCGATCACATGCTGACGCAGCCATATGAGCACGTATCAAATTCTCGTAAAACCGCTTATCCGGAGCTAACGGGCGAGGTGGCTATGGTAGGGGCTCCACTGGACACCACCAGAGCCGACAGGGGAGGTGCGGCTGCGCCTGTGGATCGGGGCGGGGTGCTGCGGCGCCTTCTCAGATCGGCGGGTGAGCCGAAATCCGTGACCGACATCGCTGACAAGTTCCATGCTGCTGCCCCGACGCAGACCGCGACGTTCACCACCGACGCGGAGTCGCAGGCGTGGACTCCGCCCACCTGGGAGGAGATCGTCAGCACGCACAGCGGCCGGGTCTACCGGCTCGCCTACCGCCTGACGGGCAACCAGCACGACGCCGAGGACCTCACACAGGAAGTCTTCGTCCGCGTCTTCCGCTCCCTGTCGACCTACACGCCCGGCACCTTCGAGGGCTGGCTGCACCGCATCACCACGAACCTCTTCCTCGACATGGTGCGCCGCAAGCAGCGCATCCGCTTCGACGCCCTCGGTGACGACGCGGCCGAGCGCCTGCCCAGCCGCGAGCCCTCCCCGCAGCAGGTCTTCAACGACGCGCACTTCGACGCGGACGTCCAGCAGGCGCTGGACACCCTCGCGCCCGAGTTCCGCGCCGCGGTCGTCCTCTGTGACATCGAGGGACTTTCGTACGAGGAGATCGCCGCGACCCTGGGCGTCAAGCTCGGTACGGTCCGCAGCCGGATCCACCGTGGCCGTTCGCAGCTGCGCAAGGCCCTCGCACACCGGTCTCCCGAGGCCCGTGCCGAGCGTCGCGGCTTCGCGATCACAGGAGTTCCCGCGCTGGGAGGAGGGGGCGCGACCGCGTGAGTGGATCCCGGCCCAACCCTACGGAGCGGCGTGTTGCCGACCAGCATCTTGGGGACCGACTGTCCGCCCTGGTGGACGGAGAGCTCGGTCATGAGTCGCGCGATCGCGTCCTGGCCCACCTCGTCACCTGCGCGAAGTGCAAGGCCGAGGCGGACGCCCAGCGCCGACTGAAGAACGTCTTCGCGGAAGTCGCCCCTCCGCCCCCCTCCGAGAGCTTCCTGGCCCGTCTCCAGGGACTTCCGGGGGGAGGTGACTTCGACGGCGGTGATGGCTCACCGTTCGGCGGGGGCGGATTCGGCGGAAGACTCCCCCCCGGCGCCCCGGTGACCGGCGTCTTCGGAGTGCGCGGAGAGCCCTTCGGGTACGTGCCCGCCGCGCCGCACGGCGACGTGCTGCCGCCCGACTCCGGGCGCGGTTTCCGGATCCATGACGTCAGCCGTCACGAGACCGACCGATCGGCCTCGCGCGGGCTGCGCTTCGCCTTCGCCGCCGCCGGCGCGGTGTCGCTGGCCGCGGTCGCGCTCGGCGGGGTGTCGACCGGAGTGCCGGCCGACACCACGGACGCGCGCGGCGGCTCCGGCGGCAGCAATGTGACGCCGGCGCGTACGCCGGGCTCGGGGCCCGCGACGGCTCCCGAGACACAGCGTCGCCGCTCCGACGGGCCGCTGCTCGCCCAGGGCGAGCGTTCGCTCGGCGTGGCGCCCGCGGTGCCCACCTCGGTGTCCGCACCCCTGCTCCCCGGAGTCCCCGCTCCGGTGACCCGGGCAGACGACGTCATGCACACGCTGACCACCCCCGTCGTGGCCGGTGCCGCCGTGATGTCCCCGCTCATACATCCGCTCACCGAGGCCCAGCCGATCGCGCAGACCTCCTGGTCGACGCCGCCCGGCCTCACGCCTCCGCGCCTGCTCGCCGCCCCCGCCGGCACCCCGTCCCCCTCTTCCTCCCCGAGCCCCTCCTCCCGTACCGCCCACTGACCGGCCCTCTGCGCCCCGGCCCCGGAACCTGGTTGAATCCAGGCTGGGCCGCGTCCGCCGGAGGGATTCCCGGGCGCGGAGTCGGCAATCTGCGGTGACCGTCGGCGTGTTGTGCCGCGGGCCAGGTGTGGGGAGAGCATGAACGAGGGGAAGCCCACGAAGGCGAAGTGGTGGAGTCGGCCCCGCCCGGTCCCTCCGGGGGTCGGCGCGGTGGGTCCGGTCGAGGGCATCTCCGGGGCAGAGACGGACCACAGGTCCGACGGGGACCACAGGCCTGAGGGCGACCGCAGGTCCGACGGGGACTACAGGTCCGACGGGGACTACGAGCTGGACCGGCCGTCGGTGGGCGCCGCCTCATCGGGCACGACTCTGTCGGGCGCCGCCCCGTCGAGCACGGTCTTGTCGGGCGACGCCCCCTCGGGGGCCGGCGCCGGGAGTGACAGCGACGGCGACTTCGAGCTGGAACGCCCTGCTCTGGCTCAGCAGGGCGGCGGGCCCGGTGCCGAAGAGGCCGGTGGGCCGTCCGGCGCGGCGCCCGCCGACCAGGCCCCGGTGGCCGCCGTACCGGCGCAGCAGGCCCCCGTCGACCGCCCCGGGCCCCTGCACGACCCCGACCCCTACAGCACCCCGCCGTACGGCGAGCCGGGCCCCTGGGCGCCCGCCCCGCCCGTCCAGCACCCGGCGGCCACCCCCGCTCACGGCACCGCCGTGCCCCCGGGCCCGCCCTCCGCCCCGTACCCGAGCAACCCCCACCCGGCTCCCACCCCGTGGCAGAACTACGATCCCTGGGCCGCCCCGGGACCGCTCCAGCAGAACGGGGCGGCTGTCGAGACGAAGACCCAGCGGCGTAAGCGGGCGAGGAAGGCGTTGGTCCTCGGGGCCGTCGCGCTCGCTGTCGTCTCCGGAGGCGTCGGGGGCGCCGTAGGGGCCTATCTGGAGCGCAACGGCGGGGTCGGTGACGTCACACTGCCGCAGGCCGCCAAGGAGGCGCCCGGGCGGGCCCCGGACAGCGTGGCCGGGATAGCGGCCCGCGCGCTGCCCAGCGTGGTCACCCTGCATGTGCGCGGCTCCAGCGAAGAGGACACCGGCACCGGGTTCGTGCTCGACACCCGGGGTCACATCCTCACCAACAACCACGTGGTCGAGCCGGCCGGCAGCGGCGGCGAGATAACCGTGACGTTCAGCGGCGGCGAGAGCGCCAAGGCCACCGTCGTCGGACACGACAGCGGCTACGACCTCGCCGTGGTCAAGGTGTCGGGAGTCCGTGGGCTCCGGCCCATGGCGCTGGGCAACTCCGACAGCGTCCAGGTGGGCGACCCCGTCGTCGCCATCGGCGCGCCCTTCGACCTCGCCAACACCGTCACCTCCGGGATCATCAGCGCCAAGGAGCGGCCCATCACGGCGGGCGGCGAGAAGGGCGACGGGAGCGACGTCTCGTACGTCGACGCGCTGCAGACCGACGCGCCCATCAACCCCGGCAACTCCGGCGGCCCCCTCCTCGACACGCGGGCCCGCGTCATCGGCATCAACAGCGCCATCCGCTCCGCCGACAACGGCACCGACCTCCAGGGCGGTCAGGCCGGTTCCATCGGGCTCGGCTTCGCCATCCCCGTCAACCAGGCCAAGCGTGTCGCCGAGGAGCTGATCAACACCGGCCGGGCGACCCACCCGGTGATCGGGGTCATGCTCGACATGAACTACACGGGCGACGGCGCCCGGGTCGGGACGAAGGGCGGCGGCGCGCCGGTCACCGCGGGCGGCCCCGGGGCCAAGGCGGGCATCAAGGCCGGCGACGTCATCACCGAGGTCGACGGACAGCGCGTCCACTCGGGCGAGGAGCTGATCGTGAAGACCCGCGCCCACCGTCCCGGCGACCGGCTGCGGCTGACCCTCCGACGGGGCGGCTCGCAGCGGACGGTCACTCTGGTCCTCGGCTCCGCGAACGGCGGCTGACCTCTTTCGACAGCAACTGACATGAACTTCACAGGAGGGACCCCAGGCCCGTGCTGAGCGGCGAACATCCGGGGAAACTCGTCGTGTACACGAACCCGGAAGGCCCGGGACAGTTCCGGACGGACGGGATCGACGGGTACCGTGGATCCCGGCCCGGACCACGGAAGAATCCCGAGGGCCGAGGACTGAGGACATCGCAAGGAGCTTCAGGTGTTCAATGACATAGGACCGCTCGAGCTGGTGACGCTCGTTGTCCTCGCCGTGCTCGTCTTCGGTCCGGAAAAGCTCCCGAAGATGATCCAGGACGTCACCCGCACCATCCGTAAGATCCGTGAGTTCTCGGAGAGCGCCAAGGCGGACATCCGCGAGGAACTCGGCCCGGAGTTCAAGGACTTCGAGTTCGAGGACCTCAACCCCAAGACGTTCATCCGCAAGCAGCTGGACAACGACGAGCTGGGGCTCAAGGAGATCCGCAACGGCTTCGACCTGAAGAAGGAGATGGCCGAGGTCACGGACGCGGTGCACAGCCGCGACACGGACTCCTCCTCGTCGTCCTCTTCGTCTTCCCCGTCCTCGTCCTCCGGTTCCTCCGGCGGTTCGATCGACATGACCAAGAAGCCCGAGAAGAGCGACCCGGACGAGCGCCCGCCCTTCGACGCGGACGCCACCTGAGTGGTGCCCGCAGGCGTGTGACTCGGCCTGAAAACGGCGCGTGCACGCCCTACGCGCCGGGTGCTTTCCCTGCTGCTCGGAGTGGTGTGGCTATGCTGCCCAGTTGTTGTGCGGACTGCTGAGGACGCCCGAGGGGGGCGGGCCGCCCGGTCCGACGAGAGCAAGGAGGCGTCCGGGCAGATGGAGACGACAAGTCGGGTAGGCGCGCAGGCGCCGGCCGCGGAAGGCGGACAGCAGCTCCCCTCCGCCCGCCGCACGGCCGAAGGCTACCTGCTGGCACCCTTTCCGTGGTACGGCCTTGACGAGGCCTTCACGGGGCCGCGCTGGCTGATGCAGGTCGGTACGTCGGCGGACGGTGCCGTCGAGCACGGTTCGATCGGGCACGGGGAAGAGCCCTCGGTGCGCAGCGAGTCCACGGAGGACAAGGAGCGGTTCGCGGTCGTGGTGACCGTCGCGGCCAGCCCCTCGCGTCGCAGCGCGGACGGTTCGGGGCTCCTCGAGGCCACGTCGGTGTCCTCGGCGGCCTGGCTGGCCGGTGTGGGGCTGCTGTCCTTCACCTGGCCCGGCCAGATGGACCACACCCGGCGGGACGACTGGCTGGACCAGCAGACCGAGACGGCGTGGGTCCTCGCGGACGACCTCGAAGGGCCCGACTGGTCCTCGCTCTCCCTCCCCGTGGACGGCGTCCCCACGCCGTTCCACTACCGCGAGTTGGAGTTCGGCTGGGTCCTCGCGGGTTCCACCCAGATGGGGGTCCATGTGGGGGCGTACGGCCGGGGGATGAGCGCGTACGGGCTGGGCTTCGCCATGATCAAGGACATCGCGGCGTACGCGTGACGGTGCCCTCCGGGACGGGAGGGGGACGGGAACGCGGGCCGAGGTAGGGCTGTGGCTCGTTCGGCGGCTGCGGGTCGTCTGTGGCTGGTCGCGCCATCGCGGCGGAGCCGTATATGTCACAGCCCCGCGCCCCTTCGGGGCGCTCCCCGGCGGAGCGCCCCTGGCTACGTGCTGCTGGGGAATGGGCTAGAACTTGTTCCTCGGGGTGATGCCCAGGGACATGCCGGACAGGCCGCGCTGGCGGCCGCCGAGCTTGCCCGCGATGGCGCGCAGGGCGGAGCCCGCGGGGGACTCCGGGTCGGTCAGGACGACCGGCTTGCCCTCGTCGCCGCCCTCGCGGAGGCGGACGTCGATCGGGATGGAGCCGAGGACGGGAACGCTCGCGCCGGTGGTGCGGGTCAGGCCGTCGGCGACCGTCTGGCCGCCGCCCGTGCCGAAGACGTCGACCATCTCGCCGCAGTGCGGGCACGGCAGGCCCGACATGTTCTCGACCACGCCCACGATCTTCTGGTGGGTCTGGACGGCGATGGAACCCGCGCGCTCGGCGACCTCGGCCGCCGCCTGCTGCGGGGTGGTGACGACCAGGATCTCCGCGTTCGGGACCAGCTGGGCCACCGAGATCGCGATGTCGCCCGTGCCCGGCGGGAGGTCGAGGAGCAGGACGTCCAGGTCGCCCCAGAAGACGTCCGCCAGGAACTGCTGGAGGGCGCGGTGGAGCATCGGGCCGCGCCAGACGACCGGTGCGTTGCCCGGGGTGAACATGCCGATGGAGATGACCTTCACGCCGTTCGCGGACGGCGGCATGATCATGTTCTCGACCTGGGTCGGACGGCCGTGCGCACCGAGCATGCGGGGCACCGAGTGGCCGTAGATGTCCGCGTCGACCACGCCGACCTTGAGGCCGTCGGCCGCCATCGCCGCCGCGAGGTTCACGGTCACCGAGGACTTGCCGACACCGCCCTTGCCCGAGGCGACCGCGTACACGCGCGTGAGTGAGCCGGGCTTGGCGAAGGGCACCTCGCGCTCGGTCTGGCCGCCGCGCAGCGCGGTCGCCAGCTCCTTGCGCTGCTCGTCGCTCATCACGTCCAGGGTCACGTCGACGCGGGTGACGCCCTCGACCGCCGAGACCGCCTCCGTCACGTTCTTCGTGATGGTCTCGCGCATCGGGCAGCCGGAGACGGTCAGATACACGGTGACCGCGACCGCGCCATCCGCACCGATCTCCACCGATTTGACCATCCCCAGCTCGGTGATGGGTCGCTGGATCTCGGGGTCGTTCACCGTCGCCAGTGCTTCGCGCACCGCGTCTTCCGTAGCCATAGGACGATGGTACGGCGCCCGGCCCCGGGCCCGGAAAGCCCCGTCAGCGGTCGTCTACGTCACGTCGCGACGGCCGTTCTGCCGGGAATACGACCCGGCCGTCGGAGCGGTGTTCCTCCAGCTCCCTGATCAGGTCCTCGAATTCGGAGCGGATCCAGTCGCGGGTGGCGACCTCGCCGAGGCCCATGCGCAGGGCGGCGATCTCGCGGGTGAGGTACTCGGTGTCCGCGATCGAGCGCTCGTTCTGCTTGCGGTCCTGTTCGAGGTTGACCCGGTCGCGGTCGTCCTGGCGGTTCTGCGCGAGGAGGATCAGCGGGGCGGCGTAGGAGGCCTGGAGCGAGAGCATCAGGGTCAGGAAGATGAACGGGTACGGGTCGAAGCGCAGATGGCGCGGTGCCGCGACGTTCCACACCAGCCACACGATGATGACGACCGTCATCCAGACGATGAACCGTCCGGTGCCGAGGAAACGCGCGATCCGCTCCGACAGCCGCCCGAAGGCCTCCGGGTCCCACTCGGGCACCAGCCGGCGGCGCGGCGGCATCGGCTGGTCGAGGCGGGTGCGGGGCCGGGTGGTGGCGGTCGCCCCGGTGGCGGCCCGTTCGCGGGTCTCGCGGTCAGGCCCCATCGCGCCCCCCTTCGTCCACGCCTTCGCGGTCGTCTTCCCGGTCGCCTTCCTCGTCGTCGCCCCGGTCGTCTTCGCGGTCGCCCTCGCGTTCGCCCGGGAGCCGCTCCTGAGGTTCGTCCAGACGCTCGTCCTGCGATTCGTCCTCGTTCAGATGGAACTCGGTCTCGCGCCAGTCCTCCGGCAGCATGTGGTCCAGTACGTCGTCCACGGTCACCGCGCCGAGCAGCGAGCCGCTCTCGTCGACGACGGGCGCGGCGACCATGTCGTACGTGGCGAAGAACCCGGCGACGACGGGCAGCGCCGCGTCCGGCGCGAGCGCCTGCAGATCGCCATCGAGGATCGAGCTGACCAGCGTGTACGGCGGGTCGCGCAGCAGCCGCTGGAAGTGCACCGTGCCCAGGTACTTGCCGGTCGGTGTCTCGTCCGGCGGGCGGCACACATACACCTGCGCGGCGAGCGCGGGGGACAGGTCGGGGTTGCGGACCCGGGCGAGTGCGTCGGCGACCGTGGCGTCGGGCCGCAGCACGATGGGCTCGGTCGTCATCAGACCGCCGGCGGTCCGCTCCTCGTACGACATCAGCCGTCGTACGTCGGCCGCGTCGTCGGGCCGCATCAGCGTCAGCAGCCGCTCCACGTCGTCCTCGGGCAGTTCGGCGAGCAGGTCGGCCGCGTCGTCGGGGTCCATCGCCTCCAGGACATCGGCGGCGCGCTCCTCCTTGAGCTTGCCCAGGATCTCGATCTGGTCGTCCTCGGGGAGCTCCTCCAGGACGTCGGCGAGGCGGTCGTCGTCCAGGGCGGCGGCCACCTCCCCGCGCCGTTTCGGCGACAGGTGGTGCAGGACATTGGCGAGGTCGGCCGCGCGCAGCTGCTCGAAGGTGGCGAGGAGGCTCTCGGCGCCCTGTCCGTGCTCCTCCAGCGAGAAGCCGGTGACGGCGGACCAGTCGACGGTCATCGTCTCGCCCTTGGTGCGCCGGAAGGTCCCGCTGCGGCCCTTGCGCACGAAGACGCGGCCGATCTCCCACTCCCGGCGGGCCGGCAGCTGCTGGACGGACACGTCGAGCACGGTCACCTCCTCGTCGGTCTCGACGATCCGGACCCGCCGGTCGAGCAGTTCACCGAAGACGAGCCGCTCGGTGGGCCGCTGTTCGAAGCGGCGCACGTTCAGGACTCCGGTGGTGATGACCTGGCCGGACTCGATGCCGATGACACGGGTCATGGGCAGGAAGATGCGCCGCCGGGTGGAGAGTTCCACGACCAGCCCGAGCAACCGGGGCGGGCGGCGCCCGACGCGGAGCATGGCGACCAGGTCCCGCACGCGGCCCACCTGGTCGCCGTTGGGGTCGAAGACGGCGACACCGGCGAGGTGCGAGACGAAGATCCGGGGGGCGCCTGCGGCCATGCCCGCGCCTCCTTCTTTCCGTGTTGCTCTTTCTTTCCGTGTTGCTCCGGACGCTTGCCGGCTTTCTCTGTACGGGCGTTTCGTCCCGACCTGTCCGCTCAGGTGGGCTTCAGGCTAGCCCGCCCCGGTCGGATACGCCCTGGTGAGCGGTCCGGACGGACTGGCTCCGCCGGGCACGCGCGGCACGGGTACGCTGCCGTACGCCGTTGGGGACACCCGGCACGGCCACCCCGGCATGGGCACCCGCACGGACACGCGCACCCAGACGCGCATGGACACCCGCATGGACACCCGTATGAAAGGCAGCCCTACCTGTGACTGCGATTTCCCAGGGCCGTACCCGCAGGGCCGCACTGGTGGGCGCGATGTGCGCACTGGTCGTGACGGGGACGGGGCTGACGGGATGCGGTGGTGAGGATCCGGACGCGGGCACGAACGGGGTGGGGAAGCTGTCCGCCACCGAGATCGAGTCGAAGACGCGCAAGGCCGCCACGTCCGCCGAGGCGGTGCGACTCGCCGGGACCGTGGTGTCGAACGGGCGCACGTACAAGCTCGACATGCGGCTGAAGTCCGACGGCGGCACCGGTTCCGTCACCTCGGAGGGGGCGAGCTTCCATCTGCTCCGGGTCGGCCGGCACCTCTTCCTCAAGGCCGACGCCGAGTTCTGGAACCACCAGGCCGGCAAGAGCGGTGCCACGTCCGCGGACACCGCGGCCGCCGACAAGCTCGACGGCAAGTTCGTGAAGGTCCCGAGCGGCGACCCGGCCTACAAGCGCTTCATCAGCTTCACGGACAAGGACGTCCTGCTCGACGGTCTGCTGACCCTGCACGGCTCCCTCGCCACGGACGGCCACCACGAGCAGTCCGGCGTCCGCACCATCCGCATCACCGGCGACAAGGGCGCGGGAGGCACCCTGGACGTCTCCCTGAAGGGAACCCCGTACCCGCTGCTCCTGGTCCGCGCGGGCGACGCGGGCACGCTCAGTCTCACCGACTGGGGCAAGAACTTCGCCCTCGCGGAACCCGCCAAGGACGAGACCGTGGACTACGGCAAGCAGCTGCCGACGTCGTAGCCCTGGGGCCTGTCCGGCGGACAGGCCCTAGCGGCGGCGTCCCCGCTTTTTGAAGAGCAGGCGCGGTACGGCGGCCGGGATCGGTTGCCGGGTGGTCGCCGGGGACGGGATCGGCGCGGCGGCCAGCGAGCCGTCCGGCAGCGGGAGTGTGCCCGCCCGGGGCTCCAGGCGCAGCACCCGGCACTCGCGGGCCCAGCGGGCCGGCATCTCCTCGCCGTCGGGCGCGTTCAGGCGCTTGCCCTTGAGCTCGGCGACCGTCGCCTCCCACGCGGGGGAGCCGGGCGCGAGTTCGACCACCTCCGCGGTCCACGCGACCAGCCGCCCGCCCTTGTCCTTGCTGCGGACGACGACGACCGCGTCGCCCCCGTCGACGAGCCCGGGCAACGGCTGCTCACCGGGCCCGTCGCCGACCAGACAGGCCCCGCCGTCGTGCCACACGTGCCACAGGGCCCGGGTGGGCGCCTCGGCGCCCGGCGCCTCGTGCGCCGGCACGCCGCCGCTCCGTACCCAGATCAGCCCGGACTTCTTCGTGGCCTCCTCGACGAGGGCCCGGTCGAGCAGCTGTTCCGTCATGGGCCCAGCCTATCCAGGGGCGCGCGGCGGCCGCCCGGTGCGATCAGAGCCAGCCGTTGCGCTTCAGGATCCGGTGGATCGACAGACACATCCCGACCGTGGCGCCCAGCACCAGCGGGTAGCCGAACTTCCAGTGCAGCTCCGGCATGTAGTCGAAGTTCATGCCGTACACGCCACAGACCATCGTCGGTACGGCGATGATCGCGGCCCAGGAAGTGATCTTGCGCATGTCCTCGTTCTGCGTCACGGACGCCTGCGCGAGGTTGGCCTGGAGGATGGAGTTGAGCAGTTCGTCGAAGCCGAGGACCTGTTCCTGGACGCGGGCGAGGTGGTCGGCGACGTCGCGGAAGTACTTCTGGATGTCCGGGTCGATCAGCCGCATCGGGCGCTCGCTCAGCAGCTGCATCGGGCGCAGCAGCGGGGAGACGGCCCGCTTGAACTCCAGCACTTCGCGCTTGAGTTGGTAGATGCGGCCGGCGTCCGTGCCGCGCGGAGTGCCCTTGCGGCCCGGCGAGAAGACCTCGGTCTCCACCTCGTCGATGTCGTCCTGCACGGCGTCCGCGACCGCGATGTACCCGTCGACGACGTGGTCCGCGATGGCGTGCAGCACGGCGGAGGGCCCCTTGGCGAGCAGCTCGGGGTCGTCCTGCAGCCGGTGCCGCAGCGCCCGCAGCGAGCCCTGCCCGCCGTGCCGGACGGTGATGAAGAAGTCCCGCCCGGTGAAGCACATGACCTCGCCGGTCTCCACGATCTCGCTGGTGGCGGTGAGTTCGTCGTGCTCGACGTAGTGGATGGTCTTGAAGACGGTGAACAGGGAGTCGTCGTAGCGCTCCAGCTTGGGCCGCTGGTGGGCCTGGACGGCGTCCTCGACGGCCAGCGGGTGCAGCCCGAACTCGCCCGCGATACCGGCGAATTCGGCCTCCGTGGGCTCGTGCAGGCCGATCCACACGAAGCCGCCGTCGCGGTGTACCAGCCGCATCGCCTCCTGGGGCGTCAGCGGCTCGGGGGTCCGGATGCGGGCACCGTCGCGGTAGACGGCGCAGTCGACCACGGCGGAGTTGGTCCCGGGGGCGCGGGTGTGGTCGTACGAGCCACTGTCCTTGCGCAGCGAGGGACGGGGACGGACCGCGGCACGCAGGTCACGAATCATCGACATGACGGGCTCCTTCGCAACGGAGGCGACCGACGACGGTTGAAACTACCCGGAATGGGGACGTCCTGACTGCGGATGTTTGGCACGTCCACAAAGCGGGGAGCACCGCACCGTCGCGGTGGCAGCTTCGCTACTGATTCAGATCAGACAGATCGGATGGATCAGGCGGAAACGAAGCGCTCTTCCGTGGTGCACCGGGACAACGCTGACACGTATGCACACGTTTGCAGGAGGAAGCAGCCGACAGAGCTACGGGAGCCGGGGAGCGGCTGGAACCAGCTACAGAACTTCAGCGACCGGAAGAGCGGGTGGTACTGCCAGGTCGACTTCGGTCCATTGCAGCCCCACCTCCTCCGGTCGGTCCCCCGTGAGGGACGATCCATCCCCCGTGGGGGAGCTGGCTCCCCCCGTGGGGAAGACAGTCAGTCTCAGTGCGTCGGAGCTTGAGAGCGACGCTTCTGCGTGCTGCCCCGACCAGCGGCCAAGACTATCAGCGCACTGAAGCGTCAAGCCGCCGCTTTGCCCGTTACTGACGAGTTCTATGCTCGGCTCATGGCTGATGTTCTTCCTTTGGTCGAGGCCCGGTTGCGCTCCGCGCTGGGCGAACCCGACGCCCGGGCCGCGGTCACCTTCCTCGGCACCGACCGCATCGAAGTGCTGCGCTTCACGGAGGGTGACGTCGTCCGCTACGCCACGCTCGGTATGTCCGCCCAGCCGATGGCGGACCCCACGGCGGTCCTCGCCGACCCGGTGAAGGGCCCGCGCGCGGAGCTGGTCCTGTCCGTCCGCCCCGGCGCCGCCGACACCGACAAGGTGCTCCGCCCGCTCGCCGTGCTCGCCGCGTCCCCGCAGGTCGAGGGGCTGATCGTGGCCCCCGGTGCCTCGCTCGACGTGGGCGGGGCGCTGTGGCCCGGCGCACCGTTCACCTCGGTTCTGGTCGCGGAGTCCGGTGGCCTGGTCGAGGACCTGGAGCTGGACGCGCCCGCCGATCCCGTACGGTTCCTGCCACTGCTCCCGATGACGCCGAACGAGGCCGCGTGGAAGCGCGTGCACGGCGCCGGGGCCCTTCAGGAACGCTGGCTGAACGGCGGAACGGACCTGCGCGATCCCTCGCGCAAGTCCGTTCCGCTGGATTGAGTACTTCTCGCCCGTCCTTTCCCGCCGACCTGAGAGCAGGTCGGTTTCCTGGCCGAAAACAGTCAGCCGGCGAACACGGTCACACTGTCCTCGGCGGCGTGCTTGGGCTGGAGTTCCTCGGCCTCGTGGGAGAGCGCGTTCCGCCGTACGTAGACCACGACCGCGCCGATCGCGGCGGTGATCGCGGCCACCACGAACGGGATGTGGATGTCGCTCCACTCCTCGATCTTCGGAGCGAAGTAGGGCGCGGCCGCGGCGGCGAACCACCGGACGAAGTTGTAGCCGGCGCTCGCCACCGGGCGAGGCGCGTCCGACACGCCGAGCGCCAGCTCGGTGTAGACGGTGTTGTTCACGCCGATGAAGGCGCCCGACAGGATCGTGCAGACCACGGCCGCGGTGTGGTTGCCGTACCCGAGCACGAGCACATCCGCGGCGAGCAGGACCAGGGAGCCGCCCAGCACCTTGAGCGAGCCGAACCGTGCCTGCATCCGCGGCGCCACGATCACCGAGAAGACGGCGAGCAGCAGGCCCCAGCAGAAGAACACGGCGCCCGACTTGTAGGGGGTCATGTTCAGCACGAACGGGGTGAAGGCCAGCACGGTGAAGAACGTGTAGTTGTAGAAGAACGCCGACACGGCCGCCGAGGCGAGGCCGCCGTGGCCGAGCGCCTTGATCGGGTCGAGCAGTGAGGTCTTCTTCGCGGGCCTCGGCTGCTCCTTCAGGAACGCCGTGATGCACAGGAAGCCGACCGCCATCAGGAACGCGGTGCCGAAGAAGGGGTAGCGCCAGCTGGCGTTGCCGAGCAGGGCGCCGAGCAGCGGCCCGCACGCCATGCCGAGGCCGAGCGCGGACTCGTAGAGCAGGATCGCCGCGGCGCTGCCGCCCGCCGCCGCTCCGACGATGACGGCGAGGGCGGTGGAGACGAACAGTGCGTTGCCCAGGCCCCAGCCGGCCCGGAAGCCGACGAGTTCGCCGACCGAGCCGGACGTGCCCGCGAGCCCCGCGAAGACCACGACGAGCGCGAGGCCGAGCAGCAGGGTCTTCTTGCCGCCGATGCGGCTGGAGACGAAGCCGGTCACCAGCATCGCGACCGCGGTGATCAGGAAGTACGAGGTGAAGAGCAGCGAGACCTGGCTCGGGGTGGCGTCCAGGCCCTTGGCGATGGAGGGCAGGATCGGGTCGACGAGCCCGATGCCCATGAAGGCGACGACGGACGCGCCGGCGGTCGCCCAGACGGCCTTCGGCTGCCGCAGGATGCTGCCCGCACCGGCGTCGAACGTGTCCCCCTCGGCGGGACCTCCCGTGTTGTTGATCATGCTCGCTCCTCGACTGCGTAGGGAGAGATCGGCGGCCATGGATCGTTGGCCAGATCGTTGGCGTATACACATAATAAGTTAGAAGGGCTAATTAATGCAAGCTGCATCTAGTTCCATCGGGTGACCGGCGCGCTCCGGACGGGTGATCGTCCTTGACGCGGCGAAAGACGGGGAGGACCGTTGGGCCCTATGAGGGGCGAACCCAGTTGCCCGAAGTGTGGTGGCCGGGTCAGGGCTCCCGGCCTCTTTGCCGACTCCTGGCAGTGCGATGTGCACGGGACCGTGTATCCGCTGCAGCCCGTGATCCCGCCCAGCGTCGAGGCCCTCGGTGTAGTGGTGCACCGTGCCCGGGTGCCGGTGTGGATGCCGTGGCCGCTGCCGGTCGGCTGGCTGTTCACCGGCGCGGCATTCGCCGGTGACGATCGAAGCGGAGGGCGCGCGACGGCCGTGGCCTGCTCGGGCCCCGGACCGCTCGGCGGCGTCGGTGAGCTGATCCTCGTCGCCGAGGAGCTCGGCGTCGGCCTCGGCGCGCGGTACGCGGGCATCGACGGACCCGACCCGGGGCCGTACATGAACGTCGAGAAACCACCTCAGGCGAAGGTCCTCGCGGCCGGTCGCCCGACCCCGCTCTGGCATGTGGCAGGCAGCCCCGACGACCGTGCCGTCTTCGCGGGCGAGGCGCTGGGGCTGTGGGTGTGGGCGGTGGTGTGGCCCGAGCAGACGGGGCTGCTGATGTACGACGAGCTGGTGCTGACGGATCTGCGGGATGCGGGGGCGGAGGTGGACCTGTTGCCGTGCGGGGCGTTGTCGCCGCGGATCCTGGAGCCCTAGTGCTCCGCTGTGGTGCGGGGTGCCTCGGGTGGTTGCGTGCGGGTTGTTCTGGGGCGGATGCGCAGCTCCCCGCGCCTCTGACGGGGCGTTGGAACCATGGCGCGCTCACAGGGTGAGCGTAGGGGGCGCTCGGCGGGTACGGGTGTGACGGAGGCGCTCAGGAATCCCGTTATCCTTGAGCGGTCCCGCCCATCCCGTCACCGCCTGGAGTCCGCGTCGTGCGCATCGATCTGCACACCCACTCCACCGCGTCCGACGGTACGGACACCCCCGCCGAGCTGGTGCGCAACGCCGGCGCTGCCGGTCTCGATGTCGTCGCGCTGACCGATCACGACACCAGCCGCGGATACGCTGAGGCGCTGGCCGCGCTGCCCGAGGGGCTCACCCTCGTCACGGGCGCCGAGCTCTCCTGCCGCCTCGACGGCGTCAGCATGCACATGCTGGCCTACCTCTTCGACCCCGAGGAGCCCGGGCTGCTCGCCGAACGCGAACTGGTGCGCGACGACCGCGTGCCGCGCGCCCGGGCCATGGTCGCCAAGCTCCAGGAGCTCGGCGTGCCGGTCACCTGGGAGCAGGTCGCGCGCATCGCGGGCGAGGGTTCCGTCGGGCGGCCGCACGTCGCCTCCGCCCTGGTCGAGCTGGGGGTCGTGGACAGCGTCTCCGACGCCTTCACGGAGAACTGGCTGGCCGACGGCGGGCGGGCCTACGTGCCCAAGCACGAGACCGACCCCTTCGAGGCGATCCGCCTCGTCAAGGCCGCGGGCGGCGTGACCGTCTTCGCGCACCCGGCCGCCGCCAAGCGCGGCCGGACCGTGCCGGAGTCCGCGATCGCCGACCTGGCCGCCGCCGGCCTCGACGGCATCGAGGTGGACCACATGGACCACGAGCCGGCCACCCGCGCCCGGCTGCGCGGCCTCGCCGCCGACCTGGGACTGCTCGCCACCGGGTCCAGCGACTACCACGGCAGCCGCAAGACCTGTGTGCTCGGGGAGTTCACGACCGACCCCGAGGTGTACGGCGAGATCACCCGGCGGGCGACCGGGGCGTTCCCCGTGCCGGGCACCGGCGGAGCCTGACGCCCGCCTTCACGCCCCAGGTTCCTCGAAGCGCCCGACAAGGCGCCCGACAAGGCGCCCGGCAAAGCGCCCGACGCAGGCCGTCGTGTGCCTCCGTTCCGCCCGGCGGAACGCCTTTCCCCAGCGGTGGCGGCTGACCTCGCCGCGCCGATCTCCCCACCTTCGCAAGGCCTTATTCACTCATGTTCGACGTCGCCGTCTTCGGCTCCCTCTTCCTCACCCTCTTCGTCATCATGGATCCCCCCGGGATCACCCCGATCTTCCTCGCGCTCACCGCGGGACGCCCCGCCAAGGTGCAGAAGCGGATGGCCCTCCAGGCCGTCTGCGTGGCCGGCGGAGTGATCGCCGTCTTCGGCCTCCTCGGCCACCAGATCCTCGACTACCTGCATGTGTCCGTGCCCGCGCTGATGATCGCGGGCGGGCTGCTGCTCCTTCTGATCGCCCTCGACCTGCTGACCGGCAAGACCGACGAGCCCAAGCAGACCAAGGACGTCAACGTCGCCCTCGTACCGCTCGGCATGCCGCTGCTCGCGGGCCCCGGCGCGATCGTGTCGGTGATCCTCGCGGTCCAGAAGGCCGACACCGTCGCCACGCAGGTGTCCGTGTGGGCCGCGATCCTCGCCATCCATGTCGTCCTGTGGCTGGTCATGCGCTACTCGCTGCTGATCATCCGTGTCATCAAGGACGGCGGTGTCGTGCTGGTGACCCGGCTCGCGGGCATGATGCTGTCCGCGATCGCCGTGCAGCAGATCATCAATGGGATCACCCAGGTGATCCGGGCGAGCTGACCGTGAGCCTGTGAGAACGCGCAAAGCCCCGTACGGCATCGTGCCGTACGGGGCTTTGAAATCTGAAGGCGTCCGCCCGGAGGTGAACTGCTCCGTGACTGCTTCGAACTGCTCTGAAATGTTATGAAGCGGACGATTCGGCCGGGCGGATCCACAGTCGCTGCCCGATGGCGGCGGCCTGCTGAACGATCCGGTTGACGGAGGCGGCGTCTACAACGGTGGTGTCCACGGGCGTGCCGTCGACATCGTCGAGTCGCATGATTTCGAAGCGCATGGGCTTCTCCCTTCGTCTGGTCATCCTCCTGAGGAGAACTACTGGTGTGTGGTGCGCGAGGCGTCGGTGCTCCCGCTTCCGTTCGTATTCAACGGGATGCGTGTTACAAACATTCCCTACGCTAAGGAAATTTTTCGAGAACCTAATTACTGTCGGGTAAGAAGTCTGAAGGAGACTGAACGGGACCGGTTGTGTTCGCAGCGTGACCGCCGGGACAATGGAGGTGATGAACGACGACCACGCGGCGCTCGGCGCCCGCATCGACCGCACGAACGAGCTGCTCCAGCGCATGCTCGCCGAGGTGGCGAAGACGCCCTCGACCCATGCGATCTTCGTCGACGCCGGATACCTGTACGCGGCCGCGGGGCGGCTCGTCGCCGGGACCGAGGACCGCCGCGCCTTCGACCTCGACGCCGAAGGCCTCATCGAGGCGCTCATCGACAGGGCCCGCACCATCTTCGCCGACAGCAGGCTGCTGCGCGTCTACTGGTACGACGGCGCGCGCCGTCGTATTCACACCGCGGAACAGCAGTCGATCGCCGAACTCCCGGACGTCAAGGTCCGGTTGGGCAACCTCAACGCCAACAACCAGCAAAAGGGCGTCGATTCCCTCATCCGCTCCGACCTGGAGTCCCTCGCCCGGCACCGCGCCATCAGCGACGCCGCGCTGCTCGGCGGCGACGAGGACCTGGTGTCGGCGGTCGAGGCGGCGCAGGGGTACGGGGCGCGGGTCCACCTCTGGGGCATCGAGGCGCCCGAGGGCCGCAATCAGGCCGAGCCGCTGCTGTGGGAGGTCGACAGCCAGCGCACGTTCGACCTCGAATTCTTCAAGCCGTACGTGTCCCGGCGCACCTCCGCGACCTACGACCCGACGGCCGCGAGCCGGCCCACCCGCGAGGACGTGCGGTTCGTGGGCGCCCAGATCGCCGCGAAGTGGCTGGCCGCGCGGGGGCGCGAGGCGCTGGTGGAGCTGCTGCCCGGCCACCCCTACCTGCCCGGCTCGGTCGACCAGGATCTGCTGGTCGAGGCCGAGGGGCTGCTGCAGTACTCCCTGCGGGGCCAGGCGGACCTGCGCCGCGCGCTGCGGGACGGCTTCTGGGAGCACTTGCAGGCGCAGTACTAGCTCCTGCCGGTCCGCCCCCCGGTTACCGGTCCGTGTGGTCCCAGAACTTGGCGAGGGCGAGGGCCGTCTGCTCGGGCTGGTCCGTGTTCGGGGAGTGCTCGGCTCCGCGTACGACCGTGCGCCGGGCCTTGAGGCGTACGGCCATGTCGTCCAGGAGCGGCACCGGCCAGGTGTCGTCGAACGCTCCGGACAGCACATGCTTGGGCAGGCGTACGGCGGCCAGCTCGGCGACGCGGTCGGGCTCCGTGCACAGCTGACGGCCCGTCGCGATCAGCTGGGCCGGCCGGGTGGCCAGCCAGCGGCGCCGCAGGTCCTCACGGTCGTCCAGCCCACCGTCGAGACCACCGGTGTCGGTCTCCTCCGGCGGTTCCATCGCCTGGATGGCGTCCCACACCTGGGCCATGTCCATCACGGCGAGGGCGTCCCGGAGCAGTTTGACGCGCTGCTGCTGGGAGGTGGAGATCTGGGCGGGGCCCGAGGCCATGAGGGTGAGTGAGGCGAAGGGGGCCGGGTCGAGGAGGACGGCGGCGCGGGCGACCAGTCCGCCGAGGGAGTGGCCGACGAGGTGCACGGGGGTGTCGAGTGCTGCCGCCTGCGCGAGCACGTCCTTCGCCAACTCGGCCTGCGCGTAGGCCGATTCGTCGTGCTCGGGACCGTCGCTCTCGTACTGCCCGCGGCCGTCCACGGCGACGGTACGGTACCCACGCGCCGCGAGCGGCTCGTGCAGCGCGATGAAGTCCTCCTTGCTGCCGGTGAAACCCGGCAGCAGCAGCACGGTTCCCTTCAGCTGCGCCCGCGGCGCGGCGTCGAGCGCGGCGAACTCGCCGCGGGCGGTGCGGAGACGGTAGGCACGGACACCGGCGGGCGGCGCGAAGGAGGGGGGCCTGCTCATGCCCCGAGGTTATCGGGCGGGGCTGCGCCCCGGATCCCCCGCCCGCCCGTAGTTGTCCAACTGACGGCCGATAGGGCCACCGGGGCACAGCCCCGTGCCTCAGGGGCGCGGGGGACTGCGCGACCAGCCCCCACCGGCCCGCAGGCAACAAACACACCCGGGGGGTGGGAGAACGCCGATGGCCCGGCCCACCGCATGTGGGACCGGGCCATCGGGCTGAGGATCAGCTCTCCGCGGGCTCCGCGGCAGCCGCCGCCTTGCGCGTACGCCGACGGGGCGTTGCCGCCTCCGGCGCCGCGTCCGCGGCGACCGCGGACTCCACGACCTTGCGCGTACGACGACGCGGCTTGGCCTCCGGCTCGTCAACGGCGGCCGACTGGGCGGGAATCGCCGCCTCGACGGTCTCCGCGACGGCCTTGCGCGTGCGGCGACGGACGGGCTTGGCCGCCACCGCCTCGGCGCTGTCCACGGCCGCTTCGGCGGGCGCCTCGGCCGTGGCCTTGGCCCGCGTACGCCGCGGCTTGGTGGCGGGTACCTCCGCCGCGGCCTCGACCGCGTCCACCACGGCCACCGCCGCCTTGCGCGTACGCCGCGGCTTGGCGACCGGCGCCTCGGCGACACCCTCCGCCGTGTCGACCGCGACCTCCGCGGGCTCCGCGGCCTTGCGGGTACGGCGCCGCGGCTTGGCCTCCGGGGCCTCGACGACGGCGGCGGCGGTCTGCGCCGGAATCTCGGCCTCGACGGTCGCGACGGTGTCGACGGTCTCCGCGACGGCCTTGCGCGTGCGGCGACGGACGGGCTTGGCCGCCACCGCCTCGGCGCTGTCCACGGCCGCTTCGGCGGGCGCCTCGGCCGTGGCCTTGGCCCGCGTACGCCGCGGCTTGGTGGCGGGGGCTTCCGGCGCGGCCTCGACCACGCCCTCGGCCGTGTCGACGACGGCTTCGGCGGCCTTGCGGGTCCGGCGACGAACCGGCTTGGCCGGAGCCTCCGCGACGGCCTCGGCGACGGCTTCCACGACGGGCGCGGATTCCGCGACCACGGCCACGGTCTCGACCGGGGCGGGAGCGGCCTCCGCCGTCTTACGGGTCCGCCGGCGACGCGGCTTCGCGACCGCGTCCTCCGGCGTGGCCTCGATCGCACCCTCGGCCGTGGAGACCGCGGTCTCCGCGGTCTGAGGGGCCTCGCTCACCGACGGCTCGGAGACCGTGGCGGCAGCCGCCACCGTCTCCGCCGTACCCCCGGCGCGCGTACGGCGACGGCGGCGCGGGGTGCGGGGCTCGGTGGCCTCCGCGTCGGCGGGCTCGGTGGTCGCCTCCGGAGTCGGCGTCGTGGACGTCTCCTCCAGCGCGGCACCGTTGCGCGTACGGCGACGGCGGCGGGGCGTGCGCGCCGGGCGCTCACGCTCGCGCTCCACGGGCGCTGGCGCCGACGAACGGCCACCGCGGCCGCGCGGACCGCCACGCCCGCCGGTCTCGCCGAGGTCCTCGACCTCTTCGGCCGCGAGGCCGGCGCGGGTGCGCTCGGAACGCGGCAGGACACCCTTGGTGCCTGCCGGGATGTTCAGTTCCTCGAAGAGGTGCGGGGACGTGGAGTACGTCTCCGGCGGGTTGCTGAAGCCGAGGTCCAGCGCCTTGTTGATGAGCTGCCAGCGCGGGATGTCGTCCCAGTCGACGAGGGTGATCGCGATGCCCTTTGCGCCCGCGCGGCCCGTACGGCCGATGCGGTGCAGGTACGTCTTCTCGTCCTCGGGGGACTGGTAGTTGATGACGTGGGTGACACCCTCGACGTCGATGCCGCGGGCGGCGACGTCGGTGCAGACGAGGACGTCGACCTTGCCGTTGCGGAACGCGCGCAGGGCCTGCTCGCGGGCGCCCTGGCCGAGGTCGCCGTGGACCGCGCCGGAGGCGAAGCCGCGCTGCTGGAGCTGGTCGGCGAGGTCCGCCGCCGTCCGCTTGGTGCGGCAGAACACCATCGCGAGCCCGCGGCCGTCGGCCTGCAGTATGCGTGCGACCAGCTCGGGCTTGTCCATGTTGTGCGCGCGGTAGATGAACTGCGCGGTGTTGCGGACCGTCGCGCCCTCGTCGTCCGGCGCCGTGGCGCGGATGTGCGTGGGCTGCGACATGTAGCGACGCGCGAGACCGATGACCGCACCCGGCATGGTCGCCGAGAACAGCATGGTCTGACGGCGGGCCGGCAGCATGTTCATGATCTTCTCGACGTCGGGCAGGAAGCCCAGGTCGAGCATCTCGTCGGCCTCGTCGAGGACGAGCGCCTTGATGTGCTTGAGGTTGAGCTTCTTCTGGCCCGCGAGGTCCAGCAGTCGGCCCGGGGTGCCGACGATGACGTCGACGCCCTTCTTGAGGGCCTCGACCTGCGGCTCGTACGCCCGGCCGCCGTAGATGGCGAGAACGCGTACGTTGCGGACCTTGCCGGCGGTCAGCAGGTCGTTGGTCACCTGGGTGCACAGCTCGCGCGTCGGGACGACGACGAGGGCCTGCGGGGCGTCGGTGAGCTGCTCGGGCTGGGCCCGGCCCGCCTCGACGTCCGCGGGGACGGTGACACGCTCGAGGAGCGGAAGGCCGAAGCCCAGCGTCTTGCCGGTGCCGGTCTTGGCCTGGCCGATGACGTCGGAGCCCGAAAGGGCTACGGGGAGCGTCATCTCCTGGATGGGGAAGGGGGTGATGATGCCGACGGCTTCAAGGGCCTCGGCCGTCTCGGGAAGGATTCCGAGCTCTCGGAAAGTCGTAGTCAGGGTGCTGCCTCTTCTGTGTACGCGGTGCGAGGCGAGCGCGGGGGTCGTGTCGGGGACCGTGCCGGGGACGTCGGCCGCTCTTGACGGGCGGGCCGAGTGGCATGGGACCACTGCCGACGCTCGAGCTCTCGTACCGCTGAGGGTTCCCTCCGGATGTCGTACGCAATGTGCCGTACGGACGAGGAGGGCTGTCGGGTCGGAGCCGATCGGGCCACCGACCGGGCATCCTCATTCGTGCGGCCCGTCGAATACTCGCCGGGCGCATTACCACCATACCCCGGAATCGCGCATATGCGATGGCCGATTTGGTCACGTAGTCGTCGTCACACTGATTGACCAGGGACTTCCCTGTTGCGTCGAGCGGGCTATTGTGCGCTTCATGACGACGCCTGACAACGCCGCTGACCAGTCCGCCGAGGCCACCGACAAGACCACCCCCGCGGCCACCGGAGTCGCCGCGCAGAACTGGGACACGGCCGCCGCCGACCCCCAGTACCGCGCAGCGGTCGTGGACCTGCTCGGAGCGCTCGCGTACGGCGAGTTGGCGGCGTTCGAGCGGCTTGCGGAGGACGCCAAGCTGGCCCCGACGCTCAGTGACAAGGCGGAGCTGGCGAAGATGGCGTCGGCCGAGTTCCACCACTTCGAGCGGCTGCGGGACCGGCTCGCCGCGGTCGGCGCGGAGCCGACCGAGGCGATGGAGCCGTTCGTCGCCGCGCTCGACGGCTTCCACCGGCAGACGGCCCCCTCGGACTGGCTGGAGGGCCTCGTCAAGGCGTTCGTCGGCGACTCGATCGCCAGTGACTTCTACCGGGAGGTCGCCGCACGCCTCGACGCCGACACGCGCGGGCTCGTGCTCAGCGTCCTCGACGACACCGGGCACGCGAGCTTCGCCGTCGAGAAGGTGCGCGCCGCCATCGACGCGGACCCGCGCGTGGGCGGCCGGCTCGCGCTGTGGGCGCGGCGGCTGATGGGCGAGGCGCTGTCGCAGTCGCAGCGGGTCGTCGCGGACCGCGACGCGCTGTCGACGATGCTCGTGGGCGGTGTGGCGGACGGGTTCGACCTCGCGGAGGTCGGCCGGATGTTCTCGCGGATCACCGAGGCCCACACCAAGCGGATGGCGGCACTGGGCCTGGCTGCCTAGAACCGGTCTCCCCGGTTTCCTCGACCATCTCGGGGCTTGCCGTCCTCAGGAGTTTCGCCGTCGCCCGCATCGGTCACGCCGTCGCCGAGCGGCGGCGAAATCTTTCCGCGGGGCGCAGCAGGAGCGACAGCAGCGCGGCGCAGACGATCGCGGCGCCGGCGAGGATGACCAGGAAGTGGCCGGATCCGAGCGCCGTGTGCGTCAGGAAGGCCCCGAACAGGGCTCCGGCGACACCGGTCGACAGGACCAGGCCGCGGCTCGGCAGTCGGTGCGGCAGTCGGTACGCCGCCCACCATGCCAGGGCGAGACCGAGCATCGCGGCGCCGAGCGCTTCCAAGAACATGGTGAGGGTCCCTCCCGCACGGCCGGTGCAAATCGGTCGTAGCGGGTCTACCCCCGAGGTGCGGAACGCAATCCTCCCCTGTGGATGTTCTGTGCTCCATCCGTGGTGGTGAGACCACGTGTACGGGCCCGGCGCGACGCGCGCGGAGGGGCCTGTTCCGCGCATGCGAAGGGGCCCGGTGACAGTGTCACCGGGCCCCTTCCGCTCGCCTGAACTACAGCGCGCTGAATCCCACCTTGCGCTGCGTGGGCTCGCCGAGCTCCACGTACGCGAGGCGGTCGGCCGGAACCAGGACCTTGCGGCCGTGGTCGTCCACGAGGCTCAGCAGCTGCGACTTGCCGGCCAGCGCCTCGGACACCGCGCGCTCGACCTCTTCCGGGGTCTGACCGCTCTCCAGAACGATCTCGCGGGGCGCGTGCTGCACGCCGATCTTGACCTCCACGGCTTTGTCCCTCCGACGGTCAGTCATGTGCGCGTCTCTCCGCGCCGTACGCTGCACACATTAGCCCGGTGAGGGGACGTGCACGTTCCGGCCGAGAACGCCAAGAGCGAACAGCGGACGGGAACAAAGAGACGGTCAGGCGTGCGTCAGTGGTGATCGGTCCCGTGCAGCGGGAAACCCGCGATACCCCGCCAGGCCAGTGACGTCAGCAGCTGCACCGCCTGGTCGCGCGGGACGCTGCGGTCGCTGTGCAGCCAGGAGCGGGCCACCACCTGTGCGAGGCCGCCCAGGCCCGAGGCTAGGAGCATCGACTCGGCACGCGAGAGACCGGTGTCCTCCGCGATGACCTCGCAGATCGCCTCCGCGCACTCGTGCGTGACCTTGTCGACGCGCTCGCGGACCGCGGGCTCGTTCGTCAGGTCGGACTCGAAGACGAGCCGGAAGGCGCCGCCGTCGTCCTCGACGTACGCGAAGTAGGCGTCCATGGTGGCGCGGACGCGCAGCGAGTTGTCCGTGGTGGACGCGAGCGCCGTCCGTACCGCCTGCAGCAGGGACTCGCAGTGCTGGTCCAGCAGCGCGAGGTACAGGTCGAGCTTGCCCGGGAAGTGCTGGTAGAGAACCGGCTTGCTGACGCCCGCGCGCTCGGCGATGTCGTCCATGGCGGCCGAGTGATACCCCTGCGCAACGAATACTTCCTGGGCGGCGCCGAGGAGCTGGTTGCGTCGGGCACGGCGCGGCAGGCGAGTGCCCCGCGGGCGTGCCGCCTCTGTCTGCTCGATGGCTGTCACGCCGCCTCCCAAAATTGTCCACATGCGGTGTGCGCCGCGCCGCCATCGTACTTTTCGGTAACCCCGCTGTGCGCGGTGCGAGCGCAGAATTTCACGGACCGGACGCGTGCGATAACGACACAGAGGGTGATGAACAGGGTGAGAAGGGCGTGAAGCCGTGCCGGATACCGCTGGTCGGCGGGGTCCGGTCACATACGGTCATCCCCTGTAGTCGTCCTCGTTGAGCCGGACGACCCTGGCCTGCTCGGCGAGGTCGGCCTCGTTGGCGTTGAGGGGGTCACCGGGGGGTTCCGGGTCGATGTCGTCCGCCGGATCCAGTTCGCTGAGCTGCTCGGCGAGATCCGCCTCCGGGGCTTCCGGGTCAACGATCTCCCGGAACCGGTCGTCGAAGGTCTCGGGGTCTGTCGGGTCGACTGTCATGGTTCCTCTTCCCGAGCGGTGCGAGTGCGCTCCTGGTGTACGGATCCTGAGGTTCGGATCCTGACGTACGTACGAGTGCCCTCGTTCGAAGCCTAGGAGACACCCGATCGGGGCGCTAGACGATCCGCGCACGATCTGTGACAGCGAACACACGAACCACTGCGTGATCGTCTCGTAACATTGCCGCATGTCTTCGACCGAGCTGCCCGCCGCGCTGGCCACCACCGTCACGCCGAGGGTCGGGACCGTCCGGGTCGCGGAGGGGGAGCGCCTGCGATCGGTCGGTCTGCCCGGGATCACCCTGACTGTGCGTTCGAGACCACCCGCGCGCGAGGGACTGCCGCCCGCCCTGTACGTCCATGGGCTGGGCGGTTCCTCGCAGAACTGGTCGGCGCTGATGCCGCTGCTCGACGGGCTCGTGGACAGCGAGGCGCTCGATCTGCCCGGCTTCGGGGACTCGCCGCCGCCGGACGATGGCAACTACTCGGTGACCGGGCACGCGCGCGCGGTCATCCGTTATCTCGACGCGGCCGAGCGCGGCCCCGTGCACCTCTTCGGGAACTCGCTCGGCGGAGCGGTCGCGACGCGCGTCGCCGCCGTACGCCCCGACCTGGTCGAGACGCTCACCCTGATCTCGCCCGCGCTCCCGGAGATCCGCGCGCAGCGCACCGCGTGGCCGACCGCGCTGCTCTCGGTGCCGGGGGTGGCGCGGCTGTTCACCCGGCTCACCAAGGACTGGAGCGCCGAGCAGCGCGTCCGCGGGGTCATGGCGCTCTGTTACGGCGACCCCGGCATGGTGACGCCCGAGGGGTTCCGCGACGCGGTCGAGGAGATGGAGCGGCGGCTCGCGCTGCCCTACTTCTGGGACGCCATGGCGCGTTCGTCGCGCGGCCTCGTGAACGCGTACACGCTGGGCGGCCAGCACGGTCTGTGGCGCCAGGCCGAGCGGGTGCTCGCGCCGACGCTGCTCGTCTACGGCGGCCGTGACCAGCTCGTCGCCTACCGCATGGCCCGGCGCGCGGCGCGCGCCTTCCGCGACTCCCGGCTGCTGTCGCTGCCGGACGCGGGCCATGTCGCGATGATGGAGTACCCGGAGACGGTGGCCTCGGCGTTCCGCGAACTCCTCGCGGAATCAGGCGAGTTGACCTCCCCTGCCGGCGCGGACGCGGGGAGCTGAGGCGGGGCGTGGGACGTCACAGTCGCCGGGGGCGGGCCGCTAAGAGCGATACGGGGGAGATGCCGAGGGTTCCGGCACCCGGTGCCGCACCGGGCACGGCTCAAGGGGTGGCACCGGGTACGGGTCCGGCGGCGACCTCGCCGCAGGGGGCCACGCGCGGCCCCCTGGGCCCACAGCCACCGGGGCCTCGACGCCCCGCGCCGAGCGGCACTCCGCTGCCAGGAGCTCCCCGCCCTCAGGACGGGACTCCGGCGCGCGGTGTGCCGCGCTATCCGGACGGGACCCCCGCGCATGGTGTCCCGCGTTATCCCGATGGCACGCCGGCCCACGGCATCCCGCGGATGGCGAACGGGACGCCGTCGCAGGGCGTTCCGCGTCTCCCGGACGGGACTCCGGCGCATGGTGTGCCGCGCTACCCGGACGGGACCCCGGCCCACGGTGTCCCGCGCTTTCCGGATGGGACTCCGGCGCACGGTGTCCCGCGGTTCGCCGATGGGACGCCCGCGCACGGCATCCCCCGTATGACGGGCGGTACGCCCGCTCGTGATGTGCCCCGGTCGCCGGACGGTACCCCCGTGCGTGGTGTGCCCCAGGCGCGTGCGGGACACCCCGAACAGCGTGAACCCGGCGGTGGCTGGGGCGCGTTCAGGGGTGGCCCGCGGACGGCTGGGGCCGAGGGCGGCGGGCCTCAGGCCATGCCGCAGGGGGCGCCCCAAGGCATGCCTCAGGGGGCACCCGGACCGCGCATCCCCCGGCAGCGGCAGGAGGCCGACGCCGGGCTCGGGCCCGGCCCGGGGCTCCGGCAGGCCTACGTCGACGCCTTCGAAGAGAGCGAGAGCGAGAACGGGCGCAGGGCCGGGAGCGACGAGCCGGGGACCGAGGAGGCGGAAAAGGGCAAGGGCGTCAAGGGGCGGGCGTTCACCGGAATCGCCGCGGCCGCCGTCACCACCGTGCTCGCCGTAGTGGTGGCCGGACAGGTGGCCGCCGGGCGGCACGACGCCACCGCGCAGACGCAGTCCGCCGGCGGTGGACTGGACGCCCGCGCGTCCACCTCGCCCGGGGGTACCGGGGCGACCCCGTCCGTGACGCCGAGCGCGACACCGCTGACGTACGACCAGAAGATGGGTGTGAAGTACGCGCTCAGCGCCACCCTCAAGGGCTCGGGGAAGTTCGACGCCGTCCCCGGGTTCGACAAGGCCCCCGGAAAGGGGCAGAAGTACACGTACCGGGTGGACGTGGAGCGGGGTCTCGGCCTCGACGCCACCCTGTTCGCGCAGGCCGTCCAGAAGACGCTGAACGACAAACGGAGTTGGGCCCACAACGGCGCCCGTACCTTCGAACGGATCTACACCGGCAAGCCCGACTTCGTGATCACGCTGGCCAGCCCCGGCACCACCGCCGAGTGGTGCGCCAAGTCCGGGCTGGACACGACCGAGGACAACGTGTCGTGCGACTCGGCCTCCACCGAGCGCGTGATGATCAACGCGTACCGCTGGGCGCAGGGCTCCAAGACCTACGGTGACGCGATTCACCCGTACCGGCAGATGCTCATCAACCACGAGGTCGGCCACCGCCTCGGATACGGCCATGTCACCTGCGACAAGGACGGCGAGCTCGCGCCCGTCATGCAGCAGCAGACCAAGTTCCTCGACCATGACGGAATCCACTGTCGGGCCAACCCCTGGCCCTACCCGGGGAGTTGACGGAGGGGCCGCGGGGGGCCACTGGGGCCACGTTGACATGCTCTGAAAGTTCGTTCATATTTTTGCGCATGTGGTCTAGTCATGCCGTCCGTCGCGCCGCCATCGAGCTGGCGCTGATTGGTGTGACCGCGCTCTGCGTGGCAGACATCCACTGTCGCTGACGCCCGCCCTTGGCGTGTGCGTCGTGCTTCCGCTTCCGTCGTGACCGTAGGTGACCGTATTGGTCACTGGTTTTCCGACTTCGCGACCCTTTTTGACGACCTGACGCCGGGGCAGACGTCCGTTCACTTCCGTCTCACTCCTCGTCAATCCGTCTCATCATTCGAGAGGTCGTCTTCCGATGCGTCAACCGTCCGTCATAGCCCGCCGCGTGGCCGCGGCATCCGTCACCCTGGTCGTGGCAGCGGGCGCGGCCGCCTGCGGGCCGAAGGACAACGATGCCAAGGGCGCCGGTGGCGACTCCAAGCCCCAGAAGGGAGGCACGCTCACCGTCCTCAACGCCAACCCGCAGGAGGACTTCGACCCGGCGCGCCTCTACACCTCCGGCGGCGGCAACGTCCCCTCCCTCGTCTTCCGTACGCTGACCACGCGCAACCGTGAGAGCGGCGCCGCCGGCGCCGAGGTCGTCCCCGACCTCGCCACCGACACCGGCCGCCCGAGCGAGAACGCGACCGTGTGGACGTACACCCTGAAGAAGGGCCTCAAGTACGAGGACGGCACGCCGATCACCTCCGCCGACATCAAGTACGGCATCGAGCGCTCCTTCGCGGCCGAGCTCTCCGGCGGCGCCCCCTACCTGCGGGACTGGCTGATCGGTGGCGCCGACTACCAGGGGCCGTACAAGGACAAGAAGGGCCTCGCCTCGATCGAGACCCCGGACGACCTGACCATCGTCTTCCACCTCAACAAGCCCGAGGGCGAGTTCCCCTACCTCGCCACGCAGACCCAGTTCACGCCCGTCCCGAAGGCCAAGGACAACGGGACGAAGTACGAGCAGCACCCGATCTCCTCCGGCCCGTACAAGGTCGTCAAGAACGAGAACGACGGCGAGCGGATCACCCTGGAGCGCAACCCGTACTGGTCCGCGGCGACCGACGCCGAGCGCAAGGCCTACCCGGACAAGATCGACGTACGGTCGGGCCTGGACTCCTCCGTGATCAACCAGCGGCTGTCCGCGTCCCAGGGCGCGGATGCCGCCGCCGTCACCACGGACACCAACCTCGGTCCGGCCGAGCTGGCCAAGGTGACGGGTGACAAGGCGCTGGCGGCACGCGTCGGCACCGGGCACTTCGGCTACACCAACTACATCGCCTTCAACCCGAAGGTGAAGCCGTTCGACGACCCGAAGGTGCGGCAGGCGATCGCATACGCCGTCGACCGTTCGTCGGTGATCAACGCGGCGGGTGGTTCGTCGCTGGCCGAGGCCGCGACCACGTACCTGCCGAACCAGAAGTCCTTCGGCTACACGCCCTACGACCACTTCCCGGCGGGCGCGTCCGGCAACCCGGCCAAGGCCAAGGAGCTGCTGAAGGAGGCGGGTCACCCGAACGGGATCACCGTCACCCTCACGCACTCCAACGACAAGGACTTCGAGACCAGCCCGGAGATCGCGACCGCCCTCCAGGACGCCCTGAAGAAGGCCGGTATCACGGTCAAGCTCCAGGGACTGGAGATCAACGACTACAAGGACAAGATCCACAGCGTCAAGAGCGAGCCGGGCTTCTTCCTCGCCCACTGGGGTGCCGACTGGCCCTCCGGCGGTCCCTTCCTGGCCCCGATCTTCGACGGCCGTCAGATCGTCAAGGACGGCGCGAACTTCAACACCGGCTTCCTCAACGACAAGTCCGTCAACGACGAGATCGACGCGATCAACAAGTTGACGAATCTTGACGAGGCCGCGAAGCGCTGGGGCGCACTGGACAAGAAGATCGGCGAGCAGGCCCTGACCGTGCCGCTGTTCCACCCCGTCTACAAGCGCCTGTACGGCAACGCGGTCAAGAACATCGTGATCAGTGACTGGACCGGCGTGCTGGACATCTCCCAGGTCGCGGTGAAGTAGCGCCGTGAGCGAGGCAATCGTCGCCTCTCAGGCCCCCGGGACGGACCCCGCGTCCGTCCCGGGGGCCTCGGGGGCCCGTCAGTTCTGGCGGCGGCTGCGCACGCAGCGCGCCGCCCTCGTCGCGGCGGCCGTCGTCGCGCTGCTCGTCCTGCTCGCACTCGCCGCCCCGCTGCTCACGGCGATCGAGGGCCAGGATCCGACCACCTACCACCCGTCCCTGATCGACTCCGCGCGCGGCGGCGTTCCAGTGGGCTCGTTCGGCGGCGTCAGCGGCGACCACTGGCTCGGCGTCGAACCGCAGACCGGCCGCGACCTCTTCGCCCGGCTCGTGTACGGCGCCCGGGTCTCGCTGGGAGTCGCGCTGGGGGCGACCGTCGTACAGGTCCTCGTCGGTGTCGTGGTGGGCGTCGCGGCCGCACTCGGCAACCGATGGATCGATCAACTGTTGAGCCGGATCACCGACATCTTCGTCGCGATGCCGTTGATGATCATGTCGCTGGCCCTGCTGGCGATCGTGCCCAGCAGCTTCCCGCGGCCCTTGCTGGTCGCGCTCGTCATCGGCCTGATCGCCTGGGGCAACACCGCGAAGATCGTGCGCGCCCAGACCCTCACCCTCAAGGGGCTGGACTACGTCTCCGCCGCGCGGCTCAGCGGCTGGAACACCTGGCGCATCGCCCGCCGTGAACTCCTGCCCGGACTGGCCGCCCCCGTCATCACCTATGCCGCGCTCCTCGTACCCATGAACATCTCCGCCGAGGCCGCGCTGTCCTTCCTCGGCGTCGGAGTGAAGCCCCCGACGCCGTCCTGGGGGCAGATGCTCACGGCCGCCGACGTCTGGTACCAGGCGGCCCCGCAGTACCTGCTGCTGCCCGCCGGGGCGCTCTTGGTGACGGTGCTGGCCCTGACCGTCCTCGGCGACGGTGTCCGCACTGCCCTGGACCCGCGCGCGGCCTCGCGCCTGCGCGTCGGCACGGGCCGCAAGCGGGAGGCCAAGGCGGACGCGAACACCAGGAAGGCCAAGGCGGACGCGAGTGCCGAGAAGGCCGCGGCGGACGCGAGCGCCAAGAAGGAGGCCAAGGCATGAGCGGCTTCGGAGGATTCGTCCTGCGCCGCGTCGTCGGCACCGTGATCACCCTGCTCGCCATCTCGGTGATCGTCTACGTCGTCTTCTACGCCACCCCCGGCAACGTCGCCCAGATCACCTGCGGCCCGCGCTGCTCTCCGGAACAAGTGCACCAGGTCGCCCAGCAGTTGAGGCTCGACGACCCGCTGTACGTGCGCTACTGGCACTTCCTGCAGGGCATCCTCGTCGGACAGGACTTCTCCACTGGCACCTCGATGGAGCACTGCTCGGCACCCTGTCTCGGCCTGTCGTACCAGGGCGACACCCAGGTCACCCAGCTGATCCTGGCGAAGCTGCCGGTCAGTCTGTCCCTCGTGTTCGGCGCGATGGTGCTGTGGCTGATCCTCGGCGTCGGCACCGGCATCCTCTCCGCGTGGCGGCGCGGCCGGCTCACCGAGCGTGTACTGACCGGCATCACCCTCGCGGGCGTCGCCACGCCGGTCTTCGTGATCGGCCTGGTGCTCATGATCGTCGTCTGCGGCCAGCTGCAACTGCTGCCCTTCCCGCAGTACGTCAGCCTCACCGACGACCCCGAACAGTGGGCCTGGAACCTGCTGCTGCCCTGGCTCTCCCTCGCCCTCATCGAGGCCGCCGCGTTCGCCCGGCTGACCAGGGCCGCGATGCTGGAGACCCTCGCCGAGGATCACATCCGGACCTTCCGGGCGTACGGCGTCGGCGAGCGGTCGATCATCGGGCGGCACGCGCTGCGCGGGGCGTTCGCGCCGATCATCGCGCTGAACGCCAACAACGTCGGCTCGGCGGTCGGCGGCGCGGTGCTCACCGAGACGCTCTTCGGACTGCCCGGCATCGGACAGGAGTTGGTGCACGCGGTGAACGTCGTCGACCTGCCGGTGGTCGTCGGCATGGTCCTGGTCATCGGCTTCTTCGTGGTCATCGCCAACGCCGTCGCGGACGTGCTGTACGCGGTGGCCGACCGACGGGTGGTGCTCGTATGAGCTTGGTGGACGTCACGGATCTGACGGTCGAGTTCGGGTCCCTGCGCGCTGTGGACGGCCTCTCCTTCAGCCTGGAGCAGGGCGCCGCCCTGGCGCTGGTCGGCGAGTCCGGCTCGGGCAAGTCCACGGTCGCCTCGGCCCTCCTGGGGCTGCACCGCGGTACGGGAGCCGACGTCGGCGGCTCGGTGCGCGTGGCCGGCATCGACGTACAGGAGGCGTCCGACGCCGAACTGCGGCGGCTGCGCGGCGGGAAGGCCGCCATGGTCTTCCAGGACCCCCTGTCGTCCCTCGACCCGTACTACGCGGTCGGCGACCAGATCGCCGAGGTGTACCGGGCGCACGTGAAGGCCTCCCGGCGCGCCGCACGCGCGCGTGCCGTCGAGGTGCTCGACCGCGTCGGCATCCCGGACGCCGCGCGCCGGGCGCGCTCCCGCCCGCATGAGTTCAGCGGCGGAATGCGCCAGCGCGCGCTGATCGCGATGGCGCTGGCCTGCGAACCCGACCTGCTGATCGCCGACGAGCCGACCACGGCCCTCGACGTGACCGTCCAGGCCCAGATCCTCGACCTGCTGCACACCCTGCGCGAGGAGACCGGAATGGGCCTGCTCCTCGTCACGCACGACGTGGGCGTCGCCGCCGAGAGTGTCGACGAGATCCTGGTCATGCGGCACGGGCGGGCCGTCGAGCACGGCCTCGTCGGCGCCGTCCTGGGGGCGCCCGCGCAGGCGTACACCCAGGAGCTCCTCGGCGCGGTGCCCCGCGTGGACGCGCCGCGCACCGGCTCCGAGGCGACGGAGGAGGTCGTTCTCGAGGCGAGCGGCCTGCGGCGCGAATTCGGCCGCGGGAAGAAGGCGTTCGCGGCCGTCGACGATGTGTCGCTGACGATCCACCGGGGCGAGACCCTCGGGATCGTGGGTGAGAGCGGCAGCGGCAAGACCACCCTGGGACGGATGCTCGTAGGGCTGCTGGCGCCCACGGCGGGGGAGGTCAAGCCGGGCGGAGGCGTGCGCCCGGACGTTCAGATGGTCTTCCAGGACCCCGTCTCCTCCCTCAACCCGCGTCGCAGCGTGGGCGAGTCGATCGCCGATCCGCTGCGCGCCCGCGGGGAACACGAGGAGGGGCGCATCCGGGGGCGCGTACGGGGACTGCTGGAGCGCGTGGGGCTCGAAGCGGCGCACTACGACCGTTACCCGCACGAGTTCAGCGGCGGACAGCGCCAGCGCGTCGGCATCGCCCGGGCGCTCGCCGCCGACCCACGCGTCATCGTCTGCGACGAGCCGGTCTCCGCGCTCGACGTCACCACCCAGGCCCAGGTGGTCGCCCTGCTCGCCGAACTGCAGCGGGAACTCGGGCTCGCGCTCGTGTTCGTGGCGCACGACCTCGCGGTCGTCCGCCAGGTCAGCGACCGGGTCGCGGTGATGCGACGCGGTCGGATCGTCGAGTACGGACCCGCCGACGAGGTGTACGAGTCTCCGCGCGACCCGTACACCAAGCAGCTGCTGGCCGCCGTACCGGCACTGGATCCGGAGGTCGCGGCACAGCGACGGACGGTCCGGAGGCAGCTGACGACGGTGTGATGCAACGTGACTGCTTGATCTCGTAGCGCGACGGAACGCGACCCGCACGGGAAAGTTACGACCGTTCACCCCTTTTGGTGGCGCGATGGACAACCGTCCGTCGCGCCACCGCCATGTACGCATACGTTCTTCCCGCTGCGAGCCGCCGGGTCAACGGCGGCTCCCCATAGGGAGATCGGGGGTGCACTGGTGCGCATCGGACTGCTTACGGAGGGTGGCTATCCGTATGTGAGCGGTGACGCCAGACTCTGGTGCGACCGGCTCGTGCGCGGGCTAGAGCAGCACGAGTTCGACATCTACGCGCTCAGCCGCAGCGAGCGGCAGGAGGACGAGGGCTGGATCCAGCTGCCGCCGCAGGTCAGCCGGGTGCGGACGGCTCCGCTGTGGACGGCCGAGGACGACGGCGTGGTACACGGGCGACGGGCGCGTCGGCGGTTCGCCGAGTGCTTCGGGGAACTGGTGGCGACGGTGTGTGCCACGCCGGCGATCCTCGACGGCTCGGAGGCCCCTGGCGGTGCGGAGGCCTCCGGCGGTGTGGAGGCCCCTGGCGGTGTGGAGGCGGACCGTTTCGGCAGTGCGCTGTACGGGCTCGCGGAACTGGCCCGCGACGAGGGCGGGCTGGTCGGGGCGCTGCGCTCCGAAGGGGCCGTGCGCGCCCTGGAGCGCGCCTGTCGTGCGCCCGGCGCACTGCGTGCCGCGCGTACCGCGCGCGTGCTCGACCTGCTGTCCGTCGCCGCTCACATCGAGCGCGCCCTGCGCCCCCTCTCGCTGGACTGGTACGCGGACGACGGGCTCGGCTCGGTCGACCTCTGCCACGCGGCGGCCGGTGGCGAGGCCGCCCTGCCCGGCCTGCTCGCCCTGCACTTCGCCGGGGTGCCGCTGCTGGTCACGGAGTACGGCGTGCAGCTGCGGGCGCACTACCTCGCCTCCTCCGCCGCCGAGGAGTCCCCCGCGGTACGGGCGCTGCTCGCCGCCTTCCACGGCGCGCTGGCCGCCGAGGTCTACCGCCGGGCCGCGCTCATCACGCCCGGCAACACCCACGCGCGCCGCTGGCAGGAGCGCTGCGGCGCCGACCGCGCCAAACTGCGCACCGTCTACCCCGGCATGGAGGCCGCCCGCTTCGCGGAGGTGGGCGAACGGGCCGACGGCTCCGGATGCGAGGAGCCGGACACCCTGGTCTGGGTCGGCCGCATCGAGCCGGCCAAGGACCTGATCTCACTGCTGCACTCCTTCGCCGAGGTCCGCAAGGAGGCACCGAAGACCCGGCTGCGGATGGTCGGCGCACCCGCCGACGGGCCGGAGGGCGCGCTGTACCTGGCTCACTGCAAAGCGCTGGCCGCCCAGCTCTTCCCCGACGAGGCGGAGGGCGTGCACGCGGTCGGCGACAACCCGGTGTCCTTCGAGGAGATCGGCGATCCGGAGGTCCCGAGCCTCGCGGAGGCGTACGCGTCCGGCGCCGTGGTCGTCCTCTCGAGCGTCGTCGAAGGCTTCCCGATCAGCCTGGTCGAGGCCATGTTCTGCGGCCGCGCCACCGTGTCCACGGACGTCGGCGCGGTCGTCGAAGTCATCGGCGGTACGGGGCTGGTGGTGCCGCCGCGCAATCCGCGGGCGCTCGCCGAGGCCTGCGTGGCGCTGCTGCGCGACCCCGAACGGCGTGCACGCCTGGGCGCGGCGGCCCGCGCGCGAGCCCTCGAACTCTTCACGGTCGAGCAGAACATCGCGGCATTTCACGGCATTTACCTGGAGATCGTCTCGCGCTCCCCGGTCCGGCGGCTCGTCGTGGACGACGCGGGAGACCCCCTGCCGTTCGGCGTGACGGCCGAGGCCCACGTACCCGGCCGGTGGACCGAGGCCCGCCTCATGGCCACGGGACACCCGCGCTGGGCGGCAGGGGCACCGGTGCGCGCCACAGCTCCGCTGTCCGCGGGGGAGGGGGCGTGATGAGCGAACTCGTACGGGACGGCTCGGGCGGTGCACGCGGGGACGCCGGGGGTGACCCGGGGGGCGACTCCGTCGGCGACCCGGGAGGCGCGCGCACATCCCTCGGCGGTGGTCGCCGCGGCGCCGTGGACCCCGTGAAGGCGCTGATGCACCGGCATCGTGAACTCTGCGAGCGCGCCGTCGACCCCCTGGAGATCGCGGCGGGCCTGGAGGCGCACGGGGTGACCGACCGCACCGCCGTACGGTTCCGGCACCGGGACGTCTTCTCGCTCGCCGAGGAGATGTACGCGCGCGTCGCCCGCGACTCGGACCCGGTGCCGAGGCCCGTGGCCCCCGAACACCCCGGCGCGCGCGCCGACTGGGCCGTGCTCTCCCTGCTGCCGGGCGCCCTGTACGCGGCGACCGTGGCCGGGCTGCGGCTCACCGAGGGGCAGCCGCGCCTCGCGGTCGCCGCCGTCGGCACCCTCGCCGTGACGCTCGGCCTGCGCGCCGCGCTGCGCCGAGGTCCCCTCAGCACCACGCACCGCACGACGAGCGGCACCCGTGCCTGGACCTGCTGGCTGATCGCGTACGCCCTGCTCGGTGACGCACTGCTGAGCGTCGGCATCGAAGGCGGCCCCGACGGCCCCTGGCCCCCGGCCACCGCACCCGTGCTGGCCCTCGCCCTGGCGTGCGCCCCCGCGGCCTGGTGCGCCCACCTCTTCACCGCGGGCGCCCGCCGCAAACTGACCGCGAGCCGAGACCTGGAGGAGTTCGCCGTCTCCGTACGGCCCCTGCTCCTGGTGGTGTTCGCCCTGTTCCTCTGCGCCCTGGGCGGGCTGCTCGCACTGTGCCGGGAGGCACCGAGCGAGCCCGGTGCCTACAACGGGCCCAGCGCGTACGCCGGAGCAGGCGCCCTCGGCGCGCTGCTGCTGCTCGCGCGCCTGCTCACGACGCGCGGCTTCACCCACGCCCCGGCCGTCGTCCTCGGCGCCGCGGGCGCGGCCGAAGTGACCGCCCTCACCACGGTCTTCGCGGCCCGCCTGCCCGGCTGTTCGTTCGTCGCCACCCCCGTCGAGACCATCGCCGGCGCCTGGGGTCCGGGCGCCGTTCCGGCCCTGGCGTGCGGCGCGGCCGCGCTCGTCCTCCTGATCCACGCGACCCGCACCCTGACCCGGGCCTCGGCCCACGCCACACCGGGCGGGACGCCATGAGCCGCGACCGGCGCCCGAGGGTCCAGCCCTCGTGCCGGGCGCACCCTCCCGCGGGGCCGACACCGCGGGCGCTCCGTCCGACCCACGGCACCACCCCGAAGGAGAACGCCAGATGATCACCTCCCGAACCGGAGAATCCGCCCCGGGAGCCGCCCGATGAGAGTCCTGCTGATCGGAGCCAACGGATACCTCGGCCGTTTCGTCGCCGACAGACTGCTCGCCGATCCGGCCGTGCAGCTCACCGCGCTCGGTCGGGGCGACGACGCCGACGTACGGTTCGACCTCGCCTCGGGCAGCCCCGGCGCCCTCACCCGCTTCCTGGACGCGGTGCACCCCGGGGTCGTCATCAACTGCGCGGGCGCCACCCGCGGCGGAGCCCGCGAACTGACCCGGCACAACACCGTCGCCGTCGCCACCGTCTGCGAGGCCCTGCGCCGCAGCGGCTGCGGCGCCCGCCTGGTGCAGATCGGCTGCGGCGCCGAGTACGGGCCCAGCCAGCCCGGCTCCTCCACGGCCGAGGACGCCGTACCGCGCCCCGGCGGCCCGTACGGCGTCAGCAAGCTCGCCGCCACCGAACTGGTCCTCGGCTCCGGACTCGACGCCGTCGTCCTGCGCGTCTTCTCGCCCGCGGGCCCCGGCACCCCCGCCGGATCCCCGCTCGGCCGCCTCGCCGAGGCCCTGCGCCGCGCCATGCAGTCCGGCGACGGCGAACTCAAACTCGGCGGACTCGGCGTCCAGCGCGACTTCATCGATGTCCGTGATGTCGCCCGCGCCGTGCACGCCGCCTCGCTCTCCGCCGCGCAGGGCGTCATCAACATCGGCTCGGGCCGCGCTGTCCGTCTGCGCGACGCCGCCGCCGTCCTCGCCCGTGTGGCCGGCTACGGGGGCACGCTGCACGAACTCGACGGCCCGCCCGGACCCATGAGGTCGTCCATCGGCCACCCCCGCACCGAACCGGATCACGGGGCGCCGGTCGCGTACCCCTACCCGGACGGCTGCGGCAGCTGGCAGCAGGCCGATGTGCGCACCGCACGAGACCGGCTCGGCTGGCGGCCCCGGATCAACCTCGAGGAATCCCTCGCCGATATCTGGATGGAGGCTGCATGTCGTATCTGACCAGCGCCGCGACGGGCATAGCGAGCACGGACTTACGGGTCGGCCTCGGCGTCCCCGGCTATGCGCACCCCCTCGTCGCTCCGGCCGAGTGGGGCGAACTCACCCGCCCCGGCACCCCCGTGCACTGGGCCGTCCTGAACGTGGCCAACGGTCCCGGCACCCGCCCCGACCCGCACTGCCTGGAGGCCGCCGGCCGACTCCGCAACGCGGGCGTGCGCGTCCTGGGACACCTGGACGTGACGTACGGCGCACGCGCCTTCGCCGAGGTGATATCCGACGCACGCCGGTATCTCGACTGGTACCGGGTCGGCGGGTTCCTCCTGCACCGCTGCCCCACCGAGCGCGCCGCGCTCCCCGAGGTCCGCCGGGCGGCCACCACGCTGCGCACGCTCCTCGACGACGCGCACCTCGTCCTCGGCCACGGCACCCACCCTTACCCCGGCTATGCCGAAAGCGCCGACCAGCTGGTGACCTTCTCCGGCACCTGGAGCGACTACCGCTGGTCGCAGGTGGCCGAGTGGACCGCCGACTATCCGCCCGAGCGCTTCTGCCACTTCGTGCACGGGATACCGCGCGGGCATCTCGACGAGGCGCTGCGCATCGCGCGCTGGCAGGGCGCCGCCACGATCTACTTCACCGACCGCACGGATCACGGTGGACGGGCCGACCCGTGGGAGACGATGCCCGGCTACTGGGACGAAATCGTCTCGCGGATCGGAACGGGTGTCTCGGAATGAAGAAGGGCGTGGCAGTGTTACGGGGAGAACAACCGTAGTGATTGACCGACCAACGGAGTCCCCGTGTCGCTGCCACCCCTGGTTGAGCCAGCTGCTGAGCTCACCGTAGACGAGGTCCGCAGGTACTCCCGCCACCTGATCATCCCCGACGTGGGCATGGACGGGCAGAAGCGGCTGAAGAACGCCAAGGTGCTGTGTGTGGGCGCCGGCGGCCTCGGATCGCCGGCGCTGATGTACCTGGCCGCCGCGGGCGTGGGCACGCTCGGCATCGTGGAGTTCGACGAGGTCGACGAGTCGAACCTGCAGCGCCAGATCATCCACAGTCAGGCAGACATCGGCCGCTCCAAGGCCGAGTCGGCCCGTGACTCCGTGCTGGGCATCAACCCGTACGTGAATGTGGTCCTTCACGAAGAGCGGCTCGAGGCCGAGAACGTGATGGACATCTTCAGCCAGTACGACCTGATCGTCGACGGCACGGACAACTTCGCGACCCGCTACCTGGTCAACGACGCGTGCGTCCTGCTCAACAAGCCGTACGTGTGGGGCTCCATCTACCGCTTCGACGGCCAGGCCTCCGTCTTCTGGTCCGAGCACGGTCCCTGCTACCGCTGCCTCTACCCGGAGCCCCCGCCGCCGGGCATGGTCCCCTCCTGCGCCGAGGGCGGCGTGCTGGGCGTGCTGTGCGCGTCCATCGGCTCCATCCAGGTCAACGAGGCGATCAAGCTTCTCGCGGGCATCGGTGAGCCGCTCGTCGGCCGCCTGATGATCTACGACGCCCTCGAGATGCAGTACCGCCAGGTCAAGGTCCGCAAGGACCCGGACTGCGCGGTCTGCGGCGAGAACCCCACCGTGACCGAGCTCATCGACTACGAGGCCTTCTGCGGTGTCGTGTCCGAGGAGGCCCAGGAGGCGGCGGCCGGCTCGACGATCACTCCCAAGCAGCTCAAGGAGTGGATCGACGACGGCGAGAACATCGAGATCATCGACGTCCGCGAGATCAACGAGTACGAGATCGTCTCGATCCCCGGCGCCAAGCTGATCCCGAAGAACGAGTTCCTCATGGGCACCGCCCTGGAGACCCTTCCGCAGGACAAGAAGATCGTCCTGCACTGCAAGACGGGCGTCCGCAGCGCGGAGGTCCTCGCCGTGCTGAAGTCCGCGGGCTTCTCGGACGCGGTGCACGTCGGCGGCGGCGTGATCGGCTGGATCAACCAGATCGAGCCGGAGAAGCCGGTCTACTAGGCGCCGGCGTACCAGGCGTACGGCTTTTCGGGAGGGGCTCGGCACCGCGTGTGCCGGGCCCCTTTCCGTTGGCCGGTCCCTCGCGGGCCGGTGGTTCGACGGCCGTGCGTCCGTGCGTCGGGTCTTCGCCGGCCGGGTGGGCCCGGGTACAGGCCCGCGTCCGTCCGCCGCACCCGCCACTACGACGCGCAGACCTTCCCGTCCTTCGGCACCGTCCCGTCCAGCAGATAGCTGTTCACCGTGGAGTCGACACACTCGCTCCCACTCCCGTAGGCGCCATGGCCCTCGCCCTTCCAGGTGAGCTCCACTCCGACGCCCTTGCCCAGCTCGTCGGCCATTCTGCGGGCGCCCTCGTACGGAGTCGCGGGGTCCCCGGTGTTGCCGACGATCAGGATGGGCGCGGCGCCCGGCGCGCTGACCTCCGGGTTGTCGTACTGGCCGGCGACCGGCCAGTCGTGGCACCAACCCGCGGTGTCCCAGCCCATGAAGTCCCCGAAGACGGGCGAGATCTTCTCGAACTCGGGCAGCAGCTTCTTCGTCTCCGCGGGAGTCGGCCGCTGCTTGTCGTCCAAGCACGATATGACCCGTTGGGAGTGGGTCGTCGTGCCGTAGTGCCCGGAGGAATCACGGTCGTTGTAGCCGTCGGCGAGGGCCAGCAGCCCCGAACCGTCACCGTCCTCGGCGCCCTTGAGCGCATTGGTCAAGCGGGGCCAGCCCTCCTTGCTGTACAGGGGCAGGACGATGCCGGTGAGCGCCAGCGTCTGGGTGAGCTTGCGGCCGTCGGCCGTCGGCAGGGGGTTCGCGTCGATGCGGTTCAGCAGGTCCACGATCTTCTGGGAGCCCTGCTTGGGGTCCTGGCCGGTGGACTTGAGGTAGTCGTCCAGGGCGCGCTGGAAGCCCAGGGTCTGGTTCTTGGCGTGGCCGACCGTGTCGGCGCTCGGGTCGACGACGGCGTCGAGCACCAGACGGCCCACGTTCTTGGGGAACAAGTGGGCGTACACGCCGCCGAGTTCGGTCCCGTACGAAAAGCCGAGGTAGTGCATCGTCCCGTCGCCGAGGACCTGGCGCATCAGGTCCATGTCGCGGGCCGTGTCGGTCGTGGAGACGTGTGACAGCAGCTTTCCGACGGCCTTCGCGCAGCCCTTGCCGAAGTCGGCGGCGTCCTTGAAGTACGCGGTCTCCTCGGCCGCGTCGTCCGGGGTGGCGTCCACGGACTCGGCTGCCTGGATCGCCTTGTCGCTGCGACAGCGCACGCCCTCGCTGGCGGCGACGCCGCGCGGGTCCCAGCTCACCAGGTCGTAGCGCTCGTGGAGCGGGCCGACGGCACTCTCGTACGACGGCATCGTGTCGACGCCCGAGCCGCCGGGACCGCCGAAGTTGAACAGGAGTGAGCCGATGCGCTTGCTCTGGCCGCCGGTCGCCTTCGAGCGGATCAGTGCCAGGCCGATCGTCTCGCCGTCCGGCTTCGCGTAGTCCAGCGGCACCTTGAGCGTCGCGCACTGCCAGCCACTGCCCGGCGCGGAGGAGCCCTTGCAGTGGCCCCAGTCGAGCTTCTGTGAGGTGAGCGAGGCGGGCAGCCCCGAGGCGGTGCCGGAGGAAGGTGCCCCGGCCGACGGCCGGCCGCTGTTCTTCCCCTCGTCCTTGCCGTCCCCCGACGAGCCGCTGCCGCAGCCTGCCACCAGCAGCGTGGCGGCCGCCGCGGCCGTCCACCGTGCGAAACGCGTCATGAACTTCCCCCCTCGCCCGTGGTCCGCCGGATGTCGCGGATCACATGCAGGCCATGGTAGGCGCCCGCGGCCGGCGCCGCGGAGGCCTGTGGATAACCGTTTGACCTGCACTTTTCTTGGTGCGGATGGCGTTGGTTCTAGCTGCAGACGGTTCCCGCGGGCGGTACGGTCCCGTCCAGCAGATAGCCGTTCACCGCGTTGTGCACGCACTTGTTCCCGCTGTCGTACGCGCCGTGCCCCTGACCCTTGTAGGTCAACTCGACGCCGACTCCCTTGCCGAGCGCGTCCACCATCTTCTTCGCGCCCTGGTACGGCGTGGCCGGGTCGCCGGTGTTGCCGACCACGAGGATCGGCGCCGCACCGGTGGCGCTGACGTCCGGGTGGTCGGCGGCGCCCGGGACGGCCCAGTTGGTGCAGCTGAGCATGCCCCAGGCCAGATAGTCGCCGAACAGCGGTGAGGCGGCCCGGAACGCCGGCAGCCCGGCTTGCACGTCGGAGATCGTGTACCGCGGTTTCTCGTCGGCGCAGTTGATGGAGACGTTGGCCGCGTAGAGGTTGCTGTACTGGCCGTTCTGGTTGCGCCCGTTCATCGAGTCGGACAGCAGCATCAGTGTCTTGCCGTCACCGCTGTACGCCTGTTCCAAGCCCTCCGTCAGGTACTCCCAGAAGTCCTTGGAGTACAGCGCCTGCGCGATGCCGTTGGTGGCCTCGGTCTGGGTGAGCTGGCGTGGGAAGACGCCGGGGATGGGCTTGCTGTCCAGGTCCTTGAGGAGTTTGGCGATGCGGTCCTTGACGTCCTGCGGGGTGTCGCCGATCGGGCAGGGCTCGGTCTTCGAGGTGCAGTCGGTGGCGAAGTTGTCGAGCGCGAGCTGGAAGCCCCTGGCCTGTCCGAGCGCGCTCTGTTCCGGGTTCTGCGTCGGATCGACGACCGCGTCGAAGACGGCGCGCCCCACGTTCTTGGGGAACAAGTGGGCGTAGACGCCGCCGAGTTCGGTGCCGTACGAGATGCCGAAGTAGTGCAGCTTGGCGTCGCCGAGCACTTGGCGCATGAGGTCGATGTCGCGGGCCGCGTCGGTGGTGCGCACATGGGGGAGGGTCCGGCCGGAGTTCTTCTCGCAGGCCGCGTTGAACGTCTTCGTGTTGCTGAGGAGGTTCTTCTGCTCGGCGGTGTCGTCGGGGGTGGCGTCCTGCTGGAAGAACACGTCGAGCCGGCTGTCGTCCTCGCACTTCACGCCCGCGCTGCGGCCGACCCCACGCGGGTCGAAGCTCACCAGGTCGTAGCGGGTGCGCAGCTTCGCGTAGTCCTCGCCGAAGGCGGGCAGTGTGTTGACGCCGGAGCCGCCGGGGCCGCCGAAGTTGAAGATGAGGGAGCCGATGCGTTTGCTCTGGTCGCCGCTCGTCCGCGCCCGGATCAGCGCGATCCCGATGGTGTCGCCCTTGGGATCGGCCCAGTCGAGGGGTGCCTTCATGGTGGCGCACTGCCACTGTGTGCCGCCCGGCAGGGGAGAGGGGGCGTTGCCGCCGCCCTCGGACTCGGCGGGGGCCGGGCAGTCCTTCCAGCTCAGCGTCTGGGCCGGCAGGTCCTCGCTCTTCGAGTTGTCGCTGCAGCCCGCCAGCACGGCGGACAGCACAGCGACGGAGAGGGCCAGCGCAGCGGCGCGCGGCGGAGACGGGTTCGGCATGCTCCCCATCCTGCGGTCGTGCTGGGCGGGGCGCTCGGGGCGCGGGCCGTGCGGGTGAGGGCGCGCGGGGGCTCGTGAGGGAGGGCCGGCGCGGGGCTCTAGAGGGCGCCCTTGCGGGTCAGGTGGTTGAAGAACAGCCAGCCCGGAAGCACCGGAAGCCACAGTGTCAGCAGCCGGTACAGCAGCACCGCGGGGGCGGCGACCTCCTTGGGGAGCCCCACGGCGATCAGACCGACCGTGAGGGTCGCCTCGACCGCGCCGACGCCGCCGGGGGTCGGCGCCGCGGAGCCGAGCGCGTTACCGGCGAGGAAGACGACGGCGACGCTGGCGAGGCTGAGCGTGGTGGGCTGCTGGTGGCCGAAGGCGCGGATCGACGCGTCCAGGCACATCACGAAGCAGGCGGTCAGCAGCAGCATGCCGCCGATGCCGGTGATCAGTTTCTGGGGCCGCTGGAGCACGTCGAGCATGCGCGGTACGACGCCCGCGAACAGCGACCTCACGCGCGTGCTGACGAATTTGCGCAGGAACGGCACCGACGTCACGACGAGTACCAGTACGGCGACCGTCAGCAGACCGGCGATGACCGTGCGGGAGGGCGACAGGGACGGCGTCTTCTCGGTGCCGGTCAGATAGCCGAAGGACAGCAGCATCAGGATGTGGCAGCCGAGCCCGAACAGCTGGGACGCGCCGACACTCGCCACCGCGAGCCCCGGTCGCACCCCCGCACGCTGCAGGAAGCGCGTGTTGAGGGCGACACCGCCGACCGCGGCGGGCGCCACGATCTTCACGAACGAGCCGGCGACCTGCGCCGCGACGGCCCGCATGAAGGGCACCCGCTCCGGTACGAAGCCGAGCAGCGCCATCGCCGCGGCGAAGTAGCTCAGCGCGGAGAACAGCACGGCCGCGGCGACCCAGCCCCACTGGGCGTTGTCGAAGAGGGTCCCGAACTCGATGTGGGTGAGCTGCGTCAGCAGGAAGTACCCGCCGATGGCACCGGCGATGAAACTCATCAGCGTGCGCGGCCGCACCCGCTCCAGGCGGGCCGGTTCGACCGGCGCCTGCGGGCGGATCCGCAGCACCTGGTGGCGGATCTGGGTGAGGAGATCCTCCTCGCGTGCTTCGTCCAGTGCCTCGTCGATCGCCCGCTTCTCGGCCCGCTGTTCCGCGCGTACGGCCTTCTTGCCGGGCTTTTCCACCGCGGCCTCGGCGTGCTGGGTCTGTTCCGCGCGGGCGAGTTTGTTCTGCCGGGAGGCTTCCAGGACCGCGTCGCGTTCGCGATGTGCGCGCTCCCGGGCCAGCTTGCGCAGCGTCGCGCGGGTGGAGCGGGTCAGTGCGATGGGCTGCAGCAGCGGCAGGCAGTCGGCGATCGGGTCCGGGCCGAGCACACCGACGGCTGATGCCACCGTGCGCTCGGCGCCGACGCGCAGCCCCAGCGTGGTCAGCAACTGGGCGATGTCCATGCGCAGCAGCAGATCGCCGGCCGCGATCTCACCGCCGCGCAGATCGGTGAGGATCACCGTGCCGGAACGATCCACCAAAATCGCGTCACCCGCGAGCCTGCGGTGCGCGATACGTCGCGACTGAAGTGCCTGCACCTGGTGCCAGGTGTCGCGCAGGAGATCGTCCGTGATGAGTTCGTCGGGCAGCGAGTCCAGGGTGCGCCCGCCGGTGTGCTCGTAGACGAGCATCACGGCGTCCGGACCGAGCTCGGAGGTCGCGATCAGCTTCGGGGCGTTGGCCCCAGCCGCGATGGCCGCGTACGCGAGGAGCGCCTCCTGCTCCAGGGCCTGGCGCAGCGACTGGAGACTGCGACGGGTGGCGAGGCCGCGCAACGTCAGGTTGCGCCACACGCGGTAGAAGAAGCCCTGGGCCTGCTGCTCACGGTCGACCACCGTGACGTCCAGCGGCGGGCCGTCCTCCAGGGTGACGAAGTAGCGCCGACCGCGGTCGCCGTTCTCCGTGGTGTCGGGCGTGTCCTCGCGGGCCGCGCTGACGGGGTGGAAGCCGACGTGCCGCAGGCCCGCCATGAGCGTCCGCCCGGTCGGACGCACATTCGGCGAGCCGACCGCGTACAGCGTCCCGTACGCGACGCTCCAGCCGATCAGCACCGTGAGGATGATCGAGAACGGCGTGGTGTAGCCGGTGACCAGCATGGAGAAGGCGTCGAGGAGCAGCACCACCCACAGCACCGCGCGCCAGCGCGGTCTGCGGGACATCCCGACGGCAGTCATGTACGCGATGACCGGCGCCAGATAGCCGTGCACCGGGTCGGTCAGGGCATGGATGTCACCCGGCGAGGGCTGGGTGAGCGCCTCCTGGATGGAGCTCGGGGCGCCCTTGGCGACCCACAGGTCCGTGGCGAGTGTCACTCCGTGCGCGAGGACCGCGGCCAGCACGCCGTCGGCGATGCGCAGCCCGTCCCGCTTGATCAGCCGCTCGATCGCGAAGGCGACCGGCACCAGGAGGATCGCGATGCTCGACGCCAGACCCGCGATCTTGATCAGCAGATCGGGTGCCTGGCCCGTGCCCTTGTTGATGTCCTGTTCGAGTCCCGAGGTGGTGCCGTGCGCGAACGCGGCGATGGCCAGCAGCACGGCGATGGCGAGGACGCCGACCATGAGCCGCATCAGATCGGACGGACGGTGCACGCGCGCGGGCAGCAGCGGTTCGTCGCCCTCGACCTCGTCGTTGTGGACCTCGTCGCCGCAGTCGTCCTTCGGATCGAGCCGCTTCTGGGCTCGTCCGTGGGTGTCAGGAACGGGTTCTTCGTCCACCGTCGTCGTGGGCTCGTCCGCCGCCTCGCCCAAGTCCTTCGGGTCGGTGTCGCCGGTGTCCGGACGCGACGAGGCCGCGGAGGTGCTCTCCGCGTCTTCGGGGTGCACGCCCTGCTGCCTCATCGTCTCTTCTTGATCTCGTATCACCAGTCACCGCCCGCACGATGGTGGCATGCCCCACCGACACACGGGGGCATCAGGGTGCAAATACGGGGGCGCACAGTCTGCCCGAAGTGCGCCTTCGTGGCGAGGGATACGCACAGTCACCGACTCGTGGCACTGTCGGTGGGATGGGGCAGGATGGGGCGGATGAGCGAGGAGAGCCTTCCGACGGATGTCCTGCCGGAGTACGCGGAGCGGGTCCTTGAGGTCGCCGACTCGATCCCGCCCGGGCACGTGATGACGTACGGGGACGTCGCCGAGTGGCTGGAGGAGGGCGGACCGCGCCAGGTGGGCCGGGTGATGGCCCTCTACGGAGGAGCGGTCCCGTGGTGGCGGGTCGTCCGCGCGGACGGCGCGCTGCTCCCGGGCCACGAACTCGAGGCGCTGGGCCACTACCGCGACGAGGGCACGCCCCTGAAGGAGGCGAGCAGGGCCTCCGAGGGGCATCTGCCGCGCATCGACATGAGACGGGCACGATGGGACGGCGGCGAACGCGCGCAGGGTCACACCTGACAGCTTCCGGCATCGGACGGGGCGATGGGGAACCTGTGGCCCGTACGGGGGAAACGGGGCACATCCGTGACATGCCGTACGTTCGAGAGCCGGGGGACGCACGTGGTGTGAGGGAAGAAGGGGAAGCCCTCCTTCCACGGTGCTCACCGGCGTAGCGTCGACGGCACGCGTCCCGCTCACCCCGCGGCCACCACTCTGAACGCGCGGTGCTCCTCCCACCCGTCGCCCGACCACCACCCCTCAACGACGGCGCCCCGCGCCGGCAGTGATATCCCGCACAACCTCCAGGACCGGCGAACCACGTGAGCTCCTCTTCTTCCACCAGGCGCCTGTCGCACCCCCAGGTGCGGCAGGGGACCCACGGCGCGTACCGACTGGTGCGTACCGCGCCGGTCCGAGTGGGGCCCCCTCGTCTGGACGCAGAGCAGCGCGCGGTGGTTGACCATGACACGGGCCCGCTGCTCGTGCTGGCCGGCCCCGGCACCGGCAAGACGACCACGCTCGTCGAGTCCGTCGCGGCCCGGATCGCGCGGGGCGGCGACCCGGAACGCATCCTGGTGCTGACGTTCAGCCGCAAGGCGGCCGTCGAGCTGCGCGACCGCATGGCGCTGCGCATAGGGGCCGCCCGCGCCCCCCGGGCGACCACCTTCCACTCGTTCTGCTACGCCCTGGTCCGCGCCCACCAGGACAGTGACCTGTTCGTGGAGCCCCTGCGGCTGCTGTCCGGACCCGAACAGGACGTGGCGGTGCGCGAACTGCTCGCGGGCCAGCCCGACCTGGAGCGGCTCGGCCTCGCCCATGTCCGCTGGCCGGACGAGCTGCGCGCCTGCCTGACCACGCGCGGCTTCGCCGACGAGGTCCGCGCGGTACTGGCACGTAGCCGTGAACTGGGCCTGAGCCCCGACGCCCTGACCGCCTTCGCCCGGCGCATCGGCCGCCCCGACTGGGGAGCGGCCGCCGCCTTCCTCGCCGAGTACCTGGACGTTCTCGACCTCCAAGGAGTGCTCGACTACGCGGAACTCGTCCACCGCGCGGTGCTGCTCGCCGGGCGTCCGGGCGTCGCCGAACGTCTCGCCGGACAGTACGACGCCGTCTACGTGGACGAGTACCAGGACACCGATCCCGCGCAGGTCCGGCTGCTGCACGCCCTCGCCGGCGGCGGCCGCAACCTGGTCGCCTTCGGTGACCCCGACCAGTCGATCTACGCCTTCCGGGGTGCGGACGTGAACGGCATCCTGGACTTCCCCGACGCCTTCCCGCGCGCGGACGGCCGTCCCGCGCCGGTCGAGGTGCTGCGCACCTCCCGCCGCTCCGGCGCCGCCCTGCTCACCGCCACCCGCCTGATCACCCAGCGCATGCCGCTGACCCGACTTCCGGCGGAGAAGGTACGCGCCCACCGCGGGCTGTCTCCGGTACGGGACGGCGGCGCCGTCGAGGTCTACACGTACCCGACGGCGGGCACGGAGCTGGACAACATCGCGGACATCCTGCGCCGCGCCCACCTGGAGGACGGCGTCCCCTGGGGCGACATGGCCGTCCTGGTGCGCGCCGGCTCCCGCACGATCCCGACGATCAGGCGGGCGCTCACCGCGGCGGGTGTGCCGCTCGACATCGACGGCGACGACCTGCCGCTGCGGCACGAACCGGCGGTGACGCCTTTGCTGACGGCACTGCGAGCGGTGGCACGCGCGGAGTCGGGTACGGCCGCGCCCTCCGGCGGTGACAGTGGCGTACGCGAAGACATCGACGTAGCTGAGGATGCCGACACATCTGAAGACGCCGACGTACCTGAGGATGCCGACGCGCAAGCCGCGCCCTGGCTCGACACCGAAACCGCGCTCACCCTGCTCGCCTCGCCCCTCGCGAGCATGGACGCGGCCGATCTGCGGCGCCTGGGGCGCGCGCTGCGCGAGGAGGAGCGCGCCGCGGGCAACCACGTACCGCCGCCCTCCGACGAACTGCTCACCCGCGCGCTGGCCGAGCCGGAGCGGCTCGTCGCGCACGACCCGGCGTACGCCCGGGGAGCCCAGCGCCTCGGCGCGCTGCTGCGCAAGGCGCGGGAGCGCCTGGCGGGCGGCGGGACGGCCGAGGAGGCGCTCTGGGACCTCTGGGAGGGAACACCGTGGCCGCAGCGCCTGGAGCGGGCCGCCCGGCGCGGTGGCGCGGCCGGACGCAACGCCGACCGCGACCTCGACGCCGTCTGCGCGCTGTTCGCGACCGCGGCCCGCGCCGAGGAACGCACCGGCGGGCGCGGTGCCCTCAACTTCCTGGAGGAGATCGAGGCCCAGGACATCGCCGCCGACACTCTCACCCGCAGGGCGGTGCGCCCCGCCGCCGTACGCCTGATGACCGCGCACCGCTCCAAGGGCCTTCAGTGGCGCGTCGTCGTCGTCGCGGGCGTCCAGGAGGGCCTGTGGCCGGACCTGCGCCGTCGCGGCTCCCTGCTGGAGGCCGACCGCATCGGACGCGACGGCCTCGCCGAACCCCTCACCCCCGGAGCGCTCCTCTCCGAAGAGCGCCGTCTGTTCTACGTGGCCGCCACACGCGCGCGTGAACGCCTGGTCGTCACCGCCGTGAAGGCCCCCGCCGACGACGGTGACCAGCCCTCCCGCTTCCTCACCGAACTCGGCGTCGAACCCAGGGACGTCACCGGCCGCCCCCGCCGCCCGCTGTCCGTCGCCGCCCTGGTCGCCGAACTGCGCGCCACCACGGTCGACCCGCGGGTCTCGGACGCCCTCCGGCAGGCCGCGGCCCACCGCCTGGCCAAGCTCGCCGCCCTCGGCGACGAGGACGGCCGCCCCCTCGTGCCGTCGGCGCACCCCTACCGCTGGTGGGGCATGTACGAGCCGACCGAGAGCAAGGTGCCGCTGCGCGACCGCGACCAGCCCGTCGTGCTCTCCGGAAGCGCCCTCGACCAGCTCGCCAACACCTGCGCCCTGCAGTGGTTCCTGGGCCGCGAGGTCAAGGCCGACGCGCCCGCGACCGCCGCCCAGGGCTTCGGCAACGTCGTGCACGTCCTCGCCGACGAGGTCGCCTCCGGACGCACCCCCGCCGACCTCGCCGTCCTCATGGAACGTCTGGACTCCGTGTGGAACGCGCTCGCCTTCGACGCGCCCTGGAAGTCCGCGCAGGAGAAGGAGCACGCGCGCGTGGCGCTCGAACGCTTCCTGAAGTGGCACGTCGACTCCAACGGCGTCCGTGCGGGACGTGTGCCGGTGGCCAGTGAGCACGACTTCGACGTGACCCTGGAGGCGGGCGACTACGAAGTGCGCATCCGGGGCTCCATGGACCGTGTCGAGACGGACACCGAGGGCCGCGCCTACGTGGTCGACTTCAAGACCGGCAAACATGCGCCCAGCGCCGCGGAGGTGGCGCACCACCCGCAGCTCGCCGTCTACCAGCTCGCCGTCCGTGAGGGGGCCGTAGACGACACCTTCGACGGCGTACGCCCCGAGCCGGGCGGCGCGGAACTCGTCCAGCTGCGCCAGGGTGCCGCCAAGAAGAACGGCGGCGAGACCCTCCCCAAGGTGCAGGCCCAGGAGCCCCTGGAGGGCGAGTGGGTCGGCGACCTGCTGGCCACCGCGGCCGGGAAGGTCCTCGACGAACGGTTCTCCCCGACCACGGGACAACACTGCACGCACTGCGCTTTCCGGGCATCGTGCAGCGCTCGGCCCGAGGGACGCCACGTGGTCGAGTGAGGGGCCCAAGAGGACGTCACGTCAGCGAGTGACGTACGGCACCACACGTGTTGACCAGCACTTCTTCCGTCCCGGCGGCCGATGTGGCCTCCGCTGTCAGTGGGCGCCGCTAGCCTCTCCGACATGCCCGCCCCTATCACCGACCCCGAGCAGCTCAAGGAGCTCCTCGGCATCCCGTTCACCCCGGAGCAGACGGTCTGCATCACCGCACCGCCCGCCCCGCAGGTGATCGTGGCCGGAGCCGGATCGGGCAAGACCACGGTGATGGCGGCACGCGTGGTGTGGCTCGTCGGCACCGGACAGGTCGCCCCCGAGCAGGTCCTCGGTCTCACGTTCACCAACAAGGCGGCGGGCGAACTCGCCGAGCGGGTCCGCAAGGCACTGATCAAGGCCGGAGTCACCGACCCGGACGTGATCGACCCCGACAACCCGCCGGGCGAGCCGGTGATCTCCACCTACCACGCCTTCGCGGGCCGCCTGCTGACCGACCACGGCCTGCGCATCGGACTCGAACCGACCTCCCGCCTGCTCGCCGACGCCACCCGCTACCAGCTCGCCGCCCGCGTACTGCGCGAGGCCCCGGGACCGTACCCGGCGCTGACCCGCTCCTTCCCGGACCTCGTCGGCGACCTCCTCACACTCGACTCCGAACTCGCCGAGCACCTCGTACGGCCCGAGGACCTGCGCGCCTACGACGCCGAGCTGCTGCGCTCCCTGGAGGGCGCCAAACTCACCAACGCCGATCTGCGGAAGGTCCCCGAGGCGGCCGCGGCCCGGCGTGAACTGACCGAGCTGGTGGGCCGCTACCGGTCGGCCAAGCGCGAGCGCGACCTCCTCGACTTCGGCGACCAGATCGCCCTCTCGGCCACCCTGGCCCGCACCCGCCCCGAGGTCGGGGAAATTCTCCGCGACGAGTTCCGGGTGGTGCTGCTGGACGAGTACCAGGACACCTCGGTGGCCCAGCGCATCCTGCTCGCCGGACTCTTCGGCGGCGGCACCGGCCACCCGGTGACCGCGGTCGGCGACCCCTGCCAGGCCATCTACGGCTGGCGCGGCGCCTCCGTCGCCAACCTCGACGACTTCCCCGAACACTTCGCACACGCCGACGGCCGCCCCGCGGCCCGCCAGGCGCTCAGCGAGAACCGCCGGAGCGGCGGCCGCCTCCTCGACCTCGCCAACGGCCTCGCGGAGCCCCTGCGCGCCATGCACGAGGGCGTGGAGGCCCTCCGCCCGGCCCCAGGAGCCGAGCACGACGGCCAGGTCCGCTGCGCGCTGCTGCGTACCCACGCCGAGGAGATCGACTGGCTCGCCGATTCGATCGCCCACCTCGTACGCACCGGAAAGGCGCCCGGCGAGATCGCCGTGCTGTGCCGTACGGCGGGCGACTTCGCCGAGATCCAGGGCGCGCTCGTCGCCCGGGACATCCCGGTCGAGGTGGTGGGCCTCTCCGGGCTGCTGCACCTGCCTGAGGTCGCCGACCTCGTCGCCGTCTGCGAAGTCCTTCAGGATCCCGGGGCGAACGCCTCCCTGGTCCGCCTGCTCACCGGCCCCCGCTGGCGGATCGGCCCGCGCGACCTCGCCCTCCTGGGGAGGCGCGCCCGCCTGCTCGTGTCCCACGCGCGCGTGGGCGCCGACGAGGACATGGACCGTCGGCTCGCCGCGGCCGTGGAGGGGGTCGACCCGGCCGAGGTGATATCGCTCGCCGACGCCCTCGACACGTTCCTGGAGATGCCCATCGAGGCCGAAGGGGACGACGACGGGCTGCCCTTCTCGCCGGACGCGCGGGTGCGGTTCGCGCGGCTCGCCGCCGAGCTGCGCGACCTGCGCCGCTCGCTCGCCGACCCCCTGATGGACGTCCTGCACCGGGTGCTCGCCGTCACCGGCCTCGAGGTCGAGCTCTCCGCGTCCCCGCACGCGCTGGCCGCCCGCCGCCGAGAGACCCTGTCGAACTTCCTCGACGTCGCCGCGTCCTTCGCCGCGGGCGACGGCGAGGCCACCCTGCTGGCCTTCCTCGGCTTCCTGCGCACCGCCGCCCAGTACGAGAAGGGCCTAGACAATGCCCTGCCCGGCGGCGAGAACACCGTCAAGGTGCTCACCGCGCACAAGTCCAAGGGCCTGGAGTGGGACGTCGTCGCGGTCCCCGGACTCGTCACCGGCACCTTTCCCAGCGGCCAGGGCCGCGAGAAGTGGACCGCCCAGGGCAAGGTCCTGCCGCATGAGCTGCGCGGCGACGCCGACACGCTCCCCGAGATCGCCACCTGGGACGCCAAGGGCATCAAGGCCTTCCACGAGGCCATGAAGGACCACCAGCACACCGAAGAGCTCCGCCTCGGCTACGTCACCTTCACCCGCCCCCGCTCGCTCCTGCTCGGTTCCGGCCACTGGTGGGGCCCCTCCCAGAAGAAGCCGCGCGGCCCTTCGGACTTCCTGCACGCCCTCTACGATCACTGCGCCGCCGGACATGGCGAGATCGAGGTCTGGGCCGAGGAGCCCGCCGAGGACGAGGAGAACCCCGCCCTGCGCGAGGCGGCAGCCGACCACGCGTGGCCGCTCCCGCTCGACGACTCGGCACTGGCCCGCCGCCGCGCCGCCGCCGAGACCGTACTCGCCCATCTGGAGCGCGTGGCGTCCCACGAAGAGCCCCACCCCGGGGCGGAGGGAGCCGGGCACGCGGCCGACCACGACCCCACCTCGTACGACGATCCGGACTGGCCACCCCCGCCCGAGGACGACGACCCCGCGTACGACGACGTGGCCTACGGGGACGACGACTTCCCCGACGGGGACGACTCCGACTGGGACTCCTGGTCGACCGACCGCCCCGAGGACCGGCCGACGCGACCCCCGCAGGACCGCCCGACGGTCCCGCACCAGGCATCGGCTCCGGGGGCTGGCCCGCACCCTGCGAAACCGCACCCTGAGGAACCGCACCCTGAGGAACCCGCGCCTCTCACCCCGGAGGAGGCCCGCACCCTCGTCTCCTGGGACCGCGACCTCGACGCCCTCACCGGAGAGCTCCTGCGCGCCCGCGCGAGCTTCACCGACGTCCCCCTGCCGGCCTCGCTCACCGTGACGCAGCTCATGCGCCTGGCCGCCGACCCGGACGGCTTCGCACAGGAGCTCGCGCGCCCCATGCCACGCCCCCCACAGCCCGCCGCGCGCCGCGGAACGCGCTTCCACGCCTGGCTGGAGTCCCGCTTCGAAGAGCTGCGGCTGCCGATGCTGGAACCGGAGGAGCTGCCAGGCAGCGACGCCGAGATCGCCGACGAACGCGACCTGGAGGAGCTCAAGGACGCCTTCGAGCGCACTCCCTACGCGCACCGCACCCCCCACCGCGTCGAGGCACCGTTCCAGCTCGCCATCGCGGGACGCGTCGTACGGGGCCGGATCGACGCCGTCTACCGGGCGGAGGACGGCGCCGGCACGACGTACGAGATCGTCGACTGGAAGACCAGTCGCACCGGCACCGCCGACCCCCTCCAGCTCGCCCTGTACCGCCTCGCCTGGGCCGAACAACAGGGCGTGCCCCTGGAGTCCGTCAAGGCCGCGTTCCTGTACGTCCGCAGCGGTGAGGTGGTCCACCCGGACGAGCTCCCGGACCGCGCGGCACTGGAACGACTGCTCACACAGGACCCGGCGGACCCACAGGAAGCGTCTGCCGGGGATCCGCCGGACGAACACGCCTCCGTGGGCGGATAGGCTCGTGAGCATGAGCAAGCCCGTTGACAACGCCGTCAGCACCGTCCGCACGTACATCCAGAACCACCGCACGGCCTTCCTCGACGACCTCGCGGAGTGGCTGCGCATCCCCTCGGTGTCGGCCCAACCCGACCACGCCGCGGACGTGGCGCGCAGCGCCGACTGGCTTGCCGCCAAGCTGCAGGAGACCGGCTTCCCGACCACCGAGGTCTGGGCGACCGAGGGCGCCCCCGCCGTCTTCGCCGAATGGCCCTCCGAGGACCCCGGGGCCCCCACGGTTCTCGTCTACGGACACCACGACGTGCAGCCCGCAGCCCGCGAGGACGGCTGGGACACCGACCCCTTCGAACCGGTGATCCGCGGTAACCGCCTCCACGCGCGTGGTGCCGCCGACGACAAGGGCCAAGTGTTCTTCCACACACTCGGCGTCCGCGCCCACCTCGCCGCCACCGGACGCGGCGCACCGGCCGTGAACCTCAAGCTCCTGATCGAGGGCGAGGAGGAGTCCGGCTCCCCGCACTTCCGCGACCTCGTCGAGAGTCATGCCGACCGGCTCGCCGCCGACGCCGTGATCGTCTCCGACACCGGCATGTGGTCCGAGGACACCCCCACCGTGTGCACCGGCATGCGAGGCCTGGCCGAGTGCGAGATCGAGCTGTACGGGCCGCAGCAGGACATCCACTCCGGCTCCTTCGGCGGCGCCGTGCCCAACCCGGCCACCGCCGCCGCCCGCCTCGTCGCGGCCCTCCACGACGAGCACGCGCGCGTGGCCGTCCCCGGCTTCTACGAAGGCATCACCGAACTCTCCGAACGCGAGCGTGAGCTCTTCGCCGAACTGCCCTTCGACGAGGAGCGCTGGCTGAGCACGGCCAAGTCGACGGCCACCTACGGAGAGGCAGGACACACCACCCTGGAGCGCATCTGGGCCCGCCCCACCGCCGAGGTCAACGGCATCGGCGGCGGCTACCAAGGCCCCGGCAGCAAGACGATCATCCCGTCCTCGGCCACCGTGAAACTCTCGTTCCGGCTGGTGGCGGGCCAGGACCCGGACCACATCGAGAAGGCGGTCCGCGCCTGGGCCGCCGACCGGCTGCCCGCCGGCATCCGGCACGAGATCACGTTCGGTGCCGCCACCCGCCCCTGTCTCACACCGCTGGACCACCCCGCCCTGCAGTCCGTCGTACGCGCCATGGGCCGCGCCTTCGAACAGCCGATCCGTTTCACCCGCGAGGGTGGCTCGGGACCCGCGGCCGACCTCCAGGAAGTCCTCGGCGCCCCCGTGCTCTTCCTGGGCATCTCCGTCCCCTCCGACGGCTGGCACGCCCCCAACGAGAAGGTCGAACTCGACCTCCTCATGAAGGGCGTCGAAACCAGCGCCTACCTGTGGGGCGACCTGGCCGAGAACTGGCGCGAGGCACACTGAAGAAGCCCGTCTCCACCCTTCCCGCAAAGTCCGTCCCCACCCCGAACAGCGCCCTTCGCACCCGACCTGCTGAACCGCCCGCCGAAATAACCGTTCCACCGGGGGAGTTGGAAGCACCCGTGACCACCTGGACCGACCGAACCGCCGACCGTCCCATCTCGCTCACCGCCCCGAGCGGCATCGACCGGGCCGCCCACCACCGGCTCGACGAGGCCTGGCTCGCGGCGGCCTGGAGCCACCCCACCACCCGCGTCTTCGTGGTCTCCGGCGGTCAGGTGCTCATCGACGAGACGGCGGACGGCACCACCGAACTCCTCATGACCCCCTCCTTCGAGGCCCCCCTCACGGAGGCGCACCGCTACTTCCTCGGCACGGACGACGACGGTGTGAGCTATTTCGCACTCCAGAAGGACGCACTGCCCGGCCGCATCGACCAGTCCGCCCGCCCGGCGGGCCTGCGCGAGGCGGGACTCCTGCTCTCACCCCGCGACGCGGGCCTGATGGTGCACGCCGTCGCCCTGGAGAACTGGCAGCGGCTGCACCGCTTCTGCTCACGCTGCGGCGAGCGCACCGTGATCGCGGCGGCAGGACACATCCGCCGCTGCCCCGCCTGCGGCGCCGAGCACTACCCACGCACCGACCCGGCCGTGATCATGGCGGTGACGGACGACGAGGACCGCATCCTGCTCGGCCGCCAGGTGCACTGGCCCGAGGGCCGCTTCTCCACGCTCGCCGGGTTCGTCGAACCCGGTGAGTCCATCGAGCAGTCCGTGCGCCGCGAGGTCTTCGAGGAGGCGGGCGTCACGGTCGGCGAGGTCGAGTACGTCGCCAGCCAGCCCTGGCCGTTCCCCTCCAGCCTCATGCTCGGTTTCATGGCCCGCGCCACCTCGTCCGAGATCAACGTCGACGGCGAGGAGATCCACGAGGCCCGCTGGTTCTCCCGTGAGGACCTGCGCACCGCCTTCGAGTCCGGCGAGGTACTGCCTCCGTTCGGCATCTCCATCGCCGCCCGCCTGATCGAACTCTGGTACGGCAAGCCCCTGCCGCGCCCGGGAGCGGCAGCCGCCTGACCGACACACACCACACCACTCGCACGAGTGGCGCAAGTCACACAGTAGGGGCGGTCCTTGAGTCAGATTCAAGGACCGCCCCTGTTACTGCCCGGGCAACCGCCGGGGCGCACCGATGGTGAACCGCTTACGCGCCGATCTTCTGCTTGACCTGCGCCAGCGAAGGGTTGGTGAGCGTCGAGCCGTCCGCGAACAGAACGGTCGGAACCGTCTGGTTCCCGCCATTCGCCTTCTCCACGAAGGCCGCGGACTCCGGGTCCTGCTCGATGTTGATCTCGTTGTACGCGATGCCCGCGCGGTCCATCTGGCCCTTCAGTCGCGTGCAGTATCCGCACCACGTGGTGCTGTACATCGTCACAGTGCCCGGCATGTCTCTCGTGCTCCTTTGCTGCTGGGGGTGCGTCGTCGCAGAGGTGGAACGTACGCGAGCGGGCCACCATTCCCGTGTCCGGGTACCCCGGCCCGGTACACGAGGGCGCCTGGCGGCAGACGCGTGAGCAAGAGCACGCCCAGCGCCTGCCGCATTAGTACGACTGCAAGGGCCTCCCTGTGGACAACCGGCTCGTGCGTCCCCGCCGACCTGGCAGCATGGCGGGGTGACAGCAGCAACGCACTCCACCCTCTTCCCGCAGGCACCGGACACGGCCGACGCGGTGCTCGACGGGCTCGACCCCGAGCAGCGCGAGGTCGCCACCGCCCTGCACGGTCCGGTGTGCGTGCTGGCAGGCGCCGGCACGGGCAAGACACGAGCGATCACCCACCGCATCGCCTACGGGGTGCGTGCCGGGATCCTCCAGCCCTCCAGTGTGCTCGCCGTCACCTTCACCAACAGGGCCGCAGGCGAGATGCGCGGCCGGCTCCGCCAGCTCGGCGCCGGTGGTGTCCAGGCCCGCACCTTCCACTCCGCCGCGCTGCGCCAACTCCAGTACTTCTGGCCGAAAGCGGTCGGTGGCGGCCTGCCCCGGCTGATCGACCGCAAGATCCAGCTCGTCGCCGACGCGGCAGCCGCCTGCCGCATCCGCCTCGACCGGGGCGAGCTGCGCGACGTCACGGCCGAGATCGAATGGTCCAAGGTCACCCAGGCCGTCCCCGCCGACTACGCGGCCGCCGCGGCCAAGACCGGCCGTCAGTCGCCCCGCGACCCGGCCGAGATCGCCCAGCTCTACGCCACGTACGAGGACCTCAAGCGCGACCGCGCCGTCATCGACTTCGAGGACGTCCTGCTGCTGACCGTCGGGATCCTCCAGGACCGGCACGACATCGCCGAACAAGTCCGCTCCCAGTACCAGCACTTCGTGGTGGACGAGTACCAGGACGTCAGCCCCCTCCAGCAGCGCCTCCTGGAACTGTGGCTCGGCGAGCGCGACAGCCTCTGCGTCGTCGGCGACGCCAGCCAGACGATCTATTCGTTCACCGGTGCAACTCCCGACCACCTGCTCGACTTCCGCACCCGCCACCCCGGGGCCACCGTCGTCAAGCTCGTCCGCGACTACCGCTCCTCACCCCAAGTGGTGCACCTCGCCAACGGCCTCCTCTCCCAAGCTCGCGGCCGGGCCGCCGACCACCGTCTGGAACTGATCTCCCAGCGTGCCCCGGGCCCCGAGCCCGTCTACGCCGAATACACGGACGAACCCGCCGAGGCCGAGGGCGCCGCCCGCCGCATCCGCGACCTCATCGCCTCCGGCATCCCCGCGGGCGAGATCGCCATCCTCTTCCGCACGAACTCCCAGTCCGAGATCTACGAACAGGCCCTCGCCGACGCCGGAGTGCCCTACCAGCTGCGTGGCGCCGAGAGGTTCTTCGACCGCCCTGAGGTGCGCAAAGCAGGTGCCGCCCTGCGCGCGGCCGCCCGCTTCGGCGCCAACGACTCCCTCCTCGACGACGCCGTCGACCTGCCCTCCCAGGTCCGCGCGGTGCTCTCCGGCGAGGGCTGGACCAGCCAACCCCCGGCCGGATCCGGCGCCGTCAGAGAGCGCTGGGAATCACTGGCCGCCCTCGTCCATCTCGCCCGGGACTTCGCCGCCGCCAAACAGGGCGCCACCCTCGGCGACCTGGTGGCCGAGCTCGACGAGCGCGCGAGCGCCCAGCACGCCCCGACCGTCCAGGGCGTCACCCTCGCCTCCCTGCACTCCGCCAAGGGACTCGAGTGGGACGTCGTCTTCCTGGTCGGCGTCGCGGAGGGCATGATGCCGATCACCTACGCAAAGACCGACGAGCAGATCGAGGAAGAACGCCGCCTCCTCTACGTCGGAGTCACCCGCGCCAGAGAACACCTCCTCGTCTCCTGGGCCCTGTCCCGCTCACCCGGCGGCAGGCCCAACCGCCGGCCCAGCCGCTTCCTCGACGGGCTGCGCCCCGGCTCCGTCGCCACCGCGGCCCGCAGCGCCGGTGGCGGTCCAGGAGGCATCGAGCGCGGCATCGGAAGCAGCGGAGGCACGGTCGTACGGCGGACGAGCCGGACCCCGGCCCGCTGCCGGGTCTGCGGGCGCACGCTGACCGACGCCGGTGAGATGAAACTGATGCGTTGTGAGGACTGCCCCTCCGACATGGACGAAGGCCTCTACGAGCGGCTGCGGGAGTGGCGGGCGGTACAGGCGCAGCGCAGTGGGCAGCCCGCGTTCTGCGTCTTCACCGACAAGACACTCATGGCGATCGCCGAGGCCGCACCGGACGACGAGGGCGAGTTGGCGCGGATCCCCGGGGTCGGCGTGCGCAAGTTCAACCGGTTCGGGGCCGATGTTCTGGCCATCTGTGCTGGTCAGGAGCGCGCGGGGGGCGGCGAGGATGACTGATGCAAACTCGTCGAAAAAATAGTTTGCGCATGCCCCAGCAATCCCCATAGGTTCTTAACCACGGCAGCAGCGGCCTTCTCCGAGGCCCTGGTTCCGTGCTGTACTTAATAGCCGTCGGACTGGCTCACCCCAGTCCCCCAAGACGCCGAGAGGAGGCGATTCCAGTGATCAGCATCAACAGCAGCTCCATCAGCACCGCCAAAATGACCGATCGCTCGGTCGTCTCCACGTGCCTGCTCGGCGTCTCGAACCTGAGCACCGGTCTGTCCGGCATCGCTGCCGTCCGGCCGGTCTCCCCTCTGTCTCTCGCGGTTCTTCCCATCCGTGAGCGCAATGAGCGACCGATGAAGGCACTGGAAGCGGCAGTAGTGGCAGAGGCCCAGGCCTATGCCTTTGCGGCAGCCGGTGCCGGATCCCTGAAGCAGACGAAGCAGCACCACACGATGTGGGCCTTCCGTGGGCCTGAACCCTGGAGTGATCCAGCCTGATCTTCGATCAGGTCGGCGCCTTCAGGGCCGCGGAACCCCACCCGGGATCCGCGGCCCTTCTGTTTGTCCCCGACCGGGGACGGCAGAGCGAAGGGGCCTCGGGACAAGAAAAGAACCCGGTACCAGCCGCCAACCGGCCAACCCGGCCGGCACGACCAGACGAGGAAGACCAACCGTGCAACTCGAAGCGCACGCCCCGTCCGTACCGCCTTCCGAAACGATCCCCCCGCCCGGCCTCACGGAGGACTCCACCTTGATCCCGCTCACTGCGCTCACCGCGCTCGACGACGCCATCGAGAACCTCGGCGTACCCGTCCCCTGCCGCTCCTACGACCCGGAGGTCTTCTTCGCCGAGTCGCCGGCCGATGTCGAGTACGCCAAGTCCCTCTGCCGCACCTGCCCGCTGATCGAGGCCTGCCTCGCCGGCGCCAAGGAGCGGCGCGAGCCCTGGGGTGTCTGGGGCGGCGAGCTCTTCGTCCAGGGTGTTGTCGTGGCCCGCAAGCGGCCGCGTGGCCGCCCGCGCAAGAACCCGGTTGCGGCATGAACACCGTAGGAACGATCGATCGCCCCCTGACGCACGACCCCAAGAAACAGGCCCCGATGAAGCCGTCCGCCAGCGAGCCCGCAGGCTCCGCCATCCCAGACTTCACCACCACCGGCGCGAATGACTCGCGTCAGAACAGGACCCGCGAGATGCAACTCATCCCAGAAGCCCTGGCTCGTGCGCATATGCACGAGCGACTGCACGAAGCCGAGCGGGAACGCCTGGCCGTGCGCCTGGCCTCCGCCCGTCGGATGCAGCGTCGGGCCGAGCGCGCCTCCATGCGCGCCCGGCGCGCGCTGGCCATGGCGGTCATGCACTAGCCGAAAGCAGTCGCGGCAGTATCAGTAAGCAACTCCTCGCGGGGGTCGGTCCGAACGGACCGGCCCCCGCGGTGCGTTGTGCCGGGCGATCCGCCGACCACGGCGCTATCGTCGCCGAGTGACGAGTCTTCCCGGGGACAGTGACACCACCGGCTCCATGCCGCGGCCCGACACGGCCGAGGCCCGGCACATCGTGTGCGCCCGCTGCGGCACCCTGGCCGACGGTCCTCCACTGACGTGGACCTGCTCCATGGAGAACGGCGCCCGCCACTACTTCTGCGACAACTGTGCCCGCAGCAACCTCAGGGCGATCGAGGGACGGCTGGACTCGGCCTGGTGGTAGGCCCGCCCGGGCCGGTCCGGGCGGGCGAAGGCTGCCCGAGTCATGCTTCGGCCGCTGATCCCTCCTCGTCCAGCAGCTCCTCCGTGCCCAGCAGCTCCTCCGTCGGGTCCTCTCCCGGTACGAAACCCGGCAGCCACTCCTCCAGTTCGTCGCGCAGCCGGACCGTCGCGCCCAGCTGGCACAGGACTCCGATGGTGCTCAGGGTCACACGGTGTATCAGGAGATACGACGGTGGCAGGTTGAGGAGCCTGCCCAACTGGTGTGCGGGGGAGCGGGGGTCGGCGATGCGCGCCGCCTGACTGCGCATCCAGCCGCGGGTGAACGTGAATTCGTCGGCCTGGGCCGGTTCGATGATCGGCAGGAGATAGTCCAGGACCGCGTCGGGTTCGAGCTCTATGGACTCCTTGACGAAGCCCTCCTCACACAGCAGCTCGTAGACCGCTTCGGCCTCGCCCTCAAGAGTCATCCGGAGGGAGTAGCCGATCGTCGAGGGCAGACCGCCGGGAAGACGGTCGACCGTGCCGAAGTCCAGGACGCCCAGCCGCCAGCCGCTCTTCTCGTCCGGCAGGAGGCGGAAGTTGCCCGGGTGCGGGTCGGCGTGCAGCAGTCCGGTGCGGGCGGGGCCCGAGAAGAGGAACCGGGCCAGCAGCTGGCCCGCACGGTCCCGCTGCTCCTGGGTGCCCTCGGCGATCACCTCCGACAGCGGTATCCCGTCGATCCACTCGGTCACCAGGACCTGGTCGCACTGGTGGACCACCGCCGGGACGAGCACGTCCGGATCGCCCGCGAACTCCGTGGCATGCGTCTCCTGGGCCTCTGCCTCCAGCGCGTAGTCGAGCTCCTCGGACACCCGGTCGCGCAGCTCCGAGATGAGCGGCTTGATGTCCATGCCGGGGATCAGGGGACCCAGGAGCCTGGCGAATCGGCTGAGCTGGGTCAGATCGGACAGCAAGGCCTCGCCCGCCCCCGGGTACTGCACCTTGACGGCGACCTCGCGTCCGTCGTGCCACACCGCCCGGTGCACCTGGCCGATCGAGGCCGCCGCGGACGGCTTGTCCTCGAACTTCTGGAACAGCTCGGACCAGTCCTCGCCGAGGCGCTCCCGCAGAACGGAGTGCACCGTGCGCGTCGGCATCGGTGGCGCCGCTTCCTGGAGCTTCGTCAGCGCCGCGCGATAGGGTCCCGCGACCTCCTCGGGCAGCGCCGACTCGAAGACGGACAGCGCCTGCCCGAACTTCATGGCACCCCCCTTCAACTCGCCGAGAACCTTGAAGAGCTGCTCCGCCGTGCGCTGCTGCAGCTCGCGGCCGACGATCTCCGCGGACTTCCCGCCGATCCTCTTGCCCAGCCCCCAGGTCGCTCGCCCGGCGAAGCCGAGCGGTAGTGCGGCGAGTTTGGCAGTACGGGTGACCGCCTTCCGGGGAAGATCAGACATGCGCCCTCCAAGTCCCAGACAGCCGTGCCGCGTGCGGCTGTTGCCCCGCCATTGTCTCGTGCGGTTGCCCGTCCTCGGCGGCGCGCTCCCCCTTCTTACTTTTCTCCGCTGCGCCGCACGGGCATTCGGGATGCGACCACACCGGCTTCGCGTGCCAGTCGAAGCCCGGAAAGGAGGACTCCCAGCGTGCCCCGGCGCTGGAGGGCAGCCGTCCGTCGAGGTAGGCGAGGGCGTGTCCTGCCGCGAGTCCGGCGACGGCGGTCGCCAGAGCGAGGTCGCACGGCGGGACCTGGTGCGAGGCGCCGGAGCGCCACTGGGCGATCAGGCGTGGCCAGGTCGGGTCCCGGTCGATGCGCTGCTGGTCCAGGCAGCCCGCGCAGCCGGTGTCGCCGGGCAGCACCAGGGGGCCGACAACACCCGTTCCCTCCACGACTCCCGCGTACAGATGGGGTGTGCCGGAGGTGATCAGGGGCTCGGCGACGGCGGGATCGGGGGCGTGCACCGCCAGGCCGTCCCGGGGCGCGAGGATCACCAGGGAGAAACCGAGCTCCTCTCCTTCGGCGGCGGGCCGGGGTGGTCGATCCGGTGCCGCTCGGCGCACCGCGCGCCGGGCGGCTTCCTCCCGGCGCTCGCCGATGGACGCCGGTGGCAGCCCGCCCGGTGCCACGTCCCAGGGTTCGACGCTGCCGACGTCGCGCACCTCGACCTGGCCGACACCCGCGCCGGCCAGGAGGGAGGCCAGGACGACTCCCACTCGGCCGGCGCCCCGCACCTGCACGCGCAGGGAGCGGCGAGCGGCCAGCTGCTTCATGGCGTCGCCCGGCGCGCGGGCGACGAGGGACAGGGACGCGAGGTCGGGGCGGAGCCGGTCCAGGACCGCCTTCTTCTCGCGCAGGGCGTCCGCGGCCCGGCCGCCGCCCGTCGCGTCGTCCAGCAGACCGGAGCGGGCCAGCCGCTCCACAAGTGCGTCGACATGACCGTCGGGCAGGCCCATCGCGCGTCCCAGGTCGCGAAGGAGCGGCAGCCCGCGTGTTCCGTTGAGAAGGTCGAGAAAGCTGCCTGTCGCCGTGTCCACCGGCCCCAGCACCATCGCGTGCGCGGGCGCCATTCCGAACTGCACGGTGTTGAGATCCCGCCAGCCGCGCCGCAGCGCGGGCTTCACCATCGGATGCATGACCGACCCCCGTACCCGTAGAGCATCCCCGTGTGTCGGCGCGGTCCGTCCCGGGCCCGCCGATCGAATGCCAGCATGCCCGGCTCGGCCGAACCGTGCCGAAAGTTGTCCACAGGCGGTGGTGTTCGTCGTATAAATCAAGCGCACGGGGTGCGGATCGGCATCGAACCGTCCAGGGGACGGGACTTCCCCCATGTGCAGCGGGTAACGTCGGGGCGTGCCCGCCGACCCACTGCACCGCGCCGGAAAGCCACAGCGCAGCACGACGAGCCTGCCGCCAAGCGGCTCGGGGGCGAGCGCGATCGAGGTTCGCAGGAGCGCGCGCCGGCGCAGAACGGTCTCCGCGTACCGCGAGGGCGATCGCACCGTCGTGCTCATCCCCGCCCGTATGTCCGAGGCGGAGGAACAGCGCTGGGTCACCGTCATGCTCGACAAGCTGGCCGCCCAGGAAAGCAAACGGGTGCTCGGCGACACCGAGCTGACCGAACGCGCCGCGCGGCTGTCGGAGCAGTACTTCGACGGCCGGGCCCGCCCCGCCTCGGTCCGCTGGGTCACCAATCAGAACACGCGTTGGGGTTCCTGTACCCCGGCCGAGGGCAGTATCCGTCTTTCGCACCGCCTCCAGGGCATGCCCGAGTACGTGGTCGACTACGTCCTCGTCCACGAACTCGCGCACCTTCTGGTGCCCGGTCACGGACCCCGCTTCTGGCGGCTGCTGGAGGCGTATCCGCGTACGGAACGCGCCCGCGGCTATCTCGAAGGGGTGGTCGCGGCCGAACGGCTGCCCCATCTGCCCGTGGCGAGCGACGAGTAGCGGGCGGGCGGCGGCGGACCGTCCCCGCCGGGGGCGATTGTGTACCGGGTCTGTACCGGCGGCGTTCACTCCCAGAGTTTCCCGTTAGCCTGACGCGACGCAATCGCACTCGGGATGGGGGACGGTCGTTACGCATGGCCAGGGAATTCCAACGCGGCCACAAGGCCAGGATCAGTGACCTCACCGCGGGCACGGATCTGTACGTAGGTGTGCAGATCACCGGTCCCGGACTGACCTTCGACATCAGCTGCTTCGGTCTGGACGCCGACGAAAGGCTTTCGGACGACCGGTACTTCGTCTTCTTCAACCAGCCGAAGACCCCCGAAGAATCCATCCAGCTGCTCGGCACCCAGTCGGGTGACACGGAGTCCTTCCGCGTCACGCTCGACCGGATCCCGGCGCAGATCCAGAAGCTGTCGTTCACGGCGACGATCGACGGCGCCGGGCAGATGTCGCAGATCGCCCCCGGATACCTCCGTGTTGTCGCGGGCGGCGAGGAGGTGGCCCGTTACTCGTTCAGTGGCGCGGAGTTCTCCACCGAGCGTGCCGTGATGCTGGGCGACTTCTATCTGAAGGACGTCTGGCGGTTCGCCGCCGTGGGGCAGGGCTTCGACGGCGGCCTCGAGGCGCTGCTCAAGAACTTCGGTGGTGAGGTCGCCGACGAGCAGCCCGCCGCGCAGGAGCCGCAGGCGACTGCCGCACCGTCCTTCGCGCCGCCCGCCCAGGCCACCGCACCCCCCGCGTTCGGCGCCCCGGCCCCGGCTCCCGCGCCGCAGCCCGCCGCGCAGGGGTTCACGCCGCAGCCCGCCGCGCCCTCGGTGCACGCCGCGCCGACGATCATCGCCCCGCTGCACACCCCGCCGGGCGGCACCGTGCCGCCGCCGGGCCCCGCTCCGTACATCCAGCCGCCCGGTCCGCCCGGTCCGCCGCCGGGCTACGGACAGCAGCCTCCCGGTCAGACCGCTCCCAGGCCGCCCGGTTACGGCCAGCAGGCACCGCCCGCGCCCCCCGGCTACGGGCAGCAGGCTCCGACGGCGCCTCCGGGCTACGGGCAGCAGCCGCCGTACGGCCAGGTTCCGGGCCAGGCGCCGGGTCAGCCCGGCGCGCCGTCCCCCTACGGTGTTCCCCAGGGCGCCCCGCAGGGCGGTGCCGGTGTGGCCGCCGCGCTGGGGGCCTACAAGGAGACGCCCACCGGTCAGCGGTGGACCCAGCAGAACAAGAAGCTCATCCGCGTCGACCTCGGCATCGGCGGCCAGCCCGTGCTGGCCCGCCAGGGCAGCATGGTGCTCTACCAGGGCAAGGTCGACTTCAGCTACAAGGGGGCCGGCTTCGCCGGGCGGATCGTGGGCAACGCGACCGGCCAGGAGATGCAGCTCATGCGCTGTACCGGCCAGGGGCAGGTGTTCCTCGCCGAGAACGCCACCCACGTGCATCCCATCGAACTCCAGGGCGACGCGATCTGTGTCTCCGCGGAGAGCGTGCTCGCCTTCGACGAGTCCCTCCAGTACGAGGTCCGGCGTATCGAGGGGCACGGCATCCCCGGAGGCGCGCTGTTCACCATGCAGTTCCAGGGGACCGGAACGATCGTCGTGAAGACGCACGGCGCTCCCGTCGTGCTGCCAGTGACGCCGACGACCTTCGCCGACTGCAACGCCGTAGTCGCCTGGTCCGCGGCCTCCCAGGTGATCGTCTCCAGCCAGGTGCGGATGCGCCGCAACGCCTACCCCGGCGACACCGGGGAGAGCGTGAACCTCCAGTTCCGCGGCGCGCCCGGCAATTTCATCGTCGTCCAGCCGTACGAGGTCTGAGGGAGCCCGTCATGAACCAGCCACTCGCGGGCTTCGCCCCGGCACCTGTCACCGCCCGCATGGAGAACCACGGCAACCACATGCTGAAGGTCGCCATGCAGACCGGAAACGACCTCTTCGCGCGCGTGGGCTCGATGGTCGCCTACGAAGGGTTCGTCCAGTACGAGCCCAACCCGCCCGCCGTACGCCAGATCGCGCGGGACTGGATGACCGGTGAGGGCGCGCCCCTCATGAAGTGCACCGGCGACGGCCTGCTCTACCTGGCCGACTACGGGGCGAACGTCGTCGTCATCAACCTCAACGGGGACGCGATCTCCGTCAACGCCACCAACCTGCTCGCCTTCGACGCCCATCTCCAGTGGGGCGTCGAGCGGGTGAAGGGGCTCGCCAAGTTCGCCGGACAGGGCCTGTGGAACACCAAGATCTCCGGTCAGGGCTGGGTCGCGCTGACCTCGCGCGGCACGCCGATCGTGGTCGACTGCGGCGGCGGTGAGGACGAGACCTACGTCGACCCGGACGCGCTCGTCGCCTGGTCCCCGAACCTCAAGGTGAAGGGCAAGCGCAGCTTCAAGGCGCAGTCACTGATCGGACGCGGCAGCGGCGAGGCGTACCAGATGGCGTTCTCCGGACAGGGCATCGTCGTCGTCCAGCCCAGCGAGGACAGCACCGACCGCCTCCGGATCCGGGGCTGAGGGGGAGCACCACATCATGCAGAGCCCGCTTTTCGGCTACAACGAGCAGCAGACCCAGGAGCGCTACAGCCTCCAGAACTCGCAGATGCTGCGAGTCGTCATGGAGGGGCACGACGACATCCTGGCCCGCAAGGGCACCATGGTCGCGTACCAGGGCCTCGTGGAGTTCGACGCCGAGTACCAGAACAACAGCCAGCACCGCGCACGTGCGTACACCGGTGAAGGCCTCGACCTGATGCGGTGCCACGGGCAGGGGACGGTCTATCTGGCCAATCTCGCCCAGCACGTGCACGTGGTCGACGTGGAGCAGGACGGGCTGACCGTCGACAGCAGCTACGTCCTGGCGATGGACTCCTCGCTGCACCACGAGGTCATCGCCGTGGACAGCCAGTACGGCATCTCCGGGTCCGGCAAGTACCAGCTCAACATCACCGGCCGTGGCAAGGTCGCCCTGATGACCTCGGGCATGCCGCTGATGATGCAGGTCACGCCCGACAAGTACGTCAACTGTGACGCCGACGCGATCGTCGCCTGGTCCACCGGCCTGCGTGTCCAGATGCAGGCCCAGACGCACTCCTCCGGGGTGTGGCGGCGGCGTGGCAACACCGGTGAGGGCTGGGAGCTCAGCTTCCTGGGCCAGGGCTTCGCGCTCGTCCAGCCCAGCGAGCTGCTGCCGCCGCAGAACGCGGTGATCGGCCAGGGGCTGCGTGCCCAGTACGGCATGGGGCAGCAGGGGGCCCGGGCCCAGAACCAGGGCAACGTCTGGAGCTGACCGGGTGACGGTCCGGGCAGCAAACGTAAGGGGCGACCGCCGTGGCGGTCGCCCCTTACGTTTGCCTCAGGCCGAGAGCCGTGCGCGGGTTGCTTCCAGAAGCCGTACGACCGAGGCGTCCGCCACGTCCGCGACCTCCTCGTAGCGGAACCAGCGCAGGTCCAGGGACTCGTCGCTGATCGCCTCCACGGCCTCGGCCGGAGCGAGCGCGGCGTACTGGACGTCCAGGTGCCAGTTGCACGGCGCAGGGATGGCATGCCGGTCCAGGGTCACCGGGCCGCCCGGCAGCAGGATCAGACCCTCGATGCCCGACTCCTCGGTCGCCTCGCGCAGCGCGGCCGCCGCCAGCGTCGGATCCCCCGGCTCGCAGTGGCCGCCCATCTGCAGCCACATCTGCAGCTTGCGGTGCAGCGTCAGCAGGACGCGGCCGCCGACCGGGTCGATGACCAGGGCGCTGGCCGTGACGTGTCCTGCCGTGCAGGCCTTCCACATGCCGTCGGGGTGCTCGGACAGATGGTCCAGATAGACCTGGCGCAGTTCTTCCTGGTCTTCGTACTGCTTCAGTACGAGGACGGCGTCGTCGTGAAGGGTCACTCGGTGCCGTCGCCCTTGTCGTCGTCCTTGGGAGCGTCGTCCTTCTTCAGGTTCGGCTTCTCGGCGGAGCCGCTCGCCGCCTCGCCGAGCATCTTGTCGAGCTCGGAGAAGTCCAGCTGCTCACGGTGCACGAAGCCGTCCGGGTCGTCGAGGTCGGACGCGGTCGGCAGCATGTCCGGGTGGGCCCACAGGCCGTCACGGCCGTCGACACCGCGCGCGTCGGTGAGCGAGGCCCACAGGCGAGAGGCGTCCCGCAGCCGGCGCGGGCGCAGCTCCAGGCCGATCAGCGTGGCGAACGTCTGCTCGGCGGGGCCGCCCGTGGCACGGCGTCGGCGCAGCGTCTCGCGCAGCGCGTCCGCGGAGGAAAGACGCGGTTTCGCGGCCGCGTGCACGACCGCGTCCACCCAGCCCTCGACGAGCGCGAGCGCCGTTTCCAGACGGGCCAGCGCGGCTTTCTGCTCCGGCGTGTCCTCCGGCTGGAACATGCCCTGCTGGAGAGCGTCCTGCAGCTGCTCGGGGTTCTGCGGGTCGAGCTGGCCGACCACGTCCTCCAGCTTGGCCGTGTCGACCTTGATCCCGCGAGCGTAGCCCTCGACCGCGCCGAACAGGTGCGAGCGCAGCCACGGCACGTGCGAGAAGAGACGCTGGTGGGCGGCCTCGCGCAGGGCGAGGTAGAGCCGCACCTCCTCCAGGGGGATGCCCAGGTCCTTGCCGAAGGACGCGATGTTCAGCGGCAGCAGCGCGGCCTTGCCGGCCGGGCCGAGCGGCAGGCCGATGTCGGTGGAACCGACGACCTCGCCCGCGAGCACGCCGACGGCCTGCCCGATCTGCGTACCGAACATGGCGCCGCCCATGGAGCGCATCATGCCGATGAGCGGGCCCGCCATGGCCTGCATCTCCTCGGGCAGGACATCACCCATGGCCGCGCCGACCCGCTCGGCGACCGGGTCGACGAGCTCCTTCCACACCGGCAGGGTCGCCTCGACCCACTCCGCGCGGCTCCAGGCCACGGCGGAAGCGGCGCCGGACGGCAGGGACGTCGCGTCGTCCAGCCACAGGTCGGCCAGGCGTACGGCATCCTGAACCGCGGTGCGCTCGGCGGGACCGACGCTCGCGTCCTTGGTGCCGTCAGAAGTGCCCTGGGAGACCGTCTGGCGGGCGATCTGCTTGGCCATGTCCCAATTCACCGGACCGCCCTCGTACGAGAGCATCTGGCCCAGCTGCTGGAACGCGGCCCCCAGGTCGTTGGGGTTCATGGAACCGAACATCGCTGCGAGCGGATTGTCGGCGCCGGGGCCGCCGGCTCCGGGCGGCCCGAAACCGAACGGTCCCTGTCCACCGCCGCTCTGCTGGTCCTTCTTCTTGCCCTCGTCGCCGTTCTCCGGCTCCTCCGGCGGAAGGCCGAATCCGAATGGGGTGTCACTCACGGGATTCCTCGGCTGGTAAGGCCGCCGGTTCATTCCGACGGCGACTGCCCGACAACACCACCCAGCGTAGACACCCGAGCCCGATCGGGCCTCGGTGCTTCGCCGACTCTTGGCCTGCGGCAGGATGGATGCCACCTGGTACGGACGCGTCACGCGCGTCCGTTACTGAAGACAACCGCTGGAGACGCCCGGTGAGTTCCCCAGATCCACAGGTTCGCGCAGCGCGAAACCACTCAACCAGCTCGCCCTTGCGCGGGCCCGTCGTCGCGGTCACCGGCGCCGCGTCCGGCGTGGGCGCGATGCTGACCGAGCGGCTTGCCGCCAGCGAGGAGATCAAGCAGGTCATCGCCATCGACGAGCGTCGCGGCGAGTGCGAGGGCGCCCAGTGGCAGATCCTCGACGTCCGGGACCCCGCGATCGCCGAGAAGCTGCGCGGCGCGGACGTCGTGGTGCATCTCGCGCTCGACCTCGACCTGGAGACGGACGCGGCGGCGCGCACGGCGTACAACGTCCGGGGGACGCAGACCGTGCTGACGGCCGCCGCTGCGGCCGGGGTGCACCGGGTCGTGCTGTGCACGTCCGCGATGGTCTACGGGGCGCTGCCCGACAACGAACTGCCCCTCTCCGAAGACGCCGAACTGCGGGCGACCGCCGAGGCCACGGGGGTCGGGGACCTGCTGGAGATCGAGCGGCTCGCCCGGCGGGCGCCGCGCGCGCATCCGGGGCTCAATGTCACCGTCGTACGGCCCGGGGTCCTGGTCGGTGGTGGTACCGACACCGCGCTGACCAGGTACTTCGAGTCACCTCGACTCCTTGTGGTGGCGGGGTCACGGCCTGCCTGGCAGTTCTGCCACGTCGAGGATCTGTGCAGTGCTCTGGAGTACGCCGTCCTGGAGAAGGTGGAGGGGGAGCTGGCCGTCGGGTGCGACGGGTGGCTGGAGCAGGAGGAGGTCGAGGAGCTCAGTGGGATTCGGCGGATGGAGTTGCCGTCCGCCGTCGCGCTGGGGGCTGCCGCGCGACTTCACCGGATCGGGCTCACTCCTTCGCCCGCCGGGGATCTGGCGTACACGATGTATCCCTGGGTGGTGAGTGGGAGCCGGATGCATGACGCCGGGTGGCGGCCGCAGTGGACCAACGAGGAGGTTCTCGCGGAGCTGCTGGAGGAGGTTGCCGGGCGGCACACCGTGGCTGGGCGGCGGCTGGGGCGGAAGGATGCGACGGCGGCGGGGGCCGCGGGGGCGACGGTTGCTCTTCTGGGTACGGCCGCGTTGGTTCGGCGGGCTCGGAAGGCTCGGCGACGGATCTGAGTCCGGGGGCGTGCGGGTGCGGGTGCGTCGTGGCTGGGGGCCGGTGTTTCGCCCCCGCCGCCCCTACCCGTCCCATCCCCGGAGGCTCCGCCCCCGGCCCCCCAGCGGGGCTGCGCCCCTGCACCCCGGCGGGGCTGCGCCCCTGGACCCTGGCGGGGCCGTGGTCCTGAACCCCCGGCGGGGCTGCGCCCCTGCGTCTCGGCGGGGCCGTGCCCCTGGACCCCGGCGGGGCCGTGCCCCTGGACCCCGGCGGGGCCGTGCCCCCCAGTAGCGGGCTGAATAGCCTCGTCCCCACATGCCGGACGGGCTGGGGTGGGTGGGGTGTGGGCTTGGTCTCTGTAGGAGGCTCCAAAAGGTCACGCGCGTGTGCGGGGTGAAAGGCGTATTTCGTGGGTGCCGTGGGGTGCGGCACGATGGGGCTATGGCAGCTACCTTTGAGCATCCGGGTGAGTTGGGCGCGCAGGATCCGATTCGGCTGTTGGCGATTCGGGACGAGCCGCTCTCCTTGGACGAGGTCTTCCGGGCCGTCGGAGACGACGCCGCCGGGGGGACCGCGCTCTTCGTGGGGACCGTGCGCAATCACGACGGGGGTGCCGACGTCGAGGGGCTCGGGTATTCGTGTCATCCCAGCGCGGAGGCCGAGATGCGGCGGATCGCCGAGAAGGTGGTCGCCGAGTATCCGGTGCGGGCGCTGGCCGCCGTGCACCGGGTCGGTGACCTGGCCGTCGGTGATCTCGCGGTGATCGTCGCCGTGTCGTGTCCGCACCGCGGTGAGGCCTTCGAGGCGTGTCGCAAGCTGATCGACGACCTCAAGCACGAGGTGCCCATCTGGAAGCACCAGAAGTTCTCCGACGGCACGGAGGAGTGGGTCGGAGCCTGTTGAGAGAGTCGGCCGGACGTGTGAGTCCGGCCTCACCGAGTTCTCACCCTTGCTCCGGTTGCGTAACCGACCCCCTGGTATGAGCGTTAACAAGGCAGATGGTTAATCTGCTGATCAGTCAGTTGCGGTCGCTTGTGGGGTTGGGAGGTCGGCATGGCGTCGCTCGCCTGGTTGCTGATTCCGCTTTTGGCTGCGATCGGTGCCGGGCTGTGGGGCAGTTGGGCCAGCCGGAACCGCAAGACGGTGGGAGACGGCGTCGAGCTCGAGGGGTACGCGCGCTTCCGCGCGGCCATGGAGCGCTCCGAGGCCGTCATGGTGCGGCCCGGTGGCGGGGAGAAGCCGCAATCCGACGCGGTCTGAGGCCGGGGCTCCGCTAGCGCCACCCGGGCCCCGTACGGACGGCCCCGACGGTGCGCTGACAGCACCGTCCCGTACTGTCGTGGCATGCCACGCCGCACCGCGACGATGCTCGCCTCCACCCTGATCCTGATCGCGCTCCTGTGCGCGGGAGTGTTCATCAAAGTGCCGTACTCGGAGATGTCACCGGGGCCGACGGTGAACACGCTGGGCGAGCACGACGGCGAGCCGGTGCTGCAGATCTCCGGACGCAAGACGTACCCGGCCACCGGGCACCTGAACATGACCACGGTCCGGGTCACCAGCGCCGACTACAACATGAACCTTGTAGAGGCCGTTTACGGGTGGCTCGCGCATGACAACAAGGTCGTGCCGCACGACACGCTCTACCCGGACGGCAAGACCGAGCAGCAGTCGACGCAGGAGAACGCCGAGGAGTTCAGCCAGTCCCAGGAGAGCGCCAAGGTGGCCGCTCTGAAGGAGCTGGGCGTCCCGGTGAAGTCCTGGGTGATCGTGTCGACCGTCGTCAAGGGCTCCCCGGCCGAGGGGCGGCTGCACGCCGGTGACGTGATCAAGAGCGTCGACGGTACGGCCGTCAAGGCGCCCGACGACGTCGCCAAGCTGGTCACCAAGCACAAGCCCGGCGAGAAGGTCGTCTTCACGGTGGTGCCCGCCAAGGAGCAGGCCGCCGCCGAGAAGGCGGGCAAGACGGCCACCGCGACCACGGACGTGACCATCACCACGGCGAAGTCCAGCGACAGCGGCGCGTCCCGCGCCATCGTCGGCATCTCGGCCGGGACCGATCACACGTTCCCGTTCAGCATCGACATCAAGCTCGCCGATGTCGGCGGTCCGAGCGCCGGGCTGATGTTCGCGCTGGGCATCGTGGACAAGCTGACCCCGGGCGACCTCACCGGCGGCAAGTTCGTGGCCGGCACCGGCACCATCGACGACAGCGGAACCGTCGGTCCGATCGGCGGCATCGAGCTGAAGACGATCGGAGCGCGCGAGAAGGGCGCCCAGTACTTCCTGACGCCCAAGGACAACTGCGCGGCGGCCGCCAAGGACACCCCCGACGGGCTCACCCTCGTCAAGGTCAACACCATCGACGACGCGATGAACGCCCTGAAGGACATCAGCTCCGGCAAGACCGCCGACCTGCCGAAGTGCACCACCAAGGGTTGAGGGCCCGACCGGCGGCGGCACACAGGGGCCGTACGGCGTGATGGGGGCGCCCCCGGAAGTCCGGGGGCGCCCCCATCCACGTACACCAGGACGTCAGTCCGCGAAGGTCGCAGACAGCGCCTCCGCCAGACCCGGCACCAGGCCCGCGCCCGTGAGGACCTCGGTCGGCGCGTCCTTCTCGCGCAGACGCAGTGCCGAGTCGCGGGTGCCGTCGCGCAGGACGCCGACCGTCATACGGACCTCCTGGCGGTCCGGATGCTCGGCCACCCACTTCGCGAGCTTCTTGTCGCTCAGGCCCTCCGGGACGGAGGCCTCCGCGGACGGCGGCAGCATCAGCCGCTCCACGGTGAGCGCGCAGCCGACCACGGCGTCGGGCCAGGCGATGGTGCCGAGGAACTCGTCCAGCGGCTTGTCGGCAGGGATCTCGTCCTGCTCGATGGGGGTGAGACCGGTGGTCTCGGGCTCGTCCTGCAGGCCGAGCTGGGCCGCGAGGCCGGGTTCCTGGGTCCGCAGTCGCGCGGTGTCTACGAGGGCGAAGAGGCGAGCGGGCTGGTCCCAGCCGAGGCCGGAGGCGTACTCGTCGATCTCGAGTACGGCCCGGGTGAGCGGGCTCGCTGCCATGGGAGTGTTGGACATGGTCACAATCCTGCCTCGTTCGTACCCGGATCCGGGAACCGAGTAAAGCGTGAGTAAGTTGCATAGATGAGGCTCCACGATCACGGAGCCTGACGGATGGTCCGCTTCACGGGGACCTGACGGATCAACAGCGAACTTCGAGGTGCGCACCTTGGCTTTCCAGATGCCGGACCGCGGCGGAGGCCCGACGGGGCCACGGATCAGAGTGGGCCGACCGTCCCGGCGTGTCCGGACCCTGCTCATGACACTGGGCGTGCTGGCCGTGCTGGCCATGGCGTTCGTCATGTTCGCGGGGTTCTGGACGGACTGGCTCTGGTACCGGTCGGTTCACTACTCGTCCGTCTTCACGACCACCCTGTGGACCAAGATCGGGCTCTTCTTCGTGTTCGGCCTGATCATGGCGGCCTCGGTCGGCGTGAACATCTGGCTGGCACACCGGTTGCGACCGCCGCTGAGCGCGATGTCGATGGAGCAGCAGAGCCTCGACCGGTACCGGATGGGGATCGCGCCCTACAAGAGGTGGCTGCTGCTCGGCATCACCTCCCTGGTGGGGCTGATCGCCGGCGCGTCGGCGTCGGGCCAGTGGCGCACATGGCTGATGTGGGTGAACGGGGTCCCCTTCCACCAGAAGGACCCCCAGTTCCACCTCGACGTCTCCTTCTATGCCTTCGATCTGCCCTGGTACCGCTTTCTGCTCGGCTTCGGCTTCGCCGCCGCCGTGCTCTCGCTGATCGCCGCCGCACTCACGCACTACCTCTACGGAGGGCTCAGGATCACCTCCCCGGGCGCGCGCGCCACGGCCGCGGCGACCGGGCACCTGTCGGTGCTGCTGGGCATCTTCGTCGCCCTGAAGGCGGTCGCCTACTGGCTCGACCGCTACGGACTCGCCGTGAAGTCCAGCGACTTCAAGGCGACCGGCAACTGGACAGGTCTCAGGTACGTCGACGCCAACGCGTATCTGCCCGCCAAGACGATCCTGTTCTGCATCGCCGTCATCTGCGCGCTGCTGTTCTTCGCCACCCTGTGGCGGCGCACCTGGCAGCTGCCCGTCATCGGCTTCGGCCTGATGGTCCTGTCGGCGATCCTCATCGGCGGTCTCTACCCGGCGATCGTGCAGAAGTTCCAGGTCCAGCCGAACGAGCAGGCCAAGGAGGCGCCGTACGTCGAGAAGAACCTGAAGGCGACCCGCGAGGCCTACGGCATCGACGGCACCCAAGTCTCGGAGTACGCGGGCAAGAGCGACACCAAGGACAAGACCAAGCAGCGCGCCGACGCCGACACCACGGCGAGCATCCGTCTGCTGGACCCGAACATCGTCTCGCCGACGTTCCAGCAGTTGCAGCAGATGAAGAACTACTACGCGTTCCCGACCAACCTGGACGTCGACCGGTACAGCAAGGACGGCAAGGACCAGGACACGGTCATCGGACTGCGCGAGCTGAACCTGAACGGCATTCCGAAGAACAACTGGATCAACGACCACTTCCGCTACACGCACGGATACGGCGTGGTGGCCGCCAAGGGCACCACGGCGACCTCCGGTGGCCGGCCCGTCTTCACCGAGTCCGACCTGCCGTCCAAGGGCGACCTGGGGACCTACGAGCAGCGGGTCTACTACGGCGAGAAGACCACGCAGTACTCGATCGTCGGCGGTCCCCAGAAGGAGATCGACTACTCCGACGACAGCGGTGAGAAGACCACCAGCTACAAGGGCGAGAGCGGTGTCAGCCTCTCCAGCCCGGTCAACCGTGCCGCGTACGCAGTGGCGTTCGGCGAGCCGCAGATCCTCTACTCGGGCGCGATCGGTGAGGGTTCCCGGATCCTCTACAACCGCACCCCCAAGGACCGTGTCGAGGCGGTGGCCCCCTGGCTGACGATCGACGGCGACGCCTACCCGGCCGTGGTCGACGGCAAGATCCAGTGGATCGTCGACGCCTACACCACGACCAACGGTTACCCGTACGCCTCCCGCACCACCCTCGGTGACACGACGGCGGACTCACTCACCGCGACCAACAACCAGCGCGCGGTGGTGGCTCAGCAGAACCAGGTCAACTACATCCGCAACTCGGTGAAGGCGACCGTCGACGCGTACACCGGCGAGGTCAAGCTCTACCAGTGGGACACCAAGGACCCGGTCCTCAAGACCTGGATGAAGGCGTTCCCGAACACGGTGAAGCCGAAGACGTCCATCTCGCAGTCGCTCATGGACCATCTGCGGTACCCGCAGGACCTGTTCAAGGTCCAGCGCGAGCTGCTCACCCGCTACCACGTGAAGGACGCGCAGACGTTCCTCAGCGGCAGCGAGGTGTGGCAGGTCCCGGACGACCCGACCAACAAGTCGGGCAACGCGGTGCCGCCGTACTACCTGAGCATGCAGATGCCCGACCAGAAGGCGCAGACGTTCTCGCTGACGACGACGTTCACTCCGAACGGCCGGGACAACCTGAGCGCCTTCATGTCGGTCGACTCCGAGGCGGGCACCAGCGACTACGGCAAGATCAGAATCCTGAAACTGCCGACCAGCGAACCCGTCGACGGGCCCAAGCAGGTCCAGAGCCAGTTCAACTCCCAACAGGACATCGCCGAGTCGATCAGACTTCTGAAGGGTGGGGACTCGGAAGTCGAGTACGGCAATCTGCTGACGGTTCCGCTCGACGGAGGACTGCTCTACGTGGAGCCCGTCTACGTACGCGGTGGCGACCTCAAGTACCCCTTGTTGCGCAAGGTGTTGGTGACCTATGGAGGCAACACCGCCTTCGAGGACACGCTCGACCAGGCGCTCAACAAGATCTTCGGGACGGAGAGTACGACCAGTCCACCGACGGACACGGGGACCACACCACCGCCGACGTCGAGCAACCCGACGGTCCAGCAGGCGCTCACCGACGCCCAGAAGGCCTTCGACCAGGGCCAGGACGCCCTCAAGAAGGGCGACTGGACGGCGTACGGGCAGGCGCAGAAGGATCTTCAGGACGCGCTGAAGCGGGCCGAGGACGCTCAGACCAAGGCCGACAAGAGCGCCACTGGTGGCAGCGGCGGCAGCAAGAGCAACGACAAGGGCAGTAGTCCGAGCGGTAGTCCGAGCCCGAGCGGCAGCAGCAGTCCGAGCCCCAGCGGCAGCAGTAGTCCCAGCGGCGGTACGGGCTAGGGCCGGCCCGTCGGGCCGGCCGACGGCTGGTCCGGTTCCTGGATCAGCCGCTGGTCAGAGGCCACCTCCGCGCCGTGGTACGGTTGCAACACAACGGCGCGGGGTGGAGCAGCTCGGTAGCTCGCTGGGCTCATAACCCAGAGGTCGCAGGTTCAAATCCTGTCCCCGCTACTGAAAAGCGAAGGCCCGGATCCTCTCAGGATCCGGGCCTTCGTTGTGTGCGCACACGTGTACTGCACTCGTATGGCGACCTGAGTAGGACGCGTGCGCGGGGTGCGGGCGGCGACCATGGGCGACGCGCCGAAGGCTGCGCCATCCGTGGGGAGTTGGGAAAACTGTGTTTGACTTGTCTCTCTGTGGGCATGTCGACAAAACGCTGAAGTGACCTCACTGACTGCGGTATACCAGGTGTACCCAGGTTGCAGGTGGTGCGACGATGGACGTTATGGGGGACAAGGCAACTCTGTTGGAGACAGGGCGTTTTGTGCAGCCTTCAAACCGGGACGAAACCGGCGAGGCTGCCGAGGAAGCACGTCAGCGGCTCGCCGCCGAGGCCGGCGACGTCGAGGCGATGAGTGTCCTCGGAGCGATGCTGCTGCGCCGCGGTGATCTCGACGGAGCCGAGCCTCAGTTGCGCGCTGCCACCGCCGCCGGTGACCGCGCCGCCGCCAACAACCTTGGTGTCCTTCTGCACCAGCGCGGTTATGCCGACGACGCCGCCGGGTGGTGGCGGATCGCCGCCGTCGCCGGGTCCGCGGCCGCCGCGCACGCGCTCGGGCGCTATCACCGGGAGCGGGGAGACGAGCCTGCAGCCGAGTACTGGCTGCGCCAGTCCGCCGAGCAGGGGCATGCCCTCGGGGCGTACGCGCTCGCCGATCTGCTGGAGCACCGCGGTGACGTCGGCGCGGAGCAGTGGATGCGGGCGGCCGCCGAGCGGGGGCACCGCGAGGCCGCGTACCGGCTCGCGCGCACGCTCGACCGCAAGGCCGCGGACGCGGGCGAGGGCCGGGGCGACAACGGTGTCATCGGGGTCATAGGAGCCGCCGGTGAAGAGGCCGAGCAGTGGTACCGGCAGGCCGCCGCGCGGGGGCACCGGCGGGCCGCGCTGCACCTCGGGGCGATCCTGGAGAAGCGGGGGCACCTCAAGGAGGCCGGGCGCTGGTATCTGACGTCGGCCAAGGACGGAGAGGCGCGGGCCGCCTGCGCGCTCGGGTTCCTGCTGCGGGACGCGGGGGACACGGAGAGCGCGGCCGTGTGGTGGCTGCGGGCCGCGCAGGACGGGGACGGGAACGCCGCGAACGCGCTGGGGGCGCTGCACGCCGAGCGCGGCGAGACGCAGACCGCGGAGCGGTGGTACCGGGCCGCCATGGACGCCGGTGATGTGAACGGCGCGTACAACCTCGGGCTGCTCTGCGCCGAGCAGGGGCGGACCGCGCAGGCCGAGCAGTGGTATCGGCGGGCCGCGTACGCGGGGCACCGTGAGGCCGCGAACGCGCTGGCGATCCTGTTGCTTCAGGTCGGTGACTCGGCAGGGGCCGAGCCGTGGTTCTCCAAGGCCGCGGAGGCCGGGAGTGTGGACGCCGCGTTCAACCTCGGGATCCTGCATGCCGGGCGGGGGAGCGAGGACGACGAGGAGGCGGCGCTGCGGTGGTACGAGCGGGCGGCTTCCGCCGGGCACACCGAGGCGGCGCTGCAGGTCGGTATCGCGCGGCTGCGGGACGGGGACGAGCTGGAGGCGGAGCGGCATCTGAGGTGTGCGGCGGGGGGCGGTAGCGCGGAGGCCGCGTATCGGCTGGCCGCCGTGCTCGACGCTCGGCGGCCGCCGGCGCCCGCGCATGAGCTCGGGGAGCCGGCGCAGGAGAAGAGTGAGTGCGAGGAGTGGTACGAGCGGGCTGCCTCCCTCGGGCATCGGCGGGCCCAGGTGCGGGTCGGGATGCTCGCCGCGGCTCGGGGTGATGTGGTGGAGGCGGCTCGGTGGTACCGGTCGGCCGCGGAGGCCGGGTCTCGGAACGGGGCCTTCAATCTGGGGCTGCTGTTGGCTCGGGAGGGGAGTGAGCCGGAGGCCGCGTTGTGGTGGACCCGGGCGGCGGACGCGGGGCATGGGCGGGCGGCGCTTCGGCTTGCGCTCGTGTATGCGCGACGGGGGGAGCTGGCGGAGGGACAGCGGTGGGCTGATCGGGCGGTTGCGCTGGGGCCTGCGGAGGTGGCTGAGCGGGCGGCTCGGTTGCGGGATGCGTTGCGGCAGGAGTTGTCTGCGTGAGCGTGTGGCGGTGGGTGGGGGCTGGCCTTGGCTTGTTCTCGCCCCCCGCCGCCCCTACCCGACCCATCCCAGGGGCTGCGCCCCTGACCCCCTGCGGGGCTGCGCCCCTGCGCCCCATCGGGTTGGCTCTGACCCCTCTGCGGGCTGCGGGGCTGCGCCCCACCGGGCTGCCCCTGGCCTCCTGCGGGGCTGTGCCCCTGGACCCCGCTGGAGCCCCGCCCCCCGGCATCCGTCAGGGCCTCCGCTCCCGAAACCCGGAGGGCCCCCAACCTGAAACCCGGAGGGCTCCTGCCCTGAACCCCGGACACCCCCTCCTCGAACCCCGAAGACCTCCCCGAACCCCGTGGGGCTCCCCCCTCGAACCCCGTGGGGCTCCCCCCGAACCCCGTGGGGCTTCGTCCCGACCCCCGTGGGGGCTTCTCGTCGTAGCCCACGGGGGGCGACCCTGGACCCCTTCGCTTGAAGGGGGCGCGTTCGAGCGTCGTAGGGAGCCGTCTACGGGATTTGCGCTGGTCCACCTGGTTGACGTAATGTTCAGTTCATCGACGCGGGGTGGAGCAGCTCGGTAGCTCGCTGGGCTCATAACCCAGAGGTCGCAGGTTCAAATCCTGTCCCCGCTACTTGAAGGCGAAGGACCCAGATCATTCAGATCTGGGTCCTTCGGCGTTTTCGGGGATGTTGGAGGGAAGGGAAAGCCCCGGCGTCCGTGGAGGCCGGGGGCTTCGGGGGAGTCAGGCCGATGCGCAGGTGGGGCACAGGCCCCGGTATGTCACCTCTACGTCCGAGACCGTGAAGCCGAAGCGCTCCGAGTCGGGGAGGTCGGCGAGCGGGTTGCCGCTCGGGTGGACGTCGCGGATCGAGCCGCACTGGGCGCAGACCAGGTGGTGGTGCGGACGGTGCGCGTTCGGGTCGTAGCGCTTGGCGCGCTTGTCCGTCGCGACTTCCAGCACCTCGCCGAGCGAGACCAGCTCACCCAACGTGTTGTAGACGGTCGCCCGGGAGATCTCGGGCAGCTTGGCGACAGCTCGGGCATGCACCTCGTCGGCCGTCAGATGGACGTGATCGCCGTCGAGGACCTCGGCCACGACACGCCGCTGCGCGGTCATTCGCCATCCGCGTCCGCGCAGTCGTTCCAACAGGTCACTCATACAGGCCAGCTTAACAGCAAGATGACCAGATCCTGAATGGGTGTGAATTTGGACGAGTGATTGACTTAGATATTGTCTAATGTAGGATCGATTCGGCATTAGCCATCGGGTGGGACTGGGCAGGACTGGTCCGGAATGACGCAGGAGGCGCACGTGACGCAGGGACCGCTTACGACGGAGGCCGGCGCGCCGGTGGCCGACAACCAGAACAGCGAGACCGCGGGCGTCGGAGGCCCGGTGCTCGTTCAGGACCAGCTGCTTCTCGAGAAGCTCGCCCACTTCAACCGTGAGCGCATCCCGGAGCGTGTCGTGCACGCCCGTGGCGCCGCCGCCTACGGCACCTTCACGGTCACCGCGGATATCACCCCCTACACCCGCGCCGCGTTCCTCTCCGAGGTCGGCAAGCAGACCGAGACCTTTCTACGGTTCTCGACGGTGGCCGGCAACCTCGGCTCCGCGGACGCGGTCCGTGACCCCCGCGGCTTCGCGCTGAAGTTCTACACCGAGGAGGGCAACTACGACCTCGTCGGCAACAACACCCCGGTGTTCTTCATCAAGGACGCCATCAAGTTCCCCGACTTCATCCACACGCAGAAGCGCGACCCGTACACCGGTTCGCAGGAGGCCGACAATGTGTGGGATTTCTGGGGTCTCAGCCCCGAGAGCACGCATCAGGTGACCTGGCTCTTCGGTGACCGGGGGATCCCGGCCTCCTACCGGCATCTCAACGGGTACGGCTCGCACACGTTCCAGTGGAACAACGAGGCCGGCGAGGTCTTCTGGGTCAAGTACCACTTCAAGACCGACCAGGGCATCAAGAACCTCACCCAGGCAGAGGCCGACAAGCTTGCCGGTGAGGACCCCGACTCCCACCAGCGCGACCTGCGCGAGGCCATCGAGCGCGGTGAGTTCCCGTCCTGGACCGTGCAGGTGCAGATCATGCCGGCGGCCGACGCGGCGACCTACCGGTTCAACCCGTTCGACCTCACCAAGGTGTGGCCGCACGAGGACTACCCGCCGATCGAGATCGGCAGGCTGGAGCTCAACCGCAACCCGGAGAACATCTTCGCCGAGGTCGAGCAGTCCATCTTCTCGCCGGCGCACTTCGTGCCGGGCATCGGGCCTTCGCCCGACAAGATGCTTCAGGGGCGGCTCTTCGCCTATGGCGACGCGCACCGATACCGCGTCGGCATCAACGCCGACCACCTGCCGGTGAACCGCCCGCACGCCGCCGAGGCGCGCACGAACTCCCGTGACGGTTCCCTGTACGACGGCCGTCACAGGGGCGCGAAGAACTACGAGCCGAACAGCTTCGGCGGTCCGTTCCAGACGGACCGGCCGCTGTGGCAGCCGATCGCGGTGACCGGCCACACCGGTGAGACCGGGGCGCCGCCCCACTCCGAGGACGACGACTTCGTGCAGGCGGGCAATCTGTACCGCCTGATGTCGGAGGACGAGCAGGGGCGTCTGATCGCGAACCTGGCGGGTTTCATCGCCAAGGTCTCCCGTGACGACATCGCCGAGCGCGCGATCGACAACTTCCGTCAGGCTGACGAAGACTTCGGCAAGCGGCTGGAGGCCGCGGTCCAGGCCCTGCGCGGCTGACAACCAGCACTGGATCGCTTGTCGTGGGCGGTGGGCCGGATCCCCCTGAGTGATGTAGGGGGTCCGGCCCGTCGGCATGTGCGGGCCCGGCGGCTCCCGGGCGTCTACGCGGGTACCCGCTGCCGCTTCGGTGCCCAGCAGCGGATGATGTCGCGGACCGAGACGATGCCGACCGGGCCGTTGTCGTCGAGCACGATCAGGTGTCGGAAGCCGCCGTGTGCCATCGCCGCCGCGGCCTCCTCCAGGGTCCAGACGGGGGCGGCGAAGACGACGTCGGTCGTGGTGTGGGTGCCCGCGGTCTCGGTGTCCGGGTTCTGTCCGAGGGCGATCGAGTTGAGGATGTCGCGTTCGGTGAGGATGCCGAGGCCGGAGGAGTCCTCGTCGTGGACGACGGCCGCGCCTACGCGGCGGGAGGACATCAGGCAGGCCGCCTGACGGAGAGTGTGTGCCGGGCCGATGGTCAGGACCACCGTGCTCATGGCGTCGCGGACGAGCATGGGCTGGAGCCACCTCCTTGGTGAAGCGCCAAGAGAAGCGATTCACAAGTTCACAAGTGGGGGGACTCTCAGAGTCGCAGTTAAAGGGAGGGTCAACAAGAGGGCGTGCGGTGAGTTTCGGGGGCGCCCATGGGTCACAAGGGCGCGCCACCGGCTCTTCAGCACCGCTGGTTCGGATCCCGGCAGCTCGTCGGCTCAGTACCGCTGGTTCAGATAACCGAGCAGCTCGTCGTGGAGGATGCCGTTCGACGCGGCCGCGTTGCCGCTGTGCGGGCCCGGGCGGCCGTCGAGGCCCGTGAAGGATCCGCCCGCCTCGGTCACCACGATCGCGTTCGCCGCCATGTCCCACAGCGACAGCTCGGGCTCCGCACAGATGTCTACCGAACCCTCCGCGACCATCATGTACGGCCAGAAGTCGCCGTAACCGCGTGTGCGCCAGACCGCCTTCGTCAGGTCAAGGAAGCCGTCGAGGCGGCCCTGGTCCTCCCAGCCGGACAGCGAGGAGTACGCGAAGGACGCGTCGGCCATCCGCGAGACCTGGGAGACCTTCAGACGCGTGGCCGAGGACAGGCTGCGGCCGGTGAACGCGCCGTGCCCCTTCGCCGCCCACCAGCGGCGGCCCAGCGCCGGCGCGGAGACCACCCCGACCACCGGTTGGTAGCCGCCCTCGGCCGCTTCCATCAGGGAGATCAGCGTGGCCCAGACGGGCACCCCGCGGACGTAGTTCTTGGTGCCGTCGATCGGGTCGATCACCCAGCGGCGCGGGCCGGTGCCCTCGATGCCGTACTCCTCGCCGAGGATCGCGTCGCGCGGCCGTGCCCGCTGGAGGTGGCCGCGGATCAGCTCCTCGGCGGCCTTGTCCGCCTCGCTCACCGGCGTCATGTCCGGCTTGGTCTCGACCTTGAGGTCGAGCGCCTTGAACCGGTCCATCGTCGCCGCGTCGGCGGCGTCCGCCAGGACATGGGCCAGGCGCAGGTCATCGCGATAGTCGGGCATGACTGCACCGTATATGGCCCACTCGGGCCACAGCCATACGGCCCGGGGGATCTTCGGGCACGGTCACGGGGCTCGGGGCGCCTCGGGGCGCGGGCCGCACGGCCTGGTTGATCATCGCGGCGTGCGGGGGTCGGCGTACGCCCCTCGACGCCGCCGCGAACCCTTGACAGTGCCCCTGTGCGCGTCAAATCTGAGCTGCAGTGCCGCCCGCTCGCCCCCAGGGAGGCGAAAGATGCCTGCAGCGCGGGAATCCCTTCTGGATGCCGCCTATACGGCGCTCGCACACCGCCCGTGGTCCACGGTGCGGATGGTCGACGTCGCCGCCGTGGCCGGTGTGTCCCGCCAGACGCTGTACAACGAGTTCGGAAGCAAGGAGGGGCTCGCACGCGCCCTCGTACGGCGGGAGGCCGACGGCTATCTCGCCGGGGTCGAGCGTGCGCTGGCCGCCCACGCGGACGCGCGCGAGCGGCTGGTCGCGACCGCCGAGTGGACCACGTCGGCGGCCCGGGCCAACGCGCTCGTACGGGCCATGCTGACCGGGTGCTGGAGTGAGCGGCTGCCGTCGCCGACGCTCTCGGCGGTGCCGTCGTCGTCCGCGGTGCCCGCGCAGCGGAGGGCGGACGGGCCGTTGCCCTCGCCGGCGGACTTCGTGGCGCTCGTACGGGACCGAGCCGTCGCGGCGTTGTCCGGGCCCGGGGCGATGAGGGGGGACGTGGGGGAGTTGACCGGGGCGTGTGAGTTGGTGGTGCGGTTGTCGTTGTCGTGTGTGGCGGCTCCGCCGGGGGAGGGTGGGGTGACGGAGCTGGTACGCGGTGCGTTGCCACGGCAGTTGAGGTGACGCCTTCCGGGGTGCCTCGGCAGCTGGGCGGGCGGGTGCGAGTCGTTGTGGCTGGTCGCGCGGTTCCCCGCACCCTCCCAGAAGACTTCGCCGCGCCCCCGAGAAGACATGCCGCGCCCCCGAGAAGACTTCCCCGCACCCCTGACGGGGCGCCTCAGTGAGCGGAGCCCGAGAGCTGTAGGCCGATGACGCCGATGATGACGAAGCTGATGGAGACGATCTTGAGCGTCGACACCAGGTCGCCGAGGAAGATCATGCCGTAGATGGCGGTGCCCGCCGCGCCGATGCCGGTCCATACCGCGTACGCCGGGCCGACGTCGAGCTTGCGCAGGGCGAGGGTCAGCAGACCGAAGCTGCCGAGCGCGAAGACGCAGAAGGCGACCGTCGGCCAGAGTCTCGTGAAGCCGTGCGAGAGTTTCAGACAGACGGCGAAGCCGGTTTCGAGCAGTCCCGCCACAACGACCAGCAGCCACGCCATGTTTCGTCCTCCCGTGTCCGCACGTCGACTGCTTGGTCCGGCCTGGGTCCGGCTTGGTGCGATTATGCATTTGCCGACCGGCTAAGCACTTACCGACGGGCCGCCCACGCAAACAACGCGGAGGTCACAAGGGGGCTCAGGGGACTCAGTCACCCTCCGTGCGCTCGCGCGTCGCCAGCAGCCGGCGCAGGGAGTAGAGCCGCTGCGGGTCCGCGTGGCCGTCCGCCACCCACTGGTCCAGCGCGCAGTCCGGTTCGTCGTGGCTGCACGCGCGCGGACAGCCTTCGGTACCGGGTTCGAGGTCGGGGAAGGCGTGGATGACCCGGGACGGGTCGACGTGGTGCAGGCCGAAGGAGCGGACGCCCGGAGTGTCGATGACCCAGCCCTCACTGCCCGGGAGCGGGATCGCGCGCGCCGAGGTCGTGGTGTGCCGGCCGCGGCCCGTGACGGCGTTCACGTGGCCGGTGCTGCGCCGCCGCTCCTGCGAGACCAGCGCGTTCACCAGGGTCGTCTTGCCGACGCCGGAATGCCCGACGAACGCCGTGATCTTGCCGTCCAGCTGCTTGCGCACCCGGTCCACCGCCGCGCCGCTCTCCAGCTCCTCACGGCTCGTCACGACGTAGGGGACGCCCAACGCCCCGTACAGCGCGAGGAGTTCGTCGGGCGGGGCAAGGTCCGACTTGGTCAGCACCAGCAGGGGTTCCAGGCCGGCGTCGTACGCCGCGACCAGGCAGCGGTCGATCAGGCGCGGGCGCGGCTCGGGGTCGGCGAGGGCGGTGACGATGGCGAGCTGGTCGGCGTTGGCGACGACCACGCGCTCGTAGGGGTCGTCGTCGTCGGCCGTGCGGCGCAGTACCGAGCTGCGCGGCTCGATGCGGACGATGCGGGCGAGGGTGTCCTTCTCGCCGGACAGATCGCCGACGATCGCGACCCGGTCACCGACGACGGCGGCCTTGCGGCCCAGCTCGCGGGCCTTCATCGCCGTCACGAGGCGGTCCTCGACGAGGCAGGTCAGGCGGCCCCGGTCGACGGTGACGACCATGCCCTCGACCGCCTCCTCGTGCTTGGGGCGGATGTTCGTACGCGGACGGTTGCCCTTGCGGTTGGGGCGCTGGCGGATGTCGTCCTCGTCGGTGTGCTTGCCGTAGCGGCGCATGATCCCGGTCCGCCCGTCAGTTCCCGAGCATTCCGGTCCACAGATCGGGGAAGTCCGGCAGGGTCTTCGCCGTCGTCGCCACGTTCTCGATCTGCACCCCCTCCACCACCAGCCCGATGATCGCGCCGGCGGTCGCCATGCGGTGGTCGTCGTAGGTGTGGAAGATGCCGCCGTGCAGTCGGCGCGGGCGGATGTGCAGGCCGTCGGCGGTCTCGGTGACGTCACCGCCGAGTTCGTTGATCTCCTTGGTGAGCGCGGCCAGCCGGTCCGTCTCGTGCAGGCGCAGATGGGCCACGCCCCGCAGGGTGGACGGGGAGTCGGCGAGGGCCGCGACCGCCGCGATGCCCGGGGTCAGCTCGCCGACCTCGCTCAGGTCCACGTCGATGCCGTGGATCGCACCCGAACCGGTGAACTCCAGACCGCTGTCGGTCAGTTCGCAGGAACCGCCCATCTCGGTGAAGATCTCCCGCAGCCGGTCACCGGGCTGGGTGGTGTGCGCGGGCCAGTCGGGGACGACGACCGTGCCGCCGGTCACCAGGGCCGCCGCCAGGAACGGCTGGGCGTTCGACAGGTCCGGCTCGATGATCAGGTCGCGGCCGAGCAGCGCGCCGGGCGTGACCCGCCAGACGTTGGGCTCGCCGCCCGACTCCGGGGTGTCCACCTGCGCGCCGACCGCGCGCAGCATGTCGACCGTCATCCGGATGTGCGGCATCGAGGGCAGCGTCGAGCCGGTGTGCCGGACCTCGACGCCCTGGTTGAAGCGATGGCCGGACAGGAGGAGGGCGCTCACGAACTGGGACGACGAGGACGCGTCGATCTCCACCGGGCCGCCGTCCAGGGCGCCGCCGCCGTGCACGGTCAGCGGCAGCGCGCCGCGGCCGTCGTCGTCGATGCGGGCGCCGAGCAGGCGCAGCGCGTCGATCACCCCGTTCAGCGGGCGCTCGTACGACCGGGGGTCGCCGTCGAAGCGGATGGGGCCGTCCGCGAGGGCGGCGACCGGGGGCAGGAAGCGCATCACGGTGCCGGCGTTGCCGACGTCGACCGTGGCCGGGCCCTGAAGACCCGAGGGGATGACCCGCCAGGCCTCGCCGGAGGCGTCCGGGCCCGCGGCGACCGTGGAGCTGGACGCCACCGTCTCCTCGATGCCGACGCCCATCGCGCGCAGCGCGCCCGCCATCAGCAGCGTGTCGCGGGAGCGCAGCGGGCGGCGCAGCCAGCCCGGCTCCGAGGCGAGCGCGGCGAGGACGAGGGCGCGGTTGGTGACCGACTTGGACCCCGGCACGTGGACCGTCGCGTCGACGGCTCCGCTCGCGTGCGGGGCGGGCCAGAGGGCGGTGTGGGCGGGGTTCGCGGTCATGCGCCCACTTTAGTGGGTGGGGGTGGGGGTAGATCTTGATCAAAAGTGACGGAATGTGAGCGAAAGATTCAGGGGTGCCTCAACGTCCCGGCAGCCGGCACTCAACGCCCCAGCAGCCAGCGGCCGCCGCCCAGCAGGGAGCACAGGGACACCGCGTGGAACAGGAACAGCCACAGCCCCGCCGGGACGTGGGTGAGGCGGGAGAGCTGGTCGGCGTCGGAGTCGCCGGCGCCGCCCCGGCTGCGCTTGGCCTGGAGCTCGAAGGCCGGACGGACGCCGCCGAGCAGCAGGAACCACACCACGGCGTACGCGAACGCCGCCTGCACCTGGGGTCCGGCGAGCCAGGACACCACCAGGAACGTGCCGCCGGTGAGGACCACCGTGAGTGCCCCGTAGGCGTTGCGGATCATCACCAGCATCGCGACGAGCAGGGCCGTGGCCAGCCACAGGAGCAGAGTGATGCGGCCCACGCCCAGCAGCGCGGCGCCGCCGAGGCCGAGCAGCGGGGGAGCGGTGTAGCCGGCCGCCGCTGTGAGGATCATGCCGAGGCCGGTGGGCTTGCCGCGGCTGACGGTGAGGCCACTGGTGTCGGAGTGCAGCCGGATACCACTGAGGCTCCGCCCGGTCAGCAGCGCCACCAGCCCGTGGCCGCCCTCGTGCGCGATGGTGATGGCGTTGCGGGAGACACGCCAGACGCCGTGCGGGACGATCACCGCGAGAGAGGCGACCATGGTGGCTATCACCACCCACAGATCGGGGTCCGGCTGGGTGCCGGAGACCTGGTCCCAGAGCGAGGCCAGCGAGGTGGATGCGGTGCTGTCCATTGTCTGTGGTGGCTCCCTCTGGTGTCGCGGAATCTGGCAGTGTGGCACGTATGTGCGGACGGTATGCAGCGAGTCGTAGGCCCGAGGATCTCGCAGGAATCTTTGAGGTCGAGAAGTGGGATCCCGAGGAGGCCTTGGACCCCGACTACAACGTGGCTCCGACCAAGGAGGTCTATGCCGTCCTCGACCGCCCACTTAAGGACGCGCAGAGCCCGAAGCCGGTTCGCCAGCTGCGCAGACTCAAGTGGGGGCTCGTCCCGTCCTGGGCCAAGACGCCCGAGGGCGGCGCCCGGATGATCAACGCCCGCGCGGAGACCGTGCACGAGAAGCCCTCGTACCGCCGTGCCTTCGCCGCCCGGCGCTGCGTCATCCCCGCCGACGGCTACTACGAGTGGGTCACCGGGTCCACCGAGCGCGATCTCGAGGTCGAGGGCAAGAAGAAGCGGCCGCGCAAGCAGCCGTACTTCGTGCTCCCCGCGGACGGCTCGGTCTTCGCGATGGCCGGGCTGTACGAGTTCTGGCGCGACAGGACGCTCCCCGACGACCACCCCCGGGCCTGGTGGGCGACCTGCTCGGTGATCACGACCGAGGCGGAGACCTCGCCGCTCGCGGTGGCGCCCGCCGAGGGGCCGTACACCCTCGCCGACATTCACCCGCGGATGCCCCTGATGCTCACCCCGGACCGCTGGGACGCCTGGCTCGACCCGGCCCGTACGGATGTCGACGGCCTGCGCGAGCTGCTCGCGCCGCCGCCCGCCGGGCTGATGCGCGCCTATCCCGTCTCCACGGCCGTCAGCAACGTCCGCAACAACGGGCCGGAGCTGCTGAAGGAGCTGGAGGGCCCCGAAGAGGGCACACTTTTCTGACGTGACGGAGCTCATGGGAGCCCGACGTGACGGAGCTCCTGCAAGCCTGACGTGACGGAGATCATGGACGCGATCGAGACGATCGACACGGACGCCGGTACCGCCCGCGTCACCTGGCACCGGGCCGGGAAGCCACGCCTCGTGCTTGCCGTGAGTCACGGCGCGGGCGGTGGTATCGAGGCGCGCGATCTCCAGGCGCTGGCCGCGGTACTGCCCGGGCACGGCGTGAGCGTCGCGCTCGTCGAGCAGCCCTGGCGGGTGGCCGGGAAGAAGCTGGCGCCCGCGCCGAGGACCCTGGACGGGGGATGGCGGGGCCTGTGGCCCACGGTCGCGAAGCCCGGGCTGCCGGTGGTCGCGGGCGGTCGCAGCGCCGGAGCCCGCGTCGCCTGCCGTACGGCGACGGAACTCGGCGCCACCGCCGTCCTCGCCCTCAGTTTCCCGCTGCACCCACCCGGCAAGCCCGAGAAGTCCCGCGCCGACGAACTCCTCGGCGCCGGGGTGCCCACCCTCGTGGTCCAGGGCGGCAACGATCCGTTCGGCAAGCCGGCGGAGTTCCCGAAGGGCTCGCACGATCTGATCGAGGTGCCGTACGGCGATCATGGCTTCGCCGTCCCGAAACGGGCACCGATCGACCAGGATGCGGCCCTGGAGATCATCACCGACGGCGTCGTGAGGTGGATCGCGTCACTCGGGTGACGCACGGGAATGTCGGGCGGCGGACCACTGTTGTGCCGAGCAGACAGCACGGAGCGTGCTGAACCGTTCGAACGAGAGGAAGTCCGCCGCATGGGTTCGACCATCTGCCCGAACCGCAGCAGTAGCCCTGAGCTGGACTGGACGGTGCTGCACGCGGCGAAGACCGCCCCCGTTCGAGCGGCGGCGGGTGTGGATGTTCGTCTATCCTCCGATTCGAGTGGGACCGGTTTCGGTCCTGCCACGTCGCTGGAGGAGGTGGGTCCGGTCACTGGGACCGACGCAGGGACCGATCACGGCCAGGCGGAGCAGCCCGAGGGCCAGGGCACGAGCACGGAGTCGTCCGCCGAGCGCACCGCGCGCTTCGAGCGGGACGCGCTCGAATTCCTCGACCAGATGTACTCGGCCGCCCTGCGCATGACGCGCAACCCGGCCGACGCCGAGGACCTGGTGCAGGAGACGTACGCGAAGGCGTACGCGTCCTTCCACCAGTTCCGCGAGGGCACCAACCTCAAGGCTTGGCTGTATCGCATTCTCACCAACACCTTCATCAACTCGTACCGCAAGAAGCAGCGCGAACCCCAGCGCAGTGCGGCCGAGGAGATCGAGGACTGGCAGCTCGCGCGTGCCGAGTCGCACATGTCGACCGGTCTGCGCTCCGCGGAGTCGCAGGCGCTCGACCACCTGCCCGATTCGGACGTCAAGGCTGCGCTGCAGGCGATCCCCGAGGAATTCCGCATCGCGGTCTATCTCGCTGATGTAGAAGGCTTTGCGTACAAGGAGATCGCGGACATCATGGGGACACCCATCGGTACGGTGATGTCCCGGCTGCACCGGGGCCGTCGCCAACTGCGCGGCATGCTCGAGGACTACGCCCGTGACCGCGGGCTGGTCCCGGCCGGCGCCGGAGAGTCGAACGAAGCGAAAGGCTCGGGCTCATGAGCTGCGGAGAGCCGCACGAGACGGATTGCAGTGAGGTACTCGATCACCTGTACGAGTTCCTCGATCATGAGATGCCGGACTCGGACTGCACCAAGTTCGAGGTGCACTTCGAGGAGTGCTCCCCGTGTCTCGAGAAGTACGGACTCGAGCAGGCCGTGAAGAAGCTGGTCAAGCGGTGCTGCGGCCAGGACGACGTGCCGACCGATCTGCGCGCCAAGGTCATGGGCCGTATCGACCTGATCCGGTCCGGTCAGACCGTGCCCGAGCACGACGTCACCGCGACACCCCAGGAGTCCTGAACTCCCCGGGGAGATCGTCCGGTTATCACCCGAACGTGCTAATCCGCGGGCTCCGAGCCCGCGGATTCGGCCATTGCCGCCCCCGTACCGTTCCCCTCGTCCTAGGCTCCGGAGCCTGACCGGGGCAGGGGACGTCCGGGGGAGGGAACGAGGCGATGGGGTCGATTCCGGCGTGGGCGCGTTTCTACGTCGTCTGTGTCGTCGCCGCCGCCCTGGCCTGCCTGGCTCCGCTGCCCGCCGTTCACGCACCCTGGTGGATCGTCGCCCTGCTGGCAGCGCTGTATGCCGGCTGCGAGCGCATCCCCTTCCCGCAGGGCCCCAAGGGTGCCGCCGCCCGCGTCGCCGAGCGGGGCGCGCCCAGAGGGCTGGGCACCTTCCTGCCCGTGCTGCTCGCCGGGGCCTTTCTGCTGCCGCCGTCGGCCGCCGCGCTCGTGGCGCTGCCGGGCGCGCTGCTCGCCCGTGTCGAACAGCGGCCGCGGTGGCTGCGCCGGGTCTGGCGCGCGGCCCAGCTCGCCGTCGCGGTCTGGGCGGCGTCCCGGGTGCACTGGGCGCTGGGCGGCCGGGACGCGGTCGCCCTGCCCCACTTCCCGTACGCGCTCGTACCCGCCGGGGCCGCGGTGCTCACCTTCTGCGTGGTGCTGACCGCCCTCGACGGCGGGATCCTGGCGCTCGCGGAGCGGGTGCCGGTGCGGGGCGCCTGGCGCGGGCTCTTCTCGCGCTCCCTCGCCTCCGTCGCCGTGCACGGGCTCGCCGGGCTGATGATGGCGGTGCTGTGGCGCAGTCCGTACGGTCCTGTCGCCGCGCTGCTCGTCCTGCTGCCGATGTACGTGTCCTGCTGGGCGTTCGCCCAGTACCACCGGGAGCGGGCCGCCCACCAGGCCACCATCCGGGCCCTCGTGCAGGCCGTCGACATCAAGGACGGGTACACGCGCGGGCACAGCGAGCGGGTCGGGCAGGCGTCCATGATGATCGCCCGTGAGCTGGGCATGGACGACGAGCGCGTCGAAGTGCTGCGGTTCGCCGGGATCCTGCACGACGTGGGGAAACTGGGCGTGCCCACCCGGCTCCTGCGCAAGGACGGGCCGCTGACGCCGGAGGAACGGCGGATCATCGAGCTGCATCCCGAGTACGGGCACGAGATGGTGCGCGGCATCGGCTTCCTCGGAGAGGCGCGGTCGGCGATCCTGCACCACCATGAGCGGATCGACGGGAGCGGGTACCCGTACGGGCTGGTGGGGCGCCAGATCCCGGAGTTCGCACGCGTGGTGGCCGTCGCCGACGCGTTCGACGCGATGACGTCGACCCGGTCCTACCGGCGGGCCCGGCCGGTGCCGGTGGCGCTGGAGGAACTGGAACGGTGTGCGGGGGCGCAGTTCGACCCCGGGATGGTACGGGCCCTGGTACGAGCGCTGGACCGCCACGGGTGGCATCCTGCGGTGACCGCGGGGGTCTACCCGCCCGCTCCGACCGTTTCCAGTCGGACAGAGAGGAACCCGACACGCAAAGACCCGTCCCCGACGAGGACGGGCGCGCGTCCGTCGGGCGCCGACGAGTGCGGCACGGACCGGGAGCCGACGGGTGGCGACCCGCCGTCGAGCGGCGTCGTCGGGCGGAGGCGTCCATGAGTGTCGTCGGGGTGGAGATTCCCGCGTACGGGATCGTCGGGCGAGCCCCCCTCACCCTCACCCTCGTTCACGCGGTCGCCCTGCTCCTCGCGGTCGTCTCGCTGGCCGTCGTCTTCTGGCACGGTCTCGAGGAACGAGGAGTCGCGCTCGCCTTCGGGATCCTCATCGCCGTGGGGGAGCTCACCCGCTGGAGCGGGGCCGAGGAGCGGGAGTCGGCGCCGCTCGCCGCCGCCGGAGCCCTCGCGTACGCGCTGCTCGGCGAGAACGCCGGACACCGCACCGACCACGGCGTCCTCGAGATCGTCGCGGTCGTCGTGGCCGCGGCCCTCATCGGCTGCGTACCGCACGTCGCCCGCGGTCGCGGGCCCACCGCCGACCACCTCACCCGGCGCGTCCTCACCGTCGCCTTCGCCGCCGTCTGCTTCCAACCCCTCTACATCCAGGGAAGGTTGACGGGCTGGAGCGGTCCCTCCTACGCCCTGCTGCTGGTCTCCCTGCTGGTGCTCACCGCGCTGTGCGACGCCGTGCTCGCGGCGGCGATGGCGCACGCCCGGACCCGCTGGCCCTTCGGACCGCTGCTGCGGGACGAGCTGCGGGCCACGCTCGGCATCGGGTCGGCGGTCTGCGCGACCGGGGCCGTGATGTCGCTCGCGGTGGCGGTCGTCGGGCTGTGGGCGCTGCCCGTGTTCTCGCTGCCCCTGCTGCTCACCCAGCTCTCCGTCCGGCGGTTCGCCGCCGTGCGCGTCACCTATCGGCAGACGATCGCCTCACTCGCGCGGGCGACCGAGATCGCCGGGTACACCCCCGCCGGGCACGCCCGGCGGGTCGCCGCGCTCAGCCGGGCCGTCGGCCGTGAGCTGGGGCTGTCCGAGCCCGATCTGACCATCCTGGAGTACGCGGCCCTCATGCACGACATCGGACAGCTCAGCCTCGTCGACCCGGTGCCCGCCGGAGCCACCTCCGCGCTCTCCGCCGACGAGCAGCGGCGCATCGCCCTCCTCGGCGGCGCCGTCGTACGCCAGACCGGCGTGGACGCCGAGGTCGCCGTGGTCGTGGAGCGGCAGGCCGATCCCTACCGGGAGCAGCCGGTCACGGCACGGATCGTGCGGGCCGTCAACGCGTACGAGGAGATGGCCAGGGAAGCAGGCCCGGGCGGGCCCCTCACCGCTTTGGAGAAGCTGCGCCTGGCCACCGCCCGCGACTATCAGCCCGAGGTCGTGGAGTCGCTGGCCAGGGTCCTGTTGCGGGGCAGCCTTACCCTGCCTCAGGCTGGGTAACCCATGGGTAATGAGCGCCCGTCCAACGGTCCGTGGTTGGATGCGAGGAAGAGGGTGTTCGGGGGCACGGGCCAGCCCGGGGCTGCGCTGTCTTCAAGAAACTCTTCAAGGGACCGGCAGGCGGGAAACGCAAGGAACTGGCAGGCGGGAATCGTGAGGATCTTCGGCAAGGGACGGCACCGGCCCTCCGCCTCATGGCGGCAGGCCACCGATCGCGCGTTCACGCTGATCGGCGACGGCCGGTACGAGGACGCGGGAGCGCTGCTGACGCGCGCCGCGGACCTGGAGCCCTGGCTGTCGGAGTCCTGGTTCAACCTGGCACTGCTGCACAAGTTCCGGCACGACTGGGAGCAGGCACGGGCCGCGGGCCTCAGGGCCGTCGCACTCCTCGACCAGGAGGCGGGCGCCCCCGACTGGTGGAACGTCGGGATCGCCGCCACCGCCCTGCAGGACTGGCCGCTGGCCCGCCGCGCCTGGCAGGCGTACGGGCTGCGGGTGCCCGGCGGGGCCGCCGTCTCCGGAGAACCGGTGGGCATGGACCTCGGCAGTGCGGCCGTACGGCTGTCGCCGGAGGGCGAGGCCGAGGTCGTGTGGGGACGCAGGCTCGATCCGGCCCGGGTGGAGGTCCTGTCCATTCCGCTGCCGTCCTCGGGGCGGCGCTGGGGCGAGGTCGTCCTGCACGACGGTGTCCCGCACGGGGAGCGGACGACCGCCGCCGGGCACGCCTATCCCGTCTTCGACGAGATCGAGCTGTGGGCGCCCTCCCCGGTACCCACCTGGGTGGTTCTCCTGGAGGCCGCCACCGAGGAGGACCGGGACGCCCTGGAGCAGCTCGCGGCGGACGCCGGCTTCGCCGCGGAGGACTGGTCCTCGTCCGTACGGCTGCTGTGCCGGATGTGTTCCGAGTCGCGGATGCCGTCCGACGAGGGCGACGGTGAGCACCTCGACCCGCACGACCACAGCGAGCCCGGGCATCCCGGACCGCTCGGTCACCGCACCGACGGGCAGCTGTGGGTGCCGGAGCGGGAGTGCGGTCTCGCTGCGCCGGCTTCGCTGGTCAGGGGGTTGCTGGACGGGTGGGTCGCGGACAGCCCCGACTCCCGGGACTGGCGGGATCTCGAAGAGGTGTGCTGAGCGCTCCGGGTTCGCCACGGGCCGGTGGGGGCTTGTCGCGCCCACGCGGCGGAGCCGCAGATCAACACGGTCCCGCGCCCTCGCGGGGTGCCACCCCCGTACCCTGTATGAGCACCACACCCCTGGTTTCGAGGAAGGCGTACGTCGGTCATGGCGCAGCAGGACACCGAGCAGCAGCACTCTGGAGTGCTCCCCGTGGACGACGAGGGCTTCGTCAACGACACCGAGGACGGTGAGGAGCGCGAGGCGGCCTACCGTGAGCGCGGTACCTCGCGGCCGATCACGGTCGTCGGCAACCCGGTGCTGCACAAGGAGTGCAAGGACGTCACCGAGTTCGGGCCCGAGCTCGACGAGCTGATCGCCGACATGTTCGCCAGCCAGCGCACCGCCGAGGGCGTGGGCCTGGCGGCCAACCAGATCGGCGTCGATCTCAAGGTCTTCGTCTACGACTGCCAGGACGACGAGGGCAAGCGGCACGTCGGTGTCGTCTGCAACCCCGTCCTCGTCGAGCTGCCCGCCGAGCAGCGCCGCCTCGACGACAGCAACGAGGGCTGCCTCTCCGTGCCGACCGCGTACGCGCCGCTGGCCCGCCCCGACTACGCGGAGGTCACCGGGCAGGACGAGAAGGGCAACCCGATCAAGGTGCGCGGCACCGGCTACTTCGCGCGCTGCCTCCAGCACGAGACCGACCACCTGTACGGCTACCTCTACATCGACCGGCTCTCCAAGCGCGAGCGCAAGGAGGCCCTGCGGCAGATGGCCGAGAACGAGCCCCGCTACCCGATCGTCGCGAACGACTAGGACACCGGGACAGGATCTGGTGGGCGACTTGAACGGCTGAGTCGCGGCGGGACAGTTGGGGCTCGCGCGCACTCGCGGACCTGCCCGAGCGGCGTCTGGTCAAGGGGAATCCCCTGACCAGGCGCCGTTCGCATGTGCGTCGCACGTTCGATCCCTTGCGCTCCTCTAGTGATCCATATTCAGTCACGCAAGGGGACATTCTCAGCACTGTGGGGTAGTGAGTGAAGCAAATCCGTTCCCAGAACGGTCAGTTGTGGTGCTGAATGGGAAGTGCGGGGATATGCAACGGCGCACGCCCGGCACAGCGGGAGGGGCGCAGCGCCAACTGGCGGCTGAGAGGGGTTTGTTCGTGCATGCATTCTCACACGGCACTTCATCGACACCGACTGTGGTCGCGGTTCCACCGGCGCTCTCTATCCCGGTGATCGAGTCCGCGTTTCCCCGTCAACTGCACCCGTATTGGCCGAGGCTCCAGGAGAACACACGTTCGTGGCTGAGGGAAAAACGCCTCATGCCGGCGGACAAGGTCGACGAATATGCCGACGGCCTTTGCTATACGGACCTGATGGCGGGCTACTACATTGGCGCCCCCGACGAGGTCATGCAGGCGATAGCCGACTACAGCGCGTGGTTCTTCGTCTGGGACGACCGCCACGACCGCGATGTCGTCCACGGCAGGCCCGGCGCCTGGCGGAGGCTCAGGTTCCAGCTGCACGCGGCTCTCGACTCCCCGAGGGAGTATCTGCACCACCAGGATCCCCTGGTCGCGGGGTTCGCGGACAGCATGGTGCGCCTGTACTCGTTCCTGACCAAGAAGTGGAACGCACGCTTCGCCCGGCATTTCCACGCGGTGATCGAGGCGTACGACCGGGAATTCCGCAACCGTGTCAACGTCACCGTGCCCACGGTCGAGGAATATCTGGAACTGAGGCGGCTCACCTTCGCGCACTGGATCTGGACCGACCTTCTGGAGCCGAGCGCGGGCAGTGAAATTCCCACCGCCGTGCGGAACCATTTCTCATATCGCCGGGCGGCCCTGCTGAGCCAGGAATTCGCCGCTTGGTACAACGACCTCTGTTCGCTCCCGAAAGAAATCGCGGGCGACGAGGTCCACAATCTCGGAATCAGCCTCATCCGCCACGAGGGGCTGACACTCGAAGAAGCGGTCCAGAACATCCGGCGGCGGATCGAGGAATGCATCGCCGAATTCCTCGACGCGGAAAAGGACCTCAACCGGTTCGCCGACACCCTCGCGGACGGCACCGTGCACGGCAAGGAATTGAGCCTCGCCGTGAAAGCGTGCCTCGGCAATATGCGGAACTGGTTCAGCTCCGTGTACTGGTTCCACCACGAGTCCGGCCGGTACACCGTCGACAGCTGGGACGACCGCTCCACACCCCCGTACGTCAACAACGAAGCGGCAGGTGAGTCATGACCGTCGAGTCAGTGAAGCCCGCGCAACCCGCGGCACCGCAGCTGCCCGTTCCACCCCTCGCCGGAGGCGGCCTGCCGGTCCTGGGTCACGGCTGGAAACTGGTCCGCGACCCGCTGGGCTTCCTCGCCCGGCTCCGCGACCACGGCGACGTCGTACGGCTCAAGCTGGGCCCCAAGACGGTGTACGCGCTCACCTCGCCGGCCCTCACCGGAGCGATGGCGCTCAGCACCGACTTCAAGATCGACGGACCCCTCTGGGAGTCCCTGGAAGGCCTGCTCGGCAAGGAGGGCGTCGCCACCGCGAACGGGCCCAGGCACCGTCGCCAGCGCCGCACCATCCAGCCGGCGTTCCGGCTCGACATCATCCCCGAGTACGGACCGATCATGGAGGAGGAGGCGCGGGCGCTCGCCGAGCGCATGGGGTCGGGCGAGCCCGTCGACTGCACCTCCGAGTCGTTCCGCGTCGCCGTGCGCATCGCGGCCCGCTGTCTGCTGCGCGGCGAGTTCATGGACGAGCGCGCCGAGCGCCTGAGCATCGCGCTCGCCACCGTGTTCCGCGGCATGTACCGGCGCATGGTCATCCCGGCGGGCCCGCTCTATCGGCTGCCGTTTCCGGCCAACCGCAAATTCGACCGCGCATTGGCCGATTTGCATCTCCTCGTCGACGAGATCGTCGCCGAGCGCCGCGCATCCGGTCAAAAGCCGGACGATTTGCTGACGGCATTGCTGGAAGCGAAGGACGAGAACGGCGAGCCGATCGGCGAACAGGAGATCCACGACCAAGTCGTAGCGATACTCACGCCCGGCAGCGAAACCGTGGCGTCCACGATCATGTGGCTGCTGCAAGTCCTCACCGAACACCCGGAACACGCCGCACGGGTGGCCGAGGAGGTCAAATCCGTCGTAGGGGACCGCCCCGTCGCATTCGACGACGTCCGGAAGCTGTCGTACACCAACAATGTCGTCGTCGAGTCGATGCGGCTGCGCCCCGCCGTATGGATTTTGACCCGGCGGGCGGTGACCGAAACCGAACTCGGCGGCTATCGGATTCCGGCCGGTGCCGACATCGTCTACAGTCCGTTCGCCATCCAGCGCGATCCGCGCTCGTACGACGGGCATCTGGATTTCGACCCCGACCGCTGGCTTCCGGAACGCGCCAAGGACGTCCCGAAGTACGCCATGAGCCCCTTCAGTGTGGGCAACCGGAAGTGCCCGAGCGACCACTTCTCGATGGCGCAGCTCAGCCTGATCACGGCGACGGTGGCGTCCCGGTGGCGGTTCGAGCAGGTCTCCGAGTCCAATGACGCGACCCGCGTCGGCATCACCCTGCGTCCGTACCGGCTGCTGCTGAGGGCCCTGCCGCGGTGACCGCGCGGTGTCGTCCGCGGTGACCCGGTGTCCGTACCGGTGCGCGTTCAGGCAGCCCGCGGGCCCCTGAACGTGCGCCGGTAGGCCTGCGGGGTCGTCCCCAGGCTCCGGACGAACTGGTGGCGCAGCGCGGCCGCGGTGCCGAACCCGGTGCGGCCCGCGATCGCGTCCATCGTCTCGTCCGACGCCTCCAGCAACTCCTGTGCCAGCAGCACCCTTTGGCGCAGGATCCAGCGGTAGGGGGTGGTGCCGGTCTCCTGCTGGAAGCGGCGTGCGAAGGTGCGCGGGGACATGTGGGCGCGGGCCGCGAGCTGCTCGACGGTCACCTCCCGGTCGAGGTGGCGCTCCATCCACACCAGTACCTCGCCGACCGTGTCGCAGGTGGAGCGGGGCAGCGGGCGCTCGATGTACTGGGCCTGCCCGCCGTCCCGGTGCGGGGGCACCACCATGCGGCGGGCGATGGCGTTGGCGACCTCGGGGCCCTGTTCCTTGCGGACGATGTGCAGACAGGCGTCGATTCCGGCGGCGGTGCCGGCCGAGGTGATCACCGGGTCCTCGTCCACGTACAGCACGTCCGGTTCGACGATCGCCTTCGGGTACTGCCGGGTGAGCTCCTCGGCGTGGTGCCAGTGCACGGCGCAGCGCCGCCCGTCGAGGAGCCCGGCCGCGCCGAGCACGAAGACGCCGGAGCAGACGCTGAGCACCCGGGCGCCGCGGTCCGTGGCGCGGTGCAGGGCGTCGAGCAGTTCGGGCGGATAGGACCGGGACACATAGGAGTTCCCGGCGGGGAGAGCGATGAGGTCGGCGCTCTCCAGGCGCTCCAGGCCGTGCTCGGTGGTCAGCGAGAACCCCGCGTGGGTGGTCAGGGTCGGGCCCTCCGCGGAGGCGACCGCGAAGTCGTAGACGGGCAGGCCGTCGTCGCTGCGGTCGATGCCGAACACCTCGCAGACGACCCCGAGTTCGAAGGGGTGCACACCGTCGAGCAGGACCGCGGCCACGTTTTTCAGCATGCCCGCCAGTGTGCCTCGTCAGTGGCAGGAAATCGAGGGTCTACGGCAGTCCTGCCACTGACGCCGAGGGGCGAGCGGTACGACAGTGGTGTTCATGAAGACACTCATGGACACCACCGCCGGAATCCTGACCGTCCTCGCGATCTTCGTGGTCCTGGCCCTGCCCGCGCTGATCGGCGCGGCCCACGAGCGGCGCATCGACCGTCAGCTAGGACTTCGTGACCAGCACCGTGACCGTCCACTCCTGAATGCCCTTGCACGACACCTTGCCCGGGGCGGTCGCGCAGAGCGGCCGGGACGAGGTGAGGTGGGCGGTTCCCGCCGAGACCGCCTTGAAGGCGGAGCTCGCGTCGCCCGCCTGGAGGACGACGCCGCTGTTGGTGGCCTCTAGCCCGGCGCCGCTGACCTTGACAGGGGTCCACGGCCGACTGGTGGTGCCGTCCAGGGTGAGGCGGAGTACGCCGCCGGCCGTGAGGCAGTACGTGTGGCCGGTGTCGGCGGCGCCGAGCTCCGCGGGAGCCGTGTCGCAGCTCTGGTGGCTCGTCGTGGGGGACGGCGACACGGTGCGGCTGCCGCCCGCGTCACCGCCGCCCTGTGTGCCGCAGCCCGCGAGGAGCAGCGTCAGGGCCGTGAGGGCGAGGATCCGATGGTGGGTCGTACGGCGCATGGGGTGGCACCTCCTTGTCGCTTGGACGTGCCACCCCCGCATCAGGATCCACACAGGGACACAGGGCCCTGGCCGCGACGCCGGCCAGGGCCCCACTGGTCAGCTGGTCGTGACGGCGGTGTCGTCCACGACGAAGCTGGTCTGGAGCGAGGAGTCCTCGACACCGCTGAACTTCAGGGTGACGGTGGACCCGGCGAACGAGGACAGGTCGAAGGTCTTCTGGCTGTAGCCGGAGGCGGCGTTGAGGTTCGAGTACGTCGCCAGGGTGGTCGACCCGGCGGTGACCGTCAGCTTGTCGTACTGGCTGCTGGTGGTGGTCTCCGCGGTGTCGATGTGCAGGTAGAAGGTGAAGCTGGCCTTGCAGCCGGACGGGATCGTCACCGACTGGGAGAGCGTGTCGGTGTGCGTCGAGCCGTAGCCGTCCAGCCAGGCCTTGTACGAACCGGCGTGTGCGGCCTCACTGCTGGAGTTGGTGATGACGCCACTGCTGGCGCTCCAGGTGGTGTTGCCCGACTCGAAGCCCGGGTTGCCGAGCAGCTGCGCCGAGGTGCAGGTGCCGCCGCCGGAGGAGCTGACGGTCCAGGTGAAGGAGGCGGAGCCGGAGGCGCCCGTGCTGTCGGAGGCGGAGACGGTGACGCTGTAGGTACCCGCCGTGCTCGCGGTGCCGGAGATCAGACCGGTGGAGCTGCTGATCGACAGGCCGGTCGGCAGACCGCTCGCGCTGTAGGTGAGCGTCGCGCCCGCGCTGTCGCTGGCCGAGATCTGCAGGCTGACCGAACCGCCGGTGGTGGTGGACTGGCTGCCCGGGTTGGTGACGGTCACCGTGTTGCCGGTGCTGGTGCCCGAGGCGAAGGCGGTGGTGCCGTTCGGGGTGCCCCAGCCGGTCGGGCCGTCGTAGCCGGTGGCCGCGGTGCAGAAGTACGAAGGCGAGCAGGAGCCGTTGTTGCCGCTGGTCACGTCGTACAGGTTGGAGGTGTGGGAGTACGGGTACTTCGCCGGGTAGTCGCTGGAACCCGGGGTGCCCGCGAGGGCGTACACACCCGCGATGATCGGCGAGGAGGCACTCGTACCGCCGTAGACCGCCCAGCCGGAGCCGCCGTAGGTGTCGTAGACGGCCACGCCGGTGGCGGGGTCGGCGACCGCGGAGACGTCGGCCTCCATGCGCTTGGAGCAGCCGGTGTCGGTCTGCCAGCTCGGCTTCGCGTCGTAGGCGGAGCAGCCGGAGCCGGTGCCCTCGGTGCTGCTGGTCTTCCACACGGACTCGGTCCAGCCGCGGCTGTTGGAGCTGGTGGACAGGGCCGTGCCGCCGACGGCGGTCACGTACTGGGACGTGGCCGGGTACTCGGCGCCGTAGGCGGAGTCACCGGAGGAGACGGTGATGGCGACGCCCGGGTGCTTGAAGTACGAGGTGTCCTCGCTGGTCTGCGAGGAGGACTCGGAGCCGCCCCAGCTGTTGGAGACGAACTTCGCGCCCAGCGCCACGGCCTCGTTCTCGGCGGTGCCGAGGTCGGAGTCGGTGGCCGAGTTGGCCTCGACGAGGACGATGTTGCAGTTCGGGCAGACCGCGCTCACCATGTCGATGTCGAGCGCTTCCTCACCCGCCCAGCCGGTGTCGTTGGTCGGCAGGGAGCTGGTCGAGCCGGTCTGGCTGACCTGCTTGAAGCAGCCGTTGGCCTTGGTGCAGGCCGACAGGCCGAACTGCGAACGGTAGGTCGCGAGGTCCGACTCCGCGTTGGGGTCGTTGTACGCGTCGACCACGGCGACGGTCAGGCCGGAGCCGCCGGTGGAGGGCAGGTTGTAGGCGCTGTGCAGGTTCGCCGGGCTCAGGCCGGACACCGCGGCGGCGGCGTTCGGTGAGATCGCGGCGGCCAGCTTCTGCTTGATGTCGGTGCGGCGCTGCGCGAAACAGGCCGCGTGACCGGCCGTCGGGGCGCCGCACAGGTGTGTGGTCGGCACCTTCTGGCCCGCCTTGCCCGTGGCGTGCACGGCCTGCGCGGCCGGGGCGGTCAGGGCCTTCGCGTTCTGGGCGGCCCGGGAGGGCTTGGCGGTGGTCGGCGCCGGCTGCGCGTTCGCGGCCGGGGCCGCCATGAGTCCGGCGACCGTGAGGGCGAGGGCGGGCGCGGCGGCGGTCAGAAGTCTTCGCAGTCGCCGGGCGGGCCTGCTGGGGGGTGTCTCACGCATGGGTGCTGCCTCCATCGGTTTGAGGCCGGTGCCGTGCGGGCCGGGGTAGGGCCGCGCACGGCTCCACAGCCGGAAGTGGGGGTTCTCGGCGTTGCGTGGCAGGCCCGTGACGCGCGTAGCGTGAGAAAGGTGCGGATGTGCCATGGGCATGCCAATCCAGCGCCCCGCCACGCCGCTGTACGTGACATGTCAGGACGGCCAGAACCTAGCCGGGGCCGATGACGCCCGGATAGCCACGCCCGAAGAACTTTGCCGCCCCATAGGGGGTCCATGGACGGTGCATGGACGGCCCATGGACGAGACGCGGTGATGCCGGGGCCGCAACGCGCGGTCCCGGCATCACCGGTGTCGTACCGTCAGAAGTCCTCGTCGAAGCCGACCGAGCCCTCGACCGCCACCTGGTACGCCGAGGGGCGGCGCTCGAAGAAGTTGGTCAGCTCCTGGACGCCCTGGAGTTCCATGAAGGAGAAGGGGTTCTCGGAGCCGTACACCGGGGCGAAGCCGAGGCGCTGGAGACGCTGGTCGGCCACGCACTCCAGGTACTGGCGCATCGAGTCGGTGTTCATGCCCGGCAGGCCCTCACCGCACAGGTCGCGCGCGAACTGCAGCTCGGCCTCGACGGCCTCCCTCAGCATGTCGGTGACCTGTTGCTGGAGCTGGTCGTCGAAGAGCTCCGGCTCCTCCTTGCGCACGGTGTCCACCACTTCGAAGGCGAAGGACATGTGCATCGTCTCGTCGCGGAACACCCAGTTGGTGCCGGTGGCGAGACCGTGCAGCAGACCCCGGCTGCGGAACCAGTAGACGTACGCGAAGGCGCCGTAGAAGAAGAGGCCCTCGATGCACGCGGCGAAGCAGATGAGGTTGAGCAGGAAGCGACGCCGGTCCGCCTTGGTCTCCAGACGGTCCAGCTTCTCCACCGAGTCCATCCACTTGAAGCAGAACTCTGCCTTCTCGCGGATCGAGGGGATGCTCTCGACGGCGTCGAAGGCGGCGGCGCGGTCCTCCGGGTCGGGGAGGTAGGTGTCCAGCAGGGTCAGATAGAACTGGACGTGGACCGCTTCCTCGAACAGCTGCCTGGAGAGATACAGGCGCGCCTCGGGGGAGTTGATGTGCTTGTAGAGGGTCAGCACGAGGTTGTTCGACACGATCGAGTCGCCCGTCGCGAAGAACGCGACCAGCCGGCCGATCATGTGCTGCTCGCCCTGCGAGAGCTTCGCGAGGTCGGCCACGTCCGAGTGGAGGTCGACCTCCTCCACGGTCCAGGTGTTCTTGATGGCGTCCCGGTAGCGCTCGTAGAAGTCCGGGTAACGCATGGGGCGGAGCGTGAGTTCGAAGCCCGGGTCGAGCAGGTTCTTTTCGGTGGAGCTCATTACTGGCAGGCCTCGCAGGACTCGGGGTTCTCAAGGGAGCAGGCGACGGCGTCCTCGTCGGGGATCGCCTGCACGGGGATGGTCTTCTCGGGCTGGGCCTGTGCCTGGGCGGCGCGGGCGATACGGGTCGCCGGGCGGGAGCGCAGGTAGTACGTCGTCTTCAGGCCGGACTTCCAGGCGTACGCGTACATCGAGGAGAGCTTGCCGATGGTCGGCGTCTCCAGGAAGAGGTTCAGGGACTGGGCCTGGTCCAGGAACGGGGTGCGGGCGGCGGCCATGTCGATCAGGCCGCGCTGCGGGATCTCCCAGGCCGTGCGGTACAGGTCGCGGACGTCCTGCGGGACCCAGGTGAAGCCCTGCACCGAACCGTTGGACTCGCGCAGCGCCTCCCGGGTCTGCGCGTCCCACACGCCGAGGTTCTTCAGCTCGTTCACCAGGTAGGAGTTGACCTGGAGGAACTCACCGGAGAGCGTCTCGCGCTTGAACAGGTTGGACACCTGCGGCTCGATGCACTCGTACACGCCCGCGATGGACGCGATGGTGGCGGTGGGCGCGATGGCGAGGAGGAGGGAGTTGCGCATGCCCACGGCGGCGATACGTTCCCGCAGCGCCGCCCAGCGCTCCGGCCAGGTCAGCTCCACGCCGTAGTGGTCGGGGTGCAGGACGCCACGGGCCGTACGGGTCTTCTCCCAGGCCGGGAGCGGGCCGCTGCGCTCCGCGAGGTCGGCCGAAGCCTCGTACGCGGCGAGCATGATCCGCTCGGCGATCCGGGTGGAGAGCGCGCGGGCCCGGGGCGAGTCGAAGGGCACGCGCAGCTTGAAGAAGACGTCCTGGAGCCCCATCGCGCCGAGGCCCACGGGCCGCCACTTCGCGTTCGACCGGCCGGCCTGCTCGGTCGGGTAGAAGTTGATGTCGACGACACGGTCGAGGAAGGTGACGGCGGTGCGGACCGTCTCGTCCAGCCGCTCCCAGTCGATGTCCCCGTCGACGACGAAGGCGCCGAGGTTGACCGAGCCGAGGTTGCAGACCGCCGTCTCCCCGTCGTCCGTGACCTCCAGGATCTCGGTGCACAGATTCGAGGAGTGGACGGTGTGGCCCGGCTCCGCCGTCTGGTTGGCGGTGCGGTTGGCGGCGTCCTTGAAGGTCATCCAGCCGTTGCCGGTCTGCGCGAGGGTACGCATCATGCGGCCGTAGAGGTCACGGGCCGGGATGGTCTTCTTGGCGAGACCGGCCGCCTCCGCCCTGCGGTACGCGGCGTCGAACTCGTCGCCCCACAGGTCGACCAGCTCGGGCACGTCGGAGGGCGAGAAGAGGGACCACTGCCCGTCGGCGTCGACCCGGCGCATGAACTCGTCCGGGATCCAGTGCGCGAGGTTCAGGTTGTGCGTACGGCGGGCGTCCTCACCGGTGTTGTCGCGCAGCTCCAGGAACTCCTCGATGTCGGAGTGCCAGGTCTCCAGGTAGACCGCGGCCGCGCCCTTGCGCCGGCCGCCCTGGTTCACGGCGGCGACCGAGGCGTCGAGGGTCTTCAGGAACGGGACGATCCCGTTGGAGTGCCCGTTCGTACCGCGGATCAGCGAACCGCGCGAACGGATCCGGGAGTACGAAAGACCGATGCCACCCGCGTGCTTCGAGAGGCGGGCCACCTGGTGGTAGCGGTCGTAGATGGAGTCCAGCTCGTCCAGTGGGGAGTCGAGGAGGTAGCAGGACGACATCTGCGGGTGCCGTGTACCGGAGTTGAACAGCGTGGGGGACGAGGGGAGGTAGTCGAGGCGGCTCATGAGCCCGTAGAGCGCCGCGACCTCGTCCAGGGCCCGGTTCGTGTCGTCCTCGGCCAGGCCCGACGCCACGCGCAGCATGAAGTGCTGGGGCGTCTCGATGACCTTGCGGGTGATCGGGTGCCGGAGCAGATAGCGGCTGTGCAGGGTGCGCAGGCCGAAGTAGCCGAAGCGGTCGTCGCCGTCGGTGTCGATCAGCGCGTCCAGCCGGGCCGTGTGCAGCTGGACGAACTCCGCCGTGCGGTCGGCGATCAGGCCTTCGCGGTGACCCGTGGCGATCGACTCGGAGAAGGACGTGACGCCCTGCGAGGCGGCCTCCGCCGCGATGCTGATCGTCAGCAGCCTGGCCGCCAGCCGGGAGTAGGCGGGGTCCTCGGAGATGAGGCCCGCGGCCGCCTCGGTGGCCAGCTCGCGCAGTTCCGTGTCGTCCGCGCGCGCGGACCGGCCGCGCAGCGTGGCGGCGGCGACCCGGCCGGGGTCGGCGTCGGGGAGGTCGGCGGTGAGGTCGGTCAGGGTACGCAGCAGCGTGGTACCGGGACCGTCCGTCTCCACCGGGGCCTGCTTCCGCTGCTGCTCCTGCTTCTGCTGTGCGAAAGCGGTAGCTGAAGCCGGGTCGGCTGGCGCGATGGTCACTTGGGGCTCTCCCTCGCTAGGCACGGGGCCTGGCGGAGGGCAGGGCAGCTCACGAGCGCACACGGCGTCGCGTCCACCGGCCCATTCCGCGAGGCCCGGACGTCATGCACCCGGGCCGGATGGCCGGGCGCGCTGTCGGCAGGTCCTCGGACTGACGCGAGTACATGGGCGCGGGCGTGCGAACACGTACAAGTACACCGTTGCGGGACAGTTCCGGATTTGCACCGGATTCCCCTGCGGCGACAGCGAGCATGAGCATACATCTTGTGCCGGGCTGCGGTGACACCACCAGATGTTGTGTCGTGCCGGTGTCAGAGTGTCAACTCGTAGGTGAGGAGAGTGATGTCGTCGAGGTCCGGGAGCGGGTTCCAGTCGCGGTCGGGGGTGCGGGTGAAGCCGAGGCGTTCGTAGATGCGGTGGGCGGCGTGCATGGTGCGCTGGGTGGAGAGCACGACGCGTACGCAGCCGGTGGTGGCGCGTGCGTGGTCGACGCAGGCGCGGACGAGGGTCTCGCCGGCACCTCGGCCGCGGGACTCGCGTGCGACGGCGAGCATACGGATCTCGGCTTCGCCGGGGCGGGCTATGTCGGCCATGGGGCCGCCGCGCGGTACGAAGGTCACGACGCCGAGGATGTGGTCGTGGTCGACGGCGACGAGGACGTCCGCGGCGGCGGCCCGTTTGGCCACGTCCCGCAGTTCGCCGAGGTACTCGTCACTCTCCCCGAAGTCGAGCAGGCCGTCGCCGAGGTAGGCCTGTGCGGTGATCTCGCCGATGCGGTCGTATTCGTGGGGGTGGGCGTGTCTGATGCTGAGGTCCATGCCGGTGAGTGTGCAACAGGGTGTGGGAACGGGCCGCCGGATTTTCGTCCGACGGCCCGTGGGGGTTGTTCGCGCGGTTCTTCGGCTGCGGGTGGGTGGAGGCTTGGCGCGCAGTTTCCCGCGCCCCAGGCTTTTAGGGGCGCGGGAAACTGCGCGACCAGCCTCCACCCACCCGCAGTCAACGCACGAACCCGGGGCCTGGGGGCGAGGCCCCCGGGCTCAGTGGGTGGAACCGGCCGTGGCCGGGGGAAGTTCCGCCTCGACGCCCGGGTCGCCCGCGTCCGCCGTGTAGTCCTCCGGAGACGTCTCGTCGACGCCGTCGGGCGCGTTGAAGGCGCGGAGGGCGAAGGTGAGGACGACGCTGACCACGGCGTTCAGGACGAAGGCCGTCAGACCGATGTAGCCGATCTCCCCGATGCCCGGGATCTCCTTGGAACTGCCGCCGAAGTGCTTCTGGGTGGGAGAGGCGACCCCGTACGCGGCGAGCGTGCCGTACAGCATGCCCACTGCCCAGCCCCCGAGCAGCGCCCAGCGGTGGAACCAGCGGGTGAACAGGCCACCGACCAGCGCCGGGAAGGTCTGGAGGATCCAGATGCCGCCCAGGAGCTGGAAGTTGATCGCGACGGTCTTGTCCATCGTCAGGACGAAGACCAGCGCGCCCACCTTCACCAGCAGTGACACCAGCTTGGAGACCCTGGTCTCCTGCTGCGGGGTCGCGTCCGGCTTGATGAAGTCCTTGTATATGTTGCGGGTGAAGAGGTTCGCGGCCGCGATGGACATGATGGCCGCCGGCACGAGCGCTCCGATGCCGATCGCCGCGAAGGCCACCCCCGCGAACCAGTCCGGGAACATGTTCTCGAAGAGCTGGGGGATGGCGAGCTGACCGTTGGTGACCTTGACCCCGGCCGCGATCGCCATGAACCCGAGCAGGGCGAGCAGCCCCAGCATCAGGGAGTAGAGAGGAAGGATCGTGGTGTTGCGGCGGATCACCTCACGGCTGCGGCTGGAGAGCGTCGCCGTGATCGAGTGCGGGTACATGAACAGCGCGAGCGCCGACCCGAGCGCGAGCGTGGCGTACGTCCACTGGCCCGCTTCGGCGGGCACGAGCCCGCCCGCCCCCGCCGCCGTGTACTTGTCGCTCGCCGCCTTGAAGATCTCGTCGAACCCGCCCAGCTTGATCGGGATGTAGATGATGGCCACCGCGATCACGATGTAGATCAAGGTGTCCTTCACGAACGCGATCAGGGCGGGCGCCCGCAGCCCCGAGGAGTAGGTGTACGCGGCCAGCACGCCGAACGCGATGAGGAGCGGAAGGTCCTTCACGAACCAGTTCGTGTTCTCGCCGCCGCCCACGCCCATCACGTCCAGGACGGCCTGGATGCCGACCAGCTGGAGCGCGATGTACGGCATGGTGGCGAGGATGCCGGTCACGGCCACGGCGAGGGACAGGCCCTTCGAACCGAAGCGCCCGCGCACGAAGTCGGAGGTCGTCACGTACCCGTGCTTGTGGGAGACCGACCACAGGCGGGGGAGGAACGTGAAGATCAGTGGGTAGACGAGGATCGTGTACGGAACGGCGAAGAAGCCGGCCGCGCCCGCCGCGTAGATCGCCGCCGGTACGGCGACGAAGGTGTACGCCGTGTAGAGGTCGCCGCCGAGCAGGAACCAGGTGACCCAGGTACCGAACGACCGTCCGCCCAGGCCCCATTCGTCGAGGCTGTGCTCGTCGTCCGCCCTGCGCCAGCGCGCGGCCAGGAAGCCCATGACCGTGACGGCCAGGAAGAAGAAGATGAAGACGCCGAGCGCGACGCCGTTCACACCGTCCTTCACTTCGCCGCACCCCCGCCCTGGGAGGCGCGGGCGCGCTGGTCACGCTGCCACAGCTGGTACGCGGTCACGGTGAGCGCCGTGGAGACGAGCACCCACAGCATCTGGTACCAGTAGAAGAACGGGATGCCGATGAACGCCGGGTCGGTCTTGGCGTAGGAGCCGACCCACAGCATCGCCACGAACGGGGCGATCAGGCACAGGGCGATGACCACCCGGATCGGTGTCACCACCGGCGGTTCGACCTTCGGCGCGTCTGAAACGTCTGACACGTCTGACATACGGCGGCTCCGTCCCCTCGCTGTTCACCTGTGCAATGCGCAGGCAATCTAGGCGACGGTGTCAGCCCAGCGGAACCCCTCGCCCGCATATCGGTCCGCACAGGGCTGATCGGCGCGACGAGGATCCGGATGACGGTGGTTCGAACCACCATGTGCGGGGGCGGGCCCATGTTCCCGACAGAGCCGGGCAATCGGTCCGTGGTCGCGCAAATCATTCATGATCACCGCATTCCGAATCCGGTGGCGCCGACGGAATTCCCGAATTGCGCACGCTATTTACGGAAGCCTGGATTCCTGATTTCTCTTGCCCCGCTGTGGTCCGATTTGTGTTGGCTCGAGTTGTACTCTGTGTCACCGTTTCGTCCGCCTCACCCGCCTGGGCGTCGACGGCTCGTGAGTACGCATGCACGAAGGCGGCCTCTTGGGGTCCCGAGCGGGGCGACGGCGAAGCCTACGTCGAGCCGGACGGCGGGATATTCGGCCTGAGGGGCAACCGCAAGGACGGCAGGGGCGTGGTGGCGGAGTGGTCCGTCAGCAGCGGGGACTCCAGCGGGGGTCAGGCGCTCTGGTCAATTTCCACGTCTGTCTCGAAGACGGTGGCACCCTCTACGTGGACACCTGCGGCGCCTACGCGTACGTCACCGCCCAGTCAGATCGCGAGAGGGCGGCTCGGCGGGTTGGTGAGCTGTCGATTCGCGCACGTGACAGATGCGCCAGTAAAGCCGGCTCCGGCTACTGGCGCATCTGCCTTGCTTTATGCCGACGAATCTCGCGGCGAATTTCCCGAGTCGGCCGGACGTCATGCGCGAGAAAAACGCGAACTAGCCTTGACCTCAGGGATTCGGGCGGCTCAGCCTCGCCACGAACTTGTAGCGGTCTCCGCGGTAGACGGACCGTACCCATTCCACCGGCTTCCCCTCCCGGTCCAGTGAATGCCGGGAAAGCATCAGCATCGGTAGGCCCACGTCCGTGCCGAGCAGACCCGCCTCGCGCGGTGTGGCCAGCGACGTCTCGATGGTCTCCTCGGCCTCCGCCAGGTGGACGTCGTACACCTCCGCGAGCGCCGTGTACAGCGAGGTGTACTTGACCAGCGACCGGCGCAGTGCGGGGAAGCGCTTTGCGGACAGGTGCGTCGTCTCGATCGCCATCGGCTCGCCGCTCGCCAGCCGCAGTCGCTCGATGCGCAGCACCCGGCCGCCGGCCGTGATCTCGAGCAGCCCGGCGAGGGTGTCGTCGGCGGTGATGTAGCCGATGTCCAGCAGCTGCGAGGTCGGTTCGAGGCCCTGGGCGCGCATGTCCTCGGTGTACGAGGTGAGTTGGAGTGCCTGGGAGACCTTGGGCTTGGCGACGAAGGTGCCCTTGCCCTGGATGCGTTCGAGGCGGCCCTCGACGACCAGTTCCTGGAGGGCCTGGCGCACGGTGGTGCGCGAGGTGTCGAACTCGGCGGCGAGGGTGCGCTCGGGCGGTACCGGCGTGCCGGGCGGCAGTGTCTCCGTCATGTCGAGCAGGTGCTTCTTGAGGCGGTAGTACTTGGGCACGCGCGCGGTACGGATGGGGGCCCCACCCTCGTTCTCCGCACTGCTGACGTCGGTGCTCATGCTCTGCCTTCCCGGCTCCGGGTGCCGAAGCGACCGACATCCCGCCGGTCACGGCTCACATCGTGGCACGGCTTCGTGTGTGAGTGTCCCTCCGCACGCTCCGTGATCCCCTCTATATACCGTCGGCGTACTCGTTGGTCTAGTCCATAGCGTCGACTCGGGGTGGCCGGGAGGCGCGCGAGGCCGGTGAACGGCCTCGCCGTTTATGCCACTTACCTACTTAAAGGTCCTTGCATATGTAGGTCCCATAACGGACGACCAGTCGGGCTTACACACCCTTGACACCCCTCTAGGTCTAGGCCAAGCTCCCCGTACTGGTCTACACCATTGGTCCAGTCCCAGTCCCACGGGCAGTACTCGGCAGCGCTTCGGCATGTGTCACCGCGGTGGGCAGGGGGGTTTATGGCATCCCTGAGGAGGGTGGCGTGAAGCGGAAGCTGGCAGCCGCGATCGGTATCGCGGGCATGATGGTCTCCATCGCGGCGTGCGGGAGCAGCGACAACAAGTCCGGGGGGTCGGACAAGGGCGCGGACGCGAAGGCACTGACCGTCTGGCTCACGGTGGACGCGCAGAACAACTGGCCCGAGCTGGTGAAGGCCGCCGACGCGGCGGTGCAGAAGGCGCACCCGGGCGTCAAGATCAACCACGAGTACTACGGCTGGCCGGACAAGAACACCAAGCTCGACGCGGTCCTCGCCACGGACAAGGCCCCCGACGTGGTCGAGATGGGCAACACCGAGATGCTCGGCTACATGGTCAAGGGCGCCTTCGCTCCCATCGACGCGTCGAAGCTCGACAACTCGGCCGCGTGGCTGGACGGCCTGAAGGCCTCCGTCACCTACGACGGCAAGACCTACGGCGTGCCGTACTACGCCGGTGGCCGCGTCGGCAACTGGCGCAAGGACGTGGCGGCTTCGGTCGGTGTCAAGTCGCCCCCGAAGACGTACACGGAGCTCATCTCCGACCTGGACAAGATCCAGAAGAAGGAGGGGAGCAAGTTCAGCGCCTGGTACCAGCCGACGCGTGACTGGTACGCCGCGATGTCCTTCGTCTACGACGCCGGCGGCTCCATCGCCAAGGAGGACGGCGGCCAGTGGAAGGCCAACCTGTCGTCCCCGGAGTCCATCAAGGGACTCAACGACTGGAAGACCATCGTCGACAAGTACATGCACGGCGACAAGACCAAGGACGAGTCCGACCGTTACATCGTCTACGGCCAGGGCAAGTCCGCCATGATCTTCGGCGCCGCGTGGGAGGGTGCGACCTCCGAGGACCCGAAGAACGACAAGACCGGCAAGCTCAAGGGCAACCTCGAGAACTTCGTGATGCCCGGCCCGTCCGGCAAGAACCTCCCCGTCTTCCTCGGCGGTTCCGACCTCGCCGTCCCGGTGAAGTCCAAGGCGCAGGCGCTCGCCGCCGAGTGGATCAACGCCTTCACGGGTTCCGCCGGTCAGAAGGGTCTGATGGCCAAGGGCAACCTGCCCAACAACAAGACCGACCTCGCCACCCTCAAGAACGACCCGGCGACCGTGGTTCCGGCCACCGCGGCCGAGTCCAACTGGTTCGTGCCGATGGCTCCCGGCTGGGGCCAGGTCGAGAAGGCCCAGGTCCTGCAGACCATGCTGCAGAACATCGGCACCGGCAGGAAGTCGGTCGAGGCCGCCGCGAAGGACGCGGACGCCGCGATCGACAAGGTCATCAACACCAAGTGACGTGAGCGCGGGGCGAGGTGGGACCCCGGGGCACGTCCTGGGCTTCGCCCGGGGTGTGCCTCCGGGGGCACGTCCGAGTACGTCCGGGGCGATCCCGGGATGTTCTCGGGCGTGCCTGCCGAGGCCCTTTGGGCCAGGTTCCTACCGCTTCCCGCACGACCACGCGGGCCCCGGCGACGTACGACTGCGCGGGGCCCCGGCCACGTACGACCGTGCGAGGCCGGGCCGCCGCGTACGAGCCGGGCGGCCCCGGTCGGAACCGACCGCACGGGTTCGGACCGTGCACGACCCGCGCCGGACTCCAGCCGAGCAGAACCGGGCGGTGCCGCTCGCGCAGGACCGACAGGGCCCGCCCCGGCGAGCGACCCGTGTACGACGCCGGGGCCCGCCACCGCGCATGACCTGCGTGGGGCCGGCCCGTGCGCGACCTTGCGCGAGGCTCGGACTGTGTACGACCGCGAGGGTCCGCCCTCGCGCAGACCGTGCGGAGGCGGGCCGCGTACGACCGTGCGAGGCGCCGGCCGCGTACGGCCCGGGCGTGTTGCGCCTGTGTTCGACCGTGTGGGGCCTGCCCCGCGTACGACCCCGTGCGGGGCTTCGACCACGTACGACCTGAGGGACCGCTGAGGAGCGCGCGATGAGTGCCGCAGACACGACCACCCCCGCCAAGGTGCCGCCGCCGCGGCAGGCACCGCCACCGGCTGTTCCCAAGGCGCCACGCAGAAGGCGGACCTCGGGCGGGGCGGCGGTCCCCTGGGCCCTGCTCGCACCCTGTCTGCTGATTCTCGCGCTGGTCATGGGCTATCCCCTGGTCCGCCTGGTCACCCTCTCCTTCCAGAAGTTCGGGCAGTCCCAGCTCTGGGGCTTCCAGCCGGCCGAGTCGGTCGGCTTCGACAACTTCAGCAAGGTGCTGGGCGACAGCGAGTTCTGGACGGTCGTCGTCCGCACGATCGTCTTCGCCGGCGGGTCCGTCGTCTTCACCATGGTCCTCGGCATGCTGATCGCGCTGCTCCTCCAGCGCGTCTCGGGCTGGGTGAAGACGCTGATCAACATCGCGCTCGTGGCCAGCTGGGGTATGCCCATCATCGTGGCCACCACCGTCTTCAAGTGGCTCTTCGACTCCGACTACGGCGTCTTCAACGCGCTGCTGAGCAAGCTGCCGGGCGTCGACATGATCGGCCACAACTGGTTCGCCAGCGGCCCCCAGGGACTGGCCGTGATCATGCTCCTGGTGGTGTGGGGCGCGGTGCCGTTCGTCGTCATCACGCTCAGCGCGGGGCTGACCCAGGTGCCGAGCGAACTGGAGGAGGCGGCCCGGCTGGACGGCGCCGGCGCGTGGGGCGTCTTCCGTTACGTCACGCTCCCGATCCTCAAGCCCATCATCGTGATGCTCACGACGCTCTCCGTCATCTGGGACATGGGCGTCTTCCCGCAGGTCTTCGTGATGCGGGGCGGCCACCCGGAGGCGGAGTTCCAACTCCTCACCACCTACTCGTACGACCGCGCCTTCGTCGTCAACGACTACGGGCAGGGGTCGGCGATCGCCCTGCTGACCGTGCTGTTGCTGCTGGGCGTGGTCGCCGTGTACATGCGTCAGATGCTGAAGATCGGAGAGGTCGAATGAGTACCCTCGCCACGACGGGCCGGCGCCGGGGGAAGTCCAAGCTCGGCTGGAACCTCCTCGGCCTCCTCGTCTTCGTCACCGCGGGCTTCCCCGTCTACTGGATGCTGAACACGGCGTTCAAGCCGGCGAAGGACGCCATCGACCCGGACCCGAGCCTGTTCCCCACGGCGCTCACGCTCGACAACTTCCGTCGCGCCCTCGACATCGCGGACTTCTGGGGTCCCGTCGGCCGCAGCCTGATCGTCTCCCTGTCGGTCGTCGTGATCGCCGTCGTGGTGGGGATGCTGGCCGCGCTCGCCATCTCGCGCTTCGCCTTCCGCGGCCGCAAGATCGTGATCGTCGGCATCCTCGCGGTCCAGATGGTCCCGCTGGTCTCCATGATCATCCCGGTCTTCCTGCTGCTCAACGACCTGGACCAGTACGACAAGCTCTCCGGCCTGGTCATCACGTACCTGACCTTCGTCCTCCCCTTCACGATGTGGACGCTGCGCGGCTTCATCGTCAACATCCCGAAGGAGCTGGAGGAGGCGGCCATGGTCGACGGCTGCTCGCGCACCGGAGCCTTCATACGGGTGGTCTTCCCGCTGCTCGCGCCCGGCATGGTCGCCACGTCCGTGTACGCGTTCATCCAGGCCTGGAACGAGTACATCTACGCCCTGATGCTCATGAGCCAGGAGCACCAGACCGCCACCGTCTGGCTCGGCAACTTCACCACCAAGCACGGCACCGAGTACGCCCCGATGATGGCCGGCGCCACGATGATGGCCGTGCCGATCGTCGTGCTCTTCCTCATCGTCCAGCGCAAGATGGCCGCGGGGCTGACCGCGGGCGCCGTGAAGGGATAACGCCACCCGATGACGACACTCGCCAGTGGTACGACCGCGTCCTCTTCCGACAAGAACGGCTTGGCACGCGACGCGCTCGCCGTCCTCCAGCCCGGCTTCACCGGAACCACCGCCCCCGACTGGCTGCTGCGCCGCCTCGGCGAAGGGCTCGCCGCCGTCGGCCTGTTCGGCCGGAACATCGTCTCGCCCGAACAACTCGCGGCCCTGACCGCCCAGTTGCGCGCGGAGCGCGACGACGTCCTGGTCGCCATCGACGAGGAGGGCGGCGACGTCACCCGGCTCGAGGTCCGCGCCGGCTCCTCCTACCCCGGCAACCACGCGCTGGGCGCGGTCGACGACGTGGAGCTGACCCGGGAGGTGGCCTCGGCACTCGGCCACCGCCTCGCGGCCTGCGGGGTGAACCTGAACTGGGCCCCCTCCGCGGACGTGAACTCCAACCCCGACAACCCGGTCATCGGCGTACGGTCCTTCGGCGCCGACACCGACCTGGTGGCCCGACACACCGCCGCCTACGTCACCGGCCTCCAGTCCGCGGGCGTCGCGGCCTGCACCAAGCACTTCCCCGGCCACGGCGACACGGCGGTCGACTCGCACCACGCGCTGCCGCGCATCGACGCCGACCTGTCGGTCATCGAGGCCCGCGAACTCGCCCCGTTCCGTGCCGCGATCGCCGCGGGCACGCGCGCCGTGATGAGCGCGCACATCCTGGTCCCGGCGCTGGACCCGGACCGCCCGGCCACCCTCTCCCGCCGCATCCTCACCGGCCTGCTCCGCGAGGAACTCGGCTACGACGGCCTCATCGTCACCGACGGCATGGAGATGCAGGCCATCGCCGGGACGTACGGCATCGAGCGGGGCAGCGTCCTCGCCATCGCGGCCGGCGCGGACGCGATCTGTGTGGGCGGCGGGCTCGCGGACGACGAGACGGTACGGCGTCTGCGCGACGCCCTCGTCACGGCGGTGCGCACCGGTGAACTCTCCGAGGAGCGCCTCGTGGACGCGGCGGAGCGGGTACGGGCGCTGGCCCGTTGGACGGCGGCGGCATCCGCGGCTCCGCAGGCCGCCGAGCGGGAGACGGCCGACGTGGGGCTCGTCGCCGCCCGACGCGCGCTGACGGTGACACGCGCGCCGTCGTACGAGCCGGTGGGCGCAGCGCCGTTCGTCGCGGCCTTCACCCCGGTGGCGAACATCGCCGTCGGTGACGAGACCCCCTGGGGCGTGGCCGCGGAACTGGCCCGGCTGCTGCCCGGCACGGAGACGGGCAGCTTCGCGGGGGAGGGGGCGGCAACGGCGGCCCTGGCCGCCGCGGGCAGCCGCCGCGTGGTCGCCGTCGTCCGCGACGAACACCGGCACCCCTGGATGGCGACCGCCCTGGACACACTGTTGCGGGAACGCCCCGACACGATCGTGGTCGAGATGGGCATCCCCCAGGCCCCGCCCCGGGGCGCCCTCCACATCGCCACGCACGGCGCGGCGAGGGTGTGCGGCCGGGCGGCGGCGGAGGTCATCGCGGGCGAGTGACGGCCTGCGAGACGGAAGACAAGGAAGGTGCCGGACCTCAGGGGCCCGGCACCTTCCTTGTTTCCTTCTTCCCCTTCGCGCTTCTCTTCGCGCCCTCGGGGGCAGTCAGATCCCCTGCCAGTCCGGCTTGTTCGCGAACGTGTGCCGGAAGTAGTCCGCCAGCTTCAGCTTGGACGCGGCGGCCTCGTCCACGACGACCGTGGCGTGCGGGTGCAGCTGGAGAGCCGAGGCGGGGCACACCGCGGCCACCGGCCCCTCCACGGTCGCCGCGACCGCGTCCGCCTTGCCCTCACCCGTGGCCAGCAGGACGAGATGCCGCGCCTCCAGGATCGTGCCGATGCCCTGGGTGATGACGTGATGCGGCACCTGCTCGATGTCGCCCCCGAAGAACCGCGCGTTGTCGACCCGGGTCTGCTCGGTCAGCGTCTTGATCCGGGTCCGCGAGGCGAGCGAGGAGCAGGGCTCGTTGAACCCGATGTGCCCGTCGGTGCCGATCCCGAGCAGCTGGAGGTCGACGCCACCGGCCGTGGCCAGCGCCTTGTCGTACGCCTCGCACGCGGCCTGGACGTCCTCGGCGGTGCCGTCCGGGCCCATGAACGCGTCCATGCCCAACCCCAGCGGTTCGAGCACCTCGCGCCGCAGCACCGAGCGGTACGACTCGGGGTGCTCGGCCGGCAGCCCCACGTACTCGTCGAGCTGGGCGACCCGCGCCCGCGAGGCGTCCACGGCACCGGAGCCCACCTTCGCCACCAGTGCCTGGTAGATGGGCAGCGGCGTCGAGCCGGTGGCTACGCCGAGCAGAGCGTCGGGCTTGCGCCGGAGCAGCTCCGCCATGGCCTCGGCGATCAGCTCGCCGCCCGCCTTGGCATCGGGAACGATGACAACTTCCACGCTGGGCCTGCCGATCTGGAGAGGGGCTCGCCGGGAACCGTGAGGGAACACGTGTGGTGTAGACCAATCTAGCAAAGGTGTCCCACCCACGGCCCGTCGCCGGCTCCTCGACGCATCGGCGATGGCGGTGTCCGCGATTCTCCGCCGGGGTACGGCAGCCAGGCCCACGGCGACGACAGGGCACCGCCCCCGCAGACGGCGCCTTCCTCCGTCCCTGTCGTCGCCCTCGGCCCTCCCCCGAGCAGACCCAGTCAAATCGCCCGAGCCGGAACGGGCATCCGTAGATTCACGGACCCCGACTACGCAATGCGTCGCGAGCATCCCGCCGCGGCCGGTTTGTCGGTGCCGTGCGACAGGAATCTTCAAGGGGTGTCACCACGGGCGGGGGAGGGACACACGGCGGGACGGGGGGAGGGATGGATACGGGCATGGCGACGGACCGGGCGGCAGACGGGGACCGGACGCCCCTCGTCGGCAGGGCGGCGGAGCTGGAGCGACTCGAGCGATTACTCGACGGGTCGGCTCGCGCGGACCACGGACCGGCGGTGGCCGACCTCACCGGTGACGCGGGCATCGGCAAGAGCCGACTGGTCCACGAACTGTGCCTACGGGCCGAGCGGCGCGGGTCGACCGTACTGCGCGGCCGAGCCACGGAGTACGAACGCCACATCCCCTTCCAGCCGTTCACCGACGCCCTCGCCGACCTCGACCCCACCGCGCTCGCCACCTTCCCGGCCGCCGCCCAGGTCGCCCCGGTCCTGGGCGCCACCCCGCGCCTGGCCGACCGCTTCAGCCTCCACCGCGCCACCGCCGACCTGCTGGCCCACGTCGGAGCCTCGCCGACGGTGCTCGTCCTCGACGACATGCACTGGGCGGACGCCGCCTCCCTGGAACTGCTCGACCACCTCGTACGCCATCCGGTGCGCGCCCCGGTCCTCCTGGTCGTCGCACGCCGCGCCCGCCAGACCCCGGCCCCGCTCGCCGCGGCCCTCGCCAGGGGCGCGGACACCGGCGCGGTGCGGCGCATCGAGCTGGGCCCGCTCCGCGAACGCGAGTCCGTCGAAGGGCTCGCCCCCGATCTGCCGCGCACCGAGGCCGCCGAACTCTTCGCGGCCAGCGAGGGCAACCCCCTCTACCTCCTCACCCTCCTGCACGCGCACCGCGAGGGAGCCCCGCTGAGCCGCCTCTCCATGACCGGCCTGGGAGCGCTCCTCCTCGACGAACTGACCCCTCTGACGCCCTCCCAGCTGCGCGTGACCGAGGTCGTCGCGGTACTCGGCGCCCACGCCACGACCTCGATGCTCGGCCCCGTGACCGGCCGCGACGACGCCGAGCTCGCCGACGACCTGGCGGCGCTGGTCCGGCGGGATCTGCTGCGCACGGGCCCGGACGGCCGGCTGGCCCTGCGGCACCCGGTCCTGCGCAGCCTCGTCCACGAGAGCATCGCCCCCTGGCTGCGCACCCGGATCCACGGCCTGGCCGCCGCTGAACTGACCCGCTTGGGCGCCCCGGTGGCCGAGCGGGCCCACCACGCCGAGCGCTCGCTGTCCGGCTGGGACCCGTCGACCGCCGCCGTTCTGATCGAGGCCGCCGAACAGGCCGCCCACACCGCCCCCGCCAGCTGCGCACACTGGCTGGACGTGGTGCTGCGCCATCTCCCGCACACACCCGAACACGCTCCCCGGCGCCAGACCCTGACTTTGACCCGGGCCCGCGCCCTGGGCGCCTGCGGCCAACTCCGCGAGAGCCGCGACCTGCTGCACACCCTGATCGCCCTGCCCGACCGGACCGGCGCCACCCACCACGACTCCGACACGGCCGACGGCTCCGACACGGCCGACGGCTCCGACACGGCCGACGGCTCCGGCGTGCGGACGGCCGCGGTCGTGCTGTGCGCCGTCATGGAGCGCCATCTCGGCCGGTACTCGGAGGCGGTCGCGCTCCTGCGCCGCGAACTGCACCGCAGTCCGGGCCCCTCACCGGCCGACGCCGTGGCGCTGGGCCTGGAACTCGGCTCCTCCGCACCGCACGACACCTCCTACCCGACCGTACGAGCCGATGTCGCCCGGACCCTGTCCACGGCCCGTGACCTCGGGGACGAGGCCGGCGAGGCGTGCGCGCTGGCGGTCGCCGCGCTCGGCGAGGCGTACGAGGGGGACATGGCCGCGGCCGGCGGCTACGCCCACCGGGCCGGGGCTCTCGTGGACTCGCTCCCCGACGACGACCTCACCGGCCTGTGCGAGCCGCTCGCCCGGCTCGGCTGGGCCGAGGCGTTCCTCGAACGCTTCGCCGACGCCGAACGGCACGCCGACCGGGGCCTGGCGATCGCCCGGCGCAGCGGACAGCTCTACCTCCTTCCGCACCTGCTGTTGTGCAAGGCACACATCCGGATCCAGGTCTGCCGACTGCCCTCGGCCGTCGAGCTGTCGGAGGAGGCCGAGGACATCGCCCGTGGCATCGGCAGCGACGAACTGCTGGCCTTCGTCCTCGGCACCAAGGCCCACGCGCTGATCGCCGCCTGCCCACCCGGCGATCCCCGGCCGCTCGCCATGGCCGAGGCGGCGGTGGCCGCGGCCGGCCTCGGCGGCAACTGGTGGGCCTCGATCGCCTGGTGCATGCTCGGCTACGCGGCCCTGGTCGGCGGCGACCCGGACCGGGCCCGGGACGCGCTGCTCCACGCGGGCGGCCCCGGCCTGCACGGTCTTCAACCCTCCATGCGCCCTCTGTTCCTGGAGATCCTCGTGACCGCGGCCGTCGCCACGGGCGACCACGACGCGGCCGACGCCTGGGCCGAACGGGCCCGCAAGGAGGCCGAACAACTCGACCTGCCCATCCAGCGCGCCTCCGCCCTGCGCAGCGCCGCCCACATCCCGCTGGGCCAGGGCGACCCGAACGCGGCGGCCGAACTCTTCGCCGGGGCCGCCGCCGAGAGCGCCCGCAGCGGGGCCGCGTTCTGGGAGGCGTACTCCCTGCTCCTCGGCGCCCCCGTGCTGGCGACCGCCCCGACCGACCCACGCCGGGGTGTGGCGGCCTGGCGCCGGGGACAGCGACTGGCCGCCGCCGGGGGCGCCCAGATGCTGACCGGCCTGGCCGAACTGATCCAGCCCGAGGTGACCCGGGCCGCCGAAGCGCCCGGACGCGGCCTCGCAACCCTCACGACCCGTGAACGGGAGGTCGCCGAACTGGTCGCCCAGGGCCTCACCAGTCCCGCGATCGCGGAACGGCTCTCCCTGAGCCACCGCACGGTCGAGACCCACCTGTCCCGCGTCTACCGCAAAACCGGCGTCTCCTCCCGAGCGGCCCTCGCCACCCTCCTCGCCCGCCGCCCGGACGCCCGCTTCCCACCCCCGTGAGTAGCTGCACACCCGATAAAGCCCTGCCCACGGGCGATGAGATGCTGATACCGATCCCCGCGATCCGCATCGCACGCACCACCCCGTACCACCGCGCACCACCCCGCACCGGCCCACGGTCGACGCGTACGACCGGAACGTCCCCAGGAGGCCCCATGTCCGCCCCTACCCCGGACCCCCGGACCGACGACGACCGCCCGGGTCGGATCATGGCCCGGGAGATGGCCGAGCAGCCCGACGTGCTGCGCCGGATCCTGGAGGCGGGCGCGCCGCGGATCCAGGAAGTGGCCCGGCAGATCGCGGCCCGCGAACCCCGCTTCGTGCTGCTCACCGCCCGCGGCACCTCCGACAACGCCGCCCTGTACGCGAAGTACCTGCTGGAGATCCAGCTGGGCCTGCCGTGCGGGCTCACCTCGATGTCGACGACCACGGCGTACGGCGCGCGCCCCGATCTCACCGACGTCCTGGTCATCACCGTCAGCCAGTCCGGCGGCTCCCCGGACCTGGTCGCCTCGACCCGGGCCGCCCGTGAGGCCGGCGCCATCACGCTCGCGGTCACCAACAACCCGGACTCACCGCTGGCGGCCGTCTCCGAGTACCACCTCGACATCATGGCCGGACCCGAGAAAGCGCTGCCCGCCACCAAGACCTACACGGCGTCCCTGCTCACCCTCTATCTCTTCGTCGAAGGCCTGCGCGGCGGCGACGGCGCCGCGGCCAAGGTGCTGCCCGATCTCGCCGCGCACCTCCTCACCCGCCAGGACGAGATCCGCACGCTCGCCTCCCGCTACCGCTTCGCGGAGCGCATGGTGATCACCTCGCGCGGCTACGGCTACCCCACGGCCAAGGAAGCCGCCCTGAAGCTGATGGAGACCAGCTACATTCCCGCCCTCTCGTATTCCGGCGCCGATCTGCTGCACGGCCCCCTCGCCATGGTCGACAACATCTCCCCGGTCATCGCGGTCGTCACCGACGGCAAGGGCGGCGAGGCGCTCCAGCCCGTGCTCGACCAGCTGCGCGGGCGCGGCGCCGACCTGGTCGTCATCGGCCCCCGGGCCCAGGTGGAACAGGCCTCGGCCGGGTTCGTCCTGCCCACCGAGGGCGTGGCCGAGGAACTCCAGCCGATCCTTGAGATCCTTCCGCTCCAGCTCCTGGCCTACGAGGTCACCATCGCCCGCGGCCAGGACCCGGACGCGCCGCGCGCCCTGGCGAAGGTGACGGAGACCCGCTGACCGGGGCCATCCGGCCCCATTCATGAGCCGATCCGGCCCCCACCGGGGGCCGAACCGGGCTAGTCTGCGTGGTGGATGCTGTTGGAAGTTCGATAAAGAGACAACAACAAACATCCGCCGACGCATGGACGCGACACGTGGTCTAGTCCACAATGTGAAGGTAAAGCCTTCGATCGACGAGGCGTCGCTTACGGCGAGGCGTTGATCCGCACAAGCATCCGTCTTCCCCGCACAGGAAGGCGGACCGAGGAACCGGCGCTCTCTGCCCTGACTGCTCCGGGTCCTCTCCTTCGGCCGACCGGGACCGCACACCCCGCGGCCGTTGCTGCTCCGGGCTGCGGTGCCGGGAGGGTTGAGGGTCCCTCCCAGGCGCCGCGGCCCGCGGGTGTTTTCGGAGCCGGGCCAAACCCCCAGGTACGCTCGCACATGTGCCCTCCATGAACGACCTCGTCCGCCAGCACACCGCTCTCGGTGACTCCGATCTCGAGTGGTTGCATCTGCTGGTCTCGGAGTGGCAGTTGCTCTCCGACCTCTCCTTCGCCGACCTTGTGCTGTGGGTTCCCACCCGCGACGGCACCCGCTATGTCTCCGTGGCGCAGATGCGGCCCAACACCGGCCCGACCTCGTACCAGGACGACATGGTCGGCCACCTCGTCCCACGCGGCCGCCGCCCCCTGCTGGACGCCGCGCTGGACGAGGGCCGGATCGTGCGCGAGGGCGACCCCGAGTGGCGGGAGGAAGTGCCGGTACGGGTCGAGTCCATTCCGGTACGGCGGGAGGGGCGCGTCCTCGGTGTCATCGCGCGCAACACCAATCTCCTCACCGTGCGCACCCCGAGCCGGCTGGAGCTGACCTACCTCCAGAGCGCGTCCGACCTCGCCCAGATGATCGCCGCCGGCTCCTTCCCGTTCTCCGGTCAGCAGGTCGACATGGACGCCTCCCCGCGGGTCGGCGACGGACTGATCCGTCTCGATGCCGACGGCATCGTCCAGTACGCCTCCCCGAACGCGCTGTCGGCGTACCACCGCCTCGGCCTCGCATCCGACCTGGTGGGCCACCACCTCGGTGTGACCACCGCCGAACTCGCCCCGTCCCGCGGTCCGGTGGACGAGGCGCTGTCCAAGGTCGCCAGCGGCTGGGCACCCCGCGAGTTCGAGATCGAGAGCGGCGACGGGGTGATCCAGCTGCGCGCGATCCCGCTCAAGCCGAAGGGCACCCGGGTCGGTTCGCTCGTCCTGCTGCGCGACGTCACCGAACTGCGGCGCCGCGAACGCGAGTTGATCACCAAGGACGCGACCATCCGGGAGATCCACCACCGGGTCAAGAACAACCTTCAGACGGTGGCGGCGCTGCTGCGGCTGCAGGCCCGGCGTATCGAGTCGGAGCGCGGCCGTGAGGCCCTGGAGGAGGCCGTACGCCGGGTCGGCTCGATCGCCATCGTGCATGAGACGCTGTCTCAGAACCTGGACGAGCGGGTGGAGTTCGACGAGATCGCCGACCGGGTGCTCGCCATGGTCGCCGAGATCTCGCCCGGCAAGGTCACCGGCCGCCGCACGGGCCGCTTCGGAATACTCGACGCCGAGGTCGCCACCCCGCTCTCCATGGTCCTCACCGAGATCCTTCAGAACGCGCTGGAGCACGGCTTCCGCGAAGGCGACCGGGGCACGGTCGAGGTCTCGGCGGTACGCGGCGGCACCAGCAAGGAGACCCGCCTGCTGGTCACCGTCCAGGACGACGGGGTCGGCCTCCCGGAGGGCTTCGACCCGCACCGCTCGGGCAACCTCGGTCTGCAAATCGTACGGACGCTGGTGGAGGGCGAGTTGGGGGGCAGCTTCGACATGGTGGCGGCCCCGGAGCGCGGCACGCAGGTCATCCTGGACATTCCGGTGCGGGCGCACAAGTAGGAGTACACGCAGGAGTGCGAGCAGAAGTACGAGTAGAGGTACAAGCAGAAGTGTCTGACGCACCCACAGGTCGTGCATGACAGTGGCCCCGGACCAGAAGGTCCGGGGCCACTGCTTACGTTGCTATGCGCATCGGGGGTACTGCGCGCTGCGGCTCGGGGGCGGGAGATGCGTACTCGCTGTACGCGCCGCCGGGCTCAGGCTCGTTACGGGGTGGGGTGTCAGGCGGTGGCCTGACGAGCCCGGTTGCGGGCGGCGCGGCGCTTCATCGCACGACGCTCGTCCTCGCTGAGGCCACCCCAGACGCCGGAGTCCTGGCCGGACTCGAGCGCCCACTGCAGGCACTGCTCCATGACGGGGCAGCGGCGGCAGACGGCCTTGGCTTCCTCGATCTGCAGCAGCGCAGGACCGGTGTTGCCGATGGGGAAGAAGAGCTCGGGGTCTTCCTCGCGGCAAACGGCGTTGTGACGCCAGTCCATGGCTGCTACCTCTCCTTGGTATTACATGCACGTTGCTTGTGAATGTGAACGCTTTCACGAATCCCTCAACAAGTGAAGGGCCGACTGCCAGGATTGCCTGACGTGGTCCTGTGATTTGAGGAGGGGTTCTGGCTCTCTGTGGGGCCGATGTTGCGGGCCGTCCCGATCGCCACGTAGAGACTCGCAAACCTCAGCGGCGGATACAACCCCTTCTGGAAAGTTTTTTTTGATTCCTCGGTGTCGACTAGGTCACAGCCGTACTTCCATGGGGTGGACCCTGGTCTAAACGTTCGAGTGAAAGGACTTTGGGCCCTTCCGCTCACACAATCACACGCAGTGCACGGCGTACGCCTGTGAACGTCACGCTGGTCCGCAGTCCCAGGTGGTCACCGTCCATCTGGAGGGGGAGCGGCGCCTTCGAATGCAAGGTGAAGTCGGTCAGGTCGTGCAGAGACAGGGCGTGCTTGCCGTGGGGGCCGCGCTCGGGGGACGAAGTGAGCAACTGGGTGGCATACCGGGCAACCGCGCCCGTCGACATGCGGTTGAGAGCGAGTACGTCGAGCCCGGTATCGAACGAAGCCTTAGGTGACGCGTACACCGGACGATTGCCGAGAAACGTCCAGGGCGTGGTGTTGCAGATTATGGACATCACAAGATCGGTGACCGGGTCCTGGTCGGGCCGCTCCAGTGTGATCGTTCCGTGCCTGCGGTGAGGTTCGTCCAAAAACTGACGTGCCACTTGGCGCAAATAGAGGGCGTGGGTGGAACGCTTGCCGCGCTCGCGCTGCTGTTCGACCCGGCCGATCACCCCCGCGTCGAAGCCGAGCCCCGCGCAGAAGGTGAACCAGCGGGAGGGGACGGCTTCGTCCTCGGTGCCGGGGGTGCCCGCGGCGAGACCGAGGCCGATCGCGCGCTCGCGGTCCTCTCTGAGCGCGTCCAGCAGGGCGCCGGTGGCCTCCACGGCGTCGTTGGGCAGACCCAGCGCGCGGGCGAAGACATTGGTGGAACCGCCGGGGACCACCGCGAGGCGGGGCAGGCGGTCCAGGTCGGGGCCGTTGTGCAGGAGACCGTTCACGACCTCGTTGACGGTGCCGTCGCCGCCGAGCGCGACCACCAGTTCTATGTCGTCGCTTTCCCCGGCCTGCCGGCCGAGGTCCCGTGCGTGCCCGCGGTACTCGGTGGTGACCACCTCGAGCTTCATCTCGCTCGCCAGCGCGTGGATCAAGACATCGCGCGTGCGCGCACTTGTGGTGGTAGCCGCCGGATTGACCACGAGAAGTGCACGCATGCGATGCAGCGTACCTACCGAGGGGTACTGGTCCCAGACCGAGTTAGGGATCCGGTAAGAGATAGGGGCGTGAGTCTCGACACGGTGAGGTGCGGGAGACGGGTGGGGGAGCGGCCGGGGTCCGGCCGCGCGCCGGGGCCCGAGGGATACCCTTCAGGGGTGAGCGCTGAGCAGATCCCCACCCCCGACACCCCCACCGCAGAGCCCCGTCCCGGACGGCTGACCGCCGCGGCCGCGCTGGCCGCGCTGGAGGGGCTGGTCCTCGCCGTGGGGGGCGTGTGGATGCTCGTCCTGGGGGTCACGGGTGGCTCGGGAGACCGGCAGCAGGGCGTGACCCTGGGTGTGACGCTGATCGTGCTCGCGCTGCTGCCCCTGCTGGCCGCCCGCGGTCTGCTGCTGCGCCGCAGCTGGAGCCGGGGCCCCGCGGTCATCACCCAGATCATGGCGCTGCCCGTCGCCTACAGCCTGCTCCAGGCGGACAGCGTGGCGATCCCCGCCGGAATCGCCCTCGCGGCGGTCGCGATCACGGCGCTGGTCCTGCTCGTCAATTCCGAGACGACCCGGGCGCTGGGCATCCGCGGCCCCGGTGCCGCCGAGGAAACCGAATAGCTCCGGCACTCCGGCAGGGTCCACGCCGGTCGTGAGCCCCGCTCGGCGGCTGCCAGGTCACTCCTCGACCAGGAGCTTTTCGCGGAGCTGGGCGAGGGTGCGGGCCAGCAGGCGGGAGACGTGCATCTGGGAGATGCCGACCTCCTGCGCGATCTGCGACTGGGTCATGTTGCCGAAGAAGCGGAGAAGCAGGATCCGCTTCTCTCTCGGGGGGAGGTCCTCGAGCAGGGGCTTCAACGACTCCCGGTACTCGACGCCCTCCAGGGCCTCGTCCTCCGCACCCAGCGTGTCCGCGACCGCCGGAGACTCGTCGTCCGTGTCGGGGACGTCCAGCGACAGCGTGGAGTACGCGTTGGCGGACTCCAGGCCCTCCAGGACCTCCTCCTCCGAGATGGCCAGCTTCTCGGCCAGCTCGTGGACCGTGGGAGAGCGCCCGTGCTGTTGCGACAGCTCGGCCGTCGCCGTCGTCAGGGCCAGACGCAGTTCCTGCAGGCGCCTCGGCACCCGCACCGCCCAGCCCTTGTCGCGGAAGTGCCGCTTGATCTCGCCGACGACCGTCGGAGTCGCGTACGTCGAGAACTCGACGCCGCGCTCCGGGTCGAAGCGGTCGACCGACTTGATCAGGCCGATGGTCGCGACCTGGGTGAGGTCGTCCAGCGGCTCACCGCGATTGCGGAAGCGGCGCGCGAGGTGCTCGACGAGCGGGAGGTGCATGCGGACCAGCTGATTGCGCAGCTCCGCGTACTCCGCGCTGCCGTCCTGCAGCTTGCGCAGTTCGATGAACATCGCCCGCGCGCCGCTGCGGTCCTGAGGGTCGTGCTGGATGTGCTGGGCGCTCGGCCCGTGCTGCGTGCCCTGCACGCTCTGCACCTCTGGCTTGTCGTGTCGCTCGTGCTCGCTCATAGTCCCGCCCGTCACCAGCCGCCGTCCTTCCGAGGACGTGCTCGGCGCGGCACCCTCCGGATCCCGTTGCCCGTCGTCCTGGCCGGAGAGGAGGCTCTCCTGTGCGTCCTCCGGGTGCGGCCGGGCCTGTTCGGGGATGCCGTCGACGCCTTCCACCGCGCGCCGGGGCCCGTCGAGGCCGTCGACACGTCCGGCGGGAAGCTCCCGTGTGCCGCGCTCTTCGTCCCGCACCGGCCCGTCCCCGTTCCTCACGCCGGCCCGGGTCCCGCGCCGCGCTGTTTGTAGAGGCTGATCGAAACGGTTTTGTCCTCGGCGACGGTGGAGTCGACCTTGCCCGCGAGCGCCGACAGAACGGTCCACGCGAACGTGTCCCGTGACGGAGCGTGACCATCAGTGGTCGGAGCGGAGACCGTCACCTCGAGCGAGTCGTCGATGAGCCGGAAGACACAGCTGAGCACCGATCCGGGGACGGCCTGCTGCAGCAAAATCGCGCAGGCCTCGTCCACCGCGATGCGGAGGTCCTCGATCTCGTCGAGGGTGAAGTCCAAACGGGCCGCGAGACCGGCCGTAGCCGTACGCAGCACCGACAGGTAGGCACCCGCGGCCGGCAGCCGGACTTCCACGAAGTCCTTCGTCGCGGGCTCGCCTGCGATCTGGGACACCCTCACCTCCAAGGTGGTACAAGCTCTTTCGAGCTCTTTTCGGGGGCCGAGGGTCGCCCCCCGGGGTAACGCGCTAGGTGGTTCAGCGGTGACGCTACCGCGCTCCCAAGTTTCCTGTCCTGGGGACCCCGTCCCTTGCTGTCACTCATAGTAAGCCTATGAGTACGGACAGTGGCTAGGGGTCTGCGGGCCCAAATAGGAAGAGCGCGCGCCGGGTTGACGTACCCAGGCGTCAGACGGTCGAACCGTCCGAGCCGCGGGTCACACCAGTACGTGGTCGACGAAGCACCAGCGCCAGCTCTCACCGGGTTCGAAGGTACGCATCACGGGATGTCCGGTCTCCTTGAAATGCTCCGTCGCGTGCCGCAGCGGCGAGGAGTCGCAGCAGCCGAGGTGCCCGCAGCTCAGACACAGCCGCAACTGCACCGGATGTGTACCGGCGGCCTGGCATTCCAGGCAGGTCTCGCTCAGCGGCCCGGGTTCGGGGTGCTGCAGCTCGTCGGCGTGCGTGCACTGTTTCATGATTGCCAGGTTACGTCGGGCGTGCGGGATGTCGCGCGAAAACGAGGGCGGGCGGAAGACGATGCACGTATTGCCACTGCTGTTGCTGGTCGCGGGGAGCGCCGCGGTCGCCGGGCTCGCCCGTCGCACCCCGGTGCCGGCGCCGCTGTTGCTCGTCGCGGCGGGCCTGGTCGTCTCGTACGTCCCTGGAGTGCCCGGATATGAACTCGACCCGGAGATCGTGCTCCCGCTGGTGCTGCCCCCGCTGCTGTACACGGCGGCCAGCGACAGCTCGTACCTCGATCTGCGGGCGCATGTGCGGCCCATCGCGCTGCTGTCGGTGGGGTACGTGCTCTTCGCGACGCTGGCAGTCGGCTGGGCCGCCTATCTGATCGTGCCGAGCCTGCCGCTGCCCGCGGCGCTGGTCTTCGGGGCGGTGGTGGCGCCGCCGGACGCGGTGGCGGCCACGGCGGTGGCGCGCCGGGTGGGGCTGCCCTCCCGGATCACCACGATCCTTCAGGGCGAGTCCCTGGTGAACGACGCGACCGCGATCACCGCCTACAAGGTGGCCCTCGCCGCCGCGGTCGGCGCGGGCGCGACCTGGGCGGGCGGTGTCCGCGAGTTCCTGCTCGCGGCGGTCGGGGGTGTGGTCGTCGGTCTCGTCCTGATGGTGCCGATCCACTGGCTGCGCACGCACCTGAAGGAGGCGCTTCTCCAGAACACCCTTTCCTTGTTGATCCCCTTCGTCGCGTACGGGATCGCCGAGCAGGTGCACGCCTCCGGAGTGCTCGCGGTGGTCGTCGTCGCGCTCTACCTCGGCCACCGTGCCTGGGAGGTGGACTTCGCGACCCGGCTCCAGGAGGAGGCGGTGTGGAAGATGGTCGCGTTCGTCCTGGAGTCGGCGGTGTTCGCCCTGATCGGACTGCAACTGCCGGTCGTCCTCAAGGGCCTCGGCCAGTACCAGGGAGCCCAGGCCGCCTGGTACGCGGTGGCCGTCTTCCTGGTCGTGGTCGCCGCCCGGTTCGTGTGGGTCTACCCCGCCACCTTCCTGCCCCGGATCCTGTCGGCGCGCGTCCGGGAGCGCGAGGGGTCCCCCACCTGGAAGGGGCCGTTCATCATCGGCTGGGCCGGAATGCGCGGGGTGGTCTCGCTCGCCATCGCCTTCTCCATCCCGCTGACCGTGCACGGCGGTGCCTCCTTCCCCGATCGCAACCTCCTCCTCTTCCTCACCTTCACCACCGTCATCGGGACCCTGGTCGTCCAGGGGCTGACCCTGCCCCCTCTCATCCGCCTGCTGAAGCTGCCGGGGCGCGACGTCCAGGCGGAGACGCTCGCGGAGGCGAACGCCCAGGCACAGGCGTCCCGGGTCGCCGAGGAGCGCCTCGACGCACTCCTCGACGACGAGCGCAACGCCCTGCCCCCGCCGCTCGCCGACCGGCTCCGCTCGGTCCTGGAACGCCGCCGCAACGCCGTCTGGGAGCGGCTCGGCGCCGTCAACCCGGTGACCGGGGAGACCGCCGACGACACCTACCGCCGTCTGTCCCGCGAGATGATCGGCGCCGAACGCGAGGTCTTCGTGAAACTCCGCGACCACCGCTACATCGACGACGAGATGCTCCGCACCCTCCTGCGCAGACTCGACCTGGAGGAGGCGGCGGCCTATCGGGAGGCGGCGTAAGGATGCTCAGGGCCGTGCGAGGGCTCAGAACGGTGCCCCCGTGATCACCGCCGCCACCGTCGTCCCCCGTGTGAAAGCCCCCTCCTCCATCAAGGTGACAAGTCCATAGAGCATCTTGGCGACATAGAGACGTTCCACGGGCAGGCCGTGGCGTTGTTCGAAGTCCGCGGCGAAGCTGTCGAGTTCGGGTGTGGTGCGGGCGTAGCCGCCGAAGTGGAAGCGGTCGTCGAGGGACCAGGTGCCGCGGTGGCCGCCGAAAGCGGCTTCCTGGAGGGCGCTTATGTCGCCCTCCAGGAAGCCGCCCTTGAGGACGGGGACGCCCAGGGCCCGCTGGTCGGGGGCGAGACCGGCGGCCAGGCCGGCGAGGGTGCCGCCGGTGCCGCAGGCCAGGGCGGCCACGTCGACACCGCCGTGGCCCCGCAGCTCCGCGCCGAGTTCCTGGCAGCCCCGTACGGCAAGGGAGTTGCTGCCGCCCTCGGGGACGACATACGCGTCCTCGGCGTCCATCGAGCGCAGCAGGGCGGCCAGCGTCTCCGGTTCGCTCTTGCGGCGGTACGTCGACCTGTCGACGAAGTGCAGTCGCATGCCGTCGGCCGCGCAGCGGTTCAGTGAGGGGTTGAGGGGGCGGTCGGCCAGCTCCTGGCCGCGGACCACCCCCACGGTCGTCAGCCCGAGGAGGCGGCCCGCGGCGGCGGTGGCGCGCAGATGGTTGGAGTACGCGCCGCCGAAGGTGACCACCGTGCGGCCCGCCGCCGCGCGGAGGTTCGGGGCGAGCTTGCGCCACTTGTTGCCGATCAGCTCCGGGTGGATCAGATCGTCCCGCTTCAGCAGCAGCCGTACGCCATGGCGCGCGAAGCGCTCGTCCGCGACCTGGCACAGCGGCGAGGGCAGCCGCGGTCGCAGAGCGGTCGGGTCGAGCGCTTCGGGGGCGTCAGGAGTGGCCGGGGTGTTCGGGTCGTCCGGGGTTGCGGGGCTGGGCACCCCACCATTGTCGGACACCTGTGCGGTATGCGGGCAGTCGCCCCGCGCCCGTCCGTCACTTGAGGCGGTCGCGGACGCGCTCTCTCATCGAGGCCATCGTGAAGCCGCACGGGTCGACCTTGCCCGGCTGCCACTCCAGGTGGCCGATGAGTGAACGCTCCGTCCAGCCGTGGTGGCGGCAGATCGCGGCCGCGACCTTCTCGATGGCCTCCAACTGCACCTCGGGCCACGGATCCTTTCCGTCGCCGAGGTTCTCGCACTCGAAGCCGTAGAAGTGGCGGTTGCCGTCGGTGTTCGCCTCGTTGTCCGGCGGGAGTGCCTTCTCCGCGATCACGGCGCGCAGCACGTCGTCGTCACCCAGACCCGCGTGGTTGGCCCGGCCGTAGCCCACGAGGTGCAGGACACCGTCCTTGGTGATGACGCCGTGGCACAGCGGACCGGGCAGGTCCGGGCGGCCGTCACGACAGATCCCGACGGTGTGCTCGCTGCCCGAGGTCACCGTGTGGTGGATCATCACGCCGTACACCGGACCCCAGGGCCCCTTGTGATTGCGGTTGTGACGCTCCCATTCGCCGACCTCGACGACAGTGAGGCCTTCCTCCCTGAGCCGGTTCAGGAAACCGCCCGCGGACATGGGTGGGGCCATGACCGCCTCCTTCGCACTGCGCGGCGGCCACCGGTCGCGGCCGTCTCGTACCGCAGCTGTACCCGGAACCAGGGGCTCCGGCCCAGCCGTTCGTACGGTGTGCGAGTCGATCCGGTCAGGGGCGCAGGCGCGTTTGACCAGCGCGTTCACGGCGCGTCCGCGAGGTCCGTCAGGAGCGCAGGAACGCGTCCCCGTGAGTGGCGATGTGGCTCTCCAGCGCCTGCAAGGCCTGCTGGGTGGCCTCGGGGGAGCCGCTGCCGCGCCGCTCCGCGTAGTACGCCGCGCCCAGTCTCTTCAGGAGGTCGCCGCCCGCACGCTGCGCCTGCACCTCGTCGAGCTTCTGCTTGCCCTGCGTGAGCCCTCGCTGCGCCTGTTCCTTGGCGCGGTCCAGGAAGCCTGCCATTGCCGTCTCCTGTCGTCGTCCGTCACCGCGTCAAACGGTTGGCCTGATCTCGGAGTTCCCGCTCGCAACGGCTCCGCGCTGCTCGACGGCAACGGCTCCGGCCTGTTCGATCGATCGACAAAACCGGACTCTCTGCCCAATCCGCCGTGATCCATTCCCGCTCATTCGTGTAATAGCACCGGCACGCTCCGTGATGGAAGGCTGGTCGGCGCAGATCAGTGCATGACCGGGAGGGCAATTTTCATGTCGGTAGGCGAAGAGGTCCGTGCGGGTCAGGGCAAGCCGCAGCAGAGTCTCGGCACATCGGCCGCGCGGAACCTGGCCACCACCACCAAGTCCGCACCCCAGATGCAGGAGATCAGCTCACGGTGGCTGCTGCGCATGCTGCCGTGGGTGAACGTGCAGGGTGGCACGTACCGCGTGAACCGGCGGCTCAGCTACTCCGTGGGCGACGGCCGTGTGACGTTCGTGAAGACCGGTGACCGTGTGCAGGTCATCCCCGCGGAGCTCGGCGAGCTGTCCGTGCTCCGCTCGTTCGAGGATCAGGAGGTGCTCGGCGAGCTCGCCCAGCGGTGCCAGCAGCGGGAGTTCGCACTGGGCGAAGTGCTCGCCTCGTTCGGCAGTCCGTCCGACGAGGTGTTCCTGCTCGCGCACGGCAAGGTGGAGAAGATCGGCACCGGCCCGTACGGCGACGACGCGGTCCTCGGCGTCCTCGCCGACGGCGCGTACTTCGGCGAGCAGGCGCTCATCGACCCGGACGCCATCTGGGAGTACACGGCCCGCGCCGTCACCGCGGTCACCGTGCTCGCGCTGCCTCGCCGGGACCTCGAGCAGGTCGCCGAGCGCTCCGACTCCCTGCGCGGACACCTCACGGAGCTGCGCGCGATTCCGGAGCAGCGCACCAACAAGTACGGCGAGAAGGAGATCGACCTCGCGGCCGGCCACACCGGGGAGCAGGACATCCCCGGCACCTTCGTGGACTACGAGGCCGCGCCGCGCGAGTACGAACTGAGCATCGCCCAGACCGTGCTGCGCCTGCACACGCGCGTGGCCGATCTCTACAACCAGCCGATGAACCAGACGGAGCAGCAGCTCCGCCTCACCGTCGAGGCGTTGAAGGAGCGCCAGGAGCACGAGCTCATCAACAACCGGGAGTTCGGACTGCTCAACAACTGCGAGTACGACCAGCGGCTCCAGCCGCACGACGGCGTGCCCAGCCCCGACGACCTGGACGAGCTGCTCAGCCGTCGGCGTGGCACCAAACTGTTCCTCGCCCACCCGCGCGCGATCTCCGCGTTCGGCCGCGAGTGCAACAAGCGCGGACTGGTCCCCGAGAGCATCGAGATCGCGGGCAACCGCATCCCGACCTGGCGCGGCGTGCCGCTGTTCCCGTGCAACAAGATCCCCGTCAGCGACACCCGGACGACCTCGATCATCGCCATGCGTACCGGCGAGGCCGAGCAGGGTGTCATCGGCCTCCAGCAGGCGGGCATCCCGGACGAGATCGAGCCGAGCCTGTCGGTGCGCTTCATGGGCATCAACGAACAGGCGATCATCTCCTACCTGGTGACGGCGTACTACTCGGCGGCGGTTCTCGTGCCGGACGCCCTCGGCATCCTGGAGAACGTCGAGATCGGCCGCTGGCGGTGACCTTCCCGACGCCGGCCGTCGTGTTCCCGCCCGATCAGGCGGGAACACCGGGGACGAGGCGGAGTCCGGCCGAGACCTTGGACAGGCGGGGCCTCATCGGCAAGCCCATGGACGGCGGTTCCTTGGACGGCGGTCCATCGGACGGGAGGCCCATGGAACGTCAGGTCGCGCTCGGCCCGCTGGACGGACAGGAGGCGGCGGGCATCCTGGAGCACGCCAGGGCGTCCGTCGACCCCGAGCTGCGCAGGGCCATCGACTCGCTGCCGGGATCCATGCGCCGGATCGCGCTCTATCACTTCGGCTGGGAGCACGCGGACGGCACCCCGGCGGCGGGCAACGCGGGCAAGGCGATCCGTCCGGCGCTGGTGCTCACCGCCACGGGAGCGCTCGGCGGTCAGCACGCGGCCGCCGTACAGGCGGCGGCCGCCGTGGAGTTGATCCACAACTTCACGCTGTTGCACGACGACGTCATGGACCGGGACACCACCCGAAGACACCGCCCCACCGCGTGGACCGTGTTCGGCGACGCCGACGCGATCCTCACCGGGGACGCCATGCAGGCGCTCGCGCAGCGGCTGCTCGCCGAGGACTCGCACCCGGCGTCCCGGGCCGCCGCCGCCCGGCTCGCGTCCTGCGTCGTCGAGCTGTGCGAGGGACAGCACGCGGACACGGCCATGGAAAAGCGCGGCCCCGACGAGGTCACCCTCGACGAAGTGCTCGCCATGGCCGAGGCCAAGACCGGCGCGCTGCTCGGCTGCGCATGCGCGCTCGGCGGGCTGTACGCGGGGGCGGACGAGGAGGACGTCGACGCGTTGGACGCGTTCGGCCGGGAGGCCGGGCTCGCCTTCCAGCTGATCGACGACGTGATCGGGATCTGGGGGGACCCGAGCCGCACCGGCAAGCCGGCCGGGGCGGATCTCATCGCCCGCAAGAAGTCCCTGCCCGTGGTCGCCGCGCTCGCCTCCGGCACCCCGGCGGCGACGGAACTCGCCGAGCTGTACGGAGTTCCCTACCAGGAAGGGGAGCTGGAGCGCACGGTGCTGGCCGTCGAGCGGGCGGGCGGCCGTGACTGGGCGCAGCTCCAGGCGGCCGACCGGATGTCCCGGGCGATGCACGAGCTGTCCCGGGCGATCCCCGACCCGGAGGCGGCGGGTGGCCTTCTCGCGCTCGCGGAGTTCGTGACGCGGCGCAGCAACTGACCCGCTCGACCCTTCAGATGACCCGTTCGACTCTTCAGAAGGGCGGTTGAAGACCCCGGGGCCTCCGGGACCGTACGACACCTGACCTCCGTACGGCACCGGGCTCCGGCCGGAACGGGTCCCGCGCATCCCCACGGTGCGCGGGGCCCGCCCCTCTCGGGCCCGGACAGGCCCGACAGGCCCTAGGCTGCAACAGCCGTACGATCAGCGGCGGTTGAGGCGAGAGGGTGGGACATGGGCGTGGTGATCCGGACGGCGGACGAGGGTGATCGGGAGCTGGTCACCCGGCTGCTCGACGAGGCGTTCCAGGACGACCCGGTGAGTGTCTGGGTCTTTCCGGACGCGGCGCACCGCCGCGCCAAGCACCCCGGACTGATGGGGATGTTCACCGAGATCGTGCTCGCCGAGGGCCGCGTCGACGTCACGGAGGACGGTTCGGCGTGCGCGCTGTGGCTGTCCGTGCCCGCCGACGCCGGCCACGCCGACGACGAGGACGACGGTCCCGTACGGCTGCGTGAGGCCGTCGACCCGGACAACGAGCGGGTCGAGCTGATCGGCCGCCTGACGGCCGGGATCCACCCCGCGGGCCGCGCCCACGAGTACCTGTGGATGATCGGCGTGGCGCCGCAGCGCCAGGGCGAGGGACTCGGCACCGCGCTCGTCCGGTCGGTCCTCGACCGCTGCGACCGCGAAGGCCTGTCGGCCTATCTGGAGGCGAGCAACGCCGACAGCCGACGGCTCTACGAGCGTCTCGGCTTCGACGTCACCGGGCGGCCCCTCGACCTGCCGGACGGTCCGCGGATGTGGCCGATGTGGCGCGAGCCGCAGCCCGGGCGGGGAGTCTGATCGGGCAAGTCGGAGGACGGCGGGTTCGGCATCTGTCTGGCGGCGGTGCGCGGCTCGCGGGGGCGCTGCTCGACCGAGGCGCGCGCGTTACAAGAGCGGCGTCTTCGTGCGGACGTACAGCAGGAAGCGCTGAAGCGTCTCCCGCCCTACCCTGAATGCATGGGCACCGATGAGCATGTCTGCCCCGCCTGCCGGCAGCCGGTCACCACCGTCGTGCGGCGCCACAAGACGCTGGGCGCGTTCGTTCCCGTGTGGGGTCCCGGCCCCTGTCACAACCCCGAGTGCGAGGCGTACGTCGGCGAGCCCGGGGTCGGAGCCGGAGCCAGGTCCGGCGGCGGCGCCAAAGCCGGAGCCGGTGCGGGGTCCCGGTCCGTACCCGGGCTCGGAGCCGAACCCGGCAGGGACACCAGGGACACCGGGGAGCCCCCGGAGCATCCCGGGGAGTCCGTCGCGGAAAAATGAGGAAGCCGAGGGAGCCGACTCATGAAGTACCTGGTGATGGTGCAGGGCACGCAGGCGGACTACGAGGGCATGCGGGGCAAGGGCTCCGCGCACGCCCCGGCCTGGAGCGAGCAGGAGCTGCAGGCGATGTACGCGTACATGGGCGCGATCAACGACGACCTCTCGAAGTCCGGTGAGCTCGTCGACGGGCAGGGGCTGGCCGAACCGGCACAGACCCGCCTGGTCACGGCAGGACAGGACGGGAAGGCCGTCATCTCCGACGGGCCGTACGGCGAGACCAAGGAGCTGATCGCCGGCTACTGGGTCCTGGAGTGCGCGAGCCTGGAGCGGGTCACCGAGATCGCCGAGCGCGTCACCCGCTGCCCAGGACCAGAGGGCGCAACGAACTACCCGGTGGTCATCCGCCCCATTCTGGACGGCGCCGGGGACATCTGAGCGGGATGCGCCCGCGGGACTCTCGGGCTCCCCTAGCGGCGCTACTTGTCGACGCGGGCGGCCCGGCCGAGGCCGTAGCGTGTGGGCATGTCCGAACCCTTGTTGCACCTCACCGAGCGCTCCCTGTGGGACGCGGCCCGCGCGGCAGGCGCGTACGAGATGTCCACACGTGGCCGCACCCTCCAGGAGGAGGGCTTCATCCACTGCTCGCTGCGGCACCAGGTCCCCGCGGTCGCCTCCTTCCTGTACGGCGGGTACGACGGCCCCGACGAGCTGGTGCTCCTGGTCATCGATCCCGAACGGCTGGACGTGCCGTTGCGCTACGAGGCGGTCAAGCCCGGGGGCGAGGAGTTCCCGCACATCTACGGGCCGATTCCGGTGGCGGCCGTGGTGGACGTGGAGGTGTGGGAGTCCGCGTAGCGCCGTCCTTCGGATCAGGCCGGGGCCGGGAGGCTGCCCGTCGCCGGGTCCCGGCCGGTCAGGCAGTACGTGCCGCCGACCGGGTCCCGCATGACGGCCCAGCGGGCACCGTGGCCGACGAGCACGGCACCGAGCCGCTCGTGGTCGGCGCGTACCGCCTCGACGTCCGAGCAGGCGATGTCGAGGTGGGCGGAGGCGGGGCGGGCGGTGTCCAGGCGTTGCAGGAGGATGCGGAAGGGGAGCCCGGTGGGTGGCCTGAGCAGGTGGAACTCCGGGAGCGCGCCGGGGTGCGACTCCCATCCGGTCAAGGCGCTCCAGAAGGCGACTTCGACCTCGAAGCGGGTGGGCGCCACGTCGAGGCACACCTGGTCGAGGCGGCTGGTCGCGCCGGCGGGTCCGGGGACGACGGGAGGCCGCGCCGACTCGCCGTGCCAACGGACCGCGCAGAACGGCTGGCCGCCGGGGGAGCGCAGGACGACCAGGTCCTCTTCGGTGGTGACGATCTCGGCGCCGAGCCGCCGGGCCGACTCCGCCAGCGCCGGTACGTCCTCGACGGCGAGGTCGAGATGGGCGCCGCCCTCGCCCGCGTCGACGCCCTGCGCCTTGACGCAGGCGTCGGTGCCGTCGGGCAGCAGGGTCACGAACTCGCCCTGCTCACCGCGCGGTTCGGACAGCTTCGTCGCCGTGACCGCGGTCCAGAAGCCGCAGGCGCGATCGAAGTCCTTCATGGGCCGGTCGACGAAGGCATAGGTCCATCGAATGGGGTCGGCCATGGGTCGTTTCCCGCTCCCTCTCAGACGTCGTGTGCGGCTCGTACCGTCTCCTGCCCGATCAGCCCGCGCAACGATGTTTTCACCCGTGAGACGAAGGCGTCCCGTGTGTCGGGGGAGAGGACGTCCAGGGACAGATACGGGTTCAGGTCCTCCAGCTCCACGAGGAGCAGCCCGCCGTCGGGGGCCCGGCAGGCGTCGACGCGCTGGATGCCGTACGCGATGTCGTTCCAGTCGACGAACCGCTGCGCGAACTCCCGGTCCCGCTCGGTCGGCTCGTACGGTTCCAGGGCCCAGCGTTCGTCCGGGCGGGGGGCGTACAGGGCGTACTGGAAGGTGTGGTCGACGAAGTAGAAGGACACCTCGTAGCGGAAGTCGATGCGTGGCTGGACGAGGATGTTGTCGTACGACAGTTCGGGCAGCCGGTCGCGCGGTACGAACTCCAGGCCGATGGAGTCCGCGCCCGTCCTGGGCTTCACGACGTAGGTGTCGACGTCCGGAAGCCGGTCGAGGTCGTCCGCGCGATCGATGGTCGGGATGACCGGGAACCCCGCCGCGGTGAGGTCCAGCAGGTATCCCTTCCCTGCCATGTCCCCCTTGCCGGACAGCTGGTTGTACACGCGGACACCTTCCGTGACCGCCTGCTTCCGGAACGCGTCGTACTCCGCCTGGTAGTGCAGCACGGGCCCGCTGTTCCGCACGACCACGGCGTCGAAGCCGGTCATCAGCGCGGCCGCGTCCAGGGGGTGGCACACGGCGAGGTCGAACTCCTCGCGCAGCCGGGAGGTGAGGAAGATGTCCTCGTCGCAGTACCGCCGCCCCTTGGCCGGGTAGGCCAGGTCACTGACGTAGAGGACGCGGGGGCGCGCGGACGGCATCGATGACTCCTCGGACTACGGGACTTCAGACGTTCCATTCCATGGGCGACCCGCTCCCACGGAACGCACAGACGTAGTCTCCCTCCCGCCGGCCGATGCGGGGGTGGCCGGGGTCAGGCGTCGGGGCGTTCGGTGAAGCGGAGGAGGTTGCCCGCAGGGTCGCGGAAGGCGCAGTCGCGGACGCCGTACGGCTGGTCCATCGGCTCCTGGAGGACGTCGGCGCCGGAGGCGCGGACGCGTTCGTAGAGGGCGTCGCAGTCGGCGGTGGAGAAGATGACGCCGCGCAGGATGCCCTTGGCGAGGAGCTCGGCCATGGCCTGTTTGTCGGCGGGGGAGATGTCCGGGCTCGCGGCGGGGGGCTCCAGGACGATCTGGACGTCCGGCTGGAGCGGGGAGCCGACCGTCACCCAGCGCATCCCCTCGAAGGCGACGTCACCCCGGACCTCCAGGCCGAGGACGTCCCGGTAGAAGGCGAGCGCTTTGTCATGGTCGTCCACGGCTATGAAGCACTGTGAGAGTTTCAGGTCCATGGCCCCACGCTAGAGGCGTGTGCCCGGTTCCGCTTCCGGGTTGCGGTGGCGGGTCGGGCGGGTCAGGCGCTGGGCCACGCACGGCGGGATCGGGGCGCCGTGATCATGCGGCCGGGCCCGGTACGCGCTCGGGGTCTCGCCGACCAGCTCCGTGAAGCGGGAGCTGAACGAACCGAGCGACGTACAGCCCACGGCGAGGCAGACCTCCGTGACCGTCAGGTCGCCCCGCCGCAGCAGGGCCTTGGCCCGTTCTATTCGGCGGGTCATCAGATAGCTGTACGGCGTCTCCCCGTACGCCGCCCGGAAGCTCCGCTGGAAGTGCCCGGGTGACATCAGCGCGGTGCGCGCGAGCGCGGCGACGTCCAGCGGCTCCGCGTACTCGCGGTCCATCCGGTCGCGTGCCCGGCGCAGCCGGACCAGATCCTCCAGAGTCATTTCTTCAGGATGACACGGCCCACTGACAGGGGCCGGTGGGTCAAGGCCGCGGGCGGGGCGCAGCCGCCGGACCGGGGGCGACGAGCAGGCCGGCGAGCAGCTGGAGGCGCTCGGCGTCGGGCCCGCCCTCCTCGGCGGTGAAGGCGATGAGTACGGGGCCGGTGGCGCCCGGCATCGGGTACGCGTCCCAGTCCAGGTTCAGCTCCCCGACCAGCGGGTGATGGACGCGCATCCGGCCGCGGGTGGTCTCCGCCACGTCGTGACGCGCCCACAGGCCCGCGAACTCGTCGCTGCGGACGGCGAGTTCACCGACCAGCTCGACGGCGCGCGGATGCCCCGGCTCGGCCGCGACCTGCGTCCGCAGCATCGCGACCAGCTCGGCGACGGTGGCGGCCCGCTCCGGGCACGTCCGGTCGGCCTCCGGGTGCAGCAGCAGCGACAGCAGATTGCGCTCGTTCCGCGGGCGCTGGGTGAACTCGCCGAGCAGGGCACCGGCGAGCGGGTTCCACGCCAGTACGTCCAGGAAGCGGCCGACGACCACGGAGGGCGAGGTCATCGTGCGCAGCAGCCGCAGGGTGGTGGGCGGCACCTCCTCGGGCGCGTGGTCGCGCGGGCGCCTGGTGGGCGTGCGCGCGGCGGCGGCGAGGCTGTGCAGATGCCGGGTCTCCTCGGCGGAGAAGCTGAGGGCGCGTGCGAGGGCGTCGAGGACCTGCTCGGACGGGCGTACGTCGCGGCCCTGCTCCATGCGCTGGTAGTAGTCCGAGCTGACCCCGGCCAGCAGAGCCAGTTCTTCGCGCCGCAGCCCGGCGACGCGCCGCCGCGGGCCGGGTTCCAGACCGACGTCCTGCGGCCGCAGCCGGGTGCGGCGAGTCCTGAGGAACTCGCCGAGTTCGTGCCGGGGGTCGTCGCTCACCGCGACGGGCGCGTCAGTCACGGCGCCAGTATGCCCGCGGCGCGGCCCGCGAGGGTGGGTCCGCCGGACCCAGGAAAAGGCGAACGACCGTGATGCCGCGGCCCGGTACCAGGATCGGAACCGCAACAGCCGACCCTGGAAGGGAACAGCGCCATGAAGGCCGCTCAGATCATGAGTTACGGCGACGCAGCGGATGTGCTGCGGGTCAACGACGTCGACCGCCCCGCCCCGGGCGCGGGTGAAGTGCAGGTCCGCGTCGAGGCGTCCAGCGTGAACGGCCACGATGTGATGCTGCGCGCCGGGGAGTTGAAGATCGTGTCGGGCCGCAGGTTCCCGCTCGGGGTGGGCCTGGACTTCGCGGGCACCGTCGCCGCGACCGGCGCCGGCGTGGCGGTCCACCGGGTCGGGGACCGGGTGTGGGGCATGGTTCACCCCCGGCAGCGGCACACCGTCGGCGGGGCGGCCGAGTACGTCGTCGTCCCCGCGGACCGGCTCGCGCCCGCCCCGGCGACGCTCTCCGCGGCCGGCGCGGCCTCCCTGGTCGTCGCCGGTGCGACGGCGCTGATCGCGGTGCGGGACACCGTGCGCCTCGCGCCCGGAGAGAAGGTCCTGGTCCGCGGCGCGGCGGGCGGCGTCGGCACGGCCGCCGTCCAACTCGCGCACGCCCTGGGCTGCCACGTGACCGCACTGGCCCGCGCCCGTCACACCCCAGCCCTCGCCGACCTCGGCGCCGACGAGGTCCTCGACCACGGTTCCACCACCTCGGACCTGATCGGTCCCTTCGACGTCATCGTCGACACGGTCGGCACGGAACTGAACTGCTACCGGAGCCGGTTGGCCAAAGGCGGCCGGATGGTCACTGTCGGACTGTCGGCCCCCGCCCTGGCCGCGATCGCGGCATCGAGCGTGTACGGCGCCCGCCGCATCCGCACCTTCAGCGCCAACCCCGACGCCACCGTGCTGCGCGCCCTGGCCGACCACGTCACCTCGGGAGCTCTGCGCCCGGTGGTGAACAGCGTGTACCCACTCGCGGACATCACCGCGGCGCACCAGGCCTTCGAACGCGGCGGTGTCGTCGGCAAGCACGTGGTCGCCGTATCCGAATGAAGTCGGACGAACGAAGCCCTGACGAAGGGCGAACGAAGCCCCGACGAAAGAAGTCCGGCGAAAGAAGACCGCACCCGGACCGTCATGGACGCCGTGTTCGGCGCCCCGCGGGCCGGGTGCGGGCAGCGGGACCGCGTGACCGGAGAAACCGAACAGGTCGCGGGCCGAGCCGTATGACCAAAGGTCAGGCCTTCTTGGTCTCCCAGAAGATCTTGTCGATCTGGGCGATGTAGTCCAGCGCCTTCTGGCCCGTGGCCGGGTCCGTGGACGCCTTGGCGGCCGAGAGGGCCTTCAGGGTGTCGTTGACCAGCTGGTGCAGCTCCGGGTACTTCTCGAAGTGCGGGGGCTTGAAGTAGTCGCTCCAGAGCACCGACACGTGGTGCTTCGCGAGCTCGGCGCGCTGCTCCTTGATGACGGTGGCGCGAGCCTGGAAGTGCGGGTCGTCGTTGCCGGCCATCTTTTCCTGGACGGCCTTCACCGACTCCGCCTCGATGCGGGCCTGGGCCGGGTCGTACACGCCGCAGGGCAGGTCGCAGTGCGCGCTGACCTTGACCTTGGGGGCAAACAGGCGGGAGAGCATTGAGCTGTCCTTCCTCGTGATCGTCTTCTCAGGTGGGACATTACTCCGTAGGAGACGTCTTTTCTCGAGTGCCCCCATGGGCTTAGGACAAAAGTCCAGGGTGAGACTGGGACTGGTGGAGGATGGACCGGGGAGGTGCCGGTGATGCCGGAGCTGTCGCAGGAGACCGAGCGTGGGAGGGCCGTGCTGCCGTTCGGGGCGGCCGAGGTGACGGGGCCCTCCATGGTGCCCACGCTCCAGCACGGAGATCGGCTCGTCGTGCAGTACGGGGCCCGGGTCAGGGCCGGTGACGTGGTCGTTCTGCGCCATCCGTTCCAGCAGGACCTGCTGGTCGTGAAGCGGATCGCGGAGCGGCGCGAGGGGGGTTGGTGGGTGCTCGGGGACAACGCCTACGCGGGTGGGGACAGCACCGATTACGGGACCGTGCCCGAGGACCTCGTCCTGGGAAAGGTGCGTTTCCGCTACCGGCCCCACCTGCCGGGTCAGCGCTCGCCGTTCGCACTCGTCCGCTGGGCGCTCGGCGCCGCCAGGCCCGTGCTCTCCGACCGGTCGGCCTCCAGGCGTTTGCGGGCCCGGTAGGCGGCCACGTTGGCGCGGGTCGCGCAGCGGTCCGAGCAGTAGCGCCGGGAGCGGTTCGTCGACGTGTCCAGGTACGCGTTGCGGCAGGGGGCCGCCTCGCAGAGGCCGAGGCGGTCCACGCCGTACGCGGTGAGATGGAAGGCGAGTCCCATGGCGGCGATCGCCGCGTAGCCCGCGGTCGCGTTCGACGGGTGGTCCGCCAGGTGCATGTGCCACAGCGGGCGCCCGTCGTCGTCCCGGTGGTCGTGCCCGGAGATCTGCGGGCTGACGGGGAACTCCAGGAGGAGTGAGTTCAGCAGGTCCACGGACAGGGTCTCGTCGCCGCCGTCGGCCGCCTCGAAGACGGCGCGCAGCCGGGCGCGGACCGACCGGAAGCGGGTGACGTCCGCGTCCGTGGCGCGGCGGGCCGCGGAGGAGTTCCCTCCGAAGAGGCCCCGGACCGCCTCGACCGAGGTGAGCGAGTCCTTGCCCCGGGTCGGCTCCTCGGTGTTGACGAGGCGTACCGCGTAATCCGAGTAATAGGCCAGTTCCACTTGTAGTCCTTACGGAGGCGCTCTATCGTCGTGCGTGCGGTCAGGTAACGGCTGATTGCGCTTCCAGGGTATTACGCGGGCGAGTGAAGGCGAACGGAGAAGGGACTTCCATGACCGTCGGCACCGGAATCGACAGCGACGAGATCCACGGCAACGGAACCGACTGGCACGCCTGGCAGGAGAGCTGGGACCGGCAACAGGAGTGGTACATGCCGGACCGCGAGGAGCGCTTCCGGGTGATGCTCGACATGGTCGAGGCCCTGGTCGGCCCGGAGCCGCGCGTCCTCGACCTGGCCTGCGGCACCGGCACCATCACGGCCCGGCTCCTCGACCGCTTCCCGAAGGCCACCAGCACCGGGGTCGACCTCGACCCGGCGCTGCTCACCATCGCCGAGGGAACCTTCGCGGGCGACGAGAGAGTCTCCTTCGTCACGGCCGACCTCAAGGACCCGCACTGGGCGACCCGGCTGCCTTACGACTCGTACGACGCCGTCCTGACCGCCACCGCCCTCCACTGGCTGCACAGCGAACCCCTCGCGGTCCTCTACGGTCAGGTCGCGCAGCTCGTCCGCGACGGCGGAGTCTTCATGAACGCCGACCACATGATCGACGGGTCCACGCCCCGGATCAACGCGGCCGAGCGCGCCCAGCGACACGCCCGGATGGACCAGGCCAAGGCGCGCGGGGTGCTCGACTGGGCCGCCTGGTGGGAGCTGGCGGCCCAGGACCCCGCCCTCGCCGCGCCGACCGCCCGCCGCTTCGAGATCTACGGGGAGCACGCCGACGGCGACATGCCGTCCGTCGACTGGCACACGCGCGTGCTGCGCGAAAAGGGCTTCGGGGAGGCGCGGGCGGTGTGGCGGTCGCCGTCCGACGCGCTGGTGCTGGCGGTGAAATAGGCAGGCCGCGGGGGTCCGGAAGAAGAGTCCGGGCGCGAACCGCACGAAGAAGGGGCGGTACGGGATTCCCGTACCGCCCCTTTCCTCTTGTCCGTGGCTCAGAGCACCTTGGACAGGAACGACTGCGTCCGCTCGTGCTGCGGGTTCGTCAGTACGTCACGCGGGTGGCCGGACTCGACCACCACACCGCCGTCCATGAAGACCAGCGAGTCGCCCACCTCGCGGGCGAAGCCCATCTCGTGGGTGACGACGATCATCGTCATGCCGGACTCGGCGAGGTCGCGCATGACGTCGAGGACGTCACCGACCAGCTCCGGGTCGAGCGCCGAGGTCGGCTCGTCGAAGAGCATCAGCTTCGGGTCCATCGCCAGCGCGCGGGCGATGGCGACACGCTGCTGCTGACCGCCGGAGAGCTGCGAGGGGTAGTTGGCCGCCTTGTCGGCCAGGCCGACGCGCTCCAGGAGCTGCTCCGCACGCGCCCGGGCCTGGGTCCTGCTGATGCCCTTGACCTGGACCGGGGCCTCCATGACGTTCTCGAGCGCCGTCATGTGCGGGAACAGGTTGAAGCGCTGGAAGACCATGCCGATGTCCCGGCGCTTCAGCGCGACCTCGCTGTCCTTGAGCTCGTACAGCTTGTCGCCCTTCTGGCGGTAGCCGACCAGCTCCCCGTCGACGTACAGCCGGCCGGCGTTGATCTTCTCCAGGTGGTTGATGCACCTCAGGAAGGTCGACTTGCCGGAGCCGGAGGGGCCGATGAGGCAGAAGACCTCGCCGGGCCTGACCTCCAGGTCGATGCCCTTGAGGACCTCGACCGCGCCGAAGGACTTGTGCACGCCTTCGGACTTCACCATCGGCGCACCGGAAATGTCTTTGCCGGTTTCCTTCTCGGTCATGCCGTCGCCCCCTTCCGGCTCGACAGGGACGTCAGATTGGCCTTGATCTTCTGCCATGGGGTGGGCGGCAGCTGACGGCTCGAACCGCGGGCGTAGTACCGCTCGACGTAGTACTGGCCCACGCTCAGGACCGAGGTCATGATCAGGTACCAGGCGGCGGCCAGGAAGAGCATCTCCACCGGGGCGCCGGAGGTCTGTCCGATGTCCTGGGCGTACCGCAGGAGTTCGTAGTACTGCACCGCCGACACGAGGGAGGTCGTCTTGAGCATGTTGATGACCTCGTTGCCCGTGGGCGGCACGATCACGCGCATCGCCTGCGGGATGATGATCCGCCGCAGCGTCTTGCCGTGGCTCATGCCCAGCGCGTGCGAGGCCTCGGTCTGGCCCTCGTCGACCGAGAGCAGACCGGCACGGCAGATCTCGGCCATGTACGCGGCCTCGTTCAGGCCCAGGCCCAGCAGCGCCGTCAGGAACGGCGTCATGAAGCTGGACCAGTAGTCCTTGTAGATCGGCCCGAGGTTGATGTACTCGAAGACCAGACCCAGGTTGAACCAGACGAACAGCTGGACGAGGACCGGGGTGCCGCGGAAGAACCAGATGTAGAACCACGCGATGGACGAGGTCACGGGGTTCTTCGACAGGCGCATCACCGCGAGCAGGATGCCGCCGAGGATGCCGATCGCCATCGAGAGCACCGTCAGCAGCAGCGTCTGACCGACGCCCTTGATGATGCGGTGGTCGAAGAAGTAGTCCGGTACGGCATGCCAGTTGATCTTGCCTTGGCCGAACGCGTAGATGATCGCGACGAGCACGGCGATCGCGATGACGGCCGAGAGGTACCGTCCGTAGTGCCGGACGGGGATGGCCTTGATGGCCTCCGGCCCGGCCGGAGGAGTCTCCTCCGGCCCAGCCGTCTTGTCGATGTCAACAGTCACGGGTGTTGTTGCCTTTCAGTGCCCGCTCGCGCCCGCGGTCACTTTCCTCCGTTGACCGCGGCCGTCTTGACGGCGCCGGCCTCGACGCCCCACTTCGCTATCACCTTGTCGTACTCGCCGTTCTTGATGATCGCGTCGAGCGCGGCCTGCAGTGCGTCGCGGAGCTGCGTGTTGGACTTGGCGACCGCGATGCCGTACGGCGCCGCCTCGACCTGCTCGCCGACGAGCTCGAAGTCCTTGCCGCCGCCCGAGGTCTTCACCGCGTACGCGGCGACCGGGAAGTCCGAGGAACCGGCGTCGGCGCCACCGGCGCGCACCCGGGTCTGGGCCTGCTGGTCGTTGTCGTACGACTCGATGGCGATCTTCTTGCCGCCCGTGCACTTCTTCGACTCGGACTTGGCGAGGTCCTCCGAGACCGTGCCGCGCTGCACCGCGATCTTCTTGCCACAGAGGTCGGCCCAGGTCTTGATGTTCTGGGTCTTGCCCTTGGGGGTGTAGATCGAGACACCCGCGGTGAAGTAGTCGACGAAGTCGACGCCCTCGCCGACCTTCTTGCCGGTGTCGGCGTCGACACCGTTCTGGCGGTCCGCGGTGTCCGTCATCGCGGACATCGCCATGTCGTACCGCTTGGAGCGCAGACCCGTGATCAGGGTGTCGAAGGTGCCGTTCTGGAACTCGAACTTCACACCGAGCTGCTTGCCCATCGCGTCCGCCAGGTCGGGGTCGATACCCACGGTCTTGCCGGAGCTGTCCTTGAACTCGACCGGCGCGTACGCGATGTCCGAGCCGACCTTGATGACACCCGCGTCACGGATCGACGCGGGCAGCTTGGAGGCCAGCGGAGCTGAGGCGGCGCTCGAGGAGGAGCTGTTGGAGTCCTTCTTGGTCTGGTCACCGCAGCCGGTGAGGACCAGGGCCCCGGCGACCGCGATCGCGCCGACCGCTGCTATCCGGGACTGCGCGGCGGTCGTACGACGGGTGGTGCTTGCGGTCATGGTGGGTGCCTCCGGCGGATGAGGGAGTTGCCGATGGGTCGACGAGAACACACACCTTTGGGTGTCGCGACCTCGTGTGATGACGGCATCTTGCCATTCGGACTGCGCGCTTCAGGGGACTCGCTATGTCAAAATCGGATAACGGGTGACCCCCGAACCGCCGCGGACGGCTCCATCAGGGCCGGACCTTGTGCGGGAATCCCTCCTTCCGGCCGGAAGAACTTCGGCGCATCCCACGATGCGGGCCGGCGCTACGCCGCACTTGTGGTGTCCTGAGGTCATGTCTTGGACTTGTCCACATATCCATGTATGAGTCATGTCACCGGCGTGTGAGCTTCGCGGTATGGACTCGTCGCCGACCTGGTCCGTCCGGTAAGAAGGTTCTTTACACCCCTCATCCGGGGCTCAGGGCGCGTGTGCGGCGCGCCCGTCGCGTATCAGCCCGTACGCAACCACGGCGGCAGGATTACGCGGTGCCCGCCCACCCCTCAACCAGGAGTGGTCACCCTCAAACAATGAAGACTTAAGGGGTAAAACAAAGTGGCAGCGGAGATCGTCAATCCTCGCAGCGACAGCAGTACTGGTCTTGAAGGCGACGTGGAGCCGGTCAATTCCGCCGGCTCCGTCGACACCGTCGGTTCCGACGGCTCCGTCGACTCCCTCGACTTCGACCCTGCCTTTGCGCTGCACCGTGGCGGCAAGATGGCCGTGCAGGCCACCGTGCCCGTCCGTGACAAGGACGACCTGTCCCTGGCGTACACGCCCGGCGTGGCGAAGGTGTGCAGCGCCATCGCCGAGCAGCCCGAGCTCGTCCATGACTACACGTGGAAGTCGTCCGTCGTCGCTGTGGTGACGGACGGCACGGCGGTGCTGGGACTCGGTGACATCGGCCCGGAGGCCTCCCTTCCCGTGATGGAGGGCAAGGCCATTCTGTTCAAGCAGTTCGGCGGGGTGGATGCCGTGCCGATCGCGCTGGACTGCACGGGCGTCGACGAGATCGTGGAGACCGTGGTCCGGCTCGCTCCCTCGTTCGGGGGCGTCAACCTGGAGGACATCTCGGCACCGCGGTGCTTCGAGATCGAGCGCAAGCTCCAGGAGCGGCTGGACATTCCCGTCTTCCACGACGACCAGCACGGGACCGCGATCGTGACCCTGGCGGCGCTGCGGAATGCCGCGAAGCTGACCGGGCGGACGCTGGGTGATCTGCGTGCGGTGATCTCGGGGGCGGGGGCGGCCGGGGTCGCCATCGCCAAGTTCCTGCTGGAGGCGGGGATCGGTGACGTCGCGGTCGCGGACCGCAAGGGCATCGTCTCCGCGGACCGGGAGGACCTGACCGACGTCAAGCGGGAGCTCGCCGGGATCACCAACAAGGCGGGGCTCACGGGGTCGCTGGAGTCGGCGCTCGCGGGTGCGGACGTCTTCATCGGCGTGTCCGGGGGCACGGTGCCGGAGCCGGCGGTGGCGTCGATGGCCGAGGGGGCCTTCGTCTTCGCCATGGCCAACCCGAACCCCGAGGTGCACCCCGAGATCGCCCACAAGTACGCGGCCGTGGTCGCCACCGGGCGGTCGGACTTCCCGAACCAGATCAACAACGTGCTGGCGTTTCCCGGGATCTTCGCGGGGGCGTTGCAGGTGCGGGCGTCTCGGATCACCGAGGGGATGAAGATCGCGGCGGCGGAGGCGTTGGCTGCGGTCGTCGGGGACGACCTTGCCGCGGACTATGTGATTCCTTCGCCGTTCGATGAGCGGGTGGCTCCTGCGGTTACCGCGGCGGTGGCTGCGGCTGCTCGGGCCGAGGGTGTTGCCCGCCGCTGACGCGGCCGCGTGATTCCAGGGCCTCGCCGGGTTGCTCCCGGCGGGGCCCTGTCTTCTGTCCCGGATTGGTCCGTACGGGTCCCCTTCCTTCGCCCCCGCCGCCCCTACCCGTCCCATCCCCAGGGGCTGCGCCCCTTCGACCCCGCAGGGGCTCCGCCCCTGGCCCCCGGGCGGGGGCCTGCGGGGGAGGGAGGGCTGCACCCCCTGCCTCGGACCCCCGCCAGGGGCTCCGCGCCTGGGGCCCCGGCGGGGCTTCGCCCCGGACCTCCGTAGGGCTGCGCCCCTGGGCCTGGTTGGGCTTCGCCCCCGGATCTCTCCGGTAGGGCTTCGCCCCGGACCTCCGTAGGGCTGCGCTCCTGGGGCTCCGCCCTCGCCCTCCGGTGGGGCTTCGCCCCCGGACCTCCGCAGGGCTGCGCCCTCGCCCTCCGGTAAGGCTTCGCTCCTTGGCCTCTGCGGGACTTCGCCCTCAGGCCCAGCCAGGGGCTGGGCCCCCGCTCACCCTCGCGGGCCTCCGCCCCCATCACTCCAGAGGGGCTCCGCCGCTGGGCCCCCGGCGGGGCTCTGTTTTTGGCCCCCCTGGCGGGGCTGCGCCCTGGGCCCCCGGCGGGGCTCCGCCTTCGGCCCCTCGGCAGGGCTTCGCCCCGGTCCGGAAGTCGGCGGTTGCTTCCGGGTGTGGGTGGGGTGGGCCGGTGTGACGTGGGGCGTGAGGGTGGCGGGACGTGTGTCACAGGGGGACGTGGTTCCGCCGGGCGGGGGCGGAGCCTATCGTCAAGGTCATGTTCGCTGCCTACGCCGCCCGCATTGACCGTGATCAGCCGCTCACCGGCCTGGAGTTGGGGGAGCGCCCGGCCCCCGAGCAGAGGCCGGGCTGGACCACCGTGAATGTCAGGGCCGCGTCCCTGAACCACCATGACCTCTGGTCCCTGCGCGGCGTCGGTCTCTCCGAGGACAAGCTGCCGATGATCCTCGGATGCGACGCGGCCGGCGTCGACGAGGACGGCAACGAAGTCGTGCTGCACTCGGTCATCGGACAGACGGGGCACGGGGTCGGCCCGAAGGAGCCCCGTTCCATCCTCACCGAGCACTACCAGGGCACGTTCGCCGAACAGGTCTCCGTCCCGACGTGGAACGTCATTCCCAAGCCCAAGGACCTCTCCTTCGAGGAGGCCGCCTGTCTGCCTACCGCGTGGCTGACGGCCTACCGCATGCTGTTCACCAACGCCGGAGTACGGCCCGGCGACTCCGTCCTCGTCCAGGGCGCCGGCGGCGGCGTGGCGACCGCCGCGATCGTGCTCGGCAAGGCCGCCGGTCTTCGGGTCTTTGCCACCAGTCGCGACGAGGCCAAGCGCAAGCGGGCCGTCGAGCTGGGGGCCGTGGAGGCCCTGGAGTCAGGCGCACGGCTGCCGCAGCGCGTTGACGCGGTCATCGAGACGGTCGGCGCGGCCACCTGGTCGCACAGCATCAAGTCGCTGCGGCCCGGCGGCACGCTGGTCATCTCGGGCGCGACGAGCGGCGACCGACCCTCGCACGCCGAGCTCACCCGCGTCTTCTTCCTGGAACTCAAGATCGTCGGTTCCACGATGGGCACCAAGGACGAGCTGGAGGATCTGCTGTCCTTCTGCGCCGCCACGGGTGTGCGACCCGTCATCGACGAGGTGCTTCCGCTGGACCGGGCCCGGGAAGGGTTCGAGCGGCTGGCGGCGGGCGATCAGTTCGGGAAGATCGTTCTCACGGTGGGATGAGCGTGAGGGTGAGGGTGAGTACGAGGGTGGGGGGTTGAGGGATCCTCGGCTGTTCGGGCCGGGGTGTAGTGCGGGGCGGTCGCGGCGGGCTCGGGAGGTTTCGGGCCCGCCGTTTCGCGTACCGGATGTCAACCGGGGTTGACACTCACCTTGCTGTCAACTTAGATTGACAGCATGACCGAAGCAACGGATCTCGCCGAGCGTGCGGGTGATCGCGATCCGCGGATCGGACTGCGGGCGGTCTCCGCGCTGCGGAGACTGCTGGAGCAGTTGGAAGCGGTGCAGGTGCGCAGCGCGCGCAATCAGGGCTGGTCGTGGCAGGAGATCGCCGCGGAACTCGGAGTGAGCAGGCAGGCCGTGCACAAGAAGTACGGGAGGCAGTGATGTTCGAGCGGTTCACGAAGGACGCCCGGGCCGTGGTCGAGGGAGCGGTCGGACACGCCGAACGCGCGGGTGCCGAGGCGGTGGACGAGGAGCACATGCTTCTCGCCCTCCTCGACCGGGAGGGCAGCCGTGGCTCGTTCGCGCTGGCCTCGCTCGGTGCGGCCGGTCGTCGCGACTCGATGGAACGGGCGCTTGACGAGGCGCGCAGGCGGGGTGGGCTCTCCCGCGCTGACACGGAGGCGCTCTCCGGGCTCGGGATCGACCTCTCGGAGATCGTCTCCCGGGTGGAAGAGGCCCACGGGGTCGGGGCACTGGGATCGGGGAACGGCAGTGGTGGCGGGCGTCGGTCCAGGCGTCGGCCGTTCGCCCCGGGGGCCAAGGACGTGCTGACGCGGTCCCTTCGTGCGGCGCTCGCCCGTCATGACCGGCACATCGGCGACGAGCATCTGCTGATGGCCCTGACCGCTCGGCCCGGTGTGCCGGCGGAGGTGCTCGCCGACCACGGGATCACCTATGAGGCGGTCACGCGCGTGCTGTACGGCGGCGGGGAGGCCAAGGCGGGGTGAGCGGAAGGAGCCGGAGGCTTCTCCGGGATCCCCGGCCGAAGCCCAGGGGATCCGCCCCGGACCTCGAAGGGCCCCGGGCGACGCTGGGCGTCAGCTCTTCGGCGTGCGCAACGCGGCTCCGATGTGCGCCGCCGCCGTCGACAAGTGACGGCGGGCCGCGCGGAGTTGGTCCTCCGTCACCCCGTGGTCGCGGGCCGCGTCGCGGATGTCGTCGCGGAAGCGGTCCAGGAGTCGTTCGAGGTCACGGGCGGGGTCGCCGGTGGAGTCCTCGTGGGCCCAGGAGGGTGCGTAGTCGGCGGGGAAGTCCTCCGGAGTGTCCGTGTACTCGGCGTACTCGGGCTTCGCCGACCCGGTGGCCGCCGCACCCGCGCGGCCGAAGCCGAAGTCCTTGCCGAAGTCCTTGCCGAAGGTCTTCCCGAAGTCGCCGAATTCCTTGGCCAGTTCGCTCAGGCCCTCACGGACCCCGTTCGGCCAGTCGCCGCGCGCGAAGCGGTCCTGGACCTGCTCCTGGACCCGCTTGGCCATGCGCTGCATCTCGTCCTGCGCCTCCTTGGCCTGGCGCCGCGCGCGCTGCGCCTCGTCGCGGGCCCGGCGGCTCTCGTCCTTCGCGCGCCGGTTCTGTTCCTTCCACTCCTGCTTGACCCGCCGCATCTCCTCCTTCGCGACCCGCCACGACTCCTTGTCGTGGGAGTCCCCGAAGTCGCCCGCGGGACCTTCGTGCTCTCCGGCGCCGGAGCCGCCCTTGCCGCTGCGCCTCGCCTCGGTGGCCGCCGCCCGCATCTCTCGGCGCAGATCGCCCGCCGCGCCCCGCACATCGGCGCGGATCTCCGCGGCGAGCTCCGCGACCGACTCGCGGATCTCCAGCTCCAGGTCGGCGAGTTCGCCGCTGCGGTCGGCCAGTTCGGCGCGGCCCGCGTCCGTGATCGCGTACACCTTGCGGCCGCCCTCGGTGGTGTGGGTGACCAGCCCTTCCGCCTCCAGCTTCGCCAGCCGGGGGTAGACGGTGCCTGCCGAGGGTGCGTACAGCCCCTGGAAGCGCTCCTCCAGGAGCCGGATCACCTCGTACCCGTGGCGGGGGGCCTCGTCCAGCAGCTTCAGCAGGTAGAGGCGCAGGCGGCCGTGGGCGAAGACGGGAGGCATGTCAGAGCACCTTCTTGTCGGTCGGGGTCTCCGGGGAGGTGGACGACCCGTCGTCGTGGGGCTCGTCCTCCGTCGTCGGCCTGCGGAGCATGGCGATGGAACCGGAGACGGTCACCGCCTTCAACTTGCCGTTGCCCGCGCCCAGTCGGCCGGTGATCTTCTTGGCGCCCCACTGGCCGCTGACCCGGAGGTCCTCGAAGGCGCTGGAGACCGTGCCGCTGGCGGTGTTGGCCTCCACCTCGGCGTCCGCGGGGTGCGGGAGGCGGATGGCGATCTCCCCAGAGACGTTCGACAGTTGGACGTCGGTGGGGGAGCCCGTGGGGTCGAGATCCACGATCATCGAGCCGCTCACCGATTCGGCGCGCACGGAGCAGCCCGAGGCCTCGACCACGGTCAGATCGCCGGAGACGGAGTGGAAACGGAGGTCGCCGGCGACGGCCTGGGCCTCCAGGCTCCCGGAGACGGTGTCCACGCGGACGGGGCCGGCGATCCGTACGAGGGTCGTGTCGCCCGTGACGCCCTTGACCTCCACCCGGTTCTCCATCCCGGAGACCACGGCGGCGGCGCCGACGACGCCCACCTCGACGGGGGTGGCGGCCGGGACGGCCAGTGTGACGACGGCGCTGCGGCGCCAGCCCTTGCGGTCGAGCCACTTGAGGAAGCCCTTCCAGGGCAGATCCTCATACGCCACGGTGAGCGTGCCGTCCTGCTGGGTCACGAGCAGTGGGGGGCCCTCCAGCTCGGAAACCTCGAGGCGGGCGGAACCCTCGTCGGTCCCCACGACGTTCACCGTTCCGTTGACGACGCGCACATGAAGTGCCGTCACGGGGTCGTCGAAGGTGAGCTTCCTCGGCTCTGCGACGGACCACTCGGACATGGTGCAGACCTCCCAACGACCCGACCAGACCGGACGCGTCTGGCGACGTAATCTGGACTCGACGCGCCATATCGCGTCTTCCGTCATTCACGATATATCGCGGATGTGGAAAGTCAAGGCACTCGTTTGGGGGAAGTGGGGTCCTCGCGATCAGGGCTTGCGGGTGAGTGGTGGGAACTTGACGGGCAAAACAGGCAATTCGAGTCGCGGTCGATCTACGGTGTGCCCATGTCCACGACGCCCGACTCGTCCCAGGCCAAGGCCGCCGGCGCCCTGCTGCTCTGCCGGGCAGGGCACGAGTCCGTCGGCCTGGCCGCCCAGCTGTTGCGGGAGCGGATGCTGCTCACCGGGGCGGGCCCCGAGTGGAGCGTGCTCGTTCCCGAGGGCGAGCCCTGGCTGCACGGCGCCGAGCCCGTCGACCGCGTGGTCACGGGGTGGGCCACCGCCCTGGCCGTCAGCGCCCCCTGGCCCGTACTGGCCCTGTGGTGGGACGCGGACCGCAGCGGGCTCACCCTCGCGGCGGGCTTCCGGCGCAGTGTGGGCTACGAATGGCTGGCGAACGGCACCCCGGTCGGTGAGGACGAGGCGATGCGCACCTTCGCCACGCGGCTCGGCCTCGACCCGGTCCTCGACATGCAGGCGCTCGACCCGCTGACCAGGCCGGTGTCCGGGGCGGACGCCCGCGCGCGCCTGCGGGGACTGCTTGCCGTCCTCACGCGCGCGGGGGTGCTGCTGCCGGCCGGGCTCGGCCCCGGGGAGCCGGCCGACCGGCTCCTCGAGGTGGCCCGGATCCAGCCCGGTGCCGAGCAGATCGAGTGGAACGGGTGGCGTGCGGCGGCCCGGGCGGAGCTGGAGGCGGTGGAAGGCGCCGGGGCGGGTTCCTGGCTGCGCGGGCGCCGGGCCCGTGTCCTCGCGACCGGGCAGCTGGCCGCCGGGCTGCCGCTCACCGTGTGGGGCGTACGGCGCCACAGTGCCGGCTGGATCGTCGCGGGGACGCTCCTGATGCTCCACGGGGCGCTCGGCCTCGCGTACGACCGGCTGCGCGCCTTCGACTGACGCCCACCCGCTCTCGACGCCGGGGGCCTACTCCTCGTCGTCCTCGTCGTCCAGCCGCGCCAGCCACGTCGCCAGCCGCTCCACCGGCACCTCGAAGTCCGGATTGAGGTCGACGAACGTACGCAGCTGCTCGGCGAGCCACTCGAAGGTGACCTCCTCCTCGCCGCGCCGCTTCTCCAGTTCCTCGATGCCACGGTCGGTGAAGTACATGGATGGTGCTCCGTCGCTGAAAGTGAAGGGGAACGCTGAGAAAAGGATAAGTGGGCCCACGGGGCGCCCGGAGGGCCTCGACCCCCGTATCACCGCCGGAACGGTGGCACAGGGAAGGGCCCGGCCTCCGGTGTTCTCGGAGGCCGGGCCCTTCACCGGACTTGAGTGGATCGAGGGCTACGCCTCGAACACCTCACGCACCAGCTGCTCCTGCTCGGCCTGGTGCCGCTTCGCGGAGCCCACGGCCGGGGACGAGCCGGCCGGGCGGGAGATGCGGCGCAGCCGCTCGGCACCCGGGATGTCGGCGCCGACGGCCAGGTCCAGGTGGTCGATCAGGTTGAGCGCGATGAAGGGCCACGCGCCCTGGTTCGCCGGCTCCTCCTGGGCCCACAGGTACTTCTCGGCGTTCGGGTACTTGGCGATCTCCGCCTGGAGCTCGGCACCCGCGAGCGGGTACAGGCGCTCGATGCGGATGATCGCCGTGTCCGTGACACCGCGCTTCTGACGCTCGGCCTCGAGGTCGTAGTACAGCTTGCCGGCGCAGAAGACGACCTTGCGGACCGCCGAGGCTTCGACCGAGTCGTCGCCGATGACGGGGCGGAAGGCGCCCGTGGTGAACTCCTCCGTCTTCGACGCGGCGGCCTTGAGGCGCAGCATCGACTTCGGGGTGAAGACCACCAGCGGCTTGTGGTGCGGGTTGTGCACCTGCCACCGCAGGAGGTGGAAGTAGTTCGACGGGAGCGTCGGCTGGGCGACCGTCATGTTGTTCTGCGCGCACAGCTGGAGGAAGCGCTCGATGCGGGCCGAGGAGTGGTCCGGGCCCTGGCCCTCGTAGCCGTGGGGGAGGAGGAGCGTGACGCCGGACGTCTGGCCCCACTTCTGCTCCGCGGCCGAGATGTATTCGTCGACGACCGTCTGCGCGCCGTTGACGAAGTCGCCGAACTGCGCCTCCCACATCACGAGGGCGTCCGGGCGGGCCAGCGAGTAGCCGTACTCGAAGCCCATGACCGCGTACTCGGAGAGCAGGGAGTCGTAGACGTTGTAGCGGGCCTGGTCGTCGGAGAGGTACTGGAGCGGGGTGAAGTCCTCGCCCGTGACCCGGTCGATCAGGACCGCGTGGCGCTGGCCGAAGGTGCCGCGGCGGGAGTCCTGACCCGACAGCCGGACCGGGGTGCCCTCCAGGAGGAGGGAGCCGATGGCGAGGGTCTCGCCCATGCCCCAGTCGATCGTGCCGTCCTCGATCATCGCCGCCCGGCGCTGCAGCTGCGGCAGCAGACGCGGGTGGACGGTGACGTTGTCGGGGATGTTGACCTGGGACTCGGCGATCCGCTTCACGACCTCCTGGGAGACCGCGGTCTGCACGGCCACCGGGAACTGCGCCTGCGGGTCCGAGATCTGCACCTCGGCCCCCTGCGAGACGGCCTCGCGGACCTCGGTGAAGACCTTCTCCAGCTGGCCCTGGAAGTCCTGCAGCGCCTGCTCGGCCTCTTCGAGGGTGATGTCGCCGCGGCCGATCAGGGACTCGGTGTAGAGCTTGCGCACCGAGCGCTTCTTGTCGATCAGGTCGTACATCAGCGGCTGCGTGAACGCCGGGTTGTCCGACTCGTTGTGCCCGCGACGGCGGTAGCAGATGAGGTCGATCACGACGTCCTTGTTGAACGCCTGGCGGAACTCGAAGGCCAGACGAGCGACGCGGACGACGGCCTCGGGGTCGTCGCCGTTCACGTGGAAGATCGGCGCCTCGATCATGCGGGCCACGTCGGTGGCGTACATGGAGGAGCGCGAGGACTCCGGGGCGGCGGTGAAGCCGACCTGGTTGTTGATGACGATGTGGACCGTGCCGCCGGTGCGGTAGCCGCGCAGCTGCGACATGTTCAGCGTCTCGGCGACCACACCCTGGCCCGCGAAGGCCGCGTCACCGTGCAGGGCGACCGGCAGGACGGTGAAGTCCGTGCCGCCCTTGTTGATGATGTCCTGCTTGGCGCGGGCGATGCCCTCGATGACCGGGTCGACCGTCTCCAGGTGGGAGGGGTTGGCGGCCAGCGAGACCTTGATCTGCTCGCCGTCCAGGCCGGTGAAGGTGCCCTGGGCGCCCAGGTGGTACTTCACGTCGCCGGAGCCGTGCATCGACTTCGGGTCGAGGTTGCCCTCGAACTCGCGGAAGATCTGCGCGTACGACTTGCCGACGATGTTGGCGAGGACGTTCAGGCGGCCGCGGTGGGCCATGCCGATGACGACCTCGTCCAGGCGGGACTCCGCGGCGCTGTCGATGACGGCGTCGAGGAGCGGGATGACGGACTCGCCGCCCTCCAGGGAGAAGCGCTTCTGGCCGACGTACTTCGTCTGCAGGAAGGTCTCGAAGGCCTCCGCCGCGTTCAGGCGGCGCAGGATGCGCAGCTGCTCCTCGCGCTCCGGCTTGGAGTGCGGGCGCTCGACGCGGTCCTGGATCCACTTGCGCTGCTTCGGGTCCTGGATGTGCATGAACTCGATGCCGGTGGTGCGGCAGTACGAGTCGCGCAGCACGCCGAGGATGTCGCGCAGCTTCATCATCGACTTGCCGGAGAAGCCGCCGACCGCGAACTCGCGCTCCAGGTCCCACAGGGTGAGGCCGTGCTCGGTGATGTCGAGGTCGGGGTGCTTGCGCTGGCGGTACTCCAGCGGGTCGGTGTCGGCCATGACGTGGCCGCGGACCCGGTAGGAGTGGATCAGCTCGAAGACGCGGGCGGCCTTCGTGACGTCGTCGTCGTGGCTGGCGTCGATGTCCTTGAGCCAGCGGACCGGCTCGTAGGGGATGCGCAGGGCCTCGAAGATCTCGTCGAAGAAGCCGTTCTCGCCGAGGAGGAGGTTCGCGACGATGCGGAGGAACTCGCCGGAGGCGGCGCCCTGGATCACCCGGTGGTCGTAGGTCGACGTGAGCGTCATGACCTTCGAGATGCCGAGCTTGTTCAGGGTGTCCTGGGAGGTGCCCTGGAACTCCGCCGGGTAGTCCATGGAGCCGACGCCCATGATGACCGACTGGCCGGGCATCAGGCGGGGGACGGAGTGGACGGTGCCGAGGCCGCCGGGGTTCGTCAGGGAGACCGTGACACCCGTGAAGTCGTCCATCGTCAGCTTGCCGTCGCGGGCGCGGCGGACGATGTCCTCGTAGGCCTGCCAGAACTCGAAGAAGTTCAGCGTCTCGGCCTTCTTGATGCCGGCGACGACGAGCTGGCGGTCGCCGTTCGGCTTCACCAGGTCGATGGCGAGGCCGAAGTTGACGTGCGGAGGCTTGACGAGGGTCGGCTTCCCGTCCTTCTCCGCGTAGTGCCAGTTCATCGACGGCATGGCCTTGATGGCCTGCACCATCGCGTAGCCGATGAGGTGGGTGAAGGAGATCTTCCCGCCCCGGGCGCGCTTCAGGTGGTTGTTGATGACGATGCGGTTGTCGAAGAGCAGCTTCACCGGGACCGCGCGCACGGACGTGGCCGTGGGCAGCTCCAGGGAGGCGTTCATGTTCTTCGCGACGGCACCGGCGGGGCCACGCAGCGTCACGTACTCGGGACCCGCGGGGGCCTCGGTCGCGGGCTCGGCCTTCGGCTTCGCGGCGGCCGGAGCGGCCTTCACGGGAGCCGGGGCGGCGGCAGCGGGCTTCGGAGCCACCGGAGCGGCCGCGGGAGCGGCGGCCTGGGCGGGCGCAGGAGCCGCAGGAGCGGCCTGGGCCGGGGCCGCGGGCGCCGAGGGCGCGGCAGGGGCTGCCGGAGCGGCAGGCGCGGCCTGAGGCGCTGCTGACGGGGTGGTGGTCCCTGCGGCCCCCGCGGCCGCAGTACCCGCCGAAGCCGAGGCGGCAGGGGCCCCCGGCTTGTAGTCGGCGAAGAAGTCCCACCAGGCTCGGTCTACCGAATTCGGGTCCTGGAGGTACTGCTGATAGATCTCGTCGACGAGCCACTCGTTCGCACCGAACGCGGCCGCGGGGTTCTTCCCGGCGGCTTGGTCATCGGTCGAGATGCTCGAGTTACTGGGGGACTGTGGCGACACGGCGGCAACCGCCCTCTTCCGCTTCACAAGGTGATGGACAGCGGGAATTAAGGCTACGCCCCCATGGCCGAGAAGGTCAGGCCGGGCCGGTCCAACGTCGTGTAAGTCACATCGGAAAGCGTGTTTCGGGGAGGGAAATGGCGGGAAACAAGCGGGGTTTCGGTCCGGAATGGGTGCGTCGATTCAGGGTCGCGGTACGACTCACACGGCCCTGTGCCTGATCACACGTGTCCACGAGCACGGGACGACGATGGATCTTGTGGCTCCGGTTCGAACTTTACGTCAACTTGGCAGAGAAGGAAGCCCTGGAAGGGTGACCTGGATCCGGCAGCCCCGCTGGGATTCGGCCACGCCGATCCGGCCGCCGTGCAGATCGACCGCCCAGCGGGCGATGGCGAGCCCGAGGCCCGTACCGCCGTCGCTGCCCGGGCCGTGGGGCGAGGGCACCCCGCCGCGGTTGAAGCGCTCGAAGACCCGATGCCACTCCGACTGCGGAATCCCGGGGCCCTCGTCCAGGACCTCCAGGGCCAGTGACTCGGGGTAGTCGCCCCGCCGTGCCTTGACCGTCACCCGGCCGTGCGGCGGGCTGTGCTTGACCGCGTTGTCGATGAGATTCGCCACGACCTGGTGGATCCGCTCCGGGTCGGCGTGCGCGGTCAGCTCCGGCGGGGACACGTCGAGGTGCAGATGGACGTCGGTGCGGGTGTGGCTGCCGGAGCCCGAGGCGATGCCCGCGCGCGCGGAGGCGACCATGTTGGCCTCCTTGAGCACGCCGGACAGGTACGGCCACACCTCGAAACGGCGCCTGCGCAGGGGCACGACGCCGTTGTCCAGCCTGGAGAGGTCCAGCAGCGTCTCGACCAGCCGGCCCAGCCGTTCCGTCTGCTTCAGGGCCGTACGCATCGTTTCGGGGTCGGCGGCGGAGACGCCGTCCACGACGTTCTCCAGGACCGCGCGCAGGCCCGCGATGGGGGTGCGCAGCTCGTGCGAGACATTCGCCACGAGTTCCTTGCGCTGGCGGTCCTGGGCCTCCAGCTCGTCGGCCATGAGGTTGATCGTCTGGGCCAGGTCGCCCAGTTCGTCCCGCCGGTCGTCACGCACCCGGCGGGTGTAGTCGCCGTGCGAGATGGAGCGGGCGACCGTGTTCATCTCGTCCAGCGGCGCGGTGAGCGAATGGGCCACGAACTGCGTTATCAACAGTGTGGCGATCATCGAGAAGACCGTGATGAAGCGGAGCTCCGTCTTGGTGTGCACCGCGATCATCGACAGACCCGTGGTGATGAGCACGGAGATGACGACCAGCGCGCCCAGCTTGGTCTTGATCGAGAAGGGGCGTACGGAGCCCCAGGACCCCTCGCCGCGGCCCGGCTCGCCGGGACCGCTCACGACGCCCGTGGTTCTGCCCGATTCACCGAGCCCGCTCATGACATCAGCCCCCTACATGAGGTTCCTGGTCCCTGCGGAGACCCGGCTCAGGGAGTCGGGGTCTCCAGCGCGTAGCCCACGCCGTGGACGGTACGGATCCGCTCGGCACCGATCTTCCGGCGCAGTGCCTTGATGTGGCTGTCCACGGTCCGTGTGCCCGAGGCGTCCGCCCAGTCCCAGACCTCGGCCAGCAACTGCTCGCGGGAGAGTACCGCGCGCGGAGTGTTGGCGAGGCACACCAGGAGGTCGAATTCGGTGGGCGTGAGGTGCACGTCCTCCGAGCGCACCCGCACCCGGCGCTGTGCGTGGTCGATCTCCAGCTCGCCGAGGCGCAGGATCCCGCTGCGCGGTGTCGAGGCGGCCACCACGGCCCGCTCGACCCGGCGCAGCAGGACGTGCACGCGCGCGGCCAGCTCGCGCATCGAGAACGGCTTGGTCATGTAGTCGTCGGCGCCGACGCCGAGCCCGACCAACATGTCGGTCTCGTCGTCGCGCGCGGTGAGCATCAGCACCGGCACCGGGCGCTGGGCCTGCACGCGCCGGCAGACCTCCAGGCCGTCGAAGCCGGGCAGCATGATGTCGAGGATCAGCAGGTCGGGCTGCCAGGCCTCGGCTGTGTCGACGGCGGCCGGTCCGTCGCCCGCGGTTTGCACGAGGAATCCCTCGGCTCGCAGGCGGGCCGCGATGGCGTCGACGATCGTCGGGTCGTCCTCGACCACCAGCACCCGGCGCTGAGCGCCTGGCGTGGCCGCCGTGCCGTTGTGCGAGGTGTGTGTCTGCTCCATCGCCCGCCCCTGAGGTGTGCTTTCCGGAATCCGTGGGGTGATCCCATGACTGCGCTTGACGCTTGAATGATCTGCGCCAGGGAAGCAGGGTACGGGCAGTCACCTTCGCTCGGCTATCCAGGCCCGACCCCGAGATGGACGACGTCCGGAACGCCCCGGGCAACGGGGATCTCTTCGGTACGCACCTGGTGGAATCCGGCATTCCGCAGCGTTCCTTCAAATTCCGGAGAGGGCTGCGCCGACCACACGGCGAGTACCCCGCCCGGCTTCAACGCCCTTGCGCAGCTTGCCAGTCCGGCCGGTCCGTACAGCCCGGTGTTGTCCTCGGTGACGGTCCAGTCGGGCCCGTTGTCGATGTCGAGGCACAGTGCGTCGTACGTGTCGGAAGTCTCATTGACGTGAGCGAGCAGGTCGGATCTCACGATCTCGGTCCGGGGGTCGGCGAGCGCCGCCGCGGTGAGTTCGGCCAGCGGTCCGTCGCGGTGCCAGTCGATGACGGCCCCTTCGCGCTCGACGACGGTGATGTGACCCCAGCGCGGGTCGGCGGCTGCGTGTGCCAGAGAAAACCCGACACCGAGCCCCCCGATCAGCACCTTCGGCTCCGCCCGCCCGTCCAGGGCGTCCAGCGCGGCGTCGACGAGCAGCCGCTCCGAGCGGCCGTCGGAGGTGTCCATCAGGAAGCACCCGTTGGCGATGATCTGGAGCAGTGCGCCGTGGCGCCGCAACACGACCTCGCCGTAGGGGCCTTCCCGGCGATCGATGACTACAGGGATGTCGTACGAGGCAGTCATGGCACCCATCCTGGCACTTTCACCAGGATGGGCAGCGGAATTAACCCTCGGGGGGCGGAGGTTCAGTCCGTGCCCGTAGGAGACCACGGGGTCTTCGGTGTCGTCGGGGAGGACGTCCGGCCGTGGCGCCTCCACCGCCGCCGTGGAGCGCGGCAGTTCGAACGGCAGTCGCCCCTGGGCCCGCGCCCGTCCGAAGACGACGTCCAGGAGTGCAGTGTCGCTCGCGCCGTAGTCGGCGACCAGCGAGGCCGCCCTCGCGGCGATCTCGGGCAGGACGACGGGCCGTTCGAGGCTGACGCACACCAGCGTGGGCACCGCGTCCAGCAGCCGCAGGATCTCCTTGAGCTCGTCCTCCCCAGTCCTTAGGGACAGTTCTCGAAGAGGCCGAGTTTTTCGCGCGGGAGTCGATGTACGGATTCATGGACGCGTTCCTCCGTGACGCGGCCGAGCGGACCGGTTCAACGATCATCTCGGGGCACTGCGCGGCGCTCCAGGCCCGCGCGGGGAACAGTTCGCCGAGCACGGGCGCGTCGGTGAGCAGGCCCCAGTCGGCGCAGACGATGCCGTCGAAGGCGAGGCAGTTCACGCAGGAGCCCCAGTGAGGACATCGCGATTGAAGCCGAAACTGACCTCATTCCCAGTCGGTGCCCCTCGGCTGCCCGCGCAGCGAGGGCGACCGGGATGCCCAGACAGGTGCTCGCGGCCGGCTCGGGAGCGGCGACGTGCATGAGGGTCCGTCGGTGGCGAAGGTGCCGTCCGCGTTCATGCAGAGCACGGAGTGGAACAGCTTGACCCGCCTTCTTCTCCAGCGACACACGGGAGAGCAGGTCCTCGACGCGCTTGTCGAGGGGGTGGTGTGGATCGCGGTGACGGGCTTCTTGAAAAAGGGGCTACTTGACGGAGTGGAGGTACTGGACGGCTAGTGCGTCCAGTACGGCGGCGATCGAAGAGGAACAGCGCACCGTAGTTGCCCCGTCTGTGTACTGCGGCGCAGCGAGGAGCGCGACGTCGAGCGGTTCTTCGCCGTCGAGGCGCACTCGGCCACCCCACCCACGCGTTCTTCGTGAAGCGCTACGCCGATCTCGTCGAGGTCAGCGCGGGCACGCTGCGCGAGGCGGTCGCGGGCGGCGAACTGAAGCCCGACACCGACTGCGAGGCGCTCGCCGAGGAGTTCGCCGCCGTCATGGACGGCATCCAGTTTCAGTGGGCCCTCGACCCCGCGGGTGTCGGCATGGCCGCCCGGATGCGGGCCTACCTCGACCGATTGCTGCGCTCGATCACCGTCTCGGGCACGGGGCTGCCGTCGGACGCGCATACGGACGGACTCGGACGCGTGTGCGGACACGGCGACCGCGGACGCCGTACCCGCTTATCAGGTTGCTATGAATCGCCTCCCACGTGGCGTCGGTCATAGACAGCGGCGCCGCGAGCCCCCAAGGGTGGGGCGGGACGGAAGGAGCCCCTCACCTTGGACCGGAGCACGACCGCGACGGCGACGGCAGTGGCGACGACCACAGCCCCGACGGCCTCCTCGGCCGATGCCGCGCTCAAGGACCCACAGACGGGCTCGCTTCTCCTGGACGGGGTGCCGCGACAACGCGGCGCCACGGCCGTGCCGCCCGCCCCCCGCCCGGCGACGACACCCCCTGTACTCGCCCCTCCCGCCCCATCGGTTCCACCCGTCTCCCGCGCCCTCGCCCGGCTGCGGTCGCTCCGTCCCTGGCGGTTGCTGCCCACCCCGACTGGAACGCCCTTCACCTTCGGGTACGCGGCCGTTCTCACCGTCACCGCGATGGTCACCGACTACGCGGACCCCTCCCTCGTGCACGCCTTGCAGCAGGGGTCCAGCACCGACGTCGCGCACCTCGTACGCGAACCGGTGCTGGTGCTGCTGGCCAGCGCGCTGTGGATGGCGGGCGGGATCACCTCGCCGTACGCCATCGGGTTCGTGCTGGTGCTGACCGCGCTGGAGCGGCGGATAGGCGGCCTCCGGACCGCCGGAGTCTTCCTGCTCGGGCACGTCGTGGCCACCCTGGCCACCGAGGTGCCCGTCGGCCTTTCCGTGCTGGCGGGAGGCCTTCCCGACAGCTCCCTGCACCGCCTCGACTACGGCATCAGTTTCGGCGTCGCCACGAGCGTCGGCGCGCTCGCCGGGCTGCTGAGGCCCTGGCTGCGCTGGCCGCTGCTGGTCGTCTTCGGCTCGATGGTCGTCGGGGACCTGCTCGAATTCGCCGACCCGATGACGGACTGGGGGCATCTGATGTCCCTGGCGATCGGGGTGTCGACCTGGCCGCTGGTGCGGGGCTGGCGCCGCGCCCGTACGGTGGCGGCCTCCAGCCCCGCCGCCCCCGCCGCCGTACACACCGCTCAGATGCCCGGCACCGTCGCCGCCTAGCGGTCGGGGCGGTCGCGGCGGGTCCGGGCCGGTCCGGTCGGGTGAGGTCGCCCGGGCCGCCGTCAGCCGTCGGGCCAGCTCCGGGACACCGAAGCGGTGCTCCTGTTACGCACTCGCGATCGGCTGCTTGTCCTGGCGGTTCCACCACCACTCGGTGAGGACATGGTCGCGGTCCCGGGTGCCGAGCAGCCAGTGGCTGTCGTGCGGGGTGTCCGGGGTGATGCCCGCCGCGTCGAGAAGGGTGGGCGCGATGTCGACGTGGGCCGTGAGCCGGTCGTCGGTCCTGGCCGTGCCGAGTCCGCCGCCCGGCCACGACAGGTAGAACGGCACCTCCAGGCTCGGCCGGTACGGCACCGACTTGCGCAGCCAGCCGTGGTCGGCCCAGAGCAGGCCGTGGTCGCCCGTGTACAGCACCAGGGTGTTGTCGAGCTGCCCGAGCGAGCGCAGTTTGTCGCGGAAGTCCCGCATCGCGTCGACCGCGTCGACCGGGCGCGGTCGCACGGGAAGGGACGGCGGGCCGACGGCGTTGACCGCACCACAGGCGTTCGCCGTGGGTTTGCGGCGGAGTGAGGCCGACCAAGAGGTAAGCGCGGCGGGTGCCCCGCTGACCTGCACGGATGTCTCCGTGGAGAGCGATCGCTCACAGCGAACAGACCCCGGGGAACAATCCGGGGCTCACGTGCATTGAGTCGGCATAGCTCAACTTGACTGCCTAGGGAGAGATAATGGCTTCGACGTCCACACCGCTCACCCTGCCCGTGTTGCCGCTCGACGACGAGGTCGTGCTGCCCGGGATGGTGGTTCCGCTGGACCTTAACGACGCCGATGTACGCGCCGCGGTGGAGGCCGCCCAGGCCGCCGCGCGGTCGGAGCCCGGCAAGCCGAAGGTGCTGCTGGTGCCACGCATCGACGGGGCGTACCCGAGCACGGGCGTGCTCGGCACTGTCGAGCAGGTCGGCCGACTGGCCGACGGCGACCCGGGCGCGCTGATCCGCGGCCGTGGGCGCGTGAAGATCGGCGCCGGGACGACCGGCCCTGGTGCCGCCCTGTGGGTCGAGGGCACCCGGGTCGACGAGACCGTGCCCGACCCGCTGCCCGGCCACGTCGCCGAACTGGTCAAGGAGTACAAGGCCCTCGCCACCAGCTGGCTGCGCAAGCGCGGCGCCTGGCAGGTCGTGGACCGCGTACAGGCCATCGACGACGTGTCCGCCCTTGCCGACAATTCCGGTTACTCCCCGTTCCTGAGCACCGAGCAGAAGGTCACGCTGCTGGAGACCGCCGACCCGGTCGCCCGGCTGAAGCTCGCCACCGAGCAGCTGCGTGAGCACCTGGCCGAGCAGGATGTCGCCGAGTCCATCGCGAAGGACGTCCAGGAGGGCGTCGACAAGCAGCAGCGCGAGTTCCTGCTGCGGCGCCAGCTCGAAGCCGTCCGCAAGGAACTGCGCGAGCTGAACGGTGACGCCAAGGAGGGGGAGGAGTCCGACGACTACCGGACCCGCGTCGAGGCCGCCGACCTCCCCGAGAACGTCCGCGAGGCCGCGCTCAAGGAAGTCGACAAGCTGGAGCGGTCCAGCGACCAGTCGCCGGAGGGCGGCTGGATCCGGACCTGGCTCGACACCGTCCTGGAGCTGCCGTGGAACGAGCGCACCGAGGACGAGTACGACATCCAGGGCGCCAAGGGCATCCTGGACGCCGAGCACGCCGGTCTGGAAGACGTGAAGGAGCGCATCACCGAGTACCTGGCCGTGCGCAAGCGGCGCTCCGAGCGCGGTCTCGGCGTCGTCGGCGGGCGGCGCGGCGGCGCAGTGCTCGCGCTCGTCGGTCCGCCCGGTGTCGGCAAGACCTCGCTCGGCGAGTCCGTCGCGCACGCGATGGGCCGCAAGTTCGTCAGGGTCGCGCTCGGCGGCGTACGGGACGAGGCCGAGATCCGTGGCCACCGGCGTACGTACGTCGGCGCGCTGCCCGGCCGTATCGTCCGCGCCATCAAGGAGGCCGGGTCCATGAACCCGGTGGTCCTGCTGGACGAGATCGACAAGGTCGGCTCCGACTTCCGCGGCGACCCCGCCGCGGCGCTGCTCGAAGTCCTCGACCCCGCCCAGAACCACACCTTCCGGGACCACTACCTGGAGGTCGAGCTCGACCTCAGCGACGTGGTGTTCCTGGCGACGGCCAACGTGCTCGAAGCCATCCCGGAAGCGCTGCTCGACCGTATGGAACTGGTCCGGCTCGACGGGTACACCGAGGACGAGAAGGTCGTCATCGCCCGTGACCACCTGCTGCCGCGTCAGCTGGAGAGGGCCGGTCTGGAGAAGGAGGAGGTCGCGCTCGACGAGAGCGCGCTGCGCAAGCTCGCCGGGGAGTACACCCGGGAAGCGGGCGTACGCAACCTGGAGCGGGCCGTCGCACGCCTGCTCCGCAAGGTCGCGGCGCAGCACGAACTCGGAGAGCGGGAGCTGCCCTTCACGGTGACCGACGCCGATCTGCGCGGGCTCATCGGACGGCCGCACCACGTGCCCGAGTCCGCTCAGGACCCGGCCGAGCGCCGTACCGCGGTGCCCGGTGTCGCCACCGGTCTGGCCGTGACGGGCGCCGGCGGTGACGTCCTCTTCGTGGAGGCGTCGCTGGCCGACCCGGAGACGGGCGCGGCCGGTCTGACCCTGACCGGTCAGCTGGGTGACGTGATGAAGGAGTCGGCGCAGATCGCGCTCTCCTTCCTCCGCTCGCACGGCGCCGAGCTGGAACTGCCGGTCGGCGACCTGAAGGACCGGGGCGTGCACATCCACTTCCCGGCGGGCGCGGTCCCCAAGGACGGTCCGAGCGCGGGCGTCACCATGACGACGGCGCTGGCCTCGCTCCTGTCCGGCCGACTGGTCCGCACGGACGTGGCGATGACGGGTGAGGTCTCACTGACCGGCCGCGTCCTGCCCATCGGCGGGGTGAAGCAGAAGCTGCTCGCCGCGCACCGGGCGGGTGTCACCACGGTCATCATCCCGAAGCGCAACGAGGCCGACCTGGACGACGTCCCGGCCGAGGTGCTGGAGAAGCTGGACGTCCACGCCGTCACGGACGTCCGCCAGGTCCTGGAACTGGCGCTGTCGCCGGCCACGAACGGCGCGACGCCGGAGGTTCCGGTAGCGGCGTGACGGACGCTGCCGGAAGGGAAGGCCCGGGTCCCGTGAGGGAGGCCCGGGCCTTCGCCGTGCTGTCAGCCGTTTCTGTCGGCTGTCAGCCGACATCGGTCGTCTGAAATCTGAAATCTGAAATCTGAAATCTGAAATCTGTCAGCTGTCAGTCGTCAGCCGCCATCTGCCATCTGCCATCGGTCAGCCGTTGGCGAGCGCCTGCACCCGGTCCAGGCCGCCGTTGAACTTGTCGTGATCACCGACCGTAGGTCCGGACGAGGTGTACTGCCACAGCGTGTAGTACGCCCAGCCGGTCGGCAGCGTGCCGGGGTCGGCGGCGTAACGGGCGATCCACAAGGGGTTGGCGGAGGCGAAGCCGCCGTAGTTGCCGGTGCAGTCGCTCCACCAGCTGGTCGCCGTGTAGATCACGGCGTCCCGGCCGGTGCGTGCCTTGTACTGGGTGAGGAAACTGCTGATCCAGCTGACCATCGCGCTCTGCGTCTTGCCGTAGCAGGCGGCCCCGTACGGGTTCCACTCGATGTCGAGCGTGCCCGGCAGCGTCCTGCCGTCGCCGGACCAGCCGCCGCCGTGGTCCACGAAGTAGTTGGCCTGGGTGGCGCCGCTCGTCGTGTCGGGGGTCGCGAAGTGGTACGCGCCGCGGATCATGCCGACGTTGTACGAGCCGTTGTACTGCTGGGCGAAGTAGGGGTTCGTGTAGTACGTCCCCTCGGTGGCCTTGGTGTAGGCCCATTTGACCCCGCTGCTCCACAGGGTCGACCAGGCGACGTTGCCCTGGTAGCCGCTGACGTCCACGCCTTCCGTCTGGGTGGCGTCACCGGTGTTGGGCGTGCCGGCCTGGCCGTCGTGCGCGAGGACACCCATGCCCATTCGGGCGGAGCCCCGGGCGGGTGTGTCGGCGGCGGAGGAGGAAGGCGGGGCGCACAGCAGGGAGAAGGCGGCGAGCAGGGTTCCCAGCGCGAGCAGGCGCAGGCGGTGGGGCGTTCCGGATCTGTGCACGGGCATGACGTGCCTCCGAAGGGCTCGATGGAGCCAGGTGGGGGGAATGGTGCGGACTTGCGTGTCGTGAGTGGTGCGGGCATGCGTGCCGTGAGCGGGGGGTCAGGTCCTCGTCGACCTGGCGGCGTGGGCATGCCATTGGGTGTCTGTCCACGAAGCTACGCACGGGGAGAACGTGCTGGGAAGAGGGGCCGTGGGCTGCCGTTGGTCTACGCCTGAGAAATACTTACGGAGCTGTGGCTATGGCCACCTTTGGCGGAAACTTTCAGAGTCGGGAAACCGGGTGAGGGGCAGACGTGCGCGAGGACAGGAACGGAGGCCGGTATCCGGCCGGCCTCGACGGGTCGGGCAGGGGTGTGGACCAGCCCGCCGCGCACGGCGGCGCGGACCCCGAGTTCCTCTCCCTGGAGCGCGAGTTGACCGTGTTCCTGCGCCGTGCCCGCGCCAACCAGGGCGAGATGGCCCGCGAGGTCCATCCGGACCTGGAGTCCGCCGCGTACGGACTCCTCGTACGCCTCGACGAGTGCGGCCGCCAGCGCGCCACCAAGCTGGCCGGCTACATCGGCGTGGGCAAGGCCACGATGTCCCGTCAGCTGCGCGCCCTGGAGGAGCTCGGCCTCATCGCCCGTGAGCCCGACCCCGCCGACGGCCGTGCCTGGCTCGTCCACCTCACCGAGGAGGGCCGCAGCCGGGTCGGCCAGGTGCGCGAGGCGCGGCGCGCCCGGTACGTGAGCGAGCTCGCCCACTGGGATCCTCGCGAGGTCGCGGAGCTGGCGCGGCTGTTGCACCAGCTGAACCTCGGCATGGAGAAGTAGGAGGAGGCGGGCGTGGACCAGGAATTCCCCGCGCTGGAGCGGGAGCTGACCGTGCTGCTGCGGCGCGCCCGGGCCAGTTCCGGTGAGATGGCCCGTGAGGTCCACCCCGACCTGGAGTCCTCCGCGTACGGGCTCCTCTTCCGTCTCGACGAGTGCGGCCGCCAGCGCGCCACCGAACTCGCCGCGTACATCGGCGTCGGCAAGGCCACGATGTCCCGTCAGCTCCATGCCCTGGAGGAGCTCGGACTGGTCGCCCGTGAGCCCGACCCCGCCGACGGCCGTGCCTGGCTCGTGCGTCTCACGGACGAGGGCCGGCACCGGTTCCGCGCGGTGCGGGAGGCGCGCCGGGCACGGTATGTCCGCGAACTCGCGGGCTGGGACCCGCGCGAGGTCGCCGAACTGGCCCGGCTGCTCAACCAGCTGAACCGGGGCATGGAGAAGTAACGCTCCGATCCGCCCGACTCACCAGTCCACGAACACCACCGTCGCGTCGTCGTGCGTCTTGCTCCGCCCCAGCCGCGTCCGCGCCTCGGCGTCGGCCCGCTCCAGCGTCCGTACGCGGTCCACGAGGGCCTGGGCGCCCTCCTTGCGGACGACGGTGAACAGGCCGCCCCAGTCGCCCTCCCCGAACTTCTCCAGCCAGCGGGTCGCGCCGTCCGTCAGGGCGGCCAGGGCACGGACCTCGGCCCGGGGCACGGTCCCCGTCACCGCCCGGGCCGCGACCGACGGATCGGCGGCGGCCGTGAAGAAGCCCCCCTCCTTGTTGCGGACGGTCGCGTCGGCGATCGCGTCCGAGGCGAGGGAGGCACGGGGGACACGGGTGAGCCGGTCGTCCAGGAGCGGTGTCACCGCGCCCGCGGGGGACTCCAGCAAAAGGGCCGAGTCGGAGAGGACCAGGTACTCGACGAGGTCGGCCGACCAGCGGGCGAGGACCACGGTTGCCTGGGGCGTACGCGGGTGAGAAAGGTCACAGGTGTCGGAGTGGGCCTCGGAAGTGCGCCGGATGGACCGGGAAAGGATCTCCGCCAAGGTCAGATCCCGGTGGGAAACGGACAGTTCGGTCAGGGCTCCGCCGAGGCGTGCGGAGAACCAGTGGACGGAATGCAGACAGCCGTCGTCGCCCGGCGGGGGAGTCACGCCGTCGAGGACGACCAGTGATCCCCCTTGTCCTGACGCCGGAAGGCCGACCGATGCGAAGTCCTCATTGGGGCGGGCCGGATCGCCTGGCTCGGAGACGAGTTCGATGCGCATCCAGCCAGTCTGCACGAGCCCTTCACAAGGTCCACGAAAGGCTGGCAACGGTCGCGGGACCGGTGCGGACCAGCAGCTCAGCCGCCGGGTTTGGCATGGAATGATCGACTCCGGCAAGGCGTGGCGGCGAATACTGCCAAAGCGCGCCGCAGACGTCCAACCGGCCCGCCGCGCAGGGGGGTCGCACGCGCCAGAGGAACTTGCCCGCCAACTCCCGTCCGGGGTTCACTCCTTCGGGTGGCGGGCCGGACGATGCGGGACCACTGCCCACCGGCACTGGGAGGGTCGGGAGCCGATGGGACACCCCCTGCTCGAGCGAAGTCGAGAGCTTGGGGAGGGCGGACGCCCAGTTGACGGAACGTCACCCGGGCCCTTGGGTACACGAGTCAGGAATGCGAGCACCGGTGCAGAAGATGCGGTCTCGGCGCACAGGCAAGCAGTCGGCCTCCGGAGCCGGGCAGTCGGCCTCCGACGGGGGTGCGGAACGCACGCCGGGTGCCGCGGGGCACACCCCCGCGGGCAAGGGCCGCTCCGCTCACGTGCGCAATCGGCTGATCGTCGCCGTGGCGGTCGTCGCGGCCGCCATCGCCGGTGCCGGAGCCCCCACGGTCCTCGCGGCCTCCGAGCAGCTGAACGACTCCCAGAACCTGGTGACGCTCGCAGGGCGGACCCAGCAGGCGCTGACGCTCGCCCACTCGTTGGCCGACGAGCGCGACGAGGTCACCTCGTACATCGCCGCGGGCCGGCCGAAGTCCAAGGCGCCCTCCGAGCAGCGCAGCGCCCGGGTCGACCGGCAGGTCGACGAGGTGCGGGCGGACGAGGACGCGCCCGCCGTCCTCCTGAAGGACCTGGACGGCATCGGCACCGCCCGCAGAGCGGCGCTCACCGGCAAGAGCACCGCTCTCGAAGCGCACGAGGCGTACTCCGACGTCATCACCGAACTTCACGCCCTCGCCGAGGACCTGGCCGAGCAGCTGCCGCCCCGCGCGGGCTCCGGCGCGCACGCCCTCGCCGAGCTGGACTCCGCGGTCCAGCAGTCCGCCGCCGCCCGCGGACTGCTCCTCGCGGCCCTGAACATCCCGCGCACCACCCAGACGGTCATCAACCCCGTCACCGGCCTGGCGTCCACCACCAGCAGTTCGTCCTCGGCAGACACCAAGCAGCGCGACGCGCTCAGCGCCGCCGCTCAGCAGGCCCGGCTCCGCTCGGACGCGGCCCTCGCGGACTTCCGCGAGACGGCCCCCAAGGACGCCACGGCCTCGTACGACTCCACGGTCACCGGACCCGACGTCACGACCGCGGACAAGTACCTCACCGAGCTCACCGACCAGCCGACGCTCTCCGACTCCGAGCTCGACTCCAGCACGAACAAGGTGGACGCGGCGCTCTCCGCCCGCGTCGAGCTGATGCGCGGCAGCGAGGCCTCGCTCAACGACCACCGCACCAAGGACCTGGAGCGGCTGCGGGACGACGACGTCACCGCGCTGGAGGTCCGGATCGCCCTCATCGGCACCCTGCTGCTGGTCGCGGTCGGCGTCTCGATGGCCATGGCCCGTACGCTCACCCGCCCGCTGGCCGTGCTGCGCCTGGGCTCGGCCCGCCTCGCCGCGGACCCGGGAGCGCAGGAGCCGGTGAAGTTCACCGGCCGCAACGACGAGTTCGCCCAGGTGGTCCACTCCGTCAACGCGCTGCACGCGCACGCCGCCGCGCTCCATGAGCGGCTGACCACCCTCGAAGCGGACCGCAAGCACCTCATCGGGCAGCGCCGGCTGATGGCCGACGAGCGCGACAGGCTGCGCGCGGAACTCGCCGACGCGGCGGCCCACCTGGAGCAGGTGCGCGGCACCATCCACGGCACCTTCGTCAACCTCGCGCTGCGCACCCTCGGCCTGGTCGAGCGGCAGCTCGGGGTCATCGAGGGCCTGGAGGAGCGCGAGCAGGACCCGGACCGCCTCGGCACGCTCTTCAAGCTGGACCACTTCGCGACCGTCATGCGGCGCCACAGCGAGAACCTGCTCGTCCTCGCCGGCCACGAGCACGTCCAGCACCACGCGGGCCCCGTCCCGCTGGTCGACGTCGTACGGGCCGCGGTCAGCGAGATCGAGCGGTACGAGCGCGTCCGTATCGCCGTGTTGCCGCCGCACGCGCACCTCGCCGGGTTCGCCGCGGACGACCTCTCGCACCTGGTGGCCGAACTCCTGGAGAACGCCTCCTCGTTCTCGCCGCCGGACCTGCCCGTCGAGGTCTCCGGCTGGCTGCTGGAGAACGGCGAGGTGATGCTCTCCGTGCAGGACGAGGGCATCGGCATGGCCGCCGACCGGATGGCCCAGCTCAACGCCCGCCTCTCCGAGTTCGACCCGGAGGACGCCTACGACCAGGAGAGCGGCGAGGGACTCGGGCTCGGCCTGTACGTGGTGGCCCGCCTCGCCCACCGGCACGGCGTCCGCGTACAGCTGCGGGAGCAGAAGCAGGGCGGCACCGCGGCCGTGGTCGTCCTCCCCAAGACCCTGTTCGCGACCGCCCCCGCCGTCACGCTCCCCTCGGCCTCCCCGGTGGCCGGTGCCGCCCCCTCGGTCGTCCTCCCGGGCGCCGACGCGGAGGCCAACTCGAACGTGCTGCGCGGCCGTTCGGCCCTCACGGCACGGGACCAGGCGAGCCCCGTCGTTCCCACCGCTCCCGCCGGTGACGAGGACCCGCTGATCGCCGCCGCGCAGGAGGCCGTACGGGCGGACGCCGCCGCGCAGGAGGCGGCATACGCCCCCGAGCCGACGCTCTCCGAGACCACCATGGAGCTGCTGGCACCGCTGGTTCCGCCGGACGAGCCGGTGGGTGCCCTGGCGGACGAGCCCGCAGCGTCCGGGCCGGCCCCCGCCCCGGACGTCGCCCTCCCCACGCAGGCCACCACCGACCCCTACGTCGGCACTCCCGACCCCTACGCCATCGGTCCCGACTCCCATGAACGGGTGTCGGACGAGGAGCCGGAGCGGGTCACCGACAAGGGACTGCCCAAGCGGACGCCGAAGATCTCGGCGCCCGCACCGGTTCCCCGGCCACGCGTCGGCGGTGTGGACGCCGAGGCGCTGCGGCGCAGGCTCGGCGGCTTCCACCGGGGCGCGACGGAGGGCCGTCGCGACGTGGAGGCCGAGATCGCCGAACAGACGGCCCAGACGCCCACCCCGCACCACCCCGCACAAAACACCGCGCCGGACCAAGCGCAGGACGCGGTGCGACAGCAGGACGCAGTAGACGCATCGGGGGGCACAGTCGAGGAGGCAAGCAGTTGACCGCGCCCAGTACCTTCGGCCTGAGCAGTGAAGCCCGCAATCTGCACTGGCTGCTGACGAACCTCGTCGAGGAGGTGCCGGGCCTCCAATCGGTCGCGGTCGTCTCCTCCGACGGTCTGCTGCTGCTGTCCTCCGACCCCGGGAGGAACGCGGAGGCCCGCACCGGGGCGGAGGCGCGTCCCACCGGCCCCAAGGGATCCTCCGCCGACCTCGCCACCATCGTCTCCGGCATCGGCAGCCTCACCATCGGTGCCGCCAAGCTGATGGACGCGGGCGGAGTGAAACAGACGATGGTCGCGATGGACGAGGGCAGCCTCTTCGTCATGTCGATCAGCGACGGCTCGCTGCTCGGGGTGCACGGCGCCCCGGACTGCGACATGAGCGTGGTGGCGTACCACATGGCGCTCTTCGTCGGCCGTGCCGGACACGTCCTGACGCCCGAACTCCGCAGCGAGCTACGCCAGTCACTCGAAGCCAAGCCGACGGGGAGTCCCCAGTGAGTTCTTCCTCCGCGCCCAAGCTCCCCATACGTGGCGGGGACCGCAAACCGGCCCGCGTACGCCCGTACTCGCTCACCGGCGGCCGTACCCGCTTCGGGCACGTGCTGCTGGTCGAGACGTTCGTGGCGGCGCTCGAGGCCCCCGAGGAGCGCAAGGAGCTGACCAACGGCTCCCTCGCGACCCGGGTGATGCCCGAGATGCAGGCCATCGTCGAACTCTGCCGCCGGATGCGTACGGTGGCCGAGATCGCCGCCCTGCTCAGGATGCCGCTGGGCGTGGTCCGCGTCCTCCTGAGCGACCTGGCGGACCAGGGAAAGATCCGTGTGTACGGAACAGGTCACGGCCCGGGACAGCCGGACCGCGCTCTGCTGGAAAGGGTGCTGAATGGACTCCGTCGTCTCTGAGGGCGCGCCGAGAACGGCCTCTCCCGCCTCGGCCCCGATGCCTCTGGCCCCGGTGCCGCTGTCCGAGTGCGACGAGAACCTCCAGGCCTGGCAGACCGACCGCACCCGCGCCCCGATCGCGACGAAGATCGTGGTGGCGGGCGGCTTCGGCGTGGGCAAGACCACGCTGGTGACCGCGGTCTCCGAGATCACGCCCCTCCAGACGGAGGCGCTGATGACCCAGGCCAGCGAGGAGACGGACGACCTCACCGGCACCCCGGACAAAGTGACCACGACCGTGGCCATGGACTTCGGCCGCATCACACTCGACGACGACCTGGTCCTGTACCTCTTCGGCACACCGGGCCAGCAGCGGTTCTGGTTCATGTGGGACGACCTGGTGCGCGGCGCGATCGGCGCCGTGGTCCTCGCCGACACCCGCCGCCTCAAGGACTGCTTCCCGGCGCTCGACTACTTCGAGAGCTGCGGACTGCCGTACATCGTCGCGGTCAACCACTTCGACGGCAGCGAGCGGTTCGACGCCGACGACGTGCGCGAGGCCCTCACGGTGCCTTCACACATACCTGTCATGATCATGGATGCCAGGCGCCGGATCTCGGTCGTCGAGACCCTGCTCGCGCTGGTGGGGCACGCGCTCGACGTGAGCCCCGAATAAGACGTACACGGAGTTAGGACGCGCATGCGGAAGATACTCGTCGTCGGAGCCGGTCAGTCCGGACTCCAGCTTGCCCTCGGCCTCCAGTCGCACGGGTACGAGGTCACCCTGATGTCGAACCGGACGGCGGACGAGATCCGCACCGGGCGCGTCATGTCGACGCAGTGCATGTTCCACACGGCACTCCAGCACGAGCGCGATCTCCAGCTGAACTTCTGGGAGTCCCAGGCCCCGAAGATCGAAGGACTCGGCGTCTCGGTCGCCGCCCCCGGCTCGCACGACCCCGGTCCGACCCAGCGGGCGATCGACTGGGTGGGCCGCCTCGACGGCTACGCGCAGTCGGTCGACCAGCGGGTGAAGATGGCCGGCTGGATGGAGACCTTCGCCCAGCGCGGCGGCCAGCTGGTCATCCACGGTGCCGCGGTCTCCGACCTGGACTACTTCGCCCGTACGTACGACCTGGTCCTGGTGTCGGCCGGCAAGGGCGAGCTGGTCTCCATGTTCGGCCGGGACGCGGCCCGTTCTCCGTACGCGGAGCCGCAGCGCGCCCTCGCGGTCGCCTACGTCCACGGTCTGGGCCCGCGCCCCGAGCACCCCGACTACGACGCGGTGCGCTGCAACCTGGTCCCCGGCGTCGGTGAACTCTTCGTCATGCCGACCCTCACCACCTCCGGTCGCGCGGACATCCTCTTCTGGGAGGGCATACCCGGTGGCCCGGTCGACGCCTTCAACGGCATCAAGGACCCCGCCGAACATCTCTCCCTGACCCTGGAACTCATGGAGAAGTTCGTGCCGTGGGAGTACGCCCGGGCCACCAAGGTCGAACTCACCGACGCGAACGGAACGCTGTCCGGACGCTACGCGCCCACCGTCCGCAACCCGATCGGCCGCCTCCCGGGCGGCGGCCTGGTCCTGGGCGTCGCCGACGTGGTCGTCGCCAACGACCCGATCACCGGCCAGGGCTCCAACTCCGCCTCCAAGTGCGCGGCGGCGTACCTCGGCGCGATCCTCGAACACGAGGACAAGGAGTTCGACGAGGCGTGGATGCGGTCCGCGTTCGACCGGTACTGGGACACGGCCCAGCACGTGACGAAGTGGACGAACGCCATGCTGGGCGTGCCGCCGGAGCACGTCCTCAACCTGATCGGGGCCGGGGGGCAGATTCCGGCGGTGGCGCATCGTTTCGCCAACGGGTTCAACGACCCGGCGGACTTCGAGAACTTCTTCTATGAGCCGGAGAAGACAGAGGCGTATCTGGCTTCCGTGACGGGGGCCTGAGCCTGTCCTTCCGGGTGCGGGGAGTCCGTGGCTGGTCGCGCAGTTCCCCGCGCCCCTCGGGGGCGCGCCCCTAACGGGATGCGAGCCTCGGCGGTGTGTAGTGCCGCAGGAGCTGTCCGTCCGGGTCCGGGCGGACGGCTCCGAGCAGCGGGTTGGCGGCGATGGGGGAGACCTTGACGTCGGTTCCCGGTCTCGGGGCCTGCACGACCAGGCCGTCCCCCAGGTACAGGGCGACATGGGTGGCCTCGGGGAAGTAGATCACCAGATCCCCGGGGCGGAGCTCGCTCAGCGGAATGTGGGGCAACCGGGCCCATTGTTCCTGGCTGGTCCGGGGGATGGGCCGCCCGGCGTGCCCCCAGGCCTGCGAAGTGAGCCCCGAGCAGTCGTACGCCCCGGGACCCTCGGCCCCCCACACGTACGGCTTCCCGATCTGCTCCACGGCGTACCGCACCGCCTTCTCGCCCTCCCGCGTGGGCGGCCGCGCACTGCTGAGCGCCCCTGACGCCACGAACTTCCGCTGCGCCTCGGTGACTCCCGACTTCTCCAGCCGGGCGAGCTCGGCGAGCTGACCGGAGCTGAGCGAGGCGAGCAGCACCTCGACGTCCTTGAGCCGCCCCCGCACCTCGTCGCGCTCCTTCTTCTGCCTTTCGGCGAGAGCGAGTTGACCGTCGAGCGCCTTGCGCGCCTTCCGCGCAAGACCGTCGGTCCTGCGCTCCGTTCCCTGCAGCCGGTCGACGGTCTCGATCCGCTCGTGCGCCAGCTGCCCGATCACATGCCCCTCGTCCAGGGCGTGCTGCGGATCACGGGCGAGCAGCAGCCGTACGTACGACGAGATCTCGCCGCTGTTCTGGTACTGCTGCCGGGCGAGCCGCCCCGCCGCCATGCGGCTGTCGTGCAGCGAGAGGCGGGCCTTGGCGAGGTTCCCGTCTAGGCGGGCGACCTCGGCCTTCTGTTTCTTCAGCTTCTCAGCGGTGGCGTTGTACGTCTCGGTGGCGCGCTCTGCGTCCTGGTAGAGCTGCTGAAGATCCGTCAGCAGCCTAGTCACGGATCGCTTTTCAGCCCCGGGGTCCGGCGCGGACACCACCGCCGGCGCGGAGGCCAGCAGCACCCCCGACGCCATCGCGGCCGTACAAGCCAGACGTACAAGCCTTCCTGACACTTCATCACCTCCGGTGCCGAGGTGGTACCTCCACCTCGCACCGGCAGGATCGGGGAGGCGCATCCCGAGCGCGCGCCGACTGACCGGTTCGGCCCAAGAATCTCACTCGTCGGCGTGGGACTCCGGCGTGGCTCCCGCACTCTTGCCGCCGGGCTTGGACCAGGGCCACTTGGGCCCGCTTCTCGCGTCGCCGGAGGGGTCGTACTCGTACTTCCACGACTGGTGCAGTCCCAGTCGCCTGCTCACCCGCGCCTGGACCCGCCGGTAGACGAGCACGGTCGGCGGCCCGCCGTCGGCATCCGGAACCGGAACCCGGTACACCTTCGGCGGGTGTCCGGTCAGACCGAGCAGGACGGGCAGCACACGCCCGTCCAGCGGGCCGCCCTCGAAGGGGGTGTCTTCGCTCTTCACGGCACCAGTGTCACAAACGCACGCGTCACAGCAGCCGAGCGGCATCACCGATCACCGGAAGAACCGCACGGGCCAGCCCGCCCAGGGCCCCATCCCGCTCCTCCAGGACGAGCGCGGCCCGCACCACTGCGGCGGTCTGCGGATCACGTCCGGCACTGACCACGAGCATCGCCACGAACTGCTCCACGAGCCAGTCCCGCAGCTCGTCCAACGGCGGCTCCTTGCCCCCGTCCAGCCAGCTCAGCGAGGCACCCTCCACCGCCGTGATCCACATCCGCACGGTCATCCGCAGCCGTCGCCCCGGATCCTTCACGCCCAGATGATCCAGAATGTGCTCTGCCGCCGCCCGCCGCACGCCGTCCACTATGGCCGTCGTCCTGGAGGTCTCGACGACGCTGCCACCCTGAAGCAACGCGGTGAACCCGGCGTCGTGCTGGTCCACGAACGCCAGGTACCGATCCAGAGCCCGGGCCAGCCGCTCGCTCAGCGGTCCCTCGGGGGGCTCCGCGAAACAGTGCTCCAGATCCTCCGCGGCGGACCGCAGGGCAGCCTCGTACAGCTGTTGCTTGCCGCCCGGGAAGTACCGGTACACGAGAGGCCGCGACACGCCCGCCGCCTCCGCCACGTCATCGAGCGAGACCTCCTCGGGCGCCCGGTGCGCGAAGAGGGACAGCGCCGCTTCGAGGAGCTGCGAGCGCCGCTCCTCGACACTCAGCCGACGGTATGCGGGGGTGGGAGCCTGCGAGGTCATATCGGCAGCGTAACGGCCAGGACACGAGCCCCCTTCCCAGTAGCAGCCGCGACCCACCCCCCCGGTCCCGCAGACGCCCCGCCCTCAGGCCAGCAACCCCGACGCCTTCCACAGCCGCCGCCCGACCCCCCGCAGCACCCCGATGTCGTCCAGGAAGTCGGTCAGCCGCTTGGCCCCGGTCTGCATGACCTCCCACCGGTGCCCGCTCGCCCGCACCTGCGCCACGGCCTCCCGCCGGTCGAGGCCGACGTTCGTGTAGACCTCGGGATTGACGAAGGCGACGGAGAAGACCCGGGCGAACTCCCCCGAGGTCACCCGCGTGAACTCCTGCGACCACCGCGGCGCCGTCACCATCTGCCGCCGCAGCTCCTCCCGCGCGTACCGCACGTGCCGTGCCTCCTCCACCACGTGGATGCGCGTGACCCCCCGTATCAGGCTCTGCACCCGCTCGTCCGGAAAGGTCAGCCGCTGCATCCAGTCGAGGATCTCCTCGCCGAGGAGAGTCGCCGTGAAGGACCCGGGCGTGGTCGAGATGGTCTTGAAGACCCGTCCCAGGTTCAGATGCGTCCGGCTCACCGGGTAGTACGGCGTTCCACCGTGCGAGATCAGCCGGGCGAACATCTTCGAGTGCCGGCACTCGTCCTCTATCTCGGTCAGCGCATAACGCACATGGGCGCTCGTCGCCGCCTTGTCGTAGATGTGCCGCACCAACAACTGCATCAGAATGATCTCGAACCAGATCCCCAGCGAAGCCAGAGCGGCGGCCTCGTGCTGCGAGAGCAGAACCCGCTGCTCCTCGCCCATCCGCTTCCACAACGGGGTGTCGTACAACGACACCAGCTCCGGCGGCCAGAACCACTTGCCCTGCTCGAAGGGTGCGTCCCAGTCCAGTTCCTTGTCCGGGTCGAAGGAGTGCTTGGCGGAGGAGTCGAGCAGCCGCTCGGCGACCTGCTCCCGGTCCTTGAGCAGACCGAGCGCGTCGCGCAGCGCATCCACTTCTGTCACGGTCGTCATGGCTGTTCCCACTTCGTCGTACGGGATTACTCCAGGAGTTACCGACGGTCACGACTTATGAGACTGCTTGTCAGCAAGCTCGTCAATCCCTTGCGCGCGACTTGTTGACGACGCGTCTACCTCGTGTGAGCCTGCGAGGTATGCCGACGCACGAGCTGTACGCCAAGGATCCGGGAGACCCCCTCTGGCAGATACCGGCCTCAGGGGCGGCACGCTTCAGCTGGGAGTACGACGACGGCCGCGACCGACTCCTCGCCCTGTACCAGAAGGGCAAGGACAAACAGTGGGACGGCCAGAAGAGAATCGACTGGAACCTGGAGGTCGACCCCCACGACCCCCTCGGCACCCCCGACGAGTCGATGACCCTCTACGGGACCCCGCACTGGGCGAAGATGACCGACCGGGACAAGGGCGAGCTGCGCAAGCACTACGCGTCCTGGCAGTTCAGCCAGTTCCTGCACGGTGAGCAGGGGGCCATGGTCTGCGCGGCGCGCATCGTCGAGTCGGTCCCCGACCTCGACGCCAAGTTCTACTCGGCCACGCAGACGATGGACGAGGCCCGTCACGCCGAGATCTACGCCCGCTTCCTGCAGGAGAAGATCGGGATGCTCTACCCGATCAACGACAACCTGCAGTCCCTCCTCGGCGACACCCTCCGGGACTCCCGCTGGGACATGCCGTACCTCGGGATGCAGGTCCTCATAGAGGGCCTGGCCCTGGCGGCCTTCGGCATGATCAGGGACACCACCGACAAGCCCCTCCCCAAGCAGATCCTCGCGTACGTGATGCAGGACGAGGCCCGCCATGTCGCCTTCGGCCGGATGGCGCTGCGTGACTACTACACGCAACTCTCCGACGCCGAACTTCGCGAACGCGAGGAATTCGTCATCGAGGGCTGCTACTTGATGCGGGACCGGCTGCGCGGCGTCGAGGTCCTGGAGAACTTCGGCATCCCGAAGGCCGAGGCCGAGGAATACAGCGAACAGTCCGAATTCCTGCGCCTCTTCCGCCAGTTGCTCTTCAGCCGCATCGTCCCGTGCGTCAAGGACATCGGCCTGTGGGGCGAACGCCTCCAGCAGGCGTACGTGGACATGGGCGTCTTCGAGATGGGCGACTCCAATCTCGATCTGCTGATGGCCCAGGACGAGGAGGTGGCCGAGCGGCTGGACGCGGAGCGGTTCGCGACGGAGGAGAGGGAACGGGTGGCGGAGGTGGAGGAGATGATCGAGAAGGGCGGGGACTCGTAGGACGAACCGCCAGAAACGGCCTGCCCGAACACGCGTGCGCCGGCCCACTCGGACCGGCATGCTCACATCATGACATCCGCCCCGAACCCCCATTTCACACCACGCGCCCTGGCCCGCCGCAGCCTGGAGGGTCTGGCCCTGGGTGACGCCTTCGGCGAACGCTGGTTCCCCCTCTTCCGGGACCGCCCCCAGGCGTACGAGGAGATCCGCGCCCGGCGCACCCCCGAGGAACCGGAGTGGCACTGGACGGATGACACGGCGATGGCGCTCGGAATCGTCCGTGTCCTCGACGAACACGGCGAGATCCGGCAACCGGAACTGGCCCAGGCCTTCGCCCTCGGCTACGACGCCGACCCGGCCCGGGGCTATGGCTATGGCATGCACCAACTGCTCCCGCGCCTTCTCCAGGAGCCGGACCGCTGGGCGGAACTGGCACGCGGACTCTTCGACGGCGAGGGCAGCCTCGGCAACGGCGCGGCCATGCGGGTGGCTCCGCTGGGCGCCTGGTTCCGGCGCGACCTGCGCCGGGTGATCGCACAGGCGACGCTGTCGGCGGAGGTGACCCACGCCCACCCGGAGGGCATCGCGGGCGCGGTGGCGGTGGCCGTCGCGGCGGCGTTGTCGACTCGTCGGGACCTGATTATCGCCACGGTCGTCGAGGCCACGCCCGACAGCGCCGTCCGCGAGGGGCTGCGGCGTGCCGCGAGCCTCCCCTTCACCACCGAGCCCTGGAAGGCCGCGGACATCCTCGGCAACGGCCAACGCGTCCGCGCCGACGACACGGTCCCCTTCGCCGTCTGGTGTGCCGCCCGCCACCCCGACGACCTGACCTCGGCCCTGTGGACCACGGCGGAGGGCTTCGGCGACGTCGACACGACCTGCGCCATCACGGGCGGCATCGTGGGCGCCCGTACGGGAGTGAGGCACGTGCCCGAGGACTGGCTGAGCCGCCGCGAGGCGGTACCCGGCTCCTCCTAGGCCACTCTCGTCCTCAGTTGTTCCAGCTCTCGTCGTACGGGTCGTGCGGGGTCGGGACCGGCTTGGCCGCGGTGACGTCGAGGAACGGGATGCGGCCGTCGTTGACGGGGTCCTTGGTCTGCTTGGCGGTGTAGGTGCCGGTGACCTGGAGCCAGGTGTCGGGCTGAAGGACGGGCGGGATGTGGCCGGTCAGGCCGATCTTGACCGGCTGGGCGTCGGCGGCACAGCAGTTGAGGGCCATCCGGACCAGGTACGGGGTGCCGTCCTTGGCGAGGGCGACGAAGCCGGTGACTTCGACCCGCCGGTGGGCCAGGGTGCGGCCGTGGTCGTAGGCGGCGCGGCCCGCGTAGTCGACGACGCCGAGCGGGAGCGGGTCGGTGGCCGGCAGGGACGGGTAGGCGAGGGGCGCCTGCAGGGCCGTACCGGCGTGCATGGCGCTGTAGGAGCCCAGCGCGGGCGGGGAGACCAGGATCAGGGCGAGGAGGGGGAGGACGAGGAGCCAGGCGACACGGGGTTCGCGGTGGACGTGCCCGTGCCCGTCGCCGCCTTCACTCTCACTCCCACCCCGCCGCTCGTACCAGACCGTCGCCACCGCCGCCACGATCAGCACGACCCCGGCCGCCAGCAGCAACGGCCGCAACCCCGCCTTGACGTACCGCAGGTAGAGGTCGGTGAGCCCGGCGTGCAGGACCGCCGCGCCGACGAGGAACAGGACCGCCGCCTGTGCCTGCCGGTTCACAGCAGCACCGTCCCGACGAGGACCGAGCCGACGATGGCCAGGGCGAAGGTGGCGGGCGCGAACCGCAGGGCGAACCCGCGGCCGAACGTGCCCGCCTGCATGGCGAAGAGTTTCAGGTCGATCATCGGTCCCACCACGAGGAAGGCCAGCCGCGCGGTCAGCGAGAACTGGGTCAGCGAGGAGACGACGAACGCGTCGGCCTCGGAGCAGATGGAGAGCAGCACGGCGAGGACCGCGAGGGCGAGGATCGCCACCACCGGGTTGGCGGCCGCGGCGTGCAGCCAGGTCGCCGGTACGACGGCCTTCAGCGTGGCCGCCGCCATCGCCCCGATGACGAGGAACCCGCCGGCGTGCATCACGTCGTGCCGTACGGAACCCCAGAACGCGGCACCCTTGCCGAGCCCCTCGTGCGAGGGCCGGGCCGGCGGACGCATCCAGTCCGCCCGCCCCAGCCGCTGCCACAGCCACCCCATCACGCAGGCCACGAGCAGACTCGCCACGAACCGGGCGACGACCATCTCGGGGTTGCGGGGGAACGCGACGGCGGTGGCCGTCAGCACGATCGGGTTGATCGCGGGCGCCGACAGCAGGAACGCCAGCGCCGCCGCGGGCGTGACCCCCCGCCGTACCAGCGCCCCCGCCACCGGCACCGACGCGCACTCGCAGCCGGGCAGCACCGCGCCGGCCATCCCGGCGACCGGCACGGCCAGCGCGGGCCGCTTCGGCAGCGCCCGGGCGAAGAACGCCGGCGGCACGAACACCGCGATGGCCGCCGACAGCAGCACACCGAGGACGAGGAAGGGCAGCGCCTGGCAGACCACCGCGACGAACACGGTCATCCAGCTCTGCATCACCGGCGTCGACAGCGCCCGGCGGATCGGTCCCTGCGCCACCACCAGGACGAGCAGCAGCATGACCAGGACGAGCGGCGAGTTGAACTGCCAGCCCTGGGACGCGCCCGCCTGTTCCCTTGGGCCGCCCGGTGCGGCCGCCTGCTTTCGTGGACCGTCCGGTGCGTCCGCGTCGCGGTGGTCGGCCCCGGGCGGGGCCGCTTTGGTGATGCTCACGGGCGAGGTACCTCCGGCAGGGCACGGGCTGGAATCTCGTGGGTGGGTTCCCCTCCCCATAAATACGCCCGTATCGGTACGTCCGTTCAGGCGGGGCCGCTTATTCCCGACGGGCGGCCCCGGCTCCCGTCTCAGAACCCGAGTACCGCCTTCATCACCGCCTTCGCGATCGGCGCCGCGTCCCCGCCCCCGCTGATGTCCCCGCGGTCGGCCGCCGCGTCCTCGACGACGACCGCGACCGCCACCGCGGGCTCCATCGTGCCGTCCGCCTGGGCCCAGGAGATGAACCAGGCGTACGGCGTCCCCAGGTTGTCGATGCCGTGCTGGGCGGTCCCGGTCTTGCCGCCGACCGTCGCACCGGGAATCGCGGCGTTGGCGCCGGTGCCCTCCGTCACCACGTCTGTCATCAGCTCGCGCATCCGCATGGCCGTCGCCGGGTTCATCGCCTGGTGGAGCGTGCGGGGACCGGTCGTCGACACCATGCTGTCGCTGCGGGTGGTCGTCTTCTCCACCAGATAGGGCGTTCTGACGGACCCGCCGCCCGCGACGGCCGCCGAGATCATCGCCATCTGGAGGGGAGTGGCACGGGTGTTGAACTGACCGATGGAGGAGAGCGCGAGCTGCGCCTTGTCGAGTGTCGTGTCGAAGTTGCTGGGGGCGACGGAGAAGGGGATCCGCAGACGGTCGTTGAAACCGAAGTCCTCCGCCGTGCGGGTCATGTCGCTCAGCCCCACGTCCACGCCCAGCTTGGCGAAGACCGTGTTGCAGGACCACTCGAAGGCGTACCGCAGCGAGGCGTCCTCGCAGCCCTCGAGCTCGTTCGTCAGCCGGGTCGTGGTGCCGGGCAGCCGGTACGGGTCCGGGGAGGTGGTCGACGTGTCGAGGCCCGTCACCACCCCCGCGTCGAGGGCCGCCGCGGCCGTCACCACCTTGAACGTCGACCCGGGCGGATAGGTCTGCCGGATCGCCCGGTTGAGCATCGGCTTGTCCGCCGCCCCGTTCAGCCGCTCCCAGGCGTGCTTGACCGCCCTGCCCGTCCCGGACAGCTCACCGGGGTCGTACGACGGGGTGGAGACCAGTGCGAGGATCCTGCCGGTGGACGGCTCGACGGCGGCCACCGCCCCGCGCCGGGAACCGAGACCCTGGTACGCCGCGCGCTGTGCGGCGGGGTTGATCGTCGTGACCACCTTGCCGGCGGGGTTCTGGGCGCGGGTGGCGTCGTTCCACAGGGGGAACGGAGAGAGCAGCGGGTCGCTGCCGGAGAGGATGCCGTCCTCGGAGTTCTCCAGGAACGTCGTCCCGTACACCTGCGAGGCGAAGCCGGTCACGGGCGCGTACAACGGGCCGTCTGTGTAGGTCCGTTCGTAGCGGAGCTGCTGGCCGCTGTCCCTGGAGCCGGTGACCGGCCGGCCGCCGACGAGGATGTCACCGCGCGGCTGGCCGTAACGGGCGATCGTCTGACGGCGGTTGGCCGGGTTGTCGTCGTACGCCCCGGCCTGGAAGACCTGGATGCGGGTGGCGTTGACGAAGAGGGCCACCAGCAGCACGGCACAGAGAGCGGCGGCCCGGCGGATGTACTTGGTCATGGCGCCGCCGTCCCGTCGTACTGGCTGCGCGCCGAGTCACTGACGTGGATCAGCAGCGCGACGATGATCCAGTTGGTGACGACGGAGGAGCCGCCCTGGGCGAGGAACGGCATCGCCATCCCCGTCAGCGGGATCAGACCGGTCACACCGCCCGCGATCACGAAGACCTGGAGCGCCACGATCGAGGCGAGGCCGATGGCGAGGAGCCGTCCGAAGGGGTCGCGCAGGGCGAGGCCGGCGCGGTAGCCGCGTTCCACGAGGAGGCCGTAGAGAAGGAAGATCGCGCAGAGTCCGAAGAGGCCCAGTTCCTCGCCCGCGGTGGCCAGGATGAAGTCCGACTTGACGGCGAATCCGATGAGGATGGAGTGACCGAGCCCGAGGCCGGTGCCCAGCATCCCGCCCGCGGCGAACGCGAACAGGGACTGGGCGAGCTGGTTCGGCCCCTGGCCCGCCTCGATCGTCGCGAAGGGGTGCAGCCAGTCCTGCACCCGGCTGTGGACGTGCGGTTCCAGCCAGCCGACGGCCACCGCGCCCACAGAGGCGAGCAGCAGGCCCACGGCGATCCAGCCGGTGCGGCCGGTGGCGACGTACAGCATGATCACGAAGAGCCCGAAGAACAGCAGCGAGGTGCCGAGGTCCCGCTCCAGGACCAGGACCAGCACGCTCAGCAGCCAGATCGCGACGATCGGGCCGAGGACCCGGCCGGTGGGCAGCTGGAGCCGCTTGAACCGCCAGACGGGGCGGCCCGCGTAGGCGAGCGCGTTGCGGTTGGCCGCGAGGTAGCCGGCGAAGAAGACCGCGAGCAGCATCTTCGCGAACTCGCCCGGCTGGATGGAGAACCCGGCGATCCGGATCCAGATCCGGGCGCCGTTCACGGCGGGGAAGAGGATGGGCAGGACCAGCAGGCCGAGCGCCGTGACGACCGAGACGTAGGTGTAGCGCTGCAGGACGCGATGGTCGCGCAGGAAGAGGACGACCGCGATGAAGAGCGCGACGCCGAGCGTCGACCAGATGAGCTGGACGGGGGCGGCCCGGTCGCCCGGGGTCTCCAGGTCCAGGCGGTAGATCAGCACCAGGCCCAGGCCGTTGAGCAGGACGGCGATGGGCAGCAGCAGCGGATCGGCGTACGGCGCCCGCAGCCGCACCGCGAGATGCGCGAGGAGTGCGAGCACGCCGAGCCCGGCGCCGTAGACCGCGGCGCCGGGCGGGAGGGTGCCGTGCCGTGCGTATCCGACCGCGCAGTAGCCGAACACGGACAGCAGTACGGCCATGACGATCAGGGTGAACTCGATGCCACGGCGCCGGGGCAGGCGGACAGCTGGGGTGGGCGGGTCCGCTGCCACGGTCGTTCCCCGCGTACCGGGAATTCCGGGCATTCCGGGCTGAATCATGTCCGGAACGTAGCAAGCAGTGAACCTGATGTCCCGTTAGGTGGTGACAAACAGGCCGATCCGGTGGACGCGACCCGGCGTCAGCACCAGCGCGGGGACGGGCCGATGTTGTCGATGTGCTGCGCCGAGCCCCAGGACCAGGTGCCGTCGGTGATCAGGTACCAGATCGGGTTGCCGCCGACGCGCTCGCCCCTGGTCTTGCAGTAGATGTGGACCCGCTCGCGGAACGGCGCGATACGGATGATCCGGCTGCGACGGTCGGGCCGGTTGTGCAGCGCGAGGCCGTCGCGGGAGATGATCCGGCCCTCGAAGCGGCGGTGGTCGTCGAACCATCCGTCGTCGTACGGGTCGCCGAAGCGGTCGTCGCCCAGACCGTCGTCGTCGAAGTAGGGGTCGTCGCCGTTGTCCCAGTCGAGGTTGTCCCACTCGCGGATGGAGCTCCCGGAGTCGTCGGCGATGCCGGGTCCGGTGCCCGCGATCGCGGTGGGCTTGCCGGCGGCGAGGGCGGGTCCGGCGCCCGCGGCCGCGATGAGCGTGCCGGCGGCGAGCACCATCCCGGTGCGGGCAAGGGTGTGGCGCAGGGACATGGGGGCTCCTCCGGAAATGTGACTTATCTGACTGATCGCCACATTAGGAGTGGGCTGGGACATGCGCAGGCCGCACTGCGCCATCGGGGACGCGAGGACGCTCAGCGTGCCCCGGTCGGCCCTTCCCCGCCGCTCGGTCCGGGCGCGCCCCGCTCGTCCTGAGGAAGCGTCAGCGTCGCGATCGCACCGCCCTCGGGAGCGTTGGCGAAGACCAGCCGCGCGCCCAGCACCTCCGCCTGGCCGAGCGCGATCGTCAGCCCCAGCCCATGTCCCTTCGAACCGCCCTCCGTACGGAACCGCTGCGGCCCGTGCTCCAGCAGGTACTCCGGATAGCCGTCGCCGTGGTCCCGCACCGTCACCACCGGGCCGTCGACGGCCAGCACCACCGGGCCCGCCCCGTGCTTGTGCGCGTTGGCCACCAGATTGCCGAGCACCCGCTCCAGACGGCGCCGGTCGGTCTCCACCCGGGCGTCACGCACGACCCGCACCTCGGTCTCGGTGCCCGACGCCCGCACCACCCGCTCGGCCAGCGGGGCCAGCGGCTCCGAGTCCAGCTCCAGCAGCTCCCGCCCGGCGTCCAGCCGGGAGATCTCCAGCAGGTCCTCGGTGAGCGTCCGCAGCGTGGCCACCCGGTCGCGGACCAGCTCCGTCGGCCGGCCCGGCGGCAGCAGCTCCGCCGCCGCGTGCAGCCCGGTCAGCGGGGTGCGCAGCTCGTGCGCCACGTCCGCGGTGAAGCGCTGCTCGCTCATCAGCTTGCTCTGCAGCGAGGACGCCATCGTGTCGAGGGCCCCGGCGACCGCGGCCACCTCGTCCTGGGGGCCCGCCGGGTACCGCGTACGGGGGTCCACGGCCGTACGGGGATCGTTGACGCGCGCGTCCAGGTCGCCCGCGCTGATCCGCCGGGCCACCTGTGCCGTCGCGTGCAGCCGACGGGTCACCCGCGTCACCGCGAACACCCCCACCAGCAGCGTCGCGCCGATCGCCAGGGCCGAGGACCACACGATCGACCGGTCCAGGGCGTCGATGGCGTGCGCGCCCTGCGAGTAGTCGAACTGCACGGCGAGCGCCCGGCCGCCGCTCGCGGGTCCGGCCGCCCACATGGTGGGGTGCGGGTCGTTGTCCCCGACCATCGTGCCGCGGTGCCCGTCCGTCGCCAGCTCGCGCAGCGGCGCCGGCAGCCCCGGGAGATCCACCCCCGCGCCCGGCGGCAGCCGGTCGCCCGCCTCGTAGTCCGCCGTCACCTCCGCCAGCCGGTCGAGCGCCCGGCCGCGGGCCTCTCCGACGGTCTGGTTGGTCACCGAGACATGCACGAGCACGCCGAGCAGAGCGGCGAGACCGCAGCACATCACCGTGATGAAGGCGGCGGCCTTCCAGGTGAGGGTGGCGGCCCAGTGGGGGAGACGGCGGGGCGGCCGGAGGCGGCTCGGGGGCAGCCTCATGGGGCGCTCGCGGCGGTCGACGGTGTGGGGGTGGCGGAGGGGGAGGCCGACGGCGAGGCCGCGGGAGAGGCTGAGGGCGAGACCGGCGGGGCGGGGGGTGCCGAGGGGACGGGTGCGACGGTGCCGCGCCTGGTGGGCCTGGGCGTGCCCACGCGGAGGATCTCGTCCCGGGTCGCCAGCATCGCGTGCTGGTGCGGGTCCCAGGTCCACACCGTGCGGTACTCGTAGCCCGGCAGGGTCGAGGGCGAGCGGATGATCACGTCGCGGCCCGCGACCTCGACGCTGATCGTGCTGTCCGCGGTGCCCATGATCTGGACCAGCTTGTGGTGCTCGAAGGTGTACACACGCACCGCCAGCTGATTCTGCGGAAAGCGGATGCCGAGCAGCAGATCGTCCTTCCGGTCACCCGTGAGATCGCGGTAGTACGCCTGGAGGATCGGGCACTTCCCGCCGAGCGTGTCCTTGCCGGTGCAGTACTTGAGCTGCTGGGCCGTCTCACGGTACGGGGCGTGGACGGCGCTGTACTCGTCCGGGTGGCGGCCGACCTCGGCACGGAACACGGCGATCGGGTCCACCTTGTGGATGTCGTCGCCCGGCGCCGTGATGCCCGTGACCGTCTCGGTGTCCGCCTCGCCGTAGTCGAGGGCGGCCGTCGACGCGGGTGGCAGCTCGGGCCAGAGCCGGGCCGGGCCGACGGCGGTGGGCGTCGCCCCCGCGCCCCGCAGGGCACCGGAGTCGCCACAGCCCGCCACGGCCGCCGCCAGCAGGGCGACGAGGGCTGCGAGCACGAGGCGGCTGGGCCGGGTGGGGGTCACTGCTCTCCTGCGTCCGGGCCGGCCTCGATCCGGGGCCAGGGGGACGGCTCGGTGCGCGAGGTCGGCGTGAAATCGACGAAACCGACGGCCTACACCATATTCGTAGGGAAGTCCTTTTTGTTCGCGGGTGGGGCTGGTGAGAGGTGTGAGGCCGTGGGGTACCGGACGTGCGGGCGACGCAGGAGGGGGGCTACTCCGCCAGCTCCTCCAGGAGGCGGGCCGTGGGCAGACCGGCGCGCAGGTACTCCACGAACAGTTCGTTGTGCAGGGCCCAGGGCGAGCGGCGGCTCCGGATCAGCCGGATCGCCTCGTCGGAGCTGTGTCCCGCGAGGACCAGCGCGTGCGCGATCACGAGCCCCGAGCGGTTGTAGCCGTGATAGCAGCGGACCAGGACCCGGCGTCCCTCCTCCAGCGCGTCGTCCGCGGCCCGCGCGAGCCGGATCACCCCCGCGAGCTGTGTCCCGTCCAGGGGACCGTCCGGAATCGGCCACACGTGGTGCTCGACGCCCGGGTCGGGGCCGTGCCCCGGCAGCCGCAGCAGCGTCAGGACCAGGTCGAACTCATCCCTCACGACCGCGAATTCCGGCTCGCCGGTACGCCCCGCGAACGCGTGCCCGCCCATCCACAGGCCAGGCACGATCTCGCTCCACGGGCTGTCCGGAGCGGGCACATCGGGTTGCTTTCTGCGAGTCCGCAACAGCGCCTCCCACAACTCCCCCAACTGCTCACAAAGGTAACCGGGTTCTTGCCCCTGGAGCACCCCGCCTGTTCCCATGGTCATGGGGTGATGGTGCATGAACGGACTGCGCGTCATACCGACCTGGCGCCACGGGCAGGAGCGCCTGTACGTGTGCCTGACCGACGGGAGGAACGTCGCCTGGTACGACCGTGAGGCAGCCCGCGTCAATCTGCTCAGCGAGGAGCGGCGGGAGGACGTGCTCGACGCGCTCGGCCCGTTCCTGACCGGCCCTGTGACGGTGGGGCCCCCACCGGTCCCGACCCCCGCGGAACTGGCCCGGCTGACCCTCCACCCGGACGACGACCTCGCGCCGAACCGGCCCGGCGAGGCGCTGATGATCGACCTCGACCGCGACCCGGGACCGGCGCGCCGCCTGCGGCCCGACCCGCGACGCCGTGCGCTCGCCGCCGAGCAGGCGGTCGGGGAGGCACTGGACCATCTGGAGGACGCGGGCTGGCACACCCTCCACTCCATCCCGCTCCCCGGCGGCGACCGTGTCCACCACTTGCTGATCGGTCCCGGTGGCATCTTCGCCCTGCGCTCCCTGTACGCCCGCAAGCAGCGGGTTCTCGTCGCCGACCCCATGGTCACCGTCGGCCGCCGGGAGCCGTATCCGCTTCTGCGCCGGGTTCGTGCCGACGCCGACCGGGCCTCGTATGCGCTGACCGCCGAGGTCCACGCCGTCCTGGCCGTGGCCGGCCCCGCCGACCTCGATGTTCTCGCCCCCCTCCGTGAGGTCCGCGTCCTCCAGGACACCGACCTGTCCTCGTTGGCCGGCCTCGGGGGTGTCCTGAAGCCGGCGGACGTGGAGGCACTCCACGCGATGGCCCGCGACCGCCACACATGGCTACGAACATGACCCCGTAGACCCCGGATCCCTGTCCGCCGGTATGCGTTCGGCTGCGGGCGGGTGAGGGGCAGGTCGCGCAGTTCCCCGCGCTCCTGAAGACGCCCTGCGGGGGTCCAGGGGGCGCAGCGCCCCTTGGCGGGGTGGAAGGGGCGGAGCCCCTGGGATGGGACGGGTAGGGGCGGCGGGGGCGAGGGGCTGGTCGGTCAGGGGGACGGGGTGAGGAGGGGGGAGAGCAGGTCGCCGTGTCGGCGCAGGCGCGGAGCGATGTCGTCGGCGTGGAACACGAGCCGGGACGGGTCGCCGCAGGACGCGACCTCGTCCCAGGTGACGGGGGCGGACACGGTGGGCGCGGACCGCGCACGCAACGTGTACGGCGTGGCCGTGGTCTTCCGCGCGGCGTTCTGACTGTGGTCGACGAACACCTTCCCGGGCCGCAGACTCTTGGTCATCCGGTGTGTGACGAGCGCCGGCAACGCCCGCTCCGCCTCCACGGCCAGCTCCTTCGCATACGCGCTGACATCCGAGGACGGCATCCGCACCACCGTCGCCAGCAGATGCAGCCCCTTCGACCCGGACGTCTTCGCGTACGCCTCGATCCCGTCCGCAGCCAGCCGCTCCCGCAGCCACAACGCGACCTCGCAGCACTCGACGACCGTCGCCGGCGCCCCCGGGTCGAGGTCGAACACGAGCCGGTCGGCCAGACCGGGCGCGTCCACCTGCCACTGCGGCGTGTGGAACTCGGTGACGAGGTTCGCCGCCCACATCAGCGAGGGGAGGTCCTGGACCAGGACCATCCGGGCGGGGCCCTCCGTCCGGGGGACCTCGGCGGTCCGGACCCAGTCGGGTGTGCCGGGCGGCACGTTCTTGGTGAAGAAGACCTGTCCGTCCGGCCCGTCGGGGTAGCGGAGGAAGGAGACCGGCCGGCCGTGGAGGTGCGCCAGCAGGGGTTCCGCGACCGTCGCGTAGTAGTGCAGGACCTCACCCTTGGTGAAACCCGTCGCGGGGTACAGCACCTTGTCCAGATTGGTGAGCGCGAGCCGCCGCCCCTCCACTTCCGTGATCGGCGTCATACGACGAGAGTCGCATGAAACAGCCATCAAAGCGCCCAGATCGCCCCGCCGCTCCCGTGCGGATGTGAGGTCGCGCACACCCGTCTAGCCTGGCTTTCAACCGCATCCCGCGAGCCCGCGTCAGCAGGAACCACCAGGAAGGGTGCCGCACGTGCGATCCATCTGGAACGGCGCCATCTCCTTCGGCCTGGTCAGCATCCCGATCAAGGTCGTGAACGCGACGGAGAGCCACTCGATCTCCTTCCGCCAGGTCCACCTGGACGACGGCGGCCGCATCCGGTACCGCAAGTTCTGCGAACTGGAGGACCGCGAGGTCACCACCGGTGAGATCGGCAAGGCGTACGAGGACGCGGACGGCACGCTGATCACGATCACGGACGAGGAGCTGGCCGCGCTGCCGATCCCCACCGCGAGGACGATCGAGATCGTGGCCTTCGTACCGGCCGAGCGGATCGACCCGCTCCAGATGGACACGGCGTACTACCTGGCCGCGAACGGCGTCCCCGCCACCAAGCCGTACGTCCTGCTGCGCGAGGCGCTCAAGCGCAGCCAGAAGGTCGCCGTCGCGAAGTTCGCGCTGCGCGGGCGGGAGCGGCTCGGCATGCTGCGTGTGGTGGACGACGTGATCGCCATGCACGGGCTGCTGTGGCCGGACGAGATCCGGTCCACCCAGGAGGTCGCCCCGGACGCGACCGTGACCGTACGGGACAAGGAACTCGACCTGGCCGACGCCCTCATGGACACCCTCGGTGAGGTCGAGCTCACCGAACTGCACGACGACTACCGCGAGGCCGTCGAGGAACTCGTCGCCGCCAAGGCCTCCGGTGAACTCCCGGCCGCGCCCCCCGCCGGGGAGCGGGCCGGCGGCAAGGTGCTCGACCTGATGGCCGCCCTGGAGAAGAGCGTGCGCGCGGCCAAGGTGTCCCGGGGTGAGGAGACGGGCGAGGAGACCGGGGCGCGGACCGGCGGATCCGCAGAGGTCACCGCGCTGCCCTCCCGCAGGTCGGCCCGTACGGCGCCCAAGGAGGTCGGCGGGAAGAAGTCCACGTCGACCGCGAAGAAGACGGCGCCGAAGAAGACGGCCGCGAAGTCCACGGCGAAGTCGACGGGCCAGGCGGCCGGCAAGACGGCGGCCACCAAGTCCACCGCGAAGAAGACGGCGGCCAAGAAGGCGACCGCCAAGAAGGCGACGGGGAAGAAGACGGCCGCGAAGAAGGCCACCGCGCGGGGGCGCGCCTCGGCCTGACCGCCCCGGGGCACCCACGGGACCCGGGGCCCCGTCACCTCGTACGGCTCACCCCGTACGCCGCAGGGCGAGCACCGCATTGTGCCCGCCGAACCCGAACGAGTTGCTCAGGGCGAGGTCGCCGAGCGCGGGCAGCCGGCGGGGGTTCTTGGTCACCACGTCCAGGTCGATCGCGTCGTCCTGGTCGTCGCAGCCGATGGTGGGCGGAATGAGGCCGTGGTGGAGGGTGAGCACCGTGGCGACGGCCTCCACACCGCCGGCGGCTCCCTGGAGATGGCCGAGGTGGCCCTTCAACGCGGTCACGGGCACGCTCCCGCCGAGCACGGCGCGCAGCGCGCTCGCCTCGGCGAGGTCGCCGTCGACGGTGGCGGTGGCATGGGCGTTGACGTGGACGACGTCCACGACATGGGCACCGGCGTCGTGGACGGCCCGGCGCAGGGCCAGCGCCACGCCGCTGCCGGACGGGTCGGGCGCGGCCATGTGGTGGGCGTCGGCGGACAGCCCCCAGCCCGCGGCCTCGCAGTAGATGCGCGCGCCGCGTGCCCGGGCGTGCTCCTCGGCCTCCAGGAGCAGGAAGCCCGCGCCCTCGCCGTTCACGAAGCCGTCGCGGTCGCTGGCGAACGGCCGGGAGGGGCTGGTGGATCCGAGCTCGTGGGTGGAGAGCGCGCGCATGGCGGCGAACGAGGCCATGATCGCGGGGGTGACGACGGCTTCGGCACCTCCGGCGAGGGCGACGTCCACGCGGCCGTACCGGATCCGGTCGATGGCCTGTCCGATGGCCTCGGTGCCGGAGGCGCACGCGCTGGTCACGGTGCGGGCCTCGCCGGTGATGTGCAGCACCAGCGACACCTGGGAGGCGGCCTGCGAGGGCACGGTCATCGGTGTGGTGAGCGGGGAGACCGCGCGCGGGCCCTTGTCCCGCAGCTTGCGGTCGCCGCCGACGAGCACCGAGGCGTCACCGAGGATGGCCCCGACCGAGACGCCGACCCGCTCGGGCGCCAGCCCGCTCTCCGTGGTGCCGGCCGGGTCCAACCCGGCGTCCTGCCAGGCCTCCCGGGCGGCGAGCACCGCGAACTGGGCGGACCGGTTCATCCGCCGCGCCTGCGGCCGGGGCAGCAGCCCGACGGGGTCCACGGGCACGCTGCCCGCGATCCGCACGGGCAGTTCGGCGAACTCCTCGCCCTCCAACTCGCTTATCCCGCACCGGCCCTCGACCAGGCCCCGCCACAGCTCCTCGACCCCGACACCGAGCGGCGTCACGGCACCGAGCCCGGTGACGACGACCCGGCGGGGTGCGTACGCCTCGGCGGCCCGACGTGGGCGCGGGTGATGTCGTACGACATGTCCGCTTTGTGAGGCCTGTTCGGCCAAGTCCCGCAGTTCCTCGTCGGGGACGGGAGCCTCGGCCCGGCGGTCCAGGTCCCGGTGCCAGTGACCCCACCTACGGGTGTACGACTCCTCGACGGCCCGGGGGTCCACGGCGCGCAGTGAGGTGATGCGGTCGCCGTCCCGGAATTCCACAGGATCGAGGTCGGTGGAGGTGATCTCGGGAATTGCCCCGATATCCATTCGGCGGCTGGCCGTGGTCACTTGGTGGCCGCGTTCGAATACCTCGTCGTGATCAATTCCGCCGAGCGGCGGTCGCAATGTCAGGCGAATGGTGTGGGGGGTTTCGGGCAGGGTGTGCATCACCACGTACCAGGTGTTCTTCGCCACATCCTGTTCGGAGAGGGCGATTAGATCACCGGGGATCACTTCGGCGACGGTGACGGCGTGGGGCTGTACGGGAACGTCGGACGAACGGTGCATGGGGAGCGATTGCTTTCTGTGGGGATTTCCGTCCCCAACTTTCGGTGACAAAGTAGGAATTGCCTAGATGTCCCCACCGCATAGTGGGCAACGTCACCGAAAACAGTGATCAGTATTTCGCTCCCGTAACTCCAATACCGCCCCTGGTCGGACAACCGGATCCCGTGGCCGCCTAGTTCGTCGAAGTGCCGCCCCGGTGTGGGCGGCCCGGGCCGCGAAGCCCGGTGCCGCCCACCGGTACCGATGGGACGCCGCATCGCGAGGCGACCCGACCCGGAAGACGGGCCTAGGTCTTACGGTCCTGGAGCTGAGGGCGTTGCTTTTTGCCGCGCTCGCCGTTCTCGAGGTCGACCGCCCGGCCCCACCGTGTCGGTGGCGTGGGGGAGGGCGCCCAGGAATCGGCGGCGATCTCGCGGGAGTTGAGCACGTCGTCGCCGTAGAGATCCCGCAGCCAGCTGGCCTGGTAGATGGTGTCGAGGTAGCGCTCGCCGAGGTCCGGACCGATGGCCACCGCGGTGAGTTCGCGTGCGTCGTGCCGGTTCAACCAGTCCGTCGCGCCGCTGACCACCGTGCCGGTGGAGCCGCCGAACACGAATCCGCGTCTGGCCAGCCGGTGGCAGGTACGGACGGTGTCTCTCTCCTCGACCCGTATCACTTCGTCCACGTAGGACTCGTCGAGCAACGGCGGGCGCATGCTCATCCCGAGGCCGGGAATCATCCGGCGGCCGGGCGGCCCACCGAAGGACACCGAGCCCACGCTGTCCACCGCGACGACCCGCACCGGCCGGTGCCACTCCCGGAAGAAGCGCGCGCAGCCCATCAGGGTGCCGGTGGTGCCGGCCCCGACGAACAGCACGTCCAGCTGCGGGAACTGACGGGCGATCTCCGGCGCCGTCCTGCGGTAGTGCGCCTTCCAGTTGCTCGGATTGGTGTACTGGCTGAGCCACACGTACCGGGGGTCGGAGGCGCACAGCGCACGCACGTACTCGATCCGCGCGCCGAGATAGCCGCCGTTGCTCTCCTGCTGACCGGCGATCATGTGCACCTGGCTGCCCAGGGCCTCCATCATCATCCTGGTCGACAGGTTGCCGCGGGAGTCCGTCACGCACAGGAACCGGTAACCCTTGCTCGCCGCGATCATGCTCAACGCCACGCCGAGGTTCCCGGACGAGGACTCGACCAGGATCGAATCCGGCTTCAGAACTCCGTCCCGCTCGGCGGCCTCCACCATCTCGAGGGCGGCCTTCATCTTGATGGAGCCGGCGAAGTTGAAGCCCTCGCACTTCAGGAAGAGCGTATGCCCGATGATCGCCCGGAGGTCGACATAGAGATCCTCTTCGTTGAAGGCCTGGGGAACGGAAATGACGGGCACGACGGTCTCCTCAATCTGGAGCAGAGCACTTTCGGAATGTCCGTCCGACCGTGGGCGGGCTTCTCGGTTCTGTGGGCGGGAGCCCGTGTCCATCCGAGTCGGACAGGGCCCTGCGTCAGGGGTCGCTGTCTTCTGCGGCCCGGGTTCGCGGCCGGCTCATCCGTACCGGCTCAGTTCGTGGAAGAAGTCGTCGACGACGTGCAGCTCTCCGCAGCGGGTCACTTCGTCGTAGACGTACTTGCCGACCGCGAGGTCGAGCACCCCGAGGCCGAAGGGCGAGAACACCACCGGCCGGTCCGCCGGCACGGTCACCCGCCCGGCCATCACGTCGTCCAACGTGCCGTGCACGAAGTCCCGGTTGCCCGTGAGCTGCTCGGCCAGATGCGGCGAGGTGTCGGCCTTCAGGCAGTGCTCGACGTCGTCGACGATGTTGGTCGAGGCGAGCAGGATCTCCGGCGCGAGGTCGCGCAGCGACACATGCAGCACCACCGGATTGTGATCGAACCAAGACAAATCACTGACGTGCGGCTGCCCGGCGACCGTGGCGAAGACCACCAGGTCGCTGTTGCGGATCAACTGCTCGGCGTTGTCGTGCACGGTGACCCGGCCGGTGGCGCCCGACTGCTCCAGGTAGCACCGGAAACCCGCCGCGCTGTCGGTGGACAGGTCGTGCACACCGATCTCGTCGAACGACCAGCCGGTGCCGACCAGGAACGTGTGGATGTACCGGGCGATCAGGCCCACCCCGAAGAAGCCGACCCGCGTCGGTCGCGGCCGGTCGCGGCTGAGCCGGTCGGCGGCCGCGGCGGCCGACGCGGCCGTCCTGGTGGCGCTGATGATGGAGCTCTCCAGACAGGCGAACGGGTAGCCGGTGTCATGGTCGTTCAGGATCAGTACGGCCGAGGCCCTCGGGACACCGGCCTTCACGTTCTCCGGGAAGCTGGAGATCCACTTCAGGCCGTCCACCCGCACCTCCCCGCCGATCGAGGCGGGCAGCGCGATGATCCGGGAGGACGGGCGGTCGGGGAACCGCAGGAAGTACGAGGGCGGGTTCACCGAGTCACCGGCGCCGTGCACCCGGTAGGTGGCCTCGACCAACTCCACGATCTGCTTCTCGCGTCCGCGCAGCGCGCGCTGGACCTGGGCACCGGGGATCACCGCGAACGGCGGCACGGTGATCGGCGGGGCCGGCGCGGGCTCCGGTGCGGTGGAACGGATGGTGGTCATGACGCGGTCACCTCGACGGTCGGAGAGCAGTCGGTCAGACGCACCGGGTCGGCCAGGGCGACGAGCACTTCGCGTGGTCCCTCGAAGGGCTCCCTGCTGTGCGCGGTGCGGATGTTGTCGACGAGCATCAGGTCGCCCGCCTGCCACGGCTCGCGTGCGGTGTGGGCCTCGTAGACGCTGTTGAGCAGTTCCACGACGTCCTCGCCGATCGGGTCGCCGTTGCCGAAGCGGGTGTTGAACGGCAGTCCGTCGGCCCCGTAGACGTCCATCAGGTACTCACGCACCTCGGGGGCCATCGTCCACTCGTTGAGGAACGCGATCTGGTTGAACCAGCAGCGGCGGCCGGTGACCGGGTGACGCACCACGGCGCTGCGGCGCTGTCGGGTGCGCAGCCCACCGTCCGGCTGCCACTCGAACGCGATCGCGTTGGCGCGGCAGTAGCTCTCGACGGCACCACGGTCCTCGGTGCCGAACGCCTCGGCCACGGACGCCCCGATCTCGTCGTTGTAGCTGCGAGTGAGCAGCCAGCCCTCGCGCTCGAAGCGTTCGGTCAACTCGGCGGGCAGCGCGTCGAGCACGGTCGGCGAGTCGGCGACCGCGGTCGCCCCTCCGTCGGTGGGCGCGCTCAGACAGGCGAACATCATCAGGCCGGGGAACTCGAGCGTGTAGCTCAGTTCGTGGTGCATGCACATCGGCTGGTTCGGCGGCCACTTCGTCGAGGAGTACACGCCGTCGGAGTAGGTCCGCCGGGGCGCGAAGACCTCCTTCTCGGTCATCAGACCGGTGGCGAGCTTCGAGAAGACGGCACCGGTCTCGGCCGCGTCGCGCAGCCCGAGGCCGCGGACCAGGACGCAGCCGTGCTCGGCGACGACGGCGCGCAGTGCGTCCCGGTGCCCGGCTGCCCAGCTCGCCGCGCCACCGGTGGCCTCGGCCCGCAGGAGCGGAGGTCTGCCGGACTGCAGTTCCACGTCGACCATCGACGCCGTGGAAGTGGACGACATCTCGATTTCCTTTCCGTAGCCACTCAGTCGGTTGTCACTCGGTCAGTCACTCGGCGGTCAGTCACTCGTCGGTCGGTCACTCGTCGGTTGTCACGAGTCAGTTGTCACTCAGGAAGGAGCGAACAGTTCGGCGGCGCGCAGAACGGCCTGTGCCGCTTCGGCCGGACGGGTGCGTGGGAAGTAGTGGCCGCCGTCGGCGAGCTCGTGCAGGTCGACCTGTTCGGCCAGGAGCTGCCAGTCGCGGTAGCGGTGCGGGTGGTCCGCCGTGCTCGGGTCGTCGGCGGCGACGACCACGGTGACCGGAGCGGACAGCTTCGGCGTCGGCGGGTTGTCCAGGAGGCCGGCGAAGTAGCGGTGTGCGGACACGCAGTCGTGCCGGTAGGCGGCACCCACGTGCTCGGCGTGCCGCGCGTCCAGCTCACCGAGTTCGGTGTACCCGCCGGCCGCGCTCAGCTTCGCGGCGACCTCGGCGTCGCTCAGTTCCGTCAGCTCGTCGATCGCGGCGCGCCGCCGGGCGGCGTCGCCGAGCAGTTGCGCGCCGAGGAACACCCGCTGGACGTCCACCCCGCGCTCCTGGAGCCTTCTGGCCGTCTCCACGGCCGGCGCGGCGCCCGAGGAGTGGCCCCACAGCAGGACCCTGGTCAGGCCTCGTCGGACGATCTCGTCGACGACCTGTTCGACCACTTCTGTCATCGGTGCGAACGGTTCACTGCCGGCTGCCATGTCGTGACCGGGCAGCTCGACGGCGTGGACGGCGGGCCCGTCGGCCGGCAGCGCCCTGGCCAGCGGCTGGAAGTTCACCGCGTTGCCGCCGGCGTACGGGAAGCACACCAGGGCCCCGGCCCGCGCATCGTCCGATTCCGACAGCGGGTGCAGCAGCCCGGGGTGCCGCTCGGACCTGCCGTCGACCAGCCCGGCCAGGTCGGCGAGGACCGGGTGACGGGTGACGTCCTTGAGGGACACCGCACGGTCCAGGGTGATCGCCAGCTTCACCGCCGACAACGAGGTGCCGCCCCGGTCGAAGAAGTGGTCCCGCCGTCCGATCTGGTGCTGCGGAATGCCGAGCACCTTCGCCCACGCGGCCGCCAGCCGGTGTTCCGTCGGTGTGTTCGGCGCCTGGTAGTCGTCCTGGACGACGCCGAGTTCTCCGGCGAGCGTCTGCAGGGTCTTTCTGTCGATCTTGCTGTTGGCGGTCAGCGGCAGGCGTTCGCGCCAGTGGAAGGCCGACGGGACCATGTACTCGGGCAGCGACTCGCCGAGCCGGGCCGGCAGGACGTCGCCGTCGAGGGCCCGCGGGCCCGAGTAGAACGCCACCAGGTGCTTGCTCTGGTCGGCCCGCTCGGCGACGACCACCGCGCCGTCACGCACCCCCGGCACCCGCAACAGGGTGTTCTCGATCTCGCCGATCTCGATCCGGAAGCCACGGATCTTGACCTGGGTGTCCCGGCGGCCCAGGAACTCCAGCTTGCCCCCGGGCTGCCAGCGGCCGTAGTCGCCGCCCCGGTAGAGCCGGGCGCCCTCACGGTGCGGATCGGTCAGATAGGCCTGCCGGGTGCGCTCGGGGTCGTTGATGTAGCCGCGGCCGACGCAGACGCCGGAGAACACGATCAGGCCGGGGGCGCCGAGCGGTACCGGGGTGAGGTGCTCGTCGACGACGTAGACGCGCACGTTGTTGACCGCGCGGCCGAGCAGGATGCGGTCCGGAGCCCGGTCCATGACCTCGTGGTTGGTGTCGTCCGAGGTCTCGGTCAGCCCGTAGGCGTTGACCAGCTTGATCCCGGGCTGGACGGCGAACCAGCGCTCCGTGAGCTCCTTCTTCAACGCCTCGCCGGTGACCGACACGCATCGCAGGTCCGGCAGTTCGCGGGGGCGCTGCCGCAGACAGGACACGACGACGTCCAGGTACGAGGGCACGACTTGGAGGACGGCGACCCGGCCTTCGACGATCTTGTCGACGAACCGCTGGACGTCCAGGATCACCTCCTGCTCCACCAGCAGGGTCCGCCCGCCGACCAGGAGTCCGGACACCAGTTGCCACAGCGAGATGTCGAAGCACTGGGGCGCGGTCTGCGCGACCACCTGTCCCTCGCCGAGCCCCAGGTCGTCGATCTTGGCGTAGAGGTGGTTGAGCATCCCCGCGTGCTCGCACATCGCGCCCTTCGGCTCACCCGTGGAGCCGGACGTGAAGTAGATGTAGGCGAGTTGGTCCGGTGCGACGGGCACGCCCGGATCGTCGTCGGCGTGGTCCTCCGCGTAGGCCGCGTCGATGAAGACCTTCCCGATCCCGGGCAGGGACTCCAGGGCCTGGTCGAGGGTGGTGGTGCTGCCGTGTTCGGTCAGCACGAAGGCGCACTCGGCGCGAGTGAGCGTGGTGGCGATGCGGCCGGCCGGGAAATGCGGCTCGATGGGCAGGTACACGCCCCCGGCCTTGAAGACCGCCAGCACGGCGGCCGGCCAGTCCAGGTTGCGTTCGGTCACCACCGCGACCACGCCCTCCCGGCGCAGCCCCCGCGCCAGCAGCGCGCGTGCCAGCCGGTTGGCCCGGGCGTTGAGCTCTCGGTAGGTCCACCGCCGTTCACCGTGTACGGCGGCGACGGCGTCCGGGTGTTCCCGCACCCTCTGTTCGAACAACTCGTGCATCCGGCGGTCCGGCAGGTCCCGGTGGGGTCCGGCGAGCCCTTCGAGCTGGAAGTGGAGTTCCTCGGCGGAGAGCAGGATCTGCCGTCCGTGCTCGGCATCCGGACCGACGGCGATCCGGGCGAGCGCGGTGAGGTGGTAACCGGCGATCCGGGCAGCGCAGTCCGCGTCGAGTACGTCGGTCCGGTACCGCAGCCGCAGCACGAGCCGGTCGTCCCGCCACGAGAACCCGACCCACAACACGGTGTCCTCGGCCAGGTCACCGCCCACACCGCCCGGATCGAACACGGCCTCGAAGGGCGGTTCGGTCAGGCCCAGTTCGCGCCTGAGCTCGTCGACCGGGAAGTCCTTGTGCGACAGCAGCTCCGACGCGGCCCGATGGGCGTTCAGCAGCAGCGTCCGCCACGTCGAGGGTTCGGTCGTCAGCCGGCAGGGCAACGGCCGGCCGCCGTCGACGGGGACGTAGCCGGACACGACCTCGCGCTCACCGGACAGCGCGGCGAGCACCTTGGCGTGCGCGGCCAGCAGCACCGAGTCGAGCGGTACCGCCAGGTCCTGCGCCAGCCCGCGCAACGGTCCCGCGACGTCCTCCGGGACCGTCGTCTCGTGGTCGGCGACGCCCGCCACCGGATGGGGCGTCCACCGCGGCAGCGCGGTGAACCCACCGGCCACGAGCTGACCGCGCCAGAACTCCCGATCGGCTTCCACTTGCACTCTCATCGCATCTTCCCGTTCACTCACTGGACCTGCCGGCCGGGGCGGTCACGCTGTGCCTCGTACGCCAGTGCGGCAGGCTGATAGGGGGTGTCGCGCATCTCCGCCGCGGGATTTCCGCCCCACCGGGCGCGCTCCGGGACTTCCTCGCCCTTCATGAGGAAGGAGTCGGAGGCGAGTTCCGCGCCGTCGCCCATCGTCACGCCGTAGTGGACGTGGGCGCCGACACCGAGCGTGGAGCCGGCGCCGATCGTGCTGCGGTCGGACTTGAAGGTGCCGTCCTCCTGCGAGTGGCACTGGATCTTGCTTCCCGCATTGAGCGTGCAGTCGCTCCCGATGGTGGTGAGCATCCGCTCGGTCAGGTGGCAGCCGTCGTCGAAGACCCTGCTGCCGATCCGAACGCCCAGCATGCGCCAGATCAGGTTCTTGAAAGGGGTTCCGTTGAAGATGTTGAGGTAATTCTCGGGCACCTTCCAGAGGCGCTCGTGCCACCAGAAGTACGGTTCGTAGATGGAACACAACTGCGGTTGCAGCCCGCGGAATGCCATGATGCAGCGCTCCACCAGCACGAAGTAGACAGGCGTGAAAGCAAGGCTGAACACCAGGAACACGGCGATCAGTACCTGTCCGTAGGAGTCGTACAGATCGACGTCGGCGAGAGCGACCACCGTGAGGACGAAGAAGTAGATCCACCGCACCATCAGGAAGAGGACCATCGAGCGCATGTTGTAACGGTTCTTCGCGGCGAGACTGCGACGGAACTCGTCGCCGTTGCGGAGATGGTCGAACCGGGAATCGCGCTCGACCGACCGGGGAATCTCGAAGCACGGCGAGCCCAGCAGGCCCACCCCCTCGCGCACCTCGCCCTCGAGCGGAATCATCACCTTCGTCGCGAGGAGACAGTTCTCGCCCGTCCTGGCCCCCGAGGGATAGGCGATGTTGTTCCCGATGAAGTTGCGTGGTCCGATCGAGGCCCTGGACACCCGGAAAGAGGAGCTCGAGTAGTCCGCGTTGACGATGGAGAGCCCGTCGGCGACCATCGTGCCGCTGCCGACGGAGCACAGATACGGGGTCTCGTGCTGTACTTCCGTGCCGAAATTCGACCCGGTCTGTTCGATCCGGGACAAGTCGTATCCGAGGCCGCGCAGATAGTAGACGATGTAGGAGCTGTCACCGAGCAGCCATTTGAAGAACTTGATGTTGGTCATGCGCCCGATCGCGCGGAACGTCGAGTAGTGAAAGCCGTACAGCGGGTAGACCTTGTCCGGCTTGATGACCAGGTTCAGCAGGCGCGGAACGGTGAACAGCACGGCCACGCCGAAGACGACGAAGCCGAAGAACAGCGTGAAGGACAGGACCAGCGCGTCGCCGTAGAGACTCGGTGCGGTGAACCCCACCGAACCCGGGCCCAGCCGGTCGTGCAGCGCCGGAATCAGGTCCAACAGCAAGTACGCGCCCCCGACCATCAGCGGCACGTAGAGGAAGAACACCTGAAGCAGGGTGACGAAACCGAAGCCGGCCCGGCGCAGTGTGCCGCACGCGGTCGGCTCGACCCTCACGTAGTCGTGCTCGGTGGGCTGTGCCGGGGATCCGTGCCACTGTTGGCCGTCCGGAACCGCCTGGCCGCTGTACAGCGTGGACGTGTGGCCGAGCTGCGCCCCGTCGCCCATCGACGTGTCGATGTCGAGCACGGTCTTCTCGCCGATGAACACGTCCCGGCCCAGGGTGACCCGGCCGGTCTGGATGCGGCCGGCGTGCGCCCGGTAGCAGTGGAAGAACGAGTCCTTGCGGATCACCGTTCCGGCGCCGATCGTGAGCAGGTCGGGGCAGGCCGGAGTCTGGCGGGAGAGGATCGTGACTCCCTTGCCGATCCGGGCGCCCAGGGCGCGTAGGTACAGCACATACAGGGGATTTCCGATGAAGAAGATCATCGGGTTGGCGTGGATCAGCGCCTTGACGGTCCAGAAGCGCAGATATGTCAGTCCCCAGATCGGGAACTCGCGCGGTTTCCACCGGCCGACGAGAATCCATTTGGCCACGATCGGGAAGGTGCACAGAGCGACGAATCCGATGGAGCCGAAAACGAGCGATCGTAGGTAGATGCCGATCGCGTTCGAGCCGGCGGACACCCATCCATAGCCTCGGTCGGCGACAATTCCGGCGAGGAATGAATATCCCAGGAAGAACAAGAACTGAAGCGTTCCGCAGAGGACGTACCGCGCCGTCCCGGCCCGGGTCACCACCGTGGCCGGCACCGGATCCGACGACTCGGAGGGAAGCGGTTCGGCGTCCCCGAGTCCCGTCGCCAGGCTTCGGATCGTCGGGTGCCGGTAGATGTCCTTCATCGACGCCGACGGGAGATCCGGCCGCTTCCTGACCCGTGCACAGAATTGGGCCATCACCAATGAGTTGGCGCCGAGGTCGTCGAAGAAGTGACTCTCGACCGATACTTGTTCGACGTGGATGACGCCGGCCAACACCTCGGCGAGCTCTCTCTCGATGTCGCTCTTCGGTCCGGTGTATCCACGCTTGTCGAGTGCGGATTCACCCGGACCAGGCGTCAGGACTTCGACGGACTTCTCCTCCATACGAGCTCCTTGAGGAACTTTCGAACGCCGCCTGGAAATACGGTCGACGCCCTGCACTCGCGCTTTTTGATGGCCGGAGCGAGTAATCCGGAAGCCATGAGGTCGGAATCTGTTGTCCGGTCACAAAACAGGTCCGGTCACAAGACCGTTGCCTCAGTCTTATCCGCCCACCCGTGGGGCTGCCACTCGAACCGGATCGTGTCGGTATGGCACTGTCCTTCGACGGCGTCAGGGGGTTCTCGCTGCTGACGCCCGACGCCCGCCACACAGAGCGCTCGGCACCCGTTTTCACTCCTCGTCCACCATCCCGCCCGACGGCCCGGCGACGAGTTGCGCGGGGGATTCGCCTTACTGCGTACGGGTGACGTGTACCTGATCCGGGAGGGCGGGTGGACGCCGCCGACGGAGTCGCGGACGTGGAGAGCTGTGGGGAGGCGGAGGGTTGTGGGGACGTGGAGAGCTGTGGGGAGGCAGAGGGTTGTGGGGACGTGGAGAACTGTGGGGAGACAGAGGGCTGTGGGGACGTGGAGGAGAGGCGCGGCGCGCCGGCCTGGCCTTCAGCCGCTCACACGCGCCGAGGGGAGGGCACGGGGACAGGGGCGTCCACGAAGAGGACTGCCGCCGGCAACCCCCGGCACGACCGAGCCGGAGGCGCCCACGCGGTCGCGTGGGCGCCTCCGGCTCGGTCGGGGACTCCGCTACCGCCCGGCAGGGGGCGCCGCGTGTCCCGACGGCGCCTTCTCCGTGCCGGGTACCCGCACCAGGTCCACGTCGCTCGCGCGGACATAGGCGATCCGGTGGCCGAACTGGATCTCGTAGTACTCCTCGCGCCCCGTCACCACCAGGCTCGGTGTGTCGCTGAAGGTCGATCTGTCGATGTAGGAACCGACGGGCCGGGACTGCGCCACGTACCGCTGGCCCGCGAGGAGGGTGTACGGGAGCGGGGACTCGGACTGCTGCTCCACTCCCTCCGGGTATGCCTCCTCCTCCGGGAGGGCGCGCCCGAACACCGGGATCTCGCTCAAGCCCTCCTTCGGTGTCACGAACCGGCCGCTCGCGCCGACGGCCGTCGGATGGTTCTTCGGGTTCTTGAACCACGCCTTGTGGCCCAGATACCAGATCGCCGTCCAGTCGCCACTGCGTCCGGCGACCGCGTAGGTCTGGCCGGCGGAGACCCGCGATCCCAGGTCGTTGACGTCCACGGTGGAGTCCTCGCCGTCGGGGCGCCGGCCCGGGTCCTGGATCAGTGGCGCGTGCTCGCTCGGCTCGGTGTGCAGGCGGACGGCGCTGGAGCCGTGCGGCGCGCACTTCACTCCGCTCTTGGTGCACCCCGTGAACAGCGGCTTGTGGGTGGCGAAGTCCGGCAGCACGGTCACCAGGTCGCTGTCGGGCCCGGCCGTGGCACGCAGGGGTGCGCCGAGGAGGTCGAAGTAGTGCCGCCAGTCCCAGAAGGGGCCGGGGTCGTCATGCATGTCGGGGATGCTGGAGGTGGTCGGCGACGCCACGTTGTCATGCCCGAAGATGTGCTGCCGGTCGAGCGGAATGTCGTACTTCTTCGCCAGGTAACGCACCAGTTTCGCCGAGGCCTGGTACATCTGCTCCGTGTACCAGGCGTCGGGCTGCCTGAGGAACCCCTCGTGCTCGATGCCGATCGAACGTGCGTTCACGAACTGGTTCCCGGAGTGCCAGGCCACGTCCTTGGTCCTGATGTGCTGGGTGACATGGCCGTCCTTGGAGCGGATCGAGTAGTGCCAGGACGCCTCCGTCGGATCCTGCACGGTCTGACGCATGGACGGCAGATCCGCCTCCGTGTCGTGGATGACGATGTACTCGATCTTCTGGTCCCTGGGCCGGTCGGCCAGGTCGTGGTTGCCGTAGTCGCCGTTGTCGTCGTACTCGACGTACGGCGCGGCCAGCCAGTCGCAGGTCAGCCCCGCGGGGCACTCGACCTCCTTTGGCCGCCGTGCGGCCTGGAGATGAGGGGTGCGGGGGCGCACGTTCGGGCTGGCGGGAAGGGTGATCTGCTGTCCGGAGTCGGTGGTGCGGTGCGCGCCCTTGCGGATCACCGCGAAGACGTTGTTCGCGTACTCCGCCGCCGACGCGGTGTCGCCCGTCCCCGGGAAGCGTGCCACCGCCTCCCACCAGTCCGCCGGGTTGGTGCTGAGCGGCTTGCCGAGTTGTCGTTGTGTCTCCGCGAGGAGCGCCGCACCTCCGCGTACGTTGGCCTCGGCATCGGTCCGCAGCCGCGCCACCGGGGCTCCGATCAGGCCGGCGGCCCGGCGCAGGTCCGCGGGCTGCGCGGAACGGCCGCCCGGGGAACCCGCCCCGGGTGAGGCCGAGGGGCCCGCCGCGGCCACGGGCGGCTGGGCACCTCCGCGATGCGACTCCGACGGAGCCGGTGTCGGGGACTTGTCCTTGGCCCTGACCTGGCGGGCGTCCACCAGATGCATCGGCCCATAGCCGCCGACGACACTCGGGGTGCCCGGCCGGGCGTCCCATCTCGACTGCAGGTACGACACGCCCAGGAGCACACTGCGCGGCACGTGATACTCGTCCGCGGCGTCCGTGAAGACGTTCTGAAGATGCCGGTCGGCCGACGTCCCGCCGGTGCATGCCGCCGGGCCGGCCAACAGCGGCATCAGGAGCGCCGCGGAGGCGGTCATGCGGACTGTACGGCGGTGCTCACGTGGGGAGTTGGGGACACGGGGGGCGACACGTTTTCTCATCGCAAGGGTCTCCAATCATGCTCGTCGCAATCAGGACAAAGGAGTTGCCCTCTGCATCACCCCCCGTACGTTTCCGTGCCCGACACGCCCCGTCGCGCCAAGCGTCACTGGTGTGGCCCAGCCACCCGGCAGAGGCCACCCGGTCGGCGGCAGAACGTCCGCCCCGGCGGGGAGTCGGCGCGAGCCCGCCGTACCGCGCGGGAGTCCCGTCGTACGGGGCGCGCGGGAGCCCCGTCGTACGGGGGAGGCGACGGCTCAGTCCTGGACCGGGTCCACCTGCCAGTCGGGGTGTCCCGGCATGGACGGGGTGCGGTCCCCGTACAGCCACGGCGTCAGGAACGGCTTCAGGTCCGCGCCCGCGACCTCGGACGCGAGCGCGACGAAGTCCTGGGTACCGGCGGCCCGGCCCTGGTACTTCGTCACCCAGGACCGCTCGATCCTGTCGAACGTCTTCTCGCCGACCTTCTCCCGGAGGGCGTAGAGCACGAGCGCAGAGCCGTCGTACCGCACCTGCTTGAACAGGGCCGCCTCGGTGCGGGGTTCGGCGGGCGCCCCGTCGTCGTGACGCCACTGGTCGTGCTGCTCGTACGCCGCCCGCATCGCGGACTCGACGCTGTCGCCGCCGTGCGCCTCGGAGTAGACACGCTCGTAGAAACGGGCGTGCCCCTCGCTCAGCCACAGGTCGGACCACCGCCGAATGGCCACGCTGTCGCCGGTCCACTGATGGGTCAGCTCATGCACGAGGTCGCGCTCGGCGTCGACCCGGTCACCCCGCAGGTCACCCTTCGGCACGAGGGACAGCGACTGTGTCTCCAGCGCCACCGGCAGGTCCGTGTCCCCCACCAGCACGCCATAGCGGCGAAAGGGGTACGGGCCGAGCCGCTGCTCCAGCCAGGCCAGGTGTTCGGGCGTGAGCGAGCGGTACGCCGCGGTGTCGGAGACCAGGTCACCGGGAACCACGTCCCGGACGGGCAGTCCGTGCGGACCGGTGCTCTCGACGAACGTGAACTTCCCGATCGCCACCTGCACCAGCTGCGCCGCGACCGGCTGTTCGGAGTCGTACGTCCACCGGACCCTTCCGTCGGGCTGCCGGACGCGCTCGACGAGCCGCCCGTTGGCCACCACGCTGACGCCCGGTGGAGTGGTGACGAGGAAGGTGACCGGCGCCCGCAGGCTCGGATGGTCGTTCGCCGGGAAGATCATCTTGGCCCCGTCGGGCTGCGGATAGAGCACGGTGCCGTCGGACGTGGGCACCCAGCCGTAGTCCCCGATCGCGTCGCCGCGATGCCGTCGCTGCGTCGGGTCGGCGGTGTAGGAGACCCGCACGGTGAACGCGCCGCCCTGGGGGATCGGCTTCGCGGGGGTGACGACGAGCTCGTCACCGTCGCGTACGGCCCTCGCCGGTACGTCGTCCACGGTGACCGAGTGCAGCGTGTTGCCCGCGAAGTCGAGGTCGAAGCGGGACAGGGCCTGCGTGGCGCTCGCGCTGATGGTCGTACTGGCGTCGAAGCGCGTCCTGGGCGCCCGCCAGTCGAAGGCGAGCGTGTAGCGGCGGACCGTGTACCCCCCGTTGCCGTCGAGCGGCAGCAGCGGGTCGCCGATACCCGGGGCGCCGGGGGAGGGGGCCGCGCCGGGTGATCCGGCGGAGGGGGTGGTGGTGGCGAGGGTGCCTGGGTGGGCGGGGGAGGGGTGGTCTCCGTGGGGGAGAGCGCCGACGAGAACGACGGCACCGCCGATCCCGATGGCGCCGGTGAGGGCGAGGAGGAGGGCCGCACGGCGGGTATGGCGGGTGCCGAGACCACGGAGACCACGGAGACCACGCAGGCGCCGCAGGCCACGGAACTGATTCGGCTGCCGGGGGTCGTGGATCTCCATGGCCGCACTATGTCAGCAGGATCCACCCATAATCGCCTATTTCATCGCACATCCCTGTCGGCCGGTCACCCCGCGCGGGTCCGCTCGAGCGGCGGACGGGTGTGCGAGTCGCGGAGTGGATGCGGATCGGGCAGAAGCGGGGAACGCTCCCCGTTTCCATGCTAGCGTCGGGGTGGGAAACGGGGATCAGTCCCCGTTAGTGGGGAGGGTGGACGTGACGGATACGGCGCTGGTGTTGGGCGGGGGCGGCCTGACCGCGTACGCATGGCAGGTCGGCATGCTGGCGGGACTGGCCGACGCCGGGCTGGACCTCGGCGGTGCCGACGTGCTCGCCGGCACGTCGGCCGGCTCGCTGCTCGCCGTGGAACTGGCAGCAGGGGCGGCGCCCGCCGACTTGTACGAGGTACAGGTCGCCCGGAAGCGAGCCATGATGGAGGTGGACTTCACCTTCGTCATGATGGTCAAGTACCTGTGGGCCGCGCTCGGTTCGCGCGATCCGGCGACCGTGGTCAAGCGGCTGGGCCGGCTCTCCCTGAACGTGCGCGACGTGACGGAGGCCGACGTCTTCGACGCGATCCGCCCCCAACTGCCGGTTCGGGACTGGCCGGAGCGGCCCGTGCGGCTGTTCGCGGTGGACGCGCTCACCGGCGAGCCGGCCGGCTTCGGCGCCGACAGCGGGGTCGACCTGGTGACGGCGATGTCGGCCACGTGCGCCCTGCCGCCGCTGTTCCCGCCGATCGCGATCGGGGCGGGCCGCTGGATGGACGGGGGCGTACGCTCCACGACCAACGCCGACTTGGCACACGACTGCCGACGGGTTGTGGTCCTGGCCCCGATCCCCACCGTGCCGGGTGCGACCCCGAGCGCCTTCGACCAGGTGGCCTCCCTGGAGGCGGGCGGCACCCGGGCCGCCCTGCTGGTCCCGGACCGAGCGGCTCGCCGAGCGTTCGGCCGCAACGCCCTGGACGCGTCCCGCATTCCGGGCGCGGCCCAGGCAGGGCTACGCCAGGCGGCCGAGTACGCCGAAGAGGTCCGAGCCATCTGGCACGGCTGAGCCTCTACCGAGTTCGATCTACCAATTTCGATCTACCGAGTTCGATCTACCAATTTCGATCTACCGAGTTCGATCTACCAATTTCGATCTACCGAGTTCGATCTTGAGTCCGTCGCTGGGCTCCCAGTCCTCCTGCCCGATCGCCTCGGCACAACCTTCGCCACAACGCGGAGCCGGACCCAATGCCGCATGCGTCGAACTCGCCGCGTCCGTAATCGAGTCACGTCCTTGGATACTCAGCCGCACTTCCCCGCAACCCAGCTGTTTCCCCGGTCGCCGTCTCCGTTCGTTGCACAGGCGCCCCGGGGATAGGCTGGTCGTACCGAATGCGGTCATGCGGCCGCCGACGAGACCATTTTGTCGCCGATGGCTGTCTGGCCACGGCATGAGTCGGCGGTGCGGCTCGCTTCCGTGGCGGCCGTGCTCCACGCCGACACTCCCCAGCAGGCCTTCTCGCCGCTGCTGTTTCCTTTGCGGCCAGGGAGTTTGCTGTTTTCCGTGCGGCCAGGGAGTCGCAATGAAGAACCTCTTTCTGCTGCACCGTCGCGCCGCGACCGTCGTCGCAGCGGTGCTGTTGACCGGTGGCACGGTATTGGAGACGGGCGCTTCCGCGACCGTCTCCAACGTCGGCCCCTCCGATCAACACGCCATCGTCTCCGAGACCAACAGCGTGCGCCAACAGGCCGGCCAGTCGCCTTTGACCTGGGACGACTCGCTCGCCAAGGCAGCCCAGGACTGGGCGGACGACCCGGCATCCACTGCGGGCGGCAAGCTGCACCATGGTCCGACGAGCAATGCCGCTGAAAACATTTCGTCCTCTCCGGCGTCCTCGGCCACAGGCCGATGGGCAAGCGAGAAGGCTGCCTACGAGGCCGACCCCAACCATGACACCGACAGCCCCGGCTACCAGAAATGGGGTCACTACTACAACATGATCAACGAGAGCTACGGGAAGATCGGCTGCGGCACCAGGAGCGGCGTTCCCACCGGGTCGATCACGGTGTGCCAGTACGCGCCCTGACTCCGGCGGCATCGTGCAGACAGGTCGGGCTGGGGTGGCACCGGATGGCGCTGACCCTGTACCGGGACATTCACGCGCGGTCGGAAAGGACCACTCAGGCACCAAACATACGCACGCGCGTCTGGTGAGCAACCTCCGTGCGCTCGTGCGTTACGAGGAAGCCGATGAAGTCGACGGCGGAGTACTGACGTACGGATCGCCGACGCCCCAAGGAGGACACGGGGCCCTTGCGCATGGTCCTCGGGGAGCCTGAGCTTCTCTTCGTAGCGGCCCCCGGGCCTTGGGTTGTTCGAGGAGTCAACTGGCCGTCGCTCGCGCACAGTTGCCTCCCTCGAATCGCAGGGCGGCCCTGGTACCGACGGCTGGGGTGAGGCAATCATGCAGGTATGCCTCAAGGGGGTCGCCGTCGCCGGGCATCGTTGACGCCGAATACGGCATGACGCACCTCACCCCTTCAGCATTTGGTCCGTACCAAACTATTGACGCCCCCTTATCTCACTTCTTAAATCAAGAGGCGACGCACTCACCCCCCACCTCGCTCGGCGCACCCGTGCGCCGGAAGGGAGAGCCGTGGTCTCGCCACGATCGCTCCGCAGATGTCTCCTCGCCGCCCTCTCCGCCATGTTGGTCGCGACCGCCGCGATCGGCCCGGCACGGGCGGACACCCCGAGTGTCGGGGCCGCCGCCGTGACGTTCTCCGACACTTTCGACGGGCCCGCCGGAGCGGCCGTCGACTCCTCGAAGTGGCAGATCGAGACCGGCGACAACGTCAACAACCACGAGCGGCAGTACTACACGTCGGGCAACAAAAATGCAGCCCTGGACGGTCAGGGGCATCTGGTCATCACGGCCCGCCGGGAGAACCCGGCCAACTACCAGTGCTGGTACGGGACTTGCCAGTACACATCGGCCCGTCTGAACACGGCCGGGAAGTTCAACGCCCAGTACGGGCACGTCGAGGCCCGGATGAAGATCCCGCGCGGGCAGGGCATGTGGCCCGCGTTCTGGATGCTCGGCACACCGGTCAACTGGCCGGACTCGGGCGAGATCGACGTCATGGAGAACGTCGGCTACGAGCCCTCCACGGTCCACGGCACGATCCACGGCCCGGGCTACTCCGGCTCGGGCGGCATAGGCGCGGCCTACTCCCTGCCCGGCGGCCAGGCCTTCGCCGACGCCTTCCACACCTTCGCCGTGGACTGGGCTCCCGACTCGATCACATGGTCGGTGGACGGGACCGTCTACCAGCGGCGCACACCCGCCGACCTGAGCGGCAAGGCCTGGGTGTTCAACAAGCCGTTCTTCCTGATCCTGAACCTGGCGGTGGGCGGCTACTGGCCGGGCGACCCGGACAGCTCCACCGCCTTCCCGCAGCAACTACTGGTGGACTCGGTGTCGGTGACCACGGGCGACACGGCCGCCGGCGTCGCGATCAGAGGGCTCGCCGGGAAGTGCGTGGACGTCGCCGCGGCGAACTCCGCCAACGGCACCCCCGTACAGCTCTACGACTGCAACGGCACCGCCGCCCAGCAGTGGACCGTCGGCTCGGACGGGACGATCCGCGCGCTCGGCAAGTGCCTCGACGTCACCGGCAACGGGACGGCGGACGGCTCGACGGTCCAGTTGTGGGACTGCGCGGGCGGACCGAACCAGAAGTGGGCCGTCTCCTCGGCGAACGACATCGTGAACCCGCAGGCGAACAAATGTCTGGACGTGACGGGCAACAACTCGGCCAACGGCACCCGGCTGCAGATCTGGACCTGCTCGGGCGGCGCCAACCAGAAGTGGACGGTCGGCTGAGCCGCAGGCTCTAGGCCACAGGGGGCGCTTCATACGTCCGTCCGTCCGAAGGTGTGCCGGAGGTGTGTCGCGAACAGCGAGACACAACAAGAAAGAGCGGGAGCCGGCAAATCCGACTCCCGCTCTCTCGCATCGGCATCCGTCCTGGTCAGCCCTTGCTTTCTGCTGATCCCTGGCGAGTGCCCCGAAAGAGTCCTGCCCCGGTGCGGCGAGCGGCGGTCGGGTCCTGCGGCGGACTGGCAACGAAGATCTACCTCGCCCGCGACGCCCGAGGTGGCGTATGCCGGCAGCGGCCGTCACGGGGGGTTGGCCGCCAGTCGGCAGGCACCGCTCGCGGCGCCGCCCGGCGTGCCGACCTGGGTCAGGGCGCTCGCACAGCCCTGCAGGTCACCGTGCACACCTTGGGTGCACGCGATTCTGACGGCGTCCGAGACTTCGACGCCTGTTTGTTTGACCATGTTCGTGCAGGCCGGGATGTCCGCGTGGGCGGCGGGGGCGGCGAAGGCCACGCCGCCGAGTGTGAGGGTCAAACCGGTGAGGACACCGGTGATACGGGCCGCCGTGTGCATGGCAGGCACCTGCTCTCCGGGGCTGGTCGGGGATTCGCGGATTCAAGGCGCCGAGCAGCGGACGCGCCCGGCGTACGACCGTGGCCTCGGGCCCCCACCCGGCGGCTCGGCAGGACTGCCCCTCCTCTGTTCGACGCTAGAACAACCCGCCGCCGCGCGCACTGCGGCCCGACGGCGGGACACTCCTAACCGGCTCATTCCGCTCGTCCGGGCGGTCCCACCGGTGCGGGGCAAACGTGCCGGCCCAGGCGCCGCCCCGACGCTGTGCCCGGCGACCGCGGTACGACCACGACCAGTACCGCGTCTCGCCTTGGTCCCTCGACGTGAAGCCGTTGGCTGGGCGCCCCTGCGACCTGCGGCACGCGTGTACTACGCGTGGCTGAACGCCGGGGTTCCGATCGCTGAGGTCGCCGCCGGGTGGGTAACTCGCCGGAAGTGATCCGTCGTCGATACCACTTACGTCGATGGTCACGAGGAAGCAGCCAACGCGAAGATCGCAAAGGCACTTGATGAGGACGGTGACGCAGCCTGGCTCGATCACTGAGTGGGTGTTCTGTGGGTCTTCGTCTGCCGTCAGCTTGAGTCGGTCTCCGGGGTGTCCGGTGTCGGCTGGGTAAGGGTGAACAGGCTGGGTTCGGGTTCGGCGGGGATGTCGCGGTTGACCGGGCTTTTCAGCTTGGCGCGCATGCCTTCGGTGTGCCGCGGCTCGGTGCCGAGGCCGAGGGTGCGGCAGACATCCCTGGCGCGCGGCCCGTCCCCGTTCTGCTCGAAGAGGGCGAGGATCTCGCGGTAGCTGTGCGGCAGCGGCTCGGGCGGTGGGGCGCCGTCCTCGGTGGCCAGTTCCAGCGCGGTCTCGCGAGGGGTCTCCAGCGGGTTCCGGTAGCGGAGGTCGCCCGCCGTGCGGGCAACTCTCCCGAGGCCATCCATCGCTTTTCGGCGTCTCATCGGACAGGTCGTTCGGGGATCCTCGGAAGAACCTTCTCGGCGATGTTGAGGAGAACGCTGTCGTTCGGGAGGGCTCCGGACGTGCTCCACACGGTGATGTCGCAGTAGCCGCCTCGGTCATTACGGTCCAGGGCCACGGACAGCGTCCTGGCCAGGGGGCCTTGTTCGACGGGTCCGCCGGATCCGCCACTCCCGAGATTGATCTCGAGCTTCATGGTGTGATCCGAGGAGAGGACCGCGGGCCGACCGAGAACCGTGAGCGTCTTGATGTCCTTCTCATCCCCGAACTTCATCAGCTTCACGTACTGGGCGGTCGACAGCTCGTTGTAAGTGGCCGAGACATTCACGGTGTACGTGTCGAACGTGACCTCGGCCTCCGGTTGGGCGACCTTTCCATCAGTCAGAGGAGCGGTGTTGTTGGTGCTGGAAACAGTGGTCGCGGTCTCTCCAGGCGTTCCAAGGAGCTTGGCCAGGTCTGGCCGGTTGAGCGCCTTGCACAGCTCTTCACCGGTCACAGGCTGGGGCGTGTCCTTGTAGGCCTTCGGAAGCTCCTCGTGTGCCCCGCCCGAACACGAGGCGAGCTGCGGGGCGTTGTCGCCGGACGGCATGAAGCGTGGGGCCACCCACAGCGCGGCCGCGAGTGCCCCGAACACGGCCACGGCCGCGACGGCCTGGCTCCATGCGTTGTGCTCCTTCTCCGGAGTGCCCGGGCTGGGACGCGGCCCGGTTCCGGCCTGGGCCTGAGGCTGGGGCTGGGCGGCAGCATCAACTGCCGCCCGGTCTGCGGAGGCTGTCGGACTCGGGTTCCGGCGTGCGCGCAGGGCCCGGATCACCGCGTAGACACGTATTGCGGTGAACACGAGGAACACCACGCCGAGACCGGCCGCGACCCGATCGTGATCGCGGACGGCGAGATACATGATGCGTACGCCGAGAACAGACCCGACCGCGATGAGCAGGGGCTCGCGGACCCAAAACGGCAGGAGACGGAGGAGGAAACCGAGCATCCGGCGATCTCACCAGGACAAGATCACATTCGCCATGATGGAAGCCACAGTTCCGGGCACGTGCAGGGCCTGCCGAAGCAAGAGCCGCCAAGCCGACGCTTCCGAGATCGGCTATCGGGACGACAGCGAGTGCCAGTGCTGAGCCAAAGATGCCTGATGTTCTCGACCACTCCACTGCCCTGAGCTCGGACACCCACAGCACGCCCGTGACCCGCCGTCCGCTACTGGCCTTCAGGTTCCTGAAACCCACTCGCTGCTCACTCGCGATCAGTGCGTAACAATGACAAAGAGCCGGACCCAGTAGGACTGGGTCCGGCTCTTATCGTCTGGCACTTTGGCTGGTCAGCGGGTTGATCGCGCTGGTCCGGCTTCTGTGCCCCCGGCAGGATTCGAACCTGCGCACACGGCTCCGGAGCACAATCAGAGTTCGACTTGCGAACGCTCCCTGAGCAGCGAGTTCCTTGATCGTTGAAGGCGTGCGATGCCCTCGTGTATCGCAGATAGTGCGTATCGGTTAGGGAGCGGGTCCGTAGTGGGGCGAGGGCACGTTCGAGTGAGTCACAGTAGATCTGGAGTCGCCTTCGGCTCCTGCGGAGATTGAGAGGTCAGCTTCGCCGACGCGCTCCAACATTTTTTGGGGACTCGCGTCCTGCAACACACGCTGGAGTCAGACCCGAACCGCCGGATGGCCCGTTGGTCACTCTCCGATCCGACGGCGGCTGCTTCTGTGAACCGTGCTAGACCGGTTGCTGACGGTCACTCTGGTTGCTCGGGCAGGTGTAAGGGGTGCTCGTGGTTACGGTCGGCTGGCACGGTTCCTGTGCCTGATTCTCGTGCGGTCTCGGCTTCTTCTCGGGCGTCGACGAGGCTGTGGCGGCTTTGCAGGGTGTCGGGGTGGGTGTCGCCCAGCGTCTGCTCGTACTGGGTGACGGTGGCCTCCAGTAGGGGGATGGCTCGGTCCGGGTCTCCGGGGATCGAGGTCTGGAACGAACAGGCCCGCCCGTTCCGCTGGACCAAGACAGCCGACCAGATCATCGACCGGATCTGCCGCTACTGCGACAGGATCTCCGGACCAGATCACTAGGTCGCTGGCCCCGGCGATGCCGGAGGGGGCCAGCGGATCCGCTCCCATCGTCCGGCCGGGCCGGGCGGTCTTCGCAGGCCCGGCAAACTGCACGGAGACAAGGGTTACGGCTCCAGGCACCTGCGACGATGGCTCGCCGCTCGCGGGATCAGACGTCGCCTCGCCTGCAAAGGCATCGAGTCATCCCGACGTGCGGGCCGGCGCCGCTGCGTCGTGGAACGGACCGGGTCCTGGCTGTCCGGCTGTCGACGCCTTCACGGCCGCTACGAGCGCAAGTCCGAACACTTCCTCGCCCTTACCGCCATCGCCGCGACCCTCATATGCCACCGCCGCATCGCCCGCATCGCCAAATGAAATGACGTCAAAGTGGGTGCTTCCCCGATGAGGCGGGGAAGCACCCACCGAAACCTTTAGCTCGCTGTGGTCACCATGCTAGTGCAGGTGTTGGCATCCACCGCGAGGTCCGCGTACTCTCCGACACACAGTTGAAACTTGACCTTAAGACCATCAGGGAACGTCTTGTTCTGGTAGCCGATGGTGCCATTGCCCCTGGTGTTCCAGATGGTGCCCCACCGAGTTAGGACGGTGAAATTACCGGCAGAGTCTTTTTTGTACAGCTCCCAGTACACGACAGCAGAGTGACCGTCTGCCTTGCCATCCTCCACTGAGAACCAGTCCCCATTTGGGGCGAAGCAGCCCTGCCCGTACGACGATACTCGGCATGCACTGAATGTGAGAGCGGTACCACCGGTGCTGGATTCGGTGACATCGGTTTCGGCACTTGCCGCAGATGCGGGAGAAACTGCGACCGCCCATGCGGCGGCGGCGGCCGCTACGACAGTCATGAACTTTGATCGACTTTTCACGTGTTCTCCTAATTTTTGCTAAGGGCGAAAGGCCTCGCCGGAGCCATGTCGGGCTTTCCTCTTGAAGAATGCTGCGCGATTAGTGTTCGCCATGCCTTCACGTATCAACAGCGCCGGTTTCATCGGAGCATGATCAGGCTTACCGCGTCGGCCCTGATGCGCGGACGGTGGTTTTCCGCCACTCTTCGCAACACCGTCCCCACTGGAGGTTAGCCCGTCCTGGTTCCCCTCTGGTGATGATCACTGGAGTTGCCGCACTTTATCGAGTGCGGCAGTTCGCGGCAACCGTCGAAGTGTAGGGCAAGGAATACGGACTCCAGCGGCCAGGACGGTTGGAATGCCGAAGCCCAATAGGTTCAGGTGAAAATAAATCGCCCACCAACTCGCATACCACTCCCGGAGGCATATAGCGATACCGCCATCACCACGGCGGACGCCAGCCCCTGAGTGCCAGCGGCACCATCCTGGCCACTGAACAAGTCTCCAGGCCTAGGTATCTGCGTCAGTGAAACTCTTCGGCTTGGGCGTGGCCGCATCCTTCTGCGGCCGCATGGCGTCCACACCTGGTGTGTCGCGTGTATCGCAGATGGTGCGCGAACAGTGAGAGAGAACGAGAAAGAGCGGGAGTCAGTGAGACTGACTCCCGCTCTCGCATCTAGGCATCCGCCCAGCTCAGCGCTTGATTCAAGCTGGCTGTGTGGCGAGTGCCCCCGGCAGGATTCGAACCTGCGCACACGGCTCCGGAGGGCCTTTCAGATGGCTGCGTTTCTCCTGGTCAGGCGATGTGTAACCGCCCTGACACAGGCAACCTGTCCACGGATGGTCCACGGAGTCGGAGGCCGGCTGGATTCTGGGCGTCCTGGCCAAAGATCGCCCCATGCGGATCACACGACGGGCCCCTTTGAGGCTAAGGTCTCCGGTTCATGCGCATGAACCTTCGTGCCACCATAGCTTCGAGGGGAAGGACGGAAATAATCTGTTCGTCCATCCGAGTCTCGCTATGGTCAGGGCCATACCGATCGAGGTCTATCTGGAGTGCCCTGTTTGCAATTTCGAGAGCCTGTTGTTCATCTCCCATTAGGGAATGCGTCCGAGCCAAATGCAAGAGAGTCGCCGGTAGCGGCGCGGCGTTAGGAATCCTGTCCATTATCTCGATGGCTTGCATCATATCTTGCCTCGCTCGATACAACGATTTGTCGCCAGGCTGACACGAAAGAAGTAGTATCCGTCCACGGCAGGAGAGGTATTTTGAATTCAGTAGATCGCTTCCGCTAGGTATTGTAGCGAGGAAACGCTCCACTTCTTCAAGGAGAGGGGTTGCCTCCGCGACGTTCGCTTCGTCTAGGTACGAGTCGGCCAGTTCGAGTACGTTCTCCATGTAGACCACGCTGCGGGTAACGCTATTTGCCAGTTGCTCCACAACTGCCTTCTGGTGTTGAAGACGATCTCCCGTATTGTTGCGATGGAGCGCAAGGGCGGCAGCGTCACCGTATATAGCGGCTGAGATCGAATTTCGATCCTCACTGAGTTGCCTCTCGGTGATCTTCCGTAGGCACCACAGGTTGACCTGCGACGCCTCTTCGTCTCTGTTTAGAAGGAGAAGAATTCTAAATTTGATGTGAGCCGTCATTAGGCGGGTCCATATTTGGACCTCTGCGATCTGCGGATCCTCCTCTGAAGTTGGATCCGGGATCCTTTTGAGCGCCATCTCTGCAAGGCCGCTATCGTGCAGGCGGCAGGCTATTCGTCCTAGGTCCGTGTACGCGTACATCTTGGACGTAAGGTCGTCCGGATAGTGGTGCAACACAATGGAGATGTTTTCCATCGCGACGTCGATTGCTTCTTCACGGGCGCCCTGGTATGCGAGTGCGCTACCCAGCGTCTGCGATATCCTGAAGAAGGTGGTCGTAGTAACGAACCCTTGAGGTATGAGCCTTCTGCCTACTTGATGAATTTCAGTAGCTAGGTTTACTGCCCCGTCGATATCTCCGAGGGTGAGTAGCTCCTCGCAAACGGAGACGGCTGTGAAAATCACTGCTGGGCCAGTAAGATCCTCTATCAATGCGAATCGGACCGCCGACCTAGTGTGGCCTGTGTAGCGGTACATTGGAATGTCCTCGGACCTGGTTTCCTCCTCCGCAGGCATTAGCGCCCCGGTTAGTACACCGATCGCGGATTCGATCCAGGGGACTTTGTCCTTTGTGGCCGCTCTGATGATTAGCTGGACCAGAGGGTGCACTACCAGGTGTCCGTCATCGATCCTGCATAGCGCATACTTACAGAGTGATGTGACCGCTTCATCCCGTTGCAAATTATCCCAGAGGGCAATTCTGGAATTCCAGCCGGATTCGTCATCTGCGCACCCTCCCCATTCGGGAAGCTTGGTTTTTTGCCATGGGAATCTTTTGATCCGCAACTTTTGATGCCCGTTTGTTACCCATGGGCGGATGGGTTCTTGGGCAAAGAATGATACGGGGATCGGTTCGGCGCTGAGGAATGAAAGGGTGCGAATTAGGCTGCCTGCCTGACCGCCTGCCTCGTCAACTGCTGCCAAAGCAAGGAGGATTGCCTTGGCTACGCTGATGGGGTGCCTGCTCGCTTCACCTAGGCTCAGAAGTTCTATTGATTGGGACTCTAGCCGGATGATGTATTCGCTGAGTGAGATGCGTGAACTATTGCAATAATTGACCGCTTGGCTGAGGGCCAAAGGATGGCCAGCAAGATGCTCTAAGAGTTCGCTGACGTTGTCTGCGAGTTCCGGCGGCAGTGACTTCGCGACGAAGGACTTCGATTCCTCTTCCGTCCACGCCCCTAGGGCAACGTATTGGAAGCCCTCGTCGATATGATGCGCTGTGCTAGTGATGATTATTCGAGTCAGTGATTTTCTTGGTATAACACCTCGAACTACGCTTGGGTCCGTCACTCCGTCGATAATTAGAAGAGTGGCCGATGACTCGATTAGCGGAGGAATTTCTGTACTGGAGACGCCAAAATCGCCACTCATGGAGGTACTCGCGGGAACTCCAGATACCACGGCAAGAGACTCAAGCAGTCCTGCTTTAGTGCTGCCGTCCACGAAGATCGGACGTAGAGTGTCCTGCTCGGATATTGCAAAATGAGATGCGAGCGAACTTTTGCCGATTCCTGCGAGTCCATGAATTACGACAGGCGCGACATATTCGGCATCGCCAGGGCGCAAGAGGTCGCGAATTTGTGCCATCTCATGGGACCTTCCGGTGAATAGGGAGTCCTCATGAATGGAGCGAACAGGGGTCCTATTTAATTCGTATGCTGCCTGCCTGTCGGCTTCGAACAGAATAATGTTTCGTAGTGTATCTGCGGACAAGTATCCTTCGACGTCGGGTCGGTTTATTATGTCATCCCGAATCGTCGGGCTCATGGATCTGAAAGTACCGCTTCGCGATTGCGGTAGTTCAGTACCTGTCTCGCCAATCGCTCTAACCAGAGCCTTATAGCTATTCTCGGCGAACTTGGTGTTACGGCCGTTCGTTTCCAGGTAACTTGCGGTTCTCCGGATCCCAACATCGCTGATCTCATTGCGGCGGGGAAGTGGTGTGGCTGGCAAATTTAGATGCCGAAGGAATTCCTCGCTGTCGGAAGCAATTGCCCCAAGGGCGCTTGCTAGCTTGGCGATTAGGGTGCCGTCCGGGCTGGCTTCTCCCGTGCAGACGCGCCAAATTTCATGTCCAGTTCCGGAGAATCCGGCATTACTCCAGAATGCGACCGTGCAGGTCCGTCCTGCCGCGCACCAGGCATCGTAGAGATCCTTAAGGACGCTGTCTTTTCTGAGTGCCGACCAGCTCCATGAGGAATCTCCTGATCGATTCGCTTCTCGATGCTTAATGGAGACGAGTTCGGGAAGTCCGGATGTGGGAAGGGTGATTACATCTGTAGAGTGCTCAATTAGTACTCCCTCTAGATCGTCTGAGAGGTGATCTAGAATGAATAGAGCAACGCATTCGTCTTGATATTCGAAGCGCGCCCGTGTTCCGGGGGCGGTGTTTTTTCGATCTTTTGGGATGCCTCTAAGGGGGCTTGGTACATCCGACTGATTGTTCGAGCTCTCCCGGTTCCCCATAAAAGACGATGCTAGCTTGGCTGTGCTGGGGCGGAAAGGTTACCGAGGGCGGTGGAGTCTCAACGGCCGAGTCAAGCCGGAGGGACGCCGTCCATCGACAGGACGGCGTCCCTCCGGGCAGGGGTTTTACAACCCTGGCCTCATCCTTATCAGGTCGATCACGGGGGTCTGCCAACGTCGGCCAACCGCCCCTGCGCCTCGCCCGATCGTTCACCGGCGTCCGGCCTCGACCGCTGCTGTCCGTGCTTGTTGGTGTCAGCCGCTGGTGTCAGCCCGTGCCCGCGGTCTTGACAAGGGCTGTCACCCAAGAACGATCATTCCGGTCAGCGTGATGATGATCCCTGGGACTGCCCAACGCCAATCGGTGGTGCCCGGACTACGTCCGTTCTTCCAGACGCCGTTCTCCTTGTCCCATACCGCTCGGCGGGACATGTACATGAGACCGAGGCCGACGAAGAACGTGATCCAACCCAGGGCAGCCCGCATGGCGTCTTCCTCCCCATCGGAGACCGCAGTGTAGCGAGCTGGGCAACCGTGACCCACCCACCTCAACCCACCACTCTCCCCAGCTCCCATCCCGTCTGCCGTCGGCCCACACACCGTGGAGCGGGCGTGGTTCAGGGCGTCAAGGTGGAGCGCGCCACTGTACGAACGACCTTGACGCCCTGGGCCGCGACTGCTCGGCTCTGCCTGGGTCGATGGCAGACGGGATGGGAGCACCCCACGCACGCCACTCGCGGCCGGCACCCGCGAACGGCGCCCCCTCCATCTCGGAGCCTGAGCGCCCCCGCCGGAGGCAGCTATGACCGGGACTGCTGTGTATGCAGGTCTCTACGCTCGGGCCGTTGCTTGCTGCGGCCCCATGGGCCGGCCCCGGCGCCGAAGGCGCAGAGGGGCCGAGCCCAAGGGGCCAGCCCGCGCTTGCGCGGGCCCTTGAACCAGTAGAGAAAGTTGTAACTCAGTCGGTCGCGTGGGGCTTGAAGTTGTATGCGCAGGACGGAAGTTCAATGCTTCGTCGGTGTGCCAAAGGCAGGAAGAGCACTGGTCGAGCCGTCCAAGTGATGCGTGTGCCGCCCTGGTTGATCGTGACTGTGCAGGGCTCCGAGCACAGGAGAGCTCTCCTCGTCTCGATGCGGCCCTCGTACAGCCACTCCCAGGCCTCGTCGGAAGCCCAGGAGTCCAGCGCTGGCGTGATGGTGCGCAGTGCGATCGCTATCCAGCGGTCCGCCTGGCCAGCCGAGTGGGCGTCGAAAGAGCTGTGAAAGGCCGGACTGTCTGCCTTGGTGAGGTCTTCGGTCCAGCATTCGCACCAGAAGCCGCGGATGTATCCGTTCACGAGGTCACTCCGGGCGGGTAGGTCACGAGGACGTAGCGCGTGTTCTCGTCGTGCAGGGTGAGTTGGTAGGCCGTGCCCGTGATCAGGTAGGTAAGGGCTCGTTCGTGCTCGCGCTCGTCCTTTAGCCAGCAGCGGCCCGGCTGGGCGTAGGCCATGTCGAGCTGGTCTGTGACGTTCCTCGTGCGTTCTCGAAGCCACCGCAGGGCCAGGCGGGGACTCGTCGCGTCGTGCGATCCCAGGAGGATCGAGCTGGTCTCGTGCAGCGGGTACGCCACGGCCCAGCAGCGGTATGCGCCACCCTGTCCCGGCCCCGCTTCGGCTAAGTCCTCGGGCGTGGTCGACGTCAGCACCGGTGACCTCCCGGCTGGGCGCTCGTGAAGAGTTCCGCGGTGACCGTGTGGCCGGCCTGGCTGTCGTGGATCACGACCCGGTGGGCAATCAAGCTGACCATGCCCAGGCCCCGCCCGTGTGTGGCGTCCTGGTCGGCGTGCTCGGCCTTCGGAGCCGTTCCGGTGCCGCCGTCGTCTGTGACCGACAGAGCAACCACTTGGGAAGAAACCGCGAGAGCCAGATGGAAGCTGCCCGACTGCTGTCCGCTGGCGGTGTGGAGGATCGCGTTCGCGCTCAGCTCGCTCACGATCAACTCGGCGTCCTCGGCCAACGGCGAGCCGCTCAGGATGTCCCGCGTCCAGCGGCGGGCCCTGCTGACCTCTTCTGGGAAACCTGGGCAAGTGAGGCCCCAGACCCGCGCAGTGCTCGTATACTCGTGCATACAAGTTCCTTCGTGCTGGTAGGCCGCCATGTGCAGCGGGTTCTGGCTAGACGAGTTTCACGCCGTCGTGGGCGCGGATGGCCGGCGGGGATGCCGCGTCGAGCGCGTCCAGGACGCGGATCGCGTATGCCTCGTCGGCGAGGTCGGTGACTTCTTCGCGGGTGACCCAACGCAGTGCGCGGGTCTCGTCCCCGGTGGTGGGCGAGCCGTCAGCGGCTTCACAGCGGAAGACCAGAGAGACGATCAGGCCCGTCATGTTCTTGTAGACGCCGGTGAGGGCCGCGGGAAGCGCGATCTTGATGCCGGTTTCTTCCAGGACTTCGCGCTGGAGTGCCTCGGGGAGGGTTTCCTCCCGCTCGACAACGCCGCCCGGAGGTTCCCACTGGCCGTTGTCGCGCCGCTGGATCAAGAGGGCCCGGCCCTGGTCGTCGACGATGACTCCGGCAACGCTCACGGAGTGCGGACGGTCAGTGCTCACGTTCCTCGGCCCTCTCAGATCGCTAGGCTCTCCACCGTAGCAACAACACTCGCCCACTCGTCTAGATACCTAAAGGAGTACTCGTGACCTCACTTCCGTCCCTGCTCGGCGATCTGGACCCCACGAGCGATCGTGCGGTGTTCCGGCAGATCGCTGACCAGCTGCGCGAGGCCATCGACCGTGGGCGATTCAAGGAGGGCGAAAAGCTTCCCTCGGAAGCCGAGCTCGTCGAGCACTATGGCGTATCCCGGATGACCGTCCGCAACTCCTTCTCCATCCTCCAGGGCGAGGGCCTGGTCGCCGCCGAACACGGGAAGGGCGTCTTCGTCCGGCCGCGTCCGCCCGTCCGTCGGCTGGCCTCCGACCTGTTCGCCCGGCGCCACCGCGAACAAGGGAAGTCCGCCTTCATCGTCGAGGCGGACGCCGCGGGCAGTCACCCCCAGGTCGACAGTCTTGAGGTCAAGGAGGAGAAGGCCAGTCAGGACATCTCCACCCGGCTCGGGTCCGTACGGCGCGTGCTCGCCCGCCGGCGCCGGTACCTACTCGACGGCCGACCGGTCGAGTTCGCCACCTCGTACCTCCCCCTCGACATCGCGCGCGGCACTCAGATCGCCGAACCCAATCCCGGACCCGGCGGCATCTACGCCCGTCTTGAGGAGCTGGGACACCACCTCGACCATTTCGAGGAGGAGATCCGCGCCCGGATGCCCGCGCCGTCTGAGGTCAAGACACTCCGGCTGGCTGCCGGTGTGCCGGTGATCCACCTGATCCGCACCGCGTACGACACGGAGGGGCGGGCCGTCGAGGTCTGTGACACGGTCATGGCAGCGGACGCGTACGTCCTCTCCTACCAGCTCCCGGCGACCTGATCGGCGGTGCGCGAGGCCACTTCTTCGGACTCGTACACCCCAACAGGCATACTCGTATAGACGAGTGGGCAAGTTGTGTGGCGGGGTGGTCCATGTTCCCGGAGAGATCGGGTTCTAAGGCTGCATCTTGTATAGACGAGTAGATGGGAAGAACTCTTGCGCACCATCCGTGTGGAGACCTCGGCCGCGACGATCCTGCTGACCGAGGCGCCCGAGCCCAAGGTCCGCGACCGTCAGACCGGCGAGATCGCCAAGGACATCAACAGCGGTGAGGCCCTGATGACGATCGGCGTCGTCTACATCGAGGAAGGGGAGTCGTCCCTGATCAAGGTGACGGTTCCGGAGAGCGGGGTGTCCGAGGGGCTCGCGCTCGGCGCTCCGGTCTCGCTGCCGGGGCTCGTGGCCCGGCCCTGGGAGAGCGTGTTCAACGGGCAGCAGCGGCACGGCATCGCCTACCGCTCCGCCGCCGTCACTCCGGCCGCGTTCCCGGCGGCCATGGGGGCCACGGCCTGATGACCGATCTGGCAACGCTTCTGGAGGTGGGTGGTCCTGTCGCCGCGCTCGGCGGCGGGGCTGCCTACACCCGGGCCAAGCACCCCGGCGTCTACTGGTCCACGGTCGGCCTCCCGATATCCACGGCCCGGCTGCTCAGCTCCTACAGCTCCGTCATGGAGGCCTGCGGCCTGACCGTGGCTCCCTCCCGGCTGCGGGTCCTGGCGGTCAAAGCCACCACCCGACGGGAGATACGCCCCGTACCGCCGCATCGGGGCATCATCCGGCCCACTTCGACCGGGTTACGGCTTCGACTGCGGCTCGCCCCCGGGCAGGAACCCGCCGACGTCGCCGCCTCGGCCGAACGGCTGCGGCACGCCTGGGGCGTTCACGCCGTGTACGTCACGACCGTCAAGCCCGGTGTGGTCGAACTGCGGCTCGTCGGCTTCGACGTGCTGCGGCGGGTACGGATGCCGCGCAAGGTCGATGGCGGGTTCCTCAAGGTGCCTGTGGCGCTGCGGGAGGACGCGACTCCCTTCGTACGGGACTACCGGACCGTGCCTCATCAACTGACCCTCGGGGCAACGCTGTCGGGCAAGTCCATGTACCTGCGGCATCTCGTCGCCGGAATCGCCCCGCAACCCGTCGCCCTGGTCGGCATCGACTGCAAGCGCGGTGTGGAGCTGGCGCCGTTCGCCGCCCGGCTCTCGGCACTGGCCACCGACCCCGAGCAAGCCGCCGAGCTGCTGCCGGTACTCGTCAAGGAAATGGAGGACCGATACGACCTGATCAAGGCCCGGCAGGGGATCGCGCCGGACGCCCCCGACGAGGAGATCACCTCCGACATCTGGGGACTGCCCGAGCACGAACGCCCCGTCCCCATCGTCCTGTTCGTCGACGAAGTGGCCGAACTCTTCCTCGTCGCCACCCGCAAGGACGAGGACCGGCGCGACGAAATGGTCACCCAGCTCATCCGTCTCGCCCAGCTCGGCCGCGCCGCCGGTATCTATCTGGAGGTCTGCGGGCAGAGATTCGGCGCCGAACTGGGCAAGGGTGCGACCATGCTTCGGGCCCAGTTGACCGGCCGTGTCTGCCACCGCGTCAACGACGAAGCCTCTGCCAAGATGGCACTCGGCGACATCGCCCCCGAGGCCGTCTCCGCCGCGTGCGCCATCGCCGCCGAACGGCCCGGCCTGGCCGTGGCCGGTGACACCTCCGGCGGCTGGTCCCGCATCCGCACCCCGTACCTCTCCCTCGGCGACGCCGCCGAGATCTGCCGCGAGTCGGCCCACCTGGTGCCCGACCTGCCCGCACTCAAGCGCTTCCGGCCCGACGTGCCCGTACGACCCGTCGAGACGGCGACGGCCCCGGTACTCCAGCCGCGCCCCGTCACCGACTGACACTCGCCCCCTCCCCACCCCGGTCGGCGTGACCGCCTCGCGCCAACTCCCTACCTCTCCCATGCCTGAATCCGGAAGGAGCCGCAGCATGCGCGCCCAACTGGCCCGTATCGACGCGGTACTCGTCCAAGCGCTCATCGCCGCAGCACTGTCCTTCGCCCACCTCCATGACGTCGCCTCGGCGGCCGGTCAGGACGGATGGAAGGCATGGGCGTATCCCATCTCCGTCGACCTGCTGCTCGTCGCCGCCTGGCGCCGACTGCGGACCGGCGACGCGAAAGCGGCTGGGTGGTGCTGGTTCGTCATCGCGCTCACCGCGTCCCTCGGGGCGAACGTTGCCACCGCCGGACTCCTCGACCTGGACCAGGTGCCGGCATGGCTGCGCATCCTCGTCGCGGGCTGGCCCGCGGTCGCCTTCCTCGGTGGAACACTCCTCGCCCACTCGGCCCCAGCCCCACACGAGGACACCGAGGAGCAGGACGACCAGGGGGACGCGCCCGATCCCGCCCCGGAGCTCCCTGCACAACCGGCTCCCGGGCCGACCCCGGCTCCGCCTGCCGTAGCCGTCCCGGCCGCCCTGGTCGAACACGCCCGCAAGGTCGCCGCCGAGCACCGCACCCGTACCGGAACGGCCATCGACACCCCGACCCTCCGTGCCCGGCTCGGCGTCCCCGCCCCCATGGCCGAAGCCATCGCCGCCCACCTCTGAAAGGAGTCCCACATGTCCCCTGACCGGCGCTTCCGTGACGTCACCCGCATCGGCCCCGTCCAGGTCGGCACGTCCTACGACAACCGGGGCCGTGAGAAGCACACCGCCGCCTGCACCGCCCCGCGCTGCGGCTTCTCCGCCGACTACGACAGCCGCGCCGCCGCCGAACTCGCCGCCCGTACCCACCGCTGCCCCGTCCGCTGAAAGGACCTGCACCACGTGACCGTCAGCCTCCCGCTCGTCGTCGTCCTCGGCTTCATCGCTTGGGGAGCGGTCAAGTTCCTCGGCGTCCGTACCTGGATCGTCGTCGTGATCGCACTGTTCGGCTTCCTGCTCTCGCACACCTTCATGGCTCCCGCCATCGACTCCGGCACGCGTTCCGGCGTGGGCATTGTCAACGGCTCACATGACTAGACGAGTAGATAAGGAGCGTCCCGCTGTGTTCCTGCCCAAGTACCCCGACAACCCGACACCGCCGCCCGCACACACCCACACCCCGGCCGATCCGGCACCCGTGCGACGCGCGCTCCCGCAGATCTCCATCAGCCCCGGAGCGGTCGCGGCCGTCCTCGTCGGCGGAGTCGTCCTGACCGCGCTCCTGGCCGCCGTCGCCGTCACGGCCATATCCGTCGCCATCGCCGCCGTGGTCCTGCGCTCGATGCTCCGCGACCACCACCGGCGCTGAACAGCGCCTGATGCCCCGGGGCGGTTCGACACGGCCAAGCATCCACCGCCCCGGGGCTCATCCCTCCTGACCAGCGCAGCAAGCCAGCCAGAAGGAGAACGCCATCTTCGCCCGCCCTACCCCGCCCCCGCTGCCCGAACTCGCCAAGCTGGCCCAGCACGGCACCCTGCCCGGTATCCTCCGCCAGCTCTCCGGACTCGGCGGCTGCACGACCCCGATCCGCCTCGACGGCCACCGCACCGAATACGACGTCGACACCCGCACCGGCGAGATCGGCCACGTCCTCCACCGCCTCGACTCCGCCGCCCTCCCGGCCGGTCATCTCCTGGTCCGCTGCAACAACCGCCGCATAACCCGCTGTGCGGCCTGCGCCGAGGTCTACCGCCGCGACACCTTCCACCTGATCACCTCCGGCCTGCGCGGCGGCAAAGGCGTCCCGGAACGCGTCGCCGCCCACCCCCGCGTCTTCGCCACCTTCACCGCACCCAGCTTCGGGCCCGTCCACAACCGCCCCTCCGGTCCTGCCGGTTCAGTCCGTCGTTGTCGATGCGGTGTCCGCCACGACCAGGACGACGCCGAGCTCGGCACCCCGCTCAACCCGGACACCTACGACTACGAAGCCGCCGTCCTCTGGAACGCCCACGCCGGTCCGCTTTGGCGGCGCTTCTCCACCTACCTGCGCCGGGAAGTCGCCAAGCGGGCCGGACTCTCACAGCGCGCGTTCCGCGAGCACGCCCGGGTGTCCTTTGCCAAGGTCGCCGAGTACCAGAAGCGCGGCGCCGTCCACTTCCACGCCGTCATCCGCATCGACGGCCCCGAGGGCGGCGACACCCCGCCTCCGGCCTGGGCTACCGCCGAGCTGCTCACCGATGCCATACGCGCCGCCGCTGCCCACGTCCGCGTGGATGGTCTGGTCATCGACGGACGCGCCCACACCTTCACCTTCGGCCGCCAACTCGACGTCCGCACCATCCGGTCCGCCGACTTCGAGGGCGGCCAAGAACTCACCGAACGGGCCGTTGCCTCGTACATCGCCAAGTACGCCACCAAAGGCGCCGAGACCGCCACGGGAGCTCTCGACCGCCCCCTCAAGTTCCTCGCCGAACTCGCCCAACTCGACATCACCGACCACGCCCGCCGGATGATCCGCACCGCTTGGACCCTCGGCGCCCGCAAGGAGTTAGAAGACCTCCGGCTCCGGTCCTGGGCCCACATGCTCGGCTTCCGCGGCCACTTCTCCACCAAGTCCCGCCGCTACTCCACCACCCTCGGCGCCCTCCGCACGGCCCGCGCCGAATGGCGCCGCGCTCAAGCCGTAGCAGCCACCGAGGGCGAGACCGAAATGACGACCCTCGTCCTCGCGCACTGGGTGTTCGCCGGTACCGGCCTCAGCAGTGCCGAAGCCTGGCTTGCCGCATCCCTCGAACCCGCCCCCGGAACAGAAGGAGAACCGACGTGGACCCGCGTCGCGACGAGCTGATGACCGTTCGCCAAGTCTTGGATGAGCTGGGCGGCGTCTCTCGCCGGACGTTCTACCGCTGGCGTGAGTTGGGATACGGGCCGGCCGCGTTCAAGCTGCCCAACGGGGAGCTCCGAGTGTGGCGGAGTGACTTCACCACGTGGCTGCGACAGCTGGAGACCGCAGCGTGAAGTCTCTCGACGTGAAGGTCTGGGCTGTGCGCAAGCGCGATACCAAAACGCCCTCATACGGCGTCCGCTGGTCCGTGGCGGGCAACGTCTTCTCCGACTCCTTCCGCACCAAGGCGCTTGCCGACCACTATCGCGCGAAGCTCATGCGCGCGATGCGCGATGGTGAGGAGTTCGACAAGGAGTCCGGCCTCCCGGACTCGATGGAACAGAAGAAGTCGGCCGTGTCGTGGTACGACTTCGCCCTCAGATACCTCGCGATGAAGTGGCCCCACGCCGCTCCCAATACGCGGGACGGCATCAACGAATCACTAACCAGCGTGACTGTGGAGCTCCTCGCCGAGCGGGCTGGACGACCGTCCGACCAGGCCATCCGTAAAGCGCTCCGCAACTGGGCATTCGTGTTGCCGGGGCCCGATGACCGAGAGGTCCCGGACGATGTACGGAACGTCCTTCACTGGGTCTCCAAGGCATCGCGGCCACTCGCCGATCTCGCTGAGCCCGCCACGGCCCGTGCAGTGCTGGACTCGCTGAAACTCAAGCTCGACGGCACGGCCGCAGCCGCTGAAACCGTGCGGCGTAAGCGGCGGACGCTTGTCAACGCTGCCAACTATGCAGTCGACCTGGGGGACCTGCGCGAGAACCCCATCACGGCTGTCCGCTGGCAGAAACTGAAGGTGTCCAACCAGGTCGACCCCCGCGTTGTCGCCAACCCGGAGCAGGCCCGGAATCTCCTGGCGGCCGTCTCCTACGTGGGTGGCCACCGGCGTGCTCGTGGTCGGCGCCTCGTGGGTCTGTTCGCTGCCATGTACTTCGGCGGTCTCCGGCCGGCTGAAGCGGTGGGCCTTGTCGAGACTGATCTGACCCTCCCTGAACTGGGCTGGGGATCGGCTCTACTCCACCGAACGCGCCCGTCGGTCGGCAAGCAGTGGACCGACTCAGGGGAGGCTCACGACGACCGGGGCCTCAAGAACCGCCCTGCTGAGGACGTCAGGCGGGTGCCTATCCCGCCCCACCTCGTCGTCGTGCTTCGCGAACATCTGGCCACCTTCGGCACGGCAGACGACGGGCGGCTCTTCTTCAGCGAGAAGGGCTCGGTCGTCCCGTCCTCGACCTACTACCGCGTGTGGCAGGAGGCTCGGCTTCTCGCCCTACCACCGGCCGTAGCGGCGTCACCCCTTGCGAGTCGCCCGTACGACCTTCGACACTCGGCCCTGTCGACCTGGCTCAACGCTGGTGTTGATCCCACTGAGGTAGCCGAGCGCGCCGGCAACAGCGTCGAAGTGCTGTTGGGCCGCTATGCGAATTGCCTCGACGGGCGCCAAGAAGTCGCCAACCGCCGCATCGAGGACTTGCTCCGCGAGTACGAGTGACACGGCCTGCCCCATGATCGAAGCCCCTGGAGTTTTGTCCAGGGGCTTCGCTGTTCTCGGGCTGACTCCGACAGGTTCGGCTGTGGTGGTTGGTGGCCACAGTGTCATCAGCCCCACTGGGCGACGACGGCTTCCTCGACACAGAAGATCGCATCACACTCGACGCACTGCGCGTGACCGAAGACGTAGGTCAATTTGCGTGCGATATCCGGCTGACCGTCGGCGAGTGCGCGGGAGTAGAGCCTTTGGGCCAGCCCTTCCAAAGCTGCGGGGGCCTGAGGCCGCAGCGGCACCTGCCTTGCCCTGGTGGTGGGCTCCATGTACATGCTGTCCGTGGTGGAGAAGAAGCCGTACTTGCCGAAGACTATGAAGTTCTGCGCACTGCACGAGGGGCAGGGCACCTCGTACTCCTCGTCGTTCAGTCCGTCGAACTGCTCGCCCCAGACCTCGACGCCCTCGAAACTCAGCAGCGTGCCGAGCAAGTCGATGTAATTCGTGGGGTCGTCGGCGAGTCCCGGGTCCTGGAGGGCTTCCTCGGTGAGTTGCACCAGGTCGGATATCTGGGAGGCGTAGGTCACTTGGGGATCCTCATCGCCGTATGGCTGATCTGTGCTGGCCACAATTGAGCCGGCCAGGTACAGGGGCATCCGCCGGTCCGCCGCTGACCACTGACGCGCCATCTCGGTCAGAGCGGGCAAGGCCGCGTAGCTCGCCGAGTAGACGGTGCCCTGATGGCACAGTCGGGACCAGAGTTTGTTCCAGCCGGGGTCCTGCGCGTCAGGACCCACTACGTCAAGCAGGACGGGGACGTCTTCTGCCGTGCCGTAGGCGTGGTGGAGCCGAGACCAGTCCGTCATGCCGATGATCTAAGCAGCCGAGCGCGGCACGATGCTGCGGCGGTCGGGGAGGGCGCGTGAGCCGGCCGCCTCTGGAATCCGGCAGTGACCTGCGGCGATGGGCCAAGATCCCGTCCACGCCTCGTCCACGGACCCCGACATACGGCCGCTTCGGGTGGCATCTGCCTGCACATACGCGAAGACCCCGGCCTCAGCGTTTCCGCTGGTGACGGGGTCTTTGGGCACCTCATACAGGGTGCCCCCGGCAGGATTCGAACCTGCGCACACGGCTCCGGAGGCCGTTGCTCTATCCCCTGAGCTACGGGGGCGTGTCGGGCGCGGTGTTCGCGGCGACGGGTAGAACCCTACCAGCTCTTTCGTGGGGGACTGGCATGGGTTTATGTGGGGGCGGGGCGGTGTTCCGGGGAGGGGGAGCGGAGGCGTCCGCGGGGGGCCTCCTCGGGGTGGTTGCCGCCCCCGCACGGGGGTGGAAGTGGGGAAAACCCGGACGGCGCGGTGGGCGCGCACCTACTCTCGAGTTGTGCCAGGCGCGTCCGGTCGGGTGCTTGTTGTGGACGACAACAAGGTCATCCGGCAGCTGATCAGGGTCAACCTCGAGCTGGAGGGCATCGAGGTCGTGACCGCGGCCGATGGTGCCGAATGCTTGGACGTCGTGCATCACGTGCGCCCCGATGTGGTGACCCTGGATGTGGTCATGCCTCGGCTCGACGGGTTGCGTACCGCCGCCCGGTTGCGTGCCGACCCCCGGACCCGGAATCTTCCCCTCGCCATCGTCAGTGCCTGTACGCAGTACGAGGTCGACAGCGGGCTCGACGTCGGCGTTGACGCCTTTCTTGCCAAGCCCTTCGAACCTGCCGAACTCGTGCGGCTCGTACGGGAGTTGATGGAGCGGCGGGGGAGTGGGGGCGGGAGCGGGAGTGGGGCCGGTGGTGGCGGTGCCTTTGGCGGAGAAGCCTTTCGTCCAGATGAGCTCGGCGCCGAGGAGGTCGGGGCCGAGGAGGCCCAGCGCGCCGGTCATTGAGCGGGTGCCGCGCCGCTGAGTGGTGGTGATGAGGAGTCGGGGGTGGTCGGCCCTGCGGGCACCTGCCCTTCCGTGTCGGTGATCGGTGATCGGTGATCGGTGCTGCGTGAGAGTGGTGGGTTCTCCGTCGCCAGGGATGCGGTCGTCTTGCGGTTCCGGTCCCTCGTTCGCCGACGTTCCCGAAGCTCCGTTCGAGTTGCCGTACTCCGTACTCCGTCCACGTCGCTTCTCCTACTCCCTCCACGTCGTTGAGCGTCGGCCGTGGCGGCGGTCACTCGCCGTCCGTCAGTGAGAACACCCGCGCCCTCCGCGCCCCGTCCACATCCCGGACCCTCGCCAAACCGACTCGCCTACCCACCCCCCTCCTCCCCTACGCTTGTCCCGTGACCCCCGTCGAGCTCTCCCGCACCGTGCTGCGCGCGGTGCGTCGTGCCGTGGACGAGGGGGAGCTGAGCGTGGTCGTGCCGGTACGGGTGGTGGTGACGCCGCCGGGGCCGGGTGGGTGCGGGGACTACGCCACGAACATCGCGTTGCAGTTGGCGCGGCCCGCCGGGCGGCCGGCACGGCAGGTCGCCGAGATCCTGCGGCCCCACCTCACCCGCAGCGACGGTGTCGCCGACGTCGCGATCACCGGGCCGGGGTTCCTCAACATTCGTCTGGGGGGTGGCGCGGGCGCCTCTCTCGTACGGGAAATCCGGCTCCGGCGTGACGCCTATGGGTGCGGCGACGTCCTCGCAGGGCAGATCGTCCCGCTCCGGATCCCGTACGACATCAGGGCCGAAATCGTCGCCGACGCGCTCGTACGGATCGTGGCCACCCAGGGCGGCCGTGCAGAGGTGCACCACTTCCATCCCTCGCCCGCCGAGCCCACGGGCACCGACCTCTCGCCCGCCGAGCCCACGGGCACCGACCTCTCGCCCGCCGAGCCCACGGGCACCGACCTCTCGCCCGCCGAGCCCACGGGCACCGACCTCTCGCCCGCCTGCTCTCGCCGAGCCCACGGGCACCGACCTCTCGCCCGCCGAGCCCACGGGCACCGACCTCTCGCCCGCCGAGCCCACGGGCACCGACCTCTCGCCCGCCGAGCCCGCCGACCCCGCAGGCACCGAGCCCTCACCGACCGACCCCTCACGCACCAAGGCGCCGCACGCCCACCCCTCGCGCCCCCACCACTCCCCGCGCCCCCAGCCCGCGACCCTTCGCCCCACCCCGCCCCCGAAGACCCCACCCCCTCGGCCCCGACGCCGCCCGCTGGGCCCTGCTGCACCCCGCGTCCCACGACCGGCCGCGGGTCAGTGCCGATCACCTGCTTCAGCGGGAGAGCAACCCGCTCTTCCGGGTCCGCTACGCCCACGCCCGCACCCGGGCCCTCACCCGCAACGCCGCCGCGCTCGGCTGCACCGGCGACCCCGGTGACGTACCCGGCGAGGGCACCGACGCGCTTGTCGGTGCCCTCGCCGGGTATCCGGCCGTGCTGACGCAGGCGGCCCTGCACCGCGCGCCCGACCGGCTCGCCCGGCACCTCGTCACCACCGCCGACGCCCTCCTCGCCTTCCAGCACACCGTGCTGCCGCTCGGCGACGAGAAACCCTCGGCCGCCCACCGTGCCCGGCTCGCGCTCGCCGAAGCCGCCGGGACGGTGCTGGCCGGCGGCCTGTCCCTGCTCGGCATCAGCGCCCCTGACTATCTGTGACCGTCTGTGAGAGAAAAATGAGCCGTTCCGCACACCCCGCCGGGCCCCGTCACGCCGATGTCCTCACCGAGGGCCACTACAGCGCCCCGCCCGCCGACCTCAACGCCCTCGACCCCAAGGTCTGGGCGCACACCGTCAGCCGTACGGACGACGGCGTCGTCAGCGTCGGTGGGATGCAAGTCACCCGGCTCGCCGAGGAGTTCGGCACCCCCGCCTACTTCATCGACGAGGCCGACTTCCGCGAGCGCGCCCGCGCCTGGCGGACCGCCTTCGGGCACGACGCCGACGTCTTCTATGCCGGGAAGGCCTTCCTCTCGCGCGCCGTCGTGCGGTGGCTGCACGAGGAGGGGCTCAACCTCGACGTGTGCTCCGGCGGTGAGCTCGCCACCGCCCTCTCCGCCGGGATGCCCGCCGACCGCATCGCCTTCCACGGCAACAACAAGTCCGAGGAAGAGATCACCGCCGCCATCGTGAGCGGGGTCGGGCGGATCGTTCTCGACTCCTTCCAGGAGATCGTCCGCGTCGCCCACATCGCGCAGTCCCTCGGCAAGCGGCAGCGGGTGCAGATCCGCGTGACCGTGGGGGTCGAGGCGCACACCCACGAGTTCATCGCGACCGCGCACGAGGACCAGAAGTTCGGGATCGCGCTGGCCGACGGGCAGGCCGCGGAGGCGGTGCGGCGGGCGCTCGCGCTCGACGGGCTCGAGCTCGTGGGGATCCACTCGCACATCGGTTCGCAGATCTTCGACATGGCCGGGTTCGAGGTCGCCGCCCGGCGCGTGGTGTCGCTGCTGGCCGCCGTTCGTGACGAGCACGGGGTCGAGCTGCCCGAGATCGACCTCGGTGGTGGTCTCGGCATCGCGTACACGAGTGACGACGATCCCAGCGAGCCGCACGAGATCGCGAAGGCGCTGGGCGAGATCGTCACGCGGGAGTGCGAGGCCGCGAAGCTGCGGACGCCCCGGATCTCGGTCGAGCCGGGGCGGGCCATCGTCGGGCCCACCGCCTTCACGCTCTACGAGGTCGGCACCATCAAGCCGCTCGATGGGCTGCGGACGTACGTCTCCGTCGACGGGGGCATGTCCGACAACATCAGGACCGCGCTGTACGACGCCGAGTACAGCGTCGCTCTCGTCTCGCGCACCTCCGACGCCGAGCCCATGCTCGTCCGTGTCGTCGGCAAGCACTGTGAGAGTGGCGACATCGTGGTCAAGGACGCCTTCCTGCCCTCCGACCTGGCCCCCGGCGACCTCATCGCCGTACCCGCCACGGGTGCCTACTGCCGGTCCATGGCCAGCAACTACAACCACGCCCTGCGCCCGCCGGTCGTCGCCGTGCGCGACGGCGAGGCCCGGGTGATCGTCCGCCGGGAGACGGAGGAGGACCTGCTGCGTCTCGACGTCGGGTGACCGGCCGATCAGGTCGGAACGACCGGCTGGTCACCCTCGGAATGACCGGCTGATCCAGGTCGGAATGACCGGCTGATCCAGGTCGGAATGGACGGTCGGCCCAGGTGGAAGATCTCCTGCCGCCGGCTGTCAGAAAAATGAAATAGATGTCTCACGATCCGGACCAGGGATAGAAACTCCCGTCCGGTGAGTGAGACTGGTCCAACCGTAGACGGTATGAGGAAACGAGGTCGGATGATGCGTACGCGTCCGCTGAAGGTGGCGCTGCTGGGCTGTGGGGTTGTCGGCTCAGAGGTGGCGCGCATCATGACGACGCACGCCGACGACCTCGCGGCCAGGATCGGGGCCCCCGTCGAGCTGGCGGGCGTGGCCGTCCGCCGGCCCTCCAAGGTGCGCGAGGGCATCGACCCCGAGCTCGTCACCACCGACGCCACCGCCCTCGTCAAACGCGGGGACATCGACGTCGTCGTCGAGGTCATCGGCGGTATCGAGCCCGCCCGCTCCCTCATCACCACCGCTTTCGAGCACGGCGCCTCCGTGGTCTCCGCCAACAAGGCGCTCCTTGCCCAGGACGGTGCGGCCCTGCACGCGGCGGCGGAGGCGCACAACCGGGACCTCTACTACGAGGCCGCCGTCGCCGGCGCCATCCCGCTGATCCGGCCGCTGCGCGAGTCCCTCGCCGGTGACAAGATCAACCGCGTGATGGGCATCGTCAACGGGACGACGAACTTCATCCTCGACAAGATGGACTCCACCGGGGCCGGCTATCAGGAAGCCCTCGACGAGGCCACCGCGCTCGGGTACGCCGAAGCCGACCCGACCGCCGACGTCGAGGCGTTCGACGCGGCCGCCAAGGCCGCCATCCTCGCCGGAATCGCCTTCCACACGCGTGTGCGCCTCGACGACGTGTACCGCGAGGGCATGACCGAGGTCACCGCCGCCGACTTCGCCTCGGCGAAGGAGATGGGCTGCACCATCAAGCTGCTCGCCATCTGTGAGCGGGCGGCGGACGGGGGATCGGTGACGGCGCGCGTGCATCCGGCGATGATTCCGCTGAGCCACCCCCTCGCCTCCGTGCGCGGCGCGTACAACGCGGTGTTCGTCGAGTCGGATGCCGCCGGGCAGCTCATGTTCTACGGGCCGGGCGCCGGCGGCGCCCCGACCGCGTCCGCCGTGCTCGGCGACCTCGTCGCCGTCTGCCGCAACAAGCTCAGCGGTGCGACCGGACCCGGCGACTCCGCGTACACCCAGCTGCCCGTCTCGCCCATGGGTGAGGTCGTGACGCGGTACCACATCAGCCTCGACGTGGCGGACAAACCGGGTGTTCTCGCCCAGGTGGCCACCGTTTTCGCCGAGCATGGCGTATCGATCGATACGGTGCGCCAGCAGGGTAAGGACGGCGAGGCCTCTCTCGTCGTCGTCACCCACCGAGCGTCCGACGCGTCCCTGAACGGGACCGTGGAGGCGCTGCGCAGCCTCGACACCGTGCGGGGTGTCGCCAGCATCATGCGGGTTGAAGGAGAGTAACCAGCAATGACCCACCAGTGGCGCGGAATCATCGAGGAGTACCGGGACCGGCTTCCGGTGTCCGACAGCACGCCTGTCGTGACGCTCCGTGAGGGCGGCACGCCGCTCGTGCCCGCGCAGGTGCTCTCCGAGCGCACGGGCTGCGAGGTCCACCTGAAGGTGGAGGGCGCCAACCCGACCGGGTCCTTCAAGGACCGCGGTATGACCATGGCCATCACCCGGGCCAAGGAGGAGGGCGCGAAGGCTGTCATCTGCGCCTCCACAGGCAATACGTCCGCCTCCGCCGCCGCGTATGCCGTGCGTGCGGGCATGGTGTGTGCCGTGCTCGTCCCGCAGGGCAAGATCGCCATCGGCAAGATGGGCCAGGCCCTCGTGCACGGCGCGAAGATCCTCCAGGTCGACGGCAACTTCGACGACTGCCTGACGCTCGCGCGCTCGCTGTCCGACAACTACCCGGTGGCGCTGGTCAATTCGGTCAACCCGGTGCGCATTGAGGGCCAGAAGACCGCCGCCTTCGAGATCGTGGACATGCTCGGCGACGCGCCCGACATCCACGTCCTGCCGGTGGGCAACGCGGGCAACATCACCGCGTACTGGAAGGGCTACACGGAGTACGCCGCCGACGGCATCGCCGGGCGCACCCCGCGCATGTGGGGATTCCAGGCCTCCGGTTCCGCGCCCATCGTGCGCGGCGAGGTCGTCAAGGACCCGTCGACGATCGCCACCGCGATCCGCATCGGCAACCCGGCCTCGTGGAAGTTCGCGCTGGCCGCGCGGGACGAGTCGGAGGGCCTCATCGACGAGGTGACGGACCGTGAGATTCTGCGCGCCTACCGGCTGTTGGCCGCGCAGGAGGGCGTCTTCGTCGAGCCCGCGTCCGCCGCGTCGGTCGCCGGTCTGCTGAAGGCCGCCGAGCAGGGCAAGGTCGACCCCGGCCAGCGGATCGTCTGCACGGTCACTGGAAACGGGCTCAAGGATCCGGACTGGGCCGTTGCGGGTGCCCCGCAGCCGGTTACCGTTCCTGTGGACGCGGCCACGGCGGCGGAGCGGCTCGGACTGGCGTAAGGCAAAAAGGCCGTAAGGCAAAAAAGGCCGTAAGGCAAAGGGCTCGGGCCGGCGGACGGCGGGGTGGGCGGAGTGGCGTAAAGCCGCCTGGCGCACATCCGCCAGAAGCCGTCGGGGCCTGTCAGGGACTGTCAGTGGCAGGCGGATTTCGCCAGAAGTTGGCGAAATCCGGCCGCCGCCAGGGCCACCCCTAGCGCAACCCGACAGGGGGTGCACGGGGGGCTTACGACACGCATCGTGCGCCTCCTGTGCGCCCTATGTCGCCACAGAACCTTCCTTCGATAGGCTGTACCGAACCCGCCCGCCGCATATGCCGCGGTGCCGCGCCGTCAGTGCAGTCAGTGCAGTCAGGGCAGCCACTGCGGTCTCCGGGTCTTCCGTACGTATCGCAGTCCCTCTCGCAGTTCATCCGAGTTCATCCGAAGCACGTAGTTCCTCTCGCAGCACATCGAAAATCTCGTACATCACGCAGCTCAAGGAGAGTCATCGAGCGATGGCCGGTCCAGCGTTCCGCGCCGCCGCCGTCCGGGTGCGCGTCCCCGCCACCAGCGCCAACCTCGGGCCGGGCTTCGACGCCTTCGGCCTGTCACTGGGGCTGTACGACGACGTGGTCGTCCGGGTGGCCGACTCCGGGCTGCACATCGACATCGCAGGTGAGGGCAGCGAGACGCTGCCCCGCGACGAGAATCACCTCCTCGTACGCTCCCTGCGCACCGCCTTCGATCTGCTGGGCGGACAACCGCGCGGCCTCGAGATCGTCTGCGCCAATCGCATTCCGCACGGGCGGGGCCTCGGCTCTTCCTCGGCCGCCATCTGCGCCGGAATCGTCGCCGCGCGCGCCGTGACCATAGGCGGCGACAGCAAACTCGACGACACCGCGCTTCTTGAGCTCGCCACCGAGATCGAGGGCCATCCCGACAATGTCGCGGCCTGTCTGCTCGGCGGTTTCACGCTGTCCTGGATGGAGGCCGGAGCCGCGCGGGCGATCAGGATGGACCCTGCCGATTCCGTCGTTCCGGTGGTTTTCGTTCCCGGAAAGCCGGTCCTCACCGAGACCGCGCGCGGTCTGCTGCCGCGCACCGTTCCGCACGTCGACGCCGCCGCCAACGCGGGCCGGGCCGCACTGCTCGTCGAGGCCCTCAGCCGGCGCCCCGAGCTGCTGCTGCCCGCCACCGAGGACCGGCTGCACCAGGAGTACCGCGCCCCGGCCATGCCGGAGAGCGCGGCGCTGGTGGAGCGGCTTCGGGCCGATGGCATCCCCGCGGTGATCTCCGGCGCGGGCCCCACTGTCCTCGCGCTGGCCGACGAGGAATCCGCCGACAAGGTCGCTCATCTCGCAGGTCAGGGCTGGGCCGCCAATCGGCTGGACCTCGACGAAGCGGGAGCGTGCGTCCTTCCGCTCGCCCCGGCGGGCGTCCATTAAAAGCGCGCGGTTGCCGGATTTGGAGAGGGGGAATGTTTGTTGGATCCGGTAGTGTTAACCTCAAGTCTGCACCCGACCCCACCATGGCGAGGTGCTTCGTGTCCCCGTCCGGGACAACCATTCTTCCGGGAGCCTCCCAAACTGCTTTGTGCCATGCATTGGGTGCTATGCGCTGAGCAGTGCTGAGCACGCTCCGGAACCGGCGTGACCGTGCCGATGACACCGCAATTCAGTGCCACGGCTCCGGAATCGTCATCACCAGATATGTCTTCCGCCTCTTTGGCGGACCACCGCCCCGGCACGGTCCACACAGCAAGGACCAATGCCGGACAGCACAACCGGTCGCCGAGCCAGACAGGCCGACGTCCGCTCCAGGGAAGGACCCTTCGTGAGCGACACCACCGATCTGATGGGCGCACGTGTCGAGGAGACCGCTGCCGCGCCCGCCACGGACGCCTCTGCCGCGCCTGCCTCCGGTGCCGGCTCCCGGCGGCGCCGCGGTACCGGCCTCGAGGGCATGGTGCTGGCCGAGCTGCAGCAGGTCGCGTCCGGCCTCGGTATCAGGGGCACCGCGCGGATGCGCAAGAGCCAGCTGATCGAGGTCATCAAGGAGGCGCAGGCGGGCGGGGGTGCCCCGGCCAAGGCCGAGGCCGCCACCGAGACCAAGCCGAAGCGCCGGGCCACCTCCAAGGCCCGTACCGGCGACGACGCCGCTCCGGCCGCCGAGAAAAAGGCCGCCGAGAAGCCCGCAGCCGAGAAGGCCGTGGCCCAGCAGCAGATCGAGATCCCCGGCCAGCCGGCCAGCGACGACGCCCCCGCGGGTGAGCGTCGCCGTCGCCGTGCCGTGGCCGAGGCCGGCAGCCCCGAGACGGTCACCGCCGAGGCGAAGAGCGAGCCGAAGGCCGCCGCCGTCGCCGAGGCCCCCGCCGAGACCAGGACCGACGCCGGTGACGGCGTCGACGGCCGGCAGGGCCGCCGGGACCGCCGTGACCGCGGCGAGCGTGGCGACCGCGAGCGTGGCGGCCGTGACCGCGACCGCCGCGGTGGCAAGGGCGACGAGCAGCAGCAGCAGGGCCAGGGCCAGGGCGGAGCCGGCCAGCAGCGCCAGGAGCGCCAGGACCGTCAGCAGCAGGGCGGCGGCCGTCAGGACCGTCAGGACCGCCAGCAGCGTGACAACGGCCCGCAGGACGACGACGACTTCGAGGGCGGCCGTCGCGGCCGTCGCGGGCGCTACCGCGACCGTCGTGGCCGTCGTGGCCGCGACGAGTTCGCCACCAACGAGCCGCAGCTCGCCGACGACGACGTCCTGATCCCCGTCGCGGGCATCCTGGACATCCTCGACAACTACGCGTTCATCCGTACGTCCGGCTACCTGCCGGGCCCGAACGACGTGTACGTGTCCCTCGCCCAGGTCCGCAAGAACGGTCTGCGCAAGGGTGACCACGTCACCGGCGCGGTCCGTCAGCCCAAGGACGGCGAGCGCCGCGAGAAGTTCAACGCGCTCGTGCGCCTGGACTCGACCAACGGCATGGCCCCCGACTCCGGGCGCGGGCGACCGGAGTTCAACAAGCTGACGCCCCTTTACCCGCAGGACCGGCTCCGTCTGGAGACCGACCCGGGCGTGCTGACGACCCGCATCATCGACCTCGTCGCGCCGATCGGTAAGGGCCAGCGTGGTCTGATCGTGGCCCCGCCGAAGACCGGCAAGACCATGATCATGCAGGCGATCGCCAACGCGATCACGCACAACAACCCCGAGTGCCACCTGATGGTCGTCCTGGTCGACGAGCGTCCGGAAGAGGTCACCGACATGCAGCGGTCGGTCAAGGGCGAGGTCATCTCCTCGACCTTCGACCGCCCGGCCGAGGACCACACCACGGTCGCCGAGCTCGCCATCGAGCGTGCCAAGCGCCTCGTGGAGCTGGGCCACGACGTCGTCGTCCTGCTCGACTCGATCACGCGTCTGGGCCGTGCGTACAACCTCGCCGCCCCGGCCTCCGGCCGCATCCTGTCCGGTGGTGTCGACTCGACGGCCCTCTACCCGCCGAAGCGCTTCTTCGGTGCCGCGCGCAACATCGAGGACGGCGGCTCGCTGACCATCCTCGCGACGGCGCTCGTCGACACCGGGTCCCGCATGGACGAGGTCATCTTCGAGGAGTTCAAGGGCACCGGCAACGCGGAGCTCAAGCTCGACCGGAAGCTCGCTGACAAGCGCATCTTCCCGGCGGTGGACGTCGACGCGTCCGGTACCCGCAAGGAAGAGATCCTGCTCGGCAGCGACGAGCTCGCCATCACCTGGAAGCTGCGTCGCGTGCTCCACGCGCTCGACCAGCAGCAGGCGATCGAGCTGCTGCTCGACAAGATGAAGCAGACGAAGTCGAACGCCGAGTTCCTGCTGCAGATCCAGAAGACGACGCCGATGCCGGGCAACGACTGACGACATCCGCACAGCTGAGGGCCGCTCCCCGTGACGGGGGCGGCCCTTTGTGCTGCCTGGGACACATGTACGATCGCGCTCTCTTTCAACGTATGAGTCTCAGGGGGGACTTGAGTGGATACGTCCATGTCCGGGCGCGGTCGTCACAGACGCCGGATACGCATCGCGGTGCCCGTCGCGGCGGCGACCCTGGCGGCGGCCGTCGGGGGTGCGCTCCTGATGTCGTCGGCGAACGCCGCCACCGCGCAGCCGGCGCCGCTCGCCAAGACGACCGGTACCTCGCCGAGCCTGGCCACGCTGCAGAAGCGGATTGCCGGGGCCGTCGCGAGTGACGGTACGGCCGGACAGCCGACGACGAAGGCCTCACCGAGCACGAGCGCCGGCGCGAGCACAGGTACAGGTACAGGTACGGGCAAGACCGCGACCACCGGTACGAGCACGAGCACGGCCGCGAGCGCGAACACGAGCGGCGCCTCCGTCGACCCGAAGATCATCGGCGGCACCACGACCACCATCACCACCGCCCCGTGGATGGCCCAGCTCTGGTACCTCGACGACAAGGGCACCAGCGACACCAGTGACGACTTCGGTTTCTTCTGCGGTGGCTCCGTCGTCTCGCCGACGAAGATCCTCACCGCCGCGCACTGCGTCAAGGACGAGCAGGGCAAGAGCTACGACTGGAAGTCCCACGGCGCCGTCGTGACCGGCACCTCGCAGCTTCCCTCGGCGGGCGGCACCGATCTGCACGGCGGCACCGCCACCGCCGTCCTGCGGCAGTGGAACCACCCCTCGTACAAAGCGTCGACCATCGACAACGACATAGCGGTCCTCACGCTGGACGGGCCCGTCAAGGCCAAGCCGATCCGGATGACGACGTCGGGCGACACCGCCTCGTACGCCTCCGGTACCAAGGCGACGCTCTACGGCTGGGGCCGCACCTCCTCCGGCACCCAGGACATCTCCGAGACCCTGAAGACGGCCACGCTGCCCATCAAGTCCGACGCCACGTGCGGCGGCTACTACGGCGGCGAGTTCATCAAGGGCCACATGGTCTGCGCGGGCAACCCCGCGACCGGCAGCGACACCGGTACCACCTCCGCCTGCAACGGCGACTCCGGCGGCCCGCTGATCGTGGGCGGCCGCATCGTGGGCGTCGTCTCCTGGGGCGTGGTGGACTGCGTCGAGAAGGGCGCGTACAGCGTCTTCACCAAGGTCAGCTCGTACGTCGGTGCCGCCTACCCGCGCGTCGACGACACGAACCTGAGCGGTGACGACAAGGCCGACCTGTTCGTCCGCAACTCCTCCACCAAGACGCTGTACGAGAAGGACTCCAAGGGCACCTCGTTCGGCGCCCGGCAGTCGTGGGGCGGCTGGAGCACGTCGAACGTCGTCCTTCAGGCCGACCTCGACCGGGACGGCTACCAGGACGTCGTCGAGCGCCGCACCTCCAACGGCGACATCCACTGGTGGCACTACCTGCCGTCCACGGGCAAGTGGGCCGACACCAAGCTCTTCAGCGACTGGAAGACCCGCACCCGCGTCGTCGCCCCGGGCGACGTCACCGGTGACGCCCTGCCCGACCTGCTCTCGGTCGACTCCGGCGGTGTCCTGTGGATCTACCCGGGCAAGGGCAACGGCACCTTCTCGGCCCGCGTCAAGGTGAGCTCCGGCTGGAACCAGTACAACTCCCTGCGCGCCCACGGCGACTTCACCGGCGACGGCAAGGCCGACCTGATCGCGCGCAGCAAGACCGGCTCGTACGTCTACCTGTTCAAGGGCACCGGCAAGGCGGGCTCCGGCGCGTTCTCCAGCCGGATCAAGGTGCGTACCTGGGTCGGCTACAACGCCTTCGACGCGGTGGGCGACGTGACCGGTGACGGCAAGGCCGACTTCCTGGCCCGTACGCCCGCCGGCACGCTCTACCTGTACCCCGGTACCGGCAAGGCGACCAGCGAGATCTTTGCCACAGCCATCAAGATCGGCACCGATTTCAAGCAGTACGACATCTTCGGCTGAAATCGCAGGTGAGCGAGGTTTCCCCGAGCTCGCCCGTCACGCACTGTGCCCATCGCGCCACGCGGTGGGCACAGTGCGTTGTGCAACCCTTGCCCGAGTTTCCCCGTCTGACCGTACGGAGTGACCATGAGGCACTACATGGCGCACCGGACCGTGCTTGGCCCTGAAAGCAGGGGGTAACCGACCGCAACGAGGACAAGAGGAGCACATGCCTGCCGAGAGCATGCCGGAACCCGGCACACCGGGTGAGCCCGGCACGAGCGTCCCGCGTCGCCGTGTGAAGGGCAGCCGCCGCAAGCCGCGCGGCACGCGAAGCAAGGCCCTGCTCATCACGGCCTGGACCGCGGCGGGCGTCGTGGTGCTGGGGGGCGCCGGCGTCGGGTACCTGTATTTCAAGCTCAACGGCAACATCAAGACCGTCGACATCAACCAGGCCCTCGGCACCGACCGGCCGCTGAAGGTCGACAACGGCTCCGAGAACATCCTGGTCCTGGGCTCCGACACCCGTTCCGGCAGCAACAAGGACCTCGGCGGTGGCACCGACGACGGCAGCGCCCGCTCGGACACGGCGATGGTCGTGCACATATACGAGGGTCACAAGAAGGCCAGCGTGGTCTCCATACCCCGCGACACCCTCGTCCCGCGCCCCTCCTGCACCGACGCCAAGGGCGTCACCCACGCCGCCGCGACCAGCGTGATGTTCAACTCCGCGTACTCCACCGGTGGGGCCGCCTGCGCGGTGAAGACCGTCGAGTCCATGTCCGGTATCCGCATGGACCACTACATCGAGGTCGACTTCAGCGGTTTCCAGAAGCTCATCGACGACCTCGACGGTGTTCGGGTGACCACCACCAAGAACATCAAGGACCCCGACAGCCATCTGAACCTGACCGCCGGCACGCACACGCTCGACGGACAGCAGGCGCTCGGCCTCGTCCGCACCCGGCACGGCGTCGGCGACGGCTCCGACCTCGGCCGCATCCAGCTCCAGCAGGCGTTCATCAAGGCCCTGGTCAACCAGGTCAAGCACATCGGCGTGCTGTCCAGCCCCACGAAGCTGTACGACCTCGCCGACACCGCGACCAAGACCGTCACCACCGACTCCGACCTCGGCACGGTCAAGAACCTCGCGTCCTTCGCCAACGGTCTCAAGGGCATCAGCTCGTCGAACATGAACATGGTGACGATGCCGGTCCAGTACGACAGTGCCGACGCCAACCGCGTCCTCGTCGACAAGGCCAAGGCGCAGCTGGTGTGGACCGCCCTGAAGAACGACCGGACGATCCCGAAGGCGGCCACGAAGGGCACGGCCACGGGCACCGCGAAGGGCGTCGTCAGCTCGACCTGAGCCGGTACGGAGGCCGCGCCGGGGCCCGTACGAGCCCCGTACACACCCTCGGGAATAGATCGTCCAAGCCCCCGGTTTTGGGGGATGGCGCCAGTCCTGGCAGACTGGTACGTCGGCTCCGGTTCACGCACCCGCATCCCGCGGCGGCGACCCGGCGCCCTCCCGAAACTAGGAGACACCTTGAAGCGCGACATCCACCCCGAGTACGTCGAGACGCAGGTCAGCTGCACCTGTGGCGCGTCGTTCACCACCCGTAGCACGATCTCCAGCGGTTCCATTCGCGCCGAGGTCTGCTCCGAGTGCCACCCGTTCTACACGGGCAAGCAGAAGATCCTCGACACCGGTGGCCGCGTGGCCCGCTTCGAGGCCCGCTTCGGCAAGGCTGCCGCTGCCAAGAAGTAGCGAGCCCACAGCGCCGGTCTTCGGCGTCCCCGGCACGGGGGCGCCGGGACCGGCGCTTTGCGGTGCAGCCCCCTCCCCCAAGCTCTCGACTTCGCTCGAGCAGGGGGGACCCCCATGCCTTACCTACGTCCCAGAGCCCATGATGGAGCTGGGGACAGTCCATTGGAGCCGGAGATGTTCGAGGCGGTCGAGGAACTCATCGGCGAGCACGCCGATCTGGAGAAGAAGCTCGCTGACCCGTCGGTGCACGCCGACCAGGCCAACGCGCGCAAGCTGAACAAGCGCTACGCCGAGCTGACCCCGATCGTCGCGACGTACCGCTCCTGGAAGCAGACCGGGGACGACATCGGCACGGCGAAGGAGTTCGCCGCCGACGACCCCGACTTCGCGGCCGAGGTCAAGGAGCTGGAGAAGCAGCGCGAGGAGCTCACCGAGAAGCTCCGCCTGCTGCTGGTCCCGCGCGACCCCAGCGACGACAAGGACGTCATCCTCGAGATCAAGGCGGGCGCGGGCGGCGACGAGTCGGCCCTGTTCGCCGGCGACCTGCTGCGCATGTACCTGCGCTACGCCGAGCGTGTCGGCTGGAAGACCGAGATCATCGACTCCACCGAGTCCGAGCTCGGCGGCTACAAGGACGTCCAGGTCGCCGTGAAGACCAAGGGCGGCCAGGGCGCCACCGAGCCCGGTCAGGGTGTCTGGGCGCGTCTGAAGTACGAGGGCGGGGTGCACCGCGTGCAGCGGGTGCCCTCGACCGAGTCGCAGGGCCGTATCCACACCTCCGCGGCCGGTGTGCTGGTCACGCCCGAGGCCGAGGAGGTCGACGTCGAGATCCACGCGAACGACCTGCGCATCGACGTCTACCGTTCGTCGGGCCCCGGCGGTCAGTCCGTCAACACGACCGACTCCGCGGTGCGCATCACGCACATTCCGACCGGAGTCGTCGCCTCCTGCCAGAACGAGAAGAGCCAGCTGCAGAACAAGGAGCAGGCGATGCGTATCCTGCGCTCCAGGCTCCTCGCCGCGGCGCAGGAGGAAGCGGAGCGTGAGGCCGCGGACGCCCGCCGCAGCCAGGTCCGCACCGTCGACCGCTCCGAGAAGATCCGCACGTACAACTTCCCGGAGAACCGCATCTCGGACCACCGCGTCGGATTCAAGGCGTACAACTTGGACCAGGTGCTCGACGGGGACCTCGACGCGATGATCCAGGCGTGCGTCGACGCCGACTCGGCCGCGAAGCTCGCGGCCGCGTAAGGCGGAACGGCGGACGGCCGAACGGCGGAACGGCCGAACGGCGGAACGCAGCTTTGTGAGGCCGTACTTGTAAGCCCTGCTCGTCAAGCCGTACGACAACAGCTCAGCCCCGGAGGACCAGCGTGAACCTGCTGCTCGCGGAAGTGGCCCAGGCCACCCAGCGGCTGGCCGACGCCGGCGTGCCCTCGCCGCGCAACGACGCGGAGGAGCTCGCCGCCTTCGTGCACGGCGTGAAGCGGGGCGAACTGCACACCGTCAAGGACGTGGACTTCGACGCCCGCTACTGGGAGGTGACCGCGCGCCGCGAGGCCCGCGAGCCGCTCCAGCACATCACCGGACACGCCTACTTCCGCTATCTGGAACTCCAGGTGGGCCCCGGGGTGTTCGTCCCGCGTCCGGAGACGGAGTCCGTCGTCGGCTGGGCCATAGACGCCGTCCGCGCGATGGATGTCGTCGAGCCGATGATCGTCGACCTGTGCACCGGCTCGGGCGCCATCGCGCTCGCGCTCGCGCAGGAGGTCCCGCGCTCACGCGTACACGCCGTGGAGCTGTCCGAGGACGCCCTCCAGTGGACGCGCAAGAACGTCGAGGGGTCCAGGGTCGACCTGCGTCAGGGAGACGCCCTGGAGGCCTTCAGGGACCTCGACGGCCAGGTGGACCTGGTGATCTCCAACCCGCCGTACATCCCGCTCACGGAATGGGAGTACGTGGCGCCGGAGGCCCGGGACTACGATCCCGAACTCGCCCTGTTCTCCGGCGAGGACGGACTCGACCTCATCCGTGGCATCGAGCGCACCGCACACCGGCTGCTGCGCCCGGGCGGTCTCGTCGTCATCGAGCACGCCGACACCCAGGGCGGCCAGGTGCCGTGGATCTTCACCGAGGAGCGGGGCTGGGCCGACGCGGCCGACCACCCGGACCTCAACAACCGGCCGCGGTTCGCGACCGCCCGCAAGGCGATGCCGTGAGCGCGCGCATCGTGATCCCCAGCCAGCAGTACGTGTACGAGGAGGCCCGCTAAATGGCACGGCGATACGACACCAACGACGCGACCGACCGCATCACCGGTCTGCGTGAGGCCGCGTCCGCCGTCCGCCGTGGCGAGCTGGTGGTCCTCCCGACGGACACGGTGTACGGCATCGGCGCCGACGCGTTCACCTCGGAAGCCGTCGCCGACCTCCTCGAGGCCAAGGGCCGGGGCCGCAACATGCCCACCCCTGTCCTCATCGGCTCCCCGAACACCCTCCACGGCCTTGTCACGGACTTCTCCGAGATGGCCTGGGAGCTCGTCGACGCGTTCTGGCCGGGTGCGCTCACCCTCGTCGCCAAGCACCAGCCGTCCCTGCAGTGGGACTTGGGCGACACCCGGGGCACGGTGGCCATCCGTATGCCGCTGCACCCGGTCGCCATCGAACTGCTGACGGAGGTCGGCCCGATGGCCGTCTCCTCCGCGAACCTCACCGGCCACCCGGCGCCGGAGGACTGTGACGCCGCGCAGGAGATGCTCGGTGACTCCGTCTCCGTGTACCTGGACGGCGGTCCGACTCCCGGTAACGTTCCCTCCTCGATCGTCGACGTCACCGGCAAGGTGCCGGTCCTGCTGCGCGCGGGTGCCCTGTCGGCGGAGGAGCTCCGGAAGGTCGTACCCGACCTCGAGGTGGCGAATTGACAGCCCCTGACGCGGGGCGTGGCATAGGCACGGGGATCACGGGGACCAATGGGTCCCCCAGGGGGTCCTTCCGCATCCTCCACGTCAGCACCGGCAACGTGTGCCGCTCGCCGATCACCGAGCGGCTGACCCGCCATGCCCTCGCGGACCGGCTGGGCGACCCCCTGTGGGGCGGCCTGATCGTCGAGAGCGCCGGCACCTGGGGGCACGAGGGCGCCCCGATGGAGGCCAACGCCGAGACGGTCCTCGCGGACTTCGGCGCGGACCCCTCCGGCTTCGTCGGCCGCGAGCTCCTCGACGACCACGTCATCAGGGCCGACCTGGTCCTCACCGCCACCCGCGACCACCGCGCCCAGGTCATCTCCATGGGCCACTCCGCGGGCCTGCGCACCTTCACCCTGAAGGAGTTCACCAGGCTGGTCCGCGCCATAGACCCGGCCACGCTGCCGCCCCTGGAGGACGGAGTGGTCGAACGCGCCCGCGCCCTGGTCCGGGCGGCGGCCGCTCTACGCGGGTGGCTCCTGGCTCCCACGGCGGAGGCGGACGAGGTCTTCGACCCGTACGGCGCGCCCCTGCCGTTCTTCCGCTCGATCGGTGACGAGATCAACGAGGCGCTGGATCCGGTGGTGACGGCGCTCACCGGGGTGCGGGCGCGCGCGTAGGCCGGTGTGGGCGTTTTCTCGTGGGACGCCCGATAGGCCGTAATACCGGGCGTCCCACCGGTCCCGGTTCTACATTGGACGTAGCGCACCCTGCCGAGGCCCGGAGTCCACCATGCCGGTCACACAAACGCTGGAAGCGGATGTTCTGCGTCTGCAGGACCCGGAGCTCGCCGAGATCCTGATGGGGGAGCTGGCGCGGCAGTCGACGACGCTCCAGCTGATCGCGGCCGAGAACTTCACCTCGAAGGCGGTGCTGACCGCCCTCGGGTCGCCGCTGGCGAACAAGTACGCCGAGGGCTATCCCGGCGCCCGCCACCACGGCGGCTGCGAGATCGTCGACGTCGCCGAGCGCCTCGCCGTGGAGCGCGCCAAGGCCCTCTTCGGTGCCGAGCACGCCAACGTGCAGTCCCACTCCGGATCTTCGGCCGTCCTCGCCGCGTACGCCGCCCTGCTGCGGCCGGGGGACACCGTCCTCGCCATGGGACTGCCGTTCGGCGGCCACCTCACGCACGGGTCGCCCGCGAACTTCTCCGGCCGCTGGTTCGACTTCGTGGGGTACAGGGTGGAGGCGGAGAGCGGGCTCATCGACTACGAGCAGGTGCGCGCACTGGCCCGTACGCACCGGCCGAAGGCCATCGTCTGCGGGTCGATCTCCTACCCCCGGCACATCGACTACGCGCTCTTCCGGGCGATCGCCGACGAGGTCGGCGCCTATCTCATCGCCGACGCCGCCCACCCCATCGGCCTGGTCGCCGGGGGAGCGGCGCCCAGTCCGGTTCCGTACGCCGATGTCGTCTGCGCCACCACGCACAAGGTCCTGCGCGGCCCCCGCGGCGGCATGATCCTCTGTGGCGGCGAGCTGGCCGAGCGGGTCGACCGGGCCGTCTTCCCGTTCACCCAGGGCGGCGCCCAGATGCACACCATCGCCGCCAAGGCCGTCGCGTTCGGCGAGGCCGCGACGCCCGCCTTCATGGCGTACGCACATCAGGTGGTCGCCAACGCGAAGGTGCTGGCCGAGGGGCTGGCCGCGGAGGGGCTCGCCCTCACCACCGGGGGGACCGACACCCACATGCTCACCGCGGACACCGCTCCGCTCGGTCTCGACGGACGCGGCGCACGAGGCCGTCTCGCCGCCGCCGGAATGGTCCTCGACACCTGCGCGCTGCCCCACGGCGACGCACGCGGCCTGCGCCTGGGCACGGCCGCGCTGACCACGCAGGGGATGGGCGAGGCGGAGATGGCGCAGGTCGCGAAGATGTTCGCGGCGGTGCTGCGGGACGAGACCGACAGCAAGCGGGTGCGTGAAGAAGTACGGGATCTGGCCGGGAGATTTCCGCCCTATCCGGACGAGTGAGGGGTACACGCACACGTGTGCACAGCCACTCGTGCAACCATCGTCGCTACCCGGAAGTCCCCAACCATATGCGCGCATCGCTAGGGTGTGGGGCTGAGATGGCCAGCGAGACCTGTGGGGAAGCCCGTGCGTGAATATCTGCTGACGCTCTGCATCACGGCCGCGGTGACGTATCTGCTGACAGGGCCGGTGCGGAAGTTCGCGATCGTGGCCGGAGCCATGCCGCAGATCCGGGCACGTGACGTGCACCGGGAACCCACGCCGCGGCTCGGTGGCATCGCGATGTTCTTCGGTCTGTGCGCCGGTCTGCTGGTCGCCGACCATCTGCGGAACCTCAACGCCGTCTTCTCCGACTCCAACGAGCCCCGCGCGCTGCTCTCCGGCGCCGCGCTGATCTGGCTGATCGGTGTCCTGGACGACAAGTTCGAGATCGACGCCCTGATCAAGCTGGGCGGCCAGATGATCGCCGCGGGTGTGATGGTCATGCAGGGTCTGACGATCCTGTGGCTGCCCATCCCCGGCGTCGGCCTGGTCGCGCTGACCCAGTGGCAGGGCACCCTGCTCACCGTGGCGCTGGTCGTCATCACGATCAACGCGGTGAACTTCGTCGACGGCCTCGACGGTCTGGCCGCCGGCATGGTGTGCATCGCCTCGGCCGCGTTCTTCCTGTACGCCTACCGCATCTGGTACAGCTACGGCATCGAGGCCGCCGCCCCGGCGACGCTCTTCGCGTCGATCCTCATGGGCATGTGTCTGGGCTTCCTGCCGCACAACATGCACCCCGCCCGGATCTTCATGGGCGACTCCGGCTCGATGTTGATCGGCCTGGTGCTGGCCGCCGGTGCGATCTCCATCACCGGGCAGATCGACCCGGACGCGATGAACCTGTTCTCCGGTTCGGAGCGCAACACCGTGCACCAGACGGTGCCGGTCTACATCCCGCTGCTGCTGCCACTGACGATCATCGCGGTCCCGGCCGCCGACCTGGTGCTCGCCATCGTGCGGCGCACCTGGCGCGGTCAGTCGCCCTTCGCCGCCGACCGCGGCCACCTGCACCACCGCCTCCTGGAGGTCGGCCACTCGCACAGCAGGGCCGTCCTGATCATGTACTTCTGGTCGGCGCTGATCGCCTTCGGAGCGCTCGCCTTCTCGGTGAACTCGGCGTCCATGTGGATCGTGCTCGGCATCGCGGCGCTCAGCGCGGTGGGTCTCGTACTGCTCCTGCTGCCGCGCTTCACGCCGCGTGCCCCGCGCTGGGCCGAGCACCTGGTGCCGCCGCGCTACCGCCGCCGTCGCAGGGTCGCCCTGGCGGCCGAGGCGGAGGCCGCCGTGGCCTCCGCCGCGTACGAGGAGCCGGCGTCCCACGAGAAGGCGGCCCAGGAGCGGGAAGAGGGCGTGCGCGAACACCGTTCCCCGGTCACCACGGGTGTCTCAGGAGTCAACGGAGCGACGGCAATTGGGCCCCGTGCGCGCTTCCTTGAAGGGCGCAAAGCCGAATCTTCACGCTGACGCAAAGTAAGAATTCCGCAAGAGGGATCACCGGCAAACCGCGTCAATACCAGACAAGTCGCCCTCGATATTGCACAAACGCGCAGGTTCACTCTCATGTGTGACAGCGAGCACACCTTCTAGGTAAAGACCGCATCAAATAGTTTGTGATACGGTTCACGAGAACCCGGGATAGAGCCGAAGGACCGTAGTGAGACGGCCCCTTGGCGTGAGGTTCTCTCTCAGCCCGGGACTACGCTCGTCCATGACGACACCCTGCCCCCGAAGCAAGCGGAGTTGCCGCCATGCCGTCCAATGACGCCCGGAACCTATTGCACACCGCTGTCCCCACAGCGGCTGTCGGCGTGATCGCCGTCGCCGTCAGTGGCGTGGTCGCCGGTGGCAAAGGCGCGCTCGGTGCGGGCATCGGCACCCTGCTGGCCATCCTCTTCATGGGGATCGGCCTCTACGTCCTGCAGTGGACGGCGAAAACGCTCCCGCAGTTGTTCCAGGCCATGGGTCTGATGCTCTACGTCGCCCAACTCCTGCTGCTCCTGATCTTCGTGGCACTCTTCAAGAACACGTCTCTGTTCAACCCCAAGGCGTTCGCGGTCGGTCTCGTCCTCGCGACCGTCGTGTGGATGGCGGCGCAGGCGCGGGCGCACATGAAGGCCAAGATCTTCTATGTCGACCCCGAACCCGAGAAGAAGAGCGAGAAGCCCGAGAAATCAGGGCCCTCGTCGTGAGGGGTAGGGGTGGGATAAAGCCATGTGGGAGATCCTGCTATCGTCCGGTGCCAACTGCGGCATCGCGGGCGCGGGCATCTGAGCTGACGCCTGCTCAATCGCGAGGCTTGATGCCCCACAGCCGCCCCCACATTCGTTACACCAGTCCAGTGCCGAACCGCGGCTGCGCGCCGCGCCGACACAACGAGGTTGCCGTACCTATGCGTCACGCCGAAGGAGCCCGTGGTGAGTGCTGACCAGACCCAGCTCGCCTTTGACTGGAGCTGTCGGATCATGTCCGACAACGGGTGTGGCTTTCCGGCTCCGGGCCTGCACTCGTTCCTCTTCAAGCCGCTCGCCACGGTCGGGGGGTTCGAGTTCAACAAGGTCATGCTGCTCGCCCTCCTCACCTCCATCCTTGTCGTCGCCTTCTTCTGGGCGGCCTTCGGCAAGGCCAAGGTGATCCCGGGCAAGCTGCAGATGGTCGGTGAGGCCGGTTACGACTTCGTGCGCCGCGGCATCGTCTACGAGACGCTCGGCAAGCGCGAGGGCGAGAAGTACGTCCCGCTGATGGTCTCGCTGTTCTTCTTCATCTGGATCATGAACATCTGGTCCGTGATCCCGCTGGCGCAGTTCCCGGTGGCGTCGGTCTTCGCCTTCCCGGTCGTGCTCGCAGCGCTCGTCTGGATCCTCTGGGTCTCGGTGACGTTCAAGCGCCACGGCTTCGTCGGCTTCTTCAAGAACGTCACCGGCTACGACAAGTCGCTCGGTCCGGTGCTGCCGCTCGTCATGGTCATCGAGTTCCTCTCGAACCTGATCGTCCGGCCCTTCACGCACGCGGTCCGACTCTTCGCCAACATGTTCGCCGGCCACCTGATGCTGGTCATGTTCACCGTCGCCTCCTGGTACCTGCTGAACAGCTGGATGGTCCCGGCGGCCGGCGTCTCGTTCATCATGACGATCACCATGATCCTCTTTGAGCTCTTCGTGCAGGCCGTCCAGGCGTACGTCTTCGTGCTGCTGGCTTGCTCCTACCTCCAGGGCGCTCTCGCCGAGCACCACTGAGGCAAACCGCCCCGCAAACCCCCAGGCGTCCGGTGGCCAACCCCCACCGGTCCATGAAAGAGAAGGAAGAACCGGCATGTCCGCTCTCCAGACCATCGCTGCCGCTGCGACCGTCCACGGCTCGGTCGGCTCCATCGGTTACGGTCTCGCCGCGATCGGCCCCGGCGTCGGCGTCGGCTACATCTTCGGTCAGGGCACCCAGGCCCTGGCCCGTCAGCCCGAGGCTGCCGGTCTGATCCGCGCCAACCAGATCCTCGGCTTCGCCTTCTGTGAGGCGCTCGCCCTCATCGGCATCGTTATGCCGTTCGTGTTCGGTAAGTAATCACCCCTTACTGACACGAAACGACGAAAGGCACTGATGTGATCGCCAACCTGGTTGCACTCGCAGCCGAGGAAGAGCAGAACCCGCTCATCCCGGCGGGTCCCGAGCTGCTCGTCGGCGCCATCGCCTTCGCCATCGTCTTCTTCTTCTTCTGGAAGAAGCTCCTCCCGAACATCAACAAGGTTCTGGAAGAGCGCCGTGCGGCGATCGAAGGCGGTATCGAAGAGGCCGACGCCATGAAGGTCGAAGCCCAGAGCGTGCTGGAGCAGTACAAGGCCCAGCTCGCCGAGGCACGGCACGAGGCCGCGCGGCTGCGCCAGGAGGCGCAGGAGCAGGGCGCCACGCTCATCGCCGACATGCGTGCGGAAGGCCAGCGGCAGCGCGAGGAGATCATCGCCGCCGGTCACTCGCAGCTCGAGGCCGACCGCAAGGCCGCCTCGCAGGCGCTGCGACAGGACGTGGGCAAGCTCGCCACCGACCTGGCCGGCAAGCTCGTCGGTGAGTCCCTCGAGGACCACGCCCGGCAGAGCCGCGTCATCGACCGCTTCCTCGACGAGCTCGAGGAGAAGGCCGAGGCGACTCGATGACCGCACACGGAGCAAGCCGCGAGGCCCTCGCTGCAGCTCGTGAGCGTCTCGACGCGCTGACGGACTCGACGTCCGTGGACGCGGTCCAGCTCGGCGACGAGCTGGCCGCCGTCACCGCGCTGCTCAACCGCGAGGTGTCGCTGCGTCGGGTCCTGACCGACCCGGCGCAGCCCGGCGAGGCCAAGGCCGAGCTGGCCCAGCGCCTGCTCGGCGGCCAGGTCGGCGGGCCGACCGCGGACCTGGTGGCCGGCCTGGTGCGCTCGCGCTGGTCGCAGTCGCGTGACCTGGTGGACGCGCTGGAGGAGCTGGCGAGCATCGCCGACCTCACGGCCGCCCAGCGGGCGAACGCGCTCGACGACGTCGAGGACGAACTGTTCCGCTTCGGCCGGATCGTCTCCTCGAACACCGAGCTGCGCGCCGCGCTGACCGACCGCACCGCCTCGAAGGCGGCCAAGAGCGAGCTGCTGCACAGCCTGCTCGGCGGCCGGGCCAACCCGACCACCGAACGCCTGGTGACGCGCCTTGTGGCCGCGCCCCGGGGACGTAGCCTGGAGGCGGGACTCGAGTCCCTGTCCAAGCTCGCCGCCGAGCGCCGCAACCGCATGGTCGCCGTCGTCACCTCGGCGGTCCCGCTGAGCGACGGACAGAAGCAGCGCCTCGGCGCCGCCCTGGCGAAGCTCTACGGCCGCCCGATGCACCTCAACCTCGACGTGGACCCCGAGGTCATCGGCGGGATCCGGGTGCAGGTCGGCGACGAGATCATCGACGGTGCCGTCGCGGACCGACTCGAGGACGCGCGCCGACGCATCGTCGGCCAGTAGCAACTCAATACGCGTAACCACGTAGTACTTACGGCCCTGGTTGGGCCGTGCAGAGGATTCCTGGGGGCTGACCCCAGACCCCCCAAGAAAACTTCGGGCCCAACAAGGAGAGCAGGGAACCCAGATGGCGGAGCTCACGATCCGGCCGGAGGAGATCCGGGACGCGCTGGAGAACTTTGTCCAGTCGTACAAGCCGGACGCGGCCTCGCGCGAGGAGGTCGGTACGGTCACCGTCGCCGGCGACGGTATCGCCAAGATCGAGGGCCTTCCCTCGGCGATGGCGAACGAGCTGCTGAAGTTCGAGGACGGAACCCTCGGTCTCGCGCTGAACCTGGAAGAGCGCGAGATCGGTGCGGTCGTCCTCGGCGAGTTCAGTGGTATCGAGGAGGGCCAGCCGGTGCAGCGCACCGGTGAGGTGCTGTCCGTCGCCGTGGGCGAGGGCTACCTCGGCCGCGTCGTCGACCCGCTCGGCAACCCGATCGACGGCCTCGGCGAGATCGAGACCACCGGCCGCCGCGCCCTCGAGCTGCAGGCCCCGGGCGTCATGGTCCGCAAGTCGGTGCACGAGCCGATGGAGACCGGCTACAAGGCCGTCGACGCGATGACCCCGATCGGCCGTGGCCAGCGTCAGCTGGTCATCGGCGACCGTCAGACCGGTAAGACCGCGCTGGCCGTCGACACGATCATCAACCAGCGCGACAACTGGCGCTCGGGCGACACCAAGAAGCAGGTCCGCTGCATCTACGTCGCCATCGGTCAGAAGGGTTCGACCATCGCCTCCGTGCGTGGCGCCCTCGAAGAGGCCGGCGCGCTGGAGTACACGACCATCGTCGCCGCCCCGGCGTCCGACCCGGCCGGCTTCAAGTACCTTGCGCCGTACACCGGTTCGGCCATCGGCCAGCACTGGATGTACGAGGGCAAGCACGTCCTCATCATCTTCGACGACCTCTCGAAGCAGGCCGACGCCTACCGCGCCGTGTCCCTGCTGCTGCGCCGTCCGCCGGGGCGCGAGGCCTACCCCGGTGACGTCTTCTACCTGCACTCCCGTCTGCTGGAGCGCTGCGCGAAGCTCTCCGACGAGATGGGCGCCGGTTCGATGACGGGTCTGCCGATCGTCGAGACCAAGGCGAACGACGTGTCGGCGTTCATCCCGACCAACGTCATCTCCATCACCGACGGCCAGTGCTTCCTGGAGTCCGACCTGTTCAACGCCGGCCAGCGTCCGGCCCTGAACGTCGGTATCTCGGTCTCCCGCGTCGGTGGCTCCGCCCAGCACAAGGCGATGCGCCAGGTGTCCGGCCGACTGCGTCTGGACCTCGCCCAGTACCGCGAGCTGGAGGCGTTCGCCGCCTTCGGTTCCGACCTGGACGCCGCGTCGAAGTCGCAGCTGGAGCGCGGTCAGCGGCTGGTCGAGCTGCTCAAGCAGCCTCAGTACCAGCCGATGGCCACCGAGGACCAGGTCGTCTCCGTGTGGGCCGGCACCACCGGCAAGATGGACGACGTACCGGTCGCCGACATCCGCCGCTTCGAGACGGAGCTCCTGGAGTACCTGCACCGCAAGGAGCAGGGCCTCATGACCTCCATCAAGGAGGGCGCCAAGATGTCGGACGACACCCTCACCGCCATCGCGGACGCCATCGCGGACTTCAAGAAGCAGTTCGAGACCTCGGACGGCAAGCTTCTCGGCGAAGACGTTCCGGCCGCGGCCAAGTGACGTAAGGAAGGGACCTGACTCATGGGAGCCCAGCTCCGGGTCTACAAGCGTCGCATCCGATCCGTCACCGCGACCAAGAAGATCACCAAGGCGATGGAGATGATCGCCGCCTCGCGCGTCGTCAAGGCGCAGCGCAAGGTGGCGGCCTCCGCGCCGTACGCGACCGAGCTCACCCGCGCGGTCACGGCGGTCGGCACCGGCTCGAACACCAAGCACCCGCTGACCACGGAGGCGGAGACGGCGACCCGTTCCGCGGTGCTGCTCCTCACGAGCGACCGCGGACTGGCCGGCGCCTTCAACTCCAACGCCATCAAGGCGGCGGAGCTGTTGACCGCCCGTCTTGAGGCGGAGGGCAAGGAGGTCGACACGTACATCGTCGGCCGCCGCGGTCTGGCCCACTACAACTTCCGCGAGCGCACGGTCGTGCAGTCGTGGTCGGGCTTCACCGACGAGCCCACCTACGCGGACGCCAAGAAGGTCGCGGCGCCGCTGATCGAGGCCATCGAGACGGCGACGGCGGACGGCGGCGTGGATGAACTCCACATCGTCTACACCGAGTTCGTCTCGATGATGACGCAGACGGCGGTCGACGGCCGCCTGCTGCCGCTGCGCCTCGAAGAGGTCGCGGAAGAGGCGCCCAAGGGCGAGATTCTTCCGCTGTACGAGTTCGAGCCGTCGGCGGAGGACGTCCTCGACGCCCTGCTGCCTCGGTACGTCGAGAGCCGTATCTACAACGCGCTGCTCCAGTCGGCTGCCTCCAAGCACGCCGCCACCCGCCGCGCGATGAAGTCGGCGACCGACAACGCGGGAGACCTGATCACCACGCTCTCCCGTCTTGCCAATGCGGCCCGCCAGGCCGAAATCACCCAGGAAATCAGCGAGATCGTCGGTGGCTCCGCAGCCCTTGCCGACGCGACCGCGGGGAGTGACAAGTAATGACGACGACTTCTGAGACGGCCGTTGCCACGGGCCGCGTCGCCCGGGTCATCGGCCCGGTCGTCGACGTGGAGTTCCCCGTCGACGCGATGCCGGACATCTACAACGCCCTTCACGTCGAGGTGGCCGACCCGGCCAACGCCGGCGAGAAGAAGACGCTGACCCTGGAGGTCGCCCAGCACCTGGGTGACGGCCTGGTCCGCACGATCTCCATGCAGCCCACCGACGGTCTGGTCCGCCAGGCCGCGGTCACCGACACGGGCACGGGCATCACCGTCCCCGTCGGTGACTTCACCAAGGGCAAGGTCTTCAACACCCTCGGTGAGGTGCTGAACTCCGACGAGAAGTACGAGGGCGAGCGCTGGTCCATCCACCGCAAGGCCCCGCGCTTCGACGAGCTCGAGTCGAAGACCGAGATGTTCGAGACCGGCGTCAAGGTCATCGACCTTCTCACCCCGTACGTCAAGGGTGGAAAGATCGGTCTGTTCGGTGGTGCCGGTGTCGGCAAGACGGTGCTCATCCAGGAGATGATCTACCGCGTCGCCAACAACCACGACGGTGTCTCCGTGTTCGCCGGTGTCGGTGAGCGCACCCGTGAGGGCAACGACCTCATCGAGGAGATGTCGGACTCGGGCGTCATCGACAAGACCGCGCTTGTCTTCGGTCAGATGGACGAGCCCCCGGGCACCCGTCTGCGCGTGGCTCTCGCGGGTCTGACGATGGCGGAGTACTTCCGTGACGTCCAGAACCAGGACGTGCTGTTCTTCATCGACAACATCTTCCGCTTCACGCAGGCCGGTTCCGAGGTCTCGACCCTGCTCGGCCGTATGCCCTCCGCGGTGGGCTACCAGCCGAACCTGGCCGACGAGATGGGTCTCCTCCAGGAGCGCATCACCTCGACCCGTGGTCACTCGATCACCTCGATGCAGGCGATCTACGTCCCCGCGGACGACCTGACCGACCCGGCCCCGGCCACCACGTTCGCCCACCTCGACGCGACGACGGTTCTGTCCCGTCCGATCTCCGAGAAGGGCATCTACCCGGCCGTGGACCCGCTGGACTCCACGTCCCGCATCCTGGACCCGCGCTACATCGCGGCGGACCACTACGCCGCCGCGATGCGGGTCAAGTCGGTCCTGCAGAAGTACAAGGACCTTCAGGACATCATCGCGATCCTCGGTATCGACGAGCTCGGCGAGGAGGACAAGCTCACTGTCCACCGCGCCCGTCGCGTGGAGCGCTTCCTGTCCCAGAACACCCACGTCGCCAAGCAGTTCACCGGCGTCGACGGGTCGGACGTCCCGCTGGACGAGTCGATCGCGGCCTTCAACGCGATCATCGACGGTGAGTACGACCACTTCCCGGAGCAGGCGTTCTTCCTGTGCGGTGGCATTGAGGACCTCAAGGCCAACGCCAAGGAGCTCGGCGTCTCCTGAACCTCGCGTATCTGAGGGACTCCGGTTCCTGAGGAACTCGTGTTCGTAAGGGAGGGGGACGGGACCGCACCTCGCGGGGCGCGTCCCGTCCCCCTCCGTACGCCCATTAGACTTTGACCCAACACCCGGCGGCCATGCCGGGTGGTGACCCGAGGAGCCCACCTTGGCTGCTGAGCTGCACGTCGAGCTCGTCGCCGCGGACCGCAGTGTCTGGTCCGGCGAGGCCACCCTGGTCGTCGCGCGTACCGCGTCCGGCGACATCGGCGTCATGCCCGGTCACCAGCCGCTGCTCGGTGTGCTGGAGTCGGGCCCGGTGACCATCCGTACGAGTGATGGTGGAACGGTCGTCGCCGCGGTGCACGGCGGTTTCATCTCGTTCGCCGACAACAAGCTGTCACTGCTGGCCGAGATCGCCGAGCTGTCGGACGAGATCGACGTCCAGCGTGTGGAGCGGGAGCTCGAGCGCGCGAAGGCGGAGGGCGATGCCTCCGCCGAGCGCCGCGCGGACGTCCGTCTGCGGGCGGTGTCGGCGCGCTGAGTCGCCGCGCTGTGTGATGCTTTGCCTCAGCCGCGGCGGGGACCGGATCACTCCGGACCCCGCCGCGGCTGAGGCAAATGCGGAGGTTTTTTCTTTTCCGTTACCTAGGAGACGAGGAGGTCGGTGTCGATGGTCCTCGCTCTGACTGTGTGCGGATTGGTAGTGGCGCTCGTGGTGGTGGGGCTGTTCGTCTTCGGCCTCCGCCGCCGGCTGATCCAGCGCTCCGGGGGCACGTTCGACTGCAGCCTGCGCTGGGACGTCCCGGAGAAGAGCGACCCCAACGGAAAGGGCTGGGGCTACGGCGTCGCCCGCTACAACGGCGACCGCATCGAGTGGTATCGCGTCTTCTCGTACTCCCCCCGCCCGCGCCGCGTCCTGGAACGCTCGGCGATCGAGGTGGCCGGCCGCCGCACCCCGGACGGCGAGGAGGAACTCGCCCTGCTCTCCGACGCGATCATCCTGGCCTGCGTGCACCGGGGCACCCGCCTGGAACTGGCGATGAGCGAGGACGCGCTGACCGGTTTCCTCGCGTGGCTGGAGGCGGCCCCGCCCGGACAGCGAGTGAATGTGGCCTGAAAGGCCGCATTCACCCGCTGGGTGGGGGTCCCCCCCCCGGACGAAGTCTGGGGGAGCGTCAATGGGGCCTAGCGGCTATCCCAGTCCGCTGTTGATCGCGCTCACCAGTTCGCCGTTGCTGGTGTCTCCGCTGAACTCCCAGAAGAACGCGCCGCCCAGGCCCTGGTTCTTGGCCCAGGCCATCTTCGTGCCGATGGTCGCCGGGGTGTCGTAGGACCACCAGTTGCTGCCGCAGTGCGCGTACGCCGTCCCCGCGATCGTGCCGGTGGCGGGGCAGGACGTCTTCAGCACCTTGTAGTCCTCGATGCCCTGCTCGTACGTTCCCGCCGCCGGACCCGTGGCCGTGCCGCCCGGTGCGTCCTGGGTGACGCCCGTCCAGCCGCGGCCGTAGAAGCCGATGCCGATCAGCAGCTTGCTCGCGGGCACGCCCTTCGCCTTGAACTTGGCGATCGCGTCGGCCGTGGTGAAGCCGGGCGTCGGGATACCGCTGTACGAGGTGAGCGGGGAGTGCGGGGCGGTCGGGCCCTGCGCGTTGAACGCTCCGAAGAAGTCGTACGTCATCACGTTGTACCAGTCGACGTACTGCGAGGCGCCCGCGTAGTCGGCGGCGTCGATCTTGCCGCCGGAGGTGCCGTCGGCCGTGGTGGCCGCGGTGACCAGGTTGCCCGTGCCGAACTTGGCGCGCAGGGCCTGCATCAGGTTCTTGTAGGCCGCGGCGCCGCTGGTGTCGCAGGACAGACCGCAGGCGTTCGGGTACTCCCAGTCGATGTCGATGCCGTCGAAGACGTCGGCCCAGCGCGGGTCCTCGACCAGGTTGTAGCAGGACTGGGCGAAGGCGGTCGGGTTGGCCGCGGCCTGAGCGAAGCCGCCGGACCAGGTCCAGCCGCCGAAGGACCAGAGGATCTTGATGTTCGGGTACTTGGCCTTCAGCTCGCGCAGCTGGTTGAAGTTGCCGCGCAGCGGCTGGTCCCAGGTGTCGGCGACGCCGCTGACCGACTGGTCGGCGGTGAAGGCCTTGTCGTAGTCCGCGTAGGAGTCGCCGATCGCGCACTGGCCGTTGGTGACGTTGCCGAAGGCGTAGTTGATGTGCGTGATCTTCGCGGCCGAGCCCGAGGTCACCAGGTTCTTGACGTTGTAGTTGCGGCCGTAGATGCCCCACTCGGTGAAGTAGCCGAGCTTGACGGCGTTGCCGGTCGGGGGCGGGGTCGTACCGCCGCCCGTGGTGTGGACGGCGACCGCGCCGCTGACCGGACCGGTCTGGTCGGCGGTGTCACGGGCCTGGACGGTGTACGAGTAGTCGGTGCCGGCGGTCAGACCGGTGTCCGTGTACGAGGTCGTGGTCACGGTGGCGACCTTGGTGCCGCCGCGCAGGACGTCGTAGTTCTTGACACCCTTGTCGTCGGTGGCCGCGCTCCAGGAGAGCTTCACCGAGGTGTCGGTGATCGCGGAGGCGGTGGGGGTGCCGGGCGTGCTCGGCGGGTTGTCGCCGGGGACGGTGGTGCCGCCGTCACAACTGCCGCCGTTGAGCGTGCAGTTGGTCGGAGATCCCGTGCCGGCGCCGTTGAAGCCGAAGGAGACGGAGGCGCCCGCGGCGAGGGTGCCGTTGTACGACTTGTTCTTCGCGGTCCAGTGGGTGCCGGAGGAGGTGACGTCCGCGTCCCAGGCCGAGGTGACGGACGTACCGGAGGGGAAGTCCCAGTCGATCGTCCAGGAACTGATGCTGGTGGTACCGGTGTTGGTGACGGTCCACTTGCCTTCGAAGCCCGTACCCCAGTCCTGGGTCTTGGTGTACGTGGCGGTGGCGGAGGTGGCTGCCGAGGCGGGGCTCGCGAGCCCGACCAGGGCGGCGAGCGGAAGCAGCAGAGTGGTGAGTCCTGCCACGGTTCGCTGTCGGACTCTGGTTCTGAAGCGCATGCTGCGCCTCCTTCTTTGTCTGTTTCGCCTCCGGGGCGCTCCAGCCGGTGGCGAGACCGCGACCGTGCTCAACCCTTCGGGCCTCCGCGCGCTCGCGCTCTCGCCACCGGCGCGCCCCTTCGGCGGGGGAGGTGTCGGGGGCATGACCAAGCGCAGTGCGGCGAGAATAGAAAGGTCTGGACCATAGGTCAATAGGTCTGGACCAGTGCGCCCGCGGGGGAGTCAGACCCCCAACTCCTGGGCCAGCACGGCCGCTTGAACCCTGCTCCGCAACTCCAGCTTCCCGAGCAGACGGCTGACGTGGGTCTTCACCGTCGCCTCCGCCATGTCCAGCCGTCCCGCGATCTCCGCGTTGGAGAGCCCCTCACCCAGGCAGGACAGCACCTCCCGCTCCCGGCGCGTCAGCGCGTCGAGCACGGCCGGGTCGGCGCTCGGCTCCCGTACCGGCTTCGCGGCGAACTCGGCGATCAGCCGACGCGTCACGGCCGGAGCGATCAGCCCCTCGCCGCTCGCCACCGTCCGCACCGCCACCAGCAGATCCTTCGCCTCCGTGTTCTTCAGCAGAAACCCCGAGGCGCCCGCGCGCAGCGCCCCGAAGACGTAATCGTCGAGGTCGAAGGTGGTGAGCACGAGCACGTCGGCGAGCCGCTCGGCGACGACCTGACGGGTGGCGGACACTCCGTCGAGCCGGGGCATCTGCACATCCATCAGAACGAGGTCCGGGCGGAGTTCGCGGGCGAGCGCGACCGCCTGCTCGCCGTCCGCGGCCTCGCCGACCACCTCGATGTCGGGCGCGCTGCGCAGGATGAGGACGAGCCCGGCCCGTACGGCGGACTGGTCCTCGGCGACGAGCACGCGGATCATTCGGTTTCTCCTTGGGCGAGGGGCAGGATGGCGCGTACGGCCCAGATTTTGCCGTCCCTGCCGTCCCTGCCGTCCCTGCTGTTCTTGCCGTTCCCGCTGTCGGGGGAGGGCTCGGGCCCCGCCTCGAAGCTGCCGCCCAGCAGGTCGGCCCGCTCCCGCATACCCACGAGACCGGCGCCGGAACCAGGGGCGCGGGGGCCGCTCGGACCGCCGTACGGACTGGTCACCGCGATGGCGAGCGAGCCGTCCCGCTCGGCGAGCGTCACCGTGACGTGGCCCTCGGGCGCGTGCTTGAGGGCGTTGGTCAGCGACTCCTGGACGATGCGGTACGCGGCGAGTTCGACCGGGGCGGGCACCGTGCCGTGCTCGGTGGCGAGCGTGACGTCGAGCCCGTTGGCGCGGGCGCCGGCCACCAGGGCGCCGAGTCCGTCGAGGGTGGGGGCCGCGGCCGGTTCGCGGTCGCCGCTGCCGTCGCGCAGGATCCCGATCAGCCGGCGCATCTCGGCGAGCCCCTCGACGCTGTTCTCACGGATGACGGTGAGCGCGTCCTTGGACGTCTTCGGGTCGTCGATGGAGAGCGCGGCCGTGGAGTGGATCGCGATCGCGGAGAGATGGTTGGCCACCATGTCGTGCAACTCCCGTGCCATCCGGGCCCGTTCGGCGGTGACGGCCTGGGCGCGGTCCATCTCGGCGAGCAGGGCCGTCTGTTCGGCGCGCAGCCGTTCGGCGACGGCGGTGTCGCGGTGGTTGCGCACGATCCAGCCGGTGGCGGCGGGAGTGAACGTCACCAGGCCGGTGAACGCGCCGATCAGCAGCCCCTCCGGCTTGTGCCAGGCCGCGACCGGCCACACGGTCGCGATCACCGTGATCAGCCCGGTGATCCAGGGGATGCGGCGGGCCGCGCCGGGGGAGCCGTACAGGACTGCCGCGTAGACCAGGTCCGTGAACATCACGACCGTGGCCAGGCTGCCGCGGGTCAGCAGGTCGGCCACGAGCGCGAGTGTGCCGACGAGCAGGGCGGTGCGCGGCCGTGTCCGGCGCAGCAGCTCGCAGCAGGCCATCACGGCCAGCGGCACCAGGACGGCCCAGCCCTGGTCCACACGGGAGACCGGATCGTCCGGCCTACGGCTGTAGAGACCGACGCTCCACAGGAACAGGCCGCCGAGCAGTCCGCCGACCGCGATGCCCACGTCGTCGCGGTGGGGGCGGGGCCGTCGCCTGGCCACGACTCCGTCCACGACCCCGTCCATGACTCCGTCCATGACTTCATCCAACACGGTGCACCGGGCCGCCGCCTGATGCCCAGGAAGGGTCCGGAACTGCATCTTTCGATGTACCGGGACTTCGTCACCGCCGACGACGATCCGAGCCGCCCCGGACGCGAGCCTGGAGGGGTGACCGAGAGGAGCGAAACGTGATCGTCGGGTTGATCGTCGCGTGCGAGGCCGGCTTCTGGGTGCTGCTGGCCGCGGGCCTCGCCGTCCGCTATCTGCTGAGGCTGCGCCGCACGAGCGTGGCCCTGCTGCTGTGTGAACCCCTGCTGGAGGTGGTGCTCTTCGTGGTGACGGCGATCGACCTCAGGAACGGCGCCGAGCCGAGCTGGGAACACGGCCTGGCCGCGCTCTACCTCGGCTTCACCGTCGCCTACGGCCACTACACCATCCGCCGGCTGGACGGCCACGCCGCGCACCGCCTGGCCGGTGGCCCGCCCCCGCCGAAGCCCCCGCGCTTCGGCCTGCCCCGGGCCGCCCACGAGGGCTGCCTCTGGCTCCGCACCCTCCTCGCGGCGACCGTCGCGTGCGCCCTTCTCCAGGGCGCGATCTGGTTCGTCGGCGCCGGCGACACCTCGTCGCTGCGCGCCTTCCAGTGGGTGGCGCTACGGGCGGTGGGGCTCCACGGCCTGATCGCCCTGACGTATCTGCTCTGGCCCAAACGGGCCCCGGTCACCCAGGGCCGGTCCGGCGGCTAGCGCTCGCCCCCCGGCACCCACAGCACGTCCCCGGTCTCCTTGTTGGCGGTGCGGGCCAGGATGAACAGCAGGTCGGAGAGGCGGTTGAGGTAGGTCGCGGTGAGCGGGTTCATCACCTCCGCGTGCACCTCCAGGGCCGCCCATGTCGAGCGCTCGGCCCGTCGTACGACCGTGCAGGCCTGGTGGAGGAGGGCCGCGCCCGCCGTGCCGCCGGGCAGGATGAAGGAGCGCAGCTTCTCCAGCTCGTCGTTGAAGCGGTCGCAGTCCGCCTCCAGCTTGTCGATGTAGAACTGCTCGACGCGCAGGGGCGGGAACTTCGGGTCCTCGGCCACCGGGGTCGACAGGTCGGCGCCGACGTCGAAGAGGTCGTTCTGCACCCGGGTGAGGACCGCGACGACCTCCTCGTCGAGACCGCCCAGTGCGATCGCCGTCCCGATCACCGCGTTCGCCTCGTTGGCGTCCGCGTAGGCCGAGATCCGGGGATCGGTCTTGGCGACCCGGCTCATGTCCCCGAGAGCGGTGGTGCCCTGGTCGCCGGTCCTGGTGTAGATGCGCGTCAGATTGACCATGGGGCCAGCGTAGTTATGCTCCGGCCTTCCGGAAGACACGTGTGCCCACCGTCACGGAGAGCGCCGCGAAGCCGAGGGCGACCAGGACGCCGTACAGCATGTGGGCCGTGGCGTACGAGCCCACGTACGCGTCCCGCACCGCGTCCACCAGATAGCGGAACGGCATGAAGTGCGAGAGCACGTCCAGCCAGCCGGGAGCCAGTGTCATCGGGAGCATCAGGCCGGACAGCAGCATGGCCGGCATCGTCATGGCGTTGATGGCGGGGCCGAACTCCTGCGGGGTGCGGACGATCATGGCCAGGGCGTAGGAGAGGGAGGCGAGGGAGAGGGTGAGCAGGGCGACGAACGCGAAGCCGATCAGGATGCCGGCGAGTGGCGCGCGCAGCCCCATCGCCAGTGCCGCCAGGACCAGCAGTACCGCCTGGAAGACGAAGACGGCGGCGTCGCGCAGGACCCGGCCGAGCAGCAGCGCGAGCCGGCTCACGGGGGTGACCCGCATCCGTTCCACGATTCCCTGGCTCTTCTCGATGATGATGGTGAAACCGGCGAACGCGGCCCCGAACAGCCCGAGTTGAAGCAGCAGTCCGGGGACCAGGACCTGCCAGGAGCTGCCCCGCGAGCCGAGCGGCAGGCCGGTCAGCAGCGGGCCGAAGAAGAGCAGGTACAGCAGCGGCATCAGGACGCCGAAGAGCATCGCGAAGCGGGAGCGGAGGGTCTGGCGGGCGTAGCGCCCGAAGATCAGCGCGGTGTCGTGGAGAAGCATCGGTTCCTGGGTCCTCTACGTCCTATACGGCCACGGGGGCGGAGTCGGTGGGTGCCGGGCCGCGCCCGGTGATCGCGAGGAACGTGTCCTGGAGCGACGCGTCGGGCGCACCGCCGTGCGTCAGCTTCAGCGTGCTCGGTGTGCCGTCGGCCACGACCACTCCCCGGTCGACGATCACGAGCCGGTCGGAGAGGGCGTCCGCCTCGTCGAGGTAGTGCGTGGTCAGGAAGACCGTGGTGCCGTGCTCGTCGCGCAGCCGGCGGACCAGGTCCCACAGGTCCGCGCGGCTGGCCGGATCCAGGCCGGTCGTCGGCTCGTCCAGGAACAGCACCCGCGGGCGGTGCGTGAGCGCCATCGCGATGTCCAGGCGGCGGCGCTGCCCGCCGGAGAGCGCGGACGTCCTGCGGTCGAGCAGTCCGGTCAGGCCGAGGTCGTGCGCCAACTCCTCGGCCCGGTCCTGCGCCTGAGCCCTCGGCAGGCGGTACAGCCGCCCCTGGGTGACCAGCTCCTCCCGCACGGTCACGTGCGGGTCGACGCCTCCCGACTGCGCCACATAGCCGCTGGCGCGGCGCACCCCGGCCGGGTCGGTGGCCAGATCGCAGCCCGCGACGGTGGCCGCGCCGCCGGTGGGCTTCAGTAGCGTGGTGAGCATGCGCAGCGTGGTCGTCTTGCCCGCGCCGTTCGGGCCGAGGAAGCCGAGGATCTCGCCGGGCCGCACGGTGAGATCGATGGAGCGGACGGCCTCCACGAGGCCGCGTTTCGTCCGGAAGGTACGCGCCAGACCGGCCGTACTGATGATTGCCATGCCCTCAGAGAAACAGAGTCCCTGAAAATTTGCAACGACACCAAGAATGTCTTGTCACCAATATTTCTATGTGCCCAAGGTTTCATCGGCTCCAGCGAAGCTACGATGCGGACATGGCTGAAGGGCTCAGGGAGCGGAAGAAGCGGCAGACCCGGCAGTACATCTCGGATGTCGCCACCGGTCTGTTCTTGGAGCGCGGCTTCGACGCGGTGACGGTCGCGGAGGTCGCGGACGCCGCGGACGTCTCCGTCAACACCGTCTACAACTACTTCCCGACCAAGGAGGACCTCTTCCTCGACCGCTCTCAGGGTGTCGTCGACCGGCTCGCCCGCTGGGTGCGCGGCCGGGAGAAGGGGGAGTCGGCCGCCGTCGCCGTGCTGCGCGAACTGCGTGACGAGGTCGCGGCGGTCTCGCCGCGGGTCGGCCTGATGGACGGATACGCCCGCTTCATGCAGGTCATCCACGCGGCTCCCGCCCTCCGTTCACGGCTGTGGGCGATCGGTCAGGAGGTGCTCGACAACCTGGAGGAGGCGCTGCGCGAGGAGACCGGCGCGTCCGCCGACGACCCGCTGCCCGGTCTGATCGCAGGACAGGTCAACTGGGTCCACCAGACGGTCATGGCCGTCATCGGCCGGGAGATGATGGCCGGCCGCAATCCGGACGAAGTATCACGTGAGGTACTTCTTCTCCTCGATGACATGGAGGAGCTGTTGAGCGAGAAGGTGCTCAACTACGCGGTCCGCGACGCGGGGTGAGCCATCCGGTGTGATGTCCGTCAGATGAGACGTGACGCGCATTACTTACCGGTCACACAGGCCCTCACGAGCGCTAGTGTCCGCCCGAGAGGCAGACATAAACACCGCGTCAGGGGAGTCGCACAGTGGCAGGGAAGCTCGCCGTCATCGGAGCCGGGCTCATGGGGTCCGGTATCGCCCAGGTGTCCGCGCAGGCGGGCTGGGACGTCGTTCTGCGCGATGTCACGGACGAGGCGCTCACGCGAGGCATCGACGGCATCAAGGCCTCGTACGACAAGTTCGTGAGCAAGGGCAGGCTGGAGGCGCACGACGCCGATGCCGCGCTCGGCCGGATCACCGCGACCACCGATCTCGACGCCGCCGCGGACGCGGACATCGTCGTCGAGGCCGTCTTCGAGAAGCTCGAGGTCAAGCACGACATCTTCCGCGCGCTCGACAAGATCGTGCGGGACGACACCGTGCTCGCCTCGAACACCTCCGCCATCCCGATCACGAAGATCGCCGCGGCCACCGAGCGCCCGGAGCGGGTCGTCGGCGTCCACTTCTTCTCACCCGTACCGATGATGCAGCTGTGCGAACTGGTGCGCGGCTACAAGACGAGCGACGAAACCCTCGCCACCGCACGGGAGTTCGCCGAGTCCGTCGGCAAGACCTGCATCGTCGTCAACCGTGACGTGGCCGGCTTCGTGACGACCCGTCTCATCTCGGCGCTCGTCGTCGAGGCCACCAAGCTGTACGAGTCCGGCGTGGCCACCGCCGAGGACATCGACCTCGCCTGCAAACTGGGCTTCGGTCACGCCATGGGCCCGCTCGCCACGGCCGACCTCACGGGCGTCGACATCCTCCTGCACGCGACCGGCAACATCTACACCGAGACGCAGGACGAGAAGTTCGCCCCGCCGGAGCTGATGCGCCGGATGGTTGACGCCGGTGACATCGGGCGCAAGAGCGGGCAGGGCTTCTACAAGCACTGAATCAAGCGAGTCATCCAGCATCACCCGTCACGGAAACCGCACGTGCCTCTGGGGTGTCACCCCATGAGGTGAATTCGGTATCGGTTCGCTTACAGACGGCAACCTCTGCGGCCTCAAGCCAGTCAGACGGTGCACACGCAAAACTGCGGACCGACACTGACGCAGAGAGACCGACGCAGAGTACGAGACGCACTCTCGGGGAGCGCATATGTACATCAGGGGCGACCACGCCGAGCTGGTCGTCGGGGGCCGCCTCGACGTACGCAGCGCGGCGGACGCCCGTACGGTCCTGCACTCGGCCGTCGACGACGGAGTCGGCGACCTGGTGCTGGACCTGTCCGAGCTGGACTCCTGGGACGCCACCGGCCTCGGTGTCATCATGGGGGCCCACCGAAGGGCCGGGCGGTGCGGCCGGCGGCTCGTGCTGCGCCGCGTACCACCACAGATGCAGCGCCTGCTGGTGGCCACCCGGCTGCACCGGATCCTCGCGATCGAGGGCGGCATCGGAGTCGAGTCACTGCCCCGCGTGTGATCCGGCGTACGCCTCCTGAGCGGCGTACGAAACGCACCTCGCGCACAATCCTCACGAGACTGTGACGTCTCGGACGGCGCGGTACCCCGGCCTGTCGGAGATACTGTGCGAAGGTTTAGGGTTCGGCTGCCCGCCACCCGAAACCCTACGAGCGGGCACCGGACCAGAAGCGACAGCGCGGTGTGCAGCAAGGCCGGGAGGGGCCTGGGTCCTTGTCATCGGACTCCCGGCGACAAGATCCGCACACGACGCTTTTGGGGGGCTTGGAACATGGACCCGAACAACCGGGGACCCGAAGAGTACGGCCATGACGACGACGGCCAGGCGCCTCGCTCGCGCCCGCCGCGTGATGCGCTCACCGCCGACCTGGGTCAGCACACACCCGCACTCGCCCGTACCGTCCAACTCGTCTCGGGCGACTTCCTGCTTACGGTCAACCCCGTCGACGGCAGTGAGATAGAGGTCTGCCCGCCGGGAGAGCGACCGCAGCGGCCCACGAAGTTCAGTGCCGCCGAGCGCGCCGATCTGGCCCGCGCCGCCCTGCCGCCCGTACCGCCGGGTCCCGCCCAGCCCCGTCTGCCGCTCCTGGAGCGCCAGGAGGAGCGCGAGCGGCTCGTCCGCCTGCTGGCGCGCGGGCGTTCCGTACGCCTCACCGGCCCCGCCGGCTCCGGCCGCACCAGCCTGCTCGACGCCGTCGCCGACGACTGCGCGGACCTCGCCCCCGACGGCGTCGTCCGCCTCTCCGGATACCGGCGCACGGCGACCGACCTGCTGTACGACCTGTTCGCCGCCGTCTACAACGCTGCCCTGTACCGCCCCGAACGGGACGAACTGCTCGAACTCGTCCACGGGATCGGCGCGGTCGTCGTCCTCGACGACGTGGAGATCGGCGGCACCGCGCTCGACGAACTCCTCGACGCCACCCCCGAGTGCGCCTTCGCCATCGCCGCGACCCCCGACGTCCCCGCGCCCTCCACCGACTCCCTCCTCGAAGAGGTCTTCCTCGGCGGACTCGACCGCAGCGGCGGCCTCGAGCTCCTGGAGCGGACCGTCGGACGTGTGCTGACCGAGGAGGAGGCGAACTGGGCGGGCGACCTCTGGTTCGAGTCCGAGGGCCTGCCGCTGCGCTTCATGCAGGCCGGCGCCCTGCTGCGACAGCGCGACCGGTTGCAGGCCAAGGAGGACGCCTTCGACGACTTCGGCGTCTTCCAGGACGCCCCGGTCGACCTGCCGGTCGACGCGCCCTTCGAGGCCGCCGACGGTCACGACGTACCGCTGCCCTCGCTCGCCGAGGGGGCCGCGCCCGCCGCGCTGCTCGCCTCCCGGCTGAGCGGGTCGGCCCGTGCCACCCTGCGCTTCGCCATCGCGCTCGGCGGTGAGGTGCCGCACCAGACGCATCTGCCCGCCCTCGTGGACGACACCCACGCCGACGCCGCGCTCGCCGAACTGGCGGGCTGCGCGCTGGTCTCCCCGGTCGGCTCCCGCTACCGGCTCGCCGCCGGTGTGCAGGCCCAGCTGGAGGCCGCCGGATACGCCGACGTGCTGGAGGAGCAGGCCCGCACCGCGGCCCAGCACTACACCTGGTGGGCCGGACACCCCTCGGTCACCCCCGAACGGGTCTGCGCCGAGGCCGACGCCGTGCTCGCCGCCCTCACCGTCCTGGTCCCGCTCACCACGCCCCCGGTCGACGAGCAGGACGAGAGCGTCGCCGTGCAGCTGGCCCGCACGGCCGCGCCCGCCTTCGCCGCAGGACTGAACTGGAACGCCTGGGAGCGCGCGCTGCGCTCCGGCGCGGAGGCCTCCCGGCTCGCCGGCGAGGTCGGCGAACAGGCCTACTTCCAGCACGAGTTGGGCATCCTCGCGCTCTGTGGCGGTCAGCTGGACCGGGCCCGTGCCGAGCTGGAGTCCTCCATCGGGCTGCGCGGCGCCCTCGCCGACAAGCGTGGCACCGTCGCGGGCCGCAGGGCCCTCGCGCTGGTCGCCGACCGCTCCGGGGCCGTACTGCCCGGTGGGCGCACGGCGGCGGGCGAGGAGGTGCCCGACGCGCGGCACGAGGAGTCGGCATCGCCGCCCGGCGGCGTACCGGCCGCGTTCGTGCTGTCCGCCCCGGCCGGGGAGCCCTCGACGCTGGTCACCAACCGGGCCGAACCGGGCCTGGCGTCGAAGCGCGTGGGCGTGGGCACCCGCCTGGTGACCGGCACCCGGCGCAACCTGGTGGCCGCGGGCGCGGGTGCGCTGCTCGTCGCGGTGCTCGGCACCGTGGTGACCCTCGGCGCGACCTCGAACAACAACACCGACAACCCGTCCGAGAAGGTCGGCGTCAACCCCTCGGCCAGCCAGGGCGGCCAGGACGACAGCCTCGGCGCCGACAAGGCGAAGAAGGGCGGCGGGGGCGGCAGCGACGCGGGCGTGGTGACCACGCCGACGGATCCGGGCCCCGACGGCACGTACGGGACCTCGGACGACCCGACGCCGCCGACGAGCACGAGCCGGCAGCCTTCGGACAGTCCGAGTGGGACGAAGGGGACCTCCAGCAGTCCGTCCAAGTCGCCATCCAAGTCGCCGTCGAAGACGCCGTCCAAGACGCCCTCGCAGACGCCGTCCAAGACGCCGAGCCAGACGCCGTCGGACACGCCGACACCCACGCCGACACCCACTCCGACACCCACCCCGACGACGACGCCGTCCACCTCGAACTCCGCCAGCGGCCCCGCCTCCAGCGTCCCCGCGAGCACCACCGCCAGCGCTCCGCAGAGCAGTGCGGCGAGTGTTCCCGCGAGCAGCGGCGCCGCCGGGTCACCGAACGGCTCGGTGATCTGAGCACCACGACAGAAGTGAGGGCCGGGTCCGACATCGGACCCGGCCCTCACTTCTGACCGGTGAACTACCTGGCCGATTGAGTCAAAGTCGTTCGAATCAGAACAACCGCAGTTTGTCGTCCTCGATGCCCCGCAGCGCGTCGTAGTCCAGGACCGTGCAGCCGATGCCGCGGTCCGTGGCGAGGACGCGGGCCTGCGGCTTGATCTCCTGGGCGGCGAAGACGCCCCGGACCGGTGCGAGGTGCGGGTCGCGGTTGAGCAGCTCCAGGTAGCGGGTGAGCTGCTCCACGCCGTCGATCTCGCCGCGGCGCTTGATCTCGATGGCGACGGTCTGGCCCTCGCCGTCGCGGCACAGGATGTCGACGGGGCCGATGGCCGTCATGTACTCGCGGCGGATGAGCGTGTAGCCCTCGCCGAGCGTTTCGATGCGGTCGGCGAGGAGCTCCTGGAGGTGCGCTTCCACGCCGTCCTTGATCAGGCCGGGGTCCACGCCGAGTTCGTGCGAGGAGTCGTGGAGGACTTCCTCCATGGTGATGATGAGCTTCTCGCCCGCCTTGTTGATGACGGTCCAGACGCCCTCCTCGTCGCCGGAGCCCTCCTTCAGGGTGCAGGGCGGCGACATCCAGTTGAGGGGCTTGTAGGCCCGGTCGTCAGCGTGGATCGAGACGCTGCCGTCCGCCTTCACCAGGATGAGGCGGGGGGCCGACGGGAGATGGGCGGTGAGCCGGCCCGCGTAGTCAACGGAGCAGCGGGCAATGACGAGACGCATGGTCCGCAACGCTACTCGACGGGCAGAGGTCCACGCGATTCGCCCTGGAAGACGCCTGTTCGGTCGTGGCTGATTGTGGGCCTACTGGGAGTTCACTATGTGCGCATTCTCCTGGTGCCGTCACCGTACGTTGCTTACCGTATAAACGGGAGGTCGCGATGCGTGTACTCAGAGTGTTCGATATCGCGAATGTCCCTTACCTGTCCGGCAACCCCCGAGGTCTGGGGGTGCGAGAGGAGAACCCATGTCGCTCGACGTCTCACCGGCCCTACTCGAGAAGGCCGAGCGAGGCGAGGTCGACGAAGCAGAATTCGTCGACTGCGTCCGGACCTCCCTGCCCTACGCATGGGAGATGATCAGCTCCCTGGTGGCTCAGCTGAAGGTGGACGGCGGCAACTTCGCCGACAACCAGACGCCTCCGCCGGACGAGCAGGCGCGTGGCCAGCTGCTGCGTGCGCTCGCGAGTGACGCGATACGCGGCGCGCTGCAGCGGCACTTCGGTGTGCGGCTGGCCTTCCAGAACTGCCATCGGGTGGCGGTGTTCCCACTGGACGCCTCAGTGGACGACACGCTGGCACGCTTCACCTCGGTGCGCAGTCAGCTGCTGAATCAGTCGCCGGAATTCCGAGACTGCTGACGTGACGCCGTGATGCCGCATTGCTTGCCGCTCCGTACGCGGGAGGTGCATCTGTACGGGGCGGCAGGCTCCCCCGGGTCCCCGGGCCGACGGCGGGACGTGGATCGTGGGTGGGTGGGTGTGTGCGTCGAGTCAGGAAGACCGAGTTGTCCGGGCCGCGGGGCGGGACAAGCCGGTCGTGGGGCCCTGGAGACCCTCGGTGGGCCCAGGGCGCCCGCACCCTCTCCCGGGCCCACGCCGTCCGCGGTGACCTGTCTCAGCCGAGGTGGGTGAGTACCTCGGTGCCGAGCCGTTGGACGTTCTCCTCTGTCGCCGCCAGGTCGCCGGAGCCCTCGACGAGGAGGGCGAAGCGGGAGATTCCGGTGCGCTCCGAGGTGGCCGCGAGACGGTCGGCGCACAGGCGCGGCGTGCCCACCGGGTGCAGTCCGCACAGGAGTTCCGTGTACGCCAGCGGGTCCCGCATCGCGCGGGCGCGGCCGTCGACCGTCACATGCGCGTCCAGCCCCTGCCTCAGCCAGCCCGGCATCGCCTTGAGGAGAGTCTCGACGGCGTCGGTGCGACGGTCCGCGATCTGGCAGACGCCGGCCGACACATGGGCCGCGCCGAGGATCTCGTCCGTCGAACGGCCCGCCACACGCGCCAACTGTCGCCACAGGGACACCATTTCGGCCTTCTCCTCGTCGCCGACATGCATACCGAGGAGCATCGGCAGCCCCCGCTCGGCGGCGAGCCGCACGCTCGCCGGCGAGGTGCAGGCGACGACGACCTCGGGGCCGGGGGAGCCGCTCAGCGCCTCCGACGGCCGGGGCACGACGGGCACTTCGCGGAACCTGAACCGCTCACCCCGCCCTTCCACGGACGGCTCGCGCAGCCAGCGCACCAGCAGATCGAGTGATTCCGGGAACCCCTTCTCGTACGCCTCCAGGCCCGCGCCGAAGACCTCCAGGTCCACCCAGGGCCCGCCGCGCCCCACGCCCAGTGTGAAACGGCCGCCGGATGTCACGTGCAGCAGCGCGGCCTGCTCGCCGAGGGCGACGGGGTGGACGGTGGGCAGTACGCTGACCGCCGTACCGACGCGGATGCGGCTGGTGCGGCCCAGCAGCAGGGCGGCCAGGGTGACCGCCGACGGGCACGTCCCGTACGGCACGAAGTGGTGCTCGGCCAGCCATACCGCGTCGAGCCCGGCCTCTTCGGCGACCTCGGCCGTGCGCACCGCGCGGTGCAGGGCCTCCCCCTGGCCCTGGCCAGGGAACTGGGCCGCCAGTACAAAACTTCCAACGTGCATGGTGCTTTCCTGCTTCCTCGGCTCCGACGCGGAGCTCCCCCACCGGCATAACCGTCCGACACGTGCCGAGGACACGGCTTGTCGGAGAGATTTGCGGATTGTCTGCAGAATGGGCCGACGGGAGGGCGGTCCGAGGGGGTTGGTGGGGTACGGCTACCCCTGTCCGCTCCGCGTAGGCTGGAGAAGACCCTGCTCCCTGTATAGCTCCGTGAGGTGTCCTGTGTCCCCGCGTCGCAACCGTCCCAAGGGTTCCGACCCCTCCGACCGGAGCGCGGAGGACGACCGCTCCGGGCGGTACGGCGGCTGGCAGTCCACGGAGAGCTGGCAGGGCGAGGAGTGGAGCGTGCGTCATGTGGCGGGCGCCAGCGCCGAGGGCAAGACCTACCGCTGCCCGGGCTGCGATCAGATGATCCCCTCCGGCGTCCCGCACGTGGTGGCCTGGCCGGAGCACTCGGGCGTCGACGAGCGCCGCCACTGGCACAAGGCCTGCTGGAACGCGAAGGACCGCCGCACCTCAAGGGTGCAGCGGTCCCGTAACGCGCCCAGGTTCTAGGCGACTTCAGGTCGCAGCGGCCTCACACGTCCCGGCGCTCCAGCAGCACGAACGCGGCGGCGATCGCCGCCGCCGTCACCCCGGCGAGCAGGCCGAGCTGCGCGCCGCCGCTTCCGTTCCCGTTGTCCAGCGCGAAGACCCTGGCGAGGGCGTTGGGAGCGGCGTACTCCTGCATCTTCTCGCCGATCGTGCGCATGCTCTGCGACATCATCAGGAACGCGGGCAGGATCGCGGGCACCAGCACGAGGCCGAGCATCGTGGTGATCGCGCCTGCCGAGTGCCGCAGCATCGAGCCCACCGCGAGCGACAGGACGCCGAGCAGCGAGACGTACAGCGCACCCTTGATGACCGTGCCGCCCCACGAGACGTTCGAGGAACCGCTGTGCATGGCCGAGGTCATGAGGCCGACCAGGCCGATGGAGAACACCGACACGGTGAACGCCACCGCGAAGAAGATGATCAGCTTGGCGGTGAGCACCCGGTGGCGCTGCGGCGAGGCCGTGAAGGTCGTGCGGATCATGCCCGTGCCGTACTCGGAGGAGACGACCAGGACGCCCAGCGTGATCAGGCAGATCTGGCCCAGGATCAGCCCGAAGAAGGCCGGGATCGTGTACGGCACGTCGCCGAAGTCGGAGTCCTGGGTCTGCGCGGCGACCAGGAAGCCGATGCCGACCACCAGGAGCAGGAAGATGCCGAGCGTCCACAGCGTGGAGCGCACCGACTTGATCTTCGTCCACTCGGAGGTGAGCGCGTGGCCGAGGTGGGTGGGGGTGACCGGGATCGGCGAGCTGTACGAAGTGCCGGGCGCCGCCTGCCAGGTGGGGGCAGCGGCGGCCTGCTGCGGCATCGGGGGCGGGGGCGTGCTCATCGGGCGTCCTCGGGCTTGGTCAGGTCGGGGGCGGTGGGCGCGGCGGGCGCCGGGGGCGCGACGGGCGGCTGCGCGGGGGTCTGGGGAGCGGGCTGGGCGTACGGGTTGACGTCCGCGGCACCCGGCGCACCCGGGGTGCCCGGAGCGCCGTAGGGGCCCGCCTGCGCGGCGCCCTGCGGCATCGCGAACGGCTGCCCGCCCTGCTGGGGCGGCGGCGGCGCGTACCAGCCCGGTTGGCCCTGGCCCGCGACCGGCAGCTGCGGCGGCGGCATGGCACCCGGCGGCAGCTCCTGCTGGAGCCCGGCCTTCTGGTCGACGGTCGAGCGGTAGTCGACGGCACCCTGCGTCATCCGCATGTACGCCTCCTCCAGCGAGGCCTGGTGTGGAGAGAGCTCCCACAGGCGTACGTCGGCGGAGTGCGCGAGGTCGCTGATGCGGGGCAGCGGCAGGCCCATCACGCGCAGCGCGCCGTCCTGTTCGGGCAGCACCTGGCCGCCCGCCTCGGTGAGCGCGGCGGTCAGCTTCTCGCGCTGCTGCGGCTCGGTCTCCGGGGTGCGGACCCGGGCGAAGTCGGCCGAGTTGTGCGAGATGAAGTCCTTGATGTTCTGGTCGGCGAGCAGCTGACCGCGGCCGATCACGATCAGGTGGTCGGCGGTCAGCGCCATCTCGCTCATCAGGTGCGAGGAGACGAAGACCGTGCGGCCCTCCGCCGCGAGCGCCTTCATCAGGTTGCGGACCCAGAGGATGCCCTCGGGGTCGAGGCCGTTGACCGGCTCGTCGAAGAGCAGCACCTGAGGGTCGCCGAGGAGCGCGGCGGCGATGCCGAGCCGCTGCCCCATGCCGAGCGAGAAGCCCTTGGAGCGCTTCTTGGCCACGTCCTGCAGCCCGACCACGCCGAGCACCTCGTCGACCCGGCGGGCCGGGATGCCCGACAGCTGGGCGAGGCAGAGCAGGTGGTTGCGGGCGTGCCGGCCGCCGTGTACGGCCTTGGCGTCGAGGAGCGCGCCGACCTGGCGGGGCGCGTTGGGCAGCTTGCGGTAGGGGAAGCCGCCGATGGTGACCTGCCCCGAGGTGGGGTTGTCGAGGCCGAGGATCATCCGCATCGTCGTCGACTTGCCCGAGCCGTTGGGCCCGAGGAAGCCGGTGACGGCACCCGGCCGCACCTGGAAGGAAAGGTTGTACACGGCCGTCTTGGCGCCGTAGCGCTTCGTCAGGCCGACTGCCTCGATCATGCTCCGCACCCATCGAAAGGTTCAGGACGTCGGGGCGCACGCCCCCGTAAGGGTTAGGAGGATATCGGGGCGCTGACGGTTCCACTCAAGAGAAAGTAAAAATGCCCAGGTCACGCGGGGGACGGTTGAGGTAAAGGTCTTACCTGGGGCCTTACCCGCACCCCCGTCTTTGTCAGGTACCCGTCCTGCCTGGTCAGGCTGGAAACGGAACCTCCGCACCCGATACCAAGCAGGTCTCACGCCCGACGGGGAAGCGAGTCGTCCAGCGGCGGCAGGTCGTCGTACAGCCGCAGCTCGGACGCGTCGTCGACGTACGGCAGGAAGTCCGTCTGCGGCAGTACCCAGCCCTCCTCACCGAAGACCAGCGTGCCCCGCTCGCGCAGCGCGCGGTCGGCTCCCGCACGCCGCACCCAGGTGGCCGGGTCGGGACCGAGCAGTTCGCGCAGTCGGGCGGAGCCGGCCAGCAGCGCCGCGAGCAGCTCCGCCTGGTCGCCGCCGCCCGGACGCGGCTGCCCCGTGGCCGGATCGGCGAGCACCCCGTGCGCGCTGAAGTAGATGTACGCGCCGCCCAGCCGCTCCCCGGAGGGCATCGTCATCGCGAACGCGTCGCCCGGGAGTATCGCCCGCCGGTAGTCAGGGAACTCGGTGTCGTCGACCGCCTTCAGCTGTGTCGAGTCCAGCCAGGTGACGACGAGCGTGGTCTCGGCACGCGGGTCGACGTACGGCGTCCCCGCCACGTACCCCGCCGGACTGATGTGCCCCGAGCAGCCCACCCCGATGCCGTGCACCCGCACCGGCACCATCGGCACCGTCGCCGGGATGCCGAGCCGGGTCAGCTTGTGGGCGACCTGGCCGGGGGAGGCGTTGGAGCCGACGGCGATCACCGGGTGGCGGTGCCCGGTGCCGACCTGGCCGAGGTCGGCGAGCGCCTCGTCGAGCCGCTGCTGCTCCTGGCGCTCCTCCACGTACCACTCGCCGAGCCGCAGCGGCCGTACGTCGAGCTGGAGCAGTTCGCCGCCGGTGAGCAGTGAGGGCTCGGTGGTGGGACGGCCGGGATAGGTGAGCGGCTGCTTCGCGGGCACGTCGTCCAGGCCCAGCGCCTGCAGGCTTCGGTCCTTCGTCGTCACGGTGACGCCCTTCCGGGGTGGTCGCGCGATACGGGCAACAGCCTTCCACGCGAGGTGTACCCGGGGCGGGGCCTGGTCTCCCCGTCCGGGCGGGGTTGGCCGGAACGGACACCGGGAATCATGCCGTCCCATTGTACGAGTGGGGGCGAAGTGGGTTACGGGGGAAGTGAGTTGAGGTTGATGAGACGCGGGTGGGGTCGGGTGGGGTACTCGGGGCGGGGCCGGTCGCATCCGCGCTTCCGTACGTCCGTTCGCTGGTGGATCGCCGGACGCACCGTCCACGCCCTGCTCCTGATGACACTGGGCGCGCTGGCCGGGCTGTCCGTCGTCATCGCGACCGTGTGGACGCTCACCGAGCATTCGCCGCGGTCGATGGCGCAGCGGTTCTCGAACGGGGAGCGGCTCTTCGACCTCAGCCTCGCGGTATTGCGGGCGAGCGTCGGTACGGACAACCTCAACCCCGAACCGGACAGCACCGCGCATCAGCTGCTCGCCACGGTCGCCTCCGTCACCGGCTCCCTGGTGCCCGCGGTGCTGCTGGGCATCGTCCTGATCAAGATGTTCGCGCTGCGGCCGTTCGTCTGGCGGCAGCGGGCCAGCATCTCGCACGCCTGGACCGCGGACTTCCCCGGCTACTCGCGGCGCCACGCCGGCAGCGATGACGCGATCATCGCCGTCCGCTTCTACAACCGCTTCGACAACCTGTCGGTCGTGGATCTGCGTGCCCGTGCGCATCTGCGCTACCTCGAGCGCTCGCCGCACGACGGCAGCCTGGTCATCTACAAGCAGTGGCTGAAGGTCCTGGACGCGCAGGGCGAACCGGCCGACGAGCGCTACTGGCTCGCGGTCGAGCGCGGGGCGCCGTTCACCGTGTGGATACCGGTCGAGGCACCGGTGGCCGAACTGCCGTTCCGGCGTATCCAGGGCAAGGAGCTGTCCGGTTCGTACGGCGTCAAGCTCCTCGTCCGGCTGACGGCGCGGACCGTGGGCCTGGGCACCGAGGTCGCCGACGAGCGCTGGTTCGACCTGGAGGCGGGCGACTTCGAACTGGGCCGCTTCGTGCCGCTCCAGCCGGACCTGGACAAGGACGTGTGGCGCTGGGAGGGCTGGACGGACTTCGACGCCCTGGAACCCCACCCGAACGGCGAGGACCCCACGCCCTGAGGGTCCAGAGGACTCCAGGCCCTGAATGTCTAGGCGTCCCGCCTCTTCAGCAGCAGATAGCCCCCGAGGAGCGCCGCGACCACCCACAGGACCATGATCGCCAGGCCGCCCCAGGGTCCGTACGGGGTGTTGTCGCCGATCGGGGTCACCACTCGCATGATCTTGCTGCCGGCCTGGTCGGGCAGATAACGGCCGAGCTTCTTGGTCGCGGACACCGCGCCGAGGATGTTGGAGATCAGGAAGAAGAACGGCATGAGGATGCCGAGCGAGAGCATCGGGCTGCGCAGCATCGTCGCGACACCCATCGAGAAGACCGCGATCAGCGTCATGTAGAGGCCGCCGCCGATCACCGCGCGCAGCACCCCGGAGTCGCTGATCGACGCGCTGTGCGTGCCGAGCGCCGCCTGTCCGAGGAAGAAGGCGACGAAGCTGGTGATCATGCCGACGACGAGGGCGAGCCCCGTCGCCACCGCGATCTTGCTGAAGAGGAACGTGGCGCGCTGCGGGACCGCGGCCAGCGAGGTGCGGATCATGCCGGTGCTGTACTCGTTGCCGACCACGAGCACCCCGAACACGATCATCGCGAGCTGACCGAGGGTCATCCCCGCGAAGCTGATGAACGTCGGGTCGAAGGAGAGCCGGTCCTTCTCGCCCATCTTGTCGAACTCGTTCTTCGACAGCAGCGAGATCAGGAGGCCCAGCGCGATCGTGACCACCGCGGCGAGACTGAGCGTCCAGACGGTGGACGCGACGGACCGGATCTTGGTCCACTCGGACTTGAGGACCTGGGTCGCCGCCATGCTCAGGTCTCCTGGTTCCAGCGGCCGCCCCACTGCTGGGGCGGGGCGTCGGTGTGCGCGTGGTACTCCACCGACTCCGCGGTCAGCTGCATGAACGCCTCCTCCAGGGAGGCCTGCTGGGGGCTCAGCTCGTGCAGCACGATCTGGTGCTGCGCGGCCAGCTCACCGATCCGCTCCGACTTCGCGCCGTCCACCTCCATCGCCCCGCTGCCGCTCTCGACGACCGTGATCCCCGCCCCGTGCAGGACGTCGAGCAGCCGCTCGCGCTGGGGGGAGCGGATACGGACGTACGACCGCGAGTTCTGCGCGATGAAGTCGGCCATGGAGGTGTCCGCGAGGAGGCGACCCTGGCCGATGACGACGAGGTGCTCCGCGGTCAGCGCCATCTCGCTCATGAGGTGACTCGACACGAAGACCGTACGGCCCTGGCCGGCCAGCGACTTCATCAGGTTGCGGATCCAGTGGATGCCCTCGGGGTCGAGGCCGTTGACCGGCTCGTCGAACATCAGGATCCGCGGGTCGCCGAGCAGCGCGCCCGCGATGCCGAGCCGTTGGCCCATGCCGAGCGAGAAGCCCTTGGCCTTCTTCCTGGCCACCGAGGTGAGGCCCACGGTGTCCAGGACCTCGTCCACCCGCGCCTTGGGGATGCCGTTGCTCTGGGCGAGACAGAGGAGGTGGTTGAAGGCGCTGCGGCCGCCGTGCATGGCCTTGGCGTCCAACAGGGCGCCGATGTACTTCAGCGGGTCCTTGAGGTGGTCGTAGTGCTGCCCGTCGATGCGTACGTCGCCCGCGGTGGGGCGGTCGAGACCGAGCATCATCCGCATCGTCGTGGACTTGCCCGCGCCGTTCGGACCGAGGAACCCCGTGACGATGCCGGGTCTGACGGTGAAGGTCAGATGGTTGACCGCCACCTTCTCGCCGTACCGCTTGGTCAGCCCCTCTAGCTCGATCATGCGGACACGGTAGGACGCGCCCCGGGGCTGTGCCACTTGGGCGCCGGTGTGTTTGCCGGGTGTTCACCGTCTCCGACCGCTGCGCCATCGTGGCTCGTCGCGCCCACGCGGCGGAGCCGCAGAATGTCACAGCCCCGCGCCCCTTCCGGGGCACGCCAACGGCCCGCGCTCCCGAGAAGAGAGCGCGGGCCGGAGTGCTGCCGGAAACGGCTCGAACCTACCGGGACTGCTGGGCCGGAACCCCGCGGGAGATCGGCTCGTCCTCGGCCGGCGTGCTCGCTGCGGCCACCGCGGCGCCCGTGAGCGTCGCGAGCATCTCGCGGACGTTCGTGAGCTGAGCGTTGATCGAGTCGCGACGGTTCGTCAGCGCCGCCAGCTCGCGCTCGGATTCCGAGCGGATGCGGTCGGCCTTGGCGTTCGCGTCGGCCACGATGTCCTCGGCCTGGCGCTGAGCCGTCTCCACCGTCTGGCGGGCGCGGCGCTCGGCGTCCGTGCGCAGCTTCTCGGCCTCCAGGCGGAGCTGCTCCGCGCGGTGCTCGATCTCCGCGAGGCGCTTCTCGGCCTTGGCCTGACGCGACGCCAGGTCACGCTCGGACTGCTCGCGGCGCTTGGCGAGGTTCGTCTCGAAGTCGGCGGCGGCCTGCGCGGCCTTGGCACGCGTCTCCTCGAAGAGGGCGTCCGCCTCCTCGCGCTTGGACTGCGCGTCCTTCTGCGCCTCCTGGCGCAGCTGGGAGGCGTCGCTCTTGGCCTTCTCGACGATCCGGACGCCCTCGTCCTCCGCCTTGGACTTGCGGTCCGCAGCGAACGATTCTGCGTCGTTGCGGACCTGCTGGGCGGCCGACTCGGCGAGCTCACGGTGCTGCTCGGACGCGCGACGGGCCTCCTCGCGCAGATCCTTCGCCTCCTCCTCGGCGAGGCGGAGGATCTTCTCGACGCGCGCGCCGAGACCCGCGTACGACGGCTCCGCGTCGCTGACCTGGGCCTGGGCGTTCTGCGTCTCGAGGTGGAGCTCCTCGATGCGCTTTTCGAGAGCAGTGATACGGGCCAGAGCGCTGTCACGGTCGGAGACGAGCTTCGAAATGCGTTCGTCCACCTGAGCGCGGTCGTACCCACGCCGCACAAGCTCGAAGCCGTAGGGGGAAGTGTCGCTCATGGGGTTCCTGTCGAATGAGACCGGTGAGGTGATAGGGGGAATCCTAGGGGCCAAAGCGGTGTGTCATCGAGCGGATACGTGTTTGATCTGGAGAATGAGACTCCTTTTGGGTGGCTAACTGTCAGAGGGCTTGCCAGAACCTGTGGCAAAGGTCCGTACAAAGCATGGAATGGGTGGTTCTGGCTAGCCCTCTGACGACTTGCCACTCGAACGAGTTGCGCCGGCGGCGGCGCCCGCTTTGACCCCACCGTCCTTGCCTGCGGACGGGGCCTCAAAGGACTCCAACGCCTCCAGGACGTCCTGGACACGGGAGATCTCGGCGTTGATGTCCTCGCGTCGGCGGATCAGCACCTCCAGCTCGCGCTTGCCCTCCTCGACCGCGGCCCGCGCCTCGCGGATGGCCTCGGCCTTGATCTCCGTCGCCTCCGCGATGAGCGAGCTCTTCTTCTGCTCGGCCTCCTTGAGGAGCCCCTCGGCCTTCTTGACCGCGGCGATACGGACCTTGCTCGCCTCGGAGTTGGCCTCCGAGACCAGGTCCTTCGCCTTCGCCTCGGCCTCGGCGAGCTGGCCCTCGGCGGCCCGCACCAGCGCGTCGCAGCGCTCGCCGGCCGTCTTCATCGCCTCGGCCGACTCGCGCCTGGCCCGCTCGTGCAGCTCCTCGATCTCGGTGGTGATGCGGTCGCGCAGCTCCTCCGCCCGCTCCCTTATGGCGGTCGCGTCCCGGCGCGCGCCGACCAGCAGCTCGTCCGCGTCCGTACGGGACCGCTCCACCAGGGTGTTGCCCTCGACGGTCGCCTCGGAGACCAGTCGTTCGGCCTCGTTGCGTGCCGCGCCCACCATCGTGTCGGCCTGCGACTCGGCGTCCGCCGTGGTCTTCTGCGCGCTCTGCTGCGCCTCGGCGAGCAGCTTGTCCGCCTCGGACGCCGTCTCCGAGATGAGGGTGTCGACCTGCTCGGCCGCCTCGGAGCGCCGCTTGTTGGCCTCCCGGCGTGCCGCGTCCAGCGTCCGGTCGGCCTCCTCGCGGGCACCGGACGTGAGCCGCTCGGCCTCCGCCGCCGCCTCGGCCTTGACCCGCTCGGACTCGCTGCGGATCCGCTCGGCGTGCTGCTGCGCGGAACCGACCGTCTCGGCGGCCTCGGCGCGCAGTCGCTCCGCGTCCCCGGTCGCGTCCGAGACCAGCCGTTCGGCCTTGGCCACGGACTCCGCGCGTACGCGCTCGGCCTCGGCGTTCGTCTCGTTCGTCAGCCGCTCCGCCTCGGAGCGTGCCTCGTTGATGAGCGTGTCGACCTGCGTGGCCGCGTCCGAACGGATCCGGTTCGCGTCCTCCCGGGCCTCGGCACGGCTGCGCGAAGCGTCCTGCTCGGCGTTCGCGATGGTGTCGGAGGCCTCGGTGCGCACCCGCTGGGCGTGCTCGGCGGCTTCCGAACGCAGCCGCTCGGACTCGGCGATCGCCTCCGAAACCGTGCGTTCCGCGAGTGACTTGGCGGCGTCCGTCTCTTCGGCCGCCTCGCGCCGGATGCGGCTCGCGTCCTCGGAGGCCCGCTCCCGCTCCGCGTACGCGTCGGCGCGGACCCGGTCCGCCTCCTCCTGCGCCTCGGTCCTGGTCCGGTCGGCCGCGTGCTCGGCGGCGCTGCGCAGACCGGTGATCTCCTCCTGCGCCTGCTCGTGCAGCCCCGCCACGGCGTCGCGTACCTGCTGCGCGGTCTGTTCGGCGCTGGAGACCATCTCGGTCGCGCGCCGGTCGGCCTCCTCGACCAGCCGTACGGCCTCGGCCTGGGCCTCGTCGACACGCTTGCGCGCCGAGGCGAGGAGCTCCTCGCTCTGCTCGCGGGCCCGCTCGCGCTCCTGGTCGGCCTCCTGGCGCGCGGAACCGAGGAGCTCCTCGGCCTCGCGGCGGCGCCGGGCGGCCTCCTCCTGGGCGGCGGCCAGCGTCTCCGCGCCCTCGGTGGCCAGCCGCTCGGCCGCGGCCTGGGCCTCCGTCCGTACCCGGTCGGCGCTGTCCTGGGCCTCCGACTTCAGCCGCTCGGCCTCCGCCGCGGCCTCCGAACGCAGTCGTACGGCGATGTTCTCGCCCTCGGCGCGCGACGCGGCGGCGTCCGCGGCGGCCTCGTTGCGCAGCCGCTCCGCCTCCGCCTCGGCCTGCGCCTGGAGCGTACGGATCCGCTCGGCGGCCTCCGAACGCAGCCGGTCGCTCTCCTCGGCGGCCTCGCGGCGGATCCGCTCGGCGTCCGCCCGTGCGTCACTCAGCGCCTGCTCGGCCGAGGCGAGCCGCTGCTCGGCCTCGGTGTGCAGCCGGGTCAGCTCCTCGGCGGCCTCCGTCCGGCGGGCCGCTATGGCGCGCTCGGTCTCCTCGCGCAGCGCCTCGGCGGCCCGCTCGGCCTCCGCCTTGATCGTGTCGGAGAGCTCGACGGCCTCCTCGCGGTTGCGCTCGGCCTCCTTGCGCGTGCGCTCCAGGGTCTCCTCGGCCTGGCGGCGCAGCGTCGTGGCGCGCTCGATGGCCTCGGTGCGCACCCGCTCGCTGTCGCTGGTGGCCGTGTTCCGCAGCTCGTCCGCGTCCGCCTTGGCCTTCGCGAGCAGCTCTTCGGCGGTCTTGGCCGCCTCCTCGATCTGCTGGACGGCCTCGCGCCGGGCCTCGGAGCGGATCCGCTCGCCCTCGGCATTGGCGTCGGAGCGCAGCTGCTCGGCCTCGCCGCGCAGTCGGCGCGCCTCCTCCTGCAGCTCGACCGTCTTGGCGCGGTACTCCTTGGTGTCGTCCTTCGCCGTGCCCTTGAGCTGCTCGGCGATGTCGTGCGCCTCGGCACGCAGCCGGTCCGCCTCGGACTCCGCCTCGGTGCGGATCCGCTCGGCCTCCTCGGCCGCCGCCTTCCTGGTCGCCTTGGCGTCCTCGGAGGCCTTGTTCAGGACGTCCTCGGCGGTACGGGCCGCCTTGGAGAGCTGGGAGGCGGTCTCCTCGGCGGTGAGGCTGCGCGCGGTCTCCTCGGCCTCCGCGACGATCTTCTCGGCCTTGGTCTTGGCGTCCGCGACGGCCTGCTCGGCGTCGGACTTGGTGGTCTCGGCCTCCTTGGTGGCCTCGCTGACCAGTCGGGCGACCTGTTCCTTCGCCGTCCGCGTGCGCTGCTCGTTCGCCGACTCGGCGCTCGCCAGGGCCTTGGCCGCGGCCTCCTTCGCCTCGGTGACGACCTTGTCCGCCTCGGTCCGCGCCTCGCGCAGCGCCGACTCGGCCTCCATCATGCGCTGCTCGGCGGCCCGGCTCAGCTCGGTGGCCTGGCGGCGGGCGCTGTCCGATTCGGTCGCCGTGGAGCTGCGCAGCTGCTCGGCGTGGTCGGTGGCCTCCTGGGCCTGCGTCGACGCGGCGTTCAGCAGCCGCTCGGCGTCCGTGCGGGCCCGGCGCAGCAGCGCCTCGGCCTCGGCACGGGCCGACTCGGCGTCGTTCGTCAGCCGCTGGCGGGCCTCGGCGGCGATCCGCTCGGCCTCCGCGCGGGCGGTGCTCAGCGCCTGGTCCGCCTCCGTGCGCGACTCCTCCAGGAGCCGGCGGGCCTGCTGCTCGCTGCGGGCGCGCAGCTGCTCGGCCCACGCCACGTTCTCGTTGACGTGCGACTCGACGGTCTGACGGCGCTCGGCCAGCTCCTGATCGAGCTGCTGGCGGCGCGCGACCGCCTCCTGGTGCAGTTCGGCCTGCAGCCGGGCGGCCTGCTCGGCGTGCTCCTGGAGGATGCGCTGCGTCTGCGCCCGGGCCTGGCTCATCTCGCGCTCGGCGTCGGCGCGCAGCTGATCGGCCTGGATCTGGGCATTACGGAGCAATTGCTCGGCCTGATAGCCGAGGTCGCCACCGCTCTCGTAGGCAGGCCGGGTCGCCAGACTGCGGCGCGCCTCGTGCAGCTTGGCGCGCAGCACCTCGACCTGATAGCCGAGGTCCTCGGCGTGCTGGACGGCCTTCTCCCGCTCGGTCTTCAGCCGTTCCATCTCGGCCTCGAACCGAGAGAGGTGGTCGACGTCAGCCGCCGGCTCTCGCTCCTGGCGTTCGTAGCCCCGCACTGCGCGGTCCCATCCGTCCCCTGGTCGCAAGTCTCTCCAAACGAACCCCGTCCATCCGCCGAACGGGGCCCCCGGGGAATGGTGTCAGATCAACAGCGGAGCACGGGCTGTCGCCCCGACGCTCGTCCCCCGAAACCTGGACCCCGGCCCTTGACCACGCCGTCCTCGGGACGGCATGACCTCAGGGCCCGTCGCCGGACAGGCCCTGGGCCGCCCCGAAATGGCAGCGGCCGCCCCCAACCCTACCGGCCCAGATATACGGAGGTCAGTGCTCAGGTGACTCAACAGCCGCCGAAGTGACCAGTTCTGTCAGGACACCATGGCAATCCTTTGGGTGAAGGAACGTGATTCGTGACCCCATGGAGCCGCGTCGGGGCTCGTCGTAGAGGACGCGTACGCCTTTGTCCCGGATATCGGCGGCATCGGCGTCGACGTCCGCCGTACCGAACGCGATGTGATGGACACCTTCGCCGTTCTTCGCCAGCCACTTCCCGACGGCCGAGTCCTCGCGGGTCGGCTCCAGGAGCTGCAGGTAGGAGGCGCCGCCGTCGGACGTCTCATTGATCTTGAGCATGGCCTCGCGTACGCCCTGCTCCTCGTTGATCTCGGAGTGGAAGACCTCGAAGCCGTACGTCGCCCGGTAGAACTCGACAGTCGCGTCGAGATCGAAGCAGGCGATACCGATGTGGTCGATTCGCGTCAGCATGGAGTCAGTGCAGCGCTCATACGGCGGTTACGCAACGTGCGCGCGATCACACTGACTGCCGGATGACGGGTGGCCTACCGCTCAGTACATTCAAGTAAACCCTCGTTCACTCCTCGGCTGTGCAGCCGGTAAGGGGATCGCACCTCATGTCTGGAACGAACAGCAGTACCTCGGTGATCGTCGCGGGCGCTCGTACGCCCATGGGACGGTTGCTGGGCTCGCTGAAGTCCTTCTCCGGGGCCGACCTCGGAGGCTTCGCGATCAAGGCCGCCCTCGACCGTGCGGGGATCGGCGGCGACCAGGTGCAGTACGTGATCATGGGTCAGGTGCTGCAGGCCGGGGCGGGGCAGATCCCGGCACGCCAGGCCGCGGTCAAGGCGGGCATCCCGATGAGCGTCCCGGCGCTCACGATCAACAAGGTGTGTCTGTCCGGTCTCGATGCCATCGCGCTCGCGGACCAGCTGATCCGCGCGGGTGAATTCGACATCGTGGTCGCGGGCGGCCAGGAGTCCATGACGAACGCGCCCCACCTGCTCCCCAAGTCCCGCGAGGGCTTCAAGTACGGCGCGATCGAGATGCTCGACGCGATGGCGTACGACGGTCTCACCGACGCCTTCGAGAACATCGCCATGGGCGAGTCGACGGAGAAGCACAACACACGCCTGGGCATCGCCCGCCCGGAGCAGGACGAGATCGCGGCCCTCTCGCACCAGCGTGCGGCCACCGCCCAGAAGAACGGCATCTTCGAGGCGGAGATCACGCCCGTGGAGATTCCGCAGCGCAAGGGCGAGGCCGTCGTCTTCAGCAAGGACGAGGGCATCCGCGCCGAGACCACGGTGGAGTCGCTGGCCAAGCTGCGCCCCGCCTTCACCCGGGACGGCACGATCACGGCGGGCACCTCCTCGCAGATCTCCGACGGCGCCGCGGCCGTGGTCGTGATGAGCAAGACCAAGGCGCAGGAACTCGGCCTCCAGTGGATCGCCGAGATCGGCGCGCACGGGAACGTCGCAGGTCCGGACAACTCCCTCCAGTCCCAGCCCTCGAACGCGATCCTGCATGCCCTGAAGAAGGAGGGCCTCGACGTCTCCGACCTCGACCTCATCGAGATCAACGAGGCGTTCGCCGCGGTCGCCGTGCAGTCAATGAAGGACCTCGGCGTATCCACGGAAAAGGTGAACGTCAACGGTGGTGCCATCGCCCTCGGTCACCCGATCGGGATGTCCGGCGCCCGCCTCGTGCTGCACCTGGCCCTGGAGCTCAAGCGGCGCGGCGGCGGGGTCGGCGCGGCGGCGCTGTGCGGTGGCGGTGGGCAGGGTGACGCGCTGATCGTGCGGGTACCCAAAGCCTGAAGCCGTTGTCTCTTTCCGTACGACCCTGGTGCGTACGACTCTGAACGACCTCGGTGCGTACGACTCTGAACGGATCTGAACGGAGCTGTGATGCAGGACGTCTCCTCGCTGGTGGCCCAGGCCAGGGAAGGCAGGCCGCGGGCCGTGGCCCGGCTGATCTCCCTGGTGGAGGGGGCGTCCCCGCAGTTGCGCGAGGTCATGGCGGCGCTGGCCCCGCTGACCGGCAACGCGTACGTCGTCGGGCTCACCGGCTCTCCGGGCGTGGGCAAGTCGACCTCGACCTCGGCGCTGGTGACGGCGTACCGGCGGCAGGGCAAGCGGGTCGGTGTCCTGGCCGTCGACCCGTCCTCGCCGTTCTCCGGAGGCGCCCTGCTCGGCGACCGTGTCCGTATGTCCGAGCACGCCTCCGACCCCGGCGTCTACATCCGCTCGATGGCCACGCGCGGCCACCTGGGCGGTCTCGCCTGGGCGGCCCCCCAGGCCATCCGCGTCCTCGACGCGGCGGGCTGTGACGTGATCCTGGTGGAGACGGTCGGTGTGGGCCAGTCGGAGGTGGAGATCGCCTCCCAGGCGGACACCTCGGTGGTCCTGCTCGCCCCCGGCATGGGCGACGGCATCCAGGCGGCGAAGGCCGGAATCCTGGAGATCGGCGACGTGTACGTGGTGAACAAGGCCGACCGGGACGGAGCCGACGCGACCGCGCGCGAGCTGAACCACATGCTCGGGCTCGGCGAGTCCCGAGCTGCCGGGGACTGGCGGCCGCCGATCGTCAAGACGGTCGCGGCGCGGGGCGAGGGCATCGACGAGGTCGTCGAGGCCCTGGAGAAGCACCACGCCTGGATGGAGGAGCACGGTGTTCTCGCCGAGCGCCGCCTCTCCCGGGCGTCCCAGGAGGTCGAGACGATCGCGGTCACGGCGCTGCGTCAACGTATCGGTGACCTCCACGGTGACCGCCGCCTGAGCGCGCTCGCGGAGCGGATCGTGGCGGGGGAGCTGGATCCCTACCGGGCGGCGGACTCGTTGGTGGAGGGCCTGACAGAGGTCTGAGCCGGGGGTTTCCTCGTTCCCCGCCGCCCCTACTCGTCCCATCCCGTCCCTGGTGGCTCGCCCCCAGACCCCCGGGTGGGTTCTTTGCCTGCGGGCCGGTGGGGGCTGGTCGCGCAGTTCCCCGCGCCCCTCAAGGGCGCTGGCGCGCATCCTTCAGCCCGTCCGGAGTTTGAGGACGAGGGAACGCGTACCTGTCGACTTTCGGCGCCCGCTGTTACGTTACGGCGCATGTTCCTCCTCTTGGCATAGGGCCCGCCCAGGCCCGCGACGGACACCGGTGGGTGGGTCGGCGCGGTAGTCAGGCGACCCCTTTCCGCCTCCCGGTCGAGGAACCCCAACATGTCTGCGCCCGCGCCGCGGCCCTCGTACGCCGCGTTCTTCCGCATCCCCCACACCCGACACACCTTCACCGCCGCCCTCATCGGCAGACTCTCGTACGGCATGGTCTCGCTGGCCATGATGCTCAGCGTGACCGAGGCCACCGGCTCGTACGCCGTCGCCGGCACGGTCATGGCGCTGTTCGGCGCGACGAGCGTGCTCCTGTCGCCCGCGAGGGCGGCCCTGATCGACCGCCACGGCCCCCGCCGCGCCCTCATCCCGATGGCCTCGCTCTACGCCACCCTGCTCGCGGCCCTCGCGACAGCGGCCTGGCGGCCCGGAACCCCCGCACCCGCCCTCGGCGCCCTCGCCGTCACCGCGGGCTCCTGCACGCCGCCCCTCGGCCCCACGGTGCGCGCCCTGTGGGGCGAGGTCATCGAGGACAAACGGGTCCTGCAGCGGGCGTACAGCCTGGACGGCATCGCCGAGGAGATCCTCTTCGTCTCGGGTCCGCTGCTGGTGGGCGCGGTCGTCCGGTTCGCACCCCCGGCCGCCGCGCTCGCGCTCTGCGCCCTGCTGGTGTGGACCGGAACCCTCGCCTTCGTCCTGTCGCCGGCCGTGGCGGGCGTACGTCCGGCCGTCACGAAGCCCGTCGCACGCTCACGGCACCGCTTCAGCGACGGGCGCGCGCTCCTGCAGCCCGTCGTCGTCGCGGTGGGCGTCGGCCTGTCCGTGGGAGCCGTCGACCTTCTGGTGATGGCCTACGCCACACGGCACCATCACGGGAACGACGTGGTGGCCCGGGTGCTTGCCGCACTGTCGCTGGGCAGTGCCCTAGGCGGCATCCTGAACGGCGCCGTCGACTGGCGTATGCCCGCACGGGTGCGGCTGCCGCTGCTGGTGGGCGGCCTGGGCCTCGCCCTGGCGGCTGCGGGCCTCGCTCCAGGCCTGGGCACCCTGACCATCGCCGTGGCCTGCGCCGGTTTCTTCGTCGCCCCGGCCCTCACGACGTCGTACCTGATCGCCGACGAGGCGGCCCCGCCGGGCCGCCGTACCCAGGCCGGTGCCTGGGTCAACACCGGGGTGAACGCCGGAAGCGCGGGGGGCACCGCGGGAGCGGGCCTTCTGGTCGACCACCTGCCCCTGGGCCTCTGCTTCGCCCTGTCGGGGACGGTGGCGGTGGCGGCGGGACTTCTCTGCGTGCGCCAGGCGGACCCGCGCCCGAGGGGGGCGCGGGGAACTGCGCGACCGGCCCTGGACGGCCCGCAGTCGCACAGCCGCCCGCACACGCAGAGCAGCAGCCATCACGGGTAGGACGGCCTGCCGCCTCTCACGTACCCAGCGGAGCGTTACGGCTTACCCCGCTGCCCCCGCAAATGCTCCGCGATCGGCCGCAGTGACTTGTGCAGCTCCTCCAGGGCCTCCGGGGACAGCAGGTCCATGAAGTGCCTGCGCACGGACGCCACGTGGTGCGGGGCGACCTTCTTCATCGTCTCCATGCCGTGCTCGGTGAGGACGGCGAACAGTCCCCGGCGGTCGGACTCGCAGTTCTCGCGCCGGACCAGGTCCGCGTTCTCCATGCGGGTGATCTGGTGCGAGAGCCGGCTCTTGGACTGGAGGGTGGCGGCCGCGAGATCGCTCATCCGCAGCCGGAACCCCTCCGACTCGGAGAGGTTCACCAGGATCTCGTAGTCGTTCATCGTCAGCCCGAACGGCTGCAGATCCCTTTCGAGCTGGTACGTCAACAGCCTGTTGACCTCCAGGTGGGTGCGCCAGGCGCACTGCTCCGCATCGGTCAGCCAGCGCGTGGCCGTCTCGGTCTCCATGAATCAAGTCTACCTAAAATGTTGAAAGGCGAACTAGTGAGGGTGGTGTGACTACGCGCACGCGTTCGACGTCACACTCCGCAGACTACCGCTCACAGACCGAAGCGACGCTGGAGGTCTCCGAGCTGTCCGGGAAGACGCGGTGTGCCGGCTTGCTGACCGTGCTGTCCCTGGTGACCTGGTACCCCGCCGCCGCCGGGTACACCCGGCTCATGCGGAACGGCCCCCGTGGCCTGCTCGGCCATGAGGACCTCCGTGGACTGCAGCAGGACCGTGCCGGCCCCTACGAACTCGAACTGGTGCTCCTCTCCAGAGGCCCCGCCGAGGCCTGTCAGTGCACGTAGACCGCCCATGAGGCCTGTCATGTACCCGTGGTCATAGTGATGGCACGGGGACGGGCAGTCGGCCCAGCCGACAAGCGCTTGCGGATCCACCCGGATGGGAGGCTCCATGAACACCACCGGACCGTTAGAGGCCGCTACGAACTTGCCGGTTCCGATCAGCGTCAAAAAGCCCGGCACGATCGATTGCTTGAGCGCGAGACTTGGCTGAAAAGCGAGCAGGTTGCCAGAGCGAATGGTCAGGTTGCCTTCGTCCAAGTCATACGAATTCACGTCGAAGGCCCGGTCGGCGAGGAGCATCTTGCCCGAGCCCTCCGCCACCACCCAGTCGCTTGCGTGCAGAGGCGAATGGAAAGATGTGCGCACGAGACGGTCCAGTCGGCCGTGCCCGATGCCGTTGAAATCCATCGACCCGTAGTAGGCGATCATCTTGCCCTTCTGCAGGAACCACTGGCTCCCCTTGAGCTCGACGCAGAAGGTGTACTTGTTGACGTTGTCGTCGACCGGCAGGGTCATCGGGTCGTAGATCACCGGGCCGCCCGGAGTCCCGTACGCGCTCACAGCTTCTCCTCCGAGGCCTGGACGTACACCGCACCACTGCCGCTCAGCTCCAGCTGGAACGCCTCGCCCGAGCCGCGGCCCACCATGTCGCGCCAGCCGAGCGCTGTGGACAGCTTGTTGCGTACGTCACCGTGGTGCGCCACGTACGCCTGGGGGTCGACATGGACGGGGCGCTGGGGGGAGATGGGGACCTCGATCACGCCCCCGTGGGCCATCACGGCCACCGCGCCGTGCCCCTTGAGGGTGGTCGTGAAGAGCCCCTGGCCCGTCACCTGGCCGCGGACCATGCCCATGACCCCGCCCTGCGAACCGAGGAACATCGTGCCCTGCTGGAGGGTGCCGTCGAAGGCCAGCAGCCGGTCCGCCTCGACGTACAGGGTGTCGCCCGTGAGGTTGATCACCTGGATGTGATGGCCGCCGTGCCCGAAGAAGACCGTGCCGCTGCCCTCGACGGTCATCAGCGGGGTGGCCTCGTTGGCGACCCGGCGGCCGATCATCGACATGATCCCGCCCTGGCCGCCCTGGACGTTGGGTGTGAAGGAGACGTCGCCCTTGTAGGCGAGCATCGCGCCGCGCTGACTGAACAGGCGCTGGCCGGGCAGGAGCGTCGCCTCGATCATCTTGGAGTTCACTTCGCGGAACGGCATGTCACAGGTCCCCCGCGATCGTGTTGCGCTCACTGGGCTGTACGTAGACCAGTCCGTCGCCCTCGAAACGGATCTGGAAGGCCTCGCCGCCGCCCTCGCCCAAGAACGTGCGGAATGTCACGCCGGCCTGGAAGGACTGCCGGACATTGCCCTGGTGTGCGATGTACGCCCCCGGGTCGACCGTCAGCGGGTACTGGGAGCTGACACGCAGCACCACCGCCGGACCGTCGGACGTGATCGCCGCCTGGCCGTGGCCCTCGACGGTGGTCGTGAACAGCCCGTTTCCCTGGGAGGCGCCTCTGAGGCCTGTGAAGGACGTGCCCGTCCGCAGGCCCGCGTCGGTCGCGAGCAGGTTGCTCGCCTCGACGTACAACTTGTCCCCCTGGAGGTTCACCAGGTTGATCTCGCAGGCCCGGTCCGCGAACCAGCAGGTCCCTTGTCCCCTCACCTCCATCACCGTCATCTGCTCACCGGTGATGCGCCGGGTCACCATCCCGCGGATCCCCTCCCCACCACCGCTCAGCTTCTTGAACGCCATCTGACCGTCGTACGCGACCATCGAGCCGTTCTTCGCCTTCACGGCGTCCCCGGTCATGTCGACGGCCAGCACCTTGCTGCCTTGAAGTCGGAACATCGCCACGTGGTGAAGGTAGCGGCAGGGTGGGAACGCGGACAGGGCCCACGGGTGGATCTCACCCCTGAGCGGACCCTTAGGGGCCAAGCGGACATCCCCGCCCCCCACCCCCGGGCGGGGATGTCCCGGCTCAGGTGTCACAATGGTGGACGCTTGTGCTTGCGTTCACAAAGCGGCTCCCCGCCGAAAGCGAATCTCCCACCGAAGGTGACCCGTGGACATAAAGACCGCCACCGCCCTCCGCCGCCTCCGCCTGGTCTCGGCCCCCGAGGCCGTCTCCTTCCTGCTGCTGCTCCTGTGCTCGGTGCTGAAGCGGACCACGGACTTCAACGGGGTGCCCGTCATGGGCTCCATCCACGGGATCCTCTTCATCCTGTACGTGATCTTCTGGGCGGACGCCTGGAGCCGCACCAAGTGGAGCAAGAAGACGGCGGCCCTCTACTTCGTCCTCTCCGTGCTGCCCACCGGCGGTTTCTTCGCCGAGCGCAAGCTCCGGCGCGAGACCGAGGACGCGGTCATCGCCTCCCGCGCCCGCCGCGAGGGAGTCGTGGAGTCCTCATGATCGTCGCCTTCTCCGTGACGCCCCTGGGTGTCGGCGAGGACGTGGGGGAGTACGTCGCCGACGCCGTCCGGGTCGTCCGTGCGTCGGGGCTGCCGAACCGCACCGATGCCATGTTCACCTCCATCGAGGGGGAGTGGGACGAGGTGATGGACGTGGTCAAGCGCGCCGTCGCCGCCGTCGAGGCACGTGTGCCGCGCGTCTCCGTCGTCCTGAAGGCGGACATCCGCCCCGGTGTGACGGACGGTCTGACCTCCAAGGTGGAGACCGTGGAACGGCACCTGTCCGCGTAGGCCTTCGGCGAGAAGACCCGAAACCCCGGTCCTGTGGGCCGGGGTTTCTCGCGCCCGACTGTTTGAGCGATCGCTCAAACCCCGGTAATCTCAGGCGCGGTTGATTGAGCGATCGCTCAAAAGTGGTCACTGATCTGGGGGTTCGGTAAATGGGGCTCTACGTAGAGACACATGTACGAGGCGATCTCGACGACCTGTGGGCACGGACGCAAGACCCTGCGCAGCACCAGCGCTGGGACCTGAGGTTCACCTCCATCGACTATCTCCCGCGCATCGAGGGCGAGCCGCAGCGCTTCCGGTACGCCACCCGGGTGCTGCCCTTCCTGACCGTCGCCGGGACGGGCGTCTCCGCCGGGGAGAAGGAGCGCCCCGACGGCACCCGCACCTCCGCCCTGCGCTTCGCCTCCCCGCACCCGCTCTCCCTCCTCGCCGAGGGCAGCGGCTACTGGCGCTACGTCCCCGACGCCGACGGCGTCCGCTTCCTCACCGGGTACGACTACCGCCCGCGCTGGGGCCGCTTCGGTGCGGTGGCCGACCGGCTCCTCTTCCGCCCCCTCATCGGCTGGGCCACGGCCTGGTCCTTCGACCGGCTGCGGATCTGGCTGGAGCGGGGCATCACGCCGGAGCGGGCGCTGCGCCACTGGCTCGCCGAGTGCGCCGTGCGCGGCTTCGTCCTGCTGGCCGCCTGCTCGGGCACGGTGTACGGCGCGCTCGTGGACGCGGCGGGCCCGCTGGCGCCGCTCGCCCTCTACTCGACCCCCGTACTGGCCGTCGTCGCCACCCTCCTGGCCCTCTTCGCGCCTCCGCTGCCCGGTACCCCGGCCGCCCGCCGCTGCCAGCGCACCCCGATCGCGCGGGTCCGCGCCCCGCGCGTCCTCGCCACCCTGGAGCAGCGGTGACGCCCTCCATCTTCCGCACCGCGATGGGCGCCGACTTCGATCGTCTCCACCCCGAGTTGCGGCGGCGCTTCTCCGTGGGCCTGGCCGGCGGCGAGGTGTGCACCGGCCACGGCGTCATGGACCGCGTCTGGCACGGGAGGGGCTTCGTGAAGCCGTTCCTCGTCCTCGGCGGCACCCGCAACATCCTCGTCCCGCGTGCGGGCCGGAACGTCCCCTTCATGATCGAGAATGTGCCCTACGCCGACACCTTCGGCCGTGAGACGGTGAGCTTCGTGCGCACCTTCGACCTGCCCGGCCGCTCCCGCCGCTTCGACGCCCAGATGGTGCTGAGCCCCAAGGGCGACCGCGTCCTGGACTACCTCGGCACGCATCAGCACCTCGCCAGCGACCTGCACTTCCGTGCCGAGCCCGATGGTTCCCTGCTGATCCGCTCCGGCGAACACCGCTTCCGGGAGGGCCCGGTGGACGTCCGCGTCCCCGAACTCATCGGCGCCGACGCCGAGGTACGCGAGTCCTTCGACGACTCCACGGGCCGCTTCCACATCCAGGTCCGGGTCGTGAACCGGCACTTCGGTCCGCTCTTCGGCTACGAGGGCAGCTTCCGGGCGACGTACACCGACGTCCGTACCCGCGGGGTCCGGCCCGGGCTGCGGCCCGTCCGCGAGGAGGCGCGCGCGTGAGCGAGGCGACCCGGGCGAAACTGCTGGAGGGCGCCCTGCGGACGCTCACCGAGCAGGGGATCGCGAAGACCTCGGCCCGTACGATCGCGGCGACCGCCGGGGTCAACCAGGCCCTCGTCTTCTACCACTTCGGATCCGTGGACGAGTTGCTGTCGGCCGCGGTTCGGTACGGGGCGGAGCAGCGGGTCGCGAACTACCGGGAACGGCTCGCCGAGGTCGGGTCGCTGACGGAACTCCTCGCGTTCGGGCGGGAGATGCACGAGGTGGAGCGGGCCGAGGGGCATGTCGCCGTCCTGGGGCAGCTCCTCGCCGGGGCGCAGACGGACGCGCGTCTGGCGCCCGCGACCTCGGCGGGGCTGGACCTGTGGATCACCGAGATCGAGCGGGTCCTGGTCCGGGTCCTCGCACCGACCCCGCTCGGCGAGTTCGCCGATCCCGCCGGGCTGGCGCGTGCCGTCGCCGCCTCCTTCGTCGGCATCGAGCTGTACGAGGGGGTCGACCCCGAGGGTTCCCGGGCCGCCCTCGACGCCCTGGAACAACTGGCCGCCCTGGTCACCGCCCTCGACACCCTCGGCCCGGTCGCCCAACGAGCCATCCGCCACCACCTGCGCCGCACCACGCGCGGCTGACCGGGGCGACACGGGGCGGGCTATTGCTCCGGACCCGACGCCAGCGCCATCCCCAGGGGGGTGCGTTCGTACAGGACCTGGTGGCCGTAGCGGCGTGAGGTGAGCAGGCCTCCGGCGCGCAGGACCGTGAGGTGCGCGGAGACGGACGACGGGGCGAGGCGGAGGCGGTGGGCGAGGGCTGTGGTGGTGGTGGGTTCGTCCAGGGCCGTGAGGACGGTGGCCCTGCCCCGTCCCAGGAGTCGCACGAGGGCGTCGGGAGTGTGGTCCGTCGGTTCGGCCCACAGGCCGCCGATGCCGCGGGCGGGGTAGGCGAGCGTGGGCTGCCAGGGGGGATCGAAGGAACTGACCACCTCCGGCCAGATGAAGACGCTGGGCACCAGAATCAGGCCCTGTCCCGCGAGGTCCCGCTCGTGCCGGCCCTTCCACTCGATGGTCAGCGTGTGGGAGCGCCAGCCGAACCGACGGTCTATCTCCGGCAGCAGCCCGCCCAGACCGACTTCCGCGAGCCGCCGCGAGTGGAACGCGATGTCCGCCTCCAACAGGGCGCGCAGCCGCGGCCAGTCCGGCTCGACGAGCGCGTGCCAGGCCGTCTCCATCAGGTCGGCCAGCTCCTGGACCATGCGCGCCGGATCCTTCAACAGTGCCCGGCCTCGGGACGATTCGAGGGCGCCCGGAGTGTCCGCGAGCGACCTCGCGGCCTCCTCGCGGGCCGCCTCGGGGTCGGCCGCGCGGACCGCGGCGATCTCCTCCTCGAAGGTGGCCGCAGGACCGATCGGGGGCGGGCAGAGCCAGTCGGGGCAGTAGCCGCGCTGCGGCATCAGCAGCCACAGCGGTGCGAGGTCGAGCCCGGCGGCGGCCGCGCGGATACGGCGCAGCCAGTGCGCGTGGTAGCCGTGCCGCGCGGGACGGTTGAGCGTGCGGACCGCCTCCTGTGTCTCCCACAGGGGCGACACCGCGAATCGGCAGTTGAGGAAGTCGTCCTCCCCGAAGTGCAGAAGGGAAGGCAAGGAAAGGCACCCCTGAAGATCTGAAGATTCGGCTGGAGCCGAAACTCTACGGTCCGGCCCGACGGGTGAGCACGCTGTTGCCCATGCCGGAAGCAGAGATGGCGGAGACGAAGGCCACAACGACGCAGCCCGACCCATCGACCACCCCACCGAACGCGCCCGAAGCCACGGGCTACGGCCGAGTCTTCGCCGTACGGGAGTTCCGCGCCGTCTTCGCCGCCCACGCGTTCTCGCTGCTCGGGCTCGTGGTCAGCGAGCTCGCCCTGTCCGTGCTGGTCTACGACCTGACGGGCTCGCCCCTGATGAGCGCCCTGACGTTCGCGCTCGGCTTCCTCCCGTACCTCGTCGGCGGCACCCTCCTCGCCGGCGCCGCGGACCGTTTCCCGGCCCGCCGGGTCCTCGTGGTGTGCGACCTGGTGTGCGCGGGCTGCGTGGCCGTCATGGTGGTGCCGGGCGCGCCCATCGCCGTATTGCTGGCCATGCGCTGCGCGCTCGCCGTCGTCTCACCGCTCTTCCAGGGGGCGCGCACGGCGACGCTGACCGACGTCCTCGGCGACGGCGACCTGTTCGTACTGGGCCGCTCCCTGCTGCGGATCGTCTCGCAGGGCGCGCTGCTCGCCGGGTTCGGGCTCGGCGGCGTACTGCTCACCGTCGTGTCACCGCGCGGCGCGCTGCTCATCACGGTGTGCACCTTCCTGATCTCCGCCGCGCTGCTGCGCTTCGGTACCCGGCGACGGCCCGCGCGGGCCCGTGACGGTGGCGCGCTGGTGCGGGACTCGCTGCACGGAACCCGCCGGATCCTCGCCGACCGGCGCGTACGGGCCCTGCTCCTGCTGTTCTGGGTGCCGCCGATGTTCGCCGTCGCGCCGGAGGCGCTGGCCGCGCCCTACTCCGACGGACTCGGCGCCGGATCGGCCGGGCTCGGCCTGCTGATGTGCGCCCTGCCGGTCGGCACGATCGCGGGGGAGCTGTACGCGGGTTCGAGGCTGCGGCCCGCGACCCGCACCCGGCTCGCCCTCCCGCTCGTCTGCGTCACCCTGCTGCCGTACGTCGGCTACGTCCTGCGGCCGGACCTCGGCTGGTCGCTGGCCCTGCTGCTGCTCGCGGGCACCGGATCCGCGTACTCGCTCGGCCTGGACCAGTGGTTCGTGCGGGCCGTGCCCGAGGAGCTGCGAGGCCGGGCGATGACCCTGAACACCGCCGGGCTGATGACCGTCCAGGGGGTGGGGATGGCGCTGTCGGGGGTGGCGGCGGAGTTCGCCGGGGTGCGGGCGACGGTCGCGGGCGCGGGGGTGCTCGGCACCGTCTGCTGTGTCCTGCTGGCGGTGGAGGCGCGGCGTACGGAAGGGGCCGCGGTCCCCGCCGTAGAGGGGGCCGGGACCGAAAGGCGAGACGGGGCTGACCAGCATATGACCGGCGGGTAAGGTCTTATGCCGTGCCGAAGCCGCTCAGTCTTGCCTTCGATCCCATCGCCCGCGCCGACGAACTCTGGAAGCAGCGCTGGGGATCCGTGCCGTCCATGGCCGCGATCACCTCGATCATGCGCGCGCACCAGATCCTGCTCGCCGAGGTCGACGCGGTCGTCAAGCCGTACGGACTCACCTTCGCGCGCTACGAGGCACTGGTCCTGCTCACCTTCTCCAAGGCCGGCGAGCTCCCGATGTCCAAGATCGGCGAGCGCCTCATGGTGCACCCGACCTCCGTCACGAACACCGTGGACCGGCTGGTGAAGTCCGGGCTCGTCGACAAGCGGCCCAACCCCAACGACGGGCGCGGCACGCTCGCCTCCATCACCGAGAAGGGCCGTGAGGTCTGCGACGCGGCGACCCGGGACCTGATGGCGATGGACTTCGGGCTCGGGGCCTACGACTCCGAGGAGTGCGCGGAGATCTTCGCGATGCTGCGCCCCCTGCGCATCGCCGCGAGTGACTTCGACGAGGAATAGACGAGGAACAGAGAAAAGAGGCGCGCCGGGGCGGGGGTGCTCGTAGATCGCGCAAATGGGGTCGTTACGCTCATCCCCATGAAGAAGAGCGTGCTGACCCGCTACCGCGTGATGGCCTACGTCACCGGTGTGCTGCTGGTCCTGCTGACCCTCGGTGTGATTGCCAAGTACGTGTTCCACATGAACGGTGCCGTGGACTTCACGCGCGTCGTCGCCATCGCGCACGGCTGGCTCTACGTCGTCTACCTGGTCTTTGCCTTCGACCTGGGCTCCAAGGCGAAGTGGCCGGTCGGCAAGCAGCTGTGGGTGCTGCTCGCGGGGACCATTCCGACGGCCGCGTTCTTCGTGGAGCGGAAGATCACCCAGGAGCTGGAGTCGAAGGTCGCGGAGGACTCTCCGGCGGTCGTCAAGGCGTAACGCTTACCGCCACGGGAGTGGTCCGTGGCGGTTTGCCATCGACATTTAGTAGGACGTCCTAGTAAATTCGAAGCATGGACGCTGACGCCATCGAAGAGGGCCGCCGCCGCTGGCAGGCCCGGTACGACACCTCGCGCAAGCGTGAGGCCGACTTCACCACGCTCTCCGGCGATCCGGTGGAGCCGGTGTACGGGCCACGGCCGGGGGACAGGTACGACGGCTTCGAGCGGATCGGCTGGCCCGGCGAGTACCCCTTCACCCGCGGCCTGTACCCGACCGGCTACCGAGGGCGTACGTGGACGATCCGCCAGTTCGCCGGGTTCGGGAACGCGGAGCAGACGAACGAGCGCTACAAGATGATCCTCGCCGCGGGGGGCGGCGGACTGTCGGTCGCCTTCGACATGCCGACGCTCATGGGGCGCGACTCCGACGATCCGCGCTCCCTCGGCGAGGTCGGGCACTGCGGGGTCGCGATCGACTCGGCGGCCGACATGGAGGTCCTGTTCAAGGACATCCCGCTGGGTGACGTCACGACATCGATGACGATCAGCGGACCGGCCGTACCCGTCTTCTGCATGTACCTGGTCGCGGCGGAACGGCAGGGCATCGACCCGTCCGTCCTGAACGGCACCCTCCAGACCGACATCTTCAAGGAGTACATCGCCCAGAAGGAGTGGCTCTTCCAGCCCGAGCCACACCTGCGCCTCATCGGCGACCTGATGGAGCACTGCGCCGCGAAGATCCCCGCCTACAAGCCGCTGTCCGTCTCCGGCTACCACATCCGGGAGGCCGGTTCCACGGCCGCGCAGGAGCTGGCGTACACGCTCGCGGACGGGTTCGGCTACGTCGAACTGGGGCTCTCGCGTGGCCTGGACGTGGACGTCTTCGCCCCCGGCCTCTCCTTCTTCTTCGACGCGCACCTCGACTTCTTCGAGGAGATCGCCAAGTTCCGGGCGGCGCGGCGGATCTGGGCGCGGTGGATGCGGGACGTGTATGGCGCGAAGTCGGAGAAGGCGCAGTGGCTGCGCTTCCACACCCAGACCGCGGGTGTCTCGCTGACGGCGCAGCAGCCGTACAACAACGTCGTCCGTACGGCGGTGGAGGCGCTCGCGGCGGTTCTCGGCGGCACGAACTCCCTCCACACCAACGCGCTGGACGAGACGCTCGCGCTGCCGTCCGAGCAGGCCGCGGAGATCGCCCTGCGGACGCAGCAGGTACTGATGGAGGAGACCGGCGTCGCCAACGTCGCCGACCCGCTGGGCGGTTCCTGGTACGTCGAGCAGCTCACCGACCGGATCGAGGCCGACGCGGAGAAGATCTTCGAGCAGATCAAGGAGCGGGGGCTGCGGGCGCATCCCGACGGGCAGCACCCGATCGGTCCCATCACCTCCGGCATCCTCCGGGGCATCGAGGACGGCTGGTTCACCGGGGAGATCGCCGAGTCGGCGTTCCAGTACCAGCGGGCGTTGGAGAAGGGTGACAAGCGGGTGGTGGGCGTGAACGTCCATCACGGGTCCGTGACCGGGGATCTGGAGATCCTGCGGGTCAGTCACGAAGTGGAGCGGGAGCAGGTACGGGAGTTGGGAGTGCGGCGGGACGGGCGCGACGACGCGCGCGTACAGGCCGCGCTGGACGCGATGCTTGCCGCCGCGCGGGACGGGTCGAACATGATCGTGCCCATGCTGGATGCGGTGCGGGCCGAGGCCACGCTCGGCGAGATCTGTGACGTGCTCCGGGACGAGTGGGGCGTGTACACGGAACCGGCGGGCTTCTGACCCCCTGGGGCTCCGCCCCAGACCCGGGGCGCCCTTCTTTGTCCGCGGATGCGTGGGGGTTGGTCGCGCAGTTCCCCGCGCCCCTCGGGCCGGGGCTGCGCCCCGGATCCCCCGGTCGGCCGGATTCCTTGTCCGCGGGTGCGTGGGGGCCGGTCGCGCAGTTCCCCGCGCCGCTGAAAGCCTCGGGCCGTCCGGCGTTCGAGGGCGAGGAGAGTCGGGTCAGGTGGTGGGTGTTGTACCGGTCAGGCCCAGGAGGAGCATTTGGGTGAATGCGCGGACCCACTCCTCGTCCGCCGGCTCCGCGCTGACGAGGGTGCGATGCACCACCGCCCCGGCGACCACGTCGAAGATGAGGTCCGCCGTACGCGCGGCGACCTCGGGGTCGGACTCCGGAGGGAGTTCGCCGCGCGCGGTGGCGCGGGCCCGCCCCTCCACGACGAGCCGCTTCTGGCGGTCGACGATGGACGTGCGGATGCGTTCGCGCAGCGGCTCGTCACGGGTTGACTCGGCCACCACCGCCATCAGGGCCGTCGCGGTCTCGGGACGGTTCAGGAGCGCCGCGAACTGAAGCACCACGCCCTCGATGTCGGCGGCGAGGCTCCCACGGTCGGGGAGTTCCAGTTCGTCGAAGAGGACGGCCACCGCGTCGACCACGAGCTCGTTCTTGCCCGCCCAGCGACGGTAGAGGGTCGTCTTGGCGACCCCGGCCCGCGTCGCCACGTCCCCCAACGTCAGCTTGGACCAGCCCAGTTCGACCAGCGCCGCCCGCGTCGCCTTCAGGATCGCGGCGTCCGCGGCAGCGCTGCGCGGGCGTCCCGTGCGGGGGGTGGTGGTGCGACTCTGCATGTCAGGACCTTATCCGCCGTCCCGGGCGGCCAAATCAGGCGGTTGTGTGAAGTCGTGAGGGAGATCACCGGGGTATGGCGGACAGGGGAGCCACGGGACAGTTACGCTACGAGCCGTAGCGAAAGCTCGTACACGGTGACTCGTGGACGGGTGACAACCACTGGCGCCGGGTGGGGACCCGGTGCCCGACAGCACGGATCGAGTCGGGTCGCGTCGTAAAGCGGCCCGGCTTTCACAGCGCTTTTCACACGTGCGCGAGGAAGGGGGAGGATGTACTCATGCAGCCACGGAACATGTCCATGAGCGGAGTCGTCGACCTCGCCGCGGTGAAGGCGGCCCAGGAGGCCAAGGCGAAGGCGGAGCAGGCGCGCGCCGAAGCGGCCAGGCAGGGCGGCGGAGGCGGGGCCGTGTCTCCCGCCGGCCTCGTCATCGATGTCGACGAGGCGGGATTCGAGCACGATGTCCTTCAGCGGTCCACCGAGGTCCCGGTCGTCATCGACTTCTGGGCCGAGTGGTGCGAGCCCTGCAAGCAACTGAGCCCGGTGCTCGAACGGCTGGCCGTCGAGTACAACGGACGGTTCGTCCTTGCCAAGATCGACGTCGACGCCAACCAGATGTTGATGCAGCAGTTCGGGATCCAGGGGATCCCGGCCGTGTTCGCCGTCGTGGCGGGACAGGCACTGCCGCTCTTCCAGGGTGCGGCCGGAGAGGCGCAGATCCGCGGGACCCTCGACCAGCTCGTCGAGGTCGCCGAGCAGCGCTTCGGCCTCACCGGCGTGACCGTCGACCCCGACGCCGAGCCCGGCAGCGCCCCCGCGGTGCACGAGGTGCCGGCAGGGCCCTACGACGCGCTCCTGGAGGCCGCCGTACAGGCCCTGGACGCGGGTGACTTCGGCGGTGCCGTACAGGCGTACAAGAACGTGCTGAGCGACGACCCGGGCAACACGGAGGCCAGGCTCGGCCTCGCGCAGGCCGAGTTGCTGCAGCGCGTGCAGGGCGCCGACCCGCTCCAGGTGCGCAAGGACGCCGCCGAGAAGCCCAAGGACGTACCGGCGCAGATCGCGGCCGCGGACCTCGACCTGGTGGGCGGGCACGTCGAAGACGCGTTCGGGCGGCTCATCGACACGGTGCAGCGCACGGCGGGCGACGACCGGGATGCCGTACGGCTGAGGCTGTTGGAGCTCTTCGAGGTCGTGGGCGGCGACGATCCGCGGGTGATCGCGGCGCGCCGGGCGCTGGCGAGAGCGCTGTTCTGATCGACTCCCGGACCGGGTTCCGCCCGGTGTGCTGACCTGTTCCTAAACGCCGGGGCGTGTGATGCCCAGGTGAAAGATTTGCCGAGAGAGCGGCAGGTGGCCGCGCTTTACCAAAACTTGGTAAACGCGGCCGCTGTTACTTGGAGTAAGTCAGGGGCGTTGATCTGTCGGATTCTGTCCATGGATCAACTGTTTTGGTGTCCCCCTTGGTGCCACCCAGAGTTGTCGACCGATACCGCCGGGTCGTTGTTCGGTTATCCGGCCGTTACTAGCCAGTAACGAACCCCCTTGTGCGGGCGGCGAGAATGCACCACGATCGGCGACGCTCGGTCCATTCCCCCTACCCCGACAACCAATCGGGTCAAGGGGTTTTCTGGGTCCCCACCGAGTAGGGGCGGCGGCAGTGGCGCCGACCCTTGGACAGGGGGGTCTCTGCCGTTCGGCGGAGCCTGTCCAGCAGGTTGTGCGTGATGCGTGTCAGGCGCGACCAGTGGTTGTCGCTCGGGGGTGATCGCCGGTGATGTCGGGCGCAGTTGGCGCTCGACGAGTACGGGCGCTCTCCTTTCCGAGGACGTAGCACTTCTCCCATCCCTGCCCGGCTGAGCCGCCGACATGGGTCAGTCAGGGCCAGGAGATGTACGTCCGAGAAGGAGGAAATATGGAGTCCCAGGTGCGTGGCGGGACCAGATGGAAGCGGTTCGCGGTCGTGATGGTGCCCAGCGTGGCCGCCACGGCAGCGATAGGTGTCGCCCTCGCGCAGGGCGCTCTCGCCGCGTCGTTCAGTGTGTCGGGTCAGTCGTTCAAGGTGACGGCGGACTCGCTCCACGGAGAAGGCTTCTCGCAGTACGGAGCCATCGACTCGGGGTACACCCTCGACGGTCAGAAGACGGCTCACCCCGTCGCGGTCTCGGCGTTCAAGTCCGCGTCGATCACCAACATGTGCCAGTCCGTGGTCACCCCGAACATCCCGCTGCTCGGATCGGTCAGTCTGGTCCTGAAGGCGGGCGGCGGTGGCACGCCGGTCCAGGCCGAGAACCTGTACATCGACGTCGAGGACCTGCAGGCCGACGCGGTGTTCCACAACATCGACATCGGTGTTGCGGCCAAGGACGCCAGCAAGGGTCCGGGCATTGCCAAGGGTGACCAGGCGAACCCGTACGGATTCGCCCAGCAGGCCGACTCGGCCGACCTGACCGATGTGAAGCAGACGGCGTGGGCGACCACCGCCGGTACGTTCAAGCTCAGCGGCCTGAAGATGTCGCTGTCCAAGGGCGTCAAGGAGTGCTACTAGGCACTCCAGGGGCGGGCGGGGGAGCCGGCAGCTGCCCCGCCCGCCCCACCTTTTCCCGCAGTACGTGAACTACTCAAGCGCGTACGCCACACAGTAAAGCCGTTCCAGGGAGCCGTTTCCATGAGCGCCGAGTCACCCGGGCAGAGCGAGCACTATCTCCAAGTCTTCCGGCGGAACTTCCGTACCTGGAGGGGCGATCGCCCGTTCTGGGCCGGCTTGTTCATCCTGCTCGGCGGCTTCCCCATCGCCTACTTCCCGTACGCGAACCTCCAGATCGGCCATCTGACGCTGGCGATGTCCACCACCGCCGGCGCCGGCTCCCTGATCATCGGCGTGCTGCTCTGGGTCCTGGGCATCAGTCTCTGGTTCCAGAAGCACGTACGGACCTTCGCCGGGGTCGCCGCGATCCTGCTCGCGCTGGTCTCCATTCCGGTGTCCAACCTCGGTGGCTTCCTCATCGGCTTCCTCTTCGCCATGACCGGCGGCGCGATGGCGGTCTCCTGGGTTCCTGGTGAGCCCGGCGAGGAACAGATTGCGCCGGCGCACAAGAGTGAGGGCGGCGCCCCGGACGCCCTCGACACCACCCCGAACACCCCGCACCTGCCGCAGAGCCCGGAGTCCACGGGCATCCAGCACGGTGCCGACAGCGCGGGCCCCGCGGTCGCCGACGAGTCGGGCGAGCCGAAGGACCTGTCAGGAATGAGCTCCGCCTACGGGGCGAACGGGAGGCACAGTGCCGGCTGACGAGGTGATCCGCGGGACCGAGGTGGACGAGTCCCGGGTGAGAACCGGGCCGCGCCACGCGGCCCCGAGGAAGCCGCTGTTCACCAGGTTCCACGTGCCCGCGGGCAAGGCCGTCGCCATCGCGGCGATGCCGACCGCGGTCCTCATGGGGATGGGGTTCACGCCGACACTTGCCCAGGCCGACGACCACTCGCCCGCCAAGAGCCTGACGGCCGACGAGTACCAGAAGTGCGTCGAGGCCGTGGCCGGCAAGGACACGTCGGCCAGCCCGACCCCCTCCGCCTCGGCGTCCTCCTCTTCCTCGGCGAGCGCCTCCGCGTCCACCGACAAGCCGGAGCCGACACCCTCGGCCAGCGCGTCCTCGTCGCCGGACAAGACCTCTTCGTCGGATTCAGGTTCCGACGACAAGGCCGGGTCCACGTCGGCGCCGTCCGCGAGCAAGTCGGCGCAGAGCAGTGGCGGCGGCACCGCGGCGACGGCGACCCCGTCGGCGTCCGCGAGCAGCGGGGGCGATCTGCTGGGCACCATCGGTGACGCGATCACGGGCATCTTCACCGGCGGCAGTGGCTCCACGGCGAGTGCCACCGCGAGCCCCACGCCGTCGGCCTCCGCGTCCGCCTCGGCGAGCGCGACCAAGGACACCGGCGACAAGACCACGTCCGACACGGTCAAGGACACCACCAGCAAGGTCGCCGACACGGTCAAGAACACCGTGAAGGACACGACCGACACGGCGACCAAGGCGGCCGAGGGCACCACCAAGGCGCTCAAGGACGCTACCGACGCGGCCACCTCGTCCCCCAGCCCGTCCGCGAGCTCCACCACCAGCGCGGCGGACTGCCCGGTCGCCACCGACGCCGAGGGCGGCGTCGACAACCCGGTGACCCTGCCGGACGACCCCTGGTACCTGAACGCCAGTTCGCTGCTCCTCAAGGGCGCGGACTACCAGGGCATCGTGAAGGTGAAGACCGCCAACGGCACCGTCAAGAAGGTCCTGAAGTACGTCATCTCCGACGGCACGGACATCGGCGACCTGCACCAGACGGTGAACGACAAGCAGTCCGGCAAGACGTACCACGTGCAGGCCGGCAGCGGTACGACGTCCACCATCCGTGACGGCAAGACGGTGATGTACACCGAAAGCATCTCCGGCAACCTGCTCGGCCTGATCCCGATCACGTTCAGCCCGGACAACCCGCCGCCGCTGAACATACCGCTGATCTACTTCACCAAGGTGAAGGTCGTACAGGCCGGCCAGTTCGGCGGCACGCTGACCATACCCGGGCTGCACCAGTACGTGACCGGCTGACGGCCGGTCACGACCAAGACCCGTTCGGGAGCCGCACACAGGACTGTGGCCCGGTTCCTCCGCTCACGCGGAGGGCCGGGCCACAGTCCTGTACGGAGCGGAACAGCTCGGCAGGGAAGCGTTCGCAGCAGCGGGGGTGATGTTCTGATGAATGACCTCTTCGACGGGCTGGACCGGCTCGACCTGGACGCGCACGCGCGTCGCTGGTCGGCGTCGGGCACGGACGGCGCCGATGGGGCCGTGAGTCAATGGACGGCCGCGGCTCAGCAGTTCGCCGCCCGCATCCAGGCGGACCCGGCCGGGGTGACCGACGAGCAGTGGCGGGCGATCGCCGAGGCCTGGCCGGCCCTGCTGGCGGCCGCCGAGCGCGCGACCGGCACACAGCACAACGAATGGCTGTTGCGCGACCTTTGGCTCAGGTCCTGGCTGCTGGAGAAGGTGGGTCCGCGTGAGGGCGTCTCCATGTTCGGTCCCGGACCCGTGCTCGAACGAGCGTTGGACGCCATGCCGATGAGCCCGCAGGAGGCAGCCGGGCTCGCCCCGCGGTGGCGTGAGCTGGAGCGTGCGCAGATCCGCTCGCTCCGGATGATCCGGCGGCTGCTCGCGCCCCCGCGCGCCCTGGCCCCGCTCCTTGCGGATCACCCGCGGTGGAGCGAGTTCGAGGCGTATCAGCAGTCGGCCGACGCACTGCCGTGACCGCGCCCGTGATCAGCACACACCGAGGGCGCCCCCTGTCGCAGGAGGCGCCCTCAGTGGCGTACGGAGGCCGCGGGGGTCAGGTGGTGCGGCCGCTCTCGCCCAGGTGGTGCACCCGGACCATGTTGGTGGTGCCGGGGACGCCGGGGGGCGAGCCGGCGGTCATCACGACGATGTCGCCGTCGTTGAACCGCTTGAGCTTCTGGAGCTCGTGGTCGACGAGGTCGACCATCTCGTCGGTGCTCTTCACGAACGGCACGACGTGCGACTCGACGCCCCAGCTCAGCGCGAGCTGGTTGCGGGTGCCCTCGTCGGTGGTGAAGGCCAGGATCGGCTGGGCCGCGCGGTAGCGGGAGAGCCGGCGGGCGGTGTCACCGGACTTGGTGAAGGCGACCAGGCCCTTGCCGCCGAGGAAGTCGGCGATCTCGCAGGCGGCACGGGCGACCGAACCGCCCTGCGTGCGCGGCTTCTTGCCGGGGACCAGGGGCTGCAGACCCTTGGAGAGGAGTTCTTCCTCGGCCGCCACGACGATCTTCGACATCGTCTTGACCGTCTCGATCGGGTACGCGCCCACGCTCGACTCGGCCGAGAGCATGACCGCGTCGGCGCCGTCGAGGATCGCGTTGGCGACGTCGGAGGCCTCCGCGCGGGTCGGGCGGGAGTTGGTGATCATCGACTCCATCATCTGGGTCGCGACGATCACGGGCTTGGCGTTGCGGCGGCACAGTTCCACGAGGCGCTTCTGCACCATCGGGACCTTCTCGAGCGGGTACTCGACGGCCAGGTCACCACGGGCCACCATGACGGCGTCGAACGCCGCGACGACGGCCTCCATGTTCTCGACCGCCTGCGGCTTCTCGACCTTGGCGATGACGGGGACCCGGCGGCCCTCCTCGTCCATCACCTTGTGCACGTCGTTCACGTCGCCCGCGTCACGCACGAAGGACAGGGCGACCATGTCGCAGCCCATCCGCAGCGCGAAGCGCAGGTCCTCGACGTCCTTCTCGGACAGCGCCGGCACGTTCACGGCCGTGCCGGGCAGGTTGATGCCCTTGTGGTCCGAGATCACACCGCCCTCGATGACGACCGTCTTGACCCGGGCACCGTCGACCTCGACGACCTTCAGCTCGACGTTGCCGTCGTTGATGAGGATCGGGTCGCCCTTGGAGACGTCACCGGGCAGGCCCTTGTAGGTCGTGCCGCAGATGTGCTTGTCGCCGGGCACGTCCTCGGTGGTGATGGTGAACTCGTCACCGCGCACCAGCTCGACGGGTCCCTCGGCGAAGGTCTCCAGACGGATCTTCGGGCCCTGCAGGTCGGCGAGGACACCGATGGCCTTGCCGGTCTCGGCCGCGGCGGCCCGGACCCGGTCGTAGCGGCTCTGGTGCTCGGCCTGCGTGCCGTGGCTGAAGTTGAAGCGGGCCACGTTCATGCCGGCTTCGATCAGCGCGACGAGCTGCTCGTGGGAGTCGACCGCGGGGCCGAGAGTACAGACGATTTTCGAACGGCGCATAGGGCGATCCTATCGGTTTGTTTCGCTACGGAATATTCCGTCTGGCGGAAGATACAAAGGGGCGCGCTGCCGCTCAGGTGAGGTGGCACGGTGCCGCCCGTTCGAGGTGGCGTGGTGCCGCTCAGATGAGGTCGTGGGACGCGCCCACGAGTGCGTAGGTCTGCGTGGCGATCTCCAGTTCCTCGTCGGTCGGCACCACGGCGACCGCGACCCGTGCGCCCTCGGGGGAGACGAGTCTGGGCCCGTCCCCTCGAGCCGCGTTCAGGTCGGCGTCGACCGCCAGGCCGAGTTCCTCCAGGCCGGCCACCGCGGCCTCGCGCACCGGAGCGGCGTTCTCGCCCACTCCGGCGGTGAAGGCGATCGCGTCCACCCGGCCCAGTACCGCGTAATAGGCGCCGATGTACTTCTTCAGGCGGTGGATGTAGATGTCGAAGGCGAGCCGCGCCTGCTCGTCACCCTCGTCGACACGGCGACGGATCTCCCGCATGTCGTTGTCGCCGCACAGACCGATCAGGCCGCTCTTCTTGTTCAGCAAAGTGTCGATCTCGTCCGTGGACATCCCGCCAACACGCGTCAAATGGAAGATGACCGCGGGATCCACGTCGCCCGACCGCGTGCCCATGACCAGTCCCTCCAGCGGCGTGAGCCCCATGGAGGTGTCCACGCATCGGCCGCCCCGTACGGCGGAGGCGGACGCGCCGTTGCCGAGGTGCAGCACGATGACGTTCACGTCCTCGGGGGCCTTGCCCAGGAGCTCGGCCGTCGCCCGGGACACATACGCGTGCGAGGTGCCGTGGAAGCCGTAGCGCCGGATGCGGTACTCGTCGGCGGTCTTCACGTCGATCGCGTAGCGCGCCGCCGACTCCGGCATCGTCGTGTGGAAGGCGGTGTCGAAGACGGCGACCTGGGGCAGGTCGGGGCGCAGCGCCCGGGCCGTACGGATACCGATCAGGTTCGCCGGGTTGTGCAGCGGGGCGACCGGGATCAGCCGCTCGATCTCGGCGAGCACGGCCTCGTCTATGACCGTGGGCTCGGTGAACTGCTTCCCGCCGTGCACCACCCGGTGGCCGATCGCGGCCAGCTCGGGGGAGTCCAGGCCGAGGCCGTCCTTGGCCAGCTCCTCGGCGACGGCCTTGAGCGCGGCGGCGTGGTCGGCGATGGGGCCGATCGTCTCGCGGGTCTCGCCCGTGGTGAGCGCCGTGTGCTTCAGCCGGGAGGTGCCCTCGCCGATGCGCTCGACGAGGCCCATGGCGAGACGGCTGCTGTCGCGCATGTCGAGCAGCTGGTACTTCACCGACGAGGAGCCGGAGTTGAGGACGAGGACGCGGGTGGCGGTCACTGCGGGGGTGCCTTCTGGGTGGAGGACGATGGTGGTCATGCCCTGCTCGGAGTCTGGGCCTGGATCGCCGTGATCGCGACCGTGTTGACAATGTCCTGTACCAGCGCGCCGCGCGACAGGTCGTTGACGGGCTTGCGCAGGCCCTGCAGGACCGGGCCGACGGCGATCGCGCCGGCCGAGCGCTGTACGGCCTTGTAGGTGTTGTTGCCGGTGTTGAGGTCGGGGAAGATCAGCACGGAGGCCTGCCCGGCGACCTCGGAGTCCGGCAGCTTGGTCGCCGCGACGGTCGGCTCGACCGCGGCGTCGTACTGGATCGGCCCCTCGATCTTCAGGTCGTCGCGACGCAGCCGCACCAGGTCGGTGGCCTCGCGCACCTTGTCGACGTCGGCGCCCGACCCGGACGTACCCGTCGAGTACGACAGCATCGCGATCCGGGGCTCGACGCCGAACTGTTCGGCGGTGGCGGCCGACTGGATGGCGATGTCGCAGAGCTGCTCGGCGTTCGGGTCGGGGTTCACGGCGCAGTCGCCGTAGACGAGGACCTTGTCGGCGAGGCACATGAAGAAGACGGAAGAGACGATCTTGGTGTCCGGCTTGGTCTTGATGATCTCGAAGGCGGGCCGGATGGTCGCGGCGGTGGAGTGCACGGAGCCGGAGACCATGCCGTCGGCGAGCCCCTCCTGCACCATCAGCGTCCCGAAGTAGTTCACGTCGGCGACGACGTCGTACGCCAGCTCGACGGTGACGCCCTTGTGGGCGCGCAGGACGGCGTACTTCTCGGCGAAGCGCTCGCGCAGCTCGGAGGTGACCGGGTCGATCAGCTGGCAGCCGCCCAGGTCGATGCCGAGGTCGGCGGCCTTCTTGCGGATCTGGTCGACAGGACCGAGCAGCGTCAGCTCGCACACGCCCCGGCGCAGCAGCACCTCGGCGGCGTGCAGGACGCGGGCCTCGGTGCCCTCGGGGAGCACGACGCGGCGCTTGTCGGAACGGGCCTGTTCGAGGAGCTTGTGCTCGAACATCATCGGGGTGAGGCGGTCGCTGCTCGGCGCGGAGACGCGCCTGAGGAGGTCGCTGGTGTCGACGTACCGCTCGAAGAGGCCGAGGGCGGTCTCCGCCTTGCGGGGGGTGGCGGCGTTCAACTTCCCCTCCAGGGAGAAGAGTTCGGCCGCGGTGGGGAAGGAGTTCCCGGCCACCGAGATCACCGGGGTGCCGGGGGCGAGACGGGCCGCGAGGGTGAGGACCTCGTCGCTGGGCCGCTCGTTCAGGGTGAGGAGCACGCCGGCTATGGGCGGGGTGCCGGCGCTGTGCGCGGCGAGCGAGCCGATGACCAGGTCGGCGCGGTCGCCCGGGGTGACCACGAGACATCCCGGGGTCAGGGCGTTCAGGAAGTTCGGCAGCATCGCGCCGCCGAAGACGAAGTCGAGCGCGTCCCGGGCGAGGCCCGCGTCGTCGCCGAGGAGCACCTTGCCGCCGAGGGCGTGGGTGATCTGCGCGACGGTGGGCGCGGAGAGAGCGGGCTCGTCGGGCAGGACGTAACAGGGGATGGGCAGACGGTGGTCGATCCGCTCGCTGATCTCGGCGCGGTCGGCCGGAGCCACCCGGTTCACGACCATGGCGAGGACGTCGCAGCCCAGGCCGTCGTACGCGCGGTAGGCGTTGCGCGTCTCGGCGCGCACGGACTCGGCGGTCTGTCCGCGTCCGCCGACCACGGGGATCACGGAGGCGCCGAACTCGTTCGCGAGCCGCGCGTTCAGCGCCAGCTCGTCCGGGAACTGGGTGTCGGCGAAGTCGGTGCCCAGGACGAGGACGACGTCGTAGTCGCGGGCGACGAGGTGGAACCGGTCGACGAGGGTGGAGACCAGCTCGTCCGCGCCCTGCTCGGCCTGGAGCGTGGACGCCTCGTGGTAGTCCATGCCGTACACGCTCGCCGGGTCCTGGGTCAGCCGGTAGCGGGCGCGCAGCAGCTCGAAGAGCCGGTCCGGGCCGTCGTGGACGAGTGGACGGAAGACGCCCACCCGGTCGACCTGGCGAGTCAGGAGCTCCATGACCCCCAGCTCGACGACCTGGCGGCCGTCGCCGCGGTCGATCCCGGTCACGTAGACGCTGCGGGTCACGCGTGCTCTCCATCCGTTGCGGCGCTGGGTGGTTTCGGGGCTCGGAAAAATGGCCCACTGGGGTGAGCGGAACCCTCTTGACAATACCTCTGAGGGTGGCTAAGGCGCCCGCCAGGACAAACGGCCTGGTGGGGAGGAGGGAATCGTCGGTGCCCTTCGGCGCATGAAACAATCGGACTGGCTCACACGTACCAGCAGCGAGCAGGAGACACAGCACGATGCGTATCGGAGTTCTCACCGCAGGCGGCGACTGCCCGGGCCTGAACGCCGTGATCCGGTCGGTCGTGCACCGAGCGGTCACCAATTTCGGGGACGAGGTCATCGGCTTCGAGGACGGCTACGCGGGCTTGCTCGACGGCCGCTACCGCACCCTCGACCTCAACGCGGTCAGCGGCATCCTCGCCCGCGGCGGCACGATTCTCGGCTCCTCGCGACTGCAGCGCGACCGGCTCCGCGAGGCCTGCGAGAACGCGCAGGACATGGCCCGCGAGTTCGGCATCGACGTGCTGATCCCGATCGGCGGCGAGGGCACGCTGACGGCAGCCCGGATGCTGTCGGACGCGGGGCTGCCGGTGGTCGGTGTCCCGAAGACGATCGACAACGACATCTCGTCGACGGACCGCACCTTCGGATTCGACACCGCGGTAGGTGTGGCCACGGAGGCCATGGACCGCCTCAAGACCACCGCCGAGTCCCACCAGCGCGTCATGGTCGTCGAGGTCATGGGCAGGCACGCCGGCTGGATCGCCCTGGAGTCCGGCATGGCGGCCGGCGCCCACGGCATCTGTCTGCCCGAGCGCCCCTTCGACCCGTCCGACGTGATGGCGATGGTCGAGGAGCGCTTCGCCCGCGGCAAGAAGTTCGCGGTCATCTGCGTCGCCGAGGGCGCCCACCCCGTCGAGGGCACCATGGACTACGGCCACGGCGCCATCGACCAGTTCGGTCACGAGCGCTTCCAGGGCATCGGTACGGCGCTGGCGTACGAGCTGGAGCGGCGCCTCGGCAAGGAGGCCAAGCCGGTCATCCTCGGTCATGTGCAGCGGGGCGGCACCCCGACCGCGTACGACCGGGTGCTCGCCACGCGGTTCGGCTGGCACGCGGTGGAGGCGGCGCACCGGGGCGACTTCGGGCGGATGACGGCGCTGCGCGGCACGGATGTGCTGATGGTGCCGCTGGCGGAGGCGGTCACGGAGCTGAAGACGGTGCCGAAGGACCGGATGGACGAGGCCGAGTCGGTGTTCTAGGTCGTACCCGCTCGGGTCGCACGACCTCGGGTCGAGTGGACTCAGTACGTACTTCTCTGGAGCATCGCCCAGAAGTGATCGACGATCCGGTCGAGGAAGTCGCGGCCGGAGTCGTCGGCGTCGGCGGCGGCCGATCCGCCGCTCCAGCTGAGCGTGACGACCATCTGCCCCTGGTACTCGGTGTGCATCTCCTGGAGGACGTCCTCCAGGAGGCGTCGGTCCAGCGGGATCATCTTCCCGACCGGACGGACGTACGCCTGCCAGCGCGTCGTCACCGCGCTGCGCAGCAGCTCGGCCAGCTTGGCGTCGCGTCCGGTGACGGTGATGAAGTCCCGCAGCGACAGTTCGAGGGTGTCGGCGAGGGCGACCGACTGCCGGTCGTTGCCGCGCCACTCGTCGGCCTCCTCCATCCGCTGGTAGGCGAGGAGTTCGAGGCCGACGGTACGGGCGATGTCCTCCTGGGCCAGCCCGCGTGACACGCGATGCTCGCGCAACGTCCTTGGCGCGCCGATGAGTTCACCCAGTGAGCACCACAACACGCCCGCCAGCGCGGTGAGTTCGGGGCCACTGGGGGTGGTCGTGCCTCTCTCCCAGGCCGCGACGAGGTCGGGGGTGACGTACGGCAGCCCGTACGAGGCTCGCATTCCGTACGCGACGTGCTCGGGGCCCATGCCGAGGGCCGCCCGCAGTCTGCGGGCGGCCGGAGCGTTGAAGGGCGGGGTGGGCTGATGGGCTTGCGGTTGCTGCACGCGCACAAAATATGGGGCCGGGGCGGTGGTGACTACGGTCTGTTCGGCCACAATTACGGATCGTACGAACATACGGTGTTGCCCTCGTCGCCCCTTCCCGTCACCGGTCACCAGGCACCCCGGCGAGACCGGCCCGGCTCTCACCCCTTGACCGCGCCGCCCAACGCGAACCCCCCGCCCAGCCGCCTGGACACCAGCACGTACAGCAGGATCACCGGCGTCGAGTAGATGACCGAGAACGCGGCCAGCTGCCCGTAGACCACCGTCCCCCGATTTCCGAAGAAGTCGTTGATGCTCACGGACGCCGGCATCTGGTCCGGTGTCAGCAGGAGCATGAACGGGACGAAGAAGTTCCCCCACATCATCACGAACGAGAAGACCGTCACCACCGCGACCCCCGGCCCCATCAGTGGCAGCACGATCCGTACCAGGGACTGGAGCGACGACGCCCCGTCCGTCCACGCCGCCTCCTCCAGTTCCTTCGGCACGCCGTCCATGAAGTTCTTCATCAGCCAGATGGCGAAGGGGAGTTGGGACGCGGCGAAGAAGAAGATGGTGCCCTGCACGGTGTCGATGAGGTTCACCCGTACGAACAACGCGTACACCGGGACCATGATCGCCGTGATCGGCAGGCACGTCGCGAAGAGGATCGTCAGCAGGAAGGGGCGGTTCAGGCGCGAGCGGAACCGCGACAGCGGATACGCGGCCAACGCCGCGCACACCACCGTGAGCAGCGTGCCGCCCCCGCACAGGATCAGACTGTTGAGCAGCGGTGTGTAGGTGATGTCCGGTTTCAGGACCGCGTCGAAGTTGTCCAGCGTGAGGCCGTCCGGAACCTTCACCCTGAGGCCCGCGTGCGGGTCGAGGGCCGACAGGACCACCCAGGCGAGGGGGAGGGCGAAGGCGGCGGCCACCGCCAGCAGGCCCGCGTCGGCGGCCAGTCGGCGGCCGGTGCGGCGGGACCTCAGTGTCTTACGGACCGGCATGTCACACCTCCGTCCGCAGCAGCCGCATGTACACCAGCGAGAACAGCGAGCCGACCACCAGCAGGAGCAGCGCCACCGCGGTGCCGTATCCGATCATGCTCTTCTGGAAGGCCTGCTCGTACATGAAGAGCGGCAGCGTCTGGCTCCTGTTCCCCGGGCCGCCCCTCGTCATCACCCAGATCAGCCCGAACACCGACAGCGTCTGAAGGGTGTTGAGCATCAGGTTCGTGCCGATCGAGCGGCGGATCATCGGCAGCGTGATGTGCCACATACGGCGCCAGCCACCCGCCCCGTCCACCTCCGCCGCCTCGGTGATCTCCTTCGGTATCTCGTTCAGGGCCGCCGAGTACACCAGCATGGAGAAGGCCGTCCCCCGCCAGACGTTCGCGAACGACACCGCCAGGATCGGCAGCGTGAACAGCCAGTTCTGGGTGGGGAGGTGGAGCCAGTCCAGGATCGCGTTCAGCGTGCCTTCCCGTCGGAAGAACGCGTACAGCAGGAACCCCGCCACCACCTCCGGCAGCACCCACGCCGTGATCACGATCCCGCCCACGACCGTTCGCACCGGCTTCGACGCCCGCTGCATCAGCGAAGCCAGCGCCAGGCCCAGCGTGTTCTGGCCGACCAGTGACGACAGGACCGTGAACACCAGCGTCAGCCAGACCGCGTTCAGGAACGCGTCGTCCTTGAACGCCGCCCGGAAGTTCTCGAAGCCGACGAAGGACGAGTGCGCCTGGCCGGTGAGCTGGAGGTCGGTGAAGGCGATGTACGCGCAGTACGCGATCGGGCCCGCCAGGAAGAGGAGCAGGAGGGCGACGGCGGGGGTGAGGGGGAGGGCGCGGGTCAGGGTGCGGCGCAGCCTCACTTCCTGATCACCTGGTTGTCGGTGGCCGTCTTCAGCTCCTCGTCGTACCCGCTCGCCGCCTTGTCGACCGAGCTGTCACCTGTCGTCACGCCCTCCATGGCCTCCTGGACGGCCGTCGAGACCTTGGGGTAGGCCGGGTACGCGGGGCGGTAGTGCGTGCTCGCGACCAGGTCCGTGAAGAACTTGATGCCGGGCTGCGCCTTCACGTATCCGGGGTCGGAGGCCACGTCCTTGCGCACCGCGATGCCGGAGTTGGCGATGTACCACTTCTGTGCGTTCGCCCTGGTCTGCATCGTCTCGATGAACTTGAAGGCGAGGTCCGGGTTGGACGCCTTGGCGGGGATCGACCAGGTCCAGCCGCCGGACATGCTCACCTTGCCGGGGGCCTGGCCGGATTGCGTCGGCATGTAGGCGAGGCCGAGTTTCTGCGACCACTCGGGCCACTCGTGCCCCGCGCCCTTCAGCCAGTCCTGCGGGAGCCAGCTGCCGTCCAGGTTGATGCCGAGCTTGCCCTTGGGCATCAGTTCGCCGCGGACGTTCGTGGGGAAGTTCGGGTCCAGGGCGTCCGAGACATCGGGGCCCAGCTTCTCCTTGTAGACCGTGTGCACGAAGGTGAGCGCGTCCTTGAAGGCCTGGCTGCCCGCGATCCACTTCTTCGACGCCGTGTCGTACAGGGGGTCCGACGTTCCGTCACCCGTCCCGTACAGCAGCATCTCGAATCCCTGCATGGTGGCCGCCTCGCCCGCCGGCTTGCCCGTGTAGACGTTGAGCGGGGTGACGCCGGGGACCTTCGCCTTGATGGTGCGTGCGGCGGCCAGCACCTCGTCCCACGTCTTCGGCTGCCAGTCGGCGGGCAGGCCCGCCTTCTTGAAGATGCCCTTGTCGAACCAGAGGCCCCGGGTGTCCGTGCCGTCCGGGACGCCGTACGTTTTCCCGTCCTGCGCCTTCGCGGCCGACTTCGCCGTGTCGATGAACTGGTTCCAGTCCGGCCACTTGTCGAGGTAGGGGTCGAGGGGCTTCAAGTACCCGCTCGTGATGTCCGAGTTGATGAGGAAGGTGTCCTCGTAGACCAGGTCGGGAGCCGTCTTGGGAGATCTCAGCATCTGCTGGAGCTTGGTGTAGTACTCGGAGTCCGGGGCCTTGATCGGGACGAGTTCGACCTTCTTGCCGGGGTTGGCCTTCTCGAACTCCTTCTTCATCTCCCCCAAGTAGGTGTCCATGACGCGGATCGAGTTGTCCGTGGACTGCTTGAAGGAGACCTTCACGGTGTCCGGATCGCTTCCGGAGCCCGATCCGCAGGCGCTGAGCGCGGTCGCGGTGAGCAGAGTGGCGAGGAGTAGCGGGGCGGCGGTGGGGCGCACGGGCACGACCTCCTACTGGCCGACGTCATTGGTGGCCGAGTTGTCTGCCCGGTGAACGTAAGAGCGTGGACTAGTCCACGTCAATGACCTTGCACCGGCTTCAGGAGATGGGGGACGAGATGGCGGAACAGGGCCGAGTTGGGGCCGAGGCTCGCCGAACTCGCCTGCACCGATGGCATTTTCAGGTGGGAGACTGCTCACCGCGGTGATACCCGGAGAGCATCGCGCAAGGTCATCCAGTGCGGCGTCGACCTGCTCGCCTTCGGCGTCGTGCCACTCGCCGGGCTCGTCGTGTACTGGGTCGGTGGCCAGGTCGCCGGCCCGGGGCTGCTGGTGCTGTCGGTGGTCGAGGCGCTCGCGGTCCTGGGGGCGAGTTGAACGCGCCATGCGGGGGCGACGTGACATCGGAGTCGCCGTGGGGCGGGTGTCGCCGCCCTCGGCTGGAGTGGCGGCCTGTTCCCGATGGTGCTCGGCACATGGACAGCCCTGGTCGACGATGTGATCAAGGGGGTGCGGTATCGCTGGCCGGCCTTCACGGTCGGCCTGCCGGCCGGATGGTTCGCCAACTGGCTCGTGCGGGTCGGCACCTCCGCTCCCGCCGATCCTGACTGGGCCCGCTATCCCGGTTTCGTGGTCGGGACTCTGGGCGCCTACGCCGTCTTCGTGGCGATCACCCGACTGCCGGACCACCGGCGGGCCGCTTCTCCCCATGGCTGACGCTCGACCGGGGCTACCCCTTCACCCACCGGTACTGCAACTCCGGCCGCCCCACCTGCCCGTACTGCGGGGCGCGCGCCGCCCGTCCCGCGTCCACCAGGTGCTCCAGATAGCGCCGGGCCGTGATCCGGGAGATGCCGACCGACTCCGCGACCCCGGCCGCCGTCAGGCCCTCGGCGCTGTCCCGCAGCGCCCGGGTGACCCGCTCCAGGGTCGGCGCGCTGAGGCCCTTGGGGAGGGCGGCCGGGCTCGGGGCGCGCAGGGTGGCCAGGGCGCGGTCCACCTCGTCCTGGCCACTCGCCTCGCCCACCGCCGCGTGGAACTCGGCGTACCGGACGAGGCGGTCGCGCAGGGTGGCGAAGGTGAAGGGCTTCAGGACGTACTGGACGACCCCGAGCGAGACCCCTTCCCGTACGACCGCGAGGTCCCGCGCGGACGTCACCGCGATCACGTCCGCGTGATAGCCGGCGGCACGCAGGGAGCGGGCGAGCTGCAGTCCGTGCACGTCCGGCAGGTGCAGGTCGAGCAGCAGCAGGTCCACCGGCGTACGGTCCAGCGCGCGCCGCGCCTCCGCTCCGGTGTGCGCCTTGCCGACCGCCGTGAAGCCGGGCACCCGGCCCACGTACATGACGTGCGCGTCGGCGGCGACCGGGTCGTCCTCGACGACGAGTACACGGATGGGGTCGGCGGTCATACGTCGCCTCCAGGCAGGGCGTGCTGGGCGGACTCGGGCTCGGCGGCGGCCCCTTCGGCGGTGGCCCCTTCGGCGGTGGCCGGGGCCGGTTCTCCGGCGGCCCCCGGCACGGGTTCGGCGGGGGCGCCCGGGGTAACCGTAGGCAACGGCAGCCGCGCCTCGAACTCCGCCCCGCCCCCGCGCGCCTCCGCCACCGTCAGCGTGCCGTAGTGACGGCTCACGGCCTGACGTACGAGGGCCAGACCGAGGCCCCGGCCGCCGGGCCCCGCCGGTTTGGTGGACCAGCCGCGCTGGAAGACCGCCTCCGCGTGGGCGGGGTCGACTCCCGCGCCCGTGTCGGCGACCCGCAGGACCAGGCCGGAGTCGTCCGTGAAGGCCGTGACGGTCACCCGTGCCCCCACCGTCCCCTGCGCCGCGTCCATCGCGTTGTCGATCAGATTGCCCAGCACGGTCACCAGGTCACGGGCCGGCAGGCCGGTCTGGAGCAGCCCGTCGTCGATACCGCTCTCCTCCGACACCACCAGTTCCACGCCCCGCTCGTTCGCCTGGGCCGCCTTGCCCAGCAGCAGGGCGGCGAGGACCGGCTCGCTGACCGCCGAGATCACCTCGTCGGTGAGCGTCTGGGCGAGTTCGAGCTCGGCGGTGGCGAACTCGACGGCCTCCTCGGCGCGCCCGAGCTCGATCAGCGAGACCACCGTGTGCAGCCGGTTCGCGGCCTCGTGCGCCTGTGAGCGCAGCGCCTGGGTGAAGCCGCGCTCGGAGTCCAACTCGCCCATCAAGGACTGGAGTTCGGTCACATCGCGCAGGGTGACCACTGTGCCGCGCCGCTCGCCGCCGGACACCGGGGAGGTGTTCACGACCAGTACGCGCGACGCCGTCAGATGCACCTCGTCCACCCGTGGCTCCGCCGACAGCAGGGCGCCGGTGAGCGGTGCGGGCAGCCCGAGGTCGGCCACGGAGTGTCCGACGACCTCGTCCGTCACCCCCAGCAGCTCCCGCCCGCCGTCGTTCATCAGCGCCACCCTGTACTGCCCGTCCAGCATCAGCAGCCCCTCGCGCACGGCGTGCAGCGCGGCCTGGTGGTAGTCGTGCATCCGGCTCAGCTCGGCCGCGTTCAGGCCGTGCGTGGAGCGGCGCAGCCGGGCGTTGATGACGTACGTGCCGATGCCGCCGAGCACGAGTGCGCTGCCTGCGACGCCGACGAGGGCGGTCACCTGCTCCTGCACGCGCTGCGTGATCGCCTCGACCTTGATGCCCGCGCTGACCAGGCCGACGATGTGGCCGTTGTCCAGGATCGGGGTGACGGCGCGGACGGACGCCCCGAGGCTGCCCGTGTATGTCTCGGTGAAGGACTTGCCGTGCAGGGCGGGTCCGATGTGCCCGAGGAAGTGCTTGCCTATCAGCGTCTCGTCGGGGTGGGTCCAGCGGATGCCCTGCGGGTTCATGATCGTCACGAAGTCCACGCCGGTGTCCCGCTGCACCTGGAGCGCGTACGGCTGGAGATCCTTGGTGGGGTTCGTGGTGCGGATGGCATCGCGGACGGAGGGTGCGTCGGCGATCGAACGGGCCACGGCCATGGCCTGGCGGCCCGCCGCGTCCTCGGCCTGGCTGCGGTCGCTGACGTAGCTGAACAGCGCGTAACCGGCGACGAGCACCGCGATGAGCACGGCCTGCATGGCGAAGAGCTGGCCGGCCAGGCTGCGGGGTCGCGGGACGTGGGGAAGGCGCATGGAATCAGTGTGCCTCGCCCTTGCCTGTCACTCGGAGTCCTGTAATTCGTACGTCCGTCGTCCGTCGTCCGCCGCCGTCGGGGTTCGAAGTTCGGTTGTTCCTATAAGTGTGAACTAATTGGCCTCTCCCCCCTTCAAGCAGGGGGGAATCTCCGACTCTGCACCGCTAAGCGGTGCTCCTTCGGAGCATTCCTGCTTCAGCGCCGACAGCCCGCCCGGAGGTTCTCCGCTGAGGTCTTACACCGGCTCCACAGGCCGACACCGCCAGCCCGGCGGCCAAAATGTTCTTCGCCGCGTTCTCGTCGCGGTCGTGGACAGTCCCGCACGCGGCACAGGTCCATTCCCGGATGTTCAACGGCAGCTTCGCGACCAGATGGCCACAGGCCGAGCAGGTCCTGCTCGACGGGTACCAGCGGTCCACCGCGATCAGGTCGCGGCCGTACCACTGGGTCTTGTACTCGAGCATGGAGCGCAATTCGGTCCAGGACGCGTCGGAAATCGCACGGGCCAGTGTGCGGTTTTTCAGCATGTTCCGGACGGTGAGGTCCTCGATCACGATCGTTTGGTTCTCACGAACGAGACGCGTGGACAGTTTGTGCAGGAAGTCCCGGCGCCGGTCGGCGATCCGGGCATGGATGCCGGCGACCCGGGCACGCGCCTTGTTGCGGTTGCTGGAACCCTCCGCCTTGCGGGACAGCTCTCGCTGGGCGTGGGAAAGCCTGGCCCGGTCCCTCTTCTCGAACTTCGGGTTGGTGACCTTTTCTCCGGTCGAAAGGGTCACCAGCGAGGTGACGCCGACATCGACGCCCACTGCCGCACTGATGGCCGGGAGCGCCTTCACTGAGGCGTCTTCGCAGAGCATGGAGACGAACCAGCGCCCCGCACCGTCCTGCGACACCGTCACTGTCGAGGGCACCTGCCCCTCGGGCAGCGGCCTGGACCAGGCGATGTCCAGCGGCTCCTGCATCTTCGCCAAGGTCAGCCGACCATCGCGGTAGGTGAAAGCCGAGCGGGTGTACTCCGCGGACTTGCGCGACTTCTTGAGGGACTTGAAGCGCGGGTAGGCGGAGCGCCTCTCGAAGAAGTTGGTGAAGGCGCCCTGCAGGTGCCGCAGCGTCTGCTGCAGCGGAACCGACGAGACTTCGGCCAGGAAGGCGTACTCCTCGGTCTTCTTCCAATCGGTCAGCAGCGCGGAGGTCTGGACGTAGTTGATCCGGCGGTGCTCGGTGAACCAGGCCGTGGTGCGGGCCTGCAGGGCCAGGTTGTAGACCTTGCGCACACAACCGAACGTGCGCGTCAGTTGAGCCGCCTGCGCGTCGTTCGGATAGAAGCGGTACTTGAACGCCCGCTTCACGTGATCCCCCATGCTCAGAAACTAGCACGCCAGTGTGTGAGTCGTGCCGATCGCTGTTTCGATGTACTAAATGAACGGAAGGGTGACCGCCCTCACAGGGCGGGAGATAGTCACCGCATCCCCCGGAGTGAGCCGCACCCCGGGATCCCCCCGAGTGAGCCGCACCCTGGGATCCCCCCAGGAGCAGGCCGCACACCGGGTTCCGCCGGACGTGAGCCGCACGCCGGATGATGCCGATGACGTCGTCAAGGAGGGCAGCCGTGGCCAGCACCCAAACGGCACCTGCCGCACCCGCAGCCAAGCGGGACCGCACCCACTATCTGTACATCGCGGTGATCATCGCGGTTGTGCTCGGCATCGCCGTCGGGTTCGCCGCACCGGACTTCGCCAAGGAGCTCAAGCCGATCGGCACGGGCTTCGTGAGCCTGATCAAGATGATGATCTCCCCGATCATCTTCTGCACGATCGTGCTCGGCGTCGGCTCGGTACGCAAGGCCGCCAAGGTCGGCAAGGTCGGCGGTCTCGCGCTCGGCTACTTCATCTGTATGTCCTTCGTGGCGCTGGCCATCGGCCTGGTCGTCGGCAACATCATCCACCCGGGCAGCGGGATGCACCTGACCGAGGCCGTGAAGGGCGTCGGGCACACGCAGGCCGCGGCCGCCGCCGAGGGCCCCGTCGACTTCATCCTCGGGATCATCCCGACCACCTTCGTCTCGGCCTTCACCGAGGGCCAGGTGCTCCAGACCCTGCTGATCGCCCTCCTCGTGGGCTTCGCGCTGCAGGCCATGGGCCGTGCGGGACAGCCGGTGCTCAAGGGTGTCGAGCACATCCAGAAGCTGGTCTTCCGCATCCTCGGCATGATCATGTGGGCCGCGCCCGTCGGTGCCTTCGGCGCCATGGCCGCCGTGATCGGCGAGACCGGCATGGACGCGCTGAAGGCGCTGGGCACGATCATGCTCGGCTTCTACATCACCTGTGCGCTCTTCATCGTCATCGTGCTCGGCACGCTCACGAAGCTCGTCGCCAAGGTCAGCCTCTTCCAGCTGCTGAAGTACCTCGGCCGGGAGTTCCTGCTGATCGTCTCCACCTCGTCGTCCGAGTCCGCGCTGCCGCGGCTCATCGCCAAGATGGAGCACCTGGGTGTCAGCCGCCCGGTCGTCGGCATCACCGTGCCGACCGGCTACTCCTTCAACCTCGACGGCACGATGATCTACCTGACCATGGCCTCGCTGTTCATCGCCGACGCGATGGACCAGCCGATGAGCATCGGTCAGCAGATCGGCCTGCTGCTCTTCATGATGGTCGCCTCGAAGGGCGCGGCGGGTGTCTCCGGCTCCGGTATCGCCGTCCTGGCCAGTGGTCTGCAGTCGCACAAGCCCGCGCTGGTGGACGGTGTCGGTCTGATCATCGGTATCGACCGCTTCATGAGCGAGGCGCGTGCGGTCACCAACTTCGCGGGCAACGCGGTCGCCACGCTGCTGATCGGTACGTGGACCGGTGAGGTCGACAAGGAGCGGGTGAACCGGGTTCTCGCCGGTGAGCTGCCGTTCGACGAGAAGACTCTGCTGGACAACGACGAGGATGACGTCTCGGACGTCGCCGCGGAGATCCCCGAGCAGGGCGGGGAGAAGGAGCTGGCGAAAGCGTAGGCGCTCCGCTGGAAGAGGGGCTGCGGGTCGTTCGGAGGCTGCGTGTGGATCGTGGCTTGTCGCGCAGTTCCTCGCGCCCCTGACGGGCGCGGTCCCGCACGGGGCTCATAAGCCCCCCCAAGCCGCCGGGCGGCCAGGTTCTCCCCCCGTAGACCTGGCCGCTCGGTGTTTTGCCGAAGAAGTGCGAAGAAGAACCTCAACAGCTCAATCGCTCAGCTTGGTCACCAGTTCGGTGGCTCTGGAGGCGGGTACGCCCGCCGCGGTCAGCATGGTGATCGCGGCGGAGCGGCCCGCCTCTTCCGGTGCCAGCAGGCCGTCGTTCACCGCCTCCATGAGGGCGAACAGCATCTGCTCGTGCACGTACGCCAGTGCGGGCGCCGGCAGCGCGGACTCGAACACGCCCTGGTCGAGGCCGCGCCGCAACAGCTCCGCGCAGGCCTCGCGCACCGGCGTCAGCCGCTCACGGATGCCCTGGACCGTGACGCTGCGCTGGGCGAGGGCGACCAGCAGCCGGTAGCGGTCGGCGATCTCCCAGACGGCGAGCGTCGAGCGGACCAGCGATTCCGCCGGGTCCCGGCCGCTCTCCCGGCCCGCCGCGTGCGCCGCGGCCACCGCCTCCACCGCGCCGTCGGTCAACGTGCCGATCAGGGCCTCGCGGCTCGGGAAGTGCCCGTACACCGTGCGCCGTACGACGCCCGCGGCCCGTGCGATCTGGTCCATGGACGCGTCGGGGTCGCGCAGCAGCTCGGCGAGCGCGACGTCGAGGATACGGCGGCGATTCGCATCCGCGCGGCTGGCACTACCCGTGGTCATGGCTGCCATTCTGCACGCCCCCGGAGCCGCGCGAGGTGATCACTCGTGCCCTCCACAAGGGCTCCACCTCCTTCATTTGCACAGCTGTGTGCATGGACGTACATTGCACATGGTTGAGCAATTACACGTCAGTGTGCAAGAAGAACGAGAGAGAGGGCGACCGTAGTCATGCGTCTCGTCATGAACGAACCGGTCGAGGGGATGGGCCGGCCCTACGCCCGACGCTGGTGGGCGCTGCTGGTGCTCTGCCTGAGCCTGCTGATCATCGTGATGGCGAACACCGCCCTCACGGTCGCGGCCCCCGACATGACCCAGGACCTGGGCCTGTCCAGCGCGGACCTGCAGTGGGTCATCGACGGCTACACCGTCCCGTACGCCGCGCTGATGCTGCTGCTCGGCGCGATCGGCGACAAGTACAGCCGGCGCGGCGCCCTCATCCTGGGGCTCGTCGTCTTCGGCGGGGGCGCGGTCGCGGGCTCGCTCGTCGACAGTTCCACCGGGGTCATCGCGGCCCGTGCCGTGATGGGCGTCGGCGCCGCCCTGATCATGCCCGCGACGCTCTCCCTGCTCGCCGCGACCTTCCCGCGCGAGGAGCGGGCGAAGGCGATCACCTTGTGGACCGCCACCGCCGGACTCGCCATCGCGGCCGGGCCACTGGTCGCCGGTGCGCTGCTGGAGCACCACGGCTGGTCGTCCACGTTCCTGATCAACGTGCCCATCGCCGCGCTCGCGATCGTCGGCGCCCTCGTCCTCGTACCGCCGTCCAGGGCCGCGCACCACCACCGCATCGACCACGTCGGCGGCCTGCTGTCCGTGGTCTGGATCGGCTCGCTGGTCTACATGATCATCGAGGGGCCGCACTTCGGATGGGGCGTCAAAGCCGTGACCGCCGCGGTCGTCGCGGGTGCCGGCCTCGTGGCCTTCGTGGTCTGGGAGCTGCGCCACCCGCGCCCGGTCGTCGACGTACGCCGCTTCGCCCACCGCCGGTTCGCCGGCTCCAACCTCGCCGTCGCCCTCTTCTTCCTTGCCGTCTTCGGCGCCTTCTACTACCTCACCCAGCACCTCCAGTTCGTCCTCGGCTACGACGCGCTGGACACCGGGGTGCGGATGCTGCCGCTCGCCGGGGCCGTGTTCGTCGGCTCGGCGCTCACCGGGTACCTCACCCCGCGCGTCGGCATGAAGATCACGGTCACCGCGGGCATGGTCGGCGGCACTGCGGCGCTCGCGCTGCTCACCCGGGTCGACGCGGCATCCTCGTACGGCGATTTCGTGCTGCCCCTCACCATCCTGGGCCTCGCGATCGGGCTCGCGCTCTCGCCCTGCACGGACGCCATCATGGGCGCGTTCCCCGAGGCCGAACTCGGCGTCGGCGGCGCCGTCAACGACACCTCGCTGGAGCTCGGCGGCTCACTCGGCATCGCGATCCTCGGTTCCGTGCTGGCGAGTTCGTACTCCTCGCACCTCTCGGACGCCACCGCGGGCAGCAAGCTCCCGGCGGGCGCCCTGTCCACGGCACAGGACTCGGTCGGCGCGGGCTACGCGGTCGCCCAGGGCATCGGCGACAAGGCCCGGCAGCTCGGCGACCAGGCCGCGCGGGCGGGGCACGCCGGGAACACCGAGAAGGCCGCGCAGCTGAAGGCGCAGGCCGACCAGCTCGCCCACGGGGCGCAGCGGATGGCGGACGCCGTCGGTTCGTCCTTCTCGGACGCGGTGGCGCACACCAGCCTGATCGGCGCGGTGATCCTGGGAGTGGGGACCGTGCTGGTCGCCGTCCTGCTGCCCCGAAAGGGCGGTGCGCACCCGGGGGAGGCCCCGGAGCAGGTGGCGCAGGAACTACCGGAGCTCACCGGCGCGGCGACGCGCTGAGCGCATCCTCGCCCGCCTCGGAACCGTGACCCTCGGGCCTCCGTCTCGTAGAACATGCACTACCGTGCCGTGCCGGACTGACCGGCACGGCGCGGCATGTTCTGCGGAGGACACGGAGTATGAAGATCGACTGGGACCGGCGGACGTGTGCGCGCAAAGGCCATGTGACGTACGCGCCCGACGAGCCGGAACTGCGCCGGCGGCTGCGCGCCGAGACGAGCCTCGGCGAGGCCTGGCGCTGTCTGCGCTGCGGCGATTTCGTGCTGGACGAACCACATGGCTCGGGCCCCGCGCAGGACGCTCCCCTGGTGCCGCGCGGCAAGGTGCTGCGCGATCTGTTCATCCTGCGCTTCCTGGCGATCGAACGGGCCGTGCGCGGGGTGTTCATCGTGCTGGTCGCGGCCGCGGTGTGGAAGTTCAGCAACAGCCAGGACTCGGTGCGCCGGCTCTTCGACGAGAACCTCGCAGTCTTCCGGCCGGTCTTCAGGCACTTCCACTACGACCTCGACCACTCGCCGGTCGTCGGCACCATCCAGAAGTCCTTCGGCTACAAGCACTCCACGCTGGCCCTGGTGGCCGCGCTGCTGCTGGCGTACGCGCTGATCGAACTCGTCGAGGCGGGCGGCCTCTGGTACGCCAAGCGCTGGGCGGAGTATCTGACGGTGGTCGCCACCGCCGCCTTCCTGCCTCTGGAGATCTACGAACTCACCGAGCACGTCAGCTACTTGAAGATCGCCACCCTGGTCCTCAACATCCTCGCCGTCCTCTACATCGCCCTCGCCAAACGCCTCTTCGGGCTGCGCGGCGGACGCAAGGCGTTCGAGGAGGAGCGGCACAGCGCGTCGCTCCTGGAGGTCGAGGAGTCCGCGGGCGTGGCCGCGCACGCCTGACGGACAGGTCCTAGTAGTGGCCCAGCCGTGCCAGCTCCACCGCGCTCAGCACCAGGTCCGCCGCGGCCGCCGAGTCGCGGATCGTCTCCGGGCGGCCGGAGCCCGGGATCGGGAGCACGGTGGGGGAGAGCGACAGCAGCCAGGCCAGGCAGATCCGTTGGGGGCTGACACCGCGCTCGCGGGCCACTTCGTGGAAGGCGTCGAAGCCCTCGGGTGCCAGTTCCGAGGAGCCGTCCAGGGAGCTGCGGGAGATGCCGCCCAGGGGGCTCCACGGCATGAAGGCGAGGCCCAGCTCGGCGCAGAGGCGGAGCTCGGGGTCGCTGTCGCGTACCGCGGGGGAGTACTGGTTCTGGACGGAGACCAGCCGGTCGCCGAGGATCGCGCGGGCCCGGCAGATCTGGTCGGTGTCCGTGTTGGAGAGGCCGACCAGCCGGACCTTGCCCTCGTCGAGGAGTTCGCGCAGGGCGCCGACCGAGTCCTCGAAGGGGACGGCGGGGTCGGGCTTGTGGAGCTGGTAGAGGCCGATCGCCGCCACGCCGAGCCGCTTCAGGGAGGCCTCGGCCGCCGCCTTGAGGTGGCGCGGGGAGCCGTTCACCGTCCAGCTGCCGTCGGCCGGTCGCCCGCGCCCGCCCTTCGTGGCCACCAGGACGTCCGCCGTGTCGCCGCCGTACGACGCCAGGGCGCGGGCCACGAGCCGCTCGTTGTGGCCGGGCTCGTCCCCGGGCAAGTGGTAGGAGTCCGCGGTGTCCAGGAGGGTGACGCCCGCGTCGAGGGCGGCGTGCACCGTGGCCAGGGCCCGCGCCTCGTCCGGCCGGTTCTCGATGGACAGGGGCATCGCGCCGAGCCCCACGGCGCTCACGCGCAGGCCGCCAAGCGTGCGGTACCGCATGTCAGGCGTCCCTTCCCAGCGTCTCCGCCACAGCCTGCGGCAGCCACGCCCGCGCGTCGCCGAAGGCGAACCCGAGCCGGCCGGCCCGGGAGTTGTCCATGCCGTAGGAACGGCTGAAGGAGAAGGGGGAGACCTCGCCCACCTCGACGGGACGCAGGAGGGTCTTGCCGTCCGGGAGGTGCGCGGCGATCGCCTCGCACAGCTCCTGCGTGGTCAGCGGCCCGTGGGAGGCCGCGTTGACCGGGCCCGTGAAGTCCTCGCCCGCCGCCCAGAACAGGAAGTCGGCGATCTCCTCGACGTGGATGTACGTCGCCGGGTGGTTCACGGGCGGTACGGCGATCGGCTCGCCCGTGCGGACGCGCTCCGCGTAGTGCTGGAGGCGGCCGGTGAAGTCGTCGTCCCCGCCCAGGACGTGGGCCACCCGGACGGCCGTGTACGGGAACGCGGGGCCGGCCGCGAACACCGCCTCGGCCTGACGCTTGCCCTCCCCGTAGTGGCTGTCGAGGAACTCCGGTTCGTCCCAGGGGAGTCCGAGGTCGACGGGCACGGCACGGGGGTCCACGGCGTCCTCCCGTACGAGATCCGCCGAGTCCTCGTACTCGTACACCTCGACGGTGGAGGTCATGACGTACCGCCGAGTGCGTCCCGCGAAGACCCGGCGCGCGATCTCCGCCTGCCGCGGTGTGTAGCAGACCTGGTCGACCACGACATCGAAGGTGCGTGACCCCAGCGCCTTCTCCAGGGAATGTCCGTCATTGCGGTCCGCGACGAGATGCACCGCCCCGGCGGGCGGTGCGGAGGAACCTCGATTGATGACGGTGACGTGGTCTCCGGCGGCCAGCAGCCGGGCAATCAGCCGCTTTCCGAAATAGCGGTTTCCGCCAATGACACCTATCTCGCGCACGGCGTTCCTCCCCCTCGTACTTCCCACGCCCGCTGGGCTTCTGTGGCCATAATTCTCCCGGCGTACGCGTCACGTCTGAAGGGGGAGACATGGGAGATCCGGCCGCTGTACCGAAGGAACCACGGCAGCCGCGTGCGGGCGCCAACGAAACGTCGGTGGCCTTCGACGCGCTGGACCGGCAGATCCTGGAACTGCTGCAGAGCGACGGCCGGATCAAGCTCAGCGAGCTGGGCCGGCGCGTCCGGCTGAGCCCGGCGGCCGTCGCCGAACGCGTGCGACGGCTGGAGTCCACGGGAGCCGTCACCGGCTACGGCGCCCATGTCTCACCGCCCCTCCTCGGCTACGGCATCCAGGCCTTCGTCCGCGTCAACCCGCACGGCGGCTACACCCTGCGCCACCCCAGGACCCTGGAGCTGATCTCCCGCCCGGAGATCATCGAGGTCCACCACGTCGTCGGCGAGGACTGCTGGATCCTCAAGGTCGCCGTCGCGGACACGATCCACCTGGAGGACGTCCTGGAACAGACCTCCGCGCTGGGGCGCACGACGACCTCGATCGTCCTGTCCTCACCGGTGGAGCGAAAGCCATTGCTGCCCTTGCCTTGACGTCGGCGTCAAGGAATATCGTCGGGGCATGCGAATCGGCGAGCTGGCGGCGCGGGCCGGGACCACCACGCGGACTCTTCGGTACTACGAGTCGCGGGGGCTGCTGCCCGCGCGGCGGGGCGAGAACGGGTACCGGACGTACGACGAGCACGACCTGCGGCTGCTGCGGCAGATCAGGACACTGCAGGACTTCGGGTTCGACCTGGAGGAGACCCGGCCCTTCGTGGAGTGTCTGCGGGCGGGACACCCGCAGGGCGACTCCTGTCCGGCCTCGCTCGCGATCTACCGGCGCAAGCTGGGCGAGCTGGACTCGCTGATCGACGAGTTGCAGGCCGTACGGGCCGAGGTCGGCGCGCAGCTGGCGCGGGCCGAGCGGGCGCGTGACGAGCTGGCGGCCGAGGCGGAGGTTCCGGGCGGCCCGGAACCCGTATGCGAACTGGAAGGGCGGACACGGTGATCAAGGTGGCAGGCGTGGCTTCGGTGACGGACGCGGACTTCGAGACGGAGGTGATCGGCGCCGAGCTCCCGGTGCTGGTGGAGTTCACGGCCGACTGGTGCCCGCCGTGCCGGCAGATGGGGCCGGTGCTGAGCGCCCTGGCGGCCGAGGAGGGCGAGCGGCTCAAGGTGGTCCAGTTGGACGTGGACACCAACCCGCTGACGACGAACGCCTACCGGGTGCTGTCGATGCCCACGTTCATGGTGTTCCGCGGTGGTGAGCCGGTGAAGTCGATGGTGGGCGCCCGGCCGAAGCGCCGGCTGCTGGAGGAGCTGTCCGACGTGCTCTGACTGTCCGGCGGGCTCGGACCTAGCCGATATACAGCGGAACCACAAGAAATCCCCCGGGCAATTGCGCCCGGGGGATTTCTTTGCGTATATTGAATGATTCGCGACTTCAGAAGAATTGAGTCGCGGAGAAGTTCACTGGGCACAGTATATCCGGCCGGGAGCGGAATTGTCAAACAGGGGCGCAAACGCAGAGAGCACCACAGGATTTCCCGACGATGAATTGCTGCACGAGCAGGAATTCATCGACGGGTTGTACGCACGCGTGGACGCGCTGCGGGGCGACACCGAGGCCTCCGTCGGCGACGCGCTCGCGCAGGGCAACACACCCATGCAAGCCAGGCTCGAAAGGGACGTGCTCGTCGCCGAGCGCTCGGGCCTGCTCGCCGCGCTGAACGCCGTGGACGGATCGCTCTGCTTCGGCCGGATCGACCTCACCTCCGGCGTCACCCACCACATCGGCCGTATCGGCATCCGCGCCGACGACACCGAGCACACCCCCATCCTCATCGACTGGCGGGCCCCGGTCGCCCGCCCCTTCTACCTCGCCACCGGCCACACGCCGATGGACCTGCGCCGCCGCCGGCACATCACCACCGACGGCCGCCGGGTGACCGACCTGCACGACGAGATCCTCGACCTCGGCGACCACGAGCGCACCGGCCACGAGGACCCGACCGGCGACGCCGTACTGCTGTCCGCGCTGAACTCGGCACGCACCGGCCGCATGAGCGACATCGTGCAGACCATCCAGGCCGAACAGGACCGGATCATCCGCGCCCCGCACAAGGGCGTGCTGGTCGTCGAAGGCGGCCCCGGCACCGGAAAGACGGCCGTGGCGCTGCACAGGGCCGCGTACCTGTTGTACGAGTACCGGGAACTGCTGGCGAAGCGCGCCGTCCTGATCGTCGGCCCGAACCCCGCCTTCCTCGGTTACATCGGCGAGGTACTGCCCTCGCTCGGCGAGACGGGCGTGCTCCTCGCGACCGTCGGCGAACTGTTCCCCGGCGTCAGGGCGACCGCCGGCGACACCCCGCGGGCCGCCGCGGTGAAGGGCCGCGCCGACATGGCCGAGGTGCTCGCCGCCGTGGTCCAGGGCCGCCAGGTGCTGCCCGACCCGGTCATCGCGATCGAGCACGACCGGGACATCCTGATGCTCGACGCCGGGCTGGTCCAGGTCGCCCGCGAGCGCACCCGTGAGGCGAAGCTGCCGCACAACGTGGCCCGCGAGTACTTCGAGGGCCACATCCTCAACACGCTCACCGACATGCTGGCCGAGCGCATCGGCACCGACCCCTTCGACGGTTCGAACCTGCTCGACCCGAGCGACATCACCCAGATCCGCGACGACCTCGCCGAGAACCCCGAGGTCTGGTCGGCCATCGACCAGCTGTGGCCAAGGCTGACCCCGCAGAGTCTGGTCGCCGACTTCCTCGCGGACCCCGAGGGATACGTCCCGGACGAGGACGCGGACGCGATCCGCCGCCCGGTCGACGGGGCCTGGACCACCGCCGACGTCCCCCTCCTCGACGAGGCCGCCGAACTGCTCGGCGAGGACGACCGCGTGGCCCGCGCCCTCGCCGACCAGGAACGCCGCGCCCAGGTGGCGTACGCGCAGGGCGTGCTGGACGTGTCCTACGCCTCCCGTACCTACGAGTTCGAGGACAAGGACGAGGAGGACTCCGAGGTCCTGTCCGCGCACAACATCATCGACGCCGAGCGGATGGCCGAGCGGCACGAGGAGGAGGACCACCGCAGCGCCGCCGAACGCGCGGCGGCCGACCGGACCTGGGCGTTCGGCCACATCATCGTCGACGAGGCGCAGGAGCTCTCGCCGATGGCCTGGCGCCTGCTGATGCGGCGCATCCCGACCCGCTCGATGACCCTGGTCGGCGACCCCGCGCAGACCGCGGAGGCGGCCGGAGTGGGATCCTGGTCGGAGATCCTCACCCCCTACGTCGAGGACCGCTGGGAGCACAAGCGCCTCGCCGTCAACTACCGCACCCCGTCCGAGATCATGGACGTGGCGGCAGGCGTACTGCGTGCGCAGCACCCGGACTTCGAGCCGCCGCGTTCGGTGCGTTCGACAGGTGTACGGCCGTGGGCGCGCGCCGCCGGGGACGACCTGCCCGGCACCGTCGCGAAGGCCGTCGCCGAACTGACCCCCGCCGAGGGACGGCTCGCCGTGATCGCGCCCCGCGAACTGCACACCTCGCTCGCGGCCCGGCTGGAGGACGTGACGGCCGGGGAGGAGCCCGACCTGACCCGGACGGTCGTCCTCCTCGACCCCCGCCAGGCCAAGGGGCTGGAATTCGACTCCGTCCTCGTGGTCGAACCGGCGCGGTACGGCACGAGCGACCTGTACGTGGCGCTGACGCGGGCGACGCAGGCGCTCGGGATCGTGTACGAGGGCGAGCTGCCCGAGGCGCTGCGGGCGGCGACGGTCTGACCACCGGGCGGGGCGAGGCGCTCACCTTCCTCGCCCCGCCCCGCGCGGGCATCATCGACGCGCGACCGTCGACGCCGTGGTCACCGGAGGCGTCAGGCGGGGCGGAGCCAGATCGTGGCCAGGGGAGGCAGGGTCAGGCGAAGGCTGGTGGGGTGGGCGTGGGCGGGGTGGGGTTCGGGTTTGACGGGGTGGGGGTTGTGGACGTCGCTGCCGCCGTAGCGGGCGGCGTCGGTGTTGAGGACTTCGTGCCAGGCGGGGATGTCTTCGGGGATGCCGAGGCGGTAGTCGTGGCGGACGACGGGGGAGAAGTGGGAGACGGCGAGCAGGGGGGTGCCGTCGGCGTCGTGGCGGAGGAAGGCGAGGACGTTGTCGTCGGCGGCGTCGCCGGCGATCCAGGTGAAGCCGGCGGGGTCGGTGTCGCGTTGCCAGAGGGCGGGTTCGCCCCGGTAGACGGTGTTGAGGTCGCGGACGAGGTCGCGTACGCCGCGGTGGTCGGGTTCGGCGGGGTAGGCGGGGTCCAGGAGCCACCAGTCGGGGCCGTGGGTTTCGGACCATTCGGCGCCCTGGGCGAATTCCTGGCCCATGAAGAGGAGTTGTTTGCCGGGGTGGGCCCACATGAAGCCGAGGTAGGCGCGGGTGGTGGCGCGTTGTTGCCACCAGTCGCCGGGCATTTTCGACACGAGTGAGCGTTTGCCGTGGACGACCTCGTCGTGGGAGATGGGCAGGACGTAGTTCTCGCTGTAGGCGTACACCATCGAGAACGTCATCTCGTTGTGGTGGTACTTGCGATGGACCGGCTCGTGCTGCACGTAGCTCAGCGAGTCGTGCATCCACCCCATGTTCCACTTCAGCCCGAACCCCAGCCCCCCGAACCCGCCGGGCCCGGTGTGATGGGTGGCCCGCGTGACGCCGTCCCAGGCCGTGGACTCCTCGGCGATCGTCATGACGCCGGGTGCGCGCCGGTAGACGGTGGCGTTCATCTCCTGGAGGAAGGCGACGGCGTCGAGGTTCTCCCGGCCGCCGTGTTCGTTCGGGGTCCACTGTCCCGGCTCGCGCGAGTAGTCGAGGTAGAGCATCGAGGCGACGGCGTCGACGCGCAGTCCGTCGATGTGGAACTCCTCGCACCAGTACACGGCGTTGGCGACGAGGAAGTTGCGTACCTCGTGGCGGCCGTAGTCGAATTCGAGGGTGCCCCAGTCGGGGTGGGCGGCCCGCTGCGGGTCCGCGTGTTCGTAGAGGGGGCGTCCGTCGAACTCGGCGAGGGCCCATGCGTCGCGCGGGAAGTGGGCGGGTACCCAGTCCATGAGGACGCCGATCCCGGCGCGGTGCAGGGCGTCGACGAGGTGTTTGAAGTCGTCGGGGGTGCCCAGCCGTGCGGTGGGGGCGTAGAAGCCGGTGACCTGGTAGCCCCAGGAGCCGCCGAAGGGGTGCTCGGCGACCGGCATCAGTTCGACATGGGTGAAGCCCAGGTCGCGGACGTAGGCGGGCAGTTGCTCGGCCAGTTGGCGGTAGGTCAGGCCCGGTCGCCAGGACGGCAGGTGGACCTCGTACACCGACAACGGTGCCTCGTGCACCGGACGGGCCCCCCGCGCCGCCATCCACTCCTCGTCCGTCCACACGTGGTGCGAGGCGTGCACGATCGACGACGTGCGCGGCGGGACCTCGGTCCGCCGGGCCATCGGGTCGGCGCGCAGGGTGCGGGAGCCGTCCGGGCGGGTGATCTCGAACTTGTAGAGCTCGCCCTCGCCGATCGCCGGCACGAACAGCTCCCACACCCCGGAGGAGCCGAGCGACCGCATCGGAAACCCGGTGCCGTCCCAGAAGTTGAAGGTGCCGGCGAGGCGGACACCGCGCGCGTTCGGCGCCCAGACCGTGAAACGGGTGCCGGTCACCCCTTGGTGCACCATCGGCTCCGCACCCAGGGCGCGCCACAGCTCCTCGTGGCGTCCCTCGCCGAGCAGATGGAGATCGAACTCCCCGAGCGCGGGCAGGAAACGGTACGCGTCCTCGGTGTCCTGAACCGTCCCCTCGTACGCGACGAGCAGCCGGTACGCCTCCGGGACCGCGCGCAGCGGCACCAGCGCCGAGAAGAACCCGTCCCCGTCGTCGTGCAGCTCGGCCCGCAGGTCGTCCGTCACGACGGTCACCCCGAGCGCGTACGGACGGAAGGCCAGGAAGGCCACACCGCCGGGCACCGGATGGGCGCCGAGCACCCCGTGCGGATCGTGGTGCGTGCCGGAGAGCAGCCGCTCGCGGTCACCGGGCTCGACCCCGGCGAAGACGGGAGCGCTGTCGACGACGGCGGGCTCGCAAACCCCGACGACGGGCTCGGCACCCTTCGGTTCGGCGGCGCGCGGTTCGGGAACCCTCGCCCCGGCCCCCTTCCCAGAGACCTTGGAGACCGTCGGGACCTTCGCATCCTTCGTGGCCTTGCTCCCGGCAGGCTTCTGAGCAGCGGCCTTCTTGACCGCCGCTTTCTTCACCGCCGCCTTCTTGGCGGCAGCCGGCTTCTTGGCACCGTTCTTCTTCGGACTGTCGTCGGACGGGGGGCGGGGTGTCACGGGCAGGGCCTCCTCGGCGGGGTGAGGTGGGGAAGGTCAGGGGGATGCGGCGAGTCGGCGTATCGCCGCCATCGGCACCGGTAGCCAGTCGGGCCGGTGCCGGGCCTCGTACAGGACTTCGTAGATCGCCTTGTCCGTCTCGTAGGCGCGCAGGAGTACGGGATCGGCGCGCGGGTCGCGGCCGGCGACCTCCGCGTATCCGGCGCAGTACGCGGCCCGGCAGGTGTCGGCCCAGTCACCCACGCCGTCCCCGGAGCAAAGGGCCCCGGGGACGGCGTGGGCCGCGTAGTCGAAGGAACGGAGCATCCCCGCTATGTCCCGCAGGGGCGGCTGGGGCATGCGGCGCTCGGCGAGCGGTTTCGAGGGCTCGCCCTCGAAGTCTATGAGCGACCACTCCCCGGAGGGCGCGCGCAGGCACTGGCCGAGGTGCAGATCCCCGTGTATGCGCTGAGCGGTCCAGGTCTGCCGCTCGGCGGCCAGGTCGGCCAGCGCCTCGAAGGCGGCGCGCAGACCGGCGGCGTACGGCCGCAGCGCGGGCACCGCCTGCACTGCCGCGGCCAGCCGCTCGGTCATGCCGTCGACGAGCAGTTCCATCTGCACGTGCCCCAGCGTGACCGTGGGCAGCGCCCGGGCGAGGGCCGTGTGCACCTCGGCGGTGGCCCGGCCCAGCGCCCGCGCCTCCTCTGCGAAGCCCTCGCCGCCGAGGTCGCCGCCTTTGGCCAGTTCGCTCAGCGCCAGCTCCCAGCCGTCCACCGCGCCCTGGACATAGGGTTGCAGCACTCCCAGGACGTACGTCTCCTCGTCCAGGTCGGCGACCATCCACGCCGCCGGCGCCGGCACCCGCGGGCAGCCCTCCCGGGACAGCATCAGCGGCAGCTCCAGATCGGGGTTCACCCCCGGAACCACGCGGCGCAACAGCTTCAGGATGAACGTATCTCCGAAGACCAGGGACGAGTTGGACTGTTCCGCGGTGATCAGGCGCGGTATCAGATCGCCCCGTATCTCCTGGCGTCGATCCCGCTCGAAGCGCAGCTCGCCGACGCGGGCCTGGGTGCGCAGGGCCTCCAGGAGTACGTCGGCGGGGCGCGGGTCGTGCAGTGCCTCGTAGACCGTGTGTCCCGCCAGCGGTCCCTCCTCCACGTGTCCGATCAGGGCGGGCGCGAGGTGCGGCGGGAGTGCCTCGCGTACGCCGATGAGCAGTTGGTAGCAGTCGCCGGGCTGGGTGCCGGCTCCCTGGGCGGGGGTGAGCGGCTGGTGCGCCCGGACCAGCAGGTGGAGCAGGCCCAGCTGACCCGCCGAGGGCAGCAGTTCGTTGGCCGTCACCAGGGAGAACCCGGTCACCGGACGCCCCTTGCCCGCGAACCAGCGCTGCCGTGGCAGCCATTCCCTCAGCAGCGGATCGAGCGACGCGAGCAACTCGGGGCGTGCGACGGGGGCCGTGGCAGAGTGGATTGCGGCTTCCGACATGACGTCGCGTCCTTTCCCCAGGGGCCCGGAGACCGGGCGAGTCGGGGTGTTACTGATGCGTGCCCAGGGCGGGACGGAGGAAACCGCCCCGCCGCCCGGGTTCTGGAGTCTGTCCTTGGATCAGACGGCGTCCTTGCGGAGCCGGAACCAGTAGAAGCCGTGGCCCGCGAGGGTGAGCAAGTACGGCAGCTCTCCGATGGCCGGGAATCGCACCCCGCCGATGAGCTCGACCGGGTGGCGGCCGCTGAAGGCCCGCAGGTCCAGTTCGGTGGGCTGGGCGAAGCGGGAGAAGTTGTGCACGCACAGGACGAGGTCGTCCTCCGTGTCCTCGGTGGAGGGAGCCTCGCGCAGGAACGCGATGACCGCCGGGTTGGAGGACTGGAGTTCCGTGTAGGAGCCGAGGCCGAAGGCCTTGTTCTGTTTGCGGATCTCGATCATGCGGCGGGTCCAGTGCAGCAGGGACGAGGGCGAGGACATCGAGGCCTCGACGTTGGTCACCTGGTAGCCGTAGACCGGGTCCATGATCGTGGGCAGGAACAGCCGGCCGGGATCCGACGAGGAGAAGCCCGCGTTGCGGTCGGGCGTCCACTGCATCGGGGTGCGTACCGCGTCCCGGTCGCCGAGCCAGATGTTGTCGCCCATGCCGATCTCGTCGCCGTAGTAGAGGATCGGCGAGCCGGGCAGGGACAGCAGCAGGGCGGTGAACAACTCGATCTGGTTGCGGTCGTTGTCGAGCAGGGGCGCGAGCCGCCGCCGGATCCCGATATTGGCGCGCATGCGCGGGTCCTTGGCGTATTCCGCGTACATGTAGTCGCGTTCCTCGTCGGTGACCATTTCGAGGGTCAGCTCGTCGTGGTTGCGCAGGAAGATGCCCCACTGGCAGCCGGACGGGATCGCCGGGGTCTTCGACAGGATTTCCGACACCGGGTACCGGGACTCCCTGCGCACCGCCATGAAGATCCGGGGCATGACGGGGAAGTGGAACGCCATGTGGCACTCGTCGCCGCCCGAGGGGAAGTCGCCGAAGTAGTCGACGACGTCCTCGGGCCACTGGTTCGCCTCCGCCAGCAGCACCGTGTCCGGGTAGTGCGTGTCGATCTCCTTGCGGACCCGCTTCAGGAACTCGTGCGTTGCCGGAAGGTTTTCGCAGTTCGTTCCCTCGACCTGGTACAGGTACGGCACCGCGTCCAGCCGGAACCCGTCGATGCCCAGGTCCAGCCAGAACCGCAGCGCGGAGATGATCTCTTCCTGGACGGCCGGGTTCTCGTAGTTGAGGTCGGGCTGGTGGGAGAAGAAGCGGTGCCAGAAGTACTGCTTGCGGACCGGGTCGAAGGTCCAGTTGGAGGCCTCGGTGTCGACGAAGATGATCCGGGCGTCCTCGTACTGTTTGTCGTCGTCGGCCCAGACGTAGTAGTCGCCGTAGGGTCCGTCGGGGTTCGAGCGGGACTCCTGGAACCACGGGTGCTGGTCGCTGGTGTGGTTCATGACGAAGTCGATGATGACGCGCATGCCGCGCTGGTGGGCGGCGTCGACGAACTCGACGAAGTCGGCGAGGTCACCGAACTCGGGCAGGACGGCCGTGTAGTCGGAGACGTCGTAGCCGCCGTCCCTGAGGGGGGACTTGAAGAACGGCGGCAGCCACAGGCAGTCGATGCCCAGCCATTGCAGGTAGTCGAGTTTCGCGGTGAGGCCCTTGAGGTCGCCGACGCCGTCGCCGTTGCTGTCCTGGAAGGAGCGGACCAGGACTTCGTAGAAGACGGCGCGTTTGAACCAGTCGGGGTCGCGGTCCCTGGCCGGGGTGTCCTCGAAAGTGTCCGGGACGGGCTCGTTGACGATCATGTGGTGGGTGACCCTCCGATCTGCGGTGAGGACGGTCGCAGGACGGTGAGGATGTGCGCGGGGCTATGCCCTGGCTCAAGACGCACATAGTTGGCCCTGCCCCAGTTGTAGGTCTCGCCGGTGAGCTCGTCGCGCACCGGCACGGACTCGTGCCAGTCCAGGCCGAGTTGCGGCATGTCCAACGAGACCGTCGCCTCCTGGGTGTGGTGGGGGTCGAGGTTGACCACCACCACAACCGTGTTCGATCCGCTCCCGTCCGTGACCGACTTCGAGTAGGCGATCACCGTGTCCTTGTCCGTGTGGTGGAAGTGGAGGCCGCGCAACTGGCGCAACGCCGGACTGCGCCGCCTGATGGTGTTGAGCGCACCCAGCAACGGCGCGATGCTACGACCCTCCCGCTCCGCCGACTCCCAATCCCGCGGACGCAGTTGGTACTTCTCGGAGTTCAGGTACTCTTCGCTGCCCGCACGCATCGGGGTGTTCTCACAGAGCTCGAATCCGCTGTAGACGCCCCAGGTCGGAGACAGCGTCGCGGCGAGCACCGCACGCAGTTCGAAGGCCGGCCGGCCGCCGTGCTGAAGGAACTCGTGCAGGATGTCCGGGGTGTTCACGAAGAAATTGGGCCGCATGTAGGCGGCCGCCTCCCCCGACAGCTCACTGAGGTAGTCGGTGAGCTCCTCCTTCGTGTTGCGCCAGGTGAAATAGGTGTACGACTGCTGGAAGCCGATCGCCCCCAGCGTGCGCATCATCGCGGGCCGGGTGAACGCCTCGGCCAGGAAGATCACGTCCGGGTCGGTGCGGTTGACGTCCGCGATGACCCGCTCCCAGAAGACGACCGGCTTGGTGTGCGGGTTGTCGACGCGGAAGATCCGCACGCCGTGGCTCATCCAGTGCCGCAGCACCCGCAACGTCTCCTGGACCAGCCCCGGCATGTCCCGGTCGAAGGCGATCGGGTAGATGTCCTGGTACTTCTTCGGCGGATTCTCCGCGTACGCGATCGACCCGTCCGCCCGGTGGTGGAACCACTCGGGATGCTTCTGCACCCACGGGTGGTCCGGCGAGCACTGCAGCGCGAAGTCGAGCGCGATCTCCAGCCCCTCCCGCTCCGCCCGCCTCACGAAGGCGTCGAAGTCGTCGATCGTGCCGAGGTCCGGATGAACGGCGTCGTGCCCGCCCTCCGGGGATCCGATCGCCCACGGCACACCGACGTCGTAGGCCCCAGCCGAGAGCGTGTTGTTGGGCCCCTTGCGATAAGTGGCCCCGATGGGATGGATCGGCGGCAGATACACCACGTCGAAGCCCATCCGCGCGATGGCGGGCAACCGCTCGGCGGCGCTGCGGAAGGTGCCGTGCACCGGCGGATCGAGATGTCCGCTCTCCGAACGCGGGAAGAACTCGTACCAGGAGCCGTACAGCGCCCGCTCGCGCTCCACCAGCAGGGGCAACGGCTCCGAACTGCTGACCAGCTCACGCAGCGGATGACGAGCGAGGACCCTGTCCACTTCAGGGGTGCGGGCGGCGGCGAGCCGGGCCGCCGCGGGACGGTCCACATCCCGCAGCGCGTCCGCCGCGGTGAGGACGACATCCCTTCTGCCCTTGCTCTTCGGCACTCCGGCGGCAGCGCGCTCGTACAGCCGGGCGCCCTCCTCCAGGACCAGTTCCGTGTCGATGCCCGCCGGGATCTTGATCCCCGCGTGATGGCGCCAGGTGCAGACCGGATCGCTCCAGGCCTCCACGGTGTACGTCCAGTGGCCGGTCGTCCCGGCGGAGACGGTGGCGCCCCAGCGGTCGGTGCCGGGGGCGAGTTCGCGCATCGGGGTCCAGGGGCCGGTGCGGCCCTCCGGATCGCGCAGGACGACGTTCGCGGCGACGGCGTCGTGGCCTTCACGGAAGACGGTGGCCGAGACTTCGAAGGCCTCGCCGACGACCGCCTTGGCCGGGCGGCGGCCTTGCAGGACGAGGGGCCGAACGTCGACGACGGGAATACGTCCGACGCTCCCGCCGCCTTCGCCGACCTGGTCGGAGGGTTGCTCCGGGGCGCGGGGGACGGCGTCGACCTTGCGTATGGGGGGTGTGTCGGAGGTGGTCGTCGGGGGTGGCGACGTGTGGTGCGTGGCGGGCATGACCGCTCCTGTCCGCGTCAACGTGGGTGGGCGGATGACGGTGTGGGGAGGTGGGGCCTGCGGGGTGTACCGGGGGAGCCTTCCCACCCTATTCGGGTGAGCAATCCGGCAGGTTGCTAACTACTTACGCGTATGTCTACACACAAGACCGGCCTCGTCCGACGGGCGAGGCCGGTACCTGTTCCGGCGGTTCTTTACGAAGAGCCGACCTGCAGAAGCCTGTTCGGCGAACCGAGCCCCGCACCGCCGACCTTCCCGTACACCGCCCGCTGAACCAACGCTTTGCCCACTTGGGCCGGGGTCGCCTTCGGGTGGCCGGCGAGATAGAGCGCCGCCGCGCCCGCGACATGCGGGCTCGCCATCGACGTACCGGAGAAGGTCGCCTTCCCGGTGTCGCTCGCGTACGACGCCGACGTGATCGCCACGCCGGGCGCGAACAGGTCGAGCGCCGCGCCGAAGTTGGAGAAGCTCGCCCGGGCGTCGGTCCTGTCACTCGCTCCGACCGTCAGCGCCTCCTTGACCCGGGCGGGGGAGTACAGCCCGGCGGGCAGCGCGTCGTTGCCCGCCGCGACCGAGTACGTCACTCCCGAGGCGATGGAGTTGCGTACGGCGACGTCCAGCTGGGCGTTCGCGTGGCCGCCCAGGCTCAGATTGGCGACCGCCGGCTTGTGCGCGTGCCGGGTCACCCAGTCGATACCGGCGATGACCTGCGCGGTGGTGCCGGACCCGGCGTTGTCGAGCACCCGCACGGACACGACCTTGGCCTTCTTCGCCACACCATAGGTGGTTCCCGCGATGGTCCCGGCGACATGGGTCCCGTGCCCGTTTCCGTCCCCCGCCGCCTTGTCGTTGTCCACGAAGTCCCAGCCGTAACTGGCCCGCCCCCCGAAGTCCTTGTGCGTGATCCGGATCCCCGTGTCGATGACGTACGCCGTCACGCCCGCGCCCGCCGACTCCGGCCACGTGTAGCCCTTGTCGAGCGGCAGAGCGGGCTGGTCGATCCGGTCCAGCCCCCAGGACGGCGGGTTCTTCTCGAAGTGGTCGAGTGTCACTCGGGTGTCCTGGACGACGGAGGCCACACGGGAGTCCCCCGCGAGCCGCCGAGCCTGCCTTTCGCTGACCTGGACCGCGTATCCGTTGAGCGCCGTGCCGTACGTGTGGCTGATTCGCGCCCCGTACTTCTCGGCGATGCCCTTACCCACCGACGACGGAGCCTTCGTACCCCCCTTGAGCGTCACGATGTAACTACCGCTGACGGAACCGGGTTCGCCGGCGCCGAGTATCCGCCCCTCCGGGGCGGCGTGCGCGGGCAGGGTGATGGCCGAAAGCACCGCGGTCGTCGTGACCGCGGTGAGGCATCCTGCCCAGCGCAGACGCCGCTGTCTCGTCTGTGCCATGACGTGAGTTCCCCTCCTCAAGTCGGCGTACGCCGACCGGGACCGACCGGTGTGCGACCGGGGTCGCCCGTACGCCACTTGGCAGCCTCTCGTGTGGTGTGAAGCACCACAAGGCCGCCCATGCGTGCGGAATCGGCCATACCCTCCGGGGGTTGCGCGGAATGGTTGCGTCGATTACCAGCCGAGGGCTCCGCCGGTGGGGCCGGTGGGGTGAGTTCGTCGGCTGCGGGCCGGTGGGGGCCGTTCGCGCAGTTCCCCGCGCCCCTGAGGCGGGGGCTGCGCCCCGCGCTCCCCGACTGGGCGTTTTGTTCGACTGACGGCCGGTGGGGGCTCGTCGCGCAGTTCTCCGCGCCCCTGAGGCGAGGGCTGTGCCCCGCCCTGCCTGTGGGGTGTCCCCATCACTCGCGGTCGGCGTACCCCGACCCACCCACGACGCCGGAGTTCATCGATGCGCCGTGTTGTGGAAACACCCTCGCCGCTACCGTCGTGAGTGACGTACCTCCCGCCGCATACGTCTTTTGTGAAGGTGGAACTCGTGAAGGCAATCCGCAGATTCACCGTTCGCCCCGTACTGCCCGACGCCCTTCACCCGCTCAGTGACCTCGCCCGCAACCTGCGCTGGTCCTGGCACGCCGAGACCCGCGACCTCTTCCAGTCCGTCGACCCCGAACGCTGGACCGCCTCCGACGGCGACCCCGTACGCCTGCTCGGCAGCGTCCCTCCCCGCCGCCTCGCGGAACTCGCCGAGGACCGCCGCTTCCTGCGCCGCCTCGCCGCCGTCGCCGACGACCTGCGCGACTACGTGACCGGCGAACGCTGGTATCAGACCCAGACCCAGATTCCCGACCTCCCCGCCGCCATCGCCTACTTCTCACCCGAGTTCGGCATCACCGCGGCCCTGCCCCAGTACTCCGGCGGCCTTGGCATCCTCGCCGGCGACCACCTCAAGGCCGCCAGCGACCTCGGCGTACCCCTCATCGGCGTAGGACTCCTCTACCGGCACGGCTACTTCCGCCAGTCCCTCTCCCGAGACGGCTGGCAGCAGGAGCACTATCCCGTCCTCGACCCCAACGAACTCCCGCTCGTACCCCTGCGTGAATCCGACGGCACCCCGGCCCAGGTCACCCTCGCTCTCCCCGGCAGCCGCGCCCTGCGCGCCCGCATCTGGCTGGCGCAGGTCGGCCGCGTTCCCCTCCTCATGCTCGACTCCGACGTCGAGGAGAACGACCTCGGCGAACGCGGCGTGACGGACCGGCTGTACGGCGGCGGCAGCGAGCACCGGCTGCTGCAGGAGATGCTGCTCGGCATCGGCGGGGTGCGCGCCGTAAGGACGTACTGCCGACTGACCGGCCATGCCCAGCCCGAGGTGTTCCACACCAACGAGGGCCACGCGGGCTTCCTCGGACTGGAACGCATCGCCGAGCTCGGCGAAGGGCACGACGGGCTGGACTTCGAGGCCGCCCTCGAATCCGTCCGCGCCGGTACCGTCTTCACCACCCACACCCCCGTCCCCGCAGGCATCGACCGCTTCGACCGTGAACTGGTCGCCCACCACTTCGGCCCGGACGCCGAACTCCCCCGTATCGACGTCGAGCGGATCCTCGGCCTCGGCATGGAGACCTACCCGGGCGGTGAGCCGAACCTCTTCAACATGGCCGTGATGGGGCTCAGGCTCGGCCAGCGGGCCAATGGGGTGTCGCTGCTCCACGGTCACGTCAGCCGCGAGATGTTCTCCGGGCTGTGGCCGGGTTTCGACCCGGACGAGGTCCCGATCACCTCGGTCACCAACGGCGTGCACGCACCCACCTGGGTGGCACCGGAGGTCTTCCGGCTCGGCGCCCGCCAGATCGGCGCCCAGCGCACCGAGGACGCGATGACGGTCGGCGGCTCGGACCGCTGGGACGCGGTGGCGGACATCGCCGACCAGGAGATCTGGGACCTGCGCCGGGTACTGCGCGAGCAGCTGGTGATCGAGGTACGGGAACGCCTGCACGCCTCCTGGCGCCAGCGCGGCGCCGGAACGGCCGAACTCGGCTGGATCGACGGAGTGCTGGACCCGGACGTGCTCACGATCGGCTTCGCGCGCCGCGTCCCTTCCTACAAGCGCCTGACCCTGATGCTGCGCGACCGCGACCGTCTGATGGACCTCCTCCTGCACGCCGAGCGCCCGATCCAGATCGTGGTCGCGGGCAAGGCGCACCCCGCCGACGACGGCGGCAAGCGACTCGTCCAGGAACTTGTCCGGTTCGCGGACGACCCGCGCGTACGCCACCGGATCGTCTTCCTCCCGGACTACGGGATGGCGATGGCGCAGAAGCTGTACCCGGGCTGCGACATCTGGCTGAACAACCCGCTCCGCCCGCTGGAGGCCTGCGGCACGTCCGGGATGAAGGCGGCGCTCAACGGCTGTCTGAACCTCTCCGTCCTGGACGGCTGGTGGGACGAGTGGTTCCAGCCGGACTTCGGCTGGGCGATTCCGACGGCGGACGGTACGGCGACGGACGACGACCGCCGCGACGAGCTGGAGGCGGCGGCCCTCTACGAGCTGCTGGAACAGCGCGTGGCGCCCCGCTTCTACGAGCGGGGTCAGTACGGTCTGCCCGACCGGTGGATCGAGATGGTGCGCCAGACTCTGACCCATCTCGGCCCGAAGGTCCTGGCGGGCCGGATGGTGCGCGAGTACGTGGAGCGCCTGTACGCCCCCGCGGCCCGCGCCCACCGCGCCCTGGCCCCGGAGGCGGCCCGCGAACTGGCTGCCTGGAAGTCCCGCGTCCGGGCGGCCTGGCCCCGGGTCACGGTGGACCATCTGGAGGCCTCCGCCGCCACCACGACCGCCGAACTGGGCACCGCCCTCTCCCTGCGCGTGCGGGTGGCGCTGGCCGACCTCGCCCCGGACGACGTCGAGGTTCAGGCGGTCTCGGGCCGCGTCGACTCGCAGGACCGCATCGCGGACGCGAGCTGCGTCCCGCTGAAACCGGCGGGCGGTCCGGACCTGGAAGGGCGCTGGGTGTACGAGGGCCCCCTCTCCCTCGACCGCACCGGCCCGTTCGGCTACACGGTCCGTATTCTCCCCACGCACCGGCTGCTCGCGTCCGGCGCCGAGCTGGGCCTGGTGACGATGCCTTCGGAGGAGGTGGGGGAGGAGGCCGGGGTCTTGATGCGCTGAGCGAGCCGAAAGCGGGCGGCAGGCAGCCGACCTACGGCTCGAACCCCGCGCACAGCCGGCGCAGTACCGCCCCACAGCGCCGCGCGTAGGCGTGCTGGAGCCCCCGGGTCGCCGGTCCGCCGGCACGGGTGTACCACTTGGCCGCACGGCTGAAGGCGGTCACGGTCAGCCAGACCGTGCCGTCGCCCGTGCGGTCGACCACGAAGGCCTCCTCGCCGCGCTCGGGGTGGCCGGGCAGCGTGCCGTAGGCCCAGCCGGCCCGGCGGTACTCCTCGACCGTCCAGACCACACGACAGGGAGCCTTGAGGGGGCCGAGTCCGACGGTGACGTCGACTCCGGGGGCCGCCTTCTCGGCGGTGGCGGTGATGCCCACGCCCATCAGGCGGTGCATCTCCCAGGTCATCACCGCTTGGCACGCGGCGCGGAAGGCGGCCTCGCCCTCGCCGACGCGGGTGCGCAGGTGCAGGGGGTGGAACCCCGGCGGGCAGCGGCCGTCGCGCGTCGCGCCCACGTCCTCGTATGTGAAGGGGTTGTCCGGGGAGACCATGGGGAACAGCGTAGGGCGGTACCCGGAGGTGCCTTCTCTCCGGGTACCGCCCAAGGTGCCTAAGGGAGTCTCGAGGACCCCGTGGGCACTAGCTCACGTTGACCGCGGTCCAGGCCGCGGCCACCGCCTTGTACTCGGCGCTGGTCGAGCCATACAGGGCGGACGCCGCGGAGAGCGTCCCCGTGCGGGCCGACTTGTAGTTCGTCGTCGACGTGAAGTACGTCGTCAGCGCCTTGTACCAGATCTGCAGGGCCTTGTCCCGGCCGATGCCGGTGACGGCCGTGCCGTTGTACGTGGGCGAGTTGTAGCTGACGCCGTTGATGGTCTTGGCGCCGCTGCCCTCGCTCAGCAGGTAGAAGAAGTGGTTGGCGACACCGGACGAGTAGTGCACGTCCAGGTTGCCGACGCTGGAGGACCAGTAGTCGGCGGAGCCGCCGTCCTTGCTGGGCTTGTCCATGTAGCGCAGCGGGGTGCCGTCGCCGTTGATGTTGATCTTCTCGCCGATGAGGTAGTCACCCACGTCGGAGGAGTTCCCCGCGTAGAACTCGACGCCCGTGCCGAAGATGTCGGAGGTCGCCTCGTTCAGACCGCCGGACTCGCCCGAGTAGTTGAGACCGGCCGTGTTGGCGGTGACGCCGTGGCTCATCTCGTGGCCGGCCACGTCCAGCGAGGTCAGCGGGTGGGTGTTCCCGGAGCCGTCGCCGTACGTCATGCAGAAGCAGCTGTCGTCCCAGAACGCGTTGACGTACGCGTTGCCGTAGTGGACGCGGGAGTACGCGCCGACGCCGTTGTTCTTGATGCCGCTGCGGCCGAAGGTGTTCTTGTAGAAGTCCCACGTCTCCTGCGCGCCGTACGCGGCGTCGGCGGCCGCGGTCTGGTCGGTGGTGGAGCTGGAGGCCGCGCCGGTGCCCCAGGTGTCGTCCGCGTCGGTGAACAGGGTGCCCGCGGAGGAGGTGGTGGTGTGCGACTTGTTGTACGTCTTGTGGCCGCCGCGGGTGCCGTCGGTCAGCTGGTACGTCGAGCCCGACAGGGTCGTGTTGAGGCTGACCGTGCCCGAGTAGAGGGTCTTGCCGGTGCCGGTCTCGATGCCCTGGTACTCGTAGAGCTTCTTGCCGGTGGCCGCGTCGGTGATGACGTGCAGCTCGTTCGGGGTGCCGTCGTCCTGGAGACCGCCGATGACCGTCTCGTAGGCGAGGGTGGGCTTGCCGGTGGCGGCCCAGATCACCTTGCGGGGGGCGCGGTCGGCCGTGGTCTTCTCCGAGCCGGCGGCCTTCGCGGCGGTGAGGGCCTGCTTCTCGGCCTTCGCGCTGGTGACCTGCGGCTTCAGCGAGGCGACCTTGATGGCCGTCTTCACGGCCTTGGTGACGCCCTCGGTCTTGCCGGCCTTGGACTCGTGGACGACCAGGTCGCCGCCCAGGACGGGAAGGCCGTTGTACGTGCGCTCGTAGCGGGTGTGCACCGTGCCGTCCGCGTCCTTGAGGACGTCTCTGACGACGAGCTTCTCCTTGGCGCCGAGGCCTATCTGCTGGGCGGTCTCGGGCGCGGCCGCGTCGGCCTTCTGGATCAGGCTCGTGCGCGCGGTGGCGGAGAGCTGGACCGTGGCGCCGGGGAGCTTCGCCTTGGCGGCGGCCGACTCGGTCTGGGCGGAGGCACCGGTGGTCAGACCGGTGGTGAGCAGGGCTCCGGCAGCGACAGCGGTAGCGATGGCCAGAGTGGTGCGCTTGTGACGCGCGTAGAGGGGGGTCACGCAATCTCCTCTTGTGGGGGCGACCGGACGGCGTGGGGTGGCCGTACGGAAGGTGCGAAGTTGCGGTGCGGGTGAGCCGTGCGGTGGAAGAGTGACATCCGGGACGCGTACATGTCAGGAGGGCGATGAAATCTTGGCCGGAAAGCGTCCGTTGGATGAAGATCGCTGTTCGTTGCGCGGATCTCGATCTTGGTCAAGCGGCAACAAAAGCAGGGTCATGGCGCGGCAAAGAGGGCGCCGCCCCGGGGAGTCGAACCCCGGGGCGGCGCCCTCTCGATGCCGTGTGTTCAGGTGCGGTCTACGGGAACGTCAGCTTCCAGCTGTCGATGTAGCCGGTGTCCTGCGCGGCCTTGTCCTGGACCCTCAACTTCCAAGTGCCGTTGGCGACTTCGGAGGACGCGTTGACCGTGTAGGTCTCCTGGACGTTGTCCGCCGAGTCGGAGGAGCTGAAGGCCTTCAGGGGGTACACCGTGCCGTCCGGGGCCAGCAGATCCACGACCAGGTCGCCGCGCCAGGTGTGCACGATGTTCACGTCGACCAGAAGGTTCGACGGGGCGTTGCCGGTACGGCCGGTGACCGCGATCGACGACGTCACGGCCGGCCCGTTGTCCGGAATCGATACGTCGCCGGTGTTCTCGAACGACGTACCGGTGCCGCCGCCACCGCCCGGACGCGAGCCGACCTTCACGGCCGCCCAGGCGTTCTGCACCGCCGTGTACTCGGCGCTCGTCGTGCCGTACAGCTCGCCCGTCGCCGCGAGCGTGCCGGTGCGGGCCGCCGCGTAGTTGGTGGTCGAGGTGAACTTGGTGGTGAGCGCCCGGTACCAGATCTGCAGGGCCTTGTCCCGGCCGATGCCGGTGACCGGAAGGCCGTCGGCGGTCGGCGAGTTGTAGCTGACGCCGTTGATGACCTTGGCGCCGCTGCCCTCGCTCAGCAGGTAGAAGAAGTGGTTGGCGACACCGGACGAGTAGTGGACGTCGAGACCGCCCACGCTGGAGGACCAGTTGTCCGCCGAGCCGCCGTCCTTGCTGGGCTTGTCCATGTAGCGCAGCGGGGTGCCGTCGCCGTTGATGTCGATCTTCTCGCCGATGAGGTAGTCACCGGGGTCGGAGGCGTTGTTGGCGTAGAACTCGACGCCGGTGCCGAAGATGTCCGAGGTCGCCTCGTTCAGGCCGCCGGACTCACCGGTGTAGTTGAGACCCGCGGTGTTGGAGGTGACGCCGTGGCTCATCTCGTGCCCGGCCACGTCCAGCGCGGTCAGCGGGTCCGCGTTGCCGGCCCCGTCGCCGTACGTCATGCAGAAGCAGCTGTCGTCCCAGAACGCGTTGACGTACGCGTTGCCGTAGTGGACCCGGGAGTACGCACCCACGCCGTTGTTCTTGATGCCGCTGCGGCCGAAGGTGTTCTTGTAGAAGTCCCAGGTCTCGGCGGCGCCGTAGTGCGCGTCGGCGCCCGCGGTCGCCGCGTTCGACGTGGTGCCGTTGCCCCAGGTGTCGCTGGTCTGGGAGAACAGGGTGCCGGTGCCGGACGTACCGCGGTTGAGGTTGTACGTCTTGTGGCCGCCGCGCGCGCCGTCGGTGAGCGTGTAGTTGGAGCCCGACTGCGTGGTCGTCAGCGTCACCTGGCCGCTGTACTGGGTGTTGCCGATACCGGTCTCGATGCCCTGGTACTCGTAGAGCTTCTTGCCGGTGGCCGCGTCGGTGATGACGTGCAGCTGGTTCGGGGTGCCGTCGTCCTGGAAGCCGCCGACGACCGTCTCGTACGCGAGGGTCGGTCTGCCGTCCGCCGCCCAGATCACCTTGCGGGGCGCCCGGTCGGCGTCGGTCTTCTTCGAACCGTCGGCCTTGGCGACGGAGAGGGCCTGCTTCTCCGCCTTCGAGGCGGCGATGGCGGGCGTGAGCGAGGCGACCTTGAGGGTGGCCCGCGTGGCCTTGATGACCCGCTCGGTCTTCCCGGCCTTGGTGGTGTCGACCACGAGGTCGCCGCCGAGGACCGGGAGTCCCGCGTAGGTCCGCTCGTAGCGGGTGTGGACCGTGCCGTCCGCGTCCTTGATGACGTCGCGGGCGACGAGCTTCTCGTTGGCTCCGAGGCCGAGGTCCTTGGCGGTGGCCGCCTTGGCGGCGTCCGCGTCGCGTATCAGCTCCGCGCGCTGCGAAGGCGTGAGCTGGACGGCGAGAGAACCACGGTTGATCTTGCCGAGGGAGGATTTCTGGGGGGCCGCGCTCGCGGCGCCCGACTGGACGGCCGCGGCCAGCAGGGCGGAGACGCCGACGAGGGCGACGGCCGCGACACGGCGCTGAGTGGTGTGGGAGGTGCGTCTGTGGGAGGAACTGCTGCTCAACACACTGACTCCTTCTGCGTGGCCACGGGTCGCGCGGCCAGTGGGGATCCGGTCGGGGTGGGTACCCGTCCGGGCAGAACAGGGCAGAACAGGGCGGAACGCGGAACCAGTTGCATGGGGTCTACGACCACGACACGGCGATGGTGCTGTGGGATTGCTGTGAAGTTGCCGTGGGAAGAGTGGCAGGAGATTTCGCTTTCTGTCAGGACCGCGTCAGGAACTTGGCCGGAATTCGTCCGTTGTCCGGGTGTTCATGTTCGGCATGCGGACTGTTCGCCGGAGTGCGTCTGGTCTGTGGCGCGGCAAGGCGCGGCGGCCCTGCCGCCCCGGGCCCAGGACGACCGGACGCGACCCGATCAGTCGCCCCCTAGTCCCCGTGCCACGTCCGCCAAAGTGCCGCGTACGCGCCCCCGGCCGCCGCCAGCTCGTCATGCGTGCCGAGTTCGGTGAGCAGTCCGTCCTCCATCACGGCGACCCGGTCCGCGTCGTGCGCGGTGTGCAGCCGGTGCGCGATGGCGATCACGGTGCGCCCCTCCAGTACGGCGGCGAGCGCACGCTCGGTGTGGCGCGCGGTCGTCGGATCGAGCAGCGCGGTCGCCTCGTCGAGGATGAGAGTGTGCGGGTCGGCCAGCACCACCCTGGCCAGGGCGAGCTGCTGGGCCCGCGACCCGTCCGTCCGGCGGCCGCCGGTGCCGAGCTCGGTGTCCAGCCCGTCCGGCAGCTCCCGGACCCAGCCGTCGGCACCGACGGCGGCCAGCGCCGCCCACAACGCCGCGTCACCGGCGGCGGGTTCGGCGATCAGCAGGTTGTCGCGAACGGAGCCCAGGAACACGTGGTGCTCCTGGGTGACGAGGACGACCTGCCGGCGCAGCTGCTCGGGATCGAGGTCGGCGATCGGTACGCCCCCCACCGTCACCGACCCGGACCGCGGCGCGTCGATGCCCGCGAGCAGCCGGCTCAGCGTGGTCTTCCCGGCGCCGGAGGGCCCGACGACGGCCAGCCGTTCCCCGGGCCGGACGGTCAGGTCGACTCCGCGCAGCACCTCGCCCCCGCGGTCGTAGGAGTAGCGGACATCCGTCACGTCGATCCGGTCGTCGGCCGGGGTGGGCGAGCCCGACGGCACGGCCCGTGGCGCCCGGGCCAGCCCCTCTACGCGGGCGAACGAGGCACCGCTGCTCTGGAGTTGCTCGACCTGCATCAGGATCTGGTCGAGTGGTTCCGCGAGCTGGCGCAGATACAGGGTCGCGGCGACCACCGCCCCCAGGCTCATCGACCCCCGCGCGTGCAGGGCACCGCCCACCAGCAGGGCGGCGACCACGGGAACGACGTACGACACCTCCACGGCCGGGAAGAACACGCTGCGCAGGAAGAGGGTCCGCATCCGCCTGAGGCGGGACGTCTCCAGCGTCCGACGGCTCGCGGTGATCCGGCCGCGCTGAAGCCCGAACGCCTCCACCGTACGGGCACCGGACGCGGTGGCCGCGAGGATCTCGGCGACGTCCGAGGTGGCGGTGCCCTCGGCGAGATACGCGGTGCGCGCACGGCGCAGATACCAGCGAAGGGCGAACCAGATGCCGACGAGCCCGAGCACCCCGCAGACGCCGAGCAGCGGGGCGATGACGAAGACCGCGCCGAGGATGAACAGCGCCTGGGCGCAGGAGATGAGCAGTTCGGGTCCGGCGTCGCGCAGGGTGTTGCCCACCACGGTGACATCGGCGGTGCCGCGCGCGGTCAGGTCACCGGTGCCTGCCCGCTCCACGACCGACGCGGGCAGGCTCAGCGCCCGCTCCACGAACTGCTCCCGCACCCGGGCCAGCGTCCGCTCCCCGAAGCGGTGCCCCACGTACCGGGCCCACCGCGCCAGCAGCAACTGCGCAAGCGAGCACACCAGGATGACCGACGCCAGCCGGTCCACCACGTCCACACCGTCCCCGGCCCGTACGTCGTCGATGATCCGCCCGAGCAGCCACGGCCCGACCAGACCGGTCGCGGCGGCCAGCGCGTTGAGGCCGAGCACAGCGGCGAAGGCCCGCCCGTCCGCCCGGATCAGCCGCAGTGCCGCCCGGCGCACCTCGGCGGGCTCGGCGACCGGCAGGTGCGCGCTCATCGCAGGGCCTCTTGCGTGTCGCGGGCCACCAGCGCCCGGTATCCCGGCTCCGCGCCGAGGAGTTCGTGATGGCTGCCGCTCGCCGCGACCTTGCCGTCGACCAGGAAGTGCACGGTGTCCACCTGGTCCAGCATCAGCGGAGAGGTGCTGGTGACGACGGTCGTACGGCCAGAGCGGGCGGCCCGCAGCCGGGCCGCCACGGCCGCCTCGGTGTGCGCGTCGAGCGCCGAGGTCGGTTCGACGGCGAGCAGTACCTCGGGGTCGGCGAGCAGCGCCCGCACCAGGCGTACACGCTGTCGCTGGCCGCCGGAGAGGCTGCGGCCCTGGGCGGCGACGTCCGAGTCGAGACCGTCGGGGAGACCGAGCACGATGTCGTCCGCCGCCGCCGCGCGCACCGCCCGGGCGATCGCCTCCTCGTCGTGCTCCCGGCGACCGCAGACCAGCTCGCGCAGGGTGCCGGCGAACAGGTCGGCCTCGTTGTCCGCGACCAGGATCCGCTCGCGCACCTGCGCCACGGCGATCTCGTCGAGCCGTACGCCACCCCACGTGACCGCCGACTCCGCGTACCGGCCGAGGCGGTCGACGACGGCCTCGGACTCCGCGGGAAGTGCTCCGACCAGCGCGGTGAGCCGCCCCGGCAGCACCCGTACCCCGGAGTCCGGATCGTGCAGCACCGCCGGGGAGGCGGGCGCGTCCCGGGCGTCGGGATGGTCGGCGACGGGCTCCAGGGACAGGAACCGTACGACGCGCCGGGCGGCGACGACGGCCCGGCTGAGCTGGTAGCCGCTCTCGATGAAGAAGTACACCGGCATCACGAGGACCGCGACATAGCCGTACACGGACACCAACTGGCCGATGGTGATCTCCCCCTGGGCGGCGAGCCGGGCCGCGAGCCAGGTCACGACGGCGAGGAAGAGGGTCGGCAGACCCGTGCCCAGCGCCTGGATCCAGCTGGTCGCCGCCCCGACCCGGTACCCCTGCGCCCGCAGCTGCTGCGAGTCACGGCGGAAGGTGTCCGCGAACAGCCCCTTGCCGCCCAGGCCGTTGAGGACGCGCAGACCGCCCGCGAGGTCGCCGATCCGCGCGGTCAGCACGCCCTGCCGCTCGCGGTACTCGGTCTCCGCACCCTGGAGCCGACCCATCAGCGGGCCGACCAGCCCGGCGATCATCGGCACCCCGAGGAGGATCACCACCGAGAGCTGGAGCGAGACCGACATCAGCAGCGCGGCCACCACGCCGTAGGTGACGATCGCGGCGATGCCGGGACCGACGACGGTCAGCGACTGGCTGATCGTCTGGACGTCACCGACGCCGATCGTGACGACCTCCCCGGCGCCGACCTGGCGGCCCAGCGCGGCACCCAGCCGCGCGGACTGCCCCACCACGACCTTGACCGTGCGGAAGTTGGCGTCCATCCGGACCTTGGTCATGGTGCGATGCCGCATGATGCCCAGCCAGGCGTTGAACACCCCGATGCCCAGCACGGCGGCCGTCCAGCCCCACAGCGCGCCCTCGTCGCCCGGCTCCAGGCCGTCGTCGATCGCACGGGACAGCAGATACGGCGGCAGCGCCAGGAGCGTCATCCACACCGTGGCGAGCAGCGCGCCGGCCGCGCTGCGCCCCGACTGCCGGGTGACCAGCCACCACAGATACCGCCACCCGCCCCGGCGGTCGGGCGTCCCCGGGTCCTCGTGAGCGTCGATCATCCAGCCCTCACGCCTTTCACTCGCCGTCCGCTGTACGAGTCACTCGTCGTCCGCTAGACGAGGCTTTCGCGCCACGCCTGGTGCAGGTCCGCGAATCTGCCGGTGGACGCCACGAGTTCGGCCGGGCTGCCGTCCTCGACCACCCGCCCGTGCTCCATCACCAGCACCCGGTCGGCGATCTCCACCGTGGACAGGCGGTGGGCGATGACCACCGCCGTCCGGCCGCGCAGGACCGTCGACATGGCGCGCTGCACCGCCCGTTCCCCCGGGATGTCGAGGGAGCTGGTCGCCTCGTCGAGGATGAGGACGGCCGGGTCGGCGAGCAACGCCCGTGCGAAGGCGACGAGTTGGCGCTGCCCGGCGGAGATGCGGCCGCCCCGCTTGCGTACGTCCGTGTCGTAGCCCTCGGGCAGCGCGCTGATGAAGTCGTGGGCGCCGATCGCCTTGGCGGCCCGCTCGATCTCCTCGCGGCTCGCGTCGGAGCGGCCGATGGCGATGTTCTCGGCGACCGTGCCGGAGAACAGGAAGGCCTCCTGGGTCACCATCACCACCCCGCGCCGCAGTTCGGGCACGGACAGCTCGCGCAGATCGACGCCGTCGAGCAGGACGCGGCCGTCCGTCGGGTCGTAGAAACGGGCCAGCAGCTTGGCGAGCGTCGACTTGCCCGCGCCCGTCGAGCCGACCACGGCCACCGTCTGCCCCGCGGGGAGCGTGAGCGAGAAGGTGGGCAGCACCTCGCCGCCGGTGCGGTACGCGAAGCGGACGTCCTCGAAGGCGACCTCGCGGCCCGGCTGTGCGGAGGCGAGCGCGGGCAGCCGCCTCGGCTCGGCCGGCTCCGGCACGGATGGCGTCTGGGCCAGCAGGCCCGCGATCTTCTCCAGCGAGGCCGCCGCGGACTGGTACGCGTTGAGGAACATGCCCAGCCGGTCTATCGGGTCGTACAGGCGGCGCAGATACAGCACGGAGGCGGCCAGCACGCCCAGCGCCAGCGAACCCGAGGCCACCCGGTACGCGCCCCACAGCACGATCCCCGCGACCGCCGTGTTGGCGACCAGCCGGGAGCCGACGACATAGCGGGCCATCTCCAGCAGGGCGTCGCCGTTGGTGCGCTCGTGGCGCTTGTTGAGCACCCGGAACTCCGCGTCGTTGGCCTCCTCACGGCGGAACGCGCGCACCGGCCGGATCCCGTTCATCGTCTCCGCGAACTTCACGATCACGGCGGCGATCGCGGTCGAACGGAGGCGGTAGATACGGCCCGCACGGCGCCGGTACTGCCGTACGAGGAGGTAGAGCGGCACGAAGGACGCCACCGCCACCGCGCCCAGGCTCAGGTCCAGCCAGAGCAGCATCGCCGAGATGTAGACGAAGGACAGGATCACCGTGATGAGTTCCTGCAGGCCCTCGCTGAGCAGTTCGCGCAGCGACTCGACGTCCGTCGTGGAGCGGGAGATCAGGCGGCCCGAGGTGTAGCGCTCGTGGAAGTCGATGCTGAGCGCCTGCGCATGGCGGAAGATCCGGCCACGCAGATCGAGCAGCACGTCCTGGTTGACCCGGGCGGACGCCTGGGTGAAGGCGTACTGGAGCCCGCCGGCGGCCAGCGCGCACAGCAGATAGCCGACTCCCACCGCGATCAGCGGGCCGTGGTCGTGCGCGCGGAACGCCGGTACGGCGCGGTCGATGGCGTACGCGACGAGCAGCGGGCCCGCCTGGATCGCGGCCTGCTGGAGCAGGAGCAGCACCATCGTCACCACCACACGCGCCTTGAGCGGGGCGAGGAGGGAACGCAGCAGCGCGGCGGTGGCGCCCGGGGGAGTGGGCAGGGTGTCGCGGTCGAAGGGGTCCTGGTGCTTGTGGGACTCCCGCGCGTCCGGACGGTCCGTGCCGGGCTCCCCGCCGTCGGGTTCCGTGCCCGGTTCCCGGTCCGGCTCCTTGTTCGGCGCGGTCGTCGTGGGCGCCGTCATCGGTCGGCCTCCTCGTCACCTGACATCAGATGGGCGTACTCGGCGTTGCTGCGCAGGAGTTCGTGGTGGGTGCCGACCGCCGTGATACGGCCGCCGGAGAGCAGGGCCACGCGGTCGGCGAGCAGGACCGTGGACGGGCGGTGCGCCACGATCAGCGCGGTCGTCTCCGCCAGTACGCGGCGCAGCGCGGCCTCGACCGCGGCCTCCGTGTGGACGTCCAGCGCCGACAGAGGGTCGTCGAGGACGAGGAAGCCGGGGCGGCCGACGACGGCCCGCGCGAGGGCGAGGCGCTGGCGCTGGCCGCCGGACAGGCTCAGGCCCTGCTCGCCGACCTGGGTCCGCGTCCCCTGCGGGAGCGTGTGCGCGAAGTCGGCCTGGGCCACGGCGAGGGCACGGTCCAGGTCCGCTTCTCCCGCGGTGTCCGGGGCGCCCATGAGCACGTTCTCCCCGACACTGGCCGAGAAGAGGGTGGGCTCCTCGAAGGCCACGGCCACACGCGCGCGAAGCTCCTCGCGGGGCATCGCCGTGATGTCCTCGCCGTCCAGCGTGATCCGCCCGGCCGTTACCTCGTGCAGCCGTGGGACGAGGGCGGTGAGGGTGGTCTTCCCGGTGCCGGTCGCGCCGACCAGGGCCATCGACTCACCCGGACGGATGTGCAGATCGATGCGGTCGAGGACGGGGGGCGCGTCCGCCGGGGCGTCGGGATAGCGGAACCGGACGCCGTGGAAGCGGAGTCCGCCCTCGCCCTTCCCGGCGGCGACCGCGGACGTACCGGCGGACTCCGGCTTCTCGTCCATCACCTCGAAGTACCGCTCCGTCGCCGTCGCCGCCTCCTGGCTCATCGCGAGGAGGAAGCCGATGGACTCGACGGGCCAGCGCAGCGCGAGCGCCGTGGAGAGGAACGCTACCAGCGTGCCGGCGGACAGGCGGCCGTCGGCGACCTGGACCGTGCCGAGTACGAGGGCGGCGCCGATGGCGAGTTCGGGGAGGGTGACGATGACCGTCAGGATGGCGGCGAGGAGGCGGGCCTTGGCCAGCTCCGTGCCGCGCAGGGTGCGGGACAGCTCGCGGAAGGCGAGGGCCTGGCTGCGGTGGCGCCCGAAGCCCTTGATGATGCGGATGCCGAGCACGCTCTCCTCGACGACCGTCGTCAGATCGCCCACCTGGTCCTGGGCCCGCCGCGCCACCAGCGAGTAGTGCCGCTCGAAGAGCCAGCAGACGACCATCAGGGGCGCCGCGGGAGCGAGCAGCACCAGGCCGAGGGTCCACTCCTGGGCCAGCATGATCATGACCCCGACCAGGATCGTCACGGAGTTGACCAGCAGGAACGTCAGGGGGAAAGCGAGGAACTGGCGCACCAGCATCAGGTCCGTGGTGCCCCGGGACAGCAGCTGACCGGAGGCCCAGCGGTCGTGGAAGGCGACCGGGAGCCGTTGCAGATGCCGGTACAGATCCGCCCGCATGTCCGCCTCGACCCCCGACAGCGGCCGCGCCACCAGCCACCGCCGCAGCCCGAACAGCACCGCCTCCGCGATACCGAGCAGCAGCAGGTACAGCGCGCCGAGCCAGATGCCCGCCGAGTCGTGGTCGGCCACCGGACCGTCCACCATCCACTTCAGGACGAGCGGGAACACCAGCCCCGTACAGGAGGCGAGGACCGCGACGAAGGCGGCACTGAACAGCCGCACGCGCACCGGCCGCACGTACGGCCACAGGCGCAGCAGGCTGCGTACGGTCGAATGGTCGGCTCGGCCCGGGGTCACCGCATCTGGAGTGGACATCAGGAGCGAGCCTACGGTTCGGCACTGACAGAGCCCACCGAGTTTTGGCCGGACCTGAATCGTTCCACGGACCTGGGACCGGTGCTCCAGGGCCTGGGAATCGGTGCTCCTGGGCCCGGGGCTCGGTCGTATCGCCGCATCAACCGATCGGCTGATGCCGCTTCGAGCGCGATGGACGATGTGCCCGCTCCCGTCCCGCCGGGATCCTCGGGACATGTCAGTCATCGAAGTCACCGCACTGCGCAAGTCCTACGGCGGCAGGCCCGTGGTCGACGGTGTCTCCTTCGCCGTCGAGGAGGGCGAGATCTTCGGGATCCTCGGCCCGAACGGCGCCGGCAAGACCACCACCGTCGAGTGCGTCGAGGGTCTGCGGATCCCCGACGGGGGCCGCGTCCGGGTCACCGGGCTCGACCCCGTCGCCGACCACGAACAGGTCGCCCGCGTCCTCGGTGCCCAGCTCCAGGAGAGCGAGCTCCAGGCCAAGCTGACCGTCCGCGAGGCCCTGGAGCTGTACGCGGCCTTCTATCCGCACCCCGCCGACTGGAAGCCCCTCGCCGAACGCCTCGGCCTGACCGCCAAGCTCACCACCCGCTTCGCGAAGCTGTCCGGCGGTCAGAAGCAGCGCCTGTTCATCGCGCTCGCCCTCATCGGCAACCCCCGGGTCGTCGTCCTCGACGAACTGACCACCGGGCTCGACCCGCGCGCCCGCCGCGACACCTGGCAACTCATCGAGGACGTCCGGGCGAGCGGCGTCACCGTCCTGCTCGTCACGCACTTCATGGAGGAGGCGCAGCGCCTGTGCGACCGGATCGCCGTGATCGACAAGGGCCGGGTGGCCGCCCTGGACACCCCGTCAGGCCTGATCCGGCGCTCGGCGGGCTCCACCGTCATCAGCTTCACGCCGTCCGCGCCGCTGGACGAGGGTGACCTGAACGCGCTGCCCGCGCTCGCGTCGGTCGAGCACAAGGACGGCCGGATCACGCTGTCCGGCACCGACGAGACCGTCAACGCGGTCATCACGCTGCTCGCCCGCAACCACATCACCGCCCACCAACTCCGCGTATCCGACGCCACGTTGGACGACGCGTTCCTGGACCTGACGGAGGTCACCGCATGAACACCGCCGTCCTGCGCACCGAGTTGCGCCTCTTCCGCCGCGAACCGGGCGCCCTCTTCTGGATCTTGGCGTTCCCCACCCTCCTCCTGGTGATCCTGGGCTCCATCCCGTCCTTCCGCCACCACCAGGCAGACCTGGGCGGCCTGCGCACCGTCGACGTCTACGTCCCGGTCGCCGTGCTGCTCGGCATGATCGTCGGCGCGCTGCAGGCGATGCCGCAGAACATCACCGGCTACCGCGAGCGCGGCATCCTGCGCCGCATGTCCACCACTCCGGTACGGCCGTCCGCCCTGCTGTCCGCGCAGATGCTGGTGTACGGCGCGGCGGCCCTGGCCTCCGCCCTGTGCGCGCTGATCGTCGGCCGGCTGGCCTTCGACGTACGACTGCCCGAGCAGCCGTACGGCTATCTCCTCGCCCTGCTCCTCGCGATCCTGGCCGCGCTCGCGCTGGGCGCGGTGGTCTCCGCGCTGTCCCGGACGACGAAGATCGCGGGTGCGATCGGGTCGGCCGTGTTCTTCCCGATGATGTTCTGCGCGGGCGTGTGGATCCCGGTGCAGGCCATGCCGGACCTGCTCGCCCGGATCGTCGGCTACACCCCGTTCGGCGCCGCCGCGCAGGCCCTGAACAGGGCGGCGGCGGGGGACTGGCCGGGCTGGGCGCACCTGGGTGTGCTGGTGGCCTGGACCGTGCTGCTGACGGCGAGTGCCTCTCGCTGGTTCCGCTGGGAGTAGGAGAGGGGCCGTGCAGACTGGGGAGATGACCGTCAAGGACCGGCAGATCGAGCGGCGCTGGGAGCAGTTGCACACCTGGGGGCCGTACGGGCTGCTCGGCATCAGTGTCGTCCTCGCGTTCGCCTCCGTCGGCCGCCTGTTCGGCCGTTCCGCCGAGTGGTACGCCGCTTGGGCCCTGATCGTCGCCGCGGTCGTCCTCCAGCTGTGGTGGCACGGCACCCGCTCCCGCCGGGCCGGCCGTGGCCGGATCCCGTCCCGGGTGGGGACGGCGTACTACGTCGTCCGCTGGGCCATCGGCTTCGCCCTCACGTGGATCGAGCCGTTCTTCGCGTTCTACGCCGCCGCCGGTTACATGGACGCCGACGAGCTGATCCCGGGCAGGTGGCAGCGGCTCGGCCTGTTCGCGAGCGCGGTCACCGTGGCCAGTGCGCAGGCCGGCGGGCTGCCGTTCGGGAGCGGCGTCCAGTGGATCCTCTTCGCCGCGCTCCTGGTCGCCAACTCCGGCCTGCAGATGGTGGTCGCCCATCTGCAGCAGCAGGAGGCGCAGCGCTCCCGCGAGCGCACCGAGACCATCACCGAACTCGAACGCACCAACGCCGCCCTGCAACAGGCCCTCGACGAGAACGCCGCCCTGCACGCCCAACTCGTCGTCCAGGCAAGGGAAGCCGGGGTCGCCGACGAGCGCCGTCGACTGGCCGCCGAGATCCACGACACGATCGCCCAAGGCCTGACAGGCATCATCGCCCAGCTCCAGGTAGTAGCCAGTGCACCCGACTTGACCACGGCCCGCACCCACCTCGAACGCGCCTCCGGGCTCGCCAGACACAGCCTCGGCGAGGCCCGCCGCTCCGTGCACAACCTGGCTCCGATGGCGCTGGCGGACGACGGTCTGCCGGAGGCGCTGAAGAAGACGGTGGCCGAATGGGCCGAACGAACCGGCATACGTGCCGAGTTCACCGTGACGGGCACGGCCGAGCAACTCCACGAGGAGATCGCGGCGACCCTCCTCCGGATCGTCCAGGAGGCCCTGTCCAACGCCGCCCGGCACGCGCACGCCACCCGCCTCGGCGTCACCCTCTCCTTCCTGGGCGACGAGGTCATCCTCGACATCCGCGACGACGGACAGGGCTTCGACCCTCTGGCGCTTCCCGAGCGCACTCGCGCCGGCGGCTTCGGCCTCGACGGTATGCGCGCCCGCGCCGAACGCATCGCCGGCACCCTCACCATCGAGGCCGAGCCGGGGCACGGCACGGCGGTCTCGGCTCGCGTACCGTTGGTCCGCGATGACCGATGACGTGACCGATGACGCTGTGATCACCCTGCTGATCGTCGACGACCATCCCGTCGTACGGGACGGTCTGCGCGGCATGTTCGAGTCCGCGCCGGGATTCACGGTCCTCTGCGAGGCCGCGAACGGAGTCGAGGCCGTCGCCCTCGCCACCTCCCTCGACCCGGACGTCGTCCTGATGGACCTCCGCATGCCCGGCGGCAACGGAGTCGAGGCCATCGCGGAACTCACCCGCCGCGGCGCCCGCGCCAAGGTGCTCGTCCTCACCACCTACGACACCGACTCCGACACCCTCCCCGCGATCGAGGCGGGCGCGACGGGCTATCTGCTGAAGGACGCCCCGCGGGAGGAGCTCTTCACCGCCGTGCGCGCGGCGGCGCAGGGCCGTACGGTGCTCTCGCCGGCGGTCGCCTCCCGCCTGATCTCGGCGGTCCGCGCGCCCGCCTCGACCCAGGACTCCCTCTCGGCCCGCGAGCGAGAGGTACTGGCCCTGGTGGCCAAGGGCACCTCGAACCGTGAGATCGCCCGCGTCCTGTTCATCAGCGAGGCCACGGTCAAGACCCACCTCACCCACCTGTACGCCAAGCTGGGCGTCAACGAACGCGCGGCGGCGGTGGCGGTCGCCTACGACCGAGGCATCCTGGGCTGACGCCACCTGAGGCGGAGCTTCGCCCCGAATCCCCGCGTGTTCCCGAGTCCGTTGCCTGCGGCCCGGTGGGGGCCGGCCGCGCCCACGCGGCGGAGCCGCAAATGTCACAGCCCCGCGCCCCTGAAAGCCTCAGCCCACCACCCGTAGCAACAACACCGCCCGCGCCGGCACGGTGACCGTGCCGCCCGCCCGATGGACCACACCCGGCGCCCGTGCCTGATCCTCCGCCGAGGTGTCGACCACGAGTTCGTAGCGCGAGGCCCACGGGGGCCCCGGCAGGACGAAGCTCACCGGACGGTCCCCGGCGTGCAGCACCGCGAGGAAGCTGTCGTCCACGACCGGCGCTCCGCGGGCATCGCGTCCGGGGATGTCCCGGCCGGAGAGGTACATCCCGAGCGTCCCGGCCGGCGCGTACCAGTCCCGTTCCGTCATCTCCGTCCCGCGCGGGGTGAACCACGCCAGGTCCCGCAGCCCGTCGACGGAGTGCGCCCGGCCGGAGAAGAACGCGCGGCGCCGCAGCACGGGATGCCGGTGCCGCAGCGCGATCAGACGGGAGGTGAGGTCGAACAGGGCACGCCAGCCCGGTTCGTCGAGCAGGCTCCAGTCGACCCAGCTGATCTCGTTGTCCTGGCAGTACGCGTTGTTGTTGCCGCGCTGGGTGCGCCCGAACTCGTCCCCCGCGACGAGCATCGGCACCCCGGTGGACAGCAGTAGCGTCGTCAGCAGGTTCCGCAACTGGCGGCGCCGCAGCCCCCGTACCCGCTCCTCGTCCGTCTCCCCCTCCGCCCCGCAGTTCCAGGCCCGGTTGTCGTTCGTGCCGTCCCGGTTGCCCTCCCCGTTGGCCTCGTTGTGCTTGCGCTCGTAGGAGACGAGGTCGCGCAGCGTGAAGCCGTCGTGGGCGGTCACGAAGTTCACCGAGGCGTAGGGGCGCCGTCCGCCCCACGCGTACAGGTCGCTCGACCCCGAGAGGCGGTACCCCAGGTCCCGTACGTCCGGCAGTGCGCCCCGCCAGAAGTCCCGGACCGCGTTGCGATAGCGGTCGTTCCACTCCGTCCACAGGGGTGGGAAGGCGCCGACCTGGTAGCCGCCGGAACCGACGTCCCAGGGTTCGGCGATCAGCTTCACCCGGCGCAGGACCGGGTCCTGGGCGATGACCGCGAGGAAGGGGGAGAGCATGTCGACGTCGTGCATGGAGCGGGCCAGCGCCGCCGCCAGGTCGAAGCGGAAGCCGTCCACCCCCATCTCCGTCACCCAGTACCGCAGCGAGTCCGTGATCAGGCGCAGGACGTGCGGCTGGACCACGTGCAGGGTGTTGCCGCAGCCCGTGTAGTCGGCGTACCGGCGGGCGTCCGACTGGAGCCGGTAGTAGCCCCGGTTGTCGATGCCGCGAAGGGACAGCATCGGGCCCAGCTCGCCGGCCTCCGCCGTGTGGTTGTAGACCACGTCGAGGATCACCTCGATGCCGGCGGCGTGCAGCGCCCGCACCATGCGTTTGAACTCGCCGACCTGCTGTCCCGTCGTCCCGGAGGACGCGTAGCCCGCGTGCGGGGCGAAGTAGCCGATCGAGTTGTAGCCCCAGTAGTTCTTCATTCCGCGCCGCAGGAGATGGTCCTCGTGGGCGAACTGATGGACGGGCAGGAGTTCCACGGCCGTGACGCCCAGCCCGACCAGGTGCTCGATCGCCGCCGGGTGGGCCAGCCCGGCGTAGGTGCCGCGCAGTTCCTCCGGGATCCCGGGGTGCAGCCGCGTGAAGCCGCGTACGTGCAGCTCGTAGATCACCGAGTCCGCCCACGGCGTCTTCGGGCGGTGGTCGTCCGACCAGTCGTCGTCATCGTGGACGACGACACCCTTGGGGACGTACGGCGCCGAGTCCCGGTCGTCGCGCACGGTGTCCGCGACCTGCTGCTGGGGCCAGTCCCGGACATGCCCGTACACCTCGGGCGGCAGACTGAAGTCGCCGTCCACCGCACGGGCGTACGGGTCGAGGAGCAGCTTCGCCGGGTTCCAGCGGGCGCCGGTCCACGGGTCCCAGCGGCCGTGCACGCGGTAGCCGTAGCGGCGGCCGGGCAGCACGCCGGGGACGAAGCCGTGCCAGATCTCGTGGGTCAGCTCGGTGAGCGGTACGCGTGTCTCGTGGACCTCGCCGTCCCGCTCGTCGAAGAGACAGAGGTCGACGGCCTCCGCCCCGCCCGCCCACAGGGCGAAGTTGGTGCCCGCCGCGCCGTCGGGGCCGACGCGGAAGCGCGCTCCGAGCGGGGTCGGGGCGCCCGGCCACACGGACACGGCGGGCGACGGCGCCCGCTGGGCGCCGTTCAGCACGGGGGATGACTGCGCGGGCAGCTTCTCGCCCGTGGCCCGCCCCTCCGGCACTGCCTCCTGCTCGGCTGCGCTCGACACCGTTCAGCCTCCTGCGGCTCGGTGGACGGCCCGTAGGGAAGCGCGCAGTGTCCCCGCTGCGGCTCCCCCTCGCGTCGTCCTCCCCACTGTTCTGCCCAGCGCTTGGCTCGCACTCACGTTTCCCCAGAGGTGCACACTCGTTGGGCCCGCTGTGAAGCACGAACAGACACGCGCGCGGCACGCAGGGGCCGCACTGGCCGCCGTACTGACCTGGGCCGGCCTGCTCGCCGGAGCCGCCGGCTGCACCTCGCACGGGATGGAGGAGGTGCTTGGCAAACCCCCCGCCGCCGAGGACGTCATCCGGATCTCTCCCGACGACAACAGCAAGGGCGTACGCTCGCGGCAGGCGCTGCGGGTCCGGGTGCCCGACGGGCGTCTGGAGTCCGTGCAGGTCGTCAAGGACCAGGACGCGCAGGAGTCCGCGGTGCCCGGGCACATCTCCGCCGACGGCCTGACCTGGGCGCCCGACGACCCGCGGCTCGCGCTGGCCGCCAAGTACGCCGTGGACGTGGTGGCCCTCGACGGGCAGGGGCGGCGCTCGGCGCGGCACACGACATTCACGACGTACGTCCCCGAGGAGCGGTTCATCGGATACGTGACGCCGGAGAACCGCTCCACCGTCGGCACCGGCATGATCGTCTCCCTCTCGTTCAACCGGGAGATCGAGAACCGGTCCGCCGTCGAGCGCGCGATCCACATCGAGGCCAGCCCCGCGGTGGAGGTCCGCCCGCACTGGTTCGGCAAGAGCCGCCTCGACTTCCGGCCCGAGAAGTACTGGAAGCCGGGCACGAAGGTCACCGTCGGGCTGCGGCTGCGCGATGTCGAGGGGGCGAAGGGCGTCTACGGACTCCAGTACAGGACCTTCTCGTTCACCATCGGACGCAGCCAGGTCTCGCTGGTCGACGCCGCCGCGCACACCATGGAGGTACGCCGCGACGGCGACCTCCTCGCCACGGTGCCGATCACGGCGGGCGCCCCCAAGAGGACGACGTACAACGGGAAGATGGTCGTCATGGAGATGCTGGAGGTGACCCGGATGAACAGCCGCACGGTCGGCTTCGGCGGCGAGTACGACATCCCGGACGTCCCGCACGCGATGCGACTCACCGACTCCGGGACCTTCGTGCACGGCAACTACTGGGCCTCGGGCGTCTTCGGCAACAGCAACGTCAGCCACGGCTGCGTCGGTCTCGAGGACGTGAAGGGCGGCAGCTCCGACACCCCCGCGGGCTGGTTCTTCGACCGCAGTCTCATCGGCGACGTCATCGAGATCGTCAACAGCGCCGACAAGGAAGTCGCTCCCGACAACGGCCTCGGAGGCTGGAACATGGGCTGGAAGGAGTGGAAGGCGGGCGGCGCGGCGAAGTAGCCCGAAGAGGCGCACGCACGCGCCGTAGGGCAGGGGACTCCAGCGCGCCCCCACACGGCCGAACTTGGGACTGAACGGTGACAATCCCGGGGAGCCATCTCTCAGAGCCGTGTGATTAATTAGCGCGATACGCGCGGTGACGCGCTGGGGTGCGGGCCTGATCAGGCCGTGCGAGGGGAGAACAGACTTGAACGGGCGACCGATATCGGGGGCGTCGGTTGGAACGCGGGCACGGGGAAGCCGGGGGAGCAAGGGAATCCTGGCGCTGCTGCTGGGCGTGCTGCTGCTCGCCGTGACCGCGTGCGGTGGGGGAGGGGACTCGGACTCCGGGAACGGCAAGGGCAAGAGCACGGGAAGCTCCGCCAAGGCCGACACCAAGGTCTCGCAGGCCGTGGTGACCATAGCCCCGAAGGACGGCACGAACGGCGTGGCCACCAGCGGGGCCCTCAAGGTCACCGCGGCCAAGGGCAAGCTGACCGAGGTCACGGTCAAGGACGGCAAGGGCAACGCGGTCGACGGCGCGATATCCGGCGGGGGTGCCACCTGGACGCCCTCGACCCACCTCGCCTCCGCCACCAAGTACAAGGTTCACGCGGTGGCCAAGGACACCGACGGCCGTGAGGCCGCCGAGGAGTCCGCCTTCACCACGCTGACCCCGAAGAACACCTTCGTCGGTATGTTCACTCCCGAGGACGGTTCCAAGGTCGGCGTCGGCATGCCCTTCTCGGTCCGCTTCACCCGGGGCATCACACACCCGGACGCCGTCGAGAAGGCCATCAAGATCAAGACCGAGCCGGCCGTCGACGTCCAGGGCCACTGGTTCGGCAACGACCGCCTCGACTTCCGCCCCGAGCAGTACTGGAAGTCCGGTACGAAGGTCACCGTCACCCTCAACCTCGACGGCGTCGAGGGCCGGCCCGGGGTCTACGGCAAGCAGGCCAAGACCGTGTCCTTCACGATCGGCCGCAGCCAGGTCTCCACGGTCGACGCCAAGACCCACAAGATGGTCATCAAGCGCGACGGCAAGGTCATCAAGACCATCCCGATCACCACGGGCAAGCCGGGCTACGACACGTGGAACGGCCAGATGGTCATCAGCGAGCAGCTCCGGGTGACCCGTATGAACGGTGAGACGGTCGGCTACGGCGGCGAGTACGACATCAAGGACGTGCCCGACGCCCAGCGCCTGACCGACTCGGGCACCTTCATCCACGGCAACTACTGGGGCGGCGACGCCTTCGGCAACTACAACGCCAGCCACGGCTGCGTGGGCCTGCGCGACGTGCGCGGCGGCGGCGACCGCAGTGCGCCCGCGGCCTGGTTCTTCGACCACTCCATCACCGGTGACGTGGTGATCGTGAAGAACTCCCACGACAAGACGGTCGCTCCGGACAACGGCCTCAACGGCTGGAACATGTCCTGGTCGGCCTGGACCGCCTGATCGTTCCGCCTCGACGGGCCCGCTGCGCCAGGTCACCTTTGTGACCGAGCACACCGGGCCCGTTGTCGTTGGTCCCCATGCTGCACTTGCCCCGGGGGACAACCCCCCAGACCCCCCGATACGGTGCCCTCATGACTGTGCATCTCGAAGTGGCCGAAGGCGTCGGCACCCTCCGCCTGGACCGCCCGCCCATGAACGCGCTGGACGTCGCCACACAAGACCGGCTCAAGGAGCTCGCCGAGGAGGCCACACGCCGCGAGGACGTGCGCGCCGTGGTCATCTACGGCGGCGAGAAGGTGTTCGCGGCGGGCGCGGACATCAAGGAGATGCAGGCCATGGACCACGCGGCGATGGTCGTGCGGTCCCGTGGCCTGCAGGACTCCTTCAGCGCCGTGGCCCGCATCCCCAAGCCGGTCGTCGCCGCCGTCACCGGCTACGCGCTGGGCGGTGGCTGCGAGTTGGCGCTCTGCGCGGACTTCCGTATCGCCGCGGACAACGCCAAGCTCGGCCAGCCGGAGATCCTGCTGGGCCTGATCCCCGGCGCCGGCGGCACCCAGCGCCTGTCCCGCCTGATCGGTCCCTCCAAGGCGAAGGACCTCATCTTCACGGGGCGGATGGTGAAGGCCGACGAGGCGCTGTCGCTCGGTCTTGTGGACCGGGTCGTCCCGGCCGACGAGGTGTACGCCCAGGCACACGCGTGGGCCGCGAAGCTGGCGCAAGGTCCCGCACTCGCGCTGCGCGCCGCCAAGGAGTCCATCGACGTGGGTCTGGAGACCGATCTCGAGACGGGGCTCGCGATTGAACGGAACTGGTTCGCGGGGCTGTTCGCGACCGAGGACCGCGAGCGCGGCATGCGCAGCTTCGTGGAGGAGGGGCCGGGGAGGGCGAAGTTCCTCTGATCCGCCGTTTCCGCCGCTTTCCCGGGGCGCCGATTCTCAGAATCACCGGTTCTCAAAATCACCGCCGGAGCCCCCGTGGTGCCGCGAAACTCACTCTCCAAGTTCCGCTGATCCACTTGCAGTTGACGCGATGTCCTCTCCGGTGTCCCCCGAAGGGCTGGTTTATGCCAGCCTTAAGGGAACCTTAAGCTTGCCTTGTCGGGAGCGAATGGCGATTGCCGCCAACCAGGTCATTCCGGCAGGTCGGATGGGCCTTGATAGGCCCTGAACTGCCGTGGGCATATGCCGATCGGATGTGGTGGAATGGGCGGTTCCGGGGGGCGTATTCCTCCGGAACGGCCCCGAAGCGGGCTCTGGGCGGCCATGATGGGGGGCATGGCGGGGCTGGAGGGTATCGAACAGCCGCGGCGGCACGGGAGTGCGACCGCGGCGCGCTGGTCGCCTGCGGTCGAGGACGAGCGGGCGCTCAAGGCGCTCGAGTTGTTCGGCAATCCGACGGAGGGCGAGGTCCCGCTGCCGTCCCGCCCCGAGTCCGCCGCCACCGCGCGGCGGCTCACCCAGGTCATCGTCCTGCGTCACTGGGGGCTCTCCCCGAAGATGACCGAGGACGCCGTGTTACTGGTGTCCGAACTCGTCGGCAATGCCGTACGGCACACGGGCGCCCGCGTCTTCGGACTCCGGATGCGGCGCCGCCGGGGCTGGATCCGCGTCGAGGTCCGTGACCCCTCCCGCGGTCTTCCCTGTCTGATGCCGGTCCAGGAGATGGACCTGAGCGGCCGCGGTCTCTTTCTCGTCGACAAGCTCTCCGACCGCTGGGGAGTCGACCTCCTGCCCCGCGGCAAGACCACCTGGTTCGAGATGCGCGTCGCCGACCGCTGACCGCTCGCCCCCGGGGCCCGCACCGCGACCCGCACCCCCGCCAATCGGACGAATCGCACGTTTTCTTACCATTACACCCTTAAATGGTGCGGGTGATCACGCCCGCTCGTCCCCCTCAGCCGTCCCCCGACGGAAGCCCCGACGGAAGCGTCGCGCGTGCGGCGCCGGAGCCTCGTACGGTTCCGGATCGGCGTGCGGCGCTGCGGTCGGGTGTCGCGCTCGCCGCCGGGACACTCGCCGCGGGGTGTTCCGCGACCGGCGTCGTCGCACACCCGGTCGCCGCGTCCCGCACGTCCGTCTCTCCCTCCGCGAACCCGGCCGCGGCCTCCTCCGCGAACCCCTCCGCCAAGCCCGCCGCCGCGCCCGCGCCCCGCCGCTTCCCGCAGCAGCCCGCCGAGATCACCCACGGCCCCCGCGACCGTCCCCGGGTCGCCCTCACCTTCCACGGCCAGGGCGACCCGGCCGTCGCCAAGGCACTGCTCGGCGAGGCGGAGAAGGCCGGCGCCCGGGTCACCGTGCTCGCGGTGGGCAGTTGGCTCGACGAGCACCCCGGCATCGCCCGCCGCATCCTCGACGGCGGCCACGACCTCGGCAACCACACCCTGCGCCACCTCGACATCAACGCGATGTCCGAGGCGGACGCGGAGGCCGAGATCCGGGGCTGCGCGGACCGGCTGCGACGGCTGACCGGGTCCATCGGCACCTGGTTCAGGCCCTCCCGCACCCCTAGCGCCTCCGCCCTCGTGGCGGGCGTGGCCCGCCGTGTGGGCTACCCGCACGTCCTCTCCTACGACGTCGACTCGCTCGACTACACCTCGCCGGGCGCCCCCGCCGTCACCCGCCAGGTCATCGGCGGGGTCCGCGACGGATCCGTGGTGAGCCTGCACTTCGGGTACGCGGACACGGTCGCCGCGCTCCCCGCCGTCCTGGAAGAACTCGGCCGCCGCGGTCTGCGCGCGGTCACCACCACGGAGCTGCTGAACTGATGCACCGCAACCGGAACCTCACGAAGCGCGCCCTGCTCGCGGGCGCGGTACTCGCCGCACTCGCCGTACTTCCGGGCTGCGACAGCGAGTCCAAGAACACCGCGCACGAGGCCGTCGGCACCCAGGCCGCCGTCAAACCGGCCCAGCCGAAGCAGGTCGACGGCCTGCCCGGCATGCCGCCCGTGCTCGACCCGACGGACCTCTACGCCGCCGACCGGCCGAACAAGCTCTCGCCGGTCGTCAAGGACTTCCCGTCCCGCGTGTACGTCCCCAACACCAACTCCAACACGGTCTCCGTGATCGACCCGAAGACGTACGAGGTCATCGAGACGATCCGGGTCGGCACCCAGCCCCAGCACGTCGTCCCCTCCTGGGACATGAAGACGCTCTGGGTCAACAACGACCGGGGCAACACCCTCACCCCCATCGACCCGAGGACCGGCAAGGCGGGCAAGACCGTCGACGTACACGACCCGTACAACCTGTACTTCACGCCCAACGGCAAGTACGCGATCGTCATGGCCTCCCTCGACCGCGAGCTGGTCTTCCGCGACGCGCACACCATGAAGACCGTGAAGACCGAGCCGGTCACCTGTTACGGCGTCAACCACGCCGACTTCTCCCTGGACGGCCGCTACTTCATCGTCTCCTGCGAGTTCAGCGGCGAGCTGCTGAAGGTCGACACCGAGCGGATGAAGGTGGTCGCCCAGGAGAAGCTGCCCTTCCGCGGCGCGATGCCGCAGGATGTCAAGATCTCCCCCGACGGCAAGCGGTTCTACATCGCCGACATGGTGACCAACGGCGTGTGGATCCTCGACGGGGACAAGTTCACGAAGCCGTCCTTCCTCCCGACCGGCAAGGGCTGCCACGGGCTGTACGTCAGCCGCGACTCGCGCGAGATGTACATCTCCAACCGGGGCGAGGGCACCATCTCCGTCTTCGACTTCACCCAGAACAGGCTGACCAAGAAGTGGCGCCTGCCGCACGGCGGCAGCCCCGACATGGGCGGCGTCTCGGCCGACGGCAAGGTCCTGTGGCTGTCGGGTCGCTACAACTCCGAGGTGTACGCCATCGACACCCGCACCGGCGCCCAACTGGCGCGCATCCCGGTCGGCAGCGGTCCCCACGGACTGGCCGTCTACCCCCAGCCGGGCCGCTACTCGCTCGGCCACACCGGTATCTTCCGCTGATCCAGGCATGGCTGACCCGAAGGCGGTGACACGCCGCCGTACGGGTGAAGATGCCCGGCCCGCCGCCGCAGAACCGAGATCGTGCTCCCCGTGATCACAACTCGCCTGCGGCGTCGGGCCGCCGCCGACCACCGTGTGCAGGTCTAGCGCTTCACCCCCGAGCCGGTCTGGCGCAAGACCTGCGGCACGCTGTACCGCAGCGACAGCCGGGGCCCCGCCACCGTCTTCGAGCAGGGCTTCAATCCCAAGGACGTCATCGACGGGCAGTACGACATCGAGCAGTACGTCCTGGTCAACCAGCCCTCGCCGTACGTGTCGACGATGTACGACCACGACCTGTACAAGACCTGGTACAAGTCGGGCTTCAACTACTACATCGACGCGCCCGGTGGCGTAGACGTCAACAAGACCATCGGTGACACCCACAAGTGGGCCGACCAGGTCGAGGTCGCCTTCCCCGGCGGTATCGCGCGCCAGTACATCATCGGCGTCTGCCCGGTCGACAAGAAGACCAAGACCGAGATCATGAGCGACTGCGAGAGCAACCCGTACTACGAGTAATGGCACTGGCGCCTACCCGGCGATGAGCAGCGCCTCCGAGCCCACGGGACGGTAACCGGCTGCCTGGAACGCCCGCATGCTGCGGGCGTTCCCCGGCGCGACCTGGGCCCACAGCGGCTCCGTGGCGAGCTGCCGGGCCGCCGTCACCAGGGCCCGGCCCAGCCCTCGGTGCCGCATGGAGTCGGCGTCCAATGAGCGGCTCGCCCGGTACCGGGAGTTGGTGTCCACGGTGAAGGGCGCGGGGACCCCGTCCGCGCACCGGGAGGAGTTCGGCTGGGTGGTCGCCGCACTGAGGGCCGGCGCGGACCGTTAATCTGACCTCCGTCAACACAGCTGTAATGCACTACGAAGGGGCGGATCGGTGGCGGACATCGAGGAAGCACGCAAGCAGTTCGAGCGGATCGATACGGACGGTGACGGTTTCATCACCGCGGCCGAGTTCAAGAGCGCCCTCGCCCAGGGCGGCGACTGGAACGTCACCGACTCGGTGGCGGAGGCCATCATCGCCACCCGCGACCTCAACGGGGACAAGGTCCTCTCGTTCGACGAGTTCTGGACCCACCTGAACAAGTGACCCGGGCCCTGAACAGGTGACCCGGGCACAGGGGCGCCCGCCGACCATCCGGCGGGCGCCCCTTCGTCATGCCGTGCGCGCGGTGCGCAGGAAGGCTGCCGGCATGTCGATGCTGATCTCGGTGATTGAAACCCGCACCAGCATGCCCGCGAGGTGCCCGGCCTCGACGGCGAGCGGTTCGCCGGCGTGCACCATGAAGGCGTACGCGTACAGGGCCGCCACTTCCTCGTTACGGCAGGCGAACGGCCTTGACCGCACCACGGTCGCTGCAAGCGTGGCCGCTCTCCAGGCGTTGTCGGCGTCGGCGCGGTTCTTGCTCGCGTGCCGGGTGATCGCGGCCTCCAGGGCGGGGATGTCCTCCACCTCGGGTGGGTCGGAGAGCTGGTCCGCGATGACGAGGGCCCAGCTGGTGGAGGTGCAGGCGGCCCGACTCGCCGCCGCCCGCCGCACACCGGAGGACGTCACCGCGCTGGCCGGCCGCCGCGCCGCGTCCGCCGGGGACGACGCGGCCTTCGTCGACGCCGACATCGCGCTGCACGCGGCCGTGGTCGCCGCCGTCCACAACCCCGTACTCGCCGACCTCTTCAGGGAGTTCGTGCCCGCGCTGCGGGAGGGCCTGATCGAGATGCTGGATCTGGTGGGGATGCGGGAGCACGACCCCAACACGGGCGACGACGCCCACGCGGCGCTGGTACGGGCCGTCGCGGACGGGGACGCGGAGACGGCGGGGACGGTGCTCCGAGGGGAGCTGGAGGAGACGCTCGCCCTGTTGCGGCGGCCCTGAGGGGCCTGCTCGCGGTACTGGCCCGACGGCGCCCCGGGCCTCGGCGCGGACGGCGGGCACCCGAACGCCGTACGTCCCGGAATAGGTGGGCGTGCACCGGGGTTGCCGATCTCCGTCAGTCCAGTGGCGTCAATCCCGGAAGGACCTGTCCATCATGAAGATCGGCATCATCGGCGCGGGCAACATCGGCGGCAACCTCACCCGGCGGCTCACCGCCCTCGGACACGACGTCTCCGTCGCGAACTCCCGCGGTCCTGGGACCCTCACCGCGCTCGCCGAGGAGACCGGTGCGACCCCCGTCAAGGTCGAGGACGCGGCGCGCGGCGCCGAGGTCGTCGTCGTCACGGTTCCCCTGAAGGCGGTTCCGAACCTGCCGGACGGGCTCTTTGACCAAGCCGCGAAGGGCGTCGCCGTCATCGACACCGGCAACTACTACCCCCAGCAGCGCGACGGCAGGATCGCAGCGATCGAGGACGAGGGTCTGACCGAGAGCGGCTGGACGGCCCGGCAGATCGGCCACACCGTCGTCAAGGCGTTCAACGGCACGTACGCCCAGGACATTTTGGACCGGCACCGCCCGGCCGGCGCCCCCGACCGACTGGCGCTGCCGGTGGCCGGTGACGACGAGGCCGCCAAGCGGGTCGTACGTGAGCTCATCGACGAACTCGGCTTCGACACGGTCGACACGGGCGGCCTCGACGACTCCTGGCGCCAGCAGCCCGGCACCCCGGTCTACGGCCTTCAGGAGGGCGTGGACGAGGTCACCAAGGCGCTGGCCCAGGCGCCCCGGGAGCGCTCCGCGGACTTCCGCGCGTAACGTCACACGATCCGCAACGGAAGGTGCGGCCCGACCGGCAACTCGACCTCGACGGGGTCCCCGGGCCGCACCACGCCGCCTTCCCGCACGACGCCCATGACCCCCGACTTGTAGACGACTCCGCCGCCGTCCTCGTCCCTCCCGACGACCTGCTTGAGCAGCCCCTTCTGGAAGTCGTCGATCTGTGCGCAGGGATTGCGCAGGCCGGTGATCTCCACGACGGCCGCGTCCCCGAGACGCAGCAGCGTGCCCACCGGCAGCCCCAGCAGATCGACACCCCGGGTGGTGACGTTCTCCCCGAGCTCCCCGGGAGCGACGGTGAAGCCGCTCTCGCGCAGCTCGTCGAACAGCTCCTCGTGCATGAGGTGCACCTGACGCAGATTCACCTGCGACGGGTCCTTCGCCATCCGGAACCGGTGCTTCACGGTGGTACCCGCGTGCACATCACCCTCCACCCCGAGCCCGGCGAGCAGCGTGATGCTCTCCCGGTTCGGCTTGGTGAAGGAATACGTCCCGTTACTGCTGACCGTGGTGACCGTCCCACCCATGTGCGAGAGCTCCCCTCTCTCCTGCGACTTCCGCCGAGCCGCAGGTCAGAGCCTACGCGTCAGGAGAACTCATGGGTCAGCCGGACTTCTCCCACCCCGGCTTCCGGGCCGGATCCGGCGGCCCGTCAGCCCCCCGTCGCCCACTCCTTCAGCGCGGCCTTGCTGCCGAAGTTCGCGACGTCCCTGTCCAGGGGCTCGTCGGTGTACTGGTGGAATCGCCACGAGGCCTTGATACGGGGCTTGCCCGCGGTCACGTAGTCGGCGATCCACAGGCCGTCTCCGGCGTACGAGGTGGTGTCGACGGTGAGCCAGTAGTTGCGGTTGGTGTAGAGGAGGACCCGGTGGTTCGGCCGAAGCTCCTTCACCATCCGGATGAAACGGTCCTTCTCGGCGTTGCTCGCGTGCGTGCCGTCACCGGTGGCCTCCCAGTCGACGGCGAGCAGGTCTCCGGCCTTCTCGGGGGCCTTGCCGACGAAGTACTCGGCCTGCGCGGTGATGTCGCCGGGCCACAGGAAGTGGTAGAACCCGACCACGCACCCGGCGTCCCGGGCTGTCTTCACCTGGGCGGTGAGTTTCGGATTGACGTACGTATGGCCCTCCGTCGCCTTGACGAAGACGAAGGAGAGACCGTCGGTGGAGAAAGAGGACGACTGATAGGCGCTTACGTCGATGCCGCGCAGCATGGGCGACTCCTCCGTGCGTGGGGGGGATGTACACGTACGTTCTGCCTGATACGTGCAGGGGCCTACTTCTTTTCAAATGCCCCCACTTCCTCCACCGCACCCTCGAACACCGGCCCGGACATGGAACCTTCTCCCGGTCGTCCGCCGGGCCGAGAAGTCCGAGCCCTGCCCGGGGCGGCACCTCGCGTTGGCCGGCGGGAGATGCCGTGGGTGCTCGCCGAGCGGCTCCTCCGACTCGCCCGCCCCGAGACCGTTGACCTCCGCTTTGATCATTCCCTCGGGCCGGCTACCGGGCTCTCCTCGGTATCCGCGGCATCGGTATGCAGTTCGGGCCGACCCAGCCAGGACACGAACAGCCCGTCGGGGTCCCAACTGGCGCGGAGGGTGTCGAGCCGCAGGAGGTTCTCGTCGGTCACGAAGCGATACGGGCGGTTGACCAGGTTCTCGTCAGCCAGCTGGATGCCGCTGCGCGAGGGGCGACGTATTTCCCGCCCATCCAAAAGCGCGAACGCGTCTCGGCGCCGCCCTTCACCCGGCGTACGTAGTGGACACCTGTCGCGGTAGGGAGCACTCTGGTCCCCCTGCCGCCGGTCAGCCGGAGAGTTTCACCACGCGGGAGTCCCCGATGACCCTGCCCTTCGCGTCCAGCGCCCTGACCTTGAAGTACGGTCCTGGTCCGGGCGTGGTGACGGCGGTCTCGAATCCGGACCGTGGGGCGTGTCTGACGACGACCGACAGGGAATTGGGGTCGGATCCGGCGAGTACCTGCCATGCGGCGGTCTGCGTCGAGCCGTTCCAGGAGGCGTAGACGACGCTGTGCCCGGCGTGGGACCGTGCCGCCGCACTCGGTGGGTAGTAGGGCGTGCCGATCCATTTGTTGCGGAAGGCTCGGTAGGAGATGTCGGCGCCCGGCAGTTTCGCGTCGTAGAGCAGGTTCTTCGAACCGTTGCCCTCGGTGTTCCCTGCACCCGCGTACTCCGAGTAGTACGGGCTCTGGCCCCACCCGATGAATTCGTTGCCGTTGGAGAGGGCCTGGGTGTTTCCCTGGGTCGGTGACTCCAGCGGCGGCCGGTGGTAGTAGGTCTTGACCGCCGTCGCCTTGTGGCTGCGGAAATCAAGGCTGAGGATCAGGCCGTGCGAACGCTGTTCGGGGGCGCCGTCGGGAAGGTCGCAGCAGCCGTCGTCGAACATGCTGATCCGGTTTCCTGGCCGGAATCGGGCGTCGTGCTGCCAGTAGAAGTCCGCGTTCGGACCGAAGGTGAAGTCGCTTTTCTTTCCCCCGATCTGATAGCGGACCTTCCCGGACTTCTTGGTGACGTCGTAGATCGCCCACATGTTCCGGGCCGAGATCAGCAGCCGGCCGTCAGGGCCCTCGTCGACGGAGTTGATGTGAAAGGCGTCCCACACTCCGCCGGACGACGATGCGCTGGAGGCTGCCTCCTCGGAATCGGCCGGGTCGATATGGTCCAGCGCGTTCCATGAGTAGAGGAGTCTCCCCGTGGCGAGGTCGACCTCCTGGACCTCGCTGTTCTCGATGGCTCCGTTCTTCGGACCCCCATAGGGGGTGAGATCCATGGGCACCGGTTTGGAGGCGATGAACAGCGCGGTGCCCCTGCGGGTCAGGGTGAATTCGTGCTCGTCCGGGTAGTAGCCGTGATGCGCGAAGACCGTTTTGAGCAGGCGGTAGTGGGAGTCGTAGATGTAGTAGCACCCGCCCGGTTCCGGCGCACCGGCCGGCAGGTTCGTATATGCCGGGGGAAGGGCGAGAGTCCCCTGCCACCAGGTCAGCACCGGTTGTCCCCGGTCCCGGCGGCCGTCGTAATAGGTCTGGACCTTGAAGTCGGCGTTCTGGAGGTTCGCGGAAGGCAGTGGGCGGAACCAGACCGGATCACCCGAGTCGTCGTTGACCAGTGCCCCCGTCTGGCCGACCATCTGGTCCGCGCTGAACGGGGCGACAAAGATGTCTCCGTGAGCCGTTCCCGGTCTGTTCGCAGTCACGGTCACCCGCATGGGGTGAAGGCCCGGTTCGGAGACGAAACTCCACACATCGCTGCCCGACAGGATCGGGGGTGGAGTGCTTTCCGATGGAGGGAAGGGTTTCGTCGCGCACCGGCGGGACGCGCCCCCTTGGGGACTCGCCGTGGCCGACGGCACGCAGTTTGTGAAGACACACCCCGCGGCGAGCACGCAGGCTCCGACGGTGCGACGGGTCCTTCTCCGTGTCCGGCGGACCCGCGGAGCTCGCGTCACCATTGCCGACCTCCTTGGCACCCGGAACCCTTCTCCGATGGCGGTGCCGCTCGTCTTCGAACGTCTGGTTCGGTTCACTCCTCCGACCCAGAACGATCAAGACCGGGAGCTGTTCCTCTGGTGACGGTATGCAGCAAGAGGGGCCCGCGCCTGCTGAAGGCCACTCAGGTAGGCCGTTCGGCAGGTACGGCCTCACCCGGACATACGGCAGCGCAGCTCCCTTGCGAGCAGCAGGCCGTCCTTGAGGGCGAAGTGTTCCCGGCCAGGGGCGATGAGGCCAGGCGGTGGATGGAGAGAGCACCCAACTCACTTGCGATGCGCCGGAGTTCGCTGACCCCGCCGCGTCCGCTTCGGCGCAGGTAGCGGCCGTGCGCGGACAGAGTGCCACGAACCCCCAGGCCAGGCGCACGTCCCGTGGGATTCCCGGCGACTTTCACGCCTGCCCCAGGGGCATTTTGGGGACTTTGCGCCGAGCAGGCAGGGAAGCCCCTGACAGCGCTGAAAGACGCGAACGCTCAGGTCGGGGCCCGTCCCCTCAGCACTCGATGATATTGACCGCCAGCCCGCCCCGCGCCGTCTCCTTGTACTTGACGCTCATGTCCGCGCCCGTCTCCTTCATGGTCTTGATGACCTTGTCGAGGGAGACCTTGTGGGAGCCGTCGCCGCGCATGGCCATGCGGGCGGCGGTGACCGCCTTGACCGCTGCCATGCCGTTGCGTTCGATGCAGGGGATCTGGACGAGGCCGCCGACCGGGTCGCAGGTGAGGCCGAGGTTGTGTTCCATGCCGATCTCGGCGGCGTTCTCGACCTGTTCGGGGCTGCCGCCGAGGACCTCGGCGAGGGCGCCCGCGGCCATCGAGCAGGCCGAGCCGACCTCGCCCTGGCAGCCGACCTCGGCGCCGGAGATGGAGGCGTTCTCCTTGAAGAGCATCCCGATGGCGCCGGCGGCGAGCAGGAAGCGCACGACGCCGTCCTCGTCCGCGCCCGGGATGAAGTTGATGTAGTAGTGGAGGACCGCCGGGATGATGCCCGCGGCGCCGTTGGTGGGGGCCGTGACCACCCGGCCGCCCGCCGCGTTCTCCTCGTTCACCGCCATCGCGTAGAGCGTGATCCACTCCATCGCGTGGGCCAGCGGGTCGCCCTCCGCCCGCAGCTGGCGGGCCGAGACGGCGGCGCGGCGGCGGACCTTGAGGCCGCCCGGCAGGATGCCCTCGCGGGACATGCCCCGGGAGACGCACGCCTGCATCACACGCCAGATCGCGAGGAGCCCCTCGCGGATCTCCTCCTCGGTGCGCCAGGCCCGCTCGTTCTCCAGCATCAGGGCGGAGATCGACAGGCCGGTCTCCTTCGTCAGGCGCAGCAGCTCGTCGCCCGTGCGGAACGGATACTTGAGCACCGTGTCGTCGAGCTTGATGCGGTCCTCGCCCACCGCGTCGTCGTCGACCACGAAGCCGCCGCCGACCGAGTAGTACGTCTTCTCCAGGACGAGTGCGCCGGAGGCGTCGTACGCGAAGATCGTCATGCCGTTCGCGTGGTACGGCAGGGCCTTGCGGCGGTGCAGGACCAGGTCGTCGTCGAAGGAGAAGGCGATCTCGTGCGTGCCGAGCAGGGCGAGACGGCCCGACGACTTGATCTGCTCCACGCGGTCGTCGGCGCCCTCCACGTCCACCGTTCGCGGCGACGCGCCCTCCAGGCCCAGCAGCACCGCCTTGGGGGTGCCGTGGCCGTGGCCGGTCGCGCCCAGGGAGCCGTACAGCTCCGCCCGGACCGTGGCCACCGAGGCCAGCAGCTCCTCGTTGCGCAGCCGGCGGGCGAACATGCGCGCCGCACGCATCGGGCCCACCGTGTGGGAGCTCGACGGGCCTATGCCGATCGAGAACAGGTCGAAGACCGAGATGGCCACGGGGACTCCTCACAACAGGGGTGGTGCATGGGGGCGGGCGCCGCGCACGGCTCCGGTTCCAGTGTGCGCGGCGTCCTGGTGAATCGTACGTTCCGTGCGAATTTCTGTACGAAAGTGAAATTTCGCAGGAACTGGTTCTGTACTACTTCAGGCCGGGGTACAGCGGGTGCTTGTCGGCCAGGGCGGAGACCCGGGTCTTGAGGGACTCCGCGTCGTACGAGGGCTTCAGCGCCTCGGCGATGATGTCCGCGACCTCGGTGAAGTCCTCGGCCTGGAAGCCGCGGGTGGCGAGGGCGGGCGTGCCGATGCGCAGGCCCGAGGTCACCATCGGGGGCCGCGGGTCATTCGGGATCGCGTTCCGGTTGACCGTGATGCCGACCTCGTGGAGACGGTCCTCGGCCTGCTGGCCATCCAGCTCGGAGTTGCGCAGGTCGACCAGGACCAGGTGCACGTCCGTGCCGCCGGACAGGACGTCCACGCCCACGGCCTTGACGTCGTCCTGGACCAGGCGCTCGGCCAGGATCCGCGCGCCGTCCAGCGTGCGCTGCTGGCGCTCCTTGAAGTCGTCGGAGGCGGCGACCTTGAAGGAGACGGCCTTCGCGGCGATCACATGCTCCAGCGGACCGCCCTGCTGGCCGGGGAAGACCGCGGAGTTGATCTTCTTGGCCAGCTCGGCGGTGGACAGGATCACGCCACCGCGCGGGCCGCCCAGCGTCTTGTGGGTCGTGGTGGTGACCACGTGGGCGTGCGGCACCGGGTTGGGGTGCAGGCCCGCGGCCACGAGGCCCGCGAAGTGCGCCATGTCGACCATCAGGTACGCGCCGACCTCGTCCGCGATCCGGCGGAACGCGGCGAAGTCCAGCTGACGCGGGTACGCCGACCAGCCCGCCACGATCAGCTGCGGCCTGGACTCCTTGGCGAGGCGCTCGACCTCGTCCATGTCGACCTGACCGGTCTCATCGTTCACGTGGTATGCGACCACGTTGTACAGCTTGCCGGAGAAGTTGATCTTCATGCCGTGGGTCAGGTGCCCGCCGTGCGCGAGGTTCAGACCCATGATCGTGTCGCCCGGCTTCAGCAGCGCGAACATCGCCGCCGCGTTGGCCTGGGCGCCCGAGTGGGGCTGTACGTTCGCGTGCTCGGCGCCGAAGAGCGCCTTGACGCGGTCGATGGCGATCTGCTCGACCACATCGACGTGCTCGCAGCCGCCGTAGTAGCGGCGGCCCGGGTAGCCCTCGGCGTACTTGTTGGTCAGGACCGAGCCCTGGGCCTCCATGACCGCGACCGGAGCGAAGTTCTCCGAGGCGATCATCTCCAGGGTGGACTGCTGGCGGTGCAGCTCGGCGTCGACGGCGGCGGCGACGTCCGGGTCCAGCTCGTGCAGGGGCGTGTTCAGAAGCGACATCAGTCAGAAGTCCTTAAGAGCCGGAGAACTCGGTGTACTCGTCCGCGGAGAGCAGGTCGCCCGGCTCCTCCGCGATGCGTACCTTGAACAGCCAGCCACCCTCGAAGGGGGCGGAGTTCACCAGCGACGGGTCGTCCACCACGTCCTGGTTGGCCTCCACGACCTCGCCGGTGACCGGCGCGTACAGGTCGCTGACGGACTTGGTCGACTCCAGTTCGCCGCAGGTCTCGCCCGCGGTCACCGTGTCACCGACCTCCGGAAGCTGGGCGTAGACGACATCGCCGAGCGCGTTGGCCGCGAACTCGGTGATGCCGACCGTCGAGACGCCGTCCTCGGCGACCGACAGCCACTCGTGCTCCTTGCTGTAGCGCAGCTGCTGGGGGTTGCTCATGGCCTGAATTCTCCTGTACGCGGGGGAGTGCGGATGAACGGGATGACCGAGTGGTCCTGGGATACGAGACGTGACACAGCGGCGTGCGTCACGTGGGCGCGCTGAACGGGGCCCTTTCGGCCCCGAAGCTACTTCTGGCGCTTGTAGAACGGCAGCGCCACGACCTCGTACGGCTCATGGCTGCCCCGGATGTCCACGCCGACCCCGGCCGTGCCCGGCGCGGCATGTGCGGCGTCGACGTACGCCATCGCGATCGGCTTGCCCAGCGTCGGGGAGGGCGCGCCGGAGGTGACCTCGCCGATCACCTTGCCGTCGGCGACGACCGAGAACCCGGCGCGCGGTACGCGACGGCCCTCGGCGACAAGCCCGACGAGTACCCGCGGGGGGTTCTCCTCGGCACGGGAGGCGGCCTCCTGGAGCGCGGCACGCCCCACGAAGTCCCCCTCCTTCTCGAACTTCACGACCCGCCCGAGCCCCGCGTCGAAGGGGGTGAGCGAGGTGGTCAGCTCATGCCCGTACAACGGCATGCCCGCCTCCAGGCGCAGCGTGTCGCGGCAGGACAGGCCGCAGGGGACGAGCCCGACGGGCGCGCCCGCGTCCGTCAGCGCCTGCCACAGCTTCTCGGCGTCGGACGGGGCCACGAACAGCTCGAAGCCGTCCTCGCCCGTGTAGCCCGTACGGGCGATCAGCGCCGGGACGCCCGCGACGGTGCCCGGCAGGCCCGCGTAGTACTTCAGCCCGTCCAGGTCGGCGTCGGTCAGCGACTTGAGGATGCCGGGGGACTCGGGGCCCTGCACGGCGATCAGCGCGTACGCGTCCCGGTCGTCGCGCACGAGGGCGTCGAAGCCGGCGGCACGCTCGGTCAGCGCGTCCAGCACCACCTGGGCGTTGGAGGCGTTCGCGACGACCATGTACTCGTTCTCGGCCAGCCGGTAGACGATCAGGTCGTCCAGGATGCCGCCGTCCTCCCGGCAGATCATCGTGTAGCGGGCGCGGCCGACGCCGGCGGAGGCGATGTTGCCGACCAGCGCGTGGTTCAGCAGGGCGGCAGCCCCAGGCCCGGTGACCGTGATCTCGCCCATGTGCGACAGGTCGAAGAGGCCGGCCCGGGTGCGCACGGCGAGGTGCTCGTCGCGTTCGGAGCCGTAGCGCAGGGGCATGTCCCAGCCCGCGAAGTCGGTCATCGTCGCGCCGAGCGAGCGATGCAGGGCATCGAGCGCGGTGAGACGGGGTGCGTTACTGCTCATCGGTGGGGCTCCCAAGGCATGACGGCGAGGTCGTTCCTCCCCATCTGTCATCGGAACCTGAGAGGTTCATCACGACCCCGCGAACGGAGGTCCTGACTTGCACCTTGGGTGGAGCCACTGGAGAGCGGCCCGCTTTTCAGATGTGCCTCGCCCGCGCGGTAACGGGGCCTGAGAGATTCAAGGGAGGGACTTGCTCCTTCGGCGCCCGGGTACCCGAAGGTTCCCGGAACTCTCCCGCGCGGATTCAAGCGGCCGGTATGCAGTTGGCGGGCACATCATCGCACGCGCCGTCCGATCACGGCAGTCCGCATCTGTAACCGGCCTGTGGCAGTCCGCGTACGGAAACGAGAGACACCGCGCATTACCTTCTCTTTACACTCGACGGGGATGGGACTCCACACCCAAGGGGAGGACGATCACGGTGAACAGGACCACGGCGTACGCCACGACCTCGGGCCTCGCGCTGCCCGAGCAGCCCGGCGCCCCGGCCAGGACCCGGGAGGCGTGCGGAGCGCTGCCGTCGGCCGTCGTCCGCGACCTCAGGGCGCGCGCGGGACACTCTCCGCACGGTCTGCACTTCGGAGCGGCCGACGTCGTCGTGGTCACCGGGTTGCCGGGCAGCGGCAAGTCGACCCTGATGCGCCGCGCCGTCGAGGGACCGCGCATCGACTCCCAGGACACCAGGGACCGCTGGGACGAGCGGGGGGCCGGCCGGCTGCCGTACGCCGTCTACCGGCCCCTCGTCCGCCTCGCGCACTACGCGGGCCTGCGCCGCGCGCTGCGCTCCGGTACCGGGGTCGTCGTGCACGACTGCGGTACGCAGGCCTGGGTGCGCCGCTGGCTCGCCCGCGAGGCCCAGCGCCGCGGTGGCACCCTCCACCTGCTGCTGCTCGACGTCACGCCCGGCACGGCGCTGGAGGGCCAGCGCGAGCGCGGCCGGGGCGTCTCGCGCTACGCGTTCGCCCGTCACCGGGGCGCGGTCGCCCGGCTGCTGCGCTCCGCCGAGCGGGGCGACCTGCCGGAGGGCTGCGGCTCGGCGGTGCTCCTCGACCGGGATGCGGCGGACGTGCTGCGGAGGATCGGCTTCGGTGACTGAGAAACGGACGGGAGTGGCGGCGAGTAGCCGAGAGCGACCGAGAGCGGTCGGGAAGTCGTACAGGCCCACTAATCTTTCCAGCCAGAACACCAGAACAGTGGTTCACCGCAGGCGGTAGACAGGTAGACAGATGGACATCCCCGACTTCCCGGACTTCTCGGCATCGGCGTACCCGCAACCCGGCTCTCACCCCCACTCGCACGGCGGCTGGCCGGGCAACGAACTGGAGGAGGTGCTCTCCGCCTCCCTCGGAGTGCCCTCGGCCGGCGGCCGCATCGTCGAGGTCCTCGGCCGCAGCTTCGTCTGGGTGCCGCTGCCCAACGGCGGCGGACCGCACGCGGGATCCCTCGACCTGCCCACCCTGGAGATCGACGGCCAGGCGTACGTGCCGGTCTTCAGCTCCGAGGAGCAGTTCCGCCAGGTCGCCGGCAGCCATCTGTCGTACACGATCGCGCCCGCGGTCGATTTCGCCCGCGGGCTGCCTCCGCAGGTCGGCATCGCGATCAACCCGGACGGGGTGGTCGGTGTGCCGCTGCCGCCCCTCGCGGTCGCCGAGCTGTGCCGGGCCGGGCGCACCCCGCTGGACGGGCCCACGAGCGGTGGCCGGGTGAAACTCTACGAGCCCGACTGGCAGGACGATCCGGTGGACTTCTTCGCCGCCGCCTCGGCCGAGTTCGCGGCGACGGGCGTCGTACGGACCGCCCGCCGTTGTCTGGCCAGCATCGAGGGCGACGACCCGGTCATGTTCGTCGGGGTCGAACTCTCCGTGTGGGAGGGAGACCTCCGCGCCCTCCCCATGGACGCGCTCTCCCGCGCCCTCTCCCGCGTCGCGGTCAAGTGGCCGGTGAACCTGGTCCTCCTGGACGTCGCCCAGGACCCGGTGGGCGACTGGATGCGAGCCCAAGTACGGCCCTTCTATCAGCAGACCCAGTAGAAGCGCCCCGCAAGGGGCGCGAGGAACTGCGCGCCCAGCCACGAACAACCCGCAGCCTCCAGACCACAACGGGCACCGAGCTCTCAACGGCTCCCCCAGCGGAGCGCATTCGCCGCTTAAGCTGGTTTCATGGCTCGGCCGGGGTTCGGCCGAGGTGTTGGTCGACGTCATGATTTCTTCACGAAGGGGCGGTTGAAGGTGAGCGCGTCGGGCACGGCCGCGGCCGGTCAGGTCGAGCACATGCTGCGCCAGGTGACGCCCGGGCGTTACGACGCCTACGAGGCGCTCCTTCGCGCGCTCGCGACCCCGTCGTCCGGTCAGGTGTGGATGCTGCTCTGGCACGGCCAGGGCGGCTCCCCGGACGCCCAGTACGGGAACATGGAGGTGGACGGCTTCGGCTACGCGCCGTGCGTCACCTCCGCCCAGGAACTCTCGGCCAGCGGCTGGAACCGGTCGTACGAGGTCGTCGACGGCCTCGACGTGGCCCGCACCCTCTACCCCAATGCCGCGTAGTTAAGCGACCTGCGGTTTCGTCAAATGGGCGGCGGGATGCGGCTCGTCACATCATGCCCAGTCCGGGACGAGGGCGTAGGTGTCCTTGGCGATCTTGCGGAGCATCCCGTCTTTCACCCAGGTCGAGAGCTGTGTCCATAGGCTCTTGATGTTGGAGCAGGCGATCGCTTCGGCGATCTCCTGTGACCGCCAGGGTCGTTCGGGATCGGTTCGCAGGAGGTCGAGCACGAGCGTCTTGCGGCCCGGAGTGAGGGATGGGCGGGTAGGAGCGGGCGGTGGCATGACCGCCTGATGGACCGCGATGTCCAGGGCAGTGATGTCCTGGCTGATCGCCGGGCGGGGGTCGACGGGGTTGCCGGGGTATCGGGTCATGGGGCACTTCACCTTGCGGGCGCTGACGCGGGGGCGCCGGGCCGGCAGCAGGTTGGCGAGTACGGCTTGGCCGATGCGTCCCGAGCACCCGCTGCTGTCTTCGGCGGGCAGGATGCCTCGCGCCGCGGTGAGCTGGTCCCGCGCTGCTTCGAGGGCCACGGTGAAGCTCACGCGGTCGGGATCAGTCCCCGACGCGGCCTCGGCGGCCTCGACCATGGCCCTGCGGAGAACCTGGTAGAAGGCCAAGGTCGCCCACAGTTCCTGCTCCAGTCCGAACGGGTCGCAAGACCGCAGGACCCGTCCGCGAAGCAGCGTGTGCCGCAGCGAATAGAAGGCCGACTCGATCTCCCACCGCTCATGGTAGAGCCGCACCAGCACGGACGCCGGGTCGCTGCCGGGGTCGAGCAGTGTGGTGACCAGACGGTAGCGGTCGTGCACGCGTTGCCCGTCGCGAAGGGTCACGGTGATGTCCGCCTCAATGACCCGGAGCTTGAGCCCGCCCAGCAGGGTGAGGTAGGAGCCGTCGGCGAGGACTTCCAGGACGACGGGCTTGCGGTGCGGGCCGAGGCGGACCAGCAGCTGAGCACCGCTGCGGGCGACGGCTGCATAGAAGTTGTTCCCGTCGAAGCCACGGTCGGCCAGGAGGAGCATTTTTGGTGACAGGAGGTGCATGAGCTGGGCGGCATGGGTCGGTTCGCCGACGCTGGTGGGGCCGAAGACTGCGCCGAGTAAGCCTCGTGTCCCGGTCTCGACCAGGGCCGTCAACCGCAGGGCCGGGTAGCCGGAGATGCCCCACCGGTGCTTGGACTTGCTGAACAGACTGCGGATCCGAGGCTGGTCAGGGGCCTTGAGCGAACTGCAGCCGTCGAAGGCGACCGTGCGCCAGGAGCGGTAGCAAGTGCCCTTCGTGCCTGGCCGGGCGAGTGGCCCGGACACCGCGTCGAACAACGCCTTCAACGGAGCCGGCCCCAGACGGCGCCGCAGATCGCGTAGTGCCTTCTCCGACGGCCGGTGCGGCGCCAGTCCGTGCAGGCCGACGACAAGCTTGTCCCAGACACGCGCATAGCCCAGGGCCGGGAACATCGCCAAAGCCAGGAGGAAGTAGATGCCGACGCGTGAGGGGAGATGCCGCAGGCGACGATGCCCGGTCCGAGTCTCCTCCAGTACGGCGTCAGCCAGTTCGAACGGCACATGCTGGGTCAACTCGCCGAGGTGCCCGGGCGCGAAAGCGCCAGCCGCGCAGGTGATGGTCTCGGTGAACGTGGTGGTGGCACACTGATCGGGCAACGGGACCTCTCGGGAGGGAAGACCTTGGTCGGCTTCTCTGCCTAACGAAGGTCCCGTTGTCACGTCCGTGGCATCGACGGGCGCAGTTTGACGAAGCCGCAGGTCGCTTAACTACGCGGCATTGCCCTCTACCCCGACCACTTCGGGCTCTGGCTCAATCCGCACGCCCCGGGCGGCGGGGTCGGCATCCCATGGCTGGATCTGCGCAGAATCGCGGCGGGTCTGGAGCGCCAGCCCGCCGGTCCGCTGGGACTGTCCGAACCCGGCATCGAGATCCCGCAGTTCTACGCCCTGCTCACCCAGAACGCACATCGCACCACCGCCGTGCGCTCGCTGCGCCGCGCCTGGGTGCAGCCGGCGCTCGGGGCGCCGTATCTGGCCATCGGGCTCGACGTCTACGACACCTCGCCGCCCGCTGTCGACTCGGTGCGGGCGATGATGCAGCAGTCCATCGGCGCGGTTCCGGACGGGCTGCCCGTGTCGACCGTCGCGATGTCGGACGAGTACGACCCGGTGGCGATGTGGCTGCGCGCCAACGCGCGGCCGTTCTACGACCGCGAGGCCCACGCGGCCCCCGCCCAGGCTCCGATGGCGGGTGGGTACGGCTATCCACCGGCACCCGGCGGATACTGATCCGACGTCCGGCGAACCGTGAAGGATCGGCACGGGTCCTTCACCGCGGCTCTGCATTTCTTCGCGCGTAGATGGCAATGGATTGTCCGGATAATGCCCGTATTCATCTCCGGCGTCCCAACTGCCCCGTGTCCGACCCCCGTTACCCGCCGTCCGGATAACGGAACCCCCCTGACAGCATCACGTTTACGCATCCATTCACCGTCAAGTCTGGCTACAGATCGCCGAGGCGTTGAAGACTCCCGCTCCAGGGGGTTTAGCCCCTGTGTACGACGGACTGATCACGCCGCTACAAGCGGCACGTGTGGGCCGGCTACCGCCGGTTGAGAGGGGTCCCTGCCAGATGACGGCACCATTGCACGAGCCGACCGCGGAAGCGGCCCCGAGTGCGGCCGAAGAAGCGGCGGCTGCCGCCGCCGGCGAGAAGGTCGTGCAGGGACGTTCCCTGGGCCGGATCGCCTGGGAGCGCCTGAAGAGGGACAAGCTCGCGCTGACCGGCGGCATCGTCGTGCTCGTCCTCATCGTGATCGCCCTGCTCGCGCCAGTGATCACCCACCTGCTCGGTCAGGACCCGGACACCTTCAACGAGAAGCTGATCGACCCTCTGTTCGGCACTCCCACGGGGTCATTGGGCGGCATCAGCGGCGACCACCTGCTGGGCGTCGAGCCCGTCAACGGCCGCGACATTCTCGCCCGCATCCTCTACGGTGCCCGCGTCTCGCTCCTGGTGGGCTTCCTCTCCGCCGTCGTCGCGGTCATCCTCGGCACCGTGCTCGGCATCCTGGCGGGCTTCTTCGGAGGCTGGGTGGACTCGCTCATCAGCCGCGTGATGGACGGCCTGCTGGCCTTCCCGCAACTCCTGTTCACGATCGCCCTGGTCTCGGTGATGCCGAACGACATGCTGGGCCTGTCCGGCTCCAACGTGCGCGTGTTCGTGATGATCCTGGTCATCGGCTTCTTCGGCTGGCCCTACATCGGACGCGTGGTGCGCGGCCAGACGCTCTCGATGCGTGAGCGCGAGTACGTCGAGGCCGCGCGATCGCTGGGCGCCGGGCGGTTCTACATCCTGTTCAAGGAACTGCTGCCCAACCTGGTCGCGCCCATCATCGTGTACACGACGATGATGATCCCCACCAACATCCTCACCGAGGCGGCCCTCAGCTTCCTGGGCGTGGGCGTCAAGCCGCCCACCTCGTCCTGGGGACAGATGCTGTCGAGCGCCATCGACTACTACGAGTCCGACCCCATGTACATGGTGGTCCCGGGTGTGGCGATCTTCATCACCGTCCTGGCCTTCAACCTCTTCGGAGACGGCGTGCGGGATGCGCTGGACCCGAAGGCATCCCGCTGAACAGCCGTACCCCAAGCGTCCCGTGGCACCAATCACGGGGTCTCTCATCAAATCCGGAGGATCCGAGATCGTGACTACCCAACGCACCTCAGGGCGGCGTAAGCAGGCGTTTGCCGCCGCTGCTGCGGTCGCCGCACTGCTGACCACGGCGGCGTGCGGCGGCGGCAGCGACGACAACAACGGTTCGAAGACCGGCGCCGCCGGCTTCGACGCCGCCAACAACAAGGTCGCCCAGGCCTCCCTGGTCAAGAAGGGCGGCACGCTGCGGTTCGGCGGTGCCCAGGACGCCGACTCGTGGGACACCACGCGTGGCTACTACGGCTTCATGTGGGACTTCGCGCGCTACTACAGCCGCCAGCTGGTCACGGGCAAGACGGAGCCGGGCAAGGCGGGCGCCGAGCTCACCCCGGACCTCGCCACGGGTCTCGCGAAGGTCACGGACGACGGCAAGACCTACACGTACACCCTGCGTGACGGCGTCACGTGGGAGGACGGCAAGGCGATCACGTCCAAGGACGTGAAGTACGGCATCGAGCGCGTGTGGGCGCAGGACGTGCTGTCCGGCGGTCCGACGTACCTCAAGGACTTCCTGGACCCCAAGGGCGAGTACAAGGGTCCCTACAAGGACACGTCCAAGGACAAGCTGGGCCTGAAGGCCATCACCACGCCGGACGACAAGACGATCGTCTTCCACCTCCCCAAGGCCAACTCGGACTTCCAGGAGGTGCTGGGTCTGGTCTCGGCCTCCCCGGTCCGCCAGGACATGGACACCAAGTCCAAGTACGGCCTGAAGCCGTTCTCCTCCGGCCCGTACAAGTTCGACTCGTACAGCCCGGGCAAGAGCCTGACGCTGGTGCGCAACACGAACTGGAAGCAGTCCTCGGACCCGATCCGCAAGGCGTACCCGGACAAGATCACCGTCCAGTTCTACTCGGACGCCAACCAGCTGGACCAGCGCCTGCTCAACGGTGACCTGGACCTGGACATCAACCAGACCGGCATGTCCCCGCAGGGCCGCACCACCGCCCTGAAGGAGCACAAGGCCAACCTGGACAACCCGATCTCGGGTTACATCCGGTACGCGGCCTTCCCGCAGAGCGTGAAGCCGTTCGACAACGTCGAGTGCCGCAAGGCCGTGATCCTCGGCGCGGACCACGTCTCGCTGCAGACCGCGCGCGGTGGCCCGATCGCCGGTGGTGACATCGGCACCAACATGCTCCCGCCGTCCGTCCCGGGCGCCGAGGGCCAGAAGTACGACCCGTACGGCATCTCCGGTGCCGACAAGAACGGCAACGTCGAGAAGGCCAAGGCGGCGCTGAAGGCGTGCGGCAAGCCGAACGGCTTCTCCACCACCATCGCGGTGCGCAACAACAAGCCGGTCGAGGTCGCCACGGCCCAGTCGCTCCAGGCGTCGCTGAAGAAGATCGGCATCAACGCGCAGATCGACCAGTTCGACGGTTCGCAGACCACCGGCATCATCGGCAGCCCTTCGAACGTGAAGAAGAAGGGCTACGGCATCATCATCATGGGCTGGGGTCCGGACTTCCCGACCGTCCAGGGCTTCGGTCTGCCGCTGTGGGACAGCAAGTACATCGCGCCGAGCGGTAACAACAACTTCTCCCTGATCAACGACAAGACCATCGACGGTCTGTTCGACCAGTACGTCACCACGCTGGACGAGGCGGGCAAGACCAAGATCTCGACCGAGATCAACCACAAGGTCATGGAGGGCGCGTACTACCTGCCCTTCACCTTCGAGAAGTTCATCAACTGGCGCAGCGACAACCTCGCGAACGTCTACACGACGGACAACTACAGCGGTACGTACGACTTCGTCAACCTCGGCCTGAAGAACCCGAAGAAGTAAACCGGCACACCCGCCGTACAGGCACGAAAGGCAGGTGAAGGCCGGCGCGGCGTGGTCGCGGGCCATCGGATGACCTCCGGTGGCCCGCGGCCCCGCGGCGGGCCGTAAGCTGTGCTCGCTTACCTCATCAGGCGGCTGTTCGCCGCCGCAGTGATGCTCGTGGTCATCGTCATGGTGGTCTTCGGCATCTTCTTCCTCGTCCCCAAGTGGGCGGGCGTCGACATCGCCTCGAGCTTCGTGGGCAAGCAGGCCGACCCGGCAGCCGTCGAGGCCGTACGGCAGAAGCTGGGCCTGAGCGACCCGATCTACTCCCAGGTCTGGGAGTTCTTCAAGGGCATCTTCGCCGGCCGCACCTACTCGGGCGGTGGCGACGTCACGCACTGCGCGGCGCCCTGCTTCGGCTATTCCTTCCGCAGCGAGCAGGCCGTCTGGCCGGTGCTCACCGACCGCTTCCCGGTGACCCTGGGGCTCGCGCTCGGTGCCGCCGTGCTGTGGCTGGTCTTCGGTGTCGCGGCCGGTGTGCTCTCCGCGCTCAAGCGGGGCAGCATCTGGGACCGTGGCGCGATGGTCGTCGCCCTGGCGGGCGTCTCCCTCCCCATCTACTTCACCGGTCTGCTCAGCCTGGCGATCTTCGCCTTCGGCCTGAAATGGATCAACGCGCAGTACGTGCCCTTCGACCAGAGCATCAGCGGCTGGTTCGGCGGCATGATCCTGCCCTGGATCACCCTCGCGTTCCTCTACGCGGCGATGTACGCCCGGATCACCCGCGCCACCATGCTGGAGATCCTCGGCGAGGACTACATCCGCACGGCACGCGCCAAGGGCCTCAAGGAGCAGGTCGTCATCGGCAAGCACGCCATGCGCTCCACGATGACCCCCATCCTCACCATGCTGGGCATGGACCTCGGCGCCCTCATCGGCGGCGCCATCCTGACGGAGTCGACGTTCAACCTGCCCGGCCTCGGCCGCGCGGTGCTCGACGCCATCCGGAACCAGGACCTGCCCATCATCCTGGGCGTCACCCTGATCACTTCTCTCGCGGTGCTGATCGCCAACCTCGTGGTGGACGTCCTGTACGCCGTGATCGACCCCCGAGTGAGGCTCTCATGACCGAACTCAGCAAGAGCGGAGCGGTGGCCGAGCCCGTCAAGGACTCGCCCGCACCCTCCGCCTTCCTCGAAGTACGCGACCTGAAGGTGCACTTCCCGACCGACGACGGCCTGGTCAAGTCCGTCGACGGGCTCAGCTTCCAGCTGGAGAAGGGCAAGACCCTCGGGATCGTGGGCGAGTCCGGCTCCGGCAAGTCGGTGACCTCGCTCGGCATCATGGGCCTGCACACGGCCGGCCAGTACGGCAAGCGCAAGGCGCAGATCTCCGGCGAGATCTGGCTGAACGGCACCGAACTGCTGTCCGCCGACCCGGACTACGTACGCAAACTGCGCGGCCGCGAGATGGCGATGATCTTCCAGGATCCGCTGTCCGCGCTGCACCCGTACTACACGATCGGTCAGCAGATCGTGGAGGCGTACCGCATCCACAACAACGTGGACAAGAAGACGGCGAAGCGCCGCGCGGTCGAGATGCTCGACCGGGTGGGCATCCCGCAGCCGGACAAGCGCGTCGACAGCTACCCGCACGAGTTCTCCGGCGGTATGCGCCAGCGCGCGATGATCGCGATGTCGCTGGTCAACAACCCCGAGCTGCTCATCGCGGACGAGCCGACGACCGCCCTGGACGTGACCGTCCAGGCGCAGATCCTCGACCTGATGCGGGACCTGCAGAAGGAGTTCGGCTCCGCGGTCATCATCATCACCCACGACCTGGGCGTCGTCGCGGAGCTCTCCGACGACATCCTGGTGATGTACGGCGGCCGTTGCATCGAGCGCGGTCCGGCCGAGAAGGTGTTCTACGAGCCCCGGCACCCCTACACCTGGGGGCTGCTCGGCTCGATGCCGCGCCTGGACCGTGAGCAGACCGAACGCCTCATCCCCGTCAAGGGCTCCCCGCCCTCGCTGATCAACCTCCCGTCCGGCTGCGCCTTCAACCCGCGCTGCCCGTACGCGGACGTTCCCAAGGACAACGTGACCCGCACGGTCCGCCCCGAGCTGACCGAGGTCGGCGGACGGCACTGGGCCGCCTGCCACATGACCCAGGAGCAGCGGGAACGCATCTGGATCGAAGAGATTGCGCCGAAGCTGTGAGCGAGAAAGCCAAGGACGCGGAAGTGACCATTCCCGCACAGGCACAGGACGAAGGCGGCGCCACCCTCACCAAGGACGCCGCTCCCGGTGACGTCCTGCTGAAGGTGACCGGACTGCAGAAGCACTTCCCCATCCGGAAGGGCCTGCTGCAGCGTCAGGTCGGTGCCGTGCGCGCCGTCGACGGCCTCGACTTCGAGGTGCGCTCCGGGGAGACCCTGGGCGTCGTGGGCGAGTCCGGCTGCGGCAAGTCCACGATGGGCCGGCTCATCACGCGGCTGCTCGAACCGACCGCGGGCACGGTCGAGTTCCAGGGCAAGGACATCACGCACCTCGGTGTGAGCGGTATGCGTCCGATGCGCCGTGACGTCCAGATGATCTTCCAGGACCCGTACTCGTCACTCAACCCCCGCCACACGGTCGGCACGATCATCAGTGCCCCGTTCAAGCTGCAGGGCGTGACCCCCGAGGGCGGTGTCAAGAAGGAGGTCCAGCGACTGCTGTCGGTCGTCGGCCTCAACCCCGAGCACTACAACCGCTATCCGCACGAGTTCTCCGGCGGCCAGCGCCAGCGCATCGGCATCGCCCGCGCGCTCGCGCTCAACCCGAAGCTGGTCGTGGCGGACGAGCCGGTCTCGGCGCTCGACGTGTCGATCCAGGCGCAGGTCGTCAACCTTCTCGACGACCTGCAGCAGGAGCTCGGCCTCACGTACGTGATCATCGCGCACGACCTGTCGGTGGTCCGGCACGTCTCGGACCGGATCGCGGTGATGTACCTCGGCAAGATCGTGGAGCTCGCCGACCGCGACTCGCTCTACAAGGCGCCGATGCACCCGTACACCAAGGCGCTGATGTCCGCGGTGCCGATCCCGGACCCCAAGCGCCGGAACGTGAAGAGCGAGCGCATCCTGCTCAAGGGCGACGTGCCCTCGCCGATCGCGCCGCCGAGCGGCTGCCGCTTCCACACGCGGTGCTGGAAGGCCACGGAGATCTGCAAGACGACCGAGCCGCCGCTCCTGGAGCTGAAGCCCGGCCAGCAGGTCGCCTGCCACCACCCGGAGAACTTCGAGGACCAGGCGCCGCAGGACACGGTGCTGCTGTCCGTGGCGAAGGAGGCCGCGGCGCTCGTGGCCGACGAGGTGCTGGCGGAGTCGGCGGAGACGTCGGCTGCGGTGGCCGCGGAACTGGAAACCACGGAGGAGACTCCGGAGCCCGCCGCGGAGACGACCACCGAGCCTGGCGAGGAGGCCACCACGGAGGAGGCCGCCACGGAGGAGGCCGCCACGGAGGAGGCCGCCACGGAGGAGGCCGCCACCGAGGAGGCCGCCACCGCCGAGGAGGCCTCCGAAACGGTCGCGGTCGACGAGTCGGACTCGTCGGAGGAGTCGGGAACCGACAGCCAGAAGTGATCGGGTAAAAGTAAATGCCCCGGTAACCAGAGAAATGGTTACCGGGGCATTTGTTTTGAAGAATTATCAGGAACTGGTTTCCCAGTAGTGCCAGCCGACCGAAGTCGCCGGAAGTTTGGCCGTACCCCTCGCGAGCGTCGTCACCGAACAGTTCGGATTCGTGCGGTTCGACTCCCATCCGACCTTGAAGCCGTTGGAACCGTACTGCAGGTTCCCGTACTTGTTGGAGTGGATGTTGTGCGAGTACGTGTGGCCGGTCGTGACCGCCACGGACTTGGTGATGCTGCCGCTCACCGAGGCCTTCGCCGAGGCGAACAGGTAGCTCGCGCTCACCTCCAGGGAGGTGGAGAGGCTGTACGTGATGGTGGACGCCCTGGTGACGGAGGCGGTGATGGTGCCGCCAGGACCGTCCTTGAAGTACGCCCCCGAGGCGGGAATCCGATAGGACGAGTGCGAGGTGATCAGGACCCCGTAATCGACCGGGCACGACCTTTTCGGAGTGACGACCGCCGAGGCCGGCGCCGCACCCGCGACGAGCGGCATTACTCCGGCGACGACGAGTGTGGCCAGCTTGGTTCTCTTACGCATGAATTTCCCCCATGCAAGTGGTCCGGCCTCCGTTTCGGCGGAGCCCGTCAAGCTGGAATGAGCCTATGAAGTTGACCGAGACCGGTCAATCACATTCTGTGGAGTTGAGCAACAATTGAGCCTGCCGCTCCGGGTGGTAAAGACTCGGAAATGCCAGGGTCTTCGTGCGGTCAAATGGCGGACTGCTTCCGCCCGTTCGGGGAGCGGAAGTCGATCGTCAGGAGTCAACTGGCGGGTAGGCCATGACGATTGGGCAAAGTCATGAACATGCCCGAACGGAAGAGTGCAGAGTCTCGCGTGTCCAACTGATCGGGAACGATCGGAACACGTACGAAAGGGACGCTCATGGCACTCTCCCGTTCGGCACGTTTAGGGGCCCTCGCGACCGCGGCGGCCTCCTTCCTCGTCATCGCCGCCTCCTCCGCCCCGACCCCGGGCGCCGACGGCATCGGCGACTCCTACTTCCCCCAGCTCGGCAACGGCGGCTTCGACGCCCGCCACTACGACCTGAACGTGGCGTACAACCCGGACACCGACCGCCTGGACGGCCGTACGACGCTCACGGCCCGCGCCACCCAGTCCCTCTCCTCCTTCGACCTCGACCTCCAGAGACTGGAGGTCACGCGCGTCGAAGTGAACGGCAGACGCGCCGACTTCACCCGCGACGGCGACGAGATCCACATCACCCCGCACGGGGCGATCCGCAAGGGCAGGACCTTCACCGTCACCGTCACCTACGGCGGCGTCCCCGAAGCCCTCAACGGTCCCATCGTCTTCGGCTCCGACTACGGGTGGATGAAGACCGCCGACGGAGTCTTCGTCGCCTGTGAGCCCAACGCCGCCTCCACCTGGTTCCCCTCCAGCGACCACCCCTCCGACAAGGCCACCTACGACATCCGGATCAAGGCACCCAAGGGCCTGACGGGCGTCTCCAACGGGCGGCTGATATCGACGTACGACACTGGCGACAGCACGGTCGCGCACTGGCGCGAGAGCAGGCCGATGGCGACCTACCTCGCGACCGCGACCATCGGGAAGTTCGACGTGAAGACGGGGACGACCCCGGCCGGGACGCCGATCTACGTGGCCATCGACCCGGTGCTCGCGGGCAGCAACAGCGTCGACGTGTACGCCGTGACGGCCGAGGCCACCGACTACTGGTCGCAGGTCTTCGGGCCCTATCCCTTCGAGGAGACCGGCGCGATCGTCGACGACATGCCGCAGGCGGGGTTCTCGCTGGAGGTGCAGTCGAAGCCCGCGTACTCCGCCGTGCGCTCGGAGTCGACCATCGTGCACGAGCTGGCCCACCAGTGGTTCGGCGACTCCGTGTCGGTGGAGCGCTGGAAGGACATCTGGCTGAACGAGGGCTTCGCGACCTATGCCCAGTGGCTGTGGTCCGAGCACAAGGGGATCCGCTCGGCGCACGACTCCTTCCTCGCCGGGTACAACGCGCGGCCCGCGGACTCCGCCTTCTGGGGGACCGTCGTCGCCGACCCGCAGCGCGACACCATGTTCGCCTCGGCGGTCTACCAGCGCGGCGCGATGACCCTCCAGATGCTGCGCGAGCGCATCGGCGACACCGCGTTCTTCAAACTGCTGCCCGCCTGGACGAAGCTCCACAAGTACGGCAACGCGAACACCGCCGACTTCATCCACCTCGCCGAGAAGATCTCGGGACGACAGCTCGACGACCTTTTCCAGACCTGGCTGTTCACCACAGGGAAACCAGCCCTGTAAGCCTTTCTTTGTAAGGCGCAAGCCCCGCGACAGGTGAGAATGTCCGGGTGCTTCAGGAACTGTTCACCCCCTCCGTCCAGCATGTGCTCGACCTCGTGGGGATCTTCGTCTTCGCGATCTCCGGCGCCCTGCTGGCCGTCCGCAAGAACTTCGACGTCTTCGGCATCGCCGTCCTCGCCGAGGTCACGGCGCTGGGCGGGGGGCTGTTCCGGGACGTGGTCATCGGTGCCGTGCCCCCGGCCGCGTTCACCGACCTCGGCTACTTCAGCACCCCGCTGCTCGCCGCCCTGCTCGTCTTCTTCCTCCATCCGGAGGTGGAGCGGATCCAGGTCGCCGTCAACGTCTTCGACGCGGCCGGGCTCGGTCTCTTCGCCGTGGCGGGCACCACGAAGGCGTACGAGTACGGCCTCGGCCTGACCCCGTCCGCCGCGCTGGGCCTGGCCACCGCGGTCGGCGGCGGTGTGCTGCGCGACGTCCTCGCCAACGAGGTGCCCTCACTGCTGCGTTGGGACCGCGATCTGTACGCGGTCCCGGCGATCGTCGGCGCCACGATGGTGGTCCTGTGCATCCGCTACGACGCGCTGTCCCCGTTCACCAGCGGGCTCGCCGCTGTCACCGCTTTCGTCCTGCGGTTGCTCGCGATGCGGTACCACTGGCGAGCGCCGCGTGCTTGGCACCGCCGGTCGACGGCGACGGAGTCGGAGACTCCTTAGCGTGGGCCCCCGGCCCGATCTGCAGGGTCAGCCAACGGAAGGTCTCCGGGATCTGCGGCCGCCACAGGGCCATGTTGTGGCCGCCCGCACTCCGCGGCAGCAGCACCACCTGCACGCTCGTCGGCGCCTTCGCGATCGACTGGAGCGCCGCGCCGGCCTCGTAGCCGTCATGGGCCTCGCCGGAGATGTAGAGGGAGATGCGGGGCGGCGTGCGGTAGGACTTGAGCAGCAGGTAGGGATTGTTCTCCCGGCGCAGCGTCAGGGTCCGCGCCGCGAGCGAGTTGCGTTCCCCGATCGGGTCGTTGTACCCGGACATGCTCACCGCGGCCCGGTAGCGGTCGGGGTGGGCGACCGCGAGCTTGGCCGCGCAGTGCGCCCCAGCCGAGTAGCCGGCCACGCCCCAGCCGTCCGGCGCGGACTTCGCCCGGAAGTTGTCCACCACCATCTTCGGCACGTCGATGCTGAGCCAGGTGTCGGCGTTCACCTTGCCGGGCACGTTCGCGCAGCCGGTGTCGGTCTTGGCCAGCAGATTCGTGCGCGGCGCCACCAGGATGAACGGCGCGACCTGCCCGTCGCGCATCAGCGGCAGCAACTGCTCATGCACCTTCAGCGAACCGAACCACGCCTTCGCCGAGCCCGGATAGCCGGGCAGCAGCTCCACGACGGGGAACTTCCGGTTGCGGTAGGCGGGCTCGTTGTACTGCGGCGGCAGCCAGACGTAGACCTCCGCGTCCACACCCGACACCTGGCCGTGCAGCTGCGTGACCTTCACCCCGCCCGCCTGGGACATACCGGGGCCGTCGGCCTGCGAGAACGTCTGGCGGACCTTGGGGAGCTGGCGCAGCGAGATACCGCCGGTGCCGTCACGGCCGAGGTTGGCGGCCGCCCGCACGTGGTTGCCCGTGCCGAGCAGGTCGGACCAGTTGTCGTACAGGCTGTTGGAGTTGTTCACGAGCACGAAGACGAGGGTGATCGCGGTGCCCTGGGCGAACAGCAGCATCACCATCCGGGCCACGCTACGCACCACCGTGGGGCCCGGAACGCGCGACCACAGCACGAGGGGAAGGAGCAGGGCGACCGCGACCAGGATGATGGCGGTGAGGAGGAACGGCGTTCCGGTGAGGCTCACGGTGTGTGCGGCTCTTCCTGTGACGGGCTGGATCAACGGTCTGCAGCTGCATCGGGTTCTATGTCCTTGGAGAGGGGGATCCGATGCCGTTGGTTCACGGAAGAGTTCGGACACTTACCAAGAAATTGCCGAAACCTCACTCCCGAGTGACGGGGTTCACATGCCCGAAACAGGAAAAGCTACCGCTTAGTAATTACCTGTTGTACCGTTCAGGCATGTCAGAAGCAGCTACCGCACAGGCCGCGCGCGCCGCGATCGGTGACAGCGAGTTCGACCGCGACACCGCGGTCACCCTGCGCGAACCCGGCGTCTACGACATCGACCTGTCCGCCGGATGGACCATCATCAGCGCCGTCAACGGCGGCTATCTGCTCGCCGTCCTGGGCCGCGCCCTCGCCGACGCCCTGCCGCACAGCGACCCGTTCACCGTCTCCGCGCACTATCTGACCGCGTCGCAACCCGGCCCGGCAGTGGTCCGAACGGACGTCGTCCGGACCGGGCGGACCCTGTCGACCGGCCAGGCCTCGCTCTTCCAGTTCGACGACGAGGGCCGCGAGGTCGAACGGATCCGCGTGCTCGCCTCGTACGGCGATCTCGACGCCCTGCCCGACGACGTCCGCACCACGGCGACACCGCCCGTGATCCCGCCCATGGAGCACTGCTTCGGGCCGGAGGACGGACCGGCGCCCGTCGACGGCAGCTCCGCCATCACCGAGCGGCTGATGCTCAAGCTCGACCCCGCGACCCTCGGCTGGGCCCTGGGGGCGCCGTCCGGGAAGGGCGAGATGCGCTCCTGGTTCGGGCTCGCCGACGGCCGTGACCCCGACCCCCTCTCGCTGCTCCTCGCGGTGGACGCGCTGCCGCCCACCGCCTTCGAGCTCGGCATCTCCGGCTGGGTGCCGACGGTCGAACTGACGGTCCATGTGCGCTGCCGTCCGGCGCCGGGCCCGCTGCGGGTGTCGATCACCACCCGCAACCTCGCCGGTGGCTTCCTGGAGGAGGACGCCGAGGTGTGGGACAGCGCGGACCGGCTGGTCGCGCAGTCCCGGCAGCTCGCCCGGGTCCGGCTCAGCTGAGCGGTCGCCGGCCCAGGTAGGCCGCGAGCAGTCCGTAGGCGTCGGCCCCTTCGGGGGCCGGCACCGCCGAGTCGAACGGCAGCTCCTCGTCGTCGCGCCGCTCGTCCGGCAGCACACGCCGGGCGATCCCGAGCGCGAACTCGGCCAGCTCCGGATCGAGTGCGAGCGGCCGTCCGAGGGACTCGGAGAGGTCCCACGTGTGGGTGACGGCCTCCATCACATAGCCCGACAGGGCGATACGTCCGGGGGCCTCGCCCCACGGCACGGTGACGAGGGCGTCCAGGCGCGCGTCGTCCGCCCAGGACTTCTGGACCTCCGTCCTGACCTCGTCGTACGCCGCGCTCCAGCGGTCGTCCTCGACGCCGTCGAGGAACGGTCGAACGGCCATTCCGTCACCGCCCGCGCCGACCACCGCGATCCGGCGGGTACCGCCCGCGATGTGCGACAGCAGGGTCCGTACGTCGAACTCGGCGCACGGGGTGGGACCGGCGAGCTGCTCCGGGCGAACCGTCTTGACCAGAGCGGCGATCTGGTCGGTGGCGCGGGAGTAGAGGGGGCGGGGGTCGATGTTCATGGCGGACCTCAATCGGCGTAGGTGTGTCGGGTGTCGGGTGTCGGCGTCGCGCTGTCTTGCCGTTGTGCCTCAGGTTCGCTGGATAACCTGACAGTTTCCGTCAGCATTTACCGCGGGCTTCGGACGAGCGTCGGCGGGCATCGGCGGCCGTGATCCGCGGTGCGCGATCCTGGTGCGCGTGAAGTCCGACCGCCTGCTCTCGATCCTTCTGCTGCTGCAGACCCGCGGCCGCGTCCCCGCACGCGAACTCGCCGACCGGCTCGAGGTGTCGGTGCGCACCATCTACCGCGACATCGAGGCCCTTTCGGCCTCCGGCGTCCCGGTGTACGCCGAGCGCGGGCGGCACGGCGGGATCGAACTGCTCGCCGGATTCCGTACGGACGTCACGGGACTGACCGCCGACGAATCCCGTGCGCTGTTCATCCTGGCCGCGCAGGGCGCGCACGCCGCGCTCGGCCTGGACGCGGCACTCGGGTCCGCGCTGCGCAAGGTGATGGCCGCACTGCCGGCGCCGCACCGCCCGGCCGCCGAGGTGACCAGCCGCCGGATCCTCGTCGACGCGACGCGCTGGAAGGGCGGCCCCCAGCGTGCCGTGGACCTGGAGGTGCTCCAGGACGCGGTCTTCGCCGACCGCAGGCTGCGGCTCAGCTACCGGCACGGCGGGCACACCGAGCCCAGCACCTACACCGTCGACCCGTACGGGCTCGTGTCCAAGGCGGGCGTCTGGTACCTCGTGGCCGACCGGCGCGGGCAGCCGCGGCTGTTCCGGGCCGACCGGGTGCGCTCGGCGACGCTCCTGGGCGATCCCGTGAAGCGGCGCCCGGGCGTCGAACTGGGAGACGTCTGGGAGGTGTTGCGGCGCCAGGTCGAGGAGCGGCCGGGCGGTCTCGATGTCACAGTTCGGGTACGGCGTGCCCGCCTCGACATGTTCCTCAGGCTCAACGCGGCCTCCCTCACGGCGCTCCCGGAGGACGACGGCGAGAGCGAGTGGGTCCTCGCGCAGCTGTCGTACGGCGTCGTCCGCGAGGCCCGCACGCTGCTGGCCTTCGTGGATGCGGTGGAGGTGCTCTCGCCGCCGGAGGCGCGGGCGGAACTGGCCGGGGCGGCGGCCGCGATCGGTGCGGTGTACGGCGGGGATCGGGCCCCGCACGAGGGAAGTTGACCCACAGGTAACCACAGGTTCGGCACAGCGCGGCCCTACGTGGATCTGGTCCTCTGTCCACCGCTCATCCCGCACTCATCCGGCCTTCATAAACCGGTCCACGTGATTTGACTGGGAGTTACCTCATGAACCGTCGTGCCCGACTCGTCCCCGCCGTCGCCCTGCTGGCGCTCTCGCCGTTGCTGGCGGCCTGCGGCTCGGGCGACTCGTCGTCCTCGAACAGCGGCAACTCGAGCCAGAACTGTCAGCGGCCCTCCGGCATGCCGAGCGGAGGCCCGTCGGGCATGCCGAGCGGCGGGCGCTCCGGGATGCCCACGGGCTCGCCCTCCGGGACGCCGTCGAACATGCCCACCGGCAAGATGCCCTCCGGCGGTCCCTCGGGCATGCCGTCCGGCGGTCCGGGCGGTGGCCAGGGCGGCGGTCAGGGTGGCGGTCAGGGCGGCTGCGGCGGCGGCCCGGGCGGTGGCGGGCAGCCGAGCGGGCAGGCGGCACAGGGCTGAGCCCGTCCCGGTTCTCTCAGGGGTGACGTACTCGATACTCGGGTGCGTCACCTCGCCCTTCGGTGAACGGGTGTCGTCACCCCGCCCTTCGGGGACGGGTGCGTCACCCCAGCCAGTTGCGGCGGCCGATGGCGATCAGCCGCATCTGGCGGGTCGCGACACGGGCCACCCGCTCCCGCTCCTCCTCGGACGCCTCCAGCGCCTCCAGATAGAGCGAGGCCGTCATCAGCATCTGGTCGACGTACAGTCCCGCGAGCATCAGCAGATCGTCGTCGCTCCACCCCTCCGACTCGGGGTGCTTGGCCAGTTCGACCTTCACCTCCTCGGCGAACCGCTCCAGTTGCTCCCTGATCGCCCGCCGCACCCGCTGGACGCCGCCGTGCCGCTCGCGCGCGATGAAACGGACGTGCGCGGGATGGGATTCGACATGGTGGGCGATCAGGTCGACCGCGCGCTCGATGCGTCCGGCGCTGTCGCCGGCCGCGGAGACCGTGTCCCCGATCATCGGGTGCAGACTGCCGAGCGCCTCCTCGACCAGCGCCACGCCGAGGTCCTCCGTCGAGCGGAAGTGCCGGTAGAAGGCGGTCGGCGCGACTCCGACGGCGCGTGTGACCTCGCGCAGACCCAGGCTGCTCAGGCTCTGCTCCTCCAGCAGTTCCAACGCCGCGTCCAGGAGCGCCTGACGGGTCTTCTGCTTCTGGGCCTGCCGGATGCCGAGAGTGTGACTCATACCATGCAGTTAACAACTGTTCTCTGTAATTGAAAAGCCGGGCGACACGCTAGACTCTAGAGTCAGTGAACAAGTGTTACTACAACCGTTCACTGAGTCGTCAAGTCCCCGAAACAATCGGGGTTCACTGTCGAGAGGCACCTCATGCTGTTCCTCGTTGCCGTCCTGCTGCTGCTGGGTGTCGTGATGGGCTCCGTAGCCCACGCCCCGCTGCCCGTCACCCTCGTCGCCGCGGCCGTCATCGGCGTCTGGCTGGCCGTCTTCGCGGTCCGCGAGCGCAACGCCCGCCGGCGCCACACCTCCACCAACTGATTGTCGGGAGCTGACTCACGTCATGGAACTCACCGAGCGAACCGACCTCACCACCGCGCCCGCGCCCACCGCGTCTGCGGCCAACGCGCCCACCCGCGGGACCGGCACCAAGGACGCCGACGGCATGGCCGTCGCCTCCTTCATCCTCGGCCTCCTCGGCCTGCTGGTCCTGAACGTCTTCCTGGGCCCGATCGCCATCGCCCTGGCCTCCGTCGCCCTCTGGCGCGGCACCGCCCGCCGCGGCCGGGCCATCCTCGGCCTGGGCCTCGGCATCGCCGATCTGCTGGTGCTGGTGGCGTTCATGCAGTTCGACAGCACGGTGTCCTGGAACTTCTGAGCCGCCGCCGAACGAGGCGTTCGATCCAGCGCGGAACGAGGGGCGGACGGGCGGCTACCCCGACGGGGGCCGAGGCCGTGGACGGACGGCCCGTAGAATCGGGCCCATCATGGCTTACCTCGACCACGCCGCGACCACACCGATGCTCCCCGAGGCGGTAGAGGCGCTGACCGCCCAGCTGAGCGTCACGGGCAACGCCTCCTCCCTGCACGCCGCCGGCCGCCGCGCCCGGCGGACGGTCGAGGAAGCCCGGGAAACCCTGGCGGAGGCCCTCGGCGCCCGCCCCAGCGAGGTCGTCTTCACCTCCGGAGGGACCGAGGCCGACAACCTCGCCGTGAAGGGCCTGTACTGGGCCCGCCGTGACGCCGACCCGGCCCGCACCCGGGTCCTCGCGAGCCCGGTCGAACACCACGCCGTCCTCGACGCCGTCCACTGGCTCGGCGAACACGAGGGCGCCACGGTCGAGTACCTGCCCGTCGACTCCTACGGCCGCGTCCACCCGGGCGCCCTGCGCGAGGCCATCGTCCGAAACCCCGACGATGTCGCCCTCGTCACCGTCATGTGGGCCAACAACGAGATCGGCACGGTGATGGCGGTCCGCGAACTGGCCGACGTCACGGCCGAGTTCGGGATCCCGCTGCACGCCGACGCGGTCCAGGCCTTCGGCCAGGTGCCCGTCGACTTCACGGCGTCCGGTCTCGCCGCGATGACCGTCTCCGGCCACAAGATCGGCGGTCCGTACGGCATCGGCGCCCTGCTGCTGGGCCGCGAGTACACCCCCGTACCCGTGCTGCACGGCGGTGGCCAGGAGCGGCATGTGCGCTCCGGCACCCTCGACGTACCCGCCATCGCCTCGTTCGCGGTCGCCGGGCGGCTCGCCGCCGAGCAGCGCGAGTGGTTCGCCCGCGAGATCGGCGCTCTGCGCGACGACCTGGTCGACGTGGTGCGGGCTGCCGTGCCCGACGCGATCCTCGGCGGCGACCCTGCGGCCGGGGGCCGCCTGCCCGCCAACGCGCACTTCACGTTCCCGGGCTGCGAGGGCGACTCCCTGCTGCTTCTGCTGGACGCCCAGGGCATCGAGTGCTCCACGGGCTCCGCGTGCACGGCGGGGGTCGCCCAGCCCAGCCATGTCCTGCTGGCCACCGGCACCGACCCCGACCTGGCCCGCGGCACCCTGCGCTTCTCCCTCGGCCACACCTCCACGGAGGCGGACGTCGAGGCGGTGGCCAAGGCGATCGGCCCGGCGGTGGAGCGGGCACGGACGGCAGGTCTGACCTGACACGCCGGCGCCCGCCCGCAGGGCCGGACAGGCGCTAGCTGTCCGTCACCATGAGGGAGGCCATCATGCCCTCGTCCTCGTGCTGCAGCAGATGGCAGTGGAGCATGTACATATAGGTGTCGTCCGAGAAGTCGGTGAACTTCATCGCGATCTCGATGGAGCCGCCGCCGACCACCTCGAACGTGTCGTACCAGCCCAGTTGGACGCCTGTCGGATCCTCCCCGTTGATGGAGATCAGCTGGAACGGCACATCATGCAGATGGAACGAGTGTTCAAGCTGCGTGCTGTTCTTGACCGTCCACACCTCCTCGGCGCCCAGGGTGGTGCTGATCATCGCCATCGAGGACATGCTCGTCCCGGCGGAGCCGTTGATCGTCATCGTTGTGCCGCTCTGGCCGAGCGTGATCGTCCGGGCGGTGAAGTCGCTGGTGTCGTAACGGGTGATGGTGTTGAGGGTCGGCAGGGTCTCGGGGGTGTCCGAGGTGTCCGGGGTGACGGTCAGGAACTCGTACGTCCCACTGCCGCCGCGCACCCAGCCCGTCGTCACCACGGCTTCCAGGGTCACCGCGTCGCTGAGCTCCATGACGAACTCGGCCCGCGCGCCCGCCACCAGCCGGATGGACGCCACCTCGGTGGCCTCGGTCAGATAGCCCTGATCGGTGGCGATCTGGGTGAGCGTCGCACCGTCGCTGCGCTGGACGGTGATGATGTCGGACGGTGAGGCGTTGAGCAGCCGAAAGCGGGTGCGCTTCTTGGTCGCGGTGAAGGAGAGCGTGGTGTCGTCGACGTTCGTGCCGTTGCACAGCAGCGGGAAGCTGAGACCGTTGCTGAGGTAGCCGCTCAGGTTGTACTTGATGTCTCCCGCGCTGTCCGTGGCCAGACACTGCAGGATGATCGGGATGTCGTCGGTGCCGTAGGTGCTCGGCAGGGCCGCGGACGCGTCCGAGTCGTCCTCGACGATGATCATTCCCGCGAGGCCGTGGGTGGCCTGCTCCGCCGTGGTGCCCAGGGCGTGCGGGTGGTACCAGAGCGTCTTCGCCTCGTCCTTGACCGTGAAGGTGGGCGACCAGGTCTTCCCCGCGGCGAAGGCGTTCTGCGGGCCGCCGTCCATGCTGGGCGGGACGTGTGCGCCGTGGAAGTGGACGGTGGTGTCCTCGGTGAGGCTGTTGGTGATGTTCAGCAGGACGGTGTCGCCGGAGGTCCACTTCATGGTGGGGCCGAGGAACGACTGGTTGTAGCCCGCGGTCGTGCTGGTCACTCCGCTGAGCACCTCGCTGGTGCCGGTCTTCGCCTCCAGAGTGAACGTCGTGGTGCCGTCCGTGGTGGTCCCCTCCAGGAGATCGGGGATGGTCAGCGTGGTGCCCGCGGCGTGCGCCTTGTTCTGTGTCGCGTTCGTCAGCAAGGCGATGGCCGTGCCGCCGGCGGTCACCGCCGCGATGCCCGCCCCGGCCATCCCGCCGAGGAACTTGCGGCGGTGCATGCCCTTGCCCTTGGTCTTGGACCGGCCCTTGTCCTTGCCCGCGCCGGAGGCGGGCTGTGTGGTGTGCGTCATGGCGGTGGACTCTCGACCTAAGGGCTGTGTAAAGACTTGGGTCGACTTAGGAGAACGCCGTCTTCGCTGTGAAATCCGATGACTAAAAGTCAGGATCAACTCCCTTCGGAAGAAGGAGAGTTGACGTGCCGCTGGTCACATCGGCAGCACGGGACGCAATGGACAGGCGCGTCCCGCGAGTGCCTCACAGCATCACGATTAGGTGACTCGAACCCTGCGTACCGCAGTCTGTGAGCGCGCGTCGAAAGCGCTCTCTGGCAGCTACGCCCCGGCTGTGCGCGTCGGCTCCGCCGCGGTGCGGGCCTGTCGTACGAGGCGTATGTACCGGTCCCAGTCCCAGTACCGCCCGGGGTCGGTGTGGTCCGTGCCCGGCACCTCGACGTGTCCGATGATGTGCGTACGGTCGACGGGAATGCCGTACCGCCCGCAGACCGCGGCCGTCAGCCGAGCCGAGGCCGCGTACATGGCGTCCGTGAACGACGAGGCGCGCTCGACGAAGCCCTCGTGCTCTATGCCGACGCTCCGCTCGTTGTACCCCCGGTTGCCCGCGTGGAACGCCACGTCCAGCTCGCGGATCATCTGGGTGATGTGGCCGTCCTTGCGCACGATGTAGTGCGCCGCCGCGCCGTGTGCCGGGTCCTGGAAGACCTTCACGGCGCTTCGGTAACTGCCCTGGGTGACGTGGATGACGACCCGGTCTATCCCGTAGTCGTCGGGCCGGTCCGCCCGCCGCCAGTTCGCCGACGAGGCGGCCACCCACTGCGCACCCCGGAAGTCGACGGCACCCGCCACCCGGGGCTTCTCGACGCCGGGCAGCCGCCACCACAGGTGGCCGAGCTCGCCGCGTGCGAGCACCGCCGTGCCCACGGCGGCCGCGGCGCCACCGATCAGCAGCGTCCGGCGCCCGATCCGCCGGTCGCGGTCCCGGCCGGCACGCCCCTTGGTCTTGTTCGCGCCCACGCCGCCCCCGCTGCTCCCGGTGCTCCCGGTGGATTCTCCGGCTCCGGCGATCCCCGTGGTGCCCACAGCCCTCGTGGATTTCGTGGTCCCTGTGCCGACCGCGGCCCCACTGCTTCCCACGGTCCCTGTGGCCTCGGTGGTCCCTGTGTTGCCTGTGTTCTCCGTGTTCTCCGCGGCCTCACTCATCGCGTCCGCCCCGTCCTTCGTGCCCGCCCGTCCTCCGGCGGTCCCCGTTGCGATCATCAACGGATACCCGCGGGCTTCGGTTCCCGCGGCCCCGTACTCTGGAGGGGCTATGACTGAGACCTCGCAGCGCCCCCGCCCCCTCCGCGTCCTCGCCGCCATGTCCGGCGGCGTGGACTCCGCCGTCGCCGCCGCCCGCGCGGCGGAAGCCGGCCACGACGTGACGGGCGTGCACCTCGCGCTCTCCGCCAACCCGCAATCGTTCCGCACGGGCGCGCGAGGCTGTTGCACCATCGAGGACTCGCGCGACGCCCGCCGCGCCGCGGACGTCATCGGCATCCCGTTCTACGTGTGGGACCTCGCCGAGCGCTTCCGGGAGGACGTGGTCGAGGACTTCATCGCCGAGTACGAGGCCGGGCGCACCCCCAACCCGTGTCTGCGCTGCAACGAGAAGATCAAGTTCGCCGCCCTGCTCGACAAGGCGCTCGCGCTCGGCTTCGACGCGGTCTGCACGGGCCACTACGCCAAGGTGATCGTGAACGAGGACGGCACGCGCGAGCTGCACCGCGCCTCGGACATGGCCAAGGACCAGTCGTACGTCCTCGGTGTCCTCGACGACAGCCAGCTCGCCCACGCGCTGTTCCCGCTGGGTGACACGGTGACGACGAAGGACGAGATCCGCGCGGAGGCGGAGCTCCGGGGCCTGGCCGTCGCCAAGAAGCCCGACTCGCACGACATCTGCTTCATCGCCGACGGCGACACCCAGGGCTTTCTGGCGAACCGCCTGGGCAAGGCGGAGGGCGACATCGTCGACGAGTCGGGGTCGGTCATCGGCTCCCACGAGGGCGCGTTCGGCTTCACGATCGGGCAGCGCAAGGGGCTGCGCATCGGCACGCCGGCCGCGGACGGCAAGCCGCGCTACGTCCTGGACATCTCGCCGGTGAACAACACGGTGACGGTGGGTCCGGCGGCATCCCTCGATGTCAGTGGGCTGACCGCCATCAAGCCCCGCTGGTGCGGCGCCGCCCCCACCGGCCCGGGCACCTACACCGCCCAGCTCCGCGCCCACGGAGGCGAGACGGAGGTCGCTGCCGAGCTGGTCGACGGCGAACTCGAGGTCACGTTCACCGAGCCGGTCCGCGGCGTCGCCCCCGGCCAGGCGATCGTCCTGTACGACGGCACGCGCGTGGTCGGCTCGGCGACGATCGCTTCTACGGTGCGTGCGGCGGTCGTCGTTTGATCGTTCGGGGGTGGCTCCGGGGCCACAGCCGTCATAGGCTGCTGCCGCGGAGTGTCCGCACGGTCATGTCCCTATGACCACTGACGAGCACGTGAACGACGGGCACCCGCCCGTCCTCCTGGAGGTCGACGGTGCTGCTGCGCTTCAGGGTGGCCAACCACCGGTCGATCCGTGACGAGTGCGAGCTGTCGCTGGTCGGCACGAAGGACTACGACGACGGCGGTGCGAGGGCGATCGGCCTGCGTCAAGGCGACGACGAGGTGTCGGTCGAGCCCGTGGTGGGCGTCTTCGGCGCCAACGCCTCGGGGAAGTCCAACCTCCTGAGCTCGATGTACTTCATGCGCAGAGCGGTACGCGAGTCGTTCGCGGAGTGGACGAAACTCACGGGGGTGCCGCGTGAGCCGTTCAAGCTGGACCCCGATGCACGCGAGGAGACCTCGGTCTTCGAAGTCGATCTGGCACTGGGACGGCGCAAGAGCCGCTACACCTACGGTTTCGAACTCTCGGACGACCGGGTCGAGGCCGAGTGGCTGTACGCCTACCCGGAGGGGGAGCGCGTTGTCTGGTTGGACCGTGAAGCGGACCGGTCGCCAGAGCAGGGCGGCGAGTACGTCTTCGACCCCGGGGGATTCCGAGGCCGGCGCGACGACCTGGTCGGTTTCACCCGTCCGAACGCCCTGTTCCTGTCCACCGCCGCCGCCCTGAACGACCCGCAACTGTCGGCTATCCACCGGTGGTTCCTGGACAACATGTGGCTGGTCACACCGGGCAAGGATGTCGCGGCCCGCACGGACTGGACGCGACGCCTTCTCGCCGAATCCACGGCCGGGGCGAAGAAGCGGACGCACGCCGAGCCGCGAGACTACCCCGAGCGCCTGACGCGGCTGCTGGCCATGGCAGACCTCGGACTGACCGGAGTGGACATCGACCGCGAGACAGGCGAGGTGACCCTGCGGCACCGCACCCCGGATGGTGACGAGGCGCTGCTGGACTTCCGCAGCGAGGAGTCGCTCGGCACGCATACCTGGTTCGCGTTCCTCGGCCCCATGTTGCACGTCCTGGACCACGGCTCGGCCCTGCTGGTGGACGAACTCGACTCCAGCCTCCACCCGACGCTCGCGGCCGAGGTCGTACGCCTCTTCCAGGACCCGGAGGCCAACCCTCGGGACGCCCAACTGGTCTTCACCACGCACGACGCGACCCTCCTCGGCAGCGAGGTTCTGGACCGTCCGCTCGGCCGCGACCAGGTGTGGATCACGGTGAAGCGCAAGTCCGGCGAGACAGAGCTCTACCGCTTGACAGAGGCTGACCCGGGCCCCGGCGAGAACCTGGAGCGCGGCTATCTGAGGGGCCGCTACGGCGGCGTCCCGCGGCTCGGCGCGGGGGACATCGCCCGCGAGCTGGCCTGGCGGGAGCAGGAGAAGGTACGCGAGCGGGAGGCGAAGGCGTCAGCGTGACCAGGCGGGGCGGAGGACACCAGGGGCACGACGCAGGCACCGGGGCTCGGCAGGACGGGCGGGAGCAGACCGATGGCACCGGCACGGGCAAGCGCAAGAAGGGACGGCGCGACCGGCGCGCGGAGCACCCGCTGGTGCCGACGGCTCCCCCTGCCATCACCCGTCGTCGGCGTGTCCTGTACGTCGGCTGCGAGGGCGAGTCGACGGAGCCGGACTACCTGAGATATCTCCAGGACCGGTTCGGGTCCGGTGAGCTGACCGGACAGCCGTTCGTGATCCACACGGTCAGCAAGAAGAACGGGCTCAAGCCGGAAGAGGTCGTCGAAGAGGTGAAGGCCCAGGCTGCCGAGGACGAGGCGTGGGCGCTCTTCGACCGCGACCAGCACACCAAGATCCCGCAGGCGGTGGCGGACGCCGCTGCGTTCGGTGTCGAGATGTGCTTCTCTCATCCCTCCTTCGACCTGTGGCTGCTTCTGCACTTCCAGGCGTTCGGCGGTGCGCAGAGCGGCAGCAGCGAGGTCGTGCATGACAAGCTGCGCAAGGCCCACCCCGCGTTCAAGAACTTTGACAAGCGCAACGACAAGAGTGTCAAGGGCGCGCGGGCCGAAGCCCTGGAGGACAAGGCGGACAAGGCGATCGCGAACGCCAAGAGCCTGCTCGCCCAGTGCGAGTACGGGGCGTGCAAAGCCATCCAGGCCAAGATCGTCGAGCCTCAGCGCCAGTACGGGGACGGGGCGGTTGCGCTGCCGAGCCCCAAACCGCCTGAGCGCTGGGCGGCCCGGTCCGGGCACGCGCCGGGCTGCCAGGTCCTGGACCGGGACCCGTCCACCGACGTCTGGCGGCTCCTGGTCAGCCTGGGGATCACCGAGGGCTGACCAGCGGCGAAGCCGCGGGCGGCCGAGACCTGAGTGGCGCCCTCGGTTCCGTTTTCCACCTGACCCGCCGGGCGTCTAGGCTTCCAGGGCACTCCGGCCGACACGGTGTGCCCCTGGATCCCCGTCACACAAAGGACCGGCGCGTGGCCCGACTCACCCTGCCCGAACTGGAGCGGCACCTGTTCGCCGCCGCCGACATCCTGCGCGGACGAATGGAGCCCTCCGACTACCGGGACTACATCTTCGGGATGCTGTTCCTCAAGCGCTGCTCGGACGAGTTCCAGCCCGAGTGGGAGCGCGTGCACGCGGAGGCACTGAAGACCACAGGCGGTGACGAGGAGCGTGCCCGGAAGCGGGCGGACGACCCGGAATCCTACGATCGCGTCTACTACGTCCCACCGCGCGCCCGCTGGTGGGCGGGACCGCACCGTGACCCGGAGCTCTCCGACGGCTTCGCCCCAGGAATCTCCGAACTCACCGAGCGCGTGGGGGAGCGGCTCGACGAGGCGCTGGCCGCCCTGGAGGCCGGCAACGACCTGCTCGCCGGAGTCACCTCCCACATCACCTTCAACGCCCAGATCGGCAACCGTTCCCGCTTCACCACCACCGAACTGCGCTCCCTGATCCGCCACTTCAGCGTGTACCGGCTGCGCAACGAGGACTTCGAGTTCCCCGACATGCTGGGCGCCGCGTACGAGTACCTGCTCGCGCGCTTCGCCGACAGCGCGGGTCAGAGCGGCGGCGAGTTCTACACCCCGCGTTCCGTGGTGCGCATGATGGTGCGCCTGGTCGACCCGCAGCCCACCGAGACCGTGTACGACCCGTGCATGGGCTCGGGCGGCATGCTCATCGCCGCCAGGGAGTACGTCGAGGAGCACGGCGGCAGACCGGAGGAACTGGGCGTCAACGGCCAGGACCTCCGCCCCGAGTCGTGGTCGATGGCCAGCATGAACATGGTGCTGCACGGCATCCGCGACTTCGACCTCCGGCACGGCGACACCCTCACCGAGCCGCTGCACATCGACCCTGCCACGGGCCGGCTCCGCACCTTTAAGAAGGTCCTCTCCAACCCGCCCTTCTCCCAGCTCTACGACCGCCCGTCGGTCGAGGCGGCCGAGGCGCGGCACGGCACCCGTATGAGGTGGGGATGGGCTCCGGAGAAGGGCAAGAAGGCAGACCTGATGTTCGCCCAGCACATGCTCGGTGTGCTGGAGGAAGAGGGCATGGTCGCGGTCGTCATGCCGCACGGCGTGCTCTTCCGGGGCGGCAGGGAACGCGACATCCGGATGGAGCTGCTGCGCGACGACTGCGTGGAGGCGGTCATCGGCATCGGCCCCAACCTCTTCTACGGTGTCGGCGTTCCGGCGTGCATCCTGATCCTGCGGCGTCCCCACCGCAAGCGCCCGGCCCGCGTGAAGAAGGTCCTCTTCGTCAACGCGGACCGCGACTTCACGCCGGGCCGCAATCAGAACGAACTTGGCCCGGAACACGTCGAGAAGATCGTCACGGTCTTCCAGGAGGGCCGCGAGGTCCCCGGCTACTCGGCGTTCGTGGACCGCGACACGCTCCTCGCCGCCGACGCCAACCTCAACATCCGCCGCTGGGTGGACAACTCCCCGCCCGCCGAGCCGCACGACGTGCGCGCGCACCTGTACGGGGGCGTCCCGGTCACCGAGGTCGCCGCGAAGAAGGACCTGTTCGACGCGTACGGCGTCGACGCGACCTCCCTCTTCGCGGTGCGCGAGGACGACCCGGCCTACTACGACTTCCTGCCGGAAGGGCCGGAGGCAAGCGCGGCCCGCATCCCCGAGCTGGCGGCTTCGCGCGAGGCGGCGCTGCGGGAGGCGTACGAGACCTGGTGGGCCGAGGGCCAGGAGCTGTTCGTGCAACTGGCGAAGGACGGTCCGCGCAGGCTGATGCAGCTGCGCACCGGCCTGCTGGACGGCTTCGCCGAGGCGATCGGGGGTGTGGGCGTCCTCGACCGCTACCGCACGGCGGGCACCGTCGCCGATTGGTGGACGGAGTCCCGCTACGACATGAAGGCGCTGGCCGCCGGCGGCTTCAAGCGGGTCCTGGAAGGCTGGGTCGACTCGACAGAGGCGATCCTGACCCCGGCCGCCGGTTCCACCGGCACGACCCGCCGCGCGACCGTCGCGGCGGCGGACCGTCGGACGGCCATGGACCGGCCGGTCGTACGGCTGCTGATCCCGGACTTCCTAACGGCGTACACGGCGGCCGAGGCGGACTCGGCGGCGGCCGACGCGGCCTTCAAGGAGGCGACGGAGGCACTGGTGGCGGCGAAGCCGGAGGATGCCGAGGAATCCGAGGACGCGGACGGTTCGGAGGAGGCCGAGGAGGCCACGGACGTCGACGGTGACGAGTCGGCCGCCGAGCCGGTGTCTCCGGAGGAACTGGCCCGCCTGGAGAAGGAGTTGGCGGCCCGGAAGAGGGAACGCGCCGCCGCGACGAAGAAACGCAAGGCGTTGGAGGACCAGTTCCTGACGCAGCTTCTGGCGGCTGCGGAACTGGCGCTGGTGGATGAGGTGCGTACGCGCGAGGTCGTTCTGTCGATCCTGAACGAGAGCCTGTCGGCGCGGCTTGAGACTGCGGTCGCCGTCGGGCGGCGGGAGCTGGTGGCGGCGTTCCGCCGGTGGGCCGAGAAGTATGCGGTGTCGCTGGCGGAACTTGAGGGGGAGAGCGCGGGGGCTCAGGGGGAGTTGGCTCGGTGGCTGGAGGAGTTGGGTTATGGGCGGTGAGGGTCGGGTGGTTCCATTGGTGCGGCTGGGAGACGTGCTGCTCGGGAATCCGAGGAACGGTTACTCACCAAAGGCTGTGGCTGGTTGGACTGGGGTTCAGGCGCTGGGCCTTGGCTGTCTGACTGCGAACGGCTTCTCTCCGATCCAGCTGAAGAACGTTCCGAACACGCCGTTGGCACGTGCGGCGCTTCTGGCAGACGGTGATCTGCTGATGAGCCGGGCCAACACGCGTGAGTTGGTGGGACTCGTCGGTCGTTACCGATCCACGGGACGACCCTGCATCTATCCGGATCTGATGATGCGCCTGCGCACGGATGAGGACCGGTGCTTGTCTGAGTACCTGGAGATCGTCCTGCGCTCCACTCGCACTCGCCGAGAAGTGACTGCTGGAGCCCGAGGAACCAGCGAAAGCATGGTCAAGATCAGTGCGGAGCTGGTCAAGTTCCTGGAGATCCCGCTACCTTCGGTGGACGAACAGCGCCGCATTGTCGCCGCGCATGCCGCGTTCGAGCGGCGGATCTCGGGATTGGAACGGGTCCGGGAGAAGCTGCGTGAGGCCGAACGGGCCACGTCGGAAGCGTTGCTGGCTCGCAGTGTTGGCCGAGAGAGCGTGTGGCTGGGTGAGCTGCTCGCAGACATTGAGACGGGCTGGAGCCCGGCGTGCGACAGCATTCAGCCTGCCTCAGATGAGTGGGGCGTCATCAAAGTCAGTGCGGTCACTTCAGGACAGTTCGAAGCAGATGAGTCCAAGAGGCTCCCCGCCGGGCTGGTGCCACGGCCTCGGATCGAAGTACGGGAAGGTGACATCCTGGTCGCCCGCGCCAACGGAGCACGTTCACTGGTCGGCGCTGTATGCCAGGTGGGACCAACGCGGCGACGGCTGATGCTCTCGGACAAGATTCTGCGCCTTGTCCCTGATACGGACCAGGCTGAAGGCGCGTTCCTGCCCGTCCTGCTTCGCTCGGTCGGCGTGCGACAACAGATCGGCAACTTGTTGAATGGCGGTACTGGGCAGAACAACATCTCGCAGGGAGACGTGAGAGGCCTGAAAGTGCCCCACGTCACTCTTGGGGAGCAGCGGCAGATCATCGCCACGCAGGCAGGCTGGCAGCGGCGTTTCGACGCTGTCGGGAAGCAGGTCGAGAAGCTTCGGACGGTTCAGCAAGCCGTAGCGGAGGACCTTCTCGGCGGTCGAGAGGCCGACTCAGTGACCTGACCCGCCCGATGCCCTGGCTCCGGTCTTCACCCCACGTATGAGCGACAGCAGCGCATCCCGGCCCGTCACCAGGACCTCGGCCGGGCTGTCGCTCTCGCGGAGAGCAACGCCGTCGCCGGTGGCGGCCAGCTCGACGCAGTTGTTGCCTCCGCCCCCGCAGAACGACGAACGCTGCCACCCGTTCTCGATCATGTCTCTGCTCCCCTCATAGCTCACGCACGATGGACCGGATGAGCTGCTCCGACTCATCAGGGGGCAGCGCCGACTGCTCCATCAAGTCCAGAAGGGAACGATAGTTCGCCAGGGGGGTCGGGGCATCCACAAAATGGGCGCCGAGGGCCGTGTCGAGTTGCACCGTGTCCAACTGCTGCACTGGGCCCTCCGCGTACAGGATCGACTGTCCGGCGCCGTGGAAGGCTCCGGCGCTGAACGGAATCACCAGCAGTGTCACGTTGTCTCGGTCGGCTGCGTCAGCGAGGTGTTCGAGCTGGGCGCGGGCTACATCACGTCCGCCGAACTCCAGGCGCAAGGCGGCCTCGTGGATGATTCCGACGTAGGGCGTCGGGTTCTGTCCGACGAGGATGCCCTGTCGCCTGAGCCGGTGTTCGACCCGTAGCTCCACGTCCAGTCGACGCAGCTTGGGCACCGTGAACTCGAAGATCGCCCGCGCATGATTCTCTGTCTGGAACAGGCCAGGCAGGTGCACTGTCTGTGCTGTCCGAATCCGGGTGGCGAAATGCTCGACCTCGGAGACCTCCAGGTGCCCCTCTGGAAGCTTGCCGCTGTACTCGTCCCACCAGTAGCTCGGTCGACGCGGGGTCGCCATGGCCGCCAGGGCATCGACCAGTGCTGAGTCGGGGCACCTGTAGTGGCACGCGATCTGGCGTACCCGCTCCTCGCTGAGGCCGGTGCGAGCTGCTTCGATGTTGGAGATCATCGTCCGGTCCGAGCCGAGCAGCGAGGCCGCTTCCTGGATGGAGATGCCGGCTTGCTCACGCATCCGGCGCATCTCCGTGGCCAGGCGTCGCTTGCGGTTCGTGGGTGCGTTTCGTGGGGCCATGAGTCCTCTCTCGTGCGCGCGAGCAGTCTGTCAATCAGAATGTGAGCGGTCTAGTGAGTGAATCAACTGTTCACTAGAAAGTGGAAGTTGCGCTCACTAGTGAGTCTTAGTGGTTTACGGTGTGACCCGTGCCACTCCCTCTCCGCCGGAACCGGAAGCGCACCGCCCCCTCCTGCCCGCCCGGGACGGCAGGCGCGGCGCGGCAGAGCCACCACCCTGACGGCCGAACAACCCGTGGCACACGTTCACTTGACCCATCACCACTGCGCACCCCAGGAGGTGCCACGTGAGTACAGACCACGACCGAGCCCAGAGCCGAAACCGGCCCCAGCACCAGACGAGGCCGCAGCCCCAGAACCGGAGCCATCAACCCCCACCCACCCAAGAGCCTCCGCCCTCCGCCGCACAGCACCAGACCCCGCCCACACCTCCCGGAATCCCCTACCTACTTCCCACCCTCGACCCGCTCTCCGGCCTCCCGCACCCCCCGCCCCTCCCCTTCACCGCCCCCTGGCACTACGAGCTCCACTTCCCCTGTGATCCTCGGGGCCCTGGCATCGCGCGCCTTACCCTCCGGGCCGTCCTCACGGCCCACGGGCTCGCCGAACTCATGGACCGCGCCGAGCTGTTGACCTCGGAGCTGGCGACGAACTCCGTACGGCACACCAAGGGCCCCGCCTCCGTACGGCTCCAGTGGCTGCATCCCGTACTGCGGGTCAGCGTCTGGGACATGAGCCCCGATCTGCCCGCGCTGCCGGGACCGCTCGGAGCGCCGACCGCCTCGCCCGAGGCGCACGCCGACGGTGGGCGCGGGCTCCTGATTCTCGGTGCGGTCGCCGACCGGTGGGGCGGTTGCGCCATAGGCGATGAACCGATGGGGCCGGGTGGCAAGACCCTCTGGTTTGAGCTGAACCTGCCCACACCGCCACCGGACGGCAGCCCGGCCGCCGCGCTCGCCGCCTGACCGGCGTACCGGCCCGCCTGCGCTCTCCGCTCTCGTACCTTCCCCGGTCGCCTCCGCTGTGGCCGATTCCCGATCATCGTGTCCCGGTCATATCCACACCCCACGAGTACAGTTGTGCGCACGCTTCGTGAGGGAGCCGCGGGGCGGTCGTGACGGTGTGGTGACGGGCGGGAGAGCGGCAGTGGCGCGGGCGCTACCGGAGTACGAGAAGACCGAACAGCCGCTGATCGAACAACTCGTGGCCCTGAGGTGGGAGCATCTGCAGGGCGCGCCGCCCGGATCACCCGCTACCGACCCGGCGGCCTCGGAACGGCAGACCTTCACCGAGACCGTCTACCCCGAGCGTTTCAAGAAGGCCGTCTCCCGCATCAACCCCGGTGCGGACGGACGGCCCTGGCTCGACGCGGCCCAACTCGACGCGTTGCTCGCCCTCGTCCTCGGGACCAGCCGGGGCCACGGCCACGCGGAGCCCGGAGTCGCCGGGAACCTCCAGGTGACCCGCCTTCTGCGCGAGGGCGTCAACGCCCGCACCCTGGTCGGCTGGGAGGAGGGCGACCCCGAGTTCGTACGGCTCGTCGACTGGGACGGAACGTTCGGCCCAGAGGACGGGGAGGCGGAAGGCGACGGACGGGGCGGGAACGACTGGCTCGCCGTCTCCCAGTTCCGCGTCGAGCGCGCTGGCGTCGGCCCGGCCACTCCCGACCTCGTCCTGTTCGTCAATGGCCTGCCCTGGGCCGTCGTCGAGTGCAAGGCCCCGCTCACCTCCGGCAGCGACAGCCGGGCCGCACTGGACGCGGCCGTGGCTCAGGTCCTCGGGTACGCCGGTGCGTACGCCGCCGCCCCCGTCCCCGCGTTCACCCGCTTCGCGCAGCTCCTGGTCGCCACCGACCGCGACCACGCCGAGCTCGGTACCGTCACTGCCGACCCCGAGTACTTCACCCCGTGGCGCACCACCGCGCCCGCGCCCGCCGCCGGATGCGGCAACGACATGGCGGTCCTGGCGGTCGGTGTACTGACTCCACGTCATTTTCTGGCCCTCGTCAGGGATTTCACCACCGAGCGGCTCCAGGGCGGCCGTACCGTCAAAGTGATCGGGCGCTACCAGCAGTTCCGCGCCGTGACGTCCCTCGCACGCAGGCTGCGGGAACGCCAGAAGGCCATCGCGTCCGGCCATGCCCCCAACCACCGTGGCGGCGTCGTCTGGCACACGCAGGGCTCCGGCAAGAGCCTCACCATGGCCTTCCTCGTGCGGCACCTCAGGAGCGACCCGGAGCTGAGGACACACAAGGTCGTCGTCGTCACGGACCGGCGCGACCTGGAGAAACAGATCAGCCGGTCCCTGGCCGCCGCCGAGGAAACCGTTCACCGCGCCACCTCCGTGCCCGACGCCCGCGCGCAGCTCGGCGTGGACGTGCCGGACATCGTCCTCGTGATGCTCCAGAAGGCGCGCCGGGACGACAGCGCCGACGACGGCACCGAGGAAACGCTCGGGAGCGACGACGAGTCCCCCCGGCTGCACAACGTGCCCGCCAACGAGAGCTCCCGGATCGTCGTCCTGGTCGACGAGGCCCACCGGGGCCAGGACAGCTGGCTGCACGCCCGGCTCCGCAGGATGCTGCCGAACGCCGTCCTGATCGGCTTCACCGGCACCCCCATCATCGACGACACACGCAAGAAGACCGAGCAGATCTTCGGCGACCTCGCCGACACCTACACACTGCGGGACGCGGAGCGGGACGGCTCGGTCGTCCCCGTGCGCTACGAGGCGTGGGACGTCCCCCTGGAGGTCGTCGAGAAGGCCGTACTCGACGCTCGCTTCGACGAGCGAGTGCCCAGCGATCCGGACCAGCGGCGCCGTGTGCTGCGCAAGTTCGCGCGGCGCAAGGAGATCCAGGAGGCGCCTGTCGTCATCGCCGCCAAGGCCGAGCATATGCTCCGGCACTGGGCGGTGAACGCACTGCCCGACCGCTTCGGCGCCCAGGTCGTTGCTGTTTCCCGGCGCGCCGCCGTCAGCTACCGCGACGCCCTGCTCGCCGCCCGCGACCGGCTCCTCGCCGAGGTCGACGCCCTGGACCCCGACCTCGTACATGATCCGAACGCCGCATTCGACGCCGACGAGCCGACACGCGAGCTGCTCACCATCCAGCGACAGCGCGAGCTTCTGCGCTCCATCGACGCCGCAGTGGTCATCTCCGAACGGTCCCCCACATCGCCGGGCAGCGACCCCGAAAGCTGGCGTCGTTGGAAGCTCAAGTCCCGCCAGGACGCGTACATCGAACGGTTCCTGCAGGGGCTCGGCGACCCGCTGGCCGCAGCCGACGACCCCTCCTGGTACGCCGATGCGCACGGCCCCGCAGGGCAGGGACTCGACGGCGACGGGGACACCACGGGCGGCGACGAATGGCACGTCCCGGGCACGGGTGACGGTCCGCCCGACCCGGACGACTCCGGCGCCGCTGACCAGGAGAGCGGCGAGGAGCCACTGGCCTTCCTCGTCGTCCAGTCCATGCTGCTCACCGGCTTCGACGCCCCCGTGGAACAGGTCCTCTACCTCGACCGCGCGATCAGCGGCGTGAACCTGCTACAGGCCGTGGCGAGGACCAACCGCCCCTACCCGAAGAAGGAGTGGGGCCTGGTCGTCGACTACGCGGGCGTCGGACCGGAGCTCGCCCGTCTGCTGCGCGCGTACGACCAGCGGCACCTTCGCGAGGTGTACGGATACGAGCGGGTCGACGTGGACCACCTCAAGCGCGACGACGAGGGCCGCTATCCGGACGACCAGCCGACGGGCGACGGTCTGCTGCTCCAGGCGGACGCGGCCGCCGACCGGCTCCTTACTGACCTCCACGACGCCCTGTTCCGCTTCCTCGACGGCCAGGGCCTGGCGGTCCGCGACCTGGACGGCATCGTCACACTCGACGACGAGGGGCGCCGCGAAGACCTGCTGGACGCCCTGCGCGATCCGATCACGCGCGGTGAGTTCGACGAGCTGGTCCGGGACTTCCTGTCCGCCCTCGGCGCCGTGCTGCCCCGACCGGCCGCGTTGCCGTACGAGCGGCTCGCGGGGCATCTCGGAGAGGTGCAGTACCTGGTGCGCCGCCGCTACCTGGACGGACGCGACGAGTTCAGCCCGCGTCGCTACGGTGCCAAGGTCCGGCAGCTCATCGCCCAGCACCTGCGCGCCAACGACGCGGAGCTTCGGGTTCCGCGCGTCGACCTGAGCGACCCGGAGTTCATGGAGCGCGTCAACGCCAACCCCGACACGCGGGCGCGGATCGCCTACATGGAGAGCTCCCTGCGCACCCGCATCACCGCCCGCCTGGCCGGTGACCGGGCCACGTACGACAGGTTCAGCGAACGCCTCGACGCGATCGTGCGTCAGATGCGCGACGACAGCGAGCAGGCGGCAGCCGACCTCGTCCGGCTCGTCGGAGATGTCAACGCGGCGGAGGCGGAAGCCGGGAGCGCCGACGCGGCGGCGGGACTCGATCCGCTCACCGAGGGCCCCGTATGCCGGGCGCTCGCCAAGGCGCTGGAGGAAGCGGGGATGCTGCCTCTGCCCCCGACAGAGGAGCTCCACCAGGCCGTCCGCGTGATCACTAGCCAGATAGTGGATCTGGTGCGCATGCCCTCCTTCACGACCTCCAACGCGACCCGGATCGATGCCCGCAAAACCCTGCGGCGCACGGTGGAGGTACGCCTCGGCATGCAGTGGGAGGACACTGCGGAGGTGGCCACCGAGTTGGTGCGGCTGGCTGAGGCCCGACGCCAGGACTTCCTGCTCCGCGGGGACCGGCCGCCCCGCCCCTGACCGGCACTGTCAGTGCAGGGTGGTACGAATACGGCGTGAGCATCACTGTCGAGTCGGCACTCGCCGCCCTGCCGCTGCCGGCGGAGTGGCGGTGGCGCGTGGCCGTCCGGCCCCGTCGGCAGACCCTGGGCATCGAGGTCGCCGAGGACGGCGCGGTGCTCTTCGCCGTCCCGGCGGACGCCGAGCCGACGGCTGTCGCGGACGCCGTCCGCTCGCGGCTTCCGCGCCTGGCCGCCGAGGTCCGTAGGCGCGGCCCCCGTCCCGGCCAGCCCGTGAAGGAGCTGGTCAGCGGCGCGAGCTTCACCTACCTCGGTCGCCGGTATCGGCTCCGCGTACTGCCCACGGCGGTGAAAGGGAGGGTCCGGTTGTACCGGGGTTGGCTGGAACTGCCGCAACCCGCCACCCGTGCGGACGGTGCCCGCCGTCTTGCCGAGTGGTACTCGGTAAGAGGCACTCCTTGGCTCGCGGCCCGAGCGGAAGCCCTTGCCGCCCGAGCCGGGGTGAAGCCTCAGCAGATTGCGGCACGAGACCTGGGCGACCGCTGGGGATCCTGCGATCGCGACAGTCGGCGCATCACCGCGCACTGGGCACTCATGCAGCTGCCCCCGGCTCTGATCGACCTCGTCCTCGTCCACGAACTCGTCCACCTGAAGACGTCCGGCCATGGAGCCGCGTTCCGCCGAGCGATGAGAGCGGTGCTCCTCGACCTCGACGATCTCGAACGGCGCTTCGAGCAGGCGGAGCCAGAACTCTGGCGCGGAGCGGTGGAGTAGCCCGCAGCGAGGCGGCGCACGCGATGATCACGGTCGCGTGACCGTCCGCCCTGCGACGCGAAGAACTCGGCCAGCACTGGCGCGAGCACGCTGGGATCCACGATATGGGTCTGTCCTTCGAGGGTCCGGTACGTGTTCTTCAGGGACCGCTTCCATGACCGCCCGTACGGCCTCGCGCAGCCACCGCGGGCTGGCCCCTCCCACGACCGCCAGCACGGGAACCGTGCCCGGGGGGACCAGATCGTCTCCCATGGCGGCGTTGTCGTACACGAGGGTCGGTGCGATCGCCTCCATGCCCGGCCGAACGGGGGACTGCCCTGCGCCGGCGATCATCTCCCGGGGCATGCCGATGAGCGCCATGAAGAGAGTTCCACGGCGTCCCCGCGCCGGCCTCGGCCGAGGAGCTCCGTCAGCCGCTCCGTGTACTCCTGGCGCTCTTTTCCGCCCCCCTCGTAGACGGCGAACGGCGTCTCGTGGACGGCGCCCCCGCTGACCGGCAGGCCGCTCGCAGCCGCCTCCAGGGCCAGCGCGCCGCCCGGCGAGATGCCGTAAAGCGCCGCGCTGCCCCCGGACGCATCGATCAGCGCCGCGATGTCCTAGACCTCGCGGGCCACCGCGAAGGGTGCGGTGTCGCCGCTGCCGCCGCGGCCCCGGCGGTCGTAGGTGACGGCACCGAAGCGGCCCGAGAGCGCCTGCACCAGCGGCGCCGCCATGGCGCCAGTGCACAGGGCGCCGCCGACCAGGACTACCGCCAGGCCATCCCCGAAGCGTCCGTACGCGAGAGGGGTCCCGTCACGCGAAAAGGTCTTCTTGTCCATGCCCGTGGAGACCGCTGCCGGGCACGGGCTTCATCGGTTACGCCACTTCGACTTCGTAGAAGCAGAAGTGGTCCTTGATCCGGGCGACGTCCGGCTTGGGGTCGGGGTAGGACCAGACGAGGTCGGGGGCGTCGGGCAGGGACCAGTAGGACGCGTCGCCCTTGAAGGGGCAGTGCGTGTGGGTGTCGGAGGTCGTCAGCAGGTCCAGGCGGACGTCCTCGGCCGGTAGGTAGTAGCGCACGGGACAGCCGGTCTCGCGCAGCACCAGGGGCCGGTCGCTCTCCGCCAGCACCTGGTCGCCGTGCACGACGCGTACCCGCTCCGTGCCCTGTTCGATCGTGATCGTGTGTCCATTGGCCATACCCGTACAGCGCGCGTGGGACCCGGGTTCTTCCCTCGTACCGTAGGCACATGAATATCTGCGTCTTCCTCTCCGCCGCCGACCTCGACGACCGCTACACCCGACCCGCCCGGGAGTTCGCCGAACTCCTCGGCAAGGGCGGCCACTCGCTGGTGTGGGGCGGTTCCGACGTCGGGCTGATGAAGGTGGTCGCCGACGGGGTGCAGGAGGCGGGTGGACGGCTGCTGGGCGTCTCCGTGGACTTCCTGGCGGCCACGGCACGGGCGGGTGCCGACGAGATGGTGATCGCCCGGGACCTCGCCGAGCGCAAGACGCTGCTCCTGGCCAAGGCCGACGCCGTCGTGATCATGGTGGGCGGCACCGGGACCCTCGACGAGGCGACCGAGATCCTGGAGCTGAAGAAGCACGGGAAGACCGAGAAGCCGGTCGTCCTGCTCAACACTGCGGGCTTCTACGACGGCCTGAAGGAGCAGTTCCGCCGCATGGACGCCGAGGGCTTCCTGCCGTGCCCGCTCACCGACCTGGTGTTCTTCGCCGAGGAGCCGGTAGGGGCGCTGGCCTACCTGGAGGAGAGCGTGGGCACCCAGTGATGCGAGCATGGCGTCCATGGCTACACATGTGATCACCGGGGCGGGCTCCGGCATCGGCGCGGCCGTCGCCCGCCGTCTGCACGCGCGCGGGGACGACCTCGTGCTCCACGCGCGCGACGCGGGCCGCGCGAAGGAACTGGCGGCCGAGTTCCCCGGGGCCCGGACCCTGGTCGGCGACCTGGCGGACCCGGACAAGCTGTCCTGGGCGTTCTCGCACCAGTCCCTGCCCGAGCGCGTCGACTCGCTCCTGCACATCGCGGGCGTGGTCGACCTCGGCCCCGTCGGGGAGCTGACCCCGAAGTCCTGGCGCCACCAGCTCAACGTCAACCTGATCGCCCCCGCCGAGCTGACCCGCCACTTCCTGCCGCAACTGCGCGTCGCCCAGGGCCACGTGGTGTTCGTGAACTCCGGCGCCGGCCTCGCCGCGCACGCCGACTGGTCCGCGTACGCCGCCTCCAAGCACGGCCTGAAGGCCCTCGCGGACTCCCTGCGCCACGAGGAGCACGCGGGCGGCGTCCGGGTGACCTCCGTCTACCCCGGCCGGACGGCGAGCCCCATGCAGGCGAAGGTCCACCAGCAGGAGGGCAAGGAGTACGACGCCTCGAAGTGGATCGACCCGGAATCCGTCGCGACGACGATCCTGATGGCCGTCGACCTGCCGCGCGACGCGGAGGTCAACGACCTGACCGTGCGGCCGGGACGATGAGTTTCACCTGGGGCCCCGCCACCGGGGTCGGATCCATGCCCGGCGACGACGCCCGCGAGGCCGCCAAGACCGTGACCGGGTCCTTCGAGGACTTCCCGTTCCTGCCCGAGCTGCCCGCCCGGGGACCCGGCGCGGACATGATCGGACGGACCGCCGGGATGCTGGTCGAGCTCTATGCGCGCGTGGAGCCCAGCGGCTGGCGGATCGGGGACCGGCCGGGGCGCGACACCAAGCGGGCCAGGTCCTGGCTCGGCGAAGACCTCGACGCGCTGGAGGAGTTCACCCAGGGCTACGAGGGGCCGCTCAAGGTGCAGGCCGTGGGCCCCTGGACGCTGGCCGCCGCACTGGAGCTGCGGGGCGGCGAGGCGGCGCTCTCCGACCTCGGCGCCTGCCGGGACCTCGCCGGATCGCTCGCCGAGGGGCTGCGCACGCACCTCGACGAGGTACGGCGCCGGGTGCCCGGCGCCCAGATCGTGCTGCAGCTCGACGAGCCCTCGCTCATCGCGGTGCTGCGCGGCCAGGTGAAGTCCGCCAGCGGCTACCGCACCCATCGCGCCGTCGACCGGCAACGGGTGGAGTCGACGCTGCGGGACGTCGTCGGGGTGCACACCGACGGCCCGGTCGTGGTGCACTCGTGCGCACCCGACGTACCGTTCGCGCTGCTGCGCAGGGCGGGGGCCGCGGCCATCTCGTTCGACTTCTCACTGCTCACCGAGCGTGACGACGATGTCATCGGCGAGGCGGTGGAGGGCGGCACCCGGCTGTTCGCCGGTGTCGTGCCGGGCACGGACGGACCATTGTCAGACCCTGCCGGTAGCGTCATGGGTGTCAGGACGCTGTGGCGCAGGCTGGGGCTGCATCCGGGTCTTCTCGCGGAGGCGGTCACGGTCACTCCGACGTGCGGACTCGCGGGCGCTTCCCCGGAGTACGCGCGCCGGGCACTCGCCCACTGCGCCCGGGCGGCGAGATCCCTCGCGGACAACCCAGAGTAACGGGAGGACAACACGGTGGCCGGCGACAAGGACGCACAGCCCAATTCCCTGCCCGCCGAGGCACGGGAGCAGCACGCCCAGCTCGCTGAGCAGATCGAGGAGCACCGCTTCCGGTACTACGTGAAGGACCAGCCGGTCGTCAGCGACGCGGAGTTCGACCAGTTGCTGCGCTCGCTGGAGGCCCTGGAGGAGCGGTATCCCGAGCTGCGCACCCCCGACTCCCCGACCCAGAAGGTCGCGGGCGCGTACGCGACCGAGTTCACCTCCGTCCAGCACCGCTCGCGCATGCTCTCGCTGGACAACGCTTTCAGCGACCTGGAGCTCGCGGCCTGGGCCGAGCGCGTCGCCAAGGACGTGGGCACCTCGGACCACCACTTCCTGTGCGAGCTGAAGGTCGACGGCCTCGCGGTCAACCTGACCTACGAGCACGGCCGCCTCACCCGCGCGGCGACCCGCGGCGACGGCCGCACGGGCGAGGACATCACGCCCAATGTGCGCACGATCGCGGAGATTCCGGACCGCCTCAAGGGCGACCACGTCCCGGACCTGGTGGAGATCCGCGGCGAGGTCTACTTCCCGATGGAGAAGTTCGAGGAGCTCAACGCCCGCCTGGTGGAGGCCGGCGACAAGCTCTTCGCCAACCCGCGCAACGCGGCGGCGGGTTCGCTGCGGCAGAAGGACCCCCGCGTCACCGCGAGCCGCCCCCTGCACATGGTGGTCCACGGAATCGGCGCCCTGGAGGGCTTCGAGGGCCTCACCCGGCTCTCCGAGGCGTACACACTGCTGCACTCCTGGGGCCTGCCGACCACGCGGTACGCGAAGGTGGTCGACGACCTCGACGGCGTACGGGAGTTCATCGCGTACTACGGCGAGAACCGGCACTCCGTGGAGCACGAGATCGACGGAGTCGTCGTCAAGCTCGACGAGATCCGTCTCCAGGGCCGCCTCGGTTCCACGGCCCGCGCTCCACGCTGGGCCATCGCCTGGAAGTACGCGCCGGAAGAGGTCAACACCAAGCTGGTCGACATCAAGGTCGGCGTCGGCCGAACAGGGCGCGTCACTCCGTACGCGCAGGTCGAGCCGGTCACCGTGGCGGGCTCAGAGGTCGAGTTCGCGACTCTGCACAACCAGGAGGTCGTGAAGGCCAAGGGCGTCCTCATCGGGGACACGGTCGTGCTGCGTAAGGCCGGTGACGTCATCCCGGAGATCCTCGGACCGGTGGTGGATCTCCGCGACGGCACCGAGCGGGAGTTCGTGATGCCGGCCGAGTGCCCCGAGTGCGGGACGCCGCTGCGCGCCATGAAGGAAGGCGACATCGACCTGCGCTGCCCCAACGGCCGTACCTGCCCGGCCCAGTTGAGAGAGCGCGTCTCCTACCTCGCGGGCCGGGAGTGCCTCGACATCGAGCACTTCGGCAATGTGGCCGCGGCGGCGCTGACCCGTCCGCTGGAGCCCGCCGCCCCACCGCTCGTCGACGAGGGCGACCTCTTCGACCTCACGGTCGAGCAGCTGCTCCCGATCAAGGCGTACGTCCTCGACCAGGACAGCGGCCTGCCCAAGCGGGACCCCAAGACCGGTGAGGAGAAGGTCGTCACGGTCTTCGCCAACCAGAAGGGCGAGCCGAAGAAGAACACGCTCGCTCTGCTCGACAACATCGCCGAGGCGAAGAGCCGCCCGCTCGCGCGCTTCATCAACGGACTCTCCATCAGACACGTCGGCCCGGTGGCCGCCGAGGCGCTGGCCCGCGAGTTCCGTTCCATCGACCGCATCGAGCAGGCCACCGAGGAGGAACTCGCCGCGGTCGACGGGGTCGCCGGGATCATCGCGACCTCGGTCAAGCAGTGGTTCACGGAGGACTGGCACCGCGAGATCATCCGCAAATGGAAGGCCGCCGGCGTCCGGTTGGAGGACGAGGGTTCCGGCGAGGACGAGGGCCCGCGGCCCCTCGAAGGACTCACCGTCGTCGTCACCGGCACGCTCGAACACCACACGCGGGACGGCGCGAAGGAGGCCCTTCAGAGCCGGGGAGGGAAGGTGACCGGTTCGGTCTCGAAGAAGACGTCTTTCGTGGTCGTGGGCGACAATCCAGGATCTAAGTACGACAAGGCGATGCAGCTGAAGGTGCCGGTTCTGAACGAGGAGGGCTTCGCCGTCCTGCTCGAACAGGGACCGGAGGCCGCCGCGGAAGTCGCCCTCCCGACCGGGGAGTAGCGGTTGAAGACCACCCGTTCGGCGCATATCAGATGCATACGGGTGGCCGGGTCGCATTCGGGCAACCGTCGTCGACCGCTGCCCGTAGAAGCCTTCTGCGGCCTACTGTTGAGGTGTGCGCCTGCCGTGCCCAGCTGCGGTTGGGGCATCCCCTGCTCCGCAAGAGTCTGGGGAAGGGTTTTCAGACGCGGTGCCGTTGGCAGTTGTCGCCGGCAGCGGACCGCGTGGCGTGGGCACCGCCGGCTGTGAGAGGGACGGGAATGGAACCGACCGAGAGCGCCGCCCCGGACTCACGGCTGCGCCTGCGCCGGATGACCGGCGCGTGGATGGCCGGCCTCCGGACGGGGCGTTCGTCGGAGCGCCCCGGCACGGGCGGGCAGGGCTCCGCACCACCCCTCACCGTAGCGGCTCCGGCCCCGGGTGTCGGCAGGCTCACCGCCGGGCGTGGCGGCGGCCTGTCCGGTCACGATCCCGAACGGCACATCTCCTTGCCCACGCTGCCCGCCGCGGTAGTCGGGATGGCCGCGTTCGTCCTCGGCGGCGGCTTCTACCGGGCGTTCAGCGGCCACCACGCCCTCTTCCCGTCCGGCGCGGTCGGCTGGTCGCTGGCCGTACTGACCGGCATCATCGTCGGCCATCTGGTCGCCCTCGGCCGCGCCCGCTGGTGGGGCGGCACGGGCTCCGGCGCCGCGCTCACCCTCGCGGTCCTGCTGCTGTACGGCTGGGTGGCCGCCGGGATGGTCAGCCTGACCGTCGTCGTGCTGGTCGGCGCCGCCCGCCGAGGCCGCTGGCGCCAGGGGGTGTTGCACGGCGCGGTCGACATCCTCGGCATCGGCGCCGGAGCGCTGGTCCTCGCCATGTTCGGGCGGGTGTCGTCCGTGGAGGCGCCCTGGGATCCGGAGAGCTGGAACTTCTACGCCGCACCCGAGGTGGTGCTGGTCGCGACCGCCTATCTCGCGGTCACCCGCGTCCTGCTCTGGTACCTGCACGCGCCGGGCACCGGCGGACTGCCCACCGCCACTCGCACGGCGCTGGTCAGGCAGGGCCTGGTCGCCGTCGCGCTGCTCGGCATCGCGCCGCTGATCTGTGTGGTCGCGGTCGCCCAGCCGATGCTGCTGCCGCTGTTCTCGATCCCCCTCATCGCACTCGACTCCACCCTGTGGATCGCCCGCGTCCGGGCCGAGGAGCAACTGCGCGACCCGCTGACCGGGCTGCCCAACCGCCAGTGGCTGCTCGAACGGACCTGGACGGCTCTGGACGATGCCGAGCGCATCGGTGCGCGCTCCGCCCTGATGCTGATCGACCTCGACCGCTTCCGTTCTGTGAATGACACATTGGGGCACCTCGCCGGCGACCGACTGCTCCTTCAGATAGCCGACCGGCTGCGGCTGGCGCTGCCGCGCGGGGCGGAGGCCGCGCGGCTCGGCGGGGACGAGTTCGCCGTGTTACTGCCCGTCGCCGACTCCACCACGTCGGCCACGCGGGTCGCCCGCAATCTTGTCGCCGCCCTCGGCTCGCCGCTCGACCTCGACGGACTCACCCTCGTCCTGGAGGCCAGCGCCGGGCTGGCCGTCTTTCCCGACCACGCGCTGGACGCGGAGGGGCTGCTGCGGCGGGCGGACGTGGCGATGTACCAGGCCAAGCGGGACCGTACGGGGGTGGAGGTGTACGAGTCCAAGCGGGACTCGAACACGCCGGACCGGCTCGGTCTGCTGGGGGATCTGCGCCGGGCGCTGGACGCCGGTGACGTCGAACTGCACTACCAGCCCAAGGTCCGCTTCGACGGACAGGTGGTCGGGCTCGAGGCGCTGGTCCGCTGGGTGCATCCCGAGCGGGGGAGGGTGCCGCCGGACGAGTTCATCGCGATCGCCGAGTCGTCCGGGCTGATGCCGTACCTCACCGAGTACGTGCTGGAGACCGCGCTCGCCCAGGTCGCGCGCTGGCGGGCGCAGGGACTGCGCGTACCGGTCGCGGTGAACGTGTCCCCGCGGGACGTCCACACTCCCGGTTTCGCGGGCTCGGTGGCCGCGCGGCTCGCCCGGCACGGGGTCCCCGCGGGGGCGTTGCAGCTGGAGATAACGGAGCATGTGCTCCTGGAGGACCCGCAGCGGGCCGCGGACACGCTGGCCGCGCTGACCGGGCACGGCGTGAAGATGTCGCTGGACGACTTCGGTACGGGGTACTCCTCGCTGGTGCATCTGCGGCGGCTGCCGGTGAGCGAGCTGAAGATCGACCGGTCCTTCGTCGCGCGGCTCGCCGTGGACAACGAGGACGCGGAGATCGTGCGCTGCACCCTCGATCTCGCGCATTCGCTGGGGCTGCTCGTCGTGGCGGAGGGTGTCGAGGACGACGAGACGTGGGAGCGGTTGCGGGATCTCGGGTGTGACGCGGTGCAGGGGTGGCTGGTCGCGGCGGCGATGCCTCCGGAGGAGGCGACGGCGTGGCTGCTGGCGCGGGGGTCGCGCGGCTGGCAGCGGCCGCGTGCCGCGCTGCCGGCGGCGGAGTAGCTCCGACGGTTCGTTGTCGGGTGCCGGGTCGTGGGGCTCCCGCCGGGTTCTCCCACCCGCGCACCACCCGTGACGGCCACCCGACAAGCGGACCTCTCCCGTGCGGCTTGTTCGCCGTCGGCGTCCGCGCCCCGTCAGGGGCACGGAGAACCGCGCCATCAGCCACGGACGGCCCGCAGCTTCATCACGGTGGAGAATGACGCGCCGATGGGGGCGCGGGGAACCGCGCGATCAGCCACGGGCGGTCCGCAGGTTCTGGACGGTGGTGCCGGTTCCCGGACGGGTCGGCGCCGACGGCGGGGAACCCCCACCGGCGACTTCCACCTCGTACACAAACCGTCACGGATGGTACGGGTGGGAAAGGGGCCTGAGGCAAACCCGGGCGCAGGCATCGGCCCCGGACCCATAGGATTGGGCCAAACCACACACTCTCACCCAGAGGATCGCTGCATGCCTGGCATCACGCGCGAGGAGGTCGCCCACCTCGCACGGCTGGCGCGTCTGGAGCTGAAGGCCGAAGAGCTCGACCACTTCGCCGGCCAGCTCGACGACATCATCGGCGCGGTCGCCCGCGTCAGCGAGGTCGCCGACCAAGACGTACCGCCGACCTCTCACCCGCTGCCGCTGACGAACGTCATGCGCGCGGACGAGGTCCGTCCGTCGCTCACCCCCGAGCAGGCGCTCTCCGGCGCCCCGGCCCAGGAGCAGCAGCGTTTCAAGGTGCCGCAGATCCTGGGGGAGGACTAATCACCATGACGGACACCAACGTCAACATCATCAAGCTGACGGCGGCCGAGATCGCCGCGAAGATCGCCGCGGGCGAACTCACGGCCGTCGCGGTCACCGAGGCCCACCTCGCCCGGATCGAGGCCGTCGACGAGAAGGTGCACGCCTTCCTGCACGTCGACCGCGAGGGTGCCCTCGCGCAGGCCCGCGCCGTCGACGCGAAGCGGGAGCGGGGCGAGAAGCTCGGCCCGCTGGCCGGTGTGCCGCTCGCGCTCAAGGACATCTTCACCACCGAGGGCATCCCGACGACCGTCGGTTCGAAGATCCTCGAGGGCTGGATCCCGCCGTACGACGCGACGGTTACCGCGAAGCTGAAGGCCGCCGACGTCGTCATCCTCGGCAAGACCAATATGGACGAGTTCGCCATGGGGTCCTCCACCGAGAACAGCGCGTACGGCCCCACCGGCAACCCCTGGGACCTCACCCGTATCCCCGGCGGCTCCGGCGGCGGGTCGAGCGCCGCGCTCGCCTCGTTCGAGGCGCCCCTCGCCATCGGCACGGACACCGGCGGCTCCATCCGCCAGCCCGCCGCCGTCACCGGCACGGTCGGCGTCAAGCCGACGTACGGCGGGGTGTCGCGCTACGGCATGGTCGCGTTCTCGTCCTCCCTCGACCAGGGCGGTCCCTGCGCCCGTACGGTCCTGGACGCCGCGCTGCTGCACGAGGTCATCGCGGGCCACGACCCGCTCGACTCCACCTCCATCGACGCCCCGGTCCCGCCGGTCGTCGAGGCGGCCCGCAACGGCTCGGTCGCCGGCATGCGTGTCGGTGTCGTCAAGCAGTTCCGCGGCGAGGGCTACCAGGCCGGTGTCGTGCAGCGCTTCGACGAGGCCGTCGCCCTGCTGGGGGAGCTCGGCGCCGAGATCGTCGAGCTGGACTGCCCGTCCTTCGACCTGGCGCTGGCGGCGTACTACCTGATCGCCCCGTCCGAGTGTTCGAGCAACCTCGCCCGCTTCGACGCCATGCGCTACGGCCTCAGGGTCGGCGACGACGGCACGAAGTCGGCCGAGGAGGTCACCTCCCTCACCCGTGAGGCGGGCTTCGGCCCCGAGGTCAAGCGCCGCATCATGCTCGGCACGTACGCGCTCAGCTCCGGCTACTACGACGCCTACTACGGCAGCGCCCAGAAGGTCCGTACGCTCATCACGCGCGACTTCGAGAAGTCGTTCGAGAAGGTCGACGTCATCGTCTCGCCGACCACGCCGACCACCGCCTTCCCGATCGGCGAGCGAGCCGACGACCCGATGGCGATGTACCTCGCGGACCTGTGCACCATCCCGACCAACCTGGCGGGCAACGCCGCCATGTCGCTGCCCTGCGGTCTCGCCCCGGAGGACAACCTCCCGGTCGGTCTGCAGATCATCGCCCCCGCGATGAAGGACGACAGGCTTTACAAGGTCGGCGCCGCAGTCGAGGCCGCCTTCGTGGAAAAGTGGGGGCACCCGCTGCTCGAGGAGGCTCCGTCGCTGTGAGTAAGGCTCTGACCAAGGCCAAGGGCTTCAAGAAGTCCAAGTCCGGCACGTACCTGTCCATCGCGACCACCGCGTTCGGTGCCGTCGGCGTCGCCAAGCAGGCCAAGAAGGCCCGCACGGAGCACGACACGCTGCGACTCATCGACGCGGCCGTGTCCGCCGCCGCCATCGTCACCGGCCTCGCCATCCTCTACCGGGAGCTCAGGCGCCTGGGCGACGACGACGTCCTGCTGGGCTGAGAGGGAAGTTTTCACCGTGACCACCACGACCGACGAGCTGGTGTCGTACGAGGACGCTCTCGCGACGTACGACCCCGTCATGGGCCTCGAAGTCCATGTCGAGCTCGGCACCAAGACCAAGATGTTCTGCGGGTGTTCCACCGAGCTGGGCGCCGCGCCCAACTCGCAGACCTGCCCGACCTGCCTCGGCATGCCCGGCTCGCTGCCCGTCGTCAACGCGACCGGCGTCGAGTCCGCCATCAAGATCGGCCTCGCGCTGCACTGCGAGATCGCCGAGTGGTGCCGCTTCGCCCGGAAGAACTACTTCTATCCGGACATGCCGAAGAACTTCCAGACCTCCCAGTACGACGAGCCGATCGCCTTCAACGGCTACCTCGACGTACAGCTGGAGGACGGCGAGGTCTTCCGCGTGGAGATCGAGCGCGCACACATGGAGGAGGACACCGGCAAGTCCACCCACGTGGGTGGCGCGACCGGCCGTATCCACGGCGCCTCGCACTCCCTGCTCGACTACAACCGCGCGGGCATCCCCCTCATCGAGATCGTCACCAAGCCGATCGAGGGTGCGGGCGAGCGCGCTCCCGAGGTCGCCAAGGCGTACGTCGCCGAGCTGCGCGAGCTCATCAAGGCGCTCGGCGTCTCGGAGGCCCGCATGGAGATGGGCCAGATGCGCTGCGACGTGAACCTGTCGCTGCGCCCGCACGGCCGCGAGAAGTTCGGCACGCGCTCCGAGACGAAGAACGTCAACTCGCTGCGCTCCGTGGAGCGTGCGGCCCGCTTCGAGATCCAGCGGCACGCCGCGGTTCTCAACAGCGGCGGCACGATCATCCAGGAGACCCGCCACTTCCACGAGGACACCGGGTCCACGACCTCGGGCCGTGTGAAGGAGGAGGCCGAGGACTACCGGTACTTCCCGGAGCCCGACCTCGTCCCGGTCGCCCCGTCCCGCGAGTGGGTCGAGGAGCTGCGCGCGGGTCTGCCAGAGCAGCCGCTCGCGCGTCGCAACCGCCTCCGTGAGGAGTGGGGTGTCTCGGCGCACGACATGCAGTCGATCCTGAACGCCGGTGCCATCGACCCGATCGTCGCCACGATCGAGGCCGGTGCGGACGCCGCGTCCGCCCGTAAGTGGTGGATGGGTGAACTGGCGCGCAGCGCAAACGAGTCGGGCAAGGCCCTGGAGGACCTGCCCATCACCCCGGCGCAGGTTGCCCGGGTGACGCAGCTCGTCGCCTCCGGGGACCTGAACGACAAGCTCGCCCGCCAGGTCATCGAGGGCGTGCTCGCGGGCGAGGGCACCCCGGACGAGGTCGTCGACAAGCGCGGTCTGAAGGTCGTCTCGGACGAGGGCGCGCTGACCGCCGCCGTCGACGAGGCCATCGCCGGCAACCCGGGCGTCGCGGACAAGATCCGCGGCGGCAAGGTGGCCGCGGTCGGCGCCCTGGTCGGCGCGGTCATGAAGGCCACCCGCGGCCAGGCCGACGCGGCCCGCGTCAAGGAACTCATCCTGGAGAAGCTGGGCGTCAGCGAGGGCTGAGTACCCGTCAAGCACCCACCTGGGGGGATGCATCGACACCGATGCATCCCCCCAGGCATGTCCGGGGGCCCTTGATGCGACAGAGTTCATCGGATTGTCGTGTGAACTACCTCGCACTCTTGTGAGCAGGCCCATGAATGAGGCAAACGATCGCTTCTGGCTGCAAGAGTGATGACGCATTAGTCATGCGTTCTTTGCGGGCAAATCCCGGTAAAGATCCGTAAAACACTCTGGGAGCTTGTCCGTTGGCAGCCCTTGCGCGCTGGTGTGTACGGCACCGCCTCGTCACCGTCCTGCTGTGGCTCCTCGCCCTCGGCGGGGTGAGCGCCGCCGCGGCCGTCACGGGCTCCGCGTACTCGAACAACTACGAGGCCCCCGGCACCGAATCGGGCCACGCCGACCGGCTCCTGCAGCAGGGCTTCCCCGGTCTCGGCGGCGACAGCGACACCGTCGTCTGGCGGACCACCCCCGGCACCGTCCGCGCCGCCGCCGTCGAACAGACCATGACGCGCGCCCTCGACGAGATCGCCGCCCTGCCCGGCGTGGCCTCCGTCGTCAGCCCCTACGAAGGGCAGGGCACGGGCCGGATCAGCGGCGACGGACGTACGGCGTACGCCACCGTCACCTTCGACGGCCAGGCCGACAACATCTCCAAGAGCGAGGCGCAGGCCGTCGTCGACGCCGCCAAGGCCGCCGAGACCGACGGGCTCCAGGTGGAGTTGGGCGGCAGCGCCATCGGGCTCACGGAGTCCTCCGGCGGGCACCTCGCCGAGGTCGTCGGCGTGGTCGTGGCCGCCGCGGTGCTCTTCCTCGCCTTCGGCTCGCTCGCCGCCTCCCTGCTGCCCATCGCCACCGCCCTGGTCGGCGTCGGGACGGCGTACGCCTCGATCGTGCTCCTGGGGCACGCGATGACCGTCGCCGACTTCGCGCCCATGCTCGGCACGCTGATCGGCCTCGGCGTCGGCATCGACTACGCGCTGTTCATCGTGACCCGGCACCGGCGCGGGCTCAAACGCGGGCTTCCGGTGGCCGAGGCGGCCCGCAACGCCGTCGCCACCACCGGCCGCGCGGTCGTCTTCGCGGGCGCCACCGTCTGCATCGCCCTGCTCGGCATGCTCATCCTGCGGCTCAGCTTCCTCAACGGTGTCGCGATCGCGGCCTCCTCGACCGTGGTCCTCACCGTCGCGGCCTCCGTGACCCTGCTGCCCGCCCTCCTGTCCTTCATCGGCCCGCGCGCCCTCAGCCGGCGCGAGCGGCGCAGGCTGTACGAGCACGGGCCCCAGCCGGAGCTCCCCACCGGACTCGCCGCCCGCTGGTCGGTGTTCGTGGAGCGCCACCCCAAGCTGCTCGGCGCGGTCGCCGTGGCCGTCATGGCGCTGCTCGCCCTGCCCACGCTCTCCCTCCATCTCGGCACCTCCGACCAGGGCAACAACCCGAGGTCGACGACGACCCGGCAGGCGTACGACCTCCTCGCCGAAGGCTTCGGGCCGGGCGTGAACGGACCGCTGACCCTGGTCACCCACGTCGGCGGCGCCGAGGACAGGCTCGCCCTCGACAGCCTGGACAGCACGCTCCGGGCGACCGCAGGGGTCGCCTCGGTGACCCCGGTGACGTACGACACCGGGGGCGACACCGCGTACCTCACCGTCGTCCCGCGCTCCGCGCCGCAGTCCCAGCAGACCAGCGACCTCGTGGACCGGCTGCGCACCGAGGTGCTGCCGCGCGTCGAGGCGGGCACCGGGCTCGACGTGCGCGTCGGCGGCGTGACGGCGAGCTACGACGACTTCGCCGCCGTCATCGTCGGCAAACTGCCCCTCTTCGTGGGCGTCGTGATCGGCCTCGGGTGTGTGCTGCTCCTGCTCGCCTTCCGCTCGCTCGGCATTCCGCTGAAGGCCGCCGTGATGAACATCGCCGCCGTGGCCGCCGCGTTCGGGGTGGTCGTCGCGATCTTCCAGTGGGGCTGGGGGAGCGAGCCGCTGGGCCTCGGCCGCGCGGGTCCGATCGAGCCCTTCCTCCCCGTGATCATGGTGTCGGTCCTCTTCGGGCTCTCCATGGACTACCAGGTCTTCTTGGTCAGCCGGATGTACGAGGAGTGGCTGGAGACCGGCGACAACCGCCGTGCCGTCCGGGTCGGGCTCGCCGAGACCAGCCGGGTGATCAACTCCGCCGCCGTCATCATGATCTCGGTCTTCCTCGCCTTCGTGCTCAGCGGCGACCGCGTCATCGCGATGTTCGGCATCGCCCTCGCCTCCGCCGTCGCTCTCGACGCCTTCGTCCTGCGCACTCTCCTGGTCCCCGCCCTCATGCATCTGCTCGGCGGCGCCAACTGGTGGCTGCCCCGCTGGCTCGACCGGCGGCTGCCGCGCATCAGCGTCGAACCGCCCGAGTGCCGCGCCGCCCATGAGAGGCTGGCTGCTGCGACGGACGCCGAGGTGGCGGACGTACTGGAGGACGAGCTGGAGAAGGGGCGGCAGCAGGATGTACGCGATATCCCTGGGTGACGACGGCGCGGAACTGCGGCCCCTGGAGCCCTGGCAGGCGGAGGAGTTTCTCGCGCACCTGGACCGGGGGAGGGAATTCATCGGGCAGTACATCCCCTTCGGCTCCAAGGCCACGGACGTGCCCTCCGCGCGGGAGACACTCCAGCGGTACGCCGACATGCGCGCCGCCGACACCGGGTCCCTGCACGGCCTGTGGCTGGAGGGGAAGCTCGTCGGCGGGGTGCTCTTCCTGAATTTCGACGCCGAGCATGGCAACTGCGAGGTCGGCTGCTGGCTGGAACCCGCCGGCACCGGACGCGGTCTGGTCACCCGGGCGATGCGGATCCTCATCGACTGGGCGGTCGAGGAGCGCGGGATCCACCGTGTGGAGTGGATCGCCGCCTCGGCGAACGTGCCGAGCGTGAACGGCGCCCGGCGGCTCGGGATGACCCGGGACGCGGTGTTGCGGGAGAGCTACCCCCACCGGGGCGTACGCCTCGACATGGAGGTCTGGTCGGTGCTCGCGCCCGAGTGGCGGGCGGCACGCGCGCGTGAGCAACGATGATCGTGGCCGTCGCTCACAACGATCATTAAGAGACTTCTCAGACTCCGTCCGTACGGTGCGGGTCATGGGAACCAAGACAGTTGACGAAGCCGTGGACGCGAACGGCACCGAGGCAAAGAGCGACGAGGAGACCGTGAACGTCACCAAGACCGACGAGGCGCCGGACGCCGAGGTCGAGGAGACCGGCAACGCCGTAGCCGAGGACCAGGACGACCTCGACGCCGAGGCCCTGGAGGGCGAGGACGCCCCCGAGGCCGAGAAGGGCACCCCCGGCGTCGGCCAGGGCGCCGCCGCCGTCGTCTCCGCCGGCCTTGGCGTCGTGTCCCTCACCGGCAGCTGGGTCGCCACCGTGGCCGCCGCCCGCGAGACCCTCGTCGGCCAGCTGGGGACCTCCTCGACCGCGAGCGTCGCCAAGCAGGTCAAGGAGGTCTACGGCGACGCGTGGGCGACCACCGCGCTGGTCGGCGGCCTCTTCGCGCTGGCCGCGCTGATCGTCGGCGTCGTGGTCCTGGTCCGGCCCGCCTTCGGGGCCCCCGGCAAGCCGCAGGCCGCCTGGATCAAGTCGGTCGCCTGGGCGGGCGTCTCGCTCGGCGTCATCGGCCTGGTCCTCGCCGTCGCCAAGTACTCCGACATCATTCTCGGACTGCCGTCCACCAGCTGAATCCCGGGCTGAATTCCCGGCTGGATCTCCGTACCTCTGAGGGGCCTTAGGGCCGCCGTAAGTCACCTACGGCCGCTCTAAGGCCCTTCGCGTGCGCAAGATGCGGAACTCTCCCGATGCGACGCACCCCCCTGGGAGACGAAGGTTGAGGCATCGCGGAAAGCGATGACGAAACCCACTCCTCACGAGGGACACGACATGTTCGAGTACGAGCTTCAGCAGATGCGATCCAACGAACTGATCCGCGAGGCACAGAACCACCGCCAGGCGCAGGAAGCCCTCCGTGGCCGTCGCGCCGCAGCGCGCGAGTCCGGGCAGAACGACTCGGAGGGGCAGGCGCATAGTCCGCGTCCCCGCCGACACCGGTTCGCCCGCGCCGCATGAGCGCGGGGGCGGGGGGCGGCCGTACGGGGGTCGGCCGCCTCCCAGCGAGCGGGGTGGCGGTCGCCCGCTCGATAACCAGTGCCGCACTGTCAGACCCCTGTGCGATGCTCGGGCCTGTGGAAACCAGGTCCGTCAGCCCGGTGTTCGTCGGTCGCACCGACGAACTCGGCGTCCTGCACGACGCGCTCGCCCGTACGGTCACTGGGGGTACCTCCCAGGCGTTCAGCACCGGGGGAGAGCCGCAGGCGTTGCTGCTGGGTGGTGAGGCCGGAGTCGGGAAGACCCGCCTGCTCGAGGAGTTCGCCACCGTGGCCGTCCGCGAGGGCGCCGTCTTCGTGTGCGGCGGCTGTGTGGAGATCGGCGCCGACGGACTGCCCTTCGCCCCGTTCTCCACCGCCCTGCGCGCTCTGCGCCGGCTGCTCCCCGACGAGCTCGCCGCCGCGGCCGCCGGACAGGAGGACGAGCTGGCCCGGCTGCTGCCTGAGCTGGGCGAGACCGGCCGCGGCGGACGGCCCGACGAGGAGGGCATGGCCCGCCTCTTCGAGCTCACCGCCCGCCTCCTGGAGCGCGTCGCCGCCGACCGCACCGTCGTCGTCGCCCTCGAAGACCTGCACTGGGCCGACGCCTCCACCCGCCACCTGCTGGCCTACCTCTTCCGCACCCTGCGCAGCGGCCGCCTCGTCGTCATCGCCACCTACCGCGCCGACGACATCCACCGCCGCCACCCCCTGCGCCCCCTGCTGGCCGAACTCGACCGCCTCCGTACGGTCCGCCGCATCGAACTCGGCCGCTTCAGCCGCGCCGAGGTCGGCCGTCAGATCGCCGGCATCCTCGCCCACGAACCCGACCCCGCCCAGGTCGACGACATCTTCGAACGCTCCGACGGCAACGCGTTCTTCGTCGAGGAGCTCGCCGTCGCCGCCCACCAGGGCTGCCGCACCGGACTCACCGACTCCCTGCGCGACCTGCTCCTCGTCCGCGTCGAAGGCCTCCCCGAGAGCGCCCAGCGCATCGCCCGGATCGTCGCCGAGGGCGGCTCCACCGTCGAGTACCCGCTGCTGGCCGCCGTCGCCCGGCTCGCCGAGGACGACCTCATCGAGGCGCTGCGCGCCGCGGTCGGCGCCAACATCCTGCACGCCTCACCCGGCGGCGACGGCTACCGCTTCCGCCACTCCCTGGTCCGCGAGGCCGTCAGCGACGACCTGCTCCCCGGTGAGCGCTCCCGTTTCAACCGCCGCTACGCCGAAGCCCTGGAGGCCGACCCCACACTCGTCCCGGCCGACGAGCGCGCCACCCGCCTGGCCAGTTACTGGTACCACGCGCACGACGCGGCCAAGGCCCTGCCCGCCGTCCTCGACGCCTCCGTCGCGGCCCGCCGCCGCCACGCCCACTCCGAGCAACTCAGGCTCCTGGAGCGCGCGATGGAGCTGTGGGAGGCCGCCCCCGAAGCCGTACGGGACGAGCTGCGCCCCATCGACTACGTGGAGGTCTTCCCACCCTGTGGCTGCGACCCGGCCAAAACCCCTCTGCGTTACCTCGACCTGATGGCCGAGGCCGCCGTCGCGGGCCGGCTGTGCGGGGAGCGCGAGCGCGCCCTGAAGATCACCAAGCGGGCGCTGCGCGTCCTGGAGGACGAGGACGACCCCCTCCGCGCCGCCTGGTTCTGGACCCAGCGCTCCCGCCTGGTGCAGGCACAGGCCCGGGGGGACGGCTGGACGGAGCTCGCCACCGCCCAGGACCTGGTGCGCGGCCTGCCGCCGTCGGAGGTGCACGCCGAGGTGCTCTCCATGGTCGCCGCCTGGTGCATGCTGCACGAACCGGGCCCCGGCGCCCTCTCGGCCGCCGAGCGCGCCGTGGAGTACGCGCGCATGGTCGGCGCCCGGGACATCGAGCTGAACGCCCGGCTCACGCTCGGCGGCCTCATGGTCGACGCGGGCGACGTGGAGACGGGCATCGCGGAGATGTACGAGGTCAAGGAGCGGGTACCCCGGCACGGCGCCTCCCACGTCACGGGGCGTGTATACGTCAACCTGCCGTCCCACCTGGAGTCGGTCGGCCGCTCCCGGGAAGCGATCACGATCCTGCGCGAGGGCATCGAACTCGCCCGGAAGGCCGGGCTGTTGGACACCGAGGCCTGGGTGTGGGGCAACCTCTCGGAGTCGCTCTACGCGCTCGGCCAGTGGGACGAGGCCGTGGAGGCCGCGCGCAACGCCCTGCGTGTCGGGCTCAGCGGCAAACCGTCCGGCAGCGGTGCCATGCGCCTCGCGGATCTCGCGCTCGCCCGCGGCGACCTCGCCGAGGCCGCACGTCAACTCACCGCCGCCCGCGCCCACTTCGGCACCCACGACTCCATGCCGCAGCACTCGCTGCCCCTGGTCCGCACCGCGATCGGCATCGCCGCCGGAGAGGGACGCCTCCTCGACGCCCGCGCCGCCCTGGAGGACACCCTCGACGCGGGCTTCCCGCCCGGCACCCAGCGTGACGGCTGGCCGCTGCTGCTCGCCGCCGCCACCGCGGAGGCCGACGCCCGCGGACTGCCCGTCGCCGAGGCGGGCCGCGCCGGCACCCTGGAGCGGCTGCGCAAGGCCGCCAAGTCCCTGGCCACCGGAGCACCCGTCTGGCTCGCCCATGAAAGGTGGGTACGCGCCGAGCTCCGCCGCGCCGAGGGCACGGCCGACCCGCACGAATGGTCCGAGGCGGTCACCGCCTTCGAACCGCTGGAGCGCCCCTACGACCTCGCCCGTGTCCGTCACCGACTCGCCGAGTCCCTGCTGATCGCGGGAGCCGACGAGGACGACCGGGCCCGCGCCACGGAGCTTCTGCGGCTGGCCGGTGCGGCGGCCGGCCACCTCGGCGCCCGCCCGCTCGCCGACGCCGTCGCGCTCCTCGCCCAGCGGGCCCGCCTCGCCCTGGGCCGCGCCCCCGAGCCGTCGGCCCCGGCTCCCGCCGACCCGGCCGAGGCCCTCGGCCTCACCAGTCGTGAGCGCGACGTCCTGCGCCTCGTCGCCGCCGGCCGCAGCAACCGCCAGATCGCCGAGGAACTCTTCATCTCCCCGAAGACCGCCAGCGTCCATGTCTCGAACATCCTGGCCAAGCTGGACGTCTCGGGCCGGGGGGAGGCGGCGGCGCTGGCGCACCGCCTGCGTCTGTTCCCCCAGGAGGCCCCCACCGCCCGGACGGCGGGCTGAGGCATACGCTGGTACGGACCCGGGCCGAGGGAGGCGCCGTGTTCAACATGTTCGAGGAGCTCTTTGCACCAGGCCGCAAGCACACCAACGACGAACGCAAGCGACTCGAACTGAGCCGCGTGGACCTGAACGACGGTGACCCGGGCCGCGGCCCCATAGACCTGACCTCCGGCAAGGTGGTCGTACGGCTGCCCAAGCAGGAGCGAGACCAGGGGCAGGAGGACGGGCAGGACGACACGGGGGAGGAGCCCGCGTCGGAACCGGACGAGTCCTGAGGCCGGACGCCTACTTCACCTCCAGCTCCAGAATCCTGTCGTCGCCCTTCCCGGGGCTGCCGCGGCCGTCCGTCTCGCTCGTCACGAGCCAGAGCTTGTCGCCGCCCGCCGGGACCACCGTCCGCAGCCGGCCGTACTCGCCCTTCAGGAAGGCCTGCGGGGCGGCGGCGGCCTCCGTGCCCTTCAACGGGATGCGCCACAGCCGTTGGCCGCGCAGCCCCGCCATCCAGATGGAGCCCTCGGCATAGGCGATACCGCTCGGGGAGGCCTGGTCCGTGTGCCACTGGGCGACCGGATTGTGGTACTTGGGGTTGTCGCTCCTGCCCTCGACCACCGGCCAGCCGTAGTTGTCGCCCGGCTTGATCTGGTTCAGCTCGTCCCAGGTGTCCTGGCCGAACTCGGAGGCCCACAGCCGCTGCTTGTCGTCCCAGGCGAGGCCTTGCACATTGCGATGGCCGTACGAGTAGACCACCGAGTTGTCGAAGGGGTTGCCGGGCGCGGGATCGCCGTCCGGTGTCATCCGCAGGATCTTGCCGCCCAGCGCCTTCGCGTCCTGGGCCTGCCCCCGGTCACCCGTCTCGCCCGCCCCCGCGTACAGCATCCGGTCCGGACCGAAGGCGATCCGACCACCGTTGTGGATCAGCCCCTTGGGGATGCCCTTGAAGATCGTGTCCGGCGCCCCGAGCTGCTCTCCGGACGGCTTCTTCTCGTCGTACAGCATGCGGACGATGCGGTTGTCCGAGGCCGTCGTGAAGTACGCGTAGATCATGTGGTCGGAGGCGTACGCGGGGGAGAGCGCGATGCCGAGGAGGCCGCCTTCGCCGGCGGGGGCCACGCCGGGCACCTGGCCCAGTTCGGTCTTCCTGCCCGTCTCCTCGTCGACCCGCGTGATCGTCCCCTCGTCCCGCGAGGACACCAGCAGGCCGCCCTCCGGCAGCGGCGCCAGGCCCCAGGGCGACTTGAGGTCCTCGGTGACGGTGCGCACCACCTTCACCGAGCCCTTGGCGGGCGCGGCCGTCTCGGTGGCCCGCGGGGCGGACGACGCCCCCGTCCCCGTACCGCTCGACGACGGGCTCAGGCCGCCGATCGGCGCCCCTCCTCCGCCACCGGAGGAACAGCCGGCCGTCACCACCAGCGCTGCCGCGGCCAACACGGCCTTCATCACTCGACGTTGCACGATCAGAGGTCCCTTCGACGCGGCGGTCCTACTGTTCATACACCGCGCGAGTCCCAGGGGTTCCCGAACCCGGACACCCGGTCCCTCCGGAGCGGGACCTCAGTCCCAGGACCCCCGTGCCCCCGGCAGCGCCGCAACCTCCGCCAGGTCCTCCGCCGTCAGCCGCAGCCCGGCCGCGCCCGCGTTCTCCGTGACCCACCGCTCCCGCTTGGCGCCCGGCACCGGGACCACGTGCCGCCCCTGGGCCAGCACCCAGGCCAGCGCCACCTGGGCCGGCGAGACCGCGTTCCCGAGGTGGCCGTGGCGCCGGGCGATGCGCCGCAGCCCGACGACGATGGGCTGGTTCGCGGCCATCATCTCGGCCGTGAAGCGGGGGTGGCGGGCGCGCAGGTCATCGGGCTCGAACCCCTCGCCGGGGGTGAGCGTGCCGGTCAGGAAGCCGTTGCCGAGGGGCATCGCCGCCAGGAAGCCCACCCCGCGCGCCGCACACCACGGCAGCAGCGCGTCCAGCGCCTCCGTCGACCACACCGACAGCTCCGCCTCCACCGCGCTCACCGGGAAGACCTGCTGCACCCTCTCCAGTTGCCGGATCGTTCCGTCGTGCAGCCGCGCCCCGGAGCGACGGGCGGACCGGGCGCCCACCGCGCACAGCCCGAGCGAGCGCACCTTTCCGGCCGACACCAGGTCGGCCATCGCGCCCCACGTCTCCTCGACCGGAATCTCCGGGTCCGCGCGGTGCAGCTGGTACAGGTCGATCACATCGGTCTGGAGGCGGCGCAGCGACGCGTCGCACGCCCGCTTCACATAGCCGGGGCGCCCGTTGGCCACGATGTGCTGATCGCCCACCAGCAGTCCCACCTTCGTCGACACGAAGGCCTCGGAGCGCCGCTCCTTCAGCACCCGCCCCACCAGCAGCTCGTTGGTGAAGGGCCCGTACATGTCGGCCGTGTCGAGCAGTGTCGACCCCCGGTCGAGCGCCGCGTGCACCGCGCGCAGCGACTCCTCACCGCGCTGTCGCGAACAGGTGTACGCCCAGCTCATCGGCATGCACCCGAGCCCGATCGCCCCCACATCGAGCGTTGCCGCGCCGATCGTCCTGCGCTCCACCTGGCCCTGACCCTCCTTCTTCCGGCACCCCAACCTAGCCTCTGCGCGACCGGGCACCTGGCATAGCCTCCTGACCATGACTTCCGATGTGTGGCTTCCCTTTCAAGCCGACGAGATCGAGGGCATCCCCGAGGGCCTGAGCTACCGCTTCTGGGACGGCGACCAGGAGTTTCCCGCGGATCCCGCCGACTGCGAGTTCTACGTCGTCCCCTATATGAAGGCGCCCGGCGTAGGGCAGCGGCCGCTGGCCGAAATGACCTCCCTGCGGGTCGTGCAGACGCTCTCCGCCGGGGTCGACCACGTCCTGCAGGGCGTGCAGTCCCTGCCCCCGGGCGTGCAGTTGTGCAACGCCCGTGGAGTGCACGAGGCGAGCACCGCCGAGCTTGCGCTCACGCTGATCCTCGCCTCGCTGCGGGGTGTCCCCGACTTCGTACGGGCGCAGGACAAGGGGGAGTGGCACTCCGGATTCCATCCGGCGCTGGCCGACAAGTCCGTACTGATCGTGGGCTACGGCTCGATCGGGTCCGCGATCGAGGACCGGCTCACGCCGTTCGAAGTGGCGCGGGTGGCGCGCGTCGCGCGCTCCGAGCGCACCACGGCGCGCGGTCCGGTGCACCCACTCACGGAACTGCCCGCACTGCTCCCCGAGGCCGATGTCGTGGTGCTTTCCACGCCCCTCACCGACAGCACACGGGGCCTGGTGAACGCCGAGTTCCTGGCCCGGATGAAGGACGGCGCGCTGCTGGTGAACGTCGCCCGCGGGCCCGTCGTCGACACCAAGGCGCTGCTCGCCGAGCTGGACAGCGGACGCCTCACCGCGGCCCTCGACGTCACCGATCCGGAGCCGCTGCCCCAGGGACATCCCTTGTGGCAGACGCCCGGCGTGCTCATCAGCCCCCATGTCGGCGGCCCCACCTCCGCGTTCCTGCCGCGCGCCAAGCGGCTTCTGACCGCGCAGTTGAATCGTTTCGTGAACCAGGAACCCCTGGGCAACGTGGTCCTTACGACGGGCGCGTAGCCGACTTCGGGCACCCTCCGCAGTCCTGTGAATGCGGGCGGTGTCCGTGCGGCCGCTGATCGTCACGGAGCGTAGAGGAGCTATGTCCCTGAGTGACGAGACTGGTGTATCGTCCCGACAGGGGCTGCGCCGCGCACCGTTCGGCGCCGGGGATGGACATTCGGACTGCGAGGGGGGCGACGGGCGATGCACGGCCTATGGACCAACGATCCGACGCGGCGGGGCCGCCGACGACCCTGGCGCGCGGCCACGCGCAGACGCGGCCACGGCGGCCATGGTGGTCACGGTGGCCATCACCACAGCGGGCACAGCGGCCGCAGAAGGCATGCGCATCCAGCGCACACGGGTCGGCGGGACCCCGCGCGGACCGGGTGGGCCCGGTGAGCTCCCCCGGGGCGCTGCTGCCCCGGCGGCCGTTGTGCGGCGGTGGGACGGGCCTGATTTCGCAACTCGTGCTGGCCCTGGTGTGCGCGGGATACGCCTTCGGTTCCGCGCTCGGCTGGGGCTCCGTGACCCTCGCGCTGTTCATGGGCGACTTCGGGCTGAGCGCCGCCGCGGGCACCGCCGCGGTCTCCTGCTTCCTCTATGCCCGCAGCCGCCGCAGCCGCTTTCGACCCGCATGGCTGCTGTTCGCGCTCTCCTCCACCATGGCCGCGCTGGGCAACGGAGTCTGGGGGTGGTACGAGGTCGTCCTCGACCGCCAGGTCCCGAGTCCAAGCTACGCCGATCTCTTCTTCCTCTGTTTCGCTCCGCCCGCCATCGTAGGACTGCTCGTGCTAGCCAAGAGGCCTGTGACCAAGGCGGGTTGGGTCTGCCTGGCGCTCGACTCCTGGCTGATCGGCGGTTCCCTGCTCACGCTGTCCTGGAGCCTCGCGCTCGCCCAGGCGGCGAAGTTCGACGGCCCGAGCGTCGCGCACACCGCGCTCTCGCTGGCGTACCCGCTGCTGGACATCGCCCTGGTCAGCATGGTGCTCGCGCTGCACTTCAGGCGCTCGTCGGTGAACCGCTCGGCGGTGAACACCGCGATCGGCGCGCTCGCCCTGACCGTGATGTGCGACGCCCTGTTCACCTCGCCCCTCCTGCACAACAGCTACCACTCCGGGCAGCTCCTCGACGCGGGCTGGTTCGCCGGGTCACTGCTCCTCGCGTACGCCCCGTGGGTCGGTCCCCGGCTCGGGCAGTCGACCGCCGACAGCCATGGCACGGACGAGCCCCGTAGGGACGGGCACGCACGCGTGGTGCACGAGCACATCCCCGGGTCCCGCCAGGGCGGGCCCGGGATCACCCAGGGAACTCAGGGATCTCAAGAGCCTCAGGGATCTCAGGGGCCTGAGGGATCTCAGGGGCCTCAGGGGCCTCAGGACGCAGGCCACAACCGGTATCCGACCACCCGTCCGATCGCCGGATCACTGGCCGCGCTCACGCCTTACCTGGCCGCCGCCGTGTGCACGCTGGGCATTCTCTACAACGTCCTGAACGGCCGCAGCGTCGACCGCGTCGTGCTCATCACCGCCGGGCTCGTCGTACTCGCCCTCGTGGTGCGCCAGGGCATCATGCTGCTCGACAACATCACCCTCACCCAGGAGCTGGCCCAGCAGGAGAACCACTTCCGCTCCCTGGTGCAGGGCTCCAGCGACGTCATCATGATCGCCGCACCGAACGGCATCCTGCGGTACGTCAGCCCGGCCGCCGCCGGGGTCTACGGCCGCAACGCGGAGGAGCTCGTCGGCTCCGAGCTCGCCTCCCTCATCCACCCCGAGGACCTCGGCTGTGTGGTGCACGAGGTGCGCCGCTTCCTGGCCGCCAGTCACCTGGAGGAGCCCACCACCCGCATCGAGTGCCGCTTCAAGTCCGGCGACGGCGGCTGGCTCAATGTGGAGTCCACCGTCAACCGACACCACGGCGGCCTCATCTTCAACAGCCGTGACGTGACCGAGCGGGTCCGGCTCCAGGCGCAGCTCCAGCACAACGCCGAACACGATCCGCTCACCGACCTGCCCAACCGCGCGCTGTTCACCCGGCGCGTCCAGCAGGCCCTGTCCGGCCGCCGTTCCACCGACCGCGGCGCCGCGCTGCGCGGCACGGCCGTCCTCTTCATCGACCTCGACGGCTTCAAGGCCGTCAACGACACGATCGGGCACCAGGCCGGCGACGAGCTCCTCGTCCAGGCCGCCCGCAGGCTCCAGGACTCGGTGCGGCAGGGCGACACCGCCGCCCGCCTCGGCGGCGACGAGTTCGCGGCGCTCATCGTCGGCGACGGCAGCCGCGACCGGGGCGCGCGCGAACAGCAGATCCTGGAGCTCGCCGACCGGCTGCGGATCAAGCTCTCCCAGCCGTACGCCATCGGCGGCAACGATGTCCGCGTCGCCGCGTCCATCGGCGTCGGCTTCGCAGAGCCGGGACTGGGAGCGGGCGAGTTGCTGCGCAACGCCGACCTCGCGATGTACCGGGCCAAGGCGGCCGGAAAGGGCCGCGTCGAGCTGTACGCGCCCCAGATGCAGCAGGACGTCGTACGGAAGGCGGAGCTGGCCACCCGGCTGCGCTCCGCGCTCCAGGACGGCGAGTTCGCGCTGCTCCACCAGCCCGTGGTCTGTCTCGGGAACGGCCGGATCGTGACGGTCACCGCCCAGGCCCGCTGGCGTTCCTCCCAAGGTGTGCTCTTCACTCCGGCGGAGTTCCTGCGCGTCGCCGAGGACAGCGACAAGACCGCCGAGCTGGGGCGATGGATGCTCGAGGAGGCGGTCGAGCAGGCCGCCGAGCGGACCGCCGCGGGTGTCGCGGTGCCCGTCGCCGTGCGGATGAGCGCCCGGCGTCTGCTGGACCGCTCGATGCCTCTCGGTTCCGTGGAGGCCCTGCTGACCCGGCACGGGCTCGCCTCCGGCTCCCTGATCGTCGAGCTGGCCGACACCGACCCCCGGGTCTCCCTGGACGAGCTGGAGCGGCGGCTGAACGCGCTGCGGCGGCTCGGCGTCCGGATCGCCCTGGACGGATTCGGCAGTGGCTACGCGGCCATCACGACGCTCAGAAGGCTGCCCGTCGACGTACTGAAGCTCGACCGGGGCCTCGTCGAGGGTGTCGTCGAGTCCGCCCGGCTGCACAAGATCACCAGCGGGCTGTTGCGGATCGCCACCGACCTCGGGCTGCAGTCCGTGGCCGACGGTGTGGACCTGCCCGAGCAGGTCGTCGCCCTGCGCGCGATGGGCTGCACGCACGGACAGGGCATGGCCTTCTCCGGGCCGCTCGACGAGTACCGGCTGCGCAGAGCGCTGTCCTGCGGCCACTACCCGGTGCCGCACGGCCCGGCCGAGCCTGCGTTCGCGGGCGGCGGCGCGGGGGTGTATACGAGTGGTGTGCCCGCAGTTCTCGGGGGCGGTACGGCCCTCCGCTCACATAATGAGACTCCCGTCCCACCCACTTGACAGTCGGTGCGTGCCGGGGGGAGGGTCAATGCCATGCGCACCCGAATTCTCGTACTTGGAAAGCGCGTCGGCTGAAGCTGGTGACCACCGGACGGACCCGGAACGCCCAGCGACCGCACCCGGCGCGCTCCCCTCGCTTGCCTCACGGCACGAGGGGTTTTTTGTTGCACAGGCACCAGTCGTACACCGCACAAAACTCGCAAAAACCCTCAGCATCGAGAAGAGAATGCCGATGACCGAGCAGGCCACCGGGGCCCATCACCCGCAGCCGCGGCCCCGTTCCGGAGGACAGCAGTCCGCCCCCGAGCACGTCACGGGAGCGCAGTCCCTCATCCGCTCGCTTGAGGAGGTCGGGGCCGAGACGGTATTCGGCATTCCCGGCGGCGCGATCCTTCCGGCGTACGACCCGCTGATGGACTCCAAGCGTGTGCGGCACGTGCTCGTGCGGCACGAGCAGGGCGCGGGACACGCGGCCACCGGTTACGCGCAGGCCACCGGCAAGGTCGGCGTCTGCATGGCGACCAGCGGCCCGGGTGCCACCAACCTGGTGACGCCGATCGCGGACGCGCACATGGACTCGGTGCCGCTCGTGGCGATCACCGGGCAGGTCGCGTCCAAGGCGATCGGCACGGACGCCTTCCAGGAGGCGGACATCGTCGGCATCACCATGCCGATCACCAAGCACAACTTCCTGGTGACCAAGGCCGAGGACATCCCGAGGACGATCGCGGAGGCCTTCCACATCGCCTCCACCGGCCGCCCGGGCCCCGTCCTCGTCGACATCGCCAAGGACGCACTCCAGGCGCAGACCACCTTCCAGTGGCCGCCCACCCAGGACCTGCCCGGCTACCGCCCGGTGACCAAGCCGCACGCCAAGCAGATCCGCGAGGCCGCCAAGCTGATCACCCAGGCCAAGCGGCCCGTCCTCTACGTCGGCGGCGGCGTCCTCAAGGCCAAGGCCACCGCCGAGCTGAAGGTCCTCGCAGAACTCACCGGAGCGCCCGTCACCACCACCCTGATGGCGCTCGGCGCATTCCCCGACAGCCACCCGCTGCACGTGGGAATGCCGGGCATGCACGGTGCGGTCACCGCCGTCACCGCGCTGCAGAAGGCCGACCTGATCGTCGCCCTCGGAGCCCGCTTCGACGACCGCGTCACCGGCAAGCTGGACAGCTTCGCCCCGTACGCCAAGATCGTCCACGCCGACATCGACCCGGCCGAGATCGGCAAGAACCGCGCCGCGGACGTGCCGATCGTCGGTGACGCCCGCGAGGTCATCGCCGACCTGGTCCAGGCCGTGCAGAAGGAGCACAGCGAGGGCCACGCAGGCGACTACACCGCCTGGTGGAAGGACCTCAACCGCTGGCGCGAGACGTACCCGCTGGGCTACGAGCAGCCGGACAACGGCTCCCTGTCGCCGCAGCAGGTCATCGAGCGCATCGGACAGCTCGCCCCCGAGGGCACCATCTTCGCGGCGGGCGTCGGCCAGCACCAGATGTGGGCCGCGCACTACGTCCAGTACGAGCAGCCCGCGACCTGGCTGAACTCCGGCGGCGCCGGAACGATGGGCTACGCGGTTCCGGCGGCGATGGGCGCCAAGGCCGGTCAGCCGGGCAGGACGGTCTGGGCGATCGACGGTGACGGCTGCTTCCAGATGACCAATCAGGAGCTCACCACCTGCGCCCTGAACAACATCCCGATCAAGGTCGCCATCATCAACAACGGCGCCCTCGGGATGGTCCGCCAGTGGCAGACCCTCTTCTACAACCAGCGCTACTCCAACACCGTGCTGCACTCCGGCCCGGACGCGGACGGCAAGCAGCCGAGCGCCGGCACCCGCGTCCCCGACTTCGTCAAGCTGTCGGAGGCCATGGGCTGCTACGCGATCCGCTGCGAGTCCCCCGAGGACCTCGACAAGGTCATCGCGGAGGCGAACTCGATCAACGACCGCCCCGTCGTGGTCGACTTCATCGTGCACGAGGACGCCATGGTGTGGCCGATGGTCGCCGCCGGCACCTCGAACGACGAGATCATGGCCGCCCGGGACGTCCGCCCCGACTTCGGCGACAACGAAGACGACTGAGACCGAGAGAGAGCCGAGTCCACCACCATGAGCACCAAGCACACCCTCTCCGTCCTCGTCGAGAACAAGCCGGGTGTCCTCGCCCGGATCACCGCCCTGTTCTCCCGCCGCGGCTTCAACATCGACTCGCTCGCCGTCGGCGTCACCGAGCACCCCGACATCTCGCGCATCACCATCGTGGTGAACGTGATCGAGGCGCTGCCGCTCGAACAGGTCACCAAGCAGCTCAACAAGCTCGTCAACGTGCTGAAGATCGTCGAACTGGAACCCGGCTCGGCGGTGCAGCGCGAACTCGTTCTGGTGAAGGTGCGCGCCGACAACGAGACGCGCTCCCAGATCGTCGAGATCGTCCAGCTGTTCCGCGCCAAGACCGTGGACGTCTCTCCGGAGGCCGTCACCATCGAGGCCACCGGCGGCAGCGACAAGCTGGAGGCCATGCTCAAGATGCTGGAGCCGTTCGGCATCAAGGAGCTCGTCCAGTCCGGCACGATCGCGATCGGACGCGGGGCGCGTTCGATCACGGACCGCTCGCTGCGCGCGCTCGACCGATCAGCCTGATCCTTGGTAGGGGCGGTCGGTGATCACCGACCGCCCGTATACCGAGACCCGAAAACTTCCCTTCCCCCGCCCGCCGTACGGTGGGACGCAACACCGCACACCAAGGAGAACCCCAGTGGCCGAGCTGTTCTACGACGACGACGCCGACCTGTCCATCATCCAGGGCCGCAAGGTCGCGGTCATCGGCTACGGCAGCCAGGGCCACGCCCACGCGCTGTCGCTGCGCGACTCGGGTGTGGACGTCCGCGTCGGTCTGCACGAGGGCTCCAAGTCCAAGGCCAAGGCCGAGGAGCAGGGCCTGCGCGTGGTGACGCCGTCGGAGGCCGCGGCCGAGGCCGACGTCATCATGATCCTCGTGCCGGACCCGATCCAGGCCCAGGTCTACGAGGAGTCCATCAAGGACAACCTGAAGGACGGCGACGCGCTGTTCTTCGGCCACGGTCTGAACATCCGCTTCGGCTTCATCAAGCCCCCGGCCGGCATCGACGTGTGCATGGTCGCCCCCAAGGGCCCGGGCCACCTGGTGCGCCGCCAGTACGAGGAGGGTCGCGGCGTTCCCTGCATCGCGGCCGTCGAGCAGGACTCCACGGGCAGCGCCTTCCCGCTCGCCCTCTCCTACGCCAAGGGCATCGGCGGCACCCGCGCGGGCGTCATCAAGACGACCTTCACGGAGGAGACCGAGACCGACCTGTTCGGTGAGCAGGCCGTTCTGTGCGGTGGCACCGCGGCGCTGGTCAAGGCGGGCTTCGAGACGCTGACCGAGGCCGGCTACCAGCCGGAGATCGCGTACTTCGAGTGCCTCCACGAGCTGAAGCTCATCGTCGACCTCATGTACGAGGGCGGCCTGGAGAAGATGCGCTGGTCGGTCTCCGAGACCGCCGAGTGGGGCGACTACGTCACCGGCCCGCGGATCATCACCGACGCCACCAAGGCCGAGATGAAGAAGGTCCTCGCGGAGATCCAGGACGGCACCTTCGCCAAGAACTGGATGGAGGAGTACCACTCCGGCCTGAAGAAGTACAACGAGTACAAGACGCAGGACGAGAACAGCCTCCTGGAGACCACCGGCAAGGAGCTCCGCAAGCTCATGTCGTGGGTCAACGACGAGGCGTAAGCCGTACGGCCGAAGGGGCCGGAGCATCCGCTCCGGCCCCTTCGGTCAACCCTGGGTAACGCCCGTGAGCGCGACGTTGTCCACCCCGTCCAGCCACGGACGGGTGATCCTTCCACGGAGGCGCAAGAAGGCCCCCGTAGCGGCACTACACTGCTGCACAACATACGCGTCAGGCCCACAGCGTCGTGCGTCTTCCACGCGGCTAGCAACCCTCCACCGCATGCGGCCGTCGGGACGGCCGTCCGCATTGGACTTGTGAGGACTCACGTGAGCTCGAAACCTGTCGTACTCATCGCTGAAGAGCTGTCGCCCGCGACCGTCGACGCCCTGGGCCCGGACTTCGAGATCCGGCACGCGAACGGCGCGGACCGCGCCGAGCTGCTGCCCGCGATCGCCGACGTCGACGCGATCCTGATCCGTTCGGCCACCAAAGTCGACGCGGAGGCCGTTGCCGCCGCGAAGAAGCTCAAGGTCGTCGCACGAGCCGGCGTCGGCCTGGACAACGTCGACGTCTCCGCCGCCACCAAGGCCGGCGTGATGGTCGTCAACGCCCCCACCTCGAACATCGTGACCGCGGCCGAGCTGGCCTGCGGCCTCCTGCTCGCCACCGCGCGTCACATCCCGCAGGCCAACTCCGCGCTGAAGAACGGCGAGTGGAAGCGCTCGAAGTACACCGGCGTCGAGCTCGCCGAGAAGACCCTCGGTGTCGTCGGCCTCGGCCGCATCGGCGCGCTGGTCGCCCAGCGCATGTCCGCGTTCGGCATGAAGGTCGTCGCCTACGACCCCTACGTCCAGCCTGCCCGTGCCGCGCAGATGGGCGTCAAGGTCCTCTCCCTCGACGAGCTGCTCGAGGTCTCGGACTTCATCACCGTGCACCTGCCCAAGACCCCCGAGACGGTCGGTCTCATCGGCGACGAGGCGCTGCACAAGGTCAAGCCGTCGGTGCGGATCGTCAACGCCGCGCGCGGCGGGATCGTCGACGAGGAGGCGCTGTTCTCGGCGCTCAAGGAGGGCCGCGTCGCCGGCGCCGGCCTCGACGTGTACGCGAAGGAGCCCTGCACGGACTCCCCGCTCTTCGAGCTCGACCAGGTCGTCTGCACCCCGCACCTCGGCGCCTCCACGGACGAGGCGCAGGAGAAGGCCGGTGTCTCCGTCGCCCGCTCGGTGCGCCTCGCCCTCGCCGGTGAGCTCGTCCCGGACGCGGTGAACGTGCAGGGTGGTGTCATCGCCGAGGACGTCAAGCCCGGTCTGCCGCTCGCCGAGAAGCTCGGCCGCATCTTCACCGCCCTCGCGGGCGAGGTCGCGGTCCGCCTCGACGTCGAGGTGTACGGCGAGATCACCCAGCACGACGTCAAGGTGCTCGAACTCTCCGCGCTCAAGGGCGTGTTCGAGGACGTCGTCGACGAGACGGTGTCGTACGTCAACGCCCCGCTGTTCGCGCAGGAGCGCGGCGTCGAGGTCCGTCTGACCACGAGCTCGGAGTCCCCCGACCACCGCAACGTGGTCACGGTGCGCGGCACGCTCGGCGACGGCCAGGAGGTCTCGGTCTCCGGCACGCTGGCCGGCCCCAAGCACCTGCAGAAGATCGTCGCCGTCGGCGAGTACGACGTGGACCTCGCGCTCGCCGACCACATGGTCGTGTTGAGCTACGAGGACCGTCCCGGCGTCGTCGGCACCGTCGGCCGTATCTTCGGCGAGGCGGGCATCAACATCGCGGGCATGCAGGTCGCGCGTGCCGCCGCGGGCGGCGAGGCCCTCGCGGTCCTCACCGTCGACGACACGGTCCCGCAGAACGTGCTGGGCGAGGTGGCCGAGGAGATCGGCGCCACCTCGGCGCGCTCGGTGAACCTCGTCTGACATTCGCAGTACGCGGGCTGGGGCCCGGTCACCTGGGGTGACCGGGCCCCGGTCATGCGCGGGGGTCGGTCATGCGCGAGGGTTCCGGGGTGGCTCGACCAGCCCCTCCCGGTAGGCGATGGCCACGGCCTCGGTGCGGCCCGCGGCGCCCAGCTTGGCGAGGATGTTGGAGACGTGCACGCTCGCCGTCTTCCCCGTGATGAACAGCTCCTCGCCGATCTGACGGTTGGTGCGGCCACGCGCCAGCAGCCTCAGGACGTCGCTCTCGCGGGCGGTCAGTGCCGGGACACGGTCCGCGGCGGACGGTGAGTCGGCGAGACGACCGCGCCGGATCAGGGTGTCCAGCTCCTCGCGCAGCGGTACGGCGCCGAGCCGGACGGCGGTGTCGCGCGCCGCGCGGGCCCGCTCGGCTGCCTCCTCCCGACGGTCCGCCACGAGCAGCGCCTCGGCCAGCCGCCTTTCGCAGCGGGCCAGTTCATAGGGATCGCCGTAGTCGAACGCGGCGACCGCCTTCTCCCAGGCGGCCACATCGGGACCCGAGTGTGCGCGCAGCCACTCCGCCTCGGCGCGGGCGAGCCAGGCAAGCCCCTCCGGTCCCTGGCGCGACCCGTCCTCCCCTTTGGCGGCCGTACTCCGGGCCACCTCCACCAGCTCGGTCGCGATCTCCGTCCAGCGTCGGGCGCCCGCTTCGTCGCCGGTCGGACGCAGTTCGACGGCGGCGTCCGCGACCGCCGCCAGAGCCAGCGCCGCGAGTCGCACACCGATGTCGGGCCGCTCGCTGCCGGAGCCGTCGCTGAGTGCCCCGAGCGTCGAACGCACGGAGGCGACGGCGCCCTCGGGGTCGCCGTGCAGGGCGGCGGCGTCGGTCAGCACGATGCCCGCGACGAGCGTGGCCATCCAGTCGAACGGTCCGTCGAGCAGCGCGCGGGCCCGCTCGGCGGGCCCCTCCTGGCCGCGCGCCAGGGCGACGTACAACGCGGGCCCGACGGCGAAGCGGCCCGCCGGTGGCAGCCGTTCGGCGTCGACGGCGGCCGCCCGCGCGCACTCGTCCCAGCGGCCCAGGGTGTAGAGGATCAGGGACTGGAGGTAACGCAGCTCCAGCGCGTACGGGGAGGAGAGGAGCCCGGAGCGGTTCGCCCGCTCGAGTCCTTCGGCGAGCCAGGCCAGGCACTCGTCCAGGGCCCCGGACTCGTAGGCCCCGATGGCGAGGTTGAAGAGGGCGCGCATCTCGACGGAGACATTGCCGGCGCGCCGGGCCAGGTCACGGGCCTGCCGAAGCCGCTCCCGGCCCTCGGCCGTACGCCGGTTGTGGTCTTCAAGACCCACCAGGGAGATGATCAAGTCGGCCTGGGCGTCGGCGAGTCGGAGCTCCTCGGCGGTGCGCAGCGCCTGCCGGGCGACGCGCTCGGCGTCCTCGTCGTGGCCCATGTACCGCGCGGCCATGACATGGGTGGCCGCCGCCCACACCCAGGTGTGCGACGGGGGCTCGGCCGGGATCATGGCCAGTGCCTCGCTGCTGTAGGTGAAGGCGGCCTGCAGACTGTCGACGCGCATCAGATTGCCCGCGAGGGTGTAGCGGACGCGGGCGGCGAGCTCCGAGTCCGCGTCCGACCCCGCTCTGGCGAGTGCGGCGCGGGTGAGGGAGACCGCCCGGTGGGTCTCCCCGGCGTGCGCGGCGGCAGCGGAGGCGCGCAGGGTGAGCGTGACCGGGTCGCCGTCCCGGGGGCGGGCGCCGGGGTCCACCGCGGGCCACAGTTCGAGCGCGGCCTCCACGTGGCGCAGCTCCTCGGCGGGCGCGCCGACCCGCTGGGCGTGGTCGGCGGCTTCCAGCGAGGCGGTCAGCGCGTCCGCGAGATCATGGCTCTCCCGCGAGTGGTGGGCGCGCTCGGCCGCGCTCTGTGCCGTGTGACCGCGCCCGGCGAGGAGTTTGGCGAACGCGCCGTGCAGCCGGACCCGCTCGCCGGGCAGCAGATCGGCGTAGACGGCCTCGCGGGCGAGGGCGTGCCGGAAGGAGTACGTGGCGTCGTCGCCGGGGACCAGCAGCTGCCGTCCTACGGCCTCCCGCAGCGCCGACTCCAGCTCGTCCTCGGGCAGTTGTACGGCGTCACGCAGCAGGTCGTGCTCGACGCGCCGCCCGGCGACCGCGGCCGTGCGCAGCACCTGCTGGGCGGTGTCGGAGAGTTGCTCGATCCGGATGAGGAGGAGGTCGGCGAGGCCGCTCGGCATGGCGGGCGCCGCCGGGTCGAGGTCGCCCGGCAGCGCGGCGAGCAGCTCCTCCGCGTAGAAGGCGTTGCCCTCGGCGCGGTCGACGATGCGGCGGACGGTGGTGTCGGAGAGGGCGTCCGTCCGCAGGGCGCGCACCAGGCGGGCCACTTCGGCGTCGGCCATCGGGCGCAGTTCGAGTCGGTCCACGGAGGGCAGGCGGGCCAGCTCGGCGAGCAGGGGGCGCAGGGGGTGGCGGCGGTGCAGGTCGTCCGCGCGGTACGAGGCGAAGAGGGCGAGGCGGTGGGTGGGGGAGCCGGGGGTCGGATTCTGCAGGACGCCCCGGCTGAGGAGGAAGCGCAGGAGGTCCCTCGATGACTGGTCCGCCCAGTGGAGGTCTTCGAGGACCAGGAGGAGGGGGGTGATGTCGGCGGCGTCCGCCAGCAGGCCGGCCACGCCCTCGAAGAGCCGCAGCCGGCTGCCGGTGTCCGTGTCCGTCCCGCTGCCGGCGCCGAGCAGGCGGTCGACCGCCGGGTGCGCCGCGAGGGCGGCGGCGAACCGCTCGTCCCCGCCGAGCACGCCGAGGATCTCCGTGAACGGCAGATAGGGCAGGCCCACGTCGCCGAGGTCCACGCAGTGGCCGGTGAGTACCGTCATGCCGGTGCGCGTGGCGTGTGCGGCTGCCTCCGTCAGGACGCGGGTCTTGCCGACGCCGGCGTCTCCGGAGAGCACGACGGCGCGGGGGGTGCCGGCGCGGGCGCGGTCCAGCACGCCGGTGAGCCGGGCGAGTTCGCCGTCCCGGCCGATGAACGGCGTACCGAATGTCTGTGCCACGCCGCCCATCCTGACACGCCCCACCGACAACGCACCGCCACCGTTCTCGCCCCCGCCGCCATCCCCGGGGGCTCCGCCCCCAGCCCCCTCATCGGCTTGAACGGCCTCGTCCTCAATCGCCGGACCGGCTGGATGGCGTGGGCCGAGGCCTTGAGGGGCGCGGGGAACTGCGCGATCAGCCCCCACCGGCCCGCGGGCAAAACACTTCGGGAGGGCGGGGTTTCGGGGCGCAGCCAGGCCCGAGGGGCGCGGGGAATTGCGCGACCGGACCCCGCCCCCCCGTAGTCGGAGCGCACAGCCGGGGTTCCAAGGGCGTAGCCCTGGTGGTGGGGGCGGTGTCAGGCGGGAGCCTGTTCGGGGTGGGGGGCCTCGGCCCCGATCTCCCGCACCGGCACTCGCCGCAACGTCGCAGACGCCACCGCCGCCGCCCCCAACAACAGCACCGCCCCCGCGATCGCCGCCGCCTGCATCCCACTGGTGAACGCCTCCCGCGCGACCCGCACCAGCGCGTCCCCCGCGTCGCCCGGCAACTGGTGGGCGACCGCCAGCGCGCCGCCGAGGGTCTCCTGGGCCGGCGCCGGGGCGCCGGACGGAATCTCGTGGCGGTAGACGGCCGTACCGATGGAGCCCAGGACCGCCATACCGAGCGCCCCGCCGAACTCGGCACCCGTCTCCAGCAGCGAGGACGCGGCGCCCGCGTTGCCGACGGGGACGGTGCCCAGGGCCAGATCCATCATCTGCGACATCACGGTGACGATCCCCGAGGCGAGGACACCGGCACCGGCGAGGACCAGCCACAGAGAGTCGGTCCCGGTGAGGGCCAGCAGACCGTAGCCGCACGCGGCGAGGACGAAGCCGCCGGAGACGACGTGGGCGCGGTGGACGCCCTTCTGCACCAGCTGCGCGGCGACCGGCGCGGCGACCCCGACCAGGACCGTCGGCAGCAGCGACCACAGGGCGGCCTCCATGGAGCTCTTGCCGAGGACCGACTGCAGGTACTGGGTGGTGAAGTACGCCGAGCCCATCATCCCGAACGAGGAGACAAGGTTGAGGACGACGGCGGGCGCGAAGCCCCGGCCCCGGAACAACTCGGGGGAGATCAGCGGAGACTTGGTGGTGCGCTGCCGCTGGACGAAGAGCGCGGCGAAGACGAGACCGACGACGATCGAGGCGCCGTACTCGAACTTCCAGCCCTCGGACGGGATTTCCTTCACGCCGTAGATGACGGGCAGCACGGCGGCCATCGACAGCGGCACGCTGAGCAGGTCGAACCGGCCGGGTTCCGGGTTCCTGGACTCGGGGAGCAGGACCGGGCCGAGGACCAGCAGCAGCACCATCGCGGGCAGGTTGACGAGGAAGACCGAGCCCCACCAGAAGTACTCGACGAGGACACCGCTCATCACCGAACCGAGCGCGATACCGCCGGTCATGACGCCGGACCACAGACCGATCGCCTTCGCGCGCTGGCCGGGGTCGGTGAACATCGTGCGGATGATCGCCATCGTCGACGGCATGAGGGTGGCGCCACCGATGCCGAGTACCGCGCGGGCCGCGATCAGCATCTCGGCGCTGTCGGCGTAGGCGGCCATGACCGAGGCCGTGCCGAAGGCGGCGGCGCCGAAGAGGAGGAGCTTGCGGCGTCCTATGCGGTCGCCGAGCGAGCCCATCGTCATCAACAGCCCGGCGAGCACGAACGCGTAGATGTCGAAGATCCACAGCTGCTGGGTGCCGCTCGGCTCCAGGTCCGCGCTGATCGCGGGGATCGCGAAGTAGAGGACCGAGACGTCCATCGAGACCAGGAGCAGCGGAAGCATCAGGACGCCGAGGGCGGTCCATTCGCGGCGGCCGGCGAGGCCTCCGCCGGGTGCGGGGGTGGTGCTCGTCGAGTGCTTCGGGTTCGTCATGGCAGGGACTGTACGGACGTATTAAACGCTTGTCTAGTACGAGTGTTTAAAACGTGCGTCTGGGACGGTTGTCTGTATCGGGGGTACGCTGATCGGCATGGGACACCGTGAGGATCTGCTCGAAGGCGCCAAGCGCTGCCTGTTGGAGAAGGGGTTCGTGCGCACCACGGCGCGCGACATCGTGAAGGAGTCCGGGACGAACCTGGCGTCCATCGGCTACCACTACGGGTCGAAGGACGCGCTGCTGACGCAGGCCTTCGTGGAGCTGGTGCAGGAGTGGGGCGAGAAGTTCGCCCTCCACCAGGAGCGCGAGCAGGCGCCCGGGGGTTCCGTGGAGCGGTTCCATGACGTGTGGGCGCGGATGCTGGAGTCCTTCGAGGACTTCAAGCCCGTGTGGGCGGCCAGCATGGAGATCGTGACGCAGGGGGAGCGGGTGCCGCAGCTGCGGGACCTCATGGCGAAGGCGCAGATCGAGGGCCGGTCCGGGCTCGTCTCGATGTTCACGGGCCAGGACGAGGAGACGCTCGACGAGCGGACCGTCAAGGCCGTCGGCGGCTTCTACCAGGCGCTGCTCAACGGTCTGATGGTGCAGTGGCTCTTCGACCCGGCGAGCGCCTCCACGGCGGACGACCTCACGGAGGGGCTGCGAAGGGTGATCGAGGGGGCGGCCGGCTCGCGGGACTGAGGCGTCGCCCGGCCACGACTCCGGTCGGCGTGGTGCCGGACCCGCGATCGGCTCGGGCATCGCGGTACGCCGGGATCAGCGCCACCAGCGCGGGTCGTGGCGGGCTAGGACCGGCGCAGGGCCGCGCGCCAGGGTTCGGGTACCGTCTCGCCGTACTCGACGTCGGTCGCTCCCACGAGGGTTGCCAGGTCGGCGAGTTGTCCGGTGACGGCCTTGCGCAGGGCCACCGTCGGTCTGACGTCGGGCTCCAGGTAGAGGCCCTCGACCAGCAGGGTGCCCCGGTTCCGGTCACGACGGGGCGAGACACGGCCGACCAGGCGGTCCTCGTGCAGGATCGGCAGCAGGTAGTAGCCGTACTCCCGTTTGGCCTTGGGCACGTACATCTCGTTGCGGAAGGCGAAGCCCCACAGGCGTTCGGTCAGGCGCCGGTCGCCCACGAGGTTGTCGAAGGGGGAGAGCAGCGCGGTGCGCCCGTGCCAGTCACCGGCGCGGATCGCCTCCAGCTCGGCCATGGCGTCGACGTGCACGTACCACGTCTCGGTGGCCGAGGTGGCCCCCTCCACCCGTACGGGTATGACGCGACCCTCCTGCGTGAGGGTGCGCAGCACCTCGGCCAGGCCGTCGTACTTGCCTCGCAGGAAGTACTGCTTGATGTCCAGGGGACGGGCGACGCCGAGGGCGCGCAGGGTGTGCTCCGCGGCCGTGGTCACCATCTCCCGCGCCGACACCGCGACCCGGTCGGCGCCGGGCGGCAGACAGGCGTCGGGGAGGCCCCACAACCGCCGGCCCGCCTCGCGCCCCGCGACCATGATCCGGCCCTGAAGCCACAGGAAGGTCAGCATCCGCTCGACGTTGCGGCCCGCGGTCCAGCCGCTGGAGGGCCACTCCATGACCGAGCGGTCCTCGAAGGCGTCGGTGGACAGCGGGGCGCCTTCGGCGAGCCGGGTGAGGATGTGCTCCAGGAGCCCTTCGTTGGCCTCCATCCACACCTTGGTCAACGACAGGTTCTTCGGGGGATAGCCGTCCATCGACACCCGGTGGATCGGATAGTCCTCGGTGAGCACCAGGGCCGCGGCGTGCGCCCAGTACTCGAACAGCCACCGCTCCCCCCACCACAACTCGCCGAGATGCGAACCGGCCCCCGCCCCGAGGCGGCTCCACACCACGAGCTCATGACTCGGCGCCACGACACTGATGGGGTCCAACTGCAGATAGCGCAACGACCGCAGAACGGCCCGCAGCCCCTCCCCGTCACCCGACGGACGCACCCCGCCGAGCCACTGCCGCGACAGCGCAAGCCGACGCGCGTCCACCTGACTGATGGTCAACTTCCACTGGGATGTGGGCATTCCGGGTCCCCTGCTCCCTGCTCGGTGCACCGTTGCCTGAGCACGCGGCGAGCGTTTCGACGGCACACCCTACGGCTGATCGCCGCGCGCAGGCATCACAGTCGCGCCCCCTTCAACGCCATGTGCAGCAGCAGGCGGTCCTCGCCGTCGTCCAGGTCGAGGCCGGTCAGCTGCTCGACGCGGGACAGGCGGTAGTAGAGGGTCTGCCGGTGGATGCCCAACTCCGCCGCCGTGCGCCCCGCCTGTCCCGCGCAGTCGAGGAACACCTCGGCGGTGCGGGCGAGTTCACGGTGCGCGGGGGAGAGGAGGGTGCGGACGGCGGGGTCGTGGGCCGCCTCCGGGGGGAGTGCCGTGAGGAGGCGGTACGGGCCGATGGAGGCCCACTCGGCGACCGGGCCGAGGCGGGGCTCCGCGAGGACGGCGCGGGCGGCGGCGGACGCCTCCTGCCAGGCGGCCCCCAGCTCGGCGAGGCCGACCCGGGCCCCGGCGACTCCGGCGGCCACGGTGGTCCCGGCCATCCCGGCAGCCTTGGCTGTTCCGGCCCCCGCCCCCTGCCCGCCGCCCCCGCGTTCCCCGTCCGCCTCCCGTACGAAGCGTGTCGCCGCCGTGAGTGCCGGAGTCAGTACGTCGGCCGAGCGCAGCCGTACCAGAAGGGCCAGGCTCTGGCCGGTGGCCCCCCACGGCACCGTGCACAGCGCGGTCGCGCCCGGCACCGTACGGACCGAAGGGGCGTCGTCCGGGTCGGCGGAGGGCCAGGGGGCGACGCACACTACCGCGTGCAGGCCGTCGCCGCGCGGGCCGAGGGCAGTGCGCAGCTCGGCCACCGCCATGTCCCTCTGCCAGCCGCGCTCGGCGGTGAGGACCGCGCGCAGCTCGCGGGTGAGGTCCGCGCCCGCCTGCGCCTCGTCCGCGAGCAGGTCGCCGATGCGGGCGGCGACCTCCATCGCCGCGGAGAGCTGCGCCTCGGACGGCCCGGGGTCGTCCTCCAACAGCCAGACGTAGCCGAGGACGACACCCCGATGGCGTACCGGCAGGCAGATCCGGCCCCGGTACACGCCCGCCTCCGGGGTGGGCGGGATGTGTACGGGGGCCGTCGCGCGTGTGATGCCGAAGCCCTCGAACCAGGTACGGACCGCCGTCGTGGAGCGACGGGTGAGGATCGAGCGGGTCCGTACGGGGTCCAGGGCCGACGGGTCGAGCTCGCCCTCGCTGTCGTAGGCACCGAAGGCGATCAGCTCGAAATCCCGGTTCTCCAGCGTCGCGGGCACGCCGAGGAGCGCCGAGATCTCGTCGACCAGCTCCTGGTAGCCGCCGTGGTCGCCACGGTGGTCCCGATGGTCCCTGTGCTCTCTGTGATCCCTTTGTTCGCCGCTCACCCGGGCATTCTCCCGCAATTCCGCAGCCCTTCATACATCTGTCTGAGATCCAGGGCACGGATGCGTGACAGCTGTCGATGGCTCAGGATCGGAGGGATCCTTAGGTTTCACGGTGGTTCTCCGTGCCGTACCCGAATGGTCGGGATACGGCCTTCTGCTCGCCTTGTTGTGGAGGTGCCCCGTGCTGGGTCCCGTGATTCTCGCCGCGTCGCGCAGCGACCGGATGCGCCGCTTCGTGTCGGCGGCCCCCGGCACCAAGCAGGTGGTCGCCCGCTTCATCGCCGGTGAGAGCGTCGACCAGGTCGTTCCGGTCGTCCAGGACGCCGTCGCCAAGGGTCTGGAAGTCACCCTCGACGTCGTCGGCGAGGACATCACCACCCGCGAGCAGGCCTTCGCCGCCCGGGACGCGTACCTGGAGCTCATCGAGCACCTGAAGGAGCTGGACCTCGGCACCAAGGCCGAGATGTCGATCAAGCTGTCGATGTTCGGGCAGGCGCTGGAGGGCGGCCACGAGCTGGCCCTCGCCAACGTGCGCCCCGTCGTCGAGGCCGCCGCCGCCATCGGCACCACCGTCACCCTGGACGCCGAGGACCACACCACCCTCGACTCGATGTTCGCCATCCACGAGGAGCTGCGGAAGGACTTCCCGGGGACCGGCTGCGTCATCCAGGCCTATCTGTACCGCACCGAGGCCGACGCCCGCCGCCTCGCCGCGAGCGGCAGCCGCGTCCGCCTGGTGAAGGGCGCCTACAAGGAGCCCGCCGAGGTCGCTTACCAGGACAAGGCCGAGACCGACAAGGCGTACGTCCGCGTCCTGCGCGTCCTGATGGAGGGCGAGGGGTACCCGATGATCGGGTCCCACGACCCGCGTCTCATCTCCATCGCGCAGGAGCTGGCGCGCAAGGCCGGGCGCAAGCCGGACGAGTACGAGTTCCAGATGCTGTACGGCATCCGCGGCGAGGAGCACCTGCGGCTCGCCGCCGAGGGCCACCGCATGCGGGTGTACACCGCGTACGGCACCGACTGGTACGGCTACTTCATGCGCCGCCTGGCCGAGAAGCCGGCCAACCTCCTCTTCTTCGCCCGCAGCATTCTGACCAAGGGCTGAACCACGGGCCGAGCCCGAACCACCCGCTCATAAAGGAGTTACGGACACCATGGACGCTGTGACCCAGGTCCCCACCCCCGTCAACGAGCCGGTGCACGGCTACGCTCCCGGTTCGCCCGAGCGCGCCCGCCTGGAGGCCAAGCTCAAGGAACTGGCGGAGAACCCGATCGAGCTGCCGATGACCATCGGCGGCGAGAAGCGGCTCGGCGGCGGTGAGCGCTTCGAGGTCGTGCAGCCGCACAACCACAAGGCCGTCATCGGCACCGGCGCGCACGCCACCCAGCAGGACGCGCAGGACGCCATCGACGCGGCCCTCGCCGCCGCGCCGGCCTGGCGCGCGATGTCCTTCGACGACCGCGCCGCGATCATCCTGCGCGCCGCCGAGCTGCTGGCAGGCCCCTGGCGCGAGACGCTGGCCGCCTCCACCATGCTCGGCCAGTCGAAGACCGCCCAGCAGGCCGAGATCGACTGCCCCTGCGAGCTCGTCGACTTCTGGCGCTTCAACGTCGCCTACGCCCGCCAGATCCTCGCCGAGCAGCCCCCGGCCAACTCGCCGGGCGTCTGGAACCGCCTCGACCACCGCCCGCTCGAGGGCTTCGTCTACGCGATCACGCCGTTCAACTTCTCGGCGATCGCGGGCAACCTGCCCACCGCGCCCGCGCTGATGGGCAACGTCGTGGTCTGGAAGCCGTCCCCGACGCAGACGCACGCCGCCGTGCTGCTGATGCGGCTCCTGGAGGAGGCCGGACTCCCCAAGGGCGTCATCAACCTCGTCACCGGCGACGGCATCGAGGTCTCCAAGGTCGCCCTGGAGCACCGCGACCTCGCGGGCATCCACTTCACCGGGTCGACCAAGACCTTCCAGTACCTGTGGAAGACGGTCGGCAACAACATCGAGAAGTACCGCTCGTACCCGCGCCTGGTCGGCGAGACCGGCGGCAAGGACTTCCTGGTCGCGCACCCCAGCGCCGACCGCGCGGTCCTGAAGACCGCCCTGACCCGTGGTGCCTTCGAGTACCAGGGCCAGAAGTGCTCCGCCACCTCCCGCGCGTACATCCCGGCGTCCATCTGGAACTCCGGGTTCAAGGAGGAGTTCGCGGCCGAGGTCGACTACCTGACCATGGGTGACGTCACCGACCTCGCGAACTTCGTCGGCGCGGTCATCGACGAGCGCGCGTTCGCCAAGAACAAGGCGGCGATCGACCGGGCGAAGACCGACCCGACCTGCACGATCGTCGCGGGCGGCTCGTACGACGACTCGGTCGGCTACTTCGTGCGCCCGACCGTCGTGGAGTGCTCGGACCCGGAGAACGAGGTCTTCAAGACGGAGTACTTCGGCCCGTTCCTCGCCGTGCACGTGTACGACGACAGCTCGGCCGAGAGCTACGACGAGATGCTGACGCAGATGGAGTCGGCGTCCGACTACGCGCTGACCGGCTCGGTCGTCTCGGGCGACCGTGCGGCGGCGGCGTACACGATGGAGAAGCTCCGCTACGCCGCGGGCAACTTCTACATCAACGACAAGTCGACCGGCGCCGTCGTCGGCCAGCAGCCCTTCGGCGGCGGCCGTGCCTCCGGCACCAACGACAAGGCGGGCGCCCCGCAGAACCTGATGCGCTGGACGCTGACCCGCGCCATCAAGGAGACGCTGGTCCCGCCGACCGACTACACGTACCCGCACATGGGCTGATCAGCCCTTTCGAACCCGGGCCGGGAAGCCTGACCCCCGAGCAGGCTTCCCGGCCCGTCTCCATGTCGGGGTGTCCTTGGACGTCTCCGGGCAGAATCTCCCCATGGCCCGGACGCGAAGTGAGACGGTCGAGACCGACGACGGAGTACGTCTGTGGGCGGAGCGGACGGGCGAAGGCCCCCCGCTCGTGCTGTGCCACGGAGGACCCGGGCTGTGGGACATGTTCACCGACGTGACGGAACTACTGGCCGACGCGACTCCGGTCGTCCGCTGGGACCAGCGAGGCTGCGGGCGCTCGGAGCGGAGCGCCGGGCCCTGGACGAGCGAGCGGTTCGTCGCCGACCTGGAGGCCGTACGCCGGCACTTCGGGCTGGAGCGGATGGCGCTGCTCGGCCACTCGTGGGGCGCGCAGCTGGTGCTGAGCTATGCGCTGGCCCATCCCGAGCGGGTGAACGCGCTGGTCTATGTGAGCGGTACGGGGATCGGACCCGACTCCGACTGGTTCGACGGCTTCAAGGCGAACCTCCTCGCCCGGCTGGGTGAGCGCCCCGAACGCCTGGCCCGCTGGCGGGAGTTGACGGACCGTCCGGTTCGCTCCGCGGCGGAGGAACGGGAGTGTGCGGTGCTGCAGTGGTCCGCCGAGTTCGTGGACCGCGAGCGGGACCTGGAGCATGCCCGGCGGATGACCGAGCCCTGGTTCGACATCAGCACCGAGTGCCACAAGGCCTTCAACGCCGAGCGGAGAAGGACCTGGGGCACCCCGGAGCTGTACGCCGCCTGCGAGAAGCTCGACCTGCCCGTGGTCGTCGTCGACGGGGCGCTCGACATCCGGCCGCGCTCGGCGGTCGACTCACTGGAGAGGGCGCTGCCCCGGGTACGCCGGGTGATCCTGCCGGAGGCCGGGCACCTGCCGTGGGTCGAGGACCCGAGGGGATTCCGGGAGGCGGTGACGGCGGCGTTGCGGTGATCCGCCGTCCCTCGCCGCGGCGGATATGGCGTCACCCGGCGAACTCCGTCCGCTCCCACCACTCGTACACGGGCAGTCTGCCCTCCGGCGTGTCCGTGTGCCGCGGGGTCGCCCTGAAGTGTTCGTATCCACCGCGCAACTCGATCTTCACGTCCGTTCCAGGGGGCGGGACCGGGACGATCCGCTCGGGCAGATCGTCCGGGCCGCCCTCGAGCAGTGCTTTGGTCGTGTCGCTCATGACGTCACCGTTCCCCCTGCCGGAGCCCGATGTCGCATGCCGCGCGGAGGATCAGTCGTGTGGGCGATCCGCTTCTGAGCCGTCGGCGGTCGTCGTGCGTGAGCGGCTCCCCTGACCCCGCTCGGGGTCAGGGGAGGGGTGTGACGCTTCGATGGGTCAGTTCTCGCAGGTCGTACGGCCTTCGCGTGCGCGACAGGCGAGCGCCGCGAAGCCGCCGTCCGCCACGACCGGTACGGCCAGCGTGCCGCCGTCCCGGACGACGTGCGTCTCGCGCACCAGCCCCGACGGTCCGTCCGTCAGGGTCTCCACCAGCCAGCGGCCCGCGCCCAGCCGCATCGGAACGTCGACCGTGCGGGCCGCGCCCGTGAACGTGCCGCCGATGAACCACCGGCCGTCGGCGGCGCGCCGGGCCAAGGCCGCCGAGCGGCCCGGATCGCCGGTCAGCAGCCGGGTCTCCTCCCAGCGCGCGGGAAGCTGCTCCAGATAGCGGCGGGCCTCGGGCCGCGCGTCGTACGACTCCGGGGTGCCGGAGAGGTTCTGGATCCCGGACTCGTACAGGACGCTCAGGCCCAGCTCACCCGCGTCCGAGGCGACGTTCGGGCGGTACGGGCGGTGGAAGGCGCCCGGGGTGAAGTCCATGGAGCCGATGGCATTGCGGGTGAAGGGGAGCGAGGCCAGCTGCTCCGCCGTGTTGTTGCGCTTCTCCTCGCCGCCGACCCCCTCCATCGTCATGACCTGCGGCCAGGTGCGCTGGATGCCCTTGGGGATCGTCGAGCCGTGGAAGTTCACCATGAGGTGGTGGCGGGCCGTGGACTCCAGCACGTCGTCGTACCAGCGCATCCGCTCCTGGGACTCCGAGTCCATGAAGTCGATCTTCACGCCCTTGACGCCCCAACGCGCCAGCGTGGAAAACCACTTCTCGCGCTCGACGGGATCGGTCAGCAGGCTGTAGTGCAGCCAGACGTGGATGCCCACGCCCTTGGCCGCCGCGTAGCGCACCAGCTCCGGCATCCAGCTGTCCGTCTGCCACTGGGGATCGATCACCTCCCAGTCGCCGGTCTTGTAGTACCAGCCCGCGTCCACCACTTCGTACGGCCAGCCGCGCTCGGCCGCGTAGTCCACGTACTTCTCCTGCGCGGCCAGGCTCTGCCCGGCCTCCTTGCCGCCCGCCAGCCAGGTCCACAATGCCGGGCCCGGCTTGATCCACGAGGTGTCGCGGACCCGGGACGCCGGGGCGAGGTCGTCGATGAACGTCGACTCGGTGACGGTCGCGAGATCGCCGGTGACGATCGCGCGCCAGGGGGTGGTGAGCGGGCCGGTCGTCAGGATCGGCTCGTCGTTCCAGAGGCTCAGCCCGTACGTCGACGAGTCCGCGGCGTGCGTCAGGTGGGCTCCCGCGTAGGTGCCGTTGACGTCCGATTCGGCGATCAGGGCGTAGTCGCCGTCAGCGGCGGCGCCGTTGCCCCCGTCCGTCCTGAACAGGCCCTGCATCATGTACGCGCCCGCCGGCGCCGACCCCGCGGAGTCGTAGCGGATGAAGCGGAGCTCGTTGTCGGCGCGGTAGCCGCCGAGGAGGGCGTTCGCGCCGGTGGGGAGGGTGAAGGCGGAGGCCTCGCGCAGTACGTTGCCGTGGTTGCGCGGCAGGACGTAGCGGTAGGCGACGCCGTCGCGGGCGACCCGTGTCACCAGGTCGAGCCGGGCGCCGTCGGCGGTGCGGAAGCGGAAGCGGGCCTCGGTCATGCGGGTGACGCGGTCGCGGGACTTGCCGGTCGGGCTCGTGTAGTGCTCGGTGATCGTGCGCTCGGAGTGTCCGGTGAGGGTCAACCCCCGGGAGAAGTCGGTCTGTTCGGTGACCAGGCCGAGGGGGGAGGGATCCAGGACCGTTCTGCCCTCGCGTCTCACGGCGAGCGTGGGATGTCCGTCGGTCCGGTCGAGCGCGACGACCGCCGTCGGGGAGCCGTGCGGCCCCTTCACCTCCCAAGCGGCCCGCGCCGTCCCCTCGGCGCGGGCGGGGAGCGCCGCCACCGCCGTGGCGAGCAGGGCGGAACAGAGCGTCAACACGATGGTGCGGGCCCGTAACTGGACCGACATCAGGAACCCTCCTTCTCGCAGTCGTCTCCTGTAGTCATCCGATGATTGTGAGAGTGAAGGTGCGCAATAGGCCTGTCAAGGCGTCCGACCGCATCAGAGATAGGATCAATCTTCATCGGCGCACCTCACCTCCTCCGCCACCCGCGCCAGCGCCCCCCGCAGCCACCGGTGTGCCGGATCCGTGTCCAGCCGTACGTGCCATGCCTGGCCCGTCGAGAACCTCGGCAGGTCCAGCGGGATCTCCAGCACCGCCAGCGGCATCCAGTGCTCCGCCTCCCTCGCGACCTCCGCCGGGACGAGCGCCAGGGCGTCGGTGCGCAGGACGAAGAAGCAGGCCGCGCCGAAGGTGGGGGCGGTGGCCAGGACGTCGCGGTGCAGGCCGAGCCCGGCGAGGCGTTCGTCCACCACGCTGTGTGCCCGGCCGCGCCGTGTCACCGTGATGTGCGGCAGCGCGGCGAACCGCTCAGGCGTCAGCGGCTCGTGCGCGAACTCCGCGCCGGCCCGCGCCACCGCCACCATCCGGTGTTCGTGCAGCGTCGAGGCGCGCACGTCGTGCGGCAGCGGGTCCGGCAACTCGCCCACGTCCAGGTCGACATGGGTGCGCAGATCCGCTGGGTCCTCCTCGCCCTCGGGCAGCAGCCGCAGCCGTACGCCGGGCGCCTCCCGGGCCGCCAGTTCCAGCAGTGGGGCGCCGAGGGACAGGACGACCCCGTCGTTGGTGCGGATTCTGAACTCCCGCCGAAGAGAGGAGAGTTCGATGTCGGTCGGCGGTCGCAGCGCCGCCACCGCGCCCGCCAGCGCCGTCTGCACCCGAGGCTGCATCTCCCGCGCGCGGGGCGTCAGGGTCAGACCCCGCCCCGACGGGACGAGGAGCGGGTCGCCGACCACCCGGCGCAGCCGGCCCAGGGTGCGGCTCATCGCCGAGGGGGAGACGTTCAGTTCGGCCGCCGCGCCCGCCACGCTGCCCGCGCGCAGCAGGGCGTCGAGGGCGGGCAGGAGGTTCATGTCGGGGAGGGGGGCGGTCAGCCCGGAGCCGGACGACGCATGTGCTGAATGCTGCATGAGACGCAAGGCTACGTGAAGCAATCGGACCTTGTGTGCAGCAATGGGCGCCCCGAGTCTGGACCCATGACGGATTCTCACCGGCGCGGCACCGCGACCGCGCTCCTCGTCGCGGGCTGCTTCTTCATGGAGATGCTGGACGGCACGATCGTGTCGACCGCGGCCCCGCAGATAGCCCGGGACCTGCACACCGCCCCCACTTCCGTGGGCCTGGTCATCACCGCCTACCTCGTCACCCTCGCCGTCCTCATCCCCCTCTCCGGCTGGCTCACCGCCCGCTTCGGCCCACGCCGGGTCTTCCTCGCCGCGATCACGGTCTTCACCCTCGCCTCCCTGGCCTGCGCGCTCGCCCCGAACCTCGGCGTGCTCGTCGGCACCCGTGTGCTGCAGGGCGTCGGCGGCGCCATGATGGTGCCGGTCGGCCGGCTGGTCGTTCTGACCGGTACCGCCAAGCGGGATCTGCCGCGCATGGTCGCGTACATCGTGTGGCCCGGCCTCGTCGCCCCGGTGCTCGCGCCCCTGCTCGGGGGCCTGATCACCACGTACGCCTCCTGGCACTGGATCTTCCTGCCGAACGTGCCCCTCGGCGTGGTCGCCCTGCTCGTCGCGCACCGCCTCATCGCGCCGGCCCCGCGGGACGAGACACCCCCGCTGGACCTCGTCGGCACCCTGCTCACCTGCACCGGTCTCGCCGCCCTGACCTGGGCCGCGCACCTGCTCTCCGACCAGACCGGAGGATCCGCCGCGCAGACGGTGGCGGTCGGCGCGATCGCCGCCGTGGCGCTCACCGCGGCCGTACGGCATCTGCTGCGCACCCCGCACCCGCTGGTCAACCTGCGCACCCTGGACGTCCAGTCCTTCCGCGCGTCGGCGCTCGACGGCTCGCTCTACATGGCGGTCGTCGCCGCCCTCCCCTTCCTCCTCCCGCTGCTCTTCCAGGAGGTGTTCGGCTGGAGCGCGGTGAAGTCGGGCGCGGTGGTGCTGTTCGTCTTCGTCGGGAACATAGGGGTCAAGCCCGCGACGACGTATCTGATCAACCGCTTCGGCTTCCGTCCGCTGCTGATCGTCTCCACGCTCGGGCTCGCGGTCACCACCACGGCCTGCGCGCTGTTCACGCGGGGCACGCCGGTCGCGGTGATCGCGGTCGTCGCGGTGCTCTCCGGTGTCGCCCGTTCGGTCGGCCTCAGCGGCTACGCGACCATCGCCTTCAGCGAGACCCCGCCGGAGCGGCTGCGCGACGCCAACGCCCTCTTCGCGACCTCCCACCAACTGGCCGCGGGGCTGGGCGTGGCCGTCACCGCCGTCGCGCTGCGCGGGGGCGCGGCGCTGATGGACGGGACGCGCTCGGCGTACGCCGTCGCGTTCGTGGTGCTCGGCGTGCTGTGTCTCGTTCCGACGGCGGGCGCCCTGCGGCTGCACCCTGCGGCGGGCGATGCCGCGCGAACTGTTGTCCCAGCTCAGGGCCGTGTGACCCAATCCACCGTCTCAGATAGTAGGAAGTCCGACTAACTGTGGAGACAGATGCTCCTTCCTCGCTTAGTTTTGTAGGAGCCGAACGTCTCGCTAGACCAAGCGAATGGCGGTCGTGAGCCGGAGCCCCTGGCAGGCAACCCCTGCGGCACCGCTCCCCGCCCCCGGCGTCTCGTATCCCTCCCTCATCGCACTTCCGGTGGTCCTTTCCGGGCCGCTTCCGGAAGCAAGGAGTCGATTCATCATGGCCGAGACGACCGTCCGCCGAGTCCGCCACGTGTCCCGCACGAGCGAGTCCGACCGCAAGAACGCGGCCGCCGCCCTCCAGCGCGCCCTCGACCGCAGGGACAACGGCGGCGAGACGGGTCACTGACCCGCCCGCACCACCCCCATACCGGGAGCCGCACCCGCACGGGGTGCGGCGCGGGGTCCACGCCCCGCGCCGCACCCCGGAGTGCCGAGCCGCCGCGTGCTCAGCGACCGCGCCGCACCTCGAAGTGGTCGATGCGCCTGCCGCTCTCCGCGAGCGCCGACACCTTGAGCCGGGGCGCCGTGCCCGCCTCCGCCTCCACCGAGAGGAAGGAGAAGCCGGCGTACCGCACCCGGGACCACTCCACCGTCTCCCGCTGCTGGTCCTGCGACTTGGTCCAGTGGAAGCTGCTCACGGACTCGTGGCGGCCGACGTGCCCCTCGTAGCTGTCCTTCACGCCCGACGGGAAGCCGTACAGATCCTTGCCGCCGCCGCCCGCGGTGACGTAGACGATCCCGTCCCGCGTCGGATCCGTCGAGCCGCCCACCGGCACCGAACGGCCCACCCCGCCCTTCTTGACGGCGTCCGTCCGCTCGTACACGTGGTTGTGCCCGTTGATCACCAGGTCCACCTGGTGCTTGCTGAACAGCGGCAGCCACGCCGCGCGCACCCCGCCGTCGGAGGCGTGCGCGGACGTCGAATAGGCGCAGTGGTGGAAGAAGACCACGATGAAGTCCACCGCCGCCGAGGAGCGCAGCTCGCCCAGCTTCCTGTCCAGCCACTTCGTCTGCTTCCCGCCCGTGTAGCCCTGGTTGGCGGGAATCTCGTACGACACGTCGTTCGCGTCCAGTGCCACGATGCCGACGTTGCCGTACGTGAGGGAGTAGACACCCGGTGCCGTCCGGGGGTCGAAGCCGCTGTCCGGGAGGGAGAAACGGGCCGCCTGGCCGCCGTAGCCGTCCGGCGAGTACCAGGCCTCCATGTCGTGGTTGCCGGTCGTCACCATCCACGGCACCGACTTCGCCACCGGCTCGGTCTGCTTGAGGAACAGGTCCCAGTACCCGGGGTCGAACCCGTCCGACTTCTTGCCGCGCCCGGTCCCGTCCGCGTAGCAGATGTCACCCGCGTGAAGGTGGAAGGCGGGCTTCTGGCGCAGCAGCACCTTGTCGTTGGCGAGCGCGGCCGAGCTGACGCCCTGGTCGCCGAAGGCGGTGAACACGAACTTCTCCGGGTTCGCGGGCGCCGTGCGGAAGGAGCCGACGGTCGACCTGCGCGCCGGTGAGGCCGGGTCGAAGCCGTCGTGGCCGACGCCGTAGTAGTACGTCGTGCCGGGTTTCAGACCGTCCAGGGCCGCGTGCACGTAGTACTGGTCCAGTGCCAGCCGTACGCCCGTGACCCCCGGCGTGTGCAGGGCGCGGACCTCGGCCTCGACCTTCCGGCTCAGCTGTCCGGGATGCGTGCCCACCCGCAGATACGGCCTCCGGACCGCGAGCGGCACCTGCCAGGAAACCCGCATCTGGCTCTTCGGGTCGGCGCCGAAGGCGAGGTGGCGGCCGAAGGGGGTGACGACGGAACCGTGCACCTGCCCGGTGACGCTCGTGCCCGGGGCGGAGCCGCGCGTCACCGTCCCCGACGGGGACGAGCAGCCGGCCAGCAGCCCGCCGGCCGCGAACGCACCCGCCGACACCAGGGCGCGGCGCCGCGTGAGCTTCGTACGCAGGTACTCGTACTGCTCCGCCATGCTCATCCGGCTCGCGAGCTGCTGCGGAATGCCGAAGTCGGGAAGGTCCATGCTGGTGAACTTCCCAGTAAGTCCCAACGCCCGCCATACGTACGGGTGAACGCACGTCGACGAAACGCTCCGCGACACCCCGAGGATGTCCGGATGGCGGACACCTCGTGTCATTCCATGGGACACGGAGTACGGTGCCTTCATGTCTCGCAGCATCAATCTCGCAGTGATCCCCGGTGACGGCATCGGCCAGGAGGTCGTGGCCCAGGGGCTGAAGGTGCTCTCCGCCGTCCTTCCGCAGGATGTGAAGCTGGAGACCAAGGAGTTCGACTTCGGGGCCAAGCGCTACCACGCCACCGGTGAGACCCTCACCGAGGCCGACCTCGACGCCCTCAAGCAGCACGACGCGATCCTGCTCGGCGCGATCGGTGACCCCTCGGTCCCGTCCGGAGTCCTGGAGCGCGGCTTCCTGCTCAAGCTCCGCTTCGCCTTCGACCACCACGTCAACCTGCGTCCGTCGAAGCTCCTTCCGGGTGTCGCCACCCCGCTGGCCGGCCAGCCGGAGATCGACTTCGTCGTGGTCCGCGAGGGCACCGAGGGCCCGTACACGGGCAACGGCGGCACGATCCGCAAGGGCACCGAGCACGAGGTCGCCACCGAGGTCTCCGTCAACACGGCCTTCGGCGTCGAGCGTGTCGTCCGTGACGCCTTCGCCCGCGCCCAGGCCCGCCCGCGCAAGAAGCTGACGCTGGTCCACAAGAACAACGTGCTGACCTTCGCCGGTCACCTCTGGACGAACGTCTTCAACAAGGTGGCCGAGGAGTTCCCCGAGGTCACCACGGACTACATCCACGTGGACGCCGCGACGATCTACCTCGTCACGGACCCCGCGCGCTTCGACGTGATCGTCACCGACAACCTCTTCGGCGACATCATCACCGACCTCGCCGCGGCTGTCTCCGGCGGCATCGGCGTCGCCGCGAGCGGGAACATCAACCCCTCCGGCGAATTCCCCTCGATGTTCGAGCCCGTGCACGGCTCGGCGCCCGACATCGCGGGCCAGGGCAAGGCCGACCCGAGCGCCACCGTCCTGTCCGTCGCCCTCCTGCTGCGCCACCTCGGCTACGAGGCCGAGGCCGCCCGCATCGAGGACGCCGTCTCGGCCGACCTCGCCGAGCGCGTGGGCAAGCCCGCCCGCAGCACCGAGGAAATCGGCGACGCGCTCGCCGTACGAGTAGCCGGCTGACCCGCCGCCTTACTTACGTCTCGTAGGAGCCGCCGGGTCGCATCCGCACCCGGCGGCTTTTCCTATGCCCTCGCCGGGTGCCACCATCAACAACCCCTGGGTAACCGCTGGGCCGTCTTCACCCCGTTTCGTCCATGGCTTCGCGCGCGCGATAATCGAACGCGGAGCCGCGGGAATGAGGGAATGCTCGGACGTCCTAGTACTGGCCACTGGCAGTGCAGGCGTGAGCGCGGCCCGTCACACACAACCGGTGAAGGACAACCACATGACGACGCCCACGATCGAGCTCAAGCCCTCTTCGCAGCCCCGCTCCGCGGCGGAGCGCGAGGCGATCCTCGCCAACCCCGGGTTCGGCCGCCACTTCACCGACCACATGGTGACGATCAAGTGGACCGAGGGCCGCGGCTGGCACGACGGCCAGCTCGTTCCGTACGGCCCGCTCTCCCTCGACCCCGCGAACATGACCCTGCACTACGCGCAGGAGATCTTCGAGGGCCTCAAGGCCTACCGCCAGCCCGACGGCTCCGTCGCCACCTTCCGCCCGGACAAGAACGCCCGGCGCTTCCAGGCCTCCGCCCGCCGGCTCGGCATGCCGGAGCTGCCCGTGGAGACGTTCGTCGAGGCCTGTGACCTGCTGGTCCAGCAGGACCGCGCCTGGGTCCCCGCCCATGGCGGCGAGGAGTCCCTCTACCTGCGTCCGTTCATGATCGCGACCGAGGTCGGCCTGGGTGTGAAGCCCGCCAACGAGTACCTCTTCCTCGTCATCGCGTCCCCCGCGGGCGCGTACTTCGCGGGCGGCGTGAAGCCGGTGTCGATCTGGCTCTCCGAGGACCATGTGCGCGCCGTCCCCGGCGGCATGGGCGACGCCAAGACCGGCGGCAACTACGCGGCCTCCCTCCTCGCCCAGGCCGAGGCCGCGGCGAAGGGCTGCGACCAGGTCTGCTACCTCGACGCGGTCGAGCACAAGTGGATCGAGGAGCTCGGCGGCATGAACCTGTACTTCGTGTACGGGGACAAGATCATCACCCCCTCCCTCACCGGCTCCATCCTGGAGGGCGTCACCCGCGACTCCCTCCTCACCGTCGCCCGCGACCTCGGCTACACCTCCGAGGAGGGCCGCGTCTCCATCGACCAGTGGCAACGCGACGCGGAGAACGGCACCCTGACCGAGGTCTTCGCCTGCGGCACGGCCGCGGTCATCACCCCCGTCGGCACGGTCAAGCGCACCGGCACCGAGTGGCAGCAGTCCGGCGGCGAGCCCGGCGAGGTCACCCTGAAGCTGCGCGAGGCGCTTCTCGACATCCAGCGCGGCATCAGCGTGGACAAGCACGGCTGGATGCACCCGCTGGGCTAGGACGCTCCTCGCGACGTTCGCGCCAGTCGCGACCCTCGCGCCCGCCGGTCCCCGGCGCCCCACGCCTCCCGCCGGTCCCCCTCTCCCCAACAGGAGTACGGGGACCGGCGGTTCGTTCGACGCGTAGCGGCTCCGTGACACGGGTATCCACAGATTCCACGGGGGGAGCGTGCCGCCCTCCCGTGTGCCCGCACGGCCACGGAGGGAGCGCAGGTGAGCGCAGGGTCGCCGATACCACGACTGCGCTGGCTGCTGCGCACCTTACGCACCCCACGCCGCCCTCAGAGCCTCACGGCCCTTGTCCTCCTCGCCGCCGTCGCAGCCCTCCTCCTCTGGAGCAGCTCGCGGATGGACAACTACGAGGAGAACCTCACCCTCAACCTCGGCACCGACATCGTCGGCGTCGTCGTCACCGTCTTCGTGATCGGCCCGCTGATCAGCCGCGCCCAGGAGGGCCGGGTCCGCGAACACACCCGGCTGGACTACGAGTGGTTCAGCGCCCAGGTCTACGGCTCGACCTCGAACGTCAAGGTCCTCGACACCTTCTCCAGCGTCTTCGGCCCGCAGTTCTCCGAGCGCCTCTTCCGCGGCATCAAGGCGGCCACCGGGCACGGCGCCCGCGTGCAGATCCTGCTTCTCGACCCGGACTCCCTCGCGGTCATCCTGCGCGGCCGTGAGCTGGGCGAGCAGAGCGCCGACATCCGCCGCGACATCATGCGCAACCTGCGCACGCTGGACCGGTTCGCGCTCCGGCTCGACGAGAACTCCCGCCAGCTCCTCGAAGTACGCCTCTGCTCCACCTCCCCGGGCGTGACCCTCTACCGCTGGGACGAGCGCTCCCTGGTCTCCTTCCTCACCGTAGGGCGCCTCTCCGGCGAGGGAGTCCAGCTGGAGGTCGCCGTCCGCTCCCCGCTCGGCACCTTCGTCGAACAGCGCTTCGACGAACTGTGGCAGCAGAGCAAGCGGATGGAGCGGTTCACCCATCTGCCGGTGACCCTGGTCGACGCGACCGACGGCCGCCGGGAGTTCAGCTGTCGCTTCGTCTATGTGGACGACTGTCTGTACGTCGCCGGGCACGACCTCGTGTCGTACATGGCCCGCCACCGCCTCGATCAACTCTCCGCGTACAGCGAGGCCTTGGGCGTGCAGGGCGCGCACGAACTGATCGTCGTCGACGACGAAAGTGAGCTTCACCGGCTGCTCATGCAGCACTTCGCGGAGAAGTACGATGCGTCGGCGGCCGCCTTCGTCGAGTTGCGGCCGCCGGTTCTGGTCACGGAATAGAGGCACCGGCACCTATGAGTTCAGCGCTCCACCCCGCTCAGCCCGCGAGACCCGGCTCCGCGCACCTGAGCCTCCGGTCTTTGGACACCAGCTCCCGGTCTTCGTACCCGAGCCCCCGCTTTCGCGCCTTCACGCCCCGTGACCTGGACGGCCTGCTGCGGCGCGTGTCCCTGCCGCCCGCCGAGCGACTCGCCCTGCGGGCCGTGGCGGCCGTCCTGCCGTTCCGTACGAACGCCTACGTGGTCGACGAGCTGATCGACTGGTCGGCCGTGCCCGACGACCCGATCTTCCGGCTGACGTTCCCGCAGGCCGAGATGTTGCCCGAGCCCGACCTCCGGCAGATGGCGGAGCTGCTGGCGCGGGACGCCCCGAAGGCCGACGTCCTGCGCGCGGCGCACGAGATCCGGATGAAGCTCAACCCGCATCCCTCCGGGCAGCTCGATGCCAACGTCCCCGTGCACGAGGGGCGGCGTCTCACCGGCCTCCAGCACAAGTACCCGGAAACGGTGCTGGTCTTCCCGCGCCAGGGCCAGACCTGCCATGCCTACTGCACGTACTGCTTCCGCTGGCCCCAGTTCGTCGGCGAGTCCGACCTGCGCATCGCCACCGACGACATCGGCGCCACGTCCGCCTATCTGCGCGCCCACCCGGAGGTCACCAGCGCGCTCATCACGGGTGGCGACCCGATGGTGATGAGCACCGAGGTGCTGCGCCGCTACGTCGAACCGCTCCTGGAGATCGAGTCGATCCAGTCGGTCCGCATCGGCACCAAGTCGCTCGCCTTCTGGCCGTACCGTTTCCTCACCGACCGCGATGCCGACGACGTGCTGCGCCTGTTCGAGAAGGTCGTCGCGAGCGGCCGCCACCTCGCGCTGATGGCCCACTTCACCCATCCCCAGGAGCTGCGGCCCCCGGTGGTGCGGGAGGCGATGCGCCGGGTGCGTGACACGGGTGCCGTGATCCGCTGCCAGGGGCCGCTGGTCAGGGGCATCAACGACAGCGCCGAGGCGTGGGCCGGGCTGTGGAACGAGACGACCGCGCTGGGGGCGGTGCCGTACTACCAGTTCGTGGAGCGGGACACCGGCCCGCAGGGCTACTTCGGGGTGCCGCTCGCCCGCGGTCACCAGATCTTCCGCGACGCCTACGCCCAGGTGTCCGGCCTCGCGCGGACCGTGCGCGGCCCGGTCATGTCGGCGATGCCGGGCAAGGTGTGCGTGGACGGGATCACGGAGGTGGCCGGTGAGAAGGTCTTCGTGCTCCATCTCATCCAGGCCCGCGACCCGGAGCTGGTGGGCCGCCCGTTCTTCGCCGCGTACGACGAGAACGCCACCTGGTTCAGCGACCTAAAGCCCGCTTTCGGCGCGAGCCAGTTCCTGCCCGGCCTCGACCCGGTGTGACGCCCGCTTCGGCGAGAGGGCCACGTACACGAGGCCGCCGACCAGCCCTGACAGGACGAAGCTGCAGTCCACTCCACCGGTGAGGGACAGCAGCGGTCCCTGGTACGACGGGAGGGAGACGGCGAGGAGGCCGGCGAACGCGCCCAGTGCCCAGGCCACCGTCGCCTGGACGTTCCAGCCGGCTCGGTACCAGTAGATTCCGCCCCGGGAACGGCGGTTGAAGACCTGGAGGGCGTCCGGGTCGTAGATTCCGCGGCAGCGGGCGAAGCCGATGAGGGTGATGACCGCCCACGGGGTGCCGATGGCGGTCAGGAGAAGGACGAAGGACGTCATCGCGGACTGCGCGTTCCAGGCGTAGTGGCCGACGAAGACACAGACGGTCGCGACGACGGCGACCGTGAGCGTGGCGCGGGCGCGCGAGGCCTTCGGCAGGATCGCGTCCAGGTCCAGGCCCATGGAGTACAGCATCAGGCCCGCGTTGCCGACCGACCCCGCGGAGGCGGCGAGCAGCAGCGGGACCAGGTACCAGGTGGGGGAGGCGGAGACCAGCGGCCCCGCGTAGTCGAGGGCCGCGCGGGCCGCGTACGCCGTGAAGGTGCCGAAGAGCTGCGGGACCAGCAGCCCGGCGATCAGGCCCAGCCAGGTGGCGTGCAGGACCGTACGGGAGGAGTGCCGGGACGGGGAGATGTAGCGCGTGTAGTCGCCGAGCAGGGTGATGAACGCGATCGGTCCGGACAGGCCCGCCGCGACCGCCGCCAGCAGCCAGGTCGGCCAGAACGAGCCCAGCAGATAGCCGCCGGTCTGCGGGAGCGCGGCGGTGGTGAAGTGCGGCGCGTAGGCGAGCACACCGAGCGCGAGGAGCGCGGTCATGCCGACCGCGAGGACCCGGGACATCGCGAGCAGCACGCGGTAGCCGTACACCGCGCCCGCGACGGTGGCGGCGGCGAGGACGGCGTACACGACGGCGTACGACAGCCCGTTCGCCGGCAGCCCGAACAGGCGGCCGAGCACGCTCACCATCACATCGCCGCCGATCCAGACGGTCAGGGCGGTGTAGCCGAGGGCGAGCAGCAGCCCGACGACCGAGCCGACCAGCCGTCCGCGCACGCCGAACTGGGCGCCGGAGGAGGTGGAGAGGTTCGTCGCCGTGCGCAGGGACACCAGCGCGAGCGGCGCGGTGAGCGCCGTGCCGATCACCGTGCCCGCCACGATCGCGCTCACCGACGACCACCAGTCGAGCCCGAAGGAGGGTGGCAGCCAGCCGAAGATGATCACGCCCAGACACAGGTTCGATCCCAGCAGGATCGAGACGAGGTCCCCCGGCCCGCTGGTTCGTTCCTCGTCGGGGATGGTGTCGACTCCGCGCTGTTCGATCGGCATGGCTGGTCTCCTTCGACGGCCGCCTGAGAGTTAGAGCGACGTTCAATGTGTGTGACCAGATTCTGGATGTCAATCTTTCCGTTCCATGAATCTCGTGTTTAGAGTGGTGCTCTAAATCGAGGAAGGCAAGGAGGTGCCCGGACATGAGACTGACCCCCACGGAACGTGACCGGCTGCTGCTCTTCGGGGCCGCCGAGCTGGCCCGTGCCCGCCGGGCCCGGGGCCTCAGGCTGAACGTCCCCGAGGCGACCGCCCTCATCGCGGACACCGTGTGCGAGGCGGCCCGGGACGGGCGTCGGCTCGCCGAGGCGATCGCGGCGGCCCGGGCGGTGCTCGGCCCCGACGACGTCCTGCCGGGCGTCGCCGACGTCGTCACCGAGGTGCATGTCGAGGCCGTCTTCGACGACGGGTCCCGGCTCGCGGTCGTCAGCGACCCCCTCGGGGGTGGGCTGGGGGAGCGGGCGCCTGGCGCGCTGCTGCCGGGGCCGGAGCATGCCGAGCCCGCCGCGGTCGTCCGGCTGACCGTCACCAACACCGCGACCGTGCCCGTCTCCGTCACCTCGCACTTCCACTTCTTCGAGACCAATCCGCGGCTCGACTTCCCGCGGGCGGCGGCCTACGGGATGCGGCTCGCGGTCCCCGCCGGGTCCTCCGTGCGCTTCGGACCGGGGGAGAGCGCCGAGGTCGGGCTGCTGCCCATAGGCGGTGAGCGGATCGCCATCGGCTTCGCGGGACTGGTCGACGGGCCGCTGGACGCGCCCGGAGCCAGGGAGGAGGCCCTGCGCAGGGCCGCCGCCTGCGGGTACCTCGGGGCCGGGGACACCGGGGACACCGGGGAGAACGAGGGAGCTGAGCGGCGATGAATCCCTACGAGTACGCAGCCACCCACGGCCCCCGCGCCGGCGACCGCGTCCGCCTCGGTGACTCCGGGCTGACCATCCGCGTCGAGTCCGACGCCCAGCGCTACGGCGACGAGTTCCTCGCCGGCTTCGGCAAGACCGCCCGCGACGGACTGCACCTCAAGGCCGCCGCCGTCCGCGAGACCTGCGACGTCGTCATCAGCAACGTGGTGGTGATCGACGCGGCCCAGGGGATTCGCAAGGTGTCCATCGGCATCCGCGAGGGGCGGATCTGCTCGATCGGGCGGGCCGGGAACCCCGACACCCTCGACGGCGTCGACGTGGTGGTCGGTACGGGGACGTCGATCGTCTCGGGCGAGGGGCTGATCGCCACCGCCGGAGCCGTCGACACCCACGTGCACCTGCTGTCGCCGCGCATCATGGAGGCCTCGCTCGCCTCCGGCGTCACCACGATCATCGGCCAGGAGTTCGGGCCGGTGTGGGGCGTCGGCGTCAACTCGCCCTGGGCACTGCGCCACGCCTTCAACGCCTTCGACGCCTGGCCGGTCAACATCGGCTTCCTGGGCCGGGGTTCGTCCTCCGACGCCGCCCCCCTCGTCGAGGCCCTGGCCGAGGGCGGGGCGAGCGGCTTCAAGGTCCACGAGGACATGGGCGCCCACACCCGTGCCCTCGACACCGCGCTGCGCGTCGCCGAGGAGCACGACGTCCAGGTCGCCCTGCACAGCGACGGGCTGAACGAATGCCTGTCGGTCGAGGACACCCTGCGCGTCCTCGAAGGCCGGACCATCCACGCCTTCCACATCGAGGGCTGCGGCGGCGGTCACGTACCGAACGTCCTGAAGATGGCGGGAGTCCCGAACGTCATCGGCTCCTCCACCAACCCCACCCTGCCCTTCGGCCGGGACGCGGTCGCCGAGCACTACGGCATGATCGTCTCCGTCCACGACCTGAAGACCGACCTGCCCGGCGACGCGGCCATGGCCCGCGACCGGATCCGCGCCGGGACCATGGGCGCCGAGGACGTGCTGCACGACCTGGGCGCGATCGGGATCACCTCCTCGGACGCCCAGGGCATGGGACGCGCGGGCGAGACCGTACGCCGCACCTTCGCGATGGCCGGAAAGATGAAGGCCGAGCGCGGCGCCCCGGCGGACGCGGACCACGACAACGAGCGCGTCCTGCGCTACATGGCCAAGCTCACCATCAACCCCGCCATCGCGCACGGGCTCGCCCACGAGGTCGGCTCGATCGAGGTCGGCAAGCTCGCCGACATCGTCCTGTGGCGCCCGGAGTTCTTCGGCGCCAAGCCGCAGCTCGTCCTCAAGTCCGGCTTCCCGGCGTACGGCGTAGTCGGCGACCCGAACGCCGCCACCGACACCTGCGAACCCCTCGTCCTGGGGCCCCAGTTCGGGGCGCACGGCGCGACGCCCGCCGAGATCTCGGTCGCCTTCGTCGCCCAGGCCGCGCTCGACCAGGGCAGCGACCTCATGCCGACACGCCGGCGCCGAGTCGCCGTGCGGGGCACCCGCGGGATCGGCCCCGCCGACCTGCGCCTCAACTCCCGTACGGGATCCGTCGACGTCGACCAGCGCACCGGCCTGGTCACCCTCGACGGTGACCCGCTGCGCTCCGAGCCCGCCGACTCGGTCTCCCTCAACCGCCTCTACTTCCTCTGATGAAGGTGCACGCCATGACCCCTGCCGCCGACGGTTTCCGGATGCCCGCCGAGTGGACCCCGCACGAGCGCACCTGGATGGCGTGGCCGGGCCCCAACCCCACCTTCGACAACCCCGACGACCTCGCCGAGGCGCGCGCGGCCTGGGCGGCGGTGGCGCGCGCGATCCGCCGGTTCGAACCGGTGACGGTCGTGTGCGGGCCGGGCCAGTCGCAGGCGGCCCGGGCGCTGCTCGGCCCGGACGTCGACACCGTCGAACGCGAACTCGACGACGCCTGGATGCGTGACATCGGCCCCACCTTCCTCACCAACGGAAAGGGCGAACTGGCCGCCGTGGACTGGACGTTCAACGGCTGGGGCGCCCAGGACTGGGCTCGCTGGGAGCACGACGCCAAGATCGGCGCGTATGTCTCGGACCTCGCGGGGGCGAAGACGTACGCCTCGAAGCTGGTCAACGAGGGCGGTGCGATCCACGTCGACGGCGAGGGCACCGTGCTCCTGACCGAGACCGTGCAGCTCGGCCCCGAGCGCAACCCCGACTGGACGCGCGAGCAGGTGGAGGCGGAGATCCACGCCCACCTCGGCACCCGCAAGGCGATCTGGCTGCCGCGCGGGCTGACCGGCGACTACCCCCCGTACGGCTTCGGCACGCTCGGCCATGTCGACATCGTGGCCGCCTTCGCCCGCCCCGGAGTCGTGGTCGCGCACTCCCAGCCGGACCCGGCGCACCCCGACCACGAGGTGACGAAGGAGGTCATCGGCCTGCTCAAGGCCGCGACCGATGCGCGCGGGCGCCGCCTGGAGGTCGTCGAGGTCCAGGCCCCGACGATCCTGGAGGCCGACGGCCACTGGGCCGACCACTCCTACATCAACCACTACCTCTGCAACGGCGGCGTGGTCCTGTGCGGCTTCGACGACCCGCGCGACGAGCTCGCGGCCGGCATCTTCCGACGGCTCTTCCCCGAGCGGACGGTGACACTGGTGGACGCACGTACGATCTTTGCCGGAGGCGGTGGCATCCACTGCATCACCCAGCAGCAGCCGAGGATCTGAACCAGGAGTCGCACGTGGCAGGGGACAGCGCGCCGCGGAGGAAGAACGCGCCTCCGCGCGAGGACGTGCTGGCCGCCGCCATGGACATGATCGCCGAGCGCGGTCTGGAGAAGCTCACCATGGCGGCGCTCGGCCGCGAGGTCGGTATGAGCAGCGGTCATCTCCTCTACTACTTCCACTCCAAGGACGAACTGCTGCTGCAGACCCTGGAGTGGAGCGAGGGGCGGCTCGGCGCCGAGCGCGGCCGGTTGCTCGCCGCGCGGGGCACCGCCCGGGAGCGGCTCGACGCGTACGTCGACCTGTACGTCCCCGACGGCCACCGCGACCCGCACTGGACGCTCTGGCTGGAGGTCTGGAACCGCTCGCAGAACGCCGACGACGACGCCCGCGAGCGGCAGGTCGCCATCGAGGGCGCCTGGCACCGCGACCTGGTCGCGCTGCTCGCCGAGGGTGTCTCGCGCGGCGAGTTCCGGCCGGTCGACCCGGACCGCTGCGCCGCCCGGCTGCGGGCCCTCCTCGACGGCTTCTCCATCCATGTGGCGATCGGACTGCGCGGCACGGACAGAGAGCGGATCCTGCTCCACGTAAGGGAGTTTCTGGACGAATCCCTGAGCTGACGGTCACTTGCCGTGGCTGCGCTCCCGCCTGTGAACGCAATGAACAAAACGTGAGGCGCCCTTGTCGCGGCCGTGATCAGCGGGCACGTTACGGCTCATGGCACTCACGGGACGAGAGCACTGGAAGAAGATCTGGGTCGGCTCGGCGGGCAACATGGTGGAGTGGTTCGACTGGTTCGTGTACGCGAGCTTCGCCACCTACTTCGCCGGAGCCTTCTTCCCCGACGACAACCCCACCGCCCAGCTCATGAACACCGCGGGCATCTTCGCGGTCGGCTTCTTCATGCGCCCGGTCGGCGGCTGGCTGCTCGGCCGGATCGCCGACCGCAGAGGCCGCAAGACCGCCCTGACGCTGACCGTCACCCTGATGTCGCTGTCGGCGCTCCTCATCGCCTTCGCACCGACCTACGCGGTGGCGGGCTACGGCGGCGCGGCCGTCCTGCTTGTCGCCCGCCTGCTGCAAGGACTCTCGGTGGGCGGCGAGTACGCGGCCAGCGCCACCTACCTCACCGAGGCCTCCGCCCCCGAGCGGCGCGGCTTCGCCTCCAGCTTCCAGTACGTGTCGATGACCGCGGGCCAGATCCTCGGCCTCGGCCTGCAGATCATCCTCCAGCGCACCCTGTCCGACGACGCGCTGCACAGCTGGGGCTGGCGCATTCCCTTCATCGTGGGCGCGCTCGGCGCGGCCGTCGTGTTCTATCTGCGGCGCACGATGCTGGAGACCGAGGTGTACGAGGAGGCCGCGTCCGACGAGGAGCGCGGCACGATGCGCGCGCTGTGGCAGCACCGGAGGGAGGCCTTCCTGGTCATCGCGCTCACGATGGGCGGCACGGTCGCCTACTACACGTACACCACCTACCTGACGAAGTACCTCTCCAACTCGGCGGGCCTGCCCAAGGAGACCGCGACCCTCGTCTCCTTCACCGCGCTGATCGTCTTCGCCTGTCTCCAGCCGCTCGCGGGCCGTCTCTCCGACCGTGTCGGCCGCCGCCCGCTGCTCATCACCTTCGCGGTGGGCTCGACGTTCCTGACGGTCCCGATCATGACGATGCTGCGGCACGTGGGCAGCTTCTGGCCCGCCCTCGGCCTGGCTCTGCTGGCCCTGGTGGTGGTCACCGGCTACACCTCCATCAACGCCTGTGTGAAGGCGGAGCTGTTCCCGACCGGCGTCCGCGCCCTGGGCGTCGCCCTCCCGTACGCCATCGCCAACGCCCTCTTCGGCGGCACGGCCGAATACGTCGCCCTGTGGTTCAAGGACGCGGGCATCGAGTCCGGCTTCTACTGGTACGTGGCGGGCTGCGCGGCGGTGTCGCTGGTGGTCTACGTCACCATGCGGGAGACCCGCGACCTGGACCTCAACCGGGCCGGCCCCGGCCAGGAACCCTCCTCGGAGCCCAGGGCGCGGCTCGCATCCTGAGACAACCCGTGAGCACGGGGGCGGTATGTGCCAGACTGCCCCCGTGCTCTCGTTCGCCATGATTATTGGCAGCAGGCGCGCCGGTCCGCAGTGACCGCCACGTACCACCACGTACGGGCGGACATCGTCGTCCTCGACCCGCGCGCAGACCTCTCGCACCCGCGAGAGGTTTTTCGTTTTCCTGGCCCACCTCAAGCCGGGAAGGGAGCGCGAGGGATCATTGGAGGACGGTGGAGCCGGTCATTCCGGTACAGACCGAGATCCAACATCAGGAGCCGAACACCATGACCGAAACCAGCGAGCTCGACGATTCGTTCCACGTCTTCGACACGACCCTGCGCGACGGCGCGCAGCGTGAGGGCATCAACCTCACCGTGGCGGACAAGCTGGCCATCGCACGGCACCTGGACGACTTCGGGGTGGGCTTCATCGAGGGCGGCTGGCCGGGCGCCAACCCGCGCGACACCGAGTTCTTCGCCCGCGCCCAGCAGGAGATCGACTTCAAGCACGCCCAGCTGGTCGCGTTCGGCGCCACCCGCCGCGCGGGCGGCAAGGCGAGCGAGGACCCGCAGGTCAAGGCCCTTCTCGACGCCGGCGCCCAGGTGATCACCCTGGTCGCCAAGTCCCACGACCGCCACGTCGAACTCGCACTGCGCACCACCCTCGACGAAAACCTGGAGATGGTCCGGGACACGGTCTCGTACCTGCGCGAGCAGGGCCGCCGGGTCTTCGTCGACTGCGAGCACTTCTTCGACGGCTACCGCGCGAACCCCGAGTACGCGAAGGCGGTCGTCCGCGCGGCCTGGGGGGCGGGCGCCGACGTCGTCATCCTCTGCGACACCAACGGCGGCATGCTCCCCGCCCAGGTCCAGGCGGTCGTCGCCACGGTCCTCGCCGACACCGGCGCCCGGCTCGGCATGCACGCCCAGGACGACACGGGCTGCGCGGTCGCCAACACCCTGGCCGCCGTCGACGCGGGCGCGACCCACGTCCAGTGCACCGCGAACGGCTACGGCGAACGGGTCGGCAACTCGAACCTGTTCCCGGTCGTGGCCGCCCTGGAACTGAAGTACGGCAAGAAGGTCCTCCCGGACGGCGCCCTGCGCGAGATGACGCGGATCTCGCACGCGATCGCCGAGGTCGTCAACCTCACCCCCTCCACGCACCAGCCGTACGTCGGCGTCTCGGCCTTCGCCCACAAGGCGGGCCTGCACGCTTCCGCGATCAAGGTCGACCCGGACCTCTACCAGCACATCGACCCCGAGCAGGTCGGCAACACCATGCGGATGCTGGTCTCCGACATGGCGGGCCGCGCGTCCATCGAGCTCAAGGGCAAGGAACTCGGCATCGACCTCGGCGGCGACCGCGAGCTGGTGGGCCGCGTCGTGGAACGCGTCAAGGAGCGCGAGCTCAAGGGCTACACGTACGAGGCGGCGGACGCGTCCTTCGAACTCCTGCTCCGCGAGGAGGCGGAGGGGCGGGCACGCACGTACTTCCAGGTCGAGTCCTGGCGCGCGATCGTCGAGGACCGCCCCGACGGCACCCACGCCAACGAAGCCACCGTCAAACTCTTCGCCAAGGGCGAGCGCATCGTCGCCACGGCGGAGGGCAACGGTCCGGTGAACGCGCTCGACCGTGCCCTGCGGGTCGCCCTCGAAAAGATCTACCCCCAGCTCGCCAAGCTGGAGCTCGTGGACTACAAGGTCCGCATCCTCGAGGGCAAGCACGGCACCCAGTCCACCACCCGCGTCCTCATCTCCACCTCCGACGGAGCGGGGGAGTGGTCCACGGTGGGCGTCGCGGAGAACGTGATCGCGGCGTCCTGGCAGGCGCTGGAGGATGCGTACACGTACGGCTTGCTGCGCGCGGGCGTAGAGCCGGCGGAGTAGCCGACCGCGCCCGCTCAGCTCCCCGCCCACCCGATTCGTTTGTCTGCGGGTGGGCGGGGGCTGGTCGCGCAGTTCCCCGCGCCCCTGGCGGGGTTGAAGGGGCGGAGCCCCTGGGGATGATGGGGGTCCCCCCTGCTCGAGCGAAGCCGAGAGCTTGGGGGAGGGTAGGGGCGGCGGGGGCGAGGAAAGAGGGCGAGCTCTGTCAGCGCAGCGCCCACTTCTGATTGGCCGCCCCCGTGCAGGACCAGATCTGCGCCCGAGCCCCATTCACCGCAGAGTTGTCCGTCACGTCCAGACACTTCCCCGCCGCCGCGTTGACCACGTCACCCGTCGACCCGTTGTACGACCATCGCTGCGCCCCGGTCCCATTGCAGTCGTAGAGCTGAACCTTCGCCCCATCAGCCGTGGACGCCGACGTGACGTCGAGGCACTTGCCCAGCGCCTGGACCGACCCGTCCCCCGCCACCGTCCACCGCTGGGCGTCCGAGCCATTGCAGTCGTACAGCTGAACCGCCGTACCGTTCGCCGACGACCCCCCGGCCACATCGAGACACTTGCCCGCGAGCCCCACGAACGCCCCGGTCTGTCCACCCCCACCGACCTGCTCCCCAGCCCAGGTGAACGTCGCGGACGTCTTCCCCGGCAGTGAGTACGTCGCGTGCTGCGAGCCCCAGTTGATGGTCACGGTCTTCGCGGACGAGGAGTCGTTGTAGGCGATCAGCGCCTTGGAGCCGTCAGGATTCCGCCACGCCACGTTCGGCACGGACGTACTCGCCGTAGAGGCCACCCGCTGCGCCCCCGGCCGCACGAACTTCGTCAACTGCCCCATCGTGTAGTACTCGATCGTGTAGTCGACCTGCCCACTCGCCCCGTCCCCGTTGTGAACGGTGATCAGCCCGGAGCATGTCCCGCACCCCCCGTTGTGCGGCCCCCGGTTCTGATCGACGGCCAGCGACCACTTCGTCACCGACTTCGCCCAGTTCCGTGTGTAGTCGACGATGTTGAGCATGTCCTCGCGCTGCTGGTTGGCGATCCAGGTGCCACCGGAGTGCTCGGTCCCGAAGGCGTCCACCCCCGGGTACTGGTTGTGCACGCTCGTCTGCTTGCCCACGTCCCCGCCGTACCCGTGCCAGGCGATCCCCCCGAAGTTCGGATGCGCGCGCACGGCCGCGTCGTCGACGGTCTGAGCGGCGTACGAGTCGTACACGTCCCAGTTCCAGTCGTGCGCCAGCACCTTCGTGGACAGCCCCGCGGCCTGCAGCTTCGGCAGCAGCTCACTCTTCGTGAAGTACGCGAGCCCCGACGCGTTCCAGCTCATCGACGGGTACCCCGAGCAGCACGTCGGCTCGTTCTGCGCGGTGACGTAGGAGACCGGCACCCCCTGGTCCCGGTACGCCTGGAGGTACTTCACGAAGTACGAGGCGTACGCCCCGTAGTCCTCCGCCTTCAGCCAGCCCCCGTTGAGCTGCCCGCTGTCCTTCATCCAGGCGGGCGCCGTCCACGGCGAGGCCATCACGGTGAGCGAGGGGTTCAGCTGGAGCGCCTGCTTGGTCAGCGGCACCACATCGGCCAGATCGTGCGCGATCGAGAACGACGAGAGGGACGGGTCGCTCTGCCCGGCCGGCACGTCGTCGTACGTGTACCCGTACCGGGCGAGATCGGACGCGCCCATCGGATTCCGCAGGAACGAGAGCCCGATGCCCTCCGTCGGCGAGAACAGTTTCCGCATCGTCGCGTCCCGGGTGGCCGCCGACAGCGCCCCGCTGCTGTTCATCAGCCAGGCCGCGGTGTCGGTGAAGGACGCGCCGCCACCCGTGAAGGTCTGGTAGCGGGTGTTCTCGTCGACGGTGATGTTCTCGCCGCTGCCACCGGTACCGGCCTGGAAGGCGAACGGCGTCTGGGCCTGCAGCCCGCGGACGACATGGCGTCCGCCGTCGTCGTCCGTCGTGGTCAGCCAGGCCGTGACGGGTTCGCCCGCGGCGTGCGCGGGCGCCGCCGTGACGGCGGTCAGCCCGGCGGTGGTGAGCAGTCCGGCGAGAAGAAGCCGGACCGCCCGTGTGGATCTCCTCATGACGCGTCGCCCTTCTGGGTGTGGGGGAGGGGGCGTGCGAGCCGTGAGTAAATGACGGCTTCGGGTCCACGTCAAGGGGTCTCGCGTTCAGGGCGTGAAAGAACAACTGCCCTGATCCGGCCGCACATTGCCCGTGTACCGGTTCTGACGTGAAGTCTTGACGGCCTCCCGGGACGCCAGTTAACTCACGCCGTGATCTAAGTCGTAAGAGACCAACCGGAGATGCCGTCAGGCGCCCGGTCAGGGAACACCAGGGACTACGTAGAGTCGAGGGAAGGTCCATGCGAAGAACCGCCCTGCTCGCCTCCGCCGCTTTGCTCACGGGGCTGCTGCCGCTCCTTTCGGCCGGAGCGGCCACGGCCGACGAACCGGCCCCCGTCCCCGTCGACCGCTTCGAGGGCGAGGTCCCCTTCGCCAATCCCCCCGCCGGGGGCCTGTTCACCTGGGGCGGCGACGCCGACGACCCGCCCGCGCTCGCGCTGACCACCCGCACCGACGCCCCTGAGGGCACCAAGGTCCTCACCGGCACTTACGACATCAGCGGCTACGGCGGCTTCACCCACGACTTCGCCTTCGACCAGCCGGCCCACGACTGGTCGGCCCACAAGGGCATCCGTTTCTGGTGGGACGGTCAGAACAACGCCAAGAAGGTCGCTTTCGAGATCAAGGACGGCGGCGCCAACGGCGAGGCCTCCGAGCTGTGGACGACGTCCTTCACCGACGACTTCACCGGCTGGAAGCAGATCGAGATCCCCTTCACCGACTTCACCTACCGCACGGACTACCAGCCCGTCGGCGGCATCGACCAGGTACTCGGCCTCACCCAGATGTGGGGGTACGCCCTCACGCTCCCGGTCGGCGTCAAGGGCCGGTTCGCCATGGACGACGTCGAGTTGTACGGCAAGGCCGACCAGTCCCTGCGCGCCTCCGTCACCACCGACTCCGCCGTCCACCCGGTGAAGGAGGGAGCGACGGCGACAGTGAAGCTCTCCGTCGCCACGACCGGAGCCGCCCCGATCGACGAACCTGTGACCGTCGCCTACGAGAGCGCGGGCGGCAGCGCTGAGCCCGGCAAGGACTACACACCGGTCAAGGGCGAGATCACCTTCCCGGCGGGCACGGCCTCCGGCGCCACCCGCACCATCCAGGTCCCGACGCTGCGCGACAAGTCCGCCGAACCCGCCGAGACGATCCCCCTGAAGCTCACGGTCACCGGCGCGAAGGCCCCCGCCGAGACCCCGCAGATCGTCATAGACGCCCACGGCCTGCCGTACCTGGACCCGAAACTGCCCGTGAAGAAGCGGGTCGCCGACCTCGTCTCCCGCATGTCCCTGGAGGAGAAGGCCGGGCAGATGACCCAGGCCGAACGCGGCGCGCTCACCGCGCAGGGCGACATCGCCACGTACGACCTCGGCTCGCTCCTGTCCGGCGGCGGCTCGACCCCGACGCCCAACACCCCCGAGGCATGGGCGAAGATGATCGACGCCTTCCAGCTTCGGGCACAGGCGACACGGTTCCAGATCCCGCTGATCTACGGCGTGGACGCGGTGCACGGCCACAACAACCTCACCGGCGCGACGATCATGCCGCACAACATCGGCATCGGCGCGACCCGTGATCCCCGGCTGGCCGAGCGGACAGGCTCCGTGACGGCGGCCGAGGTGCGCGCCACCGGCATCCCCTGGGACTTCGCCCCCTGCCTCTGCGTCACGCGCGACGAACGCTGGGGCCGCTCCTACGAGTCCTTCGGCGAGGACCCCGCGCTCGTCGAGTCCATGGAGACGATGATCCAGGGCCTCCAGGGCGCCGCCAACGGCAAGGACCTGAAGGACAACGACAAGGTACTGGCCACGGCCAAGCACTTCGTCGGCGACGGCGGCACGGAGTACGGCTCGTCCACGACGGGCTCGTACACCATCGACCAGGGCGTCACGAAGGTCACCCGGCAGCAGTTGGAGGCCGTCCACCTGGCGCCGTACCAGACGGCGGTCGACCGTGGCATCGGCTCGGTCATGCCCTCCTACTCCTCCCTCGACATCCTCGGCGACGGCCAGGGCCCGGTGAAGATGCACGCCCGGGCGGACATGATCAACGGCGTGCTCAAGGACCGCATGGGCTTCGACGGATTCGTCATCAGCGACTGGCAGGCCATCGACCAGATCCCCGGCGACTACGCGTCCGACGTCCGTACGTCGATCAACGCGGGCCTGGACATGATCATGGTTCCGTACGCCTACAAGGACTTCCGTACGACGCTGGTCGACGAGGTACGGGCGGGCCGTATCAGCGAGGCGCGGGTGAACGACGCCGTGTCCCGCATCCTCACCCAGAAGTTCAAACTCGGCCTGTTCGAGAAGCCGTACGCGGACACGAGCGGCGCGGCGGCGATCGGCTCCGCCGGTCACCGGGCGGTCGCCCGTGAGGCGGCGGCCAAGTCCCAGGTCCTCCTGAAGAACGCGGCCGGCGTACTGCCCCTGAAGAAGTCCCAGAAGGTGTACGTGGCCGGTTCGAACGCCGACGACCTCGGCAACCAGACCGGCGGCTGGACGATCACCTGGCAGGGCGCGTCCGGGAAGCACACGGACGGTACGACGATCCTGCAGGGCATGCGCAATGCCGGCGGTGACGTCACCTACTCGAAGGACGCCTCGGCGCCGACGTCCGGCTACGACGTGGGTGTGGTCGTCGTGGGCGAGACCCCCTACGCGGAGGGCGTCGGCGATGTGGGCAACGGCAACGACCTCGCCCTGACCCCCGCCGACCAGGCCGCCGTGGACAAGGTGTGCGCCGCCATGAAGTGCGCGGTCCTGATCGTCTCGGGCCGCCCGCAACTCATCGGCGACCGCCTGGGTGAGATCGACGCCCTGGTCGCCTCGTGGCTGCCCGGCACGGAGGGCGACGGCGTGGCGGACGTGCTGTACGGCAAGCGCGCCTTCACCGGCCAGCTTCCCGTCACCTGGCCCAAGTCGGAGAGTCAACTCCCGATCAACGTCGGTGACGCGTCCTACGATCCCCAGTTCCCCTACGGCTGGGGCCTGACCACACTCACGAAGGTCCCCGGGGGCGGCGAGGCCACGCTCAGGGCCCTCACCCTCCTCGCCCGGACCGCGGACCGAACCGGCTCGGCGCGACTGGGCCGCGCCGCGGTCACCCAGGCCCGCCTCCTGGTCCAGCAGAGCACGGGCTCAACCATCACCCCCGCACTCGCCAAACCCTTCGCGGAAGCCGATCACCTACTCCTGACCGCCCACTACACCCAGGCACTGACGAAACTCCTGGAGGCATACCGAGCCGGCTGACCCCACCGCCCCCACCCGCCCGCGCGGCCTTCGGGCTGCGGGCGAGTGGGGGCTGGTCGCGCAGTTCCCCGCGCCCCTGGAGGGGCGCTACGCGCTACGCGCATCCCCAGCCCGTCCGGCGTTCGAGGACGAGGCCGTTCAGGCCGATGTGGGGATCTGGGGGCGGAGCCCCTGGGGGTGGGAATCGATAGGGGCGGCGGGGGCGAGAACCCCTCGGGCCACCCCACCCCCACCGGCCCCGATGCCCAGTTTTGCGCACGTTCAGGTAGCTTCGGAGATATGAAGGCCGCACTGATCCGAGGGCTCCCCGGACTGCTGATCGCGCTGACACTCGCCGCCCTCACGGCACTCACCCTCACCGCACCCCCCGCCCACGCGGCCACAGACGTGGGAACAGTGGCGGCAGCCCTCCGCAAGAGCCCCGTCTACGTGGACCCGGCAGCCTCCGCACAACTCTCCAAGGCAGACGCCGACACCCTGGCCAAGAAGATCAAGAACGCGAACAAGCCCGTCTTCGTGGCCGTCCTCCCCGCGGACTTCCCCACCCAGAACCTCTTCCAGAACCTCCGCACCGACACCGGCATCACAGGCCTGTACGCCATCAGACTGGGCACCCGCTTCGACGCCCGCGCCGACACCGCGGTCACGCCCCGCACCGCTGTCCAGAACCTCGTCACCAGCGTCCAGGGCGAACCCGCGAAGACCCAGCTGAACAACTTCGCGGACCGCGCCCTGGCCAACATCAACGGCTCGGCCCCCAAGAGCTGGAGCTCGACCGACGGGAACGGCGTCTCCACCGGCGCCCTCATCGCGGTGGCCGCGGTAGCCGTGGCGGGCGGCGCGGGCGCCTACACCCTCGTACGCCGCAACCGCCGGCGCAAAGAGCGGGAACAACAGGAAGCACTGGACAAACTCCGCGTGGTCGTCGACGAGGACATCACCGCGTTCGGCGAGGAACTCGACCGGCTCGACTTCCACCCCGCCGAGGCCGGCGCCGACGACGCGATGCGCGCCGACTACGAACGCGCGCTCGACGCCTACGAACAGGCGAAGTCGTCCATGGCCGCGGCCCACCGCCCGGAGGACGTACGCGCCGTCACCCAGTCCCTGGAGGACGGCCGCTTCTCCCTCGCGCTCCTGTCCGCCCGTCGCGAGGGCAAGCCCCTGCCCGAACGCCGCGCCCCCTGCTTCTTCGACCCGCGACACGGCCCGTCGGTCGCCGACGCGACCTGGACCCCGGCAGGCGGCGCTCCCCGCGAGGTCCCGGTCTGCGCGGCGGACCAGGCCCGTCTGGCGGACGGCCGCGCCCCGGCGGTCCGCGAGGTCGACACCGACTACGGCCGCCGCCCGTACTGGGACGCCGGACCGGCCTACGGCCCCTGGGCGGGCGGCTACTTCGGCGGCGGCCTCCTCCCCGGACTCCTCGTCGGCACCCTGCTCGGCAGCGTGATGGCCACTCCTTCCTACGCGTCCGACTACGGCTCCGGTTACGGAGACTTCGGCGGCTACGGCGGCGGTGACGTCTCCGGCTCCGACTTCGACCCCGGCGACTTCGGCGGCGGCTTCGGGGACGGCGGTGGCGGCGACTTCGGCGGCGGCGGAGGAGGAGACTTCGGCGGCGGCTTCTGAAGCGGAGCCTCCCGAGAAGAAGGCCGCTAAAGCGAAGGCCTCCGAAGCTCGGCCGTCCCGGACGAAGGCTCCTGAGGCTCCGTATCCGCGAGGCGGTCCATCAGCGCCCCTGCCAGCCGCAGCACCTCGCGCTCGGTCTCGTTCAACGTGCCGAGCGCCGCCGCCAGCCAGGCATCCCGCTCAGCCATGTCCCACTCCAGCGCCCGCAGCCCCTCCACGGTGAGCGTCAGCACGGACTGGCGCCGGTCCGCGCTGTCGGCCGTCCGCGCGATCAGCCCGTCCGCCTCCAGCTCGGCGAAGACCCGGGTCAACGACTGCGGCCGCTGCCGCTCGGCCGCCGCGACCTCGCCGGGCGTCGCCGCCCCGTGCCGACGCAAGTGCCCCAGCACCCCCAGCTGATTCGGACTGAGGCCGCCCTCGCCCCGCTCCTGCCGCAGCCGCCGATTGAGGCGGACGACACCACGTCGGATCTGGGCGGCATAGGAAAGATGGTCCACCCTCTTATCGTAATCTAAAACTTACTATTTATCAGCCTTGATCCCTCTACTATCGGCACCATGCCCGTCAAACACATACGCAATGCTTACGAAGCAGCGCTGACCATGACGGCCGTGCTGCTCTCCTACTCCCTCGCCCTGTGGCTGGAGGACACCGCCGCACTGCACACGGACGTCCTCGTCCTCGCGGTCGCGCTGACCCTCACCCTGGCCCGCACCCAACGGACCGCCGGTGCCCGCGGTCGCCTCATGGCCTGCGTCCTGCTGCCCGCCCTGGCCGGTGCGGCGACCCTGCTCGGCCACCTGATCGCCGACCACTACGCACTCGGCGCCGCGGTGTTCACCCTCGCCATCTCCTTGCCCATCTGGATCCGCCGCTTCGGTCCGGCCGCGACGAAGGCGGGCACGCTGATGACGTTGCCGCTGGTCGCCCTGCTCGTCGTCCCCGGCCCCGCGCTGCCGCCCAGGGCCCAGAGCGCGCTGGTGAGCTGGGGCTGGTCGGCGGTGATCGGGCTGCTGGCATGCGGCTGCGTCTGGCTGGTCCAGATGTCCGCCGACCGCCTCGGCCCCTGGCAGCCCGACCCGGAGCCGCACCGCCTCCGACGAGCCTCCCGACTGCGCCCCGTCCCCAGCACCCGCATGGCATGGCAGATGGCCGCCGCCGTCGCCGCGGCCTTCACCCTCGGACGGCTCCTCTTCGACCACCACTGGCCGTGGATGGTCCTGACCGTGTACGTGGTCGCGAGTGGCAACCGCGGCCGCGACGACGTCATACGCAAGGGAGTCGAGCGCCTGGTCGGCGCCTGCGCCGGCACACTGCTCGCCACCGCGGTGGCCGCCGCCGGCATCACGGGCCGGACCTCCGTCGTCCTGATCTTCGCCGTACTGGCCGTCGCCCTGTGGCTGCGTCCGCTGAACTACGCCTACTGGGCCGCCGGCATGACCACCGCCCTCTCCCTCCTCCTTGGCTACTTCGGCCAGGACGCGCAGGACCTGCTGCCCACCCGTCTCGGGGCGATCGCGGTCGGCGCGGTCCTGGCGGTCGCGTCGGCCTGCTGCGTTCTGCCGGTCCCGCGCCGCCGCACACCGGCCCCCAGCCCCGCCTGACTAACCCCGCCACCCCTGTCCACGCAGTCCCTCCCCACTCGGTCTCATCCCACGCATGTCCTCCCCCCGCGGATCCTGGCGCCCGAACGCCTCCGGGGCCGCCGCACGCGGCACGACCAGCCCCGTCTCGTACGCCGTCACGACCGCCTGCGTACGGTCGCGCAGCCCCAGCTTGGACAGCACCCGGCTGACATGGGTCTTCACGGTCTCCTCGCCCACCTGAAGCCGCGCGGCGATCTCCGGGTTGGACAGCCCTTCCGCCAGCAGCCGCAACACCTCCGTCTCGCGCGGGGTGAGCACGCCGAGCGCCGTCCCCGTCGGCGCCCTGGGTTTGAGCCGGGCGAACTCGGCGATCAGCCGACGGGTGATGACGGGCGCGAGCAGCGCCTCCCCGGCGGCCACGACCCGTACCGCCTCGAACAGCCGCTCCGCCGTCACGTCCTTCAGCAGGAACCCGCTCGCCCCGGCCACGAGCGCGTCATACACATGCTCGTCCAGATCGAAGGTGGTGAGGATGAGTACGCGCGGCGCGTCCCCGGCCTCCGGCTCCATCAGCTCGGCGGTGGCCTGGATCCCGTCCATGACCGGCATCCGTACGTCCATGAGGACCACGTCGGGACGCCGCTCCCGGCAGACCCGCACCGCCTCGGCGCCGTCGCACGCCGTGCCGACGACGGTGAAGTCCGCCTGGGTGGCGAGAAGTCCGGCGTACCCGGCGCGCACCACCTCGTGGTCGTCGGCCACCACGATCCGCACGGCAGGGACCGGTCCTTCGGCTACCGAGGCCTCTGCGGCGGTCGTCATACGAGAGCCTCCGCCCGCACCGGCAGCCGCGCCTCGACCAGGAAGCCACCGCCACGCGCCGGCCCGGTGCGCAGGGTGCCTCCGACCGTGGCGGCCCGCTCGCGCATGCCGAGCAGGCCGTGCCCGGCGGTCGGGGACGCGGGCCCCGGCCCGTTGTCGCGCACACGGATCGCCAAGTCGTCCTCCCGGTAACGAAGTTCGACGTCGACGGCGGCACCCGGAGCATGTCGGCGAGCGTTGGTGAGGGCCTCCTGCACGATCCGGTACGCGGTGACCTCGATGCCCGGGTCGAGCGGGGCGACCGGCCCGCTGACGATCAGCCGCGTACGGGAGCCGGAGGCGTCCCGGGACTCGTCGATGAGCTCCAGGAGCTGGCGCAGCCCCGGCTGTGGACGCCGGTTGACCCCCGTGTCGGCGTCCTCCCGCAGCACCCCCAGCAGGCGCCGCATCTCCGTCAGCGCGGTCCGCGCGGTGTCCCCGATGGCGAGCAGCCGGGTGGCGCCGTCGGCCGGGAGCCCTGCGGTGGTCAGCCTGGCCGTCTCGGCCTGCACGGCGATCATCGAGATGTGGTGCGCGACCACGTCGTGCAACTCCCTCGCGATACGTGCCCGTTCACCCCGTGCGGCGTGGGCGAGGAGCGTGTCCGCGAAGGCCCGCTCCGTCGCGCTGTGGGCCAGCGCGGCGCTGCGGACGTGGTGCGTGATGCCCGTCGCGGCCGCCGCCGAGGCGAGCGTGGCCACCAGCACGGCCATCACCCGGGTGGTGAGGTCGTCCTGGCTGACGAGGGCCAGCACGACGTACGGCACGACGAGTATTCCGCTGAGCCGGGGCGCCCCCGCCCGTCCCAGCCAGTACACCGAGGCCAGCTGGGCCGCCACCCCCGCCAGCGTGAGGGTGCGGAACGGCGCCAGCGCCAGCACGCCCGCCGAGGTCACGGCCACGGCGGCCCCGGCCCGCGCCGGCAGGACCCGGTCGGCGCCCAGTACGAAGGTGAGCGGAAGGGTGGTGCAGACCCCGAGCAGCAGGGCGAGCGACAGGTTCTCGCGCAGGCCCCCGAGCCGGATCAGGACCTCGGCGCAGGCGAGGAGCGCGAGGGCAGCCGGGTAGGTCACGGAGGCGGGGAAGTGCCGCAGCAACTTCCGCACCCCCGCGATTCCTTCGCCGTGTCGCGCCGTGTCCTCGCCCATGCCGCCATTGTGCCGTCGGACGCGCCGCAGCGCGTCACCCTGGGGTTTCTCCCTCACACGGGGGACCCGGCCGACGGTCCGTCCCTCGTGACAGGGGCGCCGAAGACGGCTCCGTGGCGGGACGACGGCGAGGCCCGCCCGTCCCTAGTCTCGCTGGCATGAGCGATGCAACGATCGAAGTCCAGGACTTGCGCAAGCGGTTCGGGCGGACCGTCGCGGTCGACGGACTCACCTTCACCGTCCGGCCGGGACAGGTCACCGGTTTCGTGGGTCCGAACGGGGCGGGCAAGTCCACCACCATGCGGGCCGTGCTCGGCCTGGACACCCCCGACGAGGGGCGCGCGCTCATCGGCGGCCGTCCCTACCACGCCCTGCGCTCACCGCTGTTGGAGGTCGGCGCGCTCCTCGACGCGGCCGCCCTGCACCCGAGCCGGCGCGGACGCGACCATCTGCGCTGGCTGGCGCACTCGCACGGGCTGTCCCTGCGCCGGGTCGACGAGGTTCTCGAACAGGTCGGCATGGACCAGGCCGCCCGCCGCCGCGCGGGCGGCTACTCACTCGGTATGCGCCAACGCCTGGGCATAGCGGCCGCGTTGCTGGGAGACCCTCCGGTCCTCCTGCTCGACGAACCGGTCAACGGCCTTGATCCCGAGGGCATCCAGTGGATCCGCGGCCTGCTGCGCCGGCTGGCCGGGGAAGGCCGCGCCGTCCTGGTCTCCAGCCACCTCATGAGCGAGCTGGAGGACACCGCTCACCACCTCGTGGTCGTCGGCCGTGGCCGCCTCATCGCGGACACCTCTGTCGCCACCCTGCTCGCCGCCGCGTCCGGCGACCGCGTGGCCCTGCGCACGGGCGCCCGCACGGAGGCGATGGAGCTGCTCACCCGGGAGGGCGGCACGGTCGCGGTCACCGGAGCCGACACCCTCACGGTCACCGGTCTGCCCGCGGAGCGGATCGTCGCGCTGCTCGCCGCGGCCGGCGTCCCCTTCGCCGAGGTCGGCGCGCACCGGGCGTCGTTGGAGGAGGCGTACATGGAGCTCACCCGGGACGCGGCGGAGTTCACGTCGATTCCGGACCCGACGGACGGCGAGGTGCCCCGATGACCTCGACCGTCACTCCCTACCGTTCCCCGCTCAAGCCCGCCCGCGAGGGATTCGGGCGCCTGTTGCGCGCGGAATGGAGCAAGTTCTGGACGGTGCGCGTGTGGGTGCTGGCGCTCGTCGTGGCGGCGGCGGTCACGGTCGCCATCTCCCAGCTCGCCGCGAGCGGCTCCGTCGACGATTCCAACGAGCACCCGGTCACCGTCGGGCCCGACGGCACCCGCGTCAACGACAGCTTCCACTACGTCCACCAGTCCCTCCCGGCGGACGGCAGCGTGACGGTCCGCGTGTCCGACCTGAAGGGCGGCGCCGGCCGGGACCCGGAGCCGTGGGCGAAGGCCGGCGTGCTGGTCAAGGCGAGCACGAAGGCCGGCAGCCCGTACGCGGCCCTGATGCTCACCCCCGACCACGGCGTCCGCCTCCAGTGGAACTTCACGCACGACAAGGCGGGCAGTGCCGCCTCCGGTACGGCCCCGCACTGGCTGCGCATGACCCGCTCGGGCACCCGCCTGACCGGATACGAGTCCTCCGACGGCGCCCACTGGACGAAGGTCGGCTCGGTCACCCTGCCGGAGCTGCCGAAAACGGCACAGGCGGGACTGTTCGTCGCCTCACCGCTGCACAGCAACCTGCGCCGCTCGTTCGGCGGCACGTCGGAGACGGCCGGCGGCACGACCGCCGGAGCGACCTTCGACCACCTGGCCCTGAGCGGCGCCACCGCGACCGGCTCGGCCGCCTGGACGAGCACGGACGTGGGCGCCCCCGATCCGAGTGACCCGGACACCCCGCAATCCGGCCCAGCCCGCGCCGAGCCGGGCACCACCACCGTCTCCGCGACCGGTGTCTACACCCTCACCGGCCAGGGCGACATCGCCCCCGACGAGACCGGTGGCGACAGCGTCCAGATGAGCTTCCAGGGCGTCTTCGTGGCCGTCCTCTTCATGGTCGCCCTGGGGGCCCTGTTCATCACGACCGAGTACAAGCGCGGCATGATCCGTACGACGTTCACGGCGACCCCGCGCCGGGTGCGGGTCCTCGCCGCGAAGGCCCTGGTGATCGGGGGCGTCACCTTCGCCGTCAGCCTGCCCGCCACGGCGATCACCTTCCCCCTGGCCCAACGCACGATGCGTGCCCACGGCTTCGCGCCACCCGCCTACCCCGACCTGTCACTCCTCGACTCACCCGCCCTGCGGGCGGTGGTGGGCAGCGCGGCACTGCTGTCCCTGGTGGCAGTCCTCGCCCTCGCCCTGGGAGCGATACTCCGCAACAGCGCGGGCGCGATCACGGCCGTCGTGGTCCTTGTGATCCTCCCGCAGATCCTTGCCTTCGCCCTCCCGCTCCCGATCGCGAACTGGCTGCTGCGCGCGACCCCGGCGGCGGCCTTCGCGGTCCAGCAGGGCGTGACGTACTACCCCCAGGTGCAGCACAACTGCCTCCCGGAGAGCGGCTGTTACCCCATGGCCCCGTGGAACGGCTTCGCCGTTCTGTGCGCGTACGTGGCCGTGGCGCTCGCTCTCGCGGCCTGGCGCCTGCGCAGGAGGGACGTATGAGGCGCGCACGGCCGGTACTCCGCGCCCACCCCGCAGGGCCCTCGCTCCGTGCCCACCCCGCACAGGCCGCACTTCGCACACTCCACGCCGAGTGGACCAAACTCCGCACGCTGCCCAGCAGCTGGCTGCTGCTGGCCGCCACGGTGGCCCTGACCTTCGCCGTGGGCACGGCCGCGGTGTCCTCGGTCAGCACCCGCGAGTGCGCGAGTGCCGCGGCCTGTCACGAGGACACGGTGAAGCTCGCCCTGACGGGTATGTGGCTCGGCCAGGCGATCGTCCTCGTCCTGGGCGCCCTGTCGATGGGGGCGGAGTACGGCACGGGCACGGTACGGACGACGCTGACGGCGATCCCGCGCCGGGCGACGGTCCTGGTGTCGAAGGCGGCGGTGCTGGCCGCGGCGACGGGCATCGCGGCCGGCACGGCGATCCTCGCCTCCCTCGCCACGGCCCGCTGGATCCTCCTGGCCAACGGCTTCACCCCCGAGGCGGGCTACCCCCTCCTCTCCCTCACCGACACCCCCACCCTCCGCGCCGCCTTCGGCTCCACCCTCTGCCTGATCCTCATAGCCTTCCTGGGCCTGGGGCTGGCGGTGCTGCTCCGCGACAGCGCGGCGGCGATCACCACGGGCCTGGGAATCCTCTACGTGGTCCCGCTCATGTCCGACCTCCTGGGCTCACCCACCTGGAAGGTCCGCCTCGAGCGCTGGGCCCCCATGCCGGCGGGCCTCGCCATCCGCGCGACGAAGGACCTCACCCGCCTGCCGATCGGCCCCTGGCCGGGGCTGGGGGTTCTGGCGGCGTACGCGCTGGGGGTGCTGCTGGTGGGCGGTGCGATATTCGCACGCCGGGACGCGTAGCCGGGAAATGCGTGGCCCGGAGGGCGCCTTCACGCCTAGCCTCGATCTTCATGAGCACCCTGCAGACGATCCATGACGTGCCCGTGATGATGTGTGCCGCCGAGGGCGAGACCATCGGAGGCGAGGGCGACGCCCTGGATCTCATCGGGAACGCCGCCTACCAGGGTGCCCAGTGGGTGGTCATTCCCGCCGAGCGGCTCGACGAGACGTTCTTTCAGCTGCGTACCCGCGTGGCCGGTGACATCGTCCAGAAGTTCGCCAACTACCGAGTGGCACTCGTCGTCCTCGGAGACATCTCCCGTCACACGGAGGCCAGTTCGGCGCTGCGGGACTTCGTCCGTGAGTGCAACCGGGGGCGACAGACCTGGTTCCTCACCGATGTCGAGGAACTGCGCGAACGGCTGAAGGGCTGACGGCGGAAGGGCCACTGGCTGAAGGGCTGGGCGTGTTGTGCCGTGGCGTTGTCGGAATCCGACCTCATGACCGTTCCGGCTTTCGGGCGAGGAATGTGGCGACCGTCCTCTTGGCTCCTTCGCCGGGCTCCTGCACCAGCCGCGCGGTGACGACGAGCCCGGCCTGCTTCAACAGCTCGGCCACCCGGTCCGGCGGCACCAGGTAGGACTCGAAGGACACCGGATGGCCCCCGTACGCCTGCGTGGGACGCAGACGTTCTCCGGCCCCCACATAGCCGGCGATCATCAGACGGCCGCCGGGCGCGAGCGTGCGACGGAACTCGGCGAACACGACCGGCAACAACTCCGGTGGCGTGTGGTGGACGGAGTAGTAGGCGAGGATGCCGCCGAGTCCGTCGTCCTCGAGAGGCAGCTCGGTCATCGACCCGACGGTGAAACGCAGACCGGGGTTGGCCCGACGGGCCAGTTCGACCATCGCGGGGGAGAGGTCGATGCCGAACGTGGGCACCCCCAGCTCGGCGAGGTAGGCCGTCACCAGGCCGGGCCCGCATCCCAGGTCCGCGAGGGCGCCGGCGTCGGCCGTCCGCACCGTCTCGGCGAACGCGACGAGCATCGCGCGGGACAGCGGATCCAGCTGCGCCGGGGTCTTGACCTGTTCGGCGTAGTCGGCGGCCACCCTGTCGTACGACTCCCGGACGGCGGCAAGGTAGGCGAGATCAGTCACGCGGGCGACTGTAGGGGAGGGCCCGCTACCTCCGTAACCACCAGGGCGTATGCGGGAGGTGACGTCATCCCCCACGCGTGGCCCCGTGGTACCTCGGTACTACGGGCCGCACCTCATTGAGCTCCCGGGTACCACGGATCCCGGCCCGCGGGCCCCTAGCGTGGCGAGTGAGCAGTCTGGCGGGGTCAGACCCCCCGAGCGTGAGGGAAGAACGATGATCGAGGCACATCAGCTGACGAAGCGGTACGGGGAGAAGACGGCGGTCGACCGGCTCGACTTCGTCGTCAAGCCCGGCACGGTCACCGGCTTCCTGGGCCCGAACGGCGCGGGCAAGTCCACCACCATGCGCATGATCGTCGGACTGGACGCGCCGTCCGGCGGCAGCGTGACGGTCAACGGCAAGCACTACGCCGAGCACACCGCGCCGCTTCAGGAGGTCGGCGCGCTGCTGGAGGCAAAGTCGATCCACCCGGGCCGCTCCGCGTTCGACCACCTGATGGCGCAGGCCTACACCCACGGCATTCCGCGCCGCCGGGTGGAAGAGGTCATCGAGCTGACCGGTCTGCAGTCCGTGGCCAAGAAGCGCGCGGGCGCCTTCTCCCTCGGCATGGGCCAGCGGCTGGGCATCGCCGCTGCGCTCCTCGGCGACCCGGCCACCATCATGCTCGACGAGCCGGTCAACGGACTGGACCCCGAGGGCGTGCTGTGGATCCGCAACCTCCTGACCGGACTCGCGGCGGACGGCCGTACGGTCTTCGTCTCCTCGCACCTGATGAGCGAGATGGCACTGGTCGCCGACCACCTGATCGTCGTCGGCCGTGGTCGCCTGCTCGCCGACACCACCGTGCAGGAGCTGGTCCAGCAGGCGGGCGGTGACACCGTGACCGTGGCATCCGACCAGTCGGCCCGCCTGCGCGAGGTCCTGGCCGGCCCCGGCGTCGAGATCACCGGCGAGGTCGGCTCCGAGGAGCTGCACGTGACGGGCCTGTCCGCGCGGGCCATCGGTCTCAAGGCCGCCGAACACGGCATCCCCCTCTTCGAGCTCAGCTCCCGGACCGTCTCGCTGGAACAGGCGTTCATGGACCTGACCCGTGACGCCGTCGAGTACCACGCCACCGCCACCGTCGAGGCCCCCGGGAGGGCGGCATGAGCACCATCACCGTCACCGACAGCTCCGCGCCCGCACCGGCGCGGACGGCACGTCCGGAGTACAAGGTCACCGGCCGACGCGTACTGCGCTCGGAGTGGGCCAAGCTGTGGTCGCTGCGCTCCACGTGGATCACCCTCGGTCTGGGCCTGCTGTTCCTGGTCGCGTTCGGCGTGATCGCCGCCGCGCACTACAAGTCCCAGATCAACTCCGGTGAGCGGCTGCGCCCGGACGACGCCACGGCCACCGCGCTCAGCCTTTCCGTGTTCGGCACGAACTTCGCCCAGCTGGCGCTCGGCGTCCTGGGCGTGCTGGTCACCGCCGGCGAGTACTCCACCGGCATGATCCGCTCCACCCTGGCCGCCGTCCCGCGCCGCCTGCCGGTGCTGTGGTCCAAGGCGTCGGTGTTCGGACTGGTCGCCCTGGTCGTCTCCACCATCGGCGTCTTCGTCGCGTTCATGATCACCAGCGGGATAGTCTCCGGTACCCCCGCGGCCCTCACGATCTCCCACTCCGGTGTCGTGCGCAGCCTGCTGGGCGCGGGCCTCTACCTCGGCCTGGTCGGCGTGATCGGCACCGCCCTGGGTGCCCTGCTGCGCTCGGTCGCCGGCGGCATATCGGTCCTGGTCGCCTCGCTGATGCTGATCCCCGGCCTGATCTCGCTGCTGCCCACCTCGTGGCAGGACAACATCAGCCCGTACCTGCCCAGCAACGCGGGTCAGTCGATGTTCGCGCTCACCCACGACTCGACGACCCTCGCGCCCACGGCCGGGCTCCTGGTCTTCCTCGGCTGGACCGTGCTCGCCCTGGCGGGCGCCGCCTACCGCCTCCTGCGCACTGACGCCTGACGCCTGACGCCTGTTGGAGAGACACCCGGAGATACACGCGGACGGGAAGGCGGCCGGACACACAATGGACAGGTGATACCCATGAACGCGGACCAGTGACCCCCATGAGCATCGACGACACCGCCCACCCAGGGGCACCCTCCGACCTGCCCCTCGCGGAGGCGGAGCTCCCGTGGAACCACCCCCTGGCCCGTGGGCTGTCCCAGCTCGGCCGACGGCTCAAGCAGGGCGACCGGAACCATCCATGGGTCCTGGACACGAGCGTGATCGTGGTTGTGGCGCTGATGTTCTGCGTGCCGGACCTGGTGCACGACGGCGACGGCCGACGGCACGCCTTCGACACCCAGGTCACCCACCTGCCCTGGCCGGTGACCGTCGCGCTGCAGGCCGGACTGGTCCTGCCGCTGCTGTGGCGGCGCCGAAGGCCGTCACTCGCCTTCGTAGTGATCGCCGCGGTGCTCTTCCTCCAGGTGGCGCTGGGAGTCTGGCTGCGCGCCGATGTCGCCCTGCTGATCGCCCTCTACAGCCTGGTGCTGCACGGACAGCTCCGGCGGCTGCCCGTGGCCTGCGCGGTCACCGCGGCCGCCCTCGGCCTTGTCGCCCTGCGGCTGCCGTCCGCGGTGTCCGTCCTGGACGCGCTGTTCTTCCTGTTCAGCACGATCACCGCGGCGGTCGCGCTGGGTCTGGCCGTACGCATCCGGCGCGCCCAGCTCGCCGTCCTGCGCGACCGCGCGACCCGCCTGGAGATCGAACGCGACCAGCGCAGCAAGCTCGCCGCCGCCGCCGAACGCACCCGGGTGGCCCGCGAGATGCACGACATCGTCGGGCACAACCTCTCCGTCATCATCACGCTCGCCGACGGTGGCGCGTACGCGACCGACATCGCACCGGAACGCGGCAAGCAGGCCCTGCTGCTCATCGGTGACACCGGGCGTCAGGCACTGGGCGAACTGCGCCGCATGCTCGGCGTGCTGCGCGAGCAGACCCAGACCCCCGCCGCGCCCCAGCTCAGTCCCCAGCCGGGCATCGGGGACATCGACGCCCTGTGCGCCCGGATCCGCGCCGCCGGTCCCCAGGTCGTCTACCGCACGGGCGGCGAGCTGGACACCCTGGACCGCGGGGTCCAGCTGACGGTGTACCGCATAGTGCAGGAAGCACTCACCAACGCCCTCAAGCACGCGGGCCACGACACCCGCGTCGAACTCGCGGTCGGCGTCAAGGACACGCGGCTGCACATCGACGTCCACGACACCGGCCGGGGCGACGGTACCGTCCGTCCGGGGCCGCCTCAGGAGGAAGGACACGGACTCGCCGGCATGAGAGAACGCGCAGCCCTCTACAGCGGGACCGTCACCGCAGGACCCGCCCCGGGCGGAGGATGGACGGTGCGGGCCAACCTCGACCTCACTCCCCTGGCCGAGACCGAGACCGATGCCACCCCGCCGGCCGCCACGGGCGGTGCGGTGTGACCACCGTGCTCATCGTGGACGATCAGCCACTGCAACGTCTCGGCTTCCGGATGCTCCTGGAGAGCACCCCCGACACCGAGGTCGTCGGCGAGGCGGCCCACGGCGCCGACGCCGTGCGCAGGGCCGCCGAACTGCGCCCGGACGTGATCCTCATGGACGTACGGATGCCCGGCATGGACGGCATCGAGGCCACCCGTCGGGTGGTCGCCTCCGGTGACCGCTCCCGCGTCCTCATCCTGACCACGTTCGACCTGGACGAATACGCCCACGCGGCGCTGCGCGCGGGAGCCAGCGGATTCCTCCTCAAGGACGCCCACCCCGAGGAACTGCTGGCGGGCATCCGCGCGGTCGCGGCGGGCGACGCGGTGATCGCCCCCGCACTGACCCGCCGCCTCCTCGATACCTACGCCAAGCACCTGCCCCGGGATTCGCCGGGCCAGGCGGATCAGCCGGGTGGGTCGGGTCCAAGGACGGCGGACGACCCCCGGGTGCGCGCTCTCACCGAGCGGGAGTACGAGATCTTCGTCGCCATCGGCCAGGGCTGGAGCAACAGCGAGATCGCCGAGCGTCTGGTCGTCGCGGAATCCACCGTGAAGACCCATGTCGGCCGGGTCCTGGCGAAAGTGGGAGCCCGCGACCGCGTCCAGGCGGTCATCCTCGCCTACGACCTCGGCCTGGCCCACCCGAACCCACCCGATTAACTCGGCTTGACTCGGCGGCGGAGCGACGTACGCGGGCATGCCGAGCGCCCGCCCTCCCGCTGGGGGAGTCAGAGGGCGGGCACGCTCAGGGCACCGGCGGGAGTCGACGGATCAGGCCTTCTTGATCGCCGAGATGTCGAAGGTGAGCTTGATCTTGTCGGAGACGAGGACGCCACCGGTCTCCAGGGCCGCGTTCCAGGTGAGGCCCCACTCGGAGCGCAGGATCTCCGCCTTGCCCTCGAAGCCGACGCGCTCGTTGCCGAAGGGGTCCTTCGCGGAGCCGTTGAACTCCAGGTCGATGGAGAGCGGCTTGGTAACGCCGAGGATCGACAGGTCGCCGGTGATCCGGTAGTCGTCGCCGCCCAGGGCCTCCGCCTTGGTGGAGCGGAAGGTCATCGTCGGGAACTCGTCGATCTTGAAGAAGTCGGAGCTCTTCAGGTGGCCGTCACGGTCCGCGGAGCCCGTCTCGATGCTCTCCATCTTGACGTCGATCGTGGCGGTGGACTTGGACGGGTCCGTGCCGTCCAGGTGCAGGGTGCCGTCGAAGTCCTTGAAGTAGCCCTTGACGTTCGTCACCATCGCGTGACGGGCGACGAAACCGATCTCCGAGTGGGACGGGTCGATCGTGTAGTCGCCGGTGAGCGCCGCGAGTTCGGGGCTCACAGCGGCGGGGGTCGTGGTCGCGGCGGCGGGGGTCTCGGTGGTCTTGCGGCCGAAGATGCCCATGACGTGCTCCTAGGGGGACGGGTCGCGGTTTCGTCGGGAGTCGAGAGCCGCGGCAGAGAGTTTGTTGAAGATTCAACGAGGCCAACAAGGGAGACAGTAGACCTATTCCGTTCAAGTTTCAACATCATCCGCCATGTGTTTACGACGTTACGTCGCGGTTCGCCGACACGCTTCCTGATGGTCACCCCCCGCTCTCGCGCGGTGACGGCCGTGATCACGCGTGGGTGCTGGCCGCGCGGCGTCTTGTGGAAGCCGAAGAGGTCGTGACGGCCTGCGTATCCTCGCCTCCAAGGCCGCCCGGTACCGGCCGGTCCACGTTTCGGACCGCGGGCTGATACACCTGGACGCGGGTCGGGCCGATGGCCCGGTGTACGCCGAACGGGTCTCGTCCAAGGCTCCGTGTCACTCTAGGGATGGCATGGGACCCTCACGAATGTGAGCGGGCTCTCAGCCCGCGGCTTTGTGTGACCTCTACAAGCCAGATGCCCTCTGAGCAGTCAGATCGCCTGCATGCCGTCGCGGTTCTGTTCAGGGGTACCAGGAAAACAGGCCGGAGACTGTACGGAGTCGACGGCCCGCTTTTCTTGTTCGACTTCGTATGGTCGCTACATGACCGTTTTGGATGAGGCCGCACCCTCAGGCGAACCCACGGACGCACGCGGGCGCGTGGCCGAACTGCACGCGATTCGTGCGGCGGCGCTGCGAGGACCCAGCGAGAAGGCGACCGAGGCGCAGCACGCCAAGGGCAAGCTGACCGCCCGGGAGCGCATCGAGCTGCTTCTCGACCCCGGGTCCTTCCAGGAGGTCGAGCAGCTGCGCCGGCACCGGGCGACCGGGTTCGGCCTGGAGGCCAAGAAGCCGTACACCGACGGTGTCATCACCGGCTGGGGCACGGTGGAGGGCCGCACGGTCTTCGTCTACGCGCACGACTTCCGCATCTTCGGCGGCGCGCTGGGCGAGGCCCACGCCACGAAGATCCACAAGATCATGGACATGGCCATCGCGGCCGGCGCGCCGCTGGTCTCCCTCAACGACGGCGCGGGCGCCCGCATCCAGGAGGGCGTGAGCGCGCTCGCCGGGTACGGCGGCATCTTCCAGCGCAACACCAAGGCCTCCGGCGTCATCCCGCAGATCAGCGTGATGCTCGGCCCGTGCGCGGGCGGCGCCGCCTACAGCCCCGCCCTGACGGACTTCGTCTTCATGGTCCGCGAGACCTCGCAGATGTTCATCACCGGCCCCGACGTCGTCAAGGCGGTCACCGGCGAGGAGATCACCCAGAACGGGCTCGGCGGCGCCGACGTCCACGCGGAGACCTCCGGCGTCTGTCACTTCGCGTACGACGACGAGGAGACCTGCATCGCGGAGGTCCGCTACCTCCTGTCGATGCTCCCGCAGAACAACCGCGAGAACCCGCCGCACGTGGCTTCGCAGGACCCCGCGGACCGCCGTTCGGACGTCCTCCTGGACCTGGTCCCGGCGGACGGCAACCGGCCCTACGACATGACGAAGGTCATCGAGGAACTCGTCGACGACGGCGACTACCTGGAGGTCCACGAGCGCTGGGCCCGCAACATCATCTGCGCGCTGGCCCGTCTGGACGGCCAGGTGGTGGGCATCGTCGCCAACCAGCCGCAGTCCCTCGCGGGCGTGCTGGACATCGAGGCCTCCGAAAAAGCTGCGCGCTTTGTCCAGATGTGTGACGCTTTTAATATTCCGATCGTCACCCTCCTGGACGTTCCCGGATTCCTGCCCGGGGTTGACCAGGAGCACGGCGGGATCATCAGGCACGGCGCCAAGCTGCTGTACGCGTACTGCAACGCGACGGTGCCGCGGATCTCGCTCATCCTGCGCAAGGCGTACGGAGGTGCCTACATCGTCATGGACAGCCAGTCCATCGGGGCCGACCTCACCTACGCCTGGCCCACCAACGAGATCGCCGTGATGGGTGCGGAAGGTGCGGCCAACGTCATCTTCCGCCGGCAGATCGCCGAGGCCGCCGACCCCGAGGCCATGCGCGTACGCATGGTCAAGGAGTACAAGGCCGAACTCATGCACCCCTACTACGCGGCAGAGCGGGGCCTGGTCGACGACGTCATCGACCCGGCGGAGACCCGCGAGGTGCTGATCCGCTCCCTGGCCATGCTGCAGTCCAAGCACGCGGACCTGCCCTCCCGCAAGCACGGCAACCCCCCGCAGTAACCCTGCGGATCCTCCGCGGTACCGCCGCGGAAACCTCTCTCACGGAGACTGAAACCTATGGACACCCCTGACATCCGCGTCGAGAAGGGCCACGCCGAGCCCGAGGAAGTCGCCGCCATCACGGCCATCCTCCTGGCCCGCGCCGCCGCCCAGCCGGACATCACCCCGACCCACCGTGGCCGTGCGAAAGCCGGCTGGCGCCGTCTGGAGCGCGAGCCCGGCTTCCGCGCCCCGCACAGCTGGCACGGCTAGCCCGCGGCGCCTCAGCAACGGGGAAGGGCCCGCTCTGTGAAGAGCGGGCCCTTCCCTTTGTCTTCGTCCCGGAGCAAAAGAAGGGGCGCCCCCTCCATTCGGTGGAGGGGGCGCCCCTTCTTTTGCTCCGCCGCGCGCAGGCGCTACCGCAGACGTGCCATCAGAGCGTGCTCGACCAGCGTGATCAGCGCCGACTTCGCGTCGGCGCGGTGCCGGGCGTCCGTCGTGATGATCGGCGTGTCGGGGCCGATCTGAAGGGCTTCACGCACCTCGTCCGGGTTGTAAGGCTGATTGCCGTCGAAGCCGTTGAGGGCGATGACGAACGGCAGGCCGCTGTTCTCGAAGTAGTCGACCGCGGGGAAGCAGTCGGCGAGACGGCGGGTGTCGACCAGGACGATCGCGCCGATGGCGCCGCGGACCAGGTCGTCCCACATGAACCAGAAGCGGTCCTGACCGGGGGTGCCGAACAGGTACAGGATCAGGTCCTGGTCCAGGGTGATGCGGCCGAAGTCCATGGCGACGGTGGTCGTCGTCTTGTCTCCGGTGTGCGTGAGGTCGTCGATGCCCGCGGACGCGGACGTCATGACGGCCTCGGTACGCAGCGGGTTGATCTCCGAGACGGCCCCGACGAACGTGGTCTTGCCCACGCCGAAGCCGCCCGCCACCACGATCTTCGCGGACGTGGTGGAGCGGGAAGGCCCTCCGCTAGAGCTTGCGAAGTCCACTGAGCACCCTTTCGAGCAAAGTCACGTCTGGCTGGCCGCCGGCGTTCTCGTCGCCGCCGGGCTGATGGATGGCGACCAGGCCCGCCTCCGCCAAGTCGGCGACGAGAATCCTGGCCACGCCGAGAGGGATCGTCAGCAGCGCCGAGATTTCGGCCACCGACTTGATCTCCCGGCAGAGGTTGCAGATCCGCTGATGTTCGGGCAACTGGCCCTGCATCTGGTGCGGTTGTGCGGTGGTGTGCACCAGTGCCTCGATGGCGAGCTGGTAGCGGGGCCTGGTGCGGCCGCCCGTCATCGCGTACGGGCGCACCAGAGGGTTGTTCGACGATCCCGCGGGCGCCGCCTCGGGAGTGCGTCGCTGCGGTTGCACAGGCTGGATGCGCGGCGCCGGCGGCTGGTCGTACGGCGAGGGGCCGGGGCCCTGCGGTGCGTACGGCTGCTGGCGCCGGTGGCTCGGTGCGGAGGGGAAGTTGAATCGGTTCGGGTTCTGAGAACCGTCGCCCTGGCCCTGCCCCTGGCCGGGGCCGTACGACCAGTTGCCCGAAGACGAACCGCCTGGGGGTGTTGCCACTTTCTCCTCCTCCGACTGTGCCGGGCACCCATCACTGTGGGACCGCGTCCCGAAACCTTACGGCCCCGGGACGCCAATACGCACGGTCTGTCTGTTAGTTGAGAAGGCTCCCTTGGAGCTCCGCTCGAAGATCCGGGGTCAGAACCGTACCCGCACGGTCCACCAGAAGGGCCATCTCGTACCCGATGAGACCGATGTCCGCTTCGGGATGTGCAAGGACCGCGAGCGAGGAACCATCGGAAATGGACATGAGGAAGAGGAATCCTCGCTCCATCTCCACAACTGTCTGGTTCACGCTGCCGCCCTCGAAGATGCGGGACGCGCCCGCGGTCAACGAGGTCAGCCCGGACGCGACGGCCGCGAGCTGGTCGGCGCGGTCACGGGGAAAGCCTTCGGACATCGCCAGAAGGAGTCCGTCGGCGGAGACCACCACCGTGTGGGACACCCCGGGGGTGTTGTCCACGAAGTTGGTGATCAACCAGTTGAGGTTCTGCGCCGCCTGGCTCATCGGGCTCACACTAACGCTCCTGGTTGTAGGTGCTGTCAGGACCGAAGCCCTGGCCGTTCGTGTCACTACCTGCATTGCGTCCCTGCTGGACGCCGCGGCGCAGGTTGCTCAGCCTGCCCCGGATGTCCTCGGGAGCGCGGGAGACCTGGGGGCCGCCCTGTGGGGTCGTTTCCGCGGTTCCCTCGACCAGATTGGCCTTGGGCACCCGCCGGGGGAGACCGGACGAGGTGACCCCGCCCGCCTTGGGCTTCTTGAGCTGCTCGGCGCGCTGCCAGCGGTTGTCGTTGGACGTACGCCAGTCGCCGTCGCCATTGCTCGCGGTGGCCGCGGGCGGTGCCTGAACCCCCTGGGTGCCATGGTCCACGGGCCGCTGGCCGTTGGTGCCGCTCGCGGTGGATCCGCGGCGCGGCAGTCCTGCGTCGGTCAGCTCGTGGGGGGCGGAGGAGGTCGGTCCCGGACGGCTGAAGCCTACGCGGTCCTGCTCACTCACGTCAGCGGCCTGCGAAGATTCCGCTTCGGGAGCGTACTCGGACGGGTAGCCGTTCCGGTACGAGTCCTGCTGCGGCCAGTCGTCCTGGTAGGACGGCTCGTCGAAGGTCGGGAAGGTGTCCGAAGCGGAACTCCGGGCTCCCGTGTGCTCCTCCTGGACCGGCTCCGCATACGCGGGTTCCGGGTAGCCGCCGTTCGACGGGAAGTACGTCTCGTCGTACGTCCCCTGCTGCGGCTCCTCGTACGCCGTCTGCTGGTCGTACGAGGCCTGCTGCTCCTCGTAGGCACCCTGGCCGTTGTCGTACCCGGGCTGCCCGTTGTCGTACGCGGGCTGGGGGGCCTCGAAGTCCTCCTGGTACCTCGGCGGCTCGATGGCCTCCGGCTGGCCCTGTGCCTGGGCCTCCAGGGCCGCACGGCGCTCCTCACGCATCAGCGAGCGCCCGACGGGGTCCAGCTCCCGGATGTCGTCGGGGACCTCCGTGTAGCGGCTGTCGTCGAATCCGAGTTCGGCGGCGGTGCGCATCGGCTGGGCCTGGGACTGGAAGGCCTGCTCCGGCTGGAAACTCTGCGGCTCCGGGATGATCTGCGAGACGGTGAACTCGTCGCGCTGGAGCTGCTGTTCGCCGCCGCCACCACCGTGGGTGATCGCGTCGGGGAGCATGACGAGCGAGGTCGTACCGGCCTGCTCGCCGGAGGGGCGCAGCTGGACGCGGATGCCGTGCCGGTCGGACAGTCGGCCGACCACGAACAGGCCCATGCGCTGCGAGATCGCGGCGTCCACGGTCGGCGGGTTGGCCAGCTTGTGGTTGATGTCCGCGAAGTCCTCGGCGGTGAGGCCGATGCCCTTGTCGTGGATCTCGACCATGATGCGGCCGTCGGGCAGCCGGGTCGCGGTGACGCGGACCTTGGTCTGCGGGGAGGAGAACGTGGTGGCGTTCTCCAGGAGCTCGGCGAGCAGGTGCACGAGGTCGGTCACGGCGCGGCCGTGGATCTCGGCCTCCGGGACGCCGGAGAGCTCGATGCGCTCGTACTGCTCCACCTCGGAGGAGGCGGCGCGCAGCACGTCCACGAGGGGCACAGGCTGGTCCCAGCGGCGGCCGGGCTCCTCGCCCGCGAGGACGAGGAGGTTCTCGCCGTTGCGGCGCATACGGGTCGCGAGGTGGTCCAGGCGGAAGAGGTTCTCCAGCTGGTCCGGGTCGGCCTCGTTGTTCTCCAGGTCGGTGATCAGGGTCAGCTGGCCCTCGATCAGGGACTGGTTGCGGCGCGACAGGTTGGTGAAGATCGCGTTGATGTTGCCTCGCAGGAGGGCCTGCTCGGCGGCGAGCCGGACGGCCTCGCGGTGGACCTGGTCGAAGGCGCGGGCGACTTCGCCGATCTCGTCCGTGGTGGTGATCGGGATCGGTTGGACGCGGGTGTCGACGCGGCCCGGGTCGGTGCGCGAGAGCTGGTCGACCAGCATCGGCAGACGCTGCTCGGCGACCCCGAAGGCCGCGTTGCGCAGCTGGCGCATCGCGCGGCTCATCTGGCGGGCCATGAGGCCGGCCAGGATGAAGGCGGCGAGCAGGGCGATCACAACGATCGCGCCGTTGATGTAGGCCCGGCGCTGGGCGTCGGAGGCGATGCTTCCGGCGTCGTTGACGGCCCGGTCGATGAGTTCCTTCTCGACCTGGCTGTAGCCCTGGAACTTGAGGGTGGCGGCAGCCATCCAGGTCTCGGGAGTGATGCCCTGAGCGGCGAGCTGGGTGGGCGTGGCGCCGCTGGCGATCGCCTGGATCATCTTGTCCATGGCGGGCGGCGTCACGAAGGTCCCGCCCGCGGCCTCGGTCTTGCTCTTGGCCGCGGCCAGCTGGCTCTTGCCCTCGGCGGTCTTCTGCTCCATGACCGTGGTGAGCCGGGCGTAGTCCGCCTCGGTACCACCGGAGACGTACTCCTGAAGAGCGATGTTCTCCAGGTACGCGTACGAGGTGAAGGAGGTGACCTGCTGCGCGTGGTTCTTCGTGTCGGTGCTGGGCTTGACCAGCAGGTGGGTGCCGATCGAGCGCTGCAGCGACTCGGCGCCCTTGGCGAGCGCGATGGCGTACACCGAACGGCCGTAGCTCGTGATGTTGCCCGTGCCGAGGCCGAGTTCGTTCGAGAACTCCATCAGCAGGTGCTCGACGGTGACGTAGCCCTCTTCGGTCTTCACCGGGTCCATGGACTTGGTGAAGGCGGCCTTGCGGATCTGGTCCAGCTGGGGCTCGGCCTTGATCACCAGGCCCAGCCGACGCTCAAGGCCCTGCTTGGCCGGCATGCCGACGACTTCCTTGTGGAAGGCGTCGGCCATCTGGTCGGTGGTCGCGCGGACCGTCTTGACCGTGGCGTTGTTCCGGTCACCCTTGAGCAGTGGCTCGGCGGACACGTCGCGCTCGTTGAGCAGAGCCTCGGCGTAGTCGCTGGAGGCCGCCACGATCTTGGCGACCTTCTCGGCGTCGCGCGCCTCCTGCCAGGTGTCGATCGAGTTCTTCACCTGGAAGCCGCCCATGATGAGGCCGACGATCACGGGTATGAGCAGGATCGCGTTCAGCCTGGTGGGTACGCGCCAGTTACGGGGGGACAGACGACCGCCGCTCGGCGCGGGCGCCGGCGTGGGCTCCGGGACGGGCACCTGTGCGGGCGCCGCGCCGCGCGGCGGCGGGGTGAAGTTGCCCCGTGCCGACGGCTCGGGACCGTTCTTGCTTCGCCTCACTCGACCAACAACCTCTCGGCGTCGGCACCTACGTTGTGCCGCGGTGTCTCCAGCGCCCTTGACTACTGGGCAGTTCAGCGCATTCCAGCACGTCAGGCAGCGCCCTTCCAAACACTCGGAACGGCTGGTTCCGGGTGACGTATCCCCTAGATAAAACGGTCATAAAGAGCGAGCCCCGTCAAAAGACGGGGCTTTTGTGAGCGCAGCGACACCGAATGAACGCGATGCGTGTCGGTGTCCACCGAATTCCATGTCGAAACGTTATGAACACTGTGGCCGACCGTGTCAAACGACACAGCCGGCTCCAATGTCCCTACGACAACTGTCTTATGAAGCTGTCGACTTGAGTGCTACCGCAGACGTGCCATGAGCGCGTGCTCGACCAGCGTGATCAGCGCGCTCTTCGCATCCGCACGGTGCCGGGCGTCCGTCGTGATGATCGGGGCGTCCGGTCCGATCTGGAGCGCCTCGCGCACCTCTTCGGGGTTGTAGGGCTGGTGTCCGTCGAAGCCGTTGAGGGCGATGACGAACGGCAGGCCGCTGTTCTCGAAGTAGTCGACCGCGGGGAAGCAGTCGGCCAGACGGCGGGTGTCGACCAGGACGACGGCGCCGATGGCGCCGCGGACCAGGTCGTCCCACATGAACCAGAAGCGGTCCTGACCGGGGGTGCCGAAGAGGTACAGGATCAGGTCCTGGTCCAGGGTGATGCGGCCGAAGTCCATGGCGACGGTGGTCGTCGTCTTGTCTCCGGTGTGCGTGAGGTCGTCGATGCCGGCGGACGCGGACGTCATGACGGCCTCGGTGCGCAGCGGGTTGATCTCCGAGACGGCGCCGACGAACGTGGTCTTGCCCACGCCGAAGCCGCCCGCCACCACGATCTTCGCGGAGGTGGTCGTACGACCTCCGTCAGAGCTTGCGAAGTCCACTGAGCACCCTTTCGAGCAAAGTCACGTCCGGCGCGCCGCCGTTGTTCTCATCGCCGCCAGGCTGGTGAATGGCGACGAGTCCGGCCTCCGCGAGGTCCGCGACGAGGATCCTGGCCACACCGAGCGGCATGGACAGGAGGGCCGATACCTCGGCCACCGACTTGACCTCACGGCACAGGTGGCAGATCCGCTGGTGCTCGGGGAGCAGCCCCATCAGCTGCGCGGGGTCGGCCGTAGTGCTGATCAGCGCCTCGATGGCGAGTTGGTACCGCGGCCGGGTCCGGCCGCCGGTCATCGCGTACGGACGTACCAGCGGCTGGTCGCCCTCGTCCCCGTACGGCTGTGCGTACGGATCATGAGAGGCGGTGGGCGGGGTCATGAATCCTCCGGGCGGGACAGCAAGTCGGTCATTCGTGCCGTCTGTTGGGGCCGGTGGGGGGATTGTGGCGGCCGGACGGTGATTTCGTGCAGTCTCTAGAACCAGGGCCCTTTAGTGGAGCAGACTTCCCTGGAGTTCAGCGCGCAGGTCCGGCGTGAGTACGGCACCCGCCCGATCGACGAGCAGCGCCATCTCATAGCCGACGAGCCCGATGTCGCATTCCGGGTGGGAGAGGACCGCCAGGGACGAGCCGTCCGAGACGGACATGAGGAAGAGGAAGCCGCGCTCCATTTCCACGACCGTCTGAGCCACCGTGCCGCCCTCGAAGATCCGGGAGGCCCCGGCGGTCAGCGAGGTCAGACCGGAGGCGACGGCCGCAAGCTGGTCGGCGCGGTCGCGTGGGAATCCTTCGGACATGGCCAGAAGGAGCCCGTCGGCGGACACGACGACGGTGTGGGACACCCCGGGGGTGTTGTCCACAAAGTTGGTGATCAACCAGTTCAGGTTCTGTGCCGCCTGGCTCATCGGGCTCAACTAACGCTCCTGCTGGTGAGTGGGGCTGGGGAAGCTGCCGGTCTGGCCGGTACCGGCCTGTCGACCCTGCTGAATGCCCCTACGGAGATTGGTCAGCCGGCCGCGTACGTCATCAGGCGCACGGGAGACCTGCGGACCAGTTTGGTGCTGTTGCTGCTGTGCCGTGCCCGCGACGAGGTTGGCTCGCGGGACGCGGCGCGGCAGGCCTGAGGTGGTGACCCCGCCCGCCGACGGTTGACGGACGCGTTCTGCCTGCCGGACGAGGTCGTCGTTCGGCGAGGTGCGCCAGTTGGCGGAGGCCGGTGCGGCGGCCGGCCGTTGCGGTGGTGCTGTGGGGGTCTGCGGCGGCTGCTGCGAGGGCTGCGAGCCGTTGGTGTGGACGCCGTTGTTCTGGGCGCCGTTGTGAGCTCCGTTGAGGGAGCCGTTCTGGGCGCCGTTCGCCTGACCGTGGAACCAGTTGGTCTCCAGCGTGTCGTACAGCGGCGTACGTCCGTCACCGGGGCCCGTCGCCGGAGGCAGCGCCTCGGGCTCCTGCGGACGCGTGGGCCGCTGCTGCGGAGGCGCCGGACGCTCGAACTGGCCGGTGGACGAGGGGTCCTGGCGGTTGCCGTAGCCGGGCGTCGCGAACTGGCCGGTCGACGACGGGTCCTGGGAGGCGCCGTAGCCGGGCGTCGCGAACTGGCCCGTGGACGACGGGTCCTGGGAGGCGCCGTAGCCCGGGGTGGCGAACTGGCCCGTCGTGGACGGGCTCGGGGCGGCCGGAGCCGTGCCCGAGGGGCCGTACACGTCGGGGCGGACGAACTGACCGCTGCTTTGCCCGTTGTTCTGCGACGCGTTCATGCCGGGGCGCGGGGCGTCGAAGTCGGGACGGGGGAATCCCGAAGTGGCGGCGGGACCCTGGCGGTCGTCGATCCGCGGCATCTCCGAGGTCGCGGCCGGGTCCTGCCGGTCGTCGATCCGGGGCATGCGCGAAGTGGAGTCGGGTTCCTCGTGACCGCGCGGGGCGTCGAGGGATGCGCGCGGCACCGGCGGCTGCGCGTTGTCGTCGCTCCAGCTCGGCCGGGACTGCTGCGGGCTGCCGCCCGGCAGCTCGGCACGCGGACCACCGCGTCCGGGCAGTTGCGGCCTGCGGCGGCCGCCGCCCTTGTTGCCCGCGGGCTGCTGCGGAGGAGCGGCTGCGGGGCCGCTGTTGTCACCGAAGTCGAAGCCCTGGCGTGGAGCGGGTCCGTCTCCGAAGCCCTGGGGGGCACCGGTTCCGGCGGCCTGCAGGCCCTGCGGACCCTGTCCGAAGGCACCCGCACCGGCCGGGGCCGGCCTGCCCTGCTGCTGGTTGCCGGGACTCTGCGGTCCACGCGCTCCACCCGGGGCGCCGCCAGGACGACCGCCCTGGTTGCTGCCGGGGAGCGCGGCCCGCGGACCCTGACCGGCGCCGACCTGTCCGCGCTGCGGCGGGGCGCCGAGGAGACCGCCACCGCCACCGGCGGGGGCACCCGCCCCGAGGGACGGACCGCCGCCCTGGCCGCCGCGGCGGGCCGCCGCGACACCGGCCGAGGCCTGTGCGGCGGCCGGACCACCGGAACCACCCGGACCCGGCTTGCCCGGAGCCTTCTTGCCGCCCTGGGCGACATCGACGGGGAGCATGACGAGCGCGGTGGTGCCGCCGGAGTCGGACGGACGCAGCTGGATACGGATGCCGTGGCGCTGCGACAGACGACCGACCACGAACAGACCCATGCGGCGGGAGACGGAGACGTCCACGGTGGGCGGCGAGGCGAGCCGCTCGTTGATCGCGGCCAGGTCCTCGGGGGAGAGGCCGATACCGGTGTCGTGGATCTCGATCAGCACGCGGCCGTCGGGCAGCGCGTGACCGGTGACCTTGACCTTGGTCTGCGGGGAGGAGAACGAGGTGGCGTTCTCGAGGAGCTCGGCGAGCAGGTGCACGAGGTCGTTGACGACCCGGCCGGCGACCTGCGTCGTCGGGACCGAGGCCAGCTCGATGCGCTCGTACTGCTCCACCTCGGAGGCGGCGGCGCGGAGCACGTCGACCAGCGGAACCGGGCGGGTCCAGCGGCGGCCGGGCTCTTCACCGGCGAGAACGAGGAGGTTCTCACCGTTACGGCGCATGCGGGTCGCGAGGTGGTCGAGCTTGAAGAGGGAGGACAGCTGGTCCGGGTCGGCCTCGCGGGACTCCAGCTCGGAGATGAGCGAGAGCTGACGCTGGATGAGGCCCTGGGAGCGGCGCGAGAGGTTGGTGAACATCGCGTTGACGTTGCCTCGCAGGAGGGCCTGCTCGGCGGCCAGTCGGACGGCCTCGCGGTGCACGTCGTCGAAGGCCGCGGCCACCTGGCCGATCTCGTCCCGGGAGTGCACACCGACGGACTCGACGGAGGTGTCGACGTCCTGCGGGTCGGACTCGGAGAGCTGCTTGACCAGCTCGGGCAGACGGTCCTGGGCGACCTTGGTCGCGGTGTCCTGGAGCCGACGCAGCGAGCGGATCATGGAGCGGGCCACGACGAAGGCGCCGACGAGAGAGACGCCGAGGACCAGCAGGATCAGCGCACCGGAGATGATCGCCTCCTGCTGGGAGGCGTTCTTCAGCTCACGGGCCTTCTGCTCCATCTGGTTGAGCAGCGTCAGCTCGATCTTCGACATCTGCTCGATCTTGGCCGTGTCGTCGTCGACCCAGTCCTTGTACGAGCGCTTGTCCTGGGTGTTCAGACCGCCCGTCGAGCCGAGTACGCGGTTGGAGTACGCGTCGGCGGCCTGGATGGTCGGGTTGCCCTGGTCGATCGGCTTGGTGAGGTCTTCCGCCCCGGTGCCGTAGATGCTCGCGAAGCTCGTGCGCTCGGAGGCCTCGCTGTCCTGCGCGGAGTTCGCGTACAGCCGGTCGTTCTCGGAGAGCTGGCCGAAGGTGGTGTTGCCCGCGGGCAGCGCGGCGGCGATGACGGCGCGCTGGACGGAGGCGTACTCCTTGGCGGAGGAGAAGGCCGACAGGGCGCGGGTGCGCGAGATCATCTCCGGGTTGCTGGTCGCCTCGGCCATGTCCTGGGAGAGGTTGATCAGCTGGGTGATGAGGCGGTGGTACCCGTCGACCGTCTGCGAGGAGTTCTTGGCGTCACTGTAGGCGCCGTTGCGGATGGTGCTCAGCTTGTTCAGCTCGCCCGCGATGGCCACGAGGCTGTCACGGACACCGGTGAGCTGTCCGTTCGCGCTGGCGGTGTCGATCTCCTGGGTGCCCTCGATGAACTGCTGCTTGGCGACGTCCGTCGCGTCGCGGACTCCCTTGACCGTGATGTCGGTGGGCTTCGCGCCGTGCGCGAGCGGGCCGGCCGACTGGTCGCGCTCCTTCTGGAGGGCGGCGGCGAGCTCGGTCGCCTGCTTGGTCATGTCGGTCAGCAGCTTCATGTTGTCGAGCTGCTGGATGTCGTCCATCGACTGGTTGATGCGCAGGGCACCCAGCGTGGTCGCGGCGACCACGGGGAGCGCGAGCAGCGACACCAGACGCGTGGAGATGCGCCAGTTGCGCAGGGCTATTCGGGAGCCGGGGCCGGGGGGACCGTTCGGCTTCGCGGGTGGTTGGTCGGGAGCCTTCGCGCCGGGGCGCGCGGAGCGCTCACCGCCGCCGAGTTCTGATTGTCCCGGGTTCTGGGCGTGCTGGGGCGAGGAACCGCGGTCGGTCCCGCCGTGCGGCTCCGGCTCCGCCGAAGCGCTGCCATCCCTCTTGAAACGTCCCTGCACTAGCGTCGCAACCTCTGGACCAGGCGCCCCTCCGCGAAAACGGCGGGACGGTGTCGGCGTCGTTCAGGGGCGCAGGCGCACCCCCAGGTGTGGTCGTGAGTGACCGGCGCTGCTCCCCCTTCCCGCCGCCACCCGGCGCTGAGTCGCGCCTCCTGTGCGCCGGTTCGATCCCGCGGCGGTCCGTGGAATTCCAGCACAGTGCAGGATCTCCAACAAGGCCCGTGTACCAGGCTGTGACCACCGTGACACCTTGTGAGGGATGCGTTACGAGATGTAGAAAGTGATCTCGTACATAAAGGGCGTATGCCTACGAGCCATGGGTGCGCGGGGGGTGTCCCAGTCGCGATGATCAGGAGCGGAATGTTGGGTTCAGTGGAGCAATGTCCGTTTCGCCGAGGTGAGTTGGCGGCCTGAATTGACCGGTTTGCCTGCTAGTAAGTGAGCAAACTCACATGGCGATCATGAGTCCTTCACGGCTTCGGCCGGGAATTGCATGTTTAGCCTGGCGCTTTACAGGGATGGCAAATCCGACAACCCGCGCCGACCCGGCGGTCCTTGACCCCCCGCGGCGCCCACCAAGACGAGGTCTGGGACAACAGTGAAGACGACGATGATGTTCCGCAACATAGCCAACCCGCGACGCACCACGCTGGCGCACCTCGAGGACGCCGACGCGCTGCAGACGCCGGAGCAGCCGGAGCACTCGGTCGACCTCCCCGCCCAGACCGCCAACCCCCGCCGCACCATCCTGATGGAAGCCCCGGTCACGGCCGCCGTCGCCGAGTAATACGCACGCGGACCGCCGCCGACTCACTGCGCCGGGGGTCGGCCGCCGCGCACGGCCGAGGGTCGCGCGACGCAGGTGGCTGATGGGTCGCCCGACGCCGACGGCCCGGCGGACGGCACGCATGGTCGACGGTCGCCCCGCGCACTTGGTCGGCGGCCCACCGCCACATACGTCCGATGGCCGGCGGGGCATGTGGATGATGGCCCCCCGGCGCTGGTGGCCGGCGGCGGCCACAAACGGCGGACGGCCAACCGGCGCACACGGCGGACATCCGCCCGGCACACATGGCTTGCGGCCCACCGGCGGATATACGCGAAGCTCGGCCCCCTCCCCGCGTTAGCCTGGAGCGTCAGACTCCAGCCAGCTCAGTGAGGGGCGCAAGGATCCCGTGCGCATCGCCAGGTTCTCCATCGACGGCAACGTCGCTTTCGGCGCGGTCGAGGGCGACAAGCCGGACGAACTCGTCCTCGACATCATCAAGGGCATTCCGTTCGCGGACTTCGAGCTCTCCGGTACGAAGGTCCCGCTGAGCAAGGTGCGGCTGCTGCCGCCGGTGCTCCCGAACAAGGTCGTGGCCTTCGGCCGCAACTACGCGGAGCACGCGAAGGAGCTCGGCAACGAGGTGCCCGACGCCCCGTTCGCCTTCTTCAAGCCGTCGACCTCGGTGATCGGCCCCGGCGACGACATCCAGTACCCCTCCTTCTCCAGCGAGCTGCACCACGAGGCCGAGCTCGCCGTGGTCATCGGCCGCATGTGCCGCGAGGTTCCGCGCGAGCGCGTCAAGGACGTCATCCTCGGTTACACCTGCGCCAACGACGTCACCGCGCGTGACGTCCAGAAGCGCGAGAAGCAGTGGGCCCGGGCCAAGGGATTCGACAACTCCTGCCCGCTCGGCCCCTGGGTGGAGACGGACCTTGACCTCGCCTCGATCGCCGAGGGCATCACGATCCAGTGCACGGTCAACGGCGCGCAGCGCCAGCTCGGCCGCACCAGCGAGATGATCCACTCCGTCGAGGACCTGATCGTCAACATCACCGAGGCCATGACGCTGCTCCCCGGCGACGTGATCCTCACCGGCACCCCGGCTGGGGTCGGCCCCCTGAACGTCGGCGACGAGGTCGCCGTCACCATCGAAGGCATCGGCACTCTCACCAACAAGGTGATCAAGCGTGGCTAACGCGAACTCCCCCAAGTCCTCGACTCCGCTCGGACAGGGGGTGCCCCCACGCGTACGTTTCTGTCCGTCCCCGACCGGCAACCCCCACGTGGGCCTGGTCCGCACCGCCCTGTTCAACTGGGCGTTCGCCCGGCACAACGAAGGCACCCTGGTCTTCCGCATCGAGGACACCGACGCGGCCCGCGACTCCGAGGAGTCGTACAACCAGCTGCTCGACTCGATGCGCTGGCTGGGCTTCGACTGGGACGAGGGCCCCGAGGTCGGCGGCCCGCACGCGCCGTACCGCCAGTCGCAGCGCATGGACATCTACAAGGATGTCGCCCAGAAGCTGCTGGACGCCGGCCACGCGTACCACTGCTACTGCTCCACCGAGGAGCTGGACGCCCGCCGCGAGGCCGCCCGTGCCGCCGGCAAGCCCTCCGGCTACGACGGCCACTGCCGCGACCTCACCGACGAGCAGAAGGCCGCCTACGTGGCCGAGGGCCGCACGCCCATCGTCCGCTTCCGGATGCCCGACGAGGCGATCACCTTCGACGACCTGGTCCGCGGCGAGATCACGTACCTCCCGGAGAACGTCCCGGACTACGGCATCGTCCGTGCCAACGGCGCGCCGCTGTACACCCTGGTCAACCCGGTGGACGACGCCCTGATGGAGATCACCCACGTCCTGCGCGGCGAGGACCTGCTCTCCTCCACCCCGCGGCAGATCGCCCTCTACAAGGCGCTGACCGAGCTGGGCATCGCCAAGGAGACCCCCGCCTTCGGCCACCTCCCGTACGTGATGGGCGACGGCAACAAGAAGCTCTCCAAGCGCGACCCGGAGTCCTCGCTCAACCTCTACAGGGAGCGCGGTTTCCTCCCCGAGGGCCTGCTGAACTACCTCTCCCTGCTCGGCTGGTCGCTCTCGGCGGACCGCGACATCTTCTCCATCGACGAGATGGTCGCCGCCTTCGACGTCACGGACGTGAACCCGAACCCGGCCCGCTTCGACCTGAAGAAGTGCGAGGCGATCAACGCCGACCACATCCGCCTGCTCGACGTGAAGGACTTCACCGAGCGCTGCGCCCCCTGGCTGCGGGCCCCGTTCGCCCCCTGGGCGCCGGAGGACTTCGACGAGGCGAAGTGGCAGGCGATCGCCCCGCACGCCCAGTCGCGGATGAAGGTGCTCTCCGAGATCACGGACAACGTCGACTTCCTGTTCCTGCCGGAGCCGGCCGTCGACGAGGCCTCCTGGACGAAGGCCATGAAGGAGGGCAGCGACGCCCTGCTCCGCACGGCCCGCGAGAAGCTGGACGCCGCCGACTGGTCCTCCCCGGAGTCCCTCAAGGAGGCCGTCCTGGCCGCCGGTGAGGAGCACGGCCTCAAGCTCGGCAAGGCCCAGGCCCCGGTCCGCGTCGCCGTCACCGGCCGCACGGTGGGCCTGCCGCTCTTCGAGTCGCTGCAGATCCTGGGCAAGGAGAAGACCCTGGCCCGCATCGACGCGGCGCTGGCGAAGCTGTAGCCGCACGTCGTACGACGAGACGAGGGGGCGACGTCCGGTTCGGACGCCGCCCCCTCGTCGTGTGCCCTGGCGCCGCGCCCGGCCCAACTTCCGCCCGTGGGGCGGCGTTCGAGGTCGTCGCCGACGGTTCACCGGAGCGACAAGCGTCAACCGGCCGACACGGGAGCCGCACTCCGGGATACCGTCGAACCATGACCATCAGGGCCGTGATCTGGGACGTGGACGACACCCTCTTCGACTACACCACCGCCGACCGCACCGGCATGCACGGTCACCTGGCCGCCGAGGGGCTGCTCGACGCGTACGAGTCCGCCGAGCAGGCCCTCGCGCACTGGCGGGAGATCACCGACCAGCAGTGGGCGCGCTTCTCGGCGGGGGAGACCGACTTCGAGGGGCAGCGCCGGGACCGTGTCCGGGTCTTCCTGGGCGAGCGGCTGACGGACGCCGAGGCCGACGCCTGGTTCCAGCGGTACCTCACGCACTACGAGGCCGCCTGGACCCTCTTCCCGGACGTGCTGCCCGTCCTGGACGCCCTCGCCGCCAGTCACCGGCACGGGGTGCTGTCGAACTCCAGCCTCACCGTCCAGGACCGCAAGCTGCGCGTCCTCGGCGTGCGCGACCGCTTCGAGGCCGTCCTGTGCGCCGCCGAGCTCGGCGTCTCCAAGCCGGACGCCCAGGCCTTCCACGCGGCCTGCGAGGCACTGGAACTCGCCCCGCGGCAGGTCGCGTACGTCGGCGACCACCCGGAGATCGACGGGCGGGGAGCCTCCGACGCCGGTCTGCTGTCGGTCTGGCTCGACCGCGAGGGCGGCCGGGCTGCCGTCGACACGCCCATCGACACGCCCGTCGGCCCGCACCGGATCGCCTCGCTGGCCGAACTCCCCGCGATCGTCGGCGCCGATACCCGTTTTGGAGCGCCGTCCACCTTCAGGTAATGTTCTTCCTGCGCCGCCGGAGAGCGGGCCGAAAGGTCCCGAACCGGAGGCGCAAGCTAAAACAAGATCCCCGCAGGGGATTGAGTTTCAGTGGCCTATGGTGTAATTGGCAGCACGACGGTTTCTGGTTCCGTTAGTCTAGGTTCGAGTCCTGGTAGGCCAGCTCGCAGAGCTCATCTGCAAACGCGGAGGTCAACTCCGCAACGCCCCCGTTGTGTAGCGGCCTAGCACGCTGCCCTCTCACGGCAGTAGCGCCGGTTCGAATCCGGTCGGGGGTACAGATCCTTCCCAGGAAGGCAGTCAGGGTCGCACCCGCTGCCTCTCATGCAGGATCGCTAGGGCCCCCGTTGTGTAGCGGCCTAGCACGCCGCCCTCTCAAGGCGGTAGCGCCGGTTCGAATCCGGTCGGGGGTACTCGGTGGTCTAGACCACCTTTGGGCTATGGTGTAATTGGCAACACGACGGTTTCTGGTTCCGTTGTTCTAGGTTCGAGTCCTGGTAGCCCAGCTGGATCAGTTGTGATCCTTGCCCCCGTTGTGTAGCGGCCTAGCACGCCGCCCTCTCAAGGCGGTAGCGCCGGTTCGAATCCGGTCGGGGGTACGTGAGTCCGATGGGCCTCCACTTCGGTGGGGGTCCATCGGTGTGTGCGGGGTCCGGAGCCGGCGGTGCCGCCCGCTGGGTTCACGGACTCCGCCGCCCCGGATGTCGTACGCGTCACTCGATGCCGTAGCGCCGGGCCGACTCCTCCTCCTGGGCCAGCCGGTGCAGCGCCTTGAGGACCGGCTCGAAGAGAATCGCCGCCGCGACCGCTGTCTCGACCTTCTCCTCCTCCGAGGGATGCTTCTCCAGGAAGTCCAGGTCGCGGACAGCAGCCTGGTGCATCAACTGCGCGTACGGCGCCATGAGTTCGGCGTCCCAGGCGTAGCCGAGCCGGATGAGCGTGGCCACCGCCGACACCAGGGAGCGGTGCACGGGGGAGAGGGTGCTCAGCTCTCGGGCGGTCTCCCAGCCCAGCGACTCCAGGAGCCGGTCCACCTCGTGGCGCGCGGACTGGACGGCCGGGTCCCGCTCGTCCGGTTCGGGCTCCTGCGGCAGCGCCCACAGGGCCGCGCCCAGCCGGATGGTCCGGCCCAGGGACTCGTCGTCGACGTGACCGAGGATCTCCTTGGCCGTCGCCACGGGGACCCGGCCCGCCTGGATCAGTGCCCGCACCAGCCGCAGCCGACGCAGATGGCTCTCGTCGTACTCCGCCGTCGTCGCACTGATCCGGCGGCCCGGAGCCAACAGCCCCTCGCGCAGGTAGTACTTGATCGTCGCGGTGGACACCCCGCTGCGCTCGCTCAACTCCGACAGCCGCATCCCTTGCGCCCTTCCTTGGGTGGCGGCACTATCCAAACAGACGCCATCGGATAGTGCCGCTAACCAACAGGGGGACGACATGTTCGGGAAGCCCGTGGCCGCAGGCCGTACCACCGCGGCAGCCGAGGGGGACGTGGTGGTCCTGTTGATCGGTATGCGTGTCAACCGCTTCTGGGCGGTGCACCAGTGGGTACCGGTGTTCTTCGCCATGCTGCGCATGGTGCGGGATCTGGAGAAGGACGGCAGCCGCGGCCTGCTCGGCCGGGTGCTGCTGACGGCGTCACCGCGGACGTACTACGTCGTCCAGTACTGGGAGTCCAAGGAGAAGCTGTACGCGTACGCGTCGGCGCCCGACATGTTCCATCACAAGGTGTGGGCGATCATCAACCGTAAGGAACGGGCGGGGAAGGTGCGGCAGCACGTGGGGATCTGGCACGAGGCGTATGTGGTGCCGGAGGGGTCGTACGAGTCGATCTACGCGGACATGCCGCCCTTCGGGCTCGCGGCCGCGTATGGGGCGTTGCCCGTGGAGAAGCGGGGGCGGCGGGCGGCGGACCGGTTCGCTCACCGGTCGCCCAAGGCGGAGGCGGAGGCCGGGGGAGCGGCGGGTTGATCGGATCCTGCGGGTAGGTGTCCGGGGGATGAGCCTGCCGCGGCGTTGAGGCCGGCTCGTCCCCCGGTGTCGACCTGGAGGTGTGGCTCAGCCCGTGCGGCGAAGGGCCTCGGAGAGGCGGGCGGCGGCGTCGATGACCGCCTGGGCGTGCATACGGCCCGGGTGCCGGGTCAGGCGCTCGATGGGACCGGAGACCGAGACGGCGGCCACCACCCGGTTCGAGGGACCGCGTACGGGCGCGGAGACCGACGCGACGCCCGGCTCGCGCTCGCCGATCGACTGGGCCCAGCCCCGGCGCCGTACGCCCGAGAGCGCCGTGGCGGTGAAGCGGGCGCCCTGGAGACCGCGGTGCAGGCGCTCCGGCTCCTCCCAGGCCATCAGGATCTGCGCCGAGGAGCCGGCCTTCATCGTCAGCGTCGAGCCGACCGGGACCGTGTCCCGCAGGCCGGACAGACGCTCGGCCGCGGCGACGCAGATGCGCATGTCGCCCTGGCGGCGGTAGAGCTGGGCGCTCTCGCCCGTGACGTCGCGCAGGTGCGTGAGCACCGGGCCGGCCGTCGCGAGGAGACGGTCCTCGCCCGCGGCCGCGGCCAGCTCGGCGAGGCGGGGGCCGAGAATGAAACGGCCCTGCATGTCACGCGCCACCATGCGGTGGTGTTCAAGTGCCACGGCGAGGCGATGTGCCGTGGGTCGTGCCAGTCCGGTCGCCGCGACCAGTCCCGCGAGGGTGGCCGGACCGGACTCCAGAGCGCTCAGGACAAGGGCTGCCTTGTCCAGAACGCCGACGCCGCTACTGTTGTCCATGCAACGATACTCGCGTCTCACTCTGTGAAACGCAAGTTCAATTTTCGGTGGAACGCGCCACCCTTGTAGACACAGCGGCCCGCGGACCAACGGGCCCGGTGGAGGGCGTCCGGACGAGGGGTACGGATGCCGCCGCCCCGGAAATCTCTAGTTGGGCCGGCGCCACACAGGCCGGCCGGAGGGAAAGCGATGGGTAGGACACTCGCGGAGAAGGTCTGGGACGACCATGTCGTCCGGCGCGCCGAGGGCGAGCCCGACCTCCTCTTCATCGATCTGCACCTGCTGCACGAGGTGACCAGCCCGCAGGCCTTCGACGGCCTCCGCCAGGCGGGGCGTCCCGTGCGCCGTCTCGACCTCACCATCGCCACCGAGGATCACAACACCCCGACCCTCGACATCGACAAGCCCATCGCGGACCCAGTCTCCCGGGCCCAGCTGGAGACCCTGCGCAAGAACTGCGCCGAGTTCGGTGTACGGCTGCACTCGCTGGGTGACGTCGAGCAGGGCGTCGTCCACGTGGTGGGACCGCAGCTGGGTCTGACCCAGCCCGGCACCACCGTGGTCTGTGGCGACTCCCACACCTCCACGCACGGCGCCTTCGGCGCGCTGGCGTTCGGCATCGGCACCTCGCAGGTCGAGCATGTGCTGGCCACCCAGACGCTGCCGCTGGCCCGCCCCAAGACCATGGCCATCACGGTCGACGGCGAGCTGCCCGACGGCGTCACCGCCAAGGACCTGATCCTGGCGATCATCGCCAAGATCGGTACGGGTGGCGGCCAGGGCTACATCCTGGAATACCGCGGCTCCGCCGTCGAGAAGCTCTCGATGGAAGCCCGGATGACCATCTGCAACATGTCGATCGAGGCCGGCGCCCGCGCGGGCATGATCGCCCCCGACGAGACCACCTTCGAGTACCTCAAGGGCCGTGCGCACGCCCCCGAGGGCGAGGAGTGGGGCGCCGCGGTCGCGTACTGGAAGACCCTGAAGTCGGACGAGGACGCGGTCTTCGACGCCGAGGTCGTCATCGACGGCCCGTCGCTGGCGCCGTTCGTCACCTGGGGCACCAACCCCGGCCAGGGAGCGCCGCTTTCGGCGTCCGTCCCCGACCCGGCTTCGTACGAAGACGCTTCGGAGCGCATGGCCGCCGAAAAGGCCCTGGAGTACATGGGGTTGACCGCCGGACAGCCGCTGCGCGACATCAAGGTCGACACCGTCTTCGTAGGTTCCTGCACCAACGGCCGCATCGAGGACCTGCGCGCCGCCGCCGCGATCGTCGAGGGCCGCAAAGTCGCCGACGGCGTACGGATGCTGGTGGTCCCCGGTTCCGCGCGGGTCGGTCTGCAGGCCGTCTCCGAGGGCCTGGACGTGGTCTTCAAGGAGGCCGGCGCCGAGTGGCGGCACGCGGGCTGCTCGATGTGCCTGGGCATGAACCCCGACCAGCTGGCCCCCGGTGAGCGCTCCGCGTCCACCTCGAACCGTAACTTCGAGGGCAGGCAGGGCAAGGGCGGCCGTACGCATCTCGTATCGCCGCAGGTGGCCGCCGCGACCGCGGTGCTGGGCCACCTGGCCTCCCCGGCCGACCTGTCCGACGCCCCCGTGCCCGCTGGAGTCTGAGAAGTCATGGAAGCATTCATCACGCACACCGGCCGGGCCGTTCCGCTGCGCCGCAGCAACGTCGACACCGACCAGATCATCCCCGCCCACTGGCTCAAGAAGGTGACCAGGGACGGTTTCGAGGACGGGCTGTTCGAGGCCTGGCGCAAGGACTCGTCCTTCATCCTCAACCAGCCCGAGCGCAAGGGCGCCACGGTCCTGGTCGCGGGCCCCGACTTCGGCACCGGCTCCTCCCGCGAGCACGCCGTCTGGGCGCTGCAGAACTACGGCTTCAAGGCCGTCATCTCGTCCCGGTTCGCGGACATCTTCCGGGGCAACTCGCTCAAGAACGGCCTGCTCACGGTGGTTCTGGAGCAGAAGGTCGTGGACACGCTCCAGGAGCTGACGGAGAAGGACCCCGAGGCCGAGATCACGGTCGACCTGGAGGCCCGCGAGGTGCGCGCCGAGGGCATCACCGCCGCCTTCGAGCTCGACGAGAACGCCCGCTGGCGGCTGCTGAACGGCCTGGACGACATCTCCATCACCCTCCAGAACGAGGGCGACATCGCGGAGTACGAGGCCAAGCGGCCGTCGTACAAGCCGAAGACGCTCCAGGTCTGACGCCCGGGCCGCTTCGCGGCTGAGGCAGGGCTGATTTCAGCCACCGCAACACCCCTCTGTACCCCCAATCGTGGACGGTTGGGGGTACAGCTGTGTCTGCCTCCGAACGCCCCCGGAGCGCCCTTTCGGGGGGCCTCAACTCCCCTAGTTACAAAGGAGATTGCCTGGGTACGCGCCTCTTGGGGCCGCGGCGCTCCGGGGCGCTCAGGACCCTCTCCAGGGACGGCAGTTACCCCCTGGGCAGGCGACAACTCGCCCCAGATGGCACAATCTGTGCATGGAACACGACGGCCAACTCGAGCTCTATGCGGCAGTCGCGGCCCAACTGAAGGAAGCGCACACAAGAGTGCGCGCACTGCAAGTCCCGGAGGGCGTACGGATGGCGCTGACCCGGAAGCTGCTGGTCATTACGGCCGTGGCCAAGCACGATCTCGCCGACGCGACAAGGCGGCTGGAGCGGTTCACCACCGACCTCGACGAGGGTCGATTCCTCGAAGGGGAACGCTGAGGAACTCCGCGACAGCCCGAGTTCGTTGCGGCACAAGGGTGATTAGCCCGTTTCGTGTTTGATTTGCGGTATATATCTGCCTAACGTGCGAAAAAGCTTGAACGCATTCGTTCGGGCAATGTCTCCGAAGGGGAAGACGTGAACAAGGCGCAGCTCGTAGAAGCGATTGCCGACAAGGTCGGCGGGCGTCAGCAGGCCGCCGACGCGGTCGACGCCGTACTGGACGCGATCGTCCGTGCCGTTGTCGGCGGGGACCGGGTATCGGTCACCGGCTTCGGTTCCTTCGAGAAGGTCGACCGTCCGGCTCGTTACGCCCGCAACCCGCAGACCGGTGAGCGTGTTCGGGTCAAGAAGACCTCTGTGCCGCGCTTCCGCGCGGGTCAGGGCTTCAAAGACCTGGTGAGCGGCTCGAAGAAGCTCCCGCGTGGTGGCGAGGTCGCGGTCAAGAAGGCGCCCAAGGGCAGCCTGACCGGCGGCGCCGCGGCGACCGTGAAGAAGGCCGCGGCCAAGAAGGCCACCACCGCCAAGAGGGCGACGGCCGCGAAGAAGACCACCGCCGCCGTGAAGAAGACGGCCGCGAAGAAGACCACCACCGCGGCGAAGAAGACCACGGCGACCGCGAAGAAGACGACCGCCAAGAAGACCACGGCGACCGCCAAGAAGACCGCGGCGAAGAAGACCACCGCCAAGAAGGCGACGGCCAAGAAGGCCCCGGCGAAGAAGGCGACCGCCAAGAAGGCCCCCGCCAAGAAGTCGACAGCTCGCAAGACCACCGCCAAGAAGGCCACCGCCCGCTAGAAGCAGGGGCTCAGGGCAACTCACGCGCCGGGCCGGACTCCCACGGGGAGCCCGGCCCGCGGCGTGTCCGGGACCTGGTGAGAAGGCCTGGTCAGACGGTACGGCGAAGGTCTGGCGAAGGTGCGGTCGGAAGGTCCGGTCAGAAGGTCTGGAGCGTCACCAGGGTGATCCGGCGGGCCTCGCCGTCACCCTCGGTCTCGATGCGCACGCGCTGTCCCGGGCGCAGCAGCCTGAGCCCGCCGGCGTCGAACGCCGCGCCGTCGAAGGGCACCGGCGTGCCGTCGTCGAGCAGCACCTGTCCGCTACGGGTGTCGGGGTCGTACGTGTACGCGGTCGCCTGCATGCCGAAAGCCTATCCAGCGCCGGTGCGCGCCGCCGGTGGGTCCGGCGGACCTGACCGGGCCCCGGTGAACGCCGGTTCGCGCGGCAAGGTGCGTTCAGGTGCCGGGTTGGCCCGGGATCAGGAGTTTCGCCGCCAGTGTGGCCGTGCGCGGGCCCACCCCCAGGGCGAGCGCCGCGCGCAGATCGTCGCCGGTGTCCACGTCCTGGCGTACGGAATCCACCGCGGTGAGGAGGAGTTCCGCGGCTCCCGAGGCGCGATGACGGGCTCGGGAATCGGTGCCGAAGGCGGGGCGCAATTCCCGGCCGGGGGATGCGGCCAGCAGAGTGGTGCCGATTGCGGCCGCATCGGAGAGAAAAGCACGCGGGAATTCGGCGGCGGCATCGAGTACCCGGGTCAATTCCAGGGGACGCAACGCGGGCAGATCGGCGTTCAGGGCGGCCACGGCGCATTCGGGACTTCGGGAGCGTACGGCCGCCGTCCCGTGCGCCAGCGCGGCGTTCAGACCGCCTCCCGGCTCGTCCGGCACGATCCACGCCCCCAGTGCGGCCAGCTCCCGCCCGGCCAGCGCGTCGTCCGTGACGACCGCCACATCGCCGACCGCCGTGCAGGCCAGCGCGGCCGCCACGGTGTCCTGCGCGAAGGCGAGGGCGAGTCCGGGGCGCACCGCGTCGGCGGCGGTGTCCGAGAGCCTGCTCTTGGCCCGCGCCAAGGCTTTGAGGGGGATGACCAAGGTCCACTGCACGAGCGCTCCGTTCCTCCCTTGTCGCGCCCATTGTGACCCGGCACCCCTGGCGGTCCGGACGCCGGGGCGTACGGTGTTCTCGACAGACAGGCGGCCTGGGGCGACACTTGTGCGGCCCCCCAGGCCCTAAGAGGAAGGTGTCCGCGTGCCCCGCCGCAGAATCGGCTTCTGGTACCGCTTCGCAGCGGTCCTCTGCAAACCACCACTAGTGGTTCTGATCAAGCGGGACTGGCGCGGAATGGAGAACATTCCGGCCGAGGGCGGATTTATCACCGCGGTGAACCACAATTCGCATGTGGACCCGTTCGCGTATGCCCACTATCAGTACAACACTGGGCGTGTTCCGCGTTTCCTGGCCAAGGCCGGGCTTTTCAGGAAGGGATTCGTGGGGGCCGCGATGCGCGGCACCGGACAGATCCCCGTGTACCGCGAGAGCACCGACGCGCTGAGCGCGTTCCGGGCCGCGATCGACGCCGTGGAGCGCGGCGAGTGCGTCGCGTTCTACCCCGAGGGCACCCTCACCCGCGACCCCGACGGCTGGCCGATGACCGGCAAGACCGGCGCCGCCCGGGTCGCCCTGCAGACCAAGTGCCCGGTGATTCCGGTCGCCCAGTGGGGTGCCAACGAACTGCTGCCGCCGTACGCCAAGAAGCCCAACCTCCTTCCGCGCAAGACCCACCACGTTCTCGCGGGCCCTCCGGTTGACCTGTCGCGTTTCTACGACAAGGAGATGAGCCCGGACCTCCTGAAGGAGGCCACCGAGGTCATCATGGCCGCCATCACCGCGCAGCTGGAGCAGATCCGCGGCGAGAAGGCCCCTGAGACGCCCTACGACCCGCGCCAGGTACGGATCGAACAGCGCAGGCGTACCAGGGCCCAGGAGAGGGCTCAGGAGCGGGCACAGGCCCAGCAGCAGGCACAGGCACAGCAGGAAGAGGGGCAGAGCACGTGAGCAAGCCGGTCAAGGCGGCCGTCTTCGGGACCGGATCGTGGGGTACGGCCTTCGGCATGGTGCTCGCCGACGCGGGGTGCGAGGTCACCCTGTGCGCGCGGCGCGCCGAGCTCGTCGAGGCGGTCAACTCCACGCGTACGAACCCGGACTACCTGCCGGGCGTCGAACTCCCCGAGAACCTGCGGGCGACGACCGACGCCGCCGAGGCCGCGCGTGACGCCGATTTCACCGTGCTCGCCGTGCCCTCGCAGACTTTGCGCGGCAATCTCGCCGAGTGGACGCCGCTGCTGGAGCCCGACACGGTCCTGGTCTCCCTCATGAAGGGCGTCGAACTCGGTTCCGCGATGCGGATGAGCGAGGTGATCGAGGACGTCGCCAAGGTCGGCGCCGACCGTATCGCCGTGGTCACAGGACCGAACCTGGCCCGTGAGATCGCCGCCCGGATGCCGGCCGCCGCCGTGGTCGCCTGCACCTCCGAAGCGGTCGCCCAGCGCCTCCAGGCAGCCAGCCACAACCCGTACTTCCGCCCGTACACCAACACCGACGTGGTGGGCTGCGAGCTGGGCGGCGCGGTGAAGAACGTGATCGGTCTCGCCGTCGGCATCGCGGACGGCATGGGTCTGGGCGACAACGCCAAGGGCTCGCTGATCACGCGCGGACTCGCCGAGACCACCCGACTCGGCATCGTCATGGGCGCCGACCCGCTGACCTTCTCCGGACTCGCGGGCCTCGGCGACCTGGTGGCCACCTGCTCCTCGCCGCTGTCGCGCAACCACACCTTCGGCACCAACCTCGGCAGGGGCATGACCCTCCAGGAGACCATCGCGGTCACCAAGCAGACCGCCGAGGGCGTCAAGTCCTGTGAGTCCGTGCTGGATCTGGCCCGCAGGCACGGCGTCGACATGCCCATCACCGAGACGGTCGTCGGCATCGTCCACGAGGGCAAGTCGCCGGTCGTCGCGGTCAAGGAGCTGATGGGGCGCAGCGCCAAGCCCGAGCGCCGCTGAGGATCCGCGTCGCGGCGCCGGGAATCAACGCTCCGCAACGGCTCGTACGACGCTGAGCGACCACCCGTGCGACGTTGGACAACGGCCGCGGTGGGGCGCTGACTCAGCGCCGTACCAACGGGTACTCTCAACGCGATATGAGCACCGAGAACCTCCCCCAGAGCCCTGAGCAGCCGCCTCGCAAGCCGCGCGTGGCCGTCGTCTTCGGCGGCCGCAGCTCCGAACACGGGATCTCCGTGGTCACGGCCGGCGCCGTCCTGCGCGCCATCGACCGGACGAAGTACGACGTCCTGCCGATCGGCATCACCCGGGACGGCCGTTGGGCACTCACCGCCGACGAACCGGACCGGATGGCCATCGTCGACCGGCGCCAGCCGGACGTGGAGCAGCTCGCCGAGTCGAACGAGGGCGGCGTGATCCTCCCCGTCGACCCGGCCAACCGCGAAGTCGTCTACAGCGAGCCCGGATCGGTCCCCAAGGCCCTGGGCGAGGTCGACGTCGTCTTCCCCATGCTGCACGGCCCCTATGGCGAGGACGGCACCCTCCAGGGCCTCCTGGAGCTCTCCGGAGTCCCGTACGTCGGTGCGGGTGTGCTCGCCTCGGCCGTCGGCCAGGACAAGGAGTACATGAAGCGGGTGTTCACCTCCTTCGGGCTGCCCGTCGGCCCGTACGTGGTGATCCGGCCCCGTGAGTGGGAGCGCGACGAGTCCGCAGCCCGCAAGAAGATCATCGACTTCGCGGGTGAGCACGGCTGGCCGCTGTTCATCAAGCCCGCGCGCGCGGGCTCCTCGATCGGCATCACCAAGGTCGACTCCCTCGAAGGCCTCGACGAGGCGATCGAGGAGGCCCAGCGCCACGACCCGAAGATCATCGTGGAGGCGTTGCTGCGCGGCCGCGAGATCGAGTGCGGGGTGCTGGAGTTCGAGGACGGTCCGCGCGCCAGCGTGCCGGCCGAGATCCCGCCCGTGCAGTCGCACGCGTACTACGACTTCGAGGCGAAGTACATCGACTCGACGCCCGGCCTCGTGCCCGCCCCGCTGACCCCCGAGCAGACCGCCGAGGTCCAGCGGCTCGCGGTCGACGCGTTCGAGGCCGCCTCCTGCGAGGGCCTGGTGCGCGCGGACTTCTTCCTCACCGAGGACGGCGAGTTCGTGATCAACGAGATCAACACCATGCCGGGCTTCACGCCCATCTCCATGTACCCGCAGATGTGGGAGGCGAGCGGCGTGGCCTACCCGGAGCTGGTGGACCGCCTGATCCGGGCGGCGTTGCGCCGCTCGACGGGGCTTCGGTAGACCTGGGGCACCGGGGCTCCGCTCCAGGGCACACGCCCCCGCGCGCACGTGTGTACGTCAGTCGGCGATCCCTTCGGGGATCGCCTTCTTGATGGGCGAGGCCAGGTCGACGAGCGAGTCCGACCCGTCCCGCTGGACCCACTTCTTGGGCACGCTGACCTCGACGTACGCGCGCCGCAGGCTCGTGGTGAAGCGGTACGACCCGTCGTCCTGCTTCTCCATGAGCCAGCCGACGCCGTTCACCTCGCCGCTGAGCGCGTTCTGGTCGCTCATCTTCGCGGGTCGTTCGACACCGCAGCGCAGTATGATCGCCGGGCTTCCCCAGCCCGCGGTCAACGCGGACCGGGGCTCGGGATCGTTCCGGTCGAGGCCGTCGATCTTCTTCGGCAGCACCTTGTCCAGGTTCTGACACAGCCCGGTGACCTTCGCCCCCGGGCTGGGAACCACGGCCGATCCGCCGTCGTCTGCTGAGGAGCAGCCTGTGGCGGCGATCAACAGGGCGAGAACGGGCAGCCCGAAGAGAGCGGTGTGCCGGTGACGGGAGAAGTTCACCGGCCAAGGGTAGACGGGGGCTAGAGGTGCACCACCGGGCAGGTCAGCGTACGGGTGATGCCGTCCACTTGCTGGACTTTCGCGACCACCATGCGGCCGAGTTCGTCGACCGTGTCGGCCTGGGCGCGCACGATCACGTCGTACGGTCCTGTCACGTCCTCGGCCTGGATCACCCCCGGGATCTTGCTGATCGTCTCGGCGACGGTCGACGCTTTGCCGACCTCCGTCTGGATCAGGATGTACGCCTGTACCACGGAACCTCCAGGGCGGCCACGAGGATCATGTGGGGAAAAGGAACGCCACGGTATCGCGTCGCCGCTCGCCACGGGGAGACCCGCGGTGGCTGGGGCTTGCGCGCCGGGGTGCACGGACTGCACAAGTTGACGGTCAACTCGACCGTACCGAGTACAGAGACGGCTCGCGACCGGGCACGGGTAGCGGCAGAGGGAGCAGTACGATCATGAAGGGCACCGTGGGCGAGTTGGGGGAGTTCGGGCTCATCAAGGAGCTCACCTCGCGTCTCACCACCACCCCGGCGGTCCGGGTCGGCCCGGGCGACGACGCCGCGGTGGTGGCCGCGCCCGACCGCAGGGTGGTGGCGAGCACCGACATCCTCCTGGAGGGGCGGCACTTCCGCCGTGACTGGTCCACGGCGTACGACGTCGGGCGCAAGGCGGCCGCGCAGAACCTCGCGGACATCGCCGCGATGGGCGCCGTACCGACCGCGCTGCTGCTCGGTCTGGTCGTCCCGGCCGAACTCCCGGCCACCTGGCCCTCCGAGATGATGGACGGGCTGCGCGACGAGTGCCAGGTCGCGGGCGCGTCCGTGGTCGGCGGCGATGTCGTGCGCGGTGACACCATCATGATCTCGATCACCGCGCTCGGCGATCTGCGCAACCACGAGCCGGTAACCCGGGGCGGCGCGCAGCCCGGTGACGTGATCGCCGTGACGGGCTGGCTGGGCTGGTCCGCGGCCGGGCACGCGGTGCTCTCCCGCGGCTTCCGCTCACCGCGCGCCTTCGTAGAGGCCCACCGCCGCCCCGAGCCGCCGTACCACGCGGGTCCCGCCGCCGCCGGGCTCGGCGCGACGGCGATGTGCGACGTGAGCGATGGGCTGATCGCCGACCTGGGCCACATCGCCGAGGCGAGCAAGGTGCGCATCGACATCCGTTCGGGCGCGATCGACATCCCCTCGCAGATGAACGACATCGGCCAGGCCGTCGGCGTCGACCCCATCCAGTGGGTGCTGACCGGCGGGGAGGACCACGCGATCGTGGCGGCCTTCCCGCCGGACGTGAAGCTGCCCGCGCGCTGGAAGGTGATCGGCGAGGTCCTCAACCCCTCGGCGCTGCCCCAGGTCACGGTGGACGGCGCGCCTTGGACCAGCAAGGGCGGCTGGGACCACTTCGGGGACATCGAGTCGTAGCCGCCCACCCCGTCAGGCGGGGTATTCGCGGAGTTTGATGCCGGTGGCCGCCTTCTCGGTGAGCTTCTTGAAGAAGCCCGCCAGGAGGCGGGAGCTGAGCAGCCGGTACGTGCGGTCCCGGCCGCGGATCCGCCGCTCGGTCGGCGGCGCGAAGAACGGCCCCGCGTTGCCCGAGATCTTTTGGCAGCCCTTGGCGAAGTCCCGGACACGGGTCTCGTACTCGGCGAAGGCGGTGCGGTGGTCTCCGCCCGCGAGGGCCAGCTCGCCGGCCAGGACGTACGCCCCGACGATCGCCACTCCGGTGCCCATGCCGCCCATCGTGGCCCCGTACCCGGCGTCCCCGAGCAGCACCACGCGCCCCTGGGTGAGCCGGTCGACATGGATCTGGGCGATCGCGTCGAAGTACAGGTCGTCGGCCCGCTCCAGGGCCTTGAGGACTCCTGGTGTCTCCCAGCCCATCCCCGCGAACCGTTCCGCCAGGATCCGCTTCTGCGCGGCCACGTCACGGCGGTCGAACTCCAGCTTCTCGGACCGGAAGACGAGTAGCGCGCCCGCCCGGTCCGGGTCGCCGTCGTAGTTGCCGACGACCACCGCCCGCCCCGGTTCGCAGTACAGCCGCCCGGTGCGGTCGAGCCCCAGGTCGTTGGGGACGCCGAAGGCCGCCACGTAGTGGTCGAGGAAGCGCAGGTGACGGGACTCCTCACCGAAGACGAGCCGACGGGTGAGGGAGTGCAGTCCGTCGGCGCCCACGACGAGGTCGAAGCGGCGCGGGGCGCCGCGCTCGAAGGTCACGTCGACGCCTTCCGGGGTCTCGGTGAGGGTGGCGATCGAGTCCCCGAAGACGTAATCCACCTTGTCCTTGGTGCGTTCGTACATGATCCGCGCCAGCTCACCGCGGAAGATCTCCACGTCGCCGCTCATCATCTCGGCCGGCAGGTCCACGCGCGGGGTGCCGTCGGCGTCGACGACGGTCTGACGGCCCATGTGCGTCTGATGGGCGTGGATCTCGTCCCAGAGGCCCATGGCGGTCAGGACGGTCCGGTGGACGTGCCCCCGGAAGTCGACCGCGAATCCGCCGGGCCGCAGGTCGGGTGCCTTCTCGACGACGGTGACGTGGGCGCCGTACCGGATCAGGTTGAGGGCGACGGCCGGACCCGCGACGCTGGCGCCGGAGACGAGGACGTGGAGGTGGGCGAGCTTCCGCGCCGGGTTCTCCGCCGTGTTCTGTGTCGTGTTCTGTGTCGTGTTCGTTGTCATGGGCAGGAGCTTGGCGGGAGGCGCTGACCGTGCTCCTACCGTTCGCTGACCGTGTGCCCGGCCGCCGGTCGGAGCCGCCGTCCTAGTCGGCGGCGAGTGCCGCCGCCCCGAGCACTCGCCCCTGCTCAAAGGCCCTTTCGTACGCTTCGGGGGACAGCTTTTCGCGGATGTCCCGCTCATTGCGTACGGCTTCGGGATCGCCCCGCAGCGCCGCCCCGCGCAGGCCGACGGCGGCGCCCAGCAGGACGGCGGCGCGCTCGGGCGATTCGGCGAGGACCGCCAACGCCTCCGCGGACTCGGCGAGTTCCAGTACTCCGGGACTCTCGACGGCGAGGTCGGCCGCCTGGCGGGCCCACTCACGCGCCTCGTCGAGGCGCCCCTCCGCGGCCGCGGATCGGCCCAGACCGATGAGGATGCGCACGGTCTCTCCGATGCTGAACCAGTTGGCGGCGCAGGCTTCCAGGGCGCTTTCGTAGTGCACACGCGCGTGGCCGGTGTCTCCCGCGAGACGAGCGGCGTCGCCCAGGCCCCGCAGGGCGCCCGCCACCTTGTCGGTGAGGCCCACGGTGCGGGCCAGCGTCAGGGCCTGCCTGAAGTGCTCCCTCGCCTCGGCCAGTTCCCCCTGGTGCAGCAGCACGGTCGCACGGTTGCGCAGGAGGTCCGAGGTCTCCTCGGGGGCGGCCAACTCCCGGACGTACGAGAGCCCTTCGTCGAGCAGTTCGAGAGCGCGCCGGTGTTCCCCGCGCCAGTCGGCGAACATGCCCAGCGGGTCGAGGCAGTTCGCCATGCCCCAGCGGTCCCCGGTCGCGCGAAAACCCGCCAGAGACCGTGCGAACGACTCCTCGGACGCCGCCGGACGCCCGGCGAACTGCTCCTGGAAGCCGAGGCCGACATCAAGAAGAGCCCGCCCCCACGCGTCGCTCCCGACCTGCACCCGCACCCGGTCGTTCGCGTCGGGCCGCGGTCCGCCCACCACCGACCACAGCACCACGGTGAAGGGCAGCCGCAGGGGTCCGCTCAGCCCGGCCAGCACGTCCTCCACGCGGGCCAGGCGCTGCTGGTCGGCCGGATCGTCGCTCTCACCCGAGAGCGCGTTGATCACGCACAGGACGTACTCCTCCGCGAGACCCGACGGCGGCTCGGCGCCCACGGCCGCGAGCAGCTCCCTGGCCGAGGACGCCTGCTCTCCGTAGAGACCGCGCAACCGCCAGAACCAGGAGAGCCCGGCCATCAGCCGCAGGGCCTTCTCCCGGTCGGCGCGCACGAGATGACGCAAGGCCGCGTCCAGGTTTCCGTGCTCGGCGGTCAGCCGGTCCAGCCAGGGCAACTGGCCACCGCCGCGCAGAAGCGGCTCCGCCCGTTCGGCCAACCGCAGGAAGTACGCGGCGTGGGCGTCCCGCAGCCGGTGCTGCTCGCCCGCGCGGACGAGGTGCTCGGCGCCGAACGCGCGGATGGTCTGCAGCATCCGGTAGCGCCCCTCGGTGACCTCCAGGAACGATTTCTCGGCCAGCGAGGCCAGCAGATCCTCCGGAAAGGGCGTCCCGCACACGGCGTCGACCGCCTCGACCGTCGCGCCCCCGGAGAACACGGTCAGCCGTCGCGCCAGCTCCCGCTCCTCCTCGTCCAGCAGCTCCCAGCTCCACTCCACGACGGCACGAAGGGTGCGGTGCCGGGGTGCCTTGGTGCGGTCACCCCGGGACAGCAGCCGGAAGCGGTCGTCCTCGACGTGCTCGGTGAGGCGGTCGGCCAGTTCGTCCGGGGTCAGCGTCCGCAGTCGCGCCGCCGCCAGCTCGATCGCCAGCGGCAGCCCGTCCAGGGCGGCGCAGATGTCCGGCACACGCGCGTGCCCCGCGAAACCGGGGCGCACGGCGGCCGCCCGGTCCAGGAACAGTCGCGCGGCCGGCTCCGCCGACAGCGGTGGTACCGGGCACAGCACCTCACCGGTGATCCCCAGCGACTCACGGCTCGTGGCGAGGATCCGCACACCCGGGCAGGCGCCGAGGAGCAGCCCGGTGATCCGTGCCACGTCCTCGACCAGATGCTCGCAGTTGTCCAGGACGAGCAGCAGCTCGCTGTCCTCCAGAGCGGCGAGGAGGCGGTCGGTGGTGTCCCCCGCGGGGGTGCGGAAACCTTCGCGCAGACCGAGGGCGGTGAGCAGGGCGTAGGGGAGCTGGGAGGGGTCGGTGAGAGGGGCGAGCTCGACGAGGCAAACGTGTGCGTAAGCGTTTGCGCAATCGTTTACGCGAGCGTTTGCGTCGACGCGCGCGTCCGCGTTCGCATGGGCGAGCTCGATCGCCAGGCGGGTCTTGCCCGCTCCGCCCGGCCCGGTGAGTGTGACCAGGCGCTCCTGGGTGAGCAGAGCGCCGATGCGCGCGAGTTCGCCGTCGCGCCCGATGAAGCGGGTCAGCTGGGCGGGGAGCCGCCGGTGGGCGGGGCCCACGCCCTGGAGCAGTTCCAGGTGGAGGGCGGACAGGTCGGGCGAGGGGTCGACGCCCAGTTCCTCGGCGAGGGTGCGCCGCGCCTCCTCGTACACCGTCAGCGCCTCGGCGGCCCGGCCGCTCGCGTGCAGGGCCCGCATCAGCTGTCCGTACAGCCGCTCGCTCAAGGGATGCGCGCCGAGCCGTTCGCGCAGCTCCGGGACGAGTGCGGGGCCGCCGCCGAGCGCGAGGTCCGCGTCGACACGGTCCTGTACGGCGGTGAGCCTCAGTTCTTCGAGGCGGGTCACCTGGGCGTGCGCGCCCGGGAGGTCGGCCAGGGCCGGGCCGCGCCACAGGGTGAGCGCCTCCCGGAGCAAGGCCGCGGCTCGGGAGTGGTCGCCCTGGGCGAGGGCCGAGGCTCCCTCGCGGGAGAGCCGCTCGAAGCGGTGGGCGTCGACGGCGTCGGGGGAGACGGCGATGCGGTAGCCGGTGGGGTCGGCCTCGATCCCGGTGTCGGGGCCGAGCCGCCTGCGCAGCCGGGAAACCTGGGACTGGAGGGCGTTGGCGGCCCCGGCCGGCGGCTCGGTGCCGTACAGGCCGTCGGTCAGCCGCTCCACGGAGACGGTCCGGCCCGCATCCAGGAGGAGCAGGGTGAGCAGCGCGCGGGGGCGGGGGCCGCCGGGGTCCAGGGGGCTGCCGTCCGTGGTGCGGATCTCGAGGGGGCCCAGGATGCCGAAGCGCATTCGGCAGATTCTGGCAGGTCCGGAAGACGGGGGCTACGCGCGCGTGGGACACCCCACGCCCGATACGGCACAGCGGAAGGAAGCAATGAAGACAACAAAAAACCGGCCCACCGTGAGGTGGACCGGTTCTTAAGCGAACCAGCAGTGGCCGCGCGCATGGGGGTTCCCCCTGCTCGAGCGGAGTCGAGAGCTTGGGGGAGTTGCGTCAGCGCGAGACCTTGCCGGCCTTGATGCACGAGGTGCAAGCGTTCACGCGCTTCGGCGTCCCGCCCACCACGGTACGGACGCGCTGGATGTTGGGGTTCCAGCGACGGGACGTACGGCGGTGCGAGTGCGAGATGTTGTTGCCGAAGCCCGGCCCCTTGCCGCAGACGTCGCAGTTGGCAGCCACGGGTCACTCCAAAGACTTCAGATGCTCTTACGGTTGATCCCGGCATGCCGGAATCGAGATCTAGGATCTGAGTGGCGGTGCCAGGGGGAAGACCCGATCGAATCGGGCAACTGGAGCAGCATACAACGACTGCGTCCGGAGAACGAAACTACCATGGCTGCCCCGGGGCTCATCCCAGCCCTCCTTGGGGCCCCCTACCGTCAGTAACCCGTCCTGGGTCTACGCTGCGTGCCACGTCCAGAAGCTCAAGGAGGCGCAGGTGCCGCAGGTGCCGCAGACATTGGATGCTCTCGCGGTGCGCACCTGGTGCGGCCTCGCGCTGGAGGCGCTGGGGCGGGCCCGCGAGGAGATCGACGCCATCAATGTCTTCCCGGTCGCGGACGGGGACACCGGGACGAACCTGTATCTGACGGTGGAGTCCGCGGCAGCGGCGGTGGAGGCGGTTTTCGCGGGCTACGAGACGGTGACGGGGGCCGGTCCCACGGGGTCCGCTCCCACTGGAGCCGTTTCCACGGGGGTCACGGGGATCGGTCTGCCTACTCTCGCCGACGCCGTGCGGGCGATGGCGCACGGGGCGCTGATCGGGGCCCGCGGGAACTCCGGGACGATCCTCGCGCAGCTGCTGCGCGGCATGGCGCAGGTACTCGCCGCCGATGGTGAGGCCGGGAGCGAGACCGCCGGTGAGTCCGAGGGTGAGACCGCTCACACCGACGGACAGGGCCTTCGGCTGGCCCTGCGACAGGCCGCCGACTCCGCACGCGAGGCCGTGGCGCACCCCGTGGAGGGCACGGTCCTCACGGTCGCCGCGGCCGCCGCCGAGGCGGCCACCGGTACGGAGGGCGACTGCGCCACGGTCGCGTGCGCGGCGTACGAGGGAGCGCGGGCGGCCCTCATGGCGACCCCCGGTCAGCTGGCCGTGCTGGAGCGCGCCGGTGTGGTCGACGCGGGTGGGCGGGGGCTGCTGGCGGTGCTGGCGGCACTGGCGGAGACGTTCACGGGGGAGTCCCCGGGCGCCGGACGGGTGGCGGGCGAAGTCCATACGCGCGTGAATGGCATGGACGGAGTGAGTGGCGTGGACCGTGTGGACGGCGTGGACCGTGTGGATGTGAACGGCGTGTGCGTGGACGACCGGCCCGGGGAAGACAACCCGGCCTTCGAGGTGACCTATCTGCTGGAGGCCGAGGACGCGGACGTGGCGCGGTTGCGGGCCCGGCTCGACCGCCTCGGCAACTCGCTCGTCGTGGTCGGCGGGGACGGGCTGTGGAACGTCCATGTGCACGCGGACGACGCCGGTGCCGCCGTGGAGGCGGGGGTCGAGGCCGGGCGGCCGTACCGGATCAGGATCACGCACTTCGGGCTCGGCGACGCCCACACGGCGGGCGCGGCCGGGAGGCCGCCCCGGGAGCGGGCGCAGCGGGCCGTGGTGGCGGTCGTGCCCGGCGAAGGGCTGGCCGGGCTGTACGCCGAGGCCGGGGCGACCACCGTGCTCGCGCGGCCCGGGGAACCGCCCGCGAGCGGGGAACTCGTCGAGGCCGTACGCCGGGCCCACGCGCGCGAGGTGGTGTTGCTGCCCAACGACGCCGATCTGCGCCACACCGCGGCGGCCGCCGCCGAGCAGGCTCGTACGGAGGGCATCCGGGTCGCGCTGATCCCGACCCGCTCCGCGGTCCAGGGCATCGCCGCGCTCGCCGTCCACGAGCCCGAACGTCGCTTCGACGAGGACGTCGTCGCCATGACCTCGGCGGCGGGCGCCACGCGTTACGCCGAGGTCGCCGTCGCCGAGCGTCAGTCCTGGACCATGGCCGGCATCTGCCAGGCCGGCGACGTCCTCGGGCTCATCGACGGCGATGTCGCCGTGATCGGCTCCGACATCACCGCCACCGCCGAAACCGTCCTCGACCGCATGCTCGCCGCCGGCGGGGAGATGGTCACCCTCGTCCTGGGCGACGAGGCTCCCGGCTCCATCGCCGCCCATCTCGAAGCACGGGTCCGGGAGTCGTACTTGGCCGTGGACACGGTGGCGTACCGGGGCGGGCGACAGGGTGCGTTGCTGCTGATCGGGGTGGAGTAGCCGCCTGGGGCGCCGCCTCAGGACCCCGGGTGTGTTCTTCGGCCCCGGCCCGTCACTGGTCCCGCTGCTGCTCCATCACGCCCAGCATGTTCTCTGCCTCGGCCCGACGTGCCTCCGCGGCCTCCCCGTCCACACCCGCGTACGCGGAAAGCACCGCACGCGCGCGTGCGGCCGCCGCCGCGGGCCGGAGCAGATCGGCCTCCAGCCACCCCGCCGCGAGCTCGGCCCCGGTGCGCGCGTCGAGGGCGTCGTCGCCGAGGGACGCGAAGACGGAGATGGCCCGCGTGTAGTGGGCCAGAGCCTCCCGCGCGTCGTCCGGAACGGAACGGGCGACGAGGTCACCGAACTGCCGATGTGTGTGACCGAGTTCGGCGACAAGGCGATGACGGGCCTCCACGGCATCGGAGTCCTCCACGGCATCGGAGCCCACCACAGCCTCGGCCCCGACGGAGGACGACATCGCCAGAAGCCCGTCCTCGCACTCCCGCACCGCCGCCGCCATCGACTCCCGCGCCCCGTCCGGCCCCGAGTCCGTACGCAACGCGACCCACGCCCGGGCCCGCAGCGACCGGATCAGACCGTGGACGTTGCCGACGGCACGCCACAGGTCACCGGCGCGCGCGTACGCCTGCTCGGCCTGCGCGGGCAGTTCGGCGTGGCCGAGCGCCTCGGCGGCGAGATGGGCGAGCATCGCGTGGTCACGCTGCTCGGGCCAGTGCCGGGCGATGTCCGCGGCCCGCAACCAGTGCTCGGCCGCCGCACGGTGTTCGCCGAGCTCGGTGAGACAGTCGCCGAGCCACCACCGCGTCTGCACGATCGCACCGTCGCCGTGCATCTCGGTGGTCAGGTCGGGCAGCGCCGACTCCAGGATCTCCGCGGCCTCGGCCCACCGCTCCTGACGGAGCAGGAACCCGCCGAGCTGGTGCCGGGCCCAGGCGCCGAGGGTGGGCCCCTGGCCCGCCTCGTCGGCCCAGTGCGCGGCCTCCAGGGCGTGTTCCGATGCGGGCCCGAACTGCCCGGTGGCGCCCAGGACCTCGGCGAGCTGCAGGTGCAGCTGCGCGTGCCCCATCGGCTCCAGGCGAGGCCCTCCGTGCTCCAGCGCCGCGCGCGCGGCCCGCTCGGCCCCCTCCGTGTCGCCCAGGTGCCGGGCGATCCCGGCGAGCCGGGACTCGTACTCGACGGCGAACCACGGCAACCCGGCCGCCACGAACGCCTCCGAGGCCTGCCCGAGCAGTTCCGCGGCGGCCTCGGCGTCCCCGGCGTGCGCCGCGAGCTCCCCGAGCATCGCCCGCGCCTCCGCGGCCCGCGAGGCCATCCGCACGTCCGAGATGTGCGGCCCGGCCAGCGCCAGCAGCTCCCGCACGGCCGCCTCGGCGGCGCCCACGACCTCGTCCCCGGCGGTCCCGGAATCGGCGGTCCCGGAGCCGGCCGTCCCGGATGCCGTCGCCCCCGGCTCGTCCTCGTCCGCGCCCTCCTGCACCAACTGCATCAATATCCGCGCCCGCCCCACCAGCACGGACGCCACCTGGGAGACCCCCGTCCCGCCGTCCGCGAGGAGGGCGAGCACCCCCTCGTACAGCTCCGAGACGGTCGCGAGCGCCTCCTCGGGTCCGCCGGTGAGGGCGAGGACGTACGCGGCACGGGCACGGGCCGCGAGCGCCTCGCCGGGGTCGCCCGCCTCGGCGTAGAGCCCGGCCGCCTCGTGGAAGAGTTCGATGCCCTCGGGACCGCGTTCCATCGCTGCGTGGTCGGCGATCTCCGCACGGTCGCGGACGTCCAGCTCCCGGCCCTCGGCGGCCCGTGAGACCGCCGCCCAGGCGTCGACGGCGTCCGGGCTCCGGGTCGCGGACAGCCGCCGGGCCTCGGCGAGCAGCGCCGAGAGCGAGGACGGGTCCGAGCCGGCATCCGACTCCACGAAGGCGGCAGACGATCGGGCCGAAGCCGAAGCCGAAGCCGAAGCCGAAGCCGAAGCCGAAGCGGAACTCGAACCTGTAGCGGAGCCCGAAGGCGACAAGTGTCGCGCGGACCGGGACCGCACTCCCAGCGGCAACCGCTCGACCAACGGCCGCTGATCCATCCGCCCACGAGCCCGCTCACTGACGTACAACGTGCCGTTACGCGCGTCGAAGAGCGCAGCCAGCGAAAGGGCCTGCCCGCGCGCGTGGGCAGCGAGCCCGCTCGCGGTCCACTCCCGGCCGGCCGGTCCCGGCACCGGCTGATCGCCGAGACCGAGCCCGGTCAGGCGGTCCATGAGGAGAGCCGTCACTGCCATGAAGTCGAGCTTGCTGCGCGGGTCCCCGGAGTCGGTGAAGTAGGCGGGGCGCTCCGCGAGCAGCTCCAGGGCGCGCGCCTCGTTGCCGGAGAGCGCGCAGAACTCCACGTGGTCCGCGTACGCGCCGCGCATGCTCTCCATGGGGCGAACCAGCCGGAAGCCCCGCAGGTGGTGGGCACGGGCCTCGTCCAGGCGGCCCAGACGCAGCAGGGGGACCAGGGAGGACGCCAGGACGGTGTGCGGCTCGTGGGCGCAGGTGTACTCGCCCTCCAGGACCGGGCGCCACAGTTCCAGCGCCTCCTCGTCGGCGTCGCGCTCCGCCCGCCACCACCCCTGGCTGTGGAGTTCGCACGCGTGGCAGTCGGCCATGGTGTCCCGGTCGGCGGCCAGCCACGCGGTGTACGCCCGCTCGGCGCGATCCAGGTCGCCCAGGTGCGCGGCGACGCTGAACTCGGCCCCGCGCACGGCCCGTTCGGAGTGCCCGGCCAGCCGGTAGCGGTGCTCCATCTCGCCGAGCCACTTCTCTATGGAGGCGAGCGGGATGTGCGGCTGGTCGAGCATGCCGGCCGACATCCACTTGAAGACCCAGTGCAGGGAGTGGGTCTCGTACTCGTCGAAGTCCTCGGGGCGCTCGTCCCACATGCGCAGCAGGCGCGCGAAGGGGACGAACATCTTGTCCTTCTCGGAGCTGTAGTTGTAGACCTTCAGCTGGTGTCCGAGCGCCTCGATCACGGCGAGCGGGATGTTCAGTTTCTCGGCCTCGACGAGCAGTTGCTCCGCGCGCGCGTTGCGGGCGGGACCCTCCGGCTGCTCCTGGTTGTCCGCCATCGCCTGGCGCAGGGTGTCGAAGTCCATGCCCATGGCCTGGCTCATCGGAGGTCGTCCTTCCCGGGCTCGGTGTGGGTGGCCCACTCCAGGAGGCCGATGAACGCGCGGTTGAGGAGCGCGGAGTCGGCGGGCCGCAGGGGGCGCTGCGCCATGAGGAGGGCCTGTCCGTAGAGGGACTCCGTGGCGGTGCCCATCAGCTCCGGGTCGCGCAGTGAACTGATCCTTCGGATCAGTGGGTTGAGGTGGTTGAGGACCAGGCGGGCGCGGGGCGCGCTGCCGCGCAGCGAGCCGAGAATGCCCGCCCACAGGTCGTCGGCCTGCTCCTCGGCCTCCGCGCGGGCCTGCTCGTGGCGGGCCGCCCGGTCGTCCAGGTGCAGGGCGGGCACGGAGAGCGGGTGGAAGGCGCGCAGCACCACGTCGCAGCCCAAGGGGTCGAGCTTGGCCCGGGCCGCCATCAGGAAGCCCGAGAGGGCCAGCTCCTCGGCCGGGTCGACGGCGTCCAGGTGCGCCGTCACGGTGTCGGCGTCCAGTTCCGAGACGACCGTCCCCGGACGCACCGACGGCAGCGCCTCCACCAGCTCGGTGTCGTACGTGTAGCCGCCGTTGATCACGCCGATGCCCTGCGCGGAGGCGATGGGCGCGACCTGCCGGTACTCCTCCACGGTCCGCGTGAAGTGCACCACCGGGTGACGCAGCGCGAACTCCTCCAGGGACAGCCGTCCGTCGGTCGTCTCGAAGGGCAGCCACGGCAGCATCGTGCGCAGCATCTCGTTGTCGTGCCGCGCCAGGGACTTCACGCCCAGGTGGTGCACCGACAGGAAGGCCGCCAGACGCTCCGGGTCGCCCGCCGCGAGCCCCGTCAGCCACGACCGGATGCGCTCGCCCAGGGCCTCGCGTACGGCCGCCAGGGTCTCGTCCTCGTACAGCGACTCGCGCGAGGCGGTGGGCCGCAGACTGTCCGTGTCCAGGACGCAGCGCACGAAGAACGCCCAGTCGGGCAACAGTTGTTCGGCCCGCTCGGTGAGCAGCATGCCCTTCAGGTGCACCCGATGGCTCGCGCGCTGAGCGGGGCTGACCGCGGACGGCAGGACGTACGCCACGCCGCGGACTCCGGCGAGCGGCACGTTCAGGTCGATCGTGTCCAGTGGTGTGAAGCCGAACAGGTCGTGGCAGTGGCGGGCCAGGGCCACCCTGCGGGTGGCGGGGCTCGGATGGGTGCGGTCCCAGGGCGCCGGAAGGTCCGCGATCGCCTCGTCGCCGACGCGTACGTCGTACGGCAGCAGCGAGCCGAAGTCCCGGGCCAGGGAGCGGACCCGCTCCTCGGTGAGCCATTCGCCGGCTCCGGCGCGCGCCACCAGGTGCACGGTGGTGCCCGGTTCAGGACGGGCCTCGTGCGGCAGCGTGCGCACGGTGTACGAGCCGTCGTCGGTCGCCGTCCACTCCACGGGCGCCGCCTCGGGCGTACGCGCGCTGCGGCTGACGACGCGGATGCGTTCGGCGACCACGAAACAGGCCAGCAGCCCGATGCCGAACTGCCCCAGGAAGTCGGAGCGCGCCGCCTGCAGGCCGTCCTCCCGCTTGGAACTGCGGCCGATCGTCGCGAGGAGGCTGTGGACGTCGGATTCGGTGAGCCCGATGCCGGAGTCCTCCACACGCAGCGTGCCGCCCTCGGCGTACAGGCGCACGGCGGCCGGGGCGTCCGGCTGCTCCGCCCGTCGGGCGGTGATCGCGTCCACGGCGTTCTGCAGCAGTTCGCGCAGGTAGACCTTGGGACTGGAGTAGAGGTGATGGGAGAGCAGGTCCACCAGACCACGCAGGTCGACCTGGAAGGTGTGAGGTGACTGGGATGCCTGTGATGACTGTGAGGTCTGGGAGTCCATCGTCGCTGCGCCGAGGGTGGGGGGACGTGCGACGGCGCGGGGTCGGGCGGTCCCGGGGGACGGTGACCGCGAAGAGGGCCGGAGCGCGTCATCCTAGGCCCGGAACGAGCCGTCTGACCAGCGGATTTCCGGGACGTATACGGCAATGTCAGTGGTGTGGTGTGCAATGGATCTCGTGCCCGCGCTCGATGAACCACTGAAGAAGGTACTCGGTCCCCCCACCGCGAAGGTGATGGCCGAGCACCTCGGCCTGCACACCGTCGGCGACCTGCTGCACCACTACCCGCGCAGATACGAGGAGCGCGGGCAGCTCACCCACCTCGCCGACCTGCCCATGGACGAGCACGTCACGGTGGTCGCCCAGGTCGCCGACGCGCGCCTGCTCACCTTCGCCTCCGCCAAGGCGCCCCGCGGCAAGGGCCAGCGCCTCGAAGTGACCATCACCGACGGCAGCGGCCGCCTCCAGCTGGTCTTCTTCGGCAACGGCGTGCACAAACCCCACAAGGACCTGCTGCCCGGCACCCGCGCGATGTTCTCTGGCAAGGTCTCCGTCTTCAACCACCGCCTCCAGCTGGCCCATCCGGCGTACGAGCCGCTGCGCGCCGACAGCGACGACGCCGCCGAGACCGTCGACTCCTGGGCGGGCGCGCTCATTCCGATCTACCCGGCCACCGCCAAGCTGGAGTCCTGGAAGATCGCCAAGTCCGTGCAGACGGTGCTGCTCAGCGCCCAGGAGGCCGTCGACCCGCTGCCGGACTCCCTCCGGGACGGTCGTGGCCTGGTCTCCCTCCCCGAGGCCCTCCTGAAGATCCACCGCCCGCACACCAAGGCGGACATCCATGACGCCCGAGCCCGTCTCAAGTGGGACGAGGCCTTCGTCCTCCAGGTCGCCCTGGCCCGCCGCCGCCACGCCGACGCCCAACTCCCCGCCATGGCCCGTCTCCCCAAGCCGGACGGGCTGCTGACCGCCTTCGACGCCAAGCTGCCCTTCACTCTCACCGAGGGCCAGCAGAAGGTCTCCAAGGAGATCTTCGACGACCTCGCCACCGAGCACCCGATGCACCGGCTGCTGCAGGGGGAAGTCGGTTCCGGGAAGACGATGGTCGCCCTGCGCGCCATGCTCGCCGTCGTCGACGCGGGCGGGCAGGCCGCGATGCTCGCGCCGACCGAGGTGCTCGCCCAGCAGCACCACCGGTCGATCACCGAGATGATGGGCGAGCTGGCCGAGGGCGGCATGCTCGGCGGGTCCGAGCACTCCACCAAGGTCGTGCTGCTCACCGGGTCCATGGGGGCGGCGGGGCGGCGGCAGGCGCTGCTCGACCTGGTCACCGGTGAGGCCGGGATCGTGATCGGCACCCACGCGCTGATCGAGGACAAGGTGCAGTTCCACGACCTGGGCCTGGTCGTGGTGGACGAGCAGCACCGCTTCGGTGTCGAGCAGCGCGACGCCCTGCGCGGCAAGGGCAAGCAGCCGCCGCACCTCCTGGTGATGACCGCCACGCCCATTCCACGCACGGTCGCGATGACCGTCTTCGGCGACCTGGAGACCTCGGTCCTCGACCAGCTCCCCGCCGGGCGTTCGCCGATCGCCAGCCATGTCGTCCCCGCCGCCGACAAGCCGCACTTCCTCACGCGCGCGTGGGAGCGCGTGCGCGAAGAAGTGGAGAACGGCCATCAGGCGTACGTGGTCTGCCCGCGCATCGGCGACGACATCGATGAACCTGCCGACCCGAAGAAGGCCAAGAAGAAGTCCCCCGAGGACGAGGCCGAGAAGCGCCCGCCCCTCGCCGTCCTCGACGTCGCCGACCAGCTCGCCAAGGGACCCCTCCAAGGACTCAAGGTCGAGGTCCTGCACGGCCGTATGCAGCCCGACGACAAGGACGCCGTGATGCGTCGTTTCGCCGCGGGCGAGACGGACGTCCTGGTCGCCACGACGGTGATCGAGGTCGGGGTGAACGTGCCGAACGCCACGGCCATGGTGATCATGGATGCCGACCGGTTCGGCGTGTCCCAGCTCCACCAGCTGCGCGGCCGCGTCGGCCGTGGTTCCGCCGCCGGACTGTGCCTCCTGGTCACCGAGATGCCGGAGGCGAGCCCGGCCCGCCAGCGACTGACGGCGGTGGCGTCCACGCTCGACGGCTTCGAGCTCTCCCGCATCGACCTCGAACAGCGCCGTGAGGGCGACGTGCTCGGCCAGGCCCAGTCCGGCGTCCGCTCCTCGCTGCGCATGCTCGCCGTCATCGAGGACGAGGAGATCATCGCCGAGGCCCGCGAGGAGGCCGCCGCGGTCGTCGCCGCCGACCCCGAGCTCACCGCCCTCCCCGGCCTGCGCACGGCCCTGGAGGCGCTCCTCGACGAGGAGCGCGAGCAGTACCTGGACAAGGGCTGAGAGACTGGCCCCGACACACTTCCAGCGCAAAGGACCCTCATGACCCGCGTGATCGCCGGCCGGGCCGGCGGACGCCGTCTGGCCGTCCCGCCGGGCACAGGCACCCGCCCCACCGCCGACCGGGCGCGCGAGGGCCTCTTCTCCACCTGGCAGTCGCTGCTCGGCGGCCCGCTGGAGGGCGAGCGCGTCCTCGACCTGTACGCGGGCTCGGGCGCCGTCGGCCTGGAGGCGCTCAGCCGCGGCGCCGGGCACGCCCTCCTCGTCGAGGCCGACGCCCGCGCGGCCCGGATCATCCGCGAGAACGTGAAAACGCTGGGCCTGCCCGGCGCCGAGGTCAGATCGGGCAAAGCGGAGCAGATCGTCCAGGGATCGGCGCCTACGGATCCGTACGACCTGGTCTTCCTCGACCCGCCGTACGCCGTCTCCGACGACGATCTTCGCGAGATTCTGCTCACACTCCGGACGCAGGGCTGGCTCGCGGACGAAGCGCTCGTCACCGTGGAGCGCAGCACCAGAGGCGGCGAATTCGGCTGGCCGGACGGTTTCGACGCGATCCGGGCCCGTCGTTACGGCGAGGGGACGTTTTGGTACGGTCGCGCCGCCTCTACGTGCGAAGACGCACGATGACCGGACCGGAGAGCGAGGGATCACAGTTGCGCCGCGCCGTCTGTCCGGGGTCATTCGACCCCATCACCAATGGACACCTCGACATCATCGCCCGCGCTTCCAGGCTCTACGACGTCGTGCACGTCGTGGTGATGATCAATCAGTCGAAGCAGGGCCTGTTCACCGTCGACGAGCGGATCGAGCTGATCCGTGAGGTCACCGCAGAGTTCGGCAACGTCCAGGTCGAGGCGTACCACGGCCTCCTCGTCGACTTCTGCAAGCAGCGCGACATCCCCGCCATCGTGAAGGGCCTGCGCGCGGTCAGCGACTTCGACTACGAACTCCAGATGGCCCAGATGAACAACGGCCTCTCGGGCGTCGAGACGCTGTTCATCCCGACCAGCCCCACCTACAGCTTCCTCTCCTCCTCGCTCGTGAAGGAGGTCGCCCAGTGGGGCGGCGACATCTCCCACCTGGTGCCGGAGGTCGTCCTGGAGGCGCTCAAGGGGCGGCTCGGAAAGAGCTGAGCCCCTGACAGTGCGTCACCAGGTGTCGGGCGGGGTGGGAGTGGTCGTACAGTCGACCCGTCCGTCTCCATCACAGCTGTAGAGAGTGGCGAGCACACGGTGGACGTGCAGAAGAAGCTCGATGAGATCGTCGCGGCGGTCGGCAGCGCCCGTTCCATGCCCATGTCGGCCTCGTGCGTGGTCAACCGCGCCGAGCTCCTCTCGATGCTCGAAGAGGTGCGCCAGGCGCTGCCCGGCTCCCTCGCGCAGGCCGAGGAGCTGATCGGCGGCCGCGAGCAGATGGTCGAGCAGGCCCGCCAGGAGGCCGAGCGGATCATCGAGTCGGCGCACGCCCAGCGCGGCTCCCTGATCTCCGACACCGAGGTCGCCCGCCGCTCCCAGAACGAGGCGGACCGCATCCTCGCCGAGGCCCGCCAGGAGGCCGAGGAGATCCGCGCGGAGGCCGACGACTACGTCGACTCCAAGCTCGCTAACTTCGAGGTCGTCCTCACCAAGACCCTCGGCTCCGTCGGCCGCGGCCGCGAGAAGCTCCTCGGCACCGGCCCCGGCACCGACGAGCAGGGCTACGAGGACGAGGACGCTCCCGAGCGCAGCCACGACCCGGAGACCCTGCGCCGGGACGCCGACGTGTACGTGGACGTCAAGCTCGGCGCCTTCGAGGCGGTCCTCGCCAAGACCCTGGAGGCCGTCGGCAAGGGTCGCCAGAAGCTGCACGGCCGCATCGCCAGTGACGACCTGGGCGAGCTGGGCACCTTCGCGGAGGACGGGACGCCCGGCCATCACACCAGCGACTCCGACTACCTGGCCGGCCTCGCCGAGCTCTCGCAGACCCCCGAGCGGCCCGTGCAGACCCCCGAGGTGCCGGCCCAGCCGAACTACGGACAGCAGCAGGACGCCTACGCGTACCAGCAGCAGCCCGACCCCTACGGCTATCAGCAGCAGTACGCCCAGCAGGACGCGTACGGCTACCAGCAGGCCGACCCGTACGCCGCCTACCCGCAGCAGCAGGGCTACGACCAGCAGGCGGCGTACGACCAGAGCGGGCAGCAGGCCTATCCGCAGCAGCAGCCGGGGGCGCTGGACCCGATGGCGAACGCCCTGGACGAGACCAGCCTCTTCGACACCACCATGATCAGCGCCGAGCAGCTGCGGGCGTACGAACAGGGTCGCTGACCCCGAACGGACACCGGACGGACATTGTCCGGGTACCGGCTGGGCACCGGATTGGGCCGAGAGGGAAAGGTCCAGTATCCTGGTTCTTCGGTCGCGTGTACGTCCGCGATCACTGCTGCCCGGGAACATCAGGGGCGGCGACCCCTCGAGTTTCGAAGATCGAAAGCAGGAACGGCTCTGAACACCCACCTTGACCACCGCAACCCTCTCGTGTTCGACACACACGAGCTGGGGCGGCGTCCTGGTGCGCTGCAGCGCTTGACCCGCACGATCGACGCCCCCAAGGATCTCGGGATCCAGGGAGTCATCGGAGTGCCGGAAGGCGCCCCGATGGAGCTCGAGCTCCGGCTCGAGTCGGTCATGGAAGGTGTGCTTGTCACAGGCACCGCCCGTGCACGGGCCGAGGGGGAGTGCGTAAGGTGTCTGGAGCCGCTCGAGCTGGAGCTCGCAGCGGACTTCCAGGAGATGTTCTCGTACCCTGACGCCGACGACCGGGGCCGTGTCAAAGCGGAGCCGGCCGACGACGCCGAGGAAGACGAGGACAGGCTCTTCATCGAGGACGGACTGTTCGACCTCGAACCCGTGCTGCGTGATGCGGTGGTGCTCGCACTGCCGATGCAGCCGGTGTGCCAGGACGACTGCCTGGGCCTGTGCTCCGAATGCGGAGTCCGGCTCGCGGACGACCCGGACCACCACCACGACGCCGTCGACATCCGTTGGGCGGCACTGCAGGGACTCGCTGGTTCATCCGGAGACGGCGAGAAGGACGAGTTGAGCGGCGGCGCGCTTCCATCAGCGCACGTCGACGAGAAGCAGGAGAAGTAGCCGTGGCTGTTCCGAAGCGGAAGATGTCGCGCAGCAACACGCGCCACCGCCGGTCGCAGTGGAAGGCTGCGGTCCCCACCCTGGTTGCGTGCGAGCGCTGCCACGAGCCCAAGCTGCAGCACATCGCGTGCCCGGCTTGTGGCACTTACAACAAGCGCCAGGTCCTCGAGGTCTGAGCGGCTGGTGAGAGGTCTGATGTCTGACGCCAAGGCGGACTCAAACGCCAAGAAAAAGGCGGACAACACAGCCTCGTCCCACACGCTTCTGGAAGGGCGGCTCGGGTACAAGCTCGAGTCCGCCCTTCTGGTGCGTGCGCTGACCCACCGTTCCTACGCGTACGAGAACGGCGGTCTGCCGACCAACGAGCGTCTGGAGTTCCTCGGGGACTCCGTGCTCGGCCTCGTGGTCACGGACACGCTGTATCGCACCCACCCCGACCTGCCCGAAGGCCAGCTGGCCAAGTTGCGGGCCGCGGTGGTCAACTCGCGTGCGCTGGCGGAAGTGGGCCGCGGCCTCGAACTCGGCTCCTTCATCCGGCTCGGCCGGGGCGAGGAAGGCACGGGAGGCCGGGACAAGGCATCCATCCTCGCCGACACCCTTGAAGCGGTGATCGGCGCGGTCTATCTCGACCAGGGTCTGGACGCGGCGGGCGAACTCGTCCACCGGCTCTTCGACCCACTGATCGAGAAGTCCTCGAATCTGGGCGCAGGCCTGGACTGGAAGACCAGTCTCCAGGAACTCACCGCGACCGAGGGGCTCGGCGTTCCCGAGTACCTGGTCTCGGAGACCGGCCCGGACCACGAGAAGACCTTTACTGCTGCCGCCCGCGTCGGAGGCGTCTCGTACGGCACCGGCACCGGCCGCAGCAAGAAGGAAGCGGAGCAGCAGGCCGCGGAGTCCGCGTGGCGTGCCATCCGCGCCGCCGCGGACGAACGAGCGAAGTCGGCCCAGGCCGCCGAGGAAGCGGCCCAGGCCGCCGAGCAGGCTGCCAAGGTCGCCGAGGGGACCGCCGACACCCCCTCGGCTCCGACGAGCGACTCGGCCACGGCCTGATTCCTTCGTAGCACCTTCGTAAGCATCGGGCCCCTGTCGCAGCGCACGCGCCGCGACAGGGGCCCGATGCGTCTTGTGTCCGTGTGTCCCGGACCCCCGTCCGGGTGACGCGAGCACGAGGTAACCTTCGGGCGTCGTTCCCGTGCCCGCCCCTACGGAGGAGTCCCGTGCCCGAGTTGCCCGAGGTCGAAGTCGTGCGGCGCGGCCTGGCGCGGTGGGTCAGCGGGCGGACCGTGGCCTCGGTCGAAGTACGGCACCCGCGCGCCGTACGGCGGCATCTCGCCGGACCCGAGGGGTTCGCGAAGGCGCTCGCGGACCACCGCGTAGGACCGGCCATGCGCCGCGGCAAATACCTCTGGCTGCCCCTCGAAGACTCCCCGTTCTCCGTCCTCGCGCACCTCGGCATGAGCGGCCAGCTCCTGGTGCAGCCGGAGGACGCCCCGGACGAGAAGCACCTGCGCATCCGCATCCGCTTCGACGACACCCGGACGCCCGCCCCCGCCGGGGCGGAGGGCACCGAGCTGCGCTTCGTCGACCAGCGCACCTTCGGCGGGCTCTCCCTCCACGAGAACACCCCGGACGGCCTGCCGGACGTCATCGCGCACATCGCCCGCGACCCGCTGGACCCCCTCTTCGACGACGCCGCGTTCCACACGGCCCTGCGCGCCCGGCGTACGACGATCAAACGCGCCCTGCTCGACCAGTCGCTGATCAGCGGGGTCGGCAACATCTACGCGGACGAGGCGCTCTGGCGCGCCAAACTGCACTACGAACGTCCCGTGGCCGGCTTCACCCGGCCGCGCACCGCCGAACTCCTCGGCCACATCCGCGACGTCATGAACGAGGCCCTCGCCGTCGGCGGCACCAGCTTCGACAGCCTGTACGTCAACGTCAACGGCGAGTCCGGCTACTTCGACCGCTCGCTCGACGCGTACGGCCGCGAGGGCGAGCCCTGCCGCCGGTGCGGGACACCGATGCGGCGGCGCGCCTGGATGAACCGGTCCAGCTACTTCTGCCCGCGCTGCCAGCGTCCGCCGCGCGTCACGCCGTAGCCGCTCGGCCTGTCGTGGCCGCAGGCCCGGATCAGCTCTCGCGGGTCTCGTCGTAGCGCTCGCGAGCCGCCAGGACATCGTCCATGCGGCCCTCGACGAAGTGGATGAGGGTCAGCAGGCGCTCGGAGACCTCGCGACCGAGCGGGGTGAGGGTGTAGTCGACGCGCGGGGGGTTCGTGGGCTGCGCCTCGCGGTGCACCAAGCCGTCACGCTCCAGCGCGTGCAGTGTCTGGGAGAGCATCTTCTCGCTGACGCCGTCGACTCTGCGCCGCAGCTCGTTGAAGCGGAACGTTCCCTCGTGCAGCGCTCCGAGCGTGAGCGATCCCCAGCGTCCGGTGACGTGCTCCAACGTGCCCCGGGACGGGCAGCTGCGTGCGAACACGTCGTACGGGAGGTCCTGACACTCACCGCGCTCGGCGGTCTGCACGCTGGGTTTCATGGGCTCACCATACTCCGGCGCAGCGCTAACCAGAGAGTTGCGCTAACTAGAAGTTAGTGCTTTCCTTTGGTTCGTTGTCACCACCTGGAGGAGTCCCCATCGTGAGTACCCCGAGTACCCCTGTCGTTTCCATCGCCTACCACTCCGGCTACGGCCACACCGCCGTCCTCGCCGAGGCCGTTCGCTCCGGTGCCGTCGAGGCAGGTGCCCAGGTGCACCTGATCAGCGTCGACTCGATCACCGACGCCCAGTGGGAACTGCTCGACGCCTCGGACGCGATCGTGTTCGGCTCGCCCACCTATATGGGCACCGCTTCCGGCGCCTTCCACGTCTTCGCCGAGGCGTCCTCGAAGCGCTGGTTCGGACAGGACTGGCACGACAAGCTGGCCGCCGGTTTCACCAACTCCGGCTCCAAGAGCGGCGACAAGCTGCACACCCTGCAGTTCTTCCAGATCCTGGCCGCCCAGCACGGCATGAACTGGGTCAACCTCGGTCTGCACCCGGGCTGGAACAGCTCCTCGGCCTCCGAACACGACCTCAACCGGCTCGGCGTCTTCGCCGGCGCCGCCGCCCAGACCAATGTCGACGAGGGTCCGGAGACGGTTCACAAGGCCGACATCGCCACGGCGGAACACCTCGGGCGCCGGGTCACGGAGGCGGCGCGGGTGTTCGCGCTGGGGCGCGCGGCGGTGGCCGAGGCGGCTGCGTAAACGCTTGCGCAATCGTTTGCGTAAACGCTTGTGCGGGGCCGCGCAAAGGTTTGCGTAAGCGTTTACGCAATCGTTTACGCACCCGCACGACAATGCCGCGCCCCATCGTTCAGCGAGGGGCGCGGCTTCGTCTTGTAGTGGGGGGTGGGTCGTCGGCTAGTAGCCGAAGTCCTGCGTCCACCAGGGGCCGCCGGTGCCGAGGTGCACACCCACGCCCAGGGTCTTGAAGTCGCAGTTCAGGATGTTGGCGCGGTGGCCGGGGCTGTTCATCCAGGCGTCCATGACGGCGGCGGCGTCGGCCTGGCCGCGGGCTATGTTCTCGCCGCCGAGGCTGGTGATCCCGGCCTTGGCCGCCCGGTCCCAGGGGCTGAGCCCGCTCGGGTCGGTGTGGTCGAAGAAGTCGCGCGTGGCCATGTCCTCGCTGAAGGCCTGGGCGAGGTCGGACAGGGCGCTGTTCGCCGCCACCGGACTGCAGCCGACCTTGGCCCGCTCGTCGTTGACCAGCTTGAGCACCTCGGTCTCGGCCGCAGTTTGGGCGGAGACGTCGACCGGGGCGGTGGTCGTGGGCACCTTCGTCTTCGAGGCCTGGCCGGGCGGAGTCGCGGGCTTCTTCGCGTGGGCGGACTTGCCCGGCTTGGTGGTGGTGGGCTCCTGGGAGGGCGCCGTCGTCGGCGCGGCCGGCGAGGTCGAAGGGGCGGCCGATGCGGATGCCGAGGGCGACGCGGTGCGGTCGGCGTCACGGCTCGTCGACGTGCCTTCGCGGCCGTCCGCGCTCGCGCTGCCCGACGTACCGCCCTGCTGGGTCTCCTGGCTGGACGGGGACCCCACTGCCTGCACGTTGTCGGAGTTGTTGCTGCCACCACCGAGCGAGTAGTTCTCGGTACCGGGCAGCACGCCGGAGGCGACGGCCACGGTGCCCAGTGCCACGGCCGCGGAGACGCCGAGCAGACCCGTGCGTACCGGCGTCGCGGTCTTCCGCTTGCGGTGCGAGCGGGCGGCGGCGGTCGGCGGGAGGTCGGCGACGGCGGCGTAGCCGTACAGGTTCTCCGGGCCGTAACTTTCCGTAACGGGTCCGTGGTTCTCCGTGACCCCGGTGGTGCGGCCCGTGGCGGCGCGACCGGCGGCGGAGCGTCCGTGGCGTCCCATCTCCTGGCCTTCCTCGTTCCTGGTCAGCGTCCCTCACTCGAAAGAGTGAGTTTCATATGAGACTCATTGGGTCGGGACGGTACCGCATGGCGGGAGGGGAGGAAGTGCTGCGAGAGACTTTGTCCGGTTAGCGTGCACCCATGAACGAGGTTGTACGGCTGGTCGTCTGGGTGCGCGGACGTGTCCAAGGTGTGGGTTTCCGCTGGTTCACGCGGGCCAAGGCGCTGGAGATCGGCGGGCTGAGTGGCTTTGCTCTCAATTTGGACGACGGACGGGTCCAGGTGGTCGCGGAAGGAACCCAGGCCGGATGCCAGGGTCTGCTCGACTGGCTCCAGGGGGACGACACACCCGGGCGTGTGGACGGAGTCACTGAGATCTGGGACACGCCCCGGGGGATCTACGACGGCTTCGCGATCCGGTGACGGCGACGTGCGCAACACCCCTGGCGGAAGCGGTATGGCATGCCACCGGCACCTGCCAGAAGCAGAAATGACCTGGTGGTTGCCAAGAACGGCTCGGCGTGGCAGGCTCCGCAGAGAAGGATGATCTCCACGCCCCCGGGCCCCGCAGGAGTCGCAGCGCAGCCGTCCGAAGGGCCGCGCGACAGTGGGTTGCCCGCCAATACGGGGCGTGATCGTGTTGACCGTCAAACTTTTTGGTGAGACGCTGAAAGCCCCGCGCACCTTAGCTGTTTGGCATGTGGAACCGCAGCAAAAATTTAGTAAGTGTCAAGCATCGCGGGTGCGATTCCCTCACGACCCACACCGCTTCGGTCGGTCACTCAGTGTGGAGGACCATCCATCATGGCAAAGGCGCTTCTCGGTTACGTCGGCGGTTCCGACCCGCGACTCATCGCCGAGATGCGACGGCTCCAGCAGCGTGTACAGGACCTCGAATCCGAGCTCGTACGGATTCAGGCCGAGAACGACGCGCTCGCGGCTGCCGCTTCTCACGACTCGCTTCTCGAGAGCATCGACGTACCCCAGGCGGAGCCTGCGCTCACCTGACCACTGCACCGCACTACGACAGCAGTGGTTGGGCTGCCCGTGTCAACCGCTAAGTTGTCAGCTGTCAGAATTGCAAGGGACGCCTCTTCGGCGTCCCTTCTTCTTTCCCCCGCGTGCCCCCCCACTCTTTAACGTCTGGTGTGCCCTGCACGTTCATGGGTGAAACCGTGGGTTCATGGAGTGAGACCGGCCCGAAAGGTAGAGTCCGGCGGCGTGCACCTCAAGGCCCTGACCCTGCGCGGGTTCAAGTCGTTCGCCTCGGCGACCACGCTGCGGTTCGAGCCGGGCATCACCTGCGTCGTGGGCCCCAATGGTTCGGGCAAGTCCAATGTCGTGGACGCCCTGAGCTGGGTCATGGGTGAGCAGGGGGCCAAGTCGCTGCGCGGCGGCAAGATGGAGGACGTCATCTTTGCCGGCACCACCGGGCGGCCGCCTCTCGGCCGGGCCGAGGTGTCCCTGACCATCGACAACTCCGACGGGGCGCTGCCCATCGAGTACGCCGAGGTCACCATCACGCGGATCATGTTCCGCAACGGCGGCAGCGAGTACCAGATCAACGGTGACACCTGCCGTCTCCTCGACATCCAGGAACTGCTGTCCGACTCCGGCATCGGCCGCGAGATGCACGTCATCGTCGGTCAGGGCCAGCTCGACTCCGTCCTGCACGCCGACCCGATGGGCCGGCGCGCGTTCATCGAGGAGGCGGCGGGCGTCCTCAAGCACCGCAAGCGCAAGGAGAAGGCGCTGCGGAAACTGGACGCGATGCAGGCGAACCTGGCCCGCGTCCAGGACCTCACCGACGAACTGCGCCGCCAGCTCAAGCCGCTGGGCCGGCAGGCCGCCGTCGCCCGTCGCGCCGCCGTCATCCAGGCCGACCTGCGCGACGCCCGCCTGCGCCTCCTCGCCGACGATCTCGTACGACTGCGGCAGGCGCTCCGGTCCGAGATCGCCGACGAGGCCGCGCTCAAGCAACGCAAGGAAACCGCCGAGGCCGAACTGAAGAAGGCGCTCCAGCGGGAGGCCCTCCTGGAGGACGAGGTCCGGCAGCTCACGCCCCGGCTCCAGCGCGCCCAGCAGAGCTGGTACGAGCTCTCGCAGCTCGCCGAGCGGGTGCGCGGCACGATCTCGCTGGCCGACGCGCGGGTGAAGAGCGCCACTTCGGCGCCCGCCGAGGAGCGGCGTGGGCGCGACCCCGAGGACATGGAGCGCGAGGCGGCGCGGATCCGTGAGCAGGAGGCCGAGCTCGAAGCGGCCCTGGAGGCGGCCGAGCACGCCCTGGAGGACACGGTCGCGCACCGGGCCGAACTGGAGCGCGAGCTCGCCGTCGAGGAGCGCCGCCTCAAGGATGTGGCCCGCGCCATCGCCGACCGCCGCGAGGGCCTGGCCCGCCTCAACGGCCAGGTCAACGCCGCCCGTTCACGGGCCGCCTCCGCCCAGGCCGAGATCGACCGGCTCGCCGTCGCCCGTGACGAGGCCCAGGAGCGGGCGTTCGCCGCGCAGGAGGAGTACGAGCAGCTGAAGGCCGAGGTCGACGGCCTGGACGCGGGCGACGCGGAACTGACGGAGCGGCACGAGGCGGCCAAGCGGGCGCTGTCCGAGGCGGAGGCCGCGCTGAGCGCCGCCCGTGAGGCGGCCACGGCGGCCGAACGCAGGCGCGCCGCCACCCAGGCCCGCCACGAGGCTCTCGCCCTCGGTCTGCGCCGCAAGGACGGCACGGGGGCGCTCCTGGGGGCCAGGGACCGCCTCACGGGGCTCCTCGGCCCCGCCGCCGAGCTGCTGTCCGTCACCCCCGGCCACGAGGTCGCGCTCGCCGCCGCCTTCGGTGCCGCGGCGGACGCCATCGCGGTCACCACTCCCGCCTCGGCCGCCGAAGCCATCCGCCTGCTGCGCAAGCAGGACGCGGGCCGCGCCGCCCTGCTGCTGGCCGGGGCTCCGGAGGAGGCGGGGGCACGCGAGACCAAGGGCACCGACGGCACCGGGCAGCACCGGGCGGCGGCTGACGACGCTTCCGGTGCGGTGCCCCTCGGCGGTCACCCCGACGGGCATGACGCGTCCGGCGGCGCGGGACCCTCCGCGGCCTCTCTGGGCGACACAACCGCAAGAGCCGCCTCCGGGGCCCTGACTCCGAACGCCACCCCCGGTGACGTAGCGCCGCAGACGGCCCCCACCGGGCCGCCGTACGCCGCCGACCTCGTCCGTGGTCCCGCCGAGCTCATGCCCGCCGTACGGCGGCTGCTGCGCGGGATCGTCGTGGTCGGCACCCTCGAGGACGCCGAGGACCTGGTCTACGCACGGCCGGAGTTGACCGCGGTCACCGCGGAGGGGGACCTGCTCGGAGCGCACTTCGCGCACGGTGGGTCCGCCGGGGCGCCCAGCCTTCTCGAAGTGCAGGCGTCCGTCGACGAGGCGGCTGCCGAGCTCGAGGAGCTCGCCGTGCGGTGCGAGGAACTCGGCGCGGCGCAGCACCGGGCCGCAGAGGAGCGGGGGGAGCGGGCCGCGCTCGTCGAGGAGCTGGGGGAGCGGCGGCGGGCCGCCGAGCGTGAGAAGTCGTCCGTGGCGCAGCAGTTGGGGCGGCTGGCCGGGCAGGCGCGCGGCGCGGCCGGGGAGGCCGAGCGGAGCACCGCCGCCGCGGCGCGGGCGCAGGAGGCGCTCGACCGGGCCGTGGAGGAGGCAGAGGAGCTGGCCGAGCGGCTCGCCGTGGCCGAGGAGATGCCCGTCGAGGAGGAGCCCGACACGGCCGTACGGGATCGGCTCGCCGCGGACGGCGCGAACGCGCGGCAGACCGAGATGGAGGCCCGCCTCCAGGTGCGCACGCACGAGGAGCGGGTGAAGGGGCTCGCGGGACGGGCCGACGGGCTCGACCGGGCCGCGCGGGCGGAACGTGAGGCACGCGCGCGTGCGGAGCAGCGGCGGGCGCGGCTGCGGCACGAGGCGGCGGTCGCCGAGGCCGTCGCCTCCGGAGCGCGGCAACTCCTCGCGCACGTCGAAGTGTCGCTGCGCCGGGCGGAGGAGGAGCGCACCGCCGCCGACACGGCCAAGGCCCGCCGTGAGCAGGACCTCGTCGCCGCCCGCAACGAAGGCCGCGATCTCAAGGCGGAGCTCGACAAACTCACGGATTCGGTTCACCGCGGCGAGGTACTCGGTGCCGAGAAGCGGCTGCGGATAGAGCAGCTGGAGACGAAGGCGCTGGAGGAGCTCGGTGTCGAACCGGCGGGGCTTGTCGCGGACTACGGTCCGGACCAGCTCGTGCCGCCCTCGCTCCCCGCCGAGGGCGAGGAACTGCCCGAGGATCCGGAGCACCCGCGCAACCAGCCCCGGCCCTTCCACCGCGCTGAGCAGGAGCGACGGCTCAAGTCGGCCGAGCGGGCCTACGCGCAGCTGGGGAAGGTCAATCCGCTGGCGTTGGAGGAGTTCGCCGCGTTGGAGGAGCGTCACAAGTTCCTCAGCGAGCAGCTGGAGGACCTCAAGAAGACGCGGGCCGATCTGCTGCAGGTGGTGAAGGAGGTCGACGAGCGTGTCGAACAGGTCTTCACCGAGGCGTACCGGGACACTGCACGTGAGTTCGAGGGTGTCTTCAGCAGGCTGTTCCCGGGAGGGGACGGGCGGCTGATCCTGACCGACCCGGACAACATGCTCACCACGGGTGTGGACGTCGAGGCGCGGCCCCCCGGCAAGAAGGTGAAGCGGCTGTCCCTGCTGTCCGGTGGGGAGAGGTCTCTCACCGCCGTCGCACTCCTTGTGTCGATCTTCAAGGCGCGGCCCAGTCCGTTCTATGTGATGGACGAGGTGGAGGCGGCGCTCGATGACACCAACCTGCAGCGGCTGATCCGGATCATGCAGGAGCTGCAGGAGGCCTCGCAGCTGATCGTGATCACGCACCAGAAGCGGACGATGGAGGTCGCCGACGCGTTGTACGGCGTCTCCATGCAGGGCGACGGTGTGTCGAAGGTCATCAGTCAGCGGCTGCACTAGATGCGTGTAGCGCACACCGGTCATGACCTGGGCTTCTAGTTGAGTTCAAGTAGTGAATGCGCGATGACCGCTTGGGTGCGAAAAATTCACAGCTACGGAACTGTTGACTTCGAAACTTGAAGGCATAGTCTCTGCAACGTTGCTTTTACCTTCAGGTGGTGGCAGGCGTGAAGTTGTGCGCCACTGGTACCACCACCGAAGGGCTTGCCCCCACACCCCCGGCAGCGAGGCCGGGTGGCCCGAGGAGTTACACGTGACCAGCACCGCGCAGGCACCCCAATCAGGAGCCAGGACGGCTCACCCCGAACATCTCGGGCATGTCATCTTCATCGCGGCGGCGGCCGCAATGGGCGGCTTCCTCTTCGGTTACGACAGCGCCGTGATCAACGGTGCCGTCGAGGCCATCCGGAGCCGCTACGACATCGGCTCGGCAACCCTGGCCCAGGTCATCGCCATCGCGCTGATCGGCTGCGCCATCGGTGCCGCGACCGCGGGCCGCATAGCCGACCGCATCGGCCGCATCCGATGCATGCAGATCTCCGCCGTCCTCTTCACGGTCAGCGCCGTCGGTTCCGCGCTGCCGTTCGCGCTGTGGGACCTCGCCTTCTGGCGCATCATCGGCGGATTCGCGATCGGTATGGCCTCCGTCATCGGCCCCGCCTACATCGCCGAAGTCTCCCCGGCCGCGTACCGCGGACGCCTGGGCTCCTTCCAGCAGGCCGCGATCGTCATCGGCATCGCCATCTCGCAGCTGGTCAACTGGGGCATCCTGAACGCCGCCGGCGGCGACCAGCGCGGCAAGCTCATGGGCGTCGAGGCCTGGCAGGTCATGCTCGGCGTCATGGTCATCCCGGCCGTCCTCTACGGTCTGCTCTCCTTCGCGATCCCCGAGTCGCCGCGCTTCCTGATCTCCGTGGGCAAGGAAGACCGCGCCCGTGAGGTGCTCAAGGAGGTCGAGGGCGACAAGATCGACCTGAAGGCCCGCGTCGCCGAGATCGAGCACGCCATGAAGAGCGAGCACAAGTCGACCTTCAAGGACCTGCTCGGCGGCAGCTTCTTCTTCAAGCCGATCGTCTGGGTCGGCATCGGCCTCTCGGTCTTCCAGCAGTTCGTCGGCATCAACGTCGCGTTCTACTACTCCTCGACGCTGTGGCAGTCGGTAGGCGTCGACCCCTCGGAGTCGTTCTTCTACTCGTTCACGACGTCGATCATCAACATCATCGGCACCGTGATCGCGATGATCTTCGTGGACCGGATCGGCCGTAAGCCGCTGGCCCTCATCGGTTCCGTCGGTATGGTCATCGGTCTCGGACTCGAGGCCTGGGCCTTCTCGTACGACCTCGTCGACGGCAAGCTGCCGGCGACACAGGGCTGGGTCGCCCTCATCGCCGCGCATGTCTTCGTCCTCTTCTTCGCCCTGTCCTGGGGTGTCGTGGTCTGGGTCTTCCTCGGCGAGATGTTCCCGAACCGGATCCGCGCCGCCGCCCTCGGCGTCGCCGCCTCCGCGCAGTGGATCGCCAACTGGGCCATCACCGCGAGCTTCCCGTCGCTGGCCGACTGGAACCTCTCCGCGACCTACGTGATCTACACGATCTTCGCCGCGCTCTCCATCCCCTTCGTGCTCAAGTACGTCAAGGAGACCAAGGGCAAGACGCTGGAGGAGATGGGCTGAGCCTCCTGAAGAGGCCCCGAGACTCGAGGAGAAGGGCCAAGTCCCCGCTGCCCCTCTCCTCGTACCCGTAAGACGTACTGCCCCGGCTCAATCCCCGAGCCGGGGCAGTACGTCTTCGCAGAACAGGTGCAGGCTGCGCCAGCCCTCGTCGATCGGCATCCCGCCGGACAGCGGGTGCAGCACGTGATTGTCGAGACCCTGCGCCACGCACTGGTCGGGCGTCAGGATCCGGTACACGCCCTCCGCGCGCAGTTCCTCGACCGTCGTGGCAGCCGACTTCACGGCCGAGCGGATGTCACCGGACTGCCAGGAGGCGTACGTCCGTGCCTCGTGCAGGAAGTGCCCGCCGTACTCGGCCCACGCCCGGTCCGGGTCCTCGGCGATGTGCAGCAGGGGGGTCTCGGCGGCGGGCATCATGGTCCAGCCCTCGGTGCCGTACTCGACGAGCCGCTCCTTGTAGTACGCCTCAAGCTCGGGGAGGTGCGCGCTGGGGAAGAAGGGGAGCCCGAGCCGGGCGGCGCGCCGGGCCGCGGCCCTGGACGAGCCGCCGACCAGCAGTAGCGGGTGCGGATCGGAGAACGGGCGCGGTGTGACCCGTACCGTACGGTCCCGGTAGGTGAACTCCTCGCCGGTCCACGCCTTCAGCACCGTCTCCAGGAGCTCGTCCTGGAGCGCCCCGCGCCGCTTCCAGTCGACGTCGAAGAGGGCGTACTCCTCGGGCCGGTAGCCGATGCCCGCGACGGTGACGAGGCGGCCGCCGCTGAGCAGGTCGAGCACGGCGATGTCCTCGGCGAGGCGCAGCGGATCGTGCAGCGGGCCGATGACGGCGGAGACGGTGACCGCGAGATGCCGGGTCGCTCCGAAGACCGCGCCCGCGAACGCGAACGGCGAGGGCAGCCAGTTGTTGGCGACGCCGTGGTGTTCCTCGGTCTGCACGGTGGTGATGCCGCGGTCGTCGGCGTAGGCGGCCATCTCGATGGCCGCCTTGTAGCGGGCACTCAGCGACGCGGGGGTGGCGGCGGGGTCGACGAGGTTGAAGCGCACGACGGTTACGGGCATGGAAGCCCCCCTTCGGTGTGGAGGGGGACGGTAGCTGACGGTACGTCAGACAACCATAGTCGCGGACCCTTTCGCGGGCTGCGCCGCGGGCGCCACCGCGGGCTTCGGCGGCACCACGTACAGCAGGAAGGAGACGGCGATGGTCGCCAACCGGCCGAGGCCGTACTCGCCGACGGGGTTGTTCGACGCCAGCGGACCCGTGAACCAGCCGGACGTGCTGAACAGCAGGCCCGAGCCGAGCCCGAGCGCCCACGCGGCGACCGCGGCCGGGCCGAAGCCGCCCCGGTACCAGAAGGCGCTGGTGCGCGTGGTGTCGAGCAGGGCCCCGGCGTCGTACGCCTCGCGGCGCAGCATGTCCGCGCCGAGGACGCCGACCCAGGCCGAGAAAGCGTCCGCGAGCAGCGACAGGAACGCGATGAACGAGCCCATGAAGGAGGTCGCCACCAGCATCAGGACACCGCCGAGGACCAGTGAGATCACGGGGCTGACCGCGACCGCCCGGTGCCGCGACACCCTGATGCCGAGGGTCTGCGCGGTGAAGCCCGCCGAGTACATCGACATCGCGTTGATCAGCAGCATGCCGACCAGGGCGATGAGCAGGTAGGGCACCGCGATCCACAGCGGCAGGATCGTGCCGAGGAAGGAGACCGGGTCGGCGGCCGAGGCCAGGTCCGGCGTCGAGACCGCCATCACCGCGCCCATCAGGATCAGAGGGAATACGACGATGCCGGCGCCGCCCAGCGAATTGCGCACGATCGCCGCCGACGAGGCCGTCCGCGGCGGACAGCGCGTGAAGTCCGGCGCCGACGGTGCCCAGCTGATGCCGCCGCCGCGATCAGTGCGACCCCCGTGATCATCAGGGATGCCGGGCCGGCGGGCTGCCCGAACACCCTGCCCCTGTCCATGTCAGCGACCAGATGGCCGAGGACGAGCAGGGAGAGCCGCCGCAGAGGCACGTCACCCATGTGCTGCACGTCCGGACGGTGCTGATGCCGAGGCCCGAGATCGCGAACGTCGTGACCACGAGGGCCGGCAGCGAACCCGGCAGGAGGTTTCCGCGCCGGCCGAAGACCGCGCGGGGCAAGGTCATGCCGGGAGCGCCGCCCCGCTTGCCCGCGATGCCGACCAGACCCACCAGGCCGTACGACACGACCGGCGCCGCGAGGCCGACCGCCAGGGCCTGCCAGAAATTGAGTCCGAAGGAGACGGCCGACGTCGCACCCATGGTCGGCGACACGTCGATGTCGGCGGCGAGGGCGTGTCACGGTCCACGGTATGGGCCGTGACACGCCCTGGGTACGCTGCGCGCACTCGACGCGTCCTTTCGCACACTGGACGCGTTGTGACTCCACCCCTGAGGGGCTTCCCGGCCGACGCGAGGTCGGGCGGCGGGCCAGCCCGACCCGTAGGACATGCAGCCCTACGCGGACAACGAACGGTCGAGCGGGTGGTCACGCCATACTGGGCTTGTTATGGAAACCGTCATCCTTGCTGTAGTCATCGCCGTGGTCGTGATCGGCGCACTCGGCGGGCTCGTCATCGGCAGTCGCCGTAAGAAGCCGCTGCCCCCGGCGCCCCCCACCACGCCCGACATCACCGCCCCTCCGGCCGAGCCGCACATCGGCGACGAGGCCGAGACCCCGCACGACGAAGATCGCCGGACGATAGAGGAGGTGGATCTCCCGGACGGCTCGGCAGGGCCGGTCGTCGTCGAGGAACCCGCACCCGTTGTCGAAGCCCCCGCGATCGAGATCCCGGAGCCGACCGCCGGGCGTCTGGTGCGGCTGCGTGCCCGCCTCTCCCGCTCGCAGAACGCGCTCGGCAAGGGGCTGCTCACGCTCCTCTCGCGCGAGCACCTCGACGAGGACACCTGGGAGGAGATCGAGGACACGCTGCTGACCGCCGACGTCGGCGTGCAGCCCACCCAGGAGCTGGTCGAGCGGCTGCGCGAGCGCGTGAAGGTGCTCGGTACGCGGACGCCCGACGAGCTGCGCACCCTGCTGCGCGAGGAACTGCTGCAGCTCCTCGTCCCCGAGTTCGACCGGACGGTCAAGACCGACTCGAACCTCGACACCCCGGGCATCGTGATGGTCGTCGGTGTCAACGGCACCGGGAAGACCACCACCACCGGCAAGCTCGCCCGCGTACTCGTCGCCGACGGCAAGAACGTGGTGCTCGGCGCCGCCGACACCTTCCGTGCCGCCGCCGCCGACCAGCTGCAGACCTGGGGTGAGCGCGTAGGCGCCCGTACCGTGCGGGGCCCCGAGGGCGGCGACCCCGCCTCGATCGCCTTCGACGCGGTCAAGGAGGGCATCGAGGAGGGCGCCGACGTCGTCCTCATCGACACCGCCGGACGACTTCATACCAAGACCGGGCTCATGGACGAGCTCGGCAAGGTCAAGCGTGTCGTCGAGAAGCACGCCCCGCTCGACGAGGTGCTGCTCGTCCTCGACGCCACGACCGGCCAGAACGGTCTGGTGCAGGCCCGCGTCTTCGCCGAGGTCGTCGACATCACCGGCATCGTGCTGACCAAGCTCGACGGCACCGCGAAGGGCGGCATCGTGATCGCGGTCCAGCGCGATCTGGGAGTGCCGGTCAAGCTGGTGGGTCTGGGCGAGGGCGCGGACGATCTGGCGCCGTTCGAGCCGGAGGCGTTCGTTGACGCCCTTATCGGAGAGTGACCCCCACCTCCCGAAGTCGGTAGGTGGTTCAGGAAGCGTCCGCCCCCGCGGTGCAGTTCGGGGGCGGACGCTTTGCTGTGTACGGCGTTGTCGCTACGCGCGCGACCGGTGCGCCACGTACGCCAGCGTCCCCAGCAGCAACCGTGCCTGCGGCGGCTTCGTCGCCGAATCCAGGGCGGGGGAGCGCAGCCAGCGGACCGGACCGAGGCCGGCGCGGTCGGAGGGCGGGGCGGTGACGTACGTACCGGGGCCGAGGCCGTGCAGGTCGAGGGAGGCGTCGTCCCAGCCCATCCGGTAGAGCAGCTCGGGGAGCTCGGCCGCGGCGCCGGGGGCGACGAGGAAGTGGGCGCGGCCGTCCGGGGTCGCGGTGACCGGCCCGGTGGGCAGTCCCATCCGCTCCAGACGGACGAGCGCGCGGCGACCGGCGGCCTCGGCGACCTCGATGACGTCGAACGCGCGGCCGACCGGGAGCATCACCGCGGCACCCGGGAACTCGCCCCAGATCTCGGAGACCTCGTCGAGCGTGGCGCCCGCTTCGAGCACCGGTGCGAAGTCCAGCGGATGCGCCCCCGGCTCGGGGCAGCCGGCCTTGCCACAGGAGCACGCGCCCGCGGCGGCCCGGGCGCCGGGGATCACGTCCCAGCCCCACAGCCCGGTGAACTCGGCCACTGCGGTGCACTCCGACGAGCGGCCGCGGCGACGGGTGCCGGGCCGGCTTTCGCGCATCCCCCGACTGCTGCCGATCGTGAAGCCCATGCCCCCTCCAACGGGTCCGACGCACCGACGGTTACGCCATGAACGCGGAACATTACTCAGTGTGTTCCCGTCCCCGGATGTCACGTGCTTGGCGACGCGATCCCGGCGGCGCCCGGAAGCGTCCCGGGTGGTGACCCGGCGGCGTGCGCCCCCGAATGCATCGCAGCGCCACTTCTGGCTGTCCTATGTCAAGTGAATCGCGTACAGGCGATCAGGAGTTCATTCGAAGGGGTGGCGAATGGTGGCGTTTCCGGGATCGCCATGGTTGGACGCGTGATCGTAGGATTACTTTGAGTGCACGAGTCCTGGGGACGTATGCACTCGTGGGTATGCCGGAGGCAACTCGGCTTCCCGTTCGAAGGGTGAGAACTGCCGGACGTGCGGCTGTATTTACCGGCATTCTGATAGGGCTTGGCGCACGCAGCGTACAAGTGGTCTCAGGGATGGGGGCGTTCCAGTGGGCGGCAACGGCGGAAGCGGTACGAACGCTGACAAGCGCCCGAATGAGCTGTTGGGCTCGTGGTTCGTGCGCAGTGGCTGGTCGAAGGGCGAGCTGGCGCGGCAAGTGAACCGAAGGGCCCGCCAGTTGGGGGCCAATCACATCTCCACGGACACCTCCCGGGTGCGCCGCTGGCTGGACGGCGAGAATCCGCGCGAGCCGATTCCGCGGATCCTGTCCGAGCTGTTCTCCGAGCGGTTCGGCTGTGTGGTCGCCGTCGAGGACCTCGGCCTGCGCGCCGCCCACCAGTCACCGTCCGTGTCGGGTGTCGACCTGCCCTGGACCGGCCCGCAGACCGTGGCGCTGATCAGCGAGTACTCGCGCAGTGACCTGATGCTGGCGCGGCGCGGCTTCCTCGGCAGTTCGCTGGCCCTCGCCGCGGGCCCCGCCCTCATCGAGCCCATGCAGCGCTGGCTGGTGCCCTCGCCCGCCGCGCCCCAGGAGGAGCCGGAGTCCCCGGCCGCCGCGCGCCGCCCCGGCCGGCTCTCCCAGCCCGAGCTGGACCTCCTGGAGTCCACCACGGTGATGTTCCGCCAGTGGGACGCCCAGTGCGGCGGCGGTCTGCGCCGCAAGGCGGTCGTCGGCCAGCTGCACGAGGTGACCGACCTGCTCCAGGAGCCGCAGCCCGGGGCGACCAGCAAACGCCTGTTCAAGGTCGCCGCCGAGCTGGCCGAGCTGGCGGGCTGGATGAGCTACGACGTGGGGCTGCAGCCCACCGCGCAGAAGTACTTCGTGCTCGCCCTGCACGCCGCCAAAGAGGGGGGCGACAAGCCGCTGGGCTCGTACATCCTCTCCAGCATGAGCCGCCAGATGATCCACCTCGGCCGGCCCGACGACGCGCTCGAACTCATCCATCTGGCCCAGTACGGGAGCCGTGACTGCGCGAGCCCGCGCACCCAGTCCATGCTGTATGCGATGGAGGCCCGCGCCTACGCGAACATGGGCCAGCCCGGAAAGTGCAAGCGGGCCGTCCGGATGGCCGAGGACAGCTTCGAGGACGTTCACGAGTGGGACGACCCGGACCCCGACTGGATCCGCTTCTTCTCGCTGGCCGAGCTGCACGGCGAGAACTCGCACTCCTACCGCGACCTGGCCTACGTCGCGGGCCGCAGCCCCACGTACGCCTCGCTCGCCGAGCCCCTGATGCAGCAGGCCGTCGACCTCTTCGCCAAGGACGGCGAGCACCAGCGTTCGTACGCACTCAATCTCATCGGCATGGCCACCGTGCACCTGCTGCGGCGCGAGCCCGAGCAGAGTGCGGTATTGGCCAAGGACGCGATGGCGATCGCCAAGAAGGTGCGCTCCGAGCGCGTCAACACTCGTATCCGAAAGACGGTCGACACGGCCGTCCGCGACTTCGGTGACCTCGCCGAGGTCGTGGACCTCACCGAGCAGCTCGCCGTCGACCTTCCCGAGACCGCGGAAGCGGTCTGAGCGCGGGCCGCGGAAGCGGTCCGATCCCAGTACCCCGGCCACGGCCGGTCGTCCCGAACCGCCCGACTCGGCTCCCCCATGCCAGGTCATCGGACGACCGGCCGTGGCCGGTTTGTTTGCCTTCTGGGAAGGTTGCGCCACGATAACGATCGCTCCGCCCGGTATCAGCCAGTTCATGGAGGCGTAACACACGAGGTGCCTTCGTCACTGCGGCGAAACATCGAGGGGCGTCGACGGAAACCGCGCTGCGTCAATCTCATGGCGCATAACCGGCCCACCCCTCATGACCGCTCAGGCTTCGCCCGCACGGGGCCGTACCAACGACGAGGAGACGCCGATGGCACCAGCCATCACGCTAGCCGCAGAAGCTCCCAAGCTCTCGGCCGCCAACACCGGGTTCATGCTCATCGCTTCCGCCCTGGTGCTGATCATGACCCCCGGCCTCGCCTTCTTCTACGGAGGCATGGTCCGTGTCAAGAGCACCCTGAACATGCTGATGATGAGCTTCATCAGCATGGGGATCATCACGATCCTGTGGGTGCTGTACGGCTTCTCGCTCGCCTTCGGCACGGACAAGGGTTCGTTCATCGGCTGGACCTCGGACTGGGTCGGCCTCAGCAACATCGGCCTGACGGAGCTGTGGCCGGGCTACACCATCCCGATCTTCGTCTTCATGGTCTTCCAGCTGATGTTCGCCATCATCACGCCCGCGCTGATAAGCGGTGCGCTGGCGGACCGGGTGAAGTTCACGGCGTGGTCGCTGTTCATCGCGCTGTGGGCCACGGTCGTCTACTTCCCGGTCGCCCACTGGGTCTGGGGCACCGGCGGCTGGGCATTCGACCTCGGCGTGATCGACTTCGCCGGTGGTACGGCGGTCCACATCAACGCGGGTGCCGCGGCGCTCGGCGTGATCCTGGTCATCGGCAAGCGCGTCGGCTTCAAGAAGGACCCGATGCGTCCGCACAGCCTCCCGCTGGTGATGCTCGGCTCCGGTCTGCTGTGGTTCGGCTGGTTCGGATTCAACGCCGGTTCGTGGCTCGGTAACGACGACGGCGTCGGCGCGCTGATGTTCGTCAACACGCAGGTCGCCACCGCGGCCGCCATGCTGGCCTGGCTCATCTACGAGAAGATCCGCCACGGCGCGTTCACCACGCTGGGCGCCGCCTCCGGCGCGGTCGCCGGTCTGGTCGCCATCACCCCGTCCGGTGGCGCGGTCTCCCCGCTCGGCGCGATCGCCGTCGGTGCCATCGCCGGTGTCGTGTGCGCCATGGCCGTCGGCCTCAAGTACAAGTTCGGCTACGACGACTCCCTCGACGTGGTCGGCGTGCACCTCGTCGGCGGTGTCATCGGCTCCCTGCTGATCGGCTTCTTCGCCAGCGGCAAGGGCCAGTCCACCGTCGAGGGCCTCTTCTACGGCGGCGGCCTCACCCAGTTCTGGAAGCAGTGCGCCGGTGTCTTCGCCGTCCTCGGCTACTCCCTGGTCGTCTCCGCGATCCTCGCCTTCATCATCGACAAGACGATGGGCATGCGGGTCACCGAGGACGAGGAGATCGCCGGCATCGACCAGGCGGAGCACGCCGAGACCGCATACGACTTCAGTGGAGCGGGCGGCGGCATCGTCGGCGGCTCGGTTTCCGCCCTCGCGGGTACGGAGAGCAAGAAGGTGGACGCATGAAGCTCATCACCGCCGTCGTGAAGCCCCACCGGCTCGACGAGATCAAGGAGGCCCTGCAGGCCTTCGGGGTGCACGGTCTCACGGTCACGGAGGCCAGCGGCTACGGTCGGCAGCGGGGACACACCGAGGTCTACCGTGGTGCCGAGTACACCGTCGACCTGGTCCCCAAGATCCGTATCGAGGTGCTGGCCGAGGACGACGATGCCGAACAGCTGATCGACGTCGTCGTGAAGGCGGCCCGCACCGGCAAGATCGGTGACGGCAAGGTGTGGTCCATCCCGGTCGAGACGGCCGTCCGGGTCCGGACCGGCGAGCGCGGCCCGGACGCGCTCTAAACAAAGAAAAGAACAGGAGCCACTGGGTGACGAGTACGGGCATGCGTACGGAAGCAGAGGACTCGGGACCCAGCGGCTACGCGGCGGCCCGGCTGCGCCTCCTCCAGGAGGGGGCGCAGTCCGGGCCGCCGCGCCGTGCTGCCCTCGCCGAACTCACGGACGAGTGGCTGACCGGCTTGTTCAGCGCCGGCGCCGAGGGTCTGCGCGGCGTCTCACTCGTCGCCGTCGGCGGCTACGGCCGCGGCGAACTCTCCCCACGCAGCGATCTCGACCTGCTGCTCCTGCACGACGGCGCAGACTCCAGCGCGGTCGCCGCCCTCGCCGACCGCATCTGGTACCCCATCTGGGACCTCGGCCTGGCCCTCGACCACTCGGTGCGTACGCCCGGGGAGGCACGCAAGACCGCGGGCGGGGACCTCAAGGTGCAGCTCGGCCTGCTGGACGCCCGCCACATCGCGGGCGACCTCGGCCTCACCGCCGGATTGCGTACGGCCGTCCTCGCCGACTGGCGCAACCAGGCGCCGAAACGTCTCCCCGAACTCCAGGAGCTGTGCGCCGAGCGCGCCGAGCGCCAGGGCGAGCTGCAGTACCTCCTGGAACCGGACCTGAAGGAGGCTCGCGGCGGCCTGCGCGACGCCACCGCCCTGCGTGCCGTCGCCGCCTCCTGGCTCGCGGACGCGCCCCGTGAGGGCCTCGCGGACGCCCGTCGCAGGCTCCTGGACGTCCGTGACGCCCTCCACCTGACCACCGGCCGCGCCACCGACCGCCTCGCGCTCCAGGAGCAGGACCAGGTAGCCGCCGAACTCGGACTCCTGGACGCCGACACCCTCCTGCGCCAGGTGTACGAGGCCGCGCGCGTCGTGTCGTACGCCAGCGACGTCACCTGGCGCGAGGTGGGGCGCGTGCTCAAGTCGCGCGCGGTGCGGCCACGGCTGCGCGCCATGCTCGGCGGCGGTGCCAAGCCCGCCGTGGAGCGCTCACCGCTCGCCGAGGGTGTGGTCGAGATGGACGGCGAGGTGGTACTCGCCCGCGCCGCGCGCCCCGAGCGCGACCCCGTACTCCCGCTGCGTGCCGCGGCCGCCGCCGCGCAGGCCGGGCTCCCGCTCTCCCTGCACGCCGTACGGCGCATGGCCGCCGTCGCGCGTCCACTGCCCACACCCTGGCCCGCCGAGGCCCGGGAACAGCTCGTCACGCTGCTCGGCTCGGGCCGCCCGACCATCGAGGTCTGGGAGGCACTGGAGGCCGAGGGCCTGATCACCCGGCTCCTGCCGGACTGGGAGCGGGTGCGCTGCCGCCCGCAGCGCAACGCCGTACACATCTGGACCGTCGACCGCCATCTCATCGAGACGGCCGTCCGCGCATCCGAACTGGCCCGCCGCGTGGGCCGCCCCGACCTCCTGCTCGTCTCCGCCCTGCTGCACGACATCGGCAAGGGCTGGCCCGGCGACCACTCCGTCGCCGGCGAGATCATCGCCCGGGACGTGGCCGCCCGCATCGGCTTCGACCGCGCCGACGTGGCGGTGCTCGCCACCCTCGTACGCCACCACCTGCTGCTCATCGACACCGCGACCCGACGCGACCTGGAGGACCCGGCGACCGTCCGGTCGGTCGCCGAGGCCGTCGGATCGCAGGGCACCCTCGAACTGCTGCACGCTCTCACCGAGGCGGACGCGCTGGCCACCGGGCCCGCGGCCTGGTCCTCCTGGCGCGGATCCCTCGTCGCCGACCTGGTCAAACGGGTCGCCGCCGTACTCGCCGGAGACGCCCCCGACGAGCCGGAGGCCGCCGCGCCCACCGCCGAGCAGGAGCGGCTCGCCATCGAGGCGTTCCGCACCGGCGGCCCCGTACTGGCACTGCGCGCGCAGACCGAACCGCCCACCGAGGAGGAGCCCACCGGCGATCCAGAGCCCCTGGGCGTGGAACTGCTCATCGCCGTACCCGACCAGCCCGGAGTGCTCCCCGCGGTCGCCGGTGTCCTCGCGATGCACCGCCTGACGGTGCGCACGGCCGAGCTGCGCGCCCTGGACCTGCCCGACGGCGTCGAGGGCTCGGTGCTGCTGCTCAACTGGCGGGTCGCCGCCGAGTACGGCTCCCTGCCGCAGGCCGCCCGGCTGCGCGCCGACCTCGTGCGCGCCCTGGACGGCTCCCTGGACATCGCGGCCCGGCTCGCCGAGCGCGACGCCGCCTACCCGCGCCGCCGGGGCACGATCGCGCCGCCGCCCCGGGTGACGGTCGCCTCAGCCGCCTCCCGCCACGCGACGGTCATCGAGGTCCGCGCCCACGACGCTCCCGGTCTGTTGCACCGCATCGGCCGGGCCCTGGAGGAGGCGAGCGTATGGGTGCGCAGCATGCATGTCTCCACCCTCGGCGCCAACGCCGTGGACGCCTTCTACGTGACCGGCCCCAAGGGTGCGCCCCTGCCGGCGGAGGAGGCGGTCTCGGTGGCGCGTGGGCTGGAGGAGATGCTGCGGGGATGACCTCGTGGCAGATGCCGCGGGAGTGACCTCGCGGTCTTCTCTCCGTCCATCGAGTGCGGTCCCTGTCGGGTATTCACACCGGGCAGGGGCCACCAACCCTTTTCGGGCAGATACCCTGGAGGGCAACCCAAACCGCCCCCGACTCCGAGGACCGACGCCACCGTGTTCGATACCCTCTCAGACCGCCTGAGCGCGACTTTCAAAAACCTCCGCGGGAAAGGCCGGCTCTCCGAGGCGGACATCGACGCCACGGCCCGCGAGATCCGCATCGCGCTCCTCGAAGCCGATGTGGCCCTGCCGGTCGTGCGGACCTTCATCAAGAACGTCAAGGAGCGCGCCCTCGGCTCCGAGGTCTCCAAGGCGCTGAACCCTGCCCAGCAGGTCCTGAAGATCGTGAACGACGAGCTCGTCACGATCCTCGGCGGCGAGACCCGCCGCCTGCGGTTCGCCAAGAACCCGCCCACCGTGATCATGCTCGCGGGTCTGCAGGGTGCCGGTAAGACCACGCTCGCCGGAAAGCTCGGCAAGTGGCTCAAGGACCAGGGCCACTCCCCGCTGCTGGTCGCCGCCGACCTGCAGCGCCCGAACGCCGTGAACCAGCTCAGCGTCGTCGCCGAGCGCGCCGGTGTGGCCGTCTACGCTCCCGAGCCGGGCAACGGCGTCGGTGACCCGGTCAAGGTCGCCAAGGACTCCATGGAGTTCGCGAAGACCAAGGTCCACGACATCGTGATCGTGGACACCGCCGGCCGCCTCGGCATCGACCAGGAGATGATGAAGCAGGCCGCGGACATCCGCGACGTCGTCTCCCCGGACGAGATCCTCTTCGTCGTCGACGCGATGATCGGCCAGGACGCGGTCAACACCGCCGAGGCCTTCCGTGACGGCGTCGGCTTCGACGGCGTCGTCCTGTCGAAGCTCGACGGTGACGCCCGCGGTGGTGCCGCGCTCTCCATCGCCTCGGTCACCGGCAAGCCGATCATGTTCGCGTCGAACGGCGAGAAGCTCGACGACTTCGACGCCTTCCACCCGGACCGGATGGCCTCCCGCATCCTCGACATGGGTGACCTGCTCACCCTGATCGAGCAGGCGGAGAAGACGTTCAGCCAAGAAGAGGCCGAGAAGATGGCCTCCAAGCTGGCGTCCAAGAAGGGCCAGGACTTCACCCTGGACGACTTCCTGGCCCAGATGGAGCAGGTCAGGAAGATGGGCAGCATCAGCAAGCTGCTCGGCATGCTCCCGGGCATGGGCCAGATCAAGGACCAGATCAACAACCTCGACGAGCGCGACGTCGACCGCACGGCCGCCATCATCAAGTCGATGACGCCGGGCGAGCGCCAGGAGCCGACGATCATCAACGGCTCGCGCCGCGCCCGTATCGCCAAGGGCTCGGGTGTCGAGGTCAGCGCGGTCAAGAACCTGGTCGAGCGCTTCTTCGAGGCCCGCAAGATGATGTCCCGCATGGCCCAGGGCGGCGGCATGCCCGGGATGCCCGGGATGCCGGGCATGGGTGGCGGCCCCGGCCGCGCCAAGAAGAAGCAGAAGGTGGCCAAGGGCAAGCAGCGTTCCGGCAACCCGATGAAGCGCAAGCAGCAGGAGGAAGAGGCCGCGGCGCGCCGTGAGGCCGGTGCTCAGCCGGGCGGCGCCTTCGGTCTGCCGGCCGGGCAGCAGGCCGAGGACTTCGAGCTGCCGGACGAGTTCAAGAAGTTCATGGGCTGACGGTTCGTTTCCGTACGGGTCTTCCGTACAAGGCCTTCCGTACGGGGTCGTTCTCGTACGCCACTGGGGGCGCCCCTCGCTGGAGGGGCGCCCCCAGTGGCATTTTCTGCGCATGCTGGCGAGTATTTCGTGTCGTAACGTCCTAATATGAGCAACCCTGTGCCGCCGCGCAAGGACCCTGACCAGCCGTGGCGTACCGAGGGAACGCCACCGGACTCGACCGGTCCGCCCTCCGGCCGAAGGAAGATGCCCGGTGGCTGGATCGGCCTCGTCGTCGCCGTCCTGGTCGTGTTCGTGATCGCCCTTCTGGTGCTGTCCTTCTTCAACGAGGGCACCGAGCCGACGATCTCGTACACGGAGTTCAGCAAGCAGGTCGACAACGACAACATCACCAAGATCTACTCCAAGGGCGACGCGATCCAGGGCCAGCTCAAGACGGCCCAGGCCAATCCGGACGGCGGCGCGAAGTACACCAAGTTCAAGACCCAGCGCCCGTCCTTCGCGGACGACAAGCTCTGGCAGAACCTGGAGACGCACCACGTCACGGTGACCGCCTCACCGGTGGTCCAGCAGCGCAGCTTCCTCTCCAACCTGCTGATCTCCCTGGCCCCGATCGTGATCCTGGTACTGCTGTGGATGTTCTTCGCCCGGCGGCTGCGGGCGGGCATCGGCGGCCCGGGCGGCATGCTCGGCCGCAAGGCGCCCCCGAAACCGGTCGAACTGCAGCCCGGCGCCCAGCGCACGACCTTCGCCGACGTGGCCGGAATCGACGAGGTCGAGGGCGAACTGAACGACATCGTCGACTTCCTCAAGAATCCGGACGCGTACCGCAGGATGGGCGCGAAGATGCCGCGCGGTGTGCTCCTCGCGGGTGCGCCCGGCACGGGAAAGACCCTGCTCGCGCGTGCCGTGGCGGGGGAGGCGGGCGTTCCGTTCTTCTCGGCCTCGGCATCGGAGTTCATCGAGATGATCGTGGGCGTGGGTGCGTCCCGGGTCCGGGAACTCTTCGCCGAGGCCCGAAAAGTGGCCCCTTCGATCATCTTCATCGATGAGATCGACACCATCGGGCGGTCCCGGGCCGGCGGCTCGGCGATGGGCGGCCACGACGAGCGCGAGCAGACCCTGAACCAGATCCTCACCGAGATGGACGGCTTCTCGGGCTTCGAGGGCGTCATCGTCATCGCGGCGACGAACCGTGCGGACATCCTGGACCCGGCGCTGACCCGCCCCGGCCGCTTCGACCGGATCGTCAACGTCGCGCCCCCCGACCGCCGTGGCCGTGAGGCGATCCTGCGGATCCACACCCGCAAGATCCCGCTGTCCCCGGAAGTGGACCTGGCCCAGGTGGCCCGCACGACGCCGGGCATGACCGGTGCGGATCTGGCCAACCTCGCCAACGAGGCGGCGCTGCTCGCCGTCAAGCGCAAGCAGGACGAGGTGGCGCCGCCGGACCTCTCCGAGGCGCTGGAGAAGGTGCAGCTCGGTGCGGAGCGTTCCCTGGTGATGCCCTACGAGGAGCGCCGCCGGACCGCGTACCACGAGAGCGGCCACGCCCTTCTCGGCATGCTGCAGCCAGGTGCCGACCCGGTTCGCAAGATCACCATCGTCCCGCGCGGGCGCGCGCTGGGCGTCACGCTCTCGACACCGGACACCGACCGGTACTCGTACACCGAGGAGTACCTGCGCGGTCGGATTATCGGTGCCCTGGGGGGCATGGCCGCCGAACACGTCGTCTACGGAGTCGTCACGACCGGCTCCGAGAACGACCTCGAGCAGGTCACCAACGTCGTTCGCGGCATGGTCGCCCGCTGGGGCATGAGCGAGCGGGTCGGCCGCCTCTCCGCCCTCCCGAACGACGCCCAGCAGGCCTACGGCCTCGCCGCCGCGCCCGCCACCCTCGACGCCATCGACCACGAGATGCGGCGCATCGTCGACGAGTGCTACGAGGAGGCGTGCCAGAAGCTCCGCGACCACCGGGACCAACTGAACGCCCTCGCGGAGGCCCTCCTCGCGAACGAGACGCTGGAGGAGGCACAGGCATACCGGATCGCCGGCGTGACGCGCGTGAAGAAGGAGGAGGCGTGAGGCAGTTCCCCGCGCCCTCAGCCCGTGCGCGCGATCAGGTACCGGAACACGTTCGGCATCCACACCGTGCCGTCCGCGCGCTGATACGGATGCAGCGCCTCCGTCAGCTCCTTGCCGACCTGCACCACATCCGTCGCACCGACCGCCGCGTCGAACAGCCCGGTCGACAACAACCCCCGCACCGCGCTCTCCACGTCCGCGTACCCGAAGGGACACGCCACCCGCCCGGACCCGTCCGGCCGGAGCCCGGCCCGCTCGGCGACCTCCTCCAGGTCGTCCCGGCGAGGAGCCTGCCCGCACCCCTCGCCCGGCAGCACCGCGGACGTGGCACACCGCTCGGGCGGCCCCCATCCGACCAGCACCACGGCCGCCCCCCGCTCGGCAAGCGGAGTGGCTGCCGACAGCAGCTCCCCGAGTTCCTCGGCGTCCCCCGGCGCGCACCCGATCGGCTCGAACGCGGTCACCAGCGTGTACGCGACCGCCGCCGGGTCGACGAGGTCCGAGGGGGACCCCTCCACGATCCGGGCGTCGGCACGCGCGCGTGTGCCCCACCCGTCCGGCAGTAACCGTTCCCGCGCGAGTGCCACGCGTTCGGGCGAAGAGGAGTCGACGCCGGTCACCGCCGCTCCCCGGGAGGCCGCCATCAGAAGGGCCAGCCCCGTACCGCACCGCAGGCCGAGGACCCGTGTCCCGGCGCCCACTTCCAGCCGCTCGTAGACGGCTTCGTAGAGCGGCACCAGCATCCGCTCCTGGATCTCGGCCCAGTCACGCGCGCGTGCACACGGATCCACCCGGGGCGGCGCGGCCGCGTGAGGTAGGTGATGCCGCACGAGCGTAGGTGTCATCGAAAGCGCCCCAATCCGCCGAGAGTTGCCGCTGCGCCCCGTTTCCCTTGCCCCCGTGCAGTGCGCTCGCTCTTCCCCCGTATGTCAGGTAACTCCGCACTCGTCGCGCCGTCCAGGGGTTGTGGCGCGCTGCTTGCGCGCTGTCCGCGCGCGGCACAAGAATTCACATGCCCGCAACGTGTGCCCGTACCATCGCGCCATGGCAAAGGCACCCGTTCTCACCCCCCAGGCGGACGACTTCCCGCGCTGGTACCAGGATCTGATCGCCAAGGCCGAGCTGGCCGACAACGGACCGGTGCGCGGCTCCATGGTCATCCGACCGTACGGGTACGGGCTGTGGGAGCGGATGCAGGCGGAGATGGACGCCCGCATCAAGGAGACGGGTACCCAGAACGCGTACTTCCCGTTGCTGATCCCGCAGTCGTACCTCACCAAGGAGGCCGACCACGTCGAGGGCTTCGCACCGGAGCTCGCGGTGGTCACGCACGGCGGCGGCAAGGAGCTCGAGGAGCCCGTGGTTGTTCGCCCCACCTCCGAGATGATCATCAACGACTACTTCTCGAAGTGGGTGCAGAGCTACCGCGACCTGCCGCTTCTGATCAACCAGTGGGCGAACGTGGTCCGTTGGGAGCTGCGGCCCCGCCTCTTCCTGCGCACGTCCGAGTTCCTCTGGCAGGAGGGCCACACCGCGCACGCCACGTACGAGGACGCCCGCGACTTCGCCGCGCACATCCACCGCCAGGTGTACGAGGACTTCATGCTGAACGTTCTCGGCATGGATGTCGTCCCCGGCCGCAAGACCGCCAAGGAGCGCTTCGCGGGTGCCATCAACACCCTCACGCTCGAAGGCATGATGGGCGACGGCAAGGCCCTCCAGATGGCCACCAGCCATGAGCTGGGCCAGAACTTCGCCAAGGCCTTCAACACCCAGTACCTGTCGAAGGAAGGCAAGCAGGAGCTGGTCTGGCAGACCTCCTGGGGCTCGACGACCCGCATGATCGGCGCCCTGGTGATGATGCACGGCGACGACAACGGACTGCGCGTCCCGCCGCGGCTCGCGCAGATCCAGGCCGTCGTCCTCGCGATCAAGGGCGACGATGCGGTTCTGGCCAAGGTCCGCGAAATCGGCGACCGGTTGAAGGGGGCGGGTGTACGCGTCCACGTGGACGACCGCACCGACGTCCCGTTCGGGCGGCGCGCCGTCGACTGGGAGCTCAAGGGCGTCCCCGTCCGCGTCGAGGTCGGGCCCCGTGACCTGGAGAACGGCACCGCGATGCTGGTTCGCCGTATCCCCGGCGGCAAGGAGCCGGTCGCCATCGACGCTCTGGTGGAACTTCTCCCCACCGTCCTCGAAGAGGACCAGGCGCTGCTTCTGAAGCAGTCGCGTGAGCGCCGGGAGTCCCGCACTTCGGAGGTGTCGACGATCCAGGAGGCCGTCGAGACGGCCGCCGCCGGCGGCTGGGCGCGCATTCCGTGGGCCGACCTCGGGGAAGAGGGCGAGGCCGAGCTCGCCGAGCACTCCGTGTCCGTACGGTGTCTGGTCGCCGAGGACGGGTCGGTGCCCGACACCGACGACGCACCCGGTAACGTCGCGGTCGTCGCGCGCGCTTACTGAGTAGGCCGCCAGCGAGGCCGAAACGCCTCTTGCGCATCTGATGACCACAGGGGCCCCGGCGTGCGGACACCGTCTACGCGCCGGGGCGTACGCGTTACTACGTACCAGCTTGGTGTGAGCTGTGAGGCTTCTCCGCAGATCAGCGCACCCGCCCTCGTCCGGACGCATCAGCGGCAACTGACGGGTACGTGCAAATTATTTGGGATGCCCCGGAATAGGAACACAGAGGCCCCCCGGCTCGTTGTCATTACGTGAGCACGACACCACCTGTTCTCGCCGCAGAGCTGGCAGGGGCGTGGGCCGACATTCAGCGGCACCACCCCGAACTGCCCGATCTTGCCGCGCCAGAGTCCCTGATCGGAGAGTCGTCGTCCGCCTGCGGGCACGAACTCTCCTTCGAACGACTGCTGCATGAGGCAGTCCATGGCATCGCAGCCGCCCGCGGAGTCCGCGACACTTCGCGCGCCGGCCGGTACCACAACCGCAGATTCCTCGCCATCGCCGAAGAGCTGGGCCTCGACCACCCGGAGGAACCGCACCCCAGCAGTGGCTTCTCCCTGGTCACGCTCAACCCCGAGGCGAAGCGGCGCTACCGCCCGACGATCGAGCGGCTGCAGCGCGCCCTCAAGGCACACACCGCCGCGACCGCCGCGGACACGGCCCGCTCGTTCCGGGGCCCGGCCGCCCGGCACGGCTCCTCCGGGGGAGGCGTCCGCGTCAAGGCGGTCTGCGACTGCGGCCGCAACGTACGGGTCGTCCCGTCCGTGCTGGCGCAGGCGCCGATCGTGTGCGGAGGATGCGGGAAACCGTTCCGCATCCCCGAGGTCGTGGGCGCCGCGGCGAGCTGAGCGGACGGCTGCTCGTGGCAGCCGTACTCAGTCGGAGTCAGCCCCGCACGGCGGCACCCGGTCCGAGCCGGGCGCGCTGCCGACCTCGGCGGTGACCCCCGGTGCCGTGCATCCGGCGCCGGGGGTCACCGCACGCTGCCCCGTGAAGGCGACCCGCCAGGGTGTGGCACAATGGCTAGCTGTACTCGACAGCCGCACAGGACCCCTCTCTCCTCCGGCTGACGCGTCCATCGGGCACTCGGGTACCGCAACCCCACGCGGCCATCTCGCCGTGCCCAACCACGTCAAGACCAGGAGACACCACTTCCGTGGCAGTCAAGATCAAGCTGAAGCGTCTGGGCAAGATCCGTTCGCCTCACTACCGCATCGTCGTCGCCGACTCCCGTACCCGCCGTGATGGTCGGGCCATCGAGGAGATCGGTCTGTACCACCCGGTGCAGAACCCCTCGCGCATCGAGGTCGACTCGGACCGTGCGCAGTACTGGCTGGGTGTCGGCGCGCAGCCGACCGAGCCCGTTCTCGCCATCCTGAAGCTGACCGGCGACTGGCAGAAGTTCAAGGGCGAGCCCGCCCCTGCTCCGCTGCTCGTTGCCGAGCCGAAGGCGACGCGCCCGTCGTTCGACGCCCTGGGCGGCGACGACGAGGGCAAGGGTGAGGCCATCACCCAGAAGAAGAAGGCTGAGAAGAAGGACGAGGCCCCGGCCGCGTCTTCTTCGTCTGAGTCGACCGAGGCCTGAGCATGCTCGAGGAGGCTCTCGAGCACCTCGTGAAGGGCATTGTCGACAACCCCGACGATGTGCAGGTCGCTTCGCGCGACCTGCGCCGTGGGCGCGTTCTCGAGGTCCGGGTGCACCCCGACGACCTCGGCAAGGTGATCGGCCGCAACGGCCGTACCGCCCGCGCTCTGCGGACCGTCGTGGGTGCCATCGGCGGCCGAGGTGTCCGCGTCGACCTCGTCGACGTGGACCACGTCCGCTGACGTAACAGGCAGCACCGGCTCGGGCCGGGGAGGGCTTTCGAGCCGTCCCCGGCCCGTAGTCGTCTACGAACCCATGCCGTAGGCACATCGACAGGAGATCAAGCACAGTGCAGCTGGTAGTCGCTCGCGTCGGCCGCGCCCACGGCATCAAGGGCGAGGTCACCGTGGAGGTCCGTACGGACGAGCCGGAACTCAGGCTCGGGCCCGGCGCCGTCCTGCTCACCGATCCGGCCTCCGTCGGACCGCTGACCATCGAGACCGGCCGGGTGCACAGCGGCCGTCTGCTGCTGCGCTTCGCAGGCGTACGCGACCGGAACGCCGCCGAGGCGCTGCGCAACACCCTCCTGATCGCCGAGGTGGACCCGGACCAGCAGCCCGAGGACCCGGACGAGTACTACGACCACCAGTTGATGGACCTGGACGTGGTCACCAAGGACGGGGTGGAGGTCGGGCGGATCACGGAGATCTCCCACCTGCCCTCGCAGGACCTGTTCGTGGTCGAGCGGCCCGACGGGAGTGAGGTCATGATCCCGTTCGTCGAGGAGATCGTCACCGAGATCGACCTGGAGGAGCAGCGGGCCGTCATCGACCCGCCGCCGGGCCTGATCGACGACCGGGCGGAAATCGTCTCCTCCAGGGACACGGAGAACGCCTCCGTCAAGGACGACGAGGACTCCTCGGGGGCAGACGTCTGATGCGGCTCGACGTCGTCACGATCTTCCCCGAGTACCTGGAACCCCTCAACGTCTCGCTCGTCGGCAAGGCACGCGCGCGTGGGCAGCTGAATGTGCATGTGCATGATCTTCGGGAGTGGACGTACGACCGCCACAACACGGTCGACGACACCCCGTACGGTGGTGGCCCCGGCATGGTGATGAAGACCGAGCCCTGGGGGGACGCCCTGGACTCCGTCCTGGCCGACGGCTACGAGACCGGCTCGCATGGGCCCGTCCTGGTCGTGCCCACGCCGAGCGGACGCCCCTTCACCCAGGAACTCGCCGTCGAGCTCTCCGAGCGCCCCTGGCTGGTCTTCACGCCCGCCCGCTACGAGGGCATCGACCGTAGGGTCATCGACGAATACGCGACCCGGATGCCTGTCTACGAGGTGTCCATCGGCGACTATGTACTCGCCGGCGGAGAGGCCGCCGTACTCGTCGTCACGGAGGCCGTGGCGCGACTGCTGCCGGGTGTTCTCGGCAACGCCGAGTCCCACCGGGACGACTCGTTCGCCCCCGGCGCCATGGCCAACCTCCTGGAGGGGCCCGTCTACACCAAGCCCCCGGCGTGGCGCGGCCGTGAGATCCCCGGAGTGCTGGTCAGCGGCCACCACGGGAAGATCGCCCGCTGGCGCCGCGACGAGGCCCTGCGTCGTACGGCGGCGAACCGGCCCGACCTCATCGAGCGTTGCGACCCTTCCGCCTTCGACAAGAAGGACCGTGAAATGCTCTCGATCCTGGGCTGGCAGCCGGAACCCGGTGGTCGATTTTGGCGCAGACCAGAGGCCGTGGAAGAATAGGCCGCTGTTGTCTGCGTAGACCGGGCGCCCCTGCCACAGGGGGACACGACGTCCGCCCCGACGCGGCAGCACCCTCTTGGAAAACTAGCTCCCGTTGATGACCTGTGGCATCAGCGAAGAAAGCAGACGAAATGTCTCACCTGCTCGACTCCGTCGACAGCGCGTCGCTGCGCAGCGACATCCCGGCCTTCCGCCCGGGTGACACCGTCAACGTCCACGTCCGCGTCATCGAGGGCAACCGCTCCCGTGTGCAGCAGTTCAAGGGCGTAGTCATCCGCCGTCAGGGCGCCGGTGTCCGCGAGACCTTCACGGTCCGCAAGGTCTCCTTCTCGGTCGGCGTCGAGCGTACCTTCCCGGTGCACACCCCGATCGTCGAGAAGATCGAGCTCGTCACCCGTGGTGACGTGCGTCGCGCGAAGCTGTACTACCTGCGTGACCTGCGCGGCAAGGCCGCGAAGATCAAGGAGAAGCGCGACAACTGAGCTCGCGAAGGGGTTCACATGGACGCCGGATAACATCTGGCTCCGATGGACACCGAAGCACAGCACACGGAGCGCGACCGCTCCTCCCGCCCCACTGAGTCCGAGGACATCTCGGACGCCGAGGGGCCGGAGGGACGGTCGCGTTTCGCGTTGGTGGCCCGGGCCGCGGACCGGATCCCAGGTGGGCGGATCACTCTGACCGCGCTGGTCTGCCTGCTGTTCCTGGTGCTGTTCAGCAACTTTGTGATGCAGCCGTTCGAGATTCCCAGCAGCTCGATGGAGCGGGGATTGAGGATCGGGGACCGCGTTCTCGTAAATAAGTTGGCGTACCGTTTTGGTGCCGAGCCGCGGCGGGGCGATGTCGTCGTGTTCGACGGCACTGGGTATTTCGGGAACGCCGACTACGTCAAACGCGTCGTCGGTGTGGGGGGAGACCACGTGGTCTGCTGCGACAAGCAGGGGAGGCTCGAGGTGAACGGCCGGTCGGTCGACGAGTCGACGTTTCTGTATCCGGGGGACAGCCCGTCCGACGTCTCCTTCGACGTCGCGGTGCCCACCGGCAGCCTGTTCCTCCTCGGTGACCACCGCAGCGACTCGAGCGACTCCCGCGACCACTTGGGGTCTCCCGGCGGCGGCATGATCCCCGTCGGTGACGTGATCGGCCGGGCCGACTGGATCGCGTGGCCCGCGGGCCACTGGACCCGGCTGGAGCGTGCCGCCGCCTACGCGCGTGTGCCCACCGCGGACGGCGCCCATGGGTAACCGTGGCAGGCCGCGTGGGGTCTCCGACCATGCCGCCGACAACCTGCTGCCCACCGGTACCCGGCGCGCCGCCGGCGGCGCCGCCCGGCCCGGCCGTGCCGAGCGCCGCAAGCTCCAGCGAAAGGTCAAGCGGCGCCGACGGCGCTCCGCGATCAAGGAGATACCCCTCCTCGTGGGCGTCGCGGTGCTCATAGCCCTGGTCCTCAAGACCTTCCTCGTCCAGGCCTTCGTGATCCCGTCGGGCTCCATGGAGAACACGATCCAGATCGGCGACCGTGTGCTCGTCGACAAGTTCACGCCATGGTTCGGCTCCAAGCCCCAGCGCGGCGACGTCGTCGTCTTCAAGGACCCCGGCAACTGGCTGGCCGGGGAGAAGACCACCAAGAAGAACGACCCCGTCGTCGTCAAGCAGGTCAAAGAGGGGCTGACGGCCATCGGTCTGCTGCCCTCCGACAACGACAAGGACCTCATCAAGCGGGTCGTCGCGGTCGGCGGCGACACCGTGAAGTGCTGCGACACCCAGGGGCGCGTGACCGTCAACGGCATGCCGCTCGACGAGCCGTACATCCAGGCCGGGAACAAGCCGTCGGACTTCGCCTTCGAAGAGACCGTGCCCAAGGGCCGTCTCTGGGTGATGGGCGACCACCGGGCCAACTCCGCCGACTCCCGCTACCACCGCACCGAGAAATACGGCGGTACCGTCTCCGAGAGCTCGGTCGTCGGTAGAGCCATGGTCATCGCCTGGCCCTTCGGGCACTGGGCCCGTCTGAAGGAACCGGACACGTTCGCGTCCGTACCGAGCGGGTCGGCAACCGCTCTCGGCGCGTCGCATAGGGTGGCGTCCGCGGATCTCAATCGATTGATCCCGCTCCCGAGCCCTGCGGAACTCCCGCTCGTTATGGGAGTGGTGGGCCTGCGCCGGATCCGGCGCAGGCGGCGGCACGGAGTGAGGAGTGGATGTGGGGGATTTGGCGGTCGGCGCACGATCCGGACACGATGGCCCCGAGGAGCAGCCGGAGCGACCCGACGGATCGGCCACCCCGGCCACGAACGACGTCACTGGTTCCGGGAGTGACTCCGGGGACGGTGGCGGCGGTACGAAGGAGCAGGGCGAGCAGGAGCCGAAGCCCAAGAAGCCGCGTTCCTTCTGGAAGGAGCTCCCGCTCCTCATCGGTATCGCGCTCGTTCTCGCGCTGCTGATCAAGACCTTCCTGGTCCAGGCGTTCTCGATTCCCTCGGACTCGATGCAGAACACCCTTCAGCAGGGCGACCGGGTCCTGGTCGACAAGCTCACCCCGTGGTTCGGTTCGGAGCCCTCGCGCGGCGAGGTGGTCGTCTTCCACGACCCCGACAACTGGCTGGCGGGTGAGCCCACGCCCAACCCGAATGCCGTGCAGACGTTCCTCAGCAAGATCGGCCTGATGCCGTCCGCCAACGAGAAGGACCTCATCAAGCGGGTCATCGGTGTCGCCGGTGACACGATCGAGTGCAAGGGCAGCGGCCCGGTGAAGGTCAACGGCAAGGCCCTGAACGAGGACTCGTACGTCTACACCGGAAACACCCCGTGCAGCGTCGACGACCAGGGCGGCCAGTTCAAGGTGACGGTACCCAAGGGCAAAATCTGGGTCATGGGTGACCACCGGCAGAACTCGCTGGATTCGCGCTATCACCAGCAGGACGATCACCAGGGCTTCGTGCCGGTGGGCAATGTCGTCGGCCGCGCCATCGTGATCGCCTGGCCGCCCACCCGCTGGGACACGCTGCCGATTCCCGACACCTTCGACCAGAACCTCAGCGCGGCCGCTCCGGGCGCGCTCGGACTCGCCAGCGCGGTGCCGCTGGTGCTGTGGCGCAGGCGTCGCCTTACCGCCGGAAACCCGAGGGTTTCTGGTCGGGGTACCGCCGGGTAGGGTGCCGTCCCAGATCGCCGATCTTCCGCGGCCCACAGGTCGGGCCGTGGGATCGATTCTCCGAGTTGGGGAGCACTGGGATGAGCAGGACATCAGGTCGTACGGACGAGGGCCGCGGGCGGCTCGGCAGCGTGCTGTCGGGGCTGGCCGTGGCCCTCGGCTGTGTGCTCTTTCTCGGCGGCTTCGCCTGGGGTGCGATCGAATACCAGCCGTACACCGTGCCGACCGAGTCGATGGTGCCGACCATCAAGGCGGGCGACCGCATTCTGGCCCAGCGGATCGACGGCAGTGACGTCAAGCGCGGCGACGTCATCGTCTTCAAGCAGAAGAGCTGGGGCGACATGCTCCTCGTCAAGCGGGTGGTCGCGGTCGGCGGTGACACGGTCGCGTGCTGCACGAACGGCAAGCTGACCGTCAACGGCAAGCAGGTCGACGAACCGTATCTCCCCAAGGGCCAGGCCGCAGAGTCGAGCCAGATCCCGACCGTCGCGGTACCCAAGGACCGGCTCTTCCTGCTCGGCGACGAGCGCAGTGGCTCACTGGACTCCACGGCCCACCTCACCGAGGCCTTCAACGGCACCGTCGCGCGCAGTGCGGTGAAGGCCCGTGTGGACGCCATCGCCTGGCCGATGAACGGCATGCTGGCGCGCCCCACGGGCTTCGAGAAGCTGGGCGGGATCTCGTCGCCCGGGCCGCTGCGGCTGGTCCTGACCGCCATCGTGGTCGGGGCGGTGCTGGTGCTGGGCGGGGCGGCGTACGGGCCGATCGCCAAGCGGCTGAGCCGGCGCGGCCGGACGCGGACGGAGCTCGCCGGTGCCGCCTGAGGCATCGGACGGGGGTTCGGTCGAGAACTCCAGCGGCGGCGGGCCCCGGAAGGTGGCCCGGGTCGTGCTGCTCGACGCGGAGGACCGCATTCTGCTGCTGCACGGTCACGAGCCGGACGATCCGGCGGACGACTGGTGGTTCACGCCCGGCGGGGGCCTCGAGGGCGACGAGACGCGCGAGGAGGCCGCGCTGCGGGAACTCGTGGAGGAGACCGGCATCACCGAGGTCGAGCTGGGCCCGGTGCTGTGGCAGCGGAGCTGCTCGTTCCCGTTCGCGGGGCGGCGCTGGGACCAGGACGAGTGGTACTTCCTGGCCCGTACGACCCAGAAGGGAACCGTCGCCGCCGGGCTGACGGAGCTGGAACGGCGCAGTGTCGCCGGAGCACGTTGGTGGACGTGCCGGGAACTGACCGAGGCACATGAGACGGTGTATCCGACCAGGCTCGCCGGGCTGCTGCGCAGGCTGCTCGACGAGGGTCCTCCGGCCAGGCCCGAGATCCTCGACACCGAAATCGTCTAGAGGCTCGCGGGGCTGGCGCACAATAGGGGGACGCACGGCTGAAGGGGAACATGCCATGAGCGCCGAGGACCTCGAGAAGTACGAGACCGAGATGGAGCTGAAGCTCTATCGGGAGTACCGCGATGTCGTCGGTCTGTTCAAATATGTGATCGAGACCGAACGGCGCTTCTACCTCACCAACGACTACGAGATGCAGGTGCACTCGGTCCAGGGCGAGGTGTTCTTCGAGGTGTCCATGGCGGATGCCTGGGTGTGGGACATGTACCGACCTGCCCGTTTCGTGAAGCAGGTGCGTGTCCTTACGTTCAAGGACGTGAATATCGAGGAGCTGAACAAGAGCGATCTGGAACTGCCGGGCGGCTGATGACGGGTGGCCGATGGCAGGCGGCTGACGACGGACCAGGACCCCTCGTGTGGGTGAGGGAGTTGTCCACAGTCGGCCGCTTGTCCACCAAGATCCAATAGCCGGTCGAAGTGGCCTCAGTGTTGGCGCCGGAGGTGGTGCCGACATGAACACACCCGAGGCACGCAACGCACTGGGCAAGTACGGCGAGGATCTGGCCGCACGGCGGCTGACCGAGACCGGGATGACGGTCCTGGCGCGCAACTGGCGCGGCGGCAGGACCGGCGAGATCGACATCGTGGCCCGGGACGGCGACGCGCTCGTCGTCTGCGAGGTCAAGACGCGCAAGTCGGGAGCCTTCGAGCACCCGATGGCGGCCGTCACTCCGGCCAAGGCACAGCGCCTGCGCGGCCTGGCCGAACGCTGGCTCCAGGAACACGGCGGGGCACCACCCGGCGGCGTCCGCATCGATCTGATCGGCGTCGTCCTCCCCGAACGCGGCGCCCCCGTGGTCGAGCACGCCCGGGGGGTGGCCTGATGGGATTCGCGCGCACCTGTGCGGTGGCCCTCGTGGGCGTCGAGGGCGTGGTCGTCGAGGTCCAGGCGGACCTGGAGCCGGGCGTCGCGGCCTTCACCCTGGTCGGCCTGCCCGACAAGAGCCTGACCGAGAGCAAGGACCGGGTCCGGGCGGCGGTGGTGAACTCCGGTTCGGCGTGGCCCCAGAAGAAGCTCACGGTCGGCCTGAGCCCGGCATCCGTACCCAAGGGCGGCAGCGGTTTCGACCTGGCCGTCGCCTGTGCGGTGCTGGGAGCCGCCGAGCGCATCGATCCCCGGGTGCTCTCCGACATCGTGATGATCGGCGAGCTGGGCCTCGACGGACGCGTAAGGCCGGTGCGGGGCGTGCTGCCCGCGGTCCTGGCCGCCGCGGACGCAGGGTACGAGCAGGTGGTGGTGCCCGAGTGCGCGGCGGCCGAGGCCTCGCTCGTACCGGGGATCTCGGTGCTCGGGGTGCGCAGTCTGCGCCAGCTGATCGCGGTGCTCACGGACGAGCCGGTGCCCGAGGAGGATCCGGACCAGCAGGGGCGACCGGATCCGCTGGTGGCGGGACTGCGGATGCCGGGCACGGGCGCCGCCACCGGCATGCACGGCATGGGCGCGGCCCAGCACGACCACGGTCACGACCTCGCCGACGTCGTGGGCCAGCACGCGGCGCGGACCGCCGTGGAGGTCGCGGGGGCGGGCGGCCACCACCTTTTCCTGGAAGGCCCCCCGGGAGCGGGCAAGACGATGCTCGCCGAGCGGCTGCCGGCCATCCTGCCACGGCTCACCAGGGGCGAATCCCTGGAGGTCACCGCCGTCCACTCGGTCGCCGGCCTGCTGCCACCGGGCAAACCCCTGGTCGACATCGCTCCCTACTGCGCCCCGCACCACTCGGCGACCATGCAGGCCCTCGTCGGCGGCGGCCAGGGAATCGCACGGCCGGGCGCGGTGTCCCTGGCTCACCGCGGAGTACTCTTTCTGGACGAAACGCCCGAATTTGGCAGCCAGGCCCTCGACGCGCTGCGCCAGCCCCCGGAGGCGGGGCATGTGGTGATCGCGCGCAGCACGGGGGTGGTGCGGTTTCCGGCGCGGTTCCTGATGGTGCTCGCGGCTAACCCCTGTCCCTGCGGCCGTTTCTCGCAGCGGGACGACCTGTGCGAGTGCCCGCCCTCCATGATCCGCCGTTACCAGGCCAGGCTCTCCGGACCGCTGCTCGACCGCGTCGACCTGCGGGTCGAGGTGGACCGCGTCACCCGCTCCGAGCTGACCGGGCGCGGTGCGCGGGGCGAATCCACCGAGACGGTCGCCGACCGGGTGCGGGCGGCCAGGGAGCGGGCCGCCGCGCGACTGGTGGGCACTCCCTGGCGGACGAACAGCGAAGTGCCGGGACGAGAGCTGCGCAGCCGCTGGTACGCGTCCCCGGGCGCGATGGACGAGGCGGAGCGGAGCCTGGAGCGGGGTGCCCTGACCGCCCGCGGCCTCGACCGGGTGCTGCGTGTCGCCTGGACCGTCGCGGACCTGGTGGGACACGACCGGCCCGGCGCGACGGACGTCGCCCTCGCCCTGCAACTGCGCACCGGCGTCCCCCGTGGGGTGCCGATGGCGATCGGCGCGCTGTCGTGAGCCAGGAGGACGAGAGGCTTCAGCGGGCCTTCCTCGCGCGGGTGATCGAACCGGGCGACGAGGTCTGCGGGCGCTGGCTCCGTGCGGTCGGTGCCGCGGAGGCGGTCCGGCGGCTCGTCGCGGGCGGGGAGCGACCACGGGGAGTGACGGACCAGCGCTGGACGGGACTGCGGGCCAGGGCGGAGCGGGCGGATCCGGAGCGGGACCTCGCGGTGGCGCGGGATGCCGGGACCCGGTTCGTGTGCCCCGGGGACCCCGAGTGGCCGGCGCAACTCGACGACCTCGGCGACACGCGTCCCACCGGCCTGTGGGTACGGGGGCGGCCCAGCCTGCGGATATGGGCGCTGCGCTCGGTCGCCGTGGTCGGAGCGCGGGCCTGTACCGAGTACGGCGCCCACATGGCGGCCATGCTCGGCGCCGGGCTCGCCGAGCGGGGCTGGGTGGTGGTGTCGGGTGGTGCCTACGGGGTGGACGGCGCCACGCACCGGGGGGCACTCGGGGCGGGCGGCGCCACTGTCGCCGTGCTGGCCTGCGGAGTCGACCGGCCCTATCCGCGCGGACATACCGAGTTGATCACCAGGATCGCCGAACAGGGTCTGGTCGTGGGGGAGTTGCCGCCCGGCGACCATCCCACGCCGAGCAGATTCATCCTCAGGAACCGGGTCATCCAGCCTTCTCTGGGGGTTCCAGCGGATGCCGTGCCTGTGAAGCTCACATTGGTGCAGCTCAACGCTGGTGTGGAAGAGCCTAGCCATTGCAACAGGTGTGGTGCTATCCCCGGATCGGGTGATCCTGATGTGGTGCCTGAACGCGGTGGTGGCCCCGCCGAAGGCGGGGCCACCGAGTCGGAACCGGACTGACACTTGGTCAGCCTGGCTGGGGTTGGTTCAGGGCTCGCGTGAGTTCTCGGTTCGCGGCCCGCGCGGCTTCCAGTTCCTCTGTTCGCTCCTCCAACTCGCCGCGAGTGTCGACGAGTTCTTGTTCCAGCAGGGTGACGCGCCGCTGGAGGTCGTCGATGTCGGTAGGCGCCCCGAGTCCGGACGCCTCCCAGACTCGCTCGCCGAGCTCGGTCGATAGACGCTTCTCGAGCTGCCGAACTCGTGCGGCCAGGCGTTTGTTGCGCTCCAGGGCGTTGGCGAGGTCGGTCTGGAGCGAGACTCTGCTGACGGCTGCCACTCTGCCTTCCTCAACCGGAGTGCTGGCAGCGACGTGGACGCGTTCGAGCAGGTCGCGGTGGCGATAGAGGAAGGTCCGGTCGACGCGAGCGGCTCTGGCAAGCCCGGAGACCGTGAGGTCGCCCCCACTCTTCACGGCCGCATCCAGGGCCTTGAGGACCCGTTCCCGACGCCGGGCCGAGTCGGCCTTCTTCCCCTCGATCATGGATGTCATGCAGCGGACCCTCCTCCGCGGTAGTCGGGCAGCTCCGGCCGCACTCGGGGCATGCCGAGTGAGACGACTCGTCGGCTGCGGCGGAGCACGGTGACGGCTTCCTCGATCTGCATTCTGTCTTCCTCGGTGAGTTCCTCGAGTTGCTCCTTGACGCGTTTGACCAGGCGGCGGATGCGCGTGATCTCCTCGTCGGACGGCATCGCCTCGGCCTTTGCCCAGGAGTCGGCGGCGAAGGCCGCCAGCCGTTCCCGGCCGCGGAGGAGATCGGCGAGGTATGCCTCCAGGTCGGGGAGGTAGGACACATCGGTGCGGAAGTGTTCGCAGCCGACGCAGCGGAACCGGACGACGCAGTCCTCGCCGCCGGCGGCGACGTTGCTCGGCTCGGTGCAGAGCCCGTAGGGAACCTGTACTTCGCCGACGCCCCGGCGGGCGTGCTCGGACTCCAGTAGGGTCTCGGCCTGACGCCAGATCCGGTTGCCCTTCCGGTCGAACTGCATGACGGTGACCCGGTTGACGGCCTCGCGGCGGCGCTTGTCACTGACCCGGTAGTACCGCTGCGTCGTGTCGAGCCGCCGGTGATCCATCAAAACTCTGAGCACGTCAGGCGCCACGTTCTTGTCCGCGTGGCGCTGGGCGTAGGTGTGCCGGTAGGCGTAGAGGTAGATCTTCGACTTCTCGAAGGGCAGCATCTTCTTGACCCGTTTGCCGTCCTCCTCCACGACGACGGGGACGAAGAACTCCGGCAGGGAAGAGACCCACGCTCGGTGGACGTCGCCGACCCAGGCGCTGCTGATGGCCTTGGTGCCGTCCGGGTTGGCCACCGGCGAGGGCAGGAGGGCGAGCTCCTTGTGCGGGGTGTTGGGGAACCGCGCGAGGGTCCGTTTCTGCTGGGCGATGATCAAGGCAGCGGTCGCCTCGGCAATCGGAAGACGGCGGTCCTTGCGCAGGGATTTGTGGTTGTCGTAGATCAGCTCTGGATTGCCGTCTCCGTCCCGTCCCAGGCACTCCAGGTGCAGGGAGGCGATTTCGTCGGGGCGGCGGCCGGTGTCGATGAGGAGTTCGGTCGCCGTCCGGCTGAGCCGGTGACCGTCCGGGTCGAGACTGTCCAGGTGCTGGCAGAGCTGGCGCATCACCTCGACCGGGAGGTCGTGGCCGGCGTCGTCGTCCTCGTCGCACTCGGGCACGTCCTCCTCTCGGAGGGCGAAGTTGTCTGGGAGGCCGTGCAGGGGCTGTCCGGGCTGGGTCAGCCCCAGGGTCCTCATGCGGATGAGCAAGCGCCGGACGTTGCGCGCGTCCCAGTACCGATGCAAGGCCGAGATCTCGCCTTGGAGTTGGAGGAACAGCAGACGGTTGAGGAAGAGAACAATGTCGTCCCTGCCCAGGAGGCGTGGATCGCGACCGTCGTCGTCCCGGTTCAGGCGCAGGCTCTTGGAGAGCATGGCGATGGAGTTGATCTGACGCTGCAGGGGAGGGATGGGCTTCCTCCCCCGCCGGCGGGGGAGATCGTCGATCGCCCACTGCTGGAGGGCCTTGCGCAGCCACTGCTGGGAGATGTCCTCGAAGTGGAGAAATCCCCTGCCCAGCCCGAAGGCGGCGCCGTCCCAGGTGTCCTTGTGCCGTTCGGTCTCGGGCGACAAGCCGAAGCGGCCGAGGTGCTTGAGGAAGCCGACTGCCATCCGCTTGCCGCTCATCGTCATCGTTCCGGGATCGAGGTCCTTGATCGAAGGGAGCTGCTGGGAGCGGACGGCATCGACGAGCGGACGAAGTTCCTGATCCTTCTGTTTGACTCCCTTGGCGTTGCGGTCATGCAGGCAGTAGAGAACCTCGGCGATCACCTGGTCGGGCAGACCGCGCAGGCTCACGACGCCGTGCTCGACCACTGCCGGTGCGGTCCGGTGCCAGAGTTCCTCGTCCTCCAGCCGGCCGGTGCGGCGCAAGATGTTGCGTGTCTGGCGGTGCGGCGGGCAGTATTCGCCGTTGCCGCGGTCCCGGTAGCAGGCCGCCACCACGCAGGGCCCGAGGCTCTCGAACGGCTGCAGGCCCGGCAGCAGCAGGAACTCCTCGATCGTCACGCGGTGGATCTTCTGCTGCTGGTAGCAGTGCGCATCGCAGAGGGCGATGCGCGTCGTCCTGCGCGGCCGGGCGCATCCTGGCACCAGGCAGGGCTGGGTGCCGATCGACCGCCAGTTGTGCTTGGCCGTGGCCACGAATTCCTCGAGTGACTGCCCCGACTCCTTCTTTCTCCGGTCGCAGCCTCGGCAAAGGGCCCGCTCACGAGAGGTGTAGGACATCTTGTCGCAGCCCTTAACGGGGCAGATTGGGGCACCAAGGAGCGCGTGGGAGCGCGGGAAGGTGATGATCCGAACGGAAGGATCCCAGCCGATGAGCTGGAGAAACTCCTGCGTCACCTTTCTCATCAGAGCTTCTTCGGGCGCCGGCTCCGGCTCCGGCAGGGCGACAGTCGCTGTGGTCACCGGCCCCCCTCCAGGAACTCGCGCGGCGAGGGAACCCGCTCGACCGCCTCCCGGAGCCTCGACGGCTTGGGGTGCAGATAGGGGCGGGCCGACTCCGGGCTCTTCTGACCCAAGAGGGCCTGCACCTCGTCCAAGCTGCCGCCGGCATCGGCCACGTTGCTGGCCATCGCATGCCGGCCCATGCGCGGCGTGACCACCCGGCCCAGCCCTGCCCGGCGGGACAAGGACTCGCAGAGCTCACCGATCGCATCCGTGGTGATCGGTGAGCCATAGGGCGGGCGGAAGAGATTGACGAGCAGGAAGTCGCTGCCGCCCGAGCCCAGCACCTCGTGCCGTTCCAAGGCGTACTGGTCGAACGCCATCACCACCAGGTGGTCCACCGGCATGGCCCACGACTTCTTGGACTTCGACCAGGCGCCGTTCTCGTTCTGCCGACGCGTGACGTGAACGTGGGCGCCCTCGACCGAGCACCCCAGGGCCCGGGAGTCCATCATCAGATGAGGATCGTTGCGGTGCAGGCCGGCGACCTGACCCGGCCGCAGACCGACACGGGTCAGGAGCAGCAGCGTCAGCCGGTCGCGGGCAGAACGACAGGATAGGAACATCGCCACGACCTCCTCGTCGCTGGCCCGGTCGATGTCCGTCTCCGGCTCCTGGACCCGGTGCCTGGCCCGCATCCGATGGCGCATGCCCCCGCTCTCCGGTCGGGCCGCCGCCGGCAGGTCCACGGCGTCGCCGATCTCGTAGAGCTGTTCCAGCACCCAACCGGGGGCCGCTTTGTTCGCCAACGCATGGAGGAGGAACATCCGCACCGCGGTGAGCACCTTGTTGATCCGGATCTCACCGCGTACCGGCTTGGATCCCGGACCCGGCACCACGACCCGACGTGAACCGCCCCTGCCTGGCGTCCACTTGAGCCAGATCATGAACAGCCCCATGTCTCGGGCCGCGGTCCGCCAGTCGCGCCGGGTGAGCAGGCACCACAGCAGAAACAGGCAGATGCCCTCCGCGTACGCCTTCGTCGTCGTCTCCGCACGACCACGCGCCAAGCGCAGTTCCTGCAGGAAGCGATCCGGCTCCTCGACGACGCCCAAGTCGTCGTCCACGACAGTCCAGTACCGGGTGCCCGACGGGAGCACCACAGGGAATGCACGCACTTCTTCCCCTAACTCCATGACTCGATCTGCACGACCAGCCACAGAGCCACACCCCCCGAGAACTGTCGCAGCACCCTCAACGAGAGGGCCACGCACGACGTCACACCACCGCTGGGGAACCCCCAGAGAACGCCGCGCTCACCCGGGGGACCGTGGTCGTCGAGGCCGCGTACCGCAGTGGCGCGCTGGTCACGGCGCGGGCGGCGCAGCGGCTGGGGCGGTTCGCGATGGGGGTGCCGGGCCCCGTCACCAGCGGGCTGTCGGCCGGGGTGCACGAGCTGCTGCGCGGGGAAGCGGTCCTGGTCACGGACGCCGCGGACGTCGCCGAACTGGTGGGCGACATGGGTGAGCTGGCCCCGGACCGGCGCGGGCCCGTGCTGCCGCGCGACCTGCTGGATCCGGGGGCCGGACGTGTGCTGGCCGCGCTGCCGGCACGCGGTCTGGCGGGGGCGGAGGACATCGCCCGCGGGGCGGGGACCACCACGGACGACGCGGTCGGGAGGCTGTACGAACTCCGATCACTTGGTTTCGTCGAACGACACGGCGACGGCTGGAAGTTGACACGCCAGGCAATGATCTCGGGTCCGCGTTGATCGTCGCGGGTGCTGACCGAGCGTGTTCGGCCGTCCGGGCGAACGCCGACAGCCTTGGCAATTCCCGCAGTTGATGTCTCTCAATGATCACGGAGGGCGACGAACGTGCCCCCGAGGGACGCACAGCGGAACGTATCTGCGCACGGCTGATCCGCTCAGCTTCGCGCACTGCGACGCCCCAGTCACGCTACGCTCACGTGAATTCCGACGCAGGACAGGCAACTCGACATCAGCGCGACAGCTCACCCAGGTACCCCCAGTTCACGGCAGAACGGCACAAGGCGACGAATGCCCCAGCACACCTCCGGGTCCGATCGGGCGGCGATCCCCCCAGCCGCCCGCGACGGCGGTAGCGTGCGCCCGCCCGCTCCCTCGACGCTCGACGAGCTGTGGCGGTCGTACAAGGCGACGGGGGACGAGCGGCTGCGCGAGCAGTTGATCCTGCACTACTCGCCGCTGGTGAAGTACGTCGCGGGGCGGGTGAGCGTGGGTCTGCCGGCCAATGTGGAGCAGGCCGACTTCGTCTCGTCGGGGGTGTTCGGGCTGATCGACGCGATCGAGAAGTTCGACATCGAGCGGGAGATCAAGTTCGAGACGTACGCGATCACGCGGATCCGGGGTGCGATGATCGACGAGTTGCGGGCGCTGGACTGGATCCCCCGGTCCGTGCGGCAGAAGGCACGCAATGTGGAGCGGGCGTACGCGACGCTCGAGGCGCGGCTGCGGCGGACGCCGTCGGAGGGAGAGGTGGCCTCCGAGATGGGGATCGGGGTGGAGGAACTCCACGCGGTCTTCAGCCAGTTGTCGCTGGCCAACGTGGTGGCGCTGGAGGAGTTGCTGCACGTCGGCGGTGAGGGCGGTGGCCGGCTGAGTCTGATGGACACGCTGGAGGACACCGCGGCGGACAATCCGGTGGAGGTCGCCGAGGACCGGGAGCTGCGGAGGTTTCTGGCACGGGCGATCAACACGCTGCCGGAGCGGGAGAAGACCGTGGTCACGCTCTACTACTACGAGGGTCTGACGCTCGCGGAGATCGGGAACGTGCTGGGAGTCACGGAGAGCCGGGTGAGCCAGATCCACACCAAATCGGTGCTGCAGTTGCGCGCCAAGCTGGCGAGTTTCGGGCGCTGACCTCGAGCGGGGCAAGCTGCTGAATCGTCCCTGCCTGGTCACTCTCCCTCGCTGGCGCGTTCCATTCGGGTGGTGGGAGTGACTGCCGTCCCGGGCGGTCCGTCCGTAAAGTGGAGGGCGTGCCAAGGATTCGAGCGGCCTCCGTGGCCGAGCACCGGTCGATGCAGCGAGCCGCCCTGCTGGACGCGGCCCGGTCCCTGCTGTCCGAGGGCGGGACGGAGGCGCTGACCTTCCCGGCCCTCGCCGAACGCACGGGGCTCGCGCGGTCCTCCGTGTACGAGTACTTCCGGTCCCGGGCGGCCGTGGTAGAAGAACTGTGCGAGGTGGACTTTCCGGTCTGGGCCGCGGAGGTCTCGGCGGCGATGGCCGCGGCGGACGGGCCCGAGGACAAGGTCGAGGCGTATGTCCGGCAGCAGTTGGCGCTGGTCGGGGACCGGCGGCACCGGGCTGTCGTGGCCATCTCCGCGAGTGAGCTCGATGCCGGGGCCCGGGAGAAGATCCGCGCGGCGCACGGCGGGCTGGTAGCGATGATCGGCGACGCGCTGCGGCAGATGGGCCACGCCGAGCCTCGGCTGGCCGCGATGCTCCTTCAGGGCGTGGTCGACGCGGCGGTCCGGAGGATCGAGCTGGGGGCCGCGGAAGAGCCTGGCGCGATCACGGATGCCGCGGTGGTGATGGCACTACGGGGCGTACGGGGCTGAGCCCCTGCACGCCTGGTGCCCGGCGGCGGGGCGGACGGCACGGCCCGGCAGTGTGTGAAGCGCCGCTCCCCCTTGCGGACGGAGACGCCTCTCCTGGGCCAGCCCATGCCGACCGGCGGGCAGCGCTTCGGGCGCCCGTCGCCCATGCCCACGCGAGGCTGACTCCGCGCGAGCCGTGCGCCCGGGCCTGAAGCGTGGCCGCGGGCGGTGGTTTCCTCGACTCTCACGGCAGGAGGCTCAGGGGCCCGGACGGCTGTCGCTGCGCGCTCGTCACCGGGAGCAGGCGGGACGGGCCCCTGTGCAGGAGCCAGGGCGGGAGCAGGGCCAGGGGGTTCAAGTAGGTTCTGTCTCTTCGCAGGCCCCAGTGCAGACATGACGTTCCGCAGTGGGCGTCGCCCGGTTCGAGCGTGCCCAGTACCTCGCCGGCGGCCACCTCGTCGCCCTGGTGCACCGTCACCCGTACGGGGGTGAAGGTCGTGCGCAGGGGCGGAGCGCCCGTGCCCGTCAGTTCGACGGCGACCACTCCACGGCCCGCGACCCGCCCCGCGAAGGAGACGCGGCCCGGCGCGACGGATCGGACCGGGGTGCCCGGGGGTGCCGCGAGATCCACCCCGCGATGGCCACGGGCGTACGGCGTCGCAGGCGGGTCCCAGCCCCGCAGGACCGAGGGGCGCAGACCCACCGGCCAGAGGCGGGCGAGCTGCGGAACCGTCGCGTCGGGGGCCGGTGGACCGGCGGGAGGCGGCGGCGCCGGACCGTTCGCCCGGGCCAGGGCTGAGGGGGTCAGCGCACCCAGCACGGTCACCGTCATTCCCAACAGCAACCCCAGCCACGTGCGCACACATCGTTTCGCTCGCATGCGAGAACGGTCCCGCATCTGACGGATCATGGCCGGGATCTGTGGACCACCGGCCGGTTGTGGACAGCGGCGTCACCCTGCACCTTCCGGGTCCCGTACACTTCTCGTGGCGATCCGGGTCACCGGGTCGACTTCGCACGCCCCGACACCCGGCCATCAAAAGCCGGTGTCAGCGCCCCTCGGTCCCTCGTGGCAAGGCGCATCGCGGGCGTCAGGCGCGAGTGCCGTCCGGCACACGCGGCACAACCGAGAACACCAAGGAGAACGGCCATGGCCGTCGTCACGATGCGGGAGCTGCTGGAAAGCGGCGTCCACTTCGGTCACCAGACCCGTCGCTGGAACCCGAAGATGAAGCGCTTCATCTTCACGGAGCGCAACGGCATCTACATCATCGACCTGCTCCAGTCGCTGTCGTACATCGACCGCGCCTACGAGTTCGTCAAGGAGACCGTCGCCCACGGCGGCACGGTCATGTTCGTCGGCACGAAGAAGCAGGCGCAGGAGGCCATCGCCGAGCAGGCCACCCGTGTCGGCATGCCCTACGTCAACCAGCGCTGGCTGGGCGGCATGCTCACCAACTTCTCCACCGTCTACAAGCGTCTGCAGCGCCTCAAGGAGCTCGAGCAGATCGACTTCGAGGACGTCGCCGCTTCCGGTCTCACCAAGAAGGAGCTTCTCGTGCTCTCGCGCGAGAAGGCCAAGCTGGAGAAGACCCTCGGTGGTATCCGCGAGATGCAGAAGGTGCCCAGCGCCGTCTGGATCGTGGACACCAAGAAGGAGCACATCGCGGTCGGCGAGGCCCGGAAGCTCAACATCCCGGTCGTCGCCATCCTCGACACCAACTGTGACCCCGACGAGGTCGACTACAAGATCCCGGGCAACGACGACGCGATCCGCTCCGTCACCCTGCTCACCCGCGTGATCGCCGACGCCGTCGCCGAGGGCCTCATCTCCCGCTCCGGTGCCGGCAAGGCCGAGGGTGACAAGGCCGCGGGCGAGCCGCTCGCCGCGTGGGAGCGCGACCTGCTCGAGGGCGAGAAGAAGGCCGACGACGCCGAGGTCCAGACCTCCGCCGAGACGGAGAAGGTCGCCGACGCCGAGCAGGCCGAGGTTGTCGCCGAGGCCGAGGCCGAGGCCGAGGCCGTTGTCGATGCCCCGGCCGCCGAGGCCCCCGTCGCCGAGGCCCCGGCCGCGGACGCCGAGCAGGCCTGACCCCTCACCCCTTCGGGTCACGAACGGCGGGGGCACACCGAGCCCCCGCCGTTCGGCCCGTAGATCTTCAGACTTCGAGAGAGATTCCAGGAATCATGGCGAACTACACCGCCGCCGACGTCAAGAAGCTCCGTGAGCTCACCGGCGCCGGCATGATGGACTGCAAGAAGGCGCTGGACGAGGCCGACGGCAACGTCGACAAGGCCGTCGAGGCGCTGCGCATCAAGGGCCAGAAGGGCGTCGCCAAGCGCGAAGGCCGCTCCGCCGAGAACGGCGCCGTGGTCTCCATCATCGCTGACGACAACACCTCCGGTGTCCTGGTCGAGCTGAAGTGCGAGACGGACTTCGTCGCCAAGGGTGAGAAGTTCCAGACCGTCGCCAACGAGATCGCCCAGCACGTCGTCAAGACCTCCCCGGCCGACCTCGAGGCGCTCCTCGGCTCCGAGATCGAGCCCGGCAAGACGGTTCAGGCGTTCGTCGACGAGGCCAACGCCAACCTGGGCGAGAAGATCGTCCTGGACCGCTTCGCCCAGTTCTCCGGCGCCTACGTGACTGCGTACATGCACCGCACCATGCCCGACCTGCCCCCGCAGATCGGTGTCCTGGTCGAGCTGGACAAGGCCGACGCCGACCTCGCCAAGGGTGTCGCGCAGCACATCGCCGCCTTCGCGCCGAAGTACCTCTCCAAGGAGGACGTCCCGGCCGAGGTCGTCGAGTCCGAGCGCCGCGTCGCCGAGGAGACCACCCGCGCCGAGGGCAAGCCCGAGGCGGCCCTCCCGAAGATCGTCGAGGGTCGCGTCAACGGCTTCTTCAAGGAGGCCACCCTCCTCGGTCAGCCGTACGCGCTCGACAACAAGAAGTCCGTCCAGAAGGTCCTGGACGAGGCCGGTGTCACCCTGAAGCGCTTCGTGCGCATCAAGGTCGGCATCTGAGTCCGTACCGCGATCGACGCGCGACCCCTATAGGGTCGGCAGCAGTCGTCCGCGTACGCCGACACGCGCGCGTGCGTGACGGACGACAGCAGATCTGACGAGGAGGCCATTGCCGCGTATGGGAGACAACACCCCACCGGCAATGGCCTTCTTCGTATGTGCACCATGAGGAGATCTCCATGACCACCACCCAGGCCGACAAGGGCGAGAAGACCGACGACGGCAAAGGCGCGGGCCGCTTTCTGCTGAAGCTTTCCGGCGAGGCGTTCGCCGGCGGCGGCGGACTGGGCGTCGACCCCGACGTGGTGCACAAGATCGCCCGCGAGATCGCGGCCGTCGTGCGCGACGGCGCCCAGATCGCCGTCGTCATCGGCGGCGGCAACTTCTTCCGCGGCGCCGAGCTCCAGCAGCGCGGCATGGACCGGGCCCGCTCCGACTACATGGGGATGCTCGGCACGGTCATGAACTGCCTCGCCCTCCAGGACTTCCTGGAGAAGGAGGGCATCGACAGCCGCGTGCAGACCGCCATCACCATGGGCCAGGTCGCCGAGCCGTACATCCCGCTGCGTGCCGTACGGCACCTGGAGAAGGGCCGTGTGGTCATCTTCGGCGCCGGTATGGGCATGCCGTACTTCTCCACCGACACCACCGCCGCCCAGCGTGCCCTGGAGATCGACGCCGAGGCCCTGCTGATGGGCAAGAACGGCGTGGACGGGGTCTACGACTCCGACCCCAAGACCAACCCCGAGGCCGTCAAGTTCGACTCGCTCGGCTACGGCGAGGTCATCACGCGCGACCTCAAGGTCGCCGACATGACCGCCATCACGCTGTGCCGCGACAACAAGCTGCCGATCCTGGTCTTCGAGCTCCTGGCGGAGGGCAATATCGCGCGGGCCGTCAAGGGTGAGAAGATCGGCACACTCGTGGGTGACCAAAGCGGCCGGGCCTGACCGGGACCGACCTCGGCCGGGGACAAGCCCGGGCCGAGGATGGACCCTGACCGGGGGATGGACAATGTCCTGCCGGTCCGGAACCGTGCAGGAATAAGACGCGACGCAGCCGGCCGCCACCCCGACGAGGAGCAGCTGCCGGGCCTACTCAAGACACGCAGGAGCAAGTGGTGATCGAAGAGACCCTCCTCGAGGCCGAGGAGAAGATGGAGAAGGCCGTCGTGGTCGCCAAGGAGGACTTCGCCGCGATCCGCACCGGCCGTGCGCACCCGGCGATGTTCAACAAGATCGTGGCCGACTACTACGGCGCGCTGACGCCGATCAACCAGCTGGCCTCGTTCTCGGTGCCGGAGCCGCGCATGGCCGTGGTGACCCCGTTCGACAAGAGCGCGATGCGCAACATCGAGCAGGCGATCCGCGACTCCGACCTGGGCGTCAACCCGAGCAACGACGGCAACATCATCCGGGTGGTGTTCCCCGAGCTGACCGAGGAGCGCCGCAAGGACTACATCAAGGTCGCCAAGACCAAGGGCGAGGACGCCAAGGTGTCCATCCGCTCGGTCCGCCGCAAGGCCAAGGACGCCATCGACAAGCTGATCAAGGACGGCGAGGTCGGCGAGGACGAGGGCCGCCGCGCGGAGAAGGAGCTCGACGACACCACCGCGAAGTACGTCGCACAGGTGGACGAGCTCCTGAAGCACAAGGAAGCGGAGCTGCTCGAGGTCTGATGAACGACTCTTCCTGGGGGGCGCCGCCACAAGCCGGGTACTGGGGGCCGTCCGAGCAGGGGCCTGTCCAGGGGGCAGCCCCGGCGGGTCCCGCATACGATGCGCATAACGCGCAGCAGACTCGCCCCATGCCCATCGTGCCCGACGTACCCGCACACGGCGGAGACCAGGATGACGACCGGGGGGCCGCTCGGCTGAGTGGCCCCCTGTTCCGCGACGACACCCCGTCGGCGGGATCCCTCGGGACCCCGTCGCAGAAGCCGCAGGAGCCCATGCCCAGCCCCGTCCCACAGCCCGCCCCCGCACCGCAGAAGAAGAGTGCGGGACGCGATCTGGGTGCCGCGATAGGGGTCGGCGTCGGGCTCGGTGCGGTGATCGTCGCGTCGTTGTTCGTCGTCAAGGCCGTGTTCGTCGGGGTCATAGCGGTCGCCGTGGTGGTGGGCCTGTGGGAGCTCACGTCACGGCTCGAGGAACGCAAGGGCATCAAGGCGCCGCTCGTCCCGCTGGCGGTGGGCGGTGCGGCGATGGTCGTCTCCGGTTATGTCCGGGGCGCCGAGGGCGCATGGGTGGCGATGGCGCTCACCGCGCTGGCGGTCCTGGCCTGGCGGATGACGGAACCGCCCGAGGGCTATCTCAAGGACGTCACGGCGGGCGTCTTCGCGGCCTTCTACGTGCCGTTCCTGGCGACGTTCGTGGCCATGATGCTGACCGCCGACGACGGTCCGCGCCGCGTCCTGACGTTCCTGCTGCTGACGGTCGTCAGCGACACGGGCGCGTACGCGATCGGCTGGCGCTTCGGCAAGCACAAGCTGGCGCCGCGTATCAGCCCCGGCAAGACCCGTGAGGGCCTGTTCGGAGCGGTCACCTTCGCGATGGTCGGGGGCGCTCTGTGCATGCAGTACCTGATCGAGGACGGCACGTGGTGGCAGGGGCTGATCCTGGGCTTCGCGGTCGCGGCCACCGCCACGCTCGGCGACCTCGGCGAGTCCATGATCAAGCGGGACCTGGGCATCAAGGACATGGGCACCCTGCTACCGGGCCACGGCGGCATCATGGACCGGCTGGACTCGCTGCTGCCGACGGCGCCGGTGGTCTGGCTACTGCTGGTGCTCTTCGTGGGATCCGGCTGACCTGCACACATGTCAGTGAGGGGCTCGTCGTCCACCGGGCGGCGGGCCCCTTTTCGCAGCGTGGCCGACGGGTCGGCGTCAGTGGTGGCCCAGTCCACCGCTGCCGAACGAGCCGCTCCCGCCGTCGTGCCAGCGCTCTCGCTTCTGCGACGGGCTCGTGCGGGTCGACATGTGGGTCAGCTCGTACGGGGTGAGAGCGTGCTGGCCCTTGGCCACCTTGGGTATCTCGGCGGGCTCCCGGATCTCCCGCATCTCGCGGACCGGGCCGCCCTGCGGCATGTGCGGCTGTTCCTCGGCGCGGGGCAGACGCGGTGCGCGGGTCCGCATACGGCAGCTCAGCCAGAAGCTGCCGGCCAGGAGCGTGATGAGTGCCACGGCGATCAGGAACAGCGCGAGGCTGATCAGACCGCTGGGCTCCGCCAAATACATCGATGCATTACTCATATCAGGCAAATACCCGCAAATTACCCATCGAACCGGCCGCTCCGACCACACCGAACGCCGACGGAACCGTCGACGGTCACCCCGGAAACTCGGGCCGCGCGGCACCCCCATCGATCTGCGACACCGATATGGCCATGCCTGGGTCCGGAGGACTGGCAGCCGTCGGATGCGAACAGGCAACTCACCTGCACACTTCCCGCCGAAGCGCAATCCAAAAGGGCGCCGTCAGCGTACTGATATAGAGAGCCTCAACCTGGGGGTACGCCCGGGTCGGCTGGTTCCCGTGCAGCGGGGATCTTGGCTGCAAGACGTGATCCTCGTATGTACGAGGCGATGCCTGCGACCGCGCCGCTCCTCCCTTGCGGCTGTGGCTATCCGTCTCGTCCCGCTGAGAGTTGCGCGAGACGATGGAAGGAAAGGTGCATCCATCATGCGAGCACAACGTGCGAGGCGTCTCGCCGCAGTGTCCGCGGCCGGCATTCTGATGGCCGGCGGCGCTGCGATCGGAGCAGCAAGCACGGCCGCAGCAGCAGCCCCTGCCGTGCACACCCATGTGACCACCGACTCGTGCGGCGACCGCGGTGACTGGGGCGGAGGCTGCTTCGATCAACACTTCGACCACAACGGGTTCCGCTTTGACCACAACGGGTTCCGCTTCGATCAACGCTTCGACCACAACGGGTTCCGCTTCGATCACCGCTTCGACGACCACGGGTTCTTCCTCAACCGCGGAGGCGTCCTGATCTTCGTGCTCTAGCACTCCCTTCGAGTCCCCAACCAGGCCATCTCATACCAATGACCTGACCTGCATGAACGCGGCCGAGGTCAGGTTGGGATCTTGTCCTGACCTGGTTGGGACGAAGAGGCCGTGGTCTCAATTGGGGCCCGCCATTGGGGCCCGCCACACATTCCGGGTCGGTCTGTCGACGTCCGTCGAGGTCCGGCAGGCCCGCTGACCAGGCATGTGAGCCTCAAGGCGAACGTCAGCGGACGCCCCCGGACCAAGATCGGACAACTCGTAATGTGAACAGCTACGGGGGTTTGTCGCTGCCTATGCCTACTTCGAGCAGCCAGTCGGGTATCTGCGGTCGTACCTGCTCGCCGTGTCGCCGCTCGGCCTCCCGCTGTTCGATGTCGGCGATGCGTCGCTGTACCCGCGTGAGGGAGAGGATCAGCCACGTTTCCCTTAGCCGGCAGGGTGTGTGCGCCGGGCCGTCCCTGGGCCGTCCGAGGAGGGCCCATGACGACCAGAGACGACCAATGACGATCACCCTGCACGGCTCGCGGCCCAGTTCACGCAATTCGATCTGCGACACTGGTATGGCCATGCCTAAGCCCGGAGAACTCACATTCGTCGCCCCCCGCGGAGCCAAGAAGCCGCCGCGGCACCTCGCCGACCTCACGCCCGCCGAGCGCAAAGAGGCGGTTGCCGCGATCGGTGAGAAGCCGTTTCGCGCCAAGCAGCTCTCGCAGCACTACTTCGCGCGGTTCGCGCACGACCCCGCGGAGTGGACGGACATCCCGGCCGCCGCGCGCGGCAAGCTCCAGGAGGCGCTGCTTCCCGAGCTGATGACGGTCGTGCGGCATCTGTCGACCGACCAGGACACCACCCGCAAGACCCTGTGGCGCCTGTTCGACGGCACGCTCGTAGAGTCCGTGCTGATGCGCTACCCGGACCGGGTGACCATGTGCATCAGCTCGCAGGCGGGCTGCGGGATGAACTGCCCGTTCTGCGCCACCGGACAGGCCGGGCTGGACCGGAACCTGTCCACGGGCGAGATCGTGCACCAGATCGTGGACGGGATGCGGGCCCTCCGGGACGGCGAGATCCCGGGCGGTCCGGCGCGGCTGAGCAACATCGTCTTCATGGGCATGGGCGAGCCGCTCGCCAACTACAAGCGGGTCGTGGGCGCCATCCGCGCGCTCACCGACCCCGAGCCGGACGGGCTCGGGCTCTCGCAGCGCGGGATCACCGTGTCGACGGTCGGGCTGGTGCCCGCCATCCACCGGTTCTCCGACGAGGGCTTCAAGTGCCGTCTCGCCATCTCGCTGCACGCCCCTGACGACGAGCTGCGCGACGCCCTCGTCCCCGTCAACACGCGGTGGAAGGTGCGCGAGGTGCTCGACGCCGGTTGGGAGTACGCGGCCAAGTCCGGACGCCGGCTGTCCATCGAGTACGCCCTCATCCGGGACATCAACGACCAGGCATGGCGTGGTGACAGGCTCGGGCGGCTGCTCAAGGGCAAGCCCGTGCACGTCAACCTCATCCCGCTGAACCCGACGCCGGGCTCGAAGTGGACCGCCTCGCGGCCCGAGGACGAGAAGGCGTTCGTCGAGGCGATCGCGGCTCACGGGGTGCCGGTGACCGTCCGGGACACCCGGGGCCAGGAGATCGACGGGGCATGCGGACAGCTGGCCGCGACCGAGCGATAGTCTGATCGGCGGCAGTGCCCGGCGGTGCCCTTTTCAGTCGGTGCCGGCTAGTGCCGGCCACTGTCAGTCAATGCAATTTCATATTCCGACATCTTCATATTCCGACAGGGGAGCGCCACAGCGCTGAGAGTGCGGTAGCCGGAGCACCGGTGGGCCGCAGACCCTCTGAACCTTGCCCAGGTCATTCTGGGTAGGAAGTTCGGGCATCACTCAAGCTGTTGCGCCCTGCCCGGGAACCTTCCGAGGATCCCGGGCAGGGCCGCGTCTCTTCCTGGTCATCCCAGGAGGAATTCAGTGATCACCAAGAGGACGACCACGGCCATCGTCATCGGGCTGGGCCTCGTCACGCTGTCCGCGTGCGGGTCCTCCGACAGCGGCGGCGCCGGGGACTCCAAGACCGTCACGCTCGTCAGCCACGACTCGTGGGCCGTGTCGAAGAGCGTGCTGCAGGACTTCGAGAAGCAGTCAGGGTACAAGGTCAGGGTCCTCAAGGACGGCGACGCCGGGCAGGCCGTCAACAAGGCCATCCTCACCAAGGACAACCCGCAGGGCGACGTCTTCTTCGGCGTCGACAACACCCTGCTGTCCCGTGCGCTCGACAACGGGCTGTTCCAGTCGTACGAGGCCAAGGGCTCCGACCAGATCGTCCAGCAGTACCGGATCGACCAGGACAAGCACCGGGTCACGCCCATCGACTCCGGTGACATCTGCGTCAACTACGACAAGGCCTACTTCAGCAAGCACAAGCTGGCCCCGCCCACCTCGTTCGACGACCTGATCAAGCCCGCGTACAAGAACCTCCTCGTCACCGAGAACGCGTCCACGTCCTCGCCCGGCCTCGGCTTCCTGCTCGGGACCGCCGCGAAGTACGGCGACGACGGGTGGCAGGACTACTGGAAGAAGCTCAGGGCCAACGGCGTGAAGGTGGTCGACGGCTGGGAGCAGGCCTACAACGACGAATTCTCCGGGTCCGCGGGAGGCAAGAAGGCCAAGGCCGACCGGCCGCTGGTCGTCTCGTACGCCTCCTCCCCGCCCGCCGAGGTGATCTACGCCGACCCGAAGCCGAAGACCGCGCCGACCGGGGTCGCGAGCGGCACCTGCTTCCGCCAGGTCGAGTACGCGGGGCTGCTGAACAACGCGAAGAACACCAAGGGCGGCAAGGCGCTCCTCGACTTCCTCATCAGCGTCGAATTCCAGGACGACATGCCGCTGAACATGTTCGTGTACCCGGTCCGCGAGACCGCCCGGGTGCCCGAGGAGTTCGTGAAGTTCGGCCCGCAGGCCGAGCACCCCGAGACCCTGGCCCCCGCCAAGATCGCCGACAACCGTGACCAGTGGGTCAAGTCGTGGACCTCGCTCGTACTGAAGTAGCGCCTCGAAGGAGCCGCAAGGAGAGCGCGACGCGGATCGGGCTGATGGCCCTGCCCGTCGCGTTCTTCGCCGTCTTCTTCGCCTACCCCGTCGCCGCGATCGTCGCCCGCGGCCTCAAGATCGACGGGGTCTGGCGGTTCGGACGGATCGGTGAGGTGCTCGCGCAGTCCGACATCCGGCACGTCCTGTGGTTCACCACCTGGCAGGCGCTCGCCTCCACGGCGCTCACGCTGCTGATCGCGCTCCCCGGCGCGTATGTCTTCGCGCGCTTCGACTTCAGGGGCAAGCAGGTGCTGCGGGCGGTGGTGACGGTCCCGTTCGTGCTGCCGACGGTCGTGGTCGGTACGGCGTTCCTGGCCCTGGTGGGCCGGGGCGGACTCCTCGACCAGCTGTGGGGCGTACGGCTGGACACCACCGTCTGGGCGATTCTGCTCGCGCACGTCTTCTTCAACTACGCGGTGGTCGTACGGACCGTCGGCGGGCTCTGGTCGCAGCTCGACCCGCGTCAGGAGGAGGCCGCGCGGATGCTGGGTGCCTCCCGGTTCGCGGCCTGGCGCAAGGTGACGCTGCCGGCGCTGAGCCCGGCCGTGGCCGCCGCAGCGCTGATGGTCTTCCTCTTCACCTTCACCTCGTTCGGTGTGGTGCAGATCCTCGGCGGGCCGACCTTCTCCACCCTCGAGGTCGAGATCTACCGGCAGACCTCGGAGATCTTCGACCTCGCGACCGCGGCGGTGCTGACGATCGTCCAGTTCGTGGCGGTCGGCGCGATCCTCGCCGTGCACGCCTGGACCGTACGCCGCCGGGAGACCGCCCTGCGCCTGGTGGCTCCGGAGGTGACCGTGCGCCGACCCCGCGGGGCCGGGCAGTGGGCGCTGTTGGGCGGGGTCCTGGCGAGCATCCTCGTTCTTCTCGTCCTGCCGCTCGGGGTACTGGTCCAGCGGTCCCTGGACGTACCCGGCGGCTACGGATTCGCGTACTACAAGGCGTTGACCTCGGCCGACAGCGGCATCTTCCTGGTGGCGCCGATCGCGGCGATCGGCAACTCGCTGGAGTACGCGCTGGCCGCCACCGCCATCGCCGTCGTGATCGGCGGTCTGGCGGCCGCCGCGCTCACCCGGCGGACCGGGCGTCTCGTACGGGGCTTCGACGCGTTGCTGATGCTGCCGCTCGGCGTGTCCGCCGTGACCGTCGGGTTCGGCTTCCTGATCGCGCTCGACGAACCGCCGCTGGATCTGCGTTCCTCCTGGATCCTGGTGCCGCTCGCGCAGGCGCTGGTGGGCGTCCCCTTCGTCGTACGCACCATGCTGCCGGTGCTGCGGGCGGTGGACGGACGGCTCCGGGAGGCCGCCGCCGTCCTCGGAGCGTCGCCCTGGCGGGTGTGGCGGGAGGTCGACCTGCCGATGGTGCGGCGGGCGCTGCTGATCGCGGCGGGGTTCGCCTTCGCCGTGTCGTTGGGCGAGTTCGGGGCGACGGTCTTCATCGCGCGGCCTGACAACCCCACCCTGCCGGTTGCCGTGGCCCGGCTGCTCGGGCGTGCCGGTGACCTCAACTACGGCCAGGCGATGGCCCTTTCGACGATCTTGATGGTGGTGTGCGCGGTGGCCCTGTTGCTGTTGGAGCGCATCCGCACCGACCGGACGGGGGAGTTCTGATGGCGCGACTCGCGAAGCAAGCGACACAGGCGGCGGAGGCGGCAGAGCCGGCGCAGAAGACGCGGGAGGCGCGGGAGCGGATGCCGACGGAGCATTCCCGCGCGCGGAACGCCCTGCTGAGGGTCGAGGCCGCGACCGTACGCTTCGGCGGTCGGCCGGTACTCGACGCCGTCGGCCTCGACGTCGCCGAGCACGAGATCGTGTGTGTGCTCGGACCGAGCGGCAGCGGCAAGTCCACGCTGCTGCGCGCGGTGGCCGGACTGCAGTCGCTCGACGCGGGCCGCGTGCTCCTGGCGGGACGCGACCAGGCCGGGGTGCCCGCGCACAAGCGGGGCGTCGGGCTGATGTTCCAGGACCACCAGCTCTTCCCGCAGCGGGACGTGGGCGGCAATGTCGCCTTCGGGCTGCGCATGCACGGCGCGTCGAAGGACCAACAGGCCGCACGGGTCCAGGAGCTGCTGGAGCTGGTCGGGCTGCCCGGGGCCCAGGCGCGCGCTGTCGCCGCCCTCTCGGGTGGTGAGCAGCAGCGGGTCGCGCTGGCCCGTGCACTCGCCCCGCGCCCCCGGCTGCTGATGCTCGACGAGCCGCTCGGCCAGCTGGACCGCTCGCTGCGGGAGCGGCTCGTCGTGGAACTCCGGCAGCTCTTCGGCGAGTTGGGCACGACCGTGCTCGCCGTCACCCACGACCAGGGCGAGGCCTTCGCGCTCGCCGACCGGGTCGTGGTGATGCGCGAGGGAAGGATCGCCCAGTCCGGCACGCCACTTGAGGTCTGGACGCACCCGGCGGACGAGTTCGTGGCCCGTTTCCTCGGCTTCGACAACGTGGTCGCGGCGACGGTGCGCGATCGGCTCGCGGACACCCCGTGGGGGAAGGTCCCGGTGCCGGAGGGTACCGCGCAGGGCCCCGGCACCCTCCTCGTACGGCCCGCGGGCGTGCGGCTGGTCGCCCCCGCGGACGGGCTGCGCTGCACCGTGGCCGCACGCACCTTCCGGGGCACCCACGTCGCCGTACAGCTGAAGCCGGAAGGCGCGCCGCCCATCGAGGCGGCGTGCGCGCTGCGGGAGGCGCCCGCGCCTGGCGACGAGGTCGGCGTGGCATTCGAGGCAGCTGAAATCGTGGTGCTCGGGGAGCCGTCGGCGCCATAGGGTGCGGATCATGACGCCACTCGCACATGACCGCTACTGCGACGCGATCGAAGTGGAGGTGCGGCGACTGAGGGACGTGGTGACGTCCGGGGCCGACCTGTCCGCGACCGTGCCGACCTGCCCGGACTGGTCGCTGGAGCGGCTCGTGCGGCACACGGGCGGGGCGCTGCGCTGGGTCGAGCTCATCGTCCGCACGAAGGCGCAGGAGAACGTCCACGACGAGCGGGTGCCGCTCCTTGAGGGACCCGCCGCCGAGGGCGACCCCGCCGCGCTGGACGCCTGGCTCGCCGAGACCGGCGAGATGCTCGTCGCCGCGCTGCGCGAGGCGGGGCCCGACACCAAGGTGTGGGCCTGGGCCGGGGACCTCAGCTCCGGCTTCTGGGCCCGCCGGATGACGCACGAGCTGGTGATCCACCGCGCCGACGCGACGCTGGCGGCCGGGCTGCCGTACGAGGTGGCGCCCGATGTGGCCGCGGACGCGATCGACGAGTGGCTGGGGATCATCGAGTTCGTGCAGCGGACGCGGCCGCACGATGCCGCCGCGGCCGAACTGCGCGGACCGGGCCGCAGCATCCACCTGCACGCCACCGACACCCCGCCCGAACTCGACGCCGAGTGGGTCGTCGAGCTCACCGAGGAGGGCGTCACCTGGCGCCGGGACCACGAGAAGGCGACCGTCGCGCTGCGCGGCCCGCTCACCGACATCCTGCTTGCCTTCTACCGCCGACTGCCGCTGGACGACGGGCGGTTGGAGGTGCTGGGGGAGCGGGAGCTACTGGACTTCTGGCTGGAGCGGGCGACCTTCGGCTAGCCGGCGCACCCGGACAGGCGTGTGGCCCGCCCCCTTCGAGAGGGACGGGCCACACGTTTCACGCGGACGTACGGTGTGCGGTTCAGCTCGACTTCGAGGCGCCGCGGCGACGCATGCCGAAGAACACCGCTCCGCCGCCGACCAGCACGAGGGCACCGGCGATACCGGCGATCATCGGCGTGTTGGAGTTCGCACCGGTCTCGGCGAGGTTGGAGCTACCGGCCGCGGGGGACGGGGCGTTGTCGCCCGGCGTCGCGGGGGCGGCGCTGCTCTCCGACTCCGACGGGTTCGCGGAAGGCGTCCCCGAGGAAGCGGGCGAGGACGGGGTCTTCGACGGCTTCGGGGTCTCCGAGGCCGACGGCGAGGGCGACTCGGTCGCGCAGGCCGTGGACGGAGCGGTCACGTTCTCCTTGATGTCCGCGTCGACCTGGTTACCGGCCTTGACGTGGACGCGGTACGTGGCGTTCGGCTTCCAGTCCTCGGCGAAGGTGATGGTGACGCCTTGGCGCGAGCCCTGGACTTCCTGCTCGCCGACCTTCTTCGCGTCGGCGCCATTGGACTCCAGGAACACGGAGACGGTCGCCTTGGCGCCGGAAGCATCCACGTCCGTGACGGAGATGATGCCCTTGGTGCCGTCGCACTTGGCTTCGGCGGAGAACTCACTGATGTTGCAAGCAAGGGCGTTGCCGGCGGCACCGAGCGCGAGCGCGGCGGTGGCGGAGGCAACACCGAGGATTCGCACGGAACGTGCGGTACGGCGAGATATGGACACGATTGCCCTTCACAGAATGCGCAACTGCGGGGGGTTTAAGGGGGGTTCTGCTGTGTCAACAGGGCCCCCTCGGGCCCCACAGGTTTATAAGTGCCGCCTAAGGGCTGTCAATGCATATGCCCTGCCGTGCCGTCGGCTTTGCCTTGTCATTAACCGCCGAGGCGTTTGAGCGCCTCCGGCGCCTCCTGGATCCGGTCCACCAGTGCGATCCGGGACTCCATCGACCGTTCACGGGCAAGGGATTGGAGAAGGGGCCAAGTGGGGTGTTTTTCGGTCCAATGCGCACGGTTCACAAGAACCATGGGGGTGGGCTCACCGCGCGACTCGTAGTAGTTCGGGGTCGCGTTGTCGAAGATCTCCTGTACGGTCCCGGCGGCGCCCGGCAGGAAGACGACACCCGCGTTCGAACGGGCCAACAGCCCGTCCTCCCGGGTCGCGTTGGCGAAGTACTTGGCAATGTGGGCGGCGAAGGCGTTCGGCGGTTCGTGGCCGTAGAACCAGGTCGGGATGCCGACGGAGGGGCCGCCGCCCGGCCAGCGCTCGCGCACGGCGAAGGCGGCGCGCGCCCAGTCGCCGATGGAGGGGGTGAACGACGGTGCCTCGGCGAGGAGCCGGAGCGCCTCGGTGAGCATCTCGTCGTCGAACGGGGCGGCGTACGCGCCGAGGTTCGCGGCCTCCATCGCGCCGGGGCCGCCGCCGGTGGCGACCGTGAGCCCGGCACGCGCCAGTTCGCGCCCCAGGCGTGCGGCGCCCTCGTAGGCCTCCGTGCCGCGTGCCATCGCGTGACCGCCCATCACGCCCACGACTCGGGTGCCGACGAGGAGTTCGTCGAGCGCGTCCGACACCGAGTCGTCGTGGATCGCGCGCAGCATCGACGCGAAGATGTCGCCGTCGGCCTTGGTCTGCTGGAACCAGACGTACGCGCGGGCGTCCGGGGTCGCCTCGTAACCCGTGTCGAGCGACGCGAAGAGTTCGTCCGGGGAGTAGAGCGACCCGCGGTAGGGGTCGAAGGGCAGTCCGGGTATGGGCGGAAAGACGAGCGCGCCGGTGGCCCGTACCCGTGCAGCCGCCTCGGGGTCCATCGGGCAGCCGAGGAAGACGGCTCCCGCGGTGTCCACGGCGAGCAGGGCATCCGTACGGTCCGTCAGATCCACGGCCTGGACGCGGAACCGGGCGAGCGAGCCGTACTCCGAGACGACCTTGTCGAACTCGGCGAGGGACTCGATCTCGTGGTCATGGGCGGCGTGAAGGGGAGTTGGCTGCACGCGGCCATGCTAGGGGTGGGTCCTTCGGCGGTGGGCGGCGGTCTCCCCTCCTGGAGCGAGGCTCCCACCTTTGAGGGGGACACATGCGTGGGTGTCCCCCCTCCGGGGGGGCTCAGCTCTGGACCGCGGCCGGGTCCATCCACATGACTTCCCAGGTGTGGCCGTCCAGGTCGTCGAAGGTGCGGCCGTACATGAAGCCGTGGTCCTGGGCCTCCCGGGTCCCCGAGCCGCCCGCCGCGAGGGCCTTGTCGCAGAGCTCGTCGACCTTCTCGCGGCTCTCGGCGCTCAGACACAGCAGCACCTCGCTGGTCTTCGTCGGGTCCGCGATCTCCTTCTTCGTGAAGTCCGTGTAGCGCTGCTTGCTCAGCAGCATCGCGATGATCGTGTCGCTGATGACGACACAGGCGCAGTCGTCCGTCGTGAACTGCGGGTTGATCGTGTAGCCGAGCTCGGTGAAGAACTTCTTCGAGGTGTCGACGTCGTTCACGGCGAGGTTCACGAAGATCATCTGCTGGTACATGAGGGGTCTCTCCCGGTGAGGGTGAAGTGATGCGGTGCCGTTCGCAGAGGTAGACCGCTCCTCCGCGCGGAACTCATCGCTCGCCGGGAAAGAAATGGGAAGGAGGCGGGAAGGAAGGGGGAAGGAAACGCGTACGCGTGCTCAGCGCACCAGCGGCACCGCCGCCAGTTCCGCGACCACCCAGGTCAGCGGGCCGAACGTGGCGAGCAGCGCGCCCGCGCGGAGCAGCGCGGCGCCCCTCAGCACCGTGGTCGGTGCCCCCATGCGCAGCAGCGCCGCCGTGGTGTCGGCGCGCGCGTGCTTGGCTTCGATCGCCGACGTCAGCAGGGTCGCGACGGTGCACCCGGCCACGAGCAGCGCTCCGAGCGTGCTGAGCGGACCGAACGAGGGCCGCGCCCCCGAGTACACCGTCGCCATGGCGTACGCGCCGGACGCGACCGCGCATACCACGCCGAGCGGGCGCCCGATGCGCCGGGCCTCCTCCTGCAGGACGCGCCCGGCGAGCAGCCGCAGCACGCCGGGGCGTACGGCCTGGAGCAGCCGCCCGCACAGGTGCGTGATCGCGGGGGCGGCCAGCATCAGCCCGAGCGCGGTCAGGGACCAGCCGCCGAACACCCGGGCGGGGCCGCCCGTGAAACGGCCAGGCAGCGCCAGGCCGGGTCCCGAACGGCTCGCGTACGCCTCCACGGCAAGGCCCGCCGCGAGGACGGCGGTGCCCCAGGGCAGTCCCCCGGGGGTGGGCAGCGGAGGGGCGGGCTGCTGCGGATCCAGCGGGCGCCCTGGCTGGTCGGCGTACGGGCCGGACTTGGCGCGTGTACGGGACGGCTCATGGGGGGAGTCGCCGTCGGCGCCCGGCCGTCGGGGACGGGTCGGCCGGGGACTCCGCGGTCGCAGCGCCACCGCGCTCGCCAGGGAGGCGGCCAGCGGGACCAGCAGCAGCAGGGTCACGGCCGCGGGCAGCGGCAGCGGGTAGTCGGCGGCGAGGAAGGCCGCCTCGCCGCCGTCGAAGGACATGCCGGGCAGGTCGCCGCGCAGGTGCAGGAAGACGAGCAGCGCGAGCATCGAGCCGAGCGTGGTCGACAGGGCGGTGGTGACCGCCGAGATCGCCATCAGCCGGCCGGGGCCGAGTCCGATCGCCGCGAGCCCGGGGCGTGGCCGGGTCCCCGGGTCCGTACGGGCGACCGCGACCGCGAAGTGCACGGTGGCGGCGGCGGGCGCGAGGCACCACAGGAGCCGCAGCAGCGCGCCGGCCGAGGGGTCCGGGTGCGCCAGCGCGTACCCCAGCGTGCACAGCAGCAGGAAGCCGGTGCCCGCCGAGGCGGCGACGACAAGAAGTCTGCGCAGCTGGACGAGGGAGTGGGCCCCGCGGGCTAGACGGAGAGCGAGCACGCGGCCCGGCCTTCCGCCTCGACGACCGGGGGCAGGTGGAGGGTGTTCACGCGCCGTCCGTCGAGCAGCGACACGGTGCGGTCGGCGAGGGCCGCGGTGTCCGCGTAGTGCGTGGCGAGGACGACCGTGATGCCGTGGGAGCGGGCCGCCGAGGTGAGGGTGCGCAGGACGTGGGCGCCGTCGGCGCGGTGCAGCGGGGCGGACGGTTCGTCGGCGAAGAGCACCTTGGGGGAGAGGGCGAGCGCCCGGGCGATGGCGACGCGCTGCCGCTCGGTCTGGAGCAGGGCGTGCGGGCGTTTGCGGGCGCAGTCGCGGATGTCGAGGCGTTCCAGCCACTCGAGGGCGGCGGTCTTGGCGGCCCGGCGGCCACAGCCACGCAGCATCAGGGGCAGCGCCGCGTTCTCCCAGGCGTTCAGTTCCGGTACGAGGACGGGCGTGGGGTCGATCCAGCCGAAGCGGTCGCGGCGCAGCCGTTCGCGGGTGACGGGGTCCATGGTGTGCACCGGCGTGCTGTTGAACCAGACCTCGCCCTGCTGGGGCAGCAGCTGCCCCGACAGACACCGGAGCAGGGTCGTCTTGCCGCTGCCGCGTGGGCCGCCGACGGCGAGGATCTCGCCGTCGCGGATGCCGAGCGAGACACCGCTGAGCGCGGGCGAGCCGTTGTGCTTGACGTGCAGGGCGCGTGCCCAGAGCACGTCGTTGTCCGGCGGGGCCACCATCGCGTACACCTCGTTCAGATCAGATTTGCGCTGCCAATCCCCCGGACGAGGGAACGAAGGCAGGGCCGATCGGTCACTGGGCACGCTAGGGAGTCGGGGCCGCCAGGCCGGACAGCACGCGGCCCCGAGGCGCCCATTCTCACTCGAACGGGCGCCACCGGGGCCGTTGTTGATCATCCCGGAGGAAGATCAGAGCTTTGTCCACGCCTCCGTCAGCACCTGACGGACGATCCCCTCGATCTCGTCGAAGGTCGACTGGTCGGAGATCAGCGGCGGCGACAGCTGGATGACCGGGTCACCGCGGTCGTCGGCGCGGCAGTAGAGGCCGTACTCGAAGAGCTTCTTGGAGACGAAGCCGTAGAGCACGCGCTCCGACTCCTCGTCCGTGAAGGTCTCCTTGGTGGCCTTGTCCTTCACCAGCTCGATGCCGTAGAAGAAGCCGTTGCCGCGGACGTCACCGACGATCGGCAGGTCGTGCAGCTTCTGCAGGGTCTGCAGGAAGTTGGCCTCGTTGTCGAGCACGTGCTGGTTGAGGCCCTCACGCTCGAAGATGTCGAGGTTGGTGAGCGCCACGGCCGCGGAGACCGGGTGGCCGCCGAAGGTGTAGCCGTGCAGGAAGGTGTTGTCGCCCTTGTAGAACGGCTCGGCGATCCGGTCCGAGACGATGGCGGCACCGATGGGGGAGTAGCCCGAGGTCATGCCCTTGGCGCAGGTGATGATGTCCGGGACGTAGCCGAACTTGTCACAGGCGAACATCGTGCCGAGGCGGCCGAAGGCGCAGATGACCTCGTCGGAGACGAGCAGCACGTCGTACTTGTCGCAGATCTCGCGCACGCGCTGGAAGTAGCCGGGCGGCGGCGGGAAGCAGCCGCCGGCGTTCTGCACCGGCTCCAGGAAGACCGCGGCGACGGTCTCCGGGCCCTCGAACAGGATCTCCTGCTCGATCTGGTCGGCGGCCCAGCGGCCGAAGGCCTCCGGGTCGTCGCCGTGGATCGGGGCGCGGTAGATGTTCGTGTTCGGCACCTTGTGCGCGCCCGGGACGAGCGGCTCGAAGGGGGCCTTCAGAGCCGGCAGGCCCGTGATGGACAGGGCGCCCTGCGGGGTGCCGTGGTAGGCGACCGCACGCGAGATGACCTTGTACTTCGTGTAGTTGCCGGTGAGCTTGTGGTACTGCTTGGCGAGCTTCCACGCGGTCTCGACGGCCTCGCCACCGCCGGTGGTGAAGAAGACCTTGTTCAGGTCGCCCGGAGCGTAGTGCGCGAGGCGCTCGGCGAGCTCGACGGCCTTGGGGTGGGCGTAGGACCACACCGGGAAGAAGGCCAGCTCCTGCGCCTGCTTGAACGCCGTCTCCGCGAGCTCGGTGCGGCCGTGGCCCGCCTGGACCACGAACAGGCCCGCGAGACCGTCGAGGTAGCGCTTGCCCTTGTCGTCGTAGATGTAGGTGCCCTCACCACGGACGATGGTGGGAACGGGCGCGTTCTCGTACGAGGACATGCGGGTGAAGTGCATCCACAAGTGGTCGTACGCGGTCTTGCTCAGGTCCTGTGTGCTCACGGCTATCGGGTTCCCCACATGTAGGTCTGCTTCTTGAGCTTCAGATAGACGAAGCTCTCGGTGGAGCGCACCCCGGGCAGGGCCCGGATGCGTTTGTTGATGACGTCCAGCAGGTGGTCGTCGTCCTCGCAGACGATCTCCGCGAGGATGTCGAACGAGCCCGCGGTCATCACCACGTACTCGACTTCCGACATGGCGGTCAGCGCGTCGGCCACCGGATCGAGGTCGCCCTCGACATTGACGCCGACCATCGCCTGCCTGCGGAAGCCCACGGTGAGCGGGTCCGTGACGGCGACGATCTGCATCACGCCCTGGTCGAGCAGCTTCTGGACGCGCTGACGCACGGCCGCCTCGGACAGGCCGACGGCCTTGCCGATCGCGGCGTACGGACGGCGTCCGTCCTGCTGGAGCTGCTCGATGATGGCGAGGGATACGGAGTCCAGCTGGGGACTGCCGTTCCTGGACTCGCGGGTGGAGTCCCTGGGGTCTGCGCTTCGACTGGCCACGAGCTCACTGTGCACGACGTCTCGACGGTTCCGCAAGGCCGTAGCGATGAAATTCGTTGTTTACGAGGTCGTAGCTTGCGGATTTCGCAGTCAAGGGGTGACCGGGGGTGTTGAAAACGTGGGCCCACGGATTAGGGTGGGTGTCTCAGCGATTGGACACCTGAACTTGGAGGGCCGGCAGTGAGCACCGAGCTGCGTCGTCTGCGCAATTACATCGACGGTGAGTTCCGGGACGCCGCCGACGGGCGGACCACCGAGGTCGTCAATCCCGCGACCGGCGAGGCGTACGCGAGCGCGCCGCTGTCCGGTCAGGCCGACGTGGACGCCGCCATGGCGGCCGCCGCGGCGGCCTTCCCGGCTTGGCGCGACCAGACCCCGGCCGAGCGTCAGAAGGCCCTCCTGAAGATCGCGGACGCGTTCGAGGAGCGGGCCGAGGAACTGATCGCCGCCGAGGTCGAGAACACCGGCAAGCCGATCGGGCTGACCCGGTCCGAGGAAATCCCGCCCATGGTCGACCAGATCCGCTTCTTCGCGGGCGCGGCGCGGATGCTCGAGGGCCGCTCGGCCGGCGAGTACATGGAGGGGATGACCTCCATCATCCGCCGCGAGCCGATCGGTGTCTGCGCGCAGGTCGCGCCGTGGAACTACCCGATGATGATGGCGGTGTGGAAGTTCGCCCCGGCGCTCGCGGCGGGCAACACGGTCGTCCTGAAGCCCTCGGACACCACCCCCGCCTCCACCGTTCTGATCGCCGACATCATCGGCGGCATCCTGCCCAAGGGCGTCTTCAACGTCATCTGCGGCGACCGCGAGACCGGCCGCGCGATGGTCGAGCACCCGACCCCGGCGATGGCCTCCATCACGGGCTCCGTACGCGCGGGTATGTCCGTCGCCGAGTCGGCGTCCAAGGACCTCAAGCGGGTCCACCTGGAGCTGGGCGGCAAGGCCCCGGTCGTGGTCTTCGAGGACACCGACATCGCCAAGGCCGTCGAGGACATCTCGGTCGCGGGCTTCTTCAACGCGGGCCAGGACTGTACGGCCGCCACCCGCGTCCTCGTCCAGGAGTCCATCCACGACGAGTTCGTCGCCGCACTCGCCAAGGCCGCCGCCGAGACGAAGACCGGCCAGCCGGACGACGAGGACGTGCTCTACGGCCCGCTCAACAACCCGAACCAGCTCAAGCAGGTCGCCGGGTTCATCGAGCGCCTGCCCGCGCACGCCAAGGTCGAGGCGGGCGGCCAGCAGGTCGGCGACAAGGGCTACTTCTACGCCGCGACCGTCGTCTCCGGCCTCAAGCAGGACGACGAGATCATCCAGAACGAGGTCTTCGGGCCGGTCATCACCGTCCAGTCCTTCACGGACGAGGCCCAGGCCATCGAGTGGGCCAACGGCGTCGACTACGCCCTCGCCTCCTCGGTCTGGACGAAGGACCACGGCCGCGCGATGCGCCTGTCGAAGTCCCTCGACTTCGGCTGCGTGTGGATCAACACCCACATCCCGCTGGTCGCCGAGATGCCGCACGGCGGCTTCAAGAAATCCGGCTACGGCAAGGACCTGTCGGCGTACGGCTTCGACGACTACACGCGGATCAAGCACGTGATGACGTCGCTGGACGCGTAGTTCGTACGGTGTGAACCGTGCGGCCCCGGACGGAAGTTGATCCCGTCCGGGGCCGCGGTGTTCCCCCCTCGCGATGGTCAGGCGTGCCGACTGCCGCTGGTCGTGAGTGACGGGAGGCCCGGGTCACCGGGGGTTCCGGGCTCGATGCGCAGGGACCTGCCCGGGCCCGTGCCCGCTCCCTTGCCCGGTTCGGGCAGCGGCGGCAGGCCGGAGGGGTCCGGGAAGGTGATGCCGGCCTTCTTCAGGATCGGCGCGCAGGTGTTCAGGGCGCCCTTGTAGGCATCCGACGTGGGGTCGAGGTCTTTGCCGGTCACCTTCACGTCCAGCCGTGCGTGTCCGCTTCCGTCCTCGGACGCGTGGAATCCGGGGAAGTACTTCTGCCCCTCCCCGTCCTCCTGGTGGTGGGGCGGTGGTGCTGACGGGATCCAGAGAAGCGGGAGCGCGGTTACGGCACGGGAACGGCGGTGCTTATGACGGTGTAACCGCCCGCTCGCCACACTGACCGGCATGCGTGTGCTGGTGGTCGAGGACCACGAAGAGCTCGCCGAGACCGTGGCCGCCGGGCTGCGCCGTGAGGTGGCCGTGCGAGGCAGCCCTACGAGGTAGCCGCACCAGGCAACTGCCCGGTAACCAGGCGATCGACAGGGTGTCGGGTCGGCGTGCGACCGCTCGACGCAGCGTCCATTGTCCGCGCGGAGTCGCAGCAGGCATGCTGCCGGGGTGCCAGAGATTCGGAAGACCTCGCCCCGCTCCCGCCGGTCCCTGTTGCGCGTCCTGGGCGGGGGTGCGGCGCTCGGGGCCCTCGCGGGCTGCGGGGTGCCCGCCGCGTACGTGTCACCCGGTGACCGCGCCGGAGCCGACATCTCGGCCCGCGACAAGCGGCTGACCTGGGCGAACTGGCCGCTCTACATAGACACCGACGACAAGGACCACACGAAGCGGCCCACGCTGGACGCCTTCCGCAAGCGCACCGGGATCTCCGTCGACTACATCGAGGAGATCAACGACAACGACGAGTTCTTCGGCAAGATCAGCCCGTCCCTGATGAACCACCAGCGGACCGGCCGCGACCTGATCGTCATCAGCGACTGGATGTGCGCGCGCTTCGTCCGGCTCGGCTGGGTGCAGGAGATGGACCGCGCCAGGCAGCCGAACGTCGCCATATACCTCGACCCGCTGCTGAGCCGGCCCGCGTTCGACCCGGGCCGCAAGTCCACCGTGCCGTGGCAGTCCGGTATCACCGGCATCGCGTACAACCGCCGCAAGCTCGGCCGCGAGATCAACCACGTCTCGGACCTGTGGGCCCCCGACCTCAAGGGCAGGGTCACCCTGCTCTCCGGCCTCGACGAGGCGTTCGCGCTGCTCATGCAAGGCAACGGCGTCGACATCACCCGGTGGAAGGCCGACGACTTCCACAAGATCTGCGACCAGGTCGAGAAGTATGTGCACAGCGGCCAGATCCGCCGCTTCACGGGCAACGACTACACCAAGGACCTGGTCAGCGGTGACGTACTGGCCTGCCAGGCGTACTCGGGCGACGTGATCCAACTCCAGGCGGACAACCCGGACATCCGCTTCGTCGTCCCCGAGGAGGGCGCCGAGCTGTGGTCCGACTCGCTGATGATCCCCAACCTGGCCCGCCACAAGGCCAACGCCGAGAAGCTCGTCGACTACTACTACGAGCCCGAGGTCGCCGCCGAACTGGCGTCCTGGGTCAACTACGTCTGCCCGGTCCCGGCAGCCCAGCACGTCCTCGCCTCCTCCAAGGACGAGGACACCGCCGCCCTCGCCGAGAACCCGCTGATCTTCCCGAACGCCACCATGCGGAAGCGGCTGGCGATCGCGCGCGACATCACGTCCACGGAACGCACGGAGTTCGCCAAGCGCTGGAACACGATCGCGGGCCTCTGACGGCCCTGCGACGGACGACGCTCCGATCCGGAGCCAGGCCTGGTGGAACGCCATGCGCGCCGGCAGGCCGCTCACCTCGTCCGAGGTGGCGTCGCGCAGCTCCGCTATGCGCTCTGCTCACCGCTGGTGATTGCGGTGTCCGGCTGGTGGTCCTGGTCGTCCTGGTCGAGGGTGGCGGCCCAGCTGGCGAGGAGTTTGAGGCTGTCGTGGGACGGGGTGCCGGGCTCGGCGCTGAGCGCGGTGAGGGTGAGGCCGGGGTCGGTCGGGATGGGCATGGCCTCGAAGGGGAGGGAGAGTTCGCCGACCGCGGGGTGGTGGAAGCGCTTGACGCCGGTCTGGTGCAGTCGCACGTCGTGGGCGGCCCACAGGGTACGGAACTTCTCGCTGCGGGTGGAGAGTTCACCGACGAGGTCGGTCAGGTCCCGGTTGTACGGGTCGCGTCCCGCCTCGGTGCGCAGCAGCGCCACCGCTCCGGCGGCCTGGGCCTCCAGCCGGGGCAGGAAGTCGGCCGCGCCGGGGTTGAGGAACTCGTACCGGGCGAGGTTCACGGGCCGGGCCGGGTCGGCGAACACCGGGTCGTACAGTGCGCGGCCCAGCCGGTTGGTGGCCAGGATGTCCAGGCGGCCGTTGCGGATGAAGGCGGGTGCCTCGGTCATCGCGTCGAGCAGGTGCTGCAGGGCGGGCCGGATCGGCTGCGGGGTCCGGCGGCGGGGTGCGCGGCGGGTGGTGTTGGCGGTGCGGGCCAGGTCGTCGAGGTGGGCGCGCTCGGCTTCGTCGAGCTGGAGGGCGCGGGCGAGGGAGTCGAGGACGGTCTCGGAGACGCCGGAAAGGTTGCCGCGCTCCAGGCGGGCGTAGTACTCGGCGCTGACGCCGGCGAGCAGCGCGACTTCTTCCCTGCGCAGCCCCTTGACGCGCCGGTTGCCGCTGTAGGCGGGCAGCCCCGCCTGCTGGGGCGTGATCTTGGCACGACGGCTGGTCAGGAACTCGCGCACCTCGCTTCGGTTGTCCATGGCTTCGAGGCTACGTCGGCTTTCTCGGCGGTGTCTCCGGCGGTGGGGTGTACTGCCAGTACACGTATCAACGAGTTCTTCCACGCGCGTGTGACCCGCGGTTCCATCGGTTGTGGCGCGATCGGCGCCAGGCCGACCGGCCCGGTCGGCCGGAGCGTCGTCCGGGTGGCGGCGGCCGTGCCTTGCGGGCGGAATGAAACCCCGGCGCGGTGTCGCCCACCCGTCTGACGGCGTGCCGATGAGCGCCGTCGCGCACCGTGGAAAGGACAGGAACGATGACGGAGAAGACCCGGCCGGGCCCGCGGGAGCTGTTCGGGGACGTCGCTCCCGCGCTGGCCGCCTACAGCGAGGACGTGCTGTTCGGGCAGGCGTGGAAGAGCCCGGAGCTGTCGCCGAGGGACCGCAGCCTGGTGACCGTGGCCAGCCTCATCACCAGTGGCAGCAGCGAGCAGCTCACCTTCCACCTCCCCTTGGCCAAGCAGAACGGCGTGACCGAGGCGGAACTCATCGAGACGATCACCCACATGGCGTTCTACGCCGGATGGCCCAAGGCGATGTCCGCCCTGACGGTGGCCCGGGAGCTGTTCCGCTCGTCCTGACCCCGTCCCACCACCTGCGGGACCTCGTTCTCGTCACCCACTCACGGCCGCCCTGCGGCGGCCGACGCAAGGAGTACCACCATGGAGATCCTCAAGCAGCCGGCGACCATGAAGCTGCCCGCGCAGATGTTCACCGGCGACGCCTGGGCGGACGTGATCCACCGGGGCGAGGAGCCCTCCCGGGCGCGGGCCAACATGGTCCGCTTCGCCCCCGGTGCCCGCACCGCCTGGCACAGCCACGGCCTGGGCCAGACCCTGCACGTCGTGTCCGGAGTCGCCCTGATCGGTACCCGGGACGGCGTGATCATCGAGGCCCACCCGGGCGACACCATCGGTTGCCCGCCCGGCGAGGAGCACTGGCACGGGGCGACCCCGGACCAGTTCATGGAGCACCTCGCGCTGTGGGAGGGCGACGAGGTCAACTGGCTGGAGCACGTCACCGACGCCGAGTACGACGGCCCGCGCACCAGCACCCGTACCTCGCACTGACCACAGCTGACAGGAGCGCAAGCGTCAGCAGCGACCGGGGACGGCACACCCCACACGGTGGCGGTGATCACGCTCGCGGGAGATCGCCGAGCGGAACCGCCACGTGCCTCCTCGACAACGCCGTGGCTGCCGAACCGATGCTTCCCCGACCCGAAGAACCTCGCCCCCGCCGACGCGGTGATCCGGACGGTCGCCGCCTGTGTGTGCGGCTCCGACCTGTGGGACCACCGTGGCATCAACGAGGTCGCCCAGCCCACACCGATCGGCCACGAGTACGTCGGCGTGGTCGAGGAGACCGGCTCGGAGGTGCGGGACATCGAGCCGGGGCAGTTCGTCATCGGCTCCTTCTTCGCCTCCGACAACACCTGCCCCGTGTGCCACGCCGGCTACCAGACCTCGTGCCCGCACAAGGAGTTCGTGGGCGGCTGCCAGGCCGAGTACATCCGTATCCCGCTCGCCGACGGCACCCTGGTCGCCCTCCAGGACGCCGCCGACGACCTGGTCCGCCCGCTGTCGACATCGCCCTCGACCTGGTTTCGGGGGAAGGAGATTTCCTCGGCCCTGTGAGCCCCGCTTGCGTGACCGCCGATGACCTGATCGAGGTGCAGACCTTGTCGGTCAGGATTCCCGCGCGGGCCGCCCTGGACCTTCTTGAAGGCGACCTTGGCGTCCGGGTGCCCGAACTGCTGAGCAGTGTTCGCCTCGACATCGACAGGGTCGGGGCCCTGGTCACACCGGTACGGCGTGGGTGAGGTCCGCGCTCGTCGGCGGAGGCGCCGAGCAACGCCGTCGGTGCCCGCCGGAACGGGCTCCGACGGCTTTGCCAGCTCTTTACAACCCGCTCTCCCGCTGCCTCGTCTCTTCGCACGATCCGTAACTCAGCCCGCCGGGTCACCGGGCGGGCGGACCGACGAAAGAGAGCGATTCATGCGCCGAACTGTCCTCAGCACCATGGCACTCGCGTGCACCGCCGTGCTGGCGAGCACGGTGCCCGCGTTCGCCAGTGGGGCGAGCCCGGTCCCGACGGTCCGTCCGACCGCCACCGCCGCCCCCTCCCAGGCGCCGACCGGCAGCGCCACCCCGAGCGCCGCCCCGAGCGCGGTGCCGACCACCCGCCCTGCCTCCGGCACCCCGTCCCCGGTTCCGAGCGTCGGCACGCCGACCCGGGCGCCGTCCCCGGGCCAGGTCGCCGTCGTGCCGAAGGGAGCGCCCGACACCGGTGTGGCGCCCACGGCGTCGAAGTCCGGAGGCCAGGGCGGCCTGATCGGCGGGGGTGCCGCCGCGGCGTTCGTCATGGGTGGCGCGGCGGTCTTCGTCGTACGTCGCCGGCGGGCGACCGGGGAATGACCTCGCTCTCCAGGCGCGCCTTCGTCACCGCGGCGACGGCCTCGCTGCTCGTGAGCTGCGGCGGCCACGGAACCGACTCGACCGCACCCGAACAGCCCGGGAGCACGCCGGTGCCCTCGCGGACCTCCGCCAAGGCCCCGCAACACCTCGGGCGTTCGGTCCCGGTCGGGTTGCGGATCCCGGCCATCGGGGTCGACACCCCGGTCATGCAGCTGGGGCTGGCCGCGGACGGCAGCGTCCAGGTGCCCCCGATCACGGCGCACGACCGGGCGGGCTGGTACCGGAACTCGCCGACGCCGGGGCAGACCGGTCCGTCGGTGATCCTCGGCCATGTCACGGTCGGCGCCTACGGGGACGGAGTCTTCCGTCGTCTCGCGCAGTTGCGGAAGGGCGACCGGATCACGGCGCGTCTGGAGAACGGCACGACGGCGGCGTTCACCGTCACCACCGTACGGACGGTCGCCAAGGCCGACTTCCCGTCGGACGAGGTGTACGGGGACGTGGACCGTCCCGAGCTGCGGCTCGTCACGTGCGGAGGAGCCCGTACCGGTACGGGCTACCTCGACAACGTGATCGTCTTCGCCGCGCTGAGTTCAGCGGCGCCCTGACCCGCCGGGACCGAGTCCGGGCCGATGGAACGTACGCCGTCGGCCCGGGCTCTTCCCCCACGAGTGCCCGCACGACACGGATGCCCGCACGACACGAGTGCCCGCACGACGTCACGACCATGGAGAGCTTTGAAACGGTCCCGCGAGAAGGCCGCGTCCGAGCTGTTCGCCGCCCTCTATCCGCGCCTCGCCGGCTGGTGCCGCCGTCTCGTCGACGACGACGAGACGGCCCACGAGATCGCCTCGGAGGCGTTCACCCGGCTCTGGGCCCGCTGGACCTCCGTGGCGGAGCCCCGGGGCTTCCTCTACGTCACCGCGGCCAACCTCGTCCGGGACCACTGGCGCAAGCTGGAGCGCGAACGCAGGGCCGTACACCGTGCCACCGCCGAGGCCGCCGTCCGCCCCCACACCGAACAGTCCGACCCGTCCGTACGCCTGCTCGTGCAGTCGCTGCCGGAACGACTGCGCGTCCCGATCCTCCTGCACTACTACGCTGACATGCCGATCCGGGAGGTGTCCGTGCTGACCGGACGCAAGGAAGGAACCATCAAGGCCGACCTCCACGCGGCCCGCGAACTGCTCCGCGCCCACCTGAGGAGAAGCCTTGATCACACACTCTGACGAGGGTCCGGACTTCGAACCCGACGACCCGCTCGCCGTCATCCTGCGGCCCGCCTCCGACTACCTCGGCCCGCCTACCGGCCGCTACGAGGCGATCCGCCGCGGCGCGGCCCGCCGTCGGCTGCTGCGTGCCGCGGTCGGGGTCGGGTCGGTGTGCGCCGTCGCCGCCCTCGTCGCGCTGCCGGTCCGCCTGTCGACGTCCCAGGCACCCGCGTCCCCGACGGTCCCGCTCGCCCCGCCGCCCTCCGAGGGTCGTCCTTCGTCCGTGCCCCCCAGCCCGTCGGCGTCCCCCGTGCCCGTCACCCCCAGTCGCACCCCGGGGAGCCGGACGGCCAGTCCCACCCCCGGGAGCCGGACGGCCGGCCCCACCCAGACGGCCCGGACGACCGGCCGCGTCACGACCCAACCGGCCGTCCCCACCCCGGCACCGTCGTCGACACCGACCACGCCCGTCGCCCAGCCGTCGATCGCGCCGAGCGGCTCTCCCCGCCATTGACCGGACGCCCCTCACTCCGTTGACTAATCAATGGAGTGTCGATACAGGGTGTTAATTTGGAGAAATGGCTCTGCGCAACGCGGTGATGGCCGCGCTTCTGGAGGGCGAGGCGTCCGGATACGACCTCGCGAAGGGGTTCGAGGCCTCGGTCGCCAACTTCTGGATGGCCACCCCCCAGCAGATCTACCGCGAGCTGGAGCGCATGGACGGCGAAGGGCTCATCTCCGCCCGCGTCGTACAGCAGGAACGTCGGCCCAACAAGCGGCTCTTCTCGCTCACCGAGGCCGGACTTGACGCGATGCGCGCCTACACGGCCGAAGTCCCCAGCAAGCCGACGGCGATCCGGGACGAGCTGATGGTCAAGGTGAGTTGCGTCGACATCGGGGACGCCGAAGCCGTACGGGCCGGGGTCGTCGAGCGTGTGGAGCGGGCCGGCGCCAAGCTGGCCCGCTACCGGCGCGCGCAGGAGCGCATGCTGGCCGGCCGCAGCGAGGAGGAGTACCTGGCCACCGTCGAACGTGTGGGCCCCTATCTCACCCTGCTCGGCGGCATGGCCTTGGAGCAGGCGAACCTCCAGTGGGGCGAGACGGTCCTGAGGAGACTCGACCAGCGGGCCGAGGCCCTCGGCGCCCGGGCTCGCGGCTGACGCTCCGGGTATCCCGTGCCCGTTCTGGGCGGGGTCAGCGGCCCGGATCGTAGGCGAGTTGCTTGACCAGGCGCAGGGTCAGGGCGGTTTCGACGGCCTGGACGCCGTCCAGGGCGCCGATCTTCTCGCTCAGATACGTGTACAGCTCCGCGCTGTTGCGGTAGACGGTCGAGGCGACGATGTTGGCCTGGCCCGTGGTCGCCGCGGCGAAGCGCACCTCGGGATGCGCGGCGAGCGCCCGTCCGACATCGGCGAGTGCGGCCGGCGCCACGGTGAGCCACAGCATGGCCTCCACGTCGTGGCCGAGGGGTTCCTGGTCGAACTGGACGTCGAAGTAGAGCACCCCGGTGGCCCGCATGCGCTCCAGACGCCGCTTGACCACGGACTCCGACTGACCGGTGGCCGCCTGGAGTTCGGTGAGCGTGGCGCGCCCGTCCCGGACGAGTACAGCCAGCAGCGCCTCGTCGGCCGCCTCCAGCGTGAGGGCGTCGGTGACCGGCTCGACCGGCGGTGGGCGCAGGGCCGCCTGCTGGTCGGGGGCGAGTCCGTTGGCCTTGTTGAGCCAGTCCAGCTGTCCGCCGTAGAACGAGTGCAGCACGCAGTGGGCGCTGACCGAGACCACACGGGGGGTGCGCTGCAACCGGTCGAAGAGCAGTTCGTCCCGGGCCTGCCGGCTGCGCGGCTTCATCGCGCACATCACCTCGGTGCCGCCGGAGATCAGCGAGACGTACGAGGTGTCGGGGCGCCGGGCGAGTGCGCCCGCCAACTGTTCGGCCACGTCCGGGGTGCAGCGCAGCCGGACGATCCAGTTGGTGCGGCCGAGTCGGCTCTCGTCGATCACGCCGAGCACCCGCAGGCGTGCCGTGGTGCGCAACCGCCGCATGCGCCGGGCGACGGTCTGGTCGGAGACCCCGAGCACCTCCGCGATCCGGATGAGCGGCGCCCGTCCGTCGATCTGGAGGCACTGGAGCAGTTTCAGGTCGAGTGGGTCGAGCGCGCGGGACGGCATCGACTCCGCCTCCTCTCGCTCCATGTGGACTCCCGGAGTCAATGATCGAGCACGACGGCGAGGCCCGGGACCTGTGTGGTCCCGGGCCTCGCACGGGCGCCCGTTCCGTCCCCACGAAAGGGCGCTCTCAGGGCCTGTCCGGCGGACCATGCCGCAGACGCGCCCTGGTGCCGGGGTCAGCCGCGCTGCCCCAGCAGGGGCTCCGCCGCCCCGGTCTCCTGCGGCGCCGCCGGGGCGGCGCCGGATCCGGCCACCGGCCTGGTGGCCGGCTGCCGCGGGCTGCGCAGCAGGACGGCACCGACCGCCGCGGCGACCAGGGTCAGCACCGCGGCGATGATCAGGCACAGGTGGAGGCCGTCGAGGAAGGCCTCGGACAGGGCGCCCAGGGCACGGCCCCGGTCGGCGCCCAGGTTCATGCTCGCGACCGCGCCCAGGCCGTTCGCGTCCACCGCGGAGGTGACGCTCCGTACCGTCGTCGCGGGCAGACCGACGTCGGTGAGGTGGCCCGGCAGGGTTTGCACGGCCTTGGTGGACAGCACGGCGCCGAGGACGGCCGGGCCGAGCGCGCCGCCGACCTGCCGGAACGCGCTGTTCCCGGCGGCCGCCATACCGGCCTGGCGCAGCGGTACGGAGGCGACGGCCGCTGCCGTCATGGGAGTGATGACGAAGCCCAGGCCGAGGCCCAGCAGGGCCAGCCGCCAGGCCAGCGAACCGAACGAGGTACCGGCGTCGATGGACGTCAGCGACAGCAGCGAGGCCGCGGTCACCAGCAGCCCGCCGGTGATCAGGACGCGGGGCGACACCTTGTGCATCAGCCGTCCGGCCGGTGCCCCGACGAGGATGCACATCAGCGTGACCATCAGCATCCGGGCCGCCGCCTCCAGGGTGCTGAGCTGCTGCACCATGCCGAAGTAGAGGCTGAGGGCGAAGAAGAAGCCGATGAGGCCCAGGAAGCTGATCATGGCGACGAGCGTCGTGGCGGTGAAGGCGGGGCTGCGGAAGAGCGTCAGGTCCAGCATCGGGCTGTCACTGCGCCGCTCCACCAGGACGAACGCGACGGCCGCGACCGCCGCCGCCACCAGGGCCACGATCACCTTCACGTCGGTGAAGGAGCCGGCGCCGCCCTCGATGACGCCGTAGACCAGCGCGGTGATCGCCACCGCGGCGGTGATCTGGCCGGGCCAGTCCAGACGTCGTGAGCCGGGGGCGCGCGAGTCGGTCACCAGCCGGGCCGCGAAGGCCATCGCGAGGAGCGAGGCCGGGACGGGCAGCAGATAGATCCAGCGCCAGGAGAAGTGCTCCAGTATCAGTCCCGCGATCACCGGGCCGACGGCCAGCGCCGCCATCAGGGCGGTGGCCCACAACCCGACGAACTTGCCGCGCTCGCGGTGGTCGGGCACCGCGTGGCTGATCAGCGCCAGCGTCGTGGGCAGCAGCGCGGCGGCGCCCAGACCGGCGAAGGCCTGGCCCACCCAGAGGACCTCGACCGACCGCGCGCACAGCGCGATCGCCGCACCCACCGCGCTGAACGCGAGACCCGCCTGGAAGACCTTCTTGCGGCCGTGGACGTCGCCGAAGACACCGGCGGTCAGAATCAGCGCGGCCATGGGCAGCACGAACGCGTCCGAGACCCAGGACAGTTGGGCGGTCGACGTGTGCAGCGCCCGCTGGATGGTCGGCAGGCTCACCGAGACGGTGGTCACCGGAAGATACGCGACGAACACGCCCACGCAGGCCATGACGAGCGTGGCCGCCCGCCGTTCCCGCGGCTCGTTCGCCGTTGTCGTGACGTTCACGGAACTCTCTCTCCCCCCGCGGCGCACCGCACCGCGATCGCTTGATACGGCGCTCACCTTCGGGGCCGGCTGCGGGCCGGGGCCAGCCACGGCGGGGGAAACCTGGAAATTCGACATTCCGGACCCGGTTTCGCGGGATTTCCGTGATTGCTGTCAGGAGGTGTGAGGCCGCCGACCCGGCGACCCGCACGGCGGATAGGTTCGCGGGTATGACGACGACATCGCAAGAAGCCTTCCTGCGGGCCTTCCACGCCGAGCGGCCGGCGGTGACGGTGGACGCGTTCGCCGGTGGCCGTGCGCCGGACGGCCGGTCCAGCTACGAGATCTTGTGCGACCGGGTCGCCGGACACGGTCGGGTGCTGGATCTCGGTTGCGGCGACGGCCTGTTGCTCGAACTGCTCGCCCGGACCGAGGGACGGCGGCCGGCCGGGGTGGACCTCTCCCCGGAAGCCCTGGCGCTGGCGCGACGCCGACCGCTGCCCGCCGGGACGACGCTGTCGGAGAGCCGGGCCCAGCACCTTCCCTTCGCCGACGACACCTTCGACGCCTGCGTCTCCCACATGGCGCTGATGCTGATGGGCGAGGTGGAACAGGTGGCCGCGGAATTGGCCCGGGTGTTGCGCCCCGGGGGCATGCTGGCGTGCGTGATCGGCGGCGGCGCCGTGGGCGGTGAGGCGTACGAGCTGTTCGTCGGGCTGTTGCGGTCCGCGGTCGAGACGGCTCCCGCCGGGCAGCGCATCCCCGCCCTCGGGGACCGCAGGACCCGCAGCCGTGCGGGGCTCGACAGCGTCCTCGCGCCGGTCGGATTCGCCCCGGTCGACTGGGAGACCGTCCCCATCGACCTGAGCGGTCCGGTGGAACAGGTGTGGGAAGCCCTGGCGGGTGTCTATGACGTCGGCCCACTCGACGCGGCCACCGTGGAGTCCCTGCGTGCGGCCTTCCTCACCGGGGCGAAGAAGCTCACGGCGCAAAACGGGGTCGTCCCGTGCGGGATGAACGTGCATCTCGTGACGACGAACCTGACGACTACTTGAGTGCCGCCATCGCGATGCGCAGGGCGACCGGGTTCATCTCCTCGCCCTTCGCGTCCGTGGCGTTGACCGAGTAGACGAGCGTGCGGGAGAGATCGCGGGTGGCCGCCATGACCGCCGTGTATCCGTACCGCCCGCCCGACTTGAGCCAGTAGACCCGCCCGCCGTACTCGAAGCGCTCGAGCCCGGCGCTCATGGTGGCCCCGTCGATGCGCGACGGAACCGTGAACATCTCCTTCAGCTGTGGCTCCGGGACCAGGTCGCCACGGAAGAGGTGGGTGGTCAGCCGCTCAAGGTCCGCCGTCGTGGAGATCATGTCGCCCGCCGCCCAGCGGTCCGCCTGGTTCCACTCGGTCACGTCGACGAACTCCGTCGTGCCGTCCGCCCGCTTCACTGCCTGGTAGCCGAAGTTGTGCGGCCCCCGGATGCGCGGATCGGTACCGGGGAAGTACGTGTGCAGCATCCCGGCGGGCCGCAGCACGCGCCGGGCGGCCTCGGAGGCGTACGAGTGCCCTGTGACCTTCTCGATCAGCATGCCGAGGATCGTGTAGTTGATGTTCAGGTAGTGCTGCCGCTTGCCGGGGCAGAACTCCGGCCCCTTCGCCACCGCGGAGGCGACGACCTGCCTGGGCGTGAGCGTGTCGAAGCGGTGTGCGTACGCGTCCGCGAAGGAGTCGCCGAAGCCGTCACCCGCCTGGATCCCGCTGGTGTGGTTCAGCAACTGGCGTACGGAGACGGGCTTGAAGGCGGGCGACAGCAGCCCGGGGAGATAGCGCTGCGCGGGCGCGCCCAGATCGACCCTGCCCTCGGCCGCGAGTTGCAGCACGACCGCCGCCGTGACCACCTTCGTCGTCGAACCGGCCCGGAAGAGCGCGTCCGGGTCCGCCGCGCGGCCGCTCGCCAGGTCGTGCACTCCGCCGCTCCCGAGCCAGCGGCCGTCGGTGCCCCCGACGCGTACGAGCGCGGCCGTCGCGTCGGCGTCCGGCAGCCCCGCGAGCGCGGCGCGCAGGGCGCCGGCGTCCGGTCCGGTCGTGACCGTGGCCGCCGTGGCCGTCCGTGGCGGGGTGGAGGATGCGGCGACGGCGGGCACGGCCAGCGGGCCGGCCGTCAGGCCCAGCACGAGGGCGGTGGCGACGGCGGTGACGGTTCGGGGGCGGGCGGGCATCTGCGGCTCCTGGTGTGGACGGGACGGTGAGATCATCCTGCGGTCGCCCACCCGTTCCCGGATCCTCCCCGAGGACGGCCCGGCCCCTGGCGCCGACCCGGTTCAACTGCCTTGCCCCATAAGGGTGTTGTGGGGGATAGCCCTTAGGTGGGGTGCGGCGAACGTTTCGTTGGCCGGGAAGGGAAAAAAACTGTTATCGCGGAGGGCGGCCCTCCGTCTCCTGTGTGTCAGGACCCGACGAACGGCTGTGATCTGCGGCATAGCGCGCGGACAGGCTTGCCGGGGTGGGGGATCCTGCACTCCCGCCCGTGTGTGCCAAGTGGCAGGGGCGGTCACCGTGACACCGGAGGGGACGTACGTGGACGGGCGGCAGTGGCGCTCCATCATCGCGGCCGCGCAGGCCGGCGACCGGCGCGCACTCGACGAACTCGTCGCGGGCTGGCTCCCGCTCGTCTACAACATCGTCGGCCGCGCCCTGAACGGTCACGCGGACGTCGACGACGTCGTGCAGGAGACCATGCTGCGCGCCGTCGGCAACCTCGGCGCGCTGCGCGACCCGGACAGCTTCCGGTCCTGGCTGGTCGCCATCACCATGCGGCAGATACGGGAGCGCTCGCGCCGCCGGACGGCCGAGCCGCTGGCCGACGGCGCCGGCGAACAGGCCGCCGACTTCGCCGAACTGACCGTGCTGCGACTTCAGTTGGAGGGGCAGCGGCGCGAGGTCGCGGAGGCGGTGCGCTGGCTCGACGACGAGGACCGCCAGTTGCTCTCGCTGTGGTGGCTGGAGGTCGCGGGCGAACTCACCCGGCGCGAGCTGGCGGCGGCGGTCGGGATCAGCAGGCAGCACGCGGCGGTGCGGGTGCAGCGGATGAAGCAGCGGCTGGAGACCGCACGGGACATCGTGCGGGCGCTCGACGGCGACCACCCCGGCGCGGGCAACTCCCCCTGCCCCGACCTGCGGTTGGTGACCGCCCGCTGGGACGGACGGCCCGACTCGGTGTGGCGCAAGCGGGTGGCCCGGCACATCCGGGGCTGCGCGTACTGCTCGGGCGCCCGCGAGGCCGTCGTACCGGCCGAACGCCTCCTCGTCGGGATCGCCCTCGTCCCGCTGCCGGTCGGTTTCACGCTGTCGCTCGCGCTCGGCGGCAAGACGGCGGTCGCCGCCACCTCCGTCGGTTGGTCCGCCAAGCTCCTCGGCCTGCTCACCAAGCCCGCCGTCGCCGTCACGGCCGGCGCCACTCTCGCGGCGGGCGGCCTGTACGTCGTCACCCGGACGCCCGACGACCCGCCCCCGGCCCTCGCCGCGCCCACGGCGGCGAGCACCGCACGCCCACCGTCGGGACGTACGGGCGAGCCGTCCGCCTCCCCGGCCCCCTCACCGTCCCCCTCCGCCTCCCCGTCACCGTCTCCGTCGCCCTCGAAGACCCGCGTCCAGCTCTACGGCACCGTCGTCGACGCCGTCGACAGCGCGCCCGCCGCCAGCGCGCTCCCGGCGGCGCTGCCCCGGCGCGCCGAGAAGGGTGTCACCGCCACCGGCGCGCCCGCCACGGGCCTCACCCATCGCGGGGAGACGGTCACCCTCAGCGGGCAGGGCTACTTCCGGGTCCGCTGGCAGGTCCTGCCCCAGCAGCGCACCGGCGCGCTGCTCATGCCGACCTGGACCGGGCTGAGCGGCAAGCTCTTCCACGTCGCCTCGGGCGGCGGTCACCGCATGGACGACGTGCAGTCGGGCTCGACGGACGGCACGACCTGGATGGGCGGCCCGTCCGTGGGCTACGCCGTCCTGCCCTCCGGCACCCAACAGATGTGGCAGAACGAGTACTTCTGGATCGACGGCACCGTCACCCTCCACCAGAACGAGGGCCCCGCCGACTACAACCTCTTCGTCCAGACCTCGACCTGGGACAAGGTGACCGAGGACGTCCGCACCGGCCCCGCCCAGGGCGTGATCCGCTACGGCCTCGTCCGTGACAACGGCAAGGACACCGCCCCGGTGCCGCAGTACCTGACCCGCTCGACCCCCGCCGACCCGGCGACGGTGAGCCGGCGCTCGCAGGTCACTTCCTGACTCCCTCTCCGGCTCACCGCGGCACGCCGACTCAGGCCTTGCGCAGCGCGCACAGCGCGTCGATGCGGTTCGTGGTGATCGAATCCACCCCCATGTCCAACAGCCGGCGCATGGAACGGCGGGTGTCGGGTGTCCAGACGGAGAGCAGATGGCCGCCGCGGTGGACGCGGGCCGTGAGGGCGCGGTCGACCAGGCTGAATCGGTAGTTGATCCAGCGCGGCCGTACGGCTTCGAGGAGGGCCGGGCGCGGCGGTGCGAGACTCGTCCAGGTCAGCGCGATCTCGGCGGCGGGGTCGGTGGCGCGCACCGCCAGCATGGCCGGGGCGCCCGCGCAGTAGTACACCCGGTCCTGGGCCCCGCACTCCCGGATGACGTCGATGATCCTGCGTACGGCAGCGCCGTCGGGCTCTCCCGGCAGATCGACCAGGACCCGGCTGTCCTTGGTCGCCTCGAGGGCCTCCGCGAGCGTCGGCACCCCGCCGCCCGTGAGCCCTCGCACCTCGTCCGAGGAGAGCGACCTGAGCGGCCGCTCCAGCTCCCACAGCCGTTTCAGCGTCTCGTCGTGCAGCAGCACGGGCACCTTGTCGCGGGTCAGCCGTACGTCGATCTCGACCGCGTCCGCGCCCAGTTGGAGCGCGGAACGCAGCGAGTCGAGGGTGTTCTCGCGGACGCGATAGGGGTCGCCGCGGTGGGCCACGGCAGTCACGGTGCGCATGGGCCCATTGTGCTGGTCGCTCAGGGTGTGAGCCACGCCGAGGCGTAGGTGTCGATCTCCTCGGCGAGGCGCGTCTTGCCGGCCGGGTCGAGGAAGGACGCCTCCACCGCGTTCTTGGCGAGCGCGGCGAGGCCGAGTTCGTCGAGGTCGAGGAGACGGGCGGCGACCGCGTACTCGTTGTTGAGGTCGGTGCCGAACATCGGCGGGTCGTCGGAGTTGATCGTGACGAGGACCCCGGCCCGGGTGAACTCCTTTATGGGGTGCTCGTCGAGGGTGCGGACCGCGCGGGTGGCGATGTTGGAGGTCGGGCAGACCTCCAGCGCGATGCGGTGCTCGGCGAGGTGGGCGAGCAGCTTCGGGTCCTGCGCGGAGCTGGTGCCGTGTCCGATGCGCTCGGCGCGCAGTTCGTTCAGCGCGTCCCAGACGGTCTCCGGCCCGGTCGTCTCACCCGCGTGCGGCACCGAGCGCAGTCCGGCCGCGATCGCCTGGTCGAAGTACGGCTTGAACTGCGGCCGCGGTACGCCGATTTCGGGGCCGCCGAGCCCGAAGGAGACCAGCCCCTCCGGCCGCAGCCGGTCGTCGGTCGCGAGCCGCAGGGTCTCCTCGGCCGACTCGAGCCCCGCCTCGCCGGGAATGTCGAAGCACCAGCGCAGGACCACCCCGAACTCGGCCTCCGCCGCCTTGCGGGCGTCCTCGATGGCGTCCATGAAGGCACGCTCGTCGATGCCGCGGCGGGTGGAGGACCACGGGGTGATGGTCAGCTCGGCGTAACGGACCTGCTGCCGGGCCATGTCCCGGGCGACCTCGTACGTCAGCAGGCGTACGTCCTCGGGTGTGCGGATCAGGTCGACGACGGACAGGTACACCTGGATGAAGTGGGCGAAGTCCGTGAACGTGAAGTAGTCCGCGAGGGCCTCGGGGTCCGTCGGCACCTGGGAGTCGGGGTGGCGGGCGGCGAGGGCGGAGACGATGCGGGGGGAGGCGGATCCGACGTGGTGCACGTGCAGTTCGGCCTTGGGCAGTCCGGCGATGAAGGTGTGCAGGTCGCGGACGCCCTCGCGGGTGCTGAGCTGGTCGGTCAAGGATTCCTCCCCGGAACGGCGCCCCCGGACCGTGGTCGGGGGACGCGGGTGATCGGCTGATCGGTGATTCGAGGATCATCGTAGGCCGCCACTCACGGGGTGAACCTTCGGGCCGTAGCATGACGGCAGGTACGACAGAGGAGGGGACCTCACGCATGTCCGAGGACGCGCAGGCGCCACAGGTGCCGCAGGACGCCGCCGCGACCCCGTGGGCGTCCCCGGACCGGTCGGCTCCGCCGCCGACGCAGATCGACGTGCCGTTGGCCGTCGGTTCCGAGGACGCGATACCCGGCGGGAACCCCCCGCCGGGTTCCCCGCCCGGCGGCCCCCTGGACAACGGCGCCGCCAGCCCGCGACCCGAGCCGAACCCCTGGGCCCCGCCCGCGGACCAGGCACCCTCCCGCGCGCCCGGTGCTCCCACACCCCCCTCGGTGCACAACCAGCCGACGGTCGTCGCCCTCCCCGGGCCGGGCACCCCGAGCCACCCCCAGTCCCCGCCCCAGTCCTGGGACAACCCCTTCGCGTCCCCCCAGCCCGCCCCCGGAGAGCCGGTCCCCCCGCCGCCCATCGCTCCCGAGGGCCCCGGCCAGGTCCCGTACGGCTACGGATACGGCTACCCGGCCTACCCCGCGCCGGGAGCCGGCTACCCGGGCGCCCCCGGCTACGGCTGGCCGATGATGCACCCGGTGCCGAGCAACGGCATGGGCACCGCCGGGCTGGTGCTCGGCATCATCTCGGCCGTCGTCTTCTGTCTGTGGCCGGTCGCGATCATCCTGGGGATCCTCGCGGTGACCTTCGGCGTGCTGGGGCGACGCAAGGCGCGCCGCGGCGAGGCGAACAACCCCGGTCAGGCGCTGGCCGGGATCATCTGCGGAGCCGTCGGCATCGCGCTCGGCATCGCGATGATCGTGGTCTTCTTCGTCCTCCCGGACGACAGCGGTGACAGCGACCCGTTCAGCGGAGACGACGGCTACTCCACTTCACTCGTCGTGCCGCACCTCGGCTAGATCACCAACCGCTCCCGCGCCTGACCTAGTTCTCCCGGAGGAGCCGCTCCCGCGCCTCCATCAAGGCGAATCCCAGCAGGTTCGGGCCCCGCCACCGCTCGGGATCCGCCGCCCGCTCGTCGTCCGCCGCGAGTCCTATGCCCCAGACCCGGTCCATCGGGCTGGCCTCGACCAGCACCCGTGCACCGGTGCCCAGCAGGAACGCGCGCAGCTCGGGGTGGGCGGCGAACTTGTGCACGCTGCCCTCGACGACGATCCCGAAGCGCTCCCGCTCCCATAGCGCCTCGTCGAAGCCGCGCACGAGCCGCCCCGTCTTCTTGGCGAGCGCGGGGCTGGACGCCTCGATCGCGCGCCGCTCCGCCTCCGCGTCGCCGAAGAGCCGTGCCTTGCCCGCCATCATCCAGTGCTCGGCGGTCGCGTAGGAGACACCGTCCACCTCGAACGGTGACGGCCACCACTGGCTCAGACAGCTCGCACTCACCTGACCGTCCGGCCGCGGGCGGTGGCCCCAGAAGTGCAGGTACTTGACTCTCGCCCCCGAGCGGACCGCGCTGACCAGCGCTTCCCAAGAATCGATCTTCGCCATGCACGCCACTTTGGCACGCACCACTGACATTCCGTCCCGCCTTTTCCATGGGGACTCGACACCTGGTCGACAGATTCCGTCGCGTAACCAAAAGGCAACAACGGAATCACTTGTTGGAGTCCCTTTGCTCTGTCAGGATCGGCACTCAAATCGAGCTGGAGCTACGCCCACCCCCGCGGCAGTGGGGAGAACGGCGGAGGAGAGCGACATGCACAATCCGGGCCATCGCTTCCAGGCGCAGGACCGTTTCGCGGAAGGCGCGCAGTACATCGCGGGCCGACTGACCAAGGGCACTTCGGGCCGTACGCACGCGGTCGTCGACCCCGCCACCGGCGACGAGGTCTACACGTTCGAGCTGGCGAGCACCGTCGACGTGGACGCGGCCGTCGCCGCCGCCCGTGAGGCGTTCCCCGGCTGGGCGGGCGCCACTCCCGGCGAGCGCTCCGACGCCCTGCACCGCTTCGCCGCCGTGCTCGCCGACCGCGCCGAGGAGTTCGCCCGGGCGGAGTCGCTCCAGTGCGGAAAGCCCCTCAAGCTGACCCGCGAGTTCGACGTGCCCGGCACCATCGACAACACCGCCTTCTTCGCGGGCGCGGCCCGGCATCTGCAGGGGCAGTCGGCGGGCGAGTACTCCGGCGACCACACCTCGTACGTACGCCGCGAGCCCATCGGTGTCGTCGGCTCCATCGCGCCCTGGAACTACCCCCTCCAGATGGCCGCCTGGAAGATCCTCCCGGCGATCGCCGCGGGCAACACGATCGTGCTGAAGCCCGCCGAGCTGACCCCGCTGACCTCGCTGCTCTTCGCCATGGCCGCCACCGAGGCGGGCATCCCGGACGGCGTGATCAACATCGTGACGGGGGCCGGCAAGGACGCCGGTGAGCACCTCGTCGGCCACCCCGACGTGGCGATGACCTCCTTCACCGGGTCCACCGCGGTCGGCAAACGCGTCGCCGAGATCGCCACCTCGACCGTCAAGCGGCTCCATCTGGAACTGGGCGGCAAGGCCCCGTTCGTGGTCTTCGACGACGCGGACCTGGACGCCGCCGTGAACGGCGCGGTCGCGGGCTCGCTCATCAACACCGGGCAGGACTGCACGGCCGCCACGCGCGCGTATGTGCAAAGGCCCCTCTACGAAGAGTTCGTGTCCAGGACGGCCGCCCTGATGGCGAGCGTCCGCCTCGGCGACCCGTTCGCCTCCGGCACCGACCTCGGCCCGCTGATCTCGCACGCCCAGCGCGACCGCGTGGCCGGATTCGTCGACCGGGCCCGCGGCTACGCGCGTGTGGTGACCGGCGGAGAGATCCCCGCAGAGCTCAAGGACGGCGCCTACTACCGGCCCACGCTCGTCGCCGACGCTCCCCAGGACAGCGAGATCGTCCAGTCCGAGATCTTCGGTCCCGTCCTGGTGGTGCTCCCCTTCGACAGCGACGACGAGGGAATCAGGCTCGCCAACGACACTCCGTACGGTCTCGCCGCCTCCGCGTGGAGCCGGGACGTGTACCGGGCCAACCGTGCGACCCGCGAGATCAAGGCGGGCTGCGTGTGGGTCAACGACCACATTCCGATCATCAGCGAGATGCCGCACGGCGGCTACAAGGCGTCCGGCTTCGGCAAGGACATGTCGGCGTACTCGTTCGAGGAGTACACCCAGATCAAGCACGTCATGTTCGACAACACCGCGGTCGCCAGGAAGGACTGGCACCGCACGATCTTCGGGGACCGGCCCTAGTCGATCCGGAGCCGGCCGCGCGTCGGCTTCCGACTATCGCCGAGTGGCAGACCAGGCCGAGAGACCACGGCCGCGACCCTTCCGAAAGGGCATCACGAGCATGGAGCAGTACGAGCCGGACCGCCTCTCCCCGGCCCAAGTGGCCGCCATGCGGCGCAGTTTCAGGAATGGCAGGGCCGCGCTCAGCCGCCGCTCGCTGCTGCGCGCCTCCGCGGGCGGCGCGCTCGCCGTCGGCGGGCTCGGCGCGCTGAGCGGCTGCGGGATCCCGGCCGCGGGCAAGACCCAGGGCGGCGTCTCCGCCGACGACCACTCGGCCAAGGAGAAGGTCATCGACTTCTCCAACTGGCCCGAGTACATCGACGTGGACGACAGCGGCAAGCACCGTCCCACGCTCGACGCCTTCGCCAAGCGGACCGGTATCCAGGTCAAGTACACCGAGGACATCAACGACAACGACGAGTTCTTCGGCAAGGTCCAGCCGCAGCTCGCCGCGGGTCAGGACACCGGCCGCGACCTCATAGTGGTCACCGACTGGCTGGCCGCCCGCATGATCCGTCTGGGCTACGTCCAGAAACTGGACGCGTCCAACCTGCCGCACGCCTTCGCCAACCTGTCGGACCAGTTCCGCAGCCCCGACTGGGACCCCGGCCGGGCGTACTCGTACCCGTGGCAGGGCATCTCGACCGTCATCGCATACAACAAGAAAGCGCTCGACGGCGTCGAAGTGAAGTCGGTCTCCGACCTGCTCGACAACCCCAAACTCAAGGGCCGCGTCGGCTTCCTGACCGAGATGCGCGACAGCATCGGCATGACCATGCTCGACATGGGCAAGGACCCGGCGAAGTTCACCGACGACGACTACGACGCGGTGATCGCCCGCCTCCAGAAGGCCGTCGACAAGGGCCAGATCCGCCGCTTCACGGGCAACGACTACACGTCGGACCTCACCAAGGGCGACTTCGCCGCATGCGTCGCCTGGGCCGGTGACATCGTCCAGCTCCAGGCGGACAGCCCTGACGTCGGTTATGTGATCCCGGACAGCGGCTACATGACGTCGACCGACAACATGCTGATCCCCAACAAGGCGCGCCACAAGACGAACGCCGAGCGGCTCATCGACTACTACTACGAGCTCGAACCGGCCGCCGAACTCGCCGCCTACATCAACTACGTGAGCCCGGTCGCGGGAGTGCAGCCCTATCTCGCCAAGATCGACAAGTCGGCGGCGGACAACCCGCTGATCATTCCCGACAAGGCCATGCAGGCCAAGTCCCACGCCTTCCGCTCACTGAGCTCGAAGGAAGAGACGGCCTACCAGCAGAAGTTCGCGAAGCTCACAGGGGCGTGACGCCTCCGGCGGCCGAGCGGTCGCGACCCGCGCGGCGACCGCGTCCCCGCCTGGAACCAAAGACGACCCCGACATCCAGGGACCACACCATGACGACAGACAACGGCGGCGACGTCCGCCTCTCCGGGATCAGCAAGACGTACGGCTCCTTCACGGCCGTCCACCCGCTCGACCTGACCGTCCCCGAGGGCTCCTTCTTCGCTCTCCTCGGGGCGTCGGGCTGCGGCAAGACCACCACCCTGCGGATGATCGCGGGCCTGGAGGAACCTTCCTCCGGCACCGTCTTCCTCGGCGACCAGGAAGTGACCCACCTGCCCCCGTACAAGCGGCCGGTGAACACCGTCTTCCAGTCCTACGCCCTCTTCCCGCACCTCGACATCTTCGAGAACGTCGCCTTCGGCCTGCGCCGGCGCGGCATCAAGTCGGTGAAGAAGCAGGTCGAGGACATGCTGGAGCTCGTCCAGCTCGGCGAGCAGGCCCGCAAGAAGCCGCACCAGCTCTCCGGCGGCCAGCAGCAGCGCGTCGCCGTGGCCCGCGCCCTGATCAACCACCCCAAGGTGCTGCTCCTCGACGAACCGCTCGGCGCCCTCGACCTCAAGCTGCGCCGTCAGATGCAGCTGGAGCTCAAGCGCATCCAGACCGAGGTCGGCATCACCTTCGTGCACGTCACGCACGACCAGGAGGAGGCCATGACGATGGCCGACACGGTCGCCGTGATGAACGCGGGCCGCGTCGAGCAACTCGGCGCCCCCGCCGACCTCTACGAGAACCCGCAGACCACGTTCGTCGCCAACTTCCTCGGCACCTCGAACCTCATCGAGGCCGCCGTCGACAGCAAGAGCGGCGACGACATCGTCCTGGCGGCGGGCGGCGGCAAGCTGCTTCTGCCGCAGTCGCGATGTTCGGCGCCCACGACGACCGGCGGCAAGGTCCTGGTCGGAGTCCGCCCCGAGAAGATATCGCTCACGCACGTCGACGACGCGGGTCAGATCCCGGACGGCCGGAACCGGATCACCGGCAGGATCGCCGACTCCAGCTTCATCGGCGTCTCCACGCAGTACGTCATCGACAGTGCCGTCTGCCCCGAGTTCGAGGTCTACTCCCAGAACATCGACCGCGACGCCCGGCTCGCCCCCGGCGCCGAGGTGGTCCTGCACTGGAGCCCGGCGCACACCTTCGGTCTCGACGCGGCGCAGGACATCGACGCCGGCGTCGAGACCGTCGAGGAGGAGGCCGCCTGATGGCCAGCGTCACCGAGGCGCCACTCCTCGCGCCGCAGCCCGACAAGAAGCCGCCCCGCAAGCGCGGCCGCCTCGTCCCGTACTGGCTGCTCCTGCCCGGCATCCTCTGGCTGCTGATCTTCTTCGCGCTGCCGATGGTCTACCAGGCCTCCACGTCCGTGCAGACGGGCTCCCTGGAGGAGGGCTTCAAGGTCACCTGGCACTTCCAGACGTACTGGAACGCGCTGTCCGACTACTGGCCCCAGTTCCTGCGCTCGGTGCTGTACGCGGGCGCCGCGACGATCCTGTGCCTGGTGCTCGGCTACCCGCTGGCGTATCTGATCGCCTTCCGCGCGGGCCGCTGGCGCAATGTCGTGCTGATCCTGGTCATCGCGCCGTTCTTCACCAGCTTCCTGATCCGCACGCTCGCCTGGAAGACGATCCTCGCGGACGGCGGCCCGGTCGTCGGCGCACTCAACACCCTGCACGTCCTGGACGTCACCAACTGGCTCGGCTTCACCTCCGGCGACCGCGTCCTGGCCACACCACTCGCGGTGGTCTGCGGCCTCACGTACAACTTCCTGCCCTTCATGATCCTGCCGCTCTACACCTCGCTGGAGCGCATCGACGGACGCCTCCACGAGGCGGCGGGCGACCTGTACGCGAAGCCGTTCACGACCTTCCGCAAGGTCACCTTCCCGCTGTCGATGCCCGGCGTGGTCTCCGGCACGCTGCTGACCTTCATCCCGGCCAGCGGTGACTACGTGAACGCCGACCTGCTCGGCTCCACGGACACCCGGATGGTCGGCAACGTCATCCAGACGCAGTTCCTGCGGATCCTCGACTATCCGACGGCCGCCGCGCTCTCGTTCATCCTCATGGCCGCGATCCTCATCATGGTCACCCTCTACATCCGCAAGTCCGGGACGGAGGATCTGGTCTAAATGGCCTTCGTACGCTGGTTCAAGCGGAATCTCGTCGTCATCGGTGGACTGCTGACGCTGGGATATCTGCTGCTGCCCAATGTCATCGTCACGGTGTTCTCCTTCAACAAACCGAAGGGGCGCTTCAACTACGAGTGGCAGCAGTTCTCCCTGGACGCCTGGCGCGACCCGTGCGGCGTCGCCGACATGTGCGGCTCGCTCTCGATCAGCCTCCAGATCGCCGTCTGGGCGACCATCGGGGCCACGATCCTCGGCACGATGATCGCCTTCGCTCTCGTGCGCTACCGCTTCCGGGCGCGCGGCGCGGTGAACTCGCTGATCTTCCTGCCGATGGCGATGCCCGAGGTCGTCATGGCCGCCTCGCTGCTCACCCTCTTCCTCAACCTGGGTGCTCAGCTGGGTTTCTGGACGATCCTGATAGCCCACATCATGTTCTGCCTCAGCTTCGTCGTGACGGCCGTCAAGGCGCGTGTGATGTCGATGGACCCGCGCCTGGAGCAGGCGGCACAGGACCTCTACGCCGGCCCGGTGCAGACGTTCCTGCGCGTCACCCTGCCCATCGCGGCCCCCGGAATCGCGGCGGGCGCGCTACTCGCCTTCGCGCTCTCCTTCGACGACTTCATCATCACCAACTTCAACGCGGGCTCGACCGTCACCTTCCCCATGTTCGTGTGGGGTTCGGCGCAGCGCGGAACACCCGTTCAGATCAATGTCATCGGTACGACCATGTTCATCGTCGCCGTACTGTTCGTCCTGGCCGGAATGGTCATCAGCAACCGCCGCAACAAGCAAAAGGCATAGTAAAAGGCATCGCGGAAGGCATAACCCACAGAGAAGTTTCGGTGGGTAATTCAGCTGTAGGGAGTTGAAATCATGGCCCCAAGCGCCATGACCCGTTGGACCACGTCTCTTTCCGAAGCCCAGCCGGTTCCGTACTGGCTGGACGACCCCGGCAAGCCCCACCCCGAGCCCGCTCTCACCGGCGCCGAGACCTGCGACCTGCTCGTCGTCGGCGGTGGCTACAGCGGACTGTGGACCGCGCTCATCGCCAAGGAGCGCGACCCGCAGCGTGAGGTGGTGCTCCTGGAGGGCCGCGAGGTGGGCTGGGCCGCCTCGGGCCGCAACGGCGGCTTCTGCGCCGCGTCCCTGACCCACGGCCTGGCCAACGGACTCACTCGCTGGCCGGACGAGATCAGGAAGCTGGAGGAGCTGGGCGCCCGCAACCTCGACGAGATCGAGGCGGCCGTCGCCCGCTACTCCCTCGACTGCGACTTCGAGCGCTCCGGCGAGATCGACGTCGCCACCGAGCCGCACCAGGCGGCCGAACTGCGCGAATGGCACGAGGAGCTGCGGGACCGGGGCCTGGCGGACGGCATCGAGTTCCTGGACGCCGACGCGGTCCGCGAACAGGTCGACTCGCCGACCTTCCTCGCGGGTCTGCACGACCGCCGCGGCGTCGCCATGCTCCACCCCGCCAAACTCGCCTGGGGCCTGAAGCGGGCCTGCCTGCGGCTCGGGGTGCGGGTGCACGAGCACACGCCCGCGCTCGCCCTGAAGGCGTACGGCGCCGGCATGGCCGTACGCACCCCGTACGGTTCCGTCCGCGCCCGCAAGGTGGCACTCGCCACCAACATCTTCCCGAACCTGGTCAAGCGGGTGCGCGCGTACACCGTCCCGGTCTACGACTACGCGCTGATGACCGAACCCCTGACCGCCGACCAGCTGGCGTCCGTCGGCTGGAAGAACCGGCAGGGCCTCGGGGACTCGGCGAACCAGTTCCACTACTTCCGGCTCTCCGCCGACAACCGCATCCTGTGGGGCGGTTACGACGCGATCTACCCGTACGGCGGCCGGGTGCGCGCCGAGTACGACGACCGCCCGGAGACGTACGCGAAGCTCGCCGGGCACTTCTTCACCTGCTTCCCGCAGCTGGAGGGAGTCCGCTTCACCCACGCCTGGGGCGGCGCGATCGACACCTGCTCGCGCTTCTCGGCCTTCTTCGGCACGGCGCACCAGGGGAGGGTCGCCTACGCGGCCGGGTACACGGGTCTGGGCGTGGGCGCGACCCGGTTCGGCGCGGACGTGATGCTCGACCTGCTGGCGGGGGAGCGCACCGAGCGCACGGAACTGGAGATGGTCCGCAAGAAGCCCCTGCCGTTCCCGCCCGAGCCCTTCGCCTGGACGGGCATCGCGCTCACCAAGTGGTCGCTGGCGCGGGCGGACGCCCACGGCGGGCGGCGCAATCTCTGGCTGAAGACGATGGACAAGCTGGGACTGGGCTTCGACAGCTGAGCCGTGCCGGCGGGGCGTGCGCCGCGGTGGCTGATCCACAGACGTGCGCCCAGCTCATCCACTGTGATCCGGTTCACCACCAACAAGTGGCGGAACCCGCGTAATGCCCGGCCCGAACCTCCCTCCTCTCTGTGACGCGACCAGCGTCGACACGAGGAGGGGGGTTCCGCCATGACAGGGGCCGAGACGGCGGTCGAGTGGCTGGCATCCGTTGCGCCGGATCCCGAGGCCTGCCGCCGGGAATGGGAGCGCAATCCGCAGGGGGTCGCGCTGCTGCCGGCCGGCAGGCTCTGGGACGTACTGATCCTGCCGGGCGAGCTCGGCTATCCCACGCTCGACGTGCTGATCCGGGTGATCGACCAACTCGGTCCGGTGCTCGTCGACTTCGGCGACGCCCGGACGGGTTTCTTCGTGCCGCCCGGCACCGCGGCGCGCTGGCTCGGCACGGGGGTGCGCACGGCGGGGCGCGGTACGTGGATCGTGGTGCCGTACCCGGGACGGACCACCGGCGGGGTCCGCTGGCTGATCCCGCCGGACGGCACCGGGACGCTCACCGATCCGGCGCTGCTGGAACTGGCCATGCACGAGGCGGCGGCGGGCATCGCCGGAAACGAGGATCGATAGCCGCCACGGGGACGGCCCCCGGTAACGGCCAAAGGTCTTGACAACAGGATTGGTCTGGACCAAGTTGGGCCCGCTCCACCCTCCTGAATTCCCCCATGCCCGGAGGCAGTTGTGGATCGCACCGAACGCACCAGACCGTCCACGCGTCAGAGGCTGCTCGCCGTGTGCACGGCCACCGTTCTGGCCGTACCCGGCCTCGCCGCACTCTCTTCGGCCGCCCGCGCGGCCGACGCGGACCTGGTCAGGAACGGCGGATTCGAGGCGGGCCTCGACGGCTGGACCTGTACGGCGGGCGCCGTCGTCAACTCACCTGTACGGAGCGGCAGTTCGGCGTTGCGGGCGACCCCGGCCGGCAGCGACTACGCGCAGTGCTCCCAGACGGTGACCGTCAAACCCGACTCCCAGTACACCCTCGCCGGATACGTCCGGGGCAGTTACGTCTACCTCGGCGCGAGCGGCACCGGCACCACCGACGTCTCCACCTGGACCCAGTCCGCCCCCGACTGGCAGCAGCTCACCACCACCTTCCGCACCGGCCCGTCCACCACCAAGGTCACCCTCTACACCCACGGTTGGTACGGCACCGGCGCGTACTACGCCGACGACGTCTCCCTCGTCGGCCCCGGCGCCGATCCGGGACAGCCCCCGGCCGCGCCCACCGGCCTGGCCGTCGGCACGGTCACGTCCTCCACCGTCGCCCTGTCCTGGTCACCGGTCACCGGCGCGACGGGCTACGCCGTCTACCGCGACGGGGTGAAGGTCCAGACGGCCACCGACACCTCGACCACCGTGAGCGGCCTCGCGCCCTCGACGGCGTACGCCTTCCAGGTCGCGGCGGTGAACGACGCGGGGGAGTCGGCGAAGTCGGCGACGGCCACGGCGACGACGTCCACGGGCTCGGGAGGCTCCACCGGGCACGCCCTGGTCGGCTACCTCCACGCGAGCTTCGCCAACGGCTCCGGCTACACCCGCATGGCCGACGTCCCCGACAGCTGGGACATCATCGACCTGGCCTTCGGTGAGCCGACCTCCACCACCTCCGGCGACATCCGTTTCACCCGCTGCCCCGTCACCGAGTGCCCGACCGCCGAGAGCGACGCCGACTTCAAGGCCGCGATCAAGGCCAAGCAGGCCGCGGGCAAGAAGGTGCTGATCTCGATCGGCGGCCAGAACGGGCAGGTGCAGTTGACGACGACGGCCGCCCGCGACACCTTCGTGTCCTCCGTCTCGAAGATCATCGACACCTACGGCCTGGACGGCCTGGACATCGACTTCGAGGGCCATTCGCTCTCCCTGGACGCGAACGACACCAACTTCAAGAGCCCGACCACACCGGTGATCGTGAACCTGATCTCGGCCCTGAAGACCCTGAAGGCCAAGTACGGCGCCAAGTTCGTCCTGACGATGGCCCCGGAGACCTTCTTCGTCCAGCTCGGCTACCAGTACTACGGCACGGGCAAGTGGGGCGGCCAGGACCCGCGGGCCGGCGCCTACCTCCCCGTCATCTACGCCCTGCGCGACGACCTGACCCTTCTGCACGTCCAGGACTACAACTCCGGGTCGATCATGGGCCTCGACAACCAGTACCACTCCATGGGCGGCGCCGACTTCCACATCGCGATGACCGACATGCTGCTGACCGGCTTCCCGGTCGCGGGCGACGCGAACAACGTCTTCCCGCCCCTGCGGCCGGACCAGGTGGCGATCGGCATGCCGGCGTCGACGAACGCGGGCAACGGTTACGTCGCGCCGTCCGAGGTCACCAAGACCCTGGACTGCCTGACCAAGAAGACCAACTGCGGCTCGTACGCCACGCACGGCACCTGGCCGGGGCTGCGCGGCCTGATGACGTGGTCGATCAACTGGGACCGCTTCGGAAGCTGGGAGTTCCAGCGGACGTTCGACGGCTATTTCGGCTGACGGCCGTTTCGGCCGAGGAAGAGCCGGAGCAAGAGCAGCAGCACCGCGCAGAGGCACCAACTGGCCGCCACGTCCAGCGGCCAGTGGTAGCCCCGCCGGACCAGGCCGAAGGCGACTCCCAGGTTCAGGGCGAGACAGCCGACGAGCAGAGCGCGGCGGGCCCCGGCCCCCCGCAGCCACGGAATCAGCACCAGGGCCGCACCGCCGTACGCGATGACGGCGGTGGCGGTGTGGCCCGAGGGATAGAAGCCCGTGCCAGGGCCCATGACCGGCGGGCCCGGCCGGGCGACCAGCTCTTTCAAAGGCACGATCAATGCCGGAACGACCGCCATCAAGGCCGCCGCCGCGAGGGACGGCAGCCACCAGTGCTCCCGCCCGGCCGCGCGGGCCCGCCACGCCACGTACCCGAGCACGACGGCCAGGACCGGCACCGCGACCGTGACATTGCCCAGGTCGGCCAGCAGTTCGGAGACGCGGTCGGGGTGGACGAGACGGCCGCTGAGGCGTTCGTCCGCGCGGGCGAGGGGGCCGTGGGCCGCGACCTGCCAGGTGATCAGCGCGAAGAGGAGGGCCGGAAGCCCGAGGAAGCCGAGAAGTCCGGAACGCCCGAGGAGGAAGGTCGGCCGCCCCGGAACAGGGGGGGTAGTTCCGAGGCGGCCGTCCAGATCGGGTCGTCGCGCGCCCCGGGGGGTTTGGGGCGTGCGACTGTCCGATCGGTGAGGAGATCCGGAGCCGGAAGCTCCGGGTGTGTGCGCGAGGGCACGACCAGGGCGAAGCTGGGGAGGCCTCGACCCGGTGTCACCCACAGTCCCCTGTGGGCGGGGTGTATCTCTCATCTGGGTAGAACCTACGGCAGGGGATCCGGCTCCGACAGGCGGAATCGCGTCCCGTCATGCACCTCGCACACGTTCTTCACACGCTCTGACCCCGGTCGCCGCAGCCCCGGAACCAAGCGGAGTCCGCTCGGGGCGGCCGTCCTGGTTCCGGGGCTGCGGCGGGTGGGGCGTCAGATACGGGCGAAGGCCTGCTCGATGATGTCGAGGCCCTCGTTCAGCAGGTCCTCACCGATGACCAGCGGCGGCAGGAAGCGGAGGACATTGCCGTAGGTGCCACAGGTCAGGACCAGCAGGCCCTCCTGGTGGCAGGCCTTGGCGAGCGCGGCGGTCGCCTCCGCGTTGGGCTCCTTGGTGGCGCGGTCCTTGACCAGCTCGATGGCGATCATGCCGCCACGGCCGCGGACGTCGCCGATGACGTCGAACTTCTCGGCCATCGCGCCGAGGCGGGCCTTCATGACGGCCTCGATGTTCTTCGCCTTGGCGTTGAGGTCGAGCTCCTTCATCGTCTCGATCGCGCCGAGCGCGCCCGCGCAGGCCACGGGGTTGCCGCCGTAGGTGCCGCCCAGGCCACCCGCGTGCGCGGCGTCCATGATCTCGGCGCGGCCGGTCACGGCGGCGAGCGGCAGACCGCCCGCGATGCCCTTGGCCGTGGTGATCAGGTCCGGGACGATGCCCTCGTCCTCGCACGCGAACCACTGGCCAGTGCGGCAGAAGCCGGACTGGATCTCGTCCGCGACGAAGACGATGCCGTTGTCCTTGGCGAACTTGCTGATGGCGGGAAGGAAGCCCTTCGCGGGCTCGATGAAGCCGCCCTCGCCGAGCACCGGCTCGATGATGATCGCGGCGACGTTATCGGCGCCGATCTGCTTGTTGATCATGTCGATCGCCTGGGCGGAGGCCTCGGCGCCGGCGTTCTCCGGGCCGGTCAGCCAGCGGTAGCCGTACGCCACCGGCACCCGGTAGACCTCGGGCGCGAACGGGCCGAAGCCGTGCTTGTACGGCATGTTCTTGGCGGTCAGCGCCATCGTGAGGTTCGTACGGCCGTGGTAGCCGTGGTCGAAGACGACGACGGCCTGGCGCTTGGTGTACGCACGGGCGATCTTGACGGCGTTCTCGACGGCCTCGGCGCCCGAGTTGAACAGGGCGGACTTCTTGACGTGGTCACCCGGCGTGAGCTCGGCCAGCGCCTCGGCGACGGCGACGTAGCCCTCGTACGGCGTGACCATGAAACAGGTGTGGGTGAAGTCCTGGAGCTGCGCGGAGGCCCGGCGTACGACGGCCTCGGCGCTCGCGCCGACGGAGGTCACGGCGATTCCGGAGCCGAAGTCGATCAGACGGTTGCCGTCGACGTCCTCGATGATGCCGCCGCCGGCGCGCGTGGTGAAGACAGGGAGCACCGAACCCACACCGGCCGCGACCGCGGCGGTGCGTCGGGCCTGCAGTTCCTGCGACTTCGGGCCGGGGATGGCGGTGACGACGCGGCGCTCCTGCGGAAGTGCGGTCATGAGGGGCTCCCTGATGATCTTGCGAACCGGACGGCCCCGCGGCGGACGGGGTGCGCCGGGCGGGGTGTTTTCGGACTCTTGACTTCTTTCTTCGCAGGCTAGGGCCGGGAACGGAGGGTCGGCATGCTCCATGTGGGCGTTGTCGGAGGAATCCGTTGTCCGCGGTGGACATAGAGGGGCGGGAGGCTGATGGTCCCGGTCCGCCACCGCTCCGCCCGGGGAAGGCGCGGACCCGGCCGCGTAAACGGTGAACTCCCCCCGCGGGGGCACTAGATTGACTCGCGGACGAAGCACGGCGCGGCTGGTCAGGGGGCAGGGCGATGGACAGCGACGGGACGCAGGACGCGCGGGGCGGGCATACCGGTGCCGTGCCGGGGCCCGCCGTGCCGCCGCCACCCGGGCCTCCGCCACCTGGAGTACCCCCCGTACCGAGGGGAACGCCGCCGCGGCCCACGGGTCTGCCGTCCGTGCCGGAGCAGTCCCCGGCCCCCCGGCCCACCGTCGCGGACTGGCTCAACAAGCCGCGACCCGCCGCTGGACCCGGGATCTGGCGGTACGGATACCGGGTGCGTCACCCGTCGAAGGGGCGGGAGCGGCTCTCGCCGGTCACGATCGTCGGGCTCGCGGTCCCGCTCGTGGTGGCACTGGTCGTCTGGTCGCTGTGGCGCCACGGCAGCGTCCCCTACATGTGGGTCGTGCTGAAGGTGTTCACACCGGACGACTGGTGGTGGAGCGGCACCACCTCGCCCAAGGTGTGGCAGGGGGCGGAGGCCGTCGAGGTCTACAACGGGGTCTTCTTCGGCGTGCTGGTCTACACCATGGGCCGGCTGGGGAGCTGGCCCGAGGTCGTCCGCCACTACGTCACCGCCCGGCCCCAGCCCCTGCGCGCCGCCCTCGCCGCGCTGGGCGCACTGATCGCCCTGACGTTCGTCTTCCCGAACGCCTTCCCCGGAGTCGGCTGGGACGCCCTGCCGGTCGTCGCCCCGCTGTTCTCCCTCGTGGCCCTGGTCTCCGGCGGCTATGACCTGTTCCAGTCGCAGCTGATCACCGACGGGCTCTACACGCTGATCACCCTGCTCGTGGTGTGGCCGTTCGCCCGTATCGGCGCCTGGCGGAGATACGCCAGGGAGTGGCTCGCCGCCCGAGCCGCGCGCAACGAGGCACAGGAGGCCGGCAGCGCGAAGTTCGCGCCGGACCTGCCCGCCGCCCAGTGGCCCGAACTCCGTGACGCCGGACAGCACGAGGCGGCGGAGCTGCTCACCGCCGAAGTGCTCGGCGGTCGGATGAACGACGTGGACTGCGCCCGGGTGCGGCGCGCGTGGACCACGGCGAAATGGGACGCCACGCGCCTGGCCGCCTTCGTCGACACCGTGCTACGACGGGGCGGGGCGGCCTGGACGCATCCCTCCGGGGCCCGGGACCTGCCCGCCCGCACCGCGGCGCACGACGTGCTCGCGGGGCAGGTGCGCATCGGGCGGTGGACGACCGGGGACCGTACCCCGGAGGCCTACGACGGCGGGGGCGCGGCCCTCGACCCGGAGGCCCTGGGCACCTCCCTGCTCGCCGTCGGGCCGTCCGGCTCCGGGAAGACCCGGCACCTGGTCGGCCCCGTCGTCGAGTCGCTCGCCCTGCAGGCGCTCACCGGGCGGTGCGCCGTCGTCGCGGTCGCCGCCGCCGGGACGCCGCTCGGCCCGGACTCGGCCTTCGACGTCGTGGTGAAGATCGGCGACCCCGCCTCCGTCCACGACCTCGATCTGTACGCGGACTCCGACGACCCCGACGAAGCGGCCTCCTTCCTCGCCGAAGGGCTGGCCGGGGACCTCGACGCGGTGGCCGGCCAGCGGGCCACCACCGCGCTCGCCCAACTCCTCGGCCCCTACCGGGCCGTGCACGGCACGTTCCCGCCCATGTCCGTCCTGCGGGAACTCCTGGAAGGCGTACCGGCGGCCCTGACCGCCCTGCACCAAGCCCTCTCGGGACCGCAGCACGCCGGAATGCGCCGCGAACTGGAAGCCCGCATGAGGCAGGTCGGCAGCCCGTCCGACGCGGGCCCGGCGCTCGCCGACCGGCTGGCGCTCCTGGACCGGCCGGCATTCGCCGACTTCTTCGGCGCGGGCGGCACCACCCGCGCCTTCTCGCTGCGCGCCGTGGCCCACCATCCGCTGCGGGTGCGCATCGACCTGCCCGAGCACGGACACGAGGAGGCCGCCCGGCTGCTCGCCCGGCTCGTACTGGCCCAGTTCACCGCCGTCGTACGAGGCGGCGAGCGCCCGCACTTCGCCTGCCTGGTCCTCGACGACGCCACCGGAACGCTGACGCCCGACTCCGTACGCCGCATCCAGCGCCTGCGCTCCCAGAACGCGGGGGTGGTGCTCGCCCTGCGCACGATCGGCGACATCCCCGAGGCGCTGCACGGGCCGCTGTACGGCGCCGTGGGCTGTCGGATGGCGTTCTCCGGCGTCACGACCTGGGACGGCAGCCGCTTCGCCCACGCCTGGGGCACGGAGTGGGTCGAAACCCGCGACGTGGCCAAGCACACCGTCTTCGCGGATCAGCCGATGACCCGGGCCATCCACGCCCTGCGCAAGCTGGTCACCGGAAAGGCCGTCACCACGGACGCGGTGACCATAAGGAAGGTCGAGCGGGAGCGGTGGTCGGCGTCCGAGCTGGCGCACGAGGTGCCGCCGGGGCACGCGGTACTGTCGCTCACCACGGTGGGGGGAGAGCACGCGCCGCCGTTGCTGGTGGATCTGCGGAGCTAGGGCCTCCGGACACAAGGTCACCGGCGGACCGTACGGTGAGGCAGAATCGACATAGGTCGTTCATACGTTGCGGCCAAAAGATCACACCGTCCGTGACCGTCGAAGATCCTGTGAAGACCTGAAGGTCCCATGCGCCCCACGCTCGCCTCGATCGTCCACCACTCCGCGCTCAAACTGACCGTGCGGGCGGGCGAGGACCGTCTGGACGTACCCGTCCGCTGGGCCCACGTCAGCGAGCTCGCCGACCCCGTGCCGTACATGGAGGGCGGGGAACTGCTGCTGATCACCGCGCTCCAGCTGGACGCGGAGGATCCGGACGTCATGCGGCGCTATGTGAAGCGGCTGGTGGGAGCCGGAGTCGTCGGGCTCGGCTTCGCCGTCGGGGTCAACTACGACGAGATCCCGAAGGCCCTGGTCGACGCGGCGGAGGAAGAGGGCCTGCCGCTCCTGGAGGTCCCCCGCCGCACCCCCTTCCTGGCCATCAGCAAGGCGGTGTCGGCCGCGATCGCCGCGGACCAGTACCGGGCCGTGACGGCGGGCTTCGCCGCGCAGCGCGAACTGACGAAGCAGGCCCTGAACGACGGCCCCGAGGGGCTGCTGTCGGCGCTCGCAGGACAGGTGGACGGCTGGGCGGCCCTGTACGACGCGTCCGGCGCCGTCGTCGCCACCGCGCCCGAGTGGGCCGGGCGGCGGGCCGCGCGGCTCACCCCCGACGTGGAACGGCTGCGGGAGCGCCCCGCGCCCGCCAGCTCCGTCGTCGGCGGCGAGGACCGCGTGGAACTCCACTCCCTCGGCACCGGCCGCCGCCCCCGCGCCGCGCTCGCCGTCGGAACGGCCGCCGCCCTCGGCACCGCCGAGCGCTACGCCGTGCACTCCGCGATCGCACTGCTGACCCTCACCACCGAACGCTCACGGTCGCTGCACGCCGGCGAACAGCGCATCGGGGCGGCGGTGCTGCGCATGCTGCTCGCCGGGCAGCCCGAGCACGCGCGGACCGTGGCCGGAGACCTCTACGGGGAACTGCTCGACGCGCCCTTCCGGCTGATCCTCGCCGAGTCGGCGTCCGCTTCGGCGGCGCGGGCGCACGCGGACGGGCACGCGCGCGTGGCCGCCGCGAAACCGTCCAAGGCCCCCGTCGTGGTGCCGGACCCGACGAACGGCGACCCGCTCGGCGGGCTCGCCGAGATCGTCGAGTCGGCCGCCGCCCGCTCCGGCGAGTCCGTGCTCGTCGTGCCCGACGGGGAGCGGCTGGTCGTGCTCGCCGTGGACGGAGGCGCGGCGGTGACGGCGTGCGGGGAGTACGCGGCCGCGCTGGACGCCGCGCGGATCGCTACCCGGGAGCAGCCCGTCGGCGACGAGGACGAACTGGTCGTCGGGTTGTCGGCGCCCGCCGGGCCGATCGCCGCGGCCGCCGCATACAAGCAGGCCGAGCAGGCGCTGTCCGTGGCCCGGCGGCGGGGGCGGTCGCTGGTCGAGCACGAGGAGCTGGCCGCGGGGTCCGTGCTGCCGTTGCTCGCCGATGATGCGGTGCGGGCGTTCGCGGACGGGTTGCTCCGCCCGCTGCACGAGCACGACGCCACCGGGCGGGGGGATCTGGTCGCCTCGCTGCGGGCGTGGCTGTCCCGGCACGGCCAGTGGGACGCCGCCGCCGCCGACCTGGGTGTGCACCGGCACACCCTGCGTTACCGGATGCGACGCGTCGAGGAGATCCTCGGCCGCTCCCTCGACGACCCCGACGTCCGCATGGAACTGTGGCTGGCGCTGAAGGCGACGGCGGCGGCGGGGGAGTAGGAACGCCGGGTGAGTTCTTCGTCCGCGGGTCGGCGGGGGTTGCCCGCGCAGTTCCCCGCGCCTCTGAAGGGGCGCGGGGAACTGCGCGGTCTTTCGGGGGTCCGGGGGCGGAGCCCCCGTGGGATGGGACGGGTAGGGGCGGCGGGGGCGAGGGAAACCCGGCGGTCACCTCGATCGTGCCAAAGCGGAGTGCCACGACCCGGTACTGCTACGTCCCGGACAAACGACCTCCCGCCGCCCCGGCCCTACCGTGGACCACGAACGCCAAGGACTCCTCAACCTCGGAAGGGCCGGGAATCGACATGACTTCCACCCACGCCTTCTGGCTCGCCGGCCGCCAGGCCACCGGTGAGACCACCTTCGATGTCACCTCGCCGTGGGACGGCCGGGTCGTCGGTCAGGTCAGCGTCCCGACCGAGGCACAGGTCGAGGAGGCCGTCGCCGCCGCGTACGCCGTACGCGACGAGTTCGCCGCCACCCCCGCCCACGTCCGCGCCGCCGCCCTCGACCACGTGAGCAAGCGCCTGGTCGAGCGCACCGAGGAGATCGCGCAGCTCATCTCCGCCGAGAACGGCAAGCCGATCAAGTGGGCCCGCGGCGAGGTCGGCCGCGCGGTGTCCGTCTTCCGGTTCGCCGCCGAGGAGGCCCGCCGCTTCAACGGCGGCGAGGCCCAGCGCCTCGACACCGACCTCGGCGGCCAGGGCCGCCTGGCCCTCACCCGCCGCTTCCCGAAGGGCGTCGTCCTCGGCATCGCGCCCTTCAACTTCCCTCTCAACCTGTGCGCCCACAAGATCGCCCCGGCCATCGCCGCCGGCGCGCCGATCATCCTGAAGCCGGCGCCCGCGACCCCGCTCTCCGGCCTGATCATCGGTGACCTGCTCGCCGAGACGGAGCTGCCGGCCGGCTCCTGGTCGATCCTCCCGGTCTCCAACGACCGGATGCCCGCCCTCGTCCAGGACGAGCGGCTCCCGGTCATCTCCTTCACCGGGTCCGAGAAGGTCGGCTACGCGATCATGGACTCGGTGCCGCGCAAGCACTGCACCCTGGAACTCGGCGGCAACGGCGCGGCCGTCGTCCTCGGCGACTGGGCGAGCGACGAGGACCTGGACTGGGCCGCGACCCGCATCGCCACCTTCTCCAACTACCAGGGCGGCCAGTCCTGCATCTCCGTGCAGCGCGTGATCGCGGACGCGTCGGTGTACGAGCGGCTGCTGCCGCGCATCGTCGCCGCCGTCGAGGCCCAGGTCACCGGCGACCCGTCCGACGACAAGACGGACGTCGGCCCGCTGGTCAGCGAGGACGCCGCCCAGCGCGTGGAGTCCTGGGTCGACGAGGCCGTCCGGTCCGGCGCCACCCTCCTCACCGGCGGCAAGCGCGACGGTGCCTCCTACGCGCCGACCGTGCTCGCCGACGTACCGGCCGAGGCGACGATCTCCTGCGAGGAGGTCTTCGGACCGGTCCTCACCGTGCGCAGGGTGGACGGGGAGGCGGAGGCCTTCGCCGCCGTCAACGACTCCAAGTACGGCCTCCAGGCAGGCGTGTTCACGCACGACCTGCAGGTCGCCTTCCGCGCCCACCGCGCGCTGGAGGTCGGTGGCGTGGTCGTCGGCGACGTGCCGTCCTACCGTGCCGACCAGATGCCCTACGGCGGTGTGAAGCAGTCCGGTGTCGGCCGCGAGGGCGTCAAGTTCGCGATGGACGACTACACGTACGAGCGGGTCCTCGTGCTGACGGGCCTCGCGCTCTAAGGAGCACGAGAGTTTCAGAGGCGCGACAGTCGACGGCCGGAACCCACTGTGCGGGGGTTCCGGCCGTCGGCGTCGGCATCCTCATCCGCCCGGCACAGCAGACCGTCGGCTACCGAGGCGTCACGGTGAAGCGGTGAGCACCGGCGTGCAGAGCGGTGAGCGTCACGTAGCCGTCGACGACCTTCACGTCACCACGTGCGGCGCGGTGTCCGTCCCACACCTTGTCCCCGTTGACGCGCACCACCACGTCCTTGGCCGGTTGGGGGAGGACGACCACACCGACGGTGTGCTTCGGAGCGTGGACGGTCAGATCGAACCGTGCGCGGGAGTTGGTCCACGCGACCCCCAGCGGACCGTGCGGGGTGGGCAGTTCACCTTGCGCCCAGGCAACGCTCCCCAGGTGGGGACGCACCTCCCACTCGGTGTATCCCGGCGAGGTCGGCCGGCCGCCCAGGAGCTCGTGCGTCAGAGCCGGCAGAACTCCCGTCGACCACCCGTGGGCCATGCTGGTGAAACCGCCCTCGTAGAGCGACCCGTTGGGACCGATGCCCTCCCAGTTGGTGACGCCCGGGTCATGGCTGTCCATCCAGCCGTAGGTGCGCCGGATCTGGTCCAGTGCGGAGTCCGCGTGCCCGGTGAGGAAGCGGGCGACGATCTCCGGGTATGAGGTGAACGCGTACACGCGCTGCGAGGCGCCACCGAAAATGGTGTCGTTGTCCATGAACGCATTGCCGTAACGCAGCTGCGTGGTGGCATCGAGATGTGCGAGAGCGCTGGTGGCACGCTCGGAGTCGGCGACCCCCGCGGTGATGGCGATGGCATTGCCGTCCTGGGCGTGCCGGACCGGGCCGGTCGCGGAGTCGAGGTAGGCGCCCGCCGACTCGTCCCACAGATGGGTGTTGACCGCCTGGGTGACGTCGTCGGCGCGTCGCGCCCATCGTGTCGCGTCCGCGTCGTGCCCGAGCCACCGTGCCAGGCGCGCCGCGTCGTTGAGGGCCTGGACGTAGAGAGCGTTGTAGTAGGTGATCCGGCCGGTGCGGTCCAGGAAGGCGTAGTCGCCGTAGCCCGCGGTGTCGTTGAGTCCCTTGCTGAGCAGTCCGGCCGTGTCGGTGACGCCGGGATACCACGCGTCCAGGACCTTCAGCAGGTTCGGGTAGTAGTGGGCGGCGTAGGCCCGGTCCCCGGTGTACAGGACGTAGTCCCAGCTGCAGGTCACCCACCACAGGGGATAGTCGAACAGGTGAAGGTCGTAATGGGCGATGGATGCCGGGGGGATCCAGCCGTCGGCCCGCTGGTGGTCGGCGAGGTCCGCCAGGACGTTGCGCGCCGCGACCGCGGCGTCGTCGTGCGTGAGGTAAAGGGTCCGCGCGGACACCGCGAGGTCGCCGACGTAGGGGTCGCGGTCCCGCTTGGCGCCGTCCTGCAGAACCAGCCTTCCCTCGAGCGACTCGCTCCAGGCGTTGCGAGGATCGACGTCGTCACGGCGGAACGTGTCGGTGACGAGCTCGTTGGTGTACGACGCGCCGTACCAGTAGCGGTTCAAGTCCTCCTCGGAGCACTCGAACCAGCCACGGTAGGTATCCGGTGTCCCCAGATAGGCGCTGAACTCCAGGGCGACGGAATCGACCGCGACCGTGCCCCAGGGCTGCGCCGCGGGGGCGTCGGTGGTCAGGGCGTCCAGAGTGATCTTCAGGTACCGGAATCCGTGCAGTCCGTCCGCGTAGACCTTGTCCCCGGCCTGGAAGCCCTTGCGGTCGAGCCAGTCGGCGCCCTGGGCGGGAACGGCGAACTGGTCGGTTCCCTGGCCCGCTCCGCCGGCCTGGTCGGAGCGCGTGAAGTCGGAGCGGTCGCTCAAGAACTGCTTCGTCTCCGAAAACGCCAGGCGCACCCCAGGAGAGTTGTCGGAGGCCGAGGCGAAGCGGAGACGCGGATACCCCACGACGACCTTGCCGAAGTCGAGGGTCACACTCGGCGCGGCAACCACCGCGATCGGCTCGGGCCACACCTCGTTGACACGGGTGAAAGCGCCGTGTGGCGTGTCCTGGACCGCGGTCACCGTGATACGGATCCGGGTGGTGGTCACCGCCGCCGCGAACGGCACCGCACACTGGACGACATCGTTGTCTGCGATCGTGGCGACGGTCCGCCACTGCTCGTCCTGCCAGGCCTCGACAGTGAAATCGGTCGGCACGCCATCGCTGTTGGAGACGAGTGTGAGACCGGACAGCTCCTTCGGCGCAGGCAGCGTGATGGTCAGCGTGTCGGGTCCGGCGGCAATCGTGTCGTCGTTCCAGAACGTGTCCGGGTCTCCGTCGATGGCGTTGTCGGCCACGTAGGTGCGCGGCTTGCCGTCGTTGCCGTTGTTGCCGGCGTGTGCGGAGGACGCCTCGGCAACCGTTCCCTCGGGCCAGCTGGGCGGGACCGCCGGCTTCTCACGGTGCAGGACGGTCGCGGCCCCGCCCGCTCGCAGCAGGGCGTCGGGCCGTCGTACATCGCCGGTGGTGGCGATGACGTGGACCGGCCGCACGGTGGGGGAGGAGGGCGCCTGCACGTAGCGGTGCCAGGATCTGCTCCCCCCGGCTGCCCCGGGCGTGTCTTTTCCCAGGGGAGTCGCGCCGACTGACGCGGCCGCCGTTCCGGAAACAGTGACGGACAGTGCCACGGCACTGGCTCCCGCCACCACCACTGCGCGCCGGCCGGGGCCTGGCTGCGAAGCCTGCTCGTCACTCGGGCTCATGTTGCCTCATCTCTCATATTGATTGAAACGATTCAATCCCGGGGGGTGACGTGAAGCTATCGCAGGGCGTTCCCGCCGTACAGAGGTTGCACAGGGCGGGCCGCTCTCCGTGTAGGAATGGGTGGAAATGACCTGCCACCGCCCTGCGGAAGCCGCTGTGCGGCGTCGTCCAGGGCGGTGGTGAACAACCCCTTCCCCGCGCCCGCCACGCCCGCTGCCGCCGCGAGCCGGACATTCGCCACGGCCGGTGCGATGACATGGAATACCGGATCACGGGCCGCCGCGGCGCGGACACTCAAACGTTTCACGGGCTCGCTGGAACCGCGGTCGGCGGACGTTCCCCCTCCCCGCACGAAGGGCCCGGCACCGATGCCTTCCGGTGCCGGGCCCCTGGTGGTCGGCCTGTCCGGACCCTCAACCGGAGAAGTCGACCCGCGCGAGCCGCAGTGGGCCGCGCAGCCTGAGACGCAGGTGGTGCACACCGTCGGCCGCGAACTCGGCGCCGGTGGTGGTGTAGTCGTACGGGCCCTTCGTCCCGGCGAAGGTGACCGTCGCGAGTGACGGGCCCCTGTCCAGCGACACCTCGACGACTCCTTCGCCGGATGCCTCGACATCGACCCGCGTGACACCGCTTCCGAAGTCGCAGTCGCGGTAGGCGAGTTCGCTCGTCGCGTCGGCCCTCGGCGTCACCGCGTCGCCCGACACCTTCGTACGGTCGACGATCTCGATGTCCCGCTGTTCGTCGAAGTCGACTGCGTTCAGGCCGAGTTCGCTCACCGGGCGGGGGGCGGCGGGCTCGCCGGCGAGGTCGGTCGTGGTGCGCAGACGGATGTCCTCGCTGGATGCGCCCGCGAGGAGTTCGTACGCGCCCGGCTCCAGACGGGGCCTGCCGACCGCCACGTCCCAGAACTCCAGTGCGGAGAAGGGGAGTTCGAAGGTCAGCCGCTCCGAGGTGCCGGGGGCGAGGTGGAGGCGCCGGTGGGCCAGCAGCTCGCGGCGGGGGCGCGGCACCGACGGGTCCACGGCGCGCGCGTAGACCTGGGCCACCTCGTCCGCGGGCGCCTCGCCCGTGTTGGTGACCGTGAAGGAGACCTTCAGTGCGGCTTGCGCCTCGGTGACCTCCAGATCCTCGTACGCGAACGTCGTGTACGCGAGACCGTGGCCGAACGGGAACAGTGGGGTGCCCTCGAAGTACAGATACGTCTGGCGGCCGCCGATCACGTCGTAGTCGAGCAGGTCGGGCAGGTCCGTGTCGGAGGCGTACCAGGTCTGCGGGAGGCGGCCCGCGGGGGAGACGTCGCCGGCCAGGACGCGGGCCAGGGCGGTGCCCGCCGCCTGGCCGCCGTGGGCGGTCCACAGGACGGCGGGGAGGTCGGTGGGGTCCACCGCGTAGGGGTACGCCGAGACCAGGGCGAGGACGGTGTCCGGGTTCGCGGCGCGGGCGGCGCGCAGCAGGCGCTCCTGGTGGGCGGGGAGCCGGAGGGTGGTGCGGTCCTGCGTCTCGCGGCCGTTGATGTGCGGGTCGTTGCCCGCCACGACCACGACGACGTCGGCCGCCTGGGCCACGCGGGCCACGGCGTCCTCGCCGCGCTCGGTGAACTCCAGCTCGAAAATCTCCGGGGCGTCGTCGGCAACCCTGACGCCGTCGGCGGCGACGGAGAGGTGTCCACCCGTCCCGACATGCCTCAGGAGGTGGCCGCTCCCATGGGATCCGGAGCGGGAACCCGCCGGTTCGAGGCGGAACGTCTCCTGGACGACCCAGCCGCCCGGCTGGTCGGCGGACGCGCGGAGGTAGCCGTCCTCGGCCGAGAGGTAGCGGCCGTCGGGAGCCCGCAGGGTCAGCAGCCCCTCGCCCCAGTCGATCAGCGCGAGGTCGGTGCCGGTGGCGTCGGTGGTGAGGGGCGGCAGGTCCGTGCGGCCCGCGAGCAGGGCCGGGTCCAGCGCGCCCTCGGCGCCGCGCACCTCGTCGTCCGCGTCCCCGGCGAGGGGCACCGACAGATACGAACCGGAGGAGGTCCTCAGGCGTACGCGGTCCACGCCCTCGGCGAAGTCGACGTGCTCGGCGCCGAAGCGCTCGTACAGGCCCTCCAGCGGTGTGGAGCGCTGGATGAGTGTGCCGCTGTACCAGTCGAGCTTGCACTCGTCGGCGAGGAGGCCCACGACGGCGACGCGCACGCCCGGGCGCAGTGGCAGCAGGCCGTCGTTCTTGAGGAGGACGATTGCCTGCTCGGCCGCTTCCCGGGCGAGCGCGCGGTGGGCCGGGGTGTCGAAGTCCGAGACGCCGGCATGGGGGTCCGTGTGCGGGTCGAACTCGCCGAGCCGGAAGCGGATCGCGAGCTGGCGGCGGACGGCCGCGTCGATGTCCGCCTCGCTCAACAGGCCCTTCTCCAAGGCCCCTCGGACCCGGTCCACGATCTTCGAACCGTCCGTGCCGTGGTCCGTGAAGCTGTCGACCCCGGCGAGGATCGCGGCGGCGGTCGCCTCCTCGTGGGTGTCGAAGTAGTGCTCGGAGTCGACCAGGTTGGAGGGGGCACCCGCGTCGGAGCACACCAGGAGGTCCTGGTCCGTCCAGGTACGCAGGTGTTCCCGGAGGTATGGGGAGACGTGGTTGGGGCGGCCGTTGACCAGGTTGTACGCCGGCATCACGCCCGCCACCGCGCCCGCCTCGACGGTCGCGCGGAAGGCCCGCAGGTCGTACTCGTGCAGCACGCGCGGGCGGACCGAGGAGGAGGTGGTGTCCCTGGCCGTCTCGTTGTTGTGGGCGAGCCAGTGCTTGAGGACGGGGGCCGTGCGCCAGTGGTCGGGGTGGTCGCCGCGCAGACCCCGGGTGTACGCCGTGGCGATCGCGGAGGTGAGCTTCGGGTCCTCCGAGTAGCCCTCCTCGTTGCGGCCCCACAGCGGGTGGCGCAGCAGATTGACCGTGGGGGACCAGACGTTGAGGCCCACCCGGTCGTCGCGGGCACGCATCGCGCGGACCTCGGTCGAGACCGCCTCGCCGACGCGGCGTACGAGTTCGTCGTTCCAGGTCGCGCCGAGGCCGACGGCCTGGGGGAAGACCGTCGCCGGGCCCATCCAGGCCACACCGTGCAGCGCTTCCTGGCCGGTGCGGAACGCGGCCACCCCGAGCCGTTCCACGGCGGGCGCGAACTGGTGCAGGAACGCGATGCGCTCGTCGAGCGTGAGCCGCGCCAGCAGATCGTCGATGCGCTTCGCGAACGGCAGCCGCGGATCGCGAAAAGGCGGCGTAGGCGGCGTTTGTGCGGTCACGTGGTGATCCCTTTGCGGTGGAGCGACGGGGTGCTTTCGAAGCGCTTCGATGCTCGATCGCCCGAGGGGCGGGTGTCAAGACACCTCGACGCAACAACTCCGTTTCCTCATTGGCATTTCAAGCGCCGGATGAGTCCGGTCCAGTCCTCCACACCTCCGAGGAATCTTGGAATCGGCTCTTGTGCACCCCCAGGTGTTCACTTAACCTCGCAGCAACATCGAAGCGCTTCGACTAGTGGGGCGGCTCCCTCGGGAGCACGCAGTCCTCCACGCAGTCCTCCGAGGACCGCTTCGGCTCAGCCAGTTCCACTCAAGACACCGCAGCCGACGGCTCCACCGCCGGGTGTCCTGCTGTGCGCCATGAAGGGTTGACGCAATGACGCCGAACGCCGCCACCTCCGCCACCTCCGCTCCCAGCCGGAGAAGCTTCCTCGCCTCCACGGCGGTCGCCGCCGCGGCGGTCGCGGGAGGGATGCCGCTGCTCGCCGCCTGCGGCGGCTCGGACAGCGGCTCGGGCGGGGGCACGTCGGCGGGCAAGAACGCCAAGAAGCTGCTGCCGGCCTACGTCGCGACCAATGTGGTGACCCCTGACATCGCCGCCAAGAACGGCTCCGCGGTCGGCTTCACCAGCAAGCTCGACATCGCGTCCCTGAAGACCTCGGTGCCGAAGAAGCTCGGCAAGGGCGGCAAGGTCAGCATCATGTCGCCGTTCTGGGGTTCCCCGCCGAAGGGGGACAACGCCTACTACAAGGCGATGAACGACCTGATCGGTGTCGACGTCCAGTGGCAGAACCAGGACGGCAACACCTACGACCAGAAGCTCGGCGCGGTCCTGGCCTCCAGTGACATCCCGGACGTCGTGGTCATCCCCGGCTGGAACATGGGCGGCAAGATACCCAGCGCCATCATCGGCAAGTTCGCGGACCTCGGCCCGTACCTCTCCGGGGACGCGATCAAGGAGTACCCGAACCTCGCGGCGATTCCGACGGACGCCTGGCAGCGCTCCCTCTTCGGCGGCAAACTGCGCGGCCTGCCGCAGCCGGCTCCGTACGTCACCGGCATCGTGCCCCTGTACCGCAAGGACATCTTCGACAAGGAGGGGTACGAAATCCCCACCTCGGCCGACGAGTTCACGGCGCTGTGCAAGGAGATCACCAACGCCAAGGCCAAACGGTGGGCCTGCCTCGACATGAAGTGGACCGCCTTCCAGTCCTTCGGTGTGCTCTCGGGCAGTGAGAAGCCGCTCGGCTGGAACCTCGTCGACGGCAAGATGGTCTACCGCATCGAGACCCAGGAGTACCTCGAAGCGCTGGAGTGGACCCGCAAGCTGTTCGCCGCCGGATACGTCCACCCGGACGCCAAGCTGGGCAAGAGCGCGGCCACCGACCCGGGCCCCAAGTTCGCGGCCGGCGAGTTCCTCATCTACGCCCAGAACATCTCGCAGTGGTGGAGCCGCACCGCCGAACAGGCCACCCAGAACCCGGACTACAAGATCTGGGGCATGGACATCTTCGGCCACGACGGCGGTGCCCCGACCCTCTGGGCCGAGCAGCCGGCCGGCATCTTCGCCTTCGTCAGCAAGAAGGCCTCCGAGTCCGTGATCCGTGACGTGCTCGCCGTCGCGAACGTCACCGCCGCGCCGTACGGCACCAAGGAGTACATGCTCACCAACTACGGAGTCGAGGGCACCCACTACACCGTCAAGAACGGCGTTCCCACCAAGACCGACCAGGGCAACAACGAGGTCATCAACGCCTACGTCATGGTCGCGAGCCCCACCGCGACCATCGCCCACCCCGACTTCCCCGAGGTCGCCAAGGCACAGGTCGAGTGGCAGCAGCGGATGGGCGCCTTCACCAAGAAGTCCTCCTTCTACGGCATGCAGATCACCGAGCCCTCCCGCTACACCAACCTCTCCAACGACTTCGAGCAGCTGGAGGACGACATCGTCCGCGGCCGCAAGAAGATCAGCGACATGCAGCAGGCCGTCTCCGACTGGAAGAGCAAGGGCGGCGACAAACTGCGCGACTGGTACAAGAAGCTGCTCGACGAGAACGGCTCGGCGACGAGCTGACCGGGCACCGAGGCAAGGAGAACGGCCGTGTCCCACAGCACGGTGCCTCGGAGCGGGACCGAGGCCGACACGACAGGGAAGACCCCGGTGGCGTCCGGCGGCGCCACCGGTTCCCGGGAGAAACGCCCCTCCGGGAAGGTGAGCCTGCGGCTCAGGTTCAGACGCGACCGCGTCCTGCTCCTGATGACGCTGCCGGCGGTCCTGCTGGTCCTGCTCTTCAACTATGTGCCGATCCTCGGCAACATCGTCGCCTTCCAGGACTACGACCCGTACATCAGCGACAACGGCATCGTCTCCATGCTGCACAGCCCCTGGGTGGGCATCGAGAACTTCCAGCGGGTCTTCGCGGACTCGGCGTTCTGGAGTGCCGTGCAGAACACCCTCGTGCTGTTCTTCCTCCAGCTCGCCTTGTACTTCCCGATCCCGATCGTGCTCGCGCTGCTCATCAACAGCGTGGTCAGGCCCAGGGTCCGGGCGCTCTCGCAGGCCATCCTCTACCTGCCGCACTTCTTCTCCTGGGTGCTGGTCATCGCCGTCTTCCAGCAGCTCTTCGGCGGCGCCGGAATTCTCTCGCAGCTGCTGCGGCAGCACGGGTACGACGGTCTCGACATCATGACCGACCCCCACACCTTCAAGTTCCTGATCACCGCGGAGAGCGTGTGGAAGGACGCCGGTTGGGGGATCATCGTCTTCCTCGCCGCGCTGTCCTCGGTCAGCCCGGACCTGTACGAGGCCGCCGCGATGGACGGCGCGGGTCGCTGGCGCCGCATGTGGCACGTCACGCTGCCCGCGCTGCGCCCGGTGATCGCCCTGCTGTTGGTGCTCCGCGTCGGTGACGCCCTCACCGTCGGCTTCGAACAGATCCTGCTCCAGCGCGACGCCGTCGGACCAGGAGCGGCGGAGGTCCTCGACACCTTCGTCTGGTGGAACGGCGTCCGCAACCAGGACTTCGGCTACGCGGCGGCCGCCGGACTGATCAAGGGCGTGGTCAGCCTCGGCCTGGTCCTCGCCGCGAACAAGGTGGCCCATCTCATGGGCGAGCAGGGGGTGTACAAGAAGTGACCGCCGTCATCGACAAACCCGTGCGCGGCCCCGGCCGCCTGGCCGCGCCGCCCCGGCCGGTGTGGGAGGAGGAGCCCAGCAAGGCAGGCCTCGCGGGCAAGGGACTCGTGCTGAGCCTCGCCTGCCTGGGGATCTTCTTCCCGCTGTGGATCGTCATCGTCACCAGCCTCTCCTCACGGAAGACCATCGACGAGGCCGGCGGCCTGGTGATGGTGCCCAAGGGCATCACCTTCGTCGCCTACAAGGAACTCCTCAGCGGCGGCCAGGTCACCCGCGCCTCGGTCATCAGCATCCTGATCACCCTCGTCGGCACGCTGTTCTCCATGGCGGTGTCCGTCCTGTGCGCCTACGGCCTCTCCCGCATCGGCTCGCTCGGCCACCGCTGGATCCTGATGACGCTGCTGGCGACCATGTTCTTCAGCGCCGGTCTCATCCCGACCTATCTGCTGGTGCAGTCGCTGGGCCTGACCGACAGCTATCTCGCGCTGATCCTCCCGAGCGCGATCAGCGTCTTCAACATCCTGGTGCTGCGCGGCTTCTTCATGGGCATCTCACAGGAACTCATTGACAGCGCCCGCATCGACGGCGCCGGTGACCTCCGCATTCTGTTGCGGATCGTCATGCCGCTCTCCCGCGCCGTCCTCGCGGTGATCACCCTCTTCTACGCCGTCGGGTACTGGAGCGCCTGGTTCAACGCCTCGCTCTACCTCAACGACCAGGACATGATGCCGCTGCAGAACGTCATGATCCAGCTCGTGCAGAAGCAGGAGGCCCCGGTGGGCCTCGGCCAGGCCATCAAGACCGGCCAACTGTCGGGCCTGGCCGTGCAGATGGCGGTCATGGTGATGGCGTTGCTGCCGGTGGCTGTGTTGTCGCCGTTCGTGCAGCGGCATTTCAAGAAGGGCATGTTGACGGGCGCGGTGAAGGGCTGACCGGCGCCTGTTGAAGAGGACTCTCCGGTTGTTCGGCGACCGCGGGTCGTCCGTGGCCGGCCGCGCCCACGCGGCGGGGCCGCATATCGATACAGCCCCGCGCCCCTCAGGTAACTCCCCTGACCGTCTCTCCGTAGAACGAGGTATGTCATGCACGCGTCCCGACTGAGCCGCCGGGCCGTTCTCGCCGGGAGTGCCGCCACCGCGCTCACCACCGTGGCGCTCCCCCAGGGCCGCGCGCACGCCGCCGAGGCCACCGCCGCCACCCCCTCCTACCGCTGGCGCAACGCCGTCATCGGCGGTACCGGGTTCATCACCGGGGTGCTGTTCCACCCGGCCGTACGAGGGCTCGCCTACGCCCGGACCGATATCGGCGGCGCCTACCGCTGGGACGAGCGCACCGCCCGCTGGACCCCGCTCATCGACCACCTCGGCTGGGACGACTGGAACCTGCTCGGTGTCGAGTCGCTCGCGGTCGACCCCGCGCACCCGGACCGGCTCTACCTCGCCCTCGGCACCTACGCCCAGTCGTGGGCCGGCAACGGCGCGGTCCTGCGCTCCTACGACCGCGGCGCCACCTGGACCCGCAGCGACCTGGACGTGAAGCTCGGCGCCAACGAGGACGGGCGAGGGGCCGGGGAGCGGCTCCTCGTCGACCCGCGCGACGGCGACACCCTGTGGCTGGGGACCAGACACGACGGGCTGCTCAAGTCCACCGACCGGGGCGCCACCTGGGCAGGCGTGAGTACCTTCCCGGCGAAGGCGAACTCCGCCGGGCAGGGCATCACGTTCCTCGTCGCGGCCGGGCGCGCCGTCTACGCCGGCTGGGGCGACGGCGACGGCACCACGGACACGGCGAACCTGTACCGCACCTCCGACGGCACGACCTGGGAGGCCGTCCCGGGGCAGCCGTCCGGCACCGCCGCCAAGGTCCCGCTCCGCGCCGCGTACGACCGGCACACCCGCGAGCTGTACGTGACGTACGGCGACGCGCCCGGCCCAGGCGGCCAGTCCGACGGCAGCGTGCACAAGCTGCGCACGGCGACCGGGAAGTGGACCGAGGTCACTCCGGTGAAGCCGGGTGGCACGACGGCTGGGGGCACCGCCCACGCGTTGAGCAGTGGGGGAGGCTCGGCGGACACCTTCGCCTACGGCGGTGTCGCCGTCGACGCCCGCCGCGCGGGCACCGTCGTCGTCTCCACCAACAACCGGTGGGCCGACGGCGACACCGTGTTCCGGTCCACCGACGGTGGCCGTACCTGGGCGTCCCTGAAGGACGTGGCTGTCTTCGACGTGTCCGAGACTCCTTTCCTCGACTGGGGAGACGACCAGCCGAAGTTCGGCTGGTGGATCCAGGCGCTCGCCCTCGACCCGTACGACTCGAAGCACCTCGTGTACGGGACCGGCGCGACCCTCTACGGCACCCGCGACCTCAGACGCTGGGCGCCGCGGATCCGTGGTCTGGAGGAGGCGGCCGTGCGCCGGCTGATCTCGCCTCCGGCCGGGGAGGCGCATCTGATCAGCGGACTCGGGGACATCGGCGTGATGTACCACGAGCGGCTCACGGCGTCTCCGTCACGCGGCATGGCGACGAATCCCGTGTTCGGGTCGGCGACGGGACTCGCGCAGGCCGCGGCCAAGCCGTCGTACGTCGTCCGGACGGGCTGGGGCGACCACGGCAACGGCGCGTATTCCCACGACGGCGGGCGGACCTGGGCGCCCTTCACGGCCCAGCCCGACATCGCCACGAACGCACCGGGGCCGATCGCCACCAGCGCCGACGGCAGTACGCTGCTGTGGTCCTTCGTGCACTGGGACGGCACGAAGTACGCAGCCCACCGCTCGGCGGACAACGGCGCGACCTGGTCCGAGGTCTCCTCCTTCCCGAAGGGCGCCACGCCGGTCGCCGACCCGGCCGACCCGACGCTCTTCTACGCGTACGACACCGACACAGGAACGCTATACGCCAGCACTGACAGTGGCCGTTCCTTCACCGCCCGTGCCGGTGGACTGCCCTCCGGGGACGACCAGTTCCAGCTGGCAGCCGCACCCGGGCGCAGCGGTGACCTGTGGCTGAGCGTGAAGTGGAACGGGCTCTACCGGTCCACCGACGGTGGCGTCACCTTCGCCAAGGTCGCCAGCTGCTGGGCCTCGTACACCCTCGGTTTCGGAAAGGCGGCCGACGGCGCCGACTACCCGGCCGTCTATCAGGTCGGCTCCACGGAGACGATCACCGCCGTCTACCGCTCCGACGACGCGGCCGAGACCTGGGTGCGGATCAACGACGACGCCCACCAGTGGGGCTGGATCGGCGAGGTCATCACCGGAGACCCGCGTGTGTACGGCCGTGTGTACCTCGGTACGAACGGGCGCGGCATCCAGTACGGGGAGCAGGTCTGATGCCGACGCTCGCTGACGCCACCCGCGGCCGCGTCCTCTTCGGCGGCGACTACAACCCCGAGCAGTGGCCGGAGGAGCTCTGGCAGGAGGACGTACGGCTCATGAAGGAGGCCGGCGTCAACTCCGTCACCGTCGGCGTCTTCTCCTGGGCCAAGCTCGAACCGGCACCCGGCGCAAGGGAGTTCGGCTGGCTCGACCGGCTCATGGACCTGATGCACGACAACGGCATCGGAGTCATCCTCGCCACCCCCACCTCCTCGCCCCCGCCCTGGATGGGCCGGCTCCACCCGGAGACCCTGCCCCGCGACGCGGACGGCCGTGTCGAGTGGTGGGGCGGCCGCCAGCACTTCGCCCACTCCAGCGCCGTCTACCGGCGCCACGCCGCCGCCATCACCGAGGACCTCGCCGCCCGCTACGGCGGCCATCCCGCCCTCACGATGTGGCACATCAACAACGAGTACTGCACCTACGACTGGGGCGACGAGGCGGCGGCCGCCTTCCGACGCTGGCTCCAGGGCAAGTACGACACGCTCGACGCCCTCAACACCGCCTGGGGCACCGCCTTCTGGAGCCAGGGCTACGACGCCTGGGAAGGCGTCCTCCCGCCGCGCCACGCCCACTACATGAACAATCCGACCCAGGTCCTCGACTTCAAGCGCTTCACCTCCGACGCCCTCCTGGAGTGCTACCTCGCCGAACGCGACATCGTCGCCCGGCACACCCCGCACGTCCCCGTGACCACCAACTTCATGCCGTTCTGGCAGGGCCAGGACGCCTGGGCGTGGGCCGAGCGGGAGGACGTGGTCTCCGTCGACATCTATCCGGACCCGCGCGACCCGCTCGGCGCCCAGTACGGCGCGCTCATCCACGACATGACCCGCTCGCAGGCCCGCGGCGGACCCTGGATGGTCATGGAGCAGGCGGCGGGGCCCGTGAACTGGCGTGGTGTGAACCACCCGAAGCCCCACGGGCTCAACCGGCTCTGGTCCCTCCAGGCCGTCGCCCGCGGCGCGGACGCCGTCTGCTATTTCCAGTGGCGGCAGTCCCGGCAGGGCGCCGAGAAGTTCCACTCCGGGATGGTCGGCCACGCGGGGGAGCGAGGCCGCACCTTCCAGGAGGTCAAGCGGATCGGGGCCGAACTCGCCCTGCTGAGCGCCAAGGTGACGGATACACGGGTCGTCGGCGCCGATGTCGCCGTACTGCTGGACTGGAACGCCTGGTGGGCGAGTCAGCAGGACGGGCGGCTGTCCTGCGAGGTCGACCACCAGAGCGTCGTACGCGCCTGGCACCGCGCGCTCTGGGAGGCGAACATCACCGCCTCCTTCGCCCACCCCGAGCACGACCTGTCCGCGTACAAGCTGGTCGTCGTCCCTCAGCTGTATCTGCTGACGGACAGGGCGATCGACAACCTCGTGGGGTACGTACGCGGCGGTGGCACCCTCGTCTCCGGCTTCCTGACCGGCGTCGCCGACCAGGACGACCGGGTGCGGCCCGGAGGCATGGACGAGCGGCTGCGCGAACTCTTCGGCATCCGCACCCTGCACGAGTGGTGGCCGCTGGACGCCGACGAGAAGGTCGAGGCCGAGGGCTTCCGGGGCACGCTGTGGTCCGAGGAGATCGAGGCCCAGGACGACACCTACGTGATCGTCCCGTACAAGGGCGGTGAGCTGGACGGTCTTCCGGCCGTACTGCGCAAGGGCCGCGCCTGGTACCTGTCCACCCTCCCCGAGCCCGAGGCGCTGTGGCCGCTGCTCGCCGGGATCGCCGAGGACGCGGGAGTACGGCCGCCGCTCGACCACCTCCCGGTGGACGTGGAGGCGGTACGCCGGGGCGAACTCCTCTTCCTGCTCCACCACGGGCGGGACTCGGTGACCGTGCCGGTGCCGGGACGCCATCGCGACCTGCTGACCGGCCAGGACGTCGTCGATGCCGTGGAGCTGGGGCGGTACGGGGTCGTCGTACTGGAGGCAGCGCCATGAACGAGCCCGTGAGCGGCTCCACGGACTCTCCCGTCCACGGCTCCACCGACGCTCCCGTCCACGGCACCTGGGAGCCCGCCCCCGCCGCCCGCTGGGAGGACGCCTTCTTGAGCGGGAACGGCCGACACGGCGCCATGGTGTTCGGTGATCCGAACGACGACCGGGTCATCGTCAACCACCACTCCCTGGTCCGCCCGAACGGCAGTGAGGACGCCCGGCCGCCCGAGCTGGCCGAACGGCTGAAGAGCGTCCAGGACCGGTTACTGGCCGGTGACGTCGACGCCGGGGAGGATTTCACCGACGGGCGACCGCTGCTGTGGGTGCAGCCCTTCCACCCGGCCTTCCAGGTGCGGCTGCGCCGGGCTCCACGGGAGTCGCGCGCGTACCGGCGCGAGGTCGACTTCACCACCGGTGTCGTCCGCGCCGAGTGCGGGGACCGGCGCAGCGAGGTCTTCGTGTCGCGCGCGGACGACGTCATCGTCCAGCACGTGACCGAGGCCGACCTCACCGTTAACGTGACGCTCGACCACCGACTGCCGGGCGCCCCACCGGACGTGACGGCAGGTCACAGTTCCGTCCTCACCGCCGAGGGCGCTCTCCTCACCCTGCGGGCCCGCTATCCGGGCAGCGAGCGGGCGTACACCGGGGTGACGCTCGCCGTGGTCACCGGTGGCCGGACGCTCACCGCACCGCCCGGGATACGGGTCGAGGGCGCGCGTTCGGTGCTGCTGCTCACGCGGGTACGGCGGCACAAGGGGGAGTGGGACACGCTCGCCGAGGCCCGTGAGCTGCGTGCCCTGCTGCCCGACGGCGAGGAGGACGCGTACGACCGTCTCCTCACCCGGCACACCGCCCTGCACCGACCCGCCTACCTGCGGGCGGGCTTGGAGCTGGACGCCGACCCGGCCGAACGGGCGCTCCCCGGCTCGGAGTTGGTCCGCCGTCCGAAGAGCCCCGCCCTGCTCGAACGGCTCTTCGCGGCCGGTCGTCACCACCTGCTGTCCGCCGCCGGAATGCTGCCGCCACGGCTGACCGGGCTGTGGACCGGCGACTGGGACACCGCCTGGTCGGGAGCCTTCACCACCGATGCCAACGTCAATCTCCAGACGGCGTCGGCCGCCGCCGCGGCGCTCCCGGAGGTGTCCGAGGCCCATGCCGCTCTGATCCACGGCCAGTTGCCGCACTGGCGCGACAACGCCCGGGCGATCTTCGGCACCCGGGGTGTCGTCGCCCCCGCGCACACCGACGGCGAGTCCGGGCACATCTACCACCTCAGCCGCGAGTACCCGCTGCACGTGTGGACCGCGGGCGCCGACTGGCTGCTGAAGCCCCTCGTGGACCACGACGAGACGCGCGGCGCACGCGACCCGCGCCTGTCCGCCGCGCTCGCCGAAGTGGCTTACTTCTACGAGGACTTCCTCACCCGGACCGACGAGAACGGCCACGTCGTGATCGTGCCGTCGTACTCGCCGGAGAACCGGCCCGCCACCGCGCGCTGGATCACGCTCAACGCCGCCATGGACCTCTCCGCGGCGCGCCACGCCCTCCGCACGGCCGCCGACCATCACCCCGGACCCGACGCCGAGCGCTGGCGCGCGCTCGCCGACCGGCTGCCGCCGCACCGCGTCAACGCCGACGGGGCACTCGCCGAGTGGGCCTGGCCCGGCCTCGACGACACCTACGACCACCGGCACCTCAGCCACCTCTACGGCGTCTGGCCGCTCGACGAGATCAACCCGTACGACACCCCCGAGCTCGCCGCGGCGGCACACCGCGCCCTCGTACTGCGCGGCGCCGAGAACGACTCCGCGCACGGCCACCTGCACCACGCCCTGGTGGCGGCCCGGCTGCGGGACGCCCAGCGGGTGGCGGGAGCCCTCGACAACGTCCTGGCCGGGGACTTCTTCCATGTCTCCCTGATGAGCGGCCACTACCCGAACCGGCACGTCTACAACGCGGACGCCGCCCACACGCTCCCCGCCGTGCTCATCGAGATGCTCGTCCAGTCCACGCCCGGACGGCTGGTCCTCTTCCCCGCGCTCCCCACGGCGTACCCGAGCGGCCGGCTCCACGGCATCCGCACCCGGTTCGGCGCCGAGGTCGACCTGACCTGGAGTCCCGAGGAGCGCTCGGCCGTCATCCGCCCCACCCGCACCACGCGGATCGATCTCAGGACTTCCGCCGGCGCGCGACCGCTCTCCCTGAGCGCCGGAGAAGACTGCGTCCTCACCCTGGGGCCGCAGTAGCACCCGCAGTTCCCCCCACCCATGGAAGGGACACCATGGCAACACGGACACTCGGCAGGGCCGCCAAGGCCCTGCTGGCCCCCGCGCTCGCGCTCGGCGCCACCGTCGGCCTCGCCTCCGCCCCCGCCCAGGCGGCCGTCTGGAGCTCCTGCGAGCAGTACGGGAACACCAGCCTCAACGGGTACACGCTCTACAACAACATCTGGGGCTCCGGCGCGGGAAGCCAGTGCATCTGGGCCAACTCCGGTACCAACTGGGGTGTTTGGGCCAACCACCCCAACACCGGTGGCATCAAGTCGTACCCGAACGCCAAGAAGGTGATCAACAAGTCGATCACCTCGCTCGGCTCGCTCAGCAGCGGCTACAACGTCACGGTCCCGTCGTCCGGCGCGTACAACACGTCGTACGACATCTGGGACACCGGCTACAAGTACGAGGTCATGCTCTGGGTGAACAAGACCGGAGCCGTCGGCCCGCTCGGCACCTCGCAGGGCACCCTCACCCTCGGCGGCCACACCTGGACCGTCTACAAGGGCAACAACGGATCCAACGACGTCTTCTCCTTCGTGCGCACCTCGAACTCCACCTCCGGCACCGTCGACGTCCTGCCGATCCTCAAGTGGATCAAGGACACCAAGGGATGGTTCGGCAACGTGACCATCGGCGACCTGCAGTTCGGCTTCGAGATAACGTCCTCGTCCGGCGGTCTGGACTTCGCTACCAACAGCCTGTCGGTCAGCAGTAGTTGACCGACGCTCCAGGAGGCATCAGCGGCCCGGTCCCCGCGTCGCGAGGGGGCCGGGCCGTCGCGATACGAGCCGCGCGGCACCGGCACACCCGGTGCCGGCCAGCGCGAAGCCCAACACGCTGGGGTTCAGGTAGTCGGGAACGGCGTCGGTGACATAGCTGTCCCCGTCCCCCGTCTCGCAGACGAACCGGAGGGGCAGATAGCGCACCGTGTAGTCCACGATGCCGGGGTCCTGCGCCCACTCCTCCCAGCCCGGTGTACGACACGGCCGCAGCGGTGCCGAGTCGGCGCCGTTCTCCTCCGCGTCCATGACCGCGCCGACCAGATGGAGCAGGCCCCACACGTACAGAACGGCCGTGGCGGCCCCCATGAGGGCGGCGACAACGCGGAGCCACACCACGCGGTCGGCCTGCCGCAGGCCGATCCGGCCGAGGGTGCCGAAGCAGTACCCGACGAAGGCGAAGGCCGCGACCAGGCTCCCCGGGACGAGCGGCAGGAGCAGGTACACCATCCGGTGACTTCAGCAGCCCAAGATCGCCTCGGCTGTGATGGAGGCCATAGTTCCGGCAACAGTAGCGTCACAGATCATGCGGGGGAGGCTCGCCCGGCCTCCCCCGCACGCGCGCGGCTACTCCGCCACAGGCAGCCGCGCCCCGTCCCGCAGGAACAGCGGGATGCGATCCAGAGGGGCGTCGACGGTGACGGCCGCGCCGCCCTCGTACGTCTCACCGGTCCACGCGTCGGTCCACCAGGCGCCCGCCGGAAGGTACGCCGTACGCACTGTCGCGCCCGCCGTGAGCACGGGCGCGACCAGGAGGTCGGAGCCGAAGAGGTAGGAGTCGTCGACCGACCAGGCCGCGTGGTCCTCGGGGAACTCGAGGAACAGCGGGCGCATCACCGGCAGCCCCTCCTCGTGGGCCTCCCGCATGACAGCCAGCACATAGGGCTTCAGACGCTCGCGCAGCCGCAGATACTTCTCCAGGATCGCGCCGGCCTCCTCGCCGTACGACCAGACCTCGTTCGGGCCACCGGTCATGTCGGGGCCCAGCGGCATACCGGGGTCGCGGAAGCCGTGCAGGCGCATCAGCGGGGAGAGCGCGCCGAACTGGAACCAGCGGACCATCACCTCGCGGTACGCCGGGTCGTCGGGGTCGCCGCCGTGGAAGCCGCCGATGTCGGTGTTCCACCAGGGGATGCCGGAGAGCGCGGTGTTGAGGCCCGCGGCGATCTGGCGGCGCAGGGTCGCGAAGTCGGTGCCGATGTCGCCGGACCACAGGGCGGCGCCGTAGCGCTGACTGCCCGCCCACGCCGAGCGGTTGAGAGTGACGACCTCGGTCTCGCCGACAGCGAGCATGCCCTCGTAGAAGGTGCGGGCGTTCTCACGGGGGTAGAGGTTGCCGACCTCCAGACCCGGGCCCGCGTGGTAGCGCAGGTTCTCCTGGAAGCCCGGCTTCAGCTCCGGCTCGCAGGCGTCCAGCCAGAAGGCCGAAATACCGTACGGGTCAAGGTAGTTGTCCTTCACGCGCGACCACAGGAAGTCACGGGCCTCGGGGTTCGTCGCGTCGTAGAAGGCCACCTGGACGGTGGAGGCGACCTCTTTGTCGGGCCAGTCGGCGTGGGCCATCGGGCCGTACTCGGTGCCGATGAAGTAGCCGCGCTGCTCCATGAGCGGGTGGTTCTCGGAGAGCGGGGAGACCGACGGCCAGACGGACACGACCAGCTTGACGCCGAGTTCGGCGAGCTCGCGCTGCATCGCCGCCGGGTCCGGCCACTCCGCCGGGTCGAACTTCCAGTCGCCCAGGTGGGTCCAGTGGAAGAAGTCGCAGACGATGGCGGACAGGGGCAGTCCCCGTCGCTTGTACTCCCGTGCCACGTCGAGGAGTTCGTCCTGCGTGCGGTAGCGCAGCTTGCACTGCCAGAAGCCGGCCGCCCACTCGGGCAGCATCGGCGTACGGCCGGTGGCGGCGCTGTAGCGGCGCTGGGCGTCGGCCGGGGTGCCCGCGGTGATCCAGTAGTCGAGCTGGCGGGCCGAGTCGGCGACCCAGCGGGTGCCGTTGCCCGCGAGCTCGACCCGGCCGATCGCGGGGGAGTTCCACAGGAACGTGTACCCGCGGCTGGACGTGAGCACCGGGACGGTGACCTCGGCGTTGCGCTGGACCAGGTCCAGGACCGCGCCCTTCTGGTCGAACAGTCCGTGCTGGTGCTGGCCGAGGCCGTACAGCTTCTCGCCCTCGTAGGCGGCGAAGCGCTGTTCCAGGCGGTGGCGGCCGTTTCCCGTCGGGGTGTACAGGCGCGGGCCGGGCCACCAGAAGTGAGCGCGCTCCTCGGCGAGGAGTTCCGTGCCGTCGGCCGTGCGGAGGAAGCGGAGCAGGCCCTCGGCGCCGACCTCGACGGTCAGTGCGCCGACCGTCAACCGGCCCTCACCGTCCTGGATCTTGACGGTGCTCTCGGTCACCTGCGGCTCGTCGAGGAGCGCGCCGGGGAGGCCTTCGAGTACGGGGCCGCCCAGGCGTGCGCGGACCCGGACCGCGTCCGGGCCCCAGGGCTCGATACGGACGGTCTCCTGACGGCCGCTCCACTCCAGCGCGCCGTCCCGCTCACGGAACGTGCCGACGGTCGGGGAGGACTGCGCGAGGCTGACCGCGCCTGACTGGGTCTGGGTTTCGGCAGGCTGATTCACGGGGGCGCTCCTGAAGGAATGCAGACATGAGGAATGCAGACATGCAGACATGGGGGTGCCCGGCGAGGAGGGCACAACGCTGGGGCAGTGCGGTGTGATGCGGTGCGGTGAAGGGGGTGGGACGGGGAGTGGCGTGGCCGGGCCCCGGTCAGGCGGCGGTCGGCGCCGGGCCCGTGCTGGCCCGTACCGTCAACTCGGGTGCGATGAGCACGACTTCGTCCTTGCCGTGCCCTTCCAACTTGGCGATCAGATGCTCCACGGCGAGCCGGCCCATCTCCTGCGCAGGGATGGCGACCGAGGTCAGCCGCACCGAGGCCTGTGTCGCGACCTGGTCCGGGCAGATCGCGATCACCGACATGTCCTCGGGGACGGCCCGGCCCTGCTGGCGCAACAGCGCGAGCAGCGGTTCGACCGCGGACTCGTTCTGCACGACGAAGCCCGTGGTGCCGGGGCGCTCGTCGAGGATGCGGGCGAGGGTCAGGGCCATCGCGTCGTACCCTCCCTCGCAGGGGCGGTGCAGCACGCGCAGGCCCAACTCCCTCGAACGGGACCGGAGCCCGTCGAGGGTGCGCTCGGCGAAGCCGGTGTGCCGCTCGTAGACCGCGGGGGCCTCGCCGATGACAGCGATGTCACGGTGGCCCAGCAGCGCGAGGTGCTCGGCGCACAGCGCGCCCGTCGCGCCGAAGTCGAGATCGACGCAGGTCAGGCCGGAGGTGTCGGCGGGCAGGCCGATCAGTACGGAGGGCTGGTCCGTCTGGCGCAGCAGCGGGAGCCGTTCGTCGTCGAGCTCCACGTCCATCAGGATCATCGCGTCGGCGAGCCCGCTGCCGGTGACGCGGCGCACGGCGTCGGGACCCTCCTCGCCGGTGAGCAGGAGCACGTCGTAGCCGTGCGTGCGGGCGTGGGTCGCCACCGCGATGGCGATCTCCATCATCACGGGTACGTACATGTCGGTACGGAGCGGAACCATCAGCGCGATGATGTTGGACCGGCTGCTCGCCAGGGCCCGGGCGCCCGCGTTCGGGTGGTAGCCGAGCTCCTGGATGCTCTGCTCGACCCGGTGCCGGGTGCTCGCGGAGATGGACCGCTTGCCGCTGAGGACATAGCTCACCGTGCTCGCCGAGACTCCGGCGTGCTGGGCGACCTCGGCGAGGGTGACCATCCAGCTCTCCAAGCATTGTGTGAAGCGCTTCGACAGTGCGCATTGCGGACAAGGGCGTGTGAGGGTGGCTCGACAGTAGCTCGACGGGTGGTGGGTGTCCATAGGTTGTCGAAGCGCTTCGACTGGATTCTTGCGGTGCGGGTCGGGAGTCGTGGTCGTGCCGCGCGACGGCATGTTCGCCGTGCCGTGCTCGGGCGTGTTTCCAGTGTCGTGCGCCGGTAGGTTTCGCGCGCCGGACTTCGCCGTGCGGCGGCAACCTTTCGAGCGCCGGTGGTCACTGAGAAGGCGTACGCAGACCGTTTTCCGGAAGGACCTTCGATGCAACACCGCCGACCGCGCCTGTCCAAGAAGGCGAAGACGATGCTCGCGGGAACGGTGGCGCTCGCGGCCGCCGCGGGTGTCACCGTCGCCCAGGCGGGCGAGGCCAGCAAGAAGTGCGGCGCCTTCGACACCGTCACGATGGGCAAGTACTACGTCAACAACAATCTCTGGGGGCAGGACGACGGCACGGGCACCCAGTGCGTCTGGGACACCTCGCGCTCCGGCGACTCCATCGGCTGGGGCACGACCTACACCTGGACCAGCAAGACCGGCAAGGAGAACAGCGTCAAGTCGTACGCCAGTACCGTGCTCGGCTGGCACTGGGGCTGGAAGACCGACAAGGCGGCCACCGAACTGCCCGTCCGGGTCGGCGACCGCAAGCCGGTCAGGACCAGCTGGGAGTTTTCGGTCAGTTCCAACCCCGGCACCATGAACGTCGCGTACGACCTGTGGCTGCACGCCAAGAACAACGCGGACTGGCAGGACCAGCCCACCGACGAAATCATGGTCTGGCTCAACCGGCAGGGCGGTGCGGGCCCCCTCGGCACCAAGTACGGCAGCGTGAGCCTCGACGGCGCCATGTGGGACATCTACCAGGGCGACATCGGCTGGAAGGTGTACTCCTTCGTCCGCCGCACCAACACCACCAAGGCCTCCCTCGACCTCGACGACTTCACTCAGGCCCTGGTCCGCCGCAAGCTGCTCGGCAACGACAAGTACCTCTCCGGCGTCGAGTCGGGCAGCGAGGTCTTCCGCGGTTCGGGACGGCTGGACACCAAGGCGTACTCCGTCGACATCGGCTGACATCCACCGACATCGGCCGGCATCGGCCCAAACCCATGGGGTACACGTTCACGCGAATGCGCGCGAGGACTGGTGGGCTCACCCGTATTCGGGTAAATACGATCGAGTAGAACCGATCGGTAACGAAGGTCCCCAAGATCCCTATGCGCGGCGAGGTGAGCCTCATGTCCGCAACACCCCACCAGCCCACCGTCACTGAACGTGAGGCACGTCAGGTCGCGGAGGCGGCCCGCGAACAGGACTGGCGCAAGCCCAGCTTCGCCAAGGAACTGTTCCTCGGCCGCTTCCGCCTCGACCTGATCCACCCGCACCCCATGCCCGCCGAGGACGACGTACAGCGCGGCGAGGAGTTCCTCGCCAAGCTGCGCGACTTCTGCGAGACGAAGATCGACCCGGCCCGTATCGAGCGCGAGGCACAGATCCCGGACGAGGTCATCGACGGCCTCAAGGACCTCGGCGCCCTCGGCATGAAGATCGACACCAAGTACGGAGGCCTCGGCCTCACCCAGGTGTACTACAACAAGGCGCTCGCCCTCGTCGGCTCCGCGAACCCGGCGATCGGCGCCCTGCTGTCCGCGCACCAGTCGATCGGCGTACCGCAGCCGCTGAAGCTCTTCGGCACCCAGGAGCAGAAGGACGTCTTCCTGCCGCGCTGCGCCCGCACCGACATCTCGGCCTTCCTCCTCACGGAGCCGGACGTCGGCTCCGACCCGGCGCGGCTCGCCACGACCGCCGTACCGGACGGCGACGAGTACGTCCTCGACGGGGTGAAGCTCTGGACGACCAACGGCGTCGTCGCCGACCTGCTCGTCGTCATGGCGCGCGTCCCGAAGTCCGAGGGCCACAAGGGCGGCATCACGGCGTTCGTGGTGGAGGCCGGCTCCGAGGGCGTCACCGTCGAGAACCGCAACGCCTTCATGGGCCTGCGCGGCCTGGAGAACGGCGTCACCCGCTTCCACCAGGTCCGCGTCCCGGCCGCGAACCGGATCGGCCCGGAGGGTGCGGGCCTGAAGATCGCCCTCACCACCCTCAACACCGGCCGCCTCTCACTGCCCGCCATGTGCGTCGGCGCGGGCAAGTGGTGTCTGAAGATCGCCCGCGAATGGTCGGCGGCCCGCGAGCAGTGGGGCAAGCCGGTCGCCTTCCACGAGGCCGTCGGCTCCAAGATCTCCTTCATCGCGGCCACCACCTTCGCCCTCGAAGCCGTCGTCGACCTGTCCTCCCAGATGGCCGACGAGAACCGCAACGACATCCGCATCGAGGCCGCCCTCGCCAAGCTGTACGGCTCCGAGATGGGCTGCCTGATGGCCGACGAACTGGTCCAGATCCGCGGTGGCCGCGGCTTCGAGACCGCCGAGTCGCTGGCGGCGCGCGGCGAGCGGGCGGTGCCCGCCGAGCAGATCCTGCGCGACCTGCGCATCAACCGGATCTTCGAGGGCTCCACGGAGATCATGCACCTGCTGATCGCCCGCGAGGCCGTCGACGCCCACCTGTCGGTCGCCGGTGACCTCATCGACCCCGACAAGTCCCTCTCGGACAAGGCGAAGGCAGGCGCGAACGCGGGTGTCTTCTACGCCAAGTGGCTGCCGAAACTGGTCGCGGGCCCGGGTCAGCTCCCGCGCTCGTACGGCGAGTTCAACCGGCACGTGGATCTCTCCCCGCATCTGCGCTACGTCGAGCGCAACGCCCGCAAGCTCGCCCGCTCCACCTTCTACGCCATGTCCCGCTGGCAGGGTCGGATGGAGACCAAGCAGGGCTTCCTGGGCCGGATCGTCGACATCGGCGCCGAGCTCTTCGCGATGAGCGCGGCCTGCGTCCGCGCCGAACATCTGCGCCTCACCGGGCAGCACGGCCGCGAGGCCTACCAGCTCGCCGACGCCTTCTGCCGTCAGTCCCGCATCCGCGTCGACGAACTCTTCGGCCGCCTGTGGAGCAACACCGACGACCTCGACCGCAAGGTCGTCAAGGGCGTACTGGCGGGTACGTACGAGTGGCTGGAGCAGGGCGTGATCGATCCGTCCGGGGAAGGCCCCTGGATCGCCGACGCGACACCCGGCCCGAGCCGGAAGGAAAACGTCCACCGCCCCATTCGCTGACCTTTTCCCCAGGAATTCACTGCCGTCCCGGTTCGCCATTCCGACGCTTGCCGCACCGAATATGTGCGTCGACAATGAGGAGAATGGCGAACGGGGACGGCAGATGCGCCAAGGAATCGGGGAAGAACACGGTCACGGCCTTTCCGCGCAGCTGACGCGCGCCCGCGCCGAGGCCCGGCGTCAGCTCGACGAACCGGATCTCGTACGGGCCCTGCGGACCGTCCGCAAAGAGGTGCGTCCGCTGGCGCAGAAGCTGCGCGAAGCCGCGCCCGAGACCTTCGAGGCGCACCGCGACGCCCTCGCGGTTCTCCTCAACGACTGCGCGCTCGCCCTGGTCGACACGGAGCCGCGCCCGCCGGTGCCCTCCTTCGACGCCGTACGGATCCGGCGCATCGACCTCCGTGACGTCGACGGTCTGCTGGACGCCGGACGGCCGGGGGAACGGCCCGTCATCCAGCAACTCTTCCGCAGCGCACTCGACGTGGTCGACGATCCCGTCCTGCGCGAGGTGATCACAGCGAATCAGCAGGGCGTCCACATTCTGCAACGAGCCAATCACTGGATTCGGATGCTCGTGGACGCCGTTTAGTTCTGGGGGAATTCCTATGCCGGGCAAAGGTCTGGACGTCATCACCGGCAGGATCATGCGGGCCGGCGAGGGCCGTGTGCTGCGCAGGCTCCAGCGCGTCGTCGATCAGGTCAACTCCTTGGACGAGGAGTTCAGGGCCTTGTCGGACGAGGAACTCCAGTCCCTCACCCCGGAGTTCAAGCAGCGCCACGCCGACGGCGAGAGCCTGGACGACCTGCTGCCGGAGGCCTTCGCCGCGATGCGCGAGGCGGCCCGGCGCACCCTGGGCATGCGCCACTTCGACGTCCAGGTGATGGGTGGCGCGGCGCTGCACCTCGGCGACATCGCGGAGATGCAGACGGGGGAGGGCAAGACCCTCGTCGCCACCCTCCCCGTCTATCTGAACGCCCTGTCAGGCAAGGGAGTCCACCTCGTCACGGTCAACGACTACCTCGCCGAGCGCGACGCCGAGTGGATGGGCCGGGCCTACCGCTTCCTGGGCCTGACCGTCGGTGTCATCAAGTCCGAGTCGACGCCCGCCGCGCGCCGCGCCCAGTACGCCTGCGACATCACCTACGGCACCAACACCGAGTTCGGCTTCGACTACCTGCGCGACAACATGGCCTGGTCGAGGGACGAACTCGTGCAGCGCGGCCACCACTTCGCGATCGTCGACGAGGCCGACTCCATCCTCATCGACGAGGCCCGCACCCCGCTGATCATCTCCGGTCCCGCCGACCAGCCCACCCGGTGGTACGAGGCCTTCGCGGGGCTCGTACGACGGATGAAGGGCGTCCGCGTCCAGGAGGAGCTCTTCACCCGGCCGGCCGAGAAGGAGGAACTGGCGGCGCTGCGGGCCACGTACGACTACGAGTACGACCCCAAGAAGCGCACCGTCGCGATCCTGGACCGGGGCGTCGAGTACCTCCAGGACCAGCTCGGCATCGAGAGTCTGTACGAGTCCGACCACACCTCCCTCATCGGGCACCTCAACAACGCCCTGAAGGCCAAGGAGCACTTCAAGAGGGACAAGGACTACGTGGTCGTGGACGGCGAGGTGCTGATCGTCGACGAGCACACCGGCCGTATCCTCGCGGGCCGCCGCTACAACGAGGGGCTGCACCAGGCGATCGAGGCGAAGGAAGGGGTGACGATCAAGGACGAGAACCAGACCCTCGCCACGATCACCCTGCAGAACTTCTTCCGTCTCTACGAGAAGCTCGCCGGCATGACCGGCACGGCGATGACGGAGGCGGCCGAGTTCCACCAGATCTACCAGCTCCAGGTCGTGCCGATCCCGACCAACCGGCCCCCGAAGCGCGCCGACGACCCCGACCAGATCTACCGCACCGTGGACGCCAAGTACGCCGCGATCGTGGCGGACATCGCCGAGCGGCACGCCCAGGGGCAGCCGGTCCTCGTCGGCACCACGTCGGTGGAGAAGTCCGAACTGCTCTCCGCGCTGCTCAGGAAGCGCGGTGTCCGGCACGAGGTGCTCAACGCCAAGAACCACCAGCGCGAGGCCCAGATCGTGGCCCAGGCGGGCCGCAAGGGCGCCGTCACCGTCGCCACCAACATGGCGGGCCGCGGTACCGACATCATGCTCGGCGGCAATCCCGAGTCCCTCATAGCCGCCGAGCTGGAGAAGCGCGAACTCACCGAGGAGGAGCACCCCGACGCCTGCCGCGAGGTGCGCGAGCGCGTCACCGCCGAGGTCGGGGCGGCGTACGAGGAGGTCAAGGAGCTCGGCGGGCTCTATGTGCTGGGCACCGAACGCCACGAGTCCCGCCGTATCGACAACCAACTGCGCGGCCGCTCCGGACGCCAGGGCGACAACGGCGCCTCCCGCTTCTACCTCTCCCTGGAGGACGACCTGATGCGCCTGTTCCGCGCCCAGGTTGTGGACCGCGTGATGTCCATGGCGAACGTCCCCGACGACATCCCCATCGAGAACAAGATGGTCACCCGCGCCATCGCCTCCGCCCAGGCCCAGGTCGAGCAGCAGCACTTCGAGTCCCGCAAGGACGTCCTGAAGTTCGACGAGGTGCTCAACCGGCAGCGCACCCTCATCTACGCCGAGCGCCGCCGCGTCCTGGCGGGGGAGGACCTGCGCGAACAGCTCCTGCACTTCATGGACGACACCGTGCGGGCGTACATCGAACAGGAGACCAGCGAGGGCTTCCCCGAGGAATGGGACCTGGAGCGGCTGTGGGGCGCCTTCAAACAGCTCTATCCGGTACGGGTCACGATCGAGGACCTGGAGGAGGCGGCCGGCGAACGCGCCGACCTCACCGCCGACGACCTGACCGAGGCCATGACCCGGGACATCCACGACCGCTACGAGGACCGCGAGACCGAACTCGGCGCCGACGCCCTGCGCGACCTCGAACGCCTCGTCGTCCTCAACGTCCTCGACCGCAAATGGCGCGAGCACCTCTACGAGATGGACTACCTCCGCGACGGCATCGGTCTGCGCTGGACGCTCGGCCGGGAACCCATCGTCGAGTACGAGCGCGAGGGCTTCGACATGTACGGCGCGATGACCGACGCCATCAAGGAGGAGTCCGTCGGCTACGTCTTCAACCTGGACGCCTCCGGCGGTGCGCCCGGGACCCTCGAACGCCGCGACCGGGTCGAGGACCTGCACTTCACGGCCCCCACCATGGACACGGCGGAGGGCGTGGTCGAGGGCGACTTCGCCCCGGCGGACGCCGACGCGCCCGCGACCGCGCCCGCGACTGCTCCCGCGGCAGCCCCCGCGGCAGCCCCCGCGCCCGCCGCCGCGCCGTCACGCGGCGGCTCGCGCCCCGGCAGGTCCAAGGCGCGGCGCCGCCGCAAGCGGTGAGGACGCGGGGGCCGGCAGGGGAGGCAGGGGCTAGCAGTACTTGTCGCTGGGGTCCCGCGTCGTCCACGAGCACGCGTCGACCTTGCCGCCGTTCGCCTTGGTGAGCGTGGCGGTGTCGCTGGTGTTGTTCCAGACGTACGCGCGGCGGTTCTGGTACTTGTCCCCCGCGGTGTCCCTACCGCTGCCCGTGTGCACCTTCATGGTCTTGTGCGCCCCGATCTTCACGTTCGGGAAGGTGTACCTGTGGTTCGAGACGTCCTTCAGGATCCAGCCCTTGAGTGAGATCGCCGCCGAACTGGTGTTCTTGATCTGCACCCACTCGGCGTTGAGGCTCGCGTTGGAGCGGTTGTCCGAACCGGGGCTGTCGAACCAGACGTGGTAGATGGTCACACCGCCGGCCGCCTGCGCCGGCGTGCTGAGAAGAAACGTGCCTGTCAGTGCCACGGCGCCCGCGAGCGCGGGCAGGGCAGCGCGTATCCGCATGAGAACCCCCCAGGGTGTCGCCCCCCGGCCGGTCGTCCACCGGCCAGTGAGAGTGACGACGTGCATGAAGTGCTATCACATGATCTTCACGCTGGTTTCACAAAGGGCGATTTCACTTCCTCCGGTACGTCGGGGTGCTAATGGGGTCAGAAGAGAGGAGAAGCGAGGAGAAGAGGGGAGCCCTGTCCTGTGTGGGTCGCGCAGCGGCCACAATGGGGGGATGAGCGACAGTCCAGCCCCCCTCGCTGATCCGCATCTCGTCTTCGACCCCGTGGACGGAGTCCGGGATGTCGTGATCCTCGGCTCCACCGGCTCGATCGGCACCCAGGCCATCGACCTCGTGCTGCGCAACCCCGACCGGTTCCGGGTCACCGCGCTCTCCGCCGCCGGCGGCAGGGTCGGGCTGCTCGCGGAGCAGGCCCACCGGCTGCGCGTACGCACGGTCGCGGTCGCGCGCGAGGACGTCGTACCGGCGCTGCGGGAGGCGCTCACGGCCGAGTACGCACCCGGTGAGACCCTTCCCGAGATCCTGGCCGGCGCGGACGCCGCCACCCGGCTCGCCGCCTCCGACTGCCACACCGTCCTCAACGGCATCACCGGCTCCATCGGCCTCGCCCCCACCCTCGCCGCCCTGGAAGCGGGCCGCACCCTCGCGCTCGCCAACAAGGAATCGCTCATCGTCGGCGGCCCGCTGGTGAAGGCGCTGGCCAAGCCCGGCCAGATCATCCCGGTCGACTCCGAGCACGCGGCGCTCTTCCAGGCACTGGCGGCCGGTACGCGCGCCGATGTGCGCAAGCTGGTCGTGACCGCCTCCGGCGGACCCTTCCGGGGGCGTACGAAGGCGGAGCTGGCGAACGTCACTCCCGCCGAGGCCCTCGCGCACCCGACCTGGGCCATGGGCCCGGTGATCACCATCAACTCCGCGACCTTGGTCAACAAGGGGCTGGAAGTCATCGAGGCGCACCTCCTCTACGACATTCCCTTCGATCGCATTGAGGTGGTCGTGCACCCGCAGTCGTATGTCCACTCGATGGTTGAGTACACGGACGGATCGACACTGGCCCAGGCGACGCCCCCCGACATGCGGGGACCGATCGCCATCGGTCTCGGCTGGCCCGAACGCGTCCCGGACGCGGCGCCCGCCTTCGACTGGACCAAGGCGTCGAGCTGGGAGTTCTTCCCGCTCGACAACGACGCGTTCCCCTCCGTCGGGCTCGCCCGGCACGTGGGGCAGCTCGCGGGCACGGCCCCGGCGGTGTTCAATGCCGCCAACGAGGAGTGCGTGGACGCGTTCCTGAACGGCGCCCTGCCGTTCAACGGGATCATGGAGACCGTCACCCGGGTGGTTGAGGAACACGGCACACCCGGAACGGGAACTTCCCTGACCGTGGCGGACGTCCTCGAAGCGGAGACCTGGGCACGCGCCCGGGCCCGTGAACTGACCGCACAGACGGCACGGACAGCACCAATGGCACAGACGACAACCGCGGAGGCTCGTGCATGACGACCCTGATGATGATCCTCGGCATAGTCGTCTTCGCGGTCGGCCTGCTCATCTCGATCGCCTGGCACGAGCTGGGACATCTGTCGACGGCCAAGCTCTTCGGCATCCGTGTGCCGCAGTACATGGTCGGCTTCGGGCCGACCATCTGGTCGCGGAAGAAGGGCGACACCGAGTACGGGGTGAAGGCGGTCCCGCTCGGCGGCTACATCCGCATGATCGGGATGTTCCCGCCCGGCCCGGACGGCCGTATCGAGGCGCGCTCCACCTCCCCCTTCCGGGGCATGATCGAGGACGCCAGGTCGGCCGCCTTCGAGGAGCTCCAGCCCGGCGACGAGACCCGCCTCTTCTACACGCGCAAGCCGTGGAAGCGCGTGATCGTGATGTTCGCGGGCCCGTTCATGAACCTCGTCCTGGCCGTCGCGATCTTCCTCGGCGTGATGATGACGTTCGGGGTGCAGACCCAGACCACCACGGTCGGCAAGGTCTCGGACTGTGTCATCCAGCAGAGCGAGAACCGGTCGAAGTGCGCGGCGAGCGACCAGGCCGCGCCCGCCAAGGCCGCCGGGCTCAAGGGCGGCGACAAGATCGTCGCGTTCAACGGCAAGGCGATCGACGACTGGGCGGCGCTGCAGTCCGACATCCGCTCCAACCCCGGCAAGGACGTCACGCTCACCGTCGAGCGCAAGGGTCAGAAGGTCGACCTGACGGCTCACCTGATCAAGAACCAGGTCAGCAAGACCGACGGCAACGGCGGCTATGTCGAGGGCAAGTACGTGTACGCCGGCTTCCTCGGCTTCACGCCCGCCTCCGGCATCGTCCAGCAGTCGTTCGGCCAGTCCGTGAACCGCATGGGCGACATGATGCAGAACGGCGTCGAGTCGCTCGTCTCGCTGCCCGGCAAGATCCCCGACCTGTGGAACGCGGCCTTCGGCGACGGCCCGCGCAAGGCGGACTCCCCGATGGGCGTGGTCGGCGCGGCACGTATCGGCGGTGATGTCTTCACCCTCGACATCCCGGCATCGCAGCAGGTCGCGATGATGCTGCTGCTGGTCGCGGGGTTCAACCTCTCCCTGTTCCTGTTCAACATGCTTCCGCTGCTCCCGCTCGACGGCGGGCACATCGCGGGCGCGCTGTGGGAGTCGCTGCGGCGGAACGCGGCGAAGGTGCTGAGGCGGCCGGACCCGGGCCCGTTCGACGTGGCGAAGCTGATGCCGGTGGCCTATGTGGTGGCTGGAATCTTCGTCTGCTTCACGATCCTCGTCCTGATCGCGGACGTTGTTAACCCGGTGAAAATCTCCTAGGCGGTCTCTTGGCAGGACACCGTTCGTGGCGGCCGGGCACCCTGGGTGTCCGGCCGCCATCCGTTGGGTGGGTTTAGGGGCGTGATGTGCCCGGGCGTGCGCCGGTGCCGTAATCTCGGAGCCTGGAGCCCACGATTCCGGGACCTTGATCCACAACTTGGGGTTGCACAGCAGATGACTGCGATTTCTCTCGGCATGCCGTCCGTTCCGACCAAGCTCGCCGAGCGTCGGAAGAGCCGGCAGATCCAGGTCGGAACCGTGGCCGTGGGTGGAGACGCACCCGTCTCGGTGCAGTCGATGACGACCACGCGTACGTCGGACATCGGCGCCACGCTGCAGCAGATCGCCGAGCTGACGGCCTCCGGCTGCCAGATCGTACGGGTGGCGTGCCCGACCCAGGACGACGCCGACGCCCTCGCCACGATCGCCCGCAAGTCGCAGATCCCGGTCATCGCGGACATCCACTTCCAGCCGAAGTACGTCTTCGCGGCGATCAACGCGGGCTGCGCGGCCGTCCGTGTGAACCCCGGCAACATCAAGCAGTTCGACGACCAGGTCAAGGAGATCGCGCGGGCCGCGAAGGACACCGGCACCCCGATCCGGATCGGCGTCAACGCGGGCTCGCTCGACAAGCGGCTCCTCCAGAAGTACGGCAAGGCGACCCCCGAGGCGCTCGTCGAGTCCGCCCTCTGGGAGGCGTCCCTCTTCGAGGAGCACGACTTCCGGGACATCAAGATCTCGGTCAAGCACAACGACCCGGTGGTCATGGTCAACGCGTACCGCCAGCTGGCGGCGGCGTGCGACTACCCCCTGCACCTCGGTGTGACGGAGGCGGGTCCCGCCTTCCAGGGCACGATCAAGTCGGCGGTGGCGTTCGGAGCGCTGCTCTCCGAGGGCATCGGCGACACGATCCGGGTGTCCCTTTCGGCGCCGCCCGCCGAGGAGGTCAAGGTCGGTCTCCAGATCCTGGAGTCGCTGAACCTCAAGCAGCGGGGCCTGGAGATCGTGTCCTGCCCGTCCTGCGGGCGTGCCCAGGTCGACGTGTACAAGTTGGCGGAAGAGGTCACCGCCGGTCTGACGGGCATGGAGGTCCCCCTCCGCGTCGCCGTCATGGGCTGCGTCGTGAACGGTCCGGGCGAGGCCCGCGAGGCCGACCTCGGCGTCGCCTCCGGCAACGGCAAGGGGCAGATCTTCGTCAAGGGCGAGGTCATCAAGACGGTCCCCGAGTCGAAGATCGTCGAGACGCTCATCGAGGAAGCGATGAAGCTTGCCGAGCAGATGGAGGCCGACGGGATCGCCTCCGGCGAGCCCTCGGTGTCGGTAGCGGGCTGACCCACGGGCGGCACCGTTCGAGCAGGGGCCCATCATCCCCAGGGGCTCTGCCCCTTCAACCCCGCCAGGGGCGCTGCGCCCCCTGGCCCCCGCATCGGCCTGAAACGGCCTCGTCCTCAAACGCCGGACGGGCTGAATGGTGCGGGCCGGGGTGGGTGGCGGGCGGGCCTCGCTCTCGAACGCCGGGCGACCCGGGGCTTTTAGGGGCGCGGGGAACCGCGCGCCCGGCCCCCGCCGGCCGTCAGCCGAAGAACTTCGGGCGGCCGGGGGATGTGGGGCGCAGCCCCGCCCCAGGGGTGCGAGGAACGGCGCGACCGGCCCCCACGCACCGCAGACAAACGACCCCGGACGAACGGGGATCCGGGACGGAGCCCCGGTCCAGGGGGCGCGGGGAACTGCGCGCACCGCGCCCACCGGTCCGCGGCCGAAGCCCCGGCCGGTACAAGGGGCGGCGAGGCACAACCTCGCCAGGTACAGTGCGGAGATCAGCAGACCGTATGGTGAGGCCCCCGCACGTGTTGACCCAGACCACCACCAGGGTCCTCGAACCGAGTGACCTGGACGCCGCGCTCGCCGTCCTCGACCGCGACCCGGTCGCGAACGCGTTCGTCGCGTCGCGGGTACAGGTCGCGGGCCTCGACCCCTGGCGGCTCGGCGGCGAGATGTGGGGCTGGTACGAGGACGGCATGCTGCGGTCCCTCTGCTACGCGGGCGCCAACCTGGTCCCGATCTGCGCCACCCCCCGCGCCGTCCGCGGCTTCGCCGACCGGGCGAGAAGGGCCGGCCGCCGCTGTTCCTCGATCGTCGGCCCCGTCGAGGCCACCGCCCAGCTGTGGCGGCTGCTCGAACCCAGCTGGGGCCCGGCCCGCGAGGTCCGCGCCCACCAGCCCCTGATGGTCACCGACCGGCTCCCCGCCGACATCGCCCCGGATCCGTACGTCCGCCGCATCCGCAAGGACGAGATGGAAACGATCATGCCGGCGTGCGTGGCGATGTTCACCGAGGAGGTGGGCGTCTCACCGCTCGCCGGTGACGGCGGCCTGCTCTACCAGGCGCGGGTGGCCGAACTCGTCGGCACCGGCCGTTCGTTCGCCCGTCTCGACCAGAACGGCAAGGTCGTCTTCAAGGCCGAGATCGGCGCCGCCACCCGGCAGGCCTGCCAGGTCCAGGGTGTGTGGGTCGCCCCCGAGTACCGGGGGCAGGGGCTGGCGGCCCCGGGCATGGCGGCGGTCATGCGCTACGCCCTCGCCGACGTCGCCCCGCTCGTCAGCCTCTACGTCAACGACTTCAACACCCCGGCCCGGGCGACGTACCACCGTGTCGGCTTCCAGGAGATCGGCGCGTTCATGAGCGTGCTGTTCTAGCGCTCGCAGGGCCGCGGGGAACTCCTTGACCGGCGCCAGACCGGTTCTCGACCGGCCCCCGGCCGGGCCGCATCGGACACAACCTCCCGTAGTCCCGGCGCAATCCGGCGAAGCGCCCCGGTAGTCTCCCCGGCATGCTGCGCTTTCCCGGTCAGGGCCCCCGCAACCCCGACGACGTGGTCGTCGGCCCGCTGGATCTCGCGGCGCGCGTCGACGAGGCGCTCGCCGTGCAGGCCCTCGCCTTCGGGCTCGGCGCCGACGAGATCGCCGTACGCCGCCAGATCGTGCTGCGTCACCTCACCTACCCCGGAGCCCGCGCACTCGGCGCGACGACGGTCGACGGACGGCTCGTCGGCTTCGTCTACGGCATGCCCAACGACCGCACCCACTGGTGGTCCACCGTCGTGGAACCGTATCTGCGCGCCCAGGGACGCGACGCCTGGCTCGACCACTCCTTCGTGATCACCGAGCTGCACGTCCACCCGCACTACCAGAACCACGGCCTGGGCCGGTCCCTGATCACCGGCATCACGGACAGCGCCACCGAACCCCGCTCGATCCTCTCCGCCATCGACACCGACAGCCCGGCCCGCGGCCTGTACCGCTCCCTCGGGTACGAGGACCTCGCGCGGCAGGTTCTCTTCCCCAGCGCACCCAAGCCGTACGCCGTCATGGGCGCCCCGCTGCCCCTGCGCAGGCGCTGAGCGCCTGGGCCTGCCCTCCGGCCGGGGGACCAACCGATTTCCACCGGGATGGGCCGCCCGGCTAACCTCCTAGCCATCACCCTTACGCAGCAGGAGTCGAGAACCATGGCCCAGGTCCAGCGCATGTCCCGTTTGATGGTCAAGACACTGCGTGACGACCCGGCGGACGCCGAGACGCTCAGCCACAAGCTGCTCGTCCGCGCCGGCTACGTACGCCGCAACTCCGCCGGCATCTGGACCTGGCTGCCGCTCGGCAAGAAGGTCCTCGACAACATCTCCCGGGTGGTGCGCGAGGAGATGGACGCCATCGGGGCGCAGGAGGTCCTCCTGCCGGCCCTGCTCCCGAAGGAGCCCTACGAGGCCTCCGCCCGCTGGGAGGAGTACGGCGACCTCCTCTTCCGCCTGAAGGACCGCAAGGGCGGTGAGTACCTGCTCGGCCCGACCCACGAGGAGATCTTCACGCTCGTCGTGAAGGACCAGGTCGCGTCCTACAAGGACCTGCCGGTCATGCTGTACCAGATCCAGACGAAGTACCGCGACGAGGCCCGCCCGCGCTCCGGCGTGCTGCGCGGCCGCGAGTTCCAGATGAAGGACTCGTACTCCTTCGACACGACGGACGAGGGCCTCGCGGAGTCGTACGCGCTGCACCGCGCCGCCTACCAGAAGATCTTCGCCCGCCTGGGCCTGGACTACCGCATCGTGTCGGCCGTCTCGGGCGCCATGGGCGGCTCGGCGTCGGAGGAGTTCCTCGCGCCCGCCGCGGCCGGTGAGGACACGTTCGTGGACTGCCCGTCCTGCGACTACGCGGCCAACACGGAGGCCGTCACCTTCGCCCTGAAGCCGGTGGACGGTTCCGGCGTCGGCCCGGTCGAGGAGCTGGACACCCCCGACACCCCCACCATCGAGACGCTCGCCGAGCACCTCGGCGTCCCGGCTTCCGCCACCCTCAAGAACCTCCTGGTCAAGGTCGACGGCGAGATCGTGGCCGTAGGCGTCCCCGGCAACCGCGAGGTCGACCTCGGCAAGCTGGGCGAGCACCTCGCCCCTGCCGTCGTCGAACTCGTCACCGCCGAGGACTTCGAGGGCCGCGGTGACCTCGTCCGCGGTTACGTCGGCCCGCAGGGCCTGGAGAAGGTCCGCTACATCGCCGACCCGCGGGTGGCCCCCGGCACGGCCTGGATCACCGGCGCCAACAAGGTCAACACGCACGCGAAGAACGTCGTGGCCGGCCGCGACTTCGAGGTCGACGACTACCTGGACGTCGTCGTGGTGGAAGAGGGCGACCCGTGCCCCAAGTGCGGCACCGGCCTCAAGCTGGACCGCGCCATCGAGATCGGCCACATCTTCCAGCTCGGCCGCAAGTACGCCGACACCTTCCAGCTCGACGTCCTCGGCCAGCAGGGCAAGCCGGTCCGCGTGACCATGGGCTCGTACGGCATCGGCGTCTCCCGCGCGGTCGCGGCGCTCGCCGAGCAGTCGGCCGACGGGCAGGGGCTGTGCTGGCCCAAGGAGATCGCTCCCGCCGACGTCCACGTCGTCGCCGCCGGCAAGGCTCTGCAGACCGAGCTCGCCCTCGACGTGTCCGAGAAGCTCGGCGCGGCGGGCGTACGCGTCCTCGTGGACGACCGCGCCGGGGTCTCCCCGGGCGTGAAGTTCACGGACGCCGAGCTCATCGGCGTACCGAAGATCCTGGTGGCCGGGCGCCGCTCGGCCGAGGGCGTCCTCGAGCTGAAGGACCGCCGCACCGGCGAGCGCGAGGAGCTGACCGTGGACGAGGCGATCGCTCGCCTGGCGGCCGAGTAACAGAACCGGCCGAGTAGCCGAACTGCTTGAAGTCTGTAATTAAAGACGTCTCTCAGAGACTTCTTCCGAGGCGTACGGGTGCCTCACAGACTTCTCTCAGGCTGTTCCCCGACCGTAGGACGTGACAGAGCGTCATTCGGAGGGGAGCAGCCATGACAGGCAGCGAGCGGGGGGCCGCCGCGGCGGTCCGCAGAGGAGCGCGGCGCACGGCGGCCGCCGCGGCGGCGGTCACGCTGGCGGCGGCAGCCGGGGTCTTCGCCCTGGTCGGCACGATGCAGGCGGACGCGGACGCGGACACGGCTGCGAGCGGCACGACGAGTACGACGAGTACGACGAGTACGACGAGTGCGACGAGTACGGAGTCGTCCGGTTCGGGGTCGTCCGGTTCGGGGTCGTCGACCACGGGCAGCGACAGCGATTCGAGCGGCAGTGCGGACTCGACCCTTCAGGCCCCCTCGGACAACCCCACCTCCTCCAGCGGCGGCTCCGCCGACTCCACCTCGGGGGCGTCGTGATGGCCACGCTCACCCGCCGCACCACGGCCGCCGCCGACTGGCGCGCCCTCGGCACCAGCGTCCGCCTGGTCACCACCGACCCGGCCCTGCTGGACTCCTGCAACCTGCTGCTCGCCCGGCACCTCGCCGAGGTCGACGCCGCGTGCAGCCGGTTCCGTCAGGACTCGGAACTGGTGGCCCTCGACCACGCACAGGGCCGCCCGGTCAGGGTCAGCCCGCTGCTCGGCGAGGCGCTGGCCGTCGCCCTGCGCGCCGCCGCCGCGACCGACGGGGCCGTCGATCCCACGGTCGGCTCGGCCATCGGCGCTCTCGGCTACGACCGCGACTTCCGGCTGGTCCAGGAGGACGACCGCCCGGTCCGGCTCACCGTCCGCCCGGTCCCGGGCTGGCGCGCGGTGACCCTGGACCGCGCGACCGACACGGTCACCGTCCCGGCCGGGGTCCACCTCGACCTGGGCGCCACGGCCAAGGCCTGGGCCGCCGACAAGGCCGCCGCCCTGCTCGCCGAGGCGGCGGGCTGCGGAGTCCTGGTGAGCCTGGGCGGCGACACGGCCGTGGCCGGCGAACCCCCGGCAGGCGGCTGGCGCATCCGCGTCCAGGACGCCACGGGCGCGGTCGAGGAGACACCCGCGCCGGGGACGTACGCCACGGTCGCCATCCGGAGCGGCGGCCTCGCGACCTCCGGCACCACCACCCGCCGCTGGCGCCGGGGCGCCCACGACCTCCACCACATCGTCGACCCGTACACCGGCCTGCCCGCCGAGACCCCCTGGCGCACGGTCTCCGTGGCCGCCGCGACCTGCGCCGACGCCAACGCGGCCGGCACGGCGGCCCTGGTCAAGGGCGCGGGCGCGGAACGGTGGCTGGCAAGGCTCGGCCTGCCCGCACGTCTGGTGGCCAAGGACGGCACGGTGGTGACGACTCCGGGCTGGCCGACTTCCGACCAGACCCGGCCCGGACCCGAGGCCGCCGCATGAGCGACTCCTCCCTCCTCTGGTACGCCAACAGAGCCACCGGAGCGGTCAGCCTGGTCCTGTTCACCGTCGTCGTACTCCTGGGCATCGCCGTACGTCTGCGCGGCAGACTCCCCGGCCTCCCGAGATTCGGGACGGTCCAGCTGCACCGCGCCCTCTCCCTCTCCGCAACCGTCTTCCTGGCCCTGCACATCACGGCCGCGGTCGTCGACAGCTATGTGAGCATCAGCCTCCTCGATGTCCTCGTCCCGTTCGCCTCCACCTACCAACCCCTCTGGCTGGGCCTCGGCACAGTGGCCCTCGATCTGATGGTGGCGGTACTGATCACCAGCCTGCTCCGCGCCCGCGTCGGGCACCGCGCCTGGCGCGCCGTCCACTGGCTGGCCTATGCCTCCTGGCCGATCGCGCTCATCCACGGCATCGGCATCGGCACGGACACCGGCGCCGGCTGGATGCTGTGGCTGACGATCTCCTGTGTGGCCGCGGTCCTCACGGCCTTCGGCATCCGCGTCGCCCACGCGGCCCGAGCCTCCGGGCGAACCCCCTCCACCCTGCTCCGTACGGCCGAAGCCCGTACGCCCGAAGGAGCCCGCCCATGACCACGACCATGACCACGACCACGACCGCGACCACGACCGCGACCGCGACGACGACCATGGCCACCACCTTTACGGACATCTACATGCCACCTCGCCTGCTCGCCCCCGGTAGCGCCCCGGCCGGCTTCACCACCCACGAGCAGCGCTACGGCCCGGTCGTGCACGGAGACCCGGCCCAACTGCTGCGCACGGTCGCCGAGTCCGGGCTCACCGGCCGCGGCGGCGCCGCATTCCCCACGTACCGCAAGCTGGTCTCGGTCGCCGAGGCGGGCCGCCGCACCGGTCGCACCCCGGTCGTCGTCGCCAACGGCGCGGAGGGCGAGCCCGCGAGCGCGAAGGACAGGACACTGCTGTGGCTGTCGCCCCATCTCGTCCTGGACGGGCTGCAGTTGGCGGCCGAGGCGGTCGGCGCGGGGGAGGCGTACCTCGCGGTCGAGGACCACGCCACGCCCCTCGAAGCGGCGCTCGCCGAGCGACGGGACCCGCTGCGGGTACGCACGGTACGCGTCCCGAAGCGCTTCCTGTCCGGCCAGTCCTCGGCCCTCACCCAGTACGTCTCCGGACACGCGGCCCTCCCGCGCCACCAGCGGCCCCCGGTGCGTGAACAGGGCGTGCACCGCGCGCCGACGCTCGTCCAGAACGTCGAGACGCTCGCCCACCTCGCCCTGATCGCCCGCTACGGCGCCGACTGGTTCCGCTCGGTGGGCACCCCGGCCGAGCCGGGCAGCGCCCTGTGCACGGTGCATGTGCCCGGCCGCGAGGTACGGGTCGTCGAAGCCCCCTTCGGGATGCCGCTGCACCGTCTCCTCCCGCTGGACGGCATCGGCGCGGTCCTGGTCGGCGGCTACCACGGCACCTGGCTCCCGGCCGCCGAGGCCGCGACCCGCACGCTGACCGTCGCCGACCTCGGCGCGGGCGTGCTCGCCGCGCTGCCCACAGGCCGCTGCGGTCTCGCCGAGACCGCCCGTGTGCTGCGCCACCTGGCCCTCGAGTCGGCGGGCCAGTGCGGACCTTGCCTCAACGGTCTGCCCCGTATCGCCGCCGCCTTCCAGACCCTGGCCGCACCCGGTCCGCAGGGCGGCACCCGCGACGACATCGCCCGCCTGGCCGGACTCGTCGAGGGCCGCGGCGCCTGCCACCACCCCGACGGCACGGTCCGCCTGGTGCGCAGCGCGCTCACGACCTTCGCCGCCGAACTCGACGCGCACGCCGCGGGCCACTGCACGGCGACCGACCACACCCCGCTGCTGCCCGTCCCCGCGAACAGGAACTGACATGGCCCGCCACGCCCACCGCACCGACCGTGCGGACCGCACGCACCGCCTGGATGTCGACTGGACCGCCTGCCAGGGCCACGGCCTGTGCGCGGAACTCCTCCCCGAACACATCACGCTCGACGAGTGGGGCTACCCGCTCCTGGGCGAGGCCCCCCTTCCATCCACCACCCTGAAACGCGCCCGCAGAGCCGCCGCCGACTGCCCGGTACTGGCCCTCGAACTCGCCACCACACAGGGAAGTCAGGGCTAGACAGGGGCGGTCAGAGCCAGCCCGCGAACTCCAGCAGCAGCTCCGCGTCCTGCGGACGCCCGACCCGCCCCGCCCGTACGCCGGACTCGACCGCCCGGAACAACGTCCAGCCCCGCAGCCGCTCCTGGTCCACCTCCAGGGACTCGGCGAGCCGCTTGACCCGTCGCCGTGTGATCGACGATCCGGAAGGGGACGCGATCAGGTCCTCCACCCGGTCCCGGACCAGCCGGGCCAGGTCGAAGGCGCACTCGCCGACCACCGGGTCCGGGCCCACGGCCAGCCAGGGCATGCGCTCACCGGCGAGCACCTTGCTCTGCCGGAAGGTGCCGTGCAGCAACCGCTCCTCGGGCAGGCCGGCGAGGAGCTCCTCGCGAGCCGCGAGCGCCGCGTCGACCAGGGGCGCGACCTCGGTGTCGGCGCTCGCCGCCGCCCGCATCGCCTCGGCCTGCCGCCCGGTCCGCTCGGCGACGGTCTCGAAGACATGGGTGGCGGGCGGTTCGACCCACAGCCGCCGCAGCGTCCCGGCCGCCTCCAGCAGAGCCTTCGCCTCCGGCAGCGAACGCACGGACAGATCGGGACGCAGGCGCTCCAACAGCAGTACGCCGTGGGTGTCGCCCTGCGCGTCGGCGGGGTTGAGGAGCTGTACGGCGCCGCGTCCGTCCCAGTGGGCGAGCGCGGCCCGCTCGCTCTCCGGACGGGCCCGCGGCGGCGCCAGCTTCAGCACGGCGGGCGTCCCGTCGGCCCGCCGGACGAGCAGGACAAGGCTGCTGCGGCCGCCGGGTGCCTGCACCCGCTCCACGGTCAACTCGCGTAGATCGACCGCCTGTTGCGCCAGCACGGGCAGCTTGTCCAGCCACTCGCCCGTCCCGTCGGACCCGCCGGAGCCGTTGGACCCGCTCCGCTGCGTCTCGCCGAGTGCCCGTACCAGGCGCCGCGGCGGTTCGAAGGCCATGCGCGAGTCCATTGCGCGAGGTGTTCCTTTCCAGCTGGTCCAAGTCGTCCAGGTCGTCTCGTCCGGGCCGTCAGGGGCGCGTCACGAGGGCGACGGCGTTGCCGCGGCAGGGGTGGCCGAGGGGGCCGCCCGCTCGGCGAGACCAGGGAAGGCTACGCTCTCCCCGCGCCAGCGCACCGCCCGCACCGCCGCCTCCCGCAGCGCCTCGGCGGCCGTGCGCCGCCGATCGCCCGAGGAGGCGCGTACGAGATCGGAGTACGCCCCGGCGACGCGGTCCTCCAAGTCGGCCGCGAGCTGCACGGCCGCGGCGGAGTCCTTCACGGCGAACGGCAGCGCGTACGCCGCCGCGGAGACCTCCGGCCTGCCGCCCAGGTCCCGTACGGCGCGCGCGAGTTCGTCGCGCCGGGCCCGATGGGCGTCGTACGCCGAGCGGGCCTCGCCCCGGCGTCCCTTGTCGATCCTGCCGCCGACGACTCCGTACCCGTAGACGACGGCGTGCTCGGCGGCGAGCGCGGCCTGCAACGCGCCGAGTTCGGCTCGCTCGGCCTCCTTGGTGCTCTTTGTGTCCTCGGTCGTGCTCACTTGGCACCCTCCGTCAGCAGGAACGCGTGTGCGGCGCCGGCCGCGGCCACCGAGGCCAGCAGCCTGGCCAGCTCGCCCGGGACCGTCAGCAGGGCCTTCGTCCGCTGGTCGGCCAAGGTGCGCTCGGCGGTGGCGAGGTCGGCGAGGGCGTCCTTCTCCTGGGCGGGCACGGCGGGGGAGGGGCTGGGGTGCGCCGAGGCGGAAGCCGACGGCGAGCCGGTGGCGGAGGGCCGGCTGCCGGCGGTTCCGCTGCTCCCGAACGCCTTCGCGTGCCGTACGACCTCCGCCCGCAGCGGCTTCAGCCGGGCCGCCAGTGGGGGATGGGCGGTGATCACGGCGGCGTAGCGTGCCGCGAGCGACTCGCTGTCGCGGGCCGCACGCGCGCGCGCACGGTCCGCGGCCGAGGGAGTCTCGACCGTGGTGTCGGTGGACGACTCGGGGGCGGAACAGCCCACGAGCACGAAGGTGCCCGCGGCGGAGGCGAACAGGCTCCTTCGGCGCGGCCCCGAGGGGGAGCGCGGCGGCAGGGTGAACGGCACGGCAGACGTCCTCGGAAGGCTCGTACGAAAGGGAGGGCGGCACGCCCGTGATCACGGTACCCGTGCCCCACCCGATCACCCCCCAGGGGCTCGCCACCGCGGCTCAGCCCCCCCGGGGGCGGGGGACGGTGGACGGCAACACCCTCTGCGACCGGATACCCTTTGACCAGACACACGACCAACCCACAACAGCACACGCGGCCGAGGAGTCACCCGGATGAGCACCACCCAGAGCGAGAGGCTGCGAGTACTGCTGGAACCGCTCGTCAGCTCTCAGGGCCTCGACCTCGAAGAGGTCGAAGTGGACTCGGTCGGACGTAAGCGTGTGCTGCGTGTTGTCGTCGATTCGGACGAAGGCGCCGATCTGGACGCGATCGCCGATGTGAGCCGCGCGCTCTCGGTGAAGCTCGACGAGACGGACGCGATGGGCGAGGGCGAGTACACCCTCGAGGTCGGAACCCCCGGTGCCGAGCGCGAGCTCAAGGAGCACCGTCACTACGTACGCGCCACGGACCGCCTGGTGAAGTTCCAGCTGGGGGACGGCGACGAGTTGGTCGCGAGAATCCTCGGCGTGGACGAAGAAGGAGTCGATGTCGAGGTGCCGGGCGTGAAGGGGCGCAAGCCCACCGCCAAGCGGCTCGCCTTCCAGGACATCGCCAAGGCCCGCGTCCAGGTCGAGTTCAACCGTAAGAACAAGAACGAAGAGAACGCAGAGGAGGCGTAGCCGTGGACATCGACATGAGTGCCCTGCGGGGCTTGGTACGGGAGAAGGAGATCTCCTTCGACCTGCTGGTCGGGGCGATCGAGTCGGCCCTCCTCATCGCCTACCACCGCACCGAGGGAAGCCGCCGCCACGCGCGCGTCAAGCTCGACCGGGAGACCGGCCATGTGACCGTGTGGGCGAAGGAGGACCCCGAGGACCTGGAGGAGGGGCAGGAGGTACGCGAGTTCGACGACACCCCGTCGGGGTTCGGCCGGATCGCCGCGACCACCGCCAAGCAGGTCATCCTGCAGCGCCTGCGGGACGCCGAGGACGACGCGACGCTCGGTGAGTACGCCGGGCGTGAGGGCGACATCGTCACGGGTGTCGTACAGCAGGGGCGCGACCCCAAGAACGTGCTCGTCGACATCGGCAAGCTGGAGGCCATCCTGCCGGTGCAGGAGCAGGTCCCGGGAGAGACGTATCAGCACGGGCTGCGGCTGCGCTCGTACGTCGTTCGGGTGGCGAAGGGCGTGCGCGGTCCGTCCGTCACCCTGTCGCGTACGCACCCCAATCTGGTGAAGAAGCTCTTCGCGCTGGAGGTCCCGGAGATCGCCGACGGTTCCGTCGAGATCTCCGCGATCGCACGCGAGGCCGGTCACCGTACGAAGATCGCCGTCCGGTCCACCCGTTCGGGTCTGAACGCCAAGGGCGCCTGCATCGGCCCCATGGGCGGCCGGGTGCGCAACGTGATGGCCGAGCTGAACGGCGAGAAGATCGACATCGTCGACTGGTCGGACGACCCGGCCGAGATGGTGGCGAACGCGCTCTCCCCGGCCCGCGTCTCGAAGGTCGAGGTCGTGGACCTCGCGGCCCGCTCCGCCCGCGTGACCGTCCCGGACTACCAGCTGTCGCTGGCGATCGGCAAGGAGGGCCAGAACGCCCGCCTCGCGGCCCGCCTCACCGGCTGGCGCATCGACATCCGTCCGGACACCGAGCAGCCGTCCGACGAGACAGCTCGGCGCGGCGCGGACCAGCACCGGGAATAGTTCTGAGCCGCAAGTGGCTTAGATCACGACAACAACCGTTCGATTCTTGCCCCAAAGGGGTGAGGTCGGTGCGGGGAGGTAGACTTAAGAGTGTCTGGCCGGACGCGAGCCCGCGCATGCCCTGAACGCACCTGTGTGGGGTGCCGGGAGCGAGCGGCCAAGACTGATCTGCTGCGGATCGTGGCGGTCGAGGGCGAATGTGTCCCCGATCATCGCGGTACGCTGCCCGGCCGGGGCGCATATGTGCACCCCGCCCTGGTCTGTTTCGACCTGGCGGTACGCCGCCGGGCGTTCCCGCGGGCGCTGCGTGCCCCGGGACCGCTCGACACAGCGGCGTTGCGCCTCTGCGTCGAGCAGGCAACACCGTAAGGAGCGTCGTACGGAACCCCCGTGCGGCCCTGGTACCCCGCGAGTTGGAAGTAGGTCGAGATTGCGATGAGCACTCGATGAGCACGCGATGAGTACGCCCATGAAGTAGCGACGGTCCGGACGCAACCCGGACCTAAAAGGAGCGAAGTGGCTAAGGTCCGGGTATACGAACTCGCCAAGGAGTTCGGGGTTGAGAGCAAGGTCGTCATGGCCAAGCTCCAAGAGCTCGGTGAATTCGTCCGTTCGGCGTCCTCGACGATCGAGGCGCCCGTTGTACGCAAACTGACTGACGCCCTCCAGCAGGGCAGCGGTGGCGGCAAGCCCGCCTCCGCCCGTAAGGCTGCCCCGGCGAAGCCGGGTGCCCCCTCTCCGGCGCAGGCTGCCCGTCCGGCCGCCCCGCGCCCGCCGGCCCCGAAGCCGGCCGTGGCCGAGCGCCCCGCTGCGCCGGTCACTCCGGCTGCGTCGGCTGCTCCGGTCACTCCGGCTGCACCGGGTCCGCGCCCGACCCCGGGTCCCAAGCCCGCACCGAAGCCCGCTCCGGCGGCTCCGGCTCCGGTCGCGGCCGAGTTCACCGCGCCCCCGTCGGCTCCCGCGGCTCCCGCCGCAGGTCCCCGTCCGGGCGCCCCGCGTCCCGGTGGCCAGGCCCCGCGTCCCGGCGGTGCCCGTCCGGCCGGTGGTCCCGGCCAGGGTGGTCAGGGTCGCGGCGACCGTCCCGAGCGCGGCGACCGTCAGGGCGCCCCGCGTCCCGGCGGCCAGGCCCCGCGTCCCGGTGCTCGTCCGGCCGGCCCGCGTCCGGGCAACAACCCGTTCACCTCTGGTGGCTCCACCGGCATGGCGCGCCCGCAGGCGCCCCGTCCGGGCGGTGCCCCGCGCCCCGGTGGCGACCGTCCCGGCGGCGCTCCGCGTCCGCAGGGCGCGGGTCAGGACCGTGGTCCCCGTCCCCAGGGCGGTCCCGGCGGCGCTCCGCGTCCGCAGGGCGGTCCGGGCGGTGCCCGTCCGACTCCGGGTGGCATGCCTCGTCCGCAGGGCGGCGCTCCGCGTCCCGGCGGTGGCCCCGCCGGTAACCGTCCCAACCCCGGCATGATGCCGCAGCGTCCCGCTGCGGGCAGTCCCCGTCCCGGTGGTGGCCCCGGTGGCCGCGGTCCCGGTGGCGGCGGCGGTCGTCCCGGTGGTCCCGGTGGCGGCGGCGGTCGTCCGGGCGGCGGCGGCTTCGCCGGTCGTCCCGGTGGCGGCGGTGGCGGCTTCGCGGGTCGTCCCGCTGGTCCCGGCGGTGGCGGCGGTGGCGGTTTCGCCGGTCGTCCCGGTGGTCCCGGCGGTGGCGGCGGTGGCCGTCCCGGCTTCGGCGGTCGTCCCGGTGGTCCGGGTGGCCGTGGTGGCACGCAGGGTGCGTTCGGCCGTCCCGGCGGTCCGGCGCGTCGTGGTCGCAAGTCGAAGCGGCAGAGGCGCCAGGAGTACGAGGCCATGCAGGCCCCGTCGGTCGGCGGCGTGATGCTGCCTCGCGGCAACGGACAGTCCGTCCGCCTGTCGCGCGGTGCGTCCCTCACCGACTTCGCGGAGAAGATCGGCGCCAACCCGGCGTCGCTCGTCGGCGTGATGATGAACCTCGGCGAGATGGTCACTGCCACGCAGTCCGTCTCCGACGAGACGCTGAAGCTCCTCGCGGACGAGATGAACTTCGTCCTCGAGATCGTCAGCCCCGAGGAGGAGGACCGCGAGCTGCTCGAGTCCTTCGACATCGAGTTCGGCGAGGACGAGGGTGGCGAGGAGTTCCTCGTCGCACGTCCGCCGGTCGTGACCGTCATGGGTCACGTCGACCACGGTAAGACCCGCCTCCTCGACACCATCCGCAAGACGAACGTCGTCGCGGGCGAGGCCGGCGGTATCACGCAGCACATCGGTGCGTACCAGGTCACGACCCAGGTCAACGAAGAAGAGCGCAAGATCACCTTCATCGACACCCCGGGTCACGAGGCGTTCACCGCCATGCGTGCCCGTGGTGCGAAGTCGACCGACATCGCGATCCTCGTGGTGGCGGCCAACGACGGTGTGATGCCCCAGACGATCGAGGCGCTGAACCACGCCAAGGCGGCCGACGTGCCGATCGTGGTCGCGGTCAACAAGATCGACGTCGAGGGTGCCGACCCGACCAAGGTGCGCGGTCAGCTCACCGAGTTCGGTCTGGTGGCCGAGGAGTACGGCGGCGACACGATGTTCGTCGACATCTCCGCCAAGCAGGGCCTCAACATCGAGGAGCTGCTGGAGGCCGTGGTCCTGACCGCGGACGCCTCGCTCGACCTGCGGGCCAACCCGGAGCAGGACGCGCAGGGCATCGCGATCGAGTCCCACCTCGACCGTGGCCGCGGCGCCGTCGCGACCGTCCTGGTCCAGCGAGGCACCCTGCGGGTCGGCGACACCATGGTGGTCGGCGACGCGTACGGCCGTGTCCGCGCGATGCTCGACGACAAGGGCGAGAACGTGGAAGAGGCGGGTCCCTCGACCCCGGTCCTCGTCCTCGGTCTCACCAACGTCCCGGGCGCCGGCGACAACTTCCTGGTTGTCGACGAGGACCGCACGGCGCGTCAGATCGCCGAGAAGCGCGCGGCGCGTGAGCGCAACGCCAACTTCGCCCGCCGGGGTGTCCGGTTCTCCCTGGAGAACCTGGACGAGGCCCTCAAGGCCGGTCTGGTGCAGGAACTCAACCTCATCATCAAGGGCGACGCGTCCGGTTCGGTGGAGGCTCTCGAGTCCTCGCTGCTCCAGCTCGACGTCGGCGACGAGGTCGACATCCGTGTCCTGCACCGCGGTGTGGGTGCGGTCACCGAGTCGGACATCAACCTGGCGACCGGCTCCGACGCGATCGTCATCGGCTTCAACGTCCGCGCTGCGGGCCGCGCGGCGCAGATGGCGGAGCGCGAGGGCGTCGACGTCCGGTACTACTCGGTGATCTACCAGGCCATCGAGGAGATCGAGGCGGCCCTCAAGGGCATGCTCAAGCCGGAGTACGAGGAGGTCGAGCTCGGCACGGCGGAGATCCGCGAGGTCTTCAAGTCGTCCAAGCTGGGCAACATCGCCGGTGTCCTGGTCCGCTCGGGCGAGGTCAAGCGCAACACCAAGGCGCGCCTCGTCCGCGACGGCAAGGTCATCGCGGAGAACCTCAACATCTCCGGTCTGCGTCGCTTCAAGGACGACGTCACCGAGATCCGCGAAGGCTTCGAGGGTGGTATCAACCTCGGAAACTTCAACGACATCAAGGTCGACGACGTCATCGCGACGTACGAGATGCGCGAGAAGCCGCGGTCGTAACGCAGTGGCTTGAGCTGGCCGACGGTGAGAAGTCACCGTCGGCCAGCTTGCCGTTTAAAAGATCGCGCAGTTCCCCGCGCCCCTTTCAGGGACGCGGGGAACTGCGCGAACGGCCCCCACCGGTGCGGGGGCGGAAACTCCGTCGAGCGAGCCAGGGGTTCGTTGTACGGTTCTGATGTCCCTGCCAAGCGCATTGGCAGGCCATCTACCCCGTACCGGCGGGACATCCGGTTACACATGTATGTGGGGACGCTGTCCTTCGATCTGCTCCTCGGCGATGTGCACTCGCTCAAGGAGAAACGCTCTCTAGTCCGGCCGATCGTCGCTGAACTCCAGCGGAAGTACGCGGTGAGCGTGGCGGAGACGGGCAACCAGGACCTTCATCGCAGGGCCGAGATCGGCCTGGCGATGGTCTCCGGAGACACCGAGCACCTCACCGACGTACTGGACCGGTGCGAGCGGCTCGTCGCGGCGCGACCGGAGGTGGAGCTGCTGTCGGTACGGCGCAGACTTCATACAGACGAAGACTGACGGAACAAGCAAGGCGAAGAAGGAGACGGACCAGTGGCCGACAACGCGCGTGCCAAGAGGCTGGCGGACCTCATCCGAGAGGTGGTGGCCCAGAAGCTGCAGCGTGGGATCAAGGACCCGCGGCTCGGCACCCATGTCACCATCACGGACACCCGGGTCACCGGGGACCTCCGGGAGGCGACCGTCTTCTACACGGTCTACGGGGACGACGAGGAGCGCGCGGCCGCGGCCGCGGGCCTGGAGAGCGCCAAGGGCGTGCTCCGCTCGGCGGTCGGCGCGGCGGCGGGCGTGAAGTTCACGCCGACGCTGACCTTCGTCGCGGACGCCCTGCCGGACACCGCCAAGACGATCGAGGACCTGCTCGACAAGGCGCGGGCCTCGGACGCGAAGGTGCGCGAGGTCTCGGCCGGTGCCACCTTCGCCGGTGACGCGGACCCGTACAAGAAGCCGGGCGAGGACGACGAGACGGACGGCGACGCCGCGGAATGACGCAGAAGACCAAGACGCCCGACGGGCTTGTCATCGTCGACAAGCCGTCGGGCTTCACTTCGCACGACGTGGTCGCCAAGATGCGCGGGATCGCCAGGACCCGCCGCGTCGGACATGCCGGCACCCTCGACCCCATGGCGACGGGTGTGCTCGTCCTCGGCGTCGAGAAGGCGACCAAGCTCCTCGGGCACCTCGCGCTCACCGAGAAGGAGTACCTGGGGACGATCCGGCTCGGCCAGGACACGCTGACCGACGACGCCGAGGGCGACATCACCTCGTCCACCGACGCCTCCAGGGTGACCAGGGAGGCCATCGACGCCGGGATCGCCAAGCTCACCGGCCGGATCATGCAGGTGCCGTCCAAGGTCAGTGCCATCAAGATCGACGGCGTGCGCTCGTACAAGCGGGCACGCGAAGGCGAGGACTTCGAGATCCCGGCCCGCCCGGTGACGGTCTCCTCGTTCGCGGTGTACGACATCCGGGACGCCGTGGCCGAGGACGGCACGCCGGTGCTCGACCTGGTCGTCTCCGTGGTCTGCTCGTCCGGGACGTACATCCGGGCGCTCGCCCGGGACCTGGGCGCGGACCTGGGGGTCGGCGGTCACCTCACCGCCCTGCGCCGCACCCGCGTCGGCCCGTACAAGCTCGACTCCGCGCGCACCCTCGACCAGCTCCAGGAGGAGCTGACCGTGATGCCGATCGCCGAGGCCGCCGCGGCCGCGTTCCCGCGCTGGGACGTGGACACCAAGCGGGCCCGGCTGCTGCTCAACGGCGTACGCCTGGAGATCCCCGAGGAGTACGCGGGGGTCGGCGCGGTGGCCGTGTTCGACGCCGAGGGCCAGTTCCTCGCGCTGGTGGAGGAACAGAAGGGCAAGGCGAAGAGCCTCGCCGTGTTCGGCTGAGGCCGACGCCTGTTCGTGCTCGGGCACCTGCCCGTGGAGCGGCGGTCACGGGGTTTCGTGCCCGCCGCTCCACGGTCCCCCCTCGGTTCCCCCACCCAAGGGTGTATCCATCCGCTCTGCCCTATTCACCCCTTCGGGCAGGCGCTCGGAGTGAACCGAGGGAGCGGAAGGGGGCGCGTTTCTCGCGTGATCTGTCCCGCTGATCATTTGGCGCCTACCGTCGGAAGAAGGAGCACGGCGGGGAGGTTCGAGCATGGCGGGACGGGGCCCGCGGGCCGGGAACGAGCAGACACCGGACGACGCCCGCGGCGCGCGGGACGAGATCCTGGTGCGCGTCTGCGACCTGGCCGGACGTCCGCGCGGCGTGGGTTTCGTCGCCGACCACCACGGCACGGTGATCACCAGCCACGAGGCCGTCGACGGTCTGGCCCGCCTCGTGCTGCACGCCCCCGGCGACCGCAGCTGTGTGGTGACCGCCGACGCCGTGACCCCGCTCCCCGAAACCGATCTGGCGCTCGTACGCACCGAGGGCCTCGGCCTCGACCCGCTCCCCGTCACCGTGCGCGAGAGGGTCGAGACCGGCACGTATGTCAGGATCCCCGCGGGCGGCTGGCGCGAGGCCCGGGTGCTGGGCAGCACCACCGTGACGTACGCGGCGACCGATCGCTTCCATCGCCTCGACGAGGCACTGGAGTTGGCGATCGGCACGGCCGGCGCGGACGCGCTCCGGCTGGGCGGCGGGGCGGCCGGGGGACCGGTCCTCGACGCCTCGACCGGGGCGGTGATCGGGGTGCTCGGCACCGCGCTGCACACCGAGCACCGGGCGGCGGGTTTCGCGGTCCTCCTGCACACTCCCGGCGACGCGGGTCCGCTCGCCGAACTCCTCGACCGCAACGCCACCACGGTCCCCGCGTACGGGGCCGATCTCAATCCGGCAGGCGTACTCGAACTCACGGCGACCTCGGTGGGCTCGGACGGCCCCGGGGCCGCGACCTCGCCGGGCACCGGCGGCGCGGCGCCCGCCACCGTGGAACGGGCCGCCGTCGTACGGGAGTTCGCGTCCTTCGAGAGCGGCCCGGCCGCCGTCCTCGGACTCGTCGGCCCACCCGGCAGCGGCCGTACGACGGAACTCGCGGCGCTCGCCGCCCGCCGCACCCGCGGCGCCGCGCCGGCCCCCACGCTCTGGCTGCGCGGCGCCGACCTCCTCGCCACGGACACCTCCGTCGCCGACGCGGCCACCCGGGCGCTGGAGCGGGCGGGGCGGATCGTGGCGGCCCCGGAGGAGGGGGCGCGCCGGGAGCCTGGGGTGCTGCCGCCCGGCGGGTACGACGGAGAGCTCGGCGACATCGGTCCCGACCGGCTGGCCCGGGCCGCCGGACGGCCACTGCTGTTCCTCCTCGACGGACCGGAGGAGATGCCGCCCGACCTCGCCCGCCGGTTGCCCGAGTGGACCGCGGGCACGGCCGAGTGGTTGCGGGCGAGCGGGGCGCGGCTCGTCGTCGCCTGCCGCGCCGAGTACTGGGAGCAGGCGGGGGTCCAGTTCCCGGCGGAGTCGCTGCACCGGGCCGGTACCGACCCGGAGCCGTCGCTTCCACCCTGCGTCCGGCTGGGCGGGCTGACCGAGGACGAGGCGCGGCGGGTCCGTGCGCGGGCCGGGATCCCCGAGGGTGCGCTGGCGGCCGACGAGGCGCGGCATCCGCTGACGTTGCGGCTGCTGGCGGAGGTGCGCGCCGCGCTGCCTGACGCGCCGACCCGGCCACTCGACCGGGACGAGGTCTTCGCCGCCCATCTGGACCTGATGTGCCTGCGCGTCGCGCTCCGGCTCGCGTCGGCGAACGGGCTGCGCGGCACGGCCGTACGAAGGCTCGCCGCCCAGGTCTCCGGCCAGGTGCACGAGGCCGCGCGGCGCTGCCTGGGGCCCGGCCAGGGCCAGCTGGACCGCACGTCCTTCGAGGCCGTCTTCCCCTGGGGTCCCACCCCGGGGCGTATCACCGGCTGGGCCTCCGCCGTCCTCACCGAGGGCCTCCTGGTCCCCGCCGGGAGCGGCTACCGGTTCGCCCACGAGGAGTTCGCCGACTGGATCCAGGGCACCCACCTGGATGTGGACCCGGCCCTGCACGCCCTGGTCCACCGGCGCCGCGAAGCCTGGCGTACCGAGCGGGTACCGGCCCAGCGGACGCCCACACACCCATCCGCCCAGAGCCGTTCCGTGCCCGTCCCGCGCCACCGCATCGGCCCCGTCGTACAGGCCCTACTCCTGCTGGCCCGGCACCAGGGCGCCGGTGCGCTGGCCCGCCGCCTCGAAGACCTCGTCGAGGCCGTCGACGACCTGCTGGCGGAGGAATCCGCCCGGACTGGGGACGCCACCCCGACCGGAGACGGTGCCCCGACCGGAGACGGCACCTGGTGGGCCACCCACCTCCTCGCCGATGTCCTGGTGCGCGTACCCGACGCGACCCCGTACGCCGGGGTGCTCCGGCTGCTCGCCGAGCGGATCGTGGCGTGGCGGACCGAAGGCCGGGGTGTGCCGGCGGAATTCGGGCCCTCCTTCTGGGAGGCGCTGCCGCTGCCGGAGGCGGAGCGGTTCGATCTGCTCAGGCGCCTGGTCGTCGCGGACGGGGCGCCGCGTCAGGCGAGCCCGGCCGAGGGGTCCCGCACCGCCTCCGGCGCCCACCGCCGCCGTCCCCCGGAGGCCCCGCGCTACCTGGACGCCGTCGCCCGACTCCTCGCAGCCGACCCCACCGCCGTACAACCCCACCTCACCCCCTGGTTCGACGACGACCGGCCGCTGCCCGCGACGCCCCACGCGACCGTGGCGACCGCCGCGCAGGCCCTGCTGTACGCGCACCGGCGGCGCGCCCTGGACGACCTCGCGGAGGCCCTGGTCGACCGCGCCCACCAGCGCGGGGACGAACTGCTGGCCGCGCTCGCCGAGGAGGAACCCTCGGCCGTGTGCCGGGCGGTGGACCGGTGGGCGCACGACGAGCGCCCGGCCCGGCGGGTGGCGGCGATGGCGTACGGGCTGCGCGCCGCGCCGCATGTGCGCACCGAGGCCGACCGCGAGCTGCTGCGCTACGCGGCGCTGACCCTGCTCGCCAGCCCCGCCGACCGCACGCTGCACGGTGGCGCGCTCGGCCTGCTCGTACGGGACCCGTGGACGCGGGCCCGGTACCTGCCGCAGGCGCTGGAGCGCTTCGCCGCGGGCGATCCGCGGCTGCCCGCCGCTGCGCTGGTCGCCGCCCTGAACACGCATCCCGACCCGGTGCTCGAAGCCTTTCGGGTCCGGCTGCGACAGCCGGGCGCGGACACCTCGGAGGCGCTGCGCACGCTCGCCGACGTCACCACGCCCGCGCTCGCCCGCCGTGTCGGCGTGCTGGTCAGGGAAGTGGTGGAGCTGTGCCCCGAGGCCGCCGCGCACGTGGCCGCCTACGTCGATCGGCGCCTCGAACACGGATTCGCGGCACGATCCGTCCTTTTCCCGCTGGTCACGGGTCTGCTGGTCGGCTGCCCGGCTCCGGTGCGGGCGGCCCTCGCGGCCGTCCTGGCGGCGCCGGGCAGCCGGGACTGCGGCCCGTTGCGGCGCGAGCTGCTGGACCTGCTGCTCGCGCACGAGCAGGACCCGGCCGTCCTCGACACCCTGCTGCGGGCCGCCGCGGACGGCGCGGCCCGCCGGGGCGAGGAACCCACCCGTGAGTTGGTGCACCGCACGGGCCTGCTCCTCGTCCGCACCCCGGCCGGAGCCACCGGATTCGACCGCGGTCTGGTCGAGCTGGCCCGTCAGGTCCCCGGCTTCGCGACCCTGGTGGCACGCTGGCTGACCGGCTCCCCCGACGAGTGGGCCGGGGTGGTCGGCCCGAGCACCCGCCGCGTGATCGAGAACCTCGCCGGGGTACGGGTTCCGGCCTGAACCGTGCGCGATGCGTCACACCCCGATGCCGATGCGAACCGAGCGCACTCGGCATGGCACCCTTAGAGCTGCGAATGAGGCAATGACGGACACGGGTTCGACAAGGAGCGGTCACAGTGCAGCGCTGGCGTGGCTTGGAGGACATCCCCGAGGACTGGGGGCGCAGCGTCGTCACCATCGGTTCCTACGACGGGGTGCACCGCGGACACCAGCTGATCATCAAGCATGCCGTGGACCGCGCCCGTGAGCTGGGCGTTCCCTCCGTCATGGTGACCTTCGACCCGCACCCCAGCGAGGTCGTGCGCCCCGGCAGCCACCCCCCGCTGCTCGCCCCGCACCACCGCCGCGCCGAGCTGTGCGCCGAGCTGGGTGTGGACGCGCTGCTCATCCTCCCCTTCACCACCGAGTTCTCGAAGCTGTCGCCCGCCGACTTCGTGGTGAAGGTCCTCGTCGACAAGCTGCACGCCAAGGCCGTCGTCGAGGGCCCGAACTTCCGTTTCGGCCACAAGGCCGCCGGCAATGTCGACTTCCTGCGCGAGCAGGGCAAGACGTACGACTTCGACGTCGAGGTGGTGGAGCTGTACGTGAGCGGTTCCGCCGGGGGCGGCGAGCCCTTCTCCTCGACCCTGACTCGGCGGCTGGTCGCCGAGGGCGATGTCGAGGGCGCGCGCGAGATCCTGGGCCGCCCGCACCGCGTCGAGGGGATCGTCGTCCGCGGCGCCCAGCGCGGCCGCGAGCTCGGCTTCCCCACCGCCAACGTCGAGACCCTCCCGCACACCGCGATCCCCGCCGACGGCGTCTACGCCGGCTGGCTGCACGTCGGGGGCGAGGCGATGCCCGCCGCGATCTCCGTCGGTACGAACCCGCAGTTCGACGGCACCGAGCGCACGGTGGAGGCGTACGCCATCGACCGCGTCGGCCTCGACCTGTACGGCCTGCATGTCGCCGTCGACTTCCTCGCCTACGTCCGCGGCATGGCCAAGTTCGACTCCATCGAGGCGCTGCTGGAAGCCATCGCGGACGATGTGAAGCGCTCGCGCGAGCTGATCGAGGCGTACGAAGGGGAGTGACTCCGTCGTACGCGGCAGGGGCGCCGGTGCTTTCAAAGGCACCGAGCGCCCCTTTTCACGTACTGAGTGCCCAGCTACACGCCATCTGCCTCACGTACTGAGTGCCCAGCCGCACGCCACCTGCTTCACGTATCGAGCCGTGCCCAGTGGCATGCCACCTGCGCTTCGCCGCTGCCGTTCAGTACCTCCAGGTCCTCGCCCCGGCACGCGTCCGCGACGCCGGCCCGTTCGGCCTCTCCGCTCGCCAGGATCTGGCAGCGTGCGTGGAAGCGGCAGCCGGCGGGGATGCGGGAGGGGTCCGGGGGTTCGCCGGTGAGGACCACCGGGTCGCCCGGGGCCTCCGGGAGGACGGACAACAGGGCCTGGGTGTACGGATGCCGGGGCGCGGTCAGGACCTTCTCCACCTCACCGGTCTCCACGATCCGGCCCAGGTACATCACCGCGACCCGGTCGGCGATGTTCCATGCCAGCCCCAGGTCGTGGGTCACCACCAGGGCGGACAGGCCGAGTTCGGTGCGCAGCCGCAGGAGCAGGGCGAGGATCTCGCCGCGTACCGACGCGTCGAGGGAGGCCACCGGCTCGTCGGCGACGATGAGTTCGGGCTCCAGGACCAGCGCGCCCGCGATGACGACGCGCTGGCGCTGGCCGCCGGACAGCTCGTGCGGGTAGCGCAGGAAGAAGCGCTCCGGCGGGCGCAGACCGGCCCGGGAGAGGGCTTCGGCGACCGCCGCCCGCTCGTCGCCGCCGTACCTGTGGATGCGCAGTCCCTCGGCCACCGCGTCGTACACCGTGTGCCGGGGGTTGAGCGAGCCGCTGGGATCCTGCAGGACCAGCTGGACGCGCTTGCGGTAGGCCTTGAGGGCGCGTGCGGAGTAGTCGAGCGGCCTTCCGTCGAAGGTGACGCGACCGTCCGTCGGCGGGACCAGACCGAGCAGGGAGCGGGCCAACGTCGTCTTGCCGCAGCCCGACTCACCGACCAGGGCGACGATCTCGCCGGGGCGGATGTCGAGGTCGACCCCGTCCACGGCACGCGCGCGGGCGGCGCCGTGACGTCCGGGGAAGGCGATGTGCAGGCCCTCGGCCCGGAGCAGAGGAGCCGCGGTCACCGGGGGCACAGGGGTGGTGGTCATGGGGCGCTGCTCCTGGCTTCTTCGGCCGGGGTGCCCGGCTCGGGGACGGTCGCGCCGACGTGCACACAGGCGGCCCAGCGCCCCGCACCCGCCTCCCGCAGTGCCTGATCCTCGCTCGCGCAGCTGTCCAGCGCCACCGCACACCGAGGGTGGAACGTACAGCCGGACGGCAGCGCCGACGGGTCCGGTGGATCGCCCGGCAGCCCGCGCGGCGCGAACCGCGAGGCGGCGTCGCCGATGCGCGGGAACGCCGCCGACAGTGCCTTGCCGTACGGGTGCCGGGCCGCCTCGTACACGTGCCGGGCCGGGCCCTCCTCGACGACACGGCCCGCGTACATCACCGCGAGCCGGTCGCAGGTGTCGGCCAGCACCGCGAGGTCGTGACTGATCATGACCAGGCCCAACTCCTGTTCGGCGACGAGCTGTTCGATCAGACGCAGGATCTGGGCCTGGATCATCACGTCGAGGGCCGTCGTCGGTTCGTCGGCGATGACGAGCCGGGGGTCGCAGGCCAGGGCCATGGCGATCATGACGCGTTGGCGCTGCCCGCCGGACAGCTCGTGCGGGTAGGCGCTCGCGCGGGCGGCGGGCAGACCCACGTGCTCCAGCAGCTCGCCGGTCTTCTTCTTCGCGCCCGCCGGGGTCGCCTTCTTGTGGAGCAGGATCGGCTCGGCGATCTGGTCGCCGATACGGTGCACGGCGTTGAGGGAGTGCATCGCGCCCTGGAAGACGATCGAGGCGCCCGCCCAGCGGACCGCCCGTACCCGGCCCCACTTCATCGTCAGCACGTCCTCGCCGTCGAGCAGGATCTCCCCGCTCGTACGGGTGCCCGTGGGCAGCAGCCGCAGCAGTGCGAGCGCCAGCGTGGACTTGCCGCAGCCGGACTCGCCCGCGATACCGAGCTTCTGGCCCGCGTCGAGGGAGAGGTCCACGCCGCGCACCGCGGCCGCCCCGCCCGCGTACGTCACCTCGAGGTTCCTGACCTCCAGCAGACGCCGCTTCGCCGGAGTGCTCATCGGGTCACCCCCAGCTTGGGGTTGAGGACCGACTCGACCGCGCGTCCGCACAGCGTGAACGCCAGCGCCACCACCGCGATCGCGACCCCCGGCGGTACCAGGTACCACCACTTGCCCGCGCTGACCGCGCCCGCCTCCCGCGCGTCCTGGAGCAGCCCGCCCCAGGACACGACCGTCGGATCGCCGAGCCCGAGAAAGGCGAGGGTCGCCTCGGCGAGGATCGCGGAGGAGATGATCAGGGTGGTCTGCGCCAGCACCAGCGGCATCACATTGGGCAGCACGTGCCGGGACATGATGTGCCAGTGCCCGCCGCCGAGCGCCTTCGCACGCTCGATGTAGGGCCGCGACTCCACGGCGAGGGTCTGCGCCCGCACCAGCCGGGCCGTCGTCGGCCAGGTGGTGACGCCGATCGCCAGGATGATCGTGCCGATGGAACGCGACATCACGGTCATCAGCGCGATCGCGAGCACCAGCGTCGGCATCACCAGGAACCAGTCCGTGATCCGCATGATCACGGTCGAGTACCAGCCGCGGAAGTGGCCCGCGGTGATCCCGATGAGCGCACCGATCGCGACGGAGAGCACGGCCGCGAGCAGCCCGACGAGCAGCGAGACCCGGGCACCCCACACCACGAGCCCGAGCAGATTGCGCCCGAACTGGTCGGTGCCGAGCGGGAATCGGGCACTGGGGCTCTCCATGGGGCCGCCAGGCGCGTCGGTCACGCTCTGCACGTCGGAGCCGACGGTCAGCGGCGCGGTCAGGGCGATCAGCGCGAAGAGGGAGAGGGCGGCCAGTCCGAAGACGCCCGCCCGGTGGGTGCGGTACTGCCGCCAGAAGCGGGCGGCGGAGTGGCGGCGGCGCTGCCAGGCGAGGGTGCGAGGGCCCTTCGCCGTGGTCGCAGCGGCGTTCTCGGCCGCCGTGGATTCGGTTGTCATCGGCCCACCCGTGGGTCCAGCAGCGGATAGATCAGATCGGCCAGGGTGTTCATCACGATCACCGCCGAGGCGAAGACGAAGAACAGCCCCTGGACCAGCGGCAGATCGGGCACGCTCAGCGCCTGGTAGAAGAGCCCGCCCAGGCCCGGCCAGGAGAAGACGGTCTCGACGAGGATCACTCCCGCGACCGTCCGGCCGAGGTTGATGAAGATGAGGGTGACGGTCGGCAGCAGCGCGTTCGGCACGGCATGCCGACGGCGGACGAGATCGTCTCTCAGGCCCTTCGCGCGCGCCGTCGTCAGATAGTCGCTGCCCATCTCGTCGAGCAGCGCCGAGCGGGTGACCAGCAGGGTCTGCCCGTACTCGACGGCGACCAGCGTCACCACCGGCAGGATCAGATGGTGGGCGACATCGAGAACGTACGCGAAGCCCTCCTTGCCCCCCGACTCCATGCCGCCGGTCGGGAACAGGCCCGGGATCGGGCCCATGCCCACCGAGAAGACGATGATGAGCAGCAGGCCGAGCCAGAAGGACGGGATCGAGTACAACGTCAGGGCCAGACCGGTGTTGAGGCGGTCGCTCGTGCCGCCGTTGCGCCAGGCGGAGCGGGTGCCGATGAAGATGCCGAGTGCGGTGTAGAGCACGAACGCCGTGCCGGTGAGCAGGAGGGTGTTCGGCAGCGCTTCGGAGATCTTGTCGATGACGGGGGCCCGGAACTGGTACGAGGTGCCCAGGTCGCCGGTGAGCGCCTTGCCGCAGTAGTCGGTGAACTGCTGCCACAGCGGCAGGTCGAGCCCGAACTCCTCGCGGTAGTGGGCGAGTTGCTCGGCGGATACCTGACGGCCGCCCGTCATGTACTTCACCGGATCGCCGGGGATGAGCCGGAAGAGGAAGAAGCTGGTGACGAGGACGGCCAGCAGCGAGACGGCCGCGCCGCCCAACTTGCCCGCCACATACCGTAGATACGCGGTGGTGGTGCGCGCCCGTGGCCCGCGGACCGACGGCCCGGCCAGGGCCGGACCGTCGGTCGCCTCGACCAGCGAGGGTGTTGCCTCAGCGGTCATGAACTACTCATTCGCTCGTACGTTCATGGGGTGCCCGTGGGGGTCGGGGGACGGGTGACAGGGGAGGTCTACTCGCGGTCCTCGGCCGTGGCACGGCGCCGCATCGCGAAGAACGCCCCGACGCCCGCGAGAACGACGACGCCCGCGACGATGCCGATGATGACGCCCGTCGAGCTCGAACCGTCGGAGGACGCACCGGAGGCGTCGGCCGGAACCGCCGACCACCAGCTCCAGTAACCGTCCTGGCCGTAGATGTTGCCCGCGGCCCTGGGCATTGTCTCGATCGACTTGATCTGGTCGGTGCGGTAGGCCTCGACCGCGTTCGGGTACGCCATGACGTTCATGTACCCGGTCTCGTAGAGCCGCGACTCCATCTGCTTGACGATGTCCGCCCGCTTGGCGGTGTCGTACTCGGCGAGCTGCTGGTCGTACAGCTCGTCGTACTTCTTGTCGCAGATGAAGTTGTCCGTGGCGCCCGTGTCCTTGGGAGTGGCGGGCAGCGCCCCGCAGGTGTGGATGGACAGCACGAAGTCGGGGTCCGGGTTGACGGACCAGCCGTCGAAGGCCAGATCGTACTTGCCGGCCAGCCAGGGGTCGGTCACGTTGTCGAGGCAGTTGAGGGTGACGCCGATGCCCAGCTTGCCGAACCACTCCTTCACGTACTGTCCGACCGCCTTGTCGTTCGGGTCGGTGGCGTGACAGAGGATCCGGTAATCGATCGGCTTGCCGTTCTTCTCGACGCGCTTGCCGTCGGCATTCTTCTTGTAGCCCGCCGCGTCGAGGAGCTGGGCCGCCTTGGCCGGGTCGTACGCGCGCTCCTGGCCCGCCGACGGCTTCCAGTAGTACGTGGAGAAGCGCGGCGGGATGTATCCCTCGCCCTCGACGGCGTGGCCCTGGAAGACCTTGTCGATGAGGGTCTTCCGGTCGATCGCCATGAAGAGCGCCTGGCGCACCTTCTGGTTCAGCAGCGACTCGGCGCCGTCACCGAAGTGCTTGCCGTCCTTGGACTGGGCGCCGGGGTTCGTGGCGAGGGCGTAGAAGCGACGGCCCGGAGCGTCGTTGACCTTGATGTTCGGCTCGCCCTTGAGGGACGCAGCCTGGGCGGGGGTCAGCGCGGGGGAGCCCGCGACGAAGGAGACCTCGCCCTTGCGCAGGGCGGCCACCGCGGCGTCCTGGTCCTTGAAGTACTTGAAGACCAGCTCGTCGAACTTGGGGGCGCCGCGCCAGAAGGTCTTGTTCGGCTTCAGCCGCACATAGCTGTCGGCCTTGTAGTCGGTCAGGACGAACGGCCCGTTGCCGACGATCGGGAAGCTCTGGTCGTTGTTGAACTTCGAGAAGTCCTTGACCTTCTCCCAGATGTGCTGGGGGACGATCGGCACATCGAGCGCGCCCATCGTGGCCTGCGGCTTCTTCAGCTCGATGACGAGCTGGGTGGGGCTCGGGGCGGTGACCTTCCTGAAGTTGGTGACGAAGCTTCCGTTGGCGGTGGCCGCGCCCTGGTCCGTCATCATCTTGTTGAACGTCCACGCCGCGTCCGCGGCGGTGGCCTGCTGACCGTCCGACCACTTGGAGTTCGAGCGGATCGTGTAGGTCCAGGTGAGCTTGTCGGCGGACGGCTCCCACTTGGTGGCCAGGCCCGGGACGGTGTGGTTGTCCGCGGGGTCGTAGTTGGTCAGGTACTCGTACATGAGCCGGTGGATGCTCGTACTGAGCAGGCGCGAGGCCAGGAAGGGGCTCAGCGAGTCGACGCTCTGCGCGACCGCGACGGTGAGGACTTTCTTGCTCTCCTTGGCCTGCTGGCTCCCCTTGGCCTGGGCCTGTTGCGGGGCCGGGTTGAGCGGGGTCGCGAGACCGGCGGAGAGGGTGAGCGCGGCGGCGGCTGCGGCGGCGAGGAGCCGGGGGCGCAGACGTCCTCTGTTGGGCTGATCGTGTCTGTTCATGGGTCGGTGACCTCGCGTCATCGCTCGCACAGGGATGGCTGGTTGACCTACTGGATCAGGGTGATCGGGGGACGCCGGCGGGATTGATGTGTGTGTCTATCAGCGGCGGTCTCGGCGCGTCAACGGCGCGTGAACCCCGTGTGGCCTGCGGAAATAACGAGTTGGCGCGGATTTTTCGCTCATTGGTTCAGACCGGTGAAGCCCTCCTGGCCAGGGGGTGACGCCCTGTTGCGTGCCTGGACACGCGAAAGCCCGCACCCTGGGGGAAGGGCGCGGGCCTCGGCGAGAAACGGTGCCCTTGAAGGGCCCGATCGGGTTACCGATGTCCGGTTGTCGACGTCTGGCGTCGATGGCCGGTTACTGCTGTGGGGGTGCGGGCGGGGGAGGGGTCTGAGAGGGCTGGCCCTGGTACGGCGGGTAGGGCTGACCCGGCTGACCCGGCTGACCCGGCTGACCCGGCTGACCCGGCTGGCCGGGCTGGAACTGCTGGCCCGGCTGCGGATAGGCCTGGCCGGGCTGTGGGGGTCCCGCGTACGGCTGGCCCGGCTGCTGGGGATAAGGCTGCTGCCCCGGCATCGGCGCTCCAGGCACTCCCTGCGGGTAGGGGTACTGACCCGGCATCGGCGGGGCGGCCACCGGCGGCGGGTTGCCGTCGTTCGTCCACAGCCCGTGCGACTGCTGGTGCCGGACGATGTCCTCGGCGACCAGCGCGGACAGGTTGAAGTACGCCTCCCGCACCTTGGGCCGCATCATGTCGAGGTCGACCTCGGCACCCGCGGCCAGGTGCTCGTCGAAGGGCACGACCACGACACCACGGCAGCGCGTCTCGAAGTGGCCGACGATGTCCTCCACCTTGATCATCTTTCCGGTCTCGCGGACACCGGAGATGACGGTGATGGAACGCGACACCAGTTCCGCGTACCCGTGCGCCGACAGCCAGTCCAGCGTCGTACTGGCGCTGCTGGCACCGTCGACGGACGGAGTGGAGATGATGATGAGCTGGTCGGCGAGGTCGAGCACCCCACGCATGGCGCTGTACAGCAGACCGGTGCCCGAGTCGGTCAGGATGATCGGGTACTGCTTGCCCAGGACGTCGATCGCGCGCCGGTAGTCCTCGTCGTTGAAGGTCGTGGAGACGGCCGGGTCGACGTCGTTGGCGATGATCTCCAGACCGGAGGCGGCCTGTGAGGTGAACCGCCGGATGTCCATGTACGAGTTCAGGTACGGGATCGCCTGCACGAGGTCACGGATGGTGGCCCCGGTCTCGCGGCGCACCCGGCGCCCGAGCGTGCCCGCGTCCGGGTTGGCGTCGATCGCGAGGATCTTGTCCTGCCGCTCGGTGGCGAGCGTGGAGCCGAGCGCGGTGGTGGTCGTCGTCTTGCCGACACCGCCCTTGAGGCTGATGACGGCGATCCGGTAGCACGACAGCACCGGCGTCCGGATCAGCTCCAACTTCCGCTGCCGCTCGGCCTCTTCCTTCTTCCCGCCGAGCTTGAACCGCGAGGAGCCGCCGGAGGGGCGACCGCTCTTGGCCTTCTGCTTCTTGTTGTTGAGCAGCCGGTCGGAGGACAACTCCACCGCGGCCGTGTACCCGAGCGGGGCGGCGGCCGGGTTGGTGGGCTGACGCTGGTCGTGCTGGATGGGCTGCGGCCAGGCGGTTCCGGTACGGGGGTCCACCGGCGGCTGGGGCTGCGCCTGCTGGGCCTCCGGCTGCGGTCCCGGGTGGGGCTGCTGCGGGAAGCCGTAGCTGCCCTGCTGGGGCGCGTTCGGAGCCGGGGGCTGGGGGAAGCCGTAGCCCGACTGCGGGCCGGGGGCCTGCGGTGCGGGGGGCTGGGGCGGGTTGGCCCGCGGCGCGTCGGTCTGTGGCGCGGCGGCCTGCGGTGGGGTCGGCTGGGGAGCGGGGGCGCCCGTCTGCGGGAACCCGTAGCCGCTCTGCTGCGGTCCCGGCTGGGACGGGACGGGGGCGCCCGTCTGCGGGAACCCGTAACCGGTCGGCGGGGCCGGGGGGTTGGGCGCGGCGGGAGCCGGGATCCCGGGGTGCGGGAAGCCGTAACCGTCCTGCGGCGCGGGCGGGGCGGGCGGCGCGGGAGTGTCGGCGACCGGCGGGGCCACGGGGCCCGGCGCGGGCGGCGTGCCCTGCGGATGCCATGCGGCGGGCGCGGGCTGCGGAGCCTGCGGCTGGAACGGCGGCTGCGGCTGGGCGACCGGCGGTTGCGGCGGGACCGCCGGCTGGGCGGGCGGCGGTCCCGGGTGGGGCTGCTGCTGGGACTGCTGATGGGGGAAGCCGTAGCCACCTTGCTGGGGCGGCACGGTCGGCTGTCCCTGCGCGGCGGTGGGCTGCGGCGGGACGGGGGCCTGTCCCTGCGCGGCCGTCGGTTGCGGCTGCTGAGGGGGCCCGGGCTGCGGTGGCACGACCGGCTGGGGCGAGGGCCACTGGGCCGCGGGGGCCGGGGCGGCGGGCTGGTAGGCGGGCGGCAGCGGCGGCAGTCCGCTCTGCGGCATCGGCGGGGGAGCCCAGGCGGTCGCGGCGGCCTGCGCGTCCTGCGCTATGTCGGTCCCGGCGTTCGGCGAGGTGTCCTGGGGCCAGTCGTCGAAGACATCGGCCTCCTGCGCCGCCGCGTCCGGGGTTACGGGGGCCTCGGGAGCGGAGTCCTGAGGCGCGGTCTCCGCCGTCGCGGCAGCAACGAGCCGCTCGCCCTCCGCGTCAGCGGCACCCTCGGTACCCACGGCACCCTCGACGTCGCCGTCCGAGGCACCCGCGGGCTCCTTGAAGCCACCGTCGGCTGCTGCCGCCGCTGCGGCGTCCTCGGAGTCGTCGTCGCCCGCGTCGGCCGGTACCTCCGAGGCCTCGGCCTCACCGAGCGGTCCGTCTTCACCACCGGTCGGGTCCGTCTTGTCGGCCCCGACGTCCGTGGACTCCTGCCCGTGTCCCGCGGCGGACTCAGTGGCGTCGGAGCCGTCGCCCGCAGGGGCGGTGCCGGAGCCGTCGTGCTCGCTCGTGCCCGCGTTCGCGCCTTCCGTCGACGGGGGCACCTCCCCGCCTGCCGCGGCCTCACCGGAGGCAGGGGCAAACTGCTGCTCCCCGACCGGCACGGCGGGCGCGCTCAGTTCGAAGTCACCGCCGGTCGTGTCCTCGCCTTCCGGTCGGTCACCGACCGACTCGCCCTCGGCGCCGGCGGTGTCCCCGGCCGGGCCGGCGGCCGTTTCCTCGGCGGCTCGGGCCGCGGCCTCCCGCTCAGCGAAGTCACGCTTGAGCGCGGCAGCGGAGAACCTCATGGTCGCGCCGCTCTCGATGTCACCGCTCCCGAGACCGGCCTCGTCGGCCGGTACGGTCGGCGGCGTCCAGGCAGGCTGCGATCCGGACGCGGGCACGGCCGGAGACACCGGCGCTGCCGGCGGAACGGGCGCTGCCGGCGGAACCGGTGCGGCCGGGTCGAACGACACCGGCGCAGCGGACGGCGCGGGAGGAGCCGGGGGAGGTGGAGTCGGCGAGGTCTGGGCCGAATGGCCCGACGCGTTCTGCGTGTACCAGGCGGGCGGCGCGTAGTCGATGGTGAACTCGCCCGTCGCCTCGACGGCGGACTCCGCGTCGGACTGGTCATCGCCGGGTGTGGCCCAGCCCCCGCGGATCCCGTCCCGATCGCTGTTCACAATTCCTCCTGGTGTGGTCAAGCACCCTCAATGCCGTGCTGACGCGACCGTTCGCTTCGCGTCTCACTTCGCGTCTGTTCGTGCGAAGCGCGGGCGGGTCCGTCGACGGGTGGGTCGAGGGATACGGGTCGCGCCCGGTCCCAGCCTAATCACCACGAGCGCCACGACGGCAGGCCCGTCCGCCCCTCCGCACGGGTCCGCTCCGTCACACCTTGCCCAGAAGCGGCGTACGCACGCGTCAAGGGAGTAAACAAAACGGGCAATCGTGGTGAACAAGCCGGGCGCGACAAGGGGGAAATCATTCCCAAAGGTCCAATTGCGGACCGATGTTGAGTCGGTGATGCCCGGGGGCGCCGGGTCAGTCCATCCTGCGCGGCGTACCGAACAATCCGGTCTCGGCGTCCGTGGGCTGAGTCATCACGTACTGCCGGTCGCGGTCGGCGCACCAGAGCGTGACCCCGTCGGCGAGCGTGGGCAGCGAGTCCACATCGCCTCGGGGCAGCGCCAACGCCCGCCCGATTTCAGCGGCTTCGTCCGGTGAGACCCGCTGCACGCCGACGAGCCGCGCCTGCCGCAGCAACCGGGGGGCCACCGGGCTGAGATACGGCAACAGCGTCAGCACCGACTGCCAGGGGCCGGAGACCACACGCCCGCGCGGCGGCCGCATCCCGCAGTCGCGCACCACCAACACCGGGTTGCCGGCCGAGGAGCCCTGCGGGGGAACCCGCCCCACGTCGTGCACGCTCATGCCGTTCTGCCCGCCGCCCATGGCGTGCACCATCTGCATCCAGGCCGGCGCCCGTCCCGTCTCCACGGCGACGCGCGCCCCCGTGGCCGCCGCTCTCAGCGCGAGCACCTGCGCGGTCCAGAGACCGCCGATCAGGACGACGTCGTACGGCGTCGGCCGGTTGAGCCCCAGCACGGCGGGCTGCCCCTCGGCGTCCACCCCGATGACGACCCCGTCGTCCCCGATGGGCAGCGCGAGCGAGTCGACCTCTTCCACGGACAGCGAGTGCCGCCCGTGCCGGGGCCCGATCAGCCCGAACCCGCTGCGCAGACGCCCACGCCCACGCTCCGCGAGCGAGTCCGGGGAGCCGGCCGATGCGGCCCCCGAAGCTCCACGAGCTCCCGGATCCCCCGAAGCCCCGGACGGCCCCGAAGCCCCGAACCCACCCGGATTCCCGTTCCCGTACGCCCCCGAGGCGGTGGCTCCACCTGTGGTCATGGCCATCAGCGAACACCCCCGAGAGGCAGCGTGGCGAGCACACCGGGCAGCTGCTCGCGATCGAGCCGGGCCAGCCCCGTGCCGGCCTGGCGGGCGGCGTGCTCCAACGAGCGGCGCGCCGCGACCAGTTCGTCGTCGCTGCGGCCGGTCACCCGCATATGCCCGCACAGCGACACTTCTTGGCGCTCCCCGCGCCGCAGCGTCAGGCTGAAGGTGGTGGCCAGCGCGGGCACGGCCGTGAGCAGCGCGACGAGTTGCGGCAGGGAAGGTCCACCGCCACCGCCCAGTTGGGGCCAGCGCCGCACCCAGTACGTCGTGTGTCTGCGGTTGTCGCAGCGCCAGCTGCGGCCGGACTCCTCGGTCCGCCGCGCGGGCAGGTCGGTGCGTCCCGCCTCGGCCGTCACCAGAGGGTTGGCACACGCCGAGGTCGCCACCGCCGCCGTCAACTCCTCCTCATTGAGCACCGTGGTACGAAAACCCGCCCCCGTGAGCCGACTCGCGAGATGGTCCGCGGCGCGCACGACGCACTTCTGCGCCCCGACGAGTCCACCCCCGCGCGCGGCCACCGCCTCCGGGCACAGCTCCGGATCGAGCTTCAACGCGATCCAGGTGATGCGCACGGCGGGCGCTCCGGTCTGCTCCTGCAGCGGCGCGTAGTTGCTGACGGCCACGGACTGCTGCGGTAGGTGCAACGCGGGCGCGGGCTGCGTGTGCAGCACGATCTGTGCCGACTCCAGATGGATGTCGTCCACGTCCAGCGTGTCCCGCACCAGCCCGAGCGGGAGCGGCTGACGGCTCCGCTCGGCGCGCAGCGCGGTCGCGTCGGCCTCCACCTGAAGGACGGCGGTCACGAACGTACCGTCCCCGATCACGCCGACGGGCCGCCGGTCCTGCGCGCTGTAGGCGGAGGTCCGCAGGCCCGGATCGCACTCCACGGCGGGGGCGAGACCGGGCTCCGTCCCGGGCGGTATCGGCGTACTCACCGCGCGCCGCTGCCGCGCCCGCAACGCCCGTGCCGTGGCGAGCCATTCGGGCAACGAGCGGCCCCGGCGCCGTATGAAGGCGAGGAGGACGAGTGCGACCGCGACGACAGCGGCCGGCATCAGCGCGAACGGACCGACGATCCACCCGACGAGCAGCGCGGCGGCGGCGATTTCCAGCAGAACGATCCGTTGCAACCGGAACGACCCCGACTGCCCGGGACGCACCTTGAGATGCAGCGCCCCCGTCTGCCCCTGAGCCCTCGCGGGCGGCGCGGACCGCTGCGACCGGGGTGCCGAGGAGCCTTGCTCCCGCGACCGGTCACGCGACCGGAACCGCGTTCCGGAAGCCATCACTGCATCCCCCCGTTTTCCTTACAACTCATTGGAACAACGCCACCACACAGGGCCCTTGAAGGCCCCGATACCCTACCCGCTCCACAGGACCGATCCCTTACCAGGCATAGTAGGGGGCCGGTCTGACAACGGAGGGCGGGGGACGGTGTACCCCCGAGCGCCGCCAGGCGATACACGGGGAGAATCAGGCACACATGGCATCTCGGCGGGACCAGCTCAACGCCTACACCTTCGCGAAGCGACGCATGCTCGCGTCCTTCGTCCAGTCGTCTCCCGACGGTTCGGAGGAAGGGGCGCCGCGTCCGTTGCGGGCCGTGCTGCCGGGCACCCTCGTCGGCGTGATCATCATGGCCGCGTTCGGGGCGTGGGGGATGTTCAAACCGACCGCCCCGCAGGGCTGGGACGCCGTCGGCGAGAAGGTGATCATCGCCAGCAAGTCCACCACCCGATACGTGGTCCTCAAGACCGACGGCAAGGTCCAACTGCACCCGGTCCTCAACATGGCGTCCGCGAAGCTCCTGCTCAAGACGGGCAAGGGCGACGTCGTCACCGTCGACGAGTCCATCCTCGACAGGGGCACCATCCCGCGCGGGGTCACCATCGGCATCCCCTACGCCCCCGACCGGCTTCCCGCCGCCTCCGAGGCGGGCTCCACGAAGCGCTGGGCCGTCTGCGAACGCCCGAGCGCGGGCGGCAGGTCCATCCAGAAGGCCGCGTTCGTCCTGGCCTCACGCGACATGGACAAGACCGAGGGAAGCAAGCAGAAGCTGCGGGGCGGCGAACTGCTGTACGTCGTAGGCCCGGACAAGACCCGCTACATCGTCGACGCGAGCGGCACGTCGTACGAGGTCGACAAGAACGACGAGTTGCTGCTGCGCACGCTCGTCGGCTCCGGCCGCGAACCACAGCGGGTGTCCAAGGAGTGGCTGGAGACCCTGCACCCGGGCGACCCCATCACCTTCCCGAAGGTCGTGGGGCAGATCGGCACCGCCGCCGGTGTCCAGGGCAGCCTGTCCGACGAGGCGAACAAGGTCGGCATGGTGCTCAAGGCACCCAACGGTGCGACCGAGCAGTACTACGTCGTGGAGCAGGGAAAGGTGGCTCCTGTCTCGGACTTCACCGCCAAGCTGCTTCTGAACAGCAGCGACCTGGTCAGCCTCGGCCAGGCCGGCAAGGCTCTCGACGTCAGTGCCGGAGCCTTCGTTCCCAATGCGGCCGGGTTCGCGACGGACCACACCTGGCCGAGCCGCATGCCCGTTCCCGTCAACGAGGCGGACGCATCGGACGGGCACCGCAACACCGTCTGCAACGTCCTGCGCGACGTCGACAAGGCCAAGGGCGGGACGACGCTGAGCACTTGGGCGGGCACGGACTTCCCTGCCACCCTCCCGACCGGTTCCTCCAGCGCGTACGTCACTCCTGGCTCCGGTCAGCTCTACCGCCAGTTCCAGGGCGAGGAGACAACGGCGGGTGGTGTCTTCCTGGTCACCGACACCGGCCTGCGCTATGCGATGCAGTCCAACGACGACAGCGCCACGAGTGACGCGGGCATCGGCACTACTGCCAAGGAGCGCAAGCAACTCGAGCAGGAAGCCCGCCTGGCCCAGATCAGCCTCGGCTACTCCGACGTGGACCCGGCGCCCATCCCGGCCGCCTGGTCCAAGTTCCTGCCCACCGGCCCCCGTCTGTCGACATCGGCGGCACGCCAGCCGCAGGGTTCGTAAGGGGGAGTCCATGTCGTACGCACCGGCCGCAAGGCCTCTTCGTACCGTGGTCGTCATGGCCGCGACGATGCTCGCTTCCACTGCCACCGTCGCCCTCGCGCCGCTCGCGTCCGCGGACACGTCCACGGACCAGTGCACCTTCCCGAACAAGAAGTACGCGGGCCGCCCTTGGGCGCTGCAACGCGTCCTGCTGGACGAACTGTGGAGCCAGTCAAAGGGCAAGGGCGTACGGGTGGCCGTGATCGACACGGGCGTGGACGTGAAGAACCCGCAGCTCACCCACGCCGTGGACACGGCGGCAGGTCTCAACCTCCTCCCGAAGAAACTGAAGGACGACAACGGAGACCCGATCGCACGCGGCAAGGAGAACGGCACGACGGACACGGTCGGCCACGGCACCCGCGTGGCGGGCATCATCGCGGCCCGGCCCCTCTCCGGCACCGGATTCGTGGGCCTGGCTCCCGAGTCGACGATCATCCCCATCCAGCAGAACGACGCCGAGGGCCACGGCACGGCGGAAACGCTCGCCACGGCCATCCGGGACGCGATCCGGGCCAAGGCCAACGTCATCAACATCTCCCAGGACACCTCGAACGCGGTGGAACCGGCCCCGGACCTGAAACGGGCGGTGGACGAGGCACTGGCCGCCGACATCGTGGTCGTCGCGTCGGCGGGCAACGACGGCCTGGGCGGCAACGACAAGGACACCTACCCGGCCTCGTACCCCGGCGTCCTGGCGGTCGCCGCCTCGGACCGCAACAACGAACGCGCTTCCTTCTCGCAGTCCGGCGACTTCGTGGGCGTGGCGGCTCCCGGCGTGGACATGATCTCCACCGTCCCCAAGGGCGGCCACTGCTCCGACAACGGCACCAGCTTCTCGGCCCCGTACGTCGCCGGAGTCGCCGCTCTGATCAAGGCGAAGCACCACGACTGGACCCAACAGCAGATCGTGGCCCAGATCGAACAGACCGCGGAGCGCTCGGTGGCGGGCCATGACCGCCTGGTCGGCTGGGGAGTGGTCGATCCGGTCCGCGCCCTGACGGAGGACGACCGTCCCATCGAATCCCCCAACCCTGACGAGGGTCTCTCGAAGGCCGAGGCCCCGACCCCGGCAAAACTGCAACTGGGCGAAACCCCGGACGAACGGAACGCACGACTGGCCACCTACGTGGCTGTGGGGGCGGCGGTTCTGCTGGCGGGGCTCAGCGGGGTGGCGGTGGCGGTGCGGGACGCGCGGCGGAGGAAGCGGCGGGTGGCGGGGGCGGAGTGACGGCCTGGGGTACATGGCTGTTCTCAACACCTCCGATGCCCGGCCACTGATCTGTCGGACATCCATCGCGGTCATCGAAAGGAACTCTCCGCGTGAGCTTCGGCCCACCTCCTTCCATGTACACACACTCCGCTCTGACAGCGGACGGCATACGAAAGAAACGCCGCAGGAGACTCTTCGGCGGGGTGGCAGTCCTGCTGATCGGGGCGCTGTGCGCGGGCAGTTGGCTCCTCTGGCACGGTGACGACGACTCGGCCGTGGCAGCCGGCAAACCGACGGCCAGCGCCGAACAGGGCCCGCTCGACATCCGGGAGACGGTCGAGAGCCGCCCCGCGAACGCGGCCGGACGCATGGCCTTCAGGTTCTCCGCCGACGACATGGCGCCCGGCGAGTCGCACATGATGCCGGGCATGTGGGCGACGGACAAGATCCTCGCCAAGGGCATCAACAGAACCCTCGTGGGCTTCAAGATCGGCAAGGATGCCACCACGGGCGACGAAAGCTGGCGCATCAGACTCGCCGGACCGATCTGCGGTACGACGCGTCATGTGACCGTTGGGGACCGCACGGCGGTCCTGTTCCGGTCCGGTGTCGACACCCACGCACCGTGCGATCACGTGGCCTTCGTCGACCTCGACACGGGCAAGAAGCTTTGGGAGGCCCGGTTCTCCAAGGTGAACGCCCTCTACGACACGCCGAGTGTGACCATGACGCGTGCCACGGTCGCTGTGGCGTGGGGCAAGGGCTCGCAGGCGTATGACATGGACCAGGGAAAACTCCTCTGGACGAGTACCCCTCCCCCTAAGTGCAAGGACGGGGGCCTGGCCGGCGGACGTGCCCTGCTCATCCGGACCGACTGCTTCGACGAGAAGAGCCTCGCCGGATCGTATCGGGTCCGGAAGGTCGACCCCCGCACAGGCAAGGTCAAATGGACCTATCAGGTCGCCAAGGGCGTCCAGAGCGTCTACCTGGTGTCCGCCGAACCCGCCGTCCTCGCCGTGGCGGCGGGCGACGTCGAGATCACCGACCTGATCTCCCTCGACGAACACGGCAAGTACCGCGTCACGATTCGCGTCGAAGGGGGCCACTACGTCGCCGACTGTGTCGATGACGAGGAGGACGGGGCGGTGGACAACTGCCCGACGATCGTGGTCGGAGACGGTCAGGTCTTCCTGACGAGCAGGGAGGACCCCGACGGAACCATCGTGAACAACTCCAACTGGATCATCGGATTCGACCTCGCGACAGGGAAGACGGTCAAGAAGTTCGAATCAGGTCATGACCAATTGCTGCATCCCCTGCGGATGAGCGGTGACCAGCTCCTTGCACTTCGCGAGAGCAGCGACCACATCACGCCCATGGGACTCGTCAGCCTGAACCCGCGAACCGGCAAGGAAACCCCGTACCTCTACTTCGATCTGCCCTCCGAAGCCTGGACGCTCACAGACCCGACACTGAACGACATCATCGTGCAGAACGGACGGATCTTCTTCGGCACGAAGCAGGCGAGCGGGCCGAGCAATGCCAAGGAGAAGGCCTGGGAGTGGCTGGTTCTTGGGGTGGGGAGTGCGGGGTAGATCGTCGAACGGGTGCCCGTCCCTTGCGAGTTCGCAATGGCTACACAGCAACGCCGAATGAGTAGGAGTACTCAGGTCCGTCGCCCTGTGGGCCACGTAGTGTCGAGTGGCGGCACGGGCTCAGGCGAGCGCGAGGGCGCGGTGAAGAAGCAGTGAAGCTTCGCTGAGTGGTAGCACAGCTGTTGCATATAGCAGTTGGGGCTGTCATAGGAAACGACTAGAGTGATGTCGTTGCGGATATGAACGCTTGAGGGGTGCAGTCGCCCGGAGCGGGCGACAAAACGGGGAGGGAAGGCGTCATGCTTCCTGCGGACATGACAGGTGGGGCGTCGCCAAGCACAGCTGCGGACCTGAAGGTCGGCGCCGGCGTGCTGATGACGTTCAAGCAGCGCATCGACAAGCTCTTGTCCGAGTTCGAGGACTCGGCGGGCAGCGCGTCCAAGGTGGGTGCGCACCGCCTCTCGCGCACTTCTCTCAGCGGGCACGGCAGCCCCTTCCATGAGGCTGACGCCCTGTTCACTCAGTACGAACAGGTTCACGAGCACATCACGCAGCTCTCCAAGACGCTGGGGCTCCAGATCGAGGCCATGGGCATCGCGACGCAAGGCGCGCAGAACGGCTTCGACAGCCTCGATGACGACCAGCGCCGCCGTTTCTGGGAGATCCAGATCGAGACCGACCGCCTGTACAGCGAAGCCCAGCAGGAGAAGTCCGGCGAGGGCGAGAAGAAGCTGAGCGACGCGAAGAAGTCCACGAAGGGACTCCAGTAGTGAGCGGGGACGACAAGGCGCCGAAGGAGCTGACTGACCAGCAGCGCGTCGACGTTCAGGTCGGCCAGGTCGACGCGCTGTCCGGGGTGTCGAACGTGATGCACGACGCGTTCGGATTCAAGCGCGTCCGCCTGCTGACGTACGGGAAGGTCACGGACTTCGAGGACCACCAGCTCAACGCCATGATCGACCTGGTCCATCAGGCGAACCCCGCCGACCTGGAGCATGCCGGCGTGACGTTGGCGAAGGCGAGCAAGGCGATCAACGAAGCCGCCGCGGAGCTCCGACGTCACCTCCAGCATGCGGGTGAGGACTGGCAGGGCGAGGCCGGCAAGGCGTTCCAGAAGTGGGGAGAGGGCCTCGCCACGCACACCGAGAGCCTGGCCACGTACGCCGACGGCGCCGGGGTGCAGGTCACGGCTGCCGCGACGGGGCTCGCATCCGTGCGCGGCTCGCTGCCGTCCCGGGACACCCGCCCTGCCCTCGACCAGAAGAAGCCGGAGCAGCTCCCGGTGCTCCAGCAGTTCGAGGGCAACAAGCAGTATGCCGAGGCGGTCCAGGTCGAGAAGGACCGGCAAGAGGCGATCAACCAGATGAATCGCCTTGCCTCCTTCTACTCGGTGTCCGGGTCGGAGCTGGCGAAGCTGCAGAAGCAGGACCCGCCGGTATTTGAGGCGATGCCTTCTGTGGGGGTGCCGGACCCGTACGGGTCCCACAGTGACGGCGCCGATGGTTCCACAGGTAACTCCAACCCGGGTTCAGCCCACCGAGCAGTTGCCAGTGCGAGTGGAGGCGGCCACCTCGGCATGTCAGGCGACGCTTCTGGAAACAGAGTTCTGGCTTCAGGACATCCGGGTGCAGACGCGAACGTCGAACTGCATCGGCCCACTGTCGGTACAGAGATCAACAGCGTTGGCACGCTGCCGCCGGAAGCCGCGAAGCCGACACCTGTGACTCCCACTCCGTCTGTGACGGGACCCAACGGACCTTCCGGGGCGATGGCCCCTCCCATGGGCATGGGCACCGGTACGGTACCTCCCGCCTTCGGCGGCCCGGTCGCGCGCGCCGTCGGACTTGGCGGAGCAGCGGGCGGCAGGACTCCCGGTTCGGCTCAAGGGCGGGTTACCACCTCTGAGGGAACCACTGCCGGAGGCCGCACAGGACGCGGCCCCGCGGGACCGATCGGCCGCGCTTCGGCGGTTGGCCAGCAGGCTGCTCGTGGGCCTGCATCTGCGACGGGCAGGTCGCCCATGGGGCGGGGTGTCACCGGCGGCATGCCCAGAAGCGCGGGTACGACTGGTTCACGCACCGGCGGCACGCCGGGCGGGCGTGTGGGCGGCGTGCCCGGTCAGCCTGCGGCACGGACCGGCCCCGGAGCCACGGGCGCTGCGCGTACGGGCGGCGTGGTCGGTGGCAGGCCCACTTCTGAAGTCGGCCCGAGTGCGACTGGCGCCAGGGTTCCACGCGGCACGGTCATCGGCGGCGAGGGCGCAACCGGCGCTCGCACAACGGGTGAAAGGCCGGGGCAGCGCGGAGTGATCGGTGCGAACAACCCGGTGCCGGGCACGGGGCAGGGACAGTCGCAGCGCCGGTCTCCAGGTAATGCGGACAGTGTGGTCGGCGCGCCCTCGAGTCGGGCCGGCGGCAGGGGCAACGGAGCCGCGTCCGGTGGTTCTGGCCTGGTGTCCGGTTCCGCGGAGGGCCGCAGCCCTGATCGTGCAGCCGGCGGGAGAACGCAGCGTCAGCAGCACTCTGCCGAGGACAAGAAGAGCTCACGTGATGACGCGCGGCGCGGCGATGCGCCGTCGGCGACCGACTGACCGAAACGACCGAGGACGTACAGAAGCATGAAGTCAGGGACTGGCGTACGCCGTATGCGGGCCGCGCTGTGGGCGAGGCGTGCCCGGAGACATGTGACCACCGTGGGCGCGACGCTGGGTGCTTTGGCCGTCATGTCTGCTGGGCCGGCCCCTGCCGCGGCTGCCGACGACATCCAGTCGCAGCAGTGGTACTTGGACGCGATGAACGCCCAGGGACTGTGGAAAGTCAGCACGGGCAAGGGAATCTCGGTCGCCGTTGTCGACACTGGCGTGAACCCGGACACGAACGCGTTGAAGGGCCAGGTGCTACCCGGAGTCGACGTCACGGGAACCACAGGCGACGAAACGGACGACTACGAAGGCCACGGCACGTCGATGGCCGAGCTGATCGCAGGGACGGGCAGTGGGGGCGGACTCAAAGGGGTCGCACCCGGAGCCAAGATCATCCCGATTCGCACGGTACTCAGCGGTATCGGCAAGAAGGGCGAGAAGCAGGGCGACACTTCCGCGAAGGCCATCCGGGCCGCTGCCGATTCTGACGCGAAGATCATCAGCATGTCGTTCGGTACGGATTTCCCGATCGATGGCGGACTTGAAGCCGTGCAGTATGCGCAGAGCAAGGGGAAACTGCTCATCGCCGGTGTGGGTAACGGTGCCGAAGACGCGAACTACATCGGTTATCCCGCCAAGTACCCCGGAGTGGTCGGAGTGTCGGCGATCAACGAGAACGGTGAAGTAGCCAAGTTCTCGGAGAACGGCGCGTACGTGGACCTGGCCTCGCCAGGCGTGGACGTACCGACCTGGTGTGACAAGACCTTCAAGTCCTACTGCCCCCAGAGCAATGGCACCAGCCAAGCCACCGCCATCACCTCCGGCGCCGCCGCCCTCATCTGGGCCGCCCACCCCAAGTGGACTGCCAACCAGGTCCTCCGCGTGATGATCGACACCGCCGGCCGGGACTGGCCGAAGAGCACCCCGAGCCGGTACCTCGGGTACGGCACGATCCGCCCGGCGCAGGTTCTCCTGAAGGGCAAGGGGGATCCCGGAGCCGCCGACGTCGACCCCGTCACGAACAAGAAGACGCCCGGCCTGTCCGCCGGCACCGGCGCCTCGCCCTCCGCTTCCGCATCAACCTCGTCACAAGCCTCGAACTCCACTTCAGGCGGCCAGACTTCAGCGGCAGGATCGAGCTCGGATTCGTCCGGCAACACCACGCTGTGGGTCGCTCTTGGAGCCGCGGCGGCGGTCGTGGTGATCGGCGGTGGGGCCTTCGCGGTGATTCGCTCACGGCGAGGCGTATGACCGTCATGGCCCACCACCCGTGATGGACAACGGGTCGCGCAAGGAACGAGCGCCTCACCACCCGGTGTAGCGCCAGGAAGACAAATCCTTCTCACGAAAGGCAGTGCCGAGATGGCTGACGGCCGCAAGCTAGACGACGCACACGTACAAAAACTCCAGACGAACGTCATCGACCGGTACGACAACGTCAAGAACCACCTTCAGAAGCTCCAGGGATGCATCGACATGATCGAGGCCAACTGGACGGGCTTCGGCGCCAACGCGTTCAAGACCAAGCAGCACGAAATCAACGAGCACATGGCCGGGATCGGGCGCATGCTCGACGACTTCCTGAACGGAATCCAGCTCACCAAGCAGGACAAGAACAAGCTCGAGGACGAACTCCACTCCACGATCTCCAGCATCGAAGTGGACGCCGGTGCGAAGACCTCGGCGCTCAACCTTTACTGACCGGCACCGAGTCGCGCCCCCGGACCGTGAGGTCCTTCTCACATCGTCAAGGAGATGAGGAAACATGACCGGCACGCCACACCTCCAGGATCTTGCCGTCAAGTACGGCGTCCTGGACGCGCTCGCCACTGAACTCGGCGGCCTGGCCAAGCAACTCGAGAGCGATCTCACCCAGTTGAAGCAGGGCGTCCACAACGCGGCAGAGGGCTGGGCCGGCGACGCCTATGACGCCTTCCAGCGGAAGTCGAAGGAGTGGGACAACCACACCAGCGCCATCCATCAGGCGCTGCTCTCCATCACGCAAAAGGTGCACCAGGCCGGCGGTGACTACCGCGGCGGCGACAAGAAGGCGGCCAGCTTCTTCGAGTGAGACGGGCTGGCTGGAGGCACCGGGGGTGGGCACGCACGGGAGGTGCCCACCCCGCGCTGCGTCACCGAGGCCCCTTCCAGACAAGCCGTCACCTTCGAAACGTCATGAGGATCCACACGTGGCTTGGGACGAGTGGGAGCAACTGAAGAAGCAAGCCGCCGAGCGCGCCGAACCCGGCCCGGACCATGTGACCGACGCCATGCGGGAAGGCACCGCCGAAGAGCCCGGGGACGCCCGGCGGCAGCCGGAGGCGCGCCTCACGGGCGACTCCCCGGAGGCCGAGGCAGCCACCGGACCCGTCCACTCCGACGCGGTCGAACCCGACGGATTCGGGGCAGCGCGGCGGATGGACCGGATCAGGCACACGATCGACCGCTTCCGGGACACCACGGTCCTGGTCCCCCTCGTTCCGCTCGACGGCGGCGGCCGGGGATTCCTGGCTGCCGACTTCGGCGGCGTGCGGTGGATCCATGTCTTCACCGACGAGTTGGCCGCCGCCAGGTTCGACAAGGCGCAGGACGCCCCGACGGGCCGCCGAGACTTCATGGCGGTGCGGGGGTGGCGCCTGCTGGACGTGGTGATCCCGGCAATGGGCGTGCCGTGCGGTGTCGCCCTGGACGTAGGCAGCGGCGACGACGGCGTGCTCCTGCCGCCGGCGGTGGGGATCGTGCCGGACGCGGCGGCGGTGGACGCGGAAGCGAACGGAAACGGTGAACGACCGTGGTGAACAACGGCGCCGGCAAGGACATCAAGGCGACCGGGCTGGACGAGATCGCGCAGGGCATCACACTGACCCTGAGCGAGCTCAAGGGACTGGGCGTCGACAGCGCGGCCGGGTTCGGCCGAGGCTTCTCCAACCTGGAACTGTCCGGGCTGGAAGTGGGCCACGACGGGCTGACATCGGCCTTCAAGTCGTTCTGCGAGCGTTGGGAATGGGGTGTGCGGGCGTTGGTGGGCGAGGGCAACTACTTCGCCCAGGCCGTGGATCTTTCGGCCGGCACCTTGTACGAGACTGACCAGTACGTCGAGGGCACGCTGAAGATCGGCGCGAACTCGCTGATGGGCAACCCGAACGCCTCCGAGGACGAGATCTCGCAGATGAGCTGGGGCGAGCTGGCCCAGAACAACGCGCTCGCGCACGCCGACTACAGCAAGGAGTCCTTCGATCGGGCCCTGCAGAACAGCGAGCAGGGCTGGAAGGACGCCGGCCGGGACGTGATGACCTCGCACACGCTGGGGCCGATGGGACTGAACCCTGAGAACCTGCACGGCGCGTTCGGGGTGAGCGACAGCGAGTACAACCAGGTGCTGGACGACACCTTCGGTCCGTCGCCCGAGGAACGGGCCCAGGCGGCGGCTCAGCAGCAGGCACAGCAGGGCGGGAGCGGCGGCTGATGGGGCTCGGGGATCTGGTCAACGCCGGGCTGGGCAAGCTCGAGGACGGCGTCGACGCGGGCAAGAAGCTCGTCGGTGAGGGCGTCGAGTGGGGCGCCCACAAGGTCGGAGACGGTCTGGAGGCCGTCGGAGCCGACGGCTGGGCCGACAAGGTCGAGGACATCGGCGACAACATCGCCTCCGACCTGGGCGCGAGCGTCGGAGAGCAGCAGCTCGGCCAGACCGACCAGGCGAACGAGCTGGTGCACGGCGATCCGGCGTCCATCCGGGCCGCCGCTAAGCACCTGACGGGCTTCCACACCGCCTTCGACTCGGTCGGCCAGGGAATGCGCTCGCTGGACTCCTCGCACTGGAAGGGCGAGTCCGCCGACACCTTCCGCGAGAAGTTCGCCATGCATCCCCCCAAGTGGCTGCACGCCGCGGACGCCTGCGAGGCCGCAGGCAAGGCGCTGGACAGCTACGCGGACACGGTCAAGTGGGCGCAGGGTCAGGCCCAGGACGCCATCGACCTGTACAAGAAGGGCAAGAAGGCCTCCGAGCAGGCGGTGGAGGCGTACAACAAGCGCGTCGACGCGTACAACGCCGCAATCAAGGCGGACAAGGACCCCGGGCCGCCCCTGGAGCAGTTCAAGGACCCCGGCCGCAGCGATATCCAGAGCGCCCGCCAGATCCTGGCGGACGCGCGCCGCCAGCGGGACGAAGCCGGTCGTGTCGCCACGCAGGCGATCACCGCGGCCTTGAAGCACGCCCCGGCCGAGCCGCCGCCGCTCGACAGGCTGGAGTCCGACGCGCTCGACGGCTACGGCGCGCTCAACACCGAGGTCCTCCACTTCACAGGCGGAGTGATCAAGGGGAGCGCGGGACTGATCAACTTCGTCCGCGGCCTGAACCCCGAAGACCCTTACAACATCACTCATCCTGCCGATTACCTGCAGCACGTCAGCATGACTTTGTCGGGTCTGGTCTCGACGGCCGCGCACCCGGAGCGCGTTCCCGAAGCCCTCATCGACAGCTTCAAGAAGGACCCCTCGGAAGCCCTCGGCAGGCTCGTTCCTCAGCTCATCGGCACCGACGGCGCGGGGCTGGCGGTAGGCGGCCTGCGGACCGCGGTCAGGGAGGGGGTGGAGACCGGTGCGGCGAACATGGCCACCAACGGGCTGAAGTACGGCGACGAACTCGCCGCCGCGCCGAAGGACTGGAGCAATCTCGCCCGCAGCACGGACCATGTGTCCGAGAAGGCGATCCACGCCGACTCGGTGGATCCGAAACTCGCCCAGGAATTCACTGACGATCAGTTTCCCTGGCTCAAGGACGTCAATAACACGGGACATCCCGGCTACACCCAGAACTGCAGTCACAATGTGGATGCCGTGAACAGGAATCTGGACGGCGAACAGGTCAGCGCGGCCCCGAAGCAGAGTCCCGATCACGTGCCGCCGGAGGTGCTCGGGCTCAAGGACAGGCCCAAGGGCCACTACGACATGGTCAAGAGCTACGATGACATCATTCGCGACCTGCAGGCCAGGGGCGAGGGTTCGAGGAGCGTCATGTACATCAGCCGCTCCGATGGTTCGGCGCATGTGTTCAACGCGGTGAACACCCCGCACGGAGTGGTTTTCCTCGACGGCCAGTCCGGGACCCTGGGAGTACTCGAAAAGAATGTGTCGTCGATCGGCCATATTCCATATCGCGACGGAGTCAAGTAAATGTTGAGCAAGTCCGAAGCAGTCGAATTGGCCGCCGTATTCGTCAAGGCGATGTATCCGGACAAGGTGGCTTCCTTGGTGATGCTCCCGGACAAGTGCGAGGAGTACGGCTTCGGCTGGGCCATTCGGTTCGACTGGAAGGAGCACCTCGAGACGGGGAATCCCGTGGATGCGCCGTTCACCTCCGTCGTCGTCGTGCCACACCATGGTGAGGCGGCGCATTGGCCGCCGACCGCACTTCCAGTGGCCGAGTACATGCGCCGACGCGAGGTGGGCGACTGGCCGAACGCCGACCGGCGCTCCGGGGGCTACTGACATGGACCGCCCCGACCAGCGGGCCGCGGCCTGGCTGGCCCACACCTACCGCGGCCTCGTCGAACTGTCCGTCCCCCATCCGGTGCACGAGACCTCCACCGCCTGGATGTTCGCCTGCCGCACCCTGAACCAGCCGGGCTACCCCGCCACGCCCATGCTGGCGGCCTCGGTCGTGGTCCCGAAGGACGGGAGTTCGCCGTTCCACCCGTCGGCCAGCGATCCCCTCGCGGACCTGGACCCGGCCGGCCAGCAGAAAGCGGCCGCGAGGGTCGCCGACCAGGCCCGCAGGATCAACGCGCGCGGTTGCGTGGTGACCGTGCACTCCGCCATTGACGGCGCTCAGTCGACCCCGTTGCCCTGGCAGCCGTCCGACGAGGCCCCCGGCTGGTGGGCCAGGCTCACGCGGCGCTACTTCCCGGCCTTCGAGCAGGTGGCAGTGAGCGACTGGGACTCGGTGATCAGGGCGGTGGCCGAACCGGGCCCGGACACCCGAGGTCTGGTCTGGGTCCGCCGGGAACTGGGCGGCGCCGAGGCGACCGGCAATCTGCTGTACGCGCACAACCACAAGGGCCAGGTCGTGTTCCTGGACGCCCAGGTAGGGGGTCTGGCCAAGCTCGAGCGGTCCGCGCTGCGCGAGTTGGTCCTCATGCGAGCCGTGCCTCGGGCACACCCCCCGCGCCGGCCCTGGGAAGCGGAGGCATACGACTACCCGTCCGCGCTCCGCAAGGCGCAGCTCTGGCTGCACCAGGCATATCACGGAGAAGTCGAACTGGTCGATCCCGCACCGCAGGACGAGATCCGGCGCGGCTGGGTCTTCGCGTGCAACACAAAACGCTATCTGCGCGACGGACGCCGGCAGGACGCCATGCTCGACGCCGCGCTGGTCGTACCCAGGGAAGCTGCTGCTCCGTTCGGCCTTCCCAACTCAGACCCATGGACCTGGCTGCAACGCTGGGATGCCGGCGAGACTCCCGGATCCGCGGGATTCCCCGTCTCGCCGCCTCCCGGTTACGCGGCATGGTTCGAACCCACGCTGTCCGGCCTGGGGCCCGTGCTCTCCGCGACCGAACACGCGGACTGGGCAACGGTGATGGACGAACTCTCGGGTTTCCCGGTCGAAGCCCGAGCCGTGATCTGGGTCCGTCGAGTCGACGCGCGCGGCCGGGAGTCCGTCGGCCGGCTGCTGAACGCGGTGCACACGGCGCAGGGCGTGATGCTGGTCGACGGTTCCACGGATTCTGCCGTGGCGTTCGACCAGGTCGGAATCCGTGGTCTGCACGTCATCCGTTATCGCTGACGCCCACAGCGGCACCCACGGGCGCTCACACGGACACAGCCGAGATGGGTCCTTTGGCCACGGCGAATTACTGTGACCTGCAGTGACACCCAGGTGAGTGAGTCTTGACGTCGTCGGCCTGCACCCGGCCATGGTGCGGCGGCGCCTTCCTGACCTGTGCCCGTGCGAACGGTGGAAGCTCGGTAGGGCCGCCCAGGAGGTTCCCGCTCGACGGGGACACCAGGTCGTAGTCGTCGTCGACGACGTACACCGTCAGACCTCGCCACCAGCCGCCCTCCCGCAGCTCCTGTGCGGTGACGTCAGCCGTGGGGGCGCGGCGCTGCATAGCGCTGTGCTACTTGCACCCCTGCTTCTCCATGGCCTTCGGGAAATAAGAGCGGAGGAAGGAGCGCAGGGCATTGCGCCGTTCCGAAGTCTTCTCGGGAACGTTCTTCTGAAGCTGGATCAGTACGGCGAACTTTTGCCGCTTTCCCTTGTAGGTGCAGCTGGCGACCGCCATCGCTCCGCGGTCGGCGATCACGGCCTCGTCGCCGATGTCGGCAGTGGCGGGATTCCCAAGGCGTACGAGTGCCTGATCCTGGACCTTGATGGGATCGATGTCGCCGGCAACGACATCTCCCGAGAGATAGACGACCAGGTTCTGGTCCACCAGTAGACGGCAACGTGGACTCTCCGGGCCGGCGTCGTATGACTTTTGGGTGATTTTCTTCCCGTTCGGCAGGAGGGGAGACAGCGAGTCGGAATCGACGGTCACACCGCATGCCTTGTCCGGGACCGCGTAGTCGCGAGATCCCGAACAAGCTGTCGCCGCCAGAAGGACTACGGTCACAGCGGCAGCGGCACTTCGCGTACGGCGCCGCGATCCTCCCGTATGTACCGCGAGCCGACCCGGAAGCAGAGAAGTACCGTTGTTCACTGGTCGCCTGCCAGTCCCTGAGCACGGCCATTGCCGTCGAAGGCGGCGCCGTTGATCTCGGATGTGATCGTGTATCTGTTGTTGTTGTCGTGGTTCGGGTTGGCGTCCATCCACAGGTCGGCCAGTTTCTGCAGTTGGTTCTCCCGTGCGGTGAAGACTTCGCCGTTCTGTCGGGCCGTCTCCTCGTTGATGCGTGCTTGCTCGTCCAATTGCCATTGGTAGGCAAGGGCGTCGACGCCTCGCTGCGCGGCATCACCGACAACCGGGATGAAGTTCACGGCACCACCGAAGCCGTGATACAGCCACTTGGCGTCCCATGAAGGGTCGTGCTTGTCTGTCTTCAAGGCCTGATAGCGGGCTTCTTCGAGGAAGCCGACGGTGTGCCCTGCCCGGAGCAGCGTTTCCTTCGGATCGCTCGGATGGTCCGCGTAGATGTCGCGCACCATCTCCCGGTTCAGGCCGTCGTTGAGTATGCCGTAGGCGTTCTGATCACGTGACACCTGCTTTGTCACTTCCAACAGCTGATGTCGATCGAGCTGTCTTGGGTCGCTGTGATCGTCTGCGAGGGAACTTGCGGTGTGATTGACCTCGTCGCCGTAGTTCACCAGCACTTTGGCCATGTCATCACGCATCTCGGGAGCGAAGTCGTCGCCCACACCCGAGATGATCTTCAGTGAGCGATCGAGGACGTGCCGGTTCTCGGCCGTGTGCTCCACGGGAACGGCGTGGGGGTCGTTGGGGTTGACGCCCGTGGTCGCGGCGACGAGGGCATTCCCTGTCGCGTCACGCGACTGGTTTCCGTCGTGGCTGTTCAGCGGGGTGTCGTCGAATGTGGGGCGATCCTTGAGGACCCATTCAGCGTTGTCCTGGGGCTCGGTCCTGTTGAAGAAGTCGGTGGCGGCGTCGGGGCTGTTCGAGAGAGCTGTCATGAATCCGGTCATAGGATCCCGGCCGAACTCGTCGCCCATGAAGTTCGTCTTGGGCATGGGAGGTCCGCCCACGCCACCGTTCCAGTAGTGGTCCGGCAGCTTCATCTTCTTCTCGGTTGACACCAGGGCGTCACCGTACTTGTTCAAGAACGCGTCATTGTAATCCCCGACCCGCATAAGGTTGCTCATCAGCTGGAAACCGTAGACCTGTGTTCCACGGGTCTGGATGGGATCGTCACCCAGCTGGACCATGTCGTTCTCCCAGTGCCGCATCGCAGGGGAATCCGACTGTGTCGCTCCTGCGAGAGTGAGACTGAGATTCTTTTGGAACTCGCCGAGCTGATCGAGGCGCGCCCGCTGCAGATCGCCGCCGTCCGAGGGGTCGGAGAGGTCGGCCCAGAAATCCAACGTCCCTTTCGGGCCGAGGGTGGTGGCGAACCTCTCCTGAAAGAGAGGGTCGTTCTTGTAGCCGGCGAGATTCCGGTTGAGTTCATCAAATTCCTGGGGAGACATTGAATCTCCCTTGTTCTTGATGAGGTTCGCGTACTTCTCGGCGTCCTCCAGGGCCTTGGTCGCAGAATCCCTGTCGCCGTACGAGGCGCCGGAGAACCCGTACTCGGCCTGCTCGACGATTGCGCGAAGCGCCTCGGACGCGGTCTCGTCGCTGTGCGTGGCTCTGCCGAGAATGCGCTGGACGTCATCGCGCAGCTCGGTCACATCCTGTTCGCTGTGATCAGGGACCGTGGTTCCCTTGGCAGCGCGATCGGGATGGATGTTCATGGTGACGGTGAAGGAGCCGTTGCCGGTGTCCATCACTGTCAGGTTCTTCTTGAGCCCGCGTGATAACGCCTCGTTGAGCTGCTCGTGGTAGCTGACGAGCTCCTCGTGGGTGTCCTTGAGGATGTTACGGATGGTGCTGGCCTCGGTGTGGGCGTCAGTGAACTCGCCCGCCGTCTTGGTGATGAACTCGCGCGAAACAGTGGCGTTCACGCCGGCCCAATTGGCTTTGTCCGCAAGGCCTTTGAGTCCTTCACGAGCGTTCTTCTCAAGGGTCTCCAGGTTCCCCACAACCCGAGTCCAGTCGGCTATGGCAGTACCGAGCGACGCGAAGCTCCCGAAACGGAGCGTATCCAGATCCATCAGTGACCCTTCCCCCCGTCGAAGCCCTTGTCGAGCGTGGAGATGCTGCTGATCTGGCCGCCGATGTAGTACTCGTCGCCCTGATGGGCCTTCTTCGTGAAGTCCATATGGTTGGAGATATGGGCACACGCGTCGAGGAGCGACGTCAGTTGTTCTTCCCAGCGGCTCTGTACGCGGTCGACTGCCCCACCCAGTTTGAATCCCTGGGTCTTGAGATCCGACGCCGCAGTCTGGCTGCTGGACCAGGCGTCACGCCCATAACGGCCCAAGTCTTCCCACAGCTTGAAGGCCCGGTCGCCGATCGCGGCGAGATCCTTTTGGTCAACGGTCAGATCACCCTGCGGGGTGCTGCCACCGCCACCGTCGGCCGGCAGCTGATTGAGTTGCATGTGCGCGGACGGTTTCTGCGCTGCCTGGTTCTTCAGCTGCTCCCATTCGTCCCAAGCCACGTCCGAATCCTCCCCGTTGCTTCCCGTGAACGCGGCCGTCGGACCGACTGCCGCCGGGCTACTTCAACGTACCAATGGAACAGATGTGTCGCCTCAGAGCTGTCGAGTGCGAAGACTTTCGCGTGTACTTCATCAGTACTCCACACTCATCAACCCGGTCTGAACCAACGGCTTTCCCCGCCTACGAGAGACAAAGACGCCCCGCCCCGCAGGCATCGCCCGAGGCCGCACCCCGCCCAGGACGTCGCCCTCGCCCGGATCGCCGGCGAGCACCACACCCTGCGCACCCAGCTCCCTCATCCGCTGCATGAACGGCTCGTACGCAGCGCGCCCCGCGCCGGCACTCGACCGGGCGATGATGAACCGCACGCCCACATCCCGTGCGAACGGAAGCAGTTCTGTCAGACCGCCCAGCGGGTTCCCGCTCGACGTGGACACGAGGTCGTAGTCGTCGACCACGACGTACACCGTCGGGCCGCGCCACCAGCTCCGCTCCCGTAGCTGCTGTGCGGTCACGTCCGCCGTGGGTGTCCGGCGTTGCATCAGCTCCGCCAGCGCGCTCATGTGGTGGTCCATGGCGTTGGACATGGGGATGTATTCGGCGAGGTGCGTGGACGGTGTGACGTCCAGCAGTGAGCGCCGGTTGTCGACCACGAACAGCTTGCAGTCGTCGCCCGAGTAGCGCTCGGTCAGCTGCTTGATCAGCAGGCGCAGCAGGTTCGACTTGCCCGACTCGCTCTCTCCGAAGACGAGGAAGAACGGGTCCTGCTCGAAGTCGACGAAGACGGGTTCGAGGTTGTCCTCGTCGAGCGCGAAGGCCACGCCGCGCTGCGGGGAATGGTCGCCCGGAGGCAGCTGCTGCGCCGGGAACTCGCGCGGGAGCAGCCGGACTTCGGGGGCGCCGGGCGCCTGCCAGTGGCGGGACACCTCCGTCGCCAGCGCCGCCGTCGCGTCGGCGAGGTCCGTGTCCGACGTCAGACCGTCGATGCGCGGAACGGCGCCCATGAAGTGCAGCTTCCCCGGCGCCTGGCCGCGGCCGGGCACGCCCGTGGGGACGTTCACCGCCACCTTGCGGTCCAGCTCGGAGTCCATCGTGTCGCCGAGGCGCAGCTCCAGGCGGTTCATCAGGTGGTCCTTGAGGTTCGCCCGGACCTCCATCGACCTGGACGCGGTCAGGACGAGGTGGATGCCGTAGCCGAGGCCCCGTGCGGCGATGTCCAGGACGACGCCCTCCACGGCCTCGTAGTCCGCACGGAAGTTGCCCCAGCCGTCGATGACCAGGAAGACGTCACCCCACGGCTGGTCGGTCACGGAGATCTGGCCGCGCGCCCGCTTCGTGCGGAACTCGGCGATCGACGAGATGCCGGAGGAGCGGAAGTACTCCTCGCGGCGCGTCATGACGCCGTACACCTCGGCGACCGTACGCCGCACCTTCTCCGGGTCGAGGCGCGAGGCCACCCCGCCGACGTGCGGCAGTCCGGCCACGGCCGCCATGCCGCCACCGCCGAAGTCGAGGCCGTAGAACTGCACCTCGTGCGGGGTGTGGGTGAGGGCGAAGGAGGCGATCAGGCTGCGCAGCAGCGTCGACTTGCCGGACTGCGGGCCGCCGACGATCTGCATATGGCCGGCCGCGCCCGAGAAGTCGACCCACAGCGGGTCGCGACGCTGCTCGTACGGCTTGTCGACGAGACCGACGGGTACGACGAGCCGTCCTGCCCCCTCGTAGCCGGGCTGGGTGAGCCCGCGCCCCTGCACCGCGGCCAGTCCCGGGAGCAGCCCGTCCAGTGACGGCGGGCTGTCCAGCGGCGGCAGCCACACCTGATGAGCCGCCGGGCCCTGCGCCTCCAGACGGCGCACGATCACGTCGAGCACGGTGTCGGCCAGGGCGTCGTCCGTCTCCGGCGTCTCCTCGCGCTGCTGGGGCACCGCGACGTACCGCACCGGCACCTCCGCCGCGGTGAACAGCACCGGCCGCCGGTCCACCGGCAGCGCGCCGCCGAGCGAGGACCGGGTCGGACCCGTGCGGTACACCCCGGAGACGTACGCCGCCTTGAAACGCACCATCTCGTCGGTGCCGAACTTCAGGAAGCCGGAACCGGGCACGTTCGGCAGTTCGTACGCGTCGGGGACGCCCAGTGCCGCACGCGACTCGGCGGCGGAGAACGTCCGCAGGCCGATCCGGTACGAGAGGTACGTCTCCAGACCGCGCAGTCGGCCCTCCTCCAAGCGCTGCGAGGCCAGCAGCAGATGCACGCCCAGCGAACGGCCGATGCGGCCGATCTGCACGAACATCTCGATGAAGTCCGGCTTGGCGGTCAGCAGCTCACTGAACTCGTCGATCACCAGGACGAGGGACGGGATCGGCTGGAGCGGTGCCCCGGCCGCCCGCGCCTTCTCGTAGTCGTGGATGTTCGCGTAGTTGCCCGCGTCGCGCAGCATCTCCTGGCGGCGGTTGAGCTCACCGCGGATGGAGTCGCCCATGCGGTCGACCAGCGTCAGGTCGTCCGCCAGGTTGGTGATCACGGCTGCCACGTGGGGCATCTGCGCCATCCCGGCAAAGGTGGCACCACCCTTGAAGTCCGCGAGGACGAAGTTCAGCGTCTCCGACGAGTGCGTCACTGCCAGACCCAGCACCAGCGTGCGCAGCAGCTCGGACTTGCCCGAACCCGTCGCGCCCACGCACAGCCCGTGCGGGCCCATGCCCTCCTGCGCGGCCTCCTTGAGGTCCAGCATTACGGGCCGCCCGTCCTCGCCGACACCGATCGGCACGCGCAGCCGTTCGGCGAGCGAACGCGCCCGCCAGGTGCGCTTGGTGTCCACCGAGGCCGCGTCTCCGAGGTTCAGCAGATCCGTGAACTCCAGGTTGGCGAGCAGCGGTTCGTCGTCGTCTCCGCCCGAGGCCACGCGCAGCGGCGCCAGCTGCCGCGCCAGCGCCTCCGCGGACTCGTACGAGAGGGCGTCCGGTGTGCCCTCGTAGACGATGCCGTGCCCGGACTCCAGATGCAGCGCGTGCGGCTGCACGACGATGGAGAGGTCACCGCGGGCTCCGGACAAGTCGCCGGGGACGACCTCGACGACCGTCACCCCCTGCAGTCCCTCGGGGGTGGCCAGGACGGAGTCCGGCGGCAGCGACAGGCCATCGAGTACGACGACGATGTGCGGTTCGTCCGGGAGCGGAGCGGCGTTCGGATGGAAGCGCGGGCGCCCTGTCAGCCGGGTGGCCAGCAGCTGTTCCAGCTCGCGCGAGTCACTGCCGATCAGCCGGCGGCTGCCCGCGCCGTCCACCGCGTCGGAGAGCTGCACGTGCGGCAGCCACTTGGCCCACTCCCAGTGCGAGAGCTCCTCACGCCCGGCGGCGACCACGATGGTCAGGTCCTCGGGCGAGTGCAGCGAGGCCAGGGAACCTGTCAGAGCGCGCGCCGAGGCACGCACGGACTGCGGTTCACCACTGACCGTGACGTGGTAGAAGGCGCGCAGCGAGACTGCCATCGGCAGCGCGTCCAGGACGCCGTGGGTGGCCACGAAACGCTGCATCGCGCCTGCGGTCAGCGGCTCCAGCTGTTCGACCGGACCTGTCTCGGGGGAGACCAGCGGGGTGGCCAGCGACTGCGGACCGAGGCCGATGCGCACCTGGGCGAAGTCCTCGTCCCCCGGCCGCCGTTCCCACACCCGGCTGCCCTCGGCGACCAGCGCCCACAGCTGCTCGGGGGAGGGGTGCAGGTAGTACTGGGCGTCGCGCTGCGCCTTCCCCGTGTCCAGGGCCGTGCGTCGGGTCTGCGACAAATAGCTCAGATAGTCGCGGCGCATGTCCGCGAGCTGGCCCTGGGAGCCGCGACGGAAGCGGACCACCATCGCGATGGACATGGCCACCGTCGACGCGATCATCACCATGCCCATGATCTTCATGAACGGCTGCCCGTTCGTGAAGAAGAAGACCACCGAGCCGCCCATGCCGAGCGTCGGCAGCAGCTGCATGAGGACGCTTTCCTGATGCCCGCGCGGAAGCTCCGGCGGTGGCTGCAGGACGACCTCTTCCGTGGGCACTTCGGACGGCAGCGCCCGAGGTGGGCGCTTGACGATGATTTGGCTCACTGCTCACCAATTCCCTTGCCGGCCCCAGGGTCTTCCGCCCGCCGCCCCGTGTCAGGCGGACGCAGGCCGCCGCGTGATCCTACTGACTTACTACTGACTTCATGGGAGACGGGTGGGCGGTAGGGTGCCGGATGTTCGCCTGAGCACACGCGAACAGGGCTGGAAAAACAGGGCATTCCGTGCGATGTGGTGGTGTGCGGAACCCAAGAACCCGCCGCACGGACCTCTTTCCGCCGCCTTGCCGCACCGTTGGCCGAGTGGTCCGGACAAAGAGACGCAGGACCTTCACACCGTGGCCCCAGAACCATCGCAGTCGCGGCGCCGTCGCGGCCGCGGAACCGACGCAGACGCAAGAGCATGACCGAGATCCCAGACGCAGGACCATCATTGAGGGGGAGCAGCAGGTGAGCATGACGGCCTCCGCGACAACCACCGGAGCCGGAGGGCCGGGACCCGGAGCCCCTCACGGGGCGGGCACGGGCCTCGGCTTCTGCCGGGTCACCATCGTCGCGCCCGACAGCCGGATCGACGTGGCGCTGCCCGACGACATCCCGGTCGCCGACATCTATCCGGAGATCCTCAGGCTCTCCCAGCAGAGTCCCGCCCAGGGCGCTCCGGTCGGTTACCACCTCGTACGCCGCGACGGCGCGGTCCTCGACAGCTCGCGGTCGTTCGCCGCGCAGCGGATTCTCGACGGCGAACTCCTCACCCTGCGCCCCTTCTCCGAGTCGCTGCCCCCCGCCGTCTTCGACGACGTGTCAGAGGCGGTCGCATCCGCGGTCACCCGTGAACGCACTCTGTGGAGCGGCGACCTGACGCGCGCCGCGGGGCTCGTCGGCGGCGGTGTCCTGCCGACGCTGCTCGCCTTCGTTGCCTGGACCGCCGATCCGCGCCACGACATGCACAGCCTGCCCGGCATCCTCGCGGGCGTCACCGGTGTACTCCTCGTCGTCCTTGCCGCGATCCGTGCACGGATCTACGACGACCGGGCCTCCGCCGTCGCGCTGGGACTCGGCGCGCTCTCGAACGTGGGCGTGGCAGGCTCCGGGCTGCTGTCACTGGCGGGCGGCGAGGGCATCGGCAAGCTGCAGTTCCTGCTCGCCTGCGCCGCGGTGCTGGTGGCCTCGGTGGTCCTCACCCTGTGCTCGCCGCGTGGGGACGGCCCGTTCGTCGCCTTCGTGTTCGCCTCTGCCGTCGCCCTGGTCGTGGTGTTCGTGGCACTGCTCGTGCACTGGACGCCCACCGAGATCGCCGCGCTGTGCGCGCCCGTCGCCGTGGGAGCGCTGGCCTTCCTGCCGGGCATGTCCATGCGCTTCGCCCGGCTGCCGATCGGCTTCGACCCGCCGAACGCCGCTCCGCGCAGCGCGTACGGTGCCGATCCCGCCCCGCCGGAGCCGGTCGACGCCGAACGCATCGAGGCGCAGGCCCGCCGCGGCCACGAACTCCTCGTCGGGCTGGTGGGCGGCTGCGCGCTGCTGGCCGTCGGCGCCTCGGCGGTGCTCGGCTTCTCCGACAACGTCTGGGGGCAGCTGCTCGCCTTCGCCACCGGCGTCGCCATGCTGATGCGCGCCCACCTCTTCCGGTACACCACCCAGGTCGCGCCCGTCCTGGCCGCAGGTCTCGGCGCCCTCGTCCTGCTCGGCCTCGGCCTGGCGCTCAACCCGCCGCACGCTCTGGTGCGCGACGCCCTCACCGGCGACCGTGCGGACCTCGACATCCGCACGATCTGGCTCGTCGCGGCGATCGCGGCGGCGGCAGCGCTGGTCACCGCACTCGGCCTGATCCTGCCGCGCGGCGGCCTCACCCCGTTCTGGGGCCGCTTCCTGGAAATCGCCGAAGGCTTCGTACTGCTCACCCTGATTCCGCTGGCCCTCGCCGTCTTCGACGTGTACGGCGCAGCCCGGTCCATGACCAGCTGATCACCGAGCCGAGAACGGGGAGGGCGGTCGGCTCACAAGCCGACCGCCCTCCCCGTCTTCGTCCCTGAGCACATCGCCTACTGCGTCGCGAGCCCCCCGTTGTGCGGCGCCGGCTCCAGATCGAACTCCCCGTCCCGCGCCCCCAGCACAAAGGCCCGCCACTCCGCCTCCGTGTACCGCAGGACCGTCTCCGGGTCGAGGGACGAACGCATGGCCACCGCGCCCTCGGGCAGGTACGCGATCTCGACCCGCTCCTCGTGTTCCTCCGTGCCCGGCGCGCTGTGCCATTCGACGTCGGAGATGTCCAGGGCGTAGAGCTCGTCCTTCTCCCGCTCCTTGCGCGCCTTGACGTCGGCGTCCGTCTCCGCCGCGATGTCCTTGTCCGCTACGCCCGCTGCGTCCGCTGCCTCGGCCATGTTCAAGCGGCCCCTTCCCCACGTACGAATGACCTGTGCGGTCACCCTAGTGGCCACGTCCGCGTCACCAGGCAGGTTCGGGGACCCGGACAGACGCATCCGGCCAGGCTGGTACGCTGTGTGACGGCCGTTTGTGTACGCACCCCCGGAGCCCATCGCTCTGGAGGCCGCGCCCAGCGGATCCCCGCCTCCCGAGTAACGGAAGCTCCCCTGAGATGTGGACCAGGGGCACTCGGTGGCTACTCAGAGACTACGAGGAGTACGCGTGTCGCTCGACGCCGCTACGAAGAAGCAGATCATCAGCGAGTTCGGTCAGAAGGAGGGCGACACCGGCTCCCCCGAGGTCCAGGTCGCCATGCTCTCGCGCCGCATCTCGGACCTGACCGAGCACCTCAAGACCCACAAGCACGACCACCACTCCCGTCGTGGTCTGCTGATCCTGGTCGGTCAGCGCCGCCGGCTGCTGCAGTACCTGGCCAAGAAGGACATCCAGCGCTTCCGTGCGCTGGTCGACCGCCTGGGCATCCGCCGCGGTGCGGCGGGCGCCAAGTAAGACGCCGTGAAGGGAGCGGTTCCCACCTCTTGGGAGCCGCTCCTTTTGCTGTACGTGCCGCTGCCGTGAGCATTGCCGCAAGCACTGCCGTACGTCTCTGTACGTGCGGAGTGTCACCGACGCTTTGTAGTGTGGTAGCACAACGCAATACGCAGGACACAGCACGTACGACACAGCGTGATGACTCCGTACCCGCCGGGTAGGGACCGTCACGTCAACGAACGAGGAGACGCGCACCGCACCGCCGCCGGTCCTCGGTAGTGGCCCCCGGGGAATGAGATCCCGGGTGCTTCGATCGAAGACCGGCCCGCACCAGACGGAGCGCCTCTCCGCCACCGTCCCCCTGCCACACGGGCAGGACGGGACGAAGACGAGGAGAAAACGCTAGTGGAGAACGAGACCCACTACGCCGAGGCCGTTATCGACAACGGTTCCTTCGGCACCCGCACCATCCGCTTCGAGACGGGCCGCCTGGCCAAGCAGGCCGCCGGCTCCGCCGTGGCGTACCTGGACGACGACACCATGGTGCTGTCGGCCACCAGTGCTTCCAAGAAGCCCAAGGACAATCTCGACTTCTTCCCCCTCACGGTGGACGTCGAGGAGCGGATGTACGCCGCCGGCAAGATCCCCGGCAGCTTCTTCCGCCGCGAAGGCCGTCCCTCCGAGGACGCCGTCCTCACCTGCCGTCTGATCGACCGCCCGCTGCGCCCGTCCTTCAAGAAGGGCCTGCGCAACGAGATCCAGGTCGTCGCCACGATCATGGCCCTCAACCCCGACCACCTGTACGACGTCGTGGCGATCAACGCCGCCTCCGCGTCCACACAGCTGGCCGGTCTGCCCTTCTCCGGGCCGGTCGGCGGCGTCCGCGTCGCGCTGATCAACGGCCAGTGGGTCGCGTTCCCGACGCACACCGAGCTCGAGGACGCCGTCTTCGACATGGTCGTCGCCGGTCGCGTCCTGGAGGACGGCGACGTCGCGATCATGATGGTCGAGGCCGAGGCCACTGACAAGACCATCCAGCTGGTCAAGGGTGGCGCCGAGGCGCCGACCGAGGAGGTCGTGGCCTCCGGCCTCGACGCCGCGAAGCCCTTCATCAAGGTCCTGTGCAAGGCGCAGTCGGACCTCGCCGCGAAGGCCGCGAAGCCGACCGCCGAGTTCCCGATCTTCCTCGACTACGAGGACGACGTCCTCGAGGCCCTGACCGCCGCGGTCAAGAGCGAGCTCGCCCAGGCGCTCACCATCGCCGGCAAGCAGGACCGCGAGGCCGAGCTGGACCGCGTCAAGGAGATCGCCGCCGAGAAGCTGCTCCCGCAGTTCGAGGGTCGCGAGAAGGAGATCTCCGCCGCGTACCGCGCGCTGACCAAGAAGCTGGTCCGCGAGCGCGTCATCAAGGACAAGGTCCGTATCGACGGCCGCGGCGTCACGGACATCCGTACGCTCGCCGCCGAGGTCGAGGCCATCCCGCGCGTGCACGGCTCGGCGCTGTTCGAGCGTGGCGAGACCCAGATCCTGGGCGTCACCACCCTCAACATGCTCCGCATGGAGCAGCAGCTGGACACCCTCTCCCCGGTGACCCGCAAGCGCTACATGCACAACTACAACTTCCCGCCGTACTCCGTCGGTGAGACGGGCCGCGTGGGCTCCCCGAAGCGCCGCGAGATCGGCCACGGCGCGCTCGCCGAGCGCGCGATCGTGCCGGTCCTGCCGACCCGCGAGGAGTTCCCCTACGCGATCCGTCAGGTGTCCGAGGCCCTCGGCTCCAACGGCTCGACCTCCATGGGCTCGGTCTGCGCCTCCACCATGTCGCTGCTGAACGCCGGTGTGCCGCTGAAGGCCCCCGTCGCCGGTATCGCCATGGGTCTGATCTCCCAGGAGATCGAGGGCCAGACGCACTACGTCGCCCTCACCGACATCCTCGGTGCGGAGGACGCCTTCGGCGACATGGACTTCAAGGTCGCCGGCACCAAGGAGTTCGTGACCGCCCTCCAGCTCGACACCAAGCTGGACGGCATCCCGGCCTCCGTCCTGGCCGCGGCCCTCAAGCAGGCCCGTGACGCCCGCCTCCACATCCTCGACGTGATGATGGAAGCGATCGACACGCCGGACGAGATGTCCCCGAACGCCCCGCGGATCATCACCGTCAAGATCCCCGTGGACAAGATCGGTGAGGTCATCGGCCCCAAGGGCAAGATGATCAACCAGATCCAGGAGGACACCGGCGCCGAGATCACGATCGAGGACGACGGCACCATCTACATCGGTGCCGCCGACGGCCCGGCCGCCGAGGCCGCCCGTGCCACGATCAACGGCATCGCCAACCCGACCATGCCGGAGGTCGGCGAGCGCTACCTGGGCACCGTCGTGAAGACGACGACCTTCGGCGCGTTCGTGTCGCTGCTCCCGGGCAAGGACGGTCTGCTGCACATCTCGCAGATCCGCAAGCTCGCCGGCGGCAAGCGCGTGGAGAACGTCGAGGACGTCCTCGGTGTGGGCCAGAAGGTCCAGGTCGAGATCGCCGAGATCGACTCCCGCGGCAAGCTCTCCCTCATCCCCGTGATCGAGGGCGAAGGCGACGACGACAAGAAGGACGACACCGACCAGTGACGTCTCGTAGCTCCACGGCGACGGCCCGCACCTCTTCGGAGGCGCGGGCCGTCGCCCGTACCCAAACCCTCATCAAGGGCGAGAACGGCATCGGTACGGTCCGTAAGACCACCCTCCCCGGCGGCCTGCGCATCGTCACCGAGACCCTCCCCTCCGTACGCTCGGCCACCTTCGGGATCTGGGCGCACGTCGGCTCCCGCGACGAGACGCCGACGCTGAACGGCGCCACGCACTACCTGGAGCACCTGCTCTTCAAGGGCACCTCCCGGCGCAGCGCCCTGGACATCTCCTCCGCCATCGACGCGGTCGGCGGCGAGATGAACGCGTTCACGGCCAAGGAGTACACGTGCTACTACGCGCGCGTGCTCGACACCGACCTCCCGCTCGCCATCGACGTCGTGTGCGACATGCTCACCGGCTCGCTGATCGAGCAGGGCGACGTGGACGCCGAGCGCGGTGTGATCCTCGAAGAGATCGCGATGACCGAGGACGACCCGGGCGACTGTGTGCACGACCTGTTCGCGCACACCATGCTCGGCGACACCCCCCTCGGCCGCCCGGTCCTCGGCACGGTCGACACGGTCAACGCGCTCGGCGCCGACCGCATCCGCCGCTTCTACAAGAAGCACTACGACCCGACGCACCTCGTGGTCGCCTGCGCGGGCAACGTCGACCACAACAAGGTCGTACGCCAGGTCCGCGCCGCTTTCGAGAAGGCCGGCGCCCTCAAGGAGAGCGCCGCCGAGCCGATCGCCCCGCGCGACGGCCGCCGTGCCATTCGCACCGCGGGCCGCGTCGAGCTCCTCGGCCGCAAGACCGAGCAGGCCCACGTCGTCCTCGGCATGCCGGGCCTCGCCCGCACCGACGAGCGCCGCTGGGCCCTGGGCGTCCTGAACACCGCCCTGGGCGGTGGCATGTCCTCCCGCCTCTTCCAGGAGGTCCGCGAGAAGCGCGGCCTGGCCTACAGCGTGTACTCGTACACCTCGGGCTTCGCCGACTGCGGCCTCTTCGGCGTGTACGCGGGCTGCAGGCCGAGCCAGGTCCACGACGTGCTCAAGATCTGCCGCGACGAACTCGACCACGTCGCCGAGCACGGCCTCTCGGACGACGAGATCGGGCGCGCCATCGGTCAGCTCCAGGGCTCCACCGTCCTCGGCCTGGAGGACACCGGCGCGCTGATGAACCGTATCGGCAAGAGCGAGCTGTGCTGGGGCGAGCAGATGTCCGTCGACGACATGCTGGTCCGGATAGCGTCGGTCACCCCGGACGAGGTCCGTTCGGTCGCCCGCGACATCCTGGGACAGCGGCCCTCGCTGTCTGTCATCGGCCCGCTCAAGGACAAGCAGGCCTCCCGTCTGCACGACGCGGTCGCGTAATTCCCGTCTCGGTAAGGAACGAAGCAATGAGCAAGCTGCGCGTGGCGGTCCTCGGTGCCAAGGGCCGGATCGGGGCCGAGGCGGTACGAGCCGTCGAGGCCGCCGAGGACCTGGAGCTGGTGGCCGCGCTGGGCCGCGGCGACGGGCTGGAGGCGCTGGTCGCCAGCGGCACCCAGGTGGTGGTCGAACTGACGACCCCGGCCTCGGTGATGGCCAACCTCGACTTCTGCATCCGGCACGGCATCCACGCCGTGGTCGGCACGACCGGCTGGACCGACGAGCGGCTCGCGCAGCTCAACACCGCACTGACCGCGTCCCCGGAGACGGGCGTGCTCATCGCGCCCAACTTCTCCATCGGGGCCGTACTGACCATGAAGTTCGCCGAGGTCGCCGCGCCGTACTTCGAGTCCGTCGAGGTCGTCGAGCTGCACCACCCGAACAAGGTGGACGCCCCCAGCGGCACCGCCACGCGCACCGCCCAGCTCATCGCCGCGGCCCGGGAGCGCGCGGGCAGCGCCCCGCAGCCGGACGCCACGGCGACTGCCCTGGACGGCGCCCGCGGCGCGAACGTCGACGGCGTCCCGGTGCACGCGGTCCGCCTGCGCGGGCTCCTCGCCCACCAGGAGGTCCTGCTCGGTGGCGAGGGCGAGACCCTCACCATCCGCCACGACTCCCTCCACCACAGCAGCTTCATGCCGGGCATTTTGCTCGGCGTCCGCCGCGTGGTGACCGCCCCGGGCCTCACCTTCGGCCTGGAACACTTCCTGGACCTCGGCTGAGCCGAGGGACGTACAACAGATAGCCGGCAGACATGCGTGCGAAGATCACCTACGCCGTCACGGCAGCCGTCCTGGTCGTCTATTTCGTCCTGGTCGGCAGCCGAGGCGTGCTGCTCATCGAGAACGGCACCCTGATCACCGTCACCTTCGGTGTCGCGGTGCTGATCCTGCCGGTCATCGGCATCTGGTTCCTGTGGAAGAACACCCAGTTCGTCCGCAAGGCCAACCGGCTCGCCGCCGAGCTCGACGCCGAGGGCGGCCTGCCCGTGGACGAGTTGAAGCGCACCCCAGGCGGCCGTATCGACCGTGACTCGGCCGACGAGGTCTTCGCCAGGCGCAAGGCCGAGACCGAGGACGCCCCGGACGACTGGCGCAGCTGGTTCCGTCTCGCGGTCGCCTACCACGACGCCCGCGACACCCCGCGCGCCCGCAAGGCGATGCAGCGGGCGATCGCCCTGCGCGAGGGCAGGCCCCCCGCCGAGGCCTGAGAGCCACGGCGCACACGAGAAGTGCGACGAGCGGCACGGCGGAGAAGGACGTCGAAGGGGCCGGCCCGCGGAGTGCGGACCGGCCCCTTCGCCCTGCTGCGGCGGCCTACCACGTCGCCTTGCTACGACCGCTGGGGCTCAATCCCGCCGGTACTCGTCGGCCCACACCTCGACGGCGTCCGCCGCTCGGTCGAAGGCCTCCGTGCGCGCCAGGAAGTCGGAGTTGTGCGAGGTGAGCAGCGGCGGCAGGCTGTCCGCCGCACGACCCTTTCGTACGAGGATCAGCGCCTGTCCCTGCACGGTGCGCGGCAGCCCGAGCCAGCGCACCGGCTGCTGGACGGTGCGTACGGCGACGACCTGCTCCCAGGACGCCGTACTCGTGCTCAGGAAGCCCACGCGGCGCAGCCCCCGCGCACTCACCCAGACGCCCATCCGCAGCAGCCGCAACGCGCTCAGGATGACGAGCACGGAGCCACCGAAGCAGAGCAGGGCGGCGGAGCGGCTCCCCGTGAGCGCGACGAGCACGGCCGCGACGAGCACGTAGGACGCGAGCAGCAGCACGAGCGCGGCGAGGGCCACCCGCCACGGCCCGGGCCGGTAGGGGCGCCGCCAGCGGCCGCGGTCGTCGAAGGGCAGGGCGAGTTCGTCCGCCACCTCGTCAAAGTCACGGTCCGCCGTCAGGAAGGGCAGGGGCACGACTGATCCTCACTCAATCCACGCATGGGCTGTGCCCGGTGAGGCTATCGAGCGGGGTCCCCGCTCACCACCCTTGGGGGGCCATGGGGGTGCCCCCATGCCCTCTGGGCAGCGGGGGAGGGTCAGCGGCCGTTGGAGGCTTCGGAATGCTGGGTCGTCGCGGACGACTGGTCGAGCGACAGGGCCGGCATCCCGACGATCAGCGCGCCCACCAGCCCGGCGACCACGGTGAGGCCCAGGAGCCAGCGGCCGAATATCTCGCCGGCCGACGAGCGTCGGCGGGGTGGGGGAGCGACATTGCTGCGGAACTGGTCGGCTTCTGCGATGAAGGCGAACGGTACGGGCTCGCGCCGACGGAACATGGGGGTTGCTTCTCCTCTGGAGGCTCGAACGAATCGCTGTCACCGATACAGACGAGCGAACGCCCCAAGAGGTGCCCGGAATCACCGAATTCGCTGAAGTTCGCCGACGAATGTCGCGGCACGGCACCGAACGCCCCGTTGTCAGTGGCGGCCCGTAGAGTGGGCGCCGCCCGAGAGATGTGATGGGAAGGACCCTCCGCACCGTGACCGACACCCCCGCCGACGACCTCAAGCCCAGTTTCCGCAGCGATGTCACCGTCGAGCTGGTCAAGCACACCGCGTCCGACTCGGACGTGCTGTTCGCCGCCCGCGTCTCGACCCTCGGTGAGCAGTCCCTCGACGAGCTCCAGAAGGACCCGGAGCGCTCCAAGGGCCTGCTGAACTACCTGATGCGGGACCGGCACGGCAGCCCCTTCGAGCACAACTCGATGACCTTCTTCATCAGCGCCCCGATCTTCGTCTTCCGCGAGTTCATGCGGCACCGCGTGGGCTGGTCGTACAACGAGGAGTCGGGCAGGTACAGGGAGCTCGAGCCGGTCTTCTACGTCCCGGACGAGTCCCGCAAGCTGGTCCAGGAGGGCCGCCCCGGCAAGTACGTCTTCGTCGAGGGCACCCAGGCGCAGCAGGAGCTCACGGGCCGCGTGATGGAGGACTCCTACCGACAGGCGTACGAGGCGTACCAGGAGATGCTGGCCGCCGGTGTGGCCCGCGAGGTGGCCCGCGCCGTCCTCCCCGTCGGCCTCTTCTCCTCGATGTACGCCACCTGCAACGCACGCTCCCTGATGCACTTCCTCGGTCTGCGCACCCAGCACGAGCTCGCCAAGGTCCCGTCCTTCCCGCAGCGGGAGATCGAGATGGTCGGCGAGAAGATGGAGGCGGAGTGGGCCAAGCTCATGCCGCTCACCTACGCGGCCTTCAATGCCAACGGGCGCGTGGCGCCGTAACGCGCTCCCGCGCGCCGTTCGGCACAGATGTGCGGATCAACCGAGCGAGGTGTCCGTATTGCGGCATTTCGAGAAGTTCATCTAGCCTGATCAAACGGACCCGGCACTGCTTGAACCCCCGAGCAGGCAGTGCCGGGCTCCGCATTTGTCACGCTTTGTTGTGTCCCCCGAGGGCAGACCACGCCTTGAGCAGCGAGTAGCGTGTTACCCATGGCTCCGACCTCCACTCCGCAGACCCCCTTCGGGCGGGTCCTCACCGCCATGGTCACGCCCTTCACGGCGGACGGCGCACTCGACCTCGACGGCGCACAGCGGCTCGCCACCCACCTGGTGGACGCAGGCAACGACGGCCTGATCATCAACGGCACCACCGGTGAGTCACCGACCACCAGTGACGTGGAGAAATCGGATCTCGTACGAGCCGTACTCGAGGCGGTCGGCGACCGTGCCCACATCGTCGCGGGCGTCGGCACGAACGACACCCACCACAGCATCGAGCTCGCCCGCGCCGCCGAGAAGGCCGGCGCGCACGGCCTGCTGACCGTGACGCCGTACTACAACAAGCCCCCACAGGAGGGCCTGTACCGTCACTTCTCGGCCATCGCCGACGCGACCGAGCTGCCCGTGATGCTGTACGACATCCCCGGCCGCAGCGGCGTACCGATCAGCACCGAAACGCTCGTGCGGCTGGCCGAGCACCCGCGTATCGTCGCGAACAAGGACGCCAAGGGAGACCTCGGCCGAGCCAGCTGGGCCATCGCCCGCTCCGGACTCGCCTGGTACTCCGGCGACGACATGCTGAACCTCCCGCTGCTCTCCGTGGGCGCGGTCGGCTTCGTCTCCGTCGTCGGCCACGTCGTCACCCCGGAGCTGCGGTCCATGCTGGACGCGTACGTCTCGGGAGACGTGCAGAAGGCCACCGAGATCCACCAGAAACTGCTCCCCGTCTTCACCGGCATGTTCCGCACCCAGGGCGTCATGACGACGAAGGCCGCGCTCGCCCTCCAGGGCCTGCCCGCCGGACCGCTGCGCGCCCCGATGGTCGAGCTGTCGCCCGAGGAGACCGCCCAGCTCAAGATCGATCTTGCCGCCGGCGGGGTAGAACTCTAAATACAGACTTCACAACTGAATATGCACGACAACGCAGGCCAGGGGCCTGCACCCCACACAGACAACTGCTACTGCACGAACGTCATGCGCGCCACGTGCCTTGCCAGGTACGTGGCGCGTGTGGTGAGGAGAGTCTTTTGAGTCATCCGCATCCTGAACTTGGCCCGCCGCCGAAGCTCCCCCAGGGAGGTCTGCGGGTCACCCCGCTCGGTGGCCTTGGCGAAATCGGCCGGAACATGACGGTCTTCGAGTACGACGGCCGACTGCTGATCGTCGACTGCGGAGTGCTCTTCCCCGAGGAGGAGCAGCCCGGAATCGACCTGATCCTGCCGGACTTCACGTCCATCAGGGACCGCCTCGACGACATCGAGGGCATCGTCCTCACACATGGCCACGAGGACCACATCGGCGCTGTCCCGTTCCTCCTGCGCGAGAAGCCGGACATTCCGCTGATCGGCTCCAAGCTGACCCTCGCCCTCATCGAGGCGAAGCTCCAGGAGCACCGCATCCGCCCGTACACCCTCGAAGTCGCGGAGGGCCACCGCGAGCGCATCGGCCCGTTCGACTGCGAGTTCGTGGCGGTCAACCACTCCATCCCGGACGCCCTCGCAGTCGCCATCCGCACCCCTGCGGGCATGGTCGTCCACACCGGCGACTTCAAGATGGACCAGCTCCCGCTGGACAACCGCCTCACCGACCTGCACGCGTTCGCACGTCTGAGCGAGGAAGGCATCGACCTTCTCCTCTCCGACTCCACGAACGCCGAGGTTCCGGGCTTCGTCCCGCCCGAGCGCGACATCTCGAACGCGCTGCGCACGGTCTTCGCCAGCGCCCGCAAGCGGATCATCGTGGCGAGCTTCGCCAGCCACGTTCACCGCATTCAGCAGATCCTGGACGCGGCCCACGAGTACGGCCGCCGGGTCGCCTTCGTCGGCCGCTCGATGGTCCGCAACATGGGCATCGCACGCGACCTGGGCTATCTGAAGGTCCCGCCGGGCCTCGTGGTGGACGTCAAGACGCTCGACGACCTCCCGGACCACGAGATCGTCCTCGTGTGCACGGGCTCGCAGGGCGAGCCGATGGCGGCCCTGTCGAGGATGGCCAACCGGGACCACCAGATCCGGATCGTCCAGGGCGACACGGTGATCCTGGCCTCGTCGCTCATCCCGGGCAACGAGAACGCGGTCTACCGCGTCATCAACGGTCTCACTCGCTGGGGCGCCAACGTCGTCCACAAGGGCAACGCCAAGGTGCACGTCTCCGGCCACGCCTCCGCGGGCGAGCTGCTGTACTTCTACAACATCTGCAAGCCGCGGAACCTGATGCCGGTCCACGGTGAATGGCGCCACCTGCGCGCCAACGCCGAGCTCGGCGCCCTCACCGGCATCCCGCACGACCGCATCGTGATCGCCGAGGACGGAATCGTCGTCGACCTCATCGAGGGCAAGGCCAAGATCTCCGGCAAGGTCCAGGCGGGTTACGTGTACGTCGACGGCCTCTCGGTCGGTGACGTGGGCGAGCCGGCGCTCAAGGACCGCAAGATCCTCGGAGACGAGGGCATCATCTCGGTCTTCGTGGTGATCGACTCGAGTACGGGCAAGATCACCGCCGGCCCCCACGTCCACGCGCGTGGTTCGGGCATCGACGACTCCGCCTTCGCGGACGTCATCCCGAAGGTCACGGAAGTCCTGGAGCGCTCGGCCCAGGACGGCGTGGTCGAGCCCCACCAGATGCAGCAACTCATCCGCCGCACGCTGGGCAAGTGGGTCTCGGACAACTACCGCCGCCGCCCGATGATCCTGCCCGTCGTCGTCGAGGTCTGACCCCTCGCACGCGCCAACTCCGGAGCGGGGCCCCTCGATTTGCATCGGGGCGCCCCGCTCCAGTACGTTTACGGCTCCGCCTGAACGGGAACCCGGCACGACCGTGTGCCAGGAACCATCCCGAGCGGGACGGAAATTCTGACTCAGAATCTCTGATAAAGTCGGAACCGCCGGAAAGGGAAACGCGAGAGCGGGAACCTGGAAAGCACCGAGGAAATCGGATCGGGAAACGGTCTGATAGAGTCGGAAACGCAAGAACAAAGCAAGACAGCAAGACCGAAGGGAAGCGCCCGGAGGAAAGCCCGAGAGGGTGAGTACAAAGGAAGCGTCCGTTCCTTGAGAACTCAACAGCGTGCCAAAAATCAACGCCAGATATGTTGATACCCCGTCTCCGGCCGATCGGCTGGGACGAGGTTCCTTTGAAAAAGTCCTGCCGGGCACTGTCCGGTAGGCGCACAGCGAGGACGCTGTGAACCGAGGGGATTATTCCTCTCCTTGGTTCCGCTCTCGTGGTGTCGTCCCGATTACGGGAAAACATTCACGGAGAGTTTGATCCTGGCTCAGGACGAACGCTGGCGGCGTGCTTAACACATGCAAGTCGAACGATGAAGCCCTTCGGGGTGGATTAGTGGCGAACGGGTGAGTAACACGTGGGCAATCTGCCCTTCACTCTGGGACAAGCCCTGGAAACGGGGTCTAATACCGGATAACACCTGCCCGGGCATCCGGGTGGGTTAAAAGCTCCGGCGGTGAAGGATGAGCCCGCGGCCTATCAGCTTGTTGGTGAGGTAGTGGCTCACCAAGGCGACGACGGGTAGCCGGCCTGAGAGGGCGACCGGCCACACTGGGACTGAGACACGGCCCAGACTCCTACGGGAGGCAGCAGTGGGGAATATTGCACAATGGGCGAAAGCCTGATGCAGCGACGCCGCGTGAGGGATGACGGCCTTCGGGTTGTAAACCTCTTTCAGCAGGGAAGAAGCGAAAGTGACGGTACCTGCAGAAGAAGCGCCGGCTAACTACGTGCCAGCAGCCGCGGTAATACGTAGGGCGCAAGCGTTGTCCGGAATTATTGGGCGTAAAGAGCTCGTAGGCGGCTTGTCACGTCGGGTGTGAAAGCCCGGGGCTTAACCCCGGGTCTGCATTCGATACGGGCTAGCTAGAGTGTGGTAGGGGAGATCGGAATTCCTGGTGTAGCGGTGAAATGCGCAGATATCAGGAGGAACACCGGTGGCGAAGGCGGATCTCTGGGCCATTACTGACGCTGAGGAGCGAAAGCGTGGGGAGCGAACAGGATTAGATACCCTGGTAGTCCACGCCGTAAACGGTGGGAACTAGGTGTTGGCGACATTCCACGTCGTCGGTGCCGCAGCTAACGCATTAAGTTCCCCGCCTGGGGAGTACGGCCGCAAGGCTAAAACTCAAAGGAATTGACGGGGGCCCGCACAAGCAGCGGAGCATGTGGCTTAATTCGACGCAACGCGAAGAACCTTACCAAGGCTTGACATACACCGGAAACGGCCAGAGATGGTCGCCCCCTTGTGGTCGGTGTACAGGTGGTGCATGGCTGTCGTCAGCTCGTGTCGTGAGATGTTGGGTTAAGTCCCGCAACGAGCGCAACCCTTGTTCTGTGTTGCCAGCATGCCCTTCGGGGTGATGGGGACTCACAGGAGACTGCCGGGGTCAACTCGGAGGAAGGTGGGGACGACGTCAAGTCATCATGCCCCTTATGTCTTGGGCTGCACACGTGCTACAATGGCAGGTACAATGAGCTGCGAAGCCGTGAGGCGGAGCGAATCTCAAAAAGCCTGTCTCAGTTCGGATTGGGGTCTGCAACTCGACCCCATGAAGTCGGAGTTGCTAGTAATCGCAGATCAGCATTGCTGCGGTGAATACGTTCCCGGGCCTTGTACACACCGCCCGTCACGTCACGAAAGTCGGTAACACCCGAAGCCGGTGGCCCAACCCCTTGTGGGAGGGAGCTGTCGAAGGTGGGACTGGCGATTGGGACGAAGTCGTAACAAGGTAGCCGTACCGGAAGGTGCGGCTGGATCACCTCCTTTCTAAGGAGCATCTAGGCCGCCAAGCTTGCTTGGTGGTCCAGGGCCATTACGTCGGCACACGTTCGACGGTGGTTGCTCATGGGTGGAACGTTGATTATTCGGCATCTTCAGTCATCTCAGGCTGTGAGTACTGCTCTTCGGGGCGTGGAAAGCTGATCATGAGTGGCGGGGGTGTCGGGCACGCTGTTGGGTGTCTGAGGGTACGGCCGATTGTTGGCTGCCTTCAGTGCCGGCCCCAGTGAACTCCGGTGGTAACCGGGGGTGATGGGTGGTTGGTCGTTGTTTGAGAACTGCACAGTGGACGCGAGCATCTGTGGCCAAGTTTTTAAGGGCGCACGGTGGATGCCTTGGCACCAGGAACCGATGAAGGACGTGGGAGGCCACGATAGTCCCCGGGGAGTCGTCAACCAGGCTTTGATCCGGGGGTTTCCGAATGGGGAAACCCGGCAGTCGTCATGGGCTGTCACCCTTGCCTGAACACATAGGGCAAGTGGAGGGAACGCGGGGAAGTGAAACATCTCAGTACCCGCAGGAAGAGAAAACAACCGTGATTCCGGGAGTAGTGGCGAGCGAAACTGGATGAGGCCAAACCATATGCGTGTGAGACCCGGCAGGGGTTGCGTATGTGGGGTTGTGGGATTTCTCTTTCACGGTCTGCCGGCCGTGAGACGAGTCAGAAACCGTTGATGTAGGCGAAGGACATGCGAAAGGTCCGGCGTAGAGGGTAAGACCCCCGTAGTCGAAACGTCAACGGCTCGTTTGAGAAACACCCAAGTAGCACGGGGCCCGAGAAATCCCGTGTGAATCTGGCGGGACCACCCGCTAAGCCTAAATATTCCCTGGTGACCGATAGCGGATAGTACCGTGAGGGAATGGTGAAAAGTACCGCGGGAGCGGAGTGAAATAGTACCTGAAACCGTGTGCCTACAAGCCGTGGGAGCGTCGCGCATTGAGTTTACTCAGTGCGTCGTGACTGCGTGCCTTTTGAAGAATGAGCCTGCGAGTTTGCGGTGTGTTGCGAGGTTAACCCGTGTGGGGAAGCCGTAGCGAAAGCGAGTCCGAATAGGGCGACATAGTAGCGCGCTCAAGACCCGAAGCGGAGTGATCTAGCCATGGGCAGGTTGAAGCGGCTGTAAGAGGTCGTGGAGGACCGAACCCACCAGGGTTGAAAACCTGGGGGATGACCTGTGGTTAGGGGTGAAAGGCCAATCAAACTCCGTGATAGCTGGTTCTCCCCGAAATGCATTTAGGTGCAGCGTCGTGTGTTTCTTGCCGGAGGTAGAGCACTGGATAGGCGATGGGCCCTACCGGGTTACTGACCTTAGCCAAACTCCGAATGCCGGTAAGTGAGAGCGCGGCAGTGAGACTGTGGGGGATAAGCTCCATGGTCGAGAGGGAAACAGCCCAGAGCATCGACTAAGGCCCCTAAGCGTACGCTAAGTGGGAAAGGATGTGGAGTCGCAGAGACAACCAGGAGGTTGGCTTAGAAGCAGCCACCCTTGAAAGAGTGCGTAATAGCTCACTGGTCTAGTGATTCCGCGCCGACAATGTAGCGGGGCTCAAGCGTACCGCCGAAGTCGTGTCATTGCAGCAATACGCCCAACGGCGGCTGTGATGGGTAGGGGAGCGTCGTGTGCCGGGTGAAGCCGCGCCGGAAGGCAGTGGTGGACGGTTCACGAGTGAGAATGCAGGCATGAGTAGCGATACACACGTGAGAAACGTGTGCGCCGATTGACTAAGGGTTCCTGGGTCAAGCTGATCTGCCCAGGGTAAGTCGGGACCTAAGGCGAGGCCGACAGGCGTAGTCGATGGATAACCGGTTGATATTCCGGTACCCGCTGTGAAGCGTCAAACATTGAACCAGGCGATGCTAAGTCCGTGAAGCCGCCCCGGAGCCTTCGGGCAAAGGGGAGTGGTGGAGCCGACGGACCAGACCTGCAGTAGGTGAGTGATGGGGTGACGCAGGAAGGTAGTCCATCCCGGGCGGTGGTTGTCCCGGGGTAAGGGTGTAGGACGTCAGGTAGGTAAATCCGCCTGGCACATAGTCTGAGACCTGATGCCGAGCCGATTGTGGTGAAGTGGATGATCCTATGCTGTCGAGAAAAGCCTCTAGCGAGTTTCATGGCGGCCCGTACCCTAAACCGACTCAGGTGGTCAGGTAGAGAATACCGAGGCGTTCGGGTGAACTATGGTTAAGGAACTCGGCAAAATGCCCCCGTAACTTCGGGAGAAGGGGGGCCATCACCGGTGATGAGTCTTGCACTCTGAGCTGGGGGTGGCCGCAGAGACCAGCGAGAAGCGACTGTTTACTAAAAACACAGGTCCGTGCGAAGCCGTAAGGCGATGTATACGGACTGACGCCTGCCCGGTGCTGGAACGTTAAGGGGACCGGTTAGTCACTCTTCGGGGTGGCGAAGCTGAGAACTTAAGCGCCAGTAAACGGCGGTGGTAACTATAACCATCCTAAGGTAGCGAAATTCCTTGTCGGGTAAGTTCCGACCTGCACGAATGGCGTAACGACTTCTCGACTGTCTCAACCATAGGCCCGGTGAAATTGCACTACGAGTAAAGATGCTCGTTTCGCGCAGCAGGACGGAAAGACCCCGGGACCTTTACTACAGTTTGATATTGGTGTTCGGTTCGGCTTGTGTAGGATAGGTGGGAGACTTTGAAGCGGCAGCGCCAGCTGTTGTGGAGTCGTCGTTGAAATACCACTCTGGTCGTGCTGGATGTCTAACCTGGGTCCGTGATCCGGATCAGGGACAGTGTCTGATGGGTAGTTTAACTGGGGCGGTTGCCTCCTAAAGAGTAACGGAGGCGCCCAAAGGTTCCCTCAGCCTGGTTGGTAATCAGGTGTTGAGTGTAAGTGCACAAGGGAGCTTGACTGTGAGACCGACGGGTCGAGCAGGGACGAAAGTCGGGACTAGTGATCCGGCGGTGGCTTGTGGAAGCGCCGTCGCTCAACGGATAAAAGGTACCCCGGGGATAACAGGCTGATCTTCCCCAAGAGTCCATATCGACGGGATGGTTTGGCACCTCGATGTCGGCTCGTCGCATCCTGGGGCTGGAGTCGGTCCCAAGGGTTGGGCTGTTCGCCCATTAAAGCGGTACGCGAGCTGGGTTTAGAACGTCGTGAGACAGTTCGGTCCCTATCCGCTGTGCGCGTAGGAATATTGAGAAGGGCTGTCCCTAGTACGAGAGGACCGGGACGGACGAACCTCTGGTGTGCCAGTTGTCCTGCCAAGGGCATGGCTGGTTGGCTACGTTCGGGAGGGATAACCGCTGAAAGCATCTAAGCGGGAAGCCTGCTTCGAGATGAGTATTCCCACCCCCTTGAGGGGTTAAGGCTCCCAGTAGACGACTGGGTTGATAGGCCGGATCTGGAAGGCGGGTAACCGCTGGAGGTGACCGGTACTAATAGGCCGAGGGCTTGTCCTCAGTTGCTCGCGTCCACTGTGTTGGTTCTGAAACCACGAACAACCCCATTCCCAGGGCCACTGGGCATGGTGCGGTAGTGACAGTTTCATAGTGTTTCGGTGGTCATAGCGTGAGGGAAACGCCCGGTTACATTCCGAACCCGGAAGCTAAGCCTCACAGCGCCGATGGTACTGCAGGGGGGACCCTGTGGGAGAGTAGGACGCCGCCGAACTCATATTAAAGGAGCTGGTCCCCGAACTTCGGTTCGGGGACCAGCTCTTTTTTGTTGTCCGACACTTTGCGTTCACTTTGCGCGACAAGCATCCGCGGCATGGGTACTGCTGCAATGCTCAGGGCCGCGGGCGTCGGAGTCGGCGACGAGGTCATCGTGCCGGCGTTCGGGAACGTCGAGGTCGCGGAGGCCGCGACCCAGGTCGGTGCGTCGGCCGTCTTCGCCGACATAGACCCGGTGACGTACTGCCTCGAGGCCGGCGCTGTCGAGGCGGCCGTGACCCCGCGGTCGACCGCCATAGTCGTCGTACACCGCTTCGGTCGGTCGGCCGACATGGCGCGGCTGCGGGACGTCGGGCAGCGACGCGGGCTCCTGGTGCTGGAACTGGGCGAGTCCGAGGCGCCGTACGACGAGATCGCGCAGCGCAGGGAGCGGGCCGCCTATCTCGACGGGCGGCTGAGCGGAGTGCGTACGCCGGACGGCGGCGACGGGCACACATATCAGCAGTACGTCGTGCGCGTGCCCGGCAATGGCCGGCCGGACCGGGACGCCTTCGCGCGGGCCGTACGGGCCAAGGGGGTTGAGTGCCGGGTTCCGGTGAAGACGCCTGTGCACCGGCTGCCCGGGTTCCGCCGGGACGTGCACCTTCCGGAGACGGAGCGGGCCGCCGACGAGACCCTCGCGCTGCCCGTGGACGCGTCGTTGACGAGGCGGGAGATGCAGCGGATCGTCTCCGCGTGCAATGCGCTCGGGGGATTGCTGCAGCCGGCCTTCTGATCCGGCGGGACTGGTTGGGAGCACGCTCCTGTTCGGGGTATGATCTATTTTGTTGCCGCGAGGGAAACCTCGAAAAGGCGACTGGCCCCCCTAGCTCAGTCGGCAGAGCGTCTCCATGGTAAGGAGAAGGTCAACGGTTCGATTCCGTTGGGGGGCTCCAGCAGAAAAGGCCTCCGCCCTTACGGGCGGGGGCCTTTCTCATATCCCGGAGGCGGCTCCCCGGAGCCGGGCCCGACCTCAGTCCCGCTGGAGGCCCGGCACCCGCATCGCCAGAATCGCCATGTCGTCGGACGGGGCGTCGGAGGCGAAGCGTTCGACCGCGCGCATGACGCGGGCGGCCACCGCTCCCGCCGTGAGGCCCGTGCACGTGGTGAGGACGTCCGTGAGGCCGTCGTCGCCCAACATGCGGGTGCCCTCGCGGCGTTCGGTGACGCCGTCCGTCACGCACAACAGTACGTCGCCCGGGTCGAGGGTGATGGTCTGCTCGTACAGCTCCAGGTCCTCCATGACGCCGAGGAGGGGCTGCGGTTCGGCGGCCGCCTCGACGGTGCCGTCCTGGCGCAGGCGGAGCGGGAGCGGGTGGCCCGCGCAGACCACCTTCAGCATGGCGCTGCCGTCCTCCTGGGGCCACAACTCGCCGTACAGCAGGGTCAGGAAGCGGCTGCGGGCGCCCTCGTCCAGGATCGCGGAGTTCAGGCGCTCCAGGACCGCAGGGCCGCCGAAGCCCTCGCGGGCCAGGAGGCGCAGGGCGTGCCGGGCGAGGCCCGTGACCGCCGCCGCCTCCGGACCCGTACCGCAGACGTCGCCGATGGCGAAGCCGTAGACGCCGTCACGAATCGGGAAGAGGTCGTAGAAGTCGCCGCCGACCTCGTTGCCCTCGCCGGCCGCGCGGTAGATGACCTCGACCTCGACGCCGTCGATGTGCGGCAGGTCGGGCGGCAGGAGGCTGCGCTGGAGGGACTGGCTGATGGCCGTGCGCTCCGAGTACAGGCGGGCGTTGTCGAGGGCCAGAGCGGCCCTGCGGGACAGGTCCTCGGCCAGTTCCAGGATTTCCTGGCGGAAGTGTTCGTCGGAGGGCTTGCCGAGCGTCAGCATGCCGATGACGCGGTTGCGGGCCACCAGGGGCAGGACGACGGTCTCCCCGCCGACCGCCGCGGCCGTCGCCAGGGTCGTACCGATGCCGGAGGTGACCGAGGCGGGCTCGCCGAGGCCCAGGCTGCGCATGGAGGTGCGCAGGGCCGCCTGGTGGGCCGCCTCGCCCGGGGCCGCCCAGACGCGGGCGCCGGGGGTGGGGACCGGGTCCGGCGGAGCGATCTTCGAGAGCAGGGCCTTGAGGCCGTCGATGCGTTCCTCGTCCTCGTGCAGGACGTACGAGAGGTACGGGTCCGAGGCCTGGTCGGCGATCGTGTAGACCGCGCACCAGGTGGCGAGGGTCGGGACCGTCATCTGGGCCATGAGGGCGAGTGTCTGGTCGCGGTCCAGGGTGCCGGCGAGGAGGTCGGAGGCCTCGACGAGGAAGCTCAGCGAGCCGCGGCGCAGGCGTTCCAGCTCGCCCAGGCGGGCCGATTCCACCGCGAGCGCGATGCGGTCGGCGGCGAACTGGAGGCGCAGGGCCTCCTCGTTGGAGTAGCGGGCGGGTCCCTCGGCCGCGACACCGAGGGAGCCGGTGAGGCGGCCCTCGACCTTCAGCGGGACCGTGACGACCGAGCGCATGCCGGTGCCGGCCAGCAGCGGTACGGCGCCGGGGACGACCGTCAGGTCCTCGTGGACGGCGGGCATACGGGCCGAGCCGTAACGGCCGGGGCCCGCCTCGACGGGGACACGGGCGAAGCGCTGGCGGGCGGAGGGCAGGCCCGTCGAGGCTCGTACCTCCAACTCCGTCTCGTCGTCGGTCGCAAGGAGCAGGAAGGCGGAGTCGCCGTCGAGCATGTCGCGGGCGCGCTCCACCGTGCGCTGGAGGAGGCCGTCCAGGTCGTCCGGGGCGGGGGAGCCGATGAAGACCTCGAAGGGGTCCGTGGCCTGGCCCTCGGAGCTGGTCGTCGTGTCGGTGGCCGACACCCGCAACGGGGTCTGCAGGACGGCGCGTTCATGGTCGCGTACGAGGAGGCAGACCGTGGAGGGTTCGCCACCGGTGTCACGGACGCGGAGGTGGGAGGCGTAGACCGGGGTCACGCGGCCGCTCGCGCCCCGGAGCCCGTAACTGCCCTCCCAGCGCGAGAGTTGGAGGGCCTCGACGATGCCGGTGCTGGTGCCCGGGGTGTGGGGCCACGCCGCGAGGTCGGTGAGGGGCTTGCCGATGACCTGCTCGGCGGCGTACCCGAAGAGGTCCTCCGCGTCCTCGTTCCACGCCGAGATGGCGCCGACGCGGTCGATCTGGATCACCGCGACGCGGACGCGGCCGTCGGCGAGCGGAAGGAGGTCGGCGGGGAGTGCGGGGCCCGCTGTGCGGGTGCCGACCGGGCGATCGGGGAGGTCGAGGTGGAACCAGACCTGCTTGTGGGTGGGGGAGTAGTCGACGCCCCAGCGGCCGGCCAGGGCGGCGCACAACTGGAGTCCGCGCCCGCCCTCGCGGTCGGGGCTGCCCATATTCACAGCCGTCACCTGGAGTGGAATCTCACGTTCCGGGTAGCGGTCCGCCACCTCGATGCGTACGCCTCCGTCGCTGCGCAGACACAGGACGTCCGCGGAGGTGCCCGCATGCACGACAGCGTTGGTGACGAGTTCGCTGGTCAGGACGACTGCGTCGTCGACGATGTCGGCGAAGCCCCAGCCTTGGAGGGTGTCGCGAACGAAGGATCTGGCGGTCGCGACCGATCGCCCGACGGGATCGAAACTGGCGGCCGCGCGCGCGGTGATCACAGCACTCCTCGTCCGGTTGTCGGCGTGCGGGGCTCCGTGGCCGACCCGCTCCTGCCGGGGCAGTGCCTGGTTCCCCGTCGGCCGAGGATCCTGGGGCTGTCCCCCAGGATGCAGTCCGGTGGTCATGGTGCGGTGCCCCTCCGATGCCTGCCCGCTCGTTCTTGTGCCACCGCCCAGGCCGGACAAACCGGTGTGGCTGGACAGCCGCATGCAAGGTTACTTACCTTCGCCGTCCATGCGGATGCCGGTCACCAGTGTTTCCGTCGGGAGAGGGGCAGAGTTTCCGTTCGGACAGGTGCCTGTGTTTCCGTCCTGAGGAGACTGTGCCTGCCTCCGGGCGGTGTGCGGACGATGTGCGAAGCTGCCGAACTGTTATGGCCTGGTTCAGCCGGGGTGAAACACTGGGCAAGCTCCAGTGAGAAGGTCGGACAGGCCGAGTGCCTGCCGGTTCGCCGAGCAAGTAGTACCTGAGCATGAGCAGTAGTACCCGAGCAAGCAGTACCCGAGTACGCCGAGCAGTAATGGTCGACCCTTGCGGGAGGGACACAGTGGAGTCTGGCGCAGCGACGCGGGGCGGTAAGACGCGCGCAGAAGACGGACAGTCCCTGAACAACCGGCGCACACCACGCAATGGCACCACCGAGGTGGATACGGCTGCCCTGAACAGGCTGTTGACGGCCCTGGTGTCGATGCGGGACGGAAATTTCCGCAAGCGCCTCACGGTCTCCGGTGATGGCGTGATGTCGGAGATCGCGGCTGTCTTCAACGAGGTGGCGGACCGGAATCTGCATCTGACGGGTGAGCTGTCGCGGGTGCGGCGGGTGGTCGGACGTGAGGGAAAGCTCACGGAACGGCTGGAGTCGGGCGCCTGCGAGGGTTCCTGGGGTGCCGCGATCGACGCGTCGAACGCGCTCGTCGACGACCTCGTACGACCGGTCTCCGAGGTCGGCCGGGTGCTGTCCGCGGTGGCGGAGGGTGATCTGTCGCCGCGTATGGAGCTGCGGGCGCAGGCGGCGGACGGCAACGGGCATCCGCTGCGCGGGGAGTTCCTGAAGGTCGGACGGACGGTCAACAACCTGGTCGACCAGCTGTCGACGTTCACCGACGAGGTCACGCGGGTGGCCAGTGAGGTGGGCACCGAGGGCAAGCTGGGCGGGCAGGCCCGGGTGCGCGGGATGTCCGGTTCGTGGAAGGACCTCACGGATTCGGTCAACACCATGGCGTACCGGCTGACGGCTCAGGTACGTGACATCGCTCTCGTGACGACGGCGGTCGCGAAGGGCGACTTGTCCCGGAAGGTCACGGTTCATGTGGCCGGCGAGATGCTGGAGCTGAAGAACACCGTCAACACGATGGTGGACCAGCTGTCGTCGTTCTCCTCCGAGGTGACGCGAGTCGCCCGCGAGGTGGGCACCGAGGGCGAGCTCGGCGGCCAGGCGCAGGTGCCCGGTGTGGCCGGTGTGTGGAAGGACCTCACCGATTCGGTGAACCTGATGGCCGGCAACCTTACGGCCCAGGTGCGCGGGATCGCGCAGGTGACGACGGCGGTCGCGAGCGGTGACCTGTCGCAGAAGGTGACCGTCTCCGCGCGCGGAGAGGTCGCGCAGCTCGCCGAGACGATCAACCAGATGACCGAGACGCTGCGGACGTTCGCGGACGAGGTCACGCGTGTGGCCAACGAGGTCGGTGGCGAGGGGCGGCTCGGCGGTCAGGCGAACGTGCCGGGCGCGGCGGGGACGTGGAAGGACCTGACGGACTCCGTCAACACGGTGTTCCGGAACCTCACGACCCAGGTGCGGGACATCGCCGCGGTGACGACGGCGGTGGCCAACGGTGATCTGTCGCAGAAGGTCACCGTCGACGTGGCCGGCGAGATGCTGGAGCTGAAGAACACCGTCAACACGATGGTCGACCAGTTGTCGTCGTTCGGTGTCGAGGTCACGCGCGTGGCGCGCGAGGTCGGTGTCGAGGGTGAACTGGGCGGCCAGGCACAGGTGCCGGGTGTGGCCGGTACGTGGAAGGATCTCACCGACTCCGTCAACACGGCGTTCCGGAACCTGACGGGTCAGGTCCGCAACATCGCGCAGGTGACGACGGCGGTCGCGAACGGTGACCTCTCTCAGAAGGTGACGGTCGACGTCTCCGGAGAGATGCTCCAGCTGAAGAACACCGTGAACACGATGGTGGACCAGCTGTCCTCGTTCGCCGACCAGGTGACGCGGATGGCCCGGGACGTGGGCACGGAGGGCCGCCTCGGCGGTCAGGCCCGCGTGGACGGCGTGTCCGGTACGTGGAAGGAACTCACCGACTCCGTCAACTTCATGGCGGGGAACCTGACCTCGCAGGTACGGCAGATCGCCCAGGTCACCACGGCGGTGGCGCGGGGTGACCTGTCGCAGAAGATCGACGTGGACGCGCGCGGCGAGATCCTGGAGCTGAAGAACACCATCAACACGATGGTCGACCAGCTCTCCGCCTTCGCGGACCAGGTGACGCGGGTGGCCCGTGAGGTGGGTACGGAGGGCCGTCTCGGCGGTCAGGCGCAGGTGCCCGGCGTCGCCGGTGTGTGGCGCGACCTGACGGACTCCGTGAACGGCATGGCCGGCAACCTCACCGCCCAGGTGCGCAACATCGCGCAGGTCGCGACCGCGGTGGCGCGGGGTGACCTGTCGCAGAAGATCGACGTGGACGCGCGCGGCGAGATCCTGGAGCTGAAGAACACCCTCAACACGATGGTGGACCAGCTCTCGAACTTCGCCGAGCAGGTGACGCGGGTGGCCCGCGAGGTGGGCACGGAGGGCATGCTCGGCGGTCAGGCCGAGGTGCAGGGTGTCTCCGGCACCTGGAAGGACCTCACGCAGTCCGTGAACTTCATGGCGAACAACCTGACCATCCAGGTCCGTAACATCGCCGAGGTCACGACGGCGGTCGCCATGGGAGACCTGTCGAAGAAGATCACCGTCGACGCCAAGGGCGAGATCCTCGAACTCGTCACCACCGTGAACACGATGGTGGACCAGCTGTCGTCCTTCGCCGAGCAGGTGACCCGGGTGGCCCGCGAGGTGGGCACCGAGGGCATCCTGGGCGGCCAGGCGCACGCGTCGGGCGTCACGGGCATCTGGAAGGACCTCACCGACAACGTCAACCTGATGGCCAACAACCTGACCATGCAGGTGCGCAACATCTCCCAGGTCGCCGCCGCCGTCGCCAACGGCGATCTGACCCGTACGGTGACGATCGAGGCGCGCGGCGAGGTCGCACAGCTCGCCGACACCTTCAACACCATGGTGAAGACGCTGAGTTCGTTCGCCGACCAGGTCACCAAGGTGGCCCGCGAGGTGGGCACGGACGGCATCCTCGGCGGGCAGGCGCACGTCCCGGGTGTGGCCGGTACGTGGAAGGACCTCACGGAGTCCGTGAACGGGATGGCGTCCAACCTGACCGGCCAGGTGCGCAACATCGCGATGGTCACCACGGCCATCGCCAAGGGCGACCTCACCAAGAAGATCGACATCGACGCGCGCGGCGAGATCCTGGAGCTGAAGACCACCATCAACACGATGGTCGACCAGCTGTCGTCCTTCGCGGAGGAGGTCACCCGAGTCGCCCGCGAGGTGGGTACGGAGGGGCAACTGGGCGGCCAGGCACGCGTGCGTGACGTCGGCGGCACCTGGCGCGACCTCACCGAGTCGGTGAACGAGATGGCCGGGAACCTGACCCGGCAGGTGCGTGCCATCGCGCGCGTGGCGACCGCGGTGACCCGCGGCGACCTGAACCTGAAGATCGACGTGGACGCCTCGGGCGAGATCCAGGAACTTCAGGACTACATCAACAAGATGATCGCCAACCTGCGCGACACCACCATCGCCAACAAGGAGCAGGACTGGCTCAAGGGCAACCTCGCCCGTATCTCCGCGCTGATGCAGGGGCGCCGTGACCTCGACGACGTGGCCTCGCTGATCATGAGTGAGCTGACGCCGGTGGTCTCCGCCCAGCACGGCGCGTTCTTCCTCTCCATGCCGCTGGTCGACGGCAAGGAGGCGGGCAACGACGAGGACGCGTACGAGCTGCGCATGCTCGGCTCGTACGGCTACTCGATGGGCTCCATGCCGACGTCGTTCCGGCCCGGTGAGGCGCTGATCGGGACGGCCGCGCAGGAGAAGCGCACGATCCTGGTGGAGAACGCGCCGAGCGGCTATCTGAAGATCTCGTCCGGGCTCGGCGAGGCGCCCCCGGCGCAGGTGATCGTGCTTCCGGTGCTCTTCGAGGGGACCGTACTGGGTGTGATCGAGCTGGCGTCCTTCACGCCGTTCACGCAGATCCAGAAGGACTTCCTGAACCAGATCGCCGAGATGATCGCGACGAGCGTCAACACCATCTCCGTCAACACCAAGACGGAGGTGCTGCTCAAGCAGTCGCAGGAGCTGACCGAGCAACTCCAGGAGCGGTCGGCGGAGTTGGAGAACCGGCAGAAGGCCCTCCAGGACTCCAACGCCCAGCTGGAGGAGAAGGCCGAACAGCTCGCTCAGCAGAACCGCGACATCGAGGTCAAGAACACCGAGATCGAGGAGGCGCGGCAGGTCCTGGAGGAGCGTGCCGAGCAGCTCGCGGTCTCCATGCGCTACAAGAGCGAGTTCTTGGCGAACATGTCGCACGAGCTGCGGACGCCGCTCAACTCCCTGCTGATCCTCGCGAAGTTGCTCGCCGACAACGCCGAGTCGAACCTGACTCCCAAGCAGGTCGAGTTCGCGGAAACGATCCACGGAGCGGGTTCCGACCTGCTCCAGCTGATCAACGACATCCTCGATCTGTCGAAGGTCGAGGCGGGCAAGATGGACGTGTCGCCGACCCGCATCGCGCTGGTCCAACTCGTCGACTACGTAGAGGCCACTTTCCGTCCGCTGACCGCGGAGAAGGGCCTCGACTTCTCCGTCCGGGTGTCGCCGGAACTGCCCGCCACGCTGCACACCGACGAGCAGCGCCTCCTTCAGGTGCTGCGCAACCTGCTCTCCAACGCGGTGAAGTTCACCGACTCCGGAGCGGTCGAATTGGTGATCCGGCCCGCCGGCGCGGATGTCCCGGTGGCGATCCGGGAGCAGCTCCTGGAGGCGGGTTCGCTGCGGGACGCGGACGCCGGTCTGATCGCGTTCTCGGTGACCGACACCGGCATCGGGATCGCCGCCAGCAAGATGCGGGTGATTTTCGAGGCCTTCAAGCAGGCGGACGGCACGACGAGCAGGAAGTACGGCGGTACGGGTCTGGGGCTGTCCATCTCCCGGGAGATCGCGCGTCTGCTGGGCGGTGAGATCCACGCCCAGAGTGAGCCGGGACGCGGTTCGACGTTCACGCTGTATTTGCCGCTGCACCCGAGCGAACTGCCCCCGCAGGGCTACGGGCAGCTCGCGCCCGCCCTGGAGGCCGGGGAACTGCTCGCCTCGGAGGCGGAGCTGTCCGGGGCCGGCATCGAGACGCCGGCCGAGGTGAAGTCGTATCAGGAGACGCAGAACGGGCCCGCCGCGCTCTTCAGGCGGCGCCGCAGGGCGCTGCCCGCGACCGAGCAGCGCCCGGGGCTGCCGGGGCCGAACGGGGCCGCGGGTGCCTCTCAGGAGCAGTGGGCGGCCGGCGGCCAGCAGGAGGCGGCGCAGCCGCGCCGAGGCATCCGGTTCGAGGGCGAGAAGGTGCTGATCGTCGACGACGACATCCGCAACGTGTTCGCGCTCACCAGCGTCCTGGAGCAGCACGGCCTGTCGGTGCTGTACGCCGAGAACGGCCGTGAGGGCATCGAGGTGCTGGAGCAGCACGACGACGTGACGGTCGTCCTGATGGACATCATGATGCCCGAGATGGACGGCTACGCCACGACGACGGCGATTCGCCGGATGCCGCAGTTCGCCGGGCTGCCGATCATCGCGCTCACGGCGAAGGCGATGAAGGGCGATCGGGAGAAGGCCATCGAGTCCGGCGCGTCCGACTACGTCACCAAGCCGGTCGATCCCGACCATCTGCTCTCCGTGATGGAGCAGTGGATGCGCGAGGAGTGAGCGGGATGGGTGTCGCCGGGTGGTGTCGGCGACCGGGAAGCCCGGCTGTGCGCGCCGAGTCGGCGGCACGGGGCGCCCGACGTCGTATAACTGACGGTGGTCGAAGCCGTGTAGAAGTGCGGGATTCGGGGAACCTTCTGGTCTCCCGCTACGTTTCTGCTACGTGCACAGTGACATCGCGGTGACAGGGTGTGGCGACAGGCGGGGTGCGGCTACCATGACCGGCACAAGGACGGGCGACGCAAGGGAGTCGTCCCCTGGGGCGGCGCCCGGTGCACTGCCGGGGCGAGGAGGGCGGGCCATGGTGCAGAAGGCCAAGATCCTTCTGGTCGATGACCGGCCGGAGAATCTGCTGGCGCTGGAGGCGATCCTCTCCGCGCTCGATCAGACACTGGTACGGGCATCGTCCGGAGAGGAAGCGCTCAAAGCGCTACTGACCGACGACTTCGCGGTCATTCTGCTGGACGTCCAGATGCCTGGAATGGACGGTTTCGAAACCGCGGCGCACATCAAGCGGCGAGAACGGACCCGGGACATCCCGATCATCTTTCTCACCGCGATCAACCACGGCCCGCACCACACTTTCCGGGGGTACGCGGCGGGTGCGGTGGACTACATCTCCAAGCCGTTCGACCCATGGGTGCTGCGCGCGAAGGTCTCGGTCTTCGTCGAGCTCTACATGAAGAACTGCCAACTGCGCGAGCAGGCGGCGCTGCTGCGGCTCCAGCTGGAGGGTGGCGGCAAGACGGCGCTCGGCTCGGCCAAGGAGCCGGCCGGTCTCCTCGCCGAACTCTCCGCGCGGCTCGCGGCCGTTGAGGAGCAGGCCGAGGCGCTGTCCAAACAGCTCGACGACGACTCGGCGGACGCGGCGGCGGTGGCGACCGCGGCCCATCTCGAACGCAAACTCACGGGACTGCGCCGGGCGCTGGACGCGTTGGAGCCGGGCACGGGAAGCGGCGCACCGTCGGTGCCGTCGCAGAACTGACCCTCGATCAGTCCGTCGTTCGCGGTGAGCGCGCGTCAGTTCTGGTCCCTGGTACGGGCGACACGAACGGGTGAAGCAGTAGGCACACGTGTCCGCTGTCGTCTCCACCGGTAACCTCACACTCATGGCCTCACGTCAGTCCGCAGCCAAGAAGCCGCCCGCGAAGAAGGCGGCCGCTCCGACGAAGGCTCCGGCGAAGAAGGCCCCCGCGAAAAAGGCAGCCGCCAAGAAGGCGCCCGCCAAGAAGGTCGCGGCGAAGAAGGCCCCACCCGCGCCGGCGCCCAACCCCACCGGGGGTGTGTACAAGCTTGTACGCGCCGTGTGGCTGGGTCTCGCGCACGCCGTCGGCGCGATGTTCCGCGGCATAGGACGGGGTGCGAAGGGGCTCGACCCGGCGCACCGCAAGGACGGACTCGCGCTGCTGCTGATCGGGATCGCGCTGATCGTCGCGGCGGGCACGTGGTCCAACCTGCACGGGCCCGTCGGCGACCTCGTCGAGATGCTGGTGACGGGTGCCTTCGGCCGCCTCGACCTGCTGGTGCCGATACTGCTCGCGGTCATCGCCGCCCGCTTCATCCTGCATCCCGAGAAGCCGGAGGCCAACGGGCGCATCGTGATCGGCCTGTCCGCGCTCGTCATCGGCGTGCTCGGCCAGGTCCACATCGCCTGCGGGGCGCCCGCGCGCAGCGACGGCATGCAGGCGATAAGGGACGCCGGCGGGCTCATCGGCTGGGGGGCGTCGACGCCGCTGACGTACATGATGGGCGACGTCCTCGCGGTGCCGCTGCTCGTGCTGCTCACGATCTTCGGCCTGCTGGTCGTCACGGCGACCCCCGTCAACGCGATCCCGCATCGGCTGCGGCTGCTCGGGCAGAAGCTGGGCGTCGTCCAGGCCGACCCCGACGAGGAGGCCTTCGGCGAGGACGACGAGCGCTACGACGAGCAGTGGCGTGAGGCGCTTCCCGCCCGCTCCCGGCGGCGTTCACGTGCTCCTGAGGGATACGACGCGGAGAGCGCCGAGGAGGAGGCGCTCACCAAGCGCCGCGGCCGTCCTCGGCGCCCCGGTGTGCAGCAGCCCGACCTGAACCGGCCCATGGACGCGGTGGACGTCGCCGCGGCTGCCGCGGCCGCGCTCGACGGCGCCGTGCTGCACGGGATGCCGCCCTCCCCGCTGGTCGCCGATCTGACGCAGGGCGTCACGGCGGAGCGTGACGGTTACGAGGAGACGACTCCGGTGCCGGCCGCGCGCGCCAGGGTCGTCCCGGGCGCCAAGCGGCCCAAGCAGGAGGCCCTGGCCGTCGAGTCCGTCGTGCCCGACCTCACCAAGTCCGCGCCCGACGCGCCCCGTGACCTGCCCCCGCGTGCCGAGCAGCTCCAGCTGTCCGGCGACATCACCTACTCCCTGCCGTCGCTCGACCTTCTGGAGCGCGGCGGGCCCGGCAAGACGCGCAGCGCCGCCAATGACGCCGTGGTCGCCTCGCTCCAGAACGTCTTCATGGAGTTCAAGGTCGACGCCGCAGTCACCGGCTTCACGCGTGGTCCGACGGTCACGCGCTACGAGGTCGAGCTCGGCCCCGCCGTGAAGGTCGAGCGGATCACGGCGCTCACCAAGAACATCGCGTACGCCGTGGCCAGCCCCGACGTGCGGATCATCAGTCCGATCCCCGGCAAGTCGGCGGTCGGCATCGAGATCCCCAACACCGACCGCGAGATGGTCAACCTCGGTGACGTGCTGCGCCTCGCGGACGCGGCCGAGGACGACCACCCGATGCTGGTCGCGCTCGGCAAGGACGTCGAGGGCGGCTATGTGATGGCCAACCTGGCGAAGATGCCGCACATGCTCGTCGCCGGAGCCACCGGTTCCGGTAAATCCTCCTGCATTAACTGCCTGATTACGTCCGTCATGGTCCGGGCGACCCCCGAGGACGTCCGGATGGTCCTTGTCGACCCCAAGCGGGTCGAGCTGACCGCGTACGAGGGCATCCCACACCTGATCACGCCGATCATCACCAACCCGAAGCGGGCCGCCGAGGCGCTGCAGTGGGTCGTACGGGAGATGGATCTGCGCTACGACGACCTCGCGGCGTTCGGCTACCGGCACATCGACGACTTCAACGAGGCCATCAGGAACGGCAAGGTGAAGCTGCCCGAGGGCAGTGAGCGCGAGCTGACGCCGTACCCGTATCTGCTCGTGATCGTCGACGAGCTCGCCGACCTGATGATGGTCGCCCCGCGCGATGTCGAGGACGCGATCGTGCGCATCACGCAGCTCGCGCGTGCGGCCGGCATCCACCTGGTGCTCGCCACCCAGCGGCCGTCCGTGGACGTCGTCACCGGTCTGATCAAGGCGAACGTGCCGTCCCGGCTCGCCTTCGCCACGTCGTCGCTGGCGGACTCGCGCGTCATCCTCGACCAGCCGGGTGCCGAGAAGCTGATCGGCAAGGGCGACGGGCTCTTCCTGCCGATGGGGGCCAACAAGCCCACCCGTATGCAGGGCGCCTTCGTCACCGAGGACGAGGTCGCGGCCATCGTGCAGCACTGCAAGGACCAGATGGCGCCGGTCTTCCGGGACGACGTCACCGTGGGCACCAAGCAGAAGAAGGAGATCGACGAGGACATCGGCGACGACCTCGACCTGCTGTGCGCCGCCGCCGAACTGGTCGTCACCTCGCAGTTCGGGTCCACCTCGATGCTCCAGCGCAAGCTGCGGGTCGGCTTCGCCAAGGCCGGGCGGCTGATGGACCTCATGGAGTCCCGCGGCATCGTCGGGCCCAGCGAAGGTTCCAAGGCGCGTGACGTTCTTGTGAAGGCCGACGAGCTGGATGGAGTGCTCGCCGTGATTCGTGGGGAAGCTGAAGCGTAGAGCTTTTGGCGGAGGAAAACGGGACAGGTCGGTCACCGTACGGGTGAGATCTCGACGGCTCGGTCATGGCGCGGACGGTTCGTTCCGTGACACGGGGATATTCGAACGTGACTTACCCGTAAGGGAAAGACGGGCAACCGTTTCCCTTCGTCGTACGTCAAGTTGAGCGAGGGGACAGGTCCTTGCCCCAACATCAGGATGACCGGCCATTCTGATGGCGTACAAAGTCCCACCGCCCGGTTGCCCCACCCTTTCGTACCCCCCCTAAACTGAACCTCCAGCACAGGTGGCTACACGCTCGAAAGGCGCCCCCGTGTCCATCGGCAACTTCCCTGACGGCAACTCCCCCGAAGACGAGCGCCCGTTCGAAGAGCACCGCGAAGAAGGCCTCTCGGTCGGTCGTGCCCTGCGGCAGGCCCGCATCGAGGCAGGACTGACCGTTGACGACGTCAGCAACGCCACCCGGGTCCGTATCGCCATCGTGCACGCGATCGAGCAGGACGACTTCGCCCCCTGCGGCGGTGACGTGTACGCGCGCGGTCACATCCGGACGCTGGCCCGGGCCGTGCGCCTCGATCCGGATCCGCTGCTCGCCCGCTACGACGCCGAACACGGCGGGCGACCCGCGCCGACCCCCGCCGCCCCGCTGTTCGAGGCGGAACGTATCCGTCCCGAACGCCGCGGGCCGAACTGGACCGCCGCCATGGTCGCGGCGATCGTCGCCGTGATCGGCTTCGTCGGCTTCACCGTGGTCAAGGGCAGCGGTGGGAGCGACGCGAAGTCGTCGGTCGCCGAGGGCTCCACACCGACCGCCAGTACGTCCACCACCTCGGCCAGCCCCAAGATCAGCAAGCCCGCCGACCCGAAGCCCGAGCCCTCCGACAGCGCCATCGCGGCGGCCCCGCAGGACAAGGTGACCGTCCAGGTGAGCGCCCCGGACGGGCGCAGTTGGATCTCCGCCAAGGACCACAACGGCCGGCTCCTCTTCGACGGTCTGCTCAAGCAGGGCGAGTCCAAGACCTTCCAGGACAAGACGAAGATCGACCTGGTCCTCGGCGACGCGGGCGCCATCAAGCTGTACGTGAACGGCAAGAAGATCGACGACCAGTTCCAGCCCGGCCAGGTCGAGCGACTGACGTACACGAAGGGCGACCCCGTCGTCGGATGACTTCGGACGGCCGTGAGGGTCGCACAACGGGCTCACAAAGTGGGCGCACAAAGGGCTCACCGCTCAGGCGGGTACGGGGTTGGCCAAGATCGGCCAACCCCGTCGACGTGGGCTGTCAGTGAGACAAAGTAGTCTTGAGCCCATGCCTGAACGCCGTACCGTCGCACTCGTCACCCTTGGCTGCGCCCGTAACGAGGTGGACTCGGAGGAGCTCGCAGGCCGCTTGGAGGCGGACGGCTGGCAACTCGTGGAGGACGCCGAAGAAGCGGACGTCGCCGTCGTCAACACCTGCGGCTTCGTCGAAGCCGCCAAGAAGGACTCCGTCGACGCCCTCCTGGAAGCCAATGACCTCAAGGGGCATGGCAGAACCCAGGCCGTCGTGGCGGTGGGCTGCATGGCCGAGCGGTACGGCAAGGAGCTCGCCGAGGCCCTCCCCGAGGCCGACGGCGTACTCGGCTTCGACGACTACGCGGACATCTCCGACCGCCTCCAGACCATCCTGAACGGCGGCATCCACGCCTCCCACACCCCCCGCGACCGGCGCAAGCTGCTGCCGATCAGCCCCGCCGAGCGGCAGAGCGCGGGCGAGGAGGTGGCCCTTCCCGGCCACGGCGCCCCCTCGGACCTCCCGGAGGGCGTCGCCCCGGTCTCCGGCCCGCGTGCGCCCCTGCGCCGCCGCCTGGACGGCGCTCCGGTCGCCTCGGTGAAGCTCGCCTCCGGCTGCGACCGGCGCTGCTCCTTCTGCGCCATCCCGTCCTTCCGCGGTTCCTTCATCTCGCGCCGCCCCAGCGACGTGCTGAACGAGACCCGCTGGCTGGCCGAGCAGGGCGTCAAGGAGATCATGCTGGTCTCTGAGAACAACACCTCGTACGGCAAGGACCTGGGCGACATCCGCCTCCTGGAGACCATGCTCCCCGAGCTCGCCGAGATCGACGGCATCGAGCGCGTGCGTGTGAGCTACCTCCAGCCCGCCGAGATGCGCCCCGGGCTCATCGACGTGCTGACCTCCACGCCGAACATCGCGCCCTACTTCGACCTGTCCTTCCAGCACTCCGCGCCGGACGTGCTGCGCGCGATGCGACGCTTCGGCGACACGGACCGCTTCCTGGAGCTGCTCGACACCATCCGTTCCAAGGCCCCGCAGGCCGGCGTGCGGTCCAACTTCATCGTGGGCTTCCCCGGCGAGACCGAGGCCGACCTCGCGGAGCTGGAGCGCTTCCTCACGGGTGCGCGCCTCGACGCCATCGGCGTCTTCGGGTACTCCGACGAGGACGGCACCGAGGCGGCGACGTACGAGAACAAGCTCGACCAGGACGTGGTCGACGAGCGCCTCGCGCGCGTGTCCAGGCTCGCCGAGGAGCTGGTCGCGCAGCGCGCCGAGGAGCGCGTCGGTGAGACCGTGCATGTGCTCGTCGAGTCGGTCGGCTCCGTCGACGGGGAGGAGTGGGGTGCGGTCGGCCGTGCCGCGCACCAGGCGCCCGAGACCGACGGCCAGGTGCAGTTCACGAGCGGCGAAGGTCTGACGGTCGGCCGTATCGTCGAGGCCAAGGTGGTCGGGACGGAAGGTGTCGACCTGGTGGCCGAGCCGCTCCTGGGCTCGCTCCCGTGTACTGAGGAGGCGGCCAGATGACCGGAGCCCCGGCGTCCGCGGCGGGCGGCTCCCCCGGCGCGAATGGCACGGCGGGCGCTCCCGGCGTTCCCGGGGGCTCCAAGCCGGCCCGGGGCGGGAAGCTGGGCGCCGTGGCCGTCAATCAGGCCAGCCTCTGGAACATCGCGAACATCCTGACCATGATCCGGCTCGTCCTGGTGCCGGGCTTCGTGGCGCTGATGCTGGCCGACGGCGGGTACGACCCCGCGTGGCGCGCCTGGGCCTGGGCGGCCTTCGCCGTCGCCATGATCACCGACATCTTCGACGGGCACCTGGCGCGCACGTACGACCTGGTCACCGACTTCGGGAAGATCGCCGACCCCATCGCCGACAAGGCGATCATGGGCGCGGCACTGGTCTGCCTGTCCTACCTCGGTGATCTGCCGTGGTGGGTGACGGGAGTGATCCTCGGGCGCGAGCTCGGGATCACCCTGATGCGCTTCCTGGTGATCCGCTACGGAGTCATCCCGGCCAGCCGTGGCGGCAAGCTGAAGACCCTCGCGCAGGGCACCGCGGTCGGGATGTACGTCCTGGCGCTGACGGGCCCCCTGGCCACCCTGAGGTTCTGGGTGATGGCCGTGGCGGTCGTCCTGACGGTCGTCACCGGGCTCGACTACGTAAGACAGGCCATTGTGCTGCGCAGGAGCGGAATCGCCGAGCGGCAGGCGGCGGCCGAGGAGGCGGAGCGGTGAGTTCTACGGCCGCCGAAGTGCTGCGACTACTCACGGTGAGAGGCGAGACGCTCGCCGTCGCGGAGTCGCTCACCGGTGGTCTGGTGGCGGCGGAGATCACCGCGACGCCCGGGGCCTCCCAGGCCTTCCGGGGCTCCGTGACGGCGTACGCCACCGAACTCAAGCACGACCTGCTGGGTGTCGACGCCACTCTGTTGGCCGAGCGCGGTGCGGTGGATCCGCAGGTCGCGGCCCAGATGGCGGCAGGTGTGCGCAAGGCGCTCGGCGCGGACTGGGGGATCGCGACCACCGGTGTCGCGGGACCCGAACCCCAGGACGGGCAGCCGGTCGGGACGGTTTTCGTGGCTGTCGACGGGCCGTCCCGAGCATCTTTTCATGCTGCCGGCGGCGGGAAAGTGATACCGCTGCGGTTGAACGGCGACCGGGCGGAAATCCGTATGGAGAGTGTACGGAGCGTACTCGCACTGCTCCTGAAGGAGCTGGCGGGCGAACAGACCGGGAATGAGCGGGCACAGGATACGGAACAGAACGGGGGGTTTTGATGTTTGCAGCCCTGAGTGAACACGACATCGCTCCCCGCACGGCCGCGGCGCAAGGCGGTACGGTGGGGCGTGAAGGATGCGGCTACGCGGTCCGAGGAGGGAGCCACCGATGATTCTGCTCCGTCGCCTGCTTGGTGACGTGCTGCGTCGGCAGCGCCAGCGCCAGGGCCGTACTCTGCGCGAAGTCTCCTCGTCCGCCCGAGTTTCACTCGGCTATCTCTCCGAGGTGGAGCGGGGGCAGAAGGAGGCATCCTCCGAGCTGCTCTCCGCCATCTGCGACGCGCTGGACGTACGGATGTCCGAGCTCATGCGGGAAGTGAGCGACGAACTCGCTCTCGCCGAGCTGGCCCAGTCTGCAGCGGCCACCGAGCCGGTGCCCACACCGGTGCGCCGTCCGATGCTGAATTCCGTATCGGTCACCGGCGTACCACCGGAACGGGTCACCATCAAGGCGCCAGCCGAGGCGGTCGACGTCGTCGCCGCCTGACGCTCACGAGTTCGCGCTCATGAGCTGAGCATGCTTGCGAAAGCCCCGGCCGGGGCTGCTCCAGGGGAATCCTGGAGCGGGTTCGGCCGGGGCTTTCGCTGTCTCCGGGGCCGCTTCCTCCAGGTGACCTGAATTGTGCGTATATGCCATGGTTGATGAGGTCGTGATGGATGAGGCCGTCGTTGATGAGGTCGAGTGGATCGGAGAATCCCGATGTACGTCGTGAAGAGCCCGTTGTCAGACGCGGATCTCAAGACCGTGTCCGGCGCCCTCCAGGGAGCGCTGGTCGACCTGGTGGATCTCTCCTTGGTGGCGAAGCAGGTCCACTGGAACGTGGTCGGACCGCGCTTCCGCTCCATCCACCTCCAGCTCGACGAGGTCGTGGACACCGCGCGGCTGCACTCCGACACAGTGGCGGAGCGCGCCTCGACGCTCGGAGTCCCGCCCGACGGGCGGGCCGCGACCGTGGCCACCACCAGCGGTATCGGTGTGACGCCCGAGGGCTGGATCAAGGACACCGACGCCGTGAGGGAGCTCGTGGACGCGCTGAGCGCGGTGATCAGCCGGATGCGGGTGCGGGTGGACGCGACGGGCGAAGCCGATCCGGTGAGCCAGGACATCTTCATCCAGATCACCGCCGACCTCGAGAAGCATCACTGGATGTTCCAGGCGGAGAACGGGTGACGCCCGGAGGTGGGCGGCTCGCGGTGGTGACCGCCGGGCGCCCCGAGGCGGCCCGGGGGCGCCGTGGCCGGCTTCGGATGTGCCGTGGGTGCGCCTCTGTGCCGTTGGTGCGCCCTGCCGGTGGGTGAGAGCGCGGGTCTAGCTTCGGGCTGGAGGTGGACACCATGGCAGGGCGGATAGCGCGCTGGGGGGCTGCGCTGGGGTTCGGAGCGCTGTGGTGGTGGGGCGTCCTCCGGCTCGCGCTGGCGCCCGATGCCGGGGCGCTGGAGGGGGCGGTCGCGGCCGGGGGGTGGGGGTTGAGCCTGCTGCCGGTGCACTGTGTGCCGAAGGCGGGGGGCGTGCGCGCAGGCGCCGGGGCGCGCAGGCGCCAGGAGGGATGGCTACGGCGTGGGACGCGTGGGGGGCGCGAGCCGGGGGCTTCGTAGGGGCGGGGCGCTCGGTGGAGAGGGTGGGGGACGGGTACGGCGCGCTTGGGGGCACGTGGTGCCTGGGGCCCGGCACGGGAGGGAGGCTGGGCTCAGAGGGGGCGGATGCCCCGGGGTGCATGCCGGAGGCGTCGACGTGGGGGTGCTGCTGGGGGTTGCTGGGGGGCTACCAGGGCATTGCTACGCCGCCGTTCGGGCGCAGGATCTGCCCCGTCGTGAACGCCGCGGCGTCGGAGGCCAGATGCAGCACGGCGTGGGCGATGTCCTCGGGTTCGCCGACCCGGCCGAGCGGCGACAGCCGGGCCATGACCGCTTCGGTGCGCGCCTGGAGGTCCCCGTGACGGTCGGTCATCGGCGTACGCGTCCAGCCGGGCGCGACCGCGTTGACACGGATGCCGTGCGGGCCGACCTCGGTCGCAAGGGTCTTCGTCAACTGCACGACGGCCGCCTTCGACGCGCCGTAGCAGAGCAGGCCGGGACCGCCGGTGTCGATGGCGCCCGACGCCATCGTGATGATGCTCCCCCGTACGCTCTTCGCGATCATGAGGCGGGCGGCCTCCTGGCAGGCGTACAGCACGCCCTTGAAATTGACGCCCAGCACGCGGTCGAGGTCCTCGTCCCGGGTCTCCAGGACCGGGCTGCTGTGCATGATCCCGGCGACCGCCGCCATGACGTCGAGCCGTTCGCAGGACGTGACGGCCTGTCGGAGCTGCGCACGGTCGCTGACGTCGAGCGGATGTGTGTGGGCCGTGCCGCCCCGGGCCTTGATGAGGGTCGCCGTCTCGTGCAGGCCCTGCGGGTCCCGGTCCGCGCAGTGGACGGCGGCCCCCGCCTCCGCCAGCAGGACGGCTGACGCGCGGCCGATCCCGCTGGCGGCGCCGGTGACGAATGCGGTGCGTCCGGTGAGGTCGTACGCCTTGACGGGCATGAAGGGACGGTACGAGGGTTTCTGACGGATCGTCAATTAGTCGTACGGTGGGGAGTTGTACGGGAGGGACCGGCGCCCGGGGAACGGGATGCGGCTCGGGGTCGGAGTCGGGCCCGTCTGGCAGGCCGGGCACCAGTACGTGGGGCGCTCTCGGGAGCCGTCGCCCTGGTCGGCCCGGCGGATCGAGGTGCCACAGCGCAGGCAGGGGCGGGGTGCGCGGCCGTACACGAAGAGGTTCTGGTCGCGGCGGCCGGTGGTGATGCGGGTCGGGCGGTCGCGGTTGGCCTCCAGGAGCCTCTTGGCCAGGGCCGGGAGCTCGGCGGCGCGGTCGGTGGGAAGCTCACCGATGGGCAGCCAGGGGGTGACCCGGAGGAGGAAGCACAGCTCGCTCTTGTAGACATTGCCGATCCCGGCGAGGTTGCGCTGGTCGAGGAGGGCCTCGCCGAGGGGGCGGGCAGGGTCTTGGAGGAGGTTCTCCAAGGCGCTGTCGGGGTTCCAGTCCGGGCCGAGGAGGTCGGGGCCGAGGTGGCCGACGGCGCGGTCCTCGTCCGCGGTGCGGAGCAACTCCAGGACGGGGAGCCGGTAGCCGACGGCCGTGCGGTCCGCGGTGCCGAGGACCGCCCGGATCTGGTGGGCGGGGCCGCCGCTCCAGCGCCGGCCGTTCGCGTACACCTTCCAGGAGCCGTCCATGCGCAGATGCGAGTGCAGGGTCAGGCCGCCCTCGATCCGGGTGAGGAGGTGCTTGCCGCGCGGGGTGACGTCCAGGACGGTGCGGCCGGTGAGGTCGGCGGTGGCGTACTTGGGCACCCGCAGGTCGGAGCGGGTCAGCACCTCGCCCGCGAGGGCGGTGTGCAGCCGCCTCGCGGCTTGCCAGACGGTGTCTCCTTCGGGCATGGGTTCCAGGGTGGCACGGGATGGGACGGGATGGGATGGGTGCGGCGGGGTGGGGTGGGATGCGGGTACGTGGGGTGCGTGTGGGTGGGGTACTCAGGCGCGCAGGCGCAGGCCACGGGGGGTCGCGATGAAGCCGGCGCCTTCCAGGAGGGTGCCGAACGGGGATGTCAGGGCGGAGGCGCCGTTGATGCGCTCCACCGTGACCGTGCCGAGGGAGCCCGCGCGGGCGGCCGCGGCGAGGGCTTCGGCGGCGGCACGCAGACGGGCGTCCTCCATGACCGAGCCGTCCGGGTCCGAGGGCCAGGCGAGCAGGGTCTTGCCGCCGCGCTCCATGTACAGCGTCAGCTCGCCGTCGACGAGCACCACCAGGGAGCCCGCCTTACGGCCCGGCTTGTGCCCGGCGCCGGTGGGCGGCTCGGGCCAGGAAAGGGCCGCGCCGTACGCGTTCGCGGGGTCGGCGGCGGCCAGGACCACGGCCTGGGGGGTGGCCCGGGACGAGGAACGGGCGCGGAACCGGTTGGGGGAGAGCGCGGGGTCGCTCGCGAAGCTGTGGTCGTCGGCGAAGGCGGAGTCCTCGGCCTCGGGGAAACCCAGGGGGCTCGTCGCGTCGAGGTCGAGGTCGTCGGGGAAGGCGTGGGTGCGCGCGGGGTCGTGGCCGTCGGCGAAGCCGTTCGTGCGGGGGCGGCCGGGGGTGTCCGGGAAACCGGTCGGCCCCGGGAAGGTGTCCTGGGGGTCCTGGGCGATCAGGGATTCGCCCCGGTCCCGTGCGTTCGCCGCCGCGCGCAGGCGGTCCACCGCTCCGTCCATCGCGAACTGGGCGGCACCCAGTCCTTCCACCACGTAACCCCGGCGGGCCTGGCCGCTGTCCTCGAACGCGGACAGGATGCGGTACACGGCGGAGAAGCCGCCCTCGACGCCTTCCGCGGCGACGGCGCCCCGGGTCACCACGCCGTGCCGGTCGAGCAGTGTGCGGGCCAGGGCGTGGGCGCGCACGGTGGCGTCGGGCTCACGGGCGGGCAGCAGCGACCAGCGGCCGGCCACCGTCGGCGGGCCCGTACGGGACTGGGGGCGTGCGGCGCCGGTCAGGGATCCGTAGCGGCCGCGCGGGACCGTGCGCTTGGCGCGGTGCGCCGTGGACCCGGCGGTGCGACCCGAGCCCAGGAGCGCGCGCATCGGTGCGAGCGTGTCGTTCGTGAGCCGACCGGACCAGGCCAGGTCCCAGATCGTGTCGGCGAGTTGGGGATCGGTGGCGTCGGGGTGGGTGGTGGCGCGGACCTGGTCGGCGATCTGACGGAAGAACAGGCCATAACCCCCCGAGAGGGCGTCCAGCACCGACTGGTGCAGGGCGGTCAGCTCCAGGGGGTGCGGGTCCGGGAGGAGCAGCGGGGCCGCGTCCGCCAGATAGAGCGAGACCCAGCCGTCCTTGCCGGGCAGCGACCCGGCCCCGGCCCAGACCACCTCTCCGGCGGCCGTGAGTTCGTCGAGCAGCGCGGGGGCGTAACCGGAGACGCGGGAGGGCAGGACCAGCTTCTCCAGGGCGGAGGCGGGCACCGAGGCACCCTGCAACTGCTCGACGGCGCGCACCAGTCCGTCGATGCCGCGCAGCCCGTGCCCGCTGTCGACGTGCTGCCACTGCGGCAGGAACTGCGCGAGCGCGGCGGGCGGCACCGGCTCCAACTCGTGGCGCAGGGCCGCGAGCGAACGGCGCCGCAGTCTGCGCAGCACGGCCGCGTCGCACCACTCCTGGCCGATGCCCGCCGGATGGAACTCCCCCTGGACGACACGGCCGTTCCCCGCGAGGCGTTGCAGCGCTCCGTCCGTGACGGCCGTGCCGAGACCGAAGCGGGCGGCGGCGGTGGTGGAGGTGAACGGGCCGTGGGTGCGTGCGTAGCGCGCGAGGAGGTCGCCGAGCGGGTCCTTGACCGGCTCCGTGAAGGCCTCGGGGACGCCGACGGGCAGCGCCGTGCCCAAAGCGTCCCGCAGGCGGCCGGCGTCCTCGATGGCCGCCCAGTGCTCGGAGCCGGCGATACGGACCTTGATGGCTCGGCGGGTGGCGGCCAGCTCCTTGGCCCACCGCGGTTCGGCGCCGCGCTCGGCCAAGTCGGCGTCCGTGAGCGGGCCCAACAGACGCAGCAGGTCGGCGACGCCTTCGGCGTCCTTGACGCGGCGGTCCTCGGTGAGCCACTGGAGCTCCCGCTCCAGCTCGGCCAGGACCTCGGCGTCGAGCAGCTCGCGCAGCTCGGCCTGGCCCAGGAGCTCGGCCAACAGGCGGGAGTCCAGCGACAGGGCGGCGGCGCGCCGCTCGGCGAGCGGGGAGTCGCCCTCGTACAGGAACTGGGCGACGTATCCGAACAGGAGGGAGCGGGCGAAGGGGGAGGGCTCGGGCGTGGTGACCTCGACGAGCCGCACCTTGCGTGACTCGATGTCGCCCATCAGCTCGGTGAGCCCGGGGACGTCGAAGACGTCCTGGAGGCATTCGCGGACCGCCTCCAGGACGATCGGGAACGATCCGAACTCGCTGGCAACCTGGAGCAGTTGGGCGGCGCGCTGTCGCTGTTGCCACAGCGGGGTGCGCTTTCCCGGGCTGCGGCGCGGCAGCAGCAGCGCGCGGGCCGCGCACTCGCGGAACCGGGCCGCGAACAGTGCCGAGCCGCCCACCTGGTCGGTGACGATCTGGTCGACCTCGCCCTTGTCGAAGGCGACGTCCGCCGCGCCGACGGGCGCCTGCTCCGCGTCGTACTCCGTGCCCAGATTCATGGGCTCCTGGTCGAGCAGGTCCAGGCTCATCACGTCGGCGTCGGGCAGGCGCAGCACGATGCCGTCGTCGGCGTGCATGACCTGGGCGTCCATGCCGTAGCGCTCGGAGAGCCGGGCGCCCAGCGCGAGCGCCCAGGGGGCGTGCACCTGGGCGCCGAAGGGGGAGTGCACGACCACCCGCCAGTCGCCCAGCTCGTCACGGAACCGCTCGACGACGATCGTGCGGTCGTCCGGGACGTGCCCGCACGCCTCGCGCTGTTCGCTGAGGTACGACAGCACGTTGTCGGCGGCCCAGGCGTCCAGTCCTGCGGCCAGCAGCCGTAGGCGGGCGTCGTCCTTGGGGAGTGAGCCCACCTCGCGGAGGAACGCGCCGACCGCCCGGCCGAGCTCGAGCGGGCGGCCGAGCTGGTCGCCCTTCCAGAAGGGGAGCCGGCCCGGGACGCCGGGGGCGGGGGAGACGAGGACGCGGTCGCGGGTGATGTCCTCGATGCGCCAGGAACTCGTGCCGAGTGTGAAGACGTCCCCGACGCGGGACTCGTAGACCATCTCCTCGTCGAGCTCACCGACCCGGCCGCCGCCCTTCTTGGGGTCGGATCCCGCGAGGAAGACCCCGAACAGCCCGCGGTCGGGGATGGTCCCGCCGGAGGTGACGGCGAGGCGCTGAGCGCCGGGACGGCCCGTGATCGTACCCGCGACGCGGTCCCACACCACGCGGGGCCTGAGCTCCGCGAAGGCGTCGGACGGATAGCGGCCCGCGAGCATGTCGAGCACGGCGGTGAACGCCGACTCGGGCAGCGAGGCGAAGGGCGCCGCCCGGCGGACCGTGGCGAGCAGGTCGTCGACCTGCCAGGTGTCGAGTGCGGTCATGGCGACGAGCTGCTGCGCCAGTACGTCCAAGGGGTTGGCGGGGACCCGCAGGGACTCGATGGAGCCAGTGCGCATCCGCTCGGTGACCACCGCCGCCTGGACCAGGTCGCCGCGGTACTTGGGGAAGACGACGCCGGTGGACACCGCGCCGACCTGGTGGCCCGCGCGGCCCACGCGCTGGAGGCCGGAGGCGACGGACGGCGGGGATTCGACCTGGACGACGAGGTCGACCGCGCCCATGTCGATACCGAGCTCGAGGCTGGAGGTGGCGACCACGGCGGGCAGGCGTCCTGCCTTCAGGTCCTCCTCGACCAGGGCCCGCTGCTCCTTGGAGACGGAGCCGTGGTGGGCCCGCGCGATGACGGGCGGCGCCCCCTGGGCCGCGCCGGAGCCCCCCATCAGCTGGGCCGGGGCGTGCGCCTCCGCCAGGGGCTCGCCCGTCGCCCGCTCGTACGCGATCTCGTTCAGCCGGTTGCACAGGCGCTCCGCCAGGCGGCGGGAGTTGGCGAACACGATCGTGGAGCGGTGGGACTGGACGAGGTCGGCGATCCGCTCCTCGACATGCGGCCAGATGGAGGGCTTCTCCGCACCCTCGCTGCCGTCGGCGACCGGGGAGCCGCCGAGCTCGCCCAGGTCCTCGACCGGGACGACCACGGAGAGGTCGAATTCCTTGCCCGACGGCGGTTGGACGATCTCCACCTTGCGGCGGGGCGAGAGATAGCGGGCCACCTCGTCCACCGGACGCACCGTCGCGGAGAGGCCGATGCGGCGCGCGGGCCTGGGCAGCAGCTCGTCGAGGCGCTCCAGGGTGAGCGCGAGATGGGCGCCGCGCTTGGTGCCCGCGACCGCGTGCACCTCGTCCAGGATCACCGTCTCGATACCGGTCAGCGCGTCGCGCGTCGCCGATGTCAGCATCAGGAACAGTGACTCGGGGGTCGTGATCAGGATGTCCGGCGGGCGGGTGGCCAGCGCGCGGCGCTCTGCGGGCGGAGTGTCGCCGGAGCGGATGCCGACCTTCACCTCGGGCTCGGGCAGCCCGAGGCGCACCGACTCCTGACGGATACCGGTGAGCGGGCTGCGCAGATTCCGCTCCACGTCCACCGCGAGGGCCTTGAGCGGTGATACGTACAGCACCCGGCAGCGCTTCCTGGGGTCGGCCGGGGGCGGGGTCGAGGCCAGTTGGTCGAGCGCGGCGAGGAACGCGGCCAGGGTCTTGCCGGAGCCGGTCGGTGCGACCACCAGCACGTCCGAGCCCTCGCCGATGGCCTTCCACGCGCCGGCCTGGGCCGCGGTGGGCGCGGAGAAGGCCCCCGTGAACCAGCCGCGGGTCGCGGGGGAGAAGCCGTCCAGGGCTCGGTGTGCGGAGCTGACCATGCGTCCATCCTGCACCCGGCCACTGACAATCGCCCCGACCTGCGGAAATGTGGGCGGTGGGGCGCTTACGGCTCCGTGGGGGCGGGGCCGCGCCGGGGGTATCCGTCCTCGGTCGGGCGCGGAATCGGTCGATCACCGACTTGGCGGCGTTGACGCGTCAGCCGCTGCGGGCGGGCACCCCCGACACGGCCCCTCGCCGCCGTGGGCGGCCGACAGTGCGTGGGGGTGCGCCATCCGAGCCGGTTGCCCGCGGTGCCATGGCGGAGAATGAGTGGGTGGCAGGTTCGGGGCAGGAGCGGGCGCGGCACTGGCAGTACGCGGAGCTGCCGGGAGTCGATCTGCTGCGGGCGCGGTTCGTCGAGAAGATCTTTGTGCGGCACACCCACGAGAACTTCGTGATCGCCGCCATCTCCGACGGTGTCGAGGTCTTCCACCACGGCGGCGCCGACCAGTACGCGGGTCCGGGCGCGCTCGCGCTGGTCAACCCCGACACCCCGCACACGGGCCGGGCGGGTGTTCCCGAGGGCTGGCGGTACGGGGCGGTGTACCCCTCGCCCGAGCTGGTGGCGGAGATCGCCGCGGAGACCACCACGATTCGTGGAACGCCTGGATTCGTCAGCCCGGTGCTCGACGATCCGTACACGGCCGGTCTGGTTCACGAAGTGCTTCGGGCCGCGGAGGAGGGCAACGCGCTCGCGGCCGACACGCTGCTACGGGTCGCGGTGACCCGGCTGCTGCGCCTGAACGGCGGTCTTCTGCCGCAGCGGGGCGTGCACACCGCGGGCGCCCGTGTCGCCGCTCGCGCGCGTGCCGTGCTGGAGGAGCGGATGGCCGAGCCTCCGACCCTGGAACGGCTCGCCGCCGACCTCGGCACCAGCCCGTTCGCCCTGCTGCGCGCGTTCCGCGACACCTACGGCATGCCGCCCCACACCTGGCTGACCGACGCCCGGGTACGCCGGGCACGCCGCCTTCTGGACGCCGGTTCCGCGCCCGCCGAAGCGGCCGTCGCCGTCGGCTTCACCGACCAGCCCCACCTCAACCGTCACTTCACCCGGATCGTGGGCGTGCCTCCGGGCGCCTACCAGCGCGAGCGCAAGAACGTACAAGACGCCGACGGGCGGCCGTACCTACAGTCCAGGGTGTGGCAGAACAGACAGCTCTCGCAGACATACGCAGTGAAGAAGGCGGCGGAAAACCCGACGGGGCCGTCGTCCGGGACGCCCTGGGAGTCGGGGTCGCCGTCGGACTGTCCGGTTTCGCCTTCGGAGTGACCTCGGCAGGCAGCGGGCTCACCGTCCTGCAGACCTGCGCGCTCAGCCTCCTGGTGTTCACCGGCGCCTCGCAGTTCGCGCTCGTGGGCGCGCTCGCAGGCGGCGGCAACCCGCTCACGGCGGCCGCGGGCGCGTTCTTCCTCGGGGTACGCAACGCGTTCTACGGACTGCGTCTGTCACAACTGCTGGCCCTCCCGCGCGCGGTGCGCCCGTTCGCCGCGCAGTGGGTCATCGACGAGACCACGGCCGTCGCGCTCGCCCAGCCCACCCGCCGCAGTGTCCGGATCGGCTTCACCGTCACCGGGCTCACCCTGTACGTGCTGTGGAACCTCACCACGCTGCTGGGCGCCGTCGGGGCCGAGGCCATCGGGGACACCGACGCGTGGGGGCTGGACGCCGCCGGGCCCGCCGTCTTCCTCGCACTGCTCGCGCCGATGCTGAAGACCACCACGGAGCGCGCGGTGGCCGGTGCCGCGGTCCTTCTGGGGCTCGGTCTGCTGCCCGTGCTGCCCGCCGGAGTCCCCGTCCTGGTGGCGGCGCTGGCCGCTCCCGCCGCCCTCTACGTAGAGGGGCGACGCGCTCCGAAGTCCGCCGGCCGTACGAAGGCCGACAACGACGCACCAAGGGAAGACCGTTGAACATCTGGATCGCGATCGGCGCGACCGCCGTCGGCTGCTACGCCGTCAAGCTCATCGGCCTGCTGGTCCCCGTCGGCGTCCTGGAGCGGCCGCTCGTCAAGCGCCTCGCCGCCCTGCTGCCCGTCGCCCTGCTGGCCGCGCTCACGGCTCAGCAGACCTTCGCCGACGGGCGCGTCCTGGTCGTGGACGCGAAGGTCGCAGGACTCGCCGCGGCCGCCGTCGCCCTGCTCCTGCGCGCCCCCTTCCTGCTCGTGGTCGGCGCGGCCGTGGTCGTGACGGCGGGAGTGCGGGCGCTGACAGGCTGACGCCCGGTACGCGGACGGCCCGCACACGTGTGTGCGGGCCGGGAACCGTCGGGATCGCTCAGCCGATGGGCCGACCGTACGCCCGTAGGGTGCGCAGGGCCTCGATCGTCACCATGGGGCGGCACTCCAGGGCGGTACCCGGTGCCCACTGGCGCCAGCGGATCGGCCAGCCGCCGTCCTCCCGCTGCTCGCCCGCCAGGAAGTCGAGCGAGCGCGCCATCTCCTCGTCGGTGAACCATGCGCGCGCGAGTGACCCCGGGGTCTTCGCGTAGTCGTGCGGGAAGTGGTGCTCGTCCGGCGCGTATCCGGGCGCCACCGGAAACGCCTCCAGGCGCGCCGGGTCCAGTGCCGCGAGCCGGTGCTCGCGCACCAGGCGGCCCAGCCGGTCGGCGGCGGCCTCCGCGCGCGGGCGGTCGGGGGCGGAGTCCAGGAAGGCCACGGCCGCCTCGACCTCGTACGGGTGGGACTTGTCCAGGGACTCGACCGCCCGCCAGCAGAAGTCGGTGGCCCGGAACAGCCAGGCGTGCCACACCTCGTTGCGGTGCAGCAGGCCCACCACGGGCCCGGTGGCGAGGAGTTCACTCGGCGGGTCGTCGACGATCGGCACGAAAGGAGCGTGCGGATAGCCACGCTGACTGGGATGGACCGCCGGCAGTGCGCCGTCCGCCGTCGACACCGAGGTCAGATAGCGGCACATGCGCTCCACGCGCTGTCCGCCGCACCGCCCGATCGAGTCGAGGACGCGCAGCGCGTGCCCGGTGTGCAGCGGCTGGCTGACCGGACCGCGCAGATCGGGTTCGAGCGCGTGACCGTATCCCTCGTCGTCGTTGCGGTAGGCGGCCAGTGCGGTCTCCACCGCGTCGGCGGCGCCGACGTCGCTGTTCAGGAAGTGGTACGCGAAACGGCGCTGTTCCAGCACGCGTGCGGTGAGCCAGATGAAGTGCTCGGCGCGCGAGAGCGGGGTGTGCGCCGGGGGCGTCGGGGGGAGTGGGGATGCTCCTGATTCGGCCATGTCTCAGACCGTAGGACGGAAAGCGGTCTCGGCAAGGGGTCCCGGCCCGGGCCCACTCTCAGGGGCGGGATACTGGAGTCATGCGGTTGACGGTCTTCTGGCAGCGGATGGCGGATCACTTCGGTGAGGCGTACGCCGACACCTTCGCGCGCGATCATGTGATGACGGAGCTCGGCGGACGGACCGTGCACCAGGCGCTGAACGCCGGCTGGGAGGCCAAGGACGTGTGGCGCGTGGTGTGCGCGACCATGAACGTTCCGTACGAAAACCGCTGACGGACCCCGAAGATCCGGGGCCGGTCACCGATTGTCGGTGGAGTGGGCGAGACTTGCCCCGTGGCCCCGACAGACGAGACCGCGCAGGTCGCCCAGCAGACATCCCCCTTCGGCACGACGCCGCCCACTCCGCCCCCGGGCGGGGACGCCTCCGGGCAGGGCGCGCGCATGCCGCGCTGGCTGCCGCGCGCGATGGTGCTCGCGCTCACCCTCGTCGCCCTGTTCCAACTGGGCAGTTGGGCGTTCCACCAGCTCATCGGACTGCTGATCAACATTCTGATCGCGTTCTTCCTGGCGCTGGCCATCGAGCCCGCGGTGAGCTGGATGGCCTCGTACGGTATGCGCCGGGGGCTGGCCGCCTTCCTCGTCTTCTTCGGTCTGCTGATCGTGACGGCCGGATTCATCACGCTGCTCGGCTCGATGCTCGCGGGTCAGATCATCAAGATGATCGAGGGCTTCCCCGAGTACCTGGACTCGGTGATCAACTGGATCAACTCGACCTTCCACACCCACGTGAGACGGGTGGACGTCCAGGACAGCCTGGTGCACTCCGACTGGCTGCGGAAGTACGTGCAGAACAGCGCGACCGGCGTCCTGGACGTGTCCGCGCAGGTGCTGGGCGGTCTTTTCAAGCTGCTGACGATCACGCTGTTCTCGTTCTACTTCGCGGCCGACGGGCCCCGGTTGCGGCGTGCGTTGTGCTCCGTGCTGCCGCCCGCGCGACAGGCAGAGGTGTTGCGCGCGTGGGAGATAGCCGTCGACAAGACAGGCGGCTATCTGTACTCACGCGGTCTGATGGCGCTGATCTCCGGCATCGCGCACTACATCCTGCTGCAGGCCCTCGGCGTGCCCTACGCGCCCGTGCTCGCCGTCTGGGTGGGTCTGGTCTCGCAATTCATCCCCACCATCGGTACGTATCTCGCGGGCGCCCTGCCGATGCTGATCGCCTTCACCGTCAACCCCTGGTACGCGCTGTGGGTGCTGATCTTCGTCGTGGTCTACCAGCAGTTCGAGAACTACGTACTGCAGCCCAAGCTGACCGCCAAGACCGTGGACATCCACCCCGCGGTCGCCTTCGGCTCGGTCATCGCGGGCACCGCGCTCCTCGGGGCCGTCGGCGCACTGATCGCCATCCCCGCGGTCGCCACCCTTCAGGCCTTCCTGGGGGCCTATGTGAAGCGGTACGACGTCACGGACGATCCCCGGGTGCACGGCCACCGGACCAGGAGGTCGCCCTCCTTCCGCGCCCGTCTGCGGGGGCTGCTCGGCCGATGAGGCCGATGATTCACCAGGTGAGGGCCGCCCACACCCCGGCGCCCAGGACCGCCGCCGCGTAGCAGCCGACCGCCGTGTGGACGACCCGCTGCCGTGTCCGGTCGCTCCATGGCGTGTGCGACAGCAGCCAGGCCAGCGCGGGCAGGACCAGCACGGCGTGCAGGCTCACCCCGTGCAGTGGCTTGAGCGGGGCCGTCGAGTGGTACGCCGCCTCCTGGTGACCGGTGCGGGTGAGGACGACCCCGCGCGCGATCATCGCGGCGCCCGACGCCAGCGCGACGAGCAGGATCGCGAACCCGGAGCGCAGCGCGAGCGGCATCCCCAGGGGGCCCGTGGGCCGGTTCCGGAACGAGGCCACCGAGAACACGGTGAGCAGCACCACGAGGACCCCGCCGCCCACCGCGAGCGTCATCGACACCGCCGTGTCGAAGCCGGTCTCCATGTTGAGATGCGAGGGCACCCGGCGCCACGCCTGAAGGGTGATCCCGCCCACCTCCACGACACAGTCGGCGGCGAACACGACGAGCAGCGCCGAGCGCAGACGCGCTCCGACCCGCAGATACGACGTGACCCACGTGATCGCGATCAGCGTCAGCCCGAAGGAGAGCCCGAACGTGACGGGCTTGCGCCAGGAGACGGGCCCGTCCCAGGGGCCGCCGTCCACGGCGAAGACGACCAGATGCGCCAGCCCGGAGAGCACCAGCACGGCGCCGGTCGCGTGGCAGAGCCGCTCGGCGGGACGCACTCCGCGCCACGCCCCGCGCCACACGGGGTGCGCCGGAGACGGTCGTGCCGGTGGGGCGACGGTGGTGGTCACGGCGGGAGCGGGGGTTCTGCTGCGGCTCTCCATGAGGTTCAAGCTTCGGCGGCCAGGGCCCTGAGGTCGTCGTACGGCCGAAGACTTCGCTGGTACGCCCCGTGGAGTAGGCGGGCATCCCGGCCGTTGTCGGTCCGCGAACGTAGGCTCGGAGGTGTCGCGGTGCGCTTGACACCAAAATCGAACATCCATTCTTATGGAATCTCCGGCGAGGCTCTCGGCGGGGATTTCGGCAGGGTTTTCACAGAGATGTACCCGAGTTATCCACAGGCTGGACGGGCGTCGGGGCGCATTGTCAGTGGCAGGCGTTAGCGTCTTTGACGTGAAGCGATCGACTCAAGCAAACCGGGTGGAACCCATGGCAGGTACGGACCGCGAGAAGGCGCTCGACGCCGCGCTCGCACAGATTGAACGGCAATTCGGCAAGGGCGCGGTGATGCGCCTGGGCGAGCGGCCGAACGAGCCCATCGAGGTCATCCCCACCGGGTCGACCGCGCTCGACGTGGCCCTCGGTGTCGGCGGCCTGCCGCGCGGCCGAGTGGTGGAGGTGTACGGCCCGGAATCCTCCGGTAAGACGACGCTGACGCTGCACGCGGTGGCGAACGCGCAGAAGGCCGGCGGCCAGGTGGCCTTCGTGGACGCCGAGCACGCCCTCGACCCCGAGTACGCGAAGAAGCTCGGTGTCGACATCGACAACCTGATCCTCTCCCAGCCGGACAACGGCGAGCAGGCGCTGGAAATCGTGGACATGCTCGTCCGCTCCGGCGCGCTCGACCTGATCGTCATCGACTCCGTCGCCGCCCTGGTGCCGCGCGCGGAGATCGAGGGCGAGATGGGCGACTCCCACGTGGGTCTGCAGGCCCGTCTGATGAGCCAGGCCCTGCGAAAGATCACCAGCGCGCTCAACCAGTCGAAGACCACCGCGATCTTCATCAACCAGCTGCGCGAGAAGATCGGCGTGATGTTCGGCTCCCCGGAGACCACGACGGGTGGCCGGGCGCTGAAGTTCTACGCCTCGGTGCGACTCGACATCCGCCGCATCGAGACGCTGAAGGACGGCACCGACGCGGTCGGCAACCGCACCCGCGTCAAGGTCGTCAAGAACAAGGTCGCGCCCCCCTTCAAGCAGGCCGAGTTCGACATCCTCTACGGGCACGGCATCAGCCGCGAGGGCGGCCTGATCGACATGGGCGTGGAGCACGGCTTCGTCCGCAAGGCCGGCGCCTGGTACACGTACGAGGGCGACCAGCTCGGCCAGGGCAAGGAGAACGCGCGCAACTTCCTGAAGGACAACCCCGACCTCGCCAACGAGATCGAGAAGAAGATCCTGGAGAAGCTGGGCGTCGGTGTGAGGCCGGTGGAGCCCACCGCCGAGCCGGGCGCGGACGCGGCGGTCTCGACCGCCTCGGACGAGTCCGCGAAGACGGTGCCCGCTCCGGCGGCCAAGGCCACCAAGTCCAAGGCCGCGGCGGCCAAGAGCTAGTCCATGACGCGACGAACCGACTGGGCCGAGTACGCCTACCCCGTCCCCCCGCGGGGGCAGGGGCACGGGGGGAACGGCGACTCGGCCGGAGACGGTGAAAGAGCGCACGGCGGGGACGGGCCGTACGGGGACGAGACGTACGGCGGCTCCTCCAGGTACTCCGGTGACACGTATGGCTCCGAGGGGTTCCACAGCGGGGATCCGTACGGCAGTGACGGTCCGGCGGGCGACGGCGAAGGCGACGGCCTGACGGACGGTCACGGTTCTCCAGGCGCTGCATCGCGCCGTGGCGGTGGGCGGCGCGGCGACGGGGGGCCGCGAGGTGGACGAGGGCGTCGGAGGCGTGGCGGTTTCGGTGAGCCGTCCGACGACCCACAGGACGGAGGCACTCCTTCCTCGTCGAGGGCCGAGGAGGGGGAGCCCCCAGGGGACCCGGCTGAGCGGGCGCGGGCGATCTGTCTGGGCCTGCTCACCGGGACCCCGCGCACGCGGAAACAGCTAGCGGACGCGTTGCGCAAGCGTGAGATCCCCGACGATGTGGCGGACGAGGTGCTGTCACGGTTCGAGGAGGTCGGGCTGATCAACGACGGTGCCTTCGCGGACGCCTGGGTGGAGTCCCGGCACCACGGCCGGGGTCTGGCCCGGCGGGCGCTCGCCCGGGAGCTGCGGACCAAGGGCGTGGACTCGACGCTGATCGACGAGGCCGTCGGGCAGCTCGACTCCGAGCAGGAAGAGACGACGGCGCGCGAGCTCGTCGCGCGCAAGCTTCGCTCCACGCGCGGCCTCGACCGCGACAAACGGTTGCGGCGCCTCGCGGGCATGCTCGCCCGCAAGGGCTACTCCGAGGGGATGGCGCTGCGCGTGGTTCGCCAGGCGCTGGAGGAAGAGGGGGAGGACACGGAGGGCTTGGGGGACGAGGGGTTCTGAGCCTTGGGGTGGGGGCCGGGGGCCACGGGGGCGGGCCTGGGCCTGAGGTTCTGAACTCGCTGTACGCCTGTGGGCGGCCTGACGGTTGGGCTCAGGGGGACACGGGGACTGAACCCGATCCCGACTCGGATTTAGACTCCGGCCACTGTCCAACTCCCCTTCGTGAGGGTGGGGTTATCCCCCGGAGGGAGACGCCGGGTTGCCGCAATGCACAGGTGTCTGTGCACAGAGGACTGTGTACGCATGGCACAGGAACCCGGCGCGGAACCCATGGCGAGGCGGGGCGAGGAGACTTCGGGCGGCTCCACCGAGCTCTCCGACCTCGCCACGCTCAAGGCCCTCGCGCAGCCCCGTCGGCAGCGCATGCTTCAGCACCTGAGCGTGCACGGCCCCGCCACCTCGGCGACGCTGGCCCGGGCGCTCGGGCTCAACACCGGAGCCACCAGCTACCACCTGCGTGAGCTCGCTCGGTACGGCTTCGTGGAAGAAGTGGACCGACCGGCGGAGGCGGGCGGCCATGGCAGGGAGCGCTGGTGGCGGGCCGTCCCCGGCGACCGCCGCTTCCCGCCGCGCAGTCGGCAGAGTCCCGAGATGCGGCTCGTCATGGACGAGCTGAACCACCACGCGTACGCCGCCGACCTCGAACTCTTCGAGCAGATGCAACTGCAGATGCAGCGGCTGCGGACGCAGGGGGTGGACGGGGAGGCGGGCGAAACCGATCCCTGGGTCGACGCCTTCCCCTACTCGCGCGGCAGCATCCGGCTGACGCTCCCCGAACTCCGCGCGTTCTTCGAGGAGTACATCGCACTCCTCAACCGCTACAAGCGCCCCGAGGCCGACACCCCGCCCGGCGCCCGCACCGTGCTCACCCGCTTCCTGGCCTTCCCTGCCCCCGTCACCGTGCACGAAGCCGCACCCGATGCCGCACCCGAGAACCGCCCGGCACCCCACGACAGACCAGGGAGCGAACCCTCATGATGCTGCGTTACGCCCTGCGGACCGTCCGAGCCCGCAAAGGTGGCTTCGTCGGTGCTTTCTTCGCCTTGATGTGCGCGGCCGCTCTCATCACCGCCTGCGGCACCCTCCTGGAGACGGGCCTGCGCGGCACGATCGCCACCGAACGGTATGCCGCGACGCCCGTCGTGGTCTCCGCCGACCAGAACGTCCACCAGACCACCGTCAAGCACAAGAAGGGCAAGAGCAAGGTCAAACACAAGGCCAAGTCGATCGCCGAACGGGCCTGGCTCCCGGGCGACCTCGCCACCGAGCTCCGCAAGGCGCCCGGCGTACGTGAGGTCATCCCCGAACTGACCTTCCTGGCCCAGCCCTTGGCACCCGGCGGGGCCGTCGACAAGGACCGGCCCGCCTACGGGCACGCCTGGGACTCCGCCGCGCTGACCCCGTACACCCTCACCACCGGCACCGCCCCCAAGGCCGACGGTGATCTCGTCATCGACCGCCGTCTCGCCGAGCGCGCCCACCTCGAGCCCGGCGACCGGCTCACCGTCCAGTCGACGCAGAGCCCGCGGACCTACCGGGTGACCGGAATAGCCGCCCCCGCCCAGGAGGTGCGGCACCAGACCGCCCTCTTCTTCTCCACCGCCGAGGCCCGCCGCCTCGCCGCCCACCCCGGACAGGTCACCACCTTCGGGGTGCTTCCCACCAAGGGCACGGACGCGGCCGTGCTGAAGCGATCGGTCAGCACGGCGCTGCTCGGAGCCAGGGCGCCGTACGGTACGGCCGCGCAGGTCAGCGCCGGCGACGGCCGAGGGCCCGTGGAGTTCCTGGACGCGACCGCCGCGCGTACGAAGCTGGTCAGCATGGGCGGTGCGATGGGCGGCACCTCACTGCTCGTGGCCGTCCTCGTGGTGGTCGGGACCTTCGCGCTCTCCGTGCAGCAGCGCCATCGCGAACTCGCCCTGCTGCGCGCCGTCGCCGCCACGCCGGGGCAGATCCGGGCGCTCCTCGGCCGTGAGGCACTGATCGTCGGGGCCGCCGCGGGTACCATCGGCGCGCTCGCGGGGCTGCCGCTGGGCAGTTGGCTGCACGGCCGGTTCGTGGCGATGGGCGCCGTGCCGGCCACGCTTCAGCACACCGTCAGCGTCTTCCCGCCGCTCGCCGGGCTCGCCGCGACACTGCTCGGTGCCTGGGCCGCCGCCCGTATCTCCTCGCGTCGGATCGCCCGGATCCGCCCGGCCGAGGCGCTCGCCGAAGCCGGGGCCGAGCGCACCCGCCCGGCGTGGGGACGGATCCTCGCGGGTCTCGCCCTGCTCGCCGGCGGTGCCGTCCTTGTCGCCGTGCTCAGTGTCCTGCGCACGGAACCCGCCTCGACTCCCGTGACCTTCCTGGCCGTCGTGGTCCTCGCCTCCTCCGTCGCGCTGCTCGGTCCGCTGCTGGTCAGGGCGGCCGTAGCCGTGCTCGGAGGCCCGCTCGCGCTGACCGGGCCCAGCAGCCGACTGGCGCGTGCCAACCTCCGTGGCCATGCTGCCCGGATGGCCTCCGTCGTCAACCCTCTGACCCTCCTCATCGGCATGACCTGCACAGTTCTCTTCGTCCAGCCGACCCTGGGCAACGCGGCCCGTACCCAGGCCCGCGAGGGCATCCGCGCCGACTGGGTGGTGGCCGCCCAGGGCCCCGGCGTCCCGGCCGAGGCCGCACGACGGCTGCGTACGCAGCACGACACCGTCACCGAAGTGGTCCGTACGACCGTCCGTGTGGGACTCGACAAGTACGCGGCGCAGGGCGTCACACCCAGGGGCCTCACCCGCACCTGGGATCCGGACGTCACCGCCGGCTCCCTGAAGAAGCTCACCGAGGAGACCGTCGCCGTCAGCGAACTCGCCGCCGACCAGCTCCACCTGAAGCCCGGCAGCCCCCTGAAACTCACGCTTGGCGACGGAACACCCGCCACGCCGACCGTCGTGGCCGTCTACGCCAAGGGCCTCGGTTTCGGCGACCTCACTTTCGCCCATGACCTGGTCGCCCGCCATGTGGACAACCCGCTCGCGACCTCCGTCCTCGTCAGCACCGCCCGTACACAGACACAACTCGCTACCACCCTCCGTGAGTTCCCGGGGATCCACGTCCTCGCCCCGGCCGCCGCCGACTCGATCCAGGCCGCACGGCAGCAGGCGAACGCCGAGGTCAACTACCTCGCCATGGGACTCGTCCTGGCCTTCACCGCCATCGCCGTCGTCAACACGCTGGCCATGTCGGTCTCGGAGCGTGTCCGTGAGTTCGCGCTGCTGCGCCTCGCCGGGGCGACCCGGCGCCAGGTGCTGGTGATGCTGCGCACGGAGGCGCTCTCGGTCCTGCTGCTCGCCACCGCGCTCGGCAGCGGAATCGCGCTCGCCGTCCTGACCGCGTTCAGCGTCGGCATGACGGGCCGGGCGGCTCCGGCGGTCACACCCCTGGTGTACGTCACCGTGGTCGCGCTCGCCGGGCTGCTCGCGCTCGTCGCCACCGCGCTGTCGGGCCGGGTGGCGTTGCGGGTGCGCCCGGTCACGGTGGCCACGGCCAAGGAGTAGGGGGCGGTACGCAAAGGCGTAAGGGGCGGAACGCAATGGTGGGCGCCCCTTACATCAGGGGCGCCCACCACCTACGTACGCCGCAGGGCGACAGTGAGCCGGGAGCTAGGCGGTCACCGGGAAACCGGCCGCCTTCCACGCCTGGAAGCCGCCGACCAGGTCGGTTGCCCGGTGCAGTCCGAGCTGCTGGAGGGAGACGGCGGCGAGGCTGGACGCGTACCCCTCGTTGCAGACCACCACGACCCGCAGATCATGGCTCGTGGCCTCGGGGGCGCGGTGGCTGCCCTGGGGGTCGAGCCGCCACTCCAGTTCGTTGCGCTCGACGACGAGGGCGCCGGGGATCAGTCCGTCGCGCTCGCGCAGGGCGGCGTACCGGATGTCGACGAGGAGGGCTTCGCCGCCCTGTGCGGCGGAGTACGCCTCCTCGGCCTCCACCCGGTCGAGTCCCTCGCGGACCCGTTCCAGCAACGTGTCGATGCCCACCGGGCGGGGTGTGCTCACTGCCAGTCCTCCGGACGCTCGACGTGCTCCAGGCGCAGCACCTGCCCCGTGCGGCTGTAGCGGCGGATCCGGGGCAGGGGCGGGTAGTAGGCGTGGACGGAGATCGCGTGCTCCTCGGTGGACTCGTTGAGCACCTCATGCACGTGGTGGCGGCCGAAGGAGCGGCCCTTGCCGGCCGGCAACCGACGTTCGCGGTCGACGTCCTCGGAGAGTTCGAGGGTCTTCCAGCCGTCGGTGGGCAGGCGGGCGGCGAGCGAGTACTCCTTGAGCTCGCCCGCGGCGGCGACGAAGGCGCCGACCGAGTCGGCGTGGTCGTGCCAGCCGGTGCCGGTGCCGGGGGGCCAGCCGATGAGCCAGGCCTCGCTGCCGCCGGGGCCTTCCAGGCGCACCCAGGTGCGGCCCTCGGGGTCGAGGGGGAGAGATGCGATCAGTTCGGTGTCGGCGGCGGTGCGGCGCACGAAGTCGAGCAGGTCGGCCTGGGTGGGGGCCTGGACCGGTGCGGTGGGGGAAGGCGTGCTGGAGGGGGTGGACACAGACACGGGTACCGTCCTGGGCGTTCGCGTGGGTGCGCGCGGCAGCCGACAGCGAGGGGCGGCGCGCAGGGAGAGAAGAGCTGCGAATTCAGCAGGACGGGCGACACACGCAGCCCGCATAGCGGACGAGGTCCATATGGACCCTCCGCCACAGGCGCACACAGGTGTCGGTCACGATCCGGAGTACACCATGGGGCTCTGGGCCGGTCAACTCACTGTCACTATGTGGACCGTCCGGTGACCGAGGGTGTCGCGATGGCCGTGGCTCCGCCCCCCGGACGAGTTCGGCGATCTGAACCTGGTGGTCCGGGGCCGGCCGGACCACCAGGGTCGTCAGGTCGTACTCGACGCCGTCTCCGCTTCCGCCTCCGCCGTGGCGGGGCCGCCCAGTGTCGCCTCGGCCGCCGCGTACAGGTCGGCCGGACGCACCCCGCTCAGCGCGGTGACCAGGTGGCCGTCGGGGCGTACCAGAAGCACGGTGTGTGCCGCCGCGCCGGGATAGCTCTCGGCGACCAGCAGCTCGGCGCGGTGCGGCAGCGCGGTCACGGCGGCCGCGAGCCGTGGCATGATCCCGGCCGTCACCCAGTGCTTGCGCGCCCACACGCCCGTGCCCGGAGCGATCAGCACGACGAGCAGCACCCCGCGACCGAGCCGTTCACGCAGCTGTACGAACGAGCCGTCCTCCGCGGTCACGCGCACGTCGACGACCGGCGCACCGGGCGTCGTGTCCACCGGGGTCTCCGACTCGGTGTGCGCGGGCGCGAGCGGCGAGTCGGCGTACGCCCCCGGCGCACCCAGCGGGCCGCGTCCCAGATGGCCGTCCGTGAGCAGCGCGTCGTGGCCACGGGCCGACCCGGGGACGTACGAGCGCAGGCCTCCGCCGCTGCGCAGCAGTGGCAGCGCCTGGTCGGCGGCGCGCAGTCGGGCGGCGACGACGGCCCGCCGCTCCGCCTGGTAGCTGTCGAGCAGCGCCTCGTGCGGGCCGTGGTGCCAGGCGAGCGCCAGCTTCCAGGCGAGGTTGTCGGCGTCCCGCAGGCCCTCGTCCAGGCCCTGGGTGCCGAGCGTGCCGAGCAGGTGCGCGGCGTCCCCGGCGAGGAAGACCCGGCCGGCCCGCCAGCGGCGGGCGAGGCGGTGGTGGATGGTGTGGACTCCGGTGTCGAGCAGCTCGTACGGGGGTGTGGAGCCGGCGTTCCAGCCCGCGAGGGTCTCGCGGATGCGTGCCACCAGCAGGTCGGGGGTGACCAGGTCCTTGCCGGGCGGCAGCAGCCAGTCCAGCCGCCACACGTCGTCGGCGAGGGGACGCGCGGTCACCTCCCCGATCGAGGGGCCCGACGTCCGCCACGGCGGCATCCGGTGCAGCAATGCCTGGCCGGGCCAGGGAAGTTCCGTACGCAGCGCTGCCACGGCGTGTCGTTCGACGGCGGTACGTCCGGGGAAGCGGATGTCCTGGAGCTTGCGCACGGTCGAGCGCGGTCCGTCGCAGCCGATCAGGTAACTGCCGCGCCACCAGGTGCCGTTGGGGCCGCGGGTGTGCGCCGTGACGCCCGAGGACTCCTGCTCGATCGAGTCGAGGCGGCTGCCCACGGCGACCTTGATAAGCCGTTCGTGGATGATGGCCTCGCGCAGAGCGCCGGTCAGCGCGTGCTGGGCGAGGTGCAGCGGGGCGGGCACGTCGGCACCCTCGGGGTCCTGCGCGTCCGCGGTCGGACCGAGCCCGGCGTTTTTCAGGCTCTGCGCGCTCCCTTTCGGATCCCGCGCGCTCCTCCCGGAGCGCTGGGCGCCACTCCCCGAGCCGTGCGCGCCGCTCCCGAAGGCCCGCGCGCCGCTTACCTCGCCGTGCGTGCCGGCTCCCGAGACGTGCGCCCCCGAGCCGTGCGTCGCGCCCCCAAGGCCTTGCGTATCGGCGTCGAAGTCCGGCGAGTCGGTGCCCGATGCCCCGGCAGCGAAGTTGATCTCGCGCATCACCTGCTTGCGCCGCATCGACCGCCATCCGGCCCAACGGAAACCGGCATCGGTGAGGGGCAGGCCCGTCAGTCGCTCGACGAACGCGGCCGTGTCCTCGCGCAGCACCACCGTCCGCGCGAGCCGTTGTTCGTCCTTGCCCGGCCCCTCGTCGAGGACCACGGAGGGGACCTCCTGGCGAGCCAGCGCAAGGGCCAGCGTGAGGCCCACGGGCCCCGCGCCGACGATGATCACCGGGTCCACGGCGCGCGGCCCCCTGCCCGGAGCGGCGTCCTGAGGAACGTTCGGAAACAGGCAGTTGGAGCGGGGTGCACGATCACAGAACGTATGCAACCCATTGCCGGTGCTTGCGTCAAGTGACGGGGGCAGTGGTGATCACGCCACTGCCCCCGTTGACGCCGACGCAGGGTGAGGACCCGTCAGATGCTGCCGCCCGCGCCGCCCGCGCCGGTCGACTCCGTGCCCCCGACCGCGGCCGGCGCAAGCACCACGCCCGTCGACTTCTTGCCGCGCCGCAGTCGTCCCTCCAGCCAACTCGCGAAGCTCGTGAGGCTGAAGTTGATCGCGATGTAGATCAGGGCCACCACGGTGAAGCTGGCGATGGTGTTCGCGCCGTAGTACGCGCTCATCGGGCCGACGGAGGCGAGCAGCTCGGGGAAGGTGAGGACCGCGCCGCCGAGCGCGGTGTCCTTCACGATCACGACGAGCTGGCTGACGATCGCCGGCAGCATCGCGGTGACCGCCTGCGGCAGCAGGATGAACCGCATGACCTGGTTCTTGCGCAGACCGACGGCCATGGCCGCCTCGGACTGCCCCTTGGGCAGCGACAGGATGCCCGCGCGGACGATCTCCGCGAGGACCGAGGAGTTGTAGAGCACCAGTCCCGTGAAGACCGCGTAGAGCGGACGGTCGTCCGAGCTGATGTTCGTGTACTCGGAGTACGCGGCGAGAGCGAAGATCATGAGGACCAGCACCGGGATGGCGCGGAAGAACTCCACGATCGCGGCCGCGGGTATCCGGATCCAGGCGTGGTCGGAGAGCCGGGCGATGCCGAAGACGGCACCGAGCGGCAGGGCGATGATCATGGCCAGGGCCGCGGCCTTCAGGGTGTTCAGCAGTCCCGGCCAGAGGTACGTGCTCCACGCCTCGCCGTGGACGAAGGGTTTCCACTTCTCCCAGGCAAGCTGGTCCTTGTCGTTGAGGCTGGTGATCACCCACCACAACAGGGCCGCGAAGGCGACCAGGAACAGCGCCGAGTAGAGGATGTTGCGCCGCTTGGCGCGGGGGCCCTGGGCGTCGTACAGGACGGACGTCATCGCTTCACCGCCACCTTCTTGCCCACCCAGCCGAGGAGGAGGCCGGTCGGCAGTGTCAGACACATGAACCCGAAGGCGAAGACGGCGGAGATCGCGATGAGTTGGGCCTCGTTCTCGATCATGGACTTCATCAGGGTGGCCGCTTCGGCGACACCGATCGCGGCCGCCACCGTGGTGTTCTTCGTCAGGGCGATCAGCACGTTCGTCAGTGGGCCGACGACCGAACGGAACGCCTGGGGAAGCACGATCAGGGTGAGGACCTGGGTGAAGTTCAGGCCGATGGCGCGGGCCGCCTCCGCCTGCCCGACGGGCACGGTGTTGATGCCGGAGCGCAGCGCCTCGCAGACGAAGGCCGAGGTGTAGGCGATCAGACCGAGCACGGCCAGCCGGAAGTTGATCGTCTCGAACTTGTCCGCGCCGAGACTCACCTGCAGGGTCTGGTTGAGGCCCAGCGAGGTGAACAGGATGATCACGGTCAGCGGGATGTTCCGCACGATGTTGACGTAGGCGGTGCCGAATCCGCGCATGAGAGGCACCGGACCGACCCGCATGGCGGCCAGCAGGGTTCCCCATATCAGGGAGCCGACGGCTGAGAGGACGGTGAGCTTCACCGTCATCCAGAACGCTCCCAGCAGGTCGTAACCTTGAAGAAAGTCGAACACGATTTCCCGCGCTTCCGCGTGTGGTGATGCCCGGGTGCGCCGCCCCCCGAGGGCGGCGCACCGGCGGGCCCTACATCAGCTGACGATGTTGCCGATCTTCGGAGCGGGCTCGTTCTTGTATTGCGCCGGACCGAAGTTCTTGTCCACGGCCTTCTTCCAGGAACCGTCGGAGACCATCGCCTCGAGAGCAGTGTTGATCTTGGCCTTGAGGTCGCTGCCCTTCTTGACGCCGATGCCGTAGTTCTCGTTGGTCATCTTGAAGCCGCCGAGCTTGAACTTGCCCTTGAAGGCGGCCTGCGAGGCATAGCCGGCGAGGATCGAGTCGTCCGTCGTCAGGGCGTCGATCGCCTTGTTCTGCAGCCCCGTCAGGCAGGCCGAGTACGTCGGGTACTGCTGGAGCTGGGCCTTGGGCGCCAGCTTGTCGTGCACGTTCTGAGCCGAGGTCGAACCGACCACGGAACACAGCTTCTTGCTGTTGAGGTCCGACGGCGACTTGATGGCGGTGTCGTCGGACCGGATCAGCACGTCCTGGTGGGCGAGCAGGTAGGGACCGGCGAAGTCGACCTTCTTCTCGCGTTCCGGGGTGATCGAGTAGGAGGCGGCGATGAAGTCGACGTCACCGCGCGAGAGCGCGTTCTCGCGGTCGGCGCTCTTCGTCTCCTTCCACTGGATCTGGTCGGGCTTGTAGCCGAGCTTCCCGGCGACGTACGTGGCGACGTCGACGTCGAAGCCCGCGTAACCCTGCGGGGTCTTCTGGCCGATGCCCGGCTGGTCGAACTTGATGCCGACGGTGATCTTGCCGCCGCCACTGCCCGAGGAGCCGCTGTCCTTCTTGTTGTCGGAGCCGCACGCCGTGGCGGTCACGGCGAGCGCGAGCACGACGGCCGAGGCGGCGGTGACCTTGCGGAGCTTCATGGTGAACATCCTTTGGCTGGGGAGGAGATGCAGGTCTTCAGGCATGGGCTTCAGTGATGAAGGTCAGTGCTGAACGTCAGTGCTGAACGTCAGTGCTGAACGTCGGTTCAGGAACGAACTTCAGTGATGACGAAGCGCAGGCCGTCAGTGGTGAAGGATCTTCGACAGGAAGTCCTTGGCGCGGTCGCTGCGGGGATTGCTGAAGAACTGGTCCGGCACGGCCTCTTCGACGATGCGACCGTCGGCCATGAAGACCACCCGGTTGGCAGCCGAACGAGCGAAGCCCATCTCGTGGGTGACGACGATCATCGTCATGCCGTCGCTCGCGAGCTGCTGCATGACCTCCAGGACCTCGTTGATCATCTCGGGGTCGAGTGCCGAGGTCGGCTCGTCGAAGAGCATGACCTTGGGGTCCATCGCCAGCGCCCGCGCGATCGCGACCCGCTGCTGCTGACCGCCCGACAACTGCGCGGGGTACTTGTCCGCCTGGGTGCCCACGCCCACCCGGTCGAGCAGTCCGCGCGCCTTCTCCTCGGCCGCCTTCTTGTCGGCCTTGCGGACCTTGATCTGACCCAGCATCACGTTCTCGAGCACCGTCTTGTGCGCGAAGAGGTTGAAGGACTGGAAGACCATGCCCACGTCGGCCCGCAGCCGGGCCAGTGCCTTGCCCTCGTCGGGCAGCGGCTTGCCGTCGATCGTGATGTCGCCCGAATCGATCGTCTCCAGGCGGTTGATGGTGCGGCACAGGGTGGACTTCCCGGACCCGGAGGGCCCGATGACCACGACGACTTCGCCACGTGCGATCGTCAGGTCGATGTCCTGGAGCACGTGCAACGCGCCGAAGTGCTTGTTGACGCTCTTCAGGACGACCAGGTCCTCGGTCGCGGCCACGGCATCCTTGGCCACCGATACTTCGGTCATCGCTCTGGGGCTCCGTCCTCCTCGGTTTCGGTGGACAGTAGTGACCCCGTGCGACCAGCGTCATTACATCTGAGGGGAACTTGAGCATCACGATCCGGTAGCAATCGGACACGTGTCGTAGCAGCTGTTGCGCGACCGCGTACCGGCCGCGTACCGGCTGGGTAACGGAAGTCCTCCGCGACCCGAAGCCTCTTGACGCCGTCGTGATCCATCGGCGTGACTTCCTTGGTGCACACGCGTGTGCGCCGCGATCCAACAGGATCGGACCGTACGACCGATGAACCGGAGGGGGCCGGAGTGAGACTGCTGCTCGTCGAGGACGACAACCACGTCGCGGCTGCCCTGTCCGCGGTGCTGGCGCGACACGGCTTCGACGTCACGCACGCCCGCAGCGGTGAGGAGGCCCTGCAGGCGCTGGTTCCGGAAAGCGACGGCTTCGGTGTGGTCCTGCTCGACCTGGGCCTGCCCGACCAGGACGGCTACGAGGTCTGCGGCAAGATCCGCAAACGCACCAGCACTCCGGTGATCATGGTCACCGCCCGCTCCGACGTACGGTCCCGGATCCACGGCCTCAACCTCGGCGCCGACGACTACGTGGTGAAGCCCTACGACACCGGAGAACTGCTCGCCCGTATCCACGCCGTCAGTCGGCGCAGCGTCCCCGACGACGCCGCCGGTTCCGGCGACACCGCGCTGCGGCTCGGGCCGGTCCGCATCGAACTGCCCACCCGCCAGGTCAGCGTCGACGGTTCGGTCGTCCAACTGACCCGCAAGGAGTTCGACCTGCTCGCGCTGCTCGCCCAGCGGCCCGGGGTGGTCTTCCGCCGGGAGCAGATCATCAGCGAGGTGTGGCGCACCAGTTGGGAGGGGACCGGGCGCACCCTGGAGGTGCATGTCGCGTCCCTGCGTTCCAAGCTGCGCATGCCGGCGCTGATCGAGACCGTGCGCGGCGTGGGGTACCGGCTCGTCGCTCCCGCGGCGTAGCGTGCACCGGTGCGCACCCGCCTCCTTCCGCTGCTCATCGTTCTGATGGCAGCCGTGCTGCTCGCGCTCGGCATCCCGCTCGCCGTGAGTGTCGCGGCCGCCGAGCAACAGCGTGTGGTCGTCGACCGCATCGACGACACGGCACGCTTCGCCGCCCTCGCGCAGTTCGTCACCGAGCAGCCGGCCGGCGGCTCCCGAGTGGGCACGACGGACGAGCGCGGGGAGACCCTGCGCAAGGAACTCGTCGCGTACTACGAGGTGTACGGCATTCGTGTCGGCGTCTTCTACCGCGACCTGGCCCCCATGGCCAACGCGCCCGAGAACTGGTACGTGGTCGGGAAGGGCGAGGGACGCGACGCCTTCAACGAGGCGCTCCTGGGCCGCCGCAGCCACGACCCGGAGCAGGTCTGGCCGTGGCAGCGCGACCGGCTCGTCGTCGCGTCCCCGGTCATCCGGGACGGTGACGTCATCGCGGTCGTGGTCACCGACTCGCCCACCGGACAGATGCGTTCGAAGATCCTGCACGGCTGGGTGATCATCGGCGCGGGCGAGGTCGCCGCGATGCTCCTCGCCCTCGGCGCGGCGCTGCGGCTGACCGGCTGGGTGCTCAGGCCCGTACGCGTCCTCGACGCCACCACCCACGACATCGCGACCGGGCGGCTGAAGTCGCGGGTCGCGGTCGCGGGCGGTCCGCCGGAACTCAGGCGCCTGGCCCGGTCGTTCAACGAGATGGCGGACAACGTCGAAGACGTCCTGGAGCAGCAGCGCGCCTTCGTCGCCGACGCCTCGCACCAGTTGCGCAACCCGCTCTCGGCGCTGCTGCTGCGCATCGAACTGCTCGCGCTCGAACTGCCGGAGGACAATGAGGAGATCGCGTCGGTCCGCACCGAGGGCAAGCGCCTCGCCGAGGTCCTGGACGACCTGCTCGACCTGGCGCTCGCCGAGCACGCCGAGGCGGACCTGCGGCTGACCGACATCGGTGAGCTGGCGGCCGAGCGCGTCGCGTCCTGGTCACCACTGGCCGACAGCAGGGGAGTACGCCTGACGGGGACCTGCCCGGCCACCACCGCCTGGGCCGACCCGGTCACCCTGTCCAGTGCCCTGGACGCGGTGATCGACAACGCGCTGAAGTTCACGCCCGAGGGCGAGGACGTCGAGGTGACGGTCGCGTCGAACGGCGAGGTCTCGACGGTGGTCGTCACCGACCGCGGTCCGGGCCTCAGCGACGAGGAACTGGCCCGCATCGGCGACCGCTTCTGGCGCAGCGCGGGGCACCAGAACATCAAGGGCTCGGGCCTGGGCCTGTCCATCTCGCGGGTGCTGCTCTCGGCGGGTGGCGGGTCCATCGCGTACGCCCGTCACGAGCCGCACGGCCTCAGGGTGACGGTGACGGTGCCGAGGTCGCGGCCCGAGTCGTGAGCGGGGCGGCCACGGCCGGGGGCTGTGGCCGGGAGGCGGCCCGCGCTACGGCTTGACCGAGCGGTAGTAGCGCCGGGCGCCCTCGTGCAGGGGCAGTGGGTCCGTGTAGATGGCCGTGCGCAGGTCCACCAGCTGGGCCGCGTGCACCTGACGGCCGATGCGGTCGCGGCTGTTGATCACCGTACGGGTGAGCTCCTCGGTGAGCCGGGCGTCCGAGTCCTCCCGGGTGATCAGGAAGTTCGCCACCGCCAGCGTCTGCACGGACGAGCCCTGCTGGGCCTCGGGGTAGGCGTCGGCGGGCATCACCGCGGACCGGTAGTAGCGGGCTGCGCCGCCCTGCTCGTGCAGCTTCGCGACGAGGTCGCCGGTGATCGGCACCAGCCTGACGGCGAAGCTCTTCGAGAGCTGCTGCACCGCGCTCGTCGGCAGGCCGCCCGACCAGAAGAAGGCGTCGATCTTGTGCTGTTCGAGCAGGTCCGGCATGGTGCCGATGCCGTCCGGGAACGGCTTGATGTCCTTCGCGGAGTCGAGCCCGGCAGCCTGCAGAACATGCTCCGCTATCAGCCGTACCCCGGAACCGTCCGGCCCCACGGCGACCCTCTTGCCCCGCAGGTCCGCCACCGACTGGACGGTTGAGTCGCGCGGGACGACCAGGTGCACATAGTCGTCGTACAGCCGGGCGCAGCCGCGCAGTTGGCCCGCTCCCGGCTTGTTCTCCAGGATGTACGTCTCCACCGCGTCGGCCGCCGCGATGGTGAAGTCGGCCTGGCCCGTGGCCACCCGGCGGACGTTCTCCTGCGAGCCGTCGCTGTTCTTCAGCCGGACGTCCAGGCGCGGCATGTCCTTGGCGAGCGCGGTCTGCAGCAGCATGCCGTACTTCTGGTACACCCCGGTCGGGGTGCCCGTGCTGAACGTGATCCTGCCGCCCGGCGACTCCTCGCCCAGCGGCAGCAGCCACCACAACAGCAGCCCGAACACCACGAGCGCGGCGGCCGAGCCGAACAGCGCGCGGCGCCGGTCGATACGGGGGAGTGCCAGGACCATGCGCGCGATCCTGCCAGCCGGGGTGCCGTCCTGACCAGGGCGGGGCCGAGAGGAGGCCGGGAGGGGGCCGGTAGGGGCCCGTAGGGGTGCGACATCGGGCCGGCGGGGGTGGGGCATCGGCTCGGTAGGGTCGGCGGATGCAGACCTCGCCCGACTCCCCGGTCACTTCTTCCCAGTCTCCCGTTCCCTCCCCCGCTTCTCCCTCCCCGGCGTCCCTGGTCCGTGAGTTCCACCTCGCCTTCGGGCTCGACGCGCGCAGCACGCCGACGGAGGTCTCCCCGGCGCTGGCCGCCCGCCGAGGTGAACTGCTCGCCGAGGAGGCCGCCGAAGTCGCCGAGGTCTCGGTCTCGGGCCCGTTGGACCGGCTGGCGCACGAGCTGGCCGACGTCGTGTACGTGGCGTACGGCACCGCGCTCGTCCACGGCATCGACCTCGACGCGTTGATCGCCGAGGTCCACCGCTCCAACATGACGAAGCTGGGCCCCGACGGCCGCGTCGCCCGCCGGGCCGACGGCAAGGTGCTCAAGGGGGAGCACTACCGGGCGCCGGACGTGTCGGAGGTACTGCGGGAGCAGGGGTGGAGGGGCGCGGACGCGTAGGCCCCTCTGCTCGATCGGCCCGGCTCAGTCCCCGACGGCGGTCTGCTGCCGGGCCTCACCCTCCGCCTCGGGCTGTGCCGGTTCCGCCCCCTCGGTCCGTGCCCGTTCCGCCCCCTCGGGCCGTGCCGCGTGGCCCCGGCGCTCGGGGAAGCCGAACCGGGCCGTGAGCCGTTCGGCCAGCGGCTGGGTGGAGCGGGCGGTGAGCGGGCCGAGTACGACCAGGACCAGCACGTACGCCGTGGCCAGCGGGCCGAGTGAGGGCTCGATGCCGGCCGTGACCGCGAGCCCTGCGATGACGATGGAGAACTCGCCGCGTGCGACCAGCGCGCCGCCCGCCCGCCATCGCCCGCCGACGGAGATACCGGCCCGGCGTGCCGCCCAGTACCCGGTGGCGATCTTCGTCAGCGCCGTGACGACGGCCAGCGCGAGCGCGGGCGGCAGCACCGGCGGGATGCTCGCCGGGTCGGTGTGCAGTCCGAAGAAGACGAAGAAGATCGCCGCGAAGAGGTCCCGCAACGGGCTGAGCAGCGTGTGCGCGCCCTCCGCGACCTCCCCGGACAGGGCGATGCCGACCAGGAACGCCCCGACGGCGGCGGAGACCTGGAGCTGCTGCGCGATGCCCGCGACGAGGATCGTCAGGCCCAGCACGACGAGCAGCAGCTTCTCGGGGTCGTCGCTGGAGACGAAGCGGGAGATGACACGGCCGTAGCGGACGGCCACGAACAGGACGAGTCCGGCGGCTCCCAGGGCGATCGCGAGCGTCACACTGCCCGCGGCCAGCCCGACCCCGGCCACCAGCGCGGTGACGATGGGCAGGTAGACCGCCATCGCCAGGTCCTCCAGGACGAGGATGCTGAGGATCACCGGTGTCTCCCGGTTGCCCACCCGCCCCAAGTCGCCCAGCACCTTGGCGATGACACCGGACGAGGAGATCCAGGTGACGCCCGCCAGGACCACGGCGGCCACCGGACCCCAGCCGAGCAGCAGCGCGGCGGCCGCGCCGGGCAGGGCGTTGAGGGTGCAGTCGACCAGGCCCGAGGGGTAGTGGGCCTTGAGGTTGGAGACCAGATCGCTGGCCGTGTACTCCAGGCCGAGCATCAGCAGCAGCAGGATGACGCCGATCTCGGCGCCGGTGGCGACGAACTCCTCGCTCGCGCCGAGCGGGAGCAGCCCGCCCTCGCCGAAGGCGAGACCGGCCAGCAGATACAGCGGGATGGGGGAGAACCGCAACCGGGCGGCGGCGCGCCCGAGCAGCCCGAGACACAGGATGATGGCGCCGAACTCGATCAGCAGAACAGCAGAGTGCACGCGCTCACTCCCGTCCGAGTATCGCCGCGGCGCCGTCGACGCCTTCGCGGGTGCCGACGACGATCAGGGTGTCCCCGCCCGCCAGCCGGAAGTCCGGGGTCGGGGAGGGGATGGCCTCGGCGCGGCGCAGCACCGCCACCACGGACGCGCCGGTCTCGGTCCGCATCCGGGTCTCGCCCAGCACCCGGCCGTTCCAGTGGGACGTCGCGGCGATCTCGATGCGCTCGGCGATCAGCCCGAGGTCGGTGGTGTAGAGCAGGCTCGGGCTGTGGTGGGAGGGCTTCAGCGCGTCGATCAGCGAGGCCGCCTCGCCGCTCGTCAGCCGCAGCGACTGGGCGCAGGAGTCGGGGTCGTCGGCGCGGTACACGCTCACGGTACGGGCGCCGTCGCGGTGCGCCACCACCGACAGGTGGCGCTGTTCGCGCGTCATGAGGTCGTACTGGACCCCGATGCCCGGCAGTGGCGTCGCCCGAAGGCGTGGCGTGGACATGATCTCCCCTTGTTCATCGAGTCACGGTCCTGCGTTCCCGTGCAAAACGGTCATGCTGCCATCCCCCGTACCGTGGCGACATGGGTGTTGGCACGGATGGACACGACCGCTCGACAGGCGCGAAGCTGACCGGGACAGCGGCGTCGCCGCAGCTCGGAAGGGCCGGGAGGACAGGAAGGGACGGACAGAAGAACGTGTCGCTGTTCCGGCGGATCTTCCTGCTCAATGCCGCGGGCCTGACCGTGGCCACCGCGCTGCTGCTGGGCCCGGTCACCGTGTCGACGCCGATACTTCCGGGCGAGGTGCTGGTCGTCGTCGCGGGGCTCGCGGTGTTGCTCGTCGTCAACGCGCTCGTGCTGCGGATAGGACTGGCCCCCCTGCAACGGCTCGGCCGGGCCATGGCCACCGCCGACCTGCTGCATCCCGGGGCACGGGCACCCGTGACCGGCCCCGCGGAGGTCGCCGGGCTGATCACCACGTACAACACCATGCTCGACCGGCTGGAGACCGAGCGCGCCACCAGTTCGGCCCGCGCGCTCTGCGCGCAGGAGGGCGAGCGCCGACGCATCTCCCAGGAGCTCCACGACGAGGTGGGCCAGACTCTGACCGCCGTGCTGCTGCAGCTCAAACGGGTCGCCGACCAGGTGCCCGGGGAGCTGCGGGAGGAGGTACGGCAGGCGCAGGAGGCGACCCGCGGCAGCCTGGACGAGATCCGCCGCATCGCCCGTCGGCTGCGCCCCGGTGTCCTGGAGGAACTCGGGCTGCACAGCGCGCTGCGGTCGCTGGCGGCCGAGTTCACCACGCACGGCCTGTCCGTACGCCATCACCTCGACGGAGATCTGCCGCCGCTGACGGAGGAGACGGAACTCGTGGTCTACCGGGTGGCTCAGGAAGGGCTCACCAACACGGCCCGGCACGCGGGCGCCGATCGCGCCGAACTGCGGTTGCGGCGGGTCGTCGGCGTGGACGGCGGCGACGGCGTCGAGCTCCTCGTACGGGACAACGGAAAGGGCCCCGGCCGGCTGCGGGAAGGGGCGGGGATCAGCGGTATGCGGGAGCGGGCCCTGCTGATCGGCGCCGCGCTCGCGGTCGGTGCCGGGCCGGGGGTGGGCACCGACGTACGGCTGCGCATCTCGACGAAGACCGGCGCAGCGAAGACCGGCGCAGCGAAGACCGGCGCAGCGAAGTCCGGCGCAGCGAAGTCCGGCGCAGCGAAGTCCGGCGCAGCGAAGTCCGGCGCACCGAACACCGGCGCACCGAACACCGGCGCACCGAACACCGGCGCACCGAACACCGGCGTGCCGCCGCAGCTCCGTGCCGCGACCGCATTCGAGGGAGACCGATGACGTCCGTGCCGCCCATGTCGTCCGTGCCGACCGTGCCCGACCGGCAGTCCGGCGGGGGTCGGCCCACCCGGGTTCTGCTCGCCGACGACCACACGCTCGTGCGCCGTGGCGTACGGCTCATCCTGGACGGCGAACCGGACCTGAGCGTCGTGGCCGAGGCCGGGGACGGGGCCGAAGCGGTCGCGCGGGCCCGCGACACGGACGTGGACCTCGCCGTCCTCGACATCGCGATGCCCCGGATGACCGGGCTCCAGGCGGCCCGCGAGCTCTCCCGCCGTCTTCCGGACCTGCGCATCCTCATCCTGACGATGTACGACAACGAGCAGTACTTCTTCGAGGCGCTCAAGGCCGGGGCCTGCGGTTACGTGCTGAAGTCGGTCGCCGACCGCGACCTGGTCGAGGCGTGCCGGGCGGCGATGCGCGACGAGCCGTTCATCTATCCCGGCGCCGAGACCGCGCTCGTACGCACCTACCTGGAGCGGATGCGACGCGGCGAGGGACTGCCCGTGCGGACCGTCACCGACCGCGAGGAGGAGGTGCTCAAGCTGGTCGCCGAGGGCCATAAGACGAAGGAGATCGCCGGACTGCTCTACATCAGTGCCAAGACCGTGGAGAGCCATCGGGCGAATCTGCTGCAGAAGCTCGGCCTGCGCGACCGCCTCGAACTCACCCGGTACGCGATCAGGGCCGGACTCATCGAACCGTGAAAGGGCCGACCCATGCCCGGGTCGGCCCCCTCGTCGCGGTGTCGGCGGGTCACTTCACCGTCACGAGGACGGTCGGCGAGACGATCTTGCCCGCCATGACCCGGAGCTGCTCCTTGCCCTTGTTGTTGAACTTGGTGACCAGGGAGTAGCTGCTGCCGTTCTTGAGCACGGTGCTGGACTTCAGAGCGGTCCACTTACCGTTGTGCATGTGCAGCAGTACCACCTTGGAGCCGACCTTCACTCCCTTGGCGCGTCCGGTGAGCGTCACCGACTGCCCGGCGTGCACCTGGGCCTTGCTCACCCTGGCGGTGATCGAGCCGTTGGCCATGCCCATGCCGGTCCTGGTGGGCATGGGCATGCCGGTCCTGGTGGGCTTGGCGGTGCCGGTCATGTGCGGCTTGGCGGTGCCGGTCATGTGCGGCATCATGCTGCCGTTCATGCTCGGCTTCGGGCTCGGTGAGGCCGCGCTCGGGGACGCGGCGAAGGCGCCCGCTGTCCCGGCCGACAGCAGAGTGACGGAGAGCGCGCCGGCGCCGATCGCCTTGGCGCAGCGGCTGCGGAGTGTGGAATTCACGTGTGACTCCTGACGTGACGGGTCCCCCCACAAACGGATCACGCCCATATGGGCGAAATGTTCGCTTTTGAGGTTATCCACGTCATTGCCGAGCCTGCGACCGGACGAAGGCTCCACCCTCGTGCGAAAAGCGTCGAAAACCACCATCATTCGACAAAAACGCCTGGTCGGCGGGGTTGCGGAGGGTTATCAAGTTCTTACCCAACGTCCACGGCGGTCGTTGGAAGGGGACGGTCCGCCGCACGCCGCGGCCGGCAGCCTGCGCGGTCGGCGAAGAGGAGGATCCGGGACGGGGTCGACGCCGAGGTCCCTCGGCCAGTAGGCGTGGGCCGGCCAGTGAGCGCGGGTCGACCAGCGGGAGTGGGTCGGCGTCACGACGCTGATCACGCACGTCCCGGTTGCCGGTTCGCCGCGGATGCACCCGAGGGGTCAACCGCGGCGAACCGGCGCCTGGTCAGCCGTCGATGCGGTGCTGGGTCCAGAACGAGGTCAGGTCCGTGGTCGTGGCGGCCTGGGCGGCCGCCTTGAACTCGGCCGTGGTCGAGACGCCGTACCAGTGCGAAGTGGCGTAGTCCTTCAGCAACTTGGCCATGGTGGTGTCACCGAGGACGCGCCGCAGATCGTGCAGGGCGCACTTGCCGTATCCGTAGACGACGGTGGAGTACCGGGACGAGTGGGCGTCCCAGTAGGCCATCGAGTTGGTGATCTTCTCCGCCGTCGAGGCCCAGGAGACGCTGTTCCAGCAGTTCGTGCCGGTACTGCCCAGCGCCAGGTCGGTGGCGTAGTCGGTGAACGCCTCGTCCAGCCACGGGCTGTTGTACTCGTCGTCGCCGACGATCCCGTAGAACCACTGGTGCCCGATCTCATGGGTGAGCGCCGTGGTGGAGACCAGGTCGAGGACGAACCCCGGGTACTCCATGCCGCCGAACCAGAAGTTGTTGTCGATCACGGCGTCCAACTCGCCGTACGGGTAGGCGCCGAAGCGGCCCGCATGGGCGTCCACCGCGGTCTTCGCGGTGGTGAGCATGGACTGTGCGCTGGACGAACTGATCCCCGAGACCGAGTAGATGTTGATCGGGGTGCCCGCCGTCGACGTACCCGAGATCTTGGTGAACGGGCCCGCCGCCCACGCGAAGTCACGGACCTTGGAGGCGGTGGCCGTGGTGACCGTGCGTCCGCTGGAGCCGGGGGTGTCCACCGAGGTGCCCGTGGCCGGGACCAGCAGGGTGGTCGGGTGGTCGAGGGTCACCTTGAAGTCGGCGGCCAGGGAGTAGAACGACTCGCCGTTGTTGGTGTACGGGTCCAGGTGCCAGCCCGAGCCGTCCTTGATGGCGAGGACCGGCAGCGCGTTGCCGATCATGCTGAACGCGCCGTCGTAGCCGAAGCGGTCGGCGCCGCTGGGGACGGTGATCCCCAGGTCGAAGCCGATCGTGGCCGACTGGCCCTGCGCCAGCGGGGTCGGGAGGGCGATCTGCAGAGCGGTGCAGCCGACCGACAGGGCGCCCGCGGTGCCCCCGGTGACGTTGCTGACCGTGATCGGCATCGCGGAGCAGGTGCCGTGGTAGTTGTCCCACAGCCTCAGGTACACCTCGCTGAGCGCGGTGGAGGAGGCGTTGGTGAACGTCGCGCTCTCGTGGCCGGTCCAGCCCGTGCCGCTCGTGTTGCTGCTCAGGTTGACGGTGTACGAGGGGGCGGCCGGCGTGCGCGTGGAGTCCGCCGGCGGGGTCGTGCCGCCGGAGGTGTCGAGGGCGATGTCGTCGAGGACGAAGCTCGTCTGGAGGCTGGAGTCCTCGGTCCCGGTGAAGGCGAGGCTCACGGTCTGGCCCGCGAACGCCGACACGTCGAACGACTTCTGTACGTAGCCGGTGGCCTTGTTGAGGTTCGAGTACGTCGCCAGTGTCGTACTGCCGATCTTCGCCGTCAGCTTGTCGTACGCGGTCGACGAGGTCGTCTCGGCGGTGTCGATGTGCAGCCAGAAGGTGAGCGTGGCGCTGCTGCACCCGGACGGGATCGTGACGCTCTGCGAGAGGGTGTCGGTGTGCGTACTGCCCACACCGTTCAGCCAGGCGAAGCTGGAGCCGCCGTGGGCGCTCTGACCGGAACGGCTGGTGATCACGGTCGACGCCGACTGGGTCCAGGGCGAAGTCCCGCTCTCGAAACCACCGTTGGTGACCACCTGGGCCGGAGTGCATGCGGCGGCCAGTGGTGCGGTGGGCGGCGCGGCTGCCGCCGGGGTGACGGGGAGCAGGGCGGCGGCCAACGCGGCGATGCCCAGTGCGCTCGCGGCGAGGGCCTTGTGGGGGGTCGGTCTCACACGAAACTCCTTTGAGGCGGCCGGGATTCCGGCCTGCTCGGTGACCGCCCTGACGGCCTGGGTGCGCCGGGGGCAGCCGGGGGCTGCGCGCATCGCTTGCGCGATCGCTGGGGTGAGATTTCCGTTGCGTCTCCCCGTGGTCAGGGCGACGGCTGCGGGAAGCCTGGCAGATTTGACCGGGGCATGCCATCAGTGGCGGGTAAAAGTGTTCGCTGACCTCAAGCGTTCGGGCTCCGGCCGCGGCCGCGGCCGTGGTCGGTACGAGTCGGTCGAACCCGGCGATCAGTGGTCCGGGAGCGCGGCGTGCGGGCCGAGCTGCCGGGCGCAGGCGTCCTGGGCCGGGGCGGACAGCAGGTCGCCCGCTCCGGCCAACAGCCGGTACAGGGCCGGGCCGTACCGCTCGGCCAGTTCCTCGTTGTGGGCCAGTACGTCGAGTTCGTCGGCGGCGGTGATCTCCAAGAAAGCTCGCAGGTCGTCGTCCGTGGGAATGTGCTCGCGGCCGGTGAAGCGATCACGGAAGACGACGGGCCGATCGCGCCCGATCCGGGGCAGGACGGTGCCGCGGTCGCAGCTCGCGTACAGGTACACCAGCGCCTCGGCCCGGTCGCCGATCAGCTCCGCCAGGGTCGCCCGCTCGGCGACCGGCAGCAGGTACGGGTCGAAGCCGTCGGTCCCGTACGCGGCATGGCACAGCCCCGCCGCCTGGATCGCGGGGTCGCCGCCCCAGTCGGCCAGGAGCCGCCGGACACGGCCGAGATGCTCCAGCAGTGTGCCGCCCGGATGCGGCATCTCGGCGGTTCCCCGCGCACGCAGGAAGGCTTCGGCACGCGACCACCGGGATGCGTCACCGTCGCCGGTCGCTTCGGGTACTTCGGGTACTCCCAGTACTTCTGGTACTTCGGTCACTTCAGCCCCCTCGGGATGGGGATTCAATGTCTCGGCAGGCCACTGAGAGACTCCCACCATGGAGACGACTGCGGGGGCGGACCGGATACGGCCGGGGCGGGCGCTGCCCGGGAACGGGGCGCGCCGAGGTCCGGACCCTTCCATGGAATGGGCGCTGCGCTCCGCGGAGCAGGCGGATGTCGAGGTGATCGCCGAGCTGCGGGCGACGGTGATGCGCCCGGACCTGGAGCGGCTGGGCCGGTTCGACGAGCGCCGGGTCCGCCGGCGGCTGCGGGAATCCTTCTCCCCGGGGCACACGTCGGTCGTCATCGCCGACGGCGACTTCGCGGGCTGCGTCACGCTGAGGCCGGCCGAGGTCGGGCTGTGGCTGGAGCACTTCTATCTCGTCCCGGGCTTGCAGGGCCGGGGGCTCGGTTCGGCCGTCCTGAGCACCCTGCTGGACCGCACCGACGCCGACGGCATGCCCGTCCGTCTGAATGTGCTGCAGGGCAGCGCCGCCCGGCGACTGTACGAGCGCCACGGGTTCACCGTGGAGGTTCAGGACCCGATCGACGTCTTCATGGTGCGACGACCGGGTGCGGGCATCCTCGGCCCGTGAGGGAAGAGGTCTGCTCCTAGGCCGCGTTGCGCCAGACCTTCACGTCCAAGGTGGCGTACGTCGTCCCGGACGAACCCCGATACGTCACGAGCCCCACGTGCCCCGTCCCGCTGACCACGCACATCTGCTGGCCGACGGTGAGGTCCTTGACCCAGATGTAGCTCTTGTAGCCGGTCGCCGCCTTGCACGCGTCGAGGCTCCCCAGCCGCCCCACGGGCAGCAGGGCGAGAGAGCTGCCGGAGTCGGTGCCGGGGGCGAGGACCGCCCCCGAGGAGTAGACGGCGTACGTCAGATCCTCGTCGGAGGTCCCGGTGTCCGCCTTGGACCGCACCGGAGTGTCCGCGAGATACAGGTCGTGGCTCGCGGTCATCCGGATCCCGGCGTACGTCACCGATACGGGGGCCGTCGGAGCCGCGGGCTTGCTGGATGCGGCGGTCGGGGGAGCCGAAGTCGCGGTCCGCGTGGGCGTCGGGGGCCCCGAAGGGCTGGGCGGCAGAGCGGACCCGGCCGTCTTGGGCTTCTTCGAGGCCCGGGGGGACGGGGAGCCGGACGCCGACGGCGAAGCCTCGGCGGCCGTGGCCGACTGCGACGCGGCCACGTCCTGCGCCCGGCTGTCGTTCTTGTCGCCGTTCCCCGGGACGAGCAGCAGCGCGGCGGCCGCGCCACCGGCGACGAGTACGAGCGCGGCTGCCGCCAACACCCAGCCCCGGGCCTTGCGGCCCTTGCCGCCCGTGCCCACCGCGGAGGTCCGGGCGGCGTCCGGCTCCTGCGGCTGCGGCCAGGGATGCGGGGCGTACGGACCCGGCGCGGCCCCTGGCCCCATCACGAAGGGCCCGGGCAGCGCGGCGTGGGACGGTGTGGCCTGGGACGGCGCGGTGGGGGAGTAGGCCATCGGAGGCCCGAAAGCGCCGGGACCGGCCGGACTGGCGGGACCGACCGGACTGGCGGGACCGGCCGGTCCGAAGGCGCCGGATCCAGCGGGTCCGAAAGCCCCCGACGCTCCGGACGCCCCCGAAGCCCCCGACGCTCCGGATGCCCCCGAAGCTCCGGAAGCGTGGGTGTCCGGAACCGCCTCCGCCCGGGCCCGATCCGCGCCTTCGGTCCGGGCCGCGATACCCGCCGCCAGTTCGCCCGACAGCCACGCCCCGGACGCGGACCGCGCTTCGGCACCGAGCTCCGCCTGGATCGTCTGGACGGAGCGCATGACCTCCTCGGCGGAAGGCCGCTCGGCGGCGGGCTTGCGCAGACACCGTGCCACCAGCTCCCGTATCTCCACCGGTACGCGGCTGAGATCGGGCTCCTCGTGCACCACCCGGTAGAGCACCGCGTGCGGATCCCCGTCCCCGAAGGCGCCGCCGCCCGTCGCCGCGAACACCGCGGTCTGCCCCAGCGCGAACACGTCGGCCGACGGCATGGCATCCCCGCCGAGCACCTGCTCCGGCGCCATGTAGGCGACGGTTCCGAGGGCGGTGCCGCTCATCGTCACCGACGTGGCGTCCGCGGCCCGCGCGACACCGAAGTCGATGACCCGCGGGCCGTCCGCGGCGAGCAGCACGTTCGACGGCTTGAGGTCCCGGTGCACGATGCCCTCGCGGTGCACCGCCTGCAGGGCCTCCGCGACACCGGCGATCAGCCGCAGCACGGTGTCGACGGGCAGCGGACCGTGATCGCGTACCGCGTCGGCGAGGGAAGGCCCCGGCACATAGGCGGTCGCACACCACGGCATCGATCCACCGGTGTCGCTGTCCACGACCGGAGCCGTGTAGAGCCCGTGCACCCGGCTCGCGGCGGCCACCTCGGCCTGGAACCGCTTGCGGAACTCGGCGTTCTCGGCCAGCTCCGGCCGGATCACCTTGACCGCGACGGCCCGCCCGCCCGGCGTGTGCGAGAGATAGACCCGTCCCATGCCCCCGGACCCGAGCCGTGCCACCAGGCGGTAGCCGCCGACGACCCGAGGATCGCCGTCCTCCAGAGGCTGGAAACTCCCCGCATCGGCCCCACCGTCGCTCAACACGTCCCACTCCACCCCGAGATCCGTTCTGTGGTGCCCCATTGCATCACGGGCCCCCTCGGCCCGGTGGGGACGGTTGCCGACCTCGTGGTCGGGCCAGGCCCGCTCCTCGAAACCCTCGGGCGGGGGCTCTCCCGAAACCGCCTACCCTTGAGCCATGACCAGCAGCAGCGACCGGAGTCAGGCAGTGGACGTTCAGGAGCCCAAGACCTATGAGGTGCGCACCTACGGGTGCCAGATGAACGTCCACGACTCCGAACGGCTCTCCGGGCTTCTCGAAGGCGCCGGTTACGTGCGCGCGCCCGAGGGGTCCGACGGTGACGCGGACGTCGTCGTCTTCAACACCTGCGCCGTCCGGGAGAACGCCGACAACAGGCTGTACGGCAACCTCGGCCGCCTCGCGCCGATGAAGACGAAGCGCCCCGGGATGCAGATCGCCGTCGGCGGCTGCCTGGCCCAGAAGGACCGCGACACCATCGTGAAGAAGGCGCCCTGGGTGGACGTCGTCTTCGGTACGCACAACATCGGCAAGCTGCCGGTCCTCCTGGAGCGCGCCCGCGTACAGGAAGAGGCGCAGGTCGAGATCGCCGAGTCGCTGGAGGCGTTCCCCTCCACGCTGCCGACCCGCCGCGAGAGCGCGTACGCGGCCTGGGTCTCCATCTCCGTGGGCTGCAACAACACCTGCACCTTCTGCATCGTCCCGGCGCTGCGCGGCAAGGAGAAGGACCGCAGGACCGGCGACATCCTCGCCGAGATCGAGGCACTGGTCGGCGAGGGCGTCTCCGAGATCACACTGCTCGGGCAGAACGTCAACGCGTACGGCAGCGACATCGGCGACCGCGAGGCGTTCAGCAAGCTGCTGCGGGCCTGCGGGCAGATCGAGGGCCTGGAGCGGGTCCGGTTCACCTCCCCGCACCCCCGTGACTTCACCGACGACGTCATCGCCGCCATGGCCGAGACGCCGAACGTGATGCCACAGCTGCACATGCCGCTGCAGTCCGGTTCGGACCCGGTCCTGAAGGCGATGCGCCGGTCCTACCGACAGGACCGCTACCTCGGGATCATCGAGAAGGTGCGCGCAGCGATTCCGCACGCCGCCATCACCACCGACATCATCGTGGGCTTCCCCGGAGAGACCGAGGAGGACTTCGAGCAGACCATGCACGTGGCGCGGGAGGCGCGCTTCTCGGCGGCGTTCACGTTCCAGTACTCCAAGCGCCCCGGCACCCCGGCCGCCACCATGGAGAACCAGATCCCCAAGGAGGTCGTCCAGGCGCGCTACGAGCGTCTTGTCGCCCTCCAGGAGGAGATCTCCTGGGACGAGAACAAGAAGCAGGTCGGCCGCACCCTGGAGCTGATGGTCGCCGAGGGCGAGGGCCGCAAGGACGGCGCCACCCACCGCCTCTCCGGCCGTGCCCCCGACAACCGCCTGGTCCACTTCACCAAGCCCGACCAGGAAGTACGCCCCGGTGACGTGGTCACCGTCGAGATCACCTACGCCGCCCCGCACCACCTGCTCGCCGAGGGCGCCGTCCTGGACGTGCGCCGCACGCGCGCGGGGGACGCCTGGGAGAAGCGCAACGTGGCCGAGGCGCCGAAGCCCGCCGGTGTGATGCTGGGGCTGCCGAGGATCGGTGCCCCGGAGCCGCTGCCGGTCGCCACCGGCAGCGGGTGCGGCTGCGACTGACCCCGGGCGGGGCTCCGGGAGCGGCCGGGCGGGGTTACGCTGCCGATCATGCTTGTAGCCGCCGCAGTCTGCCCCTGTCCGCCGCTGCTCGTCCCCGAGGTCGCCGCCGGTGCGGCACCGGAACTGACTGCCGCGCGCGCGGCCTGCACGGACGCTCTGGGGGTGCTGGCCGCCTCGCGCCCCGACCTGCTGGTCGTCGTCGGGCCCGCCGAACAGAGCGGGCGCGGGCCGTTTCCGGAGGGGGCGCCGGGCTCGTTCCGCGGGTTCGGTGTGGAGCTCGACGTACGCCTCGGGGGAGGGGTGTCGCTTGCCGGGGCGCCGGAGCGCCCGCTTCCGCCCTCGCTTGCCGTCGCCGCCTGGCTGCTGGAGCGCACAGGCTGGTCCGACGCCCCCGTCGAAGGCCTCGGTGTGGGCGAACCTCTCGAGGCGGAGCGCTGTGTCCGGGCCGGGGCGGGGATCGTCGCGCGGGCCGACAGGGTGGCCCTGTTGGTGATGGGCGACGCCAGCGCGTGCCGGACGCTCAAGGCACCCGGCTACCTCGACGAACGCGCGGCGGGCTTCGACGCGGAGGTCGCGCGGGCGCTGGGCGCGGCGGACGTGGCGGCCCTGAAGGCGCTGGACGCCGAGCTGGCGTACGAACTGAAGGTCTCCGGGCGGGCCCCTTGGCAGGTCCTCGCGGGCGCGGCCGAGGGTGCGGACCTGGGCGGCGCCCTGCTGTACGAGGACGCGCCGTACGGGGTGGGGTACGTGGTGGCGGCCTGGTCCTAGGCTCCGAGGGCTCCGCCAGGGAAAGCCGCCGGCCGACAGAGTCGAGCCCCGATGCGGCGGCCCGGACACGGCGGACGGCCGGGAGCCCGGTGTGCTCCGCGGCCGTCCGCCGATGCATGATGCGTGCCGATATGTGTCGATATGTGCCCGTCAGGACGCCGGAGGCGGTGGGGGCATGTCCGGCGGCGGCGTGGCGCCGTCGGTTTCCTTGTGTGCGAGTCGGTCCATGGCGCCCTTCGCCTTGCCCGTGCCCGTCTGGATCTTGTCGCTGTACTTGCCCTTGGTCTTTTCGTCGACCACCTTCGCGGCCTTGTCGAGACCGTGGGTGACCTTGTCCCCGTGCTGTTGCGCGAGGTCCGAGACCTTGTCCTTGGCGGGTGCCAGCTTGGCTTTCAAATTGTCCAGGAGACTCATGGTCCACCTTCCCTCGCGGGACAGTTACGTGCGGGCGCCTTCGCCGGCCTCGTTGTCCGCGGCCTTCTCTGCGGTCTGCTGCTGGGGGATCTCGACATCGTCCGACGCGGCGGACCCCGTGGGCTCGGTCGCGGCGGCCCTGTCTTCGCCCGCGGAGTCGGCCGGGCTCGCGGAGCCTTCGGACTTCTCGGGCGAACCCTTCGCCTCCTCCGTCACCTCCGCCTCGGTATCGGCCGTTTGTGTGTCGGCCTCCACCGCGGCGGTTGACGCCTCCTCCGTAGCCTTCGACCTTCCAAGAAGTCGTGCAAAAACGCCCATATCCACTCCATACGTTACTCGTGAGGGCGAAATCCCGCGTCACCCGGTGCGTCCCATTGCGTCGCACGGGTCACCGGCTCTCGAAAACCGGCGGCTGGAACCTCGCAACAGGCAACGACCCCGGGCCCGTGGCGTCACGTAGCTCGTTCGAGGAGAGGCCCCGAGGTTTGCGAGACTGTGGCGGTGAGTAGCGCACCCCCCGCCCCCCGGGTCATCGCCGTCGTAGGGCCGACCGCCGCTGGAAAGTCCGATCTGGGCGTTTACCTCGCCCAACGGCTCGGTGGTGAGGTCGTCAACGCCGACTCCATGCAGTTGTACCGAGGGATGGACATCGGTACCGCCAAGCTGACGACGCAGGAGCGCGGCGGGATCCCGCACCATCTCCTGGACATCTGGGACGTGACCGTCACGGCCAGCGTCGCCGAGTACCAGCGGCTCGCCCGCGCCCACATCGACGCGCTGCTCGCCGAGGGCCGCTGGCCGATCCTGGTGGGCGGCTCCGGGCTGTACGTCCGTGGGGCCGTCGACAATCTGGAGTTCCCCGGCACCGACCCCGAGGTGCGGGCCCGGCTGGAGGAGGAGCTCACGCTGCGTGGCTCCGGAGCGCTGCACGCGCGTCTGGCCATGGCCGATCCGGAGGCCGCGCACGCGATCCTGCCCAGCAACGGCCGCCGTATCGTCCGCGCCCTCGAGGTCATCGAGATCACCGGAAAGCCCTTCACCGCCAACCTTCCCGGTCACGACTCCGTCTACGACACCCTGCAGATCGGCGTCGACGTCACGCGCCCCGAGCTCGACGACCGCATCGCGCGCCGCGTCGACCGTATGTGGGAGGCGGGGCTCGTCGACGAGGTGCGTGCGCTGGAGGCGCACGGACTGCGTGAGGGGCGTACGGCGTCGCGTGCGCTCGGGTACCAGCAGGTGCTCGCGGCGCTCGCCGGGGAGTGCACCGACGCCGAGGCGCGCGCCGAGACCGTACGCGCCACCAAACGCTTCGCGCGGCGTCAGGACTCCTGGTTCCGGCGCGATCCCCGGGTGCACTGGCTGAGCGGCGCTGCGGCGGATCTCACAGAACTCCCGCAGCTCGCCCTGGCGTTGGTCGAACGACCGGTCACAGCCTGATCACGTCATGGCATCGGGACGCTCCGGCCGCCGTCCGGGCCTTCGGCGCCGTGCCATCATCGAGCTTCGATCGACCAAGTGGAGTCCGAGTTGGGAGGGCGCGTGGCGATGGAGGCCGGCCCTCGCGACACCGCACAGGACGCGGAGCACGACACCGCGCAGGCGCAGCAGAAGCCGCTGGAACCGTTGGATCGTCAGGACCTCGTCGGAGATCGACCGGGCCCTGACGGGGACCGGCTGGGCGGCGACGGTGAGCGGCTGAGTGCCGACGGTGCTCCGCTGAGCTCCGACGGGCCCGACGAGCCTTCCGGCGGCGTGAGCGCCGACGGGCCGGCACCGGACGAGATGGTGCCGCCCGAGGTCGAGGTCGAGCTGCGCCCGCAGCGTCGACTGCGGATCTGGCAGCTCGCGCCGATCGTGATCCTGGCCGCGACGGGCTCCCTGATGTTCGCCTTCCCGCTGGCCTTCGAGTTCGGTGACGGCGGCGCGGTGGTCGCCATGCTCGGCCTGCTGATCTGCTCGTGCGCCGCGGGCTGGGGCATGATGGCGGCCCGCCGGGTCGGCTACGTCTGGCCGGGTCTGCCGCCGCGGGGCTCCGGCCGCCGTCTGGACTGGCGTGTCGTGCTCGCGTACGTCGTGGTGGTCGCGGCGGTGGCGGTACTGGCCGTCTGGCGCGTCGCCCGCCTCCGCTGAGGTCCGCCGTCACCTGGGTCCCCTGCCGGGACCGGGGTGTCGGACCGACCCCGTAGGATCGAGGAATGAGCACGCGGATCGCCTTCCTCAAGGGTCACGGGACCGAGAACGACTTCGTGATCCTCCCGGACCCGGAGAACGCCATCGACCTGCCCCCGACCGCCGTGGCCGCCCTGTGCGACCGCCGCGCGGGCATCGGCGGCGACGGTCTGCTGCATGTCGTTCGGTCCGCCGCGCACCCCGAGGCCGAGGAGATGGCGGCCGAAGCGGAGTGGTTCATGGACTACCGCAACGGCGACGGCTCCGTCGCGGAGATGTGCGGCAACGGAGTGCGGGTGTTCGCGCGCTACCTCCAGCGCGCCGGACATGTGGCCGAGGGAGACATCGCGGTCGCCACGCGTGGGGGCGTGAAGAGCGTGCACCTCGCCAAGGACGGCGGCATCACCGTCGGCATGGGCAAGGCGGTCCTCCCCGAAGGGGACGTCACCGTGAGCGTCGGCGAGCGCAGCTGGCCCGCGCGCAACGTCAACATGGGCAACCCGCACGCCGTCGCCTTCGTGGACGACCTCGCGCACGCCGGCAACCTGTTCACGCCGCCGCCGTTCGCTCCGGCCGCGGCCTACCCGGACGGGGTGAACGTCGAATTCGTTGTCGACCGGGGGCCGCACCACGTCGCCGTGCGCGTCCACGAGCGCGGCTCCGGGGAGACCCGCTCGTGCGGGACGGGCGCGTGCGCCGTGGCCGTCGCGGCGGCCCGCCGCGACGGAGCCGACCCGGCCGTGACGGGGACGCCGTCGACGTACACCGTCGACGTGCCCGGTGGCCGCCTGGTGATCACCGAGCGCCCGGACGGCGAGATCGAGATGACGGGCCCCGCGGTGATCGTCGCCGAGGGCGAGCTCGACGCGGAGTGGCTGGACACCGTCCGGTTCTGAACGGACGTCCCGGACGATGTCGTAACCCCCGTTCCTTCCAGATCCTCGCGTCCGTAAACCCCCTGAACGTTCGCTCGAATGGGTGATCCGTTTCACGCTCGGCGAGAGGCGGTCAGCCGGGCGTGGTGGGCTCGGTAGCATCAAGCACCGGCCCGGACGGGGGAATCGGGACCAACCCCTGAGCCGTGTACGCCATGGGGCACCCCGTCCGCCGGTCTACGCAGCCGGAGGTGCCCATGAGTGCGGAGGCGACGAACCCCGCGACGCCAGCCCCTGCAACGCCCTCCCCCGGGCTCTCGGCTTCTCCCCCACTCTCGACTCCGCTCGAGCGGGGGGACCCCCATGAGCAGGGGGTACCCCCATCGCACCGCAGGAAGAGCCGTCCTCGGATCGATCTGCGCCGCCTCGGCCGCGCCGCGCTGCTCGGTACGACGTCCCGCGACCGGCTGCCCGACGCGATCGGCCACGTGGCCGAGGCACACCGCGCCCACCACCCCGACGCGAACCTGGAACCGCTGCGCCGGGCCTACGTACTGGCGGAGTCCTCGCACCGCGGCCAGATGCGCAAAAGCGGTGAGCCGTACATCACCCATCCGCTCGCCGTGACCCTGATCCTCGCCGAACTCGGCGCGGAGACCACGACGTTGACCGCCTCCCTGCTCCACGACACCGTCGAGGACACGGAAGTGACGCTCGACCAGGTACGCGATGAGTTCGGCGACGAGGTCTGCTATCTCGTCGACGGCGTCACCAAGCTGGAAAAGGTGGACTACGGGGCGGCCGCCGAGCCCGAGACCTTCCGCAAGATGCTCGTCGCCACCGGCAACGACGTCCGCGTGATGTCGATCAAACTCGCCGACCGGCTGCACAACATGCGCACGCTCGGCGTCATGCGCCCCGAGAAACAGGCGCGCATCGCCAAGGTCACCAGGGACGTGCTGATCCCGCTCGCCGAACGGCTCGGAGTCCAGGCGCTCAAGACCGAGCTCGAGGACCTCGTCTTCGCGATCCTGCACCCCGAGGAGTACGAGCACACCAGGGAACTGATCGTCGACAACGCGTCGCGCGCGAGCGACCCGCTCGCCGAGATCGCCGAGGAGGTCCGCACGGTCCTGCGCGAGGCCGGGATCCAGGCCGAAGTCCTCATAAGGCCACGGCACTTCGTCTCGGTGCACCGCGTGTCACGCAAACGCGGCCCCATGCGCGGCGCCGACTTCGGACGTCTCCTGGTGCTCGTGAACGAGGACGCCGACTGCTACGGCGTCCTCGGCGAACTGCACACCTGTCTCACCCCGGTCGTCTCGGAGTTCAAGGACTTCATCGCGGTTCCCAAGTTCAACCTGTACCAGTCGCTGCACACGGCCGTGGCGAGCGGTGACGGCGAGATCGCCGAAGTCCTCATCCGCACCCACCAGATGCACAAGGTCGCCGAGGCCGGGGTCATCGCACTCGGCAATCCCTACGCCCCTCCTTCGGAGGAGCAGTCGGACGAGCAGTCCGAGGGCCGGCCGGGCGGCGGCGGACGCCCGGTGGACGGCGAGCGGGTGGACCCCACCCGCCCCGGCTGGCTCTCCCGGCTCCTCGACTGGCAGGAGGGCGCCCCGGACCCGGACACGTTCTGGTCCACGCTGCGCGAAGACCTCGCCCAGGACCGCGAGATCACCGTCTTCCGCGCCGACGGCGGCTCGTTGGGCCTTCCGGAGGGCGCCAGTTGCGTGGACGCCGCGTACGCGCAGTACGGCGAGGACGCGCACGCCTGCATCGGCGCCCGCGTCAACGGCCGCCTGGCGACGCTCAGTACGGTCCTGAAGGACGGCGACACCGTGCAGCTCCTCATGGGCCAGGACCCCGCCTCGGAGCCCTCCAGAGAGTGGCTGGAGCACGCGCACACGCCCGCCGCGCGGATCGCCATCCAGCGCTGGCTGGCCGCACATCCCTCGCCCGTCGACACGGAAGACCTGGCGGCCAGGGAAGCCCCGGAAACCCACCAGACCCCGGCCGCGGCCCTCAGGCCGTCCGCCGAGGCACCCACGGCCCGCCCCACGGACGCATCCGCCGCCCGCCCCACCGACGCCCCTGCCGCCCGCCCCGCCGCCGCGAACGCCGTCGTCGACCAGCCCGGCGCCTCCGTACGCCTCGCGGGCTGCTGTACGCCCGTACCGCCCGACGAGGTGACCGGCTTCGCCGTACGCGGGGGAGTGGTGACCGTCCACCGCGTGGAGTGCGCCGGAGTGGCGCGCATGAAGAGCTCGGGGCGCGCGGAGGTGGAAGTGCGCTGGGGCGACACCACCGAGTGCCGGGTCACGCTGGTCGCCGAGTCCTTCGGACGCCCGCATCTGCTCGCCGACCTCACCGAAGCCATCGCCCTGGAGGGCGTCGCGATCGTCTCGGCGACCGTCGAACCCCCCAGCCAGCAGCGCGTACGCCACACGTACACGCTCCAACTCCCGGACGCGGCCCACCTTCCCAGGCTGATGCGCGCGATGCGGAACGTGCCGGGCGTGTACGACGTGAGCCGGGCGCAGCACGCGGCGGCTGCCACGCCGTAGCACCCGATCGGGTGGGTCCGGCGCGAGTCGTCCTCGTGGGGCGGGTGCGCGCTGGTAGCCGTGGTCCATGCTGCTCACCCCCCGCACCAGGAACCGTCGTATCCAGGGGGCGCTCCTCGCCTCCGCCGTCTCGGTCTGTCTCGTCGCCGCGAGCGCCCCGTCCCCGGCCACGCCCCTCGGTATCGGTGACCGCCTCTTCCCGTACCTTGGCAATCCCGGGTACGACGTCAAGTCGTACGACCTCTCCTTCACCTACCCCGGCGTCAACGACAAGTCGCTGGCGGCCGTCACCACGATCGACGCCGTGACGTCCGAGCGGCTTGAGCGCGTCAATCTGGACTACACCCACGGCAAGGTGGAGTCGGTCGAGGTCAACGGTGCGCCGGCGACGTTCACGAACGGCGGGGAGGACCTGGTGGTGACGCCCAGGGATCCGGTGCCCGCGGGCGGCTGGATGCGGATCACCGTGCGGCACTCGAGCGACCCGGTCACCACCGGCAACGGGGACGGCGGCTGGGTGCGGACGAAGGACGGCCTCGCCATGGCCAACCAGGCCGACGCCGCGCACATGGTCTTCCCGTGCAACGACCACCCCTCGGACAAGGCGATGTTCACCATCCACGTCACCGCGCCCGACGGGTACACGGCCGTGGCCAACGGACTGCCCAACGGGGTCGACCGCGCCGGCAAGTCCACCACGTGGACGTACCGCACCGCGCACCCCATGGCCACCGAACTCACCCAGGTGTCCATCGGCCGCTCCAGCGTGCTGTACCGCCAGGGTCCCCGCGGCCTACCGGTCCGCGACGTCGTGCCGACCAAGGACCGCGAGCTGCTCGAACCGTGGCTCAAGAAGACGCCCGACCAGATCGCCTGGATGGAGAGCAAGGTCGGCCCGTACCCCTTCGAGACCTACGGGCTGCTGATGGCCGAGGCGCAGACCGGTTTCGAGCTGGAGACGCAGACACTCTCTCTCTTCGAGAGAGGCCTCTTCACGGAGCCCGCGCTGCCGAAGTGGTACGTCGAGTCGATCATGGTGCACGAGCTGTCGCACCAGTGGTTCGGCGACAGCGTCAGCCCCCGCGCCTGGTCCGACGTGTGGCTCAACGAGGGACACGCGACCTGGTACGAGGCCTTGTACGCCGAGGAGAAGGCGGACAAGCCCATGGAGACCCGCATGAAGGCGGCCTACCGTGCCTCCGACTCCTGGCGGGCCGCCGGAGGGCCGCCCGCGGCGCCCAAGGCGCCCTCCCCGGGGCAGAAGATCAGCATCTTCCGGCCGAGCGTCTACGACGGGGCCGCGCTCGCCCTGTACGCGCTGCGTCAGGAGATCGGACCCCCCGCCTTCGAGCGCCTGGAGCGCGCCTGGGTCGCCGTTCACCGGGACGGCACGGCCACGACCGCGGACTTCGAGCGGCTCGCGTCCGCGCTCGCGAACCGTGACCTGAGCGGGTTCTTCCAGGCCTGGCTCTACGGCACGAAGACGCCGCCGATGCCCGGGCACCCGGACTGGAAGAGCGACGCCCCGAAGGCACGCAAGGGCGCCTGAGAACTCGGATGACGAGACGGGACGTGCCGTGCGACCATCATCAGGTCGGCGGCGCGGCCCCGCGGAGGGTTGGCCCGGCGGAATCCGGGAATCTCCCGGTGGTCCCGGACGTTCTTCCTTGTGACGGGCGGTGTCCGTCGCCGAGCAGGCTTCACCAGTGACGCCATCGATACCACCAGTGACGTATCGGTGTTCCCATCGACGTAAGGATCCAATGACCTCCTCTTCTTCCCCTTCCCAGGACGCGCAGAGCCTCGCGCAGAACTACCCCGAAGGTCTTCGGGCCGATGCCCTGATGGAAGAGGACGTCGCCTGGAGCCACGAGATCGACGGAGAGCGGGACGGCGAGCAGTTCGATCGCTCCGAGCGCGCGGCCCTGCGCCGTGTGGCGGGCCTCTCCACCGAGCTCGAGGACGTCACCGAGGTCGAGTACCGACAGCTCCGTCTGGAGCGGGTCGTCCTCGTCGGTGTGTGGACCACGGGAACGATTCAGGACGCGGACAACTCGCTCGCCGAGCTGGCAGCCCTCGCGGAGACCGCGGGCGCGCTCGTGCTCGACGGCGTCGTCCAGCGCCGGGACAAGCCCGACGCGGCCACGTACATCGGATCCGGCAAGGCCAACGAGCTGCGGGACATCGTCCTGGAGTCCGGCGCCGACACCGTGATCTGCGACGGTGAGCTGAGCCCCGGCCAGCTGATCCACCTCGAAGACGTCGTCAAGGTCAAGGTCATCGACCGTACGGCCCTGATCCTCGACATCTTCGCCCAGCACGCCAAGTCCCGAGAGGGCAAGGCGCAGGTCGCGCTCGCGCAGATGCAGTACATGCTGCCGAGGCTGCGCGGCTGGGGTCAGTCGCTGTCCCGTCAGATGGGCGGCGGCAAGGGCGGCGGCCTCGCCACCCGTGGTCCCGGTGAGACCAAGATCGAGACGGACCGGCGTCGTATCCGCGAGAAGATGGCGAAGATGCGCCGGGAGATCGCGGACATGAAGACCGGCCGCGAGATCAAGCGCCAGGAGCGCCGCAGGAACAAGGTGCCCTCGGTTGCCATCGCCGGGTACACCAACGCGGGCAAGTCCTCCCTGCTCAACCGCCTCACCGGCGCGGGCGTGCTCGTCGAGAACGCGCTGTTCGCGACCCTCGACCCGACCGTGCGTCGGGCCGAGACCCCGAGCGGGCGGCTGTACACCCTGGCCGACACGGTCGGGTTCGTACGCCACCTGCCGCACCACCTCGTCGAGGCGTTCCGCTCCACGATGGAGGAGGTCGGCGACTCCGACCTGATCCTGCACGTGGTGGACGGCTCGCACCCGGCGCCGGAGGAGCAACTGGCAGCTGTGCGCGAGGTCATCCGCGACGTCGGTGCGACCGACGTGCCCGAGATCGTGGTGATCAACAAGGCGGACGCGGCCGACCCGCTGGTCCTCCAGCGGCTGATGCGGATCGAGAAGCGTTCCATCGCGGTCTCGGCCCGCACCGGGATGAACATCGACCAGCTGCTCGCGCTCATCGACAACGAGCTGCCCCGCCCCTCGGTCGAGATCGAGGCGCTCGTGCCGTACACGCACGGCAGGCTGGTCGCGCGCGCCCACTCCGAGGGCGAGGTGATCTCCGAGGAGCACACCCCGGAGGGCACCCTGCTCAAGGTGCGGGTGCACGAGGAACTGGCGGCGGACCTTATGCCGTACGTTCCGGCGCCCGTCGCGCTCTAACCCTCTCGTTGCCGCCCGCAGCGACGTACGAAGGCCCGCCCCCTCTCGCAGGGGGCGGGCCTTCGCCACTGTGGCCGGGCGATTGAGGACGAACGCCGGTGGAGCGGTGAAGGTTTCTGTGCACCACCCCACCGGCGCCCGTGCGGCCCGTGTGCGAGCCCTGTCAGGCCCGTCGGGTTACCGGCCCGCGCATCGTCGTCTCACTGGCTCGCGAACTTCTTGCTCACCGAGTCGTACACACCCTTGGCGACCGAACCCAGGTGCGGACCCGCCAGCCAGCCCGCGCTGACCGGGCCGATCGAGGTGTTGGACACCAGGGCGGGCTTGCCGTCCGACCCGGTCGCCACCCAGCCGCCGCCGGACGAACCACCGGTCATGGTGCACCCGATGCGGTACATCGTCGGGTCCGCCTTGGCGATCGACAGCCGGCCGGGCCTGTCGGTGCACTGGTAGAGCTTCTGCCCGTCGAACGGCGCCGCCGCAGGGTAACCGGTCGCCGTGATGCTCGCGACCTTGGGCACGGCCGGGGCGTTGAAGTTCACCGGGAGCGCCGAACCGACCGTCTCCTCGAGGGACTTGCCGTTGCTGCCCTTCTCCGGCGTCACATGCAGGACCGCGTAGTCGTACGACGCGCCCTGGCCGCCGGTGGAGCCGCCCTGCGCGATCCACTGGTCCGAGGTCTGCGCCCAGTCGCTCCACCAGACGCCGTAAGGAGCGACGTCCGTCCTGGCGGCGTTCTGCAACTGCGCGGACGTCCTGCCGGCGTTGTTGTACGAGGGTACGAAGGCGATGTTGCGGTACCAGCCGCCCTTCTTGCCGGCGTGCACACAGTGGCCCGCGGTCCACACGAGGTTCGACTTGCCCGGGTGCGCGGGGTCCTCGACCACGGTCGCCGAGCAGACCATCGTGCCCTCGGGAGAGTCGAAGAACACCTTGCCCGCCTCGGGCACGCTGTCGTGGTAGGCGGCGCTCACGGCCTTCGCCGCCACGGGCGCCGGAGTGGCGTCGGTGACGCCCTGGTCACCGGAGAGGTCGTTCTCGTCGACGCCCTTGTTCTTGTCCGGGTCGTCGGCGCCGCGCATCCGGTCCGGGTTCCACAGCCCCTTGATGATGGGGTTGACGAAGTCGTTGGCCTCGCGCAGCCAGTCGTCCTTGTTCCAGTTCTTCCAGGCGCCGTTCTTCCACTTGTCGATGTCGATCCCGTGCTCTTTGAGCTTGTTCTTGATGTCGTCCGGGACCTTGATCTTGTCGTCGCCGCTCTGGGACGCCGACGCGCCGGCCTGGCCGCTCGCGTTGCTGTCGCCCGAGTTGCAGCCGGTGGCGGTCAGCGCCAGCGCCGCCGTCAGGCCGACGGCGGCCAGCACGGGGGAGGTTCTGCGGCGCGCGCTCCTGCCTCGACGAGCGGCGAAGGGCGGGCGTATGGATCGCATGGTGTAACTCCCCCTGGACGTAAGAGAACCTGTCAGGATCCGTCGATCCGGAGTCCCTCGGGTACGGGACACAGGTGCATCGTTCGGTGTCTCTGAACGGCACCACACACTATGCGCTCGCTGTGGGGGACATCCTCCGGAACGGCAACGGTTTCGCTACGGGCTGCCTGATCCGGCCGGCATCCAGGGATGTGATCACCCATGGCCGAGATCTACTTTCGCGAGGGGCCTGCACGGGGGCTGGGCGGCAGCCGCCGTAGGAAACCTGTAGAGCGGCTCGCCAGGATCGTTGGGACAGCAGTTCCGTACGCGTTTGTGAGGTGTACACCGTGCCGAATCCGTTCGAGAACGACGACGCGTCCTACTTCGTCCTCGTGAATGACGAGGGTCAGCACTCGCTGTGGCCGGCGTTCGCGGAGATCCCGGCCGGGTGGAAGGCGGTACACGGCGAGGACACACGCGCCGCATGCCTGGAGTACGTGGAGCAGCACTGGACCGACATGCGTCCGCTCAGCCTGGTCCGCGCCATGGCCGGCGACGCGTCCTGACCCGTACACCGAGGGGGCCGTGGTGGCTTGGACCACCACGGCCCCCTCGGCGTATCGGCGTACGGGCACACGGGTGCGGCCTCCTTCCAGGCTCCGTGGAGGCAGGGACCCGGAAGGAGGCCGCGGATCGGCGTCAGGCGGCCTCGCGGGGCAGCTCCTCGTACGCCGCCAGCAGGTACTTGGCGAGCTGCGCGATCGTCGGGTGGTCCCACACGGCCGTGGGATCGACGCTGATCGCGAGCCGGTCCTCGACATCGGCGGCGAAGGCCACCACCGCTATGGAGTCCAGACCGTACTCGCCGAGTTCCCGGTGCGGGTCGACCGGCTCCTGCTGGTCGGGCAGGTACTGGCCGAGGCGTTCCAGGAGCCAGTTCTCCATCTCCTCGAGGTCGGCCGGGGCGAAAGCGTGGATGTCCATCTGATTGCTCCTCAAGTGTCGCGGGGTTCTTGGCGGGTCGGGTGCGGTCAGCGGTACGGACGTGCGGACAGCCCGAAGCTCACCGAGCGGTCCGCGCGGTCCAGCAGCTCCTCCACGAGCGGGCCCTCCGTCTCGGCGGGCACGTCGTCGGACCGTCCGGCGCCCATGCCCCCGAGCCGGGTGAGCGCGGCCACCAGCCACTCGGGCCGGGCGAGGAAGCCGCCCTCCGGGGCATGCCGGGCCACACCGACGCACGCGGCGGCGGCCAGGGCGGTGGCGTATCGGGATGCCAGGTCGCGCACCTCGACGGGGGCGGCGATCGACAGATCCTGCGGGCCGAGGCTCGCGCACGCGTCGGCGACCGCCGCCAGGCCGCGTGCGTGGCTCTCGACCAGCGGGCGTACCGGCTCCGGCAGGTCGTCGTCGAGAGCGGCGGCGAGCGAGGGGGCGACCGAATCCCGCCCGCCCGTCATGAGCCGCAGCCCGGCGAGGTCCAGGGGCGGGAGCTCGGCGTCCGGGGTGAACAGCGCCGCCGGGGCCGGTGCGGCGTTGCGCCACGCGCGGCGGGCGAGGACCGGCAGCTGCGGAAGCATCGCGGACAGGCAGGCGGCGCGGGCGATGTGCCCGAAGCCGATCGGCCTGATGTCCCGCGCTGTTTTCTGGAACACCGCGTGCTCGCCGTCCCGGCGGTAGAACTCCGCACCCATCACCAGCGACAGCTGCTCCAGGGTGTCGAGCAGCACGCCCGCCAGGAGGTACTTCACGGCGGGCGCGTACAGGCTGCCGGACTCCGGCAGCAGGTGCAGCGACCGGGCGGCGACCTGGGCCAACGCCTCGCACAACAGGAGGTCGGTGAACGCGTTGGCGAGCGTCGTGCGCACCATCGGGATGTCCGCGACGGCCCGGCCGTAGAGCCGGCGCCGGCGTACGTGGTGCAGGGTGACGCGGAGCGCGGTGTCGAGCATCGCGGTACTCATCGCCGGGAGGGCGACTCGGGTCAGCTGGAAGGCACGGGCCGTCGTCTCCAGGCCGGTGCCGGGGGCTCCGAGCAGTGCGTCGGTGCCGACCGGGCAGTCGTCCACCGTGATCCCGCCGAGGCGCACGCCGCGCATCCCGACCGAGCGGAACCGCGGCAGGAACCTGACCCGGCCGGGGTCGAGTTCGGTCACCGGCACGAACAGCTGCGAGCAGGAGCGCGGGCCGCCGCCGGGGTCGGTCCGGGCCAGGAACACCACGGCGTCGGCGCGGTCCAGATTGGAGATCGTCTCCTTGCGGCCCTTCAGCACCAGTCCGCCCTCGGCGCGCCGGGCGGCGAACTCGACGGAACCGACGTCGTTGCCGTGGGCGAGCTCGTGGAAGGCACAGGAGATCTTGCCGCCGGCCAGCAGTAGCTCGGCCGCGGCGCGGCGTTGGGTGGGCGAACCGGCGGTCCACACGTTGACCGAGCCGATCAGCGAGCTGGAGCAGTGGCCGAGGCCGAGACTGGGGTCGCGCCGGTACACCGACCGCATCAGCTCGACCAGGTGGTCAACCCGCTCGAACCGGCCGCCGAGCCAGTCGGGTACGAACTCGGCGAGAATCCCGTACTCGTCCAGCAGGGCGGCACCGGCGGCGGGGGTCTCCTCGCGCTCGTCCGCGGCGACGACAGCGTCGAATCCCACCGGGTTGGCGGGATCCCAGGGGTCCCCGAGCCGCTCCTCCAGCGTGTCCATGCGGGTACGGATATCGGTCATGCCGGCACCCCCGCGGGTCTGCCGAGGAGTCCCACCCGGTCGCCCTCCGGGGTCAGCAGCAGGCTGCCGAGCCGGTTGAAGACGGCGGACGCCTCCGGGGGCCGCACGCCGAGTCCTTCGAGGACCAGGGCGAGACAGCCCGCCAGCCAGCCGCCGTCGCGCCACCAGCCGTGGTCGTGGTGCTGCGGGTTCGCCGCCCACAGCGCGAGGGCCGCGGCTCCGGCGAAGCACCATTCGTAGCGTTCCGCCATGCGCATGGCTGCCGTGGTCGGCGAGCCGGTGGTGGCGCCGACGCCGGCGATACGCGCGTCCAGGTCGGCGTACGCGTCGAGCAGCCGCGCGGCCAGGGAGGCCGTGCCGTCCGGCATGTCCGCCGAGAGCCGGGCCACGAGACCGCCCAGCCCGCCCAGGATCGAGTCGCCCCGCGCCAGCACACCGAGCCGCAGGGGATCGAGGGCGGCCGGCTCGTGGTCCTCACGCAGCCACTCGTGCGCCGGGAGGCCGGCCGGCGCGACAGGACGGCGACCCGGCCGGAGCAGGGGAAGGGTCGCGGCGAGCGCGCTGCGGTTGACCCAGGTGCTGCCGTCGAAGACGGAGACGATCTGGTGGTCCCGCTCGATCTTGGCGAAGCCTCCGTAGCCCTCCACCCCGGTCAGGAAGCTGCGTGCGCCCAGCAGTTCGCCGATGAGCCGGAGCTGGCCCTGGACGAGCGTCGGCACCAGGGCCTTGGTGACCGCGGAGACGACGCTCAGCTCCTGCGGGATCTCGTGGGCAGCCCGGGCCGCGGTGAAGGCGACGGCCTCGGCCAGTAGTTGGCGGGCCACCGCGCGGCCGGTGACGGCGCGGGCGTGCGGCAGGTCGCTGAGGGGACGGCCGTGCAGCCGGCGCTCGCCCAGGAAGTTCCTGATGATCCGCAGGCTGTGGTCGCCCGCGCCCAGTGAAAGCGCGACACAGGTGACCCGGGTCAGTTGCAGGGTCTTCAGCACGAGTTCCAGGCCGCCACCGACGGTGCCCACGAGCGAGTGGGAGGGGACCCGGGCGTCGACGAACTCGATCCCGCTGATGTCGGCGCCGCGGATGCCGTGGGTCGGCATCTTGGGCAGGTGCCGTACGGATCCGGGAGCGGTGGCCCGCTTGTCCACGAGGAAGAGGCTGAAACCACGCGGGCCGCCGGCCGGGTCGGTGCGCGCCAGCACGCTGACGAAGCGGCCGCGGGTCGCGTTGTTCACCGGCCACTTGCGGCCGGACAGCCGCCAGCCCGAGCCGTTGCGGGTCGCCGTGAGCGTGCCGGCGAGGAGGTCGCTGCCTGCGTCGGGCTCGGTGAGACCCCAGGCGACGGCCTCCCCCGCCAGGACGTGCCGGGCCAGCAGAGACATGGGCCCGCCGTCCCCGGCTGCCCACACGGACGCGGCGCCGAGGAAGGTCTTGCCGTGCGCGACCGCGACGGTCATGTCCCGCGCCGCCACCGTGCGCAGCAAGGTGTGCACGTCCTCCAGGCGGGCCAGTCGCCCGCCGTACCGGGTGGGCACGTAGTAGGCGGGCAGACCCCACCCGTCGAGTGCGGCGCACGCCTCGGCCGGGAAGGACTCCGCTTCGTCGTGCGCGGTCAGCAGCGTCGGCTCGAAGGCGCCCCCCGGCCGTGACCAGCGCTCGACCTCCCCGGCGAACTCCAGTGTGCTCACTTCGCTCCCCCTGTTGCGGACATGACCGCGTCGGGCTGCGGCCGGTAGCCGTCCGCCCACAGCGGCTCCAGCTCGCCGCGCAGGTACAGCGAGCGCATCGCGGACCGCTGGACCTTGCCGCTCGTGGTGCGCCGCACTCCACCGCGTCGCATGAGCAGCACCGAGTGGGCGCGCAACCCGAACTCGCGGGCGACGGTGCTGCGCATCTGTGCCGCGAGCACGGCCAGCTCCCCTTCCGGGGACCGGCGGCGCACCTCGTGGATCACCACCAGGTGGCCGTCCTCGCCGTCGGGCGTGGGCACCGAGACGACCGAGCCCACCGTGTCGCGCAACGGCTCGTGGTGCAGGCGCAGTTCGTGCTCGATGTCGTGCGGATAGATGTTCCGGCCGCGGATGATCATCATCTCCTTGATGCGGCCGGTCACATACAGTTCCCCGTCGACCAGTACGCCGAGGTCCCCGGTACGCAGGAAGCCGCTCTCCGCGCCCAGCCGCTGGCCGAAGGTGGCGGCGGTCGCCTCCTCATTGCGCCAGTACCCCTGGACGACCGACCGGCCGCGCAGCCAGATCTCCCCGACCCGCCCGGACGGCAGCCCCTTGCGGGAGCCGGGATCGACGATCCGGACCTCCAGGTCGCGGGGCACGCCCAGGCTGACGAGGGCCCGGCCGTTGCCGTCGGCGGCCGGCTCCACCCGGTTGCGCTCCAGCGCCTCGGGGTCGCAGCGCAGGACGACGGGACGGCGGTCCGGGGACGTGGACACGAGCAGGGTCGCCTCGGCCATGCCGAACGAGGGCGCGAAGCGCTCCGGCCGGAACCCGGCGGCCGCGAACCGCTGCGCGAAGGCGTCCAGCACCCCGGCGTTGACCGGCTCCGAACCGCTGCCGGCGTACGTCCAGCGGGACAGGTCGAGGCCGCCGAGGTCGTCGTTCGCCATCCGGGTGAGGCACAGCTCGTAGGCGAAGTTCGGCGCCGGGGACAGGGCGAGGTCGAAGCGGTCGACCAGCTCCAGCCAGGCGCGCGGCCGGCGCAGGAAGGCGGCGGGGGACATCAGGGCGGTGCCGAAGCCGGCGAGCAGAGGCGTGAGGATGATCCCCATCAGGCCCATGTCGTGGTAGTTGGGCAGCCAGCCGCCGTACATCTGCCCCTCGCGCGGCGGGAAGGCCTCCGAGGTGCTTGCCGCGTTCGCCAGCAGGTTGCCGTGGGTGACCACGCTGCCCTTGGGGTCGTTGGTCGAACCAGACGTGTACTGGAGCACGGCCAGGGTCTGCTGGTCGGCGGGGAAGATCTCGAAGTCCGCGGCGTGGCGGGTGAGGTCGATGGGCAGGGAGAGCACCGGCACGCCGAATCCCTGCTGCTCCGCCCAGGCGAGGACCACGTCGCGTTCGTCGGGCGTGGTCAGTACGCAGCCGACGTCGGCGTCGTGGGCGATGCCGAGCACCCGCCGCTGGTCCTGCTTGTAGCGGCCGGGCATCGAGGAGGGCACCGCGACCATCCCGGCGTAGAGACAGCCGACGGCGGCGGCGATGAACTCCGCGGAGGTCGGATGGAGCAGCAGGACGCGGGAGCCCACCGGGCAGGTCCGGCGCAGTTCCTGCGCGAACACGCGTGCAGCCTGGTCCAGTTGGGCGTAGGTGAGCCACTGGGCGGACTCGGGTTCCACGGGATCGCCGACGATCGCGACCGCCGGCCGGTCGCCGAGTTCGCGTGCGTGCCGCTCGAAGATCTCGGACACGCTGGTCGCACCGACAAGGTCAACCATGCTTCGTGTACTCCTGTGTCGAGGGGTCGGGGCCCTGCCGGTCCGGCTCACGAAGCGCGCGGGGTGGCGGGACGGCGGTCGGGCAGCCACGGAACGAGGGCGTCGAGGACGGGTTGTTCGTCCGCGAGGTAGAAGTGGCCCCCGGGGAAGGCGCGGACGCCGAAGGCGCCGCTCGCGCAGGCCCGCCACTGCTTCAGGTCCTCGGGGCTCACGTCGGGGTCCGCCGTGCCGCCGAGGACGAGCAGCGGAGCGCGCACGGGCACCGGCGGTGTGCGCAGGTAGCGGGAGACGAGCCGGAAGTCGGCGCGGATCGCGGGCAGGACGAGTTCCAGCAGCTCGGGCGCGGCCAGCAGTTCGCCGAACGAGTCGTTGATGCGGCGCAGTTCGTCGATCAGGTCGGCGTCGCTCAGCTCGTGCCGGTCGTGCTCCTCCCGGTGGTTCGGGGCACGCGATCCGGACACGGCCAGCAGATCGACCACGCGCCCGTGCCGGCGCTCGAGCTCGAGTGTCACCTCGTAGGCCACGACGGCGCCCATGCTGTGCCCGAACAGCGCCAGCGGCTCGGACAGGAAGGGTTCGAGGGCGTCCGCGACGGGCTTCACCAGCTCCGTCATCGACGTGGCCGCGGGTTCCCCGAGCCGGTCCTGGCGGCCGGGGTACTGCACCGCGTGCACCTCGACATCGTCCGGCAGGGACGCGGGCCAGTCCCGGTAGGCATGCGCGGTGCCTCCGGCGTGCGGGGCGCACACGAGCCGGCACCGCGGCCGGCCCACCCGGTTGCACGCCCTCAGCCACCGCGACTGCGTCCGCAGATCCGGAACGGTCACTGTCATCGCCTCCCATCGCGCTTGTCGCCAAGCACAATGAGCGGCACTATCCGCCTTCTATAAGCTGCGGTTCCGCTTGTCTATAAGTCCAGGTCGACTCGTCCATGAGGCCCGGCGGACACCGCGAAGGGCCCGGGGGAAGCCCCGGGCCCTTCGCGGTGTCCGGCCGGTCTATGCGGCCTCCCGGCGCATCGTGCGCCAGGTGACGGCCACGCTCGCGACGATCGCGAGGACGATCGAGCCGAAGACCACCGAGGCGACCATGGACGGGTTCAGACGCAGGCTGACGTCGGTGGCCGTCGCCTGGGACAGCCCGGACGCCATGCCGGCCAGCGGGCCCAGGGTGACCAGGACTCCGAGCGCCGCACCGATGGTCGCGACGAGGGAGCTCTCGGCGACGGAGAACACCAGCAGCTGCCGTACCGTACCGCCGGCCGATTTCATGACGGAGAAGTCGCGGCGACGGCTGTGCGCGGACATGCCCATGCTGTTGGCCACGGCTATGCCGCTGTAACCGACGGCGATGACGATCAGCATGGTGGCGAGGCTGTCGGTCAGCTTCGCGTCGGTGTTGTAGTCGTCGAGCGCGTACTGCATCGCGTCGTGCACGGCCGTGCCGGGGAGGGCGGTGGCGGTGGTCTTCGACTTGGCCGGGACGAAGATGTCGTCGGTGAGCGCGGCCGGGTCGTGCAGGCGCACCAGCGACCGGGCCACCACGAAGTCACCGCGGGCGGGGTCGTCCGCGAGGACCTGCGCGATGCGCAGCTTGACCGTCGTCCCGTCGGCGAACCGCATGTCGTGCTCGTCGCCGGCCTTGACGCCCAGGAAGGCCGCCATGCGCTTGCCGAGCACCGCCTGACCCGGCTTGTCCCAGCGCGGGTCGCGCGAGCCGAGCGCGTCGATGACGCTGAGGTCGCCGCCCTTGTCGCGGACGAAGGCGCGGGTGGGCAGCGCGGCCTTGCCCACCGGGTTGGCGGCGACCACCTCGTCGGTGTTGCCCGGGGTGCCGTCCGGCGTCACGATCACCTGGCCCGCGAGCTTGACCGCGTCGCCCGCCGGGTAGGCCACCCGCATGGTCTCCACCATGCCGCTGAGCAGGACGGCGAAGCCGACGGCGGCGATCACCGGGGCGGCGAGGGAGGCGGCCCGGCGCGAGTTTGCGCGTAGCTCCGCCCGGACCAGCAGCGGGGTGGCCGAGCCGGCCCGTTTGAACGGCTCGGTGAGCAGGCGTCCGACGGGCCCGACGAACACCGGTGCCAGCAGTGCCGCGGCCACGATGAGCACCATGGTGGCGAAGATCGCCATGTTGATCCGGCTGTCGGCGCCGACCGATGCGGTGACGATCGCGAGCACCACGCCGAGGCCGAGCACGGTCAGGCCGCCGATCCAGCGCGCGCGGCTCATGCTCCCCTGGTTCGCCCGGCTGTCCAGCAGGGCGTCGATCGGTGCCACCTTGGCGGCCATCCGGCTGGCCGACCAGGCTCCGACGACGCTGACGCCGACCCCGATCGCGGCGGCCGTGAACAGCGGCCACATCGCCACGCGCAGCTTCAACTCCGGCGGTGTGACGTCGAGTCCCTTGAGGATGTCGCGCAGCAGCGGCGCGGCGGCGATGCCCGCCAGGCAGCCGGCCACCGAGCCGAGCAGGCCGATGACGCCGGCCTCGCCGAGGACCATCCGGCGCACCTGGCGCGGGGTCGCGCCGATCATCCGCAGCAGGCCGATCTCCCGCCGCCGCAGACCCGTGGCCAGGACGAGCATGGAGGCGACCACGAAGACGGTGGTGAACAGGCCGAGTGCGGCCATGGCGCTGATGAGCTGTGTGCCGAGGAACCGCTTGTGCTCCACGTACTTCGGCTGGAGCGTCGAGCGGCCGTCACCGGTGACCACGGTGCCCTTGGTGCCGACGACGTCCTCGGCCTTGGCCTTGACGGTGCCGACGGAGGCGTCCTTGCCGGTGAGGACGGCGATGGCGCCGACGCCGGGCTGGTGCCGTGCGGCGAAGTCGTCGGTGAAGTAGTAGCCCGGTCCGTCGACGGTGCCGACGACGCGGAACTCGGTGCGGCCGGCGGTGATGTTCACGGTGAGGGTACTGCCCGTGGCCACCCCGAGGGAGCGGTCCACCACGACCTCGCGGTCCGTGGCCGGGGCCCGTCCGGAGACGAGCTTGTACGGGGCCAGCCGCACGCTCGACCAGCCGTGGCCGGCCTCGTCGGCGCCCTCGTCCTCCACCGGCTCGCCGCCGCGGAACGCCTGCGCGTAGAAGGAGCGGTCGACGACCACGGAGTCCACGCCGGGCACCTTGCGCAGCCCGTCGACGATCGGCTCTGCCTCGCCGCGGCTCCAGGGCACCCGGTCCTTGGGACTGCCGTCCTCGTCCACGGCCTGCTTGGGGACGGCGAGCGCGGGCGCGGCCGCCAGACGGGACTGGACCTTGGGAAGGGACGAGTCGTAGATGATCAGCGTCGTCGTGATGAGGGCGACGCCGACCAGTACGGCCGCGAAGGCCGCGAGGAAGCTGCTCCAGCGCTCCCGGACGTTGGCGAAGACGAGCATCACGCCTCCAGCCGTGCCATGTGGGCGGCGATCGAGGCGGCGTTGCGGGTGTCGGATTCGCGGCTGAGGCTGATCCGGTCCGTGACGCGGCCGTCCTTGAGGAACACGACGACGTCGGCGACCGCGGCGGCCACCGGGTCGTGGGTGACCATGAGGGTGGTCTGGCTCTCCTTGTCGACCAGCATGCGCATCATCCGCAGCACCTCGCGCGAGGTGACGGTGTCCAGGGCGCCGGTGGGCTCGTCGGCGAACAGGACGTCCGGCCGGGTCACCAGGGCCCGGGCAAGGGCGACCCGCTGCTGCTGACCACCGGACAGTTCGCTCGGGCGGTGGCTCGCGCGCTCCGACAGCCCGACCGCGGCCAGCGCGCCGGCGACCTGCTCGCGATTGACCCGTCGCCCGGCGAATCGCGAGGGCAGTTCGACGTTCTGCGCCGCGGTCAGTGACTCCACGAGATTGAAGGCCTGGAACACAAAGCCGATGTGGTCGCGCCGCAATTTCGTGCGCTCCCGCTCGTTCATCTGCCCGATGTCGACCCCGGCCACCATCACCCGGCCGTCGGTGGGCCGGTCCAGACCGGCCGCGCACTGCAGCAGCGTGGATTTCCCGGAGCCGGACGGCCCCATGATGGCGGTGAACGTTCCCCGGGGAAAGCCAATGGAAACGCCGTCCAGTGCAGTGACGGAGCGGTCGCCGGCTCCGTAGACCTTACGAACGGTGTAGAGCTGGACCGCATCGGATGCGGGCGCCTGCCTGGTAGTGGTCATGATGACGATTCCACCGGAGGGACCCCCACCGGCGCACTGACCTGCGCTCTACTCCGCAAGTAGAGCTAGCTCTACCCTAATTGAACAGATGTCTGGGATACCGTGCTCACATGCGTCCCAGAACGGCTTGGCAGGCAATGGCTCAGCGCCCACTGAGCTTCTTGACCTCCAGCTGGCCATGGCGCTCCCTGGCCTATTTGGCCTCCGGCGTCATGGTCGGCGCGGCCGCTGTGGCCGTCCTCGTCACCGGGCTCGTGGCCGGTCTGGTCCTGCTGGTGGTCCTGGTCGGCGTGGCCCCGCTCGTGGGGGCCGTCCTGTCCTCGATCACCGTGGCGACGGTCGAGCGGCGGCGGCTGCGCCTGGTCGACCTGGACGCCATGCCGAACCCGCACCGTCCGCCCGCCGAACCCGGCCTGCGGGCCTGGGTCTCGACCCGGCTGACCGAACAGGTCACCTGGCGCGAGCTGCTGTTCACGCTCATCTCCGCGGCGGCGCTGTGGTGGCTGGACCTGCTGGTTCTGGTGTTCTGCTTCGGCCTGCCCGCCCTGCTGTTCAAGTCGCTCGAGGACGGCTCCACATGGCCGTGGGCGGTCTTCGGCACGATCGTGCTGCTGGCCTCGCCCTACACCGTGACGTCCTGGGCCGGGGCACGTGCCGCGCTCGCCCGGACCTTCCTGGCCCCGCGTGACGAGGAGCTCGGGGAGTCGCTGCGGGAGGTGCAGGCCGCGCGGGTGCGGCTCATCGACTCCTTCGACGCCGAGCGCGTGCGCATCGAGCGGGACCTGCACGACGGAGCCCAACAACGCTTGGTGTCACTCGGGATGACGCTCGGTCTGATGCGTCTCGACATCCCCGAGGGGTCGCCGCTCGGCGCGCAGCTCACCGCGGCCGAGCAGCAGCTCTCCGCCGCCCACCAGGAGTTGCGCAGTCTCATCCGGGGGCTCAACCCCCCGGTGCTCGCCGATCACGGCCTGGTCGCCGCCGTCCAGGACCACGCCAGTCGTTTCCCCATTCCGGTCACCGTCGATCTCCAGCTGCCGGGGCGGCTGCCGAGGCAGCTGGAGACCAACGTGTACTACCTGATCAACGAGGCCATGACGAACATCGCGCGACACAGCGGCGCCAAATGCGCCAAGGTGCACGGCCGTTACCACTCGGACCTGCTGATTCTGGAGATCACGGACGACGGTCACGGCGGTGCGGATCCGGGCGCGGGCACCGGTCTGACCGGACTCGCGGACCGGCTCACCGCGCTGGACGGGCGTATGCGGGTGTCCAGCCCGGTCGGGGGCCCGACCCTGCTCCACGTGGAGGTCCCATGCCACTTCGCGTGATCGTCGCGGAGGACGCGGTCCTGTTGCGCGAGGGACTGGTCAGCCTGTTGCAGCGGTTCGGCCACGAGACGCTCGCCGCCGTCGGTGACGCGGACGCGCTCGTCGAGGCGGTCCACCGGCACCGGCCGGATCTGGTCATCACGGACGTGCGGATGCCGCCGGGCAACGCCGACGACGGTCTGCGTGCGGCCGTCGCCCTGCGGGAGGACCACGCCGGGCTGCCGGTCCTGGTGCTCAGCCAGTACGTCGAGCGGTCGTACGCCATGCGGTTGCTCGACTCGTGGAACGGCACCGCGGTCGGCTACCTGCTGAAGGAGCGGGTGGGCGCGGTCACCGACTTCATGGCGGCCCTGGACCGCGTGGCGACGGGTGGGACCGTGGTGGACCCCGAGGTGATCCACCAACTGGTCAGTCTGCGCCCCGATCCGCTGGAGCGCCTCACCGCCCGGGAAAAGGAGGTTCTCAGCCTGATGGCCGAAGGTTGCGCCAACGCGAACATGGCGGCTCGTTTGTTCATCAGCGAGGCCGCGGTGAACAAGCACATTGGTAATATCTTTAACAAGCTAGATCTTCCGGTGGACATGGACGGACATCGCCGCGTCCTTGCGGTGTTGGCTTTTCTGAGAGCCTGAACCGTTCGCCGTTCAACGGTTTCGAGCGCTGCGTCGAAAGGGGGAAGTGAGAAGGGAACAAGAGCCCACCGATTCCAAGAACCCGGGTGCGTGCCAGCCGCCCGGATCGATGGACACAGTTGTGCTTGAACATGCACGGGGGAACTGATTTGAGGATGAAAAGCAGGAAAACAGGAAAAGAATCGGCCAAGATATACGGCCTCGGTCGAGAGCGTTCAGGGTGCGGAAAGTCCCACCCTTTCCTCGGCCTCATTCCACCCATTCCGGACGGCCCTTCCGCCGTCCCAGGGCAAGATTCCAGCCAATATCCGGCTCTCTCCGACCGGACGGTCGCCCGGTGCCGCTGTACGCGCCGGCGCGGACACCAGCACTCCGCGTCACACCGTCCGGGGCTCCGCGGGCCGTGGCTCATCGCACGGCCATCTCGCGCGCTCCCCTGAACCGCCCCCGGAAGCGATCCCGTCGTCGGCGTCATCGCCCACGCGTCCGTCGTACTTCCGCGTTCAGGCATGCCTTCTCGGCTCGCGCACTTCCCTGTGGGGGGCGACCGATCGCGCTCGCGCAGAGCGCTTTCCCGCGCCCTGGCCGACGCATGCCCCGAGCAGCACCCGCCACTAGCCACAAGGATCCACACGGATGGAATTTCGTCTTCTGGGCCCGGTCGAGGTCCTCTCCCACGGCACTCCCGTCAGACTCTCCGGCACCAAGATCCACACCGTGCTCAGCACCCTGCTCCTGGCCCGCGGCCGGTCGGTGACCTACGAGCAGCTCAGCGCACGCCTGTGGGGCTGGTCCCCGCCCTCATCGATGCACGCACAGATCTATACGTACATACACAAGCTCCGAAAGAGCCTGGGCGACGAGGTGCGGCTGACCCGGCAGCACCGCGGCTACCAGCTCGACATCGACGACTCGGCGCTCGATCTGCTTCAGTTCGAAAACCTCGTCGAGGCCGGGCGGCGCGCGCTCGACCACGGCGACCACCGCACGGCGGGGGCCAAGTTCAAGGCCGGTCTCGAGCTCTGGCGCGGCACGGCGCTGGCCAACGTCACCGAACACCTCGCCGAGCTCGAACGGCCGGCTCTGGAGGAGGCGTTCGTCGCGGCGACCGAGCAGCGGATCGCCGCGGAACTGGCGGTCGGTGAACAGGCCAGACTCATACCCGAGTTGATGGCCCTGGTCAGCCAGCACCCGCTGCGCGAACGCTTCCGCGCCCAGCTCGTCGTCGCGCTCGGCCGCAGCAACCGCCAGGCCGACGCGCTCCTCACCTTCCACGAGGGACGCAAGCTGCTCTCGGAACAGCTGGGGGTGGACCCCGGCCCGGAGCTGTCCGAGGCGTATCAGTCGGTCCTCGACGACTACACCGAGCCGCCCGCCGACTCCACACCCGTGATGATCACGCAGGCGCAGCCGAGGCGGACGGCGGCCGTGCTGCTGCCGCCCGACATCACCCCCCTCGTCGGGCGTACGGCCGAACTCGTGGCAGTGGAGGGCGGGGTGGCCGCCGCCGCGGAACTGTCGACCCGCTCGGCACCGGTGCGCATTCTCATCACGGGGCCGGTGGGGTCCGGCAAGACGGCGCTCGCGGTCCGGGCCGCCCACAACTGCGCGGAGATGTTCCCGGACGGTGTGCTGTTCGCCCGGACCCGACAGGCGGACGGGACCGTACGCCGACCCGAGAGCGTTCTGAGCCAGTTGCTCAACGGCCTCGGCCAGGACACGTGCCCCGACGGCCAACTGCACGAACTGGTGCGGCTGTACCGGCTCGCCTCGCACGGACGGCGCGTACTGATCGTCCTTGACGACGTTGTCACAGGCATGGACGTCGAGCAGTTCGTCCCGAACAGCCCGCACGCGGCGGTCGTCATGACCAGCCGCAGCCGGCTGCCTTCCGTGACCTACGGTGACACCGTGTCCCTGGGGCCGCTCTTCACGAAGGACGGGGTGGAACTCCTCGCCGCCATCGGGGGAGAGGAGACGGTGCTGAAGGACCCGCCGGCGGCTCGTGCGGTCGTCGAGTTCTGCGACGGCCTTCCGCTGGCGCTGCGCCTCGTCGGGGCGCGGCTGGCCGCCCGGCCGCTGTGGACGATCGGCGACCTCGCCTCGCGGCTGTCCAACCCCTACCGTCGTCTGGACGAACTGGCGTACGGCACCCAGAGCATCCGCGGGACCCTCATGACGGCGATGGAGCAACTCCCCGAAGAGGCACGCGCGCTGCTGCCGAGGCTCGGTCGTATCGCAGAGCCGGAGTTCGGCGCGGATGCGCTCGCCGACCGGACGGCGCTGGAGCCGGTCGTCGAGGAGCGGCTGGAGAAGCTGGCCGACGCCTGGTTCATCGTGCCGTCCTCGGTCGACGACCACGGCCGGCTGCGCTTCCGGTTCGCCTCGCTGACCCGGCTGATCGCCACCGAGATGGTGGCCGAGGCGGACTGCGGGGACCTGGAGTCCGACGCCGGCGGGACCGCGCTGTCCGCGGCGGCCTGCGCCGGAGCGGACCACTGATGCTGCTGGGCCGCGCGGACCACGCGCCGACCCGGCGGACATCGCGGCGACATGAGACACGCGCCCGGGACCGGGGGCCGCCCGGAGCGCGCCGTCCGTCTCACACCCTGCCCGTCCCCCCGGTGTGCCGTCCCGAGACGGCACACCGGGGGGCGCCCCCGTTCAGTCGGACATCGCCACCAGGATGCGGCGGGTGCCCTCGAACGGCCGGCGGCCGTGCGCGGTCAGCACGTTGTCGATCAGCAGGACGTCACCGGCCCGCCAGTCGACGTCCACGGCGGCCTCCAGCCCGCGGTCGCGGATCTGGACGACGTACTCGTCCGGAATCGGGCTGCCGTCCGCGAAGGTGACGTACTGCGGGAACTCCTCGGGCGAGAGGATCTCGTACAGCTCCTTGGAGGTCTCGTCGCCGAGCCCGGCCGGATGCCACTGGTCGGCCTGGTTGAACCACACCTCGGCGCCCGTCACCGGATGCCGGGTGACCGCCCGGCGCAGCTGGGTGATCCGGATGCCGTCAGTCCCCCACTCCCACTCCGCTTCCGAGGCGGTCAGGAACTCCTCCACCGACCGGCGGTCGTCCGTCTCGAACGTGTCCTGCCAGCTCTTGCCGAGCCCGTAGCCGTCGTGGAGGTTCTGCACGTAGCGCACCCCGCCGGTGAACGCCTCGCGCACCTCCTGGTCGAGGGAGGACAGCCACAGTTCGCAGTCCACCACCGGGGTCGCGCCTCCGCTCTCGGCGGCCTTCTCGCAGTAGAACGCGAGCCGGGCCGGCCAACGGCGGGCGTAGTTCAGCTCGTTGTGCATCGAGATGGTGAAGCGCTGCGGATACTCGGTGGAAGTGTAGAGGTTGCCGCGTACCCGGGTGCGAGGCGAGTTTCCGTGCACGTAGGGCAGGCGGTTGGGCAGCAGCCGACCCAGCACCGGCTCGATGGACTCCGGGGTGACGCCGAAGCCCCGGAAGACCAGCGCCTTGCGCTCGGTGAGCAGTGTGGTGAGCTCCTCGGCGCCCAGTCCGGTGAGCCAGTCGGCCAGGTCGGGGGCGGCGACGTCCGCGCTGGTGATCTCATACGGGGCCCAGTCCCGCTCTGCCCGGAGTGCGGTGGTCATATGTGTCTCCTGTCTGTCCTGTCGCTGTGTGCGGATACGGCTCACCGGGCGGCGATCTCGTGCAGCTTGCCGAGCTTGTCGATGCCGTCGAGGACGGCCCGGGACTCCACGCCGAAGTCGACGAGGCAGCCGATCTCGTCGACCCCCAGGGCGCGGATGTGCGGGAGCAGTTCGGCGGCACGCTCGACGCTGCCGAACAGACCCCCGGTGTCGAAGTAGCGGTCGAAGGCACGGGCGGCCAGGTAGTCCATGTCGGCCGCGTTCAGCTGGGCCAGGTCGACGTCCTTGCCCAGGAACGACTTGGCGGTCAGGTTCGCCGAGCTCTTCAGATAGGCGGTGAAGGGTCCGCGCACCAGTTCGCGCACCCGCTCCAGGTCGTCGCCCAGCAGGGTGTGCAGCATCAGCACCACGTGACCGGTCCAGCCGTCGTGCTCGGCCGCCGCGACCCGGCGGTACTCGGCGATCTTCCCGGCGACCTCCTCCAGGCTCTGGCCCAGCAGGTGGGTGAGCACGCCCGCCCGCATCCGGGCCGCCGCACGGAAGGTGTCCACACCGCCGGCCGAGGTCAGCCAGATCGGCAGTTCGCTCTGCACGGCCGGCGGGTAGGCCCGGATCTCCACCGCCCGGCCGAGGCCGTCCTCGGCGGCCATCGGCTCCCCGCGCCACAGCCGCCGTACCTGCTCGGCGGTGTCCCGTACCAGCGTGCGACGCTCCGCGTAGCTCTCCGGCCGCAGGGCGAAGTCGACGGCGTTCCAGCCAGAGGCGAAGGCGACGCCGACCCGGCCGCCCGACAGGTTGTCGACGACCGACCACTCCTCGGCGATCCGCGCCGGGTGGTGGAGCGGGGCCACCACGCTGCCGGCCCGGATGCCGATCCGCTGGGTGCAGGTGGCCAGCGCCGCGCCGAGCACGGAGGGGTTGGGGTAGGCGCCGCCGAACGGATCGAAGTGCCGTTCCGGGGTCCACACCGCGGCGAGCCCCGCCCGGTCGGCGAGTTTCGCGCCCTCGATCAGCAGCTGGTAGCGGCCCCCGTCACCGGCTTCCGTGCTGTCGTGGGCGAAGTAGAACAGACTCAGGTCCATGAAACGGTCCTTCGGGTCGGGTCAGACAGAGGTCGGGTCGGCCGCCTCCGCGGCGGGCGCGACAGGGGTGTCGGTGACAAGCCGGGCCCGGCGCATGGCCGGGACCAGGAGGGCCGCCAGCGCGACGAGGGCCATGCCCCCGGCGCTCAGGAGAATGGCGGTCGGTCCGTCGAACCGGTCGATGAGCGAGCTGAAGGCGAGTGCGCCCGCGGTGGATCCGGCCGCGGTGACGAGCCCGGCGACCGCCGCCACCCGGCCCTGCATCTCGTGCGGCGTCATGGTCATCTGGTAGACGGCCGCGGCGACGCCGAAGACAGCACCGATCAGGTTCATGGCGCCGAACAGCACGCCCAGGCCGACGGGGCTGGAGACCACGTACATGCCGGCCATCAGCAGCGCCCAGACCGCGAAGCCGCCGCAGAGCAGTGCCGGCAGGGGTACACGGCGCGTCCACCAGCGGGCGGTGAGCGCCCCGAGCAACCCGCCGCAGCCACTGATGCCGAGCAGCAGGCCGACCGTGGACTCGTCGTGGCCCTGCTCCTTGACCAGGACGACGACCAGGGCCAGCGAAACCACCTGGAGGAAGCCGCCGGCCACCGCGGTCAGCGGGATCGCCACGCGTAGGAACGGCTGCCGGCGCACCCACACCAGCCCGTCGGCGAGGTCCCGGCGGACCAGGCGGCGCTGTGCGGCGCGGGGCGGACGGCAATCGGCCCGGATGAACCGTATGTTGACCGCGGCGACGGCCGCCCCGACGGCGCCGGCGAGGTACGGGCTCCACCGCGCCCAGGAGAACAGGACGGTGCCCAGCGGCCCGCCCAGCAGGCCCGCGCTCCGGCCGCGCGCCTCGTTCTGCGCCATCGCCGCGGTCAGCTGCGCCGCCGGCACGATGGTGAGCACCGAGGCACGCTCGGCGAGACCGGCGACGATGGCGAGGCTGACGTCCGCGGCGATCAGCGCGAGCAGCCACGGGATGCCGAGGCTCCCCAGCAGTACCGCCGCCGCCACGACCGCGAGCACCGTCGCCCGGCCCACCGCGCAGATCTCCATCACCCGACGCCGGTCCCACCGGTCGACCAGCACGCCCGCCGGGAGTTGCAGGACCGCGTAGGGCACCACGGCCGCCATCGAGGCGAGGCCCGCCGCCCGCGCCGAACCTCCGGAGACGTCCAGCGCAAGCAGCGGATAGCAGGCACCGCTCAGGCGGGAGCCGAAGAACTGCAGCCAGTTGCCGGTCCACAGGAGCAGGAAGTCCCGGTTGCGGCGCAGCGGCACCACCTCGGTGGATTCGCCGGCGGATGGGTCGACGGCCGTCATGCGCCGAGCCTGCGCCGGTTGTCTACAGCGTTCCTACGCACCTCTATGCCGAGGCTACCCACGACGCTCACCGGCGCTCAGCACCCGTCCGATCTCCGCGATCGCGGACGGCAGCGTGAGCATCTGCTCGTGCTCGGCGTCCACGGTGTGCTCCACGATGCGCCCGCCGACGTACGGCTGCCACGTCCGGGCGTCACCGGCCACCCGGCCGCCGGGCGCGGCGGAGACGAAGAGCAGGTCCCCGTCGAAGACGGCAGGCCGGTACGCGCGCATCATCCGTACGTTGTCCACGAAGGTGTCGATCATCCGGACGAGTTGGGCGTCGTCGAGGTCGACCACGGACGGGTTCTCCCGGCGCAGGAACGCCAGGTACGGCTCGACCGGCAGCTCACCGCGGGCGAGGGCGGCCGGGTCGAAGTCGAAGCCGACCGCGCGCATCTGCGCCGCGACGACCTCCTCGCGACTGGGCGGCACGGCGTCCGCCGGCTCGGGGTGGGCGTCCAGGACGGCGAGCAGGTCCACGGTGACGCCCTGTTCGGCGAGCCGCACCGCGACCGCGTGCGCGACATGGCCGCCGAAGGACCAGCCGAGCAGCCGGCAGGGGCCCGCCGGGACGATCGCGCGGATCTGCCGCACGTAGTCGTCGGCCATCTCCTCCACGGTCGCCGGCCTGCCCTGCGCATCGGCGAGACCTCGGGCCTGGAGGCCGTAGACCGGCTGCCCGGGATGGAGATGGGTGAGCAGGGCCGCGTAGCACCAGGCGGCGCCGGACGCCGGGTGGAGGCAGAACAGCGGCGGTTGCGTGCCGCGCGTGCGCAGGGGCAGCAAGGACCGCATCGTGCCGACGTCGTCCCCGCCGTCCGTGAGCCGGGCGGCCAGCTCGGCCGGGGTCGGCGCGTCGAAGAGCATCCGGACGGTCACCGGTGCCTGGAGCGCCGCCCGCAGACGGGCGACCAGACTCGCCGCCAGCATCGAATGCCCGCCGCGCTCGAAGAAGTTGTCGTCCGCGCTCACCGACGGGACACGCAGCACCTCGGCGAACAGGCCGCAGACGATCTCCTCCTCCGCCCCGCGCGGCGGGCGGCCCGCCCGGTGGGTGTCGTGGGCGGGGGCGGGCAGCGCGCGCCGGTCCAGCTTGCCGGTGGCGGTGAGCGGCAGGGTGTCGAGGACGACGACCGCGGCCGGCACCATGTACTCGGGCAGGGTGCGCCTGAGCCGCTCCCGCAGCACCGCCGGGTCGCACTCGGCGCCGGGCGCGGGAACCACGTAGCCGACGATCCGCTGGTCCCCGGGCTGGTCCTCGCGGACCACGACCGCCGCTCGGGCCACCTCGGGTGCCGCGGACAGGGAGTGCTGGATCTCGCCGAGCTCGACCCGCTGGCCACGGATCTTCACCTGGTCGTCGGCTCGGCCGAGGAACTCCAGCGCGCCGTGTTCGTTCCAGCGGGCCAGGTCGCCGGCGCGGTACAGACGGGCACCGGGCGGGCCGAACGGGTCCGCCAGGAAGCGCTGCGCGGTCGGACCGGGCCGGCCGTGGTAGCCGCGCGCCAGGCCGGCACCGCCGATGTACAGCTCGCCCGGGTCGCCCTGGGCCACCGGACGCAGCCGGTCGTCGAGCACGAGCAGCCGGGTGTTGTCGAGCGGTACGCCGATGGGGGCGTCGTCCGCCCAGTCGGCCACGGCGTCCGGCAGGGTCCAGGCGGAGACGACGTGGGTCTCGGCGGGACCGTAGTGGTTGTGGAGCCGGGTGCCGGGGTGGGCGGCGAAGAACGCGCGCACGTGGGGGCGCAGGGTGAGTCCTTCGCCGGCCTGGGCGACCGTGCGCAGCGTTCCCAGGTCCGTGCCGTTGTCGGCGGCGGCCTCCAGTACCGCGTCGATGACGAGGTTCGGCGCGAGCAGGTCCGTCACCCGCGTCTCGGCCAGCCACTCGGCGAGGGCCACCGGGTCGCGGCGGACGTCCTCGGGGCAGACCACGAGGGTGTCGCCGTGGAGCAGGGCGGCGAGCACCTCCTGGACGGAGACGTCGAAGCCGACCGCGGAGAACTGGGCGATCCTGCTCGGGCCCGCCGAGGGCAGCGTGCGCGCGTGCCAGGTCATCAGGTTGCGCATCGCGCGTTGGGTCATCACGACCCCCTTGGGCCGGCCGGTGGACCCGGAGGTGTAGATCACGTAGGCGGGGCTGTCCGGGGTGGCGCGCCGCCGGGGACGGGGGGTGGTCGCGGGACCGTCGGCGGCCGAGGCCGCCGGAGCGGAGGTGACCTCGAGAATCCGTGCGTCGGTCGCGGGCAGCGTCGCGCGTAGCGCGCCGTCCGTGACGATCGCCGTCGGCCGCAGGTCGGCCAGCATGACGGCGACGCGTCCGGCGGGCAGGGCGCTGTCGAGCGGCAGATACGCCGCGCCGCACTTGAGGGTGGCCACCAGGGCCACCAGGAGGTCGGCCGAGCGCGGCAACAGCACCCCCACGTAGTGCTCGGGGCCGGCGCCGGCCGCCCGCAACCGCGCGGCGAGCGCGTCGGCCCGTTCGTCCAGCTCGCGGTAGGTGACGGTGGTGCCGTCGGCGACCGCGGCGGCCCGGTCGGGGGTGTGCGCCGCCTGGTCCTCGAAGAGCTCGGCGAGCGTGTGGTCGGCGAGTATGCCGTGCGGTCCCTGGCCGAGCGTGACCGCTCGCGCGGCCAGGTCCGGGCCGGTGGTCGGGAGTTCGTCGACCGGTGTCGTCGGCTCCTCGACCGCCGCTTCCAGCAGGGTGGTGAGTTGGTCGACGATGCGCCGGGCGCGGAGGGCGTCGTACGCGTCCGTGCTGAACAGCAGCTGACCGGCGATGCCGGCCGGGGCGCCGTCGTCGTCGCGCCGCCCGAACAGGGAGAAGGACAGGTCCAGCCGGGCGGTGCCGGTCTGCAGGCGTTCCTCGGCCAGCCGCAGTCCGTCGACGCCGGTCACGGCCCGGGTGCCGACGCGCTGGTCCTGCCAGATCAGTTCGACCTGGTAGAGGGGGTGGCGCGACATGGACCGGCCTGGGTTGACCACCTCGACCAGCCGCTCGAAGGGCAGGTCCTGGTGCGAGTACGCCGCGAGGTCGGTCTCCCGTACCCGGTCGACGAGTTCGGCGAAGGTCGGCGCGCCGGAGACGTCGGTGCGCAGTACCAGGGTGTTCACGAAGAAGCCGACGAGTTGTGACAGCGCGTCGTCGGTGCGGCCGGCGACGATCGTGCCGATGGGGATGTCGTCGCCCGCTCCGCCGCGCCGCAGCACGACGGCGAGGGCGGCCTGGATCACCATGAAGGGCGTGGCATGGGCGGCCGCGGCCAGCCGGGTGATCCGCCCGTGCAGCGCGGTGGGGATCTCGAAGGGGATCACCTCGCCGCGGTGGGTCGGCACGTCGGGACGCGGACGCCGGCCGGCCAGGGCCAGTTCCTCGGGAACGCCCGCGAGTGTCTTCGTCCAGTGCGCGAGCTGCCGGCTGATCAGGCTGTCCGGGTCGTCCTCGGTGCCGAGCAGGTCGCGCTGCCAGAGCGTGAAGTCGGCGTACTGGACGGGCAGCGGCGACCAGTCGGGGGCCCGGCCGGCGGCGCGGGCCCGGTAGGCCTCGACGAGGTCCTCGGTGACCTGCCGCAGCGACCAGCCGTCCCCCGCGATGTGATGGATCACCAGCAGGACGACCTGTTCGTCGCCGCCCGGCCGCAGCAGCCAGGCGCGCACGGGGATCTCCGTGGCCAGGTCGAAGGTGCGCAGCACCGCAGCGGCCGTGTCGCGCCGCACGTCCGTGGTCTCCAGCACGGTGAGCGGCACGCGCGCGTCGTCCCGCACCACCTGGTACGGGCCGTCGTCGTCCGCGCCGATGACGGTGCGCAGGCTCTCGTGCCGGGCCGCGAGGTCCCGCAGCGCGGCGTCGAGCGCGGCCACGTCGATGTCACCGGTCAGCCGCAGCGCGGTCGGGATGTTGTACGTCGGGGTGGGGCCGTCGAGCTGGTCGAGGAACCAGAGCCGCTGCTGGGCGAAGGAGAGCGGGACACGGTCCGGCCGTAGCCGTGCCACCAGGGCGGGCCGGGCGGCCCCGGAGGTGTCGAGGGCGTCCGCGAGCCCGGCCACCGTCGGGGTGTCGAACAGCCGGCGCACCGTCACCTCGGTCCGCAGGACCGCGCGGATCCGGCTGACCAGCGCGGTGGCGAGGAGCGAGTGGCCGCCGAGGTCGAAGAAGTTGTCGTCGATGCCGAGGTGGGGGATGCCGAGTGTGTCGGCGAAGAGGTCGCGTAGGAGTTCTTCGTGGGGGGTGCGGGGGTCGCGGCTGTTTTCTGCGGTGGTGTAGACGGGTGCGGGGAGGGCTTTGCGGTCGAGTTTTCCGGAGGGGGTGAGTGGGAGGGTGTCGAGGGGGATGACGGCGGAGGGGATCATGTAGTCGGGCAGGGTGTGGGAGGTGTGTGTGCGGAGTGTGGTGGTGTCGGTGGTGGGGTCGGTGACGACGTAGGCGATGAGTCGTTTGTCGCCGGGTGTGTCTTCGCGGACGGTGACGGCGGCTCGTCGTACGTGTGGGTGTGTGAGGAGTGCGGTTTCGATTTCGCCTGGTTCGATGCGGAAGCCGCGGATTTTGGTTTGGTCGTCGGTGCGGCCGAGGTAGTCGAGGTGTCCGTCGGTGCGTCGTTGTGCGATGTCTCCGGTGCGGTACATGCGGGATCCTGTGGGGCCGAAGGGGTCGGCCACGAACCGGGATGCTGTGAGGCCTGGGCGTGCGTGGTATCCGCGTGCCACTCCGGTGCCGGCGACGTACAGCTCCCCGGGCACCCCCACCGGCAGCATCTGGAGCCGGGCGTCCAGCACGTACACGGATGTGTTGGCCAGCGGACCGCCGATGTCGGGCGCCTCGCCCTCGGTCACCTCCGAGGCGGTCGACCACACCGTCGTCTCCGTCGGGCCGTACAGGTTGTTCACGCTCACCGCCGCGGCGGTGAGCGTGTCCGCGAGATCCGGCGGCAGCGCCTCCCCGCCGACAAGGACCCGCACGTCGCGCACCGCGGTGGGGTCGGTGTCGAGCAGGCTCCGCCACAGCCCCGGCGTCGCCTGCATCAGCAGGGAGCCGGGCCGGTCGCGCTCGGCCCGCACGAGAACAGCGAGCCGGGCCGGATCGAGGACGGTGTCCCGGGCCACGAGCACCACGGTGGCGCCGGTCACCAGGGGCAGGAACAGCTCCAGCACCGAGATGTCGAAGCCGATGGTCGTCACGGCGGCGAGCCGGTCGCCGTTCCCGATGGCACACCGCTCGGCCATGGAGTGCAGGAAGTTGGTCACCGCGGCCCGCGGGACGACGACACCCTTGGGCCGTCCCGTCGAGCCGGAGGTGTAGATCACGTACGCCGCCGCCGTGCCCGGTACGGCGACCGTGGCGTCCGTGGCGGGGTGGCGGGAGACGTCCGTCTCGTCGATGTACAGGCGGGGCAGGCCGGTGCCCGCGGCCGGGTCGGTCGAGCGGCTGGTGAGGAGCAGGGTGGGGGCAGCGTCGGTGAGCATGAACGCGGTGCGGTCGGCGGGGTGGTCGGGGTCGAGGGGGATGTAGGCGGCTCCGGTGCGGAGTGTGGCGAGGAGGGCGACCACGAGGTCGGTGGAGCGTGGCAGGGACACCGCGACGAATGATTCGGGGCCTACTCCGCGGGTGCGCAGTTCGTGGGCGAGCCGGTTGGCGGCCGTGTCGAGTTCGCCGAAGGTGAGTGCCTCGTCGCCGGTCTCCACCGCGGTCGCGTCCGGCGAGCGCCGCACCGCCTCGGCCACCCACTCCACGAAGGTGCCCTCCGGCAGCGTCTCCGGGGTGGCGGTTCCGGAGGCGACCAGGGCGACGGCCTCCTTCTCGGTGGTGAGCCGCAGTGTGGCGACGGGGGTGTCGGGGTCGGCGACGGCCTGTTCCAGCAGCCGGACGAACCACTCGGCGAACCGTTCGGCGGTCCCGCGGTCGAAGAGGTCCTCCGCGAACTCCAGCGCGCCCACCAGACCGGCCGGTGCGCCCTCGCCGCCACGCCGTTCGGTGAGGGTGAAGGTGAGGTCGACCTTGGCTCCGCCGGCGGGAGCGGGGACGGCCCGCGCGTCGAGGCCGCCCAGCGGCAGTGATCCGCCGTCCGTGGCGGGGGTGTTGTCCCACATCAGCATGGTCTGGAAGAGGGGGTGGCGGACCATGGAGCGGGACGGGTTGACCGCTTCCACCACGCGTTCGAAGGGCACGTCCTGGTGGGCGAATGCCGCGAGGTCCGTCTCGCGTATCCGGTCCAGCAGTTCGGCGAAGGACGGATCGCCCGACACGTCGGTGCGCAGGACCAGTGTGTTGACGAAGAACCCCACGAGTTCTTCCAGCGCGTCGTCCGTGCGGCCCGCGACCGGGGATCCGAGCGGGATGTCGTCGCCCGCGCCCAGCCGGTGCAACAGCACGGCCACCGCCGCCTGCATCACCATGAACACACTCACCCGGTGTGCGGCCGCCAACTCGGCTATGGCGGTGTGCAGTTCGGGAGAGACCGTGAGCGGTACCCGGTCGCCGCGGTAGGAGGCGGCCGCCGGACGTGACCGGTCGGCCGGCAGTGCCAGCTCCTGCGGTACTCCTTCCAGGGCCGTCTTCCAGAATTCCAGCTGTCGGACCAGTTCGGCCTTCTCGTCGCTCTCGTCGCCGAGCAGGTCGCGCTGCCACAGCGCGAAGTCCGCGTACTGCACGGGCAGTTGCGTCCACGCGGGTGCGGCCCCGCCCACCCGCGCCCCGTACGCCACGGCCACGTCCCGCACCAACACCGGCAACGACCAGCCGTCGCCGGCGATGTGGTGGAGCAGGATCAGCAGCGCGTGCTCGCTCTCACCGAGCTCGAACAGCGTGACGCGGAGAGGGATCCCCTGGGCGAGGTCGAACCCGTGGGCGGTCGCGGCCGCGATCCGTTCGGGCAGCTCCTCCTCCGTGCACGGCACGCGGTGGATCTCCGGCCGCACGTCGTCGAGGATCACCTGATGCGGTCCTTCGGCGTCCTCGGCGAACACGGTCCGCAGACTCTCGTGCCGTGCCACCACGTCCGCCAGCGCCTGCCGCAGCGCCACGACGTCCAGCTCACCGGAAAGCCGCAGCGCGTTGGCCAGGTTGTAGGTGGGGCTCGGGCCGTCCATCTGGTGCAGGAACCACAGGCGTTGCTGGGCGTACGACAGCGGCAGCCGCTCGGGCCGCGGCATCTGCCGTACCGCGTCGCGGGCGCCGTCCGCCTCCCTGAGCAGGGCGGCGACTCCGGCGACCGTGGGCGTCTCGAACAGCCGGCGCACGGAGATCTCCACGCCGAGCGTCGACCGGATCCTGCTCGCCAGCCGGGTGGCGAGCAGGGAGTGGCCGCCCCGGTCGAAGAAGTCGTCGTCGATGCCGACCGCGGGCACCCGCAGCACCTCGGCGAACAGGCCGCACAGGATCTCCTCCTGCGGGGAGCGGGGCGCCCGCCCCGGCGCCGGCGCGTGGTGGTCCGGAGCGGGCAGGGCGCGCCGGTCGAGCTTGCCGTTGGGCGTCAGGGGCAGGTCGGGGAGCGGCACGATCGCGGACGGCACCAGGTGGTCGGGCAGCGACGCGGAGAGACGGGTGCGCAGGCGGGCCGGGTCCAGGTCCGCACCGGGCGCGGGCACGGCGTAGGCGACCAGCCGCTTGTCGCCCGGCGCGTCCTCGCGGACCACGACCGCGCAGCGCCGCACCTCGGGCAGCCCGGCGAGCGCGGCTTCGACCTCCCCGGGTTCGATCCGGAAGCCGCGGATCTTCACCTGGTCGTCGGACCGGCCGACGTATTCGAGGAGGCCCGACCGGGTCCAGCGGACGAGGTCGCCGGTGCGGTACATGCGCGTCCCGGGCGGCCCGTACGGGTCGGCGACGAACCGCTCCGAGGTCAGACCGGGGCGCGCGTGATAGCCGCGGGCGAGGTTGTCGCCGGCCAGGTGCAGTTCGCCGGTCACGCCGGGCGCGACGGGCAGCAGCCCGGTGTCCAGTACGTAGACGCGGGTGTTGTCGATCGGCAGGCCGATCGGCGCGGTGCCGGGCCAGTCGGCCACGTCGGCCGGGAGCGTCCAGCCGGTGACGACGTGCGTCTCGGCCGGACCGTAGTGGTTGTGCAGGCGGGTCGCCGTGGCGCCGTGGTGGGCGCGCACCGGCTCGCTCAGTGTGAGGGCCTCGCCGGCCTGGACGAGGTGCCGCAGCACGGACAGGTCGGCGCCGCACTCGCGCGCGGCCTCCAGCACGCCGTCGATGACCAGGTTGGGCGCGTACAGCTCGGCCACGCGCTCCCGCTCGAGCCAGCGGGCGAGGGCGACGGGGTCGCGGCGCACGTCCTCCGGGCACACGGCGAGAGTGCGGCCGGTGAGCAGGGCGAAGAGCATCTCCTGGACCGACACGTCGAAGCCGACGGCGGTGAACTGGGCGACGACGGTGCCGTGTTCACCGGGCACGGCCCGCTCGTGCCAGGCGAGCAGGTTGGTCAGGGCGCGGCCGGGCATCAGGATGCCCTTGGGCCGGCCGGTGGAGCCCGAGGTGTAGATGACGTACGCGGGGTGTTCAGGCCGGACGGGGCGTACGGCGCGCACGGGGGCCGCGGCCGGGGGCGGCTCCTCGTCGAGGAGGAACCGGTCGACGCCGTCGAGGGGCAGTTCGGCCGCGAGGGCGGAGGTGGTGACGACTACCCGCGGTGCCGTGTCGGCGAGCATCAGGCCGATCCGTTCGGCCGGGTAGTACGGGTCGACCGGTACATAGGCGGCGCCCGTCTTCAGTACGGCGACGAGCGTGACGACCAGGTCCGCGCCGCGGGGCAGCGCGACCGCCACGAACTCCTCGGGGGCGGCGCCGCGGCGGATCAGCTCGGCCGCGAGCGCTTCCGCCGCAGTGTCGACCTGACGGAAGGTCAGGCTTGTGCCGTCCGCCGTCACGGCGACCCCGTCCGGGGTCCGGGCGGCCTGCGCGGCGAACGCTTCGGCGAGCGAGACCGCCTCGCGCGGCAGCGCGGTCTCGTTCACCGCGGTCAGCAGCAGGGCGCGCTCGGCCTCGTCCAGCACGTCGATCCGGTGCACCGGCCGCTCGGCGTCGACGGCGACGGCGCGCAGGACCCGCAGCAGGCAGGCGGCGAACCGGTCGGCGGTGGAGTCGTCGAACAGGTCGGTGCTGTACTCCAGGCGCACCGAGAGCCCGTCGGGTGCGCCGCGCTCCGCGCGCAGGTCGGCGAAGGCGAACAGCAGGTCGAAGGTGGCGACGCCGGTGCCGACCTCCTGGACGCGCATACGCAGCCCCGGCAGGTCCACCGCGTTCCAGCCGGCTGTCTGATGACCGGCGTTGTTCCAGGTCACCATCGTCTGGAACAGAGGGTGCCGGGCCATCGAGCGGTCCGGGTTGAGCTCCTCGACCAGCCGCTCGAACGGCACGTCCTGGTGGGCGTACGCGGCCAGGGAGGTCTCCCGGACGCGGGCCAGCACCTCGGTGAACGTGGGGTCGCCCGACAGGTCGGTGCGCAGGACGAGCGTGTTGACGAAGAACCCGACAAGTCCCTCGAGGACCTCGTTCGTGCGGCCCGCGCTGGGTGTGCCGAGCGGGATGTCCTGACCGGCTCCGATCCGGGACAGACTGACGGCGAGCGCCGCCTGCACGACCATGAACAGGCTCGCCCGGTGCTGCTGGGCGAGGGCCTCCAGCGCGGCGTGGAGCTCCGCCGGCACCTCGAACCGGATCTCCGCGCCCCGGCCGGTGGGCGTGTGCGGGCGGGGCCGGTCGGCAGGCAGCGTCAGTTCCTCGGGGAGGCCGGCGAGTGCGGTGCGCCAGTGGTCGAGCTGGCGGGCCAGCTCGCTGGAGGGGTCGTCGGCGGTGCCGAGCACGTCCTGCTGCCACAGCGTGTAGTCGGCGTACTGGACGGTGAGCGGCCGCCAGGCGGGCGCGGCCCCGCCGCTGCGCGCGGCGTACGCGGTCGCCAGGTCCTGGACGAGCAGTGGCATCGACCAGCCGCCGTCGCCCGCGATGTGGTGCATCACGAGGAGCAGCACGTGCTCGTGCGGCGCGAGGGCGAACAGATGGGCCCGCAGCGGGATGTCGGTGGCGAGGTCGAAACCGGTGCGGGCTGCGGCGGCGAGCCGTGCGTCGAGGTCGTCCGCGGTGGCGTCCTCGACACCGAGGGACGGTGCCAGGGGCTCCAGGATGCGCTGGTAGGGGCCTTCGGCGTCCTCGGCGAAGACCGTGCGCAGGGTCTCGTGGCGCGCCACGACGTCGGCGAGCGCCGTCCTCAGGGCGGCTGGGTCGAGAGTGCCGGTGAGGCGCAGCGCGACGGGCACGTTGTACGTGGGGCTCAGCCGGTCCTCGAACTGATTGAGGAACCAAAGCCGTTGCTGGGCGAAGGAGGCGGGCAGCCGGTCGGGGCGTCGGCCCGCCACGAGCGGGGCGCGCTTGGTGCCCGCCGCGTCCAGCCGGGCCGCGAGCCCGGCCACGGTGGGCATCTCGAACAGCGTGCTGATCGGCAGTTCGACGTCGAGCACCGACCGCACCCGGCTGACAAGCCGCATCGCGGCCAGCGAGTGTCCGCCGGCGGCGAAGAAGTCGTCGTCGATGAAGATCTGCGGCCGGTTGAGGATCTCCGCGAACAGGCCGCACAGGATCTCCTCCTGCGGCGAGCGGGGCAGCCGGCCGGTGGCCTCCGGGCTGTCGGTGGGCTCGGGCAGCGCCTTGCGGTCGAGCTTGCCGTTGGCGGTCAGCGGCAGTTCGTCGAGCAGGACGAACACGGTGGGCACCATGTACTCGGGCAGCGCCGCGGACAGGTGGCCGCGCAGCACCGAGGGGTGGGTGTCACCCACGACGTGGGCGACCAGCCGCTGTTCGCCCGAGGCGTCCGGGCGCACGGTCACGGCGGCCGCGGCGACGTCCGGGTGGGTGCCGAGGACGGCCTCGATCTCACCCGTCTCGATGCGGAAGCCGCGCAGCTTGACCTGGTGGTCGCCGCGTCCGACGTACGACAGGTCGCCGTCGGCGGTCCGGCGGACCATGTCACCGGTGCGGTACATGAGGGAGCCCCGGGCGCCGTACGGGTCGGCGACGAAGCGCTCGGCGGTGCGGGCCGACTGCCCGAGGTAGCCGCGGGCCAGACCGTCGCCCGCGATGTACAGCTCTCCGGTGACGCCCGGCGGGACCGGGCGCAGCGCGTCGTCGAGGACGTGCAGGCGAGTGTTGTCGATCGGGCGGCCGATGTGCGGCAGCGCCCGGTCCACGGGTGCCGCGGTCGACCAGATCGTCGTCTCGGTCGGGCCGTACACGTTGAGGACGCCCGCGGCGTGCGCGGTGAGGGTGGCGGCGAGTGCCGGGGGCAGGGCCTCGCCGCCGACCAGGACGCGTACGCCGGTCAGGAAGGACGCGTCCCGTCCCACGGCGGCCTGCCACAGCGTGGGGGTGGCCTGCATGACCGTGATGCCGTGCTCGGTGACGGCGGTGCGCAGCGTCTCGGCGTCGCGGACGGTCTCGCGCGAGGCGACGACGACGGTGGCGCCGGTGGCCAGCGGCAGGTAGAGCTCCAGGCCGGCGATGTCGAATCCGACGGTGGTGACGGCGAGCAGCCGGTCGGCCGGGCTCATCGCGCACTGGTCGGCCATCGCACGCAGGAAGTTGTCCAGCGCCGACCGGCGGACGACCACGCCCTTGGGCACGCCCGTCGAGCCGGAGGTGTAGATGACGTAGGCGGCGCTCTCGCCGGGCACCCGGCGGGGCAGGTCAGAGCCGTCGTGGGCGGCGAGGTCGGTCTCCTCGACCAGGAGGGCCGGGATGGCGTCGGCGGGCAGCCGCGCCAGCAGGTCCCCTGTCGTGACGAGGGCGACCGGGGCGGCTTCGGACAGCATGCGGCGCACCCGGTCGGCCGGGAATTCGGTGTCGACGGGGAGGTAGGCGGCCCCCGACTTCTGCACGGCCAGCAGGGTGGTGACGAGGTCCGCGGTGCGTGGCAGCGCCACGGCCACGAACCGGTCCGCAGCCGCGCCGCGTTCCAGCAGCAGCCGGGCGAACGCGTTGGCGCGTGCGTTCAGTTCGGCGTACGTGAGGCGGACGCCGTCGGCCTGGACGGCCGGGGCGTGCGGGTGTTCGGCGGCGTACCGCTCGAACCGGTCGAGGAACCACCGGTCCTGCGCCGGCCGCTCGGTGGCGTTCCAGTCGGTCAGTACCGCGTGGCGTTCCTCGTCCAGCAGCACGTCCACGGCGCCGACGGGTCGGCCGGGTTCGGCGACCAGGCGGTGCAGCACCGTCACGAAGCGCTCCACGAGCCGCTCGGCCGTGGGCCGTTCGAAGAGGTCGGTGGCGTATTCGAGGATGCCGGTCATGCCCTCGGCGCCGCCGTCCCGCGCCATGTGCTCGCGCAGGTTGAAGGCGAGGTCGAACTTGGCCGCGCCGCTGCCGACACCGTGTGTGGTGACAGTGAGGTCGTGCAGCAGCGCGACGGCGTCCTGGGAGCCCTGACCGTTGGTGTTGTTGAAGGCGAGCAGCGTCTGGAACAGGGGCGAGCGGGACAGCGACCGCACCGGGTTGAGCACCTCGACGAGCCGTTCGAAGGGCAGGTCCTGGTGGGCGTAGGCGGCGAGGTCGGTCTCCCGGACCCGGCCGAGGAGTTCCTCGAAGGTCGGGTCGCCGCTGACGTCGGTGCGCAGGACGAGGGTGTTGACGAAGTCGCCGACGAGGTCGTCCAGGGCCTCGTCGAGCCGGCCGGCGACGGGGGTGCCGAGGGGGATGTCGTCTCCCGCGCCGAGCCGCGACAGGAGCACCGCGAGCGCGGCCTGCACCACCATGAAAACGGTGACGTTCGCCTCCCGCGCCCGGTCCGCGATCGCCCGGTGCAGGGACGCCGGTATCCGGATCACGACGTTGTCGCCCCGGTAGGAGGCGGCGGGCGGACGCGGGTGGTCGGTGGGCAGCGGGACCTCCTCGGGCAGGTCCGCGAGCGCGGCCTGCCAGAAGGCGAGCTGGCGGGCGGCCCGGCTGGTCCCGTCCTCCTCCGCGCCGAGCAGTTCGCGCTGCCAGAGCGCGTAGTCGGCGTACTGGACGGGCAGGTCGTGCCAGACCGGGGCGCGCCCCGCCGCGCGGGCCGTGTAGGCGAGGGTCAGATCGCGGGTGAGCAATGGCGTCGACCAGCCGTCGCCGGCGATGTGGTGCAGCAGGACGAGCAGTTCGTGCCGGTCCTCGGCCAGTTCGAACAGGCAGAGCCGGATGGGCAGGTCGCGGGCGAGGTCGAAGGGGTGGCGGGCGTGCTCGGCCAGGGTGGCGTCGAGCTGCTCCTCGGTGCAGCGGACCAGCACCAACTCGGGTGTGGCGTCGTGCAGTACGACCTGGTGGGCGCCGTTCTCGTCCTCGGCGACGACGGTGCGCAGGCTCTCGTGCCGTGCGACGACGTCCGCGTACGCGGCGCTCAGCGCCACCCGGTCGAGGGGACCGTCCAGGCGCAGGGCGGAGGCCAGGTTGTAGACCGGGCTGGGCCCCTCCAGGCGGTGCAGGAACCACAGGCGCTGCTGGGCGTACGACAGGGGTATCCGCTCGGGCCGCTCGCGGGCGTCGAGCGGCGGCCGGACCTCGCCGGTGCCGGTCAGGGACCGGGCGAGCGCGGCCGGTGTCGGGTTCTGGAAGAGCTGCTTGACGGCCAGTTCCACGCCAAGGGCCGTACGCAGCCTGCTGACCAGCCGGATCGCGAGCAGGGAGTGGCCGCCCAGGGCGAAGAAGTCGTCGTCCGCGCCGACGGCGGACCGGCCGAGGACGTCGGCGAACAGCTCTCGGATCAGCTCCTCCCGAGGGTCGCGGGGGGCTCGCCGCACGGGAAGCGCGTAGGCGTTCTCGTCGGGCGCGGGCAGGGCCCGGCGGTCGGTCTTGCCGTTGGGGGTCAGCGGCAGGGCGGCCAGTGGGACGACGGCCGACGGCACCATGTACTCGGGCAGCGCACCGGCCAGGCGCTCACGCAGCGCGTCCGTGTCGACGTCCTCGGGCGTCACGTAGGCCACCAGCCGCTGGTCGCCCGGGCGGTCCTCGCGGGCGACGACGACGGTGCGGGTGACCCCCGGGAAGCCGGCGGCGACCGCCTCGATCTCGCCGGGCTCCACACGGAAGCCGCGCAGTTTGATCTGGGCGTCGGCGCGGCCGGCGTACTCGAGGTTGCCGTCCGGACGCCAGCGGGCGAGGTCGCCGGTGCGGTACATCCGCTCGCCCGCGGCGCCGTAGGGATCGGCGACGAAGCGTTCGGCGGTGAGTCCGGGGCGGTTCGCGTAGCCGCGGGCGAGCACCACGCCGGCGACGTACAGCTCGCCGGTGACACCGGGGGCGACCGGGCGCAGCGCACCGTCCAGGACGTAGGTCCGGGTGTTCGGGAAGGGGCGACCCACCGGGACCGGGCCGTCGGGCAGGTCGCTGCCCGGCTCCACCCGGTGCTCCAGGCAGTTGACGGTGGCTTCGGTCGGCCCGTAGGCATTGATCACGAGGGCCTCGGGGTGGGCGGCCCGCCAGCCGCGGACGGCCTCGCCGCGCAGGGCTTCGCCGCCGAGGATCAGGGTGCCGGACGGCGACACCGTGTCCGGCAGCGTGCCGAGCAGCTCCAGGTGACTGGGGGTGCCCTTGAGGAAGGTGGGGCGGGGGCCGCCGGTGGCGTCGGGCAGCTCCGCCAGGTGGACGCAGCCGCCGGAGACCAGGGGGGTGTACAGACCGGTCACGGTCAGGTCGAAGGCGACCGACGAGTGCGCGAGCGCGAGTCCGGTGGCGTCGGGGTAGGCGTCGCGGGCGCGGCTGAGGTAGGCGCCGACCGAGCGGTGCTCGACGACGACGCCCTTGGGCCGGCCGGTCGAGCCCGAGGTGAAGATCAGGTACGCGGGGTCGTGCGGATGCGGGCCGGCCGTGTACGAGTCGGCCTCGCCGTCGGTGACGGCGAGCGTGTCGACGGCGGGCGGGGCGGTGCCGGGCTCGGCGATGACCAGGACGGCCGCGCTGTCGGCCAGGACGGCGGCGACGCGCTCGGCGGGGTGGTCCGGGTCGACGGGCACGTAGGCGCCGCCGGACTTGGCGACTCCGAGCAGGGCGACCGCCAGGTCGAGGCCGCGTGGCAGCATCACCGCGACGTGCCGGCCGGGACCGACGCCCCGGCGGACGAGTTCGCGGGCCAGGAAGCTCGCGCGGGCGTCCAGTTCACGGTAGGTGAGCACGCGCCCGCCGGCCCGCACGGCCGGCGCCTCGGGTGTCCGGCGGGCCTGCTCGGTGAACAGCTCGGGCAGAGTCGCGCCGTCGAGCTCCCCTGCGGGGCCGGTGGCGTACGCCATGACGCGCTCGCGGTCCTCGGGGCCGGTCAGGTCGATCCGTCCGACCGGCAGCTCCGGCCGGTGGATCAGCGCGTCCAGCACCCGGCGGAAGCGGGCGACGACGGCGGCGACGGCCGTCTCGTCGAACAGGTCGCGCTGGTGGAATAGTTTGAAGCGCAGGCAGTCCTGCGGCATCCCGACAAGACTGAGCGGGAAGTGGTTGGCGGAGTGGCTCTCGGCGCCGACCACCTGGATCTCGTCGGTACCGGAGGAGACACGGGGGGCCTCCTCGAACGGGAAGTTCTCGAAGACGACCGAGGTGTCGAAGAGCGGGCCGAGACCTGCCCGGTGCTGGATCTCCAGCAGCCCCACATGCTGATGCGCCATCAGCTCGGCCTGGGCGGTGTGCACGTGGCGCAGCAGCTCGGTGCCGGTCGCCTCCGGGCGCAGCCGCACCCGCAGCGGCAGCGTGTTGATGAACAGGCCGACCATGGACTCGATGCCGGGCAGTTCGGCGGGCCGGCCGTTGACGGTCACACCGAACACCACGTCGTCGCTGCCGGTGAGCCCGGACAGCACCAGCGACCAGGCGGTCTGGACCACGGTGTTGACCGTGACACCGGCGGCCCGGGCGCCGGCCGTGAGCGCGTCGGTGTCCTGCGGGGAGAGCCCGAACTCGTGGCGTCCGGGGTCCTGCGGCGTGTGGTCGGTGCCGGGCGCGACGCATGTCGGGGCGGCGAGACCGCCGAGCATGCCGTCCCAGGCGGACCGGGTCGCGTCGGCGTCCTGCCGGGCGAGCCACTCCAAGTAGGTCCGGTAGGGCACGACCGGCGACAGCTGCCGAGAGTCGGCGTCCGTGACGTACAGGGTGTGGAACTCCTTGAGCAGGATGGGCAGCGACCAGCCGTCGAGCACCGTGTGGTGGATGGTGAGCACGAGACGGTGGCTGAGCTCGCCGAGCCGGATGAGCGTGAACCGGATCAGCGGCGGGCGTCCGATGTCGAAGCGCCGTTCACGGTCGGCGAGCGTGACGCGGCGCGCCTCGGCGTCCGCCTGATCGGCGTCCCGACCGGAGAGGTCCACCTCGGTCCAGGGCAGCCGGTACCGGGCCGCGACGACCTGGACCCAGTCGCCGCTCGACCGCTGCCGGAACGCCACGCGAAGGCTGGCATGCCGCTGTAGGAGGACCTCGGCGGCCCGCCGGGCCCGGTCCTGGTCCAGTGGCCCGGCCAGGTGGAACGTCGACTGCACCGTGTAGATGTCCGGTGTCGCCTCGTCGAAGACGCTGTGGAACAGCAGGCCACTCTGGAGCGGGGAGAGGGGCAGGATGTCGTCTACCGTACGGGTGGTTCGCGCCACGTCAGTTCTCCCAGTCCGATGCCAGTTCGTCTTCGAACTCTTCAATTTCGGTCTGTGTGATCTCTATAAGCCCCACGTCATGGGGGGTGAGACCGCCCGCGTCGGGACGTTGCGCGTAGTCGGCCAGGGCGTCGAGGGCGGCGAACCAGCCGTCCGCCAGCCGCGCCACATCGGCTTCCTCCAGCACGCCCGAGGCCCAGGTCCAGGTAGCGCCGAGGCGGGGCCCGTCGTCGGTCTCCTCGACGTGGGCGTTGATCTCGACGACGTGCGCCAGCGGGGTGTGCGGGTCCTCGCCGGCCGGGCGGGGCATCTCGGTGGCGACCGACCAGTCGCCGGTGTCGGAGGCGACGAACCGGCCGAGGTAGTTGAAGCCGATCTCGGCCTGGCCCAGTCCCTCGAACGCGGCGGCGGTCTCCGGCAGCAGGTAGCGCAGCCGGCCGTAGCCGAGACCGTTGTCGGGGACACCACGCAGTTGTTCCTTGACCCGCTTGAGGACGGACCCGGTGGCCTCCGTCCCGGCGAACGCCTCCTGGACGCCGATCCCGCCGGTGTCCAGCAGCACCGGGTAGAGCGCGGTGAACCAGCCGGTGGTGTGCGACAGGTCCACCGCCGGGTCGGCCTCGGCGCGGCCGTGGCTCTCCACGTCGACCAGGACCGGCGTGTGCGGATCGTCGCGCCACCGGGCGACGGCGAGCGTCAGACCGGCCAGCAGGACGTCGTCGACGCCGGCCGCGACCACGGACGGCGCCGTGGTGAGGAGGTGCCGGGTCGTCCGGGTGGACAGGGTGCGCCGCAGTCGGCCCGCCGTCCTCAGCAGGTCGGTGGCGGGGTCGAGGCGGCGCGTGCCGAGCCGGGCGCGGCCCTCGCGCAGCACACCCGTCCAGTGGTCGAGTTCGGCCGCGGTGTCGGGCGCGCCGGCCCGGTCGAGGGCCCGCCGCGCCCAGCGGCGCAGCGCGGTGCCGCCGCCGGCGAGCCGCGGCGTCCGTCCGGACCGGACGGCCTGCCACGCCTGGAACAGGTCGGGCAGCAGGATGCGCCAGGACACACCGTCGATCGCGAGATGGTTGACGGCGACGAGCACCAGTCCGGGGCGAGCGCCCCGGTCGAACCAGACGATCTGCACCATCGTGCCGTCGCGGGGCGCGAGCCGGTCCACGGCGGCGTCCGCGTGCTCGCGCACCGCCTCGGTCAGCGTGGTGTCGTCGAGGTCCGAGACGTCCACGCGGACCACGCAGTCCTCGGCCCGTACGGCGTCCGGGTCGGGGACGGTGCAGGTCCAGGTCGTGGCGTCGCCCGGGTCGGCCACGTCCACGCGCAGGCGCAGGCTGTCATGGCGGCGCAGCAGGGCGTCGAGGACGGCGCGCAGCTTCGGCAGGTCGAGGTCGGCGGGTGCCCACAGGACCGTGGTCTGGTTGAAGTGGTCCACCGGTACGCGCCGTTCGGCGAGCCAGTGCATCATCGGCGGCGCCGGGAGGTCGCCGACCGCTTCGGCCGGGTCGTCCCCTGCGGCATCGGAGGCCGAGGCCGCGACGCGGGCCAGCTCGGCCACCGTGCGGTGCGTGAACACGTCGGTGCCGGTGATCTGCAGGCCCTCCCGGCGGGCGGCGCTGACCAGCTGGATCGCCATGATGCTGTCGCCGCCCAGGTCGAAGAAGGCGCTGTCGGCGTCGACCTGGTCCGCGGGCAGTCCGACGACCTTCGCGAAGAGCCGTACGAGGATCCCTTCCTCCCGGGTCCGCGGGGCCCGGCCGCCGGTCCCGGTGCCGAATTCGGGCGCGGGCAGCGCGGCGCGGTCGAGCTTGCCGATCGGGGTGAGCGGCAGTTCGGTCAGTTCGACGACGGCGGTCGGCACCATGTGGTCCGGCAGGGTCCGGCCCAGGTGCGTGCGGACGTGGGCGCGGTCGTAGCCCTCGCCGGGCACCGTGTATCCCACGAGGCGCTTCTCACCGGGCCGGTCCTCGCGGACGACCACGGCGCAGGCGGTCACCCCGGGGGCGGCGCCCAGCGCGGCCTCGATCTCACCGGGCTCGATCCGGAAGCCGCGCACCTTGACCTGCTCGTCCGCCCGGCCCATGAACTCGACCTGGCCGTCCGCGGTCCACCGGGCGAGATCGCCGGTGCGGTACATGCGGGTGCCGGCCCTGTACGGATCGGCCACGAAGCGTTCGGCGCTCAGGCCGGGGCTGCCCCAGTAGCAGCGGGCGATGCCGTGCCCGGCGACATAGAGCTCACCGGTGATGCCGGGCGGCACCGGCTTCAGAGTGTCGTCGAGGACGTAGTGCCGCATGTTGTCCATGGAGCGGCCGATCGGCACGCTGTGCGTCCAGCGGTCCGCGGTGGCGGGGTCGACCGGGTGCGACAGCGCCATGACGGTCGCTTCGGTCGGGCCGTAGGCGTTGACGATCCGTACACCGGGCGCGTGTTCGAGGACGCGCCGTACGGCGGTGGCGGAGACCACGTCGCCGCCGGTGGCGACCTGCCGTACCGCGGCGAAGCACTGCGGAAGTTCCTGGGCCATGACCCGGAACAGGCCGGCCGTCAGGAACAGCGAGGTCACCCCGGTGTCCTCGATCAGTGCGCGCAGGGACTCCACGTCGAGGTCACCGGGCGGGGCGATCACCACGCAGCCGCCACGCAGCAGCGGAACCCAGAACTCGAGGATCGACGCGTCCCAGGCGTGCGGCGAGTGCAGCGGGACCCGGTCGACGACGCCGTCCCAGCAGCGGTCGGCGGCGAGCACCGCGATGTCGCCGTGACTGATCGCGACGCCCTTCGGCAGGCCGCTGGAGCCGGAGGTGAAGATGACGTACGCCAGTCGCTGGGCCGTCACCGTCACCTCCGGGTCGGTGGCGGGCAGCGCCGCGGAGTCCTCCTCCGCCACGATCACCTCGGCACCGGTGTCCAGGCCCTCGGCCCGGTTCCGGCATGCCTCGTCGACCAGCAGGAAGGGGGCGTCGACCCGCTCCAGCAGCCATTCCAGCCTGCTGTCCGGGTTCGTCGGGCTCAGCGGCACATACCCGGCACCCGACTTGACGATGGCGAGCAGGGTGACGGCCAGCGTGTCCGAGCGTTCCATCAGCACGCCGACACGTGCTTCCGGGGTGACCCCGCGCCGCAGCAGATCGTGCGCCAGCCGGTTGGCCCGCGCGTTCAGTTCGGCGTACGTGAGGGTCGTGTCCCCGAAGGTCACGGCGGGGGCGTCGGGCTGCTCGGCCACCTGCCGGGCGAACAGTTCGGGCAGCGATGCGACGGTGACGGGCCGGGTGGTGTCCAGCCAGCTGCCGAGGATCCGCTCGCGCTCGTCGCCGACGAGGAGGTCGAAGTCGGACACCGCCGACTCGGGCCGGGCCGTGGCCGCGTCGAGCAGGGCGACCAGGCGGCGGGCCAGGAGGTCCACCGTCTCCGGGTCGAGCATGTCGGCGCTGTACTCGACCGAGCCCGTCCAGCCGGCCGGGGTGTCACCGGCCGCGACCCGTTCCGTGAGCGTGACGGTGAGGTCGAACTTCGCCACGCCCAGGTCGACATGACCGGGAGTGACGGTGAGGCCGGGCATCGTGGCCGCCTCCGCGAGGGCGGTGCCGCCGGCGCTGTCGAGGTTGAGCGCGACCTGGAAGAGGGGGTGGCGGGCGGCGGAGCGTTGGGGGCGTAGGGCTTCTACGAGTCGTTCGAAGGGGATGTCCTGGTGGGCGTATGCGGCGAGGTCTGTTTCTTTGACGCGGTTGATGAGTTCGGTGAAGGAGGGGTCGCCTGAGAGGTCGGTGCGCAGGACGACGGTGTTGACGAAGAATCCGACGGTGTCGGCGAGTTTTTCGTCTGTTCGTCCGGCTGTGGGTGAGCCGATGGGTATGTCTGTTCCGGCGCCGAGGCGGGAGAGGAGTGTGGCGAGTGCGGCTTGTACGACCATGAAGGGGGTGGCGCGGAGTTGGCGTGCGAGTGCGGTGGCCTGTTGGTGTACTGCGTCGGGTATGTGGAAGTGGTGGCGTCCGGCGCGGTGGGGGCCGGTTGGGGGGCGGGGCCGGTCGACCGGGAGTGTCAGTTCGTGGGGGGCGCCGGTGAGTGTTGAGCGCCAGAATTCCAGTTGCCTGGACAGGGGTGAGTCGGGGTCTGTGTCGTCGCCGAGGGTTTCGCGTTGCCAGAGTGCGAAGTCGGCGTACTGGAGGGGTGGTTGGGTCCATCGGGGTTCGGTGTCGGTGGTTCGTGCCCGGTATGCGGTTGCCAGGTCGCGTGCGAGTACGGGCATGGAGGCGCCGTCGCCGGCGATGTGGTGCACCACGACCAGCAGGACGTGTTCCTCGGGTCCGAGCGCGAACAGCCACGCCCGCACCGGCATGTCCACCACCAGGTCGAAGGGGCGGCCGACGGCGTCGCGGATCGCGGTGTCCAGTTCCGCCGCGGTGACCGGCACGGTACGGACGGGTACCGACGTCTCCACGACGCGCTGGCAGGGACCGTCCTCGTGCTCGGCGACCAGGGTGCGAAGGCTCTCGTGCCGTGTCACCAGGTCACCGATCGCGGCGCTCAGCGCCCCGGTGTCCAGTGGTCCGCTCAGGCGCAGCGCCATCGGGATGTTGTACGCGGAGTTGGGTCCGTCGAACCGGCTCAGGAACCACAGCCGTTGCTGGGCGTAGGACAGCGGCAGCCGCTCCGGGCGCGGGCGGACGGTCACACCGTCCCCGGCCCGCGGCGCACCGCCCGGCCCGCGCCGCGCCAGCTCCCGCACCGACGGCGCCTCGAACAGGTCCCGGATGCCCACCTCGGCTCCCAGCACCGTCTGGACGCGCGCCACCAGGCGCATCGCCAGCAGGGAGTGGCCGCCCAGGTCGAAGAAGGAGTCGTCCACGCCGACCCGGGGCACCCCGAGTACGTCCGCGAACACTCCGCACAGCAGCTCCTCGACCGGCGACGACGCCCCCCGGCCACCCGTCGGCCGCACCTCCGGGGCCGGCAGCGCACTCCGGTCCAGCTTGCCGTTCGCGGTCAGCGGCAACCGGTCCAGTACCACCACCGCCGACGGCACCATGTGATCCGGCAGCACGCCGCGCAGCCGCGCCCGCAGTCGCTCCGGATCCGGTGCCGCGGCCTTGGCGGGGACGGCGTAGGCGACCAGGCGCCGGTCGCCCGGCCGGTCCTCCCGCACGACCACCGCGGCGGCCGCGACCTCGTCGGCGCCCACGAGAACGGCCTCGATCTCGCCGGGCTCGATCCGGAAGCCGCGCAGCTTCACCTGCCGGTCGGCGCGACCGACGTAGACCAGGGTGCCGTCCTCCCGGCGGCGGGCCAGGTCACCCGTGCGGTACACGCGGGCGCCGGGCGCGCCGAACGGGTCGGCGACGAACCGCTCCGCCGTGAGCGCCGGCAGGCCGAGATAGCCGCGGGCCAGTCCGTCGCCGGAGACGTACAACTCCCCGACGACGCCCGGCGCAACGGGCTGCAGGTGCGCGTCCAGCAGATGAACCCGGGTGTTCGGCAGCGGCGTGCCGATCGGCGGGACGCCCGGCCCGCTCAGCGGGGCGCTCATGGTGGCGCACACGGTCGTCTCGGTCGGCCCGTAGGCGTTGATCATGCGACGGCCGGCCGACCAGAGCTCGGCCACGTGGGGCGGGCACTGCTCGCCCGCGACGGCGAGGCTGCGCAGGCCCGGCAGCGCGTCCGGGGAGAGTTCCTGGAGGGCCGCGGGGGGCAGCGTGGCATGCGTGACGCGCTGCTCGGCCACCGTGCGCACCAGGGGTTCGCCCGGCAGCAGCCGTTCACGCGACGCCAGCACGAGGCAGGCACCCGACAACAGGGTGACGACGACCTCGGAGACGGTCGCGTCGAAGCTCGGCGAGGCGAACTGGAGCACCCGGGCGCCGGCGTCCACGTCGAACGCGGCGCGCTGGGCGCGGGCGAGTCCGGGGATGCCCGCGTGTGAGACGACGACGCCCTTGGGCCGGCCGGTGGAGCCGGAGGTGTAGATGACGTAGGCGGCCTGGTCGGGGCGGATCCGACGGTCCGGGACGGGCCCGTCCGCCGTCAGGTCGAGGTCCTCGACGTCCAGACGCGTGACCGCCGTCGGCGGCAGCTCCACGGCGCTGGAGGTGACGACCACGTCCGGGGCCGCGTCGGCGAGCATGTGAGCGATGCGCTCGGCAGGATAGTCCGGGTCGACCGGCACGAAGGCGCCGCCGGCGAGGGCGACCGCGTGCAGGGCCACGATCAGGTCGAGGGAGCGCGGCAGTACGACGGCCACGCGGCGTTCCGTATCGACGCCGGCCTCGGCCAGGATCCGCGCGAACGCGGCCGACCGCCGGGCCAGTTCCCGGAAGGTCAGGCCGGTCGTCCCGTCCACCACCGCCTCCGCGTCCGGGGTGCGGCGCACCTGCTCGGCGAACAGCTCCGGCCACAGGCCGGCCGGCCGCTCGGCGGCGGGGCCGTGACCGAGCGTCAGCAGGGCGGCGCGCTCGGCGGCGTCGTGCGCACTGACCCGGCCGACCGGGAGGGCGGGCTCGGTGACCACGGTGTGCAGGAGGCGGCGGAACCAGTCGGCGACCAGGTCCGCGCGCTCGGCGGTGAGCACGGTCGGGCGGTAGTGCAGACGTCCCTGCAGGCCGCCGCCGGGTGCCGGGCGCGCCTCGAGGGCGAGCGCGTAGTGGGTGACCGAGTGGTGGTCGACGGTGCCCACGTCCAGCCCGGCGCGACGCGCGGACTCGCTCAGCGCGTCGATGTCGAGCGGATAGTTCTCGAACACCATCGAGGTGTCGAACAGGTCGCCGAGCCCGGCGTCCCGCTGGATCCCGGCCAGTCCCAGGTGATGGTGCTCGACCAGGTTCGCCTGCTCCAGTTGCAGCCGCCGGGCGAAGTCAGCCACCGGCTCGCCGGCTCGCAGTACGGCGCGCAGCGGCAGGGTGTTGACGAACAGCCCGACCATGTCGTCCGCTCCGGGCAGATCGGCGGGGCGGCCGCTGACGGTGACACCGGTCACCACGTCGTCGCGTCCGGTCAGCCGTGCCACCAGCAGCAGCCAGGCGACCTGGACGACGGTGTTGACGGTGACGCCGAACCGCCGTGCCGCCGCCTCCAGGTCGTCGGAGTCGACGGTGAAGTCGAGCCGGCCCGGCTCGCGGTGGTCCACCGCGCGGCCCTCGTCGAGAAGGGTGCCGGCGTCGAGGCCGGTGAGCGCGTCACGCCAGGCGTCGACCGCCGCCTGCCGGTCCTGACGGCCCAGCCAGGCGAGGTACTCGCCGTAGGGCCGGGGCTCGGGCAGCGCCTCACCCCGGTAACGGGAGATCAGCTCGCCCAGCAGGACCGGCAGCGACCAGCCGTCGCGCACGATGTGGTGAGAGGTGACGACAAGGGTGTGGCAATCGTCCCGGGTGACCAGGGTGAAACGGACGAGCGGCGGCGCGGCGACGTCGAAGCCGCGGCGGCGGTCCGCCTCGAGCAGCCCGGCGAGACCGTCGTCCGTGCCGCGCAGGTCGGTCTCCGTCCAGTCCAGCGGCGGGTTCGCGGTGATGACCTGAACGGCGCTGCCGGCGCCGGTGCGCCGGAAGGCGGCCCGCAGCGCGGTGTGTCGGCGCTGTACCTCGGCCGCGGCCTCCCGCAGTGCGGCGCGGTCCAGCCGGCCGTGGAAGTCGACGCGCAGCTGAGACACGTACGGATCGGTGCCCGCGCCGCGGTTCAGGTGGTGGAAGAGCAGGCCTTCCTGCAACGGGGCCAGGGGCAGCAGGTCCGCCACATCGGCGTCGGACTCCAGTTCGCGGATCTCGTCCTGGGACAGGGCGATCATCAGGTCCGACGGCGTCCGGCCGCCCGCGCCGGGTCGTGCGGCGTGCGCGGCCAGCCCGCGCAGGGCCTCGAACCACAGCGTGGCGAGCCGCCGCGCGTCGTCGTCGTCGACGAGCTCGCGGGCCCACGTCCAGTTGGCGACCAGCTCGGGTCCGTCCGGGCCCGCCTGGGCGGCCGCGTTCAGCTCGACGACGTGCGAGAGCGGCACGTCCGGAGCCTCGTCGGCACCGATGACGTCCAGCTCCCAGCCGTCACCGAGCGCGCCGCCGAGAGCGAGCCGGCCCATGTAGTTGAACCCGATCTGCGCCTCGGGAAGGCCGGCGAACAGCGGCACCGTGCCGGGTGCCACATGGCGGGCGATGCCGTGGCCGACGCCTTCGCGGGGTGTCGAGCGCAGCTGTTCCTTGACGGCGCGCAGCGCGTCGCCGGCCGCGTCGGTCCCCTCGGCCACGGCAGCGTGGTCCGCCGGACCGGCGTCCAGGCGCACCGGGTGGGCGACGGTGAACCAGCCGACGGTGCGGGACAGATCGCTGCCGGGCAGCAGGTGTTCGGCGCGTCCGTGACCCTCGACGTTCACCAGCAGTCCCGACCGGTCGCCGCGCCACCGCGGTACGGCGACGGCGAGCGCGGTCAGCAGTACGTCGTCGACGGTGGCGTGGAAGGCCGTGGCCACCTGGCCGAGCAGCGCCTCGGTCACGTCGGCGGGCAGTCGGAGAGTCAGCCGGCCACCGGTGCGGCGCAGGTCCTTCGCCGGGTCGAGGGGCCGGGAACCGAGCAGCGGGTCATCGCCGTCGAGCAGGTCCCGCCACCACTCGGCGTCGTCCGCGGGCAGCCGTACGAAGGCGGCCGCCCACTGGGCGAAGGAGGTGGAAACGGCGGGCAGGCGTACAGTCCGGCCCGCCCTGACGGCCTGCCACGCCTGGCTGAGGTCGGGCAGGAGGATGCGCCACGACACGCCGTCCACCGCGAGGTGGTGGATGACGAGCAGCAGCCGCCCGGGCCGTTCAGGACCGCGGTCGAACCACACCGCACGCAGCACCTGGCCGGCGGCGGGGTCCAGTTCGTCGCGGGCGACCGCCGCCCGGGCGGTGACGAGCGCGGCGAGTTCGTCGTCGGTGTGCCGGGCGGCGTCGACGCGCCGCAGGCAGTGCGCCGCGTCCACGGACTCGGCGATCTCCAGCTCATGCGCGCCGATGGTGCGCATCCGCAGCATGTCGTGCCGGTCGAGCACGGCCTGAAGGGCGGCGACGAGGTCGGCCTCGGCCGTCGGCGGTGTCCGCAGCACGACCGACTGGTGGTACTGCGCGACCCTCCCGCCACGGTCCACGAGCCGTCGCATCAGCGGCAGGAACGGCACCCGGTGAGGCGCCGGGGCAGCCGCCGGCGCCGGTGCCGGGGCGGTTTCGCCGAGCGCGTCGGCCAACCGCGCGACGGTGCGGTGCTCGAACACGTGCCGGGCCGAGAACCGGATGCCCGCGGCGCGGCCACGTCCGACGAGCTGGATGGACATGATGCTGTCGCCGCCGAGGGCGAAGAAGTCGTCGTCGATGCCGACGTCCTCCTTGCCGAGCACGTCGCGAAACAGCGCCAGCAACTGCTCCTCGGCGGGGGTGCGCGGCGCGCGCGCCGGGGCGGTGGCGGCGAACGTGGGCTCCGGCAGCGCGGCGCGGTCGACCTTGCCGTTCGGGGTGAGCGGCACCTCGTCCAGCAGGACGAAGGCGGCGGGCACCATGTACTCGGGCAGTACCGTGCGCAGGTGGGTCTCGACGGCTGCGGTGTCGAGGGGGCCGTCCGCCACCAGGTAGCAGACGAGCCGGCGCTCACCGTCGCCGCCCCGCACGGCCGCGACGGCGCGGGCGACACCGGGGAGCCGGGCCGCCGCCGACTCGATCTCGCCGAGTTCGATGCGGAAGCCGCGCACCTTGACCTGGTCGTCGACTCGGCCCACATAGGCGAGAGCGCCGTCGGCCCGCTGCCGCACCAGGTCGCCGGTGCGGTACATACGGGTGCCCTCGGCGCCGAACGGGTCGGCGACGAACCGCTCCGCGCTGAGCCCGGGCAGGCCGAGGTAGCCGCGGGCCAGTCCCTCGCCCGCGATGTACAGCTCGCCGCGCGCGCCGGCCGGGACCGGGCGCAGGCCGCTGTCCAGGACGTAGGCGCGGGCGTAGTCGAAGGGGCGGCCGATGGGCACCGGGCCGTCGGCCAGCGGGGCGCCCGGCGGCACCCGGAACTCCAGGCAGTTGACGGTGGCCTCGGTCGGCCCGTACGCGTTGATCACGGTCGCGTCGGGGTGGGCCGCCCGCCAGGAGCGCAGCATCTCGCCGCGCAGCGCCTCTCCGCCGAGCACCAGGGTCCCCGACGGGGAGACCTCGTGCGGCAGTGTGTCGAGCAGGCTCAGGTGGCTCGGGGTGCCCTTCAGGAACGTGGGCCGCTCGCCGCCGACCGCGTCGGGCAGTTCGGCGATGTGTACGCAGCCGCCCGCCACCAGCGGTGCGTACAGGCAGGTGACGGTCAGGTCGAAGGAGACGGAGGTGTGGGCGAGCGCCGATCCCGCCGCGTCCGGGTAGGCCGTGCGAGCACGCCGTAGATAGGCGCCGAGGGCCCGGTGTTCGACGACGACGCCTTTGGGCCTGCCGGTCGACCCGGATGTGAAGATCACGTACGCGGGATCGTGCGGGCGCGGATTGCGGCCGGCCGCGTCGGCCTCCGCGTCGCCGACCGTCAGGGTGGGGATGCCCTCCGGTACGGGCCCGTCCGCGTGGGCGATGGCCAGGCGGGGTGCGCTGTCGGCGATGATCGTCGCGATGCGCTCCGCCGGGTAGGCCGGATCGACCGGCACATAGGCGGCGCCCGCCTTCAGCACGCCCAGCAGGGCGACGGGCAGCTCGACCGAGCGGTGCAGGGCCACCGCGATCAGCTGTCCGGGCCCGGCGCCCCGCGCGATCAGCTCGCGCGCGAGAGCGTTCGACCGGCGGTCCAGCTGACGGTAGGTGAGGCGGCGCCCGTCCGCGACGACGGCGGGGGCGTCCGGGGTGCGCAGCACCTGAGCGGCGAACAGCTCCGGCAGCGAGGCGGCCGGCTCGGTCTGCTCGACGGGCGGGTTCCAGTCCAGGAGCCGGCGGCGGCGGTCGCCGTCGCGCCGGGTGTCCAGGCGGGCGAGCGGCAGCCGCGGCGCCGAGGTCATGGTGCGCAGCACGTCCAGCAGGTCGTCCGCGGCCGCCCGGACCGTCTCCTCGTCAACGAGTTGCGGCTGGTGCCGGACGCGGAAGAGCATCTCGTCGCCCGGCTCGACCACGATGCTGATCGCGAAGTGGCTGCCGTCGGTGACCCGGGCGCCGGTCAGTTCGAGCGCGCCGTCCTGGGCCACGGCCTCGATGGCGGCCCGGTCGATCGGGTAGTTCTCGAAGCTGAGCAGCGTGTCGAACAGGTCGCCGAGTCCGACCTCGCGCTGGATGTCGGCGAGTGCCACGTGGTGGTGGTCCAGCAGCGCGGACTGCTCCCGACCGAGTCGGCCGACGAGTTCCGCGAGGCTCTCGCGCGGGTCGAGCCGCACCGACAGCGGGACCGTGTTGATGAACAGGCCGACCATGTCCGCGGATCCCGGCAGATCGACCGGGCGGCCCGCCACGGTGACCCCGAACAGGGTGTCGTCCCGGCCGGTGAGCCGGCGCAGCACGGTCGCCCAGGCGGCCTGGACCATGGTGTTCACGGTGACGCCACGGGCACGGGCCGCCGCCACCAGGGCCGCCGTCTCGGCGCGGTCGAACACATAGGCGTGGCGCACCGGCTCGACGACCTGGGTGGTGCGCTCGGCGGCGACGTGCATCGGCTCGGTGACGTCGGCGAACGCGGTGCGCCAAGCCTCCACCGAGGCCCGGGTGTCGGTGGACGCGAGCCAGGCCAGGTAGTCGCGGTAGGGCGGGGCGGGCTCGAGCGGTGCCGCTCCGGCGTACGCGCCGAGCAGGTCACGTACGACGATCGGCAGCGACCAGCCGTCCACGACGATGTGGTGCATCGTCAGGACGAGCGTGCAGGAGCCGGACGGCCGCCGCAGGACGGCCGCGCGCAGCAGCGGGGGTGTGGACAGGTCGAAGCGGGTCGCCCTGTCCTCGTCCAGGAAGGCGGCGACGGCGGCGTCGTCCGGCACATCGGCCTCGCGCACAGGTACCTCGGGCGCCTCGTGCACGCACTGGACCGGCCGCTGCGAGGCGGCGGTGCGGAAGCCGGCCCGCAGCGCCTCGTGCCGGCCGAGCACGCGGGCGAACGCCTCCCGGAGCCGCGCCGGGTCCAGGGCGCCCGCGAAGTCGAGCACCAGCTGGAGGGTGTAGGGGTCGCTTTCGGCGTCGTCGTAGGTGTGGAGGAAGAGCAGCCCCTCCTGGTTCGGGGCCGGCGGCAGGACGTCGGTGACGCCCGGCTCGGCGAGCAGCCCGTTCAGCTCCCCCTCGGGCAGCGGCGCGACGGACCGCAGTGGACGAGGCTCCTCCTGGTGTCCGCGGACCTCGGCGAGTCCGGCGACGGTACGCCGGTCGAACACGTCCCGGAAGCCGAAGGTGAGACCGGCGGCGCGGGCCCGGCTCAGCAGTCGGAACCCGAGGACGCTGTCACCACCGAGGGAGAAGAAGTCGTCGTCGATGCCCACCCGTTCGACGCCCAGCAGCTCGGCGAAGATGCCGCACAGCAGCTCCTCGTCCGCCGTCCGCGGCCGACGGCCGGCCGCGGACGGGCCCACGGGCACGGGCAGCGCCCGGCGGTCCACCGCGCCGGACCGTCCGACCGGCATCGTGTCCATGCCGACCACCACGGACGGCACCATGTAGCCGGGCAGCGACTGCGCGGCGAATCCGCGCACCTCGGCCGCGTCGGTGCCGTCGCGCAGCACGACGTAGCCGACCAGACGGCGCTCGCCGGGCAGGTCCTCGCGAACGGTGGCGGCCGCGCGCACCACGCCGGGGTGGGCGGACAGCGCCGACTCGACAGCCGCCAGGCCGAACCGGAAGCCGTGGAGTTCGACCCGGTCGTCCCGGTCCTTGTGCGCCTGCGGGGCCGGGGCGGCCGGCTGCGGGCCGATGTCGCCGACCAGGGTGCCGGGGGCGGTGGCGGCACGTGCGAGCACCTCTGCGAACCGGTCGAGCAGCTCGGCCGCCGCCGCCACGGCGAACTGCCCCGGGCGGCAGGCGAGCCGGGCCAGCAGGCGCTCGCCGGGCACCGCGGAGAGGGTCAGCGGATAGTGGGTCGCGTCGGTCAGGTCGGCGTCGGCGAGGGCGAGTCCGGTGGCGTCCGCGGCGGCGTTGATCGCGTCGCGGTCCACCGGGTAGTTCTCGAAGATGACGAGCGTGTCGAACAGGTTCGGGACACCGGCCGCGCGCTGGATGTCGACCAGGGGCAGATGCTGGTGGGCCAGCAGGTCGGCCTGACCGTCCTGGATGTCGCGGGCCAGTTCGGCGAGTGTCCTCGCCGTGTCGGGGCGGGCGCGCAGCGGCACGGTGTTGATGAACAGGCCGGCCATGTCCTCGACGCCGAGCAGTTCGGCCGGGCGTCCGGCCACCGTGATGCCGAAGAGCACGTCGTCGCGTCCGGTGAGGGTACGCAGCGCCACCGCCCAGGCGGCCTGCACCAGGCTGTTGACGGTCACGCCGAGTTCGCGGGCGCGCGACTCCAGCAGCCGGGTCGTCCCGGCGTCCAGCTCGCGCTCGAGGCGGACCGGGACCGTCTGGGCGGGCTGCTCGACGGGTGCGGCGACGAGCGTGGGCCGTGCGTCGGCCAGCGCCCGCGACCACGCGGCGAGGGACTCCTCCCGGTCGCGGCCGGCCAGCCAGACGAGGTGGTCGCGGTACGGGCGCGGATCGGGGCCCGGGGACGTGCCCCGGTAGGCGCGCAGCGTCTCCCGGATCACGATCGGCACCGACCAGCCGTCGAGCACCAGGTGATGGCAGGTCAGCAGGATCCGGTGACCGTCGTCGAGGCGCAGCAGCGCGGCGCGCAGGAGGGGCGCGGTGGCGAGGTCGAACGGCTCGTCACGCTCGGTGCGCGCGGCGCGGTCCGCCTCGTCCTCGCGGCCGCGCAGGTCGTACGTGCGCCACGGCACCGTGCACGCGCGGCGTACCGCGAGCACCGGCCGGCGCAGGCCCTCGTGCAGGACGGCGGAGCGCAGCACGGGGTGCCGGGCGAGCACCGTGTCGAGCGCGGCGCGCAGCCGGTCGGCGTCGAGGTCGCCGTGCAGGTCGAGCCGCAACTGGACCGTGTACACGTCGCGGTCGCCGGTCGCGAACGCGCTGTGCACCAGCAGGCCTTCCTGCAGCGGTGTCAGCGGCAGCACCTGCTCGGTGTCCGGGTCGGCGAGCAGCGTCGCCAGCTCTTCGGCGGGCAGCGGGTCGGGCAACGGCGATGCGTGAGCCGGGCCGTCCGGCGCCCCCGTGCCGCAGGCCGGGGCGAGGCGGGCCACCGTGCGCGCCCGGAACAGGTCCCGGACGGGCACCGTGAGTCCTGCCCGGGCGGCTTGGGCGACGACCCGGGTGGCCGACAGCGAGTTGCCGCCGAGGGTGAAGAAGTCGTCGTCGATGGTGACGGCGTCGATGTCGAGCACCTCGGCGTACAGACGGCACAGGTGTTCCTCGACCGGGGTTCGGGGAGCGCGGCCGTCCGGGGCGGCGACCCGGACCGGGGCCGGGAGGGCGCGCCGGTCGAGTTTGCCGTTGGGGGTGAGCGGCAGCGCGTCCAGGGCGACGACCGCGCCGGGCACCATGTACTCGGGCAGTCGGTCGGCCAGGTGGCCGCGCAGTTCCGGTGAGTCGCCCTGCGCGGACACGACGTAGGCGACCAGGCGCCGGTCCCCGGGCCGGTCCTCGCGCAGCACCACAGCGGCGCGTTCGACCGGTGGGTGGGCGAGCAACGCCGCCTCGATGTCGCCGAGTTCGATGCGGAAGCCGCGCACCTTGACCTGGTGGTCGACGCGGGACAGGAAGGTGATGCCGCCGTCCTTGCCGAGGCGTACGAGGTCGCCGGTCCGGTAGAGGCGGCCCGGCCCGTACGGGTTCGCGACGAAGCGTTCGGCCGTCAGCCCGGGCCGGCCGTGGTAGCCGCGGGCCACTCCCTCGCCGGCGATGTACAGCTCGCCGCCGAGTCCCTCGGGCACCGGGTGCAGGGCCGAGTCGAGCACGTACACCTGAGTGTTGAGGATCGGCTTCCCGAGGGTGACCGGTCCCCCGTCGACGGGTGCGGTCATCGACCACACGGTGGTCTCGGTGGGGCCGTACATGTTGGTGACGGAGGTGGCGTGCCCGGCGAGGAGGGCGGCGAGCGGCTGCGGCAGCGCCTCGCCGCCGGTGAGCACGCGGACGCCGGCGAAGACGTGCGGCCGGTCCTCCACGAGCGCCTGCCACAGGCTCGGCGTGGCCTGCATGACGGTGACGCGCTCCCGTTCGACGAGTGTGCGCAGCGCGTCCGGATCGAGTACGTCGTCCCGGCTCGCCAGCACCACGCGCGCGCCGGTGAGCAGGGGCAGGAAGATCTCCAGGACGGCGATGTCGAAGCTCACCGTGGTCACGGCGAGCAGGGCGTCGTCCGGCCGCAGCGGTACGGCCGCCCGCATGGCCTGGAGGAAGTTGTCCATCGCGGCGCGTTCCAGGACGACGCCCTTGGGCCGGCCGGTCGAGCCGGAGGTGTAGATGACGTACGCCGTCGTGGTGCCGGTCTGCGGGCGGCCGAGCGGTGTGGCGTCCCCGTCGGTCAGGTCGATTTCGTCGAGCAGGACCGCCGGTGTTCCGGCGGGCCGCGGGGGCCAGTCGCCGGTGGTGACGAGCAGGTCGGGGCGGGCGTCCGCCAGGACCATGGTGATCCGCTCGGCGGGGTGGTCCGGGTCGACCGGGAGGTAGGCGCCGCCGGTCTTGAGCACCGCGAGCAGGGTGACGACGAGATCGGCGGTGCGGGGCAGCGCGACGGCGACCAGCCGCTCGGGGCCGATGCCGCGCGCCGCCATCAGCCGCGCCAGGCGGTTGGCCCGCGCGTCCAGTTCGGCGTACGTCAGCACCTCGTCGGCGCGCAGGGCGACGGCGTCGGGTGTCTCGGCCGCCCGCTGCTCGAACAGGTCCACGAGGTGCCCCTGCACGGGGCCCGCGGTGTCGTTGGGCCGGTCGGCGAGCTCTGTGCGCGTCGCGTGGTCCAGCAGCGCCGCACGGCCGAGCGGCGCGTCGGGCGCCTCGGCGAGCGCGCCGAGCAGGGTGAGGAAGCGCCGCTGGTGGGCGAGCAGCTCGGACGCGGTGTACAGGTCGGGGTTGGCGGCGAACTCCAGCCGTACGGTGCCCTCCGTGGCCGGGTCGCCGTACGTGGCGAGGGCGAAGTCGGCGACGGGGCCGTTGGACAACTGGTGTCCTGTCGCGGTGACGTCGCCGAAGCGCACGCGGGTGCCGAACGACATCGCGTTGACGAGCGTGCCGAACAGGGCGCCGCCGGTGCCGGTGAGGTCCAGGTCCTCGTGCAGGTCCTCACGGCGGAACCGCTGGGCCCGCAGCAGGTCGCCGAGGTGGGCGCGGACCTGGCCGACCAGGGCGGAGAACGTGTCGTCGGGGCGGATGCGCAGGCGCAGCGGCAGGTCGTTGGCGAGCATCGCCGGAGTGTTCAGGGCGGCCGGCGAGCGCCGCGCCGCCACCGGGATGCCGAGGACCACGTCCGGCACGGACAGGAGCCGCTGCTGGTAGACGGAGGTGGCGGCCGCCACCACGGAGGGCCAGTGCCCGGCCTGCGTCAGCGCGGACGTCAGATCCTCGGGCAGGTCGGCGTGGTGCCGCAGGGCGCGTGCCGCGGGGCTCGCCACGCCCTCGGCGAGCGACTGGCGTTCCTCCACGTCGCGGAGCCGGTCCAGCAGGAACCGGCGGTCGTTCTCCCGCTGCGACGAGGTGCGGTACGCCGTCTCCTCCGCCCCGAGGTCGGTGAGGCGGTGGTAACGGCAGGGCGGGACGCTCGCGCCGACGAGCAGCGCGGAGTAGATCTCGGCGAGCCGGGAGATGTACCGGGTCTGGCCGAACCCGTCCAGCACGATGTGGTGGTAGCGGAAGTAGAGCAGATGCCGCCGGTCGCTCAGCCGGAGCAGCGCGTGCCGGAACAGCGGGCCCGCCGCGAGGTCCGGCACGGTGGCGAGGTCGCGGTCCATCCACGCGCGCGCCGCCGCCTGCGGGTCGGGCTCGGCGCGCAGGTCGAGCGTGTCGAGCAGGGGCACGGCGCCGTCCACGCGGGAGCGGATCACCGAGAAGACCTCGCCGTCGTCGCCGAACCCGGCGCGCAGCGTGTCGGCCTCGGCCACGGCGAGCGTGACGGCGTGGCGCAGCACCTCGGTGTCGAACGGCCCGGAGTCGTAGTACACGGCGCACTGGTACAGCGGGCTCTCGGGCTCCATCCGCTGCGCCACCCACACGCCGAGCTGCGCGGCGGTGACCGGCAGGCGGACGTCGCTGTGAACCTCGGAAAGTGCCAACCGACTCACGCTCCCAGAACGGTGGTGCGGCTCTCGGTCGCACGCTGACCGCACCGCTGACGTACGTGGCAGATGCGCAGCCACCCGTGCTCGTGCTCGTGGTGGCGCCGTGCGGAGACTCACCGCGAGACCTATCGCGCTCCTATAGCCGTCCGGGTGAGGGGAGTTATAGGTGGGACATAGTGAGGCCGCCCACGGTGGGCGCATGGACACTCCGGTCGGGCACGGCTCCCGCATCGCTTCGCGGCCTTCGCAGACCGACATCGACGAGAGGGAGTTCCGGCGGACGCTGGGTCAGTTCTGCACCGGCGTCGCGGTCATCACCACGGTGGACGGCGAACCGGTGGGCTTCACCTGTCAGTCGCTCACCTCGCTGTCCCTCGATCCTCCGCTGGTCACGTTCGCCGTGGCCAACGGGTCCCGCAGTCTGCCCCGGCTGCTGCGCACCGGTGTGTTCAGCGCGAACGTCCTGTGCGCGGATCAGGAGCCCCTCGGCAGGCGGTTCGGCGCGCCGCACCCGGACAGGTTCGCCGGCGTGGACTGGCTGCCCGCTCCCGTCACGGGGACCCCGCAGCTGGCCGGCGCGCTCGCGTGGGTGGAGGCGCTCGTGTCGGACGCGGTGCCGGCGGGCGATCACACCATCGTGATCGGCCGCGTGGTCGGTGTCCGGCGCGGCGGTGGCGATCCGCTGCTCTACTTCGGCGGCGAGTTCCGTGTCGGCGGGGTCGGCTCGACGCAGTGACACCCGGTTCATCACCGCCCGGTCGCCCCGGCTTCGAACCGGCCCCGTACCCGCATCCCTGGATGGGTCCCGTTCCGCATCGGTCTCCGCGTCGCCGGGCGACCGCGCGCCCCTCGTGAGTGACGACAAACGGGCCGGGCACGCCCAAGGATCTTCGACTCACCCGCTTCCCCGAGCGAGTCGCGTCGTTGGTACGTACGGGGGACCTGCCGCCTGCGCTCAGAGCCCCCTGCCAACTCGCCTCTGGACAGCGGGAGGACCTGAAGTCGTGGCCGTGACCGAGTCTGCGGTGGTACCGGTGGGGCGCGAGCCCGAGGAGACACGGGAGGGCGTGTCCGGGACGGGGCAAGAGGGGCCGGACGGAGTGCCCGTGGCGTCCGAGCGGGCGCGGGAGAGGGTGCCCGGGGCGGCCGAGAGGGCGCGAGAGACGGTGCCCGGAGTGTCCGAGGGGGCGCGCGCGGCGCACGAGGGGATTCTGCGGCGCCAGTCGGCGCGCGAGTCGGCGGCCCGCACCTACGCGCGCGCCCTGCCGATCGTCCCCGTGCGGGCGCGGGGGTTGACCATCGAGGGCGCGGACGGGCGCCGTTACCTCGACTGCCTCTCCGGCGCGGGCACACTGGCCCTGGGACACAACCACCCGGTGGTGCTGGAAGCGATCAGGAAAGTCCTCGACTCCGGGGCGCCACTGCACGTCCTCGACCTGGCCACACCCGTCAAGGACGCCTTCACCACCGAGCTGTTCCGCACGCTGCCCCCGGAGTTCGCCGCCCGCGCGCGGGTGCAGTTCTGCGGACCCGCCGGGACGGACGCCGTCGAGGCCGCGTTCAAACTGGTGCGCGCGGCGACCGGACGCACCGGGATGCTCGCGTTCACCGGTGCCTATCACGGGATGACCGCGGGGGCGCTCGAAGCATCCGGGGGCGCGACCGAGGTACGGGTCGCGCGCCTGCCCTACCCCCAGGACTACCGCTGCCCGTTCGGCATCGGCGGTGAGCGCGGTGCCGAACTCGCCGCGCGCTGGACCGAGTCCCTGCTCGACGACACCAAGTCCGGCGTGCCGCACCCCGCCGGGATGATCCTCGAACCCGTCCAGGGCGAGGGCGGGGTGATTCCCGCGCCCGACGACTGGATGCGCCGGATGCGCGAGATCACCGCGGCGCGCTCCATTCCCCTGATCGCGGACGAGGTCCAGACCGGCGTCGGGCGCACCGGCGCCTTCTGGGCCGTGGAACACAGCGGGATCACCCCGGACGTGATGGTCCTGTCCAAGGCCATCGGCGGCAGTCTGCCGCTGGCCGTCGTCGTCTACCGCGACGACCTCGACGTCTGGCAACCGGGCGCCCACGCCGGCACGTTCCGCGGCAACCAGCTGGCCATGGCCGCGGGCACGGCGACCCTCGCGTACGTCCGCGAGAACGGACTGGCCGAGCGCGCGGCGACCCTGGGCTCCCGCATGCTCACTCAACTCCGCCGACTCGCCGAGGAGTTTCCCTGCATCGGTGACGTACGGGGCCGCGGGCTGATGATCGGCGTCGAGCTGGTGGATCCCGAGACACCCCCGGGCACCACCACCGACGGCCCCCGGGCCGCCGCCCCCGAACTCGCCGCCGCCGTACAGCGCGAGTGCCTGCGCCGCGGTCTGATCGTGGAGCTGGGCGGGCGTCGCGCCAGCGTGGTGCGACTCCTCCCGCCCTTGACGATCAGCGACGAACAGGCGACCGCGGTGCTCGACCGACTGGCGGACGCGGTGGCGACGGTGGCGCGAGCGGGACTGGACGGGCCGGCCGGGCACGGCCGGGGTTCCGTGTCCGGTGAGCACGCCGGATAGGACCCGCAACCGCCGCGGGCCGCCCGCACGGCGCCCCCTCGACGGGCCCCCGCCGCGGACGGGACGCGGACCTCACTCGGACCACCCCACTCGCACCACCCCACTCGCACCACCCCCTCGCGCCGAACCACCGCCCACCCGCCCGGACCGACCAGGAACGCCCCACGCCCCACGCCCCACGCACGCCAGTACCGCCCCGGTTCGTCGCCGCACGGACCTGAACGACCCCGAGGAACTCTCTTGAACGCCACCCCCGCCCCCGACGGCCGTCCCGACACCTACGAGCGAGCGGCCTGTGGCACGCAGACCCCGCCGGTTTCGGGGGCAGACTCGGTCCCCCGGCAGAAGGGAGGGGCCCGGGAGACCGAGCGGCTGCGCGGCGCCACCGCCGATCTGCTGGAGCACCCCGCCGCCCACACCGCGGCCCAGGCGGCGGCGGTCGAGAACCTGCTGCGCTGCTGGGTACGGGAGAACAACCTGCCCGCCCCCACCGACGGCACCCTCCGTATCCCCCTCCCGGCCAGCGGCACGTCCCTCCTGACGCCGGTCCACCACTGGTCCCCGACCGGCTGGCACCGCTTCGGCCTCCCGCACCTCGCCGACGCTCCCGAGGGGGCACCGTCGGCCGACGCCGTCACCGTGGCGGCGCTGCTCGCGCGCCAGGCGGCGACGGGCGACGGGACGACGAGCACGGCCGAGGCGACGTCGACGCCCGTTTCCGAATCCGGCCCCGCCGGGGACGGCGCCGACCTGGTCGGCCGTGTCGCCGACTCGGTGCGGCGGACCGTCGTGTTCATCAACGACCGCAGGCAACGGCCCGCCGACACCCCCGACTTCTTCCTCGCCGCCGAACAAGCACTGGTGCTGGGGCACCCGTGGCACCCCACCCCGAAGAGTCGGGAAGGGCTCTCCGAGGCCGAAGTTCGTTTGTACTCGCCCGAGTTGCGCGGCTCCTTCCCCCTGCACTGGATGGCGGTCGCCCCCTCGGTCCTGGCCGCCGACTCGGCATGGACGGAGCGCGGCCGGCCCGTCCCCGCGCAACAGCTCACCGCGCGGTTGGCCGGATCCGGGCTGCCCCTGCCCGACGGGTACGCCGCCCTGCCGCTGCACCCCTGGCAGCTGGCCGACGTCCGGCACCGACCCGAGACCGCGGCCCTGCTCGACGCCGGACTGCTCCGGGACCTCGGCCCGCACGGCTCCGCCTGGCACCCGACCTCCTCCGTCCGCACCCTCTACCGCTCCGGCGCCCCCGCCATGCTCAAGCTGTCGCTGGGTCTGCGCATCACCAACTCCCGCCGTGAGAACCTCCGCAAGGAGCTCCACCGCGGCGTGGAGGTCCACCGTCTGCTGCGCAGCGGCCTGTCCAAGCAGTGGCAGTCCGCCCACCCGGGCTTCGACATCGTCCGCGACCCGGCCTGGCTCGCCGTCGACGCCCCGGACGGCACCCCCCTGACCGGGCTCGACGTGATGATCCGCCACAACCCGTTCGGGCCGACCGACGACGCCGTCTGTGTCGCGGGGCTCGTCTCTCCCCGGCCCCACGCCCGACCCGGCGCACGCGGCGGATCCGAGGACCGGCCCGTGATGCGGTCCCGGCTCGCCGAGATCGTCACCCGCCTCGCCGGACGCACCAGCAGGCCCCGTGGCGCCGTCGCCGCCGAGTGGTTCCTGCGCTACCTGGAGTACGTCGTACGCCCTGTGCTCTGGCTCGACAGCGAGGCGGGGATCGCGCTGGAAGCACACCAGCAGAACACCCTGCTCCTGCTGGACCCCGAAGGCTGGCCCACGGGCGGCCGCTACCGCGACAACCAGGGCTTCTACTTCCGAGCGTCCCGGCGCGCCGAACTGGACGCCCGGCTGCCCGGCATCGGCGAACGCAGCGACACCTTCGTCTCCGACGAGGTCACCGACGAACGCTTCGCCTACTACCTGGCGATCAACAACGTGCTCGGCCTCATCGGCGCGTTCGGCTCCCAGCACCTCGCCGACGAACACCTGCTGCTCGCCGCTTTCCGCCGCTTCCTCACCGATGTGGCCTGCGGCCCGGCCCGACTGCGTACGCCCCTGCCCGCCCACCTCCTCGACTCGCCCGTCCTGCGCTGCAAGGCCAACCTGCTGACCCGGCTGCACGGCCTCGACGAACTCGTCGGCCCGGTCGACACCCAGTCCGTCTACGTCACCCTCGCCAACCCCCTCCATTGCTGACGAAGTCGCCCTCGCCGACCCCCTCCATTCCTGACGAAGTCGCCCTCGCCGACCCCCTCCATTCCTGACGAAGTCATCCTCGCCGACCCCCTCCATTCCTGAGGAACATGCCCCACCCCGTCTCCTGAGAGGAGCGTCGCCGTGCCTCCCACCGATGCGAGCACCGACGCCGGTACCGCCCCCGTCACCGACCTCGGCGCCGACCCGGGCCCCGGGCCGGGCACGGACAACGAGGACACCCTCGACCTCCGCCTGCCCGACGAGCTGCTCGCGCTCCTCGGCTCCGAGGTCGAGTCGGCCGGGGGAGACGACCTGCTCGACCGCATCGGTGGCTGGGGCCCGATCGCCACTCCCGTGGGCGCCTTCCACCTGGTCCCCGTCCGCGTGGAGCGTGATCTCCCGCTCGTCTCCCGCTGGATGAACGACCCCGCCGTCGCGGAGTTCTGGGAGCTGGCAGGACCCGAGTCGGTCGCCGAAGAACATCTGTGCCGCCAGCTCGACGGCGACGGCCGCAGTGTGCCCTGCCTCGGCGTGCTGGACGGCACCCCGATGAGCTACTGGGAGATCTACCGCGCGGACCTCGACCTCGTGGCCCGCCACTATCCCGCCCGCCCGCACGACACCGGCCTTCACCTCCTCGTCGGCGGTGTCGCCAACCGAGGACGAGGCCTCGGATCCGCCCTGCTCCGAGCCGTCGCCGACCTCGTACTGGACAAGCGTCCGGCCTGCGCCCGCGTCGTCGCGGAACCCGACCTCCGCAACACTCCCTCCGTCTCCGCCTTCCTGAGCGCGGGCTTCCGGTTCTCCGCCGAGGTCGATCTGCCCGGCAAACGGGCAGCCCTCATGGTCCGGGACCGGAGTCTGCGCGATCTGTTGTAGCGCCCTGCCCTCACCGCACCGCTCGTTCCGATCCGGTTCCCTGTCAAGGAGTCCCCGTGCCGCATCCATCCGCCACCCCGGCCTCCGGAGAGCTGCCCGCCTTGTACGACCCGCCCGAGCTGCGCAAAGACCGATGGGACCAGGTCGGCCGCCGACTGCTCGCGAAGATGATCGGCGAGTTCGCCCACGAGGAGATCGTCAGACCGGAACCGGAATCGGAATCGGAGCCGGAACCAGAGCCGGAGCCGGGTTCGGAGGCTCAGCGGGGCGCGGAGGGAAAAGTGGCCCCCCTCCGCAGTGAGCACGATCCGGCGACCGGCCTCGACTCCTCCGCCGGAGCGGCCTCCTCGCGACCCTCACCAAACCCCGCCTCCGCCCACCAGGGCATCCCGCACCAGGACACCCCGTACCGGAACACCCCGCACGAGAACACCGGGCACACCGGCACCCTCCGCCCCTACGCCCTGCGTCTCGACGCCGGCGGCAGCCTCTCCTTCCGCGCCCGCCGGGCCTCGTACGACAGCTGGCGTGTCGACCCCGCCTCGCTCACCCTCACCGAGGAGGGAGCGGAGCCGTGCCCCTTCACCGACCCGCTCGGCTTCCTCACCCGGGCCCGCGGCACACTGGAGATCGACGGCGCGACGCTCGGCCACGTGGTCCGTGAACTGAGCACGACGCTCGCCGCGGACGCCCGCCTCGACCGCGACGCCCATACGGCGGCCGAACTGGCCGACCTCGGCTACGCCGAACTGGAGGGCCACCAGACCGGCCACCCCTGGATCGTGCTGAACAAGGGCCGCCTCGGCTTCTCCGCGACGGACGCCGCCGACTGGGCGCCGGAGGCCCGAAGGGCGACGCCGATTCCCTGGATCGCGGTGCACACCACGCTCGCCACCTACCGAGGCGTCCCGAGCCTCCACTCCGCCGAACAGCTCTACGCGCGCGAACTCGCCCCCGCCACGAGGGAGTCCTTCGACGGGGTACTACGCGCGCGTGGGCTCACTCCGGAGTCGTACCTCTATCTGCCCGTGCACCCCTGGCAGTGGGACGACGTCGTGCTGCCGCTGTTCGCGCCCTCCGTAGCCGCGGGAGCGATCGTGCCGCTGCCCTCCGACGGCGACCTGCGGCTCCCGCAGCAGTCGATCCGTACGTTCCTCAATGTCTCGCACCCGGACCGGCACACGGTGAAACTGCCGCTGTCCGTGCTCAACACCCTTGTCTGGCGCGGCCTGCCGACGGAACGCACGCTCGCGGCGCCCGCCGTCACCGCCTGGATGCACGCCCTGAGAGACGCCGACCCGTTTCTGCGGGACACCTGTGGAGTGATCCTGCTCGGCGAGGTCGCCTCGGTGACGGTGAACCACCCCGTGTACGACGCCCTCCCCGAAGTGCCCTATCAGTACAAGGAGTTGCTCGGCGCGATCTGGCGCGAGCCGGTCTCCCGCCATCTGGCCCCCAGTGAACGCGCGCGCACGCTGGCCGCGCTCCTGCACACCGACCCGGACGGCCGCGCCTTCACGGCGGAGCTCGTCGCCCGCTCGGGCCTCGCCCCCAACGTCTGGCTGTGCCGCCTCTTCGCCGCGCTCCTGCCGCCGCTGCTGCACTTCCTCTATCGGTACGGCACCGTGTTCAGCCCCCATGGAGAGAACGCGATCGTCGTCTTCGACGACCACGACGTCCCCGTCCGACTCGCGGTGAAGGACTTCGTGGACGACGTCAACGTGAGCGCGGACCCCCTGCCCGAGCACGCGACCATGCCGGACGACGTACGGAACGTACTGCTGACCGAGCCGCCGGCGTTCCTGACCCAGTTCATCCACTCCGGGCTCTTCGTGGGGGTCTTCCGCTACCTCGCACCGCTCTGCGAGGAACAACTGGGCGTTCCTGAGGCCGAGTTCTGGTCGCTCGTCCGGGCGGAGATCGTCCGCCACCAGGCGCGCTTTCCCGAGCTCAAGGAGCGCTACGAGATGTTCGACCTGCTCACTCCGCGTATCGAGCGCCTGTGCCTCAACCGCAACCGACTGCACCTCGACGGCTACCGTGACCGCCCCGAGCGCCCGCACGCCGCGGTGCACGGCACGGTCCCGAACCCCCTCCACCGGCCTTGATCATCCGGCCCGTACTCGTTCTCGTCTTGATCGCGTCCGTCGGCCGGGCCTTGATCGCCCGATTGTCAGTGGCGCCCCGTAGGCTGGCAACGCTATGACAGAGCCCTCACTCCCCGAACTCCTGCATGCTGCCGTCACTGCCGTCGGCGGTACGGAGCGCCCTGGCCAGGTGACCATGGCCGAAGCCGTCGCGGGTGCCATCGACGACAGCTCCCACCTGCTGGTCCAGGCGGGCACCGGCACCGGAAAGTCGCTCGGCTACCTCGTGCCCGCGCTCGCCCACGGGGAGCGGGTCGTCGTGGCGACCGCCACCCTGGCGCTCCAGCGGCAGCTCGTGGAGCGCGACCTTCCGCGGACCGTCGACGCGCTGCACCCGCTGCTGCGCCGCCGCCCGGAGTTCGCGATGCTCAAGGGCCGGTCGAACTACCTGTGTCTGCACCGGCTGCACGAGGGCGTGCCGCAGGACGAGGAGGACGGCCTCTTCGACCAGTTCGAGGCGGCCGCGCCCACCAGCAAGCTGGGCCAGGACCTGCTGCGACTGCGGGACTGGTCGGACGAGACCGAGACCGGCGACCGCGACGACCTCACGCCCGGCGTCTCCGACCGCGCGTGGGCTCAGGTGTCCGTTTCGTCCCGTGAGTGCCTGGGCGCCACCAAATGCGCCTATGGAGCGGAGTGCTTCGCCGAGATGGCCCGCGAGCGTGCCAAGCTCGCCGAGGTCGTCGTCACCAATCACGCGCTGCTCGCGATCGACGCCATCGAGGGCGCGCCGGTCCTCCCGCAGCACGAGGTGCTGATCGTCGACGAGGCCCATGAGCTGGTCTCCCGGGTCACCGGTGTCGCCACCGGCGAGCTCACCCCCGGCCAGGTCAACCGCGCGGTGCGCCGCGCCGCGAAGCTCGTCAACGAGAAGGCGGCCGATCAGCTCCAGACCGCCGCCGAGGGCTTCGAGCGGCTGATGGAGCTCGCGCTCCCGGGCCGCCTGGAGGAGCTCCCGGAGGATCTCGGATATGCGCTGATGGCACTGCGCGACGCCGCTCGTACGGTGATCTCGGCGATCGGCTCCACCCGCGACAAGTCCGTCCAGGACGAGGACTCCGTCCGCAAGCAGGCTCTCGCCTCGGTGGAGTCGGTGCACGAGGTGGCGGAGCGGATCGCCAACGGCTCCGAGTGGGACGTCGTCTGGTACGAGCGCCACGACCGCTTCGGCGCGTCGCTCCGCGTCGCCCCCATGTCCGTCTCCGGCCTCCTCAGGGAGAAGCTCTTCGCGGACCGCTCCGTCGTCCTGACGTCCGCCACCCTGAAGTTGGGCGGCGACTTCAACGGAGTGGGGGCGTCGCTGGGACTCGCCCCGGAGGGCACCGAGGGCGACGACCTCCCGCAGTGGAAGGGCGTCGACGTAGGCTCGCCCTTCGACTACCCCAAGCAGGGCATTCTGTACGTGGCCAAGCACCTGTCCCGCCCCGCGCGCGACGGCGACCGTGCGGACATGCTGGACGAGCTCACCGAGCTGATCCAGGCCGCGGGCGGCCGCACGCTGGGGTTGTTCTCCTCGATGCGGGCCGCCCAGCTCGCGGCGGAGGAGCTGCGCTCGCGCATCCCCGAGTACCCCATCCTGCTGCAGGGCGAGGAGACGCTCGGCGAGCTCATCAAGAACTTCGCGGCCGACCCCAGGACCTGCCTCTTCGGCACCCTCTCGCTCTGGCAGGGCGTCGACGTCCCGGGGCCCAGCTGCCAGCTCGTCGTCATGGACAAGATCCCCTTCCCGCGCCCCGACGACCCGCTGATGAGCGCCCGCCAGAAGGCTGTCGAGGAGAACGGCGGCAATGGCTTCATGGCCGTCGCAGCGACCCACGCGGCGCTGCTGATGGCCCAGGGCGCCGGCCGCCTCGTACGGGCCACCGGTGACCGCGGGGTGGTGGCCGTACTGGACCAGCGCCTCGCGACGGCGCGCTACGGCAGTTACCTCAAGGCGTCCCTCCCCGACTTCTGGTACACCACGGACCGCAACCAGGTACGCAGGTCGCTCACCGCGATCGACGCGGCGGCCAGGAAGGCCGAGGAGACGGTGGAGGCGGGGGAGACGGTGGAGGCGGAGGAGGCGTAGATCTTCCCCGCGGGGGGCTGACGCGGGGGGCTGAGGGGACCCGCGCCCTCGGCCCGAGGCGGGCCTGCCGGGTGCCCCTACGGGCGGAGTCGCTCCGCCTCGGATGCCCCTCCGGCCAAACAACACCACCCGCACGGCCACACCCGAGCCCCGCGAAGATGCCCGCCCTGCGAGCGCTCCAGGTGTCGTGCCTGCTCTCGGACTCGGGATCTCCGCCCCGGTCCCGCCGTTGATCCTCCCGGCACCCGCGCATGTGGCCCGGGGCCCGCGCATGTGGCCCAGGGCCCGCGCATGTCGCCCAGGGCCCGCGCATGTCGCCCAGGGCCCGCGCATGTCGCCCGGCGTCTGCGCATGCCGTCCGGGCATCTGCGCATGTGGCCCCGGGCCCGCGTATGTCGCTCGGCGCATGCGCATGTGGCCAGGCGCGCGCGTCTGCGCATGTTGCGCGGGGCCCGCGCATGCCGTCCGACGCCTGCGCACATCGCTCGGCGCCCGCGCATATCCCTCGGGTCCTGTGGACGATCCTCCCGCCCCCGGCGAGCAAGACCCCTTCAGGGGCGCGTACTCGTCGGGGCGGACCATCTCTGGACGTCGCGCACGCTGCCCCGCCTGACCCCCGGAGGGCAACGCACAGGGCCCCGGAACCGGCGCAGGTGGTCCCGGGGCCCGGTCAAGGGCGGGGCGGGGGTGTCCCGCCCGGCGTGTGCTGTCACACGCGCCGCAGCACCGCCACCACCTTGCCCAGGATGGTCGCCTCGTCGCCGGGAATCGGCTGGTACGCGGCGTTGTGCGGGAGGAGCCACACATGGCCGTCCTCGCGCTTGAACCGCTTCACCGTGGCCTCGCCGTCCAGCATCGCGGCCACGATGTCGCCGTTCTCCGCGACCGGCTGGCGCCGGACCGTCACCCAGTCCCCGTCGCAGATGGCGGCCTCGATCATCGAGTCACCGACGACCTTCAGGACGAACAGCTCGCCGTCACCGACCAGCTGCCGGGGGAGGGGGAAGACGTCCTCCACCGACTCCTCGGCCAGGATCGGGCCACCGGCGGCGATACGGCCGACGAGTGGGACGTACGACGCGGCTGGCTTGCCCGCCGTGTCCGTGGGCTGCGCCGAGGACTGGTCGGAGCCCCGGACCTCGTACGCCCGCGGGCGGTGCGGATCGCGGCGCAGGAAGCCCTTGCGTTCCAGTGCCATCAGCTGGTGGGCGACCGACGAGGTGCTGGAGAGGCCGACCGCCTGTCCGATCTCCCGCATCGACGGCGGGTAGCCGCGCCGCTGCACGGAGTCCCGGATGACCTCGATCACCCGGCGCTGCCTGTCGGTGAGTCCCGAGCTGTCGGCGCGGATGCCTGGAGGTCGCCCTGGCAGGGAGCGCTTGGGCCCCTCATGATTCGTGGCTTCGTTCATCGCATGCACCGGCTCGAGTCGGCCCTGGGAGCGGTCCTGGGCAGTGATGGTGGCACTGTCTGCGGTGGTGGTCACGTCGGCCCCTCTCGATGGTCTCCCTGCTGGACAACGGTAGTTGCTTTCGAAAGGTTGCGCCAAACACACGTTCGAGTGAAAAATCGCGGATTGCCTGTCGTGATCACGTGTCTGGGTGTATAGCCAACGCTTCATCCGGCGGACATAAGGGCTCATTGCTGTACTCTTCACCGCCGGGGCGATGACCGTGCCGACAGATGTGGGCCGCGGCCCAGTCTGCCATCCGGCACCCCGTAAGTCGGGTACCGGCCCCCTTTCCGCGCGCTGACCACGGTATCTCCGCGTGTCCGGGATCGGTATGACCGCGCGGCACATGCCATTACGTGTGCGACACGCGTGTCCTGGGTGAATTTAGGGGTCGATCCCCACATCTAGTGGTTGGATTGCTGCAGCAGCCCAGAAGTTGTGGTCCCCCGGGTCTTCGAGCCTCCGGTCATCGCCTATGCTTGGGGCTGCTTCGAGGGGCCCGAGAGGTCTCGCGAGGTCTATGAGTCGTGCTGTGAAGGAGGGTTGGAGCCATGCACTGCCCCTTCTGCAGGCACCCCGACAGCCGTGTCGTCGACAGCCGTACGACCGATGACGGCACGTCGATCCGCAGGCGCCGCCAGTGCCCCGACTGCTCCCGTCGTTTCACGACGGTGGAGACGTGCTCGCTGATGGTGGTCAAGCGGTCCGGCGTCACCGAACCCTTCAGTCGTACCAAGGTCATCAACGGCGTGCGCAAGGCGTGCCAGGGGCGGCCGGTCACCGAGGACGCGCTCGCCCAGCTCGGCCAGCGTGTCGAGGAGGCGGTGCGGGCCACCGGGAGCGCCGAGCTGACCACCCATGACGTGGGTCTGGCCATACTCGGCCCGTTGCAGGAACTCGACCTCGTCGCCTATCTGCGGTTCGCGTCCGTGTACCGGGCGTTCGACTCGCTCGAGGACTTCGAGGCCGCCATCGTGGAACTCAGGGAAGAGACGAGGCAGCGCCCCGCCGCGGACGAGGAAGACGCGGGCGAGGCGGATGCCGGCGTGGCAGCCGCGGACGCGGAGCGTCCGGAAAGCGACCGCGGGTCCGGAGGGACCGTCCAGGTCCCCGTGCCCGCCAACGCCGCCGACTGACGGAAGGGCCGACTCGGATCGGCCCCCATCGGTGGCGACCAAAGACCTGTTGCGGGCGGCCGCGTAGCGGCGCGCGCAGCACCAGACACACACCGTGCCATGGGAAGAACGTGGCACTTCAGGGCGTTTTAGCCCGATACAGGGAGGCGGCATGACAGAGACGGCGAGCGGTCCGGCACGAGGTTCCCGCGCCAAGGGCACCAAGGCCAGCAAGGGACTGCGCATCGAGCGCATCCACACCACCCCCGGCGTGCACCCGTACGACGAGGTGGAGTGGGAGCGCCGTGACGTCGTCATGACCAACTGGCGCGACGGCTCGATCAATTTCGAGCAGCGTGGCGTCGAGTTCCCCGGCTTCTGGTCGGTGAACGCGGTCAACATCGTCACCAGCAAGTACTTCCGTGGTGCCGTGGGCACCCCGCAGCGCGAGGTGAGCCTCAGGCAGCTCATCGACCGCATCGTGAAGACGTACCGGAAGGCCGGCGAGGACTACAAGTACTTCGCCTCGCCCGCCGACGCCGAGATCTTCGAGCACGAGCTGGCGTACGCCCTCCTGCACCAGATCTTCAGCTTCAACAGCCCGGTCTGGTTCAACGTCGGGACGCCTCAGCCCCAGCAGGTCTCGGCCTGCTTCATCCTTTCCGTCGACGACTCCATGGAGTCGATCCTCGACTGGTACAAGGAAGAGGGCATGATCTTCAAGGGCGGCTCCGGCGCCGGCCTGAACCTCTCCCGTATCCGCTCATCCAAGGAGCTCCTCTCCTCGGGTGGCAACGCCTCGGGTCCCGTCTCCTTCATGCGCGGTGCCGACGCCTCCGCAGGAACGATCAAGTCGGGCGGCGCCACGCGCCGCGCGGCCAAGATGGTCATCCTCGACGTCGACCACCCCGACATCGAGGACTTCATCGAGACCAAGGTCAAGGAGGAGGAGAAGATCCGCGCCCTCCGTGACGCGGGCTTCGACATGGACCTGGGCGGCGACGACATCACGTCCGTCCAGTACCAGAACGCCAACAACTCGGTCCGTGTGAACGACACGTTCATGAAGGCGGTCGAGGAGGGCGGCAAGTTCGGTCTCACCTCCCGTATGACCGGCGAGGTCATCGAGGAGGTCGACGCCAAGACGCTCTTCCGCAAGATGGCCGAGGCCGCCTGGGCCTGCGCCGACCCGGGCATCCAGTACGACGACACGATCAACCACTGGCACACGTGCCCGGAGTCCGGTCGTATCAACGGCTCGAACCCGTGCAGCGAGTACATGCACCTGGACAACACGTCCTGCAACCTCGCCTCGCTGAACCTGATGAAGTTCCTCAAGGACGACGGCAAGGGCCACCAGTCCTTCGAGGTCGAGCGCTTCGCCAAGGTCGTCGAGCTGGTCATCACCGCGATGGACATCTCCATCTGCTTCGCGGACTTCCCGACCCAGAAGATCGGCGAGAACACCCGCGCCTTCCGTCAGCTGGGCATCGGCTACGCCAACCTGGGCGCCCTCCTGATGGCGACCGGCCACGCGTACGACTCCGACGGCGGTCGCGCCCTCGCCGGTGCCATCACCTCGCTGATGACCGGCACCTCGTACCGGCGTTCCGCCGAGCTCGCCGCGGTCGTCGGCCCGTACGACGGCTACGCCCGCAACGCGCAGCCGCACCAGCGCGTCATGAAGCAGCACTCCGACGCCAACGCCGTGGCCGTCCGTGTGGACGACCTCGACACGCCGATCTGGGCCGCCGCCACGGAGGCCTGGCAGGACGTGCTGCACCTCGGTGAGAAGAACGGCTTCCGCAACGCGCAGGCCTCGGTCATCGCCCCGACCGGCACCATCGGTCTCGCGATGTCCTGCGACACCACCGGCCTCGAGCCCGACCTCGCGCTGGTCAAGTTCAAGAAACTGGTCGGCGGCGGCTCGATGCAGATCGTCAACGGCACCGTTCCGCAGGCCCTGCGCCGCCTGGGCTACCAGGAGGAGCAGATCGAGGCGATCGTCGCCCACATCGCCGAGAACGGCAATGTCGTCGACGCCCCGAGCCTCAAGCACGAGCACTACGAGGTCTTCGACTGCGCCATGGGCGAGCGCTCCATCTCCGCGATGGGCCACGTCCGCATGATGGCCGCGATCCAGCCCTGGATCTCCGGCGCGCTTTCCAAGACGGTCAACCTGCCGGAGACGGCGACCGTCGAGGACGTCGAAGAGGTCTACTTCGAGGCGTGGAAGATGGGCGTCAAGGCGCTCGCGATCTACCGCGACAACTGCAAGGTCGGCCAGCCCCTCTCCGCCAAGACCAAGGAGAAGGAGAAGGCCGAGGTCACCGCCAAGGCCGAGGCGACCATCCGCGAGACGGTCCAGAAGGTCGTCGAGTACCGCCCGGTCCGCAAGCGCCTCCCCAAGGGCCGTCCCGGCATCACCACCTCCTTCACGGTGGGCGGCGCCGAGGGCTACATGACCGCCAACTCCTACCCGGACGACGGTCTCGGCGAGGTCTTCCTGAAGATGTCGAAGCAGGGCTCCACCCTCGCGGGCATGATGGACGCCTTCTCGATCGCGGTCTCCGTGGGTCTGCAGTACGGCGTGCCCCTGGAGACGTACGTCTCGAAGTTCACGAACATGCGCTTCGAGCCGGCCGGCATGACGGACGACCCGGACGTGCGGATGGCGCAGTCGATCGTCGACTACATCTTCCGTCGCCTGGCGCTGGACTTCCTGCCCTTCGAGACGCGCTCCGCGCTCGGCATCCACTCCGCCGAGGAGCGTCAGCGTCACCTGGAGACCGGTTCGTACGAGCCGTCCGACGACGAGGTGGACGTCGAGGGTCTGGCCCAGTCCGCGCCCCGCGCGCAGGAGCTGAAGGCCGTCGCCACCCCGAAGGCCGAGGTCGAGGCGGCGAAGCCCGCCCCGAAGCAGGCCCACACCAGTGCCGAACTGGTGGAGATGCAGCTGGGCATCCAGGCGGACGCCCCCCTGTGCTTCTCCTGCGGTACGAGGATGCAGCGGGCCGGTTCCTGCTACATCTGCGAGGGCTGCGGCTCGACCAGCGGTTGCAGCTGACCTGAAGCCCTGAAGGGCGGCACGACCACCGGTCGTGCCGCCCTTCGGCGTTTTCTCGCTCCTATGGAGAAGGCTGTTTCAGACGTGTCCTACGGAGAGGGCTGTTTCAGGCGTCGTGGCGCGTGCCCATGACGCGCGGGAACTCCGCCGGGTCGGTGTCGTAGCCGTGGATCCCCGGATGGAAGGTCCACTCTCCGGAGGCGTCGCGTACGAACTCGCCGACGGTCGCGGCCGTCGCCCCCAGGACGCCGCCGAAGTTGTCCTCCGCCAGCACGGTGTAGCCCTCCCGCATGCGCAGGCCCGGGTTGAGGACGCCCACGAACGACTTGTGGCCGGAACGCTGCTGGATGAGTACGCCCACCACCACACGCGTGTAGCCGCTGTTGAGGCGGTCGAGTTCCAGCGTCATGACCTCGTCCCAGCCGAAGCCCTTGCCGTCCTTGCTGTCCCGGTTCAGGTAGATGGTGCCGTCCGGCGAGCGGCTGTCGAAGTGCACCACATAGGCGGGACTTCCGTACGGATCGGCGGCCACGTACGTCGCCGCGATGATGTCGAGGTCGGTCGCGGGCTCGCCGACGGGACTCGGGTCCCATTTCACCGCGAGCTCGACCTTGCGGATGCCCTTGTTGAGACCGGTCATTGGATCTCCCCCTCCCCGTCCCCATCTTCTTCAGCCCCCAACTGCTCTGTTGTCAAGGCCTGTTGTCCATCGTGCCACGCGCGCGGGGGCGCTCGCGCGGGTGCACTCTGCCGGAGCGTGACCGGCGCCACGCTCCGTGGCCTTACGATGGCGCGGTGCTGGTCAAGTGGATTCGCTGCACCGTGGTGGACCGCCGCGGTTTCGAGCGGGGGCAGCGAAAGTGGGCGGGGCTGCTGGGTGAGCCGGGATTCCGGGGGCAGGGCGGGGGCTGGAGCCGGGGGCGGCCCGGGGTGGCGCACATCTTCGCCTTCTGGGAGAGCCGTGCCTTCTACGACTCCTTCATGGCCCGTTCTCACGACCGGCTCGCGGCTGCCCAGTCGGGGACCTTCAAGGACTCGCAGGCCAAACTCTTCGATCACCGGTTCGATGTGAAGACCGGCTTCGAGCCGCGCTTCACGGACGCCGACCTGTTGCGGGTTGCCCACTGCCGCATCCACGAGGAACGGGCCGAACACTTCGCGCTGATGCAGGAGAAGGTCTGGAACCCCGCGATGGCGGGCTCGCCCGGCATGGTGCGGGGCCTGTTCGGTGAGGCCCCGGGCCATGAGTTCCTGATCCTGTCCATGTGGCAGTCGGCCGCCGAACACGGTAAATACCGGGCCGAGCGCGTGGAACGGCTCGCGCTGCGTGCCCAGACGGAGGCCGATGTCGCGGCCCTGACCGGCGACATAGTGGCGCTGGAGCCCTCGTGGACGGTCTGACCGGAGTGCCGTCCGCGGGTGTGATCTGCGCGGAGAACATGTGACCTACGCCGTATGGAGCCCGTACGAGTGCTCGATCGGCCGTCAGCCGTTTTAGGGTCTTGGCATGGTTCGACCACGGCGTATCGTCCTTGTCCGGCACGGCGAGTCAGCGGGCAACGCCGATGACACCGTTTATGAACGCGAGCCCGACCACGCTCTGGCGCTCACCGAGAAGGGGTGGCAGCAGGCGGAGGAGACGGGAAAACGGTTGCGGGAAGTCTTCGGGCGAGAGCGCGTAAGCGTTTACGTGTCTCCGTACCGCCGTACGCACGAGACGCTCCGCGCCTTCCACCTGGACCCCGGGCTCATACGGGTGCGCGAGGAGCCTCGGCTGCGCGAGCAGGACTGGGGCAACTGGCAGGACCGCGACGACGTACGCCTCCAGAAGGCCTACCGGGACGCGTACGGGCACTTCTTCTACCGCTTCGCGCAGGGCGAGTCCGGCGCTGACGTCTACGACCGGGTCGGCGGCTTCCTGGAGAGCCTCTACCGGAGCTTCGAGGCCCCCGACCACCCGACGAACGTGCTCCTGGTGACCCACGGTCTTGCCATGCGCCTGTTCTGCATGCGCTGGTTCCACTGGACGGTCGCGGAGTTCGAATCGCTGTCGAATCCGGGGAACGCCGAGATGCGGATGCTCGTCCTCGGTGACGACGGGAGGTACACGCTTGACCGTCCGTTCGAACGCTGGTGTGAACCCGAGTCGTACGGGGACGCCGGGATAGAGTGGCAGGGCGATGACCTCTGATTCCTCTCCCGGCGGACGCCTGGACCGCGCCCTGGCCAGCCTGCGTGGACTCGCGGTGGGGGACGCGCTGGGCTCGCGGTTCTTCGTGCCCGTGAACTACCCGCTGCTCAAGCGACGCGAGCTGCCGTCCGGCCCCTGGCAGTGGACGGACGACACCGAAATGGCCTCCTCCGTAGTGGCCGTTCTGGCCCGGCACCGCCGCATCGACCAGGACGCGCTGGCCGGCTCCTTCGCCGAGCACCACGACGTCGACCGGGGCTATGGCCCCGCGGTCAACCGGCTGCTGCGGCAGATCCAGGAGGGGGGCGACTGGCGGGAGCTGGCGTCCGCCCTCTTCAAGGGACAGGGCTCGTGGGGCAACGGCGCCGCGATGCGGATCGCCCCCCTGGGGGCCTGGTACGCGGATGACCCGGAGCAGGCGGTCCACCAGGCGGAGATCTCGGCATACACCACCCACCAGCACCGCGAGGCCGTCGTGGGCGCCATGGCCGTCGCCGCGGCCGCCGCCCTGGCGGCCGACCCGGCGAGCCCGCCGAGTGCCGAGGCGCTGCTCGACGGCGTCGTCGCGCTCGTCCCGCGCAGCGCTGTGGGAGCCGGTCTGCGGCGCGCTCGCGACATGCTCGACTACGGGGACACCGCGACGGTCGCCGCCGTACTGGGCTGTGGGCGGCGTACGACGGCGCACGACACGGTGCCCTTCGCACTCTGGTCCGCGGCCCGGGCCCTGGGTGACTACGAAGAGGGCTTCTGGTCGACCGCCCAGGTGGGCGGCGACATGGACACGACCTGCGCCATCGTCGGCGGTGTGATCGCCGCGGGCAAGGCGGGGGCGCCGCCGGGGGAGTGGGTGGAGCGGACGGAGAGCCTGCCGGGTTGGGTGCGGGCGGGGGCTTAGGCCGCGGGGACGGTTCGTGACGCCGGGGAGTCCCTGCGCAACGCGGTGCTCCGGCAGGGGCCGGGTGGGCCTCACGCGGCACGGGTACGGCTCCGGGCGTCCGGCGGCTCGTGGTGGCGCGTCGCATGGGGTTGGTCGTCGGCGCCGTACAGCGGTGGCCTGCCGGGCCGCCTGCGATGCCGTACACCGGCCTGACGGTCCTTCCTCGCCGCCGTACAGCTGACCGCGAGGCCCGGACCCCGTGCCGTACGTCCTCAAGGCCCGCCCCGGTGCCGTACAACTGCCTGCAAGGCTGGGCCCCGGGGTGCCGTCCCGCCGCGTATGACCGGACCGCGGTCCGAGCTGTCTGTTGCTCGGACCGGGGCCCGGCCCCTCCGCAGCCCCCGCCTCAGCCTCCGGCGGGCCCCGCCGTGCCCGCGAGGGCCTCCAGGTCGCTCTTGCGGACCCGGATCACGAGTGCGGCCGTGGCCAGGGCCAGTACCGCCATCGCGACGGCCGGGACGAAGGCGGTCGAGATGCCCTGGGCGAGCACGTCGTGGCCCCACGGAGCGGGCAGCTGGTGGGTCTTGGCGAACTCCGCCTTCTGCTCGGGCGAGGCGTTCGCCAGGAACTTCGGCAGCTGTTTCTCCGCCTCGTCCCGGCTGGCCGAGCCGAAGACCGTGGTCAGGATGGACAGACCGAGCGAACCGCCCACCTGCTGGGTGACGTTGAGGAGTCCGGACGCGGCGCCCGCTTCGTGCTGGGCGACACCGGAGACCGCGGTCAGGGTCAGTGTCACGAAGTTCAGGCCCATACCGAAGGCGAAGAGCAGCATCGGGCCGAGCACCCCGCCGACGTACGTGCTGTCGGGGCTCATGAAGGTCAGCCAGCCGAGCCCGAGCGCGACGAGGGCGGAGCCGACGACCATGAACGGCTTGGGCCCGAGGACCGGCAGGAACCGCTGCGACAGCCCTGCTCCGATGCCGATCGCCGCCGTCACGGGCAGGAACGCCAGACCGGCCTGGATCGGGCTGTAGCCCAGTACGTTCTGCACGAACAGGACGATGAAGAAGAACATCCCGAACATCGCCGCGGCCAGACTGAGCATGATCATGTATGTGCCGGAGCGGTTGCGGTCGCCGAACATCTTCAGCGGGGTGATCGGTTCCTTCGCCCGGGTCTCGATGAACGCGAAGCCCAGCAACAGGACCAGCGCCGTGGCGAAGGACCCGATCGTGAGGCTGTCGCGCCAGCCCTCCTCCGAGGCGCGGATGAACCCGTACACCAGCGAGGCCATACCGGCCGTCGAGGTGAGCGCGCCCGCGACGTCGAAGCGCCCCGGATGGCGCTCGGACTCGTTGATGTACATCGGGGCGAGCACGGTGATCAGCACACCGATGGGCACGTTCACGAAGAGCACCCAGCGCCAGTCGAGCCACTCGGTGAGCATGCCGCCCGCCAGGAGCCCGATGGCGCCGCCGCCCGCGGAGACCGCGGCGAAGACGGCGAAGGCCCGGTTCCGTGCCGGGCCCTCGGGGAAGGTGGTGGTGATGAGTGCCAGCGCGGTGGGCGACGCTATCGCGCCACCCACGCCCTGGAGGGCTCGCGCGGCCAGCAACTGCCAGGGTTCCTGGGCGAGTCCACCGAGCAGCGAGGCGAGCGTGAACAGCATGATGCCGGTCATGAAGACCCGGCGCCGACCGAGGATGTCACCCGCGCGGCCGCCGAGCAGGAGCAGGCCACCGAAGGTGAGGGTGTACGCGCTGATCACCCAGGTCAGGTCGGTCGTGCTGAATTTGAGCGCGTCTTGAATGTGCGGGAGGGCGATGTTCACAATCGTCGAGTCGAGGACCACCATGAGTTGGCAGGCCGCGATGACGGCGAGTGCGATGCCGGGATGCCCCTCCCGGCGGGCCGCTCCTGGCTTTGATTCCTGGATCAACTGAGAGGTTTGAGAGGTTGTCACTATGGGTCCCCCACAAGTGCGTTAGTGAACGCTCGCGTTCACTGTTGCGTCAACGGTAGTGAGTCCCCGACAGTGAACGCAAGCGTTCACTGAAGTCGCCGCCGTGTGTCGCCACTTGACCGCTCGCCCTCCCCGAACTCCCCGCTCCCCCATGCACAACGGAGACACTCAGATGGTTACTTCGCGTTGGACGGCCGCTCCCGCTCAGGCGGCCTCCCTGCGTCGACGCGGTGCCGTGCTCGAACGCGCGATCCTCGACGCCGCGCTCGAGCAGCTCAGCACGGTCGGCTGGAACGGCCTCACGATGGAGGGCGTCGCCGCCCGGGCCCAGACCGGCAAGGCCGCGGTCTACCGCCGCTGGCCGTCCAAGGAGGACCTCGTCGCGGACGCGCTGAAGGCCGGACTGCCGAGCCTGACGCAGGCCCCCGACCTCGGAAGCGTCCGGGACGACCTGCTGGAACTGTGCCGACAGGTACGTGAGGCGATGTACTCGCAGCCCGGATTCGCACTGCGCTCAGTGCTTCACGAATGCGATGTGGCGCAGGCGGAACGCTTTCAGAGTCTGATCATCGGAGGGGTCGTCGAGCCGACCAAGCATCTGCTGCGAGAGATCGTTCACCGCGGAATCGAGCGGGAAGAGGTCCGACCGGACGCCGCGAACGCCTACGTCTTCGACGTCATTCCGGCGATGATGATGTATCGCTCAAAGGTGTGCGCGAGCGAATGGAGTGAGCGCGATCTGGAGGAGATGATCGATCAGCTGATGGTCCCGCTGCTGCGACGGACGGGGGCTGATCCGCGGGCGGCCGGGGCCTGAATCCGTGGATCGTAGGGTGACTGGTTCGTGTCGGTACCGGGGCTGGGGTCGCTCAGGGAAACCTGGGTGTCGCGAGGGGTTCGGGGCGGCGTAGGCTGAGGTCGCCATGCCGTACGAACCACCTACTCACACCGTCGAGCGCTCCCTCCGCGCCACGACCGGAGCGAAGATCATTGCCGGTGTCGACGAGGTGGGCCGCGGTGCGTGGGCCGGCCCGGTCACCGTCTGCGCCGCCGTCACGGGACTGCGCCGTCCGCCCGAGGGCCTCACCGACTCCAAACTCCTCACCGTCAAACGCCGTACCGTGATGGCCGCGGAGCTGGAGAAATGGGTGACGTCGTACGCCCTGGGGCATGCCTCCCCCGAGGAGATCGACGACCTGGGGATGACGGCCGCGCTGCGCCTGGCCGCGGTGCGGGCCCTGGAGGCCTTGCCCGTCCGCCCCGACGCGGTCATCCTCGATGGGAAGCACGACTACCTCGGGTCGCCGTGGCGGGTTCGCACGGTGATCAAGGGTGACCAGTCCTGCGTGGCCGTCGCGGCGGCCTCGGTGATCGCCAAGGTTCAGCGCGACAAAATGATGGCCGAACTGGGTGTCGACCATGCAGACTTCGGTTTTGCGGCCAACGCCGGGTATCCGTCTCCGGTGCACAAGGCCGCACTGGAGGAACGGGGCCCCACTCCGTACCACCGGCTGTCATGGGCGTATCTTGATGCGCTGCCCCAGTGGCGGCACCTCAAGAAGGTCCGCAGCTGGGCGGACGGAAGCGGTCCGGAGATCGAAGGTCAGCTCGGCTTCGATTTCTGACGGTTCCGCTCGCACTCATGTGCCACCCGCCGACGCGAGTCGCACCGGCGTTTGATAAATATCAGCTCATGCCTCTCATTCCCGAGGAGCCTCAGATTCACGAGAGTGCCCAGGGTCCCCGCGCGACTCCGGCCAGTGGCCGCACCGCGCCGACCCCCCGTCCCGTACCCGGTCCCCGTCCCGCGGCTCCGCCGCGTCCCGGACGTCCGGGACCTGTCCGGCCGATGCCGGCCCAACGCACCCCGCGTGAGCCGGTCGTGGCCACGCCGGGGTCATCCGCCCCGGCGGCCGCGCCCGCTGCCGCCACCCCACAGATCCAGCTGATCCCGGCCTCGGCCGAGGGCGCGCTGGACGCCGCCGAAGAAGCGGTCGACCTGCTGTTGGAGTCGGGCCGAGCCCCCGGTGAGGTGCTGGTGATCACCACCGGCGAACCGCACCCGTGGGCCGCGCACGAACTCTCCTTCGGCGAAGCCGCCTACTGGGCGCAGCACGACGCGGGCGACGACGTCTTCTACGCCGACGCCTCCGCCGCGGGCCGGGCCGCGTCCCGTCCCGTGGTCGTGGTCGCCGTCAACGGCGGTTCCGACGCTGCCGCCGCCACCGCCCTGCCCCTGGCCCTCGGCCGGGCCGGCGCCCTGTTGATCGTCTGCGGCGACCCGCAGCAGATCAACTCGGTGCTGGGCGCCGGAGTCTGAACGAATCCCGGACACCGTCCGGGATTCGCTCGGGCAGCGGTCGGGGTGATGTCTCGGGCGTGATGGTGGTGCCACCACGGCGCCACCTGTACGGCGGTCGTTTCGTCGTGCCTGGAGCTTGTGTGCCCGAGGACCGCGCGCGTGTAGTGCGTGTGCACGGAGTCCGTGTGCCTGCAGTCCCGCGGACGGCCACCAGGCCGTCCGGCGATGGCGTACACCGAAGAGACACCCCGCCCACGGAGACGCCCACCGCCGCCACCATGGCCTCGGAAAGCAAGCGGTCACTACGGGCGTTCCGGAGGTGCGCGTACACCGCTGGATCGGGCGCAAGCGCTACGGCACTGCCCCCGCCCGTCCCGCGCGCCGCGGGGGCCACCACGGCGCGGGCGGACGTACCCGGGCCGCGGGGACGAGTGCCCCTCAGGGGCCCCAAGGCGGGCCGGTACCTGGGCGGGCGCCGACGCCGCGCGGCCGCGGCAGACTCAGCGGGCGGCCGCCCGGCGCAGCACCTCCGACGCGGCGCCCCCGGTCCGTGGGAGCGGCGGTGGTGCCTCGGTCAGGGCGAAGGACTCAGGTGGGGAGTCCGCGCTCGGACGGCGTCCGCCACGGCCCTCGCCGAGTACCTGCCAGCCGTCGTGCGTCAGCGTGATGTACGCCCCGCAGCGCAGCCCGTGCAGGGTGCAGGCGTCCCGCAGCCCCCACATCCACGCCCCGTCCTCCTCGGTCCAACGTGCGTCGCCCTCGCGGCAGTAGAGCAGCACCGCCGTGCGTACCGGGGTGCGGCGCCGCAGGTCGTGCGGGATCACCCGGCGCAGCTGCGCCAGCAGGGAGTTGCGGAACATCCAGCCGTCGGCCGGAGCCGACCGCCGGGTGAACGAGGCGCTCGCCCGCAGCCGCTCGTCCGCGTCGAGGACGGCCACGATGGCGGTCGTGGGTCTCGGCCGGTGCCGTGCGTGCAATCCGCTGACGACCTCCCGGGGATTGCGCAGCAGCGGAATCCCCGCAGCGGCCCATTCGGCGGGTTCGAGCATACGGGTCAGTGGGTTGGCGGAAGCGGCGGACAGATCGGCTGACGTCGACATGGATGCCGCCGAGGACGGAGCGAATCCGAAGGTCACGGTCCTCCCTTCGGCTACGCGCCCACACAGCGGGCGGGGTCGGACTTGGGGGAGCGCACGCCGCAGCAGAGCCCTACCGGATCACGGGCGAGCCGTACGGGGAGCGGACCTCAATTCTTCCTGCCGAACTTGGTTGCGGCAACGAGCAATTGGGGCCACCGACCGTTTTCCGGCTATACGTCGTGTATATCCCTGCCCGCTGTTCTTGATGGCGACACATGGTTCACGCCTGTACGGCCAGGACCAGCGGCAACACCCCCTGCGCCCCGGATCGTCGCAGCATGCGCGCGGCGACCGCGAGCGTCCAGCCCGTCTCGGTGGCGTCGTCCACGAGCAGCACGGGACCGCCTGCTTCCTTGAGGGCGGCCGCCAGCGCGGGCGGCACGGCCAGTGCCCCGTCGAGTGCCTTGAGCCGCTGGGCGCTGTTGCTCCGGTGGACCTGTGAGACGGCCTCGCCCACGTACTCCACGGACCCCAGCAGCGGCAGTCGGCCGACCTCCGCGATCCGCGCGCCCAGCGACTGGATCAACTGTGGACGCCGGCGCGAGGCCATGGTGACGACGCCGACCGGGCGCGGCTGCGCGTCGGGCCGCCCGGAGGCCCAGCCGCCGGGCCCCTTCGCCCAGTCGGTCAGGACGCCGACCACGGCCTTCGCCACATCGTCCGGCACGGGTCCGTCCGGTGCCTGGGGTGTGAGCATCGGCCGCAGCCGGTTGCCCCAGCCGATGTCCGAGAGCCGCCCCAAGGCGCGCCCCGGTGCGGCCTGTTCGCCCGCCGGGATTCGCCCCTTCAGGTCGACGCCGACGGCCGGCAGGCCCGTCGGCCACATCTTGCGGGGGTCGACGTCGACACCGGCGCGGCCCAGCTCGCCGTTGGCCGCGTCGAGCGCGGTGGGGGACACGGACGCCTCGAACCGGGCTCCCGCACAGCTGTCGCAGCGCCCGCACGGCTTCGCCAGCTCGTCGTCGAGCTGGCGCCGCAGAAACTCCATCCGGCAGCCGGTGGTCGACACGTAGTCGCGCATCGCCTGCTGCTCGGCGGCCCGCTGCTTGGCGACCCAGGCATAGCGCTCGGTGTCGTACGTCCAGGGCATGCCCGTGGAGATCCAGCCGCCCTGGACGCGCCGCACCGCGCCGTCCACGTCGAGCACCTTGAGCATCGTCTCCAGACGGGACCTGCGCAGCTCCACCAGGGGTTCGAGGGCGGGCAGCGAGAGCGGCCTTTCGGCGCGGGCCAGGACATCCAGGGTCCGGCGCACCTGCTCCTCCGGAGGGAAGGCGATCGACGCGAAGTACTCCCAGATCGCCTGGTCCTCCTTGCCCGGCAGGAGGAGCACCTCGGCATGCTTCACCCCGCGGCCCGCTCGCCCCACCTGCTGGTAGTACGCGATGGGGGAGGAGGGGGAGCCCAGGTGCACCACGAATCCGAGGTCGGGCTTGTCGAAGCCCATGCCCAGCGCGGATGTGGCGACCAGGGCCTTGACGCGGTTGGCGAGGAGGTCCTCCTCGGCCTGCTGGCGGTCCGCGTTCTCCGTCTTTCCGGTGTACGAGGCGACGGTGTGCCCGCTCTGGCGCAGGAACGCGGTGACCTCCTCGGCGGCGGCCACGGTGAGCGTGTAGATGATGCCCGAGCCCGGCAGGTCGCTCAGGTGCTCGGCGAGCCAGGCCATCCGGTGGGCGGCGTCCGGCAGCCGCAGCACGCCGAGACTCAGGCTCTCCCGGTCCAGCGGACCGCGCAGGACGAGCGCGTCGGTGCTGGCGCCGGTGCCCAGCTGCTCGGCCACATCGGCCGTCACGCGGGCGTTGGCGGTCGCGGTGGTGGCCAGGACGGGGACGCCCGGCGGGAGATCGGCGAGCATCGTGCGCAGCCTGCGGTAGTCCGGCCGGAAGTCGTGCCCCCAGTCGGAGATGCAGTGTGCCTCGTCGACCACGAGCAGGCCGGTCGCAGCGGCGAGCTTGGGCAGCACCTGATCGCGGAAGTCGGGATTGTTGAGCCGCTCAGGGCTCACCAGGAGCACGTCGACCTCGCTAGCGGCCACTTCGGCCTGGATCGTCTCCCACTCCTCCGTGTTCGACGAGTTGATGCTCCGAGCGTGGATACCGGCGCGGGCGGCCGCCTCCACCTGGTTGCGCATGAGGGCGAGGAGCGGCGAGACGATGACCGTGGGCCCGGCGCCCCGCTCGCGCAGCAGCGCGGTGGCGACGAAGTACACGGCGGACTTGCCCCAGCCCGTGCGCTGCACGACGAGGGCTCTGCGCTTGTCGGCCACCAGGGCCTCGATGGCGCGCCACTGGTCCTCGCGCAGCCGGGCCTCGCCCGCCGGGGCGCCGACGAGGCGGGCGAGTACGGCATCGGCCGCGCCGCGCAGGTCGGCGTTGGGTGGGTCCGTGTTGGTCGGGGGGCGTGGGTCGTCGTTGCTCATGGCCCCATGCAACCCGATGGGTCGGACATCGCGCGAACGAGGCCGCCGGGTTGTGGACAAGTCATGTCGTGGTCATGGCCAGGGTTATCCACAGGGCAAAGCGGAATTTCAAGATCCGCGGGATGGTCACGGCATGACGAATCACAGCGAAGCCGCCGGCACGTCCGGTGACAATGACATCAGCGGGCGCGGTCGGCACGGGGGAGACGGCGCGGGCCACGCGCCGCGGCGCAGCGGGCGGGGCGAGCACGATGGGCACGACCTGCCCGGGCAGCACCAGGTGACCCTGCGCACACCGGCCGAACTGGCCGATGCCCTGCCCTACCTGCTCGGATACCGGCCCGAGGACAGCATCGTGCTGGTCGCCCTGCACGACGGAGAGAGGCGCGGCCGTTTCGGGGGGCGGGCACGGCTCGGCATCCCGGCCCACGCGGACGACTGGCCGTCCGTCGCCGCTCAGCTCGCACAAGGACTGGTGACGGGAAGCGAGCGCAGAGGGGCCCGGCCCGAGAGCATGGTCGCCTACCTCTGCCAGGAGCCGGAGACCGGAGGGTCGGGACGGGACGTCATGGAACGTCTGCGGCCGCTCGCGCAGTTTCTGCGCACGGCCTGCGGTCGCCTCGACGTCCCCGTCGTCGAGGCCCTGTGCATCTCCGGCGGCCGCTTCTGGTCGTACTGCTGCCCCGGCCAGGGGTGTTGTTCGTCCGAGGGGCATCCGATGGGACTGCCCGGCACCTCAGTCCTTGCCGCCGCCGCGACTTACGCCGGCCTCCAAGTGCGCGGATCGCTGAGGGAATTCATCGCCCGGTTCATTTCGTGGGAAGGCGCGGCCGCAGGTGAGCAGCAGGCCGCGCTCGACACGGCGAGCATGGCCCTGGTTCCCAGGATCCTCGACGGCGAGGGCCGTGCGGAGGTGGCCGAGGAGACCCTCGGACTGGCCCGGCAGATCATGAAGCGGTTCGCCGACGCTCCACCCGTATCCGGCACGCGCCCGGCGGACCTCCGCGACGACGGCCTTCTGGAGCACGACGAGGCCGCCACCCTGATCCTCGGACTTCAGGACCGCGCAACCCGCGACCGCGCCGCCGAGTGGATGGAGGGTGACGAGGCCGGCCCGGCCCTGCGCCTCTGGCGGGCGCTGGCCCGCCGCTGCGTCGGCCCCTACGGCGAGCATGCGGCGGCACCCCTCACCCTCGCCGGGTGGGTCGCCTGGTCGACCGGTGACGAACTGGAGGCTCGCGAGGCCCTGGCCATGGCACTCGGTGCCGATCCCGACTACCTCTTCGCCCGTCTCCTGCACCAGGCGTGCAACGAGGGCCTCAACCCGGAGTCGATCCGCCGCTGCCTGCGCGCGGAGCGCACCGGCCGGACAGGGGCGGAAGCGGAACTGCCGGCGGGTCCCGATCGCTCGGCACCGCGCGACGACGCCGAGTCGCCGGGCACCTCGAACCGACGCCGGCGCAGGGCACGCACGGCGGGGATCGGGGCACCGCGCGGAAGCGGGCGTCACCCCGGGGCGGGTAGCCGGCGTCGGCCCGCTGATGAGGCCGTGCCCGGCGGGGAGGGGCCGGGGCGCGGGCCTGAGTCGACGAGCGAAAGGGCACGTGCCCGTCGCAAGGGCGGTCGGCGGGCTGTGGGGGAGGAGACGTGAGCGTGGGGAGCTGGGCGGATCGACGATTATCGGTTCGGGTGACACGGCCCCCGGCACCGGATGACATCCACTCGACGCGGCGGCACGCCCCGGCCCGCGCGGCACGAGCGGGCCGGGGCGCGCCCGCGATCTCCAAGCCCGAACCCCTGGCCCCCACCGTCCCCGTATCAGCCGCCCGCGGCACGCCCCACCGGCCATCCCACCGCCATTCGGTCGGCTTGCCCGGCCCAGGGCGTGACTCCGGACAGGGCCGTTCCGTTCACCTGCGTGGCGGTACCCGTGGCCGGGCCGCGCCGCCGAACGCCCTCGCCCCTCCGGATCCCCCCACCCGGCGCCGAGCGTGCCCCAGGCGCACTGACCAAGGAAGCCGCATGCCCCTGCCCATTCCACCCTCCGATCCCGACGGCGCCCTCCCGCCGGTGCGCGGGCCCGCTCAGGCCTTCCCACGTCGCGCCGGTTCGCAGGTGCCCTTCGCGGGAGTCGAGAGCGCTTTGAGCCCCTTCGCGGGGCCGGGCGGTCCGACGGCTCGTCACACCCCGCTTCCTGGGCCGCGCCGGACCACGGACCTGCCGCCCGTGCACAACGCCCTGATCTGCGTCGCGCTGCCGGGACTGGCGATCTCCACGGACCAGGGGCAGCTGACCGGCCGCGGGCTGGAGGGGTTCTACCGCGCGGGCCGCCGGATGCTGTCCCGCTGCCAGGTTCGAGTGGCAGGGCGCGAACCACTGGCCGTACAGGCCCGGATGGTCGCCGCGGACCGGGCCCGCTTCGTCGGGACGGTGCGCGCCTCCGCCGACGGCGGCCCGGATCCCGACGTGGTCGTGGAGCGGACGCGCGACGCGGACGGCACGGAGCGGATCACTCTGCGCAGCGCCTCCCCCCGCGCCCTGCGCGTGCCCGTCGAGGTCGCCCTCGGTACGGATCTCGCGGAGCTCGGCTCCGTCGCCTCGGGCCGAGCCGGGCCCGAACTGCCCGCCAGCGTCCACGACTCGGGCCTGCGATGGTCCTGTGCCACCGGGAGCTCGATCGTCGCCGCCGACCCACCGCCCGCCGACGCCCTGGCCTCCGCGGGCCTGCTCCGCTGGGAGCTCGAACTGCCACCCGGTGGCACCCGGAGCGTGGAGCTGCGGGTGCGACCGGGCGGTGCGGGGCCGGCCAGAGCCGTCGGCCGCGGCGCCACGAGCCCGTTCACCGCCGCCCGGGCCACCGGTGACGACCCCAGGGTCCAGGCGTTTATGGACACCTGCGTCGAGGACCTCCAGGCGCTACTGCTGCGCGATGCCGCCCACCCGTCGGACACGTACCTCGCGGCGGGGGCGCCGTGGCGATGCGGCCTGGCGCCGGCCGAGGCACTGGTCGCGGCCCGGATGACACTGCCACTCGGCACCCGGCTCGCCGTGGGCACGCTGCGGACCCTCGCCCGCACCCAAATCGCGGGCCCGGGAGCGCAGTCCGGCCTGATCCCCGGCCCGCGCCGGGACGCGGGCCCGCACCTGCCTCCGAGCTGCACGGCCACCGAGGCGACCCTGCTGTTCCCCGTACTGCTCGCGGAGGCCCGGCGCTGGGGACTTCCGGAGCAGGAGACCGAGGAACTGCTGCCCGCGGCCGAGCGGTGCCTCGCCTGGCTGCGGACCACCGTCGGTGACGGCACCTATCTGCCCGACCCGCACCCCGGCGGGCCGTTCCGCTGCGAGACGCAGGCGCATGCCCACCGCGCGGCGCTGCTGGGCGCCGATCTGCTCGACGCGCACGGACGGCCGGGTGGCGAGGGACTGGTGCAGTGGGCCCAGGAGATGCGGACCGAGTTCCGCGGGGACTTCTGGGCCGAGGACCGGGGAGGTGGCAGACCGGCGGCCGCCCGGGCCCCGGACGGGCGGCTCGTACCCCACCTCGGCGCGAGCACCGCCCACCTCCTCGACACGGGACTGCTCGGCTCCGGCATGTTCGCCCCGGGCCTGCTCGACAAGGTGCAGACCGAGCAGCTCGCACGGCTGCTCGGCGGCCCGGCCATGGACTCCGGCTGGGGTCTGCGCAGCCTGGGCGCCAAGGAGACGGCGTACAACCCCTTCGGACACCGCGGCGGCGCCGTGCGCGTCCAGGAGACCGCGATCGCCGTCACCGGTCTGGTCACCGCGGGCTACGAGAAGGAGGCGAGCGCTCTGTTCCGGGGCCTGCTGGCGGCGGCCGAGACCTTCGGACACCGGCTGCCCGAGATGTATGCGGGAGAGCAGCGCACGGAAGGCGGTGCCCCGCTCCCGCACCCCGCCGCCTGTCGGCCTGCGGCCACGGCGGCGGCCGCCGGGGTGCTGCTCCTCACCTCCCTCGCGGGCATCCGCCCCGACGCCCCGGCCAGGACGGTGACGCTGCGCCCGGTCAGTAGTGCGCCGCTGGGCGAGATCGGACTGACGGGACTGCGGATCGCGGGCGCCCCGTTCTCCGTGCGTGTCAGCAGACTCGGTCTCGCGATGGTGGAGGAGGCGGCCGGCGGACTGCAGTTGGGGGTGTGACCTTGCGCGACGCGGCCTCGAGCGGCGACCGGCAGCGGCCGGTGGGACCCGTACAGGACGTAAGTGGATCATCAGCGGAAGCGACTGGCGAAGGGCGTGTTTATCGTCAGGCAGACGACTATGATCGCGGCATGCCCTACGACCCGTCGGCCTTTCCGCCCTTTGCCGTGACCGTGGACCTGGTCGTGCTGACCGTGCGTCGCCATGCCCTGTGTGCGCTGGCGGTACGGAGGGGGGAACAGCCTTTCCAGGGACGGTGGGCGCTTCCGGGCGGCTTCGTACGGCCCGACGAGGACCTGGCACAGGCGGCCGCGCGAGAGCTGGTCGAGGAGACCGGGCTGCGCGCCCACGACCCGTCGGCCCCGGCACAGGACAACGGCGCGCACCTGGAACAGCTGGCGACCTACGGTGACCCCAAGCGCGACCCGCGGATGAGGGTGGTCAGCGTCGCCCATCTCGCGCTGGCCCCCGATCTGCCCGCGCCCAGGGCCGGAGGCGACGCCAACAGCGCGCGCTGGGCGCCCGTGGAGGAGTTGCTGCAGCAGGGCGGTTACGGCCGCGACGGAGAGCAGGCGGCCCCCCTCGCCTTCGACCACGCCCAGATCCTCTCGGACGGGGTGGAACGCGCCCGGTCCAAGATCGAGTACTCGTCGTTGGCCACCGCCTTCTGCCCGTCCGAGTTCACCGTCGGAGAGCTGCGCCGCGTGTACGAGGCTGTGTGGGGGGTGGCACTCGACCCGCGCAATTTCCACCGCAAGGTGACGGGCACTCCGGGGTTCCTCGTGCCCACGGGCGGTACGACCACGCGCCAGGGCGGCCGACCCGCGCAGCTGTTCCGCGCCGGCGGTGCCACATTGCTCAATCCGCCGATGCTGCGCCCCGAGGTCTGACGAGGGCGGATCGACTCACAGGGGCGTGTCGCCCCGAAAGAGTGGGGAGAGCTGCCTCGAATGAGCCGCAAGATGCCCGAAAAACCGTAAATGTCACGCTATCTTGCTGTGAGTGATCCAGGCCATCGGATTGACCAGCAACCCCCGCAAGGAGCTTCCCCCCGCCGTCGACGACGTGTCCTTCGAGGCGCGCTCGGGCCGCGTCACAGCGCTCCTCGGAGCCCCGGGCGCGGGCAAGACGACGGCGCTGAGGCTCATGCTCGAACTCCAGCGGGGACGCGGAACCACCTACTTCAGAGGCCGTCCATTGCACCGGATCGCCCATCCCTCGCGTGAGGTCGGTGTGCTCCTGGGCGAGGTGCCGGGCCATCCCGCGCGTACGGTCCGCGGGCAGCTCGGCATGGTGTGCGCGGCCGTCGGTGTCCCGATTCGGCGCGTCGACGAAGTGATCGAAGCCGTCGGGCTCGCGAGCCTGCGCGACGAGCGCCTGGGCACCTTGTCGCACGGCATGGACCGCCGCCTGGGCCTGGCCTGTGCGCTGCTGTCCGATCCGCACACCCTCGTCCTCGACGATCCCGCCGGCGGTCTCTCCATCACCGAAGGTCGCTGGCTGCACGGGATTCTGCGGGCGCACGCGGCCCACGGCGGCACCGTTCTGTTCAGCACGGACGACCCCAAGGAAGCCGCTCGGACGGCCGACCAGGTCATCACGCTGGAGGGAGGCCGGCTCGTCGCCGACCAGGAAGCCGCGGACTTCGCCCGCACCCGGCTCCGTCCCCGGGTCGCCGTCCGCAGTCCGCACGCCGTCCGCCTCGGCGCCCTGCTCACCAAGGAGGCCCGCGCCGCGCAGCGTTCAGTCGAGGTCGTGCGCGAGGACGGCAACCGGCTCTCGGTGTACGGCAGCACCTGCGCCGACATCGGCGAGACCGCCTTCCGGCACGGCATCCTCGTACACCAACTCGCCGACGAGACAGGCGACATGGGGCCACATGCCACGCTCCCTGCCGAGGGCCTCGCCCCCGCGACCGTCGGCACCATGACCTCTGCCCTCATGACCTCTGCCTCCGAGACCTCCACCTCCACGGTCGATGCCCCCGCGACCGGCGAATCCGCCACCGCCGTAGCCGGGACCGGTGCGGACACGGCCGACGAGCCGGGGCCGGCCGAGTCGCGGACCCCTCCGGCTGCTTCGCTGGGCGCGCGGGACCTGCCCCAGCTCCCGCCCCTCATCGCCGTACGCCAGGCCCCGAACCCTTTGCGTCCGTTGCGCTACGAACTGCGGCGCGCCACCGGAGTGGGCACCGGCTACCTCACCGCGATCGCCGTGCTGGTCACCTCCGCCCTGCTGTCCGTAATCCTGGCCAGAATCGGTCACACACCCCAACCGCGGCTCCTGGCCGCCTGGCCGCGGGAATGCCCTCTGCCGCCCGCGGCGCTCGGTGCGGGACTGCTCGGGGCGCTCGCCTTCGGCGAGGAGTTCCGCCACCCCGCCCTGGCCGCGGACCGCGGCACCGTCCCCCGCCGCCTGGGACTGCTCGCCGCCAAACTCCTCGTCGCCTCGGTCACCGCGCTGGCGCTGGCTGTCCTCACGGTGGGCTGCGACCTCGAAATGCTCTATCTCGTCTACGGACGAGAGCTCGTCGGAGTTCCCGCGGACTGGCTTTCGCTGAGCGCGAGTTGGATCGGCCTCACGGTGGGCTGTGCCTGGGCGGGAGTGCTGGCGGCGGGCATCTTCCGGTCCACCACCGCCGGGCTTGCGGCGGTGCTCGCCGTCCCGGTCGTGGTCGTACCACTCGTACAAAAGACCTTGGCGGGACCGTCCGTGCGGAAGGCGGCCGGGTTTTCCGAGCGACTGCGCGAGCTCCTGCTGATGCAATGGCCGTTCGGGGGGGAGCGCTATATCGCGGCAGGGGCGCGCCTTGTCGCCCAACCCGTGGGTGGTGCCCTGATGTTGTCGCTGACCGCTCTGCTCTGCGCGTATCTGCTCACGACCCTGCGAAGCAGGGTGCGATGACGACCGTCCTTACCCTTCCGTTCCCGCCGTGCGCACAACTCCCCGGAGAACGCCCATTTCTTTCCGATAAGGCGTCAATTGCGACGCGGTGAGCGATCACCCTTTCGTGTGCTTTTCACCAAAGACCTCAAGGGAGTTGGAGACAGCGCCGACAAATGATCCGTGAGTACCCTTGCGCACACCATGATGACCGCCGCCCGCTCCTCAGACTCCGGCCTGGCCGGCCCGGGCGGACTAGACCGCTACCCCTACGCCGAGGGCCCTGGTGCCGAACGCGTCGGCGCCTCCGCGTGGGAGGGCGCGGACCCGGAACTGGGCCGCGTCGGCCGGCGCGCCGCGGGCAGCCGCGGACGCGGACTGCACGGCCAACTCGTCCAGCAGCTGGGTCAGATGATCGTCTCCGGCGACCTGGGCGCGGACCGCCCGCTCGTCCCCGAGGAGATCGGACAGCGGTTCGAGGTCTCCCGTACCGTCGTCCGTGAGTCGCTCCGCGTCCTGGAGGCGAAGGGGCTGGTCAGCGCCCGCCCCAACGTCGGTACGCGCGTGCGCCCCGTCAGTGACTGGAATCTTCTCGACCCGGACATCATCGAATGGCGGGCCTTCGGGCCGCAGCGCGACGACCAGCGGCGCGAGCTGAGCGAGCTGCGCTGGACGATCGAGCCGCTCGCCGCGCGTCTGGCCGCCGGGCACGGGCGCGAGGAGGTCCAGCAGCGCCTCGGAGACATGGTCGAGATCATGGGCCATGCCATGGCGCAGGGTGACTCGCTCACCTTCTCGCGGGCCGACGCGGAGTTCCATTCGCTGCTCATCCAGGTATCGGGCAATCGCATGCTGGAGCACCTTTCCGGGATCGTCTCGGCCGCGCTCCAGGTCTCCGGCGGCCCCGTCACCGGCTGCGACCGACCGAACGAGACCTCCTTGACGCACCACGGCCGGATCGTCGACGCCCTGGCCGAGGCCGACGGCGCGGCGGCCGAGGCGGCCATGCGGCAGTTGCTCGCCGTTCACCCCGAGGTGGAGCGCGTGGTGCCCGCGCCGCGCGAGCACTGATCGCGCCCCGAGAGCGGCGCGGTCGGGGGGCGTGTGCCCTCTCGTGGCATCGCTTGGTCGGCGGAACATCCCCCGCCGGACCCCGTCGGATCCTTCCGGGATCCGGCGGGATCCGGCGATGTGATGAAGGTGATCAAGCCATCGGCTGAGGTGATGAACCCATCGGTTTGAGGTGATGAGTCCATCGGCTGACCTCCTCTGACCGTATCTGGCCGCTTTTGGGCACTTACGGGGTGTGACTCGGGCCACGCAGATTGGGCGTAACGCTCTTCGGAACTGCGCGATGACCTAAGAGGTGACAGCCGAGGAGGGAATACGGACGCCGTTTACGGCGCTGTGCATCCTCCCGGCTCCCGCCCGCGCCGTCGACCCATCCCCAAGTCGGCGGTCGTCGGCTCCTGTCCGCAGTGGACGGGGCCGGAAGCCGTTTTCCAACGTTCCGAGAGGTTGTTCGTGTCGGCCAGCACATCCCGTACGCTCCCGCCGGAGATCGCCGAGTCCGTCTCTGTCATGGCGCTCATTGAGCGGGGAAAGGCTGAGGGGCAGATCGCCGGCGATGACGTGCGTCGGGCCTTCGAAGCTGACCAGATTCCGGCCACTCAGTGGAAGAACGTACTGCGCAGCCTCAACCAGATCCTCGAGGAAGAGGGTGTGACGCTGATGGTCAGTGCCGCGGAGCCCAAGCGCACCCGAAAGAGCGTCGCAGCGAAGAGTCCGGCCAAGCGCACCGCCACCAAGACGGTCGCGGCGAAGACGGTGACCACCAAGAAGGTCGCCGCCACAGCCGCCCCGGCAGTGCCCGTGGCCGACGATCCGGCTGAGGACGCGTCCGCCAAGAAGGTCGCCGCCAAGAAGACGGTCGCCAAGAAGGCCGTCGCGAAGAAGACGGTCGCCAAGAAGGCCGTCGCGAAGAAGACCACCGCCAAGAAGGACGACGCCGAGCTCATCGACGACGAGGCGGTCGAGGAGACCCCGGGCAAGCCCGGTGCCGAGGAGCCCGCCGAGGACGGCGCCCAGGGCTTCGTCCTGTCCGACGAGGACGAGGACGACGCGCCCGCGCAGCAGGTCGCCGCGGCCGGCGCCACCGCCGACCCGGTCAAGGACTACCTCAAGCAGATCGGCAAGGTCCCCCTGCTCAACGCCGAGCAGGAGGTCGAGCTCGCCAAGCGCATCGAGGCCGGTCTGTTCGCAGAGGACAAGCTGGCCAACGCGGACAAGCTCGCCCCCAAGCTCAAGCGCGAGCTGGAGATCATCGCCGAGGACGGCCGTCGCGCCAAGAACCACCTCCTGGAGGCCAACCTCCGTCTGGTGGTCTCCCTGGCCAAGCGCTACACCGGCCGCGGCATGCTCTTCCTGGACCTCATCCAGGAGGGCAACCTCGGTCTGATCCGCGCGGTCGAGAAGTTCGACTACACCAAGGGCTACAAGTTCTCCACGTACGCCACCTGGTGGATCCGTCAGGCGATCACCCGCGCCATGGCCGACCAGGCCCGCACCATCCGTATCCCGGTGCACATGGTCGAGGTCATCAACAAGCTCGCGCGCGTGCAGCGTCAGATGCTCCAGGATCTGGGCCGCGAGCCCACCCCGGAGGAGCTGGCGAAGGAACTCGACATGACCCCTGAGAAGGTCATCGAGGTCCAGAAGTACGGCCGCGAGCCCATCTCGCTGCACACTCCGCTGGGCGAGGACGGTGACAGCGAGTTCGGTGACCTCATCGAGGACTCCGAGGCCGTCGTCCCGGCCGACGCGGTCAGCTTCACGCTCCTCCAGGAGCAGCTGCACTCCGTCCTCGACACCCTGTCCGAGCGCGAGGCGGGCGTCGTCTCCATGCGTTTCGGTCTCACCGACGGTCAGCCGAAGACCCTCGACGAGATCGGCAAGGTGTACGGCGTCACGCGTGAGCGGATCCGTCAGATCGAGTCCAAGACGATGTCGAAGCTGCGTCACCCGTCGCGTTCGCAGGTGCTGCGCGACTACCTCGACTAGGTCTCGACCGTACTGTCGCCGAGGGCCCGACTCCCGATGGGGAGCCGGGCCCTCGGCGCATGCATGGAGTGCGCGCCGCCGCTTGCTGGATCACTCTGGGTGTTCCATGACCATCCCAGAGTGAGGAACGCGCATGCACCGTCCTTTCGCCCCAGTACTGGCCCTCGCGGCCGCCGCGGCCCTCATACCGCTGGCATCCCCCGCCCCGGCCGCGACCGACGACGTCGTCATCGGGGGCCATCCGGTCGACATCGCTCAGAGTCCGTGGACGGTGGCACTGTCCAGCCGTGACCGGTTCGGAGGTACGCGGGCCGGGCAGTTCTGCGGCGGCGTGGTGATCGGCCCGTCGCTCGTGCTGACCGCGGCCCACTGCATGAGTCCGCTCGTGCTGGGGGCGCCACCGAAGCAGATCCACGACTTGAAGATCATCGTGGACCGTACCGACCTGCTGTCCGGCAAGGGCAAGGAGATCCCGGTGCGCGAGACCTGGGTCAACCCGCAGTACGACGCCACCACGAACGCCGGGGACTTCGCCGTGATCACCCTCGCCTCCCCGCTGCCCCAGAGCTCGGTCATCCGTATGGCCCCCTCGGGGGATCCCGCGTACGCGCCCGGCACGGCCGCCGCGGTCTACGGCTGGGGCGATACGTCAGGCATCGGCAATTACCCGCTCAGTCTGCGGTCCGCGAGCGTGAACGTACTGTCCGACTCGGTCTGTGAGCGGGCGTATCCGGGGAGTGAGGAAGGGGCTTATCGAGCCGCTTCCATGGTGTGTGCCGGGGAGGTCGCGGGTGGGCGGGATGCCTGCCAGGGGGACAGCGGTGGCCCGCTCGTCGCCCAGGGACGACTGATCGGCCTCGTGTCCTGGGGTAGCGGCTGCGGGCAGGCGGGAAGCCCCGGGGTCTACACGCGGGTCTCAGACGTCGTCAGGGCGCTCGATACGAGCCGCTGAGGCCGCACGGGCGGAAGCGGTACGGAACGCAGCGGATCGCGGGACACGGGGCGCCGGGGTGGGGTGAATCGGTGGCGCGTGGAGGGTACGCGGGCGCGGTTCGGGCCAGTGGCGTGTGGAGGAGCGCCGGAGCGATAGGGGCCGGTGGCGCGTAGAGGTGCCCAGCAAGGGCGCGCACCGGTGGCGCATTGAAGTGCGTGAGCGCGGTCCGCGTCGCGGCCGCACGGAACCGTGCGGCCGCTCCGGGCGGTGGCGCACTGCACCGCCGGGAGGCGGTACGCATACGGGCGGTCACCCCGAGTAGCAGGGGTGACCGCCCGTACACCGGCCTATTGCCAGAGCTGGCTCGTCGTCGTTGACGCGAAGTGTCAGCGCTCTTCGTCGTTGGACGTTGCCGGGACCGACGTCAGTCGCTCCGTCTCGTCCTGTATCTCAGCGGCGATCTTCTTGAGTTCCGGCTCAAACTTGCGTCCGTGGTGGGCGCAGAAGAGCAGTTCACCGCCGCTGAGGAGGACGACGCGCAGATATGCCTGGGCGCCGCAACGGTCGCAGCGGTCAGCGGCCGTCAGCGGGCTCGCGGGGGTCAGAACAGTAGTCACGTCGCCTCTTCTCTAGCTCGACGAGCTGTCGTACCAGGGTCAACATCCAACCAGGCCGAAAACGTTCCCGCTCGTGGCTTTTCCTCGAAAAATTCTTCCGGGGCGGCTGTCTGCTGCCGGGTGGCGGCGAATGAGCCGTATTACGTGTCTTTGTGTCTTACGGGTTCGCGCTGTCTGTCAGGGTCAAGTCCTCCCCGGCTGGCTTGCCGGTTGTTCATGAGGACGTGCCCGGAGCCTAAATGGTTCATGCCTCGAAGGGAACGTGATATGTACTTCACTCCATCGAGGGATCGAACACCCATGCGAGCCTGGACTAGTCTGAGTTCATGCGAGGGTGGCGTTACAACGGCTCTACCAGGCCTCGGTACCCTCTGAGCGGAGACCGAAGCCGGCCCCTTACCCAAAAGGGTCCCATCTGAAATTCAGCGAGGAGCGAACCGCGTGACCGCCGACACGTCCGTGCCGTCCACAGCGTTGCTGACCGGAGCAGACCGGGACGGTTCCAACTACACCGCGCGGCACCTGCTCGTCCTCGAGGGGCTCGAGGCCGTACGCAAGCGCCCCGGCATGTACATCGGCTCGACCGACAGCCGCGGTCTTATGCACTGCCTGTGGGAGATCATCGACAACTCCGTGGACGAGGCCCTCGGGGGCTACTGTGACCACATTGAGGTGATCCTGCACGACGACGCCTCGGTGGAGGTGCGAGACAACGGCCGCGGCATCCCGGTCGACGTGGAGCCCAAGACCGGCATGTCGGGCGTCGAGGTCGTGATGACCAAGCTGCACGCGGGCGGCAAGTTCGGAGGCGGCTCGTACGCGGCCTCCGGCGGTCTGCACGGCGTGGGCGCCTCCGTGGTGAACGCGCTCTCCGCCCGTCTGGACGTCGAGGTGGACCGCGGTGGCCACACCCATGCCGTGAGTTTCCGTCGCGGCACTCCGGGAGCGTTCAAGGCGGACGGTCCCGAGGCCGCCTTCGACGCGACCAGCGGGCTGCGCAAGCTGAAGCGGATCCCCAAGACACGCACCGGCACGCGCGTGCGCTACTGGGCCGACCGCCAGATCTTCCTCAAGGACGCCAAGCTCTCCCTGGAGAACCTGCACCAGCGCGCCCGCCAGACCGCGTTCCTGGTGCCCGGCCTGACCATCGTCGTCCGTGACGAATACGGGCTCGGAGAGGGCGGCAGCAAGGGTGAGGAGTCCTTCCGCTTCGACGGCGGCATCAGCGAGTTCTGCGAGTACCTGGCCATCGACAAGCCCGTCTGCGACGTCCTCCGCTTCTCCGGGCAGGGCACCTTCAAGGAGACCGTCCCGGTCCTCGACGACCACGGGCAGATGACGCCCACCGAGGTCACCCGTGAGCTCGGCGTCGACGTGGCGTTGCGCTGGGGTACCGGCTACGACACGAACCTCAAGTCGTTCGTGAACATCATCGCCACGCCCAAGGGCGGCACCCACGTCGCCGGCTTCGAACAGGCCGTCGCCAAGACGATGAACGAGGTGCTGCGGGCCAAGAAGCTGCTGCGGGTCGCCGAGGACGACATCGTCAAGGACGACGCCCTGGAGGGCCTGACCGCCGTCGTCACCGTGCGCCTCGCGGAGCCGCAGTTCGAGGGCCAGACCAAGGAGGTCCTCGGCACCTCGGCGGCCCGCCGGATCGTGACGAACGTGGTCTCCAACGAACTCAAGGCCTTCCTGACCACCACGAAGCGGGACGCGGCCGCGCAGGCCCGGGTCGTGATGGAGAAGGCCGTCGCCGCCGCGCGTACGCGGATCGCGGCCCGCCAGCACAAGGACGCGCAGCGTCGGAAGACCGCCCTCGAGTCCTCCTCGCTGCCCGCCAAGCTCGCGGACTGCCGCAGCGACGACGTCGAGCGCAGCGAGCTGTTCATCGTCGAGGGAGACTCCGCGCTCGGCACCGCCAAGCTGGCCAGGAACTCCGAGTTCCAGGCGCTGCTGCCGATTCGCGGCAAGATCCTCAACGTCCAGAAGGCGTCCGTCACGGACATGCTCAAGAACGCCGAGTGCGGCGCGATCATCCAGGTCATAGGGGCCGGGTCGGGGCGGACGTTCGACATCGACGCGGCGCGGTACGGGAAGATCATCCTGCTCGTCGACGCCGACGTCGACGGGGCGCACATCCGGATTCTGCTGCTGACGCTGTTCCAGCGGTACATGCGGCCGATGGTCGAGGCGGGGCGGGTGTTCGCGGCGGTGCCGCCGCTGCACCGCATCGAGCTGAGCCAGCCCAAGAAGGGCCAGGACAAGTACGTCTACACGTACTCGGACCGTGAGCTGCGCGAGACGCTGCTGGAGCTGCAGCGCAAGAACGTGCGCTACAAGGACTCGATCCAGCGTTACAAGGGTCTTGGCGAGATGGACGCCGATCAGCTGGCGGAGACGACGATGGACCCGCGCCACCGGACGCTGCGGCGGATCAACATCTCCGACCTGGAGGCGTCCGAGCAGGTGTTTGACCTGCTGATGGGGAACGATGTCGCTCCTCGTAAGGAGTTCATCTCCAGCTCTGCGGCGACGCTGGATAGGTCGCGTATCGACGCGTAGGCGCTGCGCTGGTCGGTGCCGGTGCCGGTGCCGGTGCCGGTGCCGGTGCCGGGTGTTTGTGGTGGGTCGGGGCCGTGGCGGTGCGTCGAGCCCGTCGCCGCTGGATCAGGCGTGGGCCGGGTATGGGAGCCGCTGCTCGATCCGGGCGTAAGCGACGGGCTTGCGACGCACCGCCACGGCCCCTTCCGTGGGAGGGCCGGCTGCGGGTGGGTGGAGGCTGGTCGCGCAGTTCCCGCGCCCCTCAAGGGGCGCTGCGCGCATTTTCAGCAGTCCGGCGTTCGAGGACGAAGCCGTTCAGGCCGATGCGGGGGTGTGGGGGCGGAGCCCCCGAGTGGGGATGATGGGGGTCCCCCCTGCTCGAGCGAAGCCGAGAGCTTGGGGGAGGGTAGGGGCGGCGAGGGCGAGAACCGCGGTTGGTGGGTGCGGGCCGTGGGGGCTCCACCCGTGGGTGGAGGGGTGAGGTGGGTGCGGATCCACCCACGATCCACCCCGGCTCCGATCTGCTGAGCTGCCGATTTCCGTAGCGTCGAAGGCGTCGACAGCGCTTGCTGTCGGCACCCGCTCTTCCTCGCCCACGGAGGTCGTGATGTCCGGGCTCGTCAATGCCTTGGTGATCCTCGCCGTAGTCGTGCTGGTCGTCGCGCGCCAATTCCGTACGCGCAGGATCAGCACGGACAGGCGGTGGTGGATCGTGCCCGCGGTCCTGGCCGTGATCGCTCTGCGGGAGCCGGGCCTGATCGACATCCACCATCGGACCGAGGCGATTCTGCTGCTGGGGGCAGAGCTGTTCATCGGGCTGGCCACCGGAGCCGCGTGGGGGTGGACGACACGGATATGGGCGGAGCCGGACGGCTCGGTGTGGAGCAAGAGCACCAAGGCCAGCGCGGCCGTCTGGGGTGTGGGCATAGCCCTGCGGCTGGGACTGTTCGGAATCGGCACCTTGTTGGGCGTCCATCAGGACAGCTCCGCCCTGCTGCTCGCCCTCGCGGCCACTCTGCTGGTCCGCTCCGGGATCCTGGCCTGGCGCTCTCGGTCTCTGCACCCGACCGTCGTGCAGGCGACGGCGTACGGTGACGACGTGCCCCAGGGCTCGTGGAAGGAGCGCGTGTGACGGAGAACGCTTTGAAGCGCTGGCCCTCCCGCGAGGCGCTGTCCCGAGCCGGAGTGGCCAAGCCCAGGCGCGCGCTCGCCTGGGCCGCGCGCCTCTTCGCCCTCGGCCTGCTCCTGTGGACGACCTTCACGAGCGGCCATCTGGGCGCCTGGAAGATCACGGCGGGCGTTTTGGGGGTCCTCGTCTGCGGGCTGGCGGCGTGGGCCTTCTGGCGGACGACGCTCGAACACCGTCTGCTGCCGTCTCTGGCGCTGCTCGCCCTGCTGCTCGTGATCGCGACGGTGGGAGTGAGCACGGGCTTCCGGGTGCCGGCCATCGTCCTGTGGTGCGGGTGCGCCATCAGCGCCATAGAGAGGCTGCCTCTCGCGGCGGCACTGCCTGCCACCTCCTTGGCACTGAGCGCGTTCGCGGCGGTCAACAACGACGTCTGGCTGACCACGGCGGCCACCGCCGGGGGTCTCGCCCTGGCCGGATACGTGCTGCGCCTCGACGCGGAGGCCCGCGGCAGTGCCCAGCGGTTGCTCGCTCAGGAGCGGGCGGCTCGTGTGGCCGAGGCGGAGTCCGCGGCGCTCGCGGAGCGGGCCAGGATCGCGCGGGAGATCCATGACGTCCTGGCGCACAGTCTCTCGGCGCAGATGGTGCATCTGGAGGCGGCCCGGCTGCTGATCGAGCGGGGCGCCGACCGGGAGCAGATCATCGAGCGGGTGGTGGCGGCACGTGGGATGGCCCGTGAAGGGCTTGCCGAGACCCGGCAGGCGCTCTCCGCCCTTCGGGGGGAGATGTCCCCGGTGGAGGACTTCCTGAGCGAACTGGTCGCCACGGTGGACGGCGCCGACATCACCGTTGCGGGTGAACGGCAGCCGCTGCCCGCCGAGGCCTCGCAAGCGGTGCGCAGGGTGGCGCAGGAAGCCCTGACGAACGTCCGCAAGCATGCGCCGGGCGCCAAGGTCCATATGCGGCTCGAGTACGGCGAGCACGAAGTGACCCTGGGCGTACGGGACTCGGGAGGACCGCCGGGCGAACTCAGCGGTGCGGGGGCCGGGTACGGTCTGCTGGGCATGCGGGAGCGTGCCGAGCTGCTGGGTGGCTCGTTGGAGGCCGGGCCGGACGAGGAGGGGTTCGTGGTGACGCTGAGGGTGCCCGTATGACGGAGGAGGAGACCAGGAAGCCGGCTCGGGTCGTGGTGGCGGACGACCAGACCGTGGTGCGCGAAGGCATTGTGATGCTGCTGGGCCTGCTGCCGGGGATCGACGTCGTGGGTGCGGCCGGGGACGGCCACGAGGCCGTGGCACTTGTGGCCGAGCTCGCCCCGGACGTCGTGCTGATGGACCTGCGCATGCCGCGCTGCGACGGCGTCGAGGCGACCCGGCGCATTCGCGCCGAGCACCCGGGGACGCAGGTCGTCGTGCTCACCACGTACGCGGACGACGAGTCGCTGTTCCCCGCGCTCAGAGCGGGAGCCCGTGGCTATCTCACCAAGGACGCGGGTGGCGACGAGATCGTGCGCGCGGTGGAAAGCGTGCTGTCGGGGGACGCGGGACTCTCGCCGAGCATTCAACGGCGATTGTTGGAGCGGCTGTCGGAACCGGCGCCCGCGGCCGATGTGCCCGTGGAGCCGCCCGATGGGCTCACCACGCGGGAGACCGAGGTGCTGCTGCTGATCGCCGACGGCCTCACCAATCAGGAGATCGCCCGCAGGCTGCACGTCTCCACGGCCACTGTGAAGACCCACATCAACAACCTCTTCGCCAAGACGGGCCTCAAGGATCGTGCTCAGGCAGTGCGTTATGCCTTTGGGAAGGGTCTCGTACGGCCACCGACGGGATGAGTCACCTGATGGGGTGAAGAGCGCGGAGAGAAGAGTCCGGGATCTTCCCGATCTGTCCATCCTTGGGCACGCGGCCGAAAAAGGGTCGCGGACAAGGAGAGTTCGGTGGAGAAGCACGACGGTCGCGATACCGGGGAGGTCCGGTTCGATGACCCCTGGTACGACGCGCTCGCGTCCGGCTGGGGTGAGTTGGACGGCACGGGCGCGCCCGCTCCTGCCGTGCCGTCCGCGCGCCCGGAGCACGAAGGGCTCACGGGCAGGACGGCCGACGTCTATCTGGAGGTGCAGCGCAGTGCGGCCTTCCAGGAGGTGCGCAGCCGGTACCGGAGGTTCGTGGTGCCGGGCGTTGCCGCGTTCTTCACCTGGTACGTGGGCTATGTGGTGACGGCGACGACGGCGCCCGGGTTCATGGCCAGGCCCGTCGCCGGCGCGGTGAACGTGGCGATGGTGGCGGGGCTCGGGCAGTTCCTCAGCACGTTTCTGTTCACGTGGGCGTACGCGCGGCATGCGCGGCTGCGCAGGGACCGGGCCGCGCTCGATCTGCGCTGGGACACCCAGGAGCTGACCCGGAGCGTCAGAGGTGGTGAGCGGTGACCGGCAGCCATCAGACGCTGGCGTTGCTGCTGTTCAGCGCATTCGTGGCGGTGACGCTGGGGATCACGACGTGGGTGAGTCGCAACCGGCACGGGTCGGCCGAGGAGTTCTATGCCGGCGGCCGGTTGTTCTCGCCGATGGAGAATGGTTTTGCCATTTCGGGTGACTACATGTCGGCGGCGTCGTTCCTGGGGGTCACGGGGCTCATCTCGCTCTACGGCTACGACGGGCTGCTGTACGTCGTCGGGTTTCTCGTCGCCTGGCTGGTCGTCCTGTTCCTGGTCGCCGAACTGGTGCGCAACTGCGGGCGGTTCACTCTCGCCGACGTCGTCGCGGCCCGGATGAACGAACGGCCGGTGCGGATCGCGGCGGGAACCTCTTCGGTGACCGTGTCCGTTCTGTATCTGGTGGCGCAGATGGTGGGGGCGGGCAGCCTGGTCGCGCTACTGCTGGGAGGCTCGAGCGAGGCGGCGCGGAACTGGACGGTGATCGGTGTCGGCGCACTCATGGTGATCTATGTGTCGCTGGGAGGGATGCGGGCCACCACGTGGATTCAGATCGTCAAGGCGGTCCTGTTGCTGAGCGGTTCCATCGCCTTGACCGTGCTCGTCCTGGTGAGGTTCCACGGGGACGTGAATGAGTTGCTGCGTTCCGCGGCGGAGCGCAGCGGGCATGGTGACGCGTTTCTCGCACCCGGGTTGAAATACGGCGGGGACTGGACGGCGCGCTTCGACTTCATCAGCCTGGGGCTCGCGCTGGTGCTCGGTACGGCCGGGCTGCCGCACATCCTGGCGCGTTTCTACACCGTGCCCACGGCACGGGCCGCGCGGCGCTCGGTGGTCTGGTCGATCGGGCTCATAGGGGGTTTCTACCTGATGACGATCGTGCTGGGCTTCGGCGCGGCGGCGATCGTCGGCCCGGAGGCGGTGCGGGGAGCGAACGCGGCGGGCAACACGGCGGTTCCGCTGCTCGCGCTTGATCTGGGCGGCGGTGCGAACTCCGCGGGAGGAACGGTTCTCTTTGCTGTCGTCGCGGCCATTGCCTTCGCAACGATCCTCGCGGTCGTCGCCGGGATCACCCTGGCGTCCTCGGCGTCCGTGGCCCACGACCTCTATGCCTCGCTGCGCCGCCGGCATGTGAAGCCCCGCAGCGAGGTCACCGTGGCGCGTACGGCGGCGGTGGGGATCGGGGTGGTCGCGATCGCGCTCGGGCTGCTGGCCCGCGACCTGAACGTGGCCTTCCTGGTGGGCCTTGCCTTCGCGGTCGCCGCCTCCGCGAACCTGCCGGTGCTGTTGTACTCGCTGTTCTGGCGGAGTTTCACGACCCGCGGTGCCGTGTGGGCCGTATACGGCGGATTGGTGCCCGCGCTGTTGCTCGTCCTGCTGTCGCCGGTGGTGTCGGGGAGTCCCGATTCGCTGTTCCCGAGCGTGGACTTCCAGTACTTCCCGTTGCAGAACCCCGGCCTGGTGTCGATTCCGCTCGGCTTCCTGTCGGGCTGGCTGGGCACGGTCACGTCCGCGGAGCCGCCGGACGAGGCCAAGCACGCGGAGACCGAGGTGCGGTCGCTGACAGGTGCTGGGGCGGTCTGAGGCAGCTCCGGTGAGTGCCCGGGGGGCGCCTTCAGCTAGCGGGGGCGCCCCCAGCGACGTACGGCCCAGCGGCGTACGTCGTGCGCCGGGGTGATCCAAACGGCAAGCCCTAGGGCGCCACCCAGGCGTACCGGTGTTCCGGGCGGCCCGTGTCGCCGTACCTGAGCGAGAGGCGCAGCCGTCCGGCCTGTTCGAGGTGGCGCAGATAGCGCTGGGCGGTGGAGCGGCTGAGCCCGGTCTCGGCCGCGACCTCGTGGGCCGACAGCGGCTGGTTCGCACGGTGGAGGACACCGCAGATCAGGTCCGTGGTGGGTTCCGAGTGGCCGCTGGGCAGCCCCGGCGACGACGGGACGGGCGTGGTGCGCAGGGCGCTGAAGATCCGGTCGACCTGCTCCTGACCCGCCACGCCGCGCCCGCCGACCCGGTCGACGGTGCGCCGCAGGGCCGCGTACGAGTCGAGGCGGGTGCGCAGCGCGGCGAAGGTGAACGGCTTGACCAGATAGTGCAGGGCGCCCAGGCGCATCGCGGCCTGCACGGTCGTCACATCGCTGGCCGCGGTGATCATGATGACGTCGGTACCGTGGCCGCGTTCGCGCATGCGGTGCACCAGTTCGAGGCCCGTCTGGTCGGGCAGATAGTGGTCGAGCAGTACCAGGTCGACGGGCGCGCGCTCCACGGCGGCCAGGGCCTGGGCAGCGCTGTGCGCGCGGGCGGCCACCCGGAATCCGGGAACCTTCCCCACGTACTTCGCGTTGATCTCAGCGACGCGGAAGTCGTCGTCCACGACCAGGACGTCAATCATCGGGCCTCTTTCTCTCAAGGCCTGGCGAGCGTTAAGCCCGTGTTTCGGCTCCGCTGTTGTAGCGCGAGCAAAACGAGCACAACAGACTCTTGCAAGCATAAGAAGGCCTTGCGCCCAGAAGACTGATGCTGTGGCCCGCGCCACATCTACGGTCCCGGGCCATGAGCGCAGACACCAGCCCCGCCATTGAGCTGCGGGGCGCGAGCAAGATCTTCAAGACCCCGTCAGGGGGTCTTCACACGGCGGTCAGGGAGCTCGATCTGACCATCGGCCGTGGCGAGTTCGTGGCCGTCGTCGGCCCCACCGGCTGCGGGAAGTCCACCACCCTGACCCTGGTGAGCGGTCTGGAGGAGCCCACCGAGGGCGAGGTCCTGGTGGCCGGCGAGCCGGTCGCGGGCGTGGGCGACAAGGTCGGCTTCGTCTTCCAGCAGGACGCCACCTTCCCCTGGCGCACGGTCCTGTCCAACGTCATGGCCGGCCCGCGTTTTCGCGGTGTTCCCAAGACGGAGGCCAAGCAGCGGGCCCGCGAATGGCTGGCCAGGGTCGGACTGTCGGCCTTCGAGGACCGCTACCCGCACCAGCTCTCCGGCGGTCAGCGCAAGCGCGTCGCCCTCGCCGCGACCTTCGTCAACGACCCCGAGATCCTGCTGATGGACGAGCCGTTCTCGGCGCTCGACGTGCAGACCAGGGCCCTGATGTCGGACGAGCTGCTGGAGCTGTGGGAGGGCACGGGAGCCTCGGTCGTCTTCGTCACCCACGACCTGGAGGAGTCCATCGCGCTCGCCGACAAGGTCGTCGTGATGACCGCGGGCCCCGCCACCGTGAAGCAGGTCTTCGACATCGATCTGCCGAGGCCGCGCAAGGTCGAATCGGTGCGCCTGGAGCCACGGTTCATCGAGATCTACCGCGAGATCTGGGAGTCCCTCGGTGAAGAGGTCCGCATCACCCGAGAGAGGGGCGCCGCGAATGTCGCCTGACGTCATGCCCGAGACCGTCGTCGCGGCGACCGCCACCGAGCCCGCCAAGCCGGGACGCGCCCACTCCCGTGCCCGTGCGGCCCGCAGACGCAGGATCATCGTCGCCGCCGTCCGTGCGGTGCTCCTGGTCGCCGTGCTCGGCCTGTGGGAGGTGTTCGCACGCGCCAAGATCATCGACCCGTTCAACTTCTCCATGCCGTCGAAGATCTGGGACCAGGTCTACACCTGGGTGACCCACGGGACGGCGCTCGGCTCACTCGGCGAGCAGATCTGGTACACGCTCCACGAGGCACTGCTCGGCTGGGTCATCGGAGTCGTGGCCGGCGTGGTCTTCGGTATCGCGCTGGGACGCATCGCCTTCCTCGCCGATGTCCTTGGTCCATACATCAAGGTGCTCAACTCCATACCCAGGATCGTCCTCGCGCCGATCTTCGTGATCTGGTTCGGGCTCGGACCGGCCTCCAAGGTCGCCTCGGCCGTGGTCCTGGTCTTCTTCCCGGTTTTCTTCAATGCGTTCCAGGGCGCCCGTGAGGTCGACCGCAACCTCGTCGCCAACGCCCGGATCCTGGGGGCGAGCGACCGCCGGGTGACGCTTCAGGTCGTCATCCCCTCGGCCACCTCGTGGATCTTCACCAGCCTTCATGTCAGCTTCGGCTTCGCCCTCATCGGTGCGATCGTCGGCGAGTACATCGGCGCCACCAAGGGCATCGGTCTGCTCGTCGCCCAGTCCCAGGGCACCTTCAACGCGGCCGGTGTGTACGCCGCGATGGTCATCCTCGCCGTCGTCGCCCTGCTGGCCGAAGGGCTGCTCACCTTCGCCGAGCGCCGCATCTTCCGCTGGAAGCCGTCCGACTCCGAGAGCTGATCGGCAGACAACACCCGCCCAGGGAGCCGGATTTCCTCTCAGAGCTCTCCAAGGTCCCCGATTTCCTTTCGGCGCTCTCCAGGGTGCCCCTTTTCCGCTCAACGCTCCCCAAGGCACCCCTTTTCCCGCATTGCATTCTCACAAGGACGTGACCCATCATGCGCAAGACCGCCAGATACTCCGCGCTGGCAGCCGCCGGTCTGCTCGCCCTCTCCTCGCTCACCGCCTGCGCCAACGACGCGGCCTCCACCACCGCCGACTCCGGCAGCAACGGGGGCGGAGGCAAGGGGGAGCACGTCAAGATCATGGTCGGTGGCCTGGACAAGGTCATCTACATGCCGGCGATGCTCACGCAGCGGCTCGGCTACTTCAACGACGAGGGTTTGAATGTCGAACTCCTGAGTGAGCCGGCCGGTGTGCAGGCGGAGACCGCACTCGTGTCCGGGCAGGTCCAGGGAGCCGTCGGCTTCTACGACCACACCCTCGACCTGCAGACCAAGGGCAAGGCCGTGGAGTCCGTCGTGCAGTTCTCGCACGCGCCCGGCGAGGTGGAGATCGTCTCCAACAAGCGCGCGGACGACATCACCTCGCCCAAGGACTTCAAGGGCAAGAAGCTCGGCGTCACCGGGCTCGGTTCCTCCACCGACTTCCTCACCAAGTACCTCGCGGTCAAGAACGGTGTGAAGGTCAGCGAGTTCGCGCCGGTCGCCGTGGGTGCCGGTCCGACCTTCGTCTCGGCGCTCCAGAAGGGGGCCATCGACGGCGGCATGACGACGGACCCGACCGTCGCCACGGTCCTGCAGAAGGGCCTCGGCAAGGTGCTCATCGACATGCGCACGCCGAGTGGATCGCAGGAGGCGCTCGGCGGCCCGTATCCCTCGTCCAGCCTCTACATGCAGACGGACTGGGTGAACAGCCACAAGGAGACGGTCCAGAAGCTGGCCAACGCCTTCGTGAAGACCCTCAAGTGGATGTCCACGCACAGCGCCTCCGAGATCGCCGCCAAGATGCCCGCCGACTACTCCCAGGGCAACAAGACGCTCTACGCGACCGCCATCCAGAGCACGCTGCCGATGTTCACCAAGGACGGCGTGATGCCCGCAGACGGCCCCGAGACCGTCGAGAAGGTGCTCAAGGCGTTCAACCCCAACATCAAGAACGCCAAGGTGGACCTGAGCAAGACGTACACCACGGAGTTCGTGAAGAAGGCCGTCACTGGCTGAGGCAGAAGGCCACCAAGGCCACCACTGGCGGAGAAGCGAAGGCCGCCACCGGCCCAGAGCGGGGCGCGGCCTCTTCCCCCGCCCCGTGGCCGCGTCTTCAGGATCTTCCCCTCTTCGGTCGTGCCCTCAGGCGCGGGTCGCCCAGACGTAGCGATGCTCCGGGCGGCCCGCGTCGCCGTATTTGAGGGTCAGCCTGGCCCGTCCCGTGCGCTCCAGGAGCTTCAGATAGCGCTGGGCGGTCTGCCGGCTCAGTCCGGTCTCCTCGGCGATCTCCTGGGCCGACAGCGGCCCCTCAGCGGTCACCAGGGCCCTCCGGACGAGCTCCGCGGTCGGGGGAGAGTGTCCTTTGGGCAGGTTCGGCTCCGCACTCGCCGACAGGGCGCCGAAAATCCGGTCCACCTGGGCCTGCTCGGCCTCGCCGCCGCCGTCGAGCGTGCGGCGCAGATCCGCGTAAGCCTCCAGCTTGGCGCGCAGGCCCGCGAAGGCGAACGGCTTGACCAGGTACTGGAGGGCGCCCTGCCGCATGGCCGCCTGGACGGTCGAGATGTCGCGGGCCGCGGTCACCATGATGACGTCGGTCTGGTGGCCACGCCGCCGCATCTCCTGGACGACCGCGAGGCCCGTCTCGTCGGGCAGGTAGTGGTCCATCAGGACCAGGTCCAGGTGGGGCAGCGTCTCCATCCGGTGCAGCGCCTCGGCGGCGCTGTGCGCCTCGCCGGCGACACGGAAGCCGGGCACCTTGCCGACGTACGCGGCGTTGACCCGCGCAACCCGCGTGTCGTCGTCCACGACCAGGACCTCGATCATCGCGACTCCTCCTCGGCGGTCGTGGTGCCCATGCTGTCCTGGGAGAACGCGTCCGGCTGTCGTACGAGTTCCGGTGCGGGCCCGCGGCCGGGTTCGCCCTCCGGGCCCGGCACGAGACCTTCCGTCGGCACGAGACCTTCCGTCGGCCCGAGACCTTCCGTCGGCCCGAGACCGGCCTCCGTGAGCGCTTCCGGCAGGACGACCGTGAACTCCGCGCCCCCTCCGTCGGCCTCCGCCGCCTCCGCACTGCCTCCTTGCCGCTCAGCGAGCCGACGCACCAGGGAGAGCCCGAGTCCGCGTTTGCCGTGCGCGGGTGGCTTCTTGGTGGACCACCCGTCGGTGAAGATCAGCTCCCGCCGCTCCGCCGGAATTCCCGGCCCGGTGTCCCGTACGCGCAGCACGGCCGTGCGTCCCTCGGCGCGCAATTCGACCTCCACACGCGCGTGCGGGGTGCCCGCGACGGCGTCGAGTGCGTTGTCGACCAGATTACCCACGACGGTGACCAGCCCCCGCGGGTCGACCAGCCGGTCGGGCAGCCGGGTCCCGTCCGCGACCCAGAGAGCCACCCCGCGCTCGGCCGCCACCGTGGCCTTGCCGACCAGCAGGGCGGCCAGCAACGGATCGTGGATCTTTTCGGTGACCTGCTCCGCGGTGACCCTGTGGTCGCCGACCACCTCGCCGACGAACTCCACGGCGTCGTCGTACATCTCCAGTTCGAGCAGCCCCAGCACCGTGTGCATCCGGTTGGCGTGCTCGTGGTCCTGCGCGCGCAGGGCGTCGATCAGACCGCGGGTCGAGTCGAGTTCACGGCCCAGCTGCTCCAGTTCCGTGCGGTCGCGCAGGGTGGCCACGGCGCCGCCGTCGTCGGTCGGCATGCGGTTGGCGACCAGGACGCGCTGACCACGCACCGTCAGCAGATCCGTGCCAGTGACCCGTCCGGCCAGCACATCGGTCGTGCGGCCCGGCCCGAGCGCGTCGTCGAGCGGCTGCCCGATGGCCTCCGCGTCCAGCCCGAGCAGGCGCTGCGCCTCGTCGTTGAGGAGCCGTACGCGGCCGACACGGTCCAGGGCGATGACGCCCTCCCGAATGCCGTGCAGCATCGCCTCGCGCTCCGCGAGCAACGCCGAGATGTCGGAGAAGGCCAGGTCACGGGTCTGCCGCTGGACCCGTCGGGAGAGCAGGTACGCGGCGAATGCGCCGACGGCCAGAGCCCCGCCCGCGTACGCGAGGAGTCCCGGGATCGCGTGGATCAGCCGGGCGCGCACACTGTCGTACTTGATGCCCACCGAGACCGCGCCGATGATGTGCCCGTCTGCGTCGCGCAGCGGTACCTTGCCGCGGGCCGAGCGCCCCAGCGTGCCGGTGTCGATCTCCATGACGTCCTTGCCGGCCAGGGCCTGGCTGGGGTTGGTCGAGACGACCCCGCCGATCTGTGAGGTGTCCTTGTGCGACCAGCGCACCCAGTGCGTGTTCATCACCACGACGTAGTCGGCCCCGCTGGCCTTGCGGATCCGTTCCGCGGCGACCTGTACGGGGCCCTTCACGGACGGCAGGGTCGTCTGCATGTCCCTGGCGATCTGCGGCTGTGCGGCCGTGGTCTGCGCGATCGCGAGCGCCCGGCGCATGGCCTCGTCGTCGAGCTGGGCGCTGAGCGGGGCGAGGAACAGCCCCGTCGCGAGCACGGCGACCCCGGCGGCTATCGCCACCTGCATCAGCAGTACCTGCGAGAACGCCCGCCGCGGCAGACCGAGGCGCAGTCGTCGTGCGGGGGGAGTGGGGCTCATACCCATGACGGTACGGGGGAGCGCGCGCCGGGCCGAAGGGAGTGTGGCGTGGATCTCTCGCGTGGCGTGTGGGGAAGCCGTGGTCGGCGGGTACGGGCCGGCCCGCTCAGGAGTCTTGGTCAGCAGGCTACGGGGATCGCGGCCCGGGGCATCTCCCGTACGGCGACCACGTCCATCCGGGCCGGGGAGCCCAGCGCCGAGCCGCAGCTCTCCGGGCGGGGCGGCAGTGAGGCGCCCTGCGCGACGATGACGCGCCACAGGCGCCCGTCGGTGTGGGCGACGGTCACCTCCCAGCGCGGCGCCACGCCGTCCGTGCGGACGACGCCGAGGGCTTCCGCGGCGTGCTCTCCGCAGGCCCTGCGCACGGCCAGCTCCGCCGCCTGCCCGGGCCGCTCCCACGCCGAGTTGCCGCGGCAGCCCTCCGTGACGACGCGGCCCTCCCGCACGCCCTGGAGGATCTCCTTGACCGCGTGGGCCTCGGCCCGCCCATAGGCGTATCCGAACGGCAGGACGAGCAGGGTCGGCGAGAAGCGGTGACCGCCGAGGTGGGTGACCTCCCACGCGCCCGCCACGCCAGAGGCGGCGAGTTCCGCCGCGAGGGGCCGGCCCAGGAGGGCGCAGCAGCGGTCGCGCTTGCCGTTGGTGCAGACGAGCGCGAGCGGGTCGCCCGTGTGGCGCCGACCCTGGAGAGCCGCGTCGAAGGTGCGGGGGTCTCCCTTGCCGAGCGCGGTGAAGTCCAGGTCGAGCAACCGCTCAGGAGCGCACGTCGTGGCGCTGTGCAGCCATACGTTGCCCGGGGTGGTGTGAGCCGCGTACACCTGGCGCTCGGCGGGCGTACCGCAGTCGGCGTGCCGCCCGGGGCGGCGGATGAGCGCGATCCGCACCCCGGTGTCCTGGGCTGCGGCTTCGAGCGCGCGGCCGAGTGCCGGGTCCAGGTGGCTCGACGTGAGCGCCTTGGCACCCCAGGGGCCCGGCTGTTCGAGGAGCAGCCATGTCCTCGCGGTCGCCGCGGTCCCCGCGAGGGGCTCGTCGAGGTCCCGGGACGCGGTCGTGCACGTACTCACAGAGGTGAGCCTAACCTGACTTCGCCCGGGGCGACTTCCGACCGTGCGTATGGGGGCGCACTTTGGGCGCATTCGGAGCGCTGTGGGGCGCTCCGGGGCTCACTCGGGGAGTGGCTGCGGCGGCCGCGCTCCTACGTAGTGGCCGCTCGGGCGCATGCGCAGCGGGCGTTCCTCGTACTCCTCCAGGGTGTGGGCGATCCATCCCGCTGTTCGGGCGACGGCGAAAACAGTCTCCCCGGCGGAGGCGGACATGCCGGAGGAGACCGTGAGGACGGCCAGCGCCAGGTCGACGTTGGCGTGCAGGGGAGTGTGCCGGGCGGTGGTGGTCACGATGTCCTGGGCCGCCGCCAGGGCGGGCGCCGCGCCTGGGACCTCCTCCAGGAGGGCGAACAGGGCACGCGCGCGTGGGTCCTCGCCGGTGTAGAGCCGGTGGCCGAGCCCGGGGACGCGGCGTCCGGCGCGCAGCTCGTCGGCGACCACGGGGGCCGCGGTGCCCCGGTCGAGGACGTCGAGGAGCAGCCGGTGGGCGAGGCCGCTGGCCGCGCCGTGCAGAGGGCCTTCGAGCACACCGAGGCCCGCCGAGACGGCGGCATACGGGTGTGCCCGTGCCGAGGCGGCGACCCGCACCGCGAGAGTCGAGGCGGCCAGGTCGTGGTCGACGAGCAGGCCGAGTGCCGTGTCCAGCACTCGAAGTGACGCCTGGTCGGGAGTCCGGCCGGTGAGGCGTCCCCACAGCCGGTGAGCCAGCGGGCCTTCGTCGCGGTGGTCGCGACGCAGGGGCGGGAGGGCGGCGACGAGGGTGGGGATGAGGGTGCGCGCGGTGCCGAGGACGGCGCTCTCCGAGAGGTCGAAGCGCAGTGGATCGGCGGCCGAGGCGGCGATCGCGGCGACCCGGAGCCGGTCCGTGGGACCGCTGTGCTCGGGCAGCGCGTCCACGGCGCGGCGAGCGGCGGTGACGGACGTCTCCGGGGCGGTGAACGTGACGCCGGGGCGCAGCTCTCCGGTCCACAGCCATTCGGCGATCTCTTCGTAGGAGTGACGCGCGGCCAGTTCGGTCGCGTCGACGCCTCGGTAGTAGTACCGGTCCTTGTCGATGAGAGTGATGCGGGTACGGACGGACAGCTCGCCGCCTGTGCTCGAACTCCCGCTGGAGTCACGCCTGTTGCGCCGAGCGAGCGCCTCCACGTCCTTGGCGTCGAAGGTGCTGCCGCGACCTCCGGGGTCGCGTCGGCTGCTGAGCTGACCGCGGCTCACATATGCGTACACGGTCTCGGGCTTCACGCCGAGCAGCTCGGCGGCCTCCCTGGTGCTGAGCCGCCGGCCTCCGCGGCCTCCAGGTCCTTCGTGTGTCGACCCTGCCGGTTCCTGATCCCTCATGGACGCCACCGTATCCGTGTATCGGCATATTGATCCAATCAATATTGACACGGATCCAGTCAAGCATGGACAGTCGAATCAAGTTCAGGGAGGAAAGCATGCCGATCAACCGGGCCGCTACCGCACCGTCCATCACCCCTGTCGACGTACCGAGAGGACTCTCGGGTGTCGTCGTCACCGACACCGCGCTGGGTGACGTCAGGGGGCGGGAGGGCTTCTACCACTACCGCCAGTACTCGGCCGTCGAGCTCGCGCAGACCCGCGGGTTCGAGGATGTCTGGCATCTACTGGTCCACGGTGAACTGCCGGACGTGGCGCGCGGTGCCGCCTTCGCCGCGCGGACCGCGGCACTGCGTGGGCTGCCGGACGAGGTGCGCACGGCGCTGCCGGCGATCGCCGCGGCGACCGGACCGTCCGGACCGCTCGCGGGACTGCGGACCGCGTTGTCGCTGCTCGGCGCGTCGTTGGGGTTCCGGCCGGTGTACGACATCGACGTCGACCGGCGTCGCGCGGACACGCTCGCGGCGTGCGCGGCCGTGCCGACACTGCTCACCGCGCTGTATCGGCTCGGGCGGGGGCTGGAGCCGGTGGAACCGCGTGACGACCTGCCGTACGCCGCGAACTACCTCTACATGCTGACGGGCTCGGAGCCGGACCCTGCTCGGGCCCGGGCGGTGGAGCAGTACTTGATATCAACCATTGATCACGGATTCAATGCGTCAACCTTTACCGCGCGGGTGGTCGCGTCGACCGGGGCGGACGTGGCCGCGTGCCTGGTGGGTGCGGTCGGGGCGCTGTCGGGCCCGCTGCACGGCGGTGCGCCGAGCCGGGCCCTGGACACCCTCGATGCGATCGGCACTTCCGACCGCATCGACCCCTGGATCCGTGAACGAGTCCTCGCGGGCGATCGCATCATGGGCTTCGGACACGCGGTGTACCGCACCGAGGACCCCCGCTCCCGCATGCTCCGCGGTATCGCCCAGCAGTTCGGTGGTTCTCTGGTCGATTTCGCCGTCGAGGTCGAACACCGGGTGGAGGCGATCCTGGCCGAGCTGAAGCCCGGCCGCGAACTCCACACCAACGTGGAGTTCTACGCGGGCGTGGTCATGGAACTGTGCGGTCTCCCGCGGGAGATGTTCACCCCCACCTTCGCCGCGGCCCGCGTCGTCGGCTGGAGCGCCAACGTCCTGGAACAGGCGGAGGACCCGAAGATCATCCGTCCGGCGGCACGGTATGTGGGGCCGGTTCCGCCGGTGCCGGTGCCGGAACCGGCGGAACCGGTGGCCGGCTGACGCGATCCAGTGTCGTGACACGTGAAGGGCCCGGCATCACGTCGATGCCGGGCCTGGACGTCGTGGCCCAAGGGGTACCGGGCGGAACTCCGACCTTCGGCTGCCCGCGATCGGTTCCTGGAGCCGTGCCTGGATCAATCCCTGGATCGATTCCTGGCGGCGGTGACGTCAAGCATCAGGGATGTCCTTCTTCGCGCGGAGCAGGGTCTCGCGCGTGATGATGACGATCCGCTCATAGTCGGCTCGTGCGGCGTCGGGCGGAAGCTCGGGGTCGAGTTCCTTGGTGGCCTCGCGCCCAATGACAGCGAAGCTGCCGTCACTGAGTTCGAAGATGTCGGGGCACGACTGACCAGTGGCGCTGCCGCGCTCGCGTGGTGTAGCCCCGACACGTCGCACGATTTTCACGGAGTGGTACCAACCTTATGGCTCGGACTGATGGGTGCCTCCGAGCTGTGGGGTCCTCGGAGCGTGCCTGTCTCCGAGCGGAGATGTTCGTCGGAGGCAGCAAGGTGTCTCCGAGCGCAGGGGTGTTCGTCGGAGTGGAGTGGCCGGAAATCTGGCCAGGCGACAACATAGCGGCTTCTGTTGCCCATGGTGCGCAAAGCAACGACAAGCAGTCGGCGATTTCTGCATCTCCTCTTGACGACACCTGGCATTGGGGTGATGGGTGCGCATCGGGGCTACGGTCGGCGCACCTCCCGCGCGCGGGGTGTCCGGGCCGCGTCGCCGCCGGATGCGTGGTGGCCTCCGGAGCTATGGCCGACGCCGGAACACCTTTTCCACGGTGCTGCAGATGCGTGCCAGGACGCGATACGCGTAGCCCCGTTGGTCGGCGTCGGGGGCTCAGGCAGGCGACCGGTACGGCTCCGAGCGCAGAGATGTTCGTCGGAGTGGCCGGATGTCTGGCCGGGCGACAATATGGCGGCTTCTGTTGCCCATGGTGCGCAAAGCAACAGCAAACGGTCGAGTGTAGGTCTGCGCCTCCCTTGAAGGGGGTGCGAGGGTCGTGTGCGGGGCGCGCGAGGGTGGCGGACGGCGCCAGCGGTCACGGCGATTCTTCGTCGGGCTCTCCCACGACCCACCATTCGTCGGTGTCGGAATCAGTCTGATCCTGTATCAGGCTGTCCATCATCCGGCCCAGTTCGGCCTCTTCGGAGGAGTCGGGCAGGCTCTTGCGGTGGTGCTCCGTCGCCACCCAGTACGCCCGGAAGATCTGGTTCTGGCACATGATGCGGAAGTGGCCGTGCAGCTCCGCACGCGTCAGGGCCCCGATCCGGTGGAAGTACAGGGCGTTGATGTAGAGCGCGTTGGCGAAGAGGTACTGCCGCTGCTCCTCGGAGGTGATCTCCGTCTCGTACGTGTTCAGGACCGCGGCGAGGGCGGGATCGTCCATGGCCTTGCACAGTAGATCGAAATGGAGCCGGTGCTGCTCGGTGAGCACGGCGCGCCTGCGCTGCCGTGAGCTGCGTTCCGCGACGGCGTTGGCCGCGAGGGCGAGCTTGGCCCAGGCATCTGAGCCAAGCCTCCGTATCGCGGAATTCTGTGTGGCCATGTCAACCCCCGAATCAGGCGACCGTTCCGCCGGTCGTCGGTTGTGGGGCGACAGGGAGCGGACCGGCGAGCGGTGGGCGGCGCGCTTGCCGTCTCCCAGTTTTGCCGAGCGGCTCTGATCGGCGGGGAGGCGGAGAGGAGGCGCACGGAGGGAAGTGCGGGTCGCGTGTACCGGCGCCATGCCCAACGTGTGCCCCGCGAGCGCCGCTAACAATCGTTCACTTCGCGGGGATTCCTCCCACTCGTATCCTTGGTCGGCAGCCATTCTCCGTACGAGCGCCGGTCCACGAGCCGTCCTCGTCCAAGAGCCGGTTCATGAGCCGGTGCACGCGTCGGTGTGAAAGAGGTCGCCCGTTGAGCCAGCCCAGCCCGCAGCAGGTCCCGGTCGTCGTCCTCGCCGGGTTTCTCGGCTCGGGCAAGACCACCCTGCTCAACCACCTCCTGCACCGCAGCGGAGGCAGCCGCATCGGCGCCGTCGTCAACGACTTCGGGGCGATCGAGATCGACGCGATGGCCGTGGCCGGGGTGCTGGGGGACTCCACCGTCTCGCTGGGGAACGGATGCCTGTGCTGCGCCGTCGACGCCAGTGAGCTCGACGAGTATCTCGAGCGGCTGACCCGTCCCTCGGCCCGTGTCGACGTCATCGTCATCGAGGCGAGCGGCCTCGCCGAGCCCCAGGAGCTCGTGCGGATGGTGCTGGCCAGTGAGCATCCGCGGATCGTCTACGGCGGGCTCGTCGAGGTGGTCGACGCGGCCGAGTTCGACGGTACGCGCGAGAGGCATCCCGAGATCGACCGGCATCTCGCCCTCGCCGATCTCGTCGTCGTCAACAAGATCGACCGCGCCGACGACGGCGAGCGCGTGCTGCGCGCCGTACGCGAACTCGTCGACCGGGCCGCCGTCGTGCCCGCCACCTACGGCCGCGTCGACCCCGAGTTCCTCTTCGACTGCAGGCCGAGCGAGGAGCGCATCGGGCAGCTGTCCTTCGACGACCTCCACCGGCACAACGAGAGCGACCCCCAGGGGCGCCACCACCACCTGCACTCCGCCTACGAATCCCTCTCCTTCAGCTCCGAAGTGCCGCTCGGTCCGCGGGAGTTGATGGACTTCCTCGACAGCAGGCCCGAGGGGCTCTACCGCATCAAGGGCTATGTCGATTTCGGCGTCCAGGACCGGGACAACCGGTACGCCGTGCATGCCGTCGGGCGGTTTCTGCGCTTCTACCCGGAGCCCTGGGCCTCCGCCGAGGCGCGGATCACCCAGCTCGTGCTGATCGGCTCCGGCATCGACACCGCGGCACTGACCAAGGAGTTGGAGGCGTGCAAAGAGGACGCCCCACACGCCGACGAACACAGCATGTGGGGCGTCCTCCGCTACGTGCAGGACAGACACGTCCAGGACCGCTACATCCAGGACAGCCACGTACAGGACGAGGAGCCCGACGGTCTCGAAGAGACCGGTTGATCTACACCGGGCCCGCCACCACCGACACCGTCTTCGCCAGCGACACTCCCGAGCCGTCACGGCGCGGGTCGATCTCCGGCAGCTCGGCCGGTGTGCCGTTCTTCTGCGCGGCGCGCGCCGGAACCGCGCCCGCCCAGGCCAGCGAGAGGCAGTCCTCGCCCTTCAGGAACCGCTGGCAGCGCACGCCACCCGTGGCGCGGCCCTTGCGCGGGTACTGGTCGAAGGGCGTCAGCTTGGCCGTGGTCTGGACGGAGTCGTCCAGCGTGCCGCGCGAGCCCGCCACCGTGAAGACCACCGCGTCCACCGCAGGGTCGACCGCGGTGAAGGAGATCACCTTCGCGCCCTCGGTGAGCTTGATGCCCGTCATGCCGCCGGCCGCCCGGCCCTGCGGGCGGACCTGCGAGGCCTGGTAGCGCAGCAGCTGGGCGTCGTCGGTGATGAAGACCAGGTCCTCCTCGCCGGTGCGCAGCTCGACCGCTCCGACGATTTTGTCGCCGTCCTTGAGGGTGATGACCTCCAACTCCTCCTTGTTCGAGGGGTAGTCGGGGACCACACGCTTCACGACGCCCTGTTCGGTGCCGATCGCCAGGCCGGGCGAGGACTCGTCGAGGGTCGTCAGACAGACCACCGTGTCGTCCGGCTCCAGGGAGGACAGGAACTCCGCGATCGGCGCGCCTCCGGAGAGGTTGGGCGCCGACGCCGTCTCCGGTAGTTGTGGCAGGTCGATCACGTTCAGCCGGAGCAGGCGGCCCGAGGACGTGACCGCCCCGATCTCGCCGCGGGCCGTCGCCGGCACCGCGGAGACGATCAGATCGTGCTTGGTGCGCTTGGCGTCCTCGGCCTCCCCGAAGGGGTCGCCATTGGCCGTACGTGCCAGCAGACCCGTCGAGGACAGCAGCACCCGGCACGGGTCGTCGGCCACCTGGAGCGAGACCGTCGCGGTGGGGGTGCCCGCGGACTCCAGAAGCACCGTGCGCCGGTCGGTGCCGAACTTCTTGGCGACCGCGGCCAGTTCTCCGGAGACCAGTTTGCGCAGCTCGGCGTCCGAGTCCAGGATGCCGGTCAGCTCGTCGATCTCGCCGTTGAGCCGGTCGCGCTCCGACTCCAGCTCGATGCGGTCGAACCGGGTCAGGCGGCGCAGCGGCGTGTCCAGGATGTACTGCGTCTGGATCTCGGAGAGGGAGAAGTGCTCGATCAGGCGCTCCTTCGCCTGCGCCGAGTTGTCGCTGGAGCGGATGAGGCGGATGACCTCGTCGATGTCCAGGAGGGCGACGAGGAGGCCCTCGACCAGGTGGAGACGGTCGCGCTTCTTGCTGCGGCGGAACTCACTGCGGCGGCGCACCACGTTGAAGCGGTGGTCGAGATAGACCTCGAGGAGCTCCTTGAGGCCCAGGGTGAGCGGCTGACCGTCCACCAGCGCCACGTTGTTGATGCCGAAGGACTCCTCCATCGGCGTCAGCTTGTAGAGCTGCTCCAGGACCGCTTCCGGCACGAAGCCGTTCTTGATCTCGATGACCAGGCGCAGTCCGTGCGAACGGTCGGTGAGGTCCTTCACATCGGCGATGCCCTGGAGCTTCTTGGCGTTGACCAGGTCCTTGATCTTGGTGATCACCTTCTCCGGGCCGACGGTGAAGGGCAGTTCGGTGACGACGAGGCCCTTACGGCGCGCTGTGACGTCCTCCACCGACACCGTGGCGCGGATCTTGAAGGTGCCGCGGCCCGACTCGTAGGCGTCCCTGATCCCGGTCAGGCCGACGATCCGGCCGCCCGTGGGCAGATCGGGACCCGGTACGTACTTCATCAGCGTGTCCAGGTCGGCGCCCGGATAGCGGATCAGGTGACGGGCGGCCGCGATGACCTCGCCGAGGTTGTGCGGCGGCATGTTCGTCGCCATACCGACGGCGATCCCGGACGAGCCGTTGACCAGCAGGTTCGGGTACGCCGCCGGGAGGACGTCGGGCTCCTGCTCCTGACCGTCGTAGTTCGGCGCGAAATCGACCGTGTCCTCGTCGATGGACTCGGTCATCAGTGACGTGGCGTCGGCCATCCGGCACTCGGTGTAACGCATGGCGGCCGGCGGGTCGTCGTTGCCGAGCGAGCCGAAGTTGCCGTGGCCGTCGACCAGCGGCAGGCGCATGGAGAAGGGCTGGGCCAGCCGCACCAGCGCGTCGTAGATCGACGCGTCGCCGTGCGGGTGGAGCTTACCCATGACCTCGCCGACGACACGGGCGCACTTCACATAGCCGCGGTCGGGGCGCAGCCCCATCTCGTTCATCTGGTACACGATGCGGCGGTGCACGGGCTTGAGGCCGTCACGGGCATCCGGCAGGGCTCGCGAATAGATGACCGAGTACGCGTATTCGAGGAAGGAGCCCTGCATCTCGTCCACGACGTCGATGTCGAGGATCTTCTCCTCGTACGAGTCTTCGGGCGGCGGGGTCTTCGTGCTGCGGCGGGCCATCGCTGCTGCGGCTCCTTCACAGTCTCTGCCGGGGCATGAACGGGTTCTGACGCGCACCATTGTGGACCGCCGCACTGACAACGCGGACCGCGACCCGTCCGTAGAGGCTCCACGGCGCCCCGTTCCGATCGCTCACGGTGAACGGAAGTCCGGCCTCCCACCTCAGGAATTCTCGCTCTCGGCGTACGAGGTGCGGGAACTTCGCCACCTGTCGGCGCGCTTGCATACAGTGGCAGGACCGGCAGGAATTCTGCAGTTTCCGCGATCGAAGGGACGTACATGCCCATGGGTCACACGGCCACAGCTGAGGCAGGCTCCGGCGGCCTGACAGCGACCGAGCACCGCCTGGCCAACGGCCTGCGCGTGGTGCTCTCCAAGGACCACCTGACCCCGGTCGCGGCGGTGTGCCTCTGGTACGACGTCGGCTCACGGCACGAGGTCAAGGGCCGTACCGGCCTTGCTCACCTTTTCGAGCACCTGATGTTCCAGGGCTCCGGCCAGGTGAAGGGCAACGGCCATTTCGAACTGGTGCAGGGCGCGGGCGGCTCCCTCAACGGAACGACCAGCTTCGAGCGCACCAACTACTTCGAGACGATGCCCGCCCACCAGCTGGAGCTCGCCCTCTGGCTGGAGGCCGACCGCATGGGCTCGCTGCTGGCCGCGCTCGACGACGAGTCCATGGAGAACCAGCGGGACGTCGTCAAGAACGAGCGCCGCCAGCGGTACGACAACGTGCCCTACGGCACCGCCTTCGAGAAGCTGACCGGGCTCGCCTACCCCGAGGGCCACCCGTACCACCACACCCCGATCGGGTCGATGGCGGACCTGGACGCGGCGACCCTGGAGGACGCCCGCGCCTTCTTCCGCACCTACTACGCGCCGAACAACGCGGTGCTCTCCGTGGTCGGGGACATCGACCCGGAGCAGACGCTCGCCTGGATCGAGAAGTACTTCGGCTCCATCCCCGGGCACGACGGCAAGCCCGCTCCGCGCGACGGCTCGCTGCCCGAGGTCATCGGCGAGCAGCTGCGCGAGGTCGTCGAGGAGGAGGTCCCGGCGCGCGCCCTGATGGCCGCCTACCGGCTCCCGGAGGACGGCACGCGCGCGGCCGACGCGGCCGACGTGGCGCTCACCATCCTCGGCGGCGGCGAGTCGTCCCGGCTCTACAACCGGCTCGTACGCCGCGACCGCACCGCCGTCGCGGCCGGGTTCGGCCTGCTGCGGCTCGCCGGAGCGCCCTCCCTGGGCTGGCTGGACGTGAAGACGTCCGGTGACGTCGAGGTCCCGGTGATCGAGTCCGCCGTCGACGAGGAGCTCGCCCGGTTCGCCGAGGAGGGCCCCACGGACGAGGAGATGGAGCGCGCCCAGGCCCAGTTGGAGCGCGAGTGGCTGGACCGGCTCGGTACGGTCGCGGGCCGCGCCGACGAACTGTGCCGGTACGCCGTCCTGTTCGGCGACCCGCAGCTCGCCCTGACGGCCGTACAGCGCGTCCTGGACATCACGGCCGCGGAGGTCCAGGAGGTCGCCAAGTCCCGCCTGCGCCCCGACAACCGCGCGGTGCTCGTGTACGAGCCGGTCGCTGCCGACACCACCGAAGAGGACGAGGAGGCGGCGAAGTGACCGAGCTCGCCACCATGGACTTCCACCCGCAGCCCCAGGCGGGTCAGCCCAAGCCCTGGGCCTTCCCGGCGCCCGAGCGCGGCACGCTGGACAACGGCCTGACCGTGCTGCGCTGCCACCGCCCCGGCCAGCAGGTCGTCGCCGTCGAGGTGCTGCTCGCCGCGCCGCTGGAGGCCGAGCCCGCGGGCCTCGACGGCGTCGCCACGATCATGGCGCGCGCCTTCTCCGAGGGCACCGACAAGCTTTCCGCCGAGGAGTTCGCCTCCGAGCTGGAGCGCTGCGGCGCCACCCTGGACGCGCACGCCGACCACCCCGGCGTGCGGCTGTCGCTCGAAGTGCCCGTCTCGCGCCTGCCCAAGGCGCTCGGGCTGCTCGCCGACGCCCTGCGGGCACCGGCGTTCGCGGACAGCGAGGTCGAGCGGCTGGTGCGCAACCGGCTCGACGAGATCCCGCACGAGACGGCCAACCCGGCACGGCGTGCCGCCAAGGAGCTCTCCAAGGAGCTGTTCCCGGCGACCTCGCGCATGTCGCGCCCGCGCCAGGGCACCGAGGAGACCGTCCAGAAGATCGACTCGGCGGCCGTACGCGCCTTCTTCGACAAGCACGTACGTCCCGCCACGGCCGCCGCCGTGATCGTCGGCGACCTGACGGGCGTCGACCTCGACGCGCTGCTCGCCGAGACGCTCGGCGACTGGACCGGCTCGTCCGCCGAGCCGCGCCCCGTGCCGCCGGTGACCGCCGACGACACCGGCCGTGTGATCATCGTGGACCGCCCCGGCGCGGTCCAGACGCAGCTGCTCATCGGCCGCGTCGGCGCCGACCGGCACGACCGTGTGTGGCCCGCCCAGGTGCTCGGTACGTACTGCCTCGGCGGCACCCTCACCTCGCGCCTGGACCGCGTCCTGCGCGAGGAAAAGGGCTACACCTACGGTGTGCGGGCGTTCGGCCAGGTCCTGCGTGCCGCCCCGGACGGAACCGGTATCGCGATGCTCGCCATCAGCGGCTCCGTGGACACCCCGAACACCGGCCCGGCGCTCGACGACCTCTGGAAGGTGCTGCGCACCCTCGCCGCCGAGGGCCTGACGGACGCCGAGCGCGACATCGCCGTACAGAACCTGGTGGGGGTGGCGCCCCTCAAGTTCGAGACCGCGGCGGCCGTCGCGGGCACGCTCGCGGACCAGGTCGAGCAGTACCTGCCGGACGACTATCAGGCGACGCTGTACCAGCAGCTCGCCGCGACCGGCACGGTGGAGGCCACCGCGGCCGCCGTGAGCGCCTTCCCGGTGGACCGTCTGGTGACCGTCCTTGTCGGCGACGCCGCGCACATCCAGGAGCCCGTCAAGGCCCTCGGAATCGGTGAAGTGACCGTCGTTTCGGCGGAGTAGGGGTTCAGCGGAGCAGCGGCCCAGTAGAAGCCGGCTGGACGCCGAGCCGCACGCGGAGCGGAAGAGCGTGACTCCGTAGGGCCCGGGTGACTGAAGAGTCGCCCGGGCCCCTTTTTGCTCGGATTTCCGCTCGGATTTCGCTTGGACTTCATCCCCAAGATGTCCGTATTGGTAGGGAGGTTGCCCGTCTGCCCTGTGGCATGCACTACAAAAACCGTGATCCGTTTGTTGATTGAAAGACGCCCCGTCTAGCGTCGGGGCGGCTGTTCGTCAGGCAGTGCGCCGCGCCCGCGGCACCGGACAGTCATCGCCGAGTCCCCGTACGGCGCGAGCCAGGGGAGCCGGGGACCCATACGTAGTCCCTGGGGTGAATCGGACGCCCTCCCTGGAGGGGGTCCGTAGGAGACCTTCCTGCTCCGAACCCGTCAGCTAACCCGGTAGGCGAGAGGGAAGGAAAGGATCAGCCCCTACATGGCGTTCACCTGTGGCCCCGGGAAACACCGCCGTCCGAGCCGCGTGAAGCGCTCCACCACGAACGCCGTCGGCGTCGCCGCGCTCACCACCACCGGTGTCATCGGAACCCTGGCCGCCCCGGCGCTCGCCGCGGACGCCTCCGTCGAGCAGTCCGGGCTGACCCAGGCCGTCACCCTCGGCGACAGGGTCGCCGCCCAGATCGACGCGCAGGCCGCCGCCCAGCAGCGCGCCGCCGACGAGGCAGCCGCGCGCAAGAAGGCCGAAGAGGCCGCGCGCAAGAAGGCCGCCGAGGAGGCGAAGAAGGAGCGCGAGGCCAAGGAGCGTGCCGCCCGCGCCGCCGAGCGCAAGCGCCTCAACACCTTCGTCCTGCCGATCACGGGCTCGTACATCTCCACCGGCTACAAGACCGGCGGCAGCCTCTGGTCCTCCGGCAGCCACACCGGCGTCGACTTCCACGCCGCCTCCGGGACCTCGGTCCACGCGGTCGGCTCCGGCACGGTCGTCACGGCCGGCTGGGGTGGTGCCTACGGCAACCAGATCGTCCTGAAGATGCACGACGGCACCTACACGATGTACGGCCACCTGTCGTCCATCGGCGTCTCCGTGGGGCAGACGGTCACCCCGGGCCAGCAGATCGGCCTCTCCGGCTCCACCGGGAACACCACCGGGCCGCACCTCCACTTCGAGGCCCGCACGACGGCGGAGTACGGCTCCGACATGGACCCGGTCGCCTACCTCCGCTCGCACGGCGTGAACGTCTGACGCTCGCACGGCGTGATCCTCTGCCGTTCGGACGGCGTGATCCTCGGCCGCTCGCGCACCGTGAACGACCGACGACCGGCGTCAACACTTCCGAAGCCCCGGCTCCCCTCAGCCGGGGCTTCGTCGTTTCGAACGACTGTCTGTCCAAAAAATATCCATGGATTCCGGCCCGCCATCGGAAATTCCGGCTCTCTGCAATAGAGTCGCTGAACAAGCGTCAATCGACCGCGTTTCGCGGGGATTAAGGCGGAGGTCCGGTCATGCGCATTCCCGCGCACTCGGTATGCACGGCGATCCGTGACGACATCGTCGCGGGTGTCTACGAGCGCGGCAGCCGGCTCACCGAGGAACTGCTCGCGCGCCGCTACGGCGTCTCGCGGGTCCCCGTGCGCGAGGCCCTGCGCACGCTGGAGGCCGAGGGCTTCGTCGTCACCCGTCGGCACGCGGGCGCGTGCGTCGCCGAGCCCACCGAGCAGGAGGCCGCGGACCTGCTGGAGATGCGCATGCTCCTGGAGCCGCTGGGCGCCGCGAGGGCCGCGCAGCGGCGCACCGAGGCCCACCTCAAGGTGCTTCGAGGCCTGGTCAGGCTGGGGCAGGAGCGGGCCAGGAGGGGGAACAGCGAGGATCTGCGCTCGCTCGGCGGCTGGTTCCACGAGACCCTCGCGCAGGCCTCCGGGAGCCCCGCGCTGACCTCCACGCTGGCCCAGCTGCGGCACAAGATCGCCTGGATGTACGCGGTCGAGGCGCCGGCCAATCCGGCGGAGTCCTGGGCGGAGCACGGCGGGATCGTGGACGCGGTGGCGCGCGGCGACAGTGAGCGGGCGCGGGCCGTCACGGCGCTGCACACCGAGCGCGCGACGGTCGCGCACCGGCTGCGTTTTCCCGGCGGGGGAGATCGGCCGGAGCGTGTGAGGACTTCGCAACATCCCGTAAACATGACGGGCGTGCGTCATTAACACCGGCACCGTATACAAAGAGAGGTAATTCGCGGGGGATTATTTCTGCTGCCCGTAATTGGGAAAAGCGAAGGGCCCGCCCGATGTTTTCAGGCGAGCCCTTCGAATGTGTGCGGGGCGGGGTCTTTTGGTGCGAAGACCACTCCCGCCATCAATTGAGGAACCCCGCTCGGGGGCTCTTTCTCAGACGGTCTCGGGGAGCTCCTCGAGACCCTCCGCCACCAGCTTCGCCAGCCGGTCGAGCGCGGCGTCCGCACCCTCGGCGTCCGAGGCGAGGACGATCTCCTCGCCGCCCTGGGCGCCCAGGCCGAGGACCGCTAGCATGGAGGCCGCGTTGACGGGGTTGCCCTCCGCCTTGGCGATCGTCACGGGGATACCGGAGGCCGTGGCCGCCCGGACGAAGATGGAGGCGGGACGGGCGTGGAGGCCCTCGGCCCAGCCGACGTTGACGCGGCGCTCAGCCATGTGATGCTGCCCTTCAGGTGTTCAGGGTTGTCTAGACCAGTGTTCCACAACGTGAAGCGAGCCCGGGGCAGGGTGCTGTTCCTGTCCCGGACTCCGCGTCGGATCCCGGCCTGGATCCGACTTCGGTGCCCCTAGCCTGCCTCGCGCCGTTGTCGGACGCGAGCCGTACTCTGGGGCCCATGCAGACCTCGTCGGACCGGCACGAGTACCCCTCCCACTGGGAGGCCGACGTGGTGCTGCGCGACGGCGGCACCGCCCGCATCAGGCCCATCACCGTCGACGACGCCGAGCGGCTGGTGAGCTTCTACGAGCAGGTATCGGACGAGTCGAAGTACTACCGCTTCTTCGCGCCCTACCCGCGCCTGTCCGCCAAGGATGTCCACCGCTTCACGCACCACGACTTTGTGGACAGGGTGGGGCTCGCGGCCACGGTCGGCGGCGAGTTCATCGCCACCGTACGCTATGACCGTATTAATGCCGATGGTCGGGCCGCCTCCGCGCCCGCCGACGAGGCCGAGGTCGCCTTCCTCGTGCAGGACGCCCACCAGGGCCGCGGCGTTGCCTCGGCCCTCCTGGAGCACATCGCGGCCGTCGCCAGGGAGCGGGACATCCGCCGTTTCGCCGCCGAGGTGCTGCCCGCCAACACCAAGATGATCAAGGTGTTCACGGACGCCGGATACCAGCAGAAGCGGCACTTCGAGGACGGCGTCGTACGCCTGGAGTTCGACCTCGAACCCACCGACCGCTCGCTCGCCGTGCAGCGCGCGCGGGAGCAGCGCGCCGAGGCGCGGTCCGTGCAGCGACTGCTCGCGCCCGGCTCGGTCGCCGTCATCGGAGCGGGCCGCGCCCCCGGCGGGGTGGGACGCAGCGTCCTCGACAACCTGCGCGAGGCCGGGTTCACCGGGCGCCTGTACGCCGTGAACAAGGCACTCCAGGAGAAGGAGCTCGACGGCGTCCCGGCCCACCGCTCCGTCCGTGACATCGCCGAACCCGTCGACCTAGCGGTCGTCGCCGTGCCCGCGCCGTTCGTCCCCGAAGTAGTCGCGGAGTGCGGCGAGCACGGGGTGCAGGGCCTCGTGGTCGTCTCCGCCGGGTACGCCGAGAGCGGCCCCGCCGGACGCGAGCGTCAGCGTGCACTCGTCCGCCAGGCCCGTACGTACGGGATGCGCATCATCGGACCGAACGCCTTCGGGGTCATCAACACCTCCCCCGAGGTGCGCCTCAACGCCTCGCTCGCGCCCGAGATGCCGCGCCCCGGGCGGATAGGCCTGTTCGCCCAGTCCGGCGCGATCGGGATCGCCCTGCTCTCCCGGCTGCACCGGCGCGGCGGCGGCGTCACCGGCGTGACCGGAGTGTCCACCTTCGTCTCCTCCGGGAACCGGGCGGACGTGTCCGGCAACGACGTACTCCAGTACTGGTATGACGACCCGGACACCGACGTCGCCCTGATGTACCTCGAATCCATCGGCAACCCGCGCAAGTTCACCCGGCTCGCCCGGCGGACGGCGGCGGCCAAGCCGCTGGTCGTGGTCCAGGGCGCACGGCACGCCGCCGCTCCCCAGGGGCATGCCGTACGGGCCACCCGGCTGCCGCACGCCACCGTGTCCGCGCTGCTGCGGCAGGCCGGGGTGATCCGGGTCGACACGATCACCGAGCTGGTCGACGCGGGGCTCCTGCTGGCCCGCCAGCCGCTCCCCGCAGGACCCCGGGTGGCGATCCTCGGCAACTCGGAGTCCCTGGGGCTGCTGACGTTCGACGCGTGCCTCGCCGAAGGACTGCGACCGCTTCCTCCGCTGGATCTGACCACGGCGGCTTCGGCGGAGGACTTCCACAGGGCGCTGACGAAAGCCCTCGCCGATGACAGGTGCGACGCCGTGGTGGTGACCGCCATACCGGCGGTGGGGGAGACGTCGGCCCAGGACGCGGCCCTGGCTCAGGCCCTGCGCTCGGCCTCGGCCTCGGCCCCGGCGAAGCCGGTGCTCGTGGTGCACGTCGAGCTCGGTGGGCTCGCGGAGGCCCTGTCGGCGGCGGCCAGCACCGCACCACAGGCGGCGTCCACGGCACCCGGTGCTCGGGCACCCCGCCCCGCCGAACGCCCGGCCACCGTGGTGAGCGGTCCCCCGGAGGCGAGCCCCCGGCTCATCCCGGCCTACCCGGCCGCCGAGCGCGCCGTCCGCGCCCTCGGCGAGGCCGTGAAGTACGCCCAGTGGCGGCGCGAGGCGGCCGACCCCGGAAAGGTCCCCGAGTACGAGGACATAGACGAGAAGGGCGCCGCCGAGCAGATCGACGAGCTGCTCTCCCGGGGCTCGGGACTGACGCTCGGCCCCGAGGACGCCTGCGTGCTGCTCGGGCGGTACGGCATCGATGTACACCGGGCTCTGCCGGCGCCGACACCCGACGAGGCCGCCGCGGCCGCGCGCACCCTCGGCTACCCCGTGGCCCTCAAGACCACCGCCCCGCACCTGAGACACCGCGCCGACCTGGGCGGCGTACGCCTGGATCTGACGGACGAGGCGCAACTGAGGTGGGCGTACACGGAGTTGACCGACCTCTTCGGAACGCCGGAGGTGCTGCGCCCGGTCGTGCAGAGCATGGCGCCGCGCGGGGTCGACACGGTCGTACGGGCCGTCATCGACCCGGCGGCCGGAGCGGTGCTCTCGTTCGGCCTGGCCGGAGCCGCGTCTGAGCTGCTCGGGGACACGGCACACCGGCTGGTTCCGGTCACCGACCGGGACGCGAGCTCATTGGTCCGGTCGATCCGGACGGCGCCGCTCCTGTTCGGCTGGCGTGGCTCGGCGCCGGTCGACACCGTGGCCCTCGAAGAGCTGATGCTGCGCGTCTCGCGGCTGGTCGACGACCACCCGGAGGTCGTCGCCGTCTCCCTGGAGCCGGTGGTGGTCGCTCCGCGCGGCCTGAGCGTGCTCGGCGCCACCGTGCGGCTGGCCCGCGCCCCCGTCCGCGACGACCTCGGTCCCCGCACGCTTCCCGTCGTCTGAGCCGTACGGGTCCCGTCGTCCGAGCCGTTCCGGCGCCCGCCGCCGTCGACGATTCGTTCTGATCCGTCCACGACAGACACCCGCGACCGGTGCCTCGCAGTCGGTGGGCCACCGTAGGATGGACGTCATGGCCAAGACCAGTACGACGACCCAGGGGCTGCGAGCGGCGATCGAGCGCAGCGGCTACTACCCGGCCCTCGTGGCCGAGGCGGTGGAGGCCGCGATCGGCGGCGAGACCATCCGGTCGTACCTGGTCCACCAGGAGACGACGTTCGACGCCAACGAGGTGCGCCGGCACGTGACCGTGCTCGTCCTCACCGGCAACCGTTTCATCGTGAGCCACACCGACGAGCAGAACGCGGACACGACCTCGCCGACGCCGTACGCCACGACCTCGACCGAGTCCGTGAAACTCGGCCGGATCTCGTCGGTCGTCGTCAGCCGGGTCGTCGCCAACCCCGAGTCGTACACACCGGGCACGCTGCCCCGCGAGGTCGTCCTGACCATCGGCTGGGGCGCGGTCTCCCGCATCGACCTGGAGCCCGCGGCCTGCGGCGATCCCAACTGCGAGGCGGACCACGGCTACACGGGCAACTCGACGGCGGACGACCTGAGCCTGCGCGTCAGCGAGGCCGGGGACGGCCCGGAGACGGTGCGCCAGGCCCTCGCCTTCGCGCAGTCCCTCTCCGAGGCGACCGCGGACATCACCCGCTGATGGCGCTGCCCACCTGGGACCACCCGGAACCGCTGGCCATCGACTCCGCGCCCGTCCCCGAGTACGGCGCGGGCTCGCTCGCCGATCTGCTGCCCACGCTCGCCGCCGGCATGGGCGTCCCCGGCATGACCACCGCCATACCGGAGCTGACCGAGGCCGACCGGAACTGCGTCTTCCTGATCGACGGTCTCGGCTGGGAGCAGCTGAAGGCGCACCCGGACGAGGCCCCCTTCATGAGCTCCCTCCTCGGGAGCTCGCGCGGTGGCACCGGCCGCCCGATCACCGCGGGCTACCCGGCGACCACCGCGAGTTCCCTGGCCTCCGTCGGCACGGGCCTGCCGCCCGGCGCGCACGGCCTGCCCGGCTATACCGTGCGCAACCCGAGGACCGGCGAGCTGATGAACCAGCTGCGCTGGAGTCCCTGGACGGAACCCCGCGCCTGGCAGCCGTACCCCACCGTCTTCCAGCTCGCGGACGCGGCGGGTGTGCACACGGCCCAGGTCTCGTCCCCGACCTTCCAGAACACCCCGCTCACGAAGATCGCCCTGAGCGGCGGAACGTTCCACGGGCGGCTGTCCGGCGAGGAGCGCATGGACCTCGCGGCCGAACAACTGGCCGCCGGTGACCGCTCGTTGGTGTACACCTACTACGCCGAGGTGGACGGCAAGGGCCACCGCTTCGGCGTCGACTCGGACCCCTGGCGCGGCCAGCTGATGTACGTCGACCGCCTGGTCCAGCGCCTCGCTGAGCAACTGCCGCCGCGCGCGGCGCTGTACATCACCGCCGACCACGGCATGATCGACATCCCCTTCGACGAGCAGCACCGCATCGACTTCGACGAGGACTGGGAGCTGCGCGCGGGAGTCGCCCTGCTGGGCGGCGAAGCCCGGGCCCGGCACGTGTACGCCGTCCCGGGTGCCGAGGCGGACGTCCTGACCTGCTGGCGCGAGGTGCTCGGCGAGCAGTTCTGGGTGGCTTCGCGCGACGAGGCGATCGCGGCGGGCTGGTTCGGGCCGCAGGTCGACGAACGGGTGTACGCCCGGATCGGCGACGTCGTGGCGGCGGCCTGCGACGACGTCCTGATCGTCGCGACCGAGCGGGAGCCGAAGGAGTCGGCGATGGTCGGCAACCACGGTTCGATGGCACCGGTGGAGCAGCACGTTCCGCTCCTGGAAGTACGTACCTGACCCCTCCCCGCCCGTTCCCCTCCGCCCGTCTCCCTTCTTGTCGAAAGGTGCTCAACTCCCCATGCCCGAGCTGGTGTTCTTCTCCGGAACGATGGACTGCGGGAAGTCGACGCTGGCTCTCCAGATCGAGCACAACCGCTCGGCCCGGGGCCTGCAGGGCATGATCTTCACGCGCGACGACCGCGCGGGAGAGGGCAAGCTCTCCTCGCGCCTCGGCCTGGTCACGGACGCCGTGGAGGTCGCGGACGACCAGGACCTGTACGCGTACCTCGTCGTCCACCTCTCCCAGGGCGGCCGGGCGGACTACGTGATCGCGGACGAGGCCCAGTTCCTGGCCCCCGGACAGATAGACCAACTGGCCCGGGTGGTCGACGACCTGGGCATCGACGTCTTCGCCTTCGGCATCACCACCGACTTCCGCTCCAAGCTCTTCCCGGGCTCCCAGCGCCTCGTGGAGCTCGCCGACCGGGTCGAGGTCCTCCAGGTCGAGGCCCTGTGCTGGTGTGGCGCCCGCGCCACCCACAACGCCCGCACGATAGGCGGCGAAATGGTCGTCGAGGGCGCCCAGGTGGTCGTCGGCGACGTCAATCAGGCGGAGGACATCGGCTACGAGGTCCTGTGCCGTCGACACCACCGGCGCCGGATGACGGCGGCGACGGCCCGCGCGGGCGCCCTCTCGCCCGACGTACTGCCGATCGCCTCCGCCTGACTCTCAGCGCTCGGCGTGGATCATCGCTCGGTGCGGATCACCGAGAACACCGCGCCCTCCGGGTCCGCCACCGTGGCCACCCGCCCGTAGGGCGAGTCGTGGGCCGCCTTGAGAAGGTGTCCGCCGAGGTCGGTGGCCTGGGCGACGGCCTCGTCCACGTCCGAGACCTCGAAGTACGTCAGCCAGTGCGGGCCGCGGTCGCGGGGCAGGCCGTGGCCGACGCCGTGCACGCCGGCCACCGGGCGGCCGTCGATGTGCAGGGTCATGTAGTCGAAGTCGGCCGAGACGACAGGCTCCGGCTCGTGTCCGAAGACCCCCTGGTAGAACTTGACGACGCTCTCGGTGTCGCGGGTCACCAACTCGATCCAGGCGGGGGTGCCGTGCACCCCGTGGAGCGCCGTGCCCAGATGGGCCGCCGCCTGCCAGACCCCGAAGACGGCGCCCGTGGGGTCCGAGGCGATCAGCAGCCGCCCGGCCTCTCCGGCGTCCAGGGGACCCACGCCCACGGTGCCGCCGCAGTGCCGTACCGACTCGGCGGTGTGGTTCACGTCCGCCGAGGCGAAATACGGCGTCCAGGCGATCGGCAGATGCCGGTCGGGTGGCATCTGTCCGATTCCCGCCACCTCGTGGCCGTCGAGCAGGGCCCGCGCATACGGGCCGAGCTGCCGCGGGCCCGGCTGGAACTCCCAGCCGAACAGCTCTCCGTAGAACTCCTGGGTCGTGGCCATCCCGTGCACCATCAGGCTCACCCAGCAGGGCACGCCGGGTGCGTGCCGAGCGTTCGTGGTGCCGTTCGGGCCGGCCGACTCCCGTGCCTCGGTCATCGTCACTCTCTTCTCGGCCCCTCGCGGTGGCCGTTCACCTTCCGCCTACCAACCGCGTACCGCAATCGCGCGCGTGCACGCCCCGTGCCGATGCTCGCACCACCCGTCACCCTGCGCGCCCCGGCGGCGTCATCGTGTAGCGGTCCACTGCCGGAGAATGCCCGATGTGCCGTTTCCCATCCGTTTCCGCGCGATTGCCGGGGGGTGTCCATCGGCTGTACAGCATGTGCCCGATCCCGTACGCCCGGTGATCGGACCTGTCCGGCCGAGCAGAGTAGCCGGACCTGGACGCCGGGGCCACCCCGTACGCAAGGATGGTGGCTATGAACGCCATCATCTCCGCATCCGAACTCGCGAGCGACCTGGCGGGACCGAACCCGCCGGTCGTGCTCGACATCCGCTGGCAGCTCTCCACGGCGACGGCCGCCGGGGCCGCCCCCTTCGACGGCCGGGCCGCGTACGCGGCAGGGCACATCCCCGGCGCGGTCTTCGTCGACCTGGATGCCGAACTGGCCGGGGAGCCGGGCGCGGGCGGCCGTCATCCGCTGCCCGACCTGGAGGTCTTCGGCGAGGCGATGCGGGCCGCCGGGGTGTCCGCGGACCGGGATGTCGTCGTGTACGACGGTGGCGTGGGGTGGGCCGCCGCGCGGGCCTGGTGGCTGCTGGGCTGGACGGGTCATCCGTCGGTGCGCGTGCTCGACGGCGGGCTGGTCGCCTGGAGCGGGCCGGTGTCCTCGGAGATCCCCGAGCCCGCCCCCGGAACCTTCGAGCCGGCCGCGGGCGCCCGGCCGCTGCTGGACGCGGACGGGGCCGCCGCGCTCGCCCGCACGGGGCTGCTGCTCGACGCCCGAGCCGGTGAGCGCTATCGGGGCGAGGTCGAGCCGATCGACCCCGTGGGCGGGCACATCCCGGGCGCGGTCTCGGCGCCGACCACGGAGAACGTCACGGAGACCGGCGAGTTCCGGCCATCGGGCGAGCTCGCGGAGCGCTTCAAGTCCCTCGGTGTGACCGGCACTTCGGAGGTCGGCGTCTACTGCGGTTCGGGCGTCTCCGCCGCCCACGAGGTGCTGGCGCTCGCCGTCGCGGGCATCCCGGCCGCGCTGTACGTGGGTTCCTGGTCGGAGTGGTCGCGGGACGGCAGCCGTCCGGTCGCGGTGGGCCCCGACCCTCAGTAACGGCAAAGGGGCCCGCTCCAGCGTGGCGCGGGCCCCGATGTCGTACAACTGACTAGTCCTGCTTCTTCCGTCGCGTCCCGAAGACGATCTCGTCCCAGCTCGGGACCGCCGCTCTGCGGCCCGGTCGGACGCCGTCGGCCTCGGCCTGGCGGTCGGTCGCGCCGACGAGACGGTCGCGGTGGCTGCCGACCGAGCGGGGCATGAGCACGTCCGCGTAGGCGGAACCGGCACCGGCCGAGGCCGCGGGGGCCGGGGGCTCCTCCGCCTCGGGCTCGGTGGGCGGCTCCTCCGTCGCCGGGAGCTCCGTGGTGGCGGGCCGCTCGGGCACCACCATGTCGCCCCGGAAGCTGGGCACCGCTTCCAGGAGGCTGGTGAGCGAGTCGCGGTCGCTCACGCTCTCCTCGACCGGCTCGGGGGAGGGCCCGGGCAGGCTCGGGCGCTCCATCTGCCGGTCCAGGGCGCGGTCCAGCGGGCGGTCGCGCGGCAGCCGTGCGATACGCGGGACGAACGGGAAGCTCGGCTCGGGCGCCGCGAGGTCGTCGGACTCGCCGATCAGCGAGCGTGCCTCGTCATCGACGGCCTGGACGAGCCGCCGGGGCGGGTCGTACGTCCAGCTCGCCGAGTGCGGCTCGCCCGCGACCCGGTAGACCAACAGCACTTCCCACGTGCCGTCGTCACGACGCCATGAGTCCCACTGGACGGTGTCCTTCTCGGCACCCCGGATCAGCAGCCGTTCCTGAACGGCCTCACCGAGCTGGGGTCCGGCGTTCTCACCGGGGCGACGGACAGGAGTCTTCCGGGCACGCTCGGCCATGAAGGCACGCTCGGCGAGCACGGGGCCCTCGAAGCGACGCACCCGGTCGACGGGGATTCCCGCGAGCTGGGCGACTTCCTCCGCGGAGGCGCCGGCACGTATCCGCGCCTGGATGTCTCGGGGGCGGAGATGACTCTCCACCTCGATCTCGATCTGGCCGAGGCGGGGACGGTCGCCGCGAACAGCGGCGCGCAGACGCTCGTCAATCGGAAGCGTGTACTCCGTGCTGTCCGCAGCCTTCAGCACCAGCCGTGTGCCGTCGTTAGAGACGGCCACGACACGCAGTTCGGGCATGGGGACCTCCCGGGTGGTGCCTGCCGACGTCACGTGCGTCGCTGCTTCCGCTAGTCGAGTGTGGCCTGCCCGGGTGCAGCCTGCCACAACCTTGCCGAGTTGCCCGGCGTGTCGGGCGCGGGCCCGGGGTCGCCGTTATGGCACGGTTACCTATTCGCAACGCTAAGTGACGAACTCCATCACCCTGTGCAACGAGCCCCCTCCCGGCGGTCCTGTCAGGCCCCGGACACCCTGGCGGGAGTCCGGACCCAGGGCTCGCAACAGTACTCCATTCGGGCCATGTGCGTGGATCGGCACGCCGCCCAACTTCTAGTGAGGGGTGGTAGTTGGCCGTCCACTGTGCCGTATTCGTGACCTTGAAACGTGTCGTACTTCACGTAATCGCCAGAAACGGAACTAAACGTTTCGCCCGTCCGTCCCTTTCTCGTGCAAGCGGTCGAGAAGTACGGGAAAGGCAGGCAAGGTCCGGGGATGCGTGAGAAGTCGGATGCCGGCGAGGAACAGAGCGCGAAGGAGGGGGCGCCGAGGAGGAGGCGGGTGGACCTGAGCCTTCCGCAAGTGGCGGGCAGCGCCGTGGCCGCGGTGGTGGCGGCCAAACTCGCCTCCTACTTCGGGGTGTACGGGACGATCCTGGGCGCCGGAGTGGTCAGCGCGATCGCCACCTGTGGAGGCACCGTCTTCCAGCACTTCTTCAAGCGCACCGGCGAACAGCTCCGCGATGTCACGGTCCAGGCGAAGCCGAGGGCCCAGCAGGCTCCGGTACCGGGGGCGTTCACCGAGGGCACCGTCTATCGCGCCCGGGTCAAGAGCTGGAAGCGGCCGGTGGTCGCGGCGGCGCTCGTCTTCGGCGTCACGATGGCGGGGATCACGACGTACGAGCTGGTGTCGGGGCAGAGCTTCAGCGGCGCCGGCACGAGCACCACCGTCGGTGACGCCCTCAAGGGCAGCGGCTCCGGCTCCCGGTCGAAGCCCGGTACGACGCCTTCGAGTCCGACGAGCGGATCCTCTTCGAGGGAGCCGTCGGCCACCGACAGCACTCCCGGAACCGAAGGCGGGTTCGGCACCGACGCCACTCAGGGTGACGGCCGTGCCACATCCCCTGCTCCGACGCCGAGTTCCGGTGCCGCTTCGCAGGCGCCGGCCGACACCCCGGCGCCCACGGACGGTTCGCCTACGAGCCCAGCACCCGACGCAAGTAGTCGTTCCCAAAGCGCCGATCCGGGTCAAGACGGTCCCTCAGCGCCGTGAACTCGCCGAAGCGCGGATACACCTTCGAGAAGTACTCCGCGTCACGGGTGTGCACCTTGCCCCAGTGCGGGCGGCCCTCGTGCGCCGTGAAGATCCGCTCGGCCGCGGTGAAGTACGCCTGATAGGGCGTACCCCTGAACATGTGGACGGCGATGTAGGCGCTCTCCCGGCCGGACGCCGTGGAGAGCGCGATGTCGTCCGCGGGGGCCGTGCGCACCTCGACGGGGAAGCTGACCCGCAGGGACGAGCGGTCGACCATCGTCTTCAGCTCGCGCAGCGTCTCGACGAGCGCCTCGCGCGAAACGGCGTACTCCATCTCCACGAAGCGCACCCGGCGCGGAGAAGTGAAGACCTTGTAGGGAATGTCGGTGTAGGTCCGCGCGGACAGCGCGCGGCTGGAGATCTTCGCGATCGTCGGGATGGTGGCGGGCGCGGCGCGGCCGACCAGATTGGCCACCTGGAATACCCCGTTGGAGAGGAACTCGTCCTCGATCCAGCCGCCGATCTGCCCGATCGGCTTCTCGGGGCCGGCGCTGCGGTTGTTGCGCTTGGTGTTGCAGTTGCCGGTGTGCGGGAACCAGTAGAACTCGAAGTGCTCGTTCTCGGTGAAGAGTTCGTCGAAGTCGGCGGTGACCTTGTCGAAGGTCATCGGCTCCTCGCGAGCCGTGAGCAGAAAAATGGGCTCTACGGAGAAGGTGATCGCGGTGACGATCCCCAGGGCGCCGATGCCCACCCGGGCCGCCGCGAAGACATCGGGGTTCTTCTCCTCGGAACAGGTGAGGAGCGAACCGTCCGCGGTGACCAGTTCAAGTCCCTTGATCTGCGCGGCGATCGAGGCCGAGTCGCGGCCCGTGCCGTGCGTTCCGGTGCTGGTCGCGCCCGAGACCGTCTGCTCCATGATGTCGCCCATGTTCGTGAGCGACAGCCCCTCGCGCGCGAGAGCCACATTGAGACGCTTGAGCGGGGTGCCCGCCTCGACGGTGACGGTCCCGGCCTCGCGGTCGATGTTGCGGATGCCGGTCAACAGTTGAGGGCGGATCAACACGCCGTCGGTCGCGGCGGCCGCAGTGAAGGAGTGCCCGGTGCCGACGGCCTTGACCCGCAGACCGTCGTCGGCCGCCTTGCGTACGGCCGCGGAGAGCTCCTCGACCGAAGCGGGGGTGACCTCCCGTACGGGGCGGGCGGTGACGTTCCCCGCCCAGTTACGCCACGTGCCGCTCTTCCCGCTCAGTGTGGTGCTCATGGGTCCCCTCCCGCTGCGGAACCGGCCTGCTGAGCCGGCGATACCCGAGGAATCCGACCGCGACCGCGACGGCTCCGGACACCGCCGGAACCCCGTACCCGGCCTTCGCACCGGCGGTGTCGATCACCCAGCCGGCCACGGAGGAGCCGAGCGCGACCCCGACCGCGAGTCCGGTGCTCACCCAGGTCATGCCCTCGGTCAGTTTCGCGCGTGGTACGTGCTGTTCGATGAGGGACATCGTCGTGATCATCGTGGGAGCGATGGACAGGCCCGCAACGAACAGCGCCACGGCCAGAAACGGCAAGTTTCCGACCAGTAGCAGGGGGATCATACTCACGGCCATGGCGCATATGCCCAGCAGCCACCGACGTTCGGGCGCCCCCTTGAAGTGCAGCAGTCCGAACACGGCTCCCGCCGCGCAGGAACCCGCCGCATACAGGGCCAGAACCACGCTCGCGGCACCCTTGTGGCCCTGCTCCTCCGCGAAGGCCACGGTGACCACGTCCACGGCCCCGAAGATCGCTCCGGTCGCCACGAACGTGGCCACCAGGACCTGGAGTCCGGCCGCGCGCAGCGCCGAACCGCTGCTGTGGTGCTCACGCGGGTGCGGCACGGGCTCGGTCGCGCGCTGGGAGGTCAACCAGAAGACGCCCGCCGCCAGGAAGCAGGCGGCGAGCAGGGGGCCGGCCTCCGGGAACCACACCGTGGACAGGCCGATGGAGATGATCGGCCCGAAGATGAAGCAGATCTCGTCCACCACGGACTCGAAGGAGTACGCGGTGTGCAACTGCGGGGTGCCCCCGTAGAGAGCCGCCCAGCGGGACCGGATCATCGCGCCGATGCTCGGGACGCAGCCGATCCCGGCCGCGCAGAGGAACAGCACCCAGTCCGGCCACTCGAAGTGCGCGGCCAGCAGCAGCCCGGCGGCCGCCGCGAGCGCGAACAGGGTGACGGGGCGCAGCACCCGCCGCTGGCCGTGCCGGTCCACCATCCGGGAGACCTGCGGGCCCATCACCGCGGCCGCGAGCGCCATGGTCGCCGACAGCGCGCCCGCGAGCCCGTACCGCCCGGTGAGCTGGGAGATCATCGTCACCACGCCGATGCCCATCATCGACAGCGGCATCCGGCCGAGGAAGCCCGCGGCGGAGAAGCCCTTGGAGCCGGGGGCGGCGAACAGGGCGCGGTACGGGCTGGGCACGAGGGGTCTCCGGTGGGCTCGGCCCGGCCACACGGTCACCGCGTGCGGTCGGACTCCGGTAAGGCGTGTAGATGGCCGATACAGCTTACGGGTTAGGGGACCCTAATGCACTCCCTCGGGTACTCCCCGGTTCCGCTTGTCTTGTGGCTGTTGTCCGGCCGTCAGTGACGGATGGCAGGATCGGACGCATGCCAGATGTGCTCGATGCCACCCCCTACGACGCCCTGCTCCTGCTCTCGTTCGGCGGCCCCGAAGGCCCGGACGACGTGGTTCCGTTCCTGGAGAACGTGACGCGGGGGAGAGGCATCCCCAAGGAACGGCTGAAGGAAGTGGGGCGGCACTACTTCCTGTTCGGCGGGGTCAGCCCGATCAACGGCCAGAACCGTGCCCTGCTCGACGCCCTCCGCAAGGACTTCGCGGACCACGGCCTGGACCTGCCCGTCTACTGGGGCAACCGCAACTGGGCGCCGTACCTCACCGACACCCTGCGCGAGATGATCGCCGACGGCCGCCGCCGTGTCCTCGTCCTCGCCACCAGCGCGTACGCCTCGTACTCGGGCTGCCGGCAGTACCGCGAGGACCTCGCCGGCGCCCTGGCGACCCTGGAGGCCGAGGGACTGGAGCTGCCGAAGATCGACAAGCTGCGGCACTACTTCAACCACCCCGGCTTCGTGGAGCCCATGATCGAGGGCGTCCTGAAGTCCCTCGCCGAGCTCCCCGAGGACGTACGGGCGGGCGCGCACCTCGCCTTCACCACGCACTCCATCCCCACCGCGGCCGCCGACACCTCCGGCCCGGCCGAGGACCACGGCGACGGCGGCGCCTACGTCAGGCAGCACCTGGACGTGGCGAAGCTGATCGCGGACGCCGTGCGCGAGCAGACCGGGATCGAGCACCCCTGGCAGCTCGTGTACCAGTCGCGCTCCGGAGCCCCGCACATCCCGTGGCTCGAGCCCGACATCTGCGACCACCTGGAGGAGCTCCACGGGGCCGGGGTCCCGGCCGTCGTGATGGCCCCCATCGGGTTCGTCTCGGACCACATGGAGGTGCTGTACGACCTCGACACGGAGGCGACGGCCAAGGCGGAGGAGCTGGGGCTGCCCGTGCGCCGCTCGGCCACCGTGGGCGCCGACCCCCGCTTCGCCGCGGCGATCCGCGGCCTCGTCCTGGAGCGCGCCGCGACAGAGAACGGGTCGCAGGTGACACCCTGCGCCCTGGGCGCGCTCGGCGCGAGCCACGGCCTGTGCCCTGTGGGCTGCTGCCCGGCCCGCGCCCCCAAGCCCGCCGCCGCGGGCGCCGACAGCCCGTACGCCTGAGGAGCCCCTTGATCGAGCCCCTGCACACCGAACTGCTCCAGCTCGCCCACGACGCCGCCCGCCGCGCCGGTGAGCTGCTGCGGGACGGCCGCCCGGCGGACCTCACGGTCGCCGCCACCAAGTCCAGCCCGATCGACGTCGTCACCGAGATGGACATCGCCGCCGAGAAGCTGATCACCGACCTGATCTCCCAGCACCGCCCCCGCGACGGCTTCCTCGGCGAGGAGGGCGCCTCCAGCGAGGGCACCAGCGGCATCCGCTGGGTCGTCGACCCGCTCGACGGCACGGTGAACTACCTCTACGGACTGCCGACCTGGGCGGTGTCCATCGCGGCCGAACAGAACGGCGAGACCGTCGTCGGGGTCGTCGCGGCACCGATGCGCGGCGAGACCTACAGCGCCGTGCGCGGCCGGGGCGCCCGGGCCACCGGGGCCTGGGTCGGCGAGCGCCGGCTGGCCTGCCGCCCGTCGCCGCCCCTGGACCAGGCCCTGGTCTCGACCGGCTTCAACTACGTGACCGAGGTCAAGGTCCACCAGGCCGAGGTCGCCCACCGGCTGATCCCCCTGCTGCGTGACATCCGGCGCAGCGGTTCGGCGGCCGTCGACCTGTGCGACGTCGCCGCGGGCCGCCTCGACGGCTACTACGAGCGCGGTCTGCACCCCTGGGACCTCGCGGCCGGCGACCTGATCGCCCGTGAGGCGGGCGCCCTGACCGGTGGACGCCCCGGAGAGCGCCCCGCGGGCGATCTGGCGGTCGCGGCCTCCCCGGGCGTCTTCGAGCCCCTCCAGCGGCTTCTGGAGGAGTTCGGCGCCTGGCACGACTGACGACACCCGCCGTTCTCGGTACGTACAGCACTCGCTGTTCCCGGTGCGTACAGCGACTACGGAATTCGGTACGCACAACAACGGAGCGGGGCCCCGGCACTGGATCGATGCCGGGGCCCCGCTCTGGTACGAACTGCTCAGACGCGCGACGCGCCGACCTCCACACCGTGCTCGGCGGCAAGGCGGCGCAGGTCCTCGAGCTCGGCCTGCTCGACCTCCGCGAGGAAGTCGTCGCCTGTTTCGCGAGCCCGCGTCAGGTCGGACTCGGTCGCCCTTATGCGCTGCAGAAGTCCTGCGGTGAATGCGTCCATGCTGCGCCCCCTCGTCCTGGGTCGTGGGTCGGTGGCACGGGGGTGTGCCGTTGGGAAGGGGCGATCACGTCTCCAGAGGGTGCCCAGCGCTGCCCGGGCTGGGCGGCGACGGTGCCGGACACCCACGTCCGCTCTGCGGAAGCGGTTGGACGTACCACAAGGTGGCTTGCCACATGCAGAGCGTGATCGCGGGGTGTAAAGCCGTCCTCCCCCCGCTCCCTTCCGTGGAAACCTCAACCCGACGAGAAAATCTCGCATTCCCGGGGCCCGAGACCGTCGTACCGGGCGCCTCTCACCCGTCTTACAGCCGGTTTATGGCCGAAAAGGGCAGGATGGAGGCCTTACCCGTGACAGACCCCCCTGCCCGCGTGTGCCGAAGAGGCGCTACGCGGGTGGACAGAGGAAGGACAAGCGACGTGCGCGTACTCGTCGTCGAGGACGAGCAGCTGCTCGCCGATGCGGTGGCCACCGGACTGCGCCGGGAGGCCATGGCCGTCGACGTCGTGTACGACGGTGCGGCCGCCCTGGAGCGCATCGGCGTCAACGACTACGACGTGGTCGTCCTCGACCGCGACCTCCCGCTCGTGCACGGCGACGACGTCTGCCGCAAGATCGTCGAGCTCGGCATGCCCACGCGCGTGCTGATGCTGACCGCGTCCGGCGACGTCAGCGACCGTGTCGAGGGCCTCGAGATCGGCGCCGACGACTACCTCCCCAAGCCGTTCGCGTTCAGCGAGCTGACGGCACGCGTGCGTGCTCTCGGGCGTCGTACGAGTGTGCCGCTGCCGCCCGTCCTGGAGCGCGCAGGGATCAAGCTCGACCCCAACCGGCGCGAGGTCTTCCGCGACGGCAAGGAGGTCCAGCTCGCGCCCAAGGAGTTCGCCGTCCTGGAGGTGCTGCTGCGCAGCGAGGGCGCCGTCGTCTCCGCCGAACAGCTCCTGGAGAAGGCCTGGGACGAGAACACGGACCCCTTCACCAACGTCGTCCGCGTCACCGTCATGACCTTGCGCCGCAAGCTCGGGGAACCTCCGGTCATCGTCACCGTGCCCGGCTCCGGCTACCGGATCTGATCCGCGGTGGCCACGACTCCCGCGCCCCCCACGGCGCCTCCGAAGCCCACGTGGGACCCCAGGAGGGCGGAGCCCCCGTTCCCCTGGCTGCGCCCGACGATCCGCATACGGCTCACGCTGCTGTACGGCGGCATGTTCCTGATCGCCGGCATCATGCTGCTGTCGATCATCTATTTGCTCGCGGCGCAGGCGCTGAACACGGGTGCCGAGCCGCTCTTCAAGATCGTCAGCGGTACGGCGATCAAGGTGAGCAGCGACAACTGCCCCGCCGTCCAGGCGGGCAACCTGTCACTCGACGAGTTCAACGTCGCGATCAGCAACTGCATCGACCACCAGCGTCAGACGGCCCTGGACGACCTGCTCAGCCGCTCCCTGCTCGCCCTGCTCGGCCTCGCGATCATCGCCTTCGCCTTCGGCTACGCGATGGCAGGCCGCGTCCTGTCGCCGCTCGGCCGGATCACCCGCACCGCGCGCGCGGTGGCGGGTTCGGACCTGTCCCGGCGGATCGAGCTGGACGGCCCCGACGACGAGCTGAAGGAGCTGGCGGACACCTTCGACGACATGCTGGAGCGGCTGCAGCGGGCCTTCACCGCCCAGCAGCGGTTCGTCGGCAACGCCTCGCACGAACTGCGCACCCCGCTCGCGATCAACCGCACGCTCCTCGAAGTACACCTGTCCGACCCTGGAGCCCCGGTGGAGCTCCAGCAGCTGGGCAAGACACTGCTCGCGACCAACGAGCGCAGCGAGCAGCTCGTCGAGGGCCTGCTGCTGCTCGCCCGCAGCGACAACCAGATCGTCGAGCGCAAGCCCGTGGACCTCGCCGAGGTCGCCACACAGGCCGTCGACCAGGTGCACGCCGAGGCCGCGGCCAAGGGGGTGGCGATCCGAGGGGAGCGCGCCGCGGCGGTCGTCCAGGGCAACGGCGTCCTGCTGGAGCGGATCGCCCTGAACCTCGTCCAGAACGCGGTGCGGTACAACGTGCCGGAGGACGGCTGGGTCGAGGTCACGACGCAGGTCCAGCACGGGCAGGCGGTACTGGTGGTCACGAACACGGGTCCGGTGGTTCCCGCGTACGAGATCGACAATCTTTTTGAGCCTTTCCGGCGGCTGCGCACGGAGCGCACGGGCAGCGACAAGGGCGTGGGTCTAGGCCTTTCCATCGCCCGGTCGGTGGCCCGCGCACACGGGGGCCATATCGCGGCAGAGCCGCGCGAGGGGGGTGGACTCGTGATGCGCGTCACCCTGCCTATCTGAGAACATGTCCCGGACACGCGACGATGTTCGCTTTGCGCGGAATCTTCTGGTCGCCCATCTGGGAGGCTCGTGTGTGATCGATCACAAGGGCGAATATCTGGCCATCTACTCTCCGTGGTCACGCAGGCTGCCGTAAAGCCGGGAAAATCCGGGTTTTCGGGGGTCTAGATCACGGGAAGTACACGGTGGGACGCCTTTGAAGTGGGCCCTTCGGACCGTGTACGGTCCGCATCGCCATCCAAGCCGATCACTCATGAGGAGTCCGGTTGGGTGTCGATTGAGTAACAGACCTTGATGTGAGGCAAAATCTCCGCCTCAGGTCGGGCACAAGTCCGGCCTCTCACGCGTTACGTGCGCTGAGACACCGCAGACACCCAGAGGGGGAGAGCGACATGGCAACGGATTACGACACCCCACGCAAGACCGACGACGACGTCGACTCGGACAGCCTTGAAGAACTGAAGGCTCGCCGGAACGACAAGTCGACGTCGTCGGTCGACGTAGACGAGTTCGAGGCCGCAGAAGGCCTGGAGCTGCCCGGAGCCGACCTCTCGAACGAGGAGCTGGCCGTCCGGGTGCTGCCCAAGCAGCAGGACGAGTTCACTTGCATGAGCTGCTTCCTGGTGCACCACCGCAGCCAGCTGGCCCGCGAGAAGAACGGTCAGCCGATCTGCCGCGACTGCGACTGAGGCAGGGTCGGCCGTGACTGGCTCGACCCCACCTTGGAAGCGCCGCTTCCCTTCACGGGCAGCGGACGAAGGGCCCTCAGACGGCCCTGAAGGCGTGCGTGACGACGAGCGGGGCTCTTCCCGACCAGGATCAGCCTCGCTCGAGCGGGCGCCCGCCACAGCGCCTACAGGCGCTTTTGCGCGGGCCGGCGAGGTGATGCCGGCCGACGATCCGGAACCGTCCGACGAGTCGGTTCCGGCGGACGTCGCCGTCCCCGCCACCGGCCGCCGTGCGGCCGGCATTCGGGACGGGGTGAGAAAGGGCGTCCAGAAGGGCGGCAGCAGGGCCAAGGCGGGCCTGTCCCACCTCGCCGACCGGATCATCGAGATCGCGCCGCGCGTTCCCGTACGGGACCTCGCGAGCCTCCGCAGGCAGTTCCCGGGACTCACCCCCGAACAGCTCGCGGACAAGCTCGTCGCGGGTGCGGCCAATGCGACGTCCACGGTGGGCGCCGGGATCGGTGCTGCCGCGATGCTGCCGGTGCCGCCCGCGATGCCGACCGAGCTCGCCGCCGAGATCACCGGCGTCGCCGCGATCGAGTTGAAGCTCATCGCCGAGCTTCATGAGGTCTACGGCCTGCGGCCGCCGGGCAATCTCAAACAGCGCAGTACGGGGTATCTGAACTCCTGGTCCTCCGAGCGCGGGATCGACGTGACCAAACCGTCGACGATCAACGCCGCTTTGGGCGGCCAGATGAAGCGTGAGCTGCGCCAGCAGATCATGAAACGCATGGTCCGGGATCTGCCGAACCTGATGCCGTTCATGGTGGGCGCTGCGGTGGGGGCGGTCATGAACCGCCGGGACACCAAGCGCCTGGCGGCACGTATCCGCAAGGACCTGCGCAAGTCCCAGGTGCCGTGGGACGCGCTCGCGGAGCTGCCGCCCCTGGAGAAGCCGGCGGATCCCCTGCGGATGGGGGAGATCCCCAAGGAACTGGGGCACTGAGCCCCGCCTGACACCGGCCGCCCGCCGAGTTGAGATGAGCGGTCGGGCGGGGGCACCGGCTCGTGGTGGGCCGGGAGCACTGGGTGCGGAGGCGCACTGTCCGTGGAGCGGTGTGCGCCGGTGGGTAACCGCTACGCGAAGGCGCACCGTCGCGCGCCGTGGTGGTTCGGGGCGCGCCTTCGTCGCAGGTGGCACTTTCGTAGAGGGACCGTTCCCCGGGCCGCGCTCCGGAGCCGCGCCCCGAAGTTGTCCCCCGAAGCCGCGCCTCTGATTCCGGAGGCCCTACGCCGCGGCCCGAGCCGCCTCGAGCGCCGCGATCAGGCGCTCCGGCTCCCTCGTCGACAGGTACAGGTACGGCGTGGGGTCGGCCGGGTCGGTGACCTGGACGCGGAGGGCCGTGGGGATGTACGCCCGCAGGAGCATGAAGGCGCGCGGGTCCGCCTTGTACGTGCGCCAGGCGCGCGCCTCCTCCTGGTCCATGATCTCCGCGTCGCCCAGGGCCGCGACCGGGATCTTCGCCTCGCCCGCGATCAGGGAGTCACCGACGACCCGGATGCGGATCGACCCGTACGCGCTCGCCACGACAGCCGAGACCGCGGTGCCGCCGACCAGCGCGCCCAGCAGCGGCAGCGTGCCGAAGGGGAGGAAGACCAGGGCCATCGCTATCCCGACAAGGAAGCAGATCGCCCACCAGCTGCGGGGGGCGGTGAGGCGTTCTTCGTACGGGGAGGCGGAGAGCTGCATGAAGCCAAGCTTGGCACGGTGCGAAGACTTGGTGGACGCGCGGGTAAGGTCTGCGGCTGTGAGTCGTACTTCCGCAGCTCTGAAGCCTTCCGCCGATGCCGTCGCGCCGGTGCGGCATCCCGACGCGCCCGCCCCCGGCGAGCTCCTCGGCGCCCACTACGAACAGTGTTTCGGGTGTGGCGGGGACCAGTCGCACGGACTGCACCTGGAGGCCCGCGCAGGAGAGGGCGTCACCGTCACGGCGGAGTTCACGGTACGGCCTGCCCACCAGGGCGCCCCGGGGCTCGCCCACGGCGGAGTGCTCGCCACCGCCCTCGACGAGACGCTCGGCTCGCTGAACTGGCTGCTGCGCACCATCGCGGTCACCGGCCGCCTGGAGACCGACTTCGTGCTGCCCGTCCCCGTGGACACGGTGCTGTACCTGGAGGCCGAGGTCACGGCGGTGGCCGGCCGCAAGATCTACTCGACCGCCACCGGGCGGATCGGTGGCCCCGACGGGCCCGTCGCCGTTCGCGCGGACGCCCTCTTCGTCGAGGTCAAGGTCGACCACTTCATCGACAACGGCCGCCCGGAGGAGATCCGGGCCGCCATGAACGAACCGGACCAGATCCGCCGTGTCCGTGCCTTCGAGGTGAACCCGTGACCCGCGAGCCCCGTCAAGAACTCGCCGTGCTGATCCGCCGCGTCGACCCGGACGTACCGCTTCCCGAGTACGCGCAGCCCGGTGACGCGGGAGCCGATCTGCGCACCACCGAGAGCCGTGAACTGAAGCCGGGCGAACGCGCCGTACTGCCCACGGGTGTGTCCATCGCGCTGCCCGAGGGGTACGCGGCCTTCGTGCACCCGCGTTCCGGGCTCGCCGCCCGCTGCGGTGTCGCCCTGGTGAATGCCCCGGGGACGGTTGATGCCGGGTACCGTGGGGAGATCAAGGTGATCGTGGTGAATCTCGACCCGCACGAGTCGGTGCGGTTCGAGCGCTTCGACCGGATTGCTCAACTGGTCGTCCAGCAGGTCGAGAAGGTCCGCTTCCAGGAGGTCGCGGAACTTCCCGACTCGGCGCGGGCCGCAGGGGGCTTCGGGTCCACCGGCGGTCATGCCGCCGTGGGCGGCACAACGGGTGGGAATCGATACGCTTCGGTCGTATCCGACCGGGAAGGACAGTGACGTGTTCGGACGTCGCAAGAAGGGCAGTGCCGCCGAGGACGCGGCGGGCGAGGCCGAGCAGGTCGTCGACAGTGTCGACACTGAGGCGGACGAGGCGGACCGGGAGCGCGTGAGGCTCGAGCCGGAGCCGCGGCCCGACGGACCCTGGGACGACTCGGAGGTGCGGGACCCCGCCGAGGGCCGCGTGGACCTGGGTGGTCTCTTCGTGCCCGGAGTCGACGGCATGGAGCTGCGGGTCGAGGTCGCGGGCGACGCGATCGTCGCGGCCACCGTCGTCCTCAAGGACAGCGCCATCCAGCTGCAGGCCTTCGCCGCTCCCAAGCGTGAGGGCATCTGGGGCGAGGTGCGCGAAGAGATCGCCTCCGGCATCACCCAGCAGGGCGGTGTCATCGACGAGGTCGAGGGCCCCCTGGGCTGGGAGCTGCGGGCGCAGGTGCCGGTGCAGCTGCCGGACGGCACGGGTGGTTTCCAGGTCGTGCGGTTCGTCGGCGTGGACGGCCCCCGCTGGTTCCTGCGCGGAGTGATCTCCGGGCAGGGCGCCGTGCAGCCGCAGGCCGCGGGCCTGCTGGAGCAGATCTTCCGGGACACGGTCGTCGTACGCGGTGAGGGTCCGATGGCCCCGCGCGACCCGATCGTCCTGAAGCTGCCGAACGACGCGCAGATGGTGCCCGAGGGTGTCCAGCAGGAGGAGCAGAGCGGTTCCCGCTTCTCCGGAGGCATGGGACAGCTGCAGCGCGGACCGGAGATCACCGAGGTCCGCTAGGGCCTGGCCGGCGGACGCTCCGAGGGCAGAACGGCCATACGGCTTCAAAGGGCCGCACCCCTCGACGGGTGCGGCCCTTTCGCGTGTGCAATCCCTTGACGGACAGTTGGTCTGTACCTATGGTCTCGGCCCAACGCCTATGTTCATACAGGCGTTCATCGTTCACATACGAGAACGGATGGCCCCCCACCATGCGCCGTACCGCACTCCTCGCCACCGTCACCGCCCTCGTCGCGGGCGCCCTCGCCTGGCCCGCCGCCCGACAGGCCGACGCCGCCCCCGTGACCTTCGCGCACCCCGGAGTCACGGTCTCCAGGAGCCAGCTGGACTTCGCCCGCACCAAGGTCAACGCCGGGGCCCAGCCCTGGAAGGCCGCGTACGACCAGATGATGGCGAGCAAGTACGCCGACCTGAACCGCGTCCCGAAGCCCCGCGCGACCGTGGAGTGCGGCTCCTACTCCAACCCCAACAACGGCTGCACGGACGAGCGCGAGGACGCGATAGCCGCGTACACCGACGCCCTCGCCTGGTACATCACCCGCGACGACCGGTACGCGCAGAAGTCCATCGCCCTGATGGACGCCTGGTCGGCCGTGATCAAGGAGCACACCAACAGCAACGCGCCCCTGCAGACCGGCTGGGCCGGCTCCTCCTGGCCCAAGGCCGCCGAGCTCATCAAGTACACCTACACCGGCACCTGGGCCAACTCCGGCCGCTTCGCGACCATGCTGCGCACCGTCTACCTCCCCGAGGTCATCAACGGCTCGAACTCCAACGGGAACTGGGAACTGTCGATGATGGAGGCCGCCGTCGGCATCTCCGTCTTCCTCGAGGACCGGACGTCGTACGACAAGGCCATGGCGAAGTTCCGGACCCGTACGGCCGCGTACGTCTATCTCTCCTCCGACGGCGCGCTGCCCAAGACCGTGCCGAGCCAGAACCTCGACACCACCGCGAAGATCGTCAACTACTGGCAGGGGCAGTCCACCTTCGTCACCGGGCTCACTCAGGAGACCTGCCGCGACTTCACGCACACCGGGTACGGCATCTCGGCCATCTCGCACATCGCCGAGACCAGCCGGATCCAGGGCGAGGACCTGTACGGCACCGACGTCGGCGAGCGGCTGCGGCAGGCGCTCGGATTCCAGGCGAAGTACCAGCTGGGCGAGGCGGTGCCGAGCTGGCTGTGCGGCGGTTCCCTCACCCTCGGGCTGGGTCCCGTGACCGAGACCGGCTACAACGCCCTGCACAACCGCCTGGGCATCGCCATGACCAACACCCAGAAGCTGACCGAGCAGAACCGGCCGTCCGGCAGTAACAACCTCTTCGTCGCCTGGGAGACTCTCACCGACGGGGACAACCCCAACTGACGCCCTCTCCGGCCGGGCGCCCCGGTGGCGACACCGGGGCACCCGAACGGCGGGGGAGGGAATCGCCCGGCTGACCGGGGAGGGACATGAGCCAGGTCGAGGTCGCCACGAAGACCATGGTGCGCGTCGAGAACGTGCATCGCTGGTACGGCGGTGGAGCCGCCGTCGTACCCGCCCTGCGCGGCGTCTCCTTCGATGTGCCACGCGGCGAACTCGTCGCCCTCACCGGCTGCCCCGGGTCCGGCAGGACCACGCTTCTCAACATGGTCGGCGGGCTCGACGAACCGGACGCGGGGCGGATCACCGTTGACGGGCTCGCACTGGACAGGCTCGGCGAGGACGGCCTGCTGGAACTGCGCCGGGACCGGATCGGCTTCGTCTTCCAGCCCCTCGGGCTCATCCCGCTGCTCACGGTCGCCGAGAACGTCGGTGTGCCGCTGCGGCTGCGCGGGGTCGCGCAGCACGTGCGCGAGGAGCGGATCGCACGGCTGCTCTCGCTCGTCGGGCTCACCGACCACGCGGCGCGCCGGCCCGGGGAGCTCACCGGCGGGCAGCAACAGCGCGTGGCGATTGCGCGCGCCCTCGCGGGCGAACCCGCGCTCCTCGTCGCCGACGAGTTCGCGGCCGGGCTCGACCCCGGGACCGGCCGTGCCCTGATGGAGCTGCTGCACGTGATCGTCCGCGGCGAACAGGTGACGGCCCTGATCGCCCCCTCCAGGGCGACCCCGCTCGACCCGGCCGATCGGATCCTGGAGCTGCGCGACGGAGGAATCGTCGAGCACTGAGCCGACCGCCGGGCCCAACAGGGCCCGGACCAGCGCATCAGGGTTGTGCCGACCGGCGCATCAGGGTTGCGTCAAAGACGGCCGTCGGCCGACTCCCCACCCCATTTGTCGAGATTGTTGGCCGTAAGGTCGACGCTGCGTATACAGCGGTGACAGGAAGACAATGGGGCCATGGGACGCGGCAAGCTTCGGATCTACCTCGGTGCGGCACCGGGGGTCGGCAAGACGTACGCGATGCTCTCCGAGGCGCACCGCCGCGTGGAGCGGGGCACCGACTGTGTCGTCGCCTTCGTACAGCACCACAACCGGCCGCGCACCGAGGTGATGCTGCACGGCCTGGAGCAGGTTCCGCGCAAACAGCTCGACTACCGGGGCTCCGTCTTCACCGAGATGGACGTGGACGCCGTACTGCTCCGCGCCCCGGCCGTCGCCCTGGTGGACGAACTCGCGCACACCAATGTCCCCGGCTCCCGCAACGCCAAGCGCTGGCAGGACGTCGAGGAACTCCTCGCCGCCGGGATCGATGTCGTCTCCACCGTCAACATCCAGCACCTTGAGTCGCTGGGTGACGTCGTGGAGTCCATCACGGGCGTACGGCAGCGCGAGACCGTACCCGACGAGGTTGTACGGCGGGCCGACCAGATCGAACTGGTCGACATGTCGCCCCAGGCGCTGCGTCGCCGTATGGCGCACGGCAACATCTACAAGTCCGACAAGGTCGACGCGGCCCTGTCCAACTACTTCCGGCCCGGCAACCTCACCGCCCTGCGTGAACTCGCCCTGCTGTGGGTGGCCGACCGGGTCGACGAGTACCTGACCGAGTACCGCAGCGAGCACCGGGTCTCGAAGATCTGGGGGTCGCGCGAGCGGATCGTGGTCGGGCTGACCGGGGGTCCCGAGGGGCGCACGCTGATCCGCCGGGCCGCCCGGCTCGCGGAGAAGGGCGCGGGCGGCGAGGTCATGGCCGTCTACATAGCCCGCAGCGACGGACTGACCTCCGCCTCGCCCAAGGAACTCGCCGTCCAGCGCACCCTGGCCGAGGACCTCGGCGGCACCTTCCACCATGTCGTCGGGGACGACATACCGGTCGCGCTGCTCGACTTCGCGCGCGGGGTGAACGCCACCCAGATCGTGCTCGGCTCCTCGCGCCGCAAGACCTGGCAGTACGTCTTCGGGCCCGGCGTCGGTGCCACCGTCGCCCGCGAGTCGGGTCCCGACCTGGACGTCCACATCGTCACCCACGACGAGGTCGCCAAGGGACGCGGACTGCCGGTCGCCCGGGGCGCGCGGCTCGGCCGCTCCCGGATCATCTGGGGCTGGCTGGTCGGCGTGGGCGGCCCGGTGGTGCTGGCTCTGCTGCTGAACACCATCGACCTCGGCCTCGCCAACGACATGCTGCTGTTCCTGACGGTGACGGTCGCGGCGGCGCTGCTCGGCGGACTCTTCCCGGCCCTTGCCTCGGCGGCCTTCGGCTCGCTGCTGCTGAACTACTACTACACGCCGCCGCTGCACCGGCTGACGATCGCCGACCCGAAGAACATCGTCGCCATCGCGATCTTCGTCGGGGTCGCGGTGTCGGTGGCCTCCGTCGTGGACCTCGCCGCCCGGCGTACGCACCAGGCGGCCCGGCTGCGCGCCGAGTCGGAGATCCTCTCCTTCCTCGCGGGCAGTGTGCTGCGCGGCGAGACCAGCCTGGAGGCCCTGCTGGAACGGGTCCGGGAGACCTTCGGCATGGAGTCGGTCGCCCTGCTGGAGCGAGCCGGCGAGGTCGACCCGTGGACGTGCGCGGGCAGCGTGGGCCCCCAGTCACCGAAGCGCCCCGAGGACGCGGACGTGGACATGCCGGTCGGCGACCACATGGCGCTCGCGCTCTCCGGACGCGTGCTGCCCGCCTCCGACCGCCGGGTGCTCGCCGCCTTCGCCGCCCAGGCCGCAGTCGTCCTGGACCGCCAGCGCCTCCAGCACGAGGCCGACCAGGCCAAGGAGCTGGCCGAGGGCAACCGCATCCGTACCGCGCTGCTCGCCGCCGTCAGCCACGACCTGCGTACCCCGCTGGCCGCGATCAAGGCCGCCGTGTCCTCGCTGCGGTCCGACGACGTGGCCTGGTCGGAGGAGGACCAGGCGGAGCTCCTGGAGGCGATCGAGGAGGGCGCCGACCGGCTCGACCACCTGGTGGGCAACCTGCTCGACATGTCCCGCCTGCAGACCGGCACGGTCACCCCGCTGATCCGCGAGATCGACCTCGACGAGGTGGTCCCGATGGCGCTGGGCGGCGTACCCGAGGGCAGTGCCGAGCTGGACATCCCCGAGACACTGCCCATGGTCGCCGTCGACCCCGGTCTGCTGGAACGCTCGGTCGCCAACCTCGTCGAGAACGCCGTCAAGTACAGCCCCGCCGACGAACCGGTCCTGGTGTCCGCGAGCGCCATGGCGAACCGGGTGGAGGTACGGGTGGTGGATCGCGGCCCCGGCGTCCCGGACGAGGCCAAGGACCGAATTTTCGCGCCCTTCCAGCGCTACGGCGACGCTCCCCGCGGCGCGGGCGTCGGCCTCGGCCTCGCGGTCGCCCGCGGCTTCGCCGAGGCGATGGGCGGCACACTGAACGCCGAGGACACGCCTGGCGGCGGACTCACCATGGTGCTCACGGTTCGGGCGGTGGACAGGCTGCCCGACCTGGCCACGGCAACAGCAGAAAGGCAGGCTTCATGACCAGGGTGCTCGTGGTCGATGACGAGCCGCAGATCGTACGTGCCCTCGTGATCAACCTGAAGGCACGGCACTACGAGGTCGACGCGGCCGCCGACGGCGCCGGCGCGCTCCAGCTCGCCGCCGCCCGCCATCCCGACGTCGTCGTCCTCGATCTCGGGCTGCCCGACATGGACGGCGTAGAGGTGATCAAGGGGCTGCGCGGCTGGACCCGGGTGCCGATCCTGGTGCTCTCGGCCCGGCACTCCTCGGACGAGAAGGTCGAGGCGCTCGACGCGGGCGCCGACGACTACGTCACCAAGCCCTTCGGCATGGACGAACTGCTGGCCCGGCTGCGCGCCGCCGTGCGCCGCGCGGAGCCGACCGGGGGCGGCGAGGACGACGTCGTCGTCGACACCGAGGACTTCACGGTCGATCTGGCCGCCAAGAAGGTCAACCGGGAGGGACGGGACGTACGGCTCACCCCCACGGAGTGGCACCTGCTGGAGGTGCTGGTGCGCAACACCGGCCGCCTGGTCAGCCAGAAGCAGCTGCTCCAGGAGGTGTGGGGACCGTCGTACGGCACTGAGACGAACTACCTGCGGGTCTACATGGCACAGCTGCGCCGCAAGCTGGAGGTGGACCCCTCGCATCCTCGGCACTTCATCACGGAGCCGGGGATGGGATACCGGTTCGAGAAGTAGTCCTTGCGGGAACGGGTACAGGGGGAGCAGGGATGCAGGAAGGGCACGGGTGCGCGAAAGAGCACTGGAGGGCGCACACGTTCAACCGACGTCAGTGCTCCCCGGTACGCTTTCGGATATGAGTGCTGTTCCTCGTTCCGAAAAGCCGGCGGGCCGGTTCCGGCGCATGATCGACCGGCTCTCCTCGTCCCAGGAGGACCTGGAGTCCGAGGAGCTGCGCGAGGACTCCGAAACCGCGGGCTGTACGCGGATCGGTGACTGCCACGACCGACAGATCGTCACGGTTACTGGTACCTTGCGCACGGTCACTCTGCGCCCACGGGCCGGAGTCCCGGCCCTGGAGGCCGAGCTGTTCGACGGTTCGGCCGCCCTGGACGTGGTCTGGCTCGGCAGACGCTCCATCGTGGGCATAGAACCGGGACGCAAGTTGATCGCCTCGGGCCGGATTTCGATGAGCCGGGGCCGTAGGGTGCTGTTCAATCCGAAGTACGAACTCAGACCCCTTGGACGGGAGTAGCCGGTGACGTCGCTCGACAAGCCGACCGAAGACGCCCAGGACGCCCAGCAGGATGCGCGGGCGGTGACCGAGGCCGCACTCTTCGAGGCGTTCGGCGGCGTGCGGGGCATGGTCGAGACGGTGGTGCCCGGCCTGCTCTTCGTCACCATCTTCACGATCAACAAGAACCTGCACTGGTCGGCGATCGCCGCCCTCGCGGTGTCCCTGCTGCTGGTCGTGGTCCGCCTCGCGATGCGGGACACCGTCAAGCACGCCTTCAGCGGCGTCTTCGGCGTCGCGTTCGGTGTGGTCTTCGCGATGATGACGGGCAACGCCAAGGACTTCTATCTGCCGGGCATGCTCTACACGCTCGGCCTGGCCGTCGCGTACATCGTGACGACCCTCGCGGGCGTGCCTCTGATCGGTCTGATCCTCGGCCCGGTCTTCAAGGAGAACCTCTCCTGGCGCACCCGCAACCCGGGCCGCAAGAAGGCGTACGCGAAGGCCAGTTGGGCCTGGGGCCTGATTCTGCTCGCCAAGTGCGCGATCCTCTTCCCGCTCTACTGGTGGGCCAACACCGCGCAACTGGGCTGGGTCCTGATCGCGTTGAAGATCCCGCCCTTCCTGCTTGCCGTCTGGCTCACCTGGGTGTTCCTGGCAAAGGCCCCTGCCCCCATCGACGTGTTCGCCGAGATGGAGGCGGAGGAGCAGGCCGAGAAGGAGCGCAAGGCCGCCCTCGCGAACGAGTCCGGTGACGAGGCCACGGCCGGCCGTCACCGCCGCGACGCGTAGCGGTTTCCCGTACGAGGTAATTCCCGCTACCACGTAGTTCCCCGTACGACGCAGGGGGCGCCCGGAGATCTCCGGGCGCCCCCTGCGTCGTATCGCAGCTGTCGGAGCCGACTAGCTCGTCGCGTCGTCGCGGCGGACCGAGAGCAGGTCCTCGAGCTGTTCCTCGCGGGCCTGGGCGGCGACGAAGAGGAGCTCGTCGCCCGCCTCCAGGGAGTCCTCCCGGGAGGGCGTGAGGACGCGGGTGCCACGGATGATCGTGACCAGGGAGGTGTCCTCGGGCCACTCCACGTCGCCGACCTGCGTGCCGGCCAGGGCCGACTCCGGCGGGAGGGTCAGCTCGACCAGGTTGGCGTCGCCGTGGCTGAAGCGCAGCAGCCGGACCAGGTCGCCGACGCTCACCGCCTCCTCGACCAGGGCCGACATCAGACGCGGGGTGGAGACCGCCACGTCCACGCCCCAGGCCTCGTTGAACAGCCACTCGTTCTTGGGGTTGTTCACACGGGCGACGACGCGCGGGACACCGTACTCGGTCTTCGCGAGCAGTGAGACGACCAGGTTGACCTTGTCGTCACCGGTGGCCGCGATGACCACGTTGCAGCGCTGCAGCGCCGCCTCGTCCAGCGAGGTGATCTCGCAGGCGTCGGCGAGCAGCCACTCCGCCTGCGGGACGCGCTCGACCGAGATGGCGGTCGGCGCCTTGTCGATCAGCAGAATCTCGTGCCCGTTCTCCAGGAGCTCGCCCGCGATGGAGCGACCGACGGCACCGGCACCGGCAATGGCGACCCTCATCAGTGACCGCTCTCCTCTTCGGGGCCCTCGGCGAACGACGCCTCGACCTTCTCGACGTCGTTCGTGCGCATCATCACGTGCACGAGGTCGCCCTCCTGCAGCACCGTCTGCGAGGTGGGCAGGATCGCCTCGCCCAGCCGCGTGAGGAAGGCCACACGCACCCCGGTCTCGTCCTGGAGGCGGCTGATCTTGTGGCCGACCCAGGCGGCGGAGGCGTGTACCTCGGCGAGCTGCACCCCGCCGGTGGGGTCGCGCCACAGCGGCTCGGCACCCGAGGGGAGCAGCCGCCGCAGCATCTGGTCGGCCGTCCAGCGGACGGTGGCGACGGTCGGGATGCCCAGGCGCTGGTAGACCTCGGCGCGGCGCGGGTCGTAGATCCGCGCCGCGACGTTCTCGATGCCGAACATCTCGCGGGCCACCCGGGCGGCGATGATGTTCGAGTTGTCACCGCTGGAAACGGCGGCGAAGGCGCCGGCCTCCTCGATACCCGCTTCGCGCAGGGTGTCCTGGTCGAAGCCGACTCCGGTGACACGACGGCCGCCGAAGCCGGAGCCCAGTCGTCGGAAGGCGGTGGGGTCCTGATCGATCACAGCGACCGTGTGCCCCTGTTGCTCCAGGGTCTGGGCCAGAGCGGAACCCACTCTTCCGCAGCCCATGATGACGATGTGCACGACCGTCCTTCCGAATGTAAATGGTTACGGCTCAGGCTAAACAGGGTCTCAGACCGCCGCCCAAGCTACACACGCGCGGTCGATCAGGGGCACCCCTGTGCACGTTCGCCTGCGCGTTCCCGGCGATCAGCGGCGATTGAAGCTGCGCACGCTGAGAAGAGTCAGGATTCCGAGGCAGACGAGTCCTGCGGTGGCGCCGATGAGCTCAGCGGTCGCGTGCATGGAACCTCCATAGTGGGATAAACAGGGGCTTTGTCATATAGACATGCGGAAGTGCGGGGCCGCGGAATCCGCAACGGGGCCCCTCCCCGTTTTCACTCGGAGAGCAGATGTCGAGCGGCGGGTGGGCGACCCCCCGTTCGAACGCTTACGATCCTCTGCGTGTCCAAACTGACCGACGTGCCCAAACGGATCCTGATCGGGCGCGCACTGCGCAGTGATCGGCTCGGGGAAACCCTCCTGCCGAAGCGCATCGCACTCCCCGTCTTCGCATCCGACCCGCTCTCCTCCGTGGCCTACGCACCCGGGGAAGTGCTTCTGGTCCTCTCCATCGCGGGCGTGTCGGCCTACCACTTCAGCCCCTGGATCGCGCTCGCGGTCGTCGTGCTGATGTTCACGGTGGTCGCTTCCTACCGACAGAACGTGCACGCCTACCCCAGTGGTGGCGGCGACTACGAGGTGGCCAACACCAACCTCGGCCCCAGGGCCGGCCTCACCGTCGCCAGCGCGCTGCTCGTCGACTACGTCCTCACCGTCGCCGTGTCGATCTCGTCCGGCATCGAGAACCTCGGCTCCGCCATCCCCTTCGTCGTCGAGCACAAGGTGCTGTGCGCCGTCGTCGTCATCGTGCTGCTCACGCTGATGAACCTGCGCGGAGTGAAGGAGTCCGGAAAGCTCTTCGCGATTCCGACGTACGTCTTCGTCGCGGGCGTCTTCATCATGATCGCGTGGGGCGCCTTCCGTGGGCTCGTCCTGAACGACACCATGCGCGCCCCGACCGCCGACTACCACATCAAGGCCGAGCACCAGGGGCTCGCGGGCTTCGCGCTCGTCTTCCTGCTGCTGCGCGCCTTCTCCTCCGGCTGCGCGGCGCTCACCGGCGTCGAGGCCATCTCCAACGGCGTCCCCGCCTTCCGCAAACCCAAGTCGAAGAACGCCGCGACCACTCTCGCGGCGATGGGCCTGCTGGCCGTCACCATGTTCTGCGGCATCATCGCCCTGGCCATGTCGACCAAGGTCCGGATGGCCGAGAACCCAGCCACCGACCTGATCCACAACGGCGTCCCGATCGGCTCCGGCTACGTCCAGAACCCGGTGATCTCTCAGGTCGCCGAGGCGGTCTTCGGCAAGGGCAGCTTCCTGTTCATCGTGCTCGCCGCCGCCACCGCGCTGGTCCTGTTCCTCGCGGCCAACACCGCGTACAACGGCTTCCCGCTGCTCGGCTCGATCCTCGCCCAGGACCGCTATCTGCCGCGCCAGCTGCACACCCGCGGCGACCGCCTCGCCTTCTCGAACGGCATCGTCCTGCTCGCGGGCGCGGCCACGCTCCTGGTCGTCATCTACGGCGCCGACTCGACCCGGCTGATCCAGCTCTACATCGTCGGCGTCTTCGTCTCCTTCACGCTCAGCCAGACCGGCATGGTCCGGCACTGGAACCGCCACCTGCGCACCGAGAAGGACCCGGCCAAGCGCAGCCACATGTTCCGCTCTCGCGCGATCAACGCCTTCGGCGCCTTCTTCACCGGCCTGGTGCTGGTCGTCGTCCTCGTCACCAAGTTCACGCACGGCGCCTGGGTCGCCCTGCTCGGCATGGTGATCTTCTACGCGACGATGAGCGCGATCCGTAAGCACTACGACCGCGTCGCCGAGGAGATCGCCGCCCCCGAGGGGCCCTCCGACGACAGTGTCCGCCCCTCCCGGGTCCACTCGGTGGTCCTGATCTCCAAGATCCACCGCCCGACCCTGCGGGCCCTCGCCTACGCCAAGCTGATGCGCTCCGACACCCTCGAGGCGCTCAGCGTCAACGTCGACCCGGCCGAGACCAAGGCACTGCGCGAGGAGTGGGAGCGGCGCGGCATCGACGTACCGCTGAAGGTCCTCGACTCGCCGTACCGCGAGATCACCCGGCCCGTCATCGAGTACGTGAAGGGCCTGCGCCGGGAGTCCCCGCGCGACGCGGTCTCGGTCATCATCCCCGAGTACGTGGTCGGCCACTGGTACGAGCATCTGCTGCACAACCAGAGCGCGCTGCGGCTCAAGGGCCGGCTGCTGTTCACACCCGGTGTGATGGTCACCTCGGTGCCCTACCAGCTGGAGTCCTCGGAGGTCGCGAGGAACCGGGCCCGTAAGCGGCAGGAGTGGAACGCGCCGGGTGCGGTGCGCCGGGGTCCGGCGGAGGAGCGCCCGAAGGAGTCCTCGAACGCCAAGGGCTGACGGCCTTGCGACCGCAGGGGCCGACGGCCTTGTGGTGAGCGGCCGGGCAACGTCCACGTAGACTGGTGGGCTGTTGTCCGGCCGTTCGCGGTTCCGCGACCCCTTCCTCATCCCCTTTCGCATCTGGAGTCACCCCGCCATGCAGGCAGAACCGAAGAAATCGCTGGTGGGGGAGGAGTACGAGGTCGAGATCGGCCCCGTGGCCCATGGCGGGCACTGCATCGCCCGTTCGGCCGAGGGCCAGGTCCTCTTCGTCCGGCACGCCCTGCCCGGCGAGCGCGTCGTCGCGCGTGTCACGGAGGGCGAGGAGGGCGCGCGCTTCCTGCGCGCGGACGCGGTGACGATCCTCTCGGCGTCCAAGGACCGCGTCGAAGCCCCCTGCCCCTACGCGGGACCCGGCCGCTGCGGCGGCTGCGACTGGCAGCACGCCAAGCCGGGCGCGCAGCGCCGCCTCAAGGGCGAGGTCATCGCCGAGCAGCTGCAGCGGCTCGCGGGCCTCACGCCCGAGGAGGCGGGCTGGGACGGCACGGTGATGCCCGCCGAGGGCGACAAGCTGCCCGCCGGCGAGGTCCCGGCCTGGCGCACGCGTGTGCAGTACGCCGTGGACGCGGACGGCAACGCCGGACTGCGCCGCCACCGCTCGCACGAGGTCGAGCCGATCGAGCACTGCATGATCGCGGCGCCGGGCGTGAGCGAACTCGGTATCGAGGAGCGCGACTGGTCCGGCATGGCCTCGGTCGACGCGATCGCCGCGACCGGCTCCCAGGACCGCATGGTCATCCTGGAGCCCCGCCCCGGCGCCCGACTGCCCCTCGTGGAGCTCGACAAGCCCGTCTCCGTGATGCGCGTCGAGGAGCACGACGGCGGCATCCACCGCGTCCACGGCCGCGCGTTCGTGCGCGAGCGGGCCGACGGCCGTACGTACCGTGTCGGCAGCGGCGGCTTCTGGCAGGTCCACCCGATGGCGGCCGACACCCTGGTCAAGGCCGTCATGCAGGGCCTGATGCCGCGCAAGGGCGAGATGGCGCTCGACCTGTACTGCGGCGTCGGCCTCTTCGCGGGCGCCCTCGCGGACCGCCTCGGCGACAAGGGCGCGGTCCTCGGCATCGAGTCCGGCAAGCGCGCGGTCGAGGACGCCCGGCACAACCTCACCGCCTTCGAGCGGGTCCGCATCGAACAGGGCAAGGTCGAGTCGGTCCTCCCGCGCACCGGCATCACCGAGGTCGACCTGATCGTCCTCGACCCGCCCCGCGCCGGCGCCGGCAAGAAGACGGTCGAGCAACTCTCGTCCCTGGGCGCCCGCCGCATCGCGTACGTCGCCTGCGACCCGGCGGCGCTCGCCCGCGACCTCGGGTACTTCCGCGACGGCGGGTACAAGGTACGGACGCTGCGGGCGTTCGATCTCTTCCCGATGACGCATCATGTGGAGTGCGTCGCCATTCTTGAGCCGGTCCGACAGGCCGTCTGACCTGTGGCTTCTCGGGAATGGGCATAGGTTCGACCTGTTTCCGGTGGATGCAACAGGTGGATGCGGAGAACCATCCAGAAGCAAAATTCGAGGAGTGTTGACACGCGGACTTTCCGACGGCGGTTTGCCGCGACCGCGTTGTTGGTTAGGGTGCCAAGTGGACGGCGGGGGGCTCGTTGGTGGGGAGTTGGCACCAGAAGGCATGTCGGCGGGCGGCAGCGGGCAGTTCTCGGGGGCGCGGCATCGCCGTAGCGGCGGGTGACATGGCGTCGGCCCCGACGGGAGGGGGAAGGTGCATCGCATCTGCCGGATGGTCTGCGACGGTGTGCGGGCTTCCGCTGGGGTTGTGGCGGCAGCCGGCGACCAGAGCCCGAGACGCGATGCGCGCGGCGCGGGCGGTCGTGGCCGCGACCACGCCGTTTCCGGCCTGCCCGCGGGAGCCGAGGTACTGACGGGACACATAGGCCGTGGCGTGGCCGGACTTACGGTCACTGGAGTCGTCCGGAAACAACGCCCCGCCGTCGTGGGGCGCGGTCGCCGGCGCGGGCATGAGCAAAGCACCTCAGGTCGACCGGACGCGGTGGGCGTGTGACCGGCCGGTCGGCGCCCGCGGTGCTGCCCCCATCGCTGCGCGTGCGGCTCGGGCCGATTGCGGCCCTCGCCGCGCTGGTGGTCGTCGCGCTCGGGGCCCTGTATGCCGACGACAGCAGGCCCAGCATGGTGGACGCGCGGATCTCGGCGGCGGTGGACGGTGTGCGGCCGCCGTGGCGGCACGTCGCTCTGGTCATGGACTTCTTGGGGGAGCCCGTGGGGGCGGCGACGTTGGTCGTGGCCGCCGTGACGGGCTGCCTGCTGCTTCGGCGTCCTCGCGCGGCGGTGCTCGTCGTGGCCGGCGTCGGCATGGCCGTGGGGACGGCGACGCTGCTCAAGTCCCTGGTGGGACGCACCATCCACGACGGGAACCTGTCCTACCCGAGCGGGCACACCGCCTTCGCCACCGCGCTCGCCCTCGTGGTGGCGTTGCTCGCGACCGGCCGGCTCGGCCTCGGCAGGACGGCCGACACGATACTCGTGCTCGCCGCGGCGCTGGTTGCCGGCGCCGTCATGGGCTGGGCGCAGGTCGCCCTGGGCGCGCACTACCCGACCGACGTCCTCGGCGGCTGGTGCACCGCGCTGGCGGTGATACCGGCGACCGCGTGGCTGGTCGACCGGATGGCTGACCGGCTGGTCGATCGGATGGCCGACGCCGGTCGGCGGGAGCGTCTCTGACGTCACGTCACGCCCGGCGGCGGAATACGGGCTTCACCGGTCGTCCGGCCAGCCAGGGGGTGGGGTCAGCGGCGTCCAGTGCCTTCCGGTACACCGCACATGCCTGGGCCACCACGTCGACGGTGTGATCGATGTCGGCGTCGTCGAGCGCGCTGCTCACCACGAACGACGGGGCCAGCACCCCGCCCGCGAGGAGTCGGCGCAGGAACAGGGTGCGGTACCGCTGCGACGGCCGCAGGTTCTCGTCGAGGGTGGCGAAGACCAGGTTGCTGGCCCGGCCCCGGACGACGACGTGGTCGCCGACGCCCATGGCGGCCGCGGCGTCGCGGACACCGGCGGTCAGCCGCTCGCCCAGGGCGTGCAGCCGCGCGGTGACGCCCTCCTCGATGTAGGTGGTCTGCACGGCCATCGCTGCTGCCAGGGAGTGTGTTTCCGCACCGTGCGTGGTGGACAGCAGGAACACCCGGTCTCCGGAGTGACGCAGCCCGCCCCGCTCCATCAGATCGCGCCGCCCGGCCAGCGCGGAGACGGCGAATCCGTTGCCCAGCGCCTTGCCGAACGTGGAGAGGTCGGGGACGACGCCGTACAGGCCCTGGGCGCCCGCCTCGGACCAGCGGAAGCCGGTGATCATCTCATCGAAGATCAGTACGCAGCCGTGCCGGTCGGCCAGCTCGCGCAGGCCGGCGAGGTACCCGGGCGGCGGCTCGGTGTGGGTGGCGGGTTCCAGGATCAGGCAGGCGACCTCGTCCTGGTACCGGGTGAGCAGCTCCTGCGTGGCGGCCAGGTCCCCGTAAGGGAACGCCACGGTGAGCTCGTTGGTCGCCGCCGGAATGCCGGCGGACATCTGCGTGGTGCCGATGAACCAGTCGTCGACGGAGAAGAACGGATGGTCGGCGCAGATGGCCACCCGCGGGCGCCCGGTGGCGGCGCGGGCGAGGCGCACCGCGGCGGTGGTGGCGTCGGAGCCGTTCTTCGCGAACTTCACCATCTCGGCCGTCGGCACCGTGGCCAGGAAGCGTTCCGCGGCTTCGACCTCCACGATGGACGGCCGGACGAAGTTGCTGCCGCGGTCGAGTTCCCGCCGCACCGCCTCGATCACGCGTGGGTGGGCGTGGCCGAGGCTGACCGACCGCAGGCCGGAGCCGTACTCGACGTAGCGGTTGCCGTCGATGTCCCACACGTGGGCACCGCGGCCGTGGCTGATGACCGGGGCCAGGTTCTCGGGGTACTGGTCGTCGCCCTTGGCGTAGGTGTGCGCGCCCCCGGGGATCATGGCGTGCAGCCGCTCGTTCGCCACCCGCGAGCGGGGCAGAAGGAGTTCTTCGGTGTCTTCGGTGGGCACGCCGACCTCAACTTTCCTTGTGCTGCAGGACCTTGGCGAGGCTCGGCGCCTCCCGGTCCCGCTGGGACATCGATGTGACCGGCAGCGGCCAGGGGATGGCGAGCTCGGGGTCGTCGAAGGCGATCGTCACGTCCTCGGCCGGATCGTGCGGGCGGTCGATCCGGTACGAGGTGTCGGCGGTCTCGGTCAGCGCCTGGAAGCCGTGCGCGCACCCCGCCGGGATGTACAAGGTCACCTGCGTCTCGCCGGACAGCTCGAAGAAGGCCCGGTTCCGGTATGTCGGCGAGTCCGGCCGCAGGTCCACGACGACGTCGAAGATCCTCCCGTACGAGCACCGCACCAGCTTGGCCTCGCCTGCGCCGGAGCGCAGGTGCAGGCCGCGCAGCACGCCCCGGACCGAGCGGGACAGGCTGTCCTGGACGAAGGCGTCCGGGTCGAGGCCCACCGAGCGGACCACGTCGGCGTCGAACGTGCGGCAGAAGAAGCCGCGCTCGTCGGCGTACGGCGTCGGCTCGAAGAGGTACGCGCCGGTGATCTCCGGGACTTCGGTCGCCTTCATGGAGCCTTCCGCAAGGTGTGGGCGTGGTCGGTCGCCGGGAACAGGGCCGCGGTCAAGGAGTTGAACTGGTGCTCGAGTTGCCGGGCGGCGGCCAGGTTCCGCTCGGTGAGGGTCTGCCGCAGCTCGGCCGAACGCTTCTCCAGCGCACGGAACTGCTCGAGCAGTCGGTCGGCGTCGACCTCGCGCGCCGGGTGGCAGTACGCGCCGAGGCCCATCTCCGCCATGAGCGCGTCGCTCTTCGCCGCGTAGCAGAGAGCGAGCACCGGCGTACCGGTCTTCAGCGCGCAGATCAGGTTGTGGTAACGGATCGCCACCACGGTGTCGGCAGCCGCCATCTCCTTCATCAGGTCGGCCAGTGAGGACGGCTCGGCAGCGGTGACCAGCGGTGAATCCACCGCGTCGAGGATCGAGGCGACCACCGACGCGTCGCACTCGTCACCGGTGAGCAGCCGGACAGCCCTGCCCTCCTCGACCAGCGCGCGGACGAACCGGACCGTCCCGTCGAGGTAGCGCCGGTATATCTCCTCGGCCCGGGCGCGATCGTCGTTGCCGCCGTGGAAGTCCATGACGCCGACGCAGACAGGGCCCGGCGGGGCCGAGGGCGCGCTCGCCCGTGGCGTCGGCAGGGCGAACGCGAGGTCCGGGTAGACCTCGTCGCGCGCGGTGTCCACGCCCATCGCCCGCATCGCGTCGCGGGACTGGGCGTCCCGGTACGACCGGTACGCGGCCAGCCGCCCCGACCAGCGCACCAGGGCCCGGGTGGGCCGGTTGCCGATCTCGGCGGCGCCGACGCTGACCAGCGCGACCCGGGTGCGCAGCAGCCGGCCGCTCGCGCAGAGCAGGAACAGCGAGTACGGAAAGCCCCACGGCCGCAGCGGCAGTGTGGCCTCCAGGACGCCCATGCCCGGCACGATCACCACGTCGTGCCGGCGCACCCAGGCGGCGGTGCGGAAGACGTCGACGAGTTTGCCGAGCCCCTTGGCCGCGATCGCGCCCGCACGTGACGCGGTCCGGTACTCGGCGCGGTTCCAGTGCATCCGTGTGGCGGGGATCCCGAACCGGGCCGTCACGGCCTCGGGCCCGCCGCACAGGGCGTCCACGACCGCCTCCGGGTGGTCGGCGCGGAGGTATCCGAGGACGGCTTCGAGCGAGCCGTCGTTGCCGAGGTTGCCGGAGCCGAGCAGGCCGAACACCCCGACGCGCACCGGAGTTCGGTCGGCGGACGTCATGCGTGCCTCCCCTCACGACCGGCGACGAGGGCGTCGACGGAGACCGTGAGCTGGGCCGGGTCGACGGGGGCGCGGTCCTCGACCCGCTCGCCGGCGCCGGGCCGGACCCGGCTGGTCATCCACGCGGCCAGGTGGCGGTAGCACGCGCGCCGGTCGGCCGGGGACAGCGGCGCCCGCCGGATCGCCGAGGCGAAGCCCCAGACGTACTCGGCGAGCAGCCGGGGCGTCGGGTGCAGCGGGCCTGCCCGGCGCGGGTCCAGGTTGACGCACCGGGAGCGCTTTGAAGGGTTCGCCCGCTCGGCGCGCGTGGGGTGGTCGCGGCGGAAGTACAGCAGCTCCGGCACCTGGTGGAAGGGCCCGTGCAGGGTGATCTCGGCGACGAAGGTGCGGTCCGCGTGGTGGTAGCTGTCGAGCGGCCTCACCCGGCGCAGCATGTCGGCCCGCATCACCCCGTAGAAGTCGTCGCCTCCCGGCTCGAACAACAGACTGCGGAAGCGCTCCGGCGCGTGCGGGGAGTCGGTGGCGAGCGTGTACTCGTAGGGCACCGTCACCTGGCCGTCGCCGTCGATGACCGCCTGGTCGGTGTGTGCGAGGATCACGTCCGGCCGCTCGTCCAGGGCTTCCACGCAGCGCCGCAGCAGGTCGCGGCCGTAGAGGTCGTCGTGCGAGGCCCACTTGAACAGTTCGCCGCGGGACTCGGCGAACACATGGTTGTGGTTCGGCGTGGCGCCGATGTTCCGGGGCAGCCGGAGGTACCGGATGCGGGAGTCCTGCGCGGCGTACTTGCGGCAGATGTCCTCGGTCCCGTCGGTCGAGGCGTTGTCGGAGACGACCAGTTCGAAGTCCTCGTAGGTCTGGCCGAGCAGGGCGTCGAACGACTCGGCCAGGTACTCCTCGCCGTTGTACACGGGCAGGCCGATGCTCAGCCTCGGTCGGTCGGTCATGAGGTCCTCACTTCGGGGATGGGATCGCGGTGGCGCTCGCGCAGGGCGGAGCGCAGTTGCAGCCACCACACGACCGAGCCGCTGATGGTCGCGGCGGCGACGCCCCAGGCCGAGCCGGCCGTGCCGGCGAGGGCCGCCCCGCCGAGCCCGCCGCCGACGTAGCAGGCGGAGGCGAACAGCTGGCAGCGCAGGCTGCGCCGGGCCGCGCCGAGCGCGCGCAGCCCGGCCGCCGCGCCGGTGCCGAGGCCCGCTCCCGCGACGCTGAGGGTGATCTGCACGATGAGGTGTGAGGAGGAGTGCCAGACGTCGCCGAGCGCCAGCTCGCCGAGCCGGCCCGGCATCAGCAGCAGCGCCGAGCCCCAGAGCAGTGCTCCGGCGGCCTGCCCCCCGCCGAGGAGGAGACAGAACCTGCCCAGTTGACGCGGGGCCTGCCGCAGCACCCGTGCCGCCTCCGGGACGGTGACCAGCGAAAGCCCCATCAGTACGGCGAGGAACGGGCCGAGCAGGAGCTCGGCGCCCCGCACCGCGCCCACCGCGCTCACTCCGACGATCGCGCCGAGCCCGTACGCCCGCAGCTGGCTCGCGCCGCTGAGGCTGACGTTCTCGACCAGATACCGGTAGCCGAGATCACGCTGTTCGCGCAGCCACCCGCGTGCCTGTGCCGTCCGGGGCCGGATGCCGGACTGGACGCAGCCGTACCCCGCCGCCACCGTGGCGGACGCGCCCCAGGCGAGCACGAAGGCGGCCACGCTGCCCACATGGGCCGCCACCACCATGGCCGGGACGAGCGCGATGCCCCACACGACATCGTTGACGAACGCCTTCCGCCCGTTGCCGGCGGCGAAGAACGAGAACCGCCAGGCGTCCTGGAGCAGCAGCCCCGGCAACATGACACCGAGGGCGGCGAACGCGGGCCCCACCCGGCCGCCGAGGCCGAGCCCGGCCACCAGACACACCACTCCGAGGGCCGTACCGACGCCGAGTGCGGTACCCGTCGAGCGGGCCACCGCCCCGCGCCAGGACTCCTCCGGCACCCCGCTGAAGCGCACCACGAGTGGGTCGGTGGCAAGGCCGCGGGAGACGTTGAGCACCACGCCGTACGTCACCCAGGCGAGGCTGAACACACCGAACGCGGTCACCCCCAGCGAGCGGGCCACGTAGATGCCCACCGCGAAGTTGCTCACGCTGGAGGCCGCCTGGTCGGCCAGTCCCCAGGAGAGCCGGCCGACGAGGGCCCGCTTGGCGGATCGGGCCGGTGGCGCCGTTGTCTGCGGATTCTCCCCCTCGGTGGTCATCGGCGTCATGTCTTGATCAGCCCGGCCTCGTGCAGAGCACCGGCCGCGCCGGCGACGGTGTCGAACGGGAGCCCGGACCGCTCGGCGACGTCCAGCAGACTGTGCTCGCCGTCGGAGAGGTTGAGCACCCAGAGCATGGCCATCTGGGCCTGCTTGGTGTCACTGCGGCCACCGAGCGCGTCGTACAACCCGCGCCGGCCCAGCTGCGGTTCGCCGTAGGGGCTGAGGTTGAGGTACCGCCGGTTGCGGTCGAGGACCGCGAACGCCTCGCGGCAGACCGCGAGGGTGTCCGCCATCGCCGTCGGGGAGACGAAGTCCAGGTTGTCCGCCGAGGTGTGGTACTCGGGGTAGCCCGCGTACGGGGTCCGGGTGAGCGAGCCCACGCCCAGATTGAACCCGGGCGAGCAGAACTGCCGCTCGTCGTAGCCGTACGGAGTGAACTCGTTGACGCGGTGCGGGCGTTCGGATGCGGCCAGCACGTGCCGCATCACCCGGTCGATCTCCGCGTCGCCGCGCCTGCTCTGCTTGTACGTCACCTGTCCCGGGTCTCCGGCGCAGGCCAGCACGAGGCCGTGCTTGACCCGTTCGATCCGCTCCGCGTTTCGGGCCAGCCAGGTGATCGCCCCGATGGTGCCGGGCGCGAACAGGAACCGGTAGGTGTAGTACGGCTGCTCCTCCGCCAGCGCTCGCGCCAGGAACGTCGCCACCGCGATGCCGGCCAGGTTGTCGTTGGCCAGCGACGGGTGGCAGACGTGGCAGGAGACGATCACCTCGTCGGCGACCTGCCCGGGGACCACGTGCTCGGCGTAGGTGAGGTGGCCATCGGCGAGTGTGGAGTCGATGCGCACCTCGTACTCGCCGTCCGGCAGCGCGTCCAAGGTCTCCTGGGCCAGGCAGAACCCCCATTCCGGCTTGTAGTAGCTGGTGCGGTACGGCACCCAGGCCGGGTGGTCCGGCAGGGTGTGCAGATGTCCGCGCAGCTCGGCCAGCGGCATGGTCGCAGCCACCGGCACGCTGTAGCCGAGCACGTGCAGGCTGGACGCGGCGAAGTCGACGACCCGGTTGCCGGCGGTGTTGGCGATGTACGCGTCCCGGATGTTCCACTCCTGCGGCACCGTCCAGTCGAGCACCTGAGTCCCCGTCGGCACCTCGTGCACCTGCAGCGGGACGTACTCGCCGACGATCTCCAGAGTGGCGCGCACACCGTCGCCGGTGATGCTCCGGCACAGCGGGTACAACCGTTCCACCAGCGTGTGCATCTCTTCGCCGGCCGTGGTCATCGGCGCCACCGCAGGGTGTCGTCGACGGCGCCGGCTTCGGTCGCCGCGCGCAGCACGGCCAGCCGGGTGAAGCGTCGCTCGAAGTCCTCCCGGGTCAGTCCGTGTTTCCTGTAGGCGTCGGCGAGTTCGAGCGCACCCTGCTTCACCGTCCACTCGCAGTCGAAGCCGGGCAGCGCGGCGCGGAACCGGGAGAAATCCACCCGGTACGACCGCGGATCGGCACCGGTCTCTCCGGTGATCACCACCTTCGCGCCGGCTACCGCCTCGGCGACCTGCTCGGCGATCTCGGCGACCGTGACGTTGTTGATCTCGCTGCCGATGTTGAACGCCCGGTCGTGCACGGCTTCGCGCGGCGCGGTCAGCGCGGCCGCGAAGGCCCGTGCGATGTCGGCCGCGTGCACCAGCGGGCGCCAGGGGGTGCCGTCGGAGAGCACAAGGACCTCGCCGGACAAAAGGGCGTGCCCCACCAGGTTGTTCAGCACGATGTCGGCGCGCAGCCGGGGCGAGTAGCCGAAGGCGGTGGCGTTGCGCATGAACACCGGGCTGAAGTCGCCGTCGGCCAGCGCGTGCAGGTCGTCCTCCACCCGCACCTTGGACTCCGCGTACGGCGTCACCGGTCGCAGCGGGGCGTCCTCGGTCACCAGGTCGCCGCCGCCTGCGGCGCCGTAGACCGAGCAGGTCGACGCGTACAGGAAGCGCCGCACTCCGGCGTCGCGGGCCAGCCGGGCCAGCCGCACGGACGCGTGGTGGTTGATGTCGTAGGTGAGCTCCGGCGCCAGCGATCCCAGCGGGTCGTTGGACAGCGCGGCCAGGTGGATCACGGCATCCACCCCGGCCACGTGCTCGGCCGTGACGTCGCGCAGGTCCACCCGCGGCCCCGGCGGGTCCGCGGGCTGCGGGCCCAGCACGCAGTCGGCGAACAGGCCGGCGTCAAGACCGACGACCTCGTGCCCGGCGGCCGCGAGGACCGGGGCCATCACGGTGCCCAGATAGCCCTGGTGTCCGGTCAGCAGTACGCGCAAGGTTCAATCCCCCAGGTCGAGAGTGAGTTTGGTGACGGCGAACGCCTCGGCGTAGCGCGCGTGGCTTTCGATGCCGCGGATCCGGGCCAGCCCGAGGAAGGCTTCCCGGTCGTACCAGGGCCGGTGCCGCTGCGAGGGGTAGTGCTCCTGCAGCAGCCGCACCTTCTGTTCGGCGATCTCCGGGGACAGCGGCTGGTACGCCACCGGACGGCCGAGATCGCCGTCCCACTTGACGATCTCGTAGCGGAGCACGAGGTGGTCGCGGAACGCGGTGGACACCAGCTTCGCCAGGCCGCGGTGATCCTGGTGCGCGTCATCGGTGCGCGGGGCCAGTACGAGATCGGGCTCGGTCTGCGCGCGCAGCTCCTCGACCGCGGCCTTGGCCTCCTCCCAGTGCGCGGGCAGCCGGCCGTCCGGCAGCTTGAGCACGGTCAGCCGCAGGTCGGCGCCCGGGCAGAAGGCGGCGAGCGCGGCCCGCTCCTCCTGCTCCCGCTCGCTGCCGCCGCCGGAGAGCACCAGCGCGTCGACACGGATACCCGGTCGGGCCTGGCACAGCGTCAGCAGCGTGCCGCCGGCGCCGATGGCGATATCGTCGCAGTGCGCGCCCACCGCGACGATCCGGTCAAGGGGTCCGGCCCCGAGCCGGATCACGCTCCGACTCCGGCACTGTTCCGCTCCCACACGGCCCACGGACGGTCGCCCCGGGCGTAGGAGTCGTCGAGCGCGGCCCGCTCCTTCACGGTGTCGGTCGGCTTCCAGAAGCCGCGGTGCTGGTGCGCCACCAGCCGCCCGCGCTTGGCCAGTTGGGCACATCCGTCGGCGACCAGGTCCCCGTTCTCCGGTATGTGGTCGAAGACCTCCTGGCGGAGCACGAAGTAGCCGCCGTTCTCCCACAGCGGCAGTTCGCTCACCGCGGTGATGCCCCCCACCAGGCCGTCCTCGCCCAGCTCCACGCAGTGGAACGAGGACTGCGGCGGCACCACCATCATCGACGCACCGGCGTCGCGCCGGGCGAACCGGTCGATCATCTCCGGCAGTGGGGCATCGGTGAGCACATCGGCGTAGTTGGCGAGGAACATCTCGTCGCCGTCCAGATGGTGCCGCACCCGGCGCAGCCGCTCCCCGATCGGCGACTCGATGCCGGTCTGCGCGAACGTGATCGTCCAGTCCGCGATGTCGGTGGACAGCAGCTCGGTCCGACCGCCCCGCAGCACGAAGTCGTTGGACGCCGTCTCCTCGTAGTTGAGGAAGAAGTTCTTGATGTGGTGAGCCCCGTACCCGAGACACAGGATGAACTCCGTGTGCCCGAAGTGCGCGTAGTAGCGCATGACGTGCCAGATCAGCGGTCGCGGCCCGACCATCGCCATCGGCTTGGGCACGTCGTCGGAGGCTCCGTTGCGCATGCGCATCCCGTAACCGCCGCAGAACAGAACGACCTTCATGACTTGACCTCGACAATGCTCAGTTCCGGGATCGGAAAGACCAGCCGGCCGCCCCAGTCGTGCACGAAGGACAGTTGCTCGACCAGCTCGGCCCGCAGGTTCCATGGGAGGACGAGGACGTAGTCCGGCTTGTCGGCGGCTATCTGCTCGGGCGGCAGGATCGGGATGCGGGTGCCCGGGGTGAACCTGCCGTGCTTGTAGGGGTTGCGGTCGACCGTGTACGCGAGCAGGTCGGGCCGGATGCCGCAGTGGTTGAGCAGGGTGTTGCCCTTGCCAGGGGCGCCGTAGCCGACGACCGTCTCGCCGCGCTCGGCCGCGTCGATGAGGAACCGCAGCAGGTCCCGGCGCACCTTGGCCACCCGGGCGGAGAACTCGGTGTACCCGGACAGCTCCTGCAGTCCGGCGGCCTTCTCCCGGTCCAGCACGTCGGCCACCCGCCGGGTCGGCTCGCCGGCCACCTCGGCCGGCCGGGCCCACAGCCGGATCGAGCCGCCGTGCGTAGGGAGCAACTCGACGTCCACGAGCGCGAGTCCGCCGCTCGCGAGGGCTCGGGTCGCGGACGCCACCGTGTAGTACTGGAAGTGCTCGTGGTAGATCGTGTCGTACTGGTTCTCCTCGATCAGGGTCAGCAGGTGTTGCACCTCGATGGAGACCCAGCCGTCGTCGGCGACCAGGGCGCGCAGCCCCTGGGTGAACCCGACCACGTCGGGGATGTGCGCGTACACGTTGTTGGCCACGACCAGGTCCGCCGGGCCGTGCTCGGCGCGGACGGCCGAGCCCGTGTCCGGGGACAGGAACTCCGTGAGCGTGGGCACACCCGCGTCCCGTGCCGCGGCGCCGACGTTCACCGACGGCTCGATGCCGAGGCAGCGGATCCCGCGGTCGACCACGTGCCTCAGCAGGTACCCGTCGTTGCTCGCCACCTCGACCACGAAGGCGTCGGTGCCGAGACCCAGCCGCTGTACGGCGTCGGCGACGAACGTGCGCGCGTGCTCCACCCAGGAGGTAGAGAACGAGGAGAAGTACGCGTACTCCTTGAACGTCTCCTCCGGCGTGATCAGCGGCGGGATCTGCGCGAGCCAGCAGTCGGTGCAGACCCGCAGGTGCAGCGGGTACGCCGGCTCCGGCTGGTCCAGTTGGTCCGCGGCGAGAAAGCTCTCACACGGTGGCGTCGCCCCAAGATCGACGACGCTCACCAGAGCTTCCGAGCCGCAGAGTCGGCATCGTGTCATCTGCTGTCCCCATCCCCCCTGCTCGCGCGGGTGTCCCCACCGCGAGCCATTGCTGACCGACCCGCGATGGCGGTGCGGTACTCCTCCAACAGGCGCTCCAGGCCGACGGCCGGGCTGAAGTCCTGCTCGTAACGGCGCCGGGCCGCCTGGCCCATCTCCCGGTTGCGGGCCGACTCGGCCGTGATCCGGCGCAGGCAGGACGCGAGTGATGCGGACTCGCCCGGCAGGTGCAGAAGCCCGGTCACCCCGTCCTCGACGAGTTCGACGAAGGCGCCGTGACCGGCGGCGACGACCGGGACCCCGGCCGCCATCGCCTCCACGACCACCAGGCCGAACGCCTCCAGCCACGTCGAGGGAGCCACCACGGCGACCGACCGCGCGATGGCCTCCCGGCACTCCGCCGTGTCGTAAAGGCCGACGTACCGGACGTCGTCCCGGCCCGCCGCCCAGGCGGTCACCTCCGGCTCCAGCGGCCCCGTACCGGCGATCACGAGCGGGACGCCCACTCCGCCGTCGGCGGCGAGTTCGTCCCACGCGGCCATGAGCAGCCGCACGCCCTTGGCCTCCGCGAGCCGGCCGAGATAGAGCAGATGCTCGCCTGCGCCCGCTCGGCAGGCGCCCGGTTCGGGCACGAAGTTGTGCTTCACCGCCAGTCGCTCGGGTGGCATGCCGGCCCGCACCAGGACGTCGCGCTGCGCCGCGGAGATGCAGAAGAACCGCTCCACGCCGGACCACCACCGGCGCCGGTTGACCGACATGCTGACCGCGAGCGGCACCGTCGCGAGGCGGGAGTTCCGGTAGCAGCCGTGCCGGACGGCGGGCAGCGGCGCGGATCCGACGCACTCGGTGCACGGCCGGCCGTCCCGCTGCAGCGTGCCGGGCGGGCAGACCTGGGTGTAGTTGTGCAGCGTGGCGACGGCGGGCACACCGGCGTCGGCACAGGCGGCGAGCACCGCGGGCGACAGGAGCGGGAAGACGTTGTGGACGTGCACCACGTCCGGCCGCTCGGTGCGCAGAAGGGCGGCGAGCTCCGTGCGCACCGCCGGGTTCCACGGCACGAGGAGCGGCACCGCGACCTTGCCGAGGAGGGAACGGGAGCCGATGTCGTCGCTGCGCCGCTCGAACACCTCGACCCGGTGGCCGGCCGCACGCAGCAGCGCCACCTCCTGGTCGACGACCTTGTTCTCCCCGCTCGGCTGCGCGGAGGCGTAGCGGTTGTGCACCACGAGGACGTGCATGCTCAGGTCACCTCCGATCTACGGGCCCAGCGCGGGATGTGTCGTCGAGGGACTTCGGGCATCGGGAGGGCAGCGGCCTCGGCGGGTGCCGCCAGCAGCGCGGCGGCCAGGGCCAGATGAAGCAGATACGGCGAGGCGTCGCCGAGACCGGCCTCGGTGTACGACGCGATGGCGCAGTAGCTGATCAGGAAGATCGCGCAGGCCCTCTGCAGCGACGGTGGCCGCAGCAGCGCGACGCCGCCCAGCACGATGATGATCGCCGCGACGAGGGTGACGCCGATCAGACCCTGCTCGTTGTAGACGGCCAGCCAGCTGTTGTCGATCGGCAGCCCGCCGAACGACTTGTCGCCCAGGCCCACGCCGAACACCTGCTCCGAGGTCGACCGGGGTGCGGCCAGCAGGGCGTTCCAGACCTTGGCCCGGCCGGTGAGACTGGAGAAGTTCTCCTGGCTCTGTCCGCGCAGGAACCACGACTGCAGCGCGGAGGCGAACCCGACCGCGGCCACCACGGCGCACAGCACCGCCCAGGTGAAGAACCGGCGGGCCGCGGCGCTGGTCAGGATGAGCGAGCAGATCGCCAGGGCCAGTCCGATGAACAGGCCGAGCGTGGCCGTCCGGGTATGGGTCAGCGCGAGCAGCACGAAGGACGGCACGATGACCGCCACGGCGCTGGCCCTGTCGGTCCGGCGGCCCAGGACGAGCAGCACGGTGAGCCCGATGATCACCGCCGCGTACTGCCCGATCTGCGGCGGGGTGAGCGGCCACAGCGCGCCGACGAGGCGTCCGCCGTAGAGGCCGGGCAGGGCCGCGCCCGGTGAGACGACCAGGCCGGCGGCCACCGACGCGAGCACCGCGAAGTACATCCGGATGTGGTGGCGGACGAACGTCAGGCTGCCGTCCCACCAGCGGCTGAGCAGCCACAGTGTGCCGATGAAGAGAGCCAGCCGGAAGCAGCGGAACAACGCGCCGAGCCCGGACTCCAGGCTCGCGCTGGAGATCACGCTCGACACCAGCAGCAGGGTGAGCAGGAGCACGTAGGCGCTGGGCCGGATGCGCAGCCGTTGGTTGACCGCGAGCGCCAGCGTGAACGCGGCGACCAGCGAGCCCATGGTGACCATCTGGATGAGGGAGCGGGGCAGCGGGACGATGGTCTTGGCGCCGGCGGAGCCGAGCGTGTTGAGGACCAGCAGCCCCCATACGATCCCGACGATCCTCGGTGTGCCGGCCGGGCGCGCTTCGGCGCCGGGTCGCGTTCCCGCCGTGTCCGGTCCGCCCGGCAGGCCACCGCGCGTCAGGTCGCCGCCCATCTCAACCACCGGCCTGTAGGTCGAGGGTGCTGCCCTTGTCCTGCAGGTACGGCGTCGCCTGCCACTGCCCGAAGTCGAGCACCCGGCTCTGGTCCTGGGCGACGAACTTCCATGGCCCGACGTAGGTGTTGTCGTGCCAGCGGTTGTGCTGCTTCTCGGTGATCGCGTCGGCCACGCCCTCGCCCTGGTACGGCGACCAGTCCGGATAGGTGCCGTAGTTGGACAGCACCGCCATGCGGTCGCACTTCTCCGCGCACTTGACGACGGACTCGTCGAGCACGAAGCGGTTGCCGTGGATGTCGACCCGCTGGGTCTTCCACCGGCAGTCGGAGTAGAGGGGTGCCTTGGCGATGGCCGGCTTCGCGCAGCTGGCGGTCTTCTTCACCAGCAGGGTGCAGTCACCGGACGAGGTGTTGGCCGGGCTGTTGCAGAACCGGTCGGCGTTCTCCCAGAGGGTGATCCCGTTCCAGTTGTCCTCCAGCACGTTCCGGTAGATCTCGATCTTGTCGGTGCGGGCCGGGACCCGTGGTTCGCCCCCGGACTCGGACAGGTAGACGGTCGCGTACGGGAAGTTGTCGCCGCTGTCGGCCGCCTTGCGGCCCTCGACCCAGTTGTTCCGCCGGATCGTGTTGTCCCGGATGACCGCGTTGTAGCTGGTCTCGTAGATCAGTGCGGCACCGTCGTTGGCCTCGATCACGTTGTTCTCGATGCGGAAGTCGTTGTTGTCGGTGTCCGCCCACAGCCCGGGTCCGCGGTTGTCGTGCACCCAGTTGCCGCTCACGTCGGCGCCGTTGACGGCCCAGAACTTGATGCCTCCGGTGCAGCCGCAGCCCTTCCGCCGCCGCTCCCAGTCGCCGGTGTTGTTGCCCACGATCTCGTTGCCCTCGACGACCAGGCCGGTGATGCGGCCGTTGCCCTTGTACGCGTTCATGCCGTACTGGCCGTTGTCGCGCAGGCAGTTGGCGCGGACCTGCTGGCGGGCACCGGCCATCAGCCCGGCGCCGGAGTTGTCCTGGATCGTCGTGTGTTCGATCACCCACCCGTCGGCCGAGTCGTGGTTGACGACGCCTTCGTCCTGCGGCGCGACGAAACCCTGCACGGTCAGATAGCGGATGGTGACATCGCGGGCGGTACCGGCGAACGCGTACTGGTTCTTCTTCCGGCCGTCGAGCACCGCGCCCGGCGCACCCAGGTAGTGGTCCCCCTTCTTGGGGATGACCTGGGCGTAGCGGTCCGGGTCGAGCCTGTGCCTGCCAGGTCGAAGCCAGAACGTGGTGTTCGGGGGGCTGCTCTTGGTCTTCGCGGCCAGGTCACCGACCACCGCGGGGTCGACGGTCACCGCGCCTGCCGGCGCCTTCGCCGGCCCGGCCGCGGGGTGGGCGCACACCCGGGCCACGGATCGGGCCGCGGACGCGGCGGATGCAGATGCGGATGGCGCGGCCTTCGGGTCCGCCTCGGCTCCCGACGTGCTCTCACAGCCGGTCGTCGTCAGCAGGGCCAGCGCCAGCGGTGCCGCCGCCAACGCCCAGTGCCGCCTCTTGATCCCCACGCGCCCCCCTAGCCGTGGAACCTGAGCACGGTGGTGAACCCGTCCGTGCCGTCGGCGAAGCCGGTGCCGACCAGCGTGGTGGTGGGTTCTTTGCGCCCGAATCCCGCGGAGTACCAGCCCAGCGGCGGTTCGGTCTCGCCGCGGTGCGCCTGCCAGGACAACTGCCCGGGCAGGTCCAGCACGGCGGAACGCCCCTCACCGTCCCGGATCCAGGTGAGCACTGCCCGGTGCCCCACCAGGTCCGCGGCGACGGCAGGGCCGAGGTGGAACGCCAGGCGCACGGCCCGGCGCGGGCCGCGCACCTCGTCGACCACCCGCAGCTCCTGGCTCGCGGCCGTCAGCTCCACCCGGCGGCGGTGCACGGAGCCCTGGTAGCCGTCGTGCTCGGCACACCAGCGGGCCACCCCCTCGCCGGACGCGTCCGCGACCAGGACACGGCTGCGGGCATGCCGGGTCCACAGGAACGGGCCGCCGGAGACGGACTGGTCACCGCCGTCCAGTTGGACGGTGTTGTGGCCGAGGGTGGACCGGAAGTACTGCCGCCACTCGGGCTGCCCGTGGTAGCAGTACGTCCCCGGGTCGGCGAGCACGTCGACCCCGTCGTGCCGGACCTCCACGGACAGCGCGTCCGCGTGGGCGTGCGCGGCGATGGACAGGAAGCCGTGCGGACCTCCGTCGCAGCGGGCCCAGATCTCCCCCGGACCGCGCAGGACGGTGAGCCCCGCGTCGGCGAAGTGGGTCGGTCGGCTTGCCGGGCGGGTCACGGCCGATGCGGTTCCGCTTTCCGGGTACGGCCGGATGAGCGCGGCCAGCAGCGGGGTACGCACATCGGCCCCGGTCACCGTCGGCCACCAGGCGAGCCGGCCGAACACGGCGTCGCCGGTGGCCAGCAGCGAGGCCCAGCGGTCGGTGCCCGCGCCGTCCACCACCAGACCGTGTCCGTCGTCCGCGTCCCCCTGACGCGGCGGCCGCAGCCGGTTGTCCACGACGGCCGCGAGCGCGTCCGTCATCCGCAGCAGTACCAGCCGGATCGACTCGGGGACCGGCACGTCGGCGGCATCCGCCTCGGCCACCGCGGCCAGCCCGAGCTCCAGCACAAGTCCGTGGTACTCGGTGGCCAGCTCACGGTTGAGGCCGGAGTCGAAGGTGTTGCTGTGCAGCTGCCGCTCCAGCGACCGCAGCGCGCCGGCTCGCCAACGCGCCGAGGAGGGGAACCAGTCGAACGCGCAGGCCGCGGCGAACTGCCCGGCGGTCTCGGCGATGACGTGGTTGTTCGCCGAGGACCCCCGGCTGGGGAAGGCGGCCAGCCAGCGCTGGTGGTGCCAGATCTGGTTCAGCGCCACCGGGTTGCCCTCGAACAGCCCGGTCGCGCCCGGCCAGCCGTCGAGCAGCCGCCGGATCCACACCCAGGACAGCAGCCGGATGCCCAGCTCGATGCCGCTGATCCAGTGCACACCGCGCAGCGGTGGGTTGGCCGCCCACCACGACCGCAGATGCTCGGCGACGCGCTCGGCGTACCGCTCGTCCCCGGTGACCGCGTAGGCGGCGGCGAGCACGGTGAGGTACTGATGCCGGGACAGCTCCCAGATCTGTTTGATGTCCCCGACCACGTCCTCGTTCCGGTACGGCACGTCGAAGGCGTAGCCCCACGGAGCCCGGCGCCCGGTCTTCGGGTCGCACCACCAGTCCGGGTCGTCCAGGTCGTCTCGGACCACCCCGAAGAACTCGGCGTGCCCGTACATCAGCCGGTCCGCCTCGGCGACGAGCCGTTTCGCGGCGTCCGGTGGCACCGCGGCGACCGTTCCCGCGGGCAGGACCGCGGTGAACCGGGCGCCGGTCACGCTCGGGCAGTCCGGCCGCGCCGACCGCCACCGCCGCCTGCGTACGGCGTCCCCCGCCCGGCCCGCGACCTCCCGCGGTCCCATCCGGGACAGCCGCCGCAGGTACCAGCCCGCGCTCATGGTCATCGCGTCCCCGCCAACGCCACCGGCACACCGCCGGCCAGGCCGGTCTGCACGGCGAGGGTGGCCGAGGTGGTGGCGACCAACGACTCCAGCGGCACCGGCATCGGCCCACCGGTCCGCACGGCCTTGATGAACGCGGCCAGCTCGGCGGACTGGCCCTTGTCCCGGGCCTTGGGCAGCCGCGAACTGACCCATTTCTTACGGCCGTAGACCGAGGCACGGACGAAGTCGTCGAGCCGCAGCACCTTGCCGTCCGCGACCAGGTCCAGCGTCTCCTTGGGGAAGCCGGGTGCGCCCGTGGTGACGTAGCTGATGGTGGCGGTGGACCCGTCCGGGTAGCGCAGGAGGACCTGCAGGTCCTCGTTGCCGGGCGCGGCTGTCGCGTACACCGATATCGGGTCGGCCTCCAGCAGCCAGCTCGCCGTGTCGATGAAGTGTCCGCCCTCGCCGGCGAACCGCGAGCCCTCGGTGCCCTGTCGCAGGTACCAGCTGCCGTGCTGCAGCCGGCCCGCGTTGACCAGGTAGCGGAGGCTCGCCGGACCGGTCCGGGCACCGAACCGCTTCCTGCTCTCCTGCAGCAGCGGCGCGAACCGGCGGTTGAAGCCCACCTGCAGCCGGTCGTTGCCGGACTCCTCCACCGCCGCGAGTACGCCGGCCAGCTCGTCCTCGGTGAGGGCCAGGGGCTTCTCCACGAACACGGTCTTGCCTGCCAGCAGTGCTCTGCGGGTCAGTTCGGCGTGCGAGCTGTGCCGGGTGACCACGAACACCGCGTCGATGGATTTGTCGCCGAGCACGGCGTCGAGATCGGTGGTCGCCTCGGCGAAGCCGAACTTCCGCTGCGCGTTGGCCGCAGACAGCGCCGTGGTGGTGACGACTGTCGACAGCTCGACGCCCTCACGCTGTGCCAGGTGCGGCAGCAGCATCGACGTCGCGTAGTTTCCCGCGCCGACGAACGCGAGGCGCACCGGCGTCCTGTCGGCCCGGGCCCGGGTGGACGCTCCGCCGCCGGATCGCTTCACCGCGGGCACGACGATCGCCGGGGTCCCCGCCTCCTCCGCCTCCGCCTCGGGTTCGGGGTACCGGAACAGCACGGCCACGGCCTTGAGGTCGCCGTCCTTCAGCCGCCGGTACGTGTCGACGGCGTCATCGAAGTCTGCGATGTGGGAGACCAGGGGCTCCACGTCGACGCTGCCGCGGGCGAGGAGATCGAGGAAGCACGCCAGGTTGCGGCGCTCGGTCCAGCGCACGTAGCCGATCGGGTAGTCCCGCCCCTCGAGCTCGTACTCCGGGTCGTAGCGCCCGGGGCCGTACGAGCGCGAGAAGCGGACGTCGAGCTCTTTCTCGTAGTACGCGTTCCACGGCAGGTCCAGGCGGCACTTGCCGATGTCGACGACCCGGCCGCGGTCCCGGCAGAGGTGGGCGGCCAGCTCGACGGGCTGGTTGCTGCTGCCGCCGGCGGCCAGGTACACCTGGTCCACGCCGTGACCGCCGGTGAGTTCGGCGACGGCGGCTTCCACGGCCGCGGACGCGGGATCGCCGCAGGCCGCGGCGCCCAGGCGCTCGGCGAGTTCGCAACGCACCGGGTCGGGGTCGGCTCCGACCACGCGGACTCCCGCGGCGGCGAGCAGCTGCACCACCAGCTGCCCGATCAGCCCGAGGCCGATGACCAGCGCCACCTCGCCGAGCTGCGGTTCGCCCTGGCGGACGCCCTGCATCGCGATCGACCCGACGGTGCCGAAGGCCGCGTGCCGCGGGGCGAGGCCGTCGGGGACCGGGGCGTAGAGGTTCTTCGGCACCCAGTTCAGCTCGGCGTGCAGCGCGTGCTCGTTGCCGGCGCAGGCCACGAGGTCGCCGGCCTTCACGTCCTCGATCCCGGCACCGACCTGCTCGACCACCCCGCACAGCGAGTAGCCCAGCGGCGTGTAGGAGTCCAGCTTGCCCATCACCTTGCGGTAGGTGGCGGGCACCCCGTTGGTGGCGACGCTCTGCATGACCTTGGCCACCTGGTCCGGCCGGGAGCGGGCCTTGCCCAGCATCGACATGCCGGCCTCGGAGACCTTCATGAGCTCGGTCCCGGTGGAGATCAGTGAGAAGGCGCTGCGGACCAGCACACCGCCCGGCTTGCACCCCGGCGTCGGAACGTCGAGCACCGCCAGCTCGCCGCTCTTGTAGTTCTGTACGACCTGCTTCACCCGAGAACTCCTGATTCCTAAGCCGTCAACCGAGTGCTCTGGCCGGACCCGGAGGTCGCGTCGCGATACCAGTACTCGAGGGTCAGTACGTGCCACAGATGTTTGGAGAAGTCCCGCTGCCCGGCGGCGTCCTCGGCGACCATGCGTGCCAGCGCGTCGCGGCGCAGGAACCCGGAACTGACGAGCAGGCCGTCGTTCACCACCTCGCGCACCAGCGGTGCCAGGTCCCGGCTCATCCAGGCGCGCAGCGGGGCGCTGAACAGGCCCTTGGGCCGGTAGACGATCTCCCGGGGCAGGACCGAGGTGGCCGCCTCCTTGAGGACGGCCTTGCCCTGTCGTCCGACGATCTTGCGATCACCGGGCACGGCGAACGCCGCCTTGACCACCTCGACGTCCACATACGGCACCCGTACCTCGGTCGACGCGGCCATGCTCGACCGGTCCGTGTAAGCGAGGTTCAGGCCCGGCAGGAACATCCGGGCGTCGGTCAGGCACATGCGGTTGACGAAGTCGTCGAGGTCGTTGTCCTGGTAGACGTCCGCGTGTTCGGTCAGCACGTCGTCGACGGTCCCGGCCAGGTCGGGATCGAGAAGGGCGAGCAGCTCGTCCTGGTCGTACATGGTGTAGCTGCGCCGGAACGCGGTCTCCTCCGGCAGATCGGAGAAGGAGAGGAACCGCTTCGCGAAGCGCACCGACCGGTACCCCCGGCGGGCCGTGGCGACCGGCAGCCGGTCCACCACTCCGGACACCCCGCGGCGCAGTGGCCGCGGGACGCGCTGGTAGCGCAGCGCGAGCAGGTTGGCCAGGTGCTTGCGGTACCCCGCGAACAGCTCGTCGGCCCCCATCCCCGAGAGCATCACCTTGACCCCGGCCTCCCGGGCGGCCGTGCAGATCAGGTACGTGTTGATCGCGGCGGGGTCGCCGATCGGCTCGTCCAGGCTGTACGTCATCTGCGGCAGCAGGTCGAGCACGTTCGGGGCGATCTCGATCTCGTGCAGGTCGACGCCGAACTGCTCGGCGACCTGCCGGGCGTAGCGCAGGTCGTCCGGCATCGCCTCGAATCTGGCGTCCTCGGCGCGGAAGCCGATCGTGTAGGCGGAGATCCCGGGTTGGTGGCGGGCCGCCAGCGCGGTCAGGTAGCTGGAGTCGAGGCCGCCGGAGAGGAAGGTCGCCACGGGTACGTCGGAGAGCAGGTGGCGCCGGGTCGACTCCTCGACGACGGCGGCCAGGTCCGGCCGCTCACCGGCCAGGGCTCGGTCCCGGCCCTCGGCGGCGACGTCCTTCAGGTTCCAGAACCGGCCGCGCTCCACCCGGCCGTCGGGCCGGCACCGCAGCCAGCTCCCCGGGGGCAGCTTCTCCGCTTCGCGGAACGCGCAGCGCGAGTCCGGCACCCAGTAGTACAGCAGTGAGGCCACCAGCGCCGCTTGGTCCACCTCCAGCGACCCGCCGGTCGCGGCGGCGAGCGCCTTGAGCTCGGAGGCGAACATCAGGCCCCCGCCGCGCCGGAGCAGGAACAGCGGCTTGATGCCGAGCTGGTCGCGGGCGAGCACCAGGTCACCGGTGCGTTCGTCGAAGATGCCGAACGCGAACATGCCGCGCAGCCGGGACAGGCAGTCCGTGCCCCAGCGCCGCCAGGCCTCAAGTACTACCTCGGTGTCGGAAGTACCGCGGAAGCGCACCCCGGTGGCCGCCAGCTCGGCGCGCAGCTCGGGCGCGTTGTACAGCTCGCCGTTGTACGTCAGGGCGAGGCCGTCCGAGACCATCGGCTGGGCGCCGGTCTCGGACAGGTCGATGATGGCCAGCCGGCGGTGCCCGAGCTGTACTTCGCCGTCACCGACGGGGTGACCGTAGCGGCCCGCGCCGTCCGGGCCGCGGTGGGCGAGGGTGTCGGTGAGCCGGTCGGTCACGGCCTTTCCGTCCGGCCATCGGTAAGTGCCTGCGATGCCACACATGTCCTACCTCACCTCCTGGTCGTCGTCCGGGACCCGTGCGGCCCGTATCGGCTGCCGGTCCGCGCGCCGCCGGCCCGTGCCGTTCTGCAGGACCGGCCGCTCGCTCCGGCCACGCAGCGCGGTGTGCAGTCCGTCCCACAGCGTGCCGTCGGTCCGGTCCCGCGGATCGGGGTCGATCAGCACCACACCGATCACCGGAATGCGCTGGTCCGCGAGCTGCCGCGCCACGGTGTGCAGCCAGGCGGCGCTGCCGTGCCCGGCACGCACGACGAGCACGGTCTGGGTTCCGAGGTACTGGAGGTCGGTCCACGCCGTGCCGGGCGCCACCGAGCCGACGCCGATCCGCTGGTCCTGGGGCGACACGGCCGCGGCGTGTTCACCGCCGACCACCGTGGGGTCTCCTGGCTTCGGGCGGCGGCGGGCGAGCTGCGGGCCGGGGAGACCGTCGACGACGACCACCGGCCCGTCCTCCGCCAGCGCCCGGGCGAGGCCGAGGGCGATCACGGTCGTGCTGCGCGCGCAGCCCAGTTCCAGCAGAGACAGCGGTTCCGCGGAGCCGCGCGCGGTGCGGGCCAGCGTCGTGGTGAGCCGTTCGCGTGCCACCCGGGTCCGCCGGCGCTGCCACAGCCTGCCGGAACGGCGGGGCAGCTCCGCGATGACCGAGGCGCCGAGGTTCCCCGCGATGTCCCGGCGCAGCACGGGGCGGTCCGCCACCACCACGCCGACCGCGGCCAGCGCGAGCCCGAGGAAGAGCCCGAGGACAAGTCCGATCACTCCGTTGGTGACGACGGCCTTGGGCAGGGAGTGCCGCACCGCGCGCGGAGCGTCCACGATCTGTGTGCCGGCGACGAGCTGGGGCGCGCCGACGCGCGCCTCCTCGGCGCGTTGGCCGAAGTCGGAGATCTGCGAGGTGAGTTCGGCCCGCCGGGCGAAGAGCGACTCGATGTTCGCCGCGTCCTTGGGGTCGGTGTCGGGCGACCGGCCGCCGATCTCCTTGTTCACGTCGGCGAGCTCCGCCTGCATGCGGTCACGCTGGTCGAGCAGGCCCTGGGCGTTGGCGTTGGCGATGCCCTGTATGCGCTTGGCGTGGTCCGCGACGAACGCTTCGGCCAGTGCCTTGGCCCGGGCCACCGCTTCCGCGTCGGTCTTGCCTGTCACATCGATCTGGAGGACGTTGTTGGTCAGTCCGGTGCCCCGGTAGTCCCGCATGAAGTCCTCTGGATTTTCCGAGGACTTGAGGATCCGGAGGGCCTGGCCGGCGATCCGCGACGTCACCAGCAGCTGGGCGTCGGTGCGGATCAGCGTTCCGGTGTCGTTGGGCTGGTCCTCCTGATGCGCGACCAGCACCTTGGTCACGGCGGCCGGTGCCGGCGGCAGCAGGACCGCCACGGCCGCGCCGATCAGCAGTCCGAGCAGCGCCATGGCGCCCCACAGGCGGCGGCGTCTGCGCACCGCGACCACCAGCGCCTGCAGGTCGAGGAGCGGAGTGGCGGCCGACGACTCCGAAGTCGTGCTCGTCGTCACGCTGAGTCTCCTGTCGCGTGGCCGTGAACCGCGAGCGCCAGGGTGGCCTCGTCAGAAGGGCGGTCGGCAGTCCGCGCCGGGCGGGGGCGGACCGTGCCGGCGACGACGACGCCGACGAGCTCGTGCCCGCCGTCCGCACACGCCTCGGCGATGCCGGCGAGTTCCCTGGCGGTCCAGCTCCCCGCGCTGAGGACGGCCAGGGCACCGGACTCGGTGTCGCGGTCCGGCACGATCGGCCGGTCCACCGAGACCTCCACCACCCGCAGCAGCGGATCACTGGTGGCCTCGGCGGCGAGCTGCCCGGCGGCCAGCCGGGCGACCTCGTCGCCTTCCGGTACGACGACCAGCAGCCGCCGGGGGGCGGGCAGTTGGTCCCGGAGGCGGGCGCACACCCGCCGGTAGCGGATCCGCCTCTCGGCCTCGTCGCCGGACCGCTGCGGGGTCGGTATGTCCCATCGGGTGTCGATGCCGAGAAGCCGGCGGAGCCGGGTCCGTGAGCCACGGCCTTCGGGGCGGTGCCCGCGCCGTTCACCGGGCACGTCGACGGTGCCGAGGAACGGCGAGCCGAGCGCCGCGGCGATCTCCGGGTCGGTGCGCAGCCGGCGGCTCACGCGTGCGGCGGCGAGATGGCCGACGACCGCGAGCAGGAAGAACAGCAGCGCCCCGGCGGCGATGAGCTGTGTTCTCGTCGGGGCTGCCGCGCCGGTCGGCCGGGGCGCCGGCCCCATGACGACCAAGCTGGCCTTGGCGGTCGCCGGGTTGGCCTCCTCCAGCTTCTTCATGGCGTCCTGCAGCCCGGTGCGCAGACCCTCAAGCTCGGTGCGGGCCTGCACACCCTCCACGGTCTGCCCCGGATCGGCCGCTTTGGCCAGGTCGGTGATACGGCGGTTGGTCTCCGCCACCTGCTTCCGCAGCGCCTCTGTCGCCGTATCCGCCTCGGGGTCGGTGCTGCCGCCCGCGATGCGTACGGCGAAGGTGACGAACTGCTGGGCCACCTGGTCGGAGAGCCGTTGCGCGCGCTCCGGGGTGTCGGCCGTACCCGAGATCTTGATGATGTTCCCGTCGTCGGCCTTGGCGCTCACCTGATCCCGCAGGTCGGCGCCGCTGACGCCCTTCCAGCCGAGCGTGGCGGCCACGCGGTCGACCACCGTCGAACTGGTCGCGATGTCCACCTGGGTCAGCAGTTCGCGCTCTTCCCACTGACCCGGCAGCAGCACCGATGCCTCTGCCGTGTAGCGCGGCGGCAACAGCAGCACCGAGGTGCCGTAGCCGAAGAGCGCACCCACTACGGCGAGTACGGCGAGAAGCCGCCACCGCCGACGGAGAATCCGTCCGATCGTGACCAGGCGGATCGTGTCATCACTCAATGGTGCGGCCTCTTCCCCGTACGGACCGGCCCACGTGCCGACACCGGGGCATGGTCCCGGCAGGCGGCGGCATAGGCGGCGAGCAGCGACGCTTGCGAGTTCCGCCAGGAGAGCGGGCCGCTGATCCGCTCCTGGCCGATCCTGCCCATCCGGGCCCGCTTCTGCGGATCGTCGAGGAGCAGCGCGATGAGCTTGGCGAACTGGGCCTCGTCGTCGTCGGGCGCGTAGAGGGCGGCGTCACCGGCGGAGACGCGCGCCTCCCGGAGGTCGAACGAGACGATCGGCCGTCCCATCGCCATGTACTCCAGGACCTTGTTCATGGTCGACACGTCGTTGAGCGGATTGCGCGGGTCGGGGGAAAGGCACACGTCCGCGGTGCACAGGTAGCGCACCAGGTCGGCGTCCGGGATGCGCCCGGTGAACTGCACCTGCTCGGAGAGACCGAGCCGCCGGGACAGCTCCACCATCGCGTCGAAGGCATCGCCGCCGCCGACGAAGACCGCGTGCCAGTCGGTCCGCCCGAGCTCGTCGCGCAGCTTCGCGAGGGCCCGCAAGGCGTAGTCGACGCCGTCCTGAGGACCCATGACGCCGAGGTAGCACAGCAGATGAGGCTTGCCGCGCTTCAACTCCGGCTCCGGCGGCACCGGTTGGAACCGGTCGGTCGCGGGCGCGCTGCGCACCACGAAGACGTCCTCCGGCCGCCTGCCGCCACGACGCAGCGCTACGTCCCGATAGCTCTCGTTCGTGGCGAGCACGATGTCCGCGGCCCGGTAGGTCCGCCTCTCCAGCGCGCACACGGCGCGGTAGAGCAGGTCTTCGCCGCGGTCGAACCGGGAGAGGTACAGCTCGGGTACCAGGTCGTGCTGGTCGAAGACGAACCGCGCACCGCGCCGCTTCATCCACAGTGCCGGCAGGAACAACAGGTCGGGCGGGTTGCAGGCGTGGACCACGTCGACCGGGCCGACCCTGCGGGCCAGCCGGACCGTGTGCCACAACGCCGATCCGTACTCCCGCAGGTAGCCGGCCGGCCCTCCGGTGGCCGCGCGCAGCGGATAGCGGTGGATCCGCACCCCGTCGATCACGGCCTCCGGCTCCGTGTCCCGCTTCGCCCCCCGGGGACAGATGACGTGCACCTCCCAGCCCGCGTCGCGCAGCGTCGTGCACTCCTGCCACACCCGCCGGTCGAACGGCACCGACAGGTTCTCCACCAGAATCAGCGCGCGCCGGCCCTGCCCGTCGCCGCTGCTCGCGTTACCAGGCAAGGCCCATGTACCCCGGTTCGGCCCGGCGCGCCTCGGCGTCGGGAAGGTGGATGAGGTCGACGATCACCGGTCCGCCCGCGTGGGGCAGCGCCGCCAGCACGGCCGGATCCCTGGTCCCGACCAGGCACACCTCGGCGTGGTCGAGCACCTCGTCGACGGAGTCCGCGAGCAGTTGCGCGAGATGCGGCAGCCGGCTCTCGATGTACTCGCGGTTCGCGCCGAGCAGCCGGGAGAGGCTCACATTGGCGTCGTAGATCTTGAGGTCGTAGCCCTTGCCGAAGAGCCTCTCCGCCAGCTCGACGAGCGGGCTCTCCCGGAGGTCGTCGGTGCCGGGTTTGAAGGACAGTCCGAACAGGCCCACCCGGCGCTTGCCAGTGCGCTCGACCAGGTCCACCGCGCGTTGCAGATGGTCGGAGTTGGAGGCCAGCACGTGGGAGAGGATGGGCACCGAGACGTCGGCCCGCTGCGCCGCGTGGACCAGGCTGCGCAGGTCCTTGGGCAGGCAGGAGCCGCCGAAGGCGAAGCCGGGCCGCAGGTAGGCGGGGCTGATGTTCAGCTTGCGGTCGGCCAGGAACACGTCCATCACCTGGTGCGAGTCCACCCCGAGCGCCTGGCACACCGCGCCCAGCTCGTTCGCGAAGCCGATCTTGAGTCCGTGGAACGCGTTGTCCGCGTATTTGATCGCCTCGGCCGTCGGGACCGGCACCCGGAACACCTCGCCGGGCAAGCCGTCGTACAGCGCCATCACCGCATCGCCGCTTGCCGCATCGAGCTCGCCGATGACGGTCTTGGGCGGGTCGAAGAAGTCCCGCACGCTCGTGCCCTCGCGCAGGAACTCCGGGTTGACCGCGACCCCGATGTCCACCCCGGCCGTGCCGCCGACGTACTTCTCCAGGATCGGTACCAGCAGGTTCAGGCAGGTGCCCGGGAGCATGGTGCTGCGGAACACGACGGTGTGCCGCCCACCCCGCTCGGCCAGCGCGGCGCCGATCTGCTCGGTGACCCGCTCCAAGTACGTGGTGCACAGGCTGCCGTTGGGCTCCGACGGCGTGCCCACGCAGACCAGCGACACCTCGCTGCCCATGATCGCCTCGCGGACGTCGGCGGTAGCGCGTAGCGCTCCGGTCCGCACGACCTCGGCGATGAGCTCGCCGATACGTTCCTCGACCACCGGGGCCTTGCCGTCGTTGACCAGGTCGACCTTCACCTGGTTGACGTCCACCCCGATGACCTCGTGACCCATGCTGGCCAGGCACGCGGCCGACACGCAGCCCACGTAACCGAGACCGAAAACGCTGACTCTCATGACCCGTTCCTCCCCCCGAGCAGGCCTTCCCGGCCTGCGGTCCGCGCGCCGGCCGGACGGCGACACCTGCGCATCAGTAGGCCCCCTGCCCATAGAGCACCGCACGCAGCGTCTTCCACAAGATCACTGTGTCCAGGGCGAGCGACCAGTCCTCCACGTACCGCAGGTCCAGCCGAACCGCCTCCTCCCACGACAGGTCGCTGCGTCCGCTGATCTGCCACAGGCCGGTGAGTCCGGGCTTGACCAGCAGACGCCGCCGGATGTCCGGGCCGTACGCAGCGGACTCCTCCGGCAACGGAGGCCGCGGACCGACGAGCGACATCGATCCGGTGAGCACGTTGAAAAGCTGCGGGAGCTCGTCGATCGAGTACCGGCGCAGCACTGCTCCCACCCGGGTCACCCGCGGATCCCGGCGGAGCTTGAACAGCAGGCCGGCGCCTTCGTTGCGGTCGGCCAGCTCGGCACGTGCCCCGTCAGCCCCGGCGACCATGGTGCGGAACTTGAGAATGGTGAACTCGCGGCCGTCCTTGCCGACCCTGCGCTGGCGGTAGAACGCCCCACCCCGACTGTCCACCAGCACGAGCAGCCCGACGAACACCATCAGCGGCGCGAACAGCATCAGCAGGATCGCTGCGCCCATCCGGTCGACGACCCCTTTGATCGCCCGGCGGCCCCCGGTGAAGGTCGGCATGCTGACCCGCAGCAGCGGGATCCCGAGCACCGCGTCGATGTGCAGCCGCGGGCCGGCCACCTCCATCAGCACGGGGGCCACGACCATCTCGGCGTCGCTGCCTTCGAGGTTCCAGGCCAGCCGCTGCAGCCGGTCCGGTGACCAGTGCGGGTCCGGTGTGATCGCGACGACACGGTAGCCGTCGCGGTGGACGTGGCCCGCGACGTCCGCCAGTCGGCCGACGACCCGCACTCCGTCCAGTTGGTCACCGTCGAACCCGAGACCGTCCGTCGTGCACACCGCATCCACCCGCCAGCCGAGGTGCGGGAACTTACGGGTTCGGGTGATCAGGTCGCGCACGGTGGCCGGGCTCCCGGCAGCGAGCACCGGTCTCAGGCACCTGCCTTCCTTGCGCTGTTTGTGCAGCCAGAGGCGGAGCAGATACCGCTCGGTCATGGTGACGAGCGCGATGGCGGGGACCGCGACGAAGATCCAGAGCTTGATGTTGCGCGAGGTCAGAGCGATCCCACCGAGCGCCAGGACGACCGTTGCCGTGAACAGTGAGCGTCCGAGCCGACGGAATTCCTCGGCGCCCTGGCCGAGCACGGCCGGAGCCCACGACCGGCTCACCGCAAGCGTCCCCAGCACCAGCAGCTCGGTGCCGAATGCGAGAATCCCCCACTTCTCGTGCCAGTTGGCCGCGTCCCGGGCCCCGAAGAAGTTACCGATCGCCGCCACCACGAAGGCGGTGGCCACGGTATCGCTGGTGATCACGGCACGGCGGTACCGCTGCTCCCATTCGATCGCGGGCTGTCTGATTGCGCCGTTCGCCAGACGCTCGCGCGCCGACGGAAACGGGCCGACTAGTCCCCCTTGCGGCACAGAACCCCCCAGGTCCCCAGTGACTCGACGTGTTCGCCCAACACTGTTCCTCGCCCCGGGAGGCCCCCGCCCCCCGCGCCGCGCTGTTCCTCCCCGCGGGAGGCCCCCGCCCCCCGCATGACATCCCGGCTATTTCAGAGCTACTTGAACAACCCACCCTGGCGGCAGCGGACTCGCATGTCCTGCCAGACTCTCGAGGCGCACGGGACCCGTCGCAACCTCGGGCGCTCCCCGCACCCAAGGCCCCCGCTCGGGCTCCAAGAATTGATCACCCCCACGTCTGGCGCCGGGGACGCGACTGCTGGCTTTCGGTAGCGCCGGACCTATAGATCATTATTGGTCGCCTCGTGTCCGAACGGCTGAAGCATGGTCAATCTAGACCATCGGGGCCAGTATGAAGAGAGGGATGTATGTAATTTGTGCTCGAGTTGTGAGGCTGGATGCACCGATTGGTTACCGCCTATGGGTGCCTTGACGCCACCGCGCGCTCCAGCAGCTCGCCCGGCCCCCGGGCGCGGCTTCTGCGCGGTAGTGATCGGCGAGCTGCAGCGGGCCCTCCGCGGCGCCCGGTTCGGGAACAACTTCCCGCTGTTCGTGCACTACGGCGTGCCCCTGTGGGTGCCCGAGGTGGGCGGGGCGATCGACCCGGACAGCGAGGCGCATGACTGGTCAACAGACGCAGGGCCGCCCCTCCGAGCGAGTCGTCCTGATCCTCCGGCTCCGCTTCGGCGAGTGTGAAGGTGCCTTCGTGCCGCAAGGACAGGACTCGATTGCGCTCATCGACGACGACCGCGCCCGTCGTCACGAGGGGGCAGCGCCGGCTGTGGCGCAGGTCCCGCGCTGTGCGTGGTCGCGGGCGGCGGCGTAGGTGGGCATCAACGCCATCTGCTCGTCAGGGTGTTCGTAGATGTAGTGGGACAGCTCCCGGACCATCTGGTCCTCCCGGACACTCGCGGGGCACCGAGCCCGTGGCGTTGCGTGTAGATCCACAGAAGCCTTCGCGTGACGTCTGCGGCATCCCGGAGGTAGACGAAGGCGCCGAACGACGGGGTCTCCGCGGTCGGACGGCTCTGCAAGTCGAGGAGCCGGTACCCCTCGCGGAACAGCTCCCGTAGTCCTCGTCCCCGTCCGCCCCGGATCCTCACCGAGCAGAAGGTTGAGGTGCCCGACGATCTCCGGCAGGGAGGTGTCAACTTGCCCGGCGTTCACCCCAGGGATTCGATGGCTGCCATGACGAGTTCGGGTGCCGCCGGGCCGTAGACGGCTAGTTCGGCCAGATCCGTGAACGTCCGGGCATACATGGCAAGTTCATGCTTCTGCGTGACGGCGAGGTGGGCCGAGACGAGTTCGACGTGGACCGTGTGGCCGTCATACAGGAAGAAGCCTTCGACGGGCCAGAGGCTTGAACGGTCGGCGTCCTCAGGAATGATGCCGATGCTCACCGAAGGCAGCGCCATGGCGCTGAGCAGATAGCCGAGTTGGCCGGCCATCATGTCCGCTCCGCCTATGTGCTTTCGGAGTGCTCCCTGCTTCCAGCAGGATCGCGAACGTGTGGTTGCCGTACACGATCTGCTGCTTCTCCACACGCACCTCGACGGCCGCCGCCACGTCGTCACCTGCTGGTGCCCCTCCTCGCACTCCTCGAGGAGCGCTCGGTGACCAGGTCGGCGGAACGGGTCGGGCTGTCGCAGCCCGCCATGAGCCACGCCCTGACCAGGATGCGGCGTCTGCTGGGCGACGAGCTCGTCGTCCGGCAGGGCAGCGGCGTCACGCTCACCCCGGCGACGGTGAGGGCACCCCGGCTTCGGGGCTGGACCGGCTGGCCTCGGTCAACCTCATTCCCGCCGGCCGGCCACGGGGCGACCCAGCTGCTGCCAGGGTGAGTGAGCGGTCGGTAGGACGCTGGCGTCGGCAGTGGCGGGAGCAGGGCGAGGAAGGTGTCCGGTCGAACGAGGAGTGGCTGACCGTCTTCCACTTTCCCGCCCACGCAGCCGACCTCAACCCACAGGAAGGTATCTGGTCACTGGTGAAACGGACCATCGGCAACCTCGCCGCCACGAACCTCCACCAGCTCGCCACCGCAGTGGAACACAGCCTCAAGAAGACCCAGTACCGTCCGCACTTCATCGACGGCTGCCTCGCGGGCACCGGCCTGGCCATGGACAGCTGACCCAACCAAGCCGACATCACGTATTCAAGTTCAGTAGCGTTTCACGGCGGTGTAGGTCAGGTGGGTCACCCGGGACGATGCGTCCGTGCGGGTCTGGTTCAGCGCGAGGCGGGCGGGGTCCACGCGGTCGAACAGGCGGATACCGGTGCCGAACAGCACGGGCGCGAGCGTAATCGAGAACTCGTCGATCAGGCCGCTGTCCAGGTACTCCTGGATCGTCTCGGCGCCCCCGGCGATGCGCACGTCGCGGTCGCCGGCGGCCTCGCGGGCCTGGAGCAGCGCGCTCTCGATGCCGTCGTTGACGAAGTGGAAGGTGGTGCCGCCCGGCCGCTCCCACGGGTCACGCTTGGTGTGGGTGACGACGAACACCGGGGTGTGGAACGGCGCCTCCTCCGGCCATGCCAGCTCGCCGCCGTCGAACATGCGCTTGCCCATGACGCTCGCGCCGGTGCGCTCGTACGTCGCCCGTGCGATGTCGTTGTCGAGTCCTTCCTCGCCGCCCTCACCGAGCTTGAGGTTCTCCCGGAACCACCGCTGCGGGAACAGCCACGCCTGCAGCTCCGACCACTTCGTCATCCAGCGCTGGACCCTCGGGTCGTTCTGGCCTTCGGGCGAGAAGACGTCCTCGACGGGCACGGCCTCCGGCGCCATGAAGCCGTCCAGTGACATCGTCACACTGAAGAACACCTTCCCGGCCATCAGCGCACCGTCCCTTCCTGCCCGGTCTCCTGCTCGGTCATGGTCTCGCCGGCGGTCGCCGGCCCGCGGCCCGTGGACCGCTCGCGGGCGACCTCCGTGACGTAGGCCGCCAGGTTGCGCAGCGTCTGCTCGCCGCCCTCGATCGCGTGGTACTTCTCCACGGCTTCGTCGCGGAGTTCCTTGGTGGGGAACACCGTGCGCATCACGATCCGGGTCTGCTCGCCGGCCGGCTCGAAGGTCAGGACCGACTCGAAGGCGTTCGGGTCGTCGCGGGACTCGCCGTGCAGCAGCGCGATCCGCTCCGGCGGGACGATCTCCCGCCAGGTGATCCACTCCTGGTAGTCGGTCCCGTCCGGCCCGTGCATCACGAAGTCCCACGCCCCGCCGACGCGGAACTCGAAGGACCGCGTCGTGGTGGTGAAGCCCTCCGGTCCCCACCACCGCGACAGGTGCCCAACCCGCGTGAACGCCTCGAACACCAGCTCCCGCGGGGCGCCGATCACCCGGGAGATCACGACCTCGCGGTCCGCGGACGTGTGCGCAGCCTCGCCGCCGCTACTGGTCGTCGCCATCGTGTGGTCCCTCCTGCCTTGCCTGCTTCAACTCCTGCACGTACTCGTCCAGCCGGTCGAAGCTCTCGCTCCAGAACCGCTCGAAGCCGCCCACCCACTCGTGGACCGGCCGCAGCCCGCGGGCGTCCAGGCCGTACAGCCGCTGCCTGCCCGCCCCGCGGACCCGCACCAGCCCGACCTCCCGGAGGACCCGCAGGTGCTTGGACGCCTGGGGCTGGGTCATCCCCAGGTCCCGCGCCAGGTCGGTCACCGGCCGCTCGCCGCCCCGCAGCAGTAGCAGGATCTCCCGCCGCTGCGGTTCGGCGATCGCGTTGAACGCGTCCGAGGTCGTCGCCGCTCGCGCCATGGCGCCATCGTATGCCTATATCGGAATGTGTCAACGCCCCGTCGCCCGGCCGCATCACAGGAGGGGCTGTGTGACGAATGACGGGCTGGAACTGTCAGGCCGGTGGAAGACCTCGCAACGGCCGGGTGCCTGAAGATTCTCCCTACGCCCGTGACTCCTGCCGCCTCTCCATGCCACTGATCTGGCGCTTGCCGGTCAGGGGGCCTCTGGCGTTGGCCCCTCGATTCCACGGGTGAGAGCAGGACATCGGCCCGGTGCCGGTCCTCGCGCTGGTCGCGCAGGGCTCGGTCGACCGCACGGAGTCGGGCGAGGGCGGTCGGCTCGCGGTCCTCCACGTCGTAGGTCACCGGCAGGGTGACCAGATCCAGGCACTCGGTGAGCAGTCGCCGGGTGGCGTCGCCGGGGTGGGGGCCGCGAACGCGGTGGTCAGGTAATGCCGACGCGGGCCTCCAGGGGCTCGTCGAGGACGTGGAGATCGCGCAGGCCGGTGAGCACGTCGTCCCCGGGGGTGCGGCACAGCACCGCGCACATCTCCAGCCGGAAGTCCCGGACCTCGTCGGCGCGGAGCCCACCAGGGCGTACCGCGGGTGTGTCGGGAACACGGGCGGAGTCCTCGGCGGAAGCGGATTCTTTCGGCAGCTGGAATTCGGCCCCGACCAGCTTCCGGCCGGCCGGGGCGAACCGGAGGACGTCCGGGCTGTCCTACAGCCAGTCCCGGTTGCCGAAGGCGTCCGCGAGGAACCGCTCACGTTCCTTCGCGTCCGCGTAGTGCGCCACGTCCACAGAGTTGCTTGTGAAGCGGGGGGTGATGTGCAGCGGATCGTCCGTCACCGTCGCCCGGTACTCGTTGTCGAAGGTCAGTTTCATGGTCTGTGCTGCCTCATGTGATCTGTACGCGGTCCCACCCCGGCGTTGTCAGTGGTGACCACTAGTTTGGAGTCACTGGAAGACGGCCGAACCGGCCGACCGGGCCTTTGGGGAGGGGTGTGCTGTGTCCGCTGCGCAGGCACGACAGTCGGGGAACACGACGTATCTGGAGCTGTCCCAGGAAAGCGGCGGTGCCCACAAGTTCTACGAGGTGACGGTCGAGGGGACCACCGTCTCCGTGCGGTACGGACGGATCGGTGTGGACGGGCAGCGTCAGACCTCCGCGTTCCCGACCGTGGAGAAGGCGAACGCGGCGGCGGCGAAGAAGATAGCGGAGAAGGTGCGAAAGGGGTACGCACCCGCCGTTCGAGGGCAGCGCGCGGCCCGGCCCGTGACGCACCGTCAGGTGACGTCGGCCCCGTCCACGGCGCGGGCGACGGCCCCGGTGCTGTGGCGGTTCCGTACGGGCGCCTCGGCGTTCGGCATCCATGTCGACGAGGACCGCTGCTGGGTCGGCAACCAGCACGGCAGCGTCTACAACCTGAGCCACGACGGTGAGGTGTTGGCTCACTACTCCCTGCCGGACGGTGTGAAGTGCCTGGTGGCGGACGACTTCTGGATCTACGCGGGCTGTGACGACGGCCGGGTGTACGACCTCTCCTCGAAGGTGCCGTTCGCGGCCTACGAGATAGCGGCCGAAGTGGACATCTTCTGGCTGGACATCCACGCGGGCGTGCTGAACGTCTCCGACCGCAACGGCGGTCTGACGGTCATCGACCACGAGGACGAGCTCCAGTGGTCGCGCAACTCGTCCGGGGACAACGCGTGGATGGTGCGGGCCGACGACCATGCCGTGTACCACGGGCACAGCCGCGGTGTGACGGCCTACGCGGCGGACGGCACCAGCCAGCTCTGGCACACCGCGACCAGCGGCAATGTGCTCTTCGGATGGCAGGAGGAGAACGCGGTCTACGCAGGGACGGGACGGCGGGTCGTCCAGCGGCTCGCCAAGTCCGACGGGCGGATCGAGGCCTCCTACGCGTGCGACGCCGCGGTGTACTCGTGTGCCACGTCCCCCGGCGGGCGGTACGTCTTCGCGGGCGACTCCGCCTCCTCCGTCTACTGCTTCACCGCCGACGGCACCCGGCTGTGGAAGCTCGGCACGGGCGGCGGCTCGGCGCTGTCCATGCAGTACCACGACGAAAGGCTGTACATCGTCTCCACGGACGGCTCGCTCGCCTGCATCGACGCGAGCGAGGCCGCGATCAACGCCGCCCAGTCGGGCACCGTCCCGGTCGCCGCGGACATCAAACTGGCGGCCGCCCTGCCGACGTACGCACCGCTGACCACCGCCGCCTCCGTGGCCACGGTCAGCGCCGTCCCCGCACCGGGGAGCGGGGTCGTCGTGGAGTGCACTCAGGAAGGAGGCCGAGTGCGCGTGCACGTGGTCTCCGAAGGCTACGAGCCGAGTTGGAACGTCCAGTTCCCGCGTGCGATACGCCAGCCCGGCGCCCGCTATGTGGTGGACGCGCTGCACTCCTCATCGGGTGGTTTCTACCGGGTGCGTGGAGAGATCAGGCGTCTGGTGTGAGGGGCGGGCGTCATTTCGGGAGACCGCGGCGGCGGCGGTTGTAGGTGCTCATGGCCGCCAGTACGCCGATGACCCAGGCGGCGGAGGTGCCCAGGACGAACGCCCAGAAGCCGAAGCCGCCGTCCTGCTTGTCGCTCACCGACCAGAGCAGGAGGGCTGCCGGTCCGCCCGCGAGCAGTGGGCCCAGGAGCCACCAGATCAGGTAGGTGCGGGCTATCTCGCGGCCTTCGAGGGGGGTCTCCTCGTGTACGGTGTACTGGGTGACCGATCTGCTGCCGTTGCCGGTGGCCTTGAACACCGTGCTGCCGACGGTCAGGCGGTGGCGGCGCAGCGGGATGACCGGCATGTCGAACAGGACCGCCCACTGGGTGGCGTGGTGACTGCCGTCGCGGTTCCGATTGCCGTACCCGAGGTACTTGGTTCCGATTCCATTCCAGGTCGACATCTTCTACGACTGCCTCCGCCGGGCCACGGACAGCCCGATCACGCCGGCAAGGACCAGCGTTCTCCAGAGGGTCGAGCCCGTGCCCGTCTCTCGTGCCCGGCCCATGCCGCCTCCGCCCTGTCCGTGGGCAGCGTGCGCCGCCCGGTGCTCAGCTCGTGATTTTTCCGGCCGCACGCTCTGAAGTCGTCCGTGGAACTACGTAGATCGCTTACTTAAACGGGGTGTCAAGGGGTGTGGGGGTGCCTGCGGTGCCCCACCGAACTGGCGCGTTCGCGCATGCCGATGACGCCGAAGCCACTGCCCGGGGCCGGCAGCGCGGGAGCCTTGTCGTCGTCGTCGGCGCCGCCGTCGATCGTGATCCGCACCTTGTCCTTCGAGTACGAGAGAAGTACGCGCGCCTCCTTCACGGCGGCGTGTTTGGTGACGTTGGTGAGCGCCTCCCGGACGATCCGGAAGGCGGTCAGGTCCACGCTCGGGGCCAGCGGTCGTACCTCGCCCTCGGTGGTGACGACGACGTCGAGCCCCGTGGAGGCGAACGCGGCGGTCAGTTCGGAGAGCCGGCCGAGTCCGGGGGACGGTTCCAGGGGCGTGTCGGGATCGTTGGCCTGGCGCAACAGGCCGACGGTGGCCTTGAGTTCACGTAGCGCCGAGGAGGTGATGTCGGCGAGGTCGCCCAGGATCCGCCGCGTCTGGTCGGGGTGGCTGCGGGCGAGGTGCGCGGCGGTCCCGGCCAGGGCGTTGGCCGGGAGCGAGGTGGTGGGCGACGACGTCGTAGAGGTCGCGCGCGATAGCCCGCCCCGGTGCCGGTGTTGACGCAGGCGGCGGTCACCGCGACAACCGTACGGGGGTGACAGCGACGCCACCACAGGGTGGCGCAGGCGACGCCCTCGAGGAGGACGGCCGGCCACCACTCGATCCGCTCGCCGGAGGGCTTCGAACTGCTCCATTCGCTGCCCACCACGGAGAGCGCGAAGACCGCCGGGATGACCATCGCGTTGACGGCGCGGGGATGGTCCTTGGCGAACCGCTGCCAGTTGGTGATCATCGGGAGGGCTTCCTGTCGGGTGTGGCGGCCCTGGTGGGTGACGTCGCCGGCGAACGGCCCGGAGGGCCGCCCGTGTTCGGCGCGGGTGGCCTTCCGGCGTGTGGGACGGTCAGACGGGGGCTGGTTCCTGTGTGGCCGGGTCGTCGTGTGCTGGGGCGGCGGCGGACTGGTGGGTGAGCGCTTCGCCTTCCACGTCGACCTTGGGCAGGATCCGGTCCAGTCGGCGCGGCATCCACCAGGCGGCCTTGCCGAGCAGGGCCAGGACGGCTGGTACGAAGGCCATGCGGACGATGAACGCGTCGAACATGACGGCGATCGCGAGGCCGAAGCCGATCATCTTGATCATCGACTCGCCGGCGCCGATGAACCCGGAGAACACGGCCATCATGATCAGCGCGGCGGCGGCCACGACGCGGGCGCTGTGGCGGAAGCCGTTCTGGATGGCGTGGCTGGGGCTGTCGCCGTGGACGTATGCCTCTCGCATCCGGGCGACGAGGAACACCTCGTAGTCCATTGCGAGGCCGAAGACGATGCCCACCAGGAAGATCGGCATCATGCTCATGATCGGACCGGTGGTCTCGACGCCGAGGAGCGAGGCCAGCCAGCCCCACTGGAAGACCGCGACGACGGAGCCGAGGGCGGCGAGCACCGAGAGGAGGAAGCCGACGGCCGCTTTGATCGGGACCAGGATCGAGCGGAAGACCACCATCAGGAGGAGGATGGCCAGGCCGACGACCACGATCAGGTAGGGGAGCAGGGCGTTCTGGGTCTTGTCCGCCATGTCGATGTTCAGGGCGGTGGTGCCGGTGATCTCGAACTCGGCGCGGGTCGAGGCCTCGGTGGCGGGGCGCTCGTTGCGGATGGTCTTGACGAGGTCCTGGGTCTTTTTGTCCGTGGGTGCGGTGGAGGGGACGGCGGAGAAGACCGCGGTGTCACCCGCGGTGTTGAAGCGTGCGGGGGAGACGGACACGACCCCGTCGGTGGCCTTGATCTTCTTCTCGATGGTCGTGACCGCGGTCTTGGGGTTCGCGGCGCCCTTGGCGTCCACGACGATGGTCAGGGGGCCGTTGAAGCCGGGGCCGAAGCCCTTGGCGAGGTCGTCGTAGGCGCGGCGCTCGGTCGTCGAGGTGGGCTTGGCTTCGGCGCCGGGCATGCCCAGCTGGAGGTCCATGACGGGTACGGCGAGCGTTCCCAGGCCCATGACCGACAGCAGGAGCACCGGGAGGGGGCGGCGCAGGACGAAGCGTGCCCAGCGGCTGCCGCCGTTGTTCTCGCCGCCTTCCTTGATCTCTCCGGTCTTGCGGGAGCGGCGGGAGAGTACGGCGTTGGGCCAGAAGCCGAGGAGGGCCGGGACCAGTGTCAGCGCGATGAAGACGCCGACCATGACGGCTCCGGCGGCGGCGAGGCCCATTTTGGTGAGCATGGGGATGCCGACGACGGAGAGGCCGGCGAGGGCGATGACGACGGTGAGGCCGGCGAAGACGACGGCGGATCCCGCGGTGCCGGTGGCGAGGCCCGCGGCTTCTTGCGGGGTGTGGCCCTTGGCGCGTTCCTCGCGGTAGCGGGAGACGATGAAGACGGCGTAGTCGATCCCGCAGGCGAGGCCGAGCATGGTGGCGAGCGTGCCCGTGGTCGAGGAGAGGCCGAACGCGCTGGACAGGGCCATGATCGCGGCCATCGAGACGCCCACACCGATGATCGCGGTGAGCAGCGGCAGCCCGGCGGCGGCCATCGAACCGAAGGTGATCAGCAGGACCAGCGCGGCGATCGCGATACCGATCGCCTCGGCGGAGCCGCCCGCGGCGGGCTGGGTCGCCAGCGCGTCACCGCCGACCTCGACCGTCAGACCCGCGTGCTTGGCCTGCGCTATCGCGTCCTTCAGGGAGTTCTTGCTGGCGTCCGTGAGGTCGTCGGCTTTCACCTTGTAAGAGACGGTGGCGTACGCCGTCGTCGCGTCCTTGCTGATCGCGTTCGCCTGGAACGGGCTGACCGCGCTCGCGACCTGCGAGCCGTCGGCCGCCTCGTCCACCAGCTTGTCGATGGTCTTCTTGTTCTCCGCGGCGGTGATCTTCTGTCCGTCGGGGGCCACGAAGACGATCCGGGCGTTCGCCCCGTCGGCCTTCGCCCCGGGGAAGCGCTGCTCCATGAGGTCGAACGCCTTCTGGGACTCGATCCCCGGCATGGAGTTCGAAGCGTCGGGGGCGGCGGGTGCCTTGGCGGCGCCGAAGCCGACAGCGGCCAGGACGGCCATCCATATGAGGGCGACGTACCAGCGCCGCCGGAAGGCCGTACGGCCCAGTCGATAGAGGAAAGTAGCCACGGGCTGAGGTCTCCACTCGTCCGATCTCGGGAACCCCATCAGGTTCCCCGTGGCAGACCCCTCCCGTCGTCGTGCACGTGCCGACATTTCCGACTACTGAGAACGCAGTACGCCGCTTCCGGATCATCCTCCTGACGTCTACCGCCGGCCGCGGAGAACCGCGACCGGCGGCGTACACCAGGGGGGCCTAGCGGGTGCTTGCCGGGGCCTTCAGGTGCAGATCCGTGCTGGACAGCGTCATCGGCGTGGCCGATACGGCCCGCAGCCGGATGCGTACTCCGGCGCGGGGGAGGGTGAACCTGCCGGAGGGCGGCAGGAGCTCGTAGCTGGCCGAGGAGTGCCGGCCGAGTGTGGCGGGGCCGGACTTGATGGACCAGTAGCGGCCCATGCCCTGGCCCGTGGTCAGGGTGAAGTGCGGGGTGAGGGCCGAGTCGCCGAGGTTGGTGACGCGGACGGTGAGCGCGGTCACGGCCTTGGCGGTGGTGGTCCGGCTCTCGCCGAGCAGCCGCATCTTCAGGGGCGGTGAGCCCGTCACCGCCAGGGTCGACGCGACCAGGGCGGGGGCGATCAGCAGCACGCCCGTGGCGACGCGCGCCCGCTGCCGGTGCGGGCCGCGCAGGAAGGCGGGCCGGGGCTGCCACGCCGTGGTGAAGGCCGACGGCGGCGCGGTCACGGCGGCGGCCAGCCAGAGCGGCGTCATCATCAGGTAGTAGCCGTCCTGCGAACGCGTCGCCAGGAAGAACGCGCACCACGGCAGGACCACCGCGGCCGGTCCCAGCCGTCGCACGAAGAACACGAACAGACCGAGCAGCCCCGCGGCCAGCAGCATGCTCGCGTGCGAGTACCAGGACAGCCGGTCGCTGCCGTCGGTGAAGTACAGCGAGATGCCGACCAGGCCCTGGCCGTGCAGGTTCGCCTTCTGGGTGAGCGGGAGCGCGATCCCGGCGAGCCAGCTGCGTGGCTCGCTCACGATGAAGTACGCGTTGATCAGCAGCCAGGTCAGGGCGGCCACCCCCGCGATCCGGCCCACGGCGGCCGCCGCCGCACGCGCTCCGAGATCGCCGCGGCGCAGGGCGTACACCCCGGCCAGCAGGAACGGAGTGAGGAACCACGGCAGCTGCTGCGAGGCGCAGGCCGCGCCCAGGCACGCCGCCCGCGCCCAGTCGCTCCACCCGCCGTAGCCCATCCGCGGCCAGCCCACCACCACCGGGATGAGGAAGGCGCAGGCGACGATCGCCGGATAGCCGAGCCGGGCGTACGCGGGCAGCAGGCCGAGGCCGAGGCAGACCAGCGTGGCCGCGGACCGCCACTGTGTGGGCAGCATCCGCCACATCACGATCGTGGCCACGATCAGGGCGCCCGTGGCGGTCAGGACTGCGGGGGTGGCCCCGTGCCCGACCCACAGCAGCGGCGCGGTGAGCAGCAGGGGCAGCGGCGGATAGCCGTACGTGTAGTCGTACCCGCCGGTCATCGTCGGGGTGAGGGCGACCCCGTGCTGCCCGAAGAGCCAGGGCCACGGCTGGTCGTAGACCTGGTGCCCGGCGACGAACTCGCGGGCGGCCTGCGCGGTGAGGACGGACTCGTCACCGCCGCCGTGGTAGATGGCGAACCCGCACACCGCGAGCATGACGGCCGTCACCAGGACCACCAGGTCGAGGCGGGCCAGCGAGCGACTCCGACGCACGGTCAGCGTCAGGACGCCCGTCACCAGGATCGAGGCGTAGCAGACCGAGATCACCGCCGCGACGGCGAGCCGGTGGCTCGCGGCCGCCGTCCACATCGGGCGCGTACCGATGAAGAGGCTGACGTCGGCGAGCAGGGTCAGGACGCGGTGCCACTGCGCGGGCGTCTCGTCGGGCGACGCCTTCGTGAGGGCCTTCTGGCCGGTGGTCGACGGCCTCATTTCTGCCAAGTACACGGGATTGGACGGTAATTCCCGCAGATGAAGGCCGTGATGCCGGACGTGAAGAGTCCGGTATGAGGGCGGTAAGAAGAGTGTTTACGGCCGATGTGGGTGCGTGTCGTATGGGGGCGTCTCATATAAGGGCGTCTCATGCTTCGACGGGGCATATGGGGGTGTCTCAGGCGTTGGAGAGGGACACCTCGGTGGACTTGATGAGCGCCACGACCGTCGATCCGGCCGCCAGGCCCAGCTCCGTCACCGCGTCCTTGGTGATCGCGGAGGTCAGCTCGCCGCCCGGGACCTCGACCTTGACGCGGGCCATGGCCCCGCCCGTGGAGACCTCCGTCACCGTGCCGGGGAACTGGTTGCGGATGCTCACCCCGTCGACCGGCCCGGTGGCCAGGGACACCTCCGTCGACTTGACCAGGGCGCGGACCGTGGACCCCGCTGCGAGACCCAGGTCCTCGACCGCGTCCGCGGTGATGGCCGCGGTGAGGTCCTGGCCACCGTCGAGACGGACCTTGACCGTCGCCATCACCTCGCCCGGGGTGACGGAGGTGACGGTTCCGGGGAGCTGGTTGCGGATGCTCAGGCTCACTAGTACGCCTCAATGTGCGGTGCGGAGGGGCAACGGATGTCGGTGCGGTGGGAATAGTTGAGTTTCGCCAATTATGTGCAGCTCGCGACCCTCGGTGGGCTCACCACACCCCGTGTCTCCCGTGTCTCAGTACACGTCCCGTACGTACCGCTTCTCCGCCGCCAGCTGTTTGACGTACGCGATGGCCTCCGCCTCGCCCAGACCGCCGTGCGAGACGGCGATGTCCCGCAGTGCCCGGTCGACGTCCTTGGCCATCCGCGAGGCGTCTCCGCACACATAGAAGCGGGCGCCGTCCTGGAGCCAGTGCCACAGCTCGGGCCCGTGCTCACGCATCCGGTCCTGGACGTAGACCTTGGCGCGCTGGTCGCGCGAGAACGCCGTGTCGAGCCGGGTGAGTGAGCCGTCGTCGAGCAGTCCGGTCAGCTCGTCCTCGTAGTAGAAGTCGGTGGCGCGGTGCTGCTCGCCGAAGAACAGCCAGTTCGGCGCCCGATGGCCGAGCGCCCGGCGCTCCTCCAGGAAGCCGACGAACGGCGCGACTCCGGTACCGGGCCCCACCATCACCATGGGTGTCGTCGCGTCCGCCGGGGGCCTGAAGTGCGGCGACCGCTGCACGAAGACCGGGACCTCCGCGTCCGGCTCGGCATCGGCGAGGAAGGGCGAACACACCCCGCCCCTCGGCCGGCCGCCCGGATTCTCGTACCGCACCACCGAGACGGTCAGCGAGACGAGGTACGGGTCGACGAGTGGACTCGACGAGATCGAGTACAGGCGGGGCTGCAACCGCTTGAACACCTCGGCCCACTCCGCCGCCGACGCGCGCACCGGATGCTCGGCCACCACGTCCACGGCCTGCCGCCCCCAGGACCAGCGTGCCAGCTCTCCCTTGTTGTCCGGACGCAGCAGCTTCCTCAACTCGCGGCCATCACGCGTCCGTTCGACGACGAAGCGCAGCAGGTCCGGCGTGATCCGCGTGATGTCGAAATGCCGAAGCAGAGCCTCGCCGAAGGAGACCCCACCAACACCCGTCACTTCGACGTCCGTTGAACGCTCGACCCCGATCGTCTCCAGCCATTCGGCAACCAGGCCGGGTGAGTTGACGGGCCGTACGCCGAGCGCATCCCCCGCCTCGTACGGCAGCGGGCTCTCGCTGTCCCGGGTGTCGAAGGTGAACCGGCGCACTTCCTTGCCGGCGCCGGGCAGGCTGAGCAGCCGGTTGCCGGTGAGTCGGGCGGTGGCGGCGGCCGGCGCGGGCTTGGCGGGCTTGGCGGTCCGGGGCGCCTCGGGTGCCCTGGGCGCCTCGGGTGTCTCGGGCCGCCCGCCGAGCGCGGTGAGGATCAGCTCCAGCCAGGCGCCCGCGTTCGGCTCGTAGTCCGGTTCGCAGTCCGTACGGGGAGCCAGGCGTACGGCGCCCAACTCGTCCAGGCGCGCGTCCAGCCGGCGCCCGTGCCCGCAGAAGTCGTCGTACGAGGAGTCGCCGAAGGCCAGCACGGCATAACGCACGCCGTCCAGCCGTGGGGCCTCCTGCCCGGACAGGGTGTCCCACAGTCCGGACCCGTTGTCGGGCGCGTCACCGTCCCCGAAGGTGCTGGTGATGAAGAGCAGATCGGCGCTGCGGGCGAGCGCGCCGACGTCCGCCTCGTCCATGCCGACCAGTCGCGCCCGGTGCCCGGTGGCGGCGAGCCGCTCGGCGGTGGCCGTCGCGAACTCCTCCGCGTTCCCGGTCTGCGAGGCCCACAGCACCACCACCTCACGGCCCGCGGACTCCGGCGCCGGAGCCGCCGGGGGCGCGGAGCGCGAGTACATCCCGGCGAGCACGCCGTTCACCCAGAGGGCGTGCTCGGGGCCGAAGGGGGCGTCCGGGGGGAGGACGGGCACGCCCGGGAGCCCGGAGGAGAGCCCGGCGAGAAAGCCGCTGAGGTACTGGCGTTCGACGGAGGAGAGCACGGGCGGGGGAGCGAGCTCCAGGCCGAAGCCTCCGGGTGACGCGCCGACGCTTCCGGGCGTCGTGCCGAAGCCTCCGGGCGTCGTTTCGACTGGGCCGGGCGCCCTCGGCCCGTCCGGCGTCTTCGGAAGAGCCCTTCGGGCGGCAACGCGCGCCAGCGACACCGCACACACCTTGAACTCCGGCTGGAACGAAACCGGATCCACCGCGTCACTGGTCACCGCGTTGATGCTCAGGTACTCCCCGAACAGGTCGTTCCAGTGAAAGGGCGCGAACACGCACCCCACCCGCACCCGGTCCGTCACCACCGCCGGCAACACCGCCCGCCCCCGCCGGGAGGCGACCTCCACCGAGTCACCCTCCACGACCCCGAGCGCGGCCGCGTCCTGCGGATGCAGCTCCACGAACGGCCCCGGATCGAGCTTGTTGAGCTTCGCCACCTTCCCCGTCTTGGTCAGCGTGTGCCACTGGTGCTGCAGACGCCCGGTGTTGAGCACGAACGGAAAGTCGTCGTCGGGCATCTCGGCGGGCGGCAGATGGGGCCGTGCGTAGAAGACGGCCCGCCCGCTCGCGGTGGGGAACGACAGGTCACCGTCGCCCCCCTTCTCCACGTACCGGATCGGATTCCGCGCGGGCCCGTCCTCCCGCGCGACGGGCCACTGCACGGGCCCGCCCCGCAGCCGCTCGTAGGAGGCACCCCGCAGATCCCACCCCGTCTTCGGGTTCCACGCCTCCTTGATCTCCTCGAAGATCTGCTCGGCACTGTCGTACGAGAACTCCTTCTCGTACCCCATGGCGCGGGCGACGGCCGCGATGATCCGCCAGTCCGCCCGCGCCTCCCCGGGCGGGTCGACTACGGACCGTGCCAGGGTCAACGTCCGCTCGCTGTTGACCAGGACGCCCTCGGCCTCCGTCCACAGCGCGCCGGGGAGCACGACATCGGCGTACGCGTTGGTCTCGGTCTCGGCGAAGACGTCCTGGGTGACGACGAAGTCGGCGGCTTCGAGCCCTTCGATGACGGTCCGGCGGTTGGCGACCGAGGCGACGGGATTGGTGCAGATGATCCAGCAGGCCTTGATGTCCCCCTCGGCCATCTTCCGGAACATCTCGACGGTGCCCTGCCCCACCCCGTCCTTCCGGATGCTCCCGACCGGCAGCCCCCACAACTCCTCGACGAAGGCACGCTCCTCGTCCACCAGCACCGATCGCTGTCCGGGCAGCCCGGGACCCATGTATCCCATCTCGCGCCCGCCCATGGCGTTGGGCTGCCCGGTGAGGGAGAAGGGCCCGCTGCCGGGCCGGCAGATGGCGCCCGTGGCGAGGTGGAGATTGACGAGCGCGTTGGTGTTCCAGGTGCCGTGCGTGGACTGGTTGAGCCCCATGGTCCAGCAGCTCGTCCACTCCCCGGCCTCACCGATCAGCCGCGCCGCCGCCCGGATGTCGTCCTCCGGGATGCCGGTGATCTCGGCGACGGCCGCGGGCGGATGGTCGGCGAGGAACGCGGGCATCGCCTCCCAGCCCTCGGTGTGCCGGGCGATGAAGTCCGGGTCCGTGTAGCCGCCTTCGTGCAGCAGGTGCAGCAGTCCGTTGAGCAGCGCGAGGTCGGTCCCGGGCCTGATCTGCAGAAACAGATCGGCCTTCGCCGCCGTCGCGGTGCGCCGCGGATCGACGACGATCAGCTTGGCCCCGGCCTTCACACGCTCCATGAGCCGCAGGAAGAGGATCGGATGGCAGTCGGCCATGTTGGACCCGATGACGAGGAACACGTCCGCCCGGTCGAGATCGTCGTACGATCCCGGCGGTCCGTCGGCGCCGAGCGACAGCTTGTAGCCGGTGCCCGCGCTCGCCATGCACAGCCGTGAGTTCGACTCGATCTGGTTCGTCCGTACGAAGCCCTTGGCCAGCTTGTTGGCCAGGTACTGCGCTTCTAGGGTCATCTGCCCGGAGACGTAGAAGGCGACGGCGTCCGGGCCGTGCTCGTCGATGATCGCGCGCAGGCGCCGGGCGGTCTCGGCGAGGGCCGTGTCGACGGGGACGGGCCGCGGCTCCTCGCCGCGGTCCTCCCGCACGAGCGCGGTGGTCAGCCGGCCGGGCGCGGCGAGCATGTCGGCCGTGGTCGCGCCCTTGGTGCACAGCCGACCGGAGTTGGCGGGGTGCTCCTTGTCCCCGGACGCCTTCAGGACCGTACGCCGTCCGTCCGGCCCCCGGCCGATGTCGAGGACCATGCCGCAGCCCACACCGCAGTACGAGCAGACGGTCCGGACCTGCTCCGGGCGGGGGGTCGTGGTCATGCCGACGACAGTACGAATTGCCCGTTACGCGGATGTCACATGGTCTGATCTTGGAGGGTTACGCCCGCTGCACAACCGGCCGGCGGGCGATGTGAGGGTGTCGCGGACCGTGTCGCTGTTGGGCCGAACGGGTGACCATGCGTAAGAATTGGCCGGTGCAGACAATGAGTGCGAGCCAGGACGGGGTGGGCCAGTGAACAGCCACGACGTCACCGACGAGCAGTGGGAAGGGCTCGCCCAGGTCGTTCCGCTGCGGGGCCGGGACGCCTGGCCCTCGGCGGTGAATCACCGGTCGATACCCGAGGCCGTGACCGAGGCGCGGCGCCGCTTCGTGGTCCTGCGGGTCAATGTGTTCGCGGATGCCCGCGACGTCGCCGAGACGCTGATGTCGGGCATCCCGGTCCTGCTTGACCTGACCAGTGCGGAGACCGAGGTCGCCAAGCGGGTGCTGGACTTCAGCACGGGGGTGGTCTTCGGTCTGGCGAGCGGCATGCACCGGGTCGACCGCAACGTGTTCCTGCTGACACCGCGTGGGACCGAGGTGCGAGGGCTGATGGAAGGGGCGGGGGTTCCTGGGATCTGATCAGGGGCGACCAGGACCGGCCCCCGCGCGCGGGCGCGCGCCGGTCCCCCGATCGTAGGAAGGCCACCGGGCTGTAACGGTTCGCCTGCGGTTCGCCCGGCAGGGGGCGCTTACCGTCCACATATGACCGTGTCATCTCTGGCGGCCCCCGCCCAGGCCGAGGCGCGCCCCGACCGGCCCGGCGCCACCGAACTCAGGCTCGCCGCCTTCGCGGCACACCGGCGCGCCCGGTTCCCGCTCGGCCCCCTCACTCTCTTCACCGGGCCCAGCGGCAGCGGCAAGACCGGTGCCCTGCGGGCGTACGAGGCACTGGCGCGGCTCGGCGGCGGCGCCGCGCTGGGCGAAGTGTTCCCCGACCCGTCCTCCTGCGTCCCCGAACGCGCCCGGCCCGACGCCCAGCGACGGCGCGGCTTCCGCATCGGCTGCACGGTCGACGGCCCCGAAGGACCCGTACGGCTCGATGTCGCCGTACAGGCCGAGCCCGAACTGCGCATCGTCGGCGAGCGGTTGACCGCGGGCGGCCTGACTCTCCTGGAGACCGCGCTACGGGACCCGGGCCGCCGGGTCGTCCAGGCGGCCTGGTACACGGCGGGCTCGTCGGCGGTGACCCGGGGCCCCCTTCCCGACGACCGCCTCGGCACCGCGCTCCTGCCACTGCGCGTGGCCGGCCGGACGGACGGCGAACGGCGGGTCCTCGCCGCGGCCGAGCAGATGGTGGTCGCCCTGCGGTCCGTGTACGCCTGCGACCCGAGCCCCCGACGGATGCGCGCCGCCACCCCGCTCGGCGCGGGACGGCTGCTCCGGGGCTGCGACAACCTCGCCGAAGTGCTGTGGCGTACCCGATCGGAGTGCGGCCACCGCTACGCGCACCTGGTCACGGCGGTACGGGATGGCTGCGCGGGCCCGGTCACGGACGTCCTGGCCGAGCCGCTCGGCGACGGCACGGTGCGCGCGCTCCTCGACCGCGGGGACGGCGTCCGTACGCACCTGGGGCTGCTCGGGGACGGCGAGTTGAGGTATCTGGCACTGGCCCTGGTACTGCTCACCGGGCCCGGCGTGCTGGAGGTCGACCCGGCGGGGGAGGTCCCGGCCGCGCTGCAGACGCTGACGGTGCTGGCCGACGGCCTCGACCGGGGGCTGGACATGCGGCAGGCCGGGGAGTTGGTGCGGCTGGCGGCGCGGATGTGCGAGCGGGGGCACATCCGGCTGGTGGGTGCGGTGGGCGATGTCGTCCGGGTGTGCGAGGTGCCGGGGGTCACGGTGGTAGACCTGACGCCGTGAGTGAAAGTGAACTGGACGTGGCGAAGTTGCAGCGCAGGCTGGCCGAGTTCGCGGCCGCGCGGAACTGGCAGCAGTACCACACGCCGAAGAACCTGGTCGCCGCGCTCAGCGTGGAGGCGTCCGAGCTGGTCGAGATCTTCCAGTGGCTGACGCCCGAGGAGTCGGCGCGGGTCATGGACGACGCGGACACCGCGCACCGCGTCACGGACGAGGTGGCGGACGTGCTGGCGTACCTGCTCCAGCTGTGCGAGGTGCTCGGCATCGACGCGCTGGCGGCGCTCGACGCGAAGATCGACCGGAATGAGCGGAGGTTTCCGGTGGGGGAGGGGGCGTAGGGGGCGGGCCGGGGAAGTGGCGAGTCCGACGGTCACTCTCCGGGGTCGTTGAGTTGTCCACATTCAACTTCGTGTCCACAGATTTCGGTCTTCCTCTGGCTTTTCGTCTCGCGGGCTCTCACTCTGGGTAGTGGACAGGGGAGTTCGGGCAGACGTGCGACGAGCACGTCGGGACAGACGGGGGCAGCGCATGGACGCGGTGCGGCTCATCGGGGCGAGCAGGCGTGCCCTCGCGGGGAGCGGGGACACGGTCGAAGTGATCGCGGAGGCGTGGCAGGCGCAGGCCCTGGCCCAGGCCATAGGGAGTCGCTTCGCCGTCTCGGGGCCGCCGGAACTCCGGGGCGAGGCGCTTGGACTGACGGAGCTGGCGGGCCGGGGCTGCGGTGTGCTGAACGCGCCGCCGCTCGACATGGCCGACTTACGCGCCGCTCAGCTCACCGAGTTGGGTGATGCGCGAGAGTCCCTGCTGTGCCTCGGGGGTCTTCTTGGCGAGGTCGGTATCGCTCTCGTCGGTATCGCCTGCGCGGCGGACGAACAGGGGACGTACTGGCAGTGCATGGAGGCGATCGACGCGGCGGACGAGTCCCGGGACCGGGTCCTGGAGATGCTGAGACGGTTGGCGGCGCGGGATCAGGGGGTGGTGGAGCGGGGGTGGGCGACGGGGTAGGCGCGGGCCGGGCGCGCAGTTCCCCGCGCCCCTGAAGGGGCGGCCCCCAGGCGGGGCGTCGCCATGAGCCGGGCGGTCCGGCTCCGCCCGAGCCCGACGATCACCACCTATCCGGGTCACTGCCACGAACCCGCGCCGCACAAGGGGGCGACGGATTTCGCCCGCCGGGGCCCGAGGAACGCGACCTCAGTCGAGCTGCGGCATGACCTCCGCGGCGATCAACTCCAGGTGGTCCAGGTCATCGAGGTCCAGCATCTGCATGTACATGCGCTGCGACCCGACGGCCTGATACTGGGCGATCCTCTCGACGACCTCCGCCGGGGAGCCCGCGAGCCCGTTCGCCTTGAGCTCGTCGACGTCCCGCCCGATGGCGTCCGCGCGCCGCTTCACCTCGGCGTCGTTCCTGCCGACACAGGCGACGAGCGCGTTCGAGTACACAAGGTCGTCCCCCTTGCGCCCGGCCCGCTCGGCCGCCGCCCGCACCCGCTGGAACTGCTGCTCCGTGTCCCCGAGGGAGGCGAAAGGAATGTTGAACTCGTCGGCGTACCGCGCCGTCAGCTCGGGCGTCCGCTTGGCACCGTGCCCGCCGATCAGGACCGGCACCTTGGGCTGCGCGGGCTTGGGAAGCGCGGGGGAGTCCTTGAGCTGGTAGTACTTCCCCTCGTAGGTGAACCGTTCACCGACGGGCGTCGCCCACAGTCCCGTGACGACGGCGAGTTGTTCCTCCAGCCGCCCGAACTTCTCCTTGGGGAACGGAATCCCGTAGGCCTCGTGCTCGGCCTCGTACCAGCCGGAGCCCAGACCGAGTTCCACCCGTCCGCCCGACATCTGGTCGACCTGCGCGACCTGGATGGCGAGGACGCCGGGGAGGCGGAAGGTACCGGCCGTCATGAGCGTGCCGAGGCGGATCCGGTTCGTCTCGCGGGCGAGGCCGGCCAGTGTGATCCAGGCGTCGGTGGGCCCGGGGAGCCCGTCGACGGATCCCATGTGCAGGTAATGGTCAGAACGGAAGAAGGCTCCGTAGTTGAGGTCTTCGGCGGCCTTGGCGACGCGGAGCAGCGTCTCGTAGGTCGCTCCCTGCTGCGGTTCTGTGAAGACTCGAAGATCCATGCATCCATCATGCACCGGTCACATCAGCCGACCCAGCCGGAACCGCTGCCACGGAGCTCGGCGGGAAAATTCTCGGGTCCCCCTGGGGCGTTCGCTATACGTTGGGGCGGGCGCGCCGACGACAGGCCGGGAGTAGTGATCCCCCGGCGCGTTCTCCCCCCGCTGTGGTTCACCGGCGCTCGGCGCATGTGAGGTATTCACAGCTCAGAAGATGTTTCGAGGCAGATTCCAGTGTTCCTGACGATCAGTACCACCGGTACCCCAGAGCGCCCCGCCACCGACCTCGGCTTCCTGCTGCACAAGCATCCCGACAAGGCGCAGGTGTTCTCGACCTCCTACGGCACGGCGCACGTCCTCTACCCCGAGGCGTCCGTCGAGCGGTGCACGGCCGCGCTGTTGCTGGAGGTCGACGCGGTGGCGCTGGTCCGGCGCGGCAAGGGCAAGGGCCGCGGCGGCGCACCCGACGCCGCGCTCGCGCAGTACGTCAACGACCGCCCGTACGCCGCCTCGTCCCTGCTCGCCGTGGCGCTGAGCGCGGTCTTCTCCAGCGCTATGAAGGGCCAGTGCGCCGCGAAGCCGTACCTGCCCGCCCGGCCGCTGCCACTCCGGATCGAGGTACCCGCGCTTCCCGCCAGGGGCGGCGCCGACCTCGTACGCAAGCTGTTCGAGCCGCTCGGGTGGACGGTGGCGGTCGAGGCCGTGGCGCTGGACGCGAAGTTCCCCGAGTGGGGCGACTCCCGCTACGTACGCCTGGAACTGGAGGCATCGGGCCTGACGCTCGCCGAAGCCCTGCGCCACCTCTACGTGCTGCTTCCGGTGCTCGACGACGCCAAGCACTACTGGGTGTCGTCCGACGAGGTCGACAAGCTGCTGCGGGCGGGCGAGGGCTGGCTGCCGGACCACCCCGAGCAGAAGCTGATCGCCGACCGGTACCTCTCGCGCCGCTGGTCGCTGACGCGGGAGGCGATGGAGCGGCTGGAGCTCGTACGGCTCGCCGAGGCCGACGACACCGAGGTCGAGGAGATCGACAACGCGGTCGACGAGGAGGCGGACACGGAGGAGAAGCCGATCCCGCTCGCCGTCCAGCGCCGGGACGCGATCCTCGCCGCGCTGCACGCGTCCGGCGCGGCCCGCGTGCTCGACCTCGGCTGCGGTCAGGGTCAGTTGGTGCAGGCGCTGCTCAAGGACGTGCGGTTCACCGAGATCGTCGGTGTCGATGTGTCGATGCGCGCGCTCACCATCGCCTCGCGGCGGCTCAAGCTGGACCGGATGGGCGAGCGGCAGGCCGCCCGCGTGCGGCTCTTCCAGGGCTCGCTCGCGTACACCGACAACCGTCTCAAGGGGTACGACGCCGCCGTGCTCAGCGAGGTCGTCGAGCACCTCGACCTGCCCCGGCTGCCCGCCCTGGAGTACGCCGTCTTCGGCTCGGCCCGGCCGCGTACGGTCCTGGTGACGACGCCGAACGTCGAGTACAACGTCCGCTGGGAGACCCTCCCGGCCGGACGCTCCCGCCATGGCGACCACCGGTTCGAGTGGACCCGGGAGGAGTTCCGGACCTGGGCCCACCAGGTGGCCGCGCGGCACGGATACGAGGTGGAGTTCACGCCCGTCGGCCCCGACGACCCGGAGGTCGGTCCGCCGACCCAGATGGCGGTCTTCACCCTCGCCACCGCCACCCCGACCACCACGAAGGAGGAGAAGGCCGCATGACCGGCAACGACACCACCCAGGGGCGCACCCTGCCCGTCACCGACCTCTCCCTCGTCGTCCTGATCGGCGCGTCCGGCTCAGGCAAGTCCACCTTCGCCCACCGGCACTTCAAACCGACCGAGGTCATCTCCAGCGACTTCTGCCGCGGCTTGGTCGCCGACGACGAGAACGACCAGAGCGCCAGCGGCGACGCCTTCGACGTCCTCCACTACATCGCGGGCAAGCGGCTCGCGGCCGGCCGGCGCACCGTCGTGGACGCCACGAACGTCCAGCAGGAGAGCCGCCGCCAGCTGATCGAACTCGCCAAGAAGCACGACGTGCTGCCCATCGCGATCGTGCTCGACGTGCCGGAGGAGGTGTGCGCCGAACGCAACGCCTCCCGCACCGACCGTGCCGACATGCCGCGCCGCGTCATCCAGCGCCATATCCGCGAACTCCGCCGGTCCCTGCGGCACTTGGAGCGCGAGGGATTCCGCAAGGTGCATGTCCTGCGGGGTGTGGCGGAGATCGAGAGCGCCGAGGTGAGGACGGAGAAGCGGTTCAACGACCTGACCCACCTCACCGGACCCTTCGACATCATCGGCGACATCCACGGCTGCGCCTCGGAGCTGGACTCCCTGCTCGGCAAGCTCGGTTACGCCGACGGCGCGCACCCGGGGGGCCGTACGGCCGTCTTCGTCGGCGACCTCGTCGACCGCGGCCCGGACACCCCCGGAGTTCTGCGCCGCGTGATGTCCATGGTCGCGGCCGGCAACGCGCTGTGCGTGCCGGGCAACCACGAGAACAAACTCGGCCGTTACCTCAAGGGCCGCAAGGTCCAGCACTCCCACGGGCTGGCCGAGACCATCGAGCAGCTGGACGGCGAGAGCGAGGAATTCAGCGCGCGGGTGCGGGAGTTCGTCGACGGGCTGGTCAGTCACTACGTCCTGGACGGCGGGCGGCTCGTCGTCTGCCACGCCGGACTGCCCGAGAAGTACCACGGCCGTACGTCGGGCCGGGTGCGCTCGCACGCGCTGTACGGCGACACGACCGGGGAGACGGACGAGTTCGGCCTGCCGGTGCGCTACCCGTGGGCGGAGGACTACCGGGGCCGGGCAGCCGTCGTCTACGGTCACACCCCGGTCCCCACGGCCACCTGGCTGAACAACACCATCTGCCTCGACACCGGTGCCGTGTTCGGCGGCAAGCTCACCGCGCTGCGCTGGCCGGAGCGCGAGCTCGTCGACGTACCGGCCGAACGGGTCTGGTACGAGCCGGCGAAGCCGCTGGCCTCCGAGGCGCCCGGCGGCCACGAGGGCCGTCCGCTGGACCTCGCCGACGTGCACGGACGGCGGGCCGTCGAGACGCGGTACGCCGGGCGGGTGGCGGTGCGTGAGGAGAACGCGGCGGCGGCCCTGGAGGTCATGAGCCGGTTCGCGGTCGACCCGCGCCTGCTGCCCTACCTCCCCCCGACGATGGCGCCCACGGCTACCTCACAGGTGGAGGGCTACCTCGAACACCCCGCCGAGGCCTTCGCCCAGTACAAGGAGGACGGCGTCGCCCGCGTCGTGTGCGAGGAGAAGCACATGGGGTCGCGGGCGGTGGCGCTGGTCTGCCGGGAAGCGGGGGTGGCGCGGGAGCGGTTCGGCGTCGCGGAGGGGCCCACGGGGGCGCTGTGCACCCGTACCGGCCGGCCCTTCTTCGACGACTTTGCCGTCACCGAGGAGATCCTCGGGCGACTGCGGGAAGCCGTGACGGCTGCCGGTCTGTGGGAGGAACTGGGCACGGACTGGCTGCTGCTCGACGCCGAGTTGATGCCGTGGTCGCTCAAGGCGTCCGGGTTGCTGCGCAGCCAGTACGCGGCGGTCGGTGCCGCGGCCGGGGCCGCGTTCCCGGGGGCGCTGGCCGCGCTCGAAGGGGCCGCGGAGCGTGGGGTCGACGTCCGGGAGCTGCTCGGCAGGCAGCGGGAGCGGGCCGCCGACGCGGCCGCGTTCACCGAGGCGTACCGGCGGTACTGCTGGCCGACGGACGGGCTGGAGGGGGTGCGGCTGGCTCCCTTCCAGATCCTCGCCGTCCAGGGCCGTAGTCTCGCCGCGGTGCCGCACGACGAGCAGCTCGCGCTCATCGACCGGCTGGTCGAGCACGACGGGAGTGGGCTGCTGCAGACGACTCGGCGGTTGTTCGTGGACCCCGGGGACGCGGAGTCCGTGCGGGGCGGGGTGGACTGGTGGCTGGAGATGACCGGGCGTGGGGGTGAGGGCATGGTCGTCAAGCCGGTCGGGGCGGTGGTGCGGGGTGGGCAGGGACGTCTTGTCCAGCCCGGCATCAAGTGCCGGGGCCGTGAGTATCTGCGGATCATCTACGGTCCGGAGTACACGCGTCCTGAGAACCTCGCCCGGCTGCGGGGGCGGTTCCTGAACCACAAGCGGTCGCTTGCGCTTCGGGAGTACGCGCTCGGGTTGGAGGCGTTGGACCGGCTGGCGGAGGGGGAGCCGTTGTGGCGGGTGCATGAGGCGGTGTTCGGGGTGCTGGCGCTGGAGTCCGAACCGGTGGACCCACGTCTGTAGCGTTTTTCGCCCCCGCCGCCCCTACCCGTTCCATCCCGAACCTGGGGGCTTCGCCCCCAGACCCCCGGGGTGCCTTCTTCGGCTGCGGGTGGGTGGGGGCTGGTCGCGCAGTTCCCCGCGCCCCTGAAGGATTCAGCCCACCAGACGCAACCTCACCCCCGCCACCCCCACCCGTACCGTCTGCCCCCACACCAACTCCACCGCATCGCCCTCCATGCCGTCCCCGAACGCGATGAGGCGGTCGGACTCGACGGTGAGGGAGAGGCGGGCGGAGGCGGTGAGGGTGCCGGAGACGAGGGACGTGCCGGTGGCCGGAGACGGCCAGGCCTCGCGGACGAACCAGAGCAGGCGTTCCTCCGCGGGCCCGGGCAGCGGCAGCTCACCGCCCCGTTCCTGCCACACCGAGCGGAGCCAGCCGCTGGCGCCCGTCCCGGTGCCGACCAGGACCCCGGAGGAGGCCTGGGGCTCGACGGCACCCCCGTACTCGTCGAGCCCCAGCCGATAGCGGGCCGTCTGATGGCTCGCGGTTCCGAGATAGATCTCGTTGAGTGCGAGGAGCCGCTGCGTGTCGTCCGCGACCGCCTCGACCATGGTCAGCTCGTCGGCCCGGCCCCCGCGCGCCGAGGCGAGCAGCGCGCCCGCGTCGCGCGGCCGGTGCCGCACGAGCACCCCCGGATTCCGTCCGGGGTCGGTGTCGATCCCCACCACCGGCTGACCGGTCAGGTACTTGGCCACGTTTGCCACCAACCCGTCCTGCCCGACGACGACCACCACGTCCTCCGGAGCGAAGAGGAAGCGGTCCAGGTCGCCCCGCTCGACGCGCGCCTGACGCCACGTCAGCGGCACCGCGGACACCACCTCCGCCAGCGCCTCCCGCGCTCTGCGGTGCCGCTGTGCCACCTCCTCGATGTCCCGCCCCCGGGAGGAGAGGAAGAACGCCGCCTGCCCGTGCGTCCCGTGGCGGGCCACCAGTTCCTCGTACTCCGTGGTGCGATGGACGAGGACGACACGGGGCGCGAGACTCACAGCTCCGGCCCCCCGGCGGCCCCGTTGCCCAGCCGCGCGAGCAGGCCCGTCAGGACGTCCGGCGACACCGTGACACTGTCGATGCGCGGCAGGTTCTCGGCGAGCCGGGTGCCCGTCAGGGCGTGCAGCGTGGCGACGTCCACGTCCCCGTGGACCCGCAGCCAGGCGGCCTGCGCCGCGGCCCGCGCCTCGCCGACCTCGCGCGCGGCCGTGGCCTCGGCCTTGGCGAGCTGCACCACCCGGGTGCCCTCCGCCTCCGCGAGCCGCACGGTCCGCGCCGCCTCCGCCCCGGCCCGCACGGCGTCCGCCGCCGCGTGCTCCTCCGCCTCGCGCCGCGCGTTGGTGCCGCGCTGGTCGACCAACTGCTCCTCGCGCCGGGCGAGTTCGATCTGACTGGCGAGCTCGTTCTCGGCGATCGCCCGTTCCCGCTCGACGGCGACGGCCCGGCGTTCGTACGTCGCCTTGTCCGCCTCCTGCTGGATCTGCTCGCGGGCGGGAGTGCGCAGCGCCCGCTCCACCTCGGGTTCCGGGCGCAACGCGACGACCCGTACGGCCACGACCTCGATCCCCGTCGCGGGCAGCCGGGGTTCGGCGGCGAGCCCGCCCGCGATCCGCTCCCGTACCGACGCGACGCCGTCCACCAGGGCCGCCGCCAGCGACGTACGGGCCAGTACGTCCAGCGCGTGCTGCTGGGCCGTTTCGGTCAGCAGCGAGCCCAGCTGTTCGAGGGGCGCGCCGCGCCAGGAGCCGGTGTCGGGGTCGACGGAGAAGTCGAGCCGTGCGGCCGCGACCCCGGGATCGACGATCCGGTACGTGACGGTCGCCTGCACCGCGACGTCCTGGAAGTCGGACGTACGGGCGTGGAAGGTCATCGCCAACTCGCGGTCGTCGACCGGGACTTCGGAGAGCGTGGCGGTCAGGGAGCGGTACCAGAAGCTGAGTCCGGGGCCGTCGTGCACCAGCCGGCCCGACCGGTGGTGCCGGACATGGGCGGTCGGCGCCCCGCGCAGATGGCGCCAGCCGAGACGCCGGGTGATGTCGGCCATGGGTACCCCCTCGCCGCCGGGCGATCCCGGCGACCCGCTGTGATGCGCTTTTGTCGTCGCAGTGACGATAACGAAGAGGCATCCTTATCGTCAAGGGGACGAAATCAACTCGCCCGTCTCCCGTCGATCCACGGGTGAACAGGCGTCCGGATGGTCAGGATGGAGGCATGGGATTCCACGTCGACTCCGAGGCCGGGCGGCTGCGCCGCGTCATCCTGCACAGACCCGACCTCGAGCTCAAGAGGCTCACCCCCAGCAACAAGGACGCGCTGCTCTTCGACGACGTGCTGTGGGTGCGCCGGGCCCGGGCGGAGCACGACGGGTTCGCGGACGTGTTGCGCGACCGCGGGGTCACCGTCCACCTCTTCGGGGACCTGCTCACCGAGGCCCTGGAGATTCCGGCGGCCAGATCGCTCGTCCTGGACCGGGTCTTCGACGAGAAGGAGTACGGGCCGCTCGCCACCGACCACCTCCGGGCGGCCTTCGAGACCCTGCCCGCCCCGGAACTGGCGGCCGCGCTGGTCGGCGGGATGACCAAGCGGGAGTTCCTGGACGCGCACCTGGAACCGACCTCCGTGCGCTTCCACGTCATGGACCTCGACGACTTCCTCCTCGGCCCGCTCCCCAATCACCTCTTCACCCGGGACACCTCCGCCTGGATCTACGACGGGGTCTCCATCAACGCCATGCGCTGGCCCGCGCGGCAGCGGGAGACCGTGCACTTCGAGGCGATCTACCGGCATCATCCGCTCTTCCGCGACGAGGGCTTCAATGTCTGGTCGGAGGGGCAGGCGGACTATCCCTCCACCATTGAGGGCGGTGACGTGCTCGTCATCGGCAACGGCGCGGTGCTCATCGGCATGAGCGAGCGGACGACGCCGCAGGCCGTCGAGATGCTCGCGCACAAGCTGTTCGCCGCCGGGTCGGCCCGCACGATCGTGGCGCTCGACATGCCCAAGCGGCGGGCCCTCATGCACCTCGACACCGTGATGACGATGGTCGACGGCGACACCTTCACCCAGTACGCGGGGCTCGGCATGCTCCGCTCGTACACCATCGAACCGGGCTCGGGGGACAAGGAGCTGAAGGTCACCGACCATCCGCCGGAGCACATGCACCGGGCGATCGCGGCGGCGCTGGGGCTGAGCGAGATCCGGGTGCTGACCGCGACGCAGGATGTGCATGCGGCGGAGCGGGAGCAGTGGGACGACGGGTGCAATGTCCTCGCGGTGGAGCCTGGGGTCGTCGTCGCTTATGAGCGGAACGTGACCACCAATACGCATCTGCGGAAGCAGGGTATTGAGGTGATCGAGATTCCGGGGAGTGAGCTGGGGCGGGGGCGGGGTGGGCCTCGGTGCATGAGCTGTCCGGTGGAGAGGGATGGGGTGGGGGTTTGATGCGGGGTGCGGGGTGCGGGGTGCGGGTTGTGGGTGTGGCTGGGCGCGCCCACGCGGCGGGGCCGCACGATGTGACGGTCCCACGCCCCTTTCGGGGCGCTGACCTCTAGGTCCCCGGAGAAGTGACGTATAGAAATGTGAAGGATCGTATAGACTTCCAATCGTTCCCTTGTTCGCGCCGTCCCCGTACCTCTGGAGCGCCCCCATGGCGACAGTCCCGACCGCCCTCGCCGGACGCCACTTCCTCAAGGAGCTGGACTTCACCGAGGAGGAGTTCCGCGGCCTGATCGAGCTGGCCGCCGAGCTCAAGGCGGCCAAGAAGGCCGGGGCCGAGACGCAGTACCTGCGGGGCAGGAACATCGCGCTGATCTTCGAGAAGACCTCGACCCGAACACGCTGCGCGTTCGAGGTCGCCGCCGCGGACCAGGGCGCCTCGACGACGTATCTGGACCCGTCCGGTTCGCAGATAGGCCACAAGGAGTCCGTGAAGGACACCGCGCGTGTGCTCGGCCGGATGTTCGACGCGATCGAGTACCGGGGTGACAGCCAGGCCTCCGTCGAGGAGCTGGCCGCGTACGCCTCAGTGCCCGTCTACAACGGTCTGACCGACGACTGGCACCCCACCCAGATGCTCGCCGACGTGCTCACCATGACCGAGCACTGCGACAAGCCGCTCGGTGAGATCGCCTTCGCCTACCTGGGTGACGCCCGTTTCAACATGGGCAACTCCTACCTGGTCACCGGCGCGCTCCTCGGCATGGACGTCCGGATCGTCGCCCCGCAGGCCTACTGGCCCGCCGAGGAGATCGTCGCCGAGGCCCGCAAGCTCGCCGAGAGCAACGGAGGGCGTATCACCCTCACCGAGCACCTCGGCGAGGGCGTCCACGGCGCCGACTTCGTCGCCACCGACGTCTGGGTCTCGATGGGCGAGCCCAAGGAGGTGTGGGACGAACGCATCGCGGCGCTGTCCCCGTATGCCGTGACCATGGACGTGCTGCGCGCCACCGGCAACCCGGACGTGAAGTTCCTGCACTGCCTGCCGGCCTTCCACGACCTGGGCACCAAGGTCGGCCGCGAGATCCACGAGACCCACGGCCTCGACTCGCTGGAGGTCACCGACGAGGTGTTCGAGTCGGCGCACTCGGTCGTCTTCGACGAGGCCGAGAACCGGCTGCACACCATCAAGGCGATCATGGTCGCCACCCTGGGCCGACCTGGAATCCCCGAGGTCCTGGCCTGACGGAGGTCCCCGCAGGCCTTATCCTGACCGGCGGTCCGGAGCCACCCCTTCCGCGACCACCGCGCGACCGACCCCGTCGCACCCCGCACCACCGGAAATGAGCACCACCCGCATGTCCGCTCCACGCATCAAGTCCCCCCAGCTGCTGATGGCCGAATCAGGCGCCGACCGCGAAGGCCATGGCCTCAAGCGGACCATGGGCCTCTTCCAGCTCATCTGCTTCGGCGTCGGCGCGATCGTCGGCACCGGAATCTTCGTCGGACTCTCCGACTCGGTCGCGCAGGCCGGACCCGCCGTGGTCGTGTCGTTCATCCTCGCGGCGATCACCTGCGTCTTCACCGCGTTCTCCTTCGCCGAACTCGGCGGCGCGATCCCGGTCTCCGGATCCTCGTACTCCTTCGCCTACGCGGGACTGGGCGAGGGCACGGCCTTCCTCGTCGGCTGGTGTCTGCTCCTGGAGTACGGCGTCTCCGTGTCGGCCGTGGCGGTCGGCTGGAGCCAGTACGTCAACGAACTGCTGCACAGCCTCACGGGCGTGCAGCTGCCCGCCGCGCTCTCGGCCGGTCCGTCCGACGGCGGGATCGTCAACCTTCCCGCGGTCATCGTGATCGCGCTGGCCTCGGTCCTGCTGATCCGCGGGGTGCGCGAGAGCGCGCGGGCGACCGCGGCCATGGCCGTGCTGAAGCTCGTCGTGCTCGTCGCCTTCTGCGCGATCGGGTTCAGCGCCTTCAAGCACGGCAACCTCACGCCGTTCTCCCCGGCCGGGCTCGGCGGGATCGGCGCGGGCACCACGGCGGCCTTCTTCTCGTACATCGGTTTCGACGCGATCACCACGGCCGGCGAGGAGGCCAAGGACCCCCGCCGCAACATCCCGATCGCCATTCTGGTCTGCATCGGTCTGGTCACCCTGCTGTACTGCGCGGTGGCTCTCGCGGCGATCGGCGCCGTCGGCGGCGACGCGGTCGCCGGGCGGCCCGCCGCGCTGTCGTACGTCGTCAACGTGGTCACCGGCTCCACGGTCGGCGCCGGGGTCGTCGCATTCGGAGCGGTCGTCGCCATCGCCTCGGTCGTGCTCGCGGTGATGTACGGACAGACCCGCATCCTCATGTCCATGTCCCGCGACGGGCTCGTGCCGCGCGTCTTCGAGAAGATCTCGCCGAGGACCTCGACACCGGTCGCGGGAACCCTGATCGTCGCGATCGTCTTCGCCGTCCCGGCGGCCTTCGCCCCGCTGGACGCCGTCGTCAACCTGACGACGATCGGCACGCTCGCCACCATGGCCGCCGTCAATGTCGCGGTGATCGCGCTGCGGCGCCGGGAACCCGGTCTTGCCAGGACGTTCCGGGTGCCGCTCTACCCCGTGGTGCCGCTGCTCGGCATCGGCTTCTGTCTGTATCTGATGTACGAGACGGGCTGGACGACCTGGATCCAGTTCGTGTGCTTCCTGGCGGCCGGCTTCCTCGTGTACGTGCTCTACGGGCGCCGCAACTCCCGGCTGGCCGCGGCCGGGGCCGCTCCCGGGGCCGTTCCCGGCGCCGGGGTCACGCCGGACGCCGCTGAGCGGGCACCACAGGCAGTCTGAACCAGACCGCCTTGCCGGAGCCGGTGGGCCGGTGACCGCAGGAGGAGCTGAGGGTGCGGATCAGGAGGAGGCCGCGCCCGTGCTCCTGCCAGGGGTCGGGCTCACCGGGCGGCTCCGGGACCGTGAGGTTGCCGGGCGGCGCCGGGTCCGTGTCGTGCACCTCGACCTGGCAGCCGGTCGGCATCAGCTCCACGACCAGCTCTATGGGACCGTCCCCCGAGGTGTGCTCCACGGCGTTGGCGACCAGCTCCGCGGTGAGCAGTTCCGCGGTGTCGCTGTCGGCCGCGTGCTTCAGCTCGGCCAGCGCCGTGCGGACCAGGGCACGGGCGACCGGCACGGCCGCGGAGGTGTGCGGCAGCGCGATGCGCCAGGAGGCGGGGGCGGGGGTGTCGTGCAAGGTGGGTCCGTTCATGGAGCAGGCTGTCCTGCTTTCAATGTGAGGAATGGTACGGCGCGGCCGGACGGAGGCGTCAGGCGGGCGCTTTCCAGGACATTCGGTGGGCGCCCTCCCAGGACGTTCGGCTCGGCATGAGGCCCCGTACCCGGCTCAACGCCCCGTCTCCCGCGAGGTGCTCCCGCCGTTACGGGGTTATCGAGAACCCGTGACTCGGTGACGGGAAACGGTCACTTCACGACCGGGTTATTGCGTGGTCGTGACGACAGTCACAGATTGGTGATAACTTCGTGGAGTAACGACGACCGCTGTCCAGCGCCCTGGGGCGCGGACCGCCGCCCCCGTCCGAGGAGGCCGCCCGTCATGAGTCCCTTCACCGGCTCCGCCGCCCGCACCTCCGACTGGCAGCACCTGAGGTGCGAGGTCACCGACGGGGTCGCCACGGTCACCCTGGCCCGCCCCGAGAAACTCAACGCCCTCACCTTCGGCGCCTACGCCGACCTGCGTGATCTGCTCGCCGAGCTCTCCCGTGAGCGGTCGGTGCGGGCGCTGGTGCTGGCGGGGGAGGGGCGCGGTTTCTGCTCCGGCGGCGACGTCGACGAGATCATCGGCGCGACCCTGTCCATGGACACCGCCCAGCTCCTCGACTTCAACCGGATGACCGGGCAGGTCGTGCGGGCCGTACGGGAATGCCCGTTCCCGGTGATCGCGGCGGTGCACGGGGTCGCGGCGGGCGCCGGAGCCGTTCTCGCCCTGGCCGCCGACTTCCGGGTGGCCGACCCGAGCGCCCGGTTCGCCTTCCTCTTCACCCGCGTCGGACTGTCCGGCGGCGACATGGGCGCCGCCTATCTGCTGCCCAGGGTCGTCGGGCTCGGCCACGCGACCCGGCTGCTGATGCTCGGCGAACCGGTGCGCGCGCCCGAGGCCGAGCGGATCGGCCTGATCAGTGAGCTGGCCGACGAGGGCAGCGCGGACGAGGCCGCCCAGCGGCTGGCCCGCCGCCTGGCCGAGGGCCCGGCCCTCGCGTACGCCCAGACCAAGGCCCTGCTCACCGCCGAACTGGACATGCCCCTCGCCGCCTCCGTCGAGCTCGACGCCTCGACCCAGGCCCTTCTGATGACCGGCGAGGACTACGCCGAGTTCCATGCGGCGTTCACGGAGAAGCGCGCGCCGAAGTGGCGGGGGCGATAGCCGTGGCGACGCGGACGTGCGCGTCTGTGCGTGTCGCAGTCATCGGCGGCGGCCCCGGCGGGCTGTACGCCGCCGCGCTCCTCAAGCGCCTCGACCCGGGCCGCGAGGTCACCGTCTGGGAGCGCAACGCCCCCGACGACACCTTCGGCTTCGGTGTCGTGCTCTCCGACGAGACGCTCGGCGGGATCGAGCACGCCGACCCGGTCGTGTACGCGGCGCTCCAGGACGAGTTCGTGCGCTGGGACGACATCGACATCGTGCACCGGGGCGTGCGCAGCACCTCCGGAGGCCACGGCTTCGCGGCGCTCGGCCGGCGCCGACTCCTGGAGATCCTGCACGAGCGCTGCCGCTCGCTCGGCGTCGAGCTGCGCTTCCGGGCCGAGGCCCCGCCGGTCGCCGAGCTGATGACGGCGTACGACCTGGTCATCGCCGCCGACGGGGTGCACAGCCCGACCCGGGCGGCATACGCGCAGGTGTTCGGACCGTCGGTCGAGGAGCACCGGTGCCGTTACATCTGGCTCGCCGCCGACTTCGCCTTCGACTCCTTCCGCTTCGAGATCGCCGAGACCGAACACGGCGTGATGCAGCTGCACGGCTACCCGTACGCGGCCGACGCCTCCACCGTCATCGTCGAGATGCGCGAAGAGGTGTGGCGGGCGGCCGGTTTCGCGGACCTCGACGAGCAGGAGTCCGTCGAGGCCTGCGGCAAGATCTTCACCGACGCGCTCGGCGGGCGGCAGCTGCGGTCCAACAAGTCGATGTGGACCACCTTCCGCACGGTGGTCAACGACCGCTGGTCCCACGGCAATCTGGTCCTCCTCGGCGACGCCGCGCACACCGCCCACTTCTCCATCGGCTCCGGCACCAAGCTCGCCGTCGAGGACGCGCTCGCGCTGGCCGCCTGCCTGGAGGAGCGGCCCACTCTCGACGAGGCACTCGCCGCGTACGAGGAGGAGCGGCGCCCTGTCGTCGCGTCCACCCAGCGGGCCGCGAGGGCCAGCCTGGAGTGGTTCGAGAACCTGGGGCTGTATCTCCACCAGCCCGCCCGCCAGTTCGCGTTCAACCTCCTCACCCGCAGCCGCCGCGTCACGCACGACAACCTGCGGCTGCGCGACGCGCTCTTCACGGCGGCGGTCGAGCGCGAGTTCGGCTGCCCGCCCGGCACACCGCCGATGTTCACCCCGTTCCGGCTGCGCGGTCTGACCCTGCGCAACCGGGTCGTGGTCTCACCGATGGACATGTACGCGGCCGTGGACGGCGTCCCCGGCGACTTCCACCTCGTCCACCTGGGCGGACGGGCGCTCGGCGGCGCCGGCCTGGTGATGACCGAGATGGTGTGCGTGAGCGCCGAGGGCCGCATCACCCCCGGCTGCACGGGCCTCTACTCACACCGGCAGGCCGAGTCCTGGCGGCGGATCATTCGCTTCGTGCACGCCCAGGCACCCGGCACCGCGATCGGCGTCCAGCTCGGCCACTCCGGCCGCAAGGGTTCCACGAAGCTGATGTGGGAGGGCATCGACGAGCCCCTGGAGGAGGGCAACTGGCCGCTCGTGGCCGCCTCCCCCATCCCGTACGGACCGCGCAGCCAGACCCCCCGGCAGCTGTCCCGCGCCCAGCTCACCGACATCCGTGAGCAGTTCGCCGCAGCCGCATGGCGTGCCGCCCGCTGCGGCTTCGACCTCCTCGAACTGCACTGCGCCCACGGCTACCTGCTCTCCGGCTTCCTCTCACCGCTCACCAACCGGCGCACCGACGCCTACGGCGGCTCGCTGGAACGCAGACTGCGCTTCCCGCTGGAGGTGTTCGACGCCGTACGGGCCGTGTGGCCGGAGGAGCGGCCCATGACCGTCCGTATCTCCGCGACCGACTGGGCCGAGGGCGGCAACACCGGGGACGAGGGCGTGGCGATCGCCCGGGCCTTCGCGGCGCACGGCGCCGACGCGGTCGATGTGTCGACCGGGCAGGTGGTCGCCGACGAACAGCCCGAGTACGGCCGCTCGTACCAGACCCCGTTCGCCGACCGGATCCGCCACGAGACCGGCCTCCCCGTGATCGCCGTCGGCGCGATCTCCTCCTGGGACGACGTCAACTCCCTGATCCTGGCCGGGCGTACGGACCTGTGCGCACTCGCCCGGCCGCATCTCTACGACCCGCACTGGACGTTGCACGCGGCGGCCGAGCAGGGGTACGAGGGTCCGGGCGTCACCTGGCCCAAGCCCTACCGCGCGGGCAGCCGCCGCCCGCAGACCGGACGCACCGACGCCCCCAAGCCCCGGCTTTCACTGGGTACTTGAGGGCGGCCGAAGGGCGGCCCTTGACGTCCTAGGCGTCCTGGGCGGAGAGGTCGGCCATGCCCGCCGTCAGTGTCGAGCCGTCCGCCGGGTCGACGAGGAGGAACGCGCCGGTGCGGCGTACGTCCGCGTAGTCGTCGAGCGCGAGCGGCCCGGCGGTGCGCAGGGTGATCCGGCCGAGGTCGTTCGCGGTCAACTCGCCCGCCCCGCCGAGGTCCTTGACGATCGCCTTCACGGTCCGCGTCGTGTGCTTGACCAGCACCCGGTCGCCGACCCTGAGCGCCCGGTCGGCCAGGTGGCAGACGGCCGCCCGGACGTCCTGTGTGAGTGCGGGCGCGTCCGGTCCGGCGGTGATCATGTCGCCGCGTGAGACATCGCGCTGGTCGGCCAGGCGCAGGGTCAGCGACTGCGGCGCGTACGCGAGGCCGGCGTCCCTGCCGAGCACGTCGATGCCGACGATCTCGGAGGTCTCACCGGAGGGGTGGACGGTGACCCGGTCCCCGACCCGCAGTGTCCCGGACACCAACTGGCCGGCGTAGTGGCGCACTTCGCCGTGCCGGATCACGTACTGGACCGGGAGGCGCGCCGGAGCGGACATGGGCTCGGCACCCACCGGCACGGTCTCCAGGAACTCCAGGAGCGCCGGACCCTCGTACCAGTCCATGTGCGCCGAACGCTCCACCACGTTGTCACCGGCGAGCGCCGAGACCGGGATCGCGCGTCGCGGCTGTCGGCGTACGGGGCGATGACGGGCACCACGGCGAGGACGCCGTTGCGCGCGAGCACCTCGGCGACCAGGCCGATGCGCTGCACGTTGGTGTTGCGGTCCTCGCGCGAGAAGCCGAGACCCGCGGAGAGGAACCGGCGGATCTCGTCGCCGTCGAGGACCTCCACCCGGTGCCCCTCCGTCTTCAGGCGGGTACCGAGTATCCGGGCGATGGTCGTCTTGCCCGCGCTCGGCAGGCCCGTGAGCCAGACGGTGGCTCCCTGAGCCCTTGCCGTGGTGGTCATACGTGCGGTCCTCTTCCTGTCCTGGCGTGCGGCTCCCGACGCTAGGTAAGAAACATGAGAAGAGGGACGGAAGAGGCTGAGGGTTCCCTTAGCGCCTCATGATGTAACCGAGGTCACATGTCAGTGGGTTCGGTGAAGCTCGCCCCCGTGTCCCGCAGCCGCTCGTGCAGCGCCCGGAACACGGCGGCCGAGCGGGCGCCCGGCCAGTCCTCGGGCAGCAGCGCGGCGGGCAGCCCCGGGTCGGCGTACGGGAGGTGGCGCCAGGTGTCCAGGGCGAGCAGATAGTCGCGGTACGCCTCCTCGGGCGGGGTGTCCGCGCGCCGCCGCCAGTCGTGCAGCACGGCCGCGTGCTGGTCGAGGAAGGCCTCGTGCTGCTTGGCGATCGCCGCCAGGTCCCACCAGCGCGCGACGGCGTCCGCCGTCGCCGCGAAGCCGAGGTGCTCCCCGCGGAACAGCTCCACGTAAGGGTCGAGCCGCAGCCGCGCCAGAGTGTGCCGGGTCTCCTCGTAGAGTCGCGCGGGGGCGAGCCAGACGCCGGGGGCCGCCGTCCCGAAGCCGAGACCGGCGAGGCGTGAGCGCAGTACGTGCCGCTTCTGCCGCTCGGACTCCGGCACGGAGAAGACGGCGAGCACCCAGCCCTCGTCCTCGGGGGGCGCCGTCGCGTACACCCGCCGGTCGCCGTCCTGCAGGAGTTGGCATGCGTCCGGCGACAGCGCGTACCCCGCGCCGCCCGCCGCCGTACGGGCCGGTTCGAGCAGTCCGCGGCGCTTGAGCCGGGACACCGACGAGCGTACGGAGGGCGCGTCGACGCCGACCGCGGCGAGGAGCCGGATCAACTCGGCCACCGGCACGGGGCCGGGCATGAAACGGCCGTACGCGCCGTAGAACGTGACGATGAGGGACCGGGGGGCGTGCTGCTCTGACACGTTGATCACTCTAGTGCGCGAAGATCACTTGGGGCCGCCGCCGGTGGACAACTCACCCTCCGGCGCGGGCGACGACGGGGTCTCCCCGCTCGCCGACGGAGCGTCCGTACGCAGCCGGAAGCGTTGCAGCTTTCCCGTCGCCGTGCGCGGCAGGGAGTCCAGGAAGACGAACTCGCGGGGGCACTTGTACGGCGCCAGCTCGGACTTGAGGAAGGCGCGCAGCGCCTCGGCGTCCTTGCGCGCCCCCTCCCTGAGGACCGTGTACGCCACCACGACCTGCCCGCGTGCCTCGTCCGACCGCCCCACGACGGCCGTCTCGACCACGTCCGGATGGCGCAGCAGGGCGTCCTCGACCTCGGGCCCGGCGATGTTGTACCCCGCCGAGACGATCATGTCGTCGGCGCGGGCGACGTAGCGGAAGTAGCCGTCGGGGTCGCGCACATAGGTGTCGCCGGTGATGTTCCAGCCGCCGCGCACGTACTCCCGCTGCCGGGGGTCGGCGAGATAGCGGCAGCCGACCGGGCCGCGCACCGCGAGTAGTCCGGGCTCGCCGTCCGGCACCGGCGCACCCTCGGCGTCGACCACCCGCGCCTGCCACCCCGGTACGGGGACGCCCGTCGTCCCGGGGCGGATGTGCTCGTCGGCCGCGGAGATGAAGATGTGCAGCAGCTCGGTGGCGCCGATGCCGTTGATGATGCGCAGCCCGGTGCGGCTGTGCCAGTCCCGCCAGGTCGCGGCGGGCAGGTTCTCGCCCGCGGACACACAGCGCCGCAGCGAGGTCGTGTCGTGCTCGTCCAGGTCCGCCAGCATCGCCCGGTAGGCGGTCGGCGCGGTGAACAGCACCGAGACGCGGTGCTCGGTGATCGCGGGCAACAGCTGCTTGGGGCCCGCCTGTTCGAGCAGCAGGGAGCAGGCGCCGGCGCGCATCGGGAAGACCACGAGGCCGCCGAGCCCGAACGTGAAGCCCAGCGGGGGACTGCCGGTGAAGACGTCGTCCTCGCGCGGCCGCAGCACATGCTTCGAGAAGGTGTCCGCTATGGCCAGCACATCGCGGTGGAAGTGCACACAGCCCTTGGGGCGTCCGGTGGTGCCGGAGGTGAACGCGATCAGCGCGACGTCGTCGGCGGCCGTGTCGACCGCGGTGAACGGCTCGTCCGGGGCGCCCGTGATGCGCAGCAGCAGGTCGTCGGGCGCGTCCCCGCCGTACGTCGTGATCCGCAGCCCCGGGATCTCCGCCTTCGCCAGGTCGTCGACCGACCGTACGTCGCACAGCGCGTGTGTGACGTGGGCGATTGCGCACATGGTGGTCAGCTCGTGCGGGCGCTGCTGGGCGAGCACCGTGACGGCGACCGCGCCCGCCTTCAGGACCGCCAGCCAGCATGCGGCGAGCCAGGGTGTGGTGGGCCCGCGCAGCAGCACCCGGTTGCCGGGCACGACGCCCAGTTCGGTGGTCAGGACGTGGGCGATCCGGTCCACCCGGGCGAGGAGGTGCCCGTACGTCCACAGGTCGCCGGACGGCGTGCGGAAGGCGGGGCGCTGCGGTGGCTTGCCGCCGAGGAGTTCGGCGGCGCAGTTCAGCCGTCCGGGGTAGTGCAGCTCGGGCAGGTCGAAGCGGAGTTCGGGCCACTGCTCGGGGGGCGGGAGGTGGTCGCGGGCGAAGGTGTCGACGTGGGCCGAGGTCGTCGGCTCCAGGGTGTCGCCGTCCATGGAGGTTCGCCCCCTTGTCGTGGTGGGCTCGCAGCGCTCAGCTCGCAGCTCGTGGCTCTCAGTGCTCAGCTCTCAGTGCTCTCGGCTCGCACAAGGAGCGTATCGTGTTGGTGACGACAGTCAACGTCCCGCGATAACGTTGGGTCCGCAGTCCGACGGCGGAGAGGGAACCGGCAATGACCGCATTCTCGCTCGATCCGGCACAGACCGCCTGGTGTGCCGAGCTGCGCGCGCTGGCCGAGGAGCGGTTGCGTCCGCTGGCGGAGAAGGGCGAGCCCGGTCACGTCAACCGTGCCCTCGTCGCCGAGTTGGGCCGGCTCGGGCTGATCGACCGGCTGTTCACCTCGGGTGCGCTCGATCTGTGCCTGATGCGGGAGTCTTTGGCGCACGGCTGCACCGAGGCCGAGACGGCGCTCGCCCTGCAGGGCCTCGGTGCGCATCCGGTGCACGCGTACGGCACCCGGGCGCAGCGCGAGCGCTGGCTGCCCCGGGTCGCGGACGGCAGCGCGGTGGCCGCGTTCGCGCTCAGCGAGCTGGGCGCGGGCTCGGACGCGGCGGCGCTGGCGCTCCGCGCGGATCGGGAAGCCCCACGGGCGTCCGGTTCCTCCTCGGCGCCCCGGGGAGCCTCGCCCGCGGCCCGTGAAGCCTCATCCGCAGCCTCTGGAGCCGCGCCCGCGGACCCCGGTTCCCCGCCCGTGGCCGAGCGCGACGGCCGGGGGCGCTGGCGGCTCAGCGGGGAGAAGTGCTGGATCTCCAACGCGCCCGAGGCCGATTTCTACACCGTCTTCGCGCGGACCACCCCGGGCGCCGGAGCCCGTGGCGTCACCGCCTTCCTGGTGCCCGCCGACCGGCCGGGCCTCACCGGTACCCCGCTCGACATGCTCTCCCCGCACCCCATCGGCGCCCTCGCCTTCGACGCCGTACCGGTGACGGCGGACGACGTGCTCGGTGAGCCCGACCGCGGTTTCCGGGTCGCGATGCACACCCTCAACCTCTTCCGCCCGAGCGTGGGCGCCTTCGCGGTCGGCATGGCGGGGGCGGCCCTCGCGGCGACGCTCACGCACACGGCCGGGCGGGAGGCGTTCGGCGGCAGGCTGAAGGATCTGCAGACGGTGGCCCACCAGGTCGCCGAGATGGCGCTGCGTACGGAGGCGGCCCGCCTGATGGTCTACGCGGCGGCGGCGGCGTACGACGAAGGGGCCCCGGACGTGCCCCGGCGCGCGGCGATGGCGAAGCTGCTGGCGACCGAGACGGCCCAGTACGTGGTCGACGCGGCGGTCCAGCTGCACGGCGCCCGTGCCCTGTGCCGCGGCCATCTCCTCGAACACCTCTACCGGGAGGTCCGCGCGCCCCGTATCTACGAAGGCGCCAGCGAGGTCCAGCGGGCGGTCATCGCCAAGGAGCTGTACGCGTCGGTGGAGGCCCCGTGAGCGTCGAGAGCCTGGAGGTTCCGTGAGCACCGAGCGCGTCAACCCGTCCGAGCTCTCCCCGCCCACCGGCTTCTCGCACGCCGTCGTCGCCACCGGTACCCGCGTGGTCTTCCTGGCGGGCCAGACCGCGCTGGACACGGACGGGAAGGTGGTCGGCGAGACCCTCCCGGAGCAGTTCGAGAAGGCGCTGACCAATCTGCTGACCGCGCTGCGGGCCGCGGGGGGAACCCCGGCCGACCTCGCGCGGGTCACAGTCTACGCCACCGATGTCGCGGACTACCGTGTGCGAGCCCCCGAACTCGGCCGCGTCTGGCGGCGGTTGGCGGGGCGCGACTATCCCGCGATGGCCGTGGTCGGGGCCGCCCGTCTCTGGGACGAACGGGCCCTGGTCGAACTGGACGGCTTCGCGGTGCTGCCGTAGGGAACGACGGTCAGGCGGCGACGGCCAGCCGCTCGGCGAACACCCGGTGCGGAGCGACCACGCTGCCGTCGGGGAGCAGTTCACCGCTGTCGTCGAAGACGATCGCGCCGTTGCACAGCAGGCTCCAGCCCTGCTCGGGGTGGGCCGACACGATGTGCGGAGCGTTGGAGTCCGCGGACGGGCACAGAGTTTGGTGGGAACACATGACGCACCTCCACGTCGGATGCGATGAGTGTCGACGGCGCTGTCGCCGCCTCGCATACGTAAGACCATGCTCCCGTGGCGAACTCATCGGAACCGCCGGTCGAGAAGCGTGACAACACGCGGACAACTCTCGAACGTTCCCATGACGCACGGACTCGACCCACGACGGACTCGACCCACGACGGACTCGACCCACGACGGACCGGACCCGCCGGGTACCGGACTCGCCACCAAAGGGGTGAGGATCACTGCTTCGGGCCCGTGCGCCCGGTACCTGTGGAGCCCCCACGTTCCAGGAGGTACCTCATGCCCTTGCGCCAGGTCATCGGCGCGGCCACCGGCGCCGCGTTCCTGCTGCTGGCCACCCCGTCCGCCGTCGCCGTGTCCGTCGGCGCCCTGTCGGCGCCGTCCGAGACGGTGACCGTCAACTCGACCGGTCATCTCGCGGCCGACGGAACCGTCACTCTCTCCGGCACCTACCGCTGTCTGAGCGGTACGGGGCCGGTGCTCGTCTCCTCGTCGGTCTCGCAGGGCGACTCCCGGATCCGTTACGGCATCGGCGGCACCGCGGCGGTCTGCGACGGCGCGGAGCACCGCTGGACCAACTCGGAGAAGCGCACATCCGGCACCCTCGCGCCGGGCGCCGCCCATGTGGAGGCCACCCTGGTGGAACTGAGCCCGGCCCTGGGCGGTCTGCCGCTGCCGCTGTTCCATGCGTCGCAGCAGCAGGACATCACCCTCATGGAGGGCTGAAGCCGGCACACGGGCGGGAGGGGACGGCACACGGCGGGCTCGCCGGAGGGCGACGCGAAGTCGTCCCCCGGCGAAACCTTCACGCTCCAGTTGTATTAGATGTCACGGAACGTCTCGATCTGCGCCCCGATCGAGTTGAGCCGCTCGGCCAGGTCCTCGTAGCCGCGGTTGATGACGTACACATTGCGCAGCACGGACGTGCCGTCGGCCGCCATCATCGCCAGCAGTACGACCACGGCGGGCCGCAGCGCGGGCGGGCACATCATCTCGGCGGCGCGCCAGCGGGTCGGGCCCTCGACCAGCACGCGGTGCGGGTCGAGGAGTTGCAGCCGGCCGCCGAGCCGGTTCAGGTCGGTCAGGTAGATGGCCCGGTTGTCGTAGACCCAGTCGTGGATGAGGGTCTTGCCCTGTGCGGAGGCCGCGATGGCCGCGAAGAACGGCACGTTGTCGATGTTCAGGCCCGGGAACGGCATCGGGTGGATCTTGTCGATCGGCGCCTCCAGCTTGGAGGGCCGTACGGTCAGGTCCACCAGCCGGGTACGGCCGTTGTCGGCGAAGTACTCCGGTGTGCGGTCGTGGTCGAGGCCCATCTCCTCCAGTACCGCGAGCTCGATCTCCAGGAACTCGATCGGTACCCGGCGCACCGTCAGCTCCGACTCGGTGACCACCGCGGCGGCGAGCAGGCTCATCGCCTCGACCGGGTCCTCGGAGGGCGAGTAGTCCACGTCCACGTCGATGTTCGGCACGCCGTGGACGGTGAGTGTGGTCGTGCCGATGCCCTCCACCCGTACGCCGAGCGCCTCCAGGAAGAAGCACAGGTCCTGGACCATGTAGTTGGAGGAGGCGTTGCGGATGACGGTCACGCCGTCGTGGCGGGCGGCGGCGAGCAGCGCGTTCTCGGTGACGGTGTCCCCGCGCTCGGTCAGCACGATGGGCCGGCCGGGGGAGACGGCCCGGTCGACCTGGGCGTGGTAGAGCCCCTCGGTGGCGGCGATGTCGAGCCCGAACCGCCGCAGCGCGATCATGTGCGGCTCGATGGTCCTGGTGCCGAGGTCACAACCGCCCGCGTACGGCAGCCTGAAGGTGTCCATACGGTGCAGCAGCGGGCCGAGGAACATGATGATGGACCGCGTCCGGCGGGCGGCCTCGGCGTCGATCGCCTCCATGTCCAGCTCGCTCGGGGGCACGATCTCGAGGTCGACCCCGTCGTTGATCCAGCGGGTGCGGACGCCGATCGAACCGAGTACCTCCAGAAGGCGGTAGACCTCTTCGATCCGGGCCACCCGGCGCAGCACCGTGCGCCCCTTGTTCAGGAGTGTCGCGCACAGCAGCGCGACGCACGCGTTCTTACTGGTCTTGACATCGATCGAGCCGGACAGACGACGTCCGCCGACCACGCGCAGATGCATCGGACCCGCGTAGCCCAGGGACACGATTTCGCTGTCCAGGGCTTCACCGATTCGAGCGATCATCTCAAGGCTGATGTTTTGGTTGCCGCGCTCGATGCGATTGACGGCGCTCTGACTTGTGCCGAGCGCCTCGGCGAGCTGCGACTGTGTCCAGCCCCGGTGTTGCCGGGCGTCACGGATGAGCTTGCCGATGCGTACGAGGTAGTCGTCTGCCATGGCGCGACCGTATATCTGATGTGAGATAAAGAGAAACGGAGCGCACCCGTCCGGGTGGTGGGCTGGCACACCACATGCACAGGGGGGTCGGTCAGCGCTCCCGCCGACGCGTCGTGCGCCGCCAGCCGAAGGGGCCCGGCAGATCCATCGAGGTGGTGCGGCGTCCGGTGCTGCTGCGGGTGTGATGCGGCCCGTGCCGGCCGCCCGTGGTGATCGACCACGAGCGCCGGTTGATGTTCAGCCGCACCCCGGGAAAGATGCGGAAGCTCTTGCGGAACGTGAGGGGCATGAATGGTCCGCCTTACTGCAGTTCACGGCTGTTTGTCTGGGTTTGCTACGCCGACTGTGGCGCGTCCCGTTCCCAGTACCCCGAAGCGGGCGATGGTTGCCTGTGAACTCCCGGCGTGTTCAGCCTCGTTCGGCCGCTCCGCGCTCCACGAGCGTCTGGGTGCCGATGACTCCGAGGAGGGCGACCTGTTCGGCGTCCTGAGTTCCGGGCTCGGCCGTGTAGACCATGATGCGCAGGTCGCTGCCCGCGACGCTGAGCACGTCGCAGTCGAGCGTCAGGGGACCCAGCTGCGGATGGTCGACGGTCTTGCGCGAGGACTCGTGGTGGCCGACGGCCGTGGAGTCCCACAGCTCGGCGAACCGGTCGCTGTTCGCGCGCAACTCCTCGATCAGGCGCCGCAGCCGCTGGTCCGCCGGATACCGGTGCGCGGTCGCGCGCAGGTCGGCGACCATGGTGGTCTCGAACTCGCGCCGGGCCTCGGGGGTGTGGCGGACGCGGGTGCCCGGGCCCACGAGGTTGCGCCACACCGCGTTGCGCTCGTTGCCGTGCCACCCGGACGGGTCACCCATCAGGGCCGCGTACAGCGGGTTGGCCAGCAGCAGGTTCCACGCCGCGTCGAAGACCGCGACGGGCGTTCCGGTCAGCCGGTCCAGCATCCGGTGCACCCCGGGGGTGATGTGGGCGGGCACCGTGCCGCGTCCCGGCGGGACCAGCCCGGCGAGATGGAAGAGGTGTTCGCGCTCGGCGCCGGACAGCCGCAGCGCCCGGCCGAGCGCCTCGACGATCTGCTCCGAGGGGTTGCTCGCCCGGCCCTGTTCGAGCCGGGTGACATAGTCGACCGAGATCCCGGCCAGCAGCGCCAGCTCCTCGCGGCGCAGTCCGGCCGCGCGCCGGTGTCCACCGACGGGGAGCCCGGCCGCCTCGGGGGAGACCCGGTCCCGCCAGCGCCGGACCGTCCGCCCGAACTCCGTACTCGCCATCCCCCCACTGTGCACCGGTCCGTCCACCCGTGCCTGGTACTGGCAGTGCCAGGAAGACGGGCTCGGGACCGCCCGCACCGTCGTTCCGTGTCCTCGCGAAGCTCGGCCGAGGGCGCGTCGACAGCATGCCGGGCATGACCAGTGGGCGCCCATGTACTAGAGTTATCTCGACATCGAGATATCTGCCGAGGTGCACCGCAGCCGCCACCCCGGTAAGGCTTACCTAACTTAGCCTTACCTTAGCGGATCGGCCAAGACGTCGTGGCGGCAGGATGCGGTGGGAACGCGCACATCAATGAAGGAGACTGTCGTGTCGGCGAACAGCTTCGACGCCCGCAGCACGCTGCAGGTGGGCGACGAGTCGTACGAGATCTTCCGGCTGGACAAGGTGGAAGGCTCGGCTCGCCTTCCGTACAGCCTGAAGGTGCTGCTGGAGAACCTGCTCCGCACCGAGGACGGCGCGAACATCACCGCCGACCACATCCGGTCCATCGGCAACTGGGACTCCCAGGCGCAGCCCAGCCAGGAGATCCAGTTCACGCCCGCCCGCGTGATCATGCAGGACTTCACCGGCGTGCCCTGTGTGGTCGACCTCGCCACCATGCGTGAGGCCGTCAAGGAACTCGGCGGCGACCCGGCGAAGATCAACCCGCTGGCCCCGGCCGAGCTGGTCATCGACCACTCCGTCATCGCCGACAAGTTCGGCACGAACGACGCGTTCGCGCAGAACGTCGAGCTGGAGTACGGCCGCAACAAGGAGCGCTACCAGTTCCTGCGCTGGGGCCAGACCGCCTTCGACGAGTTCAAGGTCGTCCCGCCGGGCACCGGCATCGTCCACCAGGTGAACATCGAGCACCTGGCGCGCACGGTCATGGTCCGTAACGGCCAGGCGTACCCCGACACGCTCGTCGGCACCGACTCGCACACCACCATGGTCAACGGCCTCGGTGTGCTCGGCTGGGGCGTCGGCGGCATCGAGGCCGAGGCCGCGATGCTCGGCCAGCCGGTCTCCATGCTCATCCCGCGCGTCGTCGGCTTCAAGCTGACCGGTGAACTCACCCCGGGCACCACCGCCACCGACCTCGTGCTCACGATCACCGAGATGCTGCGCAAGCACGGCGTCGTCGGCAAGTTCGTCGAGTTCTACGGCGAGGGCGTCGCCGCCACCTCGCTGGCCAACCGCGCCACCATCGGCAACATGTCGCCGGAGTTCGGCTCGACGGCCGCGATCTTCCCGATCGACGCGGAAACGATCAAGTACCTCAAGCTGACCGGCCGCAGCGAGCAGCAGCTCGCGCTCGTCGAGGCGTACGCCAAGGAGCAGGGCCTCTGGCTCGACCCGGCCGCCGAGCCCGACTTCTCCGAGAAGCTGGAGCTCGACCTCTCCACGGTCGTCCCCTCGATCGCCGGCCCGAAGCGCCCGCAGGACCGGATCATCCTGGCAGGCGCCGCGCAGCAGTTCGCGCAGGACGTGCGCAACTACGTCGACGAGGACGACGAGGCGGGCAAGGAGTCCTTCCCGGCCTCCGACTCCCCGGCCACCGCCAACGGCGTACCGACCCGTCCGACCACGGTCACCGCCCCCGACGGCTCGACCTACGAGATCGACCACGGCGCGGTGACGGTCGCGGCCATCACCTCCTGCACCAACACCTCGAACCCGTACGTCATGGTCGCCGCCGCGCTGGTGGCCAAGAAGGCGGTCGAGAAGGGCCTGACCCGCAAGCCGTGGGTCAAGACCACCCTCGCCCCGGGCTCCAAGGTCGTCACCGACTACTTCGACAAGGCGGGGCTCACCCCCTACCTCGACAAGGTCGGCTTCAACCTCGTCGGCTACGGCTGCACCACCTGCATCGGCAACTCCGGCCCGCTGCCGGAGGAGGTCTCCAAGGCCGTCAACGACCACGACCTCGCCGTCACCTCGGTCCTCTCCGGCAACCGGAACTTCGAGGGCCGTATCAACCCCGACGTCAAGATGAACTACCTGGCCTCCCCGCCGCTGGTCGTCGCGTACGCCCTCGCGGGCTCCATGAAGGTGGACATCACCAAGGACGCGCTGGGCATCGACCAGGACGGCAAGCCGGTCTACCTGGCCGACATCTGGCCCTCCGAGGCCGAGGTCAACGACGTCGTGGCGAACGCCATCGGCGAGGACATGTTCAACAAGTCCTACCAGGACGTCTTCGCGGGCGACGCCCAGTGGCAGGCGCTGCCGATCCCGACCGGCAACACCTTCGAGTGGGACCCGCAGTCCACCTACGTCCGCAAGCCCCCGTACTTCGAGGGCATGGCGCACGAGCCGTCCCCGGTCACCGACATCGTCGGTGCCCGTGTGCTGGCCAAGCTGGGCGACTCGGTGACGACGGACCACATCTCGCCCGCCGGCGCCATCAAGGCCGACACCCCGGCCGGCAAGTACCTCACCGAGCACGGTGTGGAGCGTCGTGACTTCAACTCCTACGGCTCGCGCCGAGGCAACCACGAGGTCATGATCCGCGGCACGTTCGCCAACATCCGCCTGCGCAACCAGATCGCGCCGGGCACCGAGGGCGGCTACACCCGCGACTTCACCGTCGAGGGCGCGCCCGTCGCGTTCATCTACGACGCCTCGCGCAACTACATCGAGCAGGGCACCCCGCTGGTCATCCTGGCCGGCAAGGAGTACGGCTCCGGTTCGTCCCGCGACTGGGCCGCCAAGGGCACCGCGCTCCTCGGTGTCAAGGCCGTCATCGCCGAGTCGTACGAGCGCATCCACCGCTCGAACCTCATCGGCATGGGCGTCCTGCCGCTCCAGTTCCCGGAGGGCACCAACGCCGAGACCCTCGGCCTCACCGGCGAGGAGACCTTCTCCTTCACCGGCGTCGAGGAGCTCAACAACGGCACCACCCCGCGCACGGTGAAGGTCACCACCGACACCGGCGTCGAGTTCGACGCGGTCGTCCGCATCGACACCCCCGGCGAGGCGGACTACTACCGCAACGGCGGCATCATGCAGTACGTGCTGCGCAACCTGATCCGCAAGTAGGCGATCCGGTACGGCGGCCGGGCCGCACTCCTCTTCGGAGGGGTGCGGCCCTTCGCATGCCACGGCATGTCCGCGCACCTACACCCAGCCGCGCTGCGCCGCCCGCATCCCCAGCTGGAAACGGCTGGCCGCGCCCAGCCGCTCCTGCAGATCACTCACCCGGCGGCGCAGTGTCCGCAGGCTCACCCCCAGGTGACGGGCGACCGCCTCGTCCTTCATCCCGGCGGCCAGCAGCCGGGTCAACGTCCGCTCCCCCTCGGTGAGTTCACCGTCGGCGGTCGGCCGGCCGAGCGGCGTCGCCTGCTGCCAGGCCAGCTCGAACAGCTTCTGCAGGGCCTCGGTGACCGCCGAGTGCCGTATGAGGACCGCGCAGTAGCCGCCCGCGTCCGCGGCGGTGAGCGGCAGCATCGCGGTATGCCCATCGACCACCAGCAGCTTCACCGGCACGGTGGGCAACACCCGTGCCTGTTCGCCGAGTTCGACCATCCGTAACGCGTGCCACAGGACGTCCGGATCCTCCAGTGCGGTGGCCGCGTAGACCGCGCGGTAGGACACGCCGCGGCTCAGCAGATCGGCCTGCAGGTCCAACTGCGGGGTGCGCGGGGCGAGATAGGGCGGGGAATCGAAGAGACACACCTCGTGTTCGGCGCGGGCGTACAGCTCCTCCAGGCGCGCGGCGTTGGCGCCCTCGCCGTCCACCACCTCGACCAGCCGGGCGGGCCGTTCGCGCAGCTGCCCCGCGTCGTACGCCGTGGACATCTCCTGCGCGGTGGCGGCCAGCAGCTCGGACTCGGTCTCGCGGCGCCGGATCAGGGCACGGATCGCCACCCGTGGGTCGACGGCCCGCAGTCCGCCGACCGAGTCCGGCGGCTGCAGCAGACCCAGGGCCAGCAGTCGTTCGCAGGCGTCCCGGACCTGGGACCGGGAGCCGCCGGTCAGCAGAGCCCAGCCCGCCGTACCCGCGTCGGGCTGGTGCAGGACCGCCCGATAGAGGCGTTCGTCGAAGGCGGAAACCCCCACCGCGGCCCAGGGGCTCGCGACAGGGGTCCGTCCGAGTGCCGGTTCATAAGCCGTGTTCGCCATGGCCCGGCACGGTAGAGGATCTTTGTTAAGCCTGTTGCACCGCTGTGAGCAGTGGTCCTGTTACAGGCCTACTTCAGGCCATACGCCCGCAGCACGGTCTGGTCGACCTGGTTTCCGGCGGCGTCGGAGGCCACTACCCGCAGCGACACGAACTCCGCTCCCTTCGGATGCTTGATCTTCGCCCGGCCTTGGCGGACCTTCACCTCCTCCCAGGACGTGCCGTCGTCGTACGACACCCAGGCCTTCAGTGAACTGGCCTTGACGCTCCCCGCCTGGTCCCGGACGGAGAGTCCGAGCTTCATCTTCTTCTTGGCCTCGGCGCGGTTGAGCAGATCGAGCCCGTGCAGGTCGTAGTCGACGGAGAGCAGGGGCAGCGCCGTCGCCGCGTCGGTGTGCGCCGAGGCGAAGGACCACTCCGTGTGTGTGCTGGTCGAGTACCGAGCCCAGTCGGCCCTGCGCTGGGCGTCGAGCACGAAGCGGTACGAGGTCTTCGCCGCCGGGACGTCGAAGGCGCCGTAGCCACCGAGCGCCGAGTCGCCGACCAACTGCCCGTCCGCGTACAGCTTGCCCTTCGCCGTGTCCTGCGTACCGTCCACGTGCCCGTAGTGGCCGGTCATGGAGTCACTCAACTCCGGTACGGACAAGGCGAGTTTGTCGCCGGTGCGGACGGAGGGGCCGTACTCCTCGCTGCTCGCCGGGCGGACGACCTGGCGCAGCCAGTCCTCGGCGGGTTCCGTGCCCGCCTTGCTGAAGGTCCGCAGGGGACTCCACTGGCCCTGGTTCGCCCGCCAGTCGGGGTAGACGACGTGCCAGGTGCGGGTGTCGGGGTCGACGTTGTAGTACTCGGTGCGCGCCGTGCCGAGCCGCATGTACTCGCCGGTTTCGAAGCCGTAGATCTGCCAGGGGCGGAACGAGTACGCGGTGTCGTAGCCCATCGCGCCGGCCTGGGACCCGTAGTAACGGGCCGTGTGCTTGACCGTGTTGGAGCTGTCGAGGTGGTACGTCTGGTTCGCGGAGATGGCGTCCTTCTGCGCGAACAGCGTGTTGTAGACGTACGGACTGACCGGCGTACCGCCCAGCTTCAGCGTCACCTTCTTGCCGGTCTGCAGCAGGCTGGTGAGCTTGGCGCCCTCCTCGCCGGTGGCGATCATCAGCGGGACGGTGGTCGCGTGGTCCACGGCTTCGAGCCAGAAACCGGGGGTCTTGCGGTACGTGATGAGGTAACTCGCCCCGGCTGCAGTCGCGTTGGCCAGGGCGCTGTCCGACCGCTCGGTGGCGCCGAGCGCGACCACCGCGACCTTGCCCTTGACGTCGAGCCCTGCGAAGTCGGCCTCCGTGCCGCCGCCCGCGTCCACCGCCCGTACCGTGTGCTCTCCGCTGATCTTCGTCGGGAAGCCGTTGTACGTCTGCGAGTAGTACATCGACAGCGGCAGTTTCTCCGGGCCGACGACGCTCGCCGTCAACTCCTTCGCGTACAGGCGGAACTTGGAGTAGAACTCAAAACTTCCCTGAGTGACCTTCTTGAGCGGCGCCACATAGACGTGTTTGTTCCACCAGCCCTGGCTGTAGGACATCCCGAAGGAGCTGCCCGGCCCCTCGCGGTGCCAGGAGGTGGTGAAGCCCTTGAACTCGGAGTCCTCCTTGGTCTTCGGCTTGATCTCCACCGCCTTGCGAGCGTCGAGAGTGATCTCGGTGTCCCCGTCGACTTTGATCTCGGGGTTGCCGACGACCGAAGTACCGACGGGCATGTCGCCCGCGTCGCGGTCGTAGATCCAGGAGACGATGGAGTACATGCCGGCCGGGACCTGCCAGGTCGAATCGGCGGTCAGGTTTCCGAACTCATTGGGGATCGCGCCGTTCAGCTCCTGCAGGGCGTACCGCCCTATCCCGGAGATCGGCTGCCCGTCGCGGCCCACCAGGTGCACCTTCAGGTTGTACGTCTTCGGCGCCTTCTCGAAGCCGATGCCCGTGGTGACCAGGATGCCGTCGGCGCGCGCCGTGATGTCGCCCGAGTACCGGCCGTCCGTGTCCTTCGACGGGTCGATGGAGACCGGGACCGTGGCGGTGCCGTGCGCCGGTACCGTGACGGTGCCGGCGCCCGGGGTCGCCTCGGAGAGGGTCGACGCGAGCGTCAACTCCACATCCTTGTCAGTGGTGTTGGTGTACGTGATGTCCCTGCTGTCGACCGCGGTGTCGCCGTCGGCGTACGTGCCGCAGCTCAGGATCGAGGTGCCGAAGACGCCCTGCTCGACGGCCCGCACGGCGTCCACCCGGCCGTCGCCCTGCTGGAAGACATCCGCGTCCGACTGTGTCTTGGCGGTGCTCGCCAGATCCGCCTTGATCTGCTGGCCCGTCCAGTCCGGATGCGCCTGCGCCACCAGCGCCGCCGCGCCTGCCACGTGCGGGGTCGCCATCGACGTACCGCTCGCGGTGGTGTAGTAGTCGTCGACCGGCGTGCCCATGGTGGTGCCGGAGGCGCGGGCCGCGGTGATGTTCACGCCCGGGGCGGTGATCTCCGGCTTGACCGCCGAGTCGCCCAGGCGCGGGCCACGGCTGGAGAAGGACGCCAGGTGGTCCGACTTGTCGACCGCGCCGACCGTGAGCGCCGAGTCCGCGATGCCCGGGGTGCCGATGGTCTGGTCGGTGGGGCCCGCGTTGCCCGCCGCGATGACGAACAGGGTTCCGGTGGACGCCGAGAGCCGGTCCACCGTCTCGCTCAGCGGATCCGAGGGACCGGACGCCGTACCGCCCAGGGACATGGAGACGATCTTCGCGCCGGAGTCGGCGGCCCACTCCATGCCCGCGATGATCCACGACTCCTGGCCGTGTCCGGTGTCGTCGAGGACCTTGCCCACCGCCAGTTCCGCGCCCGGCGCCACGCCCTTGTACCGGCCGCCGGAGGCCGCGCCCGAGCCGACGAGGGTGGAGGCCACATGCGTTCCATGGCCGAATCCGTCCTGTATCCCTTCGTCGGGTACGAAGCTCTCGGACTCCGCGATCCTGCCCGCGAGGTCCGGGTGTCCGGTGTCCACGCCGGTGTCCAGGACGGCGATCTTGACGCCCTTGCCGTCGAAACCGGCCTTCCACACGTCGGGGGCGCCGATCTGCGGGACGCTGACGTCGAGGGACGCCGAGACCTTGGCGTCCAGCCACAGCTTGTCGAGGCCGTCGCCGAGCTGCCGGGCGGCCTTCGCGGTGGGGGAGGTGCCGGGGGCCGGGGCGATGTCCGCCCAGAACGTGGTCGAAGCGGTCGACTTCTTCGCGCTCAGCGCGGCGCCGCCGATGCCGGGCAGGGCGCGCGTCCGGCGCGCGCCCTCGGGTGTCTCGGCGCCCTTCGCATAGGTGGCGATCAGCGGGATGGCACCGGTCTTCTCGTCGGCGTACCCCTGCTCGACGAGTTGGCTGATGTTGAAGAGGGCCGGGTCGAGGCGGCCGGCCTGGACGAGCGGGATCGCATCGTCGGGTGTGACGCTGACCTCGCCCTTCTGCTCGGTGGTCACGAAGTTGACGCCTTCGCGGCCCTTGCCGGGCCGGGCGTCGACGGCGTACTTTCCGTCCGCGTCGCCGGTGAGGGAGACCGTGTCTCCGGTGATGAGAGTGACGGTCCGGGTACTGCCCTGCGCCGCGCCCCTTGGGGGGTTCGACGAGGGGGTCGGGGCCGCTGCCGAGGGCGCGACCGCACCCGCGAGCAGAGCGGCGGCGCCTGCCATGGCCCAGAGGACGTGGAGTCTTCGCATCAGTGGGCTTTCCTCCCCTTGAGAGACCTGGTGAGGTCTGGACCAGCGTGCGGGCCGAGCACGAAGGGGCTCAAGGGATTCCTGTGGCCGGGGCGTGCCAATGCCTCCTTCGGTCACGGGGGTTGAGGAGCGCAGGGTCTTCCCGGGAGGCCCTTCGCACGGCTGCGGCAAAGTCGGAACACAGGGTTCTCCCAGCGAACCGGGACAGGATCGTCATATGTCTGGCACCCGAAGCGAACGTCTCCGCGCCACACGCGCCTCCGGCGAGCCCGTCCATGGCGAGCGCGCCGGTGACGACCGCGTCCCCGGCGATCGTGACGGTGGCGAGTACGTCCGTGGCGACCGCGTGCGCGGCGAGCGGATCCACGAGGACCGCCTCCATGAGGACCGCCTCCGTGGTGAGCGGATCCGTGGGGACCGTGTTCGTGTGCTGATCGTCGACGACGAACCCGCACTCACCGAACTGCTCTCCGTGGCCGTCACCGAGGCGGGCTGGCGGCCCTATCCGCCTGTTGTCCGTCGCAGGCGGACACAGCAGCATCCGGGCGATGCTGGGCGCGGCTTCCAACTCGAACACATCGGCCGGCAGTCGGCTGTACTGACGCTCGAAGGCGGCGATCTGCCGGGTACGGCCCTTGATGACACTGGACGGCACGTACCGCCCGCCGGGAACCGCCTCGCGTACCACGTCCCATTCCTCAGACGTACGGTTCACGGGATCGACGGGCCAGGTTGCCAGCACTCCGGCGGTGAGGTCGGCGCCCCACTTCGCCGAGCGCAGGGTGCGCCCGGCCTGCTCCTGCGCCATGCGGACGATGCGGTCATTGACACGGATGCCCTCGGCCGGGCTGACGGTCCATCCGAGTCGGCGCAGGGTCATCCAGGCGTTCGACGGCAGCTTCCGGCCGCCCGCGTCCTCACCGGATGCCCATACGTCCACGTCGATGGTGTTCCAGCGGGCGGCCAGCAGCGAGGCGGCCATGCCGGACACCAGGTCGGCAGCCCAGCCGACACGCTCTGCCAGCACGGCGGCGGACAGGAGTTCGTCGGTCCTCTCCTCCACGCCCCCGCGCAGCAGGCCTCGGGCGCAGGCAGTGCGGGAGGTCTCGCCCACGGCAAGCGGCAGCTTCCGACCCACCGATACCCCCCTCCCCATCCGTGATGCTGTCATCCGATCAACGACAGTCCCGGGAAAGGGTCACGCATTCGACCCGCACACACTCACGCGAAACCGGCACATGGCATGACGCCGGTAGACGACGAACGACTACGGATATCTAAGGAAACACGTGAGCCTGCGCCGGAAGATCGACAAAGGGCGGGCGTCGGTGATCCACACCGTGTGTGGGGTGGGGTACGCGATCCGGCCGGTGGAGGACGGGAGATGAGCCCCCGACGGACCCGGCTCTTCGGACGCTCCCCTCGCACCGGGCGTTCGCTGCGGACGCGACTGCTCCTCTTCGTCAGCGCCACCCTCGTCGCCGTCTGCGCCGCTATGGCCCTCACCACCGTCTTCGCCCAACGCTCCTATCTGCTCGGCACCTTGGACCAGCGCGTCAGCGACGCCGCCGAACGCAGCCAGGGCGGGCTCCAGCGCCGCACCGGCAACGACACGGACCCGGGGTTCCTCAACGAGCGGGGGCAGGCCGTCGGCACCCTCGCCGCCCGGTTCGACGACGACGGCAAGATCCTCGCCGCCGAGGTCGTCACCCACGACGGCGGGCAGCGGACTCTCACCGCCGCCCAGCGCGCCGCACTCGACGGCATCAGCACGGACGGCTCCCTGCACACCCGTACCGTCCCGGGCCTCGGCAGCTACCGGGTGACCGCTCTCGGCGGCGACGGCGTCTCCGTCCTTACCGGGCTTCCCATGGCCGACGTACAGGACATGATCGGTCGCCTGATCGCGGTCGAGGCCGTCGTGGCCGCCATCGGCCTCACCGCCGCGGGCTGCGTGTGCGCGGTCGTCATACGGCGCCAACTGCGTCCCCTCGAGCGGGTCGCCGCCACCGCCGTCGAGGTCTCCCGCTCCCCGCTGGGCCACGGCGAGGTCACCGCCCTGACCCGCGTCCCCGAACGCGACACCGACCCCGGCAGCGAGGCCGGCCAGGTCGGTGCCGCCCTCAACCGCATGATTGACCACGTGGAGTCCTCGCTCGCCGAACGCCGGCGCGGCGAGGAGGAGATGCGCCGCAGCGAGGAACGCATGCGCCGCTTCCTCGCCGACGCCAGCCACGAACTCCGTACACCTCTCGCCTCCATCGCCGGATACGCGGAACTGATGAACCGCGGCACCGAGTGGATCGAACCGACCCTGGCCTGGCGCCGGGTCTCCGCCGAGTCGGCCCGGATGACCGGCCTCGTCGAGGACCTGCTGCTGCTCGCCCGGCTGGACGAGGGCCGGCCTCTGCACGCGGCCGAGGTGGACCTCGCGGCACTGGTCGCCGAGGCGGTGTGGGACGCGCGGGCCGCCGGGGACACCCACAACTGGCAGCTGGCGCTGCTGCTGGACTCCCCGGCCCTGGTCGTCGGCGACGAGGCACGGCTCCACCAGGCGGTGGCCAACCTGTTGGCCAACGCCCGTGTGCATACGCCTGTTGGTACGACCGTGGTCGCCTCGGTGGAGGCCACGGACGCGTCCTGCACGATCCGCGTGCGCGACGACGGCCCCGGTATCCCGCAGCACCTGCTCCCGTCCGTCTTCGAACGCTTCACCCGAGGCGACGCCTCGCGCTCCCGCGGCAACCCGACTGAGGGCGGCTCCGGCCTCGGACTCGCCATCGCCGAGGCGGTCACCGCCGCCCACGGCGGTCGCATCCGCGTGGAGAGCGCCCCGGGTCGTACGGAGTTCACGCTCGAACTGCCCCCGGCCGACAGCGCCAGGACCCCGGACCCGGCGCCCACTCCGGCGCCCGCGTCGGCCTGAAGCCCGACCACCCTTGGCGCCGCCCCTCGGCGACCTGTGTTGCCTGTGCGGCCTGTGCGTGAGCCATGAAGGTCAACGAAATTGTTGACACTCCCTTCGGCGGCGACATACGTTCGCAAGCGCTGGATCAGGCATCAGGTCAAGGTGTGCGCCAAGCGCGGGTGACGGAACAACGGCCCGCCCCGGCGCCCGGAAGGGAGCGGTTCGTTGTCGTCGACCAGGCCCTCCCTCCGTTGCACTCCAGGTTCGCCTCAGGCTCCTTCCCCGGAGTCGTGTGCGCCCAGCCATCCGTCCCGGACGTGCCCACGGCGAAGGGATCCGGCGACGATGACCGAGCGCGACACCGGGGACACCTGGGAGCGCGCGGCAATGAAGCCGCAGTCGGAGACGGGCAGTTCGGGGTGGGGCAGCGGCGCGACCCGGAAGCACGTCCACTCCGTCATCCGCACGCCCAACGGCAACGACTACGGGAGGGAGCTTCTTCGGCAGCACTGTCTGACGTCACCCCACCATCGGTGACGTGACCGACTCAGGTGGTTTCTCAGTCATAGGAAAATCGGTACCTGAGTGGTTTCTCAGTCATGGCGAGGGCCGCACCCGTTGTCAGGGGGTGCGGCCCTCGTGCGTGAAGCGCTTACACGTGATGCGTTTACAGAGGTGGTTGTGCGCGCTAACGTCCGAATGAGGTGGGAGCGCTCCCGTGTGGCGGACCGGAACCCGCCGGGACTCGCTCCCGCCTCACCTCACATTCCCGCGACATCGAGCGAAGGGTCTGTTCGTCATGCCCGAAGCTGTCATGAACGTGACAGGGTTGACCGGCTCTGGGCGGACCGGGTGGGTGGTGTGGAACTCACCCGGTCCGCGAGCCCGGGCGGGCGAGGGGGGTTGCTGCCCGGGGTGGTGGTCCCCCCTGCTCGAGCGAAGCCGAGAGCTTGGGGGAGCGTGGCTTGTGGCGGCCGAGGTGTGCGACAACGTTGTCTGATGGTCTGTACATGACTCTACCGTCTCAATCGACAACGATGTCAAGCGAGTTGGGAGACCAGTGGGGGCGCGTTGCGCCATAGGGGTGTGCGCCGAGCGCGTCCGTGGGCCGCACGCGGTCTTCCGTGGTACCCGTGGCGCACGTTACTGTCCCTGCGGCTTGTGCGACCTGTGGTGCGCGACCCGTCCGAAGGAGGAGGGGCCGCGTCATGCGTTTCCGTCCGTCATCCGTCCTGCTCGCCGTCGCCCTGGCGGCCGCCGGGATCACCCCCGCCGTCACCCCCGCGGCAGCCGCCACCACCGCACCACCGGACCTCGTCCGGGACCCCACCACCTACGTCGACCCGCTCATCGGCACCAAGAACGGCGGAAACGTCTTCCCCGGCGCCGTCGTGCCCTTCGGCATGCTCTCCTGGAGCCCCGAGAACACCCGCGGCGACGCCACCCGTACGGCCGCGCCCGGCGGTTACCAGTACGACGCCACCCGTGTCAGGGGCTTCAGCCTCACCCACATGTCCGGCACGGGCTGCGCGGGCGGCAGCGGCGACATCCCCTTCTTCCCGTACGCCGGTGAGGTCACGTCCTCCCCGGCGAGCGACACCAAGGACGCGGTGTACGCGGCCGACTTCGCGCACACCGACGAGACCGCCGAGCCCGGCCACTACAAGGTCGGCCTCGCCTCCGGCGTCACCGCTGACCTCACCGCGACCGCGCGCACCGGCTCGGGCCGCTTCACCTTCCCCGCCGACAAGCCCGCCTCACTGCTGGTCCGCAGCGCCAACTCCGAGGTCGGTTCGACCGATTCGACTCTGAAGATCGACCCGGGGACCCGTACCGTCTCCGGGTCCGTCACCTCCGGGAACTTCTGCGGCTACCTCGACCCCGAGGGCCAACGCGCCTACTACACGGTCTACTTCACCGCCCGCTTCGACCGCGACTTCAAGTCGACCGGCACCTGGCAGGACGACAAGCTGAGCCCGGGGTCCACGGAGGCGAGCGGCGGCACCGGCGGCTTCGCCAGCGGCGGCCGTCCCGTCGCGGGCAAGGGCGCGGGCGGCTATGTGGAGTTCGAGCCCGGCACCGACCCCGTGAACGTCAAGGTCGGCATCTCGTACGTCAGCCAGGCGGGCGCCGCCGCCAACCTCGCGGCCGAGAACCCGCCGTCCCGCTCCTTCGCCTCGGTCCAGGACGCCGCCCACCGCGCCTGGCGCGACCAGCTCGGCGCGATCAGGGTCGGCGGCGGCAGCGAGGCCGACCGCACCACCTTCTACACCGCGCTCTACCACGCCCTTCTGCACCCGAACGTCATCAGTGACGCCGACCGCAGATACCGGGGCCCCGACGACAAGGTCCATGTCGTCGGGCGCGGCCACCGGGCCCAGTACGGCACCTTCTCCGGCTGGGACGTCTACCGCTCCCAGGTCCAGCTGCTGACCCTGCTCAGCCCGGACACCGGCTCGGACATCGCGCAGTCGCTGCTCGAACTCGCCCGGCAGAACGGCGGCGTCTGGGACCGCTGGCTGCACGGCGCGAGCGGCACCCACGTCATGAACGGCGACCCGTCCCCGACCGCGCTCGCCGGCATCCGGGCCTTCGGCGGCACCGACTTCGACCTGCGCGACGCGCTGGACTCGCTGGTCGAGGCGGCGACCGTGCCGACCGAGGGCGACCTCTCCTCCTCGGGCAAGCCGGTCCTGTCCGTCGGACAGCGGCCGTCGCTGGACAAGTACCTCAAGCAGCACTACATGCCGTCCGTGTCCAATGCCTGGGGCGGCGCCGCCGAGACCCTCGAGATGTCCGGCGCGGACTTCGCGCTCTCCCAGCTCGCCACGGCGGCGGGGAAGAAGCAGACGGCCGCCGACTTCGCCCGGCGCTCCCAGTGGTGGCAGAACAACTTCAACATCGCGGCCGACCCGAGCGGTGGCTACGTCGCCAACCGCAAGGCGGACGGCAGCTGGGTCACCGGCTTCACCCCGGCGACCGGCAACGGATTCGTGGAGGGTACGGCCGCCCAGTACACCTGGATGGTGCAGCACAACCCGGCCGGGCTCTTCGCCGCGATGGGCGGCCGGGACAAGGCACTCGACCGCCTCGACGCCTTCTTCCACAACGCCGACGGCAGCTGGGCCTTCTCGGGCAGCGGCGGCGACAAGTCGGAGCTGGACAACGAGCCGTCGATCAACGTGCCCTACCTGTACGCCTACGCGGGCGCGCCCTACAAGACGCAGGAGACCGTCCGCGCCGCGATGAACGGGCTGTGGTCCACCCAGCCGGGCGGCATCCCCGGGAACGACGACCTCGGGGAGATGTCGTCCTGGTACGTCTTCTCCGCGCTCGGCATGTATCCGCAGGTTCCTTCCCGCGCCGAACTCGTCCTCGCCTCACCGCTGTTCACGCGGGTGGAGATCAACCGGCCCGGCGGCAACGACATCGAGATCCGGGCGAACGGCGCCGCCGCGGACGCCCCGTACGTGCAGTCGCTGAAGGTGGACGGCCGTACCAGCGAACGCCCTTGGCTGCCCGCCTCCTTCGTCCGCGACGGCGGGACGCTCGACTACACCCTCTCCGGTACCCCGAACCGCACCTGGGGCAGTGACCCGGCGGCCGCCCCGCCGTCCTTCCGGGAGGGCGAGCAGCCGTACCAGATCGGTGTCGGCCCGACCGCGGCGACGCTCGCACCCGGCGGCAGCACGAAGCTCGACATCCGTGCCCTCGCGCTGAGCGGCGGCACCGGCCCCGAGGTCCGCTTCAAGGTGGACACCCCGGCCGGAGTGACCGCGACCCCCGCCGAGGGCACCGTGACCGACGGAACTCAGGAGATCACCCTGTCCGCCGGTGACACCGCCCAGCAGGGTTTCTACGACGTCAAGGTCACTGTGACGTCGGCCGCCACCTCGTACGAGCAGCCGGTCGCCCTGACCGTCGCGGCGCCCGGCTCTCTCCTGGCCGCCTACAACAACACCGGTGTCTCCGACGACACCGGCGACCACGACGAGGCCGACTACGACGGCGGCGGCTGGAGCTACTCCCGTCAGGCCCTCGCCGCCGGAGGCCTGACCCCCGGCACCCAGGGCACCGTGGACGGCCTCACCTACACCTGGCCCGACTCGCCCGCCGGTCGCCCCGACAACGCCTCGGCGACCGCCCAGACCATCGAACTCGCCCACCCGGCCGACCGGTTGTCCTTCATCGGCAGCGCGGTCAACGGCAACCAGCAGACCCACGCGACCGTCACCTACACCGACGGCAGCACGGACTCCGTCGACCTCTCCTTCACCGACTGGACCGTCGGCGGCGGAGGTGGCACCGTCCAGTACGGCAACGAGATCGTCGCCAGGACCGCGTACCGCAATGTCGCGGGCGCCGACAAGGACCCGGTGGCGACGTACGTCTTCGCCACCAAGCCCTTCCAGGCCCCGTCCGGCAAGACCGTCAGGAGCGTCAAGCTGCCGGACAACGCCGACCTGCATGTGTTCACCCTCGCGGTGAGCTGAGGCCTTCGCAGGAGGGCCGGTCCTGTCGCTCGTCAGTGGGGGCAGGGCCGGCCCGCGCGGGCGGACGCGTCGGCCAGGGTGATGATGCCGTCGAGCTTGTCCCGGGTCCGGGCGAGGCCGCTGATCTGCGCGTCGATGCGATCCCGCTCGGCCTCAAGCCGTTCGAGCAGCTCGGGTGTCACCTCGCCGGTCACCACGCAGGGCATCAGGCCCACGATCGACTTGCTCGCCAGCCCGGCGGCGTAGAGCTGCTGGATCAACTGGACGCGCTCGACCGCGCTCTCGGGATAGTGCCGCTGCCCGCTGGGGCTGCGCTCGGAGGTGAGCAGGTTCTGCTCCTCGTAGTAGCGCAGCGCCCGCACGCTCACGCCCGCCCGGCCGGCCAGCTCCCCGATGCGCATGGCGCCCCTCCTCATGGATCGGTCGGACCCCGGCCGAGGGTGACCCGGGCCACACATACTTGCCTCTGACGTCAACGTCAGGTTTTAGCGTAGCCCGCGAACGGCCCGATACGGAGTCCTCACGGGAGTCAGCATGAAGATCCACGGTTCCACCGCCCTCGTCACCGGCGCCAATCGCGGCATCGGCCGTCACTTCGCCCTGCAGTTGCTGGAGCGGGGCGCGGCGAAGGTCTACGCCACGGCGCGCACCCCCGAACTCGTCGACATCCCCGGTGTGGAGGTGCTGCGGCTGGACATCACCGACCCGGCGTCGGTCGCAGCCGCGGCGGCGACCGCGCAGGACGTCACTCTGCTGGTCAACAACGCGGGCAGCAACACGTACGCGAACCTCGTGACCGGCGACCTCGACGCGATCCGCACGGAGATGGACACGCACTTCTACGGGACGCTGGACATGATCCGCGCCTTCGCTCCGGTGCTGGCCGCGGGCGGCGGTGGGGCCATCCTCAACGTCCTGTCGGCCATGTCCTGGTTCTCCTACGACTACTCCAACGCCTACGGTGCCGCGAAGGCCGCCGAATGGAGTCTGACCAACGCCGTCCGCCTCGAACTGCACGGCCAGGGGACCCAGGTCACCGGCCTGCACCTGGGATCCGCCGACACCGACATGATGGCGCACTACGACGGCGAGAAGACCGACCCCGCGGACGTCGTCCGTACCGCGCTCGACGGTGTGGAGGCCGGCCGTTTCGAGGTCCTGGCCGACGAGTGGAGCGCCGGTATTAAGGCCTCCCTCGCCGGCGACCCGAACGAGTTCTACACGCTGCCCAAGGCCGGCTGAGCCCGGGGGGCACAGCAGGGCGGGCGCGGAGAGTGATCTCCGCGCCCGCCCCGCCCACATGAGGGTGCTAGCCCAGCAGTTCCACCTCCGCGAGCGTCGCCTCGCTGTCGAGGACCAGGCGGTAGTGCGTGTACGAGCCCGGATGCGCGACCGAGAACACCCGGGTCTGCTTGTCCCACGTGAAGGACTCGCCGGAGCGCTTGTCGAGGTCGGTCCACGTGGTGCCGTCGGATGAGCCCTGCAGGACCCAGCCGCCCGGCGCCTTGGTGCGGTCCGAGGAGGAGGTCAGGGTGTACTGAACTCCCTTGGCCGCGGCGGACGTCGGCAGGTCGACCGAGGTGACCGTGGCGTCCGTCGCCGAGGTGTTGTCGAAGAGCGCGCCGTCACCCTTGAGGATGTCCGCGCGGGGCGTGGGCACCTTGTCGTCCTCGGTGATCGACACGGGCGCCGCGTCCTTGCCCGTGCCCCACGACGAAGGCTTGGAGCCCATGTCGAACTCCAGCACACCGCCACGGGAGATGAGCGAGTGGGGGAGCGAAGTCGACGTCCAGCGCTTGCCGTTGAACGTCACGCCCTGCACGTACAGGTTCTTCGCGCTGTTCCTCGGCGCCTTGACGACCAGGTCCTTGCCGTTCTCCAGGTGGACGGTCGCCTTGGTGAACAGCGGGGAGCCGATGGCGTATTCGCCGCTGCCCATCACCAACGGGTAGAAGCCGAGCGAGGAGAAGAGGTACCAGGCGGACTGCTCGCCGTTGTCCTCGTCGCCGTGGTAGCCCTGCCCGATCTCGCTGCCGGTGTAGAGACGGGAGAGGACCTCGCGGATGTTCTTCTGCGTCTTCCAGGGCTGACCCGCCGCGTCGTACATGTAGTTCACGTGGTGGGCCACCTGGTTGGAGTGCCCGTACATGCCCATACGTACGTCACGGGCCTCGGTCATCTCATGGATGACCCCACCGTAGGAGCCCACGAAGTCCGGTGAGGCCGTCTCGGGGGTGGCGAAGTACGCGTCGAGCTTCTGGGCCAGCCCGCTCTGGCCGCCGTACAGGTTGGCGAGGCCCCGTGAGTCCTGCGGCGCGGTGAAGGCGTACCCCCAGCCGTTCGTCTCGGTGTAGTCGTAGCCCCACACACGCGGGTCGTACTTCGAGGAGTCGAGGCGCCAGTTGCCCTGCGCGTCGCGGCCCTGGAAGAACCCGGCCTTCGAGTCGAAGAGGTTCACATAGTCCTGGGCCCGGTTGAGGAAGTACGCGGACTCCTCCTTGTAGCGCTTCTTGCCGGTCCTCTTGTAGAGGGCCTGGCCCATCTCGGCGATGCCGTAGTCGTTGACGTATCCCTCCATGGCCCACGACAGGCCCTCGCCGGTGTCGGTGCTGGTGTAGCCGAGGAAGGGGGAGGTCGACATGCCCTTGCGGCCCACGCCGGAGGCCGGCGGGACGACGGTCGCGTTCTTGAGGGCGGCGTCGTACGCCGCCTCCGCGTCGAAGTTCACGCCCTTGACGTACGCGTCCGCGAACGCCACGTCCGACGAGGTCCCGGTCATCAGGTCCGCGTACCCGGGGGAGGACCAGCGTGAGGTCCAGCCTCCGTCCTTGTACTGCTGCACGAACCCGTCGACCATCTCGCCCGCCTGAGAGGGCGTCAGGAAGGAGTACGCCGGCCAGGTCGTCCGATAGGTGTCCCAGAAGCCGTTGTTGACGTACACCTTGCCGTCGACGATCTTCGCGCCGGTGTGGGTGGGGGTGTCAGGACCGGGCATCGCTGAGAACGGCGAGGCGTACTGGTACTTCGAACCGACCTTCTCGAAGCCCGAGTTGGGGTAAAGGTACAGCCGGTACATGCTGGAGTACAGCGTGGTCAGCTGGTCCGGCGTCGCGCCTTCGACCTCGACCCTGCCGAACAGCTTGTCCCACGTCTTGCGCGCCCGCTCCTTGACCGTCCCGAACGACGTGCCGTCGGGGATCTCCTGGCGCAGGTTGTCCTTCGCCTGGTCGATGCTGATGAGAGAGGTCGCCAGGCGCAGGGTGACCGTGTGGTCGGCGCCGGGCTTGAACTTCAGGTACCCCTTGACGCCGGACGAGCCGCCGTCCGTCACCGGCGCGTCGAACACCCCGTAGACGAAGAGCCTGGTCGCGCCCGTCGACAGCCCGGACTTCACGTCCGAGTACCCGGTGACGATCCCGTTGTCCTTGTCCAGCGTGAGGCCCGCCTGCTCGGTCACGTTGTCGAAGAGCACACTCGCGTCCTCACCCGGATAGGTGAAGCGCAGGGCCGCCGCGTGGTCGGTGGGCGCCATCTCCGCCTTGAGACCGTTCTCGAAGGTCACCCCGTAGTAGTACGGGCGCGCGGTCTCGTTCTCGTGCCGGAAGGCGAGTGCGCGGGCGGTGCGGCCGGTGTCCGGGGTGCCGGAGGCGGCCGAGGGCATCACCTGGAAGGTCTGCCGGTCGCCCATCCAGGGGCTCGGCTCGTGGCTCGCGCTGAACGCCTGGATGGTCGGCAGGTTGTCCGCGTTGTTGGCGCGCGCGTAGTCGTACAGCCAGCTCAGCGAGCTCGCGTTGGTGACCGGCGTCCAGAAGTTGAAGCCGTGGGGGAGAGCCGTCGCCGGGAAGTTGTTGCCGCGAGAGAAGCCGCCGCTGGAGTTGGTGCCGCGGGTCGTCAGCGCGTAGTCGGCCAGATGCGCCTTGGGCTTCTCGGGGGCCACGGTCTTCAGCGCCACGTCGTCCAGCCAGCCGCGGAACTTCGCCGGCCCCTGGGGGGAGTCGTACGCGAGGAGTATCCGGTCGACGGTCTTCCCGGCCGCGACCGAACCGATCCGCGAGGCGACGTTGTTCCACTGGTTGACGTACAGCACCTTGGCCGCGCCCTGTCCCTGCGGCGTCAGCGCGAACCCGTGCTGGTCGACCGCGTTCAGGTCACTCAGATAGGTGCCGTCCGTGAACGCCAGGTCCACCGACACGTTCGTGGCGTCGTAGTCCCGGTCACCGTCCGCCATCGACGGGAAGATCCGGTACGACAGCTCGGTGTCGCGCCCGACGCCCACGTTGACGTCGAAGACCTTGTTGTACGAGTACGCCCGGCCGTCCGCCTTGTGCGTACCGGCGTAGCGCAGGGCCCGCTTGCCAGTGAAGCCCGCGCCGGCCTTCGCGGTGGGGGAGCCGCTCGGGCCCCGGTCCACCAGCGAGAGCATGTCCTTGGGTGTCGGATCGTCGCTCTGGCCCGTCGAGAACTGGACGTCGGCGAGCTGGAGGATGTCGCCGCCGTTGTTCTTGGTGACGTCGAGCCGGAAGTGCTGGTACTCGACGGGGCTCGCGATGTCGTACGACTTCGTCTGGAACCGCTCGCCGAAGGACTCACCGGAACGGGTGTCGAGGCTCTTCCAGTCCTTGCCGTCCGTGGAGCCCTGGAGGGTCCAGTCCTGGGGGTCGCGCTCGTCGTGGTCGTTGGCCGACGTCAGCGCGTACGTGACCACCTTGACCGGGGCGTCGAAGTCGAACTCCGCCCAGCCGGTCGGCTCGAAGGTCAGCCACTTGGTGCTCGACTCGCCGTCGACGAGGTTCTCCTTCACCTCGCCCGCGCCGGTGTTCTCGCCGCTCGCGCCGACGTCCGTGACGTGGTCGGTGACATTGCCCGGGATGCCGGTGCTGTAGCCGCCGTCGACGCCCGACGCGCGCTTTGCCCCGTCTGCTCCGGTGTCCACCGTGTTGAGCCAGGTCGGTGCCGGATCGCCTGATTCGAACGAGGACGCGAACTCGCGATCGGTGGACGCCGTTTGGGCCGGAAGGGCAATCGCGGTGCCCTGCGAGGCCACTACCAGAGAAAGCGCTACCACCCCCATTATCGTTGAGGAACTCCATCTGAGTCGAGCCGAAGAACTCCGTCTGTACCGAGCTCTGTGCTGCATGCGCGAGCACCCTCCCTGGCCCTGGACAACGTTGTCAGATTTGCTGCGCAAGGACCAGTAGGGAGTCAAGTTGTCAGTGTGTCAAGGGTGTTGGGTGTGGTGTCCGGGGTGAATATCGTGCGACGAGCTGCGCATTACTCCCATGGTGGGAGATTGGTGCCCTGTCGATCTTCCCGCGGGGAAGTCGCGGACGCGCCACATTTCCGCGAGGTCTCAACTCGGAAAAGACCCGCGGGTAAACCCGCTTTCGATCTTGCTCCGTTGACGTGAAGTGGACTATACCTGTCGGCACCCGCCCAGCCGATCGACGGCCGCGGGCAGGCACGTCCCGGGGGGAATCGGGCGTCGGCGGCCAGTGTGACGGGCAGGGATCGCCGCGTTGACCGACTGAATCCCTCACGCACGACCCCAGCTTGACCTAACCGCGGTGCCGGGGAGGATCCGGTTCACCGCCTGAGTCCTGGAGAAGGCGAGGACTTGAGCATGGGATCCACTTCCGCCGAGAACAGCAACACCGAGGGTGTCGGACGCCGTGACCTGATCAAGCGGTCCGCGGCGCTCGGCCTGATTTCCGTACCGACGATGAGCTTTTTGTCCGCTTGTGCGAGCAGCGACAGCGGTTCCGGTGACAAGGCCAAGGCCGGCAAGAAGACCGCGAAGAACCCGCTGGGCGTCAACGAGACGGCCCCGCTCGCCGTCGTCATCTTCGACGGCGGATTCGGTACGAAGTACGCGATCGACGCCAACGCCCAGTACAAGACGGCCTACCCGAAGGCCAAGGTCAACTTCCATGCGACCCAGAAGATCCAGTCCGAACTGCAGCCCAAGTTCAACGGCGGCACCCCGCCGGACCTGATCGACAACTCCGGCGCCCAGCAGATGGACATGGGCGTGCTCGTCGGCAAGAAGCAGCTCACCGACCTGACTCCGCTCCTCGACGCTCCGTCCATCGACGACCCGTCGAAGAAGGTCCGCGACACGCTGCGCCCCGGCATCGTCGAGATGGGCCAGTTCGACGGCGCGCCGGTCTGGATCATGTACTACGCGTACACCGTCTACGGCGTCTGGTACTCGCAGACCGCCCTCGACAAGCTCGACGCGACGTACCCCGAGACCTGGGACGCGATGCTCGCGCTGTGCGAGAAGGCGAAGAAGAAGGGCATGGCCGGCTGGACGTACGCGGGCAAGTACCCGTACTACCTGCCGTTCTCGCTCTACCCCTTCATCGCCAAGATCGGTGGCCGTGAGGTTCTCGACAAGATCGACAACCTGGAGCCCAACGCCTGGAAGGACCCGGCCGTCAAGTCCGCGTTCGAGGCGTACTACGAGCTCTACAAGAAGGGTTACATCCTCCAGGGCACCCCGGGCATCGACCACATCCAGTCGCAGACCGCCTGGGCCAAGGGCAAGGCGCTCTTCATCCCGAACGGTTCCTGGGTGGAGAACGAGTCCGCGAACGTCATCCCGAAGGACTTCAACCTGGCCGTCAGCGGCCCGACCGGCCTGGACAGCTCCGACAAGATGCCGTTCGGCACCATCTGGGCCTCCGGCGGCGAGCCGTTCATCGTGCCGGCCAAGGCGAACAACCCCGAGGGCGGCATGGAGCAGCTGCGCATCATGCTCAGCGAGGCCTCGTCGAAGAACTTCACCAGCCAGGTGAAGTCGCTGACCGCCTACAACGGCGGCACCGACGGCATCACGCTGACGCCGGGCCTCAAGTCCGGTGTCGCGGCCCTGGAGAAGGCCGGGACCAACGTGGTCAACCCGCGGCTCCAGGACTGGTACGTGAAGCTGCAGAAGGAGCAGATCGGTGTCGCCGGTCTCGGCGAGATGATGGCAGGGCGGCTGACCCCGGCCGAGGCCATCAAGAAGATCCAGGGCTACGCGGACGCGGCGGCCAAGGACCAGTCCATCAAGCACTACAAGCACCAGTAGCGGCGCGTGTCCACGCGTCGCCGGCGGCGGCATCCGCGAAACGATCGGGGTCGGTAACCATGCAACACGGCAAGTACCGGTTCATTGTGGGGTTCTTGGTGGCCCCCTTGGCGTTGTACGCGATCTTCGTGATCTGGCCCTTCGTCCAGGCCATCTACTACTCGTTCACGGACTGGACCGGTCTGAGCCCCGACTTCAAGATGGTCGGTTTCGCCAACTACACCAGAATGCTGCACGACGACATCTTCTGGAAGTCGTTGCAGCACAGTCTGGTGTTCGCGTTGCTGCTGCCGCTGGTGACGCTGGGCCTCGCGCTCTTCTTCGCCTTCATGCTCAATGTCGGTGGGCGGCGTCGAAAAGGCGCCGCCATCACCGGAGTGCGCGGTTCGGGATTCTACAAAATCGCCTATTTCTTCCCACAGGTGCTGTCGATCGCGATCGTCTCCCTGCTTTTCCAATTCGCCTACAACCCCAACGACGGCGTCATCAACGGGACGTTGAAGGCCATCGGCCTCGGCAGCGTCCAGCCGGACTGGCTGGGCGACCCGAACCTCGCCCTGTGGTGTGTGATGGCGGTGCTGCTGTGGAGCACGGTCGGGTTCTTCGTCGTGCTGTTCTCGGCGGGCATGGCGTCGATTCCGAAGGACTTCTACGAGGCCGCGCTGCTCGACGGCGCGAGCCGCGCCACCACCTTCTTCAAGATCACCCTTCCGCTGCTCTGGGACACCGTGCAGTCGGGCTGGGTGTACATGGGGATCCTGGCGCTCGGCGCCGAGGCGTTCGCCGCCGTGCAGATCATGACCGTGGGCCCCGGCGGCCCCGACTACTCGACCACGGTCCTTCCGCTGTACGTGTACCAATCGGCGTTCCGTGACGCGAACGCCGCCTACGCCACCACGATCGGTGTCGCGCTCCTCATCGTCACGCTGCTGTTCGCGGCGATCGTGATGCGACTGGGCCGGCGCGAGCGGTTGGAGTTCTAGCATGAAGACCACTGACATCCCGCCGCCCGCGGAACCGGTCGAGGACCGTCCTTTGGTGGCGAAGGAGAAGGCGCCGCCGCAGAAGGCGAAGAGCAGTGAGGGCGGCGTCCTCAACGCCTTCTCGCACGGCATTCTCATCATCTGGGCGATCATGGTCGTACTGCCCCTGCTGTGGGCGGTGATGACGTCTTTCAAGGACGACGACTCCATTTTCAGTTCGCCCTGGTCGCTGCCGGACAAACTGCACTTCGACAACTGGTCGCGCGCGTGGTCGCAGGCGCACATGAGCGACTACTTCGGCAACACGCTCATCGTGGTGGGATTCTCGCTGGCCGGTACGCTCGTGCTCGGCTCGATGGCGGCGTACGTCCTCGCCCGATTCGAGTTCCCGGGCAACCGTTTCATTTATTTCCTCTTCGTCGGAGGAATGAGTTTCCCGATCATGCTGGCCCTGGTGCCGTTGTTCTACGTCCTGAACAACATGAGTCTGCTGAACACGCTGCCGGGTCTGATCCTCGTCTACATCGCCTACTCGCTGCCGTTCACGGTCTTCTTCCTGACCTCGTTCTTCAGGACACTGCCGACCTCGATCGCCGAGGCGGCGTTCGTCGACGGCGCCTCGCACACCAGGACCTTCTTCCAGATCATGCTGCCGATGGCCAAGCCGGGTCTCGTCAGCGTCGGGATCTTCAACTTCCTGGGCCAGTGGAACCAGTACATGCTCCCGACGGTGCTGAACACCGATCCCGACAAGAAGGTCCTCTCCCAGGGCCTCGTCGAGCTGGCGACCAGCCAGGGCTACAAGGGCGACTGGTCGGGCCTCTTCGCGGGCCTGGTGATGGCCATGCTCCCCGTGCTGGCCGCGTACATCATCTTCCAGCGACAGGTGGTCCAGGGGCTGACGGCGGGGGCTCTCAAGTAGGCCGAGCGAGGTGACGGCCAAAGCCGTCGAACGCCGAGAACTCCCCGGAGCACGTAATCCCCTGCGTAATGCCCTCCCTACGTACGTAATGCCCTCCCTACGTACGTAATGCCCTCCCTACGTAATCCCCTCCGAATCCGCGGAGGGGATTACACGTACTCGGTCCCGCACATTCGGCCTCGGTCCCGCACATTCGGCTCCACATACTCGGCTACACATATTCGGCCCCGCCTAGGCGTCCCCGCCTGCTCGGTCCCGCATTTCCTCGATCTCCCCGCAAACGGCTCCACCCGCAGGGAGAGGTTCCGCGGGAGCCACGCCCGGCGTGGCGGCGTCGTGGTCTTGATCTTGTAGGTCGGGGGCGGTGACAACTTGTAATCAGTCGGGGTGTGACCTGGGCCATAGAAGGATCTACGCCACAGTCTGTCCCGCACACGTGTGCTCATCCGCGCCGGATGCAGCTCAACCTCTTGACGGGAGGTAACCCAAACAGCTCAGCTTAGAGTTCACTAGTTGGACATAGGCGGGGCCTCATCGTGGCGGCCTCGTACGCGGGAGGTCGTCGTGGAGACTCCGGGGTCGCAGTCGTCGCTGCACCGAGCCAATCTGGAGCGCGTCGTACGTGCGGTGCGCCTTGCCGGTTCGCTCACGCAAGCGGAGATCGCGAGGACGACGGGCCTCTCCGCCGCGACCGTTTCCAATATCGTCCGGGAGCTCAAGGACGGCGGAACGGTCGAGGTCACCCCCACTTCGGCGGGTGGCCGCAGGGCCCGCAGCGTGTCCCTGAGCGGTGACGCCGGCATCGTCATCGGCGTCGACTTCGGCCATACGCATCTGCGCGTCGCGGTCGGGAACCTCGCCCACCAGGTGCTGGCCGAGGAGTCCGAGCCGCTGGACGTGGACGCGAGCGCCGCACAGGGCTTCGACCGGGCGGAGGAGCTGGTCAGCCGCCTGATCGCGGCGACCGGCGTGGACCGGTCCAAGATCGCGGGTGTGGGGCTCGGCGTGCCCGGTCCCATCGACGTGGAGTCGGGGACCCTGGGGTCCACCGCGATCCTGCCGGGCTGGACCGGCGCGAAGCCCGCCGAGGAGCTGCGGGGGCGGCTCGGCGTGCCCGTGTACGTGGACAACGACGCCAACCTGGGTGCGCTCGGCGAGCTGGTCTGGGGCAGTGGGCGCGGGGTCAAGGACCTGGCCTACATCAAGGTCGCGAGCGGTGTCGGCGCCGGCCTGGTGATCGACGGCAAGATCTACCGCGGGCCTGGCGGCACTGCGGGCGAAATCGGGCATATTACTCTTGATGAATCCGGCCCCGTCTGTCGCTGTGGCAACCGGGGCTGCCTGGAGACCTTTGCGGCGGCGCGCTATGTGCTGCCGCTTCTGCAGTCCAGTCACGGCACGGACCTGACCATGGAAGGCGTCGTCAGGCTGGCCCGCGAGGGCGATCCGGGCTGCCGTCGGGTGATCGCCGATGTCGGACGTCACATCGGAAGCGGAGTCGCGAATCTCTGCAATCTGCTGAACCCGAGTCGGGTGGTTCTCGGTGGCGACCTCGCCGAGGCCGGGGAGCTCGTTCTCGGACCCATCAGGGAGTCGGTCGGCCGGTACGCGATCCCCAGTGCCGCGCGTCAACTCTCGGTGCTGCCAGGGGCACTTGGCGGCCGTGCGGAGGTGCTCGGGGCCCTTGCTCTCGCGCTCAGCGAGATGGGCGATTCGACCCTTTTGGACGGATCGCTGTCTGCGGCCACCCCTGCCTTCACTTAGAGAACGCATGGCACCGTTGCCATCTCGTTAAGTATTTACTTCTTGACGTCGCACGCGTGGCCGAGTTGACTTCCAGCCACCTCGGCCGCAACGACGCGGCCTCGTCAGGGAGGTTTCAAGAGTGAACACGCGTATGCGTCGTGCCGCGTTTGCCGTTGCCGCTGGTGCGATGGCCGTTTCGCTGGCTGCTTGTGGCAGTGCCAAGGAGTCCGGCGGCAAGAGCGACAGCTCCAGCTCCGCCAAGAAGGGCGACGCGATCAAGGTCGGCCTGCTCCTTCCCGAGAACCAGACCGCGCGTTACGAGAAGTTCGACAAGCCGCTGATCGAGAAGAAGGTCAAGGAGCTTACGAACGGCAAGGGCACGGTCCAGTACGCCAACGCCAAGCAGGACGCCACCACGCAGGCCCAGCAGGTCGAGACGATGATCACCGACAAGGTGGACGTCCTCATCGTCGACGCTGTGGACTCCGCGGCCATCAAGAACTCGGTCCAGAAGGCCAAGGACGCCGGCATCCCCGTCGTCGCCTACGACCGTCTCGCGCAGGGTCCGATCAGCGGTTACACGTCGTTCGACAACACGACCGTCGGCAAGACCCAGGGCCAGGCGCTCCTCACCGCGCTCGGCTCCAAGGCCAAGTCCGGCAAGATCGTGATGATGAACGGGTCGTCCACCGACCCGAACGCCGCCCAGTTCAAGGCCGGTGCCCACTCCGTCCTCGACGGCAAGGTGAACATCGGCAAGGAGTACGACACCAAGGACTGGAAGCCGGAGAACGCCAACGCCAACATGGAGGGCGCCATCTCCGCCCTCGGCAAGAAGAACGTCATCGGCGTCTACTCCGCCAACGACGGCATGGCCGGCGGTATCATCACCGCCCTCAAGGCCGCCGGCATCTCCGTCCCGGTCACCGGTCAGGACGCCGAGCTCGCGGGTGTGCAGCGCATCATCGCCGGTGAGCAGTTCATGAGCGTCTACAAGCCGTACGCCCCCGAGGCCGACGCCGCCGCCGAGATGGCCGTCTCGCTCGCCCAGGGCAAGTCGCTCGACACCGTCGCCAAGGACAAGGTCGACAGCCCGACCGACAAGGCGATCCCCTCGGTCATCGTCGCGGTCGTCTCGCTGACCAAGGACAACATCAAGGACACCGTCCTCAAGGACGGCGTCTACACGGTGAGCGACATCTGCACGAGCGCCTACAAGGCCAAGTGCGACGCGCTCGGCATCAAGTAGTCCGAGCAACTGAAGTAGCCGCCGCAAGTCTCTATCCACGTACGGGAATTCGTTCTTGAATTTCCGTACGGGACTTGCGTCATCGAAGCCCCTCCGGCGCCCCGCATCCATCAGCCCCGCAAAGCTAGGGCGGGGCGCCGGACGGAACACCCCCTCCACAAACTTCTGCACAACCTCCCGCCGGGTCAGGCGGCGAAGGAGATGGTTCACGTGTCCGCTACGCCTGTCCTGGCGTTGCGCGGGGTCTCCAAGCGATTCGGTGCCGTCCAGGCGCTCACCGATGTAGAGCTTGAGGTCCACGCCGGTGAAGTGGTCGCCCTGGTGGGCGACAACGGCGCCGGAAAGTCCACGCTGGTGAAGACGATCGCCGGCGTGCACCCCATCGATGAGGGCGCCATCGAGTGGGACGGCAAGACCGTCCACATCAACAAGCCGCAAGACGCCCAGGGCCTCGGTATCGCGACCGTGTACCAGGACCTGGCGCTGTGCGACAACATCGACGTCGTCGGCAACCTCTACCTGGGCCGGGAGCTGAAGAAGCGCGGCATCCTGGACGAGGTCGAGATGGAGCGCCGCTCCCGCGAGCTGCTGGACACGCTGTCCATCCGTATCCCTAGCGTCCGCATCCCGATCGCCTCGCTCTCCGGCGGTCAGCGCCAGACCGTGGCGATCGCCCGTTCGATGCTGGGCGAGCCCAAGCTCGTCATCCTCGACGAGCCCACCGCGGCCCTCGGTGTCGAGCAGACCGCCCAGGTGCTCGACCTCGTCGAGCGGCTGCGCGAGCGCGGTCACGCTGTCATCCTCATCAGCCACAACATGGCGGATGTGAAGGCCGTGGCCGACAAGGTCGCCGTCCTGCGCCTCGGGCGCAACAACGGCATCTTCGAGGTCAAGTCGACCTCGCAGGAAGAGATCATCTCCGCCATCACGGGCGCCACGGAGAACGCCGTGACCCGTCGTGCGGCGCGCAGCAATGGGGAGGCTCAGAAGTGAGCATCGACAAGACCTCTGAGACCCCCGAGGACCACGTCGTGGAGAACCCCGAGGCGGCCGCCGCGGCGGTCACCGCGGTCGACCCCCGGCTCCTCGTGCGCGAGCAGGGCTTCGCGGGCTACGCCTCCGAGTTCAAGCGCAAGATGAAGGCCGGTGACCTGGGTTCCATCCCGGTCGTCCTCGGCCTGGTCATCATCTGGATCATCTTCCAGAGCCTGAACTCCAACTTCCTCACCGCGGGCAACCTGTCCGACATCTCCGTCGCCATGGTCGGCACGGGCATGATCGCCGTCGGTATCGTCTTCGTACTGCTGCTCGGTGAGATCGACCTGTCGGTCGGTTCGGTCTCCGGTGTCGCCGGCGCCGCGTTCGCGGTGCTGAACGTCACGCACGGCATGAACGAGTATCTGGCTTTCGTGCTGGCCATCCTCACGGGCACGGTCGCGGGCGCGCTCCACGGCTTCGTGTTCGCGCGCATCGGTGTGCCGGCCTTCGCCGTCACCCTGGCGGGTCTGCTGTTCTGGAACGGCTTCATGCTCCAGATCCTGGGCAGCAACGGCACCATCAACCTGGACAGCAACGGCCTCGTCGCCAAGCTGACCAGCTACTACTTCACCGATGTCGCCGCCGCCTACGCGCTTGCCATCGGCGTCACCGCCGTGTTCTTCCTCAGCTCCTTCTACGGCAACAAGCGCCGCGAGGCCGCGGGTGTGCCGTCCCGGCCGCTGAGCGAGACCATCCTGCGCACCGCGCTGCTGGCGGTCGTCGCCTTCGCCGTGGCGATCACCTACAACCAGTACAAGGGCCTTCCGCTCGCCGTGGTGATCTTCATCGCGGTGCTGCTGATCACGGACTTCGTGCTGCGCCGGACCGCGTACGGCCGGAAGATCTTCGCGCTCGGTGGCAGCGTCGAGGCCTCCCGGCGTGCCGGTATCAACGTGGAGATGGTCCGGATCTCGGTCTTCGCGATCTCCGGTACGTTCGCCGCCATCGGCGGTCTGTTCATCGCCTCGAAGATCGCCTCCGCCAACCAGGGCGCGGGCGCCGGTGACCTTCTGATGAACGCGATCGCCGCCGCGGTCATCGGTGGTACGAGCCTCTTCGGTGGTCGCGGTCGTACGTGGAACGCGCTGCTGGGTGTGCTGGTGATCGTGTCCATCCAGTACGGTCTGGCGCTGCAGGGCATCGCGTCGCCGATCCAGTACATGATCACCGGTGGTGTGCTTCTCGCCACGGTCGTCATCGACGCCGTCACCCGCAAGACGCAGAAGACCGCGGGGCGCGCGTAGCGGTTTGCAGGGAAGCTGCGGGCCGGCTGTGGCTGGTCGCGCAGTTCCCCGCGCCCCTGAGGGGCGCGCTGCACGCAGCCCCCTTTGACCTGTGCCCGGTACCAATGGCGGTGCCGGGCACAGTCATGTCCTGGCGGAACATTAGACTCGACAGGCCCGGCAAAGCTCGAACAGCTCTACTGCAAGGAGGCACGGGTGCCGCTGCTGACCCGCATCACGGGACCGCGCGATCTGGACCGGCTCAGCCTGGAGCAGCTGGACCAGCTGGCCGGCGAGATCAGGACCTTTCTCGTCGACGCGGTCTCCAAGACAGGCGGCCACCTCGGCCCCAATCTCGGTGTCGTGGAGCTCACCATCGCCCTGCACCGCGTCTTCGAGTCGCCGAAAGACAGGGTGCTGTGGGACACCGGTCACCAGTCCTACGTCCACAAGCTGCTCACCGGCCGTCAGGACTTCTCGAAGCTGAAGATGAAGGGCGGCCTGTCCGGCTACCCCTCGCAGGCCGAGTCCGAGCACGACGTGATCGAGAACTCGCACGCCTCCACGGTCCTCGGCTGGGCCGACGGTCTGGCGAAGGCCAACGAGGTGCTCGACAGGAACGACCACGTGGTCGCCGTCATCGGTGACGGCGCTCTCACCGGCGGCATGGCCTGGGAGGCACTCAACAACATCGCGGACGCCAAGGACCGCCACCTGGTCATCGTCGTCAACGACAACGAGCGTTCGTACGCCCCCACGATCGGCGGCCTCGCGAACCACCTGGCGACCCTGCGCACCACGGACGGCTACGAGCGCTTCCTCGCCCGTGGGAAGGACCTCCTGGAGCGCACGCCGGTCGTCGGCAGGCCGCTCTACGAGACCCTGCACGGCGCCAAGAAGGGCCTCAAGGACTTCATCGCCCCGCAGGGCATGTTCGAGGACCTGGGCCTGAAGTACGTCGGCCCGATCGACGGTCACGACATCGAGGCCCTGGAGTCGGCGCTGGCCCGCGCCAAGCGCTTCGGCGGCCCGGTCATCGTGCACTGCCTCACCGAGAAGGGCCGCGGCTACCAGCCCGCCCTGCAGGACGAGGCGGACCGCTTCCACGCCGTCGGCAAGATCCACCCCGACACGGGCCTGCCGATCGCCTCGTCGGGCGCCGACTGGACCTCCGTCTTCGGCGAGGAGATGGTCAAGCTCGGCCAGGAGCGCAAGGACGTGGTCGCCATCACGGCCGCGATGCTCCAGCCGGTCGGCCTCGACAAGTTCGCCAAGGCCTTCCCCAAACGGGTCTACGACGTCGGCATCGCGGAGCAGCACGGCGCCGTGTCGGCGGCGGGCCTGGCGACCGGCGGACTGCACCCCGTCTTCGCCGTCTACGCGACTTTCCTCAACCGTGCCTTCGACCAGGTCCTGATGGACGTGGCCCTGCACAAGTGCGGCGTGACGTTCGTGCTGGACCGCGCGGGCGTCACCGGTACCGACGGCGCCTCGCACAACGGCATGTGGGACATGTCGATCCTTCAGGTCGTGCCGGGCCTCAGGCTCGCCGCGCCGCGTGACGCCGACCAGGTCCGTGCCCAGCTGCGCGAGGCCGTCGACGTGACCGACGCGCCGACCGTGGTCCGCTTCTCCAAGGGCGCGGTGGGTCCGGCGGTGCCCGCGGTGGGCCGGATCGGCGGCATGGACGTGCTGCGTGAGCCGGGCACCGACGCGCCCGACGTGCTCCTCGTCTCCGTCGGCGCCCTCGCGCCGATGTGCCTGGAGATCGCCGGCCTCCTCGACCAGCAGGGCATCTCCACGACCGTCGTCGACCCGCGCTGGGTCAAGCCGGTCGACGAGGCCATGGCCCCGCTCGCCGAGCAGCACCGCGTGGTCGTCACCGTCGAGGACAACTCCCGGGTCGGCGGCGTCGGCTCGACGATCGCGCAGGCGCTGCGGGACGCGGGCGTCGACGTCCCGCTGCGCGACTTCGGCATCCCGCCGCGCTTCCTCGACCACGCCTCGCGCGCCGAGGTCATGGCGGAGATCGGCCTGACCGCACCGGACATCGCCCGTCAGGTCACCGGTCTCGTCTCCAAGCTCGACGGCCGCTTCCCGGGGGCCGCCGCGCAGGCGGTGGACTCGGTGGAGCCCGCCCGCGACTGACGTACCACGGTCGAACGCAGGTCCGTTGGGCCGGTTTCGCCACCCCGCACGGGTGGCGAAACCGGCCCATTTGCGTTAATTCGACCGTACCCGGGCATGCGCGGTGCACGCCCCCTCGATCATGTCGAGGACACCAAGCGTGGAGGTAGGCCCGTGAGCAGCACCCTCTTCAGGACGAAGAAGGTCGAACAGTCGATCTTGGACACTGAGGAGCCGGAGCACGCACTCAAGAAGTCGCTGTCGGCTCTGGATCTCACCGTCTTCGGCGTCGGTGTCATCATCGGCACCGGCATCTTCGTCCTCACCGGCAAGGTCGCCAAGGAGAACGCGGGACCCTCGGTCTCGCTGGCGTTCGTCGTCGCGGGTGTCGTCTGTGCCCTGGCGGCGCTGTGCTACGCGGAGTTCGCCTCCACGGTCCCGGTGGCGGGGTCCGCGTACACCTTCGCGTACGCCTCGCTCGGTGAGCTGCCCGCCTGGATCATCGGCTGGGACCTGGTGCTGGAGTTCGCGCTCGGTACGGCGGTGGTGGCCGTCGGCTGGTCGGGGTATGTGCGCTCGCTCCTGGACAACGCGGGCTGGCATCTGCCGGGCTATCTCAGCGGGCGTGAGGGGGCCGCCGGGTTCGGCTTCGACATCCTCGCCGCCGCGCTGGTGCTGGTGCTCACGGCGATCCTGGTCATCGGCGTGAAGCTCTCGGCCCGCGTCACCACGGTCGTGGTCGCCGTCAAGGTCACCGTCGTGATGATCGTGATCATCGCGGGCGCCTTCTTCATCGTGGGCGACAACTACACGCCCTTCATCCCCAAGGTGCAGGCCCAGGAGGCGGGCAGCAGTCTCAATGCCCCGCTCGTCCAGCTCATCTTCGGCTACACACCCACCAACTTCGGTGTGATGGGCATCTTCACCGCCGCCTCCGTCGTCTTCTTCGCCTTCATCGGCTTCGACGTGGTGGCGACGGCCGCCGAGGAGACCAAGAACCCGCAGCGGGACATGCCGCGCGGCATCATGGGCTCGCTCTTCATCTGCACCGCTCTCTACGTGGCCGTGTCGATCGTTGTCACGGGCATGCAGAGGTACGACCGGCTGTCCATCGACGCCCCGCTCGCCGACGCCTTCAAGGCGACCGGGCACCCCTGGTACGCGGGTGTCATCAGCTTCGGCGCCGCCGTCGGTCTGACCACGGTCTGCATGATCCTGCTGCTCGGCCAGACCCGGGTCTTCTTCGCGATGAGCCGCGACGGACTGCTGCCGCGGTTCTTCTCCCGGGTCCACCCGAGGTTCCGCACCCCGCACCGGCCGACCATCCTGCTCGGCGTGATCATCGCGATCGTGGCGGGCTTCACCAGCCTCAGCGAACTGGCCGAACTGGTCAACATCGGTACGCTCTTCGCCTTCGTCGTCGTCGCGATCGGCGTCGTCATCCTCCGCCACACCCGCCCCGACCTGCACCGCTCCTTCCGCACCCCGCTGGTCCCGCTCGTCCCGATCGTCTCCGTCCTCGCCTCGCTCTGGCTGATGCTCAACCTGCCCGCCGAGACCTGGCTGCGGTTCGCGATCTGGATGGTGATCGGCTTCGTCGTCTACTTCCTGTACGGCCGCTCGCACAGCCGTCTCGAGCGGCGCGAGGAGACGACCGAGGCCGCGGTGCACCCGCCGCGCCCCAACACCCAGTGATCGGCCCCTATTGATGCTCCGGCCCCGTATGTCCCGCATCGGTGGAGACCGCGGGGGCGGATAGCGTGCACCGTATGCTCGCCGGGCTCCTGGAAACACCACGCTCCGTAGCCGCGTCACGGATGTCGGGCCCCGGCTACTGGAGACGGCTGCTGCCCGTCCTCGGGGTGCTCGTCTGCCTCACCCGGGCCCCCTCCTTCGTACGGCCGCTGTGGAACCCCGACGAGGGCTATCTCGCCGTACAGGCGCGGATACTGGCGGGCGGGGGAGAGCTGTACGAGACCGTCGTGGACCGCAAACCGCCGCTCGTGCCGTGGCTGTACGAGGCGGCGTTCGCGGTGTTCGGCTCCGGTTCGCTGACGTCGGTGCGGGTCCTCGCGATCGTGGCCCAGCTGTCGACCGCCGTGCTGCTGGCCTCGCTGGCCCGGCGCCGCTGGGGGGATCCGGCCGGGCGCACGGCCGGGGTGCTGTACGTGCTGGTCTCGATCGGGCTCAACCCCGAGGACGCGCAGGCGGCGACCTTCGAGGTCTTCATACTGCCCTGCACGACGGCCGCGATGTGGTGCGCCGACCGGCGCCGCTGGGGCGCCGCGGGGGTGGCCGTGGCCTGCTCCTTCCTCACCAAGCAGACCGGCGGGGTGGTGCTCGTGCCGGTGCTCTGGATGCTGTGGCGACAGGAGACGACCTCCCGAAGAGGCCTGCTCTGGCTGGGAGTTGGCGTGGTCGCCCCGGTCCTCGGCGCGGCGCTGCTCACCTCCCCGGCGGGTTTCCTGTTCTGGACGGTCACCGGTTCGGGCTCCTATGTCTCCTTCACGGGCTCCGAACTCCACGTCCTGTCACGGGGGTTGACCAACACGGGGATCCTCGCGGCGGCCTGCGCGGGCCTGATCCCGCCGATCCTGCGGGCGCTGCGCGTGGCCCGCACCGGCGCGGCCGAACTCTGGCTGTGGCTAGCCTCGTCGGCGGTGGCGGTCCTGGTCGGCTTCCACTTCTTCGGCCACTACTACCTGCAACTCATCCCGTCCGTGGCCCTGTTGGCGACGGCCGCGCTCCAGGTCCTGCCCCGCGACCGCCTGATGACCGCCGTCCTCGCCTCGGCCTGCTGCTGCGCGCTGTTCCTGGCCTGGGGCCTGCTCGCGCCACGCCCCGAACTCGGCCACGCCCAGCGCCTCGCCGCCGCCCTGGACCACCGTACGGATCCCGGGGACCGCGTCCTCGTGTGGGGCATACACCCGGAGACGTACTGGCTGGCGAACCGGACCCCCGCCAGCCGCTATCTGACCGCCGGGCTCCTCACCAACTACAGCGGGGGCCGCGACGGTCCCCAGGTCGGCGAGAAGTACGCCGTCGAGGGCGCCTGGCCGGTGTTCCGCGCGGAGCTGACAGCCCACCCACCGGCCCTCGTCGTCGACGACTCCCGGGGAAAGCCTTACACCCCCGACCGGGTCCGCTCGCTGCGCCGGCTGCTGGCCGAGGGCTACGAGGAGGCGGGCACGGTGGACGGGGCGGTGCTGTACGCCCGCACGGGGCCGCCGGACTGATCCTGAGCGGGTGCGGCGAGCCCGGGTGTGCGGCGCGGCCCCGCTGCCCCGGCCCACCGGTCGCGCGCCCGCTCAGGTCGGCCCCCGTACCGTCCGCGGGCCCGCCACCTCCGCGCCCGACTCGGTCACCCTGCGCCGCAGTTCACGGTCCGCCGTGATGACCAGGACAGGGCGGTCACCGGCCTCGGCCACCACCTCCACGATGCGGTCGTCGCCGCTGCCGGGTGCCTCCACGACCCGTACACCGGGGACGGACTCCACACCCTTGGCAGCGCCCTCCACCACGAGGACCAGCTCCACCGGACCCTCGTGCTCGGGCAGTCCGTCCAGGGCGAGCCGGTCCCGCAGCCGCTCCGCGGCACCCCGGCGGTCGCGCCACCAGCCGTCGGGGACGGAGCCGACGACGTTGGCGGCGTCGATGATCACGAGCAGAGGCTGGTCGGTCATCCGACCAGCGTCGCACGAACAGCCGTTTGGACATCCGTTTGAACGGCCGTCACACGAGTTTGAGGAAACGTTCAACCTGTGATGGGGCTCGTGGCTCCTCTGCCGCCTCCGCCTTCGAGCACGGGGAACCCGAAGACCCGGACACGCATTCGTGAGCACTGGCAACCCAGAGGCGTCCGCCGCGGTCGGGGTGTACCGCACCCTGGTCCCCACCGGCCTCAGACGCCGGATCGCGCGGCGCGTGCCGATGCGGCTGTGCATGGCGCTCAAGCAGCTGCTGCGCCGGCTCCGGTCCGTCACTCCGGGGGCCCGGCTCTTCCGCGGCCTGCGGGCCCGCCGCCGCTGGCCGCAGCTGTTCGGCGAGGGCGAGCGGCTAGCGGTGCTCCCCGGCCGGGGCGCGCAGATCGCCCTCTTACGCCCCACGGTGTCGCCGCTCGGGCTGCGCGAGGCCAACCTCGAACTGGTGGCGAGCCTCCTGGAGGAGGCGGGTGTCGACTACTTCGCGATCCGCGGGAACTCCGACTTCCGCTCCAGCCTGGCCGTCGCCGTCGCCGTCGCCGTCGCCGAGGCCGACCGTGACCGGGTCCGCCGGGCCCTGGACCACTCCGCGCGCGGCGGACCCGTCTACGTGAGCGCCTGCCACGGCGACAAGGCGACGGGCCGTACGGCGCTGTGGGGCTCCCGGCGCGGCCGGCACGTCACCCACGCCTCGCGGGTGCTGCGTGTCGGCATGGTGTGGAGCGACCCGGCGGGCTTCCTGGTCCTCGGTCAGTTGCGCATCTACGGCGACGGTGGTGGAGCGGGCAGACTCCGTACCCTGGCACGGGAACTGGGCCTCGCCGGACGCGCGCTGCTGATGGGCGGCGGTCACCGTGCCCCCGGTCTCCCTCGGCGCGGCCACCGTGGACGTCACGGCGGACGACGCGGGCCGGCTGCGGTTCGCCGCCGACGGCCCTGGGGAGGGCCGCCGGCGCCGGCAGTTCGTGCTGAGCCACAAGCCCTCCGACGACGACCGCCGCCCCGACCTGCCGCTGCGCACCGTCCGCGGAACCCTGGACAACGGCGGTACCCGCTACACGGCCGCCCTCATCCCGTCCGCCCTCGACGAACTCGGCGACGGACGCCGGCAGGTGACCATGCGCAGCCCGAAGTCGCCCGCCGTGCACATGAAGGCGGGCCTGCGCGACACCCGGGCGCTCATCGACGCCCGCGCCCGCCTCATGGCCCGCCCGACGACCCGCTCCGTCGGCTGGAACCTCCCCTACGCCCGGCCCAACGGCCGGCTGATGCTGCGCTCCGTGCCGCGCCAGGAACACGCCGAGTGCACCTCGGTCGAGGTGACCGACACCGGCATCACCCTGTCGTGCGTCCTGTGCGGCGAGCGCAGGGTCGAGCCGGGCGCCTGGGCCCCCTGGGAGGACCTCGGCGGCTCCTTCGTCCAGGACGCGGGTACGGCCCTCACCACCGAGAACGGCACGGTGGAGCTGTACTTCCCCGGCAAGAACACCGTATGGCGCTGGTACCAGCCCGAACCCGGCGGCCCTTTCACCCTCGACGACACCCTCAGGTGCAAGGACATCTCCGGCACGCACTGGCGCGAGTCGGGCGACATGTTCACCCACGCCCCCGCGATGGCACGCGACGCCGAGGGCAGCCCCTGGGCCCCTGGCGATGACGGCCGGGCCCCGGATTAAGGTGAACCGGTGAACGGCGAATGGCTCAGACGCGGTCGCGACGGCAGGCTCAGTGTGTACCTGCTGTCGGGCACCGCCGTGCACTGCCGGGCGGAGCGCGGACCCGGCGGCCCCTGGGACCCACCGCGCACCATCGGCGGCGAGCAGCGACTGCACCCCGTCCTCGCCGTCGGCCAGGGCGCCGACGGCTACGCCCATCTCGTCTCCTGGCGCCCCACCGTGCCCGGCGAGTCCGGTCTCGTCCACACCACGCACTTCCGGCCGCGGCTCGCCGCGCTCGACTGGCACTCGATCGGGCACCCCAACAAGGCGGGGGATCGCACCGGTACGCCGGCCGTCGCGGTCGACGCGCAGGGGCGCGCCCATGTCTTCGTGCGCAACAAGGGCGGCGGGGTCAGCATGGTCGCCCAGAAGGAGAAGGGCGGCTGGGATTCGTGGCGCGACCTCAAGGGCAGTGACGTACGGGAGGATCTGGCGGCCGTGACGGGGGAGTCCGGGCTCGTCGAGCTGTACGCGGCCGTGCCCGACGGGGTCGCCCACTGGCGCCAGGAGGAGCCGGGCGAGCAGCCGGTGCTCCAGGAGTCCCTGGAGACATCGGTACGCCCCGGCACCCTCCGCGCCCTCGCCACGTCCCCCTCCGCCACCACACTCTTCTTCACCGACGAGGTGGGTGACGTGTGCGCGTGGCGCCCGGGCACCAAGCCTGTCGCTGTGCTCGCCTCGGCGGGCCCCGGTCCTGTCTCTGCGATCCGTTGCGAACTCGACGGCTACGACTGCACGTTGCTCGCCCAGCGCTCGGCGAGTGGTCGGATCGTCTTCGCCGCGTATCCCACCGAGCAGGAGTCGGCGGGGGCGTGGTGGACCGAGTCGGGTCCTGGGCTTCCTGTCGGGGCCGAGGTGTCTTTGGCGGAGGACGAGGAGGGGCGGGTGGTCGCGGCGACGCTCGCCCCCGGCAGTGAGGAGCTGCTTCTCACCCGGCGCAAGGATGAACCGGGCTTGGCGTTGGAGGCGTGGCGCCCGGTGTGACAGCCGTTTCCCGCCCCCGCCGCCCCTACCCTCCCCCAAGCTCTCGGCTTGGGGGAGGGTAGGGGCGGCGGGGGCGTGGAAACGGCGGGTGCCCTGTACGCCGCGTTGGCGTACAGGGCACCCGGGAGACAGAGCGGAGCGGTTACGCGGGGACGGAAGCCACCCCGACCTCCAGGAACCGCTTGCCGGTCACCCGCTCGGAGACGCCCTCACGGTCCAGGTACGGAGTGATACCGCCCAGGTGGAAGGGCCAGCCGGCACCGGTGATCAGGCAGAGGTCGATGTCCTGGGCCTCGGCGACGACACCCTCGTCGAGCATCAGACCGATCTCCTGGGCGACCGCGTCCAGGACACGGGCGCGCACCTGCTCCTCGGAGAGGACGACATCGCCCTGCTTCAGGAGCGCGGCGACCTCGGGGTCCAGCTCCGGCTTCCCGGAGTCGTACACGTAGAAGCCGCGCTTGCCCGCCTTGACGACGGCCGCGAGGTTCGGGGAGACCGTGAAGCGGTCCGGGAAGGCCCGGTTGAGGGTCTCCGAGACGTGCAGACCGATCGCGGGGCCGACCAGTTCGAGCAGGACCAGCGGAGACATCGGCAGACCCAGCGGCTCCACCGCCTTCTCCGCGACCTCGACCGGCGTGCCCTCGTCGATGACGTTCTGGATCTCGCCCATGAAGCGGGTGAGGATGCGGTTGACGACGAACGCCGGGGCGTCCTTCACCAGCACCGCGGTCTTCTTCAGCTTCTTGGCGACGGCGAACGCCGTGGCGAGCGAGGCGTCGTCCGTCTGCTCGCCGCGCACGATCTCAAGGAGCGGCAGGATCGCGACCGGGTTGAAGAAGTGGAAGCCCACGACCCGCTCGGGGTTCTTCAGCTTCGACGCCATCTCCGTCACCGACAGCGAGGACGTGTTCGTCGCGAGGATCGCGTGGGCCGGGGCGACCGCCTCGACCTCCGCGAACACCTGCTGCTTGACGCCGATCTCCTCGAAGACGGCCTCGATGATGAAGTCGGCGTCGGAGAAGCCCTCGGCCTTGTCCAGGACACCGGTGACCAGGGCCTTCAGCCGGTTGGCCTTGTCCTGGTTGACGCGGCCCTTGCTCAGCAGCTTGTCGATCTCGGCGTGGACGTAGCCCACACCCTTGTCGACGCGCTCCTGGTCGATGTCCGTCAGCACGACGGGCACTTCGAGGCGGCGCAGGAAGAGAAGGGCGAGCTGCGAGGCCATCAGGCCCGCGCCCACGACGCCCACCTTGGTGACCGGACGGGCCAGGTTCTTGTCCGGGGCGCCCGCGGGGCGCTTGCCGCGCTTCTGGACCAGGTTGAAGGCGTAGATGCCGGAACGCAGTTCGCCGCCCATGATCAGGTCGGCGAGGGCGATGTCCTCGGCGTCGTAGCCCTTCTGGAGGTCGCCGTCCTTGGCCGCCTCGATGATGTCGAGGGCGCGGTACGCGGCCGGAGCCGCCCCGTGCACCTTGCTGTCGGCGATGAACCGACCCTTGGCGACGGCCTGGTCCCAGGCCTCGCCGCGGTCGATCTCGGGACGCTCGACCGCGATGTCGCCCTTGAGGACGGACGCGGTCCAGATCAGCGACTGCTCCAGGAAGTCGGCGCCTTCGAAGATGGCGTCGGCGATGCCGAGGTCGAAGACCTGCTTGCCCTTGAGCTGCTTGTTCTGGTTGAGCGAGTTCTCGATGATGACCGAGACGGCCTTGTCGGCGCCGATCAGGTTCGGGAGCAGCGTGCAGCCGCCCCAGCCCGGGACCAGACCGAGGAAGACCTCGGGGAGGGAGAAGGCCGCGATGGCCTTCGACACCGTGCGGTACTGGCAGTGCAGACCGACCTCGACGCCGCCGCCCATCGCCGCGCCGTTGTAGTACGCGAAGGTCGGGACCGCGATGCCCGCGAGACGCTTGAAGACCTCGTGGCCGCCCTTGCCGATGGCGAGCGCGTCGTCGTGCTTCTTCAGCAGCTCGACGCCCTTGAGGTCGGCGCCGACCGCGAAGATGAACGGCTTGCCGGTGACGCCGACACCGACGATCTCGCCGGCCGCGGCCTCCGCCTCGACCTGGTCGATGGCGGTGTTGAGGTTCGCCAGCGACGCCGGGCCGAAGGTGGTCGGCTTGGTGTGGTCGAAGCCGTTGTCCAGCGTGATGAGCGCGAAGCGCCCGGCGCCGAACGGCAGGTCGAGGTGGCGTACGTGCGCGGACGTCACGACCTCGTCGGGGAACAGCTCGGCCGCACCCTTCAGGAGTTCAGCGGTGCTCACTTGTTGCCTCCGGCGTCCTTGTGGTGCGGGTTCTCCCAGATCACCGTGGCGCCCATGCCGAAGCCGACGCACATGGTGGTGAGGCCGTAACGGACCTCCGGCTGCTCCTCGAACTGGCGGGCCAGCTGCGTCATCAGACGGACGCCGGAGGAGGCGAGGGGGTGGCCGTAGGCGATCGCGCCGCCGTACTGGTTGACGCGCGCGTCGTCGTCGGCGATGCCGTAGTGCTCAAGGAAGGCGAGCACCTGGACGGCGAAGGCCTCGTTGATCTCGAAGAGGTTGATGTCCTCGATCGACAGCCCGGCCTGGGCGAGAGCCTTCTCGGTGGCCGGGATCGGGCCGTAGCCCATGACCTCCGGCTCGACGCCCGCGAAGGCGTACGAGACCAGGCGCATCTTGACCGGCAGGCCGTTCTCGCGGGCGAAGTCCTCGGAGGCGAGGATCGACGCGGTCGCACCGTCGTTCAGACCGGCGGCGTTGCCGGCGGTGACACGGCCGTGGACGCGGAACGGGGTCTTCAGGCCGGACAGGTTCTCCAGCGTGGTGCCCGGACGCATCGGCTCGTCGGCAGTGACCAGGCCCCAGCCGGTCTCACCGACCTCCGCGTTGGTGTTGCGCACCGAGATCGGCACCAGGTCCTGCTGGATCTTGCCGTTGGCGTACGCCTTGGCGGCCTTCTCCTGCGAGCGCACGGCGTACTCGTCGGCGCGCTGCTTGGTGATCGTGGGGTAGCGGTCGTGCAGGTTCTCGGCGGTCATGCCCATGAACAGGGCGGACTCGTCGACCAGCTTCTCGCTGACGAACCGCGGGTTCGGGTCCACGCCCTCGCCCATCGGGTGACGGCCCATGTGCTCGACACCACCGGCGATGACGGCGTCGTACGCACCGAAGGCGATGGAGCCCGCGGTGGTGGTGACGGCGGTCAGCGCGCCCGCGCACATGCGGTCGATGGAGTAGCCGGGGACCGACTGGGGGAGACCGGCGAGGATGCCCGCCGTGCGGCCCAGCGTCAGACCCTGGTCGCCGATCTGCGTGGTCGCGGCGATGGCGACCTCGTCGATCTTCTTCGGGTCGAGGCCCGGGTTGCGGCGCAGCAGCTCCCGGATGGCCTTCACGACGAGGTCGTCGGCGCGGGTCTCGTGGTAGATGCCCTTCGGGCCCGCCTTGCCGAACGGGGTGCGGACGCCGTCGACGAAGACGACGTCCCTGACGGTACGAGGCACGATGGCTCTCCTCCAGATGCGGGATGGCACTGCTGCGCGACGCACACGCCCTGAGCGCGCGCTCACCGCTCATGCTACTTGCGGGTAACCACCCTGCCCACCCCCGACGACGGGAGCGGCGAACGTCACACCGGCACGAATTTCTGCAGGAGCCCCCGTGAGGGGCGCGGGGCCGTGACATATACGGCTCCGCCGCGTCGTCACGCCAAGATGCCGTCCGCGGATCTTGGCGTGATCTCGACGTCGCTCTTTCGCTTCAAGGGCCCCGAAAGGGGCGCGGGGAACCGCGCGAGCAACCCGGAACAACCCGCAGTCGCCGTACGTCAGAGCCACGTACGGCGACTAGGCCCCCTTGACCGTCAGTGCCTCCACCAGTACCGGTGTGACCAGCTCCACCTGCCACGCCCGCGCCCCGTACCCGGCAAGCGCAGCCGAAACCGACTCGGCGTCGGCGCCGGCCGGCGGCTCCCAGCACACCCGCCGCACCGTGTCCGGAGTGATCAGGTTCTCCTGCGGCATGTTGAGCTGCTCGGCCAGCGCCGACACGGCGGCCCGCGCCGCGGAGAGCCGGGCGGCGGCGGCCGGGTCCTTGTCGGCCCAGGCACGCGGCGGGGGAGGCCCGGTGACGGGCTGCCCCGGCTGAGGCAGCTCGGCGTCCGGCACCGCCTTCGCCCGGTCCACGGCGGCCTGCCACTGTTCCAACTGGCGCCGCCCCATCCGGTGCCCGAACCCGTTCAGCGCGGCAAGCGCGTGCACATTGGCCGGAAGAGAGAGCGCGGCCTCCACGATGGCCCCGTCCCCCAGCACCTTGCCCGGCGAGATGTCCCGGCGCTGGGCGATCCGGTCCCGGGTCTCCCACAGCTCCTGTACGACCGCCATCTGGCGACGGCGGCGCACCTTGTGCATCCCGGACGTACGGCGCCAGGGGTCCTTGCGCGGCGGCGCGGGCTCGGCCTGCGCGATCGCGTCGAACTCCTGTCGGGCCCAGTCCAGCTTGCCCTGCCGGTCGAGCTCCTTCTCCAGGGCGTCGCGCAGGTCGACGAGCAGTTCCACGTCGAGCGCGGCGTAGCGCAGCCACGGCTCCGGGAGCGGGCGCGTGGACCAGTCGACCGCGGAGTGCCCCTTCTCCAGTACGAAGCCGAGCACGCTCTCGACCATCGCGCCCAGGCCCACTCGGGGGAACCCGGCCAGGCGTCCGGCCAGCTCGGTGTCGAAGAGCCGCGTCGGCACCATGCCTATCTCGCGCAGACACGGCAGGTCCTGGGTGGCGGCGTGCAGCACCCACTCGACGCCGGAGACGGCCTCGCCGAGTCCGGAGAGGTCGGGACAGGCGACGGGGTCGATCAGCGCGGTGCCGGCGCCCTCGCGGCGCAGCTGCACCAGATAGGCGCGCTGGCCGTATCGGTACCCGGACGCGCGTTCGGCGTCCACGGCCACCGGGCCGGAGCCGGCGGCGAAGGCCGCGATCACCTCGGCGAGCGAGGTCTCGTCGGCGACGACGGGCGGAATGCCCTCTCGGGGCTCAAGCAAAGGGATCGGCGCCGATTCGACGTCGTCCGGAGGGCCGCCTCCGGTGGTTCGCAGTGAGCTGTCTTCTGCGGTCTCTTGGGCGTCGGTCACCTGTCAAGGGTATCTGTGTATGGACTACGCCCGCCGACGGAACGTTCCGTCGACGGGCGTAGGAGGGTCGTAAACCAGTCAGGTCGGTGAAAGATCCGGTCCGGTGGGGGGTGTGCCCCCCTTTCAGTGGATGATCCCCGTCCGCAGGGCGACCGCCACCATTCCGGCGCGGTCGCCCGTGCCGAGCTTGCGGGCGATGCGGGCGAGGTGGCTCTTGACGGTCAGCGCGGACAGGCCCATGGAGACGCCGATGGCCTTGTTCGACTGGCCCTCGGCGACGAGCCGGAGCACCTCGACCTCACGGCCGGAGAGCTCGCGGTAGCCGCCCGGGTGGCTCGGAGCACCCGGGGGGCGGCGGTGCATACGGGCGGCGGCCGAGCCGATGGGCGCGACACCGGGTCGGGTGGGGAGCCCGACGTTCGTACGGGTGCCGGTGACGACATAGCCCTTGACGCCGCCCGCGAGGGCGTTGCGCACGGCGCCGATGTCGTCGGCGGCGGAGAGGGCGAGGCCGTTGGGCCAGCCCGCGGCTCGGGTCTCGGACAGCAGGGTGAGCCCGCTGCCGTCGGGCAGGTGGACGTCGGCGACACAGATGTCGCGCGGGTTGCCGATTCGGGGACGGGCCTCCGCGACGGACGACGCCTCGATGACGTCGCGCACTCCGAGCGCCCAGAGGTGGCGGGTGACGGTGGATCGGACCCGTGGGTCGGCCACGACCACCATGGCGGTCGGCTTGTTCGGGCGGTAGGCGACCAGGCTTGCGGGCTGCTCGAGGAGAACGGACACCAGGCCTCCTGGGGGTGCGGGACGGGACCGGCTGTGGGGATGAAGCCGGGGCGAACCGTGCTTTCAAGGTCACAGACGTCTTCGGCATCAAACCCGTCGGCCTTTAGAGAATGATCACGATTTGGTGAGTAACAATCCGTGCAATTCGGACACGCGATCGATCATCCGAAGATCGAACCGAGTCGTTCCGTGTCGCGACACGGCTGAAAGTGGCCGTATCGACAAAACCTCGGCAAGGAACTCGGCAAAGGGCGCGGCGTTACGCGAGGTCGGGAAAGGGCGCCCGTTCGACATGACACGGGCGCCCCGGAAGACGGAGAGACGAAAGAAGGGCGTTCAGCGGGGCTGCGGCCCCCGGCGCTGCGGGAGGGTCACCACCGAGCCGTCGCCCGGCCCCGCCGGGGGCAGGCCCGCGATCTGGCAGAGCAGATCGCACCAGGCGGCGAGGTGCGCGGCCGTGTCCGGTACGCCGCCCAGGCCCTCGCGAGGCGTCCAGGAGGCCCGGATCTCGATCTGGGACGCGGAGGGGCGCTCGGACAGCCCCCCGAAGTAGTGCGAGCTCGCCCGGGTGACGGTGCCGCTCGGTTCCCCGTACGACAGGCCGCGGGCCTGCAACGCGCCGGTCAGCCACGACCACGAGACGTCGGGGAGCAGCGGGTCAGCCGCCATCTCCGGCTCCAGCTCCGCGCGGACCAGCGTCACCAGCCGGAAGGAGCCCTGCCAGGCGTCGTGCCCCGCCGGGTCGTGCAGCAGGATGAGCCGGCCGTCCGCCAGGTCCTCGTCGTCGGCGACCACCGCGGCCTCCAGCGCGTACGCGTAGGGGGCCAGGCGCTGTGGCGGGCGCGTCGGGTCGATCTCGATCTCGGGCCGCAGCCGCGCCGCCCTCAATGCGTCGACGGCAGCCCGGAAGGGCGGCGGAGCCGTCTCCCTCGCATCCCGGTCCCCCTCCTTGGCATCGTCCATTTCGCCAGCGCCGTCCGACAGTCGTCCCTGAGCCGCAGCCATGCGGGGAAGATTAAGGGGAACGGAGCCCGCGCGCAGGGAGAGACACCCGTGCGCCGGACCACTGTCCGGATCGCGGTGCGCGAAACGCGCAGACGGGAGGGGCCCGGTCCGGGCACCGGAGCCCGGCACTTGTGGTGCTGCGGGGCGTGCGAGACTTTCCGTCGTGAGTACCGATGACCGCCCCGCCACGGGCCAGCCGCCGACAGCCACGTACGAGTCCGCCTTCCTGAAGGCGTGCAGGCGCGAGCCCGTGCCGCACACGCCGGTGTGGTTCATGCGGCAGGCCGGGCGCTCGCTGCCCGAGTACCTGAAGGTGCGCGAGGGCATCGCCATGCTGGACTCCTGTATGCGGCCCGAGCTGGTCGCCGAGATCACGCTCCAGCCCGTACGCCGGCACAACGTGGACGCGGCGATCTACTTCAGCGACATCGTCGTCCCGCTGAAGGCCATCGGCATCGACCTCGACATCAAGCCGGGCGTCGGCCCGGTCGTCGCGAACCCGATCCGCACCCGCGCCGACCTGGCCCAGCTGCGCGATCTGACCCCCGAGGACGTCTGGTACGTCACCGAGGCGATCAAGCTCCTGACGGCCGAGCTCGGCGAGACCCCGCTCATCGGTTTCGCGGGCGCGCCTTTCACCCTCGCGAGTTACCTCGTGGAGGGCGGCCCGTCCAAGAACCACGAGCACACCAAGGCGCTCATGTACGGCGACCCGCAGCTGTGGGCCGACCTGCTCGACCGTCTCGCCGAGATCACCTCCGCCTTCCTGAAGGTGCAGATCGAGGCGGGCGCGAGCGCCGTCCAGCTCTTCGACTCCTGGGTCGGCGCCCTGGCACCCGCCGACTACCGGCGCTCGGTGATGCCCGCGTCCGCCAAGGTCTTCGAGTCCGTGGCCGGGTACGGCGTGCCGCGCATCCACTTCGGCGTCGGCACCGGCGAACTGCTCGGCCTCATGGGCGAGGCGGGCGCGGACGTCGTCGGCGTCGACTGGCGCGTCCCGCTCGACGAGGCCGCGCGCCGTGTCGGCCCGGGCAAGGCGCTCCAGGGCAACCTCGACCCCGCCGTCCTCTTCTCCACCACCGAGGCAGTCGAGACCAAGACCCGCGAGGTGCTGGACGCCGCCGCCGGTCTCGAGGGCCATGTCTTCAACCTCGGGCACGGCGTCCCGCCGAGCACCGACCCGGACGCGCTGACCCGCCTCGTGGCGTACGTCCACCAGCAGACCGCGCGCTGACCCCGTACGGGGGACGCCGCACGGCTCAGCACCACGTGCCTCACCAGCTGTGCCGCGCCTGTCTGCCGAACAGCAGGCTGCGCGGTTCCGGCGGTGGCGGGGTGCCCGGGCGCAGCGGCCAGGCCAGCAGCATCCCCACGAGGAAGCCGACCACGTGGGCCTCGTACGCCACGGTTCCGGCGGTGGAGACGCCGCCGCCGGACGAGTACACCGCCTGCAACGCGAACCAGAAGCCCAGCACCAGCCACGCGGGCAGCCGCAGCGGCAGGAAGACCAGGAACGGGACGAGCACCCAGACCCTGGCCTTCGGATACAGCACCAGATAGGCGCCGAGGACTCCGGCGATCGCTCCCGAGGCGCCGATCAGCGGGTCGGTCGAGTCGGCGTTGAGGTACGCGAAGCCGTACGCCGCCGCGTAACCGCACGCCACGTAGAACACCGCGAACCGCACATGTCCGAGGCGGTCCTCGATGTTGTTGCCGAAGATCAGCAGGAAGAGCATGTTGCCGAGCAGATGCAGCCAGCTGCCGTGCAGGAACATCGCGGTGAGGACCGAGAGCGGCGGCGACTTGTCGTACGTCGGCGGCCCCACCAGACACCCAGGACCCCCTGCCCCGACGCCGACGTCGCCGGTCGGGACCAGGCGGGGCAATTGATGGTGGACCAACTCCTGCGGCACCGCGGCGTAGTGCTCCAGGAACGCGTGCAGATGGCACAGCTGGGAGAGCCCGCTGTCACCCGCCACCGATCCCGCGAGGCCGGGCGTGTAGAGGAAGACCAGAACATTGGCGGCGATCAGCGCGTACGTCACATAGGGCGTGCGGCGCACCGGGTTCACGTCATGGACGGGGATGACCACGAGGAACTAGTGCCCGGGATACGCCGGGTGAATCCGTGAACGCCCCCGCCCTCGCATCCGTATGTCTCCTCAACCGCCCGCGCCGCGACGAAGACGCGACGCGAGAGACGTGAGGACACAGGCGATGAACGACCGAGTTACTCCTCCGATGCATGCCCTGCCCGATGGCGAGGCGGAAATCGCCCTGGTGCTGCACCTCCCTTGGGAGGACGTCGCCGCGCTCGGCCAGGAGGCCGGACGGCTCGCGGCGAGGATGCAGCGGCCGGTGACCCTCGACGAGGCCGTCAGCCACCGGTTGCGCTCCGCGCGGTCGGCCGCCCACGCCAAGCCGCCCACCACGCAGCCCGCGGCCGTCACCGCCTCGGCGTCGGTGTCCTCGTTGCCGGCGCGGCCGCCGGCCGAGCAGGCGCGGCAGGCGATAGACCGGATCAACGGGAACTCGGGGCACGAGTCTGCGTAGGCGCGTAGCGGTCGAGTGTTGACCGCGGGGGCGTCGTGGCTGGTCGCGAAGTTCCCCGCGCCTCTACGGGGCGCTTCGCCGTACCGCGGCCACCGCCTTGCGTGCCGCCACCAGGATGGGGTCCCACACCGGTGAGAACGGGGGCGCGTAGCCCAGGTCCAGGGCGGTCATCTGTTCCACCGTCATGCCCGCGGTCAGCGCCACCGCGGCGATGTCGACCCGCTTCGCCGCGCCTTCCCCGCCGACGATCTGCACGCCGAGCAGCCGCCCCGTGCGGCGCTCGGCGAGCATCTTCACCGTCATGAGATCCGCGTCCGGGTAGTAGCCCGCGCGGCTGGTCGACTCGATGGTGACCGTCTCGAACTGCAGACCCGCCCGGTGCGCGTCCTTCTCGCGCAGCCCGGTACGGGCGATCTCCAGATCGCAGACCTTGCTCACGGCCGTACCGACGACACCGGGGAAGGTCGCGTACCCGCCGCCCACGTTGGAGCCGATGACCTGCCCGTGCTTGTTGGCGTGCGTGCCCAGCGCGATGTGCCGTTCGCGTCCCGAGATCAGGTCGAGCACCTCGACGCAGTCGCCGCCGGCCCAGATGTTCTCGTGCCCGCGCACCCGCATCGCCAGGTCGGTGAGCAGCCCGCCGTGGTCGCCCAGGGGGAGTCCCGCGGCCCGAGCGAGCGTGGTCTCGGGGCGTACGCCGATGCCGAGCACGACCACGTCCGCCGGGTACTCGGCGTCCTCGGTGGCCACCGCGCGCACCCGCCCGTCCTGCCCCCTGAGGAGCTTGGTGATCTCGGCGTCGTTGACCATGGTGATGCCCAGGCCCTCCATGGCCGTGTGCACCAGGCGGCCCATGTCGGGGTCGAGGGTGGACATCGGCTCCTTGCCGCGGTTGACGACCGTCACCTCGTACCCGCGGTTGATGAGCGCCTCGGCCATCTCCACGCCGATGTAGCCCGCGCCGACGACCACCGCGCGACGGCCCTCGGTCGCCGCCAGTGTGTCCAGGAGGGCCTGGCCGTCGTCCAGGGTCTGCACGCCGTGCACGCCCGGAGCGTCGGCGCCCGGCAGGTCGGGGCGGATCGGGCGGGCGCCGGTCGCGATCACGAGTTTGTCGTACGAGGTCCATTCTTCGGCCCCGGTCTCGAGGTCGCGCGAGCGGACGCGGCCCGTGCCGACATCGATCTCCGTGACCTCCGTGCGCATCCGCAGGTCGATCGCGCGCTCCCGGTGTTCCGCCGGGCTCCGCGCGATCAGCCGGTTCCGCTCGGGGACGTCGCCGCCCACCCAGTACGGGATGCCGCAGGCCGAGTAGGAGGTGAAGTGGCCGCGTTCGAACGCCACGATCTCCAGCTCGTCGGGCCCGCGCATCCGGCGTGCCTGTGACGCGGCGGACATGCCCGCCGCGTCACCCCCGATCACGACCAGTCGCTCCGTACGGCTCATGCTCATGCGAACACGCTACGGGGACCGGGCATTTCAGTCCTCGTCGCCACCCTCTTCGCGCACCGGCGGTGCCACCGGCAGCGAACCCGCGTTCACGGGAGCCGCTTCGGCCCCGGGCCGGCGCGGCTGCCCCGTGCGGGCGAGGCGCAGCCACAATGCCAGGAGGAGCCCGGCGCCCAGCAGGAACGGGAGCACCGCGCCGAACACCAGCGCGATCCAGCGCAGCATTGTGACGAACGCGTCCCAGCCGCCCGTGAGCGCGTCCACGAAGCCCGGTGCGTCGGACTTCTTCCCGGCGTCCTTCAGCGGGGCCTCGGAGAGGGAGAGCGTGATGGTGGCCAGGCTGGTGCGGTCCTTCAGGGACGCCTGCTGGGCGAGCAGGGCGTCGAGGTCCGACTCGCGGGTGCTCAACTCCCCTTCCAGGGCGACCACATCGCTCAGTTTGGTGGCCTGGTCCATCAGCTCGCGGACCCGGGCCACGCTGACGCGCTGCGACTTGACGCGGCTCTCCACGTCGACGACCTGGTCGGTGACGTCCTCCGCCTTCGCCGTCCGTTCGATGACCTGCCCGGTGCCCTCCAGGGAGGAGAGCACCGCGTCGTACCGGTCGGTGGGCACACGCAGTACGGCTCGGGTGCGCTCGCGGCCCCCGCCGTCCCGGGTGGTCGTCTCGTTGCCGACGTAGCCGCCGGCGTCGACGGCCGCGGTGCGGGCGGTGTCCAGCGCCTTGGGCACGTCCTTGACCCGCAGGGTCAGCGAGGCGGTGCGGATGATGTGGCTGCCGGCCGGCACGGACGTGCCGGTGGCCTTGGACGGGGTGGTGGACCTGGCGCCGCCCGCGCCCGAGGCGGCGCTGTCCGCGGCGCCCGAGCGGGCCTTCTCGGCGGCCGCCGCGGCCCCTTTGTCGGCGCTGGAGGAGGAGCCACCGCCGGCGGCGCCGCAGCCCGTCACCGCGAGGGCGGCGGCGAGGAGTATCCCGGCGAGGACCGGGCCGGTTCGTGCGGAACGTCGTGTGCGCATGTGGGCGTACCCCCGTGGGTGGTGACTGCTGACCCTCCTTCGACGCCGGGGCCGGGCACGACGTTGGCCGGATCCGATCCCGATGTGGTCACGGTCGGGACTCGCGCAGGACACCGCCGTACCGGACGACGGCACCGGGTCCCGGCGGGCCCCTCAGCGGGGTCTGAGAAGGTGGGGTCATGCACGCACAGGACAGTGGTACGGGTACGGGACGGGTCATCGTCATCGGGGGCGGCATCGCCGGTCTGGCCGCCGCCCACCGTCTGCTGGACCGCGGCGCGCGGGTGACCGTCCTGGAGGCGTCGGACCGCGTCGGCGGCAAGCTGCTGCCCGGCGAGATCGCGGGCGCGCGGGTCGACCTCGGCGCCGAGTCGATGCTCGCCCGCCGCCCGGAAGCGGTCGCGCTCGCCCGCGAGGTGGGCCTCGCCGACCGCCTCCAGCCGCCCGCCACCGCGACCGCCTCCCTGTGGACGCGCGGCGCGCTGCGCCCCATGCCCAAGGGCCACGTCATGGGCGTACCCGGCACGGCCGCCGCCCTCTCCGGAGTCCTCTCCGACGAGGGCCTGGCCCGCATCGAGCGCGACGCCGAGCTGCCCCGCACGGAAGTCGGCGACGACGTGGCCGTGGGGGAGTACGTGGCGGCACGCCTCGGCCGCGAGGTCGTCGACCGCCTGGTCGAGCCCCTCCTGGGCGGCGTCTACGCGGGCGACGCGTACCGCATCTCCATGCGGCTGGCCGTCCCCCAGCTGTTCACCGCCGTCCGCACCCATGTCTCCCTGACCGAGGCCGTCCGTGAGATCCAGGCGAAGGCGGCTGCCGCCCAGCAGACCGGGCCGGTGTTCATGGGCATCGAGGGCGGAGTGGGCCAACTGCCGCTCGCGGTCGCACGGTCGGTGCGCGCGCGGGGCGGCGAGATCGTCACCGGTGCCACGGTGACGGAGCTGCGCCGCGCCGAGGACGGCGGCTGGCGGGTGGTGGCCGGGAGCCGTGTCCTGCATGCGGACGGGGTCGTCGTCGCGGTGCCCGCCGGCGCGGCCGCCGCCCTGCTGAGGGCCGAGGCGCCCGCGGCGGCCACCGAGCTGGCCGGTGTCGAGTACGCCTCCATGGCGCTGGTGACGCTCGCCTACCGGCGCGCGGACATCACCCTCCCCGAAGGGAGCGGTTTCCTGGTGCCGCCGGTGGACGGCCACACCATCAAGGCATCCACCTTCGCCTCCCAGAAGTGGGGCTGGATCGCCGAGGAGAACCCCGACCTGCTCGTCCTGCGCACCTCCGTCGGGCGGTACGGCGAGACGGAGGTGCTGGGCCGCGACGACGCCGACCTCGTGGACGTCTCCCGGCACGACCTGCGCGAGGCCACCGGCCTGGCCGCCGAGCCCGTGGCGACCCGGGTGACCCGGTGGGACGACGGCCTGCCGCAGTACCCGGTCGGGCATCACACACGCGTGGCCCGCGTCCGCGAGCACGTGGCCAAGCTCCCGGGGCTCGCCGTCTGCGGCGCGGCGTACGACGGGGTCGGCATCCCCGCGTGCGTCGCGAGCGCGTACGCCGCCGTGGACCAGCTCGGTGGCGACCGCGCCGGACTGGAGGCGCTGAGGGCGAACCCGGTGCAGAGTCTGCACGGCGGAGCGGGAGAATAGCCTCATGAGTGACGACGCCCCCACCACCGAGTCCGGCAGGGTCCCGAACAAGGGCAAGCTGGCCAAGGACCTCAACGAGGTCATCCGCTACACCCTGTGGTCCGTGTTCAAGCTGAAGGACGTGCTGCCCGAGGACCGCGCCGGCTTCGCCGACGAGGTCCAGGAGCTCTTCGACCAGCTCGCCGCGAAGGACGTCACCGTCCGCGGCACGTACGACGTGTCGGGGCTGCGCGCCGACGCCGACCTGATGATCTGGTGGCACGCCGAGACCAGCGACCAGCTCCAGGAGGCGTACAACCTCTTCCGCCGCACCAGGCTGGGCCGCGCCCTGGAGCCGGTCTGGTCGAACATGGCGCTGCACCGCCCCGCCGAGTTCAACCGCTCGCACATCCCGGCGTTCCTCGCCGACGAGACGCCGCGCAACTATGTGAGCGTCTACCCCTTCGTGCGCTCCTACGACTGGTACCTGCTGCCCGACGAGGACCGCCGCCGCATGCTCGCCGACCACGGCAAGATGGCCCGCGGTTACCCGGACGTGCGCGCCAACACGGTCGCCTCGTTCTCCCTCGGCGATTACGAGTGGATGCTCGCGTTCGAGGCCGACGAGCTGTACCGCATCGTCGACCTCATGCGCCACCTGCGCGCCTCCGAGGCCCGCATGCACGTCCGCGAGGAGGTCCCGTTCTACACCGGCCGCCGTAAGTCCGTGGCCGAGCTGGTCGCCGGTCTCGCCTGATCAGGGGGCCTGACGGGTCGTCTTCGGGTCCTCCGGGGCCTCCGTGTCGTGCCGGGTGGTCTTGTCACCATCCGGCGCCGCCGGCTTCGGCTCCGCGTGCGGCGCGCACGCCGTGCGCCGCTTCGGGAGCCGGCCCTCCAGCAGATACGCGTCCAGGTAGCCGTTGACGCACTGGTTGGGCCCGCCCGCGATCCCGTGCGTCCCGGCGCCGCTCTCGGTCACCAGGACCGAGCCGGACAGCCGCCGCTGGAGCTCCACCGCCCCCGCGTAGGGCGTCGCCGCGTCCCGCTCGGCGGCCAGGATCAGGACCGGCGCCAGCGTCCCGGGCAGCGTCCGCACATCGAGGGGCTTCTGCCGCGGCACCGGCCAGTACGCGCACGGCAGATTCATCCACACGTTGTCCCAGGTCTCGAACGGCGCCACACGCGCGAGCCGCGTGTTGTCACGGTCCCAGGTGCGCCAGTCCGTCGGCCAGGCCGCGTCGTTGCACTCCACGGCCGTGTACACCGCGTTGCCGTTCTCCGCCTCGGCCGACGCCTCCGGATGCGGCCCGGCCTGCTGGATCAGAGGCTTCGGGTCGCCCTTCAGATAGGCGGACAGCGCCAGGGCGCGCTGCGGCCAGTAGTCGTCGAAGTACCCCGCCTCCAGGAACGCGCCCTGCAACTGACGCGGCCCCACCTTGCCACCCGCGGGCGCCGCGGCGAGCCGTGCCCGCGCCTTCTCGTAGTTGTGCAGCACGGCTTCGGGCGTGGTGCCGAGCGCGTACTCCTTGTCGTGCCTGGCGATCCACGCGCGGAAGTCCGCCCAACGGGCTTCGAACGCGACCGACTGGTCGAGGTTGTTCCGGTACCAGATCTGCCGGGGGTCCGGGTTCACCGCCGAGTCGAACACCATCCGGCGTACGTGCGAGGGGAAGAGCGTCGCGTACAGGGCGCCGAAGTACGTGCCGTACGACGCCCCCATGAACGTCAGCTTCCGCTCGCCCAGCGCGGCGCGCAGCACATCGAGGTCCCGGGCGTTGTTGAGCGAGGTGTAGTGCCGGATGCCCTGCCCGGAGCGCTTGAGGCAGCCGCGGGCGTACGCCTGTGCCTCCGCGATGCGCTCCTTCTTGTACGTCTCCGAGGGGTACGTCGGCGACTGCGCGGGCCCCTTCAGAAAGTGCTTCGGGTCCTCGCAGGACAACGGGGCCGAGCGGTCCACGCCGCGCGGGGCGTAGCCGACGAGGTCGTACGCGGCCGCGATGCGCTTCCACTCGGGGAGGAAGCCGATCAGCGGGAAGTACATGCCGGACGCGCCCGGGCCGCCCGGGTTGTAGACGAGGGAGCCCCGACGCGGCACCTTGTGCTTGGAGTTGCGCAGGTCCTTGCCGGTGGCGACGGCGCGGCTGACGGTCAGTTTGATCTTCTTGCCGTCGGGTTGCGCGTAGTCCAGCGGTACGGTGACCGTGCCGCAGCGCATCGCGACCGGGAGGTCGTCTCCCTTGGGGCACGCGCCCCAGTGGATGCCGGCCGTCGCGGCGCGGGCGGCGGCGACGGTGGTGCCGCGCGCCTCGAGGGAGGCCGCGGGGTCCGGCCAGGCCGCCGCACCGCCCGTGGGGGCGGCGATGAGGCCGCTCAGAAGCAAGGACCCGGTGGTTCCGTACAGGACGGCAGCTCTCATCGCGTATCCCCTTCGGCGCACGGCAGCGACAAAAGGGATGTTTGGTTCGTCAGTTGATGAAGTAAAGCACCTGGTGCCGGTGTCGGCCCCAATGACCCCTATGCGCCCCCTCGGGCGCCGTCAGCGCTGCCCCTCGGGGCTTCGGTCGCGGTGCGCGAAGGCCGCGCGCAGCTCCGGCTCGCCGACCGCGCGCACGCCGCGTACGGCGACCGAGGTGAGGTACGTACGGTCGTCGCCGGTGGCGTCGGGGTGCCGGGCGAGGGTGCCGAGCAGCCGCTGTCCCGCCGGGGAGGCCCAGCGCGTGTACGGGTGGACCTCGATGCGGGCGATGGCGAGGCAGCTCACGGTGAGGATGAGCGGCAGCGAGAACCACACGGCGATCGGCACGTCGTTCTCGCTCGCCCGGGCCTGAGAGGGCATCAGCACGGCGACGGCGCCCAGCGCGAGGACGGCCGCGGCGGCGGCCTGGACCTGGCGGATGGCGCTCGCGACGGTGGTGCGGGCGCCGTCGGGCACGGCGAGGCCCGCGGCGACGAGACGGTCGGCGAGGCGGCGTACGGAGTCCGCGGTGGCCGTGCTCGCCCGTACGGGCGCTATCCGGGACTGCCCCTGCGGGCCTATCGCCCCTATCACCGAGCGCTCCATCTCGTCGCGCCCGCGCGGGTCCACGACGGTCGCCCAGCCCGTGTGCGCGAGCAGCAGCCGCCGCTGACGGGCCATCGACACCAGGGTCAGATCGGCGACCCGGGCGGGGCCGCCGGACAGGAACGCCGCCTCGTACAGCGTGAGGTGGTGTCCGCGCGCCGCGTCGGCGTCGACCGCCGCCGCGCGCACGGCGGCCAGGCACAGCCGAGTGCAGGAGATACCGGCTGCGGCCCAGGCCAGGAGCAGGAGAAGGACCCAGAACATGGCGTGTTTCTACGCGAAGAGTCCAGGCCCGCGCCACGGTATGCCCACGATATGGACGGAGCGTTGTGGCTCTGTGACGTTCCGGTGCTCGAGAAGGGGCCGCGTCTTCGGCAGGGTCCGCCGGACAGGTCCTAGCCCTTGGGGCGGGACGCGGCCGGGGGCAGCGGATAGGTTCCGGACGGGGTGACGGGGACGGGGCTGTCCGGGGACCGGGTGGGGCCCGGCGGGGCCGGGGAAGCCGTCAGTGGGGGCGGGCTCGCGGTCGCGGCGTCCTGGGCGAGGGCGTCGAAGTCCACGTACCCGGTGGCTTCGAGGACCTTGATGTGGTCGAGCACCGTGGTGTTCGCGTCGTCGGCGAGGTCCCGTACGAGCGAGTTGCGGGTGTTCGCGCGGACCTGGGCGACGACGGAGAAGACCTTGCCGTGTGCCCGGCGCAGAATGTTCGCGAACTTCCGGTCGTAGTCCGTGCCGTGCGCGGCGTCGAGCGTGGCCAGCCAGCCGCGCTGCTGGGCATTGGGCTGGTTCGGGAGTTCGAGTCCGAGCCGTGCGGCGACGTTCCGGACGCGCGCGTCCAGGAACGTGTGGCCCTCGACGAGGTGCGCGCCCGCCGTCTTCACGGCCTGGGTGGTGCCGCGCTCCTCGGCCTGCTGGCCGGCGGGCAGCTCCCACAGTCCGGCGAGCCGGACCTTGGTGACGAACTCCCGGTCCAGTGCGGACAGCGGACCGAACTGCGTCGACACGGACTGGGCGTTCAGGGTGTCCAGGCCGGTGCCGGCGCGGTCCGCGTACGACCAGATCGGAAAGATCAGCGCGACGAGGGTCGCGGTGAGGGCCGCGATGATGAGTCCTGTCCCACTGACCAATCCGGTGCGGTTGATGGATCGCATGGTGCCTCCTGTTGCGGCACCGCACGCTGGTGCGCTACGGGTGCGGGGTTGGCATATTACTTCGGGCGCTACGCCAACTGCCGTACGAGGAGAAAGGGTTGCCGGGTGGGAGGAAGGCGCCTAATGGGGTAGTTCGACCGGACTCCATACCGTCAGGAAACCGAGGAAACCAGACACGGAATCCGGCCGGGCGGGGCTTGGTGTTAACCCCGGCACACTCTGCCGGGGCGAGCCACTACGGCGTGCGTAGTAGGGCGCGTCAGCGCCGGTGGCGCGGGCGGGGTCAGCGGCGCATCAGTACCCGTCGGGTCGCACGGGCCAGCCGGGCCGTGGGCCGCTGCGACGGCGGGGTCGGGCCGGACCGCTCCAGCCACCACGCACGCAGCCGCCGCCGCGTCTGAGCGTCCTCGGGGTCTCCCGCGAGCAGCGTGTATGCGGCGAAGTCCAACGCGTCGCGCCGGTACCCACCGCTCATCGGATGCCCCTGCGCGTACGCGAGGAACGCCGGCCGGTACGCGTCCCCGAGGATCTCCGGCAGCTCCGCCGCCACCTTCGCGACGACGTCCGCCCGCTTGGCCGCGAGCGCCCGCGCCTGCACACCCAGCCGCCCCCGGTCGAACCCCTCGGGCACGGGGGTACCCGCGACGAGCGCGGACAGCAGGGCGGCCTGCCCGAGCGCAAGCCGCTGCCGAGCACCCACGGCCACGCCGGCCGCGTCGCTCCCGGCTGCCCCGGGGGCGCCGCTCGCAGTGGCGGCGGCCTCACCGGAGTGCGGGCTCGCCGGGGTTTGGGACGGCGTCACGACCCGTGCCCGCGCCTTCGTCAGGGTGACTCTGATCGCCCCGAGCTCCCTCTCCAGTTCGTCCGGGGCCGGGAAGTTCTCGTCGCGTTCCAGGAGGACCCCCAGTGGGGTCACACGGGAGGCGAGGTCGGCCAGGATGTCGAGGACCTGCCGGGGGACGGGGTGCGCGTGGCTGTCGTGCCAGACGCCGTCCCGTTCGAAGCCGCCGGCGACGTGGACGTAGGCGATGGCCTCGACGGGGAGCTCGTCGAGGGCCTTCGAAGGATCCTCGGCCCGGTTGACGTGGTTCGTGTGGAGGTTGGCCACGTCGATGAGGAGGCGTACGCCGGTGCGGTCCACCAGGTCGTACAGGAACTGCCCCTCGGTCATCTCCTCCCCGGGCCAGGAGATCAGCGCGGCGATGTTCTCGACCGCGAGCGGGACGGGAAGGGCCTCCTGCGCGATACGGACGTTCTCGCACAGCACGTCGAGGGCGTCCCGGGTGCGGGGGACCGGCAGCAGGTGCCCGGCCTCCAGCGACGGCGACGCGGTGAGCGCGCCCCCGGCCCGTACGAACGCGATGTGCTCCGTGACGAGCGGCGAGCCCAGCGCCTCGGCCCGCTCCGCGAGGGCGATGAGACGGGACTCCTCGGGCCGGTGCGCGCCGCCGAGGCCGAGCGAGACCCCGTGCGGCACCACCGTGACGCCCCGCTCGCGCAGCCGCAGCAGCGACTCGGGAAGATGCCCGGGGCACAGGTTCTCCGCCACGGCCTCGACCCAGTCGATGCCGGGCATGCGCTCCACGGCCTCGGCGATCTCCGGCCGCCACCCGATTCCCGTCCCCAGCCGCCTCTGCTGTGTCATGTCGCCTCCTGCGTCACCGCTCGAACCCCGGCTGCGATCCTGGCCGCTGTCTCCTTACGACGGACCCGTGTTCCGGCGTGACGGAGTCATGGCCCCGGTAAGCGGGGCCGAACCCATGTCGCCGGACGTTCAGAGCAACATTTGAGGTTCCGCCGACGCCCCGAGGCGCCGACGGACGCACCGGCTACCGCAGCACGTTGTCCGGATCCGAGGGCTCCGGCCGGGCGGTGTTGACCTGGCCCGGCGGCGCGGGCGAAGGACTCGACGTGGCGACGACGCCGTTGCCCGGCTGCACCGGCGGCGCGGACGGCGCCGTGACGCCGGCGACCGGCGCCGGAGGACCGGTGGGGCTCGCGGTCGACAGGGCGGCCGTGTCGTTGGCGATGGCGTCGAAGTCGACGGCCCCGGTCTTCTCCAGGATGGTGATGTGGTCGAGCACGGTCTGGTTGGCGTCCGAGGCCAGCTGCCGGACCAGCGAGTTGCGGGTGGAGTTACGGACCGCGCCGATCGCCGGGAAGATCTTGCCGTGCGCGGCCCGCAGCAGGTTCACGAACTTCCGTTCGTACTCCGCGCCCGTCGCCGCGGTCATCTCCTGCAGCCAGCCCTGCTGCTGCGCGTTCGGCTGGTTCGGCAGCTCGACATTGAGCTGGGCCGCGATGACCCGCACCCGCTTGTCGAGGTCGGTGTGGCCGACGATCAGGTGGTCGCCCGCCTCCTTGATCGCCTTGTTGGGGGCCCGCTCGATCGCCTGCTGCCCCGCCGGCAGTTCCCAGAGTCCGGCCAGCCGCACGCGCACGATCAGGTCGCGGTCGGAGGCGGACAGGGGCCCCCACTGTGTGTTCACGGTCCCCGCCGCCAGATTCGCCTGCCCCGTGCCGGCGCGATCGGCGTACGACCACACAGGGAACGCGAGCGCGCCGACAGTGGCGGCGAGCGCCGCGATGACGAAGGCAGAACCATTGATACGCCGCAAAATGAGCCTCCCGGGGGAAACCAACTGGTCGTTGGAAACCTGTACTTGGCCAGCGACGTGAGATACGTGCGGGGCACCGGGAATGTTCAAGCACGGCTAAAGCGAACCCTCGGTTCAGGTCAAATCCGTTGTGGATCCGTGCCGTCGCCCGACAGCGGCCACTGCTCCGGTGTACGTCCGAGCAGCCGCAGCGCCTCGTCCAGTGGGTCCGCGCCCATGGGCACGTCGACCGGCGGCGCGAACGCGCATCCCGGACCGCGACCGGCCGGATCCGTCGGTACGAGGCGGGCGACGGTCAGGGCCGCCCCGAGCACGTGGTCCGGCAGTTCGAGCCCGACGCCGAGCGTGGCGGCGACGTCCCACGCGTGCACCACGTAGTCGACGAAGTGGAAGCCGAGGGCCATCCCGCCGGGGAACCCGCCCCCGTCCCTGATCTCCGGAAGTACGAACTCCCCCTCCGTCACGCCCGGTTCGGCGAACGCGGCCAGCACCGCCGTCGCCGCTCCCCGGTAGGTCCGCTCCGGGTCGCTCATGTCCTCCGGCTCCCGCCAGTACGCCGTCTCGTGCCCCGCTCCCCGGGCGGCGGCCGCGAACCCGTGGTGCTGCGCGGCCATGTGCGCCACCAGCCGCCGCAGCGTCCACCCCGCACACGGTGTGTCCCGCTCCCAGTCCGTGCCCCGCGCCAGCCCGACGAGCCGCAGCGACTCGTACACGGCGATCCGGTCGAGCTCGACGATGTCCACTCCGGTGTCCATTCCGGTCGATGTCATGCGTCCGAGCATAAAACTGAGCGAACGATCGTGCTACTTGTTTTCGGCCGTGAAGGTTCCCGCGTCAAAGGCTCGGCAGGCCGGGAGAGCTCGGCAGATCGGGAGAGCTCGTCAGGTCAGGAGAGTTCGGCCACGAGGGACGGGTCGGTCGCCGCCGCGCGCAGCCGGGAAAGGATGGCGACGCGGGCTTTGCGATAGACGTCCGTCTCGTCGCGCAGCACCGACACCGCGTTCGCCGTCTCCATCAACGCGATGAGCTCGAAGGCGAGTTGCGCGGCATCCGTGTCGGAGTGCAACTCACCCAGGTCGCGCGCCTCGGTGATGGTGTGCTCCACATGGGCCGCCCAGTCCCGCTGGGCCTCCGCGACGGCGTCGTGCACGGGCCCTGACCGGGCGTCGAACTCGGCGATGACCTCGTAGAAGAAACAGCCGCCGGGAAAGACCCGGCCCTGGGAGTAGTCCAGCCAGAGTTCGCACAGCCGCCAGGTCCGGGCGACACCGGCGGGGGTCTCGGACGCGGGCCGGATCACCTGCTCGACGTAGATGCGCGCCGCCTCCCGCACGGTGGCCAGCTGGAGTTCCTGCTTGGATCCGAAGAGCGCGAAGACCCCGCTCTTGCTGAGCCGGAGGTCGGTGGCGAGACGGCCCACGGACAGTGCTTCCAGTCCTTCGACCGAGGCGATGTCGACCGTGCGGCGGAGCACCAACTGCCGCGTGCGGTTGCCACGTTCGACCCTGCCGTCCAGCCGGGTCCCGGCCATCGCGCCTCCTCGGGTCCGTAGGTCACTCAGGGTCGGTCGGGATCGGTCAGGAGCGCAGCGCCGGATGGTCGGCAACCACTGTGCACGACCCCGGCGCGATCTCAGTGAAGCCCGCGTCGCGCACCAACGGCAGCCCGGAGGTGGTGAGTTCACCCCAGCGGGCCGGGTCGGCGGTGCGGACGGCGAGGGGGAAACCGGCGTCGCGCCAGGCCGCCCGCTCCTCGTCCGACAGCTCCCACCAGGCCAGCTGCGCGCCGTGCCCGGCCTGCGCCATCGTCTTGCCGGCCGACATGTCGAGATCGGGGTTGAGCCACAGCACGGGCGCCGTCGGGTCCGCGTCCACCGGAGGTTCCGGGTCGTCGAGGTCGGTGCCGGAGACCTGGAGCTTGACCAGGTCCTTCGGCCAGCCGTCCAGGGGGACCGGCGGGAAGACGCGCACCTCGGCGGACTTCCCGGTCACCGTGATGCCGGGCAGAGCCTCGGCCCGCCGCCACTCGGCGCCGCGCGCCCTTCGTACGACCTTGCGGATCCGGGCGTCCTGCCAGTCCCGCACTACCTGCGCCCACTCGCCGTCCCCGAGGGCCCGCTCATCGCTCAGGATCGTCAGCACGGCGCGGGCCGCGGCTTCCAGCGCGTCCGTGCGTGCCGGGGGAGCGGCCTTCTCGATGTGCACGACCAGCGGCAGCACGAACTGCGGGGCCTCATCGCGCGCGGTGCGCTCGGATCGGAAGGGGCTGTCCTCGGCCGAGCCGGGTACGTCGGGTCGGCCGGGTGCGTCGGCTACGGTCGGGTCGCTGCTCACGCCCTCCAGTGTGCCAGGCGGAAGATCGGTTCTTCGGCGAGCGGTCGGCGTCACCCGGAGCAGGCGGTCCGCTGTGCCTCCTGCCACTCGCAGACGGGGCACAGCGTGATCCCCTTGTACGACTCCGGGTACTCGGTCGGCTTCCGGCACAGCACGCACTCGGCGAACGGCGGCCCGGCGTCGGTCGGGTCCGGTGCCGGGGCGGGGGCCGCCGGGGTGGCGTAGTAGTCGTCGCTCATGGTCCCAGCGTAGGCCGGGACCGGAGCGCGCCTACGTGGTGCCGTTCCGCTCGCCTTGCGTCGCCGAGCCGATCATCTCGGAGACCTTCACAAAGCGGAAACCCTTCTTCCGAAGCTCGGGGACGATCGTCCGCAGGGCCTGTTCGGTCACCGGAGCCGCGCTGCGCGTGCAGTGCATGACGACGACGGATCCGGGCTTCACACCCTCCAGCACCTGACGGGCCACGGCGTCGGCGTCGGTGGCGAAGGCGTCCCCGCTGACGACGTCCCACTGCACGGCGGTCACGCCCACGGCGCTCAGCGTGCGCAGGGCCTGCTGGTCGTAGCACCCGCCGGGGAACCGGAAGTAGGGCATCGCGTGCGGCACGCCCGCCCTCTTGAAGGCGGCGTAGGCCTCCTCCACCTCGGCCCGCATCCGCTCCTGGGGCACGGTGGGCAGGCCGTAGCAGTTGTCGGTGAAGGCGTAGTGGCTGTACGAGTGGTTGGCGACCTCGAAGAGCGGGTCCTGCCCGATGTCCTTGGCCTCCTTCGGGTACTCGTCGGCCCAGCGTCCGGTCATGAACAGGGTCGCCGGCACCTTGAACGCGCGCAGCCTGGCGATCAGTTCGGGGTTGTCGAAGTGCTCCCCGGCCGCGGCGCGCGGCCCCTCGTTCGCGGTCATGTCCGCGTCGAAGGTCAGCGCGACGGTCTTGTCCTGCGTCCGCGGACCGTTGGTGAAGACGGGGGTGATACCGCTGGAGCCGGGGGCGAGTGTGGGGGGTCGCGAGGGCTGGGCGTTTGCGCTGCCCGAGGCCGACGCGGGATGCCCTGGGCGGGCGGCGTGCGGGGTTCCTGGGGTCCCGCAGGCGGCGAGCGCGACCCCGAGTGCGCCGAGGGCGCAGGTCGCGGCGAATCGTCGTACTGGAATCATCACCCGATGAAGATATGTGGGTAAACCAGACTATTCGCCCATTGTCCACACGTGCCCGGCGACGGGGGCACGGAAGTCACCCGGCTGGACCCGGCGGAACACACGCCGGTCTCGTACGCCGGTTCCCTTTTCCCGTGTCCGCGTGCAGCGGCCGGCGCAGCGGGGCCGGGTCCCTGCCCTTGCGCCGTTCGCCGTCCTTCGTGCTCTTGCCGTCCTTCTTGGCCACCGCGTACCCCTTCCGGCCGTGTCCCTCGATGGTGCGGCGGGAGCCCGGTGGCCGCGAGTCGTGCTCAGGCCTCCTGGAGGGTGACCAGGACGGCCGGTTCCGGACGGCTGTCGGGGTCGATGTTCACGATGAGGCGCAGCCCGTACCGGGTCGTCACGGTCGGCGCGAGCCGCCCGCTCGTGGTCTGCCGGTCCGAGAAGCCGTCCTCCAGGACCCCGCAGGTCGCACCGAGTGCCTCCGGCCCGCCCCAGGTGTCGAAGCCGGTCGGTTTCGGCAGACGGTTGGCGGTCAGCCACCTTTGGACGTCGACGGACCTGGCGCGGAACTCCATCCTCAGGACCGTCCTGCCGGTCGTGCCCGTCGGGGTCCCGGCCCGTGGGCGGAGACGGTCGGTGTCGTAGCGCAGGTCCGTCGCGTGCTCGGGCAGTGCCGGCGCGACCGCGTCGGACTGCTCCGTCAGCGGCACGGTGCTGTCGGAGCAGGCCCGCTTGTCCGTCTGCGGGAACACCGGGCGGAGTTCCGCCTAAAGCGCCCCGCCCCCGGCCAGCGCGAAGTCCGCTCCCAGCACGGCCACCGACCGCCACCGCAGTCTCAACCACCGTCGGCGTACCTGCAGTTTGTCCACGGCGCGGAAATCTAGTCGATCAGCTCGGTGCTGTGGGCGCGGACGAGACGGGTGATGCGGTCCAGCGCCTCGGTGGCCGGCTGCGGGTCGAGGCGGCGGCCGTCGCGCAGGCGCAGGGCGATCTCGTCGGCCGCGGTCTCCCGGGGGCCGATCACCGCCTGGTACGGGACCAGACGGGCGGCGCGGATCCGGGCGCCCAGGGTGCCCTGGTCAGGGGTGATGAGCCGGGCTCGTAGGCCCCGGTCCAGGCAGCGGCGTACGAGATCAGCCGCCTGTTCGACCTCGGCCCGCGCGTCGGAGACGGGCAGCGCCACCAGCTGGGTCGGGGCGAGCCAGGGCGGGAAGGCGCCCCCGTGCGCCTCGATGAGGTGGGCGACAGCCCGCTCCAGGCTGCCGATGACACTGCGGTGGACCATGACCGGCCGGTGTTTCGCCCCGTCGGCGCCGATGTAGTGCAGGTCGAAGCGTTCGGGCTGGTGGAAGTCGATCTGGACGGTGGAGAGGGTGGACTCCCGGCCCGCCGGATCGGCGATCTGGACGTCGATCTTGGGGCCGTAGAACGCGGCCTCGCCCTCGACGGCCTCGTACGCCACCCCGGAGTGGTCGAGCACCTCGCGCAGCAGCGCCGCCGAGCGCCGCCACAGCTCGGGGTCGGCGACGTACTTGCCGCCGGGGCCCGGCAGGGAGAGCCGGTGGCGAGCCGCGCGGATGCCCATCGCCTCGTACGCCCGGTGGATCAACTCCAGTGCAGCCGACGCCTCTTCGGCGACCTGCTCCAGGGTGCAGAAGAGGTGCGCGTCGTTGAGCTGGATGGCGCGTACGCGGGTGAGGCCACCGAGGACACCGGACGGCTCGGAGCGGTACATGCCGCCCAACTCGGCCATGCGGAGCGGGAGGTCGCGGTAACTGTGGGAGCGGGAGCGGTAGATGAGCGCGTGGTGGGGACACAGGCTCGGGCGCAGCACCACCTGCTCGCCGCCGAGTTCCATCGGCGGGAACATGTCCTCGCTGTAGTGCGACCAGTGCCCGGAGATCTCGTACAACTCTCGTTTGCCCAGCACCGGTGAGTACACGTGCTGGTAGCCCGCGCGTCGCTCGGCGTCGCGGACGTACTCCTCCAGGGCGTGGCGCACGGCCGCGCCGTCGGGCAGCCAGTAGGGCAGGCCCGCGCCCATCAGGGGATCGGAGTCGAAAAGGTCCAGTTCACGGCCGAGGCGGCGGTGGTCGGGGAGGGCGGTCATGGTGGTCTCCTCGCTTCTCAAGGGGCGAGTGACCACACGGCGAAGCCCCGGGGCACTCGCCCCGGGGCTTCGGACTCGTCAGCAGTCAGCGCGCCGGGACACTCTCCGGCGTCGTCGTCTTCACAGCGGCACGCTTCATGGGAGGGACCGTAGCAGGGAGTCGGCGGGCGGTCGCGGCAATTCGGGCGGGGTGATCAGCCGGGGCCGGGGAGAGGGCTCGCGCCGGGGTTGTCGAGCGGGAACTCGTCGTCCTCGGCCTCGTCGCGGTCCTCGGCCTCGTCTCGCCTGAACTTGTCACCCTTGGGTTCATCGAGCACGAACTCGTCGTCCTTGTGCTCGTCGGGCCGCGGGCGCGTCGGTATCTGCTCCACCGTCGGCGCCCCCGGCTGGGCCTGCGCCCGTTCCAGGAAGCGCAGCAGTTCCACCGGGAAGGGGAGGACGAGGGTGGAGTTCTTCTCGGCGGCGACCGCCACCACGGTCTGCAGCAGCCGCAGTTGGAGCGCGGCGGGCTGTTCGGACATCACCCCGGCGGCCTCCGCCAGCTTCTTCGACGCCTGGAGCTCGGCGTCCGCGTTGATGATGCGGGCTCGCCGTTCGCGGTCGGCCTCGGCCTGTCGGGCCATCGAGCGTTTCATCGTCTCCGGCAGCGACACGTCCTTGATCTCGACCCGGTCGATCTGCACACCCCAGCCCATCGCCGGACTGTCGATCATCAACTCCAGGCCCTGGTTGAGCTTCTCCCGGTTGGAGAGCAGATCGTCCAGGTCGCTCTTGCCGATGATCGAGCGCAGCGAGGTCTGCGCCATCTGCGAGACCGCGAAGCGGTAGTCCTCGACCTGGATGACCGCGTCGGCCGCGTCGACCACCTTGAAGTAGATGACCGCGTCGACCCGCACCGTGACGTTGTCCCGCGTGATGCCGTCCTGCGCGGGGACGGGCATCGTCACGATCTGCATGTTGACCTTACGCAGCCGGTCCACACCGGGGATGATCATGGTGAACCCGGGCGGCCTGATGCCACCCCGGAGCCGACCGAGCCGGAGCACCACGCCCCGCTCGTACTGCTTGACGACCCGGGCCGCCGCAACGACGTACACCACCCCCGCGGTACCGACCACCGCGGCCGTGGCCAAGAGCTCATCGAGCATGACGACCCCCTTTCGAGCCGCCGCATACCACCACTAATCCCACGATATGCCTCACGCGGGCTCGCGGTCGAGGATCCCCCCGACCGCGAGCCCGCGTGGGTCAGCCGGTGGTCACCTTCACCGGTTCCGTCCCCGCCTCACTGTGCCGCGCCGACCAGTTCTCCAGCGCGGTGCGACAGGCGTGATCGAGGTGGTGCAGGCCGGAGAGGTCCAGCTCGACCGGGCGGTCCTGGGGCAGTGCCTCGAGGCTGTCGAGGATCTTCGGCAGCCTCAGGAAGGTCGCGTTGCCCGACAGATACGCCTGGACGGGGCCCGCACCCTTGTCTATGACCTCCAGGCGGACGTGCGAGGCCTCCCAGGCCGTCTTGACGATCGCCAGGGCAAGCCCGATGAGCACCCCCTCGAACATGCTGACGGCGACGATCGACACCGCCGTGACGACGAGGATCAGCGCCTCGCCCCGGTGCTCGCGCCACAGAGAGACGATCTCGCGCAGCGGGATCAGCTTCCAGCCCGCGTGCACCAGGATGCCGGCGAGGGCGGGCAGCGGGATGACGCCGAGCGCGGCGGGCAGCAGCGCCGCGAACAGCAGCAGCCAGACGCCGTGCAGCACGCGGGACGCCTTCGTCCGTGCGCCCGCCTGGACGTTCGCCGCGCTGCGTACGATCACCGCGGTCATCGGCAGCGCGCCGAGCAGTCCGCAGACCGTGTTGCCCGCGCCCTGCGCCATCAGTTCCCGGTCGTACTCGGTCCGGGGGCCGTCGTGCAGCCGGTCCACGGCCGCCGCGCTGAACAACGACTCGGCGGAGGCGATCAGCGTGAAGGCGAGCACCGTGCCGAGCACGCCCACGCTCGCGAGCTCCCCGAAGGCGTCGAGGCTCGGCAGCTGGATCGAGCCGACCAGCCCCCGCACCTCGATCTTGGCCACCGGCAGCCCGAACCCCGAGGCCACCAGCGTGGCCAGCACGACCGCGCCGAGCGCCCCCGGCACCGTACGCACCCGCCGCGGCAGCCGCCGCCACAGGACGAGCACGGCGATCGTGCCCGCCCCGAGTCCGACCGAGGCCAGCGCCTCGGTGCTGCGGGCCGCGTCGGCGACGGCCTCCGGGAGCCCGGCGAGCTTGTCGAGTCCGGAGGCGGGGGCCTTGAGCCCGGCCATCGAGTGGAGCTGGCCCGCGATCAGCACGAGGCCGATCCCGGCGAGCATGCCCTCGACGACGGCCACCGAGATGGCCCGGAAGTAGCGCCCCAGTTTCAGGGCACCCATGAGGAGTTGGAGCACACCCGTGGCGAGTACGACGACTCCGAGGACGGCGAGCCCGTATTCCCTTACGGCCTCGAAGACCAGCACGGTCAGTCCGGCCGCCGGCCCCGACACCTGAAGGCTGCTGCCGCGCATCAGGCCGGTGACGAGACCGCCCACGATCCCGGTGACCAGGCCGAGTTCCGCCGGGACACCGGAGGCGACGGCGACGCCCACACACAGCGGCAGGGCGACCAGGAACACGACGATCGAGGCGGCGAAGTCCTGTCGCAGGTGGGGGAGTTTGCTCATGAGGCTCGAAGTGTTCACGGCGCGGCTCACAGCGCCTCGAAGGTGTCGGTGTGCGCACGGTGTTCGCGCACGGCTCCGGTGTGGACCTCGTAGTACCAGCCGTGCAGACGCAGCCGGCCCGTCGTCAGGGCCTTTTCCACACAGGGAAATCCGCGGAGCCTGAGCAGTTGCGCGAGGACGTGGTTCTGCACCGCCTCGGCGACGGTGGGGTCGTCGCCCGGTGCGTCGGACGGGCGCCGCGCCTGCGCGAGCCAGTCGCGCACGGCGGGTACGGCCGTCAGGTCGTCGCCGCGCACCAGCGCGCCGACGGCGCCGCAGTGCGAATGGCCGCAGACCACGATCTCGGACACGCCGAGCACGTCCACCGCGTACTCGACGGTGGCCGCCTCGGAGGTCGGCCGGCCGGGGACGTACGGCGGGACGATGTTGCCCGCGGTGCGCAGCTCGAAGAGCTCGCCCGGGCGGGCGCCGGTGATCAGGGCCGGAACGACCCGGGAGTCGGAGCAGGTGATGAACAGGACCTGCGGGGACTGGCCGTCGGCGAACGAGGCGAATTCCTCGGGCCGTCGGCCGAAGGAGCGGGCATGGTCGATGAGGGGCTGCATGTCAGTTCCTCCTGGCGCGCCCTGAGGGCGCGTCGGCTTACAAGACGGAGCGTGGGGGGACGCGCTCCGCTCAGCAGCGGAAGACCTGAAGTATGGCGGGGGAGTGGGCGGTCGACGATCTCGACGTGCGCGGGTGGCCCGGGCCGAGCGCGAGCGGCGGGTACGAGGCCGCGGGGTCGCTCGCGAGCAGGGCGCGCGGGGGTGTGTCGGGGACGAGATCCTCGTCGCGGGTCCGCTGACGGGCGCCCAGAGGGGGTGCCACCTTTTGCGGATGCTCCGCTTCGGCGCAGGAGACGACTTCGCCCCTGTGCGCGGACGCGAACGCCTCGGTGGGGGCGAAGAGTTGCAGGCTGATCAGGACGGCGGCGAGTACCACGTAGAGGGGTCGGGCCGTCGTACCTCGTAACATGCGCCCCCTCCCGGCGTCTCGTCCTCCATGTCAATACATAGGTTAACGCGGCAAGTTGTTTGCAGGGTTAACTCGACGTTTCACAGTGAAGAGGGCCGAAAACGCTGTGGAGGGGCCGAAAACTACGCCTCGACGAGCCCCTTGGCGTCGCGGGCCAGCGCGGTGAGCCGGGAGATCGCGCGGAAGTACTTCTTCCGGTAGCCGCCGTTCAGCATCTCCTCGCTGAAGAGCTGGTCGAAGGGCATCCCGGAGGCGAGGACGGGCACCTCGCGGTCGTACAGCCGGTCGGCGAGCACCACGAGCCGCAGCGCTGTCGACTGGTCCGGCACCGGCTGGACGTCGGTGAGGCAGACAGCCTTCAGGTCATCGGTCAGGGCGCCGTAGCGGCTGGGGTGCACGCGCGCGAGGTGGTCGAGCAGATGCGGGAAGTCGTCGAGGGAGGCCCCGTCCGTGGCGTACGCGGCCTTCGTGACCTCCTCGTCGGTGAACGGCGCCGGGGCCTCGGGCAGCCCGCGGTGGCGGTAGTCCTCGCCGTCGATGCGCAGCGGCCGGAAGTGCGCCGACAGCCCCTGGATCTCGCGCAGGAAGTCGGCGGCCGCGAACCGGCCCTCGCCGAGCTTGCCCGGCAGGGTGTTCGAGGTGGCCGCGAGCGCGACCCCCGCGTCGACCAGCTTGCCGAGCAGGGTGGAGACGAGGACGGTGTCGCCCGGGTCGTCGAGTTCGAACTCGTCGATGCACAGGAGACGGTGCCCGGAGAGCGTCTGCACGGTCTTCTGGAAGCCGAGCGCGCCGACCAGGTTCGTCAGCTCCACGAAGGTGCCGAAGGCCTTGAGCGAGGGCTCGGCCGGGGTGGCGTGCCACAGGGAGGCGAGCAGGTGGGTCTTGCCGACGCCGTAACCGCCGTCCAGGTAGACGCCCCGGGGGCCGGCCGGGGTCTTCGGCGCCTTGGCCTTGCCGAAGCCGAAGAAGCCCCGCTTGCCGCTGCCGAGCGCGTGCGCCCCGCCGAGACCGGCCGCGAAGCCGGCGAGGACCTGTACGGCCTCGGTCTGGCTCGGCTGGTTCGGGTCCGGAATGTACGTTTCGAAGCGCACGGAGTCGAAGCGCGGCGGCGGCACCATCTCGGCGACCAGCCGGTCCGCGGGGACGTGCGGCTCGCGGGCGCACAGGGACGTGGGGGCTGCTTCGGGTATCGGTTCGATCCCGGAAGCGGCGGTGGAGGACGACACGGTTCCCCACTCTAAGCGCCGTGCCACACTGCACGACATGCGACGCCTGTTCCCTGTGACCTACGAAACAGCAGCCCAGGCCACCGCCGGGGCCCCCGATGCCCCTGGTGCGGCTGTGACGGATGCGACGGACCGTGAGTGGGAACTGCTGGAGCTGGCGGAGGCGTACGCCTACCCCGAGCTCCGCTCCGCCGGTGTCCGGGAGCCCTGGCTGCGGGCCAACATGGTCTCCACGCTCGACGGCGCCGCCCAGCACGACGGGAAGTCCCAGGGCATCTCCAGCGCCGCCGACATGCGGATCTTCGGGGTGCTGCGGGCTCTCGCGGACGTCGTGGTCGTCGGTGCGGAAACGGTACGCCAGGAGGGTTACCGTCCGGCACGCGCGCGTGCGGAGTTCGCGGCGCTCCGGGAGGCGGCCGGACAGGGCCCGGCGCCCGTGATCGCCGTCGTCACCGCGAGCCTCGACCTGGACTTCTCGCTGCCACTGTTCACCTCGCCCCTGGTACCCACGCTGGTCCTGACGGGTGCCGCGGCGGCTCCCGACCGGGTGGCGGCGGCCGAGAAGGCGGGCGCCGAGGTGGTGATCGCCGGGGACGGGATGGGCGTGGACCCGGTACGGGCCGTACGTGCCCTCGCCGAGCGCGGTATGGCCCGGCTGCTGACGGAGGGCGGCCCGCGGCTGCTGGGCCAGATGGTCGCGGCGGGTGTCCTCGACGAACTGTGTCTGACTCTTTCCCCGACGCTCACCGCGGGAGACGCGCAGCGGATCGCCGGGGGGCCCGCGATGGCGGTTCCCAAGCGGCTCGAACTGGCGTCCCTCCTGGAGGAGGCCGGATTCCTCTTCGCCCGATACCGTCGCCCCTGACCGGCGGCCCTGGCGTCGGTCAGGGCAAGGTAGCGGAGTAGATCGTTCCGATTATCTTCCGCTGGGCACACTAAAACTCGCAGTCCCCGTGCGATCACGGGGCAGGATGGTTTCCGCAGGGGGCCAGGGAGGCCCACGGAGGAGAAGGGCGCCTGTCGTGTTCACAAGCGTATTGATGATCGAGAAGGCCCTGACGTCCGCCGACGTGGAGTTCGTCACCACCTTGCACGGTGACGAGGTGGTCGCGTTCCATGTGCTGCTCCAGCCGCGGGGCGACCAGGCGGACCGGCTGCTGCGGGCCATCGACGACGTCGCGCTCGGGGAGCTGGACGAGGCGGCTCACGAGCGTGAGACGCCGGAGGGCGCGGACGCGGCCGGTCAGGGGCAGCAGGCCCTCGACGTGTCGCTGGTGGCGCTGCGCTCGGCCGGCAGCGAGGCCGAGGGGCGGCTCATCGAGGACCACCCGCTGGACGCGCTCAAGGCGCTGGTCGACGAGATCGACGCGGACGAGGTCATCGTGCTGACCGACCCGCACTACGTGGAGGAGTTCTTCCACCGCGACTGGGCCTCGCGGGCCCGCCACAAGGTCGGCGTGCCGGTGCTGAAACTGTTCTCGCACAGCAAGGTGTAGGTCCCCGCCGGGCTCGGCCGTGAGGCGCCGTGGGGGGGTGCGGTGGGTTTCGGGATGCGGGCACGTGGTGGCTGGTCGCGCCCACGCGGCGCGGAGCCGCACATGTCGCGGTCCCGCGCCCCTTACGGGGCGCCTGTCGCCGCACGCAATAGGCTGGGGGCGCGTGCTTTCGCTTGGGCGCGCTCATCGTCGTACCGGATCTTGGGAGAAATACACATGGCACCCGGCCTTCCTACCGCCATGGACCGACCGCACTTCATCGGCATCGGCGGCGCCGGGATGTCGGGCATCGCCAAGATCCTGGCGCAGCGTGGGGCGAAGGTGGCGGGCAGTGACGCGAAGGAGTCCGCCACCGCCGAGGCCCTGCGGGCGCTGGGCGCGACCGTGCACATCGGCCACGCGGCGGACCACCTGGCGTCCGACGCCACCTGTGTGGTGGTGTCCTCGGCGATCCGCGCGGACAACCCGGAGCTGGCCCGGGCGGCCGAGCTCGGCATCCCGGTGGTGCACCGCTCGGACGCGCTCGCCCGGCTGATGGACGGCCTGCGCCCGATCGCGGTCGCGGGCACGCACGGCAAGACCACGACCACGTCGATGCTCGCCGTGTCCCTCTCCGCGCTGGGCCTGAACCCCTCGTACGCGATCGGCGGCGACCTGGACGCCCCCGGCTCGAACGCCCTGCACGGCGACGGCGAGATCTTCGTCGCCGAGGCCGACGAATCGGACCGCAGCTTCCACAAGTACGCCCCCGAGGTCGCGATCGTCCTCAACGTCGAGCTCGACCACCACGCCAACTACGCCTCCATCGACGAGATCTACGAGTCCTTCGAGACCTTCGCCGGCAAGATCGTGCCGGGCGGCACGCTGGTGATCTCCGCGGACCACGAGGGCGCGCGTGAACTGACCCGGCGCCTGCCGGCGGACGTACGGGTGGTGACGTACGGCGACGCGCCGGACGCGGACGTACGGGTCCTGTCCGTGGTCCCCCAGGGACTGAAGAGCGAGGTGACGGTGCTCCTCGACGGCACGGAGCTGACCTTCGCCGTCTCCGTCCCCGGCCGCCACTACGCGCACAACGCGGTGGCCGCGCTCGCGGCGGGCGCGGCGCTGGGCATTCCGGCCGCGGAGCTGGCCCCCGCGATCGCCTCCTACACGGGCGTGAAGCGGCGTCTGCAGCTGAAGGGCGAGGAGGCGGGCGTCCAGGTCGTCGACTCCTACGCGCACCACCCGACCGAGATGACGGCCGACCTGGAGGCCATGCGCGCGGGTGCCGAGGGCCGCATCCTGGTGGTCTTCCAGCCCCACCTGTTCTCCCGCACCCAGGAGCTGGCCAAGGAGATGGGCGAGTCCCTGGCCCTGGCCGACGCCTCGATCGTGCTGGACATCTACCCGGCCCGCGAGGACCCGATCCCGGGCGTCACCAGCGAGCTGATCATCGAGGCGGCGCGGGCGGCGGGCGCGGACGTGACACCGGTCCACGACAAGGCGCAGGTGCCCTCGGTCGTCGCGGGAATGGCGAAGCCCGGTGATCTCGTTCTCACCATGGGCGCGGGAGACGTGACGGACCTCGGTCCCGAGATCCTGATCCGCCTGTCGAAATAGCCGTGACGTTTGTGAGGGGTTGAGCTTCATGTCGTACGACATCGAAAAGCCGGACGAGCAGTGGCGCGCGGAGCTGACCCCGGCCGAGTACACCGTCCTGCGGAAGGCGGGCACCGAGCCCGCCTTCACGGGCGAGTACACCGACACCAAGGCCAAGGGTGTCTACTCCTGCCGCGCGTGCGGTGCCGAACTCTTCACCTCGAACGAGAAGTTCGAGTCCCACTGCGGCTGGCCGAGCTTCTACGATGCACGCAACTCGGATGCGGTGGAACTTGTGTCCGACCGTTCACACGGGATGGTGCGGACCGAGGTGCGGTGTGCTCGGTGCGGGTCGCATCTGGGGCATGTCTTCGAGGGGGAGGGGTACGCGACCCCGACGGATCAGCGGTACTGCATCAACTCGATCTCCTTGCGACTGGCGCCGGACGAGGAGTAACGGGGAAGCCATTTCTGTTCGGGAGATGTTGAGGGCTTGGATTGGGTTCGAGCCCGTGACGGGAGCCGCGAGTGAAGGCTGCTCGCACTGTACCCGGCGTACAGCCCGACTCGTCTGCCATTGGGGCCCTGACCAGGGGAAACGTCCCGGCCAGGGTCCCAATGCGTGCTAGGAGTGTTCCCGCCCGTACCTGCGGTTTCCCGGGAGTTCCCGCGTTGGAGTGGGCGGCCGCCAGGAAACGCGTCGGCAACGCGTCGGCGATCAGTACGCGGCGACCGGCCGGAGCGCCGCCGCGCGTCGCGGTTCTCGTGTCTTGTCGACAACGGCCACTTGCTCTTTCAGGCGCCCGGGGCCCGTAGGTGTCCAGACCTTTCGGTCGAGGCACGTACGCGGAGTGGCGGTCGCGCGCCGAGAAAGGCGCCGTACTCCGCGCTCGTCAGCCGCCTCCGGACGGTGCACTGTGGAAGATGTGGGTTTGCGGCAGCGCTTTGTTGGTCTGAGGCAGCCGTGGCAATCGGGCCATGCGCTGCTCGTGATCCCGGTTGTGCTCATCGTGGTGATCACGGTGGTGGACATCCTGGTCCCGGCCGACGTACATCTCGGTCCGCTGCTGGTCATCGCGTCGGCGATCACCGCCTCGTTCGCCGGGCCCCTGCTGACCGGGGTGATCGGAGCCCTGGCCGTGGCGGCCCAGGCGTTCATCGGGTGGCACTTCGGCGTGCTGTTCTCCCGGAACGTGATGGTGCATGTCCTTGCCCTCGCGGTGCTCTCCTCACTGATCGTGTTCTTCTGCGTGGTCCGCACGCAGCACAGGCGCCAGCCGGCCCAGGTGCGGTCGGTCGCCGAGGCCGCTCAGCACGTGCCGCTGTGGCCGCTGCCGGACCGGACCGGCCCACTTCAGGTGGCCTGCCTGTACCTGGTGGACAAGGACGAGGCCCAGATCGGCGGCGACCTGTACCCCGCACCCCCGCTGGGGATCGGCTTGGGCCCTGCCGACCACACCCTCGACCTGTCTTCCTTCGAAGCCGGGGACACCGCGAGCGAGCTGCGGAGTTGGAATCGGATGTGAAGCTCTTCGGTGGTCCCGCAGAGTCCGCCGCGCCGCTTGCGCCTGGCTCGGCCGCCGGTAAGAAGGGGCTGAAAACCGACGCCCTGGGGCTGTTCTCCTCTGTAGTCATCGGACTGGCTTCCGCCGCCCCGGCGTACAGCCTGGCGGCCACACTCGGCCTCATTGTGGCGGGGGTCGGGCTGCAGGCCCCGATCATCACGATGCTGGCCTTCATCCCCATGCTGCTGATCGCCTACGCCTACAAGGAGCTCAACACGAGCGACGCCGACTGCGGGACGGCCTTCACCTGGGCTACCCGCGCCTTCGGTCCGCGCACGGGCTGGATGGGCGGCTGGGGCATCATCGTCGCCGACGTCATCGTCATGGCGAACCTCGCAGAGATCGCCGGCATCTACGGCTTCCGGCTCCTGGGCTTCGACTCACTCGCGGACAGCAGGATGTGGACCACCGTCGCGGGCGTCATCTGGATCATCGTGACGACCGCGGTCTGCTACGTCGGCATCGAGGTCTCGGCCACCGTTCAGCGCTGGCTGCTGTGCACCGAGGTGGCGATGCTGGTCCTGTTTGCCGTCACGGCCCTGGTCAGGGTCTACGTCAGCCCGCCTCCGACCGCGATCCACGTCTCCGCTTCCTGGTTCAACCCCCTCCACGTAGACTCGGCCAGAGCACTGACCGCAGGCGTCCTCGCCGCCGTCTTCATCTACTGGGGCTGGGACACCGCTGTGACCGTCAACGAGGAGACCGCCGACAGTACGCGCACCCCCGGACGTGCGGCGGTCATCTCCACCGTGCTACTGCTGATCGTCTACGGCCTGGTCTCCACCTCGGCGCAAGCGTTCGCCGGAGTCGGCACCGAGGGCATCGGGCTGGGCAACACGAACAACTCCGGGGATGTGCTCTCGGGCCTGGGCAACGCCGTCTTCGGCAGCCAGGGCCCGGGCTGGGTCTTCAGCAAGCTGCTGATCTTCATGGTGCTGACCTCCGCGGTCGCCTCCACCCAGACCACGATCCTGCCCCTGGCCCGGACCGTCTTCTCCATGGCCGCGCACAAGGCCATCCCCTCCCGCCTCGCCCGGGTCCACCGCAGATTCCTCACCCCGACCTGGTCGACGGTCGGCGTGGGCCTGGTCTCCATCGGCTTCCTCATCCTGCTGACGACGATCAGCCGCAACGTCCTGGCCGACTCCATCGAATCGGTCGGCCTCGCGATCGCGTTCTACTACGGCCTCACCGGTTTCGCCTGCGTCTGGTACTACCGCAAGGTGCTCACCCGCAGTTCCCGGGACTTCCTGTTCAAGGGCCTGCTGCCGGGTCTGGGCGGGCTGTTGATGTTCTACTTCTTCTACTACGCGGCCTTCGTCGTCTATGCCGACCCCGACTACGGCGCCACCTCCATCGACCTGCCCTTCATCGGACGGACGGGCGGAGTGACCGTCGTGGGGCTCGGAGCCCTGCTGCTCGGCGTCGTGCTGATGGGGGTCAGTACGCGTGGTTACGCCGCTTCCCTCAGGCTCCAACGAAGCCTGCTGCCCCGTAGCCTGCCGCCGCAGACGGCTGTCGAGCCGACGAGCCGCTATGTGCCCGCCGACAGCCGGTCCGGGGTCGGCGGTGACTGGTTCGATCTCATTCCGTTGTCGGGTTCCCGTGTCGGCCTGGTCGTCGGCGAGGTGCTCGGCCACGGATTGCACGCTGCCGTCACCATGGGACGTCTCCGTACGAGCGTCCGCGTCCTCGCCCGGCTGGACTTTCCTCCGGACGAGCTCCTCGCGCACCTGGACGACGTGGTCGGGCAGAACGCCAAGGAACAAGCGAGTGTGCACGGCGGGGACAGCACCGGCTCCGAGGGCGCCGAGGCCCTCGGGGTGACCTGCCTGTACGTGGTGTACAACCCGGTGTCCGGGCTGTGCAGCATGGCGCGTGCGGGCCACTTGCCACCCGCCGTCGTGAGCCCGGACAACGGCGCCGTCACCTATCCGGAACTCCCGCCGGGCCCACCCCTGGGGCTGGGTGGCCCGCCCTTCCAGAGCGCAGAACTCCAGCTACCCGCGGGCAGCCTCATCGCCCTCTTCACCGACGGCCTTGTCCAAGCCCCCGACAACGGCACCGACGTGGGGCTCGGCCTGCTCGCCGGCATTCTCGCCCAGCACCGGCTTCCCCTGGAGGAGCTCTGCGACCGTGCGGTGGCGACGTTGCTGCCCGGGCCCGTGGGCGATGACGCCGCCCTGCTCCTCGTACGCACGCAGATGCTCGATGAGCACCGGACGGCGGTGTGGGAGCTGGACGCCGACCCGGCAACGGTCCGCGACGCCCGTACGGCGACCACGGGCCAACTGGTCGAGTGGGGACTCGAAGACCTGTCGTTCACCACCGAACTGATCGTCAGCGAGCTGGTCACCAATGCCATCCGTCACGCAGCCGGACGGATCCATGTCCGGCTCATCCGCGACCAGAGCCTCATCTGCGAGGTCTCCGACACCGGGCACACCTCACCCCACCTCCGCCACGCCGCCAACGATGACGAGGGCGGCCGCGGCCTTTTCATCGTCGCCCAGATCACCGAGCAGTGGGGAACACGCTACACGCCCTCCGGCAAGACCATCTGGGCAGAGCAGGCCCTGTCGTGAACGTTTGTTCAGCTGTTCAGCAAACGGGGACCCAGCCAGTCGGAGCGGTCCTTCACGCCCGGCAGGGCGAAGAAGTAGCCGCCGCCGGGGGAGCGTGCATCAACGGGCCCAGCAGGCCGAGGAGTTTCTTGGTGTCGTTGATGTTGGCCTCGGTGGTGGCCAGCTAGGTTCCGCTGCCGTAGTCGGCGGCGCCGGTGAGTTCCTGGTGCAGGGTGTTTTCGAGGATCTCGTGGGTGCGCAGCGGGAGGTCGTTCGGGTCGAAGTCCTGGTGGCAGAAGTCCTCTTCGGCGCGGCGACGTCGTCAACCAGCTGCTGGGCATGCGAGGCAAGCGAGGCGGCGTCCGTCCGTTGATCTTCGCGTCGAAGTCGCCGAACGTGAAACGGTGTGCACTCCTCGGGGAACCCCCATCTGTCCGAGCGGGACAGGGTCGGCGTCCGGCCTTGGCCGCGTGTCCGGCAGCGGTCCGGTGTCGGCCTCATCCCCGGCGCCGCACCCGAGCGGCCCCCGGCATCGGTGCGGGCATCGGGAGCGCCTCGAGCACCAGCACCGCGAGGTCGTCGTCGACCGGCCCAGTGTCGAAGTCGTGCGCCACCTGTCGTACGCGTTCCGCGACGGCCTTGGCGCCCAGCCCCACGCAGCCCCGCAGCAGCTCGGACAGGCCGTCGTCATCGTCCAACTGCCGGTTCCCGTTGCGGCGTTCGGTCACGCCGTCGGTCACGCAGAGCAGCGTCTCGCCCGGCACGAGGTCGAAGGAGCTGGCGTGGAACCGGATGTCCTCGCCGACTCCGAGCAGCATCTGCGGGTCCGCTACGGGCGCCACCGAGCCGTCGACGGACAGCCGCAGCGGCAGGGGGTGCCCGGCGCTGGCGAGCGTACAGTGCGCGCCGCCCGCGACCGGGTCGGGCTCCAGCTCCCCGTAGAGCAGGCTCAGGAAGCGGGGCCGGGCCTGCTCGCCGCTGAGCGCCACGGCCTCAGCGCTCTCCTCCGCCATCGCGGCGTTCAGCCTGCCGAGCACCGATGCGACGCCGTGGCCCTCGCGTGCCAGCAGCCGCACCAGGTGCCGGGCCAGTCCGGTGACGGACATCGCCTCCGGGTCGTGGCCGCACACGTCGCCGAGCAGGAAGCCCCAGCGGCCGTCTCCCATCGGGAACAGGTCGTAGAAGTCGCCGCCGACGCTCTGGCCCTGGCCGTGCGGCTCGTAGACGATCGCCGTGTCGACGCCCGGGATGCTGGCGAGGGAGGCGGGCAGCTGCCTGCGCTGGAGCGCCCGGCTGATGTTGGTCTGCCGGGTGTACCGGCGGGCCGTGACCACCGCCTGGGCGACACGCCGCGCCACGTCCTCCGCGAGCCGCACGACACCGTCGGTCATCTGCAGCAGTCCCGCCCGGCCGAGCAGCAGCACGCCGTGGCAGCGGTTACCCGTGACCAGGGGGAAGGCGATCGCGGAGCCGCCCGCGCCGCCCGTGTCCGGGCCCTTTGGCCAGGGCCAGGGGATACCGGTCGTGCCGAGCCTGGCGGGCGGCGGGTCCTTCTCCAGCACGAGGCGTAGCGCCTCGATGCGCCGTTCGTCCGCGTGCCAGACGCAGGAGAGCCGCATCCCGCCGTTCTCAGTGGACAGCCACACGCCGCACCAGTCGGCGAGCCTGGGCACCAGCAGCTGCCCGGCCAGAGCGGCGACCATGTCCTGGTCGAGCTGGCCGGCGAGGAGCTCGCTGACCTCGGCGAGGAATGACGGCCCTCCGCGGTCGACCCACTCGGCGGTGCCGTCGCGGCGGTCGTGCGGCGGGGCGGTCGCGAGGATCTCTTCGACGTACGGCCCGCGGTGGGATGCCCCGTCGAAGGGGCCGCCGGCCGTCTCGGGCTCCTCGGCCGTGGTCTCCAGCCGGAACCACACGGTCTTCTGGGCGCGCCGGTACGTCACGCCCCACGATTCGGCCCGTGCGCCGACGACCTGGAGTCCACGGCCGTACCGCTCGCGCCATGCGTCCTTCCCGCCGCGCACCTCGCGGGAGGGGTGGCGGTCCGCCACCTCGATGACGACCCCGACAGGCTCGTCCACGTCGAGGGGGGACGAGGCGGGCGGGCCGTGCCCCGCCTCCAGGCGGCAGACGACCTCGATCGTGGTACCGGCGTGCACGACGGCGTTGGTGACGAGCTCGCTGACCAGCAGCACGGCGTCATCGACGAGCCGGCCGGTGATCTTCGGTGAGGCGGGAATCGCCGGGTCGGTCCATTCCGCGAGCACGGCGCGCACGAACGTGCGTGCCGCGGAGGCCGCAGAGCCGTCGGCGGGCAGGGTCGTCCGCGAGACGAACTCACGCGGATGAGAGGGCAACGACCCCACGGGCGACTCCATGACGTTTCCAGTGACGATAAACTCCGGCTATATGGCGTATTTTACGACAAAGCGCCCATGCGTTCCGATTACTGAGAGTGGGCTGCCATGACACTTGACTCGGCCCCGCCTCCCGCTTCCCCCGCCCCACACTCCCCGGAATCCGCCGACCGGCCGGGCTCCGCCCCGGACGGGCAGTGGGTGCGCACCGCCGAGCTGTGGCCGTTGCTCGGGGCGATGAATTCGTTGTGTGACGGCGATTTCACCATACGTGTGGAGGGTGTGCATGAAGGCGTCCTGGCCGAGATGGCGGGGGTGCTCAACCAGATCGGCGCGCGGAACGCGCATCTGGCTGCGGAGCTCCAGCGGGTGCGACGCGAGGTCGTGCGGCAGGGCAGACTGGACGAGCGGATCGCAGCGAGCCCCGGGCAGGGGGCATGGGCGACCAGCGTGGACGCGACGAACCAGCTCTTGGAGGCGTTGGTGGCTCCGGTCGCGAACGCGACGCGGGTGCTGGACGCGGTCGCGGCCGGTGATCTGACGCAGCGGGTGGATCTGCGCGACGGCAACCGCCAACTCCGCGGTGACCTGCGGCGCCTGGGGCGCGTGGTGAACCGGATGGTCGACCAGCTGTCCCTGTTCACGGGCGAGGTGACCCGGGTCGCACGTGAGGTCGGGACCGAGGGGCGGCTCGGCGGACGGGCCAAGGTGCAGGGCCTGTCGGGCGACTGGCGTTACGTCACTGAGGCCGTCAATACCATGGCCGCGCGGTTGACGGCACAGGTGCGCGACATCGCGGTAGTGACGACGGCGGTGGCGCGCGGCGACCTGACCCAGCAGGTGACGGTCGAGGCGACCGGCGAGCTGCTGGAGCTGAAGCTCACCGTGAACACGATGGTGGACCAGCTTCGGGCGTTTGCGGATGAGGTCACGCGCGTCGCCCGCGAGGTCGGCACGGAAGGGCAACTGGGCGGACGTGCTCAGGTGCCTGGCGTCTCCGGGGTGTGGAAGGACCTCACCGACAACGTCAACTTCATGGCCTCGAACCTCACCTCGCAGGTCCGCAACATCGCCCAGGTGACCACCGCCGTCGCCAACGGCGATCTCAGCCAGAAGATCACCGTGGACGCAATGGGCGAGATCCTGCAGCTCAAGAGCACCGTGAACACCATGGTCGACCAGCTGTTGGCGTTTGCGGACGAGGTCACGCGCGTGGCCCGCGAGGTTGGCACCGAGGGACGGCTTGGCGGACGCGCGCAGGTCCGCGGCGTCTCCGGGGTGTGGAAGGACCTCACCGACAACGTCAACTTCATGGCCGACAACCTGACCTCCCAGGTCCGCAACATTGCCCAGGTCGCCACCGCCGTCGCACAGGGCGACCTCGGCAAGACGATCACGGTGGAGGCGAAGGGCGAGATCCTGGAGTTGAAATCGACGATCAACACGATGGTCGACCAGCTCTCGGCGTTCGCGGACGAGGTCACCCGCGTCGCCCGCGAAGTCGGCACCGAGGGGAACCTGGGCGGCCAGGCTCAGGTCCGCGGCGTCTCCGGGGTGTGGAAGGACCTCACCGACAACGTCAACTTCATGGCGCTGAACCTCACCTCGCAGGTCCGCAACATCGCCCAGGTGACCACGGCCGTTGCGAACGGCGACCTGTCGAAGAAGATCGATGTCGATGCCCGCGGCGAGATCCTGGAACTGAAGGACACCGTCAACACGATGGTCCAGCAACTGCGGGCGTTCGCGGACGAGGTCACGCGCGTGGCCCGCGAGGTCGGCACCGAGGGGCGGCTTGGCGGACGCGCGCAGGTCCGCGGCGTCTCCGGGGTGTGGAAGGACCTCACCGACAACGTCAACTTCATGGCCTCGAACCTGACGTCGCAGGTGCGCAACATCGCCCAGGTCGCCACCTCCGTCGCGCAGGGCGATCTGTCGAAGAAGATCGACGTCGACGCGCGCGGCGAGATCCTGGAGCTGAAGACCACCATCAACACGATGGTCGACACGCTCTCCTCGTTCTCCTCCGAGGTCACCCGTGTCGCCCGCGAGGTCGGCAGCGAGGGGCAACTGGGCGGCCAGGCCCGCGTCGAGGGCGTCTACGGAACGTGGAAGCGGCTGACCACCAGCGTCAACGAACTCGCCTCGAACCTCACCACCCAGGTCCGCGCGATCGCCGAGGTCGCCAGCGCCGTCACCCAGGGAGACATGTCCCGCGCCATCTCGGTCGAGGCACAGGGCGAGGTCGCCGAGCTGAAGAACAACGTCAACCTCATGGTGGCCAACCTCCGCGAGACCACCCGCGCCAAGGACTGGCTGGAGTCCAACCTCGCCCGCATCGCCGGCCTCATGCAGGGCCACCGCGATCTCGTCGAGGTCGCCGACCTGATCCTGCGCGAGCTGACGCCCCTGGTGAACGCGCAGTTCGGGGCGTTCTTCCTGACCGAGGCGGCCGCCAGGCCGGGCGAGGGGCTTCAGTTCATCGCCGGCTACGGCACCGACGCGGCCAGCGGGAGCGGCCCGCTGCTCGACTCCGGGACGCCGGGCCGCGGGCTGATCACCCAGGCCGCCCTGGAGAAGAAGCGCATCCTCATCGCCGACGTCCCCGCGGACTACATCACCATCAACTCCGGGCTCGGCGCCTCACTCCCGGCAAACGTCGTCATCCTGCCGATCGTCTTCGAGGACCAGGTACTCGGAGTGATCGAGCTGGCCTCGTTCAGTAGATTCAGCGACGTACACCTCGCCTTCATCGACCAGTTCGTCACCACCATCGGCGTCTCCATCAACACCATCATCGCCAACTCCCGTACCGAGTCCCTGCTCTCGGAGTCCCAACGCCTCACCACCGAGCTGCGCAAGCGCTCGGATGAGCTCCAGCGGTCCAATGCCGCGCTGGAGGAGAAGGCCGCCCTGCTCGCCACCTCCTCTCAGTACAAGTCCGAGTTCCTGGCCAACATGTCGCACGAGCTGCGCACCCCGCTCAACTCGCTCCTGATCCTGGCGCAGCTGCTCGCCGACAACCCGGACGGCAGACTGTCCGACCAGGAGGTGCAGTTCGCGGCCACCATCCACCGTGCAGGCTCCGACCTGCTCCAGCTGATCAACGACATCCTCGACCTGTCGAAGATCGAGGCGGGCCGGATGGATGTGCGCCCGAAGGTCTTGCCGCTGGTCAAGCTGCTGGAATACGTGCAGGCCACGTTCCGCCCGCTGACCCTCGACAAAGGCCTGACCTTCGAGGTCACGGTCGGCGAGAACGTGCCGAGTGAGCTGCTCTCGGACGAGCAGCGCCTGCAGCAGATCCTGCGCAACCTGCTGTCCAACGCCGTGAAGTTCACCTCGTCCGGCGGCGTGGAACTGCGCGTCGAGCGCGTGCCGGGAACGAAGTTCGAGGACCGGGCCCTGCGGAACGCCGAGACCGTCATCGCGTTCTCGGTCAAGGACACCGGCATCGGCATCCCGCCCGAGAAGCTATCGGTGATCTTCGACGCGTTCCAACAGACCGACGGGACTACCAGCCGCAAGTACGGGGGCACCGGGCTCGGGCTGTCCATCAGCCGCGAGATCGCTGGGCTGCTCGGCGGCCGGATCGTCGCCGAGAGCGAACTGGGCGTCGGATCCCGCTTCACCCTCTACGTTCCGTCGCGCCACCCCGGCGTCCCCCCCGAGCCCGACCCGGCGGCGCCGCGGAACACGGGCTCCACCACCCCTGCTGCGCTCCTCGAAGAGGCCGGACCGTCGCCGTCCGCTGCCGACTACGCGCCGAGCGGCGTCTTCGGCAGCGCGGACAGTCTGATCGGCAGGGGAACTCCGGAGGCCGCCGACGGCCGAGACGACACCTGGCCGGAGACGACACGGCTCAAGGAGTGGTTGAGCGGGCGCCCCGGCCGCGTGCTGGCAGGGCGCCGCATCCTCATCGTCGACGACGACATCCGGAACGTCTTCGCGCTCACACATGTGCTGGGCCGCGTCGGCATCACCGTGAAGTACGCCGAGAACGGCCGCGAAGGCATCGAGGTCCTCGACCGGTCTCCCGACATGTCGCTGGTCCTGATGGACATCATGATGCCGGAAATGGACGGATATGAGGCGATACGGGCCATCCGGCACACGCCCCGCCTCGCCGAACTGCCGATCATCGCGCTCACCGCCAAGGCCATGCCGGGCGACCGCGAGAAGGCGATCGACAGCGGCGCCTCCGACTACGTCCCCAAGCCCGTCGACGTGGACCGCTTGCTGACGGTCATCTGCGACCTGCTCGACCCGCAGGACGCCCTCCCGGCACCGGAGCCAACAACCGCGGAGGAACCACACACCGTCGAGAGAGACGAAAAAATCCCGCCGAGGCAGAAGCCATGAGCCTGACCCCGCCCGAGAAGGCCAACATCCTGATCGTCGACGACATGGAGGAGAACCTCGTAGCGCTGGAGGCCGTACTCGGCTCACTCGACCAGCAGCTGGTACGCGCCCACTCAGGAGAGGAGGCCCTCAAGGCGATGCTGCGCCAGGATTTCGCGGTCGTGCTGCTCGATGTCTTGATGCCCGGCATGGACGGCTTCGAGACCGCCGCCAGCATCAAGCGCCTGGACCAGACCAAGGACGTTCCCATCATCTTGCTGACCGGGACCGACGCCGACACGGACTACATCTACCGGGGATACGCGATCGGCGCCGCCGACTTCCTGACCAAACCCTTCGACCCGTGGCTGCTGCGCACCAAGGTCAACGTCTTCCTGGACCTGCACCGCAAGAACCGTCAGCTTGCCGCACAAGCGGAGCAGCTGCGGCGGCTGCTGGTCGGCGAGAGGACGCCAGCGGAATCGACGGGACCAGCGGAATCCCCAGAACCCGTGGAATCCACGGGAGATGCCCTGGACAAGCCGCGAGGAGGGATCACTGGCACCGGTGCGGCGGCGGACAGCGGCGAGCGGCTGGCGGAGATCACCGAGCGGCTCGCCCAGATCGAGCTGCAACTGCGCGACGCCGAAGGAACCGAGTCAGCCGAGCTCGCCAACCGCATCGCCGACCTGGAACGTGCCGTCAGCACCCTGCGGGTGAGCCGGGACACCTAACCTGCGTATGCGCGTACCTGCCGGGGCCTCGCCGCCGATCACGGTCCCGCCCCGGCCGTCGGCCGCCGCAGGCACGATGGCAGAGAGCGATGCCCTGGAGGAGCAGTTCGCCGGAGTGGACGCGCTGATTGCTCAGGCCGAGGCGGAGGCCCTGCAGTTGCCGGAAAAGCCGGCTGCAACGGCTGAGGAGCTGACGGAGCAGGAGCGCCGCGAGGTCGAGTCGGCCATCGGGCTCATCTATGGCGAGGACCGGCGGGGTGTCCGCCCGGGCATGCCGCGTGAGCACACGGGTTCCCGTCTACGGCACCGGCATGCTCATCGCCCTCGCTGACCGCAAAGCCAAGGCAGTGAGCCTGCACGAGGGGCTGCGGGCGGCCCCGCACCGGGCGGTGGTGCTCGGTCCGGTGCTGGCCCAGGTCTGGCGACCACGCCCTGCTCTGGTACACGTGCTCGCCGGCGTACTCAAAGGCTGCGCGGTTTCGCAGGCCCGCTCCTCGCAGCCGCCGATGCGGGAGACGAGGCCCGGCAGACCGGAGTGCATCGCCTGCGCGACGGGCCCTGACCTGGACGACTGGCGGCGCATCGGCACAGCGCTGGGGCAGGCGGCGCTGCTCTCGAAGGAACTGCCGGACGCAGTGGACGCCTGGGTGGCACTGGCTGCGGTCCGGCACAGCAGTGCAGTGATCTTCACCAGAGACCCGGACGACATCAATGCCTACCTCGCGGTGCTGAACCCGACGGACGTGCACGTCGTGACAGTCTGAGCCCGTGGGGCGCGAGGTGCTGTTGTTACGGGACGGATCGTGTGGGGCTGTTGGGGTGCATGAGGCGCGGCTGGCCGTCCTTCTACGACCCGAAGGACTCCGACGCGGTCGAGCTGATCGCGGACCGCTCCCACGGGATGGTCCGCACGGAGGTGCGGTGCGCTCGCTGTGGGTCGCACCTCGGCCATGTCTTCGAGGGCGAGGGCTATCCGACGCCGACCGACCAGCGGTACTGCATCAACAGCATCTCGCTGCGGTTGGCTCCGGACGAGGGCTGAGCCGGAGGCATCGCGGGGCCGTCGGGTCCGCGTCTGTGGACTTACGGGCCAGGTCGAGGCGGCGGTGCGCAGAGTGCTGGGGTCCGAAGTGGACGTACGCAACGGTGGGGTCGGGCTCACGCCGGGCTGGGACTCGCTGGGCAGATCCGGATCGTGCCCGCGGTGGAGGAGGAGCTCGGCGTCCGCCCTCGGAGAGTCTCACGAGCACGGGCCGTTTCGAGCAGCTGTGCCGTGTGGTGGATACGGAACGGGCCTTGCCCGGAGGGCGGGACGAGGGCTGAGGTTCACAGCACCTCGCGATGGACGAGGGCCGACAGGACGAAGGCGCCGGGGAGCAGGGGGATCCAGACGGTCAGGACGCGGTAGCCGATGACGGTCGCCGTGGCCAGGGACACGGGGGCGCCGAACGCGGCCATGGTGAAGACCATGGCCGCGTCGACCGGGCCGATGCCGCCCGGGGCGGGCACCGCGCCGACGGCGGTACTGGCGAGCAGCAGCGCGAGGACCACCTGAGCCCAGGACAGCGGCAGCCCGAGCGAGAACCCGACCGAGGCGATCACGCTCCCCTGGAGCACCGGGGCGGCGGCCGACCCGCCCCACAGGGCGAGGACGCGGCTGGGCCGGGTGTGCAGGGTCCGCGCCTCGGTCAGGGCGGTGCGTACGAAGCCGAGCGCCGGGCGGCGCAGCGGGCGTACGACCGTCAGGAGCAGGGCGGCGGTGGCGAGACCGAGCACCGCGGCCCCGGCGGCCATGAGCAACGTCCAGGTGTCCGGGGCGAGGTCGCCGAGCCGTAGTGCGTCCGGGAGGGCCACGAGGAAGACGACGAGCACCACTGTCTTCGACAGCGGCTTGACCAGTGAGTACAGGGCGAGCGAGGCGGTGGCTCGGGCCAGGGGTATGCCGCGGCGCTGGAGGAAGCGCAGGGTGACGGCGTGGGCGCCGATGCTCGCCGGAAGGATGTGGTTCGCGGCGCCGGCGGCGAACTGCGAGGCGAGCAACGGCCCGGGCGGCAGCCGTTCCGGCAGGGCGCCCTGCCGGACGCACGCGGCGGCCACCCAGCCCAGGCAGGTGAAGAAGACCCCGGCCAGCAGCCACCGGGGATCGGCGGCGGCCAGCCGCGCGGCGCCCTCGCTCATCGCGCTCCAGTCGACCGCCGCCCACGCTCCGATCGCCAGGAGCGGCAGCAGGGTCAGCGTGAGACGGGCGAGACGGGTCAGGCGTGCGGCGGCGGGGGACCGGAGCGGGGCGGGGCGCGCTACGGGGAGATTGTCGAGCGGGAGCGGGGACACGGCGCACATCGTCCTTCCACGTCACGCCCGCGGTACCGGCGGACGGACACAAGGAGAGGCAGAACGGAGGGGGACGGGGGGGACGTTCCCGCCCGGTGTGACGGCGCGGTGTCCGGGAGGGGAAGGGGCACCAGCGGCTGGGCGACACGGCCGGAGCTCCCGCGCGGTGGGAACTTCTTCGGGCGAGCGCTCAAAGGAGGCGAGGGGCTCCTTGCCCCGCGGGCTGGGCAGTTGGCGCTTTGGTCGTCGAAAGGCAGAAAGAAAAGGTAGAAAGAGGGGTGCGCTCGGCCCGCCGAGTGAGATGGATGGGACGGACGAGACACCGGAGGCCCTGATGACGACTCTGCCCGATCGGCCGAACACCGCGCTGCTCGTCATCGACGTCCAGAACGGGGTGGTGGCGGGCGCGCACCGGCGCCACGAGGTCGTCGCGAACATCGACACCCTGGTCGGCAAGGCTCGCGCGCAGGACGTGCCGGTGGTGTGGGTGCAGCACTCGGACGAGCAGCTGGAGCGGGACAGCGAGCGCTGGCAGTACGTGCCGGAACTGGTCCGTCGCGACGCCGAGCCCCTCGTCCACAAGAACTACGGCGACTCGTTCGAGGACACCGACCTCGAGGCACTGCTCGCCGAGCGCGGGGTGGGCCGGCTCGTCGTCACGGGCGCCCAGACCGACGCGTGCATCCGCGCCACCCTGCACGGGGCCTTCGTACGTGGGTACGACGTGACGTTGGTCGGTGACGCGCACACGACGGAGGACCTCAGCGCGTACGGCGCGCCGCCGCCGGAGCAGGTGATCGCGCACACCAACCTCTACTGGAAGTGGGAGAGCGCACCCGGGCGGCGCGGGGGCACCGTCGGCACGGCGGACGTGTCCTTCGCGGCGGTCGTCGAGGACTGAGCCGTTCCGATCGGCGGCCATCGGCGGTCGCCGCGCGCTAGCCCTTCGCCCGTGCGGCCCGTTCGACGGCGTGGCCGAGGGAGAACAGGCCTTCCAGGCGGTCCGGGTGGCCCACGAGTTGGAGCCCCAGAGGCATGCCCTGGGCGTCCCGGTGGCCCGGTACGGTCAGTGCCGGGAGGCCGAGGAGCTGCCAGGGGCGGCTCAGGACGGGAGGCCCGGTGGCCGTCAGACCCTTCGGGGCGGCACCCGGGGCGGCCGGGCCGAGCACGGCGTCCAGGTCGCCGAGTAGTGCCAGCACCGTGGAGCGCTCCCGCCGCGCGACGGACCGGGCGTGCTCGTAGTCCCCGGTGGTGATGGAGCGGCCGTGCGCCAGGAGTTCGTTGAGTGGTGCGCTCAACCGGTCCGGGTGGGTGCTCTCCTCGGCCAGCATCCGCGCGGCCTCGTACGCCATCACCGTGACGTGTGCCTCGACGAGGCGGGGGGTGAGGGCGGGCCAGTCGACGTCCACGAGCACGGCGCCGTTCGCGACGGCGTCCTCGACGCTCCGGACCAGAGCCGCCCGCATGTCCTGTGAGATCTCGGCCAGTTCGCCGCCCGACCACACAGCCAGCCTCGGGCGCGTCGGCGCTTCGGGAGGGCGGGAGAGCCGGTCCGAGCCGGTCAACGCCCCGTACACGAGCCGGAGATCGGCCACCGTCGGAGTCAACAGCCCGACCGCGTCGAGGCTGTGCGACAGGCCCACGAACCCCGTCGTGTCGAGGGAACCCCCGGCCGGCACCACGAAGCCCGCGACCCCGCAGTACGACGCCGGCCGGGTGAGCGAGCCCGCGGTCTGGCTGCCGAGAGCCAGCGGGACCACGCCGGTGGCGACGGCGGCCGCGGAGCCGCTGGAGGAACCACCGGGCGTGTGGGCAAGGTTGTGCGGGTTCCTCGTGGGGCCGGGGGCGAAGTACGCGAACTCGGTGGTGACCGTCTTGCCGAGGGGAATGGCGCCGAGCCGCCGCAGGCGCGCGACCAGCGGGGCGTCGGCTTCCGCGATCCGGCCCCGGCGCAGCGGCGATCCGCACTCGGTGGGCAGACCGGCGACGTCGATGATGTCCTTGACCCCGACAGGGACGCCGCGCAGCGGGCCGCCCGACGGCACGGGCACGGCATCCAGCTCCCGGGCAGCGCCCAGCGCTCCGTCCCGGTCCACCCGTACCCATGCCCGTACGTCGGACTCCGTACGGTCGAGGCGCTCCAGCGCGCCCGCGATCACCTCGGCCGCGCTCAGCTCGCCCCCGGCCACGGCCGCCGTCAGGGCCGACAGAGTCCTCATCCCGCGCACCTCACTTACCGCGGTGCGAGTGCGGCGAAGGCCTCGTCGATCAGATCGTCGAGGTCGAGGGTGCCGTCGGAGGCGGTCCAGTGGTTGACGGCGATGTTGAGACAGTCGACCGCGGCGGCGGCCCGCACCAGCGGGCCAAGGGTCGAGGACCTCGAGGGGGCCGCGCGCCCGGCGAGGGCCTCGGCGATGACCGGGCGCCAGCCGTTCTGCTTCTCCATGCTGCGCGCGCACAGCGCGGGGGTCTTCATGATCAGACGGGACAGGGCGAGCGCGCCGGCCGGGTCCTGCCGGTGGTGCTCGACGACCGTGCCCAGGGCGTGTCGGAGCGCCGTCCAGTCGTCCTCGCCGGCCGGGCGGTTGCGCAGCGCGTCGGCGATCCGCCCGCCCTGGGCGTCCACCGCGTCGAGGACGGCGTCCTCCTTGGTGCCGAAGTAGCGCAGGAAGGTGCTGCGGGACACCCCGGCCGCAGCGGCCAGGTCGTTGACGGTGACGTTCTCGAAGCCCTCGCGACGGAACAGCTCGAAGGCCACCTGGGCCAACTCGGCCCGGATGGCGGCCCGTGCGATGTCCCTCGTGCTCGTACGCGTTGCTCCGTTCACCCCGGGATCGTACCGCTCACTCGCTCCCCGCTCGCAATAGTGAACCGTGGACGCTAGTGTGACACTGAGTTTCATGATTGATATATGGATTCACTATTGGCGCCATTGGCCATCTGCTTCACACCACATCACCGGGAGACCCCACACCGTGACGAAGACCCTTGGACTCATCGGCAGCGGCATGATCGGCGGCGGGCTGGCCCGCCTCGCCGTGGCGGCCGGACTGGACGTCGTACTCAGCAACTCGCGCGGACCGGAGACACTCGCCGGCCTCGTCGCCGAACTCGGCGGGCACGCCCGCGCGGCCACCCCCGAGGAGGCCACCCGAGCCGGTGACCTGGTGGTGGCGACCGTGCCGCTGAAGGCCTACGACCGGCTGCCCGCGGCGGCTCTCGCGGGCAGGACCGTGATCGACACCATGAACTACTACCCGGACCGCGACGGCCGCATCGCCGAGCTGGACGCGGGCGGGCCGACCTCCAGCGCCCTGGTCCAGCGCCACCTGGCCGACTCCCAGGTGGTCAAGGCGTTCAACAGCATCGACTTCCGGCGCCTGTTCCTCTCCGCCCGGCCCGCCGGCTCCCCGGACCGCAGCGCCCTGCCCCTCGCCGGTGACGACGCGGCCGCGAAGGCGCGGGTGGCGGAGTTGCTGGACGTCCTCGGGTATGACGCGGTGGACATCGGCACGCTCGCCGACAGCTGGCGCAGCGAGCCGGGCACCCCGGTCTACGTGCAGCCCTACCTCGCGGCACGGCCCGAGGGGCTGAGCCAGGAGGAGGCGCAGCGCTGGTTCTTCGAGACCCCGGGCGTTCCCGTGCCCGCCGACCGGGTCAAGGAGCTGACCGACGCGGCCGTACGGCGCCCGGCGGGCGAAGCCCGGGCCACCCTCGCCCGGGACTGAGTCACGGAAAGGAGGGGCGGGCCACCGGTGGGGGATGTCCGGTGGACCGCCCCTTCCGGGGTGGATGGCTGGATCAGCCGAGGTCGGAGGCGTCCAGGCGGTACAGGCCGCTGGTGCTTGTGGACGTGGCGGACGAGGAACCGGAGCTGTACGCCGAGGACTTGACGGCCGTGCCGTGCGCCTTGACCCAGGTGGCGATCTCGGAGTTGGTGCCCTGTCCGCCGTCGCTGCTGACGATGATGTAGTGCAGCTTGCCGGACTTCACCAGGCTCTTGAGCTTGGCGAGGGTCATGGCGTTGTCGCTGCCGGACCAGCCGCCCATGGAGATGACGGGCTGCCCGGACTCCAGGATGACCGAGGACGCGGTCTGGTCGGTGGCCACGGCCAGCAGCCAGGTGGCCCCGTCCTGGTGCTTCTTCAGGTACGTGATCATCTCGGACGACACCTGGGTGCCGCCTCCGCCCATCCGACCTCCGCCTGTCTGCTCACTGCCTGTCTGGCCACCGTCCGTCTCGCTGCTGCCCGTCTCGCTGCTGTCTGTCCCGCTGCCGCTCGGCCGGGTGCCGGAGCCCGAGGGCGCGGAGCCGCCGACCGACGGGGGCTCACCCATGGACCGGCCGCCGGTACCACTCGTACGACTCGAACCGCTCGCGCCACCCGGACCCCCGCCCATGCCGCCACCGGTGCTGGGACCGGCCGTCGGGTTGGTGCCGTTCGTGGCGGAGGTGGCCGCCGAGACCGAGTACGCGGCGGGGCCGGCCAGCAGGGCGACGACCGCGGCCAGCGCGGCGAAGCCGATGAGCCTGCCCCGTCGCATGAAGCGCCCGGCGAGCAGGCCGAGCACCGCGACCGTGCCCGCGACGCCGACCACGATCTCCGCGACGGTGTACAGCGTGCCGGAGCCCGAGGCCCGCTGGAGCAGGACGACAGCCCAGGCGGCGCTCACCGCTACCGCGGTCGGCAGAACCCAGCCCCACATCACCGCCGAGCCCTCACGGAACGCCCGGTACAGGGTCACGCCGCCCGCACCGGCCAGGGCCGCGATACCGGGAGCCATGGCGGTGACGTAGTACGGATGGAACGTGCCCTCCGCGAGGGCGAAGGTCAGGTAGTGCAGGACGAACCAGCCGCCCCAGAGCATGAGCGCCGCACGCTTGGCGTCGGTGCGCGGGGCCCGGCCGCGCAGGATCAGTCCCGCGATCAGGGCGATGGCCGCGAAGGGGATGAGCCAGGAGATCTGGCCGCCCATGATCTCGTTGAACAGCCGGTAGACGCCCGCGCTGCCGCCGAAACTCGCACCGTTGCCCGCCGAGCCGACCGACGAGCCGGCGCCGAAGATACGGCCGAAGCCGTTGTAGCCGATGACCAGGTCCCAGACCGTGTTGTCGGTCGAACCGCCGATGTAGGGGCGGGAGGAGGCGGGGATCAGGTCGACGACCACCATCCACCAGGCGCTGGAGACGACCAGGGCCACCGTGGCGACGGCGAGGTGGCGGATCCGGCGGCCCAAGGAGCCTTGCGCGGCCCACAGATGGACCAGGAAGAAGGCCGGCAGGACGACGTACGCCTGCATCATCTTGGTGTTGAACGCGAGGCCGATCGCGACCGCCGACCAGACAAGCGGCGTCAGCCGGCCGGTGCGCACGGCCTTCATCAGCGCGGCGGCGCCGAGCAGCATCAGGAAGACCAGGATCGGGTCCGGGTTGGTGTCCCGGTTGATGGCGACGGTGATCGGGGTCAGCGCCAGTACCAGCGCGGCGACGGTCGCCGCCACCGGGCCGAAATCGCGCTTGACCATGCGGTGGAGCAGGGCCACGGAGCCGGTGCCCACCGCGACCATCGGCAGCGCCGGCTGCCAGGTGCCGAAGCCGAAGGCGCGGGCGGACAGCCCCATCACCCACAGGGCGAACGGCGGTTTGTCGACCGTGATGAAGCTGCCGGAGTCCAGCGCGCCGAAGAAGAACGCCTTCCAGCTCCTGGTGCCGCTGTAGACGGCCGCGTTGTAGAAGCTGTTGCCGCTGAGGGAGGTGATGTTCCAGGCGTACAGGGCCGTCGCCGCGAGCAGGATCGCCCACAGGGCGGGGCGCGTCCAGCGGGGGTCCTCGGCGGGGCCGGTGAAGAGCCTTCGGCCACGGGCGACGAAGCCGCCGTCGGCGGGCGGGGCCGCCCGGTGCCCGCTGCTCGGTGAGGACGTGGGCGGTGGGGCGAGAGTCGTCATGACGCGGGCTCCAAGCGGGGAGAGGGAGTGCGACGCGGGCGGAAGACCCGGAGTCGCATCAGGGCGCCACCTGTGGCAGCGGCGGCGGCCGTCACGTGCGCCGTACCGGCCCGGGGCGGTAGCGCGACGCGGGTGCGGCCGGTCAGGATCCGGCGTTGCATCCGGCCCATGCCCTTGAGGTCGTCAACGGCGGTGGCGACGATGTCGACCCGGCTGTCGAGGTCGTCGACCCAGTCCACCGGCACCTCGTGGATACGCAGCCGGTTGCGCTCGGCCAGCACCAGCAACTCGGTGTCGAAGAACCAGGTGTTGTCCTCGATGTGCGGGGCGAGCGCTCTGAAGACCTCGGTGCGCACCGCCTTGAAGCCGCACTGCGCGTCCGAGAAGCGGGCCGCGAGCCCCAGCTTCAGCAGGAGGTTGTAGGAGCGGGAGACGAACTCGCGCTTCGGTCCGCGCACCACCGCCGCCTGGGGGTGCAGCCGGCTGCCGAGGCCAGGTCACTGTGACCGGACAGCAGGGGCGCGACCAGCGGGAGGAAGCCGTCGAGTCCGGTCGACAGGTCTACGTCCATGTACGCGACCACATCCGCCTCGGACCGGCTCCACACGTACTTCAGCGCGCGGCCCCGGCCCTTGGCCTCCAGGTGGACGGCGTTGACGTGCGGAAGACGGGCCGTCAGCTCGGTCGCCGCCTGCCAGGTGGCGTCCGTGCTCGCGTTGTCCGCGACGGTGATCCGGAACGGGAACGGGAAAGAGGCTTCGAGGTAGGCGTGGAGGCGGCCGATGCCCTCGCCGAGGGCATGGGCCTCGTTGTGGACCGGCACCACGATCTCGACCGACCGCTGCCGGACGCCTCCCGCGTTCGTTTCGTTCATGGCCCCGACGATCCGGGCCGGATCTGGGCCGTCGCTGAGCCCGCGCTGAGGGAAGGATGAGAATCAGGGAACTCACAGCTTCCGCACAGCCGGGCCCTGGCGGGTCACAGCAAGACCGGCGAACAGCGCCTTTCCGTACGTCAGTTGCGGCTGGACGAAGCGATCAACTCGTCGATCAGAGTGATCAGTACGTCCCGGCACGACCCGCGCTCCCGGGCGTCGCAGAGCAGCACGGGGGTCCGTTCCGGCAGGGCCAGGGCGTCGCGGATCTCCTCTGGGGTGTACGGGTGCTGTCCGTGGAAGCCGTTGACGCCGACGACGAAGGGGATGCCGCGCCGCTCGAAGAAGTCGATGGCGGCGAAGCTGGACTCCGGCCTGCGGACGTCGATGAGGACCACGGCGCCCAGGGCGCCGATGGCGAGGTCGTTCCACATGAACCAGAACCGCTGCTGGCCCGGGGTGCCGAAGAGGTACAGGACCAGTTCGGGGCTGAGGGTGATCCGCCCGAAGTCCAGGGCCACGGTGGTGGCCCGCTTCTCCTCGATGCCGTCGAGGTCGTCGACGTTCAGACCGGCGGAGGTGAGGGGTTCCTCGGTGCGCAGCGGGACGATCTCGCTGACCGCCCCGACCATGGTCGTCTTGCCGACGCCGAACCCTCCGGCGATCAGGATCTTGACCGCGTCGGGAGCGGAGGGTGCGTCGGGTGCCGAAGTCCCGTGCGCGGCGGGGTCAGAGCCGGCCAAGGCCGTCCCTCACTTTCTGCAGCAGGTCCAGGTCCGGGGTACGGGAGACGAGACGCGGAGCCTGGACGGTGATCCGGCCCGCCTCCAGCAGATCGCAGAGCAGGATCACGACCACGCTCACCGGCAGGTCGAGTTCGGCGGCGAGTTCCGCCACCACGATCGTCTTCGCGCACAGCCGCAGGATCCGGGCGTGCTCGGGCTGCGGCCGGGTGGCGCCCTCGGGCGGCGGATCCACCGCGGTCACCGACGTGATGAGGGTGAAGTCGGCGCGGCTGGGCCGGGTGCGTCCTCCGGTCAGCGTGAACGGCCGTACCAGCCGGCCGGCCGCGTCGCCTTCGCTCACCTCACTCGCCGTTGTCGGCCGCGGCGGCGACGCCCGCACGAGGTGCTGCCCTGAGGTGCTCGCCGATCTTCTTCACCAGCATGTTCATCTGGTACGCCACCACGCCGACGTCCGCGCCCTGGTTGGTGAGCACGGCGAGATGGGCACCGGGGCCCGCGGCGGTGAGGATCAGATAGCTGTCGCGCATCTCGATCAGCGCCTGGCGCACCGGGCCGCCGCGGAAGTCCATGCTGACGCCCTTGCTGAGGCTCATCAGGCCGGACGCGGTCGCCGCCAGCCGTTCGGCGTCGTCGCGGACGAACGCCGTGGACTTGCTGACGACCAGTCCGTCCTCGGAGAGCACGACGGCGTGGTTCACATCGGCGACCCGTTCCACCAGTCCGGTGAGCAGCTGGTCGAGCTGGCTGTGTGTGGCGGTGCTGGGGCGTGTCATTTCTCTGTCCTTCACGAGCGGTCGGCGGGCGGAGTCCACGAGCGGTCTGCGGGCTGGGTGGGGGCCGGGTCCTCCCCGTGGTCGTACGACGGTTCCTGGTCCCCGTGGTCGTACGACGGTTCCTGGCCCCCGTGGTCGTACGGCATCTCCTCGTCGTCGCGGGCCCGGAGCGTTCCGCGCTGGAAGCCCGCGAGTGAGGAGGCGGCGCGTTCCGCGGTGAAGTAGGCGAGGTCGGCGGCGTCCTTGTCGTCGGCCTCGGAGGGCGCCGCCTCCTCCCGCAGCTCCGTGGCCAGGCTGGTCTGCGGCACCCGGCGCGGCAGCGGGGTGAGTCCGTCGCGGCGGGCGGTGCCCGGAGCGGGGGCGGAGCGGGGCGCGGCGGAGTCGGCCGTGTGGGCCCGGGCGGCGGGGTGTGCCTCCTCCGTACGTTCATGGGGCCGGCGCTCCGGGACCGTGGCGTCGTCGGAGCCCTTCGCCGCCACGACCGCCGCCGGTATCGCGGTGTCTGCGTCCGTGGCGGGGGAGTCGGGGGTCTCACGGACCACGATGTCGTGCGGGATCAGCACGATCGCGGTGGTCCCGCCGTACGGCGAGGAGCGCAGGGTGACGGCGATGCCGTGCCGGGTGGCGAGCCGCGCGATCACGAACATGCCGAGCCGCAGGTCGTCGGCGAGTGCCACCACGTCGAACTGCGGGGCCACCGCCAACTGGGCGTTGAACGCGGCGTAGTCCTCCTCGGACAGGCCCAGCCCCCGGTCCTCGATCTCGACGGCCAGGCCCTTGGCCACCATCGCGGCCCGCACCCCCACCGGGCTGGGCGCGGGGGAGTAGGAGGTCGCGTTGTCGATGAGTTCGGCCAGCAGATGGATGACGTCGGCCACCGCGGGCGGGCTCAGGTACACCTCGTCGTCGGTGTGCACCTCCACCCGCTGGTACTGGGCGACCTCACCGACGGCGCTGCGCAGGATGTCGATCAGCGCGACCGGTTCGGTCCAGCTGCGCCGGGGCTGCTCGCCGCTGATGATGACGAGGTTCTCCTCGTAGCGGCGGAGTTGGCTGGCGGTGGAGTCGAGTTCGTACAGGCCCTTGAGGATCCCCGGGTCCTGGTGCTCGCGTTCCAGTGCGTCGAGCTTGCTGAGCTGAAGGTTGACCAGGTTCTGGCTCTGCCGGGCGATGCCCAGGATCACCTTCTGGAAGCCGCGTCTGGTGTCGGCGAGTTCCACCGCGGTGTGCACGGCCGTGCGCTGCGCGGTGTTGAACGCCTTGGCCACCTGGCCGAGTTCGTCCTCGCCGTAGTCCAGGGGCGGGGTGGCGGACTCCACGTCGACCTTCTCGCCCCGGTTCAGCCGGGCGACCACGTCGGGCAGCCGTTCCTCGGCGAGGCTGAGCGTGGCCATTCTGAGACCGCGCAGCCGCCGGGAGAGGGAGCGGGTGATGCGCCAGGACATCACGACGCACACCAGCAGGGCGACGAGTCCGCCGGCGCTCAGCGCGGCCGCCTTGATCAGCAGGCTGTGCGCCTTGTCGGCGCTGTGGTCGAGCAGTTGCGTGGTCTGCTGCTGGATCAGGTTCGTGTACTGGTCGGAGATCCTGCCGAGCGCGGTCTTCCAGCGGGCGTGCGCGTCAGGCAGTTCGACCGTCTTCGCCACCTGGCCGTGCGCCGTCCGGGCCGCGATGATCTGGTCCTCGACGGTCTCCAGGGTCTTCCAGTCCTGGCTCTGGAGGACCCGTTCGACCTGGTCCTTCACGGTGCCGTGCAGCGAGTTGAGGACCTGGCCTTGGAAGACCCAGCGGCGCACGTCGACCCGCTGGGCGAACTGCTGCCACGACTGCTGGTCGAGCTTTCCCGAGGGCCAGGCCAGCGCGAGCTGGGCGTCCTCCTGGGCGACCAGCTCCGCCGCGTTCCCCAGCGTTATCAGCGGCCCTGCTTGTGAGGTGAGGTCGCCGTCGTCGACCTGGGAGAGTTCCTGGAAGGCGTGGATCTGGTCGCCGATGATCGAGGTGTACTGGTCCAGGGCCTGCTGGGCGGTGATGTCGGTGGGGTGGTCCACCTGTCCCCGGTAGTACTCCAGGCTTCCCACCGAGGCGATGACCGAGTACATCCGGTCGCCGATCCGGGCGGGCGCGTTCTTGAAGTCCTCGGACCGGCGGACCAGTTTCGCGACCGCGACGTCCGTGCGCCTGCGCTGCCGGTCCAGGGCGGCCCGGGAACCGTGCGGCGAGGCCATCCAGGCGGCCGACAGGCTGCGCTCCTGTTGCAGCGCGAGCGTCGCCTCGGTGCCCATGGCACCCGTCGACCGGCTCAGCCCCGTCTGTTCGCGCAGTCGCAGCCCCTCCGAGAAGATCTGCGTCGTCGTCACACCCCACATGGCGGCGAGGGTGACGCTGGGGACCAGCGCCAGCAGGATCAGGGAGAGACGTATGGAGCCGAGACGGCGCCCGGCACCGGTCCGTGGAGACATCGTCGTCCTAGAGCGATCAGCGATGAGAGGGTGCGCAGGATGCTATCCGTACAAGTGACCGTACGCACCGTGAGGGACGGAAATCCTTGGTGACGCCTGTGAGGGTGGCAGCGGTTCAGCGGGTTCCGTTCCCCGCGAACTTCGCGACCGAGGAGACGTTCTCCTTGGTGACGAACGCGGGTCCGGTGAGCACGGGAGCGCTTCCGCCGCCGCTGAAGTTGCCGTTGGAGTGGTAGAGCCAGAGCGAGTCCACGGCCAGATAGCCCTGGAGATAGGGCTGTTGATCGACCGCGAACTGCACGTCCCCGCTCTGCACGGACTTCACCAGACTGCTGTTGAGGTCGAAGGTGGCGACCTGGGCCTTGCTGCCCGCCGCCTTCACCGACTTCACCGCGGCGAGCGCGAACTGCGCGCCCAGCATGACGACTTCGTCGACGCTCGGGTCCTGGCGCAGTCTGGCCGTGACGGCGGTGCCCACCGCGTCCATGTCGGTGCCGTTCACGTAGAGCATGTCGGTCTCACCGCCGAAGGTCTTCTTCACCCCGGCGCAGCGGGCCTCCAGGGCGATGTTGCCCTGTTCGTGGATGACACAGAGGGCGTGCTTGGCCTTGAGCTCGTCCAGTTTGTCGCCGGTGGCCCGGCCCGCGACGCTCTCGTCCTGGCCGAAGTACTCCAGCAGGCCCTCGGACTTCCAGGCGTCGATCCCGGAGTTGAGACCGACCACGGGTATCCCCGCCGCCTTGGCCGCACTGACCGCGCTCTGCATCGCCTCCGGCTTGGCCAGCGTCAGCGCGATGCCGTCCACCCGGTCGCGGATCGCGTCCCGCACCAGGCTCGCCTGGGCGGCGGCCTCGGAGTTGCTCGCGTACGTCAGGTCGATGTTGTCCTTGGTCGCCGCCGCCTGTGCGCCCTTGCGCACCAGCTCCCAGAACGCGTCTCCGCGGGCGCCGTGGGTGATCAGGGCGACCTTGATCCGGCCGGTGCCCGCCTTCCCTGCCGAGGCGTCGTTCGATCCCCCGGAGCCGGAGCAGCCGGCGGCGAGCAGACAGGCCGCGGCGATGACGGCGATGAGGGCGGGGCGGGCGGCGCGGGGCGGGGTTCCGGGGGAGTGGTGAGGTGTGGGGGACATGTTCATGGGTGCGGCACCTCGCTGTGCGGCCCAGCGGCGGGGCGGGGAGGGTGAGATCGGTGCGATGTCGGGATGTTGTGTACCGACTGTCGTACTTTCGTTGGGCCGGAGCCAATCGTGTGTCACGCTCGGCCGTCAAGTGAGCGGGCATATGCCGGAGATGGCCGGCGCGGGGGTGTCGTCGCCGCATCGTCACTAGTTGGAAGCGTGATGCGCGAGTTGGGTGGTATCGCACCTTCCGCATGGGGCGTGGATGTTCAATGATGGTGCGCGGGCCTGCCGTTGGCGGGCTGTTGCGTTCATACGGGGGAGGACGAGATGACGCGTGAGGTTTCCGCTGTCCGTGCCGTGTTGCGTACGGGAGCGACGGGCGCCGCGGTCGTCGGCCTGTCCGCGATGTCGCTGGTCGCCGGGACCGCGTACGCGACTCCCGCCGGCCCCGGTGTCACCGCGACGGTGCTCTATCGGACCACCGTGGGGAACACGGACTACACGCTTCGGGAGATCACCATCCCGCCCGGCCAGAGCACCGGCTGGCACTACCACGACGGTCCCCTGTACGGCCTCGTGAAGAAGGGCACCCTGAGCCACTTCGACGCCACCTGCGCGCAGGACGGCACCTACCCGGCCGGCCGCACGATCACCGAGCCCCCGGGTCCCGGCCATGTGCACATCGGCCGCAACGAGGGCTCGGTCCCCGTCGTCCTGGACGTGCTGTACGTCCTGCCCCACGGATCGCCGTTCTCGGAGGACGCGCCCAACCCCGGCTGCGACTTCCAGTAGCGCCCCAGGGCGCGATCACTCGAACGGCAGTGCCTGTTCGGCCCAGATCGTCTTTCCGGTGCCGGTGGTGCGGGTGCCCCAGCGGTCGGTGAGCTGGGCGACGAGGAGCAGCCCGCGGCCGCCCTCGTCGAAGGTGCGGGCCCGGCGCAGATGGGGAGAGGTGCTGCTGGCGTCGGAGACCTCGCAGATGAGGGTGCGGTCGCGGATGAGCCGGAGCTGGATGGGGGCGCCGCCGTAGCGGATGGCGTTGGTGACCAGTTCGCTGACGACGAGTTCGGTGACGAACGCGACCTCGTCGAGCCCCCAGCGGGTCAGCTGCTCGGTCGCGTACTGCCGGGCGGTGGCGACCTCCGCCGGATCGGCGGGCAGGTCCCACACCGCCACCTCGTCGCTGTCCAGGGTGCGGGTGCGGGCCAGCAGCAGGGCCACGTCGTCCTTGGGATGATGCGGCAGCAGCACCTGGAGCACGTTGTCGCAGGCGTCGTCCAGATTCGCGGCGGGGACCGTCAGCGCGCTGCACAGCACAGCCGTACCCGCGTCCGCGTCGAGGTGGCGGGCCTCGAAGAGACCGTCGGTGTAGAGGGCGAGGACGGAGCCTTCCGGCAGGTGCAGCTCGGTGGCCTCGAAGGGGAGCCCGCCCACCCCGAGCATCGGTCCCGCGCTCACCTCGACGATCTTCACGGTGCCGTCCGGGAACAGCACGGCGGGCGGCGGGTGCCCGGCCGTGGCGACCGCGCAGTGCCCGGAGACCGGGTCGTACACCGCGTACAGACAGGTGGCGCCGATCTCCGCGCCCGTCGGGCTCTCGTCGGCCGCCAGATGCCCGACCAGGTCGTCGAGGTGGGTGAGCAGCTCGTCCGGGGGCAGGTCGACGTCGGCCAGCGTCCATACCGCCGTACGGAGCCGGCCCATCGTGACGGAGGCGTGGATGCCGTGCCCGACGACATCGCCGACGACGAGCGCCACCCGGGTCCCGGACAGCGGGATCACATCGAACCAGTCGCCGCCGACGCCCGCCCGCGACAGCGCCGGAAGGTAGCGGGAGGCGAACTCGACCGCCGCCTGTCCCGCCATCGCCTGGGGCAGCAGACTGCGCTGAAGGGCCAGGGCCGTCGTGCGCTCCTTGGCGTACCGGCGGGCGTTGTCCACGCAGACGGCCGTGCGGCTGGCCAGCTCCTGCGCCAGCGACACGTCGTCCTGGTCGAAGGGGTCCGGACTCTCGGCGGTGAGCAGCCTCACGAAGACCGCCACCCCCAGCGTCGTACCGCGCGCCACCAGCGGTACCGCCATCAGTGAGAAGTCCCGGCGGTCCGCCTGGTACGGCTTGGCGGCCTGGGCGCCGTGCCGGCTGAGCCACCCGTCGACGTCCGGGTCGCCGGTCCTGGTGAGCACCGCGTGTCCGGTGACCAGGGCGCGGACCGGTGGGGAGGAGGACGGGTAGACGTCCGCCGCGCCCAGGTCGATCGCCGCTTCCTGCACCCCGGCGGTACGGGAGTGGTGCGCGACCCGGCGCAGCTCCACATAGGCGTCCACCGGGCCGCCGGTGGGCTCCTCACCCTCGACCACCGAGTCCAGCAGGTCCACGCTCACGAAGTCGGCCAGCTCGGGCACCACCAGCTGGGCCAGCTCACGGGCGGTGTGGATCACGTCCAGCGTCGTACCGATGGCGGCGGCGGACTTGCTCAGCAGGGCGAGCCGCTGCCGGGCCCGGTACTGCTCGGTGCTGTCGTAACCGGCCAGCGAGACGCCGAGCAACTGTCCGGAGGGGGCCCGCAGCGGCCACATCTCGATGTTCCAGGCGTGCATACGCAGTCCGGAGGGGGCCCGGGTCCAGCTCTCGTAGTGGACGGGGCGGCCGGTCTCGACCACCTGGCGCAGATGGTTGAAGAAGCCGCGGCTGTGCTCCGCGTTCTCGACGGTGTCCGGGAAGTAGCGGTGCAGGACCTCGGCCTCCTGGACGCCCATGATCCGGCAGGCGGTGTCGTTCATCCGCAGATAGCGCTGTTCGGTGTCGAAGACCGACATGGACACCGACGCCTGCTTGAAGGCGAGCTCTCCCAGGTCACGACCTCGCCCGTCCGGCGCCGCGGTGATCACGTATCCGGCCGGCTTCCCCTCCTCGCCCTGGAGCGGGTACGCCCGCAGGGCCAGCTCGCTCCGCCGACCGTCCTCGCGCCGTACGGCCACCACACCGTGGCCGCCGTTCGCCCGCAGCGCCCGCCAGGCCTTGTCCGGGTCCCCGTCCAGCAGGTCCGACACCGGTCGGCCGGTGACCTCCGCCGCGGCGTACCCGGTCAGCAGCTGCGCGCCCTCGCTCCAGCCGGTCACGACTCCGTGCGCGTCGACCACCACCATGGCGTCACCGGCCGTGGTGACCCGCCCCACGTCGCCCGGGATTTTCACCATATGTACAAGGATGGAGTGATCCGGCAGCCACATCAACCCGGGAGTGGGCCGGAATCCGGTCGGGGAAGGGCCGCCCTCAGGGCGTCTCCCGGCCCGGGCGTACGAGCAGTCCGCGTTCCAGGGCCACGACCACCGCGTGGGTACGGTCGCTGACGTCCAGCTTGGCGAAGACGCGCAGGAGGTGGGTCTTCACCGTCGCCTCGCCGATCACCAGGCGTTTGCCGATGTCGGCGTTGGAGAGACCGTCGGCCACCGCGTTCAGGACGTCCAGTTCTCGGCCGGTCAGCGCCACGGGGGCCGGGCGGCGCATACGGGCGACGAGGCGTTCGGCCACCTTCGGGGCGAGAACCGTCTCACCGCGGGCCGCGGACCTGATGGCGTCGACCAGTTGCTCGCGCGTGGTGTCCTTGAGGAGGTAGCCGACGGCTCCGGCCTCGACGGCGCGCTCGATCTCCACATCCGTGTCGTAGGTGGTGAGGATCAGCACCCGGGTCGACGTCCTGCCGGCGACGATCTCCGCGGTGGCGGCGACGCCGTCGAGGACGGGCATACGCAGGTCGATGAGGGCCAGGTCGGGCGCGAGTGTCCGGACGAGTTCGACGGCCTCCCTGCCGTTGCCCGCCTCTCCGACGATGGTGATACCGGGCTCGGACGACAGGAGGGCGACGACTCCCGCCCGCATCACGGTGTGGTCGTCCACCACGATCACACGAATCCTGTCCGTTGCCCGCGGCGCACCCGGCTGGTCGGCCGGTGCCTGGCCGGTTCCCGTCACAGCCGTCACGGCGGCCGGAGCCTGGTCGGTCGGTCGGGCCATGTCAGTCCTGACTGCTCGTGGGGATCGTGGCGAGGACGCGGGTTCCGTCTCCGAGAGAGCTGGTGACAGTGAAGTCGCCGTCGAGTTCGGCCAGCCGCTTGCGCATGCCGACGAGGCCGTAGCCCTGGGCCTCGTCCGGCACGAAACCGCGGCCGTCGTCGGTGATCTCCAGTTCGATGCCGTGCGGATGCCGGGCCAGGACGACGCCCACCGTGGTGGCGGCCGCGTGCTTGCGCACATTGGCGAGAGACTCCTGGGTACAGCGCAACAGTGCGATGCGGGTCGTCTGGTCGCAGTCGACGTCGGCCAGTTCCGCGGTGACGGTGAGCCCGGTGTCCTGGACGAAGCGGTCCAGGGTCCGGCGCAGGGTGGTGGCCACCGAGCCCGGGGCGACTCCGCTCTGCGGGGCGGAGCCGACCAGCACGCGCGCCTCGGCGAAGTTCTCGCGCGCTGTTCGGACGATCGACAGCAGCTGCTGGTCGCACTTGTCGGCGTCGGCGCCGTTCGCGGAGCGGGCGGCCTCCGCGAGGACAATGATGGAGGCGAACCCCTGGGCGAGGGTGTCGTGGATCTCGCGGGCGATGCGCTCGCGTTCGGCCGCCGCTCCCTGCCGCTGGTAGGCCTGCGCCAACTGCTCCTGCGCGCTGTGCAGTTCGGAGGTCAGTTGCTCGGTGCGGGCGTTGCTCCGACTGATGAAGCGGTGCACCCAGAGGCGTGCTTCTTCCCGTCCAGCTCGGGGCCGTTCATGGTGATGTCGACGCGGACGGCGGTGCCGCTCGCCGCGTGCACGGGGTCGGCCACCGAGCGGACCTCGGCAAGCCCGCGCATCCGGTCGGCCACGTCCTTCGCGGCGGCGTCGGCGGCGGTCGGGTCCAGGCGGCCGGACCCGGGCTTCGCGGTGATCAGAACGCGTTCGACGGGGCGCTGCTGCAGCCCGCCCTCGGCGGCCAGCGCTTCCGCCCGCCCCGCCTCACCGATACGGAAGTCCTCCGTGGTGGCCGGGTTGCCGCCGACCGTGATGCCCACGCCTAAGCAGAGGACCACGAACAGCAGCCAGGAGACAATCGCGCGCCAGGGATGTCCGGCGCTCCAACGAGCCATGCGAACGGGGAGATTCTTCATGCCATTCATGCTGGTCGCCGGGGGGTTCGTGCCGACAGCCTCGACAGGTTGAACTTCGGGTCCACCGAGTGGTGGACCCCTGCAGAAGGGATCTGGACTACGGCGCTACGGCCGCCGTCCCCCGGACCGCATCTCCCGCGGACTCACCCCGTACCGCTGCCGAAACGCCGTACTCAGCCCGCTCGCCGAGGAGAACCCCGAGGCGAAGGCCAGATCGGTGATGGTCAGGTGCTCGCAGTCGGCACACTGGAGGCGCTCACGAACCAGCCGCAGCCGCTCCTCGCGGATGAGGTCGCGCGGAGTGGTGCCGGCACGCTGCAGGGCCAGCTGGATCTGACGCAGGGACCAGCCGAGCGCGTGCGCCATGGACGTACCGGTGAGACCCGGGTCGGCGGCGTGTTCACGGACGTAGCGGCGGACCATCGTCTCCACGTCGCCGAGTTGGCCCGTCCCGTCGGGGCGGTCGTCGCCGAGGGTGAGCATGCACAGCAGCTCGACGACGCGGTCGGAGACGGCGTTGAAGTGCGGGTCGGTGAGGTGGTCCCGCTCCGCGTGCAGGTCGCCGATCATGGAGCTCACCACCCGGCCGAGCCCCCTGCTCAGATCGAGCCCGGTGGCCAGTGGCGACTTACGGTTCAGCGGGCCGTCCATCTCGCGCGCGGGGATGGTGAGGACGAACGCGTGCGTCGAGGCGTCCTGGAGGCACTCGAAGGGCGCCCCGAAGCTGACGAGGGTGCCGGTGCCCGGTGTGAGCCGGGCCTCCCGGCCGTCCTGCCGCAGCACGATCTCCCCGCTGAGCGGCAGCAGTAATCGGTAGTCCTCGTCGGGGTCCTGGCGGACCTGGCGGGCGGTCCTGCTGTACGCGACCTCGTCCGACCAGAACTTGACGAGCTGATAGCGCTCGGTGCGCTGGCGGACCGTCGCGCCACGGAAGTCGTCGGTGCGGGGGTACCGGTAGCCCATGGTGGACTGGCAGGACCCGACGTGCTCGCTCCAGAAGTCGGCCCGCTCGCGCGGATCCACCTCCGCGGTCGTCCGTGTTTCCACGATGTAGCTCTCCGCGGGCAACGACACCCTCAACTCCAGTGCAGCGAGCGGTAGTTACTCCACGTCAGCCTAGTGCATACAGTCCGTGCGTCCCACGGCAACTTCCTTGCGCGCGAGGGCAAGCGTCTGTGCCGATGGGCGGCTACGGTCGTGCGACCCGTCAACTTGCATATGCCATTGAGGACTTCATGACCGAACGGATACCGGAGGCGGCGTTCTGGTGCCTGGCCGTCGGCCTGCTCGCCGTCACCGTGCTGCTGGTGCGCCAGCGCGGGATCACCGGACGGCAGCGCGGCCGGAGCGCCGAGCTCGCGGACGCGCTGCGGGCCCGGGACGAGGAGCTGCGCCACCTGGTCGCGGTCCGCCTGCCCGCGCTCGAAAGCGCCCCGCACCAGCCCGCCTCCGCGCCGGGTCACCCCTCCTCCGCGACAGGTCAGCACCTTGCTGCGGCGGGGCAGTCCATCCCCGTGACGGGCCGGCCACATTCCTCGGCGGGGCAGTCCATCCCCGCGACGGGCCGGCCGCAGTCCGCGCCGGGTCACCCCTTCGCCACGACCGGCCGGCCCCTTCCCGCGGCCGGCGAGTTTCTCCACGCACCGGCCCTCCCCGCCGTAGGCCTCCTCGACGCGCGGCTGGCCGACACCGACTTCGCGAAGTGTCTCGACGGTCTCCTGGAGCGGTTCTCCGACGCCGTGCGGCACGCACAGACCCGCGCCGACCAGTCCGCGAAGGCCGCCCTCAAGGCGTCGATGCGATCGATCCAGGCACTCGCCAACGAGCAGCAGGTGTCCATCTCGGAGATGCAGGACCGCCACGACCACCCCGACGTGCTGCGCGACCTGCTCGAGATCGACCACACCAACGCCCAGTTCGGCCGTCGCGCGCAGGCCATCGCCGTACTGTGCGGTTCCTGGCCCGGACGCCAACGGGCCACCTCCCCGCTCATCGAGGTGGTCCGCGGCGCGACCTCCCGCATCCGCGACTACCGGCGCATCCGCATCAACGGACAGGCCGACATCGCCGTCGAGAGCCGGGCCGTCGAACCGGTCGTCCTCGCCGTCGCCGAACTCCTGGACAACGCCGCGCGCCACTCGCAGCCCAACACCACCGTCGAGGTCAGCGTCCAGGCGGTGCACAACGGCGCCGTCGTGGTCATCGACGACGCGGGCGTCGGCATGGACAGCCGCGGGTCCGAGCACGCCGCCGCGCTGCTGACCGGCCGCCGCGCGGTGGACGTCACCCGCCTCGACGATCCGCCCCAGTTCGGCTTCGCCGTCATCGGCGTCCTCGCCACCCGCTACGGGTTCGACGTCTCCGTGGACACCCGCTCCCCGTACGGTGGCGTCCGTGCCGTCGTCTTCGTACCGGCCGCGCTGCTCACCCACGCCGACCCGGTCCAGGAGCCCCCACCGCCGCGGGAGCCGGCGCGCACGCCCCGGCGTACGGCCCGGACGAGCGGGCCCGCGGAGGCGACGACGGCCGGCGGGCTGCCCAAGCGGCGCCGCCGCGCACCCGTACCCCCGCCCGCCGCCGAGCAGCCCCCGGCGGCACCGGGCGAACCGGCTGCACCGGCCGCACCGGTCGAGGAGAGTGTGGGCCGCTCCGCGGAGGAGTACGCCCGGCGCATGGGCGCCTTCGCGCGCGGCACCCGCTCCGCGCGGGCCGAGCAGGACACCGCACCCCCCACACGCACCGCGGCCGAAACAGCCGAGGAAGCCGAAGCCCCCCACGAATCCGAAGGGAACACACAGGGATGATCGCGCCCATGACCAACGAGCTGGGGTGGATGCTCGACGAGGTTCTGAAGGTGCCGCAGGCCCGGCACGCCATCCTGCTGTCCGCCGACGGCATGCTCCGGGCCCACTCGGCGGACATCGGCCGCGACGACGCCGAGCGGCTGGCCGCGGGTCTGTCCGGGGTGCAGTCGATCAGCCGCAGCACCGCCGAGTTCTGCGGCAGCGCGACCGCGCCGTGGCGGCAGACCCTGATCGAGTTCGCGCACGGCTACGTCTTTCTCGTCGCCGCCGGTGAGGGCGCCCACCTCGCGGTGTCCACCGGTGAGGACGTGGACATGGAGGCGGTCACCTACCGCATGCACAAGCTGGTCGACCGGCTCGGCAAGGAGCTGACCAGCCCGGCCCGGCAGGACACCGGCAGCCCGGCATGACGCCCGGGCGCCGGCCGGGAGGGAGGCTGGTGCGGTCGTACGTCGTCACGGACGGCCGTGCCCACCCCTCCCGCAACACCCTCGACCTCGTCACCTTGCTGATCGCCGCCGACGACCTGCCGCTGACGGGGCTGAACCCGGAGAAGCGCCGACTGATGGAGCTGTGCCGGCCCGGAGCGCTGTCGGTCGCCGAGGTGGCCGGTCATCTGGAACTCCCGGTCAGCGTCACCAAAATACTGATCGCCGACCTGATGGACAGCGGTCACCTCGTCACCCGGGCGCCGGTACCGGCCGCCCGCCTCTCCGACGCCCGCATCCTCCAGGAGGTACTGGATGGGCTCCGCGCCCGCCTCTGACGACGTCCACCTCGGCCCGGGTGTGCAGACCGCGGTCAAACTGCTGATCGTGGGCCACTTCGCGGTCGGCAAGACCACGTTCGTCGGCGCTCTTTCCGAGATCCGGCCGCTGCGTACCGAGGAGGTGATGACCGAGGCGGGCGCACACGTCGACGACCTCGCCGGTTCGAGGGAGAAGACGACCACCACCGTCGCCCTCGACTTCGGCCGCCTCACCCTCAGCGACGCCCTGGTGCTCTACCTCTTCGGCACGCCCGGGCAGCACCGCTTCACCGAACTCTGGAAGGACATGACCAGCGGAGCGCTCGGCGCGCTGGTGCTGGCCGACGCCCGGCGGCTGTCCGAGTCGTTCGACGTCATGGGCGTACTGGAGGAGCTGGGCCTGCCGTACGCCGTCGCCCTCAACGACTTCGACGACGCCTCCGCGTCGCACGATCTGGACGAGGTGCGCGAGGCCCTCGACCTGCTGCCCTCGACCCCGCTGGTGCGCTGCGACGCCCGCGACCGGGTCTCGTCGACCGAGGCGCTGATCGCCCTCGTCGAGTACCTCATGACCCGCAGCGGCGAACTGGAGCCCGTGTGACCCCCGAACCACCACCGCCCGTACCACCACCGCCCGTACCGCCACCGTCCCTGTCACCACCGACCGGGCCACCGCCTGGCTGCCCCGCGCACGAGCCCTTGTACGGGCCCGCGTTCGCGGCCGACCCCGCCGCCGTCTACCGGCGGCTGCGTACGTCCGGACCGACCGCACCGGTCGAGCTCGCACCCGGCGTCAGAGCCACCCTCGTCACCTCCTACGACGCCGCCCTGCACGTCCTGCGCAGCCCGGAGACCTTCTCCAAGGACCCCCGCCGCTGGCGCGACCTCGCCGACGGGACCGTCCCGCCGGACAGCCCGGTCGTGCCGATGATGATGTACCGGCCCAACGCGCTGTTCACCGACGGCGAGCAGCACGAGAGGCTGCGCGGCGCGATCACCGACAGCCTCGCGCTCGTCGATCCGAACACCCTGCGCGGCTATGTGGAGCGCAGCGCCGACACCCTCATCGATCGCTTCGCGCCGCTCGGCACGGCGGATCTGCTCGGCGAGTACGCGCAGGTCCTGCCGCTGCTGGTCTTCAACCACCTCTTCGGCTGCCCGGCCGAGTACGGGGTCCGGCTGGTCGAGGGCATGTCCGGGATCTTCGACGGGGTGGACGCGGAGAAGGCCGACGAACTGCTGACCAGCACCCTGCTCGACCTGGTCGCGCTGAAGCGGGGCAACCCCGGTCAGGACATGACGTCCTGGCTGATGGCGCACCCCGCGGGCCTCACCGACGAGGAGATGATCCACACCCTCGTGGTACTGATGGGCGCCGGCACCGAGCCCCAGCAGAACCTGATCGCGAACAGCCTGCGGCTGCTGCTGTCCGACGACCGGTTCGCGGGCGATCTGTCCGGCGGCAGTCTCCCGGTGGAGGACGCCCTCGACGAGGTGCTGTGGACCGATCCGCCGATCGCCAACTACGCCGTGCACTATCCGCTGCACGACGTCCGGTACGAGGGAGCGGTGCTGCGCGAGGGCGATCCGCTGGTCGTCAGTCTCGCCGCGGCCAATGCGGATCCGGCGCTGACGGCCGATCAACGGGCGGGCAACCGAGCCCATTTGGCGTGGAGCGCGGGCCCGCACAACTGTCCGGCGCAGAGTCCGGCCCGGCTGATCGCGACGGCCGCGGTGGAGAAGCTCCTCGATCGTCTCCCCGATGTCGAACTGGGGTTGCCAGTAGGCGAGTTGACTTGGCGGCCCGGTCCGTTCCACCGCGCGCTGGCGGCGCTGCCCGTACGTTTCCCGCCCATCACGACGGTTCAACGGCCCGAAGGCGAGCGGCAGTCGTACGCGAGACCCCTCCCGGCTCTCGCGCCCGAGCCCCCCGCCCCGGAGCCCGACCGCCCGCGAAGCGGCTGGACCCGACTCCTGTCCTGGTGGCGCGGGGAGTGAGCGTCGGCAGCTAGCGGATCCGGGCGGGCAGGGAGCGGTGGCCGTGGGAGATGAAGGAGTCCACCGGCTTCAACTCCGATGCTGGTACGGCGAGTTGGAGGTCAGGGAAGCGGTCGAAGAGGGCGGGGAGGGCGATGCGGGCCTCCAGGCGGCCCAGTGGGGCGCCGAGGCAGCGGTGTACGCCGTGTCCGAAGGCGAGGTGCTCCTTGTCGGCCCGGGTGACATCGAAGAGGTCGGCGTCCTTGCCGTAGCGCTCGGGATCGCGTCCGGCGGCGGCATACGCGGCGAGGATCGCCTCGCCCCGGCTGATCACCGTGCCGTCCGGGCCGCCCAGTTCGGCGAGGTCGAGGTCCTCCACGGCGTAGCGCAGCGGGAGGCTCGCGACGGGCGCCTCGACCCGCAGGGTCTCCTCGATCAGGTCGTCCCAGGTGGCGCGTCCGGCGCGGAGGTGCCCGAGCTGCTCGGGGTGGGTGAGCAGGGCGTGCACGGCGTTGTCGATGAGGTTGACCGTGGTCTCGTGACCGGCGCTGACCATCAGGACCAGCGTGTCGAGCAGCTCCTGCTCGCTCAGCCGGCCGTCGCCCTCGTCGCGGGACGCGATGAGGCCGGAGGTCAGGTCGTCGCCGGGCGACTCCCGCTTCTCGGCGACCAGTTCACCCAGTACGGCATACAGCCTGGCGTAGTTGCCCGTCACCTCCTCGGGTTGCGCGGAGGTGTGGAAGATGCTGTCCACCAGGTCCCTGAGGTCCGCCCGCTTGTCCTCGGGCAGGCCGAAGAGTTCGCTGATCACCTGGATGGGGATCGGATAGCAGAACTCCTCGCGCAGATCGACGACTTCGCCGTGCTCGCCGGACTTGGCGATGCGGTCGAGGAGGTCGGAGGTGATCTGCTCGATCCGGGGTTGCAGCGCGGCCGTGCGGCGGGCCGTGAACGCCGTGGAGACGAGGGTCCGCAGTCGCCTGTGGTCGCCGCCGTACGCGGTGAACATGTTCTGCACCGCGACCCAGGTGAACAGCGGCCACTCGGGGGAGATCTCCCCGTTGATCCAGGCCGGCCAGTGCCGTCGCGGGTCCTTGGACACCCGTGGGTCCAGGAGCAGGCGTTTGAGCAGCTCGGGGCTGCTGACCGCCCAGGCCTCGACGTCACCGGGGAGGGCGACACGGGTCGCCGGTCCGCGCGCCCGGATGCGGGCGGCTTCCGCGTGGATGTCACGGCCCGTCGCGTCCACCACCAAGGGGCTCGGGTTTCCCGTCAAGGGACGTGGGGTTCCCATCGGGAGCCTCCCTGGGGCTCGGACGTCAGTACGGCGCGTCACGCTACGCGAGGGTGGCGTTCCCCGATGCGACCGTCCGGTATCCACTGCGTGCGAGGGCAAGTTCCCTGCGCGTACAAGCAAGTCGGAGGCTTGCCCGCCACCTGGAATCGTCCCGTCACAGCTCCCGCCCCGGCCGCCCATTGCCCTGAGCTCGGCCGGGGCGGGACCCCTTCCCTGCCCTCTCTCTACGCCTCGGTCGCCATCTGCTGCCGGCGGCGCCTGCGCAGCAGACGTCGCTTGCGCGGCTCCTGGTGGGGAAGCCAGCCGAAGGCCAGGCAGCTGCCGGTCGCTCCGAGAAGGAGGCCGATGAAGAAGCCGCCGAGGTTGGAGGTGAGCCAGGTGCCGAGGGAGAGGAGGATGCCGAGCAGGGAGTAGAAGAGGCGCTGCGTCGGGTTGAAGAGGATCAGCAGACCGCACAGGATCATGACCGTCGGCAGCAGATAGCCCGCCATGCCCTGCATCCCGATGTGCATGACGACCTTCAGGGACGCCTTCTCGGTGAGGAGGATCTCCGCCCCGCCCAGGGTGAGCAGCAGCCCGCCCCAGAAGGGGCGGTCCGCACGCCACCGCCGGAAGCCGGATCGCAGATCCCGGACGGCCGGCATCAGCAGCCCGAGTCGCTGAAGCTGAGCTTGAGACCGGGGAGCTTGAACACCGCCGCCGTGGTGGCGTAGTTCGTCTGCCGCAGGTTCCCGATGTGGACGGTGTCGGCCTGCTGGCTGAAGACGCCCTTGTTCCCCTGGACCCCGGCCTTGTCGAGCGTGCTCGCGTCGTTGCCGATCTCGATGTTGTTGAAGGACGCGTCGCCCGACAGCTCGGTCGAGTCGGTCGTCAGATTGGTCGCCTGTACCTTGTCCGCGCCGCTGCCCGCCCTGATGACCAGGTTCGTACCGCCCAGGTCGACGCTCTGGCACAGCTTGGTGAGCGTCGCGTTCTTGATCGCGGAGGTGACGACGAGGACCTGGCCGCCGGTGTCGCCGGCGTTCGGGCTGCCGTCGGCCATGTTGTCGAGGTTGCCGAACTGCTCGAAGCCGGTGCCGTTGAGTTCGGTGGCCGTGACCGTGAACGGCATGCCGGAGATGGCGAATTGCACCCCCAGAGCGCCCTGGGCGGTGAGGATCATCAGTCCCGCGGCGACCGCGGTGGCAGGCACCGCCATCACCGCGGCGCGGCGCAGGCGGACCCGCCCACGTCTGCCGGAACCGCTTTCGTTCTCGGGGGTCGAATCGGTGGACGCCGTGGCGTCCGAGGACGAGGCCATGTTCTGCTCCCTGGACATAGTCATGCAGGTGGGGCTTCAACGGGCACGTTGTCCTGGCGCGGACAGCGGCTGCCGCGCACGCCTCCTCACAACTCCCGGCGGTCGCAAGGGCTTTCTCGTTACGCAGCAGTAGCCGACGTGGAAGTTACCGGGGGTTACATTCTTGGGTCAAGAGACTTGTGGCAAAGGGATGTTGATTGTGTGCCAACTGTGGAGGCCCGGCCACGCTGACCTCGCACTCGGGCCCGCGACGACCTCGTGGCCGGGTCTGCGAAGGCCTCACCCTTGGGACCGCGTTGACCTTCAACTTCCTTACTGTGCCTTGACGTTGACCATTCATCAGGTCTAGAACTCTGCATTGTTTCCCTTGGATCCGTGGCGCCGGATCCGATGCGCGGCACGTACGCCACCTCCTGGACCCCCCGCTCCTCGCGGGGCGGCCGTGGCACGTCTGAACGTGCGGTGCGCTCCAACGCTGAAACCACCTCCCCCCGCGGCACCGGCACGGCACTTTCCCCCTGAGCCGTGTCCGGTCGCCCGGCTTCCGCTGCCGGTCCGTGACGTAAGGAGAAGGCGTCACGGACCGGCAGCGGTCCGCCGTGACGGCATGTCCGCGCCGGCCCCGTACCCACCCGCACGCCCGTCTGAGAAAGAGGCACCCCCATGCGCACTCGATCCCTGCTCGCCCTCCTCGGTACCGCCGCCGCGCTCTCGGTCTCCGCGATCGCCCCCGCCTCCGCGGACGACACCCCCGTGCTCACGGCCGGCGGAGCCGCCGTCGCCACCGGTGACGTCCTCACCGCCTCACTGGCGAGCGGCACCGCCGCCACGCTCTACTCCAGCGCGACCGGCACGAGCGGCGTCTCCTGTGCCGCGTCGGCCTTCACCGCCTCCGTCACCGACAACCCGACGGCCCCCGGCACGGCCACCGAGTCGCTCAGCGCCCACACCTTCGGCAGTTGCACCAGCAATGTCATCGGCGTGCTCGGCGTCACCAGCGTCACGGTCAACAACCTCCCGTACACCACCACGGTCGCCTCGGACGGCACGGTCACCGTGACCCCGGCCGCGGGCTCCACCATCCAGACCACGGTGGTGCTGCGCACCCTGCTGGGCAGCATCAACTGCGTCTACCAGGCGCCCAGCCTGAGCGGCACGGCGAGCAACACCGACAACAGCATCACCTTCACCAACCAGGCGTTCGCGAAGTCCTCGGGTTCGTCGCTCTGCTTCAGCAGCGGCTACTTCACCGCGAAGTACGCGCCCGTCTCCGACACCACCCAGTCGGGCAGCCCGGCGGTCACCGTCAACTGACCGAACCCGGACGACCGGTCACCGGCGGCGGCGCAGCGTGATCGCGACGCCCGCGGTGAGCAGGAACGCGGCCGCTCCCCCCGCCCCGGCGACGAGGGGGAGCGTGTTGCTGCCGCCGGACGAGCTGTCCGCGGCCGGCGAGAGATGGTCGGGTGCGGTCACCTCCGTCGTCGCCGTGGTGGTCTCCGGGGCGGGCGACGGCGACTGGTCGGTGGGGGTGGACGTGGTCGTGGTCGGCTCCTGGCTCTGCTGAGCCTTCCGGCCGGCCGTGGGTGTCGTACGCGCGGGGGACGAGGTCGTCGGCGCGGCGGCCCCGCCGCCCCCGCTGGGGAAGACCACGTCCGAGCACGAGTAGTACGTGTCGGTCGTGCTCGTGTTCTGCCAGATCGTGTAGAGCATCTGCCGGCCGGTCCGGTCTGCGGGCAGCGTGGCCTTGATCCGGTAGGCGCCGTTCACCAGCGCCGGATCGGTGGCCGTGGCGAACGGTTGCGTCGGCAGATCGGACCACTTGAGGGGCTTGGTCGGGTCGTACCCGGGCTTGGACAGATACAGCTTGAAGGTCCCTGTGTGCGGAATCGTCGAACTGTAGGAGAGCGTGAAGGTCGCGCCCGGCGTCATCCGCGTCGAGGGCCAGTCGGCGCGGGCCAGGTCCAGTCCCTTGTAGGCGGGCAGACCCCCGCTGCACAGCTGCCCGTCCGGGATCACCTGACGGTCCCTGCCGCCCACACCGGCGACCCGGAGGTTGTCCCAGGCGGTGAAGGGCGCGCCGTTCGCCGCGATCGCCGCCTTGCAGGCCGCAGTGCCTGCGTTGCTGCCGCCTTCCGGAGAACAGGCCACCACCCGGCTGACCGGATCCGTCGGCGCGCCGTGCGCCTGGGCCGGACCCACGGCCCACGTCAGGAGAAGCAGCGGGGCCGCCACGGCGACAGCGGCCGCGGTGGCGGTGCGGTGTGCGGTCATCCGGTGGGTCTCCTTGCGGGGTGGGAGCGACGGGTGCGGCCGTACGGCATCGCGCGCAGGCGTGGCCGCACCGTGAAGTACGGGGGCACGCGGCCGTGCGTTCAGATGCGCGAGCCAGGTGAAACCGGGCACTCCCGGCCAACTGGGAGCCCTTGAGGGGCGGTTACCAGCCAGATCGAGGGTTTCCCCCGTATCCGTATTACCTGGGCTTTGCCTATCGTTCGGGCACAGCCGCCCCACAGGCAACCCCTGACAGGTCGCTCGCGACGTACGGCCGGCCACCGCGCCGCTTCTGGATTGCACCCCCCGCCGCTTCGACGACGAAGCGATTCGACCGCTGCTCCGCCGCGCCTTTTGCCGCCCGGAGCCGGCCACGAAAGGCAAGCCCTTGCGTCCCGCCCCCTCACGAGAAGTCCGACGGAAGCTGATATCCGTCGCCGCGGTCTCCGCGGCTCTGCTGGCCGGAACGACCACCACGGTCGCCGCCGCCCAGCCGTCCACCGCGACCTCCACCGGCAAGGTGGCGGTCACCCCGGCGGCGCAGGCCACCGCACAGGCCGTCGCCGCTCCCGCCGAGCGCCTCATCGTCGGCTACAAGACCGGCGCAGCCGAGGCCACCTCCAACTCCGCCGCCTCCGCCGACGCCGAGACCAAGGGCAAGGAGGCGGGCGAGAACCTCGACTTCACCCGTCGCCTCGGCACCGGCGCGGCCCTCGTCGACCTCGGCGACAGCCTCGGCACGAAGGACGTCGCCGACGTCATCGCCCGGTACCGGTCCGACCCGCAGGTCGCGTACGCCGTACCGGACCGCCTGAACACGCCCCAGGCCGACCCGAACGACACCGAGTACAGCAAGCAGTGGGACCTGTACGAGGCCAAGGCGGGCATGAACGTCCCCGGTGCCTGGTCCACCTCCACCGGCAGCGGGGTGACGGTCGCCGTCATCGACACCGGTTACGTGGCGCACACCGACGTCGCCGCGAACATCGTCGCCGGATACGACTTCATCTCCGACACGGCGGTCTCCGTCGACGGCGACGGACGCGACAGCAACCCGGCCGACCCGGGCGACCACTACGCGGCGAACGAGTGCGGTTCCGGCATCCCGGCGAGCGACTCCTCCTGGCACGGCACGCACGTGGCGGGCACCATCGCCGCGGTCGCCAACAACAGCAAGGGCATCGCGGGCATCGCCTACGGCGCGAAGATCTCCCCGCTGCGCGTCCTCGGTAAGTGCGGCGGCTACGACTCCGACATCATCGACGCCATCACCTGGGCCTCGGGCGGCACCGTCTCCGGCGTCCCGGCCAACGCCAACGTCGCCAAGGTCATCAACATGAGCCTCGGCGGCAGCGGCGCCTGTACCTCGGCCACCCAGAGCGCCATCACCGCCGCCGTGAACCGTGGCACCACGGTCGTCGTCGCGGCGGGCAACGACAACGACAACGCCGCCAACTACTCCCCGGCGAGCTGCAACAACGTCATCACCGTCGCCGCGACCGGCCGCAGCGGCTCCCGGGCCTCCTACTCCAACTACGGCTCGATCGTCGACATCTCGGCCCCCGGCGGCGACATGAGCACCGCCACCGCCAACGGCATCTACTCCACGCTGAACTCCGGTACGAAGACCCCCTCCTCGGAGTCGTACGCGTACTACCAGGGCACGAGCATGGCCACCCCGCACATCGTGGGCCTGGTCGCGCTGATGAAGTCGGCGAACCCCTCGCTCACCCCGGCCCAGATCGAGACCGCCATCAAGAACAACGCGCGTGCCCTGCCCGGCACCTGCTCCGGCGGCTGCGGCGCGGGCCTCGCGGACGCGACGAAGACCGTGCAGGCCGTGAGCGCCGCGACCACGGGCACGACCTTCTCCAACACCACCGCCCTCTCGATCCCGGACAACGGGGCGGCCGTCGAGTCCTCGATCGCCGTCAGCGGCCGCACCGGCAACGCGCCCTCCGCCCTCCAGGTCGGCGTCGACATCACCCACACCTACCGGGGCGACCTGGTGATCGACCTGGTCGCCCCGGACGGCTCGACGTACCGCCTGAAGTCCTCCAGCACCTCGGATTCCGCGGACAACGTCAACACCACCTACACGGTCGACGCGTCCGGCGAGACCGCGAACGGCACATGGAAACTCCGCGTCCAGGACGTGGCCGCCTCGGACACCGGCAAGCTCAACAGCTGGAAACTGACCTTCTGAGCGCGGCCCACGGGGGGAGGGGCGGCCCACGCGCGGCGTGGGCCGCCCCTTTCGGCTCGGCCGGTACCGTGAGCCACATGTCTGAACCCGCCGACGCGCCCGTGATCCTCAGCAACGAGCCGGGCTCGTTCCCCTGGAGCGTGCTCGCCCAGCGGCATCCGGCCCTCGTCCGGAAGGTCCGGGACGCCTTCCCCTACGGCCCCGAGCAGCACCGCGCGCTCGACGCCCTGCTGAAGAACGCCACCGAGGGCGTCATCGAACCGCTCGGCGAGCGGGCGGCGGACCGCGGGCAGTGGGAGCGGTGGGGCGCCGAGGAGTACACCGGCCGCTCCTGGTTCGACGTGCCCTTCCTCTGGTCCGAGAGCTACTTCTACCGCCGACTCCTCGAAGCCGTCGGCTACTTCGCCCCCGGCCCCTGGAAGGGCATCGACCCCTTCCGCCCCTTCAAACTCGCGGAGCTGGACACCCCGGAGGCGGACGAGGAACTCGCCGCGCTCGACCCGCTCGCCGAGCGGCCGGTCGAGGAGCGGGAGGAGGCGCTGCTGCACGGTTCGCTGTGGGGCAACCGCGCGGACCTCGGCTTCCGCCTCGCCGCCGCGGACGGGGAATCGGACGTCGATGCCCAACTGGTCGCCAATGACGGCGAGTCGCTGCGGTCCCTGTTCGCGGGCGGCACCCTCTGCCTGGTCGCGGACAACTCCGGCCGGGAACTCATCCCCGATCTGCTCCTGATCGACCACCTGCTCCACCACCGCCGCGTCCGGCGGGTGCTCCTGCACGTGAAGCCGTACCCGTACTACGTCTCCGACGCCACGACCGCCGACGTGATCGACGCCCTGCGCCACCTCACCGGGGCGAAGGGGGCGGCGGGCGAGTCCGGCCACCGGCTGTGGGCGGCGATGACCGACGGTCGCCTCACCGTCCGGGCCCACCCCTTCTCCTGCGCCCCGCTGCCGTACGCCGACATGCCCGACGACCTGCGCCGTGAGTTCGCCGAGGCCGACGTGACCATCGTGAAGGGCGACCTGAACTACCGCCGCCTGGTCGGCGACCGGCGCTACCCCGCCACCACCCCCTTCGCGGAGCCCACCGCGTACTTCCCGGGCCCGGTCGCCGCCCTGCGCACCCTCAAGTCCGATGTGATCGTGGGCCTGGACGCCCGCACGGAGGACGCCCTCGACGCGGCCGAGGGCGGGCGCTGGCGCACGAGCGGCACACACGCCCTGATCCAGGTGCGGTCCTGAGGCTCAAGTGGCCTCCAGCGGCAGCGACTTGATGCCGTTGATGAAGTTCGAGACGAGGCGCCGGGGAGGTCCTGCTGCTCGCAGCACGGGCAGGGCCCGCAACGTCTCCTCATGGAGCACGCGCAGTTGCAGACGGGCGAAGTGCGCGCCGAGGCAGACGTGCGGGCCGTCGCCGAAGGAGACATGGGGGTTGGGGGAGCGCGACAGGTCGAGCCGCTCGGGATCGGTGAAGACGCGCTCGTCGCGGTTGGCCGAGGCGTGGAAGACGACCACCTTGTCGCCCGCGCGGATGCGCTGCCCGGCCAGCTCGGTGTCCAGGGCCGCCGTACGACGGAAGCTGAGCACCGGCGGATGCAGTCGCAGCAACTCGTCTACGGCCGGTCCGAGTTCGATGACCCCGGCGCGCAGGGCGGCGTACGCGACCGGTTGGTGAGCGAGTGTCAGGAGACCACCGGGAGCCGCGCTGCGCACGGTGTCGTTGCCCGCGACGGTGAGGAGGAAGAAGAACATCTCCAGCTCGGCTGGGGTGAGTTCGGGGTCGGCCGCGAGGGTGGTCATGACGTCGTCGCTCGGATGGCTCTTCTTGTAGAGGGCCAGTTGGTGCGCGTACGCGAACATGTCCCGCAGCATCGCAGGGGAGCGCGGATTGACCGGGCGGCCGCGCGCGTCGAGCACGGGCTCGCCCGCCTCGTCGGGGTCCTGGTAGCCGATGACGCGCTGTGTCCAGCGCAGCAGCAGGCCGCGGTCGCGCTCCGGAACGCCCAGCAGGTCGGCGAGGTTGAGCAGGGCGTACTCGTCGGTGACGGTGGCGACGAGATCGAAGACGCCGTCGCCCGCACGGGCCTCGGCCACCGCCTTTTCGAGCAGACCCCGGGCCCGGGTGCGGACGACGGACGCGAAGTGCTCGACCCGGCGAGGCGTGAAGGCGCGGCTGATCAGACGCCGCAACCTGCCGTGGTCCGGCGGATCCTGATTGAGCATCATGCGCCGGATGAAGGGCAGGTCGTCCGGGTCGGGATCGCGGATCTGGGTCGCCCCGAGACACGAGGAGTACGTCGCCGAGTCCTTCAGCACCCGGACCACGTCCGCGTGCCGGGCCACCGCCCAGAAGCCGGGCCCGGCCGGCCAGCCCAGCACCTCGGGCTCGTGCTGCCAGGCCACGGGGTGATGGTCGCGCAGGGTGCGGTAGGCGGCGTGCGGGACCCCGTCGGCGTACCGCCGGGGGTCGAAGACGTCGGGGACGGGCGGGGCACTCTCGCGTACGCTCACGCCGGCTCGCCCCCACCCTCGCCCGCGACCACGCCCGAGCCGCCGCTCGCGATCCCGCCCTCGTCGCCGCTCGCGACCTCGTCCCCTTCGTCTCCCGTGTCGTCCTCGTCCTCACCGCTGCCCCAGCCGGCGTCCTGCGAGCGCAGGAAGGCCTCCACGACGCGGATCAGGTCCAGCGGGCTCTCGTCCATCGCGTAATGGCCCGCCCAGGGCAGCTCGAACAGCTCCGCGTCCGGGTACCAGCACATCCAGGTCTCCCGCATCAGACCGGCGGACAGCGCGGGATCCAGCGCCCCGGTCACCGCCAGCGCGGGTACCGTCGCGCCCTCGACCTCCGTGTGGAAGTCCTCGCCGGCCCAGGAGTCCAGATAGGCGCGGAACGCCTTGGTGTCGCTGAGTTCCAGTGAGCGCGCCACCATCCGGTCGAGCCACGCGGCGGGCAGCCGGCCGCCGGTCGTGAAGTCGATGATGGCGCGCCGGTTCTCCGGCTTGTGCGCCGCGTCAGCGAACAGCTCCCACTGGTCCGCCGGCAGCGGCAGACCGGACGCGGGCACCGGCGAGACCCCGACGAGCCGGCGCAGCCGGTCCGGGGCGAGGGCCAGCAGGCGCTGGGCGACGGCGGCGCCCATCGAGTGGCCGACCACCGAGAACCGCTCCCAGCCGAGCCGGTCCGCGAGCTCGACCACATCGGCGGCGGCCTCGGCCGTGGTGTACGCGCCGACCGCGTCCTTCGCCTGCCCGTAGCCGCGCAGGTCGACCAGCGCGTACTGGAACGCGGCGCGGTCGAGATCCGGGACCACCGCCGCGTAGGCGGACCGGTCGGCGAACCAGCCGTGCACGGCGATCACCTTGTGGGCGCCGTCGCCGTGCACTTCATGGGGAAGTACGAAGGAGGTCATGCGACCACGGTGGCCCGGCGGGTGCGGGTCGGCAAGAGCGCGTGCCGACCCGCGCGCCGGGCCCGGGCCGTTGACCGGAAAGGGGGTAAATTCACGCGATGGTGTGATCATGTCCCACCCGGCGGATGCCCCCGGAGGGCCCTGGGTAGGGCCCGGCCATGACGCAGCCGTTCGAACTCCCGCACTTCTACATGCCGTATCCCGCGCGGCTGAACCCGCACCTCGACGAGGCGCGCGCCCACACGGTCGAATGGGCCCGCGGGATGGGCATGTTGGAGGGCTCCGGCATCTGGGAACAGTCCGACCTCGACGCGCACGACTACGGGCTGCTCTGCGCGTACACCCACCCCGACTGCGACGGCCCGGCACTCTCGCTCATCACCGACTGGTACGTGTGGGTCTTCTTCTTCGACGACCACTTCCTGGAGACCTTCAAACGCACCCAGGACCGCGACGGCGGCAAGGCCTACCTGGACCGGCTGCCCCTCTTCATGCCGCTGGACCTCTCGACCCCCGTACCGGAGCCGGAGAATCCGGTCGAGGCGGGGCTCGCCGACCTCTGGGCGCGCACGGTGCCCGCGATGTCGATGGACTGGCGGGGGCGGTTCGCGGTGTCCACGGAGCACCTGCTCAACGAGTCGATGTGGGAGCTCTCCAACATCAACGAGGGGCGGATCGCCAACCCCGTCGAGTACATCGAGATGCGCCGCAAGGTGGGCGGCGCCCCCTGGTCGGCGGGGCTCGTGGAGTACGCGACGGCCGAGGTGCCCGCCTCCGTCTCGGGGACGCGCCCGCTGCGGGTGCTGATGGAGACGTTCTCGGACGGGGTCCATCTGCGCAACGACCTGTTCTCCTACCAGCGCGAGGTCGAGGTCGAGGGCGAGCTCAGCAACGGCATCCTGGTCCTGGAGACCTTCTTCGACTGCACCACCCAGGAGGCCGCCGAGACCGTCAACGACATCCTCACCTCACGCCTGCACCAGTTCGAGCACACGGCCCTCACCGAAGTGCCCGCACTCGCCGCGGAGAAGGGACTCACCCCGGACCAGGTCGCCGCCGTCGCCGCGTACACCCAGGGGCTCCAGGACTGGCAGTCGGGCGGCCACGAGTGGCACCTGCGCTCCAGCCGCTACATGAACGAGGGGGCGGTGGAAGGCAGTCGACCGTTCGGCCTCGCCGAGCTCGGCACCTCGGCCGTCGACATCGGCGCACTGCTCTCCGCGGCCGGGGCGGAGCGGCTGCGCAGGTACACCCATGTCCCCTACCAGAAGGTCGGCCCGTCCCTGCTCCCCGACTTCTACATGCCCTTCGAGCTCGCCCTCAGCCCCCACCTGGACGGCGCCCGCGACCGCCTCACCGGCTGGATGTACGAGAAGGGCATGCTCCAGGAGGGCGTCTGGGACGAGGACAAGCTGGCGGCGTACGACCTTCCGCTGTGCGCCGCGGGCATCCACCCGGACGCGACCGAGGGAGCCCTCGACCTCGGCTCCCAGTGGCTGGCCTGGGGAACGTACGGCGACGACTACTATCCGCTGGTCTTCGGACACCGCCGCGACCTGGCGGCGGCGAGGACGACCACCGAACGCCTCTCGGCCTGCATGCCCATCGACGGCGAGCCGACCCCGGTCCCGGCCAACGGCATGGAGCACGGCCTCCTCGACCTGTGGGAGCGCACGACGGCGACGATGACGCCGGACGAGCGGCGCAAGCTGCGCGGCGACGTGGACAAGATGACGGAGAGCTGGGTGTGGGAGCTGTCGAACCAGCTCCAGCACCGCATCCCCGACCCGATCGACTACCTGGAGATGCGCCGCGCCACCTTCGGCTCCGACCTCACCCTCAACCTGTGCCGCCTGGGCCACGGCCCCAAGGTCCCGCCGGAGGTCTACCGGAGCGGTCCCGTCCGGTCGTTGGAGAACGCCGCCATCGACTACGCGATGCTCATCAACGACGTCTTCTCGTACCAGAAGGAGATCGAGTACGAGGGCGAGGTCCACAACGCCATCCTCGTCGTGCAGAACTTCTTCGGCTGCGACTACCCGACCGGCCTCGGCATCATCCACGACCTGATGACCCAGCGCATGCAGCAGTTCCAGCACGTCGCGACCTATGAACTGCCGCTCCTGTACGAGGACTTCAAGCTCTCCCAGGAGGTTCGCGGGATCATGGACGGTTATGTGGTGCAACTCGAGAACTGGCTCTCCGGAATCCTGAAATGGCACCAGGACTGCCACCGTTACGGCGCCGAGGACCTGGCCCGCCGCGCCCACGGCTTCCTGCCGGACCGGGCTCCCACGGTGCCGTTGCCCGGGACGGGGGTCGGGACCGTACCGGTACCGGAGCCGGTGCTCAGTCCGCACGACATGGCGGAGACGGAAGCCCCGCCGGACCTCACTCCCCGGATTGCAGCAGGCGCCACCCCGTCGTTCACCCTGCCGAAGGGAGTGGGAGCCGCCGCGGAGTTCAGCCTGCCGAAGGCCGAGGCGACGTCCGCTCCGCACTGACGTCGGCATCTGCGTCAGCACCGGTGTTGGCACCGGTGTTGGCACCGGTGTTGGCACCGGTGTCCGTATGGATGTCCGTTGCCCCGGCGAGGCTCCGCTCCACGTTCGCCCTGGCCGTCCCGGAGAGTCTCGCCAGAAGCTCCCCGGCGGCCACGGTGACGGCGCGGACCTCGTCGGTGAGCGCCATGTCGGAGGCCGTGGCCCGGGCGACCGCGTAGTGCTCCTCGACGATGTACGCGCCCAGGTTGGTGCGCCACCAGTGCTCCAGTGAGCCGTCGCTGTTGCTGTTGCCGTCACTGTCGCCGCCGTTGCCGTCCGGCTCGGCGAGGGTGTCCCGCAGCGAGGTCAAGGTGCGTATCGCCGCGCCGAACCGGCCCTCCTCCCGCTCCAGCCGGGCGAGCCTGAGGAGGGCCGAGACGCGGTCCCAGGCTTTGGTCTGCAACGGCACGTACAGCCGCTGGGCGCGCAGCGCCTGAAAGGTGTCGCCCAACTGCTGGAACTCGTGCACGAGTGAGCTCAGTTGGCATGCGTGGCGGCGCTCCATGGCCTTGCCGTCCCGCGCGTCGCAGTACGCCCGGAAGTCGATGTCGTCCAATCGCCGGATCAGCGCGGCGCGGGCGAGCTCGACCAGACCCTGTTCGCGGGCGAGTCCGGTCCAGGTGAACAGCGGCTCGTCGGCGGGGTCGGTGCCGAAGAGCGAGTCGTCCAGGTCGCTCGCCCACCTCCGCAGCTCGGCCGGATCAGCGCCCGGCTCGGGCATCCCGCCGAGCCCGCACCAGGTGTCGAAGTCCGTCTCACGGACCTCGTACAGCAGCGGCAGATCCTCCGCCAGACCGTGCAGGCCCACCAGGACGGCGGCGAGCCGCAGTTCGTCGGTCATCGACGCCTCGGCCTCATGTCGCAGCAGATGCCGCAGCAGCGGAAGATCGCCCGCGCGCCGGTCGAACTGGGCGGCGCGCAGCGCGAGCGCCCGGCGTGCCCGGTCCCCGACCACCTCGTCCCACCCCGAACCCTCGCGCAGCAGCGCCAGGTCGGCGCGTCCCCGCGCGAGGACCGAATCCCACAACGGGGGACGGGGGTGACGGTCCAGGAGGCCGTGTGCGCCGCCCTCCTCCGCGTTCAGAAGAAGGAAGTCGGGCTCGGTGCGCAACAGGGCCGCGTGCAGCAGACCGATGAGCTCGACGGGCGAGCGATCGGGCAGGCCGAGACCGGCCCGCAGTTCGGTCCGCTCGTCGTCGATACCGTGGTACTCCCGGATCCCCTCCTCCGTCTCGGCGACCGCGGCGCGGATCTTCTCCTCTCCGTCGGCCGGCGCGAGCCCCAGGTGGTCGTGCCAGCCGGGCAGCCCGACCAGCACCTCCAGCGCCTCGTCGACGCTGTTGCCGATGATTCCGGCGGAGCCCTCCGAGTCCGCGTACAGCACGGAACCGTCCTCGCACACGAAATACGTACCGCCCGTGTCGTCCCCCGCCACCGCCTCCAGCGGACCGCCCGAGGCGAGCCGGACGTCCTCGACGTGGTCGGCACGGGCCAGATCGAAGTTGAAGGGAAACGCGGCCAGTTCGGCCAGGTGAGACTGCTCCCGGAGCAGCCGTAGGGCGTGATCGCTCATACCGCCGAACGTAACAGCCGCCACTGACAACGGCTCCGTCACACCGGCTGACGCCGTCCGCCGACCTCGCCGACCTCGCCGGGTTCCCCGACGGCCGCGTGCGCCACGGCGGCTCGTGCCAGTGCCCGCACGATCGGGTGCGGGCGCGAGCCGTCCCCGTACTGCTCCGGCTGGAAGAGGGTGCCCAGGAAGAAGGGGTGGCCCGGGAGTTCGACGATCCGTACGTTTCCGTCCTCGTCGTGGCCGCTGAAGCGCAAGCCGTGGGCGCGCAGGGTGTCGAGGTGGCGGGTGGGGCCGTACGCGCAGAAATAGCGCTCGACCGTCCGCTCGGAGCCCATCACGGACTGGGCGAGCGAGCCCGGTTCGATGGTGACGGCGGCCTCGTGGCCCAGGAGGGAACAGGCGAGCGGTTCGATGAGGAGGTCATCGGCGTCGGGGTCCTGCTCGGCGTGCGCGACACGGGTGAGTCCGCAGACGTTGCGCGCGAACTCCAGGAGCGCGTGCTGGAATCCGCCGCATGTGCCCAGGAACGGGATGCCCTCCTCGCGCGCGGTGCGGATCGCGGTGAGGGTCCCCGCCTCGCTGCGGTAAGGGCTGCCGGGCAGCACCCACACCGCGTCGAACCCGCGTACCGCGGCCGGGTCCTCGGCGTCCTCGGACGGGACCCAGTAGGCGTCGAGGACGAGGCGGTCGCGGGTGGCCAGGGCGTCCAGGAGGAGGGGGACGCGGGTGTGGGCGAGGACGTTCGGGGAGCGGTCGCCCACGAGGGCGAGGCGAGCGGTCTGCGCCGCGTTGTTCGTCATGCCCTCATCCTCGGCGGGCACGCTCGTTCACGTCCAACGATGATTACTGCACTCTTGATAAGCAACGCTGATGAGGGGGCTGATGAGCTGCAGGATCCATACGGGATCCTGGGGCGCATGGATCCGCATCTCCTGCGCACATACGTCACCGTGGCCCGCCTCGCCTCCTTCTCGGAGGCCGCGCGGGAACTCGGCTACACCCAGTCCGCGGTGTCCCAGCACATCGCCGCGCTGGAGCAGGACCTCGGCGCGCCCCTGCTGACCCGGCGCCCCGTGGCGCCGACGGCGGCTGGCGAACGGCTCCTCGAACACGCCGGGCCGCTGCTGCTGCGCCTGGACGCGGCCCGCGCGGACGTCGTACGGATGGCGGGGGCGCCCGAGCACGGGCTGACGCTCGCGGCGACAGCGACGGCGCTCGGTCCGCGCGCGCTCGCGGCGCTGCCCGCCGCCGGGGTGACTCTGCGGGTGCTGGCCCGCGAGGAGATCCCCGCCGCCGTCGCGGAGGGCGGGGTGGACCTGGGTCTGGTGGACGGACTGACGGCGCCCAACGACCCCTTGCGGCACCCCGACGTGGCCCCGCTGAGCACGTACGGCGTCGGCGAGGAACCCGTCAGTGTGCTGCTGCCCGAGACCCATCCGCTCGCCCGGCGCGACGGGCTGCGCCTCGCCGATCTCGTCGACGCCCGCTGGCTGGACGCCCCCGGCGCGGGACTGCCCCTGGCTCACCTCCGCCGGGCGAACGGCAGCGGAGGCTTCCGCCCGGCCCTGCGTTACGAGGGCACCGACGTGCGCACCCTCACCGCCCTGGCCGCCGCCGGGCACGGCCTCACCCTGCTGCCGCGGGCCGTGGCCACCGGCGTCCCCGGGGCGGTGGCCGTCCCGCTCGTGGCGCCGCGCCTGGTGCACCGGACGGAACTGGTGCACAGCGGGTCGCCGCGCGGAGCCGCCGCGGCCATGGTGGACAGACTTCTCGAACGTGTCTGACAGTCTCACTCGTTCGTGAATCGTCGTGCGCCGGAGCGCAGGGTAGAGCAAGAGCCGGGGGCGGTCCGTAGAGCATCTGCCGGAGGCGATCCATGGAACAGGCAGCACTGCGTCCCAAGCCGATGCCCGGTCAGGAGCCGGGCGGTGACGGGCGTCCGACCGGCACCACCAAGCGTCCGCACGCCGCGCGGCGGCGTGGCAGGTGGCTGATGTCCCTGCTCCTCGGTCTCTTCGTCGGGACCGTGCTGGTCCTGTCGGGCGTCGGAATCGGGACCGTCGGCGCCACGGTGATCGGCATGAGCAGGCTGGCGGACTTCCAGAAGCGGGCGGGGGCGGCGCAGGGACCGTCCGGCCGGGCGTCCTGGCCCGGACAGGCCTCCGGTGCGCCGCGGACCGCTGGCACCAAGTCGGCGCCCAGCGGCCGGAGTCCGGTCGCTTCGACGGCACCGGAGCCCGCGCCCGGGACGGCCACGCTCGGCATCGAGGCAGTCGACGCCCCCGACGGCGGGGGCGCGCTCGTCGTCGGTGTGCACATTCCCGGCCCGGGCTACACCGCGGGCCTGGTCCGCGGTGACACCCTGATCGCCCTCGGCGGGGCACGGCTCGGCTCGGCCGCCGACCTCGCCCGGGCGGTCTCGGCCGCGGACCCCGGGACCACGGTCACGCTCGGCGTGCGCCACGCGAACGGCGACCACCAACAACTGTCCACGGTCCCGGGCATCGTGACCTGACGCCGACGAAACGGTCAGGCGGTCCTGAAGTGGCTGGTCAGCCGCCCGTCGTCGGCCAGTACATGAAACGCGAACCCAGGGGGCGCGTCCCGGTCGGCGGTCCGCTCGCCCTCCCAGGGCAGCCGCAGCGTCCAGGTCACCCCGGGACCGACGACGAGCGGCCGCCCGGCGAAGGCGGTCGCGGCGGGCGTGTGCGCATGCCCGGTGATCAGCCCGACGACCTCGGGCCTGCGCTCCAACAGCGCGGCCAGGGAATCCGGCCGGCGCAGCTGGTAGGCATCCGGGTGGGGGTACCTCCCACGCCCTTAAGGCAGTGGGGGAGGATGGTGCAACGCCACCGGCGGGTGGTGGAAGGCGAGCAACGCCGGAGCGGTGCCCTCCAGTTCGTCGAGCGTCGTCTCGATCCAGGCGTACGTCTCCTCGCCCAGCTCTCCCTCGTCGTGGCCCGGAACGCTGGAGTCGCACATCAGGAGGGCGGCGTCGTCGAAGACGTGGACGCTGTTGACCGGCCTCTCGGACGCGGGCTGCCCGAGCAGGGCCTTGCGGTAGGGCGCGCGGCTGTCGTGGTTGCCCGGGCAGGTGAGTACGGGGAAAGGGGGCTCCCCGTCGCGCAGCCCGAGCAGACGCGCCGCCTCCTCGTACTCCGCCTCCGTGCCGTGGTCCGCGATGTCGCCGGTCACCAGCAGGGCGTCCACCCGCCCCGGCAGCTCCCACAGCCGGTCCCGCACCCGCTCGGCCCGCTCCGTCGCCCGCCGGGTGCCGTCGAGATGCAGATCGCTGATGTGTGCCAGTACGAGCATGGCCTGGGGCCTCCCTTTGGCGTTGGAAGTTAATGGAACATGCGCATACAACCATTAGATCTAATGGATTGGCAATGCTCAACCGTTAGTTGAGCTCCCGGATCGACGCCATGGCCGCAACCGGCTCGCGTCCGCATCGGCAAACGGGCAGGATGCTGCCCGTAGCCCCTGGGGAAACTCCGGACAGACGGAGGCATGGATGACCGGCACGCCCGCGCCCTTCACCGCCGGTGACTACGAGGCCCGTATGCGGCGCGCGGCCGAGGCCGCCGCGGACGCGGGACTCGACGGCGTCCTGATCGCCCCCGGGCCCGATCTGGTGTGGCTGACCGGCTACCGGCCCGTGGAGACCGAACGCCTCACCCTGCTGGTGCTCAGGGCCGGGCAGGATCCCGTGCTGGTCGTGCCGACCCTGGAGGCCCCGGACGCGGCAGCGGCGGCCCCCATGCTGACCCTGCGCGACTGGACCGACGGCAAGGACCCGTACGAGGCGGCCGCGTCCCTGGTCGGGAGCGACGGCCGCTTCGGCGTCAGCGACAACGCCTGGGCCCTGCATCTGCTCGGCCTGCAGCGACGGCTGCCGGACACGCGGTACGCGGCGCTCACCGAAGCCCTGCCGATGCTGCGGGCGGTCAAGGACGCGGCGGAGGTGGCGCGGTTGGCGGAGGCCGGGGCGGCCGCGGACGCCGCGTACGAGGAGATCCGGAAGGTGCCCTTCGCGGGGCGCAGGGAGGCCGAAGTCGCCGCCGACCTCGCCGAGCTGCTGCGGCATTTCGGACACTCCCAGGTCGACTTCACCATCGTCGCCTCGGGCCCGAACGGCGCCAACCCGCACCACGAGGCGGGCGAGCGCGTCATCGAGCGCGGTGACATGGTCGTCCTCGACTTCGGCGGCCTCAAACACGGCTATGGCTCCGACACCTCCCGCACGGTCCACGTCGGCGAGCCGGACATCGAGGAGCGCCGGGTGCACGACGTCGTGCGCGCGGCCCAGGAGGCGGGCGTCGCGGCGGTCCGGCCGGGAGCCGCCTGCCAGGACGTCGACCGGGCGGCCCGCGCCGTCATCACCGAGGCGGGATACGGCGAGTACTTCATCCACCGCACCGGGCACGGCATCGGCGTCACCACCCACGAACCGCCGTACATGATCGAGGGCGAGGAACTGCCCCTCGTGCCCGGGATGTGCTTCTCCGTGGAGCCCGGCATCTATCTGCCCGGCCGCTTCGGGGTGCGCATCGAGGACATCGTGACGGTGACCGAGGAGGGCGGATGGCGCCTCAACACCACGTCCCGCGAGATGGCGATCGTCGACTGACCGGCCACCAGGAGTACTCCCCAGGGCCTCCCGGCAGCCCAAGGCCCCCGACGGCAACGGCGCGACCATGACCCAGGCACCGACACCGACCGCGGACACCGTCCGCCGACTGGCCCGTTCACTGCTCGCCGGCAGCGAGGCGGCGGGCGCGGGCCCCGACGTCCGGCCCGTCACCGAGGGCGCTGAGCACACCACCTGGTGGGTCGGCACCCGCCATGTGCTGCGGCTCGCCCCGGACCACGAGACCGCCGTGCGCCGACGCCGCGAGCTGCGACTGCGCGACCTGGTCCGCCCGCTGGTCGGGGTCGCGGTGCCGACCAGCGTCGCGCACGGCGACTGGGCGGGCGGGCTGGCCTACACCCTGGACACCCGGCTGCCCGGCCGCTCCGGCGAGGCACAGGATGTCTCCCCGGTCGGGGAGGCGGACCTCGCAGGACTGCTGACAGGGCTGCGCGAGGTGCCCGTACGGCAGGCCGAGGCGCTCGGGGTGCCACAGGCCGCGCCCCGTTCCCTGGAGGAGCTGCGCACGGCCGCGGAGCGGGCCGCCGAGCGGCTCGCCGCCGCCGACGAGTTCGACCCCGGACGCCTCGCCCAGCTCACTCGGCCCGCCGCCGGCCAACTGGCCGCGCAGACTGCGGCCGCCGTCCTCGTCCACCACGGCCTCAAGGGCGAACACCTGGTGGTGAGCGCCGACGGGCGGGTGCGCGGCGTCCTCGACTGGACCGACGCGGTCCTCGGGGACCCCGCCGAGGACATCGCCGGGCTCGCGATCGCCGTCGGCGCCCCCGCCGCCGTACGCGCCGCCACCCTCGCCGGCTACGGGGCCCGACCCTGTCTGCGCGGCCTGTGGCTGTCCCGCTGCGACACGGTGATCCGCCTCGCCGAGCGCCTGAGGAGCCGCGGCGAGGGCCCGCTCCCGCTGCTGCGGACCCAACTGGGCCGCGCCTGGGAGCCGATCCTCCTCGAACGGGTCACGGACCTGCCGGGCGACGGCTGAGCCCGCCCGGCGCTCACGCCTGCGTCAGCACCACACACGACTCGCCGGGCACGCTCAACAACCCGTCCGCGTCCGGCGCCTCGACCGGTTCCCACGCGGCCAGCACGCGCGCGTGGCGCAGCCCCAGCGGGATCGCGGCGGCCTCCTTGCCGAGGTTCACCGCCACCCGTACGTCCCCGCGCCGCAGGGCCAGCCAGCGGGCCTGGTCGTCGTAGGCGACCTTGACGGCGGCGAGATCGGGGTCCGCGAGGTCGGGCTGACGGTGGCGCAGGGCGATCAGGTCGCGGTACCAGGCCAGCACACGCGCGTGGAGTGCCTTCTCGGGCTCCGACCAGTCGAGGCAGGAGCGGTCGCGGGTCGCCGGGTCCTGCGGGTCGGGGATGTCCTCCTCGGCCCAGCCGTGCGCCGCGAACTCCCTCCGCCTGCCCCGCTGTACGGCTTGAGCGAGCTCGGGATCGGTGTGGTCGGTGAAGAACTGCCAAGGGGTGCCGGCCGCCCACTCCTCGCCCATGAACAGCATCGGGGTGAAGGGCCCGGTGAGCGTCAGCGCGGCCGCGCAGGCCAGCAGCCCGGGGGAGAGGGACGCCGACAGCCGGTCCCCCTGGGCGCGGTTGCCGATCTGGTCGTGGGTCTGGGAGTAGCCGAGCAACCGGTGCGCCGAGACGCGCGTACGCTCCAGGGGGCGGCCGTGGCGGCGGCCGCGGAAGCTCGAGTACGTACCGTCGTGGAAGAAGCCGGACGTCAGTGTCTTCGCGAGCGCCGCGAACGGGGACCGCGCGAAGTCCGCGTAGTAGGCCTGCCCCTCACCGGTCAGCGCGGTGTGCAGCGCGTGGTGGAAGTCGTCGTTCCACTGCGCGTGCAGCCCGAGACCGCCCTCCGCGCGCGCGGTGACGAGCCGCGGGTCGTTCAGATCCGACTCCGCGATCAGGAACAGCGGCCGGTCCAGATCGTCGGCGAGGGCGTCCACGGCCGTCGACAGCTCCTCCAGGAAGTGCACCGCGCGGGTGTCCCGCAACGCGTGCACCGCGTCCAGGCGCAGCCCGTCCAGCCGGAAGTCCCGCAGCCAGGCCAGGGCGCTGTCGACGAGATACGCGCGCACTTCGTCCGAACCCGGTGCGTCCAGGTTCACCGCGGAGCCCCAGGGCGTCTGATGGGTGTCCGTGAAGTACGGCCCGAACGCGGGGAGGTGGTTGCCGGACGGGCCGAGGTGGTTGTGCACGACGTCGAGGACCACACCCAGGCCGAGTTCGTGTGCCCGGTCGACAAAGCGCTTCAGCGCCTCCGGGTCGCCGTACGGCTCGTGCACGGCCCACAGGGAGACCCCCTCGTACCCCCAGCCGTGCCGCCCGGGGAACGGACACAGCGGCATCAACTCGACGTGGGTGACGCCCAGTTCCGCGAGGTGTTCGAGCCGCCCGGCCGCCGCGTCGAGCGTTCCCGCGGAGGTGTACGTCCCCACGTGCAGCTCGTAGAGGACCGCGCCCGGCAGCGGGCGCCCCGCCCACTCGGTGCGCCACGCGTACCGGGCCTGGTCGACCACCGCGCTCAGTCCGTCCGGGCCGTCCGGCTGCCGCCGCGAACGGGGATCGGGCAGCGCGGGGCCGTCGTCCACCGCGAACCCGTACCGCGTGCCGTCCTGCGCGTCCGCGTCGCCCGTCCACCATCCGGCGCGCTCCGGATCGCGCTCCAGCGCGCGCGTGGCGCCCGCGCAGTGGAGCGTCATCCGGTCGGCATCCGGTGCCCACACCTCGAACCGCACAGACGGTTCCCCCTTGTCCGCTCTCCGTTGCCCGTTGCCTGTCGTCGGCTCTCCGTGACAGAGCGCGACGTGAGTGGCACAACATGTCGTGACGTAGCACGTCCATGGTGCTTCACGCGAGATCAATTCGCTTTCGAATCCACCCTTTTGCCGCGTGTTTGCCACGTGATGGACGCGTGGAACCCACCTGTGGGCGGCGGCGGCCTTTTCCGGGTCTTCTGGACACCCCGCTCCTACTGACCGACAATCACCTCCGTGACGTCGTCTTTCGAGTTCCACACGTACCCCGCGCGGCTGTCCGACGCGGAGCGCGACCGGGCGCTGAAGGCGCTCAGTGACGGCGTCGCCCTCGGGCGCCTCTCGCACGACACGTTCGTCCGCCGGATGGAACTGGCGCTCGCCGCCCGCCGCTCCGACGAACTCGCCGTGCTCATCGCCGACCTGCCCACCGAGGGACGCTGGTCGAAGCTGGTGTTCGGCACCGTCGAAGCGGTCTCCGGCTTCACCGTACGGCTGCGCAGGGCCTGGCAGGCCGAGCGTCTCCCCAAGCTGCTGCTGCCCCACCCGGGCAACAACTACCCCCTGCGGATCGGCCGCGACCCCGCGAGCGGACTGCGGCTCAACCACGAGACGGTCTCCCGCGTCCACGCCGAACTGAGCCGCCAGGGCGGCCTGTGGGTGCTGCGCGACCTCGGCTCGACCAACGGGACGACCGTCAACGGACGGCGGGTGATCAGTGCCGCCGTCGTCAAGGAGGGCGACCAGATCAGCTTCGGACGCATGTCCTTCCGTCTTTCGTCCTCCTGAGCGACCGACCCGCGCCCGTGTGAGCCGTGGCCCCTGTTTCACTCAGTGATTTCCCCAAATTCCCTTACGTTCGACGGTGTTGACGTACCTCCACAGCCGTGACTGACTGTGCGTACACCATGCACATCAGGTGAATCGACGGCACCATATTTGTGGAGGTGTGCCCTGCCGCCACTCCTCCGCTACCCGACCGTGGACGAGCTGGGCGCCCGTGCGGCCGCGCTCGTCGCCCGCCGGCCGCGCGACGCCCGACTGCGCCGAGTGGGCACGTCACGGGCGGGCACCCCGCTGTGGCTGCTGTCCGTCGGGCACGGCGGCCGCCAGGCCCTCGTCGTCGCCGGACCCCACGCCAACGAACCCGTGGGCGGCGCCACGGCCCTGCGCCTGGCCGAGCGGGCGCTCGCCGACCCCCGGCTCTGCGAGGGCGCCGACGCCACCTGGAACCTGCTGCTCTGTCTCGACCCCGACGGCGCCCGCCGCAACGAGGCCTGGCTGTCCGGCCCGTACACCCTCGGCCACTACTTCCGGAACTTCTTCCGTCCCGGCTTCCTCGAACAGCCCGAGTGGCTGCCCGAGGGCGCGGCCGGTGCCACCCTCCCCGAGACCCGCGCCCTCCTCGACCTCCAGGACGAACTGCGGCCGGTCTTCCAGTGCTCCCTGCACGGCGTCGACGTCGGCGGCGCCTTCGTCGAACTGACCCGCGAGCTGCCCGGACTCGCCCAGCGCGTCGCCCACACCGCGGCCCGCCTCGGCATCCCGCGCGAACTCGGCCCCTACGACACCCTGTACTGGCCGCGGCTCGGCCCCGCCGTCTACCGCATCCCGCCGCCGCACCCCGGCGACCTGGCCGCCGCCATCACCGAGGCCGCCGTCGAGTCCACCTGGTTCCACCCGCACCGCTACGGCACCGTCACCGCCGTCGTCGAGGCCCCCATGTGGGGCGTGGCGGCCGTGGAGGACGCCACCCGGCCCGCCGACGCCGACGCCGTGCTGCGCTTCGTCAGCCACACGCTGCGCCACGACACACGGCTCCTGGAAGGCATCCTCGGGCGGATCCGCCCCGGCCTCGGCACCTCCCCGGACGCGGCCTGCCTCCTCGCACCCGTCGACGACTATTTACTCGTCGGGCCCGGCCTCGCCGACTCCTGGGACCCCGATGTGCACGACGCCGGGGCGCGTCCCCTGCCGCCGCTCGACACCGCCCGCCTGACCGCCCTGCGCCTCGCCGGACGCCGAGTCGCCCTGCGCACGGCCGGGCTGCTGCACCAGCTCGTGACCGGCTCCGGGCGCGACCCGAGCGGGGCGCTGCCGGAGCTCGACCGGCTGATCGATGCATGGTGCGCCGACTACCGCGAGGGCTGCGGGGCGCGCTGGATCCCGGTCGCCCGCCAGGTCGAGTACCAGGCACGCGTGGTGATCGCCGCGTTCGAACTCGCCGGGCGGTACGCGCCCGTGCGCTCGCATTCGGGTGAGGCGGGGTGGGGTTCGCAGGCCGCGCTGCCGATGCACCGGGAATGACGAGAAACATCCACGCGGTAGGCAACGCTCTCCTCGCGACCGTCGCCCTGCTCACCCTGGGCGCGATCCCGGCCCAGGCGGCGCCCCACGAGGCGCTCCCCGGCAACTGGCTCTACCTCACCCTCACCACCGGCGACGCCCACTCCAGCAGCACCCGCGGCACGCTCCTGCTCTGCGACCCGCCCCAGGGGCACGCCCACGCGGCCGAGGCCTGCGCCGAACTCGCCACCGCCGGGGGTGACATCTCCCGGATCCCGTCCAGGCCCGACACCATCTGCTCGATGATCTACGGCCCGGTCACCGCCTCCGCGCGCGGGGAGTGGGAGGGGCGGCAGGTGACGTACTCGCACACATTCTCGAACTCGTGTGTGATGAGGGCTGAGGCGGGGGCGGTGTTTGCGTTGTCGGACTGAGGTGATGTCAGATGACAGATGACGAAATCTGTCATCTGAAATCCGTCATCTGATATCTGTCGTCTGCTCTCTGATACCTGACACCTGACCTCTGCCATCCGTCAGACATCCTCTGCCGTCTGTCATCTGCTATCTGTCATCTGCCGTCTGTCAGACGTCAAGCCGCGCCGTCCCGCGCATGCCGCGCCGCCGCGACCACCGTGCGGGACTGGTGCTCGACCTGGTTCTCCAGCGGCACCCAGCGCGCGCGGAACCGTTCGGCGAAGGCGTCGCTCCAGGCGGCGACCAGGCGTTCGAGGCGTGGCGCCGCCCGGTCGTCGGCCTCCTGGAGGACCCGCAGCAGCATCGCGGCGGCCCGCAAAGGGAGTCGGCGCCCGAACGCGTCGACACTGCCGACGTAGGCCATCGTCGGGTCGGGGGGAGGCGTCCGCACCCAGTCGTGGGCCAGACCCGGCACCAACTCCAGCGCCCACTTCGCGGCGCGCAGGAGGGGCCCGTCGGGGCCGGGGAGCCTCGGCAGGACCTCCGTGAGTACGTCCTGCACCTGGAGCGCGTCGCGCAGCAGCCGGTGTGCCAGGCGTCGCATCGCCGCGTCCGGTGCGGGATGCGGCGCTGGGTCGTCCACGAGGTCGCTGGCCCACATCGGCACCTCGACGACCGCGGTCAGGCCGCCGTACCGGTGGGTGTGGTACCAGGTGCTGTGCCGGGCGTCGTCGGGCATGCTCGGGTACGCCGCGTCCGAGCCCGGCGCCGGCATCACATGCACCCCGGGTCCGGAAGCGGGCCAGCCGGCGGCGTCCGAGGCGCCCGTCTCCACGGGGATGTGCAGTTCCGCCGCGGATTTGGCGAAGGGTTCGGCGAGGCCCGGGATGTCCTTGGTCAGCTGCACCCAGCTGCCGCCGAGATCGGTGCCGTGCAGGGTCACCTGGAGGTAGGGCCGCAGCTCGTCGATGACCCGGGTGAGGGCGCGGGTCTCCGGGGGCAGCCGGTCGGGAGGCAGGACGGAGGGCGACCACTCGGGCTGTTCGGGGCCGGCCGGACGGAAGAACCCGAGGTGGTAGTCGAACAGGGTGCGCGGGGCCGGTGTCACATGGAGGCTCGCGCCGTCCGGGTCCGCACAGAGGAGGAAGTGCCAGGAGGTGTCGGCCCGCAACTCCCGCTCGTGCAGTACACGTTCGGCCAAGGACTGGAGCGTCGAACCGCCGGTCGGCTCGTTCGCGTGGGCGCCCGCCACGACGAGGACCGCGCGTTCGGCGTGACCGACGGACAGCAGATGGAGGGGTCTGCCCGCGCGCGAGACGCCGATCTGTCTGAGGGCGCACAGCCCGGGACGGTGGGCCGCCAACGTCCGAGCGGACGAGACGATTTCGGTCACACTGGGGTAGCGCAACTCCGGCAGGAGACTCACCCCCGACTTGTCCGCCCTGCGTCGCTTTCCGCAGTACTCCACGGTCTGGGGGAACTGTCAAGGAGAAGGCGGGGCGGCGCTCCGCGGCTCCAGGTGGCGTTGATCTCCGCCAGGACGGGCGGGCAGCGTCGGATGAGGCGTACGCGGCGCCGCTCGTCCCCGCCCGAGGGCCGGGGCCGACCTCAGGAGTCCCGGCGCGGCCCGCGCGTCGTCGCCCGCCCCGCACACCGTCCGTCCGATGCGAGCCCTGGAGCGTGCGCGGTCGTGAGCCGGTCCCGGGACGAAGCTCCGGCGCGCGGTGAAGCCGCCTGGGCCTGAGACGAGCCGGCGAGCCCCGGGATCACCCGTTCGGGCGTACGAGGACTGCGGTCCGGGGGCCTCGGTGGTCCGCTGGGAACAACCACGTGCCGCTCCCCGGCGCGCAGACCCGAGGTGGGAGGCCCGCGGTGTTGTGTTCTCATGGCCTTCCCGTCGAAGGCGCTTCGATCGGGCCCGTCGCTCCGGTCGTGCCCATTGCTCCGGTCGCGCCCGTCGCTCCGGTGGCGGCCACCGCTCAGGCCGCTCGGGTCGCTCAGGCCGCTCCGACCACGCCGCTCGCGACATCGACACGACCGCCCGTCGTACGACGGCTGCCCGACCCACCGAGCCTGCTCACCCCCGGCATCGAACGCGACCCGTACCCCCTGTACCGCACCCTGCGCAGGAAGTTCCCGCTCGTGTACGACCGGCCGTTCGGCGCGTGGCTGGTCAGCCGGTACGCCGATGTGCGCGCCGCCCTCGCCGACCCACGGCTCGTCGCCCCGCCGCCCGGACGCACCCTGGCCCACCTGGAGGGCGGCACGCACAGTGCGCACCGGGCGCTCGTCTCACCGGCGTTCCGCGGACACGCCCTGACCGCGCTGACCGCCGGGGTCGAGCGGACGGCGTACGTCCTCGCCCGCCGCCTCGCCGACCGCCAGGAGGCCGACCTCGTCGCCGAGTTCTGCCACTGGCTGCCCACCGCGGCGGCCGTCGCCGCGCTCGGGCTGCCGTACGAGGACACCGCGCGCGTGCACTCCTGGTGCCGCACGGGCCTCGACCACCTCGGCGGCCACCACCCCGAGCTCGACGCCTTCCTGCTCCCGTACATCGCCCGTCGGCGCGCCCACCCGGGCGGCGATCTGCTCTCCGCGCTGTGCACGGCGCGGGCGGACGGGCGCCCGCTGTCCGACGAGGCGGTGGCGGGGATCGCCGGAACGCTCCTCGGCGCGGGCGGCGAGGCGACCGCGCACGCGCTGGCGTCGTTCCTCGCCAACCTCCTCGACCACCCCGGCCAACTGGCGGTGGTCCGCGCCCGGCCCGAGCTGACGGCCGGGGCCTGGGCCGAGTCGCTGCGCCGCGATCCCCCGCTGCACATCGTGCTGCGCCGGGCCGTCGAGCCGGTCGGCGCGGTACCCGTGGGCGCCACTGTGGCGTGTCTGCTGGGCGCCGCGGGCCGTGACCCGGCCCGGTTCGCCGACCCGGACCGCTACGACGTCTTCCGGCCCGACCCCGGGCAGCTCGCGTACGGCTCCGGACGGCACTTCTGCCCCGGCGCGCTGCTCGCCCGGCTCACCGCGGAACACGGCCTGCACGCCCTGCTCGCCGCCCTCCCGGAGCTGCGCAGGTCCCCGGGCTTCCACCCCGTCGCGGACGGCCTGATCAGCCGCTCTCCCCGGAGCCTGCTGGTCCGCCTGCGCTGACCCGCTCCAGGAGGACCACCGGCAACCGCTCGAAAAGCTCCGCCACACGTGTGTGCCCCGTGAACTCCCGCTCCGGGGCGAGCACGTCCGCCCACCGCCCCTCCGGGAGCGCGAGCCGGGTGTCGCGCCAGCCGCCCGCCTCCGCCAGGCGCAGCGAAAGCCGGGTGACGGCGGAAATCACCTCCCCGGAGCGGACGAACGCCGTGCAGTGCGCGGCGCCCGGCCCCTCCGCCGGCAGCGGCACGTACGTCGCCGCGTCACCGAAGACCTCGGGGCGCCGCCCGCGCAGCCGCAGCGCCGCCGTGGTGAGCGCGGTCTTCGCCGACGTCTGCTCCAGGGGCGTGAACGGCTCGCGGTTGTCGGGGTCCACCAGCGCCAGGTACTCGCCCTCGGTGCCCTGGTAGACGTCGGGTACCCCGGGCATCGTCAGCTGGACCAGAGCGGCCCCCAGGACGTTCGCCCGGACGTGCGGGGCGAGCGAGGCCCGGAAGTCCGCCACGCGCCGCCCGGGCGGTCCGCAGGGGCCCGCCGCGACGAAGGACGCCACCGACTCCTCGTACGCGGGCTTCTGCTCGGTCCAGGAGGTGTGCAGCCCGGCCTCCCGGACGTGTTTGAGCAGTGCCCCCTGAACGCGTTCCGCGTCGGCCGGACCCAGCCCGAACACCGTCTGCCACGCGGCCCACGCGAGCTGGGGGTCGGGTACGCCCGTCGCCCCCTCGCGGGTCACCTCGGCCAGCACGTCCGCCCATCGCTCGGGGCACTGGGTGAGCACCGAGAGGGCGGCGCGGACGTCGGCGCTGCGTTTGGTGTCGTGCGTCGACAGGGCGGTGCCGGTGGCGGGCCAGTCGCGCTGCACACGCGCGCAGTAGGCGTGGAAGTCCTCCGGGGAGACGGCCGGAGCGCCCGGGTTCCCGCCCACCTCGTTGGCCGACAACAGGGGCACATAGCGGTAGAACGCGGTGTCCTCCACGGACTTCGCCCGCAGCGCCGACGAGGTCTGCGCGAACCGGGCCCGGAACTCCGCGTGCGCGGGCCCGTCACCGGCCCGCCCGAGCAGCAGGTCCCGTACGACGTCCACGGCGTGCGCCTCCTCTGGCACCGTGAAGACCGCCCGGGCCTCTTCGGCGGCCTCCTCCGTCACGACCAGGGAGGCGTCCGTGGACGGATACGGCCGGTACACCTCGACGCGCACCAGGAGCTCCCGCAGCGCGGTGCCCAGGGCCCAGGGGGCGTGATCGCGCGGTTCCGGGTCGGGAGAGGCGGCGCACAGCCCGCTCGCCACGCGCGTGAGGCGGTCGAACTCCGTCGCCAGCTCGTGCGTGATCACCTTGTAGGCCGCCCGGCGCACCGTCGCCTCCCAGCGGCCACCCCGGTCGGCCTGAGGGGCCGCGAACCGCCGGTACTGGCCGAGGAGTTCCCCCGCGCCCGCCGGGTCCGTGAAGAGGCCGTCGACGTGCCGCAGGGCGTCGTAGCCCGTGGTGCCCGCCACGGGCCAGGCGGCGGGCAGCGGCTCGCCGTCCGCGAGGATCTTCTCGACCACCGTCCAGCGCCCGCCGGTCGCCTCGTGGAGGCGGCGCAGATAGGCGTCCGGGTTCGCCAGGCCGTCCGGATGGTCGATGCGCAGTCCCTCGACCACGCCCTCGTCCAGCAGCTCCAGGAGCTTCGCGTGGGTCGCCGTGAACACCTCCGGGTCCTCGACCCGCACTCCGATGAGTTCCGAAATGCTGAAGAAGCGGCGGTAGTTGAGGTCGGTGCGGGCCAGCCGCCACCAGGCCGGGCGGTACCACTGCGCGTCGAGGAGCTCCGGCAGCGGCAGCCCCGCGGTGCCCTCGCGCAGCGGAAACACGTGGTCGTGGTAGCGCAGTACGTCGCCGTCCACCTTCAGGTGGCCGATTTCCGAGCCGAGCCGGCCCCCGAGCACCGGCAGCAGCAGCCGGCCGTCCCCGGCGTCCCAGTCGACGTCGAACCAGCGCGCGTACGGCGACTCGGGGCCCTCGCGCAGCACCTCCCACAGGGCGTGGTTGTGGCGCGGGGCCATCGCCATGTGGTTCGGCACGATGTCCACGACCAGGCCGAGCCCGTGCGCCCGTGCCGTGCGGGCGAGGGAGCGCAGCCCGTCCTCGCCGCCCAGTTCACCCCGTACACGCGCGTGGTCCACCACGTCGTAGCCGTGCGTCGAGCCGGGGACCGACTCCAGGACGGGGGACAGGTGCAGATGGGAGACGCCGAGCGAGGCCAGGTACGGCACGGCGGCCTCGGCGGCCCCGAAGGGGAACTCCGGCTGCAGTTGCAGCCGGTAGGTGGCGGTGGGTGCGGCGGGTACCACCGGGGCCGGGATCTCCCGTTCGGGACGCTCAGGTGTCATGGAAACCTACGTACCCGCCTCGCCCTCTTTCGTGTCATCGACGTACGCCCGAATGACCGGCTACGCGGGCCGTTGCAGCACGGTCAGACTCCGGTCGAGCAGGGTCAGCCGGTCACCGGCCTGGACCTTCGCACCCGTGCCCGCCGCCACCCCGTCCGGGAGGGCCGTGTCGACGACCACCTGCCACTGCCGCCCGTGGTTGACGGGAACCACGAACTCCAGGGGCTTGGGCGAGGCGTTGAACATCAACAGGAAGGAGTCGTCGGCGATGTGCTCACCGCGCGGGCCGGGTTCGGAGATCGCGTTGCCGTTGAGGAAGACCGACAGCGCCTGCGCCTGCGTGGACCCCCAGTCGCGCTGGGTCATCTCGGTGCCCGCCGGGGTGAACCAGGCGATGTCGGACAGTTCGTCGTGGGTGCCCTGGACGGGACGGCCGTGGAAGAACCGGCGCCGCCGGAAGACCGGGTGGTCGCGGCGCAGCCACACCATCGCGCGCGTGAAGTCCAGCAGCTCGCCGCCGTCCTCGGGCCACGGCACCCAGGCCAGCTCGCTGTCCTGGCAGTAGGCGTTGTTGTTGCCGTTCTGGGTGCGCGCGAACTCGTCGCCGTGGCTGAGCATCGGCACGCCCTGGGAGAGCATCAGCGTCGCGATGAAGTTGCGCCTCTGACGGGCCCGCAGCGCGAGTACGGCCTCGTCGTCGGTGTCGCCCTCGGCGCCGCAGTTCCAGGACCGGTTGTGGCTCTCGCCGTCGCGGTTGTCCTCGCCGTTGGCCTGGTTGTGCTTGTTGTTGTAGGAGACGAGGTCGTTCAGCGTGAACCCGTCGTGGCAGGTGACGAAGTTGATGGAGGCGAGCGGACGGCGACCGTCGTCCTGGTAGAGGTCGGAGGAGCCGGTCAGACGGGAGGCGAACTCCGCCAGCGTGCGCGGCTCGCCGCGCCACAGGTCCCTTACGGTGTCGCGGTACTTGCCGTTCCACTCGGTCCACAGCGGCGGGAAGTTGCCCACCTGGTAGCCGCCCTCGCCGACGTCCCAGGGCTCGGCGATCAGCTTCACCTGGGAGACCACCGGATCCTGCTGCACCAGGTCGAAGAACGACGACAGCCGGTCCACCTCGTGGAACTGGCGGGCCAGCGTGGCCGCGAGGTCGAAGCGGAAGCCGTCGACGTGCATCTCGGTGACCCAGTAGCGCAGCGAGTCCATGATCAGCTGGAGCACGTGCGGGGAGCGCATGAGGAGCGAGTTGCCGGTCCCCGTGGTGTCCATGTAGTAGCGGGGGTCGTCCGCGAGGCGGTAGTACGAGGCGTTGTCGAGGCCCCTGAAGGACAGCGTCGGGCCCAGATGGTTGCCCTCGGCGGTGTGGTTGTAGACCACGTCCAGGATGACCTCGATCCCGGCCTCGTGCAGTGCCCGGACCGCCGACTTGAACTCCAGGACCTGCTGGCCGCGGTCGCCCCAGGACGCGTAGGTGTTGTGCGGGGCGAAGAAGCCGATCGTGTTGTAGCCCCAGTAGTTGTCAAGGCCCATCTCCACCAGCCGGTGGTCGTTCACGAACTGGTGTACGGGCATCAGCTCCAGCGTCGTGACACCCAGCTCCGTCAGGTGTTCGATGATCGCCGGGTGGGCGAGCGCCGCGTAGGTGCCGCGCAGTTCCTCGGGCAGCGCCGGATGCTGCATCGTCAGGCCCTTCACATGGGCCTCGTAGATCACCGTGTGGTGGTACTCGGTGCGCGGGCGCCGGTCGTCGCCCCAGTCGAAGTACGGGTTGACCACGACCGAGGTCATGGTGTGCGGCGCCGAGTCCAGGTCGTTGCGCTTGTCGGGCGCCCCGAACGGATAGCTGTACACCTCCTCGCCCCACTTGACCGAGCCGCTGATCGCACGCGCGTACGGATCGAGCAGCAGTTTCGCGGAGTTGACGCGCTGTCCGCGCTCGGGTGCGTACCGCCCGTGCACCCGGAACCCGTACCGCTGCCCGGGCATGATCCCCGGCAGATACGCGTGCCGTACGAACGCGTCGCTCTCGCGCAGTTCCACCGCCGTCTCCGAGCCGTCGTCCTGCAGCAGACACAGCTCGATCCGGTCGGCGGCCTCCGAGAAGACCGCGAAATTGGTACCGGCGCCGTCGTACGTGGCACCGAGTGGATATGCCTCTCCAGGCCAGACCTGCATGGATATGACTCTTCCAGTAGTGCCGCGCCCCTGGGGGCAACTCGGAGTCGAGTCTCCCCGAAAGTGAGGGAACCTCATATGACTTATGTCCCTCTTACCCGCTGACCAGGCATACGTCGTATGCCGAACCAGTGGGGCTCAGATCACTCCTGGAGAAACAGAGGGAGTAGGGGGAAATGTGCGCAAGATAGTGCACCGCCATCTGGGAAAGGTGGTGGCGGGTGCGGCCATCGCGGTGGCCGGGACGGCCGTGATGGTCGGAGTCACCCTTCCGGGCTCGGCGGGGGCCGATGAGAGCTCGGGGGGCCTGCGTGGCGGCAACCAGGCCGCGCAGCAGGGGGGACAGGACCAGGGGCAGGCGGCCGTCGAGCCCGGTGTCGTCGAGGGGGCCCCGGCCGAGGGCGACAAGGGCACCGGCCGTGATCCGCTGACCGACGACGAGACCAAGCGGGTCGAACAGATCGCGCTGAACCGGCAGTTGTCGACCTCCGGCGAGAACGTCGAGGGGCAGCGCGGCCCGCAGCGCATCGGTGTCGACCTCGCCGACCCGGAGGAGAACGAACTCGACGACCCGAACGCGCCGCGCCGCGCGGACGTCACGTTCTACGACTACAAGGACGACTCGCTCGTCACCAAGACGGTCAACCTCGACAGCGGGAAGGTCGAGCGGACGGACACCCAGCACGGTGTCCAGCCGCCCATCAGTCGCGACGAGATGGTCGAAGCCGCGAAACTGCTGATCGCTGACCCGCTCGGCGCGGGCCTGCGAGCCGACTACAAGGACGCCACCGGCAAGGAACTCACCTCGCCCGACCAGCTGACGCTGAACAGCATGGTCTACCGGGCGACCTCGGGCGCCCAGCCCGCCCTTCTCGCGAAGTGCGGCGAGCACCGCTGCGTGAGACTGTTCCCGAAGGTCAAGAACGGGTCCTGGATCGATGCCCGTGAACTGGTGATCGACCTGAGCGCCCGCAAGGTCGGCAAGCTCGGCTGAGCCGCGACCGACGCGCTCCGGGCGGCTGAGCCGCCTCCGTTCACTTCCCAACGCACCTCCTTCTTCCGCACGCTTTCGCAAGGAGTCTCTTCGTCATGCGCGTGAACAGAATCAGCCGTGCCCGCAGCCGTACGGCGGTCGGCCTCTCGGTGGCCGCACTCGCCGTCGGCGCGACGACGGCCGCGGGTCCGGCCGTCGCCCAGCCCAAGGCCGCGCCCGCGGCGGCCCCCGGCTGCAGCACGGCGTACAAGATCGAGCAGAAGCTCTCCACCGGCACCACCTGGCGCATGTGCTGGCACTACGAGAGCGAGGCCGGGCTCGTCCTGGAGAACATCTCGTACCAGCCCAAGGGCGAGGCCCAGCCGATCAAGGTCCTCACCAGTGCCAAGCTCGGCCAGATCCACGTCCCCTACGACGACGGCAAGGCCGAGTACGACGACCTCACGGGCGCCGGCTTCGGCCAGGGCCTGATGAAGATGGCGCCCGGCGAGTGTCCCGGCGGCACCATCAAGACCGTGAAGATCCCCAACGCCTGGGACCCCCAGCACCCGAACGTCAACGGCCTGTGCACCACCACCCGTTCGCGCGGCCACGCCTACCGCATGGAGGCCGACACGGGCAACAAGGTCTACCAGACCCAGGGCAAGGACCTGCTGATCTACACCGTCAACAAGGTCGGCTGGTACGAGTACATCACCGAGTGGCGCTTCCAGGACGACGGCACCATCAACATGAACATCGGCGCCACCGGCAGCCTCTCGCCCGGCGACTACGACGCGGGCGACGGCCGTGGCTGGCCCATCGGCAAGGGCGCCAAGGCCTACGCCACCAGCCACAGCCACAACGTCTTCTGGCGGCTGGACTTCGGCCTCGACGGCTCCTCCAAGAACAAGGTCGAGCAGTACGACTCCGTGGTCAGCCCGCCCCGCAACGGCAACGAGGGCCCGACCAACAAGACCACCCGCACCAAGATCACCAAGGAACTCGCGGGCGACGCCAAGAACATGCGCTGGTGGCGTGTCGTCAGCGACACCGGCAAGAACAAGGACGACCACGCCCGCAGTTACGAGATCGTCCCGGGCGCCACCACCAAGTACCTCGGCCGCCCCTTCACCAAGCACGACGTGTACTTCACCGAGTACAAGCAGTGCGAGCAGTTCGCCACCAACAACCTGCTCAACTGCGGTGCCGGAGCGGGCAAGTCCGTCGACAAGTACGTCAACGGACAGACGCTCACCCACCCCATCGTGTGGGTCAACGTGGGCTTCCACCACATAGCGCGTGACGAGGACCAGCAGCCCATGCCGGTCCACTGGCAGGGGTTCTCCCTGGCCCCGCGTGATGTCACCGCTATGAATCCGCTCACTCCGCCGGAGCTCGCCAACCAGAACGGGCATGTGGAAAACGGTAGTTGAGAAACGACCTGTCCATCGGGCTGCACCGCCCGCCGCTCCCGGAGTACCCTTCCTTGATCGTTGAGTGGGGCTGACCCCACGGAAGAGCTCGGGGGAGCGGAAGGCGGTGCGCGGGTGGGCTCGGGAGGGCTGGAGTTGCCTCCTGGTGACGAGGGTCACGAGGGGAACTCCACAGATGTCCCACCCGGCGCGGTGTCCCTGGCGCGGCCGATGGAGATGGGATCCATTGGACCGGAACTGGACTGGGGCGTCGACGCCTGGCGTGAGGTGCGTACGCGCGCCCAGCGAGCCGGCCGTGCCTACATCTGGCTGAACCTGGTCGAACAGCGGCTGCGCGCGGTCGTGGCCGCTGTTCTGCGTCCCATCTATGAACCCGTCCACGGCGACGAATGGGTGGTCGCCGCCGCCGGACCCGCCGGGCAGGAGTGGGTGCAGCGCGCGGTCGCCGTACGCGAAGTCAGCCGCCGAAAGGGCTACTTGCTCGACCCTGCCGACGACAATGTGCTCAGCTTCCTCACCCTGCCGCAGCTGCGCGAGCTCATGGTGCAGCACTGGCCGTGCTTCGAGCCCTACTTCGACGAGCGCCGGGACGTCGAACTCGCGCTGGACGAACTGGAAGTCACCCGGAACGTGGTCTCCCGCAACCGGGCCCTGTCCGAGGCGGTCCTCGGGCAGGCCGAGCGCGCCGCGGCGAAGCTCCTGGAGATCCTCGGCGCCGGCAGCGACGTGCCCTCCGCGCGCCGGCTGCCCGTCGACGCCGTCGAGGACCTGGTCGGCGACCGGTACGCGGACGTGGTCGGCGTGCACTCCGACCGGGTGCGGCTGCTGCGCCAGTTCCCGGCCGAGGACCTCTTCGGCGGCGCCCGCCGCCTCGACGCCATCGGCATCGGTCTGAACCTGCTGGTGCAGAACTTCTCCGGGCGGCGGCTCGTACGCCTCGCCGAGTCGGGCTGCCGGGTGCGGCTGCTCTTCCTGAACCCGGCGTCCAGCGCCGTCAAGCGGCGCGAGCGCGAACTCGGCCTTAAGCGGGGCGAGTTGAGCCGGTCTGTGGAGATGAACATTCTGCACATGCGGCGGGTGCGGGCCCGGCTGCGCGACCCCGGCGCGTTCGAGATCCAGGTGTACGACGAGACGCCGCGCTTCACGGCGTACCTCGTCGACGGGGACGGCTCCGACGGCATCGCGATCGTGCAGTCGTATCTGCGCCGCGCCCGCGGTATGGAGGCACCGGTGCTGGTGCTGCGCGGCGGCGGCCAGGTGGTCAAACCGGACGAGATCGGCGAAGAGGGCCTTTTCCCCACATATCGCGAGGAGTTCGAGGTGGCTTGGGCGGATTCGCGGCCGGTGTCCTGAAGTGTCGCCCCGAACGGGGCCGTGACGTGGTGTCCGGCGTGGGAAGCGGAACGCGGTCCTCGGACTGTCAGTGGCTCGTGCGATCGTGGAGACCACTGGGGGAAAGCACCACGAAGAAGGGGGGCCGCCCATGGGCTGGCACCGGGAGCTGCTGATCGGCTTCGACCTGGAGACGACCGGGACCGATCCGCGCGAGGCGCGCATCGTCACGGGTGCCGTGATCGAGGTCAAGGACGGAGAGCCGATAGGGCGCCGTGAGTGGCTGGCCGATCCGGGCGTGGAGATTCCGGCGGACGCGGTGGCGGTGCACGGGATTTCGAACGAGCGGGCGGCCGCGGAGGGCAGCCCCGCCGACCAGGTCGCCGACGCGATCGCCGGCGTCCTCACCGGGTACTGGAAGAGCGGCATCCCGGTCGTGGCGTACAACGCTGCCTTCGACCTGACCCTGCTCTCCGCCGAACTGCGCAGGTACGGGCTGCCGTCGCTGCGCGAGCGGCTCGGCGGGACCGACCCCGCACCGGTCGTCGACCCGTACGCGATCGACCGCTCCGTCGACCGCTACCGCCGCGGCAAGCGCAACCTCGAAGCCGTCTGCACCGAATACGGCGTGTCGCTGGACTCCGCCCATGACGCCTCGGCCGACGCCCTCGCCGCGGCCCGGCTCGCCCGTGCGATAGCCGACCGCCACCCGAAGGTCGCGGCCCTCGGCCCAGCGGAGCTGCACCGCCGCCAGATCGAGTGGTACGCCGAGTGGGCGGCCGACTTCCAGAGCTTCCTGCGCCGCAAGGGAGAGACGGACGCGGTGGTCGACGGGACATGGCCGATGAGGGACCTGGCGGACCAGAAGGTCTGATCCGACCTGGCGGACCAGAAGGTCTGATCCGACCGGCGCCGGACCGGCCCGCGCTGCCAGGGGAGCCCGGAAAGGGGCAGCCGGCAAGGGTCAGAACGGGTACCAGCGCACGGTCTCGTCCCCGTCCCGCAGTGACGCCACCCGTCGCTCGAACTCGGCCAGGGCCTCAGGGTTGCTCGGCGCGTGCTGGGCGACCCAGGCGCAGCTGGCGGTCTCGCGGGCACCCCGGAGTACGGAGCAGCCCTCCCACGCGCGCACATCCCAGCCGTAGACCTCGGTGAAGGAGTCGTATGCCTCGGCGGGCAGTCCGTAGCGGTCGCGGGAGAGCGCCATGACCACCAGGTCGTGCTCGCGCAGATCGGCGGAGAAGGTCTCCAGGTCGACCAGGACCGGGCCGTCGGGACCCACGTGCACATTGCGGGGCAGCGCGTCGCCGTGGATCGGACCCGGTGCCAGGTGCGGGGTGAGCGCGGCCGCGGCGTCCGCGAAGCCGTCGCGCCGCGCCCGCAGGTACGCCGCGTCCACCGGGTCGATCGCCTCGCCCGCGAGCCGCAGCCAGCGTTCCACCCCGCCCAGCAGCTCGCGGGGCGGCAGGGGGAAGGAGGGGGAGGGAAGCGCGTGCACCACCCGTAGCAGTTCGGCCAAATCCCGTGGTTCGGCGGGGCGTACGGGATCGGGCAGCCGCTGCCACACCGTCACCGGGTGACCGTCCACCAGCAGAGCCTCTGCCTCGGCCGCCCGCACCGCGGGGACGCCCGCCTTGGCGAGCCAGGCCGCGATGTCCAGTTCCCGCCGGGCGCGGTCGAGGAGCTCGGCATCGCGTCCCACCTTGACCACCAGGTCACCGGCGGCCAACACCGCGTTCTCGCCCAGGGCGAGGAGCGTCGCGTCCCGCGCCTGCCCGGGCAGCACCTCCGCCGCGGCCAGTACGTCCCGCGCCCGTGCCTCGTCCATCCTTCGCCTCCGTGTCCTCGCGCACAGCCCGTGTACGCCCCTCGCGTACGACCTTCGGGTAAGGCGTCACGTTCCCGCCATCCGTCGGCCAGTGTCGCATTCGCACAGGTCGGACCGCGTGCGAGGTGTCTTGACGACCTCCATCTCCCTCAGGACCATGACGGGGGCCGCCGGGGCGGCCAGACCGCCACGAGTCGCGCGAAGGAGCCGATTCCATGACATTGGCGAGCGCGACCAGGCGGCCGGCGACGCGCACGCCCGATGCGGGCGGGAGTCGGCGCCCCGTCGACCACGGGGCCTGGTTCCTGGTGCTGCCCGCGCTGATCCCGATCCTGGTGCTCAGCGTCGGACCGCTGCTTTACGGGATCGGGCTGGCGTTCACCGACGCGCAGTCGGGCCGGACCGCGCCCACACGGTGGATCGGGGCGCTCAACTTCCAGGACCTGCTGCACGACACCCTGTTCTGGGACTCGTTCCGGATCGGACTGCTGTGGGCGGTCGGGGTGACCGTGCCGCAGTTCCTCCTCGCCCTGGGCCTCGCGCTTCTCCTCGACCAGGACCTCCGCTTCCGTCCGCTCGCGCGCGCCCTCGCGATCATTCCCTGGGCCATGCCCGAGGTCGTCGTCGGCATCATGTGGCGGCTCGTCTACAACCCCGACGCGGGCATCCTCGACGAGACCCTGCGCGACCTCGGCCTCGGCGACGGCCACGACTGGCTGAGCGGTCTCGGCACCGCCCTGCCCGCGGTGATCGTCGTCGGCGTCTGGGCGGGCATGCCGCAGACCACGGTCGCGCTGCTGGCAGGGCTGCAGAACACCCCGCGCGAGCTCCACGAGGCGGCCGCGATGGACGGCGCGGGTGCCTGGCGCCGCTTCCTGACCGTCACCTGGCCCGCCCTGAGACCGGTCGCCCTCGCCATCACCGCGCTGAACTTCATCTGGAACTTCAATTCCTTCGCCCTGGTCTATGTGCTGACCAACGGCGGACCCGGGGGCCGGACCCGGCTCCCCATGCTCTTCGCCTACGAAGAGGCCTTCCGCTACGGGCAGTTCGGCTACGCGGCGGCCATGGGGTGCGTGATGGTCGCGGTGATCTCGGTGCTGCTCGCGATCCGGCTGGCAGGCCGGCTGAAGGGAGACGAGGACGTGTGAAGACCCGCAAAGGGGCCCGCGCGGGCCAGTACCTCGCCCTGCTCGCCTATCTCGTCTTCCTGGCCTTCCCCTTCCTGTGGCTGATCTCCACCGCGTTCAAGCCGGCCCGCGAGCTGGCCAGTCTCCACCCCACCTGGATCCCCCGGAGCCCCACCCTCGCCAACTTCCGCCAGGCCTTCGACGAGCAGCCGCTGCTGCGCGCCGCGCTCAACTCCCTGCTCGCGGCCCTCGGCGCGGCCGTCGTCGCCGTACTGATCGCGACCCCCATGGCCTACGTCATGGCGCGCCACCGCACCCTGCTCGCGAAGGCCGCCACGGGATGGGTCGTGGTCAGCCAGGCGTTCCCGTTCGTGCTCGTGATCATCCCGCTGTTCCTGGTCCTGAAGAACCTGCGGCTGATCGACTCACTGACCGGGCTGATCATGGTGTACGTGGTGTGGGCGCTGCCGTTCGCGCTGTGGATGCTGGTGGGGTACGTACGGGCGGTGCCCGCCGAGCTGGAGGAGGCCGCGGCGGTCGACGGGGCGGGAAGGGTACGGACGCTCGTCTCCGTCACCGCTCCGCTGCTCGCACCCGGCATCGTGGCGACGGCGCTGTTCGCGTTCATCAGCGCGTGGAACGAGTTCTTCTTCGCGCTCGTGCTGCTCAAGACCCCGGAGAAACAGACCCTCCCGGTCGTCCTCACCCACTTCATCGGGGCGGAGGGGGTCGCGGACCTCGGCCCGCTCGCCGCGGCGGCGACCCTCGCGACCCTGCCGTCCCTGGTCGTCTTCGCGATCATCCAGAAACGGATCACGGGCGGCGTGCTCGCCGGGGCGGTGAAGAGCTGATGCGCGGGAAGCCGATGCGCGGGAAGCCGATGGACGGGAGGCTCGTGCGCGAGAAGCCGGCGCGCGCGCGAGGATGCGTCGCGCTGGTCATGGGGCTGCTGTTCCTGCTGGTCGCCGGCTGCTCCGGCGGCGGCAGCGGATCGCGGGACGGCCGGATCACCCTGCGCTTCCAGTCCCTGGCCTGGCAGCAGGAGTCCGTCGCCGCGAACAAGGCGCTGGTGAAGGAGTGGAACGCCACTCATCCGGGCGTCAAGGTCGAGTATGTCCAGGGCAGTTGGGACAGCGTCCATGACCAGCTGCTCACCTCCTTCGAGGGCGGTGAGGCGCCGGACATCATCCACGACGCCTCGGACGACCTCGCGGACTTCGCCTACGGCGGCTATCTCGCCGATCTGCGCACGCTGCTGCCAGCGCGGCTCAAGTCCGAGATCCCGCAGCACAGTTGGGATACCGCGACTTTCGGCGACGGGGTCTATGGAGTGCCCTTCCTCCAGGAGCCGCGGGTGCTGATCGCCAACGCCGGATGGCTGAAGGCGTCCGGCGTCCGCATTCCCACGCCCGAACGGCCCTGGACCTGGGACGAGTTCCGGGTGATCGCGAAGCGGCTGAGCGGCAAGGGCAGGTACGGCGTCGCCTGGCCGCTGAAGGAACCCGTCTCGGCGACGCTCAACCTTTCCCTCTCCAACGGCGGACAGCTGTTCCAACGGGGCGCCGACGGCAAGGTGACCGTCCGCTTCGACGCGGCCGACGCGGTGGTGCCGAGGACCGTGCACGACGAGGTGAACACGGACCGGAGCGCCGCCGGCGCCACGCTCGGCATGGGCGGCTCCGACACACTGCCCGGCTTCTTCGGCGGGAAGTACGCGATGGTGCCGCTCGGGTTCTCCTACCGCCAGCAGATCGCGCAGCAGGCGCCGAAGGGCTTCGACTGGCAGGTGCTGCCCGCCCCGGCCGGCGCGGACGGGCTCACCCAGGGCGTCAGCCCGCAGACCCTGTCCATCGCCGCCGACAGCCCGCACAAGAAGGAGGCCGCCGCGTTCATCGACTTCCTGCTCCGGCCGCAGAACATGGTCCGCCTCGCCCTCGGCGACTGGATGCTGCCCACCGGGACCGAGGCACTCAAGGACCCCGCCCTGCACACCGCCAAGGACGGCTGGGCGACCGGCGCCGCCCTCGCCGCCCACCTCCGCCCGGCCCCCGCCCAGTCCGTGCGCGGCTATCCCGAGTGGAAGGACAAGGTGGCGACCCCCGCGTTCCAGGAGTACTACAGCGGGGCGATCGGGCTCGCCGAGCTGAGAAGGCGGCTGGTGAAGGACGGGAACCTGGTGCTGGCCCGCTACCAGAGGTGACTGGGCGGGGCCAGGGGCGAGTGGTCAGGGCCGGTACCGAGGCGGCGGTGGCCGCCGTCGTGAACGGAACGGCGGTGGCCGCTGTCGCGAACGGAAATAGGTTGGACGAGACGTCTCGTCTCGCCTAGGGTCGTCGCATGACCATCCGCCCCGCCCACATCGCCATGTTCTCCATCGCCGCCCATGGGCACGTGAACCCGAGCATCGAGGTGATCCGCGAGCTCGTGGCGCGCGGTCACCGCGTGACGTACGCGATTCCGTCCGCCTTCGCCGTGAAGGTCGCCGAGACGGGGGCCGAGCCGAGGCTGTGGCACTCGACCCTGCCCACGGACGACGACCCGGAGGCATGGGGGACCGAGCTGATCGACAACATCGAACCGTTCCTGACCGACGCGCTGCAGGCCGAGCCGCAACTCGCGGCGGCCTACGAGGGTGACGAACCGGACCTTGTGCTGTACGACATCACCGCGTACCCGGCCCGGGCGCTCGCCCATCGCTGGGGCGTCCCGATCGTGCAGCTCTCCCCGAACCTCGTCGCCTGGGAGGGGTATGACGAAGAGGTCGGCAAGCCGCTGTTCGAGCCGCTCAAGCGGACCCCGCGCGGCAAGGCGTTCTACGACACCTTCGCGCGCTGGATCGCGGAGAACGGCATGGACCTGAGCGTCGAGGACTTCATGGGCCGCCCCGACCGGTGCCTCGTCCTCATCCCCAAGACCCTCCAACCGAACGCCGACCGCGTCGACGAGAAGCGGTACACCTTCGTCGGCGCCTGTCAGGGCGACCGTGCCGCGCAGGGGGACTGGCGGCGGCCCGCCGACGCCGAGAAGGTGCTCCTCGTGTCGCTCGGCTCCAGCTTCACCAAGCAGCCCGCCTTCTACCGCGCGTGCGTCGAGGCCTTCGGCGGGCTGCCGGGCTGGCACGTCGTGCTGCAGATCGGCCGCTTCGTCGACCCAGCGGAGCTGGGGGAGGTACCCGGCAACGTGGAGGTCCACCCGTGGGTGCCCCAGCTCGCGATCCTCCGGCAGGCCGACGCGTTCATCACGCACGCCGGTGCGGGCGGCAGCCAGGAAGGGCTCGCCACCGGCACCCCGATGGTCGCCGTACCGCAGGCCGTCGACCAGTTCGGCAACGCCGACATGCTCCAGGCGCTGGGCGTGGCCCGCCACCTGCCGATGACGGAGGCCACGGCCGAGAGCCTGCGGGAGGCCGTCCTCGCCCTGGTAGGGGATTCCGAGGTGGCGCGCCGCCTGGCGGTGATCCGCGAGGAGATGGCGGGAGAGGGCGGCACCCGACGGGCGGCCGACCTCATCGAGGCCGAGCTGCCGACGGGAGCGTAGGCACGATGGGCCCGTAGGCAAGAGGGGCCCGTAGGCAAGTCGGGCGCGTGAGCAGGACGGGCGCCTGGCCGAGCCGGGCGCGTGAGCAAAGGGCCTGTTGGTTCCCAGGGGAACCAACAGGCCCTGATGCCGGGGCAGTTACGGGGTCAGACCCCGGCCCGTTCGCCCTCTCGGGCCGGCGGGAGCACGGCCTCGGGCGACTCGTCGTGGGTGAGGTCCGGCAGCCGGTTCAGCCACTTCGGCAGATACCAGTTGCGCTCTCCGAGCAGCGCCATCACGGCCGGCAGCAGCACCCCGCGGATGATCGTCGCGTCGATGAGCACCGCGGCCGCCAGGCCCACACCCATCTGCTTCATGGACTGCATCGACAGCGTTCCGAAGATCGCGAAGACGGCGACCATGATGACGGCGGCGCTGGTGACTACACCGGCCGTCGTGACCACCCCGTGCCGGATCGCGTCCTTGGTGTCCCGACCCCGCAGCCGCGCCTCACGGATCCGCGAGACCACGAACACGTGGTAGTCCATCGAGAGCCCGAAGAGGATCACGAAGAGGAACAGCGGCAGCCAGGTGATGATGGCGCCCACGCCCTCCGCGCCGACCAGCGAGGCACCCCAGCCGTGCTGGAAGACGGCGACCAGGATGCCGTAGGCCGCCGCGACCGACAGGAGGTTGAGCACGATCGAGGTGATCGCGATCGTCAGCGAGCGGAACGAGAGCAGCATCAACAGGAAGGCGAAGACGACCACGAACGCGAAGACCGGGGCCACCGAGCCCAGCAACTGGTCGCTGAAGTCGTGCGATCCGGCGACCTGTCCGGTGATCGGCGCCTGGACGCCGTCGACCTTGCCGAGCGTGTCGGGCCGCACCTTGTCGCGCAGCAGCTGAAGGCTCTTCTCCGCCTTGTCCTGGTCGGAGCCGCCCACGAGGGGCACGTACACGAAGGCGACGTTCTGCGCCGCGTGCACCTTGATGTCGACCGGGCCGCGCGAGGCGCCCGAACTGATCGCCTGTGTACGGAAGTCGGCGAGCGCGGACTTCACGTCGGCGGCGTTGATGTCGTGCGCCTTGACGACCACCTCGGCCGGCTCGGAGCCGCCCGGGAAGGCGTCGTTGACCCGGTTGTACGTCCCCACGATCGGCAGCGAGTTGCCGAACTCCTTGTCCAGCGTCAGCTGTTGCGTCTTCATGCCGAGGGCGGGAGCGGCGATGGCCAGCAGCGCACCGGCCGCGACGACCAGCGAGACGGCGGGCTTGGCGAGCACGACCCGCAGCACCGCGCTCCAGAACCGGCTGCCCTCCTCGGCGGACCGGACGCGCTTGCCCCTGGCACGCCGCTTGTCCGGGTGCAGGAACGGCAGGCGGCCCTTCTCGACCCGCTCGCCGAGCAGTGAGAGCAGCGCGGGCAGCACGGTGACCGAGCCGACCATGGCGACGGCCACGACCATCAGCGAGGCCAGCCCCATCGCCTCGAACTCGGCGAGCCCGGTGAAGAGCATGCCGGCCATCGCCACGCACACCGTGACACCGGAGACGACGATGGCGCGGCCACTGGTGGCGGCGGCGATCCGCAGCGCGGCACCGGCGTCCCGGCCGGCCTCGCGCTCCTCGCGCTCACGGCGCAGATAGAACAGGCAGTAGTCGACGCCGACGGCCAGACCCACCAGGAGCATCACGGAGTTGGCGGTGTCGCTCATCGGCTGGAGGTGGCTGACGATGCCCATCAGGCCCATCGTCGCCATGATCGCGGTGAGCGCGAGCGCCACCGGGAGCAGCGCCGCCACCAGGGCGCCGAAGGCGATCAGCAGAATGCCGAGGGCCACCGGCACCGCGGAGTACTCGGCCTTCTTGAAGTCGTCGCCGAACGCGTCGGAGAAGGTCTTCTGCATGCTGGCGCCGCCGATCTCCTCGATCCGCAGCCCCGCGTGGTCCTTCTGGACGCCCTTGACGGCGTTCAGCACCGGCTCGACGCGGTCGCCCGCGGTGTCCGCGTCGCCCCGCATGTCGAACTGCACGAGCGCGCTGCGCCCGTCCCTGGAGATCGTCTTCGTGTCGTACGGGGAGGTCACGTCCGTGACCTTGCCGGTCCCCTCGACGGCCTTGACGACGGCGGTGACGGCGGCGCGGAAGTCGGCGTCCGTCGCCTTGACGCTCGCGTCCTTCCCCTGGATCAGGACGCTCTCACCGGCCGGGGCCTTGATCCCCGAGTCCTCGATGATCTTCGCGGCGGTGTGCGTCTCACCCTTGAGCTGATCGCTCTCCTTGACGTCGACGCGGCCCGCCGCCGAGCCGAGCCCCATCGCCAGGACGACGAACAGCACCCAGATTCCCACGGCGGCCCATCGGTGCCGGGCGCTCCAGCCGCCTGCCCGCGCGGCGATGCCCCGCACCCGTATGTCTCCGTTCCCCATGACGGGCCAGCCCCCTTGTGCACGGTGACAGCCCCCTGCCGTCACCTCTGCTTATGAAGGTAGGGGCTGGATAAGAACGTCTCCTCGTGCTGCCCGGTGAACCCCGGGACCCCCGGCTCCTCCCCGCGGACCCCGTCGCCTCCGCACTGGGGAGGACAGGGGCCCCTTACACCTATCCGGGCCTCTCGGGGATCCGGATCAGGGTGCGGCCGCCGATCGGGACCGGGGTGCGGGTGTTGATCCGCCTGGGCCCGAGGGCCGTTCTATGGTGTGCGGATGACGACGACGTACGCGGCACTGCTGCGCGGGATCAACGTGGGCGGCAACAAGAAGGTGCCGATGGCCGAACTCCGCACACTGATCGAGGAACTCGGCCACGACGACGTACAGACGTATCTCCAGAGCGGCAACGCCGTCTTCTCCACCGACCGAGGGGACGAGGACTCCCTGGCGGCCGAGTTGGCCGAGGTCATAGAGAAGCACTTCGGCTTCGGCGTCGGTGTACTGGTCCGCGACCACGCCTATCTGAGGGCCGTACGGGAGGCGTGCCCGTTTCCGGCCGCCGAACTGGAGGCCAAGCAGTTGCACGTCACCTACTTCTCAGGCCCCGTCGACCCCGAGCGCTTCGCCTCGGTCGACCCGGCGGTGTTCCTGCCGGAGGAGTTCCGCCTCGGCGACCGGGCGCTCTATCTCTACGCCCCCGACGGCCTGGGACGCTCCAAGCTCGCCGAGGCCCTGTCGAAGCCCCGGCTCCTCAAGGGCGTCACCGCCACCACCCGCAACTGGAACACGGTCGTCAAACTCGAGGAGCTGACCGGTGCCTGAGCACAACCCCGCCGTGGAGGCCGCCATCGAGTGTGAACTGAGCCTGCTCGACGCGGAGGTCCGCCGCTCTCCGGAGCGGCTCGGAGCGCTGCTCCACCCCGACTTCTACGAGTTCGGCAGCTCCGGGCGGCTGTGGGACCGTGCCGCCGTCCTCGCCGAACTGACCTCCGAGGCTCTGCCCGGGTCGCGGCCCGTCACCTTCTCACGGATGAGGGGCGTCCAGCTCGCCCCGGACCTGGTCCACCTCACCTTCGACACGGAGGAGGACAACGGCCGCCGGGTGCACCGGAGTTCGCTGTGGCGGCGGACGGAGGACGGCTGGCGCCTGTACTTCCACCAGGGCACACCGTTCAGGGCCGACCCAGAGTGACCTTTCGTACGCCGTCGTAGGTCGTGTACGAGACGATCTCGTCCGGGACCGTCAGCCTCGGGTCCCGGTACAGGCGCCGCAGCTCGTCCTCGCTGCCGGCCGCGGCGACGGAGTCGATCAGGGCGATCTCGTCCGCGTCGAGCGCGGCGTCGTCGAGGATCTCCGGGCCCCAGGCGTCCCAGGGCAGAAGTTCGACACCGTTGAGAGCGGCCAGGTCGCGCAGGACGTCGGCGCGGACGAACCACAGGCCGTGATACGACAGGCCATCGATCCCGTTGAGGTCGAACACACCGAACCTCCGGGGGTCGGCTCCTCCCTCACGGCACGCCCGCCAGGCGTCCCCGGCCACCAGGAACTGGTCGCGGGGCACATCCATCGGGTCGAAGTCGATGTCGTACTCGTGGTGGACCTGTGGGTCGGCCAGCCGCCAACTGCCGTCCGGCAGGCGGTACTCGGTGACCCAGTGGTCGGCGTAGTACGCGTCGAAGTACCGGGCGAAGCCACAACGCAGACGGGCGGCCGTCCCCGTGGCCCGCAGGAGGGAGCAGTGCAGCAGCGCGAAGTCCCGGCACGTGCCCACGAACCGCTCCGCGGGCGCCCGCCGTTCGGTGAGCGGCGCGTCCCCGCGCTCCGCCAGGATCCGCAAGAGCCGCGCCGCGTACCGCGACTCCGCGTCCTCGTGCAGCCGCTTCTCTGGGATGGCGTGGTCGAAGCGCCACCCCTCGCCCCGATGGATGATCAGATCTCTGACGACACGGGCGAGTTGCCCCGGATCACGGGGCAGTCCGTCGATGTCCAGGGCGTCGCCCGGATCGCTGTACGGCGTCTGCTTCAGGTACTGGTCCATGCCCGGGAGCCTCGTCCTTGCCCCAGGGGCAGGGTCAACCCAGCGCCGCCATGTCCTCGACGGTGAGCCGCACCGCGCCCGCGTCGAGGTTCTCCTCCAGATGGGCGAGGGATCCCGTGCCCGGGGTCGGGCAGAGCACCGGGGAGCGGTGCAGCAGCCAGGCCAGGGCGATCTGCCCCGGTGCCGCCCCGTGCGCGGCGGCGATCCGGGCGCACTCAGGGTCGGCGATGAGGGAGCCGTTGCCCAGCGGGAACCAGGGCAGGAAGGCGATGCCGCGCTCCTCGCACAGCTTCAGCAGCGGCTCCGAGTCGCGGTCGAGCAGGTTGAATCGATTCTGGACCGAAGCGATGTCGGTCAACTCCAGTGCCTCTGAGAGCTGTTCGGCGGTGACCGTGTCGAGCCCGATGTGGCGGATCTTGCCCTCTGCGCGCAACTCGTCGAGCGCTCCGAGCTGTTCGGCCATCGGCACGGCCGGGTCGAGCCGGTGCAGCTGGTACAGGCCGATCGTGTCGAGCCGCAGCCGCCGCAGGCTCGCCTCGCACATCGCCCGCAACCGCTCGGGCCGCCCGGCGACGTGCCAGGCACGGTCACTGGTGCGCACGACGCCGCCCTTGGTCGCGACCAACAGGCCCTCGGTGTACGGGTGCAGGGCCTCGGCGACCAGCTCCTCGGCGATCGCGGGACCGTAGTTGTCGGCGGTGTCGACGAGGGTGACCCCGCGCTCGACGGCCCGCCGCAGCACGGCCACCGCGTCCCGGGCGTCCCAGCGCGGCCCCCAGTAGCCGGGACCGGTCAACTGGGCGGTGCCGTAGCCGAGCCGCCGCACCGGCGGCTCCCCGCCGAGGGCAAAGTCCGGCGAGAAGCCTGCTGCGGAGTCGGTGGCAGATCTTCCCGGAACCATTTCATGGAGGGTACACGCGGCTGTGCGAGGCTCGTTTCAGGCGTTACCTGGCTTCATCCGCAGCGCACCGGTCTTGAGGCGGGTGGTGAAGCGGATCACGTGATTGCGGTGCGGAGCGCCGCGGAAATGTCCCGGCGGAGTTGGGGGAGCGCTCCGTCCAGGCTACCGAATCGTTGCGGCAGATCCGGATTCGACCGATCGGGTACTGAGTGTCGGTGGTGGGTGTTAGCGTCCGGATCATGCAGCTGCGGTATGCCTTCCGTCTCGACCCGGGTCCGCGCTGGCGCGGGCGTTCGGGTGTGCGCGGGTGGTGTACAACGACGCGGTCGCCGCCCGTGAGCGGGCCCGGCGGGAGGGCGCCGCGTACCCGGGTGCGGCTGAACTGTCGAAGGCGCTGATCACTCGGGCGAAGACCATGCCGGAGCGGGGTTGGCTGTCCGAGGTGTCGGCGGTGGTGTTGCAGCAGGCATTGCGGGATGTCGAGCGTGCTTACACCAACTTCTTCTCCTCCCTCAAAGGCGCGCGGCAGGGGGCGCGGGTGGGGGCGCCGCGTTTCAAGTCGAAGCGCGATGCCCGACAGACGATCCGGTTCACTGCCAATGCCCGCTGGAAGATCACCGAGGCGGGGCGGCTGCTCCTGCCGAAGATCGGCGAGGTGCGGGTGAAATGGTCCCGCACTCTGCCGTCCGTTCCTTCGAGCGTGACGGTGATCCGCGATGCGGCTGGGCGGTTCTTCGCCTCCTTTGTGGTGGAGACCGACCCGAATGCGGATCTGGCGCGGATGCCCGGGGCCGATGACCTGCCGAGTGTCGGGATCGACCTGGGACTGACCCATTTTGCGGTCTTGTCCGACGGGACGAAGATCGACAGCCCGCGATTTCTGCGGCGGGCGGAGAAGAAGTTGAAGAAGACCCAGAAAGAGCTGTCCCGCAAGCAGAAGGGCAGCAGGAACCGGGAGAAGGCCCGCCTCCGTGTCGCCCGCGCGCATGCGCAGGTGGTCGATGCCCGCCGGGAGTTCCACCACCAGCTCTCCACCCAGTTGATCCGCGAGAACCAAGCGGTCGCGGTGGAGGACCTGGCGGTCAAGGGGCTCGCGCGCAGCCGGCTCGGCAAGTCCGTCCATGACGCCGGATGGGCGTCTTTCCTGGCGATGCTGGAGTACAAGGCGCAGCGGTACGGGCGCGCGTTCGTGAAGGTCGGCCGGTTCGAGCCGACCAGCCAGGTGTGCTCGGTCTGCGGCATCAAGGACGGGCCCAAACCTCTGCACGTACGGGAGTGGACCTGCACGTACTGCGGTGCCCGGCACGACCGGGACCACAACGCCGCCAAGAACGTCAAACAGGCCGCCGGACTGGCGGTGACAGCCTGTCGAGCGCAGGTAAGACCAGAACTTAAGGTTCCGGCGCAGCGCGAAGAAGCAGGAAGCCACGGAATCCGGTCCGGTGCCGTGCCGCTATGTGGCACGGCACCGGACCGGAAGGCCGGAATCCTTGGGCTTTAGCCCGAGGAGCAGGTCAAATCATCATCTGAGCGGGAGCGGTCGGTGGCACCATCGAGGCCGACCACCTCAACGGCGAGATCGCCCTCCTCGCCCGACTGCACGGCGTACCGACCCCGCTGAACGAGCTGCTCCAGCGGCTCGCGAACACCTTCGTGCGCGAGCGCAGGGCGGCGGGGTCGCTGTCGGTCGCGGAGCTCGTAGGCCTGGCCGACGAGGCTGTCGCGTTTGTTCAAGAGGAGCGCGCGCCGCGTCCCTAGCGTGGAGGGCATGAGCAATCCGTACAAGAACGTGCACCCGTACATGGTGGAATGCGCCGCCGAGGCCGCCCGCGTGGCCGGCGGTGTCACGGCGGCGCAACTGGCGCAGCCCGGCCCCACGCACTGCCCGGACTGGGACCTGCGTGCCCTGGTGAACCACTGGGTCCTCTACACCTCGCACGGCCTGGAGCACCGTGCGCTGCGCAAGCAGCTCTCCGAGGAGCTGACCGGCCGTGACTTCACGGCGGATCCCGGCTGGGCGGGGGCGTACGCCGAGCAGCTCGACCGTGCCGTGGCCGCTTGGGACGACCCCGAGGTGTGGGAGGGCGAAGTCGAGCTCGGGACGGCGAAGATGCCCGCCGCCGACATCGCCTCGATGATCGTCAAGGAGATGGCGGTGCACGGCTGGGACGTCGCGACGGCCACCGGCCAGGAGTTCCGGATCTCGGACGGCGCGGCCCGGTTCGTCCTGGACGTCGTCGACACGCACGCCGAGCTCTACCGTCAGTACGACGGCTTCGCCGACCCGGTCCCGGTGTCCGACGACGCACCCGTCTTCGAGCGCGCCCTTGCCCACAGCGGCCGGAATCCGCACCTGGCCCACACCGCATTGGATCAGTGATTCAGAGCGGAATTGGATCGTGTCGCTGTGCCATTGACTGGCTAGCCTCGACGGTATGACGAACCCGAGGACGGACGACCCATCCACCCGCGTCGACTTCTACTTCGACCCGGCCTGCCCCTTCGCCTGGATCACCTCACGCTGGATGCTGGAGGTCGAGCGTGCCCGCCCGCTCGACCTCCGCTTCCGTGTGATGAGCCTCCACCTGCACAACCTGGGCAATGAACTCCCCGACTGGTACCGGGAGTTGGTCGACAAGTCCGTCGGTCCCGTACGGGTCGCGGTGGCCGCCGCAGAACAGCACGGCGAGAAGGTGCTGCGCGACCTCTACACCGCCTTCGGCACCCGCATCCACGACCGAGGGGTCGAGGACTTCGACGCCGTGGTCGCCGACTCCCTCGCCGAACTGGGGCTCCCGGCCGAGTTGGCCGCCGCGGCCCACGACTGCGCGTACGACGAGGCGGTACGCCGCAGTCACGAGGCGGGCCGGGAGCCCGGCTCGGACGGCTATGTGGGGACCCCCACCCTCCACGTCGACGGAACGGTGTGGTTCGGCCCCGTCCTGCGGGCCGTTCCGCGGGGCGAGCGCGCGGCGGAGCTCTTCGACAGCTTCCGTGTCCTCGCCGCCCACCCGGACTTCTTCGAGCTCAAGCGGACGAGGACGGGAGGACTGTCCTTCGACTGAACAGCGGTCTGCAATATGAACGCTGCTCGGATGAATGAGTGTCCACGGGAAGGGAGTTGGGCCGTTCTCTGTCGCATTCATTGACGATGGTGCGTCATAGATCCTACCTTTCTCGGCGTTGGGTACAGGCTGATCCCACGGGAGGGGAACATGCCCATGCGCCGAAGAGCCGCCTCAGTCACCCTGATCTCCACGGTCCTGGCCCTCGGAATTCCGGGCGCCGTGTCCTCCGCCCAGCCCGCGTCGTCCGACCTCTACGTCTCACCGAGCGGGAACGACCACGCCAACGGCACCGCCCGCCACCCCGTACGCACCCTGGAACGCGCCCGCGACCTCGTCCGCAAGCGCGTCACGGGGATGAAGGGCGACCTGACGGTCCACCTCGCGTCGGGTACGTACCGGCAGACCGCACCCCTCAGCCTCGACGCCCGGGACTCGGGCACCGGCGGCCACCAGGTGATCTGGCAGGGCACCGGGAACACCGTCATCAGCGGTGGCCGGCAGGTCCAGGGCTGGAGCCAGGTCGCCGGGAGGCCTGGCCTGTGGTCCGCGCCCGCCCCCCAAGGCCTCACCGACACCCGGCAGTTGTACGTCGACGGGGTGCGCGCCCAGCGGGCCCGCGGGGCCGTGCCGGTGACCCTCACCCAGACCGCCACCGGGTACACGGCGTCCTCCGACACCCTCGCGCACTGGAAGCACCCCTCCGACGCCGAGTTCGTCTACACCAGCGGCGAGTCCCTGTGGAACGTCGAGCGCAACGGCCTGGGCCAGTGGACCGAGCCGCGCTGCCGCATCGCCGCCGCCGAGGGCACCACGATCACGATGGTCCAGCCGTGCTGGGACAACTCCAACAAGCGGGTCGAGTTCCCGGACATCCCCGGCCGCACGGTCAGCATGGTCGGGCCCGGCCACCTCACCAACGGCGGCAGGGCGACCTACGTCGAGAACGCCTACGAACTCCTGGACCAGCCCGGCGAGTGGTATCTCGACCGCACCGCGCACCGGGTCTACTACCTGCCCCGCAAGGGCGAGAACCTCGCGCGTGCCGACGTCGAGGCGGCACAGGCCGAGAAGCTGATCGACGCACGGGGCACGGCCGCCGCGCCCGTCCACGACCTCGCCTTCCGTGGCCTGCAGTTCAGCTACGCCACCTGGCTCACCCCCTCGGGACCCGAGGGCTTCTCCGAGATCCAGGCGGGCTACACCATCACCGGCGAGAAGGGCTGGGCGACGCAGGGCCTGTGCCAGTACGTCGAGGGCGGCACCTGCCCCTTCGCGTCCTGGACCAAGATGCCGGGCAACGTCTCCTTCGCGTACGGGCAGCGCATCGCGTTCAGCGACGACGTCTTCGCCCATCTCGGTGCGTCCGGCCTCGACCTGGGCACCGGCTCGAAGGACTCCACGGTCAGCGGCAGCGTCTTCACCGACATCTCCGGCAACGGACTGGAGATCGGCGGAGTGGACGGACAGACTCCGGCCTCCGGAGTCCAGGTGACCGACAATCACCTCTACGGACTGCCCCGCGAGTACCACGGCGGCGTGGCGATCCTCAACGGCTGGACCCAGCGCACCACGATCGCCCACAACCAGATCGACCACGTCGGCTACAGCGCCGTCTCCCTCGGCTGGGGCGGCTGGCCCGACAAGATCGGCGACCCTGCGACCCCCAACCCCAGCCACGACAACGCGGTCCGCGACAACCTGATCTTCGACTACATGCAGATGCTCGACGACGGCGGCGGCATCTACACCCAGGGACTGACGGGCACCTCCCTGGCCGACGGTGAGAAGGTCACCGGCAACGTCATCCACGACCAGTGGGGCCTGGGCAAGAACGTCTACACCGACAACGGCTGCACCTACGAGACGGTCGAGGGCAACGTCCTCTACAACGCCTCGTACGCCAACGTCGCCTCCCGCCACACCGACTACCGCGACACCCTCGGCAACAACGACCCGACCCTCGTCAAGGACAACTGGTGGGAGGAGGGAACCTCCGACGGCGACAACAAGGGACTGGTGACGACCGGCAACAAGATCATGGCGGCCCCGTCCGACGTACCGCCGGAGATCCTCGGCAACGCGGGACTCGAACCCGCCTACCGAGGACTGCTGAACCGCCGCGTCGGCGCCGTCTCCGCCCCGGAGGCGCCCTCCCGCGTCGGTACGAGCACGGCGGGCGCCGACGCCCTGTACGTCACCTTCAACCCGAGCTTCGTGGACGGCGGTTCACCGGTGACGGGCTACACGGCACGGGCGTACGACGCGTCAGGACACCAGGTGGGCGAACAGGCCATCGGCGCGGCCGAGTTCAAGCGCACGGCGGTCGTACGGATCGGCGGACTGCCCGCGCCGGCCGGCCCGCTCACGGTCACCGTCAGCGCGAGCAACGCCCACGGCACCAGTGCCCCGTCGCTCGCCTCGCTCCCGCTGACCCCGACGGCCGTGACCGCGCTGCCGGGCGCACCGACCGGCCCCAAGCTGCGTACGGCGTCCACCGCGGCCACCGTCGCCTGGACCCCGCCGACGGCCACCGGCGACGCCAAGGTCGTCGGCTACCGGGTCACCGTCTCCGACGGCCGCGCCCCGATCGACGTCACGGGCCGGGACGTCCTGGTCGGCCAGCCCTCCGCGAAGGGCATGTTCCGGGTGATCGGAGGCCTCAGGCCGGGCACGGCGTACACCGTCACGATCGCGACGGTGACGGCGGCGGGCACCGGACCGGCGGCCACGGTGACGGCCACCACCAAGGCGTGAGAGTTCAGGCGCCGAGCGCCGCCAGCACCGGGACGCGTGCCTCGTCGTAACGCTCGAGCAGGACCCGTGCCACCTCCGGTGCCGGGCCCAGTACGTCGGCCAGTACGTCCGCCTCGGCGGCGCCTCGGGCGATGCGGTCCGGGAGGAAGCCGGGGGCGAGGACGTAGGGGGCGACGGCGACACGTTCGCAGCCGAGGGCGCGCAGTTCGCGCACCGCGTCCTCGGTGCGCGGAAGGGATGCGGAGGCGAACGCGGGCCGCACGGCGCACCAACCGGTGTGCCGCCACTCCCGCGCGATTTCTGCGATCACCGCGATCGCCTCCGGGTCGGTGGACCCCGCGGAGGCCAGCACGACCCCCGTCGAGGACTTGTCGGCGGGGGTCAGCCCCGCCTCGTACAGCCGGCGTTCGAGCGCCGCCGTCAGCAGGGGGGAGGGGCCGAGCACCTCCGCCTGCTGGATGTGCAGGCGCGCCGGGGCCTCCCGCAGGACCGCCGGGATGTCCGCCTTCGCATGGAAGGCACGGGTGAGCAGGAGGGGGAGGGCGATCACATCGCGTACGCCCTCCGCCGCCAGGGACTCCAGCACCCCCTGCACCGAGGGGATGTTGAAGTCGAGGAAGCCGGTCTCCACGCGCAGGCCCGGACGCCGGGCCCGCACACGCCGCACGAGGGCGTGCACCGTCGCGGCATGACGCGGATCGCGGCTGCCGTGGGCGATGACCAGGAGGACCGGCTGACTCGTCATGGCTTGGCTCAGCTCTTCACCAGAAGACCGCGGCTGCGCAGCACCCACCGCTCAAGCGGGCTGAAGATCAGCAGGTCGATGGCGATACCGACGAACAGGATGAGGAAGATGGCGAGGAAGACCATCGACATGGAACTGGCGGTGCGGCCGTTCTCCAGCAGCTGACCGAGGCCGATGCCCAGGTCGGGGGAGGAGGCGATGATCTCCGCCGCCATCAGGGAGCGCCAGGAGAACGCCCAGCCCTGCTTCAGGCCGGCGAGATAGCCGGGCAGCGCGGCCGGCATCACGATGTGCCAGGTCCCGCGCAGGCCCGTCGCGCCCATCGTGCGGCCGGCCCGCAGGAACAGCGGCGGCACCTGGTCCACGCCCGACACCAGGCCGTTGGCGATGGAGGGGACGGCGCCGAGCAGGATCACCGCGAACATCATCGAGTTGTTCAGGCCCAGCCAGATGACGGCCGGCGGCACCCAGGCCACGGAGGGCAGCGACTGGAGGCCGGAGAGGATCGGGCCGATCGCGGCGCGGACGAACTTCACGCGGGCCACCAGCAGACCCAGCGGGGTGCCGATCGCCAGGGCGAAGAGGAACCCGAGCAGACCGCGCGAGACACTCGTCCAGATGTAGCCGAGCAGCGTGCCCTGCAGCCAGGCGTTCTTGACCTCGCCCCAGACGTCGGACGGGGAGGGCAGCTTGCTCGGGTCGGTGACGACCTTGAACGAGATCAGCGCCTGCCACACCACCAGCACCAGCGCGATGGCGACGAGCGGCGGCAGTATCTTCTCGACGAAGGTCTGGCGGAACGTCGGCCTGCCCGTGTGGCCGGTCGTCTCCAGGGCGTCGAGGCCCGCTTCCAGGCCCGCCATGTCGCTGCCGGGGCTGTCCTTGACGGGCTGGTCGGCCGCGTCGGCCTTCGTCTCAGTGCTGGCCATGGCGGCGGATCTCCCCACGCAGTTGTTCGGTGATCTCGACGGACAGCTCCGCCACGGCCGCGTCCTCGATACGACGCGGCTGCGGGATGTCGACCCGCCACTCGTGGGCCACCCGGCCGGGGCGGGAGGACAGCAGGACGACCCGCTCGGCCAGCCGCACCGCCTCACGTACGTTGTGGGTGACGAAGAGGACGGACAGCTGGGTCTCGCGCCAGATCCGGGTCAGTTCGTCGTGCAGGACGTCGCGCGTGATGGCGTCCAGTGCCGCGAACGGCTCGTCCATCAGCAGGATCTGGCTGTCCTGGGCGAGCGCGCGGGCCATCGCGACGCGCTGGCGCATACCGCCGGACAGCTCGTGCACCCGCTTCCCGTACGCGCCCTTCAGCCGGACGAGTTCGAGCAGCTCCTCCGCCCGGTCGCGGCGCTCGGACTTCGCGACGCCGCGCAGCCGCAGGGCGAGTTCGATGTTCTTGCCCGCGGTCAGCCACGGGAAGAGGGCGTGCTCCTGGAACATCAGGGCCGGGCGCCCGTTGGTCGTGATGCTGCCCGCGGTCGGGGCGTCGAGGCCCGCGACCAGGTTGAGCAGCGTCGACTTCCCACACCCCGAGGCCCCCAGGAGGGTGACGAACTCGCCCGGCGCGACATCGAGGGTGATGTCGTCGAGGACGAGCTGCTGCCCTGCCGGTCCGGCGAAGGACTTCGAGACATGCTCGATCCGGGCGGCTTGCTCCACCACTTCGGCGCCGTCGGCGGCCTTGGCGAGGGTCGTGGCCATGGTCGTCACCTCCTGGGAACTCATCGGTGTGGGTCCTTACTTGACGCCGAGACCGGCGTCGGCGACCGTGCTCTCGCCCGCGGCCCCCAGGACCTTGTTCAGGAGCGTGAGGTCGTAGATCCCGTTCAGGTCCGGCTTCTCCAGCAGGCCCGCCTTGACCGCGTGCTCCGCCTCGGTGTTGAGCGTGGCGGCCAGCGGGTCATTGGTGATCTGGATGGACTTCCAGGCCGGGTCGAGCACGTTCGCCGGGAGCTCCTTGCCGGAGTCGACCTTCAGCTGGGCGTTGGCCGCGGCCTTCGCCTGGTCGGGGTTGGCGTTGATCCACTTGTTGGTGTCGACCGAGCCCTTCAGCACGGCCTCGACGACCTTCGGGTGCTCCTTGAGGAACTTCTGCGACACGATGATGTTCGTGATCACGAACTTCTTGTCGGGCCACAGCGAGGCCTCGTCGAGCAGGACCTTGCCGCCCTCGGCGACCAGCTTGGACGCGGTCGGCTCCGGCACCCAGGCGCCGTCGATGGAGCCGGACTTGTAGGCGTCCGGGGTGATCTTGTTGTCCGTGCGGACGACCGAGACGTCGCCCTTGCCGCTCTGCGCGTCGACCTTCCAGCCCTGGTCCGCGATCCAGTTGAGGAACGCCACGTCCTGGGTGTTGCCGAGCTGCGGGGTCGCGATCTTCTTGCCCTTGACGTCCTTCAGGGACTTGATCTTCTTCGGGTTGACCACGAGCTTCACGCCGCCGGACGCCGAACCGCCGATGATGCGCAGGCTCTTGCCCTGGGACTTGGTGAAGCCGTTGATCGCCGGCGAGGGGCCGATCCAGCCGATGTCGATCGAGCCCGAGTTCAGGGCCTCGATCTCGGAGGGGCCCGCGTTGAAGATGGAGTACTCCGCCTTCGTGCCGCCCAGCGCCTTCTGGAAGAGGCCTTCCTGGCGGCCGACCAGCGCGGTCGCGTGGGTGAGGTTGCCGAAGTAGCCGATCTTCACGGTGTCGAGGCCGTCGATCTTCGTGGATCCGGCGGCGACCTTCTCCTTGGAGGAGGAGTCGCTCTTCGACTCGGAGCCGTAGCTGCAGGCGGCGAGCGCGAGCAGGGGGAGTGCGACGGCGGCGGCTATGCCACGGCGTACAAGGTTCGAGCGGATGGCAGGCACGGGAGGGGTTCCTCTCGTTGGCCCGGCGGTCACGTTTTCAGGTCGTGGCCGGGAGGTCGGCAGGTCTTCGTCGTCGCATCCGGGACGTCGGGTGGGGGGACGGGGCGCGCAGGCAGTGCGCGTACGTCATTCCGCACATCGCGCCACTCCGCCCTGCCCGCTGCCGAGGGCGCCGCTGCCGACGCGGCCGCCCTCCTTGGCGAACGTGGAGTAGAAGTCGGTGGACGTCATGTCAGAAGTCCCACCCGTCGTCGTCGCTCTCGTCCTTGACCGGCTGCGGTGCGGCGAACGACTCGCCGACCATGCCCGCGGTCAGCGTGGTGCCGTCCGCCGGGTCGATGAGGATGAACGCGCCGGTGCGCCGGGAGTCGGCGTACGAGTCGAGCGGAAGCGGTTCGGCGGCACGGATCTTGACGCGGCCGATGTCGTTGGCGACCAGCTGACCCGGGTGCGGGTGCAGCGACAGGTCGTCCAGTGTCAGCCGGGACGGGATGTCCTTGACGATCGCCTTCACCGTGCGGGTGCCGTGCTTGAGCAGCACCCGGTGACCGACGGTGAGCGGCTGGTCGGCCACGTGGCAGACGGTCGCCTCGACGTCCTGCGTGGTCGGGGGAGCGTCCTTGCTCGGCACGATCAGGTCGCCGCGCGAGACGTCGATGTCGTCCTCCAGCAGGAGGGTCACCGACTGCGGGGTCCATGCCACGTCGACCGGCTTGCCCAGCAGATCGATCCCGGCGACCTTCGTGGTGCGCCCGGAGGGCAGCACGGTCACGCTCTCGCCGACCCGGAAGGTACCGGCGGCGATCTGACCGGCGTACCCGCGGTAGTCGGGGTGCTCGGCGGTCTGCGGGCGGATCACGTACTGCACGGGCAGACGGGCGTGGCAGTGCCCCAGGTCGTGGCTGACCGGGACCGTCTCCAGGTGTTCCAGGACCGTCGGGCCGCCGTACCAGTCCATGTTCGCGGAGGCGTCCACCACGTTGTCACCGGCGAGCGCCGAGATCGGGATCGCGGTGATCTCGGGAACGCCCAGTTCGGAGGCGTACGCCGTGAACTCCTCGGCGATCGCCGCGAAGACGGACTCCTTGTACTCGACGAGGTCCATCTTGTTGACGGCGAGGACCACGTGCGGGACGCGCAGCAGTGCGGCGACGGCCGCGTGCCGACGGGTCTGTTCGATGACGCCGTTGCGGGCGTCGACGAGGACGACGGCCAGGTCGGCGGTGGAGGCGCCGGTGACCATGTTCCGGGTGTACTGCACATGCCCGGGGGTGTCGGCCAGGATGAACCGGCGGCGCGCCGTGGCGAAGTAGCGGTAGGCGACGTCGATGGTGATGCCCTGTTCGCGCTCGGCGCGCAGGCCGTCGGTGAGGAGGGCGAGGTCGGGGGTGTCCTGGCCACGGCTCGCCGAGGCCCGTTCCACGGCCTCCAGCTGGTCCGTCAGGACCGACTTGGAGTCGTGCAGCAGACGTCCGACCAGCGTGGACTTGCCGTCGTCGACGGAACCGGCGGTCGCGAAGCGCAGGAGCGTGGTGGCCGACAACTGCTCGACCGACAGCGGCTCGGTGGGTTCGGTGGTGCTGGTCATGTCTAGAAGTACCCCTCGCGCTTGCGGTCTTCCATCGCGGCCTCGGACATCTTGTCGTCGGCGCGGGTGGCGCCCCGCTCGGTGAGGCGGGAGGCGGCGATTTCGGTGATCACGGCGTCCAGCGTGGTCGCGTCGGAGTCGACGGCGCCCGTGCAGGACATGTCGCCGACGGTCCGGTAGCGGACGAGCCGCTTCTCGACCGTCTCGCCGTCCTTCGGGCCGCCCCACTCGCCGGCGGTCAGCCACATGTTCGACCGCTGGAAGACCTCACGCTCGTGCGCGAAGTAGATCTGGGGCAGTTCGATGCCTTCGCGGGCGATGTACTGCCAGACGTCCAGTTCGGTCCAGTTGGACAGGGGGAAGACGCGGACGTGTTCGCCGGGTGCGTGGCGGCCGTTGTAGAGCTGCCACAGTTCGGGGCGCTGGCGTCGGGGGTCCCACTGGGAGAACTCGTCGCGCAGGGAGAAGACGCGTTCTTTCGCGCGGGCCTTCTCCTCGTCGCGGCGTCCGCCGCCGAAGACGGCGTCGAAGTGTTCGGACTGGATCTTCTCGGTGAGGGGCAGGGTCTGCAGGGGGTTGCGGGTGCCGTCGGGGCGTTCGCGCAGGACTCCGCGGTCGATGTAGTCCTGTACGGAGGCGATGTGGAGGCGCAGTCCGTGCTTCTCGACCGTGCGGTCGCGGTATTCGAGGACTTCGGGGAAGTTGTGTCCGGTGTCGACGTGCAGCAGGGTGAAGGGGATCGCGGCGGGGGCGAAGGCCTTCAGGGCGAGGTGCAGCATGACGATGGAGTCCTTGCCGCCGGAGAAGAGGATCACCGGCCGTTCGAACTCGCCCGCGACCTCACGGAAGATGTGGACGGCCTCGGACTCCAGGGCGTCCAAGTGCGAGAGCGCGTACGGGGTGCTGTCCGTCTCCTCGGAGACACTGGCGACGGTCGTCATGCGAGACCCCTTTCGGTGAGCAGCGCATGGAGCGCGGCCGCGGACTCCTGCACGGACTGGGTGTGCGACTCGATGCGCAGATCGGGCGACGCGGGCTCCTCGTACGGGTCGTCGACGCCGGTCAGCCCGGAGATCTCACCCGCGGCCTGCTTGGCGTAGAGGCCCTTCACATCGCGTACGGAGCAGACCTCGACCGGGGTCGCCACGTGCACCTCCAGGTAGGGGGTGCCGCCGCTCTGGTGACGCCCGCGGACCGCCTCACGGCTGTCGGCGTACGGCGCGATCACCGGGACAAGCGCCTTGACGCCGTTGCGGGCGAGCAGCTCGGCGAGGAAACCGATCCGCTGCACGTTCGTGTCGCGGTCCTCGCGCGAGAAGCCGAGGCCCGACGAGAGGAACTCGCGGATCTCGTCGCCGTCGAGCACCTCGACGCGGTGGCCCTCGTCGCGCAGCCGGCCGGCCAGCTCGTACGCGATGGTGGTCTTGCCGGCGCTCGGCAGACCCGTGAGCCAGATGGTGGCTCCGGTCGTCACTTGCTGCTCCTGAGAGATCTGGGTGGTCGTGGTCATCCGTGCAGCCCGCACTCGGTCTTGGATCGTCCCGCCCAGCGTCCGGCGCGGGCGTCCTCGCCCTCCAGAACACGGCGGGTGCAGGGCGCGCAGCCGACGGAGGCGTAGCCGTCCATCAGCAGCGGATTGGTGAGGACGCCGTGCTCGGCGACGTACGCGTCCACGTCGTCCTGTGTCCAGCGGGCGATCGGCGAGATCTTGACCTTCTGCCGCTTCTCGTCCCAGCCGACGACCGGGGTGTTCGCCCGGGTCGGGGACTCGTCGCGGCGTAGTCCGGTCGCCCAGGCGTCGTACCTGGTCAGGCCCTCTTCCAGGGGCTTGACCTTGCGCAGGGCGCAGCACAGGTCGGGGTCGCGGTCGTGCAGCTTGGGGCCGTACTCGGCGTCCTGCTCGGCGACGGTCTGGCGCGGGGTGAGGGTGATGACGTTGACGTCCATCACGGCCTCGACCGCGTCCCGGGTGCCGATGGTCTCGGGGAAGTGGTAGCCGGTGTCGAGGAAGACTACGTCGACTTGGCTGTCGCCGGGCTGGGCGCGGGAGGCGAGGTGGGCGACGACCGCGTCCTCCATGGAGGAGGTCACGCAGAACGTCTTGCCGAAGGTCTCGACGGCCCACTGGAGGATCTCCAGAGCCGAGGCGTCCTCGAGGTCGCGCCCCGCCTGCTCGGCGAGCCGCTTCAGATCCTCGGCCGTACGGTCTTCCCGGTCTTCCCGATCTTTCTGAATCATCGTCATATCTCGTCCCCTCCACCTTCGTTGCGCTGAACCCCACGGGCGAGCAGCCCGAGGAACTTCAACTGGAAGGCTCGGTTGCACGCCGCGCATTCCCACGCGCCGTGGCCCTGCTCGCTCGGACGGAGGTCTTCGTCACCGCAGTAGGGGCAGTAGAAGGGAGCGGCCCGCTCACTCATGACAGCGACTCCCCGCTTTTGTTGGCTCGGTTCTCACGACAGCGACTCCTCGGAAGCCCTGGTCGCCCACGTGGCGAAGCGCTCGCCGTCCTCGCGCTCCGCCTGGAAGCGCTTGAGGACCCGCTCGATGTAGTCGGGCAGTTCGTCCGAGGTGACCTTCAGGCCACGGACCTTGCGGCCGAAGCCGGCTTCCAGGCCGAGCGCGCCGCCCAGGTGCACCTGGAAGCCCTCGACCTGCTCGCCCTGGTCGTTGAGGACCAGCTGGCCCTTGAGACCGATGTCCGCGACCTGGATACGGGCGCAGGCGTTCGGGCAGCCGTTGATGTTGATGGTGATGGGCTCTTCGAACTCGGGGATGCGGCGCTCGAGTTCGTCGATCAGAGAAGCCCCGCGCGCCTTGGTCTCGACGATCGCGAGCTTGCAGTACTCGATGCCGGTGCAGGCCATCGTGCCGCGCCGGAAGGTGGAGGGCTTGACCGTCAGGTCGAGGGCTTCGAGTCCCTCCACCAGCGAGTCGACCTGGTCCTCCGTCACGTCGAGCACGATCATCTTCTGCTCGACGGTGGTGCGCAGCCGGCCGGAGCCGTGTGCCGCGGCCAGCTCGGCGATCTTCGTGAGGGTGGTGCCGTCCACGCGGCCGACGCGCGGCGCGAAGCCGACGTAGAAGCGGCCGTCCTGCTGGCGGTGCACACCGACGTGGTCGCGCCAGCGGGCGACCGGCTGGTCGGGGGCCGGGCCGTCGACCAGCTTCCGCTTGAGGTACTCGTCCTCCAGGATCTGGCGGAACTTCTCCACGCCCCAGTCGGCGACCAGGAACTTCAGACGGGCGCGGGTGCGCAGGCGCCGGTAGCCGTAGTCGCGGAAGATCGAGATCACGCCTTCGTAGACGTCCGGGACCTCGTCCAGCGGGACCCAGGCGCCGAGGCGCTGGCCGATCTTCGGGTTGGTGGAGAGACCGCCGCCGACCCAGAGGTCGAAGCCGGGGCCGTGCTCCGGGTGGTTCACGCCGACGAAGGCGACGTCGTTGATCTCGTGTGCTACGTCGAGCAGCGGCGAGCCGGAGATCGCGGACTTGAACTTGCGGGGCAGGTTCGAGAAGTCCTTGTTGCCGATGATCCGGCGGTGGATCTCGTCGATGGCCGGGGTGCCGTCGATGATCTCGTCCTCGGCGATGCCGGCGACGGGCGAGCCGAGGATGACGCGGGGCGTGTCACCGCAGGCCTCGGTGGTGGACAGCCCGACGGCTTCGAGCCGGTTCCAGATCTCGGGGACGTCCTCGATACGGATCCAGTGGTACTGCACGTTCTGGCGGTCGGTGAGGTCGGCGGTGCCGCGCGCGAACTCCTGCGAGATCTCGCCGATGACGCGCAGCTGGTCGGTGGTCAGCCGGCCGCCGTCGATGCGGACGCGCAGCATGAAGTACTTGTCGTCCAGCTCCTCCGGCTCCAGGATCGCGGTCTTGCCGCCGTCGATCCCGGGCTTGCGCTGGGTGTACAGCCCCCACCAGCGCATACGTCCACGAAGGTCGTTGGGGTCGATCGAGTCGAAGCCGCGCTTCGAGTAGATCGTCTCAATGCGTGTCCGCACATTGAGACCGTCGTCGTCCTTCTTGAACTGTTCGTTTCCGTTGAGCGGGGTGAAGTGACCCACGGCCCACTGACCCTCGCCGCGGTGACGACTCACCTTGCGGCGGGGCGCGGCGGCGGGATTCTGCGGGGTGGCGGCCATGGTTGATACGTCCTTCGGGACTGCGGGACAGGAAGGAGAGCGGCTCTCATCTGCGCATGCGGGCGCATACGGAAGTGCGCGCGCGTCATTGCGCAGAGGGAGGCAAAAGGGAGAATGTCGGCTGGGCCGGGGCTGTCAGCTCGCCGGACAGATGGCGCTGGACATGCGGCCGAGGTCGACGTGCCGCCGACTCACCAAGGCAATTCCAGTTCCAGACATGACGGAAGCGTGTCACGGGGATCTCGGACCAGTCCACCGTCATCCACCATGTGGACACCCTTGTCCTGAATGGCGAGACAAAGGTGTTGTCGGTCACACGGCTGGGCAGGAATGGACGATCCGACGGCCCGGTGCCCGCCCGATGGCGGGCCGAGGCTCGGTCCGTGGCAGGTCAGACCGCTCGTGCGCCCGGCCAGGGCCCGGGTGTGGCGACCTCCGGCTCCTCCTCCACCTTGGTGTCGAAGAGCTTGAAGCCGCGGCGCAGGTAGTTGTCCATCGCGTGCTCCCCGTCCTTGCTGCATGTATGCAGCCAGACGCGCTTCGTCTCGGGCCGTCCCGGCCAGCGCTCCGCGAGGTCCCAGGCGCGTGCCACCCCGTAGGAGAGCAGGTGCCCGCCGATCCGGCGGCCCCGGAAGGCCGGGATCAACCCGAAGTAACTGACTTCCACGACGCCGTCGTCCTGCGGGTCCAGCTCGACGTAGCCCGCGGGCGTTCCCCGGTCGTAGGCGACCCAGGTCTCCACGCCGGGGCGGTCCAGGAACCCCTGCCACTGGGCGTACGTCCAGCTCAGGCGGTCGGTCCAGCGGATGTCTCCGCCTACGGAGGCGTACAGGAAGCGGCTGAACTCGGGCGAGGGGACTTCGGAGCGCACGATCCGGACGTCGCCGTCGGGCGTGATCGCGGGGAGCAGGTCGTTCGACGCGGTCTGCTCCAGGGACCAGGTGGTCACAGTGACGTTGCTCATGGGGGCCAGGGAACCACGGGGTTGTGCCGCGCTCCAAAGCGGGCCAGGTGTTTTCGACGGGCTGGGAGATGCGCGCCGGCGCCCTTCAAGGGGCGTGGGGAACTGTGCGACCAGCCCCCACAGGCCCGCAGCCGAAGAACCCCCGGGAGCCTCTAGCCCAGGGACTTGTCCACCGCGGCCAAGGGGACCGCGTACAGCACGCGCTCCGGTGTCGCGTCGGGGTCCGCGCCGGTGAGGGTCCACAGTTCGCCGGTCTCCTGCCAGTAGGACAGGGAGGCGGTGTGCTGGCCCCAGCAGGCGTAGGACTGGTCCCCGGTGCACTGCACCGCCTCGGCGGTGTGCCCGCTCTGGCGCCACAGCATGCCGTGCCGGCCACCGCTGGCAGGGGTGTGGCCGACATACCAGTCGGCCCTGCGCGCCCCGGCCGGCGTGTACGAGAGGACGCCCGAGAGCCCGGTGGCCTTGGTCGTGTAGGCCTCGCGCGCGTCGACCCGCCCCAGGGAGTCGCTGCCGAGCAACCCCGCCCGGCCGGCGACGGTGCTGTACGAGTACCGCCAGATCCGGGTCCGCTCCGTGCCGTCGGCCGGTGCCGCCTCGGTGGCGACCAGGCTGTCCGGCGTCGAGGTGCGGTCCAGCGAGAGGGAACCGAAACAGGGGTTCGCCCGGGCCTCGCCCGAGCCGCACGTGCCGCCCGCCGGGCTGTACGAGCCGACGGCCGGCAGCACGTACTGGTAGCCGTGCGCGGAGTAGCCGCCGCGTACCTTGCCGATCGCCCCGCTGTTCACGCCCGCCTTCAGGAGGTGGTGCAGGTCGAAGACGAGCAGGGAGTCGTCCTGCCCCGCGCCGTTCTGCGCGGTGACGATCAGCTTGCCCTGGTACCAGACCATGCCGCCCATCCGGGAGCGGACCGCGCCGAAGTCCCTGCCGCCGTCGCGCGGCGCGACCAGCAGCACCCAGCGGTACCTGAGCGCCGCCGGGTCGCTCGCGTCGATGAAGGCGACCCGGGCCAGGCCCCGGTCCGTGGCGGAGGCGCCCGCGGCCCGGTCGTCGTGGTTCCAGCCCGCCAGGATGACCCGCTGGTCGCCCCACCGGCCGTCGTCGTCGGCGTCACCCGAGGTGGTGACGGAGGCGGGCGCCCACTGCGGGGTCTCCGCGTCGTCCGAGGCCCAGCAGTACGCGCGGGTGGCGACCGGTTCCAGCGGCAGCGCGGCCCGCTCGGTCCCGGAGCAGTCGGCCTCGTCGCGCATCGTGTGGTCGGCACTCGCCAGCACGCCGGAGACCTCGACGTTCCCGCCCATGTTCCGGCTGAGCGTGCTGAGGGTGTCCCCGGCGACCAGGTTCTCGTGCAGCCGGAGCCTGCTGGTCTCGGAGGCCGAGGTGAGCGGGGTCAGCGCGCCCGGACTGTTGCTGCCGGTGGCCTGGGAGGTGCTGATCAGCGTGGCGGCCGCGGTGAGCGCGAGGGCGGTTCCGGCCAGGGTGGCGCGCAGCGCCTGTCCCCTTCGCCTACGACGGTGCCTGCCGCGGTGCTTCATGCGTCCTCCCGAGGTAGGCCAACTGCCCCTCATGATCAGAACGTTGACGGAGAGACGGGTGGGGTGGCCTGTGGAGGGATGCTACGTCAGAGAGCCACGTGCCTGGTCAAGGACCCCGGAAGACGGTCCCGAAATACGCTCCTTGCCTCTCGCAGGGGGCATATTCGGCCGGTCGGGTGACGCGTCGGGCCCCGGTGCGGTACAAGGGGGCCCGGGTTTCCGCGCCCCGCGCACCGCCGGCGCCGTCGAGTGGGGGAGCAGGTCCCGGGGGTCCTCCGGGAGTACCAACTCGACCTCCGCGGCCTCGCAGAAACGATACGGCCGGTGTTCCAGAAAAGCCCCGAGATACCGCCGTACGCGCGACATCTCGGCCCGCACCGTCACCGTACGACCGGGGTCGTCGAACAGGTCGTCGGCGAGCCCGGAGGCGCTGCGCCCGGCGGGTCGGACGGCCAGCAGGTACAGCAACTCGGCATGGCGGGGGCTCAGTTCGTGGCACCAGGAGCCCGCTTCGGACGAGACGGTCACCGAGGGGCGGCGCGGGTGCGCCAGGTCCAGGACGATCCGCGCGGCCCGCCGAGGCCCCGGCTCGTCGGCGGCCCGCAGCAGCCAACCGCCGGGCAGCGGTTCCACCACGCACAGCCCGAGCGTCGGCAGCCAACTCCGCCCGGGGACGAGCGCTTTGGGCAGCGCGAGCCGTCCGGTGTACGGCATCCCGGTGACCGCGGCCGTCCAGCCGTCCTGGTCCACGGCGAGGGCGCGCCCGCCGAGCCGGGCGAGCACCGGCGCCGCCACCGCGCGCAGCCCCTCCAGCGAGGTCAGGTGCAGCTCGCGCAGCCGCGCCTCGGCGAGTTTGGCCACCGCGCCGACCAGGGCGAGCGTCGCCGGGTGCAGGGTGTCCAGCGGCCCGCTCACGTCCACGACGCCGATCAGACTGCCGTCGCGCGGGTCGGTGATCGGGGCGCCGGTGCAGGTCCACGAGTGGTGGGTGCGCACGAAGTGCTCGGCGGAGAAGACCTGCACGGGGCGCCGGGCGACCAGCGGGGTGCCCACACCGTTCGTACCGACGACGCCCTCGCGCCAGTCCGCCCCGAGTTCGAAGCCGAACCCGTCGGCCTTGCGCAGCACGGACGCGCTGCCCTCCCGCCACAGCACCCGGCCCTCCGCGTCCGCGACCACCATGATGTGGTGCGCGACGTCCGCGACCGTGAGCAGGCCCTCGCGCAGCACCGGCAGGACGTGCCGCAGCGGTGAGGTCTGGCGCCGCCGCTCGACCTCGTCGCGGACCAGCAGCCCGGCCCGGAAGTCGTGGTCGGGGTCGACTCCGCTGCGCAGCATGCGCTCCCAGGACTGCTCGATCACCGGGCGTGGCGCGAGGCGGGCGGGGTGTCCGGAGAGTGTGGCGTCGCGCACCTCGCGCAGGACACGGGCCGCCTGGGTGGCGTCCAGGGCGGCGAGCCGCGTCACGTCGATCGGTGAGTGCGCCACGGAATCCTCCCCATCCTCCCCGGACGGACGGGCCGACGGACCGACGGGTTCGGGGCACCTGTGGCCCACCACTGCCCGGCCCTTTTCGGCCACGGTCACCCGGGCCCGTACTGACTGCTGTTCTCATAGTGCCGCTCGGCGCCGACGGAGGGACACAGTCCGGCCACAGAGGCCGGAAAAGTTGCAACCCCCTGCAACCCTGGCGAACAGCCGTACGGGGTCGGAAACTTGAGCAACGCCGCCCGTGCGGCGTTCGCGCTCCTCACAACGGGGCCAGAGAGCGGGGGTGGTGCCGTGTCGGCGCAGCACCACCCCCGCGCCCGGTGCGGAGACCGGCTCAGGAACAGCTCAGGAAGCTGCTCAGCAAACTACTCAGGAAACCGGTCGGGCCCGTTCCACCACCGTGGCCAGATCGAGACTGTGCGGCAGGGTGCCGAAGGCCGAGCCCCAGTCGCCGCCCAGCCGTGAGGCGCAGAACGCGTCGGCGACCTCCGGGGGCGCGTACTGGACGAGCAGCGACCCCTGCAGCACCAGCGCGACTCGCTCCGCGAGCCTGCGCCCGCGCCCCTCGATACCGTCCAGGTCGGCGAGTTCGCCCAGCAGGTTCTTGATCGCGCCGTCGAGCCGGTGGTCGGCGCCTCGGGCCCGGCCCACCTCCTGCAGGAACGCGTTCAGCGCCTGCGGCTCCCGCTGGAGCGCGCGCAGCAGGTCGAGGGCCTGCACATTGCCCGCGCCCTCCCAGATGGAGTTGAGCGGCGACTCGCGCAGCAGCCTCGGCATGCCGGACTCCTCGACGTACCCGTTGCCGCCGAGGCACTCCAGCGCCTCCACCGCCACCGAGGTGCAGCGCTTGGTCACCCAGTACTTGGCGGCCGGCACCGCGAGCCGCAGGAACGCCCGCTCGTCCTCGCCGCCGTTGTCGTAAGCGGCCGCGAGACGCATCGCCAGTGTCGTCGCCGCCTCCGACTCCAGCGCCAGGTCCGCCAGCACGTTGCGCATCAGCGGCTTGTCGATCAACTTGCCGCCGAAGGCCTCCCGGTAGGTGCAGTGGTGCACGGCCTGCGCCACGGCCTGCCGCATGATCGCCGCGGCGCCGAGCACACAGTCCAGCCGGGTCACCGCGACCATCTCGATGATGGTGCGCACCCCGCGTCCCTCGTCCCCGACCCGGCGTGCCCAGGTCCCGTCGAACTCGACCTCGCTCGACGCGTTCGACTTGTTGCCGAGCTTGTCCTTGAGCCGCTGGATGCGGAACACGTTGCGGTTCCCGTCCTCCAGCACCCGAGGCACCAGAAAACAGGTGAGGCCGCCCGGGGCCTGCGCGAGCACCAGGAACCCGTCCGACATCGGCGCCGAACAGAACCATTTGTGCCCCGTCAGCTCATACGTGCCGTCCTCGGCGAGCGGCCGTGCCTCGGTCCTGTTCGCCCGTACGTCACTGCCGCCCTGCTTCTCCGTCATGCCCATCCCGAAGAGCACACCGGCCTTCTGGGAGGCGGGCCGCAGCCCCTGGTCGTAGACGGTGGACGTGAGCAGCGGCTCCCAGAGGGCGGCGAGCGCCGGGTCGGTGCGCAGGGCGGGCACCGCCGCGTGGGTCATCGACAGCGGGCAGCCGTGGCCCGCCTCGGCCTGCGACCACACGACGAAGCCGGCCGCGCGCCTGAGGTGACCGCCGGGACGGCTCCAGGCCGCCGTCAGCCCCGCCGAGACCCCCTTGCCGAGCAGTCGGTGCCAGGCGGGATGGAAATCGACCTCGTCGACGCGGTTGCCGTAGCGGTCGTGGGTGCGCAGCTTCGGTGGGTTCTCGTTGGCCAGCACCCCCCACTCCTGCACCTGCGCGGAGCCCGTCGTGCGCCCGAGCAGCGACAGCTCCTCGCGTGCCTCGTCGAGAAGCCCTGGATCAAGATGCCGGTCGACCGCCTCCACGAGGGCCCGGTCTGCGGCAAAGACGTCATATCCGACCAGGGGCGGAGCCTGGTTGGTCACGGTGTGGGTGCTGGCTGCCATACGGATACGGTAAGGACGTGCACCAGGCAAAAGAAACACCTGAACGGCCTCCCGTGGGCCGCTTTCACCGCGCTCGCGCGCTGTACAGGAACGTGTCGAAGCGCAGGACCGCCTGGCTGCTGCTCAAGGACACCGTCAACTCCTGCATGGAGTACCGGATCCTGGGGCTGGCGGCCGAGGCCGCCTTCTTCACACTCCTGTCCGTGCCGCCCCTGCTGCTGAGCCTCATCGGACTGCTCGGCTACGTCGACGACTGGACCGGCGCGCACTCGATCGCGAGCCTGGAGTCCAACATCCTGGAGGCCTCCCGCACGGTCCTGACCGACAAGGGCGTCCACCAGATCGCCGAACCGATCCTTCACGACGTGATGAAGGGCGGCCGGCCCGACATCATCTCCATCGGTTTCCTCTTCGCCCTGTGGTCGGGCTCACGCGCGGTGAACGTCTTCGTCGACACCATCACCGTGATGTACGGCCTCGACGGCACCCGCGGGATCGTGGCGACCCGCGTGATGTCGTTCCTGCTGTTCATCGTGGCGCTGCTGATCGGCTCGATCGCGCTGCCGCTGATGGTCGCGGGCCCGGACGCGGTGGTGCAGATCGTGCCGTGGTCGGCGACGCTCGTGCAGGTGTTGTACTGGCCTGTCGTCATCGTGCTCTCGGTCGTCTTCCTGACCACGCTGTACCACGTGTCAGTGCCCGTCCGCTCACCCTGGGTGGAGGACGTGCCCGGCGCACTGGTCGCCCTCGCCATGTGGGTCTTGGGCAGCTTCCTGCTCCGTATCTATCTGACCAGCACGGTCGAGGGCCCGACGATCTACGGCTCACTCGCCGCTCCCGTGGCCGTCCTCCTGTGGATCGGTGTGTCCGCGTTCGCCGTCCTCGTCGGCGCCGCGGTCAACGCAGCCATCGACCGGGTCTGGCCGGCCGCCGCCACGGCCGCGGCCCGCGCCGCGAACGAGCGTCTGCGTCAGGAGCAGGCCGCCGAGTACGTCGCCCGCGCCGCCGCCCACCGCGCTGCCGACCCCGACCCCGACGATCCGGACATGCCCTCCGAGTTCCCGGAACGCTGGTCCCGCTTCCTCCCCCCGGAGGACGTGACCTCCCGCCTCCGCACCCACGTGAAGAGCCCCCACCACCCCCGCAAGCACGACGACGACCACTGCGCGGACGAGTAGCAGCCGGTGGGGAGCGGGCGCCGGATGCGGGGGCGCAGCCCCCGCCCGAGGGGCGCGGGGAACTGCGCGCTCAACCCCCACCACCCGCACCCGAAGTACGCACCCCGGAGTTCCGCCCGAACCTACCCCTTCCAGACACCCGCCCCCGCCGCCTCCCGAGCGAACGCAGTGAAATCGCGCGGCTCCCGCCCCAGGACCTCCCGCACACCCCCCGAAAGGTAGGAGTTGCGCCCGTCGAGCAGGCTCTCGAAGAGCTCGACGAGGAACTCGACCTCCTCCGCCGGCACCCCGAACCCGGCGAGCCGATCGCCGTACTGGCGCGCCGTCACCGGGAGATATGTCAGCTCACCCCCCGTCGCCGCCGCGATCTCCCCCACCGCCTCCCGAAAACTCAGCAGCCGGGGCCCCGAGACGGCGAGCTCCTGCCCGGCATACCGGTCGCCCCCTGTGAGCACGGCCACCACGACGTCCGCGATGTCCCGGACATCGATGAACGGCTCCCGCACCTCACCGGCGGGAAACACCAGCTCCCCGCGGAGCAGCCCCTCCACCAACGGCCCCTCGCTGAAGTTCTGCGCGAACCACGCGGCCCGAACGACCGTCCAGTCGGCGCCCGACGCCCTCAGCGCCTCCTCGGCCGGCCGCGCCCGCTCCTCACCCCGGGAGGACAGCAGCACCAGCCGCCGCACCCCCAGCCCGACCGCCTCCCGTGCCAGACCCCCGACCACCTCGGCCGCGTAGGGCGAGCCGACGTCCGCGGGGTGGACGAGATACGCCGCGTCGGCACCCCGAAGGGCGTCCGCCCACGTCGACCGGTCCGTCCAGTCGAACCCCGCCGCGCGGGACGCGGCCCGCACACGCAGCCCCGCCGTCCGCGCGGCCTCGGCCACCCGCCGCCCGGTACGCCCCGTGGCGCCCGTGACCAGCACCGTCATGTCCCGTACGTGCTCTTCGCGTGCCCTGTTCTGCGTCATACCGCCAGTGAATCGCCGCCCGCGCAGGACTCCCATCGCCGAGGAACTCATTCCCATAAGCGGACGTCTACGTCCCTTCCCCCCAGACGTCTACGCTGACGCCATGGACGCACTCGCCGGCCTGCTGGAGGGCCCCCGGGCACGTGGCGCCTTCATGATCCGTGCGTGCTTCGACCCGCCCTGGTGCGTACGCGTCGAGGACCGCGCCCCTCTCACGATCATGCTCGTGGTGCGCGGCGAGGCCTGCGTCGTGCCGGACGCGGGGGAGCGCGTGTTCCTGCGGGCCGGTGACCTCGCGATCGCCCGCGGCCCGGACCCGTACACCTGCGCGGACGACCCGGGGACCCCGCCCCAGGCGGTGATCCTGCCGGGCGGCGAGTGCACCCACCCCGACGGGCGGTCCCTGAAGGGCCAGTGGGACCTGGACGTCCGCACCTGGGGCGACCGGCTCGACGGCTCCACGGTGCTGCTGATCGGGACGTACATGATGCGGGGCGAGATCAACGGCAGACTGCTCGACGCCCTGCCGCCGCTGCTCTCCCTCACCCAGGACGTGTGGGACTGTCCGCTCACCGCGATCCTCACCGAGGAGATCGTCCGCGACGAGCCGGGCCAGGAAGTGGTCCTGGACCGGCTCCTCGACCTCCTCATGATCGCCGCGCTGCGCGCCTGGTTCTCCCGCCCGGAGGCCGCCGCCCCCGCCTGGTACCGGGCGCTCGCGGACCCCGTCGTCGGCCGGGTGCTGCGGCTCGTCCAGGACGACCCGGCACACCCCTGGACCGTGGCGACGCTCGCCGCGAAGGCCGGGGTGTCCAGGGCCGCGCTGGCCCGCCGCTTCAGCGAACTCGTGGGCGAGCCCCCGATGGCGTACCTCACCGGCTGGCGCCTCGCCCTCGCCGCCGACCGGCTGCGCGAAACGGACGACACCCTTGAGGCGATCGCCCGTCACGTCGGCTACGGCAGCGCGTTCGCCCTGTCCAGCGCCTTCAAACGGGTGTACGGGGTCAGCCCGCAGGAGCACCGGACGCGGGCGGCGTAGCCTGACGTACGTGTACGTGGAGCGGGCTTCCCGGTTGGCGGGCGCCGTCGTGTGGTCCCGTGGAACGTCCGGTTCCACGGTGGGGGCCGTGCTTCCCGACGGCTGCATGGACCTGCTCTGGCACGAGGGGCGACTGCTCGTCGCCGGGCCCGACACCCAGGCGTACGTTCCCGGGGACGCGGCCGGGCACTGGGCGGGCGTCCGTTTCTACCCCGGCACGGGGCCGACGTTTCTCGGCGTAGCCGCCCACGAACTCCGCGACCTGCGCGTCGACCTGGCGGACCTGTGGCCCGCTTCGGAGGTCCGGCGCCGCACCGCGCGGGTCGCCGCGGCCGCCGACCCGGTCACCGCGCTGGAGCAGGTGGCGCTGGACCGGGCGGCTGCCACCGATCCTCCCGACCCGCTGCTGCGGGAGGTCGTGACGGCCCTGGACGCGGGCCGGTCGATCGCGGCGACGGCCGACGGACTCGGCCTGAGCGCACGTCAGTTGCACCGCCGCTCGCTGACCGCCTTCGGCTACGGCCCCAAGACCCTCGCCCGCGTCCTGCGCCTGCAGCGGGCGCTCGCCCTCGCGCGCACCGGGGTCCCCTTCGCGGAGACGGCGGCCCGCTCCGGCTTCGCCGACCAGGCCCATCTGGCCCGGGACGTAAGGGAGTTGGCGGGCATGCCGCTGGGGGAACTACTCGCGCGCGGGTAGCGGCGCGAACAGATCGACGCCATTGCCGTCCGGGTCGTGCACGACCGCGTATCGCATCCCCCAGAACGCGTCCCACGGTTTGAGCTCGCCGTGGTACCCGGCGCCGACCAGGTCCTCGTAGACGGAGTCGACCTCCGCCGGGCCCGCGCAGCCGAAGGCGAGCGACATCCGGCCGCCCCCGTCGGCCGGCGGTCGCCACCCCGCGTGGAACGAACGGATCGTCTCCTCGGTGTCGATCGCCAGCCGGGACCCACCGGGCAGTTCGGCCTCGACGTGCGGCTGGTCCTCGGCGCCCTCGGGGAAGACGAGGCCGAGGCGGCGGTAGAAGGCGAGCGTGGCGGCCATGTCGGAGGCGACCAGGCCGATCACGGCGAATCGTGGAGTCATGGGGACACCGTAGGCAGGGGGCGGGAAGCGGGTCTTGAACGAATCGGACAGAGTCCCTCCGGGGCGCATCGACCGGAACCGACCTCACCGGGCCGACCGTGCCCGTGATCCATCCGCCGCACAACCCGCAGCGGGCCGGAGTGCGGATGTGGCCGGCACATGACGGGACCGGTGGTCGTCATGGCGTTCGCGGCAGCGGCCTTCCTCGCGGTGGGCGTGTTCATCGCCGAGGCGGGGGCCGGGACCGGGGCGGACTCGTCGGCGTCGGTTGCCGTGCCGAGCCGGGCCGAACTCGACGCACGTGTACGCGCGTTGCAGGTCGCACCGGAACTCGTCGACTGGCCGTACTACGGCGAACTCCTCGGCGCGCGCTTCGACCGGCACCCTGAGTACCAGCCGGGCAAGGCCGTCGTCGAGGATCGCGGACATCCGGCGACCGGACACCTGCCACCCGTCTGGGAGTTCACCGACGAGTGGTACGACTTCCGGACCAGCCCGCGCGGTGCGGTCCGCGTCCTCGCCTCCGCCGACGAATCCTCCTACGAGGGCGGCGGCATGGGCCGGGACCATCCCCTCGTGTGGTGCCGGGAAAAGGGCGCGGGCCGGGTCTTCTACACCGCGCTCGGGCATGCCTCGGAGGCGTTCGAGGACCCGGACTTCCGTGCGCATCTGCTCGGCGGCATCAGCTGGGCCGCCAACCGCTGAGAGCGGAGGTCTACTGCCGGGCCATGTGCATACGCATCTCGCTGTCCGCGTCGGTGATGAGCTCTCCCGACAGGTCGATGGTCACGGTGTGGAGCGTGCCGGTGAACCGGAAAGGGGGCCGGTAGTCGCCCGTGACCGGCTGGCCGGGGTTGGCGCCGCAGGTCAGACCGCCGGGGTTGAACATGACGGGGGTGGTCACCGGGAAGTCGGCCTCGCCGACGAGGCGGCGGTCGACGTAGAGCTGGGCACGCCCCGGCGCGCCCTTGCCGGCGGCGATGTCGGGCTTGCCGGACGGCTCGAACTCGAAGCGCAGTTCATGACGGCCCGCGGGCACCGGGTCCGTGGAGGACACGGTGTAGAGGTTCCGGGAGACGTAGTTGTGGACGTACGTCAGCTTGCCGTCCTTGATGTAGAAGCTCCAGCCGCCGGCCATCGACCCTTGGCTCATCAGTACGCCTTCGGCGCCGTCGGCGGGGATCTCCGCGTCGGCGGTGATGCTGTGCGGACGGTTGAGCACCCGAGGAGCGACGGAGGACGGCAGGGTTTCGGTGCCGGGCCGGAAGGTGTAGCTGGTGCGCCCCTTGGTGATCTGCGGGCGTTCCACGGACATCCGCGCGAGGGTGCTCCCGTCGATCGGCAGCACACCGTATTTGCCGGCTTCCACGTACCACAGGGAAACCATCTCGATGGCCTTGGCACGGTGGTCCGCGGCGACGTCATGGGTCTCCGTGAAGTCCTCGTCGATGTGGTAGAGCTCCCACGAGTCGGCGTCCAGTTCGGAGAGTTTCTCGTTGCTGATGGGCGTGCCGAACGGCTGGCTGGCCTCGGTGAAGGAGGGGCCCGGCCAGGGGCACACGGCGCGCCAGCCGTCGTGGTCGATGGCGCGGTGTCCGAGCATCTCGAAGTACTGGGTGCGGTGGCGCGTCGGCGCGGCCGCGTCGTCGAAGGTGTGGGCGAAGCTGACGCCGTGCAGGGGTGACTGGGTGACGCCCTTGATGGTGTCGGGCGGCTCGAACCCGAGGATGTCGAGCACAGTGGGGACCATGTCCACGAGGTGTGCGTACTGGGTACGCACCTCTCCGCGGGCCTTGATGCCACGCGGCCAGTGGACGAGGAACGGGTCACTGACGCCGCCGCGGTAGGTCTCCCGCTTCCAGCGCCGGAACGGGGTGTCGCCTGCCCAGGTCCAGCCCCAGGGGTAGTGGTTGAACGTGGTCGGGCCACCGAGTTCGTCGATCGCCCGGAGGCTGTCCTCGATCGGTTCGGGCGCGTTGTTGAAGAACTGCGCCTCGTTGGTGGTCCCCGCGACCCCGCCCTCCGGGCTGGCCCCGTTGTCGGAGACCACCATGATCAGGGTGTTGTCGAGTTCGGCGGTGTCCCGGAGGAACTCCAGCAGCCGCCCTATCTGATGGTCGGTGTGGGAGAGGAATCCGGCGTAGACCTCCATCATGCGCGCGGCGAGGCGCCGGGCGTCAGGGGACAGGGAGTCCCAGTCCGGGACGTCCGGGTCGTGGCGTGAGAGCACGGCGTCGGGCGGTGCGACGCCCAGCCGCTTCTGGTTGGCGAACGTCACCTCACGGTAGGCGTCCCAGCCCTCGTCGAACTGCCCCCGGTAGCGATCCGCCCACTCCCGCGGGACGTGGTGCGGTGCGTGGGTGGGGTGGCGCCGGTGCAGAAGTGCAGGAAGAACGGTTTGTCGGGGGCGACCTGTTTGGCGTCGGAGATGAAGATCATCGCCTTGTCCGCCAGGTCCGCGCTGAGGTGGTAGCCCTGCTCCGGCGAGGCGGGGGGATCAACCTGGTGGTTGTCATACACCAGCTCCGGATACCACTGGTTGGTGTCGCCGCCGAGGAATCCGTAGAAGCGCTCGAATCCGCGACCGAGCGGCCAGCGGTCGTAAGGGCCGGCGGGAGACTCCTGCTCCGAGGGCATCAGATGCCACTTGCCGAGCATGTACGTGTTGTATCCGTGCTGCAGCAGCATCTCGGACAGGAACCCGTTCTCGAGCGGGATGTTGCCGTTGTAGCCCGGGTACCCGGTGGCCATCTCGGTGACCGCCGCCATGCCGTTGGCGTGGTGGTTGCGGCCGGTGATGATGCACGAACGCGACGGCGAGCACAGTGCCGTGGTGTGCATGTTGTTGTAGAGCAGTCCGCCGGCGGCCAGCCCGTCGAGGCTGGGCGTCTGCATCGGGCTGCCGTAGCAGCCGAGTTGCCCGTAGCCCGTGTCGTCGAGCACGATCGTCAGCACGTTGGGTGATCCCGGCACCGCTCTCGCCGGCTCGGGCCATGCAGGACTCGACGTATCCGCGGTCCGCCCGATCACTCCGGGGAACGCACTTCCTGGCTTGTACTCGTCTATCGGCATGGTGCCTGTCCTCCTTCCCGCCGAATCGCTGAGCGGTTCGGCAGGCGCACCCGTACCCGGCGGAGCGGCACGCTTGTACGGGACCGCGTCGACGACTTCCGGCACATGGGGTTGGCCGTATGCGGGCTGTTCCGCGACATGCATGTGCTCAAATAAAGTCGCGGATCACGGACCAGAATTCCGTCGTGTGAAATCGCGGGGGCATGCGTTTTCCGGTCATGTGCGACGGAATCGAGCGCGGTCCGGCTGCCCGCCCGCAGCGCATACCTCACGGTATTCATGCTAGATCGTCGGCGGGGCGGCTGCCACCGGTGCGGCCGGGAGTGAAACCGGTGTGTCCAACGAGCGGACCCAGCAGGCGTGTTCGCTGCGCACAGCGGACCCCGCTCGGTCATCGCGGCCCTCGTCCTGATCCCGGGATCTCCCGCATGCGCAGCCCGCACCGGAGAGGGCGCAATGGTGTTCATGGCTCGGCATTGGTATCCGCTCGCCGAGAGCGGAGACGCATTTCTGAATTCCGCGCCCTTCCGCTATGCGCACTCCGTGGAGACCACGGCCTCCGCCGAGCGTATCTGGGAGGCACTGACCGGCGAAGCACTGGTCCGCTGGGTGCCCGTGTTCACCGGTCTGCGCTGGGATTCGTCGCGTCCGTTCGGGGTCGGGACGGTACGTGAAGTCACGCTGCTGGGAGTGTTCACCGCCCGTGAGCGGTTTCTTCCGCTGGGACGAAGGACACAGCGCTGTATCTTCGGGGTCGTCGAGGCATCCCTTCCCGGCCTCCGGCGCGGGGCGGAGGACTGGATCGTCGAGCCCACGCCCGCCGGCTCGCGTCTCACCTGGACGATGGCCATCGAGGTGCGCCCGCTGATGACCCCGTTGGCGTGGGACGGTGGCCCGGTCATCGGACTCGTACAACGCCGCACCCTGCGCGTCATCCGCGTCCACGTCAGCGACTGACGCCGGACCCCCGGCCCCGCGATCACCGGAGCAGTGGTGTGTGACCCGCCTCGCTCTGTGACCGCGGACATGGAGACGGGTGAGGTCACCAACATACGATATGCGCGATATGCCACTCCGTGTGACGTAGGGTTCGGGAGGTCGAGATGGTGCCACTGGCTTCTTCGGACGACGCGCGCGTGCGCGCGGTGAGCGAGGCGCTGAGCCCGTACGCGTGGCGAAGGTTCACCCCGGAAATGCTCAGCCGTCGCGCGCTCGCCGCGATCGACGGACGCGGAGTGGCCGACGTGGTGCCAGTGGCCCGTCATGACGAGCGGATCGGAGCGCTCGTCGCGTTTCTCGCCGGATGCCGGTGGCGCTCACTGACGGCCGGCGCCTTGAGTCGCCGGCTCGTGACCGCCTTGGACACGTGGCGCCACGAAAGTCATTGGTTCGAGATCGAGTTGCGCTGGCTGCTGGACGGTGGCGACTGAGTCGCGACTCGCAGCCGCCCCGCTCGGCGGCGACGGCTGCCGCCCGTGCCGGAATCCGGTGCGTCCGCACGTCCGCGATGCGCCTCATGAGCGGGGGAGGTCAAGGGGTCGTTGAGTTCGCCCTCGGCCGACGGCCGGTACCGGCCCCGTACTCGCCCGTTCCACCAGACGCGTCGACAACTCCGTACGGGTGCCCTCGGGTTGCTCGCCCGCCATCATCCGCACGAGCAGGCGCAGTGCCGTCGCGGCCATCTCGGAGAGCGGCTGGCGCACGGTGGTGAGGGCCGGGGTGGCCCAGCGCGACTCGGGAAGGTCGTCGAAACCGACCACGCTGATGTCGTCCGGGACGTTCAACTTCCGCTCAGTCAGGGCCTGGTAGGCGCCGAGCGCCATCTTGTCGGAGCAGACGAAGACGGCGGTGGGCGGTTCGGGGAGGTCGAGGAGCTCCAGCATGCGGTGGTGGGCGCCGGTCTCGTCGAAGTTGCCATAGCGGATGTACGCGGGGCGATACCGCAGGCCGGCCGAGGCGAGGGCCGAGCGGTAGCCGGCGACCCGGGCGCTGCCGCACATCTTGCGGCGGTAGCCGCCGATGACGGCGATGCGCTCATGGCCCAGGGACAGCAGGTGCTCCGTCGCCAGCAGGCCGCCCTGCCAGTTCGCCGCGCCCACCGACACGACGCCCGGCGGCGGTTCGTGGACCGGATCGATCATCACGAACGGGATGCGGCGCTGGTCGAGCCAGGCGTACTGCGACGGCGTCAGCTCGGCCAGGTTGAACAACACCCCTGACGAACCGCGGGTGGTGAGCTTGTCCAGCCAGCCCGGTTCGGGGCGCCCGTCCCTCGTCCGGGTCAGCCCCGCCGAGACCACCACCTCCAGGCCCGCGTCGTGCGCCGCCCCCTCCACACCGTGCAGCACCGCACCCGACCAGGAGCTGTCCAGCGAGTGCACCACGAGGTCGACCAGGCCGGGTGCCTTCGACGTCTCGAAGCGGGGTCTGCGCACATAGCCGAGGCGGTCGAGGGCCTCGGTAACCCGGCGGCGGGTCTCCGGGGCCACGTCCTCCCGGCCGTTGACGACCTTCGACGCCGTGGGCACGGACACCCCGGCCTCGCGGGCGACGACCGCCAAGGTGGGTCCGGCCGTCGTGCTCCCGCTCCCGGTACGGGCCATCGAGAAACCGCCTCTCCGGCCCGCCCGAGGGCCATCCGAAAGTTTCGCGTCGCGCTGCTCGCGCAAAGGGAACCAAGCGACGCATGGTAAGCGCTTCCTACATTAAGCCCGCCTCCATGGGGGCGTGAAGAGTCCGGTATTCGCAGGATCACGCTGATCAAAACTTTCGAAACATCGAACGCCGGCTGGAGGTCACCCGAGCGTGCACATGAGCCGGAAGCCGCTGAAGTCGGCGGTGAAGGCGGCATCGACGAGGTCATGGGCGCGGATGCCGGCGAACGCGCCGGTGAAACGCAGCCGGGATCCGTAGTCGTCGGACAGGCGGCTGAAGTCGAGCGGCGGTCCGATCGGGGTGCGCACCCCGTCCCGAAGGAACCAGAACTGCGCGTCGGCGCCGTCGATGTGCACGCCCAGGGTGACCGGGGTTCCCGCGTCGACGTCGACCGGCGTGGCCACCTGCCGGGGACCCTCGAGATCCCGTTCCTGGAGGCTGAGCACGGTGCGGCCGATGCCCTGCCACTGCTGGCCGCGCTGTGGCTCGCCCGCGGGCTCGGCCCAGGTGAGGTCGAGCGTGAGACAGGACTCTGTGTTGTACCAGAGCACCAGGCCGGCGGCCTGGGTGAAGGTGCGGGGAGAGGCCTCGACGGTGACCTCGGCCTCCACCCGGTGCTCGGTGATGCGCTGGGCGAGCAGGCTCTGGGACCACAGTGACTCGGGGCCCTGACGGCCGCGCAGCCGGATCCAGCCGGGGCGGCCGGTGGTGTCGGCCCAGGAAGGATCCGCGTACTCGCGCAGCGTGCTCCACGGCCAGGACAAGGTGGGGACCTCGGTGGCGGGCGGCGACGGCCGGGTGCCGGGACGGGCGGGTACGTCGACCTCGACCGCGGGGTGCCAGCCCCCCTGGCGCAGGCGGGGCCAGCCGTCGGCGTTCCAGGTCACGGCCTGGATCGCGGTCTCACGGCCGAGAGTGCAACGCGGGCCGTCCGCGGTCCGCAGCGGACGGGCCGCCAGATGGCTCAGGAACCACTCGCCCTCCGGCGTCTCGACCAGCTCCGCGTGCCCGGCCTTCTGCAACGGCACTTCAGGATCGTCCCGCGTCGTCAGCAAGGGCAGGCTGTCGAGCTCGTACGGCCCGGTGAGGGCACGGCTGCGGGCCATCAGGACCCCGTGCTCGAATCCCGTGCCGCCCTCCGCGAGTACGAGGTAGTACCAGCCCTCCCGCCTCAGCAGCTTGGGGCCCTCGATGAGCCGGTCGTGCTGGAGCAGCAGATGCGTCTCGCCGACCGGGGTGAGCGTGTCGCGGTCGAACTCGGTCAGGACGATCCCGGCGAAGCGCTGCCCCCCGGGACGGTGGTCGCTCTGCATGTTGAGCAGCCACAGGCGTCCCTCGTGGTGGAAGAGGGCCGGGTCGAAGCCGTGGCTCGCGACCCGGCGCGGAGCTGTCCACTTCCCGTCCACTTCGGTGGCGGTGGTGACGTAGGTGTCCAGGTCGAAGTAGGCGGTGCCAACCGAGCGCACGATCGAGTAGACCATCCAGAACCGTTCGCCGTCCCAGCTCAGCGACGGCGCCCAGATGCCGCCCGAGTCGGGAACCCCGGCCAGGGAGTCCCCCGGGACCGCGCCCCGCACATGCCCCGCGTACTCCCAGTGCGCCAGGTCCCGGGACCGGTGGATGGGGAGGGTGGGGAACCACTCGAACGAGCTGGTGGCCACGTAGTACCACTCGCCGACCCTGACCAGCGAGGGGTCCGGGGCGAAGCCACGGATGACGGGGTTGCGCGCCACGGTCCGGGGCTCGGTCATTTGAGGGCTCCCAGGGTGACGCCGGACCGCCAGTAGCGGCGCATCGCGGTCATCATGATCGCCATCGGTACGATGGACAGCAGTGCGCCGGTCAGGACGAGGCTCGTCAGGTCGACGCCGGACTCCAGCCGCTTGCCGGTCCAGTTGTACAGGCCGATGTTGAGGGTCCAGTTGTCCTCGCCGCGCAGCACGGTCAGCGGGAGGAAGAACGCGTTCCAGGTGTTCACGAAGGCGAGCAGGAACACGGTGGCGCCGCCCGTCGTCATCATTCGCAGAACGATGCTGAAGAAGATCCGCAGCTCCCCGGCGCCGTCCAGGCGGGCCGCCTCGAGGAGTTCGAAGGGGATCGTGGCCTCGGTGTAGACCTTGGCCAGGTACACGCTGAACGGGTTGATCAGACAGGGGATGAGCATCGCCCACGGGGTGTCGACCAGCCCGATCTTCGAGAACAGCAGGTACAGCGGGAGGGTGAGCAGGGCGAGCGGGATCAGGAAGGAGCCCACGACGCAGGCGAACACCACATTGCGCCCGGGGAACTCGAACCGGGCCAGGCCGTATCCGGTGGCGAGGGCGATGAGGGTGCCGCCGAGGGAGCCGACTCCCGCGTACAGGAAGGAGTTGGCGGTCCAGCGCAGGAAGATGCCGTCCTCGTAGGTGAACAGCTGGTGCAGGTTGTCCCATAGGTGCATGCCGGAGAACCACAGGCCGTTGCTCTGGTACAGCCCGGTGCGGTCCTTGGTGGCAGCGACGATCAGCCACCACACCGGGAAGAGGCTGTAGGCGCTGGCCAGGATCAGACCGACCAGCAGGAAGCGCTGGCCGCCCCGCCCGCGGGAGGCGCCGTCGGGGCGGGTGAGCCGCCGGACGGGACGGGCGGGGGGCCGCTCGGTGCTGTCTTCGCTCCGAGGCTCCGTCAGCATCATCAGTCGACCTCCTTCGAAGTGAACCGGTAGAAGAGGAAGGAGGCGACGCCGAGGATGAGAGCGAGTAGCACCGACAGGGCCGCGGCGTAGTGGTAGTTGCCGGCGTTGAACGCCTGGTTGTAGATGATCATGATCGGGGTGAAGCTGTCGTCGACCGTCTGCGGCGTGACGTTCCTGAACAGCGCGGGCTCGTTGAAGATCTGCAGCATCTGGATGATGGACAGCAGGCCGGTCAGCACCAGGGCTCCGCGCACGTACGGGATCTTGATGCTCCGCGCTATGCGCACCTCGGAGGCGCCGTCCAGGCGCGCGGCCTCGAATAGGTCGCGGGGCACACCCTGGAGCGCCGAGTAGATGATGACCATGTTGTAGCCGATGCCGTGCCAGGTGAGCAGGTTGCCGATGGACGGCCAGACCATCGAGGGCGCGAAGAAGTTCCAGTGGAACCCGAAGAAATCGCCCAGCGATGTCAGCGGGCCCACAGCGGGGCTGTAGAGGTTGATCCACACGATGGCGGCGACCACCCCGGGGATCATGTACGGGACCAGCAGCAGGATCCGGAACCTGCCGGCCGCCCGTGCGGTGAGCGTGTCCAGCAGGAGGGCGAGCAGCAGGCTGACGGCGAGCATCACCGGGATTTGGACACAAGCGAACAGGAACACCCGCAGTACGGAGTTCATGAACGTCGAATCGGTAAGGCCGTGCTGGTAGTTGTCCAGTCCGACGAACTTCTCCGTCGCGCCGCCGAGGCCGAGTCCGGACTGCTGTTCCAGGAACAGGGACTGGTAGACGGCGTAGCCGATCGGGACGAGGTACAGGAAGACGAAGCCGAGCTGGAAGGGCACCGTGAAGGCGGCACCCTTCCAGCGCTGGGAGCGGATCATGCGGGGATGCCTCAGTTCTTGACGCTGATGCCGCGGGACTTGAGGTCGCCCACCGTCCACTCCTGCATGTGGGCCAGCAGGTCGGTGACCTTCTGGTCCTTGTTGATGACCTTGGCCCAGCCGCTCTGCATCTCCGTGAACATCGCGGTCCAGTCGGGGCCGAAGGTCCAGTCGCTGGTGACCGTGCCCAGGCTGTCCGTCACGACCTTCTTGCCCGGCGCGTAGCTGTCCCCGAGCAGCTTGTCGGAGATCGCCTCGCCGACGTACGAGTCGCTGTCGGCCAGCGCGGGCATGACGCCGTTGCCGGTGGTCGGGCTTGCCATCGTCTTGACCGCGCCGGTGTCGGTGGACATCCACAGAGCCGCCTCGGCCGCCTGCTGCTGGTTCTTGCACTGCTTGGTGACCAGGGTCAGTCCGCCGCTCTGGTTGGTTCCGGCCGGGGTCTTTGCCGCCTCACCCTTGAACGTCGGCCACGGCGCCAGCGCCCACTTTCCGTTGGACTTGGTGAAGTTCTGCACCATGCCGGCCATCTGCCAGGTCGAGATCTGCCGGGTAGCGGTGCCGCCGTTGTCGTAGTTGCGCTGCACGGCTGCGTAGTCGGCGAAGGAGAGCTTGGAGTTCAGGTCGTTGTCGATGATCTCCTGGATCGTCTGCGCGGCCTTGAGGGTGCCCGCGTCCTGGAAGTTCACCTTCCACGCGTTGCCGTCGATGCTGTACCAGTGCGCCCCGGCCTGCATCGCGAGCACCTCAAGCGTGCTCGGGTCCTCACCGGCGTAGTTGGTGACCTTGATGCCGTGCTTCTTCAGTACCTTGCCGGCGGTGATGAAGTCGTCCCAGGTCGCCGGCGCCTTCAGGCCGTACTTCTGGAAGACGTCGGTGCGGTAGATGGTGAAGGCGGGCGCGGAGCTGGTGGGAACGCCGAAGACCTTGCCCTGTACCTGGGCACCGGCCCAGGCGCCGGCGTTGAACTTGTCCTTGCTGGACCCGACGTACTTGGTGATGTCGGCGAGCGCACCCTGCGAAACCCATGTGGTCACGTACTCGGCGGTGTTCTGCACCAGGCAGGGTGCGTTACCGGCCTTGACGGCGTTGGTCAGCTGCTTCTGCATGGTCAGCTGGTCGGTGACCTTCGTGTACTTGAGCTTGATGTCCTTGTGGCTTGCATTGAAGGCCTTGACGACGGCTTCCTGGCCGTTGGCCCAGCCCCAGAAGGGGAGGGTGACCGGACCGGAGGAGGACGAGTCTCCGGAGCCGGATCCACCACACGCGGTGAGCAGGCCGGTCAGCGCGAGACCCGCGACTGCGGCGTGGACGACTCTTCTGCGGGGGCTGATGGAGTTCATCTGACCGTGATCCTTCGGGAGATTGGCGTTCTCAGAACGAGAGGACGGCGGCTCCGTGTTGGCCAGGAAACGGCGGCCGGAAAACCGTCGGCTCGCGGTTGTGGGGGTCGGCCAAGCAGAAGCGGTAGTAAGCGGTTGCTGTGGACGGTAGGCCGAGCGGTCAGCCCTAAGCAAGAGGTCTGCCGAAGATTGTTACGGCGGGTTGTCTGGGCGGTTATGTCGGCTGCCCTCGCACGCGCCGATGCGAGAGAGAAAGCATGCAGGTCAGAGGTGCTTCGCCGGGGATCGGGCGGTCCTCTGTCGGCGCTGTGAACGCCTTTGGCGAGCCGCGAAAGGCGCAGCGAAAACGCTTACGTAACGTTGCTGTGAAACACGCTAAGCCCGCTGAGCGGGTGGCTGGACGGAGCGCCGTACGACGACATGTGTACCCAGTACCAAGTGCTCGCCGTCGCCGCCCTTGCGGCGGCCGGCGCCGCCCTCTCGCCGGTCGGCCACCGCGCGCAGTGCGACGCGGCCCATCTCCTCGTACGGGACATGCACGGTCGTCAGCTGCGGAGTGAGCTGGGAGGCCAGGGGGATGTCGTCGTAGCCGACGATCGAGACGTCCTCGGGCACCCTCATCCCGGCCGCGCGCAGGGCCTGCATGGCACCCGCGGCGACCACGTCGGTCCCCGCGAGCACCGCCGTGAAGTCGAGTCCTCGCTGCAGGCCCTCCTCGACCGCGTCGTACCCGTGCTCGTAGTCGTACGGGCCGTGCAGCACCAGGCCCGGATCGAAGGGCGCGCCGTACGCCTCGAAGGCTCGCTGAGCGCCTCTCAACCGTCCCTGTGCCGTGGTGAGTTCAGCAGGGCCCGGCAGCACCAGGACGCGGCGATGGCCCGCGGACAGGAGGTGGCTGGCCATGGCGTAGGCGCCGCCCTCGTTGTCGTAGTCGACCGTCGTGGCCGGCACGTCGCCCTCCAACGGAGGCCTGCCTACCAGCACGAGATGCGAGCCCGCCGCGTCGAGGGAGCGGGCGAACCGGGCCATTCTCAGCTGGTACTCGTCGAAGTCGTACGCGCCGCCGAGCAGGATCACCGCGGCAACGCCCTGCTGGCGCATGAGGTTCACCAGCGCGAGTTCCCGCTCCGGGTCGTCCCCGGTAGTGCCGACCAGCGAGAGCCAGCCGCGCAGCGAGGCGGCACCCTCGACTCCCTTGGCCACGTGCGCGAACGCGGCACCGGTGATGTTGTTGATGAGGATGGCCACCGTGGGCGTGCCGCCGCCGGCGAGGGAGCGGGCGTGGGCGTTGGTGACGTAGTCCAGGTCCCGTACGACCTTCATCACGCGTCGGCGCAGTTCGTCCGAGACCGGATAGTTGCCGGACAGGACGCGCGACACGCTGGCGACGGAGACACCCGCCCTTTCCGCCACGTCCCGGATGGTGGCCCGGCCGGCGTCGCCCGATGCCTTGCGCTGACTCACCGTAGTGGCTCCTTCGCCGTAGCGACTCCTTGACCGGACGTGCCGGGGGGACGCCCCCTGCCGGTGCCGAAACCGTATCCCATCGTTACTTCGAGGTAAGGCGGGTCGTAGGTGCGGGACTCAGGCGACATGAGTCAGATCCGCGTGACGCACCTCGTGGGCCGGCGGCAGGCCCGCGGCCAGGCGTTCCAGCTCCTCGACGACGATGCCGCCGAGGCGTGCCAGCTCGTTGCCGAGCGAGCCGGCGATGTGTGGGGTGAGGAAGACGTTGGGCAGGCCGTACAGCGGGGATCCGATGGGCAGTGGCTCGGGTTCGGTGACGTCCAGCACCGCGCTCAGTCGGCCGGAGAGCAGCTGGTCCGTGAGCGCGTCCGGGTCGACCAGGGCTCCGCGGGAGGTGTTGATCAGGACGCCGCCGTCCCTGATGAGGGCGAGCCGGTCGCGGTCGAGCATGCGTGGGTCTCGGGGATGTCGGGGGCGTGCAGGCTGACGATGTCGCTGGTGTGCAACAGGTCCTCCAGCGACAGCGGTTCGGCCCCCAGTGCGGCCGCTTCGGTAGCGCCCACGTAGGGGTCGTACAGCGAGACGGCGAGGTCGAACGGCCGCAGCAGTTCCAGCAGCCGGCGGCCCACGCGTGAGGCGCCGATGATCCCCACCCGGCGGCCGAGATTGCCGGTGTCCGCGGTCTCGGTGGGGGAGGGGTAGGCATGGGTGCCCCGGAAGCGCTCGCGGTGCGCGAAGGTGTCCTTTCCACAGAGAAGGATCATGGCGAGCGTGTACTCCGCGACCGGCAGCGCGTTGCCGGTCACCGCGCTGGCGACGGTGACTCCGCTCTGCCACAGAGCCTCGCCGACCAGCGAGCGGACGGAGCCCGCGGCGTGCAGGACGGTGCGCAGCCGGGGCGCCGCGGCCAGGACCTCCGCGTCGAGGTGGGGGCAGCCCCACCCGGTGATCAGTACCTCGGCCCGGGACAACGCGTCCGCCGCCGACGGATCGGTGAAGTCCTGGACGACGAGCGCGGGGTCGAGGTCGGCCGTCTGCTGGAGCCGTGCCAGGAGTGGCGGAGGAAAGAGCAGAGGCAGGTGCACCGGATCCATGGCGAACACGGCCCTTGGTGGATGGGCGCTTGACATGACTCTCCTGAGACGCTGGGGAAACATTTTCAGAAAGCGCCTTCTACCGTAGATCCGGCAGGAAGGGCGGGTCAATCGTGCGGGACGGAGAGCTGAGTACGGATGCCGGTGAACCGACCGGCCGTATGCGCCCTTGTCGAGGCAGGGTGAGGCGGCATGACCGGGGATCGCGCGAACTTCGGGCGGTCCATGCCTGTGCCGCTAATGGGGCCCCTGATGCGATTCTGGAGCGAAAGCGGTTACTTGGTGTTCCCGGTCGTCAGCGGTTCAGCGGTTCAGCGGCTGAGCAGTTCGGCCGCATCGCCTGGTGCGGCGGTCCAGTGGTTCGGTTGCTCTGCGCGAAGTCCGTGACGACGGCCGTGCTCTCCGGATGCTCGCAGAGGTCCGCGGGGATGCGGCGCAGGGGCGCGGCTGCGGTGAGCGTCAGGCGGTCCTGCCCTTCCCGGCCATGCGGTTGAGGGCCGCGGCCAGGTCGGGTGTCTCGCTGAGGACGAGCGCGGCGCCGCGCAGCGCCCCGATGTGCACGCCGAGCCCCAACTCGGCCGGTACGAGGTCCACTTCACGGGCAAGGGGCAGGGCGTGGCAGCGGATCGCGTCGCGCATCGGGTCGAGCGGCACCTCGCCCGCGCGGGACTGCTCGCCGCCCACGACGATGCGCTCGGGAGGGAGCAGATTGCACAGGTTGGCGAGCGCCCGGCCGACCACGGTGCCCACGTCGGTGAACACCTTCTCGCCCGTGCGGTCCCCGTCCGCGGTGCGGGCCGGCATCTCCGCCGGGCCCGTGTCCTCGCCGAAGACCGTCAGCAGCGCCGCGAGCACGGCGGGGAGGCCGGCCTGCAGCACCAGGCAGCCCCGGTTGCCGCACCGGGCGCGGCCCGTCGATGTTCACCGACACGTGGCCCAGCTCGCCAGCGGCGCCGACCGCCCCGCGATATAGCGGCCCGTCGAGGATCGGCCCGGAGCCGATGCTGCTGGACAGGACGAAATGGAGCAGATTCGCCACGCCTCGGTCGGCGCCCCAGCGGGCCTCGGCCACGCCCCCACGGCAGCCCGCGGATTGGCGAACAACCGGTTTCCGGTGCGGGCGTCGAGAGAACCGTCAGGCTCCTCGTCCGCCGTGGTGATCAGGCCGCGTTCCACCAGCTTGCCCACGATCGTCGAAACCGTGGTCCGGGACACCCCTGCCTGACATGCCAACTCGGCTCCATGCAAGGGGCCTTGGGCGAGAAGCAGGGCGGTGATCTGCTCTTCGTTCGACCGCCGCAGGCTGCACAGCGACGCTACGGCCGTCCGGCTCATGTCGCTGAGGGTACCCATTGTTTTCGAAAACTCGTCAAGACTCTTGACGCGGTTTCCGGGCAGGAAGAAGCTCTGCCCCACCGCATAACAACCGGTTGCTAAGCCAATCGGCCCGCGATCGATAGGTCGATTCATGGCCGAAATGTCGAACCGATGGAGCAGGAGGTGGTGCGTTCATGCGCCCACGCACTGGTGCCCCGCTGAGCCGCCGCCGATTTCTCACGTTCTCGGCGGCCGGCGCCGCAACCGGTGCGGCAGCGCTGAGCGGCTGCGCCCTCCAGGTGTCCACCGGGGTCAGCGGCTCCGGTGAGACCGTCACGCTGATGGTCAAGCCCGACGACATCTCCCCGGAACTGGTCAAGAAGGCCCAGAAGGACATCGGCATCAAGATCGTTACGGTGAGGTACGACCTCACCAAGCTGATCGGGATGATGACCAACGGCAACCCGCCCGACCTGGTGCGCGGTCTCGGCGCCGTGGACGCGCCGTACTTCGCGGCGCGGGGCGTCATGGAGGAGCTGGACGCGTACTTCGCCAGGAGCAGCGTTCTCCATCTCGACGACCTGGACCCGGTCAACGACCTGTGGCGGTACGACGGCCGGACCCAGGGCGAGGGCCCGCGCTACGGCATGGCGAAGGACTTCTCCCAGGACTCCATGTACTGGTACAACACCGCGCTCTTCGACAAGGCGGGCATCGACTACCCGCCGGAGACCGAGCCGGTCACGTACGAAGAGTGGCTGGACAGCGCCAAGCGGCTCACTCGGCGCAAGGACGGCCAGACGACCGTCTTCGGCGGCAGCTACAACGGCGTGCTCACCCCCAATCTCCTGGCGAGCCTGACGGTGTCCGCCGGAGGAAGTCTCTTCACCGACGACTTCTCCCGAGTCGACTTCACCACACCGGAGGCCCGCAAGGCGCTGGGCTGGTACATCGACTACTGCCGGGCCAAGACCGGGCCGAGTCTCATCCAGCCGGACCCTAACGCCTGGGACGGGCCCACCTACCAGGCGAACCGGATGGCCATGTCGAACTCGGGCTACTGGCTCGGCGGCCTGATCAACACCGACAAGAAGCTGGCGTCGATCTCCCGCCTCGCCCCCGCCCCGGTCTTCGAGGGCGGCCGGCGGATCAGCCCCTGCCAGGCCGGCACCGGCCTCTGGATGCCGAGAAAGGCACGGAACAAGGACGCCGCCTGGCGGGTCTTCGAGTGGTTCTTCGGCGAGGCACCGGCCAAGGCACGCGCCTCCAGCGGTTGGGGCATTCCCACCCTGAAGTCCCTGCGGTCGCTGATGCCGGCCCAGGAGGAGTACCAGAAGCGGGTGCTGAGGGCGCAGAACGCCGAGCTGAGGCACTTCTCGGTGATCGCCTTCACGCCTTACGCCACAGCGGATTCGCTCTACGCCCTCTTCAACCAGATCGCCCCGGCCGCGATGCAGGGCCAGATGTCCGTCGACACCTTGGCGGGCCGCCTGGACTCGGTCATGAACGAGCAGCTGAAGCGCGGCAAGGAGCAAGTGGGATGACGGTCGACCAGATCTCCTCCATCGCGGACCGGCCCGGCCCGACGGCGAGCGCGAGCCGCACGCGGGCCGCGGGGCGGCCGCGGACCTCCATGGCCACGCGCAGGCACCGGGCGTTCTACCGGTTCACCGCGCCCTGGATCATCGGGTTCCTGCTGCTGACCGTCCTGCCCATGGCGTACGCGCTGTGGCTGAGCTTCACCACGTTCGACGGCATCTCGCCCAACTGGCGCTACGTCGGCCTCGGCAACTACCGCGAGCTGTTCTCCGACTCCCAGACCTGGGACGCGCTGGGCCGTACGGGCCTGTTCGCGGTGACCTCGGTGCCGCTGTCGATCACAGCCGGGCTCGGGCTCGCCGTCCTGGTCAACCGGCCGATCAAGGCACGCGGACTGTTCCGCACCTTGCTCTATCTGCCGGCCGTGGTGCCCCCGGTGGGCGTGGGCCTCACCTTCAAGGCGCTCTTCGACCAGAACTCCGGCGCCGCCAACGGTGTCCTGACCCTTTTCGGCATCGACGCCGTCGGCTGGCTCGCCGACCCCTACGCGCGGTACGTGCTCTTGATGAGCGTGCTGTGGGCCGCCGGAAACATCATGATCATCTCACTGGCCGGCCTCCAGGAGGTGCCCCGCGAACTCCATGAGGCGGCCCGCATCGACGGGGCGAGCGCCTGGCGAACCTTCCGCAGCGTCACCGTGCCGCTGCTCTCCCCGGTGCTGCTCTTCCAGACGGTGACCGGCGTGATCGCCTCGGTGCAGACCATCATGCCGCTGCTGCTGTCGCCGGACGGCACCACGGCGGGCGTCACCGCGCTGCCGCAGTCCAACTACCTGTACATGATGCACGTGTTCAGTCAGTATTTCGCGCTCGGCCGTTACGGCTACGCCTCCGCACTCCTGTGGGTGCTCTTCGTCCTGATCCTCATCGTGACCGGACTCATCTTCAAGTTCACGTCCGGTGTGGTGTTCTACAACGTCGACCCGGAGGCGAAGAAGTGACCGCGTCCAGCCTGTCCCCCAACTCCGCTCCCCGGGTGCGGGTACGCGTCAACCGCCTTGTCCTCTACACCGTTCTCGTCGCCGTCATCGGGTTGTTCCTCGGTCCCTTCGGCTGGTTGATCCTCACCGGACTGAAGACCCCGGCCGAACTGGCCGCCTCGCCCGTGCACTGGCTGCCCGACCACTTCCAGTGGAGCAACTTCGCGGACGCCTTCAACCTGATCGACTTCCTGGGCTATGCCCGCAACTCCCTGATCATCGCCCTCATCTACGCCACCTTGGTCACCCTGAGTTCGGCCTGGGTCGGTTTCGGATTCGCCCGCCTCGACGCGCCCGGCAAGAAGATGCTGTTCGGCATCCTGCTCGGCTCGATGATGCTGCCCCAGCTCATCACGCTCCTGCCGACCTACCTGATCTTCGCCAAGCTCGGCATGGTCGACACCTACTGGCCGTGGGTTCTGTGGGGTCTGTCCGCCGCGCCGTATCTCGTCTTCCTCTTCCGCCAGTTCTTCGCCGGTCTGCCCCGCGAACTGGAGGAGGCCGCGATTGTCGACGGCTGCGGCTACACAGCGGTCTTCTGGCGGATCTTCCTGCCGCAGTCCTGGCCCGCGCTGTCCGCGAGCTTCGTGATCGCCTTCACCTGGTCCTGGGGCGACTACATCGCCCCGCAGCTGCTGCTGTCCACCGACCGCTCCACGCTCGCCGTCGCCGTCATGTCCACCTACGTCACGTCGGCCGGAACGCCGGTCGCCAACCTCCAGGCCGCGGCCTCGGTGATGTACGTCGTCCCCATCCTGCTGGTCTTCCTCGTCGCCCAGCGCGGTTTCGTCGCCGGGATGTCGACCTCCGGCCTCAAGTGACCTTCCATTCCCCTTTGTTCACCATCGCAAGGAGCCATAGATGAACACGCCACTGTCCCGCCGCACCGCACTCCAGGCGGCGGGTGCCACCGTGCTCGCAGCCGGTCTGTCCGGCGGTCTGACCGCCACGGCGGTCCACGCGGACGACAACTCCGCGCCGAAGCTGGTCACCTACCCGCGCCCGTCCACCATGCCGACCAACACCAGCTTCAAGGTGCGGGTCCGTGTCGTCCCCGACGGCGAGTGGCAGACCCTGGACATCTGGCGGCCACGGCTGGAGGAGATCAACCCCACCACCGGGTCGGGCAAGGTCTGGGACACGTCGATGGTGTACTTCGACTTCCGCGGCTCCGTCGAACTTGAGATCACCTACCTCAAGGGCGGCACCACCAAGGCCCGCGTGAGACCCGATGCGCTCGGCATCACCCCCGAACTGCTCGGCGACACCGTCCGTTTCACCCTCGACGAGCCGCGGGACGTCGTCGTCCAGACCAACGACCAGGTCTTCGACTGCCTGCATGTGTTCACCAACCACATCGACCCCGACCCGCCCGCCGCCGACGACCCGGACGTCATCTACTTCGGCCCCGGCATGCACACCGTCACGGGCGGCGTCCTCACCGTCCCCAGCGGCAAGACCGTCTACCTGGAGGGCGGCGCCGTCCTGGCCGCCCAGGTCTACTTCAAGGACGTGGAGAAGGCCTCCCTCACCGGGCACGGCATGCTCTACGCGGGCACGGCGAACGGCGTCCTGTGCGAGGGCAGCAAGAACATCCGGGTCGAGGACGTCATCGTCATGAACCCGGGGGGCGGCTACATAGCCACCCTCGGCGAGAGCGAGAACGTCCACATCAAGAATCTGCGCGGGTTCAGCTCGCGGGGCAACGGCGACGGCATCGACGTCTTCTCCAGCAGCAGCGTCGTCATCGACGGCTGCTTCCTGCGCAACTCCGACGACTGCATCGCGATCTATGCCCACCGCTGGGACTACTACGGCGACACCCGCGACATCACCGTCCAGAACTGCATCCTGTGGGCGGACGTCGCGCACCCGATCAACGTCGGCACGCACGGCAACACCGACGCCCCCGAGGTGCTGGAGAACCTGGTCTTCAAGAACCTCGACATCCTCGACCACCGCGAGCCCCAGATGGGCTACCAGGGCTGCATCGCCCTCAACCCCGGCGACTCCAACCTCATCAAGAACGTGCTGATCGAGGACGTGCGCATCGAGGACTTCCGCTGGGGCCAGGTGATCCACATGCGGGTCATGTACAACACCAAGTACAACACCTCGGTCGGCCGTGGCATCGAGGACGTCTACGTCAAGAACCTCACCTACACGGGCACGCACGCCAACCCGTCGCTCTTCCTCGGCTACGACGCCGACCACGCCATCAAGGACGTCACCTTCGAGAACCTGGTGATCAACGGGACAGTTATCGCCGACTCGATGAAGAAGCCCAAGTGGTACGCGACCACCGACTCGGTGCAGTGGTACTACAACGAGCACGTCCTGAACCTCACGTTCCTCACCACCGCCGAGGCCGAGGCGGCCGCCGCGTCATGACGATCCCCGCCACGAGCCGCCGGGGCTTCCTCGGCGCCGCGGCCCTGCTGCTGGCGTCGGGCGCGAGCGGACTGCTCGTGCCCGGCACGGCACGGGCCGACGACAGCACCTCAGCCGGCCTCAGGGCCTTCACCCACCCCGGACTCCTGCACAGCGCCGACGACCTGACCCGTATGAAGGCCGCGATCGCCGCGAAGGAATCGCCCATCTACGACGGCTATTTGGCGCTCGCGGCCCACGCGCGCTCCTCGTCGTCGTACACCGTGCAGAACACGGGACAGATCACCTCCTGGGGCCGTGGCCCCTCGAACTTCATGAGCCAGGCGGTCGTCGACTCGGCCGCCGCCTACCAGAACGCACTCGTCTGGTCCGTCACCGGCGACCGCGCGCATGCCGACAAGGCCCGCGACATCCTGGGCGCCTGGTCGGGGTCATTGACCGCCATCACCGGAGCGGACGGCCCGCTCGGCGCCGGGCTCCAGGCCTTCAAGTTCGTCAACGCGGCCGAGCTGCTCCGCCACACCGGCTACGACGGCTGGACGGACGCCGACGTCGCGTGCTGCGAGGAGTCCTTCCTCACCGTCTGGTATCCGGCCCTCTCCGGCTACATGCTCTACGCCAACGGCAACTGGGATCTGACGTCCCTTCAATCCATTCTGGCCATCGGCGTGTTCTGCGACGAACGCCCGCTCTTCGAGGACACCCTCCGCTTCGCCGCGGCGGGCGCGGGCAACGGCAGCGTCCTGCACCGCATCGTCACCGACGCCGGACAGGGCCAGGAGAGCGGCCGCGACCAGGGCCACGAACAGCTCGCGGTCGGCCTGCTCGCCGACGCCGCCCAGGTCGCCTGGAACCAGGGCGTCGACCTGTGGGGCTACGACGCCCACCGCATCCTCGCCAACTTCGAGTACGCCGCCCGCTACAACCTCGGTGGTGACGTCCCCTTCGTCACCGACCTCGACCGTACCGGCAAGTACATCAAGAAGACCGTTTCGGCCACCGGGCGCGGCACCATGCCGCCGATCTACGAGATGGCGTACGCGCACTACGCGGGTGTCCGCGGCCTCGACGCCCCGTACACGAAGGACGCCGTCTTCCGCGGCACCGGCGGCGCCCGCGTCGTCGAGGGCAGCAACGACGACCTGCCAAGCTGGGGCACCTTCGCCTACGCCGGCGCGACGGCCCTCTCGCCGACCGTGCCGACGGCTCCGGCGGGCGTCACGGCGGTGGGCGACGACAAGACCGTCACCGTGACCTGGCTGCCGTCCGCGTGGGCCGCCTCCTACACGGTCCGGCGGGCCGACGCAGCCGAGGGCCCGTACGAGCAGATCGCGTCCGGCGTCGACATGCCGACGTACACCGACAGCGATGTACACGCCGGCCGTACGTACTTCTACACGATCTCCGCCTCCAACTCCCGGGGCAGCAGTGATAATTCGACCTGGGCGGCGGCCACCGCCGGGCTCCCCGAACCCTGGTCGACCCGGGACGTCGGCGAGGTGCGGATCCCCGGCGCCGCTGTCTTCGACGGCGAGCGGTTCGTGCTGGAGGCATCCGGCACCGCCGACACCTACCGCCTGGCACACCTTTTGCTGCACGGCGACGGCACGGTCACCGCACGGATCGTGTGGCCGCTCAGCTCGCAGTACTCCAAGATCGGTGTCACGGTCCGCGCCTCCCTCGACGCGGGCGCGGCACACGCCGCCATGCTGATCCAGGGGCTGCCGCTGCACACCTGGAGCGGCGTGTGGACCGTACGCCCAAAGGCGGGGGCGACGGTCTCCGCCACCGGCAGCACACCCGTGCCGCCGTCCCAGCAGCAGACGATCACCACTAACGCATCCTTCCCGATCTCCGAACTCGGCGAGCTGCCGGACTCGGCCACGCCGCTGGAAGCGCCGTACGTCGAGGGCGCGGGCGACGGCTACCGGCTGCGGGCGCCGTACTGGGTTCGGGTGACCCGGAGGGGCAACCGCTGTACCGGGGCCATCTCGCCGGACGGTATCCGGTGGACCGAAGTCGGCTCCACAGAAGTCGAGTTGGGGCGTACCGCGTACGCGGGCCTCGCCCTCACCTCCTGCCTTGGCATCGACGAGGACTACGCCGAGACCGGTACCGGCGCCTTCGACAACGTCAGCGTGATCTCCTCCGCCGGCGATGTCTGGTCGGTGCCGCGCCCCACGCGCACCGCCGCCAACCTGCGCGCTGCCACGGGCGCCGACGCCGTCGAGCTGGCCTGGAGTGACCCGGACCCCGCGGCCCAGTACACGGTGCTGCGCTCCACACGCGCCGGCGGACCCTACGAGACCCTCGCCACCGGCGTCGGCCCGGTCGGCTTCGGCACCCGACCCCGGTGCACCGACGCGACGGGGACGCCCGGAACGACCTACCACTACGCGGTCGCCAAGACCAATACCGGCGGTCGCGGTCCGCGTTCGGCGCGCGCGCACGCCGTGATGCCGACGCCGACCAAGCCTGAACTCACCTCCGCGATTGCCGCGTTCGCGAACCAGGGCGGCGCCTTCCGCCATCTGCTGCGGGCCTCGCACGAGCCCGTACGGTTTACCGCGGACGGCCTGCCCGACGGGCTCCGCGTCGACCGGCGCACCGGTCTCATCTCCGGAACCCCCACCCAGACAGGTGAGTTCACCGTCACCACGACCGCGGGCAACGCGTCCGGGACCGCTTCCGGCACCCTGACTCTCACGGTGGGCACGCCCCCACCCGACCCGTGGACGTACGGCGACCTCGGCGACGTCGTCCTCGACGACCGGGACTTCGGGACCCTCGGCGTGGTGGCGATCCGTACCCCCGGCAGCACGGCGTACGACGGGGGAGCCTTCACGGTCCGCGGCGCGGGGGTCGACCTGTCCGTCAACGGCCAGGGAATGACGGGCCAGTTCGTACGACAGCCCGTTACCGGCGACTGCGAGATCACCACCCGGCTTCTCTCGCGTACCGGCGCCAGTGCGGATCGGGTGGGGGTGCTCATGGCCAAGTCCCTGTCGCCGTTCGACCAGGCGGCCGGGTTGATCGTCACGGGCGGCACCATCGCGCAGCTCATGCTCCGCAAGACCGTGGCGGGTGCCTCCGCCTTCTCCGGCACCGCCGCGGTCACCCTCCCCAGCCTGCTGCGACTGAAGCGCGCCGGGACCGCCTTCAGCGCAGCCGTCTCCACCGACGACGGCGCCACCTGGACCCCCCTCGCCGCGGGAGAGATCCCCGGCTTCGGTGACGCCCCCTACTACGTGGGCCTCGTGGTCTGCTCGCGCAGCCCCCTGGCCCGCTGCACCACCGAGTTCGACGAGGTGAGCATCACCTCCCTCTAGATCCTCCATGGATTGGAGCTGCATCGCGATGAGCCGCACATCCCCCCACCAGCCACTCCAAAAGCCTGAGTTGAGCCGCCGCGGTCTCCTGAGGGCCACCGGCGGTCTCACCGCCGCACTCGCCGTCGGCACCGGTGCCGACGCCCTGACCGGTGGTACCGCGGACGCCGCACCGGCGACCTTCACCCACCCCGGAATGCTGCACGCCTACGGAGAGCTCAACCGCGCCAAGGTACGGGTCGCCGCGGGCGACGACCCGTGGCTCCCCGGCTGGAACCGCCTGACCGCCAACGGCCACTCGGCCGGCACCTGGACCCCCACCCCGCAGGCCACCATCATCCGCGGCGGCACCGGCGAGAACTACGGCATCCTCTACAACGACATCCACGCCGCCTACCAGAACGCCCTGCGCTGGAAGATCGCGGGGACCGCCGCCAACGGCGACACGGCCGTCAAGATCCTCAACGCCTGGTCGGCCAAGCTCACCACCGTCACCGGCAACGCCGACCGGTTCCTGGCCGCCGGGATCTACGGCTACCAGTTCGCGAACGCCGCCGAACTCATGCGTGGCTACGCCGGGTTCGACCTCGCGCGGTTCAAGACGATGATGCTCGACGTCTTCTACCCGCTCAACAACGACTTCCTGCTCAACCACAACACCGCCTGCATCACCAACTACTGGGCCAACTGGGATCTGTGCAACATGAACTCGATCCTGGCCATCGGCATCCTCTGCGACGACGCGGCCAAGTACGACCAGGCGGTGAACTACTTCAAGAACGGCGCGGGCAACGGATCCATCTCTCACGCCATCCCGTTCGTCTACGACAGCCAGGGCCTGGCCCAGTACCAGGAGAGCGGCCGGGACCAGGGCCACACCATGATGGGCATGGGTCAGCTCGGCGCCTTCTGCGAGATGGCCTGGTCCCAGGGCGACGACCTGTACGGCTACAGCAACGACCGGATCATGAAGTGTGCCCAGTACGTCGCCAAGTACAACCTCGGCCAGGACGTGCCCTACGCGACGTACACGTGGGGCACGGGCCAGAGCTGCGCCCAGCAGTCGCAGACCGTGATCTCGTCCGCGAGCCGCGGCGAGATCCGGCCGGTCTGGGACATCCTGTACTACCACTACGCGCGCCGCCGCGGGCTCTCCGTCCCGTATATCCAGGCCATGGCGGAGAGCGTCCGCCCCGAGGGCGGCGGCGGGGACTACGGCCCGAACAGCGGAGGCTTCGACCAGCTCGGCTTCGGCACGTTGATGTACGCCAAATAGGGACGTCCGGAAGTCCGCCCGTCAGGGACGTCCGCAGGAATGGCCGGAGGTGATGTGATGCTCTGATGTGAACCGTTCGCGAGGGGCGAGGAACTGGTGGTCGGATGGCGGTGGACGCGGTGCGGCAGACGGATCCGGTGGTCACCACCCGGTACGGAGCGGTGCGCGACCGGTACGAGGACGGGATCGCCGTTTTCCGCGGCATCCCTTACGCGGACCCGCCGTTCGGCCCCGTCGCTTCCGCTACCGGTGCCGTCCGAACCCCGGGACGGGGTGCGCGACGCGGGCGCCTTCGGAGCAACACGGCCCAAGCCGTCGTGCTCCGAGACGTTCGCGGGGCTCCTGGGGCCTGTCCGGTCGATCACGGCGGAGACGCGGGGTGTGGCAGGCACATCTGCGGCGTTGTCGTCGGTCAACGACGCTCCGCGTCGCCTCCCTCCTCCGCCTTGCAGCTGCACGCACCACACCCCGCTCACCGGCATCGACGAGGCGCCGCTGCTTCCCTCCACCGTGATCGACCGGACAGGCCCTAGCCGACCCCGTGGTGCCTGGCGACGACTGTCTGAACGTGAACATGTGGACACCGGCGCACGGCCCCGGCGCCCTGCTTCCCGTCATGGTGTGGATCCACGGCGGCGCTCTGACCAACTGGCCGCCCTGGAGTGGGTGCGCGCGTCGTTCGCGCGGTTCGGCGGCGACCCGGACCGGGTGATCGTATTCGCCGAGTTGGCCGGAGCCATCAGCATCGGGGCGCTGATGGCCAGTCCGCGCGCCCAGGGGCTGTTCCCCCAGGCCGTACTGCAGAGCGGGCCGCCCGAGGCGAGCGAGCGCGACAAGGTGCGGCGCATGGTGCGCAGGATGGCCACCCGGCTGAGGATCCCGGCGACGGCGCAGGCGTTCGCCGCCGTCGACCGCGCCCTGCTCCTGCGCAACCAGGCCGACGTGGGCAGACTCAGCACCCCGATCCTCGGCGTCCCCGCCTTCGGCATCGTTGTCGACGGCGACCTCGTCCCGCGTGACCCGCTTCAGGGGCCGAGGGCGCCGCGCCTGGCGTCGGTCTGCTCCTGGGCTGGACCAGCGAGGAGTACCGGCTGTGGCTGGTCCCATGTGGTCTCCTGGAACGCGTCGACCGGATCGGTCCGGTCGCCCTGGCCCGCTGCCACTGCAGTCGGCCGACTGGTCACCGACCACCTCCTGCGGGTGCCACCGCACCGGCTGGCCACTGCCCGCCCACCACAAACCCCTCCGTACGTCTACGAGTTCGCTTGGCCGTCAAATGTGCCGGACCTGGGCGCCTGCCACGCCCAGGAGCTCGGCTTCGTCTTCGACACCGCCGACGTGCCGGAGTCGGCGAAGCTCGCGGGGGAGGGCGCTCCGCAGGAACTCGCCGAAGCGATGCACGCCGCCTGGGTGCGGTTCGCGGCCGAGGGCGACCCGGGCTGGCAGGCCTCTGAGGCCTCGGGCCCGGTCTGGGTCTTCGGTACCGGCGAAGCGCACACCGTCCACGGGCCATGTGACCGTGAACTCACCCTGCAAGACGTGGAGTTGGCTGCGCGGCTCAGCTCTCCGGAATCCACACCCGCAGCGCGCCCCTCTGCCGGTTCGCCCACGTGCCGCAACCGGTTTCTATCGGCGGGCCCCACCCGCTGGCCCCGCCACAGAGTCGCGCACCACTACATGTGTCCCCAGGAGAAGGTGTTCGTTCGGGGCATCCGGCGTGCGGCCCAGGGCGGTGCGGACAGCCAGGCGGCCCAGTTCCTCGTAGGGGACGTGGACCGTCGTCAGCGGGGGGTGGAGGTCGCGGGCGAAGGGGATGTCGTCGTAGCCGACGAGGGAGACGTCGGCCGGGACGCGCAGACCCGCCTCGTGCAGGGCGGTCAGGGCGCCAGAGGCGACCATGTCGGTGGAGGCCATCACCGCCGTGAAGTCCAGGTCCTGCTCCAGCGCCCGGCGCATCAGGCGGTGGCCCGAGTCGCGGGTGAAGTCGCCGGTCGGACGCAGCGCCGGGTCGGGTTCGAGGCCGCGTGCCCGGTGAGCGGCGAGGTAACCGCGCTCGCGGCCCAGGGCCGTGGTGCTGTCCGGCTTGCCCCCGAGAAACAGGACCCGCCGGTGACCCTGGGCGAGGACGTGCGCGCACAGGGCGTAGGCTCCGCCCTCGTTGTCGTACTCGATGACCGTCACCGGCGTGCCAGGGTCCAGCGGTGGCCGCCCGCACAGGACGAGCCGTGACCCGGCCGACGCGAGGGAGTCGGCGATGCGGGCCATCCGCGCACGGTACTCCGCGGTGTCCGTGGCACCGCCGACCAGGATCACCGCGGCGGCCCGCTGGGCGCGCATCATCTCGATGAACTCCAGCTCGTGTTCGGCATCGCCGTCCGTGCTGCACACCAAGCACAGATGGCCGAGCCGGGTCGCCTCGCGCTCCACGCCGTGCGCCATGTGCGCGAACGACGGCCCGGTGATGTCCTCGAGGACGAACGCGAGCGTCGGTGTGCCGGCCCCGGCGATCGCCTTGGCGCGGGCGTCGGCCACATAGTCCAGCTCACGGACCGCCCGCATCACCCGGGTACGCGTCGCCGTGCTCACCGGGTAATCGCCGCCGAGCACCCGCGACACCGTCGACGCGGACACCCCCGCGCGGGCCGCTACGTCCCGGATCGTGCGCCGGCTCCCGGCGTCCGTGATGCTCTTCCTCGTCATGCCGGCTCCCTTCGTCCGCCCCGGGCGGCGACTTCTCCGTCGCCCGGGGCCTGCCCGCCCCTCGGGAAGTGCGGCAACACTGAAGGCAACCGGTTCCCGAGCGGGAGGCTAGCAGTGGGAACGGAGCGCGGCGAGCGGCGGGGAATGCGACCCCGTCGACGCCTACGTCGGTGTCCCCGCCTCCGGCTCCGCCGAAGTCCATCGTCGCCCGCAGGGCGGCGAGTACTTCGTCCCGCCCGGAGACCCCGGTCGAAGCGTCGAACACCTCCGGCGGGTGGGAGAGCTCGCTCGAGGGGGCCTCCGCGATCGGCTGGCGGGTACTTCGAATGGTTCCCGGGCGTGCCCGTGCACCGCTCGACGGATCTCGTCCACTGGGATCCGGCCGACCACATCCTGGATCGCACCGACCCCCTCGACCTGCGGGGCGTCCCGGACTCGGCGGACGTGTGGGCCCCCTCGCTCTCGTACCACGAGGGCCGGTTCTGACTTGGCTACATCATCGTGCGGACCGTTGGGCAGCCCTACAACAGATCAGGATGCGGCCGATGTGACGTCAGGCGGCTTCCCCCAGTGTCTCCTTGGGCTTCTCCGGGTTCTGACGGACTGTCGTCCGTCGAGGGGTCGTCAACAGTGTCGTGCCCAACAGCAGCCCCAGCGCGGGCAGTACGGGGAACCGGCCGTCGGGTGCGAAGCCCCGGGTGGCGAAGCGGGTCAGGGCGGTGACGCTCGCCGCGAGGCCGAGCCAGGTCAGCCACAGGCGGGGCGAGTCGGGATCCGGGCGAGTCCGTTCGTAGAGGAGGGCCGGCCCGCGCTCCAGGGGACGCAGCGCCCGCACGACACCGGTCAGGACGACGCCGAGCACGAGGAGCCACGGCAACCGGAGTCCCCACCAGGCCACGGACCCGAGCGTGGGTTCGGGCGCGAGGCCGGTCAGATAGAACGCGGCGGCGACGATCAGCACCGGCAGCATGTGCCACAAATACAGCGTCATGCTGGCACCGCCCACGGGGCGCACCGCCCGCCACACCCGCTCGCGGTCCAGCAGCCGTCGTACCGCGGGCGCGGCCAGCAGGCACAGACCGACCTGGGCCACCGCCCACGCCAGCATCGCCGCCGACGGCGGATCGGTGTTGCTGGGGGTCTGCCCGGTCACCAGGATCAGACTGACCGGGAACGGCCCGAGGGTGATCAGCGCGGTGAAGGCCAGTCCGCCGCCCGCCGCCAGCGCGGCCGGGAGCGGCCGGCGCTCCGTCAGCAGGCCGTCCCGCCAGCAGAAACCCAGTTGGTAGGCCACGCCCCAGACGAGCACGTAGTCGAGCAGTCCGACGTACGGCGTGTGCACCGTCACCACCAGGGTGTCGGCCACGAGGGCGACCGCGCCCATCGCCACCGGGACGAGGAGCCCCCAGCGCCGGTGCGCCGCGTGCAGCGGCGGGGTCAGTGCGCTGAGCAGCAGATACACCGGAAGGAACCAGAACTGCATCGCCATCGCCCAGCCCACCAGCTCAAGGGTGTTCGGGTCCACGCCGACCGTCGAGCAGATCCCTACGGCGGACAGCACAAGACAGCTGTACACGGCGGCCGGAAGCAGCAGCCGCAGCGCCCGCGCTCCGACCCACCCGGCGGCCGTACCGCCCGCCGCCCGGGCCCGTGTCCAACTGCCGCCCGCCGCATGGCCCCCGGCGAGGAAGAACAGCGGCATGATCTGAAACCCCAGCGTCAGCCACTGGGTCCAGGGCACGGTCGCCAGCAGCTCCGGCGCGCGGATCTCTCCGTCCGGCTCCCGGACCAGGGCGGTGATCAGCCAGTGGCCGAGCACCACCAGGCCGATCGCCCACGCACGCAGGAAGTCGACATAGCGGTCTCTGCTCATGGGCTGTCATGCTGCCGCAGTGCCGCCGCCCGCCGCCGTGGGAAGTCCGGGCCGCAACCAATTCGTGCCCGGTACGACATCCCCCGCAGGTAGGAGCCCGACAGGGATGCGGTCAAGGGCTGGTCATGAAGGCGGGGACCGGGGCGGCGGAGACGTAGTCTTGCCACGGTTTGACGGGACACCTCGTTCGATGAGGCGTCCGCACGTGCGTGGACCGGGAGGAGGCGTGATGGACAGTAGTCCGGGCCATAGTCGGCCCCTGCCCGCGTTGTCCGCGTTGTCCTCGTTCTTCTCGCCGTCCTTCCGCGGCCCGGGACAGCCCCTCCCCGCCCCGTCCGGCTGACGCGGTACCCCGCGGTCCGCGCCGTGTCCGCTGTCGGCCGTACCCGCCCGGCCCGTGCCCAGCGGGACGTCGTGGTGTGTGCGTGCGGTCCGACGCCGCCGGTCACCGGGGGAGTGCCGTCCCGTGCCGCCCTGCCGCCCCGCCATGCCGGGGCCAGGGGGTGTTCACCTTGGCCGCCAACACTCGGCTCATGTCCACCACGGCCCGCCTGCGCGACCGCAGAGTCCATCTGGAACGCCGCGCCACCGCCTCCAGGGCGGTCCGCGCCTCCCTCGTCTCGCTGGCCGGGCTGATCGGCGCCCCGGTCACCCACCAGGCCGGCGAGGAGGTCGGCCGCGTCGTGGACGTGGTCGCCCGGCTCTACGGACCCGAGCCGTACCCGCCGGTCACCGGCCTGATCATCCGTATCGGCCGACGGCGGGCGTTCCTGCCCGCGGACGCGCTGGAGAAGGTGCACGCCGGTCATGTGCGGCTGCGGTCCGCGCGCGTGGACCTGCGCGACTTCGCCCGCCGCCCCGGTGAGGTGCTGCTCGCCCGGGACGTACTGGACCACCAACTCGTCGACGTGGACGGCGTGCAGGTCACCCGGGCCGCCGACCTGTACCTCGCACCGCTCGTCGACAAGGTGGTGCTGGTCGGTGTGGACGTCTCCCTGCCGACCCTGCTGCGGCGGCTGGGCCCGCGCCGCTGGCAGGCCAGGCCGACCCCGGAACGGGTGCTGGACTGGCAGTCCGTGGCGCCGTTCGCCGAGCAGGCCACCGACGGCCCCGCCGAGGTACGGCTGCGCGCCTCCCGCTCCGCGTTGCACCGGCTGCGCCCGGCCGACCTCGCCGACATCCTCGAGGACCTCGGCCGCAGCGAGCGCCAGCAACTGCTGGGCTGGCTGGAGCCGGAGCAGGCCGCCGACGCCCTGGAGGAGATGGAACCGGCCGAGCTGGAGAACCTGCTGCGCGAGGCCCGCCCCGAGCACGCCGCCCGGCTGGTGGACGAGATGGAACCGGACGAGGCCGCCGACGCCCTGCGCGACCTCACCCCCGACGAACGCGAGACCCTGCTCACGCGCATGCCCACCGCCGAGGCGGCCGAGCTGCGGAGACTGCTGACCCACCGTGAGGGCACCGCGGGCGGCGCGATGACGACCGTGCTGATCACCACGACGAAGGACCGGACCATCGCCCAGGTACGGGCGGCTCTGGCCGCCGAGGCCGAGCACCGTACCGAGATCGACGCGGTCGCGGTGCTCGACGACGACGGCCGCCTGATCGGCGACATCTCCCTGTTCGACGTGGCGGTGGCCGACGACACCGCCACGGTGGCCGATCTGGTGGTCTGGCTGGCCCAGTTCGGGCCGCCCGCCGTCGTACGCCCCGACACCCGCCTGGCCGAGGCCGCCGACCAGCTCGTCGCCGCCCGCGCCTCCTCGCTCCTCGTCGTGGACGACGCCGAGCGCCCGCTCGGCCGGATCCTGGCCGACGACATCCTCGACGCCGTGCTGCCCGAGCGCGGCCGGCTGCACTTCCGGAGGTTCCTGCAGTGACCCGCGAACTCGATGCCGCCGCCCCCGTCGAGGCAGTCGTCCCCGTCGATGCCGCCGCCCCCGTCGAGGCGGTCACCAGGTCCCCCGTCGGCCGCAAGGGCCTGCGGCGCCTGGCCGTTGTCGCGACGGTCGCGGGGCCCGGTCTGGTCGCCGCGAACGCGGGCAACGACGCCGCCGGCATCGCCACGTACGCCTCCGCGGGCGCCCAGTTCGCCTACGGCACGCTGTTCTTCATGGTGTTGGTGACCGTCGCCCTGGTCATGGTCCAGGAGATGGCGGTACGGCTCGGCGCGTACACCGGCAAGGGCCTCGGCGCGCTGATCCGCGAACAGTTCAGCCTGCGCCTCACCGCGCTCGCCGTGTGCTGTCTGCTGCTGGCCAACACCGGTCTGGTCGTGAGCGAGTTCGCGGGCATCGGCGCCGCCTTCGAACTCCTCGGCGTCCCCAAGTGGGCCGTCATCCCCCCGGCCGCCATCCTGCTGTGGTCGCTCGTCCTGTTCGGCTCCTACCGCTGGGCCGAACGTATCTTCCTGATCATGTCGCTGGCCTTCTTCACCTACCCCGTCGCGATGATCCTCGGCCACCCGCACTGGGGCCAGGTCGGCTCCCACCTGGTGCTTCCCCACATGGCGGGCAGCAAGGCCTTCATCCTGCTCGCGGTCGCGCTGATCGGCACCACCGTCAGCCCCTACATGCAGTTCTACGCCGCCGCGGGTGTCGTGGACCGCGGCGCCAAGCCCGAGGACTACCCCCTGATCCGGGCCGACGCGATCCTCGGCGCGGTCTTCGCCTGCGTCATCAGCCTGACCATCATCATCGCCACCGCCTCGGCCATCGGCGGCACCGGACCGCTCACCTCCGCCGCCGAGGCCGCCAAGGCCCTCGAACCGGTCGCGGGACAGAGCGCCGAACTGCTCTTCGCCCTCGGCCTGATCGGCGCCTCGGCCCTCGCCGGAGCCGTGGTCCCGCTGTCCGCGAGCTACGCGGTCGGCGAGGCCGCGGGCGTGGAGCGCTCGGTCTCCCGCAGCTTCCGTGACGCCCCGCTGTTCCTGGGACTGTTCACCGCCCAGATCGCCCTCGGCGCCACCGTCGCCCTCACCCCCGTCAACGTCATCCAGCTGCTGATCGGCACCCAGGTCCTCCAGGGCCTGATCAGCCCCGTCGTCCTCGTCTACCTGCTGGTCCTCACCAACCGCCGCTCCCTGCTCGGCCCCGCGGCCAACAGCCCGCGCTACCGCGTCGCCGCCACCACCGTGGTCGTCGGTGTGGCCGCCATGTCCACCGTCCTCCTCGTCCAGACCGTCCTGGGCTGGTTCGGCCTCGCCTGATCACCCGTGGCCTGCCGGGGAATGGGCGGAGGCGGTGTGATGCTCTGCTGTGGAAGGAAACGACGCGCCGGGTGAGGAGCTGGTGGGCGGATGGCAGTGGACGCGGTGGACTCGGTTCCACAGACGCACGACCCGGTGGTCACCACTCCCTACGGAGCGGTGCGCGGCCGGTACGAGGACGGGATCGCCGTGTTCCGTGGCATCCCCTACGCGGCCCCGCCGTTCGGCGCCCGCCGCTTCCGGCCACCCGTCCCGCCCGAGCCCTGGGACGGTGTGCGCGACGCGGGGGAGTTCGGGCCGACGCCGCCCAAGCCGCCCTACTCCGAGGCGTTCGCACGACTCCTCGCCGACCCCGTGGTCCCCGGCGACGACTGCCTCAACCTGAACGTCTGGACACCGGAACCCGGCCCCGGCGCCCGGCTGCCCGTCATGGTGTGGATCCACGGCGGCGCCCTGACCCGCGGCTCGTCGGCCGTGCCCGTCTACGACGGCCACGCCTTCGCCCGGGACGGTGTCGTCCTCGTCTCGATCAACTACCGGCTGGGTGTGGAGGGTTACGGCCTCTTCCCGGACGCGCCGCCCAACGCCGGGCTGCGCGACCAGCTCGCCGCGCTGGAGTGGGTACGGGAGTCGATCGCGCGGTTCGGCGGCGACCCGGACCGGGTGACCGTGTTCGGTGAGTCGGCCGGGGCCATCAGCATCGGGGCGCTGCTGGCCAGTCCGCGCGCCCGGGGGCTGTTCCGGCGGGCCGTCCTGCAGAGCGGACCGCCGGAGGCGAGCGAGCGCGACAAGGTGCGGCGCATGGTGCGCAGGATGGCCACCCGGCTGAAGGTCCCGGCGACGGCGCGGGCGTTCGCCGCCGTGGACCGCGCGCTGCTGCTGCGCACCCAGGCCGACGTGGCCAGGCTCAGCAGCCCGGTCCTCGGCGGGCCGGCCTTCGGGATCGTCGTCGACGGCGACCTCGTCCCGCGCGACCCGATGGAGGCGCTTGTCGCAGGCGGCGCGGGCGGCGCGCCCGACGTCGAACTGCTGCTGGGGTGGACCAGCGAGGAGTACCGGCTGTGGCTGGCCCCGGGAGGTCTGCTGGAGCGTGTCGACCGGCTCGGTCCCGTCGCCCTGGCCGGCGCCATGGCCCGCTGCCGCTGCGGCCACGAGGTGCTCCGCGGCTATCGCGCGATCCACCCGGAGGCGGGCACCGCGGACCTCGTCGGGCAGATGGTCACCGACCATCTGCTGCGGGTGCCGCTGCACCGGCTCGCCGACGCCCGTCCACCGCGGACACCCGCCTACGTCTACGAGTTCACCTGGCCCTCCAACGTGCCCGGCCTCGGTGCCTGCCACGCCCTGGAACTCGGCTTCGTCTTCGACACCGTGAAGGTGCCCCAGGCGGCGCAGCTCGCGGGCCCGGGCGCCCCGCAGGAACTGGCCGACGCGATGCACGCTGCGTGGGTGCGGTTCGCGGTCGAGGGTGACCCGGGCTGGCATGCCTGGGACGCCTCGCACCCGGTCCGGATCTTCGGCGCGGGCGCACCGCACACCGTACTCGGACCACGCGACCGTGAACTGGCGCTGTGGGACGCCGAGTCGGGGAGGCCCGGTGCGCCGCTCAGCTCCCCGGAGTCCACCCCTTCGTCACGCCCGCGCCGACCCCGCCGGGTCATGGCCGTCAGGCCGAGCTCGTGGCCACCTCTTCCGCCGAGAGCCGGGGGCGCGCGATCACGGCCTTGAGACGCGCGGCGGCCGGGACCGGGTCGGCGGGCCGCCGCGTGTGCCAGTCGGTGACCGCCTGATACGCGGCGGCGACCTCCAGCAGCCGGTCCTCCTCGTAGGGCTGCCCGCCGAGGATCGCCCCCACCGGCACCCCGCCCGCGTCGAAGCCGATGGGGAACGCGATCTCGGGCAGCCCCAGGATGTCGAAGGGGACGGGGCCGGTCTGCAGGAGCACGTCGCAGCGGTTCATGACCCCGTCCAGGACCTCCCGCAGCAGATGGTTCTTGGCGCGCTGGGCAGTGATCCACTCGTCGCCCGAGAGCATCAGCCCCTGGAGCCAACTCAGCAGCGAGACACCGAACTTGGCCGGGTCCTCGCGCAGCCAGTGCCGGAACGGCTCGGTGCGCTCGGCGAGCCGGGCCGCGTTGAAGGTGCCGGTCAGGAGGGTCCAGTCGGCGGGGTAGGCGATGTCGACGAGGGTGACACCGGGCATGGCGTCCAGCTGGTTCAGGAGGGCGGTGCGCAGCTCCTTCTGCGCGGTCAGGAAGTCCGACGGCACCCCGATCCGGGTGGCCCGGCGCATCCGCGGGGCCCCGCCGCGCGAGAGAACGGGCGTGGCGGCCCGTACGAGATCGGGCACGGCCGGAAGTCCCAGCGTGCGCGGGTCCTTCGCGTCGGGACCGGCCATGACCTGGAGCATGAGCGCCGCGTCCATGGCGTCGCGGGCGAGCGGGCCCGAGTGGTCGCGGGTGAAGGACAGCGGGATGACGCCGTGGATGGACACCCGGCCCATGGTCGGCTTCAGACCGGTCAGGTTCTGTTGGTTGGAGGGCAGCACGATGGAGCCGCCGGTCTGGGTGCCGATCGAGGACGCCGCCATGCGCCCGGCGACCGAACAGGCCGGCCCGGTCGAGGAACCGCCCGGGTCGACGCCCGGGTCCCCGGGCGTCCACGCGTTGACCGTGGTCACCGTCCCGTTCGGCTTCGTCGCCCGGGTGGTGGCCAGCGGGCCCATCTGCCCCTTGCCGAGCACGATCCCGCCGGCCGCCTTCAGCCGGGCCACGGCCGTCGCGTCCTCGTCCGGCACGAAGTCCTCGAAGATGGAGGAGTTGCAGCGCGTCGGCACGCCTCGGGTGAAGTAGTTGTCCTTGATGCAGAGCGGTATCCCGCGCAGTACGCCCCGGGCGCCCTGCCCCCGGTCCGCCTTGCGCGCCGCCGAGAGCGCCGCGTCCGCGGTCACCTCCGCGTACGCCTGATACGTCCCGTCGTACCGCTCGATCCGGTCGAGGTAGGCCTCGGTGAGGGACGTCGAGGTCAGCTTCCCGCGCCGCATGAGCACGACGGCCTCGGTGAGTGTGGCCTCGGTGGGGTCGTCGAGGGCCGCCTCGCGTACGCGGATGTCGGGGACACGGGGTGTCGTGGAGGCCTGCGCCGCGGTGGCCGTCCGCAAGGCGACCCCGCTCGCCACGGCCGTCGAACTCGCCAGGAACACCCGGCGGTTGAGGGATCTGCTCATCGGGCGTCCGCCTTCCCCGTCCAGGCCTCCGTGATGGAGGGGTAGATGAGGGGCGGCGAGGCCTGCTGCGCGTACGCGGGGCCCTCGGCGGGCGGTGCCCAACCGGAGATCGCGCCGGGGGTGGAGGCCACGAACGACCGCAGGTTGGCCAGTACCTGGTCCCGTGTGGGCACCCCCGTCGCCGCGTCGAACACCTCGGGCAGCAGGGAGAGGTCGAACCCCGCGAGCGCCAGGCGGGTCCGTACGTAGGCGTCCAGTTGCTCGGTGGTGGGCTCGCTCAAGAGGGCCTCCATGATCGGCTGACGAGTACGGGGACTCCATCACCCGTCTGTGAAGCCCTCGTTGAGCGCGTGCTTCGCCGGAGTTACTGCACGGGCGTCAGCACCTGATCACCGCACAGGTGTCGGCACCCGCTCACCGCACCGGCGTCAGCGCCCGGGTGATCCCCGTGATCGCTCCCGGTCCCACCCGGCAGCACCCCCCGATCAGCCGCGCCCCGCCCCGCCGCCAGCCGGTCACCTGCTCGGCGGTGAAGGTCGAGAGCCCGTTCCAGGCCCGCGCCTCGGCGTCCCAGACCTCGCCGCTGTTCGGGTACACCACCACCGGCTTCCCGGTCACCCGCGCCGCCGTCTCCACCGCGCCGTCCACATCCTCGGGGGCGCAGCAGTTCACGCCGACCGCGATGATCTCGTCCGTGTCGGCGGCCAGGGCGAAGGCCTCCTCCAGGGGCTGCCCGGCCCGCGTACGGTCCCCGGCGACGGTGTACGACAGCCACGCCGGTACGGCCAGCCCGCGCACCGCCCGCAGCAGCGCCTCGGCCTCGTCGGCGTCGGGCACGGTCTCCAGGGCCAGTACGTCGGGCGCGGCGGCGGCCAGCACCTCCAGGCGGGGGCGGTGGAACCGCTCCAGTTCGGCGATGCTCAGCCCGTACCGGCCCCGGTACTCCGAACCGTCCGCGAGCATCGCCCCGTACGGGCCGACCGAAGCGGCCACCCACAGCGGCCGGGTCGTACCCTTCGCGTGCGCGCGGCGGGCCGCCTCCCGCGCCAGCTCCACGCTGAGGCCGAGGAGTTCGGCCGCCCGCCCGTGCGGGATGCCGCGCTTCGCGAAGCCCTCGAAGGTGGCCTGGTAGCTGGAGGTGATCGCCACGTCCGCGCCCGCCTCGAAGTACGCGAGGTGCGCCTCGGTGATCGCCTCGGGCCGCTCGGCAAGCAGACGGGCCGACCACAGCTCGTCGCTCAGGTCGTGCCCGGCCGACTCCAGCTGGTTGGACATGCCGCCGTCCAGGACGACCGTTCCGTCGGCGAGGGCGCCGGCGAGGGAGGGGGAGGAAGCGCTGCGGGAGGTGTCGCTGGTCATGTCACGACGCTAGTCGATGGGGACGGCCGCGCCCCGTTATGTCCGCCTGATGAGCAGAGCGACCACGATGCGGAGCACGAGAGCCGGGCCTGTCCGGCCGGACAGGCCCTAGCCTGGGGGCATGCGTGAAGTCGATCAACTCGACACCGAAGGCGGTGAGATCCTCCGCGCCGAAGTGCGGGAGATCCTCGGGGCCCCGGCGGACCGGGCCGTTTTCGAACCCCTCGTCCACAACCTCAAGAACGGCGTCACCGGTGGCGTGTGGCGGGTCACCGTCGATGATCGTTCCGTCGTCCTGAAGGTGCTCACCCGGGGCAAGGACACCGGCGGCGCCTGGGACGCGTCCGACGACCCGAGGCACTGGAACTTCTGGCGCCGCGAGGCCCATGCGTACGAGTCCGGGCTTGCCCGGAGCTGGCAGCCGTGGGGCATCACCGCCCCCCGGCTGCTCGCCTCCGTCGACCGCCCGGACGGCGACGTGACACTCTGGCTGGAGGACGTGCGGGGGGAGTCCGGCAGGACGTGGTCGGTCGCCCGCCATGCCGAGCACGCGCGGCGTCTGGGCGCCGCGCACGGAGCGGCACTCATGGACGGCGCCGACGGCACCCATGGCGTCGCCCCGGGCTGGGACCGGCCCTGGCTCTCCCGTCGCTTCCTCCGCGACTACATCTCCGCGCAGACCGTCGGCCAGGAGCTGCTGGACGACGACACGGCGTGGGCTGAGTCTGATCAGCTGCCCCCGGGCGCAGGACATACCCGCCGGGGGAATCGAGACGCTCTGTCTGTCCGGCCTGGACTGGAAGGACCTGTCCCGCCTGGCCGGCCACACGAGCCTCCGCGAACTCGACATCCGGGGCCTGTCCGAGCTGCGGGACCTCGGCGCGCTGACGGGACTGTCCGAACTCACGGAGATCAACCTGGGCCACTGCCGCGACCTGGAGGACTGCCGCCCTCTGCTCGACATGCCGTCCCTGAAGCACGTCACCATGCCCTACCGCATGTGGTACAGCGAGTACCACGGAGATCCCGACCCCGTCATGACGGAACTCGCGGAACGCGGGGTGACCGTCGTCCACCCATGACTCACCGGGAGGCCGCGTGCCGCCGTCCGCCGCGGCGCCGTGACCGCTCCCGCCGGACGATCGGCACGGCGAGCGTGGCCAGAAGCGGTGCGAGCAGCAGCGGCCACCACGAGTTCGCGTTCTCGCTGTCGCCGACGGCGGTGGAGTTCTTCACGGACGGGAGCCCGGACGTGGCAGGGGACGGCGCCGCCACGGTCCGATGGTTCGACACTGCCTTCAGAGTGACGTCGTTGCCGTCGCCCCCGCGATAACTGATCCGGTACGTCGCGTCGGCGAGCGCGAGCGTGGCGCCCTCGCGCAGGCCGGAGAAGGTGCCGGTCGTCCTCGCCCGGCCGGTGTGGTCGAGCACCCTGATCTCGCGGGCGGGGTCGGTCCCGGCGGCCGACAGATCGAGGTCCCCGGCCAGCCGGACCGCGCCCGTCACCCTCAGGGGCCGATCGCGCAGGACCAGCGTGCCCTTCGCGCCCTGGGTGTAGTCGCCGGTCACCGTGAGGGCGCCCGCGACCTCGCCGTCGTTGACGACCGCACCCCGTACCGTGCCCTTGCCGCTGAGGGACGTGGACACCCGAAGTCCCGTCGTCCGCACGTCCAGCCGCGCGTCGGCCGAGGTGAGCCGGATCGCCTTGCTGTGCGCGAGCGTGGCGCCGGAGGCGAGGGCGAGCGTGCCCTTGGTGACCGTTGTCGGGCCCGTGTACGACACCTCGCCGCCCGTCAGGGTCGTCGTCGCGGCGCCGGACTGGGTGAGCCCGCCGATGCCGCCGAGACGGGCCAGTGACAGGGGAGTTGCGGTGTTGCGGACGATCAGCGTGCCGTTGTCGACGATCCGTCTGCGCTCGGTGCCGGCCAGGAGAGAGCCGTCACCGCCCCGCGCGCCCGAGCCCAGCCGCAGCACGGCGCCCTTCTCGATGGTCGTCGACCCGTCGTAGTACTGCTGTGCCGCGAAGGTCACGTCGTTGCCGCGTGTCCCCTTGATCACGACGTCCCCGGCGCCGGGCGCGGCGAGTGTGTCGTGGTACCGGCCGCCGCCGATGGGCGCGCCCAGGGTGACGGGACCGTCGTAGGCGAAGGTCAGCCGGGACCGGACGCCGCTCGCCATGTGCAGGTTGATGTAGACGGTGTCCTTCGTCCCCGGCATGAAGATCTTGTGGGTGGTCCCGTCGCCCCACTGGACGTCCGCGCCCTCGATATTGGTGCCGCGCTTGTTCAACTGGTGAGGAACGGGGCGCCAGTTGAGGCCAGGGTCGCTCAACGACGGGTCGTTGTCGCCGCCCTGGTCGCTGTAGCCGTACTGGCCGGTGAGTACGACCTTGCTGCCTGGCCGCGAGTGGACGTTGACGTCGCTGCCGTACGCCCGCTGGTAGAAGTTCTGGCGCAGGGTGATCGTCTGGTACAGCGGGGTGTCGATGATCCAGGAGCCCTGGTTGAGGACGGCGCGGGCGTTCGGGAGCGCCACCGGGTACTCGGGGCGGCCCACCGCCATGCCGGTGCCGTTGTCGATCACTCCGGAGAAGGGGTGGGTGCCGGCCAGGTCGAGGGTGCCCCACATGTTGCGCGGCTGGGTGACCAGGCCCGAGCCGCTGATGGTGCCGATGTTGAAGGTGCGGGTGAGGGAGAGGCGCAGGGTGCCGTCGACACGCACGTTGAGCTGGTTCAGCTGGTAGCCGGGCGTGTTGTAGGGGAAGTGGCCGATCAGACCGGTGCCGCCGCCGGTGCCGTACTGGAGGGTGGTGCCCCGCTCGACGGTGATCGCGGGCGGGTCGGGGTTGCTCACGGTGGTGTACGGGTGGTTGCCGCCCTGGGTGGTCACCTTCTGCCGCTGCCGGGCCGCCGGGAGCGTGAAGTCGCTGTCCTTGTTGAGGATCAGCGTGCCGCCGCCGCGCACGGTGAGGGTGCCCTGGCCGCGGAACACCCCGTCGTACGTCATGGTGCCGGACGGCACGGTGACCACCGTGTCGCCGGTGAGCGTGACGTCCCGGTCCGCGAGGACGTCGGCGGTGGCGTCACGGCCGCCGGCTGGAGCGCCCCGGAGGCGAACGGCGCCAACAGAGGGAGGCGCGGTGACCAGGAAGGCGACGGTCGCGAGGGCGCCAACGGCGGCTGCTGTCTTGCGGGAATGGCTGCGCACGTCATCGGAGACGCGCGCGGACGGCGGCGATAACAGAAATCCCGCGTCCATCTTTGTCCCGCGCGACCCGTTGACCTTCCCGTAACACACCCTTACCTTTTCGACGTTCGTAATGACAGATGACGTACGAGATCTCGAACCCCCGCCTGTTTCCTGCCCTGTCCCCCCACCTTCGAGAGGCGTCAGATGAGACGTGTGTACGCAATCCTTGTCGCCCTGTGCTGTGCCCTCGCCGCGGCACTGGTGACCGCCGGACCGGCCCAGGCAGCCGCCCAGACCATCACCAACGGCACCCAGTTCACCGACACTTCGGGCAACGCCGTGCACGCGCACGGCGGTGGGGTCATCAAGGTCGGCAGCTACTACTACTGGTTCGGCGAGGACCGCAACGCCGACAACACCTTCCGGTACGTGGACGCCTACCGTTCCACGGACCTGAAGAACTGGGAGTTCCGTAACCACGTCCTGACCCAGTCCAGCGCCTCCGAGCTGGGCACCGCCTACATCGAGCGGCCCAAGGTCATGTACAACGCGTCCACCGGCAAGTTCGTCATGTGGATGCACAAGGAGAACGGCGTCGACTACAGCGAGGCGCGCGCCGCCGTCGCCGTCTCGGACACGGTCGACGGGAACTACGCCTACCAGGGCAGCTTCCAGCCGCTCGGCCAGTACATGTCCCGTGACATCACGACCTTCGTCGACACGGACGGCACCGGCTACATGGTGTCGGCGGCCCGCGAGAACTACGACCTCCAGATCTACAAGCTCACCGCCGACTACACGGGCATCGACAGCCTGGTCGCCAACCCGTGGGTGGGCGGCCACCGCGAGGCACCGGCGCTGTTCAAGCGCAACGGCGTCTACTTCATGCTGACCTCGGCAGCCACGGGCTGGAACGCTAACCAGCAGCAGTACGCCACCGCGACCAGCATCGCCGGTCCCTGGACCGCGATGGCCAACGTCGGCGACTCGACGACGTACAACTCGCAGACCGCGTACGTCCTTCCGGTGCAGGGGACTTCGGGCACCTCGTACCTCTACATGGGCGACCGCTGGGGCAACTCCTTCGGCGGCACCGTCAATGACTCGCGCTACGTCTGGCTGCCGTTGACCTTCCCGACCTCCACCTCGATGTCCATGTCCTGGTACCCGGAGGTCTCGGTCGACACCGCCGCCGGCACGGTCAACGGGACGAGCGCCACGTACAACACCCTCGTCGGCCGGTCCAGCGCCAAGTGCGCGGACGTTCCCAGCCAGTCGCTGTGGCAGGGTGTCGCGATCAGCCAGTACACCTGCAACAGCGGCACCAACCAGAAGTGGTGGTTCAAGGACCTGGGTACCGGCTACTACGAACTCATGGGCCGGGGCAGCTCCCTGTGCCTCCAGGAGAACTCCGCCACTGTCACCCAGGAGAACTGCACCGGCACCACCGCCCAGCAGTGGAGCCTGACCACGTCCGGCAGTTATGTGCTCGTCAAGGCCCGGGCGAGCGGCGAGTGCCTGGACGTGTCCGGCGCGTCCACCGCCAACTCCGCCGCGATCATCACGTACACCTGCAACGGAGGTACCAACCAGCAGTGGACGCGCGGAACATGACGTCAGGTCAGTAGGTCGACGGCGTCGACGGAGGTGCCGGCGCTGAGGAAGGACGTCGACCCCGAACCGCTCGCCACGTAGATCTTCAGCGTGTTGTACGCACTCGTGTCCGTCAGCCAGGCGGACGCGGGAACGCTGTAGCTGAACGTGTAGTTGTTGCCCCGGTACGAGCCCACGGTCAGCGACCGGGTGCTCGGCTGGGTGGGTGGCGAGGGGACGGCCGAGGTCCAGGTGTCGTTGACCACGATCTGCGGGCGGCCGTTCGCGTAGGCCGTGGTCACGCCGATGCGCAGGGTGTGCGCGGCGGTGGCCTGGGCGGCGGTCAGCTTGAAGTACACGATGATGCCGCTGTTGACGTCCTTCCACAGGTAGCAGGGGAACGCCGAGGTCTCGCTGCCGCTGCCGCTGCCGACGACGACGTTGCCGGTCCAGGACGCGGCCCGTACGTCCGACGGATGCGCGTACGTCATCAGGTCCGCGTTCTTGAACCCGCCCGGCGTGCCGTCCCAGTTGCCGATCCGCCAGATCGCGCTCGCGTTGGACGGGTCGTTGGAGGAGGGGATCGCGATGCTGTTCAGCGTCGTGGTCCCGCCCGCCGTGACCGTCACCGACGTGGTGTACACGGCGAGTTCGCCCTTGAAGACCGTGAGGGTGTACGACCCCGGCAGCGCGCCCGCGATCGAGAAGTAGCCGTCCGAGGCCCGCGCCGAACCCCAGTACTGTGCGGCCGAGTTGGCGAGCCCGACCGTGTACGCGTATGCCGTGTCGCGCCCCGAGATGCCCACGCCCGCGACCCGGCCCCGGCCGCTCGCGGCCGTGTACCCGGAGATGCCGAGCGAGTCCGCCCAGGAGGTGGTGAGATTCCCCGCGTACAGCGAGGAGGAGGGCGCGCCGCCGTCCGTGAAGGCGATGACGTACGGACCCTGGAGGCCGAAGCGCTCCGACTCGGTCTGGTTCTCGCCGTAGTACAGGATCTCGTACAGCCCGCCGCCGTCCGCGCTCTGGTGCCGCAGCAGGGAGCGGTAGAACGGGCCGCCGGAGGCCCTTTCGTGGTTGCTGCGCACGATCCACAGGCCGACGCTTCCGGTGGTCCAGCCGATGTAGGTGTAGTCGATGACGCGGAGCTTCGAGTAGTGCTTCGAGCGGGTCTGGCCGTCGGACTTCGCGAAGACGTCCGCGGACTCGATGGTGGTGGGCGCGTACGTGTAGGAGTCCGGCTCGTCGTTGAGGAACAGGCCTGCCTTGACGCGCACGATGTAACGGGTCGCGCTGACCGACGTGTCGGCCTTGTTGGTCCACAGATAGACGTTGTTCTCGCCGCTGCGGGCCGCGTAGTAGTGCTTGAGCGTGCCGTACGCGACGGAGACGAGGATCGTCGAACCGGACTGAGCGATGGTCACGGTGGAGGTGCCCAGGCCGGACTCGACGTGCGAGTTCTTGCCGCCGTAGCCCTGGTACTCGGTGCCGCGGTAGACGAGCGAGGTCAGGTCGCCGTTGGTCTTGCTGACCTTGAAGACGAGGTTCGCGCCGGTGTCGATGACGTAGTTCGAGCCGTCGTCCGTGTAGCCGAAGCTCGCGGCGGCGGCCGTCCGGGTGAGGGCCGTCGCGCTCACGGCCGCCGCGGTCGTGCCGAGGACGAAGGTGCGGCGTCCGAGGGATCTGTCGGTGGATCCGGACATGGGGGTGCCTCCTTCGGAGGTGGGGGTGTGCGGGTGTCCGGAAGACTGACAGTTGAATCGATTTCGCGAAAGGGCTTACGCCGCTTGGGAGTTGGCAATCATGTGAAAACGCGTCGAGTACTAGAAAGCGCTTGCGGAGAGCGATACGGTCCTGCCGCCAGGTCTTGTCGTCCTGTTGGAGGAGCCGCAATGAGACGTTTCATCGCCGCCGGAGTGGCCGCGCTGGCCGCTGCCACCGCGCTGTCGGCCACACCGGCGCAGGCGCACGGAGGGTCCCGCGCCCTCGGCCTGGAGAACTGCACCGCGACCGCCTGCCACTTCGACGTCGCGCCCGGCACGTACGACGTGCGCGTACGGCTCGGCGGGGAGGCCGCGGCGAGCACGAGCGTCAGCGGTGAGACGCGCCGCGCGCTGCTGCCCGAGACCGCCACGGCGGCCGGGAAGCCCGTGCCCCGCAGCTTCACGGTGAACGTCCGCACCCCCGAGGGCGAGCCGACCGGCCCCGACGGCACCCCCGGCCTGGACCTGGTGCTCGGCGGCTCCGCGCCCGCGCTCGCCGACATCAAGGTGACCCCGGCCGTCCCGCACACCCGTCAGATCTTCCTGGTCGGCGACTCCACGGTCTGCGACCAGCCCGGCGACCCCTACTCCGGCTGGGGCCAGCAGCTGCCCCAGTACCTCCGCAAGGGCGTCTCGGTCGCCAACTACGCGGATTCCGGGGAGAGTACGGTCACCTACCTCGAGAACCCCGCGCTCTTCCCGACCGTCCAGCCGGTCATCCGGCGCCACGACCTGGTCCTCATCCAGCTCGCCCACAACGACAAGACGACGGACGAGCCGACGTACCGCGCGAACCTGGAGACCCTGGTCGCCGGGGTCCGCGCGCGGGGCGGCGACCCGGTCCTGGTCACCCCCATCGTCCGCCGCTGGTTCAACGCGGACGGCACCCTGAACAACGACACCGCGCTGCTGGTCAACGGCCTCGGTGTGAACCACCCGGCCGTCATCCGCTCGGTCGCCGCCGCCGAGCACGTGCCCCTCATCGACCTGACGGCCAGGACCAAGGCCCTCGTCGAGTCGTTGGGCGTCGAGGGCTCCAAGGCCATCTACCTCTACAACGAGAAGCGGGACAACACGCACACCTCCGTGCACGGCGCCACGGTCTACGCCGGCCTCGTCCGCGACGAACTCCTCGCCCAGCATCTGGTGCCAGAGCGCCAGGTGAGGGTGGGATGAACTCCTGGGGCGTCCCGTCCGGAACCGGGGCGCCCCAGGTACCACCCGACCGAGCCGCCGAACCACGGAGCGCCACTGATGCCCGACGAGGACCGCACCCTCAGCCCGTACACCGGCTACACCCGCGCCCACTGGGAGGCGGCGGCCGACTCCCTGCTCGCCGCGGTCGCCCCGTACGCGACCGAGAACGGCTCCCTCTACCACCTCCCCGGTGAGCACACGAGCTGGTCGGGCCGGCTCTCCGACGGCCTGGAGGGCTACGCCCGCACCCTGCTCCTGGCCGCCTTCCGTCGCGACGAGAAGGCCCTGGAGCGGTACGCCGACGGACTCGCCGCCGGTACGGCCGGTATCTGGCCGCGCGTCGAGGACCGCAGCCAGCCCCTCGTCGAGGCCGCGTCGATCGCCCTCGCGCTGCGGCTCACCCGGCCGCTGCTGTGGGACCGCCTGGACGACGGTGTGCGGCAGCGGGCCGCGGCCTGGCTCGGCGACGCGCTCACGGCCGAACCCTGGGCCTGCAACTGGGAGTTGTTCCCGGTGACGGTCGGCGGCTTCCTGGCGGAGATCGGCCACGAGCCCGAGGCGTCGCGGGCCGCGATCGACCGGGGCCTGGAGCGGATCGAGGAGTGGTACGTCGGCGACGGCTGGTACACCGACGGCCCCGGCCGTGCCTTCGACTACTACAACGGCTGGGCGATGCACCTGTACCCGGTGCTGCACGCGTGGCTCGTGGACGACCCCCGGCTCCTCGACCTGTACGGCGGCCGGCTCTCCCGCCATCTCGCCGACTACGCCCGGCTGTTCGGCGGCGACGGCGCCCCGATGCGCCAGGGCCGCTCCCTCACCTACCGCTTCGCGACGACCGCCCCGCTGTGGCTCGGCGCCCTCACCGGCCGTACGCCGCTGTCGCCGGGCGAGACCCGACGCATCGCGTCCGGCGCGCTGCGCCACTTCCTCGACCGGGGCGCGGTCGACGACCGCGGCCTGCTCACCCTCGGCTGGCACGGCCCCGACGAGACGGTCCTCCAGGGCTATTCGGGCCCGGCCTCCCCGTACTGGGCGAGCAAGGCCTTCGTCGGCCTGCTCCTCCCACCGGACCACGAGGTGTGGACGGCGCGGGAGGATCCGGGCCCGACCGACCGCGCCGACGCCGTCACCCCCGTCGGACCGCCCAACTGGCTCCTCCAGACCACGACTTCGGACGGCCTGGTCCGACTCCACAACCACGGCAGCGAGGACGTCCGCTACGACCCCTACTACACGCGGCTCGCGTACTCGACCGCGACCGCGCCCTCGGCGTCGTACGACAACAGCGTGATCGTCGGTGACGATCCGAGCCGGACGGACATCGAACCACTGGGCGCGGGCGACGGCTGGGTGGCGTCGCGGCACACGGCGGGTGGGGGAGCGCGGGTGGTGAACCTGGTCGTCGCGCGGGGAGCGGTGGAGGTGCGGGCCCACCTGGTGGCGGGAGCGGACCCGGGAACGCCGGTACGCGTCACGGGATGGCCCGAGGACGACGGCGTGCACGCCGAACTCCTCCCCGTGCACAACCTGTTGGACTCCGCCGGTGTCACGGGACCCGGCGCCACCCTCTTCGTCGCCCTCGCGCGGCTCACCGGCGAGCCGGACCCCCTGCCCCTCACGGAATCGGTGTCCGTGGACGTGGAGGGGGAGGAGCAGGGGGAGTACGACGTCCGCGTGAGCTGGCCCTCGGGTCCCTCGACGTGCTTCCGGTTCAGGGCTTCAGACGGGCGACCTTCAGCGTCGTCGTGGTCGGTGAAGCCCCGGTGAGGGCGCTCGCGTAGGACGGGGTGACGGGGGCGTACGCCCACGTCAAGGTGCCGTCCTTCAGCGTCGCTATGTCACCGGAGATCCGGGCCTGGACGACCTTGTCCGCCGTCTTGAAGGCGCCGTTCCAGTCGATCAGGCGCAGATGGGTGCCGGTGAAGGTGCCCGTGCAGGTGCCGGCCGAGCACTTGGCGTTCTTCAGGGACTCCCAGGAGACGAGGAGCCGGTCCTTGCCGTACGCGGCGATGTGGACGTTGACGTTCTCGGTGCCGGCGGCGCTGGTGAGGTGGACCGGCTTGCCCGCCGGGGTGTTGCGGTTCTTGAGGAAGGCGACGGCCACCTGGTGGGTCGACGTCTTCGGCTTCACCGTCCAGCCGCGCCCGCTCGCGTCGGCCGGGTTCTTGGCGGCGGAGGCGGCGCCCCGGGAGGCGAAGGCGGTGGCGTACCGGCCCGTCGAGGACTTCACCAGGTCGCCGGTGCGGCCCGCGAACGTGCCGCCGCAGTAGCCCGCCCAGCACTGCTCGCGCTGCACGGCGGGAGCATTGTCCGGGGCGCCGATGCCCGTCGAGACGAACAGGCCCGAGCGCCAGTCGTCGAAGCACAGGGAGGTGAACGCGCCGGTCGTCTCGGCGTGCAGCGCGATGCCCTCGTTGTGGCTGCACCCCCAGCTCCAGCCGCCCGTCAGCTTCGCGCCCGTGGCGCTCACGTAGCTCAGCTTGTCGCCGAAGTGGCCGTCCGCGAAGCCGCCCGCGCCGTGCACGACGAAGTACGTGCCGTACTTGGTGCCGTTCCAGGTGAGCTGGCCGTCCAGCAGCGGGGCCGTGTCGTGCGAGGCGGTCCCCGTGAGCTTCGTACGGAAGGCCTGGGTGCCGTTCTTGTAGCGGATGAGGGCCGCCGCCGTCTCCTTCCACTTGTTGGTGTCGGAGACGCGGGTCAGCAGAGCGAAGCCGTCGTTGTGCGCGACCAGGCCGCCGACCTCCTTGGCGCCCTTGACGACCGTGTCGGCGCCGGAGCGCTTCCCGGCCGCCGTCAGCGGGGTGACGTGGACGCCGTCGGACGCGGGCCAGGCCACGCGGAGGGTGCCGTTCGGGGCGACGGCGGTCGCGGTGCGCGTCCACTCGCGGGTGTTGTTGTACCCCGCGGACAGGTACGGGAACTTGGCGGCCAGGTTCACCGTGGTGTTCGTGACGGCCGCCAGCCGCGGGGCGGCGGCCGGCGTGGTCGTCGTCGGCGTGGCGGTCGCGTACCAGGCACCGGCCAGGACACCGACGGCGCCGAGTCCGGCCGCCAGCGGCTTACGGGCCACGTGGCGGCGGCGGTGCGATGTGGTGGGTCTTGCGTTGGTCATGCCGGGTGGTCGCCGCCGCGCGGCGAAAGGTTGCCGCGTTTCTCGGCGCGCGGTGGACGGATACGGTTCGGCGGGCGCCGAAGGATCGCGCGTCTAGCGTTCGCGGTATGGACAACTCCTCACCCCGGAAACCGGCCGAAGGCGTCGTCGCCATGGTGGACCACGTCCTCGAACTGGCGGCGACCTGGACCGCCTGGGACGGCAGGCCCACCCATGTCGACGACCGTGTCTACACCCCGCACAAGGCGATCCGCCGTGTCGCCGACCATCTCCTCGACCACTTGGCCGAGCTGGAGGCCCGGCTCGTGGGCGAGGAGCCACTGCCCGACCGCTGGCATGCGTCGGCGAGTACGACGGAGGCGGACCTCGCGCCCTTCACCCTCGAGGACCTGGACGAGGCGCGCAGTCGCCTCACCCGCCTCGCCCGTATCTGGGCGAACCGGCTCGACACGCTGACCGAGGACCAGCTCGACGACTCCCCGGGAAAGGGGTGGAGCTTCCGTCAACTGGCCGAACATCTCAAGGGATCGACGTACTACGCCGATGCTGTCGGCAAGCTGACGTGATCGCCCGCCGCTCCCGCACCGGAAGGCCGACATGACTCCCTTCGCCGCGCTCCACCACGCCGACGCGCCCCTCCTCCTGCCCAACGCCTGGGACCACGCCTCGGCCGCGCTGCTCGCCGCTCAGGGCTTCGCGGCGATCGGTACGACGAGCCTCGGTGTCGCCGCGGCGGCCGGACTGCCGGACGGGGTCGCGGCGACCCGGGACCTGACCGTGCGGCTCGCGCGGCAGCTCGGGGGCGCCCCGTACCTGCTGTCCGTCGATGCCGAGGACGGATACAGCCAAGACCCGGCCGAAGTGGCCGAGTTGGCGCGCGAACTGGCCGCCGCCGGGGCGGTGGGCATCAATCTGGAGGACGGCCTCGGCCCCGCCGACCTGCACGCGGCGAAGATCGCCGCGGTCAAGGCGGCCGTACCGGACCTCTTCGTCAACGCCCGTACCGACACCCACTGGCTCGGCGACGGCGCGGACGAGCGGGAGACCGTCCGTCGTCTCGACGCCTACCAACAGGCGGGTGCCGACGGCGTGTTCGTCCCCGGCCTGACCGACCCGGCCCGCGTCACCGCCCTGCTCAAGACCCTCGACGTACCGCTGAACATCCTCTACTCACCCGCGGGCCCGCCCGTCTCCCACCTCGCCGACCTCGGCGTGCGCAGGATCAGCCTGGGCTCGTACCTCTACCGGCGGGCCCTGGGCGCGGCGCTGGACGCGATGGCGGACATCCGGTCCGGCCGCCCGCCGCGGGGCGCCGCGCCGACGTACGACGAGGTGCAGGCGTTCAGCACGCAGGACCGGACCTCCTGAGAGATCAACTCATTTGGCGAGTCTGCGGTAGCAGATGAGGGTGCAGGCGATGCTGGTGAAGGCCAGGAAGCAAATGGCCTTGCGTACGTAGCGGCGGTGGAGGCGGCGGCATCCGGCGAGCCAGGCCTTGGTGCGCTCGATGGTCCAGCAGTGGCGTCCCAGCCGCTCGGAGGACTCGATGCCTTTGTGGGCGATGCGGTGTCGGATACCGCGGCTGCGTCACCACACCAGCGCCGGCGAACCCTCCGTGCGTCCTCGCGTCGGACCACCCACCACAGCCCACCGCGGTGATCAGCAGCAGCGTTGGCGACTGCGTCGCCGTGCGCCCTGATACTCGATCGCATCTGGGCGCTCCAGGCGAGGCGCGCTCAGGCGGGGTGTGTGCGGCGGGATTTGGCCCGCAGAAGTAGTGCGGCGCCGGCTGCGGCGGCGAGGAGTACGCCGCCCGCGGCCCAGGCCACCGTGCTGGTGCGGGATGTCCCGGCTGAGTGCTTTGCGGCTTGCTGAGCAGCGCAGGCTTTTCCGGGTGCGGCGGAGGCGATACGCAGACGGGCCCATGGTTTGTCGGGGCCGGCCTGGTCGGCGTCATGCCGGTAAACGACATAGAGGCCGGGTGCGGAGTCGCATCTGAGGGTGGTGGTGGCGGTCAGGACGGCTCTGGCTCCGCGCAGGACGGAGCGGTCGGTGAATGCGCGGGAGGTGAGGGTGATGTCACCGTCCGATCCCTCGTCATAGTTGTCAGTGATCGTGATCCGGCTGCCGGCCCGGAAGGTCCGCACGTCCCATTCCGACTGGGGCCACGTGCTGTCGGGAGCCCAGCGTTCCTCCAGGCTGGGCGGGGGCAGTTTCTGGACCTTGTTCCGGCAGACGCGGCGTGCCGCCTCGTCGGTGGCTTCGACGCGTACGCGTGCCCAACGGAACGGATGCTCCTGCGGGCCCACGTCTCCGGCGCCGTGCAGCAGGACCGGGTAGGTGCCGGGCCGGGTATCGCAGGCGACGGTCACGGTGGTGGTCAGCAGCGGATCCATCATCCGCAGCTTCCCTGCCCTGATGAACGCGGATGAAGTGATGGTCTCGGCGTAACTGGCCTCGCCGGTCTTGGCATTGACCGTCAGTGTGTCGCCGGGATGCACCGACCGGACGCTTCCGAACGGGAGGGAAGACTCGAGCGGGGAGGCCGAGGCCGACCCGGCTGCCAGAAAGGGCAGCAGGAGAGGGAGTGCCGCCCACGCGGTCTTGCGGAGTCGGTCCATCGCCTCGCCCATCTCTTATTTGACGACTTGTCAGTTGTTACTCGATAGTGCAGTGTCATCGAACATATGTACGACAAAGGGAAGTTTGGGGCGCGCTCACCGTACGGCCCCCTACTAGACGGAAAGGCACCTTGTTGCGTTCCAGACACAGATGGATTCCAGCCCTGGCGCTAGGACTGGGCGTCGGCGTTCTCGGCGCCGGGACAGCATCGGCCGCGACGGGCCATCCGGCATCAGCGCCCTCCGCCCCACCGACGGCCTCCGCATCGCCGGCGGCTCCCAGCACCGGGCATCAGGTCCCGCCGAACTCGCCGGCACCCTCGGCGCCGTCGACGGTCGCGGGGGCCGGTGAGCCGACCGACTCCGCCACGCCCTCGGCGTCCTCGACGCAGTCCGCCGAGCCAACCTCCTCTCCCTCCCCCTCGGAGGGGCCGAGTCTGAGCGAGGAAGAGAAGTACTGGACGGCGGACCGCATGGACAACGCGGTCCCGATCGACTCCCCGCCGGCCCCCGCTTCGGCCGTATCGAAGCACGGCATCACGGCTGGCGCCGCCGTCGCGCACCAGCCGCCGCCATCGGGCACCCCCACCCCGGAGCACTTCCTCGGCCACCCGATGGTGGGCACGTTCTTCTTCGACGGCAAGCCGCTCGGCGGCCCGAAGACGTACTGCACCGGCAGCGTCGTACACACGGCCGCCAAGGACATCGTCCTGACCGCCGGACACTGCGGCCGTGGCCTGGAGAGGGCCACCCACCGCATCTTCGTTCCGCAGTACCGCATAGGCAGGTCCGCCGTCGAGCAGCCGTCCGGCGTCTACCCGGTGTCCCGCCTGTACATAGACCCGCGCTACGAGGCGAACACCAAGAAACCGACCTCCGACTTGGACCTGGCCTTCGCGCAGGTAGACCCCAACACGCGGGGCAAGGTGGAGGACGTCACGGGGGCTTTGACCTTCACCCCGACCAGCAGCTACAACCACAAGGTCACCGTCATCGGCTATCCCGACGACGTCGGTGTCAACCCCGACCACGTACCGGTCCGCTGCCCCGTCAGCACCTCCCAGCTGCCAGGCTTCCGACAGATGCGCATGACCTGCACCGGCTTCTACGGTGGCGTTTCCGGCGGCCCGTGGATCGAGGACTACAACAGCACCAACGGCACCGGCAAGGTCATCGGCAACACCGGCGGATACCACGGCGGTGGCAACGACGCCAACGACGACTGGGTGACCTACTCACCGATCTACGGCAAGGACGCCCAGGACCTGTTCGCCGACGCCGCCGCGCATCGGAAAGTGGATGACAACAAGCCGCCGTACCAGCCGTCCGGAGACCCCTGGCTGCCCGGCGCGGCGACCACCTGGCAGAACGCCAACCTGATGGCCTCGGGCGACTTCCGCCAGACCGGCCACAGCGACATGATCGTGGTCTGGTCCGACGGCGAGGTCACGCTCTACCCCGGCAACGGACACGGCGGCTACGATCCCGAGCGACAGCTGCTGCCCAAGAACTCCACGTGGAAGAACGCCAAGACCATCACGGCGGGCGACTTCACCGGGTCCAACCAGTTCGACCTGCTGGTCCGCTGGGTCGACGGCGAGGTGACACTGTACGGCGACGTCGGCTCCAAAGGACTGAACTGGGCCGGCACCCAGATGATCGAACCCAACGACCTCTGGAAGAACGCGACTCAGATCGCCGCGGGCCGCTTCGCCGCCTCGAAGTACGTCACCGACCTCGTCGTGCACTGGGTCGACGGTGAGCTGACCCTCTACACGAACGTCAGCGCCGGCACCTTCGGCCAGGAGCACCAGCTGAAGCCGAAGAACGACACCTGGCGGGACGCCACACTCCTGACGGCCGGTGAGTTCTCCGGCAACCAGAAATGGGACCTCATGGTGCGCTGGACCGACGGCGAGCTCGACAACTACGTCGGTACGACGACCTCGGGCCTCGGCGGCGAGCATCGCATCCTGGACCCCAACGGGCTCTGGAAGCGCGACGCGGCCCTGACGACCGGCGACTTCACCGGCAACGGCCGTACCGACGACCTCGTCATCCGCTGGTCCGACGGCGAGACCACCATGTACACCGATACCCTCGCCAACCAGCTGGGAACCGAACGCATGCTCGTCGCCCCGACCTCCTGAGCCCACCCACACCACGCGGTCGGCCGCGGGATGACCTCCGCGCCGACCAAGGCTTCGCTGGATCGCGCAGAGCTCTGAGCACGAGCCGACAGATCCGGACGGCACGGCGACGTCCTTGAGAACGTCGTCACAGTCCTCATGGCCGAGGCGAAAGACACGCCCGGCAACGACGCGTCTGACCGTGACACCGCCGCTGACCGGTCGTGGAACCCGCCGGTGACAGAAGCACGGCGAAGCCCCGGGCCCACCGGCCCGGGGCTTGGTGCTGGCGCCTCAAGGGGAAGAGCTCGTGCAGTTCGCTCAAGCTCCTGCCCTCTCCCCGTGCCACTGCCGCCACGACGACGTCCCCGAGGTCTGATGTCGATCCATGCCGGCTCGGCTGCCAGTCGCTCCAGAGCAGCGGCCAAGCTGCCCGCAGCGACGAAGTCGGGACAGAGATCAGGATCCACCTCAACAGCGTGACGTCTGGACCACGAAAGGCACCGAGTTCTTAAGCCTGCTGCACCTTCTTGACCTGCGCGGAGACCGTCGCCTCCGGCACGTCGGCCCGACTCGTGGGCCCGCGTGGCGGGGCTTAGTGTGGATGTTGTACGAGGAGGCGTTGTCATGCCCCTCACCCGAGTGGCGAAAGAGGCCGCGGGCTGGTGACGGCCAAGGGCGGGGAGGGTGCCGTCACGTTCCTCGCGTTGCGTCGCACGCGATGTCGGGGAGCTGCCGACCGCCCCTGACGAAAGGGAATCCCGTGCGAACCAAGAGCAATCGAATACGTCGTGTCTGCGTTGCCGCGTGTGCGGCCCCTCTGCTGGTGCTCACCGGAGCGGCCGGAGCCGGTGCCGTGGCGGCGACGACGCCGACAGGCGCCGCGCCACTCGCTCGTCCCGGCGTCTCGGAACAGAGTTCCGCGAGCGAGATCCTGTCCCTGGTCAACGATGAGCGCGGCAAGGCGGGTTGCCCGGCCCTGAAGGAGAACGCGAAACTCACCCAGGCCGCCCAGACCCATGCGAACGACATGGCCGCGCACCATCTGACCGGTCACACGGGGTCCGACGGATCCAACGAGGAGACCCGGCTCGAGCGCGTCGGCTACAACTGGCGAAGCTGGGGCGAGAACGTCTCCGGACCCGGCTACAACTCGTCGAAGGCCCATGTCGACGGCTGGCTCGGCAGCGCCGCGCACAAGCGCACCATGCTGAACTGCAGCTTCACGGAGACCGGCGTCGGCACGTCCGGCGATTACGCGGTTCAGCTCTTCGGGATTCCCATGTAGCAGGGGCCTATTCGGTCGCCGCCACGGGCGCGAGCGCCTCGGTCAGCCGGAAGGGGGCACGAGCCGGGAGGACAGACCCTTCAGGGCGTCCAGGCCCAGGGCGTGGCGGCGCGCCGACCGTCCATGACACCGGTCGCGGCGAGAACGAACGCCCCCGCGCGCACGGAGGTCACCCGCTCGGGGGTGACGACGCCGGCACCGGTGGGCGAGACGACTCGGACGTCGTAGTCCGCACCGTAGCGATTGGCGGTCATGAAGACCTCGACCGGGCCGGTGACTACTCCTTCCACGGTGACTCGAGGATCGTACGGACGAAGTCACCGCGCTGTAAGTCCGGGGCGAAGTGCTCCAGAACGTCGGCCTTCGCGTTGCCGAACGTCGTCTCCTGGGTTGGCACCGCGGTCTCCGCCTCGCCATGGCGATCACGACGTCCAATCCGCAGATACCGACACGCGCCTCTGATGCCAGTGCCGGCGGCGCCGGTTGTCGTCCGCGCCCGTTCCCCGATCGACGTACCACGGTGAACCGGCACGCACAGGGCGGTCGACGGGGAGGCCTTCGCTTGGGAGTCGCCACCGCTGTCGCCGTCCCGGCATCCGTCACACATACGTGATTGCGCGGCTTCTCAACGCCTGGGCGGAGACGGCGAGTTGGTCCCGCAGTGTCGCCGGGGGCCGCCCGAGTCGTGGGCCCGCGTGGTGGGGCTTAGTGTGGATGTTGTACGAGGAGGCGTTGTCATGCCCCTCACCCGAGCGGCGAAAGAGGCCGCGGGCTGGTGACGGCCAAGGGCGGGGAGGGTGCCGTCACGTTCCTCGCGTTGCGTCGCACGCGATGTCGGGGAGCTGCCGACCGCCCCTGACGAAAGGGAATCCCGTGCGAACCAAGAGCAATCGAATACGTCGTGTCTGCGTTGCCGCGTGTGCGGCCCCTCTGCTGGTGCTCACCGGAGCGGCCGCCGCAGGCGCCGCGGCGACGGTCACCGTCCCCGCCGCCGTGCCGCGCGCCCTGCAGACCTCGCCCGGCGAGATCCTGCAACTGGTCAACGCCGAACGCGCCAAGGCCGACTGCCCCGCCCTCCACGAGAACGCGCAGCTGACCCACGCCGCCAAGGTCTTCGCGGACGACGCCGACAAGAACAACATCACAACGCACACAGGCTCCGACGGCTCCTCGCCCCAACAGCGCATCAAGGACGCCGGCTACAACGCGGGGCCGTCAGCGGAGAACATGTCCTGGGGAGACTCCAGCGCCAAGCAGGTCGTCGACGGCTGGATGAGCAGCACAAAGGGACACAAGGACAACATCGTCAACTGCTCGTTCACGGACACCGGCGTTGCCGTCAGCGGAAAGTACTCAGTACAGCTCTTCGCGGCGCCTGGTTGATCCCTCCCTCCGCCGGGCGACTCACAGCGCCTCGGTGAGCCGGTTCGCGAAGGCGACCGGGTGCTGGAGGACGCCGAGGTGGCCGCCGGGGAACTCGACGAAGTCACCGCCGCTGAGCTCGGCGAGCAAGGCGGCGGTGCGGAAGGGGAGTTGGCCTCGGGAGTCGCTTCCGGCACCGAGCGTGAGCCGGGAGGACAGACCCTTCAGGGCGTCCAGGTCCAGGGCGTGGGAGGTGAAGGGGCGCAGGACGTGGCCGAGGAAGATGTCCATCGGCGTGTTCTGCGTGCTCTCACCCCCGTTGGCGACAGCGGATGAGGGGCGTGGACCGGGCTCCCAACTCCGGCCCTCCAGACCGGCGCCGAGCCGGGCCGTCGCCGCCTCCACCCCCTCCGTACGGTGGATCTCGTACACCTCCGTGATCATCGCGTGCTGCCGGACCGCGTCCGGCAGCACGCCGATGCTCGGCGGCTCGTGCGCGACCACGCGCCGCAGCCGTTCCGGGTAACGGGCCAGCAGGTCGAGGGCGACGATCCCGCCGGAACTGCTCCCGAAGACGTAGGCGGACTCGCCGTCCGGAAGGAGGGAGTCGAGAAGCTGGTGGGCGCGGTCGCTCCACACCTCGACCCGCTGGTCCCCGACCGGCCCGTCGAGCGGGGCGCGGGACAGGCCGAGCGGGTCGTACGTCACCACGGTGAACCGCTCGGAGAGACGCGCGACGGCGCCCTCCAGCCCCATGGGGTGACCGGCCCCGCCGGGAATGATCAGCAACAGCGGCCCGCTGCCGCTCACGTCGTAGTGCCCCTCACGCATGATCCTCTTCCTTCCGCTCGCTCCGTGGCCAGTGCTCCAGGGCCGTGTGCAGGCCGTCGAGGGCCCGCTCCCACGAGGTCTGCACGTCCCTGGCCGCGTGAAAGCCGCCGATCGCCTCCAAGGCGCAGAAGCCGTGGAAGGTGCTGCGCAACAGCCGTACGGCGTCGGTGAGGTCGGGCTCGGCCAGGCCGTACGCGTGGAGCATGCCGTAGGTGATCTCGGCGGTACGCCGGAACGCGTCGGACGCGGCGCCGACGGCGGGGTCGATCGGCGTGTGCGTGGCCGCGTAGCGGCCGGGGTGTGCGAGCGCGTACGTCCGGTAGGCACCCGCGAAGGCGACTAGGGCGTCCTTGCCGGCCCGCCCCGCGACCGCCGTGGCGATCCCGTCGATCATCTCGCCCGCGGCCAGCAGGGCGACCCGCGTCCGCAGATCCTGCAGGTTCTTGACGTGCGAGTACAGGCTCGCGTCCTTCACCCCGAACCGGCGCGCCAACGCGGACAGGGTGACGTTCTCGAACCCGACCTCGTCGGCGAGATCGGCCGCGGCCTCGACGACACGGTCGGCCGTGAGCCCGGCACGGACCATGGGGACCACCTCTGGAGCACTGGCTTGTCTGGTCTATCCGGCTTGTCTTGCTGATTACCTAGGAGCCCTAGGCGGAGGCCTAATATACACAGGCGTGTGGGGAGTGAGAGGCTGTAGCGGACTGGGGAGGACGTAGTGATGTTTGAGCAACTGCCCGGAGGGCTCGTCACTCCTGCGCTGGTGGTGGACGCCGACGTACTGGACCGGAACATCGCCCGCATGGCCGAGGCCGCCAGGACCGGCAGCTTCGCTCTTCGGCCGCACGCCAAGAGCCACAAGTGCGCGGAGATCGCGGGGCGGCAACTCCGGGCGGGCGCGCGCGGGCTTTCGGTGGCGACCCTGAGCGAGGCGGAGGCGTTCGCGGCGGCGGGCGTGGACGACCTGTTCATCGCGTATCCGCTCTGGCCGGACGAGAGCAGGGCGCGGCGCCTGCGCGGACTGGCCGACGTGGTCGCGCTGCGGGTCGGCGTCGACTCCGTGGAGGCGGCGCGGCGGCTGGGGGACGCGGTGCGCGGGAGCGACCGCGCGGTGGAGGTGCTGGTCGAGGTGGACTGCGGGACGGCGCGGACCGGGGTGCCGGCCGCGGACGCGGGGCGGGTGGCTCGCGCCGCGTCGGACGCCGGGCTGAGCGTGCTCGGCGCGTTCACCTTCCCCGGGCACGGATACGGCCATGACCCCGACGCCCGGGAGCGGGCGGCCCGCGACGAGGAACGGGCCCTGGCCGAGGCGGCGGAGGCCCTGCGTGAACTGGGCCTGGAACCAAGGGTGTTGAGCGGCGGCTCGACCCCGACGGCGGGCCGCTGGCGCCCCGGCCCGGTGGATGAACTCCGTCCCGGCGTCTACGTCTTCAACGACGCCCAGCAACTGGCCATGGGCTGCTGCGGTGTCGACGACCTGGCCCTTGCGGCCGCATCTACGGTCATCAGCGTCCCTGCCCCGGACCGCTTCGTCCTCGACGCGGGCAGCAAGGTCCTCGGCGCGGACCGCTCCGCGTGGGTGACCGGCCACGGCTACCTCCCGCGGTACCCCGAGGCCACGATCACCGCCCTCTGGGAGCACCATGCCGTGGTCCACCTCCCGGAGGGCGTCCCCGCCCCCCGCCTCGGCGCGGTACTCGCCGTCGTCCCCAACCACGTCTGCCAGCCGGTGAACCTCGCGGACGAGCTGGTGATCGCCCGCCAGGGGGTGGAAGTGGATCGGTGGCGGGTGGCGGCACGCGGCGCCAACATCTGATTCCCAAAGAAATTCTGCAAAAATACTTTTGGAAAGTGGGCGGGGCGCTCTAGGCTCCCGTCATGGTCAGCGACGAGCACAAACGCGTACTCGATCCCGAGCGGGACGCCGGGGCCCTGAAGGCCCTCACGCACCCTCTGCGTATCCGGCTGCTCGGGATGTTGCGGCAGGACGGCCCGGCCACCGCGAGTGAACTCGCGGTCAGGACCGGGGAGTCGTCCGCCTCCACCAGCTACCACCTGCGGGTTCTGGCGAAGTACGCGTTCGTCGCCGAGGCCGCGCACCGGGACGGGCGGGAGCGCCGCTGGCAGGCGGTGCACTCCGTGACCTCCTGGAGCAACAAGGCCATGGAGGCCTCGCCGGCCAGCCGCGACTTCCTGAGCCTCTCGCGCAGGCGTCAGATCGAGCACCTGGAGGCTTCGCTCGTACGGTACGAGGAGGACGTCGCCGAGGGGCGGTTGGGCCCGGAGTGGCCGGAGGTGGCCGGGATCACCGACCTGATGCCCCGTCTGACCCCCGAGTCGCTCGCCGAACTCTCGGAGGCGATCGACCGGAAGCTGGAGGAACTGGCCGCGCGCGACGCGGAGGATCCGCGGGCCGAGCGGGTCGTGTTCGTCGCCGCGGGGCTGCCGGTGGCGCCGCGCGAGCCGGGAACGGCGGAGCCGGTCGCAGAGGGGTCGGGAACAGAGGACGGGGCGGGTTCATGACCGGGTCGCTGGACTTATGTACCGCCCGCCGCCGCTACGTCATGGCCTGCGTTCTCTTCTGGCTGCCCGCAGGGATGTCCACCGCTCCCCTCATCCTGCTCTTCACCGAGCGGGGCATGACCATGGCCGCGATCGCGGGCTTCTTCGCCGCCCACTCCCTCACCGCCGCCGCGCTGGAACTGCCCACCGGAGGACTCTCCGACGTACTCGGCCGCCGCGCCGTCCTCGCCGCCGCAGGCCTGCTGAACCTGACCGCCCTGACCCTCCAGGCCCTGGGCACCACCGCCTGGGTCCTCACTCTCGGCATGGTCCTGATGGGCACGGCCCGCGCCCTGTCCAGCGGCCCCGCCGAGGCCTGGTACGTCGACACGGTCCACGCCCACGCCGGTCCCGACGCCGAACTCCGTACGGGACTCGCCCGCGGCGGCTTCGCGACCTCCGCCGCGCTCGCCACGGGCACGCTCATCGGCGGCGCCCTGCCCTGGCTCCTCGGACTCGGCCCCGACCTCGGGGCGCGTCTCTCCGAGGCGACCTCCGGACTCGTGCTGCCCCTCTCCGTCCCGCTGCTCCTCGGCGCGGCGGTGGAGGTCGTCTTCGTGCTGTACGTCCTGGCCGCCCTGCGCGAGCTGCCCCGCGCGAAGGCCACCCTCCGCGGCGTCCTTCAGGGCATCCCGGCCACCGTCGTGGGCGGACTGCGGCTGGGCGCACGGGACGTCCTCGTCCGGCGCGTGTTCCTCAGCGCCGGGGCCGTGGGCTGCGCCCTGGCCGCGCTCGAACTCCTCACCCCCGGCCGCGCTGCCGCCCTCACCGGCGCCTCGGAGTCCGGCGCCGTCCTCTACGCCGTCATCGCCTGCCTCGGTTTCGTCAGTTCCGGCGTCGGCAGCCACCTCGCTCCGCTCACGGCCCGGCTCTCGGGCAGTGGCGAGCGCGCGGTCATGGTGAGCCTCGGCGCCGGGGCGAGCGGGCTGCTTCTGCTCGGCGCCACGGCGGTGTCCACGGCACCGTTCGCCACGGTCCTCGCCGCCGGGGGTTACGCGCTCGTCTACCTCGGCATCGGCGCGGGGGCGCCCAGCGAGAACGAGCTCCTGCACCGCCGTGTCCCCAGCGCCGGGCGCGCCACCGCGTTGTCCGTCCAGTCCCTGGCCCTGCAACTCGTGGCGGCGCTCAGTGGTCTGGTCGTCGGGGTGCTTCCGTCGGGTCCGCTGCCGTGGCTACTTGGGGGCACGGCGCTGGCGGCGGGCGCCGCGCTGTGGATTCAGCGGGACCGGTCCACGCCCTCGCCTGCGGCGAACTCCACGAACTCGGTCCAGGTGGTGGGGGAGAGAGCGAGTTGAGGGCCGGGGGTGTGCTTGGAGTCGCGGATGTGGATGGTGGTGGGGCAGGTGGCGACTTCGACGCAGTCGCCAGAGCTGTCGCCGCTGTAGCTGCTCTTGAACCAGGTCAGTTCCGTGATGCTCATAGCGCTCCTCGCATCCGCTCCAGCAGGCTCCGGGAATCGTCCGGGGCGAGAGCCTGTGAACGCAGTTTCGCATAGCGCATGTGGAGCACACTGATCGTTTTCTGATTGGCGATGAGCTGGCCGCTTTCCTGTCCCTCGCAGTAGCCGAGCCACTCGTTCTCCGGAGTCTCCAGCAGTTGCATAGGGCCGTTGAGACCGGCGTGGACGTGGCGCGTCAGCGGCATTAACTGCACCTCCACGTTGCGCAGTTCTGTGACTGCCAAGACGTGCTCGATCAGTTCGCGCGTTGCTTCGGAACCGCCGGTTCCCCGCTGGACGACGTACTCCTCGACGATGAAGCCGAACGCCGTGTTGGGCCGCTCCGCGAGCAGTCGCTGGCGGTCCGCGCGAGCGGCGATCTGAGCCTCGATCTGAGTGTCCGTCAGGACGGGTACTCGTTCGTTGAAGAGAGTGCGTGCGTACCCTTCCGTCTGGAGCAGCCCCGGCACCAGCCGGTTCTCGAACGTATAGAGACTGATCGCCTGCTCCTCCAGTTCCGCCCACTCGCGGAACCAGGACGCCAACCCCGGCTGCCGAGTCGCGTACTTCGCCGCCGCCCTCAGTACACCGAACGCATCCAACACCTCCTCCGCCCGCTCCACATACGCCCGTGGCGGCAACCGCCTCCCCTGTTCGATCGACGCCACCGTGGACGGCTGGTACCCCACCAGGGGAGCGAACTCCTCCTGCGTCAGCCCCGCCCGCTTGCGGCAGGCCTTGTGGACCAGGCCGAACGTCTTCAGACCGTCCGACGGTTCGGGCTCGTTCGTGGTGCTGTTGGTCATGCCGGTTATGGTCACGGACGGTGACTCGTACTGTCCACACAGTGAACCCCTACAGAACCCGGCGTACGAGTGGCGTCGCTGGTCGACGCCCGTGATACCCGGGACCGTTGAGCCATGCAAGGAGACACCCGGGCCCAAGAACCAGTCACCGTACGTACGTTCACGCAACTCTTCAGCTGCACGCCGCGAGGCGCCCGGCTCGCGCGACGGCTGGTCGCGAACCGGATGGACGTGTGGGGGTTCGCGTACGACAGTGAGGCCAGCGAAGACGTGAGCCTGGTCGTGGCCGAGCTGGCCGCGAACGCCGTACGGCACGGGAGCGTGCGCGGGCGCAGCTTCCGGGTACGGCTGGTGCTGCGCGACGGCGTCGTCCGCGTGGAGGTGGCCGACGGGCGGACCGAGCGGCTGCCGGTGCTGCGGGAGCCGGACGGCGAAGGCGGGCGCGGACTGGTGCTCGTCGCGGCGCTGGCCGAGCGGTGGGGTGTGGAGCCCCGGATCGGGACGGCCCACAAGGTCGTGTGGGCGGAGCTACGGGTGAGCCTGGGTGGGTAGTTGAGGTGGAAGTGGTGAGTCGACTTACCCCCATCGCCCGCCGATCACGCGCCCGCCGTCCGGCGTTCACGTTCCGCACCGAATCTCCTCGTGGCGCGCTCTCGCACTCGCGGCGCACGACTCAGGAGGCAGGCATGGGGCACGGGCATCACCACCACGGTCACCAGCACGACCACAGCCACGGTCACGACCACGAGAGTGAGTCGCTTCCCGCCGCGTTCGACCCCTCCGTGCCCGACGAGGCCCTGACCCCCGAGCAACAGTCGCGCCGCTCGCTGCTGCGCCGCGCGGGGCTGCTCGGCGCGGGACTCGCCGCCGGTGGCGTCCTCGCGCAGGGGGCGGCGGCACCGGCGTACGCCTCCAGCGCCACGAGCGGTCGGAGGCGGAACGGCTTCCTCTGGCTGTCCGGTGACCACCACATCCACACCCAGTACAGCAGCGACGGCAAGTACCGCGTCGGCGACCAGGTCCGGCAGGGCGCCCGGCACGGTCTGGACTGGATGGTCATCACCGACCACGGCAGCGAGACGCACGCCAAGATCGGTGTCGACAAGGTCAACCCGGACATCAAGGAGGCCCGGGAGAAGTACGAGGACACACTTGTCTTCCAGGGCCTGGAGTGGAACATCCCGGGCGCCGAGCACGGCACCGTCTTCGTGCACCCCGGCAACAACGAGGTCAGCGTTCTGAAGGCGTTCGAGACGTCCTATGACGGTGCGGTGACGGGCTCCAGCGGGTCGTCACCCGCCAACGAGGCGCTCGCCGTCGCGGGCCTCAACTTCCTCGCGGAGCAGGTGCAGCGGCGCAAGGTCAAGGACGCGCTGATGCTCGCCAACCACCCGGCGCGGCGCGGTGTCGACTCGCCGCACGAGATCCGCGGCTGGCGCGACGCGACCGGCTCGGGCCGTCAGATCGCCGTCGGTTTCGAGGGCGCACCGGGCCATCAGGCGGCGGGCATCGCGACGCCGCTGGGCATGGGGCGGGCCCGGGGCATCTACGACAACAACCCGAGCGCCGACTCCTTCGCCGGCTACCCGCTGGAGAGCTACCGCACCTGGGGCGGCTTCGACTGGATGACCGCCACGGTCGGCGGACTGTGGGACAGCCTCCTCGCCGAGGGCAAGCCCTGGTGGATCACCGCCAACTCCGACTCCCACCAGGTGTACACGGACACCGCCGTCCGCGGCGGCCCGGACAGTGACTTCACCGCCAACGGCAAGCACACCGACCCGGTCTACGGCGGCAAGATCGACGTCACCCAGGGCGACTACTGGCCCGGCCAGTACAGCCGTACCCACGTCGGCGCCGACGGCTTCTCGTACGCCGCCGTCATGGACGGCATCCGCGCCGGGCGCGTGTGGGTCGACCACGGGCAGCTCATCAGCGGCCTCGACGCGCGGGTGGCGGGCGGCAGCCGCTGGGCGACCCTCGGCGGCGCGCTGCACGTCAAGAAGGGGCAGAAGGTCACGCTGACGGTCGACATCGCGCTCGCCGACGGACCCAACTGGGCCGGCTTCGTACCGAAGTTGGCCCGCGTGGACGTCATCCAGGGCGATGTCACGGGCGCCGTCGCCGACAAGGACACCTTCACCGCGCCGACCGCGAAGGTCGTCCAGTCGTACGAGGTGAACAAGTCCACGGGCGTGGTGCGTCTCTCGTACTCCCTCGGCGCGGTCGACCGCCCGGTGTACGTCCGGCTGCGCGGCACCGACGGCAACCGTTCCGCCACCGGTCTGATGGGCGCGGCGGTCGACCCGGCGGGACCGGCCGTGGACGTCGTCGGCGACGCGGACCCGTGGAAGGACCTGTGGTTCTACTCCAACCCGGTGTGGGTCCTGCCGTCGTGACCGAACGGTACGTCGTCGGGGTGGACACCGGTCTGTCCGGAACCCTGCGGGCGGCCGACCACCTCCTCTTCGACCTCGTTGCCGAACTCGGCCTGGACGAAGGGGTGGTGGGCTGCACGCACCATGTGCGGGAGGGACGGCCGCATACCGCGCTGTCCTTCGCCACCCCCTCGGAGCGGGTGGCCCGCGAGGCCTGGCGGTCGCTCACGGAACGGGGGTTCGGCGCCGCCTTCGGCGCCGGACGGCACGGTCCGGACGAGCTGGCCGCCGGTGCCGCACACGCCGCCGCGGAGCACCTCGCGCGCACCGGGGGCCGCGCCGTCCGGTACGCCGGGGCCGACGCCCTCACCGGAACGGTGACCGTCGCCCGGCTGCTGGCCGTCTCCGCGGTCGAGCGGATCGTCGTCCTCGGCGCACCCGACGGTCCCGACCCGGACCAGCGGATCGTCACCCGCGATCACGTACGACCGGAGTGGCGCGAAGGTCGACTGGTCCTGGCCGCGATGCCGGCCGCGGGCGGGACACTGGTCCCGTTCGAGGTCCCGGATCCGACACCGTGCTGCGCGGACCATTGACCCGACACGGGTGAGCGAGGGCAGTCGGCTGGAACTGTGGTGACGGTTCCAGCCGACGTCGCTCCCCCTGTCACCGCGCTTGGAAAGCGGGCATCTGGTGCGGTGCCTTACTGCGATGATCCGCGGGAAGGTGACCGACCTGATGTCGAGCGCCGACGGACTTGACGGGCCACAGGCCCCACAGGCGGGCAAAGATCGCGTGAAGAACCTGAGCGGTTCATTCCCGTCGTATGACTGGCCTGACAGGCTCTCTGCGCTGCGGGAACGAGCCGCAGTGATGTCGTGGGGGACTGGGGTGTCGGTGTACGTCTTCGACTGGATCTGTATAGCGATCGCATAGCTCCTGACCTTTGGGCCAGGAGCAGTAGCGATCTTGTGTGGCCGGCTGCGCTTCCCATGGCGCAGGCCCATCGCCTTGCGGCTGTCACGGCCGGGGGAGCAGCCATGAGTAAGCGTCGGTACGTAGCCAGAGGCGTGCCGGGCGGCTACCGGATCTGGGACAACCGAGGGCGCCGATGCTGAGGCGATCTCTGTGAGCTGTGTGCTCGGATCCCCCAGCCAGGGATGAAACACCGGTACAGCTCACTGCCGGGCAGGTCGGCGATCAGCGACAGGGCCTGCCGTGCCTGCTCGAACGCCTCCACCTCAGACCAGACGGCGAGCCTGGCCAGGCTGCCGCCGCCCGCATTGCCTCGACGGCCTCTGCGACGCCTCGCACCACCATGCCGGGCTCGCGGACGCCATCGGCCCATTCCCGGCCGTTGGCCACCCACGCCGTACGCAGTCCCGCCGCACGACCCCTTCCACATCCGTCGAGGGGTTGTCCCTCACCATCCACCCTCCGGCGCTCGGTCGGGGTTCGAGGAGGTTGCTTGGCCGGCACCGGCTTCCGGCCGCCGATGTGGCTGGCGTGATGACTCGGATGCCCCTGTGTGTCGTCGTCACTTCCCGAGATCGTCGTTGGCGTCGCGCAGTTCACGCATGGCATCGGCGAGCTCGCCGAACCCGTCGCGTCCGAGGGGGGTGAGTACCCGGGCGCGCAGGATCTGGGTAACCGCCTCGGAGATGGCCTGGGCCGTGTCCTCGCCCTGGTCGGTCAGTTCGAGGTAGATGAGGCGTCGGTCGTCCTCGCACATCAGACGCCGGGCCAGACCGGCCGCGCAGAGCCGGTCGGCAAGCTTGGTGAACCCGCCGCTGGACATGCGCGCCTCGTGTGCCAGGCGTGTCATCGGCATCCGGTGCTTGGGGGTGGTGAGCAAGCGCAGCAGGACACCGGCGGCGGCTTGGCCGACGTTGAAGCGCTCGGCCAGCTCGCTCACGAGACACTGCTGTGTGGCGTGGAAGCCCTGCCTCACCAGCATCCACCAGTCAAGCAGTTCACGATCAATGCCCTGGTCTACACCTCGGCCGTCGTCGTCGCCGTCGCCGCCGTCGCCGCCGTCGGCCGGCGACGGTGGTTCCGCGCTCTGCAGGCCCCTCGCTTCGGTCTCCATAGCAGTCTCAACTCCCTGGCGGCGCAGATGTTCCTGATCACTCAGTATTGAAGGTCCGGCCGTGCGAGGAGGGCGCGGGTCATCAGTCCGCTGGAAACGCCGAGGCCGACGGCCTCGGCTGTCCACCATGGGCCTCAGGGCGACCGGACTCCACGCCGGCATCGTGTCGTCCAGGCCCCCGTCATTTGTAAAGGGCCGTTACTGGGCTACGGCCAAGGGAATCAACGTCAGGCTGACGTGCCCGTGTATCCCGACCCTGTACCGCCGTCTTCATCCTGTTGGTCGACCGACCCGATGAGTGCCTCACTGATCTCGCGCAGCTGCTCCATCTGGGCAGGGGTGAGACGATCGAGGAAGCGAGAGCGCACACATGCAAGCTGCAGGGGAGCTGCCGCTTGCAAGGCATGTTTTCCCGCGCTGGTCAGCCTGGCGAGAACAATACGACGGCCGACAGGATCCGGTACACGCTCTACCCAGCCGCGCTCCCGCGCACGGTCCACCAGATGGGAGAGTCTGCTTGTCGATATCCCCATCCGCCGAGCCAACTTGGTCAGGCCCAGTTGCCCCTCAGGAGTTTCCGACAGCCAAGAAAGCATCTCGTAGTGGATCTGCCACATGCCGGTCTCGCGTCGGAATTCCTGCCCGACGTGCTCGGTGAGCCAGCGTGCCGCACTGCTGAAGGCGCGCACAGGCTGCTGCGCGTCAAGGCTGGCCGATTCGATTCTCTCCACAGGCACTCCTTAAGCGCGAAGCCGACGTGGCCGGGCTGTGTGATGCTCACCTCACAGCCTGGCCCGCGCCTCACCAAGTGACACGACGCCTTACTACTCAGTGGTGAAGGTCCGGCCGTGCGAGGATGACGCGGGTCATCAGCCCGCTGAAGACGCCGAGGCCGACGGCCGCGACTGTCCACCACGGGGCCCAGGGCAGCAGCCCGATGGTCTGGTCGACCGACCAGCGGCCGGGTCCGGTGAGCGTCAGCACGGCCGGCAGGATCAGCAGCACGAGCGGGTACTCGTAGCCGTTGTTCTGCACCCAGAGCCCGTTGCGCCACTTGACCGTGACCGCGACCGTCATCACTCCCGCTGCGATGGTGGCCGCCAAGGGGGCGAGCGCTCCTGCGCTGAGCAGCAGACCCGCGGCGATCTGCCCGAGGCCCGCGGCGGCCGCGGTGAGCCGGCCGCCGCGGAACCCGTCCGCTTCGAACTCTGCCGCTCCACCCTCGATCCCGTGGCCGCCGAGGCGATGGCTGACTTTCTGGATCCCATGCCCGACGAATAGGAGGCCGACGGCCAGTCGCAGGATGAGCAATCCGGTGTTCATCACACTCTCCTCATGCGTGGGTAGGTGGTGCGGTAGTGGTGAGTTTCCGTGCTTTACAGCACGAAGCAGGTGTCGAAGATCTCCGTCCGAGCCTCCGGGATGAAGCCGCGCTGGGTGCGCCACTGCCGGTGCTGCTCGGACTCGGCGACGGCCTGGCCGAGCAGTTCGGCCTGTCGCGCGCCCGAGATGCTGGGCTTGACGGTGGCCTGGTAGCCGCCGTAGTGGGCGACCGGGCTCCATGCCGGGCTGATCGCCGGAATCTCCTCGTCCAGGCCCTCGTACTCGGCGGTGGCGTAGACGATGCGGCCGCCGGTGACGGTGAGGAGGGACTCGATGTGCGGGATGTCCTGCTCGGGGACGGCGAAGAAGTCGTCGGAGAGGACGGCGAGGTCGCCGTAGAACCCGGGCTTGAGGATGCCCTTGACGTCCTGCTCTCCGGTGAGCTTGGCGCCGGCCTGGGTGTACATGGTCAGTGCGGTCTCGCGGCCGACGCGGTTCTCCGGCGGGTAGAGCGTCAGATCGCCGACGGTCCGGCCGGAGACCAGCCAGTGCAGCGCGACCCAGGGGTTGTAGGAGGACACCCGGGTGGCGTCCGTGCCTGCGCCGACGGTCAGGCCACGCTCCAGCATGGCGCGCACCGGCGGTGCGTCTGCGGCGGCTCCGGCGCCGTAGCGGCGTACGAACGCCTCGCCCTGGAAGGACATCCGGTTCTGGATCGACATGGCGCCGCCGAGCTTGGCGATGCGGTCCAGGCTGTCGCTCGAGACGGTCTCCGCGTGGTCGAACAGCCAGCGGTTCCCGGTGGGGAACAGGCCCTCGGCGGCGAGCTTCTCGAAGACCGCGAGGTCGCGGCGGATCGTCTCGTCGTAGGTGGCGTGCAGGCGGAAGCCCCAGCCGTTCTCCATCAGCAGCCGCACAGCCCTCTCGAAGCTTCCCTCGTAGTCCGCGGCCAGTTCGGGCCGGGGCTCGGTGAAATTCTCGAAGTCGGCCGCCGACCAGGTCAGGTTCTCTCCGGCGCCGTTGAGCCGGAGCCATTCGTCGCCGTCTCCGGGCCGGATCATGCCGATCCAGCGCTGCAGGTCGTCGATCTCCTGTCCCGGGGTCTGCGGGAAGAGGTGGTAGGCGATGCGCAGCGACAGCTGGCCGGCCCTGGCAAGGTCGATGACGGTGCCGTAGTTGTCGGGGAAGTTCTGGAATCCACCGGCCGCGTCGATGGCCGAGGTGAGGCCGAACCGGTTCAGCTCGCGGAAGAAGTGCCGGGTGGAGGTCTTCAGGTCCTCGCCCTGCAGGGTCGGTGCCGCGGCGAGGGTGGAGTACAGGATGAGCGCGCTGGGCGCGGCCAGGAGCATGCCGGTCGGCTCCCCGTCGCGGCCACGCACGAGCTGACCGCCCTTGGGGTCAGGGGTGCTCTTGGTGTAGCCGGCCGCCTTCAGCGCCGCGCGGTTCATCAGGGCGGACTGGTAGAGGTGCAGCACGAACACCGGTGTGTCCGGCGCGGCCGCGTTCAGCTCGGCGAGGGTCGGCAGGCGCTTCTCGGCGAACTGGTCCGCCGACCATCCTCCGACCACCCTGACCCACTGCCCCTTGGGGGTGCGGGCGGCCTGCTCGCGCAGCATCGCCAGAGCCTGGCGCAGTGTGGGCACACCGTCCCAGCGCAGTTCCAGGACGTAGTTCAAGCCGCCCCGGATCACGTGCACGTGGGAGTCGTTGAGGCCGGGGATGACCCGGCGGCCCAGCGCGTCGACCACGCGGGTCCGGGCGCTGATCAGGGGGGCGACATCCTTGTCGTCACCGACCACGGTGACCTTGCCGTCCTTGATGGCGACCGCGCCGGCCTGCGGGTGCACCGGGTCGCCGGTGTAGATCTTGGCGTTGCGGACCACGATGTCGGCGACGTGGTCGTCGTGGACAGGGGGGAGGCCAGCCACAGGCATAGTGGCCATGGAAATCATCTCCAGTGAGCAGGGGGTTCTGAGAAGCCGTGTGAGGGGTGAAGCGGCTGTTGGGGGCCGCAGTGGGGATGGGAGTGACCGCGGGCTGTGTCAGCTGGAGGATGAGCTGCGGGGCACGGCCAGGACGGCAGCAGCGGTACCGAACGTGCCGGCCAGCAAAGGCCAGCCAAGCCCCGTGTGTTGTACGAGCAGGGCTCCCCCGAATGCGCCTGTCAGCATCGCCAGCACGGAGACCAGTCGGCGGCCGGCACGCGGATTGGTACCGCCTGCCAGAGTCGAGTCGGACGCCAGTCCGGTCAGAGTGAGCGTCAGCACCGTCGTGGTCACATCCGGCACGGCGAGTTTGCGCACCGTCCCGTTGCGCAGGCCCATGGCCAGTGCGGTCAGGGCGATGAGCGCATAGACCGCATGGCTCGCGGCGAAGGCGACGGCTGTCGCGGTGGCCAGCAAGACCATTTCAAGCACCAGGGTCAAGCGCAGCCAGCGCGACGAAGTGCGGTGGCGCATCACGGTTTCCAGACGGCCGGCGGCCACCGCACCGACCAGGAAGGCGGCGAGCGACACCAGCGAGCCGAGCACCGAGAAGCCGGGTACGCCGGCGGCGGCGAAGCCGATGATGACCACATTGCCGGTCATGTTCGCGGTGAAGACATGTCCCAGGCCCAGGTAGCTGATCGCGTCGATGAGGCCGCTCACGGCCGTCGCTGTCATGAGGGCAGGCAGCAGCGGCTCACGGTCGCCCGGCGCACGCTGGGCCGGCGGATGGTTGATAGTCACTGTCGTTTCCTTGGGCCACGACCCGTGTTCGGTCTGGGTTGCTCTGACTGGAGACCTCGTCCGCCGTGCCGGCTGGACGCTCGCCGCAGGCACGGGCCGGCTCCTGGGCCGTGTCGAGGATCTCGGCCGGTGTCCTCGGCCACCTGGCCGACGGCCGCACGGACGAGGCGCCGCCCCAGCACCCACGACCGCCGGTCAGCGGCCGGCGACACGGCCACCGTGCTCGGTCCTGCACGCGGCGGCACCTCCCGGGGCCGCCCAACGGACCGTCACTCGCGTGCAGTTCGGCGCCTGCCTGCGGTGGGTGGCGTTTCCCCTGCGGCGCGAGATGACGTCCGCGCCGCCGAAACCGCCGAATGTCGTGCACATCGAGGTCCTGGGTCCCGGGCCGGGCCGGCCCGGGACGGGGCGCCCTCGGGCCGGCGGCCCGGACGGCGGTCAGCCCGCGGCGTGGGCGCCGATGACGGACTGGGCGTAGACGACGCCGAGACCGTAGGCGCCGCCGTGCTCCTTGACGATCTCCATGACAGCGCCGTAGGTCTCGCCGCGGGCCCAGTCGCGCTGCAGCTCGAGCAGCACCTGGATCCAGGTGACCGGCACCGCACCGGCGTTGATCATGCGCTGGAGGGCGTGCTCGTGAGCCTGCGGGGTGACACCGCCGGAGGCGTCGGCCACCACGTACACCTCGTAGCCCTGTCCGAGCGCGGACAGCGCCGGGAGAACCAGGCACACCTCGGTCCACAGGCCCGACAGGATGATCTTCCTGCGGCCGGTGGCCCTGACGGCCTCGACGAGCGCGCTGTCCTCCCACGCGTTCATGGTGGTGCGGTCGATGATCTCCTGGCCGGGGAAGACCTCGGCGAGCTGCGGCAGCAGCGGGCCGGAGAACGACTCGGCGGCAACCGTGGTCAGCACGGTGGGGACATTGAAGGCCTTGGCGGCCTTGGCCAGGCCCACGGTGGCGTTGATGATCGCGCCGCGGTCGCCACTTCCGGTCCCGAAGAACATCTGCGGCTGATGGTCGACGAACAGCATCACGGAGTTGTCGGGAGTCAGCAGGTCCGGGCTGGGAGCGGCCTTGACATTGGCGATGTTGAACATGACGGGTTCCTTTTCTTCTGTCACGGGAAGGGGCGCAGACCTGGCGTGTCTGGCCGCGGGTTGGCCGAAGAGGCGGCCGGCTCGTGCCAGCAGTCCCTGCGGTCGGTTCTTGGATGCCGGCATCACGGCCTCCTTGGGGTGTCACGCCGGGGTGGTGCTCCGTCCCCCGAGGGGGACGCTCGCGTCAATCAATCTTCCAGAGAAGACGCTTCCTAGCTAGAGGTTGAATGATGAACTATATGGGGCGTGTGTCACGTGGCGTGCATCACATGGAGCGGGGCTCGCTTGTGCGCGCCACTCCGAGCAGGCGCCGGTTCCGCGGCGGCGTAACGCGCATAGATCGGGCGAAAAGCGCTTTCTTTCCGGTCCGGTATCAAGACTGTGGCCACAGACGCGGAGCGCATCACGGAGAGCGGTTCGGCGCTTGCGGGAGGCAAGGACCGGGGCGCCGCGGGGGCGGGCCAACGCCCGCCCGACCCTCCTTCCACCCCGAAAGGCTCCGACGTGCGCGTCACCGATCCTCTCTATGCCCTGTACACCCGTCGGCTCCGCCGACGGGTGTACAGGGCATAGAGCTCCCCAGGCACATCGGGCTGATCATGGATGGCAATCGCCGCTGGGCTCGCCAGCGAGGAATCGGGAACCCGAGCCTTGGCCACAAGTACGGTGCCGAGCATGTAGAGAATGTGCTCTCGTGGTGCGAGGCCCTCCAGATCCGGCACGTCACCGTGTTCGTCTGCTCCGCCGAAAACCTCCAACGACGCGATGACGCCGAGGTCTCCCTCCTGATGCAGGTGATCGAGGAAGTCCTGACCACGAACCTTGCTAGGCCACGACCGCGCTGGCAGCTACATGTCGCCGGAGCGTTCGACACGCTTCCCGACACCACCGCTCGCGCCCTCAAAGAGGCCGTCGAGGCCACACGGGAGTGCACCACCGGAGCGCACGTAACCCTTGCGGTCGGCTACGGAGGGCGCCAGGAACTCGTAGACGCCGTACGCGATCTGCTGTACGAGCAGGCGGAGACCGGTAGGTCGATGCGGGGCCTCGCCGATGACCTGACCGCGGACGACATCGCCCGCCACCTGTACACCGCCGTCCAGCCCGACCCCGACCTGGTCATCCGCACCAGCGGAGAGCAGCGCATGTCCAATTTCCTGCTGTGGCAGAGCGCTTACTCGGAGCTTTACTTCTGTGAGGCGTATTGGCCGGCGTTCCGCGAAGTCGACTTCCTGCGTGCCGTACGTGCGTACGCCGCCCGGCAGCGTCGCTACGGCGCCTGAAAAGCGCCTCGCGGCTTCGTGATGCCGGTCTTCCTGGGCCGGCGGGCCACAGGCCTTGTCCCGGCCCAGAGAGCGAGGGCGATTATGGCGCGTCTCAGAAGTGGATCAGGGTAAAGCGGCCGGCCCTCAACTTGGGCGTTGTACTCCATCGAGAGGGGATGAACTTGTGCCACCAGCGCTTCCGGTAGGGCACCCCGCCCGCCCGGCCGCGGCCCGAACCTTACGACTGGCCGCGGTGAACGCCGCCGCTTTCACCGTCTTCGCCGTCCTGACCACACTCCACGCCGTGCGTGCGGGAAGCCCGTGGCAGGACGACCCGTACGACGCCGTCGTGTCGTTCACCAAGTTCTTCGTCCCGCTGCTGGCCGGGATCGGTGCGCTGCGCGTACCGCTGTGCCGCGCAGCCGACCCAATGCCCAGCGCGCGCATCGAGCAGTTGCTGCGCGCCGGGCTGGCCGCCACGCTGCTCATCGCCCTGACGATCGGCGCCGACTGGCTGGCTCTGGCGCTCCGCGCCGACCATCAGCTCTGGAACTCAACGACGCCGTGGCTGGCGGTCTCCCTGGTGCCGCTGACCGGCCTGGTGTGTGCGCATCTTGTGCTGCATCGACGCGTTGCCCGCCTTCTGCCGCCCCGCGACCGGACTCGACCAGCGGACGACTGGCTCGGTGATCTCCCTCCGCTCATGGAAACCCTCGCCGCCCGGCTGCCGAACGCCGCGGGCCGAGGTGTGCCCCTGACGCTCAACGTGGGCGTGCTGGGCTTCATGCGCCGGCACTTCACGGGGCTTGCGGCCGCGGCCTGTGCGGCAGGCACGGTGCTGGCCATCACGGGATTCGCGGTCAGCGAAGGGGGCTTCTCCGCCACGGTCTTCCTGCTGGACTGCCTGGTCTTCCTGAGCGGCACCTTCGGCTTCGTGATGGTCGCCAACACCGCACTGCAGTTGGTGGCTGTACCGTCCGTTGGCCGCCTGCGCCGCGCCGGTCGCACCGCTGTCACCACCGGCGCGCTCACCGTCCCTATGGCGCTCGGGCTGCGCGACGCCATCTGGTCGGCGTGCGGGCTCGGCCGCCATGTCACCACTCCCGGCCAGTTGGCTGCAGTCACCCTCGCCAGCGGGCTGCTGATGGGCAGCATCGCCTTCGGCATCGCACTCAACAACTGGATGAGTCCGCGGTGACGGTCACCGGCCCGCATCGCGCGCCGGCCGGCCGAGATAACGACCAGGGGTGGTAGCGGTGGAAGTGCTGGCGCCAAGGAGGCGGTTGACGACTGCGGCTGGGACTTCGGAAGTCAGGTCGCGGATCGCCGTGGTGCGGCTCGGCAAGGACCGGATGCCCAGCCGGTTGAGTCGAGCAGTGAGAGTGATGTGGCTGAGATGCCGGCCCTGGGTCGGCGCTTCGGCGACGACTTCTCGATGAGCGCGACATGGCTGTTCCTCACGAGGTGGGGGTGGTCGCGCACCCGCACGTCTAGGCTGGCCGACGACTGGATCGGGTGACGGGGGCCGACACGGTGACGTACAGCGCGCGGCGTGGGCGAGAGCCCAGGCCTCTGAAGCGGGACGCAGAAGCCACTGCCGACGAAGAACTGCCGCAACCGCCACGCCCGCTTCGGCGGGACCGGGACTTCGGTGTCTTCTGGGTCGCGCAGACCCTGTCGGTCCTCGGGGACTCCTTCGCCCTGATCGCCCTGCCGCTGCTCGTGCTGCACGCGACCGGATCCGTCGCACAGATGGGCCTGTTGACGGCCGTCGGCGGGGCGGCCTCGGTCGTGGCCGGGGTCTTCGCCGGGGTCGTCGTCGACCGGGTGGACCGCAGGAAACTGCTCGTGACCTGCGATCTGCTCCGCATGGCGCTGTACGCGGTCATTCCGCTGGTCTGGGTCTTCGGACCGCGGATCTGGCTGCTCTACGTGGTCCTGCCGCTGTGCGAGGCCGTCGGCATGCTGTTCTCCGTCGCCTACGTCACCGTCGTCCGCAACCTCGTCGGCGTCGAGCGGATCACGGAGGCCAACGGCAGGCTGAACGCGACCGCGGCGGCGGCCGGGGTGGCCGGTCCGGTGTGCGCGGGGCTGGTGGCGGCGTGGTTCGGCCCGGCCGCCGCCGTCGGCGTGGATGCCGCGAGCTTCGGCGTGTCGGCCGTCTGCGTCGGCTTCGTACGGTTCAAGGGCACCACACGCCCCGCACCGGGAGCCGCGGCCGGAGCGGGAGCGGTCCGGCGGCTGCGGACGGATCTGCTCGCCGGGGTGTCCTTCCTGGTCCGGCACCCGGTGCTGCGCGTGCTGACCGTCCTGCTGTCCTTCTTCAGCTTCCTGACCCTCGGCCTGAACGACCTGCTGATCTACCACCTCAAGCACGATCTCGGCCGCGACGACGCCGCGGTCGGCACCGTGTTCGCGGCCGGTGCGCTCGGCACGATCGCCGGGGCGCTCCTGGTGGCCCGGGTGCGCCGGCGCCTGGGCTTCGGCCCGACCTGGATCGGGTCGGTGGCGGTGTGCGGATGCGCGCTGGCGGGCGTGGGTTGGGCCCACAGCGTGCCGGCCGTCGCCGCCCTGACCGCGGTCTTCCTGGGCTTCGGGAGCGTGGCGGGCACGTGCTCCATGTCGCTGCGGCAGGAGGTGACTCCGGAGCATCTGCTCGGGCGGGTCACCTCGGCGTTCTGGACCCTGCACTACTCGGCGGCCCCGGCCGGCGCGGCCGTCCTCACCTGGGCCGCGGGGCGCCACGGCACGGCGGTGGTGGGCGTGGTCGCGGGCGTCTGCTGCTTGCTCGTCGCCGTACTGGCCCTGCTCACCCCGGTGCGCCGACCCCGTACGGACGGGGCCGGCGCCACCGGTCGTCAGCCGTTGACCCCGGAGTAGTGACCGAGGCTCCAGCGCCACAGCAGCCGCGCGCCCAGATAGGCGAGCAGCCCCACCAGCGGTGAGGCCGCCGCCAGCCAGTACGGCACCCCCGAGTCGCCGCCGTGGCCGGTCAGTACGGCGGCCGGGAAGTAGGCGACGAAGGCCAGCGGCAGCCCGAAGGTGAGGAAACCGCCGACCGCGCGCGGCAGCACATTGAGCGGATAGCTGCCGAACGTGCCGAGCAGTTCCTCCAGCCAGCGCCCCCAGTAGTCGGCGGCCGGGAAGCGCAGCGAGGCGCAGGCCACCGCCGTGAACAGGGCCGCCTCCAGGAGCATCCCGCCCAGGACACAGACGACGAGGTACGAGATCCGGGCCGCGTTCCAGTCCAGCTGGCTGCGGGTCAGCGCGCCCACCATCAGACCGGTCGCCACCGTCAGGTCGCCGATCGCGTTCGTGGGGAAGACGGAGAGCTGGAGTTGCCGGTGGACCGGCATCGGGCGGACCAGGTACGTGTCGATCACGCCCTCCTGGATGTGCCGGGCCAGTCCGTGCACCCGGCCCAGGAAGAGCACGAACAGACCGTGCGCAAGCATCCGTGTCGCCGCGATCAGCAGCACGTCCTGGCTCGCCCAGCCGCCCATCCCGGTGAACCGGGTGAGCAGCACCGTAGCGAAGACGATCACCGACACCTGCCAGATCGCGCCGATCGCGATCATCAGCAGGAACTCGGAGCGGTACTCCAGCTGTGCGCGGAAGTTGAGACGCGTGATCCGCCACACGATCCGCAGGGATTTCAGTGATGTGCTGAGCTTGTCCGTCCTGTTCAGCCTGTCCGTCATGTTCAGTCCGTCCGTCATGCTCAGCCTCCCTGCGAGATCACGCGCCGGGCGGCCCGGCGCCACAGCAGCCGGGTGAACAGGGCGAGAGCCACCACCCACGCGGCCTGCAGGGCGAGTTGGGGACCCGCCTGCGACAACGGGATCCGTCCCACGTAGAGCGACAGCGGCACGCTCAGCGTCGCCTGGAAGGGCAGGAAGCGGCTGAGCGTGATGAACCAGCCGGGGAAGAACCACAGCGGCGCGTACACCCCGGACAGCAGGTTCTGCGCGAAGACCAGGATCAGGATCGCGGCGCCGTTGCGGAGCGTCCAGAAGCACAGCTGGTCGATGACCAGCATCACGTAGTAAAGGACCCACTGGCCGAGCAGCACGCTCAGCCCGAACACCGCCGCCACGGCCGCCGACCCGGGCGGCCGCACGACCCCGGCGGCCAGACACGCCGCGTATCCGGTCGACGCCCAGACGAATCCGTAGAGTTGTTCGCCGAGCGCCCGCAGCGCGTAGTAGCGCTGCGGGGGCAGCGGGCGCAGATACCAGTACACGATGGTGCCGAAGTGCATGTGCTGCTGGACGGTGTCCCGGCCCGAGTACTGGTCCAACGCCCGGATCCGGGTGGCCAGTACCGCGAGCACGGCGTAGGTGACGGCCTGGTCGCGGGTGAGGCCCGCGGTGGTGCCGGTCGTCGCGTACAGGCCGCGCCACAGCGAGGCCACCAGCACCACCTGCACGACGAGGCGCAGCAGCGCGGCGGTCATCCGGGGCGGGGTGTGCAGCTCGCCGAGCGGGGTGACTCGGGCGGCCCGCCAGCCGCCGGGGACGGTCGCGCTCACGCGGCCTCCGCCTGGACGTACGCCGCCCGCATCACGTCCTCCAGGTCCGCCTCGTCGATCGCGAGGTCGGTCACCTCGTACCGCTCGACGACCTGCTTGAGCGCCTGGTGAACCGTCGGGGCGCCCGGCCCGTCCGGCCCGAACACCACCTGGGGGCCCTCGCGGCGCAGCAGTGCGATGCCCGGCGGCGGGGCGATCGCCGCCTGCGGATCGGCGAGCGTGGCCCGCACCTGCCAGGTCGAGCCGAACCTGCGCCTGATCTCGTCCAGCGTGCCGTCGAGGACGAGCCGCCCGTGGTTGACGAGGACGACCCGCTCGGCGAGCCGCTCGACCTCCGTCATGTCGTGCGTGGTGAGCAGCACGGTCCGGCCGCGCTCCTCCACCTGGTGCTTGAGGAAGCCGCGCACCTGTTCCTTGACGACCACGTCCATGCCGATGGTGGGCTCGTCGAGGAACACCACGGGCGGGTCGTGCAGCAGCGCGGCGGCGAGGTCGCAGCGCACCCGCTGGCCGAGGGAGAGATGGCGTACGCGGGTGTCCCAGAAGGAGGAGAGGTCGAGCAGTTCGTCGAACTCGCCAAGCCGGACGCGGTGTTCTCGCTCCGGCACCCCGTAGATGTCCCGCAGGATCGCGAAGGACTCGCGCACCGGCAGGTCCCACCACAGCTGGGTGCGCTGTCCGAAGACCGCCCCGATGTTGCGCGCGTTGCGCTCGCGCTCCCGGTACGGGACGACGCCCGCGACGCGCGCCTCGCCGGAGGTCGGGGTGAGGATGCCGGTGAGCATCTTGATGGTGGTGGACTTGCCGGCGCCGTTCGGGCCGAGCAGCGCGAGCAGTTCGCCGGGCGCCACCTCGAAGGTGACGTCGCAGACGGCCTCCTTCGCGACCCGCTCGGGCTTGACGAGGGACTTGAGCGCGCCCGCGAAGCCCGGGCGGCGCACGGTGGTGTGAAAGGTCCGGGAGAGCCCCCGGACCTGGATGCTGCCGCTCATACGGACGCCTTCCGGGTCAGTGCGATCAGCCACACGGTGGCCACGAGCGAGGCCGCGGACAAGGTGGTCAGCAGCCAGGGGACGGCGTGGATGCCCGACGCCTCGATGCCCACGCCGAGCAGCGGGGGAGCCGCCACCCCACCGATCATCGAGGCCGCGATCACCCAGGCCCCGGCCCGCTTCGCCCGGGGGAGGGCCCGGTTGAGCCACGGCAGGCCGGTCGGGAAGACGGGCGCGATGAACAGACCCACACCGGCGTACGCCGCCGGGGCCGCGCCCGGTATCAGCGCCAGCAGCAGGCAGGCGGTCATCCCGGCCGCGCAGACGGCGAGGATGCGCTCCGGTGCGTACCGCAGGGTGAGGGGGACGACGAGGAAGCGGCCCGCGGTCATCATCAGCCAGTAGAGGGAGGTGGCGGAGGCGGCGACCGTCGCGCTGTAGCCGACGGTCTCCAGGTGGGTGGGTTCCCAGCCGCCGACGCCCGCTTCGACGCCGACGTTCAGGATGTAGAGGAGCAGGAAGCCCACCAGGACGCGGGAGAGCAGGCCACCGGAAGCGGCGGGCCGCTCGGCCGGGGAGGCGGGCGGTGCCTCGCTGCGTACCCCTCCCGTGCACAGGATCAGCGCCCCGGCGAGCACCGCGCACACCCCGAAGGCGTACGGGTAGTCGCCGGGGCCCAGCCACGCGACCAGCGCCGGGCCGAGGACCGCGCCGATGCCGAAGTGCGCGTTGAGGACGTTCAGCATGGCCGTCGACCGGTCGCCGAAACCGACCGCGAACAGTTGGTTGAGGCCGTAGTCGATGCCGCCGAAGCCGAGGCCGCCGAGGAAGGCGGCGGCGAGCGCGAGCGGCCAGTTCGGAGCGAGCGCGAAGCCCGCGCCATCCGCCGCCATCAGCGCGTAACTGACCGACAGGAGCGCCCTGTTGGAGATCCGGGAGTGGATCGCGTTGAAGGCGAGGACACCCGCGACCCCGCCGGTGAAGTGCAGGCTCAGACCGAGGCCCGCCGCCGAGGGGGAGAGGCCGTACTGCGCGCGCAGGCCCGGGACCGCCGGGCCGTAGAGCGCTTGCAGCATGCCGATGAGGACGAATCCGATACACGACGCGACCGCGGCCGGTCGGCTGAAGAGCCGACCGGCCGCGGTCCTCGTGAGGGTGTCAGCCATGGATCTCCGAGAAGAGGAACGTGAATTCGGCGGGCGCGGGACGCAGTTGGTACTGCGGAAGCGCGCCCGGACCGCACGACTGCGAGCCGATGCCCTGCTGCCCGTGGTCGAGATTGACCCAGACGGTGTCACCGGCCTTCAGATCGGTCGGATGCTCGGCCGCGTCGAGCTGTTCCGACGTCCAGCGGCGTGCGGTGAACCAGAACTCCGGCTCGCCCTCGACCCGCAGCCCGCCGATCTCCACCCAGCGGACGTCGGCCCGGGCGCCGTTCTCCTGCGGACGGACGTACGGCGTCTGGAGTCCGTCGATGGTCGACTCCCAATGCCCCACCATTGAGGCCGACTTGGTGTCCGGATAGGCCTCGCCGGGACCGCCGCCGAACCACCTCGCCCCGTCCACCGAGCCCGCGAGCCCCAGCCTGATCCCGAGCCGGGGCAGCGGCAGCGTCCAGTCGCCTTCGGGCGCCACTGACACGGTCAGCCGCAGCCGTGTTCCGTCGGACGTCCACCGGTAGACCGTGCGCAGGGCCACCTCGCGGGCGGCGGGCGCCACCCGGGTCCGTACGGTCAGCGCGTCGTCGCCCAACTCCACCGATTCCAGCCGGTGCTGCATCCGGTGCAGGCCGAGCTCGCGCCACAGCGGGCCGTAGCGCAGATCCGGCTGCCAGGCCGCCCCGTTGTCGTTGTCGGTCGGCGCACGCCACACGTCCAGACGCAGCCCCCTGACATCGACCCCGCCGATCGACCGCAGCGCGCCCGTACGGGCGTCGAAGGCCGCCGGGCCCAGGGTGATCTGCCCCTTGCCGAGGACCGGTCCGTCGCTCTGCGCCACGGCGGTCAACGGCCGTGCCGAGAGCGGGAACTGCGCCCAGGCCACCAGGTGGTCCTTCGGCCCCCACACGGTGTCGGCCGCGAGCGTCGCCCGTACCGTCCACTGGGTCTCCCCGTCCCGTGGGTCGGCCGGCGGGTCCGGCAGCTTCACGTCCGCGGATTCACCCGGGGCGAGCTCCGGCACCGGCAGGACGCCCGCCTCGACGGTCTCCCCGTCGACCTGGAAGGACCACTCGAAGGCCAGCGCGGACAGATCGGCGAAGTCGTACGCGTTGGTGACCCGCACGGTCCCGTCCGCCCCTCCCCCAAGCTCTCGGCTCCGCTCGAGCAGGGGGGACCCCCATCCGACGATCCGGACGGGCTCGATCACCTTCTTGTACTCGACCAGGCCGGGGGACGGGGTCCGGTCCGGGAAGAGCAGTCCGTCGCAGACGAAGTTCCCGTCGTGCAGCTCCTCGCCGAAGTCGCCGCCGTACGCGAACCCGTACCGCTCGTCCTTGATGCCGTGGTCGATCCACTCCCAGATGAAGCCGCCCTGGATGCGGTCGTACGACTCGAACAGGTGCTGGTAGTCGGCGATCCCGCCGGGCCCGTTGCCCATGGCGTGCCCGTACTCGCAGAGGATGAAGGGGAGTCCGCGGCGCTTGTGAGTGCCGCCGTCCAACCCGCGGCCTATCCTCTCGACCTCGGCGTGGTCGGCGTACATCCGCGAGTAGACGTCCGTGTCACGGCAGTCGATGTCACCCTCGTAGTGGATGAGCCGTGAGCCGTCCCGGCCGCGGATCCACTCGGCCATCGCGGTCAGTCCCCGCCCGGTGCCGGCTTCGTTGCCGAGGGACCAGATGACGACGGAGGGGTGGTTCTTGTCGCGCTCGACCATGCGGGCCGCGCGGTCGAGCAGGGCCGGGGTCCAGCGCTCGTCGTCGACCGGGTTGTCGCGCCAGGCCTGCTCGGTGAAGCCGTGCGTCTCGAGGTCGCACTCGTCGACGACCCACAGGCCGTACTCGTCGCACAGGTCGAGGAAGGCGGGGTGCGGCGGATAGTGCGAGGTGCGCACCGCGTTGATGTTGTGCCGCTTCATCAGCAGCACGTCCTCGCGCATGGTCTCCAGGTCGAGGGCGCGGCCCCGCTCCGGGTGCCACTCGTGCCGGTTGACACCCTTGAAGAGGAGCGGCGTGCCGTTGACCTTGATCAGGCCGTCCTCCAGGGCGACCGTGCGGAAGCCGACGCGCAGCGGGACGCGCTCGCCCTCGGTCGCGAGCACACCGTCGTACAGCCGGGGTGTCTCGGCCGTCCACGGCCGTACCGGGACGGTGACCGACTCGCCGGTCGCGACATCGATGTCGAGGGCGGGCACGGTGACCCGGCCGTCGACGTCGGAGTCGACGCGCAGGGTCCCGAGGCCTTCGACGTGGTCGTACGAGGCGTGCACGAAGAAGTCGAGGACGCCGCCCGCCGGGCGGTGCAGGAGCGTGACGTCCCGGAAGATGCCCGGCAGCCACCACTGGTCCTGGTCTTCCAGGTACGAGCCTGCCGACCACTGGTGGACACGGACCGCCAGCGCATTGCCGCCCGGCTTCAGCAGATGGCCGACCGCGAACTCGTGCGGCAGCCGCGAGCCCTTGAACTCCCCGATGTCCGTGCCGTTCAGCCAGACCCGGGCACAGGACTCGACCCCGTCGAAGCGCAGCACCGCCCCGCCGTCCGAGGGCCAGTCGGACGGCAGGTCGAAGGTGTGCAGATGATCGCCGGTCGGGTTCCCGGTCGGCACGCGCGGCGGGTCGACCGGGAACGGGTAGAGGTGGTTGGTGTAGATCGGTGAGCCGTGCCCCTGGAGGACCCAGTGGCCGGGGACGGACACCTCGGCCCAGTCCCCGGCGTCGAACCCCTCCGCCGCGAACGAGTCGTCCTCGGCGTCGGCGGTGGGGGACAGACGGAAGCGCCAACTGCCGTTCAGTGACAAGGACCGCGCGTCCGAGGACGCGTAACGGGCGCGTGGCGGGAGCGCCCCGCTGCCCGGCGAGACGTCCTCGACGTAGTCAATGGCGGAAGTCGTGCGGAAAGACATCGGTCTCCTAGATCGTCCCTTGGTGCCCGTCGAGCTTGTCGATCAGCCCTTGATGCCGGTCTGCGCGACCCCCTGCACCAGCCAGCGCTGGAGGAAGAGGAACACGAACACCAGGGGCAGGATGGAAATGGCGGTGGCCATGAAGATCAGGTGGTAGTTGACGGTCTGGTTGGTCATGTACGAGGAGAGCGCGATCTGCACGGTCCAGGCGCTCGGGTCCTGACCGATGACCAGCGGCCACAGGAAGGCGTTCCAGCCGCTGATGAAGGTGATGGTCGCGATGGCGGCGAAGAAGTTCAGGGAGTTCGGTACGACGATGCGCCAGTACGCGCCCCAGTAGCCGAGCCCGTCCACGCGCGCCGCCTCCTCCAGCTCCTTGGGGAACCCCAGGAAGTACTGCCGGAAGAGGAAGCAGGCGAAACCACTGAAGAGCACCGGAATGACGAGACCCCGGTAACTGTCCACCCAGCCCAGCGAGGAGACCAGCACGAAGCTCGGGACGAAGGTGACGGCGGGCGGCACCATCAGGGTCCCCAGGACCAGGTAGAAGATCTTGTTGGCGTGCCTGTACGGGATACGGGCCAGGCCGTAGCCGGCGAGCGAGCAGACCAGCAGGGTGCCCACGGTGATCAGTACGGCGACGACCGCCGAGTTGAACAGCGAACGGCCGAAATCGACCGTCGTGTCGTGGAACAGCTCGGTGAAGTTGCTCCACTGGGGGTTCGTGGGGAAGAACTTCCAGTTCTCGCCGGTGATTTCGGGGTCCGTCGACAGCGCGTTGCGGGCGATCAGATAGAAGGGGACCAGGAAGAGCAGGGCGGCGACGCCGATGGAGACGTACAGGCCGGTGTTGCCGATGACGCTGCCGCGCTTGATACGGCGTGGCTTGTCGACCGGAGTGACGGGAGGCACGGTGGCGGTCACTTGTCGTCACTCCTTCCGAAGCCCAGGAACTTGCCCTGCGCCAGGGTCACGATGAGGATCAGCAGGGTGAGGATCACCGCGCCCGCGCTGCCCTCGCCGTAGTCCTGGCTCTCGCCCAGCGCGGTGTAGTACAGCTCGACGAGCGGCGGCCGGCCCCAGGTCGTCTTCGCCAATAGGTTGAAGAACTCGTCGAAGGCCTGGTAGGCGGCGATGACCAGCAGCAGGATCACCGCGGTCGAGGTGGCCCGCAGCTGCGGCAGGGTGATGTAGCGGAAGGTCTGCCAGCCGGGCTTGGCGCCGTCGATGGCGGCGGCCTCGTACAGCTCGGGCGGGATGTTCTGCAGCGCCGCGAGGAACAGGATCATGTAGAAACCGGCCTGCAGCCACAGCCGCAGCGTCACGATGACCAGCCAGTACCAGGGCGGATCGGGGTTGGCGAGCCAGGCGATGTTCTCGACGCCGAACCAGCCGAGGATCGTGTTCATCAGGCCGAAGCGGACCCCGCTGAACATCGACATCTTCCAGATCAGCGCGGCGGCGACGTAACTGCACGCGGTCGGCAGGAAGAAGACGGAGCGGAAGAACGCCTTCATGAAGCGCAGCCGGTTCACCAGCAGGGCGAGACCCAGCGACAGCGCCCAGGTGGCGGGCACGATGAAGACGGCGAACACGGTGAAGGTGACGAGCGAACCGGTGAATTTGCTGTCCTGCAGCATCTGCCAGTAGTTGTCGAAGCCGACGAACTTGCTCGGCGTCACCGTGAAGCGCGCCTCGAAGAAGCTCAGCCAGAGGCTCCAGCCGATCGGCACATAGACGAAGACCGTCAGGCCGATGAGGAAAGGGCTCGTGAAGAGCCAGAAGTTGAAGGTGCTGCTGCCTCGCAGCCCCCGCCGCGGCCTGGCCGGTGAGGCCTTGGCCGAGGCGGGGCGCGCGACACCGCGCGTGGTGGTGGTCGACATGTCGCTACCCGTCCGTCTGTCTCCGTCCCGGCCTATCCGAAGAGCTTCTTGAGCTCGCGGTTGACGGTGCTGTCGGCCTTGGAGAGCTCGGCCTCCGGATCACCGTTCTTGCGGACGCAGTTGGCGAAGACGTCCTCCAGCGCGGTGATCATGGCCTGGGTCCAGCCGATGTTGTCGAAGTGCCCGAAGTCGTTGAAGAGCTTGACGCCCTCAGCGGGCAGGCCCGTCTTGAGCTTGGTGGCGGACGCGGCGATCGAGGCGCGCGGCGGGATGTGGAAGCCGTACGACAGCGCGAAGTCCTCCTGGTACTTCTTCTGGTCGATCCACAGCCACTTCACGTACTCCTTGGCCAGGTCGACGTTCTTGCCCTTGGCGTTGACGAACATCGACCAGCCGCCGTTGACGACCGACTGCTTGCCGGAGTCGGTGACCTTCGGGAAGGGGAAGATCCCGAGGTCGTCGCCGAGCGCCTTCTGCATGACCGGCATGGCCCACATACCGCAGAACTGGATGGGGGTCAGACCCTGCACGATGGCGGAGGGGTCCCAGTAGTCGGTCGGGGCGTCGAGGAGAAGGTGGCCGCTGGTGAACAGCTGGCGCATCTTCTTGATGCCCTCCTTGACGCCCTCCGTGTGGTACGCGATCTGGTTCTTCGCGTCGAGGGTGTCGGCGCCGGACGACCAGATCAGCGGGTTGATGACGGCGTGCAGGTCATTGCCGATGAACAGGCCCTTGACCTTGCCGGTGGTGAGCTTCGCCGCGGCCTCGATCAGTTCGTCCAGCGTGGTCGGCGGCTGGATCTTCGCCTTCTCCAGCACGGACTTGCGGTAGAAGAAGAACTGCGGGTCGTCGATCATCCGGACGCCGTATATCTTCCCGTCCACCGTGTGCGAGGCGATGTCGGCCGGGTTGAAGTCGGACTTGACCGGATCGATGATGTCGCTCAGGTCCGCCACCTGACCGCTCTTGATGAGCTGGATCTGCGGGTGGAACTCGAACACGTCGGGGGCGTTGTCGGTGAGCAGCGCGGAGAAGAGCTTGCTCTCGTAGTCCGCGCTGGTGATCCACTGCGTGTTCACCGCGGCCTTGTCGTAGCCCTTCGCGTACCGCTTGAGAGCGTCCTCGACGCCGGCCTCCCCGTACGCGTGGAAGTACTGCTTGATGGACTTGCCCGAACTCCCGCCCCCGGACCGCCCGTTGTTGCTTCCACACGCGGCCAGCGGCCCCAGCGCGGCCAGCCCCGCGGCGGCCCGCAGGACGGATCGACGGTCCCAGTTGCTGCTCATTGCCGACATGGTGACGTCCTTGTCTCTTGTACGGCTGCGGCTCGAAATCGCTGTGCGGTGCGGGACGCTAACCTTCTGTTAAGGCTTCGGCAAGGGGTTGGACGAAGTCTGTTCGAAGCGTTGTCTGCGGTTCGGTGGGTCGAACAGAGGTGTGCGCAGGGCGAGTTGGCGGACCGTCGGCCCGTCGGCCCACGGCCCCCTAGAGGGCGGTGCGGCGCGCGATGCTCCTGCTGCCGGCGGGCTTGTGGCCCACCGAGTTCAGGGCGCCCTCCAGGGCGAAGGTCGCGGCGCCCAGGCAGACCGGGTCGGTGGGGATGGGGGAGAGGACGATCTCGGTGGCGGCCAGCGGCCGCCGCAGCGCGTGCCGGGCGACGGCCTCGCGCACCTCGCGCAGGAGCGGCTCGCCGAGCGTGGCGGCCACCCAGCTGCTGAGCACGACGACTTCGGGGTTGAGGAGGTTGATCAGGTCCGCGATGCTCGCGCCGAGATAGCGGGCGGTGTCCCGGACGACTTGGAGCGCCGCCGGGTCGCCGGCGGCGACCCCGCGGGACAGGGCGTCGATGGTGGCGGTCTGGTCGTCTGGATGCAGCAGCGGGCTGTCCGGGCTCGACTCCCGCAGGTTCCGCATGATTCCGGGCGCGCCGACGTACGTCTCCACACAGCCGTGGTTGCCGCAGTGGCACGGCCGCCCGTCAAGGACCAGCGTCGTATGGCCCCATTCGCCCGCGCTGTTGCTCACCCCGCGGTGCAGCCCGCCGCCGAGCGCGAGCCCGGCGCCGACCCCCGTGCCCAGGTTGACGACGACGGCGTCCCCGCGACCGCGGGCCGCGCCGAACCACAGCTCGGCGACCGCGCAGGCGCGCAGCGGGTTGTCGAGGTAGAGGGGGTAGGCGATGTGCTCGGCCAGCAGGTCGAGCAGCGGCACGTCGTGCCAGTCCCAGTTCGGCGCGTACTCGGAGATGCCGGTGTCGCGGTCCACCTGGCCCGGCACGCTGACCCCGACGCCCAGGACGCGCGCGCCCTCGATCCCGGCCTGCGTGACCACCGAGCCGACGGCCGCGGCGACATGCCCGACGACCTGCTCCGGGCGGCTCTCGCCGGGGCGCATGTCCTCGGCGGCGCGGGCGAGCACGTTCAGCGCGAGGTCGAACAGCTCCACGCGGACGTACGTCTCCGCGATGTCGACGCCGATCAACGCGCCTCCCGACGCGTTGACGGCCACGAGTCCCCGGGGGCGGCCCCCCGCGGAGTCCTCGAACCCGACCTCGGTCAGCATCCCGAGGTCGAGCAGTTCACCGACGAGCGTGGCGACCGTGGCCAGGCTCAGCCCGGTGGCCGCCGCCAACTCCTGTCGTGAGGTGGGGGACGCGGCGATGATCTGACGCAGCACCTCATAGCGGTTCGCGGTGCGGATGTCGCGCGACGTCCGCTTCGCCTGCTTGGCCACCTCGGTCCTCCGTACCGCACAGCGGGGCTAGGGCCTGTCCGGCGGATCATGCCGCAGACGTGGGGCTTGGCACGCACATCCGCGGCGTTGTCGTCGGTTGCCGACGCTTCGCGTCGACGCCCTCCTCCGCCTTGCAGCTGCACGCACCAAGCCCCACTCGCCAGCGTCGATGAGGCACCGCCCGTTTCCTGCGACCTGATCCGCCGGACAGGCCCTGGGCGGTCCCGGCGCGCCGCAAGGCTATGGCCTGGCGAGGAGGTTCGACAAGGGGTTAGGAAAGGGGCTGAACAAAGTCCCGCACGAAGCGATTGGTGAACTTGCCCGCCGGGTCCATGGTTTCGGCCAGGGCCCTGAAGTCGTCCAGCCGCGGGTAGCGCCCGCGCAGCACCTCCCCGGGCGTGGTGAACACCTTGCCCCAGTGCGGCCGGGGATCGAACGGCTCCAACGCCCCCTCGACCCGACGCACCACCGGCAGGACGGCCGCCGTGTCCTCGACCCAGGTGAAGTGCAGGGCCACGGTGTCCCGACCGTAGGCGGGGCTCAGCCACTGCCGGTCGGCGGCCACGGTGCGTACCTCGCAGATCTGGAGCAGCGGCGCGATGTGCTCGCGGATCGCGTCGAGGGCGTGCAGTGCCGCGAGCGCGTGCGGGCGCGGCAGCAGGTACTCCGACTGCAGTTCGGCCCCGCTGCTCGGGGTGAACTCCGCCCGGAAGTGCGGCAGTCGCTCGTGCCACGGTCCGGGCACTCCGAACTGCTGGGTGCAGTTCTCGGCGGGCATGCCCGGCACGGGGTGCATCGCCTCGGTGGCGGGCGCGGCCCAGGGGAAGTCGGGCAGCGGCTGGTCGGTGCGGCGCTTGAGCCACACCTGCCGAAAGCCCGGACTTGCCCAGTCGGTGAAGAGACTCACGCTGTACGCCGTCGCCGCCACCTTCTCGAAGTCGAGCCCCGCGAGGGGAAGTTCGGTGAAGACGTGCTGGCTCACCTCGAAGTCCGGTTCCAGGTCGAGGGTGAGGGCGGTGACGACACCGAGTGCGCCGAGGGAGGTCACGGCGCCGTCGAAGCGGGTGTCGTCGCGGCCGATCGTGACGGTCGAGCCGTCCGCCGTGACGATCTCGACCTCGCGCACGGCGGAGGCGAGGGAGCCGTTCGTGACGCCTGAGCCGTGGGTGCCGGTCGCCACCGAGCCCGCCACGGAGATGTGCGGGAGGGAGGCCATGTTGTGCAGGGCGAACCCGTGTTCGTGCACCTGGCGGGCGAGTTCGGCGTACCGGACGCCGCCCGCGACCCGTACCGTACGGGCGGTCGAGTCGACGTCCACGGTCGGGGGCAGCGCGGTGAGCGAGACCAGTACGCCGTCGTCGCCGGGCTCGGCGATCTTGTTGAACGAGTGCCCGCTGCCGAGGACGCGGAGGCGTGCGCTCTGCGCGACGAGCGCCGCGAGGGCGTCGTGCGTGTGCGGGCGGTGCAGTTCCTCGGCGGTGTACGTGATGTTGCCGGCCCAGTTGGTCAGGGTCTCTGTCATCCCTGTCGTCCCTCCCCGGGAAGTCGCCGTGCGCGGCCGTGCGGTGGCCACTGCTGGAAACTACCTCGGGAGTCCGTCGGTCCGGTGTTCCGGCCCTGGCCACGCTCAGCGTGGCGGTCCCACCCACGGCCTCTGTCGCGCGGCGACACCCAACGGTTACGGTAGAGAGCGCTTGCCGTCGCCGCGTCCGTAGTCACCGAGCCGGAGGGTTGACTCCTTGCCCGAGCGTCCCGTGGCGATGTTCGCCATGTCCGCCGAGAACGTGCCGCAGATCTTTCCGCCCGAGGTCATGGCCCGACTGCGCGAGGTCGTGGACATCGATCCCGTGCTGGTGGCCGAGGACTTCTCGGAACCGCGTGTCCGCGAGGCGCTCGGCGGGACGGAGATCCTGATCACCGGCTGGGGCTGCCCGCGGCTGGATGTGGCCACGCTGGACGCGGCGCCGAAACTGCGTGCCGTGCTGCACTCCGCGGGCTCGGTGAAGGGTTTCACCACACCGGCGGTCTGGGACCGCGGCCTCCTGGTGTCCTCGGCCGCCGATGCCAACGCGCTGCCCGTGGCCGAGTACACCCTCGCCATGATCCTTCTCGCCGGCAAGGACCTCTTCGGCCACCGCGACCGCCTGCGCGCGCGGCGGTCCCTGCCCGGCTGGGCCCTCGTTCCCGGCATCGGCAACTACGGCCGCCGCGTGGGTGTCATCGGTGCGTCCCGCATCGGCCGCCGCGTGATCGAACTGTTGCGCCCCTTCGATCTGAGGGTGAGTCTCACCGACCCGTACGTCGACGAGGCCGGGGCGGCCGAGCTGGGGGTTCCGCTCCTCCCGCTCGACGACCTGCTCGCCACCAGCGACGTCGTCACCGTCCACGCCCCTCAGACGCCCGCGACCCGGCACCTGCTCGGCCGCCGCGAGCTCGGTCTGATGCCGACCGGGTCGGTTCTCATCAACACCGCGCGGGGTTCACTCGTCGACCATGACACGCTGATCGAGGAGCTGCGGGCCGAGCGACTGAGCGCGATCCTCGACGTCACCGACCCCGAGCCGCTGCCGCCCGATTCCCCTCTCTACGACCTCTCCAACGCCTTCATCACCCCCCACCTCGCCGGCTCCCAGGGCAACGAACTCACCCGCCTGGGCCTCACGGTCCTCTCGGAGGCGGAGCGGGTCGCTGCGGGGGAGGGGGTGGAGTTCGGGGTGGATGTGGGGGTGCTGGAACGGGGGGCGTGACGTGGATGTGGGGGTGTTGGAACGGGGTGTGACGTGGATGTGGGGGTGTTGGAACGGGGTGTGACGCGGACGCCGGGTTTTTCTCGCCCCCGCCGCCCCTACCCGTCCCATCCCCCGGGGGCTGAGCCCCCGGCCCCCGCTCGCGGCTCTGCCCGTGGGACCTCGTCTGCGGCTGCGCCTCAACCCCCGCTCGGGGCTGCGCCCCAACCCCTGCCCGGGGCTGCGCCCGTGGGACCCCGTTCGGGGCTGCGCCCCCGGCCCCCAGTTGGGGCTGCGCCCCCAACCCCCGGCCGGGGCTGCACCCGTGGGACCCCGCCGGGGGCTGCGCTCCGGGCCTGTTCTCGGGGCTGCGCCCCCGACCTCAACCCGGGGCTCCGCCCCGAGTCCGCTCTCGGGCTCGTCCTCGGACGGGCTCTCGGAGCTCTGCCCCGGACCAGCCCCCTGGACCAGCCCCCTGGACCAGCCCCCTGGACCTGCGCTGAGGGCTGCGCCCTGGACTCGGCCCGGGGCTGCGCCCCGGACCCCGCGCTGCCGCCGGACGTGGCTCCTCCTTTGTGCATCGCGCGCCGCGAGGGGACCCGGCACGGGTGACGCGCAGGCAGGGGCATACCGTGAGGAGTCGAGCACGGAGACTTGAACGAGTCGAGAACGGGTCGGGAGCGAGGAGAACGGGATGGTCGGCAGCCGCACCGCGTTGGTCGAGGATCTGATGGAACGGTTCCCGCACGTACCGCGGGAGGCCGTCTTCAAGGAGGACCTGCTTCGCGGAGGTGTGGCCTTCGACGAGTCGGCGCTCTCCGACAACGAGGACGGTGACGTCAAGCCGAAGTCGTACTTCATCTTCTCCTTCGACCACGGCACCCTGCCCGAGCTCGGCGAGGCCGCGCTGCGCCGCCCGCCCGAGGAGATCATCCTCACGGGCGGGCCGTACGACCTGCGGCGGACGGTCGTCTCCGTGCGGGTCAACCCCGCCTCGCCCTACCGCGTCGCCGCCGACGAGGAGGGGATGCTCGGGCTCTACCTCGACGGGAAGCGCATCGCCGACGTCGGCGTGCCGCCGATGCCCGAGTACTACCGGCACACGCTCTCCAACGGGAAGTCCGTGATGGAGGTCGCTCCCACTATCCAGTGGGGTTATCTGATCTACCTCACCGTCTTCCGGGTCTGCCAGTACTTCGGTGCCAAGGAGGAGTGCCAGTACTGCGACATCAACCACAACTGGCGCCAGCACAAGGCGGCGGGGCGCCCGTACACCGGGGTGAAGGACGTCGAGGAGGTCCTCGAAGCCCTGGAGATCATCGACCGGTACGACACGGCGAAGGTCTCCACCGCGTACACCCTGACCGGCGGCGCGATCACCTCGAAGCTGCAGGGGCGCGACGAGGCCGACTTCTACGGGCACTACGCCAAGGCCATCGAGGAGCGCTTCCCGGGGCGCTGGATCGGCAAGGTCGTCGCGCAGGCGCTGCCGCGCGACGACGTACAGCGGTTCAAGGACTACGGGGTGCAGATCTACCACCCCAACTACGAGGTGTGGGACCGGCGGCTCTTCGAGCTGTACTGCCCGGGCAAGGAGCGTTACGTCGGCCGCGACGAGTGGCACAAGCGCATCCTCGACTCCGCGGAGGTCTTCGGCGCGCGCAACGTGATCCCCAACTTCGTGGCGGGCGTGGAGATGGCGGAGCCGTTCGGCTTCACGACCGTCGACGAGGCCATCGCCTCCACCACCGAGGGGCTGCGTTTCTTCATGTCGCACGGCATCACGCCCCGCTTCACCACCTGGTGCCCGGAGCCCACGACCCCGCTCGGCAAGGCCAACCCCCAGGGCGCGCCGCTGGAGTACCACATCCGGCTGCTGGAGGCCTACCGTTCGACCATGGAGGACTTCGGGCTGTCCTCCCCGCCCGGATACGGCCCGCCCGGACCCGGCCACGCGGTCTTCTCGGTGAGCTCCTTCATGGACAGCCTCCCGGCGCGGGAACCCGCGGTGGTGGAAGCGGACGGACCGAAGGTTCCGTAGAACCTCTTAAAAGTCGAGGGCGATCGAGACGTATCGGCCTCCCTTCCGTATCACCTTCCATACGGCGGGAGGGAGGCTGCGCGCGCTCTGACGAACGGCGCCGCAACCGCTTGCCACGCTAATTGAATACCTCGCTTGTCAGTTGTGTGGAAAGCGTGAAAGGCTCGGGCCCCGTCGTTGAGACGGCCTCAACTCCCTTGTACAGAGAGTGAGTTGACGATCACGTTGTTCAGACGTTTCTAGACGTTGCACCTGGAAGCAGTTGATGCAGGAGCCCCCCATGCCCGACCTGCCGACCCCCCAGAACGCCGCCGAGGCCGCGCTGCTCTCGGAGTGCTGGGACGCGGTCCTGTCCTACGCCGATCTGTGCACGTCCGGTTCGGCCGCGGCCACGCTGCTGGCGACCGAGGCGTTCACGCACGGCATCGACGAACTGCGCGCCGCCACCGCGGCATCGAAGACTACCGGTACCGGACGCAGGGCGCTCAGGCTGCCCCGCATTCCGCTGCTGCTGGCCTCGGTCCGCACCGTGGCCGGCGCCTGGGAGACGAACGGGTTCGGCCATCGGCTCGACCCCGACCTGCGCCTGTGGCTCCACTCCGACAAGGCCGCCCGCTACATCGGACCGCCGCTGCACCGCCCGCTCGCGCTGCGCGGCCTCAGGGACATGCAGGAGCCGGACGCCGTTCTGCTGTGGCTGGCCGAGGTCGAGTCGCTGCCGCTGTCCGCGGTGGCCCGGCGGCTCGGTCTCGATCCGGCGGCCGCGTCCTCCGAACTCGCCCAGGTGCGGGCGCTGTTCCGGGACCGCTGCCACCGCAACCACATCGACACGCCGATGGACGCCTACTGCCGCAGCTACGCGCGGCTCCTCGACGCGGTCACCCGCTCTCCCACCGCCGAGACACCCGAGGACCTCTCCCGGCACCTGGCGCGCTGCGTCGAGTGCGCGGAGGCCGCCGCCTGTCTGCGGCTGCACGGCGGCGGGCTGCCCGCGGCGCTCTCCAGCGGTGTGATCGGCTGGGGCGGCCTCGCGTATCTCGAACGACGGCGCCGGGCCGCCGAGGCCGGCATGATCGGCGGACGCACGGACGCGGCGGTGGACACGGGGCTGAACGAGGGCAAGCCGGTCCGGCCCCGGATCGGCCGGACCGGGATCCTGGTCACGGCGGTCCTCGTGTCCGCACTGGCCCTCACGGTCTCGCTGATGCCCTTCGGCGGCTCGAAGGGCGGCGGCGTGAGCGCCGCGCAGGGCGAGTCGACGGACGGGCAGTCCGTGGCGGACCCGGGCCCCTCCTTCCCCTCGGGGTCGGAATCGGGGTCAGTGTCGGAATCGGGGTCAGGGTCAGGGTCGAGGTCGGCCGGCTCGCCCTCGGTGGCGGACTCGACCTCGCGTCCGGCGGGCAACTCCGATCCGGAGGCCCAGGGCGAGTCCTCGTCGCCGGCCGGGAAGCAGGGCGGGACGAAGGGCTCCACGAAGAGCGCCTCGCCCGACTGCCGGGTGAAGTACGAGATCGTCAGCGAGTGGCCGGACGGCTTCCAGGCCACCGTCACCGTCACCTCCACCAAGGCCCTCGCCACCTGGAGCCTCGGCTGGTCCTTCAAGGACGGCCAGCGCGTGGGCCAGATGTGGGACGGCACCTTCACCCAGAACGACTCCCACGTCACGGCCACCGCCGCGGACTACAACAAGACCGTCGCCGCGAACGGCACCTTCACCTTCGGCTTCCTCGGTTCCTGGACCGGCTCCAACTCGCCCGCGCGCAACTTCACCCTCAACACGGCCAGTTGCCAGGCCGCCGGCTGAGCATCCGGCCGACCGGTGTGACGCGCGAAGAGCCGGTGTGACGCGCGAAGAAGCAGACACCGTCCCCTCACCCCGTCACCACCTCGCCAGCACCCCTCCGGCGGCGGAAACCTGATTTTTCGCCAAGTCCGCCGCCCTGGCCGGTCCCCTCATCGACGGGGCCGGCCGTTCGAGCGCCGGTCCTGACCTCAAGGTCGTCGGTGGGGCGGGAGTCGGGGCGGACGGTTCGGCCGCGGTCACCGGTGGTGGGGGCGTCACGGGGGACGGTCCCCCCGGGCGACCCACCTGGCACTTCGGCACTTACCGACCAGTACTGCCGATCTGGCGTAATTCACTCGCCTCAATGCTTCGCTCTGCCACCATCAACGCCTCTGAAAAGTCAGGCGGCATGATTGCGGCGGGGGGCGTGGCCATGGGACTGCTCGGCAATGAGCTGGCTTTCGCGCGCGCTCTGACCGCTCAGGAGCGCGAGAGCGTGATGGCGCTCGGCAGCCGGAAGCACTACGCGGCCGATGCCCATCTTCTGACGGAAGGTGACCGGTCCAGTCACGTCCTGATCATCATTCAGGGCTGGGTGACCGTTTCCGTGGTGACGGACCGGGGTGCCACCCGGCTGATACTCGGACTGCGGGGTCCCGGTGAACTGCTCGGCGAGATGGCCGCCCTGGACCCGCATCCCCGCAGCGCCACCGTGCGCGCGCTGGGTCCGACCGAGACCCAGGTCATATCCGGGGACGCGTTCCGCCGTTTCCTCGCCCTGCACCCCCGCGTCAGCGGTCTGGTGATACGCCAGCTCACCTTCCGGCTGCGCAGCGCCGACCAGGAGCGGTCCGCGCTCGCCTCGCTCACCGTGCTGCAGCGGCTGGCCAGCCGGCTCACCGAACTGTCGAGAGCCGAGCCCTCCGGCCCCTACAACCCGGCCGTACCGGGCGTCACGCACACGGGCACCGTCGTCCAGCTGGCCCAGGACGAACTGGCCGCCACCATCGGAGCCCCCCGGGAAGCCGTCGCCAAGGCACTGAAGCTGCTGCGCACCCAGCACGTCGTGCGCACCGGCAACCGGATGGTGGAGATCCTCGACCCTGAGCTGCTCGCCCTCCTCGCGGACGGTCATCAGGAGTAGACCCACGCCTTGTCGTAACCCACGCCTCGTCGTGTGTAAACGGCTACAGACGGCCTTCGTCCCGGGCCCGACGCTGAGAGGGACGGCAAGTGGAGAGAACAAGGGGGCACGGGGTGGACCACGACGCGATGGATCTCACCGAAGCACGCTACGAGTTGGTGATCAGCGTCGACGCCCGGCGTTCCGGGGAGTACGACGACGTCGACAAACAGCGCATGCGCGAGCGGATCTACCGGGTGCTGGAAGCGGCATTCACCCACGCCAAGGTGGCGCGGGACGCCGTACACATGGAGGACCGCGGCGACGGTGTGCTGCTGTCGGTGGCCGGCCGGATCGCGGTGACCCGGCTGCTCGGCCTGTGGATGGTCGAGGTGCACGAGAATCTGCGGGACGAGAACCGCGGCCTGCGCGTCCCCCTCGGGCTTCGGGTGGGCATGCACGTCGGGCCTGTCCGGCACGACGGCCGGGGCATCAGCGGGCGCGCGGTCGACCTCGCGTGCCGGCTGGCCGACTCGCCGCTTGCCCGGCGGCTGCTGGACGCCGAGCGGGCCGACCTCGTGCTGGTGACCTCCCAGTCGCTCTACGAGGACGTGGTCAGCAGCGGCGGCAAGTTCATCGAGCCCGCGCACTACTCCTCCGCCCGCCTGGAGCTCAAGGAGGGCGAGGTCACCGCCTGGTTCCACCTTCCCGGCCGACCCGCTCCCGAGATCCCCACCACCGCACCGGCAGCACCAGACGCCGACCGTGTCGATGACGTCGATGACGCCCGGGGTGCCGATGACGTCGATGACGCCCGGGGTAGCGATCACGTCGATGACGCCCATGGCGCCGACGGCGAGGACCGGGCCGACGGCCCCGGTGCCCGGTACACCGTCCACGGCGACATGTCGCAGCACAGCGACAACGTCTACCAGCAGCCCGTGCACATCGGGCGGATCACCGGCGACGCCGGCCGACGGAAGGGCTGATCGCGGTGACCGACGATCAGCAGGCGGGCGGCGCCGCCGAGCCCGCACCCCAGAAGGGGGCCGACGCCCGTTCGCCCGAGGCCGACGGGAAGGCCAGGAACGACCCGCCCCGTGCCGACGAGGGCAAGGCCGGCGGCGACGAGGGTGCCGCCGGGAACGACGCCCCGGAAGAGGGCGACGTCAAGAAGGACCAGGAGAAGAAGCAGGAGGAGGAACGCGAGCGCGCCGCGGGGCGGTTCAAGGAGCACACCCGCGACCCCCTCGCCGAGGAGCAGGGCGAGGACGGGACCACCGACCTCGCCGCCGCCTCACGGGCCCGCCGGGCCACCCGGATGCTGTTCGACACCGGCCGGGACCTGAACAGCTTCGACCGCTCGTTCTTCCAGAGCGCCCATATCGGCGACATCCACCTGCGGATGGATGCCCGCCACTCCGGTGCGGGGATGCGCAGCGGACCCGTGCCCGACGAGGAACTGCGCAGGCTCCGCCGCGTCCATGTGGAACCGCGGGGATACGTACAGCTGCGCAAGGCCCTCGGCACCCGTCGGCTGCTGGTGCTCGTCGCCGCCCCCGGCACCGGACGCACCAGCACCGCACTCTCGCTCCTCGACGAGGTCACCGGCCCCGCGGCGGACGCCACGGGCACCGAGCCCGGGGCCGGATCCCGGGTGCGCCGGGTCGACCCGGACGGTGGGGTGAGGAAGCTGGCGGGTTCCCTGGCCGGCGAGGGCGAGGAGGCGCGGCGCGGCACCGGGTACCTGCTGGAGCTCTCCCTCACCGGGCCCGTTGCGCTGCCGCCGGACGAGATGGACCTCGACGGGCTCGCCGCGGTCCTGGCCCGGTGCGATTCGTACGCGGTGGTCGTCGTCACGGTCGGGTCGGCGGCCAACCCGCTGCTGGCCGGGCGGTACGGCAAACTCTGCCCTCCCGCGCCCACCCAGGAGCTGCTCACCACCCGGTTACGGGAGCGGCTGGAGGAGCATGTCGCCGCCGCCCCGGACGCCGGTGTCCGGCTGGAGGACCTGCTCGCAGGGGCGGAGGAACTGGCGGTCCGCCGGGACGTCAAGGACGCGGTCGGGCTGGAGGATCTGCGCCCCGCCGAGGCCGAGTTGCTCGCCTCGCTGCTGGCCGGGAACCAGCTGGGGGAGGTCTCCCGGGACGAGTTGCTGGCCGGATGCCGCAGCCTCGCCGCCGACCAGGCCCAGGAGTGGTTCGCCGGAGTGGACCGGGCGCTGACGGCGCCGCCCGCCGAGCCGGAGGGCGGCGCGGGACGGCCGGGTACGGCGGCCCTGTTCCACCCGGTGGCGTTCCGTATCGCGCTCGCCGTACTGGGCGGCGCCTCGCACAGCGCCGTGGCCGCCGCCGCCCATCTGCTGACCTGGGAACTGTCCGTACAGTGCGATCCGGACCACACCCCGGCCCGCCCGCTGTTCTGCGACGACCCGGAAGCCGATCTCGCCCTCTCGCGCGCCGAACTGACCGACGGCCGGCTCGAGGTGGCCGGGACCGAGGTTCCGGCCCGGCTGATCTGGTACCGGGGCTCCGCCCTGCCTTCGGCGGTGCTGACGGAGATCTGGGACCGGCACTTCCCCGTCCGGGCACCGATCGTGCGCTGGCTGCGGCTGCTCGCGGACGATCCCCGCCCCCAGGTGTGGATGCGCGCCGCGGTGGCCGCCGGGGAGCTGTGCGCACGGGACTTCGACCACGGATACGCGGAACTGATCCGGCCGCTCGCCGAGGCGGCCACGCCCCGCCGCAGAATCTTCGCGGCCACCACCCTTGACCAGGCGGCCGGTCACGCGTCGCACCGCAAGGCGGTGCGCAAGCTGGTCGACGACTGGAGCAGGTACGGGACGAAGTCGCTGCGCTGGACCGCGGCGATGGCGCTGGGTTACGGGAACGCCGCGGACACGACGGAAGACGCCCTGGACGCCCTGGCCCGGATCGGGGTCCGCGACGACGGGGACCAGCTGGCGGTCGCCTCGTTCAACGCCGTGCGGCTGCTGGCGCTCCCGGACGGTGCCAAGGTGCTGCGGCGGATGGCCGACTGGACCCACCACAAGCGCGAGGCGTACCAGGACCTCGGTCTGGTCACCTCCGTGCGGCTCGCCCTGACCTCGGTGGACGAGGTGCTGTCCGACGAGCCCGACTCCCCGTTGGCCGACCGCGCCGACTGGCCGCTGCCGCTCGCCCTCGCCGTCACCCGCCCCGAACTCGTGCTCCCCATGGCCGACTTGATGTGGACCGCGCTGAACACGGCGCGCTCGAAGGACGTGGCCCTGGACGCGCTGGAGTCCCTGCTGCGTTCGGCGGTGCGCAGGGACGGTGCCGAAGGGACCCGGCCGGGGCTGGCGGCGCTGCTGCCCGCGCTGGCGACCGAGCAGAACGACCGACGGCGGCTGGACTGGCTGCTGCGCCGAATGATGAACGATCCGGAGAATCCGCTCCCCGACGCGCAGGCGCGCTCCCTGTGGTGGCTCGCCGTCCCGCCGAAGGAGAGGACGGGCGAGGAGGACAGCCATGGCTGAGGACCAGGACGCGAGGGCGAAGGCGAGGGAGCGGCTGAGGGCGCGGAAGGCGGCCGCGGGGCCCGCGGGTCCCTTCCTGCGGGAGTACGCGCCGACGGGCGGATTCCCGCAGGTGAGCGCCCAGAAGGCCTCGGTGATGTTCTACCGCAACGGCGGCTACAGCGTGGTCACCGTCTCCGGTGTCCGGCACGTCGACAAGAGGGCGCTGGCCCGGCCGTACACCGTCTGCGAGATCGCGCTCGGCACCTACGTGACGACGCTTCAGATGGAGCTGCCGGCCGCCGGCGGCACCACCTTCTTCAAGGCCGAGGTGGACATCCACTGGACGGTGACCGATCCCCATCTGGCCGCCACCGAGGTCGTCACCGACGTCGCCCAGCGGCTCACCGCCCCGGTGCTGGAGCGACTGCGCGAGGTGTCCTCGGCCTACCGGGTGACCCAGGCCGAACAGGCCGACCGCGCCATCACGCTGGAGTGTGCAGGCGGACGCTGGGCCGAGCTGGGCACCGAACTCGGTCTGCGGGTGCGGCTGTACGTCCGCCTGCGGGTGGACGACCGGACGATCGAGCACATGGACGGCATCCGGGACGCGCACGCCTCGGCCGAGGTGACCCGGGTGCATCAGGCCGCGTTCCGCAAGATGCTGCAGGGCGGCGAGCTGGAACAGCTCAGCTACATGCTGGCGGCCGAGCCCGAGGCGGCCAAGGACTTCCTGGAGAAGATCCGCCAGGAGGGGCGGCAGGACGAGAAGGAACGCGTCGACCGGCTCTTCGCCATGGTCGCCAGCGGCCAGATCCAGTCCAACGACATGGAGACACAGGCCCTGAACCTCCTCAACCAGGGCCGCCACCCCCTCCAGGGGCCCATCGGCTCGCTGCCCGCCCGCCGCGAGACCCCGCAGCTGGCTCCGGCCGCCGACGAGCCGTTCACCCCGGACTGGGTGGCGGACGAACCGCCCTCCCGGGCGGATCGGGGGCCCCGCGCGAGAGAACCCTACCCAGGCGACCCCCAGGACGCCGAACCCGAACCGCCGCGCCGCCGCGCACGCTCCCGGGACGACGGATGGTCCTGGGCGGAGGAGGACCGGTGACCGGCGACGGCCCGGCGCGCACCTCCTCCGACCCGGTCGGGCCCGTGCCGGACGGGGGTCCGCACGGGTCCGACCGGGGGGAGCGCATCGCCGAACGACTGCTGAGCACGGTCAGGGAGGACCTCGGCCGCGCCGACGCGAAGGCGGCCGTACTGCTCTCGGGAACGCTGGCGCTGCCCGCGTTCCTGATCGGGCGGCACGGCCCGCCCGACTGGCGCGGGCTCGCCGACGTGACGCTGATCCTCGCGAGCGTGCTCTGGGTGGTCGCGGTGACCGCGCTGGTCGGGGCGCTCATGCCGCGCACCCGCACGGTCCGTGGCCGGGACGGGGTGACGTACTTCGGCGACCTGCTGGCCCCCCGCGACCTCGCGGGGCTGTCCGCCGACGTCACCGACGCCGGACGCGATCCCGCCGGATGGCTGCTCGTCCAGGCCGTGGACGTCAGCTCGATCCTGTCCGCCAAGTACCGGGCCATCCGCTGGGGAGTGGGCTCGCTCGCCCCTTCGACGGCGCTGGCCCTGGCCTGGAGCCTGACCGCCCGCTGACACGCGGCACAGCACGTACCGACACCGAGACGAACCAAGAAAGCAGGGGGACGGCCGTGGGAAGAGTCAGGGGAAGAGGGCGGACAGGAAAGGGGCGGGTGCGCCGCGCCGCGGTCGGCGCGCTGGGCGGCATGGCGGTGCTCGTGTCCCTGCTGGCACCCGCCGGTCATGATCCGGTGCCGGCGGCGGATTCCGAACCCGCCTTCCCGGCGGTCAACTACTCCATCGCCGTGGACGAGTCCGCCAGCCTCGCGCCCGAGGACATGAAGGCCGAGAAGGCCGCCGCCGCACGCATCGCGCTCGGCGACGTCTCCTCGTCCTCCCATGCCACCGTCTTCGGGTTCGCCGCCGCCGAGTCCGGTGACCAGCGCGCGGTGGACCCGGTCTGCCCGCGCACCACGCTGGACGCGGCGGGCCGCGAGACGATCGGCACCTGTGTCGGCAAGCTGCGCAGCCGCACGAAGAACGAGGGCACCGGCACCGACTTCCCGAGCGCGATACGCCAGGGAGTCCACGACCTCACCACCGGCACCGATGCTTCGCAGCCCCGCGTGCTGTTCCTGCTCACCGACGGAAAGTTGGACGTCCAGGACAGCCCCAAGTACGGCGACCCCGCGCACCGCAAGGACGAGGGCGAACAGCAGCTGACGCAGGAGCTCGAGAACGCCGCCGCCCAGCACGTACAGATCTGGCCGCTCGGCTTCGGATCCGACCCGGACAAGGCGCAGCTCGACCGGATCGCCGCCGGCGGATACCAGAAGGGCTGCGTCGAACTGCCCTCCGCCCGCCCGAGCGCGGGCAAGGTCTCCGGGGCCAAGGACGTCGGCCCCATGCTGGAGAAGATCTTCGCCGCCGCCCACTGCCTGCGCCACGAACAGGGCCCCAGCAAGCGGCCGCCCGCCACCCTGGAGATCGGCATCTCCCCGCTGGCGACCGTGGGCAGCATCGTCGTCGACAAGGGCGACCCCCAGGTGAAGATCACCTACCTCGACCCCAACGGCCACCAGGTCCCCACCACGGGGACGTACCGCAAGTCGAGTTTCGAGCTGGCGGGCGGCAGCGGCACGGTCGAGGCGCTGAAGATCGTCGACCCGGTGCCCGGCACCTGGCGCGTGAAGGCCGAGGCCCCGGAAGGCCACCGTTCCCTGCCCGTCGCCGTCAGTGTGCTGTGGCAGGGCGAGTTGCGCGGCGCGATCACCATGGACCCGCCGTCCCCGCAGGCCGGCGACAAGGTCACGGTGACCATGCGCCTGCAGACCCGCGAGGGCTACGAGATCAAGGACGCGCGCGACTACGAGGGGCTGCGCGTCCGCAGCGAACTGACCGGCGACGGGTTCGACCCGCTGGCGCTGCGCCTCACCGACGACGGCCAGGGGCCCGACGCCAAGGCGAGCGACGGCTCCTTCACCGGTTCCGTCGAGATCCCCAAGAGCGCCGACGGGGCACTGAAGGTGAGCGGCACACTGACGGCCTCGGGGCTGAGCGCCGACACCCGCAGCGAGGGCGGCCAGATCGCGCCCGGCGCACTCCCCGTCACCACCGCGCTCGAACTGCCCACCGCGAACACCCACCCCGGCTCCACCGTCACCGGCACGCTGGCCGTCCACAACACCAGCGACACCGCACACACCCTGCGGCTGTCCGTCGCCGACCTCAAGTCCGGGCTGCTCACGGTCACCCCGGCCGAGATCCAGGTGAAGCCCGGTGAGTCCGGCACCCGGAAGGTCACGGTCGAAGTCGCCCCCCGCGACGTCTTCGGCGACCGCCTCGGCGACGGCGGACTACGACTCGGCGGCACCGTCACGGTCGTCGACACCACCGACCACGACCGGACGCTGGTGCGCACCCCGCTCTCGGTGCGGGTGACACCCGAGCCGGGCATCTGGGCGAAGTACTGGTGGGCGTTCGTGTCCACCGCCGCACTGATCGCGCTGGTCACCGCGGCGGTCCTCGCCTGGCTGCGCCAGCGCCGCACCCGCAGGGACCCGTTCGGCCTGGTGCTGCGGCTGGTCTCCGCGGAGGGCGACGTCCTCGGCGAGCACCTCGCCGGACACGGACACAAGCAGTGGTACGAGTTCGCCGTCGCCGAACCCCACCGCAGCCCGCGCATCGAGCGGCGCGCCCACGGCCCGTACGCCGTCCAGCGCAGCCCCGAGGGCGGAGCGGTCCTGCGCAAGCGCGGCGGCGGCCGGACCCCGCTGCCCGCCCGCGGCCAGGTCCAGCTGACCGACACGCTGAGCCTGGCCTTGGGCGAGGACACCCGCGCCTCGAAGGTCCGCCGACCGCGGCCCTCCGCGCGGACGACCGCGGGCTCCACCACCTCCGCGACCGGTACCGGCGAGAGCGGGAGCTCGTACGGGTCGTACCTGTGACGCCAGGGGGCGGGCCCGAGGTGCCACCGGGCCGCCCCCACGCACCGCAGCGCGGCCGTGCCGCGCGCACTCCACGGACGTACCGAGCACGAACCGGCCGCCGCGACGGCCGTAAGCGGGGAGGAAACCCATGAAGATCTTCCAGCCGATGCTCTTCGTCGGCCTGGGCGGCACCGGTGGTCTGGTCGGCGCCGAACTCGAACGCAAACTGCGCGCCGAGCTGTGCGGGCCGGACGGCGTCGCGCTCAGCCACCTCAGCGGACACGCCCCGTACCAGCTGCCCGACTGCCTCCAGTTCGTCTACGCGGACTACAGCGAGTCCGACCTCCAGCGGCTGCCCCAGTTCAACGTGGACCCCTCGCTGCGGGCCGCGTACGCCCGTACCTCCCGGGCCACCCACAACCTGCTGCCGAACTTCGACGCGTCACCCGAACTGACCAAGATGCTCCGGGCGAGCCTGCGCGACGAGGTCGCCGACTGGCTGCCGCCGCGCATCGACGAACCGAAGGTCACCCCACTGCACAACGGCGCGGGCCAACTGCCCACCGTCGGACGCGCCGCCCTCTTCGCCACGCTCCGGCACAGCCTCGCCCCAGTCCTCGAACCGCTGCTCCAGGCGATCGACGCGATCGCCAAGTCGGCCGGTGAACTGGCCGAGCTCGGCGGCGGCAAGGTCAACGGCTGCGACGTGTTCGTCGCCTTCTCGGTGGCCGGCGGCACCGGCGCCGGGATCTTCCTCGACTATCTGCACCTGATCAACCACGCCTTCCAGCTGCGCCGCTTCGACGGCGTGAAGATCTACCCGCTGGTCGTGATGCCGTCCTCGTTCTCCTCGGCGGGCGGCGGCGGACGGGAGGCGGAGCTCAACGCGGCCCGCGCGCTGGTCGACCTGTTCCGGCTGGTCGACGCGCAGAACGCGCCGAGCGAGGGAACGGAGATCGGCGACCTGGACCTCGACCTCGACTCCGGGCTCGGCATCCGCTACCCGGGCACGACACCGATCCGGCTGCGTACCGGCATCCTGCCCACGGCCTTCCTGTTCAGCCCGACCGCCGGCATCCGCCAGGACGACCTGCGCCGCTCCATCGTCTCCCTGGTGATGTCGCTGATCGGCACCGAACTGGGCGACAGCCGCCCCCGGGGCCGGGCGACGGCGACCGACGACGACTTCCAGACCTTCGCCGCGAGCTTCATCAACCGGGGCGTGCACCGCAGCGCCGTCTCCCCCACCGGGATCGGCCGGCAGGGCGTCTCCACCAGCCTGGTGGCCTCCATGACCGCCCCCATGGACCAACTGGCCGACCTGGTGGCGGGCCGGCTGCTGCGGGAGGCGGTCACCGACCTGGTGGAGCGGCCCCGTACCGCGCTGCGCGACAACGCGGTGCCGCTGATCCGGCAGCTGTTCGCCGACTCCCACCTCGAAGAGCTGTGGGAGCGCAAGCAGTTGGACCTCCCGGAGCCCGATCCGCTGCCACGCGGTGGCAAGGCCATCGAGCAGGCGCTCGGTGAACGCCTCACGGACATGCAGCGGCTGCTGTCCGACCTCCAGTCCTTCGCGGACCGGCAGGCCGCCTCGATGGCCGACCGTTTCGCCCCGCGCCCCGCCATCGACAAACTCCTCCAGAGCGTGGACCCCTTCCTCGCCGAACGCATCGTCAGAGGCGTCCCGGGCAGCGACGAACCGATCGCCCGGCTCGGCTTCCTCGGCATGCTCGACAGCCGCTCCCGCGCCCCCCAGCGCCCGCCGGGCGTGACCGACCAGCCGCCCAAGACCCCCAGGATCAAGGGCCGGCTGGCCGGTATGTCACCGGCCCGCTGGGGCGACGACGACGTGCAGGCGGCGCTCCAGGAGCAGGACCTCTGGTACCAGTGGCGAAGCCGGACCGTGTGGCACGAGGCCTGGCGGGAACAGCAGCAGCAGTGGCAGCCCCCGGCGGCCACCGCCGGGGCCGACCTCGGACGCCTGGTCAACGCCTTCCGCAAACACTCCGACCAGGAACGCAAGGTCTCCGCGCAGAAGGGCCTCGAACTGTACGAGGACCGCACCGGGATCTCGTATCTGCTGCCGCCGCAGCGCACCCTCAACCACTTCTACGAGGACGTCGTCACCCGGCTGATCCGCCGGGAGGGAATGCGCGAGAACGACGACGAGGCCGCGCTCCTGCTCAGGATGATCGACGGGGACACCTGGCGCGAGGTCCACACCCTCAGCCGCCGCAATCCGGACAACGCGGTCGCGGTCGTCAAGGCACAGTTGGAGGGCCGCATCACCCGGCTGTTCGCGGAGAGCGGCGAACACCTGGAGGAACGCCCGCTGCTGCCGGCCATGGGCACCCTGCTGGCCGCCGCGGCGGGCGACGCGGACGCCGCCGACCAGGTCAGCAAGGAGGCGCTCGACCTGTTCGGCCGCAAGCTGACCGGGCTGCTGCCGGTGGGCTTCACCCCGGAGGGCACCGGCCCGCTGCGGGTCCTCGTCACCCACCCGCGCGTGCAGGCCGTGGAGGAGGTGCAGGAGTACCTCGGCAAGGCGCTGCGGCTGCCGTCCGACGCCAAGAACTCGGTGGAGTACCGGGGAGTGGAGAGCGACTCCGTCACCGTGGTCCTCTTCCGCAGCGAGATGAGCCTCACCCAGGTGCCCGAAGCCCGCAAGGTGCTGCGCCAGTGGGCCAGGGCGAAGGACTCCGAGCAGGCCCAGGACGTACTGCGCTGGCGGCAGCGGCTCGGCTACCGGGACAGCTGGATGGTCAGCAGTGAGGAGGACCGCCGCGTCATCCTGCACCGGCTGCTGTGCTGCATGTGGAACGGCCAGGTCGACGTGGTGGACGGTGACCCGGCGTCGCCGGAGCGGCTGAGGCTGCGGCTGTTCCCCGAGAAGGGCGCCCATGTGCCCGGCGTCCGGCTGCGGTTGGGGGACTTCCCCGGCGGGGTGTCGAGCTGGGCGGAACTGCTGCGGTCGTACGAACGCTGGACCGTTCTCGACGACGAACGGACCGTGGAGGACTACTGCCGCGAACTGATGGGGACTCAGCCGCTGGGTCTGGCCAGGAGCGCGAGCGAACCGCATCCGCTCTTCGTCGAACTCGTCGAGAAGACCGCCCCGCGTCAGCTGGAGCTGCTGGCCGACCGCCGGCAGCGCGGCGGCGAGCGGGTCGAGGGATGGGTGCGCCCGCTGTGGGAGTTCTGGGCGAAGACCCTGCCGGCCGCGCTGGACACCGAGTTCGGGGACCAGCGTGCCGTCCAGCCGACCCTGCGCACGCTGCTGGAGCACGTACGCGGCGGAACTCCCGCGCCGCGCGTCCGCAAGGAGTTCCCCGAACCCCGGCGTGCCGTGCCCGATGACGACGACTGGGGCACCGCACCGCGCGCCTCCTTCGACAAGTACCCGAGCGGCACGGAGGAACGTCCGCACCGCGCGTCCGTGGACGACTACGACGACGGGTACGACGACAGGTACGACGCCGATCGCGCCGAACGCGGTGATCGGGGCGATCAGGGTGACCGCGCCGATCGCGGTGACCGGGGCGACCGTGTCAACGGGCGCTCCGGCGGCGCCGACCGGCCCTCGGTGCCCTGGGACGAGCCCGGTGACCCCGGCCCGTACGGCGACGAAGGCGAGCGCGAGCGCTCCCGCCGCAACCCCTGGGACGGTGACCCGGAGTGAAGACGTCCGAAGACCTCGGCACCGTCATCCAGCTGGACCTGCGCAGCGGCGCGGCGGAACTCGACACCGCCAAGGCCCTGCGGGCCAGTGTCGCCCGGCAGTTGGGCCGGGCCGGGCTGCCCGAACCCGACGACCCGCTGTTCCTGGTGGTCGACACCCCGGCCGGGCTGACCGACCACCAGCGGCAGTACGAACTGCTCACCGCCCATCGGGCCGTGGGCGAGGTCAGGATCCTGGTCCTGCTGGTGGGCAGCGCACCCGGTTCGTACGCGGGTGAGGACGAGGCCTTCCAGCCCGACCGGCGTCTGGTGCGGCCCGCGGTGCTGCGGGCCTCGGGCACCGCCCTGCTGTGGGCGGGCGATCTGCGCTCCGCGCGCACGGCGCTGGAACAGCCCGAGCCCGACGCCCCCGAGGCGCTCGCCGTCCTGGTGGACGTGCTGTCGGTCCCGGACGTCTATCTGAAGGTCCTCGACGGCCTCGGGTCGCTGCCCGACGCCGTCGCCGCGCCCGGCGTGCGGCTGCTGGAGCAGGACCTGCCGCTGGAGGTGCGCGACCGGGCCTGGCGCGATGCGCTCCTCAGGTTCGCGGGCGAGGACGGCGAACTCGCCCCCGACCTGCTGGTGACCGCCTCCTCCGGCGCCGATCTGCCCGAGCCGCTGCGGAGTCTGGTGGCGGGCCGGGGCGGCCGCGACCAACGGCACCGGGAGCCGGGCGGCGTGGCGGACAGCACGTACGCCGCCTGCGCGCAGGCCCTCGACTACGCCGAGGACGCGCTGGCCGGACTGCGGTCCCTGCCCGGTCTGTTGTGGGCCTCCCGCAGGCAGGCGTTCGAGGCGGACCTCGACCAGGCGCACCAGGCGCTCGACGAGTACCGGGACCTTGTCGGCACGGCCCTGCGCGGTGGCGGCTCCGGTACGGCGCCGTCCGCCGCCGAGACGGCGGCCCGGCTCGGGGCCCTCGGTCTGCGGGTGCCCTCGGCCGAGGGCATGGGGGAGCGGATCGGCGAGGGACTGCGGGAGTTCGCCGGAAAGCTGCTGGGACAGGGGCTCGCCCTGCGGTCCGTGGCCCAGCGCTTCACCGGGCTGGCCGGGCGGGTGGAGCCCGTACCGGGTTCGGCACTGGTGCGCAAACTCGCCGACCACTCCACCGAAGCGGTGTCCCGGCGGCCCGCCATGGGGAACGGCCCCGTGGCCACGGGACGCGGCGCCCTGCCCGCGGCGGCCGTGGCGGGGCTGCTCGGCGCGCTGTGGCGGGGGCCCCTGGCGGCGCTGGCGATCGCCGTCCCGCTGGTGTTCGTCGCGGTGGCGCTGCTCGGCGCGTCCAGGCTGCGGGGCGCGGGACGCCCCGGGCGCTGGGGCTGGGGACCCCGGGCCGCGGCACTCGGCGGCGCCGCGGCCGGTGTGGCGATCGCGTACGCGGTCGAGCCCCCGCTCTGGCTGAGCGCCGTCGGTCTCCTGGCGGGCCTGGGTGTCGCGGTGGAGACGGCACGCCGGCTGTGGCGCACCGCGATCGACTCCTGGGCGGCCTTCCACGCCACCACCGCGCTGCGCAAGGCCCTGGACGGGCTCGACGCGCTGCTGGCCGAGGCGGTCCGCGAGCACTGGGCCGTCGAGGAGCGCCTGCACTGCGCCGACGCCGCCCGGTCCGTCGCCGGCATGCTGCGGGCGACGGCCGCCGCCGCGGCCGCCGAGGCGGTGCCCGAGCCCGAGCGGCCCACGGTCACCGGCGCGTCCGCCTCCGAGCCGCTCGACGCGGACGACTGGCTGACCAGCGCCTCGGTCCTGGAGACGGACGCGTTCGCGGTGTCCGACGACGGGGACGGCGACTGGGCGAGCGCGTACGCCTGGCAGGACGGGGCTTCCCGGAGCGAGCCCGGCGAGCCCGGCGCGCGGGGTGAGTTCGCGCAGTCCGCCGGGCCCGCCGACCCGTGGGCGGACCGCACCGTGGGGGTTCCGCGCTGGCTGGACCGCGAGAACGGGGAGGGCGGGCCGGAGCTCGTCGCCGCCCTGGCCGGTGATCTGACGGACGCCGCCATGGTGGCGATGGAGCCCTACTGGGGTGCCGTCGAGCGCGGCCAGGCCGGCGCCCTCGCCGTCCGGCGCACCGAGGAACGGGTCCGCGACCTGCTCTCGACGGCCCGCCGCCACCTCCAGCACAACGGCGTACTGGCCCCGCCCCCGTTCGCCGCCGACCACCGCACCCGGGCCGGCTCGGCGAACCTGCTGGGCACCGACCCGCGCCGGGTGGCCGACCTGGTCGGCACGGAGGCGGACCGGCAGGCCGTGGTCCAACTCTCCTCACCCGAACAGGGAACGCTGCTCAGCCGGGACCCGGCGGCCGCGGTGTGGATCAGGTTCGCGCCGGAGGCCGTGCGCGACGAGGTCGAGAAGACCTGGCGGACCACCGGCTGCGTACCGCCGGAGCAGACGCTGTGGACCTCGTCGGGACGCTACGCCGGCCTGGTCCGGCTCACCCCGCTGCGGATGGGCGTGGTGGACACCGTCCGCTCACGCCAGAACTCCCCGGCCGACGGGCTCGACCCCTACGACCGCGAGGACGCGTACGACCACGAGGACGGCGACAGCTGGTGACCCGCACCCCGCATCCCGGCCCGGCGCACCCGTACGACCGAGAGGACGGCAACCGCTGGTGACCAGCACCTCGCACCCCCACCTGACGGAGCCGGACGGTCCGCGCTGGAAGACGCTCGCGTTCACCGTCCCCTCGGGCCGGCGCCGGGTCGCCCCCGCACGCTTCGGCCCCGAGTCCCGGCGCGATCCGCTGCTGCCCCAGCTGATCCGCAACGGACTGCTCGACGACGAGGGGCAGCAGTGCGTCCAGGTCCGCCTGAACGCCGCCGACGCGGCGAACCCGGCCGCGCGCGCCCTGCTCGACGCGGAGGCGGGCACCGCCCTGCACCTGCACCGCGCGCTCGACGACACGGACTACACGGCGCTCTTCCCGAGGATCGTCGGCTACGAACTGGACGCGGCCGAGCCGTTCCTGCTGTACGCCGCGCCGCGCGGCACCGCCATCGCACGTACCCATGTGATGTCCGCGACCGACCAACGGGTCCTCACCCGCGACCTGATGCTCGCTCTGTGCCTGCTCGACAGCCAGGAGCTGGTGCTGCGGGGCGTCTCTCCCGCCACCGTGCTCTGGGACGGCGCCTCGGTCCAGCTCTGGGGACTGGAGGGGGCGGCCCGTACCGGACGGCCGAGGAGCCGGTGGGGCAGGGCGCCCTACTGCTCGCCCGAACAGCGCCGGGGTGAGGGGCTCGTCGACTCCCGGGACGCGGTGTGGAGCGCCGCCCAGGTGCTCTACCAGCTGGTGACGGGCAGGCCCGGCCCCGGTGACCGGGCACCCACCGACCTCGGCGAACACCGGGTGCTCGCCGAGACGTTGCGGGGCGCCTTCGCCCCGCTCGCCGCCGACCGGCCGACCCCCGCCGAACTGCTCGACCTGCTGGCACCGGGGGCCGCCCGGCGCGTCACGCTCACCGTGCCCGCCGACGAGACCCGCGCGCACCGGGAGGCGTTCGAGCAGGCGCTGCGCCTCAAGCAGCAGGCACCCGTCACCCACCAGGAGTCCAGGGCACCGGCCGGGCGCAGCAGCGACGGCCAGGTGCTGTGCCCGTACTGCCTGGAGCACATCCAGCTCGACCTCGCCTCGCTCTTCGTCACCGACAGCAGGATGCAGTACAAGCCGCTGGACGTCTCGACGATCGGCAACGCCCTGCGCCGCCAGGACGTCATGCGCGGTGCCGTCCAGAAGTGCACCGCGGACCGCGACTTCCCCGAGCACTTCATCCCGGTGCCCTACCTCACCTACGGTCGCCCGCTGACCGTCGCGATGGTCGGCCAGTCGTCCACCGGCAAGAGCCATCTGCTGACCCAGATGATCGCGGAGATCACCGACGGCGGCCTGGAGCCGTTCGGCCTGAAGTGGCAGTCCGTCAACCCGGAGCAGCACGCCCGGTTCGTACGGGAACGGGTGCAGCCGCTGCGCAACGGCAAGGTCCTCGACCACACCGGCGCCCTCGGCCTGGACGGCTTCGCCCGCTTCGTGGAGTCCCTCCTCATCACCGACGCCCACGGGCAGGTACGGCCGGTCGCCTTCTTCGACCTCGGCGGTGAGGACCTCGTACGGACCGACGCCGCGCTGCGCTTCCTGCTCGGGATCGACGCCCTGATCTTCGTCGTCGACCCGGCGCTGGCCCTTCCGCTGCCGCATCTGGACCACGCCAGGGAACGCTGGGGTGTCGAGGTGAACCGGGACGGCGACCTCGCCTTCGGCACCGTCCTCGACCGGCTGCCGAAGAACGGACCGTATCTGGACGTGGCCGCCGCGATGGTGCTCGGCAAGGCGGACCTCCTGCGGTTCCAGCCGCCCGTCGACCGGTGGCTCGGCCAGGCACCGGCCACCTCCCTGGACCCCGAGCGGATGCGTGAGGAGAGCCGGGACGTGTACGGGCTGCTGCGACAGCACGCCGGGCCGGCCTGGCTGCGTCCCTTCGACGCGATCCGCCGGTGCACCCTGCATGTCGCGTCGGCCACCGGCGGCCAGGAGGACCAGGGCCGTTATCCGGCGGGGGCGGGGCCCCGGCGGGTGCTGGAGCCGCTGCTCGCGCTGCTGGCGCTGCACGGGATGGTCGAAGTGCCGGGCGGCGCCGAAGCGTTCGCCGTGGGAGAGGCGCCCGCGTTCGAGGCGGTGCCGTCGGGGAGGGCCGGACGAACCGGGGGAGCGGTGGGAACTGTGAGGGAGACGAAGTGAGTGACTTCGGGGATCGGAGGAGTCCGGCCGCCCACGGGGAACAGGCCGGCGCGCACGGGCCGGGCGATGGCGGCACCGGAGGCTCGGTGCACCAGGTCGTCTTCCGGTGGGACGGCAACCAGGGCCGCCAGGGCACCGGCATGAAGGCCGTCGCCCATTCCTGCTCGGCCGGGCGCGCCGAGGAACTGGGGAGGGAACTGGGACCGCTGCTGTGGGTGTCCGGTACGGCCGCCTCGCGGCAGAGCGTCGTACGCACCCTGTCCCGCGACGGCGACGTCATGCTCGTCCAGCGCTGGCCCACCACCGACCGTGGCGGCCGGCCCAGCACGATCAGCCATGTCCTGATCGGTGACCCCACAACCCTGAAGACCCGCCAGTGCCTCGGCCTCTCATACGGCGGCTGGGGCAGCCGGGAGTCCGCCGAGAAGGCCTCCGGACGCCAGCGCGTGATCGAGTGCGCGCAGCTCGACGCGGTGGCGCGCAAGCGGCTTCCGGCCATGCTGGAGCTGCTGCCGGCGGTCAAGCGCGCGCTGATCCTGGTCGCCGCGGAGTGGCTGCGCGATCCGGCGCAGCGGGTGTCGCTGCTCGCGGAGGAGAAGGGGCAGCCCGGCTGGCCGGACCAGGAGGCCGTGCCGGTGGCGTATCTGGGGCTGTTCCTGCTCTTCGGGCCCTGGCTGGGGCAGGAGTGGACGTTCGCCACCCACGACACGGTGGACACCCATCAGCTGCGTCTGACGTGCGTCCCGCGCTGGGAGCCGGACGCGGGCGGGGCCGGTCCGCTGGCCCGGGTCATGGGCCGTCGGGTCACCCCCCAGTTCGAGCACAAGGCGGCGGCCCGACTGGTGGACCACCTCCTCGACCACCTTCTCGCGCACCCCGAGGCCGCCCCCGGGGTGCCCCAGCTGGTCGAGGAGCTGGCCGGCGGCGCGGAGCTGGAGTGGACGCGGCGGCGCGTCCTGCTGAACGAGATCCTCAGCACCGACCGCCGGACCGCCACGCGTACCGACGCGCCCGCGCCGCGCTCTGTGGAACCGGGCCCGGTCGGGGAGGGGGACGAGGACCAGGAGCGGGCCGAGACGACGCCCGCGCGGCCCCCGAAGCCGTACGCGTACCCCGACCCGTACCTCGACCCGCACCCGTATCCGGACGCGTATGGGGACCCGCATTCGAACGCGTATACGGACCCGGCGCCCGCGGGTTCTCCCCCCGCGGTCCCTGTGCGACCCCTGCGGACGCCGGTCCAGACGCCGGTCCAGACTCCCGCCCACGAGGCGTACGGGCTCCACGGGGACCTCCGTGACCATCGGCGCGGGAACCACATGCAACGCGGTCTCCTGGCGGCGCGTCTGCGCACCCTGCCCGACGAGTTGCTCCTGGGCGAGCTGCGCTCCGCCGATCTGCCGGCGGAGTCCGTGGAACTCCTGCTCGACGAGCTGGGGAACGACCACCGCGTGCAGGAGCGCCGACCGGAGATGCGGCACGACCTGTGCGCGGAGGTGCTCCACAACGGCCTGTACTTCACGCCGTACGGACAGGGACCGGAACCCGTTTCCCGGACGGCCATGGTCACCCGGGCCGCCGACCTCTTCACCTGGGCCGTCGCCCCGCTGGCCCGGGACGAACGCTATCTGCGTGATCTGCGCGAGCTGCTCCACCGCATGACCCGGGACAGCCACCCCACCGGGGGCAACTGGCTCCGCCAGAGCATCATCGCTCCGGCGAACGGCCAGGCCCCCGACCTGCCGCCCGTCCTGTGGCAGCAGATCCTGCGGGACGTGCTCAGCCGGGGCGAGCGAGTCCCCTCCGCGCCTCAGGCGCCCTACGCCGTCCCAGCGCCCACGACGGCCCCGGAACCCTCCTCCACCCCGCCGAGACCCCCCACCCTCACGTCCCGGCTCTCCGACCTGGCGAACAACCCGGGCTGTGTGATGGGAGCCGGCCTCGGCGTGATCGCCGTACTCCTCACGATCGTCCTGATCGCCCTGTGAACACGGGTCGAAGGCGGGGCTGGCGGCGGCTGCATGAGCCGCTGCCGCCCTGGCTGCCTCACCTGGTCACTGACGTGTGTCTGCCGTGGGGCGTCTCCAAGTTACGGAAACGCCACCATGGAGCAGGTCGGCAAGGGCATCGGTGCAGTAGCTGACGATCTCCTGCTGCTCCGAAGAGCTGTCCGCGATGCGGCAGATCGCCCAACCGCTGCCATCCAGCGTCCAACTGAATTGGAGATCGTTCGTCATCCCGCCCCTCCCGGTGATCGTCTCCGGACACGGTACTGCGGAGAGATGCCGCCGGTTCCGCTCGTGGCGCCGCCCTGGGCCGGTTGGCGCGTCCCCGGGCGATCATGTGTCACGCGTGGGCCATGGCCGCTCGGGATCACCAGTGCTAGAAAGGTCACATGGCGAATCGTTTCGCCGGTTTTCGACGTTTTTCACTCAGGCCACTGGTCAGCAGGAGCCCGCGAAGCGTAGCCGGGCAGGTGTTCGTTCTTCAGGTGGCCCTGGTCGTGCTGCTCGTGGCCTGCGGTGTTTTCGCCCTTGCCCTGCAGTCGGAGCGGGACACCACCGCCGAGGCCAAGCGCCGCTCCGTAGCCACGGCGGAGACCTTCGCGCACTCTCCCGGGGTCGTGGCGGCACTGCGGACCCCCGACCCGAGCAAGATTCTCCAGCCGGCCACCGAGGCGGCCCGCAAGGCCGCCGGGGTCGACTTCATCGTGGTCATGGACACCAAGGGCATCCGCTACACCCACCCCATACCGAGTCTGATCGGAAAACGGTTCGTGGGCACCATCGGGCCGTCGTTGGCGGGCAAGGTCTACACGGAGAGCGTCCACGGCCCGCTCGGCCACGAGGTGCAGGCCACCGTTCCCATCAAGGACGGCGCCGACAAGGTGGTGGGCCTGGTGTCGGCCGGTCTGAAGGTCAAGAACGTCACCAGTCAGGTGGACCGGCAACTAACGATCATCCTGGGCGCCGGGGCCGGGGCACTCGTGGTGTCCACCGGGGTGACGGCACTGGTGGGCCGACGGCTGCGACGGCAGACCCACAGCCTGGCCCCGGACGAGATGACCCGCATGTACGACCACCACGACACGGTGCTGCACTCCGTGCGCGAGGGAGTGCTCATCGTTGCCGGCGACGGCCGGCTTCTGCTGGTGAACGACGAGGCCAGACGACTGCTGGAGCTGCCCCCCGACGCCGAGGGGCGGCTCGTGTCGCAGCTGTCGAACCTCGAACCCGAGATGGTGGAGCTGCTCGTCTCCGGGCGTGAGGCCACCGACGAGGTGCACTTCACCGGGGAGCGGCTGCTGGCGGTCAACCAGCGGCCCACGGGGCGTGACGGAGGCATCGAGGGAACGGTGGTGACCCTGCGCGACTCCACCGAGCTCCAGGCGGTCACCGGCAGGGCGGAGGTCGCACGGGAGCGGCTGAAGCTGCTGTACGACGCCGGACTCGGCGTCGGCACCACCCTGGACGTGCGGCGCACCGCCGACGAGCTGGCGCGGGTCGCCGTCCCCCGCTTCGCCGACTTCGTCACCGTCGACCTGGCCGACGCCGTGCTGCACGGCGAGGAGCCGGCCCCCACGGCGACGGACCTGCGACGCATCGCCGTGTGCGGCATCCGGAACGACCATCCGCTCTACGAAAGGGGCCGACTGATCGACTTCGCGCCCTCCACGCCCCAGGCGCGCGGCTACGGCAGCGGCCGTTCCGAACTGGTGACGGACCTGTCGACCGCCGTGGGCTGGCACGCGCAGGACCCGGAGCGCACCAAGGAGATCATCGACTACGGCATCCACTCCCTCATCGCCGCCCCGATCCAGGCCGGCGGTGTCGTGCTGGGCGTGGCCAACTTCTGGCGCGCCAAGCAGCACGAGCCCTTCGACGAGGAGGAGCTGTCGCTGGCGGAGGAACTGGTGGCCCGTGCCGCGGTCAGCATCGACAACGCCCGCCGCTACACCCGCGAGCACGCGCTGGCGGTCACCCTCCAGCGCAGCCTGCTGCCGCGGGCCCTGCCCGAGCAGAGCGCCCTCGACGTCGGCTACCGCTACCTGCCCGCCCAGTCGGGTGTGAGCGGGGACTGGTTCGATGTGATCCCCCTGCCGGGCAGCCGGGTGGCGCTGGCCGTCGGCGACGTGGTCGGCCACGGCCTGCACGCAGCCGCCACGATGGGGCGGCTGCGGACCGCGGTGCACAACTTCTCCACCCTCGACCTGCCCCCCGACGAGCTGCTGAGTCATCTGGACGACCTGGTCGGCCGCATCGACCAGGACGAGCAGGACACGGACGGTGTCGCGGGCATTGTGGGCGCCACCTGCCTGTACGCGATCTACGACCCCGTGACGCGCCGCTGCGTCATGGCACGTGCCGGGCACCTGGCGCCCGCGCTCGTCCACCCAGACGGAAGCGTCACCTTCGTGGACGTGCCGACCGGGCCTCCCCTCGGCCTGGGCGGCCTGCCGTTCCAGACCGCCGAACTGGACATCGCGGAGGGCGCCCAGCTCGTCCTGTACACCGACGGCCTCATCGAGGACCGCAGACGCGACCTGGACGTGGGCATGGAACTGCTGCGCGAAGCACTGGCGGGGCACCCCGACCGGTCTCCCGAGGAGAGCTGCCAGGCCGTGCTGGACGAGCTGCTGCCAGGGCGTCCCAAGGACGACGTCGCCCTGCTCATCGCCCGCACCCAGGGGCTGCCGGCCGACCGGATCGCCGACTGGGACGTGCCGCTCGACCCGGCCGCCGTCGCCGGGATGCGCGACACCGTGTCCCGGAAGCTCGACGAGTGGGGCCTGTCCGAGCTCGGCTTCAGCATGGAACTCATCCTGAGCGAGCTCATCACCAACGCCATCCGCTACGGCTCCGAGCCGATCCACGTACGGCTGATCCATGACCGTACGCTCATCTGCGAGGTGACCGACAGCAGCAGCACCTCGCCGCATCTGCGGTACGCGGCGACCATGGACGAGGGAGGCCGGGGCCTGTTCCTGGTGTCGCAGATGGCCGAGCGCTGGGGCACCCGGTACACCCCCCACGGCAAGGTCATCTGGGCCGAACAGGCACTGCCGCGGGTCACCGGGCAGCCCCGCCCGTGAACGCTGTCGGCAAGGATCGAGCTGGGCGCCCGGGGCGCGCTCGGGCGTGGGGAACCAGGTTCTCTTCCGTGCCGAGGTGATCCATGCCGGCGTCGACGTACATCCTCGTCTCGCCGTCGGACCAGCGCACCATGAGGTCCAACCGGTTCCAACCGGTTCCAACCGGTGAAGTCGCCCACGGTGATGATCTCCGCGTGAGTCCAGGTGGAGGTGGGCGCCGGCAACTGCCGCCCGAGGCTGCCCGGGGCCGCCCCCCGCGTGCTCAGGCAGCCGAGGTGAGCCCATCCGGACGATGACCCCGCAAACTTCTCGGCTTCCCCGAAAGACGCGTCAGTTTCCACCGCAGCTTGAAGTACCAGGGCATGGCCTGGTGGTGGCTCGCCGGCAGCTACGACTCCGGGTTCATCGACTACTGCAACGGCCGGGGCATGTCGGTGATGGACTTCTTCAAGGACCCCGTCTCCGGCCACGACCTCGACGCCACCCACCTGATGGCCACCGCCAACGGGTTCCTGGTCAACTCCGACCCCAGCGACAAGCAGTCCGCCACCGGCGGCGACATCGTCGGCTGGGGAGGCGACATCATGACCTTCTACGCCGACTGGCGGAACTCCGAGGAGCGGTACGCCTCCGGCCACGCCTTCTGCGACGCGAAGCTCGCCAAGCCCGACGTCGTCTCCAGCTTCGGCTTCACCGACATGGTCGAGGACGCCGACGGATACCTGCTGGGGAAAGCCGTCGCGGGCGGCCAGAACGTGGTCGACTGGGTCAGGGCCCAGTACAACGGCGGCGGCGCACTGCGCCGCTTCCGCAACCACTTGGACGGCCGCTGGCAGACCGCCGGCAACTGCAAGCAGTCCTGCTGGAACATTCTCACGGCCGTGGACGACGTCACCGTCGACCTCGCCCGCAAGAAGCTCATCATGGCCTCCGGAGCCATGCTTCCGTCCGTGATGATCAATCTTCCCGGCGGCGGCGACAAGCTCGACGCGTTCTGCCTGGGCTTCAGCGACCGCATGCTCGCACTCACCGGCCTGGAGAACACCATGGCCGCCACCTACAAGAGCAACCTGCAGAGGTACCTCAAGGCCGCCGGCCGGCGGGCAGCCGCTCGAGTCGGCCACTGAACCATGGGCGTCATCGCGAACTTCCTCTTCCTCGCCGTACCCGCGCTGCTCGTGCTGGGACTGTGGAGCAGGCCCCTGTTCACCGGCCGGTGGAAGACACCCGGCTGGTTCGTCGTGACAGCCGCGCTCTGCTTCGTCACCACCGTCGTCACGTGGATCATCGGCGGCCTCTGGGGTTCCTCCCTGGACGCGGAAGAGTCCTGCCACGCGGCCGGCGCCACCTACGACCGCTCCTACCGCTCCACGCACTGGCAAGAGCCTTCGCGATGGTTCCCCCTGCACGACAAGTGCAACGCCACCTACGACCTGGTCCCGCCCTGGGTCAACCCGGCCCTGGTGATCCTGCCCCTGCTGGCCGCCATCTGCCTGGGCCTGGCCGTACGACTGGCCGTCGTCAACCAACGCGTCAAGAAGGGCACAGCGTGAACGAGCTGACCAGGCGTCACTTCGTCGGTGCCACCGCCGGGTTGCGACTTCGAGACGCCCAAGGAGTCCCACTTCGAGATCGCGTACAAGCGCGGCCACTCCAAGGTGAAGGGCGCCGCCCGGAAGATCGAGGGCTGGAACACCGGCCCCGGCAACGAAGGCGCGGGCGCCACCGACGCCTTCGACCCCGGGAGACAGTCACGCGCGACGTCGTTCGCGCACCGTAGCGCCGCCACTCGCGCCGCCTAGGTCCTTCCGGGCGATCGGGATCGGACCCACGGCGCCGTCGAATCTCGGCAAGCCGCTGTCAGGTGCGCCGTAATTCGATGGCGCCGCGGGTCCGTGTGCCTTTAGGGTCGGCTCTGTTCGAGCGGTGGCCGATGGGTGCCGCGGGTGACTCGTGCACGTCTGGTGCATGTCCGGGAGGTGTGACCGATGGCTGTCTTCGAGATGGGCGCTGCCCGCATCCAGAAGTTCATCAAGTCCACCTCCGTGGCCGCCGGCTGATCCTCCTCTTCTCTCCGCGCCCGAGCGCGCGTGCCGGGGCCGCCCTTGTGAAGGGTCTCCCTTGACTTCCGCTTTTCTCGCTTTCCCCTCCTCACCGCTCGCCGCGCTCGTTCCCTACGGCTGGGACGACGCCTGGGCCGAGGAGTTCGCCCCGTACGACACCGAAGGGCTGCTGGCCGGGCGGGTGATCCGGGTCGACCGCGGTCAGTGCGACGTGGTCACCACCGACGGGGTGCTGCGCGCGGACACCGCGTTCGTGACGCCGAACGATCCGATGCGGGTCGTGTGCACCGGGGACTGGGTCGCCGTCGAACCCGCGGGCAACCCGCGCTACGTGCGTACGTATCTGCCGCGCCGTACCGCCTTCGTACGCTCCACCTCCTCCAAGCGCTCCGAGGGGCAGATCCTCGCGGCCAACGTCGACTACGCCGTCGTCGCCGTGTCCCTCGCCCTGGAACTCGACCTCGGCCGCGTCGAACGATTCCTCGCGCTGGCCTGGGAGTCCGGTGCGCAGCCCCTGGTCGTCCTCACCAAGGCCGACCTCGTGCCCGACGCGGCGACGCTCGGACACCTCGTCCAGGATGTCGAGACGGCGGCGCCCGGGGTCCCGGTGCTGCCGGTCAGCTCCAGCGCCGGGGAGGGTCTGGACGTGCTCGCGGCGGTGCTGTCGGGCGGCACGTCCGTCCTCCTCGGACAGTCCGGCGCGGGCAAGTCGACCCTCGCCAACGCACTGATCGGCGAGGACGTGATGGACGTACGGGCCGCGCGTGATGTGGACGGCAAGGGCCGCCACACCACGACGACCCGCAACCTTCTCGCCCTCCCCGGCGGGGGTGTCCTCATCGACACGCCCGGACTGCGCGGGGTCGGCCTCTGGGACGCCGAGACCGGAGTCGGGCAGGTCTTCTCCGAGATCGAGGAGTTGGCCGCCGACTGTCGCTTCCACGACTGCGCGCACGATGCGGAGCCCGGCTGCGCGGTTCTCGCCGCCGTCGACTCCGGCGTCCTTCCCGAACGCCGCCTCGACAGCTATCGCAAGCTGCTGCGCGAGAACCAGCGGATCGTCGCCAAGACGGATGCGCGGGTGCGGGCGGAGATTCGACGGGACTGGAAGCGGAAGGGGGCGGAGGGGAGGGCGGCGATGGACGCCAAACGGGGTCGTTGGCACTGAGCCTGCGCGGAACGGGGGTCCGGAGCTGCGCCCCAGGCCCCCGGGTGTGTTCTTCGGCTGCGGACGGGCGGGAGCTGGTCGCGCAGTTCCTCGCGCCCCTGAGGCGGGGGCTGCGCCCCGCATTCCCGCCCGACCGAACTTCTTTGGCCGACGGCGGGTGGGGGTTGGTCGCGCAGTTCCTCGCGTCCCTGAGGCGGGGGCTGCGCCCCGCGTCCCTGCCCGTCCGGATTCGTTTGGCTGATGGCGGGTGGGGGTTGGTCGCGGAGTTTCCCGCGTGCCTTGGGAGCGCTGGCGCGTATCTTTTAGCCCGTCCGGCGTTTGAGGACCGGGGGGCTGGGGGCGGAGCCCCTGGGATGGGACGGGTAGGGGCGGCGGGGGCGGGATCAGGGTTTTTGGGTTGAGCGTCGTGTCTGAAAGCCGCCAGTCGAAGGGCGGACGGTGGCGCAGACTGGTAGGTGTGATTGACGCGGAGACCAGGTACGAGGCGGTGCGGAGCAGGGACGCCCGGTTTGACGGGGAGTTCTTCTTCGCGGTGGAGACGACCGGGATCTACTGTCGGCCCAGCTGCCCGGCGGTGACGCCGAAGCGGCAGAACGTGCGGTACTACACGACGGCCGCCGCGGCGCAGAGCTCGGGCTTCCGAGCCTGCCGCAGGTGCCGCCCGGACGCCGTCCCCGGCTCCGCGGAGTGGAATGTACGGGCCGACGTCGTAGGGCGCGCCATGCGACTCATCGGGGATGGCGTGGTCGACCGGGAGGGCGTCGGAGGGCTCGCCGTCCGGCTCGGATACAGCGCCCGCCAGGTGCAGCGGCAGCTCACCGCGGAGGTCGGCGCGGGCCCCGTCGCCCTCGCCCGCGCCCAGCGCGCCCACACCGCCCGCGTCCTGCTCCAGACCACCGGCCTGCCGATCACGGAGATCGCGTTCGCGGCCGGTTTCGCCAGCGTCCGGCAGTTCAACGACACGATCCGCGCGGTATATGACTCGACGCCGAGCGAACTGCGCGCGGCCGCCGCACCACGGGGCGGGACCGGAGCCCGGCGCACCCTCACCCCCACCGCCGGGATCCCACTGCGCCTCGCCCACCGAGGCCCCTACCAGTCCGCCGCCGTCTTCGACCTGCTCGCCCACGAGGCGGTCCCTGGGGTGGAGGACATCGGCGGCACCCCCGGCCGCCGTACCTACCAACGCACCCTGCGCCTCCCGTACGGCACCGGAATCGTCGCGGTGGACGAACGCTCGCGCGGCTGGCTCGACGCCCGGCTCCACCTCACCGACCTGCGCGACCTCACCACCGCCGTCCAGCGCCTGCGCCGGCTGTTCGACCTCGACGCCGATCCGTACGCCGTCGACGAGCGGCTGGGCGCCGATCCCCGGCTGGCCCCGCTGGTCGCCGCGCGCCCCGGCCTGCGCTCGCCGGGTGCCGCCGATCCGGACGAGCTGGCCGTGCGCGCGCTGGTGGGGCGGGCGGAGACCGAGCGGCTGGTGCGGCGGTACGGGAAGGCGCTGGACGCCCCGAGCGGCACGCTCACCCATGTGTTCCCGGAGCCGGCCGTCCTCGCGGAGGCCGAGCCCGACGGCCCCCTCGGCGCGCTCACCACCGCCCTCGCCGACGGCACCCTGAGGCTGGACGCGGGCGCGGAGCGCGATGAGGCGCAGGAGGCGCTGCTGGCGTTGCCGGGGCTGGACGGCCGTACCGCCGCCGCAATCCGTACGCGCGCGCTCGGCGACCCCGACGTGGTGCCGCCGGGGGTGGACGTGCCGGACGCGTGGCGCCCGTGGCGCTCGTACGCCGTTCAACACCTCAGCGTGGCTGGGGAGTTGGAGTGAAGTCCCCGCGCTGCCGTCGGGAACGTCAGTGTCGCGGTGCCGGGAGCAGGCGCGGTTCCAGGCGCTCCTCGACCGCCCGGTCCCCCTCGCGCCGGACGACGTACGCCCCCTTGCCCGGCGTCTCGCTGACGGTCTCGACGAGTTCGGTACCGCGGTAGACCAGGCCCACGCCGTCGTCGGTGCAGTGGCTGAGCGGCAGCGTGCCCTCGGCGACGAGCCGGTGGACCAGGGGGCGGCGGCCGGGGTCGGTGTCGTAGTGGACGCCGTTTCCGTACGGGAGGAAGCCGAGACCGTTGGTGAGCGGGCGCAGTTCGGGGCCGAAGGAGTCGGTGGTGCCACCCTGGAACCAGCAGATCGATCCGGCGCTCACCCCGCTGAGGACGACCCCGGCCTGCCACGCGCGACGGAGCATCGCGTCCAGTCCGTGTACGCGCCACACGGCGAGCAGGTTCGCCACCGAACCGCCCATCACCCACACCACGTCCTGCTCCAGCACCGCCGCCTCGATGTCGTCGAGGTTGGGCATGGGGAAGAGGTGCAGCGGCGTCAGGTCGAAGCCCGCCACGCGCGCCGCCTCGCTCATCCGAGTGGTGAAGTGCTCGGCGTCGCCGATCGCGGTACCGACATACATGACCCGGGGCCGGCGCCCGTGCACGCCCGACAGTTCGACTGCGTGGTGGACGAGCGCGTCGAACGTCAGCCGGGTGCGGCCGCCGACGCGGTGACCCCCCGACGTGGCCAGGACGGTGGGTTCCGTGGCGGTCATGGTCGGTGACCCTACCAAGCGTCGTCGCGGCTCCGGTCAGTCCTCCAGGCCCCAGCTGTGGATGCGCCGGGGATGGATGCGGATCAGTTCCTCGCTGAAGTGCGGCCCCAAGTCGTGGGGGCCGGTGAGGAGTTCCGCCTCGCCCCGGATGTCGATGCCCCGCACCTTCCACGGCTGTCGGCTGACGATGTCGTCGACGACGAGCGCCACCTTCGGGTTCTTCCGCAGGTTGCGCCACTTCTTCGTGGTGCCCATCGCGTAACCGCCGATCAGGATCGTCCCGTCGTCCTGCGGGAAGAAGCCGACGGGGTTCGCCTGCGGCTGCCCGTGGGCGTCCACGGTGGCCAGTCGACCCAGTCGCTGTGTGGTGAGGTAGGCGCGTTCCGCCTCGCTGAATTCGGTCATGGCAGCAGCCAAACACGCCCGTGCGCGGACCGCATCGGGTCCTGGTCCTAGGTCTCCCGCTCCAAAGCGGTGCGGACGTGGCTCTGTTCGGGACGATCGAACGATAGGTCCTACGAATCAGTGGTGTGGGTGAGTGGGGACGGCCAACGGTGTGACCTTTCGTTGACCGGCCCGACGGTCAGGGAAGCGATCCCGTATGACCCGCGTGATCAAGGCTCGTCATCTCCTCACCGCCCTGGTGACCGTTCTGACGCTCGTCCCGCCGGCCGCGAGCGCCGATGCGGGGTCCACCCCCCTCACCGGCCATGACCGCGGCCTCGACAGCGACCAGGCGTATTGGACCGGCACCTGGGAGACCGCCCCTTCCGGAACCGCCCCCGCCCTGCCCGGCGCCTCGATCCGCAACGTCGTGCACACCAGCGTCGGCGGCAGCGCCGCCCGCATCCGCGTCTCCAACCGGCTCGGCACCGCACCCCTCCAACTCGACGCCGTCACGGTCGCGTTGCAGGAGTGGGGCAGGCCCACGAGCCCGAACGCCACCCCGGGGTCGCTGCGCGTCGCCACGTTCGCCGGCCGCCGATCCGTGACGATCCCCGTGGGGCAGGACATGGTCAGCGACCCCGTCGATCTCCCGATCCCCGCCGACGCCAACCTCCTGATCTCGGTCCACACCCCTGCCGACTCCGGCCCGGCGACCTACCACCGCTCCGCGTTCCAGACCAACTTCCTGGCCCGCGAAGGGGACCGGACCGCCGACGAGCCCGGCACCGCGTACACCGTCACCCTCGGCAACTGGTACTACGTGACCGGTGTCGACGTACTCGACGCTCCCGCCGCGGGCAGCGTGGTCGCGCTCGGGGACTCTCTCACCGACGGCACCGGCTCGACGTCCAGCGCCAACCGCCGCTGGCCCGACCTGCTCGCCGCCCGTCTGCGCATGCTCCCCGCGTACCGCCGGCTCGGTGTCCTCAACGCGGGGATCTCCGGAAACCGCCTCCTGCAGGAGAGCGGCGGCCCGAGCGCCCTGACCCGCCTCGACGCCGACGTCCTCTCCCGCGCCGGAGTGCACACGATGATCGTGCTGGAGGGCATCAACGACATCAAGGGCACGCCCGAGCAGACGGACCCCCTCGCCATCGAGGACGCCTACCGCCGGATCGTGGTGCGCGCCCACGCCCGCGGGATCCGGGTCGTCGGTGCCACGATCACCCCGTACGGCGGATATGGCGCCTATACGGAGTCCCGCGAGGCGCTCCGGCTGACGGTCAACGCCTTCATCCGCAACGCCGATCTCTTCGACGCGGTCGTGGACTTCGACGCCGCCGTCCGCGACCCGGCCGACCCGCATCGCATCCGCCCCGCCTACGACCCCGGCGACCACCTCCACTTCAACGACACCGGGATGCAGGCGCTGGCCGACGACATCGACCTGGACACGCTCCTTCCCTAGGCGGGCAGCCCCCACCGGGGAGCGTCCGCGTTCGGCCGTACCGGCGTGATGGTCAGGTCCGGGCGGTCGCCCTTCGCCGTGATCAGCGCCGACTCGTCGCGGCGCAGGGCGACTTGGATCGTCCCGTCGCCGACCGTCTCGTACCGCAGCGGCCGTCCCCGCCCGTCCCGTACGTCGATCGCGCCCTCGATGCCGTGCCGTACGACGCAGGGCGCGCCCGCCTCGCTGACCAGCCGGACCCAGCGGGTCGCGCCGCCCTTCCGTACCGCGCTGAGCAGAAAGGCGCCCTGGGTGCGGAAGTCATGGACCGTCAGGTCCGCCCAGGCGGCGGGCAGGGCGGGGAAGACCCGGACGACGCCGCCCCAGGACTGGCAGACCATGTCGTGCAGGGACTGGGCGGCCGACAGCGGCGTCTCGATGACCGGGCCCGACTCCTTGTACATGGTGTTCGGCTGGATGAAGCGGGTCATGAGCTGACCGAGGTACTCGAGAGCGTCCTCGCCCTTGCCGAGCAGCGCGGACATCGAGGCGGCGCCCGTGAAGGTGTAACCCTGAAGGGCACCCTCGAAGCCCACCCAGTGCGCCAACGACTTCTCGATCAGCGCCAGTTCGTCGGGCGTGCGGCCGGTCAGCTCGTACAGCGGGTACACCGCGAGCAGATGCGAGTAGTGCCGGTGCGACTTCGCGAAGGGGATGTCCACGCCGATCATGAAGCCGTTGGTGTCCGTCGGGTACGGCACCCGCTTGGCCAGCACCTCGCGCCAGCGCGGCGCCAACGCGTCATCGATGCCGAGGAGTTCGGCCGACTCCAGCAGGGTGCGGCAGCCCCAGGTCAGCAGCATCAGGTCGTAGTTGCAGTCGCGCGAGTTGCCGCCGTACTCGGGGGAGAAAGTGGCGGGCAGGTGCAACTTCCCGTCCGCGCCCGGCTCCAGGAAGTGCAGGTAGTAGTTGATCGCCTTGCGCAGCAGGGGGAAGAGGACGTCCCGCAGGATCGACTCGTCCATGGTGTGGCGGTAGCTGAGCCAGACGTTGTGCAGGGCCCAGGTGAGGTTGCCGACCTCGGGAGTGGGCGGGTCCTGGCCGGGGATGCCGACGCCGTAGCCGGTGAGGGTGCCCGCCGCGCCGTTGACGAGCTGCGGGTCCGTGGTGCGCGGGATGCCGAGCGAGTCGGCGCGGTACCGGTCCGCCACCTCCTTCGACAGATTGCCCCGGAACTCGCTCAACGCCCTGGTCACGGCGTCGAGTTCGAGGTGGTTCGAGCCGTGGATCAGCCAGTACTCCAGCTGGACGTTGAGGTTCCACCAGGTGTTGGGCCAGGGTGTGGACTCCAGCCAGGGCCCACTGGTCGCCATCACGGGCGCGTCCCGCCGGGCCGCCGACGCCGTCTTGTAGAGCTGGATCCAGTAGAAACGCTGGATGCGTGCGTCGGGGAGGGAGAGGAAGCTCTTGCGGTAGTAGGCGTGCCACCAGGCGCGATGGGTTCCCGCCAGCAGGTCGTACGGCAGCGCCGACGCCCCGCGCACGGTGGCGAGCGCCCGGCCCAGCGCCGTGGACCTGGGATACGAGTGCGCGACATGCACGTACAGGCATCGTGTTCCGCCCCGCGTCCGCTCCCGCCACGCGGTCACGTGCTGTCCACCCGACAGCAGGGGCTGTACGGCGGTGGAGACGCCGTCGTGTGTGGCGACCTCGGCGGGCGGATTGCCCTGGTAGCCGTCCGGGAGGGGCTTGAAGTCGGCGCGCGGGCTGATCGCGTCCGCCGGGTGGAAGACCCAGCGGAAGTCGCGCTCGCCCTCGCTGGGGGTCACCTCGACGGCGAGGACCGAGCGGGAGTTGTGCACCAGGGCGCGGAGCGTGAGCGTGCCCTTGTCCGTGGTGAGCGTGCCGGTCAGCTCGGCGTCGCGCAGCCCGAGCCGCCAGTCCAGCCCCGTGATCGCGCCCACCGGCTCCAGCGTGAACCAGCCGATGGGCAGGCGGGCGAGGCCGAAGAGGGAGCCGAACTCGGGGCGGTGGTCCTGCACCTGCGAGTGCTGGACGTTGAAGCGCACGGCCGAGAAGGAACCGGTCTCCGCGCCCGGTTCGGCGTAGATCCCGGAGCCGAGGAAGCCGTTGCCGAGGTAGGGGCCCTCGTACCAGGTCTTCGGCATCCGCTGCCAGACCAGATCGGCGTCTTCGAGGACGGTGCGCCAGGGGTCGGAGGTGTCCGCGCGACCGGCCGCCCGGGCCTGGGCGGGCATGCCTCCGGCGAGCAGGGTGCCGCCGAGGGCGGATCCGGTGGCGAGGACGGTACGTCTGGACGGGCTGGGCATGCGGGTGCCTCCAGGCGGCTCGAGCGACTGCGCTTCAGGCGTTTCATCGATTCATCGGAGCTATCCCGCGATGCAACGTAGAGAAGTGGCTGCAGCCCGTCAATATGAAGGGAGAGATCCGATGTGTTGGTTCCCGTTCCTGTGAGGTCGCTCAGCCCCAGACCACCGCGGCCAGCCAGGCGGCCGTGACCAGCAGGCAGGCGAACAGCTCCGTCAGGACGCGCCAGCCGCCCGACCGCATGACCGTCCCCACCGCGGCCTTCGCCGGGCCGTGCCCGCCCAGCCGCGGCCGCTCGTAGAGATAGACCCCGCCGAGGAAGCCCGCGACCGCGCCGACCACCGGCAGCAGAACGAAACCGAGCAGTGCCCCGACCCCGGCGTACACGCCCATGCGGGGAGTGGCGCCGGCCTCCCGGAGCCGTCGGGGCGGCAGCCCCCAGCGGATCGCCTGGGCCAACACCAGGACCACGGTCGCGCCCACCAGTACGCCCCAGGTGAGGGCCCGTGGGTCGGCCAGGGCCCACCACAGGACCGCGGCCCATACCAGCCACGACCCCGGCACACCGGGCACCAGTACTCCGCACAGGCCGAGCACGATCACCACGCCGACCAGCAGGAGTTCCCACGCTCCCATCTGCCCAGGGTGACTGAGCGGGCGCGAAGGCGCAGGTCAGTCTCGGGCCACCCAGCCCTTCTCGTAGGCGTGCCAGCCCAGCTGGAGCCGGGTCGTGACGCCCGCCAGCTCCATCAGCCGCTTCACCCGGCGCTGTACGGTCCTGAGGCCCAGGTCGAGCTGTTTGGCGACGCTCGCGTCGGTCAGCCCGGCCAGCAGCAGGGAGAGGATCTCCAGGTCGGTGACGTCGGGGCCGTCCGGCTCCTGCTCCATGACGCCCCGGCTGCCGAGCCGCAGCGGCAGCGCGTCCCGCCACACCGACTCGAACAGGCCCGACAGCAGCTCCAGCAGCCCGCTGGCGTGCACGACGAGGGCGGCGGGCTCCGCGGTGTGCGAGGTGAGCGGCACCATCGCGAGCGTCCGGTCGGCGATCACCAGCTTGGTCGGCACCTTGTCGACGACCCGTACCTGCTCGTCGCGGCTGAGCGCGGCGGACAGCTCGGTGAGGCCGGTGGGCTGGTCGAGGACGGCGCGTTCGAGCACCACGCGGTAGCCGACGCCCCGTCCCGCGGCCTGTTCCTCCGCGTCATTGTCCATCCCGGAGACCACCATCGGGTTCCCGGTGACCAGCGCGCACACCTCCGTGGCCGCGCCGAGCTGGAGCTGGAGGAACCGCTGGGTGACCGCCGCCGCTCCGATCACCACCTCCACCAGGTCGTGCACGGCGGGTTCGGCGGCCTGGGCGCGGTACTCCTCGGCGAGCAGGGCGGCCGCCAGTTCCGCCTTCTCCAGCTCGTGCCGCTGCTGGGTGAGCAGTGCGCCGAGGGCGACGCCGGGCGGCGCCGCGACCCAGCGTCCCGGGCGGCCCGAGGACTGGGCCGCGAGACCGTGCCGCTCCAGTCGGCGCAGGGCACGCTCGGTGTCGTGCTCGCCGAGCGTGAGCCGCCGCGCGAGGTCGGGCACGTCGGCGGCGCCCACGGACACCAGTGCCCGGTACGCCGACTCGTGCGTCTCGTCCAGACCTATCGCTCCCAGCATGCGGCGATGCCCTCCCCAAATCCCGTTCCGGCCGTGACCTGGCGGAAATCGGCCACGGCGCAAACCCGCCTCGGCACATCATCGCCGTGGCACCCGTAACTCTGCCAAGCTCACGGCACCGCGGCAGCAACAGCCGCCCGTAATGCCCGGCTTGGGCCGGACCGGCCTGCGCGGACGCGGGCGGAGTGATCTTGGGAGTGGCGCCTTGGGGAGCGCGACAGCGCGCGTCACAGGGGAACCTCAGGGAAGCAGGTCACACTCAGGGCACCGCCGGGCGGTTCTCCCGTGGGGGGTGGAATCGTCCGGCGGCTTCGACGCGACGTCCGACGTTTCTTCAACCCTCCGCACTCGTACGGCCGTTCGCTACGTCACCCGACGCGTCGTTCGACTATCAGTCCTATGGCCGGATTTTCTGGATGCCCCGTTTTCATCCGGCTCTCGCGGTGGACAATTAGGGGCATGAGCCAGCAGGGGGAGAGGCCTACCGGTCACGAGGACGACTGGTGGGGGCAGCTGTACGACGACTCCACCGGGGACACGGGGCCCACGCCCGCGGCCGATTCCCTCGACGACCGCTTCGCGTCGGCCGCGGGGACGGTGGAATCGGGGTCCGCGCCTCGGGCCGCGCCGCCCGAGCGGGACCGGTCTCCCGTCGTCCCGGAGCAACGGGGCGGCGGCGCCACCCCGCGCGGCGAGGAACCGGGCCGCCGCCTCGCCCCCGGCTGGGACCGCGAGCCCCGGTCCGACCCACCCGACAGCTTCCTCGACCCGGCCCGGCCCGCCGAGAACCTGCCCCCGTCGACGAGCGCGGACGCCGGCTCCTCGCGGAGTGGCGGGGACCTTGGCGTCTCGGGAGGCAGGGAGGACTCCGAGCCCGCTCGCGATGGCGGGGACCCGGGCCTTTCGTGGGGCGGCGGGTACTCGGGTCCCTCGGGGAGCGGGGAGGATCCCGGCCCCTCGTCGGCCGACGCGGAGCCCGGCCCTTGGTGGAGCAGCGAGGCCACAGGCTTCTCTCGGAGTGGTGTGGACCCTGGCTCCTCGGGGGGTGGCGAAGAGCCCCCGACTCCCTGGGAACCCCCGCCGGCCGAACCGCCGTCCCCCGCGGCCTTCCCGCCGGGACCGACGCCGCCCGGGTTCCACGCCGAGTCGCTCCGCGGCCGTACGTCCAAGGAATCGCCCGGCGCGGCGGTGCCACCGCGCCCCACCGCGCCGCCGGATCCCGCCCGGCCCGGCACAGCCGCCCCCGTGGACGCCCTCCCCGCCCCGCCGCCCCCCGAGCCGGTCCTCACCGTCCCCCACCAGCCACCCCCCGTCGACCACGTCGGCTCGGGCCCGCCCACCTACGACGCCGAGCCCACCGCCCTCCCGCGCGCCGACCCGGACGACCTCGACGACCTGGTCGCCGACACCGTCCTGGACGGGGCGCGCTACGGGGCGAGCACCCTGCGCGCGGCCTCCGTGCGCGGCGACTCCGCGCGCTTCAGGGGCGAGCCCCGCCGGGACTCCCTGCTCACCGCCCGCTTCGGAGCGGGCGAGCACGCGCTGGTGCTGGTGGCGATGGCGACCGGCGCCCGGGCGACCCCCGGCGCGCACCGGGCGGCTGCCGAGGCGTGCCGGTGGATCGGGCGCGCCGTGGGCCGCAGCCACGCGCGGTTGGCCGAGGACATAAGGGCGGCCCGTCGCGGCGACCTGAAGTCGGGCCTGCACCGGCTCACCGACCGCAGCCTCGGCAAGCTGCGCGCGAGCGCCGCCGAACAGGGCATCGAACCCGAGGAGTACACCGCCGGCCTGCGCTGCCTGCTGCTCACAGGGGACCCCGAGTGCCGTACACGCGTCTTCTTCGGAGTCGGCGCCGGCGGCCTGTTCCGGCTGCGGGACGGCGAGTGGCAGGACATCGAGCCGCGGGTCGCCGAGACCACCGGCGAGGCCGTGGTCGGCTTCGGATCGTTGCCGCACGAGACCCCCGAGGGCGACCGGCTCACCATGGACCTGGGCATCACCACGCCCCCGAGCCCGTACGAACCGGCCCCCGAACCGCCCCGCGAACCCTTCCGCTTCCGCGCCTCCGTCGCCCGACCGGGTGACACGCTGCTGCTGTGCACCGGCGGCCTCGCGGAGCCCCTGCGCGGCGAACCGCAGTTCTGCGAGCACCTGACGGCGCGGTGGTCGGCGGGCGAGCCGCCCGGCCTCGCCGCGTTTCTCGCCGACACCCAGGTACGGGTCAAGGGATACGCCGACGACCGGACCGCCGCGGCCGTTTGGGAGGCGTAACGGCGCACCGTGTGAATTCATGGACCCAAAGGATGACCAAGGGACTCGCGGGATCCATGGATCACAAAGGGGTGCGTGCAGCATGGCCAAGCAGAACGTCGCCGAGCAGTTCGTCGACATCCTCGTCCGTGCGGGCGTCAAGCGCCTGTACGGCGTCGTCGGCGACAGTCTCAATCCGGTGGTGGACGCGATCCGGCGCAACGCGGCGATCGACTGGATCCACGTCCGGCACGAGGAGACGGCTGCCTTCGCCGCGGGCGCCGAGGCCCAGATCACCGGCAAACTCGCCGCCTGCGCCGGCTCCTGCGGCCCCGGCAACCTCCACCTCATCAACGGTCTGTACGACGCCCACCGCTCCATGGCCCCGGTCCTCGCCCTCGCCTCGCACATCCCCTCCAGCGAGATCGGCCTCGGCTACTTCCAGGAGACCCACCCGGACCAGCTCTTCCGCGAGTGCAGTCACTACAACGAGATGATCTCCAACCCGAAGCAGATGCCGAGGCTGCTGCAGACCGCCATCCAGCACGCGGTGGGCCAGTCGGGCGTCAGCGTCGTCTCCCTCCCGGGCGACATCGCCTCCGAGCCCGCCCCGGACAAGGCCCTCGAGACCGCCCTCGTCACCTCCCGGCCCACCGTCCGCCCCGGCGACACCGAGATCGACAAGCTCGTCGCGATGATCGACGAGGCCGACAAGGTCACGCTCTTCTGCGGCAGCGGCACGGCGGGCGCGCACGCCGAGGTCATGGAGTTCGCGGAGAAGGTCAAGTCCCCGGTCGGACACGCGCTGCGGGGCAAGGAGTGGATCCAGTACGACAACCCGTACGACGTCGGTATGAGCGGTCTGCTCGGCTACGGCGCCGCCTACGAGGCCACTCAGGAGTGCGACCTGCTGATCCTGCTCGGCACCGACTTCCCGTACAACGCCTTCCTCCCGGACGACGTCAAGATCGCCCAGGTCGACGTCCGGCCCGAGCGCCTGGGCCGCCGCTCCAAGCTGGACCTGGCGGTGTGGGGCGATGTGAAGGAGACCCTGCGCTGTCTGACGCCCCGGGTGAAGCCCAAGGCGAACCGCCGCTTCCTCGACAAGATGCTGAAGAAGCACGCGGACGCGCTCGAGGGTGTCGTCAAGGCGTACACGCGCAAGGTCGAGAAGCACGTTCCGATCCACCCCGAGTACGTGGCCTCCGTTCTCGACGAACTCGCCGACGAGGACGCGGTGTTCACGGTCGACACCGGGATGTGCAATGTGTGGGCGGCCCGCTACATCTCGCCCAACGGTCGCCGCCGGGTCATCGGTTCGTTCTCGCACGGCTCGATGGCGAACGCACTGCCGATGGCGATCGGGGCCCAGTTCACCGACCGGGGCCGGCAGGTCGTCTCGATGTCCGGAGACGGCGGGTTCGCCATGCTGATGGGCGACTTCCTCACCCTCGTCCAGTACGACCTGCCGGTGAAGGTCGTTCTCTTCAACAACTCCGCCCTGAGCATGGTCGAGTTGGAGATGCTGGTCGCCGGGCTGCCGTCGTACGGGACCACGAACAAGAACCCCGACTTCGGGGCCGTCGCGCGTGCGTGCGGGGCGTACGGCGTGCGCGTCGAGAAGCCCAAGGACCTCACCGGCGCCTTGAAGGCCGCCTTCAAGCACAAGGGCCCGGCTCTCGTCGACATCGTCACCGACCCCAACGCCCTGTCCATCCCGCCGAAGATCAGCGCGGAGATGGTGACCGGGTTCGCCCTGTCGGCGTCGAAGATGGTCCTGGACGGGGGCGTCGGCCGAATGGTTCAGATGGCCCGCTCCAACCTGCGCAACGTGCCGCGTCCCTGACCGACTCCCCGTCGAGTACGGCCATAGCCGCAGCCGAGAGTCGGTAGACGGACCGAGCGCTCGCGGTCAACACGTCGCCAGGGAGGGGAGGCGCCGGGTGGCGCGGGCCCGCCGGGTGCGCCGTCGCCGTGCGCGGGGGCGCACCGGCTCACCTCCCCCTCGCGGACCCGGCCAGGGCGGATGCGTCGGCCGTACCGTGCGCCTCGAGCAGGCGTCGAGCAGGCGTCGGGCAGGGCAAGCGGGCCTTTTCACGGGACGGGTCACCGTCGCGCGAGCCGGCCCCGGAGGGTCCTGGCGTACGGCCTGTGGCGCCCCACAGGCCACCGTTTTGGCGCGACGCCGTGCTTCCGCTCGGGAATGGCTGGTGGTTGACCATTCGACATGACTGCCGCGTCGCCGATGGGGCATGGATTCCCGTGAACATGTTCGATCAGGAGGGGAACCCGACATCGGCATGCAGGCGGGGGTCATGAAGAGGCAGGTACGAGGGGGCGGTCCCGTGGCCATCGGGGCCTCCTCGGCACAGGCAGTGGAGGAAGAAGCGACCGACGGAGCGAGGGACCCGGCCGCCGCGCAGCTCAGGCGGCGGCTGGCCAGGGCCGATCTAAGGGCGGTGCCAGAGGCCCGCAAAGCACTGAGGGAACTCTTACGGCACTGGGGGAAGCCGGAGAAGTCCGAGATAGCCGAGTTGCTGACCAGCGAACTCGTCACCAATGCCCTCATCCACACCGACCACGACGCGGTCCTGACGGCCACCGTCGGACCCGGCGGACTCCGCGTGGAGGTACGGGACTTCGTGGGACGCAGGCCCAGGCTGCGGGTACCGATCGCCGACGACGGTACGCACGGCAGAGGCCTCGTCCTCGTCCAGTCCCTCGCGGACGCCTGGGGGGTACGCCCGCACGGCGTGGGCAAGTCGGTCTGGTTCGAACTGGACGGCGGCGCGGTGTAGTCACCGCGCCGCCGTAGTTCCTGTCCGGGGTCCGGCCGTTCAACGGCCGGACCACCCCGGTGTCTCAGCCGAACTGCTGCTCCAGGTCCTTGAGCTTGCGCTCCAGGGAGTCGAGTCGCGGCAGGGCCATCGTGTCGTCCTCCGCGGTGAGATCGACCGTGATCGGGTCACCACTCTTGCGGACGGGCTGTAGGGAGGGCCGTGAGCGTACGGGCAGCTCCGGCGCTATGGCAGGCTCCGCGGTGGCCTGCGCGGGAGCACGCTCCACGGTCGTCTCCAGCTGCTGCCGGCCACCACCACCGCCACCACGGCCGGGCAGGCCCCGGTGACCGCGGCTGAGCGCCTTGAGGTGCGCCCGCTCGACCCGCTCCTCGTTCCGTCGGCGCAGGCGGTTCTGCTCCTTCTGGCGCTTGTCCTCGCGGACCTCCTCCACCGCCTCGTCCAGGGTGCGGACGTTCTCCAGGAGCATCAGCGACCAGGCGCTGTACGTCTCACGGGGCGCGCGCAGCCAGCGGACGATACGGATCTGCGGCAGCGGACGCGGGACCAGGCCCTGCTCACGCAGCGCGGCACGGCGGGTCTGCTTCAGCGCCCGGTCGAACAGCACGGCGGCCGACAGGGACATGCCCGCGAAGAACTGGGGAGCGCCCGAGTGGTCCACACCCCGGGGAGCGTGCACCCAGTTGAACCAGGCGGCGGCACCGGCGAAGGTCCACACGAGTATCCGGGAGCCGAGCGCCGCGTCACCGTGGCTGGCCTCGCGCACTGCGAGGACGGAGCAGAACATGGCCGCGCCGTCCAGACCGAACGGGACGAGGTACTCCCAGCCGTCGGTGAGTCCGAGGTTCTGCTGGCCGAAGCCCACGAGGCCGTGGAAGGAGAGCGCCGCGGCGACCGCGGCACAGCAGAACAGCAGCACATAGGAGGCCGTGCCGTAGACGGCTTCCTTACGCCTGCGACGCTCCTCGCTGCGCTCCCACGAGTCGTCGTTGTTGCTGCTCGCGTTCTCCCCGGACCGCTTGCTGCGCGCGAGCACCGCCACCGCTGCCAGCAGTCCCAGGAGCAAAACGGCGCCCGGAAGCAGCCAGTTCAGCGATATGTCGGTCAATCTCATCTGGGGTCCCTTGCATTGGGATAGGGCGTAACGCCCGCCATATTGGCCCACGCCCGTCGACCCTCAGGGGGTTTCGGGGCAAGAGGCCGCCAAGAGAGTGCAAGGGGATGCGCAGGGCGACATTCTGCTCGAACTGCCGCGCGAGGGACGGGAGCTGAGTGCGAATAAGATTACCCGTACGGATGGTTCTACGGAAAGTTCCTGCGACAAGTGAGGAAGTTGTGAAGTGCCTGTCATCTGTCGGGCACCCGTCGGGAGTCTCAATCGGAGTTGATCTTAGGGCACCAGGGGGCCCGTCCGTGCGGCGGGGTCGGCGCTCAATCCGTCGCGGTGGCCGTCAACTTGGCGATGCGGTCCGTGTCGCAGGTGCGCGGGCAGTTGACGCAGGTGTCCTCGGGACGCAGGGTGTAGAAGAAGCAGCAGCTCGCCCGGTCGCGGGTGGGCAGGGACTCCCCGTTCGGGCCGCTCAGTTCACGGAACGCGGCAGAGCCGACGTACGGCCGGGTGGCCCCCGGCAGCAGCAGCTCCAGCTCGCGCAGTGCGCGCCGCTCCTCGCCGAGCAGCTCGGCGACGTACCAGAGACCCTCGACGACCTCGTCGGTCGCCATGCCCCACAGGGCCCGGCCGCGGCGCCGCATGCGCGGGCCGAGGCCGCCGAGGACCGGCTCCAGGTGTTCGGCCGCCGCCGTTCGCACCTCGGCCCGCAGCGCCTCCTCGTCCGGGACGACCCGGGCGCCGGGCAGCAGGGCCGCCGGGTCGCCCGGCAGACAGGCGAATTCCTCGACCCGGACCGCCATGCGGCCGAGCGTGCGCTGAAATGTGACGCGCTCCACAGGGAGACGGGGCACCCGGCGCAGCAGGAACCACGGGACGGTGATCAGCAGACAGGCCGGCCAGGCGTACCGGTGCAGCCCGAAGCTCGCCACCACGTCCGGGCGCGCCCGCTGTCCGTAGTCCCTGATGATCTGCGCCTCGTCCCAGGCGAGGAAGGTGTCGAGGTCCGCTCCGCCCGCTGCGAGCCCGGCGGCGCCGACCCAGCCGTCGCCCTCCGGGGCCGTTTCCTCCTGCCCCAGTTCCCGCACGCTCAGCTCCGGAAAGACCTCGGTCAGCCGGGTGTACGCGTCCGTGACGGCCGAGCGGGCGGGGTGGGCGTCGGCGAGGCCCGGGGCGCCTGTGGCCGGGGCGGGAGTGGACATGCGGGTACCCCGCTTCACGATCGTTGACAGGTTAGGCTTACCTTACCCCCGATATCGGATGTTTGAACTGGGGCCATGTGCGCCTATGGTGCTTGACGGACGGGTAACAACCGCCGCAATGACCCCCAAGTACCACCAAGCCCGGAGGAGGACCCCGTGGAGCAGGCCGGTTCGCTGGGCGCGCGCGGTTCCACCGGGTCTGCGGCCCCGGACATCCGTACGGCGTCCGTCCGGGTGCCCGCACAGGCGCGGGCGGCGGACGTCGGGCGGGAGCGGGGCGTCGCCTCGGACGAGTCCCGGTCCGCCTCCGGAGCCCGTGGCGAGCACACCCACAGCGAGCCGCCCATCCCGCACCCCCACGTGGAGAGCGCGCGCCCCGTGGTCCAGCGGGCCTCGGTCCGCGGGCAGATCCTCGACGCCCTGCGCGCCGCCCTCGTCGCGGGCGAGCTCGCCCCCGGCCAGGTGTACTCGGCGCCCGTGCTCGGCGAACGCTTCGGCGTCTCCGCCACGCCCGTACGCGAGGCGATGCAGCAGCTCGCCCTCGAAGGCGCCGTCGAGGTCGTACCGAACCGGGGCTTCCGGGTCGTCCGGCGCGGGACGCGCGAGCTGGCCGAACTCGCCGAGATACGCGCCCTCCTCGAAGTCCCGGTGGTGCTGCGCCTCGCCCGCACGGTGCCCGCCGCGCGCTGGGCCGAACTGCGCCCGCTCGCCGAGGCGGCGGCACGCGCCGCGTCCGCGGGGTGCCGTGCCACCTACGCCGAGTGCGACCGCGCCTTCCACCGCGCGCTCCTCGCCCTCGCCGGCAACGACCAGCTCGTACAGTTCGCCGACGACCTGCATCGCCGCGCCCAGTGGCCCCTCGCAGGCGGCCCCGTCCCGCGCGGGCGTGCGGACCTCATGGCCGACGCCGCCGAGCACATCGCCCTCCTGGACGCCCTGACCGCCCAGGACCTCCCGGTCGTCCAGTCCCTCGTGCGAGAGCACTTCGCCGACAGCTAGGCCTGTCCGGCACGCCCCCTTCCCCCGACGGACGTCACGGCTCCGTACGTGCCGGGCAACAGGACGCGCCGACGGGAACCCTGAGGGCCCCGCACGCGTGCCCCCAGGTACCAGCAGCACACCGGGGGAGAAGAGAAGATGCCCGACCCGTCCTGGCAGGCGATGCAACAAGCTCAGCAGGCCCAGCAGATCCACCAGAACCACGTACGCCACCACCGCGCGGCACACGACACGGCCCGGGCCCACGCCCGCCATACCGGCGCACCCCACACGCACCGTCCCGTGCCGCACACCGGCGCCCGGGGCGGCGGCCTGCGCGGCCTCCTGCTCCTGATCATCATCGTCGGGGTCGTGGTCTACGTCGCCCACGACCCCGAACTCCGCACCACGGTGGGGAACTTCGCCCGCAACCTTTTGGCACACGTCCAGAGCAACTGACCCGGTCAGGCGAACGCGGGGGACCGCAGCGCCCCTTCAGGGGCGCGGGGAACTGCGAGACCAGCCACGGCGAATCCGCAGTCTCCCCGCAACCTCAAGCCGTTGCGGCAGGCGGAGTGAGTTGCCGCGCCAGCCACGTCGGCACACCCCCGAGCAACCGGAACAACCGCCCCGCCTCCGCCCGCAGTCGGGACGCCTCCGGCTCGACCTCGGCATCCGCGAGCGAGGCCAATGCCGGGGCGGTGCCCACCAAGTACCCCAACTCCTCCCGAATCCGCAAGGATTCGGCGAACCCGTGCCGCGCTTCGGTCAACTCCCCCTCCCGCAGGGCGAGTCCGGCAAGGTGCCGCCAGGTGAAGGAGAGCAGAAGCGGGTCGCCCTGGGCGACGGCGCCCGCATGGGCACGCCGGTACGCGGCCCGCGCGGCCTGCGGCGACTGGGCGAGGTTCTCGGCGAGCAGCCCGCGCCGGAAGTCGAGCAGCGCCCGCCCCGGCGCCCCCGGGGCGATCAGCGCGGCGGCCCGTCCGAGCGCGGCCCGCGCCTCGTCCGCCCGGTCGCGTACCCCGAGCAGCGTGGCCGCGTAAGCGAGCTGACCGCGCTCACAGGCCGCCGCCCCGCGCTCGTCGTCGCTCTGGGCCACCGCCTCCGCCGTCCGCAGCGCGTCCTCCGCCTCGGCCCAGCCCTGCTCGGTGTACAGGCACCGCTCGACGAGGAGCGAGGCTCTCTGCAGTGCGGGACCCGCCGTCCCGGGCTGGAGCAGTGCGGCGGCGTCGACCCAGCAGGCGCGTGAGCGCAGCCGCCATACCGCGGTCTGGAGTGGATCGTCCCCTGCGTTCGTTCCGGAACCAGACATGGCGGTATGCGCCACGTTGCCCTCCCCGAGCACGCCATTGAGCTGTTGAGTGGTGGCATCTCAGCACGGATCGCGGTACCCGGCCAAGGGGGTAGGTGAAGGATTTCACAAAGTCGTGGGACTGGTGCGGCACTTGCTGACACGCGCCGCACGCACCCGTGACCTCAGCTCATGCGCAACGCCAGGAAGAAGTCGAGCTTGTCCTCGAGGCGGGAGAGGTCCCGGCCCGTCAACTGCTCGATGCGGCCCACCCGGTAGCGCAGTGTGTTGACGTGCAGGTGGAGCCGCGTGGCGCAGCGCGTCCAGGAGCCGTCGCAGTCGAGGAACGCCTCCAGGGTGGGGATGAGTTCGGCGCGGTGGCGGCGGTCGTAGTCCCGGAGGGGGTCGAGGAGCCGCGCGGTGAAGGCGCGGCGTACGTCGTCCGGCACGAAGGGCAGCAGGAGGACGTGCGAGGCCAGCTCCTGGTGTCCGGCCGCGCAGACCCGGCCGGGGCGGGCGGCGGCGACCCTGCGCGCGTGCCGGGCCTCCTCCAGGGCACCGCGCAGCCCCTCGGCCGAGTGCACGGCGGCGCTGACGCCGAGCGTGAGCCGCCCGTCGTCGTTCAGGCCGGCCGACAGCGGGTCGCGTACGGCCTCCAGGAGGGTGTCCGCGAGGACGCCCGACTCGGAGCCGTCGTGTTCCGAGGAGACCGCCGGAAGAGGTACGAGCGCGATCGCCTCCTCACCCGTATGGGCGACGGCGATCCGGTCGGAGTGCTCGGGGCCGCTGGTGAGCGGGTCGACGAGGATCTCTTCCAGGAGCGACTGGGCGACCGGGCCGCCCTCGACGTCGCCGCCGTCCCACTCGACGCGGGCCACGACCACCTGCCAGTGCGGCGCGGCGCCGAGCCCCGGCAGCAGCACCGGCGCGGCGACGCGCAGCCGGGCCGCGATCTCCGCGGGGGCGGCCCCCGTCTGCACCAGTTCGAGGACCTCCTGCGCGAGCCGGCGCCGTACCGTGCGCGCCGCGTCCCGCCGGTCCCGCTCGACCGCGATCAGCTGGGTGACGCCCTGGAGCAGGTCGAGCCGCTCCGCGGGCCAGTCCCCGGCGTCCGCCTCGACCGCGAGCAGCCAGTCGGAGAGCACCGTCTCGCGCACATCGCGGGAGGCGGCCGCGGAGCGCCCGGAGGAGCGGATCGGGAACAGGGAGTAGGTCGTCGTGCCCACGATCACCCGGTGCGGTCCGCGCCGCCCGGTGCGCGCCGCCGCGAGGTGCTCCGCGGCCAGCTTCGCGGACACGTCGGCGGGCAGCGCGGCCCCGGCGAGCTTCGAACCGGCGATGGGGCGTCCGGTGGGGGAGAGCACCCAGGCCCGCAGGTCGAGGTCGGTGCCGAGCAGGTCCAGGACCACGTCGGGGCCACCGCCCGTCGGGCCTGACGTCATCATGCGCCGGTGCCGGTCCACCACTGCCGCGAGGTCTCCGGCGCGCTCGCCCGAGACCTGTCGTACGACATGTTCGGTGATCGTCGCGAACGCCACCGACTCGTGCACGGCGAACAGCGGCAGCCGATGCCGGACGCAGGCCAGGATGAGGTCCTCCGGGACGTCGCCGAGCTCCGCCTCACCGGCGGCCAGGGCCGCGACCCCGGCGGCCGCCAGGATCCGTACGAAGGGCTCGGAGTCCGCGGCGCCGTGCCGCCAGGCGAGGCCGGTGAGGACCAGCTCGCCGCCGGAGAGGTAGCGGCTGGGGTCCTTGAGGTCCGTGGTCATCACACCGCGTACGGTGCGGTCCAGCTCGTCCTCGCCGCCGAGCAGCCGCAGGCCCAGCGCGTCGGTGTCCAGCAGTGCGCGCAGCCGCATTCTCGTCGCCGCCGTTCTTGTCTCGAAATCTACGATGGATCTGAAGGTGAGCAATGGGCGAGCGGGTCCGCGAGCCGTACTCCCTGGTCCCAGCGTGTGCTGGATGTTTCCTGTCGTTTCCATAGGAAAACGAGGAGGTTACTGATGACCTCCGTTCATACGAATCTACAAGATGACCGCCCTGGCCAGCCAACTCCTTCATGGTTTCGGTGACTGACCCCGGTGGAGGACAGCGCGGTGTACTGACCTCACTCCACGTGAACAACTCATGAACGAGCCCGGGCCGCCGCACACGATCTGGCTTGATCAGAACGACCCACGATACGAAGAAGAGAGCCACTCATGGACTTCCTTCGCCCCGCCAGCTGGGAGGAGGCGCTCGCCGCGAAGGCCGAGCACCCCACCGCTGTGCCGATTGCGGGTGGCACCGATGTGATGGTCGAGATCAACTTCGATCACCGCCGGCCCGAGTACCTCCTCGACCTGAACCGCGTCGGCGAGCTGAGCGAGTGGGAGGTCGGCGAGGAGAGCGTGCGCCTGGGCGCCTCCGTCCCGTACACCCGGATCATGGAGAACCTGCGCGGCGAGCTTCCCGGCCTGGCCCTGGCCTCCCACACCGTGGCCTCTCCCCAGATCCGCAACCGCGGCGGCGTCGGCGGCAACCTCGGCACCGCCTCCCCGGCCGGTGACGCCCACCCCGCCCTCCTCGCGGCCGGCGCCGAGGTCGAGGCCGAGTCCGTACGCGGATCGCGGCTGATCCCGATCGACGCGTTCTACACCGGCGTGAAGCGCAACGCGCTCGCGCCCGATGAGCTGATCCGCGCCGTCCACATCAAGAAGGCCGACGGCCCCCAGCAGTACTCCAAGGTCGGTACCCGCAATGCCATGGTGATCGCGGTCTGCGCCTTCGGCCTGGCCCTGCACCCCGAGACGCGTACGGTCCGCACCGGCATCGGCTCGGCCGCGCCCACTCCGGTCCGCGCCAAGGCCGCCGAGGAGTTCCTGAACGCGGCGCTCGACGAGGGCGGCTTCTGGGACAACGGCAAGATCATCACCCCGTCGGTCGCCAAGCAGTTCGCGGACCTCTGCTCCGCCGCCTGCAACCCGATCGACGACGTCCGGGGCACCGCGAGCTACCGCCGCCACGCGGTCGGCATCATGGCCCGCCGCACCCTGACCTGGACCTGGGAGTCGTACCGCGGCGCCGCCGCCCACACGGAGGGAGTCGCGTAATGCGTGTCAATTTCACGGTCAACGGCCGTCCGCAGGAAGCAGACGACGTGTGGGAGGGCGAGTCCCTGCTGTACGTGCTGCGCGAGCGCCTGGGCCTGCCCGGCTCCAAGAACGCCTGTGAGCAGGGCGAGTGCGGTTCCTGCACGGTCCGCCTGGACGGCGTGCCGGTGTGTTCGTGTCTGGTCGCGGCCGGCCAGGTCGAGGGCCGTGAGGTCGTCACCGTCGAGGGCCTCGCGGAGTTCGCCAAACAGCGTGCGGAGCACGGCGGTTGCGCCACCGGCTCCTGCGGCACCTCGCTGGACGAGGCCAGGCGCTGGGAGTCGAAGCCCCAGGACTCCCACACCGGCGAGGGCGGAGAACTCTCCCCGATCCAGCAGGCGTTCATCGACGCCGGCGCCGTCCAGTGCGGCTTCTGCACCCCGGGTCTGCTGGTCGCCGCCGACGAGATGCTGGAGCGCAACCCCACGCCGACCGACGCGGACATCCGCGAGGCGCTCTCCGGCAACCTGTGCCGGTGCACCGGCTACGAGAAGATCATGGACGCGGTCCGCCTCGCGGCCGCCCGGCAGTCCGAGGCGGTCTGACCATGGGAACCACGGGTACACCCACCAACCTCACGCAGGGCTCCAAGACCAGGGGCGGCATCGGCGAGTCGACGCTGCGCCCGGACGGCATCCTCAAGGTCACTGGCGAGTTCGCGTACTCGTCCGACATGTGGCACGAGGACATGCTCTGGGGCCAGATCCTGCGCTCCACGGTCGCCCACGCCGAGATCGTCTCCATCGACACCGGCGAGGCCCTCGCGACGCCCGGCGTCTACGCCGTCATGACGTACGACGACCTGCCGACCGAGGTGAAGAACTACGGCCTGGAGATCCAGGACACGCCGGTCCTCGCGCACGGCAAGGTCCGCCACCACGGTGAGCCGGTGGCGATCGTCGCCGCCGACCACCCGGAGACCGCGCGCCGCGCCGCCGCCAAGATCAAGGTGGAGTACCGCGAGCTGCCGGTCATCACGGACGAGGCGTCCGCGACCGCGCCGGACGCGATCCTGATCCACGAGGGCCGCGACGACCACCACATCGGCCATGTCCCGCACCCGAACATCGTGCACCGCCAGCCGATCGTCCGCGGCAACGTCGAAGAGGCCGCCAAGAAGGCCGACTTCGTCGTCAAGGGCGAGTACACCTTCGGCATGCAGGACCAGGCGTTCCTGGGCCCGGAGTCGGGTCTCGCGGTCCCCGCCGAGGACGGTGGGGTCGACCTCTACATCGCCACCCAGTGGCTGCACTCCGACCTGCGCCAGATCGCGCCCGTCCTGGGCCTGCCCGAGGACAAGGTCCGCATGACGCTCTCGGGCGTCGGCGGCGCGTTCGGCGGGCGCGAGGACCTGTCGATGCAGATCCACGCCTGCCTGCTCGCCCTGCGCACCGGCAAGCCCGTCAAGATCGTCTACAACCGATTCGAGTCCTTCTTCGGGCACGTCCACCGCCACCCCGCGAAGCTCTACTACGAGCACGGGGCGACCAAGGAAGGCAAGCTCACCCACCTGAAGGCCCGGATCGTCCTGGACGGCGGCGCCTACGCCTCCGCCTCCCCGGCGGTCGTGGGCAACGCCTCCTCGCTGGGCGCGGGCCCGTACGTCGTCGACGACGTCGACATCGAGGCCATCGCCCTCTACACCAACAACCCGCCCTGCGGCGCCATGCGCGGCTTCGGCGCGGTCCAGGCCTGCTTCGCCTACGAGGCCCAGATGGACAAGCTCGCCGACGAGGTGGGCATGGACCGGGTGGCCTTCCGCCAGCTCAACGCGATGGAGCAGGGGACCGTCATGCCGACCGGTCAGGTCGTCGACTCGCCGGCCCCGGTCGCCGAACTCCTGCGCCGGGTCAAGGCGATGCCGATGCCGCCGGAGCAGCAGTGGCTCGCGGCCGGCGAGGCGGCCGACGTACGGCAGCTGCCGGGCGGCCTCTCCAACACCACGCACGGCGAGGGCGTCGTCCGCGGTGTCGGCTACGCGGTCGGCATCAAGAACGTCGGCTTCTCCGAGGGCTTCGACGACTACTCGACGGCCAAGGTCCGCATGGAGGTCGTCGGCGGCGAGCCGGTCGCGACCGTGCACACCGCGATGGCGGAGGTCGGCCAGGGCGGCGTCACCGTCCACGCGCAGATCGCCCGCACCGAGCTGGGCGTCGCCCAGGTGACCATCCAGCCGGCCGACACCCAGGTGGGCAGCGCCGGTTCGACGTCCGCGTCGCGGCAGACGTACGTCACCGGCGGCGCCGTCAAGAACTCCTGCGAGCTCGTCCGCGAGAAGGTCCTGGAGCTGGGCCGCCGCAAGTTCGGTACCTACCACCCCGCTTGGGCGACCGCGGAACTGCTCCTCGAGGGCGGCAAGGTCGTCACCGACGGCGGCGAGGTCCTCTCCGACCTGGTGGACGTGCTCGGCGACGAGGCCGTCGAGATCGAGGCCGAATGGCGGCACCGCCCGACCGAGGCCTTCGACCTCCGTACCGGACAGGGCTTCGGCCATGTCCAGTACACGTTCGCCGCGCACCGCGCGGTCGTCGAGGTCGACACCGAACTCGGGCTGGTCAAGGTCATCGAGCTGGCCTGCGCCCAGGACGTCGGCAAGGCGCTCAACCCGCTGTCCGTCATCGGCCAGATCCAGGGTGGCACCACCCAGGGCCTGGGCATCGCGGTCATGGAGGAGATCATCGTCGACCCCAAGACCGCGAAGGTGCGCAACCCCTCCTTCACGGACTATCTGATCCCCACGATTCTCGACACGCCGACCATCCCGGTCGACGTGCTCGAACTCGCCGACGACCACGCCCCGTACGGGCTCCGTGGCATCGGCGAGGCCCCGACCCTGTCGTCCACCCCGGCCGTCCTCGCGGCGATCCGGAACGCGACGGGTCTGGAGCTCAACAGGACGCCGGTACGCCCCGAGCACCTGACCGGCAAGTAACCCTCTGTTCGTCTCGGGCCGTCCCCCGGGTCGTGCACCATCCCAAATCCCGCAGCAACCACCGTGGTTGCTGACGCGGGTGCCCCTGTGAACCTTGGGAGATGGCACCATGACCCAGCAGTCAGTGGAGCCCAGGACCGTCGCCGACGACGCGGGTGCGGGAACCCGCGTCCCGGCCGGGCGGTCCTGGCTCGACCGTTACTTCCACATATCCCAGCGGGGATCCACGATCGCGCGTGAGGTGCGCGGCGGCGTCACCACCTTCATGGCGATGGCGTACATCCTCCTGCTCAACCCCCTGATCCTGTCCGGCAAGGACGCGGCGGGGCACACACTCGGCCAGAACGCGCTGATCACCGCGACGGCGTTCGCGGCGGCCTTCAGTACGCTCCTGATGGGCTTCTTCGGCAAGGTGCCCCTGGCACTCGCCGCCGGACTCTCCGTCTCCGGAGTGCTCTCCTCGCAGGTCGCCCCGCAGATGACCTGGCCGCAGGCCATGGGCATGTGTGTGATCTACGGAGTGGTCATCATGCTCCTGGTCGTCACCGGCCTGCGCGAGATGATCATGAACGCGATCCCGCTGGCGCTGAAGCACGCCATCACCATGGGCATCGGCCTGTTCGTCGCGCTGATCGGCTTCTACAAGGCCGGATTCGTGCACCAGGGGAAGTCCACCCCGGTCACCCTCGGCCCGGCCGGTGAACTCGCCGGCTGGCCGGTCCTGCTCTTCGCCGCCACGCTGCTCGCCATCTTCATGCTCCAGGCGCGCGGCATCCCCGGCGCGATCCTGATCGGCATCGTCGGCGGCACCGTACTCGCCGTGATCCTCAACGCCCTCGGCGTCATCGCCCCCAAGCAGTGGGCGAGCGGCGCCCCCGAACTGCACGGCAGCGCCGTCTCGATGCCGGACTTCTCACTCTTCGGCAAGGTCGAGTTCGGTGGCTGGGGCGACGTCGGAGTGATGACGGTCGGCATGATCGTCTTCACGCTGGTCCTCGCCGGGTTCTTCGACGCGATGGCCACCATCATCGGCGTCGGCACGGAGGCCAAGCTCGCCGACGCGCAGGGCCGGATGCCGGGTCTGTCCAAGGCGCTGTTCATCGACGGCGCGGGCGGAGCGGTCGGCGGGGTCGCGGGCGCGTCGGGCCAGACGGTCTTCGTCGAATCGGCGACCGGGGTCGGCGAGGGCGCCCGTACGGGCCTCTCGTCCGTCGTCACGGGTCTGTTCTTCGCGGCCTGTCTCTTCTTCACCCCGCTGACGGCGATCGTCCCCGGCGAGGTCGCGGCGGCGGCACTGGTGGTCATCGGCGCCATGATGATGATGAACGCCCGCCACGTGGACTGGGCCGACCGCGCCACCGCGATCCCGGTCTTCCTGACCGTCGTCGTGATGCCGTTCACGTACTCCATCACCGCGGGCGTCGCGGCCGGAGTGCTGTCGTACGTCGCCATCAAGATCGCCCAGGGCAAGGCCCGGGAGATCGGGGCGTTCATGTGGGGCCTGACGGCGATCTTCCTCGTCTTCTTCGCCCTGAATCCGATCGAGAGCTGGATGGGCGTGCACTGACACGCTCCTTCCGGTCGACGACCCTCCACGCACCCCCTGTTAAGGAGACCGAGACATGCTGGACATCGCCGAAGAGCTGCACCGGTGGGTCGAGCAGGGACGCGACTTCGCCGTGGCCACCGTGGTGGCCGTCAGCGGCAGCGCGCCCCGCCGGCCCGGCGCCGCACTCGCCGTCGACTCCGACGGCACGGCGATCGGCTCGGTCTCCGGCGGGTGCGTGGAGGGCGCGGTCTACGAACTGTGCCGGCAGGCGCTCCAGGACGGCGAGAGCGTCCTGGAGCGCTTCGGATACAGCGACGAGGACGCCTTCGCCGTCGGTCTGACCTGCGGCGGCATCATCGACATCCTCGTCACGCCGGTCCGGGCGGGCGACCCCGCCCGGCCGGTGTTCGGCTCCGCGCTGGCCGCCGCCGCGAAAGGGGAGGCGGCGGCGGTCGCGCGGATCGTCGGCGGTCCCGCCGAACTGCGGGGCCGGGCGCTGCTCGTCCGCCCCGACGGCTCGTACGAGGGTGGCTTCGGCGCCCATCCCGAGCTGGACCGCACGGTGGTCGGCGAGGCGGGCGCCTTCCTGGACGCGGGCCGCACCGGCACCCTGGAGATCGGAGAGCAGGGCTCTCGTTGCGGAGCGCCGCTCACGGTTCTGGTCGAGTCGTCCGTGCCGCCCCCGCGCATGATCGTGTTCGGGGCGATCGACTTCGCGTCGGCGCTGGTCCGTATGGGCAAGTTCCTGGGGTACCGCGTCACGGTGTGCGACGCCCGCCCGGTCTTCGCGACCACCACCCGCTTCCCCGACGCCGACGAGATCGTCGTCGAGTGGCCCCACAAGTACCTGGAGCGCACGGAGACGGACGCGCGGACCGTCCTGTGCGTCCTCACCCACGACGCCAAGTTCGACGTACCGCTGCTGCGGCTCGCGCTGCGGCTTCCGGTCGCGTACGTCGGCGCGATGGGCTCCCGCCGCACACACCTGGACCGCAACGACCGTCTGCGCGAAGTAGGCGTCACCGAACTGGAGTTGGCGCGCCTCAGATCCCCCATCGGCCTCGACCTGGGCGCCCGCACCCCCGAGGAGACGGCCCTGTCCATCGCCTCGGAGATCGTGGCCAACCGGCGCGGGGGGAGCGGGGTGTCGCTCACCGGGGCACACACGCCGATCCACCACGACGCGACGTCGGTTCCGGCACGGCGGATCGGGTCGGTGGCCTGAGCCGGGTCGGGGGAGCGTCGGGGGAGCGCGGGGGGTGACGCGGCCGCCGGTCGGCTACTGGGGGGCCGGGCCCGGCAGTTCCTGGTCCCCGGAGGTGAGCGCGTCCAGGTCTCGGGCGAACTCCTCGGTGTCCAGGAGCGGAAGGTCCAGGACGTCGGTGGGCAGGCCTGTCGGGCCCTCCGGGCCGAGCAGTGGCTGCTCGGTCCAGATGCACTTTCCGGTCGCCGTGTAGCGGGTGCCCCAGCGCCGGGAGAGCGCGGTGACGAGTTGCAGTCCGCGTCCGCCTTCGTCGGTCTCCGACGCCCGGCGGATGCGCGGCACGGTCAGACTTCCGTCGAAGACCTCGCAGACAAGCTCGGGGCCGTGCAGGAGGCGCAGCCGCACGGGTCCCTTCGCGTGGCGCACGACGTTGCCGACCAGCTCGCTGGCGAGGAGTTCGGTCGTCGGCGTCAGGTCGTCCAGGCCCCAGGTGTGAAGCTGCTCGCGGATGTGGCGGCGGGCCTGCCCGGCCGCTCGCGGGTCCTCGGGGAGCAGCCAGGAAGCCATGTCGTCGTCGGTCAGCGCGTGGAGGCGGGCAATGAGGAGGGCCGCGTCGTCGGCGGTGGAGTGCTCGGCGGGGAGGAGTCCTGCGGTGACGGTGTCGCAGAGGCGCTCCAGATCGGCTGCCATGTCCCCGGGCCCCTCGTGCGCGGCCCGCAGCAGCCGGGCGAGTTCGGCCATGCCGTCGTCGATCTCGCGGGTGGCCGACTCGACCAGGCCGTCGGTGTAGAGGACGAGCAGGCTCCCGTCCGGCACTGTCATCTCGAAGGTCTCGAAGGGCGGCTCCGCCGCGCCGAGCGGCGGATCGGGGGCGAGTTCGGGGATGTACACACTGCCGTCGGGGTGGACCACGGCGGGCGGGGGGTGCCCGGCGCGGGCGACGGAGCAGATCTGGGTGGTGGAGTCGTAGAGCGCGTACAGGCAGGTGGCGTAGGACTCCTCGGCCATGCCGCCGACGATGTCGTTGAGGTGGCTCATGATCTCGTCGGGGGGAAGTTCGAGGTCGGCCAGGGTGTGCACCGCGGTGCGCAGCCGCCCCATGGTGGCCGCCTCGGGCAGACCGTGGCCCATCACGTCACCGACGACCAGGGCGACCCGACCGCCGGAGAGAGGAATGATGTCGTACCAGTCGCCGCCGACGTCCATGCCCTGTCCGGCGGGGAGATAGCGGGCGGCAGCGGTGCACGCGGGCAGTTCGGGCAGGCGGCTGGGGAGCAGGCTGCGCTGGAGTTCCTGGGAACGGGTGTGTTCGGCGTCGTAGAGCCGGGCCCGCTCCAGGGCCTGCGCGACCAGCGCGCTGGTCGTGGTCAGCAGGGTGCGCTCCTCGTCGCTGAGACGGCGCGGCCGGTCGAAGGAGACCACGCACACCCCGAACGTGTGCCCGGACACGGTCAGCGGCATGAACGCCCAGGCCTGCTTGCCCGCCTGGGGCGGCCGGGCGGCGAGTTCGGGGTAGCGGGCCGCGTACTCCGCGCGTGAGGAGAGGAACAGCGGCGTGCCGGAGCTGATCGGGTCCCAGACCGGGTCGCGGACCACCCGCGCACGGCCGTTGATCGTGTCGAGGAAGGCGGGCGGGTAGCCGACTGCCCCGACGTTGTACGCCCGGTCGCCCTCGATGGCCTGCACCACGAGGCCGGTGGCGCCGAACGGCGGCAGCACGCGCTGCGCGACGGCGTCCACCACGTCCCGGGAGGTCGTCGCCTTGGCGAGGGACGCGGTCAGCTCGGCGATCCGGGCGGCGCGCTCGGCGGCGGCCCGCTCGGCGGCGGCCCGCTCGTCCTCGTGCCGCCGAATCTCGGTGACGTCGGTGAAGTAGAGGGTGAGGCCGTCGGGTCCCGGGACCAGCCGCAGGTGGAGGCGGCGCCCGGTGTCCGGAGTGTCCATGTCGAAGCCGGCGGGCTGCTGCGCGGCGGCGGCCTCCCGGCAGCGCTTCTCCAGATCGGGGACCTGCCGGACGGAGGGAAGCTCCCACAGGACACGGCCGAACAGCTCCTCCTCGGAGGAGCCCAGCATGCGCTCGGCCGCCAGATTCAGGAAGGTGATCCGCCAGCGGTCGTCCACGGCGAGGAAGCCGTCACTCATGTGGCGAAGAGCCCGGCTGAGCGCGTCGCGGGCGGAGCGGGACTCGTTGCTCTCCCAGCCCACGCCGATCATCCGTACGGGTTCGCCCTGAGCGTTGTAGGTCGCCCGGGCGCGGGCCTGGGTCCATCCGTAGGTGCCGTCCAGGCGACGCACCCGGTACTCGGCCTCGAACACCGTACGGTTCCGGAGCGCTTTCTCGGCCGCCCCCAGGGTCGGCGCCAGGTCGTCGGGGTGGACGATCCTCATCCAGTTCTCGATCCTGCCGGTGAACTCGGCCGGCCTGGTGCCGTAGAGCTCAAGGGCGGCCTCGTCCCAGACCAGCTCGCCGGTCTCGACGTTCCAGTCCCACGAGCCGACTCGGACCTCCTGCAGAGCCTGCCGCAGCCGGTCACCGCTCAGTTCCTCCCGGGGCGGCCGAGCGGGCGGCGGTGCCTGCTGCATGCGCTCCTCGGTCCAGGCGATCACGGCCTGCAGGAAACCCCACTGCTCGACGGTCGGCTCCCCCTGCCCGCCCGTCACCACGGTGAGCGCGCCGATACCGCGGTCGCCGCTGAACACCGGCACGGCCGCCAGCCCGGTCCCGGGCCATGAGACCGCACCGGATCCGGCGGAGCCGGGCTGTTCGCCGGATCCCGGCGGAATCCACACGCCCCGGCCCTGGTACAGGGCCCGGGCCGGGGCCAGCGGGCCTTCCTGGTCGATGATCTCCCAGGGCCGGGTGAGGACCGCGGGAAGACCGCTCGCCGACACCAGACGCAGCGCGGACATGGGGCCCCGCAGATGGATCATTCCCCCCAGGGCACCCAGCTCCCCCATCGCGTGCTGGAGCGCCAGCCGGAAAATCTCACTCTCCGTGACACCGGGGTCCACCGCGCTGAGCAGAGCCAGCCGTGTATTCATGATGTAAAGCCTACAATTACCCCGTTTCCTGCATGGGTGCGCGACCCGCCCGCGGGCACGGAGCGTCAGGATTCCGGCCGCAGCAGCCCTTTCACCGCTCGCCCGAACATCCACCGTCCCGCCCAGCCCAGCGGCCGGTCGAAGAACCGCGGCAGCGACCGTACGGTCAGATCCTCCCGCCAGAGCACTCGCGACCCCCCGCCCGCCGCCGGGCGGACCTCGATCTCGGCCCACCCCGTGACGAACGTGCCGCGCTTGACCAGTCGGCACCTCCCCGTGCCCCCGTCCCGGGGCGGTCGCCAGGTGACGACCTCCATGGGGTCGTCGAAGGCCATCGGGCCCACCCCCGACCGGGCGACGAACACCGTGCCCGCGCCGGTCGGCGGCGGGGTGCGCACGGTGACCCGGGTCAGCGGGACGACGGCGGCATGCCGGGGCCAGTCGGTGAGGCGACGCCAGCTCTCTTCGACGGGAGAGGGGGACACGCGTTCCAGCTGGAAGAGGACCACGGACCGATCGTAGGCGGCCCGACCGGCCGCGCCACGGGATCCACTCGACGGCCCCGACCCACCCACGACCCCGCGGGTCAGCGCGGCGCGGCCGCGTCCGCTTTCCGGCGGTGCCGCCATACGTCGTAGAGCTGCCCGAAGTACGGACCGTCCTCGTCGGTGTCGGCGAGAGCGGCCAGGATCTCGTCCCCGCGCGGATCGTCGCGCAGGGCCAACTGCACGGCCGCGGTGACCCGTACGTCCTCCGTCTCGTCGGTGAGGCATGCCGCGAGCGCGTCCGAGACCTCGGAATCCGCGGGCGCGGAGACCAGTGCGGCGCAGGCCCCCCGGCGGACCTCGGCCGCCGCGTCCCGGGTACACGCGAGGACCGTGGCCAGGGCGTCACGGTGCCCGGCGTCGACTCCGTACCGCAGACCGAAGACCGCCCATCCCCGGACCCCGCTGTCGGCATGCCGGGCGAGGTCGTGCAGAGGTGGCTCGGCGCGGGGATCCATGGCGCCGGACAGTCCCGCGGTCAGGGGCCTCAGCACGCGCGCATCCGGTTCACGCGCGGCCCACGGCAGGAAGAGATCGACCAGTGGGGCGTCGAACGGTGCCTCGTCGCTGTAGTCGAACAGGTTGAACAGCCGGAGCACTTCCGCACCGAAGTACCGCTCCAGCGGGTCCTGCCGGTCCCGCAGGGCGGCGGACATGTCCCACGTGGCGCGATCGCGGCGCTCCTGGAGGACATTCGTCGTCACCCACCAGATCTCGTGGTCGACGTCCGGCTCGGCCAGCGCCCTCGACAGCAGCTCGGTGAACGAGGTCCTGATCCCGTACCGGGGCTCCAGCGCCGTCAGGATCGTGCTGTGCCCGGTACGGACCGTCAGACCTCCCAGCGTCAGCTCCTCGACGCTCACCCCGTGCTCGTCACGAACCGTCTCGCGCCGCACCGTTCCCGCCGAACCACTCCTGCGGCGCAACTCGGCCACGGCGCCCGTCTCGTGCCAGGACCGGGCCAGTGCCAGGGCGTCGCGTCCCTCACGGTCCTTGTGCCACAGTTGCGCCCCATGGTTGATGAGCGCGTTCACGATGTCGCAGGCGCCACGGTCGACCGCCCGCAGCAGCGGGGTCTGGCCGTCCACGACCCGGTCCAGCCGGGCGTCGCGCATGAGGACCTCGACAGTGGCCAGGTCGAAGCCGTCCACCGCCAGGCAGAGCGCGGGCGTGCCCCGGTCGTCGACGGTGTCGGGGTCGCCGCCGGCGTCCAGGAGCGCCGTCACCGCCTTCACGTCCCCACTCCGCACAGCCGCCGTCAGTGACTCCCCGCCCATACGCCCCCCTTCCCTCGTCAAAGCCCCGCCCCCACGGCGCGAGGCCGAGAGCACACGATGCTAACCGCGCCGCCCGCCCGACCGCCCGTCGATTTCGGCCCGGCCGCGGGCAACTCCCCCTCGCGCCGAGGCTGTTGACACACGGTCCGCCAGGCATCAGGCTATCCGGGGAGCGCTCCCCGTTTCCCCTGTGCCCCCCATGATCCACCGGTCGCCCGAGGTGCCGGGGGCCTCGACGGCCGACCGGTCCAAAGAGCAGGAGTCCACGTGCCGGACCAGCCCCACGTCATCGACCCCGCGGGCGCCGACCTCCACGGCGAGGCGGATCTGCTGCGCGACCGCGGCGCCGCGGCCCTCATCGAACTGCCGGGCGGGATACGGGCCTGGGCGCCCACCCAGTACGAGATCCTCAAACGGCTCCTGGCCGACGACCGGGTCTCCAAGGACCCCAACCAGCACTGGCCGGCTTGGATCAGCGGCGAGTACCGCGAGAGCTGGATCACCCTCTGGGTCGGCGTGACCAACATGTTCACCGCGTACGGCGCCGACCACCGCAGGCTGCGCAAACTCGTCTCGCCCGCGTTCACCAAACGCCGTACGGACGCGCTCAAACCCCGTATCGAGGAACTCGCCGCCACGCTGCTCGACCGGATGGCCGAGGCCCCCGACGGGCGGGTCGACCTCCGGTCCGCCTACGCGCACCCGCTCCCGATGCAGGTGATCTGCGAGCTGTTCGGCCTGCCCGAGGACCGGCGCGCCGACACCGCGCGCCTCATCGAGGCCAACATGGACACCACCATCACCCCCGAACAGGCCATGGCCACCTACCGGGAGATCCACGAACTGCTCGCCGGACTGGTCGCCGCCAAGCGCGAGCAGCCGGGCGACGACCTGACGACCGCCCTGATCGCGGCACGCGACGAGGAGGGTTCGCAGCTCTCCGAGAGCGAACTGATCGACACCCTCCTCCTCGTCATCGGCGCGGGTCACGAGACCACGGTCAATCTGATCGGCAACGCGGTCCACGCCCTGCTGACCCACCCCGAGCAGCGGCTGCGCGTACGCAGCGGCGAGATCCCCTGGAGCGAGGTGATCGAGGAGACCCTCCGCTGGGCCCCCTCCATCGCCAACCTCCCGCTGCGGTACGCCGTCGAGGACATCAAGCTCCCCGACGGCACGCTGATCGCGCGGGGCGACGCGATCCTGGCGACGTACGCGGCGGCCGGCCGCGACCCCCTGCGGCACGGCGAGAGCGCGGGCCGCTTCGACCTCGGCCGCGCCGACAAGGAGCACCTCGCCTTCGGCCACGGTGTCCACCACTGCATCGGCGCCCCGCTGGCCCGTCTGGAGGCGTCCCTCGCGCTCCCCGCGCTCTTCGCCCGCTTCCCGGACCTGGGCCTCGACGACACACGGGGTCCGGCCCGCCTCGCCGAGTCCTTCATCGGCCACGGCTACCGGGTGCTGCCGGTGCGGCTGAGCTGACACGCGGCCGTCAGGGGCGGTAGACGGTACCGGGCTTCGCCTTCCCCGGCGCCAGCAGCTGCGGCACGGTCACGAACACGTACCCCCGCTCCTTGAGCGCGTCGATGATCCCGGGCACCGCGGGCACGGTGCCCGGGTAGAGGTCGTGCAGCAGGATGATCCCGTCCCGGCTCGACTGCTTCAGCACGCGCTCCTGTATGACCTTGGGGTCGTACGTCTTGTAGTCCTTGGCCGTCACGCTCCACAGGACCTCCGAGAGCCCGAGCTCGCGGCAGATCTTGTGCACGGTGTCGTCGGTCCGCCCCTGTGGCGGGCGCATGAGCGTCGGCCGCTTTCCGGTGAGCTTCTCTATCGCGTCGTCGGGCTTCTCCAACTCCTCGCGTATCTCCGCAGGCTTGATCTCCGTCAGGATCTTGTGGTCCCAGGTGTGACTGGCGACCTCGTGTCCCTCGGCGGCCATCCGCTTGACGAGCTCCGGGTACTTCTCGATGTGCCGCTTGCCCAGCAGGAAGAAGGTCGCCGGGACCTGCTTCTCCCTGAGCACGTCGAGGAGCTTGGCCGAGTTCTCGCTCGGCCCGGCGTCGAAGGTCAGCGCGATGCACTTGGCCTGGCGGCAGTCCACGGTCCCGAACCTCGCCGGGGCGCCGGCGGCGGCCTGCGTGCGGGCGGCGGCCGGCGCGGTGGTGTGGAGGGTCGTGCACCCCGTCAGCGGCAGGGCAAGCGAGACGGCCGCCAGAAAGGCGGCCGTCGAACGCAACCCGGTCCCCGGTCTTTTCGTCTTCATGGTCAGCGAAGGCATGTCGAGACTATATACGTGGTGTATACACCGCGTGTATAGGGGTCTCTCTGGCGCGGGGATCCGGAAAAACCCCTGCTCAGACGTCCAGCAGCGCCCGCGCCCGCACCGGCAACCCGCTCTCGAACGACCGGTTCGCGGCCAGGCCCGTCACCAGCGACCGTGCCCCGTCCACCGCGTCCGCCGCCCGCCCGAGCGGATCGGCCCCGTCCGTCCGCTCCCCGAACAGATCGGCCAGCATGCGGACATCCCCGCCGCCGTGGCCTCCCTCGCCCGTCGGCACCTTCATCTCCTGCGGCGGCTCCCAGAAGCGGCGCAGCAGCAGCTCCGTGCGCCCGGCCTCGTCACCGACCGCCGCGCCGTGCATCACCGGGCCCGAGGCCTCGGTCCGTGCCGGGGGCCGTGACCACGTGGACTCCTCCACGAGGAGTTCGAGCCGTCCCTCGCTGCCGTTGAAGCAGACCCGGTAGCCCTCCCAGGGCGCGTAGGCGGTCAGGTGGTAGGTGAGGGTGGCGCCGGACGCGTACCGGACCAGGACCGCCATGTCGTCCTCGATGCTCACCCCGGGCCCGAACACGTTCTGGTCGCGGTGGTAGCCGTCCTCGTGCTCGGCGTCGAGGTACAGCGCGCGCAATGCCGGTGAGTCCGCCAGGTGTACGGCGAAGGGGTCGTACCGCGCCGCCGGGGAGCCGTGTGCCCGGGTGTACGGGCGGGCGAGTCCACGGCGCCCGCCCGCCGTGTCGCCGTAGAAGAAGAGGCCGCCCTGCGCGTAGACGGTCTCGGGGCGGGTGCCCAGCCACCAGTTGACCAGGTCGAAGTGGTGGGTCGACTTGTGGACCATCAGGCCGCCGGAGTTCGCCTTCTCGCGGTGCCAGCGGCGGAAGTAGTCGGCGCCGTGCCGCAGGTCGAGCAGCCACTCGAAGTGCACCGAGCCGACCTCGCCGATCCCGCCGGAGGCGAGGATCTCCCGTACGGCCGAATGCACCGGGTTGTAGCGGTAGTTGAAGGCGACGCGGACCTCGCGGCCGGTGCGCAGCCGGGCGTCCAGGATGCGGCGGGCGCGGTCGGCGTCGGTGGTCATCGGCTTCTCGGTCACCACGTCGCAGCCCGCCTCCAGGGCGCGCACGATGTACGCGTCGTGGGTGCGGTCCACGGTGCACACCACGACCAGGTCGACGCGCTCGCGGCGCAGCATCAGGTCGAAGTCCTCGGCCGCGTACGCCGGTACGGGCGCCCGGCCGGGGTGGGCCGCCGCGATCCACTCGTTGTGCACCGCCATGCGGTGGGTGTTCACGTCGCAGAAGCCGACGAGGTCGACACGGTCGGCGTGCGGACCGGTCAGCGCGTCGGTGTAGAGCTGCGCGCGGGCGCCGAGGCCCACCACGGCCGCGCGTCGGCGTGGGGAGGCGGGGGTCATACGGTCTCCGTCCGTGCTGGGGATCCGTGCTGCCGATCCGTGTACGGGTCTTGTAGTGACATCCGCACATTACCTAGGGTCGCTCCAGGTGCAAGCGCTTTCTGAATGGGAGGGGTGACTCACTGATGCCCGGGAACAGGACAATGAAGTCCCGTACCGCAGCTGTCGTTCTCGCGTTCTGCGCGACGTTGGCAGCGGGCTGCTCGGACTCGGGAGGATCGAGCGGCACGGGCGGGAAGGTCGTGCTCCGCTACACCTGGTGGGGCAACCCCGACCGGGCGGCCAGAACCGAACAGGCCGTCTCGCTCTTCGAGAAGAAGCACCCCGGGATCCAGGTCCAGACCTCGTTCGCGGGATACGACGCCTACAAGCAGAAGCTGGCCACCCAGGCGGCCGGCGGCGACGCCCCCGACGTGATGCAGCTCGACTACCGCATGATCGACCAGTACGCGTCCGGCGGTGTGCTCCTCGACCTCGGCAGGCGGGCGGCGCTGCGCACGGACGACATCGACGCGGGGCTGCTGGCCACCGGAGTCGTGGACGGAAAGCAGTACGCCGTCCCACAGGGCCGCGGCACCGAGACCGTGGTCTACGACGCGAAGCAGTGGAAGGCGGCCGGGGTCACCCCGCCCGCCAAGGGCTGGACCTGGGACGAGTGGGCCGACGCCATGCGCGCGCTCGCGAAGAAGTCCGGCAAGCCCGGCGCCACCGACCCGGGGCAGAGCGAGGACGCCTTCGAGGTGTGGCTGCGCGGCCAGGGCAAGGCCCTCTACACCAAGGACCGGGGGCTCGGCTTCACCGCCGACGACCTGGCCCGCTGGTGGACCTTCACCGACGGACTGCGGCGCGAGGGCGCGGTCTCGCCCGCCGAACAGACCACCCAGCTCGACGGCTCGGTCGAGAACACCCCGCTCGGCCGCGGCAAGGCCGTCTCCGACTTCAACTGGGACGCCCCCTCCAGCGGATATCTCGCGCTCGTCCCCGAAGGCCTGACCCTCGCGCCCATGCCCTCGGGCGCGGACGGAACCCCGGGCCAGTACTTCAAGCCGTCCATGTTCATGGGCGCCGCCGCCGACACCGGGCACCCCGACCAGGCCGCCCAGCTCATCGACTTCATGCTCAACGACCCGGAGGCCGCAGCCGTCCTCGGCGCCACCCGCGGCATCCCGGTCAACGAGTCGATCCGGAGGGACCTCACCCCGGACCTCAAGGACTTCGACAAGACCGTCGCGGACTTCCAGAGCTCACTGGAAGGCAGCCTCAATGCCCCACCACAGGCCCCGCCCTCCGGCGACAACGCGCTCCAGACCACCTTCCAGCGCGACTACGACCAGGTCTCCTTCGAGCGGATGTCGCCCCGTGAGGCGGCCAGGAACTACGTCACCGAGGCGAAGGCGGAGCTGCGGTCATGACCACCACCACCGACCTCCCCGCCGGCCGGGCGCGCACCCGAACCGCCACCTCCAAGCAGCCGAAACGCCAACGTGAGGGCGCCGCCTGGGTGTTCCTCTCACCCTGGGTCCTGGGCGCCGCCGTCCTCACCCTCCTCCCCATGGCCGTCTCGCTCTACCTCTCCTTCACCGACTACGACCTGTTCAGCGCCCCGCACTGGGTGGGCCTGCGCAACTACACACAGATGTTCACCGAGGACCCGCGCTACTGGCGCTCGGTCGGCACGACACTGACGTACGTCGTCATCGCCGTACCACTGCAACTGGGGCTCGCCCTCGTCGTCGCGCTCGCCCTGAAGAACATGAAGCGCGGCAAGGGCTTCTACCGCTCCGCCTTCTACGCGCCCTCCCTGCTCGGCGCCTCCATGTCCGTCGCCCTGGTGTGGCGGGCGATCTTCAACGACGGCGGCACGGTCGACCACCTCCTGGGCACTGGCGGCTGGGTCAACCGGCCCGGCTGGGCACTGCTCGCCGTCGCGCTGCTCACCGTGTGGCAGTTCGGCGCCCCGATGGTGATCTTCCTGGCCGGACTCCAGCAGATCCCGGGCGAGCTGTACGAGGCCGCGCAGGTCGACGGCGCCTCCCGATGGCGCCAGTTCCTCTCCATCACCGTGCCGATGCTCTCCCCGGTGATCTTCTTCAACCTGGTGCTCCAGACCATCCAGGCCTTCCAGGTCTTCACCCCCGCCTTCGCCGTCAGCGCCGGCAAGGGCGGCCCGGCCGACTCGACGCTCTTCTACACCCTCTACCTCTACGACCGCGGCTTCGTCGCCTCCCACATGGGCTACGCCTCCGCGATGGCCTGGGTGCTGCTCCTGGTCATCGGCGCCGTCACCGCCGTCCTGTTCCGCACCTCGCGCTCCTGGGTCTTCTACGCGTCCGAGGGGGACCGATGACCACGCAGACAAGTACACCGACGCGTACGACGGTGAGCGCGTCGACCGCCGACGCCCGCAAGCCGATCGCCTGGCGGCGGGTCGCCCTGCACGCCGGCTGCCTGGCCGCGCTGCTCGTCATGCTCTACCCGCTGGCCTGGCTGCTCGCGACCTCGCTCAAGCCCGCGAACGAGGTCATCGCCAGCCTGAACCTGCTGCCCAGCCACCTGGAGTGGTCCAACTACACCACCGCCCTCGACGGCGTGAACAACGTCTCCGTGTGGCGGCTGCTCGGCAACTCCCTGCTCATCGCGGGCGGCGCGGTCGTCGGCAACGTGCTGTCCTGCTCGCTGGCCGCCTACGCCTTCGCCCGGCTGCGGTTCCGCTTCCGCGGCCCGCTGTTCGCGTTCATGATCGCCACGATCATGCTGCCGCACCACGCCGTGCTGATCCCCCAGTACATCATCTTCAACAAGCTCGGCATGGTGAACACCTACTGGCCGCTGATCCTGCCGAAGTTCCTAGCCACCGAGGCGTTCTTCGTCTTCCTCATCGTGCAGTTCATGCGGGGGCTGCCGCGCGAACTGGAGGAGGCGGCGCGGATCGACGGCTGCGGGCCCTTCCGGAGCTTCTTCCTGGTCATCCTCCCGCTCACCCGCCCCGCCCTGATCACCACCGCGATCTTCACCTTCATCTGGACCTGGAACGACTTCTTCACCCAGCTCATCTACCTCTTCTCGCCCGAGAAGTTCACGCTGACGCTGGCCCTCAGGTCGTTCGTGGACGCCTCCAGCCAGTCGGCCTTCGGCCCGATGTTCGCGATGTCCGTGATCGCGCTGCTGCCGATCGTGCTGTTCTTCCTCGCCTTCCAGCGGTTCCTGGTGGAGGGCATGGCGAACTCGGGGATCAAGGGATGAGCGCCGACCGCACGGCCCGGGAGCCGGGCGAGATCTTCGGCCCGCGCATGACGCTGTTCGCGGACGTGCTGCTGGTGGGGCTCGTCACGGCGGTCGCCTGTCTGCCGCTGGTGACCGTCCCCGCCGCGCTGTCGACCTCGTGCGCGGTGCTGCGCGGCACCGGCGTGGGCGAACCCGCCACCGCGCGGCGGTACGCGGCCCTGCTGCGCGAGCGGTCGTGGGCGGCGGACCTGGCTGCCGGGCTGGTCTGGATCGTGGGTGTGCTGCTGCTCGTGGCGGACCTCGGGCTCGCGGGTGCGGGGCTCCCGGGCGCGCCGCTCTTCGCGGTCGTGGCCGCCGCGATCGGAGCGTACGCCGCCGTGGTCGCCCTGCGAGCCTGCGCGCGCCCCGAGTCCCGCACCGACTGGCGGGCCGCCGTGCGGGGCGCGGCGGGCGCCTGTGTCCGGGACGCGGGCGGCAGCGCGCTGGTGCTGCTCGCGCTGGTGGCGGCCGTACTGTGCGCGTGGATGCTGGTACCGCTGGCGTTCCTGGTGCCGGGCCCCCTGGCGATGGCGCTCACCGCGATCGACGTACGGGGCCACGCAAACGCAGAAGACCCCTCCGCGACAGACACCTCCCTCGACCACAGCGACGTGGAAGAACAGCGCGAACCCTCTCAGGAGCCCCAGTGACAGCCCGCAAGACCTTCCTCGCCGCCCTCGCCGACACCGGTGTCCCCCTCGACACCGCGTTCGTCGAGCTGCTCACCGCGACCGCCGAGACCAGTGCCAAGGCCGTCCTCGACGGGTACGCCGCCGATCTCGTCGAACTCCGAGACGGCGGCGAGGCCCGCGCGGCCACCCGTTCGCTGCGCACCCTCGTCTCGGTGTACGTGCACGAGGGCTCGGCGTACCACCATTCCGCCGCGCTCCTCGGCCCCGCCGCCGAACTCGCCGACGCACTCGCCGAGGAGCAGTACGACAACGGGCTGTGGGAGCACGGGGCCGACGGCAATCCGGCGGACACCGCCTTCTCGGTCGTCGACCTCAACCTGATCCACCACCTGCTCGACGAGGACGCCCACGAGCCGACCACCGGACTGCGGGCGACGATCGAGCGGATCCTGCGCCTGGCGGGCCCCTCCCTCGCCACCGGCGGCGTCCACACCGCCAACCACCGCTGGCTGGTCTGCGCGGCCCTCGCCCGCATCCACGCCCGCTGGCCCGACCCCGCCTACCCCGCGCGCATCGAGACCTGGCTCGCCGAGGGCATCGACCAGCTGCCCGGCGGCGAGTACAGCGAGCGCAGCCCCAACTACTCGGCCGCGGTGACCAATCCGGCGCTGCTCGTCCTGGCCCGCCACTACGGACGTACGGACCTCTACACGAACGTGCGCGACAACCTGGCCGCCAACCTGTACGTCATCGAGCCCAACGGCGAGGTGGAGACGGTCCATTCGCGCCGCCAGGACCAGACGAGGATCCGGCATCTGCCCGAGTTCTGGCTCCAGTACCGGGAGATGGCGCTGCGCGACGGAGACGGAAGGTTCGCGGCGGTGGCCGCGCTGCTCCAGGAGCGCGGCACCGACCAGACCTTCGGCGAGACCCCGATCGGCGAACGCCTCGCCCAGGTCCTGGACCGGCCGGAGCTGGCCGCCCCCCTGCCCGAAGCGACCTCCCTGCCCGACGACTTCGAGCACCACGACGACAGCTGCCGCCTCGTCCGGGTCCGCCGCGGCACGCACACGGCGAGCGTCTTCGGCGGAACCGACTTCCCGGAACTGCGCGCCATCTCGTCCGGCCTGTCCACCAACCCGACGTTCTTCAAGATGCGCAAGGGCGCGGCGATCCTCGACTCCCTCCGGCTGGCCCCGCGGTTCTTCGCGCTCGGCCACTTCCGGGCGGAGGGGCTGGAGCGCACGGACGACGGCTGGCGGCTGCACGCCGAGGTCCGCGGCGCCTTCCACCACCCGCTGCCCCCCGAGCACCGCCGCCCCGACGGCGCCTACCCCCTCACCGACGACAGCCGCTTCTGGTCCGCGATGGACTTCCCGCACCGCCCGAAGGAGTACCGCACACTGCGCACCGAAGTCCTGGTTCGTGAGGTCGGCGGCGGAGCGTGGGACATCTCCTTCGACCTCTCCGGCGAGGGCTGCGCGAGCCCGCTCGCCCTCGAACTCTGCTTCCGCCGCGGCGGCACCCTGACGGGGGACGGCCTCGAACCCGTCCCCGGCTCTCCTGACACCTTCCAACTCGTCTCCGGCGAGGCCACCTACACCGTCGGCACCGACCACATCACCTTCGGCCCCGGCAACGGCAAGGGCGGTCGCAGGCCGGCGGTGGTCGACGCGGGCGAACGCTACGCCTGGCTGAACGGCTCCCTGACTCCGAACGGGGTACGGGTACTGATCACGGGGCGCTCACCGCTGACGTACCGGTTGACGCTGAGGTGAAGTTCGAGAAGGACCGTGGCCCCGCGATCGGGGAGCGACGGATGCCGAGTGGACTGATCGCGCTGGCACTCGGCGGGTTCGGCATCGGTCTGACCGAGTTCCTGATCGCCGGACTGCTGCCGCAGGTGGCGTCGAGTTTCGCGGTGTCCGAGGCGGCCGCAGGCCAGCTGATCTCCGGGTACGCGCTGAGTGTCGCCGTCGGCGCGATCGCGCTGACCGCGGCGACGGCGCGGCTGCCCCGCAAGGGGATCCTGATCGGCCTGGTGGCGCTGTTCGTCATCGGCAACCTGCTGTCCGCTCTCGCGCCGAGCTATCCGGTGATGCTGCTCGGGCGGATCGTCGCGGCGTTGTGCCACGGGTCGTTCTTCGGTATCGGCTCGCTGGTCGCCCGCAGTCTGGTCGCGCCGGAGAAGAAGTCCCGCGCGGTGGCGGTCATGTTCGCCGGGCTGACGGTCGCGAACGTGCTGGGCGTGCCGTTCGGCGCGCTCGTCGGCGAGCGCTGGGGCTGGCGAGCGGCCTTCTGGGCGGTCACCGCAATCGGCCTGCTCGCGCTGGCCGGAATCGTCGCCCTCGTCCCGGCCGGTGCGGGAGAGACATGGCCTCCGACGGTGACGGGCCGCCCGGACCTGACACCGGCCGGCGGCCTGCGGGCCCAGTTCCGTGCGCTGCGGTCCTGGCAGGTCTGGCTGACCCTGACGGCCACCGCGCTCGGCTACGGCGGGATGTTCGGTGCGTTCACCTACATCGCCTACACGTTCACCGAGGTCGGCGGCTTCTCCTCCGGGGATGTCGCCTGGCTGCTGATGGTGTACGGCGTCGGCCTGGTCGTCGGGAACCTGGTCGGCGGGCGCGCGGCCGACCATGACCGTGACCGCGCCCTGGTCGTCGCTCTGCTCGGACTCGCCATCACCCTGGCCGTTTTCGGTCTGCTGGCCGGCAGCGGCATCGCGTCGGTGATACTGGTGTTTCTGATGGGGCTCTTCGGGTTCGCCAGTGTGCCGGGCCTGATCACTCGCGTCACCGACTTCGCCCATGGGGCGGCGCTCGCCGCCAGCGCCAATGTGTCCGCGTCCAACATCGGCAACGCGCTCGGCGCCTGGCTCGGGGGACTGGCCATCACCGCGGGCCTCGGCTACACGGCGCCGCTCTACGTCGGCGCCGGCATCGTCCTGATCTCCGTCGTCGTGATGGCCGTCGCCGCTCACCAAGCCGCGAGCGGACCTCGTTAGCGGTCACGACGGGGGCTCGGCGGCCAGGAGTTGGGTGGCGGCCAGTTCGCGGTAGAGGTCGTCGTCGTCGACCAGGGAGTGGTGGGTGCCCACGGCGCGGACGTCGCCGTGTTCCAGGACCACGATCTGGTCGGCGTCGGTGACCGTGGACAGACGGTGGGCGATCAGAAGGACCGTGCAGCGGCCCGCCGTGCGGGCGACGAGTTCGCCGAGGGCCTGTTCGTTGCGGGCGTCGAGCTGGGCCGTCGCCTCGTCGAGGAGAAGTACCTGGGGGCGGCGCAGCAGGGCGCGGGCGATGGCGAGGCGCTGGCGTTCGCCGCCGGACAGGGTGACGCCGCGTGGGCCCACGGGCGTGTCCAGGCCCTGGGGAAGGCGGGCGAGGAGGCCGTCGAGGCGGGTGACGGCCAGGGCCTCGGCCAGCTGCTCCCGGGTGGCCGAGGGCGCCGCGTACAGGAGGTTCTCGCGGAGGGTGCCCGCCATCACGGGGGAGTCCTGCTCGACGTACGCGATCCGGCGCCGGACCTCGGCGCGCGGCAGGGCCGCGATGTCCTGGTCGCCGATCCTGATGGTGCCCGCGGTCGGCTCGTAGAAGCGCTGGAGGAGGGAGAAGAGGGTGGTCTTGCCCGCGCCCGACAGACCGACCAGCGCGGTCCGGGTGCCGCCGGGGACGGTGAAGCTCACGCCGCGCAGGGCCGGGGCGCGGCCGGGGTAGGTGAACTCGACGCCGGTCAGTTCGACGGCCGGTGGTGCGGCGTGGGCGGGGGTGTACGCGGGCCCGGTCGCGTCGATGTCGTCCTCGACCGGCAGCGCGCCCGCCTCCTGGATCCTGCCCACCGCGCCCAGCCCCTGCTGGAGTTGGGCCGCGCCGCCGACCAGCTGTGACACCGGGCTCGCCAGGAAGAAGACGTACAGGAGGAAGGCGATCAGTTCGGAGACCGACATCGAGTGATGGGCGACGAAGGTGCCGCCCACGCCGAGCACCACCAGGAACGCGGTCTGGATGGCGGCACCGCCGACCATGGTGACGAGGGCGCTGTAGCGGGCGCCGACCAGTCCGGCGGCGTACGCCTCGTCGACCGCGTCCTCGGCGGTGCGCGTCTCGCGGCCCTCGGCGCCGTTGGCCTTGACCGTACGGGCCGCGCCGAGGGTGCGGTCGAGTACGGCGCCGACCGCTCCGACGGACGCCTGGGAGCGGGCCACGGCCGCCTTGATCCGAGGCAGGATGACGGTGATCACGACACCGACCATCGTCAGCACCAGCAGCGTGACACCGAGCAGACGCGCGTCGAGCGTCGCCATCATGAACAGCGCCCCGGCGAAGGTCAGGACGCCGTTGACCGTCATGATCAGGCCCTCGGTGGCGGCGCTCTTGAGCAGTGTGCTGTCGGAGGTGACGCGGGCGATCAGGTCGCCGGGGGCCCGCCGGTCCAGCTCGGCGACCCGCAGCCGGATCAGGCGGTGCACCAGACCGCGCCGCACCTCCCGCACCACCCGCTCCGAAGTCCGTTGCTGGAGCCAGGCGTTGAGACCGGTGAGCAGGGCGCCCGCGACCAGGAACGCGGCGAGCAGCGCGACCGGCGCGACCACGCTGCCGCCGCCGTCGAGCCGGTCCAGGATCGCCTGCGCGAACTTCGGCTGCACCAGTCCCGACACGCTGGCCAGCAGAGTGAGCACGAGGGAGAGCAGCAGCACGCGCCAGTGGGGTCGTGCGTAGCCGACGAGGGCGCCCAGGGAGCCGGTCGGGGAGACTTCCGGGCCGTGGCCGTGGGGAGGGTCGGGACGGTGGGCGTCGGGCGCCGGCCGGTGCTCGGTCGTGCCGTTGTCGTTCATGCGCCGCCTCGTGCCCGCGGCACGGCCGACTCGGCAGGCAGTGTTTCGAGGCGGGCGGCGGCGGAGGCGCTGCCGCCCGCGGCGCGGAAGGACTCCCCGACGGCCTCGGCCGCCTTCCGGTGGCCCCCGGCCGGGTCGAGGACCGTCTCGACCGCCGCACGGATCCTGGCCGCGTCGGCGCGACCGAACCGCAGCCGTACCCCGGCGCCCGCGTCCACGACCTGCCCGGCGACGATCGGCTGGTCGTCCCGGATCGGCGCCACGACGAGCGGGACACCGTGCCACAGCGCCTCGCACACGGTGTTGTGCCCGGCATGGCAGACGACCGCGTCGAGCCGTGGGAGAAGGGCGAGTTGGGGGACGTGGGGACGCAGGAGGACATTGTCGGGGACCGGGCCCTCGACGAGCCCGCCGGGGTCGACGAGCACCGCCCGCAGCTGGCCCGCCAGTCCGCCCAGCCCCTCCGCGGCCGCGTTCAGGAATCGGGCCCCGGCGTCGTTGTTGGCCGTGCCGAGGCTGACCAGGACGGTGGGCAGAGGCGAGGCGTCCAGCCAGTCCCAGGGGAAGTCGTCGCCGCTCGTGGGGCGGGCGGCGACGGACGGGCCCACCAGCCAGACCCGGTCGGGCAGTTCGGCCGGGCCGAGCAGCGCGCGGGTGGTGTACGCCAGGACGCCGTGCGGGGAGAAACGAGGGTCCGCCGAGCCGGCCCCGCCGCAGATCCGGTTCCGCAGCTGGGCCAGCAGTCCGTCCAGCCACGCCGCGACCTTCGGCATACCGGCCAGCGGGTCGACGAGTTCGGCGGAGGTGGTGGCCGAGGTCACCCAGACGCGCCCGAGGGACTCGGCGACCAGCGCACCCGCCACCGCCTGCTGGTCGCAGACGACGACATCGGGGTCGTACGCCTCGATCGCCGCCCGTACCCCGGGCGCCATCGCGTCCGCCAGCGGGACGAGGAAGCTCTCCCAGAGGAACCGGAACGCGGCCGGCCCCTTCAGATCGGCGGGCCGGGACAGTCCGTCCTCGGGGAGGGCGCAGGGGAAGACGACGGCGTCGGATCCGACGAGACCGCGGACGAGCTCCGGGTGGCCCGCCCACGCGATCTCGTGCCCGCGCCCGGCGAGTGCCGCCGCGGTGCCCACGGCCGGGTTGACGTGCCCGACCAGCGGCGGCACCACGAACAGGAACCGGCCCATCTAGCGGGCCTCCCGCAGTGCGTGCGCCCCCTGGCCGAGCAGCAGCCAGTCGCGCACGAGGGCGTACGTCTGTTGGGTGGCCTCCACCAGCACCGAGTGGCCGAGATCGGGCAGGACGACCGTACGGCAGTGGGGGAGCGAGGCCTCCAGCATCCCGGTCTGCGCCGACAGCTTGGACGCGCCGCCGAAGATGGCGAAGACCGGGCAGCGGATCGCGGACAGGTCCTCGTCGAGGAGAGTGCTGAGCGGGATCTCCTGGGCGAGCGCGGTCTCGTCGAGGACCCGGCCCGCCGCCCGGAACGGCCGGGCGTTGCGCTCGCCCGGGTTCTCCCGCAGCCACTCGGTGACCTCCTGGACCACCAGTCCGCCCTGCTCGCCGACCAGGCCCTCGTACATGTTCTTCGCCCAAGCCCGGGCCGGCGGTTCCGCCTCGATGGCGATCACGCTCGCGACCCGCTCGGGGCGGGCGGCGGCCATGGCGTACGCGACGGCGCCGCCGAAGGAGTTGCCGACGAGGTGCACCGGGCGGTCGATCGCCAGCGCGTCCAGCAGTCCGTCGAGGTCGTCGACGAAGTCCTCCATCCGGTAGCCGGTCGGCGGCCGGGAGGTCTTGCCGTGCCCGCGCAGGTCGTACATGACGACGTCCAGGCCCTCCTCGGCGAGCCGCGGCGCGAGGCTGAAGTAGTAGCTGGCCAGGCTGTCGATGAGCAGGCCGTGGATGAGGACCACGACGGGGCGTGGGGAGCCGCTCTCGTGGCCCAGCCGCTGGACGTGTACGTCGATCCCGTTCACCCGCATCGTCGCCATCTCAGCCCACCTCCGCGACGGCCAGTGAGTCCACGACGTAGCCGACGAGATCGCCGACGGTGAGCGCGATGATCTCCTCCAGCCCGCGGTCGGCTATGAACGCGGCGAAGTTGACCCGCTCGCCGTAGAACTCGCGCAGTTCGGCGGAGAGGGTGACGAGGTCGATGCTCTCCAGCTCCAGGTCGTCGTGGAAGGACGTGTCGAGGCTGATCTCGGAGTCGTCGAGCCCGTACTCCTCCAGCACGGTGCGCAGGATGGCCGAGATGTCGGCGAGCGCGGTCGCCGCGTCGGGCGCCGAGGTCCGTCCCCTGTCCGACTGGCCCGCGGGACGGTCGAGTTCAGTGGTCATCTTCGTTCTCCTGATCGTTGACTGTCGTCCAGGCCACGACGTACTCCTTGCCGGGCCCTGCGGACGGCCGGGGGGTGGTCAGCGCACAGTGCCGCACGCGGTACTCCTCGCCCGCGGTGCGGACGGTCAGGCGGTCGCCGTCGGCCGAGGTGATCTCGAACCGCTTCGGCTCACCGCCAAGTCCGGTGCCGCGCGCCTTCGCGACGGCCTCCTTGGCGGCCCAGAATCGGGTGAACCAGAGCCGTTCGGGGGCTCCTTGCGGCCGGTGGACGAGTGACGTGAGCAGCTCGCGCTCGGTGGCGGTGAGGGCCACCGCGAGGGTGCCCTCGGGGCGGTCGGTGACTTCCTCGATGTCGATGCCGCAGGGACCCTCCCTCCTGGCCATCGCCACGGCCGTCTCGCCGCGGTGGGCGATGGAGACGTGCAGCGCGGGCAGGATCCTGCCGTAGCCGCCGGTCACGAAGGGGCGGCCGGCCGGGTCGTTGCCGACCCTGACCTCGGCCGGGTAGACGGGGCCCGCCCCGGCGTCCCACATCACGTTCCGTACCGCGTCCTTGGCGGCGATCCGGCCGAGCAGCCACTGCCGCCGGCCGCGCGGGGCGTGCGCCGCGTACCGTTCGCGTTCCTCTCCCGCCAGGATGTTGCGCATGATCAGCTCGCGGGTGGCCAGATCGGGCCACTCCTCGTGGACCAGCGCCCAGCCGCCGGGCTGCATACGGGACAGCGTGTACCGCTCGGGCTCCCGGTCCACCTCGCGGATGCGCGGATTGCTGTCGAACCGGCGGTCCTGCCAGCCGCTGAACTCTGCCCACACCCGCCCCCGGTGGACCAGCTGCATGTCCGCTTCGAGTGTGGCGTCGGTGACTGAGGTGATCCGGATCAGGCACTCCAGGCGCTCGCCGGGCGCGGGGTGCGGGCCGTGGAAGCGGATCTCCTTCATCCCGACCGGGAACACCGTCGTCCGCACCGGCTGCCGGGCCATGATCCAGTAGCCGAGGAGCTGCCCCACGTTGTCCAGCAGGGCGCCCGGCGCGGGCGGGGTGACGAGCACCCCGCGTACGTGCCGGTCGCCGACCGCGGTCAGTTCGTCCAGGCCCTGGAAGCGCGGGCCGTGGAACATCCAGCGGCGCGAGTACAGCTCCGCCGCGGTCAGCTCGGGCTTCTCCTCCAGCGTCGCGGGAAAGGTCCAGGGCGCGGGAGGCGGCGTGAACCGGGTTTGCTCCGGGGCGAGTTCGACCACGGCCCGGGCGTAGGGGCCGAGGGAGGCGGTGACCCGGTCCGGGCCCTCGGGGGTGATCCGTACGGGGATGTCGACGGCCGGAGTGGCGGTGATCCATTGGTGCAGCCGTACGTCGTGGACGGCTACCGCGCGCCGGCCGGGCGCGGCCCGCTCGGCGAACTCCATGAGGTGGGCGATCACGGTGGTGCCCGGGACCACGGGCCAGCGGTCGGCGGGGTCGGCCTGGGCGGGCTGCCGGAAGAAGCAGTGGTCCAGGAGGTACGGCATGGTGTCGACGGAGACGTGGAGAGTGGCTTCGAGGGACTGGGGCCGGGGCTGGGGTTCGGGTGTGGCGGGCTCGGCCGTACGAAGGTCGGCTCCGTCTTTAGGGGGCCTGCCGCCCGTACGGGGGCCGGGCGGGGCCCCGTCGCGCGAGGCGCCGCGTCCACGTCGCCCCGCCGTCACCACGTCCGAGGCGAGCGCCGTCGCGTCCCGCAGCAGTGCCGACAACTCCGCGCCCAGCAGACCCTGTTCCTCCAGGGCGCCGGCGTCATGGGGCGCGGTGTGTCGCGGCCGGGCCAGTGCGGCGCTCAGCCGGTCGCGGGTCTCCGCGTCCAGGGAGACGTTCGCGCCGCCGAGGTCCAGCCGTACGGGGCGGCTCGGACGGCGTACCGTACGGGCCGGTGTGACGGTCGAGGTCGAGGCCCTGCCCAGCAGCGGGACGGGGTCCGGCGCGGCTCCGTCCGCCCACAACGCGCCCGCCACGCGATGGAGTTGGGGCAGGCCCGAGCGGTGCGGGGAGTGCGCGGGGACCACGAGGTGGTCGCGGCCGTGCAGGGTGTCGTCGATGAGCGAGCCGAGCTGTCCCGCGCCGAGCTGGACGAACGCGCGGAAGCCCGCCGCGTACATCGTCTCCACCAGGGGCCGGAAGCGGACCGGCTCCAGCAGATGGCGGATGAACAGCTCACGGATCGCGGCCGGTTCGTCCGGGTAGGGGGCGACGGTCGTCGCGGACCACAGGGGCAGCGCGGCCGGGTGCAGGGTGTAGGCCTCGGCGGCCGTTCTGATCGGGCCGAGGTAGGGCTCCAGCATCGGGGTGTGGAAGCCGGAGCGGAACGGCAGGATCTGCGAGATCACCGCCCGCGACCGGAACACCTCGACCAGTGCGGCGACGGCGGGCTCGGGGCCGCAGATCATCGACTGGTTGGGCGCGTTGTCGTGGGAGAGGACCACGTCCCCGCGACCGTCCAGCTCGGTCAGTACCACCTCGGCGGGGGCGCCGATCGCGGCGAAGGCCAGCCCGGGGACGCTCAGCGCGTCGGGGTCGAAACCGGCAAGGAAGGCGTCGACCTCCTCCGGAGGGTGGATTCCGGCTGCGGCCATCGCGGTCCACTCGCCAAGACTGTGACCGGCCAGCGCGTCGGGGACGACGCCGAGGCGGCGCAGCGCGGTGTCGAGGAGCCGGCCGAGCTCGAAGACGCCGGTGCCCTGCCTGCCAACGTCACCCACGGTGGCGTCGGTGACGGCGCGCGACCAGGGCAGCGCGAAGTGCCGCGCGATGTCCTCGGAGTTGGGCGCGAACTCGGCCTCCAGGCCGGGGAAGACGAACGCGAGCCTGCCGCCGCCGGGGCCCAGCAGGGGACGCGGCACGAACCACACGTCGTTCCGGCCGCGCCACCCCTTCCCCTTGGCGACCGCCTTGCGGGCCAGCGCCAGCCGCTTGGCCGTCGGCCCGACGACTGCTAGCCGCACCGGATCGGCGGCGGGGGCGCGTTCGTCGAGACCGGCGGCGATGATCGCGGAGTCGGAGCGGTCAAGGAGCGCGGCCATCGCCTCGGGCGTCGGCGCGGTCAGCCGCAGCACCGGCTCCGGCTCGTACACCTCGGCCGCCCGCCGCGAGACCGCGACCTCTTCGAGCACGACGTGCGCGTTGATGCCGCCGAACCCGAAGGCGTTGACGGCGGCCCGGCGCACCGGCTGCCGGTCGTCGGTCCGCCAGGGCCGGGCGGCGCCGATGGGGGTGAACCGGGTGCGGGCGAGCGCCGGATGCGGGTCGTCGCAGTGCAGGGTCGGCGGGAGCACCTGGTGATGGACGGCGAGCGCGGCCTTGATCAGCCCGGCGACGCCCGCCGCGGGCATGGTGTGGCCGATCATCGATTTCACCGAGCCGATGACGGCGTCCGGCGCGCCTTGGGAGGTGTCCGCCGACGGTGGTCCGAACACCTCCGCGAGCGTGGTGAGTTCGGTGCCGTCGCCCGCCGGGGTGGCGGTGCCGTGTGCCTCCAGGAGGCCGATCGAGCCGGGGGCGGACGGGTCGAGCCCCGCGGCGTCCCAGGCCTGGCGGACCGCGCGGACCTGGCCGCCGGAGTCGGGCGCCATCAGACTGGTCGTACGTCCGTCGGAGGCGACGCCGGTGCCGGTGATCGCGGCGTAGATCCGGTCGCCGTCCCGCTCGGCGTCGGCGAGCCGCTTGAGCACGACGATGCCGGTGCCCTCACCGATCAGTACGCCGTCCGCGCCCCGGTCGAACGGCCGGATGCGCTCGCTCGGGGAGAGCGCGCCGAGTTGGCTGAACACGCTCCAGAAGGTGATGTCGTGGCAGTGGTGCACCCCGCCCGCCAGCATCACGTCACAGCGCCCGCTGCCGAGTTCGCGCACGGCGTGGTCGACGGCGATCAGGGAGGAGGCGCAGGCGGCGTCCACGGTGTAGGCGGGCCCGCGCAGGTCGAGCCGGCCCGCCAGCCGGGACGCGGCGAGGTTGGGCACAAGGCCGATCGAGGACTCCGGTGCCTCGGGCCCGAGCCGGTCGGTGAACGCCGCGCGCACCGCCTCCAGTTGGTCGGCGCCGAGGTCCGGCAGCAGCTCGCCCAGGGTGCGCACGAGCTGGCTCGCGGTCCGCACCCGCTGGTCGAGCCGGACCAGGCCGGGGGTGAGATAGCCGCCCCGTCCGAGCACCACACCGACCCGGTGCCGGTCGGCGGGCAGCCGGTCCGGGCCGCCCGCGTCGGCGAGGGCCCCCGCGGCCACCCGCAGCGCGATCAGCTGGTCGGGCTCGGTGGCCGCGACCGCGGTCGGCATGATCCCGAACTCGGTGACGTCCACCTCGGCCAGCTCGTCCACGAAACCGCCGCGCCGGCAGTAGACCCGGTCGGCCCGGGGCTCGGCGCCGGGCGCGTAGTACTCCTCGGCGTCCCAGCGGCCCGGCGGCACCTCGGTGATGGCGTCGACACCGGAGACCAGGTTGTGCCAGTACGTGGCGAGGTCGGGGGCGCCCGGGAAGAGCACCGACATCCCGACGATGGCGATGGGTTCGGCGCGGGCGCCGGTCACGTCGGTCACCAGCCCGACGCCGTGTAGACGACGGCGGTGTCGCCCCCGGGTCCCCAGGCCAGCTCGCGCAGCAGGCTCATGGTGCCCTCGTCGGGATCGATGAGCTGGATGCCGCGGCCCGCGTAGTGCCGCATCAGCTCGGGGGTGACCATGCCGTGGTTGCCGTCGCCGGTCGGCGCCCATGGACCCCAGTGGACGGTCAGTCCGCGGCGGCCGGTACCGGAGTCCGCCCAGCGGGCGCCGAGGGTCTCCAGGGCGTCGTTGGCGGCGGCGTAGTCGGACTGGCCGCGGTTGCCGAGGGCCGCGGCGATGCTGCCGAACAGCACGGTGAACCGGGGGCCGTCCCCGTCCGGCAACTCACCCAGCGCGGCCAGCAGTTCACGTGCGCCGTCGACCTTCGTACGGAACACCCGGTCGTAGGACCGCGGGCTCTTCTCGGCGACCAGCTTGTCCTCGATCACGCCCGCCGCGTACACGACGCCGTCGATTCTCCCGTGCTCGGCGTGGATCTCCTTCACCGCCCGGCGCACGGCGTCGCCGTCCAGCGCGTCCACGGCGCGGTAGCGCACCTCGGAGCCGAGCGCGGCGAGTCTGCGCAGGGTGGCGCGCACCTCGCGTTCGGCCTGGATCCGGCCGATCGCCCGCTCGATCTCGGCGGGGACGCGCAGCCCGCGCGCGATGAGCGCGCTGCGCAGTTCACCGGCGGTGCCCGCGGCGGCGAGGGCTGGGTCCTCCGCGCCCTCGGGCAGGACGGTGCGGCCGAACAGTTCGATCCGGCAGCGGCTCGCGGCGGCCAGGGTCGCGGCGAACCGGGCGGTGATCCCCCGGGCGCCTCCCACCAGCAGGACGACCGAGTCGGCGTCCAGGCCGAGCGCGGCGGCCTCGGCGGCACCGTCCCCGGCCGGCCCCGCGCCCGTGCTGCCGAGCAGACCAAGCCCCTCCTCGGCCATACGCAGTCCGCGCCGCGTGCCGGGGGAGCGCAGGACGACCGGCTCGTGGTCGGGCGCGGTGAGCTCGGCGACCAGCTCCGCGGCGATGTCCTCGGACGCGGTGCCGGGCGGGTGTTCGACGACTCGGGCGACCGTGTCGGGGTACTCCCGGGCGAGCGAGCGGAAGAAGCCGCGCAGCCCGGGGGAGGCGCCCGCGGCGAGCACCCAGCGCGGGTTGCCCGCCAGCACCCGCTGGTAGGCCGGGAAGACGTCCGGCAGGACGGGCGGGGCGTCCGGCGCGATGAGGTGCACGATCCCGTCGAACTCTCCCTCGGCCGGAGGTTCTTCGGCGGTCACCGCATGGGCGCCGTGCACGGTCAGACGGGCGGTCAGTGCCTCGGCGACCGGCCCGGAACCGAGCAGCAGGAAACTGCGGCCGATCAGCAGGTCGCTGGTGGGCGCCGGGTCGGCGGGGGCCAGGTCGAACTCCCGCATCACGAGACGCTTCGGCGCCACGACGACGGGTTCGGGGACGGCCGGGACAGTTTCGAGAGTCTCCGGTTCGGCCGACTCACCTCGGACACCCACCACCAATGCGGCGATGCTCGCGGCGGTACGGGCCTTGGTCAGTTCCTCCACGTCGGTGTCGCCGGTCGCGGTGAGGCCGAGGCGGGTGGCCAGTTCGCCGGCTATCTCGGCTCTCTTGATGGAGTCGACGCTGAGGTCGGCTTCGAGGTCGAGGTCGGGTTCGATCATGTCGACCGGATAGCCGGTGCGCTCGCCGATCACCTCGAGCACGACCGACAGCACCGAGCCACCTGCCGGTACGGCCACTGCAACCGGCACGGCGGCGGGCAGCGCGGTCACCGTGACCGGAGCGTCGGTGTACGTGATCGGGGCGGGGGCCGCGGGACGTACCCCCGGATCCGCTCCCAGGTACCCCAGCATCACATCCCGCTGGGCCGCGATCATCTCCCGGCTCGTGCGCAGGAACTCGCTGATCAGGGCCTCGGATCCGGTGGCCGCCGCCACTGGTCCGACCGGGCTGCTGTGGGTCACGAGGGCCTCCGGGACGCGCTCGGCGGGGTGGAGTGCGGCGGCGGGGATCACGCCGTCCGCCGTACGGATCAGATGGCCGTCGACCGTCCACGCGGCGCGCCTGGGACGCGGGGCGCGGGCGTCGGCGGCGACCGCGTCCCGGCCCTGGAAGAGCCACGAGGTCCTGATGTCCGCACCGGCTACGGCCAGTTGGGCGAGCGCGGCGAGGAACCCGGCGAGACCGGCCCGTCGGCCGTCCTCCAGGGCGACCGTGCGGTGCGGCCGGTCGCCGAGGACCGCGCCCACCAGCCGGGTCAGCACCGAGCCGGGGCCGGCCTCGACGAAGACCCGGGCCCCGGCCTCGTACATCGCCTCGATCTGGTCGGCGAACCGGACCGGGGAGCCGATCTGCGCGGCGAGTTCGGCCCGGATCTCCTCGGGGCCCGGCGGGTAGCGGGTGGCCGTACGGTTCGACCAGACCGGGAAGTCGGTGGGAGCGAACGGGACTTCGGCGAGCACCTCGGCGAAGGTCTCGCCGGCCGCCGCGACCAACGGGCTGTGGAACGCGCAGGCGACCGGGATGCGCTTCGCGCCGAGCCCCTGGGCACGCAGTCGCTCGACGGCGATGAGGACGTCCTCGGTGGGACCCGAAATGACCGTCTGACGGGGCGAGTTGCGGTTCGCCGTCACCACCGAGTCGGTCAGGCCCGCGGTGGTGAGGGCCGCCGCGACCTCCGGTTCGCCCGCGGCGACGGCGGCCATGGTGCCGGGGTCGCCTTCGCCGGTGGCGCCCAGGATCGCGGCGGCGCGTGCGCGGCTGGTGCGCAGCAGGGCGTCGGAGGTGAGGGCGCCCGCCGCGGCCAGCGCGGCCAGTTCTCCGTAGCTGTGACCCGCGGCCATCGCCGGGCGCACTCCCGCCCTGGTCAGGAGCTGAAACGCGGCGAGCCCGGTCAGACCGAGCGCGGGCTGCGCGACGGTGGTGTCGGTGATGCGCTCCTGCTGCTCCTTGCGGCTCGTCTCGTCGAAGGCGGCCGGCGGGAAGAGGACGCGGGCCGTCGTCTCGTCGAGCCTCAGGTTGCGCTGGAGTTCGGGGAAGGCGACGAAGAGTTCGGCGAACATCCCGGGTCGCTGGCTGCCCTGCCCGGGGAAGAGCAGCGCCATGTCACCCGTCGCGTCGTCGTCGGCAGTGAACAGGCCTTCCTTCGGGGCGTGTTCACCGGCGACCGCGCGACGCAGCAGCGCCGTCAGGTCCTCGGTCGACCCGGCGACGAGGGCGATCCAGGTCCGGGCGCCCCGGCTGGTGGCGGCCTCGGCGCGCCGGGACGCGGCGAGCGCGAAGTCCCGCAGCCGCCACGGCTCGTACGGTCCGGGGTCCGCCTCCACGAGGGCGAGCAGTTCGGAGGCGGCCCGTACCGCCGCCGCCCGGTCCGCGCCCCGGAACGTGAAGAGCTCGGCGGGCCAGTGCTGGGCCGAGGTGACCGGCGGCGGCCCGTCCTCGTAGGCCCTCAGGACTACGTGGAAGTTGGTGCCGCCGAAGCCGAAGGCGCTGACCCCGGCCACCCGTTCGGCCGGGGCGGCGGACCAGGGACGGGCCTCGGTGTGGAAGGCGAACGGGCTGCTCTGCGCGTCCCAGGCCGGGTTCGGCTCGGTGAGGTGCAGGGTCGGCGGCTTCACGCCGGTGTGCAGGGCGAGCGAGGTCTTGATCAGTCCGGCGAGTCCGGCCGCGCACTTGGTGTGCCCGATCTGCGACTTGACCGAGCCGAGCGCGCACGCACCGGGCGGAGCCCCGGCCTCCTCGAACACCCGGGTGAGGGAGCCGAGTTCGGTGCGGTCACCGACGACGGTGCCGGTGCCGTGCGCCTCGACGAGCCCGACCTCGGCGGGCGAGATGCGCGCGTTGCGGTAGGCCCGGGTCAGCGCGTTGTACTGGCCCTCGGGCCGGGGCGCTGTCAGGCCGAGCGCCCGGCCGTCGCTGGCGCTGCCGACGCCCTTGATCACCGCGTACACCCGGTCGCCGTCCCGCTCGGCGTCGGCGAGCCGCTTGAGGACGACACAGCCGACGCCCTCGCCGAGCGCGATGCCGTCGGCCGCGCTGTCGAAGGGCGCGGAGCGTCCCGAGGGCGACAGGGCGTGCGCGGAGGCGAAGAGCAGGTAGTCGTTGATGCCGTTGTGCAGGTCGGCGCCGCCGCACAGCACCAGGTCGCTCGTCCCGCTCGCCAGTTCCTTGCACGCCACGTCGACGGCGGTGAGGGAGGAGGCGCAGGCGGCGTCCACGGTGTAGTTGGCGCCGCCGAGGTCGAGGCGGTTGGCGATCCGGCCCGCGATGACGTTGGCGAGGATGCCGGGGAAGGAGTCCTCGGTGAGCTTGGGCAGCCGCTCGTCCAGCGCGGGCGGCAGGCTCCCCAGGTAGGCGGGCAGGACGGAGCGCAGGGTCATCGCGTTGGACAGGTCGCTGCCCGCCTCCGCGCCGAACACGACCGACGCGCGGGCCCGGTCGAAGGACCGGCTGCCGTAGCCGGAGTCCTCCAGGGCGCGGCGCGCCGCCTCCAGGGCGAGCAGCTGCACCGGCTCGATGGCGGGCAGCGAGGCGGGCGGAATGCCGTACCGCAGCGGCTCGAAGGGGATCTCGGGGAGGAAGCCGCCCCAGCGGGACGGGGTCTTCTCCCCGGCGCCCCGAGGGTCGTGGTACAGCTCGGCGTCCCAGCGGGTCGCGGGCACCTCGGTGACGGCGTCCTCGCCCGCCAGCACGTTCGCCCAGAAGGTGGCGAGGTCGGGGGCGCCGGGGAACATGCAAGCCATGCCGACGATCGCGATGTCCAGCGGTTCGGGGGAGGGTTCGGCGGCGGGTTCACCGATGCCGAGGGCCTCCCGCCGCGCCGCCAGGAAGCGGGCCGCGCCGCTGGTGACCGAGGCGTGCAGCTCGGCGACGGTGGTGACGGCGGAGCGCAGCACGGCGACCTCGCCGGCCATGAACATGCCCTCCGCGAGCTGTCTGTCCTCGCCGACCGCGCTCAGCCCGCCGTCGACCCGCTCGATGCCCTTGCTGGCCAGTCGTAGCCGCCCCACGTTGAGCCGCTCCAGCTGCTCCCAGGCCTCGCGGCCGGGTGTCCCGCGGGCGGCCAGGTCCTCCTTGACCGCGGTGAACTCGTCGGTGAACGGGCTGCGGACACAGCGGGTGGCGTGTCCGGGAGCGGTCTCCAGGAGGTCGGTGCGCTCGGCGTCGATGACCTGCCGCTGGAACAGGGGCAGCACCGCGCCCGCGCTCACGGCCTCCTCGGTGAACAGGTACGCCGTGCCCATCAGCACGCCCACGGCCGCACCCCGCGCGCTCAGCGGCGCGGCGAGCGCGGTGACCATGGCGGCGGAGCGTTCGTCGTGCACCCCGCCCGCGAAGAACAGCCGGAGTTCGGTGGCGGTGCCGTTCTTCGCGCCCGCCAGGAACTCTTCGAGCACGCCGAGCTGCGCCTCCCACAGCGGGAAGCTGCCCCGCGGTCCGACATGGCCGCCGCACTCGGCGCCCTCGAAGACGAACTTGCGCGCGCCCGCTTCCAGGAACTGCTTCAGCAGCCCCGGCGACGGCACGTGCAGGAAGGTGGAGATGCCCACCTCCTCCAGCGCTGCGGCTTGCGCGGGACGCCCGCCCGCGATGATCGCGTGGGACGGGCGGATCTCCCGTACGACCTCCAGCTGGGCGGCCTTGATCTCCTCGGCGGCGAAGCCGAGGACGCCGACGCCCCAGGGCGCCTCGCCGAGAGCGTCCCTGGTCTGCTCCAGTACGGCGCGGGTCTGGTCGGCGCCGGACACCGCGAGCGCGATGAAGGGCAGCCCGCCGTGGCTGCTGACCTCGGCGGCGAACGCGGCCTGGTCGCTCACCCGGGTCATCGGCCCCTGGGCGACGGGCAGTTCGCTCCCGAAGGGGCGGTTGCCCGTGCCGTCGGGGCCGAGCGAGGGACCCGCGCCCTTCGACGGGTCGAGCGAGGGACCCGCGCCCTTCGACAGGTCGAGAGCGGGAGCCGCGCTCTTCGCCGAGTCGAGACCGGGCCCCACGCTCTTCAACGCGTCGAGTACGGCGTCCCGTACGCCCCGCACCGCCGCGTGGACGGTGCCCCAGCGCTCCTGGAAACGGGCGGCGAGGAAGCCGTCCTGTCCGACCTCGGGGGCGGGTGTGCCCTCCTGGGCACCCCGGCGCCGTACGACTCGGCGGCCGTCCTCCACGGTGGTCTCGGAGCCGTCGAGCCCGGCGAGCAGCGCGGAGGTCCCGGCGGGCAGTTCGGCCTCGGCCTCGGCGAGCAGGGCGAGCTGGGTGTCCAGGACGACACCGGCGCCGCCGCCCGCGACGACGGCCGCCGCGGTGTGCGGGCCCGCGCCGCCGCAGGCCCAGACCGGAAGGTCCCACTCGTCGTCGCTGAGAAGCTGTTGGAGCAGTACGAAGGTGCTCAGTTCGCCCACGGGACCGCCCGCCTCGTGGCCTCGGGCGATCAGCCCGTGCGCCCCGGCCGCGGCGGCGCGTAACGCCTGCGCGCGGCCGGTCACCTCGACGAGTACGCGGTGGCTGGGGAAGTCCGCGGGCGTGCAGGAGGCGTCGGCGGTCAGCAGGACGGTGTGGACACAGGCGGGGAGGTCCCGCGCGGGAAAGGCATCGTTGTCGCGGAGCCGTACGCCGAAACCGGCGGCGGACCATTCCTCGGACAGCGCGAGTTCCGCCGCCGCCCGACGCCCGCCCGCGGTGAGGTCGAGCACCCCGAGACCGCCCGCCCGTACGGCGGCCGCGGTGACCCGTGCCGAGGGGACGGCGAACGGGTTCAGGGCGATGACGATGTCCTCTACGGCAAACAGGCCGGAAGTATCGAAATTCGACACAGGCACGCGAACGCTCCAAATCGCACGAGGGTGAGGATTGGTGGGGGAGAGCGGAGAGCGCTTGCGCTTCACAACAAGCCGACAGCCGATGCGAAGCACGCTCATGCTTATTGCGCATCCACGTGAAAGTCAAACTCTCAAGGAGGCTGTCATTACCGGACGTAACACGGTCGACACAGCCACCGCTGAGCCAGATGCGATCTGGCAACAGAGGCCTTGTTCGGGGGAGTTGACGGGATCGAGGGCCGCTGGTCGGTTCGCTCCGCGACCCCGATTCGGCCTGCGGCAATGCCTGCTGACGTAGTGTCGAACACGGGGTCCACTTCGATCTTGCGGAAACGAACTGTTTCCCCCGCTGTAAATTGAAACTTTTATTAGTTCCCCTCTTCATAATCAAAATTCACGTTGGTCGAAAGGGTGGGATTTTGGCAGTTGAGGGTGAATGGCAACGATTCGTACTCGCCGGTAAGTTGGCTCATTTCAACAGCACAGCCCGGCCGCGGGAGCGGCCGGGCCGTGCCGGATCCAAAGGCGCCGGGGCGGGTCACTCGGCGTAGAACGTCGCGTCCGTCCTGGCGAGCGTCGTGTCGGCGGGCTGGGTGCAGAGCAGGTAGCCGTAGTGCCGGAGGTGCCGGCCGGCGCCGCCGTACGACTCGAACGAGACACCTGAGGCCGCGTCGGCGAGGCCCGCCCGCCGGTAGAAGCCGGCGTCGTTCCCGAAGGCCGCGGTGCCCTCGTCCTTCTCCACCCAGACGTCGTTGTTCTTCCGGTGGAGGTGGTAGCCCGGGTGGTTGGCCGATTCGAGGGAGACGGTCCCGCCCCGGCGAGCCCGCTCGCCACCCGGGAACTGCGAGTCGGCCAGGTTGGTGACCTCCGGCTCGATCTTGGCGAGGACCGCGGTCGGCAGGCGGCCGAGAAGGCGTCTCGTGATCCTGGTTTCTCCCGGGGGCGGATGCCGGAGGGTGGGCGTGAGCTGCCACTGCTGGCAGGCGTTGCCGAGTTCGAGTCCGGTCGCCCTCAAGGCGCTTGGGCTCAGTTCGTCACAGGAAGCCCCGCCGTACGCAGGACCCTGCGCTCGGCGTCGACCGCGAACACCTCGCACCCTTCGCGCGACGCGGCCCACTCGACGCCCTCCGCGCCCATCGCGAACGCCGCCGTCGCCGTCGCGTCCGCCTCGGTCAGTGACGGCGCCACGACGGTGATGCTGAGCAGCCCGGTGGCCGGGCGGCCGGTGCGCCCGTCGAGGATGTGGTTCCCGCGTTCGTAGCGCGCGGAGGTCGCCACCGCGCCGTCGGTGATCTCCAGCACCGTGCACAGCCGGTCGGCCCGCTCGGGATGGCGCACGCCCACCCGCCAGGGACCGCCCGCGGCCACCACATCACCACCGGCGTTCAGACAGAACCGGGAAGTCCCCCGGCCGCTGAGGAGGTTCGCGGCCCGCTGCACCGACCACCCCTTCACCATCGCGCAGGGATCCAGGCCGCGGCCCGGCAGCCGTACGTCGAACGCGCCGCCGGTCGCGACCCGGTACTCCTCGCACAGGCCGAGGACCTCGGTCAGGTCCGGGCTGAGCTCGTGGGGGGTGAGCTCACCCCGGTCGAGCCGGGACACCTCGCTGTCCGCGCGGAAGGGGCTGAAGCGGGCGTCGACCTCGCGCAGCCACGCGAACACGGGGTCCGCGGTCTCCTCGGACGCGTTCTCGTCGTCGATCCGCAGTGAGACCGGGAACCCCATGACCTGTTCGACGCGCCGCATCCCGCTATCCCTTCGCGTCGAGCGCGGCCTGCAGCGACGTGACGTATCCGTCGCTGGTGATCGTGGCGCCGGACACCGAGTCGATGTCGGCGCTCTGTGCCTGGAGCGTCTCCTGGATCAGCTTCGGCACGGCCGCCGTGGTCTGCGGGTGGTTCGGCTGCTGGAGCATCCGCACCGAACTGATCTTGTCGCCCTCGAAGGTCACCTCCACCTGCACGGCGCCCTTGGAGGTGTTCACGGTGGAGCCCTGGACGACGTGGGAGGCCGCGGCCGAGGACGACGCGGACGAGGACGAGGAGGGCGACGAAGACGACGAAGAAGATGAAGACGGGGTCGAGGCGGGCGCGGCGACCTCGGCGGTCGTCGTCGTACCGCTCGACGGCGCGTAGCGCCACAGCGGGACGAGGCCGGCGATGGACAGGGCCAGTACAGGCAGTGCTCGTTTCACCGTGTCTCTCTCATCCCGCCAGGCTGAAACGCTCGCAGTGGATCTGCGGCTTGGGCACGCCCAGGTCGCGCAGGGTGCGCAGCACCGCGCTCGTCATGGCGGGCGGCCCGCATACGAAGACGTCCCGTTCGGCGACGTCCGGCACGAGCCGCGCGAGCTCGCGCGGCGCCAGCTTGTCCGGCGTGGCCGGTCCGGTCACCACGTGCAGCTCGGCGTCCTTGGCGTACGCGAGCTCCCGCAGTTCGTCGAGGAGCACCGCGTCGCGGTCGGTGGCCACCCGGTAGATGAGCACGACATGGTCGTGCAGGTCCTCCAGCAGGGCCCGGATCGGGGTGATGCCCACGCCGCCCGCGACGAGCAGGGTCTCGGAGCGGGTGCGGTGCAGGGTGGTGAAGGCGCCGTAGGGGCCCTCGGCGAAGACCCGTGTGCCCACCTTCAGATGGCGCAGGGCCGCGGTGCCGTCGCCGGCCGTCTTCGCGGTGAGCCGCAGCCGGTTGCCGTCCGGGGCGGCCGACAGGGAGAACGGGTTCGCCTGCCACCAGCGGTCCTTGGTCAAAAACCGCCACAGGAAGAACTGCCCCGCCTGCGCGGGCAGCAGGTCGAGGTCGCGTCCGGTGACGTAGATCGAGACGACGTTGTCGGACTCGGGGACGACGGCCGAGACCCGCAGCTGGTGGCGCAGGTTCCGCCGCACCGGAAGGACCACCCGGCCCAGGAACACCGAACCGAGCGCGACACCCCACAGGCCCCACCAGTAGGCGGTGGCCGCGGACGAGGTGGTGAAGGTGGTGCCCACCGCGACCTGGTGCGTGAAGGCCAGCACCACCGCCACATACGTGTAGAGGTGGATGAAGTGCCATGTCTCGTAGGCCAGCCGGCGCCGTGCGAAGCGCGCCGACACCCCGCCGATCACGAGGATCAGGGCCAGCGCGACGATCGCCCGCAGCACGCCCTCGGTCGTCGTGGCCAGCTCCACCAGCTCGTCCCAGAAGGACGCCGACGCCGCCCCGGCGTAGCCGAGGGTGATGAACAGCGCGTGCGACAGCAGCGTCCACAGCAGGCCGAAGCCGACCCAGCGGTGCCAGGAGGTCAGCCGGTCCATGCCGATCCGGTGGTCGAGCCACGGCAGGCGGGCGACCAGCAGCAGCTGGAAGGCCATCAGGAGCGCCCCGTACAGGCCCGCCAGCCGGCCGAGCATGATCAGGGTGTCCGAACCGGGCCCGGCCCGGAGGAAGAACACGGTCACGACGGCCGCGTTCGCGGCCAGCAGGGCGTACAGCCCGGTGCGGGCCACCACCTTCGGGCGTATCGCCGTCGGGGGCGGCTGGACACGTTCGACAGTGGTCACGGAGAGCAGCTCCTCGTTCGGGTGTGGGGCCTTCGAGCCTGCCCGGTGGGAGCTGTCGATTTCCTGTCGGTCAACTTTCAAGTTTTTATCGATGTGGATCAGAGACATCGGCGGCTATGGCGTCGGTGGCCACGTCACGCACTATGAGCAGGTGGAAAAAGTGCGCCTCCTGGTCGTGGACGACGACCCTCCCATAGCCGATCTCGTCGCGACGGTCGCCCGCTACGAGGGCTGGGAGGCGATGACCGCGTACTCCGGAGAGGACGCGCTGCGCCGGGCCGCCGAGTTCCACCCCGACATCGTGGTGCTCGACCTGATGCTGCCCGGCCTCGACGGGTTCGCCGTCCTCGACCGGCTGCGGCAGTCCGGGACAATGGTGCCCGTCGTCTTCCTCACCGCTCGCGACGGCGTCGCGGACCGGGTCGCGGGCCTCACCCGCGGCGGCGACGACTACCTGGTCAAGCCGTTCGCCGTGGAAGAGCTCATGGCGCGGTTGCGGACCGTCCTGCGGCGCGCCGCGGGCCCCGGCTTCCAGCGCTCCGTGCTCCAGGTCGCCGACCTGACGATGGACGAGGACACCCGTGAGGTGCGCCGCGCCGACCGGCTGCTCACCCTCACCCCGACCGAGTACGAGGTCCTGCGCTACCTCATGCGCAAGTCACCGACCGTCCTCACCAAGGCCCAGATCCTCGACCACGTGTGGGAGTACGGCTTCGGGGGCCGCTCCAACGTCGTGGAACTGGTCGTCAGCCGGCTGCGCCGCAAGCTCGACGGCAACAAGCTCGACGGCAACGGCGAGTCCGACAGCGGCGAGTCGCTCATCCACACCGTGCGCGGCGTCGGATACGTGGTGCGACAGGTCGCCGAGTGAGCGGCTCCGGGACCCGCGGTGCGCTTCGCCGCCTGCGGGGCGCCTACCGCCGGACACGCCTGGGCACCCGGCTGGCCCTCGGCATCGGCGTGCTGTCCCTCGTCGTGTTCGCCGTCGTCGGCACGGCCCTGACGACGTACATGAAGGACTACCTGGAACGTCAGCTCGGCGAGCAGATGAAGCTCGTCCAGGTCACCCAGTCCAAGGACGCCCAGGCGCACGGCACTGTCCAACGGCGGCCGTACTACGGCTGGTTCACCGCCGTGTACGACGTCAAGGGCCATACGGCGGTCCTGCGCAAGCCCGCCGACGTCCCCGCCGACACCGCCGAACTCACCGCCGCCGCACAGGCGTTGCCGGACGGGGGCGACGCGCATCTGCTGCGCACCGCGCACATCGCGGGCGAGGGCACGTACAAGCTGCGCGCCTGCGAGGTCGACCCCGGGGTCGTCCTCGTCACCGCGGCGCCCATGCAGGACATGCAGGCCACCGTGCGGCAGCTGATCACGGTCCAGGTCGTCACCTTCGCGCTCGCCCTGCTCGGGCTCGTCGTGCTCGGCCGGACGGTACTGCGGCGCGGGCTGAAGCCCTTCAGCGACATGGCGCACACCGCCCGCGGCATCACCTCGCACAACCTCACCGGCTCGGCGCGGCTGGAGGCGCGGGCCGGGGGCGGGCGCGGCGGACCCGAGGTCGAGGAACTGCGCACCGCGTTCAACACCATGCTGGAGCACATCGACGACGCGCTCGCCGTCCGCACCGAGGCCGAGCAGCGGCTGCGCCGGTTCGTCGCGGACGCCTCGCACGAGCTGCGTACGCCCCTGATGTCGGTACGCGGCTACGCGGACCTCTTCCAGTACGCCGCCGCCAACGAGCCCGAGGAACGCGACAAGCACCTGGCCCGGCTGCGCGCCGAGGCCGCCAGGATGGGCGTACTCCTCGACGACCTGCTCCTCCTCGCCCGCCTGGACGCCGCCGAGGTGGAGACACCACTGCGGCTGGAGGACGCGGACCTGGCGGAACTGGCGCGGGAGGCCGCGGACGCCTTCCGCGCCGGGCGAGGGGAGCACGTGCTGTCCGTGACGGCCGGCCCCGACCCGGTGCGCCTGCGCCTGGATCCCCTGCGTATCCGGCAGGTCCTCGACAACCTGCTCACCAACGCCGCCATGCACACCCCGGCGGGGACGAAGGTGTGCCTGGAGGTGTCGGCCACGGGGACGGGGCGGCCCGGGCGCGTCGGCTCGTCCGGTACGGCGGTCGTGCGGGTCTCCGACTCCGGGCCCGGGATCCCGGCCGCCGACCAGGAAAGGGTCTTCGACCGGTTCTACCGCGTCGACAAGGCCCGCAGCCGCGACCGCGGCGGCAGCGGGCTGGGCCTCGCGGTCGCCCGCTCACTGGTCCGGGCACACGGCGGCACCATCGAAATGACCAGCCGCCCCGGCTCGACGGCGTTCACGATCCGTCTCCCCCTCCCGCCCTCGCTCCCGTGACCACGGGGGAGTACATCCACGCGGCCGCCGTCGGCTCGCTCAGCCGGTGCCTCAGCCAGTGCCTCAGCCGGTCGCGCGGACCGCGTCGCGGATCAGCTCGGCGACCAGCTTCGGCCGGGACACCGCGACGGCGTGCGAGGCGCCCTCGACCTCCAGGATCGTCGCTCCCGCACGCTTCGCGCCGAAGCGCTCGACCTCGGGGTTGATCGCCTGGTCCGCCGCGGCGACCAGGGCCCAGGAGGGCTTGGTCTTCCACGCGGCGGCGGTGGCCGTCTCCGTGAACGCCCCGGCGGCGAGCGGACGCTGGGCGACCGCCAGCACCTTGGTGACGTCGGCGGGGACGTCCGCGGCGAAGACGGACGGGAACGCCTCGGGAACGATGGTGACCTCGACGGCCGGGTCACCGCCCTCGACGGGATACGTGGCCTGCCTCAGGCTGCTGCCCAGCGGCGAGTCGGGGAAGCGTCCCTGCAACTCGCCGAGGCTCTCGCCCTCCTCCAGGACGTACGCCGCGACGAAGACCAGCCCGACCACGTTCTCCACGGTGCCCGCGACGGTGATGACCGCGCCGCCGTAGGAGTGACCGACCAGCACGACGGGGCCGTCGATCTGCGCGGCCACCGAGGCGATGTACGCGGCGTCGGAGGCCAGACCGCGCAGCGGGTTCGGCGGCGCGACGACGGGGATGCCGTGGTTCTGCAGTTCCGCGATGACGCCGGACCAGCTGGCCGCGTCGGCGAACGCGCCGTGCACGAGCAGGGCGGTGGGAGTGGTGTTCCCGGACATGACTGTCTCTCCTTGTCGGTCGTGTGGACCCGGTCAGCCCGCGTGCAGCGCGGTGTGCAGCGTGCGGGTGGCCAACGTCAGCGCGGCCTCGGCGGCATGGGTGCCGCGCAGGGCGTTGAGCATGACGAAGTCGTGGATGATGCCCTGGAAGCGCACTGCGGTGACCGCGACGCCCGCCTCGCGGAGCTTGTTCGCGTAGGCCTCGCCCTCGTCGCGCAGGACGTCGGCCTCGCCGGTGATGACCAGGGCCGGGGGCAGGCCGGTGAGCTGCTCGGTGGTGGCGCGCAGCGGGGAGGCGGTGATCTGGGCGCGCTCGGCCTCGTCGGTCGTGTACTGGTCCCAGAACCACTGCATGCCGTCGCGGCGCAGGAAGTAGCCGGTGGCGAACTGGTGGTAGGAGCCGGTGTCGAAGTTCGCGTCGGTGACCGGGTAGAACAGCACTTGCTGGAGCAGCGGGACATCGCCGCGCTCCTTGGCCATCAGGGTCAGGGCGATGGTCATGTTGCCGCCGACGGAGTCGCCGGCCACCGCGAGGCGGCTGCCGTCCAGGCCCTTGGACGCGCCCTGCTGCACGACCCACTGAGCGACTGTGTAGTTCTGCTCGATGGCGACCGGGTACCGGGCCTCGGGCGAGAGGTCGTACTCGGGAAAGACCACCGCGGCCTCGGCGCCGACGGCCAGTTCGCGGACCAGGCGGTCGTGGGTGTGGGCGTTGCCGAACACCCAGCCCGCGCCGTGGATGTAGAGGATCACCGGGAGGGTGCCGGTGACGCCTGCGGGCTTGACGATCCGGGCACGGACGCTGCCCGTCGGACCACCCGAGACGGTGATCCACTCCTCGTCGATGTCCGGCATCTCGATCTCGCCGGACTGCACCTCGTCGACGGCCTTGCGACCCTCCACCGGGGCGAGGTCGAACAGGTACGGCGGATTGGCGGTGGCTTCCGCGAAAGCGGCTGCCGCCGGTTCCAGTACAGGCTTGACCGGCTCTGCGGCGTCGGACATGGGAGTCTCCTGAAGCGTTGTTCCTGGGTACGCCGGGCAATGCTCCGGCCTTGCACCCACGCTAGAGGCGCGGTGCGGGTGTGAATGGTCCGTCAGCGCACCGCTGGTGAACTCACAGCGCCCAACGTGTCGAACCACCGCACATCTGCGACCGCCTCAGCGGCGGCCGGCGGGCGCGCCGCGGCCGACGCCGTCCCGCCATTCGCTGGGGGACATGCCGTACGCGGCCCGGAAGACCCGGCTGAAGTGGGTGGCGCTCATGAACCCCCAGCGGTTGGCCACCGCCGCGATGGTCCGACTGCCCCGGGCCCGGATCATCAGGTCCCGGCGGCACTCCGCGAGCCGGCGCCGCTGGATCCACCGGCCGACCGTGGTGCCCTCGTCCTGGAAGAGCCGGTGCAGATAGCGCGCGGAGATGTGATGGGCCCCGGCGATCGTCTCGGGGGAGAGGTCCTCGTCGGTCAGGTGCAGGTCGATGAACTCCAGGATCCGGGCCATCAGCGGCGTCCGGGCGTCGAGCGTGCCGGTGGCGTCCCGGCCCAGCCGCTCGGTGGCGAGGGTGGCCAGCACGTTCACGGCGTTCCAGGCGAGCAGCTCGCCGACCGGCGGCCGGGACGAGGAGGCCGTGTCGGCGAGTACGGACAGGAACGGTGACAGCAGGCTGCCCAGCCGGGACGCACGGGCAACCGGCGTCCCCGCGAGCCGGGGCACATCGGCCGCGTCGAGCCCGAGCGACTCGTACGGCACGAGGAACACCTTCATGCGGAAACGCTCGGGGAAGTCGAGCGTCGCCGGATCGTGCGCGTCGTAGAAGCAGATGTCTCCCGGCTCGAGGAAGACGTCCTCGGGCCGCCGCGGACTGTGCGCGCCGCTCCCGCCTCGTACGCCTGCCGCGCCTCGTATGCCTACGAAGAGGTACTCGCCGCTGTCCCGGGCGACCAACCGGTGTGCCAGCCGGGCCGGGTAGGGACGGCCCGCCCCGGGCAGCTCCGCGGGCGCCGCGCCCGGGACGACGATGTCGAGGCCCATGGGCAAGCGGCACCTGCCGGTCTCACCCGTCTCACCTCGGCCGGTCCCCATGGTGCTGAAACTGGACGTCATCCGCCGTTGCCTCCGAGCCCTGCCGAACTGTCGAGAGGAGTGACGACGCCTCGTGGGACGGTCGTCCACTCCGCTCGGAGAGTAGGTCGGGCGGAGTTCAAAAAGAGTGACGCGGAAGTGACAGGGACTCCGTCGCGGCGGCCTCGGCGGCTTCCGCGAGCTCGGCGGCGAACGCGCGCAGCAGGGTGTGCACGGTGTAGCGGCCCGGAGCGACTTCGCACACGAGATGGGCGTCGGCGAGACGGCCGAGGATCGGCCGGGCCTCACGGGGCGACAGACCGGCGAGGTGGGCGGCGGTGTCCGCCGCGATGCCGGGGCCGGGGTGCAGCGCCACGAGGCGGAAGAGCCGGACGTCGGCGGGCGGCAGCGACCGGTGGGACGCGGCGAACGCGGCGCGGGCGTCGGCCGCCCCGCCGACGCCCGCGAAGGCGTCGAGGCTCCCGTGCGCGGCGCGGAGTTCGGCGGCGAGGGCGGCCAGCGGGAAGTCGGGGCGGCTGACGGCGCGCGCGGCCACGATGGCCAGGGCCAGCGGCAGCCGGCCGCAGCGGTCGATGATCTCCTCGGTCGCCGCTGGCTCGGCGGCCGACCGCCGGTGGCCGACGCGCAGGGCCAGTGCGGCGCGGGCGTCGGCGGCGGACGGCAGGTCCAGACGCAGCGCCCGTGCCCCGCAGGCGATCAGACCGGGCAGCCGGTCACGGCTGGTGACCACGGCCAGACAGCCCGGGGCGGTGGGCAGCAGCGGACGTACGTGCTCGGTGTCGGCCGCGTCGTCGAGCACGACGAGGACCCGGCGGTCCGTCAGCAGCTCGCGGTAGAGGTCCGTGAGCGCGGCCATGTCGTCCGGGAGCTGCCGGGGCGGTGCTCCGAGCGCCGTCACCAACCCGCGCAGCGCCTCCACGGGTTCCGGCGCGGCCCTGGCGGCCGGGTCGCAGCCGCGCAGCTCGACGTAGAGCTGACCGTCCGGGAACCGGGCCGCGGCCTCATGGGCCCAGTGCACGACCGACGCGGTCTTCCCGACGCCCGCCATTCCGCTGACCAGGATCGTCCCGGGCGCCCCGGAGGACGCCGCCGCCCGGGCGAGGGCGGTCAGCTCCCCGAGCTCCTCGCTCCGACCGGCGAACACCGTCAGGCCGGGCGGCAACTGTGCGGGCCGGGCGAGGAGTTCCACCGGTTCGGACAGCGCGGTCCTGACCGGTCGGTGCGTCGGGGGCGCGGACGCGCGCAGCTCCTGACGGAGGACCCGGGTGCGGGCCTCGCTCAGCTCGTCGCCCGGGGCGACCCGCAACTCCGCGGCCAGCCGGCGCCGTACCTCCTCGTACGCCGTCAGCGCCTCGGCCTGCAGTCCGCAGGCCGCCAGCACCATCACGAGCCGGGCGTGCAGGGACTCGTCCAGGGGCTCCAGTCCGACGGCCCGGCGCAGGCTCGGCAGCACGAGGCCCGCCGTGCCGCACAGCAGGGCCGCGTCGGCAGCCATCCGTGTGGTGACCACGAGTTCGTGCTCCACGGCGCGGAACAGGGCGTGCTCGCGAGCCGACGCGGGGATCCCCATCGCCACCGGCCCGCGCCACTCGCCGAGGGCCCCGACGAACTGCCGTACCGCCACCTCGGGCCGACCGGTGGCGGCTGCCCGCTTGCCCCGCAGGGTGAGCTCGCGGAACCGCAGCAGATCGATCTCGTCCGGCTCCGCGTCCAGGAGGTAGGCACCGGTGCGGCGCGGCAGACGAAGGCCGGGCGCCCGGGGCAACAGCCCCGGTTCGAGCAGCCGCCGCAGCGCGCCGACGTACCGGCGCACCACGTTCGGGGCGCTGGCCGGCGGACGGCCCGCCCACAGGACGTCCACGATCTCGCTCACCTGCACAGGCCGACCCGCCCGCACCATGAGCAGCGCCAGGAGGGCGCGTTGCTGCGGGAATCCCAGATCGAGTTCCCGCTCCGCCCGTCGTACCCGCAAGGGGCCCAGCACCTCGAACCGCATCACCTCGTCGGACTCCCCTTCTCCCCCACCCATGACGCTACGGGACCACCCTCCGTGCGCCCTCGGTCAGGTGGCCGGAGGCGGTTCGTCCGATCGGCCGTGAACGGCGCTCCCCGACGCGGCCGACGCCTGCCATGCGCTGGGGGACATGCCGTAGGCGTCCCGGAAGGTGCGGCTGAAGTGCGAGGGGCTGCTGAACCCCCAGCGCTGCGCCACGGCGGCCACGCTCAGCCTGCGGTTCGCGCTCCGGCCCAGCTCGCGCCGGCACGCGTCCAGCCTGCGCCTCCGTATCCACTGACCCACCGTGGTGCCCTCCTGCTGGAAGAGCTTGTGCAGGTAGCGGACGGAGATGCGGTGGGCGAGCGCGATCGATTCCGGCGACAGATCCGGATCCGTCAGATGGTCTTCGATGAAGGCCCGGATCCGTGACACCGTCTCGGTACCGACGTCCGACGCGTCGGGGGTTTCCTCCCCGAGGAGTTGCACGACGAGCACGGCGACGAGGTCGACGGCGTTGCGAGCGAACCGGTGCCCCGTCCTCGACCTGCGGAAGTCCGTCTCGGCGGCGAGCGCCGAGAGGAAGTTGGACACCAGCGCGCCGACACCCTCGTCGCCCCGCACGCGCCGACCCATGACCTGGTGCAGGTCCGAGGACGACATCCCCAGGTGACTGCGCGGCACCCGGAAGACCGTCAGCCGACAAGGGCCGCCGAAACGCAGGTGGTCACGTCGGACCGGATCGTGGAACACCAGGTCGCCGGGGGCCAGGAACACCTGGGTGCCGCCCCGAGTCACCGAGACCGAGCCGTGGACGTGCAGGCCCAGGTGCAGGTACGCGTCGTCGGTCGAGTCCGGCGGCCGGAAGAGACGACGGACCGGTTCGTTGTCGCGCGAGGCGTCGCGTGGGGCGCGCGAGGCGTCGCGTGGGGCGGCGGAGCTCGGGTGCGGGCCGTACGTCTGCTGTGCCGCCGCCTTCGGCACGCGCGGCATCACCGAGTCGATCACGAGGACTCCCGAGGTGACATCTCGGGCCCGGGGCCCCGACCGAGGAAATTCTCGACGTCCATGCTCGCCATTGTGGATCGCCGGTGTCTCCGTGGTCCGGGAGTTTGGGTGTCGCCGGGGCGCGTGAGGGTCTCGGCCTCCGAATACGGCACCCCGAGCTCCCGTGAAGCATGGTCAGGGCAACGGGAACCAACGGGCGGCGAAGACTTCGAGCGTGGCGAGGAAGACCTCGAAGTCCGCCGCTGTGACCGAGCACTTGAACCGGCCGGTCGAGCGCGGCGGCGTCGGTGCCACGCTTCCAGGCCGACGACGCGATCACTTGGCGCCGCTCTGCGAGATCGCCGTGTCGGTGGCACGTCATAGGGTGCGCCCGACAACCAACGGCCGCTGAGCGAGGGGCGAAGGCATGCACGACGGGATTCGGTGGCTGGTCGATCTGGAGCACTGGATGTCCAGCGTGGTGTTCGCACGCGGGATTTCCGCGCAGGAACTGGCGGTACGTATGGGAGGCGACCGGGACGCAGCGACCGAGCCGATCACCGACGCCGAGGCCTGGGACCTCGGCGAGTGGTACCGCCCGGGCGAGGACGGCGATGGTGTGGTCCGGGTCGGAGAGCATGGAGGCTGGTCGTTCGCTCTGGAGTACGGGGACTCGACCGGCGGGGACCGGCTGGCGGTGATCTCCCGCGAAGGTGCCGAAGCCGTCCACTACGTGCCGATGCAAGGGCATCCGCCGGCCACTGTGTTCTACGCTCGGGACGGCGTGGAACTGTGTGGCTTCGGACTGGGCGAGGAAGTGTGGCGCTGGGGCCGGGAGCCTGACCTGCTGCTCCCGGACCTCGTTGCCGGGCACGTGCTGCGGCCCGACGGGACCACCCTCATCGCTCACGAACGCGAGCACTACACGGATACCTACCGGCGCACCCTCGGCGTGATCGAGCAGCGGTTCGGCCTCTCGCTCTCCCCGGCCTGTCTGAGGGAGGCCCGCCTGCCGGCGTATGCGGTTCGCGGGACCCCCGACACGCACATCTGAGGAGGCCGGCCGTTCGTCATCATGGCCTTCATCGCCCAACCCGGCGGACCTGTGCGGTCACAGCACTAGGGCTGTGCCACCGCATAGCCGGGTACGGATGGCCACCGAACCGTCAGTACTACCGACTCCTCCTCCGCGAACCAGGAGTGGTCGACTCCCCGGCCCCACACGACGTAGTCACCCTGCTGTTCCAGGAGAACACTGCGGCCGGGGAGTTCGACGCGGAAGCGACCGCTGATGAGCAGCAGGAGGGCCGTTCGCTCCTCGCCTCTCACCCACTGCCTTCGCTCGTCACCACGCGGATGGACGCCCCATTTGATCTCAACAGCCTCGCTGTGGCGCGGATCGTCGGCGTTCTTGAAGTGTCCGAGGAGCCACCCCCGGTCCAGTGCCGCGTCCTTGCCCGCGCTGCCCACGTACACGCTCTCGTTCATGATCCGGACGCTAGCAGTCGCTCCTGCCGGCACGACCAGGGCTTTCGCGACAGGCCTTGGCGCTGCATCAGGCAACGTCCGCCCTGTCGACGACCCGGCGCGGAGCGGCAACCGGCGGACCCATCGGGCGGCAATCCCGCGTCGCTCGCGTACCCCCCGCGTCCCAGCCGTCAGAATCACCGATCGGTGAGGGGGAATCCGGCACACCCCAGGAGGGCTCCTGCTCGGATTTCCCGGGCTCACCGTGCAGTACGAGGCCATGGCGTCACCATCGTCGAGACCTCTGGCCGAAGCCGTCGCGGAGGCCTGCCCGCGGCATCGAGCCGGGCAACCCGGCGCAGAGCCTCAGGAGGGCGAGGCGGCCGGGATGTACGGGCGTTGGCTGCGGGAGGGAGCGGAACGCGACATGGCCGAGCTCTCCGCCCGCTACGCCGAGCTCGGCGCCCACGGGTTCGGCTGACGCGCTCGCGGGGCAACGGCCCGCCTCATGGCGCCAGTTGGAGATCGGTGCTGCGCCGACCGGCCACGCACTGCTCACGCGGGTGCGGGAGCCGGGTTGCCGTAGTAGGCGTCGGGCCCGTGTTTGCGGGTGTAGTGGCGGGCCAGGAGGTGTGGGGGAGGTGGGGCTGTCGGGGACAGGGCCAGGGTGTGGATGGCCATGTCGGCGACGGCCTCGCAGATGACGGCGTGTTCCAGGGACTTGCGGGCGGTGGTGCCCCAGGTGAAGGGGCCGTGGTTGGCGACGAGGGCGGCCGGGACTTCGGCTGCCTTCTGGTCGTCGCCGGCCAGCACGTCGACGATGACGCGGCCGGTGTTGTACTCGTAGTCCTTCTTGCACTGGTCGGCGGTGAGGTCGGGGGTGCAGGGGACGGGGCCGTTGAAGGTGTCGGCATGCGTGGTGCCGAGGACCGGTATGTCACGGCGGGCCTGGGCGAAGGCCACCGCGTGGGTGGAGTGGGTGTGGGTGACGCCGCCGATGGAGGGGAAGGCCAGGTAGAGGCAGCGGTGGGTCTCGGTGTCGGTGGAGGGGCGCAGGTCGCCGTCGACGACCTCGCCGTCGGACAGCCGGACCGTCACCAGGTGGTCGAGGGCGAGGTCCTCGTAGGGGATGCCTGAGGGCTTGATGACGAAGACCCCCGCCTCGCGGTCGACGCCACTCACATTGCCCCAGGTCAGCGTGGCCAGGCCGACCTGGGGGATCGAGAGGTTGGCGTCCAGTACCTCTTGCCGCAGGCCGTCACGGACTCGTACTCGTGCGGTCATCGGTGGTCTCCTTGCGTGCGGATCATGGGGGTCACAGGGCTTGGGCGAGACGGTGGTAGGCGGCGTTCCAGCGGATTTCCTTGGTGAACTGCCCGGTGGTGGTGGTCTCGTCGATGGTGAGCAGCTCGACGCCGGTCATGGCGGCGTAGTCGGTCAGGGTCTCGGTGTCGACGGCGGTGCTGAGCACGGTGTGGTGCGGGGCGCCGGCGAGCAGCCAGCTCTCGGCGGACTCCGCGAGCGAGGGGAGCGGCTTCCACACGGCCCTGGCCACCGGCAGGCGGTGCAGGGGTTCGTTGGGGGTGATGACGTCGACGGTGTTGGCGGTCAGCCGGAAGCGGTCGCCGAGGTCGGAGAGGCCGACGACCACGGCGGGGCCGGGGGCCGCGTTGAAGACCAGCCGGACCGGATCCTCGCGGCCGCCGATGGAGAGGGGGTGGATCTCGCAGCGAGGGCGGCCGTCGGCCACAGAGGGGCAGACCTCCAGCATGTGGGCGCCGAGGATGCGCGGAGTGCCCGGGCCGAGGTGGTAGGTGTAGTCCTCCATGAAGGTGGTGCCGCCGGGCCGGCCGGCACCCATGACCTTCATCGTGCGCAGCAGCGCCGAGGTCTTCCAGTCGCCCTCGCCGCCGAAGCCGTAGCCGTCGGCCATCAGGCGCTGGACGGCGAGACCGGGCAGCTGGCGCAGGCCGCCGAGGTCCTCGAAGTTGGTGGTGAAGGCGGTGAAGCCGCCCTCGGCGAGGAAGGTCCGCAGGCCGATCTCCTGGCGGGCCGCGTACAGCAGCGAGTCGTGGCGGATGCCACCGGGGCGCAGCGCGGGGACCACGTCGTACGACTCGACGTATTCGGCGGCGAGTTCGGCGGCCTCTTTGTCCTCGACCTCGTCCACGACGGCCACCAGGTCGTTGACCGCGTAGGTGTTCACGGAGTAGCCGAAGCGCAGTTGGGCCTCGACTTTGTCGCCCTCGGTCACGGCTACGTCGCGCATGTTGTCGCCGAAGCGGGCAAGGCGCAGGGCGCGTGAGGCGTGGCGGCCGACGGCGGCCCGTGCCCAGGCCGCGATGCGTCGGACGACCCTCGGGTCGGTGGCGTGACCGGCGACGATCTTGCGGTCGATGCCGAGGCGCGACTCGATGTGGCCGAACTCGCGGTCGCCGTGGGCGGCCTGGTTGAGGTTCATGAAGTCCATGTCGATGCTCGGCCAGGGCAGCGACAGGTTGTACTGGGTGTGCAGGTGCAGCAGGGGCCGGTCCAGCGCGCTGAGTCCGGCGATCCACATCTTGGCCGGTGAGAAGGTGTGCATCCACACGATCACGCCCACGCAGGTGTCGGAGGCGCTCGCCTCCTGGCACAGCCGCCGGATCGACTCGGCGTCGGTGAGGACCGGCTTCCACACGATCTGGACCGGGATCTTCCCGGGGGCGCCGAGGATCTCGGAGATGCTCCTGGACTGTTTGGCCACCTGGTGCAGGATGTCGTCGCCGTACAGGCCCTGGCTTCCGGTGAGAAACCAGATCTCCTGGTTCGGGTAGGGCGTGGCGTTGGTCTCCATGAGGGTTCCTTTCAAAGGGAGTTGACCACCGGGCGGGGGTGCCGCTCAGGCGGACGCCTGGGCGCGGAGGCGGCGCAGGCGGTGCATGACCTCGTTCGCGCCACGGCCGAAGTAGTCGTGCAGGAGCCGGTATTCGGCGTACAGGCGGTCGTAGGCGGCGGCCCGCTCGGGATTGGGCCGGTAGACGGCCGGGCGGGCCTTGCCCATGGCGTGGGCGGCGGCCCGGATGTCCGGGTACGCCCCGGCCGCGACCGCCGCGTGCATCGCCGCGCCGAGCGCGGCGCCCTGCGCCGAGTCGATGACGCCGAGAGGGAGTCGGGTGACGTCGGCGTAGATCTGCATCAGCAGCGGGTTCTTCGTCAGGCCGCCCGCGATGATCAGCTCTCGGACCGGGACGCCGGACGTCTCGAACGCCTCGATGATGGTGCGGGTGCCGTAGGCGGTGGCCTCCAGCAGCGCCCGGTAGACGTCCTCGGGGCGGGTGGACAGCGTCAGACCCACCAGGACGCCGCTCAGGTCATGGTCGACGAGCACGGACCGGTTGCCGCTCTGCCAGTCCAGGGCGATCAGCCCGTGCTCGCCCACCTTCTGTTCGGCGGCGAGGGCGGTGAGGTGTTCGTGCGGGTCGCGGCCGAGTGCGGCGGCCTCCTCGGCGTACGACACGGGGAAGGCGGTGCGCACGAACCAGCCGAAGATGTCGCCGACGCCGCTCTGCCCGGCCTCGTAGCCCCACAGGCCCGGCAGGATGCCGCCGTCGACGACCCCGCACATGCCCGGCACTTCGGCCCACTGGTCGGAGCTCATCACATGGCAGGTGGAGGTGCCCATGATGGCGACCATCCGGCCCGGTTCCACCGCGGTGGCCGCGGGTGCCGTCACATGGGCGTCCACGTTCCCCACGCACACGGCGATGCCTTCGGGCAGGCCCGTCCACACGGCGGCCTCCGCCGTCAACCCGCCTGCCAGATCACCGAGTTGGCCGATCGGCTGGTCCAGCTTGTCGGTCACGAAGTCGGCGAAGCCGGGGTTGAGCGCGGCAAGGTGGTCGGGGGAGGGGTAACTGCCGTCCTGGAGCTGGCCCTTGTATCCGGCGGTGCAGGCGTTGCGGACGTAGGTGCCGGACAGGCGCCACACGATCCAGTCGGCGGCCTCGATCCAGCGGTCGGTCAGCTCGTAGAGTTCGGGGTCCTCCTCCAGCAACTGCAGGGCCTTGGCGAACTCCCACTCCGAGGAGATCTTCCCGCCGTACCGCCGCAGCCAGGGCTCCTTGCGTTCGTCGGCCAGTGCGGTGATGCGGTCGGCCTGGGCCTGCGCGGCGTGGTGGCGCCACAGTTTGGCGTAGGCGTGCGGTCGGCCGGCGAGGTCGGGCAGTTCGCACAGGGGCGTGCCGTCGGCGAGGACCGGCAGGACCGTGCACGCGGTGAAGTCCGTGCCGATACCGATGACCTGCTCCGGCCGCACACCGGATCGGGCCAGGGCCTCGGGTACGGCGATCCGCAGGACGTCGATGTAGTCCGCGGGCACCTGCAGTGCCCAGTCGGGCGGCAGCGGGGTCCCGTCGGGGAGCTTCCGGTCGAGGACGGCGTGGGTGTACGGGTGCTCGGCGACGGCCAGTTCGGCGCCGTCGGCGACACGGACCACCACGGCCCGCCCGGACAGCGTCCCGTAGTCGACTCCGATGACGTAGGTGTCGGGATGGGTGTCTTCGCTGTGCTCGGCGTTCACCACCGGGCCGCCCTTCTGTTCGGTGTTTCGTGCACTGTTCGACATGCTGGATGAGATGGAGAGAGGGAATCTGCGGAGTAGGGGTTCCGGTCGGGTCCCGGCGCAAGTGCCCGGGTCCCGACCGGAGTTGGCCATCAGCCGGTGACCGGCGCGACGGTGATGCGGTCGATGTTGGGTGCGTAGGCGCCGGCGTCGGCGAAGGTGATCGTGTTGGTGCCGGCGGTGAGAGTGACCGGCACGGGCAGGTCCCAGTAGGTGGACCAGCTGTAGTTGTTGCGGAACATGACGGTCTGCGCGGTGCCGCCGTTGATCGAGATCTGGGCCGCCCGGGAGACGACGTTGGTGTTGTAGTTCCCGGAGCCGGAGACCTGGTCGTTGGCGTAGCGGACGTTCATGACGTACCGCCCGGCACTGGCGGCGCTCACCTTGAGGGTGAGGGTGTTGGCCGAGCCGTTGCCGATGTAGCCGACGTAACTGCCGCCGGAGGCCCAGGTGTCCGAGGTGGCGACGGCGGTTCCCGCGAGGGTGCCGCTCTCGGCCTCGTAGGCGGTGACGCCCGTGGTGTCGGCGCTCGCGGCCACGCGCAGGTCGCGCAGTGTCAGCGTGGTGGAGCCCGAAGTGGCCGCGGTGATGCGGTTGTTGCCCGCAGACAGGTACAGCCGCGAGCTCTTGTCGGTGAGCGTGCCGCTCGTGGAGGCGAGGGTGACGGCGGTGGCGCCGTCCAGGGTGAGGGTGCCGGACCCGTTCGAGGAGTAGTCGGTGTGCACGGTGTAGTAGCCGTCGGTCGGCGCGTAGACGTCGAAGGCGGCGGAAGAGCCCGAGGGCAGGGCCAGGGCGCCGGCACCGGTCGTGCCGGAGGCCGTGTAGCTGTAGGTGGGCGAGCCGGTGATGTCCGCGTACGTGGCCGGATAGGAGGTGTCCGCGGTGGAGGCCGCGGTCAGGTCGATCTTGTCGAGGGTGACCTCGTTGGTCCCCTTGGCCAGGGTGATCGTGTGGGTGCCCGCGGTCAGGGACACCGAGGCGCCGGCCGTGGAACGGTAGGTCCAGTTCAGCGTCGGCGAGTAGGTGACCGTCTGCGACGAGCCGCCGTCGACGGTGAGGGTCTGGGTCGCCGGGCCGCCGGACTGGTTGCCGTAGAAGACGTTGAGGTTGTACGTGCCCGTGGTGGGGACGCTGACGCTGAAGGCGACCTTGCTGTCCGTCTGGTTCAGGCTGCCGACGTCCTTGGTGCCCGAGGTGGCGTAGCCGTACGCGTTGGAGACGGAGCCCTGGGTGTAGACGGTGCCGTCGGTGATGGTCGCGTTCTCGGCCTCGTACGACGCCGACCAGGGCACGCTCGCCGTGGTGGGCGTGCCGGTGCCCGCGGGGTTGACGACGATCCGGTAGGCCGACATGGGGTCGAGGTTGGTCAGCGGCACGGTGATGCTGCCGTCCGAGGCGACGGTGTACGTGCTGCGGGCCAGCACGGTCGGCGCGGGGCCCGCGCCCTCGTAACCGCTCCAGGCGGTGCGCTCCACGGAGACGTTGACGGTGCTGCCGAACGACGACGGTATGTGCTGCACGACGGTGTTCGCCGAGCCGGAGGTGCCGCCGCCGAGGAGGACCTGGGCCTGCTTACGGCCGGTGTCGAGGGACGCGATGCCCTGGAGCGTGTCGATCACGTTGGACTGCGGCGGGGTCACCTTGGCGGTCTGGCCGGTCAGGCCCGCGTACCAACGCAGCAGCCACCAGTCGCCGTTGGGGATGTCGGTCTGGCTGACGTTGCCGTCCAGGTTCCCCGCGATGTCCCAGTACGCCTGGTCGGCGTAGACCTTGTTCCGCTCGAACATGGACATCCACTGGACCATCTGACCCGGGACCGAGAGGTCGGGGCGGTCACCGTACTCGTTGATGTTGACCGGCCGCGCGCTGATGCCGGCGTTGCTCTCGATGGTCCGGTAGGCGGCGAGGTTCCCCTCGAAGTTGGACAGGGAACTGGGGTCCAGTTCGTGCCAGGTGGTGATGTCCGGCAGGACGTTGTTGGCCTTGGCCCAGGGGTAGAAGTCGCCCATCAGGCGGGCGTCGTAGTGGGTCTCGTTGGGGCCGGCGATGCGGGCGTTCGGGATGATCGAGTGGATCTTGTTGTAGACCGTCGTCCAGTCACTCTCGAAGCTCGCGAGCGCGCTGTTGTACGTGGCGGTGGTCGAACTGCCAAGCCCCGTGTACCAGTTCCCGTCCGGCTCGTTGAACGGCACCCACACGAACGTGCTCGCGTCGGAGCGGGCCGCGACCTCGCTGACCATCGTGTCGACCTTCGACAGGTAGTCGCTCAGCCCCAGGTTCTCGTACGGCCACGAGGCGTAGATGTCCTGCATGTAGATCAGGTTGTCGCCGCCGCCCCCGCGGGCGAAGGCGGGCTGGACGGCCAGTGCGTCGCCGTTGGGGTGCTGGGTACCGTCGGGCGCCTTCTGGGCGATGGACGTCATGTGCAGGGGCGTGACCAGGCTGTCGCCGGGCACGCCGTCGTCGCTGAGTCCGTACAGGGCGCCGTTGGCCCCGTGCATGACCGCGCCGGTGGTCGTGCCGAGATCGACGGTCAGCTGCGGGGTGGCCGCCTGCGCGGCGGGGACGGTCAGCGCCGTGCCCACGAGGGCGGCGGTCACTACGACCGCGCCCATGAGTCCGCTGACAGTACGGGGTCTGCGAGGTGTTCGAGGCATGGCTGTCCTCCTCCTCCCGCGGCGTCACGGGAGGCTGTCGGTGTGCTTCGGGGTGACCTGGGCGGGCGAACGCGCCGCGCCCCGGGGCTACTTGACGGCGCCGCTCGTGATGCCGGAGACGATGCGGCGCTGCGCGATGACGAAGACGAGGACCATGGGGAGGCTCATCATCACAACGTAGGCGAAGATCAGGTGCCAGTTGTTGAGGTAGAGCTGCGCGTTGGCGACCTGGTAGAGGTTGAGCGGCAGGGTGGCCTTGGCGCCGCCGCCGAGGACGAAGAAGGCGTAGAAGATGTCGCTCCAGGCGTAGAGCATCACCATGATCGTCGCCGTGGCGATGACCGGGCGCAGCAGCGGCAGGATGATGCGGAAGAAGACCCGCACCGGTCCGGCGCCGTCCATGCGGGCGGCCTCCTCCAACTCCTCGGGGAGGGCGCGGATGAACCCGGTCATGAAGAAGATCGAGGTGGACAGGTACATGCCGGCGTAGACGCCGATCATGCCGGGACGGGTGCCGGCCAGGCCCAGTTGGCGCAGTTCCATGACGATGGTGATGACTGCGGGCGGGAGCAGTAGCCCGCTGATGCTCAGCGCGTACAGGGTGTTGACCAGGCGCCCCTTGCGGCGGGCGAACACCCAGGCGGCGCCGGCCCCGAGAAGCAGGACGAGGACGACGGACGGGGCGACGACCAGGAGGCTGTTGACGAAGCCCTGGACGACCTTGCCCTCGTCGAAGCTCTGCTTGTAGTTCGCGGCGGCCTGGACGTGGTGGGGCAGGGAGAGGTTGGGCTTGATGGCCTCCGCCTGCGGCTTCACCGAGGTGACCGCCACCAGCCACAGCGGGATGCCGATGGTGACGCCGGCGACGATCAGGACGACGAGCGGCTGGACCCAGCGCAGCGGGCGCAGGCGTGCGGGGGTGAACGCGGTAACGGTGGTCACTGGTTGTTCTCCCTGCGGCGCAGGCCGACGATGACGGGCACGGCGAGGACGACGACGATCAGGAAGAGCACCAGGCTCATCGCCGACGCCTGCGCGTACAGGCCCTGGCCGAAGATGCGGAACATGTAGATGTTGAACACCTCGGTCTCACCGCCGGGACCGCCCCCGGTGGTGGCCTGGACGATGTCGAAGGTGTTCATGGAGCCGATCAGCGCGGTCGTCACATTGAACGTCACCGCAGGTGCGAGCAGCGGATTGTGAGCGGTCACAACGTGGGCGTCAAGAGACCGTAACTGGGGATTTACCTTTCGAATACGCCAGACGGCGCAGCACATCCCTCTCCCGCCGAGTGCGAATCACCAGTTCAGCACCCACGAAAGCCACCGCAGGACCGAACCATCCCGGAAGGGGAAAATGCGTTGACTGCTGTCGTCGGAACAGTCGAGAGGTCCCGTATCTGGTCGCACCCGGAGCTCGGGCTGCATGCCGTCCTGGACGCCACGGGGTCGGTGAGACTGGGGACACCCGGCCAGGACTGGGCCCGCCTGGTCCCCCTCGTCGAGGTCACCGCGACCGGCCACGGGCGCATGTGGTCGGGAGAACGATTCATAGAGACGGCCATCGGCGACCGTCTGACCTACCGCGACCATGAGACGGTGCGGGACGGACGGGACGGAGGCCGGGAGCGTACGACGATCCGGCTGGCGGACCCGGCGACCGGGCTGGCCGCCGAGGTCACCCTGGAGGCGGGCTCCGGCGCCGACTCCGGTGCGGGTTTCCTGCGCGCACGGGTACGTCTCGTCAATGAGGGCGCCGCTCCGCTCCGGCTGGAGAGCGTCACGACCCTGGCCCTCGGCGGCATCTCCGACGCCGACGGCGGCCTCGACGGACTGACCCTGCACTGGGCGGACAACGACTGGCTCGCCGAATGCCGCTGGCGGCAGGCCGCGTTCCGCGACGAGGTCGTCCCGCTGAGCCGAGCCGCTCACGGCCACGAGGGACGCGGCTGCTTCGAGCGCTACTCACAGGGCAGCTGGTCCACCGGCCGCCACCTCCCCGTCGCCGCCCTCACCGACCGGGACGGCCGCGCCTGGCTCTGGCAGATCGAGTCCAGCGCGGGCTGGCGCTTCGAGACCGGCGAACGCGAGGGCGCGGCCTACGTCGCCCTGTTCGGACCCGACGACGCCCACCACCAGTGGCACCACACCCTCGCCCCCGGCCAGGAGTTCCACACCGTCCCCGCCGTTTTCGTTCGCACGGAGACCAGCGGCCTGGACGCCGCCTTCGGGACCCTCACGGACTACCGCCGCGGTATCCGCCGCGACCACGCCGACCACCGCACCCTCCCGGTGATCTACAACGACTACATGAACACCCTCATGGGTGATCCCACCACCGAACGGCTCCTGCCCCTCATCGAGGCGGCGGCGACCGCGGGCGCCGAGGTCTTCGTGATCGACGCCGGCTGGTACGACGACGACGCTCAGGGCTGGTGGGACGCCGTCGGCGCGTGGGAGGCCGCCCCCAACCGCTTCCCGAGCGGCATACAGGAGGTTCTGGACGCCATCCGTCGGCACGGTATGACCCCGGGACTCTGGCTCGAACCCGAAGTCGTCGGCGTACGCAGCCCCTTGGCGCACTCCCTGCCGCCCGAGGCGTTCTTCCGACGCGGCGGCCTGCGCGTCACGGAACACGGCCGGCACCACCTGGACCTCCGTCACCCGGCCGCCCGCACGCATCTCGACGAGGTCGTGGACCGGTTGGTCGGCGAATGGGGTGTCGGATACCTGAAGCTGGACTACAACATCAACATCGGTCCGGGGACGGAGGGCGGCGTCGGTACGGCGAAGGGTGTCGAAAGCGCGGGCGCCGGGCTGCTCGGGCACCACCGCGCCCACCTCGACTGGATGGCCGCACTCCTCGACCGCCACCCCCACCTCGTCCTGGAGAACTGCGGATCGGGCGGCCTGCGCATGGACTACGCGCAACTCGCGGTGGCACAAATCCAGTCCACCAGCGACCAGCAGGACCCGCTGCGCTACCCGCCCATCGCCGCCGCGGCCGCCACCGCCGCGACACCCGAGCAGGCCGCCGTGTGGGCGTACCCCCAGCCGGACCAGAGCCTGGACGAGATCGCCTTCACCCTCACCGGCGCGCTCCTCGGCCGTATCCACCTCTCCGGCTTCCTCAACCTCATGAGCGACGAGCAGTTCGACCTCGTCCGCTCGGCGATCTCGGTCTACAAGGACCTCCGACCCGAGATCAACGGCGCGCACCCGTTCTGGCCACTGGGCCTTCCCGCCTGGGAGGACGAGTGGATCGCCCATGGACTGCGGGGGCAGGAGGCCACGTACCTCGTGATCTGGAGACGCGAGTCCGGCAGCGGCGGCGGGACCGTCCCGAGCGGTGCCGGCGAAGGGAACAGCCCCGCCGACACCGACCGCACACTCACCGTCCCCCACCTGCGGGGCGCGCACGTTCACACCACGGTGCTGCATCCCGCGACCGCCGGTGCCGCCACGGAGTGGGACGCAGGCGACGGGAAACTGACCGTGTCCCTGCCTCGTGCCAACACCGCCGTTCTCCTCCGGTTGAGCCCGGTTTCACATGTATGACGTCCTCGACGGGCAGCTCCCGATCGCTGGGCGCGAGGGTCCACCGACGAGTGGCTGTCTGCGGGGACGGAGGCCGGCCTTCGTCCGCCGCTATGTGCCAAGCGCCCCGCTACCACCCGATCGGGACTCCCGTTCGACACGCATGACTCAAGATCGAAAAGACGACAGTCCCTCACCCGACGGGGATACGTGCTGCACGACTGTGAGAGCGGCAAGGGCACGCTGGTCAACGGCGAGGAGGTGGAGCCGCAACTGCTGCAGCCAGGTGACGAGAGCACCATGGGTCAGTAGACGTCGCACGTCAGGCACTCGGACGGGCGCCGCGCCGTGCCAGGTGACCGCGCCTCACCTCCAGGGAAGCCGCACAGCCCGGTTGGCGTCGGCGCGTCGGCAGCCAAGCCCCGGCGGGTGATGCGCGGCCGGTGGCGCCGGGCATCACCCGCCAAAGAACGACTCAGTGCTTGTTGACCGCCGAGGCCCAGTCGAAGTTCACGCCCATCTGGGCGTACATGGTCGAGTACCCGACGAAGCAGTTGAACTTCTCGACCTTGCCGTTGTGCAGGTACCAGAAGTCGGCGGTCGGCACGTCGACCTTCGCGCCGGTCGGCTTGACGGTGCCCGCCGGCGACTGCAGCGGCCCCTCGAACGTGCCCTGGATCGACAGCTCGATGCTGACCACGTCGCCGTTCACGGTGATGCGCTTGAGGTCACGGTGAACATCGGGGAAGAGGTTGGCCATGTAGGGCAGAACGTCACCGAGCGCCTTGCCCCGATATGCCTGTCCGGCGACCATGTCGTTGAAGACGCCGTCCTTGGCGAAGCTGTTGACGAACGTGTTGACGTCCAGGCTGTTGCCCTCCGCCACGTGGTACGCGCGCAGGACGACTGCGAGATTGGCCCTCTCGTGCTTGGTCAGGTGGCGGTCCGTGAGCGGCAGCTTCGCCAGTTCGCCAGGAGTCAGGTCCGGGTGGACCGCCGTACTGCTGTGGACCGCCGCACTGCCGTGGGCGGGGCTTGCGGCCTGTGTCGGCGCAGCGGCGATGGAAAGACCACCCAGGATCGCTATCGCGGCCGTGGCGGTGATCGACTTCCGGCTGAGCAGCTTCATGTCGTGTTCCTCCAGGTTTGTTCTCAGGATCCGAGATCCGTCGCATCGGTCTCTCGCGCTCTTAGTAAATCAAACGCTCGCTTGAGCTTATGGACGGCAGCGTAAGACGTCAAGCCAATGTTTGAATTGTGTGGTCGCGCAGCCGTGGAGGCGTGTGTCCATGCGGCCGTCTCGCGGCCGGTCATGTCGGTTCTGTGGCGGTGATCCGGTGTGGCCTTCGGTGACCCGGCCGTCCGCTCTTCGAGGCTTCGAGGTCTTCAACCGCCGCTTCGGGGTGGGGTGTTCGATCAGTGCGCACTCGGCGCGCGCGTGGGCGGCCTCCGCCTTCTCGCGGACCTTGGCGCCGGTGCCGCGCTTGGCATCGCGCTCGCGCCGGGATCGGATTCGCTCGAGTTCGGCCCCGATCCGTGAAGCGACTGTTTGACAATGTACTCAAGCAGCTGCTTGAATATATGCCATGATACGGGCGGAAAAGACGGACCTGCGCCGAGAGGCCGGTCAGCGCACGCGGGACGGCCTGCAGACGGCCGCCCTGGAGTTGCTCGCGCAACGAGGCCAGGAGGGTGTGACACTCCGCGAGATCACGGATCGCGCCGGAGCCAACGTCGCCGCGGTGAGTTACCACTTCGGGTCGCTGAAGAAGCTGTGCGACACGGCGATCGAGCACGCGCTGGAACGGTACCTGGACGACAAGATCCTGGAACTCGATTCCCTCGCCTCCACCGCGACACTCCATGAGGTGGCGACAGCGTTCGCCCGGCCGATGGTGCGCGCGCTGGCGGCCGGTGGACAAGACCTGGCCGTGATGCGGACCGTGGCGCGGGTCGGCATCGAACCCCCCAAGGGGTGGGAGCGGCTGGACGGCAAGTTCGACCGGAGCCGCCGGGGGGTCGTCCGGCTGCTGACACCGAACCTTCCCGGAGTCGACGAGCAGGAACTGATCTTCCGTACGCGATGCGCGGCCGGCCTGCTGAACTGGCTCGCGCTGGCACCCATCGGCACCGAGCTGGCCGCCATGTCCGCCGAGCAGATCGAGCGGCAGCTGGTCCCCGTGGTGGCCGGGGCGTTCCGCGGGGACGCCGCCGTCGGCCGCTGACCCGGCCAAAGGCCACCGGAATCCAAACCACTGAAATTGGTGGAGTCAACGTCGAGGTGCGGAAGCCGGCTCTGGCCGCCGGCGTCATCCCGATGCGGAAGAAGGACGAGCGCTGGGGGTTTCCCGCAAGGACGGCTTCCACGTGCTCCGGCACACATACGCCTCGGTCACGGAGAGTCTCTCGCAGGTCAACGCCCGCGATCGCATGAGGCCGCCGGGATCTGGGCGCGACTGACTCTGCCTAGATTCTCCCCAGCGGCCTCAGGTGCTCCGTCGGCGTCCGCGATCGAGGCCGCGCCTACTCACGGCGACGCCTCTCGCGGCGACTGCTCAGAGCCAGCTCCTGGGGCCTGTGTGATGTCGTGATCAATCTTGCTGATCCCGATCCGCCTGGAAGGCGGAACCGATAGGAAGACGATCGTGACGCGCAGGCAACTCACCACGGTGCTGGGCGGCACGATCTTCCGTGAGGACGGCCACCTGGTGTTCACGGAGAACAGCGGACACTGGCGTCGGTCGCCACGAACGGGCCAGGCGCCGCCGCACCTGGTGGGAGCGGCGGGGCCTGGGTCCGGTAGTGGGGTCAGCTGGGCGGGTAGACGAGTGCGCCGGAGTCGACGTCGTTGATGTATCGGCCGGCGAGGTCGGCGTAGTACGCGTCGGAAGGGTTGCCGTCCGAGAGGTCGGCGGCCTTGACGGTCGAAGATGTGCCGGTGCCGTCGGTGGAGACCGCTGCGGCGAAGTCGACGAGCTGGCCGGGGTAATTGTCGAGCAGGTAGTTGTTGACCTGCTTGCGGGCGGCCTCCTGGGTCGCGGTGCCGGGGTGGGCGGCGGTGAACGGCGGGATGGTGGCGAGATAGACGGTGATGTTGGAGTTCTGGGTGATCGGCTGCTGGTTGATGTAGATCTGGCTGTCGTCGGTGGAGTACGAGCTCAGCTGGGTCTTGAGGGAGGCCAGTCCGTTCTCCACGTCGGTGGCGCAGGTGTCGGCGTTGCTGGTGCAGTTGAGCAGGTCGGCGGCGCCGGTGGAGACGAGGACGGTGCGAACGTTGCCTTGGACCAACACGTTGCGGTCCAGGGGGTTGAGCGCGTTGAGCAGATTGGTGCTGTTGGTGATCTGCGGCAGCAGGCTATTGCTGTTGGTGCCCGCGTTGAGCACGCCGTAGTCCACGGAGGTGTTCCCGTGGGGATCGTCGACCAGGGCGTTGGTGATCGCATCGCTCAAGTGATGCCGGCCGTCTTCGCTTGCGGTGTCCCCGTTGACGCTCTGGTCTCCGTAGAGGACCAGTGAGCCGGTGGGGTTTGAGGTGGAGGTGGTGACGTCGATGCCTGAGAGGTACGGCAGACCGGTGTAGGTGGTCTGCATGTAGTGGGCGGCGGCAGTGTCACCGGTGCGGTTGGCGGGGTCACTGACCCAGACGGGAGTCCGGGCCACAGAGTGGCCGGGCATGGCGGACACCGAGCCGTGCACCTGCAAGCTGACCAGTACGGTTGCTTGCTGTTGGACGGTCAGGGTGACTGGGTCGCTCGTGGCGTCGCCACCTGCGGGAATGGTGACGGAGGCGGAACCGTCGAAGGTCAGCGTTGTGGGTGCCGCGGCTGCTGTGGCGCCGCCTGCGGTGGTGTCCTGCAGGGCAACGGAGGCCGCGTCAAAGGTCACCGGGGTGGCACCCATCGCGTTGGACAGGTGGATGCGCGCCCCGTTTCCGCTGTCGGTGCCGATGCTGACGTGGGCCGGGATGCGTAGGGTCTGGTCGTTGACGGTGGCTGTGCTGTCGTTGGACAACTGCACCTTGTCGGTGTCCTGGACCGAGGCCCAGGTGCCGACCCAGTGCTGGGCGCTGGATCCGCTGCCGGTGACGGTCATCGGCCGTATGCCCAGCCCGAGGATGTGCGGGGTGGGCTGGCCCGCCTGGACGCCGTTGGTGAACAGGGGCAGGGAGACGCTGCTGATGACCGAGCCGGGGCAGGCCAGCGGGACGCTGATGGCGTAGATCTTCGGGCCGGAGCTCGGGCTGGTCTGGGTGTTGTCGCTGTGGTTCTCGTGGACCAGGGTGATCGAGGCCGCGGAGGACGGGCCGGAGAGCCAGTCCGGCACGGTGTCCAGACGATAGTCCTGGTCGGCGGGGTCGCCGTTGGAGTTCAGGCAGTTGTTCTTGGCGTAGGTGATGGTGCCGGTGACGCTCTTGGCTGCGGCCCCGGTGGCGAAGGCGAGGAAGACCACGGCGTCGCCGGTGTTGACCGCGCCGCTGCTGGGCACGGTGACGGTCTGGCCGGAGGCCAGCATGTTGTCGTAGGTGCCGGTGCCGAACCTCGGCAGCGTAATGGTGGCGCCGTCGACGGTCACGGTCTTGCCGCTCTGCCAGCCCGCTGTGCTCGTCAGGTCGGCGGCGTTGAAGCTGTTGCCGGAACCGTCGGCGTCGGCAGGGCTGGTCGTGGTGGTGAAGGTGCTGGTGGCGGTGTTGTTCAGGCAGCCGGTGGTGTCGTTGATCGCACAGGTCAGTTGGGCGGCGGACTGGGAACGAGTGCTGTGCGATGTCGCACGGGGTGGTTGAGCCGAGTCGCCAGACGCCGCGTGGGCCGGCGCCGTGGTCGTCAGTGACCCGGCAGCCAGGGCCGCGGCTACGACAATGACGGCGGCGATCGGCCTTGACGCGGGACGTCTGGAGGCAGGCATGGGTAAGCGAAAGACGGACATGGAGGTCGAGATCCTTCCCGGGGCTCAGGCGGTCCCCCGGTGGGTCCGCGCCGCTGTGCATTCTGGAGGTCGGTATGTGCGCGGTCCATCACTAATTGATCGCCAAGAGCCCGCCTATAGTCCGCTTTTAGCTCATGTGAGTCGAGATGCGTTCCAGAGCGGGTGATTCCTTTGTTTTTCCTGGGAAGATTATTTACGCTTTGTGTCGGCTTCGGGGCCGACCCCGCGCGCGGCCAGGTTGCGGGCCCGGCCGCTACGGATCCGCCCCGCCTCCCCGACCCCTGGCCGCGCACAAACAGCACCCGGAACGACCTGGACCCCCAGCGATCTCCAGACGCGCCAGCAGTCGGCAACGCCTCGCGGCGTTCGTTTCGTTGCGTGGCCGAGCGCATTCAAGGCGTTGCAGGCTGGTGGTGTGAATCAGGCAACTGGTCCGCAGGCGACGGACTTCGATACGGACTATCGTGCCGAGTTTGCATTGGGCGAGCACTCGGCCCGGCACCTGCGCCGCATTCTGCGGCTCTACCTCACCGGAGCGGGTCTCCTCGAGGTGGCCGACGCGGCCGAACTGGCGCTGACGGAGTCGTGGAGGCTGTGACCGATCGGTGGGGCGTGACGCCGCGCCCGGACGGAAGCGGGAAGACGGTGTGGTTCGAGTGCCTGGCCAAGGCGCCGGACGAGCTGGCCAAGGGCGTCGTCAGCCTCGCACCTCCGCCAGCACCGAATCCGTGAACGGGCGTCCACGCCTCGACCGTCCACGGCCTGAACGCCCGGTCCGTGAGGGCCGCGCCCGCCACCCCCGCCTCCGGACCGATCCACAGGAACGTCCCCGACTGCCCGAAGTGCCCGAACGTCCGCGGCGAGGACGAACTCCCCGTCCAGTGCGGAGACTTGGAGTCACGGATGTCGAAGCCGAGCCCCCAGTGTTGGGGTTCTGGTGTTAGGTGCCGCGCTTGTGATGTGGGCACTCAGGGCATGGCGCCAACGTCGACGGGAGTCTGACGAGGGCGGAACGTACGCACGGAACCTGTGACGAGCCGACACCGTCAAAGGCTCAGACAATGGTGGTGGAGGAGGAGCTTCGATTGGGGCCTGCGGCGCCAAGGAAGCATCGTCCTGAACCACCCCCACACCCCCACCAGGACTCGTAATTCGTCGGCCGTGGGTTCGAGTCCCGCCCACCGCACCAGAAGCATGCCCTGATCTGCGGAAAGTTCCTCGTGAGGTGTCGGAGCGTCACCTTCTCGCCAGCGGACGGAATCCGCTGCGCGCGGGCGGTGGCCAGCACGTCGGGGGCGGCTTTGCGCATATAGGGCAGGCGCATCCGGCGCATCAGTCTGTCCAGCTCCTCGGGCAGGGCCGTGGCCTGGGGAAACATCACGGTCGCATATTCCTTCGCTGGTCGGGGTGGGCGCCGATAGGCTCGGCGGGTGATCAATATGGCGGTGCGTGGTGACAGTGGAGACTTCGTGGCTCGCGCCAAGGCCGGTGTGGAGTGGACTGCTGACTTCGCGGACCTGGACCCGGCGGACTTCCCGATGCTCTGGGCTCTGACTCCGTATGGGGATGCGGTGTTCAACCAGCGGCAGATGCCGCTGCTGCTGGCGGAACTCGACCGGCTTCCCGCGGCCTGTGGTGGTGACTGGGTCGCGCAGGCCCGCGAGTTGTGCCAGGTCGTCGAGCGCGGGCTGCACCTGTATCTGTGGTTCATCGGTGACTGATCCCGATCGGCCGGTCTTCAACTGCCCTGGGGCCGCCGCCTGTCGGCCCAGGGCCTGCCAGCCGATCGTGCCGCTCTGGACGGAGTGCGTCTCGTCCGCGCGTACGAACTCGCCGGCGGGTCTGTTCGCCGCGAGATGCTCCAGGATGGAGAGCAGGTCGCCGTCGGCGAAGCGTCCGGCGGTCGCGGCCAGCCCCAGAGCCTGATCGACGCTGTCGGAGCCCATGACCGTGGCGAGCTCGACGGCACGGGCCATCTTGGCGCGGATACGGACCGCGCCGGCGGGTCCGGCCTCCTTGAGCCGGCGGCCTGCTCCCGAGCCGATGCCCACGAACGCGATCTCCGCTTCCGAGCGCGGCTGCAGTCTCGGTTGGTGGACGCCGCGGCCGTCGGGGTGGTCGGGGTAGTGCGCATCGATGATCTGCGGAACCCCTGGGACCGGCAGCTGGTGGCGCCAAATTTCCGACAGATCGCCGGAGTTGGTGCGAGCGGTGATGGACAGTCTTCCTCGCCGACCACCCGGCACCAGACCCGGGCGCCGGTACAGCCCGGCGGGGTCGAGTAGCGCACCGCGTTGAAGCTGATCGTGCGGTCCGAGCCGACCACCCGCTCCTCGCCCAGCGCAAGTGTCAGCGGGTCCAGCGGGAGGACGTGCAGCGTGGTGCGTTCGATGTCGAGACGGTCGGCGGGTATCTGTCCGGTCGCCAGGTGGCGGCGCGAGTTCACCGCATCACACCAGGTGAGGCAGGCGTCCGCGAGCTCGGCGACGGTGTCGTAGGCGGGCAGTAGGTTCGCATCCGTGGGCACCAGGTCGGCCTTCGCGATACGGACCGTGGCCTCCGCACCGCCTTTGGACTCGGGGTCGTAGGGGACGCAGCTGCAGCTGACCACTTGGCAACCGCAGTGCCGGCCTGCGGCGACCATCTGCGGATGCCGGACCGGGATCCCGGCGATGTGCTCGACGGTGACCGTCTTGGCGTTGTCGGTCAGTACGTAGGTCGGCGCCCCGCCGATCCGGCGCAATGCGGTGTCCAGGCAGGCGACCAGCGTGCCCGGGGTGCAGTCCCAGACCGGGATGACCACTCGGAAGCGCGACCACGACAGCCACGCGCAGAACAGCCAGGTCCGGCGCCCGTCGATGCGAGGCCCTTCTCCCCAGTCGAACTGCAGCCACCGACCCGGCTCGGGGATCCAGGGCCGGTAGGTCCGGCGCTTGCCCCTCCTCACACATAGAGGTATGCAGATAGGAGGGCGCAGGCCGCGCTCCTTTCCAGCCTGGCCCCGGCCGCCGGGACGGCGAGGAGGTCACCGGGGCGTACGTCGCCGCGTCGGTGAAGGACTGGCCGATGAGTGAGGATCCGGCCGGCCCCGGGCTCCCAGCCCGCGAGCCGCCAGGCGGGGGTCTGCTGCCGGGCCGCCCTGGTCGAGGGCGCCAACCGGCAGAAGACCCCCAACGAGCTGGCCCAGGCCCTCTTCCTGCACCCAGTGCGCCATCGCGCGGCACAGGAACGCCGCCGCCGTCGCCGGTGAACAGCTTGATCGGTTCCCAGGAGCCCTGCTCCGGACAGCGCGGCAACTGCACGTCCACCGCAACACGCTGCTGTACCGGCTGGCCAAGCTCGAAGAGCTGCGGGGGCGCCAGGTTCGTGAACCCAAACACGCGTTCGCCATGTACCTGGCCTGTCTCGCGGACCTGCTCGAATTTCCGGAGAACTGACCCAGGGCCCCGGCTGCACCCGCCCTGGCAGAAGCGCGGGCTCCTCGCGGCGCGGCGGGGCTTCCGCTCCGGTGGCGGGCCGCCAACCGGAACGGACAGGGGCGGCAGCGGCCAAGGCCGGGCGCCGCACAGGTACATCCGCCGGTACGCGCATGGCATGGCCCGGCGACACCGTGCTATCCGATGTCCGTCTCGACGTGGAGCCGCCCCCCGTCGCCCCGATCCGACTCATCTTCGAGATCCACGCCGGTGAGGCGCAGGCCGCGGGCCCGTTACATCAGGTCGGTGAGCTTGCGGGCGGCTTCTTTGCAGGACAGGCCCAGCGGCGGGCGGATGTTGGAGACGCGGTTGCGTTCGGCGTCCGTACGGCCGGGGCGCGGATCGAAGGTGAGGTACGTGCCGAGGGCGACCCGGCCCAGCTCGGCGAGGAACAACGGAGCCGGCCGCCGGCTGATCAACGAAGTCGCCGGGAAAACCTCACTGAGGTTTTCCCGTCGATAGACGCCATCGCGTCCATGGACGCGGCCGTTTACGCTGGCGCCCCCTGGCAGTAAAGTGCCCGCTGCCTCGAACCCAGGCCCGAGGGGGAGTCATTGGCCGGAATTGTCCGCCGTGGTGTCGACAGTGCCGCATCTACGGGTGCGGGAGTATCGTTCATGCGCGGCCTGAACGTGCTGATCAGCGTCGCCGAATCCGGGGAGGCTCGGGTCGAGGAGATCGCCGCCGACGCCGGGATCCCGGTGAGTACGGTGTACCGGTACCTCCGCACGCTGCGCGAACTGGACCTGGTGGAGGAGCGCGCGGGCACGTACGTCCTCGGCTGGCGTTTGCTGGAGCTGTCCGGCCAGCACCTGACTCACACTCGCCTGGTGGAGCTGGGTCACTCGCTGCTGCAGGGGCTGACGGACTCGACCGGCGAAACGGCCGTACTGGCGGTCCGGGTCAGGTCGCAGGCGATGTGCCTGCGGCAGACCCAGTCAGCGCATCCGACGCGTGTGGCTTTCCGCATCAACCAGCTGCTGCCGTTGTACGCGGGCGCGGGCCAGAGGCTGCTGCTGGCCCACGCACCGCGCGAGGTGATCGACAACGTCCTGGAGCAGCCGATGCGGACCGTCACCGCCCGTACCCCCGACCGCATCAGGCTCGCCATGGAGATGGAAAGCGTCCGCACGAACGGCTTCCTGGTCACGCGAGGTGAACTGAGCGAGGGCGCGGTGGCGGTGGCGGTTCCGGTGATGACCGCCGGGGAAGTGGTGTGCACCCTGACCGTGGCGGGACCTGAGAACAGGTGCGGCCCGGCTTGGCGTCGACATGCCCATAACCAACTGCGTTCGGCCGGCAGCCGGCTGACCGAGAAACTGGACCACTGGGCGGCGTCGCTCCCCATCCGGTGACCGGTCCCCCGCCCGGGCCGTGCCCCGACCCGTCCGCGCCTGCGAGGTGCCGACCGGTTCCTCTCAGGCCGCGGTGACCCGCACCGGCAGGTGTTTCCATCCGCGCAGCGAATTGTGCAGGAAGGGCACCGGCTCGCCGGCCGGCTCCACTGCCCTGACCCGGCGTGCCAACTCGGTGAAGAGAACCTCCATTTCCAGGCGGGAGATGGGCTGACCCACGCACTGGTGGATGCCCATGCCGAAGGCCAAGTGCCCAGAGGCGTCCCGGGCGAGGCGGTACTCGTCGGCGGCGTCGCCGAATCGGCGTGGATCGCGGTTGGCCGCGCCCATGAACAGTGCGATCTTCGTGTCTTCGGGGAGGTGGACGCCGTGGAAATCGACCTCGCGCGCAGTGGTGCGGAAGAACGACTGGAACGGGGACTCATGGCGCAGCGCCTCGTCGATGGCGAACCGCGCCAGTGAGGGGTTCTTGTGCAGGTTCGCCCACTCGGCGGGACTGGCGACCAGACACTTCATGGTGTTGCCTATGGCGAACACTGTGGTGTCCACGCCCGCAGACAACAGGGCACGCACCAGCCGGGTCGCCTCGTCAGAGGTGATCACTCCCTCGTCGGCGTACTCCCAGATCTTCGCGCCGAGCCCGCCCGGGGACAGGCGTTCCCGGGCGCAGTTGCTCATCACCCACTCGACCGTCCCCTCACCCTGGGCGAAGTACTCGTCGTGTCGGGCATCCTCCGGTCCGAAGGCCGAGAAGTTCATGGCGCCGTGCGGGAGCAGGTTCTCCGCGCGTCCCTCCCGGGGGATACCGACCGCGTTGCCGAAGACCTCGACGGGGAAGAGCTCAGCCATCTCGGTGACCGCGTCGAACTCCCCCCTGTCGAGGATCTCGTCGACCAGCCGCTCGGCGTACTCCTGGAACACGGTGCGCAGGGCACGGACGTTGCGCGGGGTGATCACCCCGGCCATCGCCGTGCGCAGGGGCGTGTGCATGGGTGGGTCCGAGTCAAGGATGCCTGCCGGGCGCCACGGGGGCTGATGGTGGTAGTTGCGCGGCCCGACTCCGGCGCCGGAGATGAACGTCTCGTGGTCGGCCAGGATCTCCCGGCACTGCTGGAAGCGCGTGAAGGCATGGACCTGATATTTCTCCAGCCACACCGCGGGGCCCGCGTCGCGCATACGCGCGTAGAGCGGATACGGGTCGGTGAGGTTGGCGTCGTCGTAGGGGTCGTCCGGGATGTTCGCGACGACGTCGTCGGCCGTGGCGGTCATCAAGCCTCCTTGGGTGCGATCTGTGCAGTTCAGGTGCGAAGGCGGCGCTCGCGGGGCGCGAGCTTTTGCCTCACGCCGGAAACCGTAGAACGGCAGGCGATCGCCGAGACATGGGCGTTATCACCTGGTGAGAACAGCTGTTGCCGTGCACCGGCCGGGCTCCGCACGATTCTGCGCAGCACGGAGCACCCGCCGGGGACCCGGCGGACTCGGATACGGAGGAGCCATGCCAGCGCAGAAGTTCGTGACCGTCACGGTTGAGGAGGTGAGGGCCGAGGCTGCGGGGGTCGTCTCCCTCGTCCTGGCCGCACGCGGGGGACGCGCCCTGACCGCGTGGACTCCCGGGGCGCATGTCGACGTCATCCTGTCCCGTGACCTGGTCCGGCAGTACTCGCTGACCTCGGCGCCGGACGGACCGACCTGGCGTATCGCGGTCCTCCGTGAACCGGAGAGCCGCGGCGGCTCGGCTCACCTCCACGACCGTGTCCGACCGGGCGACACGCTCCTGGTGGGCACACCCCGCAACACCTTCCCACTGGACCTCACCGCGGACCGCTACGTCTTCGTCGCCGGCGGCATCGGCATCACCCCGATCCTGCCGATGGCGGCGGCGGCAGAGGAGGCGGGCAAGGACTGGAAGCTGCTTTACCTGGGGCGCAGCGCGCGTTCCATGGCGTTCACCGCGGAACTCGCCCGGTACGGGGAGAAGGTGCGGCTGCACCGGGACGACGAGTCGGGCATCGCCGACCTCACCGACGAGCTGGACCGCCTGGGCTCCGAGGACGCGTGTCTGTACGCGTGTGGGCCGACCGGTCTGCTCGCGGCGGTGGAGAAATACGCCGCCGCGAGCCCGGGCGCCCGGCTGGCGCTCGAACGCTTCACCTCCGGCTCGGCGGAGGGGTACCCGCGCGAGGACGACCGGGCCTTCACAGTGGAGACCCGCGATGGCCGGGAGATCGAGGTCGGGGCTCAGCAGTCTGTCCTCGACGCCCTTTCCGCGGCGGGTATACGCACGCTCAGCTCATGCCGTGAGGGCGCGTGCGGGACATGCGAGACGGCGGTGCTGGCGGGGGTCCCGGACCACCGCGACCAGGTGCTCAGCGACGAGGAACGCGCGGCGGGGGACACCATGATGATCTGCGTCTCCCGATGCCGGGGGGACCGGCTGGTTCTCGACGTCTGACCTGGGGCGCACCCGATCCGCCCTTCGCCCGGGAACTGCTCGGGCCCGCCACATGCGTCACGAGGGACAGACCTGCCGGTGGCGGGCGAGAACAGCGCCGGCTGCAGTCCTCGACCGCATGGTCCGGACCATCGGGTGGGCGCACGGCACGATCTTGCTTCACTGGGAGCCGCACCAGGCGGGAGATGACCGTGGGTCGACTACTCCGCAGCCGTCTCCAACAAACGCACACAGACACAGGGATTGGCATGATGTCGAACTTCGATGACGAGATCACGCTGGACGGCAGCTGTCTGACGCTCGCCCAGGTCGAAGAGGTGGCTCGTGGTGGCGCGCCGGTCCGCATGGATGCAGAAGCTCGAGCGCGTGCCGTGGAGGCATGGGTGGCATCGCAAAAGATCGCCGCCAACCGTCCGGTATACGGGCGCACGACTGGTGTAGGAGCCAATAAGACTGTCGATATCGAGATCGATGGCAGCGCGGACCAGGACTATCGACTACTGCGAAGCGTCGCAAGCGGATTCGGCCCCTGGGTAAAAGACGATGTATTGCGGGCGATGTTGGCCATTCGCGCCAACCAGATGCTGGCCGGCGGCTCGGGCGTCCATGTGGACGTTGTTGATGCCTTCGTGCAGAGTCTCGCCCTGCGAACGTTGCCGAGGGTGCACGCCTTTGGGTCGATCGGAACCGGCGACCTCACCGCGATGTGCGAAACCGCTTTGTGCCTGATTGGAGAGAGTCCTTGGCAGGACGGCATAATCAGCAGTCGCCTTGTCCTGCACCCCGGTGACGGACTGGCAATCATGGAGAGCAATGCCCTCACCCTGGCCTCGGCGGCCTTGGCCTGCCGCGACCTGGAGAGGCTGCTCCATGCGACGCTCACGGTGGCAACCATGTCACTCATCGCCGTTCGCGGGTCAACAGAACCGTTCGATGCGCACGTTCACGCTGCACGCCCCCACCCCGGGCAACAGCATGCGGCGGCGGTGGTCCGCCAACTCCTTGACGGCCAGGTGGTCGGTAGAGCAAGGATTCAGGATCCATACGGCTTCCGGGCGCTGCCGCAGGTCATGGGGCCTGCCTTCGATGCCCTGGGCGCAGCACAGTCGGTACTCGCTGTCGAGATCAATGCTGCTGCCGAGAATCCTCTGGTCAGTGCCAGTGCGAACGATGTTTTCCATAATGGGAACTTCCATGCGGCACCCGTGGCGTTGGCGCTGGATCAGTTGCGTATTGCGCTCGTGCAGGCTGCTCAGCTTGCACAGATTCGCCTGTGCGCTCTGTCTGAGCCGGAGATCACCGGGCTGACCCCGTTCCTTGCGACAGGGCCGGCAGGCAGCAGCGGAATAATGATGCTCGAATACGACGCCGCAGCCGCGGTCGGCGAATTGCGTGCTGCCGCGTTTCCAGCGGCCCTTGGGCACGTGGTGATCTCTCGAGGCGCCGAAGACCACGCGTCTTTCGCCGACCAGGCAGCACGCCGCACAACGGAATCCGTGGAGTGGTACCGACGCCTCATAGCGTGTGAACTCGTCGGCGCGGTCCGGGCGCTGCGGCTTGGCGGGAACTTCCCCGAGCCGGGCACCCCGCTCGGTCGATACTTTGCAGCCGCGGACGCCGCTCTCGACCGCAACACACACGACCGGCCGCTGAGCGAGGACATCGAAGCCGCCGGTCGACTTCTTCCCGATTTGTGGGGGCAAGGGCTGCGAGTTCGGTCATAAGAGCGGGCGGAGGGTCCGACAATCCCTCCGCCCGCCGTGCGAACCCTGCCCCCAACAGCTTCGACATCGCCTTCGACATCGCCTTCGACATCGCTTTCGACGGCCGCTTCACCGCGGCCAGAACCTGACCACAACAACACCGAGTTGCACGGCGGGCTTTACAGATCCAGCTGCCGGGAGGCATGCATGACGACAGACGCGAAGTCAACAGAAGGCCGGATCGCAACGGCTCCATCGGGCACCGCCCCAGCGGAACCGCTCACCGGCTTCCATTTTCGGGTGACGGCCACCACCTTCGGGGCGAATTTCTGCGACGGCTACGCCCTCGGCATCATCGGCGCGGTCCTCCCCGTGCTCGACACGACCATGCACCTGTCCGGTGTTTGGCAGGGACTGCTGGGCGCCTCCGCGCTGATCGGGCTGTTCTTCGGCAGCATCCTGCTCGGAAGGGTGGCGGACGCGATCGGGCGGCAAAAGGTCTACCTCTACAACTTCGCTCTGATCGCGATCGCCTCAGCCGCCCAGTTCTGGGCGCATACCCCGCTCGCCCTCTTCGCGCTCCGGCTCGTGATCGGCTTCGGCCTGGGCGCCGACTACGCCGTCGGCCCGACCCTGCTCTCCGAGTTCGCCCCTCGCCGGCTGCGCGGCCTCCTGCTGGGAGCGCTCACCGTGCTGTGGACCGTCGGCTACGTACTGGCCAACATCCTGGGCACCTACATCCCGATCACCGACAGCGCCGCACACTGGCTGCTGGCCAGTGGGGCGCTGCCCGCCCTGCTCGTGCTGCTGCTGCGGATCGGAATCCCGGAGTCCCCGAGTTGGCTGGCCACCCGCGGCCGCGCCGCCGAGGCCGCGGAGATCCGCCGCACATACCTCGGGCAATCCGCGGCCACCGCCGAGGAGGCCGCGGCCGCGACCTCCGAGCAGCCGTCCGCCGTCCGTTACCGCGATCTGTTCGCCCCCGGCCAAGCGGCCAAGACCTGGTTCGGCGTCATCTTCTACAGCGCCCAGGTGCTGCCCTACTTCGCCATCTACACCTTCATGTCGCAGATCCTGAGCACCATGCACATCTCCGACGCCAACACTCAGAACCTGATGCTCAACCTGGCCCTGCTGCTGGGTGGCGTGATCGGGCTGTGGCCAGTCCAGCGGATGGGCCGACGGCCGTTCACGATCGGCACCTTCGCGATTCTCGCCACCTGTCTGGCGGCGATGGCCGTACTCAACGGCGTCTCGGGCTGGGTGCTGATGGTCCCGTTCCTCGTCTACACCTTTGTGATGGCCGGGGCGTCCAACATCACCCAGGTCTACCCGCCCGAGCTGTTCCCCACCGCGCTGCGCGGCTCCGGGGTCGGCTTTCTCAACGGCACCAGCCGGGTCGCCTCCGCTGTGGGCACCTTCGTCCTGCCGGTCAGCCTGAGCCGGCTCGGGATAGGCTGGTCAATGGGCTGGATGGCGCTGGTGCTCCTGCTCGGCACGGTGGTCAGCCTGGGCTGGGCACCGGAGACCCGGGACACCCTCACCGCCGAGGACTGGCAACACTGAGCGTTCTCAGCGGTGCCGCTCCAGGGTGAGGACGACTTTGAGCCGCCCCGAACGAGACGCCGTCGCTGCCTGGAGGCCGCACGCCGCGGGGTTGCGTCCCATGAAGTGGTGTAGCCGGGCAGGGCCCGGAACGCGCGGGTGTCTGCTCGGGGCGTGCATCCGCCGGCGTTGCATGCCCCCTGAACAAGGGCAGGCCATCGCGCAAGTCTCCCTGGTGAACGGGCAGTTCAACCGGAGGAGCGCACGATGGCCTTGTCCCAGTCTGAGCTGATGCGGCTGCTTGAGTCACTACGTCGGGTCGATGGAGTTGAAGCAATCAGGGTGGTGTGCGAGGGCATCCTGCAGGAGCTGATCGAGGCCGAGGCCACCGATGTGATCGGTGCCGCGCCGCGCGAGTACTCCGAGACGCGCACGACCTGGCGCAATGGACACCGGGACAGGCTGCTGACCAGTTCAAGGACATCGTCCGGATCGTCTCCGCCTGGGGGCGTGGACTGCGCAACCGTGAGGAACGCCAGAACCACGACTACAAGTTCGCCCGGTGGGTCATCTGCGCCACCATCCCGATCGTCGCCGCGGGCCTGGCCGCCAAGCCGCTCATCGAGGGATCCCTCGCCTCCCTGTGGGTGGTCGCCGGATCGCTGATCGCCGGCAGCGGCCTCATGTGGGCGGCCGACCAGATGGGCCGCCACAAGCGAGGCGAGGACGACACCGCCCTCAAGGACGCGATGTTGGTGGGCAGTTCACAGATCCTCGCCTTGCTCTTCCCCGGCTTCTCGCGCTCCGGCGCCACCATGTCCACCGCCCTCATCCTCGACCTCGATCGGGTGGCCGCCACTCGGCTCTCCTTCTTCCTCGGCATTCCGGCTCTGACCGGCGCGGGCCTGTACGAACTCAAGGACGCCGTCGGTGCCGGGGCCGGCGCCGTGCCGCTCGCGGTGGGCACGGCCGAGTCCTTCGTGGTCGCTTACGCCTCCATCGCCTGGCTGCTGAAGTTCGTCGCCAAGCACTCCTTCAACGCCTTCGTCATCTACCGGATCATCATCGGCACGCTGCTCCTCGCGCTGCTCGCCACTGGAGTACTCACCGCCTGACCAAACCGGGCGGATGTAACGAGTGATACATTCCTTCGCGTGACTATCGACTCAACCGCTGTGCGCTGGGTGGTGCTGCTGGTGCGGCTGCCCAGCGGTCCCTCCCGCCACCGCGTCGCGGTCTGGCGGGAGCTGCGCCGGATCGGCGCGCTCTCCCTGGGCCAGGGCACCTGGACCGTCCCCGATGTGCCGGTGTTCGCCGACGGCCTGGCGCGCGCGGTCGAGCTGGCCGACCGGGCCGGCGGGGAGGTCGTGACCCTCGACGCCTCTGGCCGCACGCCCGCCGATTCCGCACACCTCCGGTCGCTGTTCGCTGCTGCACGCCAGGAGGACTGGGCGGAGTTCCTCGCCGACTGCGGCAAGTTCGAAGAGGAGCTGGCCAAGGAGATACGGATCGCCAAGTTCACGCTTGCCGAGTTGGAGGAAGAGGAACAGTCCTTGGAGCGGCTGCGGCGCTGGCATCGCGATCTGACCGCCCGGGACGTGTTCGGCACGGCGGACGCGGCCGAGGCCACCGAGCGCCTCAAGCAGTGCACGGCCGCCTGTGAGGACTACGCGGAGCGGGTCTTCCGTGCCCTGCACGAGGCACCGGGGCAGAGCGGATGACCCAGGCTCCGGAGGTGCGGACCGCGCCCGCCCGGCAGATGTGGCCGCTGTACGCCGCCGGATTCACCACCGCCTTCGGCGCCCACGGCATCGCCGCCAACCTCGGGGGCTTCTCCGACGACGCGGTCACCTCGCTGATGGTGCTGGGTGGCTTGCTCGCCCTGTACGACGGGGCCGAGGTGCTGCTCAAGCCTGTCTTCGGCACCCTCGCCGACCGCGTCGGCGCGCGCCCGGTGCTGTTGGGAGGGCTCGTCGCGTTCGCCGCCGCCTCCGCCGTGTACGCGGTGGCGGACAGCCCCGGCTGGCTGTGGGCGGCGCGCCTGGGCCAGGGCGCCGCCGCCTCCGCCTTCTCGCCCTCGGCGTCCGCGCTGGTCGCCCGCCTCAACCCGGCGGCCAAGCACGGCCGGGCCTTCGGCAGTTACGGCTTCTACAAGTCCATCGGCTACACCCTCGGCCCGCTGCTCGGCGGGGTGCTGGTGTGGGCCGGGGGTCTGCGGCTGATGTTCACGGTGCTGGTGGTGCTCGGCGCGGCGGTCGCGGTGTGGGCCGCGCTCGCCGTCCCCGTCGTACCTCCGCTGCCCAAGACCCGGCAGACGGTCCTCGACCTGGCCCGGAGGCTGACCCATCCCGCCTTCCTCCGCCCGACGGCGGCACTGGCCGCCGCGACCGCCGCTCTGTCGGTCGGCGTGGGCTTCCTGCCCGTCTCCGGCCGGGCGGCCGGACTGGGCACGGTCACCACCGGCGCCGCGGTGTCGGTGCTCGCCGCCTGCGCCGCGATCGTCCAGCCTCGCGCCGGACGGGCCCTGGACGGCGGACGCCTCACCGCGCGCGGCGGCATCACCGCGGGGCTGCTGATCACCGCCGCCGGTCTTATCTGCGCGATGCTGCCGGGCCTGCTCGGCGTGCTGTCCGGCGCGGCCCTGATCGGCGTCGGAACCGGCCTGATCACCCCCCTCGGCTTCGCCGCCCTGGCCGCCTCCACTCCCACCGAACGGCTCGGCCGGACCATGGGCGCCGCCGAACTCGGCCGCGAACTCGGCGACGCGGGTGGCCCGCTCCTGGTCGCCGCCGTCGCCACGCTCACCACCCTCACCCTCGGTTACGCGACCCTCGCCGTCCTGCTCGCGACCGGCCCGGCACTCGGCCTCGCACGCCGCGCCTCTCGATCCCGCTGACCGGCTCTCAGCAGGGGATGTCGAGCGTGACCATGGCCCCGTGAGGGGTGTTCTCGGCGTGGGCTGTGCCGTTGTGTGACGCGGCGACCGCGGCCACGAGGGCCAGGCCCAGTCCCGAACCGGGCGTGGTGCGGCTGGCCTCGGCCCGGCTGAAGCGGTCGAAGGCGTAAGGGAGGAAGTCCGGTGGGAAGCCGGGGCCCTGATCGGTGACGGACAGGCGCAGGCGGCCGTCGTGGGTCTCGGCCTGCAGTCGGATCGCCCCGCTGCCGTGGCGCAGGGCGTTGTCCAGGAGGGTGCCGATGGCCGGTTCGAGCCAGCGCGGGTCGACGTGGACGGTGGCGCGGTCGTGTTCGACGGTGAGCATGCGTCCGTCGCGTTCGGCGGCCGTGCGGTACGGGGCGCAGGCATCGTCGAGGAGGCGGCCGAGGCCGGTCTCAGCGCGCTGGATGCCTTCGCCGCTGCCGAGCTGTTCGAGGTCGAGGAGGGCGTTGGCCAGGGTGATCAGGCGGCGCACCTCGGTGTCGACGGAGCGCAGCGTGTCGGTGAGTTCCTCGGCGGTGCGCGGCCGGTGCAGCGCGACGTCGAGTTCGGCGCGCATCAGGGTGAGCGGGGTGCGCAGTTCGTGACTGGCGTCCGCTATGAACTGGTGCTCGCGGGCGGCGGAGGCTGCCAGCCGGTCGAGCATGCGGTTGAGGGTGTGGCCGAGCCGGGTGATCTCGTCATCGCGGTCGCTGGGTACTTCGAGGCGCAGGTCCTGGGCGCCGTCCGCGCTGTTGGCGAGGGTGGCGGCGCCGCTGCGGTAACGCTCGACGGGGCGCAGGGCGGCGCGGGCGGTGCGGTAGCCGACGTACGAGGCGGCCAGCAACGTCAGCCCGGAGGCGAGGGCCAGTTGGGCGAGGAGCTCGCGCAGTGCCTCGTCGCGGTGGCCACGTTGGACGGCGGCGACCACGATGCGGGTCTGTCCGTCGGAGGTGACGCGCTCGGCTCGCAGCCGCAGGGTGCCGTCGGTGATGGGCAGCAGAGCCCCGATGTCGCGCCGGACGGTGGCGCCGCGTACGACGGCTTCGCGTTCGGCGGGCGTGAGGAGCAGCTGATCACGGACGGTGTCGCTGGAGCGCAGCACCCGGCCGTCAGCGGCAAGGACCTGGTGGAGACTCCCGTCGGGACCGGTCGGCAGGCCCGCACCGGTGCCGACGGCCCGGTCCAGACTCTGCTGGTACGTGGCCAGGTCCTCGTCGAGCTGTCCGTCCAGGGCGGCTTCGACCCGCCAGTAGACCAGGCCCGCGGCCCCGGCCAGGACGAGGGACATGGCGAGGGCGACGGCCAGCATCAGGCGGGCGGCGACGGGCAGGCGCTGGAATCGTGCGGGCAGACGCCCGGACCGTGTCACGGAGCGGTCTCCAGGCGGTAGCCCCGGCCGCGCAGCGTCGTGATGGTGGTGCGGTCGAAGGCCCGGTCGACCTTGGCGCGCAGCTTGGAGACGTGGACGTCTATGGCGTTGCTGCGCAGGTCTGTCTCGCCGTCCCAGACCTCGTTAAGGAGCTGCAGCCGCGAGACCACCCGGCCCGCGTTCTCCATCAGCACGTGCAGCACGGCGAACTCCCGCCGAGACAGGTCGAGTTCGCAGTCGCCCCGCCAGGCCCGCTGCTGCTCGGGGTCGAGGACGAGGTCGCCGATCCGGAGGCGGCCAGCGGGGTCGGCGCGGCGGCGTGAGATCGCGCGCAGCCGGGCGAGCAGCTCCTCCATCGCGAAGGGCTTGACGACGTAGTCGTCGGCGCCGGCGTCGAGCCCGGCGACCCGCTCGCTCACGGCGCCGCGCGCGGTGAGCAGGATCACGGGGACGTCGACGCCCTCACCGCGCAGGGTGCGGCACACCTCGACGCCGTCCATGCGGGGGAGCATGACATCGAGGACGACGGCGTCGAGGCGGGGATCGCGGGCGGCGGCGAGACCGGAGGGCCCGTCGTAGCGGCCTTCGGCCGTATGGCCGGACTCGCTGAGGTAGCGGACGACCAGATCGGTCAGGCGGGTCTCGTCGTCGACGACCAGGTAGTGCATGACGGTCAGGCTAACCGGGCGCGAGACCGCCCTGACGCCGGGCATCGAGAAGCCTTCATGGTCTGTTCATGCGTCATCCCTAGCGTCCTTCGCGTCGCGGTGCTTCGCGGACCGGGGCAGGTCCGCCGCTTGGCGCGCCGCCGGGAAGGAACTGCCATGCACGCGCTGGACACGGTGATATCGGTGCTCGCCGCCAAGGGGATCATGAACCAGATCGCCCCCATGGACCTGGTCACGCGAGGCGGGCTCGACGTCATAGCCCTGCTGATCCTGGTCGGCTGGCTCTACCGACGCCGCCGCAGCGCACCGGAGATGCCGCTCGTCCTGACCGCGCTGAACATCGGCCTGTTCGCCGCGATGGGCGTGATCAGCGCGGGCAAGTTCCCGACCGGGGTCGGCTTCGGCCTGTTCGGCATCCTCTCCCTGGTCCGGCTGCGCAGCGCGGCGTTCACCCTGCGGGACGTCGCCTACACCTTCGCCGCGCTGGTCATCGCGCTGTGCACCGGGCTGCCGCAGCGCGCGGGCTGGCTCGTCATCGTGCTGAACGCCCTCGTGCTCGTGGCGGTCCTGGTGGTCGACGACCCGCGCACGTACAACCCGACCCGGGTGGTGAAGCTCACCCTCGACCGGACCTACCCCGACCAGGCCGACATCCTGTGGGACGTCGCGGCCCGGTTCGGCCAGGTGCCCCTGTCCGTGGACGTCGACGAGGTCGACTACGTACGCGAGACGACCCGGGTCTCGGCCCGCTACCCGGCCGAGCCGGGCGAGCCCGCGCCGGCCACGGAGATCTCCGCCGTCACGGAGGTCGACATCCCCGCGGCACGGGACGCCGGGAGGACGCTGTGATATCCGCCGCCTCCTTCGCCACCGCACTCGGTCTCTCCCAGTTGCCCGGCGCGACGCTCGCCGAGGTCGACGCGGCCGCCGCCCTCCAGCACCGCACCGACCGCAAGTACCTCGTCCCCCTCGACCGCACCCGCCGGTTCGTCGAGCAACTCGCCGACAGCCACCAGGTCCTGGACCTCGACGGACGCCGTACGACCAGCTACCACAGCACCTACTTCGACACCCCGCAGCTCGGCGCCTGGCGCGCCCACGTCCAGCGGCGCCGCCGCCGCTGGAAGGTGCGCACCCGGCTGTACGCGGAGGACGGACTGTGTCGGGTCGAGGTCAAGACCAAGGACGGCCGCGGCGCCACGGTCAAGCACGCGCTGACGGTCCCGGCAGCGGTGTACGGCCAACTGGACGCGCAGGCGGTCGAGTTCGTGGACAAGGTACTCGCGGGCGCCGCGATCCCCGTCTCCACCGCGGAACTGACTCCCGCCGCGGAGATCCGCTACGTACGTGCCGCCCTCGCCGACCTGCAGCACGGCACTCGCGTCACGCTCGACGGTGCCCTCACCTGCCACCAGGGCGACGGCGACCGCACGGTCTCGCTCGACCCCGGCCATGTCCTCGTGGAGACCAAGGGAGGCGCCGGCCCCGCCCCCGCCGACCGGCTGCTCCTGCGCCTCGGCGCCCGGCCAGTGTCCCTCAGTAAGTACATCGTCGGGCAGGCGCTGCTGACCCCCGGCCTCCCCGACAACGACGTACGCCGCCTTGCCCGCACCCACTTCCTGACCGGCCCGCACACGGCGCCGGCCAAGCTCCTCGAAAGGGACCACGCCGCATGAGCGCTCTGCGCACCATCAAGTGGCCGTACGCCGTCATCGCGATCCTCGCCGTCGCGGCCGCCTCCTTCGGCCTGCTGCGGCCGCAGCTGACCACGGCCTCGGCCTCCGCCAAGAAGAAGCCCGGAGCGACGGAGCGCATCAAGGAGAACCCGCCGCCCACGCTCTTCACCGACGCGGCGATCACCCCGCTCGGCATCCAGGTCACCGCCCAGCACAAGAAGGCCGATGACCTCTTCGCCCGGTGGAAGGCGCAGCACGGGACTGCACGCGACGACAAGGCGTTCGCCGCCTGGGCCGCCCGGCAGATCCCCGCACCGCCGTCCGCCAAGGCCCGCACCGCCGAACTGCACCAGGTCCAACAGCTCGCCAAGACCCGTACCGCCCCCGGGAAGAAGGCCGCCACCTGGCTGGAGCTCTACGGCAAGAAGGACATCTGGAAGCTCTACCAGCACGACCAGCGCGAACTGATCCCCGCCGCCCAGGGCACGGCGGAGAAGGCCCAGCTCAAGTCCGCCCTGAAGGTGGCCAAGACCATCAGCGACCAGCTCGCCGCCCGTGACAAGCAGCCCGCCCCGTTCGTCCTCGACCCGACCCTGCGCCCGGACAAGCACATCAAGGCAGGCGCCAAGGGCCCCTACTCCTACCCCTCCCGGCACGCCGCCCGGGCCGCTGCCGCTGTCACCGTGCTCAGCTCCCTCGCGCCGCATCGCGCCGCGGACTACCAGTGGATGCAGGACGAAGTCGTCTACTCCCGCGTCTACATGGCCGGCCACGTACCGAGCGACATCCTCGCGGGCACCCTGCTCGGCGACCTCATCGGCGACTACGAGATCGCGGTCAGCGGGAGCTGACTCCACCTGCCCCCTTCGGCGGGACAGGGCAAGCGGAGGGCACGCCACCGCGCCCGTATTCCCCTCGCACCCACCCGGCCCGCATCGCCGGGTGGGTCACCAGAGGGTGGTGGCCCCGCCCGTGACCAGCCCGAGTGCGGCGCAGATGCCGAGAGCGCGCAGGACGCTCCAGCGGAGTTGAAAGATCATGAACAGGGCGGCGGCAGTGATGGCGAGGGCCGTGGGTCGAATCGTGTCCAGTAGTGGGAGCTGGAGGTGCAGCGGGCCCCAGGAGGTGTTGTCGACCGTTGCGAAGAGGGTGTGCAGTGCGAAGTAGAGGGCGAGGTTGGCGATGACCCCGACGACTGCGGCGGTCCCGCGACGGCAGGTCCGACCGCCTCGCCGACCTAGCCGCGGTCACCGGCAGTACGCACTACCTGTGCGGCACGGGAGGTCTGCGCTACGTCGAGCGCGGGCCCTTCGACACGCATGGCATCTCGGTCGTTCCGTTCCGTACCCCTGTGGACAGCCGCATCTCCTCCCAGTGCCGTTCCTGCGCCGCGGTGATCAGTCGATAGAGCCGAGGCCCTGCGGGGTGGCGACCACGCCGACGTACCGGCCTCGCCTGCGGTTCTCTCCGGGGGTTCCCAGGTGTCACTCGGCGGGTGTCGGAGCCCGGTTGAAGAGCCGTCCGGCCAGGTCCGCCCCGATGATGGCGCCGTCGGCGTCGCGGGTGAGGAAACCGCGCTGGCCGATCAAGCCGCCGCCGGTGACGATGTACTCGTCGCCGCTTCCGGGGAGCAGGCCGAGCCCGGCCGGCGGCAGGTCCGGTGGCAGTTCCCTCTCGGACGCCGTGCGGATCTCCGGCTTGATCCGGCATTCGACCGTCATCGTGTCACCGTCGGTGTCGATGATCAGCGTCATGAATTCGTTCTCGTAGTGCCCGATGATCTCCCGAGCGCGTTGCGGGTCATACGGGAGCGGCTCGGGGTCGCGCTCGACCACGCCGAGGTAGTGCTCGAGCGCCCAGCGGAGCACGGCCTGATTGAACTCCAGCCCGCTGTCGGGCCCGGCGTTGGACACCGCCACGACGGCGAAGTCCCGCTCCGGAACCAGCAGCAGGTTGGCGAACTGGCCATTGGACGATCCGCCGTGCCCGACGGTGCGCACACCGTCCACGTCGCGCAGGAACCAGCCGAGGCCGACGGCGTCACCGAGCGTGGAGCCGTGCAGCTCCACCGTCGGCTCCTGCATCCGCCGCGCCAGGTCACCGCCGCCGAGGTGGAACCGGGCCCAGCGCAGCTGGTCGGAGACCGAGGACACCAGGCCGCCGCCCGGGTTGTTGCCGCGCGTGCCCTTCCATGTCCGGACGACCTTGAGCGCCCCTTCGCTGAGGTTGTGGCCCACGGCGAACCGGCGGGTGATGGCCTGTCCGGCGGTGAAGACGCTGTTGGCCAGGCCGACCTGCTCCAGGACGAGTGAGGCGACAGCGGCCTCGTAGGTCTCGCCGGTGACGTTCTCGATGACCCGGCCGAGCAGGTTGTAGCCGAGCTGGCTGTAGGAGGCACGCCCGCCGACCGGACCGATCAGCGCCACCTCGGCCATCTTGGTCACCTCGCCGGCCAGCGCGTCGTCTCCGTCTCCGCTGTCGAAGACCATCCGGGTGTCCAGCCCGGCGGTGTGGTTGAGCAGGTTCAGGATGGTGATCCGCGCTGCCGCGTCCTCGTCGGGGAGCCGGAGTTCGGGGACGTAGCGGCGGACCGGCGCGTCCAACTCGACCCGCCCTGCTTCGACCAGGCGCATGATCGCGGTCGCCGTGTAGGTCTTGGTGACCGAGCCAAGCACGAACAGCGTGTCCCGGTCGACGGGCAGCGGGTTGTCGATGCTCGTCACGCCGTGACAGGCGGTCAGCTCCCGTCCGTCCACCCAGACCCCCACCGCTGCACCCGGGATGTCGAACTCCTTGGCCTTCGCCTCGACGAACTCCGCCAGCGCATCGCGTGACATCTCGATTCCCTCTCGGTCAGTGTTGTTCGCGCACGACCCCGAGGTGTCAACCGGGCACCGCAGCGACTTGCACTACGTTCAAGTGAACGCTAACGACAACTTGAACACAGTGCAAGAGGTTTCTTGAACGCCGTGCAAGTCGACGGCTATCGTGAATCCATGCCCCGCAACACGCTGACCCGCGAACAGATCCTCACCGCCGCCATCGCCCTGCTGGACACCGAAGGGCTGGAGGGCCTGAACATGCGGGCACTGGGTCAGCGGCTGGGCTCGGCGGCCACCGCGGTCTACTGGCACGTGGGCAGCAAGGACAACCTCATCGCCCTCGTCAGCGACCAGCTGTGGCACGAAATCACGCTGCCCGACCCGGACCTGGTCGACTGGCGCACGGCAGCCACCACCATGGCCACCGACCTGCATGCGATGCTCACCCGCCACCCGTGGCTGCTGCAGGCCTTCGGCTCCTTCCTCATGTTCGGCCCCGGCAAGGCCCGCCACGACGACCACCTCCTCGCCATCTACGAGGCCGCGGGATTCGCCGGCGCCGCAGCCGACCAGGCCGCGGCCGCCGTCTTCACCTTCGTCCTCGGCAACGCCCTCGGCCCAGCCGCAGCAGCGTCACTCACCCGCAAACTGCGACGTGAAGGCAGCAGCGACGCCCAACAGGTCATCAGCAACGCCAAGGCCGAAGCCCGCGAGATTGCCGCACACTTCCCTCGGCTGCGCGCCCGCCTGGACACCCGCAGCGCCGACTACGGCGCGGCGCCCGACAACACATTCCAGTTCGGCCTCCAGGCCATCCTCGACGGGCTGGAAGCGCTACAACGCGGGCCTACTCGGTGACCATCACAAGATCATTCGGGAAGGTACGCCCTCCGCGTCCCGCCCGGGGCTGATCCACAAGTCCTGAGCATTGCTCGCCTGCGGACGCGATCGCTGTCGCGCCGACCACGTTCAACACGCTCAACAAGTTGGCTGCCGGGATCTCCGACACCTTGGCGCTGGGCGTCCTGTGTGAGGTGTACGGCATGGGCATCCCCACCGCCGTCCTGCCGTGCTTGAATGCCGCCCAGGCCGCCGCCCACCCCGTGTACCGGCAGAGCGTGGAACGGCTACGTGGGATGGGCACCGTGATCGGCAGCTATGAGCCCCACAAGCCCAAGGCTGGGGGCGGCCCGAACCGCTTCCGTTGGGAGGAGGCGCTGGAGCTGCTCGCCCCTGTGCTCGCTGCCCGGGAGTGATTACCGCCGACGCGTTGGCGCCTGACTCGGCTGCGGAACCGTCGGCGCGCGGCGGCGACCGTCCCGTCGTCGGCGGAGGCTATCCCACTTCATGCCGGAGGCCGGCGGCAAGGGGCGCGGGGCCATCGATGCCTTGCTCGGCCACCCCGCCGCCGTTGCCACGGCCGCGTAGACGGCCACTCTCCACAACCCACGAAACGGATGGGCGCAGCAACCTGCTGTGCCCATCCGTTTTGGTGTTTCACTCCGGAAGCCCGTTACTCTCCGTGCTGGCCAGCGCTCCCAGAGGGCGCCTCAACGGCTAGGTTCCCGCAGGCCAACGCCCGCGATCGCAGCAAACCGCCCGCATTGGACCGCGGCTGGTTCTCCCCAGATTCTCCCCAGCGGCCTCAGACGCTCCGTCGGAGCCTGCGATCCGGGCTGCAATCCCTCGCGGCAGCGCCTCACGGGGCGATTACTCAGAGCCAGTCCTTCCGTTTGAAGATGATGTACAAACTGGTACAAACAACCGCCATCAGGATGATCGCGAAGGGATACCCGAGCACCCAGTGCAACTCCGGCATGCGGTCGAAGTTCATGCCGTAGATCGTCCCGACCAGCGTCGGAGCGAACAAAATGGCCGCCCAAGAAGAAATCTTCTTGATCTCCTCGTTCTGTTCGAAGCCCGCCTCCGCCAGCGCGCGCATCTCGGCGTTCTGCTGCTGGGTGACGAGGGTGGCGTTGACGGTGAGGATGTCGGTGAGGGCCTGGCGGAAGCCGTCGACGCGTTCGCTGGTGTGGGTGACGTGGTCGGCGACGTCGCGGAGGTAGCGCTGGAGTTCCTCTTCGGTGCCGTACTTGGCGAAACCCGCCATCAGGCCGTGCAGCATGCCGACCAGGGGGCGTGTGGCGCGCTGGAACTCGACCATTTCGCGGGAGAGTTCGTAGATGCGGCGGGACACCTCGGGGTCGCCGCGGAAGACCTCGGTCTCGATCTCGTCGATGTCGTTCTGGACGCCTGAGACGACGGGGACGTAGCCGTCGACCACGGAGTCGAGGATCGCGTAGAGGACGGCCTCGGGCCCGAGTTTCAGCAGCTCCGGGGAGTCCTCCATGCGGCGGCGCACCGCCGACAGGTCCGGCGCCGCGCCGTGCCGGACGGTGATCACGAAGTCGGGGCCCACGAAGACGTGCAGCTCGCCGAAGTAGACCTCCTCGGCCGCGTCGAGATAGCGGGCCGCGCTCAGGACGACGAAGAGCGTCTCGCCGTAGCGCTCCAGCTTCGGACGCTGGTGTGCCTCCATCGCGTCCTCGACGGCGAGCGGATGCAGGTCGAACTCGGCCGCCAGGGAGAGGAGTTCGGCCTCCGTGGGGCGGGCCAGGCCGATCCATGCCATGCCGGACGGCTGTTCGCGCAGCTCTCGGAAGGTGTCGGCGAGGGAGGCGGGGGTCGAGACCCGTACGCCGTCGCGGTACAGGGCCGCCTGTACGACGCTGTCGGTGGCGGGTTCCGGCTCCGGCGGGTCGGCGCGCGGCGCCGGGGGTGTCGCGCCGGTCGCGGCCGGTGGGTTCAGGGCGCGTCGCCAGACGGGCTTTCTGCCGTTCTTGGCGGACGGACGGGGGCGTCGCTCGGACATTGCGGCTGCCTCCCATGTCGCAAGTACGTCGCTGTGATCACGGAGAAGGATATACGGGTCAAATGTCGCGGGCGGTGGTGGGCGTACTGTCCGGGCGGGCGCTCCGGTGGAAGGCCCCACGGATTGCGGACAGGAGGTGTCCGCAATCCCCGTTAGCGTGCACAGCATGACGACGAAGACGAGCGGCGTGGACGGGAACCAGAACGGGAACCGGAACGCGAACGGGAACGGTGGCGGGAAGTCGGTCGGTGGCGGGAACAGGGCGCGCGGCGTCGGCGGCCACCCCGCACCCGTGCTCGACCCCCGCGCCCTCAACCGCGCGACCCTCGCCCGCCAGCTCCTCCTGCGCCGGTCCGCCGGTCGTAGCGCCGCGGACGCCGTCCGGCACCTCGTGGGTCTTCAGGCGCAGAACGTGAAGCCGCCGTACTACGCCCTCGCCGCCCGGCTGGAAGGGTTCCGGCCCGAGGAGCTGTCGACGGCCATGGAGGACCGTGCCGTCGTCCGCATCGTGACCCTGCGCTCCACCATCCACACCCACACCGCCGACGACGCCCTCACCCTGCGACCGCTCGTGCAGGGGGCCCGCGACCGGGAGCTGAACAACTTCCGCAAGGGACTCGCGGGTGTCGACCTGGACCGGCTCGCCGTGATCGCTCGGGAGCTGGTGGAGGCCGAGCCGCGCACGATGAAACAGCTACGTGAGGAACTGCTCGTCCACTGGCCGGACGCCGACCCGTTCGCGCTCTCGGTCGCCGCCCGCTGCCGGCTGCCGCTCGTCCAGGTCACCCCGCGCGGACTGTGGGGCCGCAGCGGCCAGGTCGCGCTGACCACCGCAGAACACTGGCTGGGCCGTCCCACCGAGCCGTCCCCGGGCCCCGACGCGGCCGTCCTGCGCTACCTCGCCGCGTTCGGGCCCGCCTCCGTCAAGGACATGCAGACCTGGGCGGGGCTGACCAGGCTGCGCGAGGCCTTCGAACGCCTCCGCCCGCGACTGCTCACCTTCCATGACGAGAACGGCGTCGAACTCTTCGACCTCCCCGACGCACCCCGCCCCGACTCCGACACCCCGGCCCCGCCCCGTTTCCTGCCCGAGTTCGACAACCTGCTCCTCTCGCACGCCGACCGCTCCCGGGTGGTGCCCGCCGGTCTCAAAGGGCGTACCTGGGCCGGCAACCAGGCGTACTGCACGCTGCTCGTCGACGGATTCCTGGGGGGCCTGTGGCGACAGGAGGGGGATGTGCTCACCATCGAACCCTTCGGCCGGCTCACGAAGGTCCAGCGGGAGGAGGTGGTAGCGGAGGCCGAGGGGTTGCTCCGGACGCTGTCCGGCGCGTCGGCGTCGTACGACATCCGCTTCGGGACCGTGGCCGCGTAGGGCACGTAACCGGAGGACTCAGTCCGCGCGACCCGTCACCGCCACCGTCACGCCGAGCCCGATCAGAGTGCAGCCGCCCGCGCCCCCGATCAGCGACAGCCGACGGTCCGAGCCGGCGAACCAGGAGCGGGCCGCGGACGCCGTCAGCCCCCACAGGGTGTCGGTGACCAGCCCGATGGAGATCGGGATCAGACCGAGCACCAGCATCTGTACGGGTACCCGCCCCGCCGAGTGGTCCACGAACTGGGGCAGCACGGCCGCGAAGAAGACCAGACCCTTGGGGTTGGTGAGGCCGACGAGGGCGCCGTCCAGGACGGTCCGCAGATCGCCGCGCGCCGCGGCCGCGGGCTCCTGCCGCAACGCCGAGGCCTTCATCTCCTTGCGGTGCCGGAACGCCCGCACCCCCAGCAGGACCAGATACGCGGCACCCGCCAGCTTCACCACCAGGAAGACGGTCAGCGAGCGCTCGACCAGTGAGCCGATCCCGAAGGCGACCGCGGCCACCAGCAGATACGAGCCGACGACATTGCCCAGCGCCGTCATCACCGCCGTGCGCCGGCCGTGCGCGAGCGCGCGTCCGATCACGAACAGCACACTCGGCCCGGGAATCACGATCACCAACAGCGACATCGCCGCGAAGGCCAGGAACCGGTCCGTGGACACCATGCCCATCACCCCCAACGGCCGCCATTCAAACAGGGGCCCTACAGTCCCGGACATGGAACTGCGGCAACTCGTCTACTTCGTCACGGTCGCCGAGGAACTGCACTTCGGGCGGGCGGCGGAGCACCTGCACATCGTGCAGTCGGCCGTCAGCCAGCAGATACGGCGGCTGGAGCGGGAGCTGGGTGCCGAGCTGTTCGACCGTTCACCGCGGCACGTACGGCTGACGGGGGCGGGGGAGCGGCTGCTGCCCGAGGCGCGGGCGGTGCTCGCCGCCGTGGACCGGGCCCGCGCGGCGGTCGCCGCGGCCGAGGTACTGCGCCTCGGCACCAGTACCGGACTCGGCGCTCACCTGGACCGGGTGCTCGCGGGCTTCGCCGAGCGGAAGCCAGCGGTCCAGGTCGAGCTGGTCTCGCTTCCCGCGCAGGAGCGGCTCGCGCGGGTCCTGGACGGTCGCCTCGACGCCGCGTTCGTACGGGGCGCGGAACCCCTGCCGGGCGTACGTGTGCTGCCGCTGTGGCCCGATCCGCTGGTGGCCGCGCTGCCCGCCGGGCACTCCTTGGCCGCCCGCGACGCGATCGACCTCGCCGAACTGGCCTCACTCCCGCTGAGCATCACCGCGCGCCGGACCAACCCCACCCTGGTCGACCTGGTCGTCGGGGCCTGTCACGACGCCGGCTTCGAACCACTGCCAGGACCGGTGAGCGGCTCCCTGCAGGACACCCTCGCCAGCATCGGTACCCGGCCGCTGTGGACGGTCGTCTACGCCTCGCACGCCCGCGTCCTGCACAGCCCACGGGTCGCCTTCGTACCCTTCCGGGCGCCGGGACTCGCGCTCACCACGGGACTCGCCGTGCACGGCACGACGCCGACGCCTCACCTGGACGCCCTGCTCGCGGCCTGCGGCGATCACGAGAACTGATCGCTGCGGTCGCGGTCCGCTTCTTGGTCGACGAGCCCCGGCGCGATGAACTGAACCCGTAGCCGGAAGGCGGCCGGAGCCGCCCCAGAAGAAGGAGTTCAGCCATGCCCATCGTCACCATTCAGCAGGGTCCGCGCGACGTCGAGCTCAAGCGGGACCTCGTCAAGCGCGTCACCGACGCCTTCGTCGACGCGTACAAGATCCCCGCCGAGAGCGTGCACGTCTGGATCCACGAGGTGCCGGCGGACAGTTGGGGCAGCGCGGGGAAGCTGACCGCCGACAAGTAGAGGGGAGGAGCGGGGGAGAAAGCGGGGAGGAATGGATAGGGGGCGTTGCGGGCCGCTCGTGGAGGCTCGCAACGCCCCCTGGCTTTCACCTGATGGGTGCTCAGGAGTCTGGGGAGCCCGTCGGCCGCCAGCGACTGACGAACAGTCACCGGCGACTGGTGGCTACGAGTTGATCTGCGTCTTCACCAGGTTCGAGAAGGTCGTCAGGCGGGTGTAGACGCCCGGGTAGCCGGCCTCGGCGCAGCCGTTGCCCCAGGAGGTGACGCCCGCCAGGACGCCGCCGATGAGCAGCGGGCCGCCGCTGTCTCCCTGGCAGGTGTCGGTACCGCCGTTGGTGTAACCGGCGCAGACCATGTCGCTGGCCACGTAGTCGGAGCCGTAGGAGCCGGCGCAGCTGGAGTTGGACACGATCGGGACGGTCGCGGTGCGCAGCTGGTTGGAGGAGCTGCCGCTCTCCGAGGTGGTGCCCCAGCCGATGATGCGGGCGGTGGCGCCGGTGGCGTACACGCCGGTGTCCGTGGAGGCGACGTACGACGCCGGGGTGTACGACATCGACGTCGACAGGGTCAGTACGGCCACGTCGTCGCCGTTGGTGGCATCGGTGTAGTCGGGGTTGATCCAGATCTTGCTGACCTTGCTGACCGTGCCGTTCGTGCCGTTGAGGTACGTTCTGCCGCCGACGACGCGGACGCTGCTCGTGGTCTCGCCGACCATGCAGTGGGCGGCGGTGACGACCTTGTTGGCGGCGACCAGGGTGCCGCCGCAGAACTGGTTCTGCGAGGCGTCCGTGATCTGCATCATGAACGGGTACGCGGTGGTGGTCGTCGTCGTGCCGCCGACGATCGGCTGGGGGGCGGCGACGGCGCCGGGTGCGCACAGGAGAGCGGTCGCGGCGGCGGCAGCGGTCGCCGTACAGAGAGCGGCCGTCTTCTTGGCGCGGTTGAGCCCGAACATGGATCTCCTCAGAAGTTGCCGGTGGGGGGACGCGCGGGTGTGGGGGGTGAGGCACGGCGCCTGTGGGCTGACGCCGTGTGCCCGAGCGAGCGGCACGACGCTCACGCTAGAAGGCGGAACGTTCCGCATCCAAGAGGGGAACCCCCTAGGCGAGTTGCGGGAGGGAAAACCCTTGCTTGAGAGACACGGGGTTTAGCCACCGGACTTCGGCCGCGGGCCGTTGGGGGTTGCTCGCGCAGTTCCCCGCGCCTCTTCAGGGGCGCGGGGAACTGCGCGGTCTTTTTTGGGGGCGAGGAAATTTCACCCGCTCCGGCGCCCCGCAGCCAGCCGAACGATGTCCACCCGCGACCGGATCCCCAGCTTCCGGTACACCCGCGTCAGCGTCGCCTCGACGGTCTTCACGCTGATGAACAGCCGCGCGGCTATCTCCCGATTGGTGGCGCCCTCCATGACCAGCGCCGCGACCTGACGCTCCGTCGCGGCGAGGCTGTCGAGCGCGGCGGGAGCGAGCGGCGTCGTGGCCGAGACCACCGCCGGCCCGGCCGCACTCGCGGACTCCACCTGCCGCAGCCACGGCAGTGCCCGGCAGCGACGGAACAGCCGCGCCGCCTCGTCGTACGAGGTCGGCCCCGGCCGGTGGGTGCGCAGCCCGGCGAGGGCGTACGCCGCCCGGGCCTCCTCCAGGCCGTAGCCCAGCTTGCCCAGCCTGTCCTGAGCGGCCGTCAACTGACGTACAGCGGGCCCCTGTTCACCGCGCGAGGCCCGCACCAACGCCTCCGCCCGGTCGAGCACGGCGAGCACGCTTTCCCGTCCGAGCCGCAGCGCCCGCGCCCGCGTGGCGTCGATGACGTCCTGTGCCTCGACCGGCTCACCGATTCGCACCAGCGCCTCGGCGAGGTCGCCGTGCCAGCGCCCCCGGGCCGGGTCCGTGACCCCGAGCCGCTCCTCCAGCTCCCGTACCCGCCGCAGGGACTGCACCACCGCGAGCGAGTCCCCGGCCACCAGCTGGGCGTGCCCGAGGGCGCCCAGGGCGCGCGAGAGGTACACCAGGTCGCCGTCCTCCTCGGCGCGGTCCACGGCCTCCCGGGCCAGCGCCAGCGCCCGGTCGACGTCGCCGCCCGCGGCCTCGGCGAGCGAGGTGAACATGGCGGTGGCCGCCTCGCCGATCCCCGTGTCGCGGGCCAGCCGCAGGCTCTCCCGGGCCAGATCGAGCGCCCGCCCGCAGTGCCCGGAGCGCAGCTCGGTCTCGGCGAGCCCGCGCAGGAAGTGCAGCTCGCTCTCGACCATCCCGCGCCGCCGCACCTCGCGCAGCAGGGCGGTGATCGTGGTGCGGGCCTCGGCGAGCTGGTCGCCCATGATCAGCCAGCGGAAGCGGGCGGCGCCGGCGCCGTTGTGGTCGCACGCCACCCGGGGGTCCTGCGGTTCGCGCATCGCCCGCTGGATGGTGGCGGGTGCGCCCGGGTGGCCCATCAGGGTCTCCATCTGGGCCTGGAAGCCGAGCGCGAGGAGTTCGGTGGGCCGGTCCCCGGCGCGGGCGGCGAGCTGGGCGGCGATCGCGGCCTCCTCGCGGCCCTTGGCCATCTCGCCCTCCACCAGCAGGGCCCGCCAGGCGAGTTGGTAGCGCACGAGCGCGAGCAGCCGGGGGTCCTCGCCCGCGTCGGCGAGGGCCTGCGGGAAGACCGCGTCGACCTCGGCCATGGCCTGCCCCGCCGCGTCGATGACGACCATCCAGGCGCGGACGCGCTCCGCCGGCGCGGTGACCCGGCGGAGCGCGTCGCGGGCGATGTCCCGCGCGAGGTCCGACTCCCCGGCGGTCAGTGCGTCCTCGGCGGCCTGCAACCGCCGCTCGTCCGGGCCGGGAACGGTCTCCGGGGGAGTGTGCCGAGCCGCGAGCAGTCCCAGGCCGGCCGCGACCGAGGGCGCACCTCGGTCCCTGGCCACGGCCGCCGCCTCCCCGAGCCGGGCGGCGACCTGAGGATCGGTACCGGTGGTGGCCAGGGCGAGGTGCCGGGCCCGTTCGATGGGGTCGGAGGCGGCCGTGGAGAGCGCGGTATGGGCGGCGCGGCGTTCCTGGGCGCTCGCCTCCGCGTACAGGGCGGCCGAGATCATCGGATGCGCGAACCGGATGCCCGGTGTCTCGCGCTCGGTCGCCAACAGTCCGAGCGAGGCGGCGTGCGCGGTCTCGTCCTCGGCGTTCTCGCGCCCGGCGGCGTGCAGCAGAGCCAGCGTGGGGCGGGCGCCCGCGCTCGCGACGAGGAGGGTGTGGCGGGCCTCGGTGGAGAGCATCTCCAGACGGCTGAGGACGAGCGCGCGCAACGAGGTCGGCACGGGCAGCGGTTCGCCGGGGCTCGGCCGGGCAGGGTTCTCGGCGAGCGCGCGGCCGAGTTCCAGCGCGAAGAGCGGGTTACCGCCGCTGGTGCGGTGGATGTCGCGGACGGTCGTGCGGGGCAGCCCGGTGTAGCCGCGGTGGCCGAGGAGTTCGGCGACCTGCGCCCGGGAGAGCGGGTTGAGCCGCACGGCGAGGGTGTCCGGCGGGGACGCGCGTAGATGGCGGTCGTGCTGTTGGTCCCGTGGCTCGGTGTCGGTGCGCACCGCGGACAGCATCCGTACGGGCATCTCGCCGAGCCTGCGGGCGGCGAAGCCGAGCAGTTCGGCGCTGGCCGGATCCAGCCACTGGAGGTCGTCGGCGACGATCAGGACCGGACCCTGGGCGGCCAGCGCGCGGAACACGGAGAGGACCGCGAGGCGCAGGGCGAGGCCGTCCCGTTGCAGGGTCGATTCTCCGCGGCCGGTGAGGGCCGATTCGAGGGCGGTGCGCTGCGGGGCGGGCAGCCGGTCGGAGACCTCGTCCACCACCAGGCCGAGGAGGTCGGCCAGGGCGAGGAAGGGCAGATGGGATTCGGACTCGGTCGCCGAGCAGCGCAACACGGTGTGTGCCGATTCGGCGCATTCCGCGGCCAGCGCACGCAGGACGGTGGACTTTCCTATTCCCGCGGGGCCGTGCACCAGCACGCTGCCTCCGTCGGAGAGCTGCTCGCGCGCCCCCGCGAAGAGCTCCTCCCGGCCGATGACCAGGTCGGCGCGGGGTCTCGCAGGCTCCTTGAAGTCCCCTCGCACGGTCACCGCTCCCCTCGCATGTCGTGTCCGAGCCAATATTAGGCAACGACGCTTTGAATTTCGGAGTCTCGGGTGGTGAGGGAAATAACAGGAGTGTTGGCATAACGTATTTCAGGGCGCCACCGTCTGAATGAAAAGCGCCAGTTGGGGGCCGTGGAGCGGCCGGTGATGGGGGGTGCGAAGCGGTTATAAGGGGCGGATGGGTGGGAAACCGTCGCGGAGCGGCGGAGAAGAGGCCGCGGAGCGGCCAAGGCCGAGGCGGTCGGAGAGCTACGGCAGCAATCCGGCTCGCCGTGCGGCGACCACCGCCTCCAGCCGGGTGCGCGCACCGAGCTTCCGCATGGCCGAGCGCAGATACCCCTTGACCGTCTCCGGCCGCACCCCCAACCGCTCGGCGGCACCTCCGTTGGTGGCTCCCGCCGCGACGCAGGCGAGGACGTCCACCTCGCGCGGAGCGAGGTCGACGCGAGGCGTCCGGGCGTCGGACGCCGCCGCACCGGCCAGCCGCCTGCACGCGTCGAGCAGTTCGGCCCGCAGCGCCGGGTCGACGATGCGCGGCGCCAGTGCCCGCAGCGCCCCGTGCGCCTCGCGGACCTCCTCCCACGCGGGGCTCCCGACCGCCGGTTCGGGCTCCCGGGCGACGGTCAGCAGCCCCTGCGCCTCGTCCCGTACGACCAGCGCCTGCTCCACGTCCCGGGCCGCCGCCACCGCCGCGCCGAGCGTGCGGTCGCCCAGGGGCTGGGCCGTGCGCAGGGCGCCGTACAACACCCCGCGCACCCGGCGGCGTACGACGACGGGTACGGCGATCACGGAACACAGGCCCTCCGTGGCGACCGCCACGTCGTACTCGTGGCTGATCTGACGGGAGGCGGAGTAGTCCGTCACCGCGCAGGGCCGGGCCAGTGCGACCGCCTTGCCGCCCAGGCCGTTGCCCGAGGACACGGCGAGGGCGCTGAGCGCGGGCGTCGCCGTACCGCTGAGTTCGCTGATACGTACCTGGGCGCGACCGGGTTCGACGAGGCCGCCGAAGGCGACCGGCAGTCCCGTGGCGCGCCGCAGTCGTACCAGCGCACCACGCATCTCCACCGCCTCGGCCGTGTCTGCTGCCACGTGTTCGCCCCTTCTTCGCGGCGTACCCCCGTTCGGGGGTGGTGAGACCTCCATCACGGAATACACGATGGTAAGCGGCTGTGCGGCAACGAGGAGGACACATGACGGTGACGAACGGTGCGACGGACCAGTTCCGCGCCGCGCGGGACTTCCTGCTGGAGCACCGCGCGGACTACGCCACGGCGTACGAGGGTTTCGACTGGCCCCGCCCGGAGTCCTTCAACTGGGCGCTCGACTGGTTCGACGTCATCGCACGGGGCAACGACCGCACCGCCCTGCACATCGTCGAGGAGGACGGCGAGCGCGCCGAGTTCTCCTTCGCCGCCCTCTCCGAGCGTTCGAACCGGGTGGCCAACTGGCTGCGCGCGCGGGGTGTACGCGCCGAGGACCGCGTCCTGGTCATGCTCGGCAACCAGGTGGAGCTGTGGGAGACGGCCCTCGCCGCGATGAAGCTGCGCGCCGTCGTCATCCCCGCGACGACCCTGCTGGGCCCCGCCGACCTGCGCGACCGGGTCGAGCGCGGCCGCGTCCGGCACGTGATCGCGCGCGCCGAAGAAGCGGAGAAGTTCGACGAAGTGCCCGGCCGCCAGACCCGGATCACGGTGGGTGGAGCGCGGCCCGGCTGGCAGTCCTACGAGGAGGCGTACGCCGCCGACCCGGGCTTCGAGCCCGAGGGGGTCACCCACTCGGACGATCCGCTGATGCTCTACTTCACCTCCGGCACCACCGCCCGCCCCAAGCTCGTCGAGCACACCCACGCCTCCTACCCGATCGGTCATCTGTCGACGATGTACTGGATCGGGCTCAAGCCAGGCGACGTGCATCTGAACATCTCCTCGCCCGGCTGGGCCAAGCACGCCTGGTCCAACCTCTTCGCGCCCTGGAACGCGGAGGCGACCGTCTTCATCCACAACTACACGCGCTTCGACGCGGGCCGGCTGATGGCGGAGATGGACCGGGCGGGCGTCACCACCTTCTGCGCCCCGCCCACGGTGTGGCGGATGCTCATCCAGGCCGACCTGACGCAACTGCGCACCCCGCCGCGTGAGGCCGTCGCCGCCGGTGAGCCGCTGAACCCGGAGGTCATCGAGCAGGTACGGCGCGCCTGGGGCGTCACCATCCGGGACGGCTTCGGGCAGACCGAGACGGCCGTCCAGGTCTCCAACAGCCCCGGGCAGCAGCTCAAGACGGGCTCGATGGGACGGCCGAGTCCCGGCTTCCGCGTCGAACTCCTCGACCCGGTCTCGGGTGCGCCCGGGGCTGCGGAGGGGGAGATCGCGCTCGACCTGTCAGCGCGGCCGGTGGGCGTGATGACCGGCTACCACGGCGCCGCCGACCGTACGGCGGAGGCGATGGCGGGCGGCTACTACCGCACCGGTGACATCGGCGCCCGGGACGAGGACGGATACATCACCTACGTCGGCCGTGCCGACGACGTGTTCAAGGCCTCCGACTACAAGATCTCGCCCTTCGAGCTGGAGAGCGCCCTGCTGGAGCACGAGGCGGTGGCGGAGGCGGCCGTCGTCCCGGCCCCCGACGAGCTGCGGCTCGCCGTCCCGAAGGCGTACATCGTCCTCGCCGCGGGCCACGAACCCGGCCCCGACCTGGCGAAGGTGCTCTTCGAACACTCGCGGACGGTGCTCGCGCCGTACAAGCGCATCCGCCGTCTGGAGTTCGGCGCACTCCCCAAGACCATCTCCGGCAAGATCCGCCGGATCGAGCTGCGCGAGGCCACGGCCGCGGGCTCGGACGCCGAGTACCGCGAGGAGGACTTCCGGTGAGCACACTCTCCTACGCGCACGGGACGAGCGCGACGACCCTGCTCGGCGACACCATCGGGGCCAACCTGGACCGGGCGGTCACGGCCTGGCCGGACCGGGAGGCGCTCGTTGACGTGCCGTCCGGGCGGCGCTGGACATACGCCCAGTTCTCCGCGGACGTCGACGAGTTGGCGTACGCGCTGCTGGCCACCGGCATCGCCCGGGGCGACCGGGTGGGCATCTGGGCGGTCAACTGCCCGGAGTGGGTGCTCGTCCAGTACGCCACCGCCCGCATCGGCGCGGTCATGGTGAACATCAACCCGGCCTACCGCACCCACGAGGTCGAGTACGTTCTCCAGCAGGCCGGCATCTCGCTGCTCTTCGCCTCCCTCAGCCACAAGACCAGCGACTACCGGGCGATGGTCGAGCAAGTGCGCGACAGATGCCCGCAGTTGCGGGAGACCGTCTACATCGGTGACCCGAGTTGGGACGCCCTGATCGGGCGCGGGACCCCGGATCTCTACGAGGAATTCTGGATCCGCAAGAGCGAGTTGTCCTGCGACGACCCCATCAACATCCAGTACACCTCGGGTACGACGGGCTTCCCCAAGGGGGCGACCCTCTCCCACCACAACATCCTCAACAACGGTTACTTCGTGGGCGAGTCGATCGCCTACAGCGAGCAGGACCGGATCTGCATCCCCGTGCCCTTCTACCACTGCTTCGGCATGGTGATGGGCAACCTCGCGGCGACCTCGCACGGCGCCTGCATGGTCATCCCCGCGCCCTCCTTCGATCCGGCGGCGACGCTCCGCGCGGTCCAGGACGAGCACTGCACCTCGCTGTACGGCGTACCGACCATGTTCATCGCGGAGTTGAACCTCCCCGGCTTCGCGACGTACGACCTGTCCTCGCTGCGCACCGGCATCATGGCGGGCTCGCCGTGCCCGGTCGAGGTGATGAAGCGGGTGGTCGCCGAGATGCACATGGCGGAGGTCTCCATCTGCTACGGCATGACCGAGACCTCGCCCGTGTCCCTGCAGACCCGCAGGGACGACGACCTGGAGCACCGCACCGGCACCGTCGGCCGGGTGCTCCCGCACCTGGAGGTGAAGGTCGTGGACCCGGCGGAGGGGGTGACGCAGCCGCGCGGCACCGCAGGAGAGCTGTGCACCCGCGGTTACAGCGTGATGCTCGGCTACTGGAACGAGCCCGAGAAGACGTCCGAAGCCGTTGACGCGGGGCGCTGGATGCACACGGGCGACCTCGCAGTGATGCGTGAGGACGGGTACGTCGAGATCGTCGGCCGCATCAAGGACATGATCATCCGCGGTGGCGAGAACATCTACCCGCGCGAGATCGAGGAGTTCCTCTACGCCCATCCGAAGATCGCCGATGTCCAGGTGGTCGGGGTGCCCCACGAGCGCTACGGCGAGGAGGTGCTCGCCTGCGTCATCCCGCTCGACCCGGCCGACCCCTTGACGCTGGAGGAACTGCGCGTCTTCTGCGAGGACCGGTTGGCCCACTACAAGATCCCCAGCCGCCTGGAGGTCCTGGAGTCCTTCCCGATGACGGTGTCGGGGAAGGTCCGCAAGATCGAACTGCGGCAGACGTACGCCGACTAGGACGCTTCCCCCTGCCGGGGGTTCAGGCCCTCGTGCCGGGTTCAGGCGCCGGTGGCGAGGAGTTCGTCGGCGTGGGTGTTCACCGGCTGGGGGGTGCCCGTGAGGTCGAGGACGAAGAGGGGGATCCCGAGGGCGTCGGCGCGACGGTGGGCGTTGTCCGCGTACCCGGCCAGGGAGAAGTAGACGCATCCCGTGGACTCCGACATGGCCGTCAACCACAGGCACTCCACGTCGCGCAGTGTGGCCGGGCGGACGGTGGGGTCCACCTGCGCCAGGATGCCGCGGGCGGCGAGTCCGATGCCCGAGGGCGGGCGCTGATCCGCCTTGCGGATGTCGCGGTAGCCGAGCCACCGCAGATACAGCGCGGCCGCCGTCACGGCGTCCCGGGCGGTACGGATGGTCACCGGCTGGAACACCGGGCGCGGTGTCGGGGTGGTGCGGGGCAGCGGGACGTGGTCGGGGATGGGAGGGCTTCCCGGCGCGGCGGGGGCGGGTGACGCCCCTGCGGTACTGAGGGGCGGCGGCCCGGCGGTACCGGGGGGCGGCGGCTCGGGAGTGTGCGGTGCCGCCTCCGGTTCCGTCTCCAGGTCCGCGGGGGCGCCGGTGCCCGGCACGACCTCCGCGCGCAGGGGGCGCCGTACCCCTCGTACCGGAATCCGCAGCATGGTTCCGCAGGGGCAGTCCAGTTCCGGGTGGGGCCACTGGTCCGCGCGCCCGCAGGTGTCGCAGGGGACCGTGACCCAGTCCTCGTCCCACGTGCGGTGGGTGACCGGCGCGGGATCGGCGAGGCGGTCGAGCGGGGGCGTGACGGGGGCGCCGCACACGCACGGGTACGACGGCGCGGCGAAGAGATGCTCGCGACGGCAGGCCGGACACCGCACCGGCACGCTCTCGGCCATGGCCCACTCCAGGACGTCACGTCGGGACAGCGTGTCCATCGTCCTCCAGGCGGGGGGCCCGCGGCAGCGAAACGCGTCGACAACCCCAGCCCTTTCCCCCCGCGGATCCAGCCGCGTGCGCGCCCTTGACGCTCTTCGGTACGCCACCTACATTACTTCCAGATAGTAGAAGTTAATTTCCGTAATGTGGAATTTCCGTATTGCGGAATCACCAGGAATCGCCAGCTCTCCGCGGGGCGCGACGGGAGCGCGAATCCGACAGCCGAAGCAGGAGTACTCCATGGCTCGTATGACCGCTGCCCGCGCGGCAGTCGAGATCCTCAAGCGCGAGGGCGTCAGCGACGCGTTCGGCGTCCCGGGCGCGGCGATCAACCCCTTCTACGCGGCCCTCAAGGCCTCCGGGGGGATCAGCCACACCCTTGCCCGCCATGTCGAGGGCGCCTCGCACATGGCGGAGGGCTACACCCGCACCCACCCGGGCAACATCGGCGTCTGCATCGGCACGTCGGGACCCGCGGGCACCGACATGATCACCGGCCTCTACTCCGCCATCGGCGACTCGATCCCGATCCTGTGCATCACGGGCCAGGCGCCGACCGCCGTGATCCACAAAGAGGACTTCCAGGCCGTCGACATCGCCTCGATCGCGAAGCCGGTGACCAAGATGGCGGTCACCGTGCTGGAGGCGGCCCAGGTCCCCGGCGTCTTCCAGCAGGCCTTCCACCTCATGCGCTCCGGCCGTCCGGGCCCGGTCCTCATCGACCTGCCCGTCGACGTCCAGCTCACCGAGATCGAGTTCGACCCGGAGACGTACGAGCCGCTCCAGGCGTACAAGCCCGCCGCCACCCGTGCCCAGATCGAGAAGGCGATCGGGCTGCTGAACGAGTCCGAGCGGCCGCTGATCGTCGCAGGCGGCGGTGTCATCAACGCCGATGCCTGTGAACTCCTCGTGGAATTCGCCGAGTTGACAGGCATCCCGGTCGTCCCGACCCTGATGGGCTGGGGCGTCCTGCCCGACGACCACGAGCTGAACGCCGGCATGGTGGGCCTGCAGACCTCGCACCGCTACGGCAACGCGACCTTCCTGGAGTCCGACTTCGTCCTCGGCGTCGGCAACCGCTGGGCCAACCGTCACACCGGCAAGCTGGACGTCTACACGGCGGGCCGCACCTTCGTCCACGTCGACATCGAGCCCACCCAGATCGGCAAGATCTTCGCCCCGGACTACGGCATCGCCTCCGACGCGAAGGCCGCGCTCGAACTGTTCGTCCAGGTGGCGAAGGAACTCAGGGCCGAGGGCCGGCTGCCGGACCGCTCCGCGTGGGCCGCCTCCGCCCAGGAGCGCAGGGCGACCCTCCAGCGCCGTACGCACTTCGACGACATCCCGATCAAGCCGCAGCGCGTCTACGAGGAGATGAACAAGGCCTTCGGCCCGGAGACCCGGTACGTCTCCACCATCGGCCTCTCGCAGATCGCCGGCGCCCAGATGCTGCACGTCTACCAGCCCCGGCACTGGATCAACTGCGGCCAGGCGGGACCGCTCGGCTGGACGATCCCGGCCGCGCTCGGCGTCGCCAAGGCCGACCCGGAGGCCTCCGTCGTCGCCCTCTCCGGCGACTACGACTTCCAGTTCATGATCGAGGAACTGGCCGTCGGCGCCCAGCACCGGATCCCGTACGTCCATGTCCTGGTCAACAACTCCTACCTGGGCCTGATCCGCCAGGCGCAGCGGGCCTTCGACATCGACTTCCAGGTCAAGCTGGAGTTCGAGAACATCAACTCGCCCGAACTCGGCGTCTATGGCGTCGACCACGTCAAGGTCGTCGAGGGCCTCGGCTGCAAGGCGATCCGCGTCACCGATCCGGCCGAGCTGGGTGCCGCCTTCGAGCAGGCCAAGAAGCTCGCCGCCGAGTACCGGGTGCCGGTCGTCGTCGAGGCGATCCTGGAGCGCGTCACCAACATCTCGATGTCCACGACGAACGACATCGGAAACGTCGTGGAGTTCGAGGAGATCGCGACCGAGCCGGGCCACGCGCCCACATCCATCAGGACACTGAAGGTCTGACGTACGCGTCCCTCACGTATCAGGGGCGGTTCACCGTTCGGGTGAGCCGCCCCTTGTGTTTTTCCCCCGTGTTCCCCCGTACCTTCGTACCCCCGTAACCCCCGTCACGAGGCCCGCCGCCCCCGTGCCGGCGGGCCCCGTGTGCCGAGAATGTGCCCATCACCGGGGTGAGTTGAAGCCCCTGGGGTCGTGTTCAGAGCTTGATTTGAGGGTTGCGTAGTCGGCGTACGTCCACTGGCGTACGTGTCCGAGCCGTGTTCTCAGTCGTCCGGGAGCTCGAGTTCCTCGAATCCCGGCCAGTGGTCGGGGCCGCCGCCCTGCCAGTCGATGATGTCGCTCTTGTCGACCTCGATCTCGTCCAGGTCGACCTCGGCCCGCCGCAGGATCTCGACGACGTCGTCGAGGTGGTAGGCGACACCGAGCGTCTCGTCCCCCGTGGTGACCCGTCGCGAGCCGTCCAGTGCCGGGGCGTGCACGACGATGCTGGGATAGTCCATGCTTTCAGGCTGCTGTGCTCCGGCCGACTCCGCACCCCGGGAGCACCCCCGGAGCACGCCGAGGCGCCGGGTACGGAGTCCGTACCCGGCGCCTCGCTCGGTGTGTGACGGGGACCGCGGTGGTCGCGACGGAACCGGAGCCTGCCTTCCCTCAGGTCGAGAAGAGGGTCCCGGGACCTTCACCACCGCACTGGCTCGCATCCGCCGCGGTCCTCGTCGTGCCCGCGTGCCACCGGCGACCACCCCTCATCCGGGTCGCTCGGGTCCTCGCGGGCCGCGCGTCAGCGGGCCGACCTCCCGTCTGGCCCGGTGACGCGGTCGGGGGGTCAGTCCTCGCGCAGGGCGTGGACCGCTTCCGCCACGCGCCGGCCGTACTCCGGGTCGGCGGCGTGGAAGTGGGCGAGGTTCTTCTCGACGACGTCGTCGCGGGAGACCTGTGCGAGGCCGCCGGCGATGTTCGCGATCAGCCGGGACCGCTCCTCGGCCGACATCAGGCGGTAGAGCTCGCCCGCCTGGAAGAAGTCGTCGTCCTTGGTGTGGAGGGGAGCCTCGTGGGCGCCGGTCCAGCCGGCGACGGCCAGCGGGGCCGACAGCGGGCGGCCGGTCTCGGCCGGGCCGCCGTAGGAGTTCGGCTCGTAGTTCTTGGCGGCGCGGCCCTGCGCGTTGGACGCCATGAAGCCGTCGCGGCCGTAGTTGTCCGCGGTCGTGGCCTTCGGCGCGTTCACCGCGAGCTGGGTGTGGTTGACGCCGAGGCGGTAGCGGTGGGCGTCCGCGTAGGCGAACAGCCGGCCCTGGAGCATCTTGTCGGGGGAGGGGCCGATGCCCGGAACGAAGTTGTTCGGGGAGAACGCGGCCTGCTCGACCTCGGCGAAGACGTTGTCGGGGTTGCGGTCCAGGACCAGCCGGCCCACGCGCTGGAGCGGGAAGTCCTTGTGCGGCCACACCTTGGTGAGGTCGAAGGGGTTGAAGCGGTAGTCCGCCGCCTCGGCCGCGGGCATGATCTGGACGTAGAGGGTCCAGGACGGGCGCACGCTCCGCTCGATCGCCTGGAGCAGGTCCGTCTGGTGGGAGTTCGGGTCCTTGCCCGCGATCTCCTGCGCCTGCTCGGTGGAGAGGCTGCGGACGCCCTGGTTCGTCTTGAAGTGGTACTTGACGAAGAAGGCCTCGCCCTCGGCGTTCGTCCACTGGTAGGTGTGCGAGCCGTAGCCGTTCATGTGCCGGTACGAGGCGGGGATGCCGCGGTCGCCCATCAGCCAGGTCACCTGGTGCGTGGCCTCGGGGGCGTGCGCCCAGAAGTCCCAGACGTTGTCCGGCTCCTGCTTGCCCGTGAACGGGTCGCGCTTCTGGGAGTGGATGAAGTCGGGGAACTTGAGCGGGTCCTTGATGAAGAAGACGGGGGTGTTGTTCCCGACGAGGTCGTAATTCCCCTCCTCCGTGTAGAACTTGACCGCGAAGCCGCGCGGGTCGCGGACGGCGTCCGCGCCGCCCAGGTTGTCGGCGACGGTGGAGAAGCGCAGGAAGACCTCGGTGCGCTTGCCGACCGTGTTCAGGAAGTCGGCGTGGGTGAATCCGGTGACGTCGTCCGTGACCTCGAAGTGGCCGTACGCGCCGGAGCCGCGGGCGTGCACCACGCGCTCCGGGATGCGCTCGCGGTTGAACCGGGCGAGCTTCTCCAGGAGGTGCTGGTCCTGGAGGAGGAGCGGGCCGCCTGCGCCGGCGGTGGCTGAGTTCTGGTTGTCGGCGACGGGAGCGCCGGACTCGGTCGTAAGCACGCGCTTCGACATCGTGAACCTTCCATGCGAGGGGCAGCGGAAACCGACTTCCGCTTTGTGGAGCCTAGGTTTGGGGCGTTCCGAACGTCAACAGTTTGTTGAAATGGGTTGGGTTCCGGGTGGCGCCACCGCTTGGGCGCGACAGGACAGGTGTCAGCGACGACACCACCCGGAAGTCTCAGTACCGCCCCGGAGTTCACGGGGCTGCGCCCGGCATGTCAGGCCGCGTCCGGCGCGTCTGATCGCGCTCGACGCATCCCGTCGTGCCCGAGGCGCAAGGGCCGGGCCCGGCGTGACCGGGCCGTGTCAGAGTTTTGCGCCCGAGAGGCGCTCCACGGATCGCAGGAGGGCCGAGTGGTCGAGGCCGCCGTCGCCCTGGGCGCGCAGGGAGGCGACGAGCTGGGCGACCACGGAGCCCACCGGCAGCGCGGCGCCGACCGTGCGGGCGGCGTCCGTGACGATGCCCATGTCCTTGTGGTGCAGGTCGATGCGGAAGCCCGGCTTGAAGTCGCGGTTCAGGAAGTTGTCCTTCTTCCGCGTCAGTACGGTGGAGCCGGCGAGCCCGCCGCCCAGGACGTCGAGCGCGGCCTTCAGGTCCACGCCGGACTTCTCCAGGAAGACCACGGCCTCGGCGCACGCCTGGATGTTCACGGCGACGATCAGCTGGTTCGCGGCCTTCACGGTCTGGCCGGAGCCGTGCGGACCGCAGAGCACGATGGTCTTGCCGAGCGCCTCGAAGATCGGCTCGGCCTCGTCGAAGTCGGCCTGCTCGCCGCCGACCATGATCGACAGCACGGCCTCGATCGCCCCGGCCTCGCCACCGGACACGGGAGCGTCCAGAACCCGGATCCCCTTCGCGGCGGCGGCGTTCGCGAGGTCCACGGAGGTCTGCGGGGTGATCGACGACATGTCGATCAGCAGCGCGCCGGACCTCGCGTTCTCCAGGATGCCGTCGGGGCCGTACGCGATGGCCTCGACCTGCGGGGAGGCGGGCACCATCGTGATCACCACGTCGGCGTCCCGCACGGCCTCGGCGATCGAACCGGCGGCCGTACCGCCCGCGGCGGCGAGGCGCTCCAGCTTGTCCTGCTCCAGTGTGAACCCGGTGACGTCGTACCCGGCCTTGACCAGGTTCTCCGACATGGGGGAGCCCATGATGCCGAGACCGATCCAGGCGACCGCCGGGCGGGTCGGACGGTTCGGGCGGGAGGAATCTGCAAGGGTGCTGCTCATGAGGGTGCCTCTCTGACTGCTGTGATACGTCGATGAGTTGCCGCTCAGCGGGCGGCTCGGGCCTCGGTCGGCAGCCAGTCGAAGGCCGCCGCGCTCGGACGGTCGCCCGGCTTGTACTCCAGGCCGACCCAGCCCTCGTAACCCGCCTTCCGCAGCCGGCCGAGCAGGTCCTCCAGGGGTAGGGTCCCGGTGCCCGGGGCGCCGCGGCCGGGGTTGTCGGCGATCTGCACGTGGCCGGTCTTCGCGGCGTACCGCTCGATCACCGACGGCAGGTCCTCGCCGTTCATGGACAGGTGGTACAGGTCCATGAGGAACCTGGCGTTGCCGAGGCCGGTCGCCTCGTTGACCCTGTCGACGACGGCGACTCCCGCCGGGGCGCTCACGAGGGGATAGAGCGGTGACTCGGGCTGGTTGAGGGTCTCGATCAGGAGGATCGCGCCGATCCGGTCGGCGGCCCGTGCCGCGAGGACCAGGTTCTCCAGCGCGAGCGCGTCCTGCTCGGCCGGCTCCACGCCCTCGACGCGGTTGCCGTAGAGCGCGTTGAGGGCCTTGCAGCCCAGCGACCGCGCGAAGTCGGCCGCCACGTCGATGTTGGCGCGGAACCTCTCCGACTCCGCGCCGGGGATCGACAGCGCGCCCCGGTCGGGACCGGGCAGCTGTCCGGCGTAGAAGTTCAGCCCCGTGAGCTGGACGCCCGCGTCCTCGATCGCCTTCTTCAGGGCGTCGAGTTCGGACCGCTCGGGGGTGGGGGAGTCGACCCAGGGCCACCACAGCTCGACCGCGGTGAAGCCCGCCGCGGCGGCGGCCGCGGGGCGCTCCAGGAGCGGGAGTTCGGTGAAGAGGATCGACAGGTTGACGTTGAAGCGTTGCTCGGTGGCTGTGCCCCATTCGGAACCCGGCATGTGGCTCGGCGCTCCCTTCCGTGTCGAGACGTTCGGCGGCGAGAGTCGAGACGTCATTGAATTCCGTATTACGGAAGTTAGTTTCTGCTTAATGGAAGACTGCCGTCGGGCGTCGAGGCTTGTCAAGAGGGGGCTGCCGGAAAATCGACACCGCGCAGTAGGTTGAGCGCGTGCGATTGAGAGTGGAGTTCACGACCGAGCCCTTCGACCTCGACGAGGCGCCCCCGCACGCGCTGGTCGCCCGCGAGGTCATCGAGGCGGCCGAGCTGGACGCCGTGGACGTCGGCCCGTTCGGCAACACCGCCGAGGGGGAAGCGGACGCGGTGCTCACCGCGGTCGACGCGCTGCTGCGCCGGGCTCTGGCGGCCGGCGCCACCAGGGTCTCGCTGCAGGTGAACGCGGTCGGGGAGGGTGATAAGTGACCGGCATCGGAAACGACCCCTTCGTCGCGGCGGTCAAACCGCTGGTCGATGCCATGGGGGGCGAGATGGTGGCGCCCGACGAGGCCGGCCCCGACGATGTCGTGCTCTCCTGGGAGGGTGCGGACGTGGTCGCCGTGCGGCTGCCGCAGCTGGCCGACTCGCTCGATCACATCCTGGCCGCCCTGGAGCGCAAGCAGGGCAAGCCGCTGGCCGACCTCGACCGCAAGTCCAAGCAGGAGGTCGTACGGGTGCTCGAGGCCCGCGGAGCCTTCTCGGTGCGGCACGGCGTGGAGACGGTGGCGAGCGCGCTGGGTGTCAGCCGCTTCACCGTCTACAACTACCTGAACCGCGAGAAGGAGGCCTGAGCGCCGGGCGTCGGTGGTTGCCTCGCGCCGGGCGTCGGTTGTTACCTCGATTTTTCAACAAAGTGTTGACGTGGTGTTTCCGAGGGCGTTAGCTAGCCGCAGCCCGTCCAGCACAAGGCCACGGAGGCTTCCCGTGACTTCGAGTACGACACCCGGCGGCCTCGCCCGGTTCAATGCCCTGGAGGAGCACGCGGCCCACGCCGCCCTCCAGGAGGCGTGCGCCTCGACGGCCTGGGTGCGCACCCTGCTCGCCCGCCGCCCGTACATCACCCCCGACGACCTCTTCGCCGCGAGCGACGCCGCCATGGCCGAGCTGACCGCCGAGGACCTGGCGGAGGCGATGGCGGGGCACCCGCCGATCGGGCGACCGAAGCCCGGGGACCCCACTTCCTCCCGGGAGCAGCGCGGCATGGCCGGCGCCTCCGCGGAGCTCAAGGAGGAGATGCTCGAACTGAACCTGGCGTACCAGGAGAGGTTCGGCCATGTCTTCCTGATCTGCGCCACCGGCCGGACCGGCGAGCAGATGCGCGACGCGGTCAAGGAACGGATCGGCAACTCGCCCGAGCGGGAGCGCGAGATCGTCCGCTCCGAACTGGGCAAGATCAACCGCATCCGGCTGGCCCGTCTCGTGGAGGAGGAGAACGCATGAGCACCGACACCACCGCATCCGTGTCCACCCACATCCTGGACACCAGCGTCGGACGCCCCGCCGAGGGTGTCGCCGTCCGGCTCGCGGCCCGCGGCGGCCGTACGGCTGACTGGCGGGAGCTCGGCGGCTCGGCGACCGACGCGGACGGGCGGTGCAAGGACCTCCCGGCGCTGCCGGAGGGGACGACCCACGTACGGCTCGACTTCGAGGTCGAGGCGTACTTCGAGAAGAAGCAAGCCGATGCGCAGCAGGACGCCCCCGCGAATCGGGACAGCGGTGCGAGCGGAGTGTTCTTCCCCGAGGTGGCGATCACCTTCGCCGTCAGGCCGGGCGAGCACTACCACGTACCGCTGCTGCTCAACCCGTTCGGCTACTCCGTTTACCGAGGGAGCTAGCAGAAATGACTGACAATTCCCACCGCGGCCGCCCTGTGATCCTGGGACAGAACCAGTACGGCAAGGCCGAGAACCGCGTCGTGAAGATCACCCGCGACGGCGCGACGCACCACATCAAGGACCTGAACGTGTCCGTGGCGCTGAGCGGCGACATGGAAGAGGTCCACTACTCGGGCTCCAACGCCAACGTCCTGCCGACGGACACCACCAAGAACACGGTGTACGCCTTCGCCAAGGAGTACGGCATCGAGTCCGCCGAACAGTTCGGCATCCACCTGGCCCGGCACTTCGTGACCTCGCAGGAGCCGATCAAGACGGCGCGCATCCGCATCGAGGAATACGTCTGGGAGCGCATCGAGACCTCCGACGCCAACTCCAGGTTCATCGGCGCCGACGATGTCAAGCACTCCTTCGTACGCAAGGGTCAGGAGACCCGGGTCACCCAGATCACCTATGACGGCTCGTCGTGGGAGGTCATCTCGGGGCTGAAGGACCTCGTGGTGATGAACTCGACGAACTCCGAGTTCTGGGGCTACGTCAAGGACAAGTACACGACGCTCCCCGAGGCGTACGACCGCATCCTGGCCACCCAGGTCTCCGGCCGCTGGCGCTTCAACTGGACCGGCGACGAGCAGAAGATGCCCAACTGGGAGAAGTCCTACGACCAGGTCAGGAAGCACATGCTCCAGGCCTTCGCGGAGACCTACTCCCTGTCGCTGCAGCAGACCCTGTACCAGATGGGCTCGCGGATCATCGACAACCGCAGCGAGATCGACGAGGTCCGCTTCTCGCTCCCCAACAAGCACCACTTCCTCGTCGACCTGGAGCCGTTCGGGCTCGAGAACGACAACGAGGTGTACTTCGCGGCCGACCGGCCCTACGGACTGATCGAGGCCACCATCTTGCGCGACGGCTGCGAGCCGCACATCCCGGTGGACCTCACCAACCTCTGAGCCCACTTCTGCACCAACCTCCGAGGCCTTGGCGAAGGCCCCTCCTTCGGCACCCGTGGCGTCGACAGCCGCGGCACTCAAACCTCCTAGGGTCCTGCCGTGCCCACCCCTCGAAACGAAGAAGGACGCACCATGGCAGCATCGGCAGAAGCCCGGCGCATCGTCATCGAGAACTGTGCGATCGCGACGGTGGACGCGGGCGACACCGAGTACGCATCGGGTCATGTCGTCGTCGCGGACAACCGCATCGAGTCGCTCGGCGCGGGCAGGGCCCCGGAGGGCCTGGAGAACGTCGTACGCCGCATCGACGCCACCGGCCACCTCGTGACCCCCGGCCTGGTCAACACCCACCACCACTTCTACCAGTGGATCACCCGCGGCCTGGCCACCGACCACAACCTCTTCAACTGGCTCGTCGCGCTCTACCCGACCTGGGCGCGCATCGACGAGCGGATGGTCTCCGCCGCGGCGCAGGGCTCCCTCGCCATGATGGCCCGCGGCGGCGTCACCACCGCCATGGACCACCACTACGTCTTCCCGCAGGGCTCCGGCGACCTGTCCGGCGCCATCATCCGGGCCGCCCGCGAGATGGGCGTCCGCTTCACCCTCGCCCGCGGCTCCATGGACCGCAGCGAGAAGGACGGCGGGCTGCCCCCGGACTTCGCCGTCGAGACCCTCGAAGGCGCCCTCGCCGCCACCGAGGCGACGGTCGACGAGCACCACGACCCCTCCTTCGGCGCCATGACCCAGGTGGCCGTCGCGCCCTGCTCGCCCTTCTCGGTCTCCACCGAACTCATGCGTCAGGGCGCCGAGCTGGCCCGCCGCAAGGGCGTACGACTGCACACGCACGGCTCGGAGACCGTGGAGGAGGAGCAGTTCTGCAAGGAACTGTTCGGCATGGGCCCGACCGAGTACTTCGAGTCCACCGGCTGGCTCGGCGAGGACGTGTGGATGGCGCACTGCGTCCACATGAACGACTCCGACATCGCCGCCTTCGCCCGTACGAAGACCGGTGTCGCCCACTGTCCCTCGTCCAACGCCCGTCTCGCGGCCGGCATCGCCCGCGTCCCCGACATGCTCGCGGCCGGCGTCCCGGTCGGCCTCGGCGTCGACGGCACCGCCTCCAACGAGTCCGGCGAACTCCATACCGAACTGCGCAACGCCCTCCTCATCAACCGCCTCGGCGCCCATCGGGAAGCCGCGCTGAACGCCCGTCAGGCGCTGCGGCTGGGCACCTACGGCGGCGCCCAGGTCCTGGGCAGGGCGGCGGAGATCGGCTCCCTGGAGCCGGGCAAGCTCGCCGACCTCGTGCTGTGGAAGCTGGACACCCTCGCGCACGCCTCGATCGCCGACCCGGTGACCGCGCTGGTCTTCGGCGCGGCGGCCCCGGTCACGCTCTCGCTCGTGGGCGGCGAGCCGGTGGTGGAGAACGGCCGGCTGCTGCACGTCGACGAGGACGCCGTCGCCCGCGCCACGCGGGAGGAGGCGCAGCGCCTCGCGAGGATCGCCGCGGAGGCCTGACCGCCGTACGCAATCTCCTTGGGCCGTAAGGCACTTGGACCCGTCCGGCACCTGATCTCCGGCTGAGGGGGACGGCCCTCGGCCGGTGCCCGTGGACCCGAGCTGGGTCCATGGTGGCCGTCTCCGGGGCGTGCATGGACATGCGCGCCCCGGAACGGTCTCCCTCGCCCTTTTGGGGCGTTCCGTCCCCCCGGTCCCGCACGACCGCGCACCACCTCCCGAAACCCACGTCAGAGCCGACGTGTCACCCGCCCGGAGGAGCCGCCGTGACCGCCCACCCCGTCGACGAGAAACTGCCCGCACTCAAGATGGCCACCACGGGTCTGCAACACGTGGCCGCCATGTACGCCGGAGTCGTCGCCCCACCCCTGATCGTCGGCGCCGCCGTCGGTCTGTCCCCCACCGAGCTGACCTTCCTCACCGGCGCCTGCCTGTTCACCGCGGGCCTCGCCACCTTCCTCCAGACCCTCGGCTTCTGGAAGATCGGAGCGCGGCTGCCGTTCGTCAACGGTGTCACCTTCGCGGGCGTCGCCCCCATGACCGCCGTCGTCGCCTCCACCAAGGACAAGTCGGACGCCCTGCCGGTCATCTTCGGCGCGGTGATGGTCGCGGGCGTCCTGGGATTCGTGGCGGCCCCCTTCTTCAGCAAGGCCGTCCGCTTCTTCCCGCCCGTCGTCACCGGCACCGTCATCACCCTCATAGGTGTCTCGCTGCTGCCGGTCGCCTTCGGCTGGGCGCAGGGACCCGATCCCGCGGCGCACGACTACGGTTCGCCGACCTACCTGGGCCTCGCGGCGGCCACGCTCGTGCTCGTGCTGCTGCTGCGCCGCTTCACCCGCGGTTTCGTCAAGCAGATCGCCGTGCTGCTCGGCCTGGTCATCGGCACGCTCGTGGCGATCCCGTTCGGTGTCACGGACTTCGGTCCGGTGACCGAAGCGGACGTGGTCGGCTTCCCGACGCCGTTCCACTTCGGCGCCCCGCAGTTCCAGCTCGCCGCGATCCTCTCGCTGTGTGTGGTCATGGTGGTCTCGATGACCGAATCGACCGCGGACATGCTGGCGTTGGGCGAGATCGTCGAGCGTCCCGCCGACGAGCGGACCATCGCGGCGGGCCTGCGCGCCGACACCCTCGGCTCGGCCCTCAGCCCGCTCTTCAACGGCTTCATGTGCAGCGCCTTCGCGCAGAACATCGGGCTGGTCGCGATGACGCGGATCCGCAGCCGGTACGTCGTCGCCACCGGCGGCGGTTTCCTGGTGCTGATGGGCCTGTGCCCGATGGCCGCGTCGCTGATCGCCGTCGTACCGCGCCCGGTCCTCGGCGGGGCAGGCGTCGTCCTGTTCGGCTCGGTCGCGGCCAGCGGCATCCAGACCCTGGTCAGGGCCGGCCTGGAGAAGGACAACAACGTCCTGATCGTCGCCGTGTCGCTGGCCGTCGGGATCATCCCGATCACCGCGCCGGACTTCTACCACGCGTTTCCCCAGACCGCGCGGATCGTCCTGGACTCGGGGATCTCCACGGGGTGCTTGGCGGCCGTCGTGCTCAACCTCGTCTTCAACCACCTGGGCCGAAACCGGGACGACGACGAGGTCACGGCCCCGATGGAGCCGGGTGAGGAGATCGTGGACCGGCGCACCGGTCCCGGCCCCGCGGCGGTGGGCGCGTAGCGGTCCGGGCCAGGATCCGCGCCCCGGGGGCCGGGTGATCCGCCCCCGGGGCCGGGTCTCGGTCTCAGCCGATGTGGTAGCTGTCCCCGTACACCTTCCAGTTCAGTGGCGGATCGAGATTCAGGTTCCGCTTCTGCAGGAACACCCGCTGTTCGGTGTCGACCCGGGTCGTGTCGGAGTGGGCCTCCTCCTGCTTCATCGCCCAGACGCGCGCGTCGAGGAAGGCGTTCAGATACGTCACCTCGTCGCCGCCCTGGGCCGGCGGCTTGGCCTTGGCCAGGGCACGCCTGCGGATGTTGCTGAAGCTGGTGCTGTCACTGCCGTCGCCGTGCATCACGATGGCGTCGTAGTAGGTGAACTGGCCGAGGACACCGATGCCGTCGGTCTTGCCCTGGGCGACGGCGGGGTTGAAGTAGACCCGGTCCCGCTCGTCGTTCTGGGCCTGCTGGAACGCGGTGTCCTGGGCGGCCTTGCGCCAGTCGGCGGGGAAGCCGGGGTCCAGGCCCTGGTGCGAGTCGCTGCCGTTCACGTTGCGCAGGGCGGGCAGGTACTTGGCGAGGACGTTGCCCGGCTTGCGCTGGGTGTACAGCTCGACCAGGTCCAGCATGTCGCCGGTGCCCGAACAGAAGCCGATGATGCCGGCCGTGTAGCCGCGCCCGTCACCGATGTCCTCGATGTACTTGTACTGCGCCTTCCAGTCCAGCGAGGAGTTCTCCGCGCTGGAGACCAGCTTCATCGCGATCTCCTTCTTCGCCGGGTCGTCCAGACCGCCTGAGGCGGCGGCCTGGGACCGGGTCGCGAGGAGGGGGCCTGCCACCAGCGAGGCTCCGATCAGCGTGAGCAGTGTGCGCCGCGAGGTGTGGAGCTGGGGACGTATGTGGGGGGTGTGCACGGTACCTCCGATGAGGGGAGTGTTGCGTCCACTTACTGTTAGGAAAGTTTCCTACCAGAGATTCCGGACGGAGTACACCCGCGCAACGAGACCGAGTTGACGCTCCCTCCACGGCTGCCGGGTGCCTCTGGGGCAGGGTCTGAGCCGGCAGTCCTGGTCAGGACCGGTTGCGAGGGGAGAGGCGCGTCATCAAGGGCGTGGGCCGGGCGGTGGAGATGTGCGGGACGTGTCCCCGTCCCGGTCGCAGGATCGCCGCCGCCAGGACCAGGGCCGTCAGCGCGATCCCCGTGGCCACCGTGAACGCGAGCCGGTATCCGTCCGCCATGGCCGCCACGGCCCCCTCACCCCCGCCGGTCAGACGCTCCGTACGGCTCGCCGCCAACGTGGTCAGCGCGGCCAGCCCCAGCGAACCACCCACCACCTGCGTGGTGTTGAAGAGCCCGGAGGCCAGTCCCGCGTCCTCCTCCCGGGCGCCCGTCATGGCGAGCCCCGTCACCGCGGGCATCGCGGCCGCGAAACCGGCGGCGAGCAGCAGCATCGCCGGCAGCACGTCGGCGACGTACGAGCCGTCGGCCGGGGCCCGGCTCAGCAGGGCCATGCCCCCGGTGATGAGGACGAGCCCGGCGAGCAGCACCCGGTACGGTCCGAACCGGGCGATCGTCCGCGCGGACAGGGTCAGCATCAGCACCCCGATCGCGATCGGTGCCGGGAGAAACGCGGTGCCGGTGGCCAACTCGCTGTATCCGAGTACGCGTTGGAGGTAGAGCGCACCGATGTACTGGAAGCCGAACATCCCCGCGACCATCAGGATCTGCACCCCGTTGGCGCCGCTCAGGGCGCGGGAGCGGAAGAGCCGCAGCCGCAGCAGCGGACGGGCGGCCCGCGCCTGACGCAGGACGAAGCCGACGTAGAGACCGAGCGTGACCACGGCCAGGGTGAGCGTGGTCCCCGGATTCCGGTCGCCGGCGCCGACGATCGTGTACACCGTCAGCATCAGCGCGCCCGTGACCAGCGCGGCCCCGGGATAGTCGGCGCCCTTGCCGAGCCCGACTCCCTGGTCCGGGGCGAGGATCCGGATCGCGGCGAGCCACGCGACCACTCCGATCGGCAGGTTGATCAGAAAGATCCAGTGCCAGCCGACCGTCTGGGTCAGCGCCCCGCCGAGGAACGTGCCGAGTGCCCCGCCCGCCGCGCCGACCGCACTGAACACCGCGATGGCGCGGGCCTGTTCGCGCGGTTCGGGGAAGAGCGCGACCAGCATGCCGAGGACGACGGCCGAGGTCATCGCCCCGCCGACACCCTGCAGAGCGCGGGCCGCGACCAGCAGGCCCCGGCCGGTGGCGACCCCGCACAGCACGGACGCCGCCGTGAACAGCACGAGCCCGGCGGCGAACATCCGCCTGCGCCCCACGAGGTCACCGAGCCGGCCCACGAGCAGCAACAGCCCGCCGAACGGGATCAGATACGCGTTCACCACCCAGGCGAGCCCCGGCCCCGAGAACCCCAGATCACTCTGGATCGCGGGCATCGCGACGGTGACGATGTTCCCGTCCAGGATCGTCATCAGGGTGCCCGCGCACAGGACGACGAGCGAGGCCCAGCGGGAGTAGGTTCGGGGTACCGGCGGCTCGGACGGTGACTCGGTCCGGAACGGCATGACGACGACCTCCATATGTGCGACCGCGTATACGACGCGTTTCCATAGGTGCACGACTTGTAACGGGGTACATCGTGAGTGACCATGGAGATCGGTATAAGGAGGCACCTCAATGTCCCAAGGGAACACCGGTGTTACCCCGCAGGTCGTGCACGCGCAGGCGTGCCCGGTCCGCGAGGTTCTTGACAGGGTCGCCGGGAAATGGAGCGTTCAGATCATCGTGGCCGCCGCGCACGGCCCGATCCGCTTCACCCAACTGGAGCGCAGCATCGAGGGCATCAGCCGCCGCATGCTGACCCTCACGCTGCGCAATCTGGAGCGCGACGGACTCCTCACCCGTACCGTCCACCCGACGGTCCCGCCCAAGGTCGAGTACGAACTCACGCCGGTGGCCGCCGAGTTGCACGCCACTCTGCTGTCCCTGACGGACTGGGCGGAGCGGCACCGGGTCACGATCGCCGAGTCGCGCGCCGCCTACGACGCTCAGCACAGCCCGGAGCTGCTGGACGCGTAGACCGCGCGCCGCGGGGTGGTCTCAGAGGCCGAAGACGCCCGGATCGGCGGCCAGCGCGCGGAAGTACACGCGGGGGTCCGCGACGAGCCTGCGCTCCTTGAGGTCCAGCAGCCCACCCACCGCGGTGAACTCGGCAGCCACCGTGCCGTCCGCCTTCCGTATCGTCTGCCCGATCCGGTAGGTCTTGCCCTCGCCCCAGGTGAACGCGCAGGTCACCTCGGTCCGGTCCCCCGCACGCAACTCCCGCAGATAGCGGATCGTCGTCTCCAGGGTCACCGGTCCCACACCCTTGGAGATCAGATCGGTCTGGCCTATCCCGGCCGCATCGAGTAAGCACCAGCGGGCGTGTTCGGCGTACTGCAGATACACGCTCTGGTTCAGATGACCCTGGACGTCGGTCTCGTACCCGCGGACGGTCACGGGCACGGAAAACGGCTCAGCCACGGCATTCCCTTCTTCGACCGTGCGTACGACGGCCGGAACGGACGCCACTCTACTGAGGGGTGGAAGGGGATCGAGGGACCTCATGCCCGCCGGGGTGAGGCAAGCACATACCGCGCTCCCGTACGCGCCTCCGTGTGCTCGCCGACCTGCCAGCCGGCCTTCTCCAGCGTCGCCGCGCAGGCCCGCAGCGCCTCGATGTCCGGCTCGCGCACGGCGACGGCCTCCGGCTGCGGAGTCGCCCGCACCCGATAGCCGGGGCCTTCCGCCGCCGCGGGGTCGTGCCCGGCGGCCTCCAGGGCGAGCGCGGCGGCCTGCACCAGATGCGTACGCTCCCACCCGCACGGACGGTCCACCGCCCCGTCCCGATTGGTCATCCGCCGCAGCTCCAGCAGCCCCTGCCAAGCACTGTGCACCTCACGTGTGCGGGAGGAACCGCCAACGGCGTTGTCCTCGCCGCCGATCCGCGCGGTGAACACGCCCGAGTCGGAGGTGGCGGCGGGAGGCTCAGGGGCCGCCGCCGGCTCGGGCGTCTCGCGTATCCGGTGCCCGGCGGGCGTCAGAAAGTGGGCGTGCGGCGGCCGCGGATGCCGGAAGGCGAGCCCCCGCTTCACCAGCGCGGCGAGCTGCGCGTCCGTCCCCTTCAGCCGCCCGGTCACCGGGTCCGCCGCATCGATGACACGCCGCTGCGCGACGGTCGGCGGTCGTGTCATGACGGCACCCCTTTCCGCAGCCGAAGGACGACGCCCCCGATGGGCCGACCCCATTCCCGGCCCACTCGAAGACTACGACGGGGGTCTGACATTCCAGCCGGCGACGACATGCCGCCGATGCTCGGTGCTGAGCCGGCTCATCGTCCCGGTGGCGAGCTGGAACAACGCGCCGTCCGAAGCCCGCAGCCCCAGCCGTCGCGCGGTCAGCACCCGCAGAAAGTGCCCGTGGGAGATGAGGACGACACTGCCCTCCGCCTCGGCGAGCGCCGCGTCGACCTTGGCGAGCATCCGTTCCGCCCGCGCCCCGACCTGCTCCGGGCTTTCCCCGGGATGCTCCGGCGGCCCCGGCGCGACGCCGTCGTCGAACAGGAACCAGTCGGGTCGGGTCCGGTGGATCTCCACGGTCGTGACCCCTTCGTACCCGCCGTAGTCCCACTCGCACAGGTCCGCGTCCACCCGCGCCCCCTCGACCCCGGCCAGCCGCGCCGTCTCCCGCGCCCGTTGCATCGGGCTCACGAACGCCGCCGCGATGTGGTGCGAGGCGACCAGCGGGGCCAGCCGCTTGGCCTGCTCGCGGCCGTTCTCCGTCAGCGGGATGTCGGTCGACCCGGTGTGTCGCCCGGACAAGGACCACTCGGTCTCGCCGTGCCGCACGAGCAGCAGGTCACCCATGGCCGACACCCTTCTCCGGTCCTGTCACTCCTTCCGTACGGTGTCATCGCCCCCGGCGGTCCGCAGGTCGGAGTGCGCCATACGGCGGCCCTACTGTCGATACCCGCCCAGGAACCGTCCGATCCGGCTGATCGCCGCGTCCAGGTCGTCGGCGTGCGGGAGGGTGAGGATGCGGAAGTGGTCGGGGCGGGGCCAGTTGAAGCCGGTGCCCTGGACGACCTGGATCTTCTCGCGGAGGAGGAGGTCCAGGACGAACTTCTCGTCGTCGTGGATCTTGTGTACCTCGGGGTCGATGCGCGGGAAGGCGTACAGCGCGCCCTTGGGCTTGACGCAGGAGACGCCCGGGATCTCGTTGAGCTTCTCCCAGACCCGGTTGCGCTGTTCGTGGAGGCGGCCGCCGGGCGCGGTCAGTTCGTGGATGGACTGGCGGCCTCCGAGCGCGGCCTGGATGGCGTACTGGGCGGGCGCGTTGGGGCACAGCCGCATGGAGGCCAGCATGGTCAGGCCTTCCAGGTAGTTGCGGGCGTGCTGCTTGGGGCCCGTCACCACCAGCCAGCCCGAGCGGAAGCCCGCCACCCGGTATGTCTTGGACAGGCCGCAGAAGGTGAGGACCACCAGGTCAGGGGCGAGCGCCGCGGCCGAGTGGTGGACGGCGTCGTCGTAGAGGATCTGGTCGTAGATCTCGTCCGCGAAGACCATCAGGCCGTGCCGGCGGGCGAGGTCGAGGATGCCCTCGATGATCTCCTGGGGGTAGACCGCGCCGGTCGGGTTGTTGGGGTTGATGATGACGACCGCGCGGGTGCGGTCGGTGATCTTCGACTCCATGTCGGCCAGGTCCGGGTACCAGTCCGACTGTTCGTCGCAGAGGTAGTGGACCGCCTTGCCGCCCGCGAGGGTCGTGACGGCCGTCCAGAGGGGGAAGTCCGGGGCGGGGATGAGGACTTCGTCGCCGTCCTCCACCAGCGCCTGGACCGCCATGGAGACCAGTTCGGAGACACCGTTGCCGAGGAAGACGTCGTCCACGCCGACATCGAGGCCCCGTTCCTGGTAGCGCTGGGCGACCGCGCGGCGGGCGGAGAGGATGCCGCGCGAGTCGGTGTAGCCGTGCGCCTGCGGCAGCATCCGGATCATGTCCTGGAGGATCTCCTCCGGCGCCTCGAAACCGAAGAGCGCGGGGTTGCCGGTGTTGAGGCGCAGCACGCTGTGGCCTGCCGCCTCCAGTGCGTCGGCCTGCTCGATCACCGGGCCGCGGATCTCGTAACAGACCTCGCTGAGCTTGCTCGACTGCCGGAACTCCATGCGCTGTGCCCTCCGGTTCGTGGTGTTGCTTGGTTTTACCAAGTGAGTGCTTGGAAAGTCCAACAACATGTCTAGACTGCGTCGCATGTCACCTCGCCGAAGCTACGACCAGTACTGTTCCGCGGCCCGCGCGCTCGACGCCGTCGGTGACCGCTGGACCCTCCTGATCGTCCGCGAGCTGCTCGGCGGGCCGCGCCGCTACACCGATCTGCACGCGGATCTGCCGGGCGTGAGCACGGACGTCCTCGCCTCCCGACTCAAGGACATGGAGCGCGACGGACTGACGACCCGGCGCCGGCTGCCGCCGCCGGGCGCCGCGTACGTCTACGAACTCACCGGCCGGGGGCGGGAGTTGCTGCCCGTGCTGCAGGCGCTCGGCGAGTGGGGCGCGCCCTCGCTGGGCGAGCGCGGAGCCACGGACGCCGTACGGGCGCACTGGTTCGCGCTGCCGCTGCTGCGGGGCCTGGCGTGGGAGGGTGCTACAGGGCTGGTCGAAGTCCGCCTGGAGGAGGGTGAGTTCCATGTGTGGCTGGGCGCCGAGGAGGGGCCCGTGTACGGGGACGGGCCCGCCCCGGAGGAGCCGGACGTCCGGCTCGGCCTCGACACCGGAACCTGCACGGATGTGAGCCGCGGGACCTCGACCGTGCTGGACGCGGTGCGTGACGGACGTATCGAGGTCACGGGGGAGAGCACCCTGGCCAAGGTGCTCCGCGGGGACTGACGCCGGTGCCCCCGCGGGTCCCGCAGCCGTGGCACGCCGCGCATCGTCGGCCACATGTACTCCAACCGTTCCTTTGGACCGAGCAGGTGTGAGCCCGATCAGCCGCACGCCCCGAACGGTGTTGGGCGCACTGGTCCCCGGCGTACTCATCCCCGGGGCGGCGACACACATCCTGTGCGTGGTCCGTTCCCGGGAGGCCAGCTCCCTAGGCGACCTGGCCATGTGAGTACGGCCAGAGGCGACGGGGAGGCCCTGAACCATCACTCCGATGGAGCAGGGGCCAGTTGCCAACCCCAGCTGGTTCGAGTGCCGTTACGACGGCGGCAACCCGGGCGGGGGACGAGGCCCGCCGTGCCGAGGGGGCACGGCGGGCCTTCGCCGTCACGGAGCCGTCACGGACGCCTACGTGTGACTAGGCGCCCGGCGGCACCCGGGAAGGCCGCCCGGACCCCCGGGTCAGCGCGTACCCGCCGATGCCCGCGAGCGCCGCGAGGATGCCGCCGATCGCGGTCCACACCCAGCGGTCGGACCACCAGCCGGAGGCCCAGCCGTCGTCGGGCTCGATGGACGACAGCGCGGCCGTCGACGAACCGGAGCCGGAGTCGGACTTCTCGGCGCTCGTCGCGATGCCCGGCACCAGCGGCTTCGCCAGCGAACCGTCCACCGCCGCCGACCCGCCGATGTCCTTGGAGTCGACCTTGACCTCGGCCCCGATCGGCAGACCCAGGTCGGAGGCCTGGAGCCCGGTGACGGTCAGCCGGACGTAGTACGTGCCCGGCAGCGGGTCGTTGGCCCAGGTCTCCGACCAGGAACGGACCGTGCGCAGGGTGCAGGCCAGTTCCACGGTGGCCGCGTCCTGTGCCGCCGTCCGTGTCTGTGCCCCGTACTGGCAGGCCTGGCGGCGTCGCAGCCCGTCGTATACGTCGAGCTGCCAGGTCTGGCCGGCGTGCCGCGTGGAGGCCTCCGGGAGCTTCACCGTCGCCTTCACGGTGGGCCGCTGCCCGGCGTCCGCGGGGAACGACCAGTACAGGTAGTCGCCCGTGGACCCGCTGGCGGTGGCCTGCTGGCCCTGCTTGATCTCGGTCGCCGTACGGAACGACGTGCCGGCCTGGGTCGGCGCGGCGCTGTCGCCCGAGGGGCTCGCGGAGGGCGAGGAGTCGGCCGCGGCGGGCGCCGCGGCGATCCCGAGCAGCAGCAGGGCGGTGCTCAACACTCTTCTGACACGCATCAGTTGGTCCTCCAGACCGCGATCCGCAGGCGCGAGACCCAGCCCCACAGCACACCCGCAAGGAAGCCGGTGAGCACGAGGGCCCCGAGCAGCCACCAGCCGCGGCCGAGGCCGAAGGAGGCCACGTCGCTCGCCTGGTCCGGTCCGTCCACGACGTCCACCGTCAGCTCCACCGGCATGCCCGGCGCGGTCTTCACGCCGCTCGCCGCCGAGAAGGAGTTGGACACCTGAAGGCACACGGTCTCTGCGGGGGCGTTCTCGTCGTCGCTCTCGGCCTTGGGATAGCGCAGACCGGTGGAGATGGCGTCGGTACGGCCGTTGCCCGCCGCCTCGCCGCGCACGATCTCACGTCCGTGCACGGTGACCGCGCGCAGCAACACCCCGTAGTCCGGGTTGACCTCGCGGTCGGCCGCGACGCTCACCGAGGCGCGCAGCTCCTGGCCCGGCTTGACGTCCACGCGGTAGTAGCGGTGCTGCCCGAACTCCTCGCGGTCCGTGTACAGCCCGGACTTCAGCGTCGGGGCACTCGTGCAGGCGGCGGCGCCCTCCACGGCGACCGGCGTCACCACCGGGTCGGCGGCACGCTTCACCAACTGACCCACGCGGTCGGTGAGTTCTTCCTTGTGCTGGACCGAGGTGTACGTGCCGCCGGTCGCGTCCGCGATGCAGCTGAGCTGGTCGCGGGTCTTGGCGTCGGGCACGAGCCCGAGGGTGTCGATGGTGAGCCCGATGCCCTTGGCGGCGATCTCGCGGGCCACCTCGCATGGGTCGAGCGGCTGGCAGGTGTCCTCGCCGTCGCTGATCAGCACGATCCGCCGGGTGCCGTTGCCGCCGTCGAGGTCGTCGGCCGCCTTGAGCAGCGCGGGACCGATCGGCGTCCAGCCGGTGGGCGTGAGGGTCGCGACGGCGGTCTTCGCCTCCGTGCGGTCCAGTGTGCCCACCGGGTACAGCTGGGCGGTGTCCTTGCAGCCCGTCTTGCGGTCGTTGCCGCGGTAGTTGGCGCCGAGGGTCCGTATGCCGAGCTGGACCTCCTCGGGTGTCGCGTCGAGCACCTCGTTGAACGCCTGCTTCGCCGCGGACATGCGCGACCCGCCGTCGATGTCGCGCGCCCGCATCGAACCGCTGACGTCCAGCACGAGTTCGACCTTGGGAGCGGCCTGCTCCGCCGTTTCGTCGGCGACCGCTCCGGTCGGGAAGGCGATCCCGGCCGTCAGGGCGGCGAGCAGGGCGCAGACTCCTGCCGCCAGCCGTTGTCTTGTGATCATCGCCGGATCCTATTGATCAAAGGTGCCGGGCTTCAAAACGATCTACGAACTATTGGGTGGCGAACGGGTTGGGAAGCTGCGCCCAACTGTCCCCGGGCGTCTTGGGAGACAGCCGCATCAAGGTCAACGCCTTGGTCGGCAACGGCTCTTCGAGCAGTGCAGCCAGGTCCGGGGTGCGCGGCAGATCCCGTACGACCGTCTCCAGGGCCTCCCGCAGCACCGCCGAGGATCCCGCGGTCGCCCCCAGTGTGCCGCCGATCAGCGAGCCGAACATCTTGCGGCGCAGGGTGGTCACGTCGTCCGTGACGATCCGTCCGGACAGCGCCGGCACGGGGATGCCGTGCCGGGCCAGCCGGGCCGGGCTCACGCGGATGTCGGCCAGATCGCGGTAGACGAGCCGGACCGGGGCGCCGGTGGCGGACAGTACGACCAGGAGGTTCTGGCCGTGTGCCTCCAGGGCCACCCCCTGGTCGAGCAGCCGCAGACAGACGGTGAGCGCGAGGCGGGTGAGGTCGGCCAGCCAGGCGGCCGACCGGGGCAGCTCGGTGGTCGCGAGGGCGGCCACCGGCAGGACGCGTTCGCCCAGGTGCGCGTACACGTCCGGGGACTCGCGCAGCACCGCCGCCAGGTCGGGGGAGTGGGCCGTGACGGCGCCCAGGGTGCGGGTGACGTGCAGCAGGCCGTCCGTGCGGGCCGCCATGTCCTCCGCGAACGCCGACACCGTCGCCGACGTCTCGATCGAGTAGACCGAGATGTCCCGCACGGAGGAGGTCAGCCGGGCGCTCAGCGCGGTCTTGATGTGCGGCCCGTCGGGGAGGGCGAGGGTGCGCAGCGACATCAACGGGTGTGCGGGGACGACCTCCTGGGGCGCGGCACGCAGGACATGCGCCGTCTGCCAGGGGTGGACCGGGATCAGGATACGGTCCTCGTCCCGCAGCCACTTGGGCCACTCGCCCCGGACCAGACAGTCGTCGACGGCCACCAGGCCCAGTTCCACCACCGGCCGGTGCTCCGGCCCGTACGCGAGCTGCTCGGCCGCGGAGAAGCCGGGACGCGAACGGCAGTTGGGGTGGTACGGGTGTCCGTCGACCACCCGCTGCTCCCACTCCCAGCCGGTCGTAGGCTCCCGGCCGGCGGCGGCCTGGTCGGCGCGGGAGAGGGCCAACGAGGCGACGCTGTGGTCGAGTTCGGCCGCGAAGGCGGCGGCGTGGGGGACGGCGAGGGTCGTCATGAGCCGCGCCGGACGGTCGTACGCCGTGTCGTCCAGCCGGACCTCGGTGACGTATGTGGTGGTCGCGTACGGATCCGGGCGCGGGCCGTACAGCCTCCGGCCGTCGGTGAGGTGGAGCGTGAGCCCGTCGGCCCCCGGCTCGCGGTGCGCGATCCACGGCATGGGCTCATACGCCAGCGCACGCCACAGACGGCTCAGCACGGCCGCCCGGGCGCCGGGGAGCCCGGCCGCGTACGGCGCCGAGAGGGCGGGGCGTACGGCGCTCAGCTCGTCGGCGAGCGCTGCCTCGGCGTCGGGCGTGGGAGGACGGTGCACGGTCGGGCTCCTTGGGTACGGGGACTGTGCGTCGCGGTCGCCCGCGCCGACAGACATACTGATCACCAGTGCACCGTATGGAACGAATGGATCGCGTGGATTCCATGCCCCCCAGGGACGACATAGAAGAGGCCGCCGACGCGTACGCCGCCGCGCCGCTGCTCAATTGTCTGCTGCGGGAGGTGGGGGTGCCCGCAGCGGACCCCGGCCGGGTCGCCGGGGGCTCCGGTGTGTTCCGGCTCCGCTCCAGTGGGCGGCTGCTGCGGGTGCGGGTGACGCGCAGGCCCGTGGCGCCCGAGGTGTACGCCGACGGGGCATGGCACCGGCTCACCCACGCCGAACTGGTCAAACTCACCACCGAGGAACTGCGCGGATCCACCGGTCTGTCCAACCACGAGCTGCCCGCCGAGATGATCGACAGCCGGGACGCGGTGGCCGCGCTGCTCGCCGCCCGCCTGCACGCGACGCCGCCCGCGGACCCGTACATCCGCTCCGAGCAGTCCCTGATCACCGGGCACCCGTACCACCCCGCGCCCAAGGCCCGAGGCGGTGGCCCCGTCACCGGCTGGCTGCCCTACGCGCCCGAGGCGTACGCCCGCTTCCCGCTGGAGCTGCTCGGCGTGCGGGAGGACGCGGTCGTCGAGGAGGGCGACACCTCGGCGCTCGACGACTTCGGGCCGGCTCCGGAGGGTTACCGGCTGCTTCCGGCCCACCCCTGGCAGCTCGACATGGTCGGCGCTCGCCCGGAGATCCGGGAGGCCTTCGCGGACGGCCGGCTGATCCGCCTGGGCCGCACCGCGCGCCCGCTGTGGCCGACGGCAGCCATCCGCACGCTCTACGCCCCCGAGGACGACGTCTTCGTCAAGTTCAGCCTCGACGTGCGCATCACCAACGACATCCGCCGGTTGTGGCGCCACGACCTGCTGAAACTGCGCCGCACCGACGAGGCGACAGCCGCCGCGTTCGCGACCACCGGTGCGGGCGCCGCCTGGCTGAGCGACCGCGGCTACCGCACCGCCGACTTCGCCTTCGAAGAACTCGCGGTCCTCGTCCGCGACGGGCTGCGCGAGCACGTCGTCCCCGGCGCGACCCCGCTCCTCGCCGCCGCCCTCGTCGAGCGCTTCGAGGGCGGTCCCCTCGACGGTCTCACCGACCCGTCCGCCTGGTGGACGGCGTATCTGCGCCAGGTCGTACCGCCGGCCCTTGCGGCCTTCGCGCTGCACGGCGTCGTCATCGAGGCGCACCTCCAGAACACGGTGGTGGCCGTGGACGCCGACGGCATCCCCGTGCAGGCGCTGTTCCGGGACGCGGAGGGCGTGAAGCTGCTCACGGACGTGGACCGGGCCGCCGGATGGGAGCGGCTGGTCTACTGCCTGATCGTCAACAACGTGTCGGAACTCGCCGCCCTGCTCGCGGAGGACCACCCGGGCTGGGACCCGTGGCCCGCCGTACGGACCGAGTTGGCCCGGCACGGCCTGCCCGGGATCGCGCACGAGATCGCCGAGCTGCTCGCCGCCCCCACGCTCCCCGGCAAGACGAATCTGCTGCTCCGCTGGACGGGCGCGGACGGCGCGGACGCCCGCTACCTCCCGCTGCCGAATCCGCTGGCGCGCGCCTAGTAGGGCTTGGTCAGGTCGGTTGTGGTGGTGCGTGTCCTGTCGGCCCGGTGTGGCGTTGAGAGTGTGTGACTCCGGACGAGATTGCTGTGGTGCGTGGTGAGTTGGAGGCGTTCGCGGCGGAGGTGTTCGAGCCGTTCGCGCGCAAGGATCAGCGCCGGTGGGGGCAGGTTTATCTGCGGGGGCTGCTGACCGACGGGCAGCGTAAGTCGGTCGAGCCGATGGCCGCCCGGCTCGGGGAGGACGGCAATCGTCAGGCACTGGCCAACTTCATCACCACCAGCCCCTGGGACCCGGCACATATCCGGGCCCAGCTCGCCTGGCGGATGGAGAAGGTGATCGGGCCGGAAGCCCTGGTCTTCGACGACACCGGGTTCCTCAAGGACGGGACTGCCTCGGCATGCGTGTCGCGGCAGTACACCGGCACCGCGGGCAAGGTCACCAACTGCCAGGTCGGCGTCTCGGTCCACCTCGCGTCCGAGACCGCCTCGGCGGCGGTCAACTGGCGGCTGTTCCTGCCCCGGACCTGGGATCCCGCCTCACCGAAGGCCGATGCGGACAAGATCGCCCGCCGCACCGCCTGCGGCATCCCGGACGATGTCGGGCATGTGGAGAAGTGGCAGCTGGCCCTGGACATGCTCGACGAGACCCGCTCGTGGGGGATCGAGGTGCCGCTGGCCGTCGCGGACGCCGGATACGGCGACGCTGCCGCGTTCCGCCACGGACTGCAGGCCCGCGGCCTGAATTACGTGGTGGGGATCTCCACCACGCTGTCGGCTCAGCCCGCCGACGCGGTGCCGGTGGCCGAGCCGTACTCCGGGACCGGACGCCCGCCGGTGGCCAAGTATCCCGACAAGCCACGGTCGGTGAAGGAGTTGGTCATCGCGGCGGGGCGGAAGGCAGCTCGGCCGGTGCAGTGGCGTGAAGGCTCCCGGCCTGGCACCGGCCGCTCCGGCCGCAAGCGGATGTACTCCCGCTTCGTGGCCTTGCGCATCCGGCCTGCCGGACGCGAGGTTCGGCAGGCCACCAACGGCCCGGAGCTGCCAGAGTGCTGGCTGTTGGCCGAATGGCCTGCCGGTGAGAGCGAGCCGGTGCAGTTCTGGCTGTCCGACCTGCCCTCCGGCATGCCTCTGACCACGCTGGTCCGGCTCGCCAAGCTCCGCTGGCGCATCGAGATGTGTCAACCACAGTGCACTCATAAATGGGAACTGGCTGTTTGATCTTCGTCTTGGGCCGGGATTCGTGGGTCGGTGTCGGTCCAGCGGAGTCGGGTGTACCAGCCGGGCGGGCGGGTGCGTCGCTCGCGGAGTTCGGCGAGTTCGGTGGGTCCAGCGTGGAGGATCCACCGGTAGGGGCGCCGGGACTCCTTGCGGGCGTTCACCCAGCCGCGGTAGATCCACGAGTAGAGGGTGACTGCGGGCATGTCGAGTTCGGCGGCGAGGTCTTCCAGCCACCACTCATCGTGGCCGGGTGCTTCGCCGGGTGGCGGGGCCGGCCGGGTGCGGGCGGGTGGCAGGCAGCCGAGTTCGCGCAGGATCTCCTTGACCGCGCTGGCGCTGATCCGGTCTCCGCGTCCGCGGGCCGGGCGGAAGCCCTCCGCGTGCAGGCGCCGGGCGATCGCCTCGGCGCGGTGGTCCTGCCCGGCCAGCTCGAGGACACGCTCCTTGATCTGCGGGAAGTAGCTGAGTTGTTGCAGGAGGGCGACGGGGCGGGCGGTCTCGCCCGTGGTTGTCCTCCCGCCGGCCCAGGTGATGGTGACGGTGACCCGTTCGCTCGTGCCCAGCACGGTGACGGTGACCTGCTCCACGAGCGCGCGGATGATCTCTTTGCGGTCGGTGGCGGTGGTCGTCGGCGCACTCCACAGGCCCTCGATGTCGTCGGCCAGCGCGGTGATGGCCTGCTGCTCGGCGGCGGTGAGGGTGCATGGACGGGTCAGTGTGAAGCGGTCGTATTCCTCCTGCAGGGTCTGCTGGGCGGCAAGGGCCTGCTCCCAGTCCTTTTCCAACTGCCGTACGACCAGGCGGTTCTCGGGCTCGGCGAGGCGGTAACAGCGTCGGGCCCGGTCGGCGCTGATCGCGGCGTGTTCCAGCCGCTGGGACCAGATTTTCTCCAGCTCGGCCCGCTCGGCCAGGACCTGCTCAGCCGCGTGTAAGGAGACCTCCAGCGCGGCCGGGGCCAGCGCGGCCAGGACATGGGCGGTGACGAAGGCATCCACGCAGGCCCCGTTCAGTGCCTGGCAGCGCTCCCCGGATCCGTAGTCGGTCATCTGCCGGGCGCACACGTAGTCGGGGCGGGTGCTGCCCGCGTGCTGGTGGTAGCGCACGGTCATGCGCTTGCCGCAGCGGCCGCACTTGACCAGCCCGGCCAGCAGCGCGGGGCCGCCGCGGACCGTGCCGGGGGTCTCGGCCCGGGCGGCGTTGGCCGCGAGCCGGGCCAGGTTGGCCCGGTACTGCTCGATGGTGAGGTAGGCGGGCAGTGCGTCGGGGATGAACACCAGCCACTCGTCCTCACCGCGCACCACCCTGCCGGTGGAGGGGCGTCCCGGTTGCTGTCGGCGGTGCTCGACCCTGCGGCGTCCGTAGGCGTAGATCCCGGCATAGACCGGACTGTGCAGCATGCACTGGAGCGTCATCCGGTTCGGCCGCCGCCACTCCAGCTCGCCCTTGTCGGGGCCCCTGCGCAACCGGACGGGCAGTTCGATCCCGTGCTCGACCAGCCAGCGCAGCACCGCGTGCAGGGTGCCGAGCTCGGCGAACTTGCTGAACACCAGCCGCACCACGGTCTGTGCCTGCTCATCCGGGTCGAGGACCGCCTCGCCGGACGGCCGGCGCACATAGCCGATCGGCAGCGGCACGGCCAGTTCTCCGCGGCGGGCCTTGTTCACCCGCCCGGCCTGCATGCGCTGCTTGATCAGATGGAGTTCGGCCTCGGCCATCGTCCCCTTCAGCCCCAGCAGCAACCGGTCATTGTGCTCCGCCGGGTCATAGACCCCGTCGGTGTCCGCCAGCAGCGCACCGGACAGGGCGCACAACTCGATGAGCTGGTACCAGTCCTTCCCCGATCGTGCCAGGCGGGACATCTCGATGCCCAGTACCAGGCCGACATGGTCCAGCCCGATCTCGGTGACCAGGCGCTGGAACCCCGAGCGTCCGACCGTACTCGCCCCGGAACGGCCCAGGTCCTCATCGATCACCACCACCCGCGAGGCGGGCCAGCCCAGCGAGGCCGCCCTGTCCACCAGCGCGTACTGCAACCGGGTCGACTCCTGGTGATCCGCCACCTGTTGCATGCTCGACTGCCGCACATACACGACCGCGAGCCTGGTCAGCTGCCGGTCGCTCACCTTGCTCCCAGACCGCTCCCACGGCATCAGCGCCGTCATGACCGGTCCGCCTCACCGCTCACCGACGGTGCAGCTGCCGCCTCCGGCAGAGCCCGGCCCGCCAACACCGCCAGCCATCGCACCGCCAGCAGCCGGTTCACCTCCGGCAGCCCCGCCCACACCTCCTCGCCCAGGCCCTGACGGGCCAGGCTCTGGGGCAGCCGCCCCCTGCGTCGTCCACGACGACTCGCTCTCCTCTTCACCCTGCCGAGCCCGCAGCCGCTCGACCACCGCGACCAGCCGCAACAGCCCCTCACGCCCGATTACCGGCACATCACCTACCTGATACCCATTCATAGGTGCAGTGTGCTTGGCAGATTGAGCACGACTACCGGGAGATGAAGCAGGCCCTGGGCCTGGCCCATTTCGAGGGCCGGACCTGGGGCGGCTGGCACCACCACGTCACCCTTGTCTCTGTCGCACATGCCTTCTGCACTCTGCAACGACTGGCCCGGGCCCCAAAAGACACGGCGTCGGCCTGAGCCTCTACCAGGTCGTCCGCGAGCTACAGACACTGCTCGCGGTCTGGACCGGCGCCTGCCCGACCTGCCACCGCGACATACCAGCACCAATACAGACCTGACCAAGCCCTACTAGTGCCGGGTTCCTCCTCGGCTGGGTACATGTCCTGATGGCGGGGGCAGTGACCAGCTCAACTCCCGTGCCGGCCAACGGATCTGGGGCAGACCCCACCCCACCACCAACGGGGTCGCCGCCGTCGGCACGCCGACAAGGCGAGACGAACATCGGGGGGACGGCAGATGAACGTGATGATGGAGCGATCCGACCCGGGCGGCGCCGCGCACACGTCGGCACCCGCGTCCGGTAAACGACGGTACGATCACCGTCGGATTAGCCCGTTGGGTCGCCGCGGGTTCCTCCACCGTGGGGGCACTCCGTCCGTGCCCTGCTTTCCGGGCAGGCCAGGTGCATGGTCCAAGTGCGATGTCCGCGCTCTGACGAGCAGCTTGCGTATGGAAAGGGAGAATCGCTCCGATGGCCAATGAGGACGCCGTGTCCGAAGAGTCGGGCAGCGAGCGTGTGATTGCCGGCCGCTACAGTCTGCTCTCGCCCCTCGGCGCGGGCGGCATGGGCACCGTGTGGCGCGCCTACGACAAGGTGTTGCAGCGCGAGGTTGCCATCAAGGAGGTCCGGGCGCCTGCCGGACTGGCGGCGCCCGACATCGAGCGGATGTACACGCGGCTGGAGCGTGAGGCGTGGGCCGCGGCCCGGGTGGCGCACCGGAACGTGGTGACCGTCTACGACGTGGCCATGGAGGAGGGCCGCCCGTGGATCGTCATGGAGTTGGTCCGCGGTCAGTCGCTGGCCGACCTGCTCAAGGCCGAGGGCCGGCTCTCCCCGCAGCGTGCCGCGTCCATCGGCCTCGAGGTGCTCGCCGCGCTCAACGCCGCCCATGAGACCGGTGTGCTGCACCGCGACGTGAAACCGGCCAACGTGCTGATGGCCAAGGACGGCCGGGTGGTGCTCACCGATTTCGGCATCGCCATGATCGAGGGCGATTCCGCGCTCACCATGACCGGTGAAGTCGTCGGATCGCCCGAATTCCTGGCTCCGGAGCGGGCGCTGGGCCGGCGGTCCGGGCCCGCGTCGGACCTGTGGTCGCTCGGCGTGCTGCTGTACGCGGCCGTCGAGGCACGCTCCCCCTTCCGCCAGAACACCCCGCTCAGCACCCTGCGGGCCATCGTGGACGCGGAGTTGCCGCAAGTCCGCCGGGCCGGCGCCCTCACTCCGGTCATCGAGGGGCTGCTGCGCAAGGATCCGGACGAACGTCTCACTGCCGAGCAGGCGGAACAGGACCTGCGGCTCATCTGCCAGGGCGGCGTCCCCGACGCGGGAATCGTGCAGCCGCCTTCTGACTCCCCGACCGTTTCGGCGCAGCCCACGACACGCACGTCTCCCGCGGATCCTGGGGAACAGCCCACGGTCACACATTCCCTGGCGCAGCCCACGGTCGCTGATCCCTTGGCGCAGCCCACGGTCGCTGATTCCCTGGCGCAGGCGACGGTCGCGGATCCTTCGGCGCAGCCCACGGCCACGCATTCCCTGGCGCAGGCGGCGGACGCGGATCCTGGGGCGCAGCCCGCGGTCGCGGATCCCGCGGTGCCGGTTCCGCGCGCCGCGGGAACACCCCCCTCCTCCCTCCCCCCGGTTGACGCGCGGCGCAGTCGGCGCAGCATCGCGCTCGTCGCCGCGGGCGTGTCCCTGTGCGTGCTGGCGCTGGCCGGGGTGGGCTATGCGCTCATGAACGACGGAAACGGAAGCGGAGATCGGCAGAGCGCCGGCAAGGCCACCGCAGGGGCGGGTTCGGCCTCGAAAAACGCCGAGAACGCCACGGCCTCGAGCACACAGGGCGACGACCAAGGCGCCTCCGCCACCCTGGGGGTGCGGGTGACGGTGACGGGTTCGCACACGACGTACTCGGGACAGTGCCCGCCGCCGAGCGAGCAGGCGCCCACCTTTACGGCGACGTTCTCGGTGGACCGGCTGCCGGCCCAGTTCTCCTACCGGTGGGTGTCCAAGGACGGCTCGGTGACCGATCCGCACTGGAGGACGCTGGTGTTCTCGGATGACGGAGGACTCAGCAAGCAGGACACGGTGAGCCTGAGCACGTGGGCGGAAGCCGGAAAGCTCGAGAGCGAAATCGGCGTGGAGCTCAAGGCACCCTTGCACGGCAAGTCCAACATGGTGCCTCTGTCGCTGACTTGCGAGGCCGGTTCGGGCTGAGGCACGCCTTCCGGGCACCGACCGACGGCTCGGACCGCGTTGCCGAGGGTCGCAACGGGCCGCCGCGGAAAGGATTCCGCCACTCTTCGCCGCATATCGAGTGCGTGGATCGGGGCGGCCCTCGGTCCCGGCCGTCCCGTGCCTGGAGTTCTCCTGCAGCGCGGCGAGGTGTCCGGATCACGGCCCCGCACCGAGGCGCGGAACGAATTTGTCGCAAGAATCGAACTAAACCAGGTCACGTTCACGTTTGAGTGAAGGCTCCGGTCTCGTGTCGGGTCAGCCGCGTCACGCGGCCTCTCTTTCGCAGTTGGATGTCGTTCATAAGGAGTATGAGTGCCATCGGTCATCTTGGGGCAAACGGGCCCCTTCACTGGTCAAAGCGTGGTCCTGAGCGCTGCTCCACTGACCTTCGGTCGCAAGAGTGACAACGACGTCGTGATCGTCAGCGTCAACGCCTCCCGTCTGCACGCCGAAATCATCGAGGAGGATGCCGGCTTCGTGGTCTACGACCGCAACAGCCGCAACGGCACCTTCGTCAACGACCAGCGCATCACACGGCACGTACTGCGCTCCGGCGACCGCATCCGAATCGGTGAGGAGACCTTCCTCTTCGAGTCGCAGGACGCCATGGAGACGGTGATGGATCTCTCCCACCTGGACGCACCCCGGGTGAGCGCCTCCGCGGACCCCGGCATCCTCAGGGTCACCATCACCGGCGGTGGCCCGGTGGGCCTCGCCTTCGCGCTGACGCTGGAGAACATGCTGCGCGGGCGGGTCTCGATCACGGTCTACGAAGGGCGGTGGATCAAGAACGGCTCCACCGTCGTCTGGAAGGACGAGACCCAGGGGAACGTCCGTCGCCAGCAGGTCGTGACCATCCAGAGTCGGCAGTACCTCGCTCTGCCTGAGGAGATACGGTCGGCGCTGTTCGAGGACGCGGACGACTATTCGGAGATGTGGCCCGTCGGACCGGACTCCGTGGACGGTCTGCCTCCCCGCAACATCCGGATCGCCTACGTCGAGGACCGCCTGCTGGAACTGGCGAACAAGAACGCCGCGATCCGGCTGGTGACGGAGCGGTTCGACTCGTCGGAGCATCAGAGTCGGCTCTCGCAGGAACACGTCCTGGCGATCTGTGAAGGCGGACGATCCCGCACGAGGGAGCACTACGCCGACCGCTTCGGCGCGGCCGACGCCTCGATCTACTCCCTCGACGGCGACCATCTGCAGGACGTGGTGCTGGGACTCCGGGTGAAGTCCCCGCTGTCAGACCAGATGAGCGTCCTGCTGACCGTGTCTCAGAACAGGTTTCTTCTCAACTCGCTGCGCGGCGAAGGCTTCTTGAACATGCGGCTCACCCGCGAGGAGGCCCGAAACGTGATCGGCATCGACCCGGTCCGTCAGGTCTTCGAGGAGTGCATCGCCGCTCGCCCCTGCGTCATGAGCCGCGAAGAGGACCACGAGTTCCGCTGTCCCACGCACGGAACCCTCTTCCTGCCCGCCCTGCTGCGCAGTTCGCCCTTGTGGAAGCGGATCCGGGAAGGACTGAAGCTGTTCGGCGTGCCCGAGAACGACCTCACCGCGATCACGTCGTTCCGACTGGACATGGTGCAGCGCCCGCGGTTCACGGCGCAGCTGAGCCGCCCGACCTCGACGGGCCCCGGCATGTACGGCTTCCTGCTGGGCGACGCGGCCAACGCCATCCACTTCTGGCCGGGTCGCGGTCTCAACAGCGGTCTCGCCTCGGCCACTTCGCTCGCCCGCTCCCTCAGTCGCACCTGGCAGGGCAAGCCGCTGCGCGACGCCGACTTCATCCGGCACGAGGCGGCCATGTCCATGCTTCAGTACCGGCACAAGAGCCGGGCCTGGAACGCCATGGTCACCACCGACGAACAGGGCGTCACCCGCGCCATCAAGGACATCATCGCCCGCAGCATGGAACCGGAGCCCGGCGACGGCTCCGAGCCCGAACACGCGTCCCTCGACGCGCTGCTGGAGCGCATGAGCGCGATACGCGAGCGCCTCGCATCCCGTCTCCCCGGTATGCCCACTGACGAGGAACTGCGCGACCACCTCCTGACGCTGGACCCGGCCACGCTCCGCACGCTCCAGGAAAGCGGTGCGTGGGACACCCTGATCGTCGGCGGGGAGGAAGCCGACATCGACCTCTTCTACCAATCGGACTCCCCCGTCTACGTCCCTCGCCCCACCGATCCCCGCATCGGCCCACCGGCCCTCGTGCCGCAGGATTCCGTGCCCTCCAACCCGGTCTGAGGCCGGGCGGGACATTCCGCGGTGAGGAGAACACGGCTCCTCTTCCTCCCGAGGAAGAGGAGCCGTGTTCTTCGAAGTCGTACAGGGCATGATCATGATGGAGGCGAGCTGTCCACGTCGATTACCTTGGTTGCGCATGTCCGAGGTTGGTCATGGATTGTAAGGTTAGAAAGATGTACGGCCTGAGAAAATGCTGAATAAGGTCACCGCAACCCGCTATATCGCACCCCTGCGGTCCGGAGGGTCTGTGCCCGGAGTCGCCGAGGCCGACGACCTCGGGACATATGTCGTGAAGTTGTCCACCGGATGGCTCTGACGTGCAACGATGCTGCCATCACCGCCTATGGCCTGCAGCGATGAGTCTTTCAGCGTCTTTCAGGGTCGTGTGACTTTACCTAGCCGACTCTCCCCACGTGCTCCCCGGCACGGTCCGTACTCCCCAGATTCTCCCCAAGGGCGATCCGTGCTGAGGGCGGAAGCTGGTCCGTCTAAGTGGCTACTTCGGGCACGTTGAGTGACTACAGGCAGGGCAGAAGTCTGCCAGCAGATTCTTCGTCTGCTGGTGGTACACCATCTGCATGGCCCTGAGCAGCATAAATGCGCTGTGTGGCGGGATATGGGCAGACGTTGGTCCGGGTATGGTCCGGATCTTGGGAGGGGGGCCCGACCAGCGGTCTCAGTTGCTTTGCTGTTCCGAGGGCAGGGCTGTGAGAGGTGCGGGGTTGCGGCTGGTCCGGTGGTGGCGAACGTGGTTGGAATTGATGTACTGCCACTGACGGTGATCGCGCCAGGAGTTGACCACGGAGGCCATCGTTGCATGCAAGGATCCGCACGGTCGATTCCTCATAGGCGTCTCCAGCCCGAGCACGTCGAGTTCGGGACTATCCCGGGGGGTGTGGGGAGCAGCCGAGAAGCTGGGCAAGCTTCTGCACCGGCATGGGAACATCCCCGCGGGTGCGGGGAGCAGAGCTCTGTTGCCCAGGGCCCGCACGTTGTTCTTCATGTAGGCCGGCCGCGCTGTCGCTCGGCAACGCGAGACCATCCCTGAGCGGGCGGGGAGCAGGCAGCCCCGTCGGGGACGATCGTACCGATCTGGGAACCATTCCCGCGCGTGCGAGGAGCAGAGGTTCGGCATCGGACCCAGGTCGACATGGCTGGGACCATCCCCGCGCGTGCGGGGTGTCGTGCACAGCGATCGTGATCCGGTTCTGTGCGGACAGTGCACGCAGGAGCGCTGCGCCCTGCTCGTGGTCGGCGACGTGGCGTGTAGGGGCCGCCAGGACGAGGACCTCCGTGGAGCCCTCCGCCCTGATCCTTGGGAGGCGCCTGCCGAGCAGGCGTTCTTGACATTGTCCATATCCATCTCTGCTTTCCTTTACGAGAGCCTGCGGCTGGAGAGATCGGCATGCTGTGGCGGCCGTCGGCCGCCCGGTCGGCAGCGCGTCACATCGCAACGGCTTTGGAGGGCAGGTCTTGTTCGGCCCAGACGACCTTGCCGTCCGTTGCGGAGCGTGAGCCCCACCTGCGGGACAACTGAGCGACGAGGAAGAGACCGCGGCCGTTCTCGTCGATGGTGTGGGGATGACGGGGGCGTGGGTGGCTGGTGTTGCTGTCGGAGACTTCGCACGTCAAGACCTGGTGCTGGATGAGCCGTAGGCGTATCGGCCCGCCGCCGTAGCGGATGGCGTTGGTGACCAGTTCACTGACGATCAGCTGCTCGGTGGGCACCAGATGCTCAAGCCCCCATTCGCCGAGCTGACGGGCGGCTGCCTGCCGGGCGATGCGGACAGCGGCCGGATCGTTCGGCAGGTCCCAGGAGGCGACCTGGGCCGGTTCGAGTCCGTGAGTCCGCGCAAGGAGCAAGGTGACATCGTCGGCCGGGGACTGAGTGGGCAAGGTCTCGATCACGTGAGAGCACAGGTCTTCCAGGGACGAACCCGACTCTGCCAGGGCGGCGCCCAGGCGATCCAGGCCCACGTCGATGTCGTCGTCGCGGGACTCGACCAGGCCGTCGGTGTAGAGCGCGAGCAGAGTTCCCTCGGGCACTTCCAGTTCCACGGACTCGAAGGGGACCAGACCGAGGCCGAGGCCGAGCGGGGCCCCGGCGGGCATGTCGGGGAAAGTGATGTGGCCCTGCGGGTCGATGATCGCGGGCGGGGGATGCCCGGCCCGCGCCATCGTGCACCGCCGGGTGACCGGGTCGTAGACGGCATACAGACAGGTGGCGCCCACCGCCGCGGGGGCCTGGTCCGGAGCGTCGGCATCTTCCTCGCTCAGCCGCCTGACCGTGTCATCGAGGTGCGTCAGCAGTTCATGGGGAGGCAATTCCATGTCCGCGAGCGTGCGGACGGCGGTGCGCAATCGGCCCATCGTCGCCGCGGCGTTGATGCCGTGTCCGACCACATCTCCGACGACGAGGGCCACCCGGGCGCCAGACAGCTTGATCACGTCGAACCAGTCGCCTCCCACGCCATGGTCCATGTCGGCCGGCACATAGCGCGAGGCCACATCAAGGGCGGCGCCGCCTCCCACATGGTGGGGGAGCAGGTCGCGTTGGAGCGTCAGGGCCGCGGTGCGTTGGCGGGCGTACTGGAGAGCGTTGTCCAGGCTGAGCGCGGCCCGGGTGACGAGCTCTTCGGCGAGGAGGAGGTCGTCCTCCTGGAACGGCGTCGGCTCCTCGGAGCGACCGAACACCGCCAGTCCCAGTACACAGCGCCGCGCACGGATCGGTACGACCATCAAAGAGTGGATCCCGCTGTCACGGATCTTCTGCGCCCGCGTCGGATCATGGTCGACCCATGGGCCGGCATAGGTGTCCAGCACCGGTTCCAGCTGAGACCTGCCCGTGCGCAGGGCGGCGCCGAATGACGAGGTCGCGGGGACGTGGATCACCTCTTCGCGCACCGCCGGCAACTCCAGGACACCCAGATCGATGGAGGCCACGCCGGCACGGCGCAACACAGGGCGGCGGCTCGTCGTGCCGATCCGTGCGGAGGGCTCAAGTCCGAACGGAACCGACTCCATCAGGTCGACGACGGCGATGTCGGCCAGCAGGGGCACGGCAAGGTCGGCCAGTTCCTGACCGGTCTGCATGAAATCGAGGGTGCTGCCGATGCGCGTGCTGGCTTCGCTGAGGATGGCCAGGCGCTCCCGGGCCCGCCGGTTGCCGGTGACGTCCACGCTCATGGAGCACACGCCCAGTGCCTTGCCGTCCGCGTCCTGGAGGCAGAAGAACGAGGCCGAGAACACGTGCGCCCTGCCCCGGTCCGCCGGCGGCCACGCCCGGTACTCGTGGACCTTGGTGGGGCCGCTCTCCAGCACCTGCCGCATCACTGACTCGAGCGCTTCCGCCTCGAAGCCAGGGAACAGATCTTTCAGGCGGCGTCCGAACCATCGGTCACGAGGTACGCCAACGTGGCGCTCCATGACGTCGCTCACCCAGGTACAGCGCAGCTGCGGGTCATAGACGGCGATGCCGATCGGTGCGCGGGCCAGGAGCGACTCCCGCACAGCTCCGTTGGGCGCCCCCGAGGACAGGGTGCCGATGTCGGTCACGGACACCAGCCACCGGGTGCCGGCGTCCTGCCCCCACAGCAGCGAGATCCGCAGCGTCATCTTGATGGCGTGGCCGTCGCGGTGGCGGACCATCACGGTGCCGGACCAGCCATCCTGGGCACGGCACTGCTCGGCGAACGCCGAAGCGCTCGGGGCGTCCTCAGCGGGCGGCAGCACGTGTGCGGCGGACCGGCCCACCACTTCCCCGGCCGAGTATCCGACAAGCTGCTCGGCGGCGTGCGTCCACCCCACCACGGTCCCCTCCGTATCGAGCATCGCTATTGCCGCATCGGGGATTTCTCGGGGGCCCACCGGCTCGGCGAGCGGCGTGCGGTCGGTCTTCGTCATCCGGTTCTTCCCATCGGTGCGGAGGTGTGAGACAGCGTCGGCATGTGCGGCGTCGGGCCGATCTGCAGCCGTGTCGGAACGGTGATGGTGGCCGGGGTCTGAGGAGCGCCCTGGCGTGACCGGCCGCGACGGGCGTGCGATGGAGCGCGCTGCCTCGCCGATGGTTGAGTGGTTCACCGGCGCGACGTTTGCCGACCTTGGACCACTTTGTCCACTTCTGATGAGATAGTCAGTTACGAACGCTTCATCGTCAAGTCCCTCAAATTTGATCAAATCGCCAGATGTGGTCGTGCACTGTCGCATCGCGCATCGCGCATCGCGCATCGCGCAACGCGGAGTCGGGATTGGTGGGCCAGGGTGGATACCCGAGGTGGGCAGTGCAATGATGAATCCATCAGAACTGCTGCTCTTATTCATGGAGCATGCCGATGCCAGCCCCACGTAGGAACCGATTCGAACGCCGTCGTGCCGAGACCCGCCACGCACTCGTCCGCGCTGCACGGAAGATCCTGGCCGAGTCCGGTGGAGTCAGCGCCAGCATCCATGCCATCGCGGAGCGCGCGGACGTGGGCCTCGGCTCCTTCTACAACCACTTCACGGGCAAGCCGGACCTGTTCGACGCAGCCGTGGCCGATGCACTCGAGGAGTACGCCCAAGCCATCGACGAACGCCTGCGCGGCGTCGATGATCCCGCCGAGCGCCTCGCTGGGGGCGTGCGGCTCAGCGCGCGCATGGCCGAGTCATACCCGGAGATCATGCAGATCCTGTGCCACAGCCAGCTCGGTCGGATATGCGCCGGCGACGGACTGGCTCCGCGGGCGAAGCGCGACGTGGAGCAGGGCATGGCCGCAGGCCGGTTCACCGTGGTCGACCCGGTGATCGCCCTGACCGTGCTGAACGGCAGCCTGCTGGCGCTCCTGGAGCTGTGGTCCAACCAGCCCGAGGCCGACAGCGACCAGGCCGCAGGCACGATGGCCGAGATGATTCTGCACATGCTCGGCCTCTCCCCGGATGAGGCCCGTGACCTCGCCCGGCGGCCCCTTCCCGCCGCAGCGTGAAGAGGGGAATGGCTCCTTGATCATCAGATCCGCCGTTGATTATCAGACACTCGCCTCACAGGCGCGCTCTCCATCCTGCTGGGGTTGATCTGCTTCCGGGGCGCCCTGGAGTCGATCCTGCTGCTCGCCCTGTGGATCGGCTTCAGCCGGCTGCTGCGCGGCACCATGGAGACGGCCGCGGCGGCCTCCGCCCAGGACATGCCGGCCCCAGGCTGGCATGTGGCTGTCGGGATCATCAGCGCTCTGGCGGGCATTGTGCTGATCGTCTCGCCGTTCGCCTCGATCGCTGTCGGCGTACAAGTGAGCCAGAGGAGTACGCCGACAATCGCGGCACTCACCCTGGTGGTGGGCATCATGGCCATAGTCCTGGGCCTGACCGAGGTGGTCCGGGCCATCATGATGGGCGCCGAAATGGGCCGTCTTGTTCCGGCCCCCGCCGCCCAGCGGCGCCTCCTGTTCCACCGTCCGCACCCCCAGCACTGATCTCCGGAGCCGGAACGGTCGGCCACCGGCGAACAGCGAAAGGCCGCACGGCCGCGGCAACGCTCGCTCCGGCGTCCGCCGCCCGCTCGGCAACACTCCCAGATCACCGTCGTCCGCCACCATCGCGGCTGATCCCGCATCCGCCCGTCCTGTCCGGGGCGTGCTGCGCTGCGCGGAGCGTCGCCAGCCAGGGCCGCGCGCTGTGTGCACACGTGGTGACCGCTGTGGTGCGCACATGGTGACGGGGGAAGTCCGCGCGTCTGCCCGGTCGGCTTCGGTCAGCCGGTATGACGGTCGTGAACAGTTCGCTCGACAGCCGAGACCACCCGCCGGATGGTGCCCCAGCCCGGCGGCCGCTCGGCGGGCGCGGCGCCCGGCCGGTGGCGGGGAACCCGTACCCGTAGCGTTCGGGGACTGATCCGGCACCGCACGGGAGTCGCCAGGGTGACGGCTTCACCGTCCAGCCCGACGGGGACGAACGGGACGTCGGCATCGACGACAACCTCTTCAGAGGTGGCCAGATTGGTCAGGCCTTGCGTCAGGCCGTGCGTCTGCCCACCTCGCAGCCGGGCGGCCGTCTCGGCGGGCGTCTCCGCCCTGGCGGCCAGTACCCCCAGGAACCCGGAGTCCAGCTGCGCACGCCTGGCAAGCCCGGCCGGGTCATCGACCCGGTAGGGGTTGTTGCTCACCAGCACGGCATCAGGCCGGTCCACAGTGAGCAGCCCGGCGCGTACCACCAGCTCCGGGCCCTCGTGGCGGGCCAGGAATTCCGGGAGGATCCGCACCACGGTGCCGATCTTGTCCTCCCGATAGGCCGGGTCCTGCACCAGGGCGGCATAGGCACCGAACGACACGTTGTTGACGAACACCCGCTCGCCTGCGAACCCGAGATCCACGCACAGTTCGACGCCGTCCGTCAGGGCCTCCAGCGCGGCCGAAGGGTCTTCACGGTCCAGGCCGAGGTCCATCGCGAAGTGGTTGCGGGTACCGGCCGGAATGACCACGAAAGGAAGACCGCTCTTCGCAGCCACCCCGGCGACACGTGCCTGCGTGCCGTCTCCGCCGGCCACCCCCAGTAGATCCGCACCGTCATCCACCGCGCGTCGGGCGACGGTCGCGAGGTCCTGGGGCCGGGAAGGATCGAGCAGGAGAACCTGAGCCCCCAACGCACGGGCCTTTTCCGCGATCCGGAACCGGCTCGCCTTCCCTCCTCCCGAACGGGGATTCACGATCAGATACGGCCGCCGCGCAGCTGTCACCGGTCGGAACGCGTTCTCGGTCACGGCAAGCACCGACAGGCCGCTTTCATCAGCCCGGCGCCCGTCACGGTCACAGGCGCCGACACAGCTGCCGTTACCACGCCCGCTGCTGACTGCGCCGTCCGCCACCGGCCCGGTCCAGCGATCGCACCGGCCACCGCCTCCATGACGTTTCCTCCAACAGTTACGGCCTACGGCACCAGCCCGGTCGCCTTGATGACGGTACTCACGGGTGGGGGGTGATGACGGCGCGTCCTTGGATCTTGCCGTCGTGCAGGAGCTGGTATGCCTCGTAGGCGCGTTCCAAGGGGAAGTGCTCGACCAGCATCTTGATCTTTTGCTGCTGGGCGAGGGTGATCACTTCCATCAGTTCGGGAAGGGAGCCCCAGTAGGGCGAGGCGACCGAGCACTCGTGCGGCGGGCTCGAGAAATTGACGGGCAGGGCTCCGCCGCCGAGACCGACGATGGTCACGTGGCCAAGCACCCTGGCCACCTGAGCAGCCATCCGCAGAGTCGGGTCTATGCCGACCATGTCCAGCACGAGCTGAGCGCCCTGCTGCCCCGTCATGTCCTTGATGCGCGTGACCGCCTCCTCGCCCGAGAACAGCACCTCGTCCGCGCCCATGCGCTTGGCGGTCTCCAGCTTGCCGGCATCGGTGTCCACGGCGACGACCGTGGTCGCCGCGCTGAGCGCTCGCACCGTCTGGATGGCCATCTGGCCCAGACCGCCGACCCCGATCACCACCGCGGTCGAGCCCGGCCCCAGCAGGTGCACCGATCGCTTGACGGCGTGATAGCTGGTCAGCCCCGCGTCGCTGAGCGGGGCGGCCTGGCACGGGTCGAGGGTGCCCAGCGGAATCAGGAATCGCGCCGCCGGGACCAGCAGGTACTCAGCCATTCCGCCGTCGTGACCGCCTCCCAGGCCGCCGCCCTGACCACTGACCTTCTGGCAGTAGTTCTCCCGGCCCTCCCGGCAGTTGGCACACACTCCACAGCCCCAGGGGCCGTAGACCATCACAGGGTCTCCCGCCGCGAACCCGGTGACACCCGGTCCCAGCTTCTCCACCCATCCCGCATTCTCATGGCCGAGCGTGAAGGGTAGTTCCGTGGCGAACCCGGGTGGTGGTCCGGGTGCCTCCATGATGTGCAGATCCGAGTGGCACGCACCGGCACCCCCGACCTTCATCAGGACCTGCCCCGGCCCGGGCTCGGGCACCGGCACCTCGCGCAGCTCTGGCGGTTGCTGCCATCCGACTAGCTGAAAAGCCCGCATAGCGATCCTTCACGCATGCCGAGTCAGTCGCGGATCCCGTCGATGTCGACCAGGAGGTGGCGCGGGCCGCGGAAGATCTGGTTGTGGCGGTACGGCGGTGGGTCCTCTACGAGCCGGGGGTTTTCCACCCGGCGGACGAACTCGCCGACCGCGACCTGGACTTCGAGCCGCGCGAGCGGAGCGCCGAAGCAGAAGTGGATGCCCTGGCTGAACCCGAGGTGCTGGTTGTCCCGGCGTTCGAGGTCAAGCTCGTCGGGGTTGGCGAACCGCTTCGGGTCGCGGTTCGCCGAGCCGTATGCCAGGAAGATAGGCGCGCCCTTCGGGATGGTGGTGCCTGCGATGTCGATGTCTTCCACGGCGGAGCGGGTGTGCCAGAACTGCACCGACGACTCGAAGCGCAGCAACTCCTCGACCCCGGGCACGATCAGCTCGGGCCGACGGCGCAGCTTCTCGAGCGCGTCTGGGTGCCGCAGCAGGGTGAGCACGCTGTGGGCGATGAGATTGACCGTGGTTTCATGCCCGGCGAAGATTAAGAGCAAAGCATTGCTCACGAGCACGCCCTTGGACATCCCTCCCTCCGGGCCGTCCTCGTTCACCATCGCCGAGAGCATGCCCGGGCCGGGCTGCTGGGCGTACCGGTCGAGCAGCTCAGCTGCGAACTGCCCGAACTCCTTCACGGCCCGGCGACCCCCGGCCAGTCGGCTCTGCATCTCCTCGGAGGCAGCCTCGGGGCCGAAATCCAAAGCGTCCAGGGCCGTCTCGATCCAGCTGTGGAAGCGTGGCTCGTCCTCCAGCGGCACGCCCAGGACCTTGCAGATCACGGTCACCGGCAGGGGGTAGGCGAACTCGTCGACGGCATCGAACCGGGTCTTGCCCCGCATGTTGTCCAGAAGGCCGTCCACGATGCGGCGGATCTCGGGTTCCAGGTCGGAGATCAGGTGAGGGGAATGGGGCGGGCCGACGAAACGCGGCGTCATCATCCGGCGATCTCGATCGTGCTCGGGTGGATCCTGGGTGATGATGTTCGGCTCCAAAGAGATGACCGCCTCCGTGATCGGCTCGGCCTCCGCCGAGCCCTCGGCCGGGGCCGCAACCGGGACGGGGAGCTTCCTGACATCCGAACTGACCCGGGGGTCGTGCAGCAGCGCGACGATCTCTTGGTAGGTACTGACGACATAGGTGCCGTCCGGCTGCCGCGCCACCGGTGTCCCGCGGAGTTCCTCGTAGAACGGGTACGGATTGGCGCGGTTGGCGTAGCGGAGGGCCTGCTGCCAGGGGGTTTCCTCGACCACGAGGCTCCCCTCCTTCTTCCTGTCGATGCTGTCCGCTTGCACGCCCATCCGGCGGGCGCGTCAACGAGGGCGAGACCGGAACTCGGCCCTCCGCTCGCTCGGGTCGTGGCCGGTCAGGACGACGTCGGGGATCGCCGTCGGGACGCCGGGTTGCGGGAACTCGGCCGGGATCGGCTTCATGTCGGGGGGCTGGTCCCAGCCCGGCGGCGGAGGCGGGAACGGACCCGATTGCTCGATCAGCTTCCCGTAGTACTCCAGCCACTTGCCGTGATCGAAGGTGACGGCGGCGACGATGCGGCCGCGGCGACCGTAGGCGGCGGCGAAGTGGCGCTCCTTGACGGACCCCTGCGTGAAGACGATCTCGTCGCCGAAAGGCGGCACGCCGACGGACTTGATGTTGACGCCGAACTGACCGGACCAGAAGCCGGGCAGCAACAGATGCGGGCGGTAGTGGGGCTCGAGGTTCACCATGTTGTGGGCCGCGACCTCGGCGCCGAGAACGGCATTGTCCCAGTGCTCCATCGCGAGGAACTGGTACTCGTACAGCACGTGGGGCGCGCGCGCCACGTCCCCTGCCACGTAGATGCTGTCGGTGATCACGCCGTTGACGTCGAAGGCGCGACCGCCGGCGTCGCAACCGACGCCCCAGAAACCGGACGCCAGCCCGGCGCCCTCCAGCCATTCCACGTTGCGGATCGACCCCAGCGAGGCCACCACCACGTCGGCGTCGATGGTGGTTCCGTCCGAGAGATGCGCACGCCGCACGTGTCCGCCGGAGTCGCCCTCCAGTGACGACACGCCCAGCCCGCAGCGCAGGTCCACGCCGTGGCCGCGCTGCATCTCCGCGGCGATCTCACCGATCACCCCGCCGAGCGCGCCGACCAGCGGCGCCGAGCCCCGCTCGACGACGGTCACCGGGAGATCGAGTTCCCGGCAGACGGACGCCACCTCCGAGCCGATGAACCCGGCCCCGATGACCATGACCCGCGACGGCGGCGCGGCCAGCGCCTTTTGCAGCTGTGCGGCATCATCACACGAGCGCAGCGTGTGGACCCCGTCCAGGGCCGCCTCGTCCGGGTTCGGCCACTGTCGCGCCCGGGTGCCCGTGGCGATCAGCAACCGGTCGTACGGGATCTGCTCGCCGTCGGCCAGGCGCACCTGCCTGGCGGCCCGGTCCAGCCCGGTGGCGGCCACCCCGAGCCGCCACTCCGCATTCACTTCTCGCAGGCGGGGCAGCTTGGTGTGGTCAGCCGGCACCCAGCCTTTGAGCACCTGCTTGGACAGCGGAGGACGGTCGTAGGGCTCGTACGGCTCGTCCCCGATGATGGTCAGAGACCCGGTGAAGCCCTCCTCACGCAGGGCTTCGGCGGCCCGCAGTCCGGCCAGGGACGCACCGACGATGACGATCCGGCCGTTGGCTCTGAACTCCCGCACCAGCTCTGCGACCGTTGCCCGCACGGTCATGACGTCGCGCTCCCCTCCGCGCCGTCCAAGCGGTCGATCACGATCGCCTGCACCGGACACGCCGCAGCGGCACGCTCAACCTGCAGGCGCCGCTCGTCATCGGGGTTCGGCTCGTAGGTGAGCGCCTCCTGGCCAGTCAATCTGAAGACCTCGTGCGCCAGATACACGCATTGTGCGTATCCCTGGCACCGATTCAGGTCCACGGCGATGCGCATGGGCAGACTCCTTCCGATCTGCCGCCCAGCCCACCCGTCGCCCCCGCCGACGCCGCCGGCCGAGCACCCGTATGTTCGATCTTCTTCGCCATGGCGGTACCTTCGCGGTGACGCTTACTGCCGGTGATCCTCACGGTCCCGAGATTTCGGTACACATCCGATGGTGTCGGCATCAAGGTTTACCCCGGCCGTTCCGCCCTGAAAAAATGCTCGCCCCGTCTTCCGACGACCGCATATCCGCTGTTTCGGAAGACATCTCTCAGGGCAGCTGTCGTTCTTGAGCGATCGTGGAGACAGTACGGCCCCGGCCGACCGAGCCGACTGAAAGCCATACGGATCGTCGGCTTCGGCCACTCGACGACCGTGGGCCCGCAGCCTGCGGGTCGCGCACCGCCTGCGGGGCCGGGCGGCTCTGGGAGGTCACGCAGTGCATGCCGGTGCGCACGAATCCTGGCTATCTGCTGGCCAGGGCTTCGGCCTCCGCACGGGCCAGCAACGCTTCCAATGAAGCGGATTCCGCCTCCAGGATCGCCGAGGCGGCGTAGTCGATCGCGAACGACGCATAGTCCTCAGCATCCTCCGCGTTGTGCTCGGCGCGCTTCACGTCATGCTCGGCCTTGCGCTCCTGGAAACGGATCTTGGCCGTCGCTACATGCTCCTGCCATTTGTTCCTTGCCTCTTCCAGTGACGCAGCGGCAGCGGCCTTCTGTTCGGCTGCCTCACGGCGGAGTTCCTCTGCCTGCTGTTCCGCCTCCTGCTGAGCCTGTTCGACCGCAGCCGACAACTGCTGCCTGTTCGACCGCAGCCGACAACTGCTCCCGGTTCTTGGTGATGGCACTTTGCACTTGCTCTTGTGCGTGCTTCGCCCGATCCGTCAATTGGGTGATGTGGTCCGTCGCCTCCGTCATGGCTCTACCTTTCCGATTGCTCGCAAAAGGTTCCATATCAACTCCAACACATACGTCAGGAGGCCGCCATACGGGTGGCGACACAGACCGTTCCCAGGCTGGTCGGGTTCCTGGAAGACCTCACCACCGCCCGCAGCGACCACCGCCGCAATCCACGCTTCCGCCAAGGCGAAACGCGGCCACCGGCGGACGGGGCCTGGACTTCGCCTTCGACTGCGCAGGCGTGCCCATCGTCCGCGAGCAGGCCGCCTCCGTGCTCGGCCTGAACGGCTCCCTGATCCTGGTGGGCATCACGCCCCAGCCGCTCACCATCAGCGAGGGCCTGACCTTCAACCACCTGAGCAAGCAGGTGCGTGGGCACTACGGCGGCTTCCCGGCGTCCGTCAGCGAGCTGGTGTGGCTGACCGCAGCCGGCCGCCTCGGCCTGGCCCCCTCCCTGGCCACATCCCGCTCGCCGACGCCGCCGACGCCGTCAACCGGCCGGAGAACAAGATCGGCGACCCCGATTCGTCCCCTGACACCTGAACACAAAGTTCAGCGAAGCCACCTCGGGCAGGGATGAGTGGGCGCCGGTGTCCCCAGAACACCGGCGCCCACGGCGTGCGGCGAAACCCGGGCGTCAGAACCGTGCGCCGGGCCGAAGGCGCCGCAACCTGCATGGTTGGGTCAGCACATCTCCATCGTCACGCCGCCTGGCCCGGTTTCGCCTGGGGCCATCTGGCCCTGTTTCACCTGGGGCAGACGGAGGTTGCGGCGGTGGTGACCTCCGGCGCGGACAGAGCATTCCCTGCCCAGGCCCGATGAACAGCCGGCACCAGTTGGTGAACGCCTTCTGCTCGTTGCCGATCTGGCCGGCGAGTGGGGCGACCGGACGTCCAGCACAGACCGGGAGCTCCTGCGCGATGCGGACTCAGCCGCCGTCACGCGATTCCGTGGCCACGATCGCGGCGTCTCGGGCCGCACGGCCGCCGCTGCACAGCATGGGCGCCCAGGCCGCCGCGGTGGCCGCCAGGTCGTCTCCGCACGTGCTGCCGGGGCGTGGCCGGGCCGCGGTGCCGAGCACGACACGGTCGGGGCGGAGCAGGACGGCACCCGCGCTGCCCATCCAACGCACCAGGGCACCGGTGCCCGGATCTGCGCGGTGCGCGGCGCCGCCCGTGCCGGGCTGTTGTCGCCGGGGGCCGTGCAGGTGGATGACGCGGGCGTCCAGCGCTCGCACCAGCGCGTACAGGGCAGGACCGAGCGGCGCGGTGGCCAGGAGCGTGAAGTCCTCACCGAGCAGGTCGTCCAGCGGGCGGGGAATGCCGTCTGAGTCGGGGACCAGGGGCTGGGGGCACAGCGTCCCGGGGCGCGGGTGGCCGAGGCGACGGGAGCTGACCAGGGGGCCCGGTCTCAACGGCGGGCTGACGGCGGACAGGACGAGATGGGAGGCACCCGGCAGCCGGGAGAGGCCGGGCAGGACGGCCTTGCGGGCCAGTGCGGTGCCCGTTCCGCCTCCGGTCATGACAGCGCCGACGGCCACGGCCGTGCGGATCAACTGCTGTGCGTGGCGGTGGCGTTCGGCCTGGTAGCTGTCGAGCAGGGCCTCGCTCGCGCGGCCGGTGAGGACGCGGGCGAGCTTCCAGGCGAGGTTGTGGGCGTCGCGGATGCCCGCGCCCATCCCTTGCCCGATGAAGGGCGGGGTGAGGTGGGCGGCGTCACCGAGCAGGAAGACGCGGTCCTTGCGCCAGCGGTCGGCGACCTGGGCGCGGAAGGTGTAGGAGGCGGTGCGCAGGACGTGCAGTTCGTCCTCGGGGATGCCCGGCGTCCAGGGTGCGATCAGCGCGAGCAGACGATCCCGGTCGGTGAGCTGCTCCGGCTGCTCGCCGGTGCGCAGGCGGAACTCCCAGCGGTAGCGGTCCTCGCCGACACGCATGTAGGTGGCCGCCCGTTGCGGATCGCAGATCTGGTGGACGCCGTCCCAGGCGGGCAGCGGCAGGCGGCAGCGGATGTCGACGACCAGCCACTGCTGGGCGGTGGCAAGATCCTGCATCCGGGAGCCGATGGAGGCGCGGACCAGGCTGTTGGCGCCGTCGCACCCCAGGACGGCGTCGGCCAGGAGCGTACGGGAGACGCCGGTGGCCTCGCGAGGGGTTGTTGCAGCGGCTGTGCGGGCTCCTCGGTGACGCCGAGTACGACCCGGACCGGGGTGCCGGAGGGGTCGAGCAGGTCCACGGCACGGCCTCCGCCGTACTCGGTGAGCGGCCGGACCTTGTGGCCGGTGGCACGGGCCAGCCGGTCGAGGTCGGCGGCGTCGGCAGCCTGGAAGGCGGGGCCGATGAACCGGGAGGCGGGCCCGCGGCGGATCACCAGGCAGTGGGGACCGGCCATGGCGCCGCGCAGATACAGGGCGTCATCTGTACGGGCGGCGGTGGTGAACCCGAAGTCGTGGGCGAAGGTCTCGGCGCGGTCCAGGTCGGGCTTGGTGAACTCCAGCCAGGCCAGGTCGACCACCTTGATGACGGGCTGGGCCGCGCGGCCGGGGTGCTCCCCGCGCAGGGCACCCTGTTCGCTGTGCAGGCCCTGGTGGGCGTCGGCGGCGGGGACGGGGATGGATGTCGGGTCGTTCATGGGGATTCCCTTCCTGTGGCTCCACGACCTGTGGGGGTGCGGGTGGGACCCGGCCCGCCGGTTGCGGCGGCGATCGGCGGGCCGGGTGGCACGGCGGGTGAGCGGTTCCTACCGTGCGAGCAGGGTGTCGAGTGCGGTGGTGAGTTCGGCGGCCGGGTCGGTGGCCGTGCCGTGGGCGCGCCAGCCGACAAAGCGGTCCGGGCGTACCACGACGGCGCCTTGCGGGGTGTGCCCGCGGGCGGCGGCCCAGGTGGAACGCAGGTCCCGGTAGTCGCCGTCGAGGTGGCCGATACGGATGGCGTCCAGCGGCAGCCCGCCCTGGGCGGCGATCTTCTCGGCGGCTTCGCACCAGGCCTGGCCGTCCTCTCCGGCGATCAGCAGGAAGCGGCCGGGGCGGACCAGGCGGGCCAGGGCCACGCGGTGGCCGTCGAGGTCTTCCAGCCAGGCGTGGGGCAGCGGGTGTCCGGGGCGGGCGGCGGGCTTGTAGATCCGGATGGGGTCGGGGTTCTCAGGTGCGGGAGTGCCGTCGGGGACGACGGCGGCGGAGTCGTAGGTGTAGCCGAACTCGACGGCCAGTTCGTTGAACTCCGCGGACTGGGCGGCCACGGTGGTCAGGAAGGTGCGGCGGAAGCCGGTGTCGGCGGGGTCCTCGCTCCACAGACGGCGGGCTTGGCGCCAGTTCTCCTCCTCGCCGGCATGCGGGCCGCCGCCGAAGAGGGTGTTGATGGCGATGTGGTTCATGGCGTTTTCCAGCGAGCGCTGGACGTTGGTGGCGTCCGCCGGGCGCCGCTCGGGCTCGTAGGTGTCCAGCAGGGCGTCGCCGGCATGGCCGTTCAGGACGGCGGCGAGCTTCCAGGTGAGGTTCTGGACGTCGTGCATGGCGGAGGTCAGGCCGAGGCCGCCGGTGGGCGGGTGGCGGTGGGCGGCATCGCCGGCGATCAGGACGCGGCCGGCGCGGTAGCGGTCGGCGACCACACCCTCCAGGGACCAGCGGGAGATCATGTGGACCGTCAGCTGTTCCTCGGTCAGCCCCAGCGCCGTGCGCAGGTCGGACAGTACGGCCTCGTCGTCCAGCGCGCGGCCGTCCTCGGACCCGTAGTTGAGGTGGAAGACCCACTCCTCGGACTCCGGTCCCCAGTGGTCGGGGCCCATGGGCACGAGTACGCCCGGGATGCCGAGGTCGGGCAGCCACAGCCAGCGGATCAGCACGTCGGGGTCGGTCGCCACCTGGGACAGGTCGGCGGAGATGTGGAAGGAGACGACGCGGGCGAGGTCGCGCACGCCCTCCTGGACGATGCCCACGGCGGGTCCGACGGTGCGGCCGCCGTCGCAGCCCAGCAGGTAGCGGGCCCGGACCTGGTAGGTCTCGCCGGTGTCGTGGTCGGTGATGGTGGCGGTGACGCCCTCGTCGTCCTGGCTGAGTTCGGTCAGTTCGTGGTGGAAGCGGACCCGGCCGGGCGCGAGTTCTTCGGCGCGGGCGCGCAGAACCGGCTCCAGGCGGATCTGGGGCAGGTTGGCCTGTCGCTCGGGGCTGGCCGCGAGCCACTCCGGAGAGTTCCCGCCGGCTCCCCAGGCCTCCATCATGGCGACGCGGCGCCCGTACTCCTCGTGGTCGCCGGCCAGGCCGACGTACCAGGCGGTGTGGGACATCTGCTCGGCCGGGGTGGAGGCGGCGTAGATGGTGTCGGCCGTGTCGACGTCGCGCATGACTTCCATGGCGCGCTGGTTGAGGACATGGGCCTTGGGCAGGACGGAGGTGCTCGGCCAGGCGGTGACCAGCAGGGACTCGACGCCGATGCGGCTGAGCAGCATGGAGGCGGTGAGTCCCGCACCGCCGCCGCCGACGATGAGGACAGGGACGTCGATGTCGTTCATGGGTACTCCGTGGGTGTCGCGGCTCGGGGCCAGGGGCAGGGGGACGGCTCAGGAGAGGCGGGGGAACAGCGCATGGGCGTTGTTCCGGTCGATGGCGTGGTGGCTGCCGGTGTCGAGGCCGGGACAGCGGTCGTAGTCGCCGGTGAATAAAACGACGGCGAATCTCGGGTGCGAAGGGCCAGTCGGTTCCGAAGACCATCCGGTCGGGGCGGGCGAAGGCCAGCAGGCTGGGCGATGCTGAGGGTCTGCCAGACAGGGCGGTGTCGAACCAGAAGCTGCGCAGGTCCTCGAGGATCTCCTCGTAGCCGCGGCCGGTCTCGGTGACCAGGGCCGCGGTGATCCGGTGAGCGACATAAGGGAGGAGATCGCCCGCGTGGGACAGGATGATCTTCGGTTGGGGTAGCGGCGCGCGACGCCGTGCAGGAGCAGGTTGGCCGCCGCGCGGGGTGGTGTCGAGAAGGAAATCCGCGGCGAACAGCGGCAGCCCTGGCACGGACGGTGCGGGAAGTGACGAAGTACCCGAACCGGTCGGGGCGGTCCTCGACGAGGTCCGCGCCGCACTCGTTGACCTGCCGGCCATGGCAGCCGCCTCGACTCCGGCACCCAGCCAGGTGCCGGGGGTGGTCAGGGACAGCACTGCGGTTTCGACGGCGTAGGTGTCCATCAGGGCGATGGCGTGCTCGGGGCTCCGCTGTGGCAGTTCGCGGCGGCCGGGAGCGTGGCTGCCCTTCGACTTCAGCGAGCACGTGTAGGCCGGGGGGCAGCACATGCTGGTGGACATCGATGCGTCTCATGGTGGTGTTCCTCCCGGTGCCCAGCCGGTCCTGGCGGCCGGGCGGTCACGGCCGCGCGTGCTGACGGCGCGGCCACGGGGGTGTGGGCCCGCTAGCCGCCGGCCAACAGGACGAGATGGGCTGCGGCGAGAGCGCCCACGACGGCGGCCGGCAGGCAGCGGGCGGCCGGGTCGCCGCTGCGCAGGTGTATGACGACGGCTCCGGCCATGAGCAGGATCAGGCCCGCTGCGGCGGCGGCACCCAGCGCGGTGATCCGCAGGTCGGCCAGCAGCCCGGCTGCCGCCGCCACCTCCAAGGCGCCCAGCAGGCGGTAGTGGGTGGTGGTCATGCCGACATGCGCTGCGGCCTGGCGCATCGCGGGCACTGCCGCGAGCTTGGCGGCTCCCAGCAGGAGGAAGATCGCTGCGAGGAGGACGGCCAGGACGATGGTGGGGGTACTCATTGAGGTGCTCTCCGTGCGGGCGGAAGGGAATGGCAGGGAATGGCTCGGGGCCGTCCGAAAGCGGGTCGCTGCGGCCCGGGTCAGATGACGGGCTGGGGGGCGTACTGCCAGTCGAGGACGTACTGGTCGAGGGCTGCGGTGACCTTGCGCCGTTCCGCCTCGTCGGCAGGGGCGGGCACCGTGACGCGGACTCCTCCGTCGTGCGGGCGGCACAGGATCCGTTCCGGGTCGCAGTGCGCGCCCTGGGCGGCGAGTTCGGCCAGGACCGCGCGGCGGGTGGCGTCCAGGCGAAGGCCGAGCTTGTAGGGCTTGCCGACGGCGGTGAGCGGGATGGCGTCGATCACGATCACCTCCCGCGGGGCGGCGGCGCGCTCCGGGGCCTTTTCGGTGGCCCAGGTGAGCAGTTCGGCCGGGTCCACGCGGGCGCCGGGGGTGAGGGTGACGTAGGCGACGGGCACCTCGCCGGCGTGCGGGTCGGGGCGGCCCACCGCCGCGGCGGCGGTGACCTCGGGGTGGGCCAGGAGGGCGTCCTCGATCGTGGCGGGGTCGATGTTGTGGCCCCCGCGGATGATCAGGTCCTTGGCGCGGCCGGCGAGATGGATGAAGCCGTCGGCGTCGATGCGGGCCAGGTCGCCCGTGTCCAGCCAGCCGTCGCGGATCTTCTCGGCGATCTCCAGGCGCGGCCCGTGGGCGGTGTGCTCGGCGACGTAGCCGGCGAAGACCACGGGGCCGCTGATGGCGAGGACCCCGGTGACGCCTGGCGGCAGGTCGTGCCACTCGCCGGTGCCCGGGTCGATCCGCACGGTCTTGACCTGCTGGTAGGGCAGGCGCCGGCCGACGGTGCCGGGCCGGGTGTGACCGGGCTGGCCGAGGGCGGAGGCGCAGGTCGCCTCGGTCAGCCCGTAGCCCTCGCACAGCGGGATGCCGGTGTGCTCCTCGAAGGACGCCCGTACGGCGGCCGGCAGCGGGGAGGCGCCGACGGCGGCGAACCGCATGCTGGAGATGTCCGTGTCGACGGGGACGCGGGCGAGGACGGAGTACACAGTGGGCACGCCGGACATGGCGGCGATGCGGTAGTGCTCCACCAGCTTCCAGAACACTCCGTACAGCTCGGGATCGCGGTAGCCCAGCGGCCCGGCCCACACCACCTGCTGACCCCGCAGCAACGGGCCGAGCAGGGTGACGATCAGGGCGTTGACGTGGAACAACGGCAGCGCCGCGAACATCACCGAGTCCTCGTCGAGAGGGATGCTGGCGGCCACCGACCAGGCGTCGACAACCTCATTGGTGTGCGTGTGCGCGGCCAGCTTGGGAGTCCCGGTAGTGCCGCCGGTGTGGAAGTAGGCGGCCAGGTCGTCGGCGGCCGGAGGCTCGATGTCCACCAGCTTGTCGGCGGGATGGGAGGCGGCCAGCTCCGCGAGGTAGCCCACGCGTGTGTCCTCGACGGGTTCCAGAGCGGGAGCGGGGCCGTCGACCGTGGTGGGGGCCAGGGCCAGCAGCGCGTCCAGGCGCAGCGAGGCGGCGACCTGCCGGGCCGTGGCCCACACCTGCGCGTCCAGTTGCGGACCTGCGGCCACGAGCACGCGCACGCCGCCGCGCCGCAACAGCTGCTCGACGTGCTCGGACGCCAGGCTTGGATTCACCGGGGCGGCGATGCCCGCGGCTTGCGCGGCCAGCAGGGCGGCGGGGAGTTCCGCGGTGTTCGGCGCGAGCAGGCCCACGGCGGCGCGGCGGGTGACGCCGAGCGAGCGCAGCAGGTTGGCGGTGCGATGCACCTGGTCGTGCAGTTGCGCGAAGGTCACGGAGGCGGGGCGCAGGAAGCGCGCGGCATCCGGGAGCACCGCCATGGCCGGACGGTCGGGCCACAGGCGGGCGGCGCGGAGCAGGGCATCGTAGGTGGTGGCGGGCAGACCGCGTTCATGCAGCGGGACGGCCTCGATGGCGGTCAGGTCCGCGGGGCTGTCGCAGGAGGGCCACAGCAGGTCGGTGGGTGTGGATGTCACCGGTGCGCCTTTGCAGGGTGAGGAATGGGGTCAAGTGGCCGGCCCGGTACGGGGATGCCGGGCCGGTCGGTCCCGGGCGGGGGGTCCCGGGAGTCTTCAGCGGGCGCGCACCACCGTGCGCTGCTCGCCGAGGTCGAGTACGCCGTCGTCGGTCGCAATGCGGGCCGTGACGACGTCGCCGTCCTTGAGGTAGTCGGGGTTCGCCTGCTGGCGGGCGAAGAACTTCTGCCAGCGCTTGTGCGGGGGCAGCAGGGCGGCGAGCGTGGCCAGGAGCTTCCCCGGTGACTTCAGCGCGGTGCCGCCAGGTGTTCCGGTGAGCAGGACGTCACCGGGCTGCAGGGTCTGGAAGCGGGCCAGCAGGGTGAGCGCCTTCGCGGGCCGGACGATCATGTCCGTGGTGGTGCGGTCCTGCCGGGTGGCCCCGTTGACCTTCAGCGTGAGCCGCAGGTCCGGCAGGCGGGCCAGGTCGTCGGCGTCGACCAGGAGCAGCCGGGGGCCCAGCGGGGTGAAGGTCGGATACGACTTGGACTCGTAGAACTGCGTCTTGGGCAGCTGCACGTCGCGGGCGCTGACGTCGTCGGCGACGACCAGCGCGGCGACATACTCCGCGAGGGTGGAGTCGGTGACCTCGGTGCCGACCGGCAGGTTTGCGCCCATCACCAGCCCGAGCTCCACCTCGTAGTCCAGGAAGCGCACGTGCTGTGGACGCACGATGTCCTCGTAGGGCCCGCTGACGGACCCGGAGGCCTTGCGGAAGAAGGCGGGCGGGACGGTGTCCGGGTCGAATCCGGAGTCCACCGCGTGGGAACGGTAGTTGACCATCTGCGCCACCACCCGGCAGGGGGTGGTGACGGGCGACAGCAGCTCGGCTTCTCCAGCGGAAAGCCCCGCGTCGGGGTCGGCCGCAGCGCGGCCGGCCGCCTCCTGCACGGCCAAGCGGTCGGCGAGCAGGCCGCCGGTGGTGTCCGCATCGGTGTCCACGCGGTGCAGCCGTCCTCTGCCGCTCTCCACCCACCAGCCGTCTGTGGTGCGGACGACCTGGATACTCATCGGCTCTCCTGAGTCCTGGACAGGCGTCGACCGGACTGCTCCCGCGAGCAGTCTCCGGTCACTAGTGATGGAAGAATCAGTCCAGATGGCATCCTCGTCAATGGCTATCGGTGCTGATGTAATAATCAGTACTGATCTACTGGTTAGGTGGAGTGATGAGTATCGACCGACGGGGCGGGGCCGACAGCCGGACGCCCAACCACGCGCCAAATCGCCTGGATCGGCGCAAGGCGCGCACGCGAGCCGCGCTAGTCGCCGCCGCGCAGCGGTTTCTCGCCGAGCAGGGGCGGGCCGACGTGAGCATCCAGGAGATCACCGAGGCGGCGGACGTCGGCTTCGGTTCCTTCTACAACCACTTCACCAGCAAGGACGAGCTGTTCGAAGCCGCCGTCGCCCTCACTCTGGAGCAACACGGCACACTTCTGGACTCCGTCGTGGGAGGCCTGAAGGACCCGGCGGAGATCTTCGCCGCCAGCGTCCGTCTGACCGGCCGCCTGCAGCGCACCCACCCGCAAATCGCCAGAATCCTCGTGCGCACCGGCATGCCCTACCTGACCTCCGACAGCGGCCTGGCCCCGCAAGCGATGCGGGACCTGCAGGCGGCCGCCGACAACGGACGGCTGGACATCGACGACGCACGCACCGCGGTCGCCATGGCCGGCGGCGCCCTGCTCGGCGTGCTCCACCTCTTGGAGACCAGCCCCGACCTCGATGCCGAGCGCGTCACCGACCAACTGGCCTTCCGTCTCCTGTGCATGTTCGGCATGACGCGCGCCGAAGCACAGGAGATCGCCACCCGGCCCCTGCCCTCGCTGCCCGCGACCTGACATGAGCGAAAGGCAGATGTCAGTAGGCGCGGCCTATACGCCGGCGCTAAAGCCCTGAAGCTGCCCACCAACCACAACGCGCGCCGATGGGGCAGCACACGAGAAGACATGCTGGCCGCACACGCCGGGGTTTCGAGGAACCAACCACCACCGCCGTGCTGTTCGGCAAAGCCGACCTCGCCGGCTGACTCGCGCCCGACCGGTGGGTGTGGGCCCGAGCGCGGCTCACACCGACGGCAGCAGCGAGTGCGTACTGCTGTAATCGTCCTTGTCGGGGCTCTCGAGGATCTCCCCGACGGGGAAGCCGAGCAGCATGTCGATCTGCCACTGCACGTCGGGCGCTTCCGGCACCCGGAGCTGGTGGGTGAGGCCGACAATCACCCGCGGGGCCGTCATCTGCGAGGGAATCAGTTCCACCAGATGCCGGTCCGCGCCCGCCTCACCGGGCGAGGGCTCGGCCCGGGGGCGGGACTGGCCGTAGGGAAGGGTGTCGTGGCCGTACGGCGTCAGGCGGGCCGCCCACCGTACGGGCCGCCCTTCCAGAGCTGACAGCTCCGCGCGGTCCTCCAGGCAGGCAAGCTCCGACAGACCCTGGTTCTCCAGGGCGTTCACCTGCTGCTGGTGCGGTGGGAGGAGCTCAGTGTCCAGCGTCCAGCCGTGCCCGGCCGCCTGCCCGCGCTCGCGCAGCGCCTCCAGCACCGACACGGCCAACCCGCTCGGCTGACGCCGCCGACGAACGACGGAGGGCGCCAGGCCTCATGCTGCGGGTGCCTGGTCCGCCGGACGGACCCTCTGGAACCGTTGACGTCGAGAGCTGCTTGGAGTGTGGGCTATGCCCGGCGACGGTGGCCCACTCACCGGTTACCGCATCGTCCGAGGCTGTCCGCCCTCGAGATCCGCGAGCAGGCCGGAATGACCGAACGGCAGCGGCGTCAGACGTAGCCCTTGCGCTGCACGAAGCCCAGGGCCAGGGCGCCCAGCGGCACGTTCAGCCAGAACGTGAGCAGCCGGTAGACGAGGACCGCCGAGGTGGCTGCGCCGGCCGCCAAGCCGAGCGCGGTCAGACCTGCGATGAGGCCGGCTTCGAGGGCACCCAGTCCGCCGGGGACGGGAGCCGCGTTGGCTACGAGGCGTGCCGCCATGTAGACGGCGCCAACCTGGGCGAAGGGGAGATCGCCGCCGAACGCGTGCACGCTCAGCGCGAGTCCGACGACCTGGATGAGGGGCAGACCGAGCGCGCCGGCGACGAGGAGGGCCAGCTTGGCGGGGTCGGACGCGATCCCGGTCACGGTCGACGTCGCCGCGTGCAGGAACGGCCACACCTTCTCGCGCAGGAAGCGCCGGCCGGGTGGGGTGACACCGAGCAGACACCCGGCCGCGAGGGTCAGCGCGACGGCCGGCAGCACATACCGGCCTGCGGGCAAGTGCAGGTGCACTCCGGCGTGGTGCCGTCCGGTCCAGGCGAAGAACCCGGCGGCGACCACGGCGTTGGACACGGCGCCGGCCAGGCTCTGCAGCCCGACGGAGGCCGTGGCGGCCCCGGTCTCGATCCCCGTCTTCTGCAGATAGCGCAGGTTGAGCGCCATGCCGCCGACGTTGCTCGGGGTGATCCGGTTCAGGAACGAGCTGGCGAACTGCACCTCGTACGTGGGGCCGAACGGCAGCCTGGCCGGAATGGTGCCCATTTGCAGGGAGGTTGAGAACGCCTGGGAGACGAAGGTGACGGGCAGTACGGCGAGCACCCACCACCAGTTGGCGTCGCGCAACGCGGTGAGCACCGCCGGGGCGTTCGCGAACTGCGGAAGCGCCAGGTGGAGGACAAGGAACGCGCCGACCAGGCCGAAGACGCTCTTCCAGGTGAAGCGCGCGAGGTGCGCGAGTGGAGCCGGCTCGGCACCGGTCGCCCCCACGACCTCGGCGGAGAGGTCGCGCAGCAGGCTCGGCCGGCCGCCGGGGCGCACCGTGCGCCGCTTGGCGCCCGTCCCCGCCGCCCGCGCGCGGGCCTGGTCGTACCGTGCGACCTCGCGCCGTGCGGGGCCGAGCAGCGCGAGCGGCTGCAGATAGGGCAGGGCTGTCGCCAGCAGCCGCGGGCCGAGGCCGGCCAGCGCACACTGGGTGGCGCGGTGCGCCCCGACGTGTGTCGAGGTGGTGGCCAGCAACTCGGCGATGTCGCTGCCGAGCGCGTCGGGCCTGGCGCCCAGCTGGGCGCGTGCGAACGCGGTGAGCCGGGACGCATCGTCCGGCTCGACGAGGATGTGCTCCGGGCGCAATGCCCGGTGCGCCAGTCGGTGCTCCTGGAGGCGGGCCACGGACGTCCACACCCCGGTGAGCACCTGGTCGGTCATCTCCTCGCCCGGGAACGCGGACAGCGGACGGGCAGCGCGCTCGACCGTCACCAGAAGTGCGCCGCCCCCGGGCACCGGGTACGCGATCACCGGCTCAGCCACCCGGGCGCCTGTACGGCCTGCGAACACGAGCATGAGGAGTTCGTGCTCGACCGCGGCGAGCGGGGAGAGCGCGGCCGTGTCGGCGGGGTGGCGCAGCATCGTGAGCCGGGCGAGCCGGTGGAAGAGATCGCGGTTGCGGTCCTCGGGGCCGAGCACCTGTACCGCGAGCCGCGCACCGGTGGTGGTCTCGGCGGCGTAGCGGACCCCTTCCCCGGGGCGCCGATCGGGTGACGGCGTCTCACGCAGCGCGGCGAGCGGGATCCCGCACGCGACGACTGCGTCGGCGACCACCTGCGGGGCCGGCCGCTCCGCCGGGCCTCCGGCCAGCAGCAGCACGGCCGATCCGGCCACGCCTCCCACGGCGAGCGCGGCGGCCGCCTCCAGTGGCACGACGGCGGCGGCCGCGACGCTCAGCCCGGCGCACACGACGGTCAGCGTCCACCACGTCCGCCGCAGACGCGTGTCCAGCCAAGGGCCCGCCGCGACGACCGCCGCCGCGCAGGCGGCCAGGTACACCGCCGATGGCCAGCCGGCGTGCACCAGCCCGCCCCGCCCCACCAGCACCTGGGGCCACAGGTCCGGTCTGCCGCGCATCAGGGCCAGGTGGGTGACCGACCACGCGACCAGCGCGCCAAGCGCCGCCGCGGGCACCACCCGCAGGATCGCGTCGCCCCGCCGCCGGGCGACCAGTACCCCGAGGGCCAGTACCGGCGCGACCACGGCGACCACTTGCACCGTCCCGACGAGACCGTCCCGCAGGCCGGGCGCTAGCGCGGTCGCCGCGTCGAGCAGCCCCTGCTGCATCCTCCGGGTGGACGCGCGCGTCGCGACGGCGGGCAGCACCGTCACCACCAGAAGTGCGCTGGACACCAGCAGTCGCGACAGATCGGCGGCCCGGCGCACGTCGCGCGGCGGCGGAGCATCGATCAACGGCGCCGCCGCGGCCTGCGCACCCCCAGCGGCGACGGAGGGCAGGTTGATGCCAGGGCGCTCACTCACAGCCGGCTGCCCCAGCGGATCCGGCCTTGGTCATGTCGGCTCCTCATCGGCGGGCCGAGGCCCGGGGCTCGCCGTGGCTCTCCGGAAAGCACACGAGCCCTCGCCGGTTGTGAAGGCCGGCGTCTGCGCTCGTCCTCGGACATACCTACCGAGAAGCCGTACGACTCGGGCCCGCTCCTCCTGGGCCCGTCGCGCGGCGCCATGTTCCGCGGGGGGCAGAACAACACGGAGCTGTCCATGCCATGGCAGGCGCGTGCTGCTGCCGGTCCCGGTAGACGATGAGCGGACTGTCGGTGGATCATGACGCTTGCTCCCGGAGACGGAGCGGTCTGGCACAGGACATCGTCGCCGTCGGGCGTCCACCCCGGCTTCAGCCGACCGACTGATGCGGGCACTCATTCGGAGGACTGCGCGGCGCCGTTCATCCGGGCGCGGTTTTCCGCGATCAGTTGCTGCACCTGTCGCTCGACCTCATCGGGGTCGACACCCAGGGCATGTCCCATCTGGGCCGACCACACCTCCGAACGGAGATTGGTCTCGAAGTCCAGGTCGGCTCGGACGTTCTCACGGGCTGCCTGACGGTTCTGGCTGACCATCACGAAGGTGGACAGGAAGATCGCCTCCAGGCTGACGATCATGGTGAGCAGTCCGAAGGGATAGGGGTCCCAGACCGCCCAGTGACCGATCAACCCCAGGTTGCACAGGATCCAGACCGCGAACCAGGCCGCGTGCAGGTAGACGAACTGCATGGTTCCGGCGAAGGCGGTGATCGCGTCGGCGATCCGGTCCTGAGATCCGCGCATCCGGGCGAAGACAGCCAGCTCGTGGCGCGGCCGGATGTCTGGCAAGTGCGCCGCAGATCCCATGACCACTCCCTGACCGCTACCCACCGGACGACACTGTCAGCGTATGTGCCGGAGGAGGGTCCCGCTCTTCCGTCATTCGACCGCGTCCTCCGGCTGAACTGCCGGGCATCTCCACAGCCCGTCATATGCCCGCACGAGGTGTTCCATCACGCGGGCAGCCTGTCGGGCGCCTACACCTGCCAGGTCGTCGCCCCGCGCAAGGGAGCGGCGCGGGCCGACAGTTCCGCGCGGTCCTCCCGTCAGCCAGCTCCACCAGGCCCGGACTCTCAAGGGCGCTGACGCTCTGTTGCCGCGGCAAGAGGAATTCGCTGTCCAGCACCCAACCGTGCACGGCCTCATCCTTGCGTTCACGCAAGCCTCCAGGACCCACAGCGCCTGGGTGCTTTGGGTGCTCGGGGAAGTATTGTCCGGCCTGTCTCCCTGCTCCAAGAGCGCTCGTAGCGCATGAGAATCAAGAGCGGCGCCCTGATCGGTTCCGCTGCGACAAGTCGTCACGGTATGCCTGGCAGGGGGGCCGGTTGGGTCCGCACGTGAGGCAAAGTGACGCTACTGCGCCGGCATCGGAGCCGGGTTGTCGGACAAACGACCCAATCCCAGAAACTATCCCGACCTACCTGACGGCAGCGGGAGAGGTTGTTCGGTCCAGACGGTCTTGCCGTCGGAGGTGTAGCGGACGCCCCAGGCCTGCGCGAGCTGCGCGCAGATGAACAGGCCCCGTCCGCCTTCGTCGACCGTCCGGGCATGGCGCAGGCGTGGTGCGAGGGCACCGGTGTCTTGGACCTCGCAGGTAAGGACGCGGTGCTTGATGATGCGCAGTCGCACGGGCGGAGAGCCATAGCGGACGGCATTGGTCACCAGTTCGCTGACGATCACTTCGGTGGCATACGCGGTCTCGTCGTCCAGTCCCCATGTGGCCAGCTGCTCTCGGGCACGAGCGCGCGCCGTGCCGGCGGCCGAGGGATGGTGGTCCAGATGCCAGGCGGCGACCTCGTCAGCGGGAATGGCGCGGGTCCGGGCCAGGAGGAGGATGGTATCGGTGGGACGGCTATCCCCGCGCAACCGGTACAGGGCGTCATCGCATATCTCCTGCACGGGGCGCTCAGGGCGGTCCCCCAGCACCTCCCGGAGGGAGTCCACATTGCCCGGGTGGCCCGATGGGCAGGAGGGCAGGAGGGAGACGGTGTAGAGGGCGAGGACGCTGCCCTCGGCGACGCCAACCGTGGTGGCGGCAAAAGGCGGTCCTTCGGTACTGCCCAGCGGAGGTCCACTGGGGTGATCGAAGATCTCGGTGGTGCCGTCCGGGTGGGTGATCACCGGTGGGGGATGGTCGGCCCGGGCGATGGTGCAGGTGCGGGCAATGGGGTCGTAGACCGCATACGCACAGCTTGCGGTGAGCGGCTGATGGCGCAAGGGATCACCGGTGGGAAGCGCAGCCCGTTCACTGGCCAGGCGCGTTGCGGTGTCGTTGAGGCGTGCGAGGAGTTCGTCGGGGTCCACGTCCAGTGCGGCCAGGGTGTGGATGGCGGTCCGCAGCTGGCCCATCGTGGTCGCGGTGTGGATGCCCTGTCCGGCAACCTCGCCGACCACCAGCGCGGTACGGGCGTTCGGCAGAGCGAAGATGTCCACCCAGCCGCCCGCTCCCTGGCTGCCGGGCACGAGCAAGGAGGCGGTTTCGAGGGTAGGGTCCGAGGGCCGCCATGGCGGCAGCAGATGGCGCTGGATGGTTGTGGCGATCGTATGCTCGCGGGTGTAATGCCGGGCGTCATTGATGCACAGGGCCGTGTAGTCAGCCACTTCCTTGGCGAGGGCGACATCCGTTTCATCGAAGACTCCAGCGTGCTCCGTTCGATACAGGCTGATCAGTCCGATCACGGTGCCGTACAGCGTCAGAGGCATCACGAGAAGTGCGCGGACCCCGGAGGCGCGGATCGCGCGGGCACGCAGGGGGTCGGCCGCCAGCCAGGGCGTGTCAGGACCTAGGGGGACAACGCGAGGCTTGAGGTCGGCCAGAGTTTGTGCGTAGGGGGTCGGGAACGGCAGGGCGCGCACGTCATCCACCGGATGCGCCTGCACCTGCTGCTCGACATCCCCGTGCCGAAAGGCCACGCGGCGCAACGGGACACCTTGATCGAGTGGAGCGAGCGGGGGTTCCTCACCCCGCACCACGGCATCCACCACTTCCACCACGGCGGCGTCTGCGAAGCCCGGTACGAGGGCTTCGACCAAGTCGCGGCAGGTGGCCAACACGTCGAGGGTCTGTCCCACCCGCTCCCGCACCAAGCCCCAGACACGCAGACTGGCAAGCGCCCGCTCACGGTCGCCGGCAGCAACCAGCACTGCCGCCACCCCCAGAATCGCACCGTGCCGGTCCTCCAGGCGGAATGCCGAGACGTCCATGATGCGCGGTCGGCCCGAAACACCCCTGGGAGACACGTACACCACGCGCTCGGGGGAGGGCGCCCCGCTGTCCAGCACCGCGCGGAGCATCGCCTCCACCTCGCCGGGGGGCGAGAACTCGTAGGCGTCGGTGAGTCGGCGCCCAAGGATCCGTTCCAGGGTCCCGCCGCACATCGTCTGTGCGGCGACGCTCGCCGCCGCTATTTGCAACCCCGTGTCCAGAACGTACAGGCCAACCGGTACCCGGGTGAACAAGGCCTCAAGCACCACGGTGCCTCCATCAGGCGCCGGTGCTCCGTAAGCTGGCGCTTGGAAGAGGCCCCAGACCAAAGAGCCGTCCTGACGTGGCAGGGGCCGCACCCGCAAGTCTTTGGCGACAACGTGGCCGCTCGCGTCGTACAGCGCCACTTCATCTCGGCCCGGTTCCGCTTGCTGGTCAGCCACAGCTGCTGTGCGGGCCAGCCAAGGCGTGATGGACCGCCCGAGCACCTCATCCGCTCCACGCCCCAGCAATGCCTCTGCCTGGCGGCTCCACTGCACCACGATGCCCGAGCCGTCCACGACCATCAGCGGATCATCGCCTGCCACGGCAATCGCCTCCCTCCCCTCCCAGCCTGCCCTCACTCTTCCTGCGCCGCGCCTCGGCCAAAGCCGCAACCGGCAACTCGACCCCCGCAGGCCGACCGAAGGTGGTTCCTCCAGATCCCGCGGACCTGCGCCCGCCCCAGCGGAGGTGCCCGGCCCGCAGTGAACGCCCTACCGGGCAGCGGGACTGTGCCGGATGGTGTGGACCGAGGGCAGTAACGGCGGTCCGGGGATGAGCCGGTGTCCTTGCTCTCTCCGGTGATCTGGTCTTTGGGGGAGCTGACGGAATGCGCTGGTCAGGCACTAACTTTTAGGGCGGGCTGTCGCCCGGAGAGCGCGCACGTGGATCCGCCGACGGTGTACACCATCAGGTCGGCCACGGATCGGTCGCCCGGCCCAGCGGCAGCAAGCCGCGTATCTGCAGCGGCCGCATGGAGAGGGCCTTCCCGGATGTGATGGGTTCCGCAGGAGTGACCGCCACCACGGGCGGCGAGTCCCCCGCGCTGGCCCACGGCTTGATAACGTACACCGTATGGAAAGAGTGAAGCGTACCTCTAGAGGTACTCGGAAGAGGGATGTGCCTCTGACCGAGGCAGGGATCTGCACCTCCGCCCTGCGACTCATCGACGCGGACGGGGTCGAGGCGCTCACGATGCGCAAACTCGCCGCCGCGCTGGACGCGAACCCCATGTCGCTGTACCACCACGTGCCGAACAAGGACGCATTGCTGCGTGGCGTGGCGAGAATGGTCGGCGCCCGGTTCCGCACCGTGACACTGGAGGACGCTCCCTGGCAGGAGCGCATGCGCCTACTTGCCACGGACTTCCGGACGCTGGCACACCGCCATCCCAACCTCATGGCCTACTCGTTCAGCCAGCCGGACTTCATCCAGCCCGAAGATCCCTTCTGGGTCGCGCTCACCGTCGTACTGGACGCCGCAGGGGTGCCGCAGTCGGAGATCCCGCAGCTCGCCGCGCTCGTGTGCGCCGTCGTCATCGGCGTGATGATCGCCGAGCTCAACGGCGCGCTCCACCGGTGGTCGAACCTCCAGCCCACCACACCCGCCTCCGGCGAGGACGGGCCGATGAACGAGGGCTTTGGCGAGGACCGGATGTTCCGCCTGGTGCTGGACACGATCATCAGCGGCCTGGAAAACCGGCTCACAGCCGATCACGCCGGTGGGCTCGACGGCCAGCACCCGCAGAACTCCCTGCGCGCCTCCGGACGCATCCCCCGTCAACTCCGCCCACCGGCCGCACGCTGCGAAGGAGAGCCCCCGGGGAGTCCCGTCTCGGACATGGCGGCCGGTTTCGACCCGAAAGAGCAGTGAGGGCCAAAAGCCCAGACATGCTGTTTTTGTTCAGCCCGGGGATGTGCTTGGCCCAGATGGTCTCGTAGGCGGCGAGCGCCTCGGGGGTGCGCAGTGTGTAGACACGAAGCTGGTACTGGGACATGAAGACTCGTTCCCCTTCCGGTTCTCTGAGTGGGTGTCATCGGTGACACGGGACAGGACGGGGGGCAGGGCATGGCCACGGGCCAATTCACCGTGGCTGACCGGGTCATTGCCCTGACGGTGGCCAACGGCAGCCTGCCGGCGCTCCTGGAACTGTGGTTCAACCGGCCGCGGGAGGTTCGCACAGCGACTCATCGAGGAACGCCGCCGGTCGGTCGTCAGCCCAGGGCACGGTCAAGGTTGAAGGCCGCACTGATGAGGGCGAGGTGGGTGAATGCCTGGGGGAAGTTGCCCAGTTGCTCACCTGTGTGGCTGATCTCCTCGGAGTACAGGCCGACATGGTTGGCGTAGGTGAGCATCTTCTCGAAGGCCAGGCGGGCTTCGTCCAGTCGTCCGGCGCGGGTGAGGGCCTCGACGTACCAGAAGGAGCAGATGGAGAACGTGCCTTCGTCGCCTTCCAGGCCGTCGGGGGCTGGCCTCCGGGTCATAGCGCCAGACCAGGGAGTCGGAGACGAGTTCGTTGCCGAGGGCATCGAGAGTGGACAGCCAGACGGGATCGGTGGGAGAGACGAACTTGGTCAGCGGCATCATCAGCACCGCCGCGTCCAGTACGTCGCCCTCCTCGTGCTCGACGAAGGCCTGCCGGGTGGGCGACCAGCCCTTGTCCATGATCTGCCAGTAGATCCGGTCCCGGACCGGACCCCAGCGGCCGAGTTCGGCGGGCAGGCTACGGCGCAGGGCCATGCGGATGGCGCGTTCGATGGCCACCCAGCACATCAGCCGGGAGTGGAGGAACTTCTTCCGCCCGCCGCGGGTCTCCCACTCGCCCTCGTCCGGCTGGTCCCAGTGGTCGCAGACCCGGTCCACCAGGGCGCACACCGCGCGCCAGTGGCCACTGGACAGGGGCCGGCACCACTTGTCGTACAGGTACACGGAGTCGATCAGAGCGCCGTAGATATTGAGTTGCTGGGTGGCCGCGCCGTTGCCGACCCGCACGGGCGCCGAGCCCCGGTAGCCCTCCGGGTGGGGCAGCTCGTGTTCGGGGAGCTCGGCCCGTCCGTCGATGCCGTACATGATCTGCAGCGGCCCGGATGCTCCGTCGTCGCGCCGCTGGGTGAGGAAGCCAATGAACACCTCGGCCTCCTCGGCGAAGCCGAGTCTGAGCAGCGCATAGACGGCGAACGCGGAGTCGCGTATCCACGTGTAGCGGCAGTCCCAGTTGCGGCCGCCGCCGAGCTGCTCGGGCAGGATCGTGGTCAGGGCCGCCACGATCGCACCGGTGGGTGCGTAGGTGAGCAGCTTCAGGGTGAGGGCGGAGCGGTGCACCATCTCCCGCCAGCGGCCGCGGTAGCGGGACTGCTGCAGCCAGCGCCGCCAGAAGGCGACCGTGGCGGTGAACTCCCGCTCGGCCTCGGCGTGCGGGCAGCCTCGCGGCGGAGTCTCGTCGGTGACCCGCTCGAGCGCGAACACCGCCGTGTCGCCCTTGGACAGTGTGAACTCGGTCCGTACGTCCTTCCCGTCGGACTCCAGCGCCACCGTCGCGGTCAGCGTCAGCGACAGCGCCTCGGAAGCGAACAGAGCGGCGCCCTCCAGCATCCGCAGGGTGTGCGGTGGGGCGCCGTAGCCGAAGCGGGGAGCCACCCGGGCTCGGAACGGGATCGTCCCGCGGACGCACACCACCCGCCGGATCAGCCGGTGGCGGTCGGACTCGCCGGCGTGTGTCACGGGCATGAAGTCCTGGATCTCCCCGAGCCCGTCCTCGGTGAAGAACCGGGTGATCAGTACGTTGGTGTCGGGGAAGTAGAACTGCTTGGTGTCGGCAGGCACGGCCGCGGACAGTTCGAACGCCCCGCCCAGGTCCGCGTCCAGGATGGCAGCGAACACGCTCGGGGAGTCGAAGGACGGTCAGCAGTACCAGTCGATGGTCCCGTCGGTACCCACCAGGGCCGCCGTGCGCAGATCCCCGATCAGGCCGTGCTCGGCGATCGGCAGGTACCGGGCTGACGTGTGCTGTGTCGGCGCTCCGGACATCGCAGCGGCCTCTCTATGCTCCTGCCTCCACTATGGCCCTTCGCCGTCGCGGCGGCACCAGGCCGGCCCGGCGGGGACGCCGCCGGACCGCGCACCGCCCCACCGGAGCCGTCTCGCTTCCGTCACACCCTCTCGCGGGCTCGTGCGACATGGTTCTCCACTCCGGCGACCGCGGCGTCCAGTGTGGAGTTGAACATGGTGTCGATCACGTCCTTGGAGGGCGGGGGCGCTTCTTCCTCGTCGGGGCCCGACGGTGCCGGTGGCAGAGTGGCCCACCGTTGCAGTGCCCCGTTCAGTTCGCTGAGCAGCAGACCTGTGAACACACCGACCAGGGTCGCGGCGGCGCGCGGAATCTCCTCCTCGGGCAGTTTCGCGGCGGCCAGGATGTCGATCAGTGCCTGCCAGAAGGGGTCCTCCGGCTGCACGTAGTCGGGGCGCGTGAAGGAATACCCCATCAGTTTCGGGTGACGGTGCGACAGATCGCGGAAGTCCCGGGCCAGTTCACGCAGTCGGTCCTGCCAGGGGATGTCTCCCCACTCCTCCGCGCTGAACTGCGAACCGACTCGGTGGGCCACGCCGCGCAGCACGGCGTCCTCGTTCGGCACGTGGTGGTACAGCGACATATGGTTCGCATCGAGCGTGGTCGCGAGTTTGCGCATGCTGAGCGCCTCGACCCCGTCGGCATCGATGAGCTGCAACGCCATGGCGTAGATGCCGTCCGTGGTGAGCGGTACGTCCCTCTTCCTCGTTCCCCGAGGGGGCTTACGTTCAGTAGCCATACGGCGTATGGTAGTAGCGTCGGCGGCGCCGAGGGTAGTGGCGCCATTTTCAGCCCTCCGTTTATCCGGCTTCGCGGAAGTGGGGCTGGTTGCGGTGCTGCGCACGCTGGTGGGCGGAGCCGACTGGCGGCGGGGGGTGGACAGTCCCGGACTGGTGGCCTTGGTGGGCGACGAGGTCACCAAGGCGCGCCTCGAACAGGAAAAGGCGCGACTGGAAGCCCCACGCTGGTGGGCGGAGCCGACTGGCGGCGGGGGGTGGACAGTCCCGGACTGGTGGCCTTGGTGGGCGACGAGGTCACCAAGGCGCGCCTCGAACAGGAAAAGGCGCGACTGGAAGCCGTGCTCGAGGAGTGCGGCAAGGCGCTCGAACAGCGGCTTCGGCGCACTGCCACCTAACGCATGCAGGCATAGAACCAGGCGAGACGTGTCGGCCGCCCTCCTTCCCTGGCGTGCTCTCCTGCGGCAGCAGATCGCAGGGGAAGCGCCTGATCTTGATCTGATCCCGCTGTGTGGTCGACGTCGTCCCTGATGAGTCAAACATCCTGTTTCTCGACCCCAGGCCTGCCGATTGAGTTTCCATACATCGTATGGTATCACTGAAGACATACAGCGTATGGAAATCGAGTGCTGCCATACCGGCGCCCCGCCACACCGAATGCCGCCCCTTGCCCGCCTTTCCCCTTAAAGGAGCCAGCCATGACCACACACCCCGAGACCGACCTGCGGCCCATCCGGTCTCCGCGGGGGGTCCCGCTCTTCGGCCACACGCCGCAGATCCCCAGCACCAACCCGGTGGAGTACTTCGGCAGGCTGACCAAGCAGTTCCCCGAGGGGCTCTACGGCATGGAGATCGCCGGCATCGAGCAGGTCTTCGTCTGGGACCCGGACCTGGTGGCCGAGGTCTGCGACGAGACGCGGTTCTTCAAGCAGATCGACAAGACGCCGCTGGCCCATGTCCGGGACTACGCGGGAGCCGGCCTGTTCACGGCCCACCAGCACGAAGAGGAGTGGGGCATGGCGCACCGAGTCCTCCTCCCGGCCTTCAGCCAGCGGGCGATGAAGGGCTACTTCGGGCAGATGCTGGAGATCGCCCAGAACCTGGTGGGCAAGTGGGAGCGTAAGGAGGGCCGGCCGGTCAACATCACCGACGACTACACCCGGCTGACCCTGGACACCATCGCCCTGTCAGGTTTCGGTTACCGGTTCGACTCCTTCGCCAAGGAGGATCTGCACCCCTTCCTCAACGCGCTGCTGCAGGCGCTGGTTGAGTCGCTGCGGCGCTCGCAGGAGCTGCCGATGATGACCAAGATGCGCAAGGCCGACGACAAGAAGTACCGCGAGAACATCCGGCTGATGCGGGACCTGGTCGAGAATGTGATCAAGGAGCGCCGTGACGGGAAGGGCACCGGTGAGGACGACCTGCTGGGCCTGATGCTGGAGGCCACGGACCCGGAGACCGGCAAGGGGCTGGACGACGACAACGTCCGTGACCAGGTGGTGACGTTCCTGATCGCCGGTCACGAGACCACCAGTGGTCTGCTGTCGTTCGCCACGTACTCGCTGATGCGCAACCCGCACATCCTGGCCCAGGCCTACGCCGAGGTGGACCGGCTGCTGCCGGGTGACACGGTCCCGGACTACGACACGGTCATGCAGATGGACGTGATCCCGCGGATCCTGGAGGAGACCCTGCGCCTGTGGGCTCCCATCCCGCTGATCGGCAAGTCCCCGCTGGAGGACACCGTCATCGGCGGCTGCTACGGGCTGAAGAAGGGAACAAGGGTCAACATCCTCGAGGGCCCGCTGCACACCCACCCCAAGGCATGGGAGCGGCCGGAGGAGTTCGACATCAACCGGTGGCTGCCGGAGAACCGGGTCAACCACCACCCGCACGCCTACAAGCCGTTCGGCAACGGCGTGCGTGCCTGCATCGGCCGGCAGTTCGCGCTCACCGAGGCACGTCTGGCCCTCGCGCTGGTGCTGCAGAAGTTCAAGTTCGCCGACACCGACGACTACAAGATGGACGTCAAGGAGGCGCTGACGCGCAAGCCCGGCGGCTTCGAACTGAACGTGCGGGCCCGTCAGCAGCACGAGCGGACCGTGTTCGGCGCCGTGGACCTGCAGACCGACGACACGCAGGCGCAGGCCGCGGTCAGCGGTGTCGGGGTGAACCTGACCGTCGCCTACGGCTCCAGCCTTGGCTCGTGCGAGGACCTGGCGCGCACCATCGCCGACCGCGGTGAGCGCTCCGGATTCGGCACCACCTTGGTCGGCCTGGACGAGCTGGGTGACAACCTGCCCACCGAGGGCCTGCTCGTCGTCGTGGCCTCCAGCTACAACGGCAAGGCCCCCGACAACGCCCAGCGTTTCGACGAACTGCTCACCGCCGGGCTGCCCGAGGGCTCGCTGTCCAACGTGCGGTTCGCGCTGCTGGGCGCCGGCAACACCCAGTGGGTGGCCACCTACCAGGGCTTCCCCAAGCGGATCGAGGCAGGCCTGCTGGCTGCCGGTGCCACCCGCGTCATCGAGCGCGGCATCGCCGACGCCGCCGGTGACTTCGACGGCATGGCCACCCGCTGGATGGACACCCTGTGGACCACCCTGGCAGAGGAGTACGCCGCCGACACCTCCGAAACCACCGGGCCGCGCTTCGAGGTGCAGCTCCTGACCGAGGCGGAGGTGCGTCCCGCGATCGTCTCCGAGCAGGCCTACCCCCTCACCGTGGTCGCCAACGAGGAGCTGGTCAGCGACGCGACCGGGCTGTGGGACTTCAGCATCGAGCCGCCTCGCCCGGCCGCGAAGTCCATCACCATCGAACTCCCCGACGGTGTCACCTATGACACCGGCAATCACCTGGCCGTCTTCGCCAAGAACGAGCCCGCGCTCGTCAACCGTGCCCTCGCGCGGCTCGGCGTCGACCGCGACCAGGTCCTGCGGCTGGACCAGCCCGCCGGCGGCCGCACGCACCTCCCGGTGGGCACTCCCGTCACCGCGGGCCTGCTGTTCACCGAGTTCGTTGAGCTGCAGGACGTGGCCACGCGATCTCAGATACAGACGCTGGCCGGGCACACCGAATGCCCGTGGACCCGGCCGCAGCTGGAGGCCTACACGGCCGACACCGCCGAGGCCGAGGAGCGCTACCAGACCGAGGTCCTGGGCAAGCGCGTCTCCGTGCTCAACCTGCTGGAGCGCTTCCCCGCGGTCGAGCTGCCGCTGGCGGTCTTCCTGGAGATGATGGGCCCGATCCGCCCGCGGTTCTACTCCATCTCCTCCGCTCCGCTGGCCAACCCCCGGCACGTGCGCCTGACCGTCGGTCTGCTGGAAGGCCCGGCCCTGTCCGGTGACGGCCGGTACCGCGGCACCTGCTCCTCCTACATCGCAGGCCTCGAGCCCGGAGACGTCTTCTACGGCTACGTGCGTGTGCCGTCCCCGACCTTCGCCCCGCCGGTCGACCCGGCCACGCCGCTGATCCTCATCGGTCCCGGCACCGGCATCGCGCCGCTGCGCGGCTTCCTCGAGGAGCGGGCCTGGCAGCACGCGAACGGCACGCAGGTCGGCCTGTCGCAGGTCTTCGTCGGCTGCCGTCACCCCGAGCACGACTACTTCTACCGGGACGAGATGGAGATGTGGGCGCTGTCCGGCATCGCCCAGGTCCACACCGCCTTCTCCGCGGTGACTGGACACCCGGCCCGGTTCGTCCAGGACGCCATCGCAGGCGCCGCCGACACCGTGTGGCGGGCCATCCAGGACGGCGCGTACATCTACGTCTGCGGTGACGGACGCCGCATGGCACCCGCCGTGCGCGAGGCGCTCGCCGCCGTCTACCGCAAGCACACCGGCAGCGACGACGAGGCCGCCCAGCAGTGGCTTGCCCAGCTCGAAGCCGACGAGCGCTACCAGCAGGACGTCTTCGCCTGATCCTCAGACGCCGGGAGGGTGCGGCGGTCCTGACACCCCGCACCCCTCCCGGCCACCACTCACTCACGAGGCATCGCACGGCACCCGTCGGCCCGAATCGCCGGGAGTGCCGCTCACAGAAAGCAGAGCACCATGGACACCATGCTCGCCGGACGCTTCCACCTGGACAGCAAGAAGTTCGTCGTGGAGGAGGTCCCCGTCCCCGTGCCCGGCCCGGGCGAGGTCCTCATCGAGGTGAAGGCCGCAGGCGTCTGCCTTTCGGACGTCCACCTGATCGACGGCTCCCTCGTCCCGCTGTTCGCCACCTCCGACACGGTCACCGTCGGCCACGAGGTCTCCGGTGTGATCCACACCCTCGGCCCCGACCTCAAGCGCGGCCTGACCGTCGGCACCCGCGTCACCCTGGAGGCCGGCAAGACCTGCGGCCAGTGCGCCGGCTGCGTGCGCCGCCGTCCCTGCACCCAGATGCTCACCGCCGGCATCGACTACGACGGCGGCTGGGCCCAGTACACCGTCGCCCGCGAGGACACCCTCATCCTCATCCCCGACAGCCTCCCCTTCGACCAGGCCGCGATCATCCCCGATGCGGTCTCGACCCCCTACGCCGCCGTCGTCGCCACCGCCGGAGTACGCCCCGCCCAGTCCGTCGGCGTGTGGGGTGTGGGCGGAGTCGGCGCACACAACGTACGCCTCGCCCGCCTGGTCGGCGCCGCACCGATCATCGCCGTCGACCCGCTGCCCAGCGCCCGGGAACGCGCCCTGGCCTTCGGCGCGGACATCGCACTCGACCCGACCGCCGACGACTTCGCCGACCAGGTACGCGCCGCCACCGCCGGACGGGGCCTCGACTTCGCCTTCGACTGCGCCGGTGTGCCGGCGGTCCGCGAGCAGGCCGCCGCCGCACTCGGCCTGGGCGGAGTCCTCATCCTGGTCGGCATCAGCCCCAGGCCCCTCACCATCACCGAGGGCCTGACCTTCAACTACCTGGGCAAGCAGGTGCGCGGTCACTACGGCGGCAGCCCCGAGTCCGTCACCGAGCTGGTCCGCCTTGCCGAGGTAGGCCGTCTTGACCTGGCACCCTCCATCACGGACCACATCCCGCTCGCCGAGGCCGCCGACGCGGTCAACCGGCTGGAGAAAAAGATCGGTGACCCGATCCGCCTCATCCTCGTCCCCTGACAACTGAACAGAAAGTTCATCAAGACCACCTCGGGCAGGGGTGAGTGGGCGCCGGTGCTTGAGGGAGCACCGGCGCCCACGGTCTTGTGTGGACGGTCAGTTCACAAGGGTCTTGGTGAGCGCGGAGCCGACAGGGCTGTTGGCCGCGCGGATGAGGATGCAGCGGGCGGCGGCGATTGCCGCGACGGCTGGACATCACCGGAGGGCGACAGCCGGGTCGCCCGCCGACGCGGGGGATCAGGCGTGGTTGAGCCCGTACCGGAGGCCGAGAACGGCGACTGCTTTCTTGAGCTCCTCGCCGACGTCGTCGAGACGATCCGCTTCTGCGGGGTCGACGGCCGCAGTGATCGCCGCTATCGGACTGTCCCACATCGAGGGCGACGGCATGACCCTTGAGCTCGCCGAGGAACACCCCTCCGGCGAGGTGGGGTTCGAAGGGACGGTACGGGTCAGCAGGGCCGAGGGAGAGAACGCCGGCGGTCTTCACTCCTCTACGCCGGAAGATTTGGCATGACGTCAGCATCAGAACGGGGTCGGCGCCCCCTCCGCGTCGGGAACTGCTCCGGCTTCTACGGCGACCGCGCCTCGGCCATGGCCGACATGGCCTGAGCGGGCGGCATCGACGTCCTCACCGGTGACTACCTTGCCGAGGTCACGATGCTGATCCTCGGGAAGGCGCGCGCCAAGGACAGCACGAAGGGCTTTGCGACCACCTTCCTGCAGCACCTCGACGCGGCGCTCGAGCACCTCGTCGCCAACAGGATCAGGCTCGTCGTCAACGCCGGGGGGCTCAACCCCGCCGGGCCGGCCGGCGCGACGCGCGAACTGATCGCACGCCACGGTCACGACCTGCGGGTATCCCACATCGAAGGCGACGACGTATTCGGCAGCCTCGACGGTCTGCGACAGGCGGGCCATTGCCTGCCGCACCTGACCAGTGGTCAGCCGCTGTCGGACTGGACGCACCAGTCGCTGACGGCCAACGCCTACCTCGGTGGCTTCGGCATCGCGCGCGCCCTCCACGACGGCGCCGATATCGTCGTCACGGGCCGCGTCACCGACGCCTCCCTGGTCGTCGGTCCCGCCGCCCGGTGGTGGGGTTGGACGCCTACCGACCACGACGCCCTCGCCGGCGCGGTCGCCGCCGGACACGTCATCGAGTGCGGGCCTCAGGCGACCGGCGGCAACTTCTCCGGGTTCCGTGCTGTCCCCGACCTCGTGGAGCCGGGGTTCCCGATCGCCGAGATCGCCGCCGACGGCTCCTCGGTGATCACCAAGAATCCGGGCACCGGCGGCGTGGTCACCCAGGACACAGTCACCGCCCAACTGCTCTACGAGATCGGTGAACCCGCGTATCTCAACCCCGACGTGACCGCCCACCTGGACACCGCCACGCTGACAGACCTCGGCGAGGACCGCGTCCGGATCAGCCGCGTGCGAGGCACGGCGCCGTCCAGGACGACCAAGGTCGCAATCACAGGGGTGGGAGGCTGGACGAACAGCGCGATCCTCGCGCTCACCGGCACGGACCTCGACGCGAAGGCCGCCCTCGTGGAGCGATTCATCCACCGCTACGCCGAGGCCGTCGACGGGCTCGACGCGGTCGCCGTCGAGCGCATCGGGCGGGCCCAGCCCGATCCCGACACCCAGAACACGGGAACCGAGCTGCTCAGGATCACCGTGCAGGGGACGCAGCAGGCCGCCGGGCGCGCCTTCTCGTCGCGCGTGGTTGAGCTGGCCCTGTCCAGCTACCCCGGGCTGTACTCCCTCGGCCCTCCGCGACCGGGGTCCGCGTTCGGTGTCTACTGGCCCGCACTGCTCGACCAGCGGATGCTCCAGCGCACGGTTCACCACGACGACGGCACGACCGAGATCATCGCCCCCGGCAACCCGGACGGCGCCGGTGACGAGGTAATACGGCAGGCCGAACCCGCGCTCGCGCCATCGGTGCCTGCGCCGCGGACAGACGAACTCGTCGTCGCCCCACTCGGTGAGATCGTGCACGCCCGCTCCGGTGACAAGGGCGGCGACGCGAATCTCGGCGTCTGGGTACGAGATGGTGCGGCATGGGACTGGCTCAGGTCCACCCTCACCGTCGACGAACTGCGACGCCTTCTTCCCGAAACACGCGGACTGGAGATCTCGCGCCACGAACTCCCCAACCTGGGCGCGGTCAACTTCCTCGTCCGAGGACTGCTCGGGACCGGCGCCACCTCGACACTGCGGCTGGACTCGCAGGCCAAAGCACTCGGCGAATGGCTGCGCTCACGCAGCATCAAGTGCCGCGATCTCTGGTGCGATCCTGACGGCGCCATGACCCACGACGGGCCTCACAGTTGGACGGGCAGGTGGCGCAGCCCGCGTAGCACGGCGTTTTGCCGGTAGGGGCGGGTCCTCAACCAGGTGTGCCGTGCCGAGGTGAGGGATCAGCGCGCCGAGCGCGGCGTAGGCTTCCAGCACGAGCCGGGATCGGGGGCTCGCACGGCGACTGCTCCAGGGACGCCGCCGGACCCGCCCGTCAGCACAGTGCGGTCGAGATTGAAGGCGGCGCTGATGAGGGCGAGGTGGATGAACGCCTGGGAGAAATTGTTCAATTGCTCACCGGTATGGCTGATCTCCTCGGCGTACAGGCCGAAATGGGTGGCGTAGGTGAGTATCTTCTCGAAGGCAAGACAGGCTTCGTCCAAGCGTCCGGCGCGGCTTCGCCTTCAACTGCGCCTGCGTGCCGACGGTCTGTGAGCAGGCCGCCCGCCGTGCTCGGCCTGAACCGAGTCCTCATCCTGATCGGTATCAGCCCCAGGCCGATCACCCTCAGCGAGGGTCTGACCTTCAACTACCGGGGCAAGCAGGTGCGCGGCCACTACGGCGGCAGCCTCGAGTCCGTCACCGAGCCGGTCCGGCTGGCCGAGGTAGGCCGTGTCGACCTGGCACCCTCCATCACCGACCACATCCCGCTCGCCGAGGCCGCCGACGCGGTCAACCGGCTGGAGAAAAGATCGGTGACCCGATCCGCCTCGTCCTCGTCCCCTGACAACTGAACAGAAAGTTCATCAAGACCACCTCGGGCAGGGGCGAGTGCGCGCCTGTGCCCACGGTCTGTCGCTCGCGGCCCCCTGAACCACAGGGGGTTCAGAGCCACCCGCGGCGGGCCGCCTGCGCGCCCGCCTGGAATCGGCTCGTCGCCCCGAGGCGGGTGGTCAGGTCGGTGATCCGGCGGCGCAGGGTGCGTTCGCTGAGGCCGAGTTGGCGGGCTATGGTCTCGTCCTTCAGCCCGGCATGGAGCAGGTGGAGCAGAGCACGGTCGGCCTCGCTGAGGTCGGGCTGCTCTTCCGTCTCCTGGGCCTCGCTGCCGAACACGGGGGTGGCCTGCTGCCAGCTGGCCTCGAAGAGCTCGACGAGGGCGTCGCACAGCGGTGACCCGTGGACCAGGGCGGCGGTACTGCGCAGGCCGTCGGCGCCGGCGGTGAGCGGAACGAGGGCATCGCGGCGGTCGAAGACCAGCAGCTTCAGCGGCACATGGGGCAGCACCCGGGCCTGTTCCCCGAGGAGCACGAGATGCTGGAGCAGTTCCGCGCGCTCCGGGACGGCCAGCACCTGGCTCGAGTAGATCGCCCGTGCCCGTACGCCACGGGCCAGCAGGTCCTCCTCGAACTGCAACGCACTCGCGTCGGCCGTGAGATAGGGCGGGGTGTCGAAGCACAGGACCTCGTGCTCGGCGCCCGCCATCAGCTCGGTCAACCAGGCGGTGATCGCGGTCGGCCCCTCGACGATCTCCACCAGTCGGCTCGGATCAGAGCTCAGCTTGCGCTCGTTGAACTCGGCCCCGTAGGCGTCCAGCGTGGCCGCCGCGCGTTCCAGCTCCAGACGGCGCGCGCGGATCAGGGCGGCCAGGCCGATGCGCGGGTCCACCGGGGCGTAGCGGGTGGGCCGTCCCGCCGAGGGTACCGCGAGGCCCGCGGCGACCAGTTCGTCCAGCATGCGGCGGGCCTGTGCCGTGCCGCAGGACTGGTGCCTGGCCAGTTCGGTCGCCGTCAGTGGCGGCGAAGCCAGCAGATGGCGATAGGCGCGCTCGGTCGGATCGTCGAGACCCAGGGACTCCAGCACAGGTACGCCTCTCCTTCGCACTGACCGGCCCAGGCAGCGTGTGGCCGCTACCGGCTGCTGACCGGTATCGGCCAGCCGTTCCTCACCCGGTTGGACGGGCGCGCTGGAACAGTACCGGCATCTCCCCAAAGGCGGTTCACCAGCGCATCCTGCGACGCGATCGCCCTGTTCCCACCCGAGAGGCACACAGTCCATTGAGAATCCGAATACGCGCCGGCATGGTCACCACCGTGCTCGGGCTTACCGCGGCCCTGCTGGTCACGCCGCCCGCTCGGGCGGACGCCCCGCCGGACGCGAGGGGCATTCGGCTAACCGCCGCCGCGATCGAGAAGCTCAGCAAGCGGTACCAGACACGGATAGACGGCACGCCCGGACAGGTGGCCGCCCAGCAGGGCCCCGCCGCTGCCGCCCCGGCCCCGCGGGGCACGGCGCCGAGCCTGAAGGCAGGCTCGGAGAACCGGACGGACGCCACGCCCACCGCTCCGGGCCTCAAGCGGACGGGCCAGTGGGAGACCGCGCGGGGCTTCGGCGAGGGTGTGGCGCTCGGCGGGACCAAGGACTGGGTGGGCGTCTTCAGTGGCGGCACCGTCGCCCGTTACGACGCCCAGGGCAAGCAAGTGTGGGGCCGCGGAGCCACCTCCTTGTACAAGGACTGGCAGGTGACCCCTGACAACTGGTTCCAGCCGTACGGCTATCTGCCGAACCTCTATGTGGGCTACAACCCGTACCAGATGTCGGCCAGCGGCAAACACCCGTACGTGACGAGCGACTTCAACGGCGACGGTGTCGACGACGTCGCCGTGGCCTACGTGGTGGGCGACTGGCCGGGCCGGCCGTTCTCGTCGCCCGGTTCACAGCTCCACTACGGCACCTTCGTCACCGTCCTGGACGGCCGTACCGGTAAGGCGGTGTGGCACAAGCTGGTTCCCGGCTCCGTCGGCACCATGCTGGTCCAGGACGGCAAGTTGATCGTCGCCGACTCCACCGGCCCGGACTGGGGCGCTAATCCGGTCGCCGAACAGGGCGACAGCCGCAGCAACCTGACCGCCTACAGCTTCCGCGCCGCTCACGGCAAGCTCGCCGGGACCGCGGACTGGACCTACTCGACGCACGCGCCCTGGGCCCGCTGGGGCGATCTGACGTCGCTGGGCGCCGGCCGGATCGCCGCGTCCTGGTCCGACACCCCCATGGGCCTGGGCAACCCGCGCCCGGCCGCCGGCAACGTGCTGGTGCTCAATGCCTCCGATGGCACGGTCGCGTCGCACGCCAAGACGCCCGGCTACCCGCGCATGCTGTTCAAGGACCCTGGTGCGGACCGCGTCCTGGTGATCGAGCAGAACGACCCGTTCGACAAGGTGCGCTGGGACCTGACCGCGATCGACGCGCACAGCGGCGACCGTAGGGTGCTCGCCTCTCGTGAGGGCACCGTGCCGGAGGCGTTTCAGGTCCTGCCGAACGCCCACGGCGGTCAGCCCCGGTTCGCGGTAGCCGAGCTCGGTGTCGACGCCGACCTGTCGGACGGTCAGAACACCATCTCCGGCTGGGACGGTCAGGGCCACACCCTCTGGTCCTACGCCACCGCCTCCACGGTCGGCGGGCCCAACGCCCCGACCATGGAGTTGTCGTCCGACGCGAAGGGCAGCGAGGTGTTCGCCTCGCTCTCGGACCCGACGAAAGACACCGCCGCCACCCCCGCGGGTCCCGAGCACACCCAGCTCCTCGGACTCAATGCCGCGAGCGGTCACCTCGACTGGCGGCAGGAGGGTGCCGTCTCCGGCGACACGCTCACCCGCTACCAAGGCGGACTCCTCACCGTCGGCTATGACGACACCGCCTACACGGTCAACCCCCGCAGCGGCAAGGCGCAGACCCTGCCCCTGGCCGGCGACCTCTACACGGCCGTCGCCACGGACGTGAACGGCGACGGGACCAAGGACCTGATCACCGGTGGTCAGAGCCGCGGCGTCTTCGCCCTCGACGGCAAAACCCTGAAGAAGGCGACGCCGACCGTCCTGTGGAGGGCCACGGTCGACAGCTCGGTGCACGCCCTGTGTCTCCTGCCGAACCCCGGCAAGGACACGGCCGGTGACTCCGTGGTGGCCGCGACCGATCAGGGCTTCGCCGTTGTGAGCACGCACACTGGTGACGTGCGGGCGCACGTTCACACCGGCGGCTACGTCGCCTCACTCACGGTCGTGGGCAACGGCCACAACGGCTCCGAGATCGTCGTCCCGGGCAGCAGCCTGACCGCGTACACCGCGCAGGGCAAGACGCTCTGGACGTACCGGCCGAAGGGCACGGAGGGCAAGAGCCTGTTCTTCTCCAGCGTCACCACGGACGACGCCGGACACCTGTTCTTCGAGTACGGCGGCACGCACAAGGGGGGCTTGCCCAGGGAGGTCACCGATCCGGCGCCGACGGCGGTCAGCCTGGACGCCGCCACCGGCACCCCGGTCTGGACCGAGACCCCGACCGGTTCGGGCGCCGTCGCGATCGTGCCGACCAACCCGGCCCTGGCCGATCCGAACATCCCGGGCGCGGACGGGCATGGTGTCGCCTTCGCGTACACCGGCGATTTCACGACCTACCACCACCTGGTCCAGATCCTCGATTCCCGCACGGGCGCGGTGCTCAAGACCTACGACAGCCCCGGGATGTCACAGGGCTTCGTCGCGTCCAAGAAGACCGGCCTGGTCGAGATGCGCGAGTTCAACGACATGGTCTACCCGGCGGACGGCAGCGAGCCCTACGACGTGCCCACCTTCTTCGGCTTCCACTCCGGGGTGTTCGCCAAGTCCGTCGGCGGAACCGAGGCGTTCGTCGGCGCCTACCAGGCTCTGTGGTCCTACGACACACCCTTCGCGGACAACGACGGGTTCCTCCGCGAGAGCGCCGTGGACTCCGCCCTGGGTGCGAGCCAGGTCCAGACAGCCGAGCTGGGCGACGGGCCGGGTGACGACATGATCGGTCTCGCGCTCGACTGGCGCGCCCTGCGAATCTCTGCCTCGGCGATCGGCGACAGCGTCAACGACATCGACTACTTCCCGCACGGCCTGACCACGTACCAGCTCTCCGAGGACGAGCCCACCCGGATCCCGACCCCTCCGGGCGGCGGCACATCGGTCGCGGCCCCGTCGGCCGCTGCCCGGGCCGATCAGCCCGACGACAACGGCCCCCGCAGCGCGAGCCCGCTGAAGGAACTCGACATGCCGATCGGCACCGCTTCGGTCCCGATCGAGATCCAGAGCAAAGCCGCGGCGGCCAAGAAGCTGAGCGTGGGCCGGGACAACACCAGTGAGGTCACCCGCGGCTACACCCCGCAGCAGATCCAGGCACGCCTGGGCCTCAAGGGCGACGGCACCGGCCAGACGATCGCGATCGTCGACGCCTACCACTATCCGACGGCGAAGCAGGACCTGAACCACTTCTCCGCGCACTTCGACCTGCCGCAGACCTGCGATACGGCGAGCGCGGGAGCGGACTGCTTCGACTTCCAGCAGGTCTACGCGGACGGCACCCAGCCCGACGTCGACACCGGCTGGAACGAGGAAGCGGCGCTGGACATCGAGTGGGCGCACTCGGTGGCCCCGCACGCCAAGATCGTCCTGGTCGAAGGCACAGACCCGACCATGGCCGCGCTCTACCGGGCCGATGACGTCGCCGCGGCACTGCACCCGGCCGCGGTCAGCAACAGCTGGGGCTCCGGCGAGTTCTCCGAGGAGGCCTTCTACGACGGCCACTGCAAGCTGGCCGACTCGGTCTGCGTCCAGTCGACCGGGGACTCCGGCTACCCCAGCGGCTACTCGGCCACCAACCCCTACGCCCTGGCCATCGGAGGCACCAACCTCCGATTGGACGCCGACGGCAACACCACGGACGAGACGGCGTGGAAATCCACCGGCGGCGGCCTGAGCTACTTCGAGCCGCGCCCGGCCTACCAGGACGGCGTGCAGTCCTCGCCGCTCCGGGCCACGCCGGACGTCAGCTTCGTCGCCGATCCCACCACCGGTGTACCGGTCTACATGACCATGACCGTCGGTGACGCCACCAGGTCCGTGTGGTTCGAGGTGGGCGGCACCAGCCTGTCCGCCCCGATCTGGGGCGCGATCATCGCCTCGGCCGACCAGCTCCGGGCCGCCGCCGGCAAGCCGCACCTGGCTTCCGACGGCCCTGAGGGTGACACCGCGCACACCGATGTGTACGCGCTGGACAGCACCTCCCTGCGCGACATCACCTCCGGCTCCAACGGCCCCTGCGGTGCCGAGTGCACGGCCGGGCCGGGTTACGACACGGTCACCGGTCTCGGCTCGCCCATCGCGGGCGTCGACGCAGCCCTGGCGGCGCTGAGGTAAGCGCCCAGCGCAAGCACGCAGGGGCCTGGCATCCCTTCTGGACGCCGGGCCCCTGAGCTGTCAGTCGAGGCCGGGCAGCGGGCGCTGGGTGACCTCACGGGCGTCGTCCGGAGGGACGCCGAGCATGCGCAGGACCATCTCTGCCAGGTTGGAGGCGGCCTCGTCGCCGTCGAGGTCGGGGCGGGCCAGCCGCAGCGCCACGAGGGACATCAGGGTGCTGCCCAAGGCGGACAGGGCGGTGGTCGCGTTGCGGCAGGTGAAGCGGCCCGAGGCGAGACCAGGGCGCCGATCGGCACCGTGACCACACGTGCGCCCTCCAGCCGAACTCACGCGTCACCCGCTGTCAGTCGGCCTGCTGCTCGACGGGCTGCAGCCCGGCGGTCCACTTCTCCTCGATACGGCCGAGCTTCCACACGGCCAGGGCAGCAGCCCACGTGGCGAAGAACAGGCCGACGATGACGAAGCCGACGGTGTTCAGGTTCAGGCCGCTGATCCAGTCCCAGAACGCGCCGTGCAGGCGCGCCTTGTCGGCGAGCAGGCCCAACAGCTCGGCGGTGCCGATGACCAGCGCGACGGCGACGGACAGGCCGGTGATGGTGAGGTTGTAGTAGACCTTCCGTACCGGATTGGAAAAGGCCCAGCCGTAGGCGAAGTTCATGAAAGAACCGTCGATGGTGTCCAGCAGGCTCATGCCGGCCGCGAAAAGGACCGGCAGGCAGAGGATGGCGTACCAGGGCAGGCCGGAGGCGGCTCCGGAGCCGGCCAGCACCAGCAGAGCGACCTCGGTGGCGGTGTCGAAGCCGAGGCCGAACAGCAGGCCGAGTGGATACATCTGCCACGGCTTGGTGATCGACTTCATCACGCGTCCCAGCAGGCGGTTGACGAGGCCGCGGTTGTTGAGCTGTTGCTCCAGCGCGGCCTCGTCGAAGTGGCCGGACCGCATCTGCCGGAACACCTTCCAGATGCCCGTAAGGATAACGATGTTGATGATGGCGATGAGGTAGAGGAACGTCCCGGAGACGGTCGTGCCGATCAGCTCGGTGACGTGGTGCAGCTCGGAGTTGTCCTCGCGGACCGGTGCGGCAAGGGATTTGACGCCCAGGGAGAGCAGGAGGGTCAGCACGAACACGACACTGGAGTGCCCCAGGGAGAACCAGAAGCCGACCGACAGGGGACGTCGGTCCTCGTCCATGAGCTTGCGGGTGGTGTTGTCGATCGCGGCGATGTGGTCGGCGTCGAACGCGTGCCGCATGCCCAGGATGTAGGCGCTCACCCCGATGCCGATCCCGAAGCCCTTGGTACCCAGGCTGTAGTGCTCCGGGGCCACGATCGCCACCAGCGTGAACCACCCGATGACGTGGAGCGCGATGATAAAGGTGGCCATGCCGGCTGCGCGGCCCCACTCGGCACGGCTCATCGAGCCGGATATGCGTCGCCATCGGGAGCGGAGGCCGCCGGTGGCCGTCGGCGCGGCTGTCATGTGCGGTCTTCCCTCACTTCTTAAAGAACGTGATCAAGGTGCGCGGCTCTCGCCGGGCAGCAGCCGTTCTCACCTCGTCGCCGACCGCGGCTCTCGTCTCGGTGTTGCCGCTGACTCCGACGAGCAGGCCCGGGGGCCCGCGCCCAGAGGGGTCTTCCGGCCGGACGAAATCGGCGCGGACGTTTCATACGCTGTACGGTATCACCCAATCCGTACGCCGTATGGAATGTCGACAGGTGCAGGCAGGAGGGTGCCGTTGAGCCCCTCCTGCCTGCTGCCTGGGCGCGGTCGGGAGTCGTCGACCCCGAGATCGGCGTCCGCATCCCTACCGTCAGCGGACATCACGGCGACGTGCACGGTCTGAGCCCACCCGTGCCAACGTCGCCCGTCTCACTGGTTGTCGCGATCTTGGTCGTGGTTGCACCGGTTGTAGTCGTGGTTGTTCCGGTCCCAGTCACGGTCGTACCGGTTCGAGTTGCGGTCGGAACGGTCCCGGTCGTAGCGGTAGTTCCTGTCGCGCTTCCAGCTGTTGGCCTCGTCATCCCAGTGGTGGGAGTGACCGTGGCGGTCGTACCGGTCCGAGTCGGCGAAGTGGTCGCTGTGCTGTCGGGCGCCGTATCCGTCCCGGCGGTAGTCCTCCTCGGAGTTGTGCCAGTAGGCAACGCTGCGGTCCCCGCGGTAGTCGTCGGCCTTGATGCTGACGGCCGGGCGCTCCACGGGCGCAGACTCAGGAACCGCGGCCGAGGCGGTGCTCCCGGCGCAAAGAATGGCTCCACCCGCGACCGCGGTGGAGGCGGCAGCGAGAGAAATGCGCCTCGTGAGCTTCCTCATGGTTATCTCCTTCGCGTTGGCGTCATCCGCAGTCCCGGCGATCACTTATGCAGGTGATGCGGTGCGCCCCATCAATGTCGAAGCCGCATCGGCGAGTTCACCCCTCGTGAGGGCACAGCCGACGGCCATCAGCCGAAACGGAAGCCGCTGGTTCGGTGGCACTCCGCTAAGTTCCATACGGCGTATGGAAGTGCAGTGATATCAGGGAATGTCTACAAATGTCGAACGGCGGGCGGTCCGCTGGATCTGGTCGCGGCCCGTGCCGGCCTGTCGAACAGTCAAGGCGTGGCTTGCGGCGGACTGATGACCTTGCAGCCGTCGGGACTCTCTGCTGATGCCGCCATCGACGGGTGTGCCGACGTCGACTCTCGAACGCCGGGGCCGCCTGCGCCCGCGTGGCCGCATGCGAACTGAAGGCGGTGGCGTGACACAGGTCTCTCTGAGACAAGTTGACTCATAGACTCTCTGTGAGTCAATCTGTCTCACATCGGGGTTGCGAAAAGGCAGATCCCGCGACTATCCGCAGATACCGCTCATGCCACTGCATTTGCGCACAAGGTCTCTCATGGAGGAAATCATGACCGCTTCGATCACGAAGAAGGCGGGCAAGGGCCGCACCGAAGGTGTCGTCTCCGAGCTGGCCACCTACTTCCACGTCAAGCCGGGACATGAGCAGGAGGTGGCGGCGGCCTGCCAGCGGATGTGCGAGGCCCTGCGGCAGGGCGACATCGCCGCCACCATCAAGACCGGTCTGCGTGACTCCCGCCACGTGGTCTTCGACAACGGCACGCGCCTGCTGTGGGCCACCACCTTCGAGACCGAGTGGGACCCCTACATCGACGACGCGTTCCTGACCGTCGGCTTCGAGCACTTCGTGGACTGGATGCAGCACACCACCGAGTGGGACACCAAGATCGCCCCGTGGATCGAGAAGTCCGGCGGCCTCGAGGCACTCACCGGCGACAAGACCCGCGAGGGCTTCGAGGAGCACATCCTCGCGAACATGGCCGGCATGAAGCAGATCCTGCAGGACGGGCAGCAGCAGGCCGCCGCCTACTTCAACCCGGTCGGCTCCCTGACGATGCCGGAGATCGCCAAGGCCCACCAGATCAACGCCGCCTTCCAGGACGTCCTGGACAACCCCGCCGCCGAGGAAGCCCTCCAGCACCCGGCCCTCAAGCCACTGCTCGCCCAGGCCGCCAGCTGACCCCCACCCCCGGAGGGGGCCCACCCCCACCCCCTCCGGGACCTTGACCGCTAGGCGCAGTGGCTCCCGCACGTTCCCCATGCCCGGCCTGGCCGAGCACGGCATCTGTGCGAAGTCGCTCGAGGAGGCCGTCAGCGTGCGCGGTCACGTCATGGCTCAGCTGACGATCGAGGTGCACCTCGAGACCTCCATGGAGTACTGCGTCGAGCAGCACGCGGTCCTGGCGAACGGTGTCGAGATAGCCGCCTCCATGATCGTGTGGACGGCCAGTGTCTGCCTCAACCCCACCTTGGCCCAGTTCGGCCTGCCGCTCGGCTCGCGTGGCCACGTCGACACCCTGCCCACGCTCCAGGTCAGGGGCCTCGACCGCGCGTGGGCCGCGGGCGACAACTCCCAGGTTCCCTAACCTGGCCGCCGAAGAGGGCGCGTGGTGCCCTCCCGACGCGCATCACGCCGTACGCCAGGCCACGGTGCTCGCCGACAACGTGATCGCGGCTCCGCGCGGCCGTCCGCTGAAGGAGTATCAGCACAAGAACCTGGGCGCGGTGGTTGGCATCGGCCTCCGCAAGGGCGTCGCGATCCTCTTCAACAGGATCAAACTCAAGGATCGCCCGGCGTGGTGGTTCCACCGCCTCTACCGCGGCAGCCGTGTGCCGACACTGAACCGCACGATACGCATGTTTGTGGACTGGATCCTGGCCTCGGTCCTGAAGCGGGAATCCGTCGGCCTCATCGAACTGGAGCACCCGCGCGGCCCGTTCACCGAAGCGGCGACGCCGTCCCACAGCCGTGCCTGATCTCGCCGCCCGTTTTTGTCCCTTTCTCTTTCCGCCGTACCCCCGTCCGCCGCCTGGAGGGCTGTCCCCATGTCACAGAACACCGTCGCCGCTGCTCGCGGCGCTGAGACCGCACCGGAGAATGTGCCTGTCGACCCGTCACACCAGCGCCGCTGGTGGATTCTGATGGTCATTTCCCTCGCCCAACTGATGGGAGTCCTCGACGGCACCATCGTGAACATCGCTCTGCCGTCCGCCCAGCGCGACCTGAGCTTCTCGGACGCCGACCGACAGTGGGTGGTCACCGCCTACGCGCTGGCCTTCGGCAGCCTGCTGCTGCTCGGCGGCCGGGTCGCAGACCTGGTCGGACGGAAGGTGACCTTCCTGGTGGGTCTGACCGGCTTCGCGGCCGCTTCCATGCTGGGAGGCGCGGCGAACGGTTTCGGCATGCTCGTCATCGCGCGCGCGATCCAGGGCGGGTTCGCCGCCCTGCTGGCCCCGTCCGCGCTGTCGCTCCTGATGACCACCTTCACCGATCCGCGCGAGCGGGCGAAAGCCTTCACCGTCGCAGGCTCGGTCGCCGGTGCGGGCGGAGCCATCGGCCTGATCCTCGGCGGGGTGCTGACCGAGTACCTGGACTGGCGCTGGACCATGTACGTCAACGTGGTCTTCGCAGTGGTGACGTTCGTCGGTGGCGCAGCCCTGCTGCACCGCACCCCGCGCGACAGGTCCTCGAAGCTCGACATTCCCGGCACCCTGCTGGTCTCCGCCGGCCTGTTCTGCCTGGTTTACGGTTTCTCGAACGCCGAGACCCACGGCTGGGGTTCGGCGATGACCTGGGGCATGCTGGCGGCCGGTGCCGTACTGGTGGCCCTCTTCGTCTGGCGGCAGAGCAGGACGGCGTATCCGTTGCTGCCTCTGCGGGTCCTCCTCGACCGTAACCGCGGCGCCTCCTTCGCCGCCCTCTTCGTCAGCGGCGCGGGCATGTTCGGCGTGTTCCTGTTCCTGACCTACTACCTGCAGCAGGGCCTCGGTTACAGCGCCCTGAAGACCGGCTTCGCCTTTTTGCCCATGATCGTGGCATCGTCGTCTGCCTCCGCCGTGGCCAACAACGTCGTGGTGCCCCGTATAGGCCCCAAGCCGGTGGTACCGCTGGGCATGGCCATTGCGGCCGCCGGCCTGGTCTGGATGACCACGCTGGACCTGAACAGCGGATACGTGACGTCGGTACTGCCGCAGCTGATGCTCGTCGGCGTCGGGCTGGGCACGGTCATCGCGCCCGCGATGAGCCTGGCCACCTCCGGCGTGGCCGCGGCCGATGCAGGGGCTGCGTCCGCCGCCGTCAACACCGTCCAGCAGGTAGGCGGGTCCATCGGCGTCGCCCTGCTCAGCACGATGGCCTCGGACGCCGTCACCGGCTACCTCTCCGGCCGCAACCCCAAGGACCCCGGCGTCCTGGCCCAGGCCGGCCTCGAGGGCTACTCCACCGCCTACTGGTGGTCGGCGGCCATCTTCGTCATCGGCCTGGGCGTGACCGCCCTGCTCTACCGCCGCGGCGTGCCGCGGCAGGACGGGAACGCCGCGCCCGTCATTCACATGTGATCAACGAACGGGTCTGTCTGAGAAGGGGCGCAGGTCGTGCAGTCACCCGCTGCGACAGCTGCCGTGCACGAGGAATCAAAGGGGGCAGTGTCCGGGTACTTTTGACGGGGCGGCCTCGGGAGAGTCGCGCAGATTCTCTGAGCTGCCCCGTTCCCTCCATCTGAGACAGAATGTCCCATAGTAAGCTGTAAGTCGGATTGTCTCACGGAAGGGAATGGAGAGGTGGAAGACAGAACCGATCCGCGTCTGTTGCGCAGCCGCGACGCCATGGTCTCGGCGGCCACCGCGTTGCTCACGGAGGGCGGGCTGGAGGCCGTGACGCATCAGTCGGTTGCCGCCCGTGCCGCCGTAGGCAGAGCCACCGTCTATCGGCACTGGCCCGGCCTTCTCGACCTCCGCTTGGCCGCGCTGGAAGCCGGCATGCCGCCTTTGCCTCCGATGCCTGAGGAGCTTCGGGCCGCTTCGGGCAACGATCCGCGAGCGGAGCTCGTTCACCGTCTGGGCGTGCTTGCCGAGCGGTGGGACGACGAGCAGGCCGGTGCCGTCCTGGCTGCGATCCTTGGCAGCTCACGGCATGACGAAGGCATACGCCGCCTCCGGGAGTCGCTGCTGAACCAGATCGCCGATGCCCTGCGCCCCGCTGTCACCGCGGCCGTGGAGCGCGGCCAGCTCCGGTCCGACGTCACCCCCGAGACCTTTGCCATGGCTACCGCGGGCCCCCTGTTCTTCGAGCGCTTTCTCGCCGGGAACCGCCTCGGACGTGACACCGTGGACTCCGTCGTGGATGCCGCTATGCGGGGCTGGTCCTAGCTTGACGCTGTCGGGGATCTTGCAGTCGTCGAGGTCGGCCGCTGACGGCCCGCCAGGACGTCAGTCGAGGGATCCCGTGCTGGTCCAGGAAGTCCTGGACGGCGGTCGGTGACCGGGGCGGGGTTGCGTTGCCGGTCGGCGCCGGACCGCTGAGGCGCTCGATGTTCACGGCGAGGGGCGTGAAGACCTGTTGTAGGTGGGCCTTTGACTGACCCTGTTAGCGGCAGCGGCGCATACCGTGTCCGTCAGCGAGCTCGTTGACGGCGCCCCTCGGCCCCGGAGTGAATCGCATACCGGGGCTGCCCATCGGGCGTCTGCTGTTCGGCACGGAAGCGGACTTGCGGGTCGCGGAGTTCTCGTGGGGGAAAGCCCGCGTTCCGGGCGCTGTCGCGTGAGGTGGTGCACTGGGCACGGACCGAACACGGCTGGCACTGGCCCTTGGTGACCGCGCCACGATCAGTGCGGCCGCGGTGGGCGAGGAGGTTGGGTAGGGGCCGTGCCGGCCTCTGCTGACCTGGCCTTGGGGACAGTTCACCTGTCGGCGGTCGAAGTCGATGTGGAAGCCGTCCTGGCCGAAGCCTTCGTTCCCGGGGTGCTGGCGGGCGGGGTTGCCCGGAAGCGGTCGGTGACCGTGCCCTTGTGTTTCTGACCGGCCTGTTCCAGGTACACCAGGGAGGTGTAGCCGCCGTCGACTAGGGCTTGTCCGGCCGAGTACCGCTCTTTGTCGCAGCCCCGTGGCGCGCCCGCCACGTCGTCATCTGGCTTCGCAGCCCGTAGCCGATCGGTTCGTCAGTGGAAGACCAGGGGGCCGATCTCACGCTGTGCGAGGTCGATCAGGAGGCTCAGCCCCTGGCCTTGCACGAGAGCCTCAGGATCTCCCTGGGCGTCAGGGTTGTAATCGGGATGGCTGACGGTCTCGCCAAGAGCTTCCGCGATCGCCTCCTCATTGTCAGCGGCCAGAGCACAGGCCAACGCCAAGGTGGCCGCCCGAGGGGTTTCCGGCCACACAGTGGCCAGGCCTGCGATCCGCGTGATGACATCAGTCCCGGCGCAGGCGGCCGCAAGCACGGCAAGCGCGAACTGCATCACTTCAGGCTCCTCGTCCCATTGCGCAAACAGGCGGGGAGCCTCCCCTCGAACGGCTTGCCGGACAGCTCGCTCGCTGTCGGTCTGCTGCCGCAGCACAGCCTCAGCACTGACGAACCCCTGCGGATCCAGCGCCTCTTCACGCAGCGCGGCCGTCGCCGCTTCGGCCAGCGTCACCGTCAGTGCGGCACGTACAGCGGCAGCGGCTCGACTGTCGATGACCACATCCGCGAGAAGCACCGCCGCACCTGCAGTCGCAGTGTCCAGTGCGTGGGCATGAAGCAACTGGTCGAAGAGCACGCCGAGCAATTCTGAGTCGTCGGCGAAAGCGTCCACCTCCTCATCCACCCACTGCACCATCGAGCCTGGCACAGGCAGATTTGCGGCAAGCCGCCGCGAAACGGCAACACGCAACCGGTCCAGAAGCGGGGCTGCCGTCTCGCCAGGCTCACCACCAGCCAAAACCGGCAGCAAGCTGGAGGGCGGGGTGACGTCATCCATATTCGCGGAGCTTACGTGGCAGCGCATTCGCTCCCTTGACCGGCTGCCTCCACCATGATCGAACGGACAAGCTCCAGCTAGCGTGCGACGGCGATGATTGCGGCGACGGCCTGGGCTACACCGGCCGCGTCTGCTCGGGCCCATTCCGCCTGTTCAAACAGACCCTGAGCTGGACCTCGCCGAAGATCCGCCCCACCGAGGCAGGCGACCGATGGACCTGCCTGATCCTCGCCGCCTATACCCAGCTCCGTCTCGCCCCATGAAGAGCTGCGGGTTCCTGTCACCTCCGAGTTCCCGGCTTCGGCAGCAGTCGGCCGAACCTGTCGGCACCAACCGATCGGCTCGCAGTCCGGGCGGGTGCCACCGACCCGATCACTGCGCACCTGGACTGAATCGGTGTGACACAGGTCTCTCTGAGACAAGTTGACTCATAGACTCTCTGTGAGTCAATCTGTCTCACATCGGGGTTGCGAAAAGGCAGATCCCGCGACTATCCGCAGATACCGCTCATGCCACTGCATTTGCGCACAAGGTCTCTCATGGAGGAAATCATGACCGCTTCGATCACGAAGAAGGCGGGCAAGGGCCGCACCGAAGGTGTCGTCTCCGAGCTGGCCACCTACTTCCACGTCAAGCCGGGACATGAGCAGGAGGTGGCGGCGGCCTGCCAGCGGATGTGCGAGGCCCTGCGGCAGGGCGACATCGCCGCCACCATCAAGACCGGTCTGCGTGACTCCCGCCACGTGGTCTTCGACAACGGCACGCGCCTGCTGTGGGCCACCACCTTCGAGACCGAGTGGGACCCCTACATCGACGACGCGTTCCTGACCGTCGGCTTCGAGCACTTCGTGGACTGGATGCAGCACACCACCGAGTGGGACACCAAGATCGCCCCGTGGATCGAGAAGTCCGGCGGCCTCGAGGCACTCACCGGCGACAAGACCCGCGAGGGCTTCGAGGAGCACATCCTCGCGAACATGGCCGGCATGAAGCAGATCCTGCAGGACGGGCAGCAGCAGGCCGCCGCCTACTTCAACCCGGTCGGCTCCCTGACGATGCCGGAGATCGCCAAGGCCCACCAGATCAACGCCGCCTTCCAGGACGTCCTGGACAACCCCGCCGCCGAGGAAGCCCTCCAGCACCCGGCCCTCAAGCCACTGCTCGCCCAGGCCGCCAGCTGACCCACACCCCCGGAGGGGGCCCACCCCCACCCCCTCCGGGAAGGGGCACCACCCCCGCCCCCCTCCCACGACCCGCGTGACGACTCCGTCCGCGCAAGACAGTTCTGGAAGGCATCATGAGCATCGAGAAGGGCAACGCCCTGGAGCTCGACGACATCCAGGCCGCCGCTCTGGAGCCACGGCCGACGCCCTACGCGGGCGCCTACCTCGCCCTGCGCATCGACGACCGGCGGCAGGGGCGCGAGCTGCTGCGGCGGCTCACCCCGGCCCTCGACTCGGTCGCCGCGTTCGACCCCGAGCGTCAGGTCTCGCTCGCGGTGGCACTCAGCTTCCAGGGCCTGAAGGCCTTGGGGGTGCCCGAGGAGTCGCTGGCCGCCTTCCCGGAGGAGTTCCGCGAGGGCATGGCCGCGAGGGCGGAGTACATCGGGGACGTCGGGGAAAACGCGCCGGAGAACTGGGAGAGCCCGCTCGGTTCGAAGGACGTGCACCTCATACTGGCCGGCCTCGCCCCGGACACCGTTCGCCTGGAGACGGTCCTCCTCCTGGTCCGCGACGCCTTGCGCGATCTGCCCGACGTCGTTGCCATCTGGCAGCAGGACGTGCACGTCGGACCGGACGAGAAGGAACCGTTCGGTTTCCGGGACGGCATCGGTCAGCCGGCGATCGAGGGCACGGGCATCCCCGGCACCAATCCGTACGAAGAGCCGCTCAGGGCAGGCGAGTTCATCACCGGATACAAGAACGAGACCCATGGCATCACACCCGTTCCGCAGCCTGAGGTGCTCGGGCGCAACGGAACGTACGTGGCCTTCCGTAAGCTGCACACACGAGTGGCCGAGTTCCGTAAGTACCTCCACGAGCGCGCCACCGACACCGCCGACGAGGAGCTGCTGGCGGCCAAGCTCGTCGGCCGCTGGCCCAGCGGCGCCCCGCTGGCGCTGACGCCGGACAAGGACGATCCGGAACTCGGTGCCGATCCCAAGCGCAACAACGAGTTCATGTACGGCGACGACCCGGAGGGCCTCAAGTGCCCCGTGGGCGCCCACGCCCGGCGCATGAACCCGCGGGATGCGGTCGTCACCGGTGAGGTGCGCCTGCACCGCATGATCCGGCGCGGTACGACCTATGGTCCGCCGCTGCCCAAGGGAGTGCTGGAGGACGACGGCGCCGACCGCGGCATCATCTTCGCCTTTGTCGGAGCAAACCTGGACCGGCAGTTCGAGTTCGTCCAGCGGCAGTGGGTCAACGACGGCAAGTTCATCGGGGCGCCCGCGGAAAAGGACCCGCTGATCGGCACGAACGACGACGGCGGGTTCACCGTCCCGCGCAAACCGATCCGCCGCCGCTTCAAGGGGCTACCGCCGTTCGTCGTCAACCGGGGTGGCGAGTACTGCTTCATGCCCGGACTGTCGGCGCTGCGCTGGATTGCCGATCTCAACACCTGACATCTCTCACAAGCAACACGACAAGGAGCGTTCCTCATGGCTGACCACTTCTCCGGACCGCGTGCCATCGCGGACCCCGCGTCCGACATCTGCGACGTGTACGCCTTCCCGAGCCCGGAGCGGCCGGGAAACCTGGTGCTCGTCCTCAACGTGCTCCCGGCCTCGGCCCCTACAGCCCTGTTCTCCGACGCGATCACCCACCGTTTCCGCGTCCGGCCGATCACGTCCGTGAGCGAGGGCGCCGCTGCGGCGTTCAATGTCGAAGAGGACGAGTACGTCTTCGACTTCACCTTCGACGCCCCCCAGAAGGTCGGCGGCACGGACACCCTGGTGCAGGCGGGCACGTGCCAGGCGCCCGGCGGCCGGAAGGTCTCCTTCCAGGTCGGCAACGAGGTGCCCACCGAGGCCGAGGGACTGAAGATCTTCGCCGGGTCGCGGCTCGACCCGTTCTTCATCGACTTCGTGGGCGTGATAGCCACCGAGGCGACGGGGAAGCTGTCCTTCAGGTCTGATGCCAGCAACGTTCTGGAGGGCCTGAACGCGCTGAGCATCGTGCTCGAAATCGACGCCGCGGTGCTCGGCCCGGCCGCCGGCTCGCTGGTGGCGGTCGTCGGCGAGACCCTGACTTCCGGTGGTGGACGCCCGGTCCGGCTGGAGCGCATGGGCCGGCCGGAGATCAAGAACGTGATCATGTCGCCCAAGAAGTTCGACACCGTCAACAGCGATCTGGAGATCCGCGACCTCTTCAACGAGGAGGACGCCTTCAGCCTGCGGCCCGACTATGCGAGCACCTACCGCGCACGGCTCAACGCCAACCTGGCCTTCTACGACGGCCTGGACGGCAAGACCGACTGGCCACTGGACGAGCAGGGTGCTCACCCGCTGACCGAACTGCTGCTGGCGGACTTCCTCGTCGTCGACCTGTCCAAGCCCTTCTCCGAGGACGGCTGTTTCGAGATCGAGACCGCCCTGCTCGCCGGCCGCCCGCACACGACCTGCGGTGGCCGGTCGCTCAACGACGACATCGTGGACACCCTCTACACGCTGGTGGTCGGCGGCATCGACGGCGAGCGCATCAGTGACGGCGTCGACGAGCCCACTCAGCTGGCCACCGACACATTCCCCTACCTGAACGCTCCCAACACGACCCCGCCGGACCTGGGTGCCCGCCTGGCCGCGCAGATGCCTCCCCGCGAGGAAGCGGCATGACCGGGGCGTCTCCCCAGGAGAGGGAGCCGGTCACGACGAACGGCACCATCGCCGTAACGAATCTGCACGGGCAGATCGATGGCCTGGCCGTACGGCTCAGCCGTGCGGGTACCGGGGAGACGCCATGGGCTCCGTTGGCGGTGGCGCAAGGGGCGGCCCTGATCGACCTCCTCAACCTCCGAGGCCACATCCTGGGCCGCGTCGCCGACTACGAGCAGGCCGCGGAACTCGCCGAACAGCTTGTGCACGTCGCACCGGAGGACGGCACGGCCCTGCTCGCCCGCGCCAGGACGCGGGCGACCCTGCACCGCTTCGCCGAGGCAGTTGCCGACCTCGGCGCGGCGGGCCGGAGCGGTGCGGACGAGGCCACACTGGACGCGGAACGAGCCGTCGTCCTGCAGGCCCTCGGCTGCTACACGGATGCCACAGCCCTGATCCACAAAGCGGCGGAGCGGCAGAGCGACTTCACGACGCTCGGCTCGCTCGCCGTACTCCAGGCCGAGCGCGGGGAGGTCACCGAGGCGGAGCAGCTGTTCAGTGAGGCGCGGCGCCACTATCAGGGGACCTCACCGTTTCCACTCGCTCAGCTGGACTTCCGGCGCGGTGTGATGTGGCACCGTGAGGGCGATCTCGATGCGGCCCGCTCGTGCTACGAGGCCGCCCGGCGCCGCGTGCCCGACTACGCGCCGGCACTGGGCCACTTGGCCGAGGTCGAGCTGCTGCGCGGAGAGCCTCACGGTGCCGTCGCCCTCCTGCGACCCCTCACCCGGGCCAGCGACGACCCCGAGTACGCCGGCCACCTCGCGGCCGCGTTGCACGCGTGCGACAGGGTTCAGGAGGCGAACCAGTGGCGCGAGCGCGCGGCGGCGCGTTACGAGGAACTTGTGCTGCGTCACCCGGAGGCTTACGCCGACCACGCGGCCGACTTCTGGCTCACCGCGGGGGCCGATGCCGAGCGGGGGCTCCAACTGGCGCTGCAGAACCTCGCATTCCGCCAGACGTCCCGAGCCCATGCCCTGTTCCAGCGCGCTGTCCTCGCGCAGAACCGGGTTGCACAAGCTGCCCCGTAGCCGCCGAGCGGCGATGCCGGCGATATGGAGCACCGACGGGGGCGGCCGGACGGACAGGCACGCTGTTCGGCCGACCCTGCACCAGCCCGCCAGGGGCAAACGTGGCCCCGCATATCGGCTGATGCCCCCATCGCTTGGCCCCTCTCGGCGCACCCCTCTGTGGTCCCACGGACCGCTGCAGCACTCCAAATCAGCAACCACTACCGAGAAGGCCCAAAACGATGGACACCATGCTGGCAGGACGCGTCCACCTGGACACGAAGAAGTTCGTCATGGAGGAGATCCCGGTCCCCGTACCCGGGCCGGGCGAAGTACTGATCGAGGTGAAGGCGGCGGGCGTGTGCCTCTCCGACCTCCACCTCATCGACGGAAGCATCACGCCGCTGCACCTGAACTCCAACGTGCTCACCCTCGGGCACGAGCTCTCCGGCGTCATCCATTCCCTGGGACCCGGCCTCAAGCGCAACCTGGCCGTCGGCACACGGGTCGCCCTGCAGGCGGGACAGCCCTGCGGCGAGTGCGCCCGCTGTGTCAGCGGCGGCACGTGCGTATCGTTCCGCGGCCGCGGCGTCGACTACGACGGTGGCTGGTCCCAGTACACGATCGCCCGTGAGGACACCGTCGTCCCCATCCCCGACACACTTCCCTTCGACCAGGCGGCGATCATCCCCGACGCCGTTTCCACCTCGTACGCGGCCCTGGTCGACACCGTGCAGGTGCGTTCCGCCCAGGCCGTGGGTATCTGGGGAGTCGGCGGGGTGGGCGCCCATGCTGTCCGGCTGGCCCGCATGATGGGTGCCACGCCGATCATCGCCGTCGACCCGCTGCCCAATGCGCGTGAGCGAGCCCTCGCGTTCGGCGCCGATATCGCGCTCGACCCGTCCGACCCCGGTTTCGAAGAATCCGTGCTGCGGGCCACCGACGGCCTGGGCCTGGACTACGCCTTCGACTTCGCAGGCGTTCCCCGGGTCCGGGAGCAGGCGTCGCCTCTCCTCGGTAACCACGGTGCGCTCGTCCTGGTAGGTATCACGACCGAGCCGCTGAAGATCTCGGAGAAGATGACCTTCAACCTGAAGAACAAGAAGGTGTTCGGACACTACGGATCCTCGTTCGATCACGTCTACGAGCTGATCCGGTTGGCCGGCGGCGGCCGTCTCGACCTGGCCCCGTCCATCACCGACCACATCTCCCTGGCCGACGCCCCCGAGGCGATCCACCGCCTGGAGAACAAGATCGGCGATCCGATCCGCCTCATCCTCGTTCCCTGACGAGTCGACCGAGCGCGATGGGCCGCCCCGGCGACGGAGTCGGCCCATCGCGCGACCAACACCCCCAACCGCCGCCCCGGAGAAGCAGACCGACATGCGCGACTCACGCAACGCCACCGCATCCAGCGACAGCAGCAGCAATCCGACGGGCCTGTCGGCAGCCACGGTGCGCACCCGCGTGACGGTCCCGCTCCACTTCGGCGACGACTGTACGGTGACCGCCGACCTCGCCACCTTCCACCACCTCGCCGACGGGCAGGAACACGTGGCCGTCATCCTCGGCGAACCCGCCACTGGCCGGCCCCCGCTGGTGCGCCTGCACTCCGAGTGCCTGACCGGCGACGTCTTCGGATCGGCCCGCTGCGACTGCGGCCCCCAACTGTGCGAGGCGGTCGAACGCATCGCCGACCGCGGAGGCGTCCTGCTCTACCTCCGCCAGGAGGGACGCGGCATCGGCCTCTACAACAAGCTCGACGCCTACGCCCTCCAGGACCAGGGCCTCGACACCTACGAGGCCAACGCGGCCCTCGGCCTCCCCGAGGACGCCCGCGACTACACCGCCGCCGCTCAGATGCTCGCCGCCCTCGGCATCTTTGAGCTGGACCTGCTGTCCAACAACCCGGACAAGGCGGCCCAGCTGCGCACCTTGGGCCTGACGGTGGCCCACCATGTTCCCACGGGCGTCTTCACCACCGCCCACAACGTCCGTTACCTCCGTACCAAGGTGATCCGCACCCAGCACACACTGCCGCCGACGGAACTGACAGCGGGCTGACGGCCGATGGCCATCGGGTCATGGCCCCACCGTGTCGTCACCGCGATGCGGCGCGTGACCAGGCAGACGGGCCGCGTCACCGAGGAGGAAGACGCGTCCCCGGCGACAGCGGTCGATGCGAATCCGGAAGCCGTACTCGGCAAGTCGTGGGCTCTCGCGGTCTCTCAGTTGGAGCTCCCAGCGGCAGCGACAGCTTCAGCCACAGGTTGAGCAGATGGGTGAAGGTCGCCCAGGAGCAATGTTCGCAAGGGACAAGTTCTCGACCTGCCGTTGACCACGTGATGGGCCGGGGTATTTCCTAACGGCCGTCCTCGGGCAACGCGCGGGTCTCGTTCGAGCGATCCAGTTCGCCATGCGGAGTGTCGCCCGGCACGAGGCCCGGGTTCCGGCGCAACGTCGCCGTCATTACGAGTGACGGGTGAGTCTCTCCCCTGCTGATAACACCCTTCGACTTTCCGTACGGCGTATGTTATCGCCGAGGAGGAGTTCCGTACGGCGTATGGAACCTCGGAGTGTCAACGCATCGGCACCTCTCTCGCGTCCGGTGGCGCAATACGGAGCCGACCGTCGGGCAGGAGCGCCCCGCGCTGATGCAACCTGCGAGTGACCTCGCGAAGCGCATGGAGTGAGAGCAATGAAGTCGTTGAAAACCGTGATTCGGGGGCTACCTGGGCAGCTCGTCGTCTCGCATGAGATGTCCTTGTCCATGAGCATGAGACTGCAGTACGAGCCCAGCGATCCCTATGCTGTCCGCGCCGCATTCGCCGTTGTCGGCAGCGACGAAACGGTGGAATGGATCATTGGGAGAGATCTTCTGGCCGATGGCCTGGAGGGCCCCGCCGGACAGGGGGATATATGCGTATGGCCCGCCGAGGAACGCGAGGTCAGCGACTTGTACATCCTTCTCAGTCCGCCCGATGGCACGGCCTTGCTCAAAGCCCCGGCGCGGGAAATCAAGACTTTCCTGCAGGAAACGGAGGCAGTGGTGCCCAGGAGGGCCGAGCCCGGGCGCATCGACTTGGACGCTTTGCTGGCGCACCTCATCGTCGCCGAAGGATGAAGGAAACCAGCTGCTCTGTACCGAGAGGCTGGGCCGTCCCAGGGGCCCGCGGCGCCGAGTTCTGTTCGCGTGCGCACCCTGGGGCTGGCACACTGAATTTGTGCTTCCGCTGATGGCCGCTGCAGTTCAGGATGCGTTTCCATCGATTCCTGGTGCTGGCGTTGTGTCGGTTTGCGCGTTGATCTTTACCGTCGCGTCCTTCTGGTGGATCAACGCCAGGCAAGGGCACCTGAAGTCCTGGGAGCCTCATTCCTTTGCCGCGATCGTCCACTGCTCCATGGCTCGCCTGCGGCTTCCGCTCGTCCTTCACAACACCGGTGCCAAGCCGATAGTGGTGCAGGATCTCAGGTTGACCTTCCCCGATGAGCCTGCCTCCCATCTGCCACTCCTGTGGATGTCTTCACCGTCCCGTCTCCAACCCGGGCCGGAGGACGAGCCGAAGTTGCCAGCCGGATTCGCCGTGGCCGGCAGAGAAGCGAAGCAGCTCCTCATCGAGTTCGAGGCACCGTTTTCCGGATTCCTTCCGGAGCCCCGCGATTACAAGGTCCAGCTTCAGGTGAGGGTCGGCCACCGCAAAGGGTGGCGCTCCCTTCTGACGTTCACCTTGAGGGCCGCCAACATCATTGATCCCGACCGGTACACCGTCTACAGCAACGCACCTCTTGAACTGACGAAAGAGGACAGGCAGAAGGCGGACGCCGCGCTCCTGGAGCTGCTCGACGAGCAAGAGGGCCTCTCTGCTCCGGGCGAGAGGAAGCGGCGGGACTCATTGAATGACGAGGGCGACACGGGCACGAATCTCTAGAGCGGGAAGACGGTCCCGGGCTTCGCCATGGCGAATGTGTCGACGCCCCGCCAGCTGCCCGTCGGAGCCGGTCGGACTGTGGCCGGGAAGGAGACGCTGCCGCGGCCCGTGGCTAGACCGTGGCCTGGCCGTCACCGGAACGTTCGGCGACCGCGGCGTGGCTGACCGTCCCAGGTCCGCGCCCAGGGCTTCGGCGTAGTCGCGTGACGTCCGTTTCGTGATCATGTGAGTTCGAGGAGGGCGAGAGGTCGGCTGGCATCGCGGGCGTTGGGCCGGAGGCCGGAGGCGATGCTGCTCTTCCCGGCGAGGCGAAGGGCGCCGATGGCGAGGTTGCGCCAGGTCGCCATGGCGCGGGGTGCGGAGCCGGTTCGCAGCTGAGAGGCGTCCTCGGCGAACGTCACGTCTCGGACGTGGTGCAGGGCTTCGATCTTCCAGTGGCTGCGGATCAGCCGAGCGAGCTCGACGGGTGTGGCCTGTTCCGCAGTGAGGCTGGTGACCGCGTAGACGGTCTTGATGCTGACCTTGCCGGTCTTGCGGTCCATTCGGCGGCGTCTGAGCTGGATGGCCTGGCGGGCGGCGGGAAAGAGCAGGTTGTTCGCCGTGCACACCTTGATGCGGCGGATCTCACCGCGGCCGTGGCCGGTGTCGTGGGTGCGGCCCTACAGCGGGATCTGCTTCCAGGGAAGGGATTTGAGCTGCTTATGGAGCTTCTTCTGGTTCCCTTTCGCGATCACGATGTACTGCGCGCCTCGGCCGAGCAGGTAGCTGGCGTGCTCGCGCCGGGTGTGCATGGCGTCGCTGGTCACGACCACGCCCGCCAGATCGGCGAGGGTCTCCAGCAGAGGGGGAAGCAGGTGATCTCGTCGGTCTTCTCGCCAACGTCGAGTTGGGCCAGGACCAGGCCGGAGAGGTGGTCGCAGGCGGCGAGCAGATGAATCGTGCGCCCCGTGGGCCCTGGCCGCTCCGTGCAGGGTCTTGCCGTCGACCGCCACTGCGTGCAGCCGGCCGTCGGCCCCAGCGCGCCGGTCGGCCAGCCAGCGGCCCACTGCCCGGTCCAACGCGTCGCCGTCGATGCGACCCAGCAACCGACGCACCATCGCCTCCGCCGGCAGGCACCGCTTCGGGGACAGTGGATCGGGCCGTACGCCGAGACGCTCCAGGACGGACGGCGGGGCGTCGGTGATCCACTCACCCACCGCCAGCAGGGAGGTCGCTCCGGCCAGAACCGCGCACGCGGTCAGCGCAAGCATGACGACCAGAGCGTGCCGTACGCCGCGCGGATCGCGAGGGTCGGGCACCTCGGCCAGACGCTCCAGCAGGCCCGGGATCTCCCCGGGTACGGCCCCGGGACGCTCGCGGAGTTGGTCAGAAGGTGATTTCGCACCATGGCGGGATGCCGCCACCCCCTCCCGCGGCGTGGCGCGATGCGAAGGTTTTCGATCTTGCCGAAGTCGACCTCGCTTAGCCACAAATCGGACGCCGTCCGACTACGCCGAAGCCTTGCCCGAGGACCTGCTGTCGAGCATCCGCACCGTCGCGGCCGGCGACTCCCTTCTCTCGCCCACCGCCACCCGGGCCCTCATCACCCGCTTCCTGGCCGCCCCGGACACCGACGGCTTCCTCGCTCTCCCCGAAGCCGTCAGAGCCCTGACCGACCTCGAACGCGAGGTCACGGCCCTGGCCGCGTACTGCAAGTCCAACACGGAGATCGCCGAACAACTCGTCCTGAGCCCGCTGACCCGGCCGTCCCGGAGCATGGCCCACAGGATGGAGACCCGCTGACGAGCGACAGCGATCACGGCCTTCTTGTGGCGGCCCCTGTCGTGCGTGTAGCCCTTGTACTTGCGCAGGTACATCTCGTTCTCCCACGTCCCCACGGTCAAGCACGCAACCTGGCTCGACAGGAAGAACGCCCGCTGGAGGGGGCGAGGACGTCGACTACGCGAGAGGAGTGATTCATGTCCGCCGCCAAGTCCAGGCGATCAAGGGGAGGCTGTACTTCGCCCTGCCGAAGGGGAAGAAGACCCGTGTCGTCGACATGCCCTCCTCGGTGGCCGAGGAGTTGAAGCGCCATGTCGAGGCGTTTCCGCGGGTGAAGGTAGAGCTCCCGTGGGGAAGGCCGGAGGCGGAGGGGCAGCGAAAGAAGTTCGCTCTGCTGCTCACTACACGATTCGGCAACGCCATTGCGGTGAACACGTGGAACACCTACACCTGGAAGCCCGCGTCGGCCAAGGCAGGAATCATCCCGCCGCGCGCAGAGGGGGCGAAGAACTGGCAGTGGGAGGCGGCGCCGAAGGGCGGCTTCCACGTGCTGCGGCATACCTACGCCTCCATCATGCCGGAGGCGGGAGAGTCCGTAGTGACCGTGGCGCGGTGGCTCGGGCACTCCTCGCCGGCGATCACCCTCGGTTACTATGCTCACTTCATGCCGGAGGCCGGAAGCAAGGGCCGGACGGCCATTGACGGACTGCTGGGGAGGCAGGGGGATCTGCATGCCAGTGGAAACTCCCCAGATTCTCCCCAGGGCTGATGATGGATACTTCTCGCTGTTGCGCACGCCTGAGGTTGGGCGTGGATTGTAAGGCTAAAGAGACGAATGGCCTGAGAAAATGCTGAGAGAGGTCACTGCAACCCGCTACATCGCACCCTTGCGGGCCGGTGGTTCCGTGCCCGGAGTCGTCGAGGCCGACGACCTCGGGACATATGTCGTGAAGTTCACGGCCTCCGCGCAGGGCCGCAAGGCGCTGGTCGCCGAGGTGATCGTCGGTGAGCTGGCGCGCGCCCTCGGGCTGCGCTTCCCCGAGCTGGTCCTCGTCCACTTCGACCCGGCCGTCGCCGAGCACGAGCCGCACCAGGAGGTCCAGGACCTGCTGCGCGCCAGCGCCGGCCTCAACCTCGGCATGGACTATCTGCCGGGCGCGAAGGACTTCACCCCGGAGATCGCCAAGACGTTCCCCGTCGACCCGCTGGAGGCGGGCAAGGTCATCTGGCTGGACGCCCTCACGGTCAACGTGGACCGTACGATGCACAGCTCGAACCTGATGGTCTGGCCGACGTTCGGCATCGCGCCCCCGCGGCTGTGGTTGATCGACCACGGCGCCGCCCTCGTCTTCCACCACCGCTGGGACGCCTCGGCCCCGGAGAAGGCGTACGACTTCCGCAGCCACGCCCTCGGCGGCTACGCCCCGGACACCCGCGCCGCCGACGCGGAACTGGCGCCCAAGGTGACGGAGGAGCTGCTGCGCGAGGTCACCGCCGAGGTGCCGGACGCCTGGCTCGCGGAAGAACCCGGTTTCGCGACCCCGGACGAGGCACGCGAGGCCTACGTCCGCTATCTCCTCGCCCGCGTGAAGGCCTCCGCGGACTGGCTCCCCACGGACTTCCCGAGCCGCGAACAGCTCGCCGCAGAGGACGCGGACCGCGCGGCGAAAACCCAGCAGGGCCGCCCGAACTGGCTCAAGCGGGTCCCCGACCTGCACGGCAAACCGGCGGCTGAACAGGATTGGTCGGTGCACCTCGGATGACAGACGTCCAGCGCGTCCAGATCGAATACTGCACCCAGTGCCGCTGGCTGCCCCGCGCTGCCTGGCTGGCCCAGGAGCTGCTCACCACCTTCGAGACGGAACTCACCGAGCTGTCCCTGAAGCCCGGCACCGGCGGCGTGTTCGTCGTCCGCGTGAACGACGAGGTGGTCTGGGACCGGCGCGAGCAGGGTTTCCCGGAACCGACGGCCGTGAAGAAGCTCGTACGCGACCGAGTGGCCCCGGGAAGGTCCCTGGGCCACTCGGACAAGTGAGCCGCCTCGGAGGTCAGCCCCTGAGCTGCTCGTAGGCCGGCAGCGTCAGGAAGTCGGCGTAGTTCTCGTCGAGCGCGACCTCCAGGAGCAGGTCGTGGGCCTGCCGCCAGTGACCGGCGGCGAAGGCCTCCTCGCCGATCTCGGCGCGGATGTTCGCCAGCTCCCGGGCGGCGACCTCGCGGGCCAGCTCCGGGGTGGCCTTCACGATGTTGCCCGCGTGCTCGAACTCGACGCCCGCGTTGATCCACTGCCAGATCTGCGAGCGGGAGATCTCGGCGGTGGCCGCGTCCTCCATGAGGTTGAAGATGGCGACCGCGCCGAGCCCGCGCAGCCAGGCCTCGATGTAACGGATGCCGACCTGGACGGCGTTGACCAGACCGTCGTACGTCGGCCTGGCGTCGAGGGAGTCGACGGCGATCAGGTCCCCGGCGGCGACCGACACGTCCTCGCGCAGCCGGTCCTTCTGGTTCGGCCTCTCGCCGAGGACGGCGTCGAAGGAGGCCATCGCGATCGGGACCAGGTCGGGATGGGCCACCCAGGAGCCGTCGAAACCGTCGCCCGCCTCGCGGTCCTTGTCGGCCTTGACCTTCTCGAAGGCGACCTTGTTGACCTCCTCGTCGCGCCGGGAGGGGATGAACGCCGCCATGCCGCCGATCGCGTGCGCGCCGCGCTTGTGGCAGGTGCGGACGAGGAGTTCGGTGTAGGCGCGCATGAACGGGGCCGTCATCGTCACCGCGTTGCGGTCCGGCAGCACGAACTTCTGTCCGCCGTCACGGAAGTTCTTGACGATGGAGAAGAGGTAGTCCCAGCGGCCCGCGTTCAACCCGGAGGCGTGGTCGCGGAGTTCGTAGAGGATCTCCTCCATCTCGTACGCCGCCGTGATCGTCTCGATCAGGACGGTCGCGCGGACGGTGCCCTGCGGGATGCCGACGTAGTCCTGCGCGAAGACGAAGACGTCGTTCCAGAGGCGGGCCTCGAGGTGCGACTCCGTCTTCGGGAGGTAGAAGTAGGGGCCCTTGCCGAGGTCGAGCAGGCGCTGCGCGTTGTGGAAGAAGTAGATGCCGAAGTCGACGAGCGCGCCCGGGACGGGTGTGCCGTCCGCGTCCACGAGGTGACGCTCGTTCAGGTGCCAGCCGCGCGGCCGCATGACGACCGTCGCGAGCTCGTCGTTCGCCTTCAGGGCGTACGACTTCCCGGACTTCGGGTCCGTGAAGTCGATGCTGCGGGTGTACGCGTCGATCAGGTTGAGCTGACCGGTGACCACGTTCTCCCAGGTGGGCGCCGAGGCGTCCTCGAAGTCCGCGAGCCACACCTTCGCGCCCGAGTTGAGGGCGTTGATGGTCATCTTGCGGTCGGTGGGGCCGGTGATCTCGACACGGCGGTCGTTCAGGGCGGCCGGGGCGGGGGCCACCTTCCAGGAGTCGTCCGCGCGGACGGCGGCGGTCTCGGGGAGGAAGTCGAGCGTGGAGGTGCGGGCGATCTCGGCGCGACGCTCCGCACGGCGGGCGAGGAGCTCGTCACGCCGGGGCGTGAACAGCCGGTGCAGCTCGGCCACGAAGGCGAGGGCCGCGTCCGTGAGGACCTCTTCCTGCCGGGGCAGGGGCTCGGCGTCGACGATGGCCAGCGGGGACGGCGCTGGTGCGGACATGAGCTGTCACTTCCTTCAGCGAGCGTGGCACCGGGTGTCAGGCGACCCGGGTAGGGAGATCAGCGCCTGGAGAGCAGCCCGGCGCTTCTGAACAGTGGATAATAGTTTCCTCATGGTGGAAGTTCAATGGTTTGTTGATGTCGAGATTCTCCAGGTCGAGGCAACGTGGCGCTCAGTGCCACGCCGTTCACTCAAGGTGTCCTAGATCGTCCTCCGTGTCGATGTCGTACGGCTCCGCCACGTCACCGCACTCGACGAGCGTGATCGCCGCCTCGTGCTCCTTCAGATAGGCGCGTGCCCCCCGGTCACCGGTGGCACTCGCCGCGACACCGGCCCAGTGGGCGGCGCCGAAGAGGACGGGATGGCCGCGCACTCCGTCGTACGCCGCGGAAACCAGCGAGGTGTCGTTCTGGTAGGCGGCGAGCACCCGCGCGACCGCTCGCGGCCCGATGCCGGGCTGGTCGACCAGCGAGACCAGTGCCGCCCGCGCGCCCGTGCCGGCGAGCGAGCCGAGCCCGGCCCGTAGTGACGAACCCATGCCGTGCTCCCACTCCGGGTTGTCCACGAGCACACACCCGTCGAGCCGCGCCCGCTCCCGTACGGCGTCGGCCCGCGCCCCCAGCACCACGTGGACGCGCGTGCACCCGGCCGCGCGCAGCACCCCCACCGCGTACTCCACGAGGGGGCGCCCCCGGTGTTCGAGCAGCGCCTTGGGCCGCCCGCCGAGCCGTCGCCCCCCGCCCGCCGCGAGGAGCAGCCCGGTCACCTCGTCTTCTCTGTGTGTCATACGCCGTCTTCCCTGTGCGTCATACCTCCTGCATACCTGACCCGGCGCCGGGGGCACGGTCTCGCGGGGCTGAATTTCGGTCCGCGCGGTGGCGCCGCCGCATCGGGTGGCGTTTACTGGCCCGCGTCCCCCGACGCCCGACCATCGCCATGGGGTGCGGGACAGGCAGGCGAAGGGCGTGCGCACAAGGACGTGCGAGGGGGCGAGCTGTTGTTGCGGAGCTTGGGACAGAGGCCAGTGACCGGCAGCGACGAGGATCCGAGGGTGGCGGAACTGCGGACCGCCGTCTCCCGGCTGCGCCGTGAACTCGCCACGCACCCGGCCGAGTTCCCCGACCGGGGCATCGCCGAGGACGAGCTCGCGGCGCTCGCCGCGATGGCCCTCAGCGGTATGCCCGAGATACCCCGGCTGCGCCGCTCCTTACTGCTGATCGCGGGCGCGATCGGCTCGGTCAGCGCGCTGGCGACCGGCCTCGCGGGCGTACGCAGCGCGGTGGAGCTGTTCGGGGAACCGCCCCGGCGCCCTTGAGGGGGCCGGGGTCCTTGTCCGGGTGCCGTTTCGGAGTACCGCTCACGCCACCCAGTGCGGGCGGCCCGCCTCCGCCCCGGCCGCGGTGAGCCCGCTGTCCAGGGCGGTCGTGAGCCGGCGTACGGCCTCGTCGAGCACGTCGGACGGCAGGGTGTAGGGGAAGCGCAGCCGGTGCTCATGGGTGCCCGGGTCGGCGCCGAAGCGGGAACCGCCCTCGATGCGCAGGCCCTGGGCCAGGGCCGCGCGGGCCAGCGACGAGGCGATCGGGCGGCCCAGGTCGATCCACAAGGTCAGTCCGCCGGGCGGCAACTGCCAGCGCCAGTCCGGGAGATGGCGGGCCAGTGAGTCGGCGAGCGCGTCCCGCTGGGCGCGCAGCCGAGGCAGCCGCTCGCGCAGCACCTCGTCCGTGCGCGCCAGCAGTCCGAGCGCGACCAGCTGGTCCAGAACCGAACCGCCCATGTCCGCGGGCACCCGTGCGGTCGCCAGCTCCGTGATCAGCCGGGATCCCGCCCGCACCCAGCCGAGGCGCAGCCCGCCCCAGTGCGTCTTGCTCAACGACCCCACCGTCACGACCTGTTCGCCCGTCCCGCGCGGCGCGAGCGAGGCGAACGGCGCGGCTCCGGGCACATCCAGCGCGATGTCCGTCATCGTCTCGTCGATCACCAGCCAGGTGCCGGTCGCGCGCGCCGACTCCAGTACGGCCAGGCGCTGTTCGAGCGGCATCAGATGCCCGGTCGGATTGTGGAAGTCGGGGATCAGATACGCGAGCCGGGGCGCCGCCTGCCGCAGCGCGCAGTCGATCAGCCCCGGGTCCCAGCCCTCCGCCGAGACGGGCACGGGAGTGGTGCGCAGTCCGGCGCGGCGCATCGCGTCGAGCGCGTTCGGATACGAGGGGTTCTCGACCAGGATCCGGTCACCGGGCCGCCCGAGCAGCCCGAGCGTCAGCGACAGGGCCTGCTGCGCGCCGTTCGTGATGAGGATCTGGTCCGGCAGCGTAGGCAGCCCGCGCCGGGTGAACCGCTCGGCGACGGCGGCCCTCAACTCCGGTATGCCGTAGGGGTGATAGCCGGGTGTCGAGGCGCGCCGGGCCAGCAGGACGCCCGCCTCCGCGAAGGCCTCCGCGAGCTCCGCCTCGGGCGCGCCGGGCGCCGCGATGGCCAGGTCGATCACCCCGTCGTCGGCCGGGAAGGAAGCCACATTGGCCGGTCGGTGGCCGTCGGGCAGCTCCGTCCACGTCCCCGCGCCCCGCCGGCTCCGCGCGAACCCGTCCTCCCGCAGCAGGTCGTACGCCGCCGTCACCGTGGCCCGGCTGACCGTGAGCGCGGAGGCCAGCTCGCGCTCGGCGGGCAGCCGGAGGTGCAGCGCGATCCGGCCGTCCAGGAGCAGCCTGCGTACACCGTCGGCCAGCGCGCGATACCCGAGGCGGCCGTCGGCGTGGGGCACGGCGGACAGCAGCGCGGCGAGCTGCCGGCTTCCCATCGTCCTGTCCATTCCGTGGACCACCGGTCCGTTCACCATGCCAACTCCCTTGCATTGGCCCTGTAGGGCAGGCCAATCAGCGTACAGACTTCCGGGACCAGGGGAAATCGTCCCACCGCATTGGCCTGGGAAGGGGAGCGGAGTGATGTCGATCGACGCCGGACACGTCTGCGAGAAGGGGAGCGTCAGCGTCAAGGGAAGCGACCACTGCCTCACCGATCGTGGGGAGCGGGAGATGCAGCGGCGCCAGGAGGAGCGGATGCCGGCGGTGCCGGTGCGGGAGTGGGTGCACGGGCTGGTCGCGGGGCGCCGCTTCACGGCCCGTGCCGGTGGGGGGCTCGGGCTGCCGCGGCTGCGCCGGGGTGAGTCCTGATGGCGGCCGCCGGACGGGTGGTCGTCGGCGTCAGCGGCTCGCTCGCCAGTCTCGTCGCGCTGCGGGTCGCCGCCCGTGCCGCCCGCGACAGCGGCCGCGCGCTCGTGGCCGTGCTCGCCTGGGAGCCGCCCGAGGGCGAGGTCCTCTACGTCCGCAACCCCGACAGTGCCTGGGCCGCCCGCTGCGCCCGCGATGCCGCCGCCCGGCTCGACCGGGCCTTCGAGGAGGCCTTCGGCGGTACGCCGCCCGAGGTCACCGTCGTCCGCAGGGTGGTCCGTGCCCGTCCCGACCGGGCCCTGTGCCGGCTGGCCGCGCACCCGGACGACCTCCTGGTCCTCGGCGCCCGCGCGGGAGCTCGTCGGGCCGCGGTCCGCCGCCGGGTGTCGGCGCACGCCCGCTGCCCGGTCCTGACGGTGCCCGCGCCGGCCTTCGCACGGCGCGAACGCCGAGCACTGCGCCGGGCCATGGCGCGGGACTTCGCCGACCTCGCCGCCGGGTGACCCCCGGGGCGCGCCGGTCAGGCCCCCGGGCCCGAGCTCGCCAGCGCCTCCGACAGCTCCACCGCGACCTGCTGGAGCACGGGCACGATCTTCTCCGTGGCCGCGTCCGTGACCCGGCCCGCGGGACCGGAGATCGAGATGGCGGCGGCCGTGGGGGAGTCGGGGACCGAGACGGCCAGGCAGCGCACGCCGATCTCCTGCTCGTTGTCGTCGACCGCGTAACCGAGCCGGCGCACCTCCTCCAGCGCGGTGAGGAAGCCGTCCGGTGTGGTGATCGTCTTCTCCGTCGCGGCAGGCATGCCGGTACGGGCGAGCAGCGCGCGCACCTCGTCCGCCGGGGTGTGCGCGAGCAGGGCCTTGCCCACGCCCGTGGAGTGCGGCAGCACCCGGCGTCCCACCTCGGTGAACATGCGCATCGAGTGCTTGGAGGGCACCTGGGCCACGTACACGATCTCGTCCCCGTCGAGCAGCGCCATGTTCGCGGTCTCGCCGGTCTCCTCGACCAGACGGGCGAGGTAGGGGCGTGCCCAGGTGCCGAGCAGCCGGGAGGCGGACTCGCCCAGGCGGATCAGACGGGGGCCGAGCGCGTAGCGGCGGTTCGGCTGCTGGCGTACGTAACCACAGGCCACGAGCGTGCGCATGAGGCGGTGGATGGTGGGCAGCGGCAGCCCGCTGCTCACGGAGAGCTCGCTCAGGCCGACCTCCCCGCCGGCGTCGGCCATGCGCTCGAGCAGATCGAAGGCGCGCTCGAGGGACTGGACACCACCGCTCGGGGCGGATGACTTGGCGTCGTCGGTGGTGCTGGCGCTGGACGCAGGCACGGCGCGGTCCTTTCAAGGCTGACAGGCAGTGATGCAGCCTACCCGGCGGTTGGTTGACTCCTTGGTGGTACGTAGCTACGTTCTGCCTTGTGGAATTCTAATTCCATTCTGTGGAAACATCCAGAGGGGTGCATTCGGGGGCAGGGTGGAGGGGTGAGCCCTTGACGGTGCGAGGGCTTGAGTGAAGACTCCTTCAACAGAACGTTGAATTCCGTTACGCGGAAGTTAACTGCGGCAGCGGGAGTCGACAGCGGCAGAGAGAGGGGTCCGGGTGTCCGACGTCGGATGGGTCGAACTGATGCTGCGCTCGACGCGCGTCATCACTCCCGAAGGGACGCGCGCCGCCACGGTCGCGGTCGCCGCGGGCAGGATCACGGCCGTGCTCGCGTACGACGCCGAGGTGCCGTCCGGCGCCCGCCTGGAGGACTTCGGCGACGACGTCCTCCTGCCGGGCCTGGTCGACACCCACGTGCACGTCAACGACCCCGGCCGCACGGAGTGGGAGGGCTTCTGGACCGCGACGCGCGCCGCCGCGGCCGGCGGTATCACCACCCTGGTCGACATGCCGCTCAACTCCCTCCCGCCGACGACCACGGTCGACCACCTCCGTACGAAGCAGGACGTCGCCCGCCCCAAGGCGCACATCGACGTCGGCTTCTGGGGCGGTGCCCTCCCCGACAACGTCAAGCACCTGCGCCCGCTGCACGACGCAGGAGTCTTCGGCTTCAAGGCCTTCCTGTCGCCGTCCGGGGTGGACGAGTTCCCCGAGCTGGACCAGGAGCAACTGGCCCGGTCGCTGGCCGAGATCGCCGCGTTCGACGGCCTGCTCATCGTGCACGCCGAGGACCCGCACCACCTCGCCGCCGCCCCTCAGAAGGGCGGCCGGAAGTACGCCGACTTCCTGGCCTCGCGCCCGCGCGACGCCGAGGACACCGCCATCGGCAACCTCATCGCGCAGGCCGAACGCCTCCACGCGCGTGTGCACGTGCTGCACCTGTCGTCCTCCGACGCGCTGCCCCTGATCGCCGAAGCCAAGCGTGCGGGCGTGCGGATCACGGTGGAGACCTGTCCCCACTACCTGACCCTGACGGCCGAGGAAGTCCCCGACGGGGCGAGCGAGTTCAAGTGCTGCCCGCCCATCCGCGAGGCCGCCAACCAGGACCTGCTGTGGCAGGCGCTGGCCGACGGCACGATCGACTGCGTCGTCACCGATCACTCGCCGTCCACGGCCGACCTGAAGACGGACGACTTCGCGACCGCCTGGGGCGGCATCTCCGGGCTCCAGCTGAGTCTGTCGGCGGTCTGGACGGAGGCCCGCAAGCGCGGGCACAGCCTGGAGGACGTGGTCCGCTGGATGTCCACGCGCACCGCCCGACTGGTCGGCCTGGACTCCCGCAAGGGCGCCATCGCGGTGGGCCTTGACGCCGACTTCGCCGTCCTCGCCCCCGACGAGACCTTCACCGTGGATCCCGCCGCACTGCAGCACCGCAACCGGGTCACGGCGTACGCCGGCCGAACGCTCAGCGGGGTCGTGAAGTCCACCTGGCTGCGAGGCGAGCGCATCGTGGCCGACGGCGAGTTCGGCGCTCCAGGCGGCGAACTTCTGACGCGCACCCCGTAGTCCTCGAACGCACCCGCACCCGCAGCGGCCGACCTCGAAAGGCAGACCTGATCAACGTGACGGCGATTCCTCACTTCACCGGCGACGCGAACCCCTACGGAGGCGGCGACCCGTACGCGGACCACCGCACCGCCGACTTCCCCTTCACCCAGTACGCCAACCTCGCCGACCGGCAGCTCGGCGCCGGGGTCATCGCCGCCAACGACGAGTTCTTCGCCCAGCGCGAGAACCTCCTGCTGCCCGGGCGGGCCGAGTTCGACCCCGAGCACTTCGGGCACAAGGGCAAGATCATGGACGGCTGGGAGACACGACGGCGCCGCGGCGCCTCGGCCGAGCACCCGTGGCCGACGGCCGAGGACCACGACTGGGCGCTCGTCCGGCTCGGCGCACCCGGTGTCGTACGCGGGGTGGTGGTCGACACGGCCCACTTCCGCGGGAACTACCCCCAGGCGGTGTCGGTCGAGGGCGCCGCGGTCGCCGGCTCCCCGTCACCGGAGGAACTCCTCGCGGACGACGTGAAGTGGACGACGCTCGTACCGCGCACGGCGGTCGGCGGCCACGCCGCCAACGGCTTCGCCGTCTCCGTCGAGCAGCGCTTCACCCACCTTCGCGTCAACCAGCACCCCGACGGCGGCATCGCCCGGCTGCGTGTGTACGGCGAGGTCGTGGCCGACCCGGAGTGGCTCTCCGCGCTCGGCACCTTCGACGTCCTCGCCCTGGAGAACGGCGGCAGGGTCGAGGACGCGTCCAACCTCTTCTACTCGCCCGCCACGAACACCATCCAGCCGGGGCGCTCCCGCAAGATGGACGACGGCTGGGAGACCCGCCGCCGCCGCGACCAGGGCAACGACTGGATCCGCTACCAGCTGGTCGCCCAGTCCGAGATCCGCGCCCTGGAGATCGACACGGCGTACCTGAAGGGCAACAGCGCCGGCTGGGCGTCGGTGTCGGTGAAGGACGACGGCGACGGCGACTGGACGGAGATCCTCCCCCGTACCCGCCTCCAGCCCGACACCAACCACCGCTTCGTCCTCGCCGCGCCGGTGATCGGGACCCACGCGCGCGTGGACATCTTTCCCGACGGAGGCATCTCCCGCCTGCGTCTGTTCGGCTCCCTCACGGAGGAGGGCGCCACGGTCCTGACGGCCAGGTACCAGGAGCTCGGCGGCTGAGGCCGCGCTGCCGCGCGGGGCCCGGCGGGCCGCGATCAGGGCTGGTCGTCGGCGGCGTCGCGGGCACGGCTGTCGCGCAACTGCCGCCAGTGCGTGCGGTACAGCACGTAGTACAGGGCGACGATCACGGCACCCACCTGCAGACCCACGCCGAACTCCAGGAAGGAGTCCTCGCTCATCAACCGGTTGGTGAGGTAGGCGAAGTTCATACCGAAGAAGCCGGTCAGGAACGACAGGGGCAAGAAGATCATCGAGACGATGGTGAGTCTGTTGATCACGACGTTCTGCTGATCGGCGACGAGTGACGCGTAGCTGGTCGCGGCCCGCCGGGCCGCGTCCCGCAGCGCCTCGATCTCCGCGAGGACCAGCTGCACGGTGTGCTCGTGCAGCCGGTTCATCGCCTGCCGCTCCTCCGAGAGGTGGTGATCCGTCATCCTGCGGCGCACCAGGATCTCCTGGGCGACCGCGGCGTACGGCAGGAACGCGCGATGCAGATGGGCCGCGCGCCGTCGCAGCCGGGCCAGCCGGTGGACGTGCTCCGGCTGCCGCCGCTCGAACATCGCCTCCTCCAGGTCCTCGACCTCCAGATGGGCCTGCGTGACGGCCCGGCGAAAGGTCTCCAGGACCCCTTGCAGAAACAGGAACAGCGTCGTCACCACGTCGGGGGGCAGATCCTGTCGCAACCGGTCGATGAAGGCCCCGATCAGTTCGACGGGCCCGTGATGCACCGTGATGAAGCGGCGCTCGTCGGCAAGGACATGGACATGGGAGACCTCGTTTCCGCAGACCACCGGAACGACGCCGATGGCAGTGCCGCCGTGGTACTCGGCCCGGACGTGCTCGTCCGCTCTGCCGAGCCACTCCCCGGCCGCGTCGTCCAGTCCGAGCCGACGCGAGAGCGGCTCGTCGTCGAGTGGGGGTTCGTCTCCCAGGTCGATGTCCACGATCACGAAGCCGGAGGTCGCCGCGAGGCGCTCCCGGGCCTGTGCCAGACCGGTGCGAACGACGACGCCCTCCGGCATCGACACCACCGAAACGATCATCGCCCCTCACCGTGGATGGCGTCGTGTGCACACTGCACCGTCCCTCGGCACACTACCGCCGAAGGTCCCGCGAGCAGCTGACCGCGCCCGGCGTCGTGTCGGGCTTCGTTAACTCCCGGAAAATTCATCGGACTTGGCGGGAGAAATCCTCTGCCTTGACATTGACATGCCAGGGTCTACGCGCGTCATCCTAGAGTCATGAGATTCCCCCCACGAATCACTCGTATCGGCGCCCTGGTCGCCTTCATGTCCGCGCTGCTCATCGGCGGCACCACCGTGGTCCCCGCCAACGCGGCGGCCACCGCCGTGGGCAGCATCTGCTACAGCAACCTGCCGTCGCAGGCGTACGACACGCTGGACCTGATCGCGTCGGGCGGTCCCTTCCCGTACTCGCAGGACGGGGTCGTCTTCCAGAACCGGGAGGGTGTCCTGCCCTCTCAGTCCACCGGGTACTACCACGAGTACACCGTCATCACGCCGGGATCCTCGACGCGCGGCGCCAAGCGCATCGTGACCGGTAAGAAGACGCAGGAGGACTACTACACCTCGGACCACTACGTCACGTTCAAGCTGATCAACTTCGGCTGCTGAGCCGAGGGCTGCGCGTACGTCTGGTTTGACCGCTTCATCTGCTTCATCTGCTTTGACTGTTTTGATCGCCTTGCGGAAGCTCCTCGCCCCGCGGTTCCCCCCACGTTCATGGGCCGCGGGGCGAGGTACGTCCGGACGAAAGTATGAGGCGCCGCTACTTTGGTCGACGATCGCCGCCGCGGGGGAGGTGCCCGCGGGGTGGGCCTCATAGATTTGTCGACCGTGAGTGGTGACAATCCGGTGCCGATGGCACCCGTTCTGCCCGGGCGGCGCTGGCTGCTGCCGTCGGCCGTGGTCGCGGAGCTCGGCCCCGAGCGGACGGGGCAGGGCGGACGGCCACGGCGTACCGCGCGTGACTGGGTGGTCGACTTCGGCTGCTTTCTGCTGGCCGTCGTCATCGGGGTGATGGCCGCGCACACGCTGACCCGCGACCCGGACACCCCGCACGCCCTCGCCGTCGTCGACCAGTGGATCGGCGGACTCGCTTGTCTCGCGGTGTGGTCGCGTCGCCGGTGGCCGCTGGGGCTGGCCGTGGCGATGATCCCCGTCGGACTGCTCTCCAACACCGCGGGCGGCGCAGGCCTGGTCGCCCTCTTCACGCTCGCCGTGCACCGGCCCCTCAAGTACGTGGGCTGGGTCGCCGGTCTCCAGCTCGCCCTGCTTCCGGTCTACTTCTGGCTGCGCCCCGATCCCGATCTGCCCTACGCCGCCGCCATCGCCGTCTCCGCGCTGCTGACGCTGGCGGTCGTCGGCTGGGGCATGTTCGTACGGTCCAAGCGGCAGCTCATGCTGAGTCTGCGGGACCGGGCGCGGCGGGCCGAGACGGAGGCGGCGCTACGGGCCGAGCAGGCGCAGCGGCTGGCGCGCGAGGCGATCGCGCGCGAGATGCACGATGTGCTCGCGCACCGGCTGACGCTGTTGAGCGTGCACGCGGGGGCGTTGGAGTTCAGGCCGGACGCGCCTCGCGAGGAGGTCGCGCGGGCCGCCGGGGTGATCCGGGAGAGCGCGCACGAGGCCCTGCAGGATCTGCGGGAGATCATCGGGGTGCTGCGGGCGGGTGACTCCGACGACGCGGGGCGGCCGCAGCCGACGCTCGGCGCGTTGGACGCGCTGGTCTCCGAGTCGCGTGAGGCGGGGATGAAGGTGGCCCTCGATCTGCGGGTCACCGATGCCGCGGCTGTGCCCGCGTCCGTCGGGCGGACCGTGTATCGCATCGCCCAGGAAGGGCTGACGAACGCTCGTAAACATGCTCCGGGAGCCGAGGTCACGGTTGATGTCTCGGGTGCCCCGGGTGACGGTCTGAGTGTGTCCGTGCGAAACCCGGCCCCTCCGGGGGAGGTGCCGCATGTGCCGGGTTCCGGGCAGGGGCTGATCGGACTGACGGAGCGGGCTACTCTGGCCGGGGGACGTCTGGAGCACGGGTCCGACGGAGGTGGGGGCTTCTTGGTGCGGGCGTGGCTGCCGTGGGGTGGGTGAGCGTGGGCTGCGGCTGCGGGTGAGGGTGCGTGGGTGAGCGTGCGGTGCGGCTGCGGCTGCGGGTGCGTGGTGGGTCGGGGTCGTGGCGGCTGCGGGTGTGTCAGGGCTTGCGGGGGATTACTCGGTGGCCCGCGGTGCCGTACACCCAGCTTGATGTCTCGTCGATGAAGTCTGTCGGGAAGCCTGTACGGAAGGCTGTGGCCTCCTCCAGGCCGGTCAGTATGTGGTCGGGGAGGGTGAGTTCGCTTGCGCCCAGGTTGTCGGTGAGCTGGGTGACGTGGCGTGCGCCGATGATGGGGTGGACGGTGGGGGAGTGGGCCATGGTCCAGGCGATGGCCACCTGCGCGGGGGAGGCGCCGAGTTCGTCGGCCGCCGACTGGACCGCTTCGGCCACCGTCCGTTCGAGTTCCCCGATCGCCTCGGGGGAGAGGCGGGTCGCCGTGCCGGGGGCCACGCCGCCCGGACGTGTGTACTTGCCCGACAGAACACCGTTCTGCAGCGGGCTCCACGCGGCCACCGACATGCCGAAGGTCTCCGCCATGGGGAGAAGCTCGCGCTCCGCGTCGCGGCTGAGCAGGCTGTAGGGCACCTGGAGTGCGGCGAAGGGGGACCAACCCCGCCACTCGGCAAGGGTGTTGGCCCGTGAGACCACCCAGGCGGGCGCGTCCGAGATACCCACGTACAGGACCTTGCCGGACCTTACGGCGTCGTCCAGGGCGCGCATGGTCTCCTCGACCGGTGTGTTCCGGTCCCAGATGTGCACCCAGTAGACGTCGATGTAGTCCGTGTCGAGGCGCCGCAGGCTCGTCTCCAGGGAGAGGGCGAGGTTCTTGCGGTGGTTCCCGGCGGCGTTCGGGTCGGTGCCGTCACGGGAGACGGTGTACTTGGTGGAGAGGACGAAACGGTCGCGGCGGCCCTTGAGTAACTCCCCCACGATCTCCTCGCTGGCGCCGCCCCGGTAGTTGACGGCCGTGTCCACCACGTTGCCGCCCGCCTCCGCGTACGCGTCGAGGATCCGCGCGCACTCCTCTTTCGGCGCTCCCACCCCGCCCTGCTCCCCGAACGTCATGGCGCCGAGGAACAGTTCCGAGACGCGCAGGCCGGTCCTGCCCAAGAGCCGATAGCGCACTGAACTCCTCACTCCCGGGTGAGACCCCGTCGACACTGTCCTGTCCGCCGACGGTAGTCGTTCGTCTCGGTCGAAGCGTGGGTAATGCTCCGGCGGGCACCTACGGTAGGCACCATGAATGCGATCCGGCTGCTTCTCGTCGACGACGATCCGCTGGTCAGGGCCGGCCTGTCCTTCATGATGGGCGGCGCCGACGACATCGAGATCGTCGGCGAGGCCGCGGACGGCAGCGAGGTGGAGGCGCTCGTCGACCGCACCCGCCCGGACGTCGTCCTGATGGACATCCGGATGCCGGTGGTCGACGGGCTCACGGCCACCGAACGGCTGCGAGGGCGCGAGGACGCGCCGCAGATCGTGGTCCTCACCACGTTTCACGCCGACGACCAGGTGCTGCGGGCGCTGCGCGCGGGTGCCGCCGGGTTCGTTCTCAAGGACACGCCGCCGATGGAGATCCTCGACGCGGTACGCCGGGTCGCGGCCGGTGATCCCGTGCTCTCGCCCGCCGTCACCCGTCAGTTGATGGAGCACGCGGCCGGTGGGGCGCCGGGTGGGCGGCGCACCGGCGCCCTGGACCGGATCGGCGCGCTCAACGACCGTGAACGCGAGGTCGCGGTGGCCGTCGGCCGGGGCTCCTCCAACGCCGAGATCGCCGCCGAGTTGTACATGAGCGTCGCCACCGTCAAGACCCATGTCTCACGGATCCTCGCCAAGCTCGGCCTCAACAACCGTGTGCAGATCGCCCTGTTGACGTACGACGCGGGACTTCTGGAGGGAGACGACGGGCACTGAGCGCCGGGCCCGCGCGTTGGAAGGGCAAGGGAGGGGGACCATGATCGATCTGGGGGAGTACGGCGCGGGGTTCACGAGGGACCCGTATCCGGTGTACGCGGCGCTGCGCGAGCGCGGCCCCGTCCACTGGGTGCGGACGCCGCAGCCGGGTGCGTACGAGGGCTGGCTCGTCGTCGGGTACGAGGAGGCGCGGGCCGCCCTCGCCGACCCGAGGCTCTCCAAGGACACGAGGAGAGGGGGATGGAGCTCGCTCGAAGAGGAGCTGATGGGCCGGTATGTGCTGATCGCCGACCCGCCGGAGCACACCCGGTTGCGCTCCCTCGTCACGGGCGCGTTCACCATGCGGCGGGTGGAGGCGATGCGCCCGCGCGTTCAGCAGATCACCGACGAACTGCTGGACGAGATGCTGCCGAAGGGATGCGCCGACCTCGTCGACTCGTTCGCCTATCCGCTGCCGATCACCGTCATCTGCGAGCTCCTCGGCGTTCCGGACATCGACCGGGTGATGTTCCGCGCGATGTCGAACGAGATCGTGACGCCGACCGACGGAGATTCCGAGCTGGCCGCCGTCCGGCAGCTGGCCGCCTATCTCGATGAGCTGATCGAGGACAAGCGGTGCACGGCACCTGGCGACGACCTGCTCAGCGACCTCATCCGCACCCGGGCCGAGGACGGCGACCGGCTCTCCCGGGACGAGTTGCGCGGGATGGCGTTCATCCTGCTGGTCGCGGGCCACGAGACCACGGTCAATTTGATCACGAACGGTGTGCATGCTCTGCTCACCCACCCCGACCAACTCACCGCGCTGCGGGCCGACATGACGCTCCTCGACGGCGCGGTGGAGGAGGTGCTGCGCTTCGAGGGACCGGTCGAGACGGCGACGTACCGCTATGCGGCGCAGCCGTTGGAGATCGGCGGCAGGGCCATCGCGGCCGGTGACTCGGTGATGATCGGGCTCGATGCCGCCAACCGTGACGCGGCGCGCTGCCCGGATCCGGACCGCTTCGACATCCACCGCGCCCCGCGGGGCCATCTCTCCTTCGGGCACGGCATCCACTACTGCCTGGGTGCGCCGCTGGCCCGTCTCGAAGCCCGGGTCGCGCTGCGCTCCCTGCTGGAGAGATGCCCGGATCTCGCGCTGGACGGGCCCCCTGGTGACTGGCTCTCCGGCATGCTGATGCGCGGTCTGCGCAGCCTGCCGGTGCGCTGGTGAGCGGTGGTGCGTGGGGGGGTGAGTCGGGGGGTGACGATGGTGCGGCTTCGGGTGGGGAGGGGCGCCGACGTGCTCGCTCAGTCCCGTCTGCCGGGGATCTCCGCCAGGTACACCGGGCGTCTCTCCAGCCGCGACAGCTCGCAGGCCTCGGCGATGCGCAGTGCGTGCAGAGCCTCCTGCCCGTCGCAGGGGTTGGCGCGTTCGCCGCGCACGACGCCGACGAAGGCGGCGAGCTCGGCCTCGTAGGCGGGGCCGAAGCGCTCCAGGAAACCGGTCCACGGCTTGTCGGCGGCCGGCGGTCCGGCAGGTTCGGTGGAGGCGATCGGCGTACGGTCGTCCAGGCCGACGCCGATCTGGTCCAGCTCGCCGGCCAGCTCCATGCGCACGTCGTAGCCCGCGCCGTTCAGCCGGGTCGCCGTCGTCGTGGCGAGTGTGCCGTCGTCCAGGGTGAGGACGGCGGCGGCCGTGTCGATGTCATGCGCCTCACGGAACATCGAGGGCCCGGCGTCGGAGCCCATCGCGTACACCTCGACGACCTCGTGGCCGGTGATCCAGCGCAGCATGTCGAAGTCGTGGACGAGGCAGTCGCGGTACATGCCGCCGGAGATCGGGAGGTACGCGGCCGGGGGCGGCGACTGGTCGGAGGTCATCGCGCGGATGGTGTGCAGCCGTCCGAGCCGCCCCGAGCGCACCGCCTCACGCGCGGTCGTGTAGCCCGTGTCGAAGCGGCGCTGGAAACCCAGCTGAAGGACCGTGCCGGCCGCGTCGACCTCGGCGAGCGCGGACAGCGTGCCCGGCAGATCGACCGCGATGGGCTTCTCGCAGAACACCGGGAGTCCCAGGCGCGCTGCCCGACCGATCAGTTCGCCGTGCGCCGAGGTGGCCGCCGTGATGACCACGGCGTCCACGCCCCAGGTGAAGATCTCGTCCACACTGGGGGCCGCCGTCGCGCCCAGCCGGTCCGCGACCGCATGTGCCCTCACCGAGTCCGCGTCCGTGACGATGAGGGAGCCGACCTCGCGGTGGCGGTTGAGAACGGTCGCGTGAAATGTGCCGATACGACCCGTTCCGATAAGTCCGATGCGCATGGGAACAAACTGAGGCCCACCAGGCACGCTGTCAATGCTTTGTCCGGACAATCGAACTACACAACTTCCCGTCAACATCTCCCAGAGCTACGCTCGGCCCGTGCCGAAACCAGATGAGGATCCGACCGTGTCGCTCCAGCTCAGCGTCGACCGCAGCAGTCCGGTCCCGCTGTACTTCCAGTTGTCCCAACAGTTGGAGGCCGCGATCGAGCACGGGACCCTGACCCCGGGGAGCCTTCTCGGTAACGAGATCGAGCTCGCGGGGCGGCTCGGGCTGTCCCGGCCCACGGTCCGCCAGGCCATCCAGTCCCTCGTCGACAAGGGTCTGCTGGTGCGCCGCCGCGGCGTCGGCACCCAGGTCGTGCACAGCCAGGTCAAGAGGCCCCTGGAGCTCAGCAGCCTGTACGACGACCTGGAGGCGGCCGGGCAGCGCCCCGCGACCCGGGTGCTCGTCAACACCGTCGTACCGGCGTCCGCCGAGGTCGCGGCCGCTCTGGGCGTGGCCGAGGGCAGTGACGTCCACCGGGTGGAGCGGCTGCGGCTCGCCCACGGGGAGCCGATGGCGTACCTCTGCAACTACCTGCCCCCGGAGCTGCTGGAGCTGGACAGTGAGCAGATGGAGGCCACCGGTCTGTACCGGCTGATGCGGGCCGCGGGCATCACACTGCACAGCGCCCGTCAGTCCGTCGGTGCCCGCGCGGCCACCGCGGAGGAGGGGGAGCGGCTCGGTGAGCCCGAGGGGGCGCCGCTGCTGACCATGCAGCGCACCACCTTCGACGACACCGGACGCGCGGTGGAGTTCGGCAGCCACATGTACCGTGCCTCGCGCTACTCCTTCGAATTCCAGCTCCTCGTACGGCCGTGAAGCGGTCGTGAAGGGGTTGTGAATCGGCTTCGGTGAGGCCGAATTTGAATCGTAAGAATGTTCTAAAAAGTGCATTGACTGGTGTGCGGACGCAAAGCTAGAACTCCCCTCAGCCGCAAAGGAGCGGCGGAGAAGAGGGTGTTCCGACCATGCGTACAGCCCGAACGGCAGCGGCGGTGATCGCCGTGATCGCGCTCGCGGCCGGCTGCAGTAACTCCGGTGGCAAGGACTCCGAGAACAAGGCGAGCGGCAGCGGGAGTGGTGGCAAGGCCGCGAGTACGCCCCGTCTGAAGATCGCGATGGTGACGCACTCCGGCGAGGGCGACACCTTCTGGGACATCGTGCAGAGCGGCGCCAAGCAGGCGGCGAGCAAGGACAACGTCGACTTCCTGTACTCGAACGACAAGGAAGCGGGCGGGCAGGCCCAGCTCGTCCAGGCCGCCATCGACAAGAAGGTCGACGGGATCGTCGTCACCCTGGCCAAGCCCGATGCCATGAAGGACGTCCTCGCCAAGGCCGAGCAGGCGGGCATCCCGGTCGTCACGATCAACTCCGGTGCCGAGTTCTCCAAGCAGTTCGGGGCGCTCGCGCACTTCGGCCAGGACGAGTCGGTCGCCGGTGAGGCCGTCGGAGAGGAGCTCAACAAGCGGGGCCTGAAGAAGGCCGTCTGCGTCATCCACGAGCAGGGCAACGTCTCGTTGGAGCAGCGCTGCGCGGGCGTGAAGAAATCCTTCAAGGGCACGGTCGAGAACCTCAACGTCGACGGCACCAACGCCCCTGCCACCCAGTCCTCCATCGAGGCGAAGCTCCAGGCGACCAAGGGCATCGACGCCGTGGTCACCCTGGGCGCCCCGATCGCCGCCGTCGCGGTGAAGGCCAAGGCCGACGCGGGCAGCAAGGCGGAGATCGACACCTTCGACCTGAACGCCGAGGTGGTCAAGCGCCTCCAGGCCAAGGAGGTCGGCTTCGCGGTCGACCAGCAGCCCTACCTCCAGGGGTACGAGGCCATCGACATGCTGTGGCTCTACAAGACCAACGGCGACATCCTCGGCGGCGGCAAGACGGTCCTGACCGGCCCGGCCATCATCACCGAGAAGGACGCCCCGACCCTCGAGAAGTACACCGCGCGCGGGACCCGCTGATGGGGTGCACGATCCCAGTGTTCGATACTTGGGCGTTTGGGGCCGGCGAGATGTCGGCCCCCGGGGCCTGCGGAACGGCCCGCCGGGCCGTTCCGCAGGCCCCGGCGCACCAAGGAACACAGCAAGAAGGGCACGGCCTCGTGGCACGGACTCGGACCTGGGTAAGCATCGCGCTCGCAGGGGCGCTGGGGGTGTCCCTCGCGGGATGCAGCAGCACCGGCGGGAAGCGGGCCGAGGATGCCCGTAAGGCGGCGTCGGCCCAGGGCAGGGCCGCGGTGAACACGCCCAAGTGGACTTTCGCGATGATCACCCATTCGGGCGATGGCGACACGTTCTGGGACATCGTGCAGAACGGCGCCAAGCAGGCCGCCGTCAAGGACAACATCAACTTCCTGTACTCGCACAACGCCGAGGCGCAGCAGCAGGCGCAGCTCGTCGACGCCGCCGTGGACAAGCAGGTCGACGGCATCATCGTCACGCTGGCCAAGCCGGACGCGATGAAGGCCGCCGTCGCGCGCGCCGAGAAGGCCGGCATTCCCGTGATCACGGTGAACTCCGGATCCGAGCAGTCCAAGGCGTTCGGCGCGCTCGCCCACATCGGGCAGGACGAGACGATCGCCGGTGAGGCGGTCGGCGAGGAGCTGAACAAGCGGGGCCGCAAGAAGGCGCTGTGCATCCTGCACGAGCAGGGCAACGTCGGCCACGAGCAGCGCTGCGCGGGCGTGAAGAAGACCTTCCACGGCACCGTGCAGAACCTCTACGTCCAGGGCACCAGCATGCCCGACGTGCAGTCCTCCATCGGCGCCAAACTGCAGGCCGACAAGTCCATCGACACGGTCGTCACGCTCGGCGCCCCCTACGCGGACACCGCGGTGAAGGCGAAGGCCGACGCGGGCAGCGAGGCCGAGATCGACACCTTCGACCTGAACGCGAAGGTGGCCTCGGAGCTCAAGGACGGCACGCTCGGCTTCGCGGTCGACCAGCAGCCCTACCTCCAGGGGTACGAGGCCGTGGACCTGCTGTGGCTCTACAAGTACAACGCCGATGTCCTCGGCGGCGGCAAGCCGGTCCTCACCGGCCCGCAGATCATCACCAAGGATCAGGCCGCCGCGCTCGAGGAGTACACCAAGCGGGGGACCCGATGAGCGCCACTGCGCCTGCACCCGCGCCGTCGCCCGACACCAAGGTCGACGAGCGCCTCCTGAAGACCTCGCCCCTGCGCAGACTCATGGGCCGGCCCGAGCTCGGCTCCGTGGTCGGCGCGATCGCGGTCTTCCTCTTCTTCGCGATCTTCGCGGACAGCTTCGTACGGGCCGCGAGCCTCAGCACGGTGCTGTACGCCTCCTCGACGATCGGCATCATGGCCGTACCGGTCGCGCTGCTGATGATCGGCGGCGAGTTCGACCTCTCCGCGGGCGTCATGGTGACCAGCTCCGCGCTGATCTCCTCGATGTTCAGCTACCAGATGACCGCGAACGTCTGGGTCGGCGTCCTCGTCTCGCTGGTCGTCACGCTGGCGATCGGCGTCTTCAACGGCGTCATGCTGACCCGTACGGACCCGCCGAGCTTCATCATCACGCTCGGCACCTTCCTGATGCTGACCGGTATGAACCTCGGCTTCACCAAGCTGATCAGCGGCACGGTGTCCACGAAGTCGATCTCCGACATGCAGGGCTTCTCCTCGGCCAGGGACGTCTTCGCCTCGACGCTCACCGTCGGCGGCGTCGACTTCAAGATCACCATCCTGTGGTGGCTGGCCCTGGTCGTCGTCGCCACCTGGATCCTGCTGCGCACCCGCTTCGGCAACTGGATCTACGCCGTCGGCGGCGGCGAGGACGCGGCCCGCGCGGTCGGCGTCCCGGTCAACAAGACGAAGATCGGCCTCTACATGGGTGTCGCCTTCGGCGCCTGGATCTCCGGACAGCACCTGCTGTTCTCGTTCGACGTCGTGCAGTCCGGCGAGGGCGTGGGCAACGAGCTGATCTACATCATCGCGGCCGTCATCGGCGGCTGTCTGATCACCGGCGGCTACGGCTCCGCGGTCGGCGCGGCGGTCGGCGCGCTGATCTTCGGCATGGTGAGCAAGGGCATCGTGTTCGCCGAGTGGAACCCGGACTGGTTCAAGTTCTTCCTGGGAGTGATGCTGCTCCTGGCGACCCTGCTCAACCACTGGGTCCGCAAGCGCGCGGAGGCGACGGCATGACGACGGACGGCGACGGCATGACGACGGACGCGGGAAAGACGACCGGCGCGGCCGCCACGGAACGCACGGCGCTCGTCGAACTCGACGACGTCAGCAAGTACTACGGCAACATCCGCGCCCTCGAAGGCGTCTCGCTGGTGGTGCACGCGGGGGAGATCTCGTGTGTGCTCGGCGACAACGGCGCGGGCAAGTCCACACTGATCAAGATCATCGCCGGCCTGCACCAGCACGACGCCGGCACCCTGAGCATCGAGGGCGAGGAGACCCGGCTCACCTCCCCGCGCGAGGCGCTGGACCGGGGCATCGCCACCGTCTACCAGGACCTCGCCGTGGTCCCGCTGATGCCGGTGTGGCGGAACTTCTTCCTCGGCTCCGAGCTGTCGAGGGGCACGGGCCCCTTCAAGCGCATGGATGTCGACCGCATGCGGCGGACCACCCACGCGGAGCTGCTGCGCATGGGCATCGACCTGCGTGACGTCGACCAGCCCATCGGCACCCTCTCCGGCGGTGAGCGCCAGTGCGTGGCGATCGCCCGCGCCGTCCACTTCGGCGCCAAGGTCCTCGTCCTCGACGAGCCCACCGCCGCGCTCGGCGTGAAGCAGTCCGGCGTGGTCCTCAAGTACGTGGCCGCCGCGCGGGACGCCGGTCTCGGCGTGGTCCTCATCACCCACAACCCGCACCATGCGTACCTGGTGGGCGACCGTTTCGTCCTCCTGAAGCGCGGCGCCATGTTCGGCAGTCACACCCGCGACGAGATCACCCTCGACGAGCTGACCCGCCAGATGGCGGGCGGCAGCGAGCTGGACGACCTGCGTCACGAGCTGGAGCGGAGCGCCCCCTAAGAGGCGCGGGGCTGTGACATTTGCGGCTCCGCCGCGTGGGCGCGACCAGCCACACACGGCCCGCGGTTCACATACGTCCCAAGGCTCTTCGGGGCGCTCCGACGGAGCGTTCCGGAGAGCTCAGGGGGACTCCGCCATGCGCCCCCATGGCACGGTGAGGCAGAATCGGCCCGATGAGCACCTACCGCGACCTCGCACACCGCGGCTCCGCGCGGGCCACTGTCCTGCGGACCGTGGGGACGCGTGAACGCCGTTCCCACCTGACGGCGCCCCGCGTCCCCACCGTCGGTATCGACATCGGCGGCACGAAGGTGATGGCGGGCGTCGTCGACGCCGACGGCAACATCCTGGAGAAGCTCCGCGCCGAGACGCCGGACAAGTCCAAGAGCCCCAAGGTCGTCGAGGACACCATCGTGGAGCTGGTCCTGGACCTCTCCGACCGGCACGACGTGCACGCCGTCGGCATCGGCGCGGCCGGCTGGGTCGACGCCGAGCGCAACCGCGTCCTGTTCGCCCCCCACCTCTCCTGGCGCAACGAGCCGCTGCGCGACCGCCTCGCCGGACGGCTCGCCGTCCCGGTTCTGGTCGACAACGACGCCAACGCCGCCGCCTGGGCGGAGTGGCGGTTCGGCGCGGGGCGTGGCGAGGACAACCTCGTCATGATCACGCTCGGCACCGGCATCGGCGGCGCGCTGCTGGAGGACGGCCAGGTCAAGCGCGGCAAGTTCGGCGTCGCGGGCGAGTTCGGTCACATGCAGGTGGTCCCCGGCGGCCACCGCTGTCCGTGCGGCAACCGCGGCTGCTGGGAGCAGTACAGCTCCGGCAACGCGCTGGTCCGTGAGGCCCGTGAACTCGCCGCCGCGGACTCTCCGGTCGCGTACGGGATCATCGAGCACGTCAAGGGCAACATCGGCGACATCACCGGCCCGATGATCACCGAGCTCGCCCGCGAGGGCGACGCCATGTGCATCGAGCTGCTCCAGGACATCGGCCAGTGGCTCGGCGTCGGCATCGCCAACCTGGCGGCGGCCCTGGACCCCTCCTGCTTCGTCATCGGCGGCGGCGTCAGCGCGGCCGACGACCTCCTCATCGGACCCGCGCGCGACGCCTTCCGCCGCCACCTGACCGGCCGCGGCTACCGCCCCGAGGCCCGTATCGCCCGCGCCCAGCTCGGCCCCGAAGCGGGCATGGTCGGCGCCGCCGACCTCGCCCGCCTCGTCGCCCGCCGCTTCCGCCGCGCCAAGCGCCGCCGTGTGGAGCGCTACGAGCGGTACGAGCGCTACTCCGAGTCCCGCCGTACGACCCAGGGGACGCTGTGACGGCCTCGCTGCCGCGCCAGGCCTCACCTCCGGACGAGCCCCAGCGCCCGCCGGAGGACCCGCGCCGCAAGTTCCGCCGCCGTGCCCTGACGCTGCTGATCATCGTGCTGCTCATCGGCGTCCCGGCCGGCTACCTGGTCATCTCCGCCAACCAGAGCCGCGACAGCGGCAAGCAGAAGGAGGAGAAGTACTCGGCGACCGGCCTCACCGTGGGCTGGCCCTCGCGCGTCCAGCTCCGCCTCTACCAGGTGCCGATCCCGCTGAACGCCGTCGCCGTCGCCTCCTACGAGACGAACAACTGGAAGACCAGTCGCTTCTACGTGCAGTTCGCCACCAACGGCCCGGGCCTGGAGCAGTTCCTCGCGGAGATCGGCACCAGCCGGGACAAACTGCGCAAGAACGACATCGCCATCAGTGCCCGCGACCAGAAGGTCGTCGGCTGGAAGTTCACGGGCCCCGGCTCGTGGTGGGGCCTCGTCCACGAACAGAAGGACCCGGCGCCCACCCAGGACATCGTCGTGAACTGGCCCCAGCCCGGGCGCGCCATGGTCTACGTCGTCTCCCGCACGATCCCCTGAGTCGCCCCGGCCCCGCGCCGGCACCACCGTCGGGACCGATTGTCAGAGCCCGCCCGTAGAGTCGAAGACAACTGATTCGGCCGAGGGGCGGGAGGTGACCGGACGTATGGGCGACGAGGCCGTGTGGACCGATACGGCTGTGCCGGTGCGGCTTGCCGCCGTCTTCCTGCCCGCACCCGTGCCCCGCCAGGGGCGCGTCGCCTTCTGGGACCCGGAGGGCGGGCCGCTGCCGTCCGACGGCGGCGCCGGGAGCGTGCCGCCCGCCGAGAGCACGACGTCCGCCGAGCCGATCGAGCTGACGGTGGTACGACCGCACGGCTCCGGAGCCCGCCGCGGCACCGTCCCCGCGCTGACCCTGCCGATCGCCGAGGCCCTCCCGCTGCTTGCCGGGGCCCGCCACGACCGCGCCGCGCATCCGGCCACGACCTGCTGGGGCGCGGCCGCGCTGCACGCGCTGCGGCTCGTCGCGCGGGGCCGGCTGCTGCCCGGGCTCACCCCCGAGGGCCACGACGCCTGGCGCGCGGGCCCACTGGGCCCGGACGACATCGCCCACCTGCGGGCCGTGGCCGCCGCCCTCCCGTACGAAGGGCATGCCGTCACGCTCCCCGGCAAGGGCCCCCTCCGGCTGCCCGACCCGGAAGCGCTGATGCGCTCCTTCCTGGACGCGGTCGCCGACACCCTGCCGCGCACCCCCGCCGCTCCCCACACCTCAGGGAAACCCTTCGCGGCCGGCGAGCCGCAGCGGCTGCCCGGAGCCCACGACTGGGCCGCCGAGGTCGCCGCGGGCATGGACGCGGGCGTACGGATCTCGCTCCGCCTGGACCTGTCGGCGTACCAGCTCTTCGACGACGGCGAGGACGCGCACCGCGCGGGCGCCGCCGTCGTCCAGGTGCACAGCCTCGCCGACCCCACCCTCGTCGTCGACGCCGCGGCCCTGTGGGCGGGCGACGCCGACACGGCCTTCGGCCCCCGCGCGCGTGTGGACGCGGCGCTCGCCGTGCGCCGCGCGGCCCGCGTCTGGCCGCCCCTGGACCGTCTGTCCGAACAGGACGTGCCCGACGTCCTCGCACTCTCCGAGGAGGAGCTCTCCGACCTGCTGGGCATCGTCGCGACCCGCCTCGGCGCGGCCGGAGTCGCCGTCCACTGGCCCCGCGACCTCGCCCACGACCTCAGCGCCGCCGCGGTGGTGCGCCCCGCGCCCGGCTCGGCCACCGACGGCACCGGGTTCTTCGAGAGCGAGGAACTGCTCCAGTTCCGCTGGCAGTTGGCCCTCGGCGGTGACCCGCTCACCGAGGCCGAGATGGACGCCCTCGCCGAGGCCCACCGTCCGGTCGTCCGGCTGCGCGATCAGTGGGTCCTCGTCGACCCCGCGCTCGTCCGCAAGGCCCGCAAGCGGGAGCTGGGCCTGCTCGACCCGGTCGACGCCCTGTCCGTGGCGCTCACCGGCACCGCGGAGGTCGACGGCGAGACGGTCGAGGCGGTGCCTGTCGGCGCCCTCGCCACGCTGCGCGACCGCCTGACGGCCGGCATCACCCCCGTGGAACCGCCCCCGGGTCTCCAGGCCCGGCTGCGGGACTACCAACTGCGGGGCCTCGCCTGGCTCGACCTCATGACCTCGCTCGGCCTCGGCGGCTGCCTCGCCGACGACATGGGCCTCGGCAAGACCATCACCGTCATCGCCCTGCACCTGCGCCGGGACCGCGGCGAACCCACCCTGGTCGTCTGCCCGGCATCGCTCATGGGTAACTGGCAGCGGGAGATCACCCGCTTCGCGCCCGGCGTCCCCGTCCGCCGCTTCCACGGCCCCGACCGCACCCTGGAGGACCTCGACGGCGGTTTCGTCCTCACCACCTACGGCACGATGCGCTCGGCCGCGCCCCGGCTCGCCCAGCAGACGTGGGGCATGGTCGTCGCGGACGAGGCCCAGCACGTCAAGAACCCCTACTCGGCGACGGCGAAGGCCCTACGGACGATCCCGTCCCCCGCGCGCGTGGCCCTCACCGGCACCCCCGTGGAGAACAACCTCTCCGAGCTGTGGGCCCTGCTGGACTGGACGACCCCCGGCCTGCTCGGCCCCCTCAAGTCCTTCCGCGCCCGACACGCCCGCGCCGTGGAGAACGGCGAGGACGAGGAGGCGATCGCCCGCCTCGCCCGGCTGATCCGTCCCTTCCTGCTCCGCCGCAAGAAGTCCGACCCCGGGATCGTCCCCGAGCTCCCGCCCAAGACGGAGACGGACCACCCGGTCCCCCTGACCCGCGAGCAGGCCTCCCTCTACGAGGCCGTGGTCCGCGAGTCGATGCTCGCCATCGAGACGACCGAGGGCATCGCCCGCCGCGGCCTGGTCCTGAAGCTCCTCACCTCCCTCAAGCAGATCTGCAACCACCCGGCGCTGTTCCTGAAGGAGGACGCCCGGGCGTCCGCCCACGGACCCTCCGCCCGCTCCGGCAAGCTCGCCCTGCTCGACGAGCTGCTGGACACACTGCTCGCCGAGGACGGCTCGGCGCTGGTCTTCACCCAGTACGTGGGCATGGCCCGACTGATCACCGCCCACCTGGCCGCGCGCGCCGTCCCGGTGGAGCTCCTGCACGGCGGCACCCCGGTCGCCGAACGCGAGCACATGGTGGACCGCTTCCAGAGCGGGGCCACCCCGATCCTGGTGTTGTCCCTCAAGGCCGCGGGCACCGGCCTGAACCTCACCCGGGCGGGCCACGTCGTCCACTTCGACCGCTGGTGGAACCCGGCCGTCGAGGAACAGGCCACCGACCGCGCCTACCGCATCGGCCAGACCCAGCCCGTCCAGGTCCACCGCCTCATCACCGAGGGCACGGTCGAGGACCGCATCGCCGAGATGCTCGAAGCGAAGCGGGCGCTCGCCGACGCCATCCTGGGCTCCGGAGAGGCGTCCCTGACCGAACTGACCGACCGCGAGCTGTCGGACCTGGTGTCACTGCGGAGGTCGTCGTGAGCGGATCCGAGGAGGAGACGCGACCGGTGGCCGGGGGCGTGGACGTGCCGGACGCCGAGCCGTCACGTCCGGCGGCCGTGCCGCGCCCCGCCGACGTGGCGCGTCGCGCGCTGCGAGCCGCGCGGGAGCGCGACACCCGGGTTGCGACGGCAGGGGAGGAGCCGGGTTCGCGGTCCGACGGGATGACCTCCCCGTCGGCCCGACCGGGTGACGTGGCCAGGCAGGCCCTGCGCCGGGCCGCCACGAGGGGGAGCGATCCGCACCCGGGCCCCAGTCCGGGTGCGGACACCGTCCCGGATCCGGAGACCGACTCGGGCGCCGAACCCGGCCCGATACGGCCTCCGGCCCGAGCGGAGACGGCGGACGCCCCGTCCGCCGACGTGCCCGCAACCGGCACGCGTCCGGGTGACATCGCCCGCGAGGCCCTGCGCGCCGCGCGCACGGAGGCCAGACAGGCGCGGACGGCGGCGGAAATCAAGGGAGTCGAGAGCGCGCACCGGTCCGCCGACCGCGCGTCGGCCGGTTCGCGAGCCCGGCGCGACCGACGGGACCACGACCGGGGAGGCCGGGTCCGGGACGTACGAGAGGTGCTCGCGGAGGCCTTCGAGCTGCCCGGCTCCGAAGCGCCGCGCGAGGCAACCGCCACCGGACGTCCGGCGCACATCGACGCCAAGACCGACACCGAGCCCGACGCCAAGACCGACACCGAGCCCGACGCCGAGCCCGACGCCGAGAAGCGGCACCGCAGGTCGGCGCACCCGGCGCACCAGACGCAGCCCCGGCTCGGCGAGCCGAGCATGCTCCCGTCGGCCGCCGCCCTGCCACGCTCCATGGCATCCCCGCGCCGTGACGGCGAGCTGCGCCGCACGTTCGAAGCGCTCCCCGCCCGCACCTCGCACCCGGACGCGCACACCTTCGCGGAGACCTGGTGGGGCAACGCCTGGGTGAGCGCCCTCGAAGAAGGGGCCCTGGACGCGGCGCGGCTGGCGCGCGGACGGGCTTACGCCGACCAGGGGCACGTCGACGCCATCACCGTCACACCGGGACTCGTGCTCGCTTATGTCCACGGGAGCCGCCCGCGGCCGTACCGCGTCCAGGTCCGGCTGCGGACGCTGGACGACGGCGACTGGGACCGTTTCCTCGACGCGGCCGCCGAGCGCCCCGGGCACATCGCGGCGCTCCTCGACAAGGAGATGCCCAAGTCGCTCGCGGACTGCGGAGTCGACCTGCTCCCCGGCCCCGGCGACCTCGCACCCCAGTGCAGCTGCCCCGACCACGGCCACCCCTGCAAACACGCCGCCGCCCTCTGCTACCAGACGGCACGTCTGCTCGACGAGGACCCCTTCGTACTGCTTCTGCTGCGCGGCAGGGGCGAGCGCGAGCTGCTGGACGCGCTGTCCCGCCGCAACGCCACCCGCGCGGCCCGTGCCGCCCAGGAACACCAGTCGGCGCCGCTGCCCGGTGTACGGGCCCGTGACGCCCTCGCACGCCGGGTGCTGCCGCCCCTCCCGGCGCCGCTGCCCGCACCCGCGCACCCCGAGCAGCCGCCGACCTACCCGGGCGCGCCGGGCGGCCCCGACCCGTTCGCGCTGGACCAGCTCGCCACGGACGCGGCCGCCCGCGCGCACGCGCTGCTCACCACAGGCCGTGACCCGGTCGCGGAGCTGACGCTCTGGCAGGACGCGGTACGGCTGGCCGCCGCCCGCCCAGGTTCCGGCCTCACCGCCGCGACCCGCGCCCTCTACTCCTCGCTGGCCTCCGCCGCCGGCCGCACCCCGGCCGACCTGGCACGCGCGGTCGCCGCCTGGCGGCAGGGCGGGCTCGAAGGGCTGACCGTCCTCGAAGAACCCTGGGACCCGCCCGCGGGACGCTTCGACCGCGCCCGCCCGCTCCTCCTCGCCGCCGACCTCCCCGCCTTCCGCCCCTGGCGCAACCACCTCACCCACCCCCGCGGCCACGCCCAGCTCCGCCTGGGCCACGACGGCCTCTGGTACGCCTACGAATCGGAACCGGGCCATGAGGACTGGTGGCCCCGGGGCACCCCCGACCTCGACCCGGTCGGCGCCCTGACCGGCCTCGGCGCACCGGGCGAGCTCTGACCCGCCCGCAAGCGCCGACCGAGTCACGCGGCACCCCGGTCAGTCACCACAGGCCGGCTGACCACGTTCGTGAACATGTGACGGACCGGTGTGGGCGCAGTGGACACCCGGGGCCCATGTCCGCGCCCACAGCCGCGGAAGTTAGCGTGGTGCGGTGAGTGAGATGAAGACCCCTGCCCTCCAGTACCGCTTCGACGGCCCGGAAGCCGCCCCGGTCCTCATCCTCGGACCCTCGCTCGGCACCACCTGGCACAGGTTGTAAAGACCGTCCAGGGGCGTATACGTCAGTCCGGTGCGGGCATGAAACCACAGGTCAGGGCCTCCTGGTCCCGGAAGGCATGCCCAGTTGGTGATGGCTGTGTGACAGGCGGGTGATACGGCGAGGCCCCGCCGAGGACCATCCTGGTGGGGCCGGTGCGGCTTCGTCGTGAGATCGGCTGCGCTGTCGGGCACGATGCGGTCGGCGCCTCATGCGGTCCGTGTCCCTGTGACGCTCTCGGGGTGCGCCTGCTTTGCGATTGCACTCGCCTACGTGTCCAAGACCGTGTCCTACATGGTCAGTTGATTGTTGGACTGGGCATGGGGAGGGGCGTTGGGGATGGATCGTTCCGGACGGTCTGTGGGAGTTGGCGAGGCCGCCTGCTCGTCAGCGGTTGCGCCTGGCGGACCTTGCCACCGTGCTTCGGAGCATCGAAGTCGACCGTGCACCGCCGCTTCGCCATCCGGTCCCGCGCCGGGGTCTGGGGCCGGCTGCACCAGAAAGTTCTCCAGCTCCTGGACGAGGAGGACCTGGTAGACCTGTCCCGTGCGGTCCTCGACCCATCTCACGTCCGCTGGTGGCTCAGAGGCACCTCCGACCTGGATCCGGTGGGCGCGCTGACCGGACTCGGGGCGGCGGGCGACCTCCAGAGGTCCGCGCTTTCCTGTCGCCGGCCTCCGTCGGTGTCGCCGCCCGGCGGTTTCGGGGGTGTCAGGACCTGGCGAGAGTCAAGTCGTGACAGGCTTCCTCGATCCAGTCGAGGGGGACCCCGCTGGGCAGAGCGTCGTCACGCAAGTCGGTTGTCAGCGCGTCCCAGTTGTCATAGCCGTGGGCCTTCGCTATCGAGTCCCTGACCTTGGTCTCATGCGGGGGTGTCACCTCCGTGCGGCTCGTCTTGTGATCCTTCAGCCGGTGAACCGCATGCCACAGCATCACTTCCGTCTCGAACTGCCTGAAATGATGAATCTTGTCCATCAGGTTTGCGGACAGTGACGGAATGTCCAGGAAGAGGCCCGCGAGAGCCGGCTCGACCGAGGAATTCCGGGACAGCTTCGACTCGCTCCCGGTGGTCAGTCCTGCGAAATCGAGCTGTCCGGCCAGCAGGAACCGGATGTATTTCTGATACCGGCCGGTTCCGAATATGAACGGAGGGAGTGACAGATCGAGTTCTTCACGGCTGTGGCCGAGAAGCGGGTCGTGCGAGGAGTATCGCGGCCCTTGGCTGAATCGGCGGTCGGTTCCATCGGCAGGTGCCCCGTCGGGCAGGAGCGAAAGAAAGCGAACAGCCCTCAGTGCGTCCACCCTCTTGATGTCGACGGAGGCTGCGACTTCACCTATCACGCCACTCGGGTCTTCGATCCCGGCCTTCTTGAACAGAAGCCGCCAGACCCGGTCGGGATAGTACGATTCGGCGGCGACCCGGTGAAGCTCCACACCCTGGGACCGGGTGATCAGCTTGAGACCGTACAGCTTTCTGATCGCCGCGCGGATATTGACCAGGGCGACGCTCACCGCCGAGTGGTCGTCGTCGGGATCCGTCGCGACCACCACGGGGTCGTCCGAATCGAAGAGGCCGGACCGGTACATCCTGTAGACGGCTCCGACACCGTGGACGCCGACGGGCCAGCATTCCGCGGCCCGTATGGCCCCCATACTGGACGCCCCGACGATCTGAGCGCCGTCGCGAGCCACCTCGACGACCTCTCGGGGTGACACCGGGAGCACCTGCGAAAACGATCCGTCGATGATGAGGATCCGGGAGCTTCCGCTTTCTCTGGCCCGGTAGACGTCGCCGCGTTTCGCGGGGGGAAGGACGTACGCCTGCGGCAGAAGGGCCCGTGCCTCGCCCGGCGGCAGGGACGGCCCGGTGAATATGGTGGTTCTCATGGCTCAGATCACCGATTCCAGCAGGCGGAGGGTAGGGGTGCGCGAACTCTCACCGTAGGGAGACGCGAGGCCCGGAACCAGGACACGAACCACCGGCACGCCGAGATCCTCGCGGGTAAGTTCTGTCACCAGGCACTTTTCGTGTCCTGCGTCCCGCAGTCGGCCGACGACCGTGTGTATGTTCTGCAGGATGCTGCCGCTGCCGTCCTTGGCCTGCGGGAACGCCAGGGAGCCGGGGTTCCGGTAAAGAGAGTCGAGCCGCTTCAGCTCGGCCGGCCTGCGCCGCGCGCGCCCGGTCTCGAACACCTCTCGCGCACCCGTGGCGAAGCTGGCGTGACCTTGGCACGCCTCGGTGAGAGCGCGAAGCAGCGCCCGTTCGGGCTGGAGGTCGGCCCCGTACCCGGGGAAGTAGGTCACCTTGCCCTCCTGCCCGAAGTAGCCGTCGTCGAAAAGGACGACCCGGATGACCGGAATGTCGATCACGTTGGTCAGATCCTGTATCCGGACAACCAGACCCTGACCGGTCAGCGCGTCGATGAGCTCCTTCGCGGTTCCGGCTGGAACCGACTCCGGAGATATGACCCTCAAAGGTCGACGAGGAGAGAAAACCGGGTCGTGGTGAGCGGAGTAGAACGCTTCCTCCGACACCGCGTCGCGCTCGACAAGCTCACCGACCGCGTGGAGGACCGCCTCTGAATACGTATTTCCGGAGGCGAGCCCGTTGGTCTCGATCCGAGCTGTCATGCCTTCCGTGGAGGGATTGAGGACGAGGTCGGTCGGCACCAGATGATGGCCCCCCTGCGCCAGGTCGTACGCTCCCGTCCAGGAGAAAACGGCGTCGGGCCGGTACGTCGTGTCCTGCGGCAGGCTGAAGTCCTCCGGGTCGACCGCAGCGGCGGGAGCGAGTTCCTCGTAGGAACCCCTGACGATCCGGCGGGCCGGAATCTCCTCGGCCGAGACGCGCTCGATCGCCTCCATGACGGCGCTGAGCTTCGCCCCGATCGGCGTCGCCCCCTTTCCCGCGCTCACCATCAGGTCTTTGGCCAGAGGGGTCACGGCCGACCACACGGGGGAGCTGATGTAATCCAGGGGGGTGGTGTCGTACACGCGCGTGACGGGGACGCGGGGCAGCAGTGGTTTCAGGAAGTCCCACGTCTCCTCGAAACTTCTGGCGTGTCCGGCCTCCGAACTTTCCGCATCAGGCTGAAAGCTGTCCGGGCGCAGGGCTGTCAGGCTGTTCGGTTCGACCATCATCGTGATGCCTTATCTGGAAGCGGGGATCGACGGGAATGCGGACCGCCGCGTCGCTGCGGTTCAGGAGCTGGCGGAGCGGGCCGACGAGGGGCGACGGTCGCCGGTCCACACGGCCCTGCCGGCGCTCGTCACGGCACAGAGGACCGCGACGGCCCGGTCCGCGCCCCTGGGGCCTGCCTCAGGCGTCCCGCGTGACCACGAGGTCGTCGGCGAAACGCGCCCCGAAGTCCCCCTTCCACACCGCGGTCAGCCGAGGCAGCTCCTCCAACAGGCCGGTCGACGCGAGTTGCAGCATCATCTCCCTCATGACCTGCCGCGTGAGTCCGGCGGCCAGACACGCGTGCCGGCCCCGCCCGAAGGCGACATGGCGAGCCCCGGTCCTGTCCGCACGGAAGGTGCCCGGGTCGGCGAACCGCCTCGGGTCGCGGTTGGCCGCCACGAGTACGAGGACCACGCGCGACTCGGCCCGTACGGTGTGACCGTGCAGGGTCAGATCGGACAGCGCGCGCCTGGTGGCCAAGTGGAAGGGCGTGACCAGCCGCAGCGCCTCGTCCACGGCCCCGTCGACGTCTTCCTTCAGGTCGACGGCGGCGCTCTCCGGGCCGGTCAACGCCTCCAACAGGCGTGCGACAGCCGCCGCGGTGGGTTCCAGCGCGCCACTCACCAGCTGGGCGTATATCGCGGTCGCGTCCAGAAGATCCAACGTCCCGTCGGACAGAGCGCGGCTCAGCGCCGAGGCGAGGACCCCCCGGGGAGCCGCGCAGCGCTGCGCGACGAGCCCGGTCAGCTCGTCCAGGGCCTCTTCCGCGAGCCGCCCGATGCCGGGGTTGTACGTCTCGATCGGCCCTACGGCCAGGATCCGGGTGGCGCAGTCCGCGAGCTGTGCCAGGCCGTCCGGCTCCTCGTCCAGGAGATCGCTCAGGCCGGCTGCCAGAGCCGGCCTGACGACATCGGCGAACAGCCTGTCAGGCGTCACCGTGGGACTCGTCGCCGCGACGGAATCCGTCATCGCGGCGACCATCTGCCGAACGGCGGCGGGCGTGAACAGCGGCAGGAGCAGACGCCGCATACCGGTGTGCCGCGGCGGATCGGAGAACACGGGCCAGCGGTCGATGAACTCCGTCACCCGCCAGTAGGTGTTCTCCTGCTCTTCCGTCAGCGAGGGCGGGCAGTACGTTTCCACCTGGGCGCCGAGCCGGGGATCAGGCAGAAGGTCGTACACGTCGTCGTATCGCGTCACGTACCACGTGTTCGTGCTCTCGTCCCAGTGCACACCGTGCGACTCACGCAGTTCGTCGAACCACTTGACCGGTTCCGCTTCCCGGTCCGTCGGGATCTGCGGCACCGTGGTCTCCGCCGTTACGTTGTCCATCACAAACCAACCCGTTCAATTCACGCGCTTCATAAGCCTGACGGAGTACCGGGGGAGGGGCTACAGGAGCGATCGGTCGGCGAGCAGATAGCTCGTCAGCTCCTGACGCGCTTCGGCCGACTCCGGCACGGCCGCATACGTCGTGGTGATCTGCCGCCGCTTGTCGGCACCGCCGAACGACGCATGGTAGGAGTGCGGATCGAAGGCGACGAGGTCACCGGGGGAGGAGTCGACGGTGAAGGCCGGCACCTCCTCGGGCCGCATCCCGAGGCGACGCATCGGGTTCTCCATCTCCGCGGCGAACGAGTCCCAGCTCCCGCCTCTGCGGTGGGTGCCGGGAATGAACCGCAGCGCTCCGGTGTCGCCGTCGAGCGGCTCCAGATACTGGACGATCTTGAGGAGCCGCAGAGCGCGGTGGTTCCCGTCCCGGTGCCAGTAGGTGGCACCGTCGTAGCGGACTCCGTCGCCGCCGACGTAGACGACATCCGTGCCCAGCAGCCGACGTGCCACCTGAGGACACCGGTCGTCGGCCAGGAGCACCTTCTGGAGCACCTCGCTGCGCTCGGCGATCCGGGCGACGCCCGCACGCCCCTGCCGGCCGACCTGCGGGAAGTTCTCGAAGACGTCTTCGAAGGCGTCGGCGACGGCCGGCACGACGTCGATCTGCACACCGCGCAGGTGGAGGAACCCGAACGTCCTGAAGCGGGTGACCTCGGCGTCGGTCACCGACAAAGAGGTGAGTCTCATCCGATTGACACCGATCCGGAGACGTAGCGGTTGAGGAAGTAGCGACGCGTGTCGCGCTGCTCGGTCTCGGTCACCGGGTCACCGACACAGTTGAACGCCAGCTGCCGTCGTATGTCGCCGTGCCATGCCGAGTGCAGGACGTTCGTGTCGAAGACGATGACGTCGCCGGGCTCGGACTCGACGACCACCGCCGGAACGTCGCCACCGGTGAGGCCGAGGTCCTCCCCGTGCCTGATGACGTGCTGGGTCGGTTCCCCGAGCCAGCCGTTGTCGGCTCGATGTGAACCGGGAAGGAAACGCAGGGCACCCGTGTCGTGCGCGGTGGCGTCCAGGTACAGAACGAAACGCAGGAACGGCGTGGTGTAGAAACCGTCCGAGTGCCAGTACGAGTCGCCGACGAGCGCGTTGGCATCGCTGGTGATGACCTGGTGGTTGCGTTCGAAGAACGCCCCACAGATCGCGCCCACCCACGCCGATCCGGAGATCAGCCCCAGCTCGGGCATCTCGTTGAGGGCGTCGAACCTGGTGACTCTCTCGTTCGGCGTACCGTCCGCCGGCAGATCGATCAGCCGGCCGAAAGCACGCTGCAGTTCCTCCACGGTGTCCGCGGCGGCCCCCCGGAGGCGGGCGAATCCGAACATCCGCAGCTGCTGCGCGACCTCCGCCTCATCGAGTGACATGGGACCGCCCGGGTGCGGAGTGCCGAGCAGCGGACGTGAGCCAGGCCGGCCCCGCCTCGTAGTCATCCAGCTGCTCCTTGGTCCGAGGGCCGATGACCACGGCTTCGGGGCGGTAGATCTCGTGGATCTCGGAGATCCTGGCGGCGATCGCCTCCGCCCTGCGCTCGGGCGGTACCGCCCGCAGCCGAGAGCCGCCCGAGAAGAGACTGCGGACCACGAGACGGTAGTCGGCGAGGAGGCGCGTCACGTTCGTGTCCTGCGGATCCAGCTGGTCCGCCTCGCACATGACCACGCTGCCGGCGGGCAGCCTGCCGGCGATCTGCGGCAGACTCACGTCCGGCAGCAGCACACTGACGCCCACCAGATCCGCCTGCCCCGTCCGTGAGCAGTGCCTGGCGAACCCGGCGAAGTCGATGTCCGACACCCGCCTCGGCTCCGGATTGTGCACGAAGGCGACCTCGACGTGGTCCCGCCCGAGCCGCTTCAGGCTTCCCTGCAGCGACTTGGCCATTCCTTCGAGGCTGTAGTCCAGGGTGGGCAGGGGAGTGGTGGTGTCGATCCCGACCTTGGTCCAGACCGACGCGTCGCCGGGAAGGTGCGCGCCGAGGTCCTCCTCCGCTCTCCCGCGGGCATACACGGGCGAGGTGTCGAACGTGGTGAAGCCCTGGGCGATCGCACCCTCGACGAACTCCCGGCCCTCGTCCGCGTCGCGACCCAGCACCATCAGGCCGTTGAAGGACCCCGAGCAGCGCATGGTGCCGATCACCACGGACGGCTGATCTTGCATCGTGTTCATGGACAACTCACCCTTCGTGGGATTCCGAACGGCAGATCGCCATGCAGGCCAGACCGGTGGTCGGTGGTTCGCAGAACGACTGCTCGAGCGCCTCGCCGATCTCCTGCCGCGTCGCGAAGACCGACACCTGCTGAGAGCTGTCGTAGGGGCAGCGGCGCAGGAAGCCGTCCGCGGACAGGTACAGCCGCGCGGACTGGCAGGACCGGACGACCGGGCCGCGCAGCCACTCGTGGTAGTCCGACACCACTGTCCTCAGCTGCTCCGACATGCCGAAGAAGGTGTCGATCAACGCCAGGTCGCGCTTGAGGTGGGGATTCTCGAAACGGAACGTCGGCGACGGCAGCAGCGGGCTGACCTCCACCGGGACATCGGCCGTCTCGACCACCGAGACGATGGCCTTCAGGTCGTCTTCGTCCAGCTCGTATGCGGTGACATGCAGGCTCGCCCGACGGTGTCCCAGCGCCTCGAAGACCTTCGGCGTCGAGGAGATCGTGCGGCCGGTGCGGCCGATTTCGTCCGCTCTACGGCTGTCGGCGGAGACGGTTACGTGACTGAGCATGCCGGCGACACCGGCGAGGGCATCGAGTCGCGGGCCGGTCCTGGCGGCGGTGACCACCGAGGTGCGGAAGCCGAACTGAAGTGCGACGCGCACGAGTTGACGGAACTCCGGGTGGTCGGTCGGCTCGCCGCCGGACAAGCACAGCTCGTCAACGCCGAGTTCGTGGAGCCGCGACAGTGCCCGGGCGTAGGTGTTGAGGCTCAGGACGTCGCGTCCGACATCGGCCCGGAAGCAGAACCGGCAGTTCACTTCGCAGTTGTCGGCGGTCGAGACGAGTACTCCGCGGAGTGCTCCGAGGCTGTCGGTCACTGCAACCCCGTGTGGTCGGTCAGGGCGAGTTCGAGACCCACCTGGAAGAAGTCGCACATCTGCGGATCGGGCTCGGGGTTGTTCCGGAGCGAGACGTCGTTGCGGGACGGACCACCGCAGACGGCGGCGGCGGGGCACTCTCCGCACTGCTTCGCCGGCAGGAGGTTCTTGGCGGCTCCCGCCAGCAGCTCAGGCTGCTCCCGAAGCTGACTGATCGGGAAGACGAACGAGTCGTCGCGCCAGTTCAGGTCGAGGATGGAGATGCGCCCGCGGGACAGCAGAGCCGCGTTCAGGCCGCCGTCCTGCTGGATGTGCTCGTACATCTTCGGCAGGCGGGTGTCCAGGGCCTGATAGATGCGGTCGAGCGAGGAGAACAGCATGGCACCGCGGGACAGCGCCAGAAGCCGCGAACGGAACACCGCGCGGCACAGCGCCTCGCCGTCGACGTGCCAGCGGCCGGAGATCGGAATGGGGGTGTTGACGTAGATGAAGTTGATGCCGAGGGACAGCACGTACTCGACGGTGTCCGGCAGGTTGCTCACATTGACCGGCGTGGGGGTGAGGTTGCAGCCCACGTGCACCCCGGCATCGAGCAGCCGCTGGATGTTCCGGTGGATCCGCTGGTCCGCAGGCTTGCCCGACAGCAGGAACCGCTCGACCTTGTTGTCGTCCGGAGCCCCGTCGAAGGAGACGCCCACGCCGTACTTGAACTTCTTGAAGTGCTCGATCATGGGGTCCTTGATCAGGACACCGTTGGTGACGACGGTGAACTGCACACGCCCCACGCCGTGCTTCTCGGCGAGTTCGAGAGCGTACTCGTCTCCGTACTGCATGAGGTCGAACCGGGTGGTCGGCTCACCGCCGAACCACTGAATGGTGACCTCCTCCTGGCCGGCGTTCTGCTCGAAGAGGTACTCGAGCCCTTCGCGGAGGTCGGGGATGGTGATGTCGTCGGCGCCCGTGTTGGTGTCCACGAAGCAGTACGTGCAGGTCATGTTGCAGCGGTCGGTCACCACGATGCGGTATCCGCTGATCCGCGGCGGCTTTCCGGTCATCCCCAGCCCGTTGAGCCGGTCGAAGATGAGATCACGCTGAGGTGCGGCCGGCGGCTCGGAAGTGAAGCCCAGCTGTTTCATCTCCGCCAGGATCTGGGGCTCGTCGTCGCGGATCCGCTTCATCTCATCGGCGGTGAGACTCGCGCTCCCCAGGGAGACGGGATCAAAAACAATACCCTCCGCCCCCTGAGCGACAAGCAAATACTTGTTCCAGAGTCGATCGGCATCGTTCGTCACGGTGAACTCCTAAAGAAACGGAACCAGCCATGCGTCGGAACGAACCGCACAGCGAGAAGCCCGCTGCGGTGCCACCGTCGCTTGCCGATGACACCGCAGCAGGATGGATCGATCAGTCTTCTTGCGCGATGTTCGCGTCCTTCAGGACACCCTGAACGATCTCGGTGTAGTGCTTCTTGAGGTGCTCGGTGTTCTCGGACGTCGCACCGTCGGCGAGGACGATGATGCCGGGCAGCGACGGGTTGGGCGCCATGAGAACGATGCCGGGCGGGTCAAGGCTGATCGCCATGACGGCGTCCTCGACCGGCACCCACTCGATCCGCTCCTTGACGGCGTCCATCACGCTGACCTGCTTGGCCTTGAAGTCTTCGCGCTCGCCGAACCACACGCCCGACTTACCGCGCGACCCCACGGCGTCGGCGTAGATGAGGTGGTTGTCCTTCTGTTCGCGAGGTTTGGGCATTCAAACGCCTCCTAGGAAAGGGCCGCATTCGGTCCGCGCTGCCCCGGAGCTGAATTACTGATTGCTCCACGGCTTTTTGTGCGCATATTGCGACCGCTGGCGCTCACTCTCGCACGCCGGGGAATATACGTGGTCCATCCCTGGTATATTCGACGTGCGCCTCGCCTTTTCGGTATTCCCGCTCCATCGCGAGGGGGATTTCAGTGACGTGACGCGATGTGCCGATATGGGCCGGCGACGAGTACCGTCACGGTTCGTCCGTCGGTGCGGAGCCGCCCGGCAGATGATCGAGGATCCGGCTGACATCGTTGGCATCGGGCAGGCCGAGACCGGTGAAGAGTTCGTGCGCCTTGCCGAGCTGGACACGGGCGGTGTCGATGCCGCCGCGATCGGCCTCGGCCCGGCCCAGGACCATCAACGCGTAGGCGTGGTCCCGTACGGCTCCGATCTGTTCGCACCGGGCCACGGCCTCGGTGGCGTACCGCACCGCCTCGTCGTACCGCCCTGTCCTGCGGAGGGTTTCGGCGAGCCGGTACAGGGCGTGGGCCTCACGCCCCCGGATGCCGGCGGACCGGCAGACCGCGAGGCACTCGGTGTAGCGGGCGATGGCGTCGTCGAACCGCTCGTGTTCGTGCAGCGCCAGAGCCAGCACGTACAACGCGTAGGCGATCCCCGGAAGGTCGTCCATGGACCGCAGGGTCACCAGCGTCGTCTCGCAGGCCGGGATCGCCTCGGCGGCCCGGCCGCTGCGCACGCGGGCGAGCGCCGCGTTGATGGTGGTCGCCGCCTCGCCGGACCTGTGGCCGAGGACACGGGCGAGTGCGATCGCCTCGTCGAAGCACTCCACCGCCTCGTCGTATCGATGCAGGAACATGACCGCCACACCGAGGTTGTTGAGCGCCTGCCGGAGGATGACCGTGTCCTTCGTGTTCCTCGACGCCGTGACGGCCAGGCGCGCGTGCTCCTCGGTGTCGGACGGGCGGGCGGCCTGCAGGGCGATGCTGCAGCACAGCAACTGTGCCCGGCCCAGAACCCGTTGGTCGCCCCTTAGCTCGGCCTCCCGCGCGAGCTCCAGTGCGGCGGACCGCAGCCCCTCGAACCGGACGTCGGCGCAGAAGGGGCTGACCGCGATGAGCAGGTCGACGGCGGTCCGCAACTGGCCGTCGTAGGGCTCCGTCCGCCGTCCGACGGTGTGCAGCGCGGCCGCCGTCACCAGTCCGATCTCGCCGGTGATCCAGGAACGCGCCGTGTGGACGTCGCCGAAGTACAGCCCCTCGGACCGCAGCGGGCCGAGGGAGTTCGCCACCGGGTCTCCGGGCACGGCCTGCGCGAAGGCGTTGCACGCGGTGGCCAGCAGGTAGTCGAGCAGTCTGCCGAAGGCCTGCCGGGTGTCGTCCTGGTGTTCCGGCTCCGCGCACTGGGCGAAGGCGCGGAGCAGGTCGTGGTAGCGGTAGCGGCCCGGTTCGGGGGACTCCAGCATGGCGGCGTCCACCAGGGCTTCCAGCAGCTCCTCCGCCGTCTCCTCGTCCGTCGCGAGTGCGGCCGCGGCCACCGGCAGACCGAAGTCCAGGGACCCCGGGACGGCGAGCAGCCGGAAGGCGCGGGCCTGCTCGGGCGGCAGTTGCCGGTAGCCGAGTTCGAAGACCGCGTGGATCGACACGTCACCCACGCGCAGTTCCTCGATGCGTCGCTGCTCGTTGGCGAGCCGGGCGGTCAGTGTCGCGATGGCCCACCGCGGCCGGGACGCCAGCCTGGTGGCCACGATCCGGATGGCCAGCGGCAGGAATCCGCACAGCCGGAGCAGTTCGAGCGCCTGTTCCCGTTCCGCGTCGAGCCGTTCGTGCCCGATGACCGCGCCGAGCAGCGAGAGGGCCTCCTCGGGCCTGAAGGTGTCTATGCTGAGCTGTTTGGTGACCGGCAGACCGAAGAGACGGGACCTGCCGGTGATGATGACTCCGCAGCCGACCGATCCGGGCATCAGGTCCAGGACCTGCGACGCGTCACGTGCGTTGTCCAGGACGATCAGCACCCTGTGGCCGTCCAGCATCGAACGGAAGAGTTTGCAACGGTCTTCGAGGGTCTCTGGTACGGCCTCGGCGGCGACGCCCAGCGACAGCAGGAACCCCGTCAGGACGCCGGCGGGCTCGGCGGGGTTGTCGTCCGCTCCACGCAGATCGGCGTAGAGCTGCCCGTCCGGGTAGGCGTGCCGTACGCCGTGGGCCGTGAACAGGGCCAGTGAGGTCTTCCCGCTGCCGCCCATCCCGGCTATCGCCACGACGGTCGGTGCTCGCCGTCCGGGCGTCGTCAGCAGGGTGTGCATGTCGCTGACGGCGTCGGTGCGGCCGGCGAAGTCGGGAAGCAGCGGCGGAAGCTGTGCCGGAACGGGCAGCGGTTCCCGGTCCCGGGCGGCCGCGGGGAGGGGCTCGGCCGGCTTCGGTTCGTCGGGCACCGCGGGTTCCTCGACGGCCGCTATGGAGAGGGCCGGATCGTTCTCCAGGACCTGCCGGTAGACGGCGGTCAGCTCAGGCCCGGGATCGATGCCCTGCTCCTCCAGCAGCAGCTTCCTGACACCGCTGAACACCGCGAGCGCGTCGGCCTGTCTGCCCGCCCCGTAGAGCGCGCGCATCAACAGGCCGTACGGACGCTCGCGCAGGGGGTGTACGGCCGTGAGGTCCGCCAGGTCGGGAATGACCTGGCGATGGCGGCCGAGGGCCAGGTCGACGTCGAAACGTTCCTCCAGCAGAGCGATGCGTAATTCCTCGAGCCGGTCACGCTGCCGCATGGCGAAGGGGCCGGGCACTCCGGCCAGAGTCTCTCCCTGCCACAGGTCGAGTGCGCGGACCAGCCTGTCGCTCGCCTCCTCCAGCCGGCCCGAGGCACGTGCCTGCGCCGCCTCACGAGTGAGCGTTTCGGCCTGCCCCACGTCGAGCGAGGACGGGGGGACGACCAGGCGGTAGCCGTCGCCGACCGACACGAGCACGCTCGGCGTGGAGCGGTCCGGTTCCAGGAGTCTGCGCAACTGCCAGGCGTAGGTGCGGATCGTGGTGGTGGCCTTGCTGGGGGGCGTGGGACCCCACAACGCGTCCACCAGCTGTGTCTTCGACGCGGTGTGCCCCGGTCGCAGGAGCAGGACCGCCAGCATGGCCCGGAGCTGGGGTGGACCGAGGTGCAGTTCCGCGTTGCCCCGGTATGCACGAACCGCCCCGAGAACGGCGAAGAGCAGTTCTTCCGTCACCTCGCCAAGGCCCTCCTTGCCCGACCACTCCGAACGCCGTCGTCACCACCATGGTCACGAACTCACCGTGGGGATCGGCTCACGCTTGGATCGATCACCTGTGCGCTGAAGTGGCCAGCCGACCGCGGTCGGCTGGCAACCAGCTTATCAATCGCGTCGGTTCATCCTCGAAAATGTGTATACAACGTGAGGCCGCCGGAATTGCGGGGCAGGGGAGACCGGCTCCGGGGAACACATGAGCGGGTGCCCCTACGGGCACCCGCTCATGAACCGTCAGTGGTCGGCCGGACCTCTCAGACCAGTGACTCCCAGTCGACGATGCCCTCCGCGAGGTCGCGCACTCCGGCGAGCAGGCCCAGCCTGTTGGCCCGGACTGCGGGGTCCTCGGACATCACCAGGATGTTGTCGAAGAAGATGTTCACCGCGTCGACCAGCTCGCCCGTCTCCGCGTTGAAGCGGACGAGCGAGGTCTCCCCGTCGAGGACCTGCCGGCACTTGACCAGGGCGGCGTGCAGAGCCTGCTCGGCGGGCTCATGGAGCTGCTCCGGGTCGTACACCGCCTCCAGCCCGGCCGGCACGATGCGCCGTACCCGCTGGAACGCCGCGAGAACGGTGGCGAACCGGTCGTCACCCTGCAGGCCTTCCAGCTCCTCCAGGGTCCGCGTGGCCAGGCGCGGCGAGTCGCCGCGCACCAGCACCGCGCGGACGTCGGTGGTGGAGTGCCCCAGCTCGATCAGCTGCTGCTCGAAGCGGCGCAGCACGAACTGGGCCGCGTCCTCCAGATGCTTCTGCTCGACCGTGACGGCCTGGTGCTCCGCCGCGACGGCCAGCGCCTGGCCGAGCCTGATCGCGGCCAGGTCGCTCCTGCTGAGGAGGATGTTGACCACGCCCAGCGCGGAGCGGCGCAGCCCGAACGCGTCCGAGCTGCCCGTGGGTTCGGCCCCGATCGCGAAGAGTCCGACCAGCAGATCGAGCCGGTCCGCCAGGGCCAGCAGGGCCCCCGGCAGGGTTTCGGGCAACGCGTCGCCGGCGAAACGCGGCAGTTCGTTCTCGTAGAGGGCCTGCGCCACCGCCTGGCTCTCGCCCGCGCGCACGGCGTATTCGCGCGCCATGATGCCCGCGAGGCTGGACAGTTCGGTGACCATCTGGGAGCCGAGGTCGAACTTGGTCAGGGCCGCGGCCCGTTCCAGGACGTCGTGGTCCGTGCCGGACAGGCCGATGACCTTCGCCAGTCGACGGGCGATGGCCGAGATGCGGTCGGCGCGGTCCGCCATGGAGCCGAGACGCTCCTCGAACGTGAGGAGGTGCGTCTTCTCTCTCATCTCGCTCAGCGGGGTCTCCAGATCCGCCTTCCAGAAGAAGGAGGCGTCCTCGTACCGGGCGCGCAGCACCGCCTCGTTGCCGTGGCGGACGACGTCGTGGTCGCACGTTCCGTTGGCCACCGCGACGAAGTGGGGCAGCATGCTGCCGTCGGCGTCCACCACGGGAAGGTAGCGCTGGTGCTTGCGCATGACGGTGACGAGGATGTCCGCGGGCAGCGTGAGGTACTTCGGGTCGAAGTTCCCGAGGATCGGGGTGGGGGACTCGACCAGGTTGGTGATCTCGTCGATCAGCGCGCCGTACTGCTCCGTCTGGATGTGTCCGCCCACGGCCTCGGCGAGTCGCGCCGCGCCGTCCACCACGAGGCGCCGCCGCTCCGCGGCGTCCGCGAGGATTCCGTGCTCCTTCAGAAAGGGCAGGTACCCGTCGGCCGTCGGCACCTCCGCCGTGGGAGGCACCGCGTCACGGTGAACCTGCGTCGTACGTCCCGACGTCAGGCTGGACACCGTGAAAGGGACGACCCGCTCTCCCAGCAGAGCCATGATCCAGCGGATCGGACGGGTGAAGGAGAGCCGCGGAGCGTTCCACCGCATGTTCTTCTCGGAGCGAAGTCCGGTCACGACCTCCGAGAGGAGAGCGGAGAGGACGTCCTCGGCCGAGCGCCCGACGACCTGCCGGGTGAGCGCGACATGCTCGTTGGCCCCGACGGTGACGCGACCGAGGTCCGCCGGTTCGGCGCTGTTGCTCCTGGCGAAGCCGATGGCCGCCTTGGTGGGGTTTCCCTCCGCGTCGAACGCCGCCGAGACCCGGGGCCCGCGCACGGTCTGTTCGTAGTCGGCCTCGCGGGGTTCCACGCCGAGGACGGTGGCCACCACGCGTCGGGGGCTGGCGTCGACCCTGATCTCACCGTGTCCCAGCCGGGTTGCGCCCAGTTTCTCCGTCAACGCGGTGCGCACCGCCTGCGAGGTCCGGGTGACCTCGGCCGGCGGCATCTCCTCCACGCCGATCTCGACCACGAGGGTGGCCGGCCCCGGTTCGGCCGGCGGGGTCACCGTGCCCTGCTCGGCCCCGACGGGTTCCGCGGCCGCCGCCCGGCCCGGAGCCTCGCTCACCGCGGTGTCGGCCGGGGCGGAGCCGCTGCTCGACACGCGGCCCAGGGGGAAACCGAGTTCCTCGCGCCGCGCGACCCACAACTCGGCGACCTCGTGGGCCAACCCGCGCATCCGGGCGAAGGAACGTGCCCGCTCCGTGGTGGAGATGGCGCCCCGCGCGTCGAGCACGTTGAACGCGTGCGAGCACTTGAGGACGAAGGAGTACGCGGGAACGGGAAGACGCGCGTCGAGCATGCGGCGCGCCTCGCCCGCGTAGGCCTCGAAAAGGCTCCGCTGGGTCTCCAGGTCGGCCTCGTCGAGGTAGTAGCGGCTCATCTCGTACTCGGCCTGGCCGAACGCCTCGCCGTAGGTGACACCCGGCGCGTACTTGAGGTCCTTGAAGTGATTGACGCCCTGAAGCGCCATCAGGATGCGTTCCATGCCGTAGGTGATCTCGACGGACACCGGGTCGAGGGTGATGCCGCCTGCCTGCTGAAAGTATGTGAACTGGGTGATCTCCAGACCATCGAGCCATACTTCCCAGCCGAGCCCCCAGGCGCCCAGCGCTGGGGACGCCCAGTTGTCCTCGACGAAGCGAATGTCATGTGCGGCCGTGTCGATGCCCAGTGCCTGCAGACTGCCCAGGAAAAGCTCCTGCGCGTTTCCGGGCTCGGGCTTGAGGATGACCTGGTACTGCGTGTGGGTCTGCAGCCGATTCGGGTTCTCGCCGTAACGTGAGTCGTCGGGCCGGACGCTCGGTTCCACGTATGCGACACGCCACGGCTCCGGTCCCTGGACCCGCAGGAACGTAGCGGGGTTGAGCGTGCCCGCACCCACCTCGGTGTTCATGGGCTGAACGACCAGACACCCGTGTTCGGTCCAGTACTTGTTCAGCACCAGCAGTGCTTCTTGCATCGTCAACACCGAGATCATTCCTCCACGCATACGGCACATGCTCAGAGCATCTCCCGGCTGAGGCTCAGGAGACCATGGCCTGCGGGAGTCTACCAATCAGGGCGTTTCCGCTCGGCATCGCCGGGGAGCCAACGGGCGCCACGTCCGGGCCAATTGAGACCGGCCGAGCGGGCCGGCCGGCGTTCCCCCGAGTGGCCGAGACCTGTCGGCGGCCGCGCCAGGGCCCCGTCACCTCCGGCCGCGTCCCGCGGCCGGAGGTGCGCGTGCCCGGCGCCCGAACGGGGCGGAGAACTCGAAGATCTAGGGAATCCACTAGTCTTTCCGGGCCGCCGTTCTGCCAGTCGATTTTCATGCGACCATGAGTGTGGACGTTTATGCGGAACCTTTCCCTTCCTGCCCAGTCTATTCAGTTCATAGTGTCGGCGGACGGGAAATCGAGGCTTGACTGATCGAATGTTGCTCTCTACGGTTCAGCCGTTCGGTCATCCGGACGTGAAGTGAACGCATTACATCCCCTGTGCTTCCTCTCGTCAGGTGGTTCGGTGCCTGTAGTGGATTTCGTCCGGGCATCGCTTTTCGGTGATTTCTTGGTGTGGCTCGACACAGTTCTCTGGTTACAGAATCCGATCCACGGATGCGAAGAAGCCCCTGCGAAAGAGAGAAGTCATGGAAAACTTCGACGACATCGACATTTCCGACCTGTCGGAAGAGGAGCTGGACGACATCGTCGGCGGCCAGTTCGGGATTTCCCTCACCTGCGTCATCTGACGATCTGAAGTCCGCGGTCCGTCCGCCGAGGGGGCCTGCGCTTCTTCGGCGGACGGGCCGACGGCTCACGTCCGGACGTCCTGTCGCGGGCAGACAGGCCAGTGACTCACAACGGGAAGGGACTCATGCCTGGCGATTCGCGTTTCAACGCCGAGGCGCTCGAACACCATCGCAGGAGCGATGGCCTTGGACCGGTCTTCGGTCACGCTCCTGCCGTGACCCGGCCCAAGGGAGCAGCCGAGCGGATCACGGCGGTCCGCGAGCGGTTCAGACGACGCACACGCGGAGCGCGGCTGCAGGTCTGCTTCCAAACCCAGGTCAGCGACTGCGGTCCCGCCGCTCTCGTGACCGTGCTGCGCCACCACGGCGTGGACGTGTCCCTCGACGAGATCCGCGCGCGTGCGGGTTCCGGACGCAATGGCGCATCGGCCCGCACCCTCCTGGAGATCGCCCGCGAATACGGCGTCAAGGGCCGCGGCGTACGCGCCGGCACGGAAGCCCTGGCGCGGCTGTCCCCCGGTTCGATCCTGTTCTGGAACTTCAACCACTTCGTCGTCCTGGAGGGAGCCGGCAAAGACCATGTGGATGTCGTCGACCCTGTCCATGGACGCCGCAGGCTCACCATGGCAACGGTCGCCGAATCCTTCACGGGCGTGGCCCTGGAGTTCGAGCAGCCGCTCGAAGCCGGCTCCGGCCGGCGCCGACGCGGCAGTGAACTCCCCGGCCCCTGGCACCGCTTGGGGCAGTTTCTGCCGCACGGCCGGGAACTGGCGCTGATCCTCGCCTCCTCCGCCGGACTCATGGCCTTCGAACTCGCCCTGCCGCTCACCGCCGGATTCCTGGTCGAACGCGTCCTCGGCAACCGGTCCACCGGCGGAGCGTGGACGGCCTGCGCCATCCTGGCCGGTCTGGTCGTCCTCTATTTCTCCCTGTCAGTGGCGCGATCGTTTCTGGTCACCAGGCGCCAGGCCGTCATCGAGAAACGGCTCACCCTGGGCATCGTCGGGCATATGGCGGACCTGCCCTACGACTTCTTCACCGTGCGCAACTCCGGTGATCTCGCGCTACGGGTCCGCACCAGCAACGTGCTCGTCCAGGTCCTGAGCCTCACCGCGGTCTCGGCCCTCTTCGACAGCCTGCTCATCGTCGTCTATCTGATCGCCATTGCCGTCGCGAACCCGCTCCTGTCGCTTCTCGTCACCGTGCTGGTCGTCGTGCAGACCGCCATCCTCGTGCTGACCTGGCGCCGGCAGACCGGACTGAGCCAAGAAGTCCTCGAACGCCAGACCAAGGCCCAGGAGGAACTGGTGGAGATGCTGGAGAGCATCACCACCCTCAAGGCCGCCGGCATGGACGGCCGGGCGGTGGAGCGCTGGTCGCACACCTTGGTCCATGAGGTCAACAAGCGTCTGAGCGCCCGCCGCAACCTCGCCCTGTTCGCGTCCCTCAGCCGCACGCTGCAGTTCGCCGCGCCCCTGATCGTGCTGGTCGCCGGGATCTGGCTGGTCCTGAGCCACCGCTACTCGCTCGGCGAGGCCATGGGCTTCATGACACTGACGATCGCCCTGTTCATCCCGCTGGAAGGCCTCTTCGACGCCGGCTCCCAGCTGGCCGCGGTCCGGCCCACCCTCGCCAAACTCGACGACGTCCTGCGAGCGGCCCCCGAACCGCGGGGCGCCTTCGCCGGGACCGGCGTGGCCAGACCTGGCCGGATCAAGGCCGAAGCGGTCGGCTTCCGCTATCCGGGGGCTCCGCGGCCCACCCTCGACGGCGTCAGTTTCGAACTCGAACCAGGGCAGTTCATGGCCGTCATCGGCCGTTCGGGCTCCGGGAAGTCCACCCTCGGCATGCTGCTGGCCGGACTGTACACACCCACCGGGGGCACCCTGACCGTCGACGGCACCGACCTGGCCGAACTCGACCGGCCCACCTACCGGCGGCGCATCGGCTACGTCAACCAGAACGCGCACCTCTTCGGCGGCACCATCCGGGACAACATCCTCTTCGGCGGCGACGACATCAGCAAGTCGGATCTGATCACGGCGGTCGGGCTGGCGCACATCCACGAGGAGATCGAAGCCATGCCCATGGGGTACAACACCCTCGTCGCCCCCGGCGGCCACGGGCTGTCGGGCGGACAACGCCAGCGGATCGTGCTGGCCCGGGCGCTGGCGAAGAAGCCCGAACTGGTCATCCTGGACGAGGCGACCAGCGCCCTCGACCCGGCTCTCGAGGAATCCATCATGCGGGGGCTGCTGGACGCGGGAATCACCGTCGTAGTCATAGCCCACCGCCTGACGGTGATGGACGAGGCGGACCAGGTCGTCGTCATGCGCGACGGACGCATCGTCGAGGCGGGTTCCCCCGCCGTCCTCAAGGAGAGCGGAACGGAGTACCTGTGCCTCGCCTGACGGCCTCACGGGTGCGTACCCCGTTCCCCCTGACCTACGAGCAGGAGTGGTTCCACACCAAGACCCTCTCCAGCGGCTGGTCCCACAAGAACACTCAGCTCGCGTTCGAGATCCTGGGCGGCCTCGACACGGACGCCCTCGCCGCGGCCGTACGAGCCTTCGTGGTCCGGCACGACGCCCTGCACCTCCAGATGGATCCGGTGCCGGGCCCGCACCCGTTGCAGTGGACCCGGGGCATCGAGGCCGAGGAGGAAGTCGTCCGACGGGTGAAGGTGAAGGCCGCCTCGCCCGCACAGTTCTCCCACTACGCCTCGGTCCTGCTGTCCCGCGACTGCGTCACCCCGTGGTCGTACGGCACACAACGGCCGTTCGTCATCAGGCTGCTGCGCTACGACGAGAACCACCACGCGCTGCTGGCCACCTTCCAGAACCTCGTCTTCGACGGCCGGGCCCATCACCTCTTCGGGCATGAGGTCTGGCGCGACTACCAGACCCTGCGCGACGGCGGGTCCCCGCCGGACACCGCCCCCTCGTTCGCCGACGCGGCGGTCCGGCAGCGGGAGCGGACGAGCGAGCGGCTGCGCGAGCAGGCGCAGGCGAACTGGCGGGAACGCCTGGCCTTCATGACCCGCGTTTCCTGGCCCCGGACCGGCCCCGCCGAGGCCGACACCGCGGAAGGAGGCATGGTGAGCGCGGAACTGCCGGCCGCGACGGTCACGGCGCTGCGTGGTCTGTGCGCCGAGTTCCGCTTCACCGTCCTGCAGTCGGCGGTCGGGTTGTTCGTCACCGCACTGGCCACTCGAACCGGCATGTCCGAAGTGGGACTGTGGACCTCGATGGACTCGCGTGCGTCCCGAGACATGGACGTGGTGGGCATGTTCGCCGGCTCCTGCCCGCTGATCCTGCGCGACGCCGGCGCCGACGCCTTCTCCGTGCGGACACAGGTGCGTGATCAACTGCTCAACGGGCTCCGGCACCAGAGGCTCGACGCCGAGGACCTCACCGCGCTGACCAGGGAGGCGGAGGAGACCGGCGGCGCACCCGTCAGCCGCGACATCTACGTCAACCTGCGCCGGTTCGAAGGGAACTCCGCGGTCGCGGACGACATCGGCGGTCTGCGCATCACGGCTGACGCCTACCCGCTGCACAGGATCACCTTTCATGACACCTTCGCACTTCACCTCCGGTGCACGGAGTTCCGCGACCGCCTGTGCGTCGACCTCCTCTACGACGGGCACCGGGCCGACCGCCGGCTGGCACGGTCGGTCCTGGACGACATGCTCGCCGGCCTGGCGGCCACCGTGCCCGCCGGATGACCGGGCAGGAGCCGTGAGGGCCGTCCGCCTCCCCGCCGTACCCGATTCCGACCCACGCCCCCCAGCAGAGAAGGCGCCATGTCCGACACGCCGATCGACGAGGTACTGACCGCCGTGAGCGAGGTGTTCGGCAGGCCGGTCGTGCCCGAGGACGATTTCTTCGCCCTCGGCGGCGACTCCATCACCGCGGTCGAACTGAGCCTCCGTCTGGAGGAGAGCCTGGGCGTCGAGGTCGATGTCGAACTGGTCGTCAGCCTCCCCGACCTCGAGGCACTCGCCGCCGCGCTCGCGCAGCCCTCTCCCGCCTCGTCGACAGCCAAGCACTGAGGAATCATGAAGCCTTATCTCTGGGACCCCTGGGCCACCGCGCGGACCCACCCGGACCGCATGGCCGTGATCGCCGACGGCGAGCAGAGCACCTACGGCGATCTCACCGGCCGCGCGGACGCCCTGGCCCGGGGGCTGCGCGCCCACGGGATCCCGGACGGCGCGGTCGTGTCGACCGACATTCCCACCGGACCGGCCTTCTTCGCGCTGGCCCTGGCCGCGCTGCGACACGGCTTCGGTCTCTTCCCCATCGACCGTGAGCTGCTCGGGATTCCCATGGGACCGTCCCTGCTCGATTCGGTGTCCACCGCCGTACACATCAGTGCGCGGCCCTGGGCCGACGGAGCCGCCCTGCCCTGCCCGGTCGTGACCGACACGCAGCTGACGGCCCGGACGGACGGCCCCGCCACGCCCGCGACGCCGCCGGCCGCGGGCCGCCTCGTGTTCGCCACCTCCGGTACCACCGGACTGCCGCAGGCCGTGGCGCGGACACGTCCGCGCAGGCCGTACCGCGGGGTCGCGGTCGTCGAACGCTACGGCGCCGGAGTCGGCCGGGGCCCGCACCTGATGGCCAACCCCACCTACCACTTGGGCACTCTCGGCCCCGCCCTGTACGCGCTGCAGGCGGGCAGCACGGTCGTCGTCCAGCGAAGCTGGTCCTGCGACGCCTTCACGGAACTGGCGGACCGTCACCGTGCGGACAGCGCCATGCTCAGCCCCGACCGCCTGACCGACCTCGTCGAGGCCGGCGCGGCACCGAGCCACCCCTTCCAGGTCGTCTTCCACGGCGGAGCCGCCTGCCCACCCGGGGTCAAGCGCGCGGCCATCGACCTGTTCGGGCCGGTCCTGCACGAGTACTACGGCACGTCCCACGGTGTCATCACCGAGATCACCACGGCGGAGTGGCTGGCCAGGCCCGGATCCGTCGGACGGCCCCTGCCGGGGATCCGCGTCGAGATCTCGCGGGAGGGCCGGCCCGTGCCCGCGGGCGAGACCGGGGACATAGACATCCGGCTGCGGGCGGCCGACCGGGATCCGACCGACACCGGCGTGCTGAAGACCGGGGACGTGGGCCATCTCGACGACGAGGGATATCTGTTCGTCCTCGGCCGGGCCGAGAGCCCGCGGGAGATCCGGATGGCGCGACTGGAGCACGACATCCGGTTGCTGCCCGGAGTCACCGACGCCGCCGCCCTCGACGGCGCCGGCGACCGACCGGTGTGCTTCGTGGAACACGGTCACGGTGCCGACTTCCAGGACCCGGTGCCCGCCATCGAGGCCACGGCGGAAGAACTGGACCTGCCCTGTCCGCGCGTCGTGCTCGCGGTTTCGGGCTCCCTGCCCCGTACGCCCAGCGGCAAGCTGAGGCGGGCCGATCTCGGCGTCCTGGCCCGGAGCGCTCCGCGTGGCCCCCGGTAGCGGAGGACCGGCCCACGACTCCGTCACAGCCACCGGATGGCTCCGGCACCACGCCCGGCAGCGGGCGGAAGCCATCGCCCTGACCAGCTGGGACGAAGGGGAGATCCGGCGCCGTACGACCTTCGGGGAACTGGACCGGCTGGTGGACACCGTCGCCCGCGCGCTGCGGGGCCTGGACGCCGAACCCGGACAACGGGTGGTCCTGGTGCTGCCGAACGACGAGACGTTCGCCGCCGTCCTGCTGGCCGTGATCGGCACCGGACTCGTCGCGGTTCCCGCCCCGGGCCCGCGCACGATGCGCGCGGAGGCGTTCGAGCAGCGACTGCGTGCCATCGTTTGGGACTGCTGCCCGGCTCTCGTGATCACCACGGAAGCGTGGCGGGACACGGTGCGCCCCGCGCTGGAGGACTCCGCCACGCGGGTCAGGATCCGCACCTGGGAGGAGCTGCCGGCGGTCGCCGCCGCCGTGCCGGAGCGCGGCGGCGCGCCCGACGTACGGGTGAGCCCGCGAACACCCGCCTTTCTCCAGTACACCTCCGGATCGACCGGCTCTCCCAAGGGCGTCGTCATCGATCACCGTGCCCTGCGGTCGAGTTGCCGCCAAGCGGCCGTCTGCTACCGCGAGAGCCCGGCCGACGTCGCCGTGACATGGGTGCCGCTCAGCCACGACATGGGTCTGATCACCGGAATCCTCAGGCCGCTGTTCAGCGGATACGAGTCCGTGCTCCTGCCGACCGAGCGCTTCGCCCGCCGTCCGGCGGAATGGCTCTCCGCTCTCACCGTCTGCCGCGGCACGCTGTCCAGCGCTCCCGACTTCGCGTACGACCTGTGCGCGCGCAAGACCACCGACGACGAGATGGCCACCCTGGATCTGCGTGCCTGGCGGGTCGCGCGCAGCGCGGGTGAGGTGGTCCGCACCGCCACCGCCGAGCGGTTCGCCGCCCGGTTCGCGGCAGCGGGGTTCCGGGCCGAGGTCCTGTGTCCCTCGTACGGGATGGCGGAGGCGACCCTCACGGTCACCGCCACCACCCCCGAACTCCCGCCGCTCCGCCTCGCCGTCAGCACCGAAGCACTGCGTGCGGGCCGCGCGGTCCGCGCCGCGCGGGGAACCCCCTCCACCACCCTGCTCTCCTCGGGCGGCCCGCTGCCGGGAACCCGGGTACGCATCGGCGACGGCCGCCAGGACCCGCACCGCGTGGGAGAGATCCACATCCGGGGCCCGCAACTCTTCAGCGGCTACTGGCGCAAGCCGGTCCGGCGATCCCGTTGGCATCCCACCAGGGACCTCGGGTTCCTCGACGGCGGCCAGCTGTTCGTCCTCGGACGGACGGACGACGTACTCGTGCACCGCGGCCGCAACTTCCACCCGGCGGACATCGCCGCGGCCTGTGCCGCCGTACCGGGCCTCAGACCGGGGCGGTGCGCCGCCTTCACCGTCGAGGACGAGGCGGCCGGCGAACTCCTGTGCCTGGTCTCGGAAGTGACCGGCGGCTCCGGCGCACCGTCCCCCGCGCAGGTGGCCGCCCAGGTACGGCGCCGGCTCGCCCAGGTCCTCGACCTGTACGTCTCCGAGGTCGCCCTGCTGCCCGCCGGCGGCCTTCCCGTGACGACCAGCGGCAAGGTGCGGATCTCCGAGACGAAACAGCGCTTCGAGCGGGGCGACCTGCCCGTTCTCCGGCCCCACGTGCCCCGGCGCACATCGTCCGAGCACAGAGAGGAACGCACGACATGACCATTGCGCACTCCACGACACTGTCCCGGTGGGTCGGCGACCCGGCGGCCTTCGCCGCCGACCACTGGCGCCGCCGTCCCGGTGTCTTCACTCCCGACGGCTCCCTCGTCAGTCCCTTCACGCCGGCCGACGTGGACGACGCCCTCGCCAGCGGCTTCCTGCACGAGCCCTACCTGGAGATGACCGGCGCCGAGGGTCCCCTGCCCACCGACACCTACTTCTCGGCACGTTCGGTCCGAGGCGTCTCCCACCCGGGGTTCGCCGACCAGAAGAAGATACGGGGACTGATCGAGCAGGGCGCGACCCTGCTCATGCACCGGGTCGACCAGTGGCACCGCCCCACCCGCGATCTGCTGGCCCGCCTCTCGGCCGAACTCCAGCGGCCGGTGGAGGCGTTCTGCTTCGTCACCCCGCCCGGCGCCCAGGGAGCTCCACTGCATCGCGACGACGCCGATGTGCTCGTTCTCCAACTGGCCGGCAGCAAGGACTGGCGTGTCTACGAGGGACCGGCGAACGGTGAATGGCGCGAGGGGAGTGTGGAAGGGGAGAAGCCGGCGGAGGTGCTGCGCGCCACCGTGCACGCCGGGGACGTCCTGTACATCCCACGCGCCTTCGCCCACGAGGCAGTCGGCAGCGACGGCCTGTCCGTGCACCTGTCACTGACGATCCGTGAGGTCCACAAGGGCGATCTGTTCCGCAGCCTCCAGAAGCTCACGGCCAGGGCGATGAACGTCGAAGCGCGTCCCCTGGACGACGAAGCCGTCCTCGCCGCCGCCACCGCCATGCTCGAGCACGTGAGCAAGGCACTGGCCGGTCTGACCCCTCAGGACCTGGTGGACCACGCGAGGCGGACCAGGCTTGCCGCCCTGCCCGATCCCGGTGCACCGGTCTCGCTCGGTGACCTGGCCGCCGGATACGCCGATCCGCGGTGATCCGCGCGTCCCGACGCCGGAGGCCGCACCGGTCGCCACCGGGCGTCCGGAGCCGTGCTGACACCGGGCACCGGTCCGAGGACCCCGGCCGGCCCGTCGTCGTAGCGGCCCGGGGACCGGACGGTCCGCCGGCGCCCGGTGCCGCTCCGCTCGCTGCACCCGGGTGCGGGCGGCGCCCGCACTCATCGATTCCGCACTGATCGTGCGCTGATCGCCGTGAGCCAGTATGGCCGTAACCGAACAGGTCGGGCGCGTGCAGCGCTCCATGCCCAGCGGCGCCTACGACAAGTCTGCCCTGCGAGTCGCCGTCGATCGGGCCGGCAGGGTGCAGTCGAAAGCCACAGGAGCACGAATGGGTCATTCTGCGCTGACAACGGACAGAGAGGTCTTGGTTTTTCTCGACCGCAAGCACCAGATGCAGTACGGGAGTCCGGAATTCTTCCGACAGTTCGGCGGGTCGGGCGAGGAACTGTACGGAAAGCCGTTTCGCTACCTCATAGAATCGGACCTCCGCGAGGCTCTCGACCGCGACCTGAACCAGCTGCTCGTCGGAGACCGGGACCAGTTCAGTCACCGCATAGCAATGCGGCGACGGTCTGCCACACCGCTCAGGGCCGTGCTCACGGCGACAGCCCTGTGGGGTAGTTCGCCGAACAGGGCCGTGGTCATACAGCTCTTCCACCCCACGGACCCCGCCGGGCCGAAGACCGTCAGCGAGAGTCTGGTCATCGGTGAGATGGCGGCGAAAATCCTCGAAGGAACCGCGGCAGGATTGACATCAGAATTCCTGGCCTCACGTTTATTCATCAGCCCCAAGACCGTCGATTACCACATCTCGCGCATGCTCCGGCAGTTCGGCATGCCGAATCGGGTGGCGCTGATCGCGCTCGCCTACTCGACGGGAATACTGCAAATCAATTCGTGGCCGCCCCGGGTCGCCGATGAGTTCATAAAATAGGAATCCGGATGAGTCTATGCCCTGCCCCTCGTCTGACACGCGGCCCGTCATCAGGACGCGTCGCCATTTCCCCGGATGGTCCTTGTTTCTCGTAAGGGGGTAGGAGTGGAGCTCATGCGCAGAGCGTGGCAGGGCGGCGGAACGTCCCGTTCGGACGCCGACCCGGACGCGGGGGTCGAGACCGGCCCCACTCAGCTGAATCTCTTAGGGCCGCTCGAGATCCTCGTGTCCGGTGTCACCGTGTCCCCGGGAGGAGCGAAGCCGCAGATCCTCTTCGCCTACCTGTGTCTCCATGCCAACCGGCACGTCTCGGTCGACAACATCATCGAGGCCGTCTGGGGAGAGGCACCACCCTCGAGCGCCAAGAAGAACATCCAACTGTACGTGAGCCGCCTGCGCCGGCAGTTCGCCTACGCGACCGGCGTCCGTCTGATCACGACCAGCGACGGGTACCAGCTCACGGCCGAGTCCGATCAGGTCGACCTGGAGCGGTGCCAGCAACTGTGGCAGCTCGGCCAGGAAAGCCTCCACAACGGTGCGCCCAAGGAGGCCGGCAGGCTGCTGCGCGAGGCGATCCGGCTGTGGCGGGGCAAGCCTCTGAGCGGCCTCACCCACACTCTGGTCATGCAGGCCGAGGCGGCCAGGCTGGAACAGTTCCGGCTCGGACTGCTGATGAAGTACTTCCAGGCGCAGCTCGCGGACGGTCAGCACTTCGAGATAATTCCCGAACTCCTCGCCACGGTCGCTGATCATCCGCACCAGGAACGACTGCGCGCGGATCTCATGATGGCCCTGTGGCGGTCCGGCCAACGCCACGCCGCGCTGGCCACCTATCGCGAGGCGTACCAGCTGCTCGCCGACGACCTGGGAATCTTCCCCGGACGGCAGTTGCATGCGCTGCACCAGGCGATCCTGGCCGACGACGCGGACATCATGGGTGGCCTGACGACGGACCGGAGCGTCGCTCCATGACGTCGTTCACGGCCCGCGGGAAGGCGCTCCCGTCGCGGAGGCGGCCGTCGCGGCATTGGGCACAGCAGCCACCGATTCACCGCCTGACCTGCACATTGATCACCCGTTGATCACGGCCTGCCAGCATGGCCAATCGCTGCGGGCCCGGTGGCACGCGGCGCAGAACTCACCAGAACGGATACATAAAGTGAAGCGATGCAAATCCGGCGTTCCGCTGCGTCAGTCCCTGCTTGCCGCCGTCCTGGCGCTGCCGTTCATCCTGGCCGCCGTCATCGTCGGTTCCCCCGTCGACGGAGTGGCGAACCACCCGTCGTCCGGCACGGTGAACCACCACCACCGGGCCGAGGACCCGGAGAAGTGGAACGGCACGGGGTCGAGATACCACGGGCCCTCCTCGTGACCGGCCGGCGACGGGCGGTCGACGCAGGCGATCGCCAGGGGTGACCGTCGGCCGGGGGCGGCGTGACGCAGCCGGGGGCGGGGCGCGGACTCACCCCAGGGGTGTGCGGCGACCACCGCATCCTCACAACCGTGGCACCACGTTCACAGCCGCCGCGTCCACCGGGCCGGACCCCGGATGACCGCCGGCCGGGACCGGACCCGTCCGCACGCCACGTGACGCCCCCGGCGTGGCCCGATTCCGCGCTGCCGATCCGCCGCACTCACCCGCGGACCCCCTGCTCACCCGGGCCTGCGGCGACCCGTCGCATCCGCCCTGCGGCCCCGCGGTCCGGGTGGGACACCGCGCCGCACGCGGCACACCGAGCGGCGGGAGTGCTGGCACACATGTGTACATGCGGAGAACGTGTACCCGTTTCCCGAGGGCTCCGGAGGTACCGCACCGGCCGTGGAGAGAGGGGGAAGAGGCCCTGGGCCGGAACCGGTCATGTGTGATCTCGTGAGAGATGAGAGAGTCGGGCGGGTGAGCGAGACACCAGCAAACACCCTGCAATACCGCTTTGACGGGCCAGAAGACGCTCCTGTCCTGATCCTGGGCCCCTCGCTGGGAACCACCTGGCACAGGTAGGCGAAGCCGTCTTCTGGTGTCCATGTGGTCCAGGTCAGGAGCGTTTGACCGAGTTGGGTTCGTGCCGTCCAGGCGCGTCAACGGTGTTGGTGACACGGGCGTGACAGATGGTGCCCCCGTCGGTTGCTCCGGCAGGGGTCTTGGTCGCGGTGGTGGGGTGCGCGCCCAGCGGTCGGCGACAGGCAGCCGCGGACTCTCACCAGAGGGCGCCCTGCTCGGCTGATGGGCGAGCGGGGGGCGGCGTCGGTGCCAGGCGCACTCGGGTCTTGGTGTTGATGGTGCGAGGTTCCGTTGTCACGGTTCCTGCTGCACGTAGCTGTCGGATGGCCTCGATTACTTGGCCGGGCCGGTAGACGGTTTCCAGCAGGGTGTACCGCTTGAGCTCGGGGATGGTTCGCCCGTCGGGCGCTTCGGAGATGAAGTCGACCAGGATGCGTCGCAGCGGAGCCGTCTCAGGTTCCAGGTCGAGGTCCAGCATCTGCTGCTGGGTGTCCCTGGGATCGCGGTATCGGACGCCGTAGGAAGGGTCTACCTTCCACATGGCGTGTTTCATCTTCTCCAGTCCCAGTTAATGAAGAGTGGAGCAACTTCCAAGACCACTTCGACAAACGCAAAGTTGAACTCGGCTCCTGCGGACGCCCCTATGGCACGCCCTGCGCGCATGAGCACGCCCCGTTGACTGAACGAGCAGTGGGGATTGGGCAGTTCAGGGAGCGGATGCTGCGTGTGGTCGCTACGGTCACCGGTCGTGATGGACGATGCTCCCGAGCGGGATCTGGCGACGTTGGTGGTTCCTCGATGGGGCCGCCTGGTGGAGACCGGCGATCGGTACGAGCCGTATCGGCTCGTCGACCCGGACGGTGCGACCGTGGAAGCGGTCGCGGCCTACTTCCAGGAGTTGCTGGCGGGCGGGGAAGGCGCCGTCGACGGTCCGTTCCTACGGGATGGATGTGCTCCGGTGGTGGCGGTTCCTGCAGGCAGTGGGCGTTTCTTGGGAACAAGCGACCCGGGCGGAGGCCAGGGACTTCAGCCGCTGGATTCAGCTGGCGGTCAAGCCACAACGAGCGAAGTCTTCGGCTCGGCGGTCGGTACGAGCAGCCAACGCACCGAACGTCGTGACGGGGAAGCCGTCAGCTGGGCCCGGCTACGCCTTCGACCCGACACGGCCCAACGGGCACGGCTCGCCGACATCCGTGACAACCTGATCGCCCGCATCGCCGAGGCCGAGCGCGAAGGCTGGCTCGGCGAGGTGGAGGGCCTGCAGGTCAGCCTCGCCGGCGCCCAGGACAAGCTCGCGCAGCTCGATGCCGAGGCGACCCGCCGATCCAATACGGTCAGCCTCGGCATGCCGGCCCTCGGCCAGATCGCCCTCGGCAGGCGGGAGACGAAAGAGTCCTCTCCAACTGCTGACTAGGCCGCGGCCGGTAGTTCAGAGATCGGTCCCTGGCCTCACTCGGCGCGGCGTCCGACCCGCAGGACGCTCAGATAACGGCGTGATGCTCGATCGCCCATCCGCGTGCGGATGCGCTCGGCGATGGCGTCGAGAAGGGGCTCACGGACGTCGCGGTCGAGCCTCCGGTACAGCGACAACGAGCGAAGGTGATCGGCAAAGCCGTCCCCGTTGAACCACTGATCGGTTGGATACCAGCGCACGATCGTTGGGCCGAACAATCCCCCGGGATCGTCGACCAGGCCCCAACCCTCGTCAGTGGTGCGCACGTCGTCCTCCAGCGGCGGATGACCCCAGCCGGGGTTGCCGGGACAGAACCGCTCGTGCAGATCGGCGGTCTCGGCATACACCTCCGGTTCTCCCGGCCGACGGACAACGACGTGGCCGAGCAGCGCCATCCAACCCCCGGGAGAGAGCACGGCGTGCGCCCGCTGCCAGCCAATCGACGGGTCGACCCAGTGCCAAGACGATGCAGCCACGAGAACATCGAAGCGTCGACCGCGGTCGTCCCACTCCTCAAAGGTCGACGTCTCGACTTCGACGTTGTGAAAGGAGGCGATCCGCTGGCGAGCGAGTGCGGCCATGTCCGTGCCCGGCTCAACGGCGGTCACTGAGCATCCGAGCGCTGCCAGCGTGCGCGTCGCCTGACCGGTACCGCAGCCCACCTCCAGCACCGACGACCTGTCGTCCATGCCGGTGATGGCGACAAGGTCCGCGAACAGCTCGTCGGGGTATCCCGGCCGGACCCGGTCGTAGAGCTCCGGCACCTCGTTGAACACCCGGCCGAGGTCGTGTCGATTCGGGCGCATCTGCGGATCATCAGTCACGAACGCACAAGCTACGAGGCTCGTCCACGCAGAGCCACTGGTTTACCGGCAGCCGCTGACCCGCTGCCGACGGTAGTTCAGAGAAGCCTGCGTCCGATGCCCGATCCCCGGACGGGGAACTCATCGCCTCGGGCGGCCACGACGGCGTTTTGCACTGGTGGCATGGGGACGACGAACCTGCTGGAAACGTCGACGTGCGCTCTCCCATCCGCCACTTGGCCATCACCGAGGACGGCGTGGTGTTCGTCGCCACCGATGACCACCTGTTGGCGCTGCGGCTCTGAGTTCAGGCACCAGCCACCCCGGCCGGCACCATGGTCGGGTACTCGTCCCAGGTTCGGCCGTCCAGCACACGACCGCCGGCCTTCGGGGTGAGCCCCCGCCCCACCGCGCCGACATATGCAACTCCGGCCGTACGGGTCTGTTCGCGGCTGCCGCGGTCGGGATGGCGCCGCGGCGGCCCGGCCCGGTCGTCGTCGGTGCCGTTGTTGACGCCCGTGTCGTCGCTGGTCACTATGTGCGGCAGTGTGTACCCCCCGCTGTCGCCCATTGGGCCGAGGAGGCGGGGACGCTCACGACCCTGCGGGCCCGCAGGCGGGTGTACCTGCGCATGACGCAGATACTGCTGGGCAGCGGCTTCCACCACCTGGGGCATGATCTGCCCGAACGCCTCCATGGTCGGAACGCCCCTGGCGGCAGCGCGGGAGACCGCGCGCCCCTGGCCCAGAGTGACCGGCATGACCGTCTCCAGGGCGTGCGCCAGTTCCCCTTCGGCGCCTCGGCTCTCGGAGTCGTTCCGGTTAGTTCGAGGCCGGGGGGGCAAGCGCGCGGCTCACCCCCCGTCGTCGGCGAACGCGTCGGCCAACACAGAGCCGAGGGTGCCCAGCATCGAACGGACCTGCTCGGCGTCCTCGCCGCCCTCGGCGGGGGCAAGTTTCAGGCTCTTGTCGATGGCGATAGACGTAGCGGCGAGGATCTGCCGTTGGTCGGCGAACGCGGGCCGGTCGAGGGCCTGCTCGCTCCAAACGTTGTCCTTGCCACCGAATGCCCCGATGGTGCAGGGCTCGAACAGCTGCCGGTGCAGTCGCTCGGCCGACTCGTGCAGGGACTCGGCGAGTTGCTCCGGCGGGCAGCGAGGTCGACACAACGGGCCTCGGTCGCGGCGACCACTTCCGGCCCCCGCTCGAACGTCAACGGTGGGTCGAACGCGCCGGCTATCTTCGACACGGTCGAGCCGCTGCGCCCGATGATGCGGGCGATCTCGTTACGGCTCTTGCCCTGGGCGTGCAGTCGGCGGACCTGGTCGCGGTCGCGGTGGTCCATGGGGCGGGGCACGTCTCACCTCGATCACAGATCGACTCTGGGGCAACTGGTCAGAGGGCGCGGCCGTCAACATGTCAGGGTGGAAGTTGCAGAGCTGGTCTTGAAGTACATAGAAGCCCTGGCGTGGCCTCTCGTGACGGTCACCGTTGTGTGGGGCCTGCGTGGTCACATCCAAGGGGCCCTCACGCGCATGACCCGACTCGAAACTCCAGCGGGCGCGATTGAGTTCGCGACGGATGCCCGTGAGATGCGGCGAGAAGCGGAAGGACTAGCTCAGGCGCAGGCCACGTCAGGGCAAGAACCGCGCCCGACTCAGGATGAGGGTCCGAGGCTCGGAGTCTTTCAAGAGGCGTGGGACGTCGCCACTGCCTCACCCATCGGGGCGCTCATCTCGGCTTGGCTGGTGCTGGAAGAGATTTGCCGGACAACGCTTCAGCAGAAAGACGCCATGCCGGAGAGCAGGTATAGGCGTGATACCCCTCCGCTGCTCACTGAGCTGATCGCTGGACTAGAAGGCATTGGCCTCTCGTCGCGCGGTGTCGCGATCCTCAACGATCTGCGGCGTCTGAGGAATAAGGCGGTGCATGGCGAGGTGGTGACCCCGGCGGCAGCGCGTGACTTTGTCGAGACATGCCGTTTTGTGGCGCGCGAGGTCTACGGGTTGCGATAGACGCCATTGGTTCTTGAGTGTGACAGGCGATTGTCTTGTCGCGTCGGGAATCCAACGCCCCGTTGCACGGGGGATAGCAGCGGGGCGTCGAGTTGGGGTGTTTCCGGGCACGCCGAAGACGCCCCCAACATTAGGTCACGAAGCGATAACGACGCAAGTCTTCGGGTGGTCCTGCGCTACTCGGAAGGAGTCGGTAGTTCCGGCGGGGCGTCGACGCGCCAGTGCATGAGCTCCGGCACGGGCTCGTTGACGAACCAGAGCAGGTGCTGCCTGTCCCAGCGAGCTCCATGTTTCTTGGCATCTGCCTTGAGCTCGAACGGGACGCGTAGCCAGATGCGGTCACTGTTCCGTCTCGTGAGAACGGCCCGCGAACTTTCACGCAGGGACTCCCACGCCTCGGTGGCCATAGCGCTCACGATCGCGGTGCTTCCGGCAGCCGCCAGAGCGTGTAGGTCGTCGCCCTGCTCTTCGTCCTCTTCGCTCACTGCGCCTATCCACAGGTCGTAGAAGCGGGGTTGCTCCTCTTCAGGAGCCGTCCGGGGGTGCCTGGTGCCCAACACCTCAACTAGTGCGTCAACAACCTGCCATGAGGGGAGGCGCGTGCTGGAGAAGGCGTCGTAGACCGTGCTGCGGGAGATGCCGGCTCCCTTGAGTTCTTGCGTCATGACAGCGAGGGACGGCAACCCTGCGCCCCTGTGTAAGTCGTGAAGTGCAACGTTAAGTTGCGCATGACTGCCGCTCAGTTGCGGCTTCCGTAGTCTCCCGGACCGCCCCATCTCGCAGACTCTCCCCGTTCGAAACCGTTTGAATCCGTCCGGCAATCTTCGCAGGCATCCAGTTCCGTGGGGGTGCATTCGAAGTCATTGGCTGTCATTGGGAGGCGTCCGCCGCTTGGGGAGGCGGGGGCACGGTGGAGGCCGCTGCTCTCCCGCAGCGCTCACCTCTCATTTCTGGAGTGACCCGGATGGACAAGCGGCAACATGGGCGCGGCCGTCGACTGGTTCGCGTAGCCATGTTCGCAGTGGTGCGAGGAGTCGGAACGGCGATTGGTGGCCTGCTGGTCACCACGGTTACGTGGTGGTGCCAAACCCGGTGAGAGGGCCCCGGCACGGTTCGTCGGACGCTGCGCCCATCGTGTCTGACAGGCAGGGCGCAACGTCCGACGGCGACCGAGTCGACTACGCCCGCAGATGGCGGCCCGGCGGCGGGCCGGGCAACCTGCGCGAGGCGGGGCGCGGACGCGGCGCCGTGTCCGACGCGGCGTCATACCCGCTGGTTGCAGCGGTGCGCGGCACCTGCTGCTCCAGCTGGTAGGCAAGCAGCCGCAGCGCGGTGCCGTCCTGGCATACGCCGTTGGGTCTGCTGCAGGTTTGGGTGAGGTTGACCAACACCCGCCTCCAGGTCTACGAGGACCCGAAAGCGCTCCTGACCTGCAACCACGACGCGTTGCCGTGCCCATCGCACCAAGCGGCGCTGCCGAGGGAATCCGGCCCTCGCCGACGCCTGCACCGCCATCGCCCACGGCGATCTGGCGCATTGCCGCTGGCACCGTATGACCGCGCTCTACGTGCCACAAGGGCAGCGAATCGTCGAGGACTTCACCCTCGCTCTGCCACTTCGCGGCTGGGAGCGGGGCAGCGACTGGGGATACGACACGGGGACGCGTTCGTTCTTCGCGAGGCTGTACCGCAACGAGGCCGACTCGTCGGGCTCACCGACCGTATGGCTTTCGGGCACTGATCCCGACCTCGGCAACGTGGTCGCGCTCACGGATGCGTGCAGAAAGCGACCGGGGCGTCCCGGCAGGACGTCGTGGCAGCCCTGACCGCGGATCGGAAGTCACCCCGAGAACGCGCCGTGATCACCCAGGACTGGGAACCGGTCGGGTGTGACCGTCCCTGCCCGTGCGGCACCGCGGACTGTGGCCACGGCGCACCGTGTCCGAACGACGAGTGCAGCGGTCACGACGTCCATACGATGCGCAACGCTCGCACCGAAGCGGACGTGACAGCGTGGCAGGACCATTTCGACTGCTGCGAGGGCTGCTCCGGCAGCTTCCTGGACATCTCACTGCCGGAGCGTCCCTGGGGCGAGATGCACGACGGCGGCACCGTGACCGTGTACGTCGGGGTGTCCCACTACGAGCTCGGTGTCTACCCGTAGCCGCGTGTCGTCGTAGCGGACCAGTGCAGCGAGCCGGGGCCGGCGGGTGTCCGCGACCGAGTTGAACGGCGGGCCGGCTGGGCCCGGATGGCGTTCGCTGAGTGCGGCAGGTCAGCGGTGGCGCCAGGTTTGGCGCAGGCGCAGGACTTCGGTGGCCCAGTGGGCGGGAAGGTCTGGTTCGGGTATGCGTTCGCGGCCGAGGCTGAAGCGGACGTGGCGGTAGAGCCAGTGCAGCGAGGCGTCCGAGCTCGCGACGAGTGTGGACAGCAGCGGTTCACCGACTGGTGTCTCCCGGTCGACGGCGACCAGGAGTTCACCTTGGTCGTCCGGGTGCAGGTGCGGCAGCCCGCCCGCCATCCGCAGCCGCAGGTCACTCCACGTCAGAAGTGAGCCGCCGCCGCGCGCCGCGTCCTTGAGGACGTCCCGGGCGATGGCGGCCAGCTTGTCGATGGTCTCGATCGGCAGACGGTCCGGGGGAGACGGTGCGGTGGCCTTGGGGCCGGGGACGGCCTTGACCGGGTCCGCCGCGCGGGGTACGGCACGACGCGGCGCGCTCGAGGTGCGGGCCTTGAGCTGGCGCTTCCACCGCTTGACCTGAACCTCTTCGAGCACCGGTAGGCGCCGGTCCAACTGACGGCGCAGCGAGCTGATCTCGTCGAGGAATGCGGCGAGTTGCTCGGTGGCCAGGCCGTTGCCGGCACGGCCGAGTTCGGCGAGGACTTGACGGATACGGCGCAGGATCGGGTCCGTGTTCGGATCCTGTTCCTGGCACCACGCCTTCACCTCGCGCATCAACGGCGTGTAGGTGGCCCGGTCTTCGGGCGACAGACGCCGGCCGTAGATGGGTCCGGCCAAGTGGCGCGCGGTCTGGACCGCAGCAAGATCGCCGGCCTCCTGCGCGGCACGGATTTCCTTCACGAGCCAGGCGAACTCCGCTCGGGCTTCTGCGAAATCGGCAGACTCGGAAGGTGGCGCGCCGCTGGGTGACGGGTGGGTCGCCGACAGGGTGGCTCCGTCGTCTGGAGTCACCGATTCGCCGTTGACCTGGGCTTCCAGGCGGGTGAGCGCCGTGTGGAGGTCCTGCGGAAGGGGGCCGGGGCAGCGTCGTTTGAGAATCTTCGAGTGGGCCAGGGCACTGCGCAGGGCGAGAAGCGTGGGGGCGGGGCCGGCCGTCGCGAGGTCGGCGAACAAGGTGCGCAGCGCCGCGTGGGCGGCTGCTGCTTCACGGCTGTTGATCCAGGTCTGCAGGTCGGTGCGGAGCAGTAGGAGGTTCTGCCGTGGCTCACCGGACAGGCGATCCGTGGCGATCCGTGAGACGTCCTGGCGGATCCGTCTGGCCTCGTTCAGGTCGTCGGCATCACGGGCCTGCTTGAACAGCCGCGTCAGACAGGCGATGTCTGCTGTCGCCTGCGCCTGGAACGTGCGCTGGTCCTTCCCCGGCGAGACGGGGCTCTTCGCGGCGGCGGGCGGGACGGCGGGCGTGCTCTTCTTCGAGGGAGCAGACGCCGGCAGAGGGTGGCCAATGATGCGGTCGAGGTCGTCCAGGAGCCGCTCGCTCTCGCGTCGCCACGCGCGCAGCTCCTGCCTGCGTTGCCGGACCGTCTCGTAGAGCCGTTGGTGCTGTTCGCCGTCCTTGACCGTGGTGGTCAGGCGGGCGGCGCGACGGCCGGTGGCGTGGGGCAACGTGGCACGGCCCACGGCCAACTGGGCCTTGAGGATGATCAGTTGTTCCTGGGCGGCCCGCACTTCCGCGGGGCGGGGCGCCTCCGCAATGGCAGCCGATGCCGGTAGAGGAGGAGTACGGTGGCCGTACGCCGTATGCGCCGCGCGGATCTGCTCCTCGCTCCACCGGTACAGCGCGGACTCCGAGGCCGGGGCAGGGACTTGGAGCAGGCGCAGCACGGTGGCGAGATAGGACAGGGGACGGCCGGAGGGCGCGCGGACCAGGACGCACAACAGCGACCGGTTCCGATCTCGCGGCTTGTCGACCTCCACGAGGAGGTCCCGGCGCTTGGGATCGGGCAGGTGCGCAAGATCCAGGCCGACCCGCTCGGCCAGCTCTTTCCACGTGGTGGTGGCCCCCTCCCGCGCCACGTCTTCGAGAGCCCGCCGCAACAGTGTGGCGGTGCGGCTGCTCTGGGACTGCACCGGAACGGCGGGGGCCGGGGCGGGCCGCGTGGCGGGCTTCGGCGCGGGCAGGGGCTCGTCCAAGGCGACGGGGGGACGCCACAGGCCGGTACGTTCCGCGTCCAGGCCCTTGAGCTGGATGAGGCTGTCCGCGCGCACCGCCCAGCCGGTGTTCTCACCCGGCCGGTCGGCTTCGGTGACCAGCAGGCGCACCGAGCCCGCCAGCCGGTACACGTACTGCTCGGTGGGGCGGGGTGTGTCGTGGGGCAAGGAGAGCTGGGCCTTGAGGATCCGATGTCCGGCCGGTTTGATGAAGCCGGATATCAGGTACCGACCGCCCTCCACGAGGGGCGAGTCGGTGTCCGGCCGGGCCTCGCCGTCGATCGCGAAGACGATCTCGGCGCCGCGCAGCGGCAGGCTGCCGGCCACGGCGTCGTGGCGCGCGGCGCCCTCGCGGATCAGCCCGCGGTTACGCAGTTCGTCGAGGTCGGGGGTGATGAGGCCGTCGCCAGTCATCCGGCACTGCTCGAGCGGGGACCAGGCGACGGGGCGGTTCTCGGTGACGGTGCCGATCAGAACCCGGCGGCTGTTGCCGTCGGTTTCGCACCGCACCCGCAGGGCATAGCCGTAGCGGGCCGTCATATCCCGGGTGATGGCGCTCTCCAGCCCGAAGACCCACTCGACATGCCCTTCCTTGGCGGCCAGACTGTCCGCCGTTCCACGCCAGCTGCGGTAGTCGTTGGGCCGCAGCTCGAAGCGCAGGCGTTGATTCGTGGCACGCAGCACGAAGTCCACGGCATCCCCGGGGCCGTGCCCGAGGCTGCACAACTCGGCCTGCGCCGCGTGTCCCTGGCCCGCCAGCCACTGCGTCACGTGCGCCTTGACGAACAGATGATCGGCGCTGTCGACGCCGTTGGCCGTGCGATGACAAGCCGCCCGGCTTCCGTCGCGGTCCGGGAAATGGGAGAAGTGACAGACCTTCGTTTCGTAGCGCTTGGTCATCAGCCGCTCGCCGCAGCCACCGAGCAGGGTGCCGCACCAGAAGTCGTCCTTGCCGAACTGGCGGCGGAACTCATCCAGATTGTGCGGCTCCTCGGGCAGGATGACCGGCTGGTCTGAATCCCGGCCTCCCATGACCGCCGTCTGGACGAGACGGAAGTCGATCTGCGCCACCAGCAGTTCCTCCGAATACAGTCAGCACCCATCCACCCAAGGAGGCACATCCGGCGCGGATACCGCGCCCCGAAGCACCCCTGGAGCCTGCGCAGTCACACACGTCCCGAGGGCGCAGCGACGTCTTGGGCCACCCGATGAGATTATCTGTCGCGTCCGACAATGCGTCAGGTGTGGTGTGCATTGCCTCCGGGAAATTCCTTGGCGGGCTCCGGTGAGTTGTCTTGCGCGGTGCGTCGGCCTACCGGCTTCGATTCCGTATCGAGCACCCAACCTCGTGGAGGAGCTGGAGGAAGCCGACGAGGGAACTCGCGTAATAGTTCTGGGACTTGCGGCTGGCAGTTTACCCAGGATGAGGGTTCGAGGCCGCCCGTGCGATGGCCGGTGAGGGGCCGCTGGTAGGGCGGGCCACTGGGCTGTCCGTCAATGCCGGTCACGGGTGGACGAGGAGTCAACTCATCGTTACCCCGTCCAGAGCGGGTTCACTGCCGGTTCGGACGAAGTCTCCCGGGAGCGGTCGGGTCATGCGGTCGCACTGGGGGCAGTGGGACGGTTGCGTAGCACCGTTCGGGGCGGGGGTCTGACTCATGACACCTTTGACCGAAGTTTCTTGTCACAGACATGTCGACTGCCATTGCGGGCGGTGCCTGCTGTCACCGAGCCACAGGGCGTGTCCCAATAGCGCCTCTGTGTGTCAAGCGGCTTGAGCGAGGTGGTTTCGTTGATCTCGTTTCATGATCCGGTAGACCACGTTGGACAGGCGCCGTTTGAGGGCCCTGCGGGCCTCCGAAGGGGTCTTCCCCTCAGCGATCTTGCGGAGGTAGTAGTCCTGTCCGCGCCCGCCGTCGCGGATCTGGCAGACGGCGATGGTGTGCAGCACCGAGTTCAGCGCGCGGTTGCCGCCGGTGTTGAGCCGGTGGCGGACGTTGTTGCCGCTGGAGGCGTCCAGGGGGGCGCTGCCGGTGTAGCTGGCGAAGTGGTGCTCGGTGGGGAAGCGGCTGACGTCCCCGATGTGGCCGATGACCTTCGCGGCCAGCACGGTGCCCAGGCCCGGCAGCGTGGTCAGTGTGGTGCGGGTCGCGGCGACGGCCTCGCGCATCTCGGCCTCGTTGTCCTTGACCTGCCGGTCCAGGTGGCGCAGGTCGGCCAGCAGGTCACGGGCTATGTCACGGCGGCAGTTGTCGGTGGCCGTCACCGGCCGGATGCCCTTCATGACGGCAGCGGCCTTGTCGGCCGACAGCCCGGTGGGGGCACCGCCGGGCAGGAGATTGCGAAGGACGGCGTGCAGCCGGTTGAGGACGCGGGTGCGTTCGTGGACCAGGTCGTCTCGCCGTTCGGTCAGCAGTCGCAGGATGGTGGTCTGGTCTTCCCGCACGACGGGTCGCAGGTCGTGGCGGAAGAGGGCGACCTGGGCGACGTGGAGAGCGTCCTTGGCGTCGGTCTTGCGGTCTCCGCCGGTGGCCAGGAGCCGGGCCCGGGCCGACAGGGTGGAGGGCACGTCGACCACGTTCTCGCCCGCGGCGGCCAGCTGCTGGGCGAGCGAGCGGCCCAGGCCGCCGGCGCCCTCGACCGCGAAACGGCGCTCGGGCCACTGCTCGCACCAGCGCATCAGCTGGCGGAAGGTTCCGGCGTTGACGACGAACCGGCGCTGAGCCACCTGATGGCCTGCGGCGTCGACGGCGACGGCGGTGTGGGACGACTTGTGGGGATCGACACCGATCAGGATCACGGGCAGCCAGCCTTGCACTCGATGAGACAGCAACAAGAGTGCGGTGGGCACCCTGACTTGAAGTCATTGCGTCACCTTCACGCCTCTGTCGAGCCACACCGCGTGGGTGTCGGCCGGCGGCGGCACGCTATTGGAGAGCCAGCCCATGGGCGGCAAGGGGCACTGCGGGCCCGTGCCGACCGACACCCTGGACGCTACGGCTGCAGACCGCGCGTCTGGACTCGATTCAACAAGTCAGGGGCTTTGCCGTCTTTCAGGCGCCATCACGGTTCAGACCGCCCGACCGGCAGATGCCGGCCACCAGCACATCACCACGCGGGAGGCAGACCACCATGACGGGCCTTGCCTAATTAGGCGCCCCGCATACACGTCACCAGCGCCCTACCCGCCGGCGCCCCCGCCCTTCCGCAAGTGGGGGTGCTCAGCAGGCCCCAGCGGGGGTGAGTCGGAGCGTCATGATCTCGGCCAAGATGTCGTCGTGATCAGGACATGTCCGGTGTGGCGCCATTGCTTTCGCTTCTTTGTTCGAGAAGGTCTTGGGTGACCAGGTGCGGGACGTCAGGTCCGGTACCACCTGAATTCCGGGGGTTTGATTGATGGGTAGGACCTGGACGTGGCGGGGTAGTACGCGTGCACTGACGACGTTGACCGTGCTCGCTGTGGTGTCGGCCACGGCGTCCGCAGGGGCGAGCGCGGACGGCCGGGACGATCTGAAAGTGGAGTCGTATGTGCTCCCGGTCGGTGCTGCCACACCGTTACTGAAAGAGTTGCAGAGCGGGCAGGGTGTGCGGCAGCTGAGGGAACTCGCCGCGAAGGCGGAGCCGGGGGTGGGGCTGGCGCGGGAGACGGTGGGTCCGGCTGCCTCGTACGCGCCCATCTCCCGCAGAGCCTCGGGCACGGTACCGGCCTCGGAGGCTGCGGGGCCGGCCCGGGCTGGGGTCACGGCTCCGCAGCCGGCTCGGACGATGACGTTCGAGGAGTGCAAGAAGGGGCTGGGCAGCGACAAGAAATTCTTCGTGAAGTCCCGGTTCGCGGTGTGTGACGGGGCGTCGTTCCTGCAGACCTGGGTGCGCAACAGACAGGTTGTCGGCGAGAGCGCGTTCAACGTTCGTGTGGTCGGCACGATCGCGAAGAACAGCCGCACGATCGATTTCCAGTACTACTTCACCGACTTTGCGACGACCGGCACGACCGGCGCCGCGTCTATGCCGATCACGACGAAGGGCAACATCCCGCAGAGCTGGCCAGCCGGGGCGCACTACACCCGGGGCGGGAACGCGCCGGGCACGAAGACGTTCGCGGAGCTGAAGGCGCTTCGCACGTTCCATGAGACGGTGAACGCGAAGCCGGGGCAAGGCAGCGGCAACTCGGACCTGCTCTTCTCGGTGTACGAGCCGGCCATCAGCTACACGCCTCCGGCCCCGTGGACGCTGAGCGGGGACATGGGCGGCAAGCTGTTCATGCTCGCGCCCCGATGGGATGCCGCGTCGTACCTGGCCAACTCCACGGGCGGCGGCAACCCGGCGAAGAAGGGCGCGGCCACCTTCAGCTACATCACGACGCTCGTTCTGAGCGCGAAGCAGGGAGCCGAGGAACGAGCCGAGGCCGCGCACATCAGGACGGCGTTCATCAACCCGCAGGACACCAAACCGTACATGTCGGCGAAGAAGGTGCCCGGCCAGACAGTGGAGGACCCTCTGCACCGCACGGTGAGTGCCACCCGCAGGGACAACAACCGCAAGGCGGCAGTCAAGCAATGCAGACGATACTGGGGCGCCAACTACACCAACGGAGGCAAGGAGTGCGACGAGTACCCCTTCGCGACCACCTACGAGGGGGCCGCGGAACACGACTATGACCCCGAAGTCAGGAAATTCAACTTCTCGGTGAAGCCGATCCCGAAGGACGACAACCGGGCCGGCGGGAATCTCCTGCAAGGTTTCTACGGCAACAACCGCATCATCGACGGAGACAACGACGGCTTCATCGTGAAGATCGTCACCTGACCTGGTGTCACCAGTTGCCGAGGCGGGGCAGTGCCGGGCACTGCCCCGCCCCACTTCGCGTAATCAGGATCCAGCCGGCCAGAACTGGACGAGATAGCGCTCGACCCCCGTGCCGGTGCCCTCACCGTCGGACAGAGCAGCAGCCTCAGCCCGGCCCGCACAGCTCACCCGGACCTGCCACGTACCGCCGGAATCGGCCAGCGTGATGACATCGCGGGCTCGGCCCAGGCTCATAGACCACACCGCCACCTGGCCGCTGGTCGATTCGAAGTCGGCTTCGGCCTGCTCGTCCCAACCGGCTGGGTCTTGTGCGAGCGGCGGCCCGTCCCACACTTCGACCGTGACGGCGGCAGTGTGGGTGTGGCCACCGCTGGTGATGTCCAGCCGCCCCGGATGAGTGCTGAGGAATGTGTCGTAGTCGAAGTCGTCAGGGAACGGCACCGGCAGGTCCGCGTCATCGGACTCCTGCAACCCGAACGCGTTGTACCCCACATCCGCATCGATGTGCTGCTTGCGGACAAGCTCTGCCATGAGCGTCCCTTCGACGTCACGCACCACTGGTCATCACTAGGGATCGTAGATCCCGTCCCGTGCCTACCGCGCCCAGACAGCCGGTCGCCCGGACGCGGTTGGCTGGCGGCCTGGATCCTCAGAGTGGAAGCGCGGGCACTCGTTGGTGGGACGGTCGGCCCAAGACCGCCCCAGCCATGCCAAACCCTCGCTACGCTCCCCACCGCCAGGCCGTTGAGCAGGAGTAATGCAGAAGTCCGCCTGGAGTACTAGTACTCCAGCTGTTGATCGCGGTCTTGTGAGTGGCTGGCCTGGCGCAAGGCGCCGTGGAGTTAACTGTTCTCGCAGGCCCTGGCTTTGAACTCCGCTACGGGGACGGTGATTGCGGATTCATCGCCGTTGGCGGAGACGTCGTCGTAGCGGACGGTTCCCGGGGTGAGCCGGTCCCGGTCGGTCAGAGTGAAGGAGACGCTACTCGATGACCACGAGCTGTCCTTGGTCCAGCCGTAGAGGGCATAGGTGGTCTTGGCGGTGAGCGGTTTGAGGGATCTGGTCGCGGTCCAGCCGGCGGAAGGAGAATCGAGGGTCCAGGTGGCGAGACCGGCCGTGAGGGGTCGGTCGGCGGCCCATGATCCGACCGTCACCTCGCTGTCGACGTCGGTGCTGTCTACGTAGAGGGTCGCGCCATCGATCTGATGCCCGCAGACCATCATGACGCCGAGCAGATGGCCGTCGTCGGTCACGGAGATGCCAGCCACGGCATCGACGGCCACCGTGCACCCTGAGGTTGCGGCCAGGGCCACGCCGGCCGCGAAAGCGCCGACGAAGCGCCGGAACACCGGCCATGAAACGGTCGACTGCACAGTGATGGCGATTCTTGAAATCGGCCAGCCTGGATCTTCTTCCTCGGATGGTCCGGCTTTCATGCGACTGGGGATGGCCCAGATCAGCGATCGTGGAGCCTCGGCGAGATGTTGAGGGCCCGGCGACCGAAGGTCGCCGGGCCCTCATGGTCGGTGAGGGGCAGTCGGGATGGTGCGCGTGGTTCGACCTGACTGGCCCCCGTCTCTGCGTGATCGTTACTGTCCAGGGGATCATTGGTCATCGCCGGGCCCTGACGTGCTCGGAAGCCAGACTGGAGACCTGATGCCGGAGCTCATAGACCATCTTGAGAGCAGACTCGGGCGCATGCTCGGTGCCTGGTCCCCGCCCGCAGGCGCCCCGCAGGGCACTCCTCAGGTGGCGTGTTTCCGGGAGGGTCAGCTCTCGGGCGCCCAGGCGTTCGCGACGATCGGCCTGTCTCGTACTCCGTTGTGGGACCCGACTTCGGACCGTCACTTCCACTTGGAGCTGCTGGCCTGCGAGAACGCCAGCCGCACTACGGGCTATGGGCACTTTCCCGAGGTTCTGGAATACGTCGCCGGGCAGCTGGTGGCGAGCGGCCGGGCGATCCTGCGCGGCGACGTGCTTCCGCTTCCCGCTCCGCTGCCCGGTGGAGTCATGACGTGCCTCTATGCAGGGCTGCCTGTCTACTTCGACGACGACTTCTTCTCGGTCACCGTCGAGAACGGCAGTGATGTCGCCATCGTCTGGCTGATCCCCATCACGGCTGAGGAGACCGCCTTCATTCGCGAGAAGGGCTGGGAGGCATTCGAGGACGCACTGGTTCGCCAGGACCCCGATCTCCTCGACCCCGACCGTCCCCAACTCGATCTATGAGCCGGGGACGGATGGAGGGCCTGCTCAGGGCGTCCGCCTCAGTGGGACGACGTCGGTGCGGTGGTGGGGCATGGTCGGCCTCGCGGCCTCCGGGGTGGCCAGCAGCGCGACGATCGTGATCGGCTGCTGGCAGTGCGGGCAGTTCCGTGTCGCGGTCGGCTCCAGCGGGTCCCGGACCGGTGCCTGCTGCCGCGTGCTCGTGCGGGCCGGTGGCGGCGGTGGCGGCAACTCGATCCGGGTCGGCAGCGCGGGCGGTGCCATCTGGGCGAGGCGGCGGTCCCGCTCCTCGTTCAGGGCCTGGTCACGCACGCGTTCGGCCTCCTGGCGGCAGACCATCGAGCAGTAGATGGTGCGGACGGTTTTCGGTGCCTGGAAGGGGTTGTCGCAGACCGGACAGAGGCGGGCCTCTTTCTGTTCCTCGCTGCGACGGAAGGCGACCAGGAACTCGGCCGAGCAGAACTTCCTCTTCCGGCTCAGGTCGGTGGTGAACTCCTTGTCGCACTGCGGGCAGACCCGCTGCTTGGGCAGGTGCGCGCATCCTTTCTCGCGGCAGGCCGGCGAGCAGTATTTGCGGCGGCTGGCCGCTGAGTCGACCGTGAAACCGGCGCCGCACTCGGGGCAGGTGCGGTCGAATTCGCTTGCGGGGCTGGTGGGTTCAAGAGACACGGGCGTTCACTCCCTGACGAAGCGTCTCGGCGTGGCTTTGGTGGTGGCGGAGCCGGTAGGACGGGCCGTCGATCCCGACCACCGTGGCCCGGTGCAGGAGCCGGTCCAGCATCGCCGCGGCAACGGTCGCGTCCCCAAACGCCGAGGCCCAATCAGCAATGCCGACGTTGGTGCTCAAGATCGTGCTCGACTTCAGATACCTCTGGTTGATCACCTGGAACAGTGCGGAGGCGCCGTCCTCGGGCAGCGGGAGATAGCCGAGCTCGTCGATGATCAAAAGCCTGGGACCTGCGAAGAAGTTCATGCAGGTCTTCCACCGGCCATCGAGCGCGGCCTTGTGGCACTTGGCCGCGAGCTCGGCCGCGGTTGTCGGCGTACACGGATAAGAGGCCCTGGCAAGATTTCCGTGAAGCCGGGGTATGCCACCATGCGCCGGTGACGTTCCGTCACAGGTAGTGGCACTGTCAGCAAGTGTGACGACCTCGTAGGGATCACGGCTCCGCACCTCGATGCGGTGCGGGTGGAACGAGTGTGGGTAGCGGGCGGTGTGGTCCGCATTGCGGCCTGCACCGGCGAGTCGGCGGTGGCGTGTCCGGACTGCGGTCGCGGTTCTGCGCGGGTGCATAGTCGCTATGGCCGCACGCTGGCCGATGTCGCTGTCGGTGGACGCCCGGTGCTGATCGGGCTGTCGGTGAGGCGGTTGTTCTGCGACGGTCCGGGCTGCGGTCGGCGGACGTTCGCCGAGCAGGTCGAGGGGCTGACGGCGCGCTACCAGCGCCGCAGTCCACTGCTGCAGCACCTGGTGGAGATGGCCGGGGTGCTGCTCGCCGGCCGCGGCGGGGCCCGGCTCCTGCAGATACTGAAGGTGCCGCTGTCGCGGACCAGCGTGCTGTTCCACTTGATGCGCCTGCCGCTTCCGCCGGCACCGACCCCGCGGGTGCTGGGCGTGGACGACTTCGCGCTGTACGCAGACGTCTACGGAACCCTGCTGGTGGATGCCGATACCAGGCTGCCCATCGAGCTGTGGGCCGGGCGAGACGCCGGGCCGCTGGCCGCCTGGCTGCGGACCCACCCCGGTGTCGAGGTGGTCTGCCGGGACGGCTCGCTCATATACCGGCAGGGCATCGCCGAAGGCGCACCGGAAGCGGTGCAGGTCAGCGACCGCTTCCACCTGTGGCAGGGCCTGTCGAAGCGGGTCGGGGACATTGCCGCCGCCCATCGCGGCTGCCTGCCCGCCGCGATGGGGGACCCCGAACCCCCACCGCCATCGGCGAACTCGGCGGGACCGTCCGACAGTGACGACACCCCTGCCCGCCGTCATGCGAAACGACTGTTCGAGGCGGTGCACGCGGCGACCGACACCGGCCGCTCGCTCAACGCCGCAGCCCGCGAACTGGGCCTGAACCGACGCACCGTGGGCAAATACGCGCGAGCCGCCACCTGGCAGGAATGCGTTCGCCGTCCCCGGCCCCGTCGGCCAACCAGCCTCGACCCCTACCTGGAGTACTTGAGGCAGCGGTGGGAGGAGGGCGAGCACACCGCGACCGTGCTGCACCAGGAGATCGTCGCTAAGGGCTACCGCGGCAACTACCAGCGGGTCAAGATGGCCATCGCGCCGCTCCGCCGCGGCCTGCCGATCGACACCCCACGCGAGCGGCCGCCTTCGCCCCGCGAAGTCGCCCGCTGGATCACCACCGAGCCATCACGGCGCAGCCTCCACGCCACCGAGGCACTCCGACGGCTGCTCAAACGCTGCCCGGAGCTGGACCGCACCCACGACCTGGTGCGTCAGTTCGCCGCCATGCTCGACGCCCGCGACGCCACCTCTCTGCCTGGCTGGCTCGAAGAACTCGCCGCTTCCCATCTCCCAGCACTGGCCAGCTTGGCCAAGGCCATCCGCGAAGACCAGCACGCAGTAGTGCAGGGCATCACCACCCGGTTCAACTCCGGCGTCAACGAAGGCCGCATCACCGACCTGAAACTCCAGAAACGGATCATGGCTGGACGTGCGGGGGTGCGGTTGCTTCGCCACCGCGTCATCCTCATGGCCTCGCTCCGACGCCGCTACCTGTGACGGAACGTCACCGGCGCATGGTGGCACACCCCGGCTTCACGGAAATCTTGCCAGGGCCACTCACCCGTGTACGCCGACAGCGGTGGTGAAGTAAACGCGATGGCCGGCGTCGACCGCGGCCCTGCCGAGCGCGACCGACAGCATCGTCTTGCCCACCCCGGGCGGGCCGACGAACAACGCGTTGGAAGCGTCGTCGAGGAAGCGGAGGGTGGCCAGGTCCCGGATCAGCTTCTCGTCGACACCGGGCTGCGCGGAGAAGTCGAAATCCGCCAGCGTCCACGGCTCCGGCAGGCAGGCGAACCGCAAGCGTGCCGCCAACCGCCGGGCCTCGGTGGCCTCGACCTCGATCTCCAGCAGCCGCTCCAGCGCAGCCGTCATCGACAGGTTCTCCCCGCGGACCTGGTCCAGCACCCGCGGCAGCGCCTCGAAGGCGTCGTTGAGCTTCAGATAGGACAGGTGAGCCCGCAACTGCGCATAGCGGCGTGCTTCACTCATGTGGGCTGGTGATGTGCTCACTCGCTGGTTTCCTCCTCGGGCGTCGGGGCGGTCCGCAGCCGGTCGGCCACGGCGGCATAGGTGGACAGGTCGATCACGACCCGCTCGGCGGTCGAGCCGGTGGCCTGCCCGCGCAGGCGCTCGGCCTCGGCCAGCGCGGCCGCCGACGGCGGGCGGCGGACTTTCGACTTGCAGGGCGCCCGGTCGGTGAACGAGGCCAGCACCGCTCGCTCCAGCGCGATGACGTGCCCGGCGTCGCGGACGGTCTACCCGGCACCGTCGGGCGCCCGGTGGTGCTGGGCGATGACGGCCCGTCCGGCGGTGGCGATCCGCAGGCTGTCCTCGCCCAGCCGCATCGTGACGGTGACCTGGGCGCCGGGAAGTCCGGGCGGGACCGAGTAGTGGTTGCCACGGAACGCGACCAGGCCCTGCGGGGTGACGCAATCCTCGATGCTGCGCGGTCCGGTGGCGGTGCAGTTGGCTGCCTGCGCGGAACTGCCCTCGCAGACACGGCGGCGCTACTGGCTCCCCTCAGGGGTGGTCTCGCCCTTCTCTGCGTTGAGCACGACCGCAGCTTGCAGCAGCTCGTAGGCGTACCTCTCTGCTGCGTCCTTCATCCGCACGGGTGAAGGGAGGATCCACCAGATAGCGAGACAGGCAACGGCGGCGAGAAGGGCAAGGGCATTCACGAGCGTGAGCGCAGGCTGATGCTCGACGTTCGCGAGCCACAGCATGTATCCCAGGATACCGAGCACCACCAGGAGCGCGGTAATTCGTCCAGCCCATCGGATACCGTAGAGGTTCCGGTGGAAGCCATAACTTCGGTTCTCGGCACGCACGAGCGGAAACTTCGTTTCATCCCGGGTGATGCTCCGGATCTGGCCTATGGCAACCTCGATCGCCTCATCGGCTTTGGCCGTGTTTGTCCGCTCGCTACGGGCCGACGAAAGCTCGATCCCAGCCACGGATGACACGGCCTGCCGCCAGGTCTCCCGTTGCAGCGAGTTCTGTCCCTGTTGCCGTAGACGGAGCTTCTGGATGGTCGGGGAGCCGCCCCATGATGCCCAGAGCGTCTCCTGAACCTTCCGCCCTTGGTGACGCACGAGTTCAGCCAAGACGATCGGGCCGCCGGCCAGCGAGAGCGCGGTGAGAACCGATACAACAACCGGAGCCTTGCTGAGGCCAAGGACCGCCAGAGCAACGCTGACCGGCAGCAGGGCTAGGAGGCCGGGCGCAAGCCGCGCCCGGCGCTCGTAGTCGTCGAGCCACAGCACCTACGCGTCCCCGCTGTCTTCTACTTCGGTATGAAGTGGCTCGGGAGTTGAAGCACCGTACCCTTCACGAGGAGGTGCGTCGTAGGCGGAACACTTGGTCACTCCCGCAGTCAGGTGCACGGGATACCCCCGTCGGCGAAAAGCGTTCGTCGTCTTCTTCGCGGGGTGCTTGTGCTCTGGGTTCTTCTTGGGCACGGACGCGTAGGCAGATCCGATAACGACCGTCTGCCCCTTGGGTCCGAGTAGACGGTCAAGGAGCGACGGACTGACGTTGCGGCGGCTGCCATGGTGCGGAACCTGCACGAAATCAAGGCTCCCGGGCTGGAAGCCCTCGTCTTCGAGGACGTCGAGCGCTTGCCCGAGCGCGGGGATTCCAGCATCTCCGGTGAACAACAGCTTCCGGCCGTCGACCTCCAGGAGGCAGATGGCGCTGGTGTTGTTCTTGGCGGATGTCTCCCCGTCCTCGCTCAGCGTTTCTGTCCAGAGCGTCTCCGGCACCATTCTGGCAAGCATCTGCCGGATGGCGGCTTCCCAGCTCTTCTTGGCCTCCTGTAGGGAGTCGGGCTCGACGATCTCCGCCAGCAGCTCCCGGTAGTAGTCCTCGGTGGGCCCGAGGATACGGAGGACGCCGTCATCACTCGTCCAGTCCAGGAACGGTTCCTCGATGGGCACGCCCTGCGCCTTGGCGACTTCTTCAAGGTCCGTCGCACCCTGAAGCGAATCCCTCAGCTCGGTACGCAGCGACCGCGCGTTGTAGGAGAGGAGCATCTTGGACCGTGCCATGTCCGATGAATGGCTCCACGGCTGGTGCATAAGGAGCTTCTTGACGGTCATCTCCTCCAGGACCTTCCGCAACCCGTTGATGTGATCCCTGTCTGGGTGGGTTGAAACGGCAAGGTCAACGATGCCGGTGTCGTAGTGCGTGCGGATGTGCTCGACGAGCGCTTCGCCGGCGTCGAGGTAGCCGCCGTCGATCACGATCACGGTCTGCTCTTCTCGCGGACCGTGGAGGTTGCCATAACGAAGAGCGATGGCATCGCCACCGCTCGACTCCTCCCCGACGGGGAGGAAATCTATCTCGTAGCCCACTGAGGACCCGCCTGTCACACGTCGTTGTGTTCCGTGCGATTTTACCACTCACTGTGACTATGCTATGGGGACATAACTTTGGTCTCGCTAGCGCAAGTTGTTGCTTCTGTCGCAGTAAGTCCCACGGGTCAAGGGGGAGTCGGAGCACCCTGGTCAGTTACGAGACCGATGCTTCGTCAGGGGAATGGCGCATGGCCGCAAACTTCTCGGGCGTCAGGTCGTCCCACACCAAGCCGTGCGGACGCCTGCGGTTGGGGCAGTACCTCGGCCACCTTTCCACCCCGGCCTTCGGGCTGCAGGCCGCGACCCGTCGCAGGGATCACGGCCGCCTCCTGAGCACCGTGGGCTTCCTCCCCGTTGGGTTCACCACCCGCGCCGGGCAATTCGGAGCTCTTCGCCCCGCCGGTCAAGTGATACCGCTGGTCGATTCGGGCCTTCGTCTGCCGCGAGCGTGAGGAACGATACCCGGCGATCCGAACGACATACCTGGTCAACTACCGGTGCCCCTCCTGCGGCTATCAGTCCACCGGGAATGCCACCGAGGAGACCCCGGCATAGCAGAAACAGGAGTAACCCAAATGCTTGCGGAATCCCTCGACTTCAACGGGTGGGCCACGGCGTACGTCGAAATGACCGGTCCGGGCGATTATTCGATCACAATGATCGATGAGGGATCGCTGGGATCCGCTGCCTCCATGGAGACGCTCTCGTTCAGGCTGCCCGCCACGGCCGATCCCGGTGCCGGAACGGATCAGGACGCGCCCATCATCGAAGCGGCGACAGACGAGCTTGCCGACTATGGATACGTACCCGTCTCCGACTGGAGAGGAAGCGACGGCCGCTTCACCGTGAAGGTCGGTATCACCGAGTGGAAGATGGATGAACTGCAGGAGACTCTGTACCGGGAGTAGACCGGCAGACGGTAGCCCCGACGCTGTCGGCCCCTTGGCGACACTTCGCCTCAACTCGTCAGGGCTTCGGCCTGGGCTTTGCTGCCAGAGTTCGGCGCGCGGCTGGGGGCCGTGATCACGGCTTTGCCGGAGGGGATGGTCGCCGGCCTGCCCCGCGGTGCCGCCGAGGATCTTGCCCGCTTCGTCGCGAGGCCGGCGACGCTGCGCTGACCTGATAGCTGACCGTGGCGCTACACGTCGCCCGGTGCCGAGCGCTGCGCTCAGCCGGGACGTGACCTGTGCCGTTTCGGCCCTCGTGGCACGATGTGGTCCGCCTTCATGCAGGCCCCCGCCATAGGGGCTTCCTGTGATAGCAGGTGAGAGGTGAGGGACCCCCGTCGGTTGGCTCCGGCGGGGGTGCCTGCGTTCGGGGTGGCCTGAGGGCGACGACTACGTCCCCGGGCTTGAGGTTGCGTGTCTCCGAGCCGGTTTCCTCGACGACGCCGAGGAACTCGTGGCCCATGTGGAGGGGGGTGTCGGTGGGCTGCTGGACTTTCGGGTCGGCAACGTCTTCGACGCGTACGTCTTCGGCCGCGTACATCAGGGTGGCTCGCGCGAGCGGAACTCCTTGGGAAAGGTGGTTACGGGGAGGGCGGTCAGCGGGGTTCGAGACGCAGGGTGGAGTTGCGGGCCCGGTCGGTCAGGACGTGCTCGACGATGCTCGTGTACCGCCCGTACTTCTCCCGGTAGGCCGCGTCCACGTCGGCGTACTCGCCGGGATCGGCTTGGTGGAAGGCGACCTCGGCCCGGACACCTCCCGCCTCGATACGTCCCTGGTGGCGCGACTGCGTGCCCCGGTTCCACGGGCCGTCCACGCCCTTGACCGAGCGGACGTAGATGTGGTAGACCGCCCGCACGACCCACATGGTCACCGGGGCGCGGAGTGTGCCGTCGGCGCGTTCGGACTCAAGGTCCAGTTCCTCCGCCACGCCGACCTTCATGAGATCCGAGTCGTTCCAGGTGGTCATAGTCCCCACCTTCCGTGGGTAGCGGTGTTCAGTCTTCTGCGGGGCGCCGAGGGGTGAGTCCTGGCGGTTGTCGCCCTGCGGAGGTCGCCGGCGTGGCGCGACTCGACGACCAGCGCCGCGTCGGCGTCGTCGGCCCGGGCTGTGACGGCACTTCGCGGTGCGCGGGCGCGCGTCACGCCTTCAGATCGGCGAAGGTCGCGCCGTCGATCACGAACCGGTAGCGGACGTCGGAGGCGAGGATCCGCTCGTAGGCGGTGTTGATGTCCTGCGCGCCGATCATCTCGATGTCGGCCGTCACCCCGTGCTCGGCCGCGAAGTCGAGCATCTCTTGCGTCTCGGCGATGCCACCGAACAGCGACCCCACGTAGGACCGCCCGTTCTGGCGCAGAGTGAGGACGTCCATCGGCATCGGCTCGGTCGTCACTCCGACGTTCACCATGGTGCCGTGCAGGCGCAGCATCCCGAGGTAGTCGGGGAGCGACACCGGCGCGCTGACGGTGTTGAGGATGATGTCGAAGGTGTTCGCCAGCTCGGACGCCGAGCCGTCGCCGGTCACGGCGTAGTGGTCCGCGCCGAGAGCCGTGGCGGCCCCGCGCTTGCTGTCGGACTGGGACAGGACGGTCACGTCGGCGCCCATGGCCTTGGCCATCTTCACGCCGAGGTGACCCGGGCCGCCGAGGCCGACGACGGCGACCTTGGTGCCCTGACGGGCGCCGAATCGCTTGAGAGGGGCGTACACGGTGATGCCGGCGCACAGTAGCGGAGCGGCTGCCGCTGCTTGAGACCGGGTTTCGCGGGATGCGCGGCATGAGGCTGGTGCGGAGATCTCTGATGGCGCCTCTCGGTACGCTGGAAGACTTCTTGGACCCACTGGCAGCTTCAGACTGGCTGAGCCGGGGGACTGGCCCTACTGCAGCGGTTGGCCTGCCGGGTGGTGTCCAACTCGCGTTCCTTCACGTCCCGGACGGTGAGGTCGACTGCGCGGGCGACGAGCCAGACGCGCGATCTCGTCAGTTTGACGATTTTCCCTATCTGGTGGAGCCCTCGGTGGGAGGCTGTGTTCGTGCACGCCTTCATCTCTCACAACCACCGCGACAAGCCCCAAGTGACGCCACTTGCCGCCCGCTTGCGGCTGCTCGGCGTGGACGTCTGGCTCGATTCATGGAAGATCCGACCTGGGGATCGGATCCCCGGCAAGGTCAACGAGGCGCTGGGGCTCGTAGACACCGTCATGGTCTTCTGGTCCGCCAACTCTTCGAAGTCCCCTTGGGTGAACACAGAGTGGGAGGCCGCCCTCACACGGCGACTGCGGGATGACTCTGTCCGCGTCATCCCGGTTGTCCTCGACGACACCCCGCTTCCGCCGCTCCTTGAGCCGATCATGTGGGTTTCCGTGGTTGACGGTGATGTCGATCGAGCTGCTCGGGAACTCGTAGGTGTGGACTCCCAAGCAGAACTCGTGAAGACGATGCAGCGGACGGTTGAGGAGTCCGGACTGGAGTACAGGTACTTCCATGGGTTCGGCGTCATCGTTGGCTGTCCCCGGTGCGGAGCTCCAAGTTCGAAGTTGGAAGGCTGGAGCGCCGTTGATCACGTCCGAGACGACATGTACGCGGGAGTTCGTTGTACTGAATGTGGGTGGGACGAGGGCGGCGAAGTCTGACTACACCGCGCACACCGCACAGAGTTTCGTCAGGGCCAACGCGCCGTGGCGTTGGCCCTCGTCATAGGGGCAGTGGTGAGACGACGACGCCCCGCTGGAGATGCTCCCGCGGGGCCTCGTCGCGCAGAGGGCTACGAGGTCGTGTGGCACCTGGCGGCACCGTTGTACTCCGGATCTCCGCTTTCGAGCACGCGCAGCAAGGATGCCGTGACCACACGTGTCGTACGGCCGATGCGTAGCACGCGGCATGGGAACTCCCCGCGGCGTACCAGGTCGTAGCCCTTCGCCCGCGAGAATCCCAATACCTTCGAAGCGTCCTCCACGCTCCCCGTTCCGTCCCAGGTGGCGCGGATGCGCGTAGGGCTGTATCGGGTGCCTTGCACCTCATTTATCTGTCCGTGCAATTCGGATTCTCCAATATTTAGGACGGTGCTGCTTGCGTGCAGCCGATGAGGTTTGAAACTGCCGAAAACGTGCGGCGTCGATGCCTGAGGCGAGTCAGTGGACCAAGGTGACCTTGAGCTCCCACGGCACTTGGAGCTGTGCAGCGCAGAGCGCTGACGGAAGCGTGACGCGTTGAATGATGGCCGTCTTGGGGATCCCTTTCGACGTACGGGCAGATAGTGGCGGTGGACCATCAATGATCCGCGGGATCGCCGGTTTGGCTAATGGGCGATCCTGCGCTATGTTGCTCCGCTTCGAAGCTGTCTGCGCCCACTCATGTGACCGGCTGTTGCAGCGCTGGCCCCGCGTCTTACTCGTTTTGGCAGCCACTTCCGTCTGAGCCGCCGTCTGGTTTCATCTGGTGTACCGTCCACCGACACATCAGTGGTCGCAAGGTAGTTGGAGGGCTGCTCGGTGATCGAACTGGAGATCCCAGAGATCTACTGGGACGAGGAGAAGGGAGTGCGCCTGCTGGTCGAGTACTTCACCCGACGACGCTCACGCGGTGACCTGTTCTATTCCGGTGCGCACTTTGAGCGCGTGGGCGGGGGCGGGGACGCCGAGCACGTCGCGGACCGCTTCGACAGCAACGACCTGGTGGCCATCACCACGCTCAGTGTCTCCCTCGAGCCGCACGGGGCAATTAACTTGGTGACCGACCCCGACGGGCACTGGGCGCGCCTGCTGTCGCTTGTCCCTCGTGGCGCACGTTTGGAGAATCCTGGAAGCGATGCGCTCATAGCGGAGGGCGGACCCGCGTGGGAGTTGTGGGAACGCCTGGCCGGCAGCAAGCAGCACCCCAGCAAGCCCGACGGCAGCGGCCCGGTTGTCGCAGGCAAATTGCTGGCCCGCAAGCGTCCCCACCTGATCCCCATCTACGACATCCGCATCAAGCAATTCTTCGAGCGGCCGAAGACGGACCACTCCTTCTGGGCCGCGCTGGCTGCGGCCTTGCGGGCGGACAACGGCGCCCTCCACGATCAGTTGGTCCGTCTCCGCGACAAGGCGGGTATCGGTGAGGACATCGGCGTCCTGCGTGTGTTCGACGTCATCGCCTGGATGCATCAAGGCCGGCAGGGCAGGTTGCGATGAACTGAGAGTGCGGAACGTGGGCTCTTGTCCGTTTCGTGGTTGAGGTTGGGGAAGGGCCGCTGGTCGCGGGTGGGGGGTGGTCCTCAGGCGCCGGGGCAGGCGAACAGGCCGGGTTCGGGTTCGATGAGGATGCCCCGGCTGACCAGGCGTTTCAGTTTGCAGCGGATGCCTTCGGTGTTCTTCGGGAGGATCGGCAGGTCGAGGGCCTGGCAGAGGTCGCGGGCGCGTATCGGCCGGCCCGCGTCGGTCAGGGCGGTAAGGATCTGCTGGTAGGCGGGGTGGTCCGGGATGTCGGGGCGGTCCGGCCCGGTGGAGGGTGAGGGCAGCGGGAGAGTGAGGAGGGTCTTGCGGGTGATGCGCAGGTTCTCGCTCTCCGCGTCGAGTTCGCCGAGCTGCCGGGTGAGCTCTTCGATGCGGGCCCGGAACTGCCCGGCCTGGTCGTCCAGTTCGCGTTCGCGGGTCTCGATGTGTTCCAGGATGACTTTGACCTGCGGGTTCTCGCTCATGCGGTCCTCCAGGAGGCGCTGGTGGCTCCGGTGAGGCGACGGCTCATGACGGAGGCCATCGCCCACAGAACGCGGGAGCGGGAGGAGGCGGGGCGGTGTTCGTAGTCGCGTACGAGACGGCGGTAGAACATCAGGATCCCGTTCGTCTGCTCCACGATCCACCGTTTGGCCTGTGGAACGAAGCCCTTGTCGTCCGGGTTGCGCTCGACGATCTCGACGTCGATACCCACGTTCTTGCCGTGCTCGACGACCTTCTTCTTGAAGCCCTGGTCGACCAGGGCCTTTTTCACCGTGTCGCACTGCTCGGTGACAGCGTCCAGCAGGGCGATGCCGGCGGTGTTCTCGTGCGCGGAGGCGGGCAGGACGACGCAGTCAATGACGAGGCCCAGCACGTCCACGGCCAGGCATCTCTTCCTGCCCGGCACCCTTTTCGCGGCGTCCCGGCCCGTCGTCGTGGCCGGGACGCCGACGGCCACGTGGATGCTCTGCGTGTCCAGGACCACCAGGCTCGGGTCGGCTAATCGTTTCCGCTTCTCCCGCAGCTGCCAGCGCAGCAGGTCGTGAATGTCCTGGTCGGTGCCCTCGTCGCGCCAGAGGTAGAAGTAGTACTTCACCGCTCCGGGCGGGGGCATGTCATGGGGCAGGAACTCCCACTGACAACCCGTGCGGTTCTGGTAGAGGATGGCGTTCACGATCTCCCGCATCGCGTACTTCCCCTGATGCCCGCTGACCGACGGATGCCGGGCCTTCCATGCCGTGATCACGGGTTCGACGAGCTCCCACTGCTCATCGGTGAGATCGCTCGGGTACGGCTTGCGCATGCTCATGCCACAACTCAAGCGAACCCCGAACGCCTGACCGGCAGCGATGCCCCAACGTCACACCATCGAGCGATGACAAGCCGGGCGGAACGCCACATCCCGCACTCTGAGAGGTGATGAGGTGGCAGAGGAGCGTCGACGAGGCCGCTGAGGGCCGATCAGCGAATGCTGGCTACTTGTCCGGACGCGGGCCGGCACTGGCGTAGTAGAAGGCTCGTGCCTGTTTGACGCTGTCCCGGGTGGCGCCATGTTCCGCTCCGTCGACATTCAGCGGCGGGTGCAGATTGGAGATCAGTTCCTTCTCCACTGGGACAGGGTCGGCGTGCTCACTCCAGGTGAGGGTGAGGTGTTGGTGCATCCAGTGGGTGAGGCGCTGCTCGTCCTTGGGGAACAGGACGACACGGTCGGTCCAGGTAGTGCGATAGCCCTCGGTTGGCATGAGGAGTCCGGCCAGGGTCCGGCGCAGGGTGGACCGTCCGGAGTCCCTCAGGTGGTTAGACACGACGCGGGACCGCAGTCGGCTGGCCTTGCCCAGGTAGAGCAGCCGGCGTCCGGCATCGCCCGAGTTGACCGGTCCGGTGAAGCAAGCCAGGACCTCGGGCGGCGCCCACCAGGCGTACACCCCTGCGGTCGTGGGCAGGGCGGTAGCCGAGCGGCTGAGGGAGCGGGGTGCGGAGAACAGATCGGCTGTGGCCTTCTGAATGGTCACGTCGTCGCGCATAAGAGCACCCTAGGTGCGACGAGCATTCGTCCGCTTCCGGCCCGTGCAGAAGTGGCGGTCAGGTGCCGATTCGTCGGTGGCCTTCCCCAGGGGACCGGACGTACCAGGGCGGCGGCCCGGCCCTATGGCAGCCCCCCCGCCGCTGTTCGACCTCCATTAAAGGCAGCCTCCGGGGACGTTGTCGGGCCTCACTGTCAGTGGTGCCACATACCCTGAATGGGCACCTCGGTCGGCTCCTCGTCGACGGGTCGTGTTCAGCAAGGAGGGTGGGGCCATGGCTGATCGCAAGACCGTGACGCGCCAGACATTCATCGGTGAGAAAGGCATCGCCCTGATCGAACGACGTTGTCTGGAGATGGGTCACCTCTTTCACCCCCGACGAGTCGATCACGGCATTGACGGGCACATCGATCTGGTCGACCCCGACAGTCGGGCCGTTCTGAACCTGACCCTGCTAGTCCAGAGCAAAGCGCAGGACCGGCGCTTCTCGGGTGAGACGGACGACGGCTTCCACTACGTCTGCGATCAGCGAGACCTTGACCACTGGCTGTCCGGCAACTCGCCGGTCATCTTGGTCCTTTCCCACCCTGAGAGCCATGAGGCGTGGTGGGCGGAGGTCAAGGCGGCGTTCCCGGACGCGGTCAGCCGTGCTAGCCGTGTTGTGCATATCGACAAACACACCCAGCGCTTCGACAGGGACGCCGCCCAGGCACTGCTGCGCTTGGCGATGCCGCGGACGGCGGGCCTGTACCTGCCGCCCGCGCGGACGACCGAAGTGCTGACCACGAATCTGCTGCCCGTCATGGAGATGCCGCCGACCGTGTATCTGGCCCCGGCAGCCTTCACCGACTACCGCGCGGCCGGTGCCGCCCTGGATGCACGGGGCCGGCGCGAGTCCGGCTGGATGCTGCGGGAGGGACTGGTGCTGTCCTTCCGCAGCTTGCGGGACTCGCCTCTGCGGGTGCTCTGCGATGGAGATCCCGAGCGGCACGAGACCAGAGAGTGGGCGGACAGCGACGACCTCGACACCCAGTACCGCTTTGCTGATCTGCTCTCCCGGTCCGTTCAGGACTCCTATCCGGAACTGCGGTGGCACAAGGGCTGTAAGCACATGCACTTCCGCGCGACCTCACACCTGGGGCCCCGCAAAGAGGGCAGGGGACCCGGGTCACGCGGCCGGACCGTGTTCGGTCCGCACACCTCTAAGGCCGATCCGCAGCGCGTTGGCTTCTACCACCACGCTGCATTGCGCACGAGATTTCGGCGCCTGGACGGAGTCTGGTATTGCCAGCTGGAACCGGACTATTGCTTCACCACCGACGGGTACACCGAGCACCCCTACGCCGACCGACTTATTGCGGGGATCAAACGCCTGGACCGGCACCCGGCGGTCCGAGGCTGGACCCTCGTGTGGGCCAACTATCTGCGCAAGGAGGCGGACTTGTTCACCGAACCGCGGCCCGTACAGTTCGGCGAGCTCGCCACCGTGACGGTCGATCGAGGTATCGACGATCGATCCTGGGGACCGGCTCCGTCCGCGGTCGCACCCGAGCCCGACCAGGACTTGTCCGCTACAGGGCAGGAAAGCCTCGACACCCTTCTGGCTGTCGCGGATACGGACACCCAGGATCTCCTCGACCTGATTCAGGACGGCGACGAAGATACCGACGTCCCTCGACGAAGGAATCCCGGCAGCAAGGCTAGATCTGCAGGACTGCGGACGCCTCGTCAGGGACGGGCGAGCGGTGCGAGGCGAAGCCGGTGATGCACTCGGTGGTCCTTGACGAACCTGAACTGGAATTCGGCGGAGCGGCCCGGCACATCGATCCGCGGTTCGGGATCACGAACTACGGCCCCGCCGACCTCAGCGCGGCCGATGCTCCCCGAGCGATCCGTGTCGGCCTGGTCGGTCCTGCGGATCAACTCGACGGGCTACGCCGATGGCTGGAGCGCTGCCGGGAACCCATCGCGGCCAAGGACGAGAAGTACCCGCATCTCTTCCCGGAATTCCCCGGGTGCGATACCGACCGTGGCCTGCACACCACCCTGGTCTTCAGCGACCGCAACACACGCGTGATCAGCAGCCGCGATCTGCGCGCCATCGAGACCGTCAGTCAGCCAGCAGCCCTCACTAAAGCCGTGAGCATCTACGCTGAAGAGATCAGGGCGCTGGCTGATGAGAATCGCGTCGATGTACTCCTGGTCGCCAGACCCGAGCAGCTTATCGACATCGCCAGCCGATCAGCTCGCGGCCGGGAGCAGGCCAGCGACCTCCCCACTCAGGACACGCTCGACGACCCACCCCCGGCCCGGTTCGCCAACTTCCACGACTTGCTCAAAGCGCGGCTGCTGCATCTGCGTCAACCAATCCAGATCATCCGCCGCAGTACCTGGGACGAAGCCACCCAGCCTCCCGAGGGCCACAGTCGCCAGGACAAGGCCAGCCGGGCATGGAACCTGCATGTTGCCCTCTACTACAAGGCCGGCGGTGTCCCGTGGCGCCTCCTGCGCAATCCCGCTGATCTCACGACCTGCTACGTCGGTGTCGCGTTCTACCGCAACGTCGACGGAAGCACCTTGAGCACCTCCGTCGCGCAAGTATTCAACGAACGCGGTGACGGAGTGATCGTGCGCGGAGGGCCGGCGAGGATCAGCCGCACCGACCGTCAACCCCACCTGGCCCGCGCCGACGCGCACGCACTCCTGGTCCATGCCCTAGACGCCTACCGACGCGAACACCACACTGCACCCGCGCGCATCGTGCTGCACAAGACCTCGGCCTTCACCGACGATGAGGTGGGCGGCTTCCAGGACGCCGCAGACGAACGGTTCATCGACACGCTGGACATGAGCTGGATCACCAGCAGTGAAGGAGCTGCTGCCTACCGACCCGGCGACGCACCGCCCCTGCGCGGCACCCTCATCACCCTCGGCGAGCGTGAACTTGTGCTGTACGCCACAGGCAGCATCGAATTCTACCGAACCTACCCCGGCATGTACATTCCACGCCCGATCGGTATCAGGCCCGTGGGCCCCACCCGGAACCCACGCGAACTGGCCGCCGAAGTCCTCGCTCTGACCAAGATGAACTGGAACCAGACCCGTCTGGACGGGCGTCTCCCCGTCACCCTACGCACGGCCAACCAGGTCAAATCCGTGCTGCGCTTCTGCCCGCACGACCAGGCTGTCGCCACCCGCTACGCTCACTACATGTAGTCAGCCGACCGGGCCCTTCCCTGTACGTCGGCTCGGGCCGCAGTCCGTTCCGGTCCCACTGCACGCGGAACCGGACTTCGTGCGCTCGCGTGGCGGCACCCGGTCCACCTCGACGGCTCCGACGAGGACACGTCACCCTGGTCGGCCTGCTCATCACGGCATGATCCCGTCGGCGGCAGCAAGGGCGAGACGGTGTCGGGGAAGCTCGATTCGCGGGATCTTGGAGTTTCTCGCCAGCGGCGAGGGTCCAGGCGATGCTGTACCGCTCCGCCTATAACCTGCCCGGAGTCGACGCGGTTGCGGTCAGCACGAGCAATCGTCGATCACTTGCGGGAGCGGGTCGGCGCCCTCGCGTCCGGCGGTGAGTTGCAAACAGTCTGCGAACACCTCGACGAGGACGCCAGAACGATTTCCGTGGCCCTGAGGACCCAGCAAACCTAGTCCTCGTCTCACTGTCAGCCCTGCCCCCTAAGATTCGTTCTGCGGGGGTTCGATGCTCCTGAATGCGGGCGTTGGGCCACAGCAGGCGCAGGTGTGCGCTAAAGAGACGTAGGCGGGGAGTCGCATGCTGGAAGGCCGGTGGACGGCGGTCACCGAGTCCGAGCACGAGCACGAGCGTCGCGGCCTAGAAGCGATCCGCAGGCGCCTGCCGGACGAGGAGCCGTGGCGCGCCTGGTCGAACTTCACGTTCACCGCGAACAGCGGACATGTCCGCGAGATCGATCTTCTGGTGACCTCACCGGCCGGGGTGTTCCTCCTCGAGCTGAAGGACTGGCACGGCTCGGTACACGGCGGCGGCAACGACTGGGTGCAGACCACGCCCGGCGGGACCCAGCGGCGACACGGCAACCCCCTGCACCTGGCGAACCGGAAGGCCAAGGAACTGTCCGGCCTGATCAACGACGTCTCCGGCCGGCCCGGGGATCGGCCGAAGATCTGGGTGGGTGAGGCGGTCTGCTTCACCGATGACAAGCTCCGTGTGAACCTTCCGGCCGCTGATCTGAACGGCGTGTTCACGGTCAAGCAGCTCGTGGACATGCTCACCGAGCCGCCGGGAGACGCCCGGCGCCGGATAACGGCCGAGACGTCTCGCCATGTCGACGCGGCCCTGAAGAAGCTCGGCATCGCACCGATCCGCCGCCAGTACGAGGTGGGCTCCTATCTCCTGGAGGCGAAGGCGTTCGACTCCGGACCCACCTGGGCCGACTATCTGGGCCGCCACTCCCAGCTGCACGATCTGGCGCGGGTACGGGTCTTCCTCAGTGAGCGCGGTGCCTCCGACGCCGAGCGGCGTTCGGTGGAGCGGGCCGCCGCTCGCGAGGCGCTGGTGCTCAGCCGGTTCCGGCACCCGGGCGCGGTGCAGCTGAAAAGTTACCTGCCGTCGGGGCATCCGGCTGGGCCGGCGATCCTCTTCGACTACCACCCGGAGACGCTGCGACTGGACGGCTTTCTGGTGCAGCACGGGGAGCAGCTGGACCTGAGGGGCCGGCTCGCGCTTGTGCGGCAGCTTGCCGAGACGGTGCGCTCCGCGCACTCCCGCCGTGTCCATCACCGCACGCTGTCCGCACACGCGGTGCACGTCATTCCGCGTGACCGAGGCCCGCGCGGGCGGGAGCTCGGCGAGGAGCAGCGCTGGCTGAGTCCGTGGCCTCAGATCGCGGACTGGCAGATCGCCACCGGGCAAAGCGACAGCCGCGGTCGGCCCCTGACACTGGCTCCTTCCAATGTGTCCGGGTTCCACGTCTCGGAGCAGGCTGATCCGTATCTGGCACCGGAGCTGAGAGTTCCGAAGGCCGATCCGGTGCGCCTCGATGTGTACGGGCTCGGTGTCCTCACGTATCTGCTGGTCACCGGGCAGGCGCCAGGTGCAAGCCAGAGTGAGGTCATGGTTCGCTTGGAATCCGGCGAGAGTCTGCGTCCAAGCGCCTTGGTTGACGGACTCAACCCGGACATCGATGACTTGGTGGAGGCGTCCACCGCGTACGAACCGGGCCGACGTCTGTCCACGGTCGACGATTTCCTGGAAATGCTGGAGTACGTCGAGCAGGCATTCACCGAAAAGGACTCCGCTGGCGGGAACGCGGCTGTAGGTGCGGGCGGGGGCGGCGGGCCGGCATCGGAGACGGTCGAGGGTCAGAGCGAGCCGGAGAAGGACCCGCTGGAGGCGGTGGCTGGAGATGTACTGGCCGGGCGTTGGGAGGTTGTGCGTCGGCTCGGCACGGGATCGACCTCACGGGCGTTTCTGGTGCGGGATCTCGCGGGCGAGCCGCGGCGCAGCGGCACCCTGCCGGTGGCTGTGCTGAAGGTTGCGCTGAGCGAGGCCAAGCATGGGGTCCTGGACCGGGAGGCCGCGGTCCTGGGTCGAATCCACCGGGATTCCAGCATCATCGCGCTGTACGAGCGGGAGCCACTCACTCTCGCGGGTCGTCGGGTAGTCGCTCTCGAATACGTGGGCGACAGCCGAGAGCTGAAGGAGCAGGACCGTGGCGACGGGAAGGGCCCCAGGCGGCGTGAGGACACCGTCGCCCGCCAGCTGCGGGACAACGGCCGCCTGGGCATGGACCAGCTGGAGGCGTACGGGAAGTACCTGTTCGGCGCGGTGGAGCACCTGGAGGCGGAAGGAATCTGGCATCGCGACCTGAAGCCGGACAACATCGCGATTCGGATCCGTCCGAACGGCACCCGGCAGCTCGTGCTGATCGACTTCTCCCTCGCCGGATACCCGGCGAGGGAGATCGATGCGGGCACCGAGGGCTACCTCGACCCGTTCCTGGGGATCATCACGCGCGGCTCGTACGACGGTCACGCCGAGCGGTACGCGCTGGCGGTGACGTTGCACGAGATGGCGTCGAACGAGCTGCCCCGATGGGGCGACGGCGGGATCACGGCCAGGCAGACCGATTCGAAGGAGTGGCCGTACCCGCAGCTCGCGGCGGACGCCTTCGAGCCGGCGGTGCGCGACGGCCTGGTCGCCTTCTTCCGTAAGGCCCTGGCCCGGGACGTGAAGGACCGGTTCTCGGACCTGAAGCCGATGGAGCGTGCCTGGCAGGCGCTCTTCCTCGACGCGCAGCGGACGACGGCCCCGAGCTCCGGGCACGGTACGGCGGAAAGCACCGTGGGCGCGGGGGAAGCCGGGCCTCAGATCGGACGGGAGGACGACGACGCGTCCGCCGAGCAGGTTCGTGACCAGCAGGCGGCGAGGGCCGACCGTACGACGCCTCTGTCCGTAGCGGGCCTGACGCTCTCCGCGCAGTCTCAGTTGTTCGCCATGGGGCTGAACACTGTCGGGGACGTGCTGGAGTACTCGGCGAGGAAGTTCCTCACCGCGCCGGGTATGGGTTCGCGTACCCGGGAGGAGATCCAGTGCCGGCAGAAGGAGTGGAACCTCCGCCTCGGCAAGGCGGCCCCCGCGCCACTGAGCGCAGAGGCCCGCAAGGCCGCCGGCCAGGAGATCACCGAGCTGGAACAGGCGGTAGCCGAATCAGTCGACGTCAGCGGCGGAGACGTCACCGACCCGCAGCTTCTGAGCGCACTGAGCCTGGACGCGCTCGCCGCCCGTTTGGTGCCGAGGCCGTCCGGCGGCAGTGCTCGCTCCAACGCTAAGGAGCGGGAGGCAGTCCGACTGTTGCTGCGGCTGCCCGACGAGGTGGGCAAGCTGCCCGAGGGCCTGGCGTGGGTCCGGCAGCGGGACGTCGCCGTCTTGGTGGGTCTGACCGCGGGCCGTATCCCGCAGATCGTGAAGAAGGCTCGCGAGCGCTGGTACGAAGACCCGGCCCTGGGGCTGTTGCGCGAACAGGTGGTGGACCTCCTTGCCGAGCGCGGCCGGGTGGCCCCGGTGATCGAACTTGCCGATGCACTGATCGCCCGGCGCGGCACCCAGCACGTGGAGCGGCGTGACCGGCGCGCGCTCGCCCTGTCGCTGCTGCGCGCGGTGGTGGAGCGGGAGAGCTACGACAACGAGTCCCCGCCGCTGTTCCGTTACTTCCACGCCCGGATGCCCAAGGGCGCCGATCCGGTGCTCGGCCTGCTCGCTCTGGATGTCCGGGAGGGCGTGGACGGCCCCGACACCCCGACACTGCCCGCCCTGCAGGACTACGCGCTCAACCTGGGCGCGCGGGCCGACCGGCTCGCGGCGCTCGAATCCCTGCCGACGGCGAGCACGGTACTCACCGAGCTGGACGCGGTGCGACGGCCGCCGGGCAGCCTGGGCTGGGACGAGCGACGCACCGCCGAGATCGCGGTCGCCGCCTCCACACGGGCCGCCCTCACCCCGCGCTTGGAGATCTATCCGCGCGAACTGGACCTGGTGCGCGCGCTGAGGATCACCCAGGCCGGTGTGGTCGCTGTGCAGCCGAGCGTTGAGGAGGAGCGGCAGCCGGGCTTGACGGTTGACGCCCTGCACAAGCGGGTCGCCACCCGCTTCCCCGAGCTGGGCACCGATCCGCTGGCTCCACGCGAGCTGCCCACGGGCAGCGCCCTGGTCCGCGACCTGAAGCAGGCCGGCTTCGAACTGAAGCTGGCCACCCGCTACGACAAGGTGCTCCGCCTCATCCCGGACCGTCCGTCCGGGGACGCCACCGCCGGGCTGACCTCGGCGAGTTGGGGCGCCTCGTCGGCGCGCCGCTCCGCGCCCACCCAGTACGACGCAGACACGGCCGTCGCCGCCGCCGTCAAGGCCGAGCAGCGGCTCGCGCACTCGGCACAGCAGGACGGCTTCCGGGTTCTGACCGTGCCCCAGAGGCGCGCCGAGGAAGCGGTGCGGCGGCTGGCAGGCGAGCCGTACGGGGTACGGCCGGTGTCGCTGACCGGACTCTTCGTGGACGAACTGCGCGGCGTGGTCGGCGATTCGGCCCGTCCGACCTGGCAGACCGTCCTCAAGGCGGACGCCGCCGAACCGGGCAGCCGGGCCCACCAGCAGCTGCGCATCCGCACCGACAAGGCGTGGGGGCGCATCGAACCGCGGCTGCAAGAACAGCTGGCGCAGGGGCACGGCCCGCTGCTCCTCACCGACACCGCGGTACTCGCTCGGTATGACGCTCTGGATCTGCTCGGGCGGCTCGCGGAGGAAGCGCGGCAGGGCGTTAGCCCGCTGTGGTTGCTCGTTGCCCAGTCTGACCCGGCGCGGGCGCCGCGGCTGGCTGGGCAGAGCGTGCCGTACCAGGCAGGGTTCGACGAGTGGATCGTCGTGCCCGACGCTTGGGTAGCGCGCAAGCACCTCGCGCCCGACGCCTGACCCGCTTCCTCCCTTCTGACCCGACCTTCTCCCGTCTTCTCCCCTTTCTCCACAGGAGCCGTTCGTGATCGACCGCAAGAGTCTCCTCGCCGACCTGCAGAAGCAGGTCAAGGCGGCAGAGACCGACCTTGAGCAGCAGGTCAAAGCCGTCCCCGCGGTCGGGACGCGGCTGCGCGGCGAGTATGAGCAGGCCCGGAAGCTGGGCCGTACAGCGGCGACGTGGAACGCCTGGCTCGGCGAGCGGATCACCCAGGTTGCGGTGGCCTGGGTGCTCGGCACGGTCTTCGTCCGGTTCAGCGAGGACAACCGGCTGATCGAGGAGCCGTACATCACCGCGCCCGCAGTAGCCGGGCGGGAGACCGCCCAGGCGCGGTACGACGAATACCTGGAGAAGGACGCCGACCCGACCTACCGAGGGTGGCTAGAGACCGCGTTCGCCGAGTTGGGTACCGGGCAGGCCGGGCGGCTGCTCTTCGACCGCGAGCACAACCCGCTGTACCAGATCCCGCTCTCTCACGACGGGGCGGGCGCGCTGCTCTCGTTCTGGCGGGAGCAGCGCGCTGGCGAGGGTGAGAACGGCGACAGCGAGCCGGTGCTCGTGCACGACTTCACGGACCCGCTGAGCGAGGACGGCACCGAGGGCTGGGACACTCACTTCCTGGGCGACCTGTACCAGGACCTGAGCGAGGCGGCCCGCAAGACGTACGCACTGCTACAGACGCCGGAGTTCGTCGAAGAGTTTATCCTCGACCGGACAATGACCCCTGCTGTGCGGGAGTTCGGCTTCGCAGAGCTGAAGATGATCGACCCGACCTGCGGGTCCGGACACTTCGTGCTCACCGCGTTCCGGCGGCTGGTGCGAATGTGGGCCGATCAGCGGCCCGAGGTGGGCCCGTACGAGCGCGTGCGGGCGGCCCTCGGCTCCGTGCACGGGGTTGACCTCAACCCGTTTGCGGTCGCGGTGGCCCGCTTCCGGCTCCTGGTCGCAGCGATGGCTGCGAGCAGCATGCGGACGTTCGAGGAAGCGCGGCAGTACGAGTGGCCGATCCAGCTCGCAGTCGGCGACTCACTCATCAAGGACCGTCAGCTGGAGCTGCAGTTGGGGCTCGGGCTCGAGGCGGAGGGCAGCGGCCCGGCTGGTGACCCGCTGGCTGATTTCTCGTACGCGACGGAGGACGTGCACGAGTACCCCGAGATCCTGCAGCAGGGGCGCTACCACGTGGTGGTGGGGAACCCGCCGTACATCACGGTCAAGGACAAGAAGCTCAACCAGCTGTACCGGGAGCTGTACGACGCGTGCGCGGGAACGTACGCGCTATCCATCCCCTTTGCCCAGCGGTTCTTCGAACTGGCCAAGCGGGGTGGGGCCGACGGAAACGGCTATGGCATGGTCGGCCAGATCACGGCAAACTCCTTCATGAAGCGAGAGTTCGGCACGAAGCTCATCGAGGAGTATTTCGCGCACAAAGTCGAACTCACCGAAGTCATCGACACGTCGGGGGCATACATTCCGGGGCACGGGACACCGACGGTGATTCTCGTGGGGCGGCCGAGGGAGGGATCGAAGCGGCAGGCGACGATCCGAACGGTGCGGAGTGTGCAGGGTGAGCCTTCGGCTCCGGAGAAGGCGGAGGAGGGGTTGGTGTGGCGGGCAATCGTCGAGCAGATCAATTCTCCTGGCTCGCCATGTCAATGGGTATCGGTTGGCGATCTCCATCGGGAACGCTACTTCTCGAAGCAACCGTGGATTCTCACGGATGGCGGCCTGGAGCTCAACCAGTCCATTGCATCTGCAGCGCTGGGTGGCCTGCGTAGCATCCTGTCTCGTCCGATTGGTTTCGCCAGCTTCCCTGGCCAGGATGACGCTTTCATCAGCACGCCTGCTGCTCTGGAACGCAAGGGCATCGAAAGTGGCGTGGCACGTGATCTGATCATTGGCGAAGTAGTCAGGGACTGGGAAACTCGATGTGTCGAATCAGCTATCGTGCCCTACTCGGCGGATCTGAAGTCCCTACCGTGGGATGAGCACAGCCCATGGGGGCGAATCCTGTGGCCTCTCCGCACCCAACTTCAGTCGACCAAGGATTTCGATGGGAAATCTCAGGCCGACACGGGTAAGGAATGGTGGGCCTGGTATCGGTGGGTGCCGGAGCGTTACGCCACGCCTTTGTCGCTCACCTTCGCTTTTGTGGCAACGCACAATCACTTTGTGTTGGATCGGGGCGGGAAAGTGTTCAATCGTTCCGCTCCGGTGATTAAGTTGCAAGAGGGGGCAACAGAAGAGGAGCACGTGCGGCTACTTGGGCTGCTCAATAGCTCCACAGCCGGGTTCTGGCTCCGCCAAGTGAGCCACGACAAGGGGCGTCCAGGTGCTGACACGGCTGGTGCCGATGAGCCCTGGGAGCATCGATTCGAATTCACAGGGACGAAGCTCGAAGAATTCCCACTCCCTGCAGAGTATCCCGTAGCACTCTCAGCCGAGCTGGACACCTTGGCTCGCCAGCTTTCCGCGTCTACTCCCGCAGCGCTCACCAACAGAGACACTCCCACTGCCGCCACCCTTCGCGACGCTCAAGCCCACTATGAGTCGACTCGTGCTCGAATGATCGCGCTACAGGAAGAGCTCGACTGGCAAGTTTACACCCTCTACGGCTTGCTGGACGAGGCGCTCTTTTCAGACCCCGCAAATGTTCCAGAAATCGCCCCAGCGGAACGGGCATTTGCTATCGCGCTCGCCCGTAAGTTGGAACGTGGCGAGGTAAGTACATCTTGGTTCCGTCACCACAATCACAAGTTCACGCCGATCACAGAGATTCCCACACACTGGCCCGCCGACTACCGCGCTCTCGTGCAAAAACGCATCGAGGTCATCGAGTCGAACCGCGCCATCGGCATGGTGGAGCGTCCCGAGTACAAGCGGCGCTGGGCGACCGACGGTTGGGACGCAATGCGGCAGAAGGCGCTGATGTCCTGGCTCCTCGACCGGGTCGAGGATCGCACGCACTGGTTCGACGCCAGCGGCAACCCCACTGTCACCACCGTCGCCCGCCTCGCCGAAAGTCTGTCTGCCGACGAGGACTTCGCGTCCGTCGCCGAGCTGTACGCGCCCAGGCAGGACCTCGCGAAGACCGTACGCGAGCTGCTGTCCGAGGAACACGTGCCGTTCGTGTCCGCGTTGCGATACAAGCCGGCCGGGCTAAAGAAGCGCGCCGACTGGGAGCACGTGTGGGAGTTGCAGCGTGAGGAGGACGCCGAGCCGGACGAGCTCGCAAAGCGGAAGATCCGCAAGCGCACCCCTGTGCCACCGAAGTACACATCCTCTCCTCCCGACTTCCTGAGGCCGAGTTACTGGCGCAACCGCGGCAAACTCGACGTACCCAAGGAGCGGTTCGTGTCGTACGGCACGGTCAACGCGCAGTCGCCGGAGCTGTACGGGTGGGCCGGCTGGGACCACCTGGAGCAGGCTCTCGCCCTCGCCTCGTACATCCAGCAGGCCGGGCTCGGTGACGACGACCTCCCGCCCTACCTGGCCGGCCTGCTTGAGCTGCAACCGTGGCTGGAGCAGTGGTACGGCGAGTACGACCCGGAGTTCGGGGCATCGCCGGCCGCCGAAATCCTGGCGTTCCGTCAGCAGAAGCAGGGCGAGCTCGGTTTGACCGATGACGCACTGCGAGCCTGGCGCCCGGTCGCCGCCACCCGTGGGGGCGGCGCGAGGAAGGCCGTCGCGCCGAAGAAGCGCACCGGTGCGAAGGCCGCCGTCCAGATGTCCGACACGGACACCGTTACCGATGCCTTCACCGGCGCAGAGTCCGACTGACCAGGGCGAGGAGCTAAGACACCATGGCATTCATGAGCAGGAACAACTCTCGCACTGAGGACCGGCCGCTGCTGCGGGAGTTGATCGACATCCCGGAGTCGGTGTCCACCTCCGACTTCGTGCTGAAGTTGAACGAGGCGGTCACCCCCGAGGGGGCCGAGGCGGCACTGAAGGACTACGTCGTCACCGACCGGCTGCTCGGCAACTTCGACGAGGCCCTCGACCTGATTAAGTCTGCGCTCGACAGTCGCTCGTCGAAGGCTGCCTATCTGCACGGCTCGTTCGGTTCCGGTAAGTCGCACTTCATGGCGGTGCTGTACGCGTTGCTGTCGCGGAACCAGGCCGCCCGGGAGCGCGGCGACCTCGACCCGGTGCGGGCCCGACACTCCTGGCTGGACGCGGACGACCGCAAGTTCCTGCTGGTGCCGTACCACATGCTGGGCTCCAAGTCCCTGGAGCAACGTGTGCTCGGCAAGTACGTGGAGCACGTACGCAAACTGCACCCCGGCTGCCTGCTGCCGCAGGTCTACCGGACCGACGGGCTCTTCGAGGACTTCGCCGAGCAGCGCCGCCGCAATGGCGACGACCGGGTGATCGAGCAGCTCGCTGACGCCGATGACGGCCAGATGGACGAGTGGGGCGACTCCTTCGCCTGGACCACCGAGCTGCTGGACCAGGCAACGAACGCACCGGAGGAGCACGAGAACACCAAGGATCTCGACCTGGAGAACCCCTCCACGCCGCGGGAACTGCGGGCCCGTCTCGTGCAGGACCTCACCCAGACCCTGTTCCCGTCGTTCTCGCGCAACGCCTCCGAGGACGCCGACGGGTTCGTCTCCCTGGACAAGGGGCTCGGCATCATCGCCGCGCACGCCAAGTCTCTCGGCTACGACGGGCTCGTCCTCTTCATGGACGAGCTGATCCTGTGGCTGGCCTCCCGCATCCACGACCAGAGGTTCGTCTCACGCGAAGCCGACAAGATCACTAACTTCGTGGAGGGCGGTGACGAGCGGCGCGCCATCCCGGTGGTGTCGTTCATCGCCCGCCAGCGTGACCTGCGCGAACTGGTCGGCGAAGAGATGTCGGGGGCCGCCGAGGCTGCCGTGCAGGACAGTCTGAAGCTCAGCGGCGGGCGATTCGACAAGATCGTTCTGGAGGACCGCAACCTCCCGCAGATCGCGCAGGCCCGTCTACTCAAGCCCGCTACCCCCGAGGCCGAGGCGAAGGTGGAGGCGGCGTTCGCTGAGGCCAAGAAGCTCGGCCCGGATGTGTGGGACACCCTGCTTGGTCACGACAAGTCCACGACCGGCGCAGATGAGGACGCCTTCCGGCGGACGTACCCGTTCCCGCCGGCGTTCATGGACACCCTGGTGCACATCTCCGGCGCGCTGCAGCGCTCCCGCACCGGCCTGAAGCTGATGAGTCAGCTGCTCGTCGACCACCGCGACGACTGGCGGCTCGGGCAGCTTGTGCCGCTCGGCGATCTGTATCCGGCGATCGCGGGCGGCGGCGACAAGGCGTTCAGCGGGGAGACCAGCGTCCACTTCGAGGCCGCCGACAAGCTGTACCGGGACAAGCTCCGCCCGTACCTGCTGAAGACCAACCAGGTCACCGAGGACCAGGCCGAAGCGTACCGACGCCGTCCTGATGCCCTCGGCGACCCGCAGCTCGCCGCCCGCTGCCGCGACTTCACCGGCGACAGTCGACTCCTGCAGACCGTGCTGCTCTCCGCACTCGCGCCCAGCGTGCCCGCGCTCGCCGACCTCACCCTGGCGCGGCTGCACGCCCTCAACCACGGTTCCATCACCACCCGCATCGCGGGCACCGAAGTCGGCCGTCTCGAGCAGAAGGCGAAGGAGTGGGCGGCGACCTTCCCGGAGATCAAGGTCATCGGTACCGGGCCAGGTGCGGTGGTCCGTCTGGAGCTCACCGGCGTCGACCTGGACGCTGTCCTCGCCAACGCCCAGGTCCACAACAACCTGGGCAACCGGCGTGCCAAGATGCGCAGCCTGCTCAAGGACGCGCTCGGCGTCGGTGACGGGCCCGGCGGCTTCGACGCGTACGACGTGCTCGACCTGGTGTGGAAGGGCACCGAACGGCAGGTCGAGGTGGTCTTCGGCAACGTCGCCGACGTCGACTCGCTGTCCGAGGCGACCTTGCGGCCCAGCCAGGACGCCGCCTGGCGACTCGTCGTCGATTTCCCGTACGACGAGGGCGAGTTCGGTCCGATGGACGACCTGCAGCGGCTGCGTTCCCTGCGGGAGAAGCCGGGCGGCGACTCGCGCACTCTGGCCTGGCTACCCACCCACCTGACCGACGCCTCCCGCAGTGACTTCGAGCGTCTCGTCGTCATCGACAAGGCCCTCGCTGACGAGGCCCGCTTCGACTCCGACTTCGCACGCAGCCTCAACGCCGACGACAAGGCGCGCGCCAAGAGCATGCTGCAGTCGCAGCGTGACATCCTCACCGAGCGCGTCACCCAGGGGCTGCGGCAGGCGTACGGGCTCGCACAGAAGCAGGAAGGGGTCGTCGACCTCGGCTTCGACACCCACCTGGTCGCCCAGCAAGACGTGCCCGAGCTTCGGCTTCCGCTCGGCGCGCCGCTGGACGCCGCCGCCCGCGACCTGGCCGGCAAGCTGCTCGCCCACCAGTACCCCGCCCACCCCGACCTGGACCCCGACGGCACCGGCAAGCCCGTGAAGCCCGCCGAGATCAGGACCGTCTTCGAGTACGTACGCAAGGCCGCCGAAGACCGCGACGGACAGGTCGAGGTCGACGGCAAGGACCGCGGGACCATGGCGCGGATCGCGGGCGGCCTCGGCCTCGGCGCCATGCGGGAGGCGTACTACCGGCAGTCCACCACCTGGCCCGACCACTTCACCAGCCAGGCCCGGCGGGACGGCACCGCAGAACCGACCCTGGTCAAACTCTCCGACTGGAGCGACCTTCCCGAACCGCGCGGACTGCCCGAGCCGCTGCGCCGACTGCTCGCCGCCGCCTACGCGGAGACAACCGACCGGGTGTGGGTGCGCGGCGGCGTCCCCGTCGAACCCGCGCCCGCACCGCACGAACTGAAGCGGGACTACGCCCTGCGCGAGCAGCCTCTGCCCAGTGAGGAAGACTGGACAAAGGCGCGCAAGCGGTACGAGACCATCCTCGGGGACCGGGCGCCGCAACTGCGGCGCGGGCGGATCGTCAACCAGTTCGCCGGACAGATCAAGCAGGCGGCCGCAGCGCTCGCCCAGGACGCCGGGCGGCTCGTCGGGGAACTGGAGAAGCACCGCGCCTTCCTCCGCCTCGACGACGACTCGCCCCGCCTCGTCCTCGCCAGGCGGGCGCAGGAGCTGGTGAAGTCGGTGACGGAAACCAGCGTCGAGGCCAAGACCGTCGTTGACCGGCTCGCATGCTTCGACCTCGGCGACTTCACCGCACACCGGTACGGGATGTCCCTCAAGAGCGCCGGGAAGGTCGCCGCCGCGCTGCAGAACACGAGCTGGGACCAGTTGGGCCTGGCCGACACCCTCGGTGTGGACGGCGCGGCCGTCCTGGAGCGGGTGCGGGATGCCGCCGCCGGCGATCCGGGGGACTATCCCGATCTGCCTGGAGTGCTGCATGCCGGCGGCCGGGAAGTGCTGTCCCTGCTGAGGTCTCGGCAGGGCACAGCCGAGCGTCCCCAACCGCCCGCTACCCCGATGCCGAGTTCCGACAGTGTGGACCTGAACGGTGGCTCCGCCCACCCGCAGGTGCTGCCGGAGCCGGTGGCCCAGCCGGGGCCCCGCACACCGTCGCGGTCCGTGGCCCGCTCCGGCGGTGGGCGGACTACCGCCGCACGGGCCGCCGCCGAGCTGCAGGCGGAGATCGCGGCGCTCGCGGCCGAGAACCCCAACGCCATCGTCGAGGTCGTCTGGAAGGTCGTCGACTGATGTCCGACACCGTCACGACGGCACCCACGACCGCCGGTCCCGCCCGGCTGCCCGCGGGAACTGTTCGCCAGTACCTCGCTGCCCGCAGCCGGCTCGGCGACGGCACGGTCCGAGTCCTGCTGCTGCGGGCTGATCCCGCCTGGGACGGACCCGCCGTGCAGCAGACGGCGGGCGGGCTGCGGGCGCGGGTGGCCGTCGCGCCCTCGGTGCTCGCCGTCCACGAGCAGATCCTGGGCCACCTCGACGCGGCGACTGCCCCCGACCCCAAGGTCCTGGTCGTCCTCACCGACCGCGAGGACACCGACCTCGACCCTGGGCTGCTCGCCCGCGTCTACGGCGGAAGGATCCGGTCCGTCGACAACTGGGAGGTCGTGCAGGAGGCGTTCGACGCGCGCGGTCTCGACGGGCGGCTGCGCGGCGAGACTTGGGCGGCCGAAGCGCTCCTCGATGCGGCGGCCACCCGCGGCTGGCCTTCGCTGGGCAAGGGAGTACTCTCCCGCGACGAAGCCCTCACCCGGCTGGCCAGGCGCCGGCTCAGGCTCGGCCGCCACGACACGGACGCGCTTGGGGGGCCAGCCGCACATGACGACGGAGACCGCATCGACCCCGTTGCGCTGTTCCGGTGGACCCTCACCCCTGGCGGCCCCGACCTTCTGCGCGACCTCCGCGGACCAGAACGGGCCGGCCTGGCCCGCTTCCTCGCCGAACCCGAACAGGGCGGATCCACCGGCAAGATCATCACCGCCCTGGTGGACGCCGAGCACGGAGCGGACGCAGCCGCGTACGCGGTCGTCTGCGCCGCCCTATGGGGGCACGCGGAGGCCGACCACGACCTGTACCGGGCGCGGGGGCGAGCCGAGCGGTGGCTCGGCGAACAGCCACCCGCCCAGGGCGAGGAACTCGACAGACTCCTGGCTTCCTTCGGACACAGCGGCGAGGCGTACGTCCGCGGTCTAGTCGACCGGGGCGAGCACCGGCTCGCCGACCCGGTCCTGACCCGGGCCGCACAGCTCGTCGCCCAGTTCGGGGCGCAGGCCGCCGCCGCTGCCAGCCCGCTGCTCCCGGCCGGACTCGACGCCCGGTTCACAGCCGCGGGCCGCGCCTTCACCGACGGCGGCACCGAGACGGTCACGGCCGCCGTCACCGCGCTAGCCGACCACGCCCTGGCCGCCGACGGCGCCACCACGGCCCGTATCGAGCGAGTACGGATGGCGGCGCGGCTGCGGCAGTGGCTCGCCGGCCAGCCAGGGGCCGACGTCGCCTCGGTGGCCGACGGCACCGCCCGCCAGATCCGCGAACTCGGCTGGGTGGACCGGGCCTTGGAACACCTGGAAGCCGGCGGCGACTCGGACGACGTACTCGCCGACGCGTACAGCCGGATCGGCGCCCAAGCGCGGGACAAGCGCCGCGAGCTGGACCGCGCATTCTCCGAGCGGCTCGCGGTGTGGACCGCGGACGGCACCGCCCCCGGCGCCATGCTCACCGTGGAGAGCTTCCTGAACCGCGTCGTCGCACCCGTCGTGGCCTGCACCGGCCGACGGGTCCTGCTCCTCCTCATCGACGGGATGAGCGCGGCGATAGCAGCCGAGCTCGGCGCAGAACTGCGCGGACAGTGGGCGGAGTTCGACCCGCTGCCCGACGCGACCGGAGCGCCCGTCCGGCGTGCCGTGGCCGCCGCGCTGCCCACGCTCACCGCCGTATCCCGCACCTCGTTGTTCGCGGGCACCCTGATGAAGGGCGACCAGAGCGACGAGAAACGGCTCTTCCCCCAGCACCCCTGCTGGAACGGAGCCCCGGCGGCCGTCTTCCACAAGGACGACCTGCGCGGCCCCGACACCGGCTCGCCCTTCTCCACCGCCCTCACCGAAGCACTCGCCGACGAACGCACCCATGTCGCGGTCGTCCTCAACACCGTCGACGACCGCCTCGCCAAGGAGCAAAAACTCGGCGACGGCGCATGGCAGACCAAGGAGATCGCCGGCCTGGACCCGCTGCTGCGGGCCGCTCGCGCGAACGGCATGACCGTGCTCCTCACCTCCGACCACGGCCATGTGATCGAGCGGCGCGGCAACAAGATCGACGCGGCCGGCAGCACCATAGGGTCGGCCCGTCACCGCACCCCCGGCGGGCCCGTCACACCGGCCGAGATCGAGCTGTCCGGACCACGGGTGGTCTGGCCGGAGCCCGGATCGCGGATCGTCGCGCTGCGAGACCACGACACGCGGTACACCGCGCTCAAGGCGGGCTACCACGGCGGGGCGACCCTCGCCGAGTTCACCATTCCACTGCTCGCCCTGCTGCCCTTCGGCGCCGAGCCGCCGACCGGATGGCGGGAGCTGGGCGACCCGACACCCTCCTGGTGGACGGAGGACGCCGAGGGCGGTGCCGCAGTCGAGCCCGGCGCCAAGAACGAAGCTGACGCTGGTGCCGTGCCCGACGCCTCCGTGGCGAGCCCGCGCCGCAAGCAGAGCAGGAAGGCCGCCCCGCCCGTGCCCGAGGGCGCTATCAGTTTGTTCGGCGAGGACGAGGTGGCGACCCCCGCACCACAGGAACCCGCCGACTCCGCGGCCGAGCCTGAGACCACATCCTCCTCCGACGAGTCCGAAGACCCTGCTGTCGCCCTGGTCGAGCGCCTCATGGCCACCGAGCTGTATCAGGCACAGCTGGACCTGCTCGCCCGTAAGCCACGCGATAAGACCGTCCTCCCGAAGGCGCTGGCCGTGCTCGTCGAGGCCGGCACCCTGCCGATGACCGCTCTTGCCGAAAGAGCGGGCCAGCCCGCCACCCGTGCCCCCGGCTTCGCTGCGACCCTGGCCCAGGTTCTCAACTACGACGGGGCTCAGATCCTGGAGATCCTCCCCGACAATCGAACCCTGCGCCTGCATCGCGCGCAGCTGATCGAGCAGTTCGGGCTGTGAACCGGCGTACTGCAGTTGCGACGGGCGGGCCGGTTTCCCGGCCCGCCCGGTCCGCGTATCGGCGGCCGGGCGTCCGCATCGGTGTTCGGCCGGGTGAGCGGCCGGATGGGAGACTGTTCGGGTGAATGCGTTTGGATCTTCAGCATCCGGGGCCGCCACCCCGGTCGGGGCCGTGCGACGGCGCGCCGTGGTGGACGCGCTGCGGCGCGGCGCCGTCCCCGAGAGCGGCCTCGACCTGCTCGCCACCGGCCTCGGCCGCTTCGAGCGGGCAGTTGACGAGGAACTGGACACCGTCGCCGGCGGCGGCTCGGTGTTCAAGGCCGTGCGCGGCGAGTACGGATCCGGCAAGACCTTCTTCACCCGCTGGCTCGGAGAACGCGCCAAACGACGCACCTTCGCCGTAGCCGAAATACAGGTGTCGGAGACCGAGACCCCCCTGCACAAGCTGGAGACCGTCTACCGGCGACTCACCGAACGCCTGACCACCGCGAGCTTCCCGCCCAGCGCCCTGCGGCCGGTCGTCGACGCCTGGTTCTATGCACTGGAGGAGGACGCACTCGCCGACGGCGCGAGCGAGAACGAGCTGCCGCAGGCCGTGGAGAAGCTGCTCACCGCCCGCCTTGCCGAGGTATCCCGGCACGCCCCCGCGTTCGCCACCGCCCTGCGCGGATACAAACAGTCCCTGGACGCCGGAGACGAGGCCACCGCCGCCGCGGTCATGGCCTGGCTCGGCGGCCAGCCACACGTCGCCGCAGCCGCCCGACGCAGCGCAGGAGTCCGCGGGGAGCTGGACCACTTCGGTGCCTTCGGCTTCCTGCAGGGCCTGCTCACCGTGCTCCGGGACGCTGGACACGCCGGACTCGTCCTCGTCCTGGACGAAGTAGAGACCCTGCAACGGGTCCGCTCCGACGCCCGCGACAAGGCACTCAACGCACTGCGGCAGCTCATCGACGAGGTCCACTCCGGCCGCTTCCCCGGCCTGTACCTCGTCATCACCGGCACGCCCGCCTTCTACGACGGACAGCAGGGCGTACAGCGACTCGCACCGCTCGCCCAGCGCCTCGCCACCGACTTCACCACGGACCCCCGCTTCGACAACCCTCGGGCCGTCCAAATCCGATTGCCCGGATTCACCGAGGAGTCACTGACCGGCCTGGGTGCCACCATCCGTGACCTCTTCGCCGAAGGCTCCCAGTCTCCCGACCGGATCAAGCAGCTCGCCGACGACGCCTACCTCACCGACCTGGCACGGGCCGTGGGCGGGGCCCTCGGTGGAAAGGTCGGAGTAGCACCACGGCTGTACCTGAAGAAGCTGGTCGGAGATGTGCTCGACCGGATCGACCAGTTCTCCGACTTCGACCCGCGCACGCACTACAAGCTGACGGTGGGAAGCGGCGACCTCACGGCCACTGAACGGAACTTCGCCGCTCCCGCGCCGGCGGCCTCGGCGGATGACCTCGACCTCGAGCTCTGAAGACCTATTTCTCGAAGTCCCGAACTCTGATGGACCAGTGCAGGAGTGACAGACGTGCAGGATCAGCCGCGCGGCACCGACCCGGTGGGACGCCTCGACCCGGTCGTCCTGCACCACATCGTCAACACGCTCGGGTGGCCCGATCTGCGCCCCCTGCAGAAGGCTGCCGTACATCCGCTGATGGACGGCGAGGACGCGATCCTGCTCGCCCCGACGGCAGGCGGGAAGACGGAGGCTGTCACCTTCCCGCTGCTGTCCGCCATGCGGGAGAAGCGCTGGACCGGTACCTCCGTGCTCTACCTGGCCCCGCTCAAGGCGCTCCTGAACAACCTGGTGCACCGGGTCGACAGCTACGCCCAGTGGTTGGGACGCCGAGCCGCGCTCTGGCACGGCGACACCCCTGAGTCCGTACGCCGCCGCATCCGCACCGATTCCCCTGACTTCCTGCTCACGACACCCGAGTCTCTCGAAGCGATGCTCATCAGCGTCAAGACCGACCACACGCACATGCTGGGCCGTGTGCGCGCCGTGGTCGTCGACGAGGTGCACGCCTTCGCAGGGGACGACCGTGGCTGGCACCTGCTCGCTGTGCTCGAACGCCTGGAGCGACTGGCCGGCCAACGCATCCAGCGCATCGGCCTCTCCGCCACTGTCGGCAACCCCGACACTCTGCTCACCTGGCTCCAGGGCGCAAGCCCCGCCGACCGCCGCGGCCGGGTCGTCGCCCCCGGCGTCATCCTGCCTGCCGCCACCGGCACCGCTGCAGCCGGCTCCGGAGACCTCCCGCGCCCCGCAGGGGAGGTAGAGCTCGACTATGTCGGATCCCTCGCCAACGCCGCCAAGGTGATCTCCGCCCTGCACCTGGGCGAAAAGCGGCTCATCTTCTGCGACTCCCGCAAGCAGGTGGAGGAACTCGGTGCGGCACTGCGAGCCCGCGACGTCACCGTGTTCCTCTCCCACGCCTCCCTCTCCACCGACGAACGCGCACGCTCCGAGCAAGCATTCGCCGAAGCCCGCGACTGCGTCATCGTCTCTACCTCCACCCTCGAACTCGGCATCGATGTCGGCGATCTCGACCGCGTCGTCCAGATCGACTCACCCAGCACCGTGGCCTCCTTCCTGCAGCGCATCGGCCGCACCGGACGCCGCACCGGAACCTCCCGCAACTGCCTGTTCCTGACCACCCGCCCCGACACCCTGCTCCAAGCCGCCGGCCTGCTCACCCTGTGGGCCCGCGGCTGGGTCGAACCCGTGACCCCGCCGCCCTCGCCCCGCCACCTCGTCGTACAGCAACTCCTCGCCGTCACTCTGCAGGAACACCGCATCGGCGACCGCCTGTGGCCCGAACAGTGGAACGGCCTCGCCCCCTTCGACCGCTCCGCCGCCCCCCTCCTGTCCCACCTGCTCGACGGCGGCTTCCTCGACAGCGACGGCGGCATGCTGTTCGTCGGCCCCGAGGCCGAGAAGCATTTCGGCCGACGGCACTTCATGGAACTGACCGCCTCCTTCACCGCACCCCCCGAGTTCACCGTGCTCGCCGGGCGCACCGAGATCGGCACCACCGACCCCACCGTCCTCACCGAAGAACGCCAAGGCCCGCGCCGCCTGCTCCTGGCCGGCCGCAGCTGGCAGGTCACCTTCATCGACTGGGCCCGACGCCGCGCCTTCGTCGAACCCGTCGAAGACGGCGGCATCGCGAAATGGCAGGGCAGCGAAGCCCGCGGCCTGTCGTACGCCCTCACCCGAGCCATGCGCGACGTCCTCCTCGGCACCGACCCCGACGTCCGCCTCACCCGCCGCGCCACCGCGACCCTTGCCGAACTCCGCATGGACCGCGCACCCCACGAAGTGCACCCGGCGGGCACCCTGCTGGTGCACGACGCGGATGCCGCACGCTGGTGGACCTGGGCCGGCTACCGCGCCAACGCCACCCTCACAGCTTCCCTCGGGAATCTCGCCGACCCTGTGCAGCGCCCCACCGACACCCACGTCCGCCTCCGCCAGGACCTCTCCCCCGCCGACTGGAAGTCCGCCCGCGCTGAACTACCCGACTCCCTCACCCTGCCAACCGTCGACCCGCGCGCCGTCCGCGGCCTCAAGTTCTCCGCCGCCCTCCCTCCCCGACTCGCCACGACCACGCTCGCCGAACGCCTCGCCGACTTCGACAGCGCCCTTGCCGCCGCCCGCGAGCCCGTACGGGTGGAATGGAGCAGCTGAATACCCAAGACTGTGGTCCGTCGAAGAACCGATCGTTCGCGCAGTGGCTGACGTAAGGCGCGCATGCCGCACGCGACCCGTGCGGGAGTGTCATGAATCAGGTGTGTTCCTCCCCGAAGGAGTCATCTGATGAGTACGACGACAGGTCACCTGATTGAGACCGTGGACCGCGTGTCGCTTGCCGTGGCTGACAGCAGTGTCCAGGGTGCCGACGTGAAGTCGATGCCGGTGTCTCAGAACGGTCTGTCCAGCGAGCTGCTGGAGGAGCTGGCCGCGCTGGCGGCCGAGAAGGTCCGCGGGGAAGGGCTGCGGCTGATGGGCGAGGGCGGGCTGCTGCCCGAGCTGGCCCAGCACCTGATGCAGGCCGCCCTGGAAGCCGAGATGGACGAACACCTGGCCGCCGAGGCCGGCCGGAGCGGCGGGCGCGGGTCCCGCTCAGGCGGCAACATGCGCAACGGCTACCGGACCAAGAAGGTCATGACGGAAGTCGGCGCCGTGACGGTGCAGGTCCCCAGAGACAGGCTGGGCACCTTCCGGCCCCGGATGCTGCCCGCGTACGCCCGCCGCACCGGCGCGCTGGACGACCTGGTGCTCTCGCTGACCGCCAAGGGCCTGACCTCCGGCGAAATCGTCTCCCACCTCGCCCAGACCTACGGGATGACGACCACGAAGGAGACCATCTCCACGATCACCGACAAGGCCCTGGAATCGATGGCGGAATGGCGCACACGCCCGCTCGATCCGGTCTACCCGGTCGTCTTCATCGACGCCGTGCACGTCAAGATCAGGGACGGTCACGTCGCCAACCGGCCCGTCTACGTGGCCATCGCGGTCACCGCCGACGGCTACCGCGAGATCCTCGGCCTGTGGGCCGGGAACGGCGGCGAGGGCGCCAAGTACTGGCAGACCGTCCTGACCGAGATCAAGAACAGAGGCGTCCGCGACGTGCTCATGCTGGTCTGCGACGGGCTGAGCGCCCTGCCCGACGCGGTGAACACCGTCTGGCCCCAGACCGTCGTGCAGACCTGCGTCGTCCACCTCATCCGCGCCAGCCTGCGCTACGCATCACGCCGCGACTGGGCCGAGGTCGCCCGCGACCTCAAGCCCGTCTACACCGCCGTCAACGAGGAAGAGGCCCGGCAACGGCTCGCCGACTTCGACACCGCGTGGGGCAAGCGCTACCCCTCGATCGCCGGCACCTGGCAGCGGGCCTGGAGCGAGTTCGTACCCTTCCTCGGCCTGCCCGACGCCATCCGCCAGGTCGTCTACACCACCAACGCCATCGAATCCCTCAACTCCCGCTACCGGCGCGCGGCCCAGGCCTGCGGACACTTCCCCAACGAGCAGGCCGCCCTCAAACGCCTCTACCTCGCCACCCTCGCCCTCGACCCCACCGGCCGCGGCCGCCAGCGCTGGAACAACCGCTGGAAGTCCGCCCTCAACGAGTTCGACGTCCTCTTCGACGGCCGCCTTACCGCCGGACGAGTGTAGGCCGAACAGCCCACCGAACAACTCGTAGGCCAAACAGACGAATCACACCTAATTCCTGATAGACCCACCCGTGCGTCTCCCACGTTTGGGAGTCGCACGGGTCGCCTTGGGCTCCGTCAGCGCAGTGCGCTGCCCGACGGCAGCATCGAACTCCGCGAGACCGCCTTGTTTTTGTGGGTGGGGAAGACGGCGCTGTGGGATGGAGGCCGGGGGAGGGTCATCGAGGATCAGCGGCGTCCTCTTCCTTGGCGCCTTCTTGTTCGACAGATCGCCGGTGGTGGGGGTGGTCCTCGTCCATCTTGCGGGCCAGGTGTAGCGGTGTGGGGAGGGACTGGCGGTAGTCCCAGGCCGCTGCTTGGTTGGTGAGGATGGCCGCCGCTTTGCCCATCCACACTGGATCTGCGTCGGCGTCGAGGGCAATGGCAGTGAAGTGTGTACTGGTGTGCGCGTAGAAGATCTTGCGCAGGCTGTCTTCTGCCTGAGTTGACCAGCGAGTCCAGTCACGGCCTGGGCGGTGCTTCAGCTCAGCGTAGTTCTTGGGGATGTTCGGCAGGGCGAAGCTGGCGATGCGCAGATGGTCAGGTCCTGGGGCCTGGAGCTGGAAGAGAATGCGTACGGTGTGGTTGGTCTGCTTGGCCCACTGACCTGTGGACTTGTCCAGGACCCACCGTTCGGTACCTACAGGGCGGGCAAGGCGCTGGGAGTTGGGCAAGACGCGAACGACACCGATGGGTCGTTGCGTTGCCGGCAGGGTCCCACCAGGGAGCCACCGCGGGGTATTCAGTTCCGGGGGCTGCTCGCCGGCCAGGGACAGGTCGCGAAGGCCGGTCCAAATCCGCTCCGTGGCATCTCCATCCACGTAGACGATGTAGGGGCGGGGCTCTGGCAGTTGGCGTCGGACGGCGGCGAGTGCGTTGTGGGCGGCCTGGGCGATTTGCTCCTCGTCTATGGGGATTCCCAGGTCGTCGGCGTGGAGTTGGGTGGTGGCCTGCGCGTAAGGCTGCCAGCGGGCGCTGCGTGGGGACCATGCCCAGGTCTGCCAGGGGCCGCCGTCGGTGCCGTTCGCCGGACGCATGGCTGTGAAGGTGAGGGTGACGGGCGCTGGCTGCTGGGTTCCTCCACGGCCGGCTGTTGCTCGGGTGGCATGGCGTCGTAGCCACATGCCGATGTGCCAGACGCCGTGGAGGCCGATGGGTGCGAAGGCGTGGCTGAGACGGGCGTCTACCAGGCCGTGGCGGCGTAGAAGGTCGCGGACTGCGTTGAGAGCCGTGTGCTGCTTCTGCTTCTGCCAGGCGGCGCGCTGCCTGGCCTCTGCTTGTGCCGAGGGTTTGGCCTTGGGCTTTGCCGAGTGGAGGGTTTCGTCGTCGGTCTCTTCGCTATCTCGTTCACCGAGTGCAGGTGGCTTCTCGGCCATGTACTGCAGGTACTGGGTGCCGACCCCATGCGTGGCTAGGGCGCGCTGGGAGAGGTGCTTGCCGTCCTGCTGTTCAAGCTCTTCTCGTTGGGCGTGTGGGGTGTGGGCGTTCGTTTGAGCACCTTGGGTTTCGCCGAAGACGGAGATCGTCCACCCGGAGCGGGGTTGCAGTTCGGGGTGGTGGTGCAGGAGCTCTCTGCGCTGGGTCGCGGTCATCGTGCCGTGGGCCAAGATGTTGTGCTTGTCGTGGCGAAGAACGATCTCGACTCGGTCGTCTGCACAGCGGTGGGTGGTTTCGGGGCCGGTGAGGGCGTCGGTCGGTAGACCAAACTGTGTGATGAGGGCCTGGCGCATGCGGGCGCAGACACTGTCGTTGCTCCAGAGGGCAACGATCCTCAGGTTGTTGATGTGCGCCGCGTCCAGAGTGACGGGAATGTCCTCGGGCTGGATGAGCCCCTTGTGGGTGCGTTCGCCGGAGACATGGGGCAGGGGAAGCTTGGGGACAGCGACATAGTGGGGTTGGCGTGCGGCCAGGTCGGGATTGACCGCGGCGACCCGTTGTTCCACTTGCCGGTAGAACTCCATGCCCATGCCGCGGCCGAGCGGAGCGGACTCGGTCTTGGGCTGAATGGCCCGTAGAGAGCCCAGCGTCGTGAGGCTGATGGTGTCCAGATCGTCAGGGAGGGCCGAGAGGCCCCTGAGGTCCCATGGCCTAGGAAGGTCTGCTTTGCCGGCCAGACGGCGGGCTACGGAGACCATGGGCACATTGAGGCGGGGTGCCGTGCGAGGTCCGTCGGTGCGGGCGGTAAGCAGTAGCGGCAGACCGGGGAGGTCATGGGTGATTGTGCGCACCTTGTACCAGGAACGGGCCAGCAAGGTGGCGTACGCGTTGATGTTCAGGACGGGGTCGGGCAGGTGACCGCTGGTGCCCTGGGACACGGAAAGGCGTGGCATCTGGTATCGCCGCTGTCCGTGGCGGTTCGGGGGTCCGGCGATGGTGTGATCCCACGCATTGAGGACACCGTGAGTGTCCATGCGCCACGTGATCTCCTGGCCGTCAAGGGTCCACGGACTTGCGGCCAGTTGTTCGGCGAGGTTCCAGGCGGCGAGTTCGGCTGCCCACCAGTGCTCCGTCTGCCCGCCTCGGATAGCTGGAAGCGGGGCCGGTCCAGGGACGGCGTTGGTGTCGGCCGCGATGTCGCCCAGCAGCCGTCCGAGTTGCTCCCCTTGCTGTCCAGGTAGGACGGCTTCGGCCCAGAAGGTCAGTACGTCCCGCAGGTCTTCTGGATCGAGCTGGCTGCGGGCGACGATCCGGATCGTTCCGTCGTCGTGCAGCAGCCAGCGTACCCAGTCTCCGTGGACTGCCCGAAGCACGCTGTCGAGGGCCCGGTAGGGCGGCTGGACGTCCTTCTTGCCGACCGTCTTTTCGTAGGCGGCACTGAGGTCGTACCAGGTGTCGGCTGCGCGCGGGGGCAGGACGTAGGTGACGATGCGACCGCAGTCGGTCGAGGTGATGCGGTAGGCGAGCTGGCGCAGACGCTTTCCGCGGAAGGGAGGAGGTTCGCTAGTGATGACCGGCTCCTGTGGAGGTGAGGCTGCGGCCCCGGTTCAGTCGGGTGATCAGGTCGGGGCTGGCAGCCGCGTAATGGAGGAAGCTCTCGGCCGTCCTGCCATGGATGGCACCGGTCCAAAGGAGCTCGTCCTCGGTGTAGGACTCGTACAACATGCGGAGGAGTGCGGGCAGGTCACTTCCCCAGCTGGTGTCGTGGAAGGCGCCGTCGAGGAAGTGGAACTCGACGTCGGTCTGTCCGCGGCGACCACGGCCGGCCAGCTGGGTGATGTTTCCGACCACGGTGGCGACGAGGTCGCACTTGAGGTCCGGATGCAATGCGGTGAATCGCTTGGGCGAGCCGAGCAGGAGCTGGATGCGTTGAATCGCGAGGGCTCGAGCGTGGCGCAGAGTGCGGGCGAGGTCGTCGTCGGGCTGCATGTGCCGGTAGACATGGCCTGCGATGTTGGCGGCCATGTCCGCGGGGGAATCCAGCGGCATGACGGGCCGGATAGCTAGGGCGATGAGGCCGATGGCTGATTCTCGGCGGCCATCCGATCCTTCAGCGAGTACGTTCAGGCAACGTGCGCAGCGCGACAGGGGTGCGACCATCACGTCACCATCGAGGGCGACCAGGTCGACGAAGCGGTCGCGGGTGATGCGACCGATCTGTTCGGGGATGCGGGGCAGCTTGGCTGTGACGCCAGGGTCGTCGGACTCGGCAGCGAAGATACTCATGCTGATGCCGTCGCGCACCAGCCCTTCGTGGAGACCGTGGGCGAAGATGCGGTCTTGAACATAGGAGTTGGTGGCCACCAGCCCGTGGGCACGATGACGCGTGGCGGGGTCAGCGCGTAGTCGGGCAAGTGAGACGGCCAGTTCGTCGGCCCAGGCGTAGGCCAGGTTGAAGACGTTGTCCTCACGCTCGGAGAGACGCGTCCCGCCCACGGCGATGGGAGATCCGTTGCGCTGTGGGGTGCTGGCGAAAAAGTCGATGCGGCCGGCATTGTCGTCACACATCCACCAGGTCGGCGGAACGATCAGGTGCGTGGCGGCGGCCCGGGGCAAGAACCCGGTAGCCGACATGCCCAGGACTGCTCGCTGGTGGTCGGCGGCAGCCAGGGCGACTACGTCACCGAGGTAGGCGGTGTGGATGTGTGGGTCGCCCCGCAGCATTTCAAGGGTCAGCCGGGGCCGGCCGGAGGGGTCGTCGATGCCGTCGATACGGAACCCGATGATCAAGTGGCCGAGCGGGCCGTAGGGAACGATGGTAGCGCCGTCGTATAGGCCGGTCTCATCTGCGAGCTTCTGTGCCGAGCGCAGCCCGGATTCGCGGAGCTCATCGGCTTTGCGTGCGAGTTCGAACACACAACGCTGAAGTGTGGACAGCCACGTCTTCATCATCAGGCTGTGTAGGGCGCCGGCCGTCTGGATCTGAACCCAGCGCTCGTGTTCGGCACGGTCGTCGGGCAGGTTCTCGGCCCAGAATTCCTTGTCCTCACCGTAGGCTTCCGCATCGAAGGGGAAGTTCTCCTGGAGGGCTGCTAGCAGGCACTCTCGGAGCTGTTCCTTGATGGCGGAGGCGTGGCTCTCGCTCTGGGAGCCTTCCCGCTCATCGAGGCTGAGCATGTCTTCAAGCAGGCGTCGAACGGGACGCAGGGCGGGGCGCAGTCGATCGGGTGGGATGCGGTCCTTGGGCCGTACCGCGGTGGCGGGCATGAGTGCGGTGAGCTCCTCGCGCTGAGTGGCGTTGGCCTGGTCGTCGGGATCAACGCCGATGAGGAGTTCAAGCAGATCGCGGTCGTAGCGACTGGCTTGGTACCAGTGCCGACGGTACTGGCGGGTGCGAGAGACGGTGCGGGCGTCTTCGCCAGCGGCCAACAGGCGGGCTTCATGGGGCTCGGGGCGGATAACGGATTCCGCAACCAGGTCGAGGAACTGCTCGGCCAGGTACTTCATGCGGGTGACGGGACGGCGGAAGGCCAGGGAGACTGCGGGTGCGACGTGATCCATGTCAGCTTCGAGATCACGCAGGACCGTGGTGCGGTTGCTGTGATCGGCCAGGACCGCTTGCTTGGTGTTCTGAGTGAAACCGGCGGCCTGGAATTGGTCGACCTCATCGATTGTGACCTGGTGAGAGATCCGGAGCAACAACTCCTGCGCGCTGATGCTGCTGCGGATGACGCCGTCGATGGCGACGGGCACAGAGATACGGCCGGACAGAAGAAACGCGTGGTTCGTGACGATCACCGACGCGGTGGCGGCTGCGGTGAGCTGGTCGAACTTGCCGCAGTCCTGGACGTAGCGGCACAGGTGGCGGGGGTTGGGAACGTCGGACGGAAGCCCCGGTCGTACCCATGTGCGGCAGGGCTCCTGACCGCCGCGGATGCCCGGCTTCACCTCCACCATGTCGCTGACCGGACATCCGTAGCCGGCCTGGTCGATGCGATCCAAGACCTTGGAGCCGAGCAGGCTCAGGGGGACGCCGTCGTTGTCAGCCTTGACGCTCTTCAGCGTGAACTCATGGCGGCCGTGAGGTGACGTCAGCGGCGTGCAGCGAAGCCGCGACGTATCGCCTTGGCCGCTGAGCTTGGCCAACGCCTTGTCGATGGTGGCGGCCTCGACATAGACGTCGTCATTCTCGCCCACCACGAAGGTCACTGTGTATCCCCGCAGGGCCAGGTGGACGCACAGCACCTCAGCCAGGACGTTCTTGCCTGCTCCGGTAGGCGCACTCAGATGCAGCAGCGCGCCAGCCCGCAGATTTGCCGTGCAGTGTCCGCCCTCCCGGTACCCCATGGCCACGCTCAGCAACACGTGCAACTGCCTATGACGGTAGGCGGGGCCGGGAAGAATGGAGTCCATCAGGCTCGCGGTCAGCAGCAGGGCGTCCAAGTCCACCATGAGGTCGAGACATGCAACCTGGGTGGTGAACTGCGGCGGGTTGTAACGAGGCTTGCCTTCAGCGGTGAAATCCACCTGGATGGCACGTCCGCCCAGAGAGGCTTGCCATCGGCCGTTCCCCGCGACGCGAACCTTGGCTGAGCCTCGCTGGGTACGCTCCGCCTGGTCCAAGGCGCGGTCGGCGACCTCCAGCGGAGCCTGGCCGTGGACGGGCACCAGGGTGAGGAGCCGACCGGACGCGTCCATCTGGCCGGGCCGGTAGCAGGCTTTGATCAGGTTGTCGTCATCGTGGGCCAGCAGCTCCGACACCTGCTCGCGCATGCGGCTGTAGCTGGCCAGCTCCGGCGCCCGGTGGCGCAGCATGCGCCCGACGCGCTGCTTTTCGGGGTAGGGCAGGGAGTGCCAGGCCCTCCAGGCAGCGGGAAAACGTCCGGACAAGAGCCCCGCCGCTTGGTCCAGGTCCACGACAAAGGCGGAGGACTCCTCGTCCTTCGTCGGGAAATAGTGCTCGGCCAGCGCGAGTGCGGCGACGAGCCCGCTCATGCCGCCGCTACCTGGGTAAGTAGACGGCCCTCGGTCAACACCTTCCAGCCGAGTGGCCCCACGATGCCCTCCAACAGCTGTACGAATCCCTTGAGGTGGTCAGGGATCACGATGAACATGCGCGGGACTGACGCCTCCTTCGCGCGCAACGACTCAGCAAGGCCATGCGTGTCCTTCCAGACCTTGGCGTCCAGCCGCCAGGTCAGTCCCCCTTTGGTGACGTGAAGGTCGTAGGCATCACCGAACGGCCAGAGCTCAACGTCTGCGCCTAGATCGATGAGTTTGTCGCGCAGCGCGACCTCGAAAAGGCCAGGCAGAGTGATCCACAACCACAGTCCGTAGGAAAGAGCCAGGTGCTCCTCCGCGAGCAGCGGCTGGGGAAGGTTCACGCGCAGCTCGCCGCTATAGGCGAGGCGCGGCCCTGCATCTGTGACCCGCATGCCGAATTCCGCACCGCGGTCCCGATGCTCTTGCCAAGCGCATCGGAAGGCGGCGCCGCCGTCCCGGTCTGGGAACGCGTGCATCGTCCACTGGCAGAATGGGCAGCGCGCACACCAGCCGAGGAAGCTGCGGTCAGCAGGAATTTCGGCGTAGACGCCCAACTGACGCAGCACGTGGGGCAAACGGGCTACCGCTCGGCGCTTCTGCACCGGGGCCAGGATCAGCCTTTCGCGTCCTGCGACGTACTGGTCCTGCCCGGCAGCCATCAATGCCATGACGAGACAGTGCTGAACGATTTCTGGTGACAGTCGATGCAGGGCCGTGCCCGGCCGATATTTCGACACAGCACGCATCACACTGCGCAGATGCTGTATGTCCACATCGAGCCCGGGTGCCGATCCGAGAGGGAGCTCCTCGAACGCCAGCTGCAGCAAGGCTGCAGAGGCCCGCCCCTCTTCATCCAGCAGTTGAAGGCCCTGAAGATCCTTGGGAATTCGGCTTCCAGGAAGTAGTTCCTCCAGCGGACCTGACAGCCCACGCCGAAACTCACCGAACCGCAATGCACCCGCGCCGGGTCCATACGCCCGCAAATACCTGCCGTGGCACTCGAACAAGACACTCAACTTGGCCCTGGCCTCCCCCTCAGCCGTCGAGAGGGTCGCCGCCGCAACCACGCATGCCTCCAGGGCCAAGCGCTGGGGAGCACTGAGATCATGCGCACTGACCAATACGTCAGAGCCAGGCAAGGTCACCCTCAATTCTCGACGGAAGAGCGATACGCATCACTCGACACTGATTCCTATCGCAGTGCAGCGTGCAGCTCATTCCTCCTTCCCCCAAAGAGAGCAATCCCTTGCTCGGCGATGAGCCCTCCGAGGTCTTCCGCGACGTACGAAGATGACGGGCTGCGGTTCCCCGCTCGATGATCGACGGCATCCGGTGATGGTGCTCGGGGTGGCGCTCATGGCTACCTCATTGATCACCTCCTCGAACACCGGCACGCCGAACGGGTCGTGCTTCACGTCAAGCCCTAGCCCCAGTACGTCTCCGACGCGATGACGGCTGATGTCGTCGACTGCCTCCTTCGCCTCACCGAGGCGACGGGTGAAGCTGGTCGGATCGGTGTCCGACTGTGGAAGGCCATGGCGGCAGGAAGCTTGGAGGTCCGCACCCACCCGTTCTCCTGCGCTCCGCTGCGTATGAGGAGATGCCCGAGGACCTTCGTGTCGAGTTCGCGAGCGCCACGCTCAGCATCATGAAGGGCGACCTCAACTATCGTCGCCTCGTCGGCGACCAGCTGTGGGACCCCATGACGCCCTTCGCCGATCTCACTGCATACTTCCAAAGGGGCCGTCGCGGCGCTCCGGACCCTAAAGTCCGACGTCATCGTCGGCCTGGCGCAGGGAACGGTGGACGCTCTCGAACGGTCCGGGGCTGCCTAGCGTACTAGGGCCTGTTCTGAGTTGAGATCACGGGATCGGTCATTCCCGCTTCAGGAGGGCGCTGGCTGCGGTAGACCGGTCGCGTGACTCGTGGTGATCTGACCGATGCCGAGTGGGAGTTGATCGAGCCGCACCTGCCGCTGGGGGCGTTCGGACCGATCCCTGACCTGCGCAGCTACTTCAACGCGGTGATGTGGCGGTTCCGCACCGGCAGCCCCTGGCGGGATGTGCCGGAGAGCTACGGCTCCTGGTCGACGATCTACGACCGGTTCCGGATGTGGGCGCATGGCGAAGTCTTCCAGGCCCTCATGGAAACGATGATCGCCGAGGCGGCGGCCCGCGACGATGTCGATCTCAGCCTGGTCAGCGTGGACTCGACCGTTGCCCGCGCGCATCACCACGCGGCGGGCATGGTCGTCGACCCGGAGCTCCTTGAGGACCTGGAGAAGGCCGTGGCGGAAGAAAAGGGGCTGCAGCAAAGGGGCAAAACAACCCCGTAGGTGAGGGGTCCGCGGACAGGGAGGACCCCGAGCGGGAACAGCGCCGCGCCGTGCGCCGACGCCGCAGGGCCCGACTGCGGGCCGCCGAACTGGGCCGCTCCCGGGGCGGGCTCACCAGCAAGGTCCACCTCGCCGTCGAGCGACGCTGCCGCCCGCTGGCCATCATCCTCACCCCCGGGCAGTCCGCGGACAGCCCGCGCTTCATCCCGGTCCTCAAGAAGATCAAGGTGCGCGTCCCGGTCGGCCGCCCCAGGACACGGCCGGACGCGGTCGCCGGAGACAAGGCGTACTCCTCCCGCGCCAACCGCGCCCACCTGCACAGACGCAACATCAAGGCAGTGATCCCGGAAAAGACCGACCAGGCCGCCAACCGCAGGAAGAAGGGACGTTCCGGCGGCCGCCCGGTCAGCCACGACGCCACGCTCTACAAAGATCGCAACACGGTCGAGCGCGCCATCAACAAGTTCAAGGAATGGCGGGGACTGGCCAGCCGCTACGACAAGACACCCGAGAGCTACGCCGCAGGACTCCACCTGCGCGGATCCATCCTCTGGTTACGCAGCCTGCCAGCCCTCCCGTGATCTCAACTCAGAACACGCCCTAGTGGAACTCACGCGCTGATTCAGGCATGACGGTAGGGGAATCTCCGTGACGATCGAGGCCCAGACAGCAGTCGCCGCTGCCATCGTCGTTGAGGACGAGCGAGTCTTGCTCGTGCGGCGACGAGTCGCGGAAGGAGCACTTTCGTGGCAGTTCCCGGCAGGGAAGATCGAGCCTGGCGAAGCTCCCGAAGAGGCTGCAGTGCGTGAAACCCAGGAGGAGACAGGGCTCCTGGTGACTCCGACCAGTGTGCTGGGACAACGGGTTCACCCTGTGACGGGCCGGAAGATCTACTACATCGCATGCCGAGCCGTCAGCGGCGAGGCGGTCATCGCGAGTGATGAAGAAGTGGCCGGCCTGGCCTGGGCTGCGCACAGCGAGATCCCACAGTACGTTCCGTATGGGCTATTCGAGCCGGTCCAGGACTACCTCGACGAGGCTCTGCGGCCGTGAGAAGCCGTATCTGAACCGATCATGGAACGTGCGGGTCGAACAGGTTTTTCGCCGGGGTGATCTTCCCGTCGTACGCGTATGAAGACGGGGCTCGGTAGCTCGAGGATGCGAATCCAACCGAGCAGTGCCGGGAGGCCCTGATGTCGTTGTTGTGCGCCTCCGAACGCCTCCGGCGCCCGTTGACTTCACCAGTCCGTCCGGCAAGCATCGGCAACTGTCGGTGTTCTTCGCACTCCGCAACCGCGGTAAGGGAGTGATGCCCACCGCGTCGACGTACGACTACCACTTCAGGAAAGGATGCCTCGCCGCAGGGCTGGTGGGCAGCCAGGGTCGGCCGAAGTACACGCCGCGCACTCTGCGGGACTTCTTCGCCTCGACGGCGCTCGCAAACGGCATCCCCATCCATGAGGTCTCCCGCTGGCTTGGGCATCGGTCCATCAAGGTCACCGTCGACATCTACGGACACCTCGTGCCCCGAGCCTGTGGAGCCGATGCCGGGAGATCCTGCAGAACGCCATGCGGCCGGCGCCCCAGGGCCTGCTGGCGCCAGACCATGTGGTGCTGGATGCGCTGGAGGAGGCCCGACGGTGCTGGATACGATCAGCCCAGAGCCTGTTCCCGCAGGTGGGAGCACTGCACTCAACGTTCCGCTTCAATGTCTAGCCGGTGACTTGACATTACTTCGCTGATTTGGCAAACACGCAGGTCAAATGGGGTCTGGTCTTCGGGGTCAGACCCCTGGATTTTTACCGTGCTGGATAGGTGCTGGATTTTCTGACCTCTCGTCACCTGCCATCACCCCTCATCTCCGTACCATGCTGGATTCGTGCTGGATGCCGACGCGACGCGCGGGCACGGAGGGGCGTCTGTTCGTGCACCGGGGTCCACTGATCCCGCCGCTCGGCCGTTCAGCACACGCTCTTCACAGGCTTAACGGTCGTTGCGGAAACAAATCTCGACCCACCCGACGTTGTTGATCTCCGATGCGATAGCGGGGGTGGTCGGCTTGAAGTTGTTTCGTACGGACACAACGAAAAGCGGCGTGACCGAGGTCACGCCGCGTCTTGCTGAGGTCGAGGCAGATGTGCAGGGCCTCGTCGAGGCGCACATGGAGACACTGCTGGGCGTCCGGTTCCTGGCGAGCGAGTACAGCACCGGGCCGGTCCACGGGGGCCGAATCGACTTGCTCGGGCTGGACGAGAACGGGTCGCCGGTCATCGTCGAGACCAAGCGCGGCGTCGACCCCGGCGTCATCCACCAGGGCTTGTTCTACCTCTCGTGGCTGATGGACCACCGGGCCGAGTTCGAGCACCTGGTCCGCGACCGGCTCGGGGCGACGGCCGCGTCCCAGGTCCTTTGGAGCGGCCCGCGCCTGATCTGCATCGCCGGCGACTTCACCCGCTACGACGTGCATGCCGTGCGCGAGCACCGTCGATCGATCGACCTGGTCCGCTACCGACTCTTCGGCAGCGACCTGCTCGGCCTTGAGACCGTGGCCTCCGTGAGCGGCGGCACGCAGGTGGCCCGTCGGGCACGGCGCCAGGGGGTTGCCCGGGCGGCGGCCGACGTCCAGGGCGCGGCGATGATGGAGCTGGCGAGCGCGGTCGACGAGGTACTGCTCGGGCTCGGGGACGGTGTGAACCGCGTCGAGCGCAAGCAGTACCGGGCGTATCAGCGGCTGCGGAACTTCGCCTGCCTGTGCCCTCCGCAGCGAAGCAAGCTGTTGGTCTACCTGAAGGTCGACCCGAAGGATGTCGACCTTGTTCCGGGCTTCACCCGGGACGTGTCCGGTCTCGGTCACCACGGGACGGGTGATCTGGAGGTACAGCTCCGTACGCCGATGGACGTGGAGCGGGCGCGGGATCTGTTCCGGGCAAGCTACGCGGCGGCGTGATCGGATGTCGCTGCCGCCGACTTGGCGGGCTGCGCTTCGTGCCGTATGTGCGGTCGTGGGTGGGTGCCTTTCGACGTGCGGGCGGGGGGTGGCGGTGGACTATCTATGGTGCGCGGGATCGCCGGCTTGGCCAACCGGCGATCCCGCGCTATGTTGCCCCGCTCGTGCGCGCCGATGATCAGCGTGAACGGCTGGCGGTTCGGCTGGCCGCGACCGCCGGAGCGGCTGGCGCACTGGTGGCGAGGCGGGTCCTGTGCTCGCGGCCCGGCTGGGCCTGGCGCGTGCCGGTCTCGTGGGCGAGGGTCTCGGAGAGATCGGCCAGCAGCGAACTCGGGGTGTGCGGGGACGCGGTGATGGCCCAGGTGGGACGGTCCGGACCGGGGCCGGCCCAGACGGTCCAGGTGGCCAGGTTCTGACTCGGGTGCTGTGCGGTGAATGCGTCGAACTGGACGCCCGCGTCCCCGTCGGGGGATGTCCAGCGGATCCATCGCCCGTCCACGGTGTGCTTCCATCCGGCGTCGGAGAGCGGCTGGGTGGCCGCGGTGACCATCTTCTCGTCCACGGGTGCGCCGATGGCTGTGTCCCAGCTGTCGCCGTCGGCGAGGTGGGTCAGCAGCTCCTGCAGCACTGGGGCTGGGGTTGCGCCGGTCGCGGTGAGGACCCACATGCGGTCGGAGACGGGTGTCTCGTAGGCGGCTACGGTCCACGCGGTCTCGTGGGCGGGGGTTTCGTGGACGCGCTCGATGCGCAGGGTCTGCGACTCGTGGATGGCGTGGGTTGTCTCGTCCGACCAAGTCCGTTCCCTGTCAAGTTCTGCGTGTTGAAGTGCCGTTGGCCTGTGCCACTGGCCCAAGGCCCAGTTCGTTCCCCTCCCGTCCACGGTTGCGCAGGACCACAGGAGACACCGAAGGCGCGTTCTACAGCCGGCGAAGTGCGCCGTGCGTTGGTAGGTGAGGCACCGCGGGGCGGACTGTGGCGGAGGAGGCGGCGGGGTCCGCGTCGTCGGCGTTCAGGTTGGAGCCGATCAACAAGCTGTTCTGAGTCCCCGGGGCAACCCCGTACTCATCATCGGCTACAAGGCCCTGCCGCACCAAGCCGCTCACAACGCTCGGTGAGAGCTCCGCCCAAAGGTGACCGCACCGGCCTGCCCACCCTGGTCATGTGCTTCCAGGGGCCCGCACCCCCTGGCCGACCGTCGCTGTCTTCACGTAATCCCAGCCTGGTATCGGGTCAAGCCGTCCGTTGACGCCAGCTAGATACTGAGTGTAGATACTGAGGTATGACTGTTCCTCTGACGCTCCTCGGACTCCTTGAACGGGAGTCGAGCCACGGCTACGACCTCAAGCGCGACTACGACACCTATTTCGGCCGGGGTAAGCCGCTGCCCGCCGGGCAGGTCTACTCGACCCTGGGGCGCCTCGCCCGTGACGGGAAGGTCGAGGTCGGCGAGACCGGGCCCGGTTCGGGGCCGGACCGTAAGCGTTACGTGATCACCGGGCTTGGGGTCACGCAGGTCGAGACCTGGCTGACCGAGCCGGTCGAGGGTGAACCGCACCTGCAGACGGTGCTGTTCACCAAGGTCGTACTGGCGGTGCTGCTGGAGCGCGACCCCCGCGTGTACCTCGACATCCAGCGTGCCGCCCACATGGAGCGGATGAGGGAGCTGACCGAACTGCGCCGGACCGGCAGCACGATCGACTCGCTGCTGGCCGATCACGGCGTGTTCCACCTGGAGGCCGATCTGCGGTGGATGGACCAGACCGTGGCACGGCTCGCCGCTCTGACAGCGGAGGTGCGCTCGTGAGTGCGGACGAAGGCTTCCTCGTGGAAGCGCGTGATGCTGTCCTGTCGTTCGGGCAGACGCCCGCGCTGCAGGGTGCGAACCTCTGCGCCCGTGCCGGTGAGATCCTCGCCGTCACCGGACCGAGCGGCTCCGGCAAGTCCACGCTGTTGCACTGCCTGGCCGGGATCCTCGTCCCCGACTCCGGCGAGATCTGGTTCGACGGCCGCCGCGTCGACACCCAGGGCGAGCCCGAGCGCAGCGCGCTGCGCCGGGACCGGTTCGGCTTCGTCTTCCAGTTCGGTCAGCTCGTCCCCGAGCTGACCGCCGAGGAGAATGTCGCCCTGCCGCTGCTGCTCGCGAAGTCCCGCAGGGCGAGCGCGCTGGCCGAGGCCCGATCGTGGTTCGGGCGGCTCGGCCTGGACGGTCTCGAGGGGCGCCGGTCGGGCGAGCTGTCCGGCGGACAGGCACAGCGTGTCGCCCTGGCCCGCGCCCTGGTCTCCCGGCCCAAGGTGCTGTTCGCCGACGAGCCGACCGGGTCGCTCGACTCTCTCACCGGCGAGCACGTGATGGATTTGTTGGTCGCCTCCGCACGGGAGGAGGGCACCACCGTTGTCCTCGTCACCCACGAGCCGCGGGTGGCCGCCTTCGCGAAGCGTGAAGTCATCGTCCGCGACGGCAAGGTCACGCCGCTCTTCGTCGAACGGCTCACCTCGTGATCCGCCTCGGCCTGCGCCTCACTCTGAGCGGCGGCAGGGAGGCTGCCGCCCGCCTCGCCGTCATCGTGGCCGCCGTCGCCCTCGGCGTCGGATTGCTGCTGAGCATCCTGGCGGCCATCAACGCCACCGCCACCCAGAACAGCCGGAACGCCTGGCTCAACACCGGCTCCGGCACGAGGACATCGAGCCAGTCGGCAGCGAAGGCAGACACCGACCCGTTGTGGTGGCTGCTCAGGGCGGACCACTTCGACGGCAAAACCATCGGCCGCGTCGACGTCGCCGCCACCGGCCCGAACTCCCCGGTCCCACGGGGTCTTTCGCGCCTTCCCGGACCGGGCGAGTTCTACGCCTCACCGGCCCTGGACAAGCTCCTCCACTCCGCCCCGGCCGCCGAACTCGCCGACCGCTACCCCGGCAACCAGGTCGGCACGGTCGGCAACGCGGGGCTCCCGGGCCCCGACTCCCTGGTCATCGTCGTCGGCCACCGCCCCGACCAGCTCGCGAAGCAGCACGACGCCACCCAGGTCACCACGATCACCACCGCGCCCCCCAGCAGCTGCAACGGCACGAACTGCACGGTCAGGGCGGGCATCGACAGCAGGGGCATCAAGCTCATCCTCTCCGTCGCGGGCACCGCCCTGATCTTCCCGGTGCTCATCCTCATCGGCACGGCCACCCGGCTGGCAACCGCCCGCCGCGAGCAGCGCTTCGCCGCGATGCGCCTGGTGGGCGCCACACCGCGGCAGATCTCGATGCTCTCCGCCGTCGAATCGACCCTCGCCGCGCTCGTCGGCACGGCCGTCGGCTTCGGCCTCTTCTACCTGTTCCGTACGCAGCTGGCCCTGGTCAACCTCACGAGTACGCCGTACTTCGTCGGCGACCTCACGCTGCGGACCGGCGACATCCTGCTCGTCTCCGTCGCCGTCCCGGTGGGGGCGGCCATCGCGGCCCGGATTGCTCTGCGCCGCGTGCAGGTCTCCCCGCTCGGGGTCACCCGGCGCGTCACGCCGCGCCCGCCGCGGGTCTACCGGGTGATCCCGCTGGCCGTCGGCATCGCCGAACTCTCGTACACCATCGGCCGGGTGCCCAGGAGCACCAACGGCCAGATCTGGGTCTTCGTCCCGGGAATCCTGCTGGTGCTGACCGGACTCGTCATCGCCGGACCCTGGCTGACCATGGTCGGAGCCCGCCTCCTGGCACGGCAGACCAGCCGCCCCGCGCTGCTCGTCGCGGGCCGACGGCTCGCGGACGACCCGAAAGCCGGCTTCCGCGCGGTCAGCGGGCTGGTCCTCGCCCTGTGTGTCACCAGCGCTGCCGTCGGGATCATCGGCTCGCTGAACGCCGAGCGCAGCATCCCGCAGGCCAGCCGGACGGTCGCCGGCGCCTTGGATGCCAACTACACCGAAGGCTTCAACTCCACTACCGGGCGTCAGAATGGCGGCGTGCCCCCGCTCTCGAAGGCCGCGCTCGGCAACCTGAACTCCGTACCGGGCGTCAAAGGCGTGCTCATGATCCACTCAAACCCGCTCGGCACCACGGACCCGGCCTATCACGGCCCCCAAGGCACCGGGACACCGCCGGTGGCCGGCCTGGCCTCGTGCACCGAGCTCGCGAAGATGCCGGCCCACAGCGCATGCGCCTCCGGAGCCCAAGCGGCGTCGGTCACCCAGAACTACGGCAGCTTCGGCACGTACTACTGGATGCACTGGCCCACGGCATGGCCCGCCGCCGACATCTCCGCCCAGCGCCTCGCCCGCCTCTCCGTCCAGGAGATCGTCGTGGCCACCAACGGGTCGACGTCGGCGATCGAACGCGCGCGCACCATCCTCGCGAACACGTATCCCGACCGCGACGTCCCCTGGACCGTCCGCGAGGACCATGCCCAAAGCGGCGCACAGCTCGCCGGATACCAGCAACTGGCCAACGTGGTCATCCTGGTCAGCTTCCCCATCGCCGGCTGCAGCCTGGCGGTGAGCGTGGCCGGGGGGCTGCGCGAGCGCAAGCGACCCTTCAGCCTGCTGCGGCTGACCGGCACACAGCTCGGGGTGCTGCGGCGGGTGGTGCTTCTGGAGAGCGCGGTCCCGCTCCTGGTGGTCGCCGTAGTGGCGATCGGGATGGGCTTCCTGGCCGCCCAGCTGTTCGTGCAGGCGCAGTTCCGGTACTCGATCCAGGCACCGGGGATCCAGTACTACGCGATCGTGCTCGCCGGGCTCGTCGCCTCGCTGGGGGTCATCGCATCCACGATGCCGCTGCTCAGGCGGATCACGGGACCCGAAACGGCACGCAACGAGTAGCAGGAACGACGACGGCTCGGACCGGCTGACCGCAGCCTGTCCGAGCCGTCGTCGTTCAGGGCGGCCTGGATCGCGAGCTCATTGCTGCGAGTCCTGCTCGTGCTGACGAACACCGAGGATCGGCTACTGACGGATGATCTTCGCTGAAGGCATCCGGCCGTGACCAGCCCGAGCATCCGGTCGCAGCCTCACACCAGCCCAGATGACCAGCGGCTTTCAAGTTGCATCACGCTCATTGGGCCGCGCCTACGGTGGCAGTGCTCTGACCGGGGAGCTGGGCTGTGACAGTGCGCCGCGCAGTTGCCGGTTCTCCGCGGTCAGTTGGTTGACGGCGCGGACGAGGTGATCGACGTCGGCCCGCAGCTGCGCCAACTCTGTGGCGTCCTTGGCACGGAGTTCCTTCAGCTTGACGATCTGCTTGCGCAGGCGGATCTCGGAATCCGGCATCTGTCCGCGGGCCCTGACCTGCGCGTAGAAGTCGTTTTTGAGGTCGGGGTGGCGCTGGGTGAGCGCGTTGCGGGGTACGCCGGCTTCCTCGGCCAGGGCGACAATCGTCAGAGCACCACTGGAGTACTGCGGTGTGCCCTGCAGGATGCGCTCCATGGCCGCGCGGATTCGGTCGCGTTCGTCGGGTGCGGGGCTCATCCGGTGCCGTCCTGGACAGTGATGCGGGTGCGGCGATGGGCGTCGGCAAGGTCGCGCAGACGCCCGGCGTTGCTGCGCAGCCGCTCGCCCAACGGGCCGGGAACCTGGGCAGCCCGCCGATCAAGAACGGTGGCGCGGCGACGCAGACCGGCGGCGTGCCGATCGGTGCGGGCGATGTTCGCGCAGGTGGGGGCGCACTGGTCGAGACTGGGGGCGTCCTTGATGCCGCGGTGGCACAGGGCCTTGTCGCGCTTGTAGACGCACATCAACAGGGTGTTGGGGTTGTCGTAGACGGCCAGTTGAGGGTTGGCGAGGATCTGGCGGGCCTGCCGGGCGGTGATGACGTTGCCGGTGTACTGGTGAGCGGTGGCGGCGGCCTTGATGGCCCGGCGGGCAGCCGGCCCGGAGATGCCGATGCCGTCCTCGAGATCGGCGTCCAGGTCGGCGACGGTGTCGATGGTGGCGCGGGCAGTCTCGACGTCGAGGAGGTCGTGGATGCCGTCCCGGCTGCGCGCGGCGTAGCCGGCTGATACGGAAGTCCGCAGATGGCCGTACTGAATCGCGAGAGCGACCAGCCCGCCGGGGCGACGGGCGATGTGCCAGGCCAGGCTCCTGCGGAATCGCTCCGTACCGATCTTGCCGTGCGGATCCGGCGGGATGACTTCATGAACAAGCCCATGGGAGGCTGCCTCCTCGTTGGCCCAGGTGACGAAGTCCTCCACCCGGACACCCAGCGTGTGGACGGTGAGGGAGCCGGTGCCGGCCCGGGTGCCGCGCAGGTCGTGGGCGTGGTGGTCGAAGAGCAGTTCGCCGTAGGGGACCATGCGCTCCAGGACACGGATGGCGTTCACGACCGGGGCGATGGCCACCCAGGGAACATCACGGAGTTCACCCTCCGATCGGTGGTTGCCGTCCGCGTCCCGGGCGGTCTTGTACACGGTGCTCGTGATCAAGTGGCATCCCTGCGGCTCTGCACTGTCCGGCTCCGCGTCGGGGCAGCAGCCGCTGCGCAGTCCGGCCGCCTCGCCGGGGCGCATCCCGGTCAGGTAGGCGATGACGATGAAGCACGCTGTGCCCAACTGGCGCATCAGGAAGGCTGCTTCGGTGTAGTCGATGGCCTCTCGCCACGCGGTCCCGCCGAGCAGTCCGGATATTGGGACGCTGAGCGGGCAGGGGCCGGGCCGGCGCAGGGCGGCCTGACGCCATCCTCGATCACGGGAGGCGTTGTAGACGTGGTTGAGCGAGGCGCCGGTGAGCGCGGCGATGTAGGCGCCCGCAGGCGTGGTTCTGCCCAGCCAATTTGTGGTCGGAATGGGCAGTTGGCCGACATCGATTCGGTCCATGAAGGCCCTGAGCGCGGCCCGTGAGGCGGGCGTGGCGACGTTGGCGGTGGCCGCTTCGCGCAGACGGTTCCTTTCGGCCCAGGCGGCCAGGATGTCGCCGCTGAACTCCTCGACCGTGCGGATCGCCCACACGAGCAGGGGGCCCATGGTCTGCTCGGCGATCGCCTCGGTGGCGTTCTCACCGCCCGCCGTCGCCGGCGGCAGATAGTCGTCCACCCCTTCGGTCTCCCAGGGAGGGCAGCCGATTCCGCTGGGCCGACCGCTGAGCTGGTCGAAGACCCACAGTCGAGTCAGCGACGACAGCCCGCTGTGCACCGTGATGCGGGCCGCCCCACTGTCGCGAACGTGATGGCCGTACTCACCCAGCACCTTCGTGGTGCAGTCGCCCAGCGTGGTGATGCCGCGGTCGGTGAGCCACACGGCCAGCCGCGCCCAGGTCCCGATCGTCTGGCAGAGCGCTTTGGGCGCCTGGCGCGAGCGCCACGTGGGATGGCGCTCGCGCAGGAACACCGACGGCAGTTCGCCGTTGACCAAGGTCCAGGCCGCCAGCCGCATCTCCTCCCGGAAGGCATCAGGGAACAGGGGCCAGTGGATGGTGCTGTGCGTGACGCCCGGGTTGGCGTTCATGGGGATCAGCGGCCAGGCCGGCGACGCGTAGCGGGCGACCGGGCCCATGTAGCCGTCGACGATCCGGTGGGCGGGGATGACAGGGGTGTCCGGTCCGGGAAGGACAAGGGTCGTAGCAGGGGCTTCGGCGGGCGTCACTGGTCGAGGTCTCCGTTGAGCAGCAGGGCGATGAGGTCGCGGTCGGTGTCGGTGACTTCGGCCAGGGCGCGGGTCCACACCGCGGCGCCGAGCAGGCCCTTGAGGTGCTCCAGTCGGGCGTGCGCGTCGCCCCAGTCGCTCTGCCACCGGCTTGGGTCCATGACGGTGCGCAGGTTGTCCAGTGCGTGATGGAGATGGGCCAGGCGGCTGTGGTGTGCGGGGTGGATCCGGGCGTTGGTGCACGCCAGACACATCAGGAACGATGCTTCGCAGCCCCCGTCGGGGCCGGGATAGGGGCTGTTGTCGTAGTCATGGCAGTCGGCGGTTGCTGTCGGCTGATCGGCCGGATCGGCTCTTTGGCGCAGTTCGGCGGCGAACACGGTTTCGCGGGCCTTGGCCACAACGGCCTCGGCCGCCTCGGCGATGACCGGGATCGCAGCCCGGCGGACCTGGGGATCGGTCAGCGCGTAGACGCGGTCGTGGGTGGCCCGGCTGTTCTGTCCGGGCTCGCGTCGGTGCAGCGTGTTCACCGTCCGCCGGCCCCTCCGGAACGGTGAGGAGGAGAAGCCCTGTTGGGTTGCCCAGGTCTTGGCCGTACAGCCGGAGACACCGAACCCGAACACTCCGATGCCCGACTTCCGGCTCGCCTCGTCCTGCGGATAGCCGTCCAGCGGGGCCCTGGCGGAGCGCCAGATCAGGAATCGGTCCGTGCCGGGACTCAGGGTGTGGACAGCGGCACGGGCGAACACGGTGGCCTCCAGAGCCTGCGTGATGAGCCGGCCCGGGGAGGCGGCTCCGTCGTCGGTGAGGTTGCGGGTCTCGAAATACCGCCCCATGCCGCGCTTGTGCTTCTCCAGCTCGACCCGGTAGATCCGCGGGCCGTCGCGGTCGGCGTCCGGAGCCGCCCGTGGCACCTTCAGACGGTTGATCACCGACAGGTTCCAGCCGTGCTCGGCCAGCAGCAGTACCCCCAGCGCGACCGTCTCCATCCGGGTCAAAAACAGCCGCTGCCACGTATGCTCGGGCCGTTCCCCGCCCAGCACCCGTATATAACGGGCGAGAACCCTGCCGCGCTGGCGAACCCTGGTGTCGTGGGGTGCCTCACCGGTCCGCGCCAGACAGTCCAGTGCCTCACCCAGCAGCCACGCCTCGCTGCCGCGAGCGAACGCCCCCGACTGCCATTGGGCAAGGTGGCGAGCGTTGTCCGTGATCCGCAGATACGCGGTGCGGAACATCCGCCGCGCCGTCGTGACGATCGCGTCGAACTCGGCACCATGGAAGGAGACTTCCTTCGCCTTGGGCGCCAGGACACGTTGGGAAAGAGCTTCACGTGTCGCCGCTGACAGTCGCGGATCGTCCAGCAGCAGCCCCCGCACCGTGGTGATATGGCGGTAGCCGAACACAGTGTTCGGCCGGCTGAGCCTCCACTGCTTCCACACCCCCGCCGTCAGCTGGTCGAGGTCGGCAACCGGTGCGTCCAGCGCGGCGAGGTACGCGGTGAACGCCTGTAAGGGAAGCCAGAAATACCTGCTGCTGTGGTGCGAGGTCCACCGGCTCGGCACGCACCGCGCGGCGAACAGCCGGGCCAACGACCGGCGCAGGGCATCATCGACGGGCAGAGCACGGAAGTCGTAGACCGCGACGGCCCCCGCCCGATCGCGGTGCTCGACGACGAGCCCGTCACCCACCACAACCGGTGGCCTACGCACTGGCGTTGACGGCAGCGGCGCCGTGCGCCCACGCCGGCTCATACCGCCTCTTGCGGTGTGACCTGCAGCTTGTCCTCGATGTCCTGGATGCCCTCGGCTTCACGCGCCAGGCGCGCGAACACCTCATCCATCTCCCGTGCCGGCCGCCCACCGTCGTGGAAGGGGGGCGTGGTAGCCAACAACGACCGCAGCTGAAGGTCGGCGACCGGGGCCAGATACCGCTCGCGGGTCGTCTCAAGGAATGCATGGCCCAACAGGTCCTGCACCATCCGCCACGGATCCCCGTACAGCAGCCGGTAGTCCCGCCGCTCCTCGGGGGTCAGACCGAACCGCCGGTCCATCAAATGGTGCAGGATCACCAGCATGTAGAGGGCGAAACTGTGCCGGCAGGAATGCGGAGTCGCATACGGCGCCAGGCTGCGGTGCGGGTCCAGCCTCCGCTCCGGCTCCGGATCCAGCACCGCCCGGCACCGCCTGTTCGCCGCCGTGAAGACGTTGTTCCACGAATGCGGCTGGAACGGCAGACCCATCTCGTTCAGCCACAGCCACAACGGCTCCGGCCCTGCAGGGCCTTCGGCATACCACGTCATCCGCTCGTCCGCGACAGCCTCCGTCAGCGCGACGCGGCCCGTGACGCCCTGGCGGTCGCACCAGTACACCGTCGGCTTCGGCCCCCGGCTCACCCTGGTGACCAGGCGCATATCCCGCACACCGTCGTACCGGCCCCGGACCTGGGCCCTGCGGATGACCTCGGCACGCGAGGACTCAACGTAGCTCTCGATGTCACCCACCACACCGGCCTCGACGTAGTAGGTACGGGCCTTCTTGGAACGAGTGACCGCCGACGCCAGCCGCCCCGTGTAGTAACGGCCGCCCTCCAGGCGCAGTGACGGCACCTCGAACGTCAACAGCGAGGCACTCTCCAACCGCCGCACTCCCGAAGAGGCCAGCAAGCGCACAAATGCAACGTTGCGGTCCTCCAGCCGGCCCACCCAGCCCGGCGCGGGCAGCCCATCAGCGCCGTACCCGCGCAGCCCCACATCCACCCAGAGCCGGAACGTCCGAGGCGTCAGCCAGTGAACGTTGCTGCCCCGGGCATCCTTCGCCTTCCCATCCGGCACCGCGACGAGCTGCCCATGACGGCCCATCACCTGATGCATCGGCACCGGATTGCGCGGCACGAACTCGTTCCCCGGCTTCGTCGCCCACGTGTACAAGTTCATCAGCGCGGCCAGTTCACGATTCCACTTGTTCCCGCCCACCCGCACCGGGTTGTCGGGCGACGTCCGTCGCCAGAACTGGAAGTCGTCCACGTCCGACTCCGCCGCCTGAGTCCAGCCCCTCCCGTGCAGCCACAGGAAGTTGAGGAACAGGCAGACGTCCGTGATGTAGTTCCGCTTCGTCTCCCTCGTGTAGCCCCGGAACGGACTACTACGCGTGTACAGGCTGAGGAGCTCGTCGACGCGGTAGTCCGGCGAAAGCAGAATCGGATCACCGGGTCGGATACCGGTCGACTCTTCGCGCTCCGCCAGGTCTGCCCACCCCGCCAACACGGGCACGTGTGGCGACATGCTCGGCGCCGTCTTGGGAACCCAGAACACACGCCACTTGCTCATCACGCCACCCTGTCAGATCGGCTTCAACACGCCGATTGAATAGGGAACGCCTGCCACTTCTCCCATTCGCTGTGGGAGTCGATGAACGCGTCGAGGAGCGCGTCGTGGTAACCGGCATCGGCCAGGTAAGCCGGAACGGTCTCCGGCTCCGGACGGGCCGGTTCGGCCTTGACCGCGGTGAGGGAGAGCGGGGCGCGGGCCTCGGCAGCGGCGCGTTCGGTATCGGTCAGGGGTGCCGGGCCGGGGCGCATCTCGGCGCCGTGGACCTTCTCGAAGGCGAGCATGGCCCCAGCGGGTGAGTCGAAGGTGTCGGTGACCTGGCGCAGGTGGTCCTCGCCGTGGAGGTAGACGGACTTGCCGTTGCGGTGGAGGTAGGTGCCGACCGCGACGGTGGTGTGGCCGTCGTGGGCGTGGGCGTGGATGAGGAGCTGGCCGTGGCGGATCTCATCGTGGATCTTCTGCGCCTGATTGGATACCTCGCGGATTTCGCTGCGGGTGCACCACGACATCGGATAGTTCGCCCAGGTCCATTCCTCGTCCATGGCCTCCTGGAGCCGAGGGGTGATCTCCACGGTGATGCCGTCGGCGGACAGGTGCGCGGCTGCGTCCTTGGCCCAGTAGGGCTCCTCGTGGTCGATGCGGACCAGGACCAGGACGTTGGCGGCGACGACGGTCCAGTCGGCTGCCTCCAGACTCAGGTGGGCAACGTGGGCCTGGGTGCCGGTCAGGACGGCAGTCACGGCGCTTGGATGGGAGGGGTGGGTGTCGAGGCGAACGTGGGCGTCGATGGGGGGAGTCACGTTGGGGTGTCGTCTCTTCTGCCGGTGGCCGGGCCTTCGGATCCGGCCACCGACGTGTGCGGGGTGCTATCGGATTGCTCGCGCGGCGCGGCCGGTGTACGCGGCCGTCGTTGTTGGCGGGCCGGCACGGGTGGTGGGCGCCGGCCGCGGTCGCGGCGTCGGGACCGTTCCGGTGGCGTGCTGCCAGCGGGTGCGGACGGCGCTGATGTCGGCGAGGGAGCGGCGGGCGCCGACGACGAGCTGGAACGGAGTGTTCGCCGTGTCGCCGGCGTACGCCTCGATGCGCCGGCCGGCGCGATCGGCGGTGGCCAGGAGGGAGCGCTGCAGGGCGCGCTCGCCCCAGTGCTCCACGGAACCGGCCGGTTCGGCCAGCAGGTGGAGCACCTCGCCCGGTTCGCTTCCGTCGTCCAGCAAGCCGCGCTGCTGGGCCTCCCACAGGACGGTGACGGGGTCGACGGGCTCGCGGCGGCGCGCCAGGGCGGTCAGGCACTGCCACAGGCCGGCGTGCAAGGGCAGGGTGAGGTCGTCGGGGAGCAGCCACCGGACGTACTCGCTGTCGACGGGGTTGGCGGTGGCGGTCGCGAGCAGCATCTGCTCCTCCTCGACCGCCTCCGTGTAGTCGGGCGCGACGGGCGGCGATGGTGCCGCGGTGCGGGGCACCACGCCTGCGCGCGGCGGGAAGCGGGCTGCGATGTCGTCCACGACCGCGGCGAGCGCGTCGGCCTCGGCGAGCACCGCATGGACGGGGTGCGGGAGGGAGACATCGTGGACGGTCTGGACGAGGCGTTCGGCGGCCGTCTGCAGTCGGCGGCGGGCATGTTCGGCCTCGACCATCCGCGCGTAGGCAGGCGCGTGGCGGGGCCAGGGGCAGACCTGGACGAGGGTGTGCAGGTACGAGGCGGTCAGCCCGCGAGCCTGCTCGCGTCCCGCGGCGAGCACGCGGTCGAGCCACTTGGTGTTCTTTGCGTGCTCGGCAGGGTCGGGCAGTGGCAGGGTGGTGATCGCGGCGTACAGGGCAGCGTGCGCGGCGGTGGAGAACGAGTCGGCGGCGATGCCGCTCACGTCGTCCAGGCGGTACGGGTCGAGGAGGAGGGCCCCGAGCAGGGCCTGCTCGACGTGGAACACCGGCTGGGGCGGGGCGATGGCGTCGAGGTCGTCTTCGTCGGGTTCGGGGGCGTGGGGCATCAGGCGGCGAGGGTGAAGTCGTCGGAGTCGAGGGTGACGCCGAGGTGTGGGGCGAGGAGGTGGCCGGCGAGCAGCGGGGGCACGGCGTTGCCTATCTGGGAGAACTGCTGGCCCTTGTTGCCGGCCCAGGGATAGTCGGCGGGGAAGGTCTGCAGGATGCCCGCCTCGCGGGCGGTGATCCGGATCGGCTCAGGAACCGCTGGCGCGTCGACATCCATGGCCGGCGGTGAGGCGGGCTCGGCGATCCAAGTGCACTCGTTCGCGCGGTGCCCGAAGAACAGCGTGCCAGCCGGCTCGGACAGTGGACGGACAGTGGCGTTTGCCTGGTTGTTGCTGCGCAGGGACCAGGACCAGCGGTGCGCCCCAACGGTGAACGTCGGCGCCGGAGCGTCGGCGGCTCGGTTCTCGCGTGTGCCGTGCCGGGCCGCCCATCCGGCGCCTTCGCGGCGGGACTGCAGGACCACTCCGTCCGGCCGGGGCATCCAGGTGCCGCGCTCGCGGGCGTCGGACAGCGTCTTGCGGGAGCCCGAGGGGAACGGTTCGGGTCCGCCGCCGGGTCCACCGCCCGCGCAGACGGTGGGGACGGGCCGGTCGGTCGCGCCCCATCCCAGGGCCTCGGCCATGCTGATCCAGCGGGCGCGGCCCGGACCGAACAGCGACTGCGGTTCGGCGAGTTGGGAGTGCGTGGGGGTAGGAGGCTGCGCCGTACGGACGCGGGAGGCCAGGAGTATCGCCCGCTTCCTGGTCTGCGGGACGCCGAAGTCGGCCGCGTTGAGGATCCCGCACCAGACGGAGAACCCCCACTCGCGCAGGACGGCCGCGTACTGCTTCCACAAGGGCAGGACGTGCGGCACTTCCTCCATGGCGACCCAGTCGGGCTCGCCGACCGTGTTCAGGGCGTACAGATAGCGCATCGGCTCGGCAGCGAGCAGGGAGCGCTCGTCGCGGCACGCGGCGAGGAGGCGTTCGCGGGTGTCGCGTCCGGCGGCCAGGTCCTCGACCGCCGCGTGCACCAGCGGCTGGTCGAGCAGGCCGAGGCGTTTGCCGGCCATGCTCCACGCCTGGCACGGAGGGGAAGCGATCACTCCGCGGGTGCGGCCGATGAAGGGCCAGGTCGGATACATTGCCACGTCGGTGCGGATGGTCAACTGCCCGGCCGCGGCCCGGGTCTTGCACGCCCACTCGTCCCATTCCAGCCCGACGTCGCGCACGCCGAGGACGTGCAGCGCCCTGCTCCAGCCGCCCGGCCCCGCGAAGAGGTCGAGTATCACGTGGCCAGCCCGAAGTCGGACTGTGTCGGCGCGTGCTTCGCGACGGCTCGGGCGGTGATCGCCTGCGACGCGCGGGCGGACGCTGCGGACAGTTCCTCCGCGCCGGGCTCCCGGTACCACGGCCGAAGATCAAGCATGGCGGCACGCATGCCGGTGGCGAAGCAGAGCGCAGTGCCCTTGGGCAGGGCGCGGACAGCGTCAGCGGGCAGGATCCGCTCCTGCCGCATCGACACCGACGTGCTCTTGCCGGACTCCGAGTGCGACGTGGACGTGGTCTCCACGTCGTGGTCGCCGATCAGGCGGCTGAGCTTGTCGGCGAAGTCGGGGTCGTCGATGCCGCTGCCGATCACCTTGACGGTCGAGGCGGACCACATGGCGTCCATGCCCGCGTCTCCCCAGACCTTCTGGCCCTGGCGGTAGGACTGCAGGATCGTGATCGGGATGATCCCGCGGCTGCCGAGGTGGGAGTACAGGTCTGGCAAGTCGCTGATTTTGCACACGTTGGCGGCCTCGTCGAGGATCGCCAGCATGGGCGGATCCAGGCGCCCGCCGGCACGTTCGGCCTGGGCGGTCGCGGCCCGCATCACCGAGTCTGCGCACGCGGCGATCAGCGCCGAGGCTCCGCCGCCGCCGTCCTTGCTGAGCAGGAACAGCGTGTCGGTGGACGTGACGAACTGCTCCGGCCGGAATTCCGGGACGTCCTTCTGCGGGGTCACCCACGCGGCGATTTCCGCGTTTAGGAGTGCGGAGGCGTACTGCCGGGCTGTCTCGTAGATGCCGTCCCTCGTTTCCGGGGGGCCCTCGACGGTGCCCTTGAGCTGAGCGGCGACGGCGGCGAAGTCGTGGTCGCGCAGGATGTCCAGCGGCGTGCGGTCGGCGGGGAAGGCGAGCCACTGCATGATGTCGGTGATGGGTCGCTCGTCGAGCGCCGCGGCCAGGAGCAGCTGGGACAAGATGTTGCTGCCGGCCTTCGACCAGAAGTCGCCCTGCTGGGAGGCGTCCACCGAGGCTGCGAGGAAGTGTCCGGCCAGCCGGTTCGCCCCGTCCAAGGTGGTCGCGCTGGCGAGAGGGTTCCACCACATCTCGCGGGCGGCATGCGCGATCTGCTGTGGATCCAGGGTCCACACCGCCCCCGCCTGGGCCCTTGCCTCGTAGGCGGTGGTGAAGGCGTCGCCGGCGGCCTTGTTCGACGTCAGCAGGACCGGGCCGGGTGCGCCGAGCATGGACGGGATGGCGAGCGAGGTGGTCTTGCCGGACCGGGGCGCCATGATCGCGACGGCGACGTCCTCGAACCCCATCCGTACCTCGTGGCGGCTGCCCTGCAGGTTGCCGAGAAGGATGCCGGTGTCCTTCGCGTCGATGTGCTTGCTGTCCTTCAGGCTGGGGCGCAGGGAGCGGGCTTTGTCGGTGATCGCCTTGGCCATCAGCGGCTCGATGTCCCGGGCCTTGGCCATGTCGGTGATCTTCTTCCGGCCGCCTCTTCGGTTCTTGTGCTGGGCCCACAGGACGCCCGCCCCCACCCCGAGGGCGAGGAGCAAGAGAACGGGGACGATGCGGGCACCGATCAGAAGGGACGTTTCTCCTGTGGCGGGCCAGACCTGCTCGGGGTGGAGCAGGGCGTTGGTCGGCTGGTAGGGGGCCCAGCTGGTGCCGGTGAGGTAGGCGGTGACGTTGCCGGACAGCCAGGCCAGGTGGGACAGGGGGACGACGACGGCGAGCACGCCGAGGAGGAGGCGCAGGACGAGGTCGTATCCGTCGGTGTTGCTGCTGGAGGAGGAAGGGGGCAAGGGCTACGTGCTTCCGGGCGGGGAGGGGAGGGTCAGCGGCTGCGGCCGTGCCTGGGCGGCGCTTGCCGAGAGGGTGTCGGGGCCGTCGGCGTGGTGGTGTGCCGGGCAGCGAGGGAGTGGACGCGGTCTTCCAGCGCGCCGGCGACGTACACGGCGAGCACGTCGGTGGTCTTGCGGGTGACGACGTTCGGGTCGAGGGTCGGCAGACTGCGCCCGCTGTCGGTGCCGTGCAAGGGCTTCGGATCGCCGAGCGCGGCGGTGAACGCGGCGACAAGGTGTGGCGGAGTGTGCGCACCGAAGCGGGCCTGCCAGACCTTCTGGTGCGTGCCGAGGGTGACGGTGGCGAACCAGGCTCCAGGATCAGCCGGTGTTCCCAGCCGCTCGACGTACGCACTCTTGTCGGGGGAAACGATGCCGTCGTCGCCGTACGGTGACCAGCCGACCTGCCGGAGGGTCCGGTACGGGTCGCCCGGCGCGTCGGCGCCTGGGGCCGGATCGGTGAGGGCGTCGGTGACCGCGGCGATCAGCTCGACCGGGGTACGGGCGCCGAAGCTCGCGTACCAGGCGGGCCGGTTCGGCTCGGCGGCGTGGTGCAGGGTCCACCACTGGTCGTCGGGGTCGGGCTCCAGGCGCAGGAGGGCCTTCTGGTCGGGGCTGGAGAGCAGGACGCGCGGCATCAGGGGGTCGTCGCCGTAACTCCATCCGCTGGCGCGGTGGAGAGGGACGGTGACCCAGGCGGGATCGCCCCCGCTGGCGAGGCGGCGCGGGGTGATGAAGTCGACCTCGACGGTCTCGGGAGTCGGGGGCATCGTCACTTCCGTGCCGCGGTTCGCCGGGAGGGCGCGAGGGCCGGTGTGGGTGCCAGGGGTGAAGGGGCCCGGCGGGCTGCGATGTTGATTTCTCGGAGCGCTTTGCCGTGGGTGGCCCAGTCGTCGAGGTAGCTCCACGATTCGGCGTGATGTTCGGCGAGGGCGTCGTCGAAGTCGGGCGTGCCGGGCTGGGCGGTGGCGGGGAGGGCGTCGCGGGTGAGCAGCCATTGCTCGTGCAGTTCGTCGAGCCGGTCGAGGGCCGTGTGGAGGACGCCCAGCTGGTAGACCCAGCGGCTCTGAACCGTGTTCTCCGGCAGTCGGGTCAGCTGGGTCTCGGCCGTGGCCAGCAGGTGCCGGGCGCCGTAGCGGAGCGGCTCGAACGCCTCGGCGGTGTCGGCATCGCGCTGGCTCTTGCGCATGCCGTAGGCGTGGTCGTCGTAGGGCCAGCCGTCGAGGTCGGTGTGCTCGTCGGAGTAGGCGTCCCAGGCGTCGAGGATCTTCTGGCTGTCCCGCACGTAGTGGTCGAGGTGGCGCAGGAAGTCGCGGTGTGCGTGGTGGTCTCGGGAGATGGGGAGGGGTCCTGTCAGGTCAGCGGCGAGCGGCCGGCTGCGCGGTAGTGGCGTGCGCCGGGGTTGTCGCGGGTTTCGTCTGCTGGCGGCGGGCTGAGCGGGCCTGGGCGCGCAGATGCTTGATGCGCGTGGCGTGGGCGTCGACCACCTGCTGCGGGCGCAGCGGGCTGGGCTCCTGGACGGCGCTGTAATGGCCGGTGCGTTCGAACATGCCGCGCTGGAGCGGGCTGTGGTCGGTCAGCGCGGTGAGGAACGCGCTGACCAGGTGAACGGGGGTGTGCTCGTCGAGGTAGGCGTGCCAGATGCGCGGGCCGGAATATCCCCCGTGGCCGGGCTCACGGGTCTCGATGTGCCAGGACGACCGGTCGTGGAATTCGCTCAACGGCCGCAGTTCGATGTGACACATGGAGTCCGGCGAGCGCGCGCCGTCTGGCTCGTGGTGCCATCCTGCCGAGGTCACCTGCTGCCACGGGTCCGGCTGCTGTGGCGGCGGGGCGGTGAGGGCGTCGGTAAAGGCGGCGAGGACCTCGGCGGGCACGAGTTCGCCGAACTCGGCGTACCAGCCGGGCTCGGTGCCGACGGGCTCCGCCCGTAGCCGCCACCACGCCGAGGTGCGGGACTGCGGATCGAATTGGAGCCGGCGGCGAAGGTCAGGGCTTGCCAGGATGATCTCGGCGCTCAGGGGGTCGGAGACCGTGTTCCATCCGGCGGCGGCCAGACCGTGGGTGACGTGGCGGGCGTCTCCGGGGCCGGCGAGGTGGCGGGGGCTGGTGTCGTACGGGATCTGCGTGGCGTGCTTGTCGGCGAAGGCGGCGAGCTGCCGTTCGCTCAGCGGCACCAGCAGCACTCCTGCTCGCTCGTCGGCGAACCGCCGTACAGATCACGGAGATCGTCCAGCACGTAGTGGAGGGTGTGCTGGTCGGCCAGTTCCCATGCGGCCGTGCGCAGCTCGGTGATCAGCAAGTCGCCCTTCGCCGTGCGCGGCGTGTCCGGGTTCTCCTGCACGGCGCGGGCGAGGGCGCGCAGCGTGTCGGCGAACTGGACGGGCAGGCCCGTGTACTCGTCGAGGAAGGGCTCGACGAGCGCGAGGGCTTCTGCGGGGTCGGGGTTCTCGCGCAGGTAGTCGGTGAGGTCCGCGAGCGTTTCGGTCAGGGTGTGGATGGTGTCCGGGGTGAGTGCGGGCATCGGGCTCCTCGGGGCGGGGCGGGGCTGTTGCGGTCAGCGGCGGGTGCGTGAGCCTCCGGCCGGGGTGTAGGGACGGGCGCTGGTGCGCGGCCTGGTGCTGCGGGCGCTGTTGCGGGCCCAGGTGGCGGCGCGGGCGGCCGTGATGCGGGCCTGCTGCCACGCGCTGAGCTGGGAGGGCTTCACGGACACCGACCAGGTACGGATCTGCGCGCTCATCGGCACGCGTCCGCGCGGGCGCATCACGGGGTCCGGGCTGGCGAGTTGGGCGGAGAAGGCTTGCACCAGGTGCATCGGGGTGTTCGGCGTGAAGTTGGCCGTCCAGCCGTTGCCCTGCTTGTCCTGCGCTCCGGTCCACCACATCGCCGCCCCTTCGGGGCTCTGCCGGTACTGCATCCACGCGGTGCCGTCGGGGCTCGTCGCCATGTAGTCCTGGCCCTCGAAGCGCGTGTGCCAGTTCTGCTCCTGTAGAGGGGCCCAGACGTTGGGGGCGTGGGCGGAGCGGGGGCGGGTGAGGGCGTCGGTCAGGCCGGCGACGATCTCCACCGGAGTTTGCCGGCCCAGGTGCGCCGACCACTCGCCGTTCGCCCCGTCCGCCCGGCCGTGAAAGGTCCATCCGCCGGGGAGAACGTAGGGGTCGTAGGCGATGCGGACGGTGCGGTCCGGGCTCTCCATGTGCAGGGGGCCGCCCGTCTTGGACTTGTCCCGCCAGCCGGAGGCGCGCAGGAACTCCGAGACGTGCCGGACGTCGCCGCCGCCAGCCAGGGCACGGGGCTGGACGAGGTAGTGCTGCTCAGCCTGTTCCCCGGGTCCCCAGCCCTGCCCCTGCTTCTTCTTCACCGGCGGCGCCGGACGACGAGCGGTGCGGGTGCCGGGGGCTTCGCCGCCGCAGCGGCGGGCTGGGCGCCGACGCGCTGGAGGGTGTCTTTGTGTTCGTCCAGGTCAAGGGTGACGTCGCTGAGTTCGTTCGAGGCACGGCCCAGGGCGAGCCACACCTCCGCGGGGAGCGCGCCTCGCTCTGCCTGGTCCTTGGCGAACACGCTGCCGGTGGCGACGAGGTGGGTGACGCCGCCGAGGACTCCGGTGTCCGGGTCGAGCACGCGGGCGATGACCTGAGCGGCCTGCGGCGGGGGAAGCTGAGAGAGGTGGTCGGCGAGCTGGCCGAGCTGGCGGGTGATCTCGTCGGCCAGCCTCACCGGGTAAGGGGCGGGGTGGGACATGCTCCTCCGGGGCGGTGGACGGTCAGTGGTGGTGGCGCTGTCCGACACGCTGTGCCTCGGCGATGACGGCCTCCGGGTGGGCGCCGGCCAGCGGGGAGGTGCGGTCGGGGCCGGTCGGAATACAGGCGCGCAGATAACGGCGGAAGAGGGCCGTGGCGAGTCGGGGCTTGAGCCGGTTGCTGATCGGTGGGGGTGTGCGGGTTGCTACGGGTTTCTCCGGGTCTCGGGTGGTGAGGCAGGTGGCCCCGGCCTGGAGCCGGGGCCACCGAGGCGCTTACGGCGTGCGGCGGGCCGGGGTGCAGGTGAGGGGGAGCCGATCGGTGGCTGTTGCCGCGCGGCAGGGCGGCCCGCTCGGGTGCGCAGGTCTTGCACGGCCTGCCGGTAGGCGGGTTCGTCGAAGACGTCGGGCGTGCAGTTGACCTCGTACCCGGCCAGGAGCAGGACGGGGATGGCGCGGGTTGCCAGCCGCTTCTGCTCGCCGGCGTCGAGGTGCTCGGGCACGGTGTGCCAGATGTAGAGCGGCGCGTCCGTGGGGTATGCGTGGCGTTCCAGGCCGAGCTGTTCCAGCAGGGCGTGGAGTTTGGCTGGGGCTCCGGTAGGGGTGTCGGCGTGGATGGTGGTCGTCAGGGCCTTGATGTAGATCTCGACGTCCGTGCCGTATTCGTCGGCCAGGTTGGCCATGTGGTTCTCCGGGGTCAGCGGCGGCGGGATTCCGCGGGCTGGGCGCGGCTCGGCGGTGGTGAGGTAGTGGCCGGCCGCTGCGCAGGGCGTGCGGCGTGGTTGCGGGCGTGGAGGATGGCGCGCGCGGCCTCGCTCATGGAGGTGGCGGTGCTTCCGATCCGTGCGATGGGATCGGGTTCCCCGGCGGGCGCGGCCCCTTGGAAGTCGCCGGCGGCGATCCAGGCGCGGACGACGACCTCTCTGGCGAGGGGCAGCAGCCCGTGGACGGGGGCAGCGACCTCGGTCAAGACCTCAGCCACCTCGCTGCTGGTTGTGGCGGCTGCGGCTCGCTCGGCGAGTCCCGCCAGGTCGCGCAGGGTGGCCTCACGTTCACCTTCCGGGGCGACCAGCATGTTCAGCGCGGGGTCGAGGTGGACGCTGTGCCCGGCGGCGAGCAGAGCGTGCGAGGCCGCGGTCGCCTTCAGGCGCTGCTGCTCGACGGGCAGGCCGTGCGGAAGCCGGTGATAGTCCCCACGCGGTCCGGGAGCGGAGAGGAAGCCGCCGGTTCGCTGCAGGATGTCTGCCGCCTGCTCGGTGCCGCCGATGGCCACGACCAGGTCGGTGCGGGGGTCCTTAGTGATCGTGACGTACTCCAGCACCCAGAAGTCGGGCTCCTTCTGCTTCACCGCGACCGGGTGGCCGGCGTACGGGGACCGGCCGGGACGGGCGGCACGGAAGCGGCGGCGGTGGGCGCGGTCCGGCCTGCGGGATGCTGCAGAGCGGTGCCGATGCCGAGCGCGTCGAGGCGCGGGCCGATCTCGCGCAGGGCGCGGGCCTGGCCCTGGGTGTCGTCACCACTCAGGCGGTAGATGCCACTCTGCGGGTCCTGGACGAAGCCGTGGGCCACGAGGACGGTGCCGGAGCGGTCGTCGGCGGGGGCAGTGGCGATGCTGCCGTCCGGCTGCCAGGTCAGGACGATCCGGTCCGGCTGGGATGGCTGGATGCCGCCCAGAGCGTTGTGGCGGACCTGGGCGAGGGCGCTGTCGTAACGGGCGAGCAGGTCGCCGGCGATCTGCTCGGCGCTCAGGAACGGGTCATCGGCCAGGGCGATGCCGTTGGGTTCGGGAACGGCGCTGAACGCCTCGTCGGGCAGGGCGCGCGGGGCGACGGCGGCGATGAGGAAACCCTCACGCTCGTCGTGCCGGTCCAGAAGGACGAGCTGCGCACCGTCCGGTCGGCTCAGGACGGCGGCCTGCTGCAGGGGGTGCTCGGCGAGAGAGGCGGCGACCAGGTCCAGATCCCAGATACGGTCGGCGAGTTCGGCGAGGTCGTCCTTGGCGTCGGCCGGCAGGTGGGAGCTGGTCCAGCTGTCGGGGAGTTCGCCGGCGAGAACGTCGGCGTAGGAGGCGAGGCGCTCGGAGGTGTCGTAGTCGTGCATGGTGTCCTTGGGCGAGGTGAGGGTCAGCGGCGCAGTCCGACGGCCAGCGGGGGCGGCGGTGCCGGGACAGTGCGCGGCGGGGGCGGGCAGGCGCACACGGCGGACCGTTCGCGTTCGGTGGTGGGGACCTCTTCGCTGCAGGTGCTGCGGCCGGGGTGCGGGGCGTGCCGGTCGGCGAGCTGGTTGCGCAGGTAGGAGAGGTCGCCGTGGATGACGCGAAGGTGCTCGTCAGCGATATAGCGGAGCCGCTGGGCGATGTACTGGTCGGACGGGCCACCAAGCTCGTCGTGGAAGTCGGCGGTGGCGGCGAGGACTTCGTCCAGCGCCGTGAGGATGCCGTCGTGGGCTGCGGTCAGCTCGGTCAGCGCGTCGGATGCTTCCGCCGTGGTGGTGGCCTCTCGAAGGCGCTCGGCGAGATGCGCGACCGAGGCGCCCAGCGGCAGGTAGCTGGCCGGACGCGAGTCGGTGTCGAAGTCCGCGTCGCAGTCGACGTGGTATCCGGCCGCCCGCAGGCGGGCCACGGCGTCGGTGGCGAGACGGGCCTCGTCGCCTCCGCTAGGCCGGTCGGGGCGCGGTGGTACGTCTCATGGACGCGGACGACGGCGACGAAGCCCGCGCGCTGGAGGATGCTGTGCGCCTCAAAGTCGCCGCCCCGGGCGAGGAGTTCGTCGGAGTGCGGGTCGCGGCGGATGTCCAGGAAGCGTTCGGTGCGGGGCAAGGAGACGTTTCTCCTACGGCGATCGGTGGGCGTTGTGCCGGACGGCGGCCGGGGCAGGGACGGCATGGGGCTGGACCAGGAGGGTTGCGGTGGTGTCCAGGTCCTGCTGGATGGCGTGGAGGCGGCGGGCGATCAGCTCCAGGCGGTGTGCCGTATCGGTTCCGGCTGCTCCCGGCTGGCGGGCGATCCGGTGCGAGGCGTGCTCGATGAGTCCGCGTACCGCGGCCAGAGGGCCGGTCTGTTCGTCGGCGAGCTGCGTGAGGATGGTCGCGAGCTGGGCCGACGCCGTGAGCGCTGCGCGGACGGCTGGCCGCCAAGGGGTGTCGGATCGGACAGGGGTCAGGTGGAGGTCCTGTTCGATGCGACGCGCCTCCTGTGCTAGGCGCCGCAGTTTGTCGGCGGGAGGAGCGTGCCACGCGCCGTCGAGGCGGATCAGGTTGGCGATCAGGTCGAGGCGCCCGGGCTGGGCCTGGACGGCGATCCACCGGCAGCCATGTTCCTTGCCGGGGATCTCGATGCCGGCGGCCCGTGCGAGCCGGTGAGCGACCTCGGCCCACTCCGGTCCGGTCAGTTCCCGGTCGTCGGGGTGAAGACGGACATCGAGGTGGAGGATCGCCCGCCGGTCGTCGTCGGGGCTGGCGGCGAACGGATACTCCAGGTAGGGGTCTTCGAGGTGTTCGGCCCACTGGACGGACGTCCAGGTCTTCTGCTCGTCGTCCAGGGTGAAGTAATCCAGGCCGGGCCAGTGGGCGACGATCGTGTGTTCCGTCAGGCCCTCGTTCGGTGAGACCGGCCGCGCCAGCGCCTCTTCGAGCGGGTGGTGGGGCCGGTGGGTCCGATTGTGCAGGCGGGGGATCACCGGCCGCTCCGGATGTCGGCCATGTGCACGAGCTGGCCCAGGGCGGTGGTGGTGTACCAGCCGCAGTCGATCAGCTCGTCGCGGTCGGCGAACCGTGCGAGGAGGGTGTCCTCCATGGCTCGCAGGTAGATCAGGCAGTCAGGGCAGCGGCGTGAGAGGTGCACGAGGTAGCGGGGGTGGGCGGTGACGTAGGACTGGGCGCCGCCGGTCGCATCCCGCAGCCGCCACCCGTCCTCGTCGGTCGGGGTGTGCCAGGACGGGGCCACGACGCGCATCGCGTCGCCCCACAGTTCTCCGCCGGCCACCCCCTTCAGGACGACGACGGTGTCACCGGCCTGGAAGTGGGCGTGGGTGATGTCCCGGTCGGTGGTGAGCGGGTCGGGCGTGGGTGCGAACGCCGAGGTGGGCGGGGGCTGGGACATGAGTTCCTTCCACGCGATTGCTGGCGGGGTGGGAGCATCAATAGTCCGGAGGAACGCCGGTTTGGCTAACCGGCGTTTCCCGGCTATGTTGCCCCGCCGTCAGCGGAACGGGTTTTCCGTCCCGCGGTCCGCCTCGCTGGCCGCGTCGAGGAGTTCGAGCAGGTCAGTGCCGTCGGCGTCGCGCTGGTCGATCCACCACCCGGCACGGGTGATGGAGCGGGCCTTCTCCTCCAGCTCCGCCCAGTCCGCCTCGTCCCACGTGCCCTCGACGAAGAGCGCGGTGTGCGCGGCCGTCATCAGCTGGTGGCGGGAGCGCTCGCCCCAGTCCAGGGCCTTCTCCGGACCCTCCAGGTCCGGCATGTCGAACTGCTTGGCCCACGCGACGGCTGCATCCTGCTCCTCGGCCCGCTTGGTCGCGAGCCACTCCTCCTTGGACTCGGAGTCGGCGTCGCGCGCCGCCTTCCAGCAGCCGGTGCAGTCCTTCGACACGAGCCAACGGGCAAAGCCTGCCCGCTTGTCGGCGGGGCGGTTGGACAGGTCATGATCCACGCTGTGGGAGCAGGCGTGCTCCACGGTCCAGTGCGTACGCACGGCCATAATTCGATCTCCTCAAAAGGGGGTTGAAGGTGGGGGTGCGCCCTGATCAGGACGTCTTGTGCCGGCCTCGGAGTGAGCGACGGTGCCGGCCGCGCGGCCAGTGTCCGGCGGGGCGGAGCTGTCGGCGTGCGGCGAGAAGGACGGCGAGTGCGAAGGCCGCACCGGCGGCGGGGAGCGCGGCGCTGGCGAGCGGCTGCTCGGCGAGGCGTCCGGCCAGGGCGGTACCGGCGGACTGCCCGACGCCGATCGAGAGGATCAGCCACGCGTACGCCTCGCTGGTCCGGTCCGCCGGGGCGAGGGCGTCGGTGGTCACGTAGGCGCAGGCGACCACGACGGTCAGGAACGCACCGGGCACGGCGACCGCTGAGGTGGCCGCGAAGGGTGCGGCCAAGACCGCCAGCGGGAGCCACCCGGCGAGGAACGCAGCGCTGGCGATGATCAGACGGTCGGCGGTGGTCCGACTCCAGGTGCGCCGTCCATAGACGAGGCCGCCCAGGAAGCTGCCGGTGGAGAACGCGGCGGGGATGATGCCCGAGAGCATGTCCTGCTCGTGGTGCTCGGCCATGGAGATCGACCACACGTTCATGGCCCCGATCGCGAACCCGATGCCGGTGAGCGAGATGAACAGGAGCGCCAGGCCGGGGCTGGTTAGCCGACGAGCGGCACCGTGCCGGGTGTCGGCTGACGGCGTCGGTCGCCAGCGCCTCGATGGCGGAGCGAGCACGACCACGGTGGTGCCGGCCAGGCCGAGGGCGGCGGTGACGGTGAGCGCGACGGTGGGGTTGTACGCGGAGGCGAGGGCGGCGACGAGCAGGGGGCCGACGATGTACAGCAGGCCCTGCGTGCCGGTGTCGAGGGCGAGCGCGGCGTGCCGGAGGCGGGCGTCGGGCAGCACGCTTGGCCATAGGGCTCGCAGCCCTGCCTCCAGGGACGGGGTGGTCAGGCCGCCGGCGACGACGATGGCCGTGGCGAGGCCCGGTCCGCCGTACGGTCCGGTCAGCGGAAGGGCCATCAGGAGGGCTGCGTTGAGCACGGCGGCCGGAAGGTGCACGGCCGTTTGGCCGTGGCGGTCCATGAGGCGTCCCTTGACCGGCTGCACCACCGAGGAGGACAGCCCGTACAGGGCGCTGAGCAGTCCGCCGAAGGCGATGCTGCTGCCGCTCGTGGTGGCCCACAGGAGGATCGCGACGGGCGCCATGCCGTTGGGGAGGCGGCCGGTGAGGGTGCCGCCGAGGAGGCGGGCGACGTACGGGCTGCCCAGCACCGCGCCGTAGGTGATGCGCGGTGCCGGGGCCGGGGGTGCGGTCGGGGACAACGGCTACTTTCTCGGGGGGCTAGCGGTGGCGGGCGGTCGTACTGGCGCGGGATGGCGGCGTGGGCGGCGTGGTGTCCACGGCCGGCCGCGGGCGGGCGCGCAGCACGGGGGTGCGGTGCGGGGGCAGGACGGCGACGGTCGCGCCGAGGTCCTCAGCCGCCTCTTCGACTTCACGGGTGAGGAATTCGATCTGCCGGCCCAGTGCCGAAAGACGAGCGGCGATCTGGCGTCCCTGAGCGGTCTCCAACGCGCTGGCGAACTGCCCGCCGGTTTCGAGGAGTTCCTGGAGGCGGACCATCGGCCCTGCGTCGTAGCCGCGCTGGGTGGCGCTAAGAAGGGCGTTGGAGGCGTCGCCAGCGTGCTGAGCCTCGACGACGTCCCGGATGAGTTCCTGCAGCGAGATCTCGGGGACGGGCTCGGGCCGGTTGAACGCTGAGACATCGGCGCGCAACACACCGGGCGGGACTGCTGCAGGCAGTACCTTCCCTGCCTCGTACTCGTGGGCGTAGTGCCCGATCACCTGCCAGCCCGGTACCCCCGGATCGCCGCGCAGCGCGACCACCGTCGAGTCGTCGTCCTCGACCAGGTAAGCGAGGGTGATCGGCTGCCCGTCGGCGGCGTACCACGACTCGGTCAGCTCCAACTCGCCGCGCCGCTGCGCGGCCTGGGCCCTCTCGGTCCACATCTGCTGTTCCTCGTCGGTCAGCGGAGCCTTGTGGTGCTGGCCGTCGCGCTGGTCAGCGAGGTTGCTGGCGATAGGGCTGTGGTCCGCCCAAGCGGTGAGGTGCGGCCACAAGTTCGCGTGCTGAGTGCGTTCGGCCTGGGAGCCCGGGGTGGCCGGCCGATCGAGGGCCCGGCGGATCTCGGCGGTGGAGGCAGCCAGGCCGTCCAGGACGGCCCGCCACCCGGCCACGTGACGGGCGGGGGGCAACTCATCGAGCACGAGGCGGGCGGTATCAAAGAGGGCCTCGGCGTACGAGGCGAGGTGGGTGGCGTACGCCTCCACCGCCGCCTTGTCACGGTGGGCTCGTGCGGCTGCCGCGGCGCCCGCGTGGACGGCACGTCCGTAACGGTCGCGTGTCATGTCGAGCGCGGCCTCGGTCGCACGGTCGATGATCGCCATCCGCAAGCGGAAGTCGCGTGCACCGTTGGCCAGTTCGGGAGCTGTCGGCAAGGAGCCGTCGGGGGCCGGGCCGCTCGCGGGCGTCATCGGGACCGCCCGCCGGTCGCGGCCGTCAGATGGACGGTCGGAGCGTACGTGGGCTTCGGTGGGATCGGCCGGGCCGCCGGCGGGGAGGTGGTGGGCGGTGCGGAGCGCTGCCTCGTCCGGCCGGCGGCGGCCTGGGCGAGACGGCTGCGGCGCTCCTGGAGTCCGTTGGGCCGGGCGGGGCGTGGCGGGCCAGCCGAGCGGGATGGGTCGAGGCGGATGTCGGCCTGCACGGTGTAGCCGTGTCGGCGCAGGTCGTGGACGGCTTGGCGGGTGCGGCGGACTCCGTCGCGCTCGGGCTCGCTGAGCCGGTACAGGCCGGGTTCTCCGGGCGCGGGCTCGAACTGTTCGCGTTCCAGGTACCAGTGGGCGAGGTGTGCGGGCAGGGCGGCGGTGAAGGAGGCGACGAAGCCGTGTTCCTCGTGGTCGCCGAAGGCGAAGTGGGTGCCGGGTTGCAAGGGGGCGGGGTTCTCCTCGGGGCGTGGGTCGGAAGGGTCAGGGGCCGCGGTGCGCGGGCCGGGCCGCGGTGAGGGGGCGGGCCGCGGTGAGGGGGCGGGCTGGCGCGGCGACGGGCAGGGCCGGGCGGCGGTGGGGAGCGCTGATAGGGCCTGATCCGTTTATGTGATTACTCTTTGTGACCTGATTGCTACTTTCCGTGTCTGGTGCTTTGTGATCAGCTGGCCCTGCCACTACGTCCGGAGGCCGCCGCCATGGAGCCCTGGGCGTCACCACCGCATCAGGGAGTGCTCGATGGCGCTTGACGAGGAATCAGCAGCGACGGAAAGCCCCAGCCATGTTCTGGGTGCCGACCACGCGGAACCGACGTCGCAGGACATCGCGCGTGCTCAAAAGGCCCAGGAGGAACTGGCCGCACGCGGGTACAACGTCTCGACCAAGAAGAGGTGGTGGGGCTTCGAGGTCCATCTCGACGCTGAAGCCGCCAACATGGCAGGGGACATCGCTGAGTACATCGGCGACGTGGCGGGCAACGTCCTGCCGTCACCCTACGGCGAGATCGTCGAGCTGTTCTGCAAGGTCAAGTCGGCGTGGATCAAGGAGGTGGGCAAGGACTACGGCTGCAAGCTCGTCTCGCCGTGGATCGCGCCGGGCATGCTCATCCCGATCTCGCTGCGCCCCAGGGAAGACACCCATCTGTGGTGGACGGTCATGGACGCCTCGCACCAGTGGAGCGAGGACGAGAAGTTCGCCGACCACCGCTCCAAGTCCAACCCGGCCATGGCCGAGTACGAGGGGAAGCTGTACTGCGTCCACCGCGGTGACGGGGACGGCAAGCTGTGGTGGACCGTCTACGACCCGGACGGCAACGGCTGGTCTGCGGACACCGCCTTCCCCAACCACTACAGCCAGAACGGCCCCGCCCTGGCCGTCTTCAACGGCCACCTCTACTGCGTGCACCGCGGCGGCAGCGACGACAACCTGTGGTGGACCCGCTTCGACGGCAGGACCTGGAGCCCCGACACCAAGTTCGGCAGCCAGAAGACCAGCCGCGGGCCGGCCCTCGCGGTCTTCGGCGGCAAGCTGTACTGCGCCTACAAGGGCACCGGCAGCAACAACAACCTGTGGTGGTGCACCACCTCCAACGGCAGCAGCTGGAGCGGCGACAAGGAGTTCGGCGCCCACCGCACCGACTCCAACCCCGCCCTGGCCGTCTACAAGAACACCCTCTACGCCGTCTACAAGGGCGTCGACACCACCGCCCTCTACTACGCGCGGTTCAACGGCACCAACGGCTGGAACGGCGACAGCAAGCTGCCCAACCACCACAGCCAGGAAGGCCCCGCCCTGGCCGTCTACAACGACCACCTCTACTGCGTGCACCGCGGCGGGGCAAGCGGCGGCAGCCTGTGGTGGACCCGCTTCAACGGCAGCACCTGGCATGCGGACACCCAGCTCCCCGACCACTTCAGCAAGCAGGGACCGACCCTCGTCAACTACCGCGACCGCAACGGCACCGAGAACCAGCTCTTCTGCGTACACCGCGGCAACTAAACCCTCGCACGACACACCGCACGGCCGCAGACGGGCGCTGTGACCCCGCTCGCGGCCGTGGAACCGCACTGGCCCAGTCCCGAGGCTCCGGGCGCCCTGCAGCACGGCCGGGCAGCCGAGTGCCCGCCCGACCGGGTAGTCCGCCCGCCCGACGTGAGCCGCTCAAGTCGGCTGGGGGCGACCTGGATGCTCCGCCCAGCCCCCCAGGTGGGCCCTCCACCACCGGGCCGAAGCCGTCGGCGGCTTGGGCCCGCAGTAGCGGACTTGCGGGTCAGGGCACGTAGCTGACCGTCGCGGAGAGCTGTTGCAGGCTGGCGACGACCTGGCCAGGGTTGCCGGCCGGGGCGAAATCGACGGGCTGCTGGAGCTGGTAGCCCACCCCCTGCGGGGGGTAGTTGGTGAGCTGGTCGCCGATCAGGACGGCCGTCTTCGTGCCGGACAGCGTCATCGGCCCGCCCCCGCTCGGAGGCTTCTCGATGGTCAGTGTCCAGTCGAAGTACATGGTGTTGCGGTAATTGGAGCTGCCGTTGACCTCGACCGCACTCAGCGGGCTGGTGCCGAGGTCCACCCAGGCCAGGGTGACCCTGCCGAGCACCGGGCTGTCGCCGCTCATCTCGAACCCGACGACCTTCAGCTTCACCCCGGCCTGAACCTCCTGCTCCACCCGGGCCCTGAAACCGCCCTTGATGTCGACGGTGACGAGCCCCAGGGCATCCACTCGCAGCGGCGTATCCGACGCATGGCAAGCGACCGGGATTTCCTGACCGATTGATGGCAGCGGCACGAGTTCTCCATCCGAAGTTGTCGTTGTCCGGCTGCGTCCATGATCGCGACCGGATCATCATGATCGCTACCCACCGTCAATGCTCGATAACCCTATGTATCAAGCCTTGGGGGGCGGGGAGACGTGGCGGACGATCTGGGTGAACTGCGCACACCGGGCCCGGCCCCGGAGAGTCAGCCCTCAGAGGCGTCCCCGTCCGCAAGACGTCGCGGCGGCAGGTGCGCTGATGGGCCACCATCACACCTGGGATCCGAACTCCCAGCTCACCGAGCACTCCAGCGCGCAGGCGCCGGCCATCGTCAACTGCCGCGACCGTAACAACGCCACATCGACCTGACTGCTTGCCGACGAGGGGGAACTAGCGTCGGGCGGCGGGGCGCAGGGTGCCGGCCTTCGCCAGGGCTGCGGCAGGAGCGCTCTGGGGCTGCCTGCCGCGCGATGCACGGATGGCGGGCGGGGAGTCGAGGGAGGACCAGGCCGCCGGGTGGTCGTTGAAGGCGGTGCGCGGGTCGGTGGACCAGCTCACGATCGGGCCGATGTCCTCGTGCAGGAGGCTGATCACCTCGACGCCCTCCTTGTGCAGGACGTACCCCCACTGCATGTCCTGCTCGTCGGCGGTCGTGTCGGTGACCGACATGCGTACCGGGGGTGAGCCGTCCGGGGTGATCAGGTGGTCGAGGGTTCGGCTGGGCCTGTGTTCGCCGCCGGTCAGCGCGGTCACGAGTGCGGGCGGGGCGTCGTCGAGGAGATCGGTGCCGAGTTCGTCCCAGCCGACGGCGACGTCGTCGATGAGGTGCCGGGACATGGCCTCGATGTTGCGTCCGAACTTGTACTGGTAGGCGGCCAGGAGCAAGGGGAGGTGGTGGCTGGGTACGCCGTCGAGCTGGACGTGGATGCCCGCGTAACCCGTACCGATGGTGGGGCGGGCAATGAAGGAGCGTGTGGACAGGAGGTTCTCCGGAACGAGCGGGGTGCGGGGGCGTTCGGCGACCGTCACGGTGGCGCGCGGGTGCCTCTACGCGCGGTCCGACCAGGAGGGAACCGGGGGGCCGGAGGCGTCGGTACGCGCGCAGGTGTAGCCGATCAGCCGGGACGGTGCGGCCTTCGCGGGGACGGTGGCGGCGTCGTTGCACACGAACGTGTATGTAATGGAGATGCGGGGCACGTCGTGCAGCCAGGCTCGGTCGTCCCTCCCGGGGTTGATCTGCAGGCCGGAGTGCGCGACGGCGTCGGTCTGGGTGTGCGTGTGGGAGAAAAGGATCAGCGCGCCGCCGTCGGTGGTCTTCAGGGCGTAGGCGTCCGTGTAGCGGTTGGCGGCGCCGGCGAAGACAGTGGTGCCCTGGTCTCCGTAGCGGGTCCCGGTCTTGTCGTGGACTTCGATCTGCCGCTTGCTCGCCTTGGTCGGTATGAAGACCTTCGTGCCGGTGTTCGTGCCCCCGGTGGCGAAGTTGTCGAGGATCGCGGTGCGCAGCAGCTTGGCGTCGGCGCCGAGGTGCTTGTTGCCGTCGGCGGTGACGGCCGTTGCGTATCCGTCGTGGTCGAGGGCGACGTCCGGCAGGTCCGGGCTGTCGAGGTCGACGACGGAGACCATCTCCCAGCGCTTGTGCTGGGGGCGTTCGGCGAACACGGCCAGCCGTGAGGGTTCCTTGCCCTTCTGGTCCGAGAGCGCGGCGGCGAACCAGCGGTTCTGTCCGGCTCCCAGGCGCGGGATGTACAGCTTGGCGTTCGCGGAGTCGTAGTACCACGGCTTGTACGGCTTGCGGTCCGCGGTGGGCAGCCCTTCGGTCTCGGTGTAGTCCGAGACGGACATCGCGTACAGGGGGCCGTCCTCGACCGTGTCGAGCAGACGCCGATCACGACCGGTGTTGGCCTCGTTGTTGATCTTCGAATAGCGGGTGATGACGTCGCGGGCCTGGGCGGCGCTGAGAGCGGGCACGGGCTTCGGGGCGGCGCTGGCGCTGTGCGTCTGCCGGACCCGGGCGGGGCCGTCTTCGTCGGCGCAGCCGGTGAGGGCCAGGGCGAGGCAGACAGCGCCGGTTAGCAGCGGCAGGGAACGGCGAGCGGTGCGGATGGGGACTCCAAGGATCTGTTGGGCGGATGGGGATCAGCGAGTACGGCTGGTCGTGGGTGCTGTCTTCGGCGATGCCGGCGGAAGAGCCGCGCTGGTGGTGGGCGCCGAATGGCGGAGGTTCACGCCGATGCCCTTGGCCGTGAGTTGTTGGACCACGCCGTGGACGCGAAGTGCACGACCGTTGTCCCCATAGGCGGCGGGAAGGAGGAACGCCGCTTGGTGCGGGTGGTACTGGAAGCCGTGGGCGTACAGCGTCATCCGGGCGTCCACCGGCACGCTCTCGTACGGTGCGCCGAGGGCTCCGTCGCTGTACAAGGTCAGGGTGAGGACTTGGTCGACCTGCGGCGGGCCGGGCCGGTGCGGAGGCTCGGGCTGGTCCGCTGCGCTGGTGAGCACTGTCTGCAGGGCCTGCTCGTAGCGGGGCAGCACTCGTCGGGCGACTTGAGCCGCCGCTCGGGCGGGGTCCTTGGGTACGGCGATGCCGTTGGGTTCCTCGACGACGTCGAAGTGGTGAGGCTTGATGTGCCCCTCGGTGGGGGCGAGCGGCGCGACGACGAACTGGTGCGGGTAGCGGCGCCGGTCGGTGACGTACAGCCGCTGGTTGGCCGGCCCGTGGAGTACGGCGTCGTGGGTGAGGACGTACTGGCTGACGATGTAGTCGACGTGGCCGGCGTCCCAGAGCTGCTCGGTGCGGGGGAACTGGTCCTCATACCGCGCGTGGCGCTGGTAGTCGCTGGTCCAGATGCCCGGCAGGCGTTCTGCGAGGCCGGTGGCGAACGCGGACAGGTCGGTGCGAGGTGAGGTCATGTGTTCCTGGAGGGAGGCGGCGGAGCGGCGTCAGCGGGTGTGCCGCGGTAGAGCTGACGGGAGGGCTCGCGGCGGAAGGGACGGCGTACGAGCCGGAGCGGCGGGCAGCCGCGGTGCGGGCGCGAGCGGGGTGAGGGCCCGCATGCGGTCCTCGGTCACGTGCAGGACCTCTCCGAGGTTGCGGATCTCGGCGGCGGCGTCGGCGAGGTCGTAGGACAGGTCGAAGCCGTCGTCCTGCTCGGCTTCCTTCGCCTTTTCGCCGGCTGCTTCGAAGAACTCGCCGAGCTGCGCCAGCAGGCCGTCGGTGGGTTCCAGGATCTGGTGCAGCAGGGTGGCGGCATCCGCGTGCGACTCGGCCCCGTTGAGCCGGTCGGTCAGATCGCGCAGCGCGTCGCCGTAGACGTAGACGGTGCCACGGTCTGGTGTGCCGGGGGTGTCCCGGGCCGGGGGCGGGGGCGTCGGTTGGGCTGGGTGCAGGTGTGGGATCTCGTGGGGCAGGACGGGGTGCGGTAGCAGTCCGAGCTGGGCGAGGCGGTGGTCGATCGCCTCGATTAGGGGTTCGGCGCTGCCGCCGTGGCGGGCTTCGGGCCGCTGGCGAGCGCCGGGGCCGTCGGTGGGGGCCGAGTCGTAGAGGATCTCGGACAGCGTCTGGTCGTCGGGGTGCTCGCGGGTTGCGAGCCAGCCCTCGGGATCGCCGGGCGGACGCTTGGAGGACGGTTCCTGCGGCGGACTGATGATCAGGTAGCTGTCGTCGGGGAGCGAGACGCGCACGATGTAGGCGCTGAGTCCGAACTCGATGTCGCATGGCAGTCCGCGCGCTCGCAGCGGCGTGGTGATGTGTGCGTGGCGACGCCATAGCTCCTGCCACCACGACATGTTCACGTCTCGGTGGTCGGGAAGTGGCGCGATCGGAACCGCGCGGGCGTCCGTGGTGTTTGCCTCGTCAGCGGCCACGGCTTCTCCTGAGGGACGCCAGTCGGTGTGGCGGAGGCGTTCGGCGAGTGAGGTCGGTTTCCTGCTTCGGAACCGGACTGAAGTCGAGTTCGTACTCGTGGTAGGCGGCGATCAGGTCGTGTTCCAGCTGGGCTTCACGATCGGCGACTTGCGCCATGAGGTGGTCGTGTTCGGCCTGGCACTGCTGGTATTTGGCCCAGTCGGCGTCGCTGAAATGAGCGGGGCGGGTCAGAGCATTCCTTGGGATGTGGGTGGATCGGGGTCCGGGGCAGGCGCGGTCAGCGGTGGCGACCGCCCGGCCTGGGTGGCGGGGGCGCCGGCGGGGCTTCCTGACGGGTGAGCGTCGTGAGGAAGCTTTGGAAGTCGAGGTGGGTGCCGGTCGGTCGGGTTGGCAGACCGGGGTAGGGTCAGGGCGCACTCCGCGGTCTCGGTGAAGTGCGGTGCTGCGTGGCTCGACATGGTCGCCGCCGTGGCGAGGTGCCTCAGGACGGTGCTGCCGGTGCGGGTGGTGTGGTGTGGGCTCCGGGCGAAGTCAGCAGTCAGGTGGAGGACGTCGCGGGAGAGTTCCTGTGCGTCGGTGGCGTGCTGGAGCAGCGCGGTGTACGAGGGCGCGGCCGGTACGTGTCCGTTCTCGTCGAGCAGCTCCCATTGCTGGGCGGCGTCATGCAGTTTGTCCTTCATCGCGTTCAGCGCGCCGATAAGCTGGAGGGCGTCGTCGCGCGGTATCAGGTCGCGTTGGAAGTCGGGTTTCACGGGCCTCTTGGTCGTCAGTGCATCCGGGCGTCGGTGTCGAAGAGCGCCAGCTCGTGGCTGTGCAGGAGGTGCTGCACGATGAAAGATCGTCCGGCGACTTTCCACAGGCCGCGCCCTCGGTTGAGGTGGGCGATGGCGTCCATCTCGACGGAGGTCAGGCCGAGCAGCGAGGCCGCGGCGTGGAGCTGGTCGGTCTCCTGGCGGTAGATGATCCGGGTGGAGCAGTCGGCGAGAAGCCCTTCTGCCAGGGCGCGGCCCTGTGATCCGGCGTCACCTGCGGTGAGCAGATCGCTGAGTCGGTGAATCACCATCAGGTTGGCGATGCCGAGACCGCGGGAGAGCTTCCACTGGGCCTGCATCCGCTGGAGCAGGCCGACGTGGCGCATCAGGCGCCACGCCTCGTCGTACACGATCCAGCGCCGGCCGCCGCTGGGATCGGAGAGGGCGGATTCCATCCATGCGCTCGCGCAGGTCATCGCCAGGACGAGGGCGGTGTCGTCGCCGGAGCCGCCGAGGCGGGAGAGGTCGATGGTGAGCATCGGCGCGGTCGGGTCGAAGGCGACGGTGGAGGGGGCGTCGAACATGCCGGCCAGGTCGCCGTGGACCAGGCGCCGCATGGCGTGGGCCAGGTCGCGGGCGGCGTCGCCGAGTTGGCCCGACATCATCCCGGCGGCCTCGTCGAGTGCGCTTGGGTTGTTGAGGGTGGCGGCGACGTCGCCGAGGAGCGGGGTGCGGTGCGTGTCGGCGGCGCGGGTGACGACGGCATCGAGGGCGACGTCCAGGGCGGTGTGCTCCATGGGCATCAGGTCCCGGCCCAGGACAGTGCGGGCGAGGGAGCCGAGCAGGAGCAGGCGTCGTTTGCGGATCTCGCCGACCCAGTCGGCCTTGGACACGCTCTCCGGGCGCGGGGCCGCGTCCAGGGGGTTCAGGCGACCCGGCAGTCCGGGACCGAGGGCGACGGACTGGCCGCCGAGGGCTTCAGCCACCGGAGTCCACTCGCCCTTCGGGTCGCACGGGACGTAGACGCGGTATCCGAAGGCGACCGAACGCAGCGCGAAGGACTTGGCGAGGGCGCTCTTGCCCTGGCCGATCACGCCGGCGAGCAAAAGGTTGGGGTTGGTGAATCCCTCGACTTTGCCGTACAGAGCGAACGGGTCGAAGACGAATGATGCTTCGGCGTGGACGTCGCGGCCGATGTAGATGCCCTCGGCGCCGAGTCCGCCTTCGGCGAGGAAGGGATAGGCGCCGGCCGCGACCGCGGTGGTCATGCGGTGGGCGGGCAGCTTCAGCTGGTTCCCGCGAGAGGAGGCGGGCCCGGGGCGTCCGCTCGGTGGGTAGAGCGGGGCGGGCATCTGGTGCTCGGCGGGCGTGCTTTCGCTCTGGTGGGCGCTGGCTTCGGCGCGGACTTTGGCGGTGGCCTCGGCGAGCTGGCGGCGGGCGGCCTTGCGGCTGGCGCGGTCGGTGCCGTGGGGGGTGAACAGCGGGCTGGCGGACGCTCGGCGGGCGCGACGGGCGGGCCGGTGGCTCATCGGGGGCCCTCGATTCTGCGGGTGGTGCTCATCGCACGCAGGCCGTGGTGTGCGGCCGGAGGTCGGTGGGGGTGGTTTTGCGGCGTACTACGTGTCCGGCGGCGAGGTGGCGTTGGCAGATCGTCAGCACGGGCGGGCCCTCGGGGAGCCGCTCTGGATGGCAGGAGCTTGTCTCGGCGTCGGCCTGGGGTGTGCCAGGCAGCAGGTGGAAGGCGGCGTGGACTTCGCTGGTGGCCTGCCAGAGCCTGGTGTGGGCGGTGGCCAGGTGACGTCCGGCGACCGGGTGCGGGGGCCGGGTGTGGTCGGCGAGCTGGTCCAGAAGCTGGAGCAGAGCGGTGAGGTGGGCGTGCAGCACGTCAAGGTGCAGACGATCTCCGGGCTTGGGCGGATCCGCGTCCGACGGCGCCAAGGCCCGTGCGTGGTGGCGGATGCCGGCGCTCGCGGCGCGGAGGTAGGGGTGCGCGTCGTCGGGGCGCGTAGGAGAGGTCAAAGGTGGTGGTCCTTCCTGCCGGTAGGCAGGGCAGTGAGGGGCGACCCGGCGCGGGTGAACCGGAGTGCGGTGGGTCAGGGCGCGTACGAGCGCGGCTGGTTCACAGGGCGGTGCGGGCCAGCGGGAGCGCGGTGAGGGCGAAGGCGTCGGGCTGCTGGTAGTTGAGCCGTCGGAGGTCGACGCCGGAGGTGACGGCGTGGGTCTCGATCTGTGCGCAGGCGGCGTCCAGGAGGGCGTCGGTCTCGGCGGTGACGGTGACCAGGCCGGTCAGTGCGACGTCCGCGTGTCCGGCGATGAGCTGGCGTTCGCGGGTTTTGACGTCGGCGTACTCGACGGAGTCCTCTTCGGAATCGACCTGTCCGCGGCGTGCGCGCTCGTTGGCGTCGGCGATGATCGCGGCCTTCTTGCGCTGGACGTCCCGCAGTGCGGACTCGAGCCCCTGCGGCACGTATATAAGGGAGAGGCTGCGGCGCACGCCGGCCGTGAACATCAGCCCGTGCAGGAACCCGGCCCCCCTCTCGGTCCTCGGCCAGTTCTCCACCCAGTACGTCGCGTGCCGTGCGCTGTCGGTGGCGAGGCGGTCGTACTCCTCGAACTGGACGACGGGCCCGGCGGCTGCGGGGTCGGCTTCGGCGCGGCCGGTCTCGGACCACTGCTGGAGCGCGGCGAGGGCCTTCGGGTCGTAGGCGGTGCGAATGACGGCGGCGATTTCCCGTGCGCTCAGCCAGCCGGTGACCTGGAGACCTGCGTTGCGGGCGGCCTGCGCGATGGACGCGGTGGTCTGCTGCATGACGGTGAACGCCCCGGGCAGCCCTCCGCCGGCCTGGTTGATCAGGCGCCGGGCGGCCTTGAGGTCGAGGGAGATGGCGAGGTAGGTCTCGTGAGGGGCGGCGGCAGGGCCGGCAGAGGAGACCAGCTCGGAGTAGATCTGTCCGGCGACGGGGGTCTGGGGCTGCCCGTTGTGGGTCCAGTGGCGGCTGAGGGTGTCGCCCGAGTCGGGGACGGTGCGTTCCAGCACCTGCACGGTGGCGATGTGCCCGGTGCGGGCGATACCCGCGAGCGCGCGTCCCCAGCTGCTCACGTTGTGGTTCTGGGTGGCGGGGTCGAGGAGGGCGAAGGCGCGGCTGGTGACGCGGGCGATGGCGGTCAGGGTCTGCTGGTGCGGGTCGTGGACGGCTGCGGCGCCGTTGGCGGAGTCGCCGGGGGTGACCACCTTGAGGGAAGCGGCGGTGCCGGGCAGATGGAGGACGCCGTCCTGCCGGGGCCGGGTGACGGGCCGAGCGAGCCAGAGGGTCTGGCCGGTGCGGCGACGGTGCGCATACCGGGTGACGATCGGCGCCCAGTCGATCAAGGAGCGGCCGTGCCGGCGGATCGCGACGAGTGCCCCGGATGCCGCCCACAGCGGTGCCAGGGCAACGGCGCCGAGCAGCCCGGTGGAGATCACCGTCATCAGCAGCAGGGCCAGCATGCTGGATACGAGTACGAGTTGGGGCAGGGAGAGGCCGAGGAGGATGCCGCGGCGGCTTCGGTGCGGGAACTTCACCGTGACCGGGGCGACGGAAAGATCAGTCAAGGGGCGGGTCCTGGAGGCGCGGGTTGAACCCGGGGGCGGGAGGGCGCGTGCACATCCCGCCCCCGGGAGTCGGTCAGGGAATCAGAGGCCGGTCGGAGGCGGCGGGGGGCCGCTCGCCTCGCTGGACGGGGCGTTCTGCGTGCCGGAGGACGGCGGTGCCCCCTGCGGCGGCGGGGTTGTGGTCGGCGGAGTGGACTGCCATCCGCCGCTCTGCCCAGACGCGGCACTCGCGCCGGATCCGCCAGGCCCCGGGCTGCCGCCCACCTGGCCGCTGGTGTCGTCGGATACTCTCGTCGGCGCGGGCTGGACGGCCTTCTCCAAGCCGGACTTGACCGCGTCGCCGCCGGGCGAGGCACCCGTTCCGCCGCTCTGCGATCCCTCCTTTCCCTCGCCGCCTCCGCCGGTCGGGTTGGCAGCGACGTCGCCGGGGAACCCACCGCCGTCGGGGCCCTGCGGTGCGGCACCCGCGCCGGCGGCAGCGCCCCCGGTTCCGGCGGTGGCCGCAGCAGCGGCGGCCTTGCGGGCGGCCTTCTCGGCGTGCGCCTTCGCGATCTGCGCACCGGCGCCGCCGGCACGGTGGATGGACTCCCCGTCGGTCCCGTCGGCCGCCCAGTGCACGAACTTGAAGACCGCGTACGGACACAGCAACACCAGGATCATGATCACGATGCCGGACATGACGTCGGCCAGAGCGGCGATGCCGTCCTTGGCCTCGGTCTTGCCCATGGCGGCGATACCGAGCACGAAGATCACGGTCATCAGGAGCTTGGAGACCACGAGGGTGGCGGTGGCTTCGATCCAGCCCTTGCGCCAGCGCCGGGCGACTTCCCAGCCGCCGCCGGCGGAAGCGAAAACGGCGAGGGTGACCATGACGAGGATGCCGACCTTGCGGACCATCATCACGCACCAGTAGAGGAAGGCGCCGATGGCGGCGCCGAGCCCGGCGACGACCGGAACGAGCCAGCCGAGGCCGGACAGCGACCCGATCTGGTTGACCTTCACGATGCGGCGCACGGCTGACTCGATGTTCAGGTGCGCGGTCTTGAACAGGCCGTCGGAGACGGCGTCGACGACTTCGACGGCCACCGTGGTGAAGGCGATGGCGCAGAAGGCGAACAGGACACCGCTCATGGTGCCGGTGAACGCTTGTGTCAGCGCTTGCCCGTCGCGCCGGATGGCGGCCCGGACCAGCTGTGCGCAGAACGTGGCGACCAGCAGGACCAGGCCCAGTGGCAGCAGCATCTCGTAGTTGTCACGGAACCATCCGGCGTTCAAATCCACCTTCGTGGTGGTGTCGACTGCCTCGGCGGCCAGATCGGCTGCGGCGGCGGCCAGTTCACCGGCGGACTTCGCCATCCAGTCACCGATGGCCTTGCCGGGGTCCGAGGCGAAATCCACCGCGTCACCGACCGCGCACAACTTGTCGGCCAGGGGGTAATCACAGAAACCCACGGGGAGTTACTCCTCCTTTCTTGTCTCAGACGCGGGTCACTGCGTGACGCTCGGAGCGATGGCCGCCAGGGTGCAGTCGTGATTCGGGCGGCACTGGACGGCGAGGGTCACGGCCCGTTCCTCGGCCCCTCCGCCGCCCTTCTTCCAGGCGATCTGCTGCGTGCCGTTGACGGTGACGACGTAGATGTACGCCTCGGTGATCGCGGACGGGTCCTCGGCCAGCGCCTGCTTGAACGCGCCGGGGTAGTGGCCCTCGGTGACGTGGGCGGTGGCGTGCTGGTCCTGGTCGGCCATCCGCGACCACAGCACCGGGTCAGGAACCTGGCCGGAGACCGACGCCCAGTCGGCGTACTTCGTCTCGGTGGTCATCCAGGCGCGCATGCCAGCGAGCTGCTGGTCTCGGCTGGTGTCACGGGTGTGGTAGGACCACAGCATCTGGGCCGCTGCCTTGGCGTAGGCGACCGGCTCGGCAATCTGCGGCGGCTTGGGCACCGTCCCGGATCCGGAGGATGGCTTCGGTGCGGCCTCGGAGGCGGACGGGCTGCCGGTCGGGGCGGGCGCCGCAGTATCCGGAGCCTGGTGGCTGTTCCCGCCTCCGGTCAGCAGGGCGACGACAACGGCGATGGCGAGCAGGACGGCGACGGCGGCGACGACGATCGCGATGCGCCGGTTGGCTGACCACCCCGTGCCGTACGCGGACAGTGAGAGGGAGGGGGATCGTTTCCGCATCAGTGGACCTGCGAGCCCAGGCTGGAGAAGAAGGCCACGATGCCGTTCGCGGCACCCAGACCGAGGGCAGCGCCGGCGGCCACGACCGCGCCCTTCTTGCCGTTGGCCTCGGCCTGGTGGCCACCGGTGTGGTGGCCCCAGGCCCAGACGCCGAGTGAGACGGCGAGGGCGCCGACGACGGCGATGATGCCGAACATGTTGATCGAGTTGACGACGTTCTTCAGCACGCTCAGGCCAGGCAGGCCACCGCCCTTGGGCGAGATTCCTGGGTCGTAGGCGAGCTGGATGACGCGGTCTGCGAGGGGGACGGACATGGGTGTGGGAGGGCTCCTTGAGTACGCAGGCCAGGCGGGGGCCGGCGGGGAGGGGGAGAAGCGAGGCGACTGTCTCGCGGAGGGAAGGCCGACAACGATGCGTGAAACAGCTGGCCCGCTTGGCATCCGCAGCGCGGCGTGCACGAGGACACGCAGGTGTCGTCCCGGGCCGGGCGAGCACATGGTCCGGGTGGGTGCTGCCGGCGGCAGCGCTGTGGCTCACACTGCGGGGCGGCGGCCGGGGTGCACTACTTCGGGATCGACGGCTTCGGCGCGGGGTTGGTCTGGTACGGATTCGCGCAGTTGTAGATCATGTAGCCGCGCACCTTCTTGCCGTCGGACTTCCGTGTCACGGTGCCGCGGGTGTACCAGGTCCGCTCGGCCTTCTTGTACGCCCACTGGTCGTAGACGACCTTGTCGCTCCGGTAACCGATACCCACGACCGCGGACGTCTTCGACGGGGCCTTGCGGATCTTGACCGCACTGCAGCTGATGGTGGTCTTACCGGTGTCGTACGCCTGTGCCGTGGTGGCGGTGACCAGGCCGCCGGCGGTGACGGCCAGGCCCAGAGAGGCTGCTGCGAGGGCGCGGTGGCGGGTTATCAAGGATGCTCCTTACTGTCGGGGTGATCTCGGTCAGAGGTGGTGTGTCGGGCGGTCGCGCCCCGGCCGGTGTCAGAGGACGCGGCGGGCGGCGAGGATCGTCCAGTCCTTGATCGGGGTGATCCGGACCGGCTTGGTGGTGCGGGGCGCCTCGATGACGAGGCCCTCGCCCATGTACATGCCGACGTGCTCGGGCCGTGCGGCGCTGCCGCGGCTGAAGATCAGGTCACCGGGCTTGAGGTGAGCGGGCGAGACCGCTTTGCCCTCGCCCACCTGCGTGTACGTGGTGCGAGTGAGCGTGACGCCGGCGTGCGCGTACGCCTGCTGCATCAGCGAGCTGCAGTCGCAGCGGCCCATGGGATCGGGAGCGTGCGAGTTCGTGCAGGATCCGCCCCACTGGTAGAGCGTCCCGAGCTGCTGCATCGCCCAGGCGATGGCCTTGCGCGCCTTCGGATCCGCGTCCTTGGGGATCGAGTAACCCTTCGGGACGCTCCCCTCGGGGATGCGGCCGAATCCGGAATTGTCCTGGCCCGGCGCGCAGCCGGTCGTGGCCGACGGCTCCTTGTCCGTGTCATTGCCATCCGCGTCACCGCCGCCGGGGAAGGTCTTGGCGATGGCGCCCTGCAGGGCGGTGGCCAGCTTCTCCCACTGCGCGTAGGCGTCCGGCAGGCCGGACTTCTGTACGGCTTGGGCGGCCTGGGTGACGGTCATCTGCTGCCACCCGCTCACCTTGAGCAAGTGCTTGTAGAACTGCTCGCTCGCGTAGGTGGGGTCGCGGATCTGCTCGGCGCTGCCCCAGCCCTGGGAAGGGCGCTGCTGGAAGAGGCCGAGGGAGTCGCGATCGCCGTAGGAGAGGTTGCGCAGTCGGCTCTCCTGCATCGCCGTGGCGAGCGCGATGATCTGTCCCTTCTTAGGGACGTCGAGGGAGAGGCCGGTGGCCACGATGGTCTGGGCGTTGGGGACCTGCTCGGCGGGCAGGTCCAGGCCCTCGACGCGCACATCCTTGCCGGACGCGCCGTCGAGGATCTTGGTGACTTGTTCGGCGACCTTGTCGCTGTCGATGTCGGTCAGGCAGCTGGTGAAGGAGCCGCTGCTCTGCACGGCGTCGGCCGAGGAAGCCATCATCATGCCGGTACCGGCGATCAGGATCGGGGAGAGGAAGACGACGCCGATGCCGGCGGCGAGCCCCTTCAATCCGAGCGGACCGCTCGCCGGTCAGCGGTTTCGGGCATGGGTGGGTAGCGCGACGTCATGAACGTGTCCTTGGGCGGTGCGGTGTCCGACGTGCCGCGTGCGCGAGGCGTGTCGGAAGGGCGCGGCAGCCGGGGTGGGCGATCGGAGGCGGGCCGGTGCGGGGCGAGTTGCCGCTCGCTTCCTGTGGCCGGGCCGTGAGCTAGGTGTGCCAGGGCAGGGGGGTACCTCCGTGAGGTGTGGCAGGGCAGTAGCCAGCGGTGGTGTGCGCCGGGCGGTTCAAAAACAGTAGGCGCGGATCGGCGGTTGACCAAAAAGTCGGCGTGAGGTGCCGGAAACCGATACCTCGACAGGGCACTTCTTGGTCGTCGGCGGTTTCGCCTCTACAGTTTTTGGACTCCCCCTCGCCCTCCTCGGTCTGCGGCCCTGGGCTTCTACATGCCCACTTCCGGCCCCCGAGGACTCCTGCGCGAGGCGGCTATTTCCCTCCGTGTTTCCGCACCCGAATCGGGGTCCCTCTTTGCCTTTTTCCCTTCACCAGGGCGACGCTCTGGCCGTTCTCTCCGGCCTTCCGGACGGCTGCGTCGACTCCGTCATCACCGACCCGCCGTACAACAGCGGGGGCCGGACCGCGAAGGAGCGCACCACTCGCTCCGCGAAGCAGAAGTACACCTCCGCCGACTCCAAGAACGACCTCGCCGACTTCACCGGCGAGAACATGGACCAGAGGTCCTACGCGTTCTGGCTGACGCAGATCATGACCGAAGCCCACCGCCTCACCAAGACCGGCGGGACGGCTCTGCTGTTCACCGACTGGCGCCAGCTCCCCACGACAACGGATGCGATCCAGGCTGCCGGATGGCTGTGGCGCGGTGTCCTGGCGTGGCACAAGCCGCAGGCCAGGCCGCAGAAGGGCCGTTTCACCCAGAACTGTGAATTCATCGTCTGGGCCAGCAAGGGGCCGATCGACGGCTCCCGCAACGCCGTCTATCTGCCGGGAATGTACTCGGCGTCGCAGCCCTCGGGCGCGAAGCGCCAGCACATCACGCAGAAGCCGGTCGAGGTGATGCGCGAGCTGGTCAAGATCAGTCCCGAGGGCGGCACGGTCCTCGACTTCTGTGCCGGCTCCGGCTCCACGGGCGTGGCCGCCCTGCTGGAGGGCCGGGATTTCATCGGCGTGGAGAAGACCGAGCACTACGCGTCGATCGCGGCCGACCGGCTCACCGAGACGATCCGCGCGACCCTCACGCAGGACGACGTGGTTCTTACCGCCTGAGCCGCGTCCGTGCTCGTCGCCACGGCGACCAGCTCCCACGCGCAGCCGTCGGCGGCATACCGCTGGAGCAACGTGCAATCCGCCGGCGGCGCCGCGCGAGGGCGTCCTCGCATTTCCCTCATTCCGCGTCTCGTAGGAGGCCGAATTTCTCAATGCCCGAATCCGCAAAGCCTGCCGACGATGGGGAGTTGGAGCCGATTCGTATTCCGGATCCGCAGCTGGAGGGAATCGAGGCGAGCGTGCGGCGGCTCATGGAGCAGTCGGCGCAACAGGCTCAGCAGCTCGACCACCTCGCGTCCGCCCCGTCGCCGAGCGGATCACCGTTCGCCGCGTTCGGAATGCCGGGACTCGGCGGCCCGCCGGCTGCCGCTCCGCCGGAGCCCCGCCCGATCCTGGAACTGGACGGAGAGGAGCGCGAGGACGAACTCGACGCCCTGTCCGACTGGGTCGACGATTTCTTCCTCCCGGTCTATGGGGCGGAGGTCACCACCGCGGCGCCGTGGTGCCTGCAGTGGCAGGAGCACGACGACGTCGTGGCCTGGCTCCACGCTCTGTGGCTCTCCTACCAGCAGCACAAGGACCCCGAATCCGGGCTCTCCGGCCTGTTCGTGTGGCATCGGGACTTCCTCACCCACGCCGTCGCGGCGATCCGCGCACCGGGCGGCCCGCTGTCGGCTTGCATGACCTCTCCCGACCGGCCCGCACACCGTCTCCTGCCCGGCCCGCCGCCGTCCGTACGCACGGAGACGGCGGCCACGGCGGAAGCCGCCGACCCAGACGAGCCGGCGTCATGAGCACGGGACAGGGACAGCCCGCCTTCGGACTGAGCTTCGACCCTCGCGCGCTGACCGATCTCCTCCAGGCCCCCAGCGACATACGCGACCTCACCCTCGCCTACCTGCAGGAAGTCGTGAACGCGCAGCGCTTCGGGCTGCGGCTCGACGGTGACCTGGAGGGATTCAGGAAGCTGTTCGTGGACTCGCGCAAGGACTGGCGTGTTGTCTACGGCGTCCGCCCGGCGCCCGCGGAGTCTGCCCATCCCAAGGAGATCCATGTCGTCGCGATCCGGCCGCGCGCGGGCAACGACGTCTACGACGAGGTCGGCCGCCGTCTGGGCATGACCCGCCGGCCGCTGAGCGCCCGCACCCATGCGGCTCGCTCCCGTTCCCCGCAGCTGGCCACTCGCGCGCCTGTGCCCCGGCCCGGTCCTCCGCCCACCGCGACGCCGCGTCTGCCCCGTCCCGCAACGGACCCCGCGCACCACCACACCCGCTGAACGCACGGAGCGTCGCCTATGCCTCGTGAACCCGCGCCGACCACCCGGCGTGCGGTCTCCCCGCTCGACCATCGCCTCGAAGCCGCCACCGGGCACGACATCGACACCCTGTGGGCCTACCGCGACCGCGGCGTGCTCGACGAGCAGCACGCCCTGCTGGTCGACCGGCACCGGGAGCTGGCCAAGACCCAGACCGGCGTCATCTTCTACCTGCGTCTCCTCAATCGCCTTTCCAGCGGCGAGTTCGACGTCGACGGTGCCCTGTTCACGCGTATCGACCGCACCGTGGACCAGTTGGAAGAGGCTGCCGATGCGCGGGACGCCGCCGTCCGGGCGGTGCTCGCCGCCCTGGAGCCCATCGAAGCCGCAGCAGCGTCCACCGCGCCCGACGCGCGGCAGCTCTCGACGGACGACCAGGCGGCGCTGCTCGCCATCGACGGCGGCGCCAAGCTCTACGAACACCTGCTGACCGGCCGGATGTCCGTGACAGCCGCCTCCGGCACCCGCATCTCCCACGCGAAGCTACGGCGGCTGGAGGACGCCGGCTTGGTCGCCCGGGACACCGGCCACCCCGTACACGCTGGCCAGCCGGCCGCGCTTACCGACGCCGGAAGAGCCGCGCTGTTCGCCGCCCGCAGGACCCCCACGACGCGGACGCCGAAGGTCCCAGCTCGACCCGGCACATCGCCGTCAACTCCGGCGCAGCGGCGCTGAACTCCACCGAAAGGCCCCTTGTTGTCTCCCACCGAACCGGCGCCGGTCCGGAAGCCCATCCCCCAGGTCGACTTCGATCTGGACGATCTCGACGCCGACGAGGAGAAGTACCTCGACTTCTACCGCAAGGTCGGTGTCCACGAGGACATGCTCGTCCCCCTCGCCGAACACCACGACGGGCCGCACAGCTACTACGTCCTGTTCGACCGCACCGCGACCTGGGGACACCCCGGCATGCCCCAGGTGCTCGCCGTTCATCTGCAACGGGACTACGAGAAGCAGACGTTCAGCTTTGAGCAGGCCCCGCTGCCGCTGCCCGCGATGGCGCAGTCCTGGCTCATCCACCGCGGCTGTCCGCACGATGCCATCGGCCTCGACCCCGAGCTGGGCCCGCCGCCGGCAGACGAGGCCACGCGGGCGCTGGAGCGACGCCTCGCCGGCGACGGCGACCACTACGCCATGGGCTACTCCTACACCAGCGGCGACCCGGACGACATGGTCGTCGTCGTGGCCCTGCGTGCCTTGGACGAGCGAGCCCCGTCGCCGTTCCGCGTCGTGGTCGAAGAGGTTGACACCGAGACGTGGACGCACACCCTGCGCGAGGGCGGCTTCGACACGGTGGGCGAGGCCCTGCAGTGGTGCGACGACCGGCTCACCGGCGAGGCTGGCCCTCTCCCGGCAGCCGCCGCCAGCCGCCCGGCCGGTGTGGCGAAGGCCCCTGCCGCGCACCCGCCCGGCCGTTCACGCTGAGCGCTCACCCCGACGCGGGCGGCGCAACATAGCCGACGATCGCCGGTTAGCCAAACCGGCGATTCTCCGGACTCTTATACAGCCGCCGGGACAACCCCGCGGCACCTCTCCCCGTAATCCCTATGCCCTCACGGAGGTTTCTTCCGCATGCGCTCCACCCGAATTGCAATATCCGCGGCGATGCTCGGCGCACTCGCATTGCCGATGCTGTCTGCCACTACCGCCGGCGCGACCCCGCTCCCGACTGCGGCCTCCATCACCAACTGCCACAACCTCCCGCCGCTGCCGTACGCGGTCCACACGAAGGCCGTGACCATCCGGTCCAAGGCCACCACGAAGTCCACCGCGGTCGGCGTGCTCTACAAGAGCCACAAGTTCACCGTCTCCAAGAAGAGCGGCAACTGGCTCTACATCAAGGACAGGACGACCGGCGTCAAGGGCTGGGTCTCCGGCACGTACGTCTACCGCGACGTTCGTATGTGCCTGGACTAACCGGAGTCCAGCACGCCCCGGTAAGCGGCTGAGCCGCCGGGTACGGCCGCCCCTCACATTCCCCTCCAGGCATCGGCCTTTCCAGAACAGGAGATCCCCCTTGTCCGACGGCATATCCGAGGATTCTGCGGATGTCGTGGGTGTGCTCACCGAACGGATCGAAGCGCGCTTCGACATGGGCATGGACCAGTTGAAGGCCGCGGTCGCCGCCGCGCCGACCGCGAACCCTGACGCCACCGACGTCGTCAAGTGGCACGGCCTTCTCGTCGAGGCCCAGTCCGTGCTGGAGCGCACGGAGGACGACCTCCTCGCCGCACTGCAGACCCAGCCCAGCGAGGTCGACGACCCGACGATGGGCCTCGCCCATCGGGTGAACGCAGCCGTCACCGCCCGCGACGGCCGTGCCCTGGTCGTGCGATGGCTCCTCGACCCGGACGCCCCGGGGAAGAAGGACCTCGCCGCAGAGCGCCTCGCCCGCCTTCGACCCCGCACCGGCCCGGCGGTGCAGACCAGCGCCCCCAACCGGCCCGCGGGTACAACCGCACCGGCGACGGCGTGGCGATCGGCAAGGGCCGCCCGATGAGCCGGGACAAGCCCAGCACCATGGATGCCGACCTGTAGAAAGTCTTCGGTAAGCTGGCCCCCGAGCTGTACGAAGCGGCGGGCGGCCACGATGCCTCGCCCGCGCTCGCCCGGGCCCTGGAGCTGCGTTCCTTCCTGGCGCTCACCGAAGAGCAGGTCGCCCGCGTCCGCGCCCGCGTCCACGCCGACATGGATCCCGACCGCGACATGGGCGAACTATCGGCGGACAAGCTCCGCTTCGACGCGCAGTGGCTGGAAGCAGCACTGGAGGCTCGCGACGGCTACCGCGCCGCCCTCGGCGAGCTGCTGCGCACCATGCCCCCGCCCGCCCAGCAGGCCCGGCCCGTATGAACGGCTCAGCTCAGGGCCTCCGCAACCCCGCCCCGCCTGCCGCCCCGGCACCCCAGCGTGCCGGGGCGGCCCGGGCCCGCCGACCGTGAAAGCCCCCGCTTGCCCCACCCCACGTCCACCGACATAGCCGGACGGATCGAGGACCTGTACGGCGCACCGCTCGCCGACCTCGAAGCCCACGCCCAGGACCAGCCGCCCGGCATGCTCTCCGCCCTGCTCGGCATGCACGACGACCTCGCCCTCGCCGAGCGCAGCATCGACTTCCACCGTGACCACCTCGCCAGGCTCATCCACCCCGAGCGGCAGATCGGCCCGCACGAGGTCTCCCACCTCCTCGACGGGACCCGCCGCCTCGCCGAAGCCGTCGCCGTCCGCGAGGTCCAGGCCAAATCGGTCGCCGCCGTCCTGCAGAGCCTGGCCCGCGTCCCGGCCCCGACGCCTGTCCCGCCAGCTCCCTCGCCGCCTGCTCCGGCTCCGCCTCTTCCGGCCCCGAGTCCGGCGCACAGCCGCTGACCCGCAGGCGATCCCCCTTTCATAACCCAGGAGTTCCTCCCTTGGCCATCACCGCTCTGCCCCCTGACACCGACGCCGACATCGCCCGGGTCACCGAGGCCCTCGCCATGATCACCCCGCGCTGGAACGTGAGGATCCTCCTGGCCCTCTCCGGCCCGCCGCTGCGCTACAGCGAGCTGGCGGCCAAGGTGTCCTGGCTGCAGAACGGCCAGCTCCACCCCAAGCTCAAGGCGCTGTGCGACGCAGGACTCGTCGAACGCACCGAACACACCGCACGGCATGTGACCTACGGCCACACCGAACGTGGCGTTGCCCTGCTGCCGGTCCTGCCGGTGATCGTCACCTGGGCCGAGGAACACCTGGAGAAGGCGGACCGCCCGCTGCCCGCGATCGAGCAGATCGAGGACAGCCTCACCCTGCTCACCCGCCGCCATGCCGCCGCCATCCTGTGGGTGCTCAAGTCCCGTGAGGAAGTCAGCGGCCGTGCTCTGGCCCGGATCGTGATGCCCAGCAGCGACTGGACCAACATCTATCCGCCTCTGCGGCAGCTCGTCTTCGACGGCCTGGTCGACACCGACGGCATGGGCCAGCCCTACCGGCTGTCCGCAGCCGGCGACGGCCTGGGCCCCGTGCTCGGCACCCTGTCCGCCTGGTCCGCCGGGCAGCCCCTCGACCAGGCGGCCCAGCACCCGGTCTGGGGGCACCCGCAGACGAAGCCCGCGCCGAGGCCGTGGACCAGCAGCCAGCCCCGGCCGGCCCCCACGGCACTCCCACCCGCTCGGACACCCCAGTCCCCTCCCGCCTGGCACAACGGGGATCTCTTCTCGCACGCCACGACCGCCCGCCCGAAAGCAGCCATCCCGGCGGGAGGCCCGCGCCGATGAGCACCCCCTTTACCTCTGCCGAAGCGCAGCGCGCTGTCGAACTGCTCGCCTCGCGGCCCCTGGTCCGCCTGGTCACCGAGATCGACGACAACGGCGCCATACCGCCGCGACGGCTGGCCGGCACCCTGCCCGACCTCTCCACACACCAACTGCGCAGCGCATCCGACACGGCCCGCGCCCACGGTCTCATCCGGACCGCGCCAGGCACCGGTCTGGAACTGACCGAGCCCGGGATGGAGTTGGCCGACCTCTACGACGCGATGGCCCGCTGGGCCCGGCGTCACGCCGTCCCGGCCCCCGTCTGCGAGTTCAGCAGCCGCATCCGGCACGCCCTTGACCTGTTGGCACCATCGCTCACCACCGAGCGCGCCGACGGAGCGGAGACGGGCCTGGCCCGTCTCCGCACGCTCCTGATCCACTGGCTGGCCGACAACCCCCAGGTAGCCAGGTTGTCCGAACCCGAGCCGGTCGCGTGAGCGAAGCGGTCACACCCCGGCACGCACGCCACACCGGCGGGCTGATGCGCAGCATCTACCTGCCGCGCACGGCGGACGCGCTGGCGTTCGCGATGTCCACCTACGGCATCCCGCTGCTCGTCCTGTCCACGACGCGCTCCGCCGCGCTGACGGGCGCAGCCTTCGCCCTGGAGTGGATCCCGCGGCTGGCCGCGTTCGGGTGGGCCGGATCGGTTGTCGACCGGCGCGGTGCCGCCGTGGTCTTCCACCGGGCCTCCCTGGGACGGGCACTGGCCCTCGCCGCCGGCGCGGTCCTGCTCCACCTCCACCCGTCCGGCACCGTGGCGAGCGCGACCGTGATGGTGCTGGCGGCGACGACCGGCGTGCTCACCGAGTTCAGCTATATCGCCGCCGAGACAGCGGGCGCCGCCGCCGGACGCCGAGCAGGACGGCGGGCCCACCGTGTCCAGGCCGTCCTGCTCGGCATCGACCAGACCGCGACCCTGGCCGGCCCGGCACTCGCCGGGGTGCTCCTGCTTGCCGGGCCACCGTCGATGCTCGCGGTGATCACCGTGCTCTCGCTGCTTGCCGCGCTGCTCGCCCTGCGCACCCCGCCCTCGCCCGTGGCACCGGCCCGTGCGCCGAAGGGACAGTCCGGCGCCGGACTCCTCACCGGGTGGCGCACCATCCGCTCGCTTCCCGCGCTCGGCTGGCTCGTGACCGGACTGACCCTGTCCAACCTGGCCACCGGCCTTCTCCAAGCGGCCGGCCCCGTGATCGTCGTCAAGCACTTCGGGCAGTCCACCACGGCAGTCGGCCTTGTCTGGTCCGCCGCTGCCGCAGCGACGCTCCTCAGCGTCACGCTCTGCCGGTTCGCGCTCGACCGCCTCGGCCTGTGGCCGGTCGGCGCCGCCTGCGCCGCCCTCGCCTCGCTCGGCTGTCTCGCCGCCGCCCTGGCCCCCGACTACCGGTCCTACCTCGTCCTGGTCGCGGTCCTCATGGCAGCAGATGGCGGCCTAGCGGTCGTCCTGCGCACCCTGCGCTCCCGCCTGATCCCTCCGGAGAAGTTCGGCAGCACCCTGTCGGCGACCATCCTCATCCTCCTGCTGCCCTTCCCCGTCGCCGGCGTGCTCACCGCACTCACCCCGCCCGACGCGCTGGGCCACGTCATCACCGTCTGTGCCGCGCTGCAGGCCCTCGGTCTGTTCTGCGCCTTCGCCCGCCTGCGAACCGATCCCGCCCTGCGCACCTGAACTCGCTGCGCCCCCAGCCTGTGGAGAACTTCATGTCCATCGCCGCCTTCGGATCGCACCGCGCGACCGGCCGCACCATCACCGAGCAGTTCCACGCCTTCGACGCCCACAACCCGCACGTCTATTGGGCCCTGGAACGCATGGCCGCCCGCCGCCTGGCCGCCGGCGCCACCCGGGTCAGCTTGAAAGACCTGTTCGAGGACCTGCGCCGCCAGCTCCCTCACGGAGTCGCCGGGCTGAACAACAACTACACCTCCCTCTACGCCCGCCGCTTGATCGACGAACATCCCCACTGGGCTGCGGCGTTCGAGCTGCGCCGCCGCCGTGCCGCCTGAGACACCCCTCTCCTCCCTCGTCCTGCCGTCCACCGATACGGAGAACCCTTCTTGTCCGCTCGCCCCCTCGTCCTCGTCGTTTCTCCCGGCGACGAGACCTATCGCGGCTACTGCCTGGAGCAGGTGGCCGCCGCGTACGACGTCGTCCTGCTCACCGGCACCGAGCCGTCGTGGGAGAAGCCGTTCATCGTTGACCACACCGTGGTCAATCTGAGCGCCCCCGCAGCACTGCTCGCCGGCGGCCGGGCGCTGGCCGAGCGCCACGACCTTGCCGGCGTGGTCACCTGGGACGAGTGGCACCTCGTCCCCACCGCCCGTCTTGCCCGCGCGCTCGGTCTGTCCTCGACGTCCGTCGAGGTGATGCGGGCCTGCCGCAACAAGGCAACCGCCCGCACCCTGTTCGCCCGCCACGGCGTGCCTTCGGCCGCCTCAATGAGGGCGCGGACCCTGCTGGAGGCCGGCCTGGCGACGATGACCCTCGGCCTGCCAGCGGTCATCAAGCCCGCGGCGTTCGCGGGCAGCATCGGCGTGATCCGCTTCGACCATCCCGAAGAACTGCCCGCCGCGTTCGCGTTCGCCTCGGCCGGCGCGAGCCGCAGCCGCGAGGACACCGGGGTCCTGGTCGAGGAGTACCTCGACGGTCCGGAAGTCTCGGTCGAATGCGTCACCCACCGCGGCGAAACCACGGCGGTCGCGGTGACCCGCAAGCACCTGGGCCCCGCGCCGTACTTCGATGAGACCGGGCACACCGTCGATGCCGCCGACCCGCTTCTGGCCCAGGTCGCCCCGGCCGCCGCTGCTGCGGTCAAGGCCCTGGGGATCACCGACGGCGTGCAGCACGTCGAGCTGCGCCTGGTGGACGGCAGGCCCCGGCTGATCGAGGTCAACGCGCGCATCGGCGGCGACATGATCGGCCACCTCGTCCGCCTCGCCACCGGCATCGACCTGCCCAGGGCCGCCGCCGACCTCGCCTGCGGCCGAGCGCCGGACCTCACCCCGACCCGCAGCGGAGCTGCAGGCATCCGCATGCTCTACCCAGACACCTCCGGCACCCTCACCGCCCGGCACATCAACCAGCCCTTCGCCGCCCACACCCCCTGGCTGCGGCAGGTGCAGTGGATCCGCGAGATCGGCGACCAGCTCGTTCTGCCGCCCGAGGGCGACCTGTTCACCGCCCGGGCCGGGTTCTACATCGTCACCGGCCGCACCACCGTCGAGATCACCGAACGCCTCGACCTCGCCGCTGACGAGATCACCGTCACCACGAGGGCGGACCGATGAACCCACAGCCCGATCCGCACCATGAAATCGACGGCGACGTCTACGTCTCCCCGCGCCACCTCGCCTCCACCACCGGAACCGGCGACCCCGCCCTCGCCCCGCTGCTCGACCTCGGCTGGGACCTGCGGTACGACGAGGACTCCAACGTGTACGTGAGCGCGCCCGACCGGCGCGTACGCCTGGGCTACCTGCCCGAAGGCGAGGACGACGGACTCTGGCGCATCAATGCTTATAAGGACTCCTTCGGACCGCCCGCGTGGGGCGTCTGCTTCAACGACCGCGTTCCCACCGAGTTCGTCCAGGCGTTCACCACGGTCCTGGCCACGGCGTACGAGCAGGGACCGGATGCTTACCTGGCCCGGCCGGTCTCCGGCATCGACGAGCACGATCCCTTCCTCGCGGTCGTGCCGTTTCTGAAGCAGGGCTGGGAGATCGACCGTCCACGCTGGGGCGTCTTCGCGGTCCAGGCCCCGGACGGGCACGCCGGCCTGGAGTTCACCACCGGCGACCTCGATCCGGAAGCCGAACTGACCACGCGCGAGTCCCGCTGGCAGCTGTGGGCGGGCAAGTCCATCGACCGGCCCGTCTGGTACGCCACGGCCAGCACCGACACCCCGGTCGCCCTGCTCACCGCCGTCACCGAGTGCGTCGCCGATCCGGCTCCCCTGCCCCGGTGGCGCGAGGTGACCTCCAGCTACATCAAGGGGATGGCCCAGCTCACCCCGATCCTCCCGCCCGGCCCGCCGGCTCCCACTCCGCTCGACGTGCAGCGGGCCGTCTCCTCCCGTCGTCCGGCTGCGCTGCCCGCGGCCAGCGTCCCGCGCTGGAGCACCACCAGCCGACCGGCCCTGCCCGGCCCGCGCCGGTAGAACGCTCCTGACCCGACCGGAGATCCTCCTTGTCCCTGCAAGCCCCTGAGTTCCTCGCCGAACTCCGCCTCCCCTTTCACGACAGCACCGTCGTGGGCAACACCTACCTCGCCGCGCCGACTCCAGGCATGCACCTTCGGCTCCGAATCGACTTCACCCGCACCATCTACGCGGACACCTACGGCGGTCTACGCCTTGCGGTCGTCCACCCGGACCGCGGCGAGATCGACGCGGTCGCCCTCAGTTTTCTGGACCACGGCACCTTCGACCGCCGCGACGTGGCCAGCAACCGGCCCCTGAACAATTCCACTCGCGGCACCTTCGACAAGTACCGCCGCGCCGGTCAACCACCCTGGGAGGGGGCTGAGTTCACCGGGCTCCGCGACGCCATCAAGGAATACACCGCTGTCTGGTTCCCAGGGGCATGGGCGGCGTCTGCGCCGAGCCGGGCTGCCAACAGGAGCACGCACACGGCTCCCGCCCCGCCGACCGCGCGCGGCGGCGCTCGCACTCGCTGAGCCGCGCCCTTCCAACCCGGCAGCCCGTCCTTTCTCCGCAGGAGCCCTGCCCGTGCTCACCCACCCCCTTGAGAACCTCGACCCGGCACAGAGCGTGCAGGTCCTGCCTCGTCACCTCGCCGGTCCCGGCGCCGTCGACCCCCGCGTCGTGTGGGCCTTCCCCTTCGAGGAGGGCTGGCCGTTCGCCCAGACCGATGCAGGCACGGCCGCCGCATTCAGCCCGTGCCTACGCCTGCAGACCACCTTCGACCCCCAGCCCGGCAAGCCCGGCAGGGGCACGTGGACCATCAATGCCCACAAGGCGCCGTTCACCCCGCCGGCCTGGCGGGTCACCTTCGACGCCACCACCCCCGCCGAAATGCTGCACGACATCCACAGCGAGCTGCTCGACCTCTATCTCGAAGACAGGTACAGCGACCAGGACCGGCTGTTCCAGGACGAGACGGCACCGTACGAGGCGTACGCGCTGCTGCTCACCCGCGGCTGGAGCCACGCCGTCAAGACCGACGGCACCCAGACCTTCCTCACCCCGGAGGGACTCGGCGGTGTACGCCACCGGCGGTTCCAGCGAGCCGGCCTGGCAGGCTCGGGGTGGGTACCCCAGTGAGCCGCACTGGACGGCGCGCTTCTCGTTCGGTACGCCCACCACGCTCGTCGCGGCCTTCACCGCCTCGCTCATCTCCACCGACCCACTGCGGCGCACCGTCCAGGACGTCCCCACCCAGACCTGCCCCGCGCCCTCTACGTCGCCACCCCGACAGGCAAGCAACCGAACGGCAACACACCCGTCGCCCCGCCACCTCCCGCCCCGGTCTCTGGCCACACCCGATGACCTTCCCCGTTCCCTGTCCCAAGGAGTCCTCTTCCTCGTGCACGCACGATTCGTTCGATCCGCTGCTGCCGTCGCCGTCGCGGCGGCCGGCACCCTGACCTGGGCGCCGGTCGCCAGCGCCGAGCCCTCCGAACCGACCCCCTCGGCCTCCGCCGCTCCCGCCGAGGCCCCGGCCCCGGACGCGGGCAGCGTCGAGATCACCACGAAGGACACGGCCGGAGACTCCCTGCCCGGCGCCGCGTTCCTGCTGCTCGACTCCACCGGCCAGGAAGCCGGACGCAGACAGAGCGACGCCCAGGGGAAGCTGACCTTCCCCGACCTCGCACCGGGCGTCTACCGGCTCAAGCAGACGGCTACCGGCAGCCCGCTCCACGAGGTCGTCGCCGACCAGGACGTCATCGTCACCCCAGGCGCGACCACCCGGCTGACGATCACCGACCCGTTCAAGGTCGCCAAGGTCCTCCTGCAGGCCAAGGACGACAAGACCGGAAAGCTCCTGCCCGGCGCGACCGTGAACATCGGCACCGGCAGCTCGACGCTGCTTACCCTGACTACCGGCGCCAAGGGCACGGCCTCCGGCGAACTGCCCGTGTCGAGCCGCAGCACGCAGTTCTGGGTCAAGGAGATCAAGGCCCCCGCCGGCTACGACCTATACAAGCCGACGAAGACGTTCACCGCGGGTCCCGGCGCCCCGGTGACGGTGACCGTCACGAACGCCAAGACGGCCACCGACCCGAAGCCCGACCCCTCAGACAAGCCCACCCACTCCCCGTCCAGTCCCGGCAAGCCGAGCAACGGAACCGGAGGCACCACGCCCTCCGCCTCGGACAGCGACACACCGGAGCCCGACTCCTCACCCGTGGCCGCGACCCCGATCGGAGACCCCACGCCGAAGGCGCCGACGGGCTCCCTCGCCCACACCGGAGCCGACGCCACACCGTGGCTGATCGGCGGCGGCGCCGTGCTGATCGCAGCAGGCGGAGGCGCTCTCCTCCTGGCACGCCGCAACCGCACGGACAGCCCCACCGACGACTCCACCGAGAGCTAACCCGCACTCCACCCTCTTCACGACTCCGAGCCCCCGGATTCCACAGCCTGGAATCCGGGGGCTCTGTCGTTCACGAACGCGCGCGGCCCTCGTTACGCTGCCGCAGTGATCGACCCCTCTTCGCTCCCCGGCGATCCCTCCGAGCTGCACCTGCGCATCTCCTACGACGACGAACTCTGGGACACCCCGCAGGCCGACACGCTGGAGCGCTGGAACGTGGCCGTCCTGCACCGTCGACGCACCCGCGCCGCGGGGCACGAGCTGGTCGGCCCCAGCGGGTGCGCGGCCCCCGATGCCCCGCTCCGCACGGTCGAGAACGCCCCCGTCGGGTCCATGACGTTCTTCCGGGTGCACCTCGACCGAGGCCGCAACGCCTTCTGGGCCATGGAGGAGGAGTCCGAGGAACTGTACGAGACTGCCCAGGTCCTCCTCGATCCCGAGACGGGCTCCTTCACCGACGAAGTCAGCGAACGACTGGAGTACGTCGGCTCAGCGTTGCTCGTCATGGATCGAGTGACGCTGGATCCCCCGTGGCGCGGGCACGGCCTGGCGGCCGTACTCGCGTGTGAGGCGATCACCCGGCTCATGTCCGGCTGCCGGGCCGTCGCCTGCTCGCCCGGCATCACCGACCTCAGCAGCCACCGGCTGACGGACAAGGCCGAATGGGACCGAGTGAACGCCAGGATCGCCCAGGGGTGGGAGCGCCTGGGCTTCCGCCCCTACCGGGACAACGTCTATCTCCTGTCGCCTGCCTCGCAGGACCTGGAGGAGCAGCGCGGCGCACTCCGCAGGCACCTTGCCGATCTTGGCGCGTCCTGGCGGACCTCTGCCTCATGACCGGCCTTGCCGACGCGTGAGGCGAGCGCACCAGGAAGGCCGCCACCCCCGAGGGCGAGCCGGTGCCTCCTCTTGGTCCAGCGGTGTCTTCGGAGGCGGCGCGATCCTGTCGGGCTTCAGGTTGATCTTGTCCGGCTACACGCAGGCCGGGACTCCCTCGTCGAGGGTGTAGCGGTGCCCGTCCGCCGGGTTGAAGGGGCACTCCCAGGAGGGCCTGCTGTAGACGACGAACTGCTCTCGTGGGTAACGGGTGGCCGGGCAGATTCCGCAGACCGGCCGCTGCGGATCCCCTCGGTCGGAATCGAGGTAGGGCGGGCCGGCGGGCTCCGGGATCTCCATAGCAGGCAGAGGGTAGCGACCGTCGCTGCGCTATCCGTGCCCTTGGCCGAGTTCGAGCGCCGGGACCAGTACCGCCGCCGCGTCACAGTCGGTGCAAGCCCGAAAGCCGTCTCGCATCAGGGCGTCCACGGCTTCCTGCGTGCCCAGCTCTGTTCCGCCGCCCGAGGCGTGGCGGCATGCGGCGTCGTGTACGACCGTCCGCCCCCGACGCTCGGGCGCGGGACGTAATACCCAGCCGGAGGCCGGCTGTGGTGGAGGGCCGGGCAGACGCCGGGTCGGCACGCCGGACAGATCCACTCCTTCGATGGGCGTCAGCTGCCGGTCGGTCACCCAGACGTTGTACTCGGCCGCCTCGACCCCGTTCGGTCGCGCGATCCAGGAGGGGACGCCTACGAGGTAACGCCATGGATGGGGGCCGGCGACCTCCTGGCGTGCTTGGAGCCGGACCCGCACGGTTTGCCCGTCGGGCAGCGTGAGCGATATGGCGGCCGGAGTGGGTCCGGCCGCTCGCCGGTCACCGCGCGGGCTGGTCACCTACCGGGGTCCTGGTTCCAGCTCTCGGGCCGAGGAGCGCAGCGCTGCCCGCTGCCGGCCTGCTGCCAGTAGGGATGCCACCACACCTGGACCGACAGTCGCAGCAGGCGGCGGCGGAGGGCCGTCGTTCGCTGCCGGTTGGCCGGGTCGGCAAGGCTCCGATAGGTCCGTTCCCAGGCACACTGTGCTGCGACCAGGTCCTCGGGGAGAGCAGAGCAACGCATACCAGCTATTGCATCATGTGTTCGATTTGCAGCGCATCCTTGCAGGTCGGCTGCGTAGGCGCGGCTGCGACTAGGCGCGCCGGTTGGCTGCTGAGCGCGATAGTTGGCCAGCGTGCCGCCGAGCGAGCCTCTGTGAGGCGGTCCTTAGGTGCGGCCTTGGTAGCCCTGAGAGAAGGCGGGCGCGACCATACGTTGTCGCATAAGCAGTTCAGCCAGGTCCTGAGCGAGGCGGGGGTGGACGCTGGGCCACTCTGGGGCGTGCGCCACGAACTCTCGGCTGTTGAAGATCGTGAAACGATTGAGCTCTGCGACGCGGAGGCGCGAGATGTCCTGGGGGTCGCGGGAGATGATCACCGCTAGACGGCTGCCGAGCGCCGCGGTCAGCCGTTGAAAGTTATGGAAACCTGTCCCGACACCATGGTCGAAGAAACCGACCGGTATTCCCGGCGGCGGGGGGCCTACGACGCCGGAGAAGCAAACCGGGTTGTCGCTGACCAGCAGACCACCGTCGCGTGGGCGATAGCAGGACCAGTACATGTCACTGGCCAGCAACGTTGAGACGAGATGGTTCCACTGGTCCTTGTAGTACGCGTCATCATCGTTTCGCAGGCGCCAGGGCTCGACCACGGTGCGAGAGATCATCCCCATCATGCTGGTCTGGATCTCTTCGTCGGACAGCCCACTGTCCTCGGCGCCGATCTCCTTGGACACCACGTACCGCAGGAAGCGGCTTCGCTGCCACTGCAGGGCCAGCAGCCAGGAAAGGGCATGGCGGGCATGCATGGGAACCGCACGCTCCCGACTCTGGACCAGTTCCCGGACGGCAGTGGCGGCCTCCCCCTCGATGTTGCTCATGGCGGTCTCCATCGAGGCGTGATCGGGCTCCCGACCGGGCCGGTATATGGAGTGGCCAAGATTGCGATGGCCTACGTTACGCACCGTCGAGTTGTACCGCTGCTCGCTCATCACCTGGTGAATGACTAGCTTGCCCTGCTGGTCGGCGAAGTGCTGGAGCAGGAACTGCGGGACGAAGTGGTGCTTCTTGGCGTGCGGCGGCATGACGCGACCTTAACGAGGACGGCGCTCGCCCTGGTCCATACCCCAGCATTGGTGCGGGAAGCGGATGGGGCTTCCACCGGCGACCCAAAGCGCCGCAGTTGGCCACCCCGGCCACCTGCGGCGCTCAGTCACAGCGGCAGCCTCTCCCCGGCCTAGTCCTCGACCCGGCCGCCGCCCCAGGCGGACTAGGCGCGTGCGGGGGGCAGGTCGTAGCGGCTGACGGCCAGGTATGTTTCCGGCGTCGCCGCTTCGAGGAGACCCTCGTCGCCCTCCAGATCGAGTTCCGGCTCCTGGGGACGGCGCAGCAGGTCACTCCAGTCGCTTGCCGCACCCCGCTCATAGGCGTCGCGGAGCAGGGGACGCAGCCGTGGGCGGGCTTCCTCCTGCTGTTCGCGGAAGATGCGCCGCTGCGTGAGTCGCTGTTCTTCCTGGGCTCCGTCGCTGAGTTCCAGGTCGGCCGCCGGCTGGTCCTCGGCGCGCAGTCCTGGGGTGCGCCGGGCGATCGCGAGGTCTTCCTCGTGGAGACGCTCGCAGGCGGCGAACAACTTCCGGGACATGCCGAGGTGGACCTCGGTTCCGGGGATGCGGCAGCTGAGGAAGTCGTCTAGGCCCATGGAGCGGATTCCGGCGCGCAGGGTGTGCTGTTCCGCGTCGGTCGCTGCTCCGCGGGCGTCGGCCCGCATGGCGAGAGTGAGGCCATCGTCTTCCAGGGGCGTGGTCAGCCCGGAACGCCGGTGACGGGAAGCACGGTCGGCGGGAACGGGCACGGTGCGCAACTGCGAGGTGGGAGCTGAGCGCAGCGCCAGGTAGGCGAGCATCTGGGCGCGGGCCGCGCCGATGAGCGCGTCGTCGCTGTCGCCGAGGTGGTCTTCCAGGTTGCCCGGGCCCGCCGCTTCGTCGTCGGTGTCGGACCCGGCAGGGGTGAGGGGCGGCTGGCCGGGGTGCAGCTCGTGGTCGATGGTAAGGAAGAGATCGTCACCGGGCCGTACGGACGCCCCGACCAAGACGGTGCGGTGCGCGTACGCACCGAGGACCTTGCTGCCGGCCGCCAGCTGCGCCCACCCCTTACGGAGCGTGCCGAGACCCACGTCGCCGCCCTTGGCCTCGATCAGCCAGTACAGCTCCTCTGCCTCGTGGCGCCCCCACAGATCGGGCAGCTTCTTCTTCGGATCCTTGAACGTGTTGAGCAGAGCGGGGATGGGGCCGCCGAGTTCGAGGTGCTCGGTCTGGCCGAGGCCCAGCAGCGAGCGGCAGGCCCACTCGGTCATCGTCATGCCCAACCGGTAGCTGGCGGCACTCTTCGCGCTGCGCTCGGTGCCGTGCGCGTACACCGGGTTCCAGGTCAGGCGCCGGCCCTTGGCGCCCGGTACGGGATGGCGGGGCTCGACGGGGTGGGCGCCGAGGTAGGCGTACAGCGGGGAGACCCGGGCGACGAGTTCCCCGTGTGCGTAGCGCGGCTGGTTCTGCAGGTGCGGGGTGACGTCGCGGCCGACTTCGGTGGCTGCCTTGATGATCTCCCGCCATGTGGTGGTCGGGGCGTACCAGCCGTCGGCCGCCAGAAACCCGTCCGATCCGGTCCACGCCTTGTGCTTGGCCGTCCGCCACTGCCTCCGAGGCTTCTTCGCAGGCCCACTTCGGAACAGGACCGGTATGTCGAAGCTGTCGGTGTAGGTAAGCGGTGGCCCGTCGGAAACGTGTGCGGGGATCATGCGGATCACTCTGGCACGGGCCCAGACCGCGCCCACCGCCGGGGATCGAGCCTTTTCTGGGACCGAGGTGGGGAATGCGTCCGCGGATTCCTGCTCCACTCACGTCTTGGAGACATTTAGCTGAGTCGGCAGCACGACGGCAAAGCTCTCATCAGCCCCCAGCGGCAGGGAAGGCTCGAGTGCACGCGGAGGCGTCAGTCGAGCCTCAGATACGCGGCCACGTCCTTGTACAGGGCAGCAACCGCCGGCGGCGTTCCGTGGGGGTAGCGGGTAGCAAAGAGGGCACCCACCCGCGGTTTGCTGGTGGTGTCCTTCTGGGCTTGGTCGAGGATCTGGGGGTCCAGGCGCCGCAGGTAAGCCTCCAGTTCGCCCGACTTGCTGCCGTCGTCGCCAAACTGGTCGGCGAGAGAAAACACGCCTGCGGTCCTCCAGTAGTCGGTCCAGGCGGTGAAGTCGTCGGTGTCACCAGGCGGGTTGGAAGGCCGAAGTCGTTGCTTGGCAAGTTGCTTGGCGAGTGCGCTGGTGCCGCGCAGAGCTGGCCCGTCGGCGATGACGGCCCAGGGGATGCCGAAGGCGGTGAGGTAGTTGATGTAGCCGCCGAAGTTGTTCTGGCCTCCGACGTCCAGCAGCGGGACGTTGGCCGACTCCGGCCCTCGCTCGGTGGCTGTGTTCCACCAATGGCCCAGGGCGCCGGTTTCCGACGCGCCCTCGCATAGGATCACGGCACGGGCGAAGAGCAGGGCCCTGGTGTCGGCAGCGGCCAGGTTCTGGATCCAGCCGGCTAGGTGTGAAGCAGTCGTTGCCGAAGTGCGTCTAACCGTAGTCGCTCCGCCTGGCCCCGGGGCTAGGCGAACGATGCGCTTGAGGTCGGCCGTCGTAGTCACCGGGACGAGGTCCGCGCTGTGGGTGATCAGGAGGGCTTGTACATCACGCAGGGCGGTTATGGTGATCCGTCGCTGCATGGTCGGATGCAAATGGACCGCCGGTTCGTCCAGGACGATGATGCGGCCGGGTCCACCCGTTGTCAGGGCCGCCAGCAGGATGGCCTCCTGCAGTCCTGCTCCGCTGAACTCAGCACGGCGTTCACCGTGACCGGCGTCGATCACGACGTCGATGGCCATCCCGTCCGACTCGGCCGATGCCTGCACGTCCAGGTGGGCCCCGGTGATGGTGCGAAACATTTCCTGGGCTCTGCGGAAGCTCTCACGCTGTTCCCGCGCACCGTTCTTCAGCCTGTACAACTCGGCCGGGATGCGGCTGCCGTCGCTCAGGTCAAGGGGGCCCTTAAGTTCATCGAGAGAGAAGTGTCGGCGCGCGGGCACCCGCCGATTGGCAGTCACCGTGACTCCCGCGGCCCAGATCTTTCCGAGTACGGCAACGAAGGGTACGGAGTGCTGCTCGGTCAGCTGCATCGCCTGGGCGAGCGCGGTCATGGAGACAGGCCGGGGGCTGGACCCGTCGTTGAGCGTGGGTACGTTGAACATGACCGGCTGGTCAAGCCCATCCAGGAGGGCTTCGAATTCCACCAGTTCAGGCTCGGGTGTTAGTACCCGTTCCATGGCCGTGGTCTTCCAGCCCTGGGCAGCTCCAGGGCGGAGCTGCTCCCGCCATGGTCCGTCCAGCTGGATGTGGTAGGTGTCCTCGCCGTGGTTGAACTGCCAGGCGCAGGACCAACCAGTGTGCTGGTGGGAGTCGAAGTCCAACCGGAGTGTGCCGTGGAACAGCGCGGCCACTGAGTCGGTGGAAATGCTGGTCTCAGCGGCCTGCTCCAATTCTTCGGTGCTGGGGCCCATCCCGTCGTGCTTCTGAGCGGCGATGCTGATGTAAGAGGCTTTCACGAACGTAGTGACCAGGTCCTGTTCCCACGGCTGGTCCAGTTCGAAGGAGACCGTCAACGTGAAGGCGGAAGCCCCGTGGTGGCCGGCCTGCTCGTACAGGGCGAGCAGATCGCGCTGCTCCGAGTCGCGGTAGCGGCCCAGGAACGCGGATACAGCGGAGAGTACTTGGCCCAGGTTCGACTTGCCCGCAGCGTTGGGGCCGGTGACCACGGTTAGACCCTGTCCCAGGTCCATGCTCAGCTCGGCGAAGGACAAGAAGCCCTGTGCCGTGATCCTGCTGATCTTCACCCTGTGCCCCCGTCCATTGGCTGCTGGCGACGATCCTTCCAGAATCTGCGAAGGCCAGCTGCTTCTCGCCAGATCAGGAAGACTGACACGCCGGATCCTGGTTTGATGGGCCTGCCGACTTGCGGCCTTGAGGATCGACTGACGCGCTACGCCACTCGCCGGGACTCCGGTGCCGGGCCCCGCACCCCGCAAGCCTCCAAGCACAGTCCCGCAAGGGCCATGGCATGTCAGTGGGCCCCCGTACAGTCGAGACCGTGACCTCTTCCACGCCGGGCGGCGACTCCTATGTGTACGTGATCGGCTCCGCCGGATCGACCCGCGTCAAGATCGGCACTAGCGTCAGCCCGAAGAAGGGGCTCAAGGAACTACAGACCGGCAACCCCGATCGTCTCGAAGTGCTGTGGTACACGCTCGGTGGCTGAGAGCTGGAGGCCCTACTGCACCAGGCATTTGCCGACTATCGACGCGAGGGCGAGTGGTTCGACTTTGGTGGCCTGGAGCCGGTCGGCGCGATTCCCGCGGCTGTCCACCAGTACTCCAGTCCCACATCGCAGCCTGGCCGCCCCAACACACGCACAGCACCAAGGCGTTCCGGTGTACGCACTGAGCGCGGCGAGCACTTGGTCACGCCGGAACGGCTGGCAGGCATCGTCAGGGACGTCGTCCTCGGTGTCATCCGCCCGGAGCCCGAGCAGGAGGAGAGCGGCGGCAACGGCCGAGAGGTAGTGCTGATCAAGCGGCGGCGCAACGCCGATGAGGACATGAACCGTCTGATGGCGTTCATGTACGAGTCCGCCGCCATCCGGCACGCGCGGCGTGCTGTAGCGGGGAAGGCAGGGTTAGCAGCCCTCGGCGGCTGGCCCAACCTGTTCCTCCTCGCCGTGCTGACGGTCGTCGCGATGCCCATCGCCGCGTTCCTCGGGCTGCGCGTGTTTACGCGGGACATCTGGCCCGTACGGAAGCTGCCCACACTCGCCATCGTGGGCTACGGGCTCTGGGGCCCTTTTGGGTTCGACAAACTGACTCGGGACATCGTCCTGTCCCGCCTACCAGTGGACGACATCGAGACCTTCGCCCGCACATACTTCACGCAGGCCGCCGTCACGAGTGCCTATCTCCTTGCCTTCACCTCTCTCGGGATGTGCCTCATTGGGTACGCCCAGCTGGTCAGGGGCAACACGGAGGACCAGCGCGCCAAGGCCAAAGAACAGACGAAGCGCAAGCCCCTTGACGGTGTGCAGCTCGCAGCGCAAGCCGCCGCCGCCTTGGACGCGGCTCTTATGACCGAAGCGACGAGCGGCAGGTCCGGCGCCAACACGGTCATCCCATCGGCCCTGTTGGCCGATCTCACTCAGGCCGTCCCTCGGCAACCGCGCGTCACGAACCCCTGATTCCCGTACGGCTTCCTTGGCCCGTTGAGGGGGCGGGCCTCAGCCGCGAATTGAAGTCGGCCTGTTGTCTGGTCGTCGCCCCGGTCACTGCCCGGCAGTGCAAGCGCGACTAAAAGCGGGAGAACCCGCCCGTGGCGCTCGCGATGCCTGCCAATCGTCCATCCCCACCTGTCAATTGCCGACTCCGCCGCGACGGGGCATCTGACCTGCGGTTTTGTCTGGCGTCTCACGTCGTGTCATCGGTCGGTTGTCTCAGCTTCCGTGTCATTTCCTCAGCTCTCGTGTTCGATACGAGCCGCTGACCTGCGATATGACATCGGCATGAGACTGCGCCGGAGAAAATGACACGGGATGTGAGATCCCACAATGGGACAGACCACAAGTTCGCCGGGGGCAGACAGGAAAGACCGCGGAAAGACTGGCCAACGTGCGTGAGGGCATGTCAACGTAGACGACCTTGCAAGAAACCCCAGGTCAGAGAGGTGATTGCCCGTGACCGTAGCGTCTGTTGGTCCCGGTTTCTCCACCACCGTCGAAGCCCTGCGGCTGCGCGAGTGGCAGCTAGGTCCCGGCCAGCCCACGCTGGTCATGGACCAGTTCTCCGCGGAGGACTTCCACCTGATTGTGGATGACCGCGCGGACGTGCACGTCAGTTCCAAGGACGGCCGGTTCTACCTCGGCTGGTTCCCGCTCGGCCGCCCCGGCACGGACGGCGAGGGATGGAAGATCGCCGTCACCGGCACGGCCAAGGTGCGCGGGTACCACCTGTCGTTCGACACCGAGACGCCGGCCGACATCGTCGCCGCCGCCGTGGCGCGCGTGCTGGAGACCTCACGCCTCCTATGACAGCGCGGGACACCGACAGACAGCCCTCGCCCTGCGAGCGGTCGGCTGTCTGCCGGCCGCTGACCGTTTCCACTGCTCCCCGTTTCCCCGTACCCCAGGAGGCTGTTCGTGACGTCCCCGGAGATGACCGTCGGCGATCTCATCGACCTGCTGTCGGGCTTCGACCGGAGTGCTCCGGTCCGCCAGGCCATGAATCCGTTCTTTCCGATGGCCCACCGCTTGGCGCAGGTCGTGCAGTCCGTGGACGAGACCGGCCGGACCGTCGTCTACCTCGCCGAAGGGCGCGACGAGGACGCACAGCTCGGCCACTTGCCGCCCGAGGTCGCCGTCGCCCTGACGTGGCAGGGCCCCGTTCAGGCGCCCCCGCGCCGCCCCCGCCGCCGTGCTGGCGGCAACTAGACCCGCATCGAGCCCTTGGAGGCGCCCCTGTACCCCGACTTCTCGCTCGACTCGTCCACTCCGCGCGGCGGGCAGCCCGCGTTCTGGGTCGGTCCCCGGCATCTGGCCGGTGATGATGGGCGCCTATTCGACGTCGTCGCCGACACGCTCGCCGGCCTGGGCTGGACGAGCCTGACGATCGTCCGCGGACGGCATGAGCCGGACGAGGCCCCGGAGGACCGCCAGGTCCTGCGCAGCACCGTCCTGCACATCAGCCCCGACGCCCTGCGCTGGGCCCAGTGGGGCCTGGCGGACGAGCCGTTCCACCTGGGCGAGCTGCCGATCGCCTGGCAGGTCTCCGCCCGAGCCGAGGCGAGCAGCCCGCTCGCCCAGTGGTCGGCCTACTTCACCCGCGACGTCCCCGGGGAGGCGGTGGTCGACTTCCTCGTCGCGCTCGACGCAAGCGAGCAGCCTGCCGTGTCGCTCGCCGGATCCGAGGTGGTCCTTGATGCTGTCGCCGCTCACGGATGGTTCCGCGATATCGACCAGCCCCAGGCGGCGGCGACGGACCCGACGTTCACCTCGCACATCAGCCTCGGCGAGGTCCCGCCCCTCATCCAGGACGCCGACCTGCGGACCCTGTCCGCCGAGGCCGACGACACGGAACCGGTCGGATGGCAGGCGTGGGCCGAGCCCGCGCTGGGCGCACCGTGTCTGTGGGCGGCATCGTTCGCCGCCAGCGTCCCGCACGATCTCGTCGCCGCGTTCGCCGCGTCCCTCAGCTCGACCGCGCCGGTCCTGCGGCGGGTACTGCCCGAGGCCACCCGGGAGCGCCTCCTGCGCGCGCCGGCCATCTAACGTCCCGCTCGTATCTCTCGACGATCGCAGTCCGGCACCCTCCCAGTTGGGGGTGCCGGACTTTCTTGCTTCTCGGGTGAAGTGGCCGTTCGGTCTTCGACGCCGAGGAAGAATGGCCGCCCGTTGATGGAACGATGCAGGATGCGGCGATGCACCCCAGCCTCGGCGTCTTTCTGGTCAGCGTTCTCATCATCGCCGTGATGATCGCGTTGGTGGTCCGTTCACGGCGCCAGCGCACAGCCGCCCTCGCGGCGCAGTGGTAGGCATTCCAGCAGCACTGAAGCTCCGGGCAGGGGCAGCTCCTCCAGGTTTCACGGGTCTACCAGCACGGCCGCCGTGGCTCCAAAGTTGTCGTGACCTGGTGCGACACCGGGCGGCAGCAGGATGCCTGGTTCTGGAACTGGCACGTTTCCCCGGGCGCGTACCTGCTCGTCGACGCCTCCAGCGGCTACGGGCCGCGCAGTCACAACCCGAACGTGCTCTACGTACAGCCCGGCCAGGTCCGAGCCTGGGTGCCAGGCCAAGCCGCTCGCGCTGCTCCACGTGTCAGTCCGTAACGCACTGCTGCCCCCGACCTGTGGTGGTCGGAGGCAGCAGCGTGACGTGCACGCAGGTCAGCTCGTCGCCGTGGCCTTGGCGAGGGCCTTGTCGAGGTGGCGGTCGACGAGGGCCGGGGAGCCGGAGACGACCAGCAGCAGGCTCCCGTCGCGGATCGCGGTCTGCTTGACCACGGTGCTCCGTCCCCCGGCGGTGAACGTCAGGAGCTGGCTCCACTGCTCGTCACCGCCGGCGTGGGGTGCGGACAGCTTCTGCGAGGTCACGTCGACCGGGGTGCCGCCCGCGACGACTTGATAGGTGGGGCAGCCGGTCATGGCGTCGAAGATCCGGTCGATGCCGTCGGAGAGCTTCTTCGCGCTGTCGCTGTACAGCTCCTCGGAGATCTCCGAGGAGCTGTTGCCGTAGGTGAAGTCCGCCTTCGCCTTGTGCGGGAAGGCGAGCGTGCCGCCGGTCGCCGCGTCGCCGCCCAGTCCGCTCAGGGCCGGGCAGCCGATGACGGTGACGTCGTCGTGCTGGGCGGGACTCTCCGGCTTGGGCAGGTAGCCGTTGCCGAGGTCGCTCGGGTCGAGCAGGCGGGACGCGAGCGCGGCCGAGGAGAGCGCGGCCGTCACCTGGACGCCACCGGACGGCTTTTTCGCCCGGGCGGCGGAGGGGGTCTTGTGCTTGTCTCCGGTGGTGTCGGGGGAGCAGGCGGGCAGGGCGAGGAGGGCGGCGGTGATACCGAGGGCGGTGGTGGCGACGCGAACGCGCATGACGGAACTGACCCCTTGGTGCTAGGCGACGGGTGGTCAGTGCAGGCCCGCGGGCCCGGTGGGGGCGTAGGGGTGGTGGTCAGTGCCCGAGGTGGCGCAGGCAGTCCTCGAACGTGGCGTGCGTCGCGTCCGCCGGCCCGGAGTGCCGGTTGTACCAGGCGGTGTCGATGCGGGTCTCCTGCTGCTGATGGCCTGCCCGGCAGCGCAGCCAGATCTCACCGCGGGTCGAGAGGATGAGCCAGTCCCGATACGCGCCGCACTCGGCACAGGCGACCATCTCGCCGTCGAGGACGAGCGGCTGCGCCCAGGGCATCATCTTGCCGTCGACCTGGTCGTGGCTCGGTACCCGCAGTTCCGGCGGAAGGAAGTCGTCCACGACGGCGGCCGGCTCGGCGGGCTCCGGCTCAGGCGCCGGCACTCCGAAGCCGGGCGGAACCTGGCCCTGCAGCTGCGCGTGCAGCTCGGCGAACTGCCTCTGCCCTTCGCTCGGCTCCTTGGCCCGGCGGCGTCTCCGGTGAAACACCCTGGCGTCCTCCTCTACCTCGTCATCTCGTCCTGCGCGCTTCATGATCGTGCCCCACGCCCCCGGCGGTTTCAATTCACAAAGTCCACAGTCACTTTCGGGCAGGTCGTAAGGTGTTTCCTCGCTTCCTGGGGCCGGGGCCCGCTCTGGGCGAGGCGCTTCCAGCGATGTGAGGACCGTCTACCGTGGCATGCCATGACTGTCCTCATCGTTGGCGGCAGCGGGTTCCTGGGCACCGAGTTGGTCCGCCAGGCAGCTGCCGCCGGGTATCTCACCGCCGCGACCTTCGCGACCAGGCCGGGCAGCAGTCGGGAGGCCACTTGGTACGACCTGGACCTGCGGGACGGCGACCGTGTCGAAGAGGTCGTCGCCTCGCTTGCCCCCTGCCTGGTCATCAACGCGAGCAGCGGCAGCGCCAACTGGGCAGTCACGGCCGAAGGTCCCGTCCGCCTGGCGATGACCGTCGCGAAGCACAACTGCCGCCTCGTTCACGTAAGCAGTGACGCCGTGTTCTCCGGCACCCGCGTCCACTACGACGAATCCTGCCTCCCCGATCCCGTCACCCCGTACGGCGCGGCGAAGGCCGCGGCGGAGACCGGCATCCGGCTTCTGGCCCCGGACGCCGCCATCGCCCGTACCTCACTGATCATCGGCGGCATCCAGTCCGAGCATGTACGCCTTGTACACGACCTCGCGACCGGCTGCCGAACCGGATCCCTGTTCACCGACGACATCCGCTGCCCGGTGCATGTCGGTGACCTCGCCGCCGCACTGCTGGAGCTGGCCTCCACCGACGCGCGCGGCATCCACCACCTTGCAGGTCCCGACGCCGTGAGTCGTCACGGCCTTGGACTTCTCATCGCCCAGCGCGACGGGCTCGACGCTTGCCGTCTGCCGGAGGGCCTTCGGGTAGCCACCGCGCTTCCCGGCGCACTCGACGTCCGACTCGACAGCCGTGCAACCCAGGTCAAGCTGCGCACCAGATTGCGCGGCGTCCACGAGTTCCTCTGACGTACAAGCGCAGTCGCACCTGCGGCGGGGCTCATCGTGTATTGCCCGGCGCCTCTTCACCGAAACGGCGGCCAGAGGCGGTGGTGCGGGCCGCCGCCGGGCGCGCGGTCGTCGGGCTCTTTGCCGTGCTGTTCTCCGGCATCGGCATCCCGGTAGCGTCGGCTGCCAGATCGGCCATCCGCCGTATCCGCCACACCAGTACGTCGCTGACCGATTCCGCGGTGTCGAGTTCGCGACGCTCCACTGCGTCGGACAGGAGAGTGGCCGGGTCGTGGCCGGCGGCTTCGGCTTCCACGATGGTCGCGGCCAGGGCGTACCAGCCGGGCTCGGCGAGGATCTGCTTGGCCAAGGTCGGCAGCGCCTCGCGCAGCACCACCGTCTGTCGCTGAAGCGCCGGTCGGTTCAGGCGCCGGCCGTGCTGGTAGAGCACGCCGAGGGGCTGGGCGGCGGCTTGTTCGTAGGCGGCGCGAAGGTGCTCGGCTGCCTCACGGGCGGCAGCAGCCTGCTGCGCGTGTCCCTTCTTGGCGTGCCAGTGCTTGGTCGCGGTGATGAGGAAGAACAGCATGTCGATCGCCATTGCGGTGCTCGCTCCGTCCTCGCCCCGGCCGAGTGCGGGACCGCCGTGGACGAGGTCGCGGGCGGCCTGCCGCAGGGCGCGGTCGTGCCCGCGCTCGGCACGTACGTGGGAGCGGGAGGCCCGCTCGAACGCGAAGGCGGCGTCCCGTAGTTCGCGGCGGGTGTGTGCGGCGGACGTCTTCGCGAGGGCGTCCAGGACTTCGCCGGCCGCAGCGATGTGGGCGGCGGCGACCGCGTCGTCACCGTGCTCGACGATGGTGATCGCCTTCCAGGCGGCCGACGCTGTTTTCCGGCGTGCGGCAGCCGGGTTGGCCGCACTGGCACGGCCGGGAGCATGTGTGGATGGGGTCTGGTCGGCGGACCAGCGCTCACGGATCCGTGGCAGGGACAGGTCCGGGGCCAGGCGCACTCCGGGGTAGAACACGGGCTCGCCGTCCTTGTTGTGGTCGTCCAGCAGAGCGACCTTGTATCCGAGCAGGTCGCCGGAGGGGGCTTCGCGCGTGCGGATCAGGAGGCCGGCGGCGGCGAGGCGGTCGAAGAACTCCGCTTCGCTTCGAGCGCCGGTCACCGCTCGGCGTACGGTCTCGCGCAGTTCCTCCCGCGCGGTGCGCTCGCGGCCCTGGCGCTGGGCCTTGTGTCGCTCGGCGCTGGTGGGGCGCTTCGCCGAGGTGCCGTCACCCTTGTTGAGGCGGCGCAGGCTCAGCTCTGCTTCGAGGGCGCGGGCCTGGGCCTGGACGCGGTGGGCGTCGTTGTCGAGGTCGGGTTTGTACCCGTCTTCGCGGACGAGGGTCGCGACGATGTGGATGTGGTCGTCGGCGTGCCGCACGGCCGCCCACCGGCAACCCGCTCCCGCCTCGGGGTCGTCGATCCCGGCGGCGGCGACCATGCGGCGGGCCACGTCGCCCCATTCCTCGTCCGTCAGGATCCGGTCCTCGCCACCGTTGCGTACGGACAGGTGCCACACGTGCTTCTTCGGGCGTTGCGCCTGGTCGATGTTCTCGACGGGCTGGTCCAGGAGCTGCTGGAGCTGCTTGAGGGTCGCGGTGGCGTCCCGTCCGGGGTCGGGAGCGTTGTGATCCCAAGAGGCGACGAGGTGCGGGTCGGTGTGCTCCTCATACTTGCCCGGCCCGTAGAGGTAATACAGGAGACCGATGGTGCGCTGGCCGCGCTTTTGGATCCGGGGAATCATGCTGCTGTCCTCGACCGGTTGATCAACGAGAATGGGCAGTGGGAAGCGCGCGTTCCACGCGCGCGGCGCGGGAAGTGCTCACGGATGAGCTGGATATCACCGCTGGCCGCGCTGCTTGGAGTTCTGCTGGGGGCCGGCGCGACGGCGCTGGCGGACCGGCGGCGTTGGCGCCGGGAGGCGGTCACGCGCCTGCTGGAACTGCGTACGCAGCTGTACGCCGAGTACCTGGTCGCGACGGAAGACACGGGCAGGGACCTGCTGCGCGTGCTGCAGACCACGGCAGTCGAGGAACGCGAGACGGCGGTTGTAACTGCGTTCGTCGGCTTCAATCTCGGTGCCACGCGGCAGCGGATCCATGTCCTGGCTCCGCTCGACGTCGTTCGGGCAGCAGACGAGATCTTTCGAGGTCTGCGACGCGCGAGCGACTACGTGACCACCGCGGACGCACAGGACACCCCAGCGCTCCTCGCCCTGAAGGACGAGGTCGGGACATTGCGCGACCGGTTCCAGGAAGCGGTTCGCCGCGACATCCGAAGCCTGCTGGCCGGCAGTGCCTCGTGGTCCTGAGCCGCTCGGTCAATCCGGTTCCAGCAGCCGGTCGGTGACCGTCTGCACGCGAGCGACCGCTCGCTGAACGGCCGAAACGACGGCGTCGAGTTCCGGCGGCTGTCCGCCGCTGTTGATGGCACGGGCGACCTGGTTCAAGTTGTTGCCGACCTGCCCGAGATGACGGCGCGCGGCGAACAGCTCGGCTATCAGGTCTCGGTGGCCCGCGATGACCGCAGCGGTGTTCTCGGCGTCGTCGGCGGCGGCGAGACCGGCGCGCACGAGGTAGGCGGGCAGGCTCTTGCGCGAAGCGCGTGCTGCGGTGGTCAGACGACTCCACTCGTCGTCACTGAGACGGATGTTGCAGACGCGTGCTCGCTTGTTCTTCTGAGGGGAGCGCTTACGCGCGGTGAATGCTGATGCGGCGCTCGCGCTGCTTCGCGGCTGCTCCTCCACCCCTGGCTGCGATCCGCCCTCGGTCGCCGCCTGACGGTCCAGCGCCCCCCGGTGCTGGACCACTCCCGCCACCCCAGGGGCGGGAGATGGCCAGGCTGCCTTCCCCGACGGGGAAGAGTAGCTTGGCCGATAACTTGCTCGCCCCGAGACCGAGTTGGAGTCGGGATCAGGTTCCGGGGTGGTGCCGTTCTTGGGTGCGTTCGTCATCGGGATTCGGGCCTCGTGGAGCGGGTGTGGTGCTGGATGGTCGCGGCCAGCGCGAGGAGATCGGCGGGGCCCGCAAGGACGCGGACGGGTCCGTCGGGGTGGTCCTGGACGAGCCACTGGCCGGTCGGCGTGAGGACGGCAGCGTGCAGGAGTCGCTGGCGGACCAGGACGTCCGCCCAGGCGCTGGCCTCGGCGACGGTGGGCTCGGACGAACGAGGGGGACGCGGAAACACGGCGTACCTCCTAAGCGGGGCGGTGGCCCGGCACGGAGCCGGGCCACCCGTTACGGATAGGGGCTTTGAGCTGGGGTTTTGTCGGTTCAGCCGCACTCGGGGCAGCGCCCGACGTGGCTGTTGAGCGCGCGCGCCATCCGCTGCTTCGTCGAGGCAGCCTGCTTCGCGCTGGACTTCGCCGCCGGCCTGCCCGCGTGCCGCTCGGAGTGAGCGAGCATGAATCCGATCTCTCGCTCGTACTCCGCGCGGGTGGTGTCGAACTGGTGGCAGGTCTTCATCGGGCGGTGCTCCTTGTCGTCGTGATGTCGTCGCTCCGCAGTTCTCGGAGGACGAAGGTGATTCGGTCGTTCCCGACCCCCATCAGGCCCTCGCGGCGGATGATTTCCCGCAGCTGCACCCGGGTGATCGCTTCGTTGCCGTCCCGTGCGAGCAGGGCGGGGACGTGGGGGCGGACCTCCCGGACAAGCTGGCGCTCCGACTCGTCCAGCTCGCGTACCGGGCGCTGCGTCTGCGGGGAGCGGGACCGGGCACGCTTCCCCTTGTTCTTCGTCCGGGGCTTCGTGGTCGTCTTCCGGCGGAGGGGGACCTTGTGTCCCCGGTCCGCGGTGATCTCGGTCCCGGACTCGGTGTCGGTCGGTCCCCGGTCCGCGGTGGTCTCGGTCCCGGACTCGGTGTCGGTCGGTCCCCGGTCCCCGGTGGTCTCGGTCCCTGAATCGACGGCGCTCGGTCCCCGACGCGAATCGGGGCCCTGAGCAGGGGCTTCTCGCGTGCTGCGGCTGGTCCCCGCGCCTGCGGCGTCCCCCTCCGCGGTCTCCGGATTGGCGGGACCGGTCCCCGGGACCGGGCCATTTTCCGGTGCCTTGGTCCCCACGACGGTCCCCGTTTCGTCACCTCCGGTCCCCGCGTCTGCCGATGCCTTCCAGTCCGCGATTTCGGGGACCGGTCCCCGCGGGCCGCCCGGTCCCCGGTCCGAGTCTGACTCGTCGGGACCGTGGAGATCGTGGACGCGGACCGGCACATTCGGCGTTGGCTGTGAGGGGACGGTTGCTGCCGTTGTGGGGCTGTGCGCCGGGGACCAGGGAGAGGGAAGCGGGACCGTGGCGAGCGCGAGGGCGTGCCGACGTGCGGCGAGCTGGTCGAGTAGCTGTGCGCGCTGGAGGGGGTCGGTGCCGACCGAGGCCCTGCCGACCGCCTTCGACAGGCGCCGTGTCAGCCGTCGACCGTTACGGTTTCGCTGCTGCTCGGGCGTGCGCTCGGCGAGGCGGGCGGCGAGGGCGACTGCGCGGGCGGTGGCCCGATCCCGGGTGATCTGTGCTGCGTCGCGGTCTCGCGCGGCGATGCCGAGGCGGGACAGGAGCCGCTCGCGTGCCTCCCGGCCCAGGACGGCGATCAGTCCGTGGGAGGCGGCGCCGGGGGTGCGTAGGCGCAGTTCGATGCCCATGGCGAGGTGCCACAGCATCGCTGCCATGACCGGCCCGACGAAGGCGCGGACCGTGCCGCCGACAGGGCCGCTCTCGGCGTAGGCGGGGATCACCTGCACTCCGGTGATCACCCAGACCAGGGTGCCCGGCAGACCGGGGGCGCCCTGGGTGGCCAGGTTCTGCCGGGCCATGAGCGCGGTGGCGAACAGGGCGAGTTCGGCGGCGGCGAACATGCCGGCCCGCTCGGCGGTGCCGGCCATGTCGAGGTAGTCGGCGGCGAAGCGCCAGCTCGTGTCGGCGCTGTAGGCGGTACAGCCGAGGGCGGCAACGGCGGCGACCTTGACCGCCGGGCCGCCGAGACGTTTCTGCGGGCGGGTTCCCCGGCGCCGGATGGTCCAGGCGGTCAGCACGAGCGCGAGGGCAGCAGGCACGACGGCGGCGAGAGGGAGCGGGAGGTCCGAAGCGGCACCGAAGCCGAGGACGGGGTGGGTCATGCGGCCTTTCCGAGAGGGGCGGGCGCCGTGGTCGACGCTGCCGGGCGGGCTGTCGGCTGCTGAGTGCCGGGAGCGGCGGGCGTAGGGGTGCTCGCTGCCTTGGAGGTCTTCTTCCGCTTCTTCTTGGGGCGGGGCACGCCATAGGTGCGGTCGCGGTCGAGGACCTTGTTGGCGGCTTGCCGGAGCAGGTCTCGGGCGTGCTTGTGGCTGATCTGCAGGGCGGCGGCGAGCCGGTCGGGTCGCCAGCCCCGGACGTAGGCGTGGTCGATGACGACCTGCCGCTCGGCCTCGGTCAGGTGCACGTCGCGTCCCTGGAAGAAGGCGGTCACGCGCCGGTAGTCCAGGCGCTGGTGCAGGCCGTCGTGCAGCGGGCGCCGCTCGGCTTCGGTGAGTCCGCCCCAGATTCCCTCCTTGAGGACGTTCTCAAGGGCGAAGTCCAGGCACTCGCGGCGTACGGGGCACCAGCCGCACAGCTCCTTCGCCTCCGCGATCTCTTCGTGGTCCCGGGGCCCGGGGAAGAACACGGCGTCGGCGTCCTCGACGTCCATGCCGTGACACCCTCCGCGGGTGTGCCAGCTGGTGTCGCCGACGGCGCGCAGGCCGGTGGTCGGCGCGTCGTGGGTGGTGATGTGGCGCAAGGGGGGTCTCCGATGTGCTGCCGCGTCGGCTGGCCGGGGCGGTGCTCGGCGGGCGCGGCGTCGGGTGCCGGCTGCGGCGCGAGGGCGTGCGCCGCAGCCGGTGCGGGACGGTGATGTTGTGGCGGTGCAGCGGACGGGATGCACGCGCCGGATGCGCCGGTCAGGCCATGGCGGGCTGCTGGGCCTGCTCGGTCTGCTGTGCCTGCTGGGCGGCTGCGAGGTCGAGGCGGCCGGGGTGCGGGGTGGCGCGCAGGGCGGTTGCGCGTACCCCGTCGTCGGGGCCGATCCGCCGTCGGCGACAGGGCTCGCCGGGCTGGGCCTTGCACCACTCGCAGCGGACGCTGAGGGCGTCGGGCTGTCCCTGGGCGATGGCCGCCTCGCGCGCTGCTCGGGCGGGCCGGTAGGGAGCGAGGGCGGCTCGGGCGGCGGGCGGTATGCAGGAGCCGATCTCCCGCAGCATCGCCTCCAGCCGCGGGTCGTTCTCGTCGCGACCGCTGGTGATCGCGCGGGCCTGTGCAGGCTCCGCGAGGCCGGCGGCGACGGCGCGGCGCGTGCCGACCAGCTCGGCGGTCCAGGCGGCCTGGTCGTCCGGATCGGCGGACGGCGTCGGGTCGGAGTGCCGGGCCAGGCGGTCGCGCCGGTAGCTCTCCCAGGGACGGGCCACGTCCGCGGGCAGGATCTGGTACGGCGAGGTGCGGATGTGCTGGCGGGCGGCGACACGGGCGTCCCAGCCGTGCGGGGTCGCCATCGGCACGTCGCCGAGCAGCTCGTGCCACTGGGCGAGCTGGTCGCGGGCCTCGCCCTGGTCGGTGCGGATGGTGCGGGGGTCGAGTCGGCCGATGTAGGCCAGCAGGGCTGCGGTTTCGCGGCGGTCCACGGTGTGGCTACTCCGTTCCGGTCGGCTCTTCGAGGGCGGCGAGGAGGGCGGCGGTGTGGGCCTCGGCCCGCGTCATGCCGCCCGGCTGAGCGGGGCGCTGGCCGGGCACGGCGTAGAGATTCGGGCGGCCCGGGGCGTGCTCCCGGGCGACCCAGGAGCGCCAGTCGGCAGCCCAGGCAGCCGCGGTCCGCGGCTTGAAGTCGGCGCGGTGGGCACGCCACTTCGCATCGGCTGCCTGCAGGCCCTCCTCGCCGAGGCGGTCGAGGTGTCCCTGCTGGCGGGTCCAGGCGTGGGTGGCTGGGTCGACCTGCCACTCGGCAGCCGAGGTGACGGCGGCACCACCACTGCTGTACCTACGGTTCAATTCCGGTTCACTACGGTTCTGTGTGCCGGTTTCCGGTACATCGCTGTGCCGGTTTCCGGTACGTCGAGGTGCCGGTTTCCGTCGGGACCTGCCGGTTTCCGGTACTGCCGGTTTCCGGACCCTCGCGGGGGATTCCGGTACCTCTCGCGGGCGGATTCCGCACCGTCGCAGGGCCGAGATCCGGAGTGTCAAGGCGGCCTCGGACTCGTCGGGCGACGCGGCGTCGCTGTCCTCCTGCTGCTCTCGCGGGGCCTGCGCGACGGCCTTGGCGGCGAGGGGCAGGCGGTAGACCGTGCTGCGCTGTGGGCCGGTGAGGTCGTCGAGCTGCTCCAGCTCACCGTCGTCGACGAGTCGGCTGATGGCTTCGCGCACCGTGGATACAGAGGCGCGCGTGCGCTTGGCCAGGCTGGTCAGGGAGGCCCAGGAGACGCACTGCTCGTCGGTCACCCGGTCGGCGATCGACAGCAGGACCAGGCGTGCGGTTCCCCGGCTGGAGCTGTGCTCCCACACCCACTCGCGGGCATCGCTGCTCATCGGCTGCTCCCGCTCTCGAGGCGGGGCCGACGGTTTGCCGAGGCCGGGGTGGTGTTCTCCAGCCCGGGTCGGGAAGGCACCGAGACGGAGGCGGCTGCCGCGCAGGCCAGGCAGTTTGGCCTTTTGCGCAGGGCAGGAGGCATGCAAGAATCCCCTTTGCAGTGTTGCCATGCTGAAGCGCCCCGTGGAAGGGATCAGCGTGGTGATGGTGGGCAATCTCCGCCCTTGCCGGGGCGGGTTATGCCGCTGAGCGTTCGGCGTCCGGGAGTTACCGCTCTCGGGCGCCGCCGCTGTATGTGGACCTACACGGTCTGGTCGGTACCTGCCGTGCTCCTCATGTTCGTGGCGCCGGGCGGGCTGCCCGGGGACGACGAACATACGCACGGACCCGTGTCAAGATCCAGAGTTGGTTCTTAATCTCTGTACTAGTCGCAGAGCGTGACGACGCGAAAAGCTCTCGTAATCGCTCGCGGTTGGCGGCGCGGTCTGCGGCAAAGCCTTCGGGTGGTCCATGGTCACGGTTGCCCGGAACTTGCGAAGTGCGCCAGAATGTCCGAAATAGAATGGGCGCGCGGAATTGGCCGCACTGCCATTGCGAAGTGGATTGAGTGCTCCCACCGCCGCCCCTGCACCTTCCGCTCGAAGATCAAAAACACCCTGCAGCCCCAGACGCGACGCATGTCGCCGGGTGAATATGGCACGCGTCACGTCGGCCAGTGCGCCTCTGCCGGTAAGCACGAACGGGCCGACCGAGGAGGCGCGCGTAAACGCGGAAACGTGCTGGTGAGAAAGAACTATCCATATTCAGGATCGGTGCGTCAACTGGTGTTAATGGTGGAGTACAGTGGCTCAACCCGAATGAACCCGCGTCCCGGAAAGGATCATGAAAGAGTTGACAAAGGAGCCGATGAGTCCGCGCGCGCGGAAGCTCAGCGAGCGGCTCAACCGCCTGTTTGACGTGGTGCACCCGCCTGATCGCGGCCCGTACAGCAATGCCGAGGTGGCCGAGCTGATGGCCGCGCGAGGGCTTGAAACGGTGACGTCCACCTATCTGTGGATGCTGCGCACCGGACGCCGCGATAATCCGACGATGCGTCATCTCGAAGCGCTCGCAACGTTTTTCGGTGTTCCTGCCGCCTACTGGTTCGACGATGAAGTCGCCGAAAAGACTGCGCAGGAGCTGAAGTTGCTGGAATTGCTCCGCGATTCGAAGATCAAAAACGTTCTTCTTCGCCTCTCCGATGTCTCGGCGGACGGGAAGGACGCGGTTCTCGGTCTCGTGGACGGCGTGCGAAAGATGGAGGGGCTTCCGCCCTCCAACTAGCCGACTTCTGGCTGCAGTTCAGGAAATGAGCAAGGAACGAGAATGTGGTCTGTACGTAGGCGACGCCAGGGGGATCTCCTGGCCGAGTTGGACCTCCCCCACGTCACAAGCGTCCGCGACCTACGGGACGAGATCTCCCGTCGCACCGGCCGCGAGGTAATTCTGGAGCCGCAAGAGCAGGCGCCGTCGGTCTGCGGGGCATGTGCCGTCACCGAGAGTGCCGTCTATGTGTTCTACGACCCGCGGACCAGCCCTCTGCACCAAGATCACATCATCGCTCACGAGTTCAGCCACCTGCTGCTCGGGCACCATGAGTCCCGCCCTCTGTCCGCCCTGGCGCCGGCTCTCATCACCACCATGGACCCAGCGGTCGTGCAGATGATGCTGGGGCGGACCAAGTACGACGAGGCCGAGGAACGCGACACCGAACTCCTCGCTTCGCTCGTCCAGAGCCGGATCATCGACCGTTGGCTGCGCAGCGACGAGTCCTCCGGCGACGACGTCCAGGACCGGGTCACGCACACCCTGCTGCGCCGACGGGAGGCGCGACGGTGAAGGACCTGCTCCACCCCATCAGCCTCGTCGTCGCCGCACTGGGATTCCTGTGCCTCCTGCGGGATGTCCCCGCCCGGCGACGCGACCCCGCCTCCACCGCCCTGGCCGCCGTCTTTCTGCTGTCGGGCCTGTCGTTCCTGTTTTCCATCACCCCGATGTGGAAGTACCTCGACCGAGTGCTGGGCACCGTGAACCTCTCCGTGCCGCTGGCAATGGGATGTGTGGTCGCGCTGATCGCCTGCCAGCAGGTGGTTCTCACCTACTGGGGCTCGCCTCCCGAGGTCGCCCGCAAGAGGGCGCGGACGTGGCTCAGCGTGGGCCTCGGGGTGATCGCGGGGCTGCTGGTGCTGTTCGCCTTGCTGACACCCAGCGCCCCCAGACCGATCGACTTCACGCTGTACTACGCCCACGACAACCTGTACGCGGCGTACCTCACCCTGTACGTCACCGCCTACACCCTCGGAGAGCTGTTCCTCGTCCGGGCCTGCTGGCGACTCGCCCGACGTAGCAGCCGCGCCTCCGTCCGCATCGGCCTGCGGGTCGTCGCCCTGGGCGCCACCATCACCCTCGGATACAGCGCCGTCCGGATCGGCGACGTCATCGCGGGCGCCTTCGACAGGTCCCTGGCACAGTGGGAGAGCTTCGCCTGGACCTGCGGCGACGTCGGCGCCATGCTCACCCTCATCGGCTGGCTGGTGCCCACGGTCAGTGACCAGGCCCGCAGCGTCCAGCACCGGATCAAGCAGCACCGCAGCTACCGTGGCCTGTGCCCCCTGTGGCTGGCCTTCTACAGCGAGGTGCCCGAGATCGCCCTGCCGATCGACCGGGCCGACCCCGACCAGCGACGTCGCTTCCGCGGCATCGGGATCAAGCTCTACCGGCGCGTGGTTGAGATCCGTGACGGCCGCTTCGTGATCCGCCCGTACCTCGACACAAGGGTGCGCGAGAGCAGCGAAGCCCATCACCGGGCGGAAGGGCTCCATGGCGAAGAGCTGAACGCCGCTGTCACCGCCGACCAAATCGTCGCCGGCATCGCTGCCCGCGCCGCAGGCGAACGTCCCGACCCCGACCAGCTCACCGACTTCGCCGACGCCGACCGCCAGACCAGTGGGCCCCTGGATGAGATCGCCGCACTCCTCGCCGTCGCCCGACACCTTCCCCACGAACCAGCCCGCACCCCCCACACCGAGCGAGCCTGCGCATGACGACCGACCTGACCCGCCAGCCCGCGCACGTCCAGCTCCGCGCCCTGGACCGCCGCGAGATCTCCAGCCGCGAACTGCTCGATCTCCACCTCGACCGGATCGACGGCAGCACCGTCAACGCCGTCATCACCCGCGACGACGCGGCCTGGCAAGCCGCCCACGCGGCTGACGAACGCCGAGCCCGCGGCGAGAATACTGGAATCCTTGATGGCCTCCCGCTCACCATCAAGGACAGCTTCGAAACGGCCGGCCTGCGCACCACCAGCGGAGCCGACGACCTGAAGGACCACATCCCCGGGCGGGACGCCGACGCGGTCGCACGACTCCGCCACCAAGGCGCGGTGATCATGGGCAAGACCAACACCCCCGCCTACTGCCAGGACCTCCACACCGACAACGCCCTCTTCGGCCCCACACTCAACCCGCACGACCCAGCCCGCACAGTCGGCGGCTCCTCCGGCGGACCCGCCGCAGCGGTCGCCGCCCACCTCACGCCCGCCGACCTCGGCAGCGACCTCGCAGGCTCACTCCGCCTGCCGGCCCACTACTGCGGGGTGTACGGCCTTCGGCCCACGCACGGGCTCGTCCCGGCCCGCGGCCATATCCCCAGGCTGCCGGGCTGGCTCACCAGCAGCGACATGGTCACGCCCGGACCCCTGGCCCGCCACCCCCGAGACCTCGACCTGCTGCTTGCCGCGCTGACCACACCGTCGCCGAGCGAGAACACACCCTGGCGCGTGGAACTGCCGACGCCGAGCAAGAGCATCGACCAGCTGCGCGTCGCGATCTGGGCTGAGGACCCGAGCTGCCCCGTCGACCAGGCGACCGCACGGGCCCTGGCCGCCGTCGAGCAGACGCTGTCAAGGACCGGGGCCCTGGTCCGCCGTTCCACAGGCCCCGTGCACTTCGGTGACTCCACGCGCCTGTTCGAGCAGCTCCTGCACGCCACCGCGACGGCCACCGCCGGCGACGAAGCCGCAGCCGAGGAACTCGCCGCCGCACGAGCACTACGGGACGACGACGCCAGCCCCCGCGCGGCATTCCTCCGCCACCGGACCCAGACCCATCGCACCTGGCTCCGTGCGGACGAAGACCGAGCCAGGCTCCGACAGACCTGGCAGCAGTTCTTCACGGAGCACGACGTCCTCCTCACGCCAGCCGCCCCCACCCCCGCGATCCCCGCTGGCAGCCGTTCGCTCACAGTCGACGGCACGGAGCGCAGCTTCTTCGACCAGACCGGGTGGGCCAACCTCACCAGCCACGTTGGCCTGCCCAGCCTGGTCATACCGGTGACCACGACCGAGGAGGGGCTGCCGATCGGCGTCCAGATCATCGGACCGGCGTACGCAGACCGTGTCCTCCTCGCCTTGGCGGAGGAGCTGACGCCGCTGCTTCGGGCTGTTGCCTCAGGCGCGTCGAGTTGAGGGCCGGGGGTCCAGCAGAGCAGCGGCACCGAGAATCGGACCAGTTCCCCCGCGCCAAGCCGAGCAGGGGCTTCCTGTCTCCCAGTCGGCCGGCGTCGCGTGCGGGTCTCACTGCGTCATCGAGTAGACCGCGTCGATGTCGCCGTGGTACTCCGTGGCGTCCTCGTCCTCGGCCGGGGGCTCGAAGCGGGCGAAGAAGTCGTCCAGGGCTTCGGGGGTGACGGCGAGCGCGTTGGCGTCCTGGCGCTGGTTGCGTGCGGCGAGGCGCCGCAGAAGTTCCTCCTTGGACGCCGGCAGGTAGACGATCAGCGGGCGTCCGCCCGCGGCGCGGACTGTCTTCTTCCACTCGTCGCGATCGGAGCGACGCCACAGGCCGTGGTCGAGGACGACGGAGTGGCCGACGAGCAGGTGCTCCGTGAGCTGCGCGCGTACGGTTTCGACCGCGGGGGCCTCACGCTCGAAGTACCCGTGTTCGGGGTAATCGACGCCGTACCGCCCGTGGAGACGGTGGACCTCCTCGTCCACGCTGAGTCGGACGAGGCCGTGGTCCGCGAGGGCCTGGGCGAGGTGGGTTTTGCCGGAGCCGGTGATCCCGATGAGCAGGATGGCGGTCGGCTCGCTCACGATGTTGTGCTCCCTCGTGGTGCTCGTACCGGTGGGGTCATTGTGGCGTACCCGTGGTTGTGGTTCTAGCGGGGGTTTGAACGGCGGGGGGCGCCGTGAAGGAGTCGGTGGGTGAGGTGGACGCCGAGAGGATGCGTGGCGTCGAGGCCGGTGTTCGGTGGCCATGGGGCGGTGGTGCCGTCGGCGGCGATCCGGTGGAGCGTGAGCCCGCCGAGGGCGGATTCTCCGGCTTTTTCGGCGACGGCGATCATCTCGGCTAGCGCTTCTTGGCCGACAGGGGGGTCCACGGGCCGGTCTCCCACCACGAGCGGATGGGGGCGGCTCCGCTGCCCTTGGCGAGGGATCCGTCCGGGTGGCGGTCGGGCAGGCCGAGGAGCTGCTGCTCGATGGGGGTGAGAGCGGAGTCTTTCCGGAGGTTGGTGGCAGGGTCGTCGACGGGGTGGAGCCAGCGGTATCCGTACTGGAGCATCAGGGCGATGCGGAGTCGGCCGGAGAGGTTGATGCCTCCGGTGTGCCAGGTGCGGTTCTCGAAGAGGACTGCGTCGGTTCCGGTGATGTTGGGGGTGATGGCGCCGGGTGGGTCGATGGCGCCGGCGGGGACGACTGGTTCTTCGGTGAGGCGGTGGCTGCCGGGGAGGAACATGGTCAGCCCGCAGTCGGGGGTGACGGGGGTGAGGTAGTGGGCAGCCTTGATGGCCATGCGGGGGGTGTGGGGGAAGCCGAGGTCGGCGGTGACGCCGTACATGTCGCGGTGCCAGCCGTGGCGTCCGGGGATGCGGATGGTGCGGGGCGGGCCGCTGGGCAAGGCGATGAGGTGGGCGGACAGCAGGTGGATGTTCGGGCTGAGGAGCTGGACGACGGTGGGCAGGACGGACGGGTTGGCGAGGAGCGGGAGGAACGCGGGGTCGAGGTTGAGGCATCCGCGGAAGCCGTCCTTGCCGTCGCCTCCTCGGTCGCGGCCCTGGGTGATGTCGCTGGCTAGTAGCTTCTCGGCGGCGGTCAGGAGCTGGTCGCGCAGGGCGGGGGTGATCGCGTCGCGGATGACCGCGTACCCGTCGCGTTCGAAGTTGTCGATGACGGCGGCGGCGGGGGCGACGGGTGGGAGCGGGGTGCTCATGCCGGTATCTCCTTCGGGGTGTCGGTGAGGGTGGTGGCGAGCTGCCACAGGCTGGCGTCGTCGAGGCCGCAGAGCTGTCGGAGGCGGGCTTGGGAGACGGGGCGGCCGGGGTCGCGGTAGCCGAGTACGGTGAGCCGGGGCCCGGGGTGACGGCGGCCGAGGAGGGCGTGGATGTCGGCCGGGTGCCCGCTGGTGGCCAGGACGATCGGCGCCCGGGTGCCGAAGTGGCGGGCGAACGCGTCCGGGGCGAGGGCGAGGGGGCGGGTGCCGTCCTCGGCGAGGGCCGTGAGGTCGTGGACGTGGACGTACCGCAGGCGCAGGCCGGGGCGTTCGGCGCGGAGCCGCTGGGCGAGGGTGGTCAGGGCCTCGGCGGGCAGGTCGCCGACGGAGACGAGGATCAGGTCGGGTTCCCCGGGGCCGGGGTGGGTCAGGTTGGGCCAGATCGCGATGCCGTGCCGCAGTTCCTCGTCGAGGGTGTCCAGCGGGTGGTGGACGCTCGTGTGCTTGCCGGCGACGACGAGCGTGCACCGGCCGAGTTTGCGTAGGGCGAAGGTGAGGGCGGCGGCGGTGCGCGCGGGGTCGGCGGGGGTGAGGACGTGAAGCGTGGGGTCGCCGCCGGCCAGGAGCGCCGAGGTGAGGCTGGGGTTTTGGTGGGTGAGGGTGTTGTGCCAGCTCAGGCCGGTCAGGAGGTAGACCAGGCTGGGCAGCGGGGCGAGCCCGGCGTGCCGACGCACGGACCGGTGCTTGAGCTGCTGCTGGACGAGGCTGAGGGTGATCGGCGCGAACGCCTCGTAGGTGGCGACGAGTGCGTGCCGGCCGGTCTCCGTGTAGCCCTGGGCCCAGGCGTGGCACAACTCCTCGCTGAGCACTTCCACCGTCCACGGCACCGGGCGTCCGTCCTCGTCGGTGAGGTCGAGGCGGTTGGAGGCCAGCTCGTCGGGGCTGAACACGCGGAACGGTCCCTGCTCGGCGCGGGCCCGCAGGACCTCGGGAACCACCTGCGAGAACGGGCGCCCGGCGGCGCGGCTGGCGACCTGGGCGGAGGCGGCGACGCAGCCGCGCGGTGCCGGGAGGCCGTCGGGCTCGGGGCGGGGCAGCGGGAGCGCGGGCAGCAGGTGCGGCCGGGGCCGGCCGCTGGAGGTGAGGAGCTGGGTGGGCTGGTAGGAGGCCAGCCAGTCGGCGAGCGCGTCGAACTCGGCGGGCACATCGGCCGGGTCGCGCAGCGGCGTCTTGTGGACCGCCGGGGTGCCGGCGAGGTGGGCGGGGGCGCCGTGGCCCTTGTCGAGGGTGAGGACCAGGACGCTCGACGGTCCCGGAATGCCCAGGGGCTGGGCGGCGCCGAGCGCTTCGGCCACCGCCTGGCGGAGCTGGCCGGTGTCGAGACCGTCGCTGTAGACGGGCCGGTGCCCAAGGCCGGCGAAATAGGCGGTGAGTTCGGCGCGGCTCAGGGTGGACAGCAGGCTCTTGCCGCCCATGCGCATTCCGTTGAGCAGGACGACGGGGAGAACGGTGCCGTGGTCGCCCGTGCCGTGCAGGGCGCGGGTGGCGAGCCAGGAGGCGGCGGTCGTCCCGGTCTCGCACTCGCCGTCGCCGATCAGGACCACGGACAGCCGGTGGGGCGCGTCGAGGACGGTGCCCTGCCCGATCGCGAGGGCGGGGCCGAGCTGGCCTCCGGTGTGCAGGTGGCCGGGGATCATCGGGGTGATCTCCCCGCCGATGTCGGCCCGGGGGAAGCCCGCGACGAGTTCGCGCAGTCCGGCCGCGTCCTGGCGCAAGTGGGGGTGGGCGTGACCGAGTCGGCCGATGAGGTAGGCATGGGCGAGGGCGGAGGGGCCGGCGTGCCCGGCGCCGTGCAGGACGTGCAGCTCGTAGCCGTCGGGGACGGCCGCCTGGAGCGGGCCCAGGGCAGCGAGCATCCGGTTGACGGGCGGGCAAACTCCCCAGTGGCCGGCCGGTCGCGTCTTGACGTCGGCCGGGGACAGAGGCCGGGCCAGGAGGGGGTTGTCGCGCAGGTAGAGCTGGGCGAGACAGAGGTAGTCGAGCGCGTCGGCGACGGCGGCCACCGACGCGTCGGGCACCAGGCGGTTCGTGCGGCGGGCGAGGTCAGCCCACATGCGGTCCTCCTGCCGGGATGAGAGCGGCTTCGACGGCGCGGGCGTGGACGGTGCCCTCCCGCTCCAGGCGGGCGGCGGCGTCCGCGGGGCAGTCGACGATGGTCATGTGCCGGCCGTACGGGCAGATACCGCCGTCGACGACCGCGCCGATCCCGGCCCCCGTGGTCCGCTCAAAGGCGGCGACCTGGCCGGCAGTGAGCGCCGGGTGGTCCTTCTCGCCGGCGGCGGGGGTGGAGATGCTGCACACGGCGGCGGCCAGCGGTTCGCCGGCCAGGGCGACCAGTTGGCCCAGGATTCCGTCGGGGCATCCGACGAGCGCAGGGGAGCCGACCGCCGCGACGGGCTCCACGGCGGGCTTCCACGGGAGACGCAGTGCGAGGTCCCCCGGCCATAGGCCGCCGGTCAGCAGGCGAGCGTCGCTGCTCAGGTTGAACAGGGTCTCGGCCGTGGCTGGGGAGTCGAGCAGGAGCAGCAGCGGCTTGGCGGTGGGGCGCTGCTTGGCGCGGAAGACCGCGTTCGTGGCGGCGGGGTCGTCGGCGTGGGCACACAGCATGTACCAGCGGGGGGTGGGTACGGCGACCATCTGCCCGGCGGCCAGGAGCCGGGCCGCGTCGGGGAGCTGGGCGGGGGTGAGGATGTCCACGGTGCTCCCCTTTCTCACGCGGTTCCGGGGCGGGCGAGGGCGCCGAGCGCCGGGTACTCCAACCACGGTTCCGACAGGGCGCGCAGGGCGAGGTCGGGGTGCTGGGCGTGCTGGACCCGGAAGTACGCCATCACCCTCGGGGTGCTGCTGGTGTTGAGGCCGACTCGGTGCGGGACGAGGTGGTGCATCACGACCACGTCGCTGGGCTCGGCGGTGAGGGGGGTGCCGTCCTGGGCGTCGATGTCGTCGGGGGTCTGGGCCGGCTGCCCCAGGACCCAGTCCGTGGCGAAGTAGTCGGCCATGCGGTGGTGCCCTCCGGGCACGTAGTGCAGAGCGCCGGCGTCCGCGGTGGCGCTGCCGTCCAGGACGACGCCGACGATGAAGGTGAACGTGGGCAGGTCGCGCGGTTCCAGGTGGGGGCAGGAGACGCCATCGACATGCATCCGCTTCACCGGCTGCTGCGCGCCGTGCGGAAGCCGGATCTGGATCTGCGCCCGGGTGACCGGGGCGGGCCTCGCGGGCCGCAGCAGGTCTCCGGCCAACTCCGCCAGGCCGCTTCGCTGGTAGAGGGCCAGGAGGTCGGGGTGCTCCTCCAGCTCGGGGGCGAAGCTGCGTTCGGTGTAGGGGGTGAGCCGCGCGGGGTCGTACGCCTCGGCCAGCCAGCCGCCGACGAGGTCACGGGCCCGGGACAGGACGGCGCCGTGGACCAGGCCACGGCGTATGAGGACGCCGTCAGCGACGAACCGGCGCCGCTCGCCGTCGCTCCACGTCACAGGACTGGGCATGGTGGATCTCCTTCCAAAAGGACGGGATAAGGGGCCGGGGCGGGAAGGGGGGGGCCGCCCCGGCGCGAATGGAGAGGAGCGGGTCAGCCGCGCCGGCCGAGGACGATCTGGAAGGAGGCGTGCTCGATCAGGCCGCCGCCGGCGACGTGCTCGTCGAGCAGAGCCCGGGCACGGCGCTCGAAGTCGTCGACCCGCTCGCCGAACAGCGGCCGGGCGGCGAAGGAGGCCGAGTACAGGTAGCCGATCACCGTCTCGGTGCTCCACTCCCGCTCGACGGCGACGGTGTGCTCCTCGACCTGGCCGAACGCGGACTCGGCGAGGATCTCGCGGTACGGCCGGTTGTGCGCCGCGTACTTCTTGCCCACCCCGGCCCGCCGCTCCTCTCCCAGGTACTCCTGGATCAGGGCGCGCAGGGCGTCGGTCCACGCGGTGCGCGCGGTCCACAGGCTTCCGTCGCCCATGACCGCGACGGTCGCGTCCGGCGTGGTCATGCCCTCCAGACGCGACAGCACCACGTCCTGCTTCATCCAGTGAAAGGCGCGGCAGACCGTGACGACGTCGGCCCGGTACGAGGCGGGCGGGGTGAACTCCTCGGCGTGAGCGTTGTGCAGGCGGACGGTGACCGGCAGCCCGGCGAGCGCCTTGTCGGCCTCGGCGAGCATGCCCGCGTCCTGCTCGACGACGTCGATCTCCGTCATCGCCCCGGCCAGGGCCAGTGGGACCTGCCCGGTGCCGGACCCGAGGTCGAGCAGGGCCCGGTGCTCCTTGCCGGCCACCCGCTGAGCGAGCAGCTCGACGGCTTCCTTCGGGATGCCGGGCCGGTAGGCGGCGTAGTACGGGGCAGTGGTGTCGAACTGGCTCACGGGGTGAAACTCCTGATCATCTGGGTTGACGGAAGGACGGTCTGCTCGATGTGCTCGACCGCACGGGTGAGGTCCGGTACGGCCGTGACCCGGCCGGGGTACTCGGCCAGCAGCCGGAGTGCCTCGGACGACGGCGGGCGCGAGGTGATCCACAGTGCGTGGGCTCCGGCGGCGAGGGCCCCGCGTACGTCGTAGTCGAGGCTGTCCCCGACGTGCAGCACCTCTGCGGGGGCGCGGCCGTGCAGCCGGGCGACAGTCTCCACGGCGCGCGCGTCGGGTTTGGCGAACCCGAGCTGCCACGACGGGTGATGAGCCCGGAGGTGGGGGGCGAGGAGGGCTGCGACGTCAGTCTCCTGCTCGTCCCAGTGGCTCACGTTCGACAGGGTGACCACCGGCACGACCCGCGCGATCCGTGCCACCGCCTCCACCGCGCCAGGCCACAGGGCGAAGCCGGGCGGACGGTGGTCGTGGGGGAAGGCGGACAGCGCGATCCCCAGAGCGGCACACACCGTCTGCGGTGCTGTCGCGTCGGCGCGCGGGTCCAGGGCGTGCAGGATCTGCTGGGCGATCTGCTTCGCCTGCCGGGCCGGGAGCGGGGACAGCTCCACGAGGCGCTGCGTCAACGTCGTTCCGGACGGCTCGCCCAGGGTGTATCCGACATCGAGGCTCACCAGCCGCACCGGGGCCGCGTTCACGAACGACCCGCCAGAGCCGCGATGATCAGGCCGATCCGCTCGGTGCGCACGGGCCCGGAGCCGGATTCGCCGAGGAAGGTCAGCAGTTGCCTTGCTTCGGCTGGCGACCAGCCGCTGGTGTCGACCCCGGCCTCGGCAGCGGCCTGGGCGAGGTCGTCGGGGATCGTCGGCGGGCGGGCGCCGTGCGGAATCAGCAGCGTGCCGCTCCACCCCTCGCCGGCCTGCGCCTGGGGCAGGACGGATACGAGGGGCGCAAGGACGGTGACGTCGTCGAACGTAAGGATCCGGACCGGGAGTTCGGGCAGGTGCACCGGCCGGTCGAGGCGAAGGGTCGTGGACAGGAAGGTGTCGTAGCCGCTCAGCCGCTCGTCCACGACGAACAGCTCTGTCCCTTCGCGCCGCTCCAGGCGGCCGCGGACCGCCAACTCGTCTGTGTGCCTGGGCATTACCGGCGCACCTCCATCCCGAGACCGGGCCGGTCGGGGAGAGCGATGTGCCCGCCGTCCGGCTGGAGCGTGCCGCACAGTGCCCGCTGGCGGCGTGGCTCCCACACCACCTGGTACTCCACCGCGCCCGCCGCGTCGGGGAAGGCTGCGGCCAGGTGCACGGCGGGCAGGAACGCCCGCCCGTGCAGGTGGACGGGGACCCCAACGTCGTGGGCGGCGCCCAGCCAGCCCCGAGCCTCGGTGATGCCGCCGCACCACACCGCGTCGAACGTGAACGCCTCCGGCCGGCAGTGCTCCAGCAGGGCCCTGGCATCCTCCACATGGGACAGCCGCTCGCCGAACGCGATCCGCAGCCCCTTCGCCTGCTCGTGCAGATGCGTGTACGCGGTCCGGTCGGTCCGCGCGAGCGGGTCCTCCACCCAGCGCACCGTCTCCGGAGTGAGGAGCGGTGCAACCTCCATGGTCCGCAGGTGCCCCCATGCGCCCAGGGCGTCCACCGCCACACTGTCCCCCGCCCACTTCGCCGCCAGTTCGGCCAGCAGCACCATCTCGGCGGCTTCAGCGCCGCGCAGGGCCCACTTGGTGAAGGCGAACCCCTCACCGGCGGTGGCCTTGACGGACTCGGCGGCCGACTCGGCGGCCAGGTCCAGTGAAAGCCAGGAGGCGTAGACCGGCACCCGCGGCGCGGGCCGGTCGCTGAGCAGTGCCGCGACCGGGAGGTCGGCGAGGCGGCCGTGCAGGTCCCACACCGCGCAGTCCAACGCCCCGACCGCCCAGCGCCCGAGCCCCGCCGCCTGCGGACCGAGTTCGGCCAGGAGCCTGCGCAGCAGACCGGTGTGGTCGGCCACGGGGTGCCGCAGAGCGCTCTGCCCAAGCCGGGAGGCGACGAGCGCGGCGGGCAGCTCGTCGACCGGGGCGAATACCCCGTTCACCTCGCTGGCCTCGACCACTACCGCGAACCGACTGTCGCCAGCCTTCCACGGACCCGCCACGCTCTCGTCGAGGCGCTCGACCTGCACCCGGTCGATGACCGCGTCAGCGGGGTCCATCGACGAGGTCCTCTCCCGCGTAGGTGAAGTACCACAGCGGCCGGTAGCACTCCCAGCCCACCGGCCGCAGCCCGGTCGGCGCCATGGCCCGCTCGATCGCCGTACGCGCCCGCAGGTAGTACTCCAGGCTCTCCGCGCCCGGCGTCCGCATCCCCTGCATCATCACCGTGTGTGCCTGGAAGACCTGGAAGTTCGGGAACGCGGTGACCTCGCCCGCCACTGCGTTCACCCCGCGCACGAGGTCCTCCATCGGGTCCAGCCCGACGATGTACGTGTATGAGGTGTCCAGCCCCGCCTCCCGCGCCCGCGTCAGCAGGTCCGGCATCTGCTCCGGCCGAAGGTCGGCCTTGGTCGCCTTCATCAGTGCCTCCCGCCGGGTGAAGTGCTCGGCCGTCAGCCTGAGCACGAACGGTGACACCTGCGACGCGATGGTCTCGAACGCCTCGTCGCTGCGCAGCACGGAGGTGAGGAAGCCGATCCGAGCCTTGACGCCGGCCCGCTCCAGAGCGGGCCGCAGGGCGGTCAGGTGCGCGACGGCCGCCTCCTCGCGCTCGAAACAGCCGGTGGAGACGGTGACCTCGGTCAGCTCGGCCAGGCTGCGGCGGGGGTGCTGCTCGCCGAGGGCGCGCAGCAAGGCGTCGAGTCCCTGGTCTTCCTGCATCCTCGGATCGGCGGCGGCCTCCAGGGTGTTCGGGCACCAGCCGCACCCGACGCACCGGCTGCGGGCGTTGGGGTTGAGGGTCGCGGCGCGGCCGTCGTTGCGGAAGTACCCCCCGACCGCCTCGTCGGCATCGATGCGCTCGACGTGCGCGACTACCTCGCCGTTCAGCGACAGCTCGTCGCCCCGGAGCTGGAACGGGCTGGCCGGCTGGTTCAGCGGGACGATGATCTGCCAGGGAACGTCGGGACGGCGTGCGAGGCGGAGGTTGACCCGGGCCCGGTGACGGTCCTGGTCGGAGGTGATCCCGTACAGGTTGACGGCGATCAGCACCACGTCCTCGACGGGTACTCCGTGGCGCACGGCAGCCCGCTCCAGATCATGCAGGCGTTCGGTGCCGACGGCGCCGTCCGAGGATATGGACCGGCGCATGGAGAGATGCGACATGGAGGACTCCAACTTGAGTTTGAGCGGTGGGGTGTTGCAACCGGGGGCGCGGCACCTACGCCGTGTCGCGGGAGGGCATCGGTGTCGGCTGTTGTGCCAATGCGCCGCCTACTTGGCTGGGGCGAAGGCAGTGAAGTGCGCCGACGGGTGGTCGATGGCCAGGTCGGGCCGCCAGGCGGTGAGAATCTGGGCGCTGCATACGAACAGGCCGTCGGGGAGCTGATCGAGCGGGTACCACGCCCAGTCGCCGACGCTCTCGTCCGGCTGCGTGGCGGGCTGCCCCTGCCAGGCGTGCACGAGCGCGCCGACGGTGACCCGCAGGACACCAGCGACGTGGTCGATGAGCGTGCCCAGGAGCCTCACGTCATCGGCGCGAGCGACCAGACCAGTCTCCTCGGCGAGTTCGCGGATCACCGCGTCCTCGAAGGATTCCCCGGCCTCCACGCTGCCGCCTGGTAGTTCGAGGGTGCCGCGGCGGTGCCGGCCCAACAGGATGCCCTGCTCGCTCAGCAGGATCGCTCCGACGCCGACGGCCGCGTGTGCGGCTGGTGCTCTAGTGCTGCGTGTGCGGCTGGAGACGCGCGCCGGCCGGTCGGGCAGTCGCCGGGCGCGGATGAGCTGCTGGATTACCGTGGCGCTCTCGTCGGGGTGCGGGAACAGGTCGATTGCCTCGACGCGGAAGCCGTACTCGGTGAGCAGGTCTTCCCACAGCTGCGGTGCCAAGACCCACATCTGTGTCGGCAGGGGCGGGTCGTCGCGCAGCAGGATCATCTGCTCGCGCGGCGCCACCTCCGTGGACGGGCCGCGGCCGTGCAGGTCGGTGTGCAGGAGCGAGAGGATCAGAGGAGCGCCGCGACGCAGGCCGTCGCGCAGTGCCGGCAGCGAGCGGTGCGGGTCGATGAAGGCGAGAGTCCCGATCGCGTACGCGGCGTCGAACGGCTCGGCTCCGGTCAGGTACGCGGCCACGTCTGCTTGGACGAACTCCACGCCGTCAACGTCCGCGTGGGCGGAGACGGCGCGTTCGTGCTGGGTAGGGGACAGCTCGATGCCGGTGACGCGGGCTCCGTACGTCTGGGCGAGGTGGACGGCGTGGTGGCCGGCTCCGGATCCGATGTCCAGAACCTGGCGACCGGCCACGTCACCGAGGACTTCTGCTCCCGGTCCGATCCCTTCCCAGGGCGCCCAGCCGAGCCGGTCGGGGATGGGCGGGGTGTAGGCGCGGGCCAGTTGGCGCTGGCCGTAGATCTGCCAGGCCCTGGTGTTGGTGTCCTCGGCGGGCACGGTTGCCTCCTGGGTGGGGGTGCTGGGGATCAGGTGTGCGTGATCAGGTAGGCGAGGCCCTCGCCGCGCCGGGCTCGTTCGATGGCGTCGAGGCGGGCGAAGGCGCGCGGTGCCATCAGCTCCTGCCAGGTCGCGAGGTCGTGGACGGCCCACATGTCGTGCTCGGCGGGATCGAGGCGGATCCGGCCGAGCTGGCCGGCGGTCAGCCGGCCTCCGTCGAAGATGAGCCCCACCTTGTTCAGCGGCTGGCGCGGCCCGGCGTGCAGGAAGTGCGTCAGGAGCAGCTTCGGCGTTTCCAGACCGAGTTCGAGGCTCGTTTCCTCGACTGCCTCTCGCCGTGCGGTCTGCAGCGGGTCCTCGCCTGCGGTGTCCAAGTTGCCGCCCGGGAACTGCCAGAGTCTCGAGCCGTAGACCGAGCGGAGCTGGACCGGCCGGTCGTTCGCGTCGCGGATGTAGAGGCAGCCGTACACCGTGTGGTGGGGCACGGTCTGCGCGTACTGCGTGGGCGTCATCGGCATGGGGCGGCCCGGCCGTGCAGGGCGGTGGTCGAACGCGAGGGCGAGAGCGCCGAGGGCTTCCTTGGCCGGCGGGTAGATGCTGCGGAGGTTGGCGAGCAGGTCTCCGGGCGGCCCGTCGGGGTCGATGCGTGCGGCGTCCTCCGAGCTGAGCAGGTCCTCGAAGGAGGGGTACGGGGTGATCCGCTGCACGATGACGTCGAGTTCCTGGCCGGTGTCCCGGTCGTGGAAGACGACCGTGTCGCCGACGCCGATGTCGCGCTTGTTCGGCGTGGCCACCCTCACTTCGATCGTCTTGCGCCCTGCTTCCACTTGGCGGTAGTACCGCCCGAGCAGGTGCATGTGGTGCTCGGGCGGTACGTCTCCGTCCGCCGGGCTCGGGACGGCTGGGATCGCCTGCTGGGTGTCGTCAGGCATAAGTGCCTCCGTTCGATGTGCTCGGTCCGTCGCGGTCTTGGGATTGCGTCAGGCCAAGGAGCGATGGCCGCGCTCCCGTGTCTCCGGAATCGGAAGGGATGGCGAGGAAGTGGACGAGTCCGGCTGCCCTCTAAGGCAGTTCGATCGGTCCGTAGCGAGCGTGCGACTTCTGCCGCATCAGCGCGTCGTACCGGTCCGCCACTGAGAAGTGCCAGAACTCGGTTCCATAGTTCGTAAAGCCCGCGTTCTCCATGGCGTTGAGCAGCAGCGTGCGGTGGTGACGCGCCTGATCGCTGAGGTTCGGGGCGTGCGTGAAGCAGGCCCCGTCGCTCTCCTCGGGGGAGGCATTGACACGGGTACCGAGGTCGAGTTCGTGGCCGTCCTGGTCGACGAGGGTGACGTCCACGGCCGCGCCCGCGGAGTGGGGCGCGATCTCTGGCGGTGACACGTAGCGGCTGGCGGCGTGGTGCAGCTGCTCAGCTGTCCAGCCGGGCTGAGCGGCGGCCAGCTCGTCCCGGTACTCGGTGAAGTAACGATGCTGGAGGGAGAGCGGCCGGTAGCCCTCGATGAACAGCAGGTCGGTGCCAGCGGGCAGGAGCGAGCGGGCGTGCTTCAGGCGGGCCAGGACGCCCTCGCGGACGTGGGTGAACGCGCCCAGCGGATCCTGCTTGCGGGGATCGACGCGGAAGTTGTAATCGCGCACGTCGACGAGCGGCTCCCCGCACTCGCGCACCGGGATCGCGGCGACCTGGGGATCGGACATCAACACCAGAGGCTTCATCGAGTCTCCCTGTGACGGCTGGCACTGCGGTGGCGGGACGGGAGAGGCAGAGGCCAGGTCGATTTCGCGCAGGATGCGCGCGACGGTGTCCTGTAGCGTGCTGGCGGCCGGGATCACGGTCTCCAGACCGCCGGGCAATAGATCCAGCTCGCGGTACCAGGAGGCGAGGTGGGTGTCGGTGACTTGCTCCAGGTACGCGGCATCCGCCTTCGACGCATGTCGGACAAATGTCGTTTCCAGCGGCACGTTCAGGTAGTAGCAGCTGGAGACGCCGCGGTGGTCCCGTACCAGGGACGTGATCATGTGGCCGTAACGGTCGGCGTACAGGATCCCTTCGAGTACGACGTGAAAGCCGGCGTCCAGGGCGTCACGCGCGATCCTGCCCAGCAGAGCGATGTTGGCGCCGCGCGCGGTGTCGTGTTCCCTGAGCACGTTCCGGCGGATCACGTCCTGGCCCACGATCGCGATACCGCGGCCGTAGTGGTCTCGCAGGCCCTGGGCCACGCTTGACTTGCCTGACGCCGAGTTGCCGCGGATCACCACGAGGCGAGTGCCCGGACGTCCGGCCGCAGTTGCAACAGACACGTGACAGGGTGCGCCGCTCGGTGTGCCGGTCATGCGGGCCAGCCCGTCTCGCTGTACAGCTCCCCGTTCTGGATCTTTCCGATGGCCACCCGAGTGTAGGAGACGAGGTTGTCGGGGAGCGCGACCGGGTCCCAGAATCTCCACTGGGTGCACTTGTCCGGCTCGCGCAGTTCCGGCTCGCCGCTCCAGGTGCGGGTGCGGAAGAACAGGCCCATGCGGGGCCGGTCCCCGGCGCGGTCGATGTGGTGGACGACGTGGACGAGTTCGACGTCCGGTCGCTCGATGTGCAGGCCGGCTTCCTCCCGTGCCTCCCTGATCAGGCAGGTGATGGCGTTCTCCTGCTCGCAGTGGCCGGCCAGGACGTGCCAGGTGGACGGCGCGAACGCGGAGTCGGGGTGGCGCAGTCCGAGCAGTACCGTTCCGTCGGGCCGTTCCAGGTAGAGGTGGACGCCGATGACGTTGAGGACCGTGCCGTGCGGGGAGGTAGACCGGCACTCCTCGTGGGATGAGAGCCCGCTCTGTGGCGCGGTGCCGGCGGGGCGGCTGGCGGCGTGGCGCCGTGCGAGGTCGCTGGTGGTGTCTGTGATACGGAGGCGGTGGAGGTCGTCGGGGGTGAACCAGGCCAGCATCACCCCTTCCGTCAGGTGGAGCTCGCGGGGATCGCCGTTCCAGCGGCCCGCGTAGATGGCGATGGGCACGGTCGCGCCGGCGTCGTCGGTGGCGTACTCGGTGCCGAACGGGGTGAGATCGGCGATGTCGAGGCCGGCTTCCTCGGCCAGTTCGCGCCGCACGGTGTGTTCCAGGGTGGCGTCCTGGGGCTCTCGGCCGCCGCCCAGCAGGGACCACATGCCCGGCTCCCAGATCCGGCCGGGGAAGTAGTCGCGCAGGTGGAGCAGGTACTCGCCGCGGTCGTTGTAGATCAGGGCGGAGGCGTTGGCCGTATCCGGTTCGGTCTTCGGCGGGAGCTTGAGCAGCTTCTCGCGCAGGGACGGGGAGGTCACCCTGTCCACGGGCCGCCACTCGATGCCGCCGACCTCTTCTTCCTGCAGCACCACCGGCACATCTGTCGCAGTGTGCAGGCGGAAGAGGAACCGGAGGTCGAAGTGCTGGTGTCCGGGTTCGCCTTTGCCCGGGTGGGCGTCGATGTCGTGGATGTCGATGTCGAACGGCACGGCCTCGTAGCCGGGCCACGGCGTGACGGCCTGGGGCGGGATCCCGGTCTCCTCGTGCAGCTCCCGCAGCGCCGCTGCTGCCAGGGACTCGTCGGCGGGCTCGGTGTGTCCGCCGGGGGCGAGGACCTTCCCGCTCGCCAGGTGCAGCACGTGCAGGACGCGGCCGAGCGGGTCGACGACGATTGCGCCGCAGGTGACGTGTCCGGTGAAGGTGGAGCGGCTGGCGATGTCGGTAGGACGGTCGAGGGCGTCCAGGAGGCCGCCGAGCTGCTCGCGCTCGTGAGGGTGGCGAGCGAGGTAGGTCTCGACAGTGGTGCGGATGTGGTCGTGCGACAACGGCATGGGGCTACCTCAGAGGGACGTGGAGCGGGACGAGTGGAGGCGGGGCGGTCGTTCGGGTCAGCTCAGCCGCATCCCCTCCGCCGGGATCTCCTCGATGGAGGCGGCGCGGGCCGTGGGCAGGCCCCACCGATCCCGTGCTGTTTCCCCTGCGAGCTGGGCTTGCCGCGTGCCGGGCGGGCCCCAGCCCAGCAGGGCGGCTGCCTGGGTGGGGGTGGTGAGCAGGCGGGCGAAGGGGTGGCCGGTGGCGGGGTCGACGGCCGCCGGCCCGATGGCGGTGACCCGGGCGGCCAGGCGCAGCCGGGCGTTGGGCCCCACGCCGCCGTAGACCTCGCCGGTCTCGTCCAGCACCCAGCCCAGTCGCACCGGATCGGCCAGGGTGAGCTGGGCTTCCTCGGCGGCTTCGCGGTGCAGGGTGTCCTCGGGCGTCGCGTCGGTGCTCTCCATGGTGCCGCCGGGCAGCATCGGCAGCGCGCCCCGCGGGCCGGGGTCGGCCACGAGGACGACCCGGCCGTCGGGGACGAAGCACCACGCCCAGGCTTGCTGCATGGGCAGCTGCCCGGGGACGGGGCCGCGGTTGAGAGGGCTGTCCCACAAGGGCCGGTAGCGGACGTGCACGTCGTGGCGGTCCAGCGCCGGGACGTCGAGGATGTGCCGGCCGTCGGCGAGGTGAGCGGTGGCGGTGTTCCCGAGCCGGGCACGGTAGGCGGCGAGCATGATCTGCCCGTCCACGGGGCGCAGCCGCTGCACCGCGTCCCGGCTCTCCAGGAAGGCGTACTCGGACAGCTCCTCGTGCGGCAGGCGGATCGCCTCCGCCTGGTCGGGGGTGAGGGTTCCCCCGTCGAAGACGAACCGGACCTCTCCGGGGCAGGGCGTGCCGGGTTGGAGGTCGGGGTGGTGCGGGGAGAAGGAGTGGACGGCGAGCACGGCCGACAGGGGCAGATCCAGGCCCAGTTCCTCGGTGATCTCGCGCCGGCAGGTGATGTGCGGGTGTTCGCCGGGTTCGACGACGCCTCCGGGCAGCAGCCACGAGTCGTCCTTGCGGTAGGTGGGGTGCACCAGCAGGACCCGGCCGACCTCGTCGGTGATGATCGCGGCGGCGCCGAGCCACGCCGCATGCCGGGATGCGGCGTACTGCGCTGCGGGCAGAGCCGTACGCGGTGTGACGTGATCCGAAGGGGAGACGGGAGAGGTCACGTATCTCTGCCTTTCGCGACGGTGGACGGGCGAGTGCGCAGCGCGGACCGGCGAGCGGTGATCAGGAGGCAACGCCGCTCATCCGGCGCTGCAGCTCCCACAGGGTCCGGAACAGACCGGGCTCCTGGGTGAGTTGGGCGTAGGTGCCCTCCTGGACGATCCGCCCTTCATCCAGGACCACGATCCGGTCGGCGACAGCCACGTTGGTGAGCCGGTGCGTGATCAGCAGGATGGCGCGGTCCTTGGCCAGTTCGCGCAGGCCGGCGAAGATCCGGTGCTCTGCGCGGGCGTCGAGGGCGGCCGTGGGTTCATCCATCACCAGCAGCGCCGCCTGCCGGTGGAACGCGCGAGTGAGGACCAGGCGCTGCCACTGCCCGCCGGAGAGCTGCTGTCCGCCGAACCACTCACTGGTCAGGAGGGTATTCAGGCCGGAGCGGAGGCCCGGCAGCATCTCCGCGGCGCCGGACGCCTCGCATGCGGCGAGCAGAGCCGCGTCACTGGTGTCGCCCTGCCCGAACGTGATGTTGTCACGCATCGTCAGCGGCAGGTACGTGAACTTCTGCGGCACCAGCGCGACGTGCTCCCACGACCCCCACGGGTCCAGGTCCGCGGTGGAGGCGTGGTCCCAGGCCACGTCGCCCTCGGTGGGCAGCAGCAGCCCGCACAGCAGGCGCGAGAGGGTTGTCTTGCCGGAGCCGTTCTCCCCGACCAGCGCCACGATCTCCCCGCGCCGCACGTGCAGGGAGACGTTGCTCAGGCTGTCCTTCGGGGCGCCGTCGTAGCGGTAGGTGACGTCGCGGACCTCGAAACGCTCCGGGGGCACGGCCACGGGCGCGGTGCCGCGGGAGTCGGTCATGGCCTGGCCGTGGGCGTTGTCGAGGAAGTTCTGCCAGTCCTGCACGTACCAGCCGGTGCGCACCAGGCGGGCCCCGCCGTTGATGATGCCGCGCACCGAGCCGGTGGCGGTCTGGAGAGCGAAGACGGCGCCGCCGCCGGCCGCCAGGCTCATCCGCCCGGAGGCCAGGAGCCACAGCAGCGCCGCCCACACCGCGGTCGAGGCGATCCCGCCGGCCACGGCTCCGGCCAGTCCCATCCAGGCACCGGTGTTCGCGGCTTTTCGTTCGGCCGCGTTGACCGAGGCGGCCAGCCGCCGGTACCGGTTGATCAGGAAGGGGCCGGCCAGGCAGGCGCGCATTTCCTCACTGGACTCCTGATAGGCCATGTGCCAGCGCAGCTTGCCCAGCATCCGGCGGCGCCCGGAGGTCTCCAGCCCGGCGAGGTAGAGCACGCGGGCGGAGCGGACGTAGGCGGCGGCCTGCGGCAGGCAGGCGAGGAAGAGCAGGGGAAGGAGCAGGGGGTGCAGGACGGTCAGGACGGTGGCGCTGGCCGCGAGCGTGGCGGTGGCCGCGAGGACGTCCTGCGCTTCTTCGACGAGGTCGGGGGTGACCTGGGCGCCGCGGTCGGCGATGTCGTAGGCGTCGTTGTAGCCGGGCTTGTTGTTGGCGGCCAATTCCGCGCCGAGCGCGGCCTCGATCATCGTCAGCTCCGCTGCCCGGCCGAGCACCGGGCGCAGACGGCCGGTCAGCCAGACGACGGCGATGCCCAGTAGCGCGCGCAGGCCAGCGGCGGCGGCGATCACGGCCAGCTGCGGGGCGGCATCCCACAGCCGCTCGGTGATGTCGCCCGAGGCGATCAGCGCGGTGATCGTGCCCGTGACGGCTAGGAGGCCGAGGGCCGCGAGGACGCCGGTCCCGATCTGGCACACCAGCAGTCCGATGGTCGCGCCGCGGTCCACGCGCCAGGCCATCTGCACCGAGCGCCGCACGAGTGAGGGAAGGCGCCGCGCCATGGTGCGGGAGGTCAGCAGGGAGCCGGCCTGGAGCCGTGACTCGTCGCGGTAGAGGTATTCCTCTTCTCGAACACCGGCCTCCTGCGGTTCGTTGTCCGGCGCGGTCCCCTTGGGCGGTTGTGGCGGCTGGTCCTGTGTAATGGCCGAGGTCATCGTTCCCCCTAGGACGGTCGCTGCGGCAGAGTCGTGAGGTCTAACGACACGGCTGCGATATCGAACACACGTCATTCGGTCGTGCTGGGGAGCCCGCTATTTCCTGCGTCAGGGAACCCCGCGGGCGCGGGATCCCTGGTCTGGCTTGGAGCGGCTGCGGGCAGGAAATGGCCGAAACGCCGACACCGTCAAACAGCGTGGGGATGTACGGCGGGGCATCCGGGTCGTCCCCTCCTAGCCGGGGTCTGGTTCGGCCTGCAGCAGCTTCACCAGCTCTGTCTCGGCGTGGCCGACCGCGCCCGTCAGAGCCTCCTGGTGGTGGGCGGACAGGACGCCGGATCCCAGTCCGGCCGTGGCGATCACTGCGTTGAGCGCGTCCGTCGCCCCGTCGCCTAGGGCGGACGCGGCGACGGGGTGGTGCAGTGCGTCTCGTGCGGCGTAGGCGTCGAGTCGGGCGACGCTGACGAGGGAGTTGAGTACGCGGGCGGCGTGGCGTCCGGTGCGGTCCAGCTCCAGGGCTGACAGGCCCGTCCGAGTCTGGAAGGCGGCGGTCGGCGGATCCGGATGGGCAAGGAGCTGGACGGCTTCATCCAGGGTGCGGTCGAGGTCGGGTTCAGGGACGGGAGTGCCTGCGGGTCGGCAGTGGGCGTGCAGGAGGAGGGCGATGGCTCTCTCCCAAGGCTCGGCGGGCTGGGTGGTGTCGATCAGGTCGCGGGCCTGCTGGTCCAGGCCCTGCTCCATCAGGGCCATGATCTTGATCTGGCGGCCGTCGAGGAGCCGGTTGCCGATGCCGCGGTGCTGGGCCATGGCGTCGGCGGCCTCGGTCCACCGCCCGATCTGGGCGAGGGCGCGGGCGCCGTCCACGAGCAGGGTGACGTACAGCTCCTGGCACACCGTGCGGTGGTCCTCGTCCGTGCCGGTCAGAGCAGACAGGTCGACGGTGCGGCCGTCGATGTCAGTCTTGTTCCGGTGTCGGGCAGCGTCGTTGAGGCAGTACAACAAGTCGTAGGCGAGTTCGCCGTGGCCGGCGCGAGTCTGCAACCGGGAGAGGTTGACGAGCGGCATCAGCGACATGACGGCGACCCGTCCGCTGAGGCGTCCGGCGTTGGCGAAGACCTGGTGCTGCCGCCAGCACAGATCCTCGGCCAGGTCGGGCAGGCCGACGTCGGAGGCGATGAGCGCGGCGTAGTTGAGGACCCCGCAGGTGCGGGCCACCAGGTCGTGGTGGCCCGCACCTGCGGGCGCGACGGTCAGCCCGGTGAGATGGTTGATGCGCTCCTCCAAGGGGAGCGCGGGCGCTTTGGTGCGGCGGACCAGGGGGATGCGGCTGGCTATCGCGGGGATCATCGGCTCAGCCCTTGCGCGCCCAGTCGACGACGAGACGGCTGTAGGGCTTGTCGACGACGAAGCGCGGGTCGTCTGCCGTCAGCCGGTCACGCGAGTCCGCGACGGCCATCCGGAAGCCCGGTTCGGGGGCGTCGTTGCGGCCGGTCGCGTCCCAGGCGCGGATCTCGCTCACGACGCGCTCGGCGAGGTCGGCGCCGCCCTCGCCGTGGCCGATCACGCCGACCTCCCAGTACCGGCCCTTCTCGTCCTCGCCTTCGCGGATGGTCAGGTACGCGAGCGACCCGCCGTCGAGGGCGGCCATGGACCCCCACCCGAAGTGCGGAGTGAACCCGGGGCGCTGGCCCGGCAGCCGGGACAGGCCGTTGGGCAGCACGCAGGCCAGGTACAGGTACAGCCACTCCCACGCGGAGCCCTGCCGGAACTTCACCCCGGTGTAGAGCTTGGTCTGCTGCTGGTCGAGGACGGTACGCAGCGCGTCGCGGTCGACGTCCTGCTCGCTGAACGTCTCCAGGCGCACGTTGCCCTCGCCGGCCATCGGCACGAGGGTGTACACGTCGTCGCAGACGCCCTTGCGCAGCGGGATGAAGGTGGCCATCTCGCAGGAGACGGTCTTCCACGTGTCGCCGTCGCGTTCGAAGGCGAAGCTCCGGGAGATGCTGCCGCGGATGCGCATCGGCAGGACCAGGCGTCCGCCGGGGGCGAGCTGGTCGAGGATCTTCACGGGGACGTCGCCGGCGCCGACGGTGAAGATGATCCGGTCGTAGGGGGCGTGCTCGGGCAGCCCGGCCGCGCCGTCGGCCATCACTGCGGTGGCGTTGTCGACGCCGGCTTCGGCGAGGTGCTGGCTCGCGCCGGCGACGAGGTCCTGGTCGACGTCGAGGGTCCACACCTGCCCGCCGGGGGAGACGATCTTGCCGAGGAGGGCGGCGTTGTAGCCGGTTGCGGCGCCGGCTTCCAGGACCTTGTGGCCGGGCTGGGCGCCGAGCTGTTCGAGCTGGGTGGCGACGATGGACGGCGCGGAGATGCAGGAGATCATCTCCCCGTGCTCGTCGTGCTTGATCGGGACCGCGTCCTCCTTGTACGCGCTCTCCAGGTCGACGCCGGGCAGGAAGGCGTGCCGGTCGGTGGTGTGGAAGGCGTCGATGGCCGCCTGGCTGCGCAGGTGGCCGCTGTCGACGAGCCGCTGGGCGAGGGCTTCGCGCAGCTGGTTGGGGTCGGTCACGGGTGTCACGGTGGTCTCCATTCGAGGGAGGCTAGGGTCCGCGGATGCGGACTTGCGGGTACACACGTCAGCTCCTTCTCCGGCGGAGAAGGCGACGTGACGGCCGAGCCACGCGGTGGCGGCCTGCGCGTCGGCGGGCACGCCCGCGCGGTTGAACGCGAAGATCGCGTGGTGGGCGATGACGCCCCGGATTCCGCGTATCAGTCGGCCGTCGGCGGCGAGCCGGCGCAGGTGGCGGCCGGCGTCCTCGAACGCGGCGACGCGCTCGCCCCAGCCCGCCTCCGCGTCGGGGCGCCGGGCGGCGTCCGCGTTCATCAGCCGCCGCATCGCGGAGACGGCTTGCTCCAGCGCGGTCCCCTGGGGCGGGGTGACGGGGGGCCGCAGGGCGGCCCACCGGGCGTACACGTCTCCGGCTTCGAACGGGTCCAGCCCGGCCTCGCGGATCATGGCGGACAGCAGCATCACGTTGCGCTCGCGGGCGCCGGGGGTGCCGGTCTCGGCGAGCGCGGCCGGGCTGTCGGCGCAGAACACGTCGTGCGCGACCTCCATGCCCTCGGGGCCGCCGAAGGCATGGGTCTCCGGCTCGTAGATCCCGCTCGTCCAGCCGGTGATCACGCGGTCGGCGACGAGCTGGTCCAGCAAGCCGGTGGCGGGCTGTTCGGTGCGCAGGCGCACGCCGGCGTCCTTGCGCAGGAAGTGGAAGCGGCGCCCGGCCAGCGCGGTCGCCAGGGCCCGGGCGGCGTCCGTGTGCGGGTCGGGGAAGGCCACGGAGGCGTGCCACCAGGAGATGTCCGGAGGGATCGGCAGGTTCTCGTCGTCGAAGGTCATGGGCAGAAAACTCCTTGCGAGGCGGCGGGGAGAAGAAGATCAGGCGAGCAGGAGGACGCGGGTCCAGCCGGTGGTGTCGGTGGCGTTCAGGGCGAGTTGGGCTCCGGCGCGGCCTTCCATGAATCCGGGTTTGGGCAGGTGCTCCCAGTCGGCGGCCAGCCGTCGGTGCAGGTCCTGGATGATCGGGGTGAAGCGTGCGGGTGCGGGGCTGTCGGCGGCGACCGTGCGGGTGAGCATCAGCAGCCCGGCCCAGCCGTGGCAGAGCGTCGAGTCGGTGATGCGGGCGAGCCGCAGCGGGTCGGTCAGGATGGTCTCGACGGTGTCCTCGGCCGCTCGGCGCCGTGCGGGGTCGCCGAGGGCGAGCGCGGCGAGCTGCTGGGCGCGGGCGATGCCGGGCTGGCCGTAGCACCAGGACTGGCGGGCCGGTTCCGCCTCGGGTGGCTGGTCGGCGTCCAGGTGTGCTGCGGTGGACCAGTAGTGGGCGCCGTGCCGGTCGAGCCAGGTCGCGAACGTGCCGACGGCTTCCTCCTGGCCGGGGACGCTGACTCCGGCGCGCAGGGCGAGGGAGAGCACGGCAAGGGGCCCCGCGATGCCGTGGGCCATGCCGTTGTTGCCGTGCCCGCCGGCCATCTCCTTCCCGTCCGGGCCGACCGCCGACCACCACCCGGGCAGCATCCGGCCTTCACCACGGGCGGGGTGGGCGAGCGCGACGAGGCAGGCGAGCACGTCGGGCAGCCGGGGCGCGATCGGGCGGCGGGACAGCAGCAGGGCGGCGAGTCCGGTCAGGCCGCGGATGAGGTCCCATTCGGCGAGGTGAGGCAGCGCGCCGGCCGCCTGACGGCGGTGGGCGGCGGCGAGCCGGGCGTCCACGACGCGGTCGACGGCCGCGCGGACGTCGTCTCCGGCCCCGTGGGCGCGGGCCAGGACGAGCTCCAGGGCGGGTGCGCCGTGGAAGAGGCTGGCGTTGCTGCCGGTGCTCACCCCTCGGACGGTGGCCTGGGCGAGGTGGCGGCGGGCGGTGGACAGGTCCCGGCGCTCGATGTCGAGCAGGGCCATCCCCAGGGCGCCCTCGGACAGGTCCTGCGTACGGGGCACGGTCGTCGTGGTCATGAGCGCCTGGCCAGGGGGACGACGATGCTGTGGGGCCGGCCGCCGATCCACCCGTCGGCGTCCGGCGGGGGCGCGTCGTGCAGCGTGGCGATGCCGAAGGGGTTGGCGTCCAGGTGGGCGCGCAGGAGGTCCAGGTCGACGTCGCGGGTGAGGTCGAGGGGCAGCTGCTGGTCGTCCTCGGCGAGCAGGACCCGCTCCGGCACCCGGAACCGGGCACGCCAGGCGTGGAGTTGGTCCGCCCACTGCTGGAGTGGGGCGGTGCGGGCGGGCAGCGTGCGGCTGCGGATCTTCCACCGGGCGGTGGTGAGGATGGTGCGCCGGTAGGTGAGGGCCGGGGTGAAGGGCAGGGTCCAGGCGGCGCCCCAGTCGAACCAGGTCACCTGCGGGGACGCGGCCCGGCTGATCTCGCCGAGGAAGCGGGCCATCGGCGGGGTGTAGTTGTTCCACAGGAAGTTGATGGCGGTGGGGGCCAGCAGCTCCAGCGGCTTGCCCGTCGCGGACTCCACCAGCTGGGGGCGGCCGTCGGCGACGGTGACCGACAGGTCGCGGGGGAAGAGGACGTGCGGTTCGGGGCGGCGGAATTCGCCGACGCTGACGATCCGGGGCAGGGCCTGGGGCGCGCGGGTGAGCAGGTCGGCCGGCACGCGTCCGGCGTGGAAGGAGAGCTGCGCGAGTTCCGCCTCCGGATCGACGGTGGGCAGGTTCGCGTACGCCTCCTCGGCGCCGGGGAACAGGTGCCAGAACCGACCGGTCATTGATCCGGCCGAGCGGGAGACGGTGAGCACGCGCAGCCGGAAGTCGCCCCGGTCCAGGGCCGGAACAGAGGTGGCGTGGACCTGTGCGGCCAGTTCGAGGTGAGGCGCCAGGCCGTGGGGCTTGTCGCCGGCCGCTGCTTCCAGTTCCTCGATCATCGCCCCGGTCACCGCGACGGTGCGGCTGCCTTCGGCAGCGGCGGTGCCGGCCAGCTCCAGCAGCAGGCGGTCACGCCGGGACATCGGTCGGGGCGGTTCGCTCGCCGTGGCGAAGCCTGCAGGGAAGCCCACGCCCCGGTCAGGGTCCGTCACCGCTTCCACCGGCACCGCGGTGTTCTCGCCGTAGCGCTCGGAGAACTGCTCGATCCACCGCCGCCAGGTCGGTGTCCCGGTCGGATGGGTGACCAGGCGGGCCAGGACGGTCGCGGCGGTCTCCGCTTCGGTCAGCACCTGCTCGGGCAGCCGCACGTCGGAGTCCAGCCGCAGGTCGCACGCGGTCCGCAGGCCGGCTACTTGAGCGCGCGCCGCGGGCGGTAAGACGTCGGTGGGGTCGGCGACGGTGGCGGGCGCGCGCAGCGAGGAGCGCAGCAGCCGCACCCGCAGCAGATCACCGAGCAGCCGGTCACGCGCGGTGCCGCTCACGGCGGGGAACTCCGCGGCCAGCTTGTCGGACAACTGGCGGTACCCGATCGGCGATCGGGCCAGGTCGAGTACGAGACGCAGCGCGGGGCTGAGGGTGAGGCGGAACTCGGCGTCGCCCTCGGAGGGCACGTGGATGTGCTGGTCGCGCTGACAGATCAGGGTGTTGACGCAGACCTCGGCGTCGGCCATGCGCGCAGCGTCGCTCTCCCAGGCGCTGAGCATCTCCTCGAGTCCGACCGGCTCGGGGCGGGCCACGGCCTGGTGCTCGTCGCCGATGCGGACGGACGTGACCTGGGCGAAGCCGAGCGGGGCGACGCCGGCGAACAGGCCGTAGGGGGTGGAGCGGCGGGCGTAGCGGATCGCGTAGCGGGCGGTGGCCAGCGCCGCCCGGCGTATCCGGCGCACCTTCGGTGTGCGGCCGTCGATGATGGCCTGCACCTGGTCCGCCAGGTGAGGGCTCGCCTGCGACACGGTCCGGCGGAAGCCGGTGTCGGACCACACCGTGCTCAGCCACGCGCGCCACTCTTCCACGGGCGCCGTGGTCGTCGGCCAGGGCGGCATGGCGGGCTCGGTCGTGTGTACCGCGGCGCGCAGCATGGCCTGCCCCGCGGCCTCGTACAGGCTGGGCCGGTGCCGTGTCATCAGGGCTCTCCTCATCTTCTGCGTGGCGGGCGGGGCGGGCCGGACGGGGAGAGCCCCGTCCGGCCCGCGTTGCCGGGGTGGTCCGGCTTACGAGGTGGTGCAGGCGCTGGGGCAGGAGCTGCCGCAGGTGTCGCCCGTGCTGCACATCAGGACTGTCTCGGTCGCCGGCGTGCCCTCGATGAAGGTGATGTCGAGCCCGAACGGGTCGGTCTCGTCGGTGGTTGCCAGGTCCGACTGCACGGGGGTGGTCGGCCTCTCCGTCTGCACGGCGGTCATGCTTGCCTCCTTGTGGCGATGGGTGGTGCGGGATCCCGGGACCCGGCCGGGGCCCGGAGCTTGGTGCCAGACGGTGGCGGGCGAAGGCGTCGCCTGGTCCAGGACGTCTGGGAGTCGATGGGACCCGTGCCGTCAGGCTGCTACGGGCTGCGCTTCCTGGTGGGCCTTCGCGGCCTGGTTCAGGACCTTGGTGAAGTGCTCGGCGCGTTCGTCGCCCTCGGCCTCCTGGGCGCGAAGGTCTCCGAAACGGGCCCAGTAGCGCCGGCAGACGTCGCTGTTCATGAGCATCGAGGCGTAGAAGGGCAGTTGTCCGTCGCGGACGAAGCCCAGGCGGTCGCGCAGGCTGAGGGTGCAGATCTGCTGGTTGGCATGGAGCAGCTGCATGTACTCCTCGACGTCCATGTCCTCGGGCGCCCAGAGCTTGGCGAGGTCGGCGTTGGCGGACATCTGCGCCAGCCAGTCGAGCTGGTTGCGGGCGACGACCGCCTCGTTGCGCTCGGCCTGGTGCCGCGCGTCCTGCCTGAGCCGGACGGCTCCGACCACAGCGGTGGTGAGGGAGACGGCAGCACCGGCAGCGAGGACGGCGGTGGTGAGCTTCATCTGTCAACGATCCTTTCGCGGAGCGGAGTTGCGGCCGGGAGGCCGACTGGTGGAGAACCTGGGGTTCCGCTGCTTCACGCGGCCCCCGCGAGGACGACGGTCGGGGCTTCATCGGCAGAGTTATGCGCGGTGTACCGGCGGCGCACCGCCTTCAGAGCGACAGCGATCGGCGGCAGACCCACGGTGGCCCTGCGTGCGTCGACTGACTCCGGCGCGCGCAGCGGGCACAGTTCGATGCCGTCGGCGCGCAGCAGGAGCTGGGTGCCGTACTCCTGGTCGCGCCCGCTGGTGATGAGGGCGCGGTCGTGAAGGTGCGCCCAGTGCTGGACCAGCGCGTCGCCGGCCTGGACCGCACGTCCCAGCAGGGTGGTGGCGGCGCGCTGGAAGTCGGGTTCGTCGTCGCTGTGCAGGGCGATGCTCCACGCGGCACGGGCCGCGTCGGGGCCGACGAGGCGGTGCCCGGGCCAGTCGTGGTCGGCCAGGATGCGGCGCAGCACCTTGGTGTTGGCGTGGTCGGTGTGCCGGCCCTGTCCGAGTTGGACGGCGTCGAGCTGGTCGCGCACGCGTTTGGCCCGGTGCGCGGCCGATTCCGTGGCGCGGGCGATCAGTTCGCGGGCGAGGTCGGGCCGCTGCGGTTCGTCGGTTGTCACGCGTTGCTCCGATCATCCGGGGCCGGCTGAGGCGCGTGGACCTGGCAGCTGATCAGCGCGCGGAGCCCGGGGCGGTGCTCGGCGGGGAGTTCGAGGCGGGCGACTCGATCGCCGTCGCGTCCGGGGCCGGATCCGCACACGTCCCAGCCGGTGTCCGTGAGCCGACGCAGAAGGGCAGCGAGGGGTTCGGCTTCGAGGGCGTGGCGGGCCAGGGTCTCGGCCCGTACGACGTGGAGGTCGACTCGGGCGGCGAAGTCGGACGCCCACAGGGTGATCAGGCGGGTGATGTCGTCGGACTGGCCGGGCAGGGTGTGGACGCTTTGGAGGAAGAGGCACGGACTCTGGCCCCATCCGAGGTCGGGGTCGTGCTCGGGGATCATGCAGGCCAGCAGCCTCCCGTCCTCGAACAGCCCGGCGGGCATGGTCTGCGCCTCGCGGAACTGCGCGGGGATGTCGGCTCGGGCGGGTACGGGCAGGCCGTGCAGGGTGAGCCAGCGCTGGCGGTCCTGGACGAGGGCGGCGGCTTCCTCGCGCTCGGCCGCGGTGCTCAGCATGCGCATCTCGTAGATGGCGGCCGGCGGCGCCTGCGTGAACGGGACGGGGGCGGAGCGGTCCTCGTTGGCCGTGGGGGTCGTGGGGCGGATCACTGGGTTGCCCCGCTTCGCGTCGCGTGGGCGGCTTGCTCGGCCGGCAGTAGCTGCCAGCTGTGCGCCAGGACCACCAGTTCGGTGGTGTCCTGTGCGCCCGTGTCGGCGAGGAGCTGGTCGAGCGCGGCGCGCAGGTCGGCCGGGGCGATCTTGGCGGCGACGGCGATGTCGCGGGTATCGCTGTGCTCAGCGACGGCTCGAAGCAGCAGCAGCTGCTTCGAGCTGAGCTCCGGCGTCGGCCTGTCGGTCGTGGGAGGGGCCACCCGCTGGGTGGTGAACAGTCGGTGCACGATCACCGGGGGCTTGCAGCGGGGCGGGCAGTGGAGGCTCTCGCGGATGTCGCGGATGTACTGGCGGACGGTGACCGCCGACAGTCCTGTCTTCGTGGCGATCTCTTGGGGTGTAAGGCCGTTCGCGAGGTGTTGGGCGACGCGCTGCAGGGTCGGTGTCAGGGGGGTGATCGGTGCGCTGGTCGTCACGGGCGGGGTCACGATGTCTCTTTCTCGGCTGGAATGGACGGTCACCGGGATGGGTGCCACCGGTCCCCGCGGGGGACGGGGCCCGGCGGCACGGGCCCGTGCGCGGCGGTCTGGATTCACGGGGTGCCGCGCACGGGGGCTCATGCGGCGGTCGGGCCGGGGCGTGCCCAGGCAGCTTCGGCGGCGAGGCGCTCGGACCACTGGATGTGGTCCTCGTCGAAGGCGGCGTCGGCCAGGCGTATGCGCTGGACCTCGCCGGTTCCGGCGGGCGGGTAGGTGTGCTGGATGTCGCGCCACAGGCGTTGGAGGACGTAGTCGCGGTCGAGGGCGTGGGCGCCGTGCAGTTCCATGGCGTCCTGGGCGGACTGCACGGCCCACTGGTGGCCGAGGTACTTGGCGTTGATCAGGTCGGCGTCGCAGGGCAGGCCCTGGTCGAGGAGATGCACGGACTGGTAGGCGAGTATCCGGCCGGCGCGCAGGCGGGCCTCCATGCCGCCGATGCGGTCCCGCAGTACGGGCAGGTCGGACAGGGTGCCCCGGTAGCGGGGACGGGTCTTGAGACGAGCAGCGGTGGTGGCCACGATCGCTTCGTGAATGCCGAGGCTGACGGCGGCCAGATTGGGACGGCCGTACAGGATGCTGCTGCTCTGGGCCACGCTCAGCCCTCGGCCGATCTCTCCGACCACGTGGTCTTCGGGGACGCGGACGTGGTCGAGATCGAGGCGGCCGGCGGAGAAGCCGTGCAGACCGAGGCCCGGGCGGTGGTCGGAGACGGCGAGCCCGGGGCGGTTGGCTTCGACCATGAACGCGGTCAGTGCCTGGGAGGCGCTCACGCCTGCCTCGGCGGTTCGGGCTACGACGAGGTGGGCTCCCGCGAGGTGGCTGTTGCCGATATGGATCTTGCTGCCGGTGATCACCCACTCGCTGCCGGCGCGTTCGGCGGTGGTTTCGATGCCGCCGATGTGTCCGCCGGCCTGCGGTTCGGTCACGGCGATCGACAACAGCAGGGAACCGTCCGCGACTCGGGGCAGCCAGCGGCCCTTCTGTTCGTAGGTGGCGAAGTGCAGCAGGGCGCCGACGGGGATCAGGGTGGCCTGCAGGATGGCCGCGGCAGCTGCCGAGACGCAGGCGATGCGGTGGACCAGGATGGTCTTGGCCACGTGTCCGGCACTCAGCCCGCCGAAGGCGGACGGGACGGTGACGGCGAACCAGCCCCGTGCGGCCATCAGGTCGGCGACCTTGCGCTCTACCCTGCCCGGCGCGGCCTCCATACGAGCGGTGCGCGGCGCGACGTGCTCGGCCGCGAAGGCGTCCGCCTCGTCCCACAGCAGTTCGTGGCGGGCGGTGAGGTAGGGACGCAGCGCTGGTGGCGGTGTGGTGGGTGTGGCGGACATGGTCTCCCTCTCCCTGGGTGAAGGTCGCGACGTGGAGCGGCCGGGGATCGCCTACGGCTCCCGGGTGGGGGTGTGGAACGGCCTAGCGGACGGGGGCGCGGACGATGTGGTCCATCACCTGCGCGCCGGCGTTGATGACGATGTCTCTGAGCCGTCGGGCCTCGCTCAGGGGCCGTTTCTCGGGGTCGATGACGCACACCGTGCCCAGCACGGTGCCGCTGTCGTGGATGAGCGGGGCGCCGAAGTAGGAGCGGATCCCGACCGCGTCGACCACGTGGTTGCTGCTGAAGCGAGGGCTGGCGTGCACGTCGTGCAGCGGGAGGGCCTTCTTTCGGGCCATGACCTCCGGGCACCAGCCGTGGTCGCGGCTCATGGTGCGGCCGACGATGACGTACCCGCTGTCCGCCGACGGCTGGTGCAGTCCGACGAAGGTCTGCTCCTCCAGGAACAGATTGACGAACCCGTACAGGAACCCGGCCTGCGTGGCCATGTCGCGGGCCATCTCGTCGAAGTCGTCGCTGGCAGCGGTAGGCATGCCCAGGCGCTCGATCAGCTCGTACCGCCGCGCTAGTTCGGTCGTCTGCTGGGCCTGCGGGCCGGTGACGGCGGCGGCCGGGACGGACGGCCCAGGGGCGAGGTCCCGCATGTTGCGGCGCGGTAGTGCCTGCGTGGGCGGGGTCTGCGGTCCGAGGTAGGGGTTGGTGGGCTGGTATGTCATCAGGCGTCCTGGAGGGCGGTAGTGGGTGTGGGGCGGACGGGGCCTGCCGCTGCGTTTCTCACGGCGTGGCCGACGAGGGTCAGCAGGACGCCGGCGACGTGGTTCGGGTCGCGGGCGTCGCAGGTGACCACCGGTACAGAGGCGGGGAGTTCGAGGGCGGTACGGACCTGTTCGGGGTGGTAGCGGTGTGCTCCGTCGAACTGGTTCACGGCGACGACGAAGGGCAGGCCGATGTCTTCGAAGAAGCTGACGGGGGTGAAGCTGCTTTCCAGGCGGCGGGTGTCGACCAGGACGACCGCGCCGACGGCTCCGCGGGAGAGGTCGTACCAGAGGTCGACGAACCGGTCCTGGCCGGGCGTGCCGAACAGGAACAGTTCCAGGGGTACGGGCGCGTCGGGCAGGCTGAGGCGACCGAAGTCGAAGGCAACCGTAGTGGTCTGCTTGGCCTCGACGCCTTCCAGGCTGTCCACGTCCGCGCTCGCTTCGGTCAGGTACTCCTCCGTGCTCAGCGGCGTGATCTCGCTGACCGCGCCCACGGCGGTGGTCTTGCCCGCGCCGAAGCCCCCGGCGATCACGATCTTCAGCACGGTAGGTGCACCGGCATGCGGGCGCGCCGGAGTCCGCAGCACCACGGCCGGGTCATCCGGCCTGGGGGTAGGCGATGGCATCGGGCCACTTCCTTTTCAGGCCCGCTGAGAGGGCCGCCAGCAGTTGTGGGGAGGGACCTGCATCCGCGTCCGCGTCGGCTGCGGCATAGGGGGAGGTGACGGGGACGACCAGGGCGTCGGCGTCTAGGAGGTCCGAGACGAGGATCTTCACGGCGGTGACGGGGCGACGGAGTCGGCCCGCCAGTTCGGTCACCGAACGCCGGCGCTCCCGGCACAGGGCGAGGATCTCCTCGCATTCCTCGGCTTGCGCCGGGCCGGGCCGCCCCGGTCCGGCGTCCAGCACGGTTTCCAGGCCGAGCAGGTGCCGCGGCTTGGTGCGCCCGCGCGTCAGGGTGTAGGTCCGCACGAACGTCGAGTCCTCGGCAGCGCGGCCGTGTGTGGTCACCGGACCTCAGCACCCGTGCCGACGCGGACGGGGATCTGCATGTAGGGGGCGAACTTCTGCACGAGGCGCCCCGTCTCGTACCCGACGGTGCCCGCGTCGGCGTCCGTGGTGGCGATGACGGCGAGGACCGTGTCCACCACACCGCGTTCGTTGCCGGGGTGGTTTTCGAAGGCCGCGCTGCGACCAGCGCTCTGGACGAAGAACAGGCAGTCGTCTCGCTCGATGACGACCTGCCTGGCCGGCCTCTTCTTGTGGCTGGGGCCGGTGATGTTCGCCGCGAGGGAGGCAACTCCGCTGAGCGCGGCCGACAGTTCGTCCGCCCAGTCCTTGTCGACGTCGCTGTCCAGCAGCCGCAGCCCGTCCCGCGACAGCAGGACGGCGTGCGTGACGCCCGGGACATCGGAGGCGAACTGACGCAGCAGCCAGGCCATGTTGTCCCGCTGTCCGCTTGCCGTTGTCTCGGATGCGGGCGCGTCGCCGGTCACGCTGTTCATCGCGGGATGGGTGCTCATAGGGATCGCTCCAGAAGGGGGAAGGGCCAGCGGATATAACGGGCCGCCGGGAACGTGGAAGGAAGGGCGAGGCTCAGGGCCTGGGCTGCTCTGTCGAAGCGGTGGGAGAACCGGCGGCCCCGCCGGCCTGGATGCCGTTGCGGAAGGCGGCTGCGAGCCCTGGCGTCGCCGCGGTCACGGGGGCTTGCTCCCGCTCGCGTGGTGGATGGAACGAGCCGACCTGACGTCTACGCGTGGGAAGAGCGGGCGCATCAGCAGAGTGACCTGCCTCTGCGGCTCCCGGTGCCCCTGCGGTGCCGGGGCGTGTGACCTGGCCTGCCGTCGGGATGGCTGGAGTCGCGGCAACCTGCCGCGGCTGCGGCGCGGAGGGGCGGGCTTCCTTCGGCAGCGCACTCGCATCGTCGACGGAGGGAATCGCTACGAGGAGCCGTGCCGGAATAACGACCAGGGCGGTGGTGCCTCCTGTCACGTTCTCCTGCAGGAGAACGGACAGCCCGTGGGACTGGGCGATCTTCGCGGCGACCAGCAAGCCGAGCTGGCCGGCTCGGACTTGGCCGCTGACATCGACCTCGTCGGGGGCTTTGAGCAGGTGGTTCATCTGTGCCCGCGTCTGCGGATGCATGGGGATGGCCCGGTCCTCGACCTCGACCGCCAGCCCGTTCGCCACCCGCTGCGCACGCACCATCACCTTCGTCGCCGGATCGGAGCACTCGCAGGCGTTCTCGATCAGCTCGGCCAGCAGGTGCGTCAGGTCCGGACCCACATGTCCGGGAAGACCCAGCTCGGCGCCCACAGACCCGGCCGCGACGGCCACACGCGGATACTGCACGACCTCGGAGACCGCGCCGCGCAGCGCCGTCGCGACGGGAACAGGCCGGCGCACGCTGCGCAGGGACTGCCCGCCCAGCACCGCCGTGCTCTCAACCTGGCGACGCATCCGCGTCACGAGGTGATCGATCTCGAAGATCTTGGCCAGCAGCTCCGGGTCGTCGGTCAGCATCTCCAGCTGGCTCAGTGCCTGAAGCGCCTTGCCGACCAGGGCGTGCTCGCGCATGGCCAGACGGCGCAGCACTTCCAGGAGGACGACGGACTGGGACTCGTCGTGCACACGTATCAGCGACGCGATGGCCTGCGCCTGGACTGCACTCAACGCCTTGTTGATCTCGGCGTTCGGACTGGCCGATGGTGGCGCCTGCAGGTCCGGCAGCGGCGGGCGTCCCCCGCGGCACAGCTCGTCCGCCGACCACTGCACCGACTTCTCGACGGCTGCCGCTGCCCCCGCGACCGCGGTCAGTGCCGCTACCCGGGCCTCCTCCGCGGCTGTCTGCACGGCCCCTGCGGCCGTTCGCGCTCCGCGAGCCGCCACCGTGGCGACCCCAGCCAGTCCGCAGACCAGACCGACCAGGAGCCAGCCGGGGCCTGCCGCGGACACCGACCAGAGGGGGAAGGCGGCACCGAGCAGCGTGGCAAGGAGCACCAGGGGCAGTGCCACGGCGCGGCGGACACGGTGCAGCGTGAACGCGTCGATCGGAGGCCGCCGTCTGCGGTGGCCGGTAGCGGCCAGCCGTGCCGGGAAGGCGCTGTCAGGCATGGGAATCCTCGTCAGGGTGGGGGTGGCTAAGCGTGCTGCGGCGTCAGGTCTGCGCAGGTCTGGCGTGTGCTGCGTGAGGTCGAGCGGGGCGTCGGAACCGCGACCGCGCCGCGGTGGTGGGAGGACTGCGTCGCCAGGAGCTGAAGGAGCCGGGCGCTCTGGATCAGGCCCATGTGGCTGAACGCCTGCGGGAAGTTGCCGAGCTGGCGCTGCTGGACGGGGTCGTACTCCTCGGCCAGGAGCCCGAGGTCGTTGCGCAGCGCGAGGAGGCGTTCGAACAGGGCGTGGGCCTCGTCCAGTCGGCCGGTCAGGGCCAGGGCGTCGACGAGCCAGAAGGAGCAGAGGACGAATGTGCCCTCGTCTCCGGTCAGGCCGTCCACCCCGGCGTGGTCGCCGATGGTCGGGTACCGGCGTACGAGCCCGTCCGGGGTGGAGAGTTCACGACGTACCGCGTCCACGGTGCCGACGACGCGCGGATCGTCCGGCGGCAGGAAGCCGACGCGGGGGATCAGCAGCGTGGCGGCATCCAGCTCCTGCGAGCCGTAGGACTGGGTGAAGGTGTTGCGCACCGGGTCAAAGCCCTTGGTGCAGACCTCGTGGTGGATCTTCGCCCGCAGTTCGGCCAAGTAGTCCAGGTCCATGTGGAGGGAGCCGGCCTCCACCAAGCGGATGGTGCGGTCGATCGCCACCCAGGCCATCACCTTCGAGTGCACGAAGTGCCGGCGTGCCCCGCGAATCTCCCAGATCCCCTCATCGGGCTCCTGCCAGCGCTGTGCCAGGTGCTCGACGAGTCGCTGGTGCAGCACGGCGGTGTCGGCACAGTGGGCCACACCGCTCTCGTGCGCGAGGTACAGGGTCTCGATCACCTCGCCGTACACGTCGAGCTGAAGCTGGTCCGCTGCCCCATTGCCGACCCGCACCGGCGCTGCTCCCTCGTACCCGGGCAGCCAGGGCAACACCCGCTCCCGCAGGTCACGCTCCCCGGTGATCCCGTACATGATCTGCAGGTTCTCCGGATCGCCGGCCACGGCACGCAAGAGCCAACGCCGCCATGCCTGCGCCTCTTGCCGGTACCCGGTTCCCAGCAGTGCGGCCAGCGTCGTGGAGGCGTCCCGTAACCAGGTGAAGCGATAGTCCCAGTTCCGATTTCCGCCGATCTCCTCGGGCAGCGACGTGGTCGGCGCCGCGACGATCCCACCGCTCGGCCCGTACGTCATCGCCTTCAGCGCGATCGATGAACGGACCACGGGCTCGCGATAGGGCCCCTCGTAGGTGCACTCCCGTGTCCAGTCCCGCCAGAACGTGAGCGTCTCGCTGAGCGCGGCCTCCGGGTCGGGAACGTCGGGCGCCGTCGCGTGGGACTGGCACCAACTGAGGACGAACGCCACGCTCTGCCCGGCGGCGACGGAGAAGGCACTGACGATGACGCCGTCCTTCTCCACCTGCTGGACGCAGGTGTCGAGCCACAGAGCGTCCGCGCCGGCCTCCGCGACCATGCGCCCACCGACCTCGTGAATCCACGGGCTGACGCCGCCGTACCCCGGCCGCGGACGCATGGCCGAGACCATGGAGACCTCACCGGTCAGGCCCTCGACGATCCGGATCACCTGCGGTGCCCCGTCGCGCGGTGGCATGAAGTCCAGGACGCGGACCGAACCGGCCTGGGTGCGCCATACCGATTCAAGGACGAGCGAGTCACCGCGGTACCGGCGCTCGGCGACTGCTTCGGAGCTGGAACGGCCAGCGGGAGCGGCCGGAGCGATCCGCCAGGTGCCGTGTTTCTGCGTGCCGAGCAGGCTGGCGAAGACGGCCGGCGAGTCGAACCGGGGCAGGCACAGCCAGTCGATCGAACCGTCGTCGCAGACGTGGGCACTGGTCTGCATGTCGCCGATCAGGCCGTACTGCTCGATACGCGGAAGGCGCTTCATCGTGTGGATCTCCGTAGGCCCCGCGGATCCGGGGATGGCTTCGGGGCCGCCGCAGCGGTCGGGAAAGTAGGAACGAGCGGCACCGGTGTCACCGGGGCGGGGAAGGGGCGATCTGAGACGGCGGGGACTCCTCGCCGGGCGCAGCAGGGCCGGTTGCGCGCTCGCCGCGCAGAACAAGCCAGGCCATCGGCACGAGGATCAGCCCGATGACGACGGCTCCGGTCGCCGTCATGTCCGCGGCACCGAAGCGGCCCAGACCAAGCAGGCGAGGGCAACAGCGAAGACCGCCCTGCGCAGCACGTTGATCCTCGGCTTCCGCCAACGCCGCCTGCGCCTCGGGAGCATCGCCCCGGGGCCGACGCGCTCCACATACGCGACCAGTTCCTGGGTCGCTTCGGCGAGCTGGACCAGGTACACCCGGCTGGGCATGTAGCCCTCCGGAACGCTCTCCGAGCAGAGCCTCTGCGCGCGCAGCAACACAGGGGTGCCCGAAGCGGTCCGTGCTCCCAACTGGGCAACGTGACCGCGCAGACGGCGAACGAGGTCCTCCACATCAGAAGCGCTCTCGGGCAGCGGCGAATCATCGCCCAGCACGAGCGTCACCGTCTCCGACGCGGCCACCACGTGATCACGCTGCGGCGCCCGCTCCACGGTGACGGACCCTCGCCCTCCGCTCCCGCCCTGGATGTCTCCTCCGCGAGGGACCAGCGAAAGACGCATGACACAACTCCTGTTCGGATCAAGCCAAAGTGAGCCGAGATCGCCCGTTGGCACCGACGGCTGGCGTGCGAAGTGAGTGATCTGGCCGCTACGTTGAGCGAACCGTGAATCCCGTCTGAGGGGTATGCCTGTGCGGACCGGAAGGCCGCCAAAGGCGCCAAAGATCATTTCGGAACCGAGGGGCAGTCCATGGCCCGTGAACGAAACGTCGCCCTCGCCGCACTCCTGCGCGAAGCAGGCTGGTCCCAGCCGCAAGCAGCCGCTGCCGTTGCCCGGGTGGCCGCGGAGAGCGGCGTGCGTGAGCTGGAGGCGATCTCCCGCTCGCACATTTCCATGTGGGTCCTGGGCACGAAGCCGAGTGGCAGAGCGCCGCATATCCTGCGCGAGACGCTGTCCCGCAGACTCGGCCGCCGCCTCACCTTGGCCGACCTCGGGCTGGAAGAAGAGCCGACAGGCACGACCGACAGCGGTTCCGACTGGAGCGTCGACCCTCTGACCGCATTGGCCGAGCTGGGAAGCGACGATCTCGACATGCACCGACGCAAGCTGCTGGCCACCGCCGCCTACTCCGCGGCTGGCCTCGCCCTGCCTACCGCCTCGTGGTGGGCAGCCGCCCCTGCCGCAGCGGCGAACCGTCGACCGGTATCCCCGCGCTCGGTGACCCAGGTGGACATCGACGACGTCCGCGACCTCACGGTCTACTACTCCGCGCGTGACCAGCAGCGAGGCGGCGCCTCCGGCCGCAAGGCCCTTGCCAGCCACCTGCTCGACGAAGCGGTGCCGCTGCTCGGCGGTCGATTCCGCACGGATCAGCTCCGTCGCGACACGTACTCGGCCGTGGCAGAGATGACCTATCTCGCCGGCTGGATGGCCTTCGATGCCAGTGAGCACCGCACCGCCCAGCGCTACCTCACCATCGCCGCCCGGATCGCGGCGGAAGCCGGAGACGGACCGCTCGGCGGCCATGTCCTGCGCGCCCTCGCCCACCAGGCCGTGGACCTCGGGCATCCGCGTAGGGCGCTCGCCCTGGCCGACGCCTCGATGTCCCGCGACCGCTACGGCCAGGCCAGCAATCGTGAGAAGGCACTGCTGGCGATCGTCCATGCACGCGCACTCGCGGCCGACGGCGACCGGGCCGGCACTCTCGCGGCCATCAGCCGCGCAGAGCGGGACCTTGCCCGCGCCGACACAGTCGAGGCGCCGGCCCGCGTCGGCTTCTTCCAGGAAGCGTCCCTCGCCCACGAAACTGCCTGTGCTCTGCGCGACATGGGCCAGCCGCTCGACGCGGAGATCCACTTCAAGCGCAGCGTTGCCACCCGCCGACGCCAGCAGTACGCCCGAACCCACAGCGTCACACTCGGCTACCTCGGCGCCGTCCAGGTCCAGCAAGGCCGCCTCGACGAGGCATGCGCCACCTGGAACCAAGCACTCGACGCCATGACTGGCGTCCAGTCTGGCCGCGCCCGCGACGTCATCGTCCGCCTCCAGAGCGACCTCTCGCCCGTCCGACAACGTGGGGGCCGCCATGTCACCGAACTGGACCACCGGGCACGGAGCATGCTGCGGGCCATAGGCTGATCGCGACACGGGCTCGTGGTGCCCCACAGCAGCTCGTGGATCCGCATCTCCAAGGGAGAGGAACCAGTACCGGTGACGACGTACGAGGTCGAATCGATCGCATCGGTCGTCGGCGGCCACACCCGCGTTCAGGACGACTACCAGGGCGGGGTCCAGTCGGTGATCCGACTCAACCAGGGGTACCCCCTCGAAACCCTTCAGGGGATCGAAGAGTTCTCCCACTTGACGGTGACGTGGCGCTTTCACTTGGCGCAGCCCGAGGATGTCCAGCTCCACGCCCGCAGCCCCCGGGGGAACCCGCAGTGGCCGGCGACCGGAACATTCGTCCACCGGAACCACCGGCGCCCCAACCAACTGGCCATCAGCTACCCAAGGCTGCTGGGCGTGGAAGGCCGCGACCTCCTGGTGACGGATCTCGACGCGGTCGACGGGACACCGGTTGTGGACCTGGCCCCCTACTTTCAGGAGATGGGGCCACGAGGCACCGTCCGCCAGCCGGCCTGGCCGAGCGAGATGCTTGCGACCTACTGGCGTGACGCGTCGGAGCGCTCGTAGACAGGCTTGTCGTAACTCCTCGACGGTGGCGTCCCCGCGGGCATTCATCACGGCCTGCCCGCGGAGATACGGAGGAGGGTAGACCCGGAGTCACGGGCGTCCTCGCTAACGTTCCCCTCCCCGGAGAGGTTCCGCACGGGGGCTGGGCCCCGGACCGAAGCCTCATCCGGGCTCTCCGAACGCATCGTCGCCGCCGATGAAATCCCGTCGGCCTTCGGGTCGGTTGCGTCGGCCCTGGAGAACGGCGGCGAGTGCCGGCACATGGTGGTGGTCCTTTCGCGGCTCGTGTGAGACGGGCAGGTGTGGCTACGCGGAGTGCAGGATCGTGGCCCAAACGTCCTTGCCGTGCGCAGTGGACGAGCAGCCGTATCTGTCGCTGAGCTTTTTGATCAGCACCAGGCCGCGACCGCCTTCGTCGTTGTCGCCAGCCAAGACGGGGGCCGGGAACCGGGGGTGCGGGTCACTGACGCACAGGAAGACACCGTCAGGGGTTCGGGTGAGAACGACCTTCACTGGAACCGAGGACTCGTGCTCCTTGCGGGCGTGCTGGAAGGCGTTCGTCAGCAGTTCGGACACGGTGAGAGTGACCCGCCAGTCGAGTTCGGTCAGGCCCCACAGACGTAGGCACGCCCTGACGAGGTCACGCACGCCCGAGACGGCTGCGGCTGTCAGAGCGATGTCGATTTCGCATGCGCCGGAGCGTGTCCGGACCGTTGAGCTTGTGCCCTCCGTGATGGGCTGTTGAGCCTCCATCAAGTCTGCCTTCATGGGGAGTCCCTCGTTCGACGAAATCTCTCCAACCGGCGCCGGATGCGGTGTGTACTGGGGTGGCGGCCGTGAGCAACCATTGAGCCAGGCCGATAGGACCGCGTGCAGATCTTGATTCGGAAACCTCGATCTTCCGTTTCGCGAGCGAGGAACAGCCCATGCCAAGACCCGAGAAGCAGTTGACTCCGGATGCGTCTCCGCGCGACTGGTTTGGCTATGAACTGCGGACCTGGCGCAAGAAGCGCGGCCCTCTCACGCATGCCGACTTGGCCGCGAGAGTGCAGGTCAGCGGCTCACTCATTGAGAAGATCGAGAAGGGGACTGCTACCTGCTCGAAGGACTTGGCCGAGCGCCTGGACGAGGTCTTGCAGACCGGCGGCGTCTTCACCAGGGCGTGGGGAATGGTGTTTGGTCAAACGGAAAAACCCCGCCCCGAAACGGAAAGTGCACCCTGCGGTAGGGCGGAGGCGTCGGTTCAGGTCCATGAAGGCCGCATCCTGGGCAGAGGTAGTACAACACCTCCAAGCGGGAGCCCTGCCTCTGTGGACCGTCGCGCCTTCCTCGCCACGAGTGGCCTTGCCGCCATCGCCCCCATAGACCTCGTCCACCTCGTCGCCCCAGCAGCCCCTCGGGAGACCCCGACACAGATCCGCCCGCGCGAGATCGGGCAGCTGAAGTCGCTTGCTGATGTCATCCACCGCCAGGACAACGAGCACGGAGGCGGCGGCGCGGTACGAGAACTCGCCCGCGGCGCCATCATGTGGGGAGCCTCCCTGCTGTCGGTCCATTGCCCCGAGCCGCTCCGGCCTGAACTCCTAGCATCTGTAGCCCGGTTAGGGATCGTTGTTGGCGCCTCTCAGTTCGACGCATACGCCCACGACGACGCTCGGGTCAGCTTTCGGCTAGCCGCCGAGTGCGCGGAAGAAGCCGGGGAGTGGCACCTGCGCGCCAAGACGTACTCGTTCATGGCCCGGCAGGAGATCTGGGTCGGAGACCCGGACACCGGCCTCACCCACGCGGAGAAGGGCCTGGTGCGCTCCGACCGCCTCACTGCGACCGAGCGCGCCATGCTGCACACCGCACGTGCCCGCGCCTTCGCCAAGATGCGCGACGTGGGCAACACTCTGCGCGCGGTCGGAGAAGCCGACGCCGCCTTCGAACAGTCCGACCCGGCACAGGATCCACCGTGGATGGCGTACTACGACTATGCCCAGCACCACGGCGACACCGCACACGCGCTGTTCGATCTCGCGGTCCACGCGGACGAGGACCCGGGGCAAGCGGGCCGCCGCTTCGAGATCGCAGTGAAAGGCCACGGCAGCGCCTTCGCCCGCTCACGTGCCATCTCTGAGACGAAGCTCGCTTCCCTGGTCATGGCCAAGGGCGACGATCCGCGGCACGCGGTCGTGCTGGGTCATCGAGCGCTGGACGACGCCGGCAAGCTGACCTCGTGCCGGGCCGCCGACGACCTGCGGGAACTCGCCCGGTTCGCTGGCCGGTACCGGAAGCTCTCCGAGGCCAGTGACCTGCGTGAGCGCATCGAGGCTACGGTGCGAGCGTGACCACTTCACCAACGCCCACCCCAGCAGTACTTCAGGCGGCGTGCCTCGCCGCCGGCCTCGACGCCACGGACGCCGAACCGATACGGCTTGCCGAGAACGCCATATGGCGTCTGCCTGGGGGGATTGTGGTGCGCATCACTCAGCCCGGCCAATCTGCCGCTGCAACGCGTGAGGTTCAGGTCGCCCGCTGGCTGGCGACCCAGGGCGTGCCCGCCGTACGCGCCCTTGACCTGCGGCAGCCGGTAACTGCCAACGGATACCCGGTGACATTCTGGCAAGAACTGCCACCTCACGAAATCGGGACCGTCGCCGACGTCGTCACGCTCCTCAAGCAACTGCACGCCCTGCCGAAGCCGGACCTGCCGCTCGGCGAGCTGGACCCCTTCGTCCGGGTGGTCGAGCGCATCGAAGCAGCAAGCACAATCTCCGACGATGACCGGCAGTGGCTGCACGGCCGGCTCAAAGAGCTCAAGAACCAGTGGGCTACGAGACCGAAGGGCCTGCCGGAGTGCGTAGTCCACGGGGATGCGTGGGTCGGCAATGTGGCGCGCACGGCGGCTGGCCCGTTGTTGATGGACTTCGAGCGCGCTTCGTTCGGCCCGCCGGAGTGGGATCTCGTGTCGACCGCGGTGAAGCTCACCACGACCGGCGCGGTGTCTGCCCAGGAGTACGCCGAGTTCTGCGAGACCTACGGCACTGACGTCACCGAGTGGGAAGGGTATGGACTCCTATCTGGAGCACGTGAGTTGCGGATGGCGACCTACGCCGCGCAGCACGCTGCCTCCCGTCCGGAGTGGCGGCGTGAGGCGCAGTACCGCATTGACTGCTTGCGCGACCGGTCCGGGGCGCCACCGTGGCGCTGGAAGGGGATCATGTAGCCCACGGACCGGGCCAACTACCAGATGATCACGTTTGTACGTATACGGGGAGGCTGCCTTGCCAACCAGACGCCGTGGCCTGATTCTCGACTTCGGCGGCGTACTCACCACCCGCATGAGGCTGAATGGGCAGGCGTTCGAGAGGTCAGAGGGCCGGAATCCCGGAGAATACTTCGCTGCCCTCAACGAGAACCCCGAAGGCGTCGCGATCTACGCAGCGCTGGAGGTGGGGAAGGCGACGCAGGAGGACTGGAACCGTGTCATCGGCGGCATCCTCGGCATCGACCCCACCAACTTGATGCAGCGCGCGCTCGCCAACCTTCACCCCGAGCCGCAGATCGTCGCCGTGGCGAAGCGCGCCCGGGCAGCGGGAATCAAGGTCGCCATGCTCAGCAGCAGCTTCGGGATCGAGCCCTACAACCCGTAGGCCGACAAGGGCATGTGGACCGACTTCTTCGTCGCGGTGATCCTCTCGGAGCTGGAGGGCGTGCGGAAGCCGTCCCCAGCCATCTACAAGCGAGCTCTAGATGCCTTGGGGCTGATCGGCTCGGGGTGCGCATTCGTGGACGACCATGCAGAGAACCTGCCGCCGGCCGAAACTTTGGGCATCCGAACGGTTCACCACACCACGGACCCTGTCGCTACTGCCGTCATCCTGGAGTCTCTGCTGCTCGACCCAACCCTGGCCTGAATCAACGGAGGCGCACATGCGGGACCCGAACCCGGCGGACCGCTCGACGGGCTTACAAGCTCCTCTGCCGAACCGACTTGCTGACCGGGCGACGGCACTGTTCGTATACGGAACTCTCCAGTTCGAGACGGTGTTAGGTGGCCTCATCGGACGCGTCCCCGAGCGCCAGCCCACCACTACGCTGGGTTGGCGCGCAGCGGCTCTCGAAGGCCGCGTATATCCCGGTCTCGTCTCCGCTCCCGGCTCCGAAGCGCGCGGCCTGTTGTTGACGGGGATGAGCGAACGGGAGTGGCGAGTCCTCGATGCCTTCGAAGATGATCGGTACGACCTGCAGCGCATCGATTTGACTTGCAGATCTGCCGCTTGGGCCTACGTCTGGCCGGGCGGAGAAGTGTAGGTGGAGGACTGGGACGCGGCCGGGTTCCAGGAGCGCCACCTTCAGGCGTACGCCGGGCGTTGCGCTCGGATCGCTTCGGACCTGGCGGCCAGAGCTGGCTACTGAAGCCCAGAACGACCCAAGGGCATGTGGACCGACTTCTTCGACGCGGTGATCTTCTCGGAGCTGGAAGGCGTTCGGAAGCCCTCACCGCTCATCTACTGACCTTTTCGGGTTGCGTTCGGGTGGTGACGTGGGGTGATCCCTGCGGTATGCCGGTGTTATGCGGTACGCGGATGGTGGGGGCCTGACTGCTGAGCGGCGGGCTGCGCGTGAAGGGATCCGGCTGGAGGCCGGGCAGAGGTTCGCACGAGGTGACAGGACTTCGGACATCGCCAAGGACCTGCGGGTGAGCGAGCGTTCGGTGGAGCAGTGGCGCCGGGCCTGGCGTGAAGGCGGCATGGAGGGCCTGAAGTCGAAGGGACCCGCGAAACTGCCGAAGCTGTCGGACGAACGGTTCGCCCTGCTGGAAAAGGAGCTGGCCAAAGGGCCGGCCGCGCATGGCTGGGAAGATCAGCGGTGGACGCTGGAACGCGTCAGAACGCTGATCGGCCGCCAGTTCAAGGTCAGTTGCTCGATCGCGGGAGTGTGGCGGCTCCTGCACCGTCACGGCTGGTCCTGGCAGAGCCCGGCCCGTCGCGCACTGGAACGTGACGAACACGCGGTCGAGCTCTGGAAGAAGGACGTGTGGCCGCAGGTGGAAGCACCGCGGCGGCGCTCGATGCCTGGATCGTCTTCGAGGACGAGGCCGGGTTCGCGATGACGCCGCCACGAGCCCGCACGTGGGGCCGGCGCGGGCAGACTCCCGTGGTGCGAGTGCGGGGACGGTCCCGGCGCCGGATCTCGGTCGCCGCGATGTGCTGTTACCGGCCCGGCGAGAGGTCCCGGCTGATCTACCGGCCCCGCTTCCACTCGTTGCTCAAAGGAGCACGCAAGAGTTTTGCCTGGCAGGACTACCGAGACCTCCTGGTCCGCGCGCACCTGCAACTCGGCGCCCCGATCGTTGTCGTCTGGGACAATCTGAACACCCATCGTGCCGCCGGGATGAGGAAGTACGCGGCCGACCACGAATGGCTCACCATCATCCAACTTCCTTCCTACAGCCCGGACTTGAATCCCGTTGAGGGCATCTGGTCTCTGCTGCGGCGCGGGCCGATGGGCAACACCGCATTCACCGACCCCGACCACCTCACCCGAACCCTCCGCCGAGGACTCGCCCACATCCAGCGCCATCCCGAACTCATCGACGGCTGCCTCATCGAAACCGGACTGACCCTCGCTTCAGACCCCCCGAAGCCAACCCGAAAAGGTCAGTAACAGCGAGCCCTCGATGCCTTGGGGCTGACGGGCCCGGAGTGCGTGTTCGTGGACGACCACGCGGAGAACCTGCCTCCCGCTGAGGCCCTAGGCATCCGTACCGTGCACCACACCGCAGATCCCGTCGGTACCGCGACCATTCCCGACTCGCTCCTACGCGATCCGACGCTGGTCTGATCGAACGGAGACGCGGATGGAGAACGCGACCCCTGCCGAGCACTCGACCGGCACGACCAGATGGTGACGAGCTGGGCGGCGGCGGAGAACAGCCGCAGGTGGAGCTTGAGACGATCTCCAGCCAGATCCGGTTCTGCGCGGTGTCGTGCAGGGGCAGGTTGCGCCTCGCACTCGACCTTCTCGCCTGGATGCCGGTGCTCACCCTGACCGGCAAGGCCGGTGTCGCGGGCGCCTCGGATGCGGTCCTCGCAGCGGGCCCGCTTGCGGTGACGCAGTTCGAGGTCGGCGAGCTGGCCGCCTTTGGTGTTGGTCGCGACCCTGGACCGACGAGATCACCCGGGCAATCGACCGGCTCAATGCCTTGCCGAGCCCCGGTTGACCAGCCACTTCAACCGCCCCAACGATCCGCACCACCACACCGGGAAAGTGGAACCCGGCGTCCACCCGACGCGACAACCGGGCCGTCAACCTGCCCCAGCCCGAAAAGACCGCACCTCGCAAACACAGAGTCCCCGTCAGCAGACCGACGAGGACTCATGAACGATCGAGGCTAGCCGATCCGCCCCAAGGAGTCCCACCTGCCGAAGGCCGCTCTCCGATCCGCTGGCTTCCCCTTGGCGCTTGGCGGCGTGAACGCGTGGACCGCATAGGAGCATGACCTCACCAGGGTGTGGTGCCGTCCATTGGGCTTCGTGCTGACCGCCAGGCAGGCCGGCGAGCCCCTGACTTCCGGGGGCGACGGCGCGTCGGCGGGTGCCTAGCGGAGAGCGAGCGGCGGCCCGGACGAGGTCGGTCGATAGGGCGAATTCTTTCTGTGTCGCCAGGCCGACTCGGCATTTCGCCCATGGCAGACGAGAAAGGCCCTCGAAAGACTGGAACCCTCTCCGGGTGTATGTCAACGTACAACACCCCGGAAGTGCGAGGTCGGTAAGCGATCAGCCGGGTGATCCGATGAGGAGTCTTTCCGCCGATGCGCGCCCTCCGACCAGTCCGGCCGACCGTCCCTGTCCGCTTACTCTTCGTGCGATATACCGGTGGACCGCTCATACCGAATCCACATACGGGGGCGGATCGAGCGGCGTCGAGGCTGGCAGTCGGGGCGAGTCTCTTTTCGGAGCGCGAGCGCAACATAGACCAAGATTGCCGGTTGGCCAAACCGGCGATCGTCGCGACCATTGAGCAGGTCCGCATTTGGCTGTACTTGGCGGTGGAGCCGTAGTGGACACAGAGGGCAGCGCTCCCCAAACCCACCGGGGAGGAAGAGAAGGGGCACCACCTGCTGCAGCCCTGATGCCCACGGCGCCCTTCGCTGAAGCGCAGCGGCTCCTCTACTCCTGTGCAGTTTCCACACCCTCAAGGAGAGTGAGTTTCCTGTCCGAACCAATAAAAAAGCTTCCGCCGAACTCGAAGGGGAAGGTTCGATACCGGTTTGTTGTCGACGCAGGAATCGACCCCGAAACTGGGAAGCGTAAGCAGTTGAGGCGCACCTTCGACTCGTTGAAGGAAGCTAGGGCTGAGTACGCGAACATAACTAATCGGCGGCATGATGGGTCGCTTGTGCCGCCCAACAAGATCACCGTGAATGAGTGGCTCGACCGATGGATGGCCATGAAAGCGGAGGACCTCGAAGAAACCACCATCTACAACTACGGGATTACCCTGGACCGAGTTCGGGGGAGGCTCGGCAGTATCCGTCTCCAGGACCTTACTGAAGAGCATGTGGAAGAGTGGAGGGACTGGGCGCTGGCGCATGGCCGCGTGCGTGGTAAAAGGGCCGGGACGCCACTCAGCGTCACGAGTGTGGATATGAGCCTCGCTCGGCTGAAGGAGGCGCTAGGGAGAGCCGTTACCCGGCGATTGGTGTACGTCAACGTCGCTGCGTACGTGACCATTCCCCGGAGAGCGCGCAAGGAAGAGCGGAAGACTAAAGAGGAGGTGCCGCCCTGGAACGTCCAGGAGGTTCAGAAATTCATAAATGGAATTAGGGGTGACCGTCTCTATGCTGCGCTTCTTCTTTCGCTGATGGGGCTTCGTCCAGCTGAAGTCTGCGGCCTCCGGTGGGAAGACGTTGACTTGGAGAACGCCACGATCGTCATTGCCAACACGCGCACAATGATGGGCAACCGGTACGTGGTGGAGAAGGACACCAAGTCTCTTGCGGGTGAGCGGGATCTGCCGCTGCCGGCGCTGGTGCTGGGAGCCCTCAAGGCATTCCGGGCTCTCCAAGCCGAGGAGAGGCTCGCTCTGGGGGAGGCGTACACGGTGTCGGGCTACGTCCTGGCGCACGAGGCGGGCCACGCCTTCACGATCAAGCAACTTCGCCGACGCGCGTACCGGCTTATGGAGCTTCTCGGGCTCCGTCGCGTCAGGCTCTACGACGCACGCTCGTCGTGCTTCACCTTCCTGGCCAACAACGGTGTCCCGGACCACATCCTCGCGCGATGGGCCGGACATACGAATGTGAAGACCACCAAGAAGTGGTACGTGAAGCCGGACGTGGAGGATCTTCGCGGAGCCGCCACCACTTGGGATGGCCTGCACGGGGGTGCGGCGGAGGGGTAAGAGTGAGCCATGCGGTCTACTGGCCGAGCGACTTGCCGAGCCGTATGGCCAGGAAGATTGAGGTGGATGCGGAGTCCGGCTGCTGGTTGTGGACCGGCAGCTGTAACCGGGCGTCCGGCCACGGCCAAGTCTCCTACCAGGGGAAGACAGATCTTGTTCACCGTGTGGCGTTCAAGCTGCTGGTGGGCGAGATTCGGGAAGGTTTCCAGGTGCGTCATACCGATCCTCGTCGGTGCCGCCACACTCGATGCTGCAATCCGAACCGCTTGGAGGCCGCGATCAAAGAGGAAAGCGTTGCTCGTAGCGACTGAAGGAGGGCACGCGCCCGGAGGGCCCACTGCCGACACGGCCACGAGTACATGCCGGAGAACGTATGCCTGGGCTCTCGTCGGCAGGTCCGGCACTGCCGGAGCGGGGCAAGGCCCGCTAGGTCCACCCCGGCGATGTGACATCTCGTGACAGATGAAAGGGTCAGGCGGGTGAGTGAGACACCGATGAACACCCTGCAATACCGCTTTGACGGGCCAGAAGAGGCTCCCGTCCTGATCCTCGGTCCCTCACTGGGTACCACATGGCACATGTGGGACCGGCAGATACCGGAGCTGTCCAAGAACTGGCGGATCTTCCGGTTCGATCTGCCGGGCCACGGCGGCGCCCCGGCCTACCCGGCGGGTTCCGTCACCGAACTCGCGGGGCGGCTGCTCGCCACCCTCGACGGGCTCGGCGTGCAGCGCTTCGGTTACGCGGGCTGCGCGTTCAGCGGGGCCATCGGCATCGAGCTGGCCCTGCGTCACCCGGAGCGGATCGCCTCGCTCGCCGTGATCGCCGCCTCGCCCCGCTTCGGTTCGGCCGACGAGTTCCGGCAGCGCGGGGTGATCGTGCGCAGCAACGGGCTCGACCCGATCGCGCGATCCTCGCCCGAGCGCTGGTTCACGACCGGCTTCGCCGCCGCGCAGCCCGCGATCACCGAGTGGGCCGTGCAGATGGTGCGCACCACCGACCCCGGCTGCTACATCGCCGCCTGCGAGGCGCTCGCCGCGTTCGACGTACGCGCCGAACTGGGCCGCATCGGCGTCCCCACCCTCGTCCTCGTCGGCTCCGACGACCAGGTCACCGGACCCGCCGAGGCCCGCACGCTGGTCGCCGGGATACCGGACGCCCGCCTCGCCGTCGTACCCGGTGCCTCGCACCTGGTCCCCGTGGAGCAGCCGGCAGCGGTCACCGACCTGCTGGTGCGGCACTTCTCCACCGCCTGGCAGCCCGCCTACGGCTCGACCACGGGCCAGATGGCCATCCCGGCGGCCCCGGTCAAGCCGGTGCTCGCGGCACCCCCGCCGGTCGGCCCCGTCGCCGAGATCGCCCCGGCCGTCGTACAGCCCGCGGTCCTGGGCAGGCCTGACCCCTACGACGCCGGGATCAAGGTGCGCCGCGAGGTGCTGGGCGACGCGCATGTGGACCGGGCGCTGGCCTCGGCGGACGAGTTCTCCGGGGACTTCCAGGAGTTCATCACGCGCTACGCGTGGGGCGAGATCTGGGACCGGCCGGGCCTCGACCGGCGTTCGCGCAGCTGTGTCACGCTCACCGCGCTGGTGGCGGGCGGTCACCTCGACGAGTTGGCCTTCCACACCCGCGCCGCCCTCCGTAACGGCCTCACCCCGGACGAGATCAAGGAGGTGCTCCTCCAGGCGGCCGTCTACTGCGGTGTCCCGGCCGCCAACAGCGCCTTCAAGGTGGCGCAGCAGGTCATCCGGGAGGAGACCACCCCCCAGGAGTGATCTTGAGCCTGGTAGTGGGAGCACCTGTCTCGGCAGCCCTCCCTGGCACCGGGAGGGGGAGGATGGACCCATGAAGCTCACGAAGAAGTCGCATGCCTGCATCCGTCTCGAGAAGGACGGGCGTGTGCTCGTCATCGACCCGGGGACCTTCACCGAGGAGGACGCGGCCGTCGGCGCGGAAGCGATCCTGGTCACGCACGAGCACCTCGACCACTTCAACGAGGACCGGCTGCGGGCCGGCCTGGAGTCCAACCCGGCGGCCGAGATCTGGACCCTGAAGTCGGTCGCGGAGAAGATCTCCGCGGCCTTCCCGGGCCGTGTGCACACCGTCGGTCACGGCGACACGTTCAGCGCCGCGGGCTTCGACGTCCAGGTGCACGGGGAACTGCACGCCGTGATCCACCCGGACATCCCGCGCATCACGAACGTCGGCTATCTCATCGACGGCGGCCGCGTCTTCCACCCGGGCGACGCCCTCACCGTCCCCGAGCAGCCGGTCGAGACGCTGATGCTCCCGGTCATGGCCCCGTGGAACAAGATCGCCGAGGTCATCGACTACGTCCGCGAGGTGAAGCCGCAGCGCGCGTACGACATTCATGACGCCCTCCTGACGGACCTCGCGCGTCCGATCTACGACCACCAGATCGGCTCCCTGGGCGGCTCTGAGCACCTGCGGCTCACGCCGGGGGCGTCGGCGGAGGTCTGAGCACCCGCGGGCGGGGGCGCCGGGCGGACACGGCGACTCGTTGTCGTACCCGCCCGGTAGGTTGTGAGGCATGCGCATCGCGACCTGGAACGTGAACTCGATCACCGCTCGCCTCCCGAGGCTGCTGGCCTGGCTGGAGAGCAGCGGCACGGACGTGCTGTGCCTCCAGGAGGCCAAGGTCGCCGCCGAGCAGTTCCCCGTCGACGAGCTGCGCGAGCTGGGCTACGAGGCGGCGGTCCACGCGACCGGGCGGTGGAACGGCGTGGCGGTGCTCTCCCGCGTCGGCCTGGAGGACGTGGTCAAGGGGCTGCCCGGCGACCCCGGTTACGAGGGCGTCGAGGAGCCCCGGGCCGTCTCCGCGACCTGCGGCCCGCTCCGCGTCTGGTCGGTGTATGTGCCGAACGGACGCGAGGTGGACCACCCCCACTACGCCTACAAGATCCAGTGGTTCGAGGCCCTCAAGGCCGCGGTCGCGGGCGACGCGGCGGGCAGCCGCCCCTTCGCCGTGCTGGGTGACTACAACGTGGCGCCGACGGACGACGACGTCTGGGACATCTCCCTCTTCGAGGGGGCCACCCACGTCACCCCGGCCGAGCGGGCCGCCCTCGCCGCGCTGCGCGAGTCGGGCCTGTCGGACGTGGTCCCGCGGCCCCTCAAGTACGACCACCCGTTCACGTACTGGGACTACCGCCAGCTCGGCTTCCCCAAGAACCGAGGCATGCGCATCGACCTGGTCTACGGCAACGAGCCGTTCGCCAAGGCGGTCACCGACTCCTATGTGGACCGCGAGGAGCGCAAGGGCAAGGGCGCGTCGGACCACGCGCCCGTCGTGGTGGACCTCGACGTGTGAGTGCCCCCGGGGCGCGCCTGTGGTGCGACCCGGAGTGCGAATGTCACGCTGGGAGTATGAACATCCCTTTCCTCGGCACCTGGCGCAAGAAGCACGGTCCCGCCTTCGGCGTCGCGGTGTTCTCCGACGGTGATCATGACTCCGAGGGCGTCGCCGAACTTCTCTCCGAGTGCGAGCTGCTGCGCTCGCAGGCACATCAGGCGGGCGTCGAACTCGACGACTCCGTCGCCTCGTTGGAAGCGCTGGACCAGCTGCTGCCGCGCTGGCGCGACGACGAGGAAAGCCTGCCGTGGCTCGGCAACGACGCGGGGCTCTATCTCGGCTCGGTCATCGTGCGCACGGTGCCCGGCGCCCGCTGGGAGGTCTGGCCCAACGGCCACCCGGCGGTGCGGCTGGCCTCCGGCCGGGAGATCGATGTGGTCGCCTCCGGCCACACCTGGGCGTCCAGTGGCGCCCCCGAACTCTCCCAGTTGTACGCCGAGGTGGCGGAGGGGTGAGCCGTCCCGCCGTGACGCCGTAAATCAGAAACTTCATAAATACGGCTAATGCCCGAAAAGTGCGTGTCGCGTATGGGGGGCCATCCTGCCCGGATAGTTTGCGGCTTCTGCGACACAGCTGAGAGTGGGTAGGGCCGGGCATGGCTGTCGATCCTCTGATCGAACTGCAGGACGTGAACAAGCACTTCGGCGAGTTGCATGTCCTCCAGGACATCAACCTCACCGTCGGCAAGGGGGAGGTGGTCGTGGTCATCGGCCCCTCGGGGTCGGGCAAGTCAACCCTGTGCAGGGCGATCAACCGGCTGGAGACCATCGAGTCCGGTGCCATCAGGCTCGAAGGACAGCCGCTGCCGGACGAGGGCAAGGCGCTCGCCAGGCTCCGCGCCGAGGTCGGGATGGTCTTCCAGTCCTTCAACCTCTTCGCCCACAAGACGATCCTGCAGAACGTCTCGCTGGCCCAGATCAAGGTCCGTGGCCGCAAGAAGGAGGAGGCCGACCGGCGCTCCCTCGAACTCCTGGACCGCGTGGGCCTCGCCTCCCAGGCCCCGAAGTACCCGGCGCAGCTCTCCGGCGGCCAGCAGCAGCGCGTGGCCATCGCCCGCGCCCTCGCCATGGACCCCAAGGCCCTGCTGTTCGACGAGCCGACCTCGGCACTCGACCCCGAGATGATCAACGAGGTCCTCGAAGTCATGCAGCAGCTCGCGCGCGACGGCATGACCATGGTCGTCGTCACCCACGAGATGGGCTTCGCACGCTCCGCGGCCAACCGCGTCGTGTTCATGGCCGACGGCCGCGTCGTCGAGGACCGCAACCCCGAGGAGTTCTTCACCAATCCGCGCAGCGACCGTGCCAAGGACTTCCTCTCCAAGATCCTCAAGCACTAGGCGGGGGAGTACGACCATGATCCGTACGACACGTACGCGCCTCGCCGTGGCCGCCCTCGTGTGCGTCGCGCTGCTGACGGCCGCGTGCGGCAAGGAGGGCAGTCCGCCCACCAAGGGACCGGCCGCCGGCAAATTGCCCCACTACCAGGTGGCAGAGGGCTTCGAGCTCCCCTCCTCGCCCACCTGGGAGAGGGCCAGAAAGCGCGGCTACCTCAACATCGGCGTCAAGGAGGACCAGCCGTACCTGGGCGAGAAGAACCCGGCGAGCGGCACCTACTCCGGTTTCGACATCGAGATCGCCAGGATGATGTCGGCCTCGCTCGGCTTCGACCCGAGCACCATCCGCTTCAAGACGATCGCCTCGGCCAACCGCGAAACCGCCCTGCAGAACGGCCAGATCGACTTCTACGTCGGCACCTACACCATCAACGACAACCGCAAGAAGCTCGTCGGCTTCGCGGGCCCCTACTACATGGCCGGTCAGTCGCTGCTCGTGCGCAAGAACGAGAAGGACATCCACGGCCCCCAGGACCTCGCCGGCAAACGCGTCTGCTCGGCGGCCGGCTCGACGCCGTACCAGCGCATCCAGACCGACTACCCGAGGGCGACGCTCGTCGCCTACGACACCTACTCGGTCTGCGTCGACAACCTGCTCACCTACCAGGTCGACGCCGTCACCACCGACGACGCGATCCTGATCGGCTACGCGGCGAAAGTGCCCGACGAACTCAAGGTCGTCGGCAAGCCGTTCTCGAAGGAGCCGTACGGCATCGGCGTGCCGCGCGACGACAACGCGCTGCGGTTCGCGCTCGACGACGCGTTGGAGGCCCGAGAGAAGAACGGCGACTGGAAGAGGGCGTACGAGGCGACGCTCGGGCTCTCCGGAGTGCCGGCGCCCACCCCGCCCGCCATCGACCGCTACCCGGCGAGCTGAGCGAGGCCGACGTGAACGTACTGATCGACAACTTCCACACCTTCGCCCAGGGATTCCTCGGCACGGTCGAACTCACCGTCTACGCGAGCGTGCTGGCCCTCGTGCTCGGCTTCCTGATGGCGTCGTTCCGGGTCGCGCCGGTCGGCTCCCTGCGGGCCTTCGGCACGGTGTGGGTGACCGTACTGCGCAACACCCCGCTCACCCTGCTGTTCTTCGCCGTGCTGCTCGGGCTGCCCCGGTTCGGACTCGTGCTGCCCTTCAAGGTGTTCGCGGTCCTGGCGCTCGGCTGCTACACCTCCGCGTTCATCTGCGAGGCGCTGCGCTCGGGCATCAACACCGTGCCCAAGGGGCAGGGCGAGGCCGCCCGCAGCCTCGGCATGACCTTCAGCCAGACGCTGTCCGTGGTCGTCCTGCCACAGGCGTTCCGGTCCGTGATCCCGCCCATCGGCTCCACACTCATCGCCCTCGCCAAGAACTCGGCGATCGCCGGGGCGTTCAGCGTCAACGAACTGCTCGGGACCTACAAGACACTGAGCGAGCTCGGCTACAACATCGTCTGGACCTTCATCTGGATCGCCGTCGGCTATCTGATCATCACCCTCACCATCAGCGCGATCTTCAACTACCTCGAACAGCGCTGGGGAGTCGCCCGATGACCACCACCGCCCCCGATTCCACCGCCCTGTACGACGTTCCCGGACCCAGGACCCGTCAACGGCACCGGCTCTACGCGGCCGTGTCCACCGCCCTGATCCTCGCCCTGGTCGCCTGGATCCTCTATCTCCTCTTCGACACCGACCAGTTCACGTACACGAAGTGGATGCCCTTCGAGTACAAGGGCATCCAGGAACTGCTGCTGCGGGGACTGGGCAACACGCTGAAGGCCTTCGCGATGGCCGCGGTGCTCTCCCTGGCGCTGGGCACCGTGCTCGCGACAGGACGCCTCTCCGACCACCGTCCGGTGCGCTGGATCTCCGCGCTGGTCGTCGAGTTCTTCCGCGCCATGCCCGTACTGGTGATGATCTTCTTCATCTTCGTGGCGCTGAAGGTGCAGCCGCTGCCCGCGCTGGTCGCGGGGCTGACCCTCTACAACGGCTCGGTGCTCGCCGAGGTCTTCCGCTCCGGCGTCAACTCCGTCGAACGCGGCCAGCGGGAGGCCGCGTTCGCGCTCGGCATGCGCAAGACCCAGGTCATGACGTACGTCCTCGTCCCGCAGGCCGTGCGGGCCATGCTGCCCGCCATCATCAGCCAACTCGTGGTGGCCCTGAAGGACACCTCGCTCGGTTATCTCATCACCTACGAGGAGTTTCTCCACGCCGGGAAACTGATCGCCTCGAACCTCGACTACGATTTGCCGTTCATCCCCGTGGTGATGGTGATCTCGCCGATCTACATCGGGATGTGCATGCTGCTCTCCTGGTTCGCCCAGTGGGTGTCCCGGCGGGAGCAGCGCAGTCCCAAGACCGAGGCCGTGAATGTGGCACCGGCCGAACCAGGGACGCTGCTGCCGGGTGGGGTTCCCCCCACAGCCCCGCGACTGTAGGGGGAGCAGCAGCTCACAGGGCCAGACCCGGCCGGCGCCAGCAGCCGGAGATCACTGCTCGCGCAGGGGAACGGACACGTAGGACGGGTCGTTCGCCGGTGAGGAGAAGGTCAGCTGCGCGCCGGACGGGTTGTGCTCGATGTAGAGCGGGTCGACCGTGTCGACGACCAGGGCGAGCCGATGCCCTGCCGGGACGTCGTAGGCCGTGGAGTACAGCTCCAGGTCGACGCCGAACGGCTTTCCGGGCGTCTGCCCGTGGAAGGTGTACGGCGCGTTGCTGACCAGCTTGCCGAGGCCGAGCGGGCCCACGTCGTAGAGGTAGGCGACGAGGGTGCCGCTCTCCTTGGTCGGAGTGAGCGTGGTGTGCAGCGTGGTGGTTCCGCGCACTTGCTGGACGCTCGCGTACTTCTCCGACTGCCAGACGGCCGCCCAGCGGCGCGGCAGCAGCGGGATCGACGCCATCGGGGGCACCTGGGCGATCTGGTCGAGGATGCTGGAGAGGAAGATGATCCCGCCGTCCGCGCCCGAGTCGACGTTGGTGTGGATCGTGGTGGTGCCCGCGAGGGCGATCTTCTTCCTGGTCGCGCCGACCGACTTCCAGTCGGGGTAGCCCTCGTAGACGCCGGTGGTGCGGGGCTTGAGCTGGACGGGCTGCTCACGGTCGATGCCGTTGTCGACGCCCCTGAGGTAGTGGTCGAACCAGCGGCCGGTGTCCGTCCACACGTCGTTGGGGAGCCCGAACAGACCGGTGATCTCGGCGGTGGCGTGGTCGCCGGGGCGGAACTCCAGACGCTTGGGGCCGGTCAACTCCTCGTAGAACTTGGCGTACTGGTTGGGTGGGAAGATCGTGTCGCCCCAGCCGTTGGCCATGAAGACGGCCGCGCCGTTCTTGTTGAGCTGGTCGACATAGGTCTCGGGGGAACGTTTCTTCCCCCAGGCGATCATCTCCTGCTCCTTCGACAGGTTCGAGGCGAAGAAGTCCTTGAGCGTCTGCTGGAGTTCGGCGCTCGGGCGCCCGGTGATGGTCCCCGCGACACCGAGCAGGGCGGTGGCCTGGGAGTGCTGGGTGCGGCCCGAGTAGATCGAGTCGATGAGGTCGGCCCAGCCGCTCATGGCGGAGACCGCCTTGATCCTCTTGTCGTGCGCGGCGGCGAGCAGACTGATCCCGGCGCCGTACGAGACGCCCGCCATGCCGACCTTCTGGGCGTCGGCCGGGGTGTTCGCCAGCGCCCAGTCGATCACCTTGGAGGCGTCGGCCACGTCGGGCGGTCCCGCCACTTCTATCTCGCCGCCGGACTGCCAGAAGCCGCGCACGTTGTACGTGAGCACCACATAGCCGGAGTCGGCGAGCTTCTGGGCCTGTGCGAGGTACTCGACCTGGGGCAGGCCCCAGCTCGTCGGCATGACGAGGAGCGGGTACCTGCGGCTGCCGTCGGCGCCCGCGGGGGTGACGACATTGGCCTTGAGGACCGTGCCGCCGTCTCCGGTGATGTCGACGAAGCGGACGCCGGCGGAGGTGGCCTGGGCGGTGGGGGCGAGCCCGAGGGCGGTACCGGCGATCAGGGCCGCGGATACGGCACCGACGGCGGACGTGCGCAGGGCATGACGATGGTGTCCCACGGGCCACTCCTCACTCGTGTCAGTAGAATGTGACCCGACGGTAACCTCGCTGCCTTACCGGAAGTAACCCGTCGGTAAGTTACGCACGGGTAAAGATTGTTGGATGGCCGTGAAATCTACGATGCGCGGTGGGAGTTGCGGGCCGGCGCGGGTGTGGGCAGCGGGGTCTGGGCGGCCCGGGTCACGTCCGCGACAAGCTCGACGACATCGGGCCCGTACGCGTGCGAGTTCACCACCTTCAGCAGCAGTACGAAGGAGTTGCCGCCGTGCTTGCGTGCCAGCCGTTCGTGGTTGCGGGCGAGATAGCGGGTCGCCGCCTGGTTGGTGATCGCGCGCTGCCCGCAGAAGAGGAAGACGGGCCGCGTCCCGCGCTCCTGTCCCGCGATCAGCCGGGCGAGGATCACGTACTCGCCCTTCCCCGGCTCCAGGAGGTAGCGCTCGCTGCCGATCTGGAAGGCGCCGCGGTCCGGGCCCGGTTCGGCGTCGGTGTTGACCTGGATGCCCGGGAGCAGGCTGTGAAGATGCGCGGCCATGCGGCGATTCGACGCCGGCCCGCCCACGCAGAACTCGGTCCGCTCCCCGAACCCCTGCTGCGCGGCGTCGTGCGCGACGACCTGGGCGTGCGCGCCGCAGTCCTTGATCAGCGCGGCGAGTTCGAGCAGTGCGAACACGTCGAAGCGCATCACCGTGAGCTCCGGGCCGCCCGCCTCGCGGTTCACCACCAGGAGCGACTCGGAGTTGTCGGGCAGCCCGAAGAACGCCTGCTTGCGCCGGAGTCTGCGCTTCCAGAGGTAGGTGCGGGCGAGCCAGCCGAGCGCGGCGCTGATGGCGGCGGCGACCACGCCGAGGACGATGTTGCGCACGTCGTCATTCATGGGCGCGCATGGTATCGGGAGTGCGGACCGGTGTTCGAGGGGGTCCTGACGGGAAGGGCGCGGTGAAGTTACGCTGCGCGGACGGCTGTTGACTGGAGGTACGGATGCGTCGCCCTGTTGCGCGGAATCTGGCGGTCTTGGCGGTTTCGGCCGCGGTGGTGTCGGTCGGCGCGGCGGCGCCACCCACCGCCGGGGCGGCCTCCTCCCGCACCACCCCGGCCAAGGTGCCGGTCGCCGTCGGCTACGGCGGTGCCGTGGCCAGTGTCGACGCCGACGCCTCCGCCGCCGGGATCGAGGTCCTGAAGAAGGGCGGCAACGCGGTGGACGCGGCGGTCGCCACCGCGGCGGCCCTCGGCGTCACCGAGCCGTACTCCTCCGGCGTCGGCGGGGGCGGCTACTTCGTCTACTACGACGCCAAGTCCCGTACGGTGCATACGATCGACGGCCGTGAGACCGCGCCGCTGACCGCCGACTCGGGGCTCTTCCTGGAGAACGGCCGGCCGCTCGCCTTCGCGGACGCCGTCACCAGCGGGCTGAGCGTGGGTACACCGGGTACACCCGCCACCTGGCAGACGGCGCTGGACAGCTGGGGCAGCGAGCGGCTCGGGAGCGTACTGAAGCCTGCCGAACGGATCGCACGCGACGGGTTCACGGTCGACGCGACCTTCCGCTCGCAGACCGAGTCCAACCAGGCCCGCTTCAAGAACTTCCCCGACACCGCGAAGCTGTTCCTGCCCGGCGGCTCGCTGCCCGTGGTCGGATCGACCTTCACCAACCCCGATCTCGCCAGCACCTACGAGGAGTTGGGCAAGAAGGGTGTCGGCGCGATCTATCACGGCGACCTCGGCAGGGACATCGTCGCCACCGTGAACAAGCCCCCGGTGGACCCGGGTTCGGGCTACAACGCCCGCCCGGGCAAGCTGTCGTCGAAGGACCTGGCGGCCTACCGGGCGAAGCGACAGGCGCCGACGCAGACGTCGTACCGCGGACTGAAGGTCTACTCGATCGCCCCTTCCTCCTCCGGTGGCACCACGGTCGGCGAGGCCCTCAACATCCTTGAGAAGACGGACCTTTCGAAGGCGAGCGAGGTCCAGTACCTGCACCACTACATCGAGGCCAGCCGGATCGCGTTCGCGGACCGGGGGCGCTGGGTGGGCGATCCCGCCTTCGAGGACGTCCCCACGAAGGAACTCCTCTCGCAGAAGTACGCCGACTCGCGCGCCTGCCTGATCAAGGACGACGCGGCCCTGACGAGCCCGCTCGCACCGGGCGACCCGCGCCACCCGGCGGCCTGCTCCACCGGCGGCACGGCCGCCCCGACGACGTACGAGGGCGAGAACACCACCCACCTCACGGTGGCCGACAAGTGGGGCAACGTCGTCTCCTACACCCTCACCATCGAGCAGACCGGCGGCAGTGGGATCACCGTCCCGGGGCGCGGATTCCTCCTCAACAACGAGCTGACCGACTTCTCCTTCACCCCGGCCAACCCGGCCGTCCACGACCCGAACCTTCCCGGCCCCGGCAAGCGCCCGCGCTCGTCGATCTCCCCGACGATCGTCCTGGACCGGCACAACCAGCCCGTGGTGGCGCTCGGCTCGCCCGGCGGCGCGACCATCATCACCACCGTCCTGCAGACCCTGACGGAGTTCCTGGACCGGGGTCTGCCGCTGGTGGACGCCATCGCCGCGCCGCGCGCCAGCCAGCGCAATGCGGCCCAGACCGAACTCGAACCCGGCCTGTACGACAGCGCCCTGCGGACCCGGCTCGAATCCCTCGGGCACTCCTTCAAGCTCAACCCCGAGATCGGCGCGGCGACGGGCGTCCAGCGCCTTCCGGGCGGCCAGTGGCTGGCAGCGGCCGAGAAGGTACGGCGCGGTGGCGGCTCGGCGATGGTGGTGCGACCGGTGTCGTAGCGAGCGGCGCCCTCGCGCCCGTCGACGTCAGTGCGCCTGCGGGGATCAGCGTGCCGTGAGGATGCGTGGGCCCGTGTGGGTGATGGCTACCGTGTGTTCCGTGTGGGCCGCGCGGGAGCCGTCGTCGGTGCGCAGCGTCCAGCCGTCGGGGGCCGCGTGGAAGCCGTCCGTGCCGCCGCCGATGAGCATGGGCTCGATCGCGAGGACCATGCCGTGGCGGAGGGGGAGGCCGCGGCCCGGGCGGCCCTCGTTCGGGACGGGCGGGTCCTCGTGCATGCGGCGGCCCACGCCGTGGCCTCCGAAGCCGTCCGGGATGCCGTACCCCGCCGCGCGGCACACCGTGCCGATGGCGTGCGCGATGTCCCCGATCCGGTTGCCGACGACGGCCGCCTCGATGCCCGCCGCGAGGGCCCGCTCGGCGGTCCGCACGAGCCGTACGTCGGCCACGCGCGGCTCGCCCACGATGAAGCTGATCGCCGAGTCGCCGACCCAGCCGTCCAGCTCGGCTCCGAAGTCGATGGAGACCAGGTCGCCGTCCCGCAACCGGTAACCGGTCGGGATGCCGTGCACGATCGCGTCGTTCACCGAGGCGCAGATGACCGCCGGGAAGGGGGTGGGCGCGAACGAGGGCCGGTAGCCGAGGAAGGGGGAGCCGGCGCCCGCCTCACGCAGCACCTGGTGGGCGACCTCGTCCAGCTCCAGCAACGAGACCCCCACGTCCGCCGCCTCGCGCACCGCCGTGAGCGCCCGGCCCACGACCTGCCCCGCCTCGTACATCTCGTCGATCGACGTGTCCGTCTTGAGTTCCACCATGCCAATTACTATACCGGTATTAGAATGGGGCCATGGTGCGTAACCCCTTGACCCCCGAAGAGCGCGAACGCGGCGAGCGGCTCGGGCAGTTGCTGCGCGAGGCCCGCGGTGGCCGCAGCATGGTGGAGGTCGCGGCGATCGCCGGGATCTCGGCCGAGACCCTGCGCAAGATCGAGACCGGGCGGGCCCCCACCCCCGCCTTCTTCACCGTCGCGGCGCTGGCGCGGGCGCTCGGACTGTCCATGGACGACATTGATCACAGGACTCTGCGTCCAGTCCGAAAACTCCCCGTAGCCGTTCCGTAACACGAAGGGTGTTTTCTACCGGACCGGAGTACTCCAGTCGGGCGGGGAGTCGTGTGATGGCTGTGGAACAACTCCCGGGTCAAGTGCGGGAGTTCGCGAGTTACCTGAGCGGGCTGATGAAACGGCTCGATCAGGACGGCGGCTGGTGTGCGGTGTTCTGGCAGCGCGACCCCGACGGCATGCGGGCCTGCCTGGACGGCTGGGAAGTGCCCCCGTGGGATGTCGTGGAGGCGCTCCTCCAGGACCTCGCCGCGGAGCAGGGTCCCCAGGTCGCGGCCCAGGAGGCCCAGCGCGCCCGTTCCCTGCACGGTGCCTCGCTCGCCGCCTACGACGGCCGGCCCGGCGGCAGGGACGCCCTCGGCGACCGTCTCGACGTCATGCTCCGCGAACAGCGCTACGCCGCGGAGCGCCAGGCCGAACTGAGCCGGGAGTTCCACGCGGCCACCACCCAGGAGGAGGCCGACACCGTCCGGCTCGACCTCGCCTGGGCCCACGACGACCACGAACGGGCCACCGCCCGATGCGTCGAACTCCGCCACCGGATGGAGCACCTGGACCGCCGCGCCCTGCGTACCCACGTATCGGGCGCGTTCGACTTTTCGGGGGGCGTGGGCGGGGATGTCGTCCGGGTGGGGGAGCCGGCGGCCCAGAGCCGCCCGGCGATCCCGGAGCAGTCCGGCCCGCGCCCGCGCTTCGCGGACCCGGCGGCGACCGACCACGACGCCCCCGCCCCGGCTCCCGTGGCGCCGCGCGACCCGGCGAACCCCGGTTCCGGGCCGTACGATCCGGCGGCCGCCCGTTCGGCCCGTAGCGATTCGGCGGCCGCCCGTACCGGTCCGTACGACCAGGCCGGTGCCAGTGCCGGTTCCGATACCAGTGCCAGTACCACCCCCAGCCCGGGTACCACCCCGAGCCGGGGTACCGCCCCCACCCAGAGTGCCGCCCCCGTCCCCAAGCAGCGCTCCAAGCGGCGCCCCCGCGGCAGCGCCCGCTTCGCCGGGATGATGGAGGCCGAGGCTGCCCCTGTGGCCGCCCCGGAGACCGCGGTGCCGCCGGTGTCCGCCCCGGCCGCGCCGAGCGGCCGTACCCCCCGTGGAGCCCGTTTCGCGGGTGCCGCCGAGGCGCCGGCGCCGCCGGCGCGGACCGAGGCGCTGGACGAGGACGCGCGGCGGGCCACCGCCGAGACCGTCCAGACCCTGACCCGGCTGCGCCGCGAGGGCCGCAGCGGCGAGGCGCACGCCTTGCTCGTGGAGGTCACCCACTGGCCCGCCGCCCGCTTCCCCCTCCTCGCCGCCGAACTGCACCGGGCGGGCCTCGACGCGGACTGGGCCACCCTGCTGTGGGAGGCCGCCTCGCTCCCCGCGGACCGACTGGTCGGCGCCGCGGACGCGCTCGCCGCGGCGGGCCGCAGCGCCGACGGCAGGCAGATGCTGCGCCAGGGCGTCGCCCGCCCCGCTCCCGAGATCGGGGCCGCCGTGCTGAGCCTGGCCGACCAGGGGCGGCAGCGCGAGATCCGGGCGCTGCTCGACGCCTACGTCCGCGTCCGCACCCCGGAGGAGGCGGCCCGCAGCGCGGAGGCGGACCCGGGACGTCTCGTGCCGCTGCTGCTGGCGGCCGCCAAGGGTGTCTCGGAGGAGCGCCACTGGGACCTGGTGCACGCGCTGAGGGTGGCCGGCTTCACGGCCTGAGAGCGTGGTCGGCCGCACGGCCAGGGAGCGTGGCCGGTTTCGCCGCCCGAGCGATCCGGGAAGGCATTCCCGAGCCGGTCGAGCCGCCGCGGACCGGATCGACCGCTCACCCACAGGGGTGCGAAACGTGATCGACTCAGCGGGTTAACGGCGATGGTCTTGGCAAGGCTGTCCGCTGGGCTTACTTTCGAGCCTCTACCGCCTTTGTCTACGGGCGTAGAGGCTCTCTGACGTCCCGTCGAAGGAGCAGCTCATGGCCAACGTCGTACGCGCCGCTCTGGTCCAGGCCACCTGGACCGGCGACACCGCATCCATGGTCGCCAAGCACGAGGAGCACGCCCGCGAGGCGGCCCGGCAGGGCGCCAAGGTGATCGGATTCCAGGAAGTCTTCAACGCCCCCTACTTCTGCCAGGTCCAGGAGCCCGAGCACTACGGCTGGGCGGAGCCGGTGCCCGACGGGCCCACCGTCACTCGTATGCAGGAGCTCGCACGCGAGACCGGCATGGTCATCGTCGTGCCCGTGTTCGAGGTCGAGCAGTCCGGCTTCTACTTCAACACCGCGGCCGTGATCGACGCGGACGGCTCGTACCTCGGCAAGTACCGCAAGCACCACATCCCGCAGGTGAAGGGCTTCTGGGAGAAGTACTACTTCAAACCGGGCAACCTGGGCTGGCCGGTCTTCGACACCGCGGTCGGCAGGATCGGCGTGTACATCTGTTACGACCGCCACTTCCCCGAGGGCTGGCGGCAGCTCGGCCTGAACGGCGCCCAGCTCGTCTACAACCCCTCCGCGACCTCCCGCGGCCTCTCCGCCCACCTCTGGCAGCTGGAGCAGCCCGCCGCGGCCGTCGCCAACGAGTACTTCATCGCCGCGATCAACCGGGTCGGGCAGGAGGAGTACGGCGACAACGACTTCTACGGGACCTCGTACTTCGTCGACCCGCGTGGACAGTTCGTGGGGGAGACGGCCAGTGACAAGGCCGAGGAGCTGATCGTCCGCGACCTCGACTTCGACGTGATCGAGGAGGTCCGCCAGCAGTGGGCGTTCTACCGCGACCGGCGGCCCGACGCCTACGAGGGGCTGGTGCAGCCGTGAGCGACCTGTACGCACGCCACAAGGCCGTCCTGCCCGACTGGCTGGCCCTCTACTACGAGGACCCGATCGAGATCACCCACGGCGAGGGCCGCCACGTCTGGGACGCCCAGGGCAACAAGTACCTCGACTTCTTCGGCGGCATCCTGACGACGATGACCGCGCACGCCCTGCCCGAGGTGACGAAGGCCGTCAGCGAGCAGGCCGGGCGGATCATCCACACCTCCACGCTCTACCTCAACCGGCCGATGGTCGAACTCGCCGAGCGGATCGCCCAGCTGTCCGGCATCCCCGACGCCCGCGTCTTCTTCACCACCTCCGGCACCGAGGCCAACGACACGGCCCTGCTGCTCGCCACCGCCTACCGGCAGAGCAACCAGATCCTGGCGATGCGCAACAGCTACCACGGCCGCTCCTTCAGCGCGGTCGGCATCACCGGCAACAAGGGCTGGTCGCCGACCTCCCTCTCGCCGCTCCAGACGCTGTACGTCCACGGCGGCGTCCGCACCCGCGGCCCGTACGCCGATCTCGGCGACGCCGAGTTCATCGCGGCCTGCGTCGACGACCTGAAGGACCTGCTCGGCCACGTCCGCCCGCCCGCCGCCCTCATCGCCGAACCCATCCAGGGCGTCGGCGGCTTCACCGCGCCGCCCGACGGCCTCTACGCGGCCTTCCGCGAGGTCCTGGACCAGCACGGCATCCTCTGGATCGCCGACGAGGTGCAGACCGGCTGGGGCCGAACCGGCGAGCACTTCTGGGGCTGGCAGGCGCACGCCGCAGCGGGCCCGCCGGACATGCTCACCTTCGCCAAGGGCATCGGCAACGGCATGTCCATCGGCGGCGTCGTCGCGCGCGCCGAGATCATGAACTGCCTCGACTCCAACTCCATCTCGACCTTCGGCGGCTCGCCGATCACGATGGCGGCGGGCCTGGCGAACCTCACGTACCTCCTCGAACACGACCTCCAGGGCAACGCCCGGCGCGTCGGCGGTCTGCTCGGCGAGCGGCTGCGGGCGATCTCCGTGCCGCTCGACCACGTACGGGAGGTGCGCGGGCGCGGGCTGGTGATCGGCGTCGAGCTGGTCAAGCCCGGTACCGACGAGGCGTACCCCGAAGGTGCCGCGGCCGTGCTCGAAGCGGCTCGCCAGGACGGCCTGCTGATCGGCAAGGGCGGCGGTCACAACACCAGCGTGCTGCGCATCGCACCGCCGCTCTCCCTCACCGTCGCGGAGGCGGAGGAGGGCGCGGCGATTCTCGAGCACGCGCTGAGGTGTCTCCAGTAAGAAGTTCTGAGCAAGGGAACGTGCCATGACCACCGCCACCGCCTTGGAACCCGCCCTGTCGGTACGCCAGGTCCTCGCCCTGGACCGGGTGCTCGCCGGAGAGCCCGAGGTGGTGGCCGGCGCGGGCCACCTCGACCGGTCCGTGCGCTGGGTGCACGTCGCCGAGGCCGCCGACGTGGGCGTGATGCTCAGCGGCGGGGAAATGGTGCTCACCACCGGGGTGCTGCTCGCCGGCGACCCGGACGCGCAGGCCGAGTACATCCGTTCGCTGCACCGCGCGGAGGCCGCGGCCGTCGTCCTCGGACTCGGCCGGGCCTTCCCGACCCCGCCGGACGTGATGCGCCGGGCCGCCGAGCGCTGCGGACTGCCCATGGTGGTGCTCCACCGGCCCTTCCCGTTCGCCGAGCTGACGGAGGAGGTCCAGTCCCGGCTCGTCCGCAGCAAGTTCGCGGCCGTGAGCCTCTCCGAGGCCGTACGGACCGCGCTCACCGGGCTCATCACCACGGGAGCGCCCCTGCAACGGATGCTCGACGAGATCGCCGTGCACGCCGCGTGCCCGGTCGTCGTCACCAACCTCGCCCACCGCGTCCTCGCCACGGCGGGGGAGCGGTCCGCGGTGGACGACGTATTGCGCGACTGGGAGCGCATCGCCCGGCAGGCGGGCGGCAGCGAGGGCGACGGCTGGATCCGCGCCGAGCTGGGCGGGCGCGGCGAGAGATGGGGCCGGATCGTGCTGTGCGGCTACCGGGGCGATGCCGCCACCGGGCGGCTGCTCGCCGACCGTGCCGCCGAGGCCCTGGTCCTGCACCGGATGCTGGGTGGCTCCGTGCACACCTGGGAGGAGGAGTCCGCGCAGAGCCTGCTGACGGACCTGGTGAGCGGGGTCGTACCGGCGCGGCAGCTTCTTCCGAGGGCCAGGGCGGCCGGGCTGCCCGTCAACCGGCGGGCCTTCGTGCCGCTGGTGGTACGGGACGGAGACCCGGGCCAACTCGACCGCGTACTGCGTCTGCTGGGGCTGCCCGGACTGGTCGCCGAGCTCGCCGACGGGGCCACCGCCGTGCTGCTCAGCCTCGCCCGCGATCAGGACGCGGAGGCGCTGGCCGCCCACTTCGCGCTGCGACTGCGCCATGAGACCGGCATCCGTACGACCGTGGCGGCGGCCGCGTCCCGTACCGCCTGGGACGACGTTCCCGGCGGCCTGCGTGAGGCACTGCACGTCGCCGAGGCCGCCGCCGACGCACCCGCCGACCAGGACCAGCCGGTGCTCGTACGACTGCGTGACGTCCATCTGCGGGGCCTGATACGGCTGTTGCGCGACGACCCGAACGTCCAGTCTTTCGCCGAAAGGGAGTTGGACGGGCTGTTGTGCGGGGCCGATGCCGAGTCGGAGCTGCTGCCCGTGCTGCGGACCTACCTCGCGACCGGTCGCAACAAGTCCCGCACCGCGCAGCTCCACCACGTCAGCAGGCCCGCGCTCTACCGCCGACTGGAGGCCATCGAGGCCCGGCTCGGCGTCGACCTCGACGACTTCGAGCAGGCCGCCTCCGTGCACATCGCACTGCTCGCGCACGACGCGCAACAACGGTGAAACACGGGACGGCTCAGGTGAAACATGGGACAACGCGGGGGTGACACCGTGGAACGGCACAGCGCCTCAGACGTGACACGGTGCAACTCAATGCGGCCGTCCGGGCTTCCTAGGCTCCTCGCACACCGAGCGACCGGAGGTCCCGATGAGCAGAGTGATCCGCGCCGCCGTCTTCCAGACTGCCTGGACCGGCGACAAGGAGTCGATGATCCAGGTCCACGAGCAGGCGGCCCGCGACGCGGCCGCACAGGGCGCACAGGTGATGTGCTTCCAGGAGCTCTTCTACGGGCCCTACTTCTGCCAGGTCCAGGACAAGGCGTTCTACGAGTACGCCGAGCAGATCCCCGAAGGCCCGATCGTCCGGCGCTTCCAGGCGCTGGCCAAGGAACTGGGCATCGTCCTCGTCCTGCCGATGTACGAGGAGGAGCAGCCCGGCGTCCTCTACAACACGGCCGCCGTGATCGACGCGGACGGCTCGTACCTCGGCAAGTACCGCAAGCACCACATTCCGCAGGTCGAGGGCTTCTGGGAGAAGTTCTACTTCCGTCCCGGCAACGCCGGCTGGCCGGTCTTCGACACCGCCGTCGGCAAGATCGGCGTCTACATCTGCTACGACCGGCACTTCCCGGAGGGCTGGCGTGCGCTGGGCCTCGCGGGCGCCGAGATCGTGTTCAACCCGTCGGCCACCTCGCGCGGCTTGTCCTCCTACATCTGGCAGCTGGAGCAGCCGGCGGCGGCCGTCGCCAACGAGTACTTCGTGGGCGCCATCAACCGCGTGGGCGTGGAGGAGCTGGGCGACAACGACTTCTACGGAACGTCGTACTTCGTCGACCCGGAGGCCCAGTTCGTCGGGGAGGTGGCCAGCGACAAGGAGACCGAACTCGTCGTCCGCGACCTCGACATGGCCAAGCTGCGCGAGGTGCGCGACCGCTGGCAGTTCTACCGGGACCGCCGTCCCGACGCGTACGAGCCGCTGACCGCGCCGTAGCCCGGCGGGGCCCTGGAGTCCGCCGGGCTTCCCGCGCCCCCGAAAGGGGCGCGGGGCTGTGGCATCGCGCGGCTTTGCCGCTCGGGCGCGACCAGCCACGAGTGACCCGCAGTTTTCAGCGCACGGCAGGAGAGAGGGAGCATGAGCAGCCGTACCGTCATCCGTAATGGCCTCGTCATCACCGCGTCCGACGAGATCCACGCCGACGTCCTGATCGAGGACGGCCGGGTCGTCGCCCTCGCTGCGACCGGCACCCCGGCGGCCGAGTCGTGGACGGCCGAGAAGACCATCGACGCCACCGGCAAGTACGTCATCCCGGGCGGCGTCGACGCCCACACCCACATGGAGCTGCCCTTCGGCGGCACCTTCGCCTCGGACACCTTCGAGACGGGCACCCGGGCCGCGGCCTGGGGCGGCACCACCACCATCGTCGACTTCGCGGTGCAGAGCGTCGGCCACTCGCTGCGCGAGGGCCTCGACGCCTGGAACGCCAAGGCCGACGGCAACTGCACCATCGACTACGCCTTCCACATGATCGTCTCCGACGTCAACCAGGAGACGCTCAAGGAGATGGACCTGCTGGTCCAGGAGGGCGTCACCTCCTTCAAGCAGTTCATGGCCTACCCCGGCGTCTTCTACAGCGACGACGGCCAGATCCTGCGCGCCATGCAGCGCTCCGCCGAGAACGGCGGCCTGATCATGATGCACGCGGAGAACGGCATCGCGATCGACGTCCTCGTGGAACAGGCGCTGGCGCGCGGCGAGACCGACCCGCGCTTCCACGGCGAGGTGCGCAAGGCGCTCCTGGAGGCCGAGGCCACCCACCGGGCCATCAAGCTCGCCCAGGTCGCGGGCGCTCCGCTGTACGTCGTGCACGTCTCGGCGCAGGAGGCGGTCGCCGAGATCGCACGGGCGCGTGACGAGGGCCTGAACGTCTTCGGCGAGACCTGTCCGCAGTACCTTTTCCTGTCGACCGACAACCTCGCGGAACCGGACTTCGAGGGCTCGAAGTACGTGTGCAGCACGCCCCTTCGGCCCAAGGAGCATCAGGCCGCCCTGTGGCGGGGCCTGCGCACCAACGACCTCCAGGTCGTGTCGACGGACCACTGCCCCTTCTGCTTCGTGGGCCAGAAGGAGCTCGGCCGGGGCGACTTCTCGAAGATCCCCAACGGCCTCCCGGGCGTCGAGAACCGCATGGACCTGCTCCACCAGGCCGTCGTCGACGGGCACATCTCGCGCCGCCGCTGGATCGAGATCGCCTGCGCCACCCCGGCCCGGATGTTCGGCCTGTACCCGAAGAAGGGCACCATCGCGCCGGGCGCCGACGCCGACATCGTCATCTACGACCCGCACGCCGAGCAGGTCATGTCGGTCGAGACCCACCACATGAACGTCGACTACTCGGCGTACGAGGGCAAGCGCGTCACCGGGCAGGTCGAGACCGTGCTCTCGCGCGGCGAACCGGTCATCACTGAGCGGGAGTTCACCGGACGCGCGGGTCACGGCGTCTACACCCCCCGCTCCACCTGTCAGTACCTTCTCTGAGCGACTAGGAGTGGCGCCATGGACTTCGGACTCGTCCTGCAGACCGACCCCCCGGCCTCCCGCGTCATCGACCTGATGAAGCGCGCCGAGGGCAACGGCTTCACGTACGGCTGGACCTTCGACTCGGCCGTGCTGTGGCAGGAACCCTTTGTGATCTACAGTCAGATCCTCGCGAACACCGAGAAGTTGACGGTCGGGCCGATGGTCACCAACCCGGGCACCCGCACCTGGGAGGTCACCGCCTCCACCTTCGCGACGCTCAACGACATGTACGGCAACCGTACGGTGTGCGGCATCGGGCGCGGCGACTCGGCGATGCGTGTCGCCGGCCGCAAGCCCAACACGCTCGCCCGGATCAGCGGCGCGATGAAGGTCATCCGTGCCCTCGGCCGGGGCGAGGAGGCCGACCTCGGCGGCACCGTCGTCAAGTTCCCCTGGGTCAAGCCCGGCGCCGAACTCCCGGTCTGGATGGCCGCGTACGGTCCCAAGGCCCTGAAGATGACCGGTGAGGAGGCCGACGGGTTCATCCTCCAGCTCGCCGACCTCTATCTCACCGAGTACATGGTCAAGGCCGTGAAGGAAGCGGCCGTCGAGGCGGGGCGCGACCCCTCCGAGGTGAAGATCTGCGTGGCCGCGCCCGCGTACATCACCGAGGACGACTCGCCGGAGGCCCTCGCCCACGCGCGTGAGCAGTGCCGCTGGTTCGGCGGCATGGTCGGCAACCACGTGGCCGACCTGGTCTCCAAGTACGGCGAGCACTCCGCCGCCGTGCCCGAGGAACTCACCGACTACATCAAGGCGCGCGAGGGCTACGACTACTCCCACCACGGGCGCAGTGACAACCCCGACACCAAGTTCGTGCCGGACGAGATCGTCGACCGGTTCTGCCTGATCGGCACGGCCGAGCGGCACATCGAGAAGCTGAACGCGCTGCGCGCGCTGGGCGTGGACCAGTTCGCGGTGTACGACATGCACGACGCGCAGGAGGCCGTGATCGACGCCTACGGGTCGAAGGTCATCCCGGCCGTCAACGGCTGACAGCTCCGCTCCGGGCGGCCGGCCTCCGGCCGCCCACCGCACCACCGGCCGTACCCCGGCCACCGCTCCCCCTCCCCATACGTCCCCTTCCCTCCGTCCGGGGAAGGGGATCACCGCACCACCGCACCCGCACAACCCCCCACGGCGTCACCCGCACGGCCTCTCCCGTCACTCCTCACTTGATTGGCCTGCCCATGACCGAGACCGTCCCCAGCGAGGGCCCGCCCGTCGCTCAAGTCACGCTCACCGACGGCCGGGTGGAGATCGCGCCCGACGCGCCCGCGCCCAGCGGCCCCTACGCCAACGAGGACCTGCTGCCGGTCCCGGTCGAGAAGCGCACGTGGACCACGTACAACTTCTCGGCGCTGTGGGTCGGCATGGCCCACAACACCGCTTCCTGGACCCTGGCTTCCGGCCTGATAGCCGTCGGCATGGACTGGAAGCAGGCCGTGTTCACCATCGCGCTGGCCAACCTGATCGTGCTGGTCCCGATGCTGCTCACCGGGCATGCCGGGCCGAAGTACGGCATACCCTTCCCCGTCTTCGCCCGCGCCTCCTTCGGTGTCCGCGGCGCCAACCTGCCCGCTGTCGTGCGGGCGTTGGTGGCCTGCGGCTGGTTCGGCATCCAGACCTGGATCGGCGGCGAGGCGATCTACTTCCTCGCCGGGAAGCTCTTCGGCGACAGCTGGGCCAACGCCTCGAAGGTCGGCGGCTACGCCTGGACCATGTGGCTGTCGTTCGCGATCTTCTGGGTGCTGCAGGTCGCCATCATCTACCGGGGCATGGAGACGATCCGCCGCTTCGAGAACTGGGCGGCGCCGTTCGTGCTCCTGGGCGCTGGTGTGATGCTGTGGTGGATGAGCAGCAAGGCGGGCGGCTTCGGCCCGCTGCTCGACCAGCCCTCGAAGCTCGGCTGGGGCGGCGATTTCTGGAAGCTGTTCTGGCCCTCGCTCATGGGCATGATCGGCTTCTGGTCCACGCTGTCGCTGAACATCCCCGACTTCACCCGGTACGGCAAGAGCCAGAAGGCGCAGACCTGGGGCCAGGCGCTCGGTCTGCCGACCACGATGACGCTCTTCGCCTTCCTGTCGGTCATGGTCACCTCGGGCTCGCAGGCCGTGTACGGCGAGGCCATCTGGGACCCGGTCCAGCTGGCCGCCAAGACCGACAACGTCTTCGGCCTCCTCTACGCGCTGGTCACCGTGCTGGTCGCGACCCTGTCCGTGAACATCGCGGCCAACCTGGTCTCGCCGGCCTTCGACTTCTCCAACCTCGCACCACGGAAGATCAACTTCCGTACCGGCGCACTCGCCACCTGTGTCCTCGGCGTGCTGATCTTCCCCTGGAAGCTGTACTCCGACCCGCAGGGCTACATCTTCACCTGGCTCGGCCTCGTCGGCGGTCTGCTCGGCACCGTCGCCGGCATCCTCATCGCCGACTACTGGATCCTGCGCCGCACCAAGCTCGACCTCGCCGACCTGTACCGCACGGGCGGCCGCTACTGGTACGACGGCGGCTGGAACTGGCGGGCCGTCGTCGCCTTCGTCACCGGAGGCGTCCTGGCCGTCGGCGGTGCCGACTTCCATCCGCTGATCGACGGGCGGCCCATCCCGGCGCTGAAGTCCCTGGCCGACTACGGCTGGGCGGTCGGACTCGGTACGTCGATGGTGCTGTACCTGGCCCTGATGCTGCTGCGGGGCAAGGAGAAGACCGCCGTCTGACACGTGAGGGAAGGCAGCCGTCGGAGAACGGCTGATGGAGAACAGCTGTCGGATCGGCGCGGCGGTTGGAGAACGGTCAGCCCTTCTGGCCGTTCTCCAGCGTCGCCACCACGTCCTTGGCGGCCTTGATGGCCCCCTTGTTGATCTCGTCCGTACTGGGAGCCTTCTTCGTCTCGAAGTTGCTGCCGTTGTACGTGACGACCACCAGCGCGTTGGACGCGCGGGCGATCACCACCCCCTCACGGGTCTGCTGCTTGTCCGTGGTGGTGAGGTTCACGACGGAGTAGGCCGAGTCACCGAGGCCGGGAACCGCACCTCCGCCGCTCTTGTCCGCGACGCGCCCCGTATAGGACTTCTGCGCCGCTTCGTCCGAATCCTTGATCTCGTACGAGACGTCCAGCCAGTGGTAGTCGAAGCCCTTGAGCGCGTTCCAGGAGCAGGTGCGGCGCACCGTCCTGTCGGTCGACGGAATCTCCTGGCCGGCCGTCTTGGCGCCCGGGACAAGGGCCTTGACCGTCTTCTCCGTCACGCCGGTGCAGGGCGCGGGGGCCGCGGTGTACGTCTTCGCGACCGCCGTCGCCGCGGGACCCGACGGGGACTGCGTCGTCTGGGGCGACTTGTGGTCGGTGGCGGCCGGAGTCGTCGTCGACGTGCCGGACGACATGGCCCAGCCCGTGCAGGCGAGGACCGCGACCGGCAGCAGGCGCGCGGTGAGGGCGAGTGGCAGAGGAAGAGAATGCACGGCGCACTTCTCGTGGGGGACGGTGCGGAGGGAGTCCACACTGCGGACGGAACGCCAGTGTCACATGACTCCCTGTGGGGCGGAAGTGCCAACTCACTCCGTGGCTGTGTGGTGACTGTGCCTCACTGGGGACCGTCCGTGCGCCACTTCGCCGTCACCAGCCACACCGCCGCCCGGAGTCGAACACCGCGATCCGTCTCATAAGGGCGCAAGGTGTCCTGCAGCGCCGCGCGCGTGTCGGCGTCGACCGTCCGGCCGGGCGCGCGGGAGAGGATGAAGCCGACGGCGTCCGCGGCGTCGCGCCCCCATGTCGTCTCCGTCGCGACCGGAGTCACCGTCACGTCGTCCCACCCGTGCAGAACCTCGCGGATGCGCGCCGGGTCGGACAGGGAGGCCATGGCGGCCTGGACGGCGACCGTTGCGGCGTCCGGTTCGTCCAGGAGTTCTCCGAAAAGGCGCAGGGCGCGTGACTCCTCCACCTCGGGACCGGCGGGCTGCGGACAGACGAACGCGAGCCGCCCTCCCGGCCGCAGCGAGCGCGACAGGTTCCGGAACGCCGCCGCGTGGTCCGAGAAGAACATCACCCCGCCCCGGCTGATCAGGACGTCGTATCCGGCGGCCGGGAAGGGGTGGATCTGGGCGTCGGCGAACTCGTACGCGACGTTGGTGACCCCCTCCGCGGCGGTCGTCGCCCGGGCCTGGTCGAGCAGGGGCGCAGAGATGTCGACCCCGACGGCGTGCCCGTGCGCCGCCAGTCGGCCCGCGATCCGGGTCGTCGCACCGGCCCCGCAGCCGACGTCCAGGACGCGGTCGCCCGAAGCGATCGCCGCCGCGTCGAAGAGCGCGGTGTTCAGGCCCGACACGAGCGTGTCATAGCGCTCGTGGTGGCTCGCCCAGTGGTTGCCGAGAGTGCCGTTCCAGGCCCGCGCCTGAGCATGGTTGGCGATCTGTGTCATGAGGTCTCCTCGGCCGTGCGGGCGGGAAGCGTGCTCTCTATCCGGTCGACGGCGGCGAACGCGCCGTACGCCACCAGATGCACCAAACAGTGGTCGGTATGGATGGGTTTACGCCAGGCCGTCACGTCCTCGTCCGTGATCCGGTACGGGGCCAGCGCGGCCAGCAGCGCGAGGCGCGCTCCGGGCCGCGAACGGTCGGGGAGTCCGTCCCACGCGAGTGGCGGGTGCGAGCCGTCCCAGTCCCGGAGCGTCTCCCGTACGAGGATCCGGTCGGCCTCGTCGAGAAGGCCCTCCCCCTCGGTGGCGGCGGCTCGCAGCGCGGCGTAGGCAGGGCCGACGGTGGTCCCGCGCGCCCAGTCCGGACCGGGCCCGGGGTCGTCGAGGAGTTCCAGGCCCGCACCCGGCGCGGGTCGCCGGCGCACCGTCCGGGCGACGGACCGCCCGGCCAGACTCCGCACCGCCCGAAACCGTTGCGCGTTGCCGGGCAGCAGACTCTCGGTGAGCAGCGCCGACACCACGCGGTTGATGAAGTGGAAGGACAGCGCCGTGCCGATGTAGGCGGGGGCGTGTGCGACGGGGAAGGGGTACGGCGCCAACTCCGCCGCCCCCGGGATCCGGGTCGCCCCGCCCCACGCCAGCACACGCGCGTGCTCCTCGTCGGCGGGGGTCCCCCCGCGCGCCACCGTCTCCGCGAGCCGGTGGTCCCCGGTCGCGTGCAGCAGCATCGTGTGCGCGTCGACGCAGAACGGGCACCGATTGGCCACGGACACCCCGAGCGCCGCGAGTTCCTTCCCCGTCCGGCTGCCCGCGCCCGCGATCAGCGACTCGCGCATCAACGCCCAGGCGGAGGCCATGAGATCGGGAGCGGGCGAGAGCACGACGAAGGTCACCGCGCGCTCGATGCCGAAGTCGTCGGCGAGCTGGGCGTAGACGCTCGCCACACGGCCGGTGGCCGACTTCGGCGGAGACGGGGTGGTGTATCGGAAGGGACTGGGCATGGGGCGCCTCCTTGTGGGGAATGAGCGCGGGGCCGCAGGCTCGGCCGCCGTTGTCACCCTCCTCCGGGGATCCGTCCACGGTCGTCGTCCACCGGAAGGCAGTGCGGGCTACGCCCACCCGGCCCGCGCGCGCCGTGATCTACTCCAGGCGGAGTACGCCGGGCCCCCTCCACAGGTCTGACGCCACTGTCCGAACGGCCGTCTATCGTGCGGAACATGGCGCTGGAACAGGTCACCCGCAGGCATCTGGCCGACGCGGCCCTCGGGGTCGTGGTCGGTGCCCTCGTCATGACCGCGGCCGCGGTCGGCGACGGCGCGACTCCCGCCGACTACGCGCTGATCACCGTGGGCTCCCTCGCCCTCGCGGCCTACCGCTACGCCCCGCGCAGGGTACTCGCGGTCAGTACGGTCACCACGACGGCGTACGTTCTGCACGCCCACCCCGGCACCCTCGCCGCCCTCCCCGTCCTCGGCGCCGTCCACACGGCGGCCCGAGCGGGTCACCGAGGGGCGGCGGCGCTCGCGAGTGCCCTGTTCCTGGCGGCATTCGTGACGACGGACCTCACGGCGCGCGGAAGCGCCGAGCGCTCTCTCCTGCTCGCCGGCTGGTTCCTGTGCGCCCTGGTGACAGGCCTCGCGGACCGCAACTGGCAGGCGTATCTGCGCCAGACGGAACAGCGCGCGATGGAGGCGGAACGCACCCGCGAGGAGGCGGCCCTGCGCCGCGCGGGCGAGGAACGGCTGCGGATCGCCCGCGAGTTGCACGACTCGCTCACGCACAGCATCTCGATCGTCAAGCTCCAGGCGGGCGTCGCGGTCCACCTCGCCCGCAAACGCGGTGAGGAGGTCTCGCCCGCGCTGCTCGCCATCCAGGAGGCGGGCGGCGAGGCGATGCGCGAACTGCGGGCCACCCTGGAGGTGTTGCGCACCGATGAGCCGACCGGCACCCCCGCGCTGCTCGTGGAGCGGGCCCGCGCGGCCGGCCTCGCTGTGGAGCTGACGGTGAGCGGCGAGGAGCGCCCGCTCACGGCGACCGTGGACCGTGCCGCGTACCGCATCGTCCAGGAGGCCCTGACGAACGCCGCGCGCCACGCCGGCCGCGCCAAGGTGGCCGTCCAACTCGACTACAGCGCGGACGACCTGACGATATGCGTCGACGACGACGGCGGCGCCGACCCGTCCCGTCCACCCACCCCCGGCATCGGCCTCACCGGCATGCGCGAACGCGTCACGGCCCTCGGCGGCACCCTGCACGCCGCACCGCGCACCGAGGGCGGCTTCTCGGTGCGCGCCGAACTGCCGCTGGGCATATCGGAGGAGGTGCCGTGATCAGGGTCGCGCTCGTCGACGACCAGGCGCTGATGCGCGCCGGTTTCCGCGCCCTGCTCGACGCCGAGGACGGCATCGAGGTCGTGGGCGAGGCCGCCGACGGCGAGCAGGGCCTCGCGCTGGTGCGCGCGTCCTTGCCGGACATCGCCCTCGTCGACGTACAGATGCCGGTGATGTCGGGCATCGAGGCCACCCGCCGTATCGCCGCCGACCCGGAGCTGTCCGCCGTACGCGTCGTCATGCTCACCAACTACGGCCTGGACGAGTATGTCTTCGAGGCGCTGCGGGCCGGGGCCAGCGGCTTTCTGCTCAAGGACACCGAGCCCGCCGACCTGCTCCAGGCCATCGAGGTCGTCGCACGGGGAGAGGCGCTGCTCTCCCCGTCCGTGACCCGCACCCTGATCGGCGAGTTCGTCGCCCGGCCCCCGGACCGGGCCACCGCGCCCGGCCTGGAGTGCCTCACACCCCGCGAACGCGAGGTCACGGCGCTCGCCGCGCGCGGTCTGACCAACGAGGAGATCGCCGCGCACATGGTCATCAGCCCGTTCACCGCCAAGACCCACATCAGCCGGGCGATGACGAAGCTGGGCGCCCGCGACCGGGCCCAACTGGTCGTTTTCGCCTACGAGTCGGGCTTGGTGACGGCGCGGGGGAATGCGAACTGAGGGGTGCGTCGGAGGTGGTCGAGGCGGCGGGCGCGCAGAGGCGGCGTGGGATGATCGCTCGGTGATCGCGACAGACCTGGGACCGTTACGTGCCACCGCCCTCGTCGGTGCGCTGACGCTCGCCTTGAGCGGCTGCGGTCTCTTCACCGAACCCGCCCACAAGCCCAAGGCGGCCCGCTCGCCCGCCGTCGCGGTCCAACAGGCGCACGGCTGCCCGCCGTCCGGGGTGCGTCTCGGCACCGGCCCCGTCGACGGGGCCATGGGGTTGCGGGCCATGACCCTCACCCTCACCAACTGCTCCGAGCGGCCGTACGAGGTGAAGGGCTACCCGGCCATCCGCGTCCTCGACGAGAAGGGCGTCCCGCTCACGGGCGTGCGGACCGTCGAGGGGACGGACGAGGTATTCATGGCGCCGGAGGACCCCGGCGCCACGCCGCTCACCCTCGACCCGGGCGACAGCGCGCGGGCGGGCCTGTACTGGCGGATGGCCGCCGAGGACGGCACGTACCTCCGGGTCGTCCCGCAGCAGGGGCGCGAGGCACTGAACGTACGGCCCGCGGAGCCCCTCGACATCGGTCCGCAGAACACGCTCGGGACGACGGCGTGGGCGCCCGTGTCCTGAGAGAACCGGACCGGCTGTTCCTGAAAACCCCGGCCGGCCGCTCCTGGGAGCGCCCGTCCGGCTACGGCACCCTCGCCGTCCACTCCTCAGACCCGAACTTCGTCCGGGCCAGCTCCTCGGCACGGTTCAGTTCCTCCGCGGTCACCTTGCCGTCCGTCAACCCGTATCGGCCGCGGAACGAGTCGACCATCCGCCCGATGACCGCCTCGCGCGCGAGCCCGGTCTGCCGGCGCAGCGGATCCACCCGCTTCTTCGCGCTCCTGGTGCCCTTGTCGGAGAGCTTCTCGCGGCCGATGCGCAGCACCTCGACCATCTTGTCGGCGTCGATGTCGTACGACATGGTCACGTGGTGCAGCACGGCGCCGGGTCCGCCGCCCGGCCCGACCATCCGCTTCTGGGCGGCGCCCGCGATCTTCCCCTGCTCCGTGGCGATGTCGTTCAACGGCTGGTACCAGGCCTTGATCCCCATGTCGCCGAGCGCGCCGAGCACCCAGTCGTCCAGATACGCGTAGCTGTCCTGGAACGACAGTCCCTGCACGAGCGCCTCCGGCACGGAGAGCGAGTAGGTGATGGTGTTGCCGGGCTCCACGAACATCGCGCCGCCCCCGGAGATCCGGCGCACCACCTCGATGCCGTGCCGCGCGGCGCCCTCCGGGTCGACCTCGTTGCGCAGGGACTGGAAACTGCCGATGATCACGGACGGGGCGCCCCACTCCCACACACGCAGGGTGGGCGGGCGGCGGCCCGCGGCGACCTCGGCGGTCAGGACCTCGTCCAGGGCCATGTGCAGCGCCGGGGACTGCGGGCCCTCGTGGATCAGCTGCCAGTCGTAGTCCGTCCAGTCGGTGGCGTGCGCGAGCGCCCGGCGCACCGCGACTCCGATGCCTTCCGAGGTCAGCCCGTACATGACGGTGCCCTCGGGGAGCGCGGCGTCGACGCGAGCCGCGAGGCCCGTCGCGTCGGTGTCCGCCGGGGCGCCGTTCAGCGCGTGGTTCACGGCGCCCAGCGCCTCGTCCGGTTCGAGGAAGAAATCGCCCGCCACGCGCGTGTGGCGCAGCACTCCGTCCTCGACGTCCAGATCCACCACGACGAGCTTGCCGCCGGGAATCTTGTACTCACCGTGCACCGATGCGCCTCCGTTCCGTCCCAGGTGCGGCAACGTCCACCTGCGAGGATTGATTCCGTTCGGCGCGGGCCCAGCTCCGCGGGGTTCGACATGTTCGACATAACCGATCGACAGCCTGATCGTGATGGCGTTGGCTGGACGGCATGCCAGAACTGCGTACCGATCGTCTCCTGCTCCGCCGGTGGCGGGAGTCCGACCTCGAACCGTGGGCGGCGATGAACGCCGATCCCGAAGTCCGAGAACACCTGGGGGAACTGCTGACGCGGGAGCAGAGTGATGCCGCGGTGGCCCTCATGCGAGCCCAGTTCGACGAGCGAGGCTTTGGATGGTGGGCGCTCGAAGCACGGGAGACCGGTGCGTTCATCGGCCGCGTCGGCTTGGACCAGGTGGGCGAGGACATGCCGTTCGCGGGGGTGGATGTCGGATGGCGGCTGACACGTTCGGCGTGGGGCCACGGTTACGCCACCGAGGCCGCCCTGGCCTGCCTGGCCTTCGGCTTCGAGACCCTTGGGCTGTCGGAGGTCGTTGCGTCGACGACCGTCAACAACCTTCGCTCCCAGGCGGTGATGCGCCGGATCGGCATGACCCGGGACCCGGCGGACGACTTCGAGGACCCGAGCGTGCCCGAAGGGCCACTTCGCCAGTGTGTGCTGTACCGGATCCCCGCAAGATGCCCACGGGCTACACCACGCGGCGGAACACGACCGTCGTGATCACCGGACCACACGCTCTTCAACCCGGTCGTGACAACCGGATGTCGGACACCCTCCCTGCGTCCGCGAACCCCGGAATCGGAACTACTCAGCGACCAGAAACTTCCGCCGGTTGGCGATGCCGCTTTGCGAGGTATTTTTGTCCCACCAGGTCGGGTCCTCGGAGGTGGGTCATGAATCGGGACGCTGATCGCTACTGGTTCGGGCTCTTCTACTACAACCGTGACGATCCGCGCCTCGCAGTGCCCAAGCGCTACGGGTGGGGTTGGACCTTGAACTTCGGGCGTCCGATGGCCTGGACTCTCGGTGTTCCCGTTGCCGTGGGATTGATCGTTTATCTGAGTCAACGTTCACTCTGAAGCGCTGTTCACCCCTGGGTTGCTCGGATGATGCCGCCTGTCACCCGCACTTGGTTCCGGCGAGGGTCGGCGTGACAGGCGCAAGAGCTTCGCCTGGGCCGACTACCGCGACCTGCTGATCACCGCTCACCTTGTCGAGCGTGACCGGCTCACCGTCCACCAGTCGCACTCCTCCGTACCCGATCTCAACCCCGGCGAAGGCATCTGGGGTTGCTGCGCCGCACCACTCTGGCCAACCGCGCATTCATCGGCCCTGCAGACCTCATCGCCGCCGTCCGGCGAGGGCTGTGCCAACTCCACTACATGGGTCCGGTGCGAAGGGGCACGGGGACTTCCGTACCGGACGGTGGGATGGGCTATCGAACAAGACGCCCACCGCGGCGCGTCAGTATGTCGCCGGTCGGCTGTGTCACGGCATCGGATCCGGTGGGAAAGTGCCTCCGACGGAAACGGGAACAAGGAACTCGGAAACCCCCGTTCTCGCCGATCAGAGGCACTCTCCACGGAAACCGTCACCCAGCCGCCCAGCCCCCGCCGTTGGTTCCCGCCGGACGTGCAGGCGGGGCAACAGGGAGCGAATGAGTCTCCACCATGTGTCCGTCTTCATCGCGAGCTGACAACGAGATCTCTTCCACGCGGTCCACCGTCAGACCGAAGGCGGCAACGTTCACCCCAGGACAGCGAGGGATCGGGTACAGCTGAAGTGCGGTCGGCTCAGCCGATCCTACTGTCAGGGTCAGATGCGCGACGGACTCTGCGGTTCGCACGACGACTCCGAGGAAATCTCCCTCTCTGCCCCAGTAGAGGTTGAGGGTTTCATTCTCCGCAAGCGCCGGACCGCCCATGCCGCCACCGAATACCGCGGCGCCTTGCCTCGTGACGCTGAGCACCGTCATGACATTGTCCGACCGGACAGTGACAGCGAGCTGCCAGTCTTCTCCGGACGGAAAGACTCCATGGGCGACCACTTCATCATCCTGCATGTCGCTCCTGTTGAACGGGATTTCGTATGGACTACGACCAGGTCACCGATGCACAGTGGCACACGGATAGCCGGTGATTCGAGTCCATGCGTTGCACAGCTTGGTGTTCTGCGGGTAGGTCGTTTCCGGGTTCGTGTAGTAGTACACACCCGGGTTGTCGTTCGGCGGGCAGATGGGGGCCGATTCGAAGACCTGGTTCGAGTTCCGCACGTACTTGGCCTGGCTGCAACCCACGTTGGCGTTGGCCGTGGTGTTCCACTGGTTCACCTTGAGCCCCGTACCCTGGACGTCGATACACACCTGTGCGTTGCAGCCGAAGTGGCTCTGCGGCTCGATTCCGACAGATTTCGCCTGGGCTTCGAGGAACCCTGGGTGTGTCTGCAGATAGTCATTGGACACCTAGCCGTATGCGGCATCGCCATCCTGTACGGAGACCACTTCGTCCTGCGGTACGCCGGCTGACGCCGCCGATGTCGATCCAGCGAGGAGTGCAGCCGCAAGTGTGGTGCCGGCAGCGAGTATGCGGGTATGTCTCAAGACAACCTCCCGTTTTCAGCGAGTGCCCCGTTCCCCCGAGCGCTCGCCGTATGTTGCGGTCGATCGTGACGCTAGTAGGGCTTGGTCAGGTCGGTTGTGGTGGTGCGTGTCCTGTCGGCCCGGTGTGGCGTTGAGAGTGTGTGACTCCGGACGAGATTGCTGTGGTGCGTGGTGAGTTGGAGGCGTTCGCGGCGGAGGTGTTCGAGCCGTTCGCGCGCAAGGATCAGCGCCGGTGGGGGCAGGTTTATCTGCGGGGGCTGCTGACCGACGGGCAGCGTAAGTCGGTCGAGCCGATGGCCGCCCGGCTCGGGGAGGACGGCAATCGTCAGGCACTGGCCAACTTCATCACCACCAGCCCCTGGGACCCGGCACATATCCGGGCCCAGCTCGCCTGGCGGATGGAGAAGGTGATCGGGCCGGAAGCCCTGGTCTTCGACGACACCGGGTTCCTCAAGGACGGGACTGCCTCGGCATGCGTGTCGCGGCAGTACACCGGCACCGCGGGCAAGGTCACCAACTGCCAGGTCGGCGTCTCGGTCCACCTCGCGTCCGAGACCGCCTCGGCGGCGGTCAACTGGCGGCTGTTCCTGCCCCGGACCTGGGATCCCGCCTCACCGAAGGCCGATGCGGACAAGATCGCCCGCCGCACCGCCTGCGGCATCCCGGACGATGTCGGGCATGTGGAGAAGTGGCAGCTGGCCCTGGACATGCTCGACGAGACCCGCTCGTGGGGGATCGAGGTGCCGCTGGCCGTCGCGGACGCCGGATACGGCGACGCTGCCGCGTTCCGCCACGGACTGCAGGCCCGCGGCCTGAATTACGTGGTGGGGATCTCCACCACGCTGTCGGCTCAGCCCGCCGACGCGGTGCCGGTGGCCGAGCCGTACTCCGGGACCGGACGCCCGCCGGTGGCCAAGTATCCCGACAAGCCACGGTCGGTGAAGGAGTTGGTCATCGCGGCGGGGCGGAAGGCAGCTCGGCCGGTGCAGTGGCGTGAAGGCTCCCGGCCTGGCACCGGCCGCTCCGGCCGCAAGCGGATGTACTCCCGCTTCGTGGCCTTGCGCATCCGGCCTGCCGGACGCGAGGTTCGGCAGGCCACCAACGGCCCGGAGCTGCCAGAGTGCTGGCTGTTGGCCGAATGGCCTGCCGGTGAGAGCGAGCCGGTGCAGTTCTGGCTGTCCGACCTGCCCTCCGGCATGCCTCTGACCACGCTGGTCCGGCTCGCCAAGCTCCGCTGGCGCATCGAGCACGACTACCGGGAGATGAAGCAGGCCCTGGGCCTGGCCCATTTCGAGGGCCGGACCTGGGGCGGCTGGCACCACCACGTCACCCTTGTCTCTGTCGCACATGCCTTCTGCACTCTGCAACGACTGGCCCGGGCCCCAAAAGACACGGCGTCGGCCTGAGCCTCTACCAGGTCGTCCGCGAGCTACAGACACTGCTCGCGGTCTGGACCGGCGCCTGCCCGACCTGCCACCGCGACATACCAGCACCAATACAGACCTGACCAAGCCCTACTAGTGCTGGATTCCTCAAAGGAAGTACACATAGCGGCGGCGTAAACGCCTGGTGGGCGGTGCGGGTCTGCCCCAGATCCAGGGTCGGGCGCGGACGTTGAGCTGGGCCGTGGCCACTTCGGTGGCGTGGGTGATGTGGTCGCGGTCGCCGAAGGAGCGTCCGGCCAGGGCGGTCTTGCGGAAGATGCGCCACCAGCCCTCTTGGAGGTTGAGCCAGCAGGCGCCGACCGGGATGAACACATGCTGGATGCGGGGATGTTCCTCGAGCCAGGTCCGGGTGGACACGCTGTTGTGAGAGGACAGATTGTCGGTGATCACGTAGATGTCCCCGACGGGGTTGGCGTCCTCGACCAGCTGAAGGAACTGCTGGTAGAAGACACTGTTACGGGAGGTGGCCGTCATCGTGACCTCATGGCCGTCCCGGACGCGTAAGGCGCCGTAGACCCAGGTTTTCTCCGGTCCGCGGGAGTAGTCGAGCTCGTTTTTGATGCGGTGTCCGTCCGGCGACCAGCCCGGTGCCGGCGGGAAGGTGCGTGGGATCACCGGGCCGAGTTCGTCGGCGCAGACCACCGTCGCGCCGTCGGGCGGGCTGGTGTAGAGCTCGACGATCCGCGTCCTTTTCCCTCGAAGTCCACATCTCTCGAGCGGGTCCACGAGCGCGTGCGCCGCCAGCGCACCCCCTCGGCCAGCAGGATCCGACGCACCTGGGAGCGGCTGACCTCGATGCCCAGGTCCCGGGCCGCGGCGGCCAGCGCGTCCAAAGTCCACTCCGAGGGCCCCAACTCGTCCGCGGCCCACATCTCGTTCGACGGCTGCACCTCCAGCCGACCCGGCGGCGTCAGCTTGACCAGGCCGATGATCCTCGAGCGCTCGGCCTCGGTGATCCTTCGCTTGCGTCCCTGCCCGCCCAGATCCTCCAGTCCTTCCAGCCCCAAGCGGTTGAAGCGGTGCAGCCAGCGGCGCACCGTCTTCTGACCGCACCGCAGCTCGTCGGCTATCTGCGGGACCAGCCACCCGCCCCAGCTCAGCTCCACCATCCGGCAGCGCTCCACCACAACCTTCGGCGCCTTTCTGGCCGACGCCAGGCGGTGAACCACCGCTTGCTCGCCCTCGTCACGGCCCGGCCGTGCCCTCAGCACCACTACCCAGCACCCGCCCCCGAGCACCCACAACTGCCCCGCTACCAGCAGCTATACCCACCGAAAGAGGAATCCAGCACTAGTGCTGCTCCGCGTTAGTTCGTGGAGGTGTCATGCGGCTTTGAGTGGCCTGGCGTCGTAGGTCCAGCGGTAGGGCTTGGCGGTGGTGTTGTGCGCGATCACGTAGGCGTCCATTTTGTCGATGAGGTCGTCGCGGCTGGGGAAGTCGCCGTGTCGTAGAACCCGGCGGGTCAGGGCTGAGAAGAAGAGTTCGACCTGGTTGAGCCAGGAGGCGTGCGGCGGGGTCCAGTGCACGTGCCAGCGGGGGTGGTCGGCCAGCCATGCCTTGGTTGTCCGTGCGATGTGGGAGGCGCCGTTGTCCAGCACGACGTGGATGGCGTGGCACGGGTTGATGGTCCGCTCGAGCATCCGCAGGAAGTCGATGAAGGTCGCTGCGTTGTTGCGGGCGATGGGCTGCGTGAGGACCTCGCCGGTGCGCACATTGAGCGCGGCGCTGATCGAGACGGTGCCGTGGCGGATGTACTCAAATTCCTGGCGGGACGGCCGGCCGGGTCCGGCGGGACGGCCGGGGTGCTTGCGGGAGCGGGCGGCGATGGCGGTCTTCTCGTCGATGGACAGCACCACCGCGTCGTTTGGCGGGTTGAGGTAGAGATTGCAGATGTCGGCGGCCCGTTCCCAGAACTGGGGATTGTCGCGGCGGGTGAGCCAGCCGCGGACTTTGTGCGGCTTGAGGTCCAGGCCGGCCAGGATCCGGCCGACCTGGGACGGGGAGATAGCGGCGGACGTAGTGTCCGCGACCAGGGTGGCGATGGTCCGGTGCGTCCATGTCGACTCCGGGTGGGTCGGTGCACTGGTCGCGGAAGCCACCACGGCCAGCCGCACCCGGCTGTCGTAAAGGCGGGGCCGCCCTGGGCGTGGAGCGTCTTTGAGTCCCTCCATCCCGGCGGCGGTGAACCTCCCTCGCCACTTGCGGACCGTGTTCACGCTGACTCCCAGCGTGCGGGCGATCGCCGCGTTGGACGCTCCCGCAGCGGCAGCGAGCACAATCTTCGCCCGCAGCACCGCCCGCACTTGCCCGCGCGTGGAGCCGGCAAGGCTTGTCAGCCGCGCTCGTAACGCCTCGTCCAGCACCACCGACACTGCCTGCCTGTTCCCGCCCATGACTGGTGATCATGGCGCAGCGCGATCGTTGCCGGGCAGGATGGGGACCGTGCCGAAGAACCCGCCCGAGTCCATGCAGCACCACCTCCGCGTCCGCCTGCGCGACCGCGCGCGGGAACGCTGGCCCCAACTCTCGGGCATCCAGGTCCGTTTTCGGACCGGATTCGCCTACGTGGCAGGCGAAATGCCGGGCATAGAGGAACCGCTGCCACTGTGCCGTCTGCGCTTCACCGGCGTCCTGCACACCTGGGGCTTTGCCATCTACCTCGCCAGCAGCAGCAAATACCAAGACAACTTCCTTCCTACCGGCCTGCCATTCGGCTCACCCGAAGAAGCGCTCGACTGTGCATGCGGTCTCTACCTCAACGACCCCACCGCCTGGACCACACCACCCTCCACGAACTAACGCGGAGCAGCACTAGCTTCATTGAAGGGCCCATGACATGGAATGCGATTCCCCTTAGCGGTTCCTTAACCGAGCCTTCGAAGTTGGGTGGGGTTTGCGGTTGGCCTGCCTCGTCGTCACTGACGGTGAGAGTGAGGTGAGTTGAGCGCCTGCCCCCGGCTCGATACGTAGGCGGCGAAAACGCCGATCCGGCAGTGCGCGGACCGCTCGGCAGTGCCGGAATACCACCGCTGCACCCCGGTGAGATGACGTCCTTCTTGATGAACTCCGAGTCATTCGCGATCAGGACGCCGTCTGAATCGCCGGTTGCTCGCTCGCCACGTCATCCTGCCGGTCGCCTCGGAGCTCCTCGTGGTCCCATCGGCTCCACGACAGCGCCGCCGCACCTCTACCCGGCCCGACTGCTCGCTCACCCGCGCGGCTGCCCGGCCGACTGGTCCGCCATCGTGCCGGCCACCAGCGGCTCCACCACTCCGGTCTGGCAACGCCGATATGAGCCCACCAGGTCGCTCCCCAACTTCTCTCCCCACCCGGTGCCCTGGCCGACCGGCGGTGCCGAGGGATGAACGGGTGCAGCTCAGCTTGTTCGTGGTGCCGACCGGGGCGGTTCTCAACCTCTGCGGCAGCGGCGTCTACGCGCTGCGAACGCTGCGCGGATCGGTCCGGCCCAACCCCGTCACCTGGCTGCTGTGGGCCCTCGCGCCAAGCGTGGCGTTCGCGGCCCAAGTCGCCCGCCACGTCGGCCTGCCCGCCCTCACCACCCTCAGCGTGGGGCTCGGCCCGCTGCTGGTCTTCCTGTGCGCCCTCAGCCGCCCGGGGTTCCGCAGCACCCGGCCGAACCCCACCGAGCTCTGCTGTGTGGTGCTCTCGCTGGGCGCTCTCGCCGGCTGGTGGATCACCACGGACCCCAACACCGCGCTCGCCCTGAGTATCCTGGCTGACGGCTGCGCCGCTGTCCCCACGCTCGTCAAGTGCTACCGGCACCCTGAGACCGAAGACCGCACGGTCTACGGCCTCAGGGCCCTCAGCGCGGCACTGACCCTCGCCACGCTGCCCGCCTGGACCTTCACCGCCGCAGGCTTCTCCTGCTACCTGCTGACGCTCTGTGGCACCTTGCTGACCCTGCTGTGCCGCCGGTCGGGCCCGTCCGGCATCGGCGCGCTCCCGCCCTGACCCTCTGCGGAGCCCAACCCACGTCCTCGGGCAGGGCATCACTCACCGCCTGGTGACCCCGGCCGCCGGCAGCCCCACCGGGCCCTCGACCCGCGCGAGTTGCCAGTCACGCGGGCGGGCCCGGCCCTGCGGATCCGCAGGGCCGGGCCCGCCGGGCCTCAGCTCGGGCCGTAGGTGGGTCCCGACCCGATGTGGCAGGCTAGAGCGAAGAATCTGCCACCGCTCGGCGCTTACCCGGCCGATCGAAACCTCGCGGTCCAACAACACGGCCGCCTCCACACGGCGACCGCAACCGCGGACCTGCTCGATGAGCGGGACCAGAGCGTGGGAAGCGGCACAGACCGGTCCCGGGCACAAGCGAACCAGGAGCCTACGCGGACCAGGACACCCGCGTCGGGAAGCGGTGCCGACGGGTGCAGATCGATCCGGCGGACCGGTGCGATCTCCGCAGCGCACGCCTACGAACAGGTGGCCCGCGTCGCGAAGGCCCGCCACCTCGCCCCCGCCATGGTCAAGGCTCGGGTGGCCCGGCACGTCCAGGGGCGTGTTCTGGGATTCCTGGGTCAGGAACACGTCAACGTCGTCGAACTCAACCACGATCTGGCCGGGCTGGTGTGACCACAATGTGACGGCGTCGGCGACGGCGGCCGAGGCGGGGACGAACACCGGAATGGGGGCGTGGCGTGGACATGGGGGCCGTGGCCGTACTCGCGGGGATCGCCGCGTTCGGCGGCATGCTGGCCGTCCTCGTGGGGGCCTATGGGCTGCGCGAGGCGCGGCGCGTGAGCAGGACGGGCGTGCGCGTCGAGGCGCTGGTCAAGAGACGCCTGGGAGAGGCTCCTGAGGAGTCGCCCCCGCCACGCCCGGTGCTCCAGTTCGTGACGGAGGACGACAGAGTGATGGAAGTGGTCTGTCCCGTCCCCTCCACCCGGCGACAGCCGCTCCGCGCCGGCGGCAACGTACTTGTCTCCTACGATCCGGCCGACCCGCGAAACGTCGTCGTCCAGGGGCGGGAACGCCTCGGCCCCGAACGCGTGTTCATCGCCGGGGGCGCCCTGATCGTGCTGATCTCGGTCGTCCTGCTCGTTGTCGCGATCGCGGGGCAGTGACAGATCCGGACTGATGCTCGTCGATGCCTCTTGCGGGCGAAGTCCTACGAGTCGTGGCTGGGCGTCAGCACTGTGGACTGACCGGCGGCTCAGGACTTCGGCTTGTCCGATGGGGTCCGCGCCGCCGCGGTCCGCCGTGTCGAGTGCCGCCCCGACCTGGTCGGCCAGTGTCACCACGACCGGACGGGCGGCGAGTGAGAGGGCAGCCCCGGATGGGGGCTGGAGCAGGAAACGGCTGTGGAACCGTCCGTTGTGGAAGACCCGCAGTTCCAGCTCCCCGCCCGGCAAGACGTCACGGTCGCGTTCCGGCGCCGGTGGTCCAGGCAATGGTGCCGCCCTCCGTCAGACGCGGCGGGTGCCCGAGCTGTCCGCCCGGCTCGCCGAACGCCTGCCGGACGCGGAGATCGTCGCCGTGGACATGGACCCGCTGCGCCTGGAGCTGGGTCGTACGCACCACGCGGGCGTCGCCCGTTATGTGGATGCCGTGATCGGAACCGACGGGTGGACCGATGCCCTGGCTCTGCAGCGTCCCTTGGACGCGGTCGTCTTGACCATCGCCCTCCACTACCTTGCGGAGTCGACCCTCCTCGCGCAGGTGGCTCGTGCCACCGGAGGGTTCTGCCCGGTGAGGAAGAAGCGCGCCTGGCCTATGTGGCGGCCCGGCAGTGGGCGGGTTCCGAGACCGGCCCGCCGCTGATGCTGGACATCGGCGGCGGCACCGTGGAGATCGCCTCGGGCCGGGGAGCCCAGCCCCGCAGCGTGCTTTCACTGCCGCTGGGTGCCCGGCGGATCACCTGGGACTGCCTCCCGGGTGGCACCGTCCCGTCCACGGAGTGTTTGGAGGAGGTCCGGGAGTACCTCGGCCATGCCTTGAGTACGGCGCCCGGCCTGCCGGTGGCCGCGCGGGACGGGCGCGTCGTCGCCTGCTCCAAGACCTTCGAGTAGCTCGCCCGGATGGCCGGCACTCCACCCCGGCGCAGAGAACCTCATGCCGGGTGGTAGCTGACGCTGCCCCAGTTGCGGCGGTGGATCCCGGTGCTGGCCGGAGCGGATCCCGTCCCGCGGACCCGCTTGCCGGGCATCTCCCGGCACCGTGCGGGGCAGTCCCTGGCAGGCGCTCTGGTTGCCGAGGCTCTCCTCTCGGAGTGCGAGGCCGAGAGCGTCGACATCTGCCCTTGGTCCACCAGGGAAGGACTGCTGTTGGAGCAACTCGGCGTGGTCTCCCCGGCACCCCGGCATGACCTGCCTCTCGTCGGCTGACCGGGCTCCCGTGAAGACGCGGTACGACTCCGTACGGCGTCCTACGGCTTCACTGCCGACATCGGTCGGGGTACCGGCCGTGCCGAACTGACGCGCGAGATAGATCCCGACCAGGACGACGGCGACGCCGATCGCCTCCAGGAAGCCCTTGAGGAACACCGCGCCGAGGAGCGCCACCAGGATGAGCGTGATCAGCATCTGCTTGTCGTGCAGTGTGCTGGTGAGGTGGGGGTTCTCGACCAGGTGGGTAGAGGCGTCCGCGGCCGACAGGGTGATGGTGATCAGGAAGTCGGTGGCGGCGAAGCCCAGGAGGGTCAGGACGAAGAGCTTGCCCTGCCAGAAGGTCAGGAGCCGCTCCAGCATCGCGATGGAGCCCTCGCCGTGCGGGCTCTCCTCGGCGACCCGACGGTAGACGGGCAGTGCCCCTGCCAGGGTGACGATCACCAGCACGATCGTGGCCACCGGTGACAGCAGCCCGGCCGCGAGTGCCGCGATGCCCGGCTGGTACCCCAGCGTGGAGAAGTAGTCGACGCCGGTCAGGCACATCACCCGCCACCAGCGCTGCCCCCGGTGCACGGGCTCTGGCGGGGCCTGCGGGCCCTGCGGGGTCTTGCCCATGTCGGACAGGCCTTGCAGCATCCACCCACGCAATCGATTCGTACGGGCGTGTTCTGTGGTGGCCGTCGGCGTGCTCCTGACGTACCGGCGATGTGGAGGGTTCCGGCCATCACGCGGACGGCTGGGCCAGCGTATGCAACCTTGCCGAAAGGGGCGCCGCGAGGGGTGTGTCAGGGGCGAATGCGCAGGGTCATGTCGTACGCCGTCTCGCGGCTGTCTTGGACGAACGTGACACGGACGAGGAGGACTTGCGCCTCTGAAGCAGGGGCGGGCTGGCCGGTGAGGGAACCTTCGGTGCGGATTCCGTCTGGGCTCAGGCCGTAGGCGCCGCCCCAGTCGAGGTATTCGTTGCCCAGGTCGTCCTTCGCCTCCAGGAAGGGCAGAAAGGGGGGCGCGGCGCTGTCGGCGTCGGGCAGGGGCGGGGTGATCGAGTAGTGGATGGTGAAGGAGTCGTCCTGCAGTTTCAGCTTGCGGATCGTCAGCTCGTGGCCGCCGTCGAGGATCGGCAGGATGAGGAGGGGAACCCTGGTCACTTCGGATCTCTTTCCCGCGTGCGGTGTCTGGGGCCGTGCGGTGGTGTGGCTTCTATGCGGTGAGGCGGTCGTGCCGCGTGGGACTTCCGGCCATGTAGTGAACGTACTCGCGCTCCAATCGGAAACCGGCGGTCCAGGCGAGCAGGCGGCTGGGACGGTTGTCGCGGGAGCAGGACCAGCTCGCGGTGTGGCCGCGGGCCGCGATGTCCGTGCACAGGGCGGTGACGCAGGCGATGGCGAGGTGTTCGCGCCGGTGCTCGGGCACCGTGACGCAGGCGATGTCCTCGTAGGTGCTGCTCAGTAGGTAGGCGCAGGCGACGGCGAGGATGCGGTTCTTGTGGAGGGCGGCCCAGCCGAGACCGGAGGCAGCGAGAGCGGTCGGTCCGCCCCATGTGCCGTGGATCCACGCCGCATCGCTGCCGAGTTCGGCCAGGGCCGGGGCGTGCTCGGGCGTCAGCCGTCGCACCGTCACGCCCCACGGGAGACGGGGTGTCGAGGAGGGCGGAGTGCGCTGTACGTACACCATGCGCTCCCATGGGGTGACCTGGTCGAAGGTGGTGGCGAGGGCGGGGAGGAAGCAGTCGGCCAGCGGCGTGAGGTCGCCGGCGGTGAGGGCATCCGGGTCACCGCGCAGCAGGGCGTGGCCGGCACAGCGGACGGCGACGGTGCGGGGGTGTACCGCCCGGTCGGCCCACCATTGCCCGGTCCCGGTGGCCAGGGCGTGCTCGGCGAGGGCGGCGGGGCCGGGCGCCGCAGCGGGGAACCACCGGGAGAGGGCGGGCAGTTGGTGAGGAAGGAGCTGGATCACGGGGTTGCCTTTCACTGGGTACGGGGCGACCCCGGTGTGTGGTGGGGTCGCCCCTGGGGCTCAGCGCTGACCGGCCTTGCGGCCGTGGTTCGCTTTCTTCTTGCGGCGGCCCCTCTTCTTGCGGGCGCGCTTCGACATGGGCATCAACTCCGTTGTGTAGAAGGGAAGTTCAAGCGGTACGGCCGACGAGCAGGTCGGCGAGCTTGTTGAGGCGCTTGATCGTGCGGTCCTCGGTGGCCGCCGGAGCCGGTGCGACGCGCTCGGCGCGGTCGTAGTAGGCGCCGTTGACGATCTCGACGGTCGGGTCGCAGAGGCGGACCACGTACGCCGCACCCTCGGCCGGCGTGACGCCCTCGTGTGCGTACAGCGGCATAAGCGCCGTGTCGCACACACCCGGATGGACGGAGGCCGCGGTGACGCGGGGGTCGGCGGCGAAGACGGTGAGCGCGAGCTGCGACTGGGCGTAGGCGGCGAGCCGGGAGTAGCGGCGGGCGCGGTTGGGGTCGTTCCACTGGATGTTCGCGGTGCGGTGCAGGGACGACGAGACGTTGACGACTCGGCCGCCGGGGTCGCTGGTGAGCGCCGGTTCCAGCAGGCACGTCAGGAGGTAGTGGGCGAGGAAGTTGACCTGGAAGGCGATCTCGTTGCCGTCCGTGGTGACGGTGTGCCGCTCGGGCGCCGCGATGCCCGCGTTGTTGACGAGCACGTCGAGGTGCGGGTGTTCGGCGACGACATGGCTCGCCAGGGACTCGACCTCGTCGAGGTGTGTGAAGTCGGCTGCTACAGGGTGGAGTTGGGTGGCGTCGATGCCTGCCGTGGCGACCAGGCGGTCGGCGGCGGCGCGCGCCTCCTCGGTGGTGCGGCCGTGCAGCAGCACGGTGGCACCGCGTTCGGCGAGCTGCCGGGCGGTCTCCAGGCCGATGCCGGAGGTGGCCCCCGTGACGAGGAAGGTGCGGCCGGGAAGAGGGGAGAGGTCGTGGTCAGACATGGTCCATCCGGGGTTGCGGGCACGTCGGCGGCCCCTGCGCGGGGATGCCGAACATGTGCGGATACGAAGGACGGGGCGCCGGAACGAATCACGGCGCCCCGCGGGCTACGGACGACGCGTCGACGTCAGCGGAGAGCGGACGCGGGCGTTTCCGGGCAGCGCGGCGCACGACGGAGCGGCCGAGCGGGACTCGGCGGCCGGTCGAAGAGGAGCCAGGCGCTGTTCACAGGTTCCATCGAAGCGGTCCCGCACGCCCCGGACAAGCCGGAACCCCGTTCTCTGACGGGCTTCTGACGTGCGCATACGTGTCCTTGACGGCCGGGGCGCGGGAGCGTGCGCGGCTCAGCCAAGACCCGGCACCCCGGAGATCAGCAGATCGATCAGCTTGATGCCGACGAACGGCAGGACCAGCCCGCCGAGGCCGTACAGCATGAGGTTGCGTCGCAGCAGGTCGTGCGCCGAGGACGGCGTGTAGCGCACGCCCCGCAGCGCGAGCGGGATCAGCGCGACGATGATGAGCGCGTTGAAGATGATCGCCGAGGTGATCGCGGACGTCGGGCTGTGCAGGCCCATGACGTTGAGCGACTTCAGGCCCGGGTAGGCGCCCGCGAACATCGCCGGGATGATCGCGAAGTACTTCGCGACGTCGTTCGTGATGGAGAACGTCGTCAGCGCGCCCCGGGTGATCAGCAGTTGTTTCCCGATCTCGACGATCTCGATGAGCTTCGTCGGGTTGGAGTCCAGGTCGACCATGTTCCCGGCCTCCTTGGCGGCCGAGGTGCCGGTGTTCATGGCCACGCCGACGTCGGCCTGCGCCAGCGCCGGTGCGTCGTTCGTGCCGTCCCCGGTCATGGCGACGAGCTTGCCGCCTTCCTGCTCCCGTTTGATCAGCGCGAGCTTGTCCTCGGGGGTCGCCTCGGCCAAGTAGTCGTCCACGCCTGCTTCTTCGGCGATGGCACGGGCCGTGAGCGGGTTGTCGCCGGTGATCATCACCGTGCGGATGCCCATGCGGCGCAGCTCGGCGAAGCGCTCGCGGATGCCGTCCTTGACGACGTCCTTGAGGTGGATCAGGCCCAACACCCGTGGCCCGTCCCAGTCGTGCACGGCCACCAGGAGTGGGGTGCCGCCCGAACCGGCCACGGAATCCGCGAACCACCGTGCCTCGGACGGGACTTGGCCGCCGTACATCTGAACCCACTCGATGACCTGTTGGGCGGCGCCCTTGCGGATCGCGCACACCGCGCCGTTGTCCCAGCGCAGGTCGACGCCGCTCATCCGAGTCTGGGCAGTGAATGTCACCCACCGGGCGTGGCTCAGTTCGCCCTCGGCGGGCGCCCGTAGCCCGTAGCGCTCCTTCGCCAGTACGACGACGGAGCGACCCTCAGGTGTCTCGTCGGCCAGGGACGACAGCTGGGCGGCGACGGCGAGTTGGCCTTCCGTGATGCCGGGCAACGGCATGAACGCGGCGGCCTCGCGGTTGCCGAGGGTGATGGTGCCGGTCTTGTCGAGGAGCAAGGTGCCCACGTCGCCGGCGGCCTCGACCGCGCGGCCGGACATGGCGAGGACATTGCGCTGGACGAGGCGGTCCATGCCCGCGATGCCGATCGCGGAGAGCAGGGCGCCGATCGTCGTCGGGATGAGGGTGACGAGAAGAGCGACGAGGACGGTGGTGGACTGGGCGGCGTCGGCGTACTCGGCCATCGGCTGGAGGGTGACGACGACCAGTACGAAGATGATCGTGAGCGCGGCGAGCAGGATGTTCAGCGCGATCTCGTTCGGGGTCTTCTGACGCGAGGCCCCCTCGACCAGAGCGATCATCCGGTCGAGGAAGGAGTGGCCCGGGCGGGCGCTGACGCGGACGACGATGCGGTCGGAGAGGACGGTCGTGCCGCCGGTGACGCCGCTGCGGTCGCCGCCCGACTCGCGGATGACGGGTGCGGATTCCCCGGTGACCGCGGACTCGTCGACGGCCGCGACGCCGTCGATGACATCGCCGTCCGCCGGGATCAGCTCGCCCGCCTCGACCAGGACGACATCGAGCGGTTTGAGGTCGGTGGCAGCCACGGCCTCCGTCTCGGCGTGCCGCAGGTCGGTTCCGTAGTTCCAGTGACGCAGTCGTAGCGCGACCGTGTCCGTACGCGCTTTGCGCAGCGATTCCGCCTGTGCTTTGCCACGGCCCTCGGCGACGGCCTCCGCGAGGTTGGCGAAGATCACCGTCAGCCACAGCCAGGCGCTGATGACCCAGGTGAAGACGGCGGGATGGAGGACCGCGGAGAGGGTGGTGAGGACGGCTCCGACGGAGACGACGAACAGCACGGGGTTCTTGACCAGGACCCGCGGGTGCAGTTTGCGCAGCGCCTCGGGAAACGACTGCACGAGCTGCGCGGGCTCGAACAGCCCGCTCGATGCCCGGCGTTTCGCCCCTCCCTCCGATCCGGGCCGGGGCGCGCGCTGAGGGCGGGACGGCGGAGCTTGCTGGGGAGCGGCGGAGAACATGGGGACCTTCGTGCCTCGGTGGGGAACCGGGCCCACGCGCACAGAGGCACGCCGGCGACCGGTCGGGCTGACAGAGCGTGTGGTGGCCGCCGGGCTCTGCGGTGCCGGGGTCACGGCACCGCAGAGCTGCGCACGGGCGTCGGCGGCGCGATGACGACGAGAACGCCGCCGCGTGCTCGGCCGCCGGGAGGCCATTCGTACGTCTTCGGGGAGGAAGGCGTACGAGGATACTTCCGGGGTGAAGCCGTCATGTCACTGACGTCCGAGGCCTCTCCGGCGACCGAGGGGAAATCTAGCCCGGCCGCACCTTCGAAACGCCCGGGCGAGCGCGGAATTTGCGCCTCTCTTACGGCCGGTCGGAGGGCGACATCAAGGCCCCGTCAGGGTCGCCTCAGAATGCGTCAGGAGATCATCAACGGACGATGTCGGTGGCCGAAACCGGTCCCAGACTGAGCGGCACGAGGACACGGGCGACCGTCCGTGGCGTGACGTTGGAGGGCTCGTGACCTCCCCCAAGTTCTCGGCTTCGCTCGAACAGGGGGACCCCCATGGCCGTCACCACGCGCAGTCCTGAGGCGGGGGCCGGGACCAGCGCACAGCCACAGCACAGACCGGTCGCCCGGCCCGGGGGTGGACCCGGCCCGCGGCCCGGAGGGGGGCCGCGGCCGGGTGGCCAGGGGCGTCGCCTCCGTCGCGAGACCGTGGCCGCGTGGGCCGCTCTGCGCCGCCGCTACTGGGCCTCCCTGCCCGCGCGGCTGCGTCTCCTGCGCGTGGCCACGGTCTCGCTCGCCGCCGCCCTGGCCCTGTTGCTCGCGCTGGCCGGGCTCGCCGCGACCAGCACCTGGGACGCTGTCGCCGGCCGTGACGCGCCGCGCACCACCAGCGCGGCCGACCTCGACCTCGCCCTGAACGACATGGACGCGCAGGCCGCCAACATTCTGCTGTCCAGCGGGAACGCGGGCCAAGGGCGCCTGGCGACGCCGTACGAGAAGGCGGTCGGCTTCTACGGTGACGCCCGCCGCGCCATCGGCCACGACCTGCGCACGCTCGCCGTCGCCGCCCAGGGCGACCACACCGACGAGCACACCGTGGAGTCCCTGACCGACGACTTCGCCGAGTACCAGGAGCTGATAGGCCGCGCCCTGGAGAATGACAGCCGCACCGGCGGCAAACCGGCCGCACTCGCGGACTACCGCAAGGCCACCGACCTGCTGCGGAACCAACTCCTCCCAGACGCAAGGAAGTTGGTGGACTCCAACAACAGCGCGTTCAACACGCGGTACGCACAAGCCCGTTCGACCCTGGCAACCCAGCTCGTCGTCGCCGTCGTCCTCGGCGTACTGCTCCTCGTCTCGCTCGGCGTCCTCCAGTGGTACCTGGCCCGACGTTTCCACCGGATCCTCAACCCCGGCGTCCTGGCCGCCACGGTCTGCGCGGTGCTCGCCGTCCTGCTCGGTGTCCAGGCGCTGTCGGCCACCGCCGAGCACCTGCGCGGGGCGCGGCGTGATGCGTTCGACTCCGTCGTCGCGCTCTCTCGCGCCCGCGCGATCGCCTACGACGCGAACGCCGACGAGAGCCGCTATCTCCTCGACCCCGAGCGCCGGGACCAGTACGCGCAGGCCTTCCTCACCAAGTCGCAGGAGTTGTACGGGCTCAAGGGCGCGACCCTCGCCACGTACGACGACGAGCTGGCCACGACGTGGCAGGCATACGGCTCCGATCACGGCGACCTGCGCTTCACCGGAGAGTTCCGGCGAGAACTCGACAACATCACCTTCGCCGGCGAGCGGGCCGCGGCGGAGAAGACGGTCGAGACGTACGCCGTCTACCTGCGAGACGACCGCAAGATCCGCGCCCTGCTTGCACAGGGCAAGGAACGCGAGGCCGTCGCGTTCTGCATGGGCTGGGAGGCGGGTACGTCGAACGCCCACTTCGGGGCGTGGATGACGGCGCTGGACAAGGTGACGGACATCAACCGCCGGCACTACACCGCCTCGGTCCAGGCCGGCCGCTCGGCAGTGGGGGATCTGCTGCCCGGGGCCCTGGGAGCCCTCGTCTCGGCGGCCGCGCTCACCGCCCTCGGGCTGCGGCCGCGGCTCGCCGAGTTCCGCTGAGGCGCGGGGAGCGCTCGGCGCTGGCGGAACTGCTCGGTGATGCCCTCGGTGCGCACCGAGGGCTGGTCGTGCATCCGGTCCGGGGCCGTTCCGCCCTGGACCACAGAGTGCGCCCCTGACCGTCGCTGACGGTGTGGTCTTGATGGTGTGCTGCTTTCGCCTGCGCGAGACGCCCGCGCGCCGGCCCAGCCTGCCCGTTCTTGGGCGGCGGATACCTGGGGTTCCATCCCGTCGATCCGCAACGTGGCCTGCTCGCGGGTCAGTCCGTTACTGGGAGACCACGGAAACCCGATTGAACAACCGGCCGGCGAGGTCGGCCCCGACGATCACCCCACTCTCGTCGCGGGTGAAGAAGCCGCGTTGCCCCTTCAGGCCGCCGCCGGTGACGATGTATTCGTCCGCATCGCCGGGCAGCAGGCCGAGACCGGCCGGCGGTAGATCCGGGGGCAGTTCGGTGTCCGCCGCGCGGATCTCCGGCTTGATCCCGCATTCGATCGTCAACCCGGCCCCCTCCGTGGCGATGGTGAGCGTCATCATGTCGTTCGCGTAGCTCCCGACGATTTCCCGGGCCCGCTCCTCGTCGTAGGGGAGCGGCTCCGGGTCCCGGTCGACAGCCCCGAGGTAGTGCTCGAGCGCCCACCGGACTGCGGCCTGGTTGAAGGCGAGACCGCCTTCCGGGCCCGTGTTGGACAGTGCGACGACCGCGAAGTCGCGTTCGGGCACGATCAGCAGCTCGGCGAACTGGCCGTCGGCCGATCCACCGTGCCCGGCGGTGCGAACGCCGCCCACGTCGCCCAGGAACCAGCAGATGCCGAAGGCGTCGCCGAGCGCGGTGCCCCGCAGTTCGACAGGCCCAACGGCTCGAACAGAAGCGAGGTGATGGCCTGCTCGGTCAGCCCCGTGACCATTTCTATGATCCGCCCGGCCAGGTTGTACCCCAACTGGCTGTAGGAGGCCCGGGTACCAGGCGGCGCGATCAGATCCGACTCGGACATCCTTGCCACATACGCGGCCAGGGCATCGTCTCCCTCGCCGGTGTCGACGCTCATCCTCCAGTCGAAGCCCGCGGTGTGGTTGAGCAGTTGCAACACGGTGATCTCCGCCGCGGCCCGCTCATCCGGGAGCACGAGCTCGGGAACATACCGGCGCACCGGCGCGTCCAGCTCGACCCGCCCGTCCGTGACCAGGCGCATCAGCGCGGTCGCCGTGAAGGACTTCGTAACCGAGCCCATCACGAACAGCGTGTCCCGATCGACGGGCAGCGGATTCTCGACGCTCGTCACGCCATGGCACCCGTAGACCTCCCGGCCGTCCGCCCAGACCCCGACGGCAACACCGGGCACACCGATCTTCGCGGCCGCCGCCTCGACGAACTCCGACAGCGTGTCCTGCTCATCGCCCATGACAACTCCCTCATCGAGGAAGGAGAGGGTTCCCCCCCGTCTTCAGCCATGATCCTGGCCCGTCCCCGGCGTCGGCCGCTAGAAGATCGGGGAAGATGCGGGGCTGTTCTGGGCAGCCGGTCGGCCCGATGTGTGGCTCACCTGCCGGGAGTTGCTCCGGTCAGGAGTTGCACTGAAGGCGGCCGGCCGGCGTCATCGCTGCCGACCCGCCGGCCCAGTTGCTGAATCACCCACCAGCCGAGCCCCTCAGGCCGGGACACCCAAAATCAATCGCGGGGCTGCCCGTAGGCGTCCGCGAGTCGTGCCTCCTCCAGGTCCAGCGAGCGTTGCAGGCGGCGGCGGGTGGTGTCGCTGATGCGGTGTTCGTCGTACAGACGCTGGAGCTCGGCCTCCTCGACCGTGATCAGGTCGCGTCGTAGCTGGCGGTAGGTGAGGTCGGCGGATTCCGTCGGAGTGCCGTCGCCGTCGGCCTGCCCGAGGCGATCACTCGCGTCGTCGAGGCGGGCCGTCAGGCCCCGGCGGAGGCGGTCGAGGACGACATCGGGGACGGCCTCCAGTTCGGAGATCTCGTCCAGACGGCCCAGGCCCGCGTTCGCCAGGCTGCAGCGGGCCGCGGCCTCCTCACGTTCGGTGTGGTCGGGTTCGAGGGCGATGCCCGAGCGGCGGACGACGGAAGCCAGCGTGAACCCCTGGACGACGAGTGTGACGACCACCACCGAGGTGGTCAGGACGAGGACGAGGGGACGTTCCGAGAGCGTGGCCCCGGCCTTCGTCGTCACCGGGATGGACAGGGCGGCGGCCAGGGGGACTACGCCGCGGGTGCCCGCCCAGGTCAGTACGACCGGCACCCGCCAGTTCATGCGCTGGATACCGCCCTTGCGCTGCACCACCGCGGACAGCGGCGCCAGCCACAGCATGCGCATGGTGATCAGCGTGGCGGCGACGGCGAGCGCGTACAGCGGCCAGGCCCGGCTGCCGTCGGACAGGGCCCGCACCTGGGCCGGCAGAGCCAACCCGATGAGCGAGAACACCACGCTCTCCAGAAGGAAGACCACTGTCCCGTAGACGGCGTGCAGTTGGAGGCGGATGCGGGCGTTGGTGAGGCGATCGCCCCGGCCGCCGAGGACGACTCCGGCCACCACCACTGAGGTGACGCCCGACGCGTGCGCCGCCTCGGCCAGGACGTAGGCCGCGTAAGGCGTGACGAGGGCGATCACCGTCTCCAGGACCGGGTCCTCGGTGCGCCGCCGGATCAGCGTCACCACGCCCGCGACCGCCGCGCCGATGACCATGCCGCCACCCGCCAGCAGCGCGAACTCACCCGCCGCCGCACCCCAACCGACCGCTGCCGATGCCACGGCGACACTCACCGCGACCCGAAAGAGGACCAGGGAGGTCGCGTCGTTGAAGAGGCTCTCGGCCTGGACCAGGACCTGGACCTTGGGTGGCAGCGCCAGCCGTCTGCCGAGCGCGGTCACCGCCACCGGGTCGGTGCTCGCGAGCACAGCGCCCAGCACGAACGCCATCTGCCACGACAGTGGTGTGACCAGGGAAGCGACCGCCCCGACCGCGGCCGCCGAGGCCAGGACCAGGCCTATCGACAGCACCCCGACCGGTTTCCACACGGCGCGCAGCTCGCGCCAGGGCAGTTCCTCGGCGCTCGCGTACAGGAGTGGTGGCAGTACGACGAGGCCGATGATCTCGGGGCTGATCTGGATCTCCGGAGTGCCCGGTAGCAGTGCGACGGCGAGGCCCGCGACCACGAGCAGGGAGGGCGCGGGGATCCGCCAACGACGTGCGAAGGTGGCCACCACGGTGGCGAGGACCACGAGAGCCAGGACTGTCCCTACGCTGCGCATGCCATCCCTTTGGCCATGAGTAAGGAGACCTTGTGGCTCCCTGCCGACCAGACTTCCCGGCACACCGCCTTCACCCTATCGGGCCAGGGCCCGTCAAAGCAGTGTCAACGTCCACGTGACCGGCGCCAAGGATGCGTCAAGGAGCGCGCCGAACGACTCGCACAAGCGCTTCGGTGGGGGGAAGTAACCCTTCCCTCCGGGGAATTGATCTCCAGTGAGCGGAGCGCGTCGGCTGCGATGAGTGACGTACGGACCGATATGAGTGACGTACGGACCGGCTTGGGTGAGGTATGGACCGCCGCGGGTGACGTACGGCCCGGTCGGCTGAAGGTCTACCTCGGCGCTGCTCCGGGGGTGGGCAAGACCTACCGCATGCTCGACGAGGGGCGACGCAGGGCGGCGCGGGGTGCCGATGTGGTGGTGGGGTTCGTGGAGTGCCACGGGCGCTTGGGTACGGAGGCGATGCTCGACGGCCTGGAGGTCGTACCGCGCGCCCCCTGCTCCTATCGCGGCGGGGAGTTCGAGGAGATGGACCTGGCCGCGGTTCTCGCCCGTCGCCCGCAGGTCGCGCTGGTGGACGAGGTCGCCCACAGCAATGTGCCGGGAGGCGGTCGCAACGCCAAGCGCTGGCAGGACATCGAGGAACTGCTCGCCGCCGGGATCGACGTCATCACAGCCCTCAACATCCAGCACCTGGAGTCCCTCAACGACGTCGTCGAGAAGATCACGCGGGTACCGCAGCACGAGACGGTGCCCGACGAGGTCGTACGACGCGCGCAGCAGATCGAACTGGTGGACATTCCGCCGGAGGGGCTGCGACGCCGGATGGCGCACGGCAACATCTACGCGCCAGAGAAGGTCGATGCCGCTCTCGCCAACTACTTCCGCCCCGGCAACCTGACCGCCCTGCGCCAACTGGCCCTGCTGTGGGTGGCCGACCGGGTGGACGAGGCGCTCCAGTCGTACCGCTCCGAGCACGGCATCGGCGGGGTGTGGGAGACCCGGGAGCGGGTCGTGGTCGCGCTCACCGGGGGGCCCGAGGGAGACACCCTCATCCGGCGGGCCGCCCGGATCGCCGACCGGTCGGCGGGCGGCGATCTGCTCGCCGTGCACGTGACCCGCAGCGACGGTCTCGCCGCGGGCACCTCGCACGCCTCACTCGCCCGGCAGCGGCGGCTCATCGAGGACCTGGGCGGGAGCTACCACTCGGTCGTCGGCGACGACGTGCCGACCGCCCTCGTCGACTTCGCCCGCGCCGAGAACGCCACCCAACTCGTCCTCGGCACCAGCCGCCGGGGCCGCGTCGAACGCTTCGTCACCGGGCGAGGCACCGGCGAGACGGTCGTCGAACTCTCCGGCGACATCGACATCCACACGGTCACGCACGAACGCGCCGGACGCGGCACGCTGCTGCCCTCCCGCCGCCGTACCCTCTCGACCGTACGCAGGATCGCGGGCCCGGTGGCCGGGCTGCTGCTGCCCGTGGCGCTCACCTTCCTGCTCGATCTCGACTGGGCCCGGGACCGGCTCAACCTCACCAGCGAGGCACTGCTGTTCCTGCTCACCGTGGTGGGTGTGGCCTGCATAGGCGGGGTCGTCTCGGCGGTGATCGCCTCGGTCACGGCGTCCCTGCTGCTCAACTACTGGTTCATCCCGCCCGTCGGCCAGTTCACGCTGGACGACCCGAACGCGTTGCTGGCGCTGGCGGTCTTCGTGGTGGTTGCCGCAGTAGTGGCTGCCGTCGTGGACCGCTCGCTGCGCCTGTCGCGGCGCTCGGCGCGGGCCACCGCCGAGGCGGAGACCATGTCGTCGCTCGCCGGCAGCATCGTGCGCGGTGGTGCGACGATCCCGGCGCTGGTGGAACGGACCCGCGAGACGTTCGGCATGGACTCCGCGGAGCTGGTGGACGAGCCGCCCGGAGAGGACCGCGTGACAGCCGTGCCCGCGGGGCCCGGCGCCTTCCTGGTCCTGCGCGGTCGCACCCTTCCGTCGTCCGAGCGGCGTGTGCTTGCCGCCTTCGCCGCGCACGTGGGGTCGGCGGTCGAGCGGGCCAGGCTCGCCGAGGCCGCTGCTGAGGTCGAACCGGTCAAGGCCGCCGACCGGATGCGTACGGCGCTGCTGCGGGCGGTCGGCCACGACCTGCGGACCCCGCTCGCCGCCGGCTGGGCGGCCGTCGCCTCGCTGCGCAGCCGGGACGTCGACTTCTCCGACGAGGACCGGGACGAACTCCTCGCCACCGCGGACGAGTCCATGGCCAAGCTCAACCGCCTGGTCGAGAACCTCCTCGACCTCAGCCGCCTCCAGGCGGGCGCGCTCACGCTGAACCTGCGGGCCACGGCATTGGAAGAGGTCCTCCCGGCCGCGCTGGCCGACACCGCCGAAGTCGAGGTGGGGGACCTGGAGGAGGTTCCGGCCGTGCTGGCCGATCCACCCTTGTTGGAGCGGGTGATCGCCAACCTCGTCGCCAACGCCGCCCGCCACAGTCCGGCCGGGCGCAAGGTGCTGCTGACCGCCAGCGCCCACGCGGGCCGCGTCGAAGTCCGTGTCGTCGACCGCGGCCCCGGCCTGCCCCCCAATGACCGTGACCGCCTCTTCGAGCCCTTCCAGCGTCTGGGCGACACCGACAACACCACTGGCCTCGGTCTGGGCCTGGCACTCTCGCGAGGCCTGACCGAGGCGATGGACGGCACGCTCACCCCGGAGGACACTCCGGGCGGGGGCCTGACGATGGTGCTGTCGCTGCCCTTCGCCGAGCGGGCGGAGCACCCTGGTGGTACGCAGAGCGTAGGAGGCAGCGTATGAGCCCCGAAAGCGGCGTACCAGGAGGCGGGGGCTCGGAGCCGTCGTGATGAGCGCAGGAGGTGACGGCGTGATGACCGGCTATCCGCTCCGGGACCGGCTCGCCCTGGTGGCGGGCGTGGTGGGCCCGTTCCTGGTCGCGCTCGCGCTCGTGCCCTTCCGTACGGATCTCTCGCGCACGAACGCGGCGCTGATCCTGGTCGTGGTGGTCGTCGCGGTCGCCGCCATCGGGAACCGCCTGGCAGGCGCGCTCGCGGCGCTGTCGGCGGCGGCCTGGTTCGACTTCTTCCACACCCGTCCGTACCAGACCTTCGACATCACCGCGTCCGCGGACATCGAGACGGCTGTTCTGCTGCTGATCGTCGGCCTGATCGTGTCCCAGCTCGCGGCCCGCGCACGCCGCCTCGAAGTGATCACCGTGACGGACGCGGGTTACCTCGCCCGGATCCACGAGACGGCCGACCTCGCCCAGTCCGCCAAGTCCTCGGACACCGTGGTCGACCACGTCCGTCGCGAGCTGACCGAGCTGCTGGGCCTGCGCGGCTGCCGCTTCGAGTACGGCACCCTGATGGGGCAGCCGCCGCGCCTGGAACAGGACGGGAACGTGGCGGTCGGGCGGCGGCACTGGGACGTCGACGCGAGCGGCTGGCCGGACGGCGAGATCGAGCTGCGGACGTACGGCAACGGCCACTACCTCGGCCGCTTCATGCTCACCCCCGGCCCGGGCCCCGTACCGCCGCTCCCAGCACGCCTGGTCGCGGTCACCCTCGCCGACCAGACGGGCGCGGCCCTCGACACGGCGGGGCCGGTCAAGGACGGCTGACACCTGGGAGTGGCTGGGCGGGTGATGCCAGGGCAGCAGTCACGTCGGCACGGCTGAAGGACGCCTACGGGACGAGATGACAGACGCATACGGAACGTTGACGCCGAACCCTCGCCCACCAGGAACGGGTACGTCCGTGCTGCCGTTCTAGACTGATGTGACGTCAACTCTCCATCTCCGCACGGAACTTGGCCCCCGCTCCCAGCACATGGTGATCTGCGGCGACGACGGGCTCGCGCACCGGCTCGCCGTCGAACTGGACGCAGTGTGCGGCGAGGCCGTCACCGTCGTATTACCCTCCCGGCGCGACGAGCACGGCGCCGAGATCGCCGCGCTGCACCGTGACCCGCGCTCGCCCATCGAGCTGCTGGTGTCGGCGCACCCTGACGAGCAGACCCTGCGGGCTGCGGGCGTCCAGCGGGCCGCGGCCCTCGCGCTGACCTATGGCGACGACCAGGTCAACATGACCGCGGCGCTCCTGGCCCGGGGCCTCAACCCGTCGATACGCCTGGTCATCCGTATGTTCAACCGCGAGCGCGGCCGCCACCTGGAGCGCCTCCTCGACCGCGCGGCCGCCGAGATCATCGGCGGTGGCGACGACGATCCCCGGCCGGACATGTCCACCACGGTGCTGTCCGACGCCGACACCGCCGTGCCCGAACTGGTGGCCGCCGCCACGGTCGGCCACGGCCACACCCTCCAGGTCGAGGGCAAGGTCTTCCGCGGCGTCGTACGGGCCGCCGGATCGGCGCCCCGAGCGACCGATCTGGCCACGCTCGCCGTGCTCTCCGGCGCACACGAGGACGACCCGGCGAGCGAGGACAGCGCCGAAACGCCGGGAGAGGACGGCACGCAGCTGCTGCCGGACACCCGCACCGCCTACCACCGCCAGTTCACGCACGGCCGGCTGATGTTCGAGGAGGTCACCCATCACCACGCGCCCGAGCCGGCCGCCAGGGAGCGGCGCGGCTCTGTCGGCGGCTGGCTGCGAGCGCGGCTCGCGCACCTGCCGTGGCGGGTCTTCCTCTCCCATGACGTCCTCGCGGTCTTCGGGGCGCTGGCCGCGATCGTGCTGGCGCTCACCGTCGCCACGGCGCTGTTCGCCGACGAGCATCCGTGGTGGAAGAACGTCTACCTGCCGATGCTGGACATCTTCACCATGGGTGACCCGGCCACCGGCGAGGTCGTGGCCCGACGGGTGCTGCAGCTGATCGCGGGCTTCGTCGGGCTCGCCGTACTCCCACTCGTCGTGGCCGCCACCATGAACGCCACCGAGGCGTTCCGCACCGCCTCCGCCGGCCACCCGCCCGCCGACGACCTCAAGGATCACATCGTCGTGGTCGGTCTCGGCAAGATCGGCACCCGGGTGCTCGCACAGCTGTGCACCACCGATCATGAGGTCGTCGCGGTCGAACGGGACCCGCACGCGCGCGGCGTCGCCCTCGCCCGCGACCTCGGTGTACCCCTGGTGCTGGAGGACGCCGGAGCGCCGGGTGTCCTCGACCGGGCACGCATCCGGCACAGCAAGTCGCTGCTGGTCCTCACCCGCGACGACGGCGAGAACCTCGACATCGTGATGGCCGCACGGGAGACCAACCCGGATGTACGGGTGGTGATGCGGCTGTACGACGACGACTTCGCCGCCACCGTGCAGCGCACCCTGCGCGCCTCCTACCCCGACGCGCCCACTCGCAGCCGCAGCGTTTCGGCGCTCGCCGCGCCCTCGTTCGCCGCCGCGATGATGGGTCGCCATGTGCTGGGGGTGATGCCGGTCGAGCGGGGCTCGCTGCTGTTCACGGTGGTCGACGTGGCCGGGCACCCCGAACTCGAGGGCCGCTCGGTCCATGAGGCGTTCCGGGAGCACGAGTGGCGGGTCCTGGCCGTCGGCTCCGCCGCGGCGCACCCCGCGTCGTCCTCCGGGGACACCCTCGCCGGGATGCGGTTGCGCCGGCCCGGCTTCGACTGGCGTCCGCCGCACGGGCGGGTGCTTCGGGCGGGCGACCGAGTCGTGCTGGCGACGACGCGGCGCGGTCTGGACATCCTCATGACCGGGGTGCAGCCGCATCCGGTGGACAGACGGGGATGAGGGTGGTGCGCGGACGGGAGAGCGGGGGGCTCAGTCCAGGCCGGAGACCTTGAACACGGTCAGGGCGGTCTCGCGATCGATCCGTTCCGAGACCTTGCGCAGCGCGGTCGCCCCGCAGGTGAGTGATCCGGACGCCGCCGACCTCTGGGCGTCCTCGTCCAGGCGGCGCCACAGCTCGGGGTTGTTCACGAGGACCTGGGGGTTGATCTCGACCCGTACGCCGAACATGTCCCGCAGGAGGAGCCGCTGCGAGACGCCGTCCAAGCAGCGCACCGACACCAACAGGTCGGTTCGTACCCGCCGCTTCCGCAGCAGTCCGCGCGAGGCCAGCCAGCCCTCGCCCGCGCTGACCCTGGGCGGGTACAGCACGAGGAACAGGAGTACGCCGAGTCCGGCCCACAGCGCGCCGCGTAGGGCAGTGAGGGTGCCCTCTCCCCAGTCGATCAGCAGCAGAAGGGCGAGGAGTACGGCCGCACAGCGGATCGAGCTGCGCAGATCCCCCGCCCAGCGGCGGTCGTGCGTCACTTCCGCGGGCGGCTCTGCAGGAGTGTGGACCGCGTCGTCTCGCGCGTCGTTGCGGCGTCCCATAGTGCCGAAGGTAGAGATCCGGAGGACCCAACCCTCACACTTTGACGCGACCCTGATGGGCACCCTGCTCGTTTTTGACGCCTGGTCGTAGTGCATGCCGTCGGGAAGTTGTTTGCCCCGGTGTGAGTCGTGCGGGGCAGTGTGAGCACGGCGCCGAAACCACGCCGCCTCCCTCGGGGACGAGGTACGTGCCGTCACGGTGTGCCACCCCGACACCGAGGACCGCGCCCAGGTCGCGGCCCTGGAGCACGCCTGGGAGGAGTGGAACCCCGGGGTCCCACTCGTTCGGCTCGCCTCCGAGCGCCGGGCACTCGGCCGCCCCATAGCGTCGTACGTGTGTCGAATAGCGGTCTACGAGCCCGGCACCCGCATCACCGTGCTGATCCCCGAGGTCGAGCCGGACCGCCTGTGGCAGCGGCTGCTCCAGAACCAGCGGGGCGCGGTCGTCGCCCACGCGGTGCGCCGTGACACGGACGCGGCGATCTGCCGGCTGCGGTTCCGCCTCTCGTGACGCCTCACCTTGACCGCCCACACCTCGCTGGTGCGGGTCGTCGGCGTTTCAGGCGGACGGGGGTATCGGTTCCCGCAGATGGATGAGTCGGCCGTAAGAGTTCCATCAAAGGTGTACGAGGCTCCGTATGGGAGGCGTCAACGGCGCTCGAATCCGGCCAGAGAGGCGGTTTCCTCTATCCGTCCGTTCCCTTCATTCCGAACCTCTCCTAGGAGTTCGCGATGGCCGATCTGGCCTTCGTCGTCACCACGATCGCGGTGTTCGCGCTGGTGGCCCTCGTCGCCAAGGGGGTGACGAAGCTGTGACCGCCGAGAACATTGTCGGCCTGGTCGTGGCCGTCGCCCTGCTGGGCTATCTCGTCCTCGCCCTGATCTTCCCGGAGAGGTTCTGAGCCTCGATATGAGTCCCGTTCTTGCCGGCGTGCTTCAGCTGCTCGCGCTCATAGCGGCGCTGGCCCTCGCCTACGTCCCCCTTGGCGACTACATGGCCAAGGTCTACTCCTCCGACAAGCACTGGCGTGTGGAGAAGTGGATCTACAAGGGCATCGGCGCCAATCCGAACACGGAGATGCGCTGGCCCGCGTACCTGCGCGGCGTCCTCGCCTTCTCCGCGGTCAGTGTCCTCTTCCTCTACCTGCTGCAGCGCCTCCAGGGTCATCTGCCCGGCTCGCTCGGCTTTGCCGCGATCGACCCGGACCAGGCGTTCAACACCGCCGCGTCGTTCGTCACCAACACCAACTGGCAGTCGTACTACGGCGAGCAGGCCATGGGCCATGTCGTGCAGACCGGCGGCCTGGCGGTGCAGAACTTCGTCTCCGCCGCGGTCGGTATCGCCGTCGCCGTGGCGCTGGTGCGCGGCTTCTCGCGCTCCCGTACCGGTGAGCTGGGCAACTTCTGGGCCGACCTGGTGCGCGGTACGGTCCGTATCCTGCTGCCGCTCTCGGTGGTCGCCGCGATCGTCCTGGTCGCGTGCGGTGCGATCCAGAACTTCTCCGGGATCCACTCGGTGGGCCAGTTCATGGGCGGTTCGCAGCAGTGGAACGGCGGTGCGGTCGCTTCGCAGGAGGCCATCAAGGAGGTGGGTACCAACGGTGGCGGTTACTTCAACGCCAACTCCGCGCACCCCTTCGAGAACCCCACCCCGTTCTCGAACCTGTTCGAGATCTTCCTGCTGCTGGTCATTCCGTTCGCGCTGACCCGCACCTTCGGCCGTATGGTCGGCAGCCTGAAGCAGGGCTACGCGATCCTGGCGACGATGGCCACGATCTGGCTCGGCTTCATCGCCCTGATGATGTGGACCGAGTTCGCCCACCACGGTCCGGCGTTCCAGATCGCGGGCGGCGCGATGGAGGGCAAGGAGAACCGCTTCGGTGTCGGCGCCTCGTCGATCTTCGCGGTGTCGACCACCCTGACCTCGACGGGTGCGGTGGACTCCTTCCACTCCTCGTTCACCGGCCTCGGCGGCGGTATCACCATCCTGGGCATGCAGCTCGGCGAGATCGCGCCGGGTGGTACCGGTTCCGGTCTCTACGGCATGCTGATCATGGCGATCATCGCGGTGTTCATCGCGGGTCTGATGGTCGGGCGCACGCCCGAGTACCTGGGCAAGAAGATCGGCACCCGCGAGATCAAGTTCGCGGCCTGCTACATCCTCATCACCCCGGCGCTGGTGCTCGTCTTCACCGCCGCGGCGATGGCCCTGCCGACTCCGGGCCACTCCATGACCAACAGCGGGGCGCACGGCTTCTCCGAGATCCTGTACGCCTACTCCTCCGGCGCCAACAACAACGGCTCGGCCTTCGCGGGCCTGAACGCCGACACGCAGTGGTTCAACAGCACGATCGGCATCGCGATGCTGCTCGGCCGCTTCCTGCCGATGGTGTTCGTGCTGGCGCTGGCCGGTTCGCTCGCCGAGCAGAAGCCGGTCCCGGCCACCGCGGGCACCCTGCGCACCGAAAAGCCGCTGTTCACCGGCCTGTTGGTGGGCGCCATCCTGATCATCACCGGTCTGACCTACTTCCCGGCGCTCGCGCTGGGTCCGCTGGCCGAGGGGCTGGCGTCTTGACCACTCGCACAGATTCGCCTTCAGAAGAGGACTCGATGTCCACAGTCACTCCGACCCGGGCGCCGCACAGTGACGTGCCGACCGGCCACAAGACTGACGAAAGCCGTGTCGGCGCGGGTCTGTTCGACCCGAAGCAGTTGCTGAAGTCGCTGCCGGACGCCTTCCGCAAGCTCGACCCGCGGGTGATGGTCAAGTCGCCCGTCATGTTCGTGGTGCTGGTCGGGTCGGTCCTGACGACGGTCTTCTCCTTCAAGGCCCCGGGTGACTGGTTCGGCTGGGCGATCAGTGCCTGGCTGTGGCTGACCGTGATCTTCGCCAACCTGGCGGAGGCGGTGGCCGAGGGCCGCGGCAAGGCGCAGGCGGACACCCTGCGCAAGGCGAAGACGGACACGGTGGCGCGCCGGCTCTCCTCGGACGGCACGTCCGAGGAGGAGGTGCCGGGCACCGAACTGCGCGTCGGCGACCTGGTCGTCTGTGAGGCGGGCGACATCATCCCCGGTGACGGTGACGTCGTCGAGGGTGTGGCGAGCGTCGACGAGTCGGCCATCACCGGTGAGTCGGCCCCGGTCATCCGCGAGTCCGGCGGCGACCGCAGCGCGGTGACCGGTGGTACGAAGGTCCTCTCCGACCGGATCGTCATCAAGATCACGACGAAGCCCGGCGAGACCTTCATCGACCGGATGATCGCTCTGGTCGAGGGCGCGGCCCGGCAGAAGACGCCGAACGAGATCGCGCTGAACATCCTGCTCGCGTCGCTCACGATCGTCTTCCTGCTCGCGGTGGCGACCCTGCCGCCGTTCGCCGACTACGCGGGCACGCACCTCACGATGGTCGTCCTGGTGGCCCTGCTGGTCTGCCTGATCCCGACGACGATCGGCGCGCTGCTCTCGGCGATCGGTATCGCGGGCATGGACCGGCTGGTCCAGCGCAACGTCCTGGCCATGTCCGGCCGTGCGGTCGAGGCCGCCGGTGACGTCTCCACGCTGCTGCTGGACAAGACCGGCACCATCACCCTCGGCAACCGTCAGGCCTCCGAGTTCGTGCCGGTGTCGGGGACGACGGAGGCCGAGGTGGCCGACGCCGCGCAGCTGTCGTCGCTGGCCGACGAGACGCCCGAGGGCCGCTCCATCGTCGTGCTGGCGAAGGAGAAGTACGGGCTGCGCGAGCGGCACCAGGGCGAGTTGTCCGGGGCCGAGTGGATCGCCTTCACCGCGCAGACCCGTATGTCGGGTGTGGACGTCGACGGACGCAAGATCCGCAAGGGCGCGGCCGGTTCGGTCATCGCCTGGGTCCAGGAGCGGGGCGGCGAGGTGTCCGCGGACGCCGACACCCTCGCGGGCCGGATCTCGGAGGCGGGCGGCACGCCGCTGCTGGTGGCCGTCGAGGACACCGAAGGCGCGCGCATCCTCGGGGTCATCCACCTGAAGGACGTTGTCAAGGAGGGCATGCGGGAGCGGTTCGACGAGCTGCGCCGGATGGGCATCAAGACCATCATGATCACGGGTGACAACCCGCTGACGGCCAAGGCGATCGCGGACGAGGCGGGCGTCGACGACTTCCTCGCGGAGGCGACTCCCGAGGACAAGATGGCGCTCATCAAGCGGGAGCAGGCGGGCGGCAAGCTCGTCGCGATGACCGGTGACGGCACGAACGACGCCCCGGCGCTGGCGCAGGCGGACGTGGGCGTGGCGATGAACACGGGTACGTCGGCCGCGAAGGAGGCCGGCAACATGGTCGACCTCGACTCGAACCCGACCAAGCTCATCGAGATCGTCGAGATCGGCAAGCAGCTCCTCATCACCCGGGGCGCGCTGACGACGTTCTCCATCGCCAACGACGTCGCGAAGTACTTCGCGATCATCCCGGCGCTGTTCGCCGCGGTCTACCCGGGCCTGGACAAGCTGAACATCATGCACCTGTCCTCGCCCGACTCGGCGATCCTGTCCGCGGTCATCTTCAACGCGCTGATCATCATCGCGCTGGTGCCGCTCGCTCTGCGGGGTGTGCAGTACCGGCCGGTGAGTGCCGACAAGATGCTGCGGCGCAACCTCGGGATCTACGGCATCGGCGGCCTGATCGCCCCCTTCATCGGCATCAAGATCATCGACCTGCTCATCTCCCTCATCCCCGGAATCGGCTGATCGGCTATGAACAACTCGGTTACGAACACTGCCCGGTTGCTCTGGGCGGGCCTGCGGGCCCTGCTCGTGCTCACCGTCGTCTGCGGGGTGCTCTACCCGCTGGCCATCACCGGCGTGGCCCAGGGCCTGTTCTCCGACCAGGCGAACGGCTCGGAGATCAAGGCGAACGGCAAGGTCGTCGGTTCCTCGCTGATCGGCCAGTCCTACAACCTGCCGCTGAAGAAGGGCCAGGAGACCCCGGACGCCGACCTGAAGTGGTTCCAGGGCCGCCCCGCGAACGGGCTGGGCGCCAACAGCGTCAACACGCAGTACAAGCTGATCCTGTCGGGCGCCACCAACCGTTCGGGTGACAACGCCGACCTGATCAAGTGGGTCAAGGACGCCAAGGCCGCCGTCATCAAGGACAACTCGGTGAACGGCTACACGGTCAAGCCCTCCGACGTGCCCGCCGACGCGGTCACCTCCTCCGGCTCGGGCCTGGACCCGGACATCTCCCCGAAGTACGCCGACATCCAGGTGCACCGGATCGCGGAGAACAACGGCCTGCCCGTCGCCCAGGTGCAGAAGCTGGTCGACGAGCACACCGACGGCCGCACCCTCGGCTTCATCGGCGAGCCCCGCGTCAACGTCCTGGAGCTCAACATCGCGCTCAAGGGACTTGTGGCGAAGAGCTGATGGCCTTAGGCGCACCGCGCGGGAGTTGGCGGACGGGGAACAGACCCCGGTTCGTCAACTCCCGCGTTCACGAGGCCGGTTCCGTATGGTTCCGGCCCGCCGTACGACAGGAAAGGCGCACACTGATGACCCGGGTACTGGTGGTGGAGGACGACCCTCAGCTCGTCCGGGCCCTCGTGATCAACCTGCAGGCCCGCAAGTACGGCGTGGACCCCGCCCCCGACGGCACCACCGCACTGCGCATCGCCGCCGCCCGGCAGCCCGACGTGGTCCTGCTCGACCTCGGCCTGCCCGACATGGACGGCACGGACGTCATCAAGGCCCTGCGCGGCTGGACCCGCGTACCGATCCTCGTGCTGTCCGCCCGCCGGGCCTCCGACGAGAAGGTCGCGGCCCTGGACGCGGGCGCCGACGACTACATCACCAAGCCGTTCAGCATGGACGAACTCCTCGCCCGACTGCGCGCCGCCGTCCGCCGCACGGACGACGTTCCGCTGGCCCCCGAGACGACGCTCGTCACGACGGACGGATTCACCATCGACCTGCTCGCCAAGAAGGCCACCCGCGCCGGGCACGACGTACGCCTCACACCGACCGAGTGGCATCTGCTGGAGATCCTGGTCACCAACCCCGGCCGGCTCATCACACAGAGACACCTGCTGGCGGAGGTATGGGGAGTCAGCCAGAGCAACAAGACCAACTACCTGCGGGTCTACATGGCCCAACTCCGCCGCAAACTTGAGGCTGACCCCGCCCACCCCCGCTACCTCATCACCGAGCCGGGCATGGGATACCGCTTCGAAAGCTGAGCCTCTGGATGAGTTCCCACCCGGATTCCTGGCCGAGTCCCTGACCTGATCCTTGACCGAATCCCTTTCGAGACCGGCCCCGGCACCCCACGGCCCCGCCCGTGGAGACGAAGAGAAGAGAAGATGGCACGCGGCAAGCTTCGGATCTACCTCGGTGCGGCACCGGGGGTCGGCAAGACGTACGCGATGCTCTCCGAGGCGCACCGCCGGGTCGAGCGGGGCACCGACTGCGTCGTCGCCTTCGTGGAACACCACCACCGGCCGCGCACCGAGGTGATGCTGCACGGCCTGGAGCAGATCCCTCGCAAGGAACTGGAGTATCGCGGCACCGTCTTCACGGAGATGGATGTGGACGCGGTGCTCGCACGGCAGCCCCAGGTGGCCCTGGTCGACGAACTGCCCCACACGAACATCCCCGGCTCCCGCAACACCAAGCGCTGGCAGGACGTCGAGGAACTCCTCGCCGCCGGCATCGACGTCATCTCCACGGTCAACATCCAGCACCTGGAGTCACTGGGCGACGTCGTCGAGTCCATCACCGGCATCCGGCAGCAGGAGACCGTCCCGGACGAGGTCGTACGCCGGGCGGACCAGATCGAACTGGTCGACATGTCACCGCCCGCGCTGCGCCGCCGTATGGCGCACGGCAACATCTACAAGCCCGACAAGGTCGACGCGGCCCTGTCCAACTACTTCCGGCCCGGCAACCTCACCGCCCTGCGTGAACTCGCCCTGCTGTGGGTGGCCGACCGGGTCGACGAGTACCTGACCGAGTACCGCAGCGAGCACCAGGTCTCGAAGATCTGGGGCTCCCGTGAGCGGATCGTCGTCGGCCTCACCGGCGGCCCCGAGGGTCGCACGCTGATCCGCCGTGCCGTGCGCCTAGCGGAGAAGGGCGCGGGCGGCGAGGTGCTGGCCGTCTACATCGCCCGCAGCGACGGCCTGACTTCCGCGTCACCGAAGGAACTGGCCGTCCAGCGCACGCTCGTGGAGGACCTGGGCGGCACCTTCCACCACGTCATCGGGGAAGACATACCGACGGCGCTCCTGGACTTCGCGCGCGGCGTCAATGCCACACAGATCGTCCTTGGCGTGTCGCGCCGCAAGGGTTGGCAGTACGTTTTCGGACCCGGTGTCGGCGCGACGGTGGCCCGCGACTCGGGTCCCGACCTCGACGTCCACCTGATCACCCACGACGAGGCGGGCAAGGGACGCGGACTGCCCATGGCCCGGAGTGCGCGGCTCGGCCGGTCCCGGGTCGTCTGGGGCTGGCTGGTCGGCGTCGCCGGGCCGGCCCTGCTCACCCTGCTGCTGACCGGCGTCGCGCCCGAAGTCGGCCTGGCCAACGACATGCTGCTGTTCCTGGCGATGACCGTGGCCGCCGCCCTACTGGGCGGCCTCTACCCGGCGCTGGCCTCGGCGGTGGTGGGTTCCCTGCTGCTGAACTGGTTCTTCACCCCGCCCGTCCACACCCTGACGATCGCCGACCCCAAGAACATCGTCGCCATCGCGATCTTCGTCGGCGTGGCCGTGTCGGTTGCCTCCGTGGTGGATCTCGCGGCGCGGCGTACGCACCAGGCGGCCCGGCTGCGCGCCGAGTCGGAGATCCTCTCCGTTCTGGCGGGCAGCGTGCTGCGCGGCGAGACCAGCCTGGAGGCCCTGCTGGAACGGGTCCGGGAGACCTTCGGCATGGAGTCGGTCGCACTGCTGGAGCGGGCCAGTGACGTCGATCCGTGGACCTGCGCGGGCAGCGTGGGCACGCGAACGGCGGTCGCACGGCCGGAGGACGCGGACGTCGACATGCCGGTCAGCGACCGCATGGCACTGGCGCTCTCGGGGCGGGTGCTGCCGGCGGAGGACCGGCGGGTGCTCGCCGCGTTCGCCGCCCAGGCCGCGGTGGTCCTGGACCGGCAGCGGCTGCAGTCCCAGGCCGACCAGTCCCGTGCGCTGGCCGAGGGCAACCGCATCCGCACGGCACTGCTGGCCGCGGTCAGTCACGACCTGCGTACCCCGCTGGCCGGGATAAAGGCAGCGGTCTCCTCGCTCAGGTCAGATGATGTGGCCTGGTCGGAGGAGGACCGGGCGGAACTCCTCGAAGGCATCGAAGAGGGTGCGGACCGCCTCGACAACCTGGTGGGCAACCTGCTGGACATGTCCCGGCTCCAGACGGGCACGGTCACTCCGCTGATCCGCGAGATCGACCTCGACGAGGTGGTGCCGATGGCGCTCGGCGGGGTCCCCGAGGACAGCGTGACGCTGGACATCCCCGAGACGCTGCCGATGGTCGCCGTCGATCCCGGCCTGCTGGAGCGGTCGGTCGCCAACCTCGTGGAGAACGCGGTGAAGTACAGCCCGGCGGGCGCACCGGTCCTGGTCGCGGCGAGCGCCATGGCCGACCGGGTGGAGGTACGGGTGGTGGACCGTGGTCCCGGGGTCCCCGACGAGGCCAAGGACCGCATCTTCGAACCCTTCCAGCGCTACGGCGACGCTCCCCGTGGCGCGGGCGTCGGTCTTGGCCTCGCGGTCGCGCGTGGCTTCGCCGAGGCGATGGGCGGCACCCTCGCCGCCGAGGACACCCCCGGCGGCGGCCTCACCATGGTCCTCACCGTCCCGGCGGCGTCCGGCATCGAGCCGGTCCGCCCCGACCTTCCGGTGACTGCCACCTCTTAGCGCTCCGGATAGGGGCGAATGGGACGTGGCCGGCGGGTGGTCGGCACGCTGTCAGTCCTGCTGTGGTCGTTCCTCGAACGGGAACAGGATCGGGCTCAGCAGGTGAAGGCCCCGGTCCGGTGCGGGTTTGTTGTCCATTCTGGACACGATGGCGCCGCGCACCTCGCTGATGAGTTCGGCGAGTTCGTCCTGGCTGAGCCAGAGCGGGACCTGGATGTAGCCCACCGAGTCGGCGGTCGGGTCGGCGTGACCCCGGTCGAGGTAGGCGTTGAATTCGGCGAGCAGGGCGGCCATGGCCCCCGCGAACGCGTGGCGGTGCTCTTCCAGGGACATCGACGCGGCCGTTTCCGGATCGATCTTCGCCCGCGTTCGACGCAGCCGGTAGCGGCGCTCGACGGCACCGTGCACCCGCTGTTCGTCGGCGACCTCCAGCACTCCCGCCTCGGCCAGCAGGCCGACGTGGTCGTGTGTGTCGTGCCGTACCGGCTGAGCCTGTGAGGGATCGCAGGCTCAGCCGGTGCTCGGGCCGCTACAGCAGGCCGTCGGCGATCGTGCCGAGCGACAGCGCCGGAAGGAAGTTGAGCAGTGCCAGGACGACGGCCGCGGCGGTGGCCAGGACGACGAAGTTGACGCCCTGGGCGCGCAGCGTGCCGACCGTGACGACGCCCGGCTGCTGCTTGGCGAGGCGTCCGGCCAGGGCCAGCACGGCGACCATCGGGAGATACCGCCCTGCCAGCATCGCGAACACCATCAGCAGGTTGTGGAAGTCGGTGGCGCCGTTGAAGCCGGCCATCGCGCTGCCGTTGCTGTTGGTGTTGCTGGTGTACGCGTAGATGAGTTCGGTCAGGCCGTGTGCTCCAGGGTTCCCCATCGAGGTCTGGCCGTCGTCGAAGGCGAGCGCGACACCCGTGCACGCGAGGATCACGGTCGGCGGGATCAGCGCGTACACGACCACCCACCGCATCTCGCCGTACCCGATCCGCTTGCGCAGGTATTCGGGCGTGCGGCCGACCATCAGACCGCCGAGGAAGACGGCCACCAGGACCACCATGATCAGGCCGTAGAGCCCGCTGCCGGTGCCGCCGGGGGCGATCTCGCCGAGCATCATCGCGGACAGCAGCACACCGCCGCCGAGGCTGGAGAAGCTGTCGTACGAGGAGTTGGCCGCGCCGTCCGCGGAGCCCGTGGCCCCCACGCCGAAGAGCGTCGAGCCGGGGATGCCGAAGCGGGTCTCGGTGCCCTCGTACGATCCGCCGACCGCCTGGGTGACCGTGCCGGTGTGGGCGCTCTGCGCGAGCGTGCCCGCGGCGAGGAGCAGGCCGAAGAGGATGCCGACGACCGTGAGCAGGGTCCAGCTCTGCTTCAGGCTGCCGATCATCCGGCCGAACATGCGCACGCAGGCCGTCGGGATGAGCAGCATCAACACGATCTCGAAGGCGTTCGTCCAGGCGCTCGGGTTCTCGAAGGGGTGGGCGCTGTTGGCGTTGAAGACGCCACCGCCGTCACCGGTGAACAGCTTGATCGGTTCCCAGGAGCCCACCGGCCCGTCGAGGATCGTCTGCCTGGCACCCGCGACCGTGGTGACGGTGTGTCCGCCGCCGAGGCTCTGGATGACACCGCCCGCCATCAGGATCAGGCCGCCGACGACCGCCATCGGCAGCAGGATGCGGAAGATCGTGCGCAGCAGGTCGACCCAGAAGTTGCCGAGGTCGTCCGTGGACCGTCGGACCAGGCCCCGGACCAGGGCGAGGGCGACGCAGATGCCGACCGCCGCCGACGCGAACGCCTGGACGCCCAGGCCCGCCATGACGGCGAGATGGCCGGTGGTGGACTCACCGGCGTAGTTCTGCCAGCTGGTGTTGGTCGTGAACGAGACGGCGGTGTGCAGCGCGAGCCGCCACGGCATGCCCTCGTGACCCGTCGACCAGGGCAGCTTGCCCTGAAGGGTGAAGAGGGCGAAGAGCGCCGCGACGCTCATGACGGAGAAGGCGAGCAGGGCGGTGAGGTAGTGCCGCCAGGTCTGTTCCTTGTCCGGGTCGATTCCGCAGACGCGATAGAGGGTCTTCTCTCCCCTCCAGTGCTTCCCGCCGTCGAGGGCGCGGGCCATGTAGTCGCCGAGCGGGACGTGCAGCCCCACGACCACGGCGAGAATGATCGATGCCTGGATCCAGGCCGCCATGATCAGGCTCCCTGCTTCGGAGACGACGCGGATGCCGCGGTCGTCGGGTACTTGCGGTCGAGCGCGATGTTCAGCTCGACGACATTGACGCCCGGCTCGCCGAGCACACCGAGCGCACGCCCGGTGGTGTACTTCGCGATCAGCCCCCGTACGTCGGCCACGGTCGCGCCCCGCTCGCGTGCGACGCGCGGCGCCTGGAGCTTCGCGTACGCCGGGCTGATGTGCGGGTCGAGGCCGCTGCCGCTCGCGGTGACCGCGTCGGCGGGAACGACCGGGTTCGCCGGGGCGTCGCCGCGCACGGGGACGGTCACGGCGTGGCTGTAGTCCGCGCCGGGCTTCGCGCACGAGACACGAACCCCCTTGTACGTGGCGAGGAACGGCAGCGCGGGGCAGGCCTGGTCGAGGCTGACCACCTTGGTGACACGACCGCTCGTGCCACCCTCGTGGAAGACGCCGAGAACCGCGCCGACACCGTCGTCCGTGCAGTACGGGCGCGAACCGTCGACGCCTTCGAGGTCGCCGACCGCCTTGCTGCGCCCGCACACCAGGGTGAGCAGGCTCGGCTTGTCCTTCGTGTCGACGACGGACTCGGGGCCCTGGTTGCCGGCTCCGGACGCCGTGGCGTCGTATCCGGTACCGGCGTTGGAGGGCCGGGACTGGAAGTACTTCTTGACGGGGTTGCCCTTGGCGTCGGTGAAGGACTGGCCGATGAGTGAGGATCCGGCCGGTTTGCCGTCGGCGCCGGTGACCTCCGACTTGCCGTCGAGTCCGGGGACTTGGGCCGCGGCCACCATGGCCAGCGGATAGGCCAGGCCGGTCAGGAGAGTCAGGACGAGGACCACCCGGAGTGCTGCGATGTGCTGGGCGAGCCAGTGCGGGATGCGTGTCATGGTCAGATCCCCGGGATGAACTGGACGAGGGCGAAGTCGATGAACTTGATGGCCAGGAACGGGGCGACCACGCCGCCGAGTCCGTAGATCCACAGGTTGCGGGTGAGCAGGGCGGAGGCGCTGCTCGGCCGATAGCGGACACCGCGCAGGGCGAGCGGGATCAGCGCCACGATGACCACCGCGTTGAAGACGACCGCGGAGAGGATCGCGGACAGCGGCGAGTGCAGAGCCATGATGTTGAGCCGGTCGAGGCCCGGGTACACCGCGGCGAACATCGCGGGCAGGATCGCGAAGTACTTGGCGATGTCGTTGGCGATCGAGAAGGTCGTGAGCGCGCCCCGGGTGATGAGGAGTTGCTTGCCGATCTCGACGATCTCGATGATCTTCGTGGGGTCGGAGTCGAGGTCGACCATGTTGCCGGCCTCCTTGGCGGCCGACGTGCCCGTGTTCATCGCCACGCCCACGTCCGCCTGCGCGAGCGCCGGTGCGTCGTTCGTGCCGTCGCCCGTCATCGCGATGAGGTGACCGCCGGCCTGCTCCCGCTTGATCAGCTCCAGCTTGTCCTCGGGCGTGGCCTCGGCCAGGAAGTCGTCGACTCCCGCCTCCTCGGCGATCGCCTTGGCGGTCATCGGGTTGTCGCCGGTGATCATCACCGTACGGATGCCCATCCGGCGCAGCTCGTCGAAGCGTTCGCGCAGGCCGGGCTTGACGACGTCCTTGAGGTGGACGACACCGAGTACCTCGGCCCGGCCGTCGCTCGTGGACTGCGCCACGGCCAGCGGCGTACCGCCTGACGCGGAGACCTGTTGGACGGTCGCCTCCAGTGCGTGCGGAACCTCGCCGCCCTGCTCGCGCACCCACGCCGCCACCGATGCCGCCGCGCCCTTGCGCAGCCGTTGCCCGCTGGGAAGGTCGACTCCCGACATGCGGGTGGCGGCGGTGAACGGCACCCACTCGGCGCCGTTCGTGACCCGCTCGGTCAACTCGTGCTTCTCGTAGGCGAATTCGACGATGGAACGACCCTCCGGCGTCTCGTCGGCCAAGCTGGAAAGGAGCGCGGCCTGCGCCAGTCGCTCCATGGGGACCGCCCCGACCGGGAGGAACGCGCTCGCCCGCCGGTTGCCGAAGGTGATCGTGCCGGTCTTGTCGAGCAGCAAGGTGTTGACGTCGCCGGCCGCCTCGACCGCCCTGCCGGACATGGCCAGGACGTTGCGCTGCACCAGCCGGTCCATGCCCGCGATGCCGATCGCCGAGAGCAGCGCGCCGATCGTGGTGGGGATCAGACAGACCAGCAGCGAGACGAGGACGATGGCGGTGACACCGTTCGCGGTCAGCGCCGCGGTGTCGTGCGCGGCGGCCATCGCGTCCTTGGAGAAGATCGCCATCGGCTGCAGGGTCACGACCGCGACCAGGAACACGAAGGTCAGCATGACCAGCAGCAGGTTCAGCGCCAGCTCGTTGGGGGTCTTCTGCCGGTTGGCACCCTCGACCAGGGAGATCATCCGGTCCAGGAAGCTCTCCCCGGGCTCCTGGGTGATCCGTACGACGAGGTGGTCGGAGAGCACCCGGGTGCCGCCGGTGACCGCGCTGCGGTCGCCGCCCGACTCGCGGATGACCGGCGCGGACTCACCGGTGATCGCCGACTCGTCGACGCTCGCGGCGCCCTGGATGACGTCGCCGTCGCCGGGGATCAGCTCCCCGGCCGGTACGGACACGATGTCGCCGCGCCTCAACTCGGACGCTGCGACGGCCTCTTCGAGGTAGGCGTCCTGAGTTGCCCCGGGCTCCCAGCCCGCGAGGCGCCAGGCGGTGGTCTGCTGCCGGGTCCTGCGCAGCGAGTCGGCCTGTGCCTTGCCGCGGCTCTCGGCCACGGCCTCGGCGAGGTTGGCGAAGACCACCGTCAGCCACAACCAGCCGGTGATCAGCCACGCGAAGAGGCTGGGGTGGAAGACCGCGATGCCGGTGGTGAGGGCGGCGCCGACCTCGGTCACGAACATGACCGGGTTGCGGAACAGGGTCACCGGATTCAACTTGCGCAGCGCCTGGGGGAGCGCGCGCCACAGCTGCGTCGGATCGAGCATTCCGGCGCCGACCCGGCGCGGCTGCCCGGGGCCGGGCGGAGGGGAGTCCGGTACGGGCGCGGGCCGGGTCTCGGCGGGAGCGGACATCAGAACTTCTCCGGCTTGATCAGGGCTACCACGAGGTAGGCGAGCAGTGAGACGGCCACGATCAGGCCGACGGTGTTTTCGACGGTCATCGAGACCTCGTCCTCACACATAGAGGTATGCAGATAGGGGGCATTCAGTGATCTTTCGGACTGCCCGTGGTGTACAACGGGCAGTCCTCCGCCGAGGTGGAGCTCGGCGGAGGTCCAGGGAAGGGACTCGGTGTTACAGCCCGACGTCCCGGCGGCTCATGTCGTCCAGCGACTCACGCCGTACGAGCACACGCGCGATGCCGTCCGACACCGCGACCACCGGCGGGCGGCCGACGAGGTTGTACCCGGACGCCATGGACAGGTGGTACGCGCCGGCCGCCGGGACGGCGAGGAGGTCGCCGGGGTGTACGTCGCCCGGGAGCGCCACTTCGTCCGCGAGGATGTCACCTGCTTCGCAGTGGCGGCCCACGACGGTGACGAGGCGGGGCGGTGCGGAGGAGGGGCGGCCGATGAGCCGGGGCGCGTACCGCACTCCGTACAGCGCGGGCCTGGGGTTGTCGCTCATACCGCCGTCGACCGCGACGAAGGTGTGCGCGCCGGTGCGTTTGACGGCCAGCACCCGGTAGACGGCGACGCCGGCGGGGCCGACGATGGCCCGGCCGGGTTCGAGGGTGAGCCGGGGCACGGGCAGTCCGGCGCGGGCGCAGCCGTCCTCCAGCTCGGCGCGGACCCGCCCGGCCAGGACGGAGATGTTCAGGTGCTCCTCGCCGGGGCGGTAGGCGATGGCGTGGCCGCCGCCGATGTTCAGCTGGGGGAGGGCGATGCCGTGCTGGTCGCGGATGCGGGCCAGCAGTCCGACCATGCGCCGCACCGCCGCGACGTACGGTTTCACGGCGGCAACCTGTGAGCCGATGTGGCAGTGCAGGCCGACGAGTTCGAGATGCGGCTGGTCGAGTATCCGGGTGACGGCGTGCTGCGCGGAGCCGTCCGTGAGCGACAGACCGAACTTCTGGTCGTCGGTGCCGGTGCGTACCTTGGCGTGTCCGCCGGCCGCGATGCCGGGCACCACGCGCACCATCACCGGCTGGCGGGTCCCGGCGGGTGTGATCGCGGCGAGCCGGGCGATTTCGGAGGTGCTGTCCACGACGATGCGTCCGACACCGAGCCGGAGGGCTGTGCGGAGGTCCTCGGGGCTCTTGGCGTTGCCGTGCATCACGATCTTCTCCGGCGGGAAGCCGGTGGTGACGGCGAGCGCGAGTTCCCCGGCGGAGCAGACGTCCAGGCCCAGGCCCTCTTCCTGGACCCAGTGGGCCATGGCCCGGCACAGGAACGCCTTGGCGGCGTAGACGATGTCGGCGTCGGGGAACGCGGTGCGATACGTGCGGCAGCGCTCGCGGACCTCGTGCTCGTCGAGGACGTAGACCGGGGTGCCGAAGCGGTCGGCGGCCTCGGCGAGGGAGACACCGCCGACGGAGACGTCCCCGTGGGGTTCGGGGCGGGCGGAGCGGGGCCAGACGGAGAGGCCTTCGGCGTCTCGCGCGTCGGCGTGGGCTGCTTCGCCGGGGCTGTCGGTCCCGGGTGCCGGGTGGAGTTCCTGAGCGGACAGTTCCTGAATGGACATGACGCCTCCTCAGCCGATCAGCAGGTTCAGGCACGCGACGACGGCGGCGGCGCCGGTCACCCGCAGGGCGCCGACGTGCTGGGGATGCCAGCGGCGCCAGGAGTTCTCGCGCTCACGGGCCGTGGCCGCGGTGCGGTCGGCCGAGGGGGCGGAGAACTGCGGGTCGACGGTGAGGGCGGTGACTCCCAGAGGCGCGGCGAGAGCGCGCAGCGCGGGTTCGGAGAGCCTGATGGAGGCCTGGTCCGGGCCCAGTGTGGCGGTGAGTTTCGCCGCTGAGGTGAAGCCGACGGCCGTACGGCCGCCGAGGGGGGTGCGGAAGAACCGGGCCGTACAGCCCGCGGGCCCCGACCGGACGGGGACGAAGAGAAGTCCGGCCGGGAAGCGTTCAGAAGGCTCGGGGTCCTCGGAATGCTCGACTGGAGACATGGTGCGGCTCCTCGAAGAAGGCGACGTGCGCCGCGCGGTCGGATCGGCCGGGCGCTTCGATGAAGCTATGCCCGCCCGAGCGGGTGCGGGGCCCCTCACTGACGGATGCTTGACGGGAAGCCCCCGACCCATAACGCGACGCTGATGGGCAGGAGGATGCCTGGTCAGCGGTGCGTCCGAGACTGCGGGCAGAACCGCACCGGGGCAGCACTGGGGCAGCACTGGGGCAGCACCGGGGCCGCCCTCGGCCGCTGACGGGCAGGACGGGAGCGGCCGAAGGCGTGTCGGCGCGGGATCGTCAGGCAGGCCACCGAGGTGCCACGGCACGACAAGGCACCCGACGCAGTGGTTCACAGCGCGTACGGGCGCGTACGGGATCGAGTCGGTTACGTCGTGGGACGCAGTTGCCGCCGACCGGGCAGTCGCGGTTGCCCCGGCCTCCGCAAAGTATCCACACGGGCGGCGGTCCAAGGGGCGTCACCGAAGGTTTCCGTGTGATGCTTCACAGCCGCCGGACGCGCAGCACGCCGGTCAGCATCGGGAGGGTGAACTCGCCGCGGGCGGTCTCCGGTCCACTCGCGAGGAATGCGCGGATCCGGCCCAGCGTGGCCTCTTGTTCCTGTTCCGGCATCACCAGCACCCCCGCGCGTGTCGCGATGGTCGCGACGAGGGAGTCGGCGGTGCGGCGCTGCCCGTGCGGGAACTCGGCCTGCTCCGGCGAGCCGAACCGGGCGGCCACGTCGGTCTTTGGAAGGTGCATGTCTGCCGTCTCGGCGCGCCAGCCGGTGGGCGTGTCACGCGGGCCGATGGCCGCGCTCCCGCTGACCCGCGCGAGCCCGGCAACCCACTCGACCCGGTCGTCCATGACGTTCCACAGACCGGCCAGGATGCCGCTTGGTGCCAGGACCCTGGCGATCTCGGTTCCAGCGACGGCCATGTCGAACCAATGCATGGCGTTGCCGGCCAGCACGGCATCGACGGACGCGTCCGGCAGCGGTATCGCCTCGGCACTACCCGACAGGGCACGGACAGCCGGCAGCGAGCGGCGCAGTTCGGTCAGCATCGCCGGGTCGGGCTCGACTGCAAGGACTTCGGCACCCAGCGCGACCAGCGTGGCGGTCAGCTTGCCGGTTCCGGCGCCGAGGTCGAGCACGCGCGAGCCGGGAGCGGGCTCGAGCGCCCAGCGCACCGCGGCCTGCGCGTAGTCCGGACGGTGCTCGGCGTATGCGACCGCCGCTGCGCCGAACGACGAGGCGTGCAGTAGCCGTTCATCCTGGTCCACGCGGTTACGCTATCGGCGCTGCCGGCTGTCGGCCACCCCGCCTCACCACTTCGGCGACGGCCACCCGATCGGGTCGAACCACGGTGCCCGGCTGGGCGGTTGGTGCTCGGGTTGCTCGTCGACCTGCCCCGTAAGAACTGCTGGACGACTTCCGTGACTACGTCGCTGAGCACCTGACCGACGAGGCGGCGGTCGCCGCTACCAGCGGACACGCCCCGTGCGCCGGGCCCTGCGTGAGTACGCGTGCAACAAGCCGATGCGCGACGAGGCTCCGCGGTGGGAAGCAGCCCGCGCGCTCATCTCGCCTACTTCGGGTCGCGGTTGAACGACGCCGTCGACCAGCGGTAGCCGAGCACGGTCAGGCCGACGCACCAGGCGATCGCGATCCACCCGTTGTTGCCGATCTCGGTGCCGAGCAGCAGTCCGCGCAGGGTCTCGATGGCCGGGGTGAACGGCTGGTACTCGGCGATCGGCTGGAACCAGCCCGGCATCGCGTCGACCGGGACGAAGGTGCTGGAGATGAGCGGCAGGAAGATCAGCGGCAGCGCGTTGTTGCTGGCCGCCTCGGCGTTCGGGCTGATCAAGCCCATGCCGACCGCGATCCAGGTGAGCGCCAGGGAGAACAGCGTGAGCAGCCCGAACGCCGCCAGCCACTCCAGGGCGGTTGCGTCCGTGGACCGGAAGCCGATGGCCACGGCGACGGCGCCGACGAGGACCACGCCGGCGATGCACTGCAGCACGCTGCCGACGACGTGCCCGATGAGCACGGACCCGCGGTGGATCGCCATCGTGCGGAAGCGGGCGATGATGCCCTCGTTCATGTCCATGGAGACGGACACCGCGCTGCCGATCGTGGTGCCGCCGATGGTCATCATCAGGATGCCCGGGACGAGATACGCGATGTACGCGGAGCGGTCCGCCCCGCCGTCCCCGATGCCCGCACTCATCACGTCGCCGAAGATGTAGACGAAGAGAAGCAGCAGCACGACCGGTGTGAGCAGCAAATTCAGCGTCAGGGACGGGTAGCGCCTCGCGTGCAGCAGATTGCGGCGCAGCATCGTGGACGAGTCGCGGACGGCGAGGGAGAGGGCGCTCATCGGACAGTCTCCTTGGACTGGTTGGGCCGGCTGGGCACGTTGGTGGCGCCGGTCAGGGCGAAGAACACGTCGTCGAGGTCGGGGGTGTGCACGGTCAGCTCGTCCGCCTCGATGCCGGCCGAGTCCAGCCAGTCGAGGAGGGAGCGCAGTTCGCGCTGGCTGCCGTCGCTGGGGATCCGCAGCGCCAGTGCCTCGTCGTCGCGGGTGACCTCGCGCAGGGCGGAGGCGGCGGACTGGTATGCCGCAGGATCGGTGAAGCGGAGCCGGACGTGTCCGCCCGGGACGAGCCGCTTCAGCTCCTCGGCGCTGCCCTCGGCGGCGATCCTGCCGTCGTTGAGCACGGCGATGCGGTCGGCGAGCTCGTCGGCCTCGTCCAGGTACTGGGTGGTGAGGAAGACGGTGACGCCTCCGGAGACCAGCTCGCGGACGATTCCCCACATGTTGTGGCGGCTGCGCGGGTCGAGGCCGGTGGTCGGCTCGTCGAGGAAGATGATCCGCGGGTCGCCGACGAGGGTCATGGCGAGGTCGAGGCGGCGCTTCATGCCGCCGGAGTAGCTCTGGGCGGGCTTCTTGGCGGCGTCGACGAGGTCGAACCGCTCCAGGAGCTCGGCGGTGACCCGGCGCCCCTCGGGCTTGGACAGGTGGTGCAGGTCCGCCATGAGGAGCATGTTCTCCTCGCCGGTGATCAGGCCGTCGACGGCGGAGAACTGCCCGGTGACGCCGATCGCGGCACGGACCCCGTCCGGTGACGTGGCGACGTCGTGGCCCGCTACCTGGGCCTGGCCGCCGTCGGCGGTGATGAGCGTGGACAGGATCTTCACGGCGGTGGTCTTGCCGGCGCCGTTGGGCCCGAGCAGCGCGAACACGGACCCGGCCGGGACGCGCAGATCGATGCCGTCGAGGACGGTCTTGTCGCCGTACGACTTGCGCAGGCCGACGGTGGAGACGGCGGCCGGCGACGGCTGACCGTCACTCCGCCTGGATGTGGGCATGACAGATGAAGGCATGGAGTCCTCCCGTTCGGAGGCTGAAGTGACTGGGGAGCGGGCAAGTTCGCGGGGCGGTGCTCAGGCTTTGGCGCGGAGGATGTCGATGTTGCCCCAATTGGTCCGGGCGCGGATCTTGACGGTGTCCTCGGTCTCCGCCGGGGCCTCGGACGCGGGGAGCGCGTTGTGTACCTGCCCGCGGTTGGAGCTGACGTCGAGCCAGGCGGCCGTGCCCTCGCGAATGCCGACCTCGATGGGACCGTTGGCGGTCTCCAGCTGGACGGTGCCGCGGGCGACTTCGGCGACGCGAAGGCCGCCGTTGGTGGTGGTGGCGGTGACCGAGGCCTCGGCGCGCGCGATGTCGATGGCGCCGTTGGCGCCGCTCACCCGCAGCTCGCCGGTGACGATGCCTACAGCCGTGGTGCCGTGCGAGTTCTTCAGGACGGCGGGGCCATCGACCAGGCCGACGCGCACGTTGCCGGTGCTGCTGGTGATCTCGGCCATGCCTTCGACCCGTTCCACGCTGACCGAGCCGTGCGACGCCTTCAGTTGCAGTGGGCCGGTGGTGTCGAGGCGGACGTCGCCGGCCGAGGTCTTCACCCGGACCTCGCCGAGCCGGCCCTCGCCGAGCACACGGGACCCGGCGCCGGTCACGTCGATGTTCGAGCCCGCGGGCAGTTCGACCGTCACGTCTACGGTGCCGCCGCGCCCGAGCAGGTTGGCCTTGGGAGTAGTGACCGTCAGGACGCCGCTCGCGTAGGTGACCTCGGTCTGGTCGGCCGTACGTACGTCCAGGTCCTTCTTCGGGTCGCGTGGCCGCACCTCGACGACGGTGTCGAGGCGGTCGCCCGCGGTGAACCCGATGGAACCGGCGTACACGTAGGCGGTGACCGAAATCGGTTCGGGAGTGTCGAAAGAAGGCATGGCTGTCCCGTCCTCATGAGTCCTTGGGACGTCCCCGCTGGTGGGACGTGGTGTGAGTGAAGTGGTGCGGCCGTGGGCGCGGCTAGCGCACCCAGCCCGTGAAGCTCTGTCCGTTGGTGCGGGTCGTCTCCGTCGTACGCGGCCGCGTGCCGCCGTCGACCGCGGCCGACACGGCGCGCACCAGCCACGCGTTGACCGACAGGCCCTCGCGGCTCGCTGCCTCCTCGGCGCGGGCCTTGAGGGGGGCCGGCAGGCGCAGGTTGACGCGGGCGGTGCCGCTCTCGTCGCCGTCGGCCGGGGCCGGGGTCTTGAGCGGCTCGAGGGGCGCGGTCGGCTCCGCGGGGGCGCCGCGGTCGGCGGGCGGCAGCGTCACCACGAAGTCGGGGTCCAGTCCGCGCAGCCGTACGTCGACCGAGCCCGGGGCGAGTTCACGGGTGATCTCGTCCATCGCGGCGGAGAGCACGTTGAGCATGGTCAGCCGGGTCGCCGACTCCAGGGGAGCGGTGAGCCTCGCGGCCAGCTCGCGGGCTTCGTCGCCGCCGGCCTCGGCGGCCACCGCGAGTTCGCGGCGGAGGTTGTCGACATACGGAGTGAGGTCCATGACGCCATGGTGGCACCACTGTGGCGCCATGCGCAAGTCCGAGTGGCATCCTGCGTGAGGAGGCCTTGAGGAATGCCGCCCTGCCTGCGGAAACGTGAAGAAGGTATCCCGGGCCGTTGTGGTGCCATGCGTGCTCATGTGCTTTTGGGGGCGCGGAATGGCACCGGGTGGCGCCAGATGGTGTCAAGCGGTGCCACCGGTGCTCGCCAGGGCCGGCCTCATTCCCCCGCGCGTCAAGGGGGCGAAACCTTGGCAGTGTCAGGCGGCACCGAAGGACGGGTTCCATGTGCTGAGGCACACGTACGCATCCCTTGTACTGGAGGCGGGGAAGGAGGGCCGCGGGGCGATCGATAGCCTGCTGGGGGAGCGGCGCGAGGAGAGGTCTGACCCGAACTCCCCAGGATCGATCCCGAGCGCCGGTCGATCTGGCCGATGAGCGAAAACAGCGAGGTGAGAGGCCGTATGTTCACGACCCGCCCCACCCTCCAGGGCACCTTCGGCATGGTGTCCTCCACGCACTGGCTCGCCTCGCAGTCGGCGATGGCCGTCCTGGAGGACGGTGGCAACGCGTACGACGCCGCCGTCGCCGCGGGCTTCGTGCTGCACGTGGTCGAGCCGCACCTCAACGGACCCGCCGGCGAGGTCCCGATCATCCTCGCCCCGGCGGGCGGCGAGGTGCGTGTGCTGTGCGGGCAGGGCGTCGCGCCCGCCGGGGCGACGATCGCCCACTACAGGGGACTCGGTTTGGATCTCGTACCCGGCACCGGGCCGCTCGCGGCCGCCGTGCCCGGCGCCTTCGACGCGTGGATGCTGCTCCTGCGCGACCACGGCACGAGGTCCCTCGCCGACGTCATGAAGTACGCCATCGGATACGCGGAGGACGGACACCCGCCCGTGGAGCGGGTCGGCGAGACCGTGGAGTCGGTGCGCGCACTCTTCGAGACGGAGTGGACCTCGTCGGCCGAGGTGTATCTGCCCGGCGGGAAGGCGCCGCGTCCCGGCGAACTGTTCCGCAATCCCGCCCTCGCCGCGACCTGGCGCCGGCTGCTCGCCGAGGTCTCCGGGGAGACCGGCCGCGTGGCGCAGATCGAGGCAGCGCGCCGCGTCTGGCGCTCGGGCTTCATCGCCGAGGCCCTGGTACGGCAGGCCCGGCGGCCCACCATGGACACCAGCGGAAAGCGCCACACCGGCACCCTGGCAGCCACCGACCTGGCCTCCTGGTCCGCGAGCTACGAGGCGCCCGCGACGTACGACTGGCGCGGCTGGACCCTGTGCAAGGCGGGCCCCTGGAGTCAGGGCCCTGTCCTCCTCCAGCAGCTCGCCCTGCTCCCGCCCCGGCTGCCGCGGTACGGCTCCGCGGAGTACGTCCACCTGCTCGTCGAGGGCTGCAAGCTCGCCATGGCCGACCGGGAGGCCTGGTACGGGGACGCTACTGAGGTGCCCCTCGACGAGTTGTTGTCGCAGGAGTACAACGCCGAGCGGCGCGCCCTCATCGGCCACAAGGCCTCCAGCGAGCTGCGTCCCGGTAGCCCCGGAGGGCGCATCCCGGCGATCAGCGGCCACGCGCGCGAGGTCGCCACCGGGGAGCCGGGCTTCGACGCGCCGGCGGTGCCGGGCGCGGGCGAACCCACCGTCGCCAGGGCCGCGGGGGAGCCCGAGGTGGCCCGGGACGGCGGCACCCGGGGCGACACCTGCCACCTCGACGTCGTGGACCGCTGGGGCAACATGGTCGCCGCCACCCCCAGCGGCGGCTGGCTCCAGTCCAACCCGGTCGTCCCCGAGCTGGGCTTCCCGCTCGGCACCCGGCTCCAGATGGCCTGGCTGGACGAGGGGCTGCCCAACTCCCTCACACCCGGCCGCCGTCCCCGTACGACGCTGACACCCTCGCTGGCGCTGCGCGACGGAGTCCCGGTCATGGCGTTCGGAACCCCGGGCGGCGACCAGCAGGATCAGTGGCAGACCCACTTCTTCCTGGCCGTGGCGCTGCGCGCCGAGGTACGCGGCGGGCTCGACCTCCAGGGCGCGATCGACGCCCCGAACTGGCACAACGACAGCTTCCCGGGCTCGTTCTACCCGCGCGGCATGCGCCCCGGCAGCCTCACCGTCGAGTCCCGCACGGACGAGGCGGTCGTCGAGGAGCTGCGCCGTCGTGGCCATGACGTCCAGGTCGCCGAGGCCTGGTCCGAGGGCCGGCTGTGCGCGGTCGCCCGGGATCCGGAGACGGGTGTGCTGTCCGCGGCGGCGAATCCGCGGGGGATGCAGGGGTACGCGGTGGGGCGCTGATCAGCACGCTCCGGGAATTCACGGCGATTCCACCCGGAGTACACCGGAGGGGTGGGGATTGTCAGTGGCGCGTGTTGTCATGGAGCCATGATCGAAGACATCGAAACCATCGACGAGTTTCTCGCGCACCGCACGTCCGACGTCGAAGAAGCGGTCCGGCAGGCGGCCGCCGCCGAGATCATGCCGCGTTTCAGGCAGCTGACCGCGGACGAGATCGACGAGAAGAGCGGCCCGCACGACCTGGTCACGGACGCCGACCGCAAGGCCGAGGAGTACCTCACCGAGGCGCTCGCCAAGCTGCTGCCCGGCTCGGTCGTGGTCGGCGAGGAGGCGGTCCACGCCAATCCGGCGACGTACGAGGCGATCCAGGGACGGGCCCCGGTCTGGATCGTGGACCCGGTCGACGGCACCCGCCAGTTCGTCCACGGCGACACCGGTTTCTGCACGCTCGTCGCGCTCGCCGTGGGCGGGGTCGTCCAAGCGTCCTGGACCTTTGCCCCGGCCCGCGACCAGCTCGCCGTCGCCGTGCGCGGCCGGGGTGCCCGCCTCGACGGCGAACTCCTGCGCCCGGGGGCGCCCACGCCCGGCCGTGACCTCGAGATAGCCACCTCCCACCCCGACTACACCACCGACGAGCAGAAGCGCGCTCTCCTCGGACTGCGCACCGAGGGCGTGCGGCCGCGTCCCTGCGGTTCGGCGGGACTGGAATATCTGGCCGTCGCCCGTGGCGAGTTGGACGCGACGGCCTTCTCCTGGGAGGCGGCCTGGGACCACGCGGCGGGCCTGCTCCTCGTCGAGGAGGCGGGCGGCGCCCACCTGACCCTCACCGGCGAACCCTTCCGCATCACGGGAGGCAACACCCTCCCCTTCACGGCGGCCCGCGACGAGGCCACGGCCCGACGGGTACGGGGGTTGCTGACCGCCGGCCTCTGACCCCACCGACGCCCGCGTGAGCTTGGCCGGGGCCCAGCAGTACGAGCTTGCCGCCGCCGACGGCAACGAGAGCCCGACGGTTCTGGCGGAGGCGGAGGCCTGACGGCGCCGAGGGCCGCACGAGCGGCCCGAGGCCGACGACGGCCGGGGCCGGTGGGCGACCCACGGCCCCGAACGCGACCGCCTCCGACGCGACCGCCTCCGACGCGACCGCCCTCGACGCGGCGGCCTCCGGAATCGACGGTGCCGGACCGGACGACCCCGGGCCCAAGAATCCCAGACCCAAGCACTCCGGACCCCGGCGGCCCTCCGACCCCGGCGGGTTCTGGAGCCGGGCGGCCCTTGGACCCCGGCAGATCATGGACCCCGGCGGCCTTCCGACCTCGGCGGGTCCCGGACCCCGGCGGCCCAAGGCCCGACGGGTCCCCGGACCCCGGCGGTCCCGGACCTCGCCGATGACCCCGGCCCCCCGTCTACTGAAGGCCCCGCCCCCCGGGCGGCTCCGGGAACCCGGGGCCGGTCGGCATCGGGGATGGCCGGTGCTGTCGGGCAACGGGGCCTTGGTGAAAGCCCCCGTTCGCCGGACGACTCCCCGTCTCCCAACCCCCCGCGCCATCAAGGCTGTCAATCCCCCGGCATATCCTGATGTCCAGTGGCCGTCGGCTGACAAAGGAGTCCGAAGGTGCCGTCGATGCTCGATGCGGTCGTGGTGGGTGCGGGGCCGAACGGACTGACGGCTGCCGTGGAGCTGGCCCGCCGCGGCTTCTCCGTGGCCGTGTTCGAGGCACGGGACACCGTGGGCGGCGGCGCCCGCACCGAAGAGCTGACACTCCCGGGCTTCCGGCACGACCCCTGTTCCGCGGCCCACCCCCTCGGCATCAACTCACCCGCCTTCCGAGCGATGCCCCTGGAGCGGTACGGCTTGGAGTGGCTGCACGCGAAGCTCCCGATGGCGCACCCGTTCCCCGACGGCACCGCGGCGGTGCTCGCCCGCTCCGTGGCCGAGACGGCGGCCTCGTTCGGCCCGCGAGACGCCGGTGCGTACCGCAGACTGGTCGCCCCCTTCCTCCCCAAGTGGGACACGCTGGCCCACGACTTCATGTCCCTGCCACTGACCGCCCTGCCCCGCGACCCGGTGACGCTCGCCCGCTTCGGTCTGGCCGGGCTGCCGCCCTCGACCTGGCTCATGCGGCGCTTCCGCGACGAGCGGGCCCAGGCGCTGTTCGCCGGTCTCGTCGCACACGTCATGGCCCCGCTCGACGGCGTCGCAACCGGCGCCGTCGGCCTGGTCTTCGCGCTGGCCGCGCACGCCCGCGGCTGGCCCGTCGCGCGCGGCGGCTCCCAGTCCCTCTCCGACGCGCTCACCGCGTACCTCAAGGACCTCGGCGGCACCGTCCACACCGACTACGAGGTGAAGCGTCTCGACGACCTGCCGCCCGCCCGCGCCTACGTCTTCGACACCTCACCCGCCGCGCTGTCCCGCATCGCGGGCTTCGGGCGGTACTACGAGGACTATCGCTACGGGGCGGCCGTCTTCAAGGTCGACTACGCCCTGGACGGCCCCGTTCCCTGGACGGCCGAGGAGGCACGCACCGCCGGGACGGTGCAGGTGGGCGCGAGCCGCGCCGAGATCGCCACCGCCCTGCGCGCGGCCTCGCGCGAGGGCCGGGCGCCGGACGCCCCCTTCCTGATCACGGTGCAGCCCAGCGTCGTCGACCCCTCCCGGGCCCCCGAGGGCAAGCAGGTCTTCTGGGCGTACGGACACGTTCCGAACGGCTGGACGGGTGACCTCACGGACGCGATCGAGCGGCAGCTGGAGCGGTTCGCGCCCGGCTTCCGCGACCGCGTACTGGCCCGCGCCACCGCCGGCCCGCGCGAACTCGCCGCGCGCAACGCCAACTACGTGGGCGGCGACATCGGCTGCGGTGCCGCCTCCGGACTCCAGCTCCTGCTGCGCCCCAAGCTTTCCCTGTTCCCGTACAGCACGCCGCACCCGGCCGTCTTCATCTGCTCCTCGGCCACCCCGCCGGGCCCCGGTGTGCACGGCATGTCGGGGCACAACGCGGCGAAGGCCGTGTGGCGGCGCCTGCGCCAGTCCTGACCGGAGGCGGCCGCCCGTCCTGACCAGGGGCGGCGCAAGCCGTCACATCCGTACCTCGTTTCACAGGAAGAAAGCGCTGTCAGGCGTCTCGACAACGTCCTGCCCCGGCCCGATCATGCGATGGGGCCGTGGCATGACCGTGACAGGAGACTTCCACATGATCAAGCGCAGATCGGTGCTGGCCGCGGCGGGTGGTGCGCTGCTCGGCAGTGCGCTGGCCACGGGCACCGCTCGGGCCGACGCGACCGTCGGGGTCAACCCCGGTACGACGTACGGCAGTTGGGAGGGCTGGGGCACCTCCCTCGCCTGGTGGGCCAATGTGTTCGGCGCCCGGGACGACTTCGCCGACATCTTCTTCACCACCAAGTCCGTCGCGTACGGCGGCAAGACGCTGCCGGGCCTCGGCCTCAACATCGCCCGCTACAACCTGGGCGCGTCCAGCTGGAACACCGTGAGCGGCGCGAGCATGGTCGCCTCCGCCAACATCCCCGCGTTCAAGCAGATCGAGGGGTACTGGCAGGACTGGAACAACGAGGACCCCACCTCCTCCGCCTGGGACTGGACGGCCGACGCCAACCAGCGGGCGGCCCTGGTCAAGGCGACCCAACGCGGCGCCGTCAGCGAGCTGTTCGCCAACTCGCCGATGTGGTGGATGTGCCTCAACCACAATCCGTCCGGCGCGTCCGACGGCGGCAACAACCTCCAGTCCTGGAACTACCGTCAACACGCCTCCCACCTGGCCGCGGTGGCGCTCTACGCGAAGAACAACTGGGGCGTGAGCTTCAGCTCCGTCGACGCGTTCAACGAGCCCTCCTCCAGCTGGTGGACGGCGACGGGCACCCAGGAGGGCTGCCACATGGACGCCACCGTGCAGGCGGCCGTCCTCCCGTATCTGCGCAGCGAGCTCGACAAGCGTGGTCTGACCGGCACCCTGGTCTCCGCGTCCGACGAGACGAACTACGACCTGGCCCGCACGACGTGGAACTCCTTCAGCTCGACCACGAAAGCCCAGGTCAACCGGGTCAATGTGCACGGGTACCAGGGCTCGGGCGGTCGCCGTGACCTCCTCTACACCGACGTCGTCACCACGGCGGGCAAGCGGCTGTGGAACTCCGAGACGGGCGACTCCGACGCCACCGGCCTCACCCTGGCGAGCAACCTCTGCCTGGACTTCCGCTGGCTGCACCCGACCGCCTGGGTCTACTGGCAGGTGATGGACCCCAGCACCGGCTGGGCCATGATCGCCTACGACCAGAGCACCCTCCAGCCGACGACCGTCCAGACCAAGTACTACGTGATGGCCCAGTTCAGCCGGCACATCCGCCCCGGCATGACCATCATCGACACCGGTGTCGGATACGCGGCAGCGGCCTACGACGCGAGCGCGAAGCGCCTGGTCATCGTGGCCGTCAACTCCGGCGCCGCGCAGAACCTCACCTTCGACCTGTCCAAGTTCAGCCAGGTCACCGGGGGCAGCGGCGGACTCGTACGACGCTGGAACACCGTCACCTCCGGCGGCGGCGACCTCTACACCGCCCACTCGGACACCTATCTGAGCGGCAAGACGCTGACGGCGGCCTTCTCCGCCGCGTCCGTGCAGACCTTCGAGATCGATGGAGTGGTCGTCTGACAATCGGTTGTCGCGTGGCGGCCGGAGCGCGATGCGGCGAGGATCGAAGACCGCATACGAGGAAGCCGAGGCCGTCATGACCGCCATCACCCTGGTCCAGGGAGACATCACCCATCGGAGCGCCGACGCGATCGTCAACGCGGCGAACTCGTCGCTGCTCGGCGGGGGAGGCGTGGACGGGGCCATCCACCGACGTGGCGGCCCCGCCATTCTCGCCGACTGTCGCAAGCTCCGCGCCTCGCACTACGGCAAGGGCCTGCCCACGGGCCGGGCGGTCGCCACCACCGCGGGCGAGCTGGACGCACGGTGGGTGATCCACACGGCCGGCCCGGTCTTCAGTCGTGAGGAGGACCGTTCGGAACTTCTCGCTTCCTGCTACCGGGAGTCGCTGAAGGTGGCCGACGAACTCGGCGCCCGCACGGTCGCCTTCCCGGCCGTCTCCGCCGGTATCTACGGGTGGCCGATGGGCGACGCGGCCCGGATCGCGGTGGAGACGGTACGGGCCACGCAGACGGCCGTCGAGGAGGTCACGTTCGTCCTCTTCGACGAGCCGGCGTACGAGGCGTTCGCCGCGCAGGTCCGCTGACGGAACCACGGTTCGGGTTTCCCGTTGTTGCCTGAGTCCCCAAAGCAGTAATGCCCGGTGTGCGGGCGTCTCCTTGGAGGCGCTCGCACACCGGGCATTGAGCATCAGCCGCAGGCCGCCGTGCCGGTCGCCAGGTGCTTTGTCTGTGAAGGTCCAGCTTCGTCGATGTGTTTCCGATGACCTCGCACGTGGAGTGCGTGGCGATTTTGGGGCCTGCTCATCGGGCCGCCGGTAACGTAGTCGTTGTGGACGTGCGTCTCGACCACGTGGGATATCCGCACCCCGCGCCGCCGCCGCGATCACCTGATCGATGTCACGTGGCGGATCGTCCGCTACCGCTGTCCGCTCACCGCCGGCCAGATAGCTGCGGTTGCCGAGGCCGGCGATCTCAAGGGTGTCGACGAAGAACACGCGACACTCCCTTCCAGTGAAGAATTACCCCCAGGGGTATTAGTTGACAGTAGCCAATACCCAGGGGGGTATTTCATGGGACATGGAAAGCCCTGTGAAACAGCACACGGATGTCTGGCCCGCGGCTGGACACCCGAGCGCCGCGCAAGCGGACAGGAAAGGACGACACCATGCGCTACGACCGCACGGTGCACCTCGACACGGACTTCGCCACCGCCGTCACCCGGGTTCGCGAGGCCCTCGCCGAGCAGGGCTTCGGAGTCCTCACCGAGATCGACGTCACCGCCACCCTCAAGGCGAAACTCGACCAGGGCATGGAGGACTACGTCATCCTTGGCGCCTGCAACCCGCCACTGGCCCACCGGGCCCTGCAGGCGGACCGCACCATCGGCCTGCTGCTGCCCTGCAACGTGGTCGTCCGCGCCGACGGCGACCGCACCGCAGTACAGGCCCTCGACCCGCAGACGATGGTGGCCCTGACCGGACTCGAGGCCCTGCGCCCGGTTGCCGAGGAAGACGACGCCGAGACGGGAGGCGCGGGAGAGGCCGGAGACGATCGCGGCAGGAGCGGCCAACAACAGCGGACAAGGGGTGACGACCACCAGGACCGCGACCGCGCGCACTGCGGAGCTGCTGATCAACCAGGCCAGACCCGCCCCGCGAGCGGCAGGGGCAGGAACCGTGCGGCGTATCGGTCCGCCAGTCGCACGACGGGCGCGGACTCGACGCCGGCCTGCCGCGCCAGCCGCACGATCCCGGCATAGGTGCTGCCCTGCTCGGTGGCCGTGGCACGCAGTTCGTGCGCACCACGATGCCCGCCACTGGTGGTGGGATCAGGCATCAGGACGCTCCGGTCGTCGTCTGTGCCGGCTGTGTGGTGGAGGCCGGGGCGTTGGCCGGGGGCCGAGGGTGGTCGCGGGTGGAGTGCTGGGCCGCGCCGGACGCCGGGTGGGAGGTGCCCGGCAGCGCATGGGCGTAGCCGGCTCCGAGCAGAAGGGTTGCGGCCGTCGCGGCGGTGGCGGTCCGCCGGGTCGTGGTGCCTACTCGCCGGAGTCCGCGTTCGCGTCGCCGCACCGGGTCTGGGGCCGCCGCGGGTCCGGGCACAGTCATGGGCATGGGCTGACCTCCTTCGGACGAAGTCTGTGCCGCGAGGCGAACGTCCGGCTCGCGGACGCCATGTCATCAGCGTGCGTCGCGTCGCGTCGGAAAGCCGTTCAGGGAAGCTTCAGATGTGGCAAAGCCGGGCGGATACGGCGGCGGCCCTGCGCGTACCGTCCCCCGCCCGCCCCGCGTCCTCGCCCTTCGTCCCGCGTGCCCCTCGCTCCGTCCGTCCCACGTAGCCGGCCCTCCCTCGGTCCGGAGAGTGGTCCCCGTCGTCCTACGCTGGGTGCCGTGGAAGAGGAAAACGGCCATCGGGCGGATCCCGGCGCGCACACCGTGCTGGTCGTCGAGGACGACCCGGGGCTCGCCCGGTCGCTGGTGCGTGGCCTGGACCGAGCCGGGTACCGGGCGACCAGCGTTGGCACCGGACGCGGTGCGCTCACCCACGTTCCCGCACCCGACGTGGTCCTGCTGGACCTCGGCCTGCCGGACGTGGACGGCATCGAGGTCTGCCGCGTGCTGCGCCGCCAGTCGGATGTGGCGATCATCGTGGTGACCGCCCGCGGCGAGGAGGGCGACCGGGTTGCCGCCCTCGACGAAGGCGCCGACGACTACCTGGTCAAACCCTTCGGCCTGGCGGAGTTGCTGGCACGGATCAGGGCCGTACTGCGCCGCATCCGCCCGTCCGAGCCCGAGCTGTTGACCCACGGCCCGCTCGTCGTCGATCCGCGCACCCGCAAGGTGACGGTAGGCGGGGCGGAAATCGCGCTCACCCCCAAGGAATTCGACATCCTCCAATGCCTCGCCGCCGATCCCGGCCGGGTCGTGACGCGGCAGGAGATCCTGGAACGTGCCTGGGACGCCCACTGGTACGGGCCCACGAAGGTGCTGGACGTACACATGGCCGCGCTGCGCCGCAAGCTGGGCGTGCCCGGACTGGTCGAGACGGTCTACGGGCGCGGTTTCCGCCTCGGTGAAGTCGGCTGACGCGCCGTGACCCGCCGTATCGCACTCAGCGTCCTCGCCCTGATCACCGCGGTTCTGGTGCTGGCAGTGGTGCCGCTCGGGCTGATCATGACCCAGCGTGAGCAAACCTCGTTCCGGGACGAAGCGGCGGCCAGGACGAGGTCGATCGCCTCCGCCGCCGAGGAGTACCTGTCCGACCACAAGCCGGACGCAGCGGCGCGGAGCCTTGTCGAGGAGGCCCAGGCGAGAGGTGACTGTGCGACCGTCTACGACAGCGCGGGACATGTGCTGATGTCGACCGCGTGTTCCGACGTGGCCGGGGGCGATTCCGCGGGGCTGGCCTCCTCTGTGCTCGCCCGTCCCGACACCCTGGTGCGCCAGGACGATCAGTGGCTGACCACCGCCGTACCGATCGGCGACGCCTCGGGCCCCGTCGGGGTCGCCGTCCTGAGCCGGTCCGCCGACCCGCTGCACGACCGGATCCTGGCGATGTGGGGCTGGCTCGCGCTGATCGGCGTCAGCGGCCTCGGCGCCGCCGTGCTCATGTCGGTTCTCCTGGCCCGCTGGGTCGGCCGTCCGCTCCGCGTGCTGGACCAGGCGGCACAGCGGCTGGGCGAGGGGGCACTGGACGCGCGGGCGCCGGTCGAGGCAGGGCCGCAGGAGGTGCGCCGGCTCGCGGCGACGTTCAACACGATGGCCGGGCGCACCGAGGCCCTGGTGCACGGTCACCGTGCTGTGGTCGCCGATGTGTCCCACCAGCTGCGCACCCCGCTCGCGGCGCTCCGGCTTCGACTCGACCTGCTCGCCGCCGACGCCGAAGGGGACACTGCGGCCGAACTGGCCGATGCGCAGGGCGAGATCGCCCGCCTGTCCCGGCTGGTGGACGGACTGCTGGCAGTGGCCCGCGCCGAGCATGCGGTGCCGCGCCCGGTGCCGGTCGGGGTGGACCGCCTCGTGGCCGAACGGGTCGCCGCCTGGGAGCCCGTCGCCCACGCGGGCCCGGTCCGGCTCACCGCCGACTGCTGCCCCGGGCTCACGGCCTTCCTCGGTGAGGGCGATCTGGAGCAGGTGCTCGACAACCTGATCGCCAACGCCCTCGACGCCGTCCAGGAGGGCGGCCAGGTGCGGATCACCGGCAAGCGGCAGGGTGGAGCGGTTCAGCTGCGGGTCGTCGACAACGGCCCCGGGATGGTCCAGGCCGCGCGGGAGAGCGCGTTCCGCAGGTTCGGCAACCCCGAGGCGAGCGGAACGGGGCTGGGCCTGGCCATCGTCCACCGGCTGGTCACCGCCAACGGCGGAACCGCCGAGCTGCTGGATTCGCCCGGTGGCGGGCTGACGGTGGCCCTGTCGCTGCCTGCCTCCCGCCGCGGACGCGACCGCACCGGCAAGCCCGGCTCGGGCGATACGCGGACGAGTGGCGCCTGAGTTTCTCCCGGGGACATGCCGGTCGCCCCGCAGGCAGCCGCCGCCCCGCCCGACAGATCGCATCTCACCCTCCTGAACAGTGTCTTCGCTGATCTTTGCGGGTTCTGAAGGATTCCTGAACCGGATCCCGACAGATGTCTGCGCAGGCTGGTTGGACGGATGTCCGCAGGTGTGGCCGCGGGGTGACGAACGCTTCACGACGGCACACCGACGGCCGAGGAGGAACCATGTCCCACCCCGACCAGCCCACGTCGGCCGGCGCCGCCCGGCGCCGTGACCGCGGCCTTCGCCGGGTCGGAAGCACCACCCGCTGGGTGGCCGCCGCGGCAGCGGTCGGCTCCGTGGCGCTCGCCACCGGATACGCCCACGCCCTGCCCGGGAAGTCCTCACCCGCCCCTGGGAACACCTGGCAACCGTCCACCCCCGCGCCCGCGGCCACGTCGAGCACGCCCGCGGTCCCGCGGACCGCGTCGCACTCGGTGGCCCCGTCCAGGACCGCCGCCCCTTCCTCCCGCACGGCAACGCACACGACCGTCGCGAAGCACCGGACGACTCCCGCCACACATCCGGCAGCCCCCGCACCCACCGCGACGAAGCCGGCGACCCCGACCCCGCAGCCGTCGCACACCACGTCCGGTGCGTCATGACCGCTGCCGCCACAGGTCCGGCGTCGGTATCCTTCCCCGCGCTGGGTACCACCGCCTCGCTGCTCGTCGCCGACCCCGGCGCGATGGACGCGGCACGGCGGGTCCTCGACGCCGAACTCGCCGCCATCGACGCGGCGTGCAGCCGGTTCCGGCCCGACTCGGAACTGTCGCGTGCCAATGCTGCGGCGGGTGCCCCATGCCATGTGAGTACGTTGTTCGCCGAGGCACTGGACGTGGCGCTGCACGCGGCAGAGGTGACCGCGGGCGTCGTGGACCCCACCGTCGCAGCCGCTGTGACCGCGCTCGGCTACGACGTCACATTCGCCGCACTGCGACCGCAGGACCTGGGCCCCGCACGCCTCGCCGGACCGTCCGCGGGATGGCGGGCGGTGGCATGGGACCGGCCCATCCGGCGACTGCGGCTGCCCCCGGGCATCGCACTCGACCTCGGCGCGACCGCCAAGGCCCTTGCCGCCGACAGGGCCGCCCACCGCGCCGCTCAGGCGGCGGGCTGCGGCGTCCTGGTCAACCTCGGTGGAGACCTCTCCGTCGCAGGCCAGGCACCGCCGGGAGGCTGGCGGATCGCCATCGCTGACGACCATGCGGCACCCGACACCGTGGCCCGGCCCACGGTCGGCATCACCGAGGGTGGACTCGCCACCTCCGGCACCACGGTGCGGACCTGGCGCCGCGGGGGACGGCGACTGCACCACATCGTCGATCCCGCCACCGGCGACATTCCCGCCCCGGTCTGGCAGACCGTCAGTGTCGCCGCCGTCAGCTGCGTGGCCGCCAACACCGCCAGCACCGAGGCCGTCGTGCTCGGCGAACGCGCCCTCGGCCGTCTGCGCCGGGCGGGACTGCCCGCGCGGCTGGTACGCGTGGACGGAACCGTCGAGCGGGTCTGCGGCTGGCCCGAGGACAGCGTGGGAGGCACCCGGTGACCGGACTCGTGCCCCTCGCCGCCGGCCCCAGCCCGCTGTGGTTCGCGACCCGGGCCGGCGGCACCGTCGCCCTGGTGCTGCTCACCGCGACCGTCGCGCTCGGCGTCGCCGTGGGCGGCCGGTACACACCGCGGCGGCTCGCCCGCTTCGAGGTGAGCGCGCTGCACCGCAACCTGTCGGTGCTGACCCTGGTCTTCCTGGCCCTGCACATCGTCACCGCGATCCTCGACACCTTCGTCCACCTGGGCTGGCTGGTGACGGTGGTGCCGTTCACCGCCTCGTACCGGCCGCTCTGGCTGGGGCTCGGCACGGTCGCGTTCGACCTGCTGCTCGCGGTCGCGGCGACCAGCGCGGTACGGCTGCGCATGGGGCAGCGGCGGTGGAAGGCCGTGCACTGGCTGGCCTACGCGGCCTGGCCGGTGGCGCTCTTCCATGCCGCCGGGACCGGCACCGACACCCGGCTCACGTTGCAACTCGCTCTGTACACCGGGTGCGTCGCCCTCGTGGTCGCCGCCGTCTGGTGGCGGCTGTACCGGGCGGGGCCGGGCCGGGTCACGGCAAGGCTCTGGGCGGGGGTCGCCGCGGCGGCGATGCCCGTGGTGCTGGCCACGTTCGTGAACTCCGGTCCGCTGCAACCGGGTTGGGCGCACCGGGCGGGAGGCGCCACCGCCACGAGTACGAGCACCGGCACCGGCACAACCACGGGCACGAGCACCGTCCACCCGGCGCCCGCGACGACGACCGATGACGAGGGAGGCGACGAATGACCGACGCGATGACCGATGGGCCAGCAACCCTGACAGCCCTTCAGGCCGGCGGCGGCAGGGACGGCATGCTGGGCCCGTACGGCTCCCGGCTGCTGCACGGCTGGTACGAAACCGGCCGCGCGGCCGGCCTGGACGAGCACCTCCGCCGGTACGGCCCGCCGCCCCTTCCTCGTACCGCAGACACGGCCGGCCGACTGGTGCGCGCTGTGGAGGACGCAGGACTGACCGGCAGGGGCGGCGCCGCCTTCCCCACCGGCCGCAAGCTGCGCACCGTCGCCGCCGGCCGGGGTACTGCCGTGGTGGTCGCCAACGGCATGGAGAGCGAACCGGCCAGCCGCAAGGACGAGACCCTGCTCGACCTCGCCCCGCACCTGGTGCTCGACGGCATCGCACTGGCCGCCGCCGCGGTCGGCGCCGACGTGGCGCACCTCTGTCTCCCCCGCACCCGGCAGGACCAGGCACAGGCGCTGCGCGAAGCCGTTGAAGAACGCCGGCGGCTGGGCCTCGCCCCGGTGCCGGTGCTGGTGCACGAACTGCCCCACCACTACGTCTCCAGCGAGGAGACCTCACTGGTGCGCTGGCTGAACGGGGGTGACGCCCGCCCGCTGGCGACCCCGCCGCGCCCCTTCGAGAAGGGGGTCGGCCGGCGCCCCACCCTGATCGACAACGTCGAGACCCTCGCCCACCTCGCACTGATCGCGCGCTACGGTCCCGGCTGGTTCCGCGGCGCCGGGCGCCCCGACGCAGCGGGCACCGCCCTTGTGACCCTCTCCGGTGCGCTGCGTACGCCGGGCGTCTACGAAGTGGCGATGGGCCTGCCGCTCGGCCAGGTACTGGACACCGCCGGGGGACCTGCGGAGCCGCTCGGATCCGTGCTGCTGGGCGGCTTCTTCGGCAGCTGGCTGCCGGCGGAGCAGGCGCTGCGCGTCCCGTTCGCCAAGCAGGACCTGGCCGCGCTCGGCGCGGGACCCGGCGCCGGAGTGATCGTGGCGCTGCCCGCCCGCGCCTGCGGTCTGGCCGAGGCGGCGAGGGTGCTCGGCCACCTCGCGGCGCAGAGCGCACGCCAGTGCGGACCGTGCCGGCTCGGGCTGCCGGCCGTCGCCGCGGACTTCGCGGACCTCGCCTGGGGCCGTCCCGCCCCGGAGACGGTACGGCGCCTGGAGGACCGGGCGGGGCTGCTCGCCGGGCGCGGCGCCTGCCGGCACCCCGACGGCGCGTCCCGCTTCGCGGCGACCGCCCTGCGGGTCTTCGCCGACGACGTACGCCACCACCTGAGCCTCGGCCCGTGCGCCGCCGCGGGCGACGAGCCCGTACTGCCGGTTCCGGACACACCGGCACCGGACGACCGGGAATGGAGGTGATCGGCATGGCCGTCCCGCACTCCCTCGGAATCGACCGCATCGCCTGCGACGGTTACGGCCTGTGCGCCGAACTGCTCCCGGAACTCGTCGAGTTGGACGAGTGGGGCTACCCGATCATGGGATCGGCCCCTCTCGCGGGTGAAGCCCTCGGGCACGCGCGCCGCGCCGTGGCCGCGTGTCCGGCACTGGCGCTGCGCCTGGACCGGGCACCCGGGCGTGCCCCGGACCGGCGGCCGGGCCCGCGGTCGTGAACGATTTCTTAACCCCACGTCAGACATACTCCTGCCGCTCCGACGCGGAGTGCGGGAGCGGGCGGGACAGCACTGCCATCCGGGCCGGGCGGGGCCCGATCATCAGGAGGACGGACAAGTGACCGTGATCGGCGGCAGGACACCGGTCCACAGCACGAACGAGGCGGACGGCGCGACGGCCGGCGGCCCGGAGGGCAACGAGCGGCTGACCGCGGCGACCGGTGCGGTGCTGCTGGTCCTGTTCGCCGTCGAGGGCGTGACCATCCTTTTCCTCGGGCAGCTCCTCACCCTGCACTTCTTCATCGGGCTGCTGCTGACCGGCCCGGTCTGCCTGAAGATCGGCTCGACCGGCTACCGGTTCTTCCGCTACTACACGGGCGCGCCCGCCTACCGCCGCAAGGGGCCGCCCGCACCTCTGCTGCGCGTGCTGGGCCCCCTGGTCGTCGCCACGAGCGTCGCCGTCCTCGGTACGGGGGTGACGCTGGCCCTGCTCGGACCCGACACCGGCCCGGTTTCGGTGCTCCTGCTGCACAAAGCCAGCTTCATCTGCTGGATCGCCGTGACGGTCGTGCATGTCCTCGCCTACGTGTGGCGTCTGCCGCGCCTCATAGGTGCCGACCTGCGCCGCCGTCCGGCGCGCCACGGGATCGTCGCCCCGTGGCGCGCCGGACGCTGGTCACTTCTGGCGGTGGCACTCGGCGCGGGACTGGTTGTCGCGCTCGCCGGTGTTCACCTGGTCTCCGGCTGGAGCCGATAGCGCGCCGCCGTGCCGACGAACTGACAGCGCGCCCGGTAAGTGCTCAGACGTCGGCGGACCCGCGCGCCATCGAGTCCACGAGGCCCGACAGCCCCAGCACCACCACGACCGCTTCGACGAACATAGAAGCCAGCCCCAGCGGTTCCAGCCAGTTGCCGATGTCGTCCATGGCTCCCGGGAGACCGACGCTCCGGTTGACCACGTAACCGAGGAGTACGGAGGCGGCGAGCGCGGTCGCGGCCAGCCAGGCCCGGCGGTCATGACGCCGCATCAGATACTCGGCGACCGCCACGCTAGCGACGATGAGCACGATGTACGCGGCTCCGAGGTAGGGAGTCTCCTTGAGTTTGCCGGGCAGGTCGAGCAAGTGGATCAGGGCGATGCCCAGGAGGCCGAGTGCCGTTACCGCGCGTCTCGCGGGCTCGTCCCGGCGGCTGGGCTCGATGGCCCGGGACGCGCCGACTTCGGTGCGAATTGCCATGGCCGACGTCCTTCCTTCGTGGGGGGATTGGGTACAGAACGCTGTGGTCCAGGCGGTGCCGCGTGCGGGCTCATCGTCCCGAGCGGGGGTTGTTGCGGCAAGGCCAAAATCTGTCATGTACGCCGCGAGTTCTGGCGGTCGCGGGCTGGACGAACAAGGCGTTTCATTCCCTCACCGGCGTGGTCATCGACCCGTCCGGCAACGTCTGGGTCGCCAACAACTACAACCTCAACGCCGACGCCCCCGACCGGCGAAGGAACCCATGGGCGGCACCTACGCCACCGTTCTCATCGGAATGGCGGCATCCGTCAGGACACCCCTCATCGGCCCTCCCCAGAAACCCTGAGCGTCAGAGCGTTCGTCGGGTTGGCGGTTGGACGGGTGATGGCGGTCGTCCGACTCATCCGGTGGGGCGGACGACTACTGAGAACCACAGCCTGATCCCATCCACGCAGCACGTCCGCCGGGTGTGCGTGACGAGCGCGGCCTTCTGGATGCCGAGAAGCGAAGCGTCTTCAGCGGTCGCCTGCCGCGGCTCCGGCTGCTCCACGGCGTGGCTGTCGGTGACCCCGATCGCGGCCATGCGGTTCACGACGCCTGCCCCGGCATGCGGCCCTCCCTCCGGGAGGACGATGGGAGTGTCGGCGGTGATGTCGTACGCATCCCAGCTCGTTGACAGGTGCACCAGTCTGCCGTCGGCCAGGAACTCGTACGTCGTCCGGGCGCACGGGTAGCCCTCGGCGATGCCGCGCCGCGCCGCGATGTCCGCCGAGCTCTTCACCGCCGCAGCCGGCCAGCACCGGCTCTCCCGGCCCGCCGGTGTCTCGGCGTCCGCCATTCCGATCTCCGTGGGTAGCGCACTCTCCGTGATTGCCAGACTCCTGGGCCAGGCAATCGCCTGGCCCAGGATCTTGACGCCGCCGTGGCTCGCACGCGGGTGAGCCTGGTCACGGCGCTCTCGGCAACTACTAAGCACGGTCGTGGACCACAACTCCCACCGGCGCCCGAGAAACCGGCACGGACGCGGAGCCTCGCTACGGTCGTGGGCCGTAGCAGTGCGATTGTCGCTGGGCTGGGGTACGGGCTAACGATGGGCTCTGTCGTGCAGTGCCCCCGGTGCCACACTCCCGGCGGTGCCCTTCCCGACGCGGGCATTCGGAATCCCGATCCGGCCCCGCCACGGCCTGGCTGCGTGACCCGAGCACAAGGAAGGAGGTGCCCCATGTCCAGCGTTGCTCTGCTCGCCGATCCTGCGGTCGGCGCCGCGTCGGCCGGAGCAGCCGGCCGGATGATGGCCTTCCTGGACCACTTCGCCGGCGTCTTCACCCTGCTCTCACTGACTGCCGTGGTGACCTGCGGACTCGCCGCCACCGACCGGCTGGTGCTGACTCCCCGACTGCGGGTGGCCGTGCAGTCGGTGCACCGGGCGAGCGCCGTCGCGGCGCTCGGCTTCCTGGTCACCCACATCGCGGTCAAGGTCGTCGAGCGGCACGCCGCTCCGCAGACCGCGGTGGTCCCCTTCACCGGCGGCGCCGCTCTCGCGGCGAGCCTGGGCACCATCGCCGCCGACCTGCTCGCCCTGATCATGGCTACCGGCGTGCTCCGCGGTCGGTTCGCCGGCAGCCGCCCCTGGTTGTGGCGGGTGCTGCACTCGATGGCGTACGTCTGCTGGCCGATCTCCCTGGCGCACGGGCTGACGGCGGGGCGCAAGGCGCACGCGTGGGTTCTCTGGGGCTACGGCCTGTGCGCGGCCCTGGTGGCGCTCGTGCTGTTGGTCCGTGTCCTTTCCTGCCTGGGCCGCCACCGGACCCTGAGCCGGCGTCGTCGCAGCGCCAAGGCGTATCGGCCCGCTGCTGTCCGTCCGGCCGCGCTGGCCGCCCTGTCCAAGCGGTCCGCCCGGCCCAGCACCGGCGTCCGCCCGCTCGCCTGGGCCGCCCGGCCCGTGCCACCGACGACGGCGGCTCGCCGGTCCGCACCGGGCGCCGGCCTGCCCGGACAGCCCAAGCACGCCGCGAGACCAGGGCCCCGGCCGCTCTACCTGGCCCAGCCGGGAGGCAGCGAGTGAAGCACGCCCCGCTGAAGCTGCCCGAGGTGCGCTGGCTGGATTCGGCCCGGCTGACCGCTGGCCTGGACCGCCACCAGCGCCTGGATCTCGCCGCCCACACTCGTGTCCACCCGCCGCTCCTCCAAGCGGACCGGGACGGTCTGCTCGCCCTGGCCGAAGCCGTCGCCCTGTCCGGCCGCGGCGGCGCAGGCTTCCCGTTCGCCCGCAAGGCCCGGGCCACGCTCGCCGGCGCCGACCGCACCGGCGCGCCGCCGGTCATCGTGGTGAACGGCGCGGAGGGCGAACCGGCCAGCGCCAAGGACAAGATGCTGCTTGGCCGCGCGCCGCATCTGGTACTGGACGGCGCCTGCCTGGCCGCGGCCGCGTTCGGCGCCCAGGAGATCGTGATCGGCGTCGCCGCGGGCAGCCCCGGCGAGATATCGGTCCCGGCCGCCCTTGCCGAGCGCGAACTTCCCTGCCCGGTCCGCACCATATGCCTGCCCGAACGCTTCGTCTCCGGCGAATCCGGCGCCCTGATCCGTGGCATCAACGGTCTGCCGGTGGCACCGGCGCCGCTGAAGGCCCGCGCGGCCGAAGGGGGAACGGGCGGGGTGCGTCGCCGTCCGACGCTGCTCTCCAACGCCGAGACCTGGGCCCAACTCTCCATCGCGGCCCGGCTCGGACCCGACGCCTACGCCGCCGTCGGCACCGCCGCCGAACCCGGCACGGTCCTGCTCACCGTCAACCGGCCAGGCGCCGACCCGCTGGTGGTCGAGGTTCCGACCGGCACCCGGCTGGGCCCGGTACTGGACGCCTGCGGCCTCCAGCCAGGCGCCGGCGTGGTGGTGGGCGGCTACCACGGCGCCTGGCTGCACCCGTCGGACGCCATCGACGCGCCGCTCTCCCGCGCCGGGCTCGCCGGACTCGGCGGAACCCTTGGCGCGGGCGCGATCGTCACGCTCCCCAACGACACCTGCCCGCTCGGCGAGACCGCCCAGGTCGCGGCCTGGCTGGCGGCCGAGTCCGCCGGCCAGTGCGGACCGTGCAAGCGCGGCCTGCCCGAGGCCGCCGAGGCCCTGGCCGTGCTGGCCGCCGGTGCTGCCGAGCCCGCGGTGCTGGAGGACGCCCGGCGTGCCCTTGTCACGGCCCAGGGCGGTGGCGCCTGCTCGCACCCGGACGGCACGGCCCGCTTCCTGCTCACCGCACTGGAGGTCTTCTCCGAGGACGTCGACGCCCACCTGTCCGGCCCCGGCTGCGGCCGTCCCGTGCGCGGCGCACTGCCCCTCCCGCCTGCGAAGGGCGCCCGGCTGGAGGTGGACTGGTCCCGCTGCACCGGCCACGGTCTGTGCGCCGTGCTGGCCCCCGACCTCATTCGCCTCGGCCCGCACGGCTACCCCACCTCCACCACCATCCCGGTCGCCCCCTGGCAGGAGCACGGCGCCCGCCGCGCCGTCAACCAGTGCCCGGCCCTGGCAGTGCGTCTCCAGCATCGCGTGTGACTCCTCCCGTGAGGCCCCCTCGCGGCTGCCGGCGCCAGCGCTGTGGCGAGCCGGGCGTGACGCCGATTGCTGGCCGACGAGGTCCGCGCGGGACGTTGTCGCCTGGCAACGGAAGGCCGAATCAACGGAGACGCGGCTGTACCATGCCAACTGGGCACGTACACGCTGAACTTCGACGACAGGCGCCTTCACCTCGACCGGGCCTCGGCTCTGCGGTGGCTGCGGGACCACTTCGTCAGGACCGAGCCCGTGTAGGCGGTTGTACGGTTCCGCTGTGCCGCCGGCAGGGAACTGTACGGTTTCCCATGACTCGGGGCGCGCCCATGACGGGCTCAGCCACCGCGCGGCAGCAGCCGGCTCCCCTTCGCCCCGTCTCCGGGGCGTTCGGTCCGCTCACGCTGCCGCGTGCGTGCGTGGGTGGCGGCCGGCAAAAAGCCCTCCCGGAGGGGAGGGCTGAGACTGGCGCCCCGTGCAGGACTGGAACCTGCGGCCACGCGCTTGGAAGACTCCTGCCCCATGTGCTGCCGGGTGCGGCGCTGCGGCAGCGTGGGTAAATCCTTCACACCGTGGGCCCGGTCTTCAGCTGTGAGGAGGACCGTTCGGAACTCCTCGCCTCCTGCCACCGGGAGTCGCTGAAGGTGGCCGACGAACTCGGCGCCCGCACGGTCGCCTTCCCGGCCGTCTCCGCCGGTATCTACGGGTGGCCGATGGGCGACGCGGCCCGGATCGCGGTGGAGACGGTACGGGCCACGCAGACGGCCGTCGAGGAGGTCACGTTCGTCCTCTTCGACGAGCCGGCGTACGAGGCGTTCGCCGCGCAGGTCCGCTGACCACCCCTTTCTCGCGGCGGGGTCCGGCTCGATTAGGGTGCGGGGATGCGGCGGATCTTGGTGGTGGGCAGTACCGGTGCGGGTAAGTCCACGCTCGCCCGGAGCCTGAGCGGCCGCCTCGGACTGCCGTACCACGAGATGGACGCGCTGTACTTCACCGGCGCCGGGTGGGCCGTGAACGAGAAGCTCAGCGAGGACGTGCTGCGGATCACCGCCGAACCCCGCTGGGTCATCGACTCCATCGGCTATCCGGAGGTCCGTGACCTGATGTGGGACCGGGCCGACACGGTGATATGGCTGGACTATCCCAAACGGGTCGTCCTGCCCCGCGTCCTGCGCCGTTCCGTCCGCCGCACCGTCACACGCGAGCCGCTGTTCGGTGGCAACAGGGAGACCTGGGCCGGCTGGCTGAGCCGGGAACACCCCGTCTGGTGGGCCTGGTCCCAGCACGCGAACCGGCGCCGCGAGATCACCCGCCGCACCGGCGACCCCCGCTTCGCGCCCCTCGACACGCTTCGCTTCGGTCGCCCCGGTGACACCGCGGCTTGGGTGAAGTCCCTGTAAGGGAGCCGGGCTACTCGAGCCGTGACACCTGGTAGTGGTTGATGTACCAGGACTCCCCCACGCGTCGCACCAGCACGCCGAGTTTGACGTTGAGGGTGGGGCGGTCGGTGAAGGAGAAGTCGACGCTCAGATAACCGAGTACGAGGTCGTCGGTGAGGCGTCTGGTCTCGAGAATCCGGTACGCGGCGGCCATGCCGATGGGCTGGGAGGCGTAGTACGCCGCTACGCCCGGCCTTCCGACGCTGTAAGGGTGCAGCCCCTGGAAGATCGCGTCCTCGGTGAACCGGGCGGCGACCTGGTCCGGCTCGTGCCCGTCGACGGCGGCCTTCCACTGGTCGAGGACGCCGCGCAGGATCGCTTCCGAGTCGCTGTCCGTCGTGCTGTTCATCAGGATTCTTCCCTTGTCGTGTTCCGTCAGTGACCGGCGCTCATGCCGCCGTCGACGTGCAGGATCTCGCCGGTGACGAACGGGGCGTTCTCCAGGTAGATCACAGCATCGACGATGTCGCTCGTCTCGCCCATCCGGCCGACCGGGTGCAGCCCGGCGAGGGCCTCGTGGGTTTCCTCGGCGTGCATCGGGGTCTTTATGGTGCCCGGCGAAACGGCGTTGGCGCGGATGCCGCGCGTGGCGTACTCGATGGCGAGGGACTTGGTGGCCGACTGGAGGCCGCCCTTGGTCAACGAGGCGAGTACGGAGGGCACGTTGGAGTCGGCGTTGTCGACCAGGCTGGTGGTGATGTTGACGATGTGGCCGCCGCCCTGGGCGAGCATGTGCTCGACGGCCAGCTGGGTGATGCGGAAGAAGCCGTCGAGGTTCACGCCGGTCGCCGCGGCGTAGTCGTCCTGGGTGTACTCGTGGAAGGGCTTGGCGAGGAAGATGCCCGCGTTGTTGACCAGGGTGTCGACACGGCCGAACCGCTCGACCGCGGTGGCGATGACGCGTTCGGCGGTGGCGGGGTCGGCGATGTCACCCTGAACGGTCACGATGCCCGCGTCGTCGGCGGGAGCGATCGTGCGCGAGGTGGCGACGACGGCGTACCCGAGCTTGCGGTAGGCCTCGGCGATGCCCGCGCCGAGGCCCTGCGAGGCTCCGGTGACGACGGCGACCTTCTGGTTCTGAGAGCTCATGGTGATCTTCTCCGAGTTCCGTGATTCCGCGATGAAGCGGGGCTTCCTGACCGATCGCCATGTGTACTAGCCGACCGGTCGACTATTTGAAAGTTAGGCGGGGTGGAGAGGAGAAGTCAAAGGTCGACAGGGGTCTGGCCAGGACCGAAATCCTCCCTGCTGGTAGGCACGGCCTCCCAGTCCAGGTCAGTGGGCCGGTGCCCCTACCGGTGCGGATCCCCGTCCGGCAGCCAGGCGCCCGGGGTGCGGATGCCGAGGTCGCCCACGCCGTCGCAGAGGGCGTCGACGACGGCGAGGACGGCCGGGCGGTCCTCGCTCTCGCGCCAGACCAGCGACCAGGTCCAGTAGATCTCCGGCGCGGTGACCGGGCGCTGGACCAGATCGGGCGGCAGCGGGGTGGTCTGGCCCTTGGGAGAGTTGATCACCGGGTGGCTGCAGCGACGGACGTGATCGAAGAACGCCGGTCCGGTGATGCCGCCGTTGGAGATGCGTACCGCGCGGGCCCCGGTGTCCTGGGCCAGCTCTTCGGCGTAGACATTCCAGGACGACCAGGAGGTGGTGTCGTCGTCGAGGAGGACGGCGGTGTCCCGGGCGGCCACGTCGCTCGTGTCGTCGCCGCCTGCGACGGCGTAGAGCCGGTCGGCGCCGATGAGCCGGGCACGCAGGCCGCGTTCTTCCAGGTCCTCGGTCCGCACCCAGCACACCGCGAGGTCCAGACCGCCCGCGGCGACCCGGGCGGCCTGGGTGTGTGAGGGCGCGACCCATGCGTCGAGGTGGAGTTGGGCCACGGTGGCGGTACGGGCGGTGAGGTCCGACGGGAGCCAGTTGACGTAGCCGAGCCGTACCGGTTCCGATCCGGACAGTCGACCGGCCCGCCGCTGGAGGTCGTCGGCCCGCTCGAGCAGGGCACGGGTGTGGGGGAGCAGGGCCGAGCCGGCCGCGGTGAGGGACACCGAGCGACGATCGCGATCGAACAACCGCACGCCCAGGTCGCGTTCGAGCGCCTTGATCTGCTGGGACAGAGAGGGGCCCGCGATCAGCAGGCGCTCGGCGGCCCGGCCGAAGTTCAGCTCCTCGGCGACGGCGACGAAATACCGCAGTTGGCGCAACTCCACGCTGGTCATGCTACGTCGGTGCGAGGCCGCGCCTCCCAGCAGGGAGGAAGCCTGTCGTGGCATCGCCCCGGTGGCAGGCGGACGATGGAGCTCATGGAAGCCCGACGCCGGACGACCTCAGCGGTCCTCCGGCCGGCCACCATCACCCACGCGGCGTTCCGGTGCCCGCCGGACGCCCCATCGAGCGGAGCGGGACGATGCGAGAGTTCCTGGTCGAGATCACCACCACGATCCCCGAGGGCACCACTCAGGACGAGGTCGACCGGCGGCGCGCCGCCGAGGCGGCCCGTGCCCGGGAACTGGCCGCCACCGGCAACCTGGCGCGGCTGTGGCGCCCGGTCGGCGAGCTGCGCAGCATCGGCATCTGGTGTGCCGGTGACGAGGACGAGCTCCACGAGAAGGTGCTCGGCACACTGCCGCTGCGCCCCTGGATGAGCCTCACCGTCACCGCGCTCGAGTCCCACCCCAACGACCCAGGCCGGACCGACACCGCGCAGTGACGGCGGGGACCAGTGCCTGACACGCACCAGGACCTGACATGGACCAGGACCTGAGAAGGATCAGCACCCGACATGTACTTCGTCATGAGCGTACGACCCCTGCGCGCCTCCCCGGCCCGAGGTCCCGGCACGCCGCACTCACCCTGGGGGCACGTGGTCCGGGCCGCCGCGGCACTCGCCGCGGGCATGGGAGTCGGCCGGTTCGTCTACACCCCGATCCTCCCGCTGATGCACGCCGGGGCGGGGCTGTCCGCCGGCGCCGGCGCGAACCTGGCCACCGCCAACTACATCGGCTATCTCGTGGGCGCGTTCGTCGGCATCCTGGCCCCCGCGGCGGTCCGCTCGCGGGCCCTGCTGCGCACCTCGCTCGTCGTGCTGACCGGCACCCTGGCCGCGATGCCCGCCACCCACGACACCGCCGTGTGGTTCGCGCTGCGGCTGCTGGCCGGGGTTGCCAGCGCTCTGATCTTCGTCATCGCGGTCAGCTCGCTCCTCGGCCACCTGCGGGAGTACCCGGCTCACCTGCCCGGATGGGCGTTCGGCGGGGTCGGCGCCGGCATCGCCCTGTCGGGTCTTCTCGTCCTGGTACTGCGCCCCGTCGCCGACTGGCGGGCCGCCTGGTGGGCCTCGGCCGCGCTCGCCGCGGTCCTCGCCGTCGCCTCGTGGAACCTCCGTCCCGAAGCGCCTCCCACGACAACACAGGCCACCAAGGCCGCCAAGGCCAGCACAGTCACTGCGGCAACTGCGGCAACTGCGGCCACCGCGGCAACTGCGGATTCCAGCCGCGGGCCGCGCACGCATCGTTGGTTCTCCGCCCTGTTCGCCTCCTACACGCTGGAAGGCATCGGCTACATCATCGCGGGCACCTTCCTGGTCGCCGCGATCGAACAGAGCTCCCCGGGACCGCTCGGCGGCGGCGCCTGGGTGCTGGTCGGTCTGGCGGCCGTGCCCTCGTCCGCGCTGTGGGCCAGGCTCGGGCGCCGCTGGTCCCGCCCCGACCTGCTGCTCGCCGCGCTCGTCGTCCAGGCGGTGGGCATCGCCCTGCCCGCCCTGATCGGCGGAGCGCCGGCCGCCCTGGTCTCCGCGGTGCTGTTCGGCGCGACGTTCATCGGGGTCAGCACCCTCGCCCTCGCCACCGGGGCCCACCTGGAGTTCCCCCGCTCCGTCGCGCTCCTGACCGCCGGATACTCCGTCGGCCAGATCCTCGGCCCGTTGGTGGCCGCGCCCCTGCTCCACCACGGCTACCAGCAGGCCCTGATCCTGGCCGCTTCCGTGGTTCTCGTGGCCGCCGCGGCCGCCGCCGTGCTGCGCATCGGCTTCCCGCACCACATGGTGGTAGTGCGAGCCACCGCCCCGGTACGACAGCCCGCGCCGACGGAATCCGCCGCGGACGCGGGCAGCCACCGATGACTCAGACGTGGAGTCCGTCATGACCACACCGCGGGACCTGTTGATGATCGCCATGGACGTCCCGTCCAGCCGACCCGTCGAGCAGGGCGACCTGTCGCTGGCCCTCGCGGGAGCCGAACTGGTCGACCTCATCGAGGCCCAGGCCATCACGCTGGAGGACGACCGCATCGTGCCCGGCGCGCAGTGGACCATGGGCGACCGTCTGTTGGACGGGGCCGTGGCGTCGCTGGTGCGGCAGACGCCGTACGAGTCCGTGGACGACTGGCTGTGGCGCCGCGGCCGTGGGCTGTCCGCGGCCTATCACGCGGACCTGGAGGCTGAGGGACGGCTCGCCCGACCGCGCCACCGCTGGATTCCCTTCGGCGGCGGCCGTACGGAAGCGGCCGACTCACCGGACCGCAGCCACGCGGACGAACGCTGGACCTCGGGCGAGCCCATCCTGACCGTCCTCGCGGCCGCCGTGGGCATCCACGACGAGTCGACCGAGGAGGCCGCGGGGCTCGTCGACGACTCGGTCCTGACCGTCCTGGCCGCCGTCAACGGCGCGGTGACGGAACTGGAAGCGGTACGGCAACGGCGAAGCATCGAAGACGCGGCATTCGACAACATCTGGCGAGGCGGTGACGGCACTTGAGAAAGGTGAATGTCATAGACAGGCGCACGTTTTCCCGGATTCTCACCGTTGGAACAGCCGGAGCCTCGCTCCCGGTGCTCCCGGTGCTCCCGGTGCTCCCGGTGATGTCGGCCTCCGCCTCGGCTTCTCCGTCGGCCCCGGTGACCGAGCCCGGAACGCACACCTCTCTCGGCCCGCTGAAGCAGATCCGTGCCGGAGAGCTGAACATGGGATATGCCGAGGCCGGTCCCGCTCACGGCCCCGCGGTCGTCCTGCTGCACGGCTGGCCCTACGACATTCACAGCTATGTCGATGTGGCTCCCAGGCTCGCCGCGGCGGGCTACCGGGTGATCGTGCCGTACCTGCGCGGTCACGGCACCACACGGTTCCGTTCGGACAAGACGTTCCGCAACGCCCAGCAGTCGGTGATCGCGCTCGACATCATCGCGCTCATGGACGCGCTGAAGATCGAGAAGGCGATCCTCGCCGGTTTCGACTGGGGAGCGCGGACGGCCGACATCATCGCGGTGCTCTGGCCGGAGCGCTGCAAGGCCCTGGTCTCCGTGAGCGGTTATCTCATCACCAACCGCGAAAGAAACAAGGCGCCGCTGCCGCCGCAGGCCGAATGGGCGTGGTGGTATCAGTACTACTTCGCCACCGAAAGGGGTCGGCTCGGCCTCGCACAGTACAAGCACGATTTCGCGAAACTCATCTGGAAGAACGTCTCTCCGACGTGGCACTTCGATGACGCCACATTCGATCGGACCGCGACCGCCTTCGACAATCCGGACTGGGTTCCCATTGTGATCCACAACTACCGGTGGCGACTGAGTCTGGCCAAGGGTGACCCGCGATTCGACCGTCTGGAGAAGCGACTTGCAGAGAGTCCCGCCATCTCGCTGCCTACGATCACCCTTGACGGCGAACTGGATCCCTTCACGCCGCCGGGAAACGGCGCGTCTTATCGCGGTCGTTTCACGGGCGCGTACGACCACCGGACGCTGAAGGGCATCGGTCACAACCTGCCACAGGAAGCCCCTGAGGCATTCGCCGAGGCGGTGGTCGACGTCAACGCCCTCTGAGACCCTCTGAACGGTGTCGTGGCGGGCGTCAGGCGCCTGCCACGGCCTCCTGCGGGGCGCGGGCACCGAGCAGGGCCAGGCAGTTCGCCCACAGGGGGCTGAGCCGCCGGGTGTTGTTGTAGAGCTTGGCGAACAGCACCTGCCCCTCCAGCTGGGCGACCACCGCCCGTGCCGCTTCCCGGCTGTCGAGGGTGGTGACCTCCTCGCGCCCACGAGCCTCGGTGATGACCGACTCGACCATCTCGACCTGCGCGTCGAAGATCTCCTGCAGGCGGGTGCGGATGGGCTCGGTGTGGTTGCTCATCTCCAGGGTGAGGTTCCCGAACAGGCAGCCGGACACGGTGCCGCAGCTCTGCTGGCCGGCGCGCTGGGCGGCCTCCGTCTCCTCGAACAGTCGGTACAGCCGCCGCAGGGGTTCCTCGTCGCTGTTCAGGACGCGTGTCCAGGCGCTCTTCTGGGCCTCCCAGTGTTCGTCGAGCACGGCCAGGGCGAGGGCTTCCTTGGACGCGAAGAAGTAGTAGAAGCTGCCTTTGGGCACGCCGGCCGCCTTGCAGATCTCGGCCACCCCCAGGGCCGAGTAGCCGCGCAGCTCGATGAGCGACTGCGCGGCGCTGAGGATCTTTTCCCTGGCGTCGCTGGTTCGTCCCATGACGCAATTGTACGACCGGTCGACTACCTCTGACTGTGGTCGCGTCCGTGCCGCGAAACCGTCTGATCGGGTGGTGTGGAAGCACGAGCTCCGGTAGCGGGGCGAGGGCATGCCGCCATGGGATGCGCGTGAGCCGTTCCGGAGGGGTGGCGGGTCTGTTGGGGTGGGTACATCGCCACGCTCGCGCAAGCCGGTGACGGGGGAGCCTCCATGACCGAACTGCCCAGCGAGGACGCACCGGCCGACGCCGGGGCCCACCCCGAGGCACGGCCCCAGACGCGTCCCGAGGCACGGCCCCCGGTGCGGCCCGAAGCCCCGCCCCAGGTCCGTCCCGAGGCGCGGCCCGAATCCCCACCCCAGGTCCAGCCCGAGGCCCGGCCCGAGGACCGGCCCAGTACCCGACGCGGACCCCAGCTCCATCCCAAGCCTCAACCTGGCTCCGGGGCTCAGCCGAGTCTCCACCCCGGTCCCGGGGCACAGACGAAGCCTCAACCAGGCCCCAGGCTCCAGCCCGGGCCCGGGCCTGGGGCCGGGGCCGAGCCTCACCTCAGGCCTGCGGCCGGCCCGCATCCCGGCCTCGGCCCCGCGCCCAACCCCCACCCCGGCCCCAGGCCCATGCCCAGGCCCGTGCCCGTGCCCGAGTCCGTGCCCGAGCCCGTGCCTCAACCCCAGCCCGGATCCCCGCCCTACCCCCCGTCGCCCCGCGTCGAGTTCGCGGAGCTTCTGGAGGCGGAGTTCGTTCGTCGGTGGCCGGGGCGCTCGGCGGGGCTGGACGCCGTGCACCGGTACGCGATGGTCCCGCCGGGCAAGCTCCTGCGGCCCTCCCTCGTGCTGCACGCGGCGCTCACGGTGGGTGGGGAGCTGGGCGCGGTGCTGCCCGCCGCGGTCGGTATCGAGGGGGCGCACGTCGGCAGCCTCCTGCACGACGACATCATCGACCGAGACACCGAGCGGCGCGGTCGCGCGGCCGTCCACACCGAGTTCGGACCCGCCCAGGCCGTCGTCGCGGGCAACGCCCTGTTCTTCTCCTGGTTCGCGGCGCTTACCGAGTGCCGTCGCCTGGGAGTGCCCGCCGACCGTGTCGCACGCGCCGTGGCCGTGCAGGCCGAGGCCGGGGTGGCGATCTGCCGGGGCGCCTTCGACGAACTGGCGATGCGCGGTGACCTGGAGCTGGGCGTCGACGCGTATGTCGCGATGGCCCGGGCGAAAACCGCCGTGCTGCTCGCGGCCGCCTGCCGCGTGGGCGCCATCCTCGGCGGTGGCGACGCCCCGACGACGGAACTGCTCGGCGACTTCGGTGACCACCTCGGGATCTGCTTCCAGATCCGCGACGACGTGCTGCCGTACGACCCGATCGCCGCGCGCGCCATGGGCAAGCCCTCCGACAGCGACGTACGCAACCGCTGTCCCACGCTGCCCGTGCTGATCGCCCACCGGCGCGCGGACCCCGAGAGCCGCGCTGCGCTGCGCCACGCCCTGCTCGACGAGACCGAACCGGCGCTCGCCCTGTGCCGGATCCGCGCCGTGCTGGAGCGGACCGGAGCCCTGGACACCGCGCACGCGATGGCCGACGACTACGCCCGCAGGGCCCGCGAACTCCTCACCCGGCTGCCCGCCACCGCCCACGTGGCCCACGTCCGCGCCCTGGCGCTCCTCACCCGACCGGCGCACTGAGGCGTACCGGATCACCCAGGAGCCTGAGAGGGACGCCTGCGCGGAACGACCTGGAGGCATGATCGCGCGTTCAGGATGCGTTCAGACTGCGGCTGCCACGTTGATCGGCGTGGCGCGCAGGCATGCGCAACACTGAGCCAATGGACACGCGCCCTCCTTCGGCCGTGGCCTTGGGGGGACGTCGTTGCACCCCCCCAGGAGCAAACGTTGGACAAGACGGAAATCGTCGTCGACCCCCAAGTCGCCGACCCCGGCACCTCCGTGATGAAGAAGCTGCCAGAGGTGACCCTGGCCTTCTGGATCATGAAGATCGCTGCGACGACACTCGGCGAGACCGCGGGCGACCTGTTCGCGCAGACCCTCAAACTGGGCTACTTCCTCACCACGATCCTGCTGTTCCTGGTCTTCGTGGTCACGTTGGTCGTACAGCTCAGGTCGCGCCGGTACAACCCCTTCTTCTACTGGACGGTGATCCTTTCCACCAGCATGGCGGGCACCACGATGTCCGACTTCATGAACCGTGACGCCAGCGCCAAGTACCTCTCCGACGGGGCCACCTCGCTGGGCTGGGGTCCGCAGGGCCTGGGACTCGGGTACCCCGCGGGCGCCGCGATCCTGATCTCGCTGCTGGTCGTGATCTTCACCGTCTGGAAGTTCACCGGGATGACGTTCGTCATCCGCGACATCGTGACCTTGCGGGCCGAGGCCCTCTTCTGGTCGGCGATCCTCGTGTCGAACACCCTCGGCACCTCGATGGGCGACTTCCTGTCGGACAGCTCCGGGCTCGGTTACGCGGGCGGCGCGCTGCTCGTCGCCGGGCTGCTCGCTGTCCTCGTCGCGCTGATGCGCGTCCCCGCGGTGCCGAACGTGGTGCTGTTCTGGATCGCCTTCGTCCTCACCCGCCCGCTCGGCGCGACCGCGGGCGATTTCCTCACCAAGCCGACCGCCAAGGGTGGGCTCGACCTCGGTACGGCGGGTTCGTCGGCCGTGCTGTTCGCGCTGCTCGTCGGTCTCATGGGCTACGCCCACCTGCGCGAGCGCAGGACGCTCGCCACCTGAGGACCCCTGCGCTACCCCGGCAGGCTCTCGCCGAGCAGGCGGAGCAGATCGCCGGTGGCGTCCAGCGCGCCGAGCGCGGGCAGGGCGCCGAGGGCGAGGACGGCCACGCCGATGGGCCACAGGTTCGGCGGCGGGGCCGTCTGCAGGGCGGCGATCCGGCGGGTGACCGCGTGTTCGGAGAAGCTCAGGGCGCAGCCCGGCCGGGCGCGTTGGGAGACGAGGGCGGCCCGGGCGAGGGCGCGGGCGGTGGTACGGCGGTCCCCGACGCGCCGCGCGGCCTCCTCGTCGGCCCAGCGCTCCACCAGGAAGGCGACGGTGGTGCGCACGGGTGCGAGCACCGGGTTGGCGGCGGCGGCCAGGGTCACCGCGGTCGACAGTACCGAGTGGCGGTGGGCGAGATGGGCGCGCTCGTGGGCCAGCAGCACGCGCCGCTCCGCCGGTTCCAGCGCGCCGAGCATGGCGGCCGTGACCAGGATCCGGCCCGGCGTGCCGGGGATCGCGAAGGCCCGGGGCGTCGAGGAGGCGGCGACGATGAGTTCGCTGTCGGGCGGATGTCCCTCGCACAGCCGCTCGAGGACGCGGCGGGTCGTGTAGTGGGCGCGCAGGGCGCGTACGAGCCGGAAGCCGATCAGCCACAGGAGCATGATCGCGACGACGGCGATCGCCACCGGGACCGGTTCGGGCAGCCGCCGTCCGTCCTCGCCGGCCTCCGTGGCCACGTGCGGCGCCTCGTTGACCAGGGTGGCGGCGAGCAGGAGCAGCGCCCAGGTGGAGGCGGTGGCGGCCAGTACGGCGGCGACGGTGAGGACCCGGGCGGCCAGCGCGGGGGAGACCTTGAGGCCCACCTGCGGCGCGACGGCCGTCAGCAGCAGCGGCAGGATGAGGGGGATGTAGACGTCGATCCTCACGTCCCGCTCCCCCCGAGGAGATCCCGCAGGGCCTCTTCCTCGTGGGGGCTCAGGCCGGTGACGAACTGCTGGAGGGCCGCGATCGGGTCGGGTCCCCGGTTCAGCGCCTCGTGCATGGCCTCGGCGGTCAGTTCGGCGGCGTTCTTGGCGGGCCGGTACGCGCCGCGTCGGCCGTCGACGTCACGCAGGACCAGACCCTTGTCGTACAGGCGTTTGAGGATGGTGTGAACGGTGTTGTAGGCGAGGTTGCCGCCGATCTCACCCTGGATGTCGGCGGGGGTGAGGGCCGCGTCGGTGGCCCAGAGGGCGGCGAGGACCTCGCTCTCCAGCTCGCCGGCGCTGCGTCGTTCCGCTCTGCCGTGGGGGCCTGTGCGAGCCATGTCCGTCACCTTACAGCGCGTAGGGGTGCGGGAGTGGTGGGGGCGTACCAGTGCGCCCAGGGGCGGTACGAGGGTGTGTCCCCTCGGACCGCATCCCCGACATCCCCTGCGCGCCCGCTCGATCCACGGTAATTTGACCGTGTTTTGCGCAACTTCCTCCTTCACCCTACGTCTTGTAGGGTGAAGGACCCTACAGATTGTAGGGTGAAGGGTGGATGATGGCCAAGACTGTGAACCGTCCGTTCGTCGGCGCCGATCACCACAGTCCGACCTTGACGGGGCGCATCTCCAGACGGCCGCACGGTCAGCAGTGGCTGGCCCTGGTCGCGGGCGCCTTCACCCTGGCCCAACTGCTCCTCGTACGGCCGGGCATGGGGCTCGGCTGGGACGAGACCGTCTACGTCAGCCAGGTCGGCTCACACGCACCCGCCGCCTTCTTCAGTGCCCCGCGTGCCCGCGGAGTGCCACTGCTGGTGGCACCGATCGTGTCCTGGTCCTCGTCCACCGCCCTGCTGCGCGTCTATCTCGCGGTGCTCTCCGGGCTCGGCCTGTTCGTGGCGCTGCGCGTCTGGCGCGGACTGTTCCCGATGCGGGTGCTGGCGGCGGCGGGCGCCCTGTTCGCCACGCTCTGGGTGACCCTCTTCTACGGCCCGCAGGCCATGCCCAACTACTGGGTCGCGCTCGGCGCCCTGGCCTGCGTCGGATGCTTCCTGCGCGCCCAGGCCGACCGGTTCGACCGGGCGGCGCTGTGGGGCGTGGGCCTGAGCACCGCGATGATGGCGTGGATGCGGCCCACCGACGCGGTCTATGCGACCCTGCCGCTGCTCTTCCTCGTCGTGTGCGTACGCCGCTGGCGGCGCCCGAGGCTGCTGGTGGCGCTCGTCGCGGGTCTGGTCGCCGGCGCGGGCGAGTGGGTCGTCGAGGCGTTCGTCAGCTACGGCGGCCTGGCCCAGCGGCTCTCCGACGGCTCGAAGGTCCAGGGCGGCCTGGGCTGGAACATCGCCGTCGACGACCAGCTGCGCAGCCTCGGCGGGCGCGTCCTGTGCCGCCCCTGCACCGGAGCGATGCCCGCCCCGCCGGTGATGCTGTGGTGGTTCGCGCTGCCCGTCGTGGCCGTCCTCGGAGCGGTGATCGCCGTCAAGGCCCGGCGCGGAGTGAACAGCCTGCTGCTCCTGGCCTGCGCCGCGACGGTTGGCTTCCCGTACCTCTTCCTGATCGGATACGCGGCGCCGCGCTTCATGCTGCCCGTGTACATCCTGCTGGCCATCCCGGTCGCCGACGCCTTGATCCACCTGGTGACCGCGCCCGACCGCGGTCGGCGACCGGTGGCAGTCACCCTGGTGACGCTCGGCCTGGCCGGGCATCTCGCGGTGCAGTTCGCGGTGCTGGAGCACACCGTGCACGGCACCACCGTCTCCCACCGGGACTGGGCCGACACCGCGACGGAGCTGCACCGGCTGGGGGTGAATCCGCCCTGCATGCTGACCGGCTACGAGGACGTCCCGATCGCCTTCTACGCCGGCTGTTCCTCCGTGGACACCGGCGGAAACAACGCCAACACCACCGCCGACGCCATAGTGCGGGCCGGACAGCGGATCCCGGTCGGCGTGCTCACCATTCCGGACGCGAAGCCACCCGCGTACGCCAGCACGTGGGAAGCGCACCGCGTCGGCCATCTGATGGTGTACGTCGCCCCCGCCGTCCAGGCAGGCGGGGCGACATGACCATCCTTCCGCCCGGCGCCCCGACGACAACCGTGACAGCCGCGAGCAGGCGGGTCTCCCTGCATGCCGCGGCGACCCTCGCCGTGGTGGTGGGCGCGGTCTGTCTCGGCCGGCGCCACTGGCCGGTGATCGCGACCGGCGCCGGCCGGCTGGCCGTCGCAGACCGCGGCTGGCTGCTCGTGGCGGCCGTCGCCACCGTGGCGACCTGGGTGTGTTCGGCCTTCGCCCAACAAGGGGCGGTGACCCGGCCGTTGCCCGTCCGGCAGCTGGTGGCCGTGCAGTTCGCCGCCTCCGCCGCCAACCATGTGCTGCCCGCGGGACTCGGCGCGGGCGCGGTCAACCTCCGCTTCCTGACCCGGTGCGGTCTGCCGGTCGTCCGGTCGGCGACCGCGCTCGGCGTGAAGGCCACCGCCGGGGGCGTCTCGCGCGGCTTCCTGATCGCCGTGCTCGCGCTGGCCTGCCCCGGCCTGCTCCGCCTGCCGCACATCTCGGCGACGGCGGTCGCGATCGCGCTCGCCGTGCTGGCCACGGCCGCCGTACTGCTGCGGGGACCGTTGCGGCGCGCGCTGCGGGCCGTGCTGGCCGACGTCCGCGCCGTGCACGAGGTCCCGGCGCGCGCGGCCGCGCTGTGGGGCGGCTCGCTGGCCTTCGCCGCGCTGCACGCCACCGTGGTCGTCGCGGTGGCCCAGGCCCTCGAACTGCCGCTGCCCCCGGCCCAGGTGGCGCTGGCCTACCTCGCCGCGAGCAGCGCCGCCGTGCTCCTGCCCACGCCCGGTGGGATCGGTTCCCTGGACGCGGCGCTCGCCGTGGCCCTCACGCTGGCCGGAGCGCCGGGCAGCGCGGCGGCGTCGGCAGTTCTCGGCTACCGGCTGCTGACGGTGTGGCTGCCCCTGATCCCGGGGCTGCTGGCCCTGGCCGTACTGGCCCGCCGCAAGGTCCTCTGAACGACGTTCACGCGGCTCGTTCCCGTCGGCACCTGTCACCAGGCAGTCAGGATGTGTTCAGAGTCCCGCTGGCAGGGTCGGGCCTCATGACTGAGACTTCTGAGACTCCCGGGGCCTATGTCCGCAGTGGGGCGGCCCCCGGCCACCACCTCCGCTGGAACAAGGTTCCTGAGGTCACCGCGTACTTCTGGATCATCAAGGTGCTGTGCACCACGGTCGGTGAGACCGCGGCGGACTTCCTGAACTCGAACCTGGGCATGGGCCTGACCGGAGTGTCGCTGCTGATGAGCGCGGTGCTGGCCGTGGTTCTCGTCGTCCAGTTCCGCACCAAGGCCTACCGGCCCGGCGTCTACTGGTTCGCCGTGGCCCTGATCAGCATCGTCGGCACGCTGATCAGCGACAACCTCACCGACAACCTGGGTGTGTCGCTGACGACCTGCACCACCGTGTTCGCCGTCGCCCTCGCCGTCGTCTTCGCCGTCTGGTACCGCCGTGAGGGAACGCTGTCCATCCACAGCATCGACACGGTGTCCCGCGAGGCCTACTACTGGCTGGCCGTGCTGTTCACCTTCGCGCTGGGCACCGCGGCCGGTGACCTGGTCGCCGAGAAGATGGCCCTCGGATACTGGGTGTCCGCCGTCCTGTTCGGCCTCGCCATCGCCGCGGTGGCGGTCGCGCACTTTGCCCTCGGCCTGAACGCCGTGCTGAGCTTCTGGATCGCGTACATCCTGACCCGCCCGCTGGGCGCATCGATGGGCGACTACCTCTCGCAGCCGACCGGCGACGGCGGCCTGGGCCTGGGCACCACGGTCACCAGCGTGCTGTTCCTCGCGGTCATCCTCGCTCTGGTGGTGTACCTGGCGATGACCCGCAAGGACGTCACCGAGTCCGAGCGGCAGCTCAGCCCCCAGTAGTGGCCCCCAGTGGGGACGACGTGCTCAACCCGCGGGAAGCGTGACCACGAACGTCGCGCCGGAGGTGTGCCGCCCGTCGTGGTCCACCTCCCCGCCGGCGGAGCGGGCCAGGCGTCGCGCCAGCGGCAGCCCGAGGCCCGCTCCGCCGTGTCCGTCCTCGGGATCGGCGCGCCGGCCGGGCTGGAAGAGCTGCGCCGCGAACGACGCCGGTACGCCGGGACCGTCGTCCCCGACCTCGACGCTCACGCCGCCGGGATCAGCGCGGGCCAGGATCTCGACCCGGGTGCGCGCGTGCCGCAGGGCGTTGTCGAGGAGCGGGCTGACGATGCGCTCCAGAAGGGCGTCCGGCACCCCGGCCGACAACCGCGCGTCCGGGACGGTGACGACGACTTCCACGCCCTCCTTCGTGGGGCCGAGGCGGTCCACCAGGCGGTGCAGCACCGGCAGCACGTCGGCCGTGCCGGGCGCGGTGGCCGCGCTGTCGCGGGCCTCGTCGAGCAGGGTGTCGCAGATCGTGCGCATGGACTGGGCCGCGTCGGCGATCGCCGCGTGCGTGGCCTTGGTGTCGGCGTCGGAGCGGGGGCGGGTTCCCCACCAGTCGAGCTCGGCGATGATCCGGGCGAGCGGGTTGCGCAGCTCGTGCGACAGCTCCCGGGTGAGCTGCTGTTCGTGCCGCAGCAGCGCGCGGATGCGGTCGAGGAGGGCGTCCAGCGAACCGCCCAGCTGGGCGAGTTCGGTGGGGCGGGTCACGGAGCCGAAACGCTCCTGGGAGGCTATCGCGCTCCACTGGGTGGCGTGCTCGGTCATCGAGCGCACGGGACGCAGGGCACGGCCCACCGCCAGCCGCGTCAGCGCGTACGTGCAGGCGAGCATCGCGGCGTCGAGGGCGAGGGACGCGAAGAGCATCGTGTCGGCCGAACTGCGGTACGGGGAGAGGTCCAGCGCCGTGACGACGGCAGCGGCGCCCTTGCCACCGGGCACCGGGCGCGAGCACAGCCGTACCTCGTCGTGACTGTGCACGGTGACGCAGGTCCGGGCGTCGCGCGCCACGAGCCGGTCGGCGGCGCGGGTCAGCGGGCTGGTGGCGGTGGCGGACGAGGGCTTCTCGAGCAGCCGGCCGTCCGAGTAGATCCACACGTTCGTGTCGAGAAGCTCCTCGCCCGGGGTCTCCAGGACCCGCACCCGGGAGCCGTCGGTGACGACGGTCGCGGTGACGGCGGCGGCCCGGGTGCGCAGCTCGTCGTCCGCCTGGTGCTGAAGGTGACGGCGTACGACCGTGTTGAACGCGACCGTGAGGATCACCATCAGGATCGTCGCCGTGGTGAGCGCGACCAGGGAGAGCCGGCCCCGCAGGGTGCGCGGCCACCATCGTGAGGCGAACGCCCTCATGACCGTGCCTTCGCGCCGGCTGACAGGGCCCTCGTGGCACCGGCTGACAGGGTCTTCATGACAGCCGGTGGCCGATGCCGCGCGCCGTGGTGATGGTCAGCGCGCTGCCGCCGTCCCGGAGCTTGCGGCGCAGCCGGGTCAGATACTGGTCCAGCGTGTTGTCGCTGACCTGAGCGCCTTCCGGCCAGCCGGCCCTGATCAGCTCCCGCCTGCGGACGATGTCCCCGGACCCCGCCATCAGCGCCGCCAGCAGCCGGAACTCCGTCGGGGTGAGGCCGACCCGGGTGCCCTGGACGGTGAGGCTGTGCCCGACCGGGTCCAGGACCAGGTCCCCGGCCGTGGTGGCCGGGAGCGGTCCACTGCGCTTGAGCGCCGCCCGCAGCCGGGCGGCCAGCTCCGTCAGGTGGAACGGCTTGGGCAGATAGTCGTCGCCGCCGGCCGAGAAGCCCGCCAGCCGGTCCGTGAGGTGGTGATGGGCCGTCAGGAAGATGACGGGCGAGAGGAAACCATTGGCTCGGATCGCCTGGCACACGTCCCGCCCGTCCGCGTCGGGCAGCCCGACGTCCAGCACGGCCGCGTCGACGTCGTCCCCGGCCAGCCGCAGCGCGGTAGCCCCGTCCGGGGCGGGCACGGTGTCGAAGCCCTCGTCGCGCAGCCCGCGCAGCAGGACGTCACGCAGGGCGTGGTCGTCCTCGACGACCAGGATCGTGTGCCGCATGGTCCTCCTTCAGCAGCTCCGGAAGGGTGCTTGCCTGTTTCCCGTAGCCGTAGCCGTAGCCGTAGCCGTAGCCGTAGCCGTAGCCGTGGGCCTACGCCGAGACCAGCAGTGGCCGTAGCCGCGAGTCCGTCAGCCGGCCCGCCAGCGGGTCGGAGAGTCTGCGCAGAAGGGTCGTCAGCAGCATCGCGATCAGCGTGCCGACCAGGACACCGGCGACCACGTCGTGCGGATAGTGCGCGCCGACCCAGACCCGGGAGACGGCCATCAGACAGGCGGCCAGCAGGGCGATGGTGCCGAGGCGACGGGATACGTAGAGCAGGGCCACGGCGGCCGCGGCGGCGATGACCGTGTGATTGCTGGGGAAGGACCAGTCGCCCGGCGCCGGACACGCCTCCAGCGTCTTCACGTGCAGGCTCTGACAGGGGCGGTCCTCGCGGACGACCATTTTGAACAGGGAGTTCACCCCGAACGCCACGACGACGATCACCGGCACCGCGAGCGCGATTATCGCCGCCTGGGCGCTGCTGCGACGGGCCTGCCACCAGCCCACGAGCATGAGAACGGCGAACAGTGCCAGCCCGTACGTCGACCAGGCGGACACCAGGCCGTCCAGCCAGGACGGGGCGTCATGGGCGAGATTCACCACGTAGGTGTAGGCGGAGCCGTCGATCGACGACCCGTTGAACGCGAGCATCATCCCTCGGCGCCCTTCTGCGCGGTCGTGGCCGCGGCCTTGCGGGAGCGGCGGAACTCGGCGGCCAGCGGGATCAGGGACACGATGACGATCACGGCGATGATCGGGAGTAGATAGCGGTCGACGTTCGGAATCGACGAGCCCAGTGCGTAGCCCGCGAGGGTGAGGCCGATGCTCCAGACGAGACCGCCGACGACCTGCCACACGGTGAACGTGCGGGCGGGGACCTGGAGGGCGCCCGCCATCGGGTTCAGCACCGTGCGTACGACCGGGACGAAGCGGGCCAGCACGATCGCCTTCGCGTGGCCGTACCGCTCCAGCAGCTCCTCGGCGCGCTTGGCCCCCTCGTGCAGCCGGGGCGAGCCGCTGCGGGCGAGCAGGGCGCCGCCCGCCTTGCGTCCGATGAGGTAACCGCACTGGGAGCCGGCCAGCGCGCCCACGGCGGCGCAGACCAGGAGCGGCCCCAGGGAGAGCTTCAGGCCGCCGTGGCCCGACCCCGTGCACAGCAGGCCCGCCGTGAACAGCAGCGAGTCACCGGGCAGGAAGAAGCCGATCAGCAGCCCGGTCTCCGCGAACATCACCACGCCGACGCCCAGCACACCGAAGGCGGCGAGCAGGGACTGGGCGCTGAGGATGTTCACCGCCAGCTCCGACCCGAGGTGTGATCCGAGCTGTGACGCTGCGAACAAAGGTGCGGCCATCGCCGGGAGCCCTCTCATACTGGACGGGCGGGCGCGGTCGTGACGGCACCCGAGTGACTACAATCCTGTAGACGGTCTACTGAACTGTAGACGATACCGGGGTGAGGATCGTTCCCATGACCAGCGCGAAGGACGAACGCCGACCGGCGGGTGAGCTCGAGGCCTCCGTCATGGCCGCCCTCTGGGCCGCCGGCGCACCGCTGACTCCGGGCCGCGTCCAGACGGAGCTCGGCTCGGGGCTGGCCCGTACGACGGTGACAACGATCCTGTCGAGGCTGCACGAGAAGGGATTCGTCGGCCGGGAGCGGCAGGGGCGTGGCTTCGCCTACTTCCCCGTGCAGGACCCGCACGGCCTCACCGCCCGACGCATGCACACCGAGCTCGACCGGGACGAGGACCGTGAGACGGCGCTCGCCCGGTTCGTCGCCCAGCTCAGTCCCGACGACGAGCGCCTCCTGCGTGATCTTCTGGAATCGGGTGAGCCACTAGAATCGGGTGAGTAATGACCACTTTGCTGATCATTCCGCTGCTCATCCCGCTTCTGCTGCCCTTCGCGCTGCCGGGGCTGGCCCGCCGCTGCCTCGACCGCCTCGCGCCGGTCGCCGCGCTGTGGGCACTGACCCTCACGGTCCTCGTGCTGGCAGGCGCCTCCGTGGCCGCGCTCGGCGCGCTGCTCCTCACCGGCCTGCTCAAGCTGCCGGTCCTGGCGGGCCTGGGTGACCTCGTCCACCCCCTGCGCACCCCGTCGGACCTGATCGTCCTGCCCCTGGCGGCGGCGGCCACCGGCCTCCTGACCGTCGGTGCCGCGACCCTCGTACGCTCCGCCCTGCGCCAGTTGCGTGCCTTTCGCACCGCCCGCAGTCAGGCCGACCGCCGGCCCGCCGCGGGCGACCTGTGCGTGATCGAATCTCCCCACCCGGACGCCTACGCGCTGCCGGGCCGTCCGCACCGCATCGTCGTCACCACCGCGATGCTCCGCAGCCTCCGCCCCGAGGAGCGCGAGGTGCTCTTCGCTCACGAGCGGGCCCACAACGCGGGCAACCACCACCGCTTCCTCGTCGCGGCCGAGATCGCCGCGCACTGCCATCCCGGGCTGCGCGCGGTCCGTGACAGCATCGCGCTCGCCGCCGAGCGAGCCGCGGACGAGGCCGCCGCCACGGCGGTGGGGGACCGGCGGCTGACCGCGCGCGCCATCGCCCGCGCCGCCCTCGCCACCACGGCCGCCCGCTCCACCCGCCCCGACTTCGCCGCCGCCGCGACCACCGGACCCGTACCCCAGCGGGTCGCGGCCCTTCTCGCGACTCCCGGGCACCGCTCCCGCGCCGCATCCTGGATCGCCCTCCTCCTCGTCGCCTGCGCGACCGTCTCGGCCTCCGCGGCGGCGACCGGCGTCGTCACCTTCCATCACGAGGTGGAGATCGCCCAGGGCGAGGAGACCCGCTGACCCTTCCGGGCCGGTTTGCCGGGTCAAGGCCGTGACGCCCATCTATTTCCCTGCGGAATCTTCATTTACGCTCAGTGAGAGGGATGTTCTCCTGAGTGGAGAGCCCGTCCTGCCCGCGTGTCACACCACCGGATCGGCGGCAAGGGAGCACCCATGGAAGAGACCGACGAGTTGCGGGCCGCCCGCGCCGTGCGCCGGGCCGTGCTCGGCGACGCCTACGTCGACGGCGCCACCGCCGGCCCCGACCGGGCCGGCCGGGAGTTCCAGGACTACGTCACGGCGACCGCGTGGGGCGTCTGGGCCCGGGGCGGCGCCCTCAGTCCCCGGGACCGGAGCCTGCTGGTGATGGCGATGACGGCGGCGCTGGGCCGGATGGACGAGTTCCGTGTGCACGCGAGCAGTTCACCGCGCACCGGCGTCACCGACGACGAGATCGACGAGCTGCTGTTCCAGATCTCCGCCTACTGCGGCGTTCCCGCCGCAGTCGCCGCCCGGCGCGGCGTCAAGGCCGTACGGGCGGAGCGTGAGGGAGCGTGACGGCCGGGGAAGCACCGGTGGCGGTCGGCTTCGTGGGCCTCGGCAACATGGGCGGGGCCCTGGCGGCGAACGTGCTCGGGGCCGGCCTCGACCTGGTGGCCCACGACGCCGCGGGCCCGCGGCGCACCCCACCGGGTGCCGTCCACGCCGCTGACGTGGCCCACGTCGTCCGACGGGCGCACGTGGTGGTGCTCAGCCTTCCCGACGGCACGGCGTCCGAAGCGGTGGCGCGCGAGATCGTCGCCGCCCCCGGCCGCCGCCGTACCACCCATGTCGTCGACACCTCGACGATCGGGGTGAACGCCGCCCGCTCCGTCGCCGCGCTGCTCGCCGAGAGCGGGGTCTCCTACGTCGACGCCCCGGTGTCCGGCGGTGTGGCGGGCGCCAGGGCCCGCACCCTCGCCGTGATGTACGCCGGGAGCGACGAGGCCTGCGCCCGCGTCGAGCCGGTCCTCGCCGCCCTGAGCGATCGCCGCCACCGGGTGGGCGACCGCCCGGGCCTCGCCCAGGCCCTGAAGCTGGCGAACAACTTCCTGGCGGCCACCACGCTCGCCGCGACCAGCGAGGCGATCGCCTTCGGCAGGTCGGTGGGTCTCGACATGGCGACCATGGTGGAGGTGCTGGACGGGGCCAGCGGGCGCAGCGCCGCGACGAACGACAAGTTCCCGAACCATGTCCTCACGGGCCGCTACGCCGCCGGATTCACCAACACGCTCATGACCAAGGACGTGCAGCTCTACCTGCGCGCCGTCGAGGAGGAGGACCGGCCGTCACCGATCGGGGCGGCCACCGGCGCCCTGTGGGAGAGCTTCGCCGCGAAGGAACCCGGCGCCGACTTCACCCGCGTCTTCCCCTACGTCGAAGGAGCCTGACCCCGGTCCTCGTGAACCCGGCGGCGTACAGCGGCCGCATCCGCCGCGTCGCCGCCGGCCGGTCCGCCGGCGCTACTCGGACGCGTCGCTGAGGCCGAGTCGCAGATGCTCGACGTGGTAGACCGCCTGGTCGAGCAGTTCGGCGACATGGTGGTCGTGCAGCGCGTAGACCACCGACCGGCCGCGCCGCTCGCCGACGACCAGGCCCAGGTTGCGCAGCAGCCGCAACTGGTGCGAGCAGGCGGACTGTTCCATGCCCACCTCGGCGGCCAGCTCCGTCGCCGGAAGCGGCCCTTCGCGCAGCCGCGCGAGGATCAGCAGCCGTGAGGGGGTGGACAGGGCCTGGAGCGTGGTGGCCACCTTCGCGACATTCGCCGCGTCCAGACGCACGCGCGTGGTGACGTTCTGAGCGGCGGCGTCCTGCGCGGTGGTGACGGCTCCATGACCCATGGGCGTATCTTACTCATCACACATGAGGATATGAATGAGTCTTCATGTGTTCCTGTATGGTGTCAGGGTGTCCTCCACTCTTGACTCGCCACCCGTCCCCGCCCTTGACGCATCCGCCCGGACGGCCCCGCGCCGCCGCACCCGCGTCCTCGCGCTGCCGGAGGCCCGCTGGGCGCTCTTCGCGACCGCCGCCTTCCTGCTTGCGCTCCCGCTGCACTTCGCCGACGCGCCCGGCTGGACATACGCGCCGCTCTACGTGGTCGCGTACCTCGCCGGTGGCTGGGAACCGGCGCTGGAGGCGCTGCGGGCGCTGCGCGGGAAGACTCTCGACGTCGATCTGCTGATGATCGTCGCGGCCCTCGGTGCGGCCGCGATCGGACAGGTCCTGGACGGAGCCCTGCTGATCGTCATCTTCGCCACCTCCGGCGCCCTGGAGGCCCTGGCCACCGCCCGCACCGCCGACTCCGTACGCGGTCTGCTCGACCTCGCGCCCGCGACGGCGACCCGGGTCACCGCCGACGGTGAGGAGTCCGTCCCGGTGAGTCGACTCGCCGTCGGTGACGAGCTGTTGATCCGGCCGGGGGAGCGGATCGGAGCCGACGGACGGGTCCTCGACGGTACGAGCGAGGCCGACCAGGCGACCATCACCGGCGAACCGCTGCCGGTCCTCAAGACCCCGGGTGACGAGGTCTTCGCGGGCACACTCAACGGCACCGGAGCCCTGCGCGTCCGTGTCGAGCGCGACCCCGCCGACTCCGTGATCGCCCGGATCGTCACCCTCGTGGAGGAGGCCTCGCGCACCAAGGCGCCGACGCAACTGTTCATCGAGAAGGTCGAACAGCGCTACGCGGTGGGTGTGGTGGCCGCCACGCTCGCCGTCTTCGCCGTGCCGCTCGCCTTCGGCGCGGACCTCACCGGCGCGCTGCTGCGGGCGATGACGTTCATGATCGTCGCCTCGCCGTGCGCGGTCGTTCTCGCGACCATGCCTCCGCTGCTCTCCGCCATCGCCACCGCCGGCCGGCACGGCGTCCTGGTCAAGTCCGCGCTCGCCATGGAACGCCTCGGCGAGATCGACACGGCCGCCCTCGACAAGACCGGCACGCTGACGGAGGGCGCGCCCGAGGTGACGGCCGTACGTCCGGCGACCGGATCGGGGCTGGACGAGGACGCCCTGCTGGCGCTGGCGGCCGCCGCCGAGCACCCCAGCGAACACCCGCTCGCCCGCGCGATCGTCGCGGCGGCCCGAACCCGTGATCTGCGCCTCGCCCCCGCCTGCGACTTCACGGCGAAGCCGGGACATGGCGTCACCGCCACGGTCGACGGCCGGGTCGTCACGGTCGGCCGCCCCGACCCGGGCCTGGACACGGACACGGCCACGGACGTCGAACGCGGCACGGTCGTCCTCGTGGAACGTGACGGCGCTCCCGTCGGCACGCTCGTCCTGGCCGACCGCCCGCGCGCCGACGCCGCCGAGACGGCCGCGGGGCTCACCGCCCTGACGGGCACCTCACCCGTGCTTCTCACCGGCGACAACCCGCGCGCCGCCGCCCAGGTGGCCACCGCCACCGGCATCACGGACGTACGCGCCTCCCTGCTGCCAGAGGACAAGGTCACGGCCGTACGGGAACTGCAACGCGAGGGCCGCAAGGTCCTGTTCGTCGGCGACGGCGTCAACGACGCGCCCGCCCTGGCCGCCGCCCACTCGGGGGTCGCCATGGGCCGGGCGGGTTCCGACCTCGCGCTGGAGACGGCGGACGCCGTCGTCGTCCGCGACGAGCTGGCGGCGATCCCCGCGGTCGTACGGCTGTCCCGCGCGGCCCGTCGCCTGGTGGTCCAGAATCTCCTCGTCGCGGGCACGTTCATCACGGTCCTCGTCCTGTGGGACCTGCTCGGACACCTCCCGCTGCCGCTCGGCGTCGCGGGCCACGAGGGCTCCACCGTGCTGGTCGGGCTGAACGGACTGCGGCTGCTGCGGGAGTCCGCATGGCATCGGCAGGACGGAGGCCGACCTCGGTCGCTGTGAGGTTGATGTCGGATTCTCGCCAGCCCCGGACCCGCGGGTGCCCGATGCTTGAGGCATGCGGAACGGGATGCACACCGACATGGAGCGCTGTGTGCGCGCTGTCCAGTCGAAGGACGCGCGCTTCGACGGATGGTTCTTCACAGCGGTCCTGACCACGCGGATCTACTGCCGGCCGAGCTGCCCGGTGGTGCCGCCGAAACCCGAGAACATGACGTTCTACCCGAGTGCGGCGGCCTGCCAGCAGGCCGGGTTCCGGGCCTGCAAGCGCTGCCGTCCGGACACCAGCCCCGGCTCGCCCGAGTGGAACCAGCGAGCCGACCTCGTCGCGCGTGCGATGCGCCTGATCGGCGACGGGGTCGTGGACCGCGAGGGGATCCCGGGCCTGGCGGGCCGGCTCGGCTACAGCATCCGCCAGGTCGAGCGGCAGCTGCTGGCCGAGTTGGGCGCGGGACCGCTCGCGCTCGCCCGGGCCCAGCGCGCCCAGACCGCCCGGCTGCTCATCGAGACCACCACGCTCCCGATGGCGGAGATCGCCTTCGCGGCCGGGTTCTCCTCCATCCGCACCTTCAACGACACCGTGCGCGAGGTCTTCGCCCTCGCCCCGAGCGAGCTGCGCGACCGAGTGCCGAAGAAACGCGCCCCGGCCACACCGGGCGTCCTGAGCCTGCGGCTCCCCTTCCGCGCCCCGCTCAACCCCGACAACCTCTTCGGTCACCTCGCGGCGACCGCCGTACCCGGTGTCGAGGAGTGGCGCGACGGCGCCTACCGGCGCACCCTGCGCCTGCCCTACGGCCACGGGATCGTCGGGCTCACCCCGCACGTCGACCACATCGCCTGCCGCCTCACCCTCAGTGACCTGCGCGACCTGCCCGTCGCGATCAGCCGCTGCCGCCGCATGCTCGACCTGGACGCCGACCCGGTGGCCGTCGACGACCAGCTGCGGACGGATCCCGTGCTGGCGCCCCTGGTGGCGAAGGCCCCGGGCCGCCGGGTGCCGCGCACGGTCGACGAGGCCGAGTTCGCCGTACGGGCCGTCCTGGGCCAGCAGGTCTCCACCGCCGCCGCCCGTACCCACGCGGCCCGCCTGGTCACCGCGCACGGCGAACCCGTCGAGGACCCCGAGGGCGGCCTCACCCACCTCTTTCCCTCTCCTCGGGCGCTCGCGGCCCTGGACCCGTCCACGCTCGCGATGCCGAGCACCCGCCGCACCACCTTCACCACCCTCGTACACCAACTCGCTGACGGGACCCTTCGCTTGGGAGTGGAGAGCGACTGGGCCGAGGCCCGCGCCCGCCTCCTCGCCCTCCCCGGCTTCGGTCCCTGGACGGTCGACGTCATCGGCATGCGCGCGCTCGGCGACCCCGACACCTTCCTCCCCACCGACCTCGGAATCCGGCGCGCGGCCCAGGAGCTGGGCCTGCCGTCGACCCCAGCCGCCCTCACGGCGCGCGCGGCGGCGTGGCGCCCGTGGCGGGCGTACGCGGTCCAGTACCTGTGGGCGACGGACAGCCACCCGATCAACTTCCTCCCCGTATAAGCGACTTCACGCAAACCCACATGCTTCAGGCGACTCGAAGGTACGAACTGTGAAACAGCACACGGTCATCGACGGCCCGTACGGCCCCCTCACCCTCGTCGCCGACGACGGCGTCTTGTGCGGCCTCTACATGGTCGGCCAACGCCACCGCCCGCCGGAGGAGACCTTCGGCGAACGCGACGACATGCCCTTCGGTGAGGTCGCCGACCAGCTGAAGGCTTATTTCGAGGGTGAGTTGAAGGAGTTCACCCTCGAACTGCGGATGTCCGGCACCCCGTTCCAGCGCAGCGTCTGGGAGCAGCTGCGCCGCATCCCCTACGGCGAGACCCGCTCGTACGGCGAACTGGCCGAAGCCCTGGGCAACGCGGGCGCCTCCCGCGCGGTCGGCCTCGCCAACGGCAAGAACCCCATCGGCATCATCGTGCCCTGCCACCGCGTGGTCGGCGCGAACGGAAGCCTCACCGGATACGGCGGCGGCCTGGACCGCAAGCAGCGCCTGCTGGACTTCGAGAGCGGTACGGCTCTCTTCTAGCGCACTTCTCCAGCTCTCTTCGCCGCCGGCTCTCTGTGCCTCTAGCCCTCTTCGCCCAGCGTACGCAGCAGCTTCGGCAGGGCGGTGCCGATCGGTTCCCGTACGACCTGGTCGGCCCGGTCGTCGTACGGTGTCGGTTCGGCGTTGACGATGATCAGCCGCGCCCCGTGGTCGGCGGCGAGGCCCGCGAGCCCGGCGGCGGGCTGCACCTGAAGGCTGCTGCCGACCGCGATGAACACGTGGCACGCCTGGGTGATCGCCATCGCCTCACCGAGCACCACCGGGTCGAGCCGCTGCCCGAACATCACCGTCGCCGACTTCAGGATCCCGCCGCACTCCAGGCACGGCGGGTCCTCCTCGCCCGCCTCGACCCGCGCGAGCGCGTCCTCCATCGGCCCCTTGGCGTGACACTTGGTGCACACGACGGTACGCGCGGTGCCGTGCAGCTCGATCACCTTGCGGGCCGGCATCCCGGCGAGCTGGTGCAACCCGTCCACGTTCTGCGTGATCACCCGCACCGGCACCCCGGACCGCTCCAGCTCGGCCACCGCCCGGTGCGCCGCGTTCGGCTCCGCCTTCAGCGTCCGGTTCTTGCGCCGCATCTGCCACGACCGCCGTCGGATCTCCGGATCGCCCATGTAGAAGTCGTACGTCACGAGCTTCTCGGCCTCAGGATCCCGCCGCCACAGCCCGTTCGGACCCCGGTAGTCGGGGATCCCGGAATCCGTGGAGATACCGGCGCCACTGAGCAGGGCAACGAGGGGCTTGGTCATGGTGCCGAGGGTAGATCGCGCGGGGCGCGACGGCGAACGGAATTCGTGCGGGTGTACGTGGGGGTGCCGGCCGGGGTCAGGGGAAGATCGGGCGGGGGCCCAACAGGAGGGCGGCGAGGCGCAGGTACGCCTTGTAGGCCTCGGGGGTCAGCCAGGAGAGTTCGACCGTGCTGCCCATGGTGAGGTGGCCGTCGCGGGGGACCATGACGACGCCTCGGCAGCGGGAGCTCAGGCCGCGGATACTGGCGGCGTCGAGCGTCCAGCCGGCCGCGGGGCGGCTGTGGTTGAGGACGACGACGGCCTCACGGACCAGGTCCGGCAGGTCGAGGGTGACAAGACGGTCCATGGCCTGCTGTGCCTGGGTCAGACCGGCGGGGTCGGCCCGCGAGACGATGACCACGCGGTCGGCCGCCCTGAGCACCGTGGGCATGAACTTGTCGGAGTCGACCAGGGTGAGGTCGAAGTACTCCTGGGTGGTGCGGGCCACCCGGTGGAAGTCGTAGTCCGTGAACTGGCCGACCGACGCGATGCGGGAGACGGAGTCGTTGGCGAGAACCTGGAGCCCCGACCGGTGCGGGGACAGGAACAGCTGGAGATCCTCGAAGTGCCGCACCTCGCGCAGCGACTCGGCCAGGTCGGACAGGCTGGCCAGGGTGTTGCGGAAGACCCGCCCGCCGATCCGGACCTGGCTGCCCGTGTGGCGGTCGGCGTCGATGGCGAGCACCCGCTCCTGCCGCTGGTCGGCCAGTACGGCCCCCAGCACCATCGTGGTCGTGGTGCAGCCGACCCCGTCCTTGACGCCCACGAGCGCGATCCGCAAGGGCTCCGTCAAGGGGGTCCGGATGGTGCGCATCCACTCCTCGTGGTCGTCCTCTTCGTCGACCGCCGTCTCCGGCTCGACGGCGGGGCCGTCGTCGTCCCCGCCGGAGCCGCTCTCCACGTCCTCCCACTCCACCCCGCCCGGCAGCAGCGCCCCGAAGGCGTCCGCCACCTCGCGGGCGGTCGGCCGCCCCGCGGGCTCGGGCTCGACACAGCGCAGCAGCAACTCCGCGATCGTCTCGTCGAGTTGCGCGAGCTCCGGACTCCTGCGCAGCGCCTCGTTCTCGTACCAGCGCCACGGCCGGCCCGTCGCGGCCTGCAACAGGATGGAACCGAGGGCGTACACGTCGCCCGCCGTGATCCGGGACTCGCCCCAGTACGTCACCTCGGGTGCCCGGTAGGGGGAGTTGGCCGGAGTGGACGGTGTCGACGCGCTCCACGCGCCGTCGATGCGCGCCGACGTCCAGCCGATGAGGTGCAGCGTCGACTCCGTGACCAGCACGGTGCCCGGGGTCAGCGCGCTGTGCACGATGCCCTTGTGGTGGCAGCGGGTCAGCGCCCGCGCCAGGTTCCAGCCCAGCCAGGTGAACAGCGGGGTCCCGGGCAGTGCCCCGGCCGCGTCGAGCACGGCACGCAGCGTGGGCGCGGGCAGTCCACTGCTCAGCGTGTCCAGACGCAGCGCCAGCCACGGCGTGGGGCCCTCCAGGTCGCTGCGGACCACGGCGGGCGCGTACATCCCGTCCATGCGGCGCAGCGCCCGGCGTTCCACGTCGAGCAACTCCTGCGCCACGGGCGAGTCGAAGGAGTACGACACCCGCAGCAGTACCCGCTGCCCGTCCTCGTCCTCCCCGATGTACGCGGTGGGCTTGCCGCCCGTGCCGTCGCGTTGCAGCAGCGTGTACGGGCCCAGGGTGTGCAGGTCCTGAAGCCGCAGCGGCAGCCACGACGGGGCCGCGTCCAGGCCCGACGGCAGCCGCACCTCCTCGTACTCGGTGGTGCGCGGCGGCGTCGGCGCCATCGGTTTGGCACCCAGGTGGGTGAGGAGACGGTCCTCCAGCCAGGCGAACGGCCGGGTCCCGGGCAGGAGTTCACCCGTCCCGGAGGGGTGGGCGAGCCATGCGGGGAAGTCGGGGGAGCGGCCCACCAGGGTGCGCAGCCGCGCGGTGACCGCCCGGGTGGTGCGCAGCAGATCGATCGGGGACGCGGTGTCGAGCAGGATCTCCTGGGCCTCGCCGGCGAAACCGAACCGGCGGTGCTGGGCCGGCAGCCGCTCGTCGACCGGCTCCACCTGGCGCATCAGACCGCCGAGGAACACCTCGGCCAGATGCGCGGTGTCGGCCCGCCACGGCACGGCCGCCTGCACCAGCCGCATCACGGGCACCGTGAGCGGGGACACCGCCGCGAGATGAGCGGCCAGCCGGTAGGCCCCCGGCGACGCGGCGTCCCGGAACCTGAGCACGGCGTCCGCCGCGCCACCGCCCCGGGTGTCGGCCCCGGCCCGTGGCGCCTTCGCCTGCAACGGAGCCAGCAGGGGCAGCTCCGCGCTGCCGCCCGGCGAGGCCACCAGCCGCGCCCACGCGGCGACCGCCGGAGGATACGGCTCCAGTACGGGGACGGGGACCCCGGGGAACTCGTCACCGAGCCCCGGCGGCAGCAGCGGGTCGGCCACCTCCCAGGTGTCGTTCGCCGCGCCGCGCCGCCGGGTCGTCACCAGCCACGGCTCCGAGCGGATGCCCGACCCGTCCCACATGTGGGAGGGCAGTGCGTGCATGATCGCCGTCGGCCCCTGGTGCGCCCAGCGTTCCAGGGCCGCGTGCAGTCGCCCGTCCCGCCAGCAGGCGCCGACGCCGTCGCTGATCACCAGCACCAGCGTGCCGCCCGAGGGGTCGGCGACCGACGCGGGGGAGAGCAGCGGGGCGTGCGGGTCGAAGGGGCGGGAACGCAGCAGCGGCGCCCCCGCCGACCGGGTGTCCAGGCCATGCACACGGATGTCGCGGAAGGCGCCCAGGCGTTCCAGCAGGGCGCGCAGTTCCATCGCCAGCCGCCGCCACAACAGCATCGAGATGCCGTCGTCGATGAGGAGGGTGAGGTCGAGCCAGCGCTGCCGGGCGGGGCGGGTCACCACGTCGGGCAGGCCCGTCTCGGCCATGGCGGCCGCGGTGGCCTCCTCGTCGAACTCGCGCTTCAACGGTCCGGGCTGGGGCTGTTTCAGCAGGCGCAGCGCACGGCTGAGGCGCAGCTCGTCCGACCCGAGCGCCTTCTCCTCGGGGACCCGTACGGGCAGCGCGTCCTCACCCGGCGCACCGCGCAGCCCCGGCGCGGCGAGGTCCGCGAACTCGGGTGCGCTGCGCGCCGCCGCAGCCGCGTGCAGCGCGCCCAACAGCTGGGCGGGAGGCGGTGGTTGGGACGGCGTGGCGGGCGCGGGGGAGTCGGGCCCGGCCGGGGCGGGGCCGGTCGTGGAGCGCTCGGCGTCTCCCGCGCCGGCGCCCGGCGGCGGTCCGGCGTCCGCGGCCAGCGCGCTCGCGAGCGGCGCCGCGGCTCCCGGGGGAAGCCGCGTCGCCAGCCACAGGGTGTCGAGCAGTTCATGGATCGACAGCTCGTGCCCGGCCAGCCGGCCGAGTTTGCTCAACGGGGGCAGGATCGGCGAGGCACCCGGAACGGCCGGGCCGCCTGGCCCGCCGCCGGTGTCACGCGGGTCGCTCCCGTCGCCCCCGCGCACGCTAGACCATCCCGCCCAGGCGGTGGAGTACGGCGTCCAGCAGCCCTTCGGCGTCCAGATCGACTCCGCCCTTGCGCAGGAATACGGCGTTGAGCAGCTGGTCGGTGGCGAGTTCGCCCGGGGCCCGGCGGTTGAGGAAGGCGTGCAGCAGGTCGTCCACGTCGGACAGCGCGTCCTCACCGAGGTGCGCGGCGACGATGTCCCGCAGTCGGGCCTCGTCCGGGTCCGGCAGGTCCAGCCGTACGCAGCGGCGCATGAAGGCCGGCGGGAAGTCCCGTTCGCCGTTGCTGGTGATCACCACAACGGGGAACTCCCGGCAGCGCACCACCCCGCGTGTCACGGTGACCCGCTCGCCGCCCGAGCCATGGGTCAGCACCGGCACCTCGGACTGGGTCTCCGGCAGCCGGGACAGCTCGGGTATCTCGAACTCGCCCTCCTCGAACACGGTCAGGAGATCGTTCGGGAGGTCGACGTCGCCCTTGTCGAGCTCGTCCACGAGCAGCAGCCGCGGCCGGTCGCGCGGCACCAGCGCGGTACCGAGCGGCCCGAGCCGCACATAGGTGCCGATGTCGGGCTCGGGGTCCCCGCGCTCCTGACGCAGATGCGTCTCGCGCAGCCTGCCGATCGCATCGTAGCCGTACAGGGCGTCCTTGAGGACGGAACGGCTGTTGACGGGCCATTGGAGCACCGGTCCGAGGGACAGCTCGTGCGCGATGGCGTGCGCCAGTGAGGACTTGCCGGTGCCCGGGTGCCCGGTGACGAGCAGCGGCCGGCGCAGATGGAGGGCGGCGCTGACCACGTCCGCCTCCGTGCGCCCGATCAGATACGGACGGTGCCGTGTGCGGCCGCCCGATCCGTCGCCGAACTGCCGCCAGGGCGGCGCCTCGGGGAACTCCACCTCTCGGGCCACGCGGTCCCCGCGGAACAGCCGCCACCCGTCCTGCGTCTGCTGGGTCATCCTGTCCGCTCCGTTCCTTCCGAGGGGTCGGCGAGCTGGAGTTCGTCGGGCAGCGGCAGCCCGATGTCCTCCCACACCAGGGCGGGACGCGCGGGCACCGCCCGGTCCGCGTAGGCGCGGACCCTGAAGTGCCGTACGCGCTCCGGGAGTCCGTCCATGGGACCGTGGGGTGCCAGGGCGTCGAGCGGGGCGCAGTCGTCCGGACCGGGGGCGGCCCGGTCCCAGAGCACGACCGGCACCCCCATCACCAGGCACACGGGCAGCAACTCGCCGCGGTGCTCGGTGCTTCCGTGGACAAGGACGCGCGCGGTGTCCCGATGGGTTGTCTTCAGCAGCCCGATGAGTCCCGCCCGGCCGCCGATCCTGTGGTCCGCGAGGAGGGTGTCGCTCTGGTGGCGGGCGTTCCAGCGCCGCTTGAGATCGGCGGGTCCGGTGCGCGAGCGCCGCCGGATCTTCGGGCAGCGCAGCACGAGGTGGAAGTCCTCACCGAGCCGCGCGGAGATGTACTCCTCGGCGCCCGCCCCGTCCCACTCGTCGAGCGCGAGCTCCAGCGCGTCCGGCGGCACCGACACGGCGACCAGCGCGACCCCGTCCCCGGCACCCTCCGCGCCCCCGGCCACCTCCCGGATCAGCCGGGCGATCTCCCGTCCGGTGCGCGGCCGGTCGGACTCCGAGGCGGCGCGCGCCGGGGTGCCGTCGGGGCGCAGCCGCCATACCGAGCAGCGGTAGTGGCCGGCCGGATCCTTGGCGTACCGGTCCAGTTCCACGAGGACCCGCACACCGGCCGGCGGGGACCGCCGGGACCAGCGGTCCGCATCCCCGCGCCGCTCCTGCAGCGCCGAGGAGTGAATGCCCAGGCGGGCGGCGACCCGGGCGCTCCACTCCCGCAGCGCCTGCCGGGCCAGATCGCCGGACGTCTCCGCCGCCACGTACTCGACGACCCGCAGCAGCGCGGGCAGCCGGGGCGACTCGTCGGGCACGGGCGACCCGTCCCCGTACCAGCCCTCCAGTTCATGGACGACCGCGGGCACGGCGGACGGTGCCAGGCGGGCCGCCTGCAGCGAACGCGGCAGGTCCACGTAGGGCAGCGCGGCGGTCGCGGCCCGCGGCAGCAGGCCCGGATCGTGCTCGGTGAGGTGCTCCAACTTGACCACCAGCGCCCGGTGTTCGGCCACCGACAGCAGCCGCGCGGCCTCCGTCAGCCGGCCCAGGGCGAGCAGCCGGTCGAGCTCGGCCCGGCCGCGCGGATCGTCCGCCACCTTGGGCGCGAGCGACTCTGCGAGCGTGGGCAGCGCCCGCTCCGTGCCGCTGAGCAGATGGGCGAGCTCCTCCACGGTCGGCGCGCTCCCGTCGCCCGGGGTCCGCAGCGCGAGCTGGGCGGCGAGCACGGTGGCGTGGTCGGCGCGCGCCCGCGGGTCGCCCAGCAGGCTGTGCAGCGGACCGACCATCATGTCGCGCACCGACTCGGCCTCGGCGAGGGTCGCGGCCGACCGCTCCCGGCTGCCGTTCACCTGCTCGGGTGCCACCCCGACCCGGGCCAGCTCCCGCAGGACCGACTGCCAGCCGAGTCCCCAGCTGCGCCGCAGCGTGTGCTGGGCCGAGAATGCCCCGTCGGGTGCGGTGATCCGTCCCACGACCAGGCCGACGGCCGCACGGTCGGTCACCGACCAGAGGGGGCCGCCGCTGTAGCCCTCGTCCACCGCCGCGCCCGACAACTGCCCGTCGAGGTAACAGATCCGGCCGTCGTACGCCCCCACCCGCGCGTCGGCGTACGAGAACGGCTGCCCGCCGCCGTACCAGGCCCGCACCTGCTGACCGCGCTCCATCTCCAGCCAGCGCACCGGGCTCACGGGCGGGGGCGGCGCCTCCTCGAGTTCGAGGACGGCCAGATCGCCGTCCCACTCCAGGGAGCCGTCGGCGACCGGGCCGTACTGCGCAGACCGCGGCGGTATCCAGGCGACCAGCCGGGCCTGGTGCAGATCCGCGGCGGACAGCACCGGGAAGGACACGTCGAGGGTGACCTTCCCCGGGTTGTGCGGGCTGAGGCTGCGCAGCCCGAGCGCCAGGTTGATGACATGCGCGCAGGTCAGCAGCCTGCGGCCGGAGAGGTAGACACCCGCCCCCGCGGTTCTGCCGCGATCGCTGGACAGGACGCGCACCAGCGCGCCGCGGGCGTCGCCGGACGACGGGTCGTCCGGCGATCCGAACCAGGTCACGGCTCCGTCCGGCGGGGCAGCTGCCAGGTCGCCGAAATGGTCATGCTGGCCTGGCCGTTGGCCCCGACGATGCCGATCTTCAGGTCCTGTCCGATCTGGATGCCGAAGTCGACGGAGATCTCGTGCGGCGGATCGGGTATCCCGCGGATCGCGTCGTGCACCTGCTGCAGTACGGGCCCCAGCGGGCTCAGCACACTGCGCAGACCGTCCGTCGCCAGCGACGCGACCCGCGCGCCACGCCCGACCGGGACCACCCCGGAAATGCCGCCCGGCAGATCGGCGTCGACGGCCGGGGCCGCCGACGCCTCCCCCGCGGCCGCGAGTTCTAGCCGGACGTGGGCCCCGTCGTCGAGGGCGAACTCCATGTAGTCGTAGTGCGGCACACGGGCATTGTGCCGATCAATGCCCCGAGAAGGTAGTGAAGTTGACGAATTCGCCGTAGCCGATGGGGGGTTAGCCCACCCGGTGGCCGTTCTCCAGCTCCGCGGTTCCGCCGCCCTCCGTCAGCACGTCCAGCGCGGCGAGGACCCGGCGGCCGAGTGCGCCCGGCAGATACTCGGCCAGCTCCTCCCGTGGCACCAGCCGCCACGACAGCAGTTCCTCCTCCTGCAGCCGGATCGCCTTGAGTTCCCGCTCGCCGAGGACTCCGCCGTCGTACAGGTAGGCGACCAGCGGGGGCCGCGCCGTCCCGTGCACCCAGTCGACCGCGAGCAGCGGGCCGAGTTCGATGTCGAGCCCGATCTCCTCGGCGGTCTCGCGGCGCGCGCCCTGGCGCGGGGTCTCCCCGTCGTCCGACTCGACGGTGCCACCCGGAAGGGCCCAGCCCTCACGGTAGTTCGGCTCGACGAGCAGCACCCGGCCGTCACCGTCGCGGAAGAGCGCGGCGGCACCGGCGAGGACACGGGGGAGGCCCGCGATGTACGTGGCGAAGTCTGGAGTGGTCATCCCTGAAGCCTACGTACGAGAATTCGAGGTCGCCGCCGACGACCTGGGCGTCCTGGACGTCGGCGGCCCCGACACTCGTCGGACAGGCCCTAGGACAGGTCCTGGGCGTCGGGACCGGTACCGGACCCGCCCTGGGCCTCGCCCTCCGTCTCCGTCAGCGCGAGCGTCCGCGTGGCGAGCTCACTGATCCGTACGCCGTCGAAGCCGAACACCGCGCTGCGTACGGTGTCCTCCAGCGGGTCCTTCCACTGCGCGGGAATGGCCTCGGCCCCGCACAGGACCCCGGCCACCGAGCCCGCCGTCGCGCCGTTCGAGTCGGTGTCCAGGCCGCCGCGGACGGTCAGTGTGATGGTCCGGGTGAAGTCGCCGTCGCCGTAGAGCAGCCCGGCCGTGAGAACGGCGGCGTTCGGGATCGTGTGGATCCAGCCGAGCCCGGCGGTCTCCTCGGACACCGTGGTGAGCGTGTCCTCCCAGGTCATCCGGGTCTCGTGAAGCGTGAGCACCCGGCGTACGGTGCGGGCGAGGCGGCTGCTCGCGGGGATGACGGTCAGCGCCGTGTCCAGTGCGTGGCGGACCGTGGGCGCGGTGAACGCGGCCGAGACGAGCGCCGCCGCCCACATCGCTCCGTACACGCCGTTGCCGGTGTGGGACAGCACGGCGTCCCGACGGGCGAGGGAGGCCGCGCGGCGCGGCGCACCCGGGCTGGTCCAGCCGTAGACATCGGCGCGGATCAGGGCGCCGATCCACTCCTGGTAGGGATTGTCGTACGTCGCCGTCAGCGGCGGTTTGATGCCGTTGGCGAGGTTGCGGTACGCGGCCCGCTCCGCCGTGAACGTCTGCAGATATGGCAGCCGCAGCAGCCACAGGTCGCCGACCTGCTCGGTGCTGAAACCGAAGCCGTGCGTCTCCAGCAGGTGCAGGCCCAGGATCGCGTAGTCGACGTCGTCGTCACGGCAGCTGCCGTGGATGCGGCCGCGCACGCATTGCCGCCACTCGGGCCGCAGCTCGAACTCGCCGGCGTCACCGTCGGTGACGGGCTCGGGTAGATAGTCGGTGAGCGGCAGGGCGGCGGCCTGTCGCAGATAGCGGTCGATACGGTCCCGCGTCCAGTGGTCGCCCTGCTCGACCGGCTTGCCGAGCATGTTGCCCGCGATCCGGCCCAGCCAGCCCCCGAGAACGCGGTCCGCGAGTTCGGTGCCCACAGGAGCATTCATCTGCTGCCGCCTTTCTGCGCATTACGGCACATGAGTGCGTACGAGTGGGTGCGCCTTGCCCCGCTCGGTCGTACAGCCGGAGTGTTGGGGTGTTCGAGGTGAGAACGGGTGACCCTTTTCTGCGCGGCTCGTCGTCTTTTATGACGAGCGGATCAGATGCAAGAGAGGGGGTGACGCGGTGCTGGGGAGGGTCGGTCGGTTTTGGGTCTGCGGGTGCCCACCACGCCGTTCGTCGCTCCGGAGACCGACCCCGTTGTCTTCGTCGCGCTGGGCTGGGGCGAGCACCAAGACCACGCATGAACAGTGGGCGCTGTCGCGACGTTGCCAGGCCACGTACCTCCATACCCTGGAGGCCGGCATCCGGACGATTCAGCACCGTCTGTCGCGGCCCGTGGGCGAGAAGGGCTCCAAGGGGGTACCGGGCGGATACCGTTCCGTGCGGGAGTGGCATGCCAAGCCGCGTCGGCTGGCGGTGTTGGAAGCCAGATACGCGGTGGTGGTGGGGGACTGGCAGGCTGGTCGGGTGCGCGTGGTGCGTGGTGGCAAGCGACTGGCGAACGCCCGGCACCACCTGGCCGAGGCCGGGCTCACCGAGGCCGGATGGCGGGAGCGGTGGGAGGCGGAGCGTTGGTTCCTGGCCGCTGACGGGGAGTGCGGGAAGCGGTACGGGAACTAGACCATCCGCGTCAGCCCGGACGGCGGGATCAGCATCAAGCTTCCGGCCCCGCTGGTGGGGGCCAATGCCGATCACCTTGCCGCCTGGCGGCTCGACCGGCACGGCAATCCCGTTGGCAGTCCACGCCGCTTCTCTTACGACCTGACCGGCCGCGCGGATCACCGTGGCGCCCAGGTCCGCCATGCTCCGACCCGTCTGCTGAACTGGGCCAGGACCTGCCGCGTGCAGGTAACCGCCAAGTGGGGCGCCCGGTACTGGCAGCGTGCCACGACCAGCGCCACCCGCAAGACCAGCCGACACGATGCCGCGAGCATCGCGATCGGCAGACGCGCCCACGGGCACCCGATCCGGCGACGGACGGCACCGCCCCCACATGACCGGAGCGATCGTGTGGGGCATCGGACCGTCCAGGCCGGGCCGGGCATCCTCGGGCGTGAGGGAACCCGTCCCCGTGTTCCCGGACCGCGCACACGATGTGCCGGGCCCGGACACGGCGCGTATGCGGGAGACCAGCGTGCCCAACACCGTTCGGGACACGCGGCTGAGCCCGAGATCTGGCAACAGGACTCACTCCCACTCAGTCTCTAGGAACGGTCATAGCTCCGGTTTACCCAATTCCGGGCATGAGCGTGCGGTGTTCCACGGTCCGGTCGGGGCATGACGGCGGGGGCGTCCGCCGGTTAAGGTCGCAGCGGCGCGACTGCCTTGACGTGTGCGAGGCCGGAAAGCAAGGGGAATGCAAGGTGGCGGACTCTGCTGTGAAGACGACACGTGCGGGCACCGGGCGTGTTCCGCGTGTGCTGATCGCCGCGGACAAGTTCAAGGGGTCGCTGACCGCCGTGCAGGTCGCGGAGCGCGTCATGGCCGGGCTGCGCCGCGTCGTGCCGGGTGTCGAGGTCGAGGCGCTGCCGGTGGCCGACGGCGGCGACGGGACCGTGGACGCGGCGGTCGCGGCCGGGTTCGAACGGCGGGAGGTGCGAGTCGCCGGCCCGCTGGGCGACGAGCTCACCGCCGCCTTCGCGCTGCGTGGCGACACCGCGGTGGTCGAGATGGCGGAGGCGAGCGGATTGCAGCGGCTGCCCGCCGGAGTGTTCGCGCCGCTGACGTCGTCGACGTACGGGTCCGGGGAGCTCCTGCGGGCCGCGCTGGACGCCGGGGCCCGGACGATCGTGTTCGGCGTGGGCGGGAGCGCGACGACGGACGGCGGAGCGGGGATGCTGTCCGCGCTCGGGGCGCGGTTCGTGGACGCGGAGGGGGAGCCGGTGGCTCCCGGCGGTGCGGCGCTGAGCGACGTGGCGACCGCGGACCTGTCCGGCCTGGACCCCCGTCTGGCCTCCGTGGACTTCGTCCTCGCCAGCGACGTGGACAACCCGCTCACCGGGCCGAAGGGCGCGCCCGCCGTGTACGGCCCCCAGAAGGGGGCGAGCCCCGACGACGTGGAGATCCTGGACGCGGCCCTCGGGCACTTCGCCGCGGTTCTGGAGAAGTCGATCGGGTCCAGGGCCACGGAGTACGCCGCGGCGCCGGGGGCGGGGGCCGCGGGCGGCATCGGCTACGGTGCGCTGGTCCTGGGCGCCCGGTTCCGTCCCGGTATCGAGGTGATGCTCGACGTCCTCGGCTTCGCGCCCGCGCTGGAGAGGGCCACCCTGGTGATCACCGGTGAGGGGTCCCTCGACGAACAGACCCTCCACGGCAAGGCTCCGGCGGGGGTGGCCGCCGCCGCCCGTGCCGCGGGCAAGGAGGTCGTCGCGGTGTGCGGGCGCCTGGCACTGCGCCCGGAGGCGCTCGGCAGGGCCGGCATCCGGCGCGCGTACCCCCTCACGGAGGTCGAGCCCGACATCGCGCGGTGCATCTCCGACGCGGGGCCGATCCTGGAGACGGTGGCCCAGAACATCGCCCGTGACTTCCTGACCTGACCTGACCTGGGTACGGACCCGTCCTGGGGAAGATCTGGCCCGACCCCTCCTGGAGTACGACGAAGGGGCCCGAACCGGTTGTCCGGTTCGGGCCCCTTCGGGCGTGTACGAGGAAAACCTACGGCAGCTGCGCCGCGCGCGCCTCACGCCGGTTGTCGCGGAAGTTGTTCACCCGCCGAGCCGTCGCGAACAGCGGAATCACCGCACCCATGACGAGCTGCAGCGCACAGCCGGTCTGGAGCAGGAGCTGACCGCTGGGGGCGTCGAAGGCCCACGCCGCCAGCAGACCCATGGACAGGACGATCCAGGAGAGCATCGCCACCGCGAGGCGCCCCCGCGGCTTCGGGTACTCCACCCGGCTCACCATCAGCCACGCCGTGCCCAGGATCGCCATCAGCGTCGCCGCGAAGGGAAGCTCCAGGAGCACGATGGAGACCACCGTCAGCGCTCCGAACGGCGACGGCATGCCCTGGAACGTGCCGTCCTTCACCGTGACGCAGGAGAAGCGGGCAAGGCGGAGGACGACCGCGAGCAACACCACGATCGCGCCGAGCGCCGCCACTCTCTGGTGCGCGTCGTCCGCGACCATGCCGTAGACGAGGACGAAGTACGCGGGCGCCAGACCGAAGCTGATCAGGTCCGACAGGTTGTCGAGTTCCGCGCCCATGGGGGAGGAGCGCAGCTTGCGGGCGACGAGACCGTCGAAGAGGTCGAAGACCGCGGCGCAGAGCATCAGGATGACGGCCGTGGCGGCGCTGTGGCGCCCCATGCCCGACTCCTGGCTGCCGGTGAGGTGCGGGATCAGAATGCCCGTGGTGGTGAAGTACACCGCCATGAAGCCGCACGTGGCGTTGCCGAGGGTGAGGGTGTCCGCTATTGAGAGGCGGAGAGAGAGGGGCATTTCCTCCTCGTCGTCCACCTCGTCGGCCTCCGGCACCCAGCCGGCCTGAGTCTCAGGATCAATCACGGTCAATTCGAGTCACCCCAGCCACGGTCTTCTGACCGACTTCCACATCGACCTCGACACCCTCGGGGAGGTAGATGTCGACGCGCGAGCCGAAGCGGATGAGACCGATCCGGTCGCCCTGCTCGACCTTCGTACCCTGCGGGATATAAGGAACGATACGGCGGGCGACCGCGCCGGCGATCTGGATCATCTCGATGTCACCGAGTTCGGTGTCGAAATGCCAGACGACGCGTTCGTTGTTCTCGCTCTCCTTGTTGAACGCCGGAACGAACCCACCGGGGATGTGCTCGACCGAGGTCACCGTGCCGGAGAGCGGCGCGCGGTTGACATGGACGTTCAGAGGGCTCATGAAGATCGCGACGCGGGTGCGTCCGTCCTTCCACGGCATGATGCTCTGCACCACACCGTCGGCGGGCGAGATGACCCGGCCCGGGGCGATCTCGCGCTCGGGGTCGCGGAAGAACCACAGCATGCCCGCCGCGAGAGCGGTGGCGGGTACGGCCACGGCTTTGGCGGCGCCGGAGCGGCGCGCCTTGGCCAGGCTGAGTGCTGCGGTGGCAACGGTCGGGAGAAGCCACGGCGATGCTCCGCGCGCGAGGCGGACCCGGCCGCGAGGTGCAGAGGTTTGGCTGTGGGGCATGGATGACCTTCGTAGCGGATGATGCCGCGCTGGAACGGGGGACGGCGGCTTTCCCGGGATCGTACCGGTCGCGGGCCACAACTGGGCAAGCCAGGAAGCCGAGTCGGCGGCCGAAGAGTGTTGACGGGGTGTGATCTTCTTCTCGAAGAAAACACCCCGAACTGGGGCATCCGACCCTGCTTAACCCTGGAGTCGATACTCTTCGAGCAGTCGGCGCCCGATGATCATTTTCTGGATTTCGGCGGTACCTTCGCCGATCAGCAGCATCGGCGCCTCACGGTAGAGACGCTCGATCTCGTACTCCTTGGAGAAACCGTAGCCGCCGTGGATCCGGAAAGCGTCCTCGACTACTTCCTTGCAGTATTCGGAGGCGAGGTACTTCGCCATCCCTGCCTCGAGGTCGTTTCGTTCTCCGGAGTCCTTTTTGCGGGCCGCGTTCACCATCATTGCATGGGCCGCTTCGACCTTGGTGGCCATCTCGGCCAGCTTGAACTGGATGGCCTGGTGCTGCGCGATCGGCTTGCCGAAAGTGTGACGCTGCTGGGCATAGGAGACGCCCAGCTCAAAGGCACGCTGTGCGACGCCGCAGCCACGTGCCGCCACGTTGACGCGGCCGACCTCGACTCCGTCCATCATTTGGTAAAACCCTCGGCCCGTGGTGCCGCCGAGTACCCGATTGGCCGGTACGCGCAGTCCGTCCATGATGAGCTCGGTCGTGTCGACGCCCTTGTAGCCCATCTTGTCGATCTTCCCGGGAATGGTGAGGCCGGGACGGACCTCTCCGAAGCCGGGCTCCTTCTCGACCAGGAAGGTCGTCATCGACTTGTGGGGCGCGGTGCCCTCAGGGTGTCCTTCGTCACTTCGCACCAGTACGGCCACCAGGTTCGACGAGCCGCCGTTCGTCAGCCACATCTTCTGACCGTTCAGGACGTACTCGTCGCCGTCCCTGACCGCCTTCGAGGTGATCGCGGAGACGTCCGAGCCGAGACCCGGCTCCGACATCGAGAACGCGCCGCGCACCTCGCCCAGCGCCATCCGGGGCAGGAAGTGGTCCTTCTGCTCCTGCGTGCCGTGCTGCTTGAGCATGTACGCCACGATGAAGTGCGTGTTGATGATGCCGGAGACCGACATCCAGCCGCGGGCGATCTCCTCGACGCAGAGCGCGTAGGTGAGGAGGGACTCGCCCAGGCCCCCGTACTCCTCGGGGATCATCAGGCCGAACAGGCCCAACTCCTTGAGGCCGTCGACGATCTGCTGGGGGTACTCGTCGCGGTGCTCCAGCTCGGTGGCGACCGGGATGATCTCCTTGTCCACGAAGTCGCGGACGGTGGAGAGGATCTCCTGCTGGACGTCGGTGAGACCGGCGGTCTGGGCGAGTCGCGCCATGGCTACTTCTCCTGCTGCTTGAGTTCCGGACGGCCGGGCTGCTCGCCCCCGCGCTCCTTGATGTACGTCTCGGTCGGCACCATGACCTTGCGGCGGAACACGCACACCAGCGTGCCGTCCTGCTTGTAGCCCTTGGTCTCGACGTAGACGATCCCGCGGTCGCTCTTCGACTTCGAGGGTGTCTTGTCGAGGACCGTGGTCTCGCCGTAGATCGTGTCGCCGTGGAAGGTCGGCGCCACGTGCTTCAGCGACTCGATCTCCAGGTTGGCGATCGCCTTGCCGGAGACGTCCGGGACGGACATGCCGAGCAGCAGCGAGTAGATGTAGTTGCCCACGACGACGTTCCTGCCGAAATCCGTCGTCTTCTCCGCATAGTTCGTGTCCATGTGGAGGGGGTGGTGGTTCATGGTCAGGAGACAGAAGAGGTGGTCGTCGTACTCCGTGACGGTCTTTCCGGGCCAGTGCTTGTAGACCGCGCCGACCTCGAACTCCTCGTACGTGCGTCCGAACTGCATGCTGCTCAGGCCTCCGGGGCTTCAAACTTGCTGGTGCGCTGCATGCCGGCCGCCCGGCCCTTGCCCGAGATGACCAGGGCCATCTTGCGGCTGGCCTCGTCGATCATCTCGTCGCCGAGCATCGCGGAGCCCTTCTTGCCGCCCGCCTCGGACGTGTAGTACTCGTACGCGTCGAGGATGAGCTCGGCGTGGTCGAAGTCCTCCTGGGAGGGCGAGAAGATCTCGTTGGCCGCGGCGACCTGGTCCGGGTGCAGCACCCACTTGCCGTCGAAGCCCAGGGCGGCGGCGCGCCGGGCGACCTCGCGGTAGCCCTCCTGGTTGCGGATCTGGAGGTAGGGGCCGTCGATCGCCTGGAGGTCGTGCGTACGGGCGGCCATCAGGATGCGCATCAGGATGTAGTGGTACGCGTCCGCCGGGTAGCCCGGCGGCTGCTCGCCCACGACCAGCGACTTCATGTTGATGGAGGCCATGAAGTCGGCCGGGCCGAAGATGATGGTCTCTACACGCGGTGAGGCAGCCGCGATCTCGTCGACGTTGACGAGCCCCTTCGCGTTCTCGATCTGCGCCTCGATGCCGATCTTGCCGACCTCGAAGCCCATCGTCTTCTCGATCTGCGTCAGCAGCAGGTCGAGCGCGACGACCTGCTGGGCGTCCTGGACCTTCGGCAGCATGATGCAGTCGAGGTTCTGGCCCGCGCCCTCGACGACCGTGACGACATCGCGGTAGGTCCAGTGCGTCGTCCAGTCGTTCACCCGCACGACCCGCGTCTTGCCGGTCCAGTCGCCCTCGTTCAGGAACTTCACGATGGTGTGCCGCGCCTCGGGCTTGGCGAGCGGGGCGCAGGCGTCCTCCAGGTCCAGGAAGACCTGGTCCGCGGGGAGGCCCTGGGCCTTCTCCAGGAAGCGGGGGTTCGAGCCGGGCACGGCCAGGCAGGAACGCCGCGGGCGAAGGCGGTTGACGGGCGTGGTCATGCGGGGACCTCCAGGGGGTCGAGCTTGTTCGCTTTCCGGATCTCGTCGACGATACGGCCGATGATTCCGGTGATGTCGAAGTCCTTCGGTGTGAATACCGCGGCGACTCCCGCGGCGCGCAGCAGTTCGGCGTCGGCGTTCGGGATGATCCCGCCGGCGATCACCGGGATGTCGGCCGCGCCGGCCTCGCGCAGCCGTTCCAGCACGTCCGGCACCAACTGGGCGTGTGAGCCGGACAGGATGGACAGGCCGACGCCGTGCACGTCTTCGGCGACGGCCGCGTCCACGATCTGTTCGGGCGTGAGCCGTATGCCCTGGTAGACCACCTCGAACCCGGCGTCGCGGGCCCGCACGGCGATCTGCTCGGCGCCGTTGGAGTGCCCGTCAAGGCCCGGCTTGCCCACCAGGAAGCGGAGCTTGCCGACACCGAGTTCCCGGGCGGTCTCCTCGACCTTGCGTCGCACCAACGCCATCGCGGTGCCCTCCTCGGCGGTGACCGCGACGGGCGCGGACGAGACGCCCGTCGGGGCGCGGAACTCGCCGAACACCTCGCGCAGGGCCTCGGACCACTCGCCGGTCGTGACCCCGGCGCGGGCGCACTCCAGGGTGGCTTCCATGAGGTTGTCGGTGCCCTTGGCCGCCTCCTTCAGCCGCTCCAGCGCCTTGCAGGGGCGCGGGTGGTTGAACGGCGGCTGGTAGCGCGTGTCGCGCCACTGCTGGAGCGCGGCGACGACACGGGCCTCGACCGCCGGGTCGACCGTCTGGATCGCCGCGTCCAGGTCGGCGGTGAGGGGGTTCGGCTCGGTGGACTCGAAGATGTTGACGCCGACGATCTTCTCGGTGCCGCCCTCGATCCGGGCCCGGCGCTCGGCGTGCGAGGAGACGAGCTGCGACTTCAGATAGCCCGACTCGACGGCGGCCATCGCCCCGCCCATCTCGTCGATCCGGCCGATCTCGGCGAGCGACTCCTCGACGAGGGCCGCGACCTTCGCCTCGATGACGTGCGAGCCCTCGAAGATGTCCTCGTACTCCAGCAGGTCGCTCTCGTGTGCCAGCACCTGCTGGATGCGCAGCGACCACTGCTGGTCCCAGGGCCGGGGCAGCCCCAGCGCCTCGTTCCAGGCGGGCAGCTGCACGGCACGCGCGCGTGCGTCCTTCGACAGCGTCACGGCGAGCATTTCGAGGACGATCCGCTGGACGTTGTTCTCCGGCTGGGCTTCGGTCAGACCGAGCGAGTTGACCTGGACGCCGTACCGGAAACGTCGCTGCTTGGGGTCCTGGATGCCGTACCGCTCGTGCGTGACCTGGTCCCAGATCCGCCCGAACGCCCGCATCTTGCACATCTCCTCGATGAACCGGACACCCGCGTTCACGAAGAAGGAGATACGGGCGACGACGTCACCGAACTTCTCGGCGGGCACCTGCCCCGAGTCGCGGACGGCGTCCAGCACGGCGATGGCCGTCGACATCGCGTACGCGATCTCCTGGACGGGGGTCGCCCCCGCCTCCTGGAGGTGGTACGAGCAGATGTTGATCGGGTTCCACTTGGGGATGTGGGAGACCGTGTACGCGATCATGTCCGTCGTCAGCCGGAGCGAGGGACCCGGCGGGAAGACGTGCGTACCCCGCGACAGGTACTCCTTGACGATGTCGTTCTGCGTCGTCCCCTGGAGCTTGGTGATGTCGGCGCCCTGCTCCTCGGCGACGACCTGGTAGAGCGCCAGCATCCACATGGCGGTGGCGTTGATGGTCATCGAGGTGTTCATCTGCTCCAGGGGGATGTCCTGGAACAGCCGGCGCATGTCACCGAGGTGCGAGACCGGCACCCCGACCCGGCCGACCTCGCCGCGGGCGAGGATGTGGTCGGGGTCGTACCCGGTCTGCGTGGGCAGGTCGAAGGCCACGGACAGACCCGTCTGCCCCTTGGCGAGGTTGCGCCGGTACAACTCGTTGGACGCCTCGGCGGTGGAGTGACCGGCGTAGGTCCGCATGAGCCACGGCCGGTCCTTCTGGCGCTCTGTCATGGGTGAACCTCAGACGTTCCGGAAGCGGTTGATGGCGTCGATGTGCTGGGCACGCTTCTCCTCGTCGCGCACGCCCAGGCCCTCGCGGGGCGCCAGCGCGAGCACGCCGACCTTGCCCTGGTGGAGGTTGCGGTGGACGTCGTACGCGGCCTGCCCGGTCTCCTCCAGGGAGTACACCTTGGAGAGCGTCGGGTGGATCTTGCCCTTGGCGACCAGCCGGTTGGCCTCCCAGGCCTCGCGGTAGTTGGCGAAGTGCGAGCCGATGATGCGCTTCAGGGACATCCACAGGTAGCGGTTGTCGTACTCGTGGTTGTAGCCCGAGGTCGAGGCGCAGGTGACGATGGTGCCGCCCTTGCGGGTGACGTAGACGGAGGCGCCGAAGGTCTCGCGGCCCGGGTGCTCGAAGACGATGTCGACGTCCTCGCCGCCCGTCAGCTCACGGATGCGCTTGCCGAACCGCTTCCACTCCTTCGGGTCCTGGTTGTGCTCGTCCTTCCAGAACTTGAAGCCCTCGGCGTTGCGGTCGATGATCGCCTCGGCGCCCATCGCCCGGCAGATGTCCGCCTTCTGCTCGCTGCTGACGACACAGATGGGGTTGGCGCCACCGGCGAGCGCGAACTGCGTGGCGTACGAGCCGAGCCCGCCGCTCGCGCCCCAGATGAGGACGTTGTCGCCCTGCTTCATGCCGGCGCCGTTCCTCGACACCAGCTGCCGGTACGCGGTGGAGTTCACGAGCCCGGGAGCGGCGGCTTCCTCCCACGACAGGTGGTCGGGCTTGGGCATCAGCTGGTTGGACTTGACGAGGGCTATCTCGGCGAGGCCGCCGAAGTTGGTCTCGAAGCCCCAGATGCGCTGCTCGGGGTCGAGCATCGTGTCGTTGTGCCCGTCGCTGGACTCCAGCTCGACGGACAGGCAGTGCGCGACGACCTCGTCACCGGGCTTCCAGGCGTTGACGCCGGGGCCGGTGCGCAGGACGACGCCCGCGAGGTCGGAACCGATGATGTGGTACGGCAGGTCGTGGCGCTTGGTGAGCTCGCTGAGCCTGCCGTAGCGCTCCAGGAAACCGAAGGTCGACATCGGCTCGAAGATCGAGGTCCAGACCGAGTTGTAGTTGACGGAAGAGGCCATCACGGCCACCAGGGCCTCGCCCGGGCCGAGCTCCGGCACCGGCACGTCGTCCAGGTGGATCGACTTGCGGGGGTCCTTGTCGCGGGTGCTGAGCCCCGCGAACATCTCCGTCTCGTCCTTGTGCACGGTGATCGCGCGGTACGACTCGGGGAGCGGAAGAGCGGCGAAGTCGGCAGACGTGGCCGTCTGCGACTGAATCGCGTCCAGGATTTCCTTCACGGTGTTGCCTCCGGCGATGAGCGTCCTGAGGGAAGACGCTGAGGGTTACGTCGGTACTGCTGCTGGGAGTGAGGGGTGTGCCGTCGGTTCGGCGGAGGGGGTGGTGCGGTGGCAGCGCCGGGTTGGCGCAAAAGGTTGCCTGTGACGCAGGCGTCCGGGCGCGCTCGCCTGGGGGTACCCCCGGGCGGAGCCTGGGGGAGGCTTGCGGGGACAGCCGGCGTACGAAAGGTCTCTGCACGCCGGCCGCCCGGACAACATCAACGTATGGCACGCCGTGTCACCGTGCAAGGCACGGAGTGCCATGAGTTTCGCTCAGGTGAAATCTTTACGTAACACGTGAGCGATGATCGATCAGATCGACCGATGATCGATCAAAACGCGCTGGTCAGGGGCGGTATGGAGGGACCGTTCCACGGGCCGGAAGGGCGGGGCGGCGGGCCGCTTCGGAGAACATCTGATGTCGGTGGCACGGCGCGAGGGTGCCGGTGTGGGGGCGTGTGCGGGGGGTGAGGTCGGGGTGCGTCGGCGTCGCAGGGGGCCGGCGGGGCATCCCCGGGAGCGCCGGGCATCGAGAGCGCCGGACGGTCGATGACGAGGGGCGCTCGGCGGCGGAGCCGGGGTGCGGGCGACGGGACCAGAAGGGGGTACCGGCCTGAGGACGGCACTTTTCGGCCCACGACTCGCGGCGCCCGTCCGCCCCCTCGGCGCCGGCTTCACCCCCACACGCGCCCCCGCACCGGCACCCTCACGTTCGCGCAACCCGGACAGCGCCGCTTCCGCGTACCCACCCCACCCACAGGCCCGCGACACACAGCTCCGCACGGGCGCGGCGGCTGCGGGCGATCCGGCTCCTGCCGCGGTGCGCGGAGGTGACCGATCTCCTTGGGGCGCGGCACGGTCTGGACCCGCGCTCTACGACCTTTCCCGCAGCGCCTGCTCGATGGTCCGCATGACCTGGTCCAACGGCGCGTCGACCCGGGCCACGGTCACCAGAACGTCGCCCTCGGTGAACGCGGACGCCGGCGCCGTGCGGGGCGTGGTCTCCCGGCCGGCCCCGATCCCCGTCCCGAAGGTCTTGCGGACGATGGAGAAGGCGTGGTCCAGCTGCGCCTCGACGTCACCTTGACCCCCCGCCCGCAGCCAGCGTCGCAGGACATGGTTGTGCGCCGTGACCACGGCGGACGCGGCGACCTCCGCGAGCAGCGGATCGTCGTTGGCGTCGTCGTCGTGCGCGTGCTCGTCGAAGTGGCCCAGGAGATAGCGGGTGAAGAGCCGCTCGTAGCGGGCCACGGAGGCGATCTCGGCCTCCCGGAGCGTGGGTACCTCGCGGGTCAGCTTGTAGCGCGAGACGGAGATCTCGGGCTGGGCCGCGTACATCGTCATGACTTCCTTGATGCCGCGGCACACCGTGTCGAGCGGGTGCTCGTGCGCCGGAGCCGCGTTGAGGACGGCCTCCGCGCGGATCAGGGTGTCGTCGTGATCGGGGAAGATCGCCTCTTCCTTGGAGCGGAAGTGGCGGAAGAACGTGCGGCGGGCCACCCCGGCCCGGGCCGCGATCTCGTCGACGGTGGTCGCCTCGTACCCCTTGGTCGCGAACAGCTCCATGGCCGCGGCCGCCAGTTCTCGGCGCATCTTGAGCCGTTGGGCGGCGGCGCGACTGCCCGCGGCGCTCTCCGGAGCGTCGGGCGTGGTTGGTGTACGTGAGGACTTGGCGGGCTGGGACATGACCCGAACGTACTGCATGTGCGCAGGGGAACGCGCATGTCCGGGGAACCCCCCGCCCTCGACGGGCGGGGGGGCTGCGGCCGGGCCGAGCAGTCCGCCCCAGTCGGCGGTGTCGCGCAGCCGGTCGCCGGGACGCTCAGCGGCGGGCATATTCGCGGAAGCCGCGGCCCGTCTTGCGGCCGAGGCAGCCCGCGGCCACCAAGTGCTCCAGGAGCGGCGCGGGGGCGAGACCCGGGTCGCGGAACTCGCGGTGCAGCACCTTCTCGATGGCGAGCGAGACGTCCAGACCGACGACGTCGAGGAGTTCGAACGGCCCCATCGGGTAGCCGCCGCCCAGCTTCATCGCGGCGTCGATGTCGTCGAGGGTGGCGTAGTGCTCCTGGACCATCTTGATCGCGTTGTTCAGGTACGGGAAGAGCAGCGCGTTCACGATGAAACCGGCCCGGTCCCCGCAGTCCACCGGGTGCTTGCGGATCTTCCCGCACAGCTCGCGGACCGTGGCGTGCACGTCGTCCGCGGTCAGGACGGTCCGGACCACCTCGACCAGCTTCATCGCCGGGGCCGGGTTGAAGAAGTGCATGCCGATCACGTCCTGGGGGCGTGAGGTGGCACGGGCGCAGGCGACGACGGGCAGCGAGGAGGTGGTCGTGGCGAGGATCGCGCCGGGCTTGCAGACCTTGTCGAACACCCCGAACAGCTGCTGCTTGACCTCCAGGTCCTCGGCCACCGCCTCCAGGGCGAGATCGACGTCGGCGAAGGCGTCGTACGAGCCCGCCGGGACGATCAGGTCCAGGGTGCTCGCGGCGGCCTCCGCGGTCATCCGGCCCTTGTCGACCGAGCGGGCCAGGGACTTGCCGATGCGGGCCTTCGCGGTCTGTGCCTTCTCCTCGGTGCGGGCGGCGAGGACGACCTCGTACCCGGCCTTCGCGAAGACCTCGGCGATGCCGGACGCCATGGTCCCCGAGCCCGCGACGCCGACGGAGCGAACCGTGCGGCCGGGGACCTCGGGCCCGCCGGAGAGGGGGGTCAGCGCGTCCCGCACGACCGTCGCGCTGCCGGGCGCCTCGTAGGAGTAGAAGCCGCGCCCCGACTTGCGGCCGGTCAGGCCCGCCTCGCTGAGCTGCTTGAGGATGGGCGCGGGGGCGTGCAGCCGGTCGCGGGACTCGGCGTACATGGCCTCCAGGACCGTGCGCGCGGTGTCGACACCGATCAGGTCGAGCAGCGCGAGCGGGCCCATGGGCAGCCCGCAGCCGAGCTTCATCGCGGCGTCGATGTCCTCACGGGAGGCGTACTTGGCCTCGTACATCGCGGCGGCCTGGTTGAGGTAGCCGAACAGCAGCCCGTCGGCGACGAAACCGGGGCGGTCGCCGACCGCGACGGGCTCCTTGCCGAGGTCGAGCGCGAGGTTGGTGACCGCGCTCACGGCAGTGGGCGCTGTCAGCACCGACGACACGACCTCGACCAGCTTCATCGCCGGGGCCGGGTTGAAGAAGTGCAGGCCGAGGACGCGCTCGGGGCGGGCCGAGTCGGCGGCCAGGCGCGTCACCGAGAGGGCGTTGGTGCCGGTGGCCAGGATGGTGTCCGGACGCACGATGCCGTCCAGCGCGCGGAAGACCTGCTGCTTGATGTCGTACGACTCCGGGGTCACCTCGATGACCAGATCGGCGTCGGCGGCGGCCTCGAGGTCGGTGAAGGCGTGGAAGCGGGCCAGGGCGTCGGCGCGCTCCTGCTCGCTGAGGCGCTCCCGTCGCACGGCGCGGGCGGTGGAGGCTTCGAGGGCGGAGACGGCCTGGGCGGCCGCGGCCTCGCTGATGTCGATGCCGATGACGTCGCGGCCGGCCCGGACGAGGACCTCGGCGATGCCGGTGCCCATCGTGCCGAGGCCGACGACGGCAACGGTCTTGAGCGGGGACAGAGGGGTGTCGGACAGGGGAGTTGCCATCGCGGGACTCCAGAAAGAGGGTGACGACTGAGGAGCGCACGCATGTACGCCCAGGAGGCGCACGGAGTGCGGAGAGTGCGGGTGTTGCCGGGCTGACGAGCGCACACGCCCGGTGCCGTCCAAAGGGGGGTGCCCGCGAGGGCGCACCCAGGGAACGGTGAAGCCGACCGGCCCTGTCCCGGAGCCGTGTCGTACTGAGGTACCTGAGGTACCGAACCGACTGCTCTCACGATGGCTGCGTCACCAGGCCACCGCAAGCAAGACGCGAGTGGGTAACTCGCTCGTCTGAGCTTAACTCGCCGGTAACGAGCGCGCCAGCCCCCGAATTTGTGATGTACGTCCCGGAGTCATGGAGGCCGCGCCTAGGCTCGGCTTCATGGACGAAGAGTTGCGATCACTCACGGAGCGTCTACGAAACGAGGCGGGTGCTTCGCCGGCGTACGAGCGACTCGTGGCGACCGAGGACCCGGATGCGCTGGCGGCCGCGCTGACCGCGCCCGGACAGCCCTTGTGGGCACGGGAGTTGGTCGCCTTCCGGCTCGGACTCGCCGGGGACCGGCGGGCCTTCGAGGCGCTCGTCCTGCTGCTGAACCACCGCGACCCGCAGCGCTGCGCGTCCGCGGCACACGCGCTCGCCCGCCTCGGCGATCCGCGCACGGCCCGCGCGGCGGCCGCGCTCGCCACCAACGAACTGCGCGTCGCCTACGCGCTGCATCCCGTACGGCTCCTGGTCGAGCTGCGCGCCCCCGAGGCCGTACCGGCGCTGATCACCACCCTGGGGCGCAGGCTGCGCCCCCACGACCCCTACCGAAGAGTCGCCCTGGCCTGTGTGGAGGGGCTCGGGGCGCTGGGGGACGTACGTGCGAAACCCGTCCTGAACGAGGCGCTCGCCCATCCGGCACTCGCCGAGGCGGCGGTGCACGCGCTGGCCCGACTGCCCGGGTGACACGGCGGGCGGCCGACGGGCCGCCTCCCGCAGCGCCTCGTCGACCGTGCTCACCGTGTCGTCGCGCTCCGGACCCGGCCCTTCGAGCGTAGTCCGTGACGTCCGCACGGGAACGGTCGGAACCGCAAAGAGTTCCCGCGCTACCGGAGCGCCCCGGTGTCGGCGCCGGGGCGCGTGAGGGTGCGGGCGTACCGGACCTCGGGCACGGCGACACCGTCCACCTCGAACGGCTCCTCGCCACCGTCGGGACCGAACCCGGCCTGTGCGTAGAACCGGCGTGCCCCGGTGTTTGCCTTGAGGACCCACAGCAGCATCCGCGCGTGCCCCGCGGCGGTGCAGCGGGCGATCGATTCCGTGAGAAGTGCGCGGCCCACCCCGGCCCCGACCCGCTCGGGATCGACGTAGATCGCGTACAACTCGGCAGACCCGACGTCCTCGCCGCGGGCTTCGTCGTCCCGGTACGGGCCGTGGCAGGCCCAGCCGACCACCTCGCCGTCCCGCTCGGCGACCAGGTTCACGACCGCGCCGCCGCCGCGCCCGAAGCGCTCGCGCCGCCGGGCCGCGTCCTCGGTCACGCTGAGTGTGTCCAGGTACGACTGGGGCATCAGCCCCCGGTAGGCGGTCTGCCATCCGCGGATGCGGATCTCGGCGACCCGCTCGCAGTCCGAGCGGACCATCTCCCGGATCCGGACCGGAGCTGCGCTCACTCGCTCACCACCGCGTACGCCTCGATCTCCATCAGGAACTCGGGGCGGACCAGCGCGGCGACCTGGACCGCCGACGCGGCCGGGAGGCGGTCCGCGGGTATGTGGGCGTCGCGGGCCGCGCGGACGGCCGGCATATGGGCCATGTCCGTGACGAAGAAGGTGAGTTTGACGACGTCGTCGAAGGTCGCCTCGGCGGCGGCCAGACAGCGGCGCAGGTTCTCGAACACCTGACGGGCCTGCGCCGCCGCGTCGCCCGCGCCGACGAGCCTGCCGTCCTCGTCCAGGGCGAGCTGCCCCGAGACCGCAACGAAGCGGCCCGTACCGAGGACGACATGCGAGTACGCGGCGGCGGGGGCGACCCCGTCGGGGGCGGGAATGCGGGTCAGCTCACTCATGCGTCCATGGTGGACCATGGGTCTGACAACGCCCCCGACGGGCCGTCAGGGCGTGCTCAGCCGCGGTGGCCGAGCAGCCCGTGCAGCGTCGCGCCAGCCGAGGACGCACCGCCCGAGGCGGTGGACAACGCAGCCTTCGTGCTCTTCGGCTCCGGGTCCGGCAGCTTCTTGCACACCGCGTCGGCCACGCCGCTGCCGTGCGGCACCTTGCCGTTGGTGAGGTACGCCGCCAGGTACTTGTCCAGACAGGCGTTCCCGCTCAGCGTGATGCCGTGGTTCCCGCCCCCCTGCTCGACCACCAGGCTGGATCCGCGCAGTAGGTGGTGGACCGTCACGCCGCCCTGGTAGGGAGTGGCCGCGTCGTTCGTGGCCTGGAAGAGCAGCGTCGGCGGCAGCGCCCTGTTGGCGATGTTCACCGGCCGCAGCGTCTTCGTCGGCCAGAACGCGCACGGCGCGTTGTACCAGGCGTTGTTCCAGGCCATGAACGGCGCCTTGCCGTACACCGCCCAGTTGTCCTTGCGCCACTGGTTCCAGTCGCGCGGCCAGGACGCGTCACGGCACTGCACCGCGGTGTAGATGCTGTAACCGTTGTCGCCGGAGGCGTTGATGGCGCCGAGGTTCTCGTAGGCCGCGACGAGCGGGGCCGTGTTCTTGCCGTTCACGTAGGCCGCGAACGCCCCGGCGAGGGAGGGCCAGTAGCCGTTGTAGTAGCCGCCCGGGATGAAGGTGTCCTCCAGTTCGGAGGCGCCCACCTTCTTGCCCGCGGGGTTCTTGGCGAGCGCCCTGCGCATGGCGTACCACTTGGCCTCGACCTTGGCCGGGTCCGTGCCGAGCTTGTAGGTCGCGTCGTGCTTGGCGACCCATGCCAGGAACGCCTGGTGGCGGTCGTTGAAGGTGTAGTCCTGGCCGATGTTGTCCTCGTACCAGACACCACTGGGGTCGACGATGGAGTCGAGCACCAGACGGCGTACGCGCTGCGGGTAGAGCTTCGCGTACACGGCGCCCAGGTAGGTGCCGTACGAGTAACCGAAGTAGTTGATCTTCTTGGCGCCGAGCGCGGCGCGGATCGAGTCCATGTCCCGGACCGCGCTCACCGTGTCGATGTACGGCAGCAGGTCGGCGTACTTCTTGCCGCACGCCTTCGCGAAGGCCTTGGCGCGGTCGAGGTTGGCCTTCTCGATCGCGGGGGTGCTGGGCACGGAGTCCGGGCGCACCGGGTTGAAGGACCCGGGCTTGCAGTCAAGGGCGGGCTTGCTGGCGCCGACACCGCGCGGGTCGAAGCCGATGACGTCGTACTGCGCCGCCACTGCCTTCGGCAGCGAGGATGCGACGAATCCGGCCAGCGAGAGCCCGCTGGCGCCGGGGCCGCCCGGGTTCACCAGCAGCGGCCCCTGGTAGGTCTTCGCGGTGTGCGGGACGCGTGAGAGGGCGAGGGTGATCTGCCGGCCGTGGGGCTTGGTGTGGTCCAGCGGCACCGTCAGGGACGCGCATTGGAGCGTCGGATACTTGCTGGTCCCGCACTTCTTCCAGGTGGGTTTCGCGGTGGTGAGGGTGGTGCGCGGTGCGGTCGCGGAACCGGCGCTCGCGTCGGCGGGGATCGATGTGATCATCCCGGCCAGCACGGCGGCCGCCCCGCACAGAGCAGCTGCGCGTTTCTTCACAGAGCCTCCCAAGGACGGAGGATTTTGAGCCGTGCACGCCACGGCCTTCGCCGCATCGTCCCGGACAGGGGCCCCGGAAGAACTCGTTCTGGAAAGTCTTGACCCAATTGAGCCGCGTGATGCGCCCGGATGCCGTCAGGAACGGGCCGGGCAACGGTCGTTCGCCGTGGTCAGAGCAGGGTGAGCTGGGTCGGTTCCGGCGTGGCGGGCGCCACCGGCTCGGCGGACTCGGAGGGCGCGATGATCCTGCGGGGCATCCCCGCGCGCGTGGGACCGATGCCGTACTCCTGGGCCAGCTCGTGGACCTGACGGGTGATCCGGCGCTGGTACCACTTCGGGGCGTACGCGCCCTCCGCGTAAAGCCGCTCGTAACGCCGTACGAGATACGGGTGGTAGTGCTCCAGCCAGGCCATGAACCACTCCCGGGCGCCGGGCCGCAGATGCAGCACGAGCGGGGTCACCGAGGTGGCCCCGGACGCCGCTATCGCCCGCACGGTGGCACGCAGTTGGGCCGGGCTGTCACCCAGGAAGGGGATCACGGGGGCCATCAGGACCCCGCAGTCGATGCCGTGGTCCGTGAGGGTGCGCACGACGTCCAGGCGGCGCTCCGGGGCCGGGGTGCCCGGCTCGACGGTGCGCCACAGCTGGGAGTCGGTGAAGCCCACGGAGACCGAGATCCCGACGTCGGTGACCTCGGAGGCCTGCTTCAGGAGGTCGAGGTCGCGCAGGATCAGCGTGCCCTTCGTCAGGATCGAGAAGGGGTTCGCGTGGTCGCGCAGGGCCGCGATGATGCCGGGCATCAGCCGGTAGCGGCCCTCGGCCCGCTGGTAGCAGTCGACGTTGGTGCCCATCGCGATGTGCTCGCCCTGCCAGCGGCGCGAGCCGAGCTGGCGGCGCAGCAGCTCCGGCGCGTTGACCTTCACCACGATCTGGGAGTCGAAGTCGAGTCCCGTGTCGAGGTCCAGATAGCTGTGGGTCTTGCGCGCGAAGCAGTACACACACGCGTGTGTGCAGCCCCGATAGGGGTTGACCGTCCACTCGAAGGGCATGCGCGAGGCCCCTGGTACCCGGTTCACGATCGAGCGGGCCCGGATCTCGTGGAACGTGACACCACGGAACTCCGGGCTGTCGAACGTACGGGTGGTCACCGCGTCCGCGCCGAACAGCGCGGCGTCCCGGGCGCGGTCCCCGGCGGGGTCCGCTGTGAGGTTGTCCCAGCGCATGACGCCTCCTCGGTAGCACTGGCCACAGAATAGAACACATGTTCCCTTGATCGTGCGACCCGGTTTTCCGCGCACGTCGGAGCGCCCCTTCCGCGCCTCGGCGGGGACCCGTTCCGCGCCCCCTGGGGGCCCCGATTTGGGGGGTCGGGCCGCCGGGTGGTTGGCTTGCCGCACACCCCGAGTCACCAAGTGCTGGAGGAAGTGCAATGGCGCAGGTCGAGGCCACGACGGAGCGGGTCATCGCGGCGGACGCGGAGGCGGTGTTCGACGCCCTGGCCGACTACAGCGGCACGCGCGCGAAGCTGCTGCCCGAGCACTTCAGCGAGTACGAGGTGCGCGAGGGCGGCGACGGCGAGGGCACCCTCGTCCACTGGAAGCTCCAGGCCACCAGCAAGCGCGTGCGCGACTGCCTCCTCGAGGTCACCGAGCCCACCGACGGTGAGCTCGTCGAGAAGGACCGCAACTCCTCCATGGTCACCACCTGGCGGGTCACCCCGGCCGGCGAGGGCAAGTCCCGCGTCGTCGTCACCACCGTCTGGGACGGTGCGGGCGGCATCGGCGGCTTCTTCGAGAAGACCTTCGCGCCCAAGGGCCTCGGCAGGATCTACGACCTGGTGCTCGACAAGCTCGCCGCCGAGACGCAGAAGTAGCCAGGACGCACGCCTCTTTGACGGCCGCACGGCCCAAGAGGCAACTCTCCGGGGCGCGTTGTCACCCTCACCGGTTCGAGTGGATCTCCTCGCGACGCGGCGGTACGCCGTAACTCGTCGCGCTTGCTCACAGTTGTCGCGATAAGCGGGAATTGTGCGGTGGGCGCGACGAGGGGAGCGGTACGTGGGCGGGATCACTCTGGTGCAGGACGAACCGGCTGCCGCGCCCCCGCGGCACTCGCCTCCACCGGCCCCCGGGACCGCCCGGCTGAGCCCGCGCCAGGTGCGGCTGGTCTTCTTCGGACTCATGCTCGCGCTGCTGCTCTCCGCCCTCGATCAGATGATCGTGGCCACCGCGCTCCCGAAGATCGTCGGTGAACTGCACGGCCTGGGCAGGATGTCCTGGGCGATCACCGCCTATCTGCTCACCTCCACCGTCGGACTCCCCGTCTACGGCAAGCTCGGCGACCTCTTCGGCCGCAAGGGCGTCTTCCAGTTCGCGATCGTCGTCTTCGTGGCCGGTTCGGCGTGCTCGGGACGAGCCCAGAGCATGGACCAGCTGATCGCCTTCCGCGCGATCCAGGGCGTCGGCGCGGGCGGCCTCATGATCGGCGTGCAGGCGATCATCGCGGACATCGTGCCGCCCCGCGAGCGCGGCCGCTTCATGGGCCTGATCGGCGCCGCCTTCGGCCTCGCATCGGTCGCCGGGCCCCTTCTGGGCGGCTATTTCACCGACCACCTCTCCTGGCGCTGGTGCTTCTACATCAACGTGCCCTTCGGCCTGCTCACCCTGGCCGTCGTCACCGTCGTGCTGAAGCTGCCCAGGCCCCCCGCGCGCGGACGCGTCGACGTACTCGGTGTGCTGCTGCTGGCCGCCGCGTCGACCTGCCTGGTCCTGCTGACCAGCTGGGGCGGCACCGAGTACGCCTGGGGCTCACGGGTCATCATGGGGCTCGGCGCGGGCGCGCTCGTCGCGACCGTCCTCTTCTTCGTCGCCGAGCGCTTCGCCACCGAACCCCTCATCCCGCCGAGGCTGTTCAAGGACGGTGTCTTCAACATCACCGCCCTGGTGGGGCTCGTCATCGGCGTCGCCCTCTTCGGAGCGGCCAGCTATCTGCCGACCTTCCTGCAGATGGTCGACGGGGCCAGCGCCACCGAGTCCGGACTCCTCATGCTCCCCATGATGGGCGGCATCGTCGGCGCCTCCATCGTCTGCGGACAGCTCATCAGCCGTACCGGCCGCTACAAGATCTATCCGGTCCTCGGCAGCGCCCTGTCGGCCCTCGGCATGTGGCTGCTGTCCCGCCTCGAAGTCGACACACCCCGCCTGCAGTACAGCATCTGGATGGCCATCCTCGGCGCGGGCATCGGCATGGTGATGCCGGTGCTGGTCCTCGCCGTGCAGAACTCCGTGCGCCCCGCCGACCTTGGCACCGCGACCAGCGCCAACAACTACTTCCGGCAGATCGGCGGCAGCGTCGGCGCCGCCGTCTTCGGCACGCTGTTCGCCCGTCGGCTCTCGGACGCGCTCGCCGACCGCCTGCCCCCGCGCACCGGCCTGCCCGACCCCGAGTCCATCACCCCGCAGCTCGTCCACTCCCTGCCCGAGGCCCTGCGCGACGACTACATCCGCGCCTACGCGGACGCCATGCCGCGGATCTTCCTCTACCTCGTCCCGGTGCTCGTCCTGGGCCTGCTCATCGCCTGCTTCCTCAAGGAGAAACCGCTGGTGTCCCACAACGCCCCCATCGCCGACCCGGAGACCGCACGGGTGAACGCCCCGATCCCGCAGGCCCGTTCGTCCCACGCCGCCGGGATCCCCGTCTGCGGCACCGTGCAGCACCCCGACGGGACCGTCGTGCCGCGCGCCGCGCTCACCCTCATCGACATCGCCGGACAGCAGATCGGGCGGGGCGCCAGCGGCGAGGACGGGCGGTACGCGCTGTCCACGCCCGGATCGGGGTCGTACGTACTGATCGCCGCGGCCGGCGGCCACCAGCCGCAGGCCGTCTCGGTGACCATCGGCGAGCGCCCCGTGGAACTGGACGTCGTCCTCGGCGGCGCGGGACGCCTCGCCGGGAGTGTGCTGACCGCGGACGGCACCCCCGTGCGCGACGCCACCGTCACGCTCACCAACGTCCACGGGGAAGTCGTGGCCACCACCCGCAGCGGGCGCGAAGGCGGCTATGTCATCACGGAGCTGGTGGCGGGCGAGTACACCCTCGCCGCCAGCGCGCCCGCGTTCCGCCCGGCCGCCCTCCCCGTCACCGTGCAGGCCTCGCGCGAGACCCGCCAGGACGTCGAACTCGCGGGCGGCGCCGTGCTGCGCGGCACCGTGCGGGCGGGCGGCGGCCGGCCCGTCGAGGACGCGCGGGTGACGCTCCTGGACGCCGCGGGCAACGTGGTGGACACGCTCACCACCGGTGCGGACGGGGCGTTCCGGTTCGTCGACCTGTCCTCCGGCGAGTACACCGTCATCGCGGCGGGCTATCCGCCGGTGGCCACCGTGCTGCAAGTGGCCGGCGGGGGGCGCACGGAGCGGGATCTGCAGCTCGGCCACGAAGACTGAACGGCCGCCGCGGGAACCTTCGCGGAGGCGGGCAGTGCGCCGGAGCCGCCCCCTGGAAAGGTCAATTCCCGTATTGCCACACATCGCGACGGGCCGCAGCCGTACGGTAGTGAAGGCGGCACAGATCTTGCGGAGCCGTGGGGAGGAAGGGCCTCGGCCATGGACAGCGGCACAGCAAGTGGCACGGAAAGTGGCACCGCGAGTGGCACCGAAGTGGGCGCACCTCTCAGCCGCGGAGCTGGGGACGGCGCGGTGGAGCAGACCGGAGCCGGGCGCATCCCACTGGCCGTGGTGGTCGTCGACCGCGACGGACTGGTGTCGCACTGGAGCACCGGTGCCCGGCGGCAGTTCGGCGTGTCCAAGGAGGACGCGGTGGGCCGCCCCGCCGTCGACCTGCTCCCCGTCTCCGGCGCGCTCCCCGAAGAGGACGAGATCGGGCCCTACGGCGCGTACGCGGCGTACGACGGACTCGGCCCCGGCCTGGAGTCCTCCCTCGGCGGACGGTTCTCCTACCCGGCCGCAGGACGCGCCCGGCTCACCGTGCCCGAGCGGGACCGCGTGGACGTCCTGTGGTGGGCGTACCCGCTGGTCGGCCCCGGACCGGAGCGGCTGCTCGTGCTCGCCGCCGACGCTGACGCGCTGCGCCACGAGGACGAGGAGGTGGCGATCGAGCGCATCGCGCCCGGCTTCGCGCTGCACACCGACTTCCCCGGCGCCGAGGAGCTGGCCCGCAGACTGCCCGAGATCCTGCCCAGCATGAGCGTGGGCGAGGGCGCCCGCATCGTCTCCCAGGTACTCGAACTGGGCTACCCCGTCCTGGAGTTCAGCCAGAACGACCGGGTGCCGGTGACTCCCGACTGGGGTGTGCCCCGGCGCGCCGAACGCAAGGCGCGCCGTGAGCGGGCGGAGCGCGCCGCGGCCACCGGCGAGCTCCTGCCGCAGGAGCTCCAGGACGAGGAGGGCGAGGACCTCGAGTACGTCGCAGTCCGCGAGCGCCTGGAGTTCCTCAACGAGGTCAGCGGGCGCATAGGCACCTCGCTCGACCTCGCGCAGACGATCCTCGAGGTCAGCCGGGCCGTGGTGCCGCGCTTCACGGACGTGGCGGGCACCTATCTGCGCGAACAGGTCGTCGCCGGTGAGGGCTTCCCCGACGGTGTGCCCGACACGACCACCATGTGGCACCGCGTCGCCGTCGAGCACACCGACGAGCCGGGCCGCTGGGACGACGTCGTGCCGGTCGGCGAGGCCATGCCGTTCCCCGCGCACACACCGTTCTTCCAGTGCATGACCACCGGTGAACCCGTCCTCGTGCCGCGCATCAGCGAGCAGATGGGGCACATGATCGCCGCGCAGTTCGAGAAGCGCGACATCAGGCCGCTCATCACCAACCGCTCCATGCTGGTCGTGCCCCTGAAGGCCCGCAACGTGGTCCTCGGATTCATGATCCTGCTGCGCCACCCGGAGCGCGTCGAGTTCAACGACATGGACCGGGTCACCGGCGCCGAACTCGCGGCCCGCGCGGGCCTCGTCCTCGACAACGCGCGCATGTACACCTACCAGGAGAGCGTCGCCGAGACCCTCCAGGACAGCATGCTGCCGCACATCGCGCCCCGCATGGCCGGCTGTGACATCGCCACCCGCTATCTGCCCGGCACTCTGCTGGGACGCGTCGGCGGCGACTGGTTCGACTCGGTGAAACTGCCCGGCTCCCGTACCGCCCTCGTCGTCGGCGACGTGATGGGCCACGGCCTCAACTCGGCCGCGATGATGGGCCAGTTGCGTACGGCGGTGCAGACCATGGCGGCGCTCGACCTGCCGCCCGCCCAACTCCTGCGCAACCTCGACGATCTGGCTCAGCGGCTCGGTGAGCACTACCTCGCGACCTGTCTGTACGCGGTCTACGACCCCATCGCCGGCGAGCTGCACATCGCCAACGCGGGCCACATCCCGCCCGTCCTGGTCCGCGCCGAGGACGGCCACAGCGAACTGCTCGACCTGCCGACCGGCGCGCCCATCGGGGTCGGCGGCGTGCCCTTCGAGGCGGTACGCGTGCCGGTGGCGCCCGGCGACCGGCTCGTGATGTGCACCGACGGCCTCGTCGAGGTGCGCGGCGAGGACATCGGTGTCGGCCTCGCCACGCTCTGCGAGTCCGCCGCCCACCCGGCCGCGTCCATGGACGACGCCTGCGACACGATCATCCGCGCCCTCAACAGCTGTGGCGGCCGCAAGGACGACGTGGCGCTGCTGATGGCCCGGCTCAACGGCATCGAACCCGAGGACGTCGCCGAGTGGCGGCTCTCGCTCGACCCGGTCGAGGCCGGCCGGGCCCGCACCGTGGTCCGCGAGCAGCTCCACGACTGGGGCCTGGCCCGGCTGGCCGACCCGGCCGAGTCGATGGTCGGCGAGCTGGTGGCCAACGCCGTACGGCACACGCACAGCCGCCGGATCGAACTGCGGCTCGTGCGCGGCGACACCCTGCTGTGCGAGGTGGCCGACGATGACCACACCCTGCCGACGCTGCTCAGCGCGAGCCCCGGCGACGAGTTCGGCCGCGGTCTGCGTATCGTCAGCACGCTGGCCCGCGAGTGGGGCACGAGCCGCACCAGCGCCGGCAAGACCGTGTGGTTCGAACTGACCCTGCCGAGGCGCTGATCCTGCGTTCCTGGGGGCGCACGGGGGCGCGTACCGGCGTACGCGGATCGAAATGAACCGTGCAGGAATGCGCCGCATGCTTGTCGACGCACGCCCGGCGCGATAGACCGATCCCGCCCGCCATCCTCGGCGGGCCGCGGCGGCGACCTGGGGAGCGGGCATGAGCGTGACACATCGGTACAGGGAAGCCTGGGAGGGCTTCTGGCGCGAGGCCCCCGACGAGCAGGGAGCCGTCTTCTGGGACGCGGACCCCGCACTGACCGCGGGCGTCCACCTCGCCCTCTTCGAGCCGTACCTGTCGGCTCACGATCTGCCGGTCGTGGACCTGGGCTGCGGCAACGGCACCCAGACCCGCTTCCTGGCCGACCGCTTCCGGCATGTGGTCGGCGCCGACCTCGCGGACGCCGCGCTCGAGCACGCCCGCCTCGCCGATCCGGCGGGCCAGGCGACCTACCGGCGGCTCGACGCGGCCGAGAAGACCGAGGCGCAGACCCTGCACGCGGAGCTGGGCGACGCCAACGTCTATGTGCGGGGCGTGCTCCACCAGTGCGAGCCGGACGACCGCCAGCCGCTGGTGGACGCCCTCGCCACCCTGGTGGGGGAGCGCGGCCGGGCCTTTCTCGTCGAACTCTCCGAAGCCGCCCGGCCGGTCCTGATGGGCCTGGCCCGGAGCTCCGACGGACCACCGCCCAAGCTGGCCCCCATCTTCCGGCACGGCATCGCGCCCGGCGCGGTGTCCGACGACGCGGTCCCCGACTACCTCCGCGCGGCGGGTCTGACTGTCCTCGCGAGCGGTGAACTGCCGCTCGTGACAACCGAGTTCACGCCCGACGGCGCGCGGATCGAGCTGCCGTCGAAGTGGCTGGTGGCCGGGCGCACGGGTACGGCGTCACCTGCCGGTCGGTGACGCCGTACCCCTTCATGGTGGCCGTTGGGTCAGTGGCCGGGCCAGCCGTCCAGGTGACGGTGGACCGCGACGGCGGGCGCGTCCGGTGCCTTCGGTGCGCCCGCCACCGCGTCGTGCAGGACGGCGGTGACCTCCGCGGCCAGCGAGTCGGCCTTCGTCTTGAGGTCGGCGGCCGGGATGTTGGACCGGGCCAGGTCGTCCAGCCTGCGGTGGATGTCGGCGAGCTTGTGCTGCGCGGTGGCGTCCAGGGTGAACGGACGGGCGGTGGCCACCACGAACTGGTAGGCGCCGGCGAGGGTTTGGCAGCCGTCGCAGTGCTCGTTGGTCGCGTCGCTGAGGTTCACCGCGTTCAGGTGGGTGTTCTGGCCCGCCAGCGTGACGATCTGGAAGGACAGTGCGACCGACCTGCAGTGCGCGTCGACCGAGCAGCCGACGGAGATCGCGCCTGCCTGGTTGCGTACACCCACCGCCTTCGTCGTGCCGAGCTGCCGCACGGTGAAGGAGTCCTTGACCTGGGTCGGATGCGCCCGGTCGGCGTGACTGAAGGTGTGGTCCTCCGCGACGGCGTGGCGGGCGACCGTGCCCGCCGCCGCGGTGGCGGCCTGGGCCGGGACCGCGGCGGCGATACCGGCCGCGCCGGCTGCGAACAGGCCTATGCGCATGGCTCGTTGGGAGAGGCTCCGGCCGGCTGGGCTGGGCTTCCGGTGCGTGTTCGGATGGGTACTCACATGGGTCTCCTGCGGTCGTGGTTCGGCGGGACGACGGCCACCGGGCGGTGATCGCCGAGGGCGGTCACGGGGTGGCCGGGCTCGGTGCGCCGGTCGCGCTGACGGATTCGGTCGGCGTCGGCGGATCCGTCGAGGGCGCCGGTGCGGACGACGAGACGGACGGCGAAGGGCCGGGCGGCTCGGACGGACCCGCGGGCGGACCGGCCGAGGCGGAACCCGTCGTGCCCGGACCGCCGGCCGGTGTGGTCGGCTTGTTGGACGGGGAGGCGCCGGGTGACGTGGACGCGTTGGCGTCCGCGCTGGGCGAGGCCGACGCGCTCGGCGCGGTGGCGGCCGTGGAGCCGGAGGACGCGGCGCCGGACGGCAGGGCCGCCGAGGTGTCGGACGGGGACGTGTGCGGCCGGGGCGCGGTCGCGGGGCGGGCGGGCGGCTCGGCCGTGGACACGCCGGGCTGGAGGATCGGCGCGATCGGTGGACGCTTCGGCAACGGCTCGGGTGTCACACCGGACACCCACGCGTAGCTCAGCGAGCCGAGGCCCAGCAGTGCCAGCGCGCACAGCGCCACCCGCAGCCCGGGCTTGTCCGCCGTCGACCGCTTCGCGGCGCGGAAGACCCTGCCGCCCATTTTGAGCGAAAGATAGACCACGCCGGCCATCGGGCACAGCAGCATGAAGCAGCCGATCACGCCCATCAGGGCCGCGGCGATCTGACCGCCCGCGAAGGCGTCCCCGGTTCCCACGACCTGGTCGGTGAGCGAGCGGACCATCGTCGCGACGATCCGCGGCAGGTTCCACAGCGCGTACCCGAGCTCGCCGATCAGCAGCGGCACCATGGTGAGGACCCAGGTGGTGATGATGGTCCGGGACGACTTCTTGAGCCCGACGACCTCGGCGCGCGCCGCCTTGCCGCGCCGGCCCGGCACCGTGCTGAGCAGAATCGGTTTGATCTTGCCGTAGAGGTCCGGGACGCCGGCCAGGTCGCCCAGGATGTAGTAGCCGTCCAGCCGGACGGCCGGCATCAGCTGCTCCAGGATCTCGAAGTGCCCGAGATAGACCGTGGCCAGGAAGAACTGCTGCCCGGTGGCGAAGTACGCGCCCGCCATCCCGAGCATGAAGACGACGTTGAAGTACACCCCGCCCAGGTCGGTCCGGAGCCGTCCGGCCCGGCCGATCCGGTAGATGTCCGTCACGTCGGTGTACATGGACGGCCAGATGAGGAAGAGCCCGCAGCCGATGCAGCCCGGCCGTGCGCCCCCGTATCTGCACGCCGAGGCGTGGCCGAACTCGTGGAAGACCAGCGAGGCCACGGTGAGCGCGAACACGACGAGCATCAGGACCGGTTGGTCGAGGACCTGGAGCACGGGTTCCACCGCGCCGAAGAAGCCGAACAGCCAGACGTCCATGGCCACGGCCGCGGCGAGCATCAGCACGACCACAGTGGGGCGGTGCAGCCAGGCCAGCGAGCGGGCGATCCGGCCCGCTCTGCGTTCGTTGAAGATGATCCGGTGCCCCTTGAGGGCGAGGAGCAGGTCGGAGCGCGGTGCGGAGACCTCGTCCTCCTCCATGCCCTCCGGCACGGTGACGCCGAGCGGGTCGAGTTTCTCCTCGACCAGGAAACGCACGTTGTCGGCGCTGAGCTCGCGGCCGTAGCGGGCGCTGACCCGGTGCGAGATGGTCTCGATGTCGTTCACGCCGTCGATCGCGGAGGCGACCAGGTACAGCAGCCGTGACAGCTGCACGACCTGGCCGTCTCCGCGGCGCGCGATGTACTTCGGCTCGGTGAAGCCCGAACCCTGGTACTCCCCGTGCAGTTTGAGCCCGGAGCTCAGCCGAGGCACCGGCAGCGCCTCGACCCCGGCGCCGACTACCGGCAGGCTTCCCGTGGCGAACTGCTCGTAGGTGACCGGGATTCCCCCCGGTCCCGGCACCGGCGACCCGGTGTCGTACAGCAACGCGGGCCCGTCCCCCAGTGCCGTCATTTTGGTCCTTCCCCCCAAGGACGGACCGCGCCCGCCCCCGGGCGCGGTCCGCCGAACTGCCGTTGTGCGCGGCGGGTGTTACTGCGTGACGTTGATCGCCTGGTTGGCGCTGGACTCGGCCACCGACCAGCTGGAGTGGTCGTTCAGGGCGGCCGACTCGTTGTGGGCGCTGATGTTGGCGACGTGCTTGGTCACGTTGACGGTCTTGCCGAAGCTGAACTTCAGGCGGCCGAGGGCCTCGCGGCCGGGGAGCAGCTCGGCGGACTCGGACTGCAGCTCGTTCATGTCCATGCTCATGGGATGTCCTTTCGGGACGTGGTTCGTTGATGCGGGTGTGGTGATGGCGCAGCGGCGGATGCGGGCGAGCATCCCGTGATGCGGAGGCGGGCGAGCCTCCGGTGCCGATTACTGGTGGACGTTGATGGCCTGCGAGGCGCCCGACGACGCGTCCGACCAGCTGGAGTGGTCGTTCAGGGCGGCCGACTGGTTGGAGGCGTCGATGTTGGCGACGTGCTTGGTCACGTTGACGGTCTTGCCGAAGCTGAACTTCAGCCGACCGAGGGCCTCGCGACCCGGCAGCAGCTCGGCGGTCTCGGTGTCGAGCTCACGGTTGTCCATCATGATCAATTCCCCCTCAGGGATGGGCATTTCCGATCGGACAGAGGCTGGTTCCCCCCAAACTCTGTCCAATCTGGTCGGACGTGCTGTCCAACGAGATTGGACAGTAGTAGCCCCGGAGCTCGCCGCGCAAGCGGTTCGGGGAAAGACTTCTGGGGCCGGAGCGAAGCCCCCCGTAGAATCGATCCCGCTTGGAAGAGTTCCGCCCGGCGGCGAGCAGGAAGTGACCATCGGTGGCCAACGCACTGCAGCAGATCATCAGAGATCGCCTCGACCGCGAAGGCTGGTCCTACGGCGAGGTGGCACGTCGGGGCGGCATTCCGCGCTCCACCGTCCACCACTTGGCCACGGCCGAGCGGGTGGTGCGCATGCCCCAGCCCAGCACGCTGGAGGGGCTGTCCAAGGGGCTTGGACTGTCGTTGGACACCGTGCGGCGGGCCGCCGCGGAGGCGTGCGGCATCCATGTCTACGCGGCCGACGCCCCGCCCGCCGAAGGTGCGCCCGGCGCACCCGCCGACCCCGAGGTCGACCTGCTCATCGCCAGCGTCCAGCAACTCTCGGCCGACGACCGCCGCCATGTCGCCGCCCTGGTCGAATCCTTGCTGGGCCGCGACGCGCGACGCGGCTAGCCTCTGCCGGGGGCGGCATCGAGCGTGCGTCGGCGCCCGCGGGAGCGACGGGATGTTCGCCGTCGGGGCGGGCCCCAGCGGGCGCTGCCTGGCACCGGCCGGCAGGAGCCGTCCGCGGCGGGGTGCGCGGCGAGTGGTGTGTTGCCAGGAGCCCGCCGCTACGTGGCCGGCCCCGATGGCGGGGAGATGCCCGACGGCGGTCAGTAGTCGTCAGCCGTCACCGTCAGGGTGCTCCGGGCGCCGTGGGAGTCGTGTGGCCCGGCGGAGCGGAGGGTGGCGACGCCCATGCCCACGGGGGTGGGCCGATGTCCGGCGGTGTGCGTCCGCGTCTACGAGGGTGGCTCGCATCCGGGTGATGCGGGGCGGTATGGCGTCGTAGGGACGGATGGACTTGGGCGGCGGTGCTTTCGGGGATCTGCGTCGGATGCCGGAGCCCCTCGTCAAGGGGACGTTGACATCGGTTCGGTCCGTGCGTTCGCTCCGTCGCAGGCGCCCCGGAGGCTTTGGCCCGGTCAAGGGCCGTACGGCGAAGACGCCCGTCCGAGTGCTCCGGTTCCGCTTCCGGGGGTTCCCGGTAAAAGAATCCAGAACGGCCGAAACCCCCAAGATCCGCAGCTAGTCTCTCATTCTGCTCGGGGCACGTGAGCCGCACGACCCCTGTGTCACCCAGGGGGACATGTGCTGTTCGTGCACGGAGGACCCGCCACCGCAGTGGTGCGGGGCAGTACGGGAGAGTCCGTCGTCCTCCTCTCAGGTGAGCTGCCCGACATACTGACCGAGGGCGCACTCACCGAACTCCTCGACCTCGCCGCGGCCGTCCTCGACGAGGAGGAGCTCAAACTCTTCCAGCGCTGCCTGGACGCTCTCGTCCGAGGCGAGGGCGGCACCCCGCGCCGCATCGAACTCGACGGTGTCGTACTGACCGTTTACGAGGACTGATCCGGGCGATGCTAGCCCTCTGAGCCGTTGCCGGAGTGCCAGGAGGGGAAGCCGTGGGGGAGAGCAGAGGTCCGTCGGGAGAGCCGGGGAACCTGAACACGGGCGTGGCGCACAACGCCCGGGTCTGGAACTACTGGATCGGCGGCCGGGACAACTACCCCGTCGACCAGGCGGTCGGCGAGCAGGTCGCCACGATGTTCCCGGTGATCCGCTCCGTGGCCCGGGCCGACCGCGACTTCCTGGGCCGCGCGGTCCGCTTTCTGACCGGGGAGCGCGGGATACGGCAGTTCCTGGACATCGGCACCGGACTGCCGGCCCTGGACAACACCCACGACATCGCCCAGCGGATCGCCCCCGAGTCGCGGATCGTGTACGTCGACAACGACCCCGTGGTGCTCGCCCACGCCCGCGCGCTGCTGACCGGCACGCCCGAGGGCGCCACCGACTACCTCGACGCCGACGTCCACGACCCCGACGCCATCATCCGGGGCGCCGCGGGAACCCTCGACCTCGGCCGGCCCGTCGCCGTCATGATGCTGGGCATCCTCAACTTCGTCCTCGACGGCGACGAGGCACGCGACATCGTGCGCCGGCTCATGGCTGCGCTCCCCTCCGGCAGCTGTCTCGCCCTGACCCACCCCACCACCGACGCCGAGCTCGGCGGCGAGGGCAATGTCGCGGCCATGAGTTTCTGGAACGAGAACGCGACCCCGCCGATCACCGCCCGTGGCCGCGCCGAGATCACCACCTTCTTCGACGGCCTGGACCTTCTCGACCCGGGTCTCGTCTCCTGCGCCCATTGGCGCGCCCGGCCCGGCGACGGCGCGGCCCTCCCGCAGTACGGCGCGGTCGCCGTGAAACCCTGACGGGACCGGCCGGGACCGGCCGGGACCGGCCGGGGCTGGTCGGCGCCGGTCGGCGTGGTGACGTCCGCGGACGGCCTCCTGGCCCGGCCGTGCGGCGCCACGTAACGTGACACGACATGGAGACAGCCGCTGACCTGTGCCGGAAGGGTGTGTCGTGAAGATCCTCATCAGCGCCGACATGGAGGGCGCCACCGGGGTGACCTGGCCCGCCGACGTGTTGCCGGGGACACCGCAGTGGGAGCGCTGCCGGCCGATGTTCACCTCGGACGTCAACGCCGCCGTCCTCGGCTTCTTCGACGGCGGCGCCGACGAGGTGCTGATCAACGAGGCCCACTGGTCCATGCGCAACCTGTTGCTGGAGCAGCTCGACGACCGGGCCGAGATGATCACCGGACGCCACAAGACGCTGTCCATGGTGGAGGGCGTCCAGCACGGAGACGTCGACGGGATCGCGTTCGTCGGCTACCACACGGGCGCCGGCACAGAGGGCGTCCTCGCCCACACCTACCTCCCCAACTCGATCACCGGCGTGTGGGTGAACGACGTACGGGCCAGTGAGGGACTGCTCAACTCCCATGTCGTCGCCGAGTACGGAGTGCCCGTCGTGCTCGTCACCGGCGACGACCTGACCTGCGAGGACGCGCTCGGCTACGCGCCGGAGGCACTCAAGGTCGCCGTCAAGGACCATGTGTCGCGTTACGCGGCGGTCTGCCGCACACCGGCCAGGACCGCCGCCGACATCCGGGGCGCGGCCAAGGCGGCGGCAGCCCTGGCGGTGCGTCAAGAACCGCTGGTGAGCGGCCCGTTCAAGGTGGCGCTCGAATTCGACGCCGAACACCTGTCGATGGCGGCCACCGTCGTGCCCGGCGTGCGGCCCGTCGGGGAGCGCAAGGTGGTGTACACCAGCGACACCATGTACGAGGGGATTCGCACCTTCAAGGCGGTCACCACGATCGTCTCGGCCGCGGTGGAGGAGCAGTATGGCTGACCGGAGGACCATGGACGAGCGGGCCGCGGAAGCACGGGACATGAGTGAACGGGCCGTGGACGAGCGGTCGTTGGACGAGGTCGTACGGTTCACCTCCGATCTCATCCGTGTCGACACCACCAACCGGGGCGGCGGCGACTGCCAGGAGCGCCCCGCCGCCGAGTACGCCGCCGCGCGCCTCGCCGAAGCGGGCCTCGAACCCACACTGCTGGAGCGCATCAAGGGCCGTACGAACGTCGTCGCCCGTCTCGAAGGCACCGACCCGTCCGCCGACGCGCTGCTCGTCCACGGTCACCTCGACGTGGTGCCCGCCCAGGCCGACGACTGGAGCGTGCACCCGTTCTCCGGTGAGATCCGCGACGGGGTTGTGTGGGGGCGCGGCGCGGTAGACATGAAGAACATGGACGCGATGATCCTTGCGGTCGTACGCCGGTGGGCGCGCCTCGGCGTCAGGCCCCGGCGCGACCTGGTGATCGCGTTCACGGCCGACGAGGAGGCGAGCGCGGAGGACGGCTCCGGGTTCCTCGCCGACCGGCATCCGGGACTGTTCGAGGGCTGTACCGAGGGCATCAGCGAGTCCGGGGCGTTCACCTTCCACGACGGCGCGGGCCGGGAGCTCTATCCGATCGCGGCGGGGGAGCGCGGCACCGGCTGGCTCAGGCTCACCGCGCACGGGCGGGCGGGCCACGGCTCCAAGGTGAACCGGGCGAACGCGGTGACCCGGCTGGCCGAGGCGATCGCCCGGATCGGTGCGTACGAGTGGCCCCTCAGGCTCACCCCCACCGTCCGCGCCGCCCTCACCGAACTCGCCAAGCTGTACGGCGTCGACGCCGATCTGGACGACGTCGACGGGCTCCTCGACAAGCTCGGGCCCGCCGCCGCGCTCGTCGAGGCGACCGTCCGCAACAGCGCCAATCCGACCATGCTCAGCGCCGGTTACAAGATCAACGTGATTCCGGGGGAGGCCGTCGCCCACGTGGACGGCCGCTATCTGCCGGGCGGCGAGGAGGAGTTCCGCACGACTCTCGACCGGCTCACCGGACCGGACGTGGAGTGGGAGTTCCACCACCGAGAGGTGGCCCTCCAGTCGCCGGTGGACTCGCCGACGTATGCCAAGATGCGTGCCGCCGTCGAGGAGTTCGCGCCGGAGGGGCACGTGGTGCCGTACTGCATGTCGGGCGGTACGGATGCCAAGCAGTTCTCGCGCCTCGGCATCACCGGCTACGGCTTCGCCCCGCTCAAGCTCCCCGAGGGCTTCGACTATCAGGCCCTCTTCCACGGAGTCGACGAACGCGTTCCCGTCGAGGCGCTGCACTTCGGCGTCCGCGTCCTCGACCGCTTCCTGCGCACGGCCTAGAGAGGACAGGATGCAGAACCTGGCGTACGGATCGTGGCCCTCGCCCATCGACGCGGCGCTCGCCGCCGCGCACGACGGGCATCCCGAGTTCGTCGGCTTCGTCGGCGACGAGGCGTGGTGGACCGAACCCCGGCCCACGGAGGGCGGACGGCGCACGCTCGTACGCCGACAGGCCGACGGCACGCAGGAGCCGGTGCTGCCGGCCCCCTGGAACGTGCGCAGCCGGGTCATCGAGTACGGCGGACAGCCCTGGGCCGGCGAGATGCGCCCCGAGGGGCCGTTCGTGGTGTTCGTGAACTTCGCCGACCAGCGACTCTACGCGTACGAGCCCGACGCCCCGGACGCGCGGCCCCGCCCGTTGACTCCCGTGTCCCCGGTGGGCGGCGGACTGCGCTGGGTCGACCCGCGGTTGCGCCCCGAGCAGGGCGAAGTGTGGTGTGTGCTGGAGGAGTTCACCGGGGACGGATCCACCGACGTACGTCGGGTCGTGGCCGCGGTGCCGCTCGACGGGTCGGCGGCGCAGGACCGCGACGCGGTGCGCGAACTCACCGACGGCAGCCACCGGTTCGTCACAGGACCCCGGCTCTCGCCCGACGGCGGGCAGGCGGCCTGGCTCGCCTGGGACCACCCGCGCATGCCCTGGGACGGCACCGAACTGATCCTCGCCGACGTCACCGAGCACGGCACCCTGCGCGGCGCGCGGCCCGTCGCGGGCGGACCGGAGGAGTCGATCGCCCAGGCGGACTGGACCCCCGACGGCACGCTCCTGTACGCCAGTGACCGCACCGGCTGGTGGAACCTGTACCGGCTCGGGGAGGACACGCCCGTCTGCCCCCGGGAGGAGGAGTTCGGCGGGCCGCTGTGGAAGATCGGATACCGCTGGTTCGCACCGCTGGAGAGCGGGCTCGTCGCCGTCGTGCACGGCCGGGGCGCCACCGCGCTCGGGATACTCGACCCGGAGACCGGCGAGGTCGTCGACGCGGCCGGCCCCTGGACCGAGTTCACCCCGACACTCGCGGTCCACGGCAGCCGGATCGTGGGCGTCGCCGCCAGTCCCCGCAGCGCGTACGAGGTCGTCGAACTGGACGCCCGCACCGGCCGCGCCAGGGTGATCGGCGCCGGCCACGCCGACCCGGTGGACCCCGCGCACTACCCGGAGCCGCAGATCCGCACCTTCACCGGCCCCGCCGGGCGCGAGGTCCACGCCCACATCTACCCGCCGCACCACCCCGACCACGTGGCACCCGGCGACGAACTGCCGCCCTACGTCGTGTGGGCGCACGGCGGACCCACCGGCCGAGCGCCCCTCGTCCTCGACCTGGAGATCGCCTACTTCACCTCGCGCGGCATCGGTGTCGCCGAGGTCAACTACGGCGGATCGGCGGGGCACGGGCGGGAGTACCGCAACCGGCTGCGTGAGCAGTGGGGCGTCGTCGACGTCGAGGACTGCGCGGCCGTCGCGCTCGCCCTCGCCGAGGAGGGCACCGCCGACCGGCACCGGCTCGCCATCCGCGGCGGCAGCGCGGGCGGCTGGACCGCCGCCGCCTCCCTGACCGGCACCGACGTCTACGCCTGCGGCACGATCCTCTATCCGGTCCTCGACCTCGGCGAATGGGGCTCGGGGGAGACCCACGACTTCGAGTCGCAGTATCTGGAGACGCTGATCGGGCCGATCGCCGAGGTGCCGGGCCGGTACGTGGAACGCTCGCCCAGCGAGCGCGCCGACCGCATCACCGCGCCCTTCCTGATCCTCCAGGGCCTCGACGACGTCATCTGTCCGCCCGCGCAGTGCGAACGGTTCCTCGCCAGGCTGGCCCGGTCGACCGGGCGCCGCGTACCGCACGCCTACCTCACCTTCGAGGGCGAGGGGCACGGGTTCCGGCGGGCCGACACCATGGTGCGGGCCCTGGAATCCGAACTTTCCCTGTACGCCCAGGTCTTCGGCCTGCGTCCGCCCGGCATCCCCACCCTGCACCTCACCGCCCGAGAAGAGCCCGTCACAGCGCCGACGGGATCCGTCCCACCGATCGTGGAGTCCACCCAGTGAAAGCCCTGACCCGTCCAGCCCGTCTCGCCCCCGGGGCCCGCGTCGCCGTCGTCGCGCCCAGCGGGCCCGTGGTCGAGGAGCGGCTGGCCGCGGGCCTCGACATCCTGCGCGGCTGGGACCTCGACCCCGTCGTGGCACCACATGTCCTGGACCGGCACCCCGAGTTCAGCTACCTCGCGGGCACCGACGCCGACCGGGCCGCCGATTTCCAGGCCGCCTGGTGCGACCCGGACGTGGCCGCGGTGCTCTGCGCCCGCGGCGGCTACGGCGTCCAGCGCATGGTCGACCTCCTCGACTGGGACGCGATACGGGCCGCAGGCCCCAAGGTGTTCCTCGGCTTCAGCGACATCACGGCACTGCACGAGGCGTTCGCGAACCGCGCGGGGCTGGTGACCCTGCACGGGCCGATGGTCGCGGCCGTCGACTTCATCAAGAACACTCGGGCACAGGAGCACCTTCGGGCGACGCTCTTCGAACCGGAGGCGGTACGGGTGATCGAGTCCGGCGGGGGAGCGGCACCGCTCGTGCCCGGCCGCGCCTCAGGTGTCCTCCTCGGCGGGTGCCTGAGCATGCTCGCCGCCGACCTGGGCACCCCGCACGCCCGGACCTCCGCGCGCGGCGGCCTGCTCTGTCTGGAGGACGTGGGGGAGGAGACGTACCGCCTGGACCGGGCGCTCACCCAGCTCCTGCGGGCCGGCTGGCTGGACGGGGTCACCGGGATCCTGCTCGGCTCCTGGGCGCGCTGCTCGCCGTACGAGCGCGTGCGGACGCTGCTCACCGACCGGCTCGGCGGGCTCGGGGTGCCGGTCGTCGAGGAGTTCGGATTCGGGCACGGCGAGGGCGCGTTGACGATTCCGTTCGGGGTGCGGGCCGAACTCGACGCGGACGCGGGGACCCTGACGCTGGAGGAGCCGGCGCTCGCCCAGAACCTGTCGTGAAGGCCGTCGTCGCGTACTGTGTCGGGATGCCTGAGAACGCCTCCGCCTATCTTGCCGAGGGGCCCCGCGTGGGCATCCGGCACTTCACCCACGAGGACGGTGCCGAGTTCACCGCACGGGCCCGGGAGAGCAAGGCGCTGCACCAGCCCTGGCTCTTCCCGCCCCGTAGCGTCGACGCCTACGCCGCCTACGCGGGGCGGCTCATCGAGGACCGTACGAAGGCCGGGTTCCTGGTCTGCGAACGGGACAACGGGGCCATCGCCGGCTTCATCAACATCAACAACATCGTCGAGGGCGGCTTCCTGTGCGGGGCGCTGGGCTACGGCGCCTTCGCTCACGCCACCGGGCGCGGGCTGATGGCCGAGGGGCTCGGGCTCGTGGTCCGGTACGCCTTCGGGGCGATGGGGCTGCACCGGCTGGAGATCAACGTGCAGCCCCGGAACGCGGCCTCGATCGCCCTCGCCCGGCGCTGCGGATTCCGGCTGGAGGGGTTCTCGCCGGACTTCATCTACATCGACGGGGCGTGGCGCGACCACGAGCGATGGGCGATCACCTCGGAGATGCTCCCTTCGAGCTGAACCTCCCGTCGAGCCGAACCGACCTTCGAGCACCGTCGTCGCCTTTGCGGAATCCTGACCGGATCCTGACGAGCGGACACCCTGGTCAGGTGGTCGATGTCCCTGTTCCATGGTCATCGTGACGACGATCCGACGTGACGTACTGACCCTGCCGGTCGCGGAGTTGGGCCCGGACAACCCGCTGCCACCCCTGCGGCCGCTCGACGAGACACACCGCGTCGACGACCGCAGCGGCGCCGACCTGCCGCGCGACATGGCCCGGCAGATGCGCTACGAGCCGCTGCGGAGCCTCCTGCCCGAGCGCATCCGGGACGGATACGACAGACGGCGCGAGCCGCGCGGGATCGACACGATCGTGATCGAGAACGACCGGCTGCGGGCCGTGGTGCTGCCGGGCCACGGCGGCCGGGTGGCCTCGCTGTTCCACAAGCCCTCGCAGCGCGAACTCCTCTACCGCAACCCGGTGGTGCAGCCCGCCTGCTTCGCCCTCAACGGAGCCTGGTTCTCCGGCGGCATCGAGTGGAACATCGGCGCGACCGGCCACACCACCCTGTCCTGCGCCCCCGTGCACGCCGCCCGTGTCCCCGCCCCCGACGGCGGCGAGATGCTCCGCCTGTGGGAGTGGGAACGGCTGCGCGACCTGCCGTTCCAGGTCGACCTGTGGCTCCCGGACGGCTCCGACTTCCTCCACGTCGGCGTCCGCGTCCGCAATCCGCACGAGAAGCCCACGCCCCTGTACTGGTGGTCCAACATCGCCGTCCCGGAGGAACGCCGGGTGCTGGCCCCCGCGGACGAGGCCTGGCACTTCGGGTACGAGCGGCGGCTGCGGAGGGTGCCGGTACCGGAGCACGAGGGAGTGGACCGCACGTATCCGCCGCGCAGCTTCTTCCCCGCCGACTACTTCTACGAGGTGCCCGACGGGCAGCGCCGCTGGATCGCCGCGCTCGACGACACGGGCGACGGGCTCGTGCAGACGTCCACCGATGTGCTGCGCGGGCGCAAGCTGTTCGTCTGGGGCTCCGGTCCGGGCGGACGGCGCTGGCAGGAATGGCTCACCGAACCCGGCACCGGCGGCTACTGCGAGATCCAGGCCGGGCTCGCCCGCACCCAGCTGGAACATGTCCGGCTGGAGGCGGAGAGCGAGGTGTCCTGGCTGGAGGCGTACGGGCCGCTGGCGGCGGATGCGGGGGCGGTGCACGGGGCGGACTGGGCGCTCGCGCGGGCGGAGACGGAACGCCGGCTGTCGGAGGTCCTCCCTCGCGGGGACGTCGACGCGGCGTACGAGGCGTGGCTGCCGTACGCCGACACCGAGCCCGGTGAGGTGCTGGCCGTCGGGTCCGGCTGGGGTGCGCTCGAAGTGCTGCGCGCCTCCCACAAGCTGCCCGGCACGCCGTTCCAGGAGTCCACGCTGGGGGAGGCGCAGGCGCCCTGGGTGGAGCTCCTGCGGACCGGTGCCTTCCCGGAGCCGCGACGGGTCGGGCCACCCGGTGAGAGCCTGGTCGCTCCGCACTGGCGGGACATGCTGGAGACCGCGCCCGCCAAACCGCTCACCGAGTACCACCTCGGCGTCGCGCAGTGGCACGCCGGGGACCTGGCGCAGGCCGTGCGCAGCTGGGAGCGGGCGCTCGAACTCGCCCCGTCGCTCTGGCCGTTGCTGCGGTGTCTGGCCGTCGCCGACCAGGAGGCCGGCAACCGGGAACGGGCCGCCGACCGATACGCCGAGGCCTTCGACGACCTGTGTCAGGAGCGGCGTGACGACGGTCCGGCCTGGACCGCGGCCACGGCCGCGCTCGGGCGGGAGGCGGTGGGGGCGCTGCTCGCTGTGCGGCGTACCGGGGAGGCGCGGCGGGTCTGGGATCGACTGCGGCCCGTTACACGGGCGCGCGGCCGGTTCCGTCTGCTCGAGGTGGAGCTGCTTCTCGCGGAGGGGGACCGGGACGGGGCGCGGGCGGTCTTCGACGAGGCGTTCGAGGTCGCCGACCTGCGGGAGGGGGCGGAGACCATCACCGCCCTGTGGGCCCGTCTGACGGACGAGCCGCTCCCGCCCCACTACGACTTCCGCATGCGCCCGCCCTCCAACTAGCCTTTCCTCGTCCTCAAACGCCGGACGGGCTGAAGGATGCGCGCCGGCGCTCCTGAGGGGCGCGGGGAACTGCGCGATCAGCCCCCACTCACCCGCAGTCGAAGAACACACCCGGGGTCTGGGGCGAAGCCCCGAGGGAGCGGTCAGAGGGTCGGGGATCCGCGGTCGACGTACTCGTACACCACACCGTCCGGATGCATGGCGATCAGATTGCGCCCGGCCGGCGTCCCCACCGGTCCCGCCAGAATCCGTGCGCCCAGCTCGCTGAGCACCCGATGCGCGTCCTCGACGTCCTTGACGGCGATGGTCGCGGAGACCTTCCGCAGGACGTCCAGATCGGCCTCGGGTCCGCTCATGAGCAGGAAACAGCCCACCGCCGCCACCGACACACCGCCGCGCTCGAACCGCAGGGCCCGCCCACCGGCAAGTCTTTCGTAGAAGGGGACCGAAGCCTCCAGGTCGTCGACGCAGATCCGCAACGTGGCTCCCAGAATCTCCATGCGGACGAGCTTAGTTGGGCACGCCGGAGGACGAGATCGTTTCGGACGTCTCCTTCGGACGACCGAATGACCCCCGGGGGCGAGGAGGAATCACCGGAGCCCCCGGGTTTGGGTGCCCCGACCGCGGGGACGCGGAAAGCCCCCGTACGAGGCACGAGCGACATCGCCGGAGGCGAAACCGTGAGTCGACCCCGCATCGTCATCGTCGGTGCCGGCTTCGCCGGGTACCGAACCGCCCGCACGCTGGCGCGGCTGACCCGGCACAAGGCCGACATCACCCTTCTCAACCCGACCGACTACTTTCTGTATCTGCCCCTGCTGCCGCAGGTCGCCGTCGGAGTCCTGGAGCCACGCCGTGTCACCGTCTCGCTCCCCGGCACCCTGCCCCACGTACGCCTGGTGCTGGGCGAGGCCGACGGCATCGACCTCGACGCACGCACCGTGCGCTACACGGATCCCGAGAGCGAGCCGGGCACGCTGACGTACGATCGTCTCGTGCTGGCCGTCGGCGGCGTGAACAAGCTGCTGCCCGTGCCCGGTGTCGCCGAGTACGCGCACGGCTTCCGCGGACTGCCCGAGGCGCTGTACCTCCGCGACCACGTGACCCGGCAGGTGGAGCTGGCCGCCGCGTCCGACGACCCGAAGACCTGTGCCGCGCGGTGCACGTTCGTGGTGGTCGGCGCCGGGTACACGGGGACCGAGGTGGCGGCCCAGGGACAGCTGTTCACCGACGCGCTGGTACGCAAGCAACCGCTGCGGGAGGGCAAGCGGCCGCGCTGGCTGCTGCTCGACGTCGCGCCGCGTGTCCTGCCCGAGCTGGACGAGCGGCTCTCCCGCGCCGCCGACCGCGTCCTGCGGCGACGGGGCGTCGACGTGCGCACGGCGACCTCGGTCGAGGAGGCGACCCCGAGCGGCGTCCGCCTCAGCGACGGGGAGTTCGTCGACACGCGGACGCTGACGTGGTGTGTCGGCGTACGGCCCGATCCGCTCGTCGAGGCGCTCGGGCAGCCACTGGAACGGGGGCGGCTGCTCGTCGACCCATATCTCCAGGTGCCGGGCCGTCCCGAGGTGTTCGCGTGCGGCGACGCCGCCGCCGTACCGGATCTTGAGCGGCCGGGGCAGTACACGCCGATGACGGCGCAGCACGCCTGGCGGCACGGGAGGGTCGCGGGGCGCAATGTCGCCGCCTCGCTCGGCATCGGGAGCCGACGTGCCTACCGCCATCGCGACCTGGGCTTCACCGTCGATCTCGGGGGCGCGCAGGCCGCCGCCAACCCCCTGGGCATCCCGCTGTCCGGCCCCCTCGCCGGTGCCGTCACCCGCGGCTACCACCTCGCCGCGATGCCCGGCAACCGCGTCCGCGTCGCTGCCGACTGGCTGCTGGACGCCGTACTGCCGCGCCAGGCCGTGCAGTTGGGCCTGGTCCGCTCGTGGTCGGTGCCGCTGGATACCGCCTCGCCGGAACTGGCACGGGTGGCCGGTTACCCCGGCGACTTCGCGAGCCGTCCGAAAGGAGAGTCATGAACACCACCGTGAACGCCATGGACACCCGTCAACTCAAGGAACTCGCACAGCAGTTGCGTGTCGACAGCGTGCGCGCTGCCGCCGCCGCCGGATCCGGGCATCCCACGTCCTCGATGTCGGCGGCCGATCTGATGGCGGTCCTGCTGGCCAAGCACCTGCGCTACGACTTCGAGCGCCCCCAGCATCACGGCAATGACCGTTTCATCCTTTCCAAGGGGCATGCCTCACCGCTCTTGTACGCCGCGTACAGGGCGGCCGGGGCCATCAGCGAGGCCGAACTGCTCACCTTCCGCAAGCTCGGCAGCCGGCTCGAAGGGCATCCGACACCCCGGCGGCTTCCGTGGGTCGAGACCGCCACCGGCTCGCTCGGCCAGGGGCTGCCCGTGGGGGTCGGCGTCGCACTGGCCGGTAAACGGCTCGACCACACCGGCTACCGGGTGTGGGTGCTGTGCGGCGACAGCGAGCTCGCCGAGGGATCCGTCTGGGAGGGCGCCGAGCACGCAGGATACGAGCACCTCGACAACCTCGTCGCGATCATCGACGTCAACCGGCTGGGCCAGCGCGGCCCGACCCGGCACGGCCACGACCTCGACGCGTACGCGCGCCGGTTCCAGGCCTTCGGCTGGCACACCGTGGAGATCGACGGACACGATGTCGACGCCATCGACCGCGCGTACGCCGAGGCCGAGTCCACCGCGGGACAGCCGACCGTGATCATCGCCCGCACGCTCAAGGGCAAGGGCGTCGAGTCGGTCCAGGACCGCGAGGGCCTGCACGGCAAACCGCTGCCGGACGCCGAGGAGGCGATCGCCGAACTCGGCGGAGTGCGCAACCTGCACGTGGAGGTCCAACAGCCTCCCCCGGCAAGGGTGTTGCATGCCGTACGCTCCGGCCACCTCGAACTGCCCCGCTACGACATCGGGGACAAGGCCGCCACCCGCGACGCCTACGGACAGGCGCTCGCCGCGCTCGGCACCGCCCGTGGTGACGTCGTCGCCCTGGACGGCGAGGTGGGCGACTCCACCCGCACCGAGCTCTTCGCCAAGGAACACCCCGACCGCTTCTTCGAGTGCTACATCGCCGAGCAGCAACTCGTCGCGGCCGCCGTCGGCATGGCCGCGCGCGACTGGGTGCCGTACGCCACCACGTTCGCGGCGTTCCTCACCCGGGCCCACGACTTCATCCGGATGGCCGCGATCAGCGGCTCCGACATCAACCTCGTCGGCTCGCACGCGGGCGTCTCGATCGGCCAGGACGGCCCCTCGCAGATGGCCCTGGAGGATCTGGCGATGTTCCGGGCGCTGTACGGCACGACCGTGCTCTACCCGTGCGACGCCAACCAGACGGCCAAGCTCGTCGCCACGATGGCGGACTGCGAGGGCATCCGCTATCTGCGCACCTCACGTGGGGACACCCCGGTGATCTACAGCCCCACCGAGGAGTTCCCCGTCGGCGGCAGCAAGGTACTGCGCGCCAGTGACGAGGACCGGCTGACGCTCGTCGCCGCGGGCGTCACCCTCCACGAGGCGCTGGCCGCCGCCGAGTCGCTCGACCGCGAGGGCATCCAGGTCAGGGTCATCGACCTCTACTCGGTCAAGCCCGTCGACCGCCTCACCCTGCGCGAGGCCGCCGAACAGACCGGCTGCCTCGTCACCGTCGAGGACCACCGAGAGGAGGGCGGCATCGGCGACGCGATCCTCGACGCCTTCCTCGACGGCCGCCCGGTGCCGCGTCTGGTCCGCCTCGCCGTCCGTACGATGCCGGGTTCGGCGACCCCCGCCGAGCAACTGCACGCCGCGGGCATCGACGCGGAGTCGATCGCGGCGGCGGCGCGGCTGCTGGTGGAGACGGCGATCGTGCGCTGAGCCGAGCCGTACCTGCTGAATCCTGAAACCTGAATCTTGAGTCCGATGCCGGATTTGAATTCGACCTGGAAAATTCGAATACGACATGGAAATGCCCTGGAGATGCCTGCGGCCCGAGGCCTGAACAAGACCTCGGGCCGACTCCGGGAACAGCTTTACGGGAATGGCTTCACCAGCGATACCAGCGGCCCCTGCTCCCCGAGGCGCTCGTTCCGCGCACCAGGAATCCGAGCAGCCACAGGACAATGACCACCAGCGCCACCCACCAGAGCAGCTTGATCGCGAATCCGGCGCCGAAGAGAATCAGGGCCAGCAGTAGTACCAGCAGAATGGGAACCATAATGTGTACCTCCTGCTGTCCGTGTTTCCCGAAGCAGACGGATCACGCTTCCTTGCGGCAGAGAATTTCTCCGTGCAGGACGGAGAACCAGCCGTCCTCCTGGCGGGCCCATTCCCGCCACGCCTCCGAAACGGCCCGCAGTTGCGCGGTGGTCGCGTGTCCGCCCTCGGTGGCGCGCTCCGCGTACGCCGAGGCCTGCGTGCGATCGGCCCACAGCCCGCCCCACCACTCCCGCTCGTCCTCGGTGGCGAAGGTCCAGGTGTCCGACGTCGCCGTGACGTCCTTGATGCCGGCCGCCAGTGCCCACGACTTGAGACGGCGACCGGCCGCCGGTTCGCCCCCGTTGGCTCGGGCCACGCGCAGGTACAGGTCCTGCCAGTCGGTCAGGCCCGGCACCTCGGGATACCAGGCCATCGCCGAGTAGTCCGCGTCGCGGGCGGCGATGAAACCGCCCGGCTTGGTGACCCGGTACATCTCGCGCAGCGCCTGCACCGGGTCACCCACGTGCTGGAGCACCTGATGGGCGTGGACCACGCAGAAGGTGTCGTCCGGGAAGTCCAGGGCGTGCACGTCCGCGACCCCGAACTCGACGTTGTCCAGACCGCGTTCGGCTGCCACGGCGCGGGCCTGGTCCAGGATTCCCGGGGCGTGGTCGACGGCGGTGACGTGGCCTTCGGGGACCAGTTCCGCCAGGTCTGCGGTGATGGTGCCCGGGCCGCAGCCGATGTCCAGGATCTGCATGTGGGGCTTCAGCGAGTCGAGCAGGTAGGCGGCCGAGTTGGCGGCCGTGCGCCAGGTGTGCGAACGCAGTACGGACTCGTGGTGGCCGTGCGTGTAGACAGCGGTCTCCTGCGACTTCGACATGACCGTTTCCCCTTCGCGTCGTCTCGTCGGTTGTGCGTCACCGTACGCCTGCATGTCGCATGTTGAGACCCCAGTCTTGTCATGTGGACACGGTGGGCACGGTCACGGTCGGTGGCGTGCGAGGAGACCGCGTACGGCGTACGCGGCCGCCGTGCCCAGCGCCGCGCCCGCGAGGACGTCGCTCGGGAAGTGGGCGCCGGTGTAGACGCGGGACAGGGCCACGGCGGTGGCGAGCGGTACCACCGCGGCGCCCCAGCCGTGCGACTCCAGTGCCACGCCCGTGGCGAAGGCGGCGGCCGATGCGGAGTGGCCCGAGGGGAACGAGGTGGTGATCGGCTGTCGCTTGAGCCGGCGGGTCAGGGGGACCGGGGCGAGGGGTGGGCGGGGGCGGCGCACCGAGCGCTTGCCCACGGTGTTGATCGTGGCGGAGGCGAGGGTGAGGGAGGCGAGGCCGGTCGCGGCGGCTCGGCGGGCGTGGGGGGTGCGGGTCGCTGTGAGTGCCGCCGCGGTGGCGAACCACAGCAGGCCGTGGTTCGCGCTGCGGCTCAGTTTGGTCAGGAAGGGGTCGCAGCCCGGCCAGTGGCGGGATGCGATGGCTTCGAAGAGGCGGGAGTCTGCTGCGAGAAAGTGGTTTCGGAGGGTGTGGTGGTTCGGGGGGCGGGTGGTGAGGTCGATGTCCGGGGTGACGGTCATGGGCTCCCCGTACCCGCCGAACCACCGTTTCCTCGCCCCCGCCGCCCCTACTCGTCCCATCCTCGCCCTGGGGCTCCGCCCCCAGACCCCCCGGGTGGCCTTGACGTCTGCGGGTGTTTGGGGGCTGGGCGCGCAGTTCCCCGCGCCCCTGGGCGGGGAACTGCGCGCCCAGCATCGCTCACCGGGCCGATTCGCCTGGCCGCCCGCCGGTGGGGGCTGGGCGCGCAGTTCGCCACGCCCCTGAAAGCCTCCACCGCGACCCGCGTCTTCAGCCCGTCCGGCGTTTGAGGACGAGGCCGTCAGGCCGATGCGGGGGGCTGGGGGCGGCAGCCCCCTGGGATGGGACGGGTAGGGGCGGCGGGGGCGAGGAGGGTCGGGGGGATATGCGTTTGCTCCGTGGGCCCGGGGGCCGGAGAATGCCTGCCCATGGGACATCTCGAAGCCGCGCATCTTGAGTACTACCTTCCCGACGGGAGGGCGCTGCTCGGCGATGTGTCGTTTCGGGTGGGGGAAGGGTCCGTCGTCGCGCTGGTGGGCCCGAACGGAGCGGGCAAGACCACGCTGCTGCGGCTGATCTCGGGGGAGCTGAAGCCGCACGGGGGCACCGTCACCGTGACCGGCGGTCTTGGTGTGATGCGGCAGTTCGTGGGGTCCGTGAGGGACGACACGACCGTGCGCGACCTGCTCGTCTCCGTGGCGGCGCCCCGCATACAGGAGGCCGCCAAGGCCGTCGACGCGGCCGAGCACGCGATGATGACCGTGGACGACGAGGCCGCCCAGCTCAGCTACGCGCAGGCACTCTCCGACTGGGCCGAGGTACGCGGGTACGAGTCCGAGACGCTCTGGGACATGTGCACGACGGCCGCGCTCGGCGTCCCGTACGAGAAGGCGCAGTGGCGCCAGGTGCGCACCCTCTCCGGAGGAGAGCAGAAGCGGCTGGTGCTGGAGGCCCTGCTGCGCGGCACCGACGAGGTACTGCTCCTCGACGAGCCCGACAACTACCTCGACGTACCGGGCAAGCGCTGGCTGGAGGAGAAGCTCAAGGAGACCCGCAAGACCGTTCTCTTCGTCTCCCACGACCGAGAGCTGCTGTCCCGCGCCGCCGAGAAGATCGTCAGCGTCGAGCCCAGCCCCACCGGCGCCGACGCATGGGTGCACGGCGGCGGCTTCGCGACGTACCACGAGGCGCGACAGGAGCGGTTCGCCCGCTTCGAGGAGCTGCGCAGGCGCTGGGACGAGAAGCACGCCCAGCTGAAGAAGCTCGTGCTGAATCTGCGGCAGGCGGCTTCCATCAGCCATGAGTTGGCGTCCCGGTACGCGGCGGCGCAGACCCGGCTGCGGAAGTTCGAGGAGGCCGGCCCGCCGCCGGAGCCGCCGCGCGAGCAGGACATCAAGATGCGTCTGCACGGCGGGCGTACCGGCGTACGGGCCATCACCTGCAAGGGACTTGAGCTCACCGGGCTGATGAACCCGTTCGACCTGGAGGTCTTCTACGGCGAGCGGGTCGCCGTGCTCGGCTCCAACGGCTCCGGCAAGTCGCACTTCCTGCGCCTGCTCGCCGGCGACACCGTCGCGCACACGGGCGAGTGGAAGCTCGGCGCGCGCGTCGTGCCCGGACACTTCGCCCAGACGCACGCCCACCCGGAGCTCCAGGGCCGCACCCTTCTCGACATCCTGTGGAGCGAGCACTCCCAGGACCGGGGCGCCGCCATGTCCCGGCTGCGCCGCTACGAGCTGACCGCCCAGGCCGAGCAGCGCTTCGAGAAGCTCTCCGGCGGCCAGCAGGCACGCTTCCAGATCCTGCTGCTGGAGCTGGAGGGCTCCACGGCCCTGCTGCTGGACGAGCCCACCGACAACCTCGACCTGGAGTCGGCCGAGGCACTCCAGGAGGGTCTGGAGGCATACGAGGGGACGGTGCTCGCGGTCACCCACGACCGTTGGTTCGCACGCTCCTTCGACCGCTATCTGATCTTCGGCTCGGACGGCAGGATCCGGGAGACGGCGGAGCCGGTGTGGGACGAGCGGCGCGTCGAGCGTGCCCGGTAGGACTCCGGCCCGGTAGGACTCGGGCCCGCCAGGACTCGGTCCCGGTCCCGGTCGTCCGGTGCTTCCCGGAGGACCGGGGGCCCGGAAGTTCGTAGAGTGGAGGGAGGACGGCGAAATCCACGGTTCCCTCCCGGACGCCGCTCGGGCGCCGCGCACGGCAGCGCCTGCCCGGCGGCTACCCGGACCGCGCCGCAGGACACGACGAGCGGGGTACCACCATGACCGGAGTCGACCCGGACCGGCTGGACGACCAGCAGCTGATGAAAGAGCTGGAGACGATCCACCGCACCCGCCACGACACACTGCTGCACGGTTCGAACGACGCCCTGCGGACCCACAACATGCGCATGGCGCAGTTGGAGGGCGAGTACCTGCGCCGCCATCCGCGCCGTCCCGTCGCCGCGGGCCGTACGCGCGACGGAGCCCGGGAGCGGGGCCTCGCGGCGGAGTGCTGAACGAACGGCGGAGTGCTGAACGACGGGCCGGGCCGAACTCGCCCGGCCCGCACACCCGTTGCGGACCGCCCCCGCCGCCCCCGGTCCCCGCTGTCGCCGGTGGATCGAGGTGCGCCGGATGGTGGCGCAACCGCAAGGGCGGACACTCCGTCAGGCGGCCTGCCGGGCGAACTCCTCCAGGAACGCCTCGTCGAACCCCTTGAGGTCGTCCGGCTTGCGGCTGGTGACCAGGGTGTTGGGTCCCTGCTCGCACACGCTCTTCACCGCGTCCGCCGGGCGCGTACGACCGATTCGGCCAGTTCGTGGACCGTGGCGTAGCGCGCCTTGTGCGGGCGCCGCTCCACGGCCTCGATCAGGGGATCCGGTGCGTGTTTGTCGCGCAGGGTGTCGGCCAGGCCGCGGGGACCCGCGGGGAAGGCGGTACGGCTCAGGAACCGGGCCAGTTCCAGCCGCACCGTCTCGATGGAGTCGGGCGCGCGGTTCGGTGCCACGGGGCCGCGCGCGATCTCCGGGTCGTCGTCGGCCGTCGGCTCCGGGTCCTGCCACTCCACGGTCCGGGTGGGGTGACCCGACCTGAGCAGGCCCCGCAGTTCGTGTTTCATCTCTTCGTCCCGATGGACGCTCAGCCGGTCGCTGCCTCGCTGCATGACTCCCTCCAGGGGATCGGGGACGGTGATCGCGTACCCATGGACCCGGGGTCGACACGTCCGTGGGAAAACGGCACGACGAGCTCCACCGCCAGGCGGCATGATGACGGCCGGAGAACCGGTTCTCCGAGGTCATGGGGGTCGAAGTGACGGGGATATCGCTCGAGGCGCTGGACGCGGTGCCGTGGGACCGGCTCGAGTCGGCGCTGCCCCGGCACCCGGTCGAGGAGGTGCCTCGCGCGCTGCGGCGGCTGGCGCTCGCGGGCCGGGCCGCGACGGAGGAGTACTGCTACCCGCTGTACTCCTGCCTGGTCGCGGGCAACGGCGGGGTGCCCTCCGCGGCGACCGCGGCCCTGCCCTTCGTGGTGGCGCTCGCCGCCGACCCGGGGGCGGGCGCGCGAGTCGACCTCGTAGGACTGCTGGTGGCTTTCGGGCACGCGACCAGGACGGCTCGGCCGGACCTGGTGGACGAGGGGTGGCCCGCGGCGTGGAGACGTCACCAGGGTGCGGTCCTGGCGCTGCTCGCGGACCCGGACCCCGATGTGCGGCGGGAGGCCATTCCGCTCGCCGACGGTGTCGTACCGCTCCTGGAGCGGTGGCGGGCCGAGACGGACCCGGCGGTGCGTCTGCCGGTGCTGCTGCAGCTGGGATGGGTGGCCGCTGCTGCGGAAGCGGATGCCCGGTCGGTCGAGGAGGTGCGGGCGGTCCTCGACGGCGTCCTGCGTGACGGCGAGCCCGTCATGAAGGTCGCGGCCGTGATCGCCTGGGAACGGCTCGACCCGCAGGAGCCGGTCCGGCGGATCGACCCACTGGTGGAGACACTCTCCGACCTCGCCGTACGGCCCAGGTTCGAGGAGATCTGGTACGTGGTGGGCGTCGAGGAACCCTGGAGCCGTGAAGCGGTCGTCACCTGGGCCGCCGAACTGTTCGACCACGACGCCCGGACGGCCGCCTCCTTCGTGGTCCGGCTGGCCGACGCGGCGGCCCGCACCGGGGACACCGAACTGTCCGGGGCGGTGCTGGACGAGGCGTGGCGGCTGCTGGTGCTCAGGCCGTCCGCGGCGCCCGCGCTGCTGCCGGTGGCGGGCCGACTGCTGGACGACCCGGCCGACCCCGTGCGCCTGCGGGCGGCACACCTCCTGGCGGTGCTCGGCCGGCAGTCGGCCCGGTACGCCGACCGGCTCGCCACGCTGCTCGACGACCCGGGGAAGGATCCCTGCCTGGAGGGGACCGTCGGTGAGTACGCGCGCTGGGCGCTCACCCGGATCGGCGACCCGCGCGCGATGCCGGGGCTCGTCGAGCGGCTCTACGAGCCCTATCGGGAGCACTACGGACGTGGCTACTGCGTCAGCGACCCGCGACTTCCGGACGTCGACGCCGTGCTGGTTCCGCTGCGGGCGCATGCCGACGTCCTGCTGCCCGACCTGCGGGAGGTGATGCGGCACCACGCGGCGCACAACGGCGGCCACGGCCCGCTGACCGGCGCCTTCCTGAAGGTCCTCAAGGCGTGGGGGCCGGACGCACTGCCCGCGCTGCCGGAGGTCGTGGCGCTTCTGGACGACGCCACGGGCTCGCTCTCGATCGTCGAGGTGCTGGCCGCGATGGGGCCGGGCGCCGCGTCCGCCGAGCCCGCCCTGCGCGCCTGCAAGCCGCGCAACTGGCCGGAATACCAGCGGAACGTGGCGTGGGCCGCCTCGCAGATGGGCGGAGACCGTACGGCGGCGCTGCGGCTCATCGGCGACGCGGTGCTGACCGAGGAGGGTCCCTACTACGGGCCCGTCCACCTGCTGACCGAGTTCGGTCCCGCGGCCGCGCCGTACGCCGACCGGGTGCGGCACATCATGGAGAACACCGACGGATTTCGCCGGATCGAGGCCGCGCTCGCCCTTTGGTCGGGCACGGGCGAGCCCGAGCCGAGCATCTCCGTCCTGGCGGAGTTCGTCCTGCCGATCGCCGACGGCGGCGACGACTATTGGCCCTTCGGAGAGGCGCTGCGAGCCCTGGCCCGGATCGGCACCCTCACCCCCGCGACACGCGCCGCACTGCGGACGGTACGGGGCTTCGACGGCCGCCTGGCGCAGGAACGGAACTACGAGGCCTTCCTCCAGGACGAGGAGCTGCGCGCCGCGATCGAGTACCTGCTCGCCCTTCCCTGAGCCCAAGGCGCCGACAGGCGCGGGTGGTTGCCCCGGTGTTTGCCTCGCACAGGCCGGGGCAGGCGGAATTCAGTGCTTCGGACAGGAGGCACGTCCGTGGGAGCGGGGAAGTCCTCGCCACGGGTGTGCCGTTCGACGCACCTGTGCGCTCCCTCGGTGACCGTCCAACCCAAGGCACCTGCAAGGGAGTTGCGACGCACCATGCGAAACCAAGTGAGCGCGAAACGCCATCCGCACGACGACGCCCCCGACACCATGGAGGCATTCCGCAGGCTCGCCTCGCTCCCTCCGGGCCGGCAGCGCGACACGCTCCGCGAGCAGATCGTCGAGGCCTGGCTGCCGATGGCGGACCGGCTCGCGGGCCGGTTCCGCAACCGCGGTGAGAGCCTGGAGGACCTGCGCCAGGTCGCGGCGCTCGGTCTGGTCAAGGCGGTGGACCGGTACGACCCCGAGCTCGGCAACGCCTTCGAGAGCTACGCCGTGCCGACCGTCACCGGCGAGATCAAACGGCACTTCCGCGACCACATGTGGACCCTGCACGTGCCGCGCCGCGTCCAGGACCTGCGCAACCGTGTGCGGTTCGCCGTCCAGGAACTCTCGGGGACCATCTCGGGCCGCAGGCCCACCGTCGCCGAGATCGCCGAGCACGCCCGGATGAGCGAGGAGGACGTCCGGGCCGGCCTGGAGGCTCTGGAGAGCTTCACGGCGCTCTCCCTGGACGCCGAGGTCCCCGGCAGCGACGACGGCTACTCGCTCAGCGACGCCCTCGGCTCGGCCGACCCCGCGCTCGACGTCGTCATCGACCGCGAGGCCGTCAAGCCCCGGTTGCAGGCCCTGCCCGAGCGTGAACGCACCATCCTCTACATGCGGTTCTTCGGCGACATGACGCAGAGCCGGATCGCCGACGAACTCGGGATCTCGCAGATGCACGTGTCGCGGCTGATCAGCCGGTGCTGCCACCGGCTGCGCGACCAGGTGATGCGCGACGCCGCGTAGCCGCTACCGGGGCGCGCTCATCGCCAGGGCCACGTGGCGGGACATCATGTCCATCGCCTGGGCCTCCGCCATCGAGAACGCCCGACGGGCGCCGCAGCGGAACAGCGTCAGCACGCCCTGTACGGGGCCGGGCGCGAAGGTCAGGGGCACGCACAGCAGCGACGTCACGTTCGCGCGTACGAGGATCGGGGCGCCCGAGGCGTCACGGCCGAAGGCGTCCGGATCCTCGGGGCGCACCCGCAGCGCCGTGGATCCGCCCCGGGCCGCCTCGACGACGAGCGGACACGCGGCGGGATCCTGCGCGGCCACGTCCCTCGCCTCCTCCACTCCGTCGGAGGGGGCGAGCACCGTCGTACGGTACAGCCGTGCCGCCCCCGCCGCGTCGGCCACCACCCAGTCGGCGTACCGCCCGTGCAGCACCCCGGCCGCCCGCTCCAGCACTCCGGACGGATCGCCGACCGGGCCGCTGAGCAGTGCCGTGGTCATGGCGTCCACCAGGTCCATCAGCGCCGCGTGCCGGGTCGTCTCGGTCAGGGTCGGTACCGGGCCCGGCACGCGCTCGTGGGACGGCACCCGGCTGTCCGCGGGCTGCAGGACGACGAGGACGGCGGTGCGGGGTTCGCCGCTGGGCCGCAGCGCGGTGAGCGTCGCCCGCACCGGCACGGCGGGCTGCTGCTGGAGGTGCACGGTGAGACTGCGGTCGCCCTCGCCGCGCGCCACCGCCGCGGCCTGCGAGCGGAACGCGGCACGGTCGGCGTGCGCGAGGAAACCGGTGAGCGGCCGGCCCGTCGCGTAGCCGGCCCGGACGCCGGTGAACGAGGTCGCCGCGAAGTTCAGCCTGCGCACCACAGTCTCGCGGTCCACCAGCGCGACAGGCACCGGCACCCGCTGGAAGAGCGCCTTGAGGAGCTGTTGCTCCTGGCGGTCGACGGAGACGACGCCGGACGGGCCCGTCGAGGACAGACTCTCGTACCAGGGCCACAACTGGCCTGCCACGTGGTCGAGTTCGAAGATCGCCGCGTCGAGCACCGTCGGCAGGTCGTCGGCCGGTACCGATCGAGCCGCCTTGAGCTCCGCCACGCGGCGCACGAAATCCGCGAGTTCTTCACCGAATTCGTCCGTCTGCGCCATGCGATGAACGTAACCCGAAGGTCTGGTTCCGGGCGTGGCGGGGGTGTAACCCGCCGCGCCTGTTTTCCGCGCAGGTGAGCGGGAAGGCGCGGAGGGAGGAGGGGTGAACCATGCTGTATGCGGAGCGACTTGAGCAACGCGGTCAAAACGATCAGCACGGTCGGGGCGGTCAGGGCGGTCAACTCGGTCACCTGGGAACGCGGTCGCCGGAATCCGCACTCCCGGGGAGACGGCTGTCGGAGCTCGCCGAGCAGGCCGCCCGCTGCACCACCGATTGCTGCGGCGCCAGCTGCATGGTCTCCGAGGGCGGCCCTGAACGGCCCGCCGCGGTCACCCACCCCGACCTCGCCGCACTCGTCTCGGTCCAACTCCGCTCCGGAGACGGTCCGATCCCCGCCGCGCTGGAACGCGGTGAGCCCGTCGACTCGGCGGACCTGCTGCGCGAGGAGCGCTGGCCGGCGTACCGCGCGATGGCCCTCGACTCGGGTGTCCGCTCCAGTGTCACGATCCCCTTCCGGCGTTCCGGGCTGACCGTGACCCTCAGCCTCTACAGCTTCCGGCCCGGCGCCCTGGAGGACGCCCCGCACGGACCCGCCCGCGCGCTCGGCGACCTCGCCGTCACTTGCCTGGTCCGCGACCGCTCCTACCGGGCCGCGCTCACCGAGCTCGACCAGCTCGGCGCCGCGCTGCGCACCAGGCCCGTCGTCGACCAGGCGTGCGGGATCGTCATGCACGTACTGGGCTGCGACGCGGACGCGGCCTTCGGCGTGCTGCGCCGCATCTCGCAGGCGACCCAGCGCAAACTGTCCGATGTCGCCTCGGTCGTCGTGGACAAGCGCGGACGCGGCCTGGAACGGGAGCTCGTCTCCCTCTCGGACTGACCCGGTCGGCCGAGCTCCCGCTGTCACCCGCTCGGACGCCCGTGTCGCGCGAATGGTGTCCGGCCGCGCGCGCCCGGCGCCGGGGCGGGCTGTGATGGGGCGGGGGCGCGACGGCCGTGCCCCCTTCAGACAGTGTCTGTCCGAAGGAGCCCGACCCATGCGCCGTACCGTCCGTGTCCTGTCCGCCACCGCCCTGGCCTGTACCGCCCTGGGGGCTGCCGCCACGGCCGCGTCCGCGGATCCGGGCGCGGAGGTCGATCCCCGTTCCGTGGGCCCCGGTGGTCTCCTCTCCATCTCCGTCACCTGCGACGCGATCGGCGGTACCCCACCCGAGTCCATCGACGCCCACTCCCAGGGCTTCGAGGGGGGCAAGGTCCAGCTGCACCGGGTCACGGGCGGCGACGAGAAGACGGGCGGCGCCGCCTCGTACCGTGGGACGGCCCGTATCCCGGCGGGTGGGACTTCCGACGCTGGATCCGGTGGACTCGGAGGGGTTGGCGGACTTGGAGGGGCCGGCGGGTTCGGAGTGACAGGCGGGGCCGGCGAGCAGTTCAACAGCGATTCCGACGCCGGGAACCGCGAGGCCCAATGGGGCGTCAACGGCGTGTGTCCCGTCGCGCCGGGCGGCCAGGAGCGGCCGTGGAACGCCTCGTACAGCGTGTCCCACGGCACCGGCACCGGCACCGGCACCGGCGTCGGCGCGGGTGCGGGGCGTGGGACCGGTGCGGCTCATGACTCGGGTGCGGGGCGTGAGACCGGTGCGGCTCATGACTCGGGTGCGGGGCGTGAGACCGGTGCGGCTCATGACTCGGGTGCGGGGCGTGAGACCGGTGCGGCTCATGACTCGGGCGCGGGTCGTGACACCGGTACGGGGCATGACACGGGTGCCGGGCGCGAGACCGGCGCGGCTCATGACACCGGCGCCGGGCGTGACACCGGCGCGGATCACGACACCGGCGCCGGGCGTGACACCGGCGCGGATCACGACACCGCGGAGCGCCCCGCCGGTGCGCAGTACGGAGTGCAGGGCGGCGGGGGCGGCGCCTTCACCGATTCCGTCCCGGCCCTGATCACCGGCGGCGTCCTGATCGTGGGCGCGCTGGGCGCGGCCGTCCACCGGCTGCGCCAAAAGGGCTCCTCCCACCGCTGACGCTGCGACGGGCGCAACCCGGCCGGGCGCCCATGGCGGCACGGGAGCCTGGGTAACGACAGGGCACGGCACCACGGACTGCACGGAGGCACGTATGCGGCGGACGGTTCCGGAAGGGCACGGTCCGGTCCGCTACGGCCCTCCTCTTCCCGATCAGGGCCTGCCGGTACTGGCCGAGCTGCGCGCCGTGCTCGCCGACGCGGCGGGCCACGCCCACGCCGAGCCCTCCGGCGGCGGCCCGGTGCTCCTCGACGCCGCCTGCGGCTACTGGACCCGGCGGGGCCTGGCCGCCGACCGCGACCGGGTGGTCGCCGCCCCCGGCGCCCCCGCCCTGCTCCTCGCGCTGACCGGCGCACTCGGCGGCGACGTCCTGGTGCCGCGCCCGTGCGCCGCCTGGTGGGCACCGCAGGTCCGTCTGCTGGGCCGGTCCGTGTTCCACGCGGCGACGCCCGCGGAGTGCGGCGGCCTGCCGGATCCGTACGCACTTCTGGAGACCGTCCGCCGGGTCCGCGCCGAGGGCGGCGACCCGCGCCTGCTCGTGCTCTCCGTCGCCGACGACCCCACCGCCACCGTCGCACCGCCCGAGGTGGTGCACGAGACGGTGGAGGCCGCGGTGGGCGAGGGACTGCACGTGGTCAGCGACGAGACCTGGCGCGACACCCTGCACCGGCCGCACGACACCGTGCTGCTCAGCCCCGCCGAGATGCTCCCAGGCGAGGTCACTGTGCTCACGGACCTCGCGGGCGCCTTCCTGCCGCAGGGCTGGCCGGCCGCCGTCGCCCGCTTCCCGGACACCGACGAGGGCCTTCGGCTGCGCTCCCGCGTCCTCGACGTGCTCACCGTGCTCGGTGCCCGGGTCGCCGAACCGGTCGCCGCGGCGGCCGCGTACGCGCTCGGCGAGCCCGACGCGGTCACCGAGCGGCTGACCGCCGCCGTACGCCTGCACGCGCGCGTGGCTCTCGCCGCGCACCGCGCGGTGGTCGGGTCGGGGGCCCTCGCGCGGCCGCCGCAGGCCGGCAGACATCTGTACGTGGATCTCGGCCCGTTGAGCTCCGCGCTGACCGCTCTCGGCGTCGGGGACGCACAGGAACTGGAGGACTTCCTCACCGCCCGGCTCGGCATGCCCGCGCCGGGCGGCCACCGCTTCGGGGACGATCTCGAGGCGCTGCGCGTGCGGTTGGAGACCGGAGCGCTGCTCGGCACCACCGACGAGGAGCGGGCGGAATGCCTCAGTTCACCCTCCCCGTTGGAACTGCCACAGGTGCAACGCGCGTTGACCCTCCTGGGGTCGGCGTTCGACGATCTCCGTGACGACGCTCAGCGATGGGAGCCTCCTCGATGACGCAGCAGTCCCAGTCGACCACGAGCACGAGTACGTCCACGAGCACGTCCGAGTCCACGAACACGCAGGACGCCGAGGAGCCGGCGTCCTCCATGGCCCCGCCGGCGGGGCGTTCCTCACCTGTCCTTCCTCTCCGTCCGCTCGTCGAGCCCCCTCCTCTCGCCGAACCCCGTCCGCTCGGTGAGCGCCGTGTGTGGCCGCGGTCGTTCGTCGACCGGCTGACCGCGCCGCTGCCCGGGCTGCGGGCCTTCGCGCGGTTCGCACGTGAGGGGGCGCTGCGGCCGGGGCCCGAGGGGCTCGCCGGCATTCCGCTGCTGCCCTTCGAACCGGGGCCGCTGCCGCGGGTGGGCGCGCGTACCGTCGCCGTCTCCTGGGCGGGGCACGCGAGTTGGGTGATCCGCATAGGCGGGCTCACCGTCCTCACCGACCCGGTCTGGTCCCGCAAGATCCTCGGCACCCCGGCCCGGATCACCCCGGTCGGCGTGGCCTGGAGCGCGCTGCCGCGCGTCGACGCGGTCGTCATCAGTCACAACCACTACGATCATCTGGACGCGCCGACGCTGCGCCGACTCCCGCGCGGCACACCGGTGTTCGTGCCGGCCGGACTCGGGCGCTGGTTCCGGCGCCGCCGGTTCACCCGGGTCACGGAGCTGGACTGGTGGGAGGCGGTCGAACTCGACGGTGTGCGCTTCGACTTCGTCCCCGCGCACCACTGGTCCAAGCGCGGTCTCACCGACACCTGCCGCACGCTGTGGGGTGGCTGGGTGCTGACGGCGCCCGAAGGACAGCGGGTGTACTTCGCGGGGGACACGGGGTACGGGCACTGGTTCGCGGCCATCGGGCAGCGGTACCCGGGGATAGAACTGGCCCTGCTTCCCATCGGGGCGTACGACCCCCGGTGGTGGTTGAGTGACGTCCACTGCGACCCGGAAGAGGCTGTTCGGGCCGCTGTCGACCTGGGGGCTCGGCGGATGGCGCCGATGCACTGGGGGACATTCGTGCTGTCGGCGGAGCCCGTGCTGGAGCCGTTGACCCGGGTGAAGGCGGCTTGGGAGCGGGTGGGGTTGGAGCGGGGGAATCTGTGGGATCTGGCGGTGGGGGGTTCTCGGGTCCTGGGGTGACGACGGTGGTGGGGGTGCCTACCGGGCCGCGGTTCTGCGAACCCTCCGCCACACTCCCGGCGCCGCACTGACCGCCAGTGTCAGGACCACCGCCGCCACGACGCCCTCCCACGGCTCGTCGAAGAGGGAGCCGCCGAGGATGCCGATGACCTGGTAGGTGGCCGCCCAGGCGAGGCAGGCGGGGATGTCGCCGCGGGCGAAGGTGCGCAGGGGCATCTTCGCCAGCAGGCAGGCGAGCATCACCGGTATGCGGCCCGCCGGGACGAGGCGGGACAGGACGAGGACGGCGACGCCGTGGTCGTCCAGCTTCTCCTGGGCCTGGGCGAGGCGGTCCTCCGGGGCGCGCACACGGATGGCCTCCAGCCAGCGCGAGCCGTTCTTGGATCCCATGCCGCGCCGGCCGAGCCAGTAGAGCGCCACGTCACCGAGGAACGCCGCGAGCGAGCCCACCACGAAGACCAGCAGCAGGGCGAACGGCGCCGTCTCGTGAAAGGCCACCACGGCCGCCGAACTGACCAGCGCGCCCGTCGGCACCACCGGGACCAGCGCGCCGATCAGCACCAGCACGAACAGCGACGGATAGCCGATCGCCTGCTGTGTGCTCTCCGGTGACACGGCCGCGCCCGCGGCGGACAGGAACACGGCCGGGGCGGTGCTCTTGGCGGACAGGAATATCGCCGGGGCCGCGCCCAAGGCGGTCAGAGGCGTCACCGCGCGACCTCCGGGCGCACGCTCTCGCCGTGTTCGAGCCGGTGCACCGCCACTTGGGGCGCACGCTCACCAGCCAGGCGCACGAACTCATCACCCGGCGCATGAAATTCATGGGGGCGCACGCTGTCCATGCCGATGGGCCAGTACGTGCCGTAGTGCACCGGCACCGCGCTCCTCGGCATCAGCCGGGCCAGCGCCTCGGCGGCCCGCCCCGCGTCCAGGTGTCCCTCCCCGAGGAACGGGCCCCACCCGCCGACCGGCAGCAGCGCCACGTCGACCGGTCCGACCTCCTCGGCCATCGACTCGAACGGCCCGGTGTCCCCGGCGAAATACGTCCGCGCCTCGCCCTCCACCACGAAGCCCAGCGCGGGGGAGCGATGCGGTCCGACCGGCAGTCGCCGCCCGTCGTGCCGCGCCGACACCGTACGTACGACCAGGTCACCGACCTGGGTCAGGTCCCCGGGCGCCACCTCGACGAACCGCAGATGGTCCAGCCTGCGCAGCGCGGGCACCACGCGCGGTGCGCCCTTCGGCACCAGTACCAGCGTGCCCGGCGCGAGCCGCTGCAACGAGGGCAGATGGAGATGGTCGGCGTGCAGATGCGAGACCAGCGCCACGTCCGCGACCGCGGCCTCGGGAGGGGGCGGCGCCCCGCGCCTGCGCCGCAGGTGCGCGAGCCGGCGCGCGAAGAGCGGATCGGTGAGGACGCGTGTGCCGGAGTCCTCCAGCGTGCAAGTGGCGTGCCCCCACCAGGTGATCTCCACCGGCACTTCTTTGCCTCCTCCGTGCGACTCCCCTCGAGCCTACGTGCAGGAGTAGGGTCGGCGGCGAAACCCGGAGGTGAGGGGGGACGCCATGGGACACGCGAGCAGCGCCTCCGCCGTGCCGACCACAGTCCGCGTCACGGCCATCGCGAGCCTGACGCCCCTGGAGGAGCTCGACGCGGACCCCTTCCTCGTGGACTCCCGCAGCCAGTACGCGATGTGCGCCCGCTGGGCCGCCGAGCGCGGTTACGTCGTCACCCGCGAGCTCCTCGTCCGCGGTCTGCGCCCCGACCACCGCACCCTGTGGGCGGACGTCGAGGCGGGCCTCGTCGACCTGTTCGTCGCGCCGAGCCGTCGTGTCCTGGAGCGCGCCCTCGCCTCCGTGGACGAGTTCACCGCCGAGTGCGCCCGCCGCGGCGTACGGATCGAGACGGTCGGGTGCGCGGAACCGTCGTACGACGCCCAGATGAAGGCCCGGGTCCACCGCCGTCTGTCGATGCCGACCGCGGGCTACGACGGCCGCTGAGGGGGACACCGGGGGCCGCTCGACCGTTGTGACAGGGTGGGAGCGGCCTCGCACACCGGGCGGGCCGGGACGTGAGGTGGACAGGGCGTGGGCGGAAGGCGTTGGCGGCGACTTCTCAGCGGAGTGTGGCGGAGCATCGCGGTGTGGGCCGTGTCCACGGTCACCATGCTCGTCCTCGCCGGTGTGCTGCCCGACTTCCAGCTGGAGTCCAGCAACGGCGACAGCGCCACGCGGATCGCCGTCACCGCGGGGGTCGGCGCGGCCGTCTTCGGTCTGCTCTCCTCGCTCGTGTGGCCCCTGCTCGTACGGGCGCTGCTCCTGGTCCCCGCGCTGGTCCTCGGTCTGCTCGTCTTCTTCCTGAACGGCTCCTTGCTGCTGATAGCCCTGCGCATCAACCCCTCCGGGCAGGGCGAGGCCGCGCCCGAGACCGCCGTGGTCGTCGCCGCCGTGATGTCCGCGGTCGCCTCGGCCACCGGCGGTGCCCTCGCCGTCCGGGACGACGACGCCTACCGGCGCAGGCTCTCCCGGCTCGCCGACCGGCGCCGCAGGCGCGGTGACGGTCAGGCCTGGCCCGCGACCCCCGGTGCCGTCTTCCTCCAGCTCGACGGCGTCGGCCACGACGTGCTGGAGGAGGCGGTCGGCAAGGGGCTGATGCCCACCGTCGCGCAGTGGCTCGAGGGCTCCGGGGAGGGCGGCTGTCCCACCCACCGGCTCACCCCGTGGCGCACCGACTGGTCCAGCCAGACCGGCGCCAGCCAGCTCGGCATCCTGCACGGCAGCAACCACGACGTGCCGGCCTTCCGCTGGTACGAGAAGGACACGCACGAGGTCATGGTGTGCAACCGGCCCTCCAGCGCCGCCGAACTCCAGCGCCGGGCCATCGAGCACACCGGCGACGGGGGCCTGCTGACCGTCGACGGCGCCAGCCGCGGCAACCTCTTCAGCGGCGGCGCCGACCAGCTGGCCCTGGTGCTGTCCATGGCAGCGCGAAGGGGCAGGGAGAACCGTTCCCGCTCGGGCTACTTCGCGTACTTCAGCGACCCCGCCAACGCCGTCCGTACGGCCTTGTCCTTCGTCGCCGAGGTGCTGCGCGAGATGGGCCAGTCCACGTGGGCCCGGATGAAGAAGCGGCGGCCCCGGGTCAAGCGCGGCGGGCTGTACCCCTTCGTGCGCGCCTTCGCGACCGTCGTCGAGCGGGACGTCGTCGTCGCCGCGGTGATCGGCGACATGCTCGCCGGGCGCAACGCGGTCTACGCGGACCTGGTGGCGTACGACGAGGTGGCCCACCACTCCGGGCCGCGCAGCCGGGACACCGAGAAGGTCCTGGAGCGCCTCGACCGGTCACTCGCCCTGATCGCCAAGGTCGCCGAACACGCCCCGCGGCCCTACCGGATCGTGGTGCTGTCGGACCACGGCCAGAGCCCCGGCGAGACCTTCCTGACCCGCTACGGCCTCAGCCTCGGCAGCCTGGTCCGGGCCGGGTGCGGGCTGCCCGTGCCGCGCAAGGTACAGCGCACGCACAGCGGCACCGAAGCACGGGCGGCGGTGCGGGCCGCGCTGCGCAGACCCGTCGAGGAGCGTGGCGAGCACCACCGTCCCTCGCGCCGCTCCGAGCCCATCGTGCTGGCCTCCGGCAACCTCGGCCTGGTGTCCTTCCCCGACGTGCCGCACCGGATGAGCCGGGAGGAGATCGACCGCCGCCACCCCGCGCTGCTGTCCACCCTCGCCAACCACCCCGGCGTCGGCTTCGTGCTGGTCCGCAGCGAGGAGTACGGCGGACTCGTGCTGGGCGCGAACGGCGCGGAGGTGCCCATCGACAAGCTCGACGACGCGCGCCCGGGCCCGCTCGCCGACTTCGGCCCCGGCGCCGCCGACGCCGTACGACGTACGCACTCCTTCCCGCACGTCGCCGACATCATGGTCAACTCCTCGTACGACCCGATGGAGGGCGAAGTCCTCGCCTTCGAGGAGCAGATCGGCTCGCACGGCGGACTTGGCGGGGCCCAGGCACGCCCCTTTCTGCTGTCGCCGACGGCCCTGTCCGTGCCGGTCGAGGACGACGCGGATCTCGTGGGCGCCGAGCAGGTGCACCGCGTACTGCGGCGCTGGCTGCGCGAGTGCGACGGCCCCCAGGTGCCGCTGGCGGCGCCCGCGGACGAGCGCGCCGCCTGAGCCACGGGCAGGCGGCCGGGCCGAGGCGGCGGAAAATGGGCTGCGGTCGGCGAGCCCCGCGCACACACTGTTCGCATGGAGCACCGCGCACCCGCGGGGCACTTCCCGACCCCCGAGGATGTTGCGTGCAGGCAGCCGTGACCGTCACCCCCGCCCGCATACCGGAACTGCTGCTCGGCCTCGCGACCGTGCGGCCGGTCTTCCTCTGGGGCGCCCCCGGCATCGGAAAGTCCTCCCTGGTCAGGGAGTTCGCCGAGTCACTGGGCCTGGAGTGCGTCAGCCTGCTCGGCACCCAGCTCGCACCCGAGGACCTGATCGGCGTCCCGCAGATCCGCGACGGGCGCTCGGTGTTCTGCCCGCCGGAGGCGATCGCCCGTGACGAGCCGTACTGCCTCTTCCTGGACGAGCTGAACGCGGCGACGCCGGATGTGCAGAAGGCGTTCTACTCGCTGATCCTGGACCGCCGCATCGGCAACTACGAGCTGCCCAAGGGCTCGATAGTGATCGGCGCGGGCAACCGCGCCACCGACAACGCGCTGGCCCGCCCGATCGCCTCCGCGCTGATCAACCGCCTCACGCACGTGCACCTGGAGGCCTCCTCCAAGGACTGGCTCGGCTGGGCCGCGGCCAACGGCATCCACCCCTGGGTCGTGGACCACCTCACCGACCGGCCCGACCACCTGTGGTCCAAGCCGCCGAAGACCGAGGAGCCGTTCTCCACGCCCCGCTCCTGGCACATGCTCTCCGACGCGCTGCACTCCTTCGGGCCGGCCCTCGACGAGCCGACCCTGAAGGTGATCGCACACGGCACCCTGACGCCCGCGCACGCGGTCGCCTTCTGCGGCTATGTGAAGATCGTGCGCAGCCGGTTCGGCATCGAGGCGATCGTCAAGGGCGACGCCCGCTGGCCGCACCGCCCCGAGGACCGCGACCTGCTGTACTACCTCGCCGAGTCCTTCCGCGGCCGGCTCGTCAAGGAGCTGCCCGCCAGCAAGGAGCACCTCTCCGCGAGCGGACAGCAGACCGCGTATCGGGCCAAGTCGCTGCTCGTGCAGCTCGCCGAGATCTCCGTGGAGGTCGCGCAGAGCGTCATCGCTCCGGACACCGACGGCAATCCCCTCCTGCCCGCCTGGTTCCTGGTCGAGGCGGCCCGCGACATGCCCCGGCTGGTCGAGGCGCGGCAGTGAGCCGCACCCCGACGAGCCGCAGTAAGGGACAGCCGAAGAAGGACCTGGCGGCGGAGGCGTTCGCGGAGGGGATGCGGCTGGTGCGGGCCAACCGGGCGCTCGCCGCCATCGGCTTCAGCACCTGCCGCCAGGAGGACTGCCCCGACTCACCCCGCGACGGTCTCGTCCGTGTCGACTCCAACGGTGTACTGCACGTCCACCCCACCCGCCGCGCCGAGCCCGTCGAGTGGGCCTGGGCGGTCGCGCACGCCATCATCCACCTGGGCTTCGGCCATGTCCCGGCGGCGCCGAAGACGCGCGAGCAGCCCGACCGCCACGCCCTCGCCGCCCGCTGCGCGGTCGTCAACCGCTTCCTGCTCGGTTTCCCCATCGGCCTCACCCCAGAGGACCTGCCGCCCTCGTACCCCGACGGCGACGAGGAGCAACTCGCCGCCCGCTGGCGGCGCGAGGGGACTCCGGCCCCGTACGAGCGCTGCGGTACGGCCGGCGGCGAGCCGGACCAGCTGCTGGTGCCGTGGGACACCTGGAAGGGCGGCCAGGCCCCGGACTGGCAGCTCGAGTTCGCGCACGCCCTGACCCGCACCGTGGCCACGGCGATGGACGTGGCCGGCGGCCGCCGCGGCTCGATGCGCGGCGGGCCCACCCGGCTACAGCCCTGGGAGCGGGCGCTGAGCTGGTTCATCTCCTCCTACCCGCTGCTCGGCGGCATCGCGGCCGGCATCACCCTGGTCGCCGACGCCGAACTGGCCCGCGCCCACGACATCTCCGTCGCCGCCGTGAACGCGGAGGCGGGCGAGATCTACATCAACCCGCTGCGCCAACTGGAGGACGAGGAATGGCGGTTCGTCCTCGCCCACGAGATGCTGCACGCCGCCCTGCGGCACGGCGACCGCTGCGGCCCCCGCGACCCGTACCTCTTCAACATCGCGGCCGACTACGTCATCAACGGCTGGCTGTGCGAGATGCAGGTCGGCACGATGCCCGAAGGACTTCTGTACGACGCGGAGTTGAAGGATCTGTCGGCGGAGGAGGTGTACGACCGGATCGCGAAGGACCTGCGCCGGATGCGCCGGCTGTCCACGCTCCGCGGCAAGGGTGTTGGTGACATCCTCGGCGCCCCGCTCGGCTCCCCGCGCGACTACGTGGACCTGGACGAGCTCTACCGGCGCGGCCTGAGCCACGGCTTCGACCTGCACCAGCAGCTGGAGCGGGGCTATCTGCCGGGCGGTCTGGTCGAGGAGATCCGCGCGCTCAGCCATCCGCCGCTGCCTTGGGACGCCCGCCTGGCCCGCTGGTTCGACGAGTTCGTGCCCCGCCCCGAGCCGGTACGGACGTACGCGCGCCCCTCGCGCCGTCAGGCGTCCACCCCCGACATCCCGCGCGCGGGACGGTACTTCCCGCCCGAGGAGATCGCCCGCTGCACCTTCGGCGTCGTCCTCGACACCTCCGGTTCCATGGACCGCACGCTGCTCGGCAAGGCGCTGGGCGCCATCGCCTCGTACGCCGAGGCCCGGGACGTACCGGCCGCGCGGGTGGTGTTCTGCGACGCGGCGCCGCACGACGCGGGCTATCTGCCGGTCACCGAGATCGCCGGACGGGTACGGGTGCACGGGCGCGGCGGTACGGTGCTGCAGCCCGGCATCGATCTGCTGCACCGCGCGGACGACTTCCCGCCGGGCGCGCCGCTGCTGGTCATCACGGACGGCTGGTGCGACGTGCTGCGGGTGCGGCGCGAGCACGCGTATCTGATTCCGCAGGGCGCGTGGCTCCCGTTCACGGCGCGGGGACCGGTCTTCCGCGTGCGGTGAGCTGTCATTCTGGGTGAGTCGCGCGCAGGTGTGATCGGATGGTGCGCACGGACCCCGAAAACGGGACCCCATCGAAGGGAATCATCGTGGCAACCACGCGCACCGCGCACACCGTGTGGGAAGGCAACCTGCTCGAGGGCAGCGGCGTCGTCACCTTCGACTCCTCCGGCATCGGCCAGCAGCCGGTGACGTGGGCGTCGCGGGCGCAGGACGCCAACGGCAAGACCAGCCCCGAGGAGCTGATCGCCGCCGCCCACTCCAGCTGCTTCTCCATGGCGCTGTCGCACGCCCTCGCGGGCGCGGGCACCCCGCCCACCAAGCTCGTCACCAACGCCGACGTCACCTTCCAGCCCGGCGAGGGCATCACCGGCATCCACCTGACGGTGGAGGGTACGGTGCCGGGCCTCGACAACGACGGCTTCGTCGCGGCGGCCGAGGACGCGAAGAAGAACTGCCCGGTCAGCGCGGCGCTGACCGGCACGACGATCACCCTGACGGCCAAGCTGGCCTGACGTCCGGAAGCAGTACGGCGCCGCGGTCCCCACGCAGGGCCCGCGGCGCTGTCATGTCCGCCCCATTGACAAGAACGCACTCAAGTTTTGTGCTTGAAGGTGGGCAGCGCCCTGGCGGAAGGGGACGGACATGGCACGTGCGGTCGGGATCGACCTCGGAACGACGAACTCGGTGGTGGCCCTTCTCGAAGGCGGCGACCCCACCGTCGTGACCAACGCGGAGGGCGCGCGCACCACCCCCTCCGTGGTGGCCTTCGCCAAGAACGGCGAGGTGCTCGTCGGCGAGGTCGCCAAACGTCAGGCCGTGACGAACGTGGAGCGCACCGCACGCTCGGTCAAGCGCCACATGGGCGAAGCGAGCTGGCGCTTCCCGGAGCAGGGCTCCGTCGACGGCACCCGCTACCGTGCCCAGGAACTGTCGGCGCGCGTTCTGCAGAAGCTGAAGCGGGACGCGGAGGCCTACCTCGGCGAGGACGTCACGGACGCCGTGATCACCGTGCCCGCCTACTTCGACGACGCCCAGCGCCAGGCCACCAAGGAGGCGGGCGAGATCGCGGGCCTGAAGGTGCTGCGGATCATCAACGAGCCGACGGCCGCCGCCCTCGCCTACGGCCTCGACCGGGGCGAGGAGCAGACCGTCCTCGTCTTCGACCTGGGTGGCGGCACCTTCGACGTCTCGCTCCTGGAGATCGGCGACGGCGTCATCGAGGTCAAGGCGACCAACGGCGACACCCGGCTCGGCGGCGACGACTGGGACCAGCGGATCGTCGAACACCTCGCGCAGCGCTTCAAGGCCTCGTACGGCATCGATCTCGGCCACGACAAGATGGCGCTGCAACGGCTGCGCGAGGGTGCCGAGAAGGCCAAGATCGAGCTGTCCAGCTCCTCCGAGACCACCGTCAACCTGCCCTACATCACCGCCACCGCCGACGGCCCCCTGCACCTCGAGGAGAAACTGACCCGTGCTCAGTTCCAGGAGCTGACCGCCGATCTGCTCGACCGCTGCAAGACCCCCTTCCACCAGGCGGTCAAGGACGCGGGCGTCAAGCTCGCCGCGATCGACCACGTCATCCTGGTCGGCGGCTCGACCCGGATGCCCGCCGTCACAGACCTGGTCAGGGAGCTCACCGGCAAGGACCCGCACAAGGGTGTCAACCCGGACGAGGTCGTGGCGCTCGGCGCGGCTCTCCAGGCGGGTGTCATCAGGGGGGATGTGAAGGACGTCCTACTCCTCGACGTCACCCCGCTGTCCCTCGGCATCGAGACCAAGGGCGGCATCATGACCAGGCTCATCGAGCGCAACACCACGATCCCGACCCGCCGTTCGGAGATCTTCACCACCGCAGCGGACAACCAGCCCTCGGTCGGCATCCAGGTCTACCAGGGCGAACGCGAGATCGCCGCGTACAACAAGAAGCTCGGCGTCTTCGACCTCACCGGGCTGCCGCCCGCGCCGCGCGGAGTCCCGCAGATCGAGGTCGCCTTCGACATCGACGCCAACGGGATCATGCACGTCTTTGCGAAGGACCTCGCCACCGGGCGCGAACAGAAGATGACCGTCACGGGCGGCTCCGCGCTCCCCAAGAACGACATCGACCGCATGATGCGCGAGGCCGAGCAGTACGCCGAGGAGGACCGCGCACGCCGCGAGGCCGCCGAGACCCGCAACCAGGCCGAACAACTCGTCTACCAGACCGAGAAGTTCCTCCGTGAGAACGGCGAACGCATCCCCTCAGAGACGAAGCCCGAGGTCGAGTCCGCCGTCGCCGACCTCAAGCGCCTCCTGGAGGACTCCGCCACCGACACCACCGCCCTGCGCACCGGCGTCGAGAAGCTGGCCTCGGTGAGCCAGAAGATGGGTCAGGCCATGTACGCCCAGGCCCAGCAGACCCCCCGGGAGGAGCCGGCCGCCGAGCACACCACGGCGGCGGAGGACGGTGTGGTGGACGCCGAGATCGTGGACGACGAGAGGGAGACGAGGGGCGGCGCGGCGTAAGGGCTTTTGAGGAGAGGGGCTCTGTGTGAGCCCCTCCCTGGGAAGTCCTCGCTGGGAACTCCTCAGTAGGAGTCCCGGATCTCCCGCAGGATCTCCTTGGTGCGGGGCACGGAGGCGGCGTGGGCCGACATGTGGTCCAGCACTTCCAGGTGCATGGCCACCTCGGGGCGCGAGTCCAGGTAGATGGCACCGGTCAGGTACTCGCTGTAGACCATGTCGGGCAGTTCCGGCTCCGCGAAGCGGAACAGCGCGAACGAGGTGTACGTCCCCGGATGCGGGCCGCTCGCGTACTCGGCGACCTGGACGGAGATGTCGTCGCTCTCCATCTCCCGCAGCAGCCGGTCGATCTGGTCCCGCATGACCTCCCCACGGATGCTCACCGGGCGCCGCAGCGCGGTCTCGTCCATGATCACCCAGAGGTGGGGCCGGTGTTCGCGCCTCAGCAGCAGCTGCTGCCGCGTCATGCGCAGCGTCACATGCCGCTCGATGGCCTCGGGCCCCGTCTGGCCCACCGTTCCCGCCTCCAGCACGGCGCGCGCGTACTCCTCGGTCTGCAGCAGCCCGGGCACGAAGTGCGGCTCGTACGAGCGGATCAGACGGGCGGCGCCCTCCAGGCTGACGTGCATGCTGAACCAGTCCGGCAGCACATCGTGGAACCGCTGCCACCAGCCCGGCTGGTTCGCCTCCTCGGCGAGCGCGACGAAGGCGGCCACCTCGTCGTCGGCCACTCCGTACGTCGTCAGCAGCACCTGGAGGTAGGGGATCTTGAGGGCGACCTCGGCCATCTCCATCCGCCGCACCGTCGCCGGGGCGACACGCAGGACACGCGCGGCTTCTTCCCGCTTCAGCCCGGTGGCCTCCCGCAATTCCTGCAGCCGCCGCCCGAGCACCACTTGCCCCACGGTGGGCGCAGCCCGCCGCTCACTCACGCCACGCCCTCCCCAAGCGCCGAAGCCTCCACTCAAACGGATCGGCGACGCTCCGTCAAGACACCAGTGACTGAAGGTATTTGACCGTCGCCGGATCCGCGGGGAGAAACGTCTCGATGGCCAGCTCGGCGACAGTGACGTCCATCGGGGTGTTGAAGGTGGAGATGGATGAAATGAAGGACAGCACGCGCCCGCCGTGCTCGATCTGCAGAGGGAGAGCGAAATAGGGAACGGGCTCGACATCTTCATCCGGTTCCAGCGCCATTTTCCCTTCCTGTCCCTGGTCCGGTACCGGGTAGGCCGCCACCTCCTCGTAGAGCGCACGCAGTGGCTCGGAGCGGTCCAGGGCGATCTGCCGTTCCATCTGCGCGAGCAGGTGGTCGCGCCACTCGCGGTGGTTGCGGATCCGAGGCGCCAGGCCCTCCGGGTGGAGGGTCAGCCGCATCGCGTTCAGCGGCGGCGTGAGCAGCGACTCGGAGACGCCCTCCAGGAGCATGGTGATGCCCCGGTTGGCGGCGAGCACGGTGTACGTGGCGTCGACCACCAGCGCCGGGTAGGGCTCGTAGCCCTGGATCAGCCGCTCCATGCCCTGGCGCAGGGCGTCCATCGAGGGGTCGTCGAGGGGGGGCTCCGGGTAGTGGGGCGCGTAGCCGGCGGCCAGGAGCAGCGCGTTGCGCTCCCGTACGGGGACGTCGAGGTGTTCGGCCAGCCGCAGCACCATCTCCTCGCTCGGACGGGAGCGGCCGGTCTCGATGAAGCTGATGTGCCGGGCCGAGGAGTCGGCCCGCAGCGCCAGTTCCAGCTGGCTGACCCGACGCTGTTCCCGCCAGCCGCGCAGCAGCGGGCCGACGCCTTTGCCGACGGAGTTGGTTGAGGGCCTGGTCGGACCGGACGCGACGATGGACATACGCCGACCGTAACCGAGGAAGGCCGTGGGTGGTGCGTGGCGATCGCAACCCGATACGCGTCCTAGTCCTGCGGAGCCGCGGCAAGCACTGTGTGGCAGTCCGACCAAGCGGCTTGGCTCAACAGGGGCTGGAATCGGGTGAACAGGGCGAGGAGTTCGGCTCCCCACTGCTCGCGGAAGACGGGGTCAATGCGGGCAAGGTCGAGTTCGTTGGCGGCGGACAATTCGGCGAAGTCTCGTCGAAGTTGCGGCAGGGGAGTGTGGAGGCGGCCGGTGAACCGATTCCGGAAGGCCCCGTCGGCATCCGCGAGCGTTGGATAGGTGGCCTTCCGGTCACACGACGCGTAGAGATACACGATGGATTCAGTCTCGGCGCCGATCGCCTCTGCGAGTTCGGTGCGGCTGTCCGGAGAAAGCAAAGCAGTGGGGAAGCCGTCGGTGCCGTAGAAAGCGTGGCACAGGCCCGCGAGCTGGAGAGCGGGGCGGGCGCCCCATACGGCGAGTTGTCCCTGGACGCGCTGGAGATGGGTGACGAGAGTGCCGCCCGGATGGGCGATGTCCGCAGCGCCGAGCTTGCGCAGCAGCGCGATGGCCTGGCCGGCAGCGGCAGGAGAAGCAGGCACAGGGCGGTGTCCTTCCGTCGCTTGGGGTCGGCACCCGTCCGCGCCTTCGCCTGTGGTCCGGACCCCGCGAAAGCGCCGGACGGGTTGCCGCCTGGGCCCTGCACCGATCATCCTGGACCCCATAACCCCCAGTCAATCCTATGGATTTCTAGCTATGCCCAAGCTATAGCTTGGGGTTATGACTTTGGAGGACCTGCGCGTCTTCGTGGCCGTGTGCAGGGCGGGAAGCCTCAGCGCCGTTGCCCGGGAGCTGGACTGCACGCAGTCAGCGGTGAGCCAGCATGTGAAGCGATTGGAGCGAGAGGCCGGTGTGAGCCTCCTGGAGCGCCAGCCACGAGGTGTCGTGCCCACACATGCGGGGCGCGTCTTGTGCGAGGCCGCGTCGGACAGCATCGCCGGTCTGGATCTGGCCCTGCGGCGTCTCGGAGACCTTGTCAACGGCGACAGCGGCTCTGTGCGCGTCACCACGGGCGGAACAACCGTGCGGCACTTCATGTCCGACGCCATCGTCGCCTTCCGTCAGCGCTACCCGAAGGTCAGTCTGGAGTTCCAGACAGAGACCTCCAGCCGCAACTGCTTCGAGGCCCTCGCCGCCGGCAACCTGGACCTCGCCTGGGTCACGATCGCCGGCCCAGTGCGCGGAATCGAGCAGCGCCCCGTCGTCGCCCTGCCCTGGGTGCTGGCTGTCCGTGCCGACGATCCGCTCGCGGGCCGGCCCTATGTCAACACAGCCGAACTCAGCGACATCAGCCTCATCCGACTCCCCCAGAACTCCAGCTCAGGCGCCCGCCTCGATGCCGCGTTCGCCGAACTCGGTATCCGGAGCGGTTCCGACACCAGCGTCGCCGACTGGGACACCGCCCTCCTGTTGGCAGAGCTCGGCCTCGGCCACGCCGTCGTGCCTGTGCTGCCCGGCTGGGAGATCCCCGGTGACGGTCCCCTCCGCCTCGTCCCCATCTCCAATCTGCCCCCGCTCCCGGTCGGCTGGGCCGTCCGCCGCTGGGACGCCCTCACCCCACTCGCTCGGGTCTTCGCCGACACGGTCGCCCACAGCTGTACGCAGAGGGCCGCCAACACGCAGCTCAAGTAGCACGCAGATCGGGCAGCGCGGATCAGTAGGTTCGACCCATGAGCCTTGTGCGCAGCCCTACTTCTGTCCGACGGCTCACGCGCCCCTTCCCCTTCCGAGAGGAAGGGCGAAACGGAGCAGGTTTCGGGGGAATGCGACAGGACGCCGCGCGGTACGGAGCACCTTCGATCCCCTGGTCGGGGGACTGTGGCAGGCTGAGGACCAGCCCCCACCGCACCCCGCCGTACGAAGAACGGAGCGAGGCCATGCCCGTCGAACCGCTGTCGCAGAAGGAGATCGAGGAGCAGCTCGCGGAGCTGCCCGGCTGGTCGCTGGACGGCGACCACCTCGCCCGCTCCTACCACCTCCCCTCCCACTTCGCCGCGACCGCGATGGTCGTACACATCGCCCAGGTACAGGAGGAGCTCGACCACCATTCCGACCTCACCCTCGGCTACAACACGATCTCCCTCACCGTGAACACCCACAGCGTCGGCGGCGCCGTCACCGAGCTCGACCTCAAGCTCGCTCGCACGGTGGAGGCACTCGCTCCGGGACATGGCGCAAGCTGATCCGCCTCGGTTTCGGGCAGGGTGCCCGGTCCTTCAGGACTGGTGCGAATGCCCGCTCCCGCGTGGCGGGGCAGGGGTGGCCGAATCGCCTTCAGGGCGTTTTGGTGTCTTGCCCGACGTGACGGCCTGTCGCACGGCGGCGATCAGCCAGGAGTTCAGGGAACGGTCGTCGGCCTCGGCGGCGGCTCGGGCCTGTTCGTGCAGATCGTCGGGGAGTCTCAGGTTCACATGTTTCATGGGACCATGGTTGAGCTAGATTGGTCCCATGGCAAGGTTTCGGCTGTACCCCACGGGTGAGCAGGAGCAGCAGATGCTGCTGCACTGCGCGCACGCCCGGTACGTGTGGAACCTGGCCGTCGAGCAGCACTCGTACTGGTACAGGGGCAGGAAGGCCGCGCCCGGTTTCGCCGAGCAGTGCCGCCAGCTCACCGAGGCCCGCACCACCAGTGAGTGGCTGCGCAAGGGCAACGCGGATGTGCAGCAGCAGGCACTGAAGGACTTCGGGAGGGCCAAGCAGGCGCGGTTCACCTCCGGGTTCGGCGAGCCGACCTGGCGCAGGAAGCACCGGCACGAGGGCTTCCGCGTCGTCGGCACCGACCGCGTCCCGGAGTTCGACACCGACGGCGGCCCGAAGCTGAACGCGAAGACGGGCAGGCAGATCATGGGCCGCTCGGTGGTGGTCCAGAAGCTGAACCGGCGATGGGCACAGGTGAAGGTGCCGGGCTGCGGCTGGGTCCGCTTCCGTCTCACCCGGACCGAGCTGCCGCAGGCGAAGACGTTCCGGGTCACTTGGAAGAACGGGCAGTGGCACATCGCCTTCGCCGTCGTCCCCGCCCCGGTCATGGCGCCGGACACCGGCGAGGTCATCGGCATCGACCGCGGTGTCACGATCACCGCGGCCCTGTCGGACGGCCGGACCCTGAACTGCCCCCAGCTCACCACCCGTGAGCGGGCGCAGATCCGCAAACATCAGCGGCGTGCCGCCCGCGCTCCCAGGAACAGCCCGCAGAAGACGGCCGGGTACGCGAGGGTCGCCAAGCTCAAAGCCCGTGAAGCAGACCGGCGCAAGGACTGGTGCGAGAAGACCTCGACCATGCTGGCCAGGTCGTACGGCCTGGTGCGGTTCGAGAAGCTGAACATCAAGAACATGACCCGCTCGGCGAAGGGGACCATCGAGGAGCCGGGCAAGCGGGTGGCGCAGAAGGCCGGGCTGAACCGGGCGATCCTCGCGCAGGGCTGGGGTCTGCTGCGCCGGCGCACCGAGCACAAGGCTCCCGGGCGGGTCGAGGACGTACCCGCCCCCTACACCAGCCTGCGGTGCAGTGCCTGCGGATGGATCGACAAGAACTCCCGCAAGAGCCAAGCCGAGTTCGTCTGTTCCTCCTGCGGTTTCACCTGCAACGCGGACACCAATGCAGCAGCCAACGTCGCGGCAGGACAGGACGGCGAAAGCCGCCCCGGGTGCCAAGCCCGTGCCGGAGGGACAACACCGCCCAGACGGCGGTCGAGTGTCCGTGAACCTCAACCCACCCGGGTTGGAATCCCCCTCTTTTAAAGGGAGAGGATGTCAAATGCTCGACTACGACAAGGAAGCCGACGAATATGACGCCAGCAGGGGCGGTGAGCCCAGAGCCGCCGCGGCCGCGGCCGCCCTCCTCGGCCTCGTCCCCGACGACGTACAGGCCCTGCTCGACGTCGCCTGCGGCACCGGAATAGTCACGCGCCGCCTCGCCGCCGCCCGCCCGACGCTCCGGGTGACGGGCGCGGACGCCGCGCTGGGCATGGCCCGGATGGCGGCGGCACGGCTCCCGGGGGCGGTGATCCGCGCCGACAGCCGCCGACTGCCCTTCCCCGACGCCTCGTTCGACGCCGTCACCAGCGTCTGGCTGCTCCATCTGGTCGACGGCGCCGAGGACGTCCGCGCCATCGTGGCCGAGTGCGCGCGGGTCCTGCGCCCGGGCGGGGTGTACGTCACCACCGTCGACAAGGCCGCCGCACATGACGTGGGCAGCGACATCGACGCCGTACTCGCCTCCCGCCCGCGCCGCCCCGCCCAGGACCGCCCCGAGGACGTCGAGGCGTACGCCGTCGAGCACGGCCTCGCGCCGGCCGGCCGGGCCCGTTTCCGGGGCCACGGCCAGGGCCGCAGCCCGCGCAGCACGGTGGCGGACCTGCGCCGCGGCTGGTTCACCCGGATCGCTCCGGACGACCCGCTGACCGAGCGCTTCGTCACGCTGCTCGAAGCTCTGCCCGATCAGGAAGTCCCGCGCCCCGACCCGCAGTTCGCTCTCCGAGCGTTCACGAAGATCCCCGCCGCGCGAACTCCATGACCCAGTTGGTCACCCACGTCTTCTCCCCGTCCACGGAGAAGGCCTGCTCCCAGCGGGCCGTGGTCGGGGAGATCCCCGACCACACGAACCGCACCCGCACGTCCTTCCCGTCGTGGGTGTCGTCGCCGTGGAACTCACCGCGCCCGTCGGGCCCGAACCGCCCCACCACCGGCGGAAACAGCTTCCCGCTGCGGCTCGACGACCAGTTCAGCGACCACACCCGCGCCGCCGGGTCGAAGAGCCGCAGGGTGAGCCCCTGCCAGCCCTGACCGGGCACCGTCATCTCGTCGATGTTCGCGGCCCCGTCGAACAGGCTCCAGCAGCGGTTCGTGGCCCCGAACTCCTCCCACCCGCTGTCGGGGTCGAGGAAGTCGGTCAGACGCCTGTTGTGGACGTCCCACTCGCCGTGGAAGAAGTCGAAGTCGTGCGGGCTGCTCATGAGCGGTCTCCAGTCGTGCCCTCGGGGAGGGAGTCGGCAAGGTAGGCGTCGAGGTCGGGGGCGTCGGGCGCGAGCATGTGCCGCACCCAGGCGTCGCGTTCGTGAAGGATCGGCGGCAGCTCCCAGACGCAGCCGATCCAGGGGAGGTCGGGTGTGATGAAGTGCGTGGGGTCCCGGTCCGGGCAGCCCAGGACCGGCTGGCCCGCCGACGCGCCGCGGAAGTGCAGGACGTTGTCCCACACCCAGCTGTACGCGTTGAGGTAGGCGCCGTCGTCCCCGCCCCGGTGCAGTACGACGAAGGTCGCGGGCGGTGTGCCGTCGGGCTCCGGCAGCAGTTTCGGCAGCATCGCGTACGCCGCCGCCTCGACGTCGGGCGCGATACCGGCCGGGTCCGCGGTGACGTGGTAGCGCTTGATCCGTCGCCCCGCCACCTCGATGGGCGGCGGCACGGTCAGCAGTTTCTCCCTGAAGTTCCGAGGATTCGGGTCATTCTGTGGGTTCGGGTCGTTCTGTGAGTTCGAGGAGTTCGGGAAGGTCGTCGAAGCCATGACGCGCACGCTAGGCCGACTTCACTGACATCCTGTGTCAGTGAAGTCCAGTCGGCTCCTCTCGATCCTCCTGCTGCTCCAGACCCGCGGCCGGATGACCGCCGCCGACCTCGCCGAGGAGCTCGACGTCTCGGTGCGCACGGTCTACCGGGACGTCGAGGCACTGAGCACGGCGGGCGTCCCGTTGTACGGCGATGCCGGGCACGCCGGCGGCTACCGCCTCCTCGACGGCTACCGCACCCGACTCACCGGCCTCACGGAGGGGGAGGCCGAGGCCCTCTTCCTCGCCGGCGTCCCCGGCCCCGCCGCCGAGCTGGGCCTCGGCCCGGTCCTGGCCGCCGCTCAGTTGAAGGTGCGCGCCGCCCTCCCGCGCGAGCTGCGCAAGCACGCCGACCGGATCAGCGGCCGCTTCCACCTGGATGCCCCCGGCTGGTACGCGGACGCCGACGACACCCCGTACCTCCCCGCCGTCGCCGACGCCGTCTGGAACGCGCGGGTGCTGAACGTCCTGTACCGCCGCTGGCGCGAGCCCACGGATGTGCGGCGCCGCCTGGAGCCGTACGGCCTGGTCCTGAAGGCGGGCCGCTGGTACGTCGTCGCGGGGCCTGGACCGCGTACGTACCGCGTAGACCAAATTCTCGAACTCACGTCCACCGACGAGGAGTTCAGTCGCCCGGAGACGTTCGACCTGGCCGCTTACTGGACGGCGTACCAACGGGAGTTCCACGACCGCCTGCACCGCGCCGAGGCCGTGATCCGGGTGGCGCCGGGGACCCGTCTCACCGGTCCGGCGGCGCGAGCCGTCCAGGCCAACGGTCGCGCGGATCACGACGGTTGGACGCGTGCCGCCGTACCCATCGAGTCCATCGAGCAGGCCCACGACGAATTCCTTCGACTGGGCGCGGCGATCGAGGTGCTGGAGCCCGCCGGACTGCGGGACCGCATCGCGCACACGGTGGCGGCACTGGCCCGCCTGTACGCCTAGCGAGCACTTGCACACAGGTTCCTGGAGGCGGCAACTCCCTTGTACTCGGCGGCAACTGGGGGAGCAGAAGCAGTCTGTCCTCTCAGGAGGTAACCATCGTGCAGCACCCGCACAGGCAGCACCGCAGACGCGCCATCGGCTCGGCCCTGGTGGCCACGGCCTCCCTGATCGCCGCCGGGCTCACCGCCCTCGGCACCGGCACCGCGCAGGCGGCCACCGCCCGCCAGGTGGAGGCCCTCGACCGGGGTGTCGTCAGCGTTCACACCGACAGCGGCAACCTGGTCAGCTGGCGCTGGCTCGGCACCGACCCGAACGACGTGTCGTTCAACGTCTACCGGGCCGGTGCGCTGGTCAACCCGACGCCGATCACCGGCTCCACGAACTACTTCCACTCGGGTGCGCCCGCCCAGGCCGACTACACGGTCCGCGCGATCGTGAACGGCGTGGAGCAGGGCGACTCGGTGCACGCCGTCCAGTTCCGTACCGGATACAAGGACGTGCCGATCACCCCGCCCGCGGGCGGCACCACTCCCGACGGAGTCGCCTACACCTACGAGGCCAACGACGCCTCCGTCGGCGATCTCGACGGAGACGGCCAACTCGACTTCGTTGTTGGAGTGGACGCCCGAGCCGGTCAGCAGGCGGGTGTGTGGCGCTTTCCCTTCAGGCCAGTCCACCCCGTCCGGCCGTGCGGGGAGCCCGCCCGTTCGTGCGGCGGCACGGACGTTTTCCCGCCTGGACGGAGGCACTTCCTTGTCCGGCACCAGATAGAGGCATGGCCGGGACCGGGGCCATCAACTCCCGCGCGACGGGTCCGGGAACTCCGTACTCGGCGGCTGTCTCGTGAACGAGCCGCCAGTCGATCCATGTCATGCCCGCGATCGTGCCATGGGCCACTGACATGTCGCGGATCGTCGAATACGACGGCATCTTCGGCGCGAACCTTCATGGCAGCCGGGCAGATCCATTTCAGGTGACTTCCTCATCCGCCTCAGGGGACTCGACCGCTGCCGCGCTCGAGATGAAGCTCCCGAGCGCTCCCCGCTTGAACCGGTGGATTATCCGCAACTCGCCGCCTACCGGCGTCAACCGCCGATGCAGGGCCCGAGCTTCGCGTACCCGCAACTTCTGCGTGATCACCACGGTAGAGAGGTGGTTGTCGTCGAGTGAGTCGAGTGAGGGGACGAGCATCCGTGGATGTGTACGAGGCCGTGGACAGTCGCCGGGCTGTGCGGGCGTTCAGCGATGAGCCGGTGTCCAAGGAGGTACTCGAACGAGTGCTGGCTGCGGCGACGCGTGCTCCGTCGAGTGGGAACCTCCAGCCGTGGCACGTGTTTGTCGTGACCGGCGAGCCCTTGGCTGAACTGAAGAGGCGCGCGACGGCCAGGGCACTGGCGGGAGACCCGGGGGATGAGCGGGAGTATCCGATGTACCCGGCCGCACTGACCTCGCCCTATCTGGACCGCTTTTCCGCCGCGGCCGCCCAGCGGTACAAGGCGCTGGGAATCGGGCGCGACGACCCGGACAGGCCCATGAAGATCGCCGCCTTGAACTCGGAGGCGTTCGGGGCGCCGGTCGTACTGTTCTGCTACCTCGACCGGACGATGGGGCCCGGACAGTGGGGGGACGCGGGGATGTACTTGCAGACGGTCATGCTGTTGCTGAGGGCGGAAGGGGTGCACAGCTGCCCCCAGGTGATGTGGACGATGTATCGCAAGACCGTCAGTCAGATCGCCGGAGCGGATGACGGGCTCGTGCTGTTCTGCGGTGTCTCGGTGGGATTCGAGAAGGAAGGCGTGCCACGGCTGCGTACCGGCCGGGCGGACATGGCAGAAACAGTGAGCTTCATCGGAGCGTGACTGCCCGAGTGCGGGCCACTGGCGGTGCGCGTGCCGAAGTCGGCGCGCGCCCCACCCTCTCGGATCAGCTCACCGAGCAGGCCTGGTCTCCCAACTTGAAGGACATGGGTCTGGTGTTCGCACCCGTCCAGCCGGCCGTGAAGCCGAAGCTCACCGATGAACCCGTCGCCACGTTCGCGTTCCAGGTCAGGTTCTTCGCCGTGACCGTCGTGCCCGACTGGGTGGCGTCGGCGTTCCAGGCCTGGGTGATCTTCTGTCCGTCCGCGAAGGACCAGGCGAGGGACCAGCCGCTCCAGGCGGTGGTGCCGGTGTTGGTGAGCGCCACGTCGGCCTGGAAACCGCCCGACCACTGGTTGGTGATCTTGTACGTCACCGCGCACGCGCCCGTCGGCGGGGGTGTCGGATCCGTGCCGCCGCCCCCATCCCCGCCTCCGGTGTCCGAACTGTCGCCGTAGATGATTCCGCGCCCGTTGGTCGCGATGTACACGCGTCCGTAGATCCGCGGGTCGCCGGTGATGGCTCCGCCGGTCCAACCCCACTGGTGGGCGTCGTCGTTGATGCGGGTCCAGCTCGCGCCCTTGTTCGTCGAGCGGAAGATGCCACGCACCCCGCCGATCTTCGCGCTGGTGTAGAGCGTCTGGTACGAGGCACCGGTCGCCGCCTTGCCGAAGCCGATGGTGTCGGCCTGGTCGACGTTCGACAGCTTGGTGAAGCTCGCGCCGGCGTCCGTGGAGTGCCACAGCCCGTACGGGCCGTCGCTCGCGCCGCCCGCCAGCCACACGTCGCCCTTCGCGCCGGGCAGCGCCTTGAAGCGCACGCTGTCACCGCTCGGCAGTCCGCCGGCGGCGGAGGCGGTGAATGTGGCGCCGCCGTCCGAACTGACGTAGAACTTGCCGGACTTGAACGCGTAGAAGGTCTTCGGGTCGACCCGGTCCGATTCCACGATCGCGCCGGCCGGGATGCCGCCGGACGCCGACCACGACGTACCGAAGCCGGTCGTGTACTGCACGCCCGCGCCCGCCGGGCTCCACACGAAGCGGCTGCCGTCGGACGCCGCCGCGACCGTGCCGCCGCCGCTGACGCCCGAAGGGTCGGTGCCCGCGAACCAGTTGGCGCCGTTGTCCGTGGAGAAGGCGATGTGCGGGCCCGAGTCGAGGCTGCCGACGCGCACCACCGTGTTCGGGTTCGTCTCGGCGTAGTCGAGGCTCGTCGTCGTGGTGAAGTTCGGCGAGGTGTACATCATCGACGGCACCTTGGTGAGGTCCGTGTGCCGGAAGCCGCTGATGTCTCCGAGGGCGCTGAGGAGGGTGGCCCCGGAGGGTGGAGAGGCAAGGTCGTTGACGGCCGTCTCCTCCAGGCCCTGGACCATCGGCCGAATCGTGAACTGGCCGCCGCTGTCCCAGTTCGTGAGGTTCTCGGTGCCGTAGATCGTCGCGCCCGTTCCGTACATCATCCGGGCGGAGTTGAACGGATCGATCTCCAGCCCCTCGGTCATCCAGCCTAGTTTGGGGGCCTGCTCGGGGGGTGACGGGTTCGCGTCGAAGGTTAGCCAGGGCACGGACGACACGTCCATCGTGTAACGGTTCGAGCGGTTCGGGTACGAGGTGTAGTCCCAGGCCTTCGTCCAGGTGCCGCCGCTGTCGGTGGATCGGAAGATCTGGGTGTCGGGCCACCACGAGCTGTACGCCGTGGTCATCACCGTGCCCGGGTGCTGCCGGTCGAGGGTCAGTCCGCTGAATCCGTAGTAGGTGTCGCCCTCCGCGACCGGGCTGATGTTCGTCCAGGTCCCGGTCCTGGTCGCGTACCGCCACAGCTGGCCCTTGCCGCCGTCGTACGGGCCGCCCTTGTCGCTGTAGGCGAGGTAGAGGTAGCCGTTCGTGGCGTCGAGGACGCCCTTGTGGGCGAGGTAGCCGGTGGGCTGTCCTGGCAGCCGGGACCAGGTCGCGCCGCCGTCCGTCGAGCGGTAGACCGCGTTGTCCTTGTCGGCGACCCCGACGTAGATCGTCTGCGTGGCGCTTCCGGAGGTGCCCGTCGACTCGTCGAAGGTGACCCAGACGATTCCCTGGTTGTCGGAGGCGTAGCCGCTGGTGTCGGTCGCGTCCTGCACGTAGTTGCCGACGTTCGGGAAGTTGGTCACCTGCGACCACGTGACACCCGAGTCCGTCGACCGCCACAGACCCTTGCCGCTGGGCGCGCCGAGGTACAGCACGCTGTCCTTGTCGGGGTCGATCGCGAGGCGCTCACCCATGCCCCGGCCCGGCATGTTCCCGCCCAGCTTGAAGGGCAGGTCCGTCTTCTGCCAGCTCGCGCCCCGGTCTGCGGAGCGCAGCACGGCACCGTTGCCGGGGTCCCAGCTGTTCGTGTACGTGCCGACCGCCGCGTACACCTTGTTCGGGTCGACGGAGTCGGACGCGAGGCTGACCACCCCGGTGTGGCCCCACTGGTCCCAGCCGATCGAGTCCGTGAGCGGGGTCCAGGTCTTCGTCGACTCCTGCCAGCGGTAGGCGCCGCCGATGTCCGTACGGGCGTAGGCGAGGTTCTTCTCGGAGCGGTTGAAGACGATGCCGGGGACGAAGCCGCCGCCGTCGATCCGGGCGTTCTTCCAGGTGTACGTGTCGGCGGCGAGCGTCGTTGTCGGGGTGCTCGCGGCGAGGGCGGACGGGCTGCCCGCCAGTAGGCCGGCGGCGAGGGCCAGTACAGCGGTGAGGATGCGGGTTCTTCGCACGGTGGGGTCCTCTCTGAAGGAGGGCATGACGACCGGGCGGCCCCCAGTGCGGGCGGGGGCCGCCCGGCGAGGTGGCCCCGTCGTCAGGTGACGGGACCACGCACGCGGAGCTTCGGGCGCCCGGAGAGGCGCGGTGCTGGGCCTCGCGCCCGCCTGGGGCGCGGGGAACTGCGCGACCAGCCGCAACCGGCCCGCAGCTCAAGTACCGCCTTTCCCTCGGAGCGCCCGGCGGGGACTATTCGAGAAGCTCCGCGTACGAGCCCATGGCCAGGGCGATGTCCGCCTGGGCCCAGAACCGGTGGTACGTGAAGGAGGGCGCGGCTCCGCCCGCCAGATAGGCCTCGATCTTCGACCAGTTCGGGTCGTTCTTGTAGAAGGATCTGAGCGAGGTGAAGGTGGAGGAGGAGTTGATCGTGTCGCCGTTCGGCATCTTGCCGCTCCAGCCGCTCGGGACGTAGACCGTGTCGTCGAAGCGGTTGTAGTCGGCACGGGTCTCCGGGACCGCGATGCCCAGGCTGTCCTGGTAGTTGCTCCACATGCCGTCGAGGAGTGCCTTCGCCGTCGTCTTCGCCTGTGCGTTGCCGGACTTGGCGGCGTAGTACGACAGGGTCTTGGCGTACGCGGCCGCCACACCCACGTCGTTGGTGTAGTCGGCGACCGTCACGTGAAGTCCGCTGTTGGCGCCGGGACTCGATGCGTTCCAGGTGTCCGGGGCGCCGGACCACTGGAGCGTGGAGGGGATCTGGTAGGTGCCGTCCGGGTTGATCGTGGTCTTGGACAGCGCCCAGGAGACCCACTTGTCGAGGATCGCCTTCGCGCTCGCGTTCCCCGTCTGCTGGTAGTACTCGGCGACCCGCTCCATGGACCAGGCCTGGAAGCCGAACCACTGGTTGGACGGCGGGTCGTGGTACACGGGCTGCTGGTCGTAGTACATGCCGTAGAAGGTCGGTGTCCCGGCCGGCGGGGTCGCGTAACGGCCCGCCCAGCTGTTGGTCGCGCCGCCCGCGATGGCGCCCTCGTTGGACTGCAGCCAGCGGTAGAACTCCAGCTGCCGGGTGAGGGAGTTACCCCAATCGGCCGCACCGGTCGCGGACTTGGGCTTCAGATCGGCGTACGAGCTGAGCGCGTACGCGGCCAGCGGGTTCTGGTAGCCGCCGTGGACATGGCTGGAGCCGATGCGCCAGGCCCAGCCCGCGGAGGTGTCGGTCGCGCCGCCCCAGGCGTAGTACCAGGAGAGCAGATAGTGTGAGGCGTCCTTGCCGGTGCCGGCCGCGCAGGTCGACGGGCCGACACAGTTGCCGATCTTCTTGAAGTACTTGTCGTACATGGCGTAGCGCAGATAGTCGCCCATCTTCGCCGCCTTGCCGACGGTCGCGGACACATCGCCGCCCTTGCCCTGCGCCTTGGCCCACACGTCGGCCCAGTACGCGGCCTGCACGGCCCGTGCGTCGGCGTCCGGCGCGTCGGTGTACTTCCACTGCTTGGCGTACGAGGAGTCCCCGGTGAAGAGGTCCAGGTAGCCGTTCGTGGAGCCGTACTTGAAGGCGTCGCAGGTCGGCTGCGGCACGGTCTCCCACACCGACTCCTGCGCGCCGCGCTGGAAGGTGTTGATGTACGACGGTCCGGTCGCGGTCGGTCCGGCCTCGCACTTGCCGGGCTCGTTGCCGTAGCCGTAGACGTTGTCGACGTCCTGGAGCCAGTGCATGCCGTACACGTCGTCCGTGCCGTACGCGCTCTTCAGCTCGGCCGCGATCGGGTCGGAGCCGACGGAGACGCCCGTGTCGAGCTTGGCCGGGTACTCGTTCGGAGTGTCCAGCTCGGGCGCGTACGTGGCCGGCTTCGAGGCGTTGTAGAAGGAGTTCGTCGGCTGGTCGGCGTGGGTGGGGATCATGTACGTCTCCATGGTCGTCCACGCGGCGTTGAACTTGGACCAGTCGCCGGTGACCTTCCCGTACATCGCCTGCAGCCAGATCAGATAGCTGTACGCCTCCGACGTCGTCTCATGACCCTGGTCCGGCGCCTCGACGATCAGCGTCTCCACCGAGTGGTAGGGGATGCCCTCAGGGGAGAAGTAGCCGTTCGCCGGGTTGGTGATCTTGCCGTAGAGGTCCAGGAAGCGCGCGTCGTACGCCTTCGACGCGGCCAGCTCCGTCACGGTGACCGTCGCCGTGGCGTACCCGGTCGCCGAGGCCGTGAAGGTCGCGGCGCCGGTCCCGGAGGTGTCGGCGGTGATGGTGACGTTCTGCGCCGTGTTCCAGTTGGCCGTGGTGAAGGTGAGCGAGGCGCCGCCGGTGACGGACAGTCCCGTATTGCCGTCCGTACGGGCGGTCGTCACCGTCACGTTCGCGGCCGGTTGTTTCGAAAGCTGTACGGCGAACGTTCCCGACTTGCCCTGCTGGACACCGAGTTGGGTCGGCGAGGCCACCACGGCGGGACCCGAGGCGACCGTGATGCCGACCGGTGTGGACGTCGCGGAAGCACCCAGGCTGTCGTACGCCTTGGCCATCAGCGAATGACCGCCGACGGTCAAGCTGGAGGTCGACAGCGTGTAGGGGGAGCTGGTGTCCGTGCCCAGCAGGGTCGTGTCGTCGTAGAACTCGACCTTGCCGATCGTCGCATTGTCGGCGGCCGCCGCGGTCGCGGCCAGCGGGATCGCGTCGCCCTGCGTGTAGACCGCGCCCGCGGCCGGGCTGGTCAGCACGGTGACCGGCGGCTGGTGGGCGCCGGTGCAGGTGGTGCCGTTGATCGCGAAGGAGGCGGGCGCCGTGTTGGTGCCGCTGTAGGTGAACTGCGCGCCGGTGGAGACCGCTGCCCCGGCGGCGATCGCCCCGTTCCAGGAGGCGTTCTTCGCGGTGACCGTCCTGCCGGACTGCGACCAGGTCCCGTTCCAGCCGCTGGTCAGCGTCTGGTTGCCCACGTAGTCGTACGTCAGGGTCCAGCCGTTGATCGGGTCGGTGCCCCGGTTGGTGAGCGTGAGATCCGCGGTGAAGCCGGAGCCCCAGTCATTGGTCTTGTAGTCGACGCTGCACTGAACTCCTGCCGCCTGAGCGGGAGTTGAGCCATTCGTGAGCATGGTGAACGGAAGCGCGAGGGCCGCCACCACGGCGGTCCACAGGCGCCGGGTCCTCCGGCGTCTGCTTCTGGAACTCGGTTGCATGTCCTGGTTCCTCCTTGCGGCTCGGAGAAGTGGGGGCGGAGCAGCAACAAGCCTTGAACCAGTGGGAGCGCTCCCATATTGGAGAGGGGGGTCGAAGGGGTCAAGGTGCTTGAAGAGTCGAAATTGTTCGATTGATCAACAGTGCGACGCCTCTGTCCTTTACTGACACTTGGCGCTAACTTCATCCGCACCAGTGGGAGCGGTTCCATCAGTCGACGCGTCCGTCACGACGCGCCCGAGCTGCAAGGAGTCGCTCATGCGACACCCTCCGCGTTCAGGACTTTTAGTGGTCGGCGCCGCGGTCGCCCTCGTGGGCACCGCGATCGCGCCGGTCGTCACGGCTTCAGGAGCCACACCCGCGTGCACGGTGGACTACTCCGTCACGAGCCAGTGGGACACCGGCTTCCAGGGCGCCGTGAAGATCACCAACAACATGGCCGCGCTCAGCGGTTGGAGTCTCACCTTCGACTTCGCGGGCGGTCAGAAGGTCAGCCAGGGCTGGAACGCCAAGTGGTCCCAGTCCGCGACGACGGTCACCGCGGTCAATGAGAGCTGGAACGGTTCGCTGGGCTCAGGGGCCAGTGTCAGCGCCGGGTTCCTCGCCTCGTGGTCGGGGAGCAACGCCGTACCCACGACGTTCAAGCTCAACGGGACGACGTGCAACGTGGACACGGAGCCGTCGCCTACCCCGACGGACCCGCCGCCCACGACCGGCACGGCACCGAAGCTGCACGTCTCCGGGAACAAGATCGTCGACGCCGACGGCACGCCGCGGCGGCTGCTCGGCGTCAACCGCTCAGGCGGCGAGTTCATGTGCGTCCAGGGATACGGCATCTTCGACGGCCCGGTCGACGACGCCTCGGTCAAGGCGATCGCCGACTGGAAGGCCAACACGGTCCGCATCCCGCTCAACGAGGAGTGCTGGCTCGGCCTGTCCAACATCAAACCGGAGTACGCGGGCGCCAACTACATCTCCGCGGTCAAGGACCTGGTCGCCAAGGTCGAGGCACACGGGATGACGCCGCTCGTCGAACTGCACTGGAACTACGGGCAGTACACCGGAAACTCGGCGGGCTGCTCCGACGTGCACGCCACCTGCCAGAAGCCGATGCCGGACGCGCAGTACAGCCCGGCGTTCTGGTCCTCGGTCGCCAGTACGTTCAAGGACGACCAGGCCGTCGCCTTCGACCTGTTCAACGAGCCCTACCCGGACCGCGCGACCTCCACCACCGCCCAGGCGTGGGCCTGCTGGAAGGACGGCGGCACCTGCCCGGGCATCGGCTACGAGGTCGCCGGGATGCAGGACCTGGTCGACGCGGTGCGCGGCACCGGTGCCAGGAACCTGATCCTGGCCGGCGGGCTCGCGTACTCCAACGACCTGAGCCAGTGGCTGACGTACAAGCCCAGCGACGCGACGGGCAACCTCGCCGCCGCCTTCCACACCTACAACTTCAACACCTGCGCCAGTGAGAGCTGCTGGAACTCGACGCTCGCCCCGGTGGCGGCCCAAGTCCCGCTCGTGGCGGGGGAGATCGGCGAGAACACCTGCTCCCACGGCTTCATCGACACCGCGATGAAGTGGTTCGACGACCGGGGGCTCTCCTACCTCGGCTGGACCTGGAACACCTGGGACTGCTCCTCCGGTCCCTCCCTCATCTCCAGTTACGACGGCACTCCCACGTCGTACGGAGTCGGGCTGCGTGATCATCTGCGCGCCCTCAACGGATGACCGGTGCGCGCCCTCAACGGATGACCCGCGCAGGAATCAGACGCACACCCGCGCAGGAATCAGACGCACACCCGCGCAAGAAGTCAACGGACACCCGCACAAGAAGAGATGGGAACCCGCACTCATGAGTCGTACCAAATCCGCGCTCTTAGGGGCGCTCGTCCTGCTCGCCGGCGCCTCGGGCACCGCCGTGGCGGCCGTTCCCGCGGACCCCGCCGGGATCGCCGCCATCCCCTGCACCGTCGACTACAAGGTGCAGAACCAGTGGGACACCGGCTTCACCGCCGCCGTCACGGTCACCAACAACAGCGCCGCCAAGACCTCCTGGGCGGTGAAGTGGGCGTACGCCGGGAACCAGAAGGTGACCTCGGGCTGGAACGCGAAGATCAGCCAGAGCGGCACCGCCGTCACCGCGGCCAACGAGACCTACAACGGGGCGCTGGCGACCGGCGGTTCGGTCAGCTTCGGCTTCAACGCCTCCTACAGCGGCACCAACGCACTGCCCACCTCCTTCACCCTCGACGGGGTGACCTGCAACGTCGACGACGGCAGCGGTGGCGGAGGCGGCGGAGGGGGCAGTGACCCCTCCGGGAGAGTCGACAACCCGTACGCCGGTGCCAAGGTGTACGTGAACCCGGAGTGGTCCGCGAAGGCGGCGGCGGAGACCGGCGGCAGCCGGATCTCCAACCAGCCCACCGGCGTCTGGCTCGACCGGATCGCCGCGATCAACGGGGCGAGCGGCAGCATGGGCCTGCGCGCCCACCTCGACGCGGCGCTCGCGCAGAAGGGCAGCGGCGAAGAGGTCGTCCAGCTGGTCGTCTACGATCTGCCCGGACGTGACTGCGCGGCCCTCGCCTCCAACGGAGAGCTCGGCCCGACGGAGATCGACAAGTACAAGACGCAGTTCATCGACCCGATCGCGGCGATCCTCGCGGACAGCAAATACGCCTCGCTGCGGATCGTCACGACCATCGAGATCGATTCGCTGCCGAACCTCGTCACCAACACCGGCAGCCGGGCCACCGCCACCCCGCAGTGCGACACGATGCTCGCCAACGGCAACTACGTGAAGGGCGTGGGCTACGCGCTCGCCAAGCTCGGCGCGATCCCGAACGTCTACAACTACCTGGACGCCGGCCACCACGGCTGGATCGGCTGGGACGACAACTTCGCCCCGTCCGCCACCCTGTTCAAGCAGGCGGCCACCAGCGAGGGCGCCACGGTCGACGACGTCGCCGGGTTCATCACCAACACGGCGAACTACAGCGCCCTGAAGGAGAACAACTTCACCATCAACGACACGGTGAACGGCACCTCCGTCCGCCAGTCCAAGTGGGTCGACTGGAACCGCTATGTCGACGAGCTGTCCTTCGCCCAGGCCTTCCGCAACCAGCTCGTGTCGGTCGGCTTCAACTCCGGCATCGGCATGCTGATCGACACCTCCAGGAACGGCTGGGGCGGCGCCGCCCGGCCCACCGGTCCCGGCGCGACGACCAGCGTTGACACCTACGTCGACGGCGGGCGCTACGACCGCCGTATCCACGTCGGGAACTGGTGCAACCAGGCCGGTGCCGGTCTCGGCGAGCGCCCGCAGGCCTCCCCGGCCACCGGGATCGACGCCTATGTGTGGATGAAGCCCCCGGGTGAGTCCGACGGCTCCAGCTCCGCCATCGCCAACGACGAGGGCAAGGGCTTCGACCGGATGTGCGACCCGACGTATACGGGCAACCCCCGGAACAACAACAACATGTCCGGCGCGCTGCCGAACGCCCCGCTGTCGGGGCACTGGTTCTCGGCGCAGTTCCAGCAGCTGATGACGAACGCGTATCCGCCGCTGTAGGGCGCCCGACCTGGTGATCCGCCGGGGGTCAGGCCTCCTGGGCCAGCCCCCGGCGGATCGCGAACTCCACCGCCGAGTAGTCGCCGTCCGCCCGCTCCAGCTCGTAGGGCACCGCCGGATACAGCGGCGGCTGAGCCATGAAACGAGGGCGCGTGCCGTGGTGCGGCTGTGCCGCGTGCACCAGGAACGGGTGGCAGAGAAATACGTCGCCGGGGTGGCCGGTGGCGTGGGCGAGCGGGCGGTGCGCGGAGGCCTCGGCCACCTTCGGGCCGAGTTCGAGGAACGAGGCGCCCGCCTCGCCGTACGGCTCCAGAACCGGGGGCACATCGAGGTGCGAGCCCACCCTGATACGGGTCGGGGCGTCGGCCTCGGTCACCTCGCTGAACAGGAAGAGCATCAGCAGCGCCCGGCCCCGCGAGCGGAGATTGGAGTGGTAGAGCGTCTCGCCGTCGGGGAGGTAGCTCCCTTCGATGTGCCAGCCCGCGTCGTCCGGCTCCTCCGTGTGCGGGAACCGCAGCGGGAAGCTGCCCAGCGCATAACGCGGCTCCCAGCGTCTCTCGCCGACCAGCAGATCGAAGGCCTGGTGCAGGGCGGGGGAGTTGGCCGCGGCGGCGAAGGGGCCCTGCGCCATGCTGCTCACCCAGTGCACGGGATCCTTCCAGGTGCCGGGGTCGTCCGGGTCGTAGCCCGTCTCCTTCCACAGCAGCCGGGCGCAGCTCTCGGCGACGCGCGGCGGGAAGGCGCCCTCGATCTTCACGAACCCGTCCTCGAGGAACCGCTCCACCATCTCGTCGTCCATGGGGCCATGCTCGGGGACGGACCGCTTCGGACGCATCAGATTTTCCGACCGCTGTTTTTGCTGTTCGCGCAACATCGTTGGCCGTCTCCGGGAGCCGAGGAGCACGCTGTGTACGCACCCGGACGAGAGGCGGACCACCATGGCGCACGACCACCACCACAAGCAGGAGAACGCCCAGCACGCTCACGACCACACCCACATGGACTTCGCCAGGATGATCCCCATGCTGGAGCAGGAGGCGGAGCTCTTCAGCCCCCAGTACACCGAGGCGGCGGGCTGGTTGCGGGATCAGCGGTCCGGGACCGGGCTGATCGTGGACGCGGGCAGCGGCCCCGGTGTCATCTCCTGTTTTCTCGCGGACGCCTTCCCCGCGGCGCGGGTCGTGGCCGTGGACGAGGTGGAACCCCTGCTGGAGCGGGCCCGCGCCCGCGCCGACCGGCTCGGCGTCGGCGACCGCTTCAGTACCCTGCGGGCCGAACTCGGCGGCGGACTCGATGAGTTGGAGTATCCGGCCGACCTTCTGTGGGCGAGCAGGTCCCTGCATCACGTGGGCGACCAGCGCGCCGCGCTCGCCGGTTTCGCGCGCGCCCTTGCGCCCGGCGGCACCCTCGCCCTCATGGAAGGCGGCCTGCCCATGCGCTACTTCCCGCGCGAGATCGGCATCGGCCGCCCCGGCCTTCAGTCCCGCGTCGACGCGGTCCACGACGAGTGGTTCGGCCGGATGCGGGACGAGCTGCCCGGAGCGGTGCGAGAGACGGAGGACTGGCCCGCTCTGATGGCCGCCGTCGGCCTGCGCCACACGGCGACCCGCACCTTCCTCGTCGACCTCCCCGCCCCGGTCTCGGACGAGACGCGCGCCTTCGTCGTCACCTCTCTCACCCACCGCCGCGACGCCCTCGCTCCCGGCCTCGACGCGGACGACCTCGCCATCCTCGACCGTCTCCTCGACCCGGACGACAAGGTGAGCGTGTTCCACCGGCCGGACGTCTTCCTGCTGACGGCGCACACCATGTACGTCGCGGTGAAGCCGGAGTAGTTCCGGCCGGTCAGCACGTGCCCGGGCGCGCGTACACGGTGACCCGGGCGCCCTGGACCCGGCGGGTGCCGCACTTCTCGAAGTACGTGGCCAGGACCCGCCGTTTGACGATCTCCCCCGGGGTCGCGTCGAGCGGCTGCCCCGCGGGATCGCTCACGGCGACGATACGGGTCGCCGTGATCATGCGGGCGCGGATGACCGGTGCCGGAACCTCGCTGCCGTACAGGGTGTGCGAGGCGGCGGGTGTACGGTCGAGGGCCAGATCGCGCAGCCCGCGCACGGATCCGGGGTCGGGCAGGGACCACACCCGGCGCCGCGCCGGCAGATAGAGGACCCCGTCACCCGGCGCACCGGCCTCGGCGACGGCGCGGGCGATCGCGCCCACGTCGTCGACCCGGCTCTGCGGTGCACGCAGCTGCAGGGTGACGGGGAGCAGCGCGAGAACGGCCATGCCCGCGCAGGCCAGAGCCGCCGTGCGGGTCCGCCGGGCCCGGGTGAGCCGGTCCAGCGCCGCGCCGGTCAGCAGGGCGGTGCCGCTCTGGCCGTAGAGCACATAGCGGTCCACGTACAGGGGTGTGACGAGCGAGACCAGCAGGAGCAGCAGGGCGGGCAGGACGAGGAGCCCGAGCGCGAGGGCGGGCAGCCGCACGCCCCGGAGTACGCGCGAAGTGGTGTTCCGGCACATCGCCGCGCAGACCAGGGCGACGGCGGCCGTTCCCGCGAACCCCGCGAGCGCTCCGGCGCCCGGTCTGCCGATCCACGACACCTGATCCGACTGCCGCGTACTCAGGACGGCGAGCGGCGCCGCCGCCCCGGCCCAGGCCCGGCGGGCGGCGCGTGGCACGGCGACCGCGTGTGCGGTGAGCGCCAGTACGGCGAACTCGTGCAGCAGCCCGGCCGCCACCAGCACCGCACCGTAGGCGACCCAGGTCCGGCCGTCCCGGCTCGCCACCGCCCGCACCAGCAGATACGTCGCCCACACGACCAGCGCGCACACGATCGCGTACGACCGGCCCTCCTGCGCGTACCGCTGGACCTGTGGCAGCAGCGCGAAGACGGCCCCCGCGAGGAGACCCGCGCGGGGGCCGGCCAGTCGGCGTCCGAGGAGGGCCAGCGTTCCCGTCGCCGCGGCCGTGGCGAGGACCGACGGGAGCCGGAGCACCAGGAGCGGGTCGAGCCCGCCGGTGACCTCGAACAGCAGGTGCATGAGCAGGTAGTACAGGCCGTGTACGGCGTCGGCGCCGGCGAGCGTGGACCACAGGTCGGGCAGGGACCGCCGTGCCATGTCGTAGGTCACCGCCTCGTCCCGCCACATCGTGCCGCCGCGCCGTATGCCCCACAGTCCGAGGGTGAGCGAGAGCAGGGCGGGGGCGTACACCGTCAGTGGGGTGCGCGGGGCGGGCGACGGCAACCGTGCGGGGGCGAGCGGCGGTCTGGAAGTGTGTGTGGTGGCGATGGCTGACTCCGGCGCGTGGTCGATGCCTCGCGGTCCCCTCCGACGGGGCCCCGAGGACGTGCACCGTCGAGTCCAGCCGCCGGACGATTGATGGGCAGCCCCGTCGCGGGGCACCTATCAATGCAGGTGGGGAGCGGTGCCGACGGATCGGGCCGCCGTGGACGGGGGGAGTCACCGGTGGGACGCCGAGAGAAGCCGTTGGACCCGGCGCAGGGCGCGGTGGCGCGGTTCGCCTTCGAGCTGCGGGGGCTCCGCGACGAGGCGGGCGCTCCGACGTATCGCGCGATGGCCCGCCGGGCGGGCTACTCGGGGCCCACACTGTCCGCCGCGGCGGCGGGCGAGAAGCTGCCGACCCTGCCGGTGCTCCTGGCGTACGTCAGCGCGTGCGGAGGGGACAGCTCCATGTGGGAGCGGCGCTGGCGCGCGGCGCTCGCGGACGAGGCGGGCACGCCCGCACCGGACGACGCCGAGGGCCCGTACCCGGGACTCGCCCGGTTCGAGCCCGCCGACCAGGACCGATTCCACGGCCGCGACGACCTGATCGCCGAACTGCTGCGACTCGTCGGCCGCAGGCGGGTGTCGGCTGTCGTCGGCGCCTCGGGCAGCGGCAAGTCGTCCCTCTTACGGGCGGGGCTGATACCGGCGCTGCGCACGGCGGCCGATGCGAGGGAAGCGGAGCCGGCCGCCGCGGTGCGGACGCGCGCGTCGCTCCCCGGCCGACGCAGGTCCCCCGTGGCCGCATTCGGGACCACGGCCACCGAGCCCACTCCGCCCGACTCCGACTCCCGGCTGTCCGCCACGCACCGTCCGGCCCCCGCCGCCATCCGCATCCTCACCCCCGGCGCGCACCCGGCCCGCACCCATGGCGCGCTGTTCGTCCCGTACGACGCGCCCGGCGACACCCTGCTCGTCATCGACCAGTTCGAGGAGCTCTTCGCGCTCTGCGCCGACCCCGGCGAACGGGCTCTGTTCATCGAGCGGTTGCTCACGGCGTTGGACCCGGCCAGCGGACTCCGCGTGATCATCGGGGTTCGCGCCGACTTCTACGGGCGGTGCGCCGAACACGGCCCGCTCGCCGAGGCGCTGCGGGATTCCACCCTGCTCGTCGGGACGATGACCCCGCAGCGGCTGCGTGAGGCGGTGGTCCGGCCGGCCGTCGCGCAGCGCGTCGTCGTCGAACGCGCCCTCACCGCACGCATCGTGGCGGACGTGGCCGGCGAGCCGGGCGGTCTGCCCCTGATGGCCCACGCGCTGCGCGAGATCTGGCGGCGCCGCAGCGCCCGCACCCTCTCGCTGGCCGCGTACGAGGCGATCGGCGGCGTCCAGGGCGCCGTCGCGCACACCGCCGAGGAGGTGTACGCGCGCTGCACCCCCGTCGAGGCGGCTGCCGTACGGGCACTGCTGCTGCGGCTGGTGAACCCCGGTGACGGGGCCGAGGACACCCGGCGGCCCGTCCATCGTGACGAACTGGGGGATGCCGACACCACGGCACGGGTGCTCGAACAGCTGGTGGCAGCACGCCTGTTGACGGTCGACGGCGACACCGTCGACCTCGCGCACGAGGCCCTGATCAGTGCCTGGCCCCGGCTGCGCGGCTGGGTGGACGAGGACCGCGAACGGCTGCGGCTGCATCGCAGGCTCACCGAGGCGGCGCGCACCTGGCAGCAGCTGGACCGGGACGCCGGGGCCCTCTACCGCGGGCTGCGCTTGACAGCGGCGCGGGAGGAATTCGGTTCCGGACAGGGCGAGTTGAGTCCGCTGGAGAGGAACTTCCTGGGCGCGAGCGTGACGGCGTACGAGTCGGGTCGTCACGCCGCCGCCCGCGCGGCCCGCCGTCTGCGGACTCTGACCGTGTCTCTCGCCGTGCTGCTCTGCCTCGCCGTCGTGGCCGGTGTGGCCGCCTGGCGGCAGAGCGGGGTCAGCGCACGGCAGCGGGACGAGGCGGAGGCCCGTCGGGTCGCTGCCTTCGCGGACACGCTCCGGCCGACGGATCCGCGCGCGGCGATGCGTCTCGCGCTCGCGGCCTGGCGGACCGCGGACCTGCCCGAGACCCGCGAGGCGGTCCGGACGGCCGCCGCCCAGAGCGACCAGGCCGCCTTCACCCAACCCGCACAGGTCCGCGACCTCAACGCGCCGTACTGGCTCGGCTCGGACGGCCGGATCTTCACAACGGTAGTACAGGGCAAGGCCGTTCAGTGGGACGTAAGCCGTCAGCGGCAACTGCGTGAGGTCGCGTTGCCCGGCCTCTCGGAGGGGATCACCGACGTGAGCGCCGACGCACGCTGGATCGCGTACCGCGGTCGCGACGGCGCGACGGTCAGGAATCTGGCCAACGGCGCGAGCCACCGCATCGCGCCGGGACCCTGGACCGACACGGACGGGGCGTTCGGGCCGAGCGGACGCACCTTCGTCGTACGGCGCGAGGGGCGCGAGGCCGGAGACGAGCGTGCCACGGTCGAGGTGTGGGACGTACGACGGGAGCGGGTCCTCTTCCGGTACGCAGGGGGCGATCCGGACGGACCGCTGCCGGTACTGAGCCCGAACGACCGGTTCCTGGCCTGGTGCACCCATGACGGTGAACAACTGCGCGTCTGGGACGTCGTCGAACGGCGCCGGGTCGCGACCGATCCGCCCGCGCGGACGCAGCGGCTGCTGTGCCGGTCGGACGAGTTGACCTTCACCCCCGACAACCGCGCGCTGGCCGCGGGAACCACGGACGGCGTCGTCACCTGGGACTTCCATGCCGACCGGGGGCGTCCCCTGCTGCCGATGCCCGGCGAGGGCGTCAACGCGGTGGCATTCGACCCCACGGGCGCCTACGTCCTCACCTGGGGTTCGGCCGGCCTGGCCCTGTGGCGTACGGACGGTCCGGCCCCGGCGGACGGCGGGCCGCGCAGGCCGGTCGTCACGTTCCCCGTCGAGACGCCCGCCGTCACCGACATCCGGCTCGACCCGCGTCAAGGCGTGTTGCGCTACCGCGAAGGCTCCCAGGCAGGAGTCGTACGCACCCTCTCGCTGCATGGGCTCATCAGCCCGGCGTGGCGGAAGAAGGAGCGGACCGAGGCCGCGTTCGACGCCGACGGGAAGCCGGCCGCATCCGCGCCACGGTATGGAGCCCGTGCCGTCGCCGCCGACGGCACAGTGCACACCGCCGTCAACACCCGCGACGGGATCCGCGTCACACGACAGGGCCCGCACCCCGGCTCCCGCACCATCGGAACGCGGACCGAGGACGCCATCGCGATCGACCCGGCAGGGCGCACGGTCGTGACCGCCGAAGGGGCCCTGATCGACGTCGGGACGGGCAGGCGCAGGAAGGGGTTCGCGGGTGAGGATCTCCTGCGCACCGCGGTCTTCAGCCCCGACGGACGCTTCTTGGCCGCCGCCGACACTCAGGGGCGCCTCACTCTGTGGGACGAAGGCGGGCAGCACCGGATCGCCGTCCTGGCAGCCGCCGACTCCACCGTCGAGCGGCCTGCCCTGGCTTTCTCGGCCGACGGTTCACTGCTGGCCGCGAGCCGGGCCGACGGCTCGGTCCGCGTGTGGGAGACGGCCTCCCCGCGACTGGCGGGAGCGACCCTGCCGACCGGTGACGGACCCGTCCTCGCGATCGGATTCACCCCGGGCGATGGGGAGTTGCGCATCGCGACGGCCCATCTGCCCTGGCGTACCGCGCAGTTGACGCCGGAACGTGCGGCGGACGATGTGTGCGCCCGGGCGGGGGGCGGGGCCACCCGGACCGAGTGGCGCAGATATCTTCCGGACGTGCCCTACCGGCAGACGTGTTGAGGGAGGTCGGCGGCTCTGCCCTTGACTTCGAGAGAGCTCCACGTGATGTACTCCCGCTGGTCTTCACACACATACCGGGGTATCCATGACCGCCTCACCTGTCGCACTCATCACCGGTGGCGATGGGGGTACCCCCTGCTCGAGCGAAGCCGAGAGCTTGGGGGAGGTATCGGCGCCGCGGTCGCGCGGCGACTGCTCGATGCCGGCCACCGGGTCACGGTCACCGGCCGCGGTGAGGAGCGGCTTCGTGCCTTTGTCGAGGAACTTGGACGTCCCGAGGGGCTGTTGACGGTCGTCGGGCACGCGGCCGAGTACGACCAGGTGCGTGCCGCGGTCGAGCTGACGCTCAAGGAGTTCGGCCGCCTCGACACCGTCGTCGCCAACGCGGGCTTCGCCGCGCACGACACCGTCGCCGGCGGTGACCCGGCCGGCTGGCCCGAGATGGTGCTGACCAATGTGCTCGGTCCCGCGTCTCCTTCAGGGCTTCCATCGACGCCCTGAAGGAGACGCGGGGCCGGATCGTGCTGGTCGGGAGTGTGGCGGGCCACGTCCACGGTCCCGGCAACTTCTACGGGGCCACCAAGTGGGCCGTGACCGGGCTTGCCGAGAACGCACGTCGCGAGGTGACCGAGTTCGGTGTCGGCGTGACCCTGATCTCGCCGGGCCGGGTGGAGACCCCGTTCTGGGACAGCACCGGGAGCCTGCCACCCGGTCATCTGCTGACGGCGGACCAGCTCGCCGAGTCGATCGTCTGGGCGATCGGACAGCCGTCGGGCGTCGATGTGAACACCGTGGTGGTACGTCCGATCGGCCAGCCCAACTGACGTCGCAACCGCGGACGCCTCAGTTGTCGCGGAAGCCTCAGTTGTTCTGCAGGAACTGCTTCGCCAACGAGTCCCCGAGCGACACCGCCGCGCTGTGACTCTCGATCGGCGACACCTGGGAGTTCTTGAACAGGATGTACGTCACCCCGGAGTCGGCCCCGCCCGTCGCAGGGTCGGGGTCGATGCCGAGGGCCTTCGCCGTGGCGTACGACGCCTCACCGATGATCTTCGTGGGTCCGGTGTCGCCGACCACCGCGTACTCGACCTTGTTGTTGTAGATCACGGCGACGACACCGCCGCCCTTGATGCCGTAACTCGTGTACTTCCAGATGCTGCTGGTGCTGGGCACGACCACATACGGCAGTGACTCGGCGCGCAGCGGCTTCCCGTCGGACTGGTGGAACGCCGTGTCGTCCTGGAACCAGGGGTCGGCGTCGCCGTTGCACTTGCTGGTGACCTGACCGTCGCAGTCGATGTCCATGTCGGCCTTCCAGAACACCGCGCCGTTCTTGCCGCACACGGGGATGGTGGCCGAGGTCTCGTCGTCGGTCTTGTACTTGCCGCTCGAAATCTGCGAACAGGACGTCACTTTGGCGAGCAGGTCGGCCGCGCTGACCGAACCCTCCTGGGCGGAACGGGGGGTGACGGAGCCCGACGCGCTGGCCGGGAGTGCCGCGGTGGCGAGGAGCGCGGCACCGGCGACGGCCGCGAGGGTCAGTGTTCGAGAGCGCACTGTGGGGGACCCTTCTGTTAGGAAAGTTTCCTTACCGGGTTGCCGTACAAGGTGGCCCTGCTTGCATGACCGCGTCAAGCCCCCCAGCGGAGTTGGTCCGGTCCAGGAGCTGAAACCGGCGTGGAGGGGGGTGTCGATGCGTGTCGATGCGTGCGCGGGAGAACGCCGCCGGCCCGGACGCGCGGTGCGCGTCCGGGCCGGCGGCGGGGTCGGGGCAGGTCAGCCCATGGGGATCAGGCTCAGCCCATGTCGAACGTCGCCGGGTCGGGACCCAGGCGACGGTCCTCGTTCAGCGCGCTGATCGCCGCGATGTCCTCGGTGTCGAGCGAGAAGTCGAAGACTTCGATGTTCTCCTTGATCCGGGACGGGGTCACGGACTTGGGGATCACCACGTTGCCCTGCTGGATGTGCCAGCGCAGCACGATCTGGGCCGGAGTGCGGTTGTGCTTCTGGGCGATGGCGACGATCGCCGGGACCTCCAGCAGGCCCTTGCCCGAACCGAGCGGGGACCAGGCCTCGGTGGCGATGCCCTGCTCCGCGTGGTACTCGCGGGCCGCGTGCTGCTGGAGGTGCGGGTGCAGCTCGATCTGGTTGACGGCCGGGATGACGGACGTCGCCTCGATCAGCTTCTCCAGGTACTCCGGGTAGAAGTTGGAGACTCCGATGGCCTTGACCCGGCCGTCCGTGTAGAGCTTCTCGAAGGCCTTGTACGTGTCGATGTACTTGCCCCGGGACGGCAGCGGCCAGTGGATCAGATACAGGTCGAGGTAGTCCAGGCCGAGCTTCTCCAGGGAGGTGTCGAACGCGCGGAGCGTCGAGTCGTACCCCTGGTCGCTGTTCCAGAGCTTGGTGGTGACGAAGAGGTCCTCGCGGGGGATGCCGGAGGCGGCGATGGCCTTGCCCGTGCCCTCCTCGTTGCCGTAGATCGCCGCGGTGTCGATGCTGCGGTATCCGGACTCCAGCGCCGTGGCGACGGCCTGCTCCGCCTCGTCGTCCGGGACCTGCCAGACACCGAAGCCCAGCTGCGGCATCTCGACGCCGTTGTTCAGGATGATCGGGGGGACCTTGCTCACGAGCTCTCGATCCTTCAGTCGTCGGGTGGTACTCACATGGTCAACGATCACCGGTCGTCATGCATTCCTGACCGGCGGATTCGCTGTGGATTCCTGGTGAGGGTCGGAGATTGGCCGGAAATGGATCCGACGTTATCGGTCCGGACCATTGACCGGGTTCCGTCATCCGACCACTCTGTAGGGCGTCACCGAACGGGTTCATGAACTCGGTGCATGCATGTGAACACCAGCACCTGTCTGGGCTCTACACCCCCCACCCATCAGGAAAGCAGGTATGCGCACATGAACAAGAGCGCCCTCGAAGGCCGCCGCGCGGAGCATGTCATTCGGGAAACATCGGAGGAAAGGGTCTGGGAGACCCCCGGGTATCTGGTCGTCGAGACCGCCCTCGAGGTCACCGCGTACGCGCTCGGCGACCGCGTGGGCCCGGTGGCCGAACGGGCGCCGGCCGGGCGACACCTGGCGCGTACGGCGTAGCCCCGCGGCTGTCGGACCGTGACCGCGACACCGGCGCGCGACGACGGTGCCGCGGCCCCTTGGGGAACCGCCGAGTTCACCGAGCGGCTGCGCGCCGTCGCCGAGGACCGCTACCACGACCGTCATCCCTTCAACATCCGCATGCACCAGGGCGAGTTGACCCCGGCCGAGCTGCGCCGCTGGATCATCAACCGCTTCCACTACCAACGCCACATCCCCGTCAAGGACGCCCTGATCCTGGCCAAGTTCGACGATCCCGCACTGCGGCGGATGTGGGTCCGCAGGATCCAGGACCACGACGGCACGGCCGTCGGGCGGGGCGGCATCGAACGCTGGCTGCGGCTGGGCGAGGCCGCCGGCCTCGAACGCCCGGCGCTGTGCGACGCCGCCCGGGTGCTGCCCGGCGTCCGGCTCGCGGTCGAGGGCTACGTTAATTTCTGCCGACTGCGCCCTGCGCTGGACGCGGTCGCCGCCTCCCTCACGGAACTGTCCGCACCGGGACTGATGCGCACGCGGATCGCCGCGTTCGAGCGGTATTACCCCTGGATCGAGGCCGAGGGGCTCGCGTACTTCCGTACCCGCATCGGGCAGGGCGGCCGTGACAGCGAGGAGGCGCTCGCCCTGGTCCTGGGCTGGGCCCGCACCCGTGAGCAGCAGGAACGGGCCGTGGCGGCGCTGACGTTCAAGTGCGAGGTGCTGTGGGCGCTCCTGGACGCGGTGGACCGGGCGAGCGACTCCGTGCCGACGGGCACGTCGGACGGGGTGTCGCGGGGTGGCCCCCGGGGCGACGCGGCCGCCGCACCGGAGGGCAGCCCGCCGCGCGCGCCGGGTCGCGGCCATCGGGGTGCGTCAGGGGAAGGTCCGGTTCACCTGCCGGGTGCCTCCGGCGGGGTGCCGGGGGGTGCCTTGTCCGCACAGGCGCCGGGCTCGCCCGCGCAGGTCCGGCATCCCGGTGCGCGGCCCGTGCACACGGACACCCCGGTGGTACCCGGCCCCGCAGGGGGCTCACCGTGACCTGGCGCCCCGCTCTCGCCCGCCCCGTCATGCTCCGTCATGATCCTGTCCGCGGGACCGACTTGTTGCTCATGCCCGAACGCGTCGTCGTCCTGCGCGGCCACGCCGGGAGTGTCGTCCGGCTGTGCGACGGCAACCGTCAGGTGCCCGAGATCGTCGCCGCGCTCGTCGAACGGTTCCCCGGCGCGCCGGTCGCCGACGAAGTGCCCCGATTCCTCTCGGTGTTGCGCGAGGAGGGCTGGCTGCGATGACCGCGACCGTCGATCTCCCCTGGGCCCTGCTGGCCGAACTCACCCACGGCTGCCCGCTGCGCTGCGCATATTGCTCCAACCCCGTCGAACTGATCAGTCGGTCAAGAGAGCTGACCGCCGAACAATGGACCGACGTCTTTCGTCAAGCCGCTGACCTGGGCGTTGTCCAGACCCACCTGTCCGGGGGCGAACCCCTCCTCAGGCGCGATCTCGCCCGGATCGTCGCCGCCGCCGACACCGCGGGCCTCTACACCCAGCTCGTCACCAGCGGTGTGGGCCTGCACGAGCGAAGGCTCGCGGAGCTGCTGGACGCGGGACTGCGCAGCGTCCAGCTCTCCGTACAGCACACCGATCCCGGGGCCGCCGAACTCATCGCGGGGGCCCGCGCGTTCACCGCCAAGGAGCGCGCCGCAAGGCTGGTGCGGGCGGCAGGGCTGCCACTCGGCCTGAACGTCGTGCTGCACCGGGCCAACATCGACGCCGTCGACGACCTGATCACGCTCGCCCTCGCCTGGGGCGCCGACCGGATCGAGCTCGCCCACACGCAGTACTACGGCTGGGCCTCCCGCAATCGCACCGCCCTGCTGCCGACCCGGGACCAGGCCGAACGGGCCCGCGTCACCGTGCGCCGCCGGCGCGAACAACTCACCGGCTGCCTCGAACTGGTCTGGGTAGCCCCCGACCTTCTCGACGCCACCGCGAAACCCTGCATGGGTGGCTGGGGAGCAGTCTCCCTGACCGTCGCCCCGGACGGCACCGCGCTCCCGTGCCCCTCCGCCGCGACACTCCCCGCACTCGACGCGCCGAACGTGCGCACACACCGCCTCGACTGGATCTGGCGCGAGTCGAAGGCCTTCAATGCCTACCGGGGCGAGGCCTGGATGCCTGACCCCTGTCGCGGCTGCGCCCTGCGCACGACCGACTTCGGCGGCTGCCGCTGTCAGGCGTACGCGCTCACCGGCGACGCCTCCCGCACCGACCCGGCCTGCCGCCACGCACCCGACCACCACCTCGTCCGCGCGCTCGTCGACGAGGCACCGCTCAGGAACTCCGCCTACGCCTACCGAGAGGGAGGAACATGAGACGACGACTGCGGGCAGCGCTGATGGCGGGCGTGCTCACCACCGCCGGCCTGACCACGGTGGCCGCCACCGCACCCCCGGCACCGTGGCCCCAAGCACCTGTTGGAAGGCCCGTCGCCGCCCGGGACTGGTCCGTCGCACTGATCGACTCGACCATGGCCCGCTACACCCCGAGCACGATCGGCGGCTGGTCGTACCCGGTCGGGCTGTACCTCTACGGCCAGTACCTCACCTACAAGCGCACCCACGACGCCCGCTATCTCGCCTACATCAAGAGCTACGTCGACCGCTTCGTGTCGAGCGACGGTTCGATCAGCCAGAGCTTCAACAGCCTCGACAGCATGCAGGCGGGCCGACTGCTGACGATCCTGCACCACGAGACGGGCCAGGACCGCTACCGCAAGGCGGCCCTGAAGATCCGGAACCGTCTGAACACCTACCCACGCACCGCCGACGGAGGCTTCTGGCACGCCGACACCAGCAGTCGGGCCCACCAACTCTGGTCGGACGGCGTCTACATGGTGAACCCGTTCCTCGTCGAGTACGGCAAGGAGTTCGGGGACGCGACCTACGCGAACGACGAGGCCGCCAAGCAGCTCTACGTCTACGGTAGCCATCTCCAGGTGACGAACGGCCTGTTGAAGCATGCCTACGACGAGTCGAAGACGGCGAGCTGGGCGGACCCTGCGACCGGTCTCGCCCCGGAGCACTGGTGCCGGGCGGTCGGCTGGTACGCGATGGCGATCGTCAACGTACTCGACGCGATCCCGGTCAACCATCCACGACGGGTCCAACTGGTCGGCATTTTACGGAGGTTGGCCGCGGGTCTGGAGAAGTACCAGGACCCGGCCACCGGCCGCTGGTTCCAGGTGATCGACAAGGGTGCCCGCAGCGACAACTGGACCGAGACGTCCTGCTCCAGCATGTTCACCTACGCCCTCTCGCGCGGCGCCCAGCAGGGCTACCTCGACCCGCACTACGCGTCCGTCGCCGGGCGCGGTTACCAGGGCGTCCTCGCCAGGATCTCGGTCGGCTCCGACGGCCGCACCAACCTCACCGACATCTCCATCGGCACCAACGTCGGCGACTACGCGTACTACATCGCCCGCGACCGGGCCACGAACGACTTCCACGGCCTCGGCGCCTTTCTGATCATGAACGAACAGCTCACAGCCCACCCACTCAGGACGAGGTGAGTCAGCCATGAGCACCACCAGAAGAACCCTGCTCGGCGCGGCGCTCGGCGGCGCCGCCGGAGCCGCGGTCGGCATCCCGGCGACGGCCACCGCCGCCCACGCCGCCTCCTGGCAGCTGAAGTGGTCCCCATCGGCGAGCAGCGACAAGCTCGGCGCCTTCGAGACGATCGAGGACGACCGCGCCGACTCGCACCCCGCGGGCCGGCCGCACATCTTCGCCACCGGCGACAACTGGCGCTTCAACATGCATACCGTCGACCGCGACACCTCGACGGACCGCCAGCGCCAAGAAGTCACGGGCCTGCGTAACGGCAGCGGCAGTGACTACCTCAAGTGGACCGTGGGCCAGACCTGGCGGGTCACGTACTCGATGTACATCCCGAGTTCGCTGAAGGCGACCACCACCTTCACCCACATCATGCAGATGAAGCAGCCCGGCACCGGCACCTCGCCGATCGTCGTGCAGTCACTGCGGCGGGTGAACGGGGTGCAGACCATCGAGTTGAAGCTCGCGATCGACGACATCCTCGTCGGCCGCACCGATCTGGAGCCGCTGCAGAACAAATGGATCGACGTCGACTTCCAGATCAAGGTCGGCAACGGCTCCGCGGGCACCATCCGCTGGATCCTCAAGAACGGCTCCACCACCGTCATCGACGCGTCCAAGTCCGGCGTCGACACCTTCCTCGCCGACCGGGTGCGCCCCAAGTGGGGCATCTACCGGTCCCTCGGCGACACCTCCGGGTCCCTGCAGGACTGCTACCTGCTGCTGACCAACCTGCGCGGCTACCAACTGGTGTGAGGAGCCGTTCCATGAAACCCCCTATGAGAAAGCGGAGTTGGTCGGCGAGCGTCTTCCTCGCCTTCGCCGTCGTACTCGGCCTGACCCACCCCGAGGCCCTCGCGGCCCCCCGAACCGCCACCGCACCTACGTCCACGTCCACGTCCGCCGAAGCGCCCCACGCCGCCGTCTTCGACGTCCACGCCTACGGAGCCAAGGGCGACGGCTCCACCAACGACACCCCCGCCATCAACAAGGCCGTCACCGCGGCGAACGCGGCCGGCGGCGGCACGGTGCGCTTCCCGGCCGGCCAGTACAAGTCCAAGAACACCATCCACATGAAGAGTGATGTCACGCTCCAGGTCGACAAGGGCGCGACGATCCAGGGCTCCAGCGCGGACACCTACGACCCGCCCGAGGCCAATCCCAACGACGCCTACCAGGACTACGGGCACAGCCACTTCCACAACGCGATGATCTACGGCGACAAGCTGAAGAACATCGGGTTCGTGGGCGAGGGCGTCATCGACGGCCTCGGCAACCTCATCACCGGCAACCCCAAGTCCGGCGAGGCCGACAAGATCCTCTCGCTGACCCGCTGCGACGGCCTGCACCTCGGCGACGGCCTCACCCTGCGGCGCGGCGGGCACTTCGCGGCCCTCATCAACGGCTGTACGAACGTCACCTCGGACCACCTGACCATCGACACCGCGAGCGACCGCGACGGCTGGAACATCATCAGCACGACCAACGTCACGGTCACGAACGCCGACATCAAGGCCAACGACGACGCCCTCGTCTTCAAGAGCGACTACGCGCTCGGCGCCAAGCTCCCCAACGGCCATGTGCGGGTGAGCGATTCCTATCTGTCGGCGGTGTGCTGCAACGCCCTGATGTTCGGCTCCGAGACCTGCGGCGACTTCTCCGACTACCAGTTCGCCAAGATCCGCATCGAGGGCTCCGACAAGTCCGGGCTCGGTATGGTCTCCATGGACGGCGCGAAGATCTCCGACGTCCACTACCGAGACATCACCATGACCGGCGTCCACTCGCCGATCATGCAGAAGATCGGCACCCGAAAGCGCTGCGGCAACAGTCCCGGCGTCGGCTCGATCAGCAACGTCACGTACGACAACATCACGGCGACCGGGGTGAGTCCGTCCTTCAGCCCGACGCTGTGGGGCGAGAGCGGCCACCGGATCAACGGGGTCACCTTCACCAACGTCAACATCACCGTTCCCGGCGGCAACGGCACCATGTCCACCGCCGTGCCGAGCAACGACCCGGGCGACTACAACCCGAAGGCCATCGGCACGCGGCCCGCGTACGGCTGGTACCTCCACAACGCCGACAACGTCACCTTCACGGACAGTTCGGTGAAGTACGCGGCCGACGACGGACGCCCGGCCTTCATCGCGAACGCCGCGAACGGGATCAGGATCACCCGGTTCACGGCCCAGCGGGGGAGCAACTCACCCCACGACATGGGCTTCCAGAACGTCACCGGCTACTGCCTGACGGACAGCCACAACACCTCGGGCGGCACGCTGAGGGTCTCCAACAGCGGCTCCAGCGAGAACTGCGGTACGGCAGCCAAGAGCACGGCGGTGACGACCAAAGCCGTGCAGCAGCCGCACACAGGTGTGAAGCCGCTCGACCTCGAAAACCCCCGCCAGGCCTTCCTGCGCGGCTCCGTCGGCGGACTCTTCCTGCACTGGGGCGAACGCACCGCCCCCGCCCACACCAGTTGCACCGCCTGGGAGAACGACGTCACCAACGGCGGCTGGACCCCCGACTACTGGGTGAACGAGGCCCAGAAACTGCACACCCAGTACCTCGTCCTCGCCACCTTCCACAGCCGCCTCGGCTACGCCCGCCCCTGGCCCTCGAAGATCCCCGGCAGTTGCTCCACCAAGCGGGACTTTCTCGGTGAGCTGATCACGGCAGCCAAGGCCAAGGGTCTCAAGGTCGTCCTCTATATGACCGACGACCCCCAGTGGCACGACGAGGGCGGTCACGAATGGCTCGACTCGGCCGCGTACTCCGCCTACAAGGGCACCGACGTCGACCTCACCACCCGCGACGGCTTCGGCCGCTTCAGCTACGACAACTTCTTCGAGGTCATGGACCGCTATCCGGACCTCGGCGGCTTCTGGATCGACAACGACAACGCGTACTGGGAGAGCCACGACCTCTACGCGCAGATCCAGCAGAAGCGCCCGAACTACACGCTCAGCAACAACAACGAAGACACGCCGATCATGGACATGATCAGCAATGAGCAGAAGACGGGCATGAACCCGTCCTACGACTACCCCCAGGCCGTCTACACGGCCCAACCCCGCCTCACCGAGGCCGACTTCAAGCTCCCGTCGAGCGGGGCGTGGTGGTACGACGGCTCCAACCCGTCCGTCGACAAGATGCTCACCCTCGGCCGGCTGATCACCAACGCGGGCTCGTCCGTGAAGGCGCTGATGGCCGAGACCGCGCAGGTCAACGGCAAGTTCCCGTCGAACCAGGAGGCCTTCAACAACTTCGCCAACTCCTACCTCGGCCCCATCTGGCAATCGCTGCACGGCACCGAGGGCGGCGGCTACATGTACGGCGGCCTCAAGCCCGGCTTCTGGAACGACGGGGCCCACGGCGTCACCACGGTCAGCAAGACCGACCCCGACCTCCACTACATCCACGTACTGACCCCGCCCAGCACCGGCACCCTGCGCATCCGCGACAACGGCTACCGCATCGCCTCCGTCACCAACCTCCGTACTGGGGCGGCCGTTCCGTGGTCCCAGTCGGGCGGCGTGCTCACCCTGAGCGGCCTGGCGAACTGGGACCCGTACGACACCGTCTTCAAGGTCACCACGGGTGGCCGCCAGGGCATCGCGTCCGGCGTCACGATGTCCGCGAGCGCCTCGGCGAGCGGTCACGGCGCGGCGGCCGCGGGCGACGGCGACTACCTCACCTACTGGGACAGCAACAAGACGCTGCCCGTCAACCTCACCTTCGACCTCGGCAGCGCGAAGAAGGTCCAGTACATCGGCCTCAACCAGCGCGAGGACTCCGTCGCCTACGCGCGCTCCGACACCGAGCAGTCCGCACGTATCAAGGACTACAAGGTGTTCCTCAGCAACGACGGGGCCACCTGGGGCAGCGCGGTCAAGACCGGTCAGCTCGCCGGCCGTCGCGGCATCCAGGGGATCGACCTGACCGCCGCCAACGCCCGTTACGTACGCCTCGAAGTCGACAGCACCTGGGCCGCGTCCACCGACACCACCCGTTACAAGCGGCTGCGGATCGACGAGGCCTGGATCGGCACGTCGTACGCCACTCCGGCGGCCACGTCCAGGTCCACGTCCCCGCCCTCGTTCGGCACCTACTCGGACAACGGTCAGTCCCTCCGCCCCGCCATGGGCTGGAGCAGCTGGAGTTTCGTGCGCCGCTGGCCGACCGAGGCGAAGATCAAGGCCCAGGCAGACGCGCTCGTCGCGAGCGGGCTCAAGGACCACGGCTTCGTCCACATCAACCTCGACGACTTCTGGCAGAAGTGCGACGCGAACGGATTCGTCGTCGACTCCTACGGACGCTGGAGCGTCGACACCGCCAAATTCCCCTCCGGGATCAAGGCGCTGGCCGACTACATCCACTCCAAGGGACTGAAGTTCGGCTTCTACGTCACGCCGGGCATCGCCAAGAACGCCGTCACCAAGAACACACCGATCGAGGGGACCTCGCACCACGCGGCCGACATCGCGGACACCTCGAAGACCGAGAAGAACTACAACTGCAAGAACATGTACTACATCGACTACGGGAAGCCGGGCGCCCAGGAGTTCGTGAACTCATGGGCCAAGCAGTTCGCCTCCTGGGGAGTCGACTACCTGAAGATCGACGGCGTGGGCAGTGCCGACATCCCCGACGTCCAGGCCTGGGACAAGGCACTGCGGGCCACCGGCCGGCCCATCACCTTCGCCCTCTCCAACAACCTGCCGATCGCCGATGCCTCCACCTGGAAGTCCCTGGCGAACAGCTGGCGCACCCAGGGCGACGTCGAGTGCTACTGCGGCTCGGGCGCGAACGGCAGCGGCTATCCGCTGACCGACTGGTCCCACGTCTCCGCCCGCTTCACCTCGGCCGCCAACTGGCAGGCGTATGCGGGACCGGGCGGCTGGAACGACCTCGACTCGCTGGAGATCGGCAACGGCGACCAGGTGGGCCTCACCGCGGACCAGCGCCGCTCGCACTTCACCCTGTGGGCGATGGCGGGCGCGCCCCTGCTCCTCGGCACGGACCTGACGAACCTCGACTCCGTCGACAAGCCGATGCTGACCAACGACCGCCTCATCGGCGTCGACCAGGACGGCGTCGCCGCGAAACGGATCGTCAGCAGTGGCGTCAAGCAGGTCTGGAGCAAGAAGGAGAGCGACGGCCAGTACGTCGTCGCCCTCTTCAACACCGGCACGTCGGGCAACTCCACGGTCGGTGTGAACTGGTCGCAGGTCGGCTTCACCGGCTCCGGTGACGTCACGGACCTGTGGTCGGGCTCCCACAAGGGCACGATCGCCGACTCGTACAGCGCGACCCTGCGCCCGGGGGAGACACGCCTGATCCGGGTGAAGCCGGTGAGCACCGCCCCGAAGGCCGCCGCGGCCTCACCCGGCATGGCGGTGGCGCCCTACGAGTACCTCGGCTGGGGCAGCCCGCAGAACCCGACGTCGGTCATGTCGGCGACCGGGGTGAAGTGGTTCACGCTCGCGTTCGTCCTCTCCGACGGCTCCTGCAACCCGAAGTGGGACGGCTCGCGCCCGCTGACCGGCGGCAACGACCAGTCGAAGATCAACGCGATCCGCTCGGCCGGCGGTGACGTCGTCGTCTCCATCGGCGGCTGGAGCGGCGCCAAGCTCGGCGAGAAGTGTTCCAGCGCCTCGGCGCTCGCGGGTGCCTACCAGAAGGTCATCAACGCCTATGGCCTCAAGGTCATCGACATCGACATCGAGAACACCGAGTGGAGCAACGCCACCGTCCGGCAACGCGTGATCGACGCGCTGAAGATCGTGAAGGCCAACAACTCCGGGCTCAAGACGATCATCACGTTCGGTACGACGACCAGCGGCCCGGACTCCACCGGCGTCGACATGATCAAGCGGGGTGCCGCCTCGGGCCTGGCGAACGACATCTGGTGCATCATGCCGTTCGACTTCGGCGGCGGCACCACGAACATGGGCACGCTCACCACCCAGGCCATGGACGGCCTCAAGGCGCGGGTCAAGTCGGCTTATGGATACAGCGACGCGACGGCGTACGCGCACATCGGCCTGTCGTCCATGAACGGCAAGACCGACGACTCCGGCGAACTGGTCCGCGTCGCCGACTTCAAGACCATGCTCGCCTACGCCCAGCAGCACCACATCGGGCGTCTCACCTACTGGTCGGTGAACCGCGACCGGGCCTGCGGCTCCGGCTCCGACGGTGACTCCTGCAGCGGCGTGTCGCAGCAGCCGTACGACTACCTCAAGGTCTTCGCCCAGTACACGGGCTGAGGGGACGAACCCATGAAACTCAACAGAGCGCTGCCCTGGTGCCTCTCGCTCGTCCTGGCCGTGCCGCTCGTCGCACTGACCGGCACGGCGGCGCAGGCGGCCACCGACTACCAGGCCGAGGACGCCACGATCTCGCAGGGCGCCGTCGCCACCAACCACACCGGCTACACCGGCACCGGCTTCGTCGACTACACCAACATCTCCGGCTCATATGTGGAGTTCACGGTGAGCGCGGCCACGGCCGGCACCTCCTCGCTGGCCCTGCGCTACGCCAACGGCACGAGCACCGACCGCCCGATGGACCTCTCCGTCAACGGCACGGTCGTCGCCTCCGGGGTCTCCTTCCCGGCCACCACCGACTGGAACACCTGGGCGACGAAGAGTGTGAACGTCCAGCTCGACGCGGGTTCCAACAAGATCCGCGCGACCGCCACCACGGCGAACGGCGGTCCCAACCTCGACCGCGTCAGCGTCGGTGCCTCGGCGGACACCCAGGCCCCGTCGCGACCCGGCCAGCCGAGCTGCTCGGCCATCGGCGAGGACGCCCTCACCCTCTCCTGGGGCGCCTCCACGGACAACGTCGGCGTGGCCGCGTACGACCTCTACGAGCACGGCAACAAGCTCGGCGAGGCGGCCGGCGACGCGACCTCCAAGGTGCTCACCGGCCTGAGTCCGAACACCACCTACAACCTCACCGTCATCGCCCGCGACGCCGCCGGCAACGCCTCCCAGGCCAGCCCGGTCGTCGACTGCACGACTCGGCCCAGCTCCGACACCACCCCGCCCGGCAAACCCGGCACCCTCACCTCCTCGAACGTCACGGCCACCAGCGCAGACCTGAGCTGGGGCGCCTCGACCGACGACAAGGCGGTCGTCGGCTACGACGTGCGCAGCGACACGACGGTCTACAAGAGCGTCACCGGTACGTCGACCACGCTCACCGGACTCGCCTGCAACAGCCCGTACACGCTGAACGTGGTGGCGCGCGACGCGGCCGGCAACGTGTCGCCGCAGAGCAACACGGTCACCTTCACGACCAAGGCCTGTGCCACCGACGGCGGGGTCCCCTCGTCCATCGGGACCGTCTCCAGCGGCTGGACGATCCCGTGGGGCACGTACTGGATGCCCGACGGGCAGACGGCGCTGGTCACCGAGCGGGACGACTTCCGGGTCTGGAAGGTCGCCAAGGACGGCACGAGGACCCAGGTCGGAACCGTGCCGAACGCCGTCACCACGAACGGCGAGGGCGGACTGCTGGGTGTGGCCGTCGACCCGAAGTGGGCGACCAACCACTACGTGTACTTCATGCACACGGCCTCCGAAGGCAACCGCGTCGTGCGCATGACCTACGACGGCAGCTCCCTCACCGACTACACGATCCTCCTCCAGGGCATCAAGAAGAACCGCTACCACAACGGCGGACGCCTCGCCTTCGGTCCCGACGGCTATCTCTACGTCTCCACCGGTGAGGCCCAGACACCCGAACTGGCCCAGGACAAGACGTCGTTGAACGGCAAGATCCTGCGGATGACGACGGACGGCAAGGCCGCCCCCGGCAACCCGTTCGGCAACTACGTCTACAGCTACGGGCACCGCAACCCGCAGGGCCTCGCCTTCGACCGCAACGGCCGTCTGTGGGAGGCCGAGTTCGGCAACAGCTCCAAGGACGAACTCAACCTCATCAAACCGGGCGCCAACTACGGCTGGCCGACCTGCGAGGGCAGTTGCAGCATCTCCGGGATGACCAACCCGAAGGCGACCTGGAACGTCTCCGAGGCGTCACCCAGCGGCATCGCGATCGTCCGCAACGTCGTCTACATGGCGTCCCTGCGCGGCGAACGGCTGTGGCGCGTCCCCATCACCGGCGACACGGAGAACGTCGGCACGCCGACGGCGTACTACGTCGGTACCTACGGCCGCCTGCGCACGGTCACCAAGGTACCCGGCGCCGACCAGCTCTGGCTCTCCACCACCAACTGCGACAACAACGGAGGAGCGGCGGACGGCTCGGACAAGATCTTCAAGGTGAGCATCAACTAGCCGGACCGGAGGCGTCGTACCGGGCTCATGACCGGTACAACGCCTCCACCTCCGTCGCATACGCGTTCTCGATCGCCTTCCGCTTCAACTTCAGCGAAGGCGTCAGCAGCCCGTGCTCCTCGGTGAACTGGTTCGCCAGTATCCGGAACGTACGGATCGACTCGGCCTGCGAGACCAGGGTGTTCGCGGCGACCACCGCACGCCGCACCTCGGTCTCCAGGTCCGGGTCGCGCACCAGGTCGGACGGGGACAGCCGCGCCTTGCCCCGCATCTGGAGCCAGTGTTCGACGGCCTCGGAGTCGAGGGTGACGAGCGCCGCGATGTACGGCCGGTCGTTGCCGACCACGATGCACTGGGCGACCAGCGGATGGTCGCGGACACGCTCCTCCAGGACGCCCGGCGAGACGCTCTTGCCGCCGGAGGTCACCAGGATCTCCTTCTTGCGCCCGGTGATGGTGAGAAAGCCATCCTCATCGAGGGAACCGAGGTCGCCGGTGGCGAGCCAGCCGTCGTGCAGTGCGGCGTCGGTGGCCTTGGGGTCGTTGAGATAGCCCTGGAAGATGTTGCCGCCGTGCAGCCAGATCTCGCCGTCGTCCGCGATGTGCACGGTCGTGCCCGGAATGGCCTGGCCGACCGTCCCGTACCGGGTCCGCTCGGGCGGGGTGACGACCGCGGCGGCGGTGGTCTCGGTGAGCCCGTATCCCTCGTAGATCTGGATGCCCGCGCCGGCGAAGAACAGCCCGAGCCGACGGTCCATCGCGGAGCCGCCCGACACCGCGTGTCTGACCCGGCCGCCCATGGCGGCGCGCATCTTGGTGTAGACGACCTTGTCGAAGAACTGGTGCTGCATCCGCAGGCTCGCCGACGGCCCGGCGCCGATCCCCCACGCCTTCGCCTCGATCGCGTCCGCGTAGCGGACCGCGACCTCCACGGCCTTCTCGAAGGCTCCGGACTTTCCGTCCTTCTCGGCCTTGCGGCGGGCCGCGTTGAAGACCTTCTCGAAGATGTACGGCACCGCCAGGATGAACGTCGGCTGGAACGCGGCCAGGTCGGGCAGCAGCACGGCGGCATGCATCTGCGGCTGATGGCCCAGCTTGACCTTCCCGAGGACTCCCGCGACCTGGACCATCCGCCCGAAGACATGCGCGAGCGGCAGGAACAGCAGCGTGGACGCACCGTTGTCGCGCTTGGAGGTGAAGATCGGTTCCATGAGCCCGATGACCGTGCTCGCCTCGGCCATGAAGTTGGCGTGCGAGATGACGCAGCCCTTGGGGCGGCCCGTGGTGCCCGAGGTGTAGATGATCGTCGCGATCGACTCGGGGGTGACGGCGCGCCGGTGCCGGTGCACCACCTCGTCGTCGATGCCCGCGCCCGCCTCGTAGAGCTCCTGCACCGCGCCCGAGTCCAGTTGCCAGAGCTTGTGCAGCTGGGGTAGCCGGTCGATCACGGTGGCGATGGTCATCGCGTGGTCCTCGTGCTCGACCACCGCGGCCGACACCTGTGCGTCGTGCAGCATCCAGAAGACCTGCTCGGCCGAGGACGTCGAGTACATGGGGACGACGTGGGCGCCGATCGTCCACAAGGCGTAGTCGAAGAGTGTCCATTCGTAGCGGGTACGGGACATGATCGCGACTCGGTCGCCGAATCGGATTCCCTGGGCGAGCAGTCCCTTGGCAAGGGCGAGGACCTCGTCGCGGAACTCGGCGGCCGTCACATCGCGCCACTGTTCGTTCTCGTCCTTGCGGCCGAACGCGGCCCGCAGCGGGTCCTCCTGGGCATGGTCGAACACGACGTCGGCCAGGCCGCCCACCGGCGGCGCCGACGCCAACGGAGGGTTGGTGAACTCGCGCAATCCCGCTCCTAGTGGCGCTCCGCACAGCGCCTTGGAAGCTACCCCACCCAGCGGCCGGGCGGGAGAGGGGTCAAAGCGCCGGAGGGTGCGGCATATGCACTGGTCAGTCGAGAAAATGCCCGCACAAGGGGAAGGGACCGGACATCTTCCCTACGCTCGCGTAAGTTTCGGCCCCGTAATCTCCACGGAATCTGTACGACCCTCCTACGGGGCACGGGGCGCCGAATACCGGACACGGATGTTCCGATTCCGTGCCGTGCGGCTTCCGCCGGAGCCGGTCCCGGTGGCTCCGGAACCGGCTCCGCCGGTGTCATGACCGGGCCCTCACCGGTGTCATGCGCGGGACGCCGCCGCCCGCTTCGCCGGTGCCTCGGCCGTGTCCGTCACAGCGCGCGGCGTCCGCACCAACACCAGTACCAGCGCACCGGCGACCATCCCCGTCACGCCCGCCGCCACCGACGCCGAGTCCAGCCCCGAGGCGAACGCGGCCCGCAGGGTGTGCTCGGAGAGAGGGCCGCGCAGTGCCCCGGCGCCGCCGCCGGCCAGGGTGTGGGCCGCGTCGTGCGAGAGAGTGTCCTGCATGCGGGAGGTCAGCACCGTGCCGAAGACGGCGACCCCGAGCGCGTACCCCAGCTGGCGGACCGTGTTCACCGCGCTGCCCGCCATGCCCGCCCGCTCCGGCGGTACGGCGGCGAGCGCGGCGCCCGCGATGGCGGGGGACACGAAGCCCGTGCCGACGCCGACCAGGACGAGGCCGGGCACCAGCACCGTCCAGCTCGTGCCCGCGTCCAGCACGGCCTGGCAGAACGCGCCCGAGCCGACCAGGAGCAGCCCGCCGCCTATGGTCAGCCGCGCCGGAACCCAAGCGGCGGGCTTCCGGTTGACGAGCTGGCCAGAGGAGCCGTAACCCTCTGACATGCTGGAAGGCGTGGCGCACCGTACGTACCCGAACCGGGAGCGCGCGCTCCGGAATGACAACCGCCGGGACGCAGCCGGCCCGACGCCCCTCCAGCGTCGGAGCGCGGCCCAGCCACAGGAGGATCAGCGGGAGTCGTACTCCGTGGACGAGTACCGGATCTCGACGCGCTGAGAAGCTGTGTCACATCCTCTTTTCGCAGGTCACGGGGTCGTGACGCGCGGTAGCGATCCCGCTTGACGTTGGGTTGGGCGTCGATGGGCGGGCGCCCGAACGGTAATGGAAGGATCTTCAGGCGGCTGCGAGAGGGGCTGGCTGCTGCTCAACTGGTCAGGAGAGCGATCGCGGCCCTCATGGGCGGCATGGAACCGGAGCTCACCGAAGATGAACCCCGGTGACCTTCTGCGCATCTTCTCCATCGATCTCGTCCCCGAACGGCACGGTGACCTGGTGATGGCTGCGCGTCACCACCAGGTCACCGGATTGTTCGTGGGCTACGGGCGAAGGGCGATAAAATTACCCAAATCGGTGGCCTGGCTTCCGGGCCCAGGCTGCCGCTCGACCTGTGCGAGGGAGCGGCACGGTGGCGAGGTCTCCTCAGGAACGCGGAGTCCCGCACAGCGCCGGTGCGCGGGACAGGTTGCTGCCCGTGCTGCCTGCTCTGCTGCTGTTCGGCGGCCTGCTCTTCGGCCTCTTCACACCCCGCGATGTGAGGCCGGATGCCTTCCTCGCCACGGCCATGGTTTCTGCCGCCGCGCTGCTGTCCCTGCGGGGGACCGTGCTCACCGGAGTGGGCGCGTGCGCCATCTTTGTCGGCCTGATGGTGGACTTCAATGGGCTGCGGGATGCGACCGCCTACTCTGAGCTGGCCACCCTCGTGGCGATTGCGGCATTCGCCGTCTTCTTCAACCGTCTGCTGGGCCGACGTGCCCATCAGCTGGTTCAGGTCCGCTCGGTGGCCGAGACCGCCCAGCTGGCGGTGCTGCATCCGGTACCGCGACACCTCGGGCACGTCACGCTCGAGAGCCTCTACCTGGCCGCCGCGGCGGAAGCCCGGATCGGCGGCGACCTGTACGAGGCGATACGCACCCCGCACGGCGTACGGCTGCTCATCGGCGACGTACGCGGCAAGGGCCTGCTCGCGGTGCGGACGGCCGCGACGCTGCTCAGCGCCTTCCGCGAGGCCGCCCACGACGCGCCCGACCTGCCCCACCTCGCGTGCCGCCTGGAGACGAGCATGAGCCGCCACGCGTCCCAGTACCCGGGGGTCCCGGGCTCGGAGATCGCTGAACGCTTCATCACTGCGCTCCTCGCCGAGATCCCGGACGACGAACCGGTCGTCCGGACCGTCACCTGCGGCCACCCGCCCCCGCTACTGATGCACCGCGGCGAGGTCCGGGAACTGCAGCCCGCCGCTCCCTCGCCGCCGCTCAACCTGGGCATGCTGATGAGCGACGGGTACCACGTCGACCTCGCCCCCTTCCACCCCGGAGACCAGCTCCTGCTGTACACCGACGGAGTCACTGAGACACGCGACTGCTCCGGCGCCTTCTACCCCCTCGCCGAACGCATCCGCTCATGGAGCGGCGAGGCGCCCCACCAACTCCTCGACCATCTCCACCGCGACCTGATCACCTACAGCGGCGGCGAGCTCCACGACGACATCGCTGCCCTCGTCGCCCGGCGGCGCCCGAACCGCTGAGCCTGAGACGAGGCGCTGACCTGCGCAGGTTTCAGGCGCCGGAACTCGTTCGAGGTGCCTGAAGCCGGTGTCTTGGGCGACGACCTTGCCCTCGGCGACGACGTCGGTCGTACGGTGGCCTGCATGGGCAGGGACGCGGTGCCCCGGCCGAGGCCGGTCGTGGTCACGGACGACGACGCCGGGCCCCGGTTGTGCCGTGGGTGCGGCATCCGTTACTGCCGTTCGGTCGCCCGTCCATCGACGACCAGCCGAACGGCAGACCGGATCATGATCACACATCACAATGCCATGACCTGCAGAAAGAGGATGTGACAGCTTCTGAGGGGCCCGACCAGCGCCTGACCGCGCGACTCTCACCGGATCGGCGGGAGGACCTCGGCCTTCGTGCGGGACAGAACGAGGTCGGTCATCTCGGTGATCGGCTCCCTCCAGCGCACGGGCGGCACAGGCCGGCGCACCGCCCCCGGGTAGCTGGCCGCCGCGTAGTCGTTGGCGATCCGGTACACGTGGAATCCGTGCTCGCGCAGCGGCCCCAGGACGTCGTCCACGGTCTGGCCCTGCTTGGCCAGGAGGCGTGGAGTGACCTCGACGAGGATCTCAGCGTCATCCCGGAGCCGGGGGAGCGCCGGGAGCAGCCCGTGTACCGCCCCAGCCTCGCCGCCCTCTACGTCGCTCTTGATCAGGCGGGCGGTGGCCAGTTCCTCCTCGCGTACGAGCCGGGGAAGCGGCGCCGCGTCGGCTTCGAACGACGACTCCACGGTGCGCGGGCGGACAGCGGTGGTGCCGCCGAGGTTCGTGGAGCGCTCCAGATAGAACGTCATCCGCCCAGGGCTGTCGGAGACGGCGGCGTTGACCGTACGGACGTTGCCGCAGCCGTTGCCCTGCACGTTCGCGACCAGCGCTTGGTGGAAGTCGGGGGAGGGTTCGACAGCCACCACGCGGCCGGTCGGGCCGACGAGCCGGGAGGCGAGCACGCTGTAGTAGCCGATGTTCGCGCCGACATCGACGAAGGTGTCCCCGGGCGTGAGCCGGCCGGAGATGAACGCGGTCAGGTGCGGCTCCCACACGCCGAACAGGTACAGGTACCGCTGGAATGTCGTCACTGGTCACCACCGGGAAGACCATGCCCGAGCCGGTGCGGGCGGTCGTCGTGAGCGGGTGTTCCTTGAGCAGGGTGTTCAGATGTCCGGCCAGCCACGGCTTCCCGAGATGGCCAGGAGCGTGCCGGACGTACGCGCGCAGTACGCGGAGCGCGAGCGATGGGATCACGATGGTTCCCCATGGGTGAGGTGCGGCCGTTGCGCCGCACGGGCTGCATGGATGGTGGCAAGCTGGGCCTCAGGTGCATCCCCGCGGCGAAGGAGGACAGTGCAGGTGAAGGCCGCGCCGAGCCCGACAACCGGCCAGGAGCCAGAGCCCGTGGTGTATCTGCTGGTCGGGCTGACCGGGTCGGGTAAGACGACATACGCGAAGCGGCGGCTGGAGCCGGTCGGGGCGGTTCGGCTGTCCGTCGATGAGCTGGTATTCGAGCGGCACGGTCGGTACGGCGTCGACTACCCGGAACGCCAGTACTTCGAGCTGGAGGCCCCGGTGGTCGCCGAGGTCCGCGAGCGCCTGGCCGGGCTCCTCGCGGCCGGCAGGGATGTGGTCCTCGATCACGGCCTGTGGCTGCGCTCCGACCGCGAGGAGTGGAAGAAGCTTGTGCAGTCCGTCGGCGGCCGGTGGCGGCTGCTGTACTTCCCCGTCGAGCGGGCCGAGTTGCTGCGCCGCCTCGACGAGCGCAACAGGCGCGGGGACGCCAATGCTCTTGCTGTGACGGAGTCGGCCCTGGATGACTTCTACGTCCGGTTCGAGCCCCCTCAGGATGAAGGCGAGGAGATCATCGAGCCTGGCTCGTTCTGACCCGCTCCTGCTGCTGGGGGCCGCCACGTGTTGACCAGCCGGGTGGCCTCCTCCTCCCACCAGCCGGGGACCGTATCGAGCGACACCGGCCGGAAGAGCAGGTCCTCCGCCGAGTCGACGCCGATCCTGCCGCCGTGCCGCCGCAGATGGTCCAGCAGACGCCGGGCCTCGGCCAGCCGGGCCGGGGAAGCCGTCCGCCACGTGCCGTCCGCCGAGTGGGCTGCCCGCCGTTCCACGTCCTGTCGTACGCCAGCGCGCCACTTGAAGTGGTGGACGATGACCGGCGGCCGGTTCACCGGCCGGTGCTCCGGAGCGCGGTGGTTCCCGGAGGCCACGGCGACGCTGGCTGTGGTCATCACCGCAGCAACCGCGTTGATCGCTTCCACTTTCGCCGCCAGGCGCCGGAACTGACGGCGGCTCAACACCCTGCGCGGAGCAGGCCGCCCCGGCCGCGACCCTCGGCCTGTGCCTGGCCGACGGCACGCCGATCGCTGTGGTCGTCACCCGGGACTGTGACGGCGTGGTCACCCAGGACGGGTGGATCAACCTCACCACCGGCACCTTCTCCGCCGGGGCGCCCCCGGTCGGCGCCGCCGCGTGCGGGGACTCCCGGGCGTTCGAACTCGCCGGGCTGCTCTGTGATGTGGACCCGGCAACCGGCGACGTCCTCGGCCTGGTGCTCGTGGAGTACGAGTACAACCCGGACGGCTCCCTGTCCTCCGTGCGCCTGGTCGACCCGGGCACCGGCAACACCTACACGCTCCAGGGGGAACTGAGCATCTGTCCGGGCGGCACCGGGACGCCCGCCGCGGACCTGGACCTGACCGTCCTGTGCGACGTCCAGGCGGACGGCACTGCGGTCGCGTTCCTGCGGGACTACCGGCGCGATGCCACCACTGGCCTGATCAACGGGCACACGGACTACGGCTTGGACGGCACGCCGTACGCCGCCACCGGCACCGTCGGCGTGTGCGCGGAACCGTGCAGCAACGCGAACACGCTGCTGCTGTGCGACCTCCCCGACGACGAGCCATCCACCGGCGTCCCTGTCGCGACGGACACGCCGCAGCAGTTCATCGCGGACATCCCGAACGGCGACTTCATCGCCCGGCCAGGCGGCGGAGCCACGCTCTGGTCGGCGGAACGATCACCTTCGGCCCGGACGTCTCGACCAACCCGGGCGTCATCACTCAGGTCCACCGGTTCGTCGCCGCCACGCTGCAGGCGGACGCACCGGGCTGCAACGCCGGCACCGCGCACCTGTCGCTGTCCGTCGTGGTCGAGAACTTCGGCCCTGGTGCAGGCTGCTCCGGCGCAGGCCGCTTCCGGCTCTTCCACACGGACGGGTCGGTCCTCGCGTCCGGTACCAGCCTCTTCAACACCCCCGTCGGCGTACCCCAGACGCTGACCATCGAGGCGGACGTCCCCGCGGCGGACCTGGCCGCCGGCGACGTCGCGGTCTGGCTCGACGTGGAGGCGTTCCAGACCGCGACGTGCCCGCCGCCGGACCAACGCCAGTGGGAGGCCCGGAACTTCACCGCCGCGTACGCCTACGACACCGACGGCTGCGGCGCGCAGTTCCTCCGCACGATCACCACCGACTGTGCCACCGGCGCTGTCCTCGCCGTCACGGACACCACCCTCGACGGCGACCTGTACACCGTCACAGGGCAGGCCGCACAGTGCGCGTCCACGGGCGGCGGCACTGTCGTTCCCGGCACGTGCACGGACGTCGAGACGCTGCCGCTGTGCGACACCGACAGCGGCGGCACCGTGACTGCCTTCCTGCGGCACCTGACCTACAGCTGCGACGGCACCCTCACCGGCACCGAGGACACCACCCTCGACGGCACCACCCCGTACGCCGCCGTGGGCGTAGTCGGCCAGTGCACGCCGCCGTGCCGGAACACCAGCACGCTCCTCCTGTGCGACCTGCCCACCGACGGCACGCCGAGCCCGACCATCACCGACACCCCGCCAGCGCCCTACTACCCGTACACCACGGGCGTGGCCACGGCCGGGGCCCCAACCCTGTGGGACGGCGGCACACTCACCCTCCCCGCCACCGCCGGGCCACAGCCCGGCACGACCGGAACCGTACGGACCGCTGCCGCCACCATCCAGGCGCCCCGGCCGGCATGCGACGACGGCACAGCCCACGTGACCGTGACGGTCGACGCCACCCAGCTCGGCTCGGACGTCGGCTGCGCCGTCACAGGCTTCCTCGGCCTCCACAACGGCACCGGCGAAGCGAATCGCGTAGCCCTCGCCCTCCGAACAACACGCCCGTTGGGTGGGCAGGGACGCTCACCGTGGAGGCCGACGTCCCGGCCGCCGACCTGGCCGCCGGGAACATCGCCGTCGTGGTGGCATTCGACGCCTACGACGACAGCGGGGCCAACTGCCCGCCGCCACGCCACACCGCGTGGCAGCTGTCCGCGTTCAACGCCGCAGTGGTCTACGACCAGACCGGTTGCGCGGTGCAGTTCCTCCGCAACGTCATCACGGACTGTGAGACCGGCGAGGTCACCGTGGTCACGGACACCATCCTCGACGGACAGCCGTACACGGTCACCGGCGAGGCGGGCCAGTGCGAGGCGGCCGGAGGCTCGTGCTGCGCGGAACAGCCTTGCCCGGCACGGAACGTCATCGAAGCGTGCCGGTGCGACGACACGGACGGCGACGGCATCGCGGACGTCGATTACGTCGAGCTCTTTGCCGGCGACTGCACGGGGGCCGTCACCAGCATCGGCACGTACACCGCGGACCTCTCCGCCCCGTACACGCCGGTCGCCCCGACCGACTGCTCCGAGACCGACGAAGGCGCCGAGGCGGCCGTCGGCGTCCAGGTCCGCCGCGTCGAGCTGGCTGCCAGACAGACGTGGAATGCGGCCGCGTGGCCGACCCTCCAGTCCGTCACCGCAGTTGCGCACGGCGGCACTGGCACCATCACCACCGCTGACGGCCCCAGCACCCTGCACACCGGCGAGGCGGCGACCTGGTCCATCGCCCGCGACACAGACGCCCTACTGACCGGCCCTCTCGCCATCGCGGTGAACACCGGAACCGTGACCATCACCTGGACGAGCGCGATCACGCTGTAAACGGGTGTGGCCCGCTGCACCGAGGGTGCAGCGGGCCACCTGGTCCCCGCCTGTTTGGACTGTTGGTCACCCCACCGGGCAGCTCACTCTTCGAAAGCGCGAGACTATTCCCTCTTGGGAGGGTGCGGATCCCATCCCGCGGCAAAGGACCATGTGATGTCTGAGGATGGCGACGGGGTGAACTTGAAGTACGCCTCTTTATGGTTGGACGCAAACCGTACTTCGTTGAATGTGGGTGTGACGTTCCCCTCCGAGCACGTCAGTGGAAAACTGAGCCCGGTCGGTTCCAAGGTGACCCGCAGAATTCCGTCGCCTTGGCAATTCACCGCTGTGGCCAGCGTCTTGCCCGCCCGGATGCCTCCCTTGAGGGGATATTCCGCGCTGCCTTTGAGGGCGGCAGCGGAAACCAGCACCGGGACTCCATCCTCGGCAAGGTTGGGGGGCTTGGTCACCGAGGCGGTGTGTTGTGGGGCTTGCGACGTATCCGAGGGTGTGGGCTTTGGCTCGGTAGTACTGACGTTTCCGGTTGTCTCGGATGCCGTGGGGTGTGCTGCCGACGAGGAGTGACCGCTGGTGCATCCCGCCGCGGCTACGGCGGAGAGCACGGTGGCACAAGCCAGGCGACCAGTCCGCTGGAAGGCGCTCATCCGTTCTTCGTTTCCCAGATGTACCAGCCTATGTGGTGAGGCGTGTAGCTGGTCACGGTGACGTGCGAAGTGGTGACGCAATTGGTGTAGTAGTGGTAGCTGACCCCTTGGTTGCGCAGTCGGTAGACGCCGTACTTCCCGTACGTGGAGTAGTGCGCCGGCGTCGTGATGGCGGATGAAGTGGAGATGCCGACCGCCACGGAGGCGCTGAGAGTCACGTCGTACTTCGCCTCAATCTTGGCTATCCTGACTTGGACGCTGGTGGAGAGGTGGCCGGCAACGGCGACGCCAACGGTTCCGGTGGTCGTCGACGTGAATGTTGACGTCATACTCCTGCTGGTCGCGTTGGTGTTGGACTGCGTGACGCCAATGCCCTTCATGTGATATCCGCCCTTGTATGTAGGCGTGTAGACATTGATTGGGTCGCAGTACTCACTTCCCGGGTGATTGCCCGGTCCAGGGTCAGTGCTGGGAATGTCGGGTTCGGTGTCCACCTGATTCGATGGCACCTCTACTGCATCGGTCTCATCGACCTCATCCGGTGCCGTTTCGTGCACGGTCGCCGAATTGCCCGTCGTGTCACCGTCATCTGCGAATGCGGCTTGCGTCCCGAGGCCGCCGAACAGCACCAATGCTGTAGAGCCCCCCACTACGGCCTGCATGACACGATGGCGCACTGAATTGCCGCCTAGCAAATTGATCCCCGCCCCTTGTTTTAGGTTGCGCTAGTCAGGCGCTCCCGCTCCGAAGAGCTGTGACGACAGTGATCGACCAGCTGTTGATCGTCAAGAGTCATCTTTTGGCTTGAGGATTACCTGAGGTTCGAATATCCCCCGCCGTGACGCCAACGGAACCCACCCCACTCGCCCCTCATCTGCCTAGCTGGTGAAGTGCCATCCCTGTAAACCCCCAGCTACAAGGGATTCTGATGGAGCGTCACATGATTTTGAATTCGACCGTCCCCTTCAACGACTCTCTGCGGTGCTGCCGCTGTCGATGGCTCACCGTCATGCCATGTCTTTACGGTCGCGACTCACCGGGCCTCGGTCGGTCGACGGTCCTCTTTGTAGCCGTGGCCAGCTCAAGGTGTTCGGTGAGAGGGTCGCCGGTGTTCCCGCGCCTGCGGCGTTCGCCCTGCATTACTCGTTTGCTCCCCGTGTGGGTTCTGCTGCTGACGGTAACCTTGGGGACGCTGCTGGTTCTGGGCCGGGCGATGAACCTCCCGTGAGGAAGCGTCCATGCCCGGAACATTCCTACGTCTATCGCCGCTTGCCCCCGGTCGCCTCGGCACGCGGGGGGTGACTCTGTGAGCGGATGCTGCGGGGGCGGCTCGGTCATCGTCAGCGGCGTAGCGGCCACGCGCCGCGTCGACGTCGAGACCGTCCTCCTCTGCGACGTACTGCCTGACGGAAGCGTGGCCGGCCTGGCCCTCGTCGAGCCGGTCTACGACACCACCAGCGGCGACCGGGTCGGCACCCCGGCCACCGGCGCGGCCTACACGCCGACCGGGACGCTCAGTGTGTGCGGCGGCCAGAGCAACGGCTGCGCCCGGCAGATCACCACCCGCACCCTGTGCGACGACACCAGCGGCGACGGCACCGCGGACGTCACGTACGTGGAGGTGTGGGCCCTCGACCCGTGCAACGGCGGCGCTCCCACCCTCCTCGGCGCGTTCCTGGATGGTGACTTCGCGCAGCCGTACGCGCCAGTCGCGCCGGTCGACTGCCCGGCGGAGGACACCACCGCGGATACCCCCGTCGTCCTCGGCACCGTCTGCTACGACGACGGCGCCGGTGGCACCGGCACGGCGGTCGTCCTCAAGTGCGCCGCCTGCGGGGATCCGGCCGTCACATACCTCGATCTTGCCACCGGCGCCGTCCTGGCCGCGCCGTCCATCGTGCCGTGCCGGACCGCCGCGGACCGGACGGCGCAACTCGTCTGCGACGTCCAGGCCGATGGCACCTCCGCCCCGTTCCTGCGCACGTTCATCACCGACGACGCCGGAACCACCACGGCGGACACGCTCCTCGACGGCACCACGGCCTACACGCGGACCGCCACCGTCGGCGTCTGCCTGCCGGTGAACGACTGCGCCTCGCCGACCACGCCGACCGCCACCATCGGCCTGTGCCTGCCGGACGGGACACCGATCGCCGTCGCCGTCGTCCGCGACTGCGATGGCGTGGTCACCTCCGAGGGATGGATCAACCTCCAGACCGGCGCCTACAGCGCAGGCGCGCCCCCGGTCGGCACCATTGCCTGCGGCAGCTCCCAGAGCGTCCAGGTCTGGTGGACCACCCGTGGCCGGGACGCTGCCACGGGCAAGAAGTTCGGACCGGTCTACGGCAGTTTGAACCACCACACGGCCGGGACGAACTCCCTCCACGCGATCGCCTACAGCGGGCAGAGCTCCACGGTGCCGGCACCCCTCGCGCACACGTACCTGCCCAAGAACGGCGTCCTGGTCCTCGTCGCCGCCGGTCGCGCCAAATGCCGGCCTCGCGGCGAAGAAATCGTTCGACGCGATCGTGGCCGAGCGGCCGATCCCCAAGCCCGACAAGTCGACTGGCACCGTCGACGGCAATGACGCCTTGTACGGGATCGAGGTAGAAAACCTCGGCAACGGCGTCGACCCCTACACCCGCGCCCAGTACGACACCTGGGTCCGGTACAACGCGGCCCTCTGCCGTCATCACGGCTGGTCCAGGGGAAGCGTCGCCGGACACCTGGAAACGAGCGTCGAGGGCAAGCCCGACCCGGCCGGGATCGTCGAGGGCTACGGCCGCCGCGGGCGTTTCACGTTCACCATGGCGCAGCTCCGGGCCGACGTCGCCGAGCGACTGGCACACCCGGCGAGCTGGAGCCCCAGCGCACAGGAGACGGACACCGTGCCCGACTACGTCAACCTCGGCCTCGTCCACAGCTACTAGGGCGCGTATCGAGTCGTGATCAATGGGTGGTCCGGGTGAGGTCTTTGATCCAGATCATCGAGGCGCGTAGGTGGAGGCCGGCGAGGTAGCTGTCCGGGGTCTTGTCGTATCGGGTGGCGATGCCTCGCCAGGCCTTGAGCTTGTTGATCAGGCGCTCGACGGTGTTCCTCTCCTTGTAGAGGTCGGCGTCGTGGCTGACGGGGCGGCCGCCCCCGGAGCCCTTCTTCTTTCGGTTGGCGGCCTGGTCCTTCTTCTCCGGGATGACTGCCTTGATGCCGCGTTGGCGCAGGTGGGCCCGGTTGCCGCGGGACGAGTAGGCCTTGTCTCCGGCGACCGCGTCCGGCCGGGTGCGGGGACGGCCGACGGGGCCGCGGACCCTTAACTTCTTGAGCACCGGGATGAACTGCGGACTGTCCGCGGCCTGGCCCGCGGTCACTCGCGTCACGCAAGAAGGCCTACCGGACCAGACCCCGCCGCGAGAGCAAATCCCGCAGATTGATCACGACTCGATACGCGCCCTAGTGCTGTGACCGCATAGGTTCGCCGTGTTGCAGAGACGATCGCTCCTGGGATGCCTCGTGGCCTGCCAGCGAGCGTGGATAATGCCCGGTGTGACCCCAGAGATAGATCGCCCCAGGTGGTGGTTCGGGCTTCGCGGCTTTGCGTTCACCCTGGTGGGCGGTGGCCTTGGCTTCTTCGCGTACGCTGCGGTCGTTTCGCATCGGCCGGGCGGGGCGCCGTGGGTATGGCTGCTATTCGGAGCGATTGTCTCCGGGACGCTCAGCGCACTGTTTCCGAAGCGGCGCCGGCGTTGAGCCATGTACTGCCCGGGCGGTGGGATCAGGCTGTGCGGTTCTCAGTGGTCGTCCGCCCCACCGGATGAGTTGGAACGAACGTCACCACTCATCCAACCGCCAACCCGGCGAACCTATGCGGTCAAAGCACTAGCTCGCGCCGGGCCTGTGGGACGACGTCGAGTTCACCACCGAGTGGACCGACGAGCCTGACGGCCACGCGACGAACAGCCCGACCTTCGTGAAGGGCGCCGCGAGGTTCACCGGCTCGCTCAGCCTGCGGTTCGAGGGCCTGCCCGAGGGCGAAGTCGTGCAGGTCCGCATGAGCGAGTACGACGACGCGGGCGCGTTGAAGGCGGACCACCCGATCCACGAGGTCATCGGCACGGCCGGAGGCTCCTATGCCATCGTGCCGCTGACGAAGCGTCTGGCGGCGGGCCGGAACATGCGGGTGCGGCTGCTGAACCAGTCGGACGACCAGGTCGAGGTCGCGAGCGCCGTCCTGACCACGCTCGTGTGGGAGGGCTAGGCGTGGACGTCACAACGGGCGTCCCCGCCGTCGACACGGTGCTGGTATGGGGCGGGGCCATATCGGTCCTCGTCGGCGGCGGCACCGCCCTGTGGCGGCTGATCCGGGCGGCTTCGCACCTGTTCCGTCGCACCAGCCAGTTCCTCGACGACTGGTACGGGGAAGAGGGCCGCCCCGGGGTCCCGGCGCGCCCGGGCGTGATGGAGCGGGTATCGGGGATGGAGGAACGCCTCGGCCACGTCTGGCACGAGGTGTATCCCAACAACGGCAGCAGCCTTCGAGACGCCGTCGACCAGGCGAACGAGCGCCTGGCCCTGCTCTGTCCCGACGCGGCCCCGCACCCTTCGCAGCCGACTGCCCTGCCCGCCCCGCCGGACGATCCGGCCGACCCGTGACCGGACGCCCGCCCTGCACGTCGGGGCGGGCGTCCCCCTTTGTGGCATTCTGTCCCACCGTACGAGACAGAGGACACCGTGACCACCGACGCCGACCTGGACGATCTCCTCGCCGCGCTGCCGCTGAAGTCGCCGCGCGAGGTGTTTGACGAGATCGAGGCCGCCCGCCGCGCGGCCGAGCTCGCGCCGTCACCGGAGGCGACGATCATCCCGATGCCCGAGTACCCGTACATATGGCCGCACCCGCGCAGCGGCATCGTTCGCTTCCCGTGCGCTCTCGGCTGCGGGTGGGCACGCGACGAAGACGCCTTCGCGGAGGGCCGAGAGCCGATCATCGTGCCATTGGGGGGGGGCAGCTCGCAGGACATCAACCGGATCTTCAACGAGCGGTCACGGCACCGCGCGGCCGTGCTGCGGGGGCGGATCGAGACCGCGATCCGGGGCCACTTCACCGCGGCTCACCCGGGCCGTGAGATCCCTACGCGGGGAGAGCGGTGAAGTCGTACAGCCGGCCCACCGTTGGTCGTACCCGAGCGCGGAGCGGGCGCTGAGTCAGGTCGGGCGGGCAGCGCTACCGCTGTGCCCGGGGGGTGCGCGCGGGCGGGGTCTCGGCTCATGCCGCGAGTGTGAGCTTGGGCAGGCGTTGATCCAGGAGCGGTTGCGCGGGCGAGGCGTGGCGGCCTCTCGTGCTGACGTAGGCGTCGAGCCGGTGGACGGTTGCGGGGACGGGCGATTGGCCCGACTGGCTTTGTACGTGACCGCGGGCTCTGGTCCACTTTCTGTGGATGCCTCACCGACAGTGATGTCAGTGGCATGTGGTGAGGTGGCCGCGCTCTATCAGCCGCCTGGTGGGAGATCGTTCCGATGCCTGTGTACCTTTCGCTGACCCGTGCTCTGGCTGAGGCTTTGGTCGATGTCCTCTGGTTCGTTGAGGGGTGCGAGGACGAGCAGATGGATCCGGATGACGCGGTCAAGGTCTTGGAGGGTGTCGCTCATCTGGTGGCTCAGCTGTCGAGTGATCAGCGAAGCGAGTTCATCGACCTACTCGGTTCGATGGCTGCAGAGGAAGCCGACCCTTCGCGCCGCGAGTTCTTGGAGGGGTTCCCTGATGGTTTTGGACTCGTTGAGGACGACTCCTGACCTGGGATCTATGCGTAGAGCAGGACGCGCTTGCGGAGGAGTTCGAAGCCCGCGCGACCGAACATCTGACGCTTGAGCATCTTGATCCGGTTGACGTGGCCTTCGACGACGCCGGAGTTCCAGGGTTGTGAGAGGCCGGCGATAACGGCGTCGAGGTCGCGTTCGAGATGCTGGGCGAATCGGCGGAGACTGGGCAGTTCGGTGGTCGCGGTCGCCGCTGCGATCCAGTCGGGTAGTTGGTCGCCTTGCAGGTGGGTGAGCATGTGGGCGAAGGAGCGCACGTGCTCGGCGAGTGCTGCGAGTTCGGGGCAGTTGGCCAGGGCGGCTTTGAGGTGAAGTCGGTCGTTCTCGTTCAGTGCGTCGGGGTGGGTGAGGATCCAGCGTGTGACGGCTCGGGCAGATGGCGGCCGGGACCCGACCGGCTGGGGCTTGCCGCGAAGTGTCCTGCTGACGTAGTCGCGGACGCTGCCGTAGCCGCGTGGATAGCCCTGTTCTTTGATCTCCTCCCATAGTTTCCAGGCGTTGGTGCAGCCTTCCTGCCAGCGCTGGTCGAGGTAGGGCTTGTAGGGGTCGAGTTTGGTCGCTCGACTTTGCCACTGGCCGGTGAACAACTCCTCCGGGGTGGTGGCGCGGGAGAAGCGCAGGATGGTGTTGAGGGTCATGCCGAGTTGCCGGGCGACGGACCGCTTGCTGTGTCCGGCGTCAAGGAGCGCGTGGATGGTGGCGTGCTTGGCGCGGGTGCGTTCGGCGAACCGGTACCCCGTCGGCCAGGGCGATGACGCAGCCGGCTCCGCCTTCTCCTGCGGTTGGTCCGCCGGGGCCGGAACGGGACGCAGGCAGCCGCGATGCTGGTAGACGCATTTCTCGGCGGCTTCGCACAGGTTGTGCCAGAGGTGCCATCGGTCGGCGACCTGTATGGCCTGCGGGGCGCCGCGGGTGGCGCCTTCGGCGAAGAAGGGGGCACGGTCGCGGCAGACGATCTCGATGCCGGGGCGCTCGGCGAGCCAGGCCGCCAGCGTGTCCGCCTCCCGGTCCGGCAGGAGGTCCACCGGGCGACGTGTCTCGACGTCGACGAGGACAGTTCCGTAGATATGTCCCTTGCGCTGGGCGTATTCGTCCACACCGACCACGCGGGGCGTGGCGGTAGGCGGGTCCGGTAGCGAGGCGATCAGTCTCAGCAGGGTGTTCCGGCTCACCGGCGCCCCGAAGGTGTCCGTCATCCGGGCGCCCGCCCGGCCCGCGAGCGCAAGACCGACCGAGACCAAAATCGCTCGCAGTCGCTCGGTCCGCCGGCCGAACCGGCGGGTGAGCCCGGGTACCTGCTCGGCGAAGGTTTTGCGCGGACAGGAGTCCTCCGCGCAGACGAATCGACGCACCCGTAACGACACCACGACGAACTTGCCGACGGCTGGCAGATCACAGGGAAATCGCAGGTACGAACCGTGTATTCGGCCCGACCAGCACCCGCATCCCGGGCAGACCGCCCGCCTGACGGTCGTGCGGGCCTCGACCCGGACACTCGTGTCGGTCACCTCGACCGACTCTACGAACACGCCCTCCACCGAGGAGAACAGCAACTCATCCAGCTGCGGCCGTACTTCGTTCACGGCGCAGCACTGTCGACCACACCGCATTCCGGCCGGGCGATTTTCGGGCGACCTGACCGCCGCCACACGAAGCCCGACAGTCACGCTGCGTACGTGACCACAAGAAGTGGACCAGAGCCCTCAGAAAACTGACACAGCCACCCGACCCCGCTTTCGACCGACGTCAGGCCGCTTTGGTCACGTCGTCGCGCGAGAGGGCCGTCCACAGCGAGAGCAGGCGCCGGTACCTCTCGGCGCGCTCGGTGGAGGCCGGTTCGTCCATCAGGCTGCGGATGCGGTCGTTGACCTCGTTGAGGGCGTGCGGCACCTGGCCGTCAGGCCCGGGGGAGTGGGACATACCCTCACCGTACGGGGAGGGTCTGACAATCGAGACGCGTGTTCTATTCTTTGTTCGAGGCGATGATCGCTCGTCGCCCAGATGAGGACACAGACATGACGACCCCAGTGCTGCCGATCGCGGAGCCCGACCCCAGCACCATGATCTGCCCTGGTAGTCACGTCGGACTGTGCGCGGGATGCCAGCGGCAGACCTGGCGGTACGGCCCTGGCGGGCTCCCGCTGTGCACCTGGTGTTTTGCCGCGCAGCGGGAGAAGTGGGGCAGCGGGGTGCGGTTCACCAGCACCCGCGGGTAGCCCGGCCTTGCCCGAGATCGGCAAGGCCGGACCGCGCGTCAGCCCTGCTTCTCGCCGAGCGCCGAGCGCAGCCAGTCCAGCGAGCCGGTCTCCAGGACCGCGTCCGCCAGGACGTTCCCCGCCTTGGTGACGATGCGGCCGCGGCTGTTGTCGATCCAGCGCTGTGCGTTCTCGTAGCCCTGGGCCTTGTACTCGATGCCCTGGATCATGCACTCCAATTTGTCTGCGTCGCGGGCGCAGATCGCCTCCGGGGAGTCCTTGGCCTCGTACTCGGCGACCAGCTCGGTGAGAGCCTCGGCCAGGATGCCCGGCATGCCGGCGACCTGGTCGGCCGTGATGTCGCGAGGGTCGGCCTCCCCGGCCGTGTACTTCTTGCCGAGGTGGTTCACGTCACCGGTGCGCGTCTCTCCGGTGTCGTGCCACACGGCGAGGAACGCCGCCCGCGCCGGGTCCGCGCCTTCGAGCTTGGCAATGATCGTCGCGATCAGCGCAGTGCGCCAGGAGTGCTCTGCCACTGTCTCGGGCTGGCGTACACCCGCCATCCACCACCCGGTGCGAGCGGTGTGCTTGAGCGTCCCGGCCTCGTACAGGAAGTTCGCCACCGCTGACAGGTCCTCTGTCACCTCGGACTCCTCTCACGCCTCAGCGAGGCGGATTGCGTACTGGATGCTCTCCAGCTCCCGGCGAGCGCGCGCCGACAGCTCCCGGCTATCCAACATCACAGTGAGGCGGTCGCGTAGAGCGCGGCCTGCTGCACCGGATCGCAGCAGGTTGGGGCGGATCTGGAGAAGAGACCACACGCTGTGGACGTTCAGGTCCACGTACCCGTGATGCGAGGCGAGGCCAGCAGAGAGGTGCGCGAGGAGCCGTTCGCCAGGCCATGGGCCGGGCGTGCGGCGTGCGATGAAGTCGTCGGACAACTCCAGGTGCTGGGTCTCCCCGAGCCAGTACGCCCAGTAGTTGAGGTTTGCGGCCTCGCCTGCCTCGTCACCTGTGAGGTCGTTGTCGATGAAGTAGTTCATGCGGTCGCGGTCGCCTTGCCGGGCGGCGACTGCCGCGACGGAGCGGCTGTTGAGCCAGCGGGTGAGCCAGTCTTGGGGCCGCTCGATGCTCTGCTGGTAGGCGAGCCATTCCGAGGTGTCGGCCTGGTTGTCGTATCCGGAGAGGTAGAGGGCCTGGCGGCGGAGGAGGAACTGCTGCTGGCCACGGGCCTGCTCGGCCGTACGGCGCATCTGCCCGAAGAACGTGGCCCGGTCGCCCGACGGCAGCTCAGGCCCGGCGGGCGCGGGGCCTCGGCGCGGCCGGGGAGGCGAGGGGAGCTCACGTACGGGCTGAGGCGCTACGCCGTTGAGGGGCCAGGCCAGCACCTCGACCAGGTCGCGTTGCATCACCCAGGCCCCAAGCGGGCTCTCCTCGACTGCGGCCTCGTCGTCTAACGCGCTCGCGAGGAGGACGTCCGCTTCGAGGGCGCGCTCAAGGGCTTGGAGGAGAGCGGGCGCGGTGCCCATCTGCATGAGCCGGTGGCGGTGCATGAGCATCTGCCCGGTAGGTACAGCGGTCAGGGGACGGCGTCCGGTTTCCCAGCCGGCGATCGTGTCCGCGCTGACTTTTAAGAGCTCGGCCGCCTCTTCCTGAGTGCGCCCCTGCTGCTCTCGTATCACGCGAAATACGTAGCCCGAGATGACGCCCGCGCGGGGGCGACTGGATGAACCCTGACTGCCGGTCAGGGTGGGTGGCGAACTAGGCCGCATGACTGCCCCAATCCCGGTGACTGACGGCAACTTACCCGTACTCCTGGTCACTTCAGCAGCTGAGCGAGGGGTTCTACCGTCGTAGTCATCACCAGACGAGCCTAGTAGGGAGGCTCTCCGCATGTGCTCCGATGCTGAAGCCCGCGCCCCGATGAAGGCGGCCCCCGGGGTGATGGTCCACCCCGGGCAAGACCGTGACCTCGCGGTGGAGCACTGGTTGTGCTGTGCCTCGCAGGAGCCGCAGGAGGCACGTCAGGCCTGGTGGGATGAGGAAACGCCACTGCTGCGATGCGGCATCCTGTTCACCGCCGTCAGCTTCCCCGGCTACCTCATCCACGGTGTGGCTGGGAGCACGGAACCCGCCGAGGTGGACGCCTTCCTGGCCCAAGCCCTGGAGGGAGGCCCGGTCATCGCGGCGGGCGGCCTCATGCAGTACTGGGCGCTGGTGCCTCCCAGTGCCGTCGACGGGTGGACGGACCCGGCCACCGTGTGCCTCGCACCCGGGACTTTCCTAGGGGTGCCACCCATCCATCGGAAATGGCACCAGCCGGGTCTGTCGTACTGGTCGGTGGCCATGGACAGCCCAGCCGTCCTCTGCTCTGCGGGTCTCGTCAGCCGGCTGTCCCGGATGGGGCAGACCCGCCACCGCGCCCAACTCGAGCGTGAGGGAGCCTGATGAGCAGAGCCCGCCTCGCCGGCACACCGGTAATGAGTGAGGTGCTGCCGCGCGAGCTGGAGTCCGTTCCCGTCGCGCGGCACGTCGTCCGCGACATCCTCGACCACTGGGATCTGCCCGAGCTGGCGCAGGACGCGGAAACCGTGATCTCCGAGCTCACCACCAACGCCATCCTCCACGCCCGAATGGCCGCGATCCGCATAACCGTCACCCGCGTCGACGAGCGCACCGTGCGCCTGGCCGTCATCGACAGAAGCCGCGTCCTGCCTGTGCTCCGGTCATCGGACACAGATGACGTGCACGGGCGCGGCATGGGAATCGTGGATGCCCTCACCAGGTGTTGGGGCACGGACCGGCTCCCGTGGGGGAAGCGCGTGTGGGCCGAGCTGCGGGACCAGAGGTGAGGGGTGGCTACGGACGCCGATGGCGTAGGGGGGCGCAGATGCCCGCCCCAGCCTCCCCGGCCGGCCAGGTCCTCTACACGCTTTCCGTCGCCACGCTCCTTGCCGCACTCATCTACGGCATTACCACGAGGTAGCAGCCACCCCGCCCGCCACTCCCCACGACGAGGACCCTCATGAAATCTCACCCCTCCAGTGGCAACCGCACCCCCGTACAGGTTGTAGCGATCAGCATCAGCGCCTCCGGCATCCGGGCCCGCGCCGACGGACGTACGGGGCGCGAGGCGTGGCGGATTATCCGGGAGCGGCACCCCAGGGCGGTCTGGGCCGTCGCGGCGTACACCGCCGTCTTGGTGATCGTAGCTTCCCTGGGCGTCACGTCCCTGTTCTGACCTTCCTGTCTTTGACTCCCGCCCTTGGCCGGTCGTGGCACCGGTCCCCAGCCCGGACCTGCAGCCTCCCTGCAGGTCCCCGGCCAGGGGTGGGACCCACGTCCCGGCTGGCCCTCCGTGGGGGAGTGACGGCAGTCCGGGACAACGGGCCCCGGCCGTCACCGAGACCAGCGGTCGGGGCCCGGGCCCCTCACTTTCCGCCCCGGCCGAACGGAGCGGACCACCCCGACGGGAGACCTCATGCACTCACTGATCGCGAGCCCGTTCCTGGAACAGCACATGCTCGTACGGCCGGGAAGCCGCGGCGGAGCCCTCCTGCCCGCGCCCCGCTACGAGGAGCTGCGCGCTCTCGACCCCGCCGAGCCGGCCCCGGCCTGGCTCGCGGACACCGTCCGGGACCAGTGGGACGACCTGGACGTGGCGGGCCGCCCTGCGGGTGAGTACCTGCTCGTCCGGCAGCCGTCCGCCTGGGGCTACTCAAAGGCCAGCTGGGAGGTGAACCTCGGCTGCAACTACGCCTGCAAGCACTGCTACCTCGGGCTCAAGGTGAACTCGGGCATGCCGCTGGAAAAGAAGCTCCAGTGCCTGGAGGTCATGGCCGAAGCCGGGGTGCTGTGGCTCCAGATCACCGGCGGTGAGCCGACCATCGACAAGGACTTCATGCGGTCATACCGCCGGGCGTTCGAGCTGGGCATGATGCTCACGCTCTCGACCAACGGATCGCTCCTGTGGCGCGAGAACCTGCTTCGCCTTTTCGATGAGTGCCCGCCCTACCGCGTCACGGTCTCCATGTACGGTGCGACGAAGGCCAGTTACGACGAGCTGACGCAGCGGGACGGTGCCTGGGACCTGTTCGTCCAGGGCATGAACGCCGCCCGCCGGGCTCGGCTGCCACTGCGCATGAGCATCATCGTCACCGAGGACAACGCGCCGGAAGAACAGGCGATGATCGACCTCTGTGAGCAGTGGGGCGTGGAGTACAACGTCTTCACCAACATGACCCCCACCATCTACGGGGGCGGTGAGGTCCTCACCGCGCAGTCCAAGGACCACTTGCGGATGCGGAAGCCGTTCACGGGCTGCAACGCCGGCCACACCTTCTTCCACACCGACCCGCACGGGCTGGTGTCCATCTGCAAGATCGGCCGCGACGACCAGATCAGCCTCCCCCGCGAGGGGATCCAGGGCCTCGCCCGGCTGGATGCGATCGCGGACCGCCTCATGCTTCGCACCGGAGGCTGCTCAGGTTGCCAGCTCTCCGGTTCCTGCACCGTGTGCAGGCCCCTGGCCAAGCACTACCAGGAGGCGAAGGCACCACTCGCAAGTTACTGCCAGCACGGACAGAAGAAAGCAGGCTGAAATGACCGCTGTAGCAGTCGAAATCTCCCCGAGGCGCCCGCTGCCCGACGACGGGCCCACCCAGAGCGGAGGCCTGCCGTACTTCACGCGGCCCGTCCTCGCAGCCACCCCGCCGGTCACCGAGATCACCGCCATCACCGACATGGACGAGGTCATGGACAGCGTGAAGTGCTCGTGCAACGCGGGCGACGACAACCCCCACTGACCTGATCCGATCTGCGTCTGACCCGGTCCTGAATACGCAGGCCCCGGCGTGTTGGCGCTGGGGCCTGCGGCAGGTGCGCGGCATGGGTAGCGTGCGAGCATGCGCTTTCACTGGGGCTGGATCGAGCCCGTGATGCCCGTGCCGTACGTGCCGACTCTCGGCCCTGTCCGTCGAAAGGACCCGCTCCCCGACCTGTTCGAGGCAGTCGTGGAGGTCGCCGGAACCGGCCGTTTCCTTCCGTACGACAAAGACCGCCGCTGGTCCGACACCAAGGCCGAACGCGTCCTGGCCGACGCCATCGAGCATGATCACCGCCAGACCCTCGTGCCCACGCTGGTCGAGCGCGGCGCCGGCGTCGTGAAGGTCCACGTGTACGGGGCTGCCCCGGACAGCCTGTCCGCCGGCGCCGACCTGGCTCGGAAACTCGCTTCCGTCCACGGTGCCGCCAAGGCCCGGGTCGTCTGGTTCCTCGGCCCCGACCAGCCCGAGGCGTACGCCCAGGGCGCGGGAACCCGCGTTCAGCTCAAGGAATTCAATGACGGACCTGGACAGGCTCCGGGCGTGCCGGTCCACGAGGACAAGCAGATTTCCGAGGAGGCCGGTTTCGGTGCCTTCGCCGAGCAGATGGCGGCTGACGGGTTCGCGTTCCTGCACGAGCAGATGCGCGCCAGGACCGTTGGCCCTGTCCTCACGGTCCTGCACGACGGCCGCGTGGCCGGCGCCATCGGCCCGATGGAGACCATGGCCGACGCCAGCGGAGCCGCTCGCCTGCTGCCCCAGTACTTCGGCGTGCTGCCGCAGTTCCGCGGCTGCGGCTACGGGCGGGCCCTGTGGCGCGCGGCGATGCGCTGGGGGCACCAGCACAGCGCCGCGTACCAGGTGCTCCAGACCGAGGTGGGAGGCGCCTCTGACCGCCTGTGCGCGGCCGAGGGCCTGACGTCGCTGGGGTTCGTCAACCAGAGGGATGTGTGACACCAGCCGACCGGCTAGAGGAGGTCCACGAGCGGGTGGGCGCATATCTGGCGAGGGTTGGACGTTGACCGGCTGGCGCGGCGGGTCGTGAAGGCGGACCTGTGTGCGGCACTCCATGCTCAACTGCGCCTGAAAGGTACAGACTTATGGTGACTTGTTCGTCCGGCCGGACGAATCATCTAGTCCGCGTGCACTAGTTCATCACGGTGATGTACAACCCTGTCTATATGTACAGACGATCGTCGTAGATTGGAATATTCCGCTTGGAGTGGGGCGGAGTGGTCGAGGCGCAATGAACATGCCGAAATCGGCCATGGTCGTTTTGTGTCGGTGCTCCCCCTCGTGCGATTCGCGGGAGGGGTGGGGCGGTTCCTGTCCTTACTCCGCAAAGTCGGGCGTGGAGCCGCAGATGGGCCCGGCATACCCATTGCCGGGCCCATCGTTCATCCGGAGACGTTGCCGGGATGGATTGGGTTGCGTGCCCAAGTGCACGCCCGTGGGAGCACGCTTGGGCGGAGGCGGGGCGTCTGCCGTCATGGCGGATGGCTGGGGCCGCTGCTGTGCCCGGCGGGCAATGGGTGAGGCGGGTGGGCGACAGCTTTCGGGCAACTTGGCGGCCGGTGCGGACTCGTGGAAGCCGGAGCGGGATACCTGCAGGTCAGGCATCTACACGTTCACGGTTCCCGCCGTGGTGTTCCCATGGGAACACCACGGCGGGCTGAAACGGCTTGATGCGGGCCGGAACGTGTCGATACGGGCCGAAACGGTGGGCGTTTGTGCAGGTCGGAGAATAACCGCAGTTCAGGGCGTCGAATGGGGCCCAAGGTGGCGGAGATCCGGCGCCGCCACGTGCCCGGCACTGGCCCGTACAACCGGGGCAACAGCCGCGCCCTTGCCGAGGAGTTCGGCGTGGGCGTGACGACGATCCGGGCCATCATCCGGGGCGAGAACTGGGGATGGCTGAGGAAGGAGGCGGCGCGTGCCGACGCTGGAGGAGATTGAGGCGCAGGTCGCCGCTCTCGTGCGCGCGGGGGACACCAAGACCCTCCGCGCGCTGCGGGACCGCGTCAAGGGCCAGCACACCAGCAAGCGCGCCCGGCGCGCCGCGCGGTACATGTACGACCCCGTCGGGTGGGCGCGGGACTGCATCGCCTGGGGCGAGGGGGAGGGCCTGACCCCTTACCAGACGGACATCCTGGGCGCGCTCCCCGTCCACCGCCGCGTGGCCGTACGCGGCCCCCACGGCCTCGGCCATCACCGTCCTGTGGTTCGCCACCACCAGGGAGGCCGCCGGTATCGACTGGAAGGTCATCATGACCGCCAGCGCCTGGAGGCATCTCTCAGTTTCCTTGGTCCCGGAGGTGAGGAAGTGGGCCAAGCGCATCCGGTGGGACGTGCTCGGCCGGCCGCCGTTCTCGGAGCGCACCGAGCTGCTGGCGCTCAACCTGAAGCTGGTCAACGGCGCGGCCACCCCCGTGGCCTCCAATAAGCCGGAGCTGATCGAGGGCGCGCACGCCGACTCCCTGCTCTACCTCATTGACGAGGCCAAGATCGTCCCTGACGGCACGTGGGATGCCATCGAGGGCGCTTTCTCAGGCGGCCGCATGGACGGCCTTCCGGAGGCTTTCGCGTTCGCCATCTCCACCCCGGGCCCGCCCGCCGGACGGTTCTACGACATCCACAAGCGCGCCCCCGGCCTGGAGGACTGGCACGTACGGCACGTGACGCTCGAGGAGGCCATCGCCGCCGGCCGCATCTCGCCCCAGTGGGCCGAGCAGCGCGCCAAGCAGTGGGGCCGGGACTCCGCCATGTTCGCCAACCGCGTCCTGGGGGAGTTCCACGCCTCCGACGAGGACAGCGTCATCCCCCTGTCGTGGGTGGACGCCGCGATCGAGCGGTGGCACGAGTGGGACCAGGCTGGCCGCCCCGAGCCGGATGGCCGCCGCGTGCTCGGCGTGGACGTCGCCCGAACCGGCGGGGACTCCACCGTCCTGGCCCACCGCTGGGGCCTGATCGTCGCGGACCTGGACATCCACGACCGCGAGGACACCATGCAGACCACCGCGCGCGTCCAGGCCGCCCCGGGGGAGGAGCCCGGCGGCGCCGTCGCCGTCGTGGACTCCGTCGGTGTGGGCGGTGGCGTCATCGACCGCTCCAGGGAGCTGCGCGTGCCCGTGCTCGCCTACACGGGCGCGGCCGGGACTGAACCTTCCCCTTGATCGTGGACACCTGGAGACTGGGACCTGAGATTCCAGAGGAAGTAGCACCAGGTGGGAAGCAAGTACACGAAGCGGTACACCGAGGAGTTCAAGCGGGACGCGATCGCGCGTTCCAACTGCCCCTCGTTTGGTTGCCGGGCCCTGGCAGACCTTCTCGGCCTCTGCTGGCCCGCCTCCGGCGAAGTCAGGCCAGCGCCTGAATGGTTTGGCGACGACGGTGCCGACACTGACGCGATGTCCGAGATCCTGCTGGATGCCCAGACGGATCGACCACCTTCTCGCCCGCCCCGATGGGACAGGTGAGGATGTCGTGGCGAGATTCGACGGAGACTGGTCTGGGCCGGGACTTGTCCGGCGAGACGTCAAGGCGGCAGCTCCTCGTTTGCCGTGAGGGCGGTGAGTGCGTCGCGTAGGCCGGCGCGGGCGGTGACGCCGAGTTTCGGGAACACGTTGTAGAGGTGTCCGCTGACCGTGCGGGCGGACAGGTGCAGCCGTTCGCCGATCGCCTTGTTCGTCAGCCCCGAGGCCGCGAGCGTGGCGATCTGCAACTCCTGAGGAGTGAGCAGGGTGTCCGTCGAACCTGTCTGCCGCCGGGACACACCGGTCGCTCCCAGTTCATTTCTGGCGCGTTCGGCCCATGGTGCGGCCCGCAGCCGATCGAAGATCGTCAGCGCGGCGTTGATGCGGATGCGTGACTCCACGGTGGCCCGCTCCCTGCGCAGGTGCTCGCCGTAGGCCAGCAGCACGCGCCCGCGTTCGAAGGGCCACAGGTTCTCGGGCGCCGCTGTGAGGGCCCGCTCGAAGTGGGCGTTCGCCACTTCTCCCTCGGACACCAGACCCTGCGCCCCGGCCACGAGCATTGCCCAGCGGGAGGAGATCTTGGCGATGTCCATCCGCAGCATCGCCTCGACGTAGTTCCGCGCCTGGTCCGACCGGCCGGTGCGGACGGCTGCCTCGACGAGGTCGTAGGCGACGAACAGTTGCAGTTGCCGGGCGGTGCCGGGTTCCAGTCCGCGTGGGCTGATCTTGGTCGCTTGTGTGTACGCCGTCTCGAAGTCGCCGCGGCCGATCGCTGCGAGGGTTCGTACGCGGTACACGTGCTGCGGCACGATGAAGGCCTGGCGGGGGATCGACCAGGCCAGCATTCCCTCCAGCGGTTCCTCGGCCTCTTCCTGCTGCCCGAGTGCGGCTGCGGCGAGCGCCCTGCTGTAGTGCAGGAACCAGATGAAGTTGACGTATCCGTAGGACTCGGCGCGCTCCAGTCCCTCCTCCGCGAAGCGCTGGGTGTCGTCCCATCGGCCGGCGAGGTAGCTCTCCGCGCACAGCAGCATGAGCGCGTTGGTGACGGAGGCGACGGCCCCCGTGCGGGCGGCGTCCTGCCAGACACGCAGCAACGGTTCCCGCAGGTCGGCGAGGCGGTCGACGTCGTTGGCGACATACCCCACGCGGATGATCTGCCCGGGGTCGAGCTCGGTCGTCAGCGTCGCGATCTCCTGGTCCAGGGTATGCAGTGCCTCCGGGGAGACGAGGGCCGGATTGGACACGACCTCGGAGCGGACGATCAAGCCCTCCGGCAGCAAGTCGCGGTACTTGTCGACCAGTTCGAGGTAGGGATCCCACATCTCCTTGCGTCCGTTGAGCGAGGCGATCACCGAAAGGACCCAGATCGCGGCGTTGATCTCCTCCGCTGTCGGCTCCGCCTTGGGGGCCCGCAGGGCGGTGGTGAGCACCCGGAAGGCCGAGACGACGTCCGCGTCGGAATACAGCATGAGCGAGGCCGCGGCCGAGGCGGTCGCCAGCGAGCCGACGTTGGCGTCCAGGCGGCGCGCGTCGGTAAGCAGCTGCGAGACCGACTGGAGGTCTCCCATCACCTCGGCCGCGAAGTACGCGGCCCCGGCCAGGCGCTGTGATCGGTGCTCGGGATCCGGGCTCAGATCGGCCGACCGTGTCATCGCAGCCACCGCCGCGGAGGGGTCTCCGCGTTTGAGTGCCCGGATCGACTCGTGCTGAAGGAGGGTGGCCACCTCCTCGTCGGGGCCGAAGGATGCATCGGCGAGATGCCAGGCGCGGCGTCCCGGATCGGCGCGTCGGCAGCCGGCGAGTGCCTGGTGGGCCCTGCGCCGTTGCTCGGGCCGGGCCAGTTCGACGACGGCGGAGCGCACCAGCGGGTGGCGGAAAACGACCGAGTGTCGGCTGTCGACGACGACGATGCGCTCACGTTCGGCGATGTCGAGCTGATTGGCGGCATCGGGTCCCACCACACTCTCGGCGGACATTGCCTGGCCCGAACCGTCCAGGGCGAGTAGTAGGAGCAGGTCCCGGGTCTCCGGTGCGAGCGTGGCGACCCGGGCGGTGAACATCCGGGTGAGCCGCTCGGTCAGCGGCAGCACGTTGGGAAGCGCGTCCGCCGTGGGGTAGCGGTCCGAGGTCAGCGTGGCCGGTAGCTCGACGAGGGCGAGAGGGTTCCCCTGGGCCTCGGAGACGATGCGCCGGCGCACATGCTCGGCCAGGTGCGGGTAGCGGGCGAACAGTAGGGCTTCGGACTCCGAGTCGTCCAGGGAATGCATGGTGAGGCTGTTGACGTCGCCGCGAATGCGCAGGGGCTCCCCGGTCGTACGGACTGTCGAGAGCATGCGCACACGGGTTCCGGCGACCCGCCGGGCCACGAAGGACAGGACGTCGGCGCTGGCGTCGTCGAGCCACTGGACGTCGTCGATGATGGCGACCAGCGGCTGTTCTCGTGCGGCGAGCAGGAGCAGTGACAGGACCGCGGTCGAGATGAGGATACGCGAGGGGGTGGCGCCGTCGCCGAAGCCCAGTGCCACCCGCAGAGCACTCTCGTGGTCCGGGCCGAGTTCCGCGAACAGCGGGACCAGTGGCACCAGCAGCTGGTTGAGGCCGGCGAACGCGATATTGGCCTCGAACTGAGCGCCGGCAGCCCGCAATGTCCTCATACCCCTGGCGCGGGCGAGACCGGCGGCGGCGTCGAGCAGGGCGGACTTTCCCACACCGGGATCACCGAACAGGGTCAACGAGCCGCCGAGTCGGGCGGTGTCGTCGATCACTGCCCTGATGAGGTCCAGTTCGCTGGACCGGCCGGTCAGACCGGTCCCAACGCCCTGGCCTTCGGAGCCCAGGTGCTCTGCGCTCATGAGGAGGCGCCTCTTTCCCCTGTCTGTCTCGACTCTATTCGACGCCGCACCGCACTGCGTCGTCCTGTTCTCTAGGGGGCAGTGGTCGTGGCGGCGTCCTCGATGAGGTGGGTGACGGTGCCGGGGTGGGAGATCATCGCGACGTGGGAGCTGTTGATCTCGATGGTGTGCGAGTGGGCACGCCGGGCCTCGAATCGCTCCACCGGTGCGCCCAGCGCCTCGTCCTGCCTGGCGACCAGGGCCCAGGAGGGGATGGTGTGCCAGGCGGCGGCCGTGGCCGAGGAGGCGAACGCGGCGGTGGCGACGGGGCGCTGTTCGGCGGCCATCACGACGGTCTGGGAGGCGGGCAGGTCGGCCGCGAACACGGCCCGGAAGCGGGTGGGGTCGACGTACAGATCCGAGCCGGCGGTGCCGTCGGAGTTGCTGAAGGGCACCGGGCGCAGGGCGGGGGCCAGTTCGTTGGTACCGGGGAACTTGTTCGACAGCGCGCTCAGTTTCTCGCCCTTGTCCGGGACGAGCGCGGCGATGTAGACAAGGGCTTTGACCTGGGGGTCGCCGGCGGCGGCCTGGGAGATGACGGCGCCGCCGTAGGAGTGGCCCACCAGGATGACCGGACCCTTGACACTGGCCAGGACGCTGGCGACGTAGGTGGAGTCCTCGGCCAGGCCGCGCAATGGGTTGGCCGGAGCGATGACCGGGTAGCCGTCGTGCTGCAGGCGCTCGACCACGCCGTTCCAGCTCGAAGCGTCGGCGAAGGCGCCGTGCACCAGTACCACCGTGGGCTTGGGGGCGGCGGGGGTGGTGTGGGCGGAGGCCAACGGGATCAGGGACAGGCTGGCCGAAGCCGTGACGGCGGCGGTGATGAGCAGGGTGCGCAGCCGGGGACGGGGGATGGACATGATGGATCTCCTTGGGAGGGGGTGGGGGTGAGGGGAAAACTGGGTCAGGCGGCGCTGAGGGCCAGGTGCCCGGAGGTCGGTGCGGGTACGGGTTGCCCGTGCTCCTGGACCAGGTCGGCGGGCAGGGGGTGCGGGGCGCACACGAGGGCGAGGAAACGGGCGACCGCGGCACTGACGGGTCCGATGCGGACCGTGGTGCGCTCGCGCACGGCGCGTGCGTGGCAGCGCAGCAGGGCCCGCCCACCGCTCCCGTCGCGTGGATCGTCTTGTCCTGGCGCCACCGGTCAAGGCCTCCATGGGCTGTCAGGACGAGGTCCAACAGGTCGGTCATGCCATGAAGTCGCTTTCGTGATGGAACCCCCTGAGACGGGGGGACGCGCGACCCGGCCCAGGGGGTGGCTGCGGGGAGGGGAGTGCACAGGGCCCGCCAGGGTTGGGGCGCTGGTCAGACGGCCTGGCTGAGTGCCTGGAACTGGGCGTCGGTCAAGGTGACCTGCGCGGCCTGGGTGTTCTCCTCCAGGTGGGCCACGCGGGAGGTACCGGGGATGGGCAGCATCACCGGGGAGCGCCGCAGCAGCCAGGCCAGGGCCAGCTGGGAGGGGCTCGCGCCGTGCTCCTTGGCGAGCGTGTCCAGCGGGCCGCCCGGGCGCGCCAGCTGGCCGGTGGCCATCGGGAACCACGGGATGAAGCCCAGGTTTTCCCGCTCGGCGTACTCCAGGACGTCCTCGGCACCGCGATTGGCCAGGTTGTACAGGTTCTGCACGGAGACGATGTCCGCGATCTTCTGGGCTTCCTCGATCTGCTCCACGGTCACCTCCGACAGGCCGATGTGGCGGATCTTGCCCTCCTGCTGCAGTAGGAGCAGCTCACCGACCTGGTCGGCGAGCGGGACCTTGGGGTCGACGCGGTGCAACTGGTAGAGGTCGATCCGCTCCGCGCCCAGGTGGCGCAGGCTCAGTTCGGTCTGCTGCCGCAGGTACTCGGGGCGGCCGAGCGCGCGCCAGTCGTCCGGGCCCGAGCGGGAGAGTCCGCCCTTGGTGGCGATCACCAGGTGCTGGGAGTACGGGTGCAGGGCTTTGCGGATGAGCTGCTCACTGACGAACGGGCCGTAGGAGTCGGCGGTGTCGATGAAGTTCACGCCCAGCTCGGCGGCCCGGCGCAGCACGCGCACGGCCTCCTCGGGGTCCTTGGGGTCGCCCCACACTCCGGGGCCCGTCAACTGCATCGCACCGTAGCCGAGCCGGTTGACGGGCAGGTCGCCGCCGAGGCGGTAGACCCCGGAGGCGTCGACGGGGCGTGCGGTTTCCTGTGTCATGATCTGCCTTCCTGATCGAATAAACGTTCGTCTAAAAGTTCGGGCGGGGTGCCGACGCTTGCGTGGGTCGGCTGGTGGAGCGCGGCGGGAGCCTCTGTTGCCGGGGGTGGGTCGGCCGACGCTGCGGCCTCAGGGGGTGGTGGTCATCGGCTACTCGGTGGGTGCGCTGCGCGGTGATGCACAGTCTCGGGAAGGGGCGAGTGGGCGCGTCCTTGGGATGGGGCAGGTCGGCTGCGTTCATGCGGCCCTCGACTCGGGGCGTGGGATGTCACGCTGGCGTTCGGTCAGGCCGCCCCAGACTCCGAACGGCTGACGGGTGCCCAGCGCGAACGCGGCGCACCTGTCGAGGACCGGGCAGGCCCGGCAGACTTCTACGGCGCGCTGTTCGCGCCTGCGCCGGCGGTGGCCGCGTTCGCCGGGAGGCGAGAAGAACACGGCCGATGCCATGCCCCGGCAGGCGGCGTCTGCCTGCCATTGCCAGGCGTTGAGCAGGGGGACGAAGGGACTGGCGTTCATGGTTGATTTCTTCTCCGCGGAAGTAGCAGTAGCGGGCGGGCGGTGTGCGGGCGGGCAGGAGGTGGCAGTGGCCGGGCTCCCGCCCGCCCGCGTGACGACTAGGAAGCCAGGAAGTCGACGAGCGCGGTGTTGACCTGGTCCGCGTGGGTCCACAGCAGCCCGTGGGGGGCGTCGTCGATCTCGACGTACTGCGCCGCGGGCACCGCCTTGGTGAACTGTCGCCCGGTGGCGTCGATCGGCAGGATCCGGTCGGCGGTTCCCTGCAGGATGAGCGTCGGCACGTCGATCTTCGCGATGTCGGCGCGCATGTCGGTGTGCCAGCTGGGCACCACGGCCGAGGACGCGAACGGGGACATGCGCGTGGCGGTGATCCAGCTGCCCCGCACCGCCTCCTCGCTGATGCGGGTGCCCAGGTTCACGTCGAGGTTGTAGAAGTCGTTGAAGAAGCTGGTGAACCAGGCGTACCGGTCCTGCTGCGCGGCCGAGATGATCCCGTCGAACACGCTGGCAGGCAGGCCGGTGGGGTTGTCGGGAGTCTGCAGCAGGAACGGCTCGATGGGTGCCAGGAACGCGACCTTGCGCAGGTTGGCGGTGCCGTGGGTGCCGATGTAGCGACCTATCTCGCCGGTACCCATCGAGAAGCCGACCAGGGCGACGTCCTTGAGCCGCAGCACGTCGAGCAGCACGTCGAGATCGTTGGCGAAGGTGTCGAAGTCGTAGCCGGTGGTGGGCTGGCTCGACTGGCCGAAGCCCCGGCGGTCGTAGGTGATGACGCGGTGTCCGGCCTCAAGGAGCGCCGGGATCTGCAGCTCCCAGGACTTGCCGTCCAGCGGGTAGCCGTGGATCAGCACGACGGGCGAGCCCTCGCCGTGGTCCTCGTAGTACAGGTCGACATCGGTGGTGTTTTCCTTGGCGACGGTGATGTAGGGCATGGCTTCGCTTCCTGAGCGGGAGGGATCGGATGTGACGCGGTAGCGCGGGGAAAGGGGGGAGGAGGAGGGCCGCCGGTTCAGGGCCGGCGCAGGGCCTGGACCGCGAAGGCGGCGACCTCGTGGTCCTGCGCGGGTGATCCGCCGCCCGCTCCCAGCGCCCCGACGACGACCCCGCGGGCGTCGGTGATCGGGACGCCGCCGGCGACGAAGGCCAGCGGGAGCGTGGTGGCGGTCTGGATCGAGGACAGCGGGGCGCCGGACTGCACCGCGGGGGCCAGATCCGCGGTCGCGGCGCCGAAGTACACCGCGGTGCGGGCCTTGGCCCGGGAGGTGTCGATGGAGGCGAGCGCCGCGCCGTCCATCCGGGTCACCAGCACGGTGTTGCCGCCGCCGTCGAGGACCGTGAAGGTGTACGGGACCCCGAGCTCAGTGGCCTTGTGGACGCCTGCGGCGGTGGCCGTGGCCGCGTCGTCCAGGGTGAGGATGACGGGCGAGATCTGCGTGATGGGCATGGCCGTTCCTCTTCAGGTCGTGCGGGGTGGTGTTACTTCTCCACGTAGGGGGCGGCCTTGGCGAGGTCGGGGCGGGTGACGGGGTGGCCGTCGATGGTCTGGTAGGTGGCGGCGGAGCGGCCGAGGGTGTCCAGGAGGGAGGCGGGGCCGGCGAAGGGCTTGCCGCCGATGTGCCAGCCGTCGGTGTGGAGTTCCTCGATGAGGACCCAGACGACCTCGCGGAAGGCCTCGGATCCCTCGAACTTGACCATCACCTCGGTCAGGGCGGCGGCCATGTCGTGCTTCTCCTGGGGGGTGAACACTCCGTCGACCAGCTTGACGTTGACGAACGGCATGGGGTGCTCCTTGGGTCGGGATGCGTTGTCCCGCCGAGCGGCGGGGACAACTGAATCGTCATCCCGGGGGCATCCGGCCCGCACCAGTCATCCGACCTGACTGCGAAGGGCCTTTGTGCGGCGCCGCCCTCGCACCAGAGCCGTGCGGCCCGCGGCAACACCACCGCACCGGGTGTGCTGTGCGCCTGCGACGGGCGCACCGGGCCGGTGGCCGTACCCGCCCAGGTGGGCCAGGGTCGGTGAAACCCGGGTCGGATGACTCATGCCCGGCCGTGGGGCGGCGACGACCATGGATAGGGACGGCACAGCCGCCGAATCCCTCACCGATGAAACGAGAAACCCCATGTCCGAGAAATCCAACAAGCAGCTGGTCGCGGAGGCGTTCGACGCCTGGGCCGCCGGTACCGGCGGGGTGTTCGACCTCCTGGCCGAGGACGCCGACTGGACCATCGTCGGCAACAGCGTCGCCTCCGGCACCTACCCCACCCGCGAGGCGTTCCTCTCCACGGTCATCGCCCCGTTCAACGCCCGGATGAGCAGCCCGCTGGTGCCGTCCGTCCGCGCGCTGTACGCCGACGGGGACACCGTGGTCGCCCTGTTCGACGCGAGCGCCACGGTGCGGGACGGCTCGCGCTACGACAACACCTACGCCTGGTTCCTGACCATGCGTGACCAGCGGATCGTCAGCGCTGTCGCGTTCTTCGACAGCGTCGAGTTCAACGACTTCTGGGCCCGGGTCCAGCCCGCCTGACCCCTACCGCCTCACCCCCCTTGACCGCCCCGTCCGAAGATCGGAAGTGCACGCCATGTTCATCGTGATCCTGAACTACACCGCGCCGCTCGAAGAGATCGACCGCCACCTGGAAGCCCACAACGCCTGGCTGGAGGAGAACTACGCGGCCGGCCACTTCCTCGCCTCGGGCCGCCAGGAACCCAGGACGGGCGGCCTCGTCCTGGCCCGGGCCGCCGACCGCGAGGCACTGGGCCGAATCCTGGCCCTGGACCCCTTCGGCATCGCCGAGGTGGCCACGCACACGGTCATCGACTGGCGCCCCTCACGCGCGAGCACCGAGGCCCAGTGGCTGCTACAGCCGTGATCCCCGCAGCGACGACATCCGTGGGCTCTGCCGGGCTCGGCACCCCGCGCACCGTGCGGGCCGGTGTCCTGGACGTCGCCTACTTCGAGACGGGCCGGTCGGGGCAGCAGGCGGCGCTGGGGGCCGACGTCGTCGCGGCGAACGCGGACGGCGCGGCCTGAGCGGCAACCGCCGCGACATCGCCGAGGTGATCCGGCGGCGCAACTCACCCGACCGGGACTTCGACGACGCGCTTCTGGACCGCACCGCACAGGCCTTTCCAAACGAGGGCTATGTGGACGTGGTCGTCCACTCCTACCGACACCGGCTCAGCCCGGCTTCTCGCAGTTCTCGACCTGGCGACCCCCGCGCGACCGGCCCATCCCCAGCTCCACCGCCCCTCATGACGGCGGCCACCACCCGGACCCACCGAAAGACAGTGACCATGCGCGCAGCCGTGCTCAGACAATTCGCCACCCCGCTGGAACTGGCCGACATCGCCACACCGGTGCCCGGCCCCGGCCAGGTCCTGGTCAAGATCGCCGCCAGCGGCGTGAACCCCCTGGACACCAAGATCCGTGCCGGTCTGGCCGCACACGCCCGTGCTGTCCTGCCCGCGGTGCTGGGCCTGGACCTGGCCGGCACTGTCGAGGAGGTTGGGTCGCAGGTAACCGGCTTCGCCGTCGGCGACGAGGTGTACGGGCTGAGCGGCGGTGTCGGTGACCTGCAGGGATCACTGGCCCAGTACGCCGCCGCCGACGCCCGCCTGCTCGCCGACAAGCCCGCCACCTTGACCATGCGCGAGGCCGCGGCGCTGCCGCTGTCGGTGGTCACCGCATGGGAGGGGCTGGTGGACCGGGCTCAGGTCGGTGCCGGGCACAAGGTCCTGGTGCACGGCGGAGCGGGCGGCATCGGCCACGTCGCGGTACAGATCGCCCGCGCCCGCGGTGCCGAGGTCTTCGCCACCGCCTCGGCCGCCGACGCCGAGACCGTCCGCCAGCTCGGCGCCACCGCGATTGACTACGCCACCACCGAGGTGGAGGAGTACGTCGCCGCCCACACCGGCGGCGAGGGTTTCGACATCGTCTTCGATACCGTCGGGGGCACCGTCCTGGACAACTCCTTCGCCGCGGTGCGCCCTTACACCGGCCACGTCCTGAGTGCCCTGGGCTGGGGCAGCCACAGCCTGGCCCCGCTCTCGTTCCGTGGCGCCACCTACTCCGGGGTCTTCACCCTGCTGCCCATGCTCACCGGTAACGGCCGCGAGCACCACGGCGAGATCCTGCGCGAAGCCGCCGCCCTGGCCGACGCAGGCCTGCTCAAGCCGCTGCTCGATCCCCGCCGCTACAGCCTGGAGACGATCGCCCAGGCCCACGCGGCCGTCGAGGACGGCTCGGCCCACGCCAAGATCGTCATCGACATCGACGCCTGACCCAACAGCAAGGAGCCCGGTAGCGCCACCATCGCGCTACCGGGCTCCTTGCTGTTCAGCTACCGCTACGGCGCGGCGGGCAGGCCCGTGTCGTACTTGGCCAGCAGGCCCAGCATCCGCTCGTCGATACGCTCGGGCCCCCACGGCTGCACCTGCATGCCTGGGCGGGGCTCGTCGCCGCCTTCGACGAACAGGCCCTCGGCTCCTCCTGGGGTGTACATGAACACCAGCTTCGCCGGGTGCAGCCCGGTGTTGGTGAACCGGTGGGTGTTCCCTCGCGGGCAGAACACCAGGTCGCCGGTGCGCGCGGTGAACTCCCGGTCGCCGTCGAGGAACTCCAGCTCCCCGGAGACGAGGTAGAACGTCTCGTCGGTGTGCGCGTGGACATGCGGAGCAGGCCCGCCGCCCGGAGGCACGCTGGCCTCCACGAAACCGAACGCCCCGTTGGACTGCTCAGCGGTGAGCTTGGTCGTGTATATGTCTCCGTTGAACCACGTGGTGATGCCCTCGGCGGCGGGAACGTGCAGGCCACCACCCCGGGGCTGCGGGCCGGCAGGGGATTCGGGTACGACGAAACTCATCAGTGGCTCCTGTACGGGTTGTCCCGCCGAGCGGCGGTGACAACCGAATCGTCATCCCGGGGGTATACGGCTCGCACCAGTCATCCGACCTGGTTGTTCCCTCTGGTTACGGAAACTCCGGATCATGGTGCTGCTCGCCCAGGGCGGTGAGCGCGTCGCGCAGGCCGGCGCGCGCGGTGACGCCGAGCTTGGGGAACACGTTGTAGAGGTGCCCGCTGACGGTGCGCGCGGACAGGTGCAGCCGTTCCCCGATCGCCTTGTTCGTCAGCCCCGACGCCGCGAGCGTGGCGATCTGCAGCTCCTGCGGGGTGAGCTGGACCTGGCTCGCGTCGGCCGGGCGGCGCGACAGGCCGGTGGCCCTCATCTCGTTCCTGGCGCGCTCGGCCCACGGCGCGGCCCGCAGCCGATCGAACAGCGCCAGCGCCGCGACCAGGTGCACACGCGACTCGACGGTGGCCCGCTCCCGGCGCAGGTGCTCGCCGTACGCCAGCAGCACCCGCGCACGCTCGAAGGGCCACAGATCCTCCGGCGCCGCCACAAGGGCCCGCTCGAAGTGGGCGCTCGCCACCTCCCCCTGGGACACCAGCCCCTGGGCCCCCGCCACGAGCAGCGCCCAGCGCGAGGAGATCTTCGCGATGCCCATGCGCAGCATCGCGTCGACGAACCCCCGGGCCTGTTCGGTGCGGCCGGTCCGTACGGCCGCCTCGACCAGGTCGTAGGCCACGAACAGCTGCAACTGCTGGGCGGTGCCGCCTTCCACCCCGCGCGGGCTGATCCGGGCCGCCTCGGCGTACGCGGTCTCGTAGTCGCCGCGGCCGATGGCGGCGAGCGTCCGCACCCGGTACACGTGCTGCGGCACGATGAAGGCCTGGCGCGGGAGCGACCAGGACAGCATCCACTCCAGCGGTTCCTCCGCCACGTCCTGCTGGCCCAGTGCGGCGGCGGCCAGGGCCTTGCTGTACTTCAGGTACCAGACGAACTCCAGGTACCCGTACGCCTCGACGAGATCCAGGCCCTCCTCGGCGAAGCGCATCGTGTCGTCCCAGCGCCCGGCCAGGTAGCTCTCCCCGCACAACAGCATCAGCGCGTTGGTCACCGAGGCGACCACACCCGCCTGCCTGCCTTCGCGCCACACCCGCAGGAGCGGTTCGCGCAGGTCGGCGAGGCGGTCCACGTCGTTGGCGACGTAGGCGATGCGGATGATCTGCCCGGGGTCGCGCTCGGTGGCCAGGTCCGCGATCTGCCGGTCCAGGGTGGCCAGTGTCTCGGGCGAGGCGGTGGCGGGGTTGGTGGCGATCTCGGAGCGGATCAGCACGGACTCGGGCAGCATGTCGCGGTACCGCTCCACCAGCTCGCGGTAGGAGTCCCACATCTCCTTGCGCCCGTTGAGGGCAACGGTCAGCGACAGGATCCAGATCGCCGAGTTGACCTCCTCCGCGGCGGGCTCGACATCCGGGGCCCGCAGCGCGGCGCTGATCACCCGGTAAGCGGAGATGACGTCCCCGTCGGAATACAGCAGCAGTGAAGCCGCCGCGGAAGCGGCGGCCAGCGAGCCCACGCCCGCGTTCACCCGCCGGGCATCGCTCAGCAGGCTCGACACCGACCGCAGGTCGCCCATGACCTCGGCGGCGAAGTACGCGGTCGCCGCCAGCCGCTGCGAGCGGTGCTGGAGGTCAGGGCTCAGGTCCGCCGAGCGGGTCATCGCCGCCACCGCGGCCGTAGGGTCCCCGCGCTTGAGGGCCTGGATCGCCTCGCGTTGCAGCAGGCTGGCCACCTCCTCGTCGGGACCGAAGGAGGCGTCCGCCAGGTGCCAGGCCCGGTGCCCCGGATCCAGGGCCCGGCCCTTGGCGAGCGCCCGGTGGGCCCTGCGCCGGGCCTCGGGCCCGGCCAGTTCGACCACCGCGGAGCGCACCAGCGGGTGGCGGAAGACCACCGTGTGCTGTCGGTCGACCACGACGATGCGCTCGTGTTCGGCGATGTCCAGTTGGGCCGCGGCACCGGGGCCCACCACCCCCTCGTCCGACAGCGCCCGACCCGAGCCGTCCAGAGCGAGCAGCAACAGCAGGTCCTGGGTCTCGGGAGCGAGTGCGGAGACGCGGGAGGTGAACGTCCGGCTGAGCCGCTCGGACAACGGCAGCACGGCGGGCAGGGCGTCGGCGGTCGGGTACCGGTCCGGGGTCAGCATGGCCGGCAGTTCGACCAGGGCGAGCGGGTTCCCCTGCGCCTCGGTCACGATGCGCCGGCGCACGGGCTCGGCGAGATCCGGGTAGCGCCCGATCAGCAGAGACTCGGCCGCCGCGTCGTCGAGGGAGTGGATGGTGAGGCTGCTGACGTCGTCGGCCGGCGGCTGCTCGGCGGTGCGGACCGCCGTCAGGACACGCGCCGCGGTGCCGGCGACCCGTCGGGCCACGAACGCCAGCACGTCGGCGCTCGCGCCGTCGAGCCACTGAGTGTCGTCGACGATTACCACCAGCGGTTGATCCTGCGCGGCGAGCAGGAGCAGCGACAGTGTCGCGGTCGCGATCAGGAGGCGCGAGGGAGTCGGACCGTCGCCGAAGCCTAGCGCCACCCGCAGGACGCTCTCGTGGGACGAGTCGAGCCGAAGGAACATCGGAGCCAGCGGCACCAGCAGTTGGTTGAGCCCCGCGAACGCGATATTGGCCTCGAACTCGGCCCCGGCCGCCCGCAGCGTCCGCATGCCGTTCGCCAGGGCCAGATCGGCGGCCGCGTCGAGCAGCGCGGATTTGCCCACTCCGGGTTCGCCGAAGAGTGTGAGCGAGCCGCCCAGCTTGCCGGTGTCCTCGATGAGGGCCTTGATGAGGTCCAGCTCGCTGGAACGTCCCGTCAGGTCGGACGCGGCCGGGCCGTGCCCGGATCTTTCCCGTTCCGCGGTCATCGGGATGGCTCCTCTTGCCGTGTGAAACCTTTTGTCGATCACCTCACGGAAGCGCAAGGAGGTTGCGTAAGCACACCGTGCGCAGGTCCTGGGCCGGGCACGACCAGGGCGCCTCGCCGTCGCGACTGCCGCATGATCATCCGCTGTGTCCGAAATCCCCCTCGGTTGTCCCAACCCTATGCGACGGCGCGCCGCATAGCCCCTCTGTCCGCAGGGCCGGGGAGTCGGGTGATTTGTCCCAAGCAGTGCCCGGTAGGTCCTGAACCGCCTGACGCATGCCCCGGCCAACGGGGTCGTCCGAAGGTCCCAGCGATCGAGACTGCTCTTTCCTCAAGACCCTGCACCGTGGGCAGGTCGTCACGGGAACCGTGACTGAGATCGCTGGAAATGGGGGCCTTCTCCGGAGCGACCTGCGGGAGGTCCGACACGTGTGTGAAGGGGTTGTCGAAGACCGACAATCTCGGTGACCCTGCTTCCCGCCACCAGCAAAGACCCCCCGGTGGCCAGCCGGTGGCCGGACGCCTTTGGACGGCGCAGCATCAGGTGGTACGAGTCAACCTGCCACACATGCTCTGATCAGGCACAACGTCACCACGCAGCACGACGAATCACAGGGCGACATGATCGCTCACGGTCTCGCAATGCGTAGGTTTCTCGGGGGTGAATCCCGAAGCTGGCCAGCGAAAGCCCGAGGTTAGCGCCACCTTGCCCGAAAACCGGGATGGGTGCGGATCCTTTGAAGTGATGCTCGGTTCGGTCAGCGCCCGCCGTCGTGCCTTGGTCGTTTGCTCAGGAACTGGTTGGCAGCCTCGACTGCTTCCCGGTTGAGCTCTTCACGTGAGACACCCCAGCTCTCTTCCCAGCCGTCCAGATTGTGTGCGCAGTGGACTAGGGGCTCCAGATCTTCTGGATTTCCAAGGTCGTAAGCGATGTCTGCCCAGATGAGGTGTGTGCCGGTGGCCGGGTCGAGAGACCCGTCCGCGATCTGGCCGGCGATCCAGTAGGCCATCGCCCATTTCGCGGCCCGGGGGTCGGCCGGCGGGTGAAAAGCCAGCCCCAGCTCCTCCAGCACCTGGTCGAATAGTGCAGGTGCTTCGGGCTCCTCGCTGCGCAGGAGCCCCGCCAGCATGGCGAGTGAGGGACTCTCAACGCCGGCCATCAGGGCATCCACCCCGGCCTGGATGAGTCGGTCGGATCCGACATGCCTTTCGAACGCCCTCTCGCGCGCGATATGGCTGAGCTGCTCGAGTGCCTCGTCGTGCGTCATCTGGGCCTTCTCCATCGGTGCCTGGGGACGGCAGCCTCGCATCCTCCTCGCGTCAGCGCCAACGAGTTCGGATGTGATTCCTCTCGGGGTAGCTGACCTGGGTAGATATTCATTGGCAGGGTGGAAGGCGGCGGCTTGCTTCTACCGTTGCGGGGTGGAGGTGGGACGCCATGGTGTCTTTGCCGAAGGAGCTTGAGGCGCGGGAGGCCGCGGCTCGGCAGCGAGTAGAGGAACTCCAAACCGAGGCGGCGGAGTTGGCCCTCCGGCTGGAGAAGGCGCGGGAGGATCTGTCGCGTCTTGAGATCACGCGGGAGACCGTCGCGCAGGTGCTGGCGGAGCTGTCGGCCTCGGACACCGAGCCGGACGTTGCGGCGGGGGATGTTCAGGGACCGCACGAGACGTCGGCGCCTCATGGCGTCGGGGTGATGATGGTGCCGCCGTGGCGGGAGGGTCTGGTCGTGGCGGTGTTGCCGGATGTCTACCGGGACATCGTAGAGATCATCGCTGACGCGCCGGGACCGGTGCAGGCCAAGCAGATCATGCCGCGGATCGGTCTGCCGACGACGACCAGGAAGATCGAGGGGACCCGGGGAAAGTTGAAGCGGCTGGTGGAGCGGGGTTGGCTGGACGAGGGCGCGCCGGGACAGTTCACCCTCGCCCGACAGGGCCCGGGGCGGGACCGCGTCAACTCCCAGTGACCAAGGGGCTCTTCTCCGTAGATTCGTAGGTGCCAACCAAAACGAATCACTCTCGAAGAAGAGCCCCGATGGAACCGTATGACGCCTTGGGTGAACCTGATCCGTACTTTGCCTCCCGCGATGCCTTCGAACGCCTCATCTCGACGCTGGCCGACGGCCCGGCAGCGGACATGCCTCATGACGAACTGGAAGCCCAGCTCGAACAGTTGGGGCGTGAACTGCTGCGGCAGCTGATGCAGGACCACCTCGATCGGCGAGCCAGGAAGGAGGAGGACACAGCGCGAGCGGAAGGAGAACGGCCGGTGGTACTGGGGCCGGAAGGACAGCCTCGGACCTGGCGGGAGAGGGATCACCGACGCCTGCTGACCTGCATGTTCGGGCCGGTGCGAGTGACCCGGATCGCCTATCGCGGCCGCGGCGTTGCCAACGTGCACCCGGCGGACGCGGCACTGTCGCTGCCCGCCGGCCGGCACTCACGCGGGCTGGCCCGGCTCGCGATCCTGGGAGCGGTCCGCAGTTCGTTCGACCAGGCCGCCGCCGCGATCGAGGAGAGGTGCGGGAAGGTACTGGGCAAGCGCCGCCTCAAAGAACTGGTGGTCGCCGCCGCCGTCGACATCGCCGCCTACTACGCGGTGAAGATCCCCACCCTACGCGGTGAAGATCCCCACCCCGTGCACCCGCGAGATGCCGCTGATCATCCAGATCGACGGGAAGGGCGTGGTGATGCGGCCCGAGGCCCTGCGCGAGGCCACCCGCCAGGACACGGCCAAGAGTGCGGCGGCCGGGCGGCGCGGCCGCCTGGCCCCGGGCGAGATACCCAACCGCAAGTCCCGGGCGCTGACACGGCGGTCCTACCCTGGCAGCAGCCTCACTCTGCAACCAAGACGCCCGGACCGGTCTCACCACAAGTCCTGCTCTGGGGTCAACCCCCGAAGCAGTTCGAGCGTTGACCACTTAGCCAGAATCAAGCCGGTGAGGCGCCAACGCACCGTAGCGGTGCACCACACATGCTCACCGATGCGATAGGCGCTCACGTCGCTGACTAGTCCCCGGTGGATCTTAGGCCCGTGCAACCAGCCTGTGGCGAGCATCCGCGCACCGGGCATTTCGCTACCGTCCGTGTTGGCGGACGGCCAGAGCGAGCAAGCGAAGCGAGGAACGCCGGGTTCCCAGTACCGGGTTGCGTCGAACGTCCACTTGGCCGCTGCCTCCGCGGAGATGGCGGCCGCCGCCTCGGGGCTTCCCAGGCGATCCAGTACCGCAGCCTCGTCCAACTCGGTGGGCTGAGTGAACTGGGCGACGACCGGGTCCAGGGAGGTGTAGTGCTTGAACCGCTCCTCCAGACCTTGAAGGTCTGTGCTCATCGGCGCCTTGTATGAGGAGCCGTCCCCGAAGTCGTTCGTGTTCTTGCTGACGAAGTACACAGTCTCATCCGGGTTCTGACGCGCGTACTCGACAGCGGTCAGCCAGATCGCGGCGTCACGGGAACCGGTCTTCACCGGGTGTTTAACGTCCTTTACCGCGACCCGCTTGCAGGGCGCGAGAACGTTCGCCTCCCGGAATGCAGCCTCTTGCAGCGCCCACGCGCTCGGCGGCAGCACCTCCACGATGGCGCCGAGAGCATCTCGCCAGTGCTGGCGCACCTTTTCCGGCTCATAGTCCGGTAGACGCGTGGATATGTGCCAAGGTGTGTTCTTGCGCAGCTCCTTGACGGCCTCGTATGCGGCGTCGTACTTCTCCTGATGCCTCAGCGCCGTGCTGAGGCGGCAGACCTTGCTCAACTGCCCCTGAAAGGCCCGGACTTAAGGTGACTTGTTCTGCGGGGCGGTCGGGAATAGACCGCACTCTACGATCCGGACGATCCAGTTCATCTTGGTGATGTATGACCTTTCGGTGGGTAACACGATCATCTGCGTAGTTTGCTAGTGCTCTGACCGCATAGGTTGGCCGGTTTGGTGATCGTGGCGGTTGGATGGGGGGTGACGTCCGTTCCGACCGCTGGAGGTGCGGTGGCCGAGCCTGTCCGTGTGCGCAGACTGACCGACCAGGAAGGGCAGAAACTGCAGCAGATCGTGCGCCGGGGCAGCACCAACTCGGTGCGCTACCGGCGCGCGATGATGCTGCTGGCCTCGGCCGGCGGGAACCGGGTGCCCGTGATCGCCCAGCTGGTGCAGGCCGACGAGGACACCGTCCGGGACGTGATCCACCGCTTCAACGAGATCGGCCTGGCCTGTCTGGACCCTCGGTGGGCGGGAGGCCGTCCCCGCCAGCTCAGCCCTGACGACGAGGACTTCGTCATCCAGACGGCCATCACCCGCCCGACCAAACTCGGCCAGCCCTTCACCCGCTGGTCCCTGCGCAAGCTCGTCGCCTACCTGCGCAAAGTCCACGGCCACGTGATCCGGATCGGCCGCGAGGCGTTACGCTGCCTGCTCGCCCGCCGCGGCGTGACCTTCCAGCGCACCAAGACGTGGAAGGAATCCCCGGACCCCGACCGCGAGGCGAAGCTGGACCGGATCGAGGAGGTCCTGGACCGTTTCCCCGACCGGGTCTTCGCCTTCGACGAGTTCGGCCCGCTCGGGATCCGTCCCACCGCGGGCTCGGGCTGGGCCGAGCAGAATCGTCCCGACCGGCTGCCCGCCACCTACCACCGCACTCACGGCGTGCGGTACTTCCACGGCTGCTACTCGGTCGGCGACGACACCCTGTGGGGCGTCAACCGCCGCAAAAAGGGCGCCGCCAACACGCTGGCCGCGCTGAAGTCGATCCGTGCCGCCCGGCCCGACGGCGCCCCGATCTACGTGATCCTGGACAACCTGTCCGCCCACAAAGGCGCCGACATCCGTCGCTGGGCGGGGAAGAACAAGGTCGAACTGTGCTTCACCCCGACCTATGCATCCTGGGCGAATCCGATCGAAGCCCACTTCGGACCGCTGCGGCAGTTCACCATCGCCAACTCCAACCACTCCAACCACACCGTCCAGACACGGGCCCTGCACGCCTACCTGCGCTGGCGCAACGCCAACGCCCGCCACCATGACGTCCTGGCCGCCGAACGCAAGGAACGCGCCCGCATCCGCAGCGAGAAAGGCATCCGCTGGGGCGGACGTCCCCTCAAGACCGCAGCGTGAGCGCACTTCCTACCCAGTGCGCAGCTCCTCGTGAAAGGCTGGGAGCATGATGGGTGGACCGTCTGAGAACCCAGAACTCTGGGCATTCCTAGAGTCACTGCACCGCGGCGAGTTCCTTTCCGGCACCGTCACAGCGATCGAACGGTTCGGTGTGTTCGTGGCGCTGGACGACGGACCCGACCATCCGGTCTTCCCCGGCGTCGGGTTCATCTCCTTCGCTGAACTGTCCTGGCGACGCTTCGAGGCAGCCACCGACGTCGTGCAGGTCGGGCAGCGCGTCTCATGCGAGTTTCTCCAGTTCGACACATGGAACCTGGAGGCCAGACTGTCCTTGAAAGCCACACAGCCGGACCCCTTTCAGGTATTCGCCGACACCATCGCGGTGGGGCAGAAACTGCCTGGCCAGGTCACCAAGCTGATCCCGTTCGGCGTCTTCGTCCAGGTCGCCGACGGGATCGAGGGACTGGTTCACCTGCGCGAGCTCGCCTGGACACCGGTGGAGACTCCAGCAGATGTCGTCCAGGTCGGCGACGAGATCACGGTGGTCGTCACCGAGATCGACCGAGGGCGACGCAGGCTATCCCTCTCCCGACGACAAAGCTCATCCGCCGGCGTGTGACGCGCAGCGTTCCTGCGACGGTTCCCTTGCCCGAGTGCTCCTGAACATCTGCTCAGCCAAAGGAAGACACACGCCCCAGGCCGGTGAACCTTTGCGGTCACAGCACTAGCAAGCCCTTTCGATGGCGATTGTTCGCGCTGTGGGGGACCCGCTGTGCGGAACCGCCGGATGCCGGAGGTGACCAGGTCGCCGCCCTTCAGCCGGGACTGGTCGCCGGCCATGACGACGGCACTGACTGCATTCCCGTCGCTGACGGGCGAGGGGGTGCTGTCGCGATCTGGTGGTGAAGGCCCAGGGGTTGAGTTCGGCGAGCCGACAGACACGCTGCCTCAGATCTGCGGTGCCGCCCGAGCGCAGGTTGGCCTCGGCCATTCACGGCCTGCTTCGTGTGCCGGGCCGCAGACACCGTTCATGCTCAGGCCCTGGGTGCTATGAGTGAAGAGACGGCGTCAGTGGCGCAGCCGTGACGCTAGTCAGGAGCGCTTTCCAGCCAGCTGCGCTCCTCGTCGGCGTCAGAATTCCGTGAAGGCTCAAGATCACAGCTATCGTGCCGGAGTTGCTTCTGTTACGGATGGAGATGTCAGGGGCACTACCAGTAAGTAGCCTAGAGTGCTTGCTGAGGAACTGACTGTACGGCGGGGGATCCGCAGGCAACTGCCGCTGCACTGGAGGCGGCTGCCGGGGCAATGGCGGCGTCCGGTATCGGACCGGTTACGGCTGCCGGTGTCGGCATGGCCCAGGCGTTGCGCGTCGAGGGTGAGACGCTCACGATCTTCAAGAAGCGGGTGGATGCCCTCCTGACTCAGCTGGACAAGTCGAAGGCTGCGCCGCACAGGATCGCGGACGGTGCCCTGCCAGCCGGGCGGCTGGGCAACTTCGACGAGGCTGATGCGCTGCACGCCGCCTACACGCGGGTGCACTCCCAGTTGGAGAAGCTGTCCAAGATGCTGGCGCTGCAGATCGAGGGGCTGGTTGTCACGGTCGACGCGTCGAAGGCCGGCTACCACAGCCTCGACGAAGACATCCGCGACCGTCTGAGCCGGATCCGGGTCGAGGCCGACAAGCTACTCGGTGACCAGGCGGGGCACGGGGTGAAGGAACGTACCAGCAGCGCCTCTTCGGGGGTGCCTGGCCGTGACCAGCAGGCGTCCGGGTCCTCGGACGCGGATGCGGGGAGTCTGTGATGCCCGTGTCGGCGATGGAGAGCATCGCGGTGTTCGCGGCGGAAAAGGCGGGGTGGCTCCATGTCTGATCTGGCCAGCCGGGCGTGGCAGTCGATCCGGCAGTCCCGGTTCCTGGTCCAGGACCCCGAACAGCTGTGGTCCATGGTCGAGGCCGCGGACGGAGCCACAGCCTCAGACCTTGGCGATCTGCTGACCCAGGCCGCGAAGACGATCAACGAGATCGGTACCGATCTGCGGCACCACAGCCTAGCGGTCGAGTGGGAGGGCGAGGGCGGCGAGGCGTTCCGAAAGTGGATCTACCAGGCCGCCCAGACCACCTTGAGCCTGGGCGATTACAGCGGGAACGCGGGCAAGTGGCTGAGCCATGCGGCGGACACACTGCACGAGGTCAAGCCCCAGCTGGAGATCCTGCGGAAGCAGAGTGTCACCGCACGGTCGGTGCTCGACGCGCACGCGGCCAAGGCGACCGATGTCGGCAATCATGACGGCGGCCCATCGGACGCCGAGATGAAGACAGCCAAGACCTCGTACGCCAACGACAGTGCCGAGGCGGGCGGCTTGATGATGAAGCTCGCCCAGTCGTACACCGCCTCGACGGAGCGGATCAATGCACTGGAGGCGCCGAAGTTTCCGGAGCTGCCGGGGCAGTTCGTGCCGGAATCGCTCAATGGAGGAACGCACATCACTGCCCCGTCCTCCGACGGCGTGGTAAGCCGGGAACCGATATCACGGGCGCAGTCGCCCCACCACGCGGCTGTCCTCGGCGCGAGGTCAAGCGAGACCGACCCGGTGCCGCTGGGTGTCTCGCGTCACCACGCGACGAGTGAGCCGGTACTGCCACATGCGACGCCTGAGCGTCGTGCAGACCCTACGAACACGGCGATCGACAGCGTGGGCACCCTCCCATCCATTCCAACTGCTCCTTCCACCCCTGCGGTTCCCCACTCGGGGGGCAGCGCTCCAGACATCAGGACGCCGTCGCCAACTGGTCTGCTGCTGCCTGCGTTCGGGGGAGGGGCGACGCTTCCACGGGGTCCTGGAGGGCGCGGAGGAGCTTCCCCATATGGTGGCCGGAGTTCAGTGCCCACGCCGTCAGGGCCCAGCACGTCCGGAAGCCCACGCGCATCGATCCCGGGGCGTGGGCTACTCGGCCCCGCTGGCCCTGGGGGCCAGCCTGCGCCTGGGCGTGGATCGTCCAGTGCTGCCCCGGTTCGGGGCGCCAACGGCATCACTGGTGGCCGTCCCGTCTCTCCGACTGCAGGACGGCCCACTGGTGCGATCCCACGCGGCAACGTCATCGGCGGCACCCCGAGCCAACAGCAGACTCCCATGGGCCGTCGCGGCAGCACCGGGGGCACGAGCCCGGGTGCCACGCAAGCCCGTGGCGGAGGCCGTATGGCCGCCCCCGAGGGCGGAACGCAGCGTGCAGGGCTGCCAGCTGGCTTTGTAGGTGAGTCCTGGGATCAGGCACAAATTCCGTGAGGAGGATCAACGGGGTTCGGTCTCGGTGACGTGGCGTCATCTGGGACCGTGGTGCGGTGTGATGAGCTCGTCGGTGATCTGTTTCCGCACCTCAGCGCGTTACTGCTGGAGCGTGTGTTCTTCGAGTGCGGAGTGATTCGCCTGATGGCGAGAACTCGGGTGGCTGAGGTCGCCTGCCCCGGATGTGCGGTGATGTCCAAGCGGGTGCACAGTACGTATGGAAGATGCCTTGCCGACACGCCGGTTGGAGATCGACCGGTGCTGATCGAGTTGACCGTGCGGCGTCTGTACTGCGAGAACGTTCGTTGTTCGCGGCGTACGTTTGCCGAGCAGGTCGAGGGGCTGACCGTTCGCTATGGCCGTCGTACGCCTGCCGCCCGGCGAGTTCTGGAGGCTGTCGCCGTCGCGCTCGCCGGCCGGGCCGGGAGCCGTCTCGCTGCTGTTCTGCACGCTCGGGTGAGCCGGACGACACTATTACGGATGGTGATGGCCCTACCCGATCCGGCCTGGACCGTTCCGAAGGTGCTGGGCGTCGACGACTTCGCCACCCGCCGCGGACAGCATTACGGCACTGTGTTCATCGACTGCGAGACCGGTCAGCCTCTGGACCTGTTGCCCGGCCGTGATGCTGCGACCCTGGCCAACTGGCTGCGGGAACATCCCGGTTCCGAGATCATCTGCCGTGATCGCGCCGGTTCTTACGCCGAGGGCGCCCGCACCGGTGCCCCGAACGCGATCCAGGTCGCTGACCGTTTCCACCTCTGGCAGAACCTCGGCACGGCCGTCGAACGGAGCGTGCGCCGCCACAACAACTGCCTGAAGTCGGCTGCCGTCAGTGACGAGGGCCTGACGAACGACGCCGTTGCCGATCATGCGGACGCCGAGAAGGAAATGTCGCCCATCGAGGCACGCTTCCGCGAACGCCATGCGACCGTCCACGCCCTGTTAGCACAGGGACACGGCATCCGCGAGATCGCCCGGGAACTGCACATGGGCGGCAACACCGTGCGTCGCACCGCCCGCGCCGAGACCCCCGAACAACTGTTGACCGGACGGCGCCAGCCCCGGCCCAGCCAACTCGATCCCTACAAAGCTCACCTGGACAAACGCTGGGCAGAAGGATCCACCAACGCAATCGATCTGCACACCGAGCTCCAGGACCTCGGCTACCGCGGCAGCTACCAGACGATCAGCGACTATCTGCGACCGCGGCGGCGGCTACGGATCCGCGTTGTCGCCCCAGCACCTCCGGGCGTCCGTCAGGTCACCGGCTGGATGATGCGGCACCCCGAGCACCTGGGCGACAAAGAACGGCACCAGTTCACCGCAGTCCTCGCCAAGTGCCCCGAACTCACCGCCCTACATGGGCACGTCCGCACCTTCGCCGAGATCCTCACAACACGCTCCGGCCAGCACCTCAAAGACTGGATCACCGCCACCCGCACCGAGAACCTGCCCGGCCTGCACACGTTCACCCGTGGTCTGGAGAAGGACTGGGACGCTGTAGTTCAGGGCCTGACCACCTGCTGGAACTCCGGTCCAGTGGAAGGCCGTGTCAACCACATCAAGATGATCAAACGCCAGATGTTCGGACGAGCCAAGCTCCCCCTGCTCCGCAAACGTGTCCTCCTGACGGCAGCAGGAAACAAGGGGACACCGCAGCCGTAGTGTCAGACCGGTGCGTCATGCTCACCGGCATGAACGAAGACGCCTTCTGGCAGCTCATCGAAGAGTGCAGGCCCACGGGACCGGACCCTGACGCCGAACGGCTTGCAGCTGAATTGACCGACCGCCTCGCCCAGTCCCCGCTGTTCGTGGTCACCGGCTTCGCCGAACAGCTGTCATGGACGCTCTACCGTCTGGACCGCAAGGAACACGGAGAGGGAATGTCCAGCGACGCCTTCCTCTACACACGCTGCGCGGTCGTCGCCGCCGGCCGCACCGCGTTCGAAAGCGTCATCCGAGACCCTGCGGACTTTGTCCCGTACGCCACCGACCACAGCTGGGCCGAGAGCCTGCTCTACACACCGGACCATGCATACGAACGCATCACCGGCGAAAAATGGGATCGCAACACCCGCTACTCCTATGAGTCGTACTCGAACACCGCGGGATGGGCTGACTGAACGCCGTCGCTCACGTCTGGCGACGAAGTCGAACCCGTTGATCCTCCTCACGGAATTTGTGCCTGATCCGAGTCCTGACTCCAGCAGTAGGTGGGTTCTGACGCCAGTGGAGCGGGGCGAGATTGGGTGTCGGTGAGATTTGACTCCACCGAGGGCCTTGCGGTGGGAGGATGCGAAGCGCATCAGGTACCCCTGGGTGGCCCAAGTGCCCGTTTCGAAGGTCGAGTTATACGCGGCGATCCGCCATGACGCTCGGGTCGAAGGGCTGTCCAGCAGGGCGTTGTCGGCCAAGTACGGGGTTGGCCGCAGGACGGTCGCGATGGCTCTGGAGTCGGTCTGGCCAACACCGCGCAAGCAGCTCCCCGCCCGGGGCTCGCGCCTGGACGCGTTCAAGGCGACGATCGACCAGATCCTGCGCGACGACCTGGATGCGCCGCGCAAGCAGCGGCATACCGTCAAGCGGGTCTTCGATCGGCTGATCGAGGAGCACGACGCCCAGGGCGTGACGTACTCGATGGTCCGCGCCTACATCTTCCAGCGCCGCCCGGAGATCCGCATCGAGGAGGGCCGCGGGCCGCCTCAGGCGTTCGTGCCGCAGACCCACCGCCCCGGTGACGAGGCGGAGGTCGACTTCGGTGACGTGTGGATCCACCTGCAGGGCGTGCCCACGAAGGTGTTCCTGTTCTCGCTGCGGCTCTCGTTCAGCGGTAAAGCCGTCCACAAGATCTTCGCCTCGTGCGGGCAGGAAGCCTTCCTGGAAGGCCACGTCCACGCCCTTGAGGTGCTCGGGGGCGTGCCGCGCGGCAAGGTCCGCTATGACAATCTGCGCGCCGCGGTGAGCAAGGTTCTGGGCCGCACCCGCGGGCGGGTGGAGAGTGACCGCTGGACGGCGTTCCGGTCGCACTTTTCGATCAACAGTTTCTACTGCAATCCGGGCATCGAGGGCGCCCATGAGAAGGGCGGCGTCGAGGGCCAGATCGGCTGGTTCCGCAGGAACCACCTGGTCCCCGTCCCGAAGGTCGAGTCGCTGGCCGAGCTGAACGCGATGGTGGAGCGCTGGGACCGGGAGGACGACGCGCGCCGGATCCTGCAGAGGGCACTGACGATCGGTGAGATGTTCGCGGTCGAGCGCCCGCTGCTGGTCCCGCTGCCCGAGGAGGAGTTCGAGACCGGACTGGTCTCCTCGCTGCGGGTGGACAGATACGCGCAGGTCAGCGTGCGCACCAACCACTACTCGGTGCCGGTGCGGCTGATCGGGCGGATGGTGCGGGTCGTGCTGCACGCCTCCGAGCTGGTGGTCTACGACGCGCACAAGGAAGTCGCCCGGCACGAGCGGCTGATCGCCAAGGGCGGCTCTCGCCTGGAACTGGACCACTACCTGGAAGCACTGGTCCGCAAGCCAGGTGCGCTGCCCGGGGCCACCGCCCTGGACCAGGCCCGGTCGGCGGGCAAGTTCACCCCGGTCCACGACGCCTGGTGGCAGGCGGCCTGCAAGGCCCACGGCGACGCGGAGGGCACCCGCGCGCTGATCTCCGTGCTGCTGCTGCACCGGCACATGGTCCACGAGCACGTGGTCGCCGGGATCGCGACCGCGCTGCGGGCCGGCGCCATGACCGCCGACGCGGTCGCGCTGGAGGCGCGCAAATGGGGCGACGCCGACCAGCCCACCGAGGCCGCCGAGCAGGAGCGGCCGCATCGGCGGATGGACGGCGGGGCGACAGTGACCTCGCTGACCGAGCGGCGCCTGGCCGTCCTGCCGCCCGACCCCAGGCCGCTGCCGTCGGTGGCCGCCTACGACCAGCTGCTGCGATTCCGCCGGCGTCCCGCCGACGGCCCGGCATGACAGGAAGAGGCACCATGACCGCCAAGCGCAACCGCGGACTGACCGAGCAGGCCGCCGACACCGCCGTCGACGCCTCGTGCCGGATGCTCCGGCTGCCGACCATCCGCACCCAGTATCCCGAGCTGGCCGAAGCCGCGCTTCGCGACCAGATGACCTACCGCGGATTCCTCGCCGAGCTGCTGCTGTCGGAGTGCGATGACCGGGCCCGGCGGCGTTCCGAGCGCCGGATCAAGGCGGCTGGCTTTCCGCGCGACAAGTCGTTGCGGCAGTTCGATTTCGAGGCCAACCCTGCCATCGACCCGGCCACGATCAACACGCTGGCGAAGTGCGAGTGGGTCAAGAAGGGTCTGCCGCTGTGCTTGATCGGCGACAGCGGGACCGGTAAGTCGCACCTGCTCATCGCACTGGGCACCGAGGCGGCGATGCACGAGTACCGGGTCAAGTACGTGCTGGCGACCAAGCTCGTCAACGAGCTGGTGGAGGCCGCGGACGAGAAGATGCTGGCCAAGACCATCGCCCGCTACGGCCGTGTCGATCTCCTTTGTATCGATGAACTTGGATATATGGAGCTTGATCGTCGGGGAGCGGAGCTGCTGTTCCAGGTTTTGACGGAGCGTGAGGAAAAGAACTCCGTGGCGATCGCTTCGAACGAATCGTTCGGAGGGTGGACGAAGACCTTCACCGACCCCCGGCTCTGCGCGGCGATCGTGGACCGGCTCACCTTCGGCGGCAACATCATCGAGACCGGCACCGACTCCTACCGCCTCCAGCAGACCCGGGCCCGCGCCGAACAGCAGGCGGAGCGCCTAGCCGCCGGCTGAAAGCGGTCATGCGTGGCATTCCGACTACTGGCAGATCGTGCAGGAGATCAGGGCGGCGAAGGCCTCGTTGGCCGCCGACGGGCCGAAAAGGCGGGTCCGTGCCACCGCTCCCGGGCTGAACAGGACGTAATGCGTCGCCAGGTAGGAGAGGTCGCCCCAGGGCTCACGGGTATGGGCCCGGCCGAGGACCTGCTGGCAACTGGTGCATGCGATCCAGGGGACCACGAGTTGCTCGGCCAGCTCCCTTTGGCTACCGATCACCGGCCCTGGCACGGGAACGGCATCAGCGGGAGCGATCACCCGCACATCGCCATCGCCGTCTGCATGACGACGGCACTGAATGATCTTCGGTTCGAGTGCCTCTCGCTGACCCCAGACCTCCGCGGTCACCGCCAACTGGGCGCGCGACCGATCGCTGATCGGCGTCTCCCGTCTCAGCAAGCTCGCGACGAGGATGTCGAGTCCAGCCTCCTGCTCGCCGATTGCCCAGCAGTCCATGACCTCTTGGGCATCCACCGGCGGCAGAAGGTCAGCCAGTTGCTGCCACCCACCTGCGTCATCCGTCACAAGATCAGGCTATCCACCCTCCGTCCGCGTTCCGCGCGGCAGGCGCAGTTGCGCTTCCGAGGGCACACCGACCTACGGCACAGCCAGAACCAACAGCTCCGCCTCGGGGCCCCACCAGGTGGAGTCAGATCTCACCTACCAAACTGACCTCCCCAGCCGCTGGGTGGAGTCAGAACAGCCCTATAGATGGAGTCGATCGACACCGACGAAGCCAGCCAGCCCGCGCTGACGGGATCGCTGGTGGCCGGCCGAAGCCTTCCCAAGCACGCGGAAGGACGCCTCTTACGCCGGGGAGCACCCGAGTCGTACGGGGAGCGAACGCCGACGGCACCCATGCAAAGCGCAACGCAACAGCCCAAGACGCCTCTGCCTCTTCCCCGAAACGACGTGCTGAGGGATCTTCCTCGAATCGTGGTGAGCGCGCCGCTCACGACGAGCGCTCCGAAAGCCGTCCAGATCAGAGGACGGAGTCGGAGGAGGAGTACACCCGACTGAGCCCACCGCGCCTGCCCAGTGGTCCCGATGGACACGCACAACGAGAAGGATGACCATGCCCACCCGTACCAAGCAGGCCATACGGCGTGGCCAGGTCGTATCAGCCATCGTGGGCGTCCTGCTGGCGACTGGCGCCGTGACGCCCGCGCACGCCGACACCGTCCGCGACCAGCAGTGGTACCTGGACGCCATGCGGGCTGAGCAGATGTGGAAGACCAGCACGGGCAAGGGCATCACAGTCGCGGTGATCGACAGCGGTGTTCAGGCAGACATTCCAGACCTGCGCGGTCAGGTGGTGCGGGGCAAGGACTTCTCCAAGCGGGCCGGGGACGAACGCACGGACTACGACGGCCACGGCACCACTATGGCCGTCCTCATCGCTGGTACGGGCGCCAAGGGTGCCACCATGGGCTCGTACGGCTTGGCTCCCGGCGCCAAGATCATGCCGATCCGCATCCCGGGCTTCATCGAACGCAACCGCACTGACGGCAACCAGGACGATTTCCCAACCGCTGCGGCGAAGGCCATCCGCTTCGCGGCCGACTCCGACGCCCAGGTCATCAACATCTCGGCGGGGAGCACTGAGCATTCACAGCAGCTGACCGATGCCGTCGCCTACGCGCTGTCCAAGGGCAAGCTGATCTTCGCGGCTGTAGGCAACACCGGCGCCGGTCTCGACGAACTGGAGTACCCGGCGGCCAATCCCGGCGTCGTGGGCGTCGGAGCGATCGGCAAGGACCTCAAGGCAACGAAGGAGTCGCAGCACGGCCCCCAGGTCGACCTGGTCGCACCGGGCGCGGACATGGTCGCCGCATGTCTCGGCGGTACGGAACTGTGCAATACGCACGGCACCAGCGACGCCACCGCCATCGCCTCCGCGTCAGCCTCTCTGATCTGGTCCAAGCACCCGAACTGGACGAACAACCAGGTCCTGCGGGTCATGCTCAACACCGCGAGCAAGCCCAAGAACGGCAAGGAGCGCACCGATTACCTCGGCTACGGCACCGTCCGCCCCCGCATCGCGCTGACGAACCCTGGCGACCCTGGCCAGGCCGACGTGTACCCGCTGCCCGACTTCAAGGAGGCCGCGGCGTCCTCGTCTGCGGGATCGTCCTCCGCGTCTTCGAAGCCCGGGAGGGAACCGGCGGCCGCGGCGGCCGAATCCACCAGCGGCGGCACCCCAACGGTTTGGATTCTCACGGGTGCTGGAGTGGTCGTGCTCGCTGGTGGTGCGGTCCTGGGCGCCATGACTGTCCGCAGGCGTCGGCGCGCCGCATCCGCTGATCTCATGCATGCGGCCGTGCCGCCGGTGCCGGGCCAGGCGAGTTGGCCGTACGGAGACAGGAACTACGGGGGAAGGCCCTGAGATGGCATGGGACGAGTGGGAGCAGCTGAAGGCCGACGCGTTGGCTCGCCGGCAGGGCCAGATGCGACTGGACAGCGCTGCCGCAGCGGGCGGAGGCGGAACTGGGGGCGCGCCCGACCTCAAGACCAACAAGACCGGGCAGAAGACAGCGGTCTCGGCACTGGATGACATCCACAGAGACACGGGCAAGGCGGGCAGCCACGCCGACGAGTCCTCGGCCACGGCCGTGCGGGAATTCACCGGCTGGGACACCGGCTCCGGCCTCAAGGACGCGCATGCGGAGTGGGTACTGCAGGTCAAGAACCTTCAAGGGCGCCTGGTGAAGGACCAGGAATCGTTGAAGGACTCCCATCAGCAGTTCCAGTACGTCGACTACGGCGTGCGGAGCGAGATAGCACAGATCGACGCCGGGCCCGATCCCCGGCGCGAGGCATAGACGACGGGGAGCGGGGAAACGGGGATGCTCACCTATCAGGACGTGGTCACCATCAAACTCGGTGTGCTGACCACGGCGGCCACCGACTGGGACGACATGGCCGACGGATTCAAGGACCTGGAGACCCTCTACGCGGCCAAGGTGGAATCGGTCGCGACGGACGGCATCTGGCACGGTGTCAGCCAGGCTGCGGCCGCCGTGCAACTCGGGGCAACACGGCAGCAGTTTGCCGACGCGCAAACGGAGGCCCGCGCCATCGCCTCGCTCCTTCGGGACGCGTATCAGCAGTTCGCCAAGTTGATCGGCCACGTGAACGACGTGGTCGAGCGGGTGAAGGCTGACGAGATGTCCGTCAACAGCCAGGGCGAGGCGGTCTACGACTTCCGCAAGCTCACTCCCATGCGGCACGACGAGGACTACCCCAAGTACGTGTCGAAGGCGAAGGACGCCGAGGCCGCCTGGACGAAGAAGATCAAGGAAGCCGTGCAGGCGGTCGACGACGCCGACCAGGGCGTCAAGCTCGCCCTGGACGAGGCGGCTGGCGTCAAGAGCTGGTTCGAGCGAGCGCTGGATCCCTTCGGAGGACAGGCCCACACGTTCAACGGCTCCGCCGTCGGCGACATCGAGGTGTACGAGGCCCGCGAGGCCAAGCAGTACGCGGACCGGCTGCTTCACGGCGAGAAGCTAACAGCCGACGAACGGGCAGAAATGGACCGGGACTTCCGGGACAACGCACACAACAAGGCGTTCAGCCAGACGTTCCTCGACTCGCTGGGCCCCGAGGACACCCTGAAGTTGTCCAACCGCTTCAACGATCTCGCATACAACGAGGACACCACCCACAAGACGCAGTACCTCGGCCTAGAGCAAGGGTTGGCCAACACGGTGTCCGGGGCGACCAGTGTTCCCGATTTCAGGGGACCGGACGGGAAGCGGCTGACGTACGGCTCCAAGGCGTACCAGGAAGCCTTCTCTGCCTGGAAGAAGACTCCAGATGCATCGTTCTACAACGATTGGCGTGACGGTCTGCGGAAGGCGGGGCTGGAGAAGTACGACCTGGACGCGGCGGCAGACAATACCAACACCGTCGCCAAGGGGCATGGGCAGCAAGTGCGGGGTTACCAGAGCTTCGTGACCCTGATGGAAGAGGGCAGCGACCACCCTTCCTCGCAGTTCATGGCGGACGTCACCGACGACATGATCACCGCGGAGAAGCACGACAAAAACGTCTGGGACCTGTACGGCAACTTCGACCACACCAACGGCAAGTCCTGGTTCGCGAACGACCCCGTGGACGGCGCCCTCGGCATCATGGGCCGCGACCCCGAGACGTCCACCGGCTACCTCGACCCGCATTCCGGCGGCGGCAGTAACGACCGCCTCCACTACCTCCTCAAGGAACGAGACTGGAACGTCACCAACACCACTGAGTGGCAGGGCGAGCGGGAGATAAGCGCTCCTGATGCCGCTGACGGCGACAACCGCGTCGGGCTCGGTGCCGCGATCGAGGCCGGGGCCACCGGCCACCCCGCCGGGGACACGACCCAGCAAAGCGACGGCAAGCACAGCGCGGCCGAAGCGCGCATCATGCAGTCGACAGTGAACCTCCTCGACCAGGGCACAAACGGCGACAGCATCACAGCCAACCTGCGCGACCCGATCGCCAGGGCCCTGGTGGACTACGCCCCGGACACCCACAACACCCTGACGCACGACCCCCGTTACACATACACGGAAGGCGGCTCTGTCTTCCAGGACGCCAACGGCGGTCACCTCAACGTCTCCCAGGACTCCCTGACCCGCGTGCTGCGGGGCGTCTCCGACAACCCGCAGAACTTCGCCCACCTCTACGACGCCGAAAGAGCCCAGGCCGCCCACACGCTCGCTGGCGCCGACGCGACCTACAGCAACAACAAGGACTGGGAGAACCGGGTCGCCGACGTGGGTATGGGGGCTGGCGTCTTCAATGCCATCGGAGCCGATGTCATCCTCGACGACCGCGACGCCCGCAAGGCGTGGGCCGACGATGTGGCCCGCTACTCCTACCACGCGATAGGCGCACCCCTTACGATCATCCCCGGCGTCGGAGACACAGCACAACGCATGGTGGACGGCGCCACCTACGAATGGTCCAAGGACGTGAAGGCGGAGGCAGACCAGGTCGCCAACATCGGTGTGGCCAAGGCGATGGGAGCCAAATCTCAGGGCGCTCTCGACCTGGTCCAGCAGTGGGAGACCACACGTGGTATGGACTACACCAAGGATCCCGTCGCGAACTACCTGCAGGACTACATGAACTTGCACTACGGCTCAGCCCGCAACCAAGCACTTGCCGACCTGCACCGGGGGCTGTCCTGATGAGGAGATCCATCATCGCCGCTTCGGTAGCGGCAGTTCTGATAGCGGGCGGCGGCATCGTCTACGCCACCGGCTCCTACGACGACTGGCGTGACGCGAGAGCGCTCGATGACTCCTGCCGAGGGCTGGTCGATGCCGCCGAGATGCAGAAGGCGCTGGGCGCAGACCGGGTCAGCGGCAAGGACACCGGCGGTGCGGGATGCCGCGCCTACGACCCCGGTGACACGAAGGCTTCCCTGACGATCTCCGTACAGCGTGGCCAGGACCCGGAGTCGATCAAGCTGAACGCCGACCGGATCCTCGCCCAGGACCCCGCTGAGATGCTCGTCCCGGTGAGCCACGGATGGCCCGCCCTGGTCTCCGCGGGCAGTGGCGCCGAACCCTACGCCACCGCCTTCCTGCCTTGCGGGAAGGGGACAAGCGACGACCTGGTGCTGAGCCTGACCGCCACCCGGGCCATCTCGACCGGCAGCGTGCAGGAGCGACGAGACGGCATGACCGTCCTGGTCACCCGGGCCCTGAAACAGGCTGCCAAAAACCAGGGGTGTCCCATGCCCGACGCCGACACGGTGCACAGCGCACCCTCCGGCGCGTTCGAGGAGCTGAAGAAGGCCGGCACGGCTACCGGCACATGCAAGGGCATTAACGCTTCCGCCTACGAAGCCGAGGCAGACGGCGCGTCGCCGATCGAGCAGTGCCTACTGGCCGACGCGTCGGGCAAACCGACCTTCCGCGTCGCCGCGTATTACGGCCCTTACACCAACGCCCCACGCCATAACCCCCAGCGCAACCCGTACGACTATGTCGGCGCCGGCGGCACCAACGACGGCAAGTCCTGGACCACCGCGTCATGCCCCACCGGCACGGCGCTGTACACGCTGGAACCCCTCGCCTCCCACGCCACGGCCGACGCCTCAGAGCGCCAGGCGCTCCTGTCCTTCGCCGCGCAGTCAGCCAAGCGGCACGGCTGTAGCAGTCCCAACCAAACGAGCAACAAGTAGTCATGAGAACCGCGCATCCCAGGCTAGGCCGTGACTGGTTTTGATCGAGTGTGCGGCAGAGGTGGTTCACATTTCGTGCGCGGTCCCACCCTACGGCGGCGAGATGTGCGCTCTGGCAAGGACGTTGAACACCAGCCGGATCACGGCCCCGCCTTGGACGCCAAGCAGGTCATGGAGATGACGAAGCAGATTTCCAAGAGCGAGCATTCCTATGGTCTGCTACATGAAGGCATGAACTACGCCATTATGGACGAAATCCACGACCGCTCCAGAAAGCCAGAGGACACCTTGACTTCGTCCGGCTATGCGGTCGGGTTTATGGAGGAAGCTCGGTACAACGCGCTCAAGGGAGACCAGCACGACTACACCTGGGACAAGGCGTGGAGCCACCACACCTCTGGGGCGCTACTCAACTTCATCCCGGTGGTGGCGATATCGCCCAGCGTGGAGCCGGCGTGGTCGCAAGCGACTGGATCATGGACGAACAACAGCACCAGGCTGACAAGCTGACCAGCGATAATTAGGCGACATATGACCTTCGCAGGAACCAGCTCAACTCCATCGCGCAGCAGTGGCACACCGTCAACTCTGACTGGGCTTCGAGCCCAAACCACCCTGGATACTCCTAGGGTGACGGCGTGTACAAGCAGATAGCAGCGGCGGCCAACGACGGCAACAAATTGGCAGACGGTACAGCAGGAGACCAGTAGTGAAGAGAATAGGACAAGGGGTTGCGGCCCTCCTGTGTGCAGCTACGGCGGGGATGGCGGCAGGTTGCAGCAGTGGCAAACTTGCCATTCCGGATAGATTCTGTCGCGTGCCTGTTGAGAAATCCTCCTTGTCGCCACTGATCCCAGATGGAGATCGCCTCAAACAAACGTATGAGGATTTGGAATCGCGTCCGGGATCGAGTTGCATTATGAGTGTGGGCGGCCATTCTGTCTTGGCCGTCAATCTATTGCGCTGGGATCGAGCCCCGGATCCGGTGGACTGGAACAAAGTGGGTTCCCCGTACAAGCATGCCGCTAGGCGAAAGGTCTCGTTCCCGGGCTATGCGTCGATCGGAAGCAGCCATGCCATAGTCCAGGCGACATGTAACACGCGCACTGCCTACATGTCGTTCGTAGTCGATTTTTCCGGTGATCGCGTTGAGAACACTTCGACCGGCTACAAGAAGCTGCAGCGATTTATCGATGACTTCGTACCTCAGGAAACGAAGAAGTTCGACTGCACCAAGTAGCTCGTGTACCTTTGTGCGACATGTGGATTTCGCCAGGAGGTTCGGGGGCCCCGTAGTGCGGGCGAATGGCCCCTGCGGGAATGTGGGAGGGGGAATGAGTCAATGTTCTTCGTGATGATTGGAATCATTTTCTTCGTGTTTGGGATTCTCTTCGCAACGAACGTCGGCGGTGCGGCTGAACGCGCCTTTCCTGTCTTCGCTCAAACGAACCCGACGGCTGGAACCGCCACATCGAAAACGTTGCGCTTCGTGGGCGGTTTTTGGATACCTCTTGGGGCATTCTTCATCGCTGTAGAATTCTTCAGATGACACGTCTTGGTCGACGTCGGGGACACCGGATCATATGGCGGAGATCGTGACCGGAGGAATCCCGTGAAGCTGCGAAACCTGACGTTGATTGGCCTGCTGTTGACCGTGATGCTTGTTGTTACGGCTTGCGGAGCACGGCAGGAAGGAGACGGCGCCGCAACGCCGAAGCAGAGCACGTTAAACGAGCAACAGGAAATTAAGCGTGCCAAGAAAATCATTCACCAGGCGGTGGACGGCATGTCGCCCAAACCGAAACTCGATCAGGTGGGCTCCGCGCCGGTGGGAGCCTGTATCGTCCGGGACGACGGCGGCTCGGATGATCGGTTGCAGGTCAGCCTCGCCTACAAGCTGACTGGAGTGCCGGGGTAGCAAAGCCAAGTCGCTTGTGCGGCAGGCCCGTGACGCAAGCCGCACATGTCCAGTGGCACAGTCAGGACGGCCCGGATGAGGTACACAACGCGCCGGCCCTGTGCTCCCTGTACCACTCCCTCTTGGATCTGGGTGTGCTCGGGCTGCTCCCTGACCTGCGGATCCAGGTGTCCCCGTTGTACGTAGCGCGGAGTGAGGCCGGGCAAGCCGTCGACGCGCTGCACGGCCGACCACTGGCCGCGCCCCGCCCAGGGCGGCCTCCTGTCGACGCGCAGTTCGTCCGCTGGCACAGGCAACAGGTCTTCAAGCTCCCTGGAGCGAAAGCCGCATGAGCTTGAGGCTCGCGAGGCTGGCAGTCCACACTGGCACATAGTCCGAGCCGTCACGGCGTCCACGAGTCGGACGGCGGTCCCGACGGAATCGGACCATGGATCCCGTCATCCGTGGGCGGAGCGTACTGCCACATGTCCGTCGGTGTACTCAACGGCGTCGGGGTGGGATCCGAGGGATACGCGAACGGCCCCGCGTGGTTGTGCATGAGAAGGAGCATCCCTCCGGCGAAGAGGATGCTGATGACGATCAAGGCGAAGCCGATGGGGTTCCGCGGGTTGTATTCGTAGCGATTTGTTCCCAACGGGCTTCGCTTCAAGACCGGTTCGTTGTCATCGAAGTGCACACGCAGCAGCCTACGTGCGCGTGCGAGCCGCTGAGAGGCCACCGCTTGAGCCCTCGCGCTGGCGCTACGCCCCCAACGTACTCCTCACGCCAACGGCTTCGGTTACGCAGCAGCGGCACAGGTACGGCGCTGGTGGTGGAGTCGTCTGCCGTGGTGTCTTCCAGGGCCGCGATCTGTAGTTCCAATGCTCTGGCGTTCTCAGCGTTGTTGACTGTGGCGACCCCCTGGACGGTGACCGCCAGGGGGTCGGAGACGAGCATCGCCTTGCGCTCTCGCAGAACCTCAATCGCGACGCTTCAACTGTGCCGAGGCGTTCATATCGGGGTCTTCAAAGTTGAGCGGTGGGGAGGTGTCCGCGGGCTCGGCGGGTCGTGACGCAGCGTGTGCGTAGGCGTTGGTTGGCGGGGTTGCGGAAGCCGAACGCGTTGCGGGCGATGAGCTTGATCACGCGGTTGATCCCTTCGCTCTTGGCGTTGCTGTGTCCGGTGTGGATGAACGCGGCGACCTCGGGCCACCAGCGGTCGACGGTGGTGGCGAGCTGGCGGACTTCGGGGATGTCGGAGTCCGCGCGCCAGGTGAGGAACTTCCAGCGGGCGTTGCCGACTTGGTGGCGGTCGGCTCCGGTGCGGGCCAGGGCGAGGAGGGTGCGCAGGTTCTCCTTGGCTATCCAGGCCGTCAGCAGCGTCTGCCCGATCTTCCTCTCGCCCAGGAGCGTGTTCCACATCGTGGCGAACTGGTCGTCGGTGAGGTCCTCGCGGCCCAGCAGAAGCCGCCGTCTGGCCTTCCACTCCGGGTCGCTCGCCCGTCCGCGCCGGCCGCGGGTCTCGGCGGTGGTGCGGCGCCTGACCATGGACAGCATCTTGTTGGCGAGCTGGACGACGTGGAAGTGGTCGACCACGACCGTGGCGTGCGCCAGGCCGATACGGATCGCGGCGCGGTAGGTGGCCGACATGTCGATGGCGACATAGCCGATGCCCCTTCTCCAGTCCAGGCTGGTGGTGGCGAGCCAGGCCAGGACATCGGCGACGGTGGGGCCCTCGACTTGTCCGAGCAGCCCGCCGTGGCCGAGGGCGTCGACGAAGCCGGTGTGCCACCGGTCCCGGGTCAGGCGCCACTTGCCGGTCTCCGTATCCTGTTCCCAGCTCGGCCGTCCGCGGCGGGTCTCGTCGATGCCCAGGACTGTGACCTGCGGCAGAGGTGCCTCGGTGACGTCGCGGGCCTGCGTGCGGAAGGCTTCCATCACGGTCGGCCAGGACAGATGCAGATCCCGTGCGGCGTGGATAACCGTGGAGCCGGCATCCCGTATGCGGCGCCCGGCCGTATCCCGCAGCCGGGCGGTCAGTCTGGCACCGGCCGGGATCTGCGGGATCTGCTCGGTGAAGGACCGGCGAGGGCAGCCGGCCTCGCGGCACCACCAGCGGCGCTTGTGCCAGCGGAACTCCAATCCGCTCTCGCCGTAAGGGAGATCGCGTGGCCGGGTCACCGCCGAGCCCTTAACCCAGGTGGCGAACACCTTCTGGCTGTCTCGTCGGCCGTGACCAGGTGAACTCGGCGCCTTCCGTCGGCCAGCCGCTCAACCCGCGCGACGGACACCCCGTCGAGGTCGAGCAGCAACGTCGTATCGTTGACCAAGCCCGTGGCTCCTGCATGATCGTTCTGCTTCGAGAACAGAGATGATCACGCAGGCCCACGGGCATCCCGCATCCGGGGCCGCGCCCGAATGCCTCATGACAATCGGCCGAGTGTGGTTCGCTGCTGGGGTGACTCAGGACTTGGAGATCGTCGCATGCGAATCCGCCGAGGCATTCCAGGCATGGCTCGGCGAGAACCACGCCGTCTCGCCCGGCATCTGGCTCAAGCTTCGCAAGAAGGGCCCCGGAATCGCCGCGCTGGACTACACCCAGGCGCTCGACGTGGCACTCTGCTACGGCTGGATCGACGGCCAGAAGGCCAAGTTCGACGACCAGTGGTGGCTCCAGCGGTTCACCCCGCGCAAGCCGCGCAGCAAGTGGTCCAAGGCCAACCGGGACAAGGTGGCCGCCCTGATCAAGCAGGGCCGGATGCATCCCCCGGGACAGGCCGAGGTCGACCGCGCCAAGGCAGACGGCCGCTGGGAAGCGGCCTACGACGGCGCGAAAACCGCAGCAGTGCCGGACGACCTCACGGCGGCCCTGACCACCGACCCGGCCGCAGCGGAGTTCTTCGAGACACTGGACCGGCAGAACCGCTACGCGATCCTGTACCGGATCCAAGACGCCAAGAAGGCCGAGACCCGGGCGCGTCGGATCGAAAAGTACGTAGCGATGCTGGCGAAGGGCGAGAAGCTGCACCCGTAATCACGGAGAGGGACCGTGGCCGTGTGCTGCCCTGGACTCCCGGCGCGCCTGCGGCCCCGGCAGCAGCCACCAACCGCCGTCGCTGAGCGTAACGAAACGTCAGAGGCCCTGAGCAGGCGCACCGCTCAACTTCGAAGACCCTCATATCGGGCGTCGAGGCCTTCCCGGTCCGCTTCGCCGAGTTCGGAGCGCAGGTAGGCGTACTGGATGTCGGTGAGCATCATGACCTTTCGGGTTCGTCCGCCGCCGACTTCGCACGGCGTGTGGGGCGAGGCGGCCTTGGCTCAGTGGGTTGCGCGGGCTCTGGCACCCAAACGTCAGGGTGCGTGATCTGCTCCGCGACAGCCGGGTCCACGACCTCAGTGCCAGCCGTGAGCACGAGCGTCTCGTGGGTCTTCGGGTCGGCTACGAAGACCGTCTCAGCAAGGATGCGTCCGGGCATTCAGAGCACCTTCGCGGTGATGTGGATGTCCGGTACGTACAACACCGGCATCGCGACGGCGGCGCCCTTCATCCAGACCTGGACCGGGTCGTCCTGATGCCCCTGGGTGATGACGATGCCGGGTGCATCCTCGCGGAGGATGGCCGGGTTGGAGCCGGAGGACAGGACCAGGGACTCGGCTGTCACTCCGTACTGGGTTTCCGCCCAGGACTCGGGGAGAGGCAATGCTGAAAAGTCTCAATGGGCGAGGCGGGTGGGCGACAGCTTTCGGGCAACTTGGCGGCTGGTGCGGACTCGTGGAAGCTGGAGCGGGATACCTGCAGGTCAGGCATCTACGCGTTCACGGTTCCCGTGTGGTGTTCCCATGGGAACATGACGGCGGGCTGAAACGGCTTGATGCGGGCTGGAACGGGTCGATACGGGCCGAAGCGGTGGGCGTTTGTGCAGGTCGGAGGATAACCGCAGGTCAGGGCGTCGAATGGGGCCCAGTGCAGCAGCTTCCCGGCGAGGATCGCGACCACCATCGTCGCGCCGGTCAGCGGGAGCAGGGTGAGCCCACCGCGCACCGGGCTCATGCCGAGCACGGTCTGCATCCAGATGGACAGGTACGGGATCACACCGAATGCCACCCCGTTGAAGGCGAGCGCGCCCGCCATCACACCCACGAACGCGGGCTTGCGCAGCAGCGACAGGTCCAGGAGCGGATGGGCGACCCGCCGCTCGACGAGGACGAACGCGACCAGCGCCAGCGCCGCCGTCCCGAACGAGCCCGTCACCGCCCCGACGTCCAGCCGTCCGCCCCGGCCCGCACCACTCCGTACGTGATCGCCCCCGCGAAGCAGGCGAAGGCGACCGTGCCCGCCCAGTCGATACGCCTTTCGCGCGGTCCGCGCGACTCCGGCACCACCCGCAGCGTCAGCCACACCGAGGCCACGCTCACCGGCAGGTTCACGAAGAAGATCCACCGCCAGCCCGGCCCCTCGGTGAGCAACCCGCCGAGCACCGGCCCGACCGCCGCAGCGCCGCCGCTGACCGCGCCCCACACCCCGAGCGCCGTCGACCGCTGCCGCCCCTGGTAGACCGAGCCGAGCAGCGGCAGGGTCGTCGCGAGCATCGCCGCCGCGCCCACCCCCTGCAGCCCGCGCGCGGCCACCAGCATCCCAGGCCCGGACGCGAGCCCGCACAGCAGCGACGCCACCGCGAACAGCATCACGCCCGCCACGTGCACCCGGCGCCGACCCAGAATGTCGGCGGCGGCCCCCACTCCCAGCAGCAGCGCGGCGAGCGCGAGCGCCTACCCGTCGATCACCCACTGCAGATCAGTCAGCGACGCGTGCAGCGCCCGCGCCATGTACGGCAGCGCGACGACCGCGATCGTCACGTCCAGCAACAACATGAACGTCCCCAGGCACACCGCCGTGAGCGGCCCCCATGTACGCATGTCCTCAACTCCTCCAGAACCCCGTGCCGTGGATGCGTATGCCTCCGTACGATGAGCTCCTGAGGGGTGATCGCGGTGGCCTCGGGCACCGGATCACCGGAATCCGACAAGGACGGCCTCCACGGAGACGGAATCCCACACCTTCGACAAGCTCGATCTGCGACTGCTGGCCGCGCTGGAACTGGACGCCCGCGCGCCCTTCAGCCGGATCGCGGCGGTGCTGGGCGTCTCCGACCAGACCATCGCGCGCCGCTTCCGCAGGCTCTCCGCCGAGGGCGGACTGCGGGTGGTCGCGGTGCGCGACGCCGAACGGCTCAGCCAGAGCCAGTGGATGCTGCGGCTGCGCTGCGCGCCCGACAGCGCGGAGACGATCGCGGAGGCCCTGGCCAAGCGGCCGGACACCGCGTGGATCGGACTGGCCTCGGGCGGCACCGAGGTGGTCTGCATGACCCGGCCGCGCAGCCCCGGGGACCACGACGACCTGCTGCTCGGCAAGCTGCCGCGCACCCCGAGCATCATGGAGATCCGCGCCCACCAGATCCTGAACCGCTTCTTCGGCGGACCGACGGGCTGGATCAGCAGGTTCGACGCGCTGACGGACGAACAGATCGCCGCGCTGCGGCCGCGGCTCTCCGACCCCTCGGGCCCCGTCCGGATCGACCCCGAGGACGAACCGCTGGTCGCCGCGCTCGAACGCGACGGACGCGCCACCTATCCCGAACTCCAGCGCGCCACCGGTCGTTCCGAGTCCGTCGTCAAGCGCCGCCTCGCCGCCCTGCTCGCCTCCGGCGCCGTGTACGTCGATGTCGAGTACCACTCCGAGACCCTCGGCTACGCCTGCGCCGCCGTCCTGTGGATCACCACGGCCCCGGCGGCACTGCATTCCGTCGGCGAGGCCCTCGCCACCCACGACGAGATCGCCTTCGCCGCGGCGACGGCCGGCCCCTCCAACATCGTCGTCACCGCCGTCGCCCGCGACACGGCGGGCCTCTACGCCTACCTCAGCGGTCGCCTCGGCACCCTCGAAGGCGTCCAGCACGTCGAGACGACCCCGTTCCTGCGCCGCATCAAACAACTCACGTACGCGAGACCGACGCGCTAGCCCCGCCACCCCGGAGCAGCCGGTCCCCGCCGCCCAGGATCGCGGCCGCGAGCGCGTCCGCCGCCCCCTGCGCGGACGTATGCCGCTGCCCGTGCACCAGGACGAAGTCGACCTCGCCCAGTTCCGGCAGGCCCGCGCGGTCCGGGACGCGGACGAGGCCCGGGGGGATCAGCCCACGAGAGTGGGCCATCACACCGAGGCCCGCGCGGGCCGCCGCGACGAGGGCGTTCAGACTTCCGCTGGTGCAGGCGATGCGCCACGCGCGGCCCTCGCGCTCCAGGGCCTCGAAGGCGAGGGCGCGGGTGATGCCCGGGGGCGGGTAGACGATCAGGGGGACCGGGCGGTCGGGGTCGAGCCGCAGGCGTTCCGCGCCGATCCACACCAGGCGGTCGTGCCAGACCAGCTCGCCGCGCGGGTCCTCGGGCCGCCGCTTCGCCAGCACCAGGTCCAGCTTGCCCGCCGTGAGCTGTTCGTGCAGCGTGCCGGACAGCTCGACCGTCAGCTCCAGGTCCACCTCCGGATGGTCGTACCGGAAGCCCTCCAGGATCTCCGGGAGCCGGGTCAGTACGAAGTCCTCGGAGGCGCCGAAACGCAGCCGGCCGCGCAGGCGGGTGCCCGTGAAGAAGGCGGTCGCCTGCTCGTGCACCGCCAGGATGCGGCGCGCGAAGCCGAGCATCGCCTCGCCGTCCTCGGTGAGCTCCACGGAGTGCGTGTCCCGCGAGAACAGCTGCCGTCCCACGGCGTCCTCCAGGCGGCGTACGTGCTGGCTGACGGTGGACTGGCGCAGCCCGAGCCGCCGGGCGGCCTGCGTGAAGCTCAGGGTCTGGGCCACCGCCAGGAAGGTACGCAGTTGGGAGGGGTCGTACACACCCCCACGTTATCGCGAATCGCGATGACAGTCAGAACGGTATGACGGATTCCCGATCGCGGGCCGGAAGAGGACGATGGAGAGGGCACGACCCGCCCCGGCCCCCCCGTGCCGGGGGCCGACCCCGTACGACGTCTGAGCAGTGGAGCACCGTGAAACGCCTGCAGTGGCCGAGTTGGATGCCGATCGACCCGTACATCCTGCTGTTGCTCGGGACAGTGGGCCTCGCGGCGCTGCTCCCGGCGCGGGGTACGGGCGCCGACGTCGCGTCGGGCGCGTCCACGGCCGCCATCGCCTTCCTCTTCTTCCTCTACGGGGCCCGGCTCTCCACCCGTGAGGCGGTCGAAGGCCTCAAGCACTGGCGACTCCACGTCACCGTCCTGGCCTGCACCTTCGTCGTCTTCCCGCTGCTCGGCCTGGCCGTCCGCGGCCTCGAACCGGTGCTCCTGACCCACAACCTCTACACCGGTCTGCTCTTCCTCACGCTCGTCCCCTCGACCATCCAGTCGTCGATCGCCTTCACCTCCATGGCCCGCGGCAACGTGCCCGCCGCGATCTGCGCCGGCTCCTTCTCCTCCCTCGTGGGCATCGTCGTCACCCCGCTGCTCGCCGCGGCACTGCTGGGCAACAGCGGCGGCGGATTCTCCGCGGACTCGCTGGTCAAGATCGTGCTGCAACTGCTGGTGCCGTTCCTCGCCGGGCAGGTACTGCGCCGTTGGATCGGGGGGTTCATCACGCGTCACAAGAAGGTCCTCGGGTACGTCGACCGCGGCTCGATCCTGCTCGTCGTCTACACCGCGTTCAGCGAGGGCATGGTGCAGGGCATATGGCACCAGGTGAGCGCGGTCAGACTGGCGGGACTGCTCGCGGTCGAGGCCGTGCTGCTCGCGGTGATGCTGACGCTCACCTGGTACGGCGGCAGGGCACTGGGCTTCCACCGCGAGGACCGCATCGCGATCCAGTTCGCCGGGTCGAAGAAGTCCCTCGCCTCGGGGCTTCCCATGGCCAGCGTGCTGTTCGGCGCGCACGCCTCGCTCGCGGTGCTGCCACTGATGCTCTTCCACCAGATGCAGCTGATGGTGTGCGCGGTGATCGCCAAGCGCCGCGCCCACGACCCCGAGGAGGCTACGACCCCGGTTCGCCCAGTCGCAGCGTCACGAATCGCGGTCGGTACAGCGCCACGTTCCGACTGAGGTTCGCCTGCGCCGAGACACCGCCCGTCGTGTCCAGCCAGTTCACGTCATAGCTCAGGACCAGCCGGTCGCCGTCGCTCAGCGCCGCGTGCACCTGCGGGTTGTACGCGGCCACCTGCCCCTGCGGCAGGGACGGACTGAAGCTCCGGGTGGGCCCGTGCCAGGGGCCGGTCGGCGCGCACGCCCAGTACGAGGTGATCGTCGTCAGGCCCGCGGTGCCCGCCGCCATCGTGAACAGGACGTACGTCCCGCCGTCCCGCACCACGGTGAACGCGCTGCCGACCCCCGTCCGCCGCCCGTCGCCGAGCACCGGCCCCGGCCGTACCCGCACCGCCCATCCGCTGCCGTCCCAGTACTCCCAGGCCGCCGGCTGCCCGAGCCGGCCGCGCGGCACCCGCGCCACGTACGCCTGCGAGGCGGGGCGCGAGGCGGCCTGCCCGTCATCGCCGCCGAAGACATACGTCCAGGCGCCCGCGTCGACCGTCGAGGTGCCGAACAGCACCCGTCGGGAGGGATCCGCCACGGAACTCTGGTCCAGGACCGTGGTGATGCCTTCGAGCCGCAGGTCGGGCAGCGAGAGCGTGGCGACCTCGGTGGACGTGGGCACGCCGTAGATCCAGGGGGCCTGGCCGGCGGTACGGGTCCACAGCAGGACGCGGACGACCTGCTCCGAGGAGCCGGGGGAGCGGGGTTCGACACGGGCCGCGACCGGCCACCGCCACCGCCCCGGCCCCGGGTCCGGGAACACCGGCGTCGGCAGCGTCGTCTCCAGCCGCCCGTCCTTCGACATCACCACGGCCGAGTTCCGCACCAGGGGCGCGCTCGTGTCGCGCCACGCGTACGACTCGCCGACCGGGTTCGGCGGCCCGTGCACCTGGCCCAGATACGTGTCCGAGAACAGCCACAGCACCCGCCCGTCCGGCAGCCGCACCGAGTGCGTGCCGTCGCCTCCGGTCCAGTCGTCGACACGGCTCGCGTCGTCGCCGTATCGCGCGAACTCGCCCGTGAGCCGGGCGTCCGCACTCCAGGACCGCAGCGTACGGGCCGTGCACGCGCCGCCGCCCTCCCGGTCGTGGTCGGGGAGGGCGGTGAGCAGCACGGCCGCGCAGACCAGGGCGAGCAGGACACCGAGGCCGGCCCCGGTCCGTCGTCGTCGTGCTCGTGCGTCGTCGGGCACGGACGGGACGTTAGTGTCCGCCGCGCACTTGGTCCATGGGCAGATACAGGACGGTGTCCCGGGTCACTTCCCGGGACGGCGGCGCGGACAGCTCGTCGTCGCTCAACGCCCGGTCGTAGACGCGTACTTCGTCGATCGCTCCGGTGAAGTACGCCCGGCTGTCCATCCGTTGCCCGACATGGACCCCGAACGGCGAGTTGCGGCTGACCGATCCGGGCACGTCCGCGGCGCCGACCGCCGTACCGTCGACGGAGAGTGTGAGCAGCCCTCCGCTCCTGCGCAGCGCGAGATGGTGCCACTGGCCGTCGTTGTAGGCGCTCGCGGTGCGCACGGAGGCGGAGGTCGGGGCCGCGGCTCCGTTCCTGGTGGTGATCAGCGCGGTGATCCTGTGGGACGCGGGCTCGGCGCGCATCCACACCTGCGGCTGGGTCGTCCCGATCCCGCCCATCCACAGCAGCGGCTGCGCCCCGCCGGTGGCCGTATAGCGGAACCACAGCGACGCGGTGAAGTCCTTCGTCCCGAGCGGGAGTCGGTCCTGATACGGCAGTCGTACGGCGTCGTCGGTGCCGTCGAACTCCAGCGCGCCACCGCGCACGCCCGCCGTCTCCCGGGCGCCGCCGAGGACCGCGGCCGGCTCGGCGTGCCGGGCGAGGTCGGCGGTCGTCGGGTCGGGGCCGCGGCGCGGGGTGAGCCAGTCCTCGGTGAAGCGGGCGAAGCGGATCTCGTCGCGCGCGTCGACCGCGCCGCCCTCGTACAGCAGCCCCACGGCGCCGTCGCCGATCCGGACCAGGTCGGAGTAGCCCGACCAGTCGGTGGTCACGACCGTGCCGCGGTCCACGCTGTCCCAGGTGCGCCCGCCGTCGTACGAGGAGCGGATCATCATGGTCCTGCGGCGGTCGGGGTCGCCGGGGCAGGCCAGCAGGACGCGGTCGCCGAGGCGGAGTACGGAGCCCTGGACCTGGGGCGCGTAGAGGCCGGGGAGGTCGCGGAAGGGGGCCGTGAAGCTGTCGCCGCCGTCGCGGCTGACGGTCTGGGTGCGGTGGCCGAGGTCGGTGCCGTCCTGCTCGCGCCCGCTGACGAGGACGGACCCGTCGGCGCGTTGAGTGAGCGTCAGCTCGGACGGCTTCTGGCGGAAGGTGCCGTCGTCCGCGATCGGCCAGGAGTCGCTCGCGCCGATCCGCCAGTGGTCGCCGCCGTCGTCGCTGGTGATGAGGGCGGCGTTGTTGGCGGTGACCCGACTGCCGTTCCAGGTCTCGGTGTTGACGCCGAAGGCGAGCCGCCCGGCGTGCCTGCCACGGGTCAGCTGGATGCCGTGCACGGGACCGGTGGCGTACCAGGAGTTCCAGTCCGGCGGGAGGATCTCGGAGCTCAGGTCGCGCGGTGCGGACCAGCTGAGGCCGTCGTCGTCGCTGTACTGGAGATGTGGGGTGCGGTCGCAGGGGACGTCGCAACCCCGCCCGTCCGTGCGGCCCGTGTTGTACGTCTCCGCCAGCACGATGCGGCCGGTCTCGCGGTCCACGATCGGGGCGGGGTTGCCGTGGGTGTCGCCCGCTCCCTCGTTGACGACCTGGAGCGGCCCCCAGGTGCGGCCGCCGTCGGTCGACCGCTTGACGACGATGTCGATGTCGCCCGCGTCGCCGCAGTCGTGCACGCGCCCCTCGGCGAACGCCAGCAGGGTGCCGTGGGTGCTCCGCACGACGGCCGGAATGCGGAAGCAGGCGTAGCCGGGATCCTGGGAGGCCCTGAAGAGCACCTGTTGCTCGAACAACGCACCGGACGCGTCCGCAGCGTCCGGTGCGTCCGCCCTCGCGGGGTTCGGCAGCGCGAGCACGCACAGTGCGGCGGCCGTGAGGACGGCGGTCAGGGTCGATCTCAGACGTGCGCGGAGACGTGCCGACATGGTGCGACCTGCCCTTCATGCGCCTGGCTGATCCGGACATTGGACATCCGACATCCGACGTCCAATGTGTGTGCCGCAGACGCTACTTGGGCCTTCAACGGCCCCACAAGAAGCGAGTGCCGGTCGTGTTCACGCCAAATCTGAACGCGCATGTCAGGGGCGCAGCACCACCTTCCCCAGGTTGCTCCGCGACTCGATCGCCGCGTGCGCCTTCGCCGCGTCCTCCAGGGCGAACTCCCCGTGCACGGCCGGCCGCAGGGACCCCTCCGCGAACAGCCGCCACAGTTCCCCGCGCCACCGCTCGTACCGTCCCGGCTCGTTCCGGGCCATCTGGAAGCCGATCACGGACTTGGCGCCCACCAGTAGGTCGTACGCCCGCACGCTCCCGCCGCCCGAGCTGTACGCGACGAGCCGCCCGTTCGGGGCGAGGGCGGTGACGGCCGGGGTGAGCAGGTCGCCGCCGACCGCGTCGAGGACGTAGTCGACGGGCTCGCCCCAGTCCTCGGAACCGTACGCGATCACTTCGTCCGCGCCGAGCCCCCGCACGAACTCCGCCTTGCCGAAAGCGAGCCCGGACACGGCTCCGACGACACGTGACGCGCCCCGCAGCCGGGCGAGTTGGACGGCGAGATGGCCGACCCCGCTCGCCGCGCCGGTGATCAGCGCCGCCTCGCCGGGTGCGGGGCGCGCCGCCTCCAGGGCGCCGAGCGCGACCAGTCCGCTGCGGACGAGGGCGACGGCGTCGACCGCGCTCGCGCCCGCCGGGACGGGGGTGGCCATGGTCTCGTTCAGCAGGGCGCGGTCGGCGTACCCGTGCCCGAAGCAGAGTCCGGTGACGCGGTCGCCCGCCGCGAAGCGGGTGACGCCCGCGCCGACGGCGACGACCTCGCCGGCGATCTCACCGCCGAGCGGGACCGGCTCCGCGGCCTCGGTGACCTTGCGGACGACGGGAAGGGTGACGCCGATCGCCTCGGCGCGCACCAGCAGTTCGCCGGGCCCGGCGGCGGGTACGGGGACGTCCTCCAGGAACAGGGGGCCGCCGGTGTGCTCGTATCGGACGCGACGCATCGCACCTCCAGGGGGTGAGGGGGCGAGCCCTCGATTCGTTGGGAGGCCCAACGGTATCCGAGATTCATTGGGAATCCCAACGGTTATTCGCTAGTCTGGTCCCATGCCCGCCTCCGCCCCCCTGTCCGCCATCCGGGCCCTCCCCAGCTGGCTCCTCGGTCGCGCCGCCGCCCGCGGTCGTGCCCTCGTCGCCGAGGCGCTGGCCGCCGAGGGCCTGAAGATGTGGCATCACGTGGTGCTCTCCGCCGCCTCCGATCTCGGTCCCGTCGCCCAGGCCGAACTGGGCCGCAGCATCCAGCTCGACCCCAAGGACCTGGTCGGTGTCCTCAACGACCTCCAGAACGCGGGCCTGGTCCTGCGCGAACCCGACCCCAGGGACCGTCGCAAGAACGCGGTGTCCATCACCGAGGAGGGCGCACGCCTCCTCGCGCGCTGCGAGCGGGCGGCGCGCGAGGCCAACGACGCGCTCCTCTCGCCGCTCTCGGCGGCCGAGCGGGAGCAGTTCATGGCCTTGTTGATCCGGATTTCCGGTACGGACGGCTAAGGCGGGCTAACGTTCCGTCATGACCGCACCCGAAACCGAACCCCGACTCGCCCTCGACCCCGCGCGCACCGCCCTGGTGCTCGTGGATCTGATGGAGCGCATCGTCGGGCTGCCCGTGGAACCCCGCAAGGGCACCGAAGTCCTCGCCGCCGCCGAGGAGCTGGCGGCCACCTTCCGCAAGGCGGGCGCGCTCGTCGTGCTCGTCCGGGGCGAACGGCCCGGGCTGCCCGAGCAGCCGCCCGGCAGCGGACTCGTCGCCGGGCTAGCGGTGGAGGGTGACCTCGAGGTCGTGAAGCGGACCATCGGCGGGTTCCAGGGCAGCGGTCTCGACGAGCGGCTGCGGGAGCGCGGCATCTCCACCCTGGTCTTCGGCGGGATCGCCACCAACCTCGGCGTCGAGTCCACCGCCCGCGCCGCAGGCGACCTCGGCTACGACCTCGTGTTCGCCGAGGACGCGATGGCCGCCCTCACCGCGCCCGAGCACGAGGCGTCGGTCCGCCTCGACTTCCCACGTCTTGGCACCGTCGTGACCGCCGCGCAGGTGCACTTCAGCGCGGGCTGAGGCGCGGGGCGGGGCAGGGGATTTCGCGCGGTCACACCAGCACCGTGCCGCCGTCCACGACGACGGTCGAACCGGTGCTGAACCGGCCGCGCATCAGGTACAGGTACGCCTCCGCCACGTCCTCGGGCTCCCCGACCCGCCCGACCGGCAGCGACTGCGCGGCGGACGCGAACAGGCCCTCGCGGTCGGCCTCCGGCAGCTCCCGCCACACTTCGGTGCGGACCACACCGGGGGAGACCACGTTGACCCGGATCGGCGCCAGCTCCAGTGCCAGTGCGCGGGTGAGGGACTCCATCGCCCCGCACAGGCCGGCCGCCACGGTCGTGCCCGGCATCGGACGCCGGCCCGCGGTGCCCGTGGTGAGCACGATGGAACCGCCCTTCCTGATCGACGGTGCGCCGTGCTTGACCGCCGCGTACGCGCCCCAGAACCGGGTGTCCAGGAAGCGCCGGGCCCGGTCGATGTCCGCGCTCGCCAGATCCTCCAGCAGCAGTGAATCCCCGGCGGTGAACACCAGGTGGTCGAAGTCCCCGATCCGTGCGAAGAAGCCGCGCACCTCGTCCTCGTCCGTCACGTCGAGCACATGCCCCTCGGCCCCTTCCGGCAGCCGTCGCAGCGCGCCGTCCACGGCCGCCTGCCGGCGCGAGGCGACCACCACGTCCGCCCCCTCCCGTGCGGCGGCCTCCGCCACCGCGAGCCCGATGCCCGCCGTGCCGCCGATGACCACGACCCGCTCTCCTCGCAGACTCATGTCCGTTCCCCTTTCCTCTTCCGTCTTCCTCTTCCGTGCTTGCTTGACGTGTTCCAGCCTGCTGCCGCGGGGAGCCCGCCGTCCAAGACCTCTTTCGGCGTCGGCGATACCCTGAAGGCATCGCCACCGCGACGCGGGACGACGACGGAAGGTGCGGCCATGGACCTCGACCTGCGGAAGATCCGCTACTTCGTGGCGGTCGCCGAGCTGCTCCACTTCGGCCGCGCGGCGGAGCGGCTGCACATCGCCCAGCCCGCACTGAGCCGTCAGATCAGGTCCCTGGAGAAGGACCTGGACGCCGTGCTCTTCGAACGCGACAGTCACGGGGTGCGGTTGACGGACGCGGGACGACAACTCCTTGACGACGCGACGCCGTTGCTCTCCACCGCCGATGCCACCCGCCGTCGGGTGCGCCGGGCGGCCCGCGGACCGCGTCGGCTGGTCGTCGGCTTCCGGGCCGGCGTCGTCGTGACCCGCGCCCTGCGCGCCTTCGGGGCCGCCCACCCGGACGTCGAGGCGCACGCCCGCCGCGTCGAATGGGACGACCAGGAGCGGCTGATCCTCGACGGAACCGTCGACCTCGCCTACGTACGCCGCCCCATCCGCGAGCAGGGCCTCACGCTGCTGCCGCTGTACAGCGAGGCGCGCGTGGCGATGCTCCCCGCCGACCACCGGCTCGCGGGCAAACCGGAGCTTGCCCTGGCCGACCTGGCGGACGAACCGCGCCTGAGGTACGCCGACCCCGGTCCCGGCGAGCTGCCGATCCGCACCATCGAAGAGAAGTTCGAGTCCGTGGCGAGCGGGGCCGGCATCACGCTCGTACCGGAGTCCGTCGCCGAGCAGTACTCGCGCCCGGACATCACCTACGTACCGGTGCCGGACGCGGAGCGGGACGAGGTGCTGCTCGCCTGGGAGGCGAGCCGGCGCTCGCCCCTGATCACCGCCTTCGCCCCGCTCGCGCCTCTCGCCGACCCGGCGCGGGCGGAGGAGGAGTGAGCCCGGTCGCGCCGGGCTGAGGCGGGGCCCCTACGGCGCAGGGGGCGCTCCCCGCCGGTCGGGGCCCCGCCGCCGTGCCGCGGGGAGCCGGTCAGCCCTGGGCGGCCGCGGCCCGCAGGGCGATGCGGTGCTCGCCCGCGTACACGTTCATGGAGGGGCCGCGCAGGAAGCCCACCAGGGTCAGCCCGGTCTCGGCGGCCAGGTCCACCGCCAGCGAGGACGGTGCCGAGACCGCCGCCAGTACGGGGATCCCCGCCATGACCGCCTTCTGCGCCAGCTCGAAGGAGGCCCGGCCCGAGACCAGCAGGATCGTGCGGGAGAGCGGGAGGTCGCCGCGTTGCAGGGCGCGCCCGACCAGCTTGTCGACCGCGTTGTGCCGGCCCACGTCCTCCCGTACGTCGAGCATCTCCCCGTCCTCCGTGAACAGGGCCGCGGCGTGCAGACCCCCGGTCCGGTCGAAGACCCGCTGGGCCTCGCGCAGCCGGTCGGGGAGGCCGGCGAGGAGAGCGGGCTCCAGCCGGACCGGGGGAGTGTCGGCGCCGTCGTCGATGGCCCAGCGGGCCGTCGTACGGACCGCGTCCAGGCTCGCCTTGCCGCACAGGCCGCAGGACGAGGTCGTGTAGACGTTGCGCTCCAGGGTGATGTCGGGCAGTACGACTCCGGGTGCCGTCCGGACGTCCACGACGTTGTACGTGTTGGAACCGTCGACGGTGGCGCCCGCGCAGTAGACGATGTTCTGCAGCTCGTCGGCCCGGCCGAAGACCCCCTCGCTGACGAGGAAGCCCGCCGCGAGCGCGAAGTCGTCGCCCGGGGTCCGCATGGTGATCGCGAGCGGTTTCCCGTTGAGGCGGATCTCCAGTGGTTCCTCGGCGACGAGCGTGTCGGGGCGGGTGGAGATGGCCCCGTCCCGGATGCGGATCACCTTGCGTCGTTCCGTGACTCGTCCCATGTCCTGATCAGTCCCGGTTCTGTACGTGCTGGTAGCCGAAGCGGCCCTTGATGCAGAGATTGCCGTGGGTCACCGGGTTGTCGTGCGGGGAGGTGACCTTCACGATCTCATTGTCCTGCACGTGCAGGGTGAGGTTGCAGCCCACACCGCAGTACGCGCACACCGTCGTCGTCTCGGTCTGCGCCGACTCGTCCCACGTACCCGCCGCGCGCATGTCGAACTCCGACCTGAACGACAGCGCCCCCGTCGGGCACACCTCGATGCAGTTGCCGCAGTACACGCACGCCGAGTCGGTCAGCGGGGCGTCGTGCTCGACGGCGATCCGGGCGTCGAAACCGCGCCCCGCGACCGAGATCGCAAAGGTGTTCTGCCACTGGTCGCCACACGCGTCGACGCACTTGTAGCAGAGGATGCACTTGTCGTAGTCGCGGACGTAGAGGCCGTTGTCGATCTTCGGTTCCTCGTCGAGGCGTGCCGCGTCGGGGCCGAAGCGGTCCGGTTTCGCCTCGTACTCCTTGATCCACCCGGCCACCTGCGGGGTGGTCGACAAATCGACCGAGGAGGCGAGGAGCTCGATGACGATCTTGCGGCTGTGGCGGGCGCGCTCGGTGTCCGTGCGCACCGCCATGCCCGCCTCCGCCTTGCGGGAGCAGGCCGGGACGAGGGTCCGGGCGCCCTCGAGCTCGACGACACAGACCCGGCAGGCGTTCTTGGGGGTGAGCGTGTCGCCCTGACAGAGGGTGGGGACGTCCTTGCCCGCCGCCCGGCAGGCGTCGAGGATCGTCGAGCCCTCGGGAACCCTGGCCTCCTGCCCGTCGAGGGTGAACTCGACGAGCCGACGCGGCACTCCCAGCGGTATCGCGGTCATTCGTAGGCCCCCAAGCGGTCGATCGCGGATTCCACGGCGTTCCACGCGGTCTGCCCGAGACCGCAGATCGAGGCGTCCCGCATCGCGCGGCCGACCTCCCTGAGCAGGGCGATGTCGTCGGCCGCCGCCGCACCGGTCCGCTCGGCGATCCGGTGCAGCGCCTCCTCCTGCCGTACGGTCCCGACCCGGCACGGCACGCACTGCCCGCACGACTCGTCGCGGAAGAACTCGGCGATGCGCAGCAGGAGGCGGGGGAGCGGGACCGTCTCGTCGAAGGCCATGACCACGCCCGAGCCGAGAGTCGTGCCAGCCGCCCGGGTCCCCTCGAAGGTGAGCGGGATGTCCAGCTCGTCGGGCCGTACGAAGCCGCCCGCCGCGCCGCCGAGCAGCACCGCGCGCAGCCGCTCACGTACGCCCGCCAGCTCCAGCAGCTCGCCCAGGGTCGATCCGAACGGCAGTTCGTAGATCCCGGGCCGGTCCACACTGCCCGACACGCAGTACAGCTTCGGACCGGTGGAGCCCGGGGTGCCGATCGCCGCGTACGCCTCGGCCCCCCTCGTCAGGATCGGCAGGACGTTCACCAGGGTCTCGACGTTGTTCTCGGCAGTGGGTTTGCCGAACAAACCCTTCTCCACAGGGAAGGGCGGTTTGGAACGCGGCTCTCCTCTGTACCCCTCGATCGAGTTGAACAGGGCGGTCTCCTCGCCGCAGATGTACGCGCCCGCGCCCCGCCGGATCTCGATGTCGAAGGCGTATCCCTGGCCGAGGACGTCCTCGCCGAGCAGGCCACGCGCGCGTGCCTGCCCGATGGCGTGCTCCATGCGGTGCAGGGCGCGCGGGTACTCGCCGCGCAGATAGAGGTAACCCTTGTGCGCGCCGACGGCGTACGCCGCGACCGTCATCGCCTCGACGAGGGCGTACGGGTCGCCCTCCATGACGACCCGGTCCTTGAAGGTGCCCGGCTCGGACTCGTCGGCATTGCACACCAGGTAGTGCGGATGGTCGGGCTGGGAGGCCGTGGCCTGCCATTTGCGGCCGGTGGGGAAGGCGGCGCCGCCGCGCCCGACCAGACCCGCGTCGGTGACCTCGCGGATGACCCCGGCCGGCCCGAGTGCGAAGGCCCGCCGCAGCGCCGCGTACCCGCCGTGCGCCCGGTAGTCGTCGAGCGAGGCGGGGTCGACCACACCGACACGGCTCAGCAGCACGAGTGAGGGATCTCCCGCCTGGGGCACCGCGAAGGCCGCGGGCGGCTCCTCGGGCGCGGAGTCGGGGGCGCTCGCCGCCATTGCCGCCCACGCGACGGTGGTGGGCGCCGACACGGCCGTACGCACCGGATCGCCCGCCCTGACCGCGAGGGCCGCCGGAGCGCGCTCGCACAGACCCAGGCAGGGGCTGCGCTCGACGCCGACGCCGCTGCCGGGCCCGAGGCGGGCCTCGACCCCGGCACACAGCTCCGCCGCACCCGCCGCCGCGCACGCGAGGTCCGTGCACATGTGCAGCACGGTCGCGGGGCGCGGTTTCACCGAGAACATCGCGTAGAAGGTCGCGACCCCGTACGCCTCCGCCGGCGGCACGGTCAGCCTGCGGCACAGGTAGTCGAGCGCGCCCTCGCTGATCCAGCCGATCCGGTCGTTGACGGCGTGCAGCCCCGGCAACAGCAGGTCGCGGCGTTCGCGCGCCTCCCGGCCGCCGCGCGCCCACCTGAGGTCGGCGGCCCTCATCTCATCGCGCGCGGCGCCCTCCCACGAGGACTCCGCAGGACCGAGCAGCGCGTCGATCGCCGCCCGCTCCTCGTCCGTCGGCTTGCTGTCACCGAAGTGCAGATCCACCACATCACCTCACTTGAATCGCGACCGGCAGCTTCTCGATCCGGATGGCCGACGCCTTGAACTCCGCCGTCCCCGCGATCGGGCAGTTCGCCTCGATCGTCAGCTGGTTGGTGTCCACCTCGTCGGGAAAGTGCATGGTCATGAACGCCAGTCCGGGCCGCAGCGCGGTGTCGATCCACACGGGGGCCACGACGGATCCCCGTCGCGAGGAGATCTGGACCTCCTCGCCCACCACGACCCCGTAGTGCTCGGCGTCCTCCGGGCAGAGCTCGACGTACTCGCCGCGTCGCAGCGGCGAGGCGAAGCCGCCGCTCTGCACACCGGTGTTGTACGAGTCGAGCCGCCGTCCGGTGGTGAGCCGGATCGGGTACTCCTCGTCCGTCAGGTCCACGGGCGGGTCGTGCTGGACGATCCCGAACGGCGCGGGCCGGCCGCGCTCGGCGGGGTCCAAGGCCCACAACCGGCCGTGCAGGTAGGTGGGTTCGAGCCGCCCGGTGTCGGGGCAGGGCCACTGGATGCCCTGGTGCTCCGCCAGACGTTCGTACGTCATCCCGTAGTGGTCCGGCGACACCGACCGCAGCTCGTTCCAGACGGCCTCGGCGTCCTCGTACTTCCATGCGTGCCCGAGGCGCGCGGCGAGGTCGCAGAGGATGCCGATGTCCTCGCGGGCCTCACCGGGCGGGGTCACCGCGGCGCGTACACGCTGCACGCGCCGCTCGCTGTTGGTGGTGGTGCCCTCCGTCTCCGCCCACCCGGCGGTCGCGGGCAGTACGACGTCCGCCAACTGGGCCGTCTTCGTGAGGAAGATGTCCTGCACGACGAGGAAGTCGAGGGCACTGAGCCGCCGTACCGCCTGTTCGCTGTCCGCCTCCGACTGCGCCGGGTTCTCGCCGATGCAGTAGACGGCCTTGAGCGTGCCCTCCTCCATGGCCTCGAACATCTCCGTCAGGTTCAGCCCGTAGTGCGGCTGGATGACGGTGTCCCAGGCGGACTCGAACTTCAGCCGCGCCTCGGGGTCGAGGATGTCCTGGAAGCCGGGGAGGCGATTGGGGATGGCGCCCATGTCTCCGCCGCCCTGCACGTTGTTCTGCCCGCGCAGGGGCTGGAGCCCGGAGCCGTGGCGGCCCACGTGCCCGGTCAGCAGGGTCAGGTTGATCAGCGCGCGGACGTTGTCGGTGCCGTTGTGGTGCTCGGTGATGCCGAGGGTCCAGCACAGCTGGGCGCGCTCGGCCCGTGCGTACGCGTGCGCCAACTCCCTTATCGCCGCCGCCGGTACGCCCGTCACCTTCTCGGCGAGCGACAGCGTCCAGGGCTCGACCAGCGCCTTGTACTCCTCGAAGCCGCTGGTCGCCCGCTCGATGAAGGCGTGGTTGGCGAGGCCCGCGTGGATGATCTCGCGGCCGATCGCGTGCGCCATCGGGATGTCGGTGCCGACGTTCAGACCGAGCCAGCTCTCCGCCCACTCGGCCGTGGACGTACGGCGCGGGTCGACCGCGTACATCCGGGCGCCGTTCCTGATCCCCTTCAGCACGTGCTGGAAGAAGATCGGGTGTGCGAAGCGGGCGTTGGAGCCCCACATCACGATGAGGTCGGTCTCCTCGACCTCCGCGTACGAGGAGGTGCCGCCGCCGGAACCGAAGGCGGCGCTCAGGCCCGCGACGCTCGGGGCGTGACAGGTGCGGTTGCAGGAGTCCACGTTGTTCGTGCCCATCACGACCCGGGCGAACTTCTGGGCCACGTAGTTCATCTCGTTGGTCGCGCGGGCGCAGGAGAACAGGCCGAAGGCGCCGCGGGCGGCACCCAGTCCCGCCGCCGCATGGGTCAGGGCCTCGTCCCAGGTGGCCCGCCGGAAGGGCTGGTCGCGCGCGTCACGGACCAGGGGGTGCGTGAGCCGGGCGTAGATCTTCGATTCACGTTTCCTCATGCGGCACTCCTCAGCGCGAGCAGGTCCGAGATGGCGTGGACGGTGCGCAGGGTGGGCACCTCGACGCCGGTGATGTCCGCCAGCTCGACGACCGCCGCCAGCAGTACGTCCAGTTCGAGCGGCTTGCCGCGCTCCAGGTCCTGGAGAGTGGAGGTGCGGTGGTCGCCGACGCGCTCGGCGCCGGCCAGCCGCCGTTCGATGGAGACGCCCACCTCGCAGCCGAGCGCCTCGGCGACCGCGAGCGTCTCGGTCATCATGATCTCGATGACCTTGCGGGTGCCGCCGTGCAGGCACATCTGCCGCATCGTCGCGCGGGCCAGCGCGCTGATCGGGTTGAAGGAGATGTTGCCGAGCAGCTTGAGCCAGATGTCGTTGCGCAGATCCCGTTCGACCGGGCACTTGAGGCCGCCTGCCGTCATGGCCTCGCTGAACGCCGCGCACCGCTCGGACAGGGAACGGTCGGGCTCGCCGACGGAGAACCGGGTGCCTTCCAAGTGCCGTACGACGCCGGGTCCTTCCAGCTCGGTCGCGGCGTACACGACACACCCGATGGCCCGTTCGGGCGCGAGCACCGCACTGACCGCGCCGTCCGGGTCCACGCTCTCCACACGGTGGCCGTCGTGCGGGCCGCCGTGCCGGTGGAAGTACCACCAGGGGATGCCGTTCTGGGCGGCGATCACCGCCGTGGTGTCGTGCAGCAGAGGCTCGATCAGCGGCCCGCACGCCGCGTACGAGTTGGCCTTCAGGCCGAGCAGGACGTAGTCGACCGGGCCGACCTCGGCCGGGTCGTCGGTGGCGTGGGTGCGCGCGGTGAAGTCGCCGCGCGGACTGAGGACTTGGACTCCGTGCTGCCTCATGGCCGCAAGATGCGGTCCACGGGCGATGAGGTGCACATCGGCGCCGGCGCGGTGCAGCGCGGCGCCGACGTAGGCGCCGATCGCACCGGCGCCGAGAACGGCGACTTTCACTGTGGCTCGCTCCGTTCGGTCGAGGGTACCGAGGAACTGCCGAACTCTGTCGACGAAATATTGTCTACAGTATGGAACTTGGGGCGGCAAGGCTTCGCGCAACACCTCGACGGGCCACCGCGAGGACCCGCCGACCGTTCGTCGCGCGACGGATACCGCTCACCGCATACCGTCGACGAGTTGGTGTCGAACGGCTTCACAACCGGGCAACCGCTTCCTATCGTCCGGGATCATGAGTCCCCCCGTCGCGCCACCCGGCTGGAGCCGCTGGCTCGTCCCGCCCGCCGCACTGTCGGTCCACCTCTCCATCGGCCAGGCGTACGCCTGGAGCGTCTTCAAGCCGCCGCTCGAATCCGCGCTCGGCCTCAGCGGGACCCAGAGCGCGCTGCCCTTCCAGCTCGGCATCGTCATGCTCGGACTGTCCGCCGCGTTCGGTGGCACCCTCGTCGAGCGCAACGGACCGCGCTGGGCGATGACCGTCGCCCTGGTCTGCTTCTCCACCGGCTTCCTGATCGCCTCGCTCGGCGCCGCCACCGAGCAGTACTGGCTGATCGTGTTCGGCTACGGCTTCGTCGGCGGCATCGGCCTCGGCATCGGTTACATCTCGCCCGTGTCGACCCTGATCAAGTGGTTCCCGGACCGGCCCGGCATGGCCACCGGCATCGCGATCATGGGCTTCGGCGGCGGTGCGCTCATCGCCTCGCCGTGGTCCGCGCAGATGCTGAAGTCCTTCGGTTCCGACTCCTCCGGCATCGCGCTCGCCTTCCTCGTGCACGGGCTGTCGTACGCCGTCTTCATGACGCTCGGCGTCCTGCTGGTGCGGGTGCCGCGCGGCGACAAACCGCCGGTCAAGGCCGGACCCGCGCCGCTCGACGGGGTGCAGGTGTCCGCGAACAGCGCCGTGCGCACCCCGCAGTTCTGGTGCCTGTGGGTCGTGCTCTGCATGAACGTGACCGCGGGCATCGGCATCCTGGAGAAGGCCGCCCCGATGATCACGGACTTCTTCGCGGACACCTCCACCCCGGTGTCGGTCTCCGCCGCCGCGGGCTTCGTGGCGCTGCTCTCGGCCGCGAACATGGCGGGCCGGATCGGCTGGTCCTCCACGTCCGACCTGATCGGCCGCAAGAACATCTACCGCGTCTACCTCGGCGTGGGCGCGATCATGTATCTGCTGATCTCGCAGTTCGGGGACTCCTCCAAGCCCCTGTTCATCGTCTGCGCCCTGGTGATCCTCTCCTTCTACGGCGGCGGCTTCGCGACGATTCCCGCCTACCTGAAGGACCTCTTCGGCACCTACCAGGTCGGCGCCATCCACGGCCGGCTGCTCACCGCCTGGTCCACGGCCGGCGTCCTCGGCCCGCTGATCGTCAACTGGATCGCGGACCGCCAGAAGGAAGCAGGCAAGCACGGTGCGCAGCTCTACGACACCTCGTTCCTGATCATGATCGGGCTGCTGGTCGTCGGGTTCGTCGCCAATGAGCTGGTGCGACCCGTACACGCCCGCCACCACATCCCCGCCCCGAGGGAGGCCGCCGATGACGACTCCGTCCAGCCCCAGCAGTCCGCCTGACCTCCCCCACTCTCGGCTTCGCTCGAGCGGGGGGACCCCCATTCCACTGATCGCCTTCGCCTGGCTGTGGGTGGGGGCGCCGCTCTGCTACGGCCTGTACGAGCTCGTCCTGAAGGCCAAGCAGCTGTTCGCGGGATAGGGCCCGGCGTACGGATTCAGACGCCGGGCGTGCGTGCGGACGTTGCCAGGACGTCCGAAGGTCTGACAGAAGCCGACAAGCCTGACGCCGCTTTCCTGTGGCAACACCTGCCGTCGTACCCGTGAGTCACTGATCAGACTGGAGGATCCCCCTACCCAAGGCAATGAGGGAGACCCCCCAATGAACGGCTCACGCATCGCGGCCGTCGGCCACTACCAGCCCGCCAAGGTACTCACCAACGAGGACCTGGCGGGCCTGGTCGACACCAGTGACGAGTGGATCACGAGCCGGGTGGGCATCCGCACGCGCCACATCGCCGGTCCCGACGAGCCCGTGGACGAGCTGGCCGCGCACGCCGCGGCCAAAGCGCTCGCGGCGGCCGGTCTGACCTCGGGCGACATCGACCTGGTACTGGTCGCGACCTCCACAGCGATCGACCGCTCCCCGAACATGGCCGCCCGGGTCGCCGCCCGCCTCGGCGTCCCCTCCCCGGCCGCGATGGACGTCAACGTGGTCTGCGCGGGCTTCACGCACGCGCTCGCCACCGCCGACCACGCCGTGCGCGCGGGGGCGGCGACCCGCGCCCTCGTCATCGGCGCGGACAAGATGTCCGAGGTCACGGACTGGAGCGACCGTACGACCTGTGTCCTCGTCGGGGACGGGGCGGGGGCCGCGGTGGTCGAGGCCGCCGCCCCCGGCGCCGAGCCCGGCATCGGGCCGGTGCTGTGGGGATCGGTGCCCGAGATGGGGCACGCCGTACGCATCGAGGGCACGCCCCCGCGGTTCGCGCAGGAGGGGCAGAGCGTCTACCGCTGGGCGACGACACGACTCCCGGCGATCGCCCGGCAGGCCTGCGAGCGGGCCGGGCTCGCGCCCGAGGACCTCGCCGCGGTCGTTCTGCACCAGGCGAACCTACGCATCATCGAACCCCTCGCCGCGAAGATCGGCGCCGTGAACGCCGTCGTCGCGCGTGACGTGGTCGACTCCGGGAACACCTCCGCCGCCAGCATCCCGCTCGCCTTCTCCAAGCTCGTCGAACGCGGCGAGATCAGCACCGGCGACCCGGTGCTCCTCTTCGGCTTCGGCGGCAACCTCTCGTACGCGGGGCAGGTCGTCCGCTGCCCCTGACGTGCGCGGACACCCGGGTGTGACGCGTCCGACTCTCCCCGGGCCTGGCCATGGTGCGCCGTAGACTGTAGACGAAAGACAATCGATACTGTCTGTTGACACCTGCTGTCCGGTGACGGCGACGGTGGCGGTGACGGGATGGCTCGGCAGGAGGGGACCGCGATGTTGTCGACAGGACTGCCGCCGGGGGCGGTGCCCAAGCTCGAGCGGCCCGGCCCGCTGCGCGACCGCGTCTACGAGGCGCTGCTCGAACTCATCACGACCCGCGCCCTCCAGCCGGGCCAGCACCTGGTCGAGAGCGAGCTCGCCGGGCATCTCGGCGTCTCCCGGCAGCCGGTCCGCGAGGCGCTCCAGCGGCTGAACACGGAGGGGTGGGTCGATCTTCGGCCCGCCCAGGGCGCCTTCGTGCACGAGCCGACCGAGGAGGAGGCCGACCAGCTCCTCACGGTCCGTACGCTGCTGGAGGCCGAGGCCGCCCGGCTCGCCGCCGCCAACGCGGGCACCGCCGGCATCACCGCACTCGAGGAACTGTGCGCCGAGGGCGAGCGTGCGGTCGCCGCCGACGACGTGGACGGCGCGGTCGCGATGAATGCCCGCTTCCACGCGAAGGTCATGGAACTCGCGGGCAACACGGTCCTCGCCGAGCTGGCCGCCCAGGTCGACCGCCGGGTCCGCTGGTACTACACCCCGGTCGCCCGGCAGCGCGGCCACCAGTCCTGGATCGAGCACCGCGACCTCATCGCGGCCATCGCCGCCCGCGACGAACCCCGCGCCACCCAGGTCATGCGCGCCCACACGGAACACACGCGCAAGACGTACCACGAGCGCGAACGGTCCTGACCCCGTTTTCGACCGACCGGCGCCGCCTGCCGTCACCGTGTGGGGCGCTGTGCCGCGGTCTACGCCGGGGGGACGATGCGGTACCCGAGGCCGAGGACGACCTTGAGGGTCTCCACGGCGAGCTCCCGGTCGTACTCCTTCTCCGGCTCCGGTAGCTCCGGGTAGGGGACGAGGAGGGGATGAGTCAGCGCGGTGTCGCTGCGCTCCGCACCGGGACGCCAGCCTTCCGCGAAGCGGCGCCGAGCCCAGCGGGCATGCGCGTTCTCCGCCAGTTCCTCGACGAGCGCCAGCAGGCCTGCGTCGAGTTCGATCCCGCTGGTGTCGAGGGGAGCGGGCGTCCAGCCGTTCTCTGCCATGCCTCACGTTCCGGAGTAGTCGGAGGCGATCTGACCGGTGAAGAAGCCGTCCATGTCCTGGACGATCAGGGCGACCCGCTCGGCCTCGGTCAGGTCGGAGATGTCGGCGCCCTGCTCGGGAATCAGTTCCTCGGAACTGCCGTCGAGGAAATAGGGAATGATGGTCAGCCGCCCCTCGTCGCTGAGCCGACGCGCGGTCGCCAATTCGCGTCGGCACCACTCGCTGCGCCAATAGGCCTGACTCACCAGCGGGACGAACACCTGGCTGGCCGCGAGCTGCTGCTCCAGCCGGTCCTGCCATTTCGAGCCGCGCGGGATCGTGTTGTTGTACACGTAGTGGAAGAAGGTGAAGTTCTGGAGCTTGAGGGCACGTCCGACCTCGCGTGACAGCGCGTCGTCCGGTCCCGCCGTGCTGAGGAAAATCTTGCCGTCGGCGCGGCCGGTGCTGCGGATGTAGCCGATCCCCTCGTCGAGGTTGCGGAACTGCTGCCGGGGGAGGTCGAACCGCTCCAGTTGCTGTTCCAGCCGGGCGGCGAATTCACCGGGGCTGTTCCACCACAGCACGGGATCCTGCTCGAAGGTGGCGTGGCGCAGGGTCTCGCCCACGACCAGGTCCGGGACCCGGGGCCGCGGACCGTTCGCGGGGTCGTGGTGGATCACGTTCAGGGTCGGGATGGACCGGCCGAGAAGCAGGTGGAAGAGCCGGTCAAGAGGCTCATGGTCACTGATGTCGATGACGACGAAGTCGAGCGGGTCGAGCTGGAGGGGGATCTCCGCCGGATCCGTGAAATCGACCTTCACCTCTTTGACGGCGTACCCGAACTTCGCCAGGGTCTGCGTGATCAGGGGCTTCGCCGCCCGGTAGGCGGGAGTGTCGGGTACCGCGAGCCCCACCTCGCCGACGAGTTGATCGCCCGCGGAGGAGTAACCCCGCGCCTTGAGGGCGAGCTGCCGGATCGGCTGTTCGAAGCCGTCGTACGTGTCCAGCTCGTCCCGGTCGAAGATGAACCGCTCCTGGACGTTCGGGAAGTGATAACCGGGGACGCCCTTCTCGACGAAGACCAGCAGGGGTTTGATCGCCCGGGCCGCCAGCACCCGGGCCGCCAGTCCGTACTCGTAGACGACGAACGGCGAACACTTGTAGGCGGGCTGATCCCGGCGCAGGGTGACCACGCCGACGAAGCAGGCACTGCGCCGCATCATCATCTCCAGATGACAGGTCGACAGCGCGCCGGCGGACTTCGGGTCGACCGTGAACCCGAATCCGTGCGCCTCGAAGGCGCGCCAGAAGAACTCGTTCACATCGCGGTCTTCCCGCCGATAGCTGTGGCTGAAGTAGGTGGGAATCCGTCGTGCCGCGACCATGACCGCTCTTCACTTCCCCGTGGACTCGTTGCGCGGGCTCGCGAGCTGAACCCAGGTGCCCATTTCCCGCTGTTCGATCCGCGACACACTCGCGGCGAGGTTCCTGTCCCGGGTGCTCTCGTCGTCGTACGGCCTGGAGCCTGTCAAATACAGCCGACGCTCCGCCTCGACGGCCTCACGGGCCTGGCTGAAGCGAAGATAGTCGTCCTGCCAGTGGAAGGTGGAGCGCAGCCCGGTGATGACCACGACCAGGCCGCCCAGCACCGCGGGCAACCGCGCGTTCCCCGGCACCATGACCGCCGACACCGGAATGGCCGCGGAGAGGACCAGCTGCAGGACATCGGTCAGCCGGAAGTACCTGCGGGCCTTGATGGCGGCGGCCCGATACCACTCGTAGGACCCGTTGGCGATGCCCAGGGCATAGCCGGGATCAGGGAACTCCTCGCGCGAGGTCTCCGGCACCATGCGCTCCCCCAGCACTTGACGACCACGCGGACGTGACGACCACTCCTGTCCGCAGGGACAGCGTAGCCGCGCGGTCACCTGGCTGAATCCCGCTCGGCCCAACGCGCCTCGACCGTCAGCATGGTCACCAACAGGGCGACCAGGGCGATGAGTTGGGCGAGTGCCGACAGGTGGGTGCCGAGCAGAGCGGTTGCCAGGGCGATCGGTACGGTCGTGGCCCGGTAGGCCAGCGGTGTCAGTCGCAGCACCGCACGGAACGCCACGTCCCCGGCGAGGAACAGCGCCACCCCGCCCGCGACCGCGACGGCGGGACCGGTGTGCAGTTGCTCCGTGAGGTGCCCCAGCGACTTCTTCACGCCCGCCGCGAGATAGGCGATGCCGAGCAGCATGGGCAGGAAGGCGTAGTAGTACGCGTTCATCGCGAGCCGCCAGCGGCGGTCCTGCGGGGTCGCGGCGAACACGGCCTCCGCGCGGTCCTCGTCGCGCACGAAGTATGTCCACCACAGCGCGCTCGCCAGCGCGAGGGCCAGGAAGGCTCCGCCGAACACATTGGCCGTGAACGGCAGATCGCCGATGCCGATGCCGATCGCGATGACGGACTCGCCGAACGCGACGATCAGCAACAGCCCGTGCCGTTCCACGAAGTGCGCCGGGTCGAGGCCGCCCAACTGGGCGCGCAGAAAGGCTGCTTCGCGCCCGTCCCGGCGGCGCGGACCGTGCTCGGCCAGGAACGGCGTGACGAACTGCAGCACCAGCGCGAGCAGCCACAGCCCGTCCGCGGCGAGTCCGTCGAAGAGTCCCGCGGCCGTCACCGACAGTGCGGCGAGGGAGTTCGGCACCGCGTACCAGATGACGTCCCGGCCGTGGCTGCGCGTGTAGAGCGTGCTGTGCACAAGGACGACGGCCAGGAAGCCGAGGCCGAAGACGACCCCGCCGTCGTCGAAGGCGCGCGGGATGGCCAGCGCGCAGACCAGGAAGGACGCCATGCCCAGCATCAGCAGGATGCGGCGTGAGGGGCGGTCGGGCGGCACCTGGTTGGTGAGGTACGCGTAGGCGCCGTACATCCAGAACAGCACAACGAAGATCAGTGCGACGTGCCCCGCCGTGGCGAACGACAGGTCGGCGGTCAGCATCACGGTGAGCTGGGTGAGCGTGAAGACGAAGACCAGGTCGAAGAAGAGTTCCAGGGTGCTGACTCTGCGTTCCGGCTCCGCCGCCGGCACGGGATGTGTTCCGTCCGCGGCCTGTTGACGTGGTTCGTCGGCTGCCGGCCGATGTGGTCCGTCCGCTGCCGCGGGTCTTGGTCCGTCCGCTGCCGTGCTCATGTGCGTCCCCCTGACACGATCCGTAGGGAGATCGTATGCGGCGTCCTAGCCGCCGCTCCCGGACCTTGCTTTGTCCACTCAGTGGAGAAAGTTGACAGCAATCTCTGCGCAACTTCTTCCCACTCCCGGCAGCCGCTGCTACGTTCCCATCGAAAGCAAGCCACGGTGATGTGGCCAAAACCCGTTGGACACTGGCCGATTGAGGCGGGGAGGGGCTCGTGAGACGCATGACGGCACGACCCGCGAACGCGCACCAGGCGCGACTGCTGCGCCTGCTGCGCGACGGCGGCCCCAACTCCCGTGCCCAGCTGGGCGATCAGGTCGACCTCTCCCGGTCGAAGCTGGCCGTCGAGGTGGAACGGCTCCTGGAGACCGGACTCGTGGTCGCCGACGGCCTCGCCGCATCCCGCGGCGGCCGCCGCTCCCACAACATCCGGCTCGCCCCTGCGCTGCGCTTCCTCGGCATCGACATCGGGGCCACCTCGATCGACGTGGCCGTCACCAACGCCGAGCTGGAGGTCCTGGGCCACATCAACCAGCCCATGGACGTCCGCGAGGGACCGGTCGCCGTCTTCGAGCAAGTCCTGGCCATGGCAGCCAAGTTGAGGTCATCGGGGCTCGCGGAGGGATTCGACGGCGCCGGGATCGGCGTCCCGGGTCCGGTCCGCTTCCCCGAGGGCGTTCCGGTCGCACCGCCGATCATGCCCGGCTGGGACGGCTTCCCGGTCCGCGAGGCGCTCAGCCAGGACCTGGGCTGCCCCGTCATGGTCGACAACGACGTGAACCTGATGGCCATGGGGGAACAGCACGCGGGCGTCGCACGCTCCGTGGGCGACTTCCTCTGCGTCAAGATCGGCACTGGTATCGGCTGCGGCATCGTCGTCGGCGGTGAGGTCTACCGCGGTACGACGGGCAGCGCCGGCGACATCGGGCACATCCAGGCCGTACCCGACGGGCGTCCGTGCGCCTGCGGCAACAGGGGCTGCCTGGAGGCCCACTTCAGCGGGGCCGCGCTCGCCCGGGACGCCACGGAGGCCGCCCAGCAGGGGCTTTCGGCTGAGCTTGCCGCACGGCTGGAGGCGGCGGGCACGCTGAGCGCCGTCGACGTCGCCGCCGCGGCCGCCGCGGGCGACGCCACCGCTCTCGCGCTGATCCGCGAGGGCGGCAACCGCACGGGGCAGGTCATCGCCGGCCTCGTCTCGTTCTTCAACCCGGGCCTGGTGGTGATCGGCGGCGGCGTCACCGGCCTCGGCCACACGCTGCTCGCCGCCATCCGCACCCAGGTGTACCGCCAGTCACTGCCGCTGGCGACCGGCAACCTGCCCATCGTGCTCGGGGAGTTGGGACCGACCGCCGGGGTCATCGGCGCGGCCCGGCTCATCAGCGACCACTTGTTCTCGCCCGCGTAACCCTGCCAGAGCCGCACGAAGCACTCCTGCCAGAGCCGCACCAGAAGTCACCTCACCAAAGTCAGCTCACCAAAGCCACCCCACCTGTACAGCGCCCTGCTCTGCCCTGCCCGAAAACGCCCGCTCCGCGGACGCACCGCCCTGAAACCGGCCCGCACGCCCGCCAAGGGGAACCGTCATGGCACCAGAAACACCGCTGCTCACCATGTCCGGCATCACCAAGTCGTTCCCCGGAGTCCGGGCCCTCGACGGCGTCGACCTCGACGTCCAGACCGGCGAGGTGCACTGTCTGCTCGGCCAGAACGGGGCCGGAAAGTCCACCCTCATCAAGGTTCTGGCCGGCGCCCACCAGCCCGACGGCGGCACCATCGGCTGGCGCGGCGAACCCGTCACGCTCCGCTCCCCGATCGCCGCCATGCGCCTCGGTATCGCCACCATCTACCAGGAACTGGACCTGGTGGAGGGCCTGTCGGTGGCCGAGAACGTCCACCTCGGCCATGAACCCACCGCCGCCGGTTTCGTCGTACGGGGAAAGGCGGCCAAGGCGTCAACGGCGCAGTTGCTACGCCGACTCGGCCATCCGGAGATCGACCCGGCACGGCTCGTCGGTGAGCTGTCGGCCGCCCAGCAGCAGATCGTCTCCATGGCGCGGGCACTCTCCCACGACGTACGCCTCATCGTCATGGACGAGCCGTCCGCCGCCCTCGACCCCGACGAGGTCGACAACCTCTTCCGTATCGTCGGCGACCTCACCGCGGACGGCGTCGCCGTCGTCTACATCTCGCACCGGCTGGAGGAGATCCGCCGCATCGGCGACCGGGTGACCGTACTGAAGGACGGCCGCGCGGTGGCGGGCGGACTGCCCGCGAAGTCCACCCCGACCCGCGAGGTGGTGGCGCTGATGACGGGCCGCAACGTCGAGTACGTCTTCCCGCAACGGCCCACGCGTCAGCCCACGTCCGAGCCGGTGCTCAGAGTCCAAGGACTCGCACGGGCAGGCGAGTTCGAGCCCCTCGACCTCGAACTGTGCCCCGGTGAGATCGTCGGCCTGGCCGGGCTCGTCGGCTCCGGGCGCTCCGAGATCCTGGAGACGATCTACGGGGCCCGCAAGTCGACGGCCGGTCAAGTCAGCGTCGACGGGAGAGTGTTGCGGCCCGGAAGCGTACGCGCCGCCGTCCGCGCCGGACTCGGACTCGCCCCCGAGGAGCGCAAGGCGCAGGGCCTGCTGATGCTGGAGTCCGTCACCCGCAATGTGTCCGTGTCCTCCATGTCCCGCTTCTCGCACGGGGGTTGGATCGACCGGAGCGCCGAGCGAGGCGCCGCCCGCGCAGCGACACGTGAGCTGTCGCTGCGCCCCGACAACCCGTCCGTCCCGGTCCGGACGCTGTCCGGCGGCAACCAGCAGAAGGCCGTCCTGGCCCGCTGGCTGCTGCGCGGCTGCCGCGTCCTGCTCCTCGACGAACCGACCCGCGGTGTCGACGTCGGTGCCCGCGCGGAGCTGTACGCGGTCATCCGCCGCCTCGCCGACGAGGGCCTCGCCGTGCTGCTCGTGTCGAGCGAGGTGCCCGAGGTGCTGGGACTCGCCGACCGCGTGCTGGTGCTCAGGGAGGGCCGCGTCGTGCACATGGCGCCCGCCCAGGAGCTCGACGAACACCGCGTACTCGACCTTGTCATGGAAGGAAGCCCGGCGTCATGACGCAGCCCGTGTCCCCGCCCCGGGGCAGCACCGAAAAGGTGCCGCCGATGGGCGAACTCCCCGCGTGGCGGACCCTCGCGGCTCGCGCCGACGTCCGCACCCTCTCGCTGCTCGGAGTGCTAGTCGCCTTGATCGTCATCGGCGGCATCACCAAGCCCGACGAGTTCCTCGACACCCGCAACCTCCAACTCGTCCTCACCCAGGCCTCGGTGATCGGCGTCGTCACCGTCGGCATGACCTTCGTCATCACCTCCGGCGGCATCGACCTGTCGGTCGGCGCGATCGTCGCGCTGTCCTCGGTGTGGGCCACGACGGTCGCCACCCAGGAGTACGGCTTCGCGGGCATCCTCTTCACCGCGGTGCTCGTCGGCGTGGGCTGCGGCCTGGTCAACGGCCTGCTCATCGCCTACGGCGGGATGGTCCCGTTCATCGCGACGCTCGCCATGCTCGCCTCGGCCCGCGGCCTCGCCCTCCAGATCACCGACGGCAAGACCCAGATCGTCACCATCGACGGGATCCTGAAGCTCGGCGAACGCGACTCGTACATCCTCGGCATCCCGCCGCTGGTACTGGTCTTCGCCGTCGTCACGATCATCGGCTGGCTGATTCTCAACCGCACCACCTTCGGCCGCCGCACGGTCGCCGTCGGCGGCAACGCGGAGGCGGCCCGGCTCGCCGGCATCGACGTACGGCGCCAGCGGCTGTACCTCTACCTGCTCTCCGGACTGTGCTGCGGCATCGCCGCCTTCCTGCTGATCATCCTGTCCGGCTCCGGCCAGAACACCAACGGGAACCTGTACGAACTCGACGCCATCGCCGCCGCGATCATCGGCGGGACCCTGCTCAGCGGGGGCCGCGGCACCATCACCGGCTCGGTGCTCGGTGTCCTGATCTTCACCACGATCACCAACATCTTCGCGCTGAACAACCTGCAGAGCGACGTCCAGCAGATCGCCAAGGGCGCGATCATCGTCGCCGCGGTCCTGGTCCAGCGGCGTACGGCAGCAACCAGCACCTGACACGGGAAGGGCCCACCGCCATGCCAGAATCCACGCGCTCCACCAGCTTCACGAGCCGCAGAGGACTCCTCTTCGGGACCGCCGCCGCCTCGGCCGGCGCCCTCCTGGTCGGGTGCACCAGCAACGACACCAAGGACGAGAAGACGGCCGCGGACACCCGGCCGGCCGCCGACGACAAGCCCGGCAAGCACATCACCATCGGGTTCGCGGGCCCGCAGGCCGACCACGGCTGGCTCAACGCGATCAACGACAACGCCAAGAGCCGCGCCAAGAAGTACTCGGACGTGACGCTGGAGATCACCGAGGGCTCCAACGACACGGCCGCGCAGATCGGCCAGATCGAGACACTGATCAACAAGAAGGTCGACGTCCTCGTGGTGCTGCCCGCCGACGGCAAGGCGCTCACCCAGGTCGGCCTGAAGGCGATGCGCGCGGGCATTCCGGTCGTCAACCTCGACCGGATCTTCAACACCCCACAGGCGTACCGCTGTTGGATCGGCGGCGACAACTACGGCATGGGCCTCAGCGCCGGCCACTACATCGGCGAGAAGCTGAAGGACAAGCAGGACGCCAAAGTCATCGAACTCGCCGGGCTCGACAACCTGGAACTCACCAAGCAGCGCACCCAGGGCTTCGACGCGGCGCTGAAGAACTACCCCAACATCAAGAAGGTCGCCCGTCAGGCCGCCGACTTCACCGTCGAGTCCGGTCAGGCCAAGATGGCCCAACTCCTCCAGGCCCAGCCGAAGTTCGACGCCCTGTGGAACCACGACGACGACCAGGGCGTGGGCGCACTGCGCGCCATCAAGCAGGCCGGGCGCGAGGACTTCCTGATGGTCGGCGGCGCGGGCGCGCTCTCCGCCTTCCAGGCCATCCAGGCCGACAACAGCGTCCTGAAGGCCACCGTCCTCTACCCGCCGACCATGGCCGCCTCCGCGATCGACCTCGCTCGCGCGCTCGGTCAGGGCAAGGGGATCGGAGGGCTCGCCGAGTTCGAGATCCCGGTCTCGCTCACGCTCTACTCGACCGTCGTCGACAAGGACAACGTCGGCCAGTACATGGCCACCGGCTTCAGGTGATCCGCCCCGCTCACACCCCCCACAGCGTCACGACGACGAGGAGGACATCCGTATGGGACAGCCGCACCAGGGCGAGGCAGCCGGGGTGGAGGCGGGGTTCGTCGCCGGGCCCGGGGCCGAAGCGGGGCTCGCTTCCGGGCCCGGGGCGAAGGCGGCCGGGGCGAACGCGGGTAGGCCGACGCTCGGCGTGGGCATGGTCGGTTACGCCTTCATGGGCGCCGCCCACTCCCAGGGCTGGCGTACCGTGGGCCGCGTCTTCGACCTGCCGCGCAGCCCGGTCCTCGCCGCCGTCTGCGGCCGGGACGCGAGCGCGGTGCGGGCCATGGCCGACCGGCACGGCTGGGCGGCGTCCGAGACCGACTGGCGGACGCTGATCGCCCGGGACGACGTCGACCTCGTCGACATCTGCACCCCCGGCGACAGCCATGCCGAGATCGCCCTCGCCGCCCTGGCCGCCGGCAAACACGTACTGTGCGAGAAGCCCCTCGCGAACACGGTCGAGGAGGCGGAGGCGATGACGGAGGCCGCCGAGGCAGCCTTCGCCCGCGGCCAGGTGTCCATGGTCGGCTTCAACTACCGCCGAGCGCCCGCGACTTCACTCGCCCGGAAGATGGTCGCCGAGGGGCGGCTCGGAGCCCTGCGACACGTGCGGGTGACGTACCTTCAGGACTGGCTGGTGGACCCGGACTTCCCGCTCACCTGGCGACTGCGCAAGGAGCTCGCGGGATCGGGCGCGCTCGGCGACCTCGGGGCCCACATCGTCGACCTCGCCCAGTACCTGGCGGGCGAGCCGGTCGTCGGGGTCTCCGCGCTCACCGAGACGTTCGTAAGGGAGCGCCCGCTGCCCGGCGGAGTGTCGAGCGGACTGTCCGCCGTATCGGGGGCGAGCCCGCGGGCGGGGGGCGTCGGCACGGTCACCGTCGACGATGCCGCGCTGTTCACCGGCCGCTTCGCCTCCGGCGCCCTCGCCTCCTTCGAGGCGTCCCGCTTCGCGACCGGGCGCAAGAACTCCCTGCGCATCGAACTCAACGGCGAGCGCGGCTCGCTCGCCTTCGACCTGGAACGGCTCAACGAACTCTCGTACCACGACCACACCGAGCCCGGCACGCACGCGGGCTTCCGCCGGATCCTCGTCACCGAGCCCGACCACCCCTACCTGGACGCCTGGTGGCCGCCGGGCCACGGCCTGGGCTATGAGCACACCTTCACCCACCAGGCCCGCGACCTGGTGCGGGCCATCGCCGCGGGCAGCCGCCCGGAACCGTCCTTCGCCGACGGGCTGCGCGTACAGCGCGTCCTCGCGGCGGTGGAGGAGAGCGCCGAGAAGAACTCCGTCTACACACCCATCGCGGTCTGAGGAGGCCCCGGACATGCCGCGCACCTTCACACTCTTCACCGGCCAGTGGGCTGACCTGCCCCTCGAAGAGGTCTGCCGTCTCGCCCGGGACTTCGGCTACGACGGCCTCGAACTCGCCTGCTGGGGAGACCACTTCGAGGTCGACAAGGCGCTCGCGGACCCCTCGTACATCGACTCCCGGCACGCGCTTTTCGACAAGTACGGCCTCAAGTGCTGGGCGATCTCCAACCACCTGGTCGGCCAGGCCGTCTGCGACGCCATCATCGACGAGCGGCACCAGGCGATCCTGCCCGCCCGGATCTGGGGTGACGGCGAACCCGAGGGCGTACGGCAGCGGGCCGCCGCCGAGATCGCCGACACCGCGCGCGCCGCGGCGGCCTTCGGCGTCGACACCGTCGTCGGCTTCACCGGCTCGGCGATCTGGCACCTGGTCGCGATGTTCCCGCCCGCCCCCGAGTCGATGATCGCGCGCGGCTACGAGGACTTCGCGATGCGCTGGAACCCCATCCTGGACGTCTTCGACGCGCAGGGCGTGCGGTTCGCGCACGAGGTACACCCGAGCGAGATCGCCTACGACTACTGGACAACACAGCTCGCACTCAAGGCAGTCGACCACCGACCGGCGTTCGGACTGAACTTCGACCCCTCGCACTTCGTCTGGCAGGACCTGGACCCGGTCGGCTTCCTCTACGACTTCCGCGACCGCATCTACCACGTCGACTGCAAGGAAGCCCGCAAGCGGCTCGACGGCCGCAATGGCCGTCTCGGCTCGCACCTGCCCTGGGGCGATCCCCGGCGCGGGTGGGACTTCGTGTCGGCCGGGCACGGCGACGTCCCCTGGGAGGACGTCTTCCGCATGCTCCGCTCCATCGACTACACGGGCCCCATCTCGGTCGAGTGGGAGGACGCCGGCATGGACCGGCTCCAGGGCGCACCCGAGGCCCTGGCCCGTCTCAAGGCGTACGACTTCGAGCCGCCGTCCGCATCCTTCGACGCGGCGTTCGGCGGCAACGACTGACTTCTCCTGTGTCTCCGGGGTGACGGCGCACCCCGGCGCAAGCACCCGCTCGTACAACCAGCCCCTTTCTGGAGGCATTCGTGCACGGGAAAGACCGCGCCACCCGCACCGACAGAACCGAGACCCACAGACGACGCCCCGCATTCCGCCGAGCGCTCGCCCTGCTGAGCGGCGCGCTGCTCGCGGCCGCCTCGCTCACCCTCACCGCACCTCCGGCCGGCGCAGCCGTCGCCGACCCGGGGAACACGGCAGCGGCCGAGGACTTCCAGCAGGTCACCCTCGCCAAGGGCGAGCCCGAGGTCGGCGAGCCCATGTCGCTCGCCGTGCTCCCCGACCGCTCGGTCCTGCACACCTCGCGCGACGGCGAACTCCGCCTCACCGACGCGGCCGGAAACACCAGGCTCGCGGGCAAGCTCGACGTCTACACGCACGACGAGGAAGGCCTGCAGGGCGTCGGCATAGACCCGGGCTTCGCCGACAACCGCTTCATCTACCTCTACTACGCGCCGCCCCTGAACACCCCGGCGGGCGACGCCCCCGAGACGGGCACGGCGGCCGACTTCGCACCCTTCGACGGCGTCAACCGTCTCTCCCGCTTCGTCCTCAAGACGGACGGCACCCTCGACACCGCCAGCGAGAAGAAGATCCTCGACGTCCAGGCCACCCGCGGCATCTGCTGCCACGTCGGCGGCGACATCGACTTCGACGCGGCGGGCAACCTGTACCTGTCGACCGGGGACGACTCCAACCCCTTCCAGTCCGACGGCTTCACGCCCATCGACGAGCGCCCCGACCGCAACCCGGTCTTCGACGCCCAGCGCTCGGCCGGCAACACCAACGACCTGCGCGGCAAGATCCTGCGCATCAAGGTCAACGCCGACGGCTCGTACTCCATCCCCGACGGCAACCTCTTCCCGCCCGGCACGGACAAGACGCGCCCCGAGATCTACGCGATGGGCTTCCGCAACCCGTTCCGCTTCAGCGTCGACAAGGCGACGGGCATCGTCTACGTCGGTGACTACGGCCCCGACGCGGGCGCGGCCGATCCGGCGCGCGGCCCCGGCGGCCAGGTCGAGTTCGCCCGCGTCACCGGCCCAGGCAACTTCGGCTGGCCGTACTGCACGGGCAAGAACGACGCCTACGTGGACTACGACTTCGCGACGAAGACCTCCGGCGCCGCCTTCGACTGCAACGCCCCGAAGAACACCTCCCCGCACAACACGGGACTGACGGACCTGCCCCCGGCTCAGCCCGCCTGGATCCCCTACGACGGCGCTTCCGTCCCGGAGTTCGGCAGCGGCTCGGAGTCCCCGATGGGCGGCCCGGTCTACCACTACGACGCCTCGCTCGACTCGCCCGTGAAGTTCCCGCAGGCGTACGACGGGAACTTCTTTGCCGGAGAGTTCGGCCGCCGCTGGATCAAGCGCATCGCGAGCGACTCCGCGGGTACGGTGCAGTCCATCAACTCCGTGCCATGGACCGGCACGCAGGTGATGGACATGGCGTTCGGACCGGACGGCGCCCTGTACGTCCTCGACTACGGCACCGCCTGGTTCGGCGGCGACGAGAATTCGGGTCTCTACCGCATCGAGAACGCCACCGACGGCCACTCGCCCGTCGCCCAGGCCGCGGCCGACCGCACCTCGGGGCAGGCATCGCTCAAGGTCCAGTTCTCCTCGGCCGGTTCGTCCGACGCGGACGGCGACGCCCTCACCTACAGCTGGGACTTCGGCGACGGCGGCTCGTCGACGGCGGCGAACCCGTCCCACACGTACAAGACGAACGGCACCTACACGGCGACGGTGACTGCCAAGGACGCGACCGGCCGCACCGGCAGCGCGAGCGTGCAGATCGTGGTCGGCAACACCGCACCCAAGGTCGTGATCGAACAACCGAGTGACGGCCAGCTGTTCAGCTTCGGCGACCCCGTGCCGTTCAAGGTGAAGGTCACCGACCCCGAGGACGGCCGAGCGATCGACTGCGCCAAGGTGAAGGTCACCTTCATCCTCGGCCACGACAGTCACGGCCACCCGCTCACCTCGGCGAACGGCTGCTCCGGCACCCTCCAGACCAGTGCCGACGGCGGCCACGACCAGGACGCCAACATCTTCGGAGTCCTCGACGCCGAGTACACCGACGGCGGAGGCGGCGGCCAGGCCCCGCTGACCACCCACGACCAGAACGTGCTCCAGCCCAAGCACCGCCAGGCCGAGCACTACGGCAAGGCCTCCGGCATCACCGTCCAGTCGAAGACCACCGCACACGGCGGCAAGACCGTCGGCGACATCGACAACGGCGACTGGATCTCCTTCACGCCCTACTCCCTGAGCGACGCCAAGAAGGTCACGGCACGCGTGTCCTCCGCCGGCGCGGGCGGCACCCTCGAGATCCGCGCGGGCTCCCCGACCGGCCGCACGCTGGGCCGGGCGACCGTACCGGTGACGGGCGGCTGGGACACCTTCCAGGACGTGAGCGCCGATCTCGCGCACGCCCCGCGCGGCACCACCACGCTCTACCTCGTCTTCAAGGGAAGCGGCACCGGAGCGCTCTACGACGTGGACGACTTCACCTTCACGACGAGCTGACGGGGGGCGACGGTCATGCGCACATCGATACGCATGCTGACCGTGGGTGCCGCTGCCGGCCTGTTGCTCGGCTGTGTGTCGGGACCGGCGGCGTCGAAGGGCGCGGACGGTGCCGACAGGAGTCGGGTCCTGGTCTTCTCGAAGACCGCGGGCTTCCGGCACGACTCGATCCCCGAGGGGATCGCGGCCGTACGGGAGATCGGGGCCACGGGCGGCTTCGCGGTCGACGCCACGGAGGACGCAGGCGCCTTCACCGCACGCAACCTGGCGCGGTACGACGCCGTCGTGTTCCTCTCGACGACCGGTGACGTCCTCGACACCACCCAACAGTCCGCCTTCGAGCGGTACATCAAGCGGGGCGGCGGCTATGTGGGCATCCACGCGGCCGCCGACACCGAGTACGACTGGGCCTTCTACGGCGGCCTCGCGGGCGCGTACTTCCAGTCGCACCCCGCGATCCAGCCCGCGACGGTCACCGTCGAGGACCGCTCCCACCCGGCGACCTCGGGGCTCCCGAGATCCTGGGAGCGCACGGACGAGTGGTACAACTACCGCTCCGATCCGCGCGACCGGGCCCACGTCCTCGCCTCGCTCGACGAGTCCTCGTACACCGGCGGCACGATGAGCGGCGACCATCCGATCGCCTGGTGCCAGGAGTACCGGGGCGGCCGCGCCTTCTACACCGGGGGCGGCCACACCAAGGAGTCGTACGCCGAACCCGCCTTCCGGCAGCACCTGCTGGGCGGCATCCGGTACGCCATCGGCGCCGCCCAGGCCGACTGCCGCCCGGAGAACGGCTACCGACCGCTCTTCGACGGCACGACCGAGTCGCTGACGGCGTGGAAACAGGCGGGCCCGGGCTCGTTCTCGCTGAGCGACGACGGGACGCTGACGTCGCACGGCGGCCTGGGGATGCTCTGGTACGCCGGTTCAGAGTTCGGCTCGTACTCGCTGAAGCTGGACTGGCGGGTGGCCGGGGACGACAACTCCGGAGTGTTCGTCGGGTTTCCGGAGTCCGACGACCCCTGGTCGGCCGTCGACAAGGGCTACGAGATCCAGATCGACGCGACCGACGCCCCCGACCGCACCACCGGGGCCGTGTACAGCTTCCAGTCCGCCGACCTGAAGAAGCGCGACCGTGCGCTGAACCCGCCGGGGGAGTGGAACACGTACGAGATCCGCGTGGAGGGCGAGCGCCTCCGCGTCTGGCTCAACGGCGTGAAGATCAACGATTTCACCAACACCGATCCGGTACGAAGCCTGCGCGACGGACACATCGGCCTCCAGAACCACGGAGCCGACGACCAGGTGTCCTTCCGCGACGTCCGGATCAAGGAACTGCCCACGAAGGGCGACTGACCGGCGGCGGGCGGGGGACGCCGGACCCCCGCCCGCCGTCTCGCCCGCCGCGCATCTCTCTCCTCTCTCCTCATCTCCTGTGTGGCTGACGTACGACAAGGAGGCTGCCCATGTCCCCCATGCCCGCGTCCCTTTCCGAACCTCGGGTGGGGGTGTGGCTGATCGGAGCCCGCGGCTCCGTCGCCACCACCGTCATCGCGGGCTGCGCGGCCCTCACCGCCGGCCTGCACCCCCCGACGGGCATGGTCACCGAGACATCCCTCTTCGCCGAGTGCGGCCTGCCCACCCTGTCCTCCCTCGTCTTCGGCGGCCACGACACCGTGAACTGCCCACTGCCGAAACGAGCCGAGGCCCTGGCCGCCGGTGGTGTGCTGCCATCCGGCCTCCCCTCGGCGATCGCGGCCGAACTGGAGGCCGCCGACGCGGAGATCCGCCCCGGCGGCCCTGCCCCCGGCGACACACGGGACGACTCCGAACTCGTGGACGCCTTCGCGGCCGACCTGCGCGACTTCGTACGACGACGGGACCTGACCCGTGCGGTCGTGCTGAACGTGGCCTCCACCGAACCCGCACCCGTGGGCTCCGCCCTGCCTCCGAGCTCGCTGTACGCGGCGGCAGCGCTGGCGGCCGGCTGCCCCTACGTGAACTTCACCCCGTCCACCGGCCTGCACCACCCGGCGCTGGCCTCGACGGCACGCGCCGGCGGCCTCCCGTACGCCGGCCGCGACGGCAAGACGGGCCAGACCCTGCTGCGGTCGGTGCTCGGCCCGATGTTCGCGCAGCGCGCGCTGGCGGTTCGCGCCTGGTCCGGCACCAACCTGCTCGGCGGCGGCGACGGCGCCGCCCTCGCCGACCCGGCCGCCGCCGCGGCCAAGAACGTCGGCAAGGAACGGGTCCTCGCGGACACCCTGGGCGGGTCCCCGCAGGGCGAGGTGCACATCGACGACGTACCGGCCCTCGGCGACTGGAAGACCGCCTGGGACCACATCGCCTTCGACGGCTTCCTCGGCACCCGGATGATCCTGCAGACCACCTGGCAGGGCTGCGACTCCGCACTGGCGGCGCCCCTGGTCCTCGATCTCGCCCGCCTGGTGTCCCGCGCGCACGAGGCCGGACTCTCCGGTCCCCTGAGCGAACTCGGCTTCTACTTCAAGGACCCGGTGGGCGATGGGCCCGCGGCGCTGGGTGAGCAGTACGCGGCCCTGGCGGGGCTCGCGCAACGGCTCCGCGCACTCCCCGGGGAGACCCGATGACGCCGCGCTCGCCCAGGCCGGACCGACCGATCACGACGAGCCCGCCGCAGAGCCCACGAGCGAGGACGACGGCAGGGGCCGAAGCCTGGGCAGGGCCAGGGCCAGGGCCAGGGCCCGGGGCCGGGGCCAGGGCTTGGGCCGAACTCCTCCGCCTGCCCGCCCTGTTCACCGTCCCGGGCGACGCCCTCGCCGGCGCCGCTTCCACCGGCACCCGCCCGAACCCCCGCACCTTGCTCGCCATCGCCTCCTCCCTCTGTCTGTACGAGGCGGGCATGGCCCTCAACGACTGGGCCGACCAGACCGAGGACGCCCTCGAACGCCCACACCGCCCGCTGCCCTCCGGACGCGTCCGACCGTCCGCGGCTCTCGTCGCCGCAGGCGCCCTCACGGTGATGGGCCTGGCCCTGGCAGCACGCGCCGGACGCCCCGCCCTCGCCGTCGCGGCCCCCCTCGCGGCCACCGTCTGGGCGTACGACCTCGCGCTCAAGCGAACCCCCGCCGGGCCGGCGGCGATGGCCACCGCGCGCGGCCTGGACCTGCTCCTCGGCGCGACGGCCACCGGCGGCAGCGCCCGTCCCGCCCTGCCCGCCGCCCTGACCCTGGCCACCCACACCCTTGCGGTGACCACGGTGTCCCGCGGTGAGACCCGGGGCGGTTCGCCGCTCGGACCGCTCGCCGCGCTCATCACGACGGGCACGCTCGCCTGGAGGTTGACGAGGACCCCGGGGGCCCCGGGCGAGGCCCCCTCCCGGCCCCTCCCCGCGGACGCCCTGCGCACCGCCCTCGCCGCCGCCTTCGTCACCACCTCGGGTCGCCCCCTCCTCCACGCCACCCTCAACCCCTCACCCCCGCTCACCCAGCGAGCGGTCGGTGGCGGAATCCGCGCCATGATCCCCCTCCAGGCCGCCCTCGCGGCCCGCTCCGGCGCCCTCGCCTCCGCCCTTCTCACGGCCGCCCTCGCCCCGGCGGCCCGCAGATTCGCGAGGAAGGTGAGCGTCACATGACCCCGGCCCCCCGCCGCACGAACCCTCGGCCTCACGCCACGAACGCCCACCCCCTCCGTTTCGGCTACGGCACCAACGGTCTCGCCGACCTCCGCCTCGACGACGCCCTCGCCCTCCTCGCGGACCTCGGCTACGACGGCGTCGGCCTGACCCTCGACCACATGCACCTGGACCCCCTGGCCCCGGACGTCGCCGCCCGCACCCGGAAGGTGGCCCGCAGGCTGGACACCCTCGGACTCGGCGTCACCGTCGAAACCGGCGCCCGCTATGTCCTCGACCCGCGCCGCAAGCACGGCCCCTCGCTCCTCGACCCGGACCCTGCCGACCGGGCCCGCCGCGTCGACCTGCTCATCCGCGCCGTCCGGATCGCCGCCGACCTCGGCGCCCACGCCGTCCACTGCTTCAGCGGCGTACTCCCGGCCAACCCAGCCAACCCGGCCGACACAGCCGAGGACACCGCTTGGAAGCGCCTTGCCGAGGCCCTCACCCCCGTACTGGACGCGGCCACCCACGCCGGCATCTCGCTCGCCGTCGAACCCGAACCCGGTCATCTGCTCGCCACCCTCGCCGACTTCCACCACCTGCGCCGCATCCTCGGCGACCCGCCCGCCCTCGGCCTCACCCTCGACATCGGCCACTGCCAGTGCCTGGAAGCCCTGTCTCCCGTCGACTGCGTCCGCGCCGCCGCCCCCTGGCTGCGGCACGTCCAGATCGAGGACATGCGCCGCGGGCACCACGAACACCTCCCGTTCGGGGACGGTGAGATCGACTTCCCGCCCGTACTCGAAGCCCTGGCCGCCACCGGTTACCAGGCGCTGACTGTCGTCGAACTGCCCCGCCACTCCCATGCGGGCCCCCACTTCGCCGCACGGTCCCTCCCGTTCCTCCACCGCGCGGCCCGGGCGATCCCCGACGGCGCCGAAGGGAGCACCCCGTGAACCACCACCCGCACGCACCCCACGGCAGCACGGCCAGCCACCCGGCCGAACCCGCCCTCGCCGCCCTGCACGCCCGCCTGAACACCTCCCTCGCCCCGGCCGCCCGCGTCTGGCTGGACCAGGCCCTCGACGAGGCCGCCGACCACCCCGGCTCCCACGGACCCATCTCCGTCTGGGAGTTGCGCATCGCAGAGGCGGGCCGCCGCTGCGGCCCCGAGCACGCCGACGCCGCCCGCGTGCTTCTCCTGCACGCCGCCCGCGCCGACCCGGACGCACTCGCCCGCGTCTACCGGCAGGGCACGGCCGCCGAACGCCGGGCCGTCCTGCGCGCCCTGCCCCACCTCGTGCCCGGCCCCGACGCGCTGCCCCTCGTCGAGGACGCCCTGCGCACCAACGACACCCGGCTCGTCGCCGCCGCCCTCGGCCCGTACGCCGCCCGCCACCTGGACGCCCACACCTGGCGGCACGCCGTCCTCAAGTGCCTGTTCACCGGCGTACCCGTGGACGTCGTGGCCGACCTGGCGCCGCGCGCCCACGAGGACGCCGAACTCGCACGGATGCTCGGCGACTACGCGCGCGAACGCACCGCCGCGGACCGTCCCGTCCCCGAGGACCTGCACCGCGTGCTGGCCCTGACCGAGCCCACCGCCGCCCCCGCAGGCCCGTGCGGTACCTCCCGCACATCCGGCAAGGAGTCCTGATGCGCATCTTCGACCCCCACATCCACATGACGTCACGGACCACCGACGACTACGAGGCCATGCACACCGCCGGTGTCCGCGCCCTCGTCGAGCCCTCCTTCTGGCTCGGCCAGCCCCGCACCTCGGTCGCCTCCTTCCTCGACTACTTCGACTCCCTCCTCGGCTGGGAACCCTTCCGCGCCGCCCAGTACGGCATCGCCCACCACTGCGCGCTCGCCCTCAACCCCAAGGAGGCGAACGACCCCCGCTGCGTCCCCGTCCTCGACGAGCTGCCCCGCTATCTCGTCAAGGACCAGGTGGTAGCCGTGGGCGAGATCGGCTACGACTCGATGACCCCCGCCGAGGACACCGCCCTCGCCGCCCAGTTGCAGCTCGCCGCCGACCACGGGCTCCCCGCGCTCGTCCACACTCCGCACCGCGACAAGCAGGCCGGCCTGCGCCGCACCCTCGACGTCGTCCGGGAGTCCGCGCTGTCCCCGGACCGCGTCCTGGTCGACCACCTCAACGAGAAAACCGTCAAGGAGGCCAAGGACAGCGGCTGCTGGCTGGGCTTCTCCGTCTATCCCGACACCAAGATGGACGAGGAACGCATGGTCGCCGTCCTGACGGAGTACGGGCCGGAGCGGGTGCTGGTCAACTCGGCCGCGGACTGGGGAAGAAGCGACCCCCTCAAGACCCGCCGCGTCGCCGACGCCCTGCTGGCCGCCGGTTTCACCGACGACGACGTCGACCGGGTGCTGTGGCGCAACCCCGTCGCCTTCTACGGCCTCAGCGGACGGTTGAACCTCGACGTCACCACCCCCGACGTCACCCACGAAGGCAACTCCATCCTGCGCGGCGGGGAGTGAGCGATGCGCTTCCGCCACCCCGACGGCTCCACCGTCCACCTCGCCTACTGCACCAACGTCCACCCGGCCGAAACCCTCGACGGCGTCCTCGCCCAACTCCGCGACCACTGCGAACCCGTCCGCCGCCGCCTCGGCCGCGACCGCCTCGGCATCGGTCTGTGGCTGGCCAGGGACGCCGCCCACGCCCTCGTCACCGACCCCTCCGCGCTGCGCGGCCTGCGCACCGAACTCGAACGCCGCGGCCTCGAAGTCGTCACCCTCAACGGCTTCCCCTATGAAGGCTTCGGCGCCGAAGAGGTCAAGTACCGCGTCTACCAGCCGGACTGGGCCGACCCCGAACGCCTCGCCCACACCACCGACCTGGCCCGAGTCCTCGCCCAGCTCCTGCCCGACGATGTCACCGAAGGCAGCATCTCCACCCTGCCCCTCGCCTGGCGCACCGCATACGACCAGGAGCGGGCGACGGCGGCGCACACCGCGCTGACCACGCTCGCCGAACGCCTCGACGCCCTCCACGAACTCACCGGCCGCTCCCTGCGCATCGGCCTGGAACCGGAACCCGGTTGCACCGTCGAGACCACCGGCGACGCTCTCGCCCCACTCACCGCGATCGGTCACGACCGCATCGGCATCTGCGTCGACACCTGCCATCTCGCCACCTCCTTCGAAGACCCGCACACCGCCCTGGACGCGCTCACACAGGCCCGCGTCCCGATCGTCAAATCCCAGCTCTCAGCCGCCCTGCACGCCGAACACCCCCATCTCCCCGAAGTCCGCGCGGCCCTCGCCGCCTTCGACGAACCCCGCTTCCTGCACCAGACCCGCACCCTCACCGCCGCGGGCCTGCGCGGCACCGACGACCTCGGCGAGGCCCTCGCCGGTGACGCCCTGCCCGACGCCTCCCCGTGGCGCGCCCACTTCCACGTCCCGCTGCACGCGGCCCCCGCCGCACCCCTCACCTCCACACTCCCCGTCCTGCGAGCCGCACTGACCCACCTCGTCGGCGGCCCGCACCCCCTCACCCACCATCTGGAGGTCGAGACCTACACCTGGCAGGCCCTCCCGCCGGAGCTGCGCCCCCGTGCCCGCGCCCAGCTCGCCGACGGCATCGCCGCCGAACTCACCCTCGCCCGAGACCTGTTGACGGACCTCGGCCTCAAGGAGCTGCCGTGACCCCATCACCACAGGAGCCGGCCGGTCCCACTCCGCTCCTCGTCCTTGACGTCGTCGGCCTCACCCCCCGTCTCCTCGACCACATGCCCCACCTCAAGGCCCTCGGCCAGTCCGGCTTCCGCGCCCCGCTCGGCACCGTCCTGCCCGCCGTCACCTGCGCCGCCCAGTCCACCTTCCTCACCGGGACCCATCCGTCCGAGCACGGCATCGTCGGCAACGGCTGGTACTTCCGCGAGCTGGGCGACGTACTGCTGTGGCGGCAGCACAACGGCCTGGTGTCCGGCGACAAGCTGTGGGACGCCGCCCGACGCGCGCATCCCGGCTACACGGTCGCCAATATCTGCTGGTGGTACGCCATGGGCGCCGACACCGACATCACCGTCACTCCCCGTCCCGTCTACTACGCCGACGGCCGCAAGGAACCCGACTGCTACACCAGGCCCCCGGCCCTGCACGACGAACTCATTCAGAAATTCGGCACGTTCCCCCTGTTCCACTTCTGGGGCCCCGGCGCCGACCTCGTCTCCAGCCGCTGGATCATCGACGCGACCCGCCACATCAACCGCACCCGCCGGCCGGACCTGACCCTCTGCTACCTCCCTCACCTCGACTACGACCTCCAGCGCTTCGGCCCCGACGACCCGCGCTCCCTCCAGGCGGCCGCGGACCTCGACGCGGCCATGGCCCCCCTCCTCGACGACGCGAAGGCGGAAGGCCGCACCGTCGTCGCGCTCTCCGAGTACGGCATCACCCGCGCGGACCGCCCCGTCGACATCAACCGCGCCCTGCGCCACGCCGGACTCCTCGAAGTGCACACGCAGGACGGCATGGAGTACCTCGACCCGATGGCGTCCCGAGCGTTCGCGGTCGCCGACCACCAGATCGCCCATGTCTACGTGCGCCGTCCCGAGGACCTGGAGGCCACCAAGGCAGCCCTCGCCGACCTGCCCGGCATCGAGCGGCTCCTCGACGACGAGGGCAAGAAGACCCATCGCCTCGACCATCCGCGCTCCGGCGAACTCGTCGCCGTCGCGGAGCCGGACGCCTGGTTCACGTACTACTACTGGCTCGACGACGCCCGCGCGCCCGACTTCGCGCAGCTCGTCGAGATCCACCGCAAACCCGGCTACGACCCGGTCGAACTCTTCATGGATCCCCTCGACCCCTACGTCAAGGTGAAGGCGGCCACGGCACTGGCACGCAAGAAGCTCGGCCTGCGCTACCGCATGGCGGTCGTGCCGCTGGACCCCTCACCTATTCGCGGCAGCCACGGCCGCCTTCCCACGAGCGACGACGAAGGTCCGCTCCTCATCTGCTCCACCCCCCACACCGCTCCCGGCCGCATCGCGGCCACCGAAGTGAAATCCCTGCTGCTCGATCTGGCCGGACTCGCATGACCAGGCCGTAGGAGCCACGACCACCAGTCACGACCCGTCACGAGCAACTACGCAAAGTGAAGCACGCGCCACTGACAACGCGTCCGGCGAGCGCTTCGCACGCCTCTGACCTGCGCACGAGCAGCGGACCACCCGGCACCCGACACCGCCGCACACCGATCCGAAAGAGAGAAACCGTGACCGCGTTCAACGACGAATCCGCCGCCGGCGACGCCCTGCGCCGCACTCTCGGCATCCATCGCCGCCGCTTCCTCAGCACCTGCACCGCCGTCGCGACCGCGGCGATCGCCGCACCCGTCCTCGGCGCCTCACCAGCCCTCGCCCAGGACCGGGGCAGAGGCCTGGGCCACGACCACGGCGGTGACGTCCTCGTCCCCGCGAACAAGCGCGGCATCATCCTCTACACCGTCCGGGACGCCACGGGCCGCGACCCGCTCGCCAGCGACCTGCCCTCCGGTTTCCGCGAGGTCTTCAAGCAGCTCTCGCGCTTCGGCTACCGCCAGGTGGAGTTCGCCGGATACGGCCAGCACGCCAACGCTCCCGGCGGCGCGAGCCTGGAGTCCGTACAGGGCGCCAAGCTGCTGCGTTCCTGGCTCGACGCGTACGGGCTGCGGGCGCAGGGCAACCACGGCTTCATACCTCCGTCCTGGCCTCTCACCACGGCCGATCTGGACACCTTCAAGAAGCACCTGGAGATCGCCAACATCCTCGGCATGGCGCACATGGGCACCGGTGGCGACCCCACCGGCAGTGCCTACCGCGCCGACTGGGACGTGGCCGCCGACAAGTGGAACGCGCTCGGGGAGATCGCCCGCCGCGAGGGCATCAAGCTGTACACCCACAACCACGACGCGGCGTACGGCTTCCTGCTCGACGGGGGCCCGCTGGACGCGCAGGGCAACCCGACCCGCAGCTCCGGCATCCGCAAGCTGGAGTACTTCCTGAAGATCACCGACCCGAAGGTGGTCTGGCTGGAGATGGACATCTTCTGGGCGCACGTGGCCCAGTACAAGTTCCACACGTACACGGCCCACGACGGCTCCACCCGGGAGAACGTGTTCGATCCCGCCGGGCTCGTGGTCCGCAACAACAAGCGCTACCCGCTCTTCCACGCCAAGGACGGCGTCGTCAACACGACGAACGGCATGGGCTACGACATGGTGCCGTTCGGCACCGGCGTCATCGACTACACCACGTTCTTCTCGCGCGTCGGTGACCGGAACTACCACAACCCGATGGTCGAGCAGGACAACGCCCCGAGCGCCACGGACCCCGGGCAGTCACTCACGCACGCGAAGATCGGCTACGACAACCTCGCGGCCCTCCGCAGGCGGCGTCACTAGCTTCTAGGCAGTGCACCGGGCGGCCCTCCCCACAACGCGCCACGTGGGGAGGGCCGCCCGATCTGTGCTCCGTGCTCTGTGCCGGGAGGAAAACCTTTCGTTCCGTTGACCAGGAGACCTCTCAGCTCGCGGGCTGCGGCTGAGGAGTGCGTACCTCGCTGTCGAGCCCCGGCTGCTTCAGCAGCAACGCGATCGCCGCCGCCAGCATCGAGATACCGCCGGCCAGCGCGTAGGCGCCGTTGTAGCCCCAGGCCGCGACCACCATCGAGCCGAGACCGCCGCCGAACAGGCCACTGACCAGCTTGCCGCTGTACACCAGGCCGTAGTTGGTGGCGTTGTAGTTCTCGCCGAAGTAGTCCGGGGTCAGGGCCGCGAACATCGGGTAGAACGCGCCGCCGCCGAACCCGGAGAGGAAGGCGAAGAACAGGAACAGCCACTCGCTCTTGATGTCACCGGCCCAGATCACGCCGAACTGCGCGAGTCCCAGCACGACGATGACGAACACCAGGGTCAGCTTGCGGCCCCAGGTGTCGGACAGCCAGCCCACCGCGGCCCGGCCGATGCCGTTGATGACGGCCATGATGCCCATGGAGGACGCCGCCACCAGCGGGCCGAAGCCCACCTCCTTGGCGAAGTCGACCTGGAAGGAGATCCCGAAGATCGACACGCCCGCGGTCATGACCAGCGTGATCCACATCAGGGGTAGCACACCCGTCCTGATGGCCTCCTTGGGCGTGTACTGCTTCACCGCGGGAGGGTTCTTCGCGAGGGCGGCGGCGGTCTTGCCGTTGCCGCCGTACGTCAGCGGGTCGATGTCCGCGGGCCACCAGTTCTTCGGCGGGTCCTTGAAGAAGAACGCGCAGGACAGCACGACGATCAGCACGTAGCAGCCGATGAGGTCCAGGACGCGGTGGTAGTTCCCGGTGTCGAACGCGTAGTTGAAGATGAAGATGAACGGCAGGGAGCCGTACGCGAATCCGCCGTTGACGAACCCGGTCCGCGCGCCCCGGCGCTCGGGGAACCACTTGCCGACCATGTTGATGCAGGTCGCGTAGACCAGGCCGGAGCCGAGGCCGCCGATGACGCCGAAGCCCAGGATGGCCAGGAGCACGTTGCTCAGGTGCGAGAGGGCCAGGAAGCCGATCACACACATGACCGCGCCGATGTACATGGCCCTGCGGGCGGTGAGAATGCCCCGCTCTCGCAGCCAGCCGGCCGGGAAGGCTATGCCGGCCTGGAAGAAGACCCAGACGCTCAATATCCAGAAGGTGTTGCTCTGCGTCCAGCCGTGGGCATGGGACAGGGTGTCCTCGGCCGAGCCGTACGCGTATTCGAAGACGCTGATGGCCATCATGGCGATCCACGGCAGGTACACCATGAACTTGCGGGAGTGGCCCAGGATGTCGCGGTCCGTCTCACCGATCCGGTAGACGCGGCCCCGGGCGTCGGTGACTTCGCGGTACGAGCGGTTCGAGGCGCCGGCGGTGGCCGACGCGCCCTGGGTGGCGATGGGTTCTGTCGTCATGTCACGCCATCTCCTCGCCGAGCGGTTGCGGGTTGGGGACGATGCTGCGGGCCTTCGGCCGGCCCGGTGATTTGAGGAACAGCGCCAGCACGGCGGAGGCGAGGCCGATGGAGCCCGCGAGTACGAAGGCCCCGTGGTAGTCCCACGCGCCGACGACGACCGCGCCCATGCCCGAGCCCACGAGGCCCGAGATCAGCTTCGAGCTGTAGACCATTCCGTAGTTGGACGCGTTGTTGTTCTCGCCGAAGTAGTCCGCCGTCATGGCCGCGAACAGCGGGAAGATCGCGCCGCCGCCGAATCCGGAGACCATGGAGCAGAACAGGAAGAACGGCATGCTGCCCATCTGGCCGGAGACCAGCACCCCGAACTGGGCGGAGCCCAGCACCAGACAGACGATGATCAGCGTGTTGCGGCGTCCGAAGCGGTCGGAGATCCAGCCGATCACGCCGCGTCCTGTGCCGTTGACGATCGCCTTCAGGGACATCGCGGTGGCCACGATCCCGCCCGCGAATCCCATGTCCTTGCCGAACGGCACCTGGAAGGCGATGCCGAAGATGTTGATCCCGGCGGTGCACAGCAGACAGAACCACATCATCCAAAGAACGGGCGTACGGGCGGCCTCCTTGGGGGTGTACTGCTTCACGGCGGGCGGGTTCTTCTCCAGCGCCCGGCGGATCCTCGGGTCGTCGGACACCTTCAGCGGGTCCACGTGCGGGGGCCACCAGCCCTTGGGCGGGTCCTTGAAGAACCAGCCCGCGAAGGCGACCACGGCACAGCAGACCAGGCCCACCGTCACCAGGACGCCCTGGTAGTTCCCGAGGTCCATGTACGAGGTGAACAGGAAGACGAAGGGCACCGAGCCGTAGGCGAAACCGCCGTTGACCAGGCCCGTCTTGCCGCCCTTGCGCTCCGGATACCACTTGCCGACCATGTTCACGCAGGTCGCGTAGACCAGGCCGGCGCCGATGCCGCTGAACATGCCGAAGCCGATGTACGCGACGGTCACATGCGGCGCGAACGCCAGGGAGAGGTACCCCAGGACCGTGCCCAGCGCGCCGAGCATCATGGCGTACCGCGCGGGCAGCCGTCCGCTCTCCCGCAGTTGCCCGGCGGGGAAGGCGACGGCGGCCTGGAAGAAGATCCAGACGCCCATCAGCCAGAAGATGTGCCCACTGCCCCAGAGATGGGCGTCGTGCAGGGTGTCCTCGGCGGAGGTGAACGCGTACTCCGAGGAGCTGATGCCCAGCATCCCCATCCAGGGGAAGAGCACCATGGTCCAGCGTGGTCGCCCCATGATGTCCCGATCGGTCTCACCGATGCGGTACAGGCGGCCGTTGCGATCCGTCACCTCCCTGTAGGGGACGGATGTCGATAGGTCGGTGGTTGTCATGTCGGTTCAGCACCCCTTGCGTCGAAAGCTCTGGCCAGCGCCCCCTGTCCAAATGCCTTTCGTGTGCGCACGGGTCCTGGGGGCGGCCGACGCGCACCGTCGGCCGCCCCCGCTCTGGTTCACCTCATGAACCGCCCCCCAACAGGCCCGCCGCCCGCGCCCAGCGATACTTCGCGCCGAGCACGGCCACCGGCTTCTCCGTCGTGTACGGGTACGCCACGACCCCCCGCTCGTACAGGTACTGGCAGGCCTCCTCGACCTCGACATCACCCGCGAGCGACGCCACCACGGGCTTCTCGACGCCGCGCTCACGGAATTCGGCCACCACGCGCGCGGTGAGCTCGGCGAAGACCATGGGCGGGGTCACGATGGTGTGCCAGTAGCCGAGGACAAGGGCGTGGATGCGCGGGTCCTCCAGGCCCAGCCGGATCGTCGCCTCGTACGTCGACGGAGGCTCGCCCCCGGTGATGTCCACCGGGTTGCCCGCGGCCCCGAAGGGCGGGATGAAGGCCCTGAAGGACGCGTCCAGGTCCGGCGGGATCTCCATCAGGGACAGGCCGTTGTCCGTCACCGCGTCGGACAGGAGCACACCACTGCCGCCCGCGCCCGTGATGATGACGACGTTGTCCCCCTTGGGGGTGGGAAGCACCGGCAACGCGCGCGCGTACTCCAGCATTTCGTTCAGCCCGGGGGCCCGGATGACGCCGGCCTGCTTCAGGATGTCCTCGTACACGGCGTCGTCGCCCGCGAGCGCGCCCGTGTGCGAGCCGGCGGCCTTCGCCCCGGCGGCCGTACGCCCCGCCTTCAGGACGACGACCGGCTTCTTCGGGACCGTCGCGCGCGCCGCCGCCACGAAGGCGCGGCCGTCCTTCAGGTCCTCCAGATGCATCGCGATGCACTCGGTGTGCGGGTCCTCACCGAACCAGGTGAGCAGGTCGTCCTCGTCGAGGTCCGACTTGTTGCCGAGCCCGACGATCGCGGAAACACCCGTCTTCGTAGTGCGCGCGAAGCCCAGGATGGCCATTCCTATGCCACCGGACTGCGAGGTGAGCGCGACGCCGCCCTTCACGTCGTACGGGGTGCAGAACGTGGCACACAGGTCCTGCCACGTCGAGTAGTAGCCGTAGATGTTCGGCCCGAGCAGCCGGATGCCGTGCCGCTCGGCGATGGCCACGATCTCGTCCTGGAGTTCGTGCTCGCCGGTCTCCGCGAACCCGGAGGGGATCAGTACGGCGTTGGGGATCCCCTTGCGTCCCACCTCCTCCAGGGCCGAGGCCACGAACTTGGCGGGGATCGCGAAGACCGCCACATCCACCTCACCGGGAACGTCGGTGACACTCTTGTACGCCTTGCGGCCCTGAATGTCATCGGCCTTGGGGTTCACCGGATGGATCTCGCCGGAGAAGCCGCCGTCGACGAGGTTGCGCATGACCGAGTTCCCGATCTTGCCCTGCTCGTTGGAGGCGCCGATCACGGCCACGGAGGAGGGCTCCATCAGCCGCCGCATCGACGTGAGGATCTCCTCGCGCGTGTACTTGCGCCGCTCCTTGGGGACCGAGTCCGCGAGGATCACACGGATGTCGGCGGCGACCGCGCCCTCCGGAGTGGCGATCACCGGGTTGAGGTCCACCTCGGCGATCTCGGGGAAGTCCGCGACGAGTTCGGAGACCCGGCGGATCTGCTCGGCGATCGCCCACCGGTCCACCGGCGGCGCGCCGCGCACCCCGCGCAGGATCTCGGCCGCCCTGATCGAGTCCAGCATCGACAGCGCCTCGTCGGCGTCCACGGGGGCGAGCCGGAAGGTGACGTCCTTCAGGACCTCCACCAGCACCCCGCCGAGCCCGAAGGCGACGACCTTCCCGAACGTCGGGTCGGTCACCGCGCCGACGATGACCTCCTGTCCCTGGGGGAGCAGTTCCTGGACCTGGATGCCTTCTATGCGGGCCCGCGGGTCGTAGGACCGCGCGTTATCGACGATCTTGTGGAAGGCGGCGCGTACGTCCGCCGCGCCCTCCACGCCCACGATCACACCGCCGGCGTCGGTCTTGTGCAGGATGTCCGGCGAGACGATCTTCATCACGACGGGCCCGCCGAAGCGCGCCGCGTACGCCACCGCCTCGTCGACGTCCGTCGCCAGTTCCTCGCCCGGTACGGCGATCGCGTACGCGTCGGCGATCACCTTTCCCTCGGGCGCGGTGAGCGCGGTCCGCCCCTCGGCCCGCACGGCGTCGAGCAGCGTGCGCACCCTCAGCACCCGGTCTTCGGCCATCACTCAGATCACTCCGTTCGACTTGAGCAGGCGCAGCTCCTCGTCGCCGAGGCCGAGCTCGCCGATGTAGACCTCTTCGTTGTGCTCGCCGAGCAGCGGCGAACTGGTCACGTCCACGGGGGAGTCGGAGAGCTTCAGAGGGCTGCCCACGGTCACGAACTCGCCCCGCTCGGGATGCGGCACCGACACGACCATCTCGTTGGCGACCAGCGACTCGTCCTCGATGATCTCTTTGGTGGACAGGATCGGGCCGCACGGGATGTTGTGCGCGTTGAGCTTCTCCAGCACCTCCCACTTGGGGAGCGCCGCCGACCATTCCTCGATGAGCTGGAACATCTTGGTGAGCTGGGGCAGCCGGGCCTCCGGGGTCGCCCACTCGGGGTCGTCCGCCAGCTCCGGCCGGCCGATGAGCTCGGTGATCGGCTTCCAGCCGACGGGCTGCACGATGACGTACACGTAGTCGTTGGGGCCGCCCGGCGCGCACTTGACCGCCCAGCCCGGCTGGCCGCCGCCGGACGCGTTGCCGGAGCGGGGAACCTCGACGCCGAAGTCGTCGTTGGGATATTCAGCGAGCGGGCCATGTGTCAGTCGCTGCTGATCGCGCAACTTCACCCGGCAGAGGTTGAGCACGGCATGCTGCATGGCCACGTTGACCCGCTGCCCGCGCCCGGTGTTCTCCCGCTGGTACAGCGCCGCGAGAATCCCCGCCACGGCGTGCACGCCCGTGCCCGAGTCGCCGATCTGGGCTCCCGTCGCCAGCGGCGGCCCGTCCTCGAAACCGGTGGTCGACATCGACCCGCCCATGGCCTGCGCGACGACCTCGTACGCCTTGAAGTTGGTGTACGGGCCGTCCCCGAACCCCTTGATGGAGGCATAGACGATCCGCGGATTGATCTCCTGGATGCGGTCCCAGGTGAAGCCCATGCGGTCGACCGCACCCGGTCCGAAGTTCTCGACCATGACGTCGGAGCGCCGGATCAGCTCGGTGAGGATCTCCTTGCCGCGCTCGGTCTTGGTGTTGAGGGTGATGCTCCGCTTGTTGCAGTTGAGCATCGTGAAGTAGAGGGAGTCGACGTCGGGGAGGTCGCGCAGTTGCTTGCGGGTGATGTCACCGGTCGGCGCCTCCAGCTTGACGACGTCAGCGCCCAGCCAGGCCAGCAGCTGCGTGGCCGACGGACCCGACTGGACGTGCGTCATGTCGAGGACACGGACACCTTCGAGAGCCTTGGTCGACGTTCCTGCGATCGGGGTCATCGGGGGCACCTCACTTGTACATCGTCTGGTTCATGGTTCCGGGGGCGTACGCGTCCGGGTCGACCCAGACGTTGATCAGCGACGGCTTGCCCGACTCCCGAGCGCGCTGGAGCGCCGGGCCGATGTCGGCGGGATCGCGGACCTCCTCGCCGTAACCGCCCAGCAGCTGCGCGAACTTGTCGTAGTGGACGTCGCCGAGGGTGTTGCCGACCCGCTCGCGCTCCAGGCCGTACTTCTGGGCCTGGCCGTAACGGATCTGGTTCATGGAGGAGTTGTTGCCGACGATGCCGACGAAGGGGAGGTTGTAGCGGACGAGGGTCTCGAAGTCCCAGCCGGTGAGGGAGAAGGCGCCGTCCCCGAAGAGGGCGACGACCTCCTTGTCGGGCCGTGCCTGCTTGGCCGCGAGCACGAACGGGACGCCGACGCCGAGCGTGCCGAGCGGGCCCGGGTCCATCCAGTGCCCGGGGGACTTGGGCTGGACGACCTGCCCGGAGAAGGTGACGATGTCGCCGCCGTCCCCGATGTAGATCGAGTCCTCGGTGAGGAAGTCGTTGATCTCGCTGACCAGGCGGTACGGGTGGATCGGCGAGGCGTCCGACTTCAGGCTGGGCAGCCGCTTCTCGATGGCCGTCTGCTCGGCGGCCCGCAGTTCGTCCAGCCACTCCTTGCGCTTGGACGCGCCTCCATTGAGGCGCCCGGAAGCCGCTTCGGTGACCGACTTCAGGATAAGACCCGCGTCGCCGACGATTCCGAGGTCGATGTCCCTGTTCTTGCCGACGGTCCGGTAGTCGAGGTCGATCTGCACGACGGTCGCGTCCGGGGAGAGCCGCTTGCCGTAGCCCATGCGGAAGTCGAAGGGCGTACCCACGATGACGATGACATCGGCGTTGGAGAAGGCGTACCGGCGCGAGAGCTGGAAGTGGTGCGGGTCCCCGGGCGGCAGCGTGCCGCGCCCGGCGCCGTTCATGTACGCCGGGATGTTGAGGGTGCGGACGAGTTCGATGGCGGACGCGGTGCCGCGCGTCGTCCACACCTGGCTGCCCAGCAGGATCGCGGGCTTCTCGGCGTGGACGAGGAGGTCGGCGAGCTTCTCGATCGCCTCGGGGTCACCGGCCGAGCGGGTCGAGGCCCGGTAGTGGCCGGCGGCCGGGATCCGGGCCTTCTCCACCGGCACCTTGGCGTCCAGGACATCGCGCGGGATCTCCAGGAAGGAGGGGCCGGGCGCGCCGTGGAAGCACTCCCGGAACGCCATCGACACCATGTCGGCGGCGCGCGCCGTGTCCGGCACCGTCGCCGCGAACTTGGTGATCGGCGTCATCATGTCGACGTGCGGCAGGTCCTGCAGGGACCCCATCTTGTGCTGGGTGTGCGCCCCCTGGCCGCCGATGAGCAGCATCGGGGACTCGGCGCGGAAGGCGTTCGCGACGCCGGTCACGGCGTCGGTCGTACCGGGACCCGCCGTGACGACGGCGCATCCGGGCTTGCCGGTGATGCGTGCGTAGCCGTCGGCGGCGTGGGCGGCGACCTGTTCGTGACGGACGTCGACGACCTCTATGCCTTCGTCGACGCAGCCGTCGTAGATGTCGATGATGTGGCCGCCGCACAGGGTGTAGATGACCTCCACACCTTCTGCTTTGAGTGCCTTGGCGACCAGATGCCCACCGGAGATGGAGTCCTGGCTGATGTCGTCGGGCATGGCGAAGTCCTGTCCCTTCGTAGGGGGTTGGAACGCTCTCGCGGTACATTGCATACAGTCGACGAATACTGTATGAAGCTTGTTATCCCGCATCCGGTGGGTGGTGTCCAGGGGGCGTGCGGCATTTTCCGAGGGTCTGGGGCTCGCTCCCCGGATAGACACAGCAGTCAGGAGCCGGTGATGGACCTGTACGAGCACCAGGCAAGGGAACTCTTCGAGGAACACGGCATCTTGGTGCCGAGGGCCGAGGTCACGGACTCGCCCAAGGAAGCGCGGGTGATCGCCCGTCGGCTCGGCGGCCGAGTCGTCGTAAAGGCCCAGGTGAAGACCGGTGGACGCGGCAAGGCGGGCGGCGTCGAACTCGCTGCCGACCCGGCCGCCGCCGAGCTCACGGCACGTCGGATTCTCGGCATGGACATCAAGGGCCACACGGTCGGCAAGGTGATGCTGGCCCAACCGGTCGACATCGAGAGCGAGTTCTACGTCAGTTACGTCCTCGACCGCGCCGCAGGACGCTTCCTCGCGATCGCGTCGGCCGAGGGCGGCATGGAGATCGAGGAGGTGGCCGCGAGCCGCCCGGAGGCGGTCGCGCGTGTTCCCGTCGACCCGGCCGTGGGCGTCACCTCGGCGAAGGCGAGCGAGATCGCCGAGGCCGCGGGACTGCCCCCGGAGACCGTCGACGTTCTCGTACGCCTCTGGGGGGTGCTGACCCGCGAGGACGCCGTGCTCGTCGAGGTGAACCCCCTCGTACGCACCGCCCGGGGACAGATCCTCGCCCTGGACGGCAAGGTCACCCTCGACGACAACGCCCGTTTCCGTCAGACGCGTTGGGGTGAGCAGGAGGCCGCGCACGAAGACCCCCTGGAGGCGGCGGCCGCTGCCAAGGGCCTCAACTACGTCAAACTGGACGGCGAGGTCGGCATCATCGGCAACGGAGCGGGCCTCGTCATGTCGACGCTCGACGTGGTCGCGGGCTGCGGCGCCCGCCCCGCGAACTTCCTCGACATCGGCGGCGGGGCCTCCGCCCAGATCATGGCCGACGGCCTCTCCGTGATCCTCTCCGACCCCGCCGTGAAATCCGTCTTCGTCAACGTCTTCGGCGGCATCACGGCCTGCGACGTGGTCGCCGACGGCATCGTGCGGGCGCTGGAGACCGTGCGGTTGACCAAACCCCTCGTGGTCCGCCTCGACGGCAACAACGCCGTCCGCGGCCGCGCCATCCTCGACGGCCGCGCGCACCCCCTGGTCCAGCAGGCCACCACCATGGACGACGCCGCACACCGCGCGGCCCGACTCGCCACCGCCGACTGAAAGAGGAACAGGACATGGCCATCTTCCTCACCAAGGAGAGCAAGGTTCTCGTCCAGGGCATGACCGGTGGCGAGGGCATGAAGCACACCCGGCGGATGCTCGCCGCCGGCACGGACGTCGTCGGCGGGGTCAACCCGCGCAAGGCCGGCCGGACCGTCGACTTCGACGACCGGGCGGTGCCCGTCTTCGGCTCGGTGCGCGAGGGGATGGCGGCGACCGGCGCCGACGTCACCGTCGTGTTCGTACCGCCCGTGTTCGCCAAGGCCGCGGTGGCCGAGGCCGCCGACGCGGGCATCGGGCTCGCCGTCGTCATCACCGAGGGCATCCCCGTCCACGACTCCGTCGCCTTCCACGCGTACGCCGCCACGAAGGGCACCCGCGTCATCGGCCCCAACTGCCCGGGCCTGATCACTCCGGGGCAGTCGAACGCGGGCATCATCCCCGCCGACATCACCAAGCCGGGGCGCATCGGCCTGGTGTCCAAGTCGGGCACGCTGACGTACCAACTCATGTACGAACTCCGCGACATCGGCTTCTCGACGTGCGTGGGCATCGGCGGCGACCCCGTCGTCGGCACCACCCACATCGACTGCCTGGCCGCCTTCCAGGACGACCCCGACACCGAACTCGTCGTCCTCATCGGCGAGATCGGCGGCGACGCCGAGGAACGGGCCGCCGCGTACGTCCGTGACCACGTCACCAAGCCCGTTGTCGCCTACATCGCCGGTTTCACCGCGCCCGAGGGCAGGACGATGGGCCACGCGGGCGCGATCGTCTCCGGCTCGTCGGGCACCGCACAGGCGAAGAAGGAGGCCCTCGAGGCGGCCGGAGTACGGGTGGGCGGCACCCCGACCGAGACGGCCCGGCTGGTGCTGACCCGATTGGAATCGGAGCGTGTCGCCGCACAGGGGTGAGATGAGACGTCACTCATAGTTGATGTGAGGTGACTGTCACGAGCGGAGCCTCCTCAGTACCTTCCTCCGTACGTACGCGACCACCCTCCCGCGTACGAACCCTTCCCTCCGTGCGGACGCGACCACCGTCCTCCTCCGCACGGATGCGACCACTCCTCGTCCGGGCCCGTGCACCATGCAGCTCGGCAGGAGCCAGGCACCTCCCGCCCCCGACTGTGCACCGAGAGCGGAGACATCCGAATGGCATCCACCCTCAACACCCCCCTCGTCCTGAAGTCCGGTACGTCCTGGGCCGACGCCTGGCAGCGCTGCCTCGCCGTCGCCCCCGAGGCGTTCCAGGAGGACCGCGTCCTCAATCTCTGGGACGCCTCCTGGCGGGCGGACGGCCGGGCACTGCCCGCCACAAGTCCGGTCGACGGAAGCCCCATCGCGGGGCCGCCCCGCCTGAACGCCGCAACCGCCCACCAGGCCGTACGGGCCTCACTCGACCAGCACCGGGCCTGGCGCCACGTCCCGCTCGCCGAACGACGGGCGCGCGTCGCGGCCACCCTCGACGCCCTGACCGAGCACCGCGAGCTGCTCGCCCTGCTCCTCGTCTGGGAGATCGGCAAGCCCTGGCGACTCGCGCAGGCCGACGTGGACCGGGCGATCGACGGCGTGCGCTGGTACGTCGACGGCATCGAACCCATGGTGGACGGCCGGGCTCCGCTCGAAGGGCCCGTGTCCAACATCGCGAGCTGGAACTACCCGATGAGCGTGCTCGTTCACGCAATGCTGGTACAGGCATTGGCAGGGAACGCGGTCATCGCCAAGACCCCGACCGACGGCGGCGTCGCCTGCCTCACCCTGGCCGGCGCGCTCGCCGCACGCGAAGGGATCCCCGTCACCCTCGTCAGCGGCAGCGGAGGCGAGCTGTCGGAGGCGCTGGTCCGCGCGCCCGAGATCGGCTGCGTCTCCTTCGTCGGCGGCCGAGACACGGGCGCCGCGGTGGCCACCGCCGTCGCCGACCTCGGCAAGCGGCATGTACTCGAACAGGAGGGACTCAACACCTGGGGCATCTGGAACCACACGGACTGGGACGCACTGACAGCCGTCATCCCCAAGCTCTTCGACTACGGCAAGCAGCGCTGCACCGCCTACCCGCGCTTCGTCGTCCAGCGCTCGCTGTTCGACGAGTTCCTCGCCGCCTACCTCCCCGCCGTCCGCACCCTGCGGGTCGGTCACCCACTGGCCGTCGAGCACCCCGAAGACCCCTACCCCGCACTGGACTTCGGGCCCGTCATCAACGCGGCCAAGGCGAAGGAGCTGCACGACCAGGTGGCGGAGGCCATCGACCGCGGCGCCGTCCCGCTGCACCACGGCAAGCTGACCGACGCACGCTTCCTGCCCGGCCAGGACACGGCGGCGTACGTCCAACCGGTCACGCTCCTGAACCCGCCGCCGTCCTCACCGCTGCACCACGCGGAGCCCTTCGGCCCGGTCGACACCATCGTCCTGGTCGACACCGAGGCGGAGCTGCTCGCCGCGATGAACGCGTCGAACGGCGCGCTCGTCGCCACGCTCTCCACGGACGACGAGGCGACGTACGCCCGACTGGCCCCGCAGATCCGCGCGTTCAAGGTCGGCCGCGGCAAGCCCCGCTCCCGCGGCGACCGCGACGAGCTCTTCGGCGGCCTCGGCGCGTCCTGGCGCGGCGCCTTCGTCGGCGGCGAGCTGCTCGTGCGCGCCGTCACACAGGGGCCGGCGGGGGAGCGGCTGCCAGGCAACTTCCCCGAGTACCAGCTCGTTCCGTGAGGTGGGGTGGGCGGTACCCGCTTCAGGGCGCCGCCTGCTCTCCCGGACCCCTGCGGACTCCTGCGATGATCTCGTCCACCAGCCATCGGGCGACACCTGGTGGGTAGGGCTGGGGCAGACTGAGCACGACATGGTTCACGCCGATGCCGATGAGGTCGGCGACGGTGGCGCGGGTGGCGGCGGGATCGTCGTACGAGACGACGACCTGTACGGAACGGGTGATCTCGCGCGGATCCCGCCCGATGTCCACACAGTGCGCGTCCAGCACCCGACCGCGCTCGGCGACGAACTCGATGCTGTTGTGCGGCGGTCCGGGGATGTTCCAGATGTCGGCCTGCTCGGCGACGAGCCGCAGCAGTCGAGTCCCCCAGCCGCCGATCAGCAGGGGCGGCCCGGGCCGCTGCACCGGCTTGGGCTCGTTCCGCGTGCCACGCAGCCGGTAGTAACGCCCCTCGAAGTCGAAGGGGTCGTGCTGCGTCCACATCCGGCGCAGGATCTCGACCGTCTCGCCGAGCCGGGCGACCCCCTCGCCCGGCGGGACGAGGGAGAGCCCGTACGCCTCGTACTCGGTGATCGCCGGATTCTCGCCGGCGATCCCGCCCGCGCCGGGCGGCTGGTGGGTGCCGCCGACACCGATGCCCATGACCAGCCGACCGCCGGAGATCACGTCCACGGTCGAGGCGATCTTCCCGAGGACGGCGGGTGGGCGGATGCGGTTGCTGGTGACGAGGAGACCGAGCCGCAGCCGCTCGGTCTGGGCGGCCAGGGCGCTGAGCAGCGTCCAACTCTCATGGATCTGGCCGTCCTTGGGTCCGCGGAGCGGAAGCAGATGGTCCCAGAGCCAGGCGTCCTCGATCTCGGGCAGGGCGTCGGCCTCCTGCCAGACACGGCGGATGTCGTCGTAGGAGACGTGCATGGGGGTGGTCTTGATACCGAAGCGCACACGTTGATCGCTCATGTCGGTCAGCGTAGTAAATCATCAGCAGTGCTGACAATCAGTCTTCGGTACAGTTCTGGGCATGACCGGTGAGCGCTCTTCCGTACCTCCCGTGCCCCTTGAGTCCCGGCTCGGCTATCTGCTCAAGCATGCCCAGCAGCGGCTGGCGCGGGCGTCCGCGGAGGCGCTGGCCCCCTTCGGGATCGACGGCCACGAGCTCGCGGTGCTGGCGGTGCTCGCCGCCGAGTACCCGTTGTCCCAGGTCGAGGTGGCCGGACGGCTCGGCGTCGACCGCACCACGATGGTCGCGCTCGTCGACGGCCTGGAGGACCAGGGGTTGGTCGAGCGGCGCCGCAGTCCTCAGGACCGGCGCAAGAACATCGTCGAGCTGACGCCCGAGGGCCGGGACTGCCTCGACCGGGCCGAGCGTGCGCGCCTCGCGCTGGAACGGCGCTTCCTCGACCCGCTGGGCGAGGAAGCGGCGGCCGCGCTTGTGCGGGCCTTGCGGATCCTGGTGGTGGAGGAGCGTCGGATCGCGGAGTGACGGTGCGGGTCTGGTCTCACGGAGTTTGTGTGCGCCACCGCCACCGAGGTGCCGTCCGCGGTCGCCTCCGCGGCATCCGGTAGTCACCCGATTGCGCACCGTGAGCACCCTGGTTGCCCCGCGCAGGTGCTCCCGCGACCCGGATATGCAGGTGAAAGGCACTGCGAAACCTTGGTATTGTTGTCCATGTCGCCGCGGGGAACACCCCTGGTCGGGCGGCAGACACCTAGTCCGGGTGGCGGAATGGCAGACGCGCTAGCTTGAGGTGCTAGTGCCCTTTATCGGGCGTGGGGGTTCAAGTCCCCCCTCGGACACTCGCTGGGACGTTCACGAGATCGTCCCGAAGCGTTCACGAATTACCGGTCGAGTCATGTGACTCACCGGTATTTCGTCGTTTCTGGGGCCTTGAGCCTCGTGATCGGCTCGATGAGGGGGTGAGGCGGTGGCGGTCCAGGTACTGCGCCTCTCACCTGCAGAAACAGGACATGCCTGCGCGACGGCTGGTAGCCGTGGGGCAGGCATGTGGGGTTTTCAGGGGGCGGATCGCGGCGGAGGTGTGTCACTCGCGTGGCGGAGGCTCGACCTGCTCGGTCGGAAGCGGTCGCGCCTGGGGCGGGTCGGAGGGCTCACCGGGTCGGGTCGCGGTGCTCTGCGCGCTGGCTTTGCGGGGCTGGATGCCCTGGTCGCGGAGGAACCGGCGGATGGCTCTGAGGTTCGCCACGAAGATGATGACGGCATTGAGCAGGGTCTGTGCGACGCGTCCGTGCGGCAGGCGGAGCTGGGGATTGTCGATGCTGTCGAGGGCGGACTTCTTGAGGTCGCCGTTGCCGCCCTCGTTCTGACTGCGCAGTCCGGACCAGGCTTCCTGCCACAGAGGGGTGAACAGGGGGTATTTCTGCCGCCACTTGGCCAACACGGTGCCTGGGACGGTGATGCTCTTCCCCCTGCAGATGTCGGGGTAGACGGGGGTGTCCCGCTTGGGCCTGGGGATGGTGGGCAGGGCTGCCGGGGTACGGGCAGTGGGGGCGTCGAGGTCGACGACGGTGGACGGGCGTGGCTGGGGCCGGCGGTAGCAGGTGACCGTGGCGTGGGACCCGAGGGCGGGGCACTGTCGACGCTGGTCCCCTGCGGGCCCGTACTCCTTGATCTTGGTCTGGTAGTCCTTCCGGGACTGGATCAGGTTGAGTGCGTGGGCGCGGTCCTCGTCCGTGCGGCTGTCGATGTATGTGGCGCCCGCAGTGATGAGCGGGGTGGGCATCAGCGGGCAGTAGAACTCGCCGCCGACCAGCTGCATGCCGCGGAACTCTCCCTGCCGGTCGACCTTGTCGTCGTTGTAGTGCTTCACCGCGTTGAGGCCGAGTTTGAGCAGCTGCAGATGCAGGTTGTGAGGCTTGGCCTGGGTGATGCCCCGGTCGGCGCAGAACAGGTCTTTGACCAGGCCTCGTTCGAAGGCCGGCTGGATGGCGCGCAGGGCGGCTGGGCCGGGTTCGGTGCCCGGGGTGTGAAGGATCATGCCGAGGCAGACCGCCGGGTAGGCGCCGGCGAGGTCGCCATGCCCATGGCCCGGGAATGCGGCCATCATGGCGTAGCGGAACTCTCTCTTCTCCGGCGCCTTGGCCTTCTTCTCCTGTCCCGACTTGGTCTTGCGAGGCGGTGGCTTGTTTGTCGTGCCGCGCCGGGTGCCACTGTTCGTGGAGGCCGCAGCTTTGCCGCTGGGCCCCGACTTCTTCTGCGTTCCTCCCTTCACGTGCATCCCGGCGGTGATCTCAAGCGAGGCCCGGTCCTGGTGGTAGTCCGGCTCTTTGCCCCAGACCGGAACCGGTGTGTCGTCGACCGCGATGTGGCCAGGCCACCGAGCGAAGTCGCCGCGCCGGTAGGAAGCCATCACCGGAGCGAGAATCAGATCCTGCGCGATGGCCTCCAGATTGCGCACAGTGTCCTCATTGGCGCGGGCATTCCACTTCCGTCGGATCTTCTTGGCCTCGCTGAGCGACAGCCGCTTGCGGCGGTCGTGTGGTGCCGGGTCGAGGCGCCGGGTCATCGAGGCCCAGGACCGGTAGACGCGCTTCGACGTCGCGTACTGGTGGTGCGCGACGCGGTCGATCTCTTCTCGGGTTGCACCCTCGCGGATGTGCAGGTCGACGTCGGGGACGTCAAGAAGGGCTTTGGACCCTGGAGACAGGGCGAAGAACAGCGTCTCCCATGCGTCGTTGATGTTCGCGCTCTTCCCCATGTACTGCGACAGGATCAGGCCGATCAGCACTGTGCGGAACGGCAAGCCCTTCGGACCTGGCCGGTGCTCGTTGGAGGGAAGGCGTTCCAGTACTCCGCTGTGGCGCACGAGGTCGAAGACCTGCCTCACAACGCGGTCGCTGAGGGTACGGCCGGGGGCCTGCGGTGCAGGGCGTAGGGCGAGGCCGGTACGCCGGCAGGGTTTGTCCTCCGGGTTCTTCCTGCTCATGCCGCCGCCCCCCGCAACAGATCGGATGCCTCCGCTTCGGGCAGGTCGTGGAGGAAGACGAGGTAGCGCGAGAGGCTGTGCAGGGTCCCGAGTCCCGACGCTTTGAGGATCACCTTCAGCGGAATACCTGCATTCAGCAGTTCGACGAGCCAGGTCGTACGCAGCCGCTGGGTCTGCAGCACTGCACCGTCACAACGGCCGATATGGCTACAGCTGGCTTGAGGTTCTCCGCGATGATCCACAGGATTTGACAGCTACTCCTGCCCCGATGAACTTGGGACCATTCCTGCATGCACAGGGACCAGAACTCTGCGACGAACGAGAGATCGCACTTGTAGGGACCCGGCGGCTCGGGTGTGGCCACGTTTCTCACCACAGACAGACTATGCAGCGGATGAAGTGAGTGTCCTGAGCCGCCAGGGCGCCTGCAGACTCGTCCTGTTCGGGACGGGCCGGGTGCTGGCTGAGCACGTCAACGCACATTCGCCTTTCAGGGGCGCTGGCTCCTGCGGGTGTATCGCTCTCCGCTTTTGTGTCGTGACATGTATCACCTGGTGGCGGGTGCGGAGAGTTGCCGGAGGCTTCAGCCGCGATTCCACTTCACAGGAATCACACAGGTCCCGCATGGGATGCGCACGTGAACGACGTATTCCGGAACGGGTGTCGTCTCCCCGCAGCGGCGTGTGCGTGTGACTGTAGGCCCTGAGTTTTCCCTGTTCCGGTCACGTGTTCTGTGTCTATGGTGAGCGCCGCGTGCGGTGGATCTTGACCAGTCCGGACACACGCGTCTGTCATTCGGCGACCGGGGGAACACCGTCGCCCACGGGGAGGGGCTGCTTCGCCATGCCGTCATATCGGCTGTCTGCGCACGCTGGTCCAGCCCGGGCTGTGTGCACCTGACTCCGGCTCAGGACCGCCGTTCTCCCTTGTCTTCGACCGGGCCTAACCGGGCCCGCCCCCCTTTGAACGAAGAAAGAGATGCTCTGTTGCGCCCCAGACCGTGGTTCCGTATGCCCGGAACACGAAGATCCAGATTCTTCACTCCCGTCGTCACGTCCGTGGCCGCGCTGGCCGTCCTCGGCGGCCTGGCGGTCCAGCCCGACCTGCTCGGCCGTGGAGGGGACGCCGCCCCGGCGGCTGACTCCTACGACTGGAATGTGGACACGGCTGCCGAGCAACTGCGGCAGGACCAGTGCCTCATGGCTGATGTGCTGCGGCGGGGCGGCCCGTCCATGGCCACGACCGCGCAGGACGGCCTGAACCAGCCTGCGGACAAGCTTCATACGCTGGCCGACCGGAAGAGCTGGGAGAAGACTCCGCTTGCCACCGCGTACCAGACGGACCGGGACGCGGCGGGCAAGGAACTGGATGCCCTCCATGCTCTCCGGGACGGATGGCAAAAACCTGTCGTCGGTCTGACGACACCGGCCGGTTTCACCGAAACCGACTTCCACTGGCCTCCGGGGTCCCCAGGGGACGGCAAGGAGGACTTCTACGGCCAGACCGGTCTGACGAAGTGGACCGCCGACCGGTTCTGGAAAAACGACGGCGACTTCTACGCCGACTCCACGCCCACGGCGGACGCGGCGACCCTCAAGGCCGTCGACGACCTGGGCAGCCCTCTCTACGGCAAGGACCCCGACCCCGCCGGGCTGCCGACCGACGAATGGAACCGCGCCCTCGCCGAGCGGGACGCGTTCAAGTGGCTGCACGGGGCTCCCGGGGAGAACGCGGGCGCGGACAACGCCCGTATGTTCCTGGCGTCCGGGGGATTTCCTCGTAGCGCCCCGCAGCCGGGCACGGCGGAGTACCGCATCGCGGTCGAGGACCTGAAGTCCCGGTTCGCCGCGTGCGCGTGGCGGGACCCGATCGATCCCGACCACGTTCTGGGCGACGTCTCCGGCACGGCCGCCACGGAGTGGCAGCAGGAGATCGCCTCACAGACAACGCAACGCAACCAGATCCTGAACGCCAACAAGGACGCCACCAAGTCCCTGGCGACCGGCGCCAAAGCGCTGGGTGACCTGCTGGGGTACTCGTGGGTCGCCGACCACCTCGCGCGCTGGCAGGACTACTGGTCCGCGGGCGGGGTTGGCTGGGTCGGCGACGCCCCGGCGGTGATCGAGGTGCACGCCGCGCAGGGCAAGTGCCTCGACGTCGAGGGCGCGAAGAAGGACAACGGCACCCCCGTCCAGCTGTACACGTGCAACGGTTCGGCGGCGCAGGAGTGGAAGGTCTACGGCGACGACCGGGGACTGCACCTGCAGAACGTCAACTCCCTCAAATGCCTGGACGTTTCGAACAACAACCCGGCGAACGGCACGAAGATCCAGATCTGGACGTGCAGCGGCTCCCCGGCGCAGACGTGGGAGTTCAACCTCCGCGCCACCGGCAGCCTGCGCAACGTCGGCACCGACAAGTGCCTTGACCTGCACGAGTACACCAACGGCTACAACTCGTGGCTGTACACGTGCAACGGGACGGGGCCGCAGCAGTTCGACGTCACGCCCTCCGGGCACACCGGCACCGTGCCGCCCAAAGCCCAGTTCGACAAGGCCAAGACCGGCATCACGGCCGCCCAGACGGCGGCGAAGAAGCAGCTCGACGTCCTCAAGACCCAGCTCACCGCCGTGAAGAAGGCCGCCACCACCTCGGACACCGCCGAGCAGGCCTCCTACACCATCGCCGACACCAACGGCGCGCCGCGGGGGCGCGGTCTGCTGGTCGGGCAGCAGAAGGCACAGGTCACCCAGGGCGCCGCGGCCGCGCTTGAGGCGATGGTGAAGGCCGGCGAGACCGCCGAGGCCGCCACCCGCGCCTCCGGCGGCGACAGCCAGACCATCGCGGAGCGCGCGCTCGCGCAGGCCGCGCAGGTGAAGGCGGAGTTCCGCAAGAAGGCCGCGGAGAAGGCCGAGTTGCAGGCCAAGGCCGCGGCCGACGCCGCGAAGGTGCACCGCGACAACGCCAAGAAGGACAAGGAGACCGCGGAGACCAAGCTCACCGACGCGCTGAAGGCCGAGGGCGACGCGAAGGCGGCCGCCGCCGACGCGCACGCCAAGCGGCTCGCCGCTGAGGCCGAGGAGAAGACGGCCAAGGCGGAGAAACAGAACGCCGCCGCCAGCCGCGCCGAGGCCGCCGAACACCGCAAGAACGCCGAGTCCCAGGCGACGAAGGCGAAGGACGCCAAGGACAAGGCGGAAGCCTCCGAGAAGACCGCCGAGGACCGGCGCGACGACGCGGTCAAGGCGAAGGACCACGCCCAGTCCCTGCGGGACGACGCCTGGGACGCCGAGCAGAAGGCCGACGCGGCCCGCGCCAAGGCCGACGCCAAGAACGCCTACGCCGACTCCCTCGACTCCGGTGACGCGGCGACCGCTGCCCGGGCCGCCGCCAACGACGCGGACAAGGCGGCCGACGACGCCGAGACCGCGGCGGGCAGGGCCCGCTCCGAGGCCGACGCCGCCACCCAGGCGGCCGCCGACGCGGACGCCGCGGCCACCCGCGCCGAAGCATCCGCCAAACGGGCCCGCTCCGACGCGGACGCCGCCCAGGCGGACAAGCTGAAGGCCGACGCGGCGGTCAGGACCGCCACCAGCGCGGTCGCGGACGCCATCAAGGCCTCCCAGGACGCCTCCGCCGAGGCCAAGACAGCCGTCAAGCTCGCCGATGAGGCGGAACAGCACGCCAAGGACGCCAGGACCCAGGCCAACGCGGCGAACACAGAAGCCGGCAAGGCACTCGCGGCCGCGGCGAAGGCCGCCGGCTACGCCCACGTCACCGCCCAGGCCGCCGTCGACGCCGGCGCAGCCGCCAAACAGGTCGCCGACCCGGCCAACGACGCCATCCAGCTCGGCTCCGCCTACGCCGACACCGACTCCGCCGCCGGCCTCGTCGTCCTGACCGGACAGAACTCCAAGACGATCGCCGAACAGCAGCGGGCCGTCGCCGACGCCCACGCCAAGAACGCCGCCGCCGAGGCCCAGGCCGCCAAGAACCTCGCCGACCAGGCCAAGGGCGACGCCAAGGAGGCCTACCAGCACGCGGCCAACGCCGCCCAGTACGCCGCCGACGCCCGCACCTACTCCAAGGACGCCCTCGGCTACGCCGCCGATGCCGCCAAGGCAGCGGCGGCAGCCTCAGCGTCCCTGGCCCGCACCATCGACTACGACCAGCAGGCCACCGCCGACGCCGCGGCCGCCGACACGGCGGCCGGCAACGCCGAGGGCTACGCCAAGGACGCCCGCGACAGCGCCGACGCCGCCGAACTCGACGCCTCCGCCGCTCGCTCCGCCGCCACCCAGGCCGAACAGGACGCCAAGGACGCCCGAGCGGCCGCCACCCGCGCCGACACGGCCGCGACCGAAGCCGAACAAGCCGCCAAGGACGCCGACAAGTACGCCAAAGAGGCGCAACAAGCCGCCGAACAGACCGAGGACAAGAAGAACGGGAAGCAGGTCCAGACCGGAACCATCCTCGACGCCGAGGGCCACATCGGCAACGTGTTCTATGTCGTCGACCACTACGAGAACATCGGCGACCCGGAGACCCTGTCCAAGACGTCGGCCTGCGACGACTGGAAAAGCAGGATCGTCTACACGGGCGACTGCACCATCACCGCGAAGATCACCTACAAGGCGATCCTCAACCTGTACCTGTGCACCGCGGATGACCTCAACCCGGCGTACAACATCTGCCCCTCCGAGTCGGCGGTGTACCTCGGCCAGCAGCCGTCCGAGAAGATGACCAAAGAGGTCACACACACCATCACGATCGCGGAATTCAACGCGAACATCGACCCGATCGACATCCTCTTCGGCAGCTGGATCGACTGCGGCAAGAAGATCGGCTCGATGCTCAAGATCACCTCGGGCGGTGGGGGAAACTGGGGCGGATGCGGCTGGGCCGCCCTCGATGTCGCCAGCCTGTTCGCGGGCAAGATCGTCCGGCCGATCGCAGACGCGGTGCGCGCCGTGGACGCCTCCCTGCGCACCGGCATCGGAGTCGCCGACGCGCTGAAGGCGCTGCGCACGCTGCGCATCGACGCAGACGCGTTGGCGGGTATCGAGCGGTCGGCGCGCATCTCCGAGGAGTTCCGCGCCGCCTGCGAGACCAACAGCTTCCCCGGCTCCACCGAGGTGCTCATGGCGGACGGCTCACGCCGCCCCATCAGCCAGGTGGGTGTAGGGGACCGTCTCAAGTCCATGGATCCGGTCACCGGCCGGCTGCAGACGCGGCAGGTGACCGACACCTTCAAGCACGACACCCAGCGGCTGGTGGACATCACCGTTGCCGACGGGGGGAAGCTGGCCAGCACCGCCGGCCACAAGTTCTATGTGGTGAACCGCGGGTGGACGCTGGTTTCCGACCTGCACGTCGGCGACCGGCTGCGCACACCGGACGGCTCCGTCCACCCGGTGACCGCCCTCCTCGACCGCTCGGGCCTGACTCCGCGTACGGTCTACGACCTCACCGTCGACGACCTGCACACGTTCTTCGTGCTCGCGGGCGCCACCCCGATCCTTGTTCACAACTGCAAGGTCGCCTTGGGGTGGCAGAGAGATGGGGCGCTCGACGCGTGGGCTCGGCTTCCCGGGAACAAGTTCACCACCTTCTCCATCGCGCGCGCGCAGGATTTCGCTCCGCTGGCGAGGAAGGCCATCGCCGACCCGAACGTGGAGCTGCACGTCAACATGACGGGACTGGAACGATTCGGAGACTTCATGGACGCTGCCAAGCGCGGCCTGCTGGCTGGTGAAGCCGGTCGTGCCACAGACTACGAGATGTCCTTGATCGCGAGAGCCGTCGCCAATGGTCAACGCGCATGGAGTTCGGTGAGGTTCTATTATCCGACGGGCGCCGGTGACGTCGTGGAGCTCAGAAAGATAGACATGCCGGATCTGTCAAAGTTGGGGGAACTTAAGCCCGTAGACGGGGGCAAATTTGGGTACTGCCATCACTGCTAAGGAATCCGATGAATATGGACGCCCACCGGAAAGACCTGTACCCGGACGTGACTGCTTCGGGTGGCCTTGGGCCAGCCATACGAGACGCAGCACAGCTGCGCGGGTGCGACACCGGGCTGGGACCGTGGGCCGTCGACGTCGTCAGCATCCAAACGGCGAGGGGTTTCCTGTCGGTCGATCCTGCGACCGAGGAACGCCTTTTCCGGTTGAGTGTCGGCATTCCCGGGTTCGACTGGGAGATCGGCTCCACGGGGGACCTTGGACTGCTTGTGGAAGCGGTCGCCGCATGGCGGGAAGGCATACCGCTCGACGAGTTGGAGGAGAGATTCGAGTTCATGGAGCTCGACGAATTCGTCGGGGCGCTCGAACGCGGAGAGCCCACCTCTTCGCAGTGGACCGAACTCCTGTCGTCTGACTTCAACCGGCGCCATTGGAACCTCCTGCGCCGCCTCCGTGCGGATGAGGTACTGCGGGACATGTTCCCGACCATCTCGCACGGTGCCGTGCGCCTGTGCGTGGATGCGATGGACGGAAGGAGCCGTCAGGTTCTGGTGGACGAGGTGAACGGGGAACTCTATGAGGTCATGCGCGTAGGGGTGCCCGGGGCCAGCTGGGTCGAGGTGCCGGCCGGTGATCTGATCGCCTACCTGCGAGCTGCCTTGAACGAAGAGTGATCTCGACAGATCGATGAGGTCGAACCCCGCCAGGTAATTCCTGGCGGGGTTTCTTTGTGCGTGCCAACGTGGGAGCACAGGGCGGCTTCAGAGGGCACGTCTGGGCGATGAACGGACGTTGTTAGTAGGGTTGGGGACTGGCGCGGTGGCTGATGCTCCGTTTTCAGTCCCCGCCGCTTCAAACCGGGCAGGCGGTTCTCCCGCACCCGGCTTTCTGACATCGTTCACCGCCGTGCACGCGCCGTTGCCCCGCGTACGTTTCCGGGGTATTCGAATTTGAGCGGTGCGGGTCGGCTCTTACACTGACCAGTCGTCACGGTCAGTGCTTAGTGGGTTGGTTGGACCCTGGATGCAGGACGCCCGTGGTCCTGGTTGGTTATTTCTGTTCTCTACGCAGAAGGATCACCGAGGAGCCACGGGCTTGGTCAACGGTATGACGTTGCTGCTGGACCTCGACGGGGTGTCCGTCATCCGGGTCGAGCGGCTCGAGGATGGCAGGAGCCGGGTTCATCTGGCCACGGCGGACGCCTCGGCCAGGGCCTGCCGGTGTGTGAAGTGTTCGCGTCCTGGGCGAAGGGGGCGGTGACCACCCGGCCGCGTGTGGAACTCCCTCACCAGGCCGTGGTCACGTCAGCGGCGGAAGAACGCGTAGACACGCCCAGGGCGGGAAGTCGGCCGGCACCGCCCGCCACCTGGTGCCATTTGCCATGGACGGCGTCGCCTGCCGGCGGCTGTGGAAGGGCCTGAACAACAAGGCCCAGGGGCAGCCACCCGAGCCCAGCACCACCTGGCTCCCGGGCTCCACGATCGCACCCAGGTACCGGCCGGTCGCCGTGATCCGCCTCAACACCACCGACGAGGAGGTCCCGCGCCCGGTACAGGTGACCATCACCGACGAGGACGAAAGCGAGATCAAGACCAGGGAACGCACCACACAGGTCTTCCGGATCGACCCGGATCCGGATCTCGGCGAGCAGTGCACCTGGCTGCTGGTCAACACCACCCACCAGTTCGACGGCAATGGCGCCGGCAGGCAGGGATCGAAGAAGACCCGCTATGGCGCACTGCCGTGGAACAAGGGGAAGAACGAGATCAAGGCGAACTACCCACGATCACCCCGCCGACGATCAACCAGCCGTTCGGCGCGGCGGTGATCAGCAGCGAGAGAGTCGCGATCAGCGTGAAGGTCCCGAGCACCAGTCCGAGCCCGCTCCAGTCCGGATTGGCGGCCAGCAACGACAGCCCGACGATCACCGGCGGACCGAAAAACGCCATCGTGGTGAGGCGGCGGACCTGCCGGGACGAGGTGGCGGTGGCTATTCGAGGCACGGCGTCAGTGTGACGAACGGGGGGCGTCAGGCTGAAGAGCGGGGTCCGTTACTACAGTCGCGCTCTCGATGAGCACCTGTGATCCGAGCGATGTGGCATGCCTGACGCACCGGCCAGGTGTGTCCAGCACTCGGCGGTGTCGATGTGGACGCCGAGGATCGCCGCGGACGTCGACGCCGTGGGCGACCGGGCGGCTGGAGAGGTGGTGGCCTGCGTAGTGGCGGCCGGGCAGGCGGCTGGGGAACAGCCAGCGGCGCCGAGCTTGGCCGGGTTGGCTCTCCTGGAGGCGTTGGATGGGTTCGGCTTGTTGCTCGACCAGGCGGTCCATCGCTGGGGGTAGGAGGGTGCGGTGGCGTCCGAGGGCGATAGTGCTGCTGCTCTTCGCGGTGCGGTGGACGTCGTCCGTCTTGAGGAGTGGAGATGCGGGTGATCTTGGCGCCGTAGAGCAGGACGAGTGCGCCGACTGCCCGGACGTCGGCGGGCAGGTCGGTGTCGCTGACGCATCGGGTGAGCAGGGCGACCTGCTCGTCCTGGTCGACGAAGTCCGCCGGTTCGCTGTCGCGCCATCCGGCGACGGCCGGACAGGCGCCCACTTTAGCGCTGAGCTGGGCAAAGCCTTCTGGGTCACCCCTGCGGACCACACAAACCCCGGCCCTATGACGGACTGGCGACGGGTGGGGCCCTAGCCCGGAACCCCCGCCGGTTGCCATGCACCGATTACACGCGGGGCGCGGGCGAGGCCTGGGCCCGGTCGTTCGGGTGGTGTGATCGTCGTCGCTGTGCATATTCGTCTGACCTTTTAGAGTCGTCTCGCTTTCTTCGATGGCGCCGGCGCGCCCTTGACTGTGTGCGCCGTCTGGCGCCCGATGTGACCCAAGCGGCCTCCATCGTGTGGCGATAGAGCCGTGCCTCGAGGAGGAACGTTCATGCAGGCCAGGAGGATCGGCGCGGTCGCCGCAACAGCAGTGGCGCTGGTGGCAGCCCGCGACCTTGTCCAGAAGCGGCACGCGCTGCTGCGGAACTTCCCGGTGATCGGGCACGCCCGGTACCTGCTGGAGACGATCGGGCCGGAGCTGCGGCAGTACATCGTGACCTCCAACGAGGAGGAGCGCCCCTTCAGCCGTGACCAGCGCACCTGGATCTACGCGTCGGCGAAGGAGGAGAACAACTACTTCGGGTTCGGCACCGAGGTCGACGTCGAGCACGTCCAGGGGCACGCCTACCTGAAGCAGCGCACCTTCGCCGACGCTTTGCCCGACGCGCACGACCCGCAGGCCCCGTTGCCCTCGGCCAAGGTGCTGGGCGGTCCGCGCGGGCGCGCCAAGGCCTTCCGGCCGGCGAGCGTCGTGAACATCTCGGCGATGAGCTTCGGCTCGCTCTCCGGCGCGGCCATCACGGCGCTCAACAAGGGAGCGGCGCTGGCGGGCACGATGCACAACAGCGGCGAGGGCGGCCTGTCGCCGTACCACCGCAATGGCGGCGACTTGGTGCTGCAGATCGGCACCTCGTACTTCGGCTGCCGCAACGAGGACGGCAGCTTCAACCTCGACAAGCTCAAGGACGTGGTCGCGAGCGCCCCCGTCAAGGCGATCGAGATCAAGCTCTCCCAGGGTGCCAAGCCGGGGCTGGGCGGGATGCTGCCGGGCGCCAAGGTGACCCCGGAGATCGCCGAAATCCGCGGCATCCCCGTCGGCAAGGACTGCGCCTCCCCGTCGCGGCACACCGCGTTCAGCGACGTCGACTCGATGCTCGACTTCGTCGAGCTGCTCGCCACCGAGACCGGTCTGCCGGTCGGAGTCAAGAGCGCGGTGGGAGAGATGGGCTTCTGGCAGGAGCTGGCCACGCTGATGGCGCGTGGCGACCGTGGCGTTGACTTCGTAACCATCGATGGCAGCGAGGGCGGCACCGGAGCGGCGCCGCGGATCTTCGCCGACTCGGTATCGCTGCCGTTCCGGATGGGCTTCTCCCGGGTCTACGGCACCTTCGCCGAGCTCGGGCTGACCGACGACCTGACCTTCATCGGCTCCGGCAAGCTCGGCCTGCCCGAGAACGCCGCGGTCGCCTTCGCCCTGGGCGCCGACATGATCAACGTGGCCCGTGAGGCGATGCTGTCGATCGGCTGCATCCAGTCGCAGAAGTGCCACACCGACAAGTGCCCCACCGGCATCGCCACCCAGAACCAGTGGCTGGCCCGCGGCCTGGACCCGACCTCGAAGGCCACCCGGACCGCCGTCTACCTGCGCACCCTGCGCAGGGAGCTGATGAAGGTCTCGTCGGCTGTCGGCGTCGCCCACCCGGGACTCATCACCGCCGACGACATCGAGATCATGAACGGCGACTACGAGGCCCGCACCCTGGCCGACGTCTACGGCTACAAGGACGGCTGGGGCGAGCTCGGCCCGCACCTTGCCAAGGAGATCACCGAGCTGCTCGTCTCCACGCCGACCTCCACGAACACCCGGCCGGAGTGATCGCAACGTGTCCGAAGAAGTGAGATTCAAGAGCGTCGTCGGCCCCGAGCTGGCCGGGTCGATCGACCTGCCGGAGGGCGAGGTCCGGGGCTGGGGGATCTTCGTCCACGGATTCACGCTCGGCAGGAACTCGCCGGCCGCCTCGCGGGTCAGCAAGCAGTTGGCCCGCGAGGGGATCGGCATGCTGCGCTACGACAACCTCGGGATCGGAGACTCCGACGGCGACTGGGGTGACGGTTCCTTCACCGTCAAGGTCCAGGACACCGTCCGCGCGGCAAACCTGATGGCAGAGCGGGGGACTCCGGCGGATCTGCTGGTGGGTCACTCGTGGGGAGGCGCCGCCGCCATCGCCGCGGCGGCCGAGGCAACCGGCGTCCGCGCGGTCGCCACAATCGGGGCGCCCGCCGACCCCAGCCACGTGGAGCACCAGTACGACGCGGTCGTGGACCGCGTGCTCAGTGAGGGGCAGCACGAGTGGTTCGTCGGCGGGCGGACCCTGGTCCTCAAGCGTGCCTTCGTCGAGGACGTCCGCCGTGCCCGTCTGTACGAGCGGGTGTGTGAGTTGGACCAGCCGCTGCTCGTGATGCACTCGCCCACCGACGACACCGTCGATATCGCCAACGCCGGGGAGATCTTCCGCAAGGCGCGGCACCCGCGAAGCTTCGTCTCGCTCGAAGGAGCAGACCATCTCCTGACCGCACGAGGGCACGCGCAGCGAGCCGCCCACATCATCAGCGCCTGGGCCGACCAGTACATCCACGCCTCACGACCCGCAGGAAAGGACGTTTTGGGTGCTTGAGAGGTCGTTTTCGCCTGATTAGAGCGACTTCAGGCACCCCAGTACTGCGCTCTCGCCTCTCGTGTAACAGGCCCAGGGGCGCAGTGACGCCTCAGAAGTCGCACCTCGACGGTGGAGCTATTTTTCACGTTCTTGCTCTTGCGCAGGCAGAGGTCTACGAGAGGCCTGACGGCCATGGGTGCCACACCGTCCGGGGACGGCAGGGCAGGCGCCCATTTCAGCGCTGAGCTGGGCAAAGCCTTCTGGGTCACCCCTGCGGATCACACAAACCCCAGCCCGGTGACGGACTGGCGACGGGTGGAGCCCTGAGCCGGAGCCCCGCACGGCTGCCCTGCGCGGCGAGTTCGCCGTGCACGCACCGTCAGCCCCACCCGGGATTCTCCGGTACGAGGCGCAGGACGAGGGCCCGGACGGAGCCGACGGCGCGGGGACGGCCTGGGCGTTCGGGGCGGGGCAAAGGATCTGGAGATCCTGACCCTGCGCCACCGACTCGGCCCACTGCACAGGCAGGTGGACAAGCCACACTCGACCTGGCCCGATCGAGCGCTGCCTGCCGCAGCTGCTTCACCGTCTCCCGCGGTTGCAGCTCCGCCAGCTCCCCCTGATCATCTCTCCCGACACCGTGCTCCGTTGGCACCGTGACCTCCCACGTCGGCGCCACGCAAAAGCCTCACTCATCGGCAACAGCCGTACAGGGCTGAAGGCGGTGGACAAGGCGAGGTACGGCAGTCGCACCAGCACAGTCGCCATCCTCGCGACCGGCCCGCGCATGCTCCAAGAGCCTCTTCCACGCGCGGGAGGCTGCCCCGTCAAGCGCCGTCCGATGACGTCGAATCAGGTCTGTCACCGGCGTGGACGCGATATTCGGCACGTACGGGATCTTGGTGGTTAATCCCAATTCGCTTGTCATGTCGCGGAGTTGATCGCTGCGGGAGCGACGGATCCAGTGGATGGCATCATGCTGATCGTTGATCTTGTCGTGGTTCCTTGGGGGATCGGAGTGTGTCGTGTCGATGCAGCCGCAGTCCTGGCCTGAGCCGGATCCGCAGGTCGCGGCGGCGATCCGGGCGATGTATCGGGGCAGGCGGGAGGCGCCGCTGGCGGTGCAGGTCCGTGACCGGCTCGGGGAGCTGTTCCCGGACGCGGCCTTTGCTGACGCGTTCGGCCAGGTGGGCAGGCCAGGCTGGTCACCGGGGCGTCTGGCGCTGGTCACGGTGCTGCAGAAGGCCGCGAATCTGACCGATCGGCAGGCTGCTGACGAGGTTCGCGAGAACCTCGCCTGGAAGTACGCACTCGGCCTGAACCTGGAGGATCCGGGCTTCGACCACAGCGTGCTGTCAGAGTTCCGCTCCCGTGTCGTCGCCCACGGCCTGGAGGAACGTGTGCTGGACCTGTTGCTGGAGCGCCTGCAGACCCTGGATCTGGTGCAGGCGGGCGGCAGCCAGCGAACCGACTCCACGCACATCGTTGCCGTGGTGCGAGATCTGAACCGACTCGAGTTGGTCGGCGAGAGCGTCCGCGCGGCCCTGAACGCGCTGGCCGCCGCATGCCCCGACTGGGTCGATCAGGTGCTGGTCGTGGAGGAGTGGAGCCGCCGCTACGCGGACCGGATCGACAACTGGCGACTGTCCGCCTCGAAGACCAAGCAGCACGAACTCGCCGTGCAGTACGCCACCGACGGCTACACGCTGCTGCAGGCCGTCTACGCGCCCGCCTCGCCGGGGTGGCTGCGCGAGCTGCCTGCGGTGCAGACCCTGCGGTGCGTGCTGGTGCAGAACTACATCCGCACCCCGGACCGGGCCGGCAGGCTGCGGATCCGGCAGCGCGAGCGGGCCGAGGACGGCGGCGACGGCCTGCCGCCCGCCCCGATACGCCTGGCCTCGCCCTACGACACTGACACTCGCTGGTCCGCCAAGCGTGACCTGTTCTGGAACGGCTTCAAGCTGCATGTCTCGGAGACCTGCCACCCGCAGGCCGACGGAGACCGGCCGGCTGGCCCGAACCTGATCACCAACGTCACGACCACCTGCTCCACCCTGCCGGACAGCAAAGCTCTGGACACGATCCACCAGAGTCTTCACCGCCGCCACCTGCTGCCTGCCCGGCACTACCTCGACTCCGGCTACCCCAGCGCCGACCTGATCGTCTCGTCCGCCAAGGACTACGGCATCGCCTTGGTCACCCCGGTCCTGCTCGACACCTCCCCTCAGGCCAAGGCCCAACAAGGCTTCGCCGCCCACGACTTCACCATCGACTGGGATCGCAAGCGGGCCGTCTGCCCGGCCGGAAAGATCAGCGCCACCTGGAACGACGTCGTCCAGGACGGCGTGGCCAAGACCGTCGTCGCCTTCGCCGCGCTGGACTGCATCCCCTGCCCGACCAAGGAGCAGTGCACCAGCTCACGAAAGGGCCGTCGGCTCAGCCTCTACCCCCGTGAGCTCACCGAGGCCATCCGCACCGCCCGCGCCCAGCAACAGGACGGAACCTGGCAACGCGACTATGCACTCCGCGCCGGCGTCGAGGGCTCCATCCGCCAGGCCACCCACACCACCGGCCTGCGCCGAGCCCGCTACCGCGGCCTCGCAAAGACCCACCTCGACCACACCACCAGCGCCACCGCCCTCAACCTCATCCGACTCAACGCCTGGTGGAACGGCCACCCCCTCGACCGCACCAACCATAGCCACCTCGCCAGACTTCAACTCCGCCTTGCAGCTTGAGAGTTGGGATTAACCACCAAGATCGTACGGCAACCGCTGCGGATCGCGAGGACCTGCCGGCCGCGTGGAACGGCGTGGAACGGCACGGAACGCCCAACCCTCAGGTGGTCACGCCGGGCTGCACAGGCCGCGCCCTTGAGAGGGTGCGCGGCCTCGAACCGGTCGGCTCCACCGAATCAGCACATGGGACGAGAACCGGGACAGGGATGAACATTTCGAGAAAGTGCCGGTTGTTCGCAGCGGTCGGGGCACTGGTGACCTCGCTGGCCGTGTCCGGCGGCACCGCGTCGGCCACCGTGCCCGCAGGGGCCGCCGACCGCGCGGCGGACTCGCAGAACTTCAGCATCACTTCCGACGACCAGCAGAACCAGTTCGTCCAGGCCGTCGGCACCCCCAACGCGACGGTGATGATCGCGGGGAACGTGAATCTGGACCTGAGCGGCCTGTCGGCCAAGGCGGTGGGCGCACAGTACGGGTGTCGAACAGCCCACCGGTCCGCCGACATCGGTCGTCTGTTGGGCGACGTGACGCAACCGCGGTCCCACGCGCGGCGAGGGCTGCTCGAGCGCCCTGACGCCGCAGGCGGCGGGCGACTCGGTGTCGCCCGCCGCCTGGCGGAAGGGATTCAGGTTCAGATGCTTGGGGAGTGACGTGGCGTCAGCCGGTCGCGCTGCCCGCGACCCACTCGCTCCACGGCATGTTCCAGTCGCTGAGGCCGTTGTCCGGTGCCAACATGGTCTTGTCTTCGGAGTTCTTGACGATCACGACGTCACCGATCATCGAGTTGTCGAAGAACCACGCGGCGGGCTGCTTGCCGTCGCCGCCGCCCGTGACGTCCTTCAGGCCCACGCAGCCGTGGCTGGTGTTGACCTTGCCGAAGACCGCGTCGGTACCCCAGTAGTTGCCGTGGATGAAGGTGCCCGAGGCGGTCAGGCGCATGGCGTGCGGTACGGCCTCGATGTCGTAGGAGGGCTTGCCGTCCTTCTTCGTGAGGCCGACGGTCGCACCGTTCATGTGGATCTGCCTGAACTTCTCGGAGATGACCATCTGACCGTTGTACGTCGGGTGCTCGGTGCTGCCGGACGAGATCGGGATGGTCTTGATCGTCTTGCCGTCCCGTACGACGGTCATCTGCTTCGTCTTGGCGTCGACCGTGCTGATCTGGCTCCGGCCGATCTTGAACGTGACCGTCTTCTGGATGCCGTGGAGGTTGAGCGTGACGGTGACGGTGGAGCCGGGCTTCCAGTAGTTGTTGGGGCGGAAGTCCAGGCGGTCGTCGTTGAACCAGTGGCCGACGACCTGCTGGCCGCTGCTGGAGCTGACCTGGATCTTCGACTCCATGGCGGCCTTGTTGCTGATCGCCTTGTCGAAGTTGACCGTCACCGGCATGCCCACGCCGACGGTCGAGCCGTCCTCGGGGGAGAGGTGCCCGATGAAGTTGTTCGCCGGGGAGACCGTGGTGATCGTGGCGTTCCCGGTGACGGAGCGGCCCTTGGCGTCCTTGGCCTCCGCGGCGACCTGATACTTGGTGGCCCGCTCCAGCCGGCCGTTCGGCTTCCAGGACGTGCCATCGGCGGACAGGGTGCCCGGAACCTCGGCACCGGTCGCGACGGCGGTCATGGTCACCTTGGTGAGCTTGCCGTTGCTGACGGTGACCTTGACGGTGTCGTTGATCCCGACGTCGTAGGCACCTTGCCTGGGCGTGATCTTTATTCGGGCGTCGGAAGCCTCCTGGGTGGCCGCCTGATCCGCCCGCGCCTGCGGTTTCGCGTGATTCCCGGCGTCGTTACCGCTGGTAGCAGCGTTGCTGGTACCGCCGAGGGCCGTGAGTGAGAGCACACCGCCGAGTACACCGACCGCAGCCACCAGCCGGGTGCGTCCTTTACGTGCCGTGATCAAACGCTTCTCCCGTGTCACTGGTCGTTGAATCCCTGGAGCTGGATGCCGAGGGAGTACAGCTAGCTATAAAACTACTTATATAGGCCCATCCGTCCTTAAATCAGCAAACTGTGGTGAGGGCCACGCGCCGTCGAGCGCGTCGCCGAGGCCCTGCTCGGCTGACGGATGGCGCGTAGTCGATCCGCTCTCGCCGCCCGGAGCCGGTCATGACGGGGATGCCCGGTTCAGGCGGAGCGCCCGGCCGATGTTCTGCACGATCTCGACCTGGGAGCCGCGGGTGTCGGCGAAGCGGATGGCCTCCACTCCGCGCTCGCCGGTGATGTCGACGCCTTCCCCGAGGACCCGCCCGGAGGCGACGAAGGCCCTGTGCGCGCGCCGGCCCGCGGCGTCGATGCCGTTGGCGAACTGTCGAAGCACTTCGCGCCGTTCGGCCACGAGGTGGTCGCCCCACAGCAGTGCCGACCACACCCGGTCCGGGCGACGTGGCGGTCGGCCTCCAGTTCGTAGAACTCCGCGTCGATCGAGGACCTAGGCAGCCGGTCCGCCTTGGCCAGGTCGTCGTGGGCGGCGTCGGTGACGTACAGCTCCGCGGCCGTCTCCGGCAGGTTCTCCGCGAAGGTGGTGGCATCGGGGCGGTCTGCTCGACCTTCTGGTGGAAGGTCATGACGGTGCGCAGGTTGTACGCCGCCGCGTGCTCCAGGAGGGCGAGGCGTCGGCCCCGCAGCGCGCCCTCCGAGAGCCCGGCCGCGGGGGAGGGGGCGCGGATCTCCAGGACGTCCGCTACCCCTACCCGGCCCTGAACGGCTTCGACCGGCTCGCCGCATCCGAAGTGCTCAGCGCCATCGCCGAGACCGAGAATGCCGACGGCTCGACGAGGAGGAGTATCCGCACCTTCAACTGACCAACGCGCGAAGCGTCAGGTGATGGCGATGCGCAGCCGTTCGGCGAGATCGTCGTCGTCGAGTGTGTCGATGAAGAGCTCCATGTCCTGGTAGCCCGGTCGGGAACCGTGGCAGGGCACGTCAACCTGTCACCCAAACCTGCAGCAGACCCAAGGTCACACGCGTGCAGCCGGTGCGTCGCAGAACCGGCGGCGTACGGTCAGCTCGATGCACACTTGCCGGCCGCCGACTGCGTCATCCGCGAGACGGCGCTGGTATCCGCTGTGCCGTCGAACCGACGGCGTTCCGCAGTCCGGACACGGCACCGAATCCCGCTCCGGGCTTGCGGCCACGATGCGCAACACCCCGCCCTCCGGGCTCACTTCCTCCACCAGCACCCCACCCAGGTGCGGTAACACCGTCTTCAGCAGCTCCTCACACTCGGCGAGGATCGCCCTGCCGGTAACGGATCGTCAGCAGCGCACGGAAGCGTGATCGACTTCACGAAAATCTTGACTGAGCCAGCGTTCGGCCGTCGTCGAGACTTTGTCTCACCTGGCTATGTGCCTCACCTGTCGGTGATCTCGGAGAGCCAGGCCGTGTCCTCCGGGCCCGGCGCTTCGGGGCCGGGCGCGGGCAGCCGACGGACCTCGCCCGTGCGCAGGGCGACCGTGGCCCGTGGCCGCATCGGCCCGTCGCCCCTGCGTGAGAGCAGGACGAGGTCCCAGACTGTCGCCGTCATGGCGTCGAGCCGGGTGGCGCAGTCGGCGGTGACTTGCCGCGGATCCCGGGTCCGGCCCAGGGACAGATGTGGGGTGAAGTTCTGGGCGGGCCCACGACAGCGCGGGAACCGCTGCCGCAGTACGCGGTGCAGGTCCGCCCACGGCGCCTTGCCGGCCGCCGTCGGGTCGAGCCACACGGTGAAGTACGCCCTGTGCCGGAAGGTGCGCACCGCGTCCAGCCGGGCGGTGAAGACCGGCGTCTCGGCCGTCGCCGCGGCGAGCAGCGGGGCCGCCCGCTCGAAGTCGGACTCCGGCACGAAGCCGAAGAGCACATTGACGTGCGGCGGCCAGCGGTGGATCTGCGGATCGTAGTCCCGGCGGATGTCCTGGATCGGCGGCCACAGCTCCGCAGGCGGGATCCAGGCCACCGCCGTGCGGGCCGTCGGGGACACGTCGAGGACGCCGGCGGGCTCGCGCCTGCCGGAGCTCGTGTCGAAGCTCAGGTCCGCTTGCGGGTCCCGCACCCGGCCGACGCCCGACGCGTCGATGCGGTCCACACCCGTGGCCCGGTCCCAGACCACCTCGCCGTCCGCCTCGATGAACACCACCCGGTGCCACGGGATGTCGCCCCCGGGCACGAAGGAAGACAGCGGGATGCGTTTGAGGGCATCCCTGCGCTGGCTGATCCCCAGCACGAACCGGCCCGGGTCGAACCGCGGGTCCCAGCGGACCCGGTGATAGATCTCGTCGCTGGTCCGCATCACGCCTCCTCGCCCGCCTTCACACCTTCTCTTCCTCCAGGGTGCCGCCTTCCCTGCCTTCGACGGTTGTTTCGCTCGCACCGCGACGCATCAGGTGCGGTGCGCCTGACGAGGGACGGCAAGGAGAGCCGGTGCGCCTGTGCGGTGAGCACCCGCGGCAGCGTGGCCGTACCTCTTCTCGATATCCTGTCGGTTCTGGGACCGGCTTGTTCGTCGCGGCCGGTAGCGTGGGCAACGAGACAGAGCCCTGCGAAAGACAAGAGCGGGAAACCATGCGGATGATCTTCAATCCCGCGGAGGAGAACGAGTACCAGGCGGTTTGTGGTCTTCTTGTCCACCGGTTCGAACAGTGGGCCCGGGAGAACGGGATCGACGCCGATCCGTTTGTCGTCGAAGCCGCGCTGGACTACCGCCATCTCGGTACGCCGGACGGCAGGCTGGGACTGTGGGACCAGCCGCACATCGAGGAGTTCCTGCTCGACTGGGTTCCGCGGACGGTGACCGTACTTCCCGACGAGGAGCCCGCCGATGCGCCAGGCACTTTGCGGTGCCTGCTGCGGTATCTGCACGCCGTCCATCTTGCCGATCCCCGAGGGGCGTCCCTGCCCGAGGTGCTGGAGGCCGTCGACGCGGCGGCGCCCCGCTACGCGGAGGCGATGGCCGACCGCAGCCTCTGGGGCCTGGCGAAGTTCTGGATCACCACCGCCGCGGAGCAGGGCGTCGACGTCCACGACGAGCAGGCGTTGCAGGACTTCGTGGGGCGGGCACAGGGCGGCGAGGTGCCCTACGACCCGGAGGTGCTTCAGACCATCGTCGAGCGGCACACGCGGAGTTCCGGGCCGGTACGGTCCGAGCCTCAGCTCCCGGTCGCGCTCCCGGGCGACGATGTCCTGCGGGAGCAGGCCGGCCGGTCACCGGTCCTGCGGCAGCTGCGCGAGCTGGCCGAGTGGGCTGGGCGCGACCGCAGAACGCTCACCGGTTCCGGCAGGCTGCGTCTGTCGGATGCCCGGGAACTCGTAGAGCGGCTGGACACCGGAGATGACACGGACTCGGTCCGCTCGTCCGCGGACCTGCCGCGCCTCAACCTCCTTGTGGAGTGGGCGAAGACAGCCAGGCTGATACGAGTCGCCAAGGGGAGGCTGTACGCGGTGGCCAAGGCTGAGCCTGTACTGAACGACCCGCTTGCACTGTGGCGGCGCGCGTTCGACGCGTTCCGCGAGCTGTCCAGCCCCGTGAGGGGCGGGCGCGGCGGCAGGTACGGAGAATCCGTGCTGTTCGTCGAGTACGACATGTACGACGTCGTCCTGCCCGACGTACTGGCAACCCTCTACAGCCTGCCGTACCCCATGCCCTGGCCCGGGCTGCGGGACAGCGTCCACCTTGCCTACCGCTCGAGTTCCCTGCTCGAGGTCTTCGCCACGGACTCCATCGGGTTCGAACAGGCCGATGACGATCTACGTACCGTGCTGGGTGTTTTGGAGGACCTGGGGGCGATCGAGTGCCACCAGGGGATGGCCGACCCCGTCTTTGCGGATCTGGCGATGAGCGAGAACGACCTCGAGGGGTGGGCCGGAATACCGACCGAGGGCGATGACGACCTCGAGACGCCGTCCGGCATACTGCCAGGGATGCCGACCGGACTTGCCGGGCTGCTGAACGACGCCCTGCCGGACGAGACCCTGCCGGGTGACGCCGTGTTGAGGGACGCTCAGCTGGATGACGAGGCCACCCAGCGGGCCCGGAAACTGAAGTCCGAACTGAGCTCGGGCCCGGTCGAGTTGATCCGTCTCACTGACCTCGGAACGGACTCCGTGCGCCGTCGGCTGCTGGCCGAAGGCCGGGATGCACCCCTGATCGGCGAGCTTGCCCAGGCCTCGCCGGCCGGTTTGCTGGGCGTCCTCGCCGATCACTACGATCCAGAGTCCGCCCGGGCGGAGCTCGCCGCGTGGATCGCCGTCCACGGCGACCGGTCCGCGGCGCTGAAGCAGCTCGTCCACGCGGTGCGGACCATGCCGTTCCGTACCCGGGCCGAGGCCATGCTGGACGTCCTCGTCTCATCGCTCGACGACGGGGAGCTCCTGCTGCGAAGCCTGCGTTCGGACTCCTCGCTGGCTCCCACCGCGCTGAGCCTCCTGGCCCGCCGGGAGATTCTCACCCCCGAGGACCTCACGGAGCCGGAAAGCCTGCTCATGGTCGCTGAGAGCCTGTTGCAGCTCTGTGAGGCGACCGGCGCCGACGGGGTGAGGGAAGTACTACGCCAACAAGGTCGCGAGGCCGAAGAGGCCCTCCGGGCGGCTCTGGCCTCCGGTCACCCGGACCGGGAGGGCCTCGCGGACCTTCAGGCCCTCGCCGAGTGTGTGTCCCGGGAGCGCAAGGCCCACGTCGGCCTTGTTCAGCAGCGCGGCCACCGAGAGAACGGCAGACGGGGCGGCAAGCGGCGCCGCTGAGGACCTGACGCTCCTGGCGCTCAAGGGCGAGGTCGGCGGCAGAGTGACCGCATGACAGGGATACCGGCTGCCTTGAGGGACTCCGCCTGTGGGGCTCGTAAAGTCATCGCTGCAGGTAGGTGAACGCGGTGCCGGAGATCGTCAACCCAAATCATGGTTGCCTCAAGCGAGGCTTTCCGCCAAGCCGTGATCATTCCGGCAGCGAAGCCGAAGACCAGCGTGCTCCCGTCGCGCAGGTAGGCTGCCGGGCCGTGAGCGAGTACCAGTACTACGAGTTCCTGGCCGTCGACCGCCCGCTGACCCAGGCCGAGATCGCCCAGGTGAGAGCGCTGTCTACGCGGGCCCGGATCACCTCCACCAGCTTCGTCAACGAATATCAGTGGAGTGACTTCCACGGCGATCCCACCAAGCTCGTCGAGCAGCTTTACGACGCCCACCTGTACTACGCGAACTGGGGCAGCCGCCGCCTTCTGCTGCGTATCCCCGCCTCCGTGCTCCCGGCCAAGACCGCGCAGGGCTACGCGCTTCAGGAGACACTCGCGGTGTGGACGCGCGGCGGCCATACCCTGCTGGACTTCTCCCTGAGCGCCGAGGACGGCGGCGAGTGGGATTTCGAGACCTCCTTCGAGCTCGCCTCGTTCGCGGGGCTCCGCGCCGAGCTCGCGGCTGGGGACCTTCGCCCGTTGTACCTGGGCTGGCTGGCCGCCATCGCCGTCTGGGAGCTCGCGGACGATGACGAAGAGGAGTACCAGCGCGAAACGGAGCCATCCGTCCCCGCCGGGCTGGCCGAGCTGACCGGGCCGCAGCGAGCCCTCGCGGACTTCCTGCGCGTCCCGCAGGACCTGCTCGCCGTCGCAGCGTCCAACAGCACTCCGGCCACCGAGTCGGCGGCCGCCCCGGACAGGCTCGCCGCCTTCATCGCCGGACTTCCGGCGCCAGAGAAGGACACCCTGCTGCTCCAGGCAGCCCTCGGCACAGCCCCCCAGCTCGGCCCCGGACTCCTGGCCCGCTTCCGGCAATCCCTACGCCCCAGCGAGGGCAGCCCCGGGGCACGCCGCAGCGCGGCCCAGCTCCTGGACGCGGCCCACCGCCACCGCACCGTGAGCGCCCAGCGGGAACGGGCCGCACGCGGGGCGGCGGAGCAAGCCCGAGTACGGGCAGTTGCCGAGGCCCGCGACGCGCGCCTGGATCACTTGGCCCGCGACCAGGCGACCGCCTGGCGCACCGTCGACAACCTCATCGCCCAGCGCAAACCGGCCGCCTACGACCAGGCCGTCGCGCTGCTCAGTGACCTGCGCGCACTCCACGCACGTCAGGGCAGCGCCGCCGACTTCGACCGCAGATCCGGCGAACTGCGCACCGCCCACCGAGGAAAGCCCTCGCTCATGCGCCGATTCGACGCCCTGGGCTTCCCCAACCCCTGACCGTCCGGCCGGGCGAGCCGAGCCAAGACGCCTTCATACAGGGGTGTGCGCCAAAGCCACCCACTAGGCCGGGCGGCTTCGGCACGGAGTTGGGGACGGCCAGAGGCGGGCGCGTGCGGCACGTCCAGGCACAGCCCGGCCGCAGCGCGGTGATGTCGGCCGTCGATACCACATGGCCCGTCACGGTGTCAGGCCCATAAACGAAAGGGGAGTTGGGCTGCCGGTCCTCGGTAGGGTCGCGGTATGAGCGGCGCATCCCCTTCACCTGTCCAAGCTGTCGACTCCCCGCACAAGCAGTTCCTCGCGACGGTGGGCAGACAGCCGACGGCGGCGCAGTGTGAACAGTGGGCCGACGAGCACCCCGGGGATCCGGACCAGGGCCGCGCCCTGGTGCACGCCGGATGGCTGACCGCCCGCGGCGAGCAGCAGCAGGCCGGCGACGACGCAAAGGCGCTGGAGCTGTTCACTCGGGCGACGAAACTCAGCGGCGCGGCCGGCCGACAGGCGCAGATCGGGGTGGTGGAGACGCTCTACGCGCAGGACCGCGAGCGGGACGCCGAACAGGCCGAGCAAGCCCTGCGCAAGGAGCTGACCGAGCAGCCCGATGAGGCCGTGGCCGATCTGCAGGTCTTCGACGACATGGTCGACATGCTCGGGGAGATCGGCAGGTCCGAACGGGCCCTTGACTGGTGCCTGGCCGCCCTGGCACACCCCGCAGCGCGGGAGAACGAGGGGACCGGTGGCGGCGAGGCCGCCCGACTGCGCCGCGAGCTGCGCATCAGTCGGGCTCTCCTGCGCCGGGACCTCGGTCTGGAGCCCACCGACGACGACCTGGCCGCCGAAGCCGAGACCGACGCCGAACTACGGGAATTCGGCGAAGAGTTGGACCGGTCACTGAGTGGGCTGCCGTCGGGGAGGCCGGTGGAGGTGCCCGAGGACACAGCGGCCTTCGACGGGATCGTGCTGCGCTGGGTACGCGAGGACTTCGCCGCGGTACGCACCCGCTGGCCCGAGTCGACCGACTCCTACGGGGACGACTACACCGCCTACGCACAGCGGTTGCAGACCGACGCGCGCACCTACGCGGAGGCCGGCGCCGCCCGGGTGCATATCGTCAGCGCCACCCTGGCCGCGTACGAGGAGTTCGCCGTCCGTGAAGGGCGCGATGCCGACACCCCGGGCACCCGCCGCGCGTTCAGCAGGCATGTGGTGCGCGCCCACCCGGACGAGTCGCTAGCCTGGCCCCCGCCGCGGAACGGGCCATGCTGGTGCGACTCGGGCCGAAAATACAAGAAGTGCTGCGGCGCCTCGGCCAGGAACTGATCTCGCAGGGAAGGACCACACAGTGGAGGGTCTGTCGGACCAGGACCTCGACGCCATGATCGCCGAGGCGCTCGTTGACGCCTACGGCGAGGACGAAGAGCTGGTCGGCTTCCATGCCGTGCTCAGCGACCGCGTTACCGTGCCCTTCACCACCGAAGTGTTGGGAGTCGACGTCATCGTCGAGGAGATCGACCTGCGACCAGGCAGCGGAGTAGTAGCGATCTGCCGCCGCGGACAGATCCTCCAACCCATAGGTCTGCGAGACCTCCCGCTGCCCGAGCCTCCGCCCGAGGGCGCCGAATGGATCGAAGCTTTCCGCCACTGGGCCCTGTGAAGCCCTTCGGTGAAAAGCGTCCCGAAGAGGGAGGGATTCGTGCTCCGGAATCGACAGGGCCCTTGACCCTGCCCCTTGATAAAACCGGGACCAGAGAGCTGCATGGAGGCGGAGTCCGGTATCGACCTCGGCCTGTCCGCCTTCGCCGTCCTGCCCGACGGCCGGAAGATCGACAGCCCCCGCTTCCTGCGCCGGGCGGAGAAGAAACTCAAGCGCCTTCAGCGGGAGCTGTCCCGCAAGGCCAAGGGATCGAAGAACAGGGCCAAGGCCCGCATCAAGGTCGCCCGCCAGCACGCCAGGATGGCGGACCGGCGCCGGGACTTCCACCACAAGGCATCCACACAGATCATCCGCGAAAACCAAGCGGTGTACGTGGAAGACCTCGAGGTGTCCGGCCTCGGCCGCACCCGGCTCGCCAAGTCCGTGCACGACGCGGGATGGTCCGCGTTCGTCGGCATGCTGGAGTACAAGGCGGTCAGACACGGCCGCACCTTCGCCCAGGTGGACCGCGCATTCCCGTCCTCTCAGGTCTGCTCGGCCTGCGGATTCCGTGACGGCCCCAAGCCCCTGCACGTCCGGCAGTGGACGTGCGGCGCGTGCGGCACCGTGCACGACCGCGACCACAACGCAGCCCGCAACGTCCTCTTCGAAGGACGCCGTATCGTCGCCGCCGGACGGGCGGAGACGCCAAACGCCTCGCAGAGCGCCGGTAAGACCAGGACGAAAGTCCCGGCACAGCGCCTTGAAGCAGGAAGCCCCCGGAAAGGTCAGACGACCCAGGCCGGAATCCCTGGACCTTAGGGGAGCACGTCAAGTCGCCATCGCCACAGCCGCAACCCTCGAGCCACGGCAGGCCACCGCGGCCGTCCGTGGAGGCTGGCCGGAGGGCGCGCCGGAGCGGAGAATGGTGCTGTCGCCCCGCTCGCCGATTGGGCGGTGGTCGGTTTGACGCACCAGTACCTCGCCGGGGAGGCGTCCGTGCTCCCGGCGGAGTTGCAGGCTTCCCGCACTGAGACAGGGCCGGTCAGCGGGCTCGGCCGGGTGGCTGCGCGCGAGCTGGATCCGGCCGTGAGGACCTCGTGTGCGAGTGTCAGCAGGTCCGGGGCCCGGCCTCCGGCGGTGTTCCGGCGCAGGAAGGCGGTGGCGCTCCATGTCGTACGTCGCAGTGAGTGCTCTGAGCCACCCCGGGCTGCTCCGCGAGCGGAACGAGGACAGCCTCGTCGTCGGACCGTGGACACTGTGCGCCACCGTGACCGAGAGTCCGCAGACCCTGGTTTTCCCGCTGGGGACGCCCCTCGTCGTCGCCGTCGCCGACGGGCTCGGCGGACATCCCGGCGGCGACGTGGCCAGCGCCCTGGCCGCCCGCCGGATCGCGTCGATCGGTCCCACCCTCAGCAGCGAGGACGCCGTCCGCGACGCCTTGAACTCCTGCAACCGCGCCGTGTACCTGGCCGCCGGCGGCGCCGGAAGCGAGCTGGCCATCATGGGGACGACCGTCGCCGGCATCGTCGTACAGCCCGGCTCGTTGCTGGCGTTCAACGTGGGTGACAGCCGGGTCCTCGCGGCCTCCCGCGAGGGGCTGCGCCAGGTGAGCGTCGACGACAGCCCGCCGCTCGAACCTGGGGAGCGCACCACGTCCGTCGTCACCCAGTGCCTCGGCGGTACGCCCGGCTACCGCGCCATCCGTCCTCATGTGACGGCGGTGTCGCTGTCACCCGGCGACCGCTACCTCATCTGCACAGACGGCCTGACCGACCCGGTGACGACGGACGTGCTCGACGCGGTGATGCGGGAGCACGACGACGGCCGGGCGGCCTTCGAGCTGTGGAAGGCCGCCATTACGGCGGGCGGGCCCGACAACATCACGCTGGCGGTCGTACGCATCGGAGGCGAGTAGGGGGCGGGGACGGCGGGAAGCGGCCATGATGAGGGCCATCTGGAACGGCACGGTGATCGCGGAGGCGGAGCACACCGTCGTCGAAGGGGACCAGCGGGACCACCGGTAGCGACATCGCCCACCCGAATGCCCGTATGTGGGCGCCCTCACATACCTGTATGCGGGCCCGGTCACGACACGGCGCAGTCACATCGAAACCCGTGGAGCATGAGGAGGCCGTGCTCCAGTCGGACCTTGTGGGCGTACTGGCGGCAGCGATCGCCGGCGGGGCTGTGGCGGGCGTCGCCCGCGCCGTTCAGGCGCAGTGGGCCGCGGAGTGGGCATGGGGCGATTACACGGCGGGGCGGACAGAGTGGGTGACGGTGGCTACGCCGTGTTGTTCCAGTCGTACGGTCCGCCGCCACGCCACTCGATCAGCTCGGCGTCGTCGACGGCGCGGTCCTCGGCGGGCAGACCCGCACGGTGCAGGAAGTCCAGCACGTCGAACAGGCTGTACGCGGTGCCCATGGGCTCGCCGTCGATCGTCACCCGTCGCCCCCCGTCCGACTCCGGCGGATGCACGACCACTGGAGGGTGCACGTCCATGGCACCAGCATGCGCCGGGACCGGTCGTCCCGCGGCTTTCGGTTTTCTGGGCACCGAGTCCGGGACCCGTAGGAAGCCGCCGGGCATGGCCGACGCCGGGTGTGCCGGACCGCGGCAGCCGGATGGCCTCCGCCCTGTCCAGGCCTCGTGGTCCCGTCGGGTCGACGGGACCACGGGGCCTGGGACGTGTGCCCGGGCGTGGTGCCCGGGCGTGGCGTCGGTCAGTTTGCCGACTGGCCGATGTTGACCACCCCACCCGGCACCGCCGCCACCGGGGACTGCGGCTCCCGCACCGGCCGGGGCGCGCTCAGCACCAGTGGCTGTCGTCGCGGTCCCCGAGGATCTCGACCTGCACGGAACCGCCGGCCGGCCTCTCCACCGTCATATACGCGGGCGTACCGTCGATCCGCTTGGTGAAGCAGTCCTCGGCCACGACCCGTCGCCCCTTCGCCTGCGCGACTTCCCGAGGTCGATCGGCTTCGCTCGCACCCCCCGTCCCACATGGCATGTGTCGGACGCGAACGGAGACACACAGAGGGGTTTCAACATTGCATCAACCGCACTGGCCTGTCACATGGTGGTCAGTCCGTCTCGCGTGTCGGCCGATGGGCCGGTGTCGGGCGCACACTGGACGCAGAGGGCCATGCGTCATGAGTCGAAACTTGGAGGTGGGCCATGAGCACCCTCGAAGAACGCGTCGACGTCGGAGTTCCGATCGACAAGGCTTGGGACGACCTCCACCGGGTGGAGAACTATCCGCGCTTCGTGGAAGGAGTGCGCGAGGTCCGTACGGAGGCGGGGGGCCGAGCGCGTGTGGACGTCGAGGTCCGCGGCCGGGCCAGGGAGTTCGAGGCCGAGATCTCCGACCGCAAGGGGGAACGCGTGATGGAGTGGCACACCACTGGCGACCCCGAACTGGCGGGCTCCTTCTCGCTGCAGCCGATCGACCAGAACAGCACCCGGATCCAGGCACGGCTCGAGTACGACCCCGACACGATCAGGGAGACCTTCGGCGGGCTGAAGGGATTCGCCCAGGCGAACGCGATCGAACGGCTCGTCCGCAGTGATCTGGAGCATTTCAAGGAGTGCGTGGAACAAGGGCGGTGAGCGGTAGAAGGCGGGTGCTGCAGGCTGTCGAGGCCGGCAGCCTCCGATGGGATCCTCCGCCGTGCGGCGGGGGATCCGACGGATACGGAGTGGGCCCGTCCGGAGCCGCATGCTCCGAAGTCGGCGAGCGGAAGAGCGATTCCCCCGGAGGCCGTTGAAACGAGCGTGTGGATACAGGACAGTGGCGGACTCCTCCGACAGCGCAGCGACGTCAGGCAGCCGCTACGCCGGTCAGGTTACGCCGGTCAGGTCTCGATGACGGCATCGCAGTCGGAACAGACCACGGACGCATACTCCGCGGGGTGCCAGGGCGCCCCAGGGTGCTCGGAGGGCTTCCAGCGGGCCGTCTCCATGGCGAAGGTGTCCTTGCCGCAGAGGGTCCGCGGTCCCGTCGAGGAGGGCGCCCCCGGGGCGGAGGGCGCGGCGTGCACCTTGCGGACGGACCGTTCCTCACCAGCCGGTGTCCCCGGGGAGGAACGTCTGGCCATCGGCTTGCCGAGCTCATACACGACGACGATTTCGCCCATGCCTCCACAGTAGGCGGCCGCGCGGCCGACCCGCCCGCGGCCTCGGGTCGGGTGGCCACACAGCCCCGTCCACCGGTTCGAGCCTGGCGGGAAGCCCTACAGGCCTGTCGGCAGGTTCGAACTCTTCCCCGTCCAGCGATCCTCCGCCGGCCATCCGATGGCGCGGAAGACGGCGACGGGGTCCAGGTAGTCCCGCCAGTGCGTCACCCTGCGGTCCTTGACGGTGATCACGGACACGAAGTGGTTGTCGTAGGCACGCCCGGTGCGGACCGCCCGTCCGTGCACCGCGTACTCGAGCACGACCACGGACGTCTGGAGGTCTTGGTGGACAGCGAGTCCGTCCGCGCTGTGCAGGACCATGACATCGCCGTAGCCGCGGTACAGGTCGGCAACCACGCGGCGTCCCTGAACCCGGCGCGGGTAGCCGGGTACGGAGATCACGTACTCGAAGACCACGTCCTCGGCCAGGAGGTCGAAGAAGTGCTCACCGTCGACGAGGCCCGCCAGCCCCTCCCGGATGACCCGGAAGAACGGGTCCAGCGCCGCGAAGTCGGTGATGTCGGCGATGGACATGGTCACCCCGCCACCGGAGAGGTCCAGACGTGGACGCTGCGCCGGGCGAAGCGAACGCGGCCGGCAGCAGCCCGGCCGCGGTGACAGCCCGACTCTCTAGGCGGAGGCCCAGCCGTGCCGGGGCGCCTGCGCGACCGCGTAGACGAGCTATAGCAGGCCGCCGGTGGCGGTCAGTGCGCCGGGAACATCGATCCGCGCGCGCTCCGTCGTGAGGGTGTCGGGCGGCAGCACCCGGGGAGCCGCGACCAGCGCGGCAATGGCCATGGGCACCGGCAGTGCGAACACCAGGCGCCACGAGACTCGGTGAGTACACCGCCCAGGACGAGACTGCTGACGAAGCCGCTCGCTCCGGCGGTCGCATACCAGCCCAGGGCACGCCCACGGGCGGCGCCTTCGGACCGGCTGGTCGTGATGACGGACAGCGCGGCGGGGCGAGGAAGCCGGCGGCGATGCCCCTGACGAGACGGGCGGCGAGGAGCAGTCCGCCGGTCGGAGCGAGGGCGCCCAGCGCGCTGACGATCGCGAACACGGCGACGGAGACCATGAAGACGCGGCATCGGCCCAGCAGGTCGGCGTCACGGCCGCCCAGCAACAGAAAGCCGCCGTAGCCGAGGGCGTACGCGGAGATGATCCACTCCAGAGAGCCCGAGGTCATGGCGAGGTCGTGCTGGATGGCTGGCAGCGCGACGCCGACGTCGGACAGACCGATCGCGTCCATGAAGTACGAGGCGCACAGCGCCAGCGGGGGCCGACATGTCGGGGACGGTGGCATGCGCTCTGGCCGTGACCAGCCCGTGCACTTCGCGAGAACGAGAAGCGGACGCGGAAGTCATGCATCCACCTTGGTGAGGCGCTGGAGGAGCAACCAGGTCGCGGTTGTCCCGGGTGCGCGGCTCCCAGGTGAAGCGCGCCCACCTTCGCCCCCGCAACAAGGCGCCGCGGAGCCCTAGCCTCGACATATGGACCCCCGACAGAGGGGCACCGACTGAGTACGTGCTCGCGGCCCGAGTACGCGCTCGCGGCCCTGCGAGAACAAGGCCCGGCCCGGTGTTTCCTGGGTGTGCCAGGGCCAGGATCACGGCTCCCCATCCGGGCGGACGCGAAGGAGAATGACGCCATGACCCGGATCATGATGAGGTGGGGTTCATGAGCGACGGCACTCCTTTGGGAGAGTTCCTCAGAGCACGGCGTGAAGCGCTCAAGCCGCAGGACGTGGGTCTGCCGGAGCACGGCCGCAGGCGGGTGCCGGGGCTGCGCCGCGAGGAGGTCGCCATGCTCGGGGGTGTGAGCTCCGACTACTACATGCGTCTGGAACAGGGCCGCGAGACCAGCCCGTCGCCGCAGGTGATCGACGCGGTCGCCGCCGCTCTCCACCTCGACGACGAGGCACTCGACCACCTGCGCAGACTCACCAGGGCACCTCAGGAGCGCCGTAGCACTTCCGCCGGGCACGACAGGATCAGCCCCCAGCTCCTCCGGCTGCTCGACAGCTGGCCCGACACCCCCGCCTTCGTTTTGGGACCTGCCCTGGATGTCCTGGCGCACAACGCGCTCGCCGCGGCCCTGCACAGCGGATTCCAGCGGTTCGACAACCTGGCCCGCATGGTCTTCCTCGACCCGGCCGGGCGCAGCTTCTACCGGGACTGGGAGAGGGCCGCGAACTCCTGCGTCGCCGAAATCCGCGCGGCCTACGGATACGATCCCGATTCCCCGCGGATCACCGAGGTCGTCGACACGCTCTGCTCGAAGAGCCCGGAATTCGCCGAACTGTGGGCACGGCACGAGGTGAAGGGCAAGACCCAGCAGGCGAAGAACCTCACACATCCCGAGGTCGGTGCTCTGGAGATCCAGTTCTCGGCATTCACGGTCAACGGTGCTCCGCATCAGCAACTGGTCGTCTACCAGGCCGAACCCGCCAGTTCCACCGCGGCTGCCTTCGCGGAACTCCGTTCCCATTCCGACCGTGGGGAATCCGCACGGACTCGGCAGGAAGAATCCGGCCGGGCTCTCAGCGACACCTGACTTCGACGTGGCGCGCACGGGGACGGGGGCGGGGTAAGCGAACGGCTCAGGTCTGGCTGGCCGTGGGACGGACAATGATCTCGCTGACGTCGACGCGGCCGTGCCGACTGTAGGCGGAGTCGATGAAGGCCCGTACCTGTTTGGCACCGGTCACATCCAGGGCGTGGTACTCGGCGCTGCCGCCGGCCGCGTGAATGTCCTCGGTGATTTCCTTGAGCCGTTCGGCGTGGCGGCCGCCGGGCACGACATGGTGACCTCGCTCGGCGAGCAGCTTGGCGGTCGCCGCGCCGATGCCGCTGCTGGCGCCGGTGACCAGCACGACTTTCCGGCCGATGGACATGGACGTGGGCACCGACATGGCCATGGCCGGGACTCCTTTCACAGGGCAGCAGCCGACGCGGCGAGTCGTTGTTCGAACCGCGTCGGCCGCCGGTCAAGGGGTGAACAAGGTGCGGAGGGTGCAGAGGCCGAACTGTGGATCTTGGTCGTGGTCAGGCTCGCCGCCGGGCGCGCTCGTCGCCCTCGCGGTAGAGCACCAGGTGCTCGTGGAAGAGAACGCCGTCGCGGACGTCGCCGGTCGCGGTGAAGCCGGTGTCGTCGACGTAATCGAGGTGGTTGCCGGTGACGGCGTAGCTGCCGGTGTAAGCGCTCTGGCGGTTGCCGCGGGCCTCGTCGTAGCGGCCGTTCGGCAGTAGTTCCTGGCGGATGAAGCCGTCCGCGGGCACCCACATCCCGACGTACGGGTGTGGGTCGCGGGGCGTGTCGTTGCTGGTCATGGCTCTACGGTCCGCCCGGCGGCCGGTGACAACCAGGCCGCGGTCTCCCCAGGTGAGGGCTTCCTGGGTGCCGCGCACCCAGTATCGCGAGCATCCGGGCTCTTCGTGCGGTGCGGCAGCGGTGCGGGCCGCCCGAGACCGTCCCAGGCCCTCTCCGCCGCACGCGGCTGGACGGATGGTGGGTGCCTGACACCTGGGGACACGGCGGCCTGGTTCCGATGCCATCGCGAGACGAACCTGGTGGTCAGGCAGCCGCAGTAGCTGCTGAACAGCCGCCGACTCCACTGGGGAGCATGCAATGAGCATCACCGACACCGGCACCGGCACCGGCACCGTGAGCTGGAACCCCAACGCCCTCGACGAGATCCTCTCGAACGACGAGGGGCGTCCCGTCCTGTTCACCAACGCCCGCATCCTGACGATGGACCCGCTGATCGGGACCATGACCGGCGCCGACCTGCTGTTCGTCGGCTCCCTGGTCGTAGGGGTCGGCCCCGCCATCGTCACCGCGGCACAGGACGACAACGCGATCGTCGTCGACTGCACCGGCATGACCATCGCCCCCGCGGTAGTGGACACTGTCGCGCTGGCCGGCGGCCGTGGTCACCGCTCGGAGTACGTCGCGACGCTGACCCCGGGCAACACCTCCGACTTCCTGGTGGTGCGCGACGAGTTCGCCGCCGACGTGCCGAGTGCGGTGGCCACTCTCATGACCCGGCCGGAGCAGGTCCGCGCACTCGTCGCGGCCGGTCGGCCCGTCCTGTGGGTCGGCACCGAAGCCCCCGGCCGGGCCGCCGCCCCCGAGGCGGGCATATCGGCCTCCGGTGACCTGACCGGCAGCCCGCGCGTCGGCGTCTGGATCGACAAGAACGACTTCCTGCACCAGGAGCTCACCGCCGACGGTCGCTACGACGAGACCCGGGGCGGCCGTCCGCACGCCTACCAGGGCCGGTACTGGATCGACGGCGACCGCATCGACTACCTGGACGACCTCGGCTTCTGGGCCTACGGAGAGTTCCAGGGCGACGAACTCCACCACGCGGGTTACGTCATGAAGCTGGGCTGACCTTCCCTCCGGTCGCCCTCCGCGCCCTCTCCGCCTTCCCCCTTCCCCGGCGTACGGCCCACTCTTCGGGCCGCTCACTCTCCCCGCCCCCTTACCCCCCGGCCCCCGTAACCTCCCGGCCCTCTCACCCTTACGGAGACAAGACCCCTCATGAACGTCAACGTCACCACCAGCGCCGCCGTGCTCGAAGAGCTCCGGCGCCGGCCCGCCGACCGGCGGCGCATCCTGTTCACCGGCGCGACCATCGTCACCATGGACCCCGACCTCGGTGTCATCGACCGCGGCGACCTCCTTGTCGAGGGCGACACGATCACCGCGGTCGGCCCCGGCCTGAGCGCGGGCGACGCCGTGGTCGTCGACGCCACGGGCACGATCCTCGCCCCCGGCTTCGTCGACACCCACCGCCACGCCTGGGAGGCCCAGCTGCGCCGGATCATGCCCGACGTCGACGACCTCGGCGGCTACGTCATGGCGACCCTGGCCGGCTATGCCACGGTCTACCGGCCCCAGGACATGTACATCGGCACCCGCCTGGCCGCGCTCACCGCGATCGACAGCGGCATCACGACCATGCTCGACTTCTCCCACAACTCCCGCACCCGCGAACACTCCGACGCCGCCATCCAGGCCCTCCTCGACACCGGCATCCGCGGCGTGCACGCCTCCATGGGACCGCACTTCGGCACATGGGACCGGCAGTGGCCCGGCGACCTGACCCGTATCAAGGACCGGTACTTCAGCAGCGACGACCAGTTGCTCACCCTGCGCCTGGCGACCCTGGCCACCGACGAGATCGCCGGACCGGCCCTCGCCTACGGTCCCGAACTCGCCCGCGTCGCACAGGACTTGGGTATCGGAGTGAGTGTGGACGCCGTCTTCGGCACATCCTCCTCCGAGGCGGTCCTGCGCTGGGCCAGGGACGGCATTCTCAGCCCCGACGTCACCCTCATCCACTCCACCGGACTGACCTCCGAGGCGTGGAAGGCGATGGGGGAGACCGGCACCACCGTCGCCCTTGCCCCCACGTCCGACGCGCAGATCGGCCTCGAGACGGCGATCCCCGCCATCGACGAGGCCCTGTCCGTCGGCATCCGCCCCGGCCTGAGTATCGACGTCGAAGTCGCCCTCGCCAGCGACATGTTCACACAGATGCGGGCCCTGCACGCCATCCAGCGGATGCGCGCGGTCAACGCCGCGTACGGAACGAGCGGCGATCTCTCCCGCATCACCACCCACGACGTCCTGGACTTCGCCACCCTCCAGGGCGCCCGCACCAACGGCCTGGCCGGCGTCACCGGCTCTCTCACCCCGGGCAAGAAGGCCGACCTGCTGGTCGTCCAGGCCGAGGACCTGAACAACATGCCGCTCAACGACCCCATCGGCACCCTCGTGCTGGGCTCCGACGCCCGCAACATCACCGCCGTCCTCATCAACGGCGAGCCCCGCAAGTGGGACGGACAGGTCCTCGACGTCAACCTGCCCGCCCTGCGCAGCGAGGTGCACGCCTCGCGCGAGTACGTCCTGAACACCCCGGCCGCCTGAGCATCTCCCCGCCACCCGACCGTTCCCCTCCATCGTCCCCCGGCCGTTCCTCCCGCGGCCGGGGGCACTCACCCGCTCCCGGTGGTGCCATCGGCCGATCGTGCCGCGCACAAACACGCGGGGCGGCGACCAGACGCCCCCTTCTGGAGTTCCCATGTCCCACCCCACTTCCATCACTTCCCCCCGGCACACAACGGCCGCGCCCAGCACCCCGGACCAGCCGCCCTCCTGGGCGCCCGCCGCCCCGACCATCGCGCTGCTGACCGCACTCGGCGTCCTGATGGTCGGCCAGATGTACACCGTCCTGGCCCTGCTGCATCCCATGGCCACCGCGCTCGGCACAACACCAGAGCAGGTCACCTGGACGGCGACGGCGTTCGGCTTCGCCTACGCCGCCGGGTTTCTGCTGGCCGGTCCGCTGTCGGACCGCTACGGTTCGCGCGCCGTGATCACGGCCGGGCTCGTGGCCGCCACGTCAGCCACCCCGGCGGTCAGCGCCGCCCTCAACCTCCCCACGGTGATCGCCCTGCGCAGCCTGCAGGGACTCACCGCAGCGACCTTCGCGCCCTCCGCGCTCTCCTACGTCGTCCACCACATCGCGCCACAGCGTCGCGGCACGGCTCTGACCTGCATCACCAGTGGCATGTTCGCCGCCGCCGTGCTCCTGCAGATCGGCGCCCAGGCCGTCGCGGAGGGGCTCGGCTGGCGCGCGGTCTTCTGGCTCGGCGCCGCCCTCATGGCCCTGAGCCTGATCCCGGTGCGCCGCGTCCTTCGGCCCACCCTCCGTCATGGCCCCGGCGGCGGGCTGAGCCAGGCGTTCGCGGCGATGCCGCGACTACTGCGCCGGCCGCGCATGGTCGCCCTCTACCTGTCGACCGTGGCCCTGATGGCCTCCTTCGTCGCCGTCTACACGGCGGTGGCCATCGCCGGGCCGGCCGGCATCGCCGGGAACTCCTCCGCGATCCTCGCCCTGCGAGCCAGCGCGCTGCCCGCCCTGATCGCCATCCCCGTGCTCGCCCGTGTGCTTCAGCGCCTGGCCGCACCCCTGCGCGCGGTCCTCGCCTTCGCGCTGGCCGCCCTCACCGTCGCGGCCGGCTCCTTCCTCGGCGGTCACACCGTGCCGCTGGCCATTGCCCTGCTCCTGTTCGTGGCAGCCGTCGCGGCAGCGGCACCCGCCGTCGTCGAGACCATCAACGCCACGGCCCCGCACGCCCGCGGCGCGGCCGTCGCCCTCTACGGATGCAGCATGTTCATCGGCGCCAGCCTGGGCCCGCAGCTCACCGGAGCTCTGGCCGGCCTCGGCTTCGGCGGCATCCTGCGCGTCGTCGCCGCCGCGCTCGTCCTCGGCGTCCTCCTGGCCCTGCCGGCCCTCCGCCACCACCGCACCCAATGACCCGGAGCCGGACCGCCGGCCCACCCCCGATCCCGCGCAGCAAGGCCGCCGCCTGGGCATTGCCGCCCCCCGTGCCCCCTCCGCATGGAACAGGGCTTCTACCAACTCCTGTCTGCCCTCGATGAGATGGCCCCGCGCGACGAGCTAGTGTCCTCGCTTGTGACCGAACCCTCCTCTGTGACCGAACCCTCCTCGCATCTCGGCGCGACAGCGGATGCCTACGACGCCGTCGCAGTACGCTACGCCGAACTCTTCCGTAATGATCTCGACGCTCTTCCGCTGGATCGCGCGATGCTCGCCGCGTTCGCCGACCTCGTACGGACCACCGGCGCCGGGCCCGTCGCGGAGCTGGGATGCGGCCCGGGACGCATCACCGCGCACCTGCGGGACCTGGGGCTGGATGTCTTCGGCGTCGACCTGTCGCCGGTGATGATCGATCTCGCCCGGGAGGCATACCCGGACCTGCGGTTCGAGGTCGGCTCCATGGCCGCCCTGGACCTGGCCGACGGCCGGCTGAACGGCATCGTGTCCTACTACTCGGTCATCCACACCCCACCGCAGGAAGTGCCCTCGTACTTCGCCGAGTTCCGGCGGATACTCGCGCCTGACGGACACCTCTCGCTCGCGTTCTTCGAGTCGGAGGGTGAGCCGGTCACAGCGTTCGACCACAAAGTGGTGACGGCGTACCGATGGCCGATCGACGACCTCGCCGGGCTGGCCGGTGAAGCCGGGTTCGTGGAGGTCGGCCGGATGCTGCGTGCGCCGCGCGAGCAGGAACGCCAGTTCCGCCATGGCCATCTGCTGATGCGCGCAGCCAAGTAGCTCAGGTGTGGACATGGGTGGCCACGGTCTTGGGGCCAGGGGAGCTGAGACGGAATGATCGGGACCGTGTTCCGAAGCGAGGACGTGCCTGCGGAGGACAGGTTCGAGTACTGGCGGGAACTGGTCGGCCGGACGCGATCGAGCGACCTGGTCAGTGCTCACACCGCCGACTACTGGGCGGAGTACCGGCTGATGGAGCTGGGGCCGGTGACCGTATGGCCGTCGTCGTTCCTGCCGACCCGCTACCGGCGGAGCGGGAAAATGGTGCGGCGGTCCGACCCCGAGTCGTACCACCTGACGCTGCTGCTCGATGGAGGACTGGCTCTCGAGCACGCCGGGCGGACCGACACGTTCGGCCCGCGTGACCTGCACATGGTCGACGGCTCGCGGCCGTACGACCTCCGGCCGGCGGACGACAGGGATCGCCGTGCCGTCAAGGGGGTGGGCGTGGACTTCCCCAAGGCGTTGCTGCCCCTGCCGCCGCGCATGGTCCGGGAGTTGCTGGGCCGGGGGCTGTCGGGGCGGGAGGGTACCGGGGCTCTGCTGACAGAATTCCTCGTCGGTTTGGACCGGCAGGCCGAAACCCTTCAGCCGTCCGACGCGCCACGCCTGGGTACGGTCGTACTCGACCTGGTGTCGGCCTGGTTCGCCCAAGTACTGGACGCAGAGGCCGCCCTTCCGCAGGAGACCCGCCAGCGTGCCACAGCACAACGCATCCAGGCGTTCATCCGGCAGAACCTCCACGACCCGGAGCTGACGCCGCCCGCGATCGCCGCCGCGCACCACATCTCCCGCAGCTACCTGTACCGGATCTTTCAGCAGCAGTCGCAGGGCGAGACGGTCGCGGCCTGGATCCGCCGCCAGCGGCTGGAGAGCGCCCGCCGCGACCTGGCCGACTCCTCGCTGCGCACCACGCCGATCCACGCCGTCGCCGCCCGCTGGGGCTTCCCCCGTGCCTCCGAATTCACCCGCGCCTTCCGCACCGCCTACGGGCTCTCCCCCAAGGAATACCGGCTCCAGGCACTTTCCGAGCGGGAGCAGATGCTCAGCCATTCCCTGCGGACTGACTCCCTCCCTACTCAGCTGACGGGCGGGCGGCGATAGGTCCAGGGGTGTGCCAGTTCGAGGGTGCGAGACACCTGGAGCAGGAGATCCTCCCGCCACGGAGCGGCGACGATCTGGACTCCGACGGGCAACCCGGTGGCGTCGTCGTGGTGGACGGGGACGGAGATCGCCGGCTGGCCTGTCACGTTGAACACCGACGTGAACACCCCCATCGGGTAGCTGTTCCGCAGTGCCGTCAGGGGATCGGCGTCGGAGCCTGCCCGCCAGGCACCGACGAGCGGCGGGAGGCACGCCATCGTGGGCGTGACCAGGAGGTCGAAGCCGGCGACGAAGCCCTCGACGATGCGTCGCGACAACTGCTGGGTCTTCCGCACCCCTTCCGCGTAGGACCACGAGTCGATCGATCGTGCCGCGTCCCGCAGGGCACGGTTGTGGGGCTCGACCCGGTCCGGATCCGCCAGCGCGACTCCGCTGGCGCCGATGTTCCAGATGGTCGTGAAGGCCGCCACCAGCTCGTCGGTCGGGGGGAGCGGGAGGCGAGTGTCGACGATGTCGTGACCGGTCGATTCGAGCGTCCGAAGAGTGACGGTGACGGCTTCAGTACACGCCGGGTGCACGTGTATCCCGTCGATCGGGGAGTCCGTGAGCACACCGATCCGCAGCCCGGTCGGCAGGTCCGTCTGCATCGCGGTGGCGAAGGACCTGTGCGGGGTCGGGGGTGACCACCACGCGGCCGGATCATGGCGCGCCAGCACATCGAGGGCGGCCGCGGTGTCGGCCACCGTGCGGGTGAGCACGCCGCTGGTGCCGAGACCCTCGACGCTGACGGTCGCGTTGGTGACCAGGCCGCGGGTGGGTTTGAGCCCGACGAGACCGTTGCACGACGCGGGGATGCGGATCGACCCGCCGCCGTCCTCGGCGTGGGCGATGGGCGCCATCCCGGCGGCGACGGCAGCGCCCGCTCCGCTCGACGATCCGCCCGGCGTGCGATCCGGGTCCCACGGGCTGCGCGAGATGCCCAGGGCTTCGTTCTCGGTGAAGGGCAGGGCACCGAACTCGGACGTGGTGGTCTTGCCGAGCAGGATGAACCCCGCGTCCACGAACCGTCGCACGACCGGGTCCGATGCCGCGGCCGGCGCCCGGCCGGCACCGGCGGACCCATGGGTGGTGGGCCATCCGGCCACGTCGAGCAGGTCCTTGATCGGCAGCGGGACGCCGAGGAACGGCGGGAGGTCTTCCGCCGACGGGGTCCGCGCCACCGCATCGGCCGCGGCAGCCGCGGCTTTGCGGACGTCGTCGTCGGCCCGGTGGCAGAAGGCGTTCAGCCGGGGGTCGAGCTCGTCCATCCGCTCGAGATAACAGTCGGCCACCTCGACCGGGCTCACCTCCTTTCGTCGTATGGCTGCGGCGAGTTCGACGGCCGGCGTGAACGGGTCGAACGGGTCAATCGGCGAGAGCCTCACGAGCGGTCCCTTCTGGTCCGCGGTGCTTGCGGAAGCCGTCAGTGTCGTCGCGTCTCCGATATCCCGTCTTGGACGAATGTCGCGTAGCTTGACGACATGCGATCCGCCGAGTCGGCTCATGACGCTGCGGCGGTGTGGGACATCGCCACCCCGTCCCGGCCCGGCCTGCTGCCAGGGGTCAGCATGGCCGGATTCAGCGCTCGTACCACGGAGTTCTTCGACCTGAGCGTGATCCCGTACCCGGCTGTCACGGTGGCCGTCAGCCTCGGCGACGAGCCGTTCACCGTCGACGACAGCAACGGCCGACAGCAGAACGGCAGTGTCGTCGTCGGACTCGTGCCCAGCGGCGTTCGAGGGCGCGGCCGTGACATCGAGTGCCTGCAGGTGCGGCTGTCGCCGGTGATCGCGCACGCCGTGCTGGGCGTCTCTTCGGAGTTGGGCGGGACGGTGGTCTCCCTCGATGACCTCTGGGGCCGTGATGCCGCGCGAACCCAAGAGCAACTGCGCGCTGCCAGGTCATGGGGCGACCGGTTCGCGATCGCGGAGGCGGCGCTCGTTCGACGACACGAGGCAGGCCGAGCGATCGAGCCCGAAGTCGCCTTCGTGTGGCGGCAGATGGTGACGAACCTGGGAGGGGTCCGGGTCGAGCGGCTGGCAGCCGAGGTCGGCTGGAGCCGTAAGCGACTGTGGTCCCGGTTCCGCGCCCAGATCGGTCTCCACCCCAAGCGCGCTGCTCAGCTTGTCCGTTTCGACCACGCGGCCCACCGTCTGGCCGCGGGGCACAGCGCCGCACGGGTGGCGGCGGAGATCGGCTACGTCGACCAGTCCCACCTCCATCGGGATGTCATGGCCTTCGCCGGTGTGACGCCCACGGCCGTCGCGGCTGCGCCGTGGCTTGCGGTCGACGACGTCGCGTGGGCCGCCCCCGAGTACCTGTCCAAGTCCTGACCCGACGGCCTGCACTCGACGGCCTGCACCCGACGGTCTGTACCCGACACCCGACGGTCTGCATCCGGCAGGCGCGAGGCCGGTGGCGCGTCGGCCACGGGGGAACATTTCTACAAGCCGCCCGGCAGTCGAGCTTGTGACACTGCGCGTATGTCCAAGAACCGGGATGACTCCCCACCGCCGCGCTTTCAACGGCCGCGCTACGGCGTAGACGCTCCAGCGTTCCCCGCGACACTCGGCGCCGTCGGCGCGGCCTGTTGCCTGGCCGCCGGCCGGTGGCGGCCAGGGCGGAACGCGATGGTGACCGCGGGGACGGTACTGCTTGCCAGCACCGGCATCTACCTGCACACGACACTGCACGGCAAGCTCCGCATCTGGAGGCAGGAGCTGGACCGGGCCGGCCTGAAGGGTGACGAGCAGCTGCTGGACCTGGGCTGCGGTCGCGGCGCGGTGCTGATCGAGGCGGCCAGGCGGCTGCCGACGGGACACGCCGTGGGCGTGGACCTGTGGTCCGGAAAGGACCAGAGCGGCAACCGGCCCGAAGCCACGCTCGCCAACGCCGCTGCGGCAGGGGTCGCCGACCGGGTGGAAGTACGTACGGCCGACATGACCGCGTTGCCGTTTGCGGACGACTCCTTCGACGTCGTGACGAGCGCGCTGGCGATCCACAACATCCCGTCGTCCGAGGGGCGATACCGTGCGGTGGACGAGGCCATGCGGGTGCTGCGCCCGGGCGGGCAGTTGCTCGTCGCCGACTTCTGGCCCATGGCCAGGAAGTACGCCGAGCACATCGGCCAGGGCACGCTGCGCGGACTCGGCCCCGGTTACTGGTACGGCGGCCCGTGGCTCGGCATCACACTTCTGCATGCCGTCAAGGGCCGCTGAGCATGTTGCCCACGGAAATGCGACAGGTCAGCCGTCTACTATGGCTCTACGTATTCGGTGGCGTGAGGGAGCCGGGCCATGCGGCGGCTGGGGGATCTCGAGGCGGAGATCATGGATCGCCTCTGGACGTGGGACCGTCCGGCGACCGTGCGTGAGGTCGTCGACGACATCAACAAGACCCGCCCCATCGCGTACACCACGGTCATGACCGTCACCAACATCCTGTACACGAAGGGCTGGCTGCTGCGGGGCAAGCAGGGCCGCGCCTGGCTGTACGCGCCGGTCCGCAGCCGTGAGGCCTACGCCGCCGCGCTCATGGAGGACGGCCTGGGGGAGAGCAAGGACCGCTCGGCCGCGCTGCTCCACTTCGTGGAGAACATGTCGGAGGAAGAGATGACCGCCCTGCGCAGGGCTCTGCGAAACGTGGGCCGCCAGGCGAAGCCGTGAACGCCGCCTCGTCCTGGTCGGCTGCACGGCGGCCGTGGGTTTCGTCGCTCAGTACCTGCTCCTGCACGCCCGCCGGCCGCGCCGGGCGCCCGCCCGGCGTCGGCTGACCGCCAACTGAGCTTCCTGAGTTCTCCGTCGCAGTCGGTCAAGGCTTCGCCATGTGCCACCGGTGGCTGAGCGGGCGGGAGTTGCTCAACGTACTAAGGGAGTAAGTAGAACGACCGCCGAAGGGAAACTCCGTGATCCAGCGACGCATCGTCCTCCTCTCGGCCGCAGGGCTCGCCTCCGCGTTCCTTCTGGCGGCGTGCGGCAGCTCGACGGAAAAGACCTCCACCGGTACGAGCCCCGGCAGCGCCGTTCCGGTCGCCACGGCCGCGTCGGAATCCGCGACCTCCGCTGCGACCGCCGCGGAACCCGCGCCCTCCGCACCGGCCGCCAGTGGTGACTCCGGCAGCGGGCACACGGCCGCAACCACCATGGTGATGGCCAGGACGGTCAACGGCACGAGCAGCGTGGTGACCGACGACAAGGGGATGACCCTCTACCGCTACGACAAGGACGAGGCGAATCCGTCCAAGTGGACGTGCGCCGGCGCGTGTACGAAGACGTGGATCCCCGTCATTGTGCAGGACTCCGTACAGACCATGGGGGTCGAGAAGAGCCTGCTCGGCACGGTCCACCGGAACGGCATGAAGCAGCTCACCCTCGGCGGCTGGCCGCTGTACCGATACGTGGGCGACACACAGGCCGGACAGACGAACGGCCAGGCCAAGGGCAATACGTGGTACGCCGTCACCCCGTCAGGCGCGAAGTCCACCATGACGGGCTGAGCCCGGACGTACGACCGCGGGGCTGCCGTCGCACACCTCCTTCGGATCCGGGAACCCGGGGGAGGCGACGCGGACGGCGGTCAGTTGCTCCGGCGGGCGTGAAACCGCTCTCGGCACGGCTGCCACTGTGCAGCCGCACCGTGCGGGACTCCGCCCGGTAGCCGGTCGCATTGGACGATGGTGGCCGAGATGTCGTGGTGCATGTGGTCTGCGGCATGCCGCGCCGCGTGGAGCCGAGTCACTGCGCGAACGTATGTACAGGGAGGCTGGCTGGGCGCCCGCCGTGTTCACGGCGACCGTGCTGTCCACCGCGTCCGCCGACGAGTTCGTGCGTCCCAGGACTGCGGCCGTGATGGGTAGTAGGACAGCCCTTCCCGCCCGTCCCCGCGTGTATCGACATCGACAACCTAGGCTGCGATCCGGCACCGGCCCCGATCCCACCCAGGAGCGCACACCGTGTTCGACCCCGCACCGGAGTATCCGTACCCCGACGTCCACCGACCGGATGAAGCACCCACCCCGCACGCGCTTCTCGCGCCGGTGATCGGACTCCTGGGTACCTGGCACGGACGGGGTCACGGCGGGTATCCCACGCTCGCCGGGGAGTTCGCGTACGCGCAGGAGGTCACCTTCAGCCATGACGGCCGCCCCTTCCTCCGGTACGAGGCCCGGGCCTGGCTGCTGGACGCCGACGGCGCACCGCTGCGCCCGTCGGCTCGGGAGAGCGGCTGGTGGCGGCTGCAGCCCGACGGCCGGGTGGAGGCCCTGATCACCCAGCCCACCGGCATCGCCGAGATCGCCGTGGGCCGTGCGGCCGACAACACGGTCGACCTCTCCACCCACGAGGTTGCCCTCACGCCCACGGCCAAGGAGGTCAACGCAACCCGCCGGACCTACGCCCTGACCGACGACGACACGCTCACGTTCGTCCACGAGCTCGCGGCGGTGGGGCAGCCGTTGCAGCACCACCTCTCGGCGACGCTGCGGCGCAGGAGGTAGGCCCGCGGCGAGGTTGTTGAGCAGTATCGCTGGGACGTGGTGTGGGCGGGGGTCACTCGGTTCGGCAGCTGCCACATGGTTGCGCAGTGCGGCCTCGATTTCGTTGGCGTCGCCGGTTGTCGGGAGGGGCCACGGGGTCTCGTGGCCGGTTTCCCTGACGGAACTGCTCAGGCAAAGCACGCTGGTTGTCGAGGGTGGGTACGAGTCGCCGCGTTTTCCTTGGCGTTGTGGCCCGGATGACCACCGGGTCCGTCGGTGCCCAGCGCTCACCCGCCGACCCCGTCCGGCGCCGGACGCACCGCATGGAGCATCGGCGTCAGTTGTCGGGCACCTGCGGCGGCGTCGGTCGCAGCCCGTCCAGGGTGAGGTCGAGGAGGCGTTCCGCCTGTTCGCGTTGGTCGGGGCCGGCCGAGGTGAGGGCGATGCCGGCGAGGGCGGCGAACATGTCGGTCGGGCTGATGTCGGTGCGGATCGTGCCGGCGGCGGTTCCGGCGTTCATGAGGGAGGTGAGGGCGGCCTGAATCAGCTCGTGGCTCTCGGCGTAGGGGTTGGTTCCCGAGGCGACTACCGCTCGTAGGGCGTCGGCCATGCCCAGTTTGGCGGTGGCGTAGTCGATGAAACGACGCGTCCAGGCGCGTAGGGCCTCGCGGGGCGGCATCGTCCCCAGGAGCTCGGGGACGGCCTCGCACAGCCGGGCCACCTCGTTGCGGTACGCGGCCTCGATCAGGGCCTCCCGGGTCGGGAAGTTGCGGTAGAGGGTGCCGGTGCCCACGCCCGCTTCCTTGGCGATGCGCTCGAAGTGCGCGTCCAGCCCCTCCTCGGTGAACACGTCTACAGCGGCGGCCAGGATCTTGTCCCGGTTGCGCTGTGCGTCAGCCCTCAGTGGACGTTCTGCATCGCGGGCCATCGGCGTCGCTCCTTGCTCTCCCGTTGCTAAGTGGCGGCGCCTCCGCTTAGGGTGGGTGAAGTGGCGGCGCCTCCACTTTCACTGTAGGGCATGGATGTGACCTGCCCTCGTCTCTCCTGCGAAAGGACCGTCGATCATGTCAGGAATCAAAGGCAAGGTAGTGGCGATCACAGGTGCCGGCAGCGGCATCGGTGAGGCGACCGCGCTCCTGCTCGCCGAGCGCGGCGCCCGGGTCGTCCTCGGGGCGCGCCGTGCGGAGCGTCTCGAGGCCCTGGCCGCCCGTATCGAAAAGGTGGGCGGTGAGGCCGCCTGGGTCCGTACGGACGTGACGCGGCGCGAGGATCTGTCCGGCCTCGTATGGCTGGCCCGCGAGCGGTACGGCAAGCTCGACGTCCTCGTCAGCAACGCCGGAGTCGGTCTGATCTCCCCCCTGGACGACCTCCGCGTCGAGGACTGGGAGGAGATGATCGACGTCAACCTCAAAGGCGTGCTGTACGGGATCGCCGAAGCGCTGCCGGTCTTCCGGGAGCAGGGCTTCGGGCACTTCGTCAACATCGTGTCCACCTCCGGACTGCGCGTCACTCCGCTCCAGTCGGTGTACGCCGCCACGAAGAACGCCGTCCGTACCCTCTCCGAGGGCCTGCGCCAGGAGGCCGGCGAGGGCCTGCGCGTCACCGTCGTCTCGCCGGGGTTCGTCCGTACGGACTTCGCCGACCGCATGGATTCCGAGGTGAAGGTCCAGATCGTCGAAAAGATGGACAGCATCGCGATCCCGCCGGCCGCGGTGGCTCGCGCCGTCGCCTTCGCCGTCGAGCAGCCGGACGGTGTCGACGTGGGTGACATCGTCGTGCGTCCCACCGCGCAGGATTGAGGTCCGTTCGCCGCCGCGTCATGCCATGCCGCGTCATGGCCTGCCGACGCCCGGATGTGGGGCGCCTACGCGTGATCCGAGTCACGTCAGGTTCCCGTCAGTGAAGTGGCCCGAAGCCGTCAGTCTGCTCCGATCTCATAGGCCCCAGAGCCCCTCTGAGACCCCGCTCCCCGTTCCGAGGGAGCCCCCCACCGAGGAGTGACATGGCTGAGACACTGACTGGAACCGCGAGCGACACGGCCGAAGAGGTCCCCGAGTTCGTGCCGCCCAGGTCGGCCGCCTGTCCGTTCGCGCCGCCGCCGGCCCTCGCGGAGATCCGCGAGGAGAAGCCGATCAGCAAGGTGCGAATCTGGGACGGCAGCACGCCCTGGCTCATCACCCGCCACGAGGACCTGCGGGCCGTCCTCGGCGACCCCCGCGTCAGCGTCGACGACAAGCGGCCCGGCTTTCCGTTCCCGAAGAAGGCCATGGCGGAGAACGCGCACCACCACCCCGACACGCTTTTCAACACGGACGCCCCCGTCCACACCCGGCTCCGCAGGATGCTGACCTCTTCCTTCACCGCCAAGCGGATGGCGGCCCTGCGCCCCGCCATCCAGAAGGTCACCGACGAGCACATCGACGCGATGCTGGCCGGACCGAAGCCGGCCGACCTGGTCCAGGTACTGGGTCTGCCCATTCCGACGCTGATGATCTGCGAACTGCTCGGAGTCCCTTACGAGGACCACGAGTTCTTCCAGTACCACGCCACCGTCGCGGTCAGTCAGACGTCGTCGGCCGAGCAGGACCGCGAGTCGAGCGTCGCCCTCGGCGAGTACCTGGCCCGACAGATCCATGCCAAGACGGAGAACCCGGCCGAAGACACGCTGTCCGACCTGGCGGCCCTGGTCAAGGCCGGTGAACTGACCATGGGTGAGGCGTCCCTCATGGCCGTCATCCTGCTCATCGCCGGGCACGAGACCAGCGCGAACATGATCGCGCTCGGCACCCTCGCGCTGCTGGAGCACCCGGAGCAGCTCGCCCTGCTGCGTGAGACGGACGATCCGAAGATCGTGGCCGGAGCGGTCGAGGAACTGCTGCGCTATCTGACCATCGCCCACACCGGCCAGCGCCGGATCGCCCTGGAGGACATCGAGATCGGCGGCGAGGTCATCCACGCCGGGGACGGAATCATCGTCTCCCTTCCCGCCGCCAACTGGGACCCGGAGGCCTTCCCGGAGCCCGACCGCCTCGACCTGCTCCGCGACGCCCGCCAGCACAACGCGTTCGCCTTCGGCGTCCACCAGTGCCTGGGCCAACAACTCGCCCGCGTAGAGCTCCAGGTCGTCTACGGCACGCTCTACCGGCGCGTCCCCACGCTGCGACTGGCCACCACGCTGGAGGAGATCGACTTCAAGGAAGACGCGATGGCGTACGGCGTCGCCGCGCTGCCGGTCACCTGGTAGCCCGTAGCCCTTCGACACCAGCAGGGCGTACGAAGGGACATGCGCAGAGGCATACGAAGGGGCATACGAAGGGACATGCGAAGGGACGAGGGCCCCTGATCGTGCCGAGCGCGTGCGTCGAGGACGTCCGTGTCCATGGCCCGGAGGCCGTCGGCGAGCCGCTGGATGAAGCGTTCCAAGTTCTGGATCTCGTCCCGGACACGCGGCAACCCTGGTGGTGTCACGCACCGTTCCGGCTGCGCTATGATTGATCTTGAGCAGCCCGCCGGAATACTTCGGCGGTAGGCCTCGCGTTGGTGGTCCAAGGAAAGACGTCCCGCTTCCTGCGGGGAGATGCAGGTGCAAGGCCTGCCCGGCGCTCCACAGCCCCGCCTCCTGTACTCCGGAGGCGGGGCTTGTTTCATATCGCCCAAAGCCTCCCTGTCGCCCGCTGTCTCCCTCCCATCCCTGCCTCTGGCCCCCTGCGCCTGCCCCGGGAATGCGCCGACCAGGTCCGCTGTTACAGCACACGTAGCTGACATGCGCGAGTCAAGATCGCGTGATGTGGGCGGAAGGAGCACCTCATGGCACGCAACAGCGCGCGACCCGTCGTCACGCTGAGGTCGACAGCCGGGACCGGCGTCACCTACGTGACGCGGAAGAACCGCGGAAACGACCCCGACCGGCTCGTCCTGCGTAAGTACGACCCGGTGGTCGGTGAGCACGTCCCGTTCCGGGAGGAGCGCTGAGCCGAGCCCGGCGCCACCGGGCGGACCGTCACAGGACCGTCGACCGTCACGAGGGAGGAAACCTCATGAAGCCCCGCATCCATCCCGAATCCCGTCCCGTCGTCTTCCGTGACCGGGCCGCGGACGTCGCGTTTGTGACCCGTTCGACCGCGCACTCGTCGAAGACGATCGAGTGGGAGGACGGGAGCACCTACCCGGTGATCGACGTCGAGATCTCGTCGGCGAGCCATCCGTTCTACACCGGGACCTCGCGGGTCCTGGACACCGCAGGCCGTGTGGAGCGCTTCGAGCGTCGTTACGGCCGTACGGTCTCGCCGCGGCACTGACGGCGGGCCGATCGCCGGCACGACCGGCTTCCATTACGACCGGCTTCCGTCACAACCGGTGTCAAGCATGACCGGTTCACAGCATGACCGTTCCCCGCACGAGGAGGGCAGATCCATGAAGGTGCGCAAGTCCTTGCGTTCACTGAAGTCCAAGCCGGGTGCTCAGGTGGTCCGTCGACGAGGCGTGGTCTTCGTCGTCAACAAGAAGAACCCGCGCTTCAAGGCCCGCCAGGGCTGACGGTGCCCGGGGGGCGACCGTCGCACACCACGCCCGTACCGCACGCCCAAAGCCGGCATGCGGTACGGGCGTGAGCCTTTGCCCCGAGACGTACGGGCCATTGCGTCGCGCTCAGTCCGCGTCCGCCGGGATGCGGAGCGTCACGCGGTAACCGCCGTCGGGGGTGGGGCCGGACTCGAACGTGCCGTTCAGGAGTTCGGCGCGCTCCCGGAGACCGACGAGACCCTGTTGGGAGCCGGGCAGGGGCAGGGAGGGGCGGGTGGGGGCGTTGTTGGTCACTGTGACGCCGAAGCGGTCGCCGGTGTGCCACAGGTGGACGGTGGCGGCCGCGCCGGGCGCGTGTTTCCGTACGTTGGTCAGGGACTCCTGCACGGTGCGGTAGAGGGCGCGTTGCGTGGGGGTGGCGATGACGGAGGGGAGATCACCGGTCAGGGTCGCCTCGATGCCGCTGGTCGACACGAGCTTGTGCAGGTCGGCGAGTGTGGGCTGCGGGGTGAGTTCGCCGACGCGGCTCCCTGAGGCCCGCAACAGCGCGACCATGTGGCGCAGTTCGTCGAGTGTGTCGACGCTCAGCGAACGGATGGTGCGGGCGCCCTCCTTGAAGTCCGCGTCCTTGGCGGCGACTTGAAGCGCACCCGCCTGTACGGCGATCAGGCTCACCTGGTGGGAGACGACGTCGTGCATCTCGCGGGCCAGCTGGGCGCGTTCCCGGGCCAGGACGGCCTGGGAGTGCAGCAGCCGCTCGTGTTCGCGGGCCGTCTCGATCTCCGCGAGCCGGTCGGCGAGGTCCCGCCGGGCCTGGACGAGTTGGCCGAGCAGGACGGGGGCGGCGGCCGTGGCCAGGGTGTAGAAGAAGATGATCAACGTCCAGGCGCGTTCGTGCGAGCCGACGTTGCCCAGGGGCCAGGGCACGGCGGAGACGCCGGCGAACAGAAAGGCGCTCGCGACCAGGAGCCGACGGTTGCGGGAGCGCTCGGCGAGGGTGAACAGCGCGGCGAACGAGGCGAAGACGATGTCCACCATCAGGCTGGCCGGGAGCGTGAACAGGAACACCGTGAGCGGAAAGCGGCGACGCAGGGCGAGCGCGGCACAGGCGACCGCTGTCGCGGCCGTCGGGAGGCGGCTCGAGTCCCCCAGGTTGATCAGGACGTCCACGGCGGCCACGGCGACGACCACGGCATCGACGACCGGATCCGGGATCCGCGCCCACCACGGCCTGCCCGCGTTCATCCCCGGTCCTCCGACCCGTTCCGCTCGTCCAGCAGGCCCGCCCGCTGGGCGAGCAGCGCGGCCCGCACCCGGCTGTTCACGCGCAGCTTGGTCAGGATCGCGCTGACGTGGTCCTTGACGGTGCCCGCGCTCAGGTGGACGCGGCTGCCGATGTCGGCGTTGGACAGCCCCTCCGCGATGAGCACCAGCACGTCGCGCTCCCGCTCGGTGAGCCGTCCGACGCGGGCGGCCTCCTCGTCGTCCGCGGCGGTCGCACCCGGGTGGCTCTGCCACACGGCACGGGACGCCTTCGGTGACATCACGACACCGCCCGCGCACAATGTCCGTACCAGTTGGGCCAGTTGGTCCGGCTCGGTGTCCTTGAGCAGAAAGCCGGCCGCCCCGGAGCGCAGTGCGGTGAGGATGTACTCGTCGGCGTCGAACGTCGTCAGCATCGCCACCACGGGCGCGTCCGGCAGCGCCCGCAGGTGCCGCAGTACGGTCAGACCGTCGACGTCCGGCATCCGGATGTCCAGCAGTACGACGTCCGGTCCCTCCCGCCGTACCGCGTCCACCGCCTCCGCGCCCGTCGTGGTCGCGACGACGTCGATGTCGTCGGCCGCGCCGAGGATGAGCTCGAAGCCGGACCGCACCAGGGCCTCGTCGTCCACCACCACTACCCGGATCACGCGCGTTCCGCCTCGTCCTTGATGTCATCGATGTCCTCGATGTCGATTGTCTTCACTGTGACCGTAGAACGGGAAAAGCCCGGTGCGGTGCTCCTGCGGGACGGCCCAGCCACGTGGCGGGTCGGTTCCAGTCGTCCGGGGGGTGTGGAGCGGACGCCTGTCGGATATTGGGCGATTGCCGTTCTCTCCAGCCTGTGAGCCATGACGCAGAACGCGGACGACACGGCGCTCGTGCCACCGCCTCGACCGGAGCCCGTGGCACCGCCCCGACAGGAGGCGTCCGAGCCCCCGCAACAACCCGATACCCGGCCCCCGGTGGGACGCCTGATCGGAGTGGACCTCGCCCGGGGGCTCGCGGTCTTCGGGATGTACGCGGCCCACGTCGGCCCCGATCCCTCCGAGGGCGCTGTACTTCCTGCTGGTCCTGCCGCTGTACCGGATCGGCGCCCGACCGTCGGCGGTCGTCGCCGTGAGCACTGCACTGATCCTCCCTGAGGTCTTGTCCGTGGTGCAGCGGGCCCTCAACCCGGGCGGCGACGGAGGTGGTCCGGGCGGGATCTGGCTCCTGTCGGCGGCCGCGGCGACCGCTGTCCTGGGCGTCCTGTGCCCGGACCTGTACGCCGGCGCCGTCGACCACGTCGTCACCACGTTCGTCGGACACCATTGACGGGAGGTGGGCGCAGCGACCGTCAGGGCCCGGGTCGTACGCCCGTCACCTCTCGACCCCGGCGCAGGGCGGCGACTCGGGCCGCCGCCCTCAGTGAGGCTTTCAGCCCGTCGACGTCACTTCTTCAGCGCAGGGCCGGCAGGAGGCGGCGACCCACGGCTCCATGCAGTGGCTCATCGACGCGACACCGCTGGGCCGGACCGGCCGGTCCGAGGACGTCGCCAGTGTCGTCGCCTTCATGCTCTCGGACGACGCCGGCTTCCTGAACGGCATCGACGTCCTCGTGGACGGTGGTGTGTTCGCCGCCGTGCGCGGCGACTGACGCGGACGCGAGCACTCCAGTTCGGCGCTCACGCCGCGCGGTTCCAGGGAGGCGGGCATGCTGGTGTTCGTCGGGGAACGGGCCGGACGGGCGGAGGTGCGCGATGCGGTGGTGGGCCGGTTGGACGGCGGTCGCCGGGGTGGTCCTGCTCGCGGCGTGCGGTGGATCGGGAGGCGCAGGCCGGGGGCCGTCGTCCGGACCCACGAGTGCCTCCGCGACTTCCTCCGCGACTGCCTCCGCCAGTGCTTCTACGAGCGGTTCGGCGGAGCCGGGGCGAGGGGAACCGTCCGCGTCGGGCCCCGGATCCGCCGCCCCGGTGGCCAGTTGCTCCGCCGGGCGGGTGGAGGTCACCGTCTCGCCCGGGGACGCGGTCGAACGGCGGTTGTGCGTGCGGACCGGGGCGGTGGTCTCGGTCACCCTGCGGCCGCGTGCGGACGACCGGCGCTGGACGGCCGTCCGGAGTGCGGCGCCCGCAGTGGTGCTGGTCTCCGGATGGCGCGTCGACGCCGACGGGACCGGCCGTGCCACCTTGCGCTGCGCGAGCGTTCGGGGTGGGGCGGCCGGGATCACGGTGACGGCGAAGGCTCCGGACGTGGCGGGCGCGGCGCGCACCGCGTTCACGCTCCGGGTGAGTGTGGTCCCGTACGCGAAGGAGGGGTGAACCCGCCGCTAGCTGCGGCGGGTTCACCCCTCCTTCATGCCTGCGGGTCAGCCGCAGTCGCGCACCTTGATCGTGTAGATGCCGCGGCCGTGGGTGGCCGCGTACAGCGTGCCGCCGTCCGGGCTCAGCTTCAGCTGGAGCACGGCGACCGCCGGGAGCCGGCCGACGCGCTGCCATGTCGTACGGCCCGGGGCGCGGTAGACCACGCCGAGGTCGGTGGCGACGGCGAGGCCCCCGCCCGTCGTGACGACCGCGGAGTTGGTCGGCACGTCGGGAAGGTTCGCGGAGATGTCGGTCCAGGTGGTGCCGCCGTCCTTGGACTCGAAGACATGGCCCACGCCCGCGCCGGGGCCCTCGGTCCAGTGCCGGGAGAAGCCGTTGACCTCCAAGTACACGTGGTCGGCGTTCTTCGGGTCGACGGCGAAGCCGCTGAGGTAGCGGTTGGGCACGGTCGCGTCCACCGGCAGGGTCACGTCGTGCCAGCCCGTGCCGTCCTCGTTGCCGACGGAGATGCCGCGCGCGAAGCCCTGGTTGTTGCAGGGGCCGCACCAGGCCGCGTACACCTTGCCGCCCGACGCGGCGACGGCGGTCGCGGTGCGGCCCGCGCCGAGGTCGTACAGGCTGGTCCACTCGGAGCCGCTGCGGATGGCGTAGCCGTGCGTCTGCACCCACACGTGCCGGCCGCCCGCGATCCACGTCGAACTGTTCTTCATGTCGGCGGCGAGCGGGGCGATGAAACGGGCCTCACTGGTGGCGTTGTCGGCCGGGGCGACGTTGTACGAGGTGACCTTGCTCGCGTCGTTGGCCCAGGAACCGTCGTTGACGGCGCAGTTCTGGGTGATTTGGACGGCGAGGTAGACGTACTCCTCCGCGATGTTGCAGCCGTTGGCCGGGTCGGTGAGCGTGTCACCGCCGTCACCGCCGAAGTCGGAGCCCATCACCTTGTCGTCGCTGCGAAGGATGGACTGGCCGTTGTCCTGCAGGCCACCGGTGACCGAGACGCCGCCGTGGGCGAGGTCCTTGCCGATGCCCACCGAGTAGTACTGGAGCGTGTCGATCGTGCCGTCGTTCAGGGACGTCCAGTCGGTGGCGTGGCCGGAGGAGTCCTGGGCGCCGTCGAGCGGCCGCCGATAGGCTCCGCCGTCGTTGCCGACGTACACGTAACTCCTGCCGTGGTAGCGGCCGATGGCGACCCCGTGCTGGTCGGAGTGGGTCGTGGCGTTGCAGTCGCCGGTCTGCTTGGCGGGGTCGATGCTCCAGAGGGGAAGCCGAAGTTCCAGTACGGGCCGACGGTGGACCAGGTGCCGCCGCCGTCCTTGGTCTCGTAGACCTCCTCCAGACCCGCGTACACGTGCTGCGCGTTGGCCGGGTCGACGGTCAGGAACTGGTTGTACCAGGCCTGTACGCCGGGCATGTAGCCGCTGGAGGTGAGGGCCGAGCCGTCGGCGGCGAGCTGCTTGTAGTCGGCGATCTTCGTCCAAGGGCCGGAGGGAGAGCCGGACTTGGCGACGTAGATACCCTCGAGACCGCTGTCCGGGTTGCTGTTCAGCTGCTCCGGCGACTGGTCGATGGCGTAGTAGCGCGAGCCGTCGGCGGACCGGGCGAAGGTGACGTTGCCGACGTTGTCCGCGTCGGACGGCAGGTCGCCCAGGCCACTGGTGATCCGCGTCCAGGCGCCCCGCACCTTGGTGTAGAAGCCGTTGTAGTCGTCACCACTGCGCCAGCCGACCGCGAGGACCACCTTGGAGGGGTCCTTCGGGTCGATCGCGATGTCGTTGGCGAGGTTCTTGTACGGGGCGGAGGGGTCGCTCGCCAGCGATCCACCGGGGAGGTAGCCGGGGTTGGGGGCGAACTCCAGCTTCCAGGCGCCGCCGAGCGTCTTGGTGGAGTGGCTCCACACGCCCTGGCTGGTCGCCGCCCACACCTTCCCGCCGCCGAAGCGCAGCTGGTGGATGGTGGTGCTCTCCAACTCGTCGCCGCCGACCCGGCTGCGCGCGGAGAACGTGCCGTGGTGTGAGTCGGTCAGCACATACACTCCGCTGCCGAGGTATGCGTCCGCGTTGGTGTTCGCCTCACCGGTGCCCAGCCACAGCCGCCCGGACCCGTCCAGGGCCAGCGCGCCGGTGGACTGCGAGGACAGCCGGTCGCTGATGGGCTCCCAGTGTCCGCCGCCGGACCGGGAGCGCCATACTCCGCCGCCCGCGCTGCCCGCGTAGACGTACCCGTCGTCGTCGGCAGCCATCGCCGCCAGGCGGCCGGTGACGTTGCCCGAACCGCCGCTGGAGTTGGAGTCGAAGTCGCGGTAGCGCGGGTCGTCGGAGTTGTACGGCAGATCGGTGACGTTGCGCCAACTCCCGTCGCTGGAAGGCAGGTTGTTCAGACTGGTCCAGGCCGCGCCGTAGGCGCCCGGCGCGACGACGCCCGGTGAGGTGCGGGCCTCGGCGTACTGGTCGGCCCCCTCGGCTATCTCGTCGGACTCGTTGCCGCCATCGGAGTCCTGCGCCGTCACCTTCGGGGTGATGCCGCCCGTCGACTGTGCCCGGGTTGCGGCGAGTTGGGCGAGCGTGCGAGCCCCGAAGGGGCGGCCTCCGTCCGGGCCGGGCGCGGCGCCGGCGGGTAGAGCGACGAGCGCGGCTGACGCGGTGACGGCACAGATCGTGAGCCATCGTCTCTTGCGGGTGGGTACTGGCACCTGGTCCTCCCAAACGGCGTTGACACAGCCTTGGGACAGACAGGACCACGAGGGACGGGTGAGCGTCCCGGGGCTTGCCCAACTCTTGTCCGGAACCTGCCACGATCTAGGTGTTGTGCGGTGCGTGGCCGGGCACCGGCGCCCCCGCGCACGGGGGCGCGTCGGGATCCGGCGGGCCGGACCGATCCGCGCCGTGCGCTTCCACTGCCCAAGGGCGCCGCGCCGTGGGCCTGTTGTCCGCCGAGGGTCGGGTGGGATCGTGACCTTGATCAGGCGGTGCCGCCGGAGAAGGAGTCACGCGTGTTCGACAACCTCAAGAACCTCAAGGACAAGGCCGAGGAACTCGCCGAGGCCCACGGCGACACGATCTCCGACGGACTGGAGAAGGCCGGCGACATCGTCGACGACAAGACGGACGGCAAATACACCGACAAGATCGAGACCGGTGTGGACAAGGCGCAGGAGTACGTCGAGGAACTGGGCGAGAAGAAGGCCTGACCCCGCGCGGCGATCGCAGGTCCCAGGGCGCCCCCGGGGGCGCCCCTTCCCGGCGGGTTCTCTCAGAAGGGTTCCGGGAGAGGCACCCGGCCCGACCTGCTGCGCACCTGTTCGATGAGCGCGGCGTACGCGGCGATCATGCGGGTGCGGCTGAACCGTTCGCGGCTGAGGGCAAGGGCCGGTGCGAACTCGGCGCCCCGTGCCACCGCCTCGGACCAGGCCAGGGCGATCGCTTCGGGATCGGGCGGGGTGAGGAAGCCGTGCCCGGTCACGATCGAGGCGCTGTCGCCGACATCGGTGGCGACCGGAACTGCCCCGCACATCATGCCCTCGATCAGGCACAGCGGTGCCGCCTCGCCGCTGGCGGAGGTCAGCGACACCACGTCGGCGGCCGCGTAGACGGTCTCCATGTCGTGCCGTACGCCGAGCAGGGAAAGGCGGTCGGCGAGCGGGGCGTCCTCGCCGAACGCGGAGGCGATGTCCTCACGCAGGCAGCCGTTGGCCCGCGTCATGCCCGCGCCGCACATCAGGACGTGGCCGTCGGGCTGCCGGCGCAGCCAGGCTCGGGCCGCCCGGAGGAACAGCGGTACGTTCTTCATCGTGGCGTAGCGTGCCGCGAAGACGATCACGGGCGCACGCTCCGGGACGCCCAGGGACGTTCGCAGCTGAGCGCGCCTGAACGGGTCGGGACGGAATCGCAGCAGATCCACGCCGTTCGGGATGACGTGCAGCAGGCCGGCCGGGATCCCGGCCGCGGCGTACGCGGCGCGTGTCGACTCGGCGCAACAGATCCCGGCGGCGATCCGGCCGTCGGCGACCGCCGTCCGCAGCTCGTCCAGGGCCGCCCCCTGGTTCTCGGGGTCGGAGCGGTGCAGACAGACCACGACGGGCCGCCGGGGCAGACCGGCCTGGTTGAGCAGGCCCAGTGGCTGTTCCTTGAGGGACAGGATGACGTCCGCGGCGGCCACCGCCCGCGTGGTGGCGGCCAGCTCCGGCCCGGTGAACGCCTCGGGGCCGCCGGGTGCCCCGGGGGTGCGGCCCAGCGAGGTGACCGGCACACCCGCCGCGGTCAGTGACCGATAGCAGACGTCGTCCTCCATCCGCTGCCGGGTCTCCTCCCGATACATTTCGCCATTCACGCTCAGCACCGCATGCCGCTGGCCACCCTCGTGGAGCCCCAGCACCACATCACTGTGCACGATCCGGGCCCCGCCCGAGAAGAATCCTTCATAGATCGACAGCACACGCAGTTCGTCCATCACGCGCACCTCTTGGCCCGTCTCGCAGAAAGGGAGGAAACCTTTTCAACCCCTGTGATCTGCGGGTTCTCCGCTATGGACACAGGAGAAACTTGCGAGCCTGTGAACTCGTCGTTTCGAATTCGGACACGATTGGTTACGGCGTACTGTTCGGTTGATCAGCCGGATGAAGACGCAGAGGTCGCGGGCCTGGCGGCCGTTCTCACACCAGCCGACTGGTAAAAAACAGGCCAGAAATTTCCTGGCCCGGGGATGCGTGACACGTAGAATCCGCGACCCTTCGGCCGGGCCGCCGGGCCGCCGGGCTGCGGGCGTCCGGCGACGCTGATCGTCAACGCGGTCGAGCTCGACCACGGCCACTTTCGTGCCGGACTTCTCCGTGGCGAAGGACAAGTCCGTCGGCGCCCCGGCCGAGCCTTCTCCGGCGGGGCGGCGACCACGTCGGCGGCGTCACCCGCACGGTCCGCACCGCCGTCGTGCGCAGCGGTGACGTCATCGCCCTCTACGCGGGGCTGGACGGTGCGGCCGCGGCGACGGAGAGCCCATCCGCGGCGCGGGCCGGGTGTCCGGCAACGCCCACACCCACGACCGCCCGGTCCGCGAACTGGCCGTCGGCGCCGAGGCCGCCGTGGTCTTTCCCGAGTTCGACCTCTCGCCCGAGGCCCGCTGTCCCGTGGCCATCGAGCAGAGCTACGCGGTGGAGCGCGGCGATGTCCGGCTACTTCCTGCGCCGCGACGGCATGCAGTGGTTCTGGGACCAGGACGCGACCGACGAGGCCGAGCGCGCCCAGATCACCGCGTCCCCGCTGCGCGCCACCACCGATCAGCTCACCGGCCTGCCTCCGGCCCTGGTCATCACCGGCGAGGCCGACACCCACGCCGCCCGTGCGGCCACCGCTCAGGCGGTCGGCGTCCTGCGCACCGCCCTCGGAACCGCCTGACCCGTCCGGGGGTCAGGAGTCCCGGCCGTCCTTGGCGACGAACAGGCGCGAGAGCAGGCCTTCGAGGGTGGACCGCTCGGCGTCAGTGAGTGAGTCGAGGGCCTGGTGGGTGCCGTGCATGCCGTCACGGATGCTCGACACGGCGGCTGCCCCGTCCTCCGAGAGGACGACGTTCTTGACCCGCCGGTCGGTGGGGCTGGGTTCGCGGTAGACGAGGCCGCGGGCCTCCAGTCGGTCGATGATCCCGGTCATGTTCGAGGCGTCGCAGCGCAGTGTGCCCGCGAGGGCCCGCATCGGAGCCGGGCCCTGGCGCAGCACGTTGAGCGCCTTGGCCTGGCTGTAGGTGAGGCCGTGCGCGGCGGCGGCGCTGGTGAGATCCGCGTAGAGGCTGACCATCGACGCCCAGAGGGTGTCGAGAAGCATGACGTTGGAGACGGCGAGGGGTCCGGCGTCGGACGCCTCGGTGGAGCGGCTCGTTCCAGATGTCGCGGACATGGACCCAGGGTAACCCGAAACTTGACTACCTCAATCTTCGATGCTTACCTCTATCGAGTTACTTGAGGACCTCAAACTTCAATGTTCTACAGCTTTGCGGACTTCAAGTTTCGCGGCATCACCCTCCGTGATTGCTCGACGCCCTGACCAACTCGACGCCCTGACCAAACGGAAGAACACCGTGACACCCACAGATCGCGTGGCGCCCGGGCGCCCCACCGGCGACCTCTCACTCGTCCTGGTCCTCGGCCTCGCGGCCATGATCGTCTCGATGATGCAGACCCTCGTCGTACCGATCCTGAGCATCATCCAGAGCGACCTCGGTACCACCACCGCCAACGTCAGTTGGGTCACCACCGCGACCCTGCTGTCCGCCGCGGTCTTCACCCCGCTGCTCGGCCGGTTCGGCGACATGCACGGCAAGAAGCCCACGCTGATCGGGGTTCTGCTGTTGATGATCGCCGGTTCGGTGCTGGCGGCGACCACCACCTCGCTGCTGTGGCTGATCGTCGGGCGGGTGCTCCAGGGCGCGGCCACCGCGATCTTCCCGCTCGCCCTCTCGGTCCTGCGCGAGGAGATACCACCGGCGAAGCTGCACGGCGCGATGGCGCTGGTGAGCGGCACGCTCGCGGTCGGCAGCGGACTCGCCCTGGTGGCGGCCGGACTGCTCACACGGGGCTCGGATCCCGACTACCACCGGGTGTTCTGGCTCGCCGTGGCGCTCGCGGCCCTCGCCCTGGTCGGCGTCGTCCTGCGCGTCCCCTCCTCACGCTCGACGACCGGCGGCCGTACCGACTGGCTCGGCGCGGGAACGCTCGCCGCGCTGCTCGTCCTGCTCCTGCTGCCGATCTCGCAGGGGCACGAGTGGGGCTGGTCCTCCGCCCGCACCGTCGGCCTGTTCATCGCCGCGGTCGTCATGGCGGCCGTCTGGGTCCTGGTCGAGCGCAAGGTCCGCGCGCCGATGGTGGACATGGGGATGTTCGCCCACCGTCCGGTGCTCTTCACGAACCTCGCCGGCCTCTTCCTCGGCTTCGCGATGTTCTCCCAGTTCATCGGCGTCGCTTACCTGGCGCAGATGCCGAAGGAGCTCACCGGCTACGGATTCGGCGCCTCGGTGCTGCGCGCCTCCGTCGAGTACCTGCTGCCGACCACGCTGATCTCGCTGCTCGCCGCACAGTTCGGCGGGATCCTCGTCGGGCGGATCGGGGCGCGGTTCACTCTCGCCGTGGGCGCCGTGTTCGGTGTCGCCGGCTTCGCGTGGCTGACCCTGGCGCACGACACCTCCGCGTCGATCATCCTGGCGGGCCTGCTGATCGGTGTCGCGATCAGCTTCGGCTACGCGGCCATGCCCGCGCTCATCGTGGCGAGCGTGCCGCACCACCAGACCGGCATCGCCAACGGACTCAACTCCATCTCCCGTTCCGTCGGCAGCGCGATCGCCAGTGCCGTGATCACCTCGCTGCTGGCGTCCAAGACCATCCAGCACCTGCCGGCCGGCGCGCCCGCGCTGCCCGCCGAGAGCCAGTTCACGCTGAGCTTCGCGATCGCCGGAGTCGCGTTCGTGCTGATCGTGGCCGTGGCGCTGGTCGGTCTGACCAGGGGGGCGGCCCAGGAGCACACGGTCGAGACGAAGGCCTCCGCCACCGACGACGATGCCGTCACCGAGGACGCCGCGGCGGGCGAGGCTGTCGTGGAGACGGCGGGCGTCACGTCCTGATCCGGACACGGTCAACGGCTCGCCCCGTCCATCGGGGCGAGCCGTTTTCGTGTCCGCTCCCAGCCCCTACCTGCCCCCTTCGTGCCTCCCGCCTTGCCCTTGGAAACCGATCGGTTTACTCTTCGGGTGAAGGGAAACCGATCGGTTTCCCGTGGCTTCGGGAGTTCTCATGACATCCATCGAAGGTTCGGTCGTCCTGGTCACCGGCGGCAGCCGCGGCATCGGCCGCGCGCTCGTGCAGGACCTCTACGAGCGCGGCGCGTCGAAGGTGTACGCCACCGCACGCGACCCGCGGACCGTCACGCACCCCGACGCGGTGCCGCTGGCGCTGGAAGTGAGCGACCCCGCGTCCGTCGCCGCGGCCGCCGAGCGCGCGCAGGACGTCACCGTCCTGATCAACAACGCCGGCGCGTCCGTGAACGCGAACTTCCTGGACTCGCCCGTCGAGGACGTCCGCCGTGAGTTCGAGACGAACTTCTTCGGCCCTCTCCTCGTCACGCGCGCCTTCGTGCCGATCATCGAGCGCAACGGCGGCGGGCACATCCTCAACGTCCACTCGGTGCTGTCGTGGGTGGGGCTCCTGGGTTCCTACAGCGCCTCCAAGGCGGCCTTCTGGTCGCAGACCAACTCCCTGCGCCTCGACCTGAAGCCGCGCGGCATCGACGTCACGGGACTCCATGTCGGTTACGTCGACACCGACATGGCCGCGAAGGTGGACGCGCCGAAGTCCTCGCCCGAGAGCGTCGCGGCACAGGCCCTCGACGGCATCGAGTCCGGTGCCTTCGAGGTGCTGGCGGACGACCTCTCCCGGCAGGTCAAGGCCCAGCTGGCCGAGGATCTGGGCGTGATGTACCCGCAGCTGGTCGCGTAACGGAGGCAGGGAGACGGGGCGGCCGGTCCCGTTCTCCGTCCCCCGGCGGTCACACCGGCAGCAGTCGGCCGATCAGCCCGCTGAGTTGTCGTACGTTGCGGCACTCGTGCATCTCGACGAGCCCGGCGTACTCGGGCGCCGCCGAGTCGCCCGTACCCCACTGGGAGAGCGGCTCGGGGTTCAACCAGTAGACACGGCGGGCCCGTTCGGAGAACCGCCGGACGGCCGGCAGATTCGGGTCGCCCATGTTCGTACGGGCGTCCCCGAGGACGAACACGGTCGTGCGCGGCCCCACCGCGTCGACGTACCGCTCGGCGAACTCGCCGAACGCGACGCCGTAGTCGCTGCTGCCGTGCCAGCCCGTCAGCGTCGCCTCGGAGCGGATCCGGGCACCCAGCCCCTCCGGATCGGCCGCGCCGTGCACGAGCAGGCCGGTCACCTCGTCGATCCGGTTGACGAAGGCGAACACCCGCACCTTGCTGAACTGGTCGTGCAGCGCCTGCACCAACAGCATCGTGAAGTCCGAGAAACCCGCCACCGAGCCCGACACATCGCACAGCAGCACCAGTTCGGGCCGGACGGGGCGGCGCCTGCGCAGCACCGGCCGCATCGGCACCCCGCCCGTGGACAGCGAACCGCGCAGGGTCCGCCGCAGGTCGATGGTGCCGCGCGCGGCCCGGCGACGGCGTGCGGCGAGCCGGGTGGCCAGCTTGCGCGCCAGCGGCTGCACCGTCCTGCGCAGCTCGGCGAGCCGGTCCCGCCCCGCGAACAGGAAGTCGACCCGGTCGGCGGTCGGGGCCACCGCCCGCCGCGCCAACTCGTCCCGGCCGCGCCGCTCGGCGACCCGGCGTCGCGCCTCCGTGGCGACCAGCGCGCGGAACATCTCGATACGCCGCCGGATCTCGTCCTCCAGCAGCCGGTCGGCGAACCCCGCCGCGCCGTCCTGGCGCGCCCGGACGCTGTCACGGACGCGCGCCATCAGCGTCTGCGGGCGGAGCCGGTCGAGCGTCTGGTACGACGACCAGCCGTCCGACCCCGGCGAGGAACCGTAGCCCCCGAAGCCGTCCACCGCCTCGATCGCCAGCCGCTCCAGCGTCTCCCGGTCGCCGGCGGCGAGCGCGGCCGCGAGCCGGTCGCGCAGCTCCTCCCGGTCGGCGGCGAGAGCGTCGCTCTCCTGCCCTTCGGACATCGGTGCCCCGACGAGACGCGGGAAGTACAGGTCGAAGACGGGGTCGAACACCCGGCGCTGCCCCGTGCCGTGCAACAGCGTGGCGGCGAGGCCCTCACGCAGCAGTTCCCGGTCGGTCAGGCCGAGCGCCGCCACCGCCTGCGCGGCGTCCACGGTCTCGCCGGTGCCGATCCGTACGCCGTGTGCGCGCAACGCGCCGACCAGCCCCGTCAGCCGCTCGGCGACGCCCGTCGGCGCGTTCACATGGCGTCCAGGTCGAGCTTGGCGGCCGCCTTGAGGATGTCGTCCTGGTGCTTGAGGAGCACGCCGAGGCTGTCACGTACGACGGTCTCGTCGAGGGTGTCGGCCCCGAGCGCGAGCAGGGTGCGCGCCCAGTCGATCGTCTCGGCGACCGAGGGGACCTTCCGCAGGTCCATCTCACGCAGTGCGCCGACCACCCGCACCACCGACTCCGTCAGCGTCGCGTCCAGCCCCGGCACCTTCAGCCGTACGATGCGACGCTCCAACTCCTCCTCCGGGAAGCCGATGTGGAGGAAGAGGCAGCGGCGGCGCAGCGCCTCCGACAGCTCACGGCTCGCGTTCGAGGTGAGAACCACGAAGGGCCGGCTGGTCGCGGCGATCGTGCCGAGCTCGGGGACGGTGACCTGGAAGTCGCTGAGCACCTCCAGCAACAGCCCCTCCACCTCGACGTCGGCCTTGTCGGTCTCGTCGATCAGCAGCACCTTGGGATCGTCGCCGCGGATGGCGGTCAACAGGGGGCGCGCCAGCAGGAACTCCTCGCTGAAGATGTCCGTGCGCGCCTCGTCCCACGTCTCGTCGCGGCCCGCGCTGATGCGCAGCAGTTGCTTGGCGTGGTTCCACTCGTACAGCGCCCGGGACTCGTCGACGCCCTCGTAGCACTGAAGCCGGACCAGTCGCGCCCCGGCCACCTGGGCGACGGCCTTGGCGAGTTCGGTCTTGCCGACCCCGGCAGGGCCCTCCACCAGCAGCGGCTTGCCCAGGCGGTCGGCCAGGAAGACCGTGGTCGCGACCGCGGGCGAGGCCAGATAGCCGGTCTCGGCGAGACGCGCCGAGACATCGTCGACGGATGTGAACAGCAACGGGGCCTCCAGCGCGGCACGGCGGGGTGGGACACACTGTCCGATCGTCACTATCCAAGCGCTTGTTCAGTCGATGTGTCACGTGTGATTGCGCCCACGCGGCCCGGGGAGACCGATCGGTTTCCCAATCTCGTCCCGCGCGGTAGCCTGCCCTTATGGCCACTACAGACAAGGCGTCCACCAGGGACCGGTTGCTGGACGCGGCGGCCGACCTGATCTACCGCGAGGGCGTATCCGTCGGCATCGAGGCGCTGTGCCGGTCGGCCGGTGTCTCGAAGCGGTCGATGTACCAGCTCTTCGAGAGCAAGGACGACGTCCTGGCGGCAAGCCTGGAACGGCGGATTCCGCGGTACGAGAAGCAGCTCGCGCCGGATCCGGAGGATGCCGGGACGCCGCGCGAGCGCATCCTGGGCATCTTCGAGCGGATGGAGGCGGCCTCGGTGCGGCCCGAGTACCGCGACTGCCCGTTCCTCGCCGCGCTCGTCGAACTCAAGGACCCCGGGCACCCGGCGTCGGTGGTCGCGGGCGGTGCGAAGGGGCGTATGAAAGAGGTGTTCCGTGCGCAGGCCGAGCTGGGTGGTGCGCGTGATCCCGAGCTTCTCGCCCGGCAGCTGATGCTGGTCTTCGACGGCGCGAGCGCCCGGGCCGGTGCCGGGATCGAGACGCTGGAAGGGCTGACCACGACGACGGTGACGGCGCTGCTGGATGCGGGCGGGGTGAAGTAGGCGGGCCCTTCAGGCGCTGGGCGCGGTACCGGGGAACGGCTGGCGGAGCCTGCGGACGACGTGGCCCATGAAGGCGGCGTTCGCGAGGGCGGCGAAGGCGATCCCCGCGAGGTAGAGGGCGGTGAACAGGCCGGTGCTCGTGCCGGAGAGGGTGCCGTCGGGCAGGAGGGTGTACAGCAGGCTCAGCGGGGCGGTCAGCAGCCAGGGCACCACGGCGGCCATGGAGGCGTCGGGGTGGTCGACGAAGAGGGCATCGAAGAGGAAGTAGCCGGTCGCGGCGGTGACGGCGGCCAGGTAGACACGGGAGAGCCAGTTGTCCGTGGCCCGGATGAGTGCGGTACGGGTACGGCGCGAGATGTTCATGATGTCCTCCGTCGGGTGAAGCCGGTGGCACGGTCCCCCTCTTCGTGTGGGTGCCGGAGGGGTGTTGACATCACGATGGCGGCCGCGTCCGCGAGCGGGCATGAGTACGACTACTCATCCGATCCGACTGCTGCACTCAGGTGGCATACGGGTGTCACGGCCGCGGTCCGTTCTGACAGGGCACCGGCACCGGAGCCGGGACTGTGGCCGGGCGGTGCGCCGCGGGGACCGGGAGAGGCTGGTGGACCGGCACCGCGGCCGGCCATGACAGGGCGATGGAACCCCAGGTCAGGCCCCCGCCGAAAGCGGTGAGCAGGCTGCGCTCGCCGGGCCGTACGAGGTCACGTGCGGCGGTGTCCGCGAGGGCGAGGGGGATGGAGGCGGCGGCGGTGTTGCCGACCTCGGCGATGTTCCCGAAGCGGTGCGGGGTGCCGATGCCGAGCCGGTCGCCCACGGCGTCGAGGATCCGCTGGTTGGCCTGGTGGCCGACGAAGGCACGCACCGACTGCGGCGACCAGCCGGCCCGCTCCAGCACGAGCCGCGAGGAGGCGGTCATCCGGTGCACCGCGTGCCGGTACACCGTACGGCCCTGCATCCGGAAGTACCTTTGCGAGCGTGGGAGTTCGCCGTCGGCACGGGGGCGGCGGGAGCCGCCCGCGGCCACCGTGATCAGTTCGCCGCCCGAGCCGTCGCTGCCGAGGTCGACGGCGCGCAGCGCTCCCGGCTCCGTGGCCCCGCCCTCGCGCAGCACGACCGCCCCGGCCCCGTCCCCGAAGATCACCGCGGTGTCCCGGTCGAGCGGGTCGATGATCGATGTGTACACCTCGGCGCCGATCACGAGCGGGCGGGCGCAGGTCCCGGACGCCATCAGGGATCTCGCCACCGTGACCGCGTACACGAATCCGGAGCAGACCGCCGAGATGTCCATGGCCGGTACCTCGCCGAGCCCCAGGCGATGCGCCACCTCGGGCGCGGTCGCCGGGCAGGGACGGTCCGGCGTCGTCGTCGCCAGCAGGACGAAGTCGGCGCCGTGCCCCGCGGAGTCCAGCGCGGCCCGTCCGGCGGCCACCGCGAGATCACCGGTACTGGTGCCCGGGTTCACGATCCGGCGCCGTGTGATGCCGGTACGGGAACGGATCCAGGTGTCCGAGGTGTCCAGCCGGGCGGCCAGGTCGTCATTGCTGACGACACGCTCCGGCAGGCATGTGCCGATCCCACAGACCACAGCAGCTGACATCACAACCACCTCTCCCCGCGTCGGCTGCCGGTCAGCAGCATGGTGCTCACCTAACCCGTTGTGGATCAACAGGGACAAGTGCGCTCAGGGGGCGTGCACTTGGGCAAAGAAGCACTCCACCGACGTGCCGCGCATCCGATGGACGAAGTGCGGAATGCCTTGCTCCGGGCGCCCGTCGAACACCACGCCCGCCCACCGGAGGAGGTGTTTGGCGTGGGTGCGCGGCGACCGCCGGGCGATGTCAGTGCCTCGGTCCATACTCGGTCCCGCGGAGTCACCTGGGCTGCGCACCGACGGAGGGGGCCGACATGGCTGAAGTACTGCTGTTCCACCACGCGCTCGGACTGACGCCCGGCGTGCACGCGTTCGCCGAGTCGCTCAGGGGAGCGGGACACGCCGTCCACGTGCCGGATCTGTATGAAGGGCGGGTCTTCGAGAACCTGGAAGAGGGCGGCGCGCACGCCCAGGGCATCGGGTTCGGCACCCTCGTCGAGCGCGGCCGGGCCGCCGCGGCCGAGCTGCCCGCCGAGCTGGTGTACGCCGGTTTCTCGCTGGGCGTCCTGCCTGCGCAGTACCTCGCCCAGACCCGGACCGGCGCGAAGGGCGCGCTGCTGTTCCACTCCTGCGTCCCGGCCTCGGAGTTCGGCGGCGACTGGCCGCAGGAGGTCCCGGTCCAGATCCACGGTATGGAGGCGGACGAGTACTTCGTCGACGAGGGCGACCTCGACGCGGCCCGCGCCCTCGTCGAATCGGCCCCCGACGCCGCCGAACTGTTCCTCTACCCCGGCAAGCAGCACCTGTTCGCCGACAACAGCCTGCCGTCGTACGACGAGCACGCCGCCACCCTGCTCACCCGGCGCGTGCTCGTCCTCCTCGACGGCATCGAGTAGGGGCCCGCCCATGGCAGCGGCACAGTACGGTCCGCACCGGTGGTCGGCGGGGGAGTACGACAGCGACCACACGGACGCGCTCCGCGGTGCGCGCTTCGCGGTCGCCGACCTCACCGCGACGACCTTCGTCGACTGCGACCTGAGCCGGGTCAAGATCGTCGATTCGTGGCTCGTCGACGTCGACGTGTCCGGTCACGTCAGCAACTTCGTCGTCAACGGCGTCGACGTCACCGCGTTCGTGGCCGCCGAGCTGGACCGACGACACCCCGAACGCGTGCAGTTGCGGGGCATGCGGACGGCCGACGACCACCGCGCGATGTGGGACACGATCGAGCGGCTGTGGTCGGACGCGGTCGCCCGCGCCGAGCGGCTGCCCGATGCGGCCCACCACCAACGGGTCGACGACGAGTGGTCGTTCGTCGAGACCCTGCGCCACCTCGTCTTCGTCACCGACGCCTGGGCGTGTCGTACGGTCCTCGACGAGCCCCTGCCGTACCACCCGCTCGGCGTCCCCCAGACCGCGTATCCGCGCGCGGACGCGGCGGCCCTCGGCATCGACCTGGCCGCGCGTCCGTCGTTCGCGGAGGCGATGTCGGCGCGCGCCGACCGCATGGCGCTGATACGCGGCCTGGTCGACGCTCTCACCGACTCCGAGCTCGAACGGCCCTGCACACGGACGCCCGCGCCCGGCTACCCCGAGGAGACACACACGGTCGGCAGCTGCCTGGAGGTGGTGATGGACGAGGAGTGCGAGCACCTCCGCTTCGCGGTGCGTGACCTGGCGACGCTGGAGGTGGCGAGCCAGGGCCGGGTCCTGACCGGCTCGCGGGCGGGGCGGGACCGGCTCACGCGTCCAGCCCACCCCGCTTGACGAGCTGGCGCGCGATCACGTTGCGCTGGATCTCGTTGGTGCCCTCGCCGACGATCATCAGCGGGGCGTCCCGGAAGTAGCGCTCCACGTCGAACTCGGTCGAGTAGCCGTAACCCCCGTGGATGCGTACGGCGTTGAGGGCGATCTGCATGGCGGTCTCGGAGGCGAACAGCTTGGCCATGCCCGCCTCCATGTCCACGCGCCGGCCGGCGTCGGCCTCGCGCGCGGCGTGCAGGGTGAGGTGGCGCGCGGCGGAGAGGGACGTGGCCATGTCCGCGAGGTAGTTGCCGATCGACTGGTGCTGCCAGATGGGCTTGCCGAAGGACTCCCGTTCCTGTGCGTACGCGAGCGAGTCCTCCAGGGCCGCCCGGCCGACGCCGAGAGCTCGGGCGGCGACCTGGAGCCGCCCGGTCTCCAGCCCCTTCATCATCTGGGCGAACCCTTCGCCCTCGACTCCGCCCAGGACGGCGTCGGCCGGCACGCGGTGGTCCTCGAAGGACAGCTCGCAGCTCTCGACGCCCTTGTAGCCGAGTTTCGGCAGGTCGCGGGAGACGGTGAGCCCGGGGCCGTGCTCGACGAGGAGGACGGAGATGCCCCGGTGGGCGGGGGTGGTGTCCGGATCGGTCTTGCACAGCAGGGCGATCAGCCCGGACCGCCGCGAGTTGGTGATCCACGTCTTCGAGCCGTTGACCACATAGCCGTCCGCGGTCCTGCGGGCGAGAGTCCGCATCGCCTGGAGGTCGGACCCGCCGCCGGGTTCGGTCAGAGCCATCGTCGCCCGGACCTCGCCGGTGGCCAGCCGCGGCAGCCAGCGGCGCTTCTGCTCCTCGGTGCCGAAGTGCAGCAGCAGTTTGGCCACCACGGTGTGGCCGCCCATCGCGCCCGCCAGGCTCATCCAGCCGCGGGCGAGTTCCTCCGTGACGAACACATAGCAGGAGGTGGAGACCGGTGTACCGCCGTACTCCTCGGGGACGGCGAGTCCGAAGACCCCGAGCTTCTTCATCCGCTCGATCAGGGCTTCGGGGTAGGTGTCGGTGTGCTCGAGTTCTCGGACGACCGGCTTGACGTCCTTGTCGACGAACTCGCGCACGGCGGCGACGACGAGCCGCTCGTCCTCGGACAGGATGTCGAGAGTGCTCATGCTGTGCCGCTCCTTGGGGGACGGGCGAGGAGGAGAGAGGAAGCGCCGGGCCGGGGATTCAGACGACGCCGTCGGCCCGGAGGGCGTCGATGTCGGCCGCGCTGTGTCCCAGCGCGGCCAGGATCGTGTCGGTGTGCTCGCCGACGGCGGGAACGGCGTCCATACGGGGAGTGACCCCGGCCAGGTCGACGGGCGGCAGCAGCGCGGGCACCGGCCCCGCGCCCCCGGGCAGTCGTACGTCCTGCCAGCGGTCGCGCTCCTCGAGTACGGGGTGGGTGAGGAACTCCTCGACCGTGTTCACACCGGAGTTGGCGATGGCCGCCGCGTCCAGCAGCTTCATCGCCTCCTGACTGTCCAGCGTGCGGAACCGCTCGGCCACGATCGTGTTCAGCTCCTCCCGGTGGGACACGCGGTCCGAGCCGGTGGCGAAACGCGGGTCGTCGACGAGGTCCGGGCGCCCCAGGAACCGCTCGCACAGCGCGGCCCATTCGCGCTCGTTCTGGATCGAGAAGAGCACGTCCTTGCCGTCGGCCGCGGGGTAGGCGCCGTACGGGGCGATGGTGGCGTGCTGGGTGCCGAGCCGTGGCGGCTGGGTGCCGCCGTGGCGTGTGTAGTACGCCGGCTGTCCCATCCACTCCGCCAGCGCCTCGAACAGCGAGACCTCCACTGCGCGGGCGACTCCCGTGGTGGCGCGCGTGAACAGGGCGGTGAGAACGCCCGAGTAGGCGTACATCCCGGCCGCGATGTCGGCGATCGACACCCCGGCCCGGGCGGACCCGTGCTCGTTCCCCGTCAGGGAGACCAGCCCGGTCTGGCACTGCACGAGCAGGTCGTAGGCCTTGCGATCGGCCCAGGGCCCGCTGGTCCCGTATCCGGAGATGGTGCACGGGATCAGAGACGGGTACCGCTCCCGCAACGCCGGGGCGTCCAGCCCGAGCCGGGCGGCCGCGCCCGGCGCCAGGTTCTGTACGAAGACGTCGGCGCCGGCGAGGAGCCGTTCCAGAACGTCCCGGCCCCGGGCCGACTTCAGGTCCAGGGTCAGGGACTCCTTGGAGCGGTTGAGCCATACGAAGTAGCTGGACTCGCCGTGCACGGTGGTGTCGTAGCGACGGGCGAAGTCGCCGCCTCCCGGGCGTTCCACCTTGATCACCCGGGCGCCGAGGTCGGCCAGCTGACGGGTGGCGTAGGGCGCCGCCACCGCCTGCTCGACGCTGACGACGGTGATACCGGAGAGCGGAAGCGCTTCGGAGAGCTCGGTCATGGGGCGACCTCCAGAGGCTGGCCGGGAGACCGCGGCGACGCGGCCGTGATGCCATCATGGTCGCTCATGGAGGCCTCGGTGAAATAGCAAGACCTGATGGCTCCATGCTGGATGCGGATACGGATACGGATGAGGGCGCCGCCGAAGGTGCGGAGGCGCGTGCGGGGGCAACGGATGCACGGGAGGCGGCGGTGGACGTGAAGCAGCTCAAGGCGCTCGTGACCGTCGCCGAGGTCGGCAGCGTCACGCGGGCGGCGGAACTGCTGCACCTGGTCCAGCCCGCGGTCACCCGGCAGATCCGCACGCTGGAGGAGGAACTCGGCGTCGCCCTGTTCGAGCGCACCCGCCAGGGCATGCGCCCCACCGAGGCCGGCACCCTCATGGTCGAACGCGCCCGCCGCGCCCTGAACGAACTGGAGCGGGCCCGCGCCGAGATCCAGCCGGCCCCGGGGGCGGTCACCGGCATCGTGACCGTGGGTCTCCTGGAGAGCGCGACCGACCTGCTGGCGGAGCCGCTGGTGTCCGCCCTCGCCCGCGGCCGGCCCGGCATCGAACTGCGCCTGATGACCGCGTACTCCGGCCATCTCCAGCAGTGGCTCGACGACGGCGACCTGGACCTGAGCCTGCTCTACAACCTGGCCAGCACCCCGTCGCTGAACGCCCATCCCCTCGTCCGCGAGCACCTGTGGGCCGTCGCGCCGCCGGACGGCGGCCTGCGCCGCGACCGGCCTGTTCCCTTCGCGCGGGTGGCCGCCCACCCGCTGGTGATGCCCACGGCCGGTCACGCGCTGCGCAGCCTCATCGACGCGGCCGCCGCCCGTGCCGGAGCGAAGCTGGACGTGGCCGTGCAGACCAACTCCATGCGGGTACAGAAGCGGCTCGTCCTCGCCGGTCACGGCTGGACGATCCTGCCGGGCGTGGGCATCGCCGAGGACGTCGCCACGAGCACCCTGAGCGCCGCGCCGCTGACCGAGCCGGACGTGTGGCGCTCGATCGTCCTCGGGATGCCGAGGACGGGGCGTACCCCACCGGCCGTCGAGGTCGTCGCCCGCGAGCTGACCCGCCAGGTCCGCACGGCCGTACACGAGGGCAGATGGCCCGCCGCACAGTTGCACGCACAGGGCGTGGCGACCGAGGGGGAGTGAGGTGCGAGCGGGGCGGGGGAGCCGGGAGAGCCGATACGGCAGACAGGGCCGGCGGGGCCGAGCGAGCCGGGGAAGCTGACCGGGCGGACCGGGCTCTCATACCGGCGGGCTATAGACGCATCAGAACCTTCTATTGTCCAACTTCGTTCATCTGCGCACATGATGGAGGAATGCACCGCACCCCAGGCCCGCTCCGCTCCTACGTGGAGACGTGGGCCCCCGAGGCGGTGACCGACGTGGACGACCTGTCCGCCGCCCCGGTCGCCGCGCTGTCGACCCTCCTGGACGAGCCCGCACCCGCCGCCACCACCGGCGACCCCCTGCCGCCCCTGTGGCACTGGCTCCACTTCCTGCGCTGGCCGGCCCAGCGGGACCTCGGAGTCGACGGCCACCCCCGGCATGGGCACTTCCTCCCGCCGGTCCCCGACCGGCAGCGGATGGTCGCCGGAGGGCGGTGCACGGTCGAGGAGCCGCTGCGCCTGGGCGAGCGCGCCGAGCGCGTCAGCAGCCTGGGGGCCGTGACCGCCAAACGGGGCAGGAGCGGCGAGCTCCTCTTCGTGACCCAGCGCCACGAACTCCGCCAGCGCGGCCGCACCTGTCTCGTCGAGGAACAGGACCTCGTCTACCGTTCCGGCCGCACCTCGACTCCCCACACCCGGGCGGCGCTCGACCCCTCGGCGGCACCCCGGCCGGACGGCCACTGGCACCTTCCCCTGCACCCCGACCCGACCCTGCTGTTCCGGTTCAGCGCGCTCACCGCGAACGCCCACCGCATCCACTACGACGCGCCCTACGCCCGGGACGTCGAGGGCTATCCCGGGCTCGTCGTGCACGGCCCGCTCCTGGCCCTCCTGATGCTGGAACTGGTGCGCCGCGACGCCCCCTCCCGGCAGGTCCGTTCCCTTTCCTACCGGCTGCGCAGCCCCGTCTTCGCCGGCGAACACCTGCTGGCCCGCGGGACGCCCCGCGACGACCGCGCCGACCTGTCCGTCGCCACCCACCGGGACGCCGCGCACGCCACGGCCGAGGTGACGTTCACCGAGCGCTGAGCCCTCGGGTATCCCGATCAGGGTGTGGTTGGCCCTCGCGGGGGAGCCCAATACTCGGCGCATGGACGGAAAACGACAGCTGGGTGAGTTCCTGCGGGTGCGCCGCTCGCAGCTGCGGCCCGAGGACCTCGGCGTGGTCACGTACGGCGAACGCCGTCGCGTGCCGGGACTGCGGCGCGAGGAACTGGCCCGGCTCGCCGGGGTGAGCGAGTCGTACTACGCGCGGCTGGAGCAGGGGCAGTCCCAGGCCTCCCCGGACGTCCTGGACGCGATCGCCCAGGCACTGCGGCTGAGCGAGGCCGAACGACGGCACCTGCGGGAGCTGTCCGCCGGAGCGCGGCGCCGGCCCCGAACGCGCCGCCCGGCGCCGGAACGGGTCTCACCCGCGGTCGCCCAACTCCTGGGTGTGCTCTCGGAGGTGCCCGTGGTGGTCACGGGCCGGTACAGCGACGTACTGGCGTGGAACCACGCCGGGCACGCGCTGTACGCCGGACACCTCGACCCGGACGGCCCGGACCGGCCGGGCGACCGTCCCAACATGGCCCGGCTGGTGTTCCTCGACGCCCACACGCGCGATCTGTACGCGGACTGGCCGGCCAAGGCCAGAGCCGTCGTGGGCACGTTGCGCCTGGCGTCCGGGCAGTACCCCGACGACCCGGCACTCGCCTCGCTCGTCGGCGAACTGACTCTCAACAGCGCCGAGTTCACGGCGATGTGGGCCGACCACCGGGTCAAGACCAGCGATGTCGCGGTCTACGCGATGCGGCATCCGCTGGTCGGCGCCATGGACGTCACCCAGCAGACGCTGCACACCGAACACGGACAGTACGTCGTCGTCGCGACCACCGAGGCCGACTCGCCGTCCCGGGCCGCCATGACCCTCCTCACCCACAGCACGGCGGCGGCCGGCCCGTCCGCCGTGCGCCCGAAAACCATCGCGAAGGAAACAGCGAAAGAAGCATGAGAAAGAAACTGACCGCACGGAAACTGACCGCACTCGCCTGCACGGTCACGGCCGCCGGAATGACCGCAGTGACCGCCCTCACCGCGTCCCCCGCGGCAGCCTCCACCGGGCCTCTCGCGAAGCCCCGTATCGCCGCGCACTTCGACCTGGCACGGGGGCAGACGCCCGAGAACATCGCGCTGGAGCCCGACGGTACAGCTGACGTCACCTTCGCGGCCGCCCGGCAGGTGGCCGCCGTCAGCACGGCGGGCGCGACCCGCGTCCTGGCCACCCTGCCGGCCCCCGCCGACGGCGGAGTGCACACCCCGGTCCTCGGCTTCGCCCTGACCACCGGCATCGCCCGCGCCCACGACGGAACGCTGTACTTCCTCTACGCCACCGGCACTTCGGACCTGACCGGCCTGTGGCGGCTGCGCCCGGACGGCACCCCGCAGCGCATGGCCGCCCTCCCCGCGGACGGTCTGCCCAACGGACTGGTGCTGGACGAACACCGCGGCAGGCTCTACATCGCCGACTCCGTACTGGGGAAGATCTACACCGTCCCCACGAAGGGTTCCACCGACAGCGAACCGGCCACCTGGTCCGCCGCCCCCGAACTCGCCGCGACCGGCTTCCTCGGCGTCAACGGTCTGAAGATCCACGACAACGCGCTGTGGGCGACCAACCTCGACCGGGGCACCGTGCTGCGCATCCCGTTCGGCCCGGGCGGCGAGCCCGGCCCCGTCCGGACCCGGGCGACGGATCTCACCGGCATCGACGACTTCGCCTTCACCGGCCACGGTGACGAGATCCTGGCCGCGCTCAACGGCCCCGACACGGTCGTACGCATCCGCCGCGACGGCACCTCGTCGACGGTACTCACCGCCGCCGACGGCCTGCAGAACCCGACCTCCGTCGCGCTGCGCCGAGGCACGCTCTACGTGCTCAGTGCCGCCTACACCACGTCCACCGACCCCAACCTGCTGCTGGCTCCCGCGTCGATCGGAAGGAGCCGGAAGTAGTTCGTCCGAGTCTCAACTCCTCGAGCAGTGCCCGCGCCCCGGTCTTTGAGGGGCGCGGGCACTGCTCGACCAGCCCCCACGCACCCACACCCACACCCGACAAAGCTCCGCGGGACTACTACTTGTCGTCGAAGGTCACGACGACCTTCTCCGCCGCACCCGGCGTCAGCGCGAGCTCGAACGCGTGCTTGGCGTCACCGAAGGGAACACGGTGGCTGATGAGCTTGGCGAAGCGCTCGTGGTGCTCGACGAGTTCGGGGGTGACCTCGAAGATCTCGGTGGGGTAGCCCTGCGAGGCGATGAGCGTCAGCTCACTGCGGAGCATCCCACCGAGATCGATCGCGTCGGACTTCTTCTGCACGGCCACCATGACCAGCTTGGCCCCCCACTTCGCCGACTCGACCGTGGTGTTGATGACGGCGGCGACACCGGCCGCGTCGATGTAGATGTCGGTGGCGGGACGGGGCTGCCCGAGCGCGTTCGCGGCCTGGCCGTGCAGCTCGGTCAGCCGCTCGGTCACCTTCTCCTCGGCGGAGTTGATGACGGCGTCGGCGCCGACGGCGAGCGCGGTCTCCAGACGCTCGGGGATGACGTCGGCGACCGTGACGTGCTGGATGCCCCGCAGCTTCAGCCAGATCGCCGCGCCGAGACCGATCGGACCGGCGCCGAAGATCACGACCTTGTCGGTCGGCTCGGCCCCGGACCGGTTGACGCAGTGGCGGGCGACGGCCATGGGCTCGTTGAGGGCCGCGACGTCGAAGGGAACGGTCCCGGGGAACACGGCGACGCTCTTGCCGATCTCGGCGTTCTCGATGAGGAGGTACTCGGTGAGGGCGCCGTACTTGCCGCCGCAGCCGATGATGCCGGAAGGGGCGTCCTGGGGGTTGACCACCACACGGTCGCCCACCTTCAGGTCCTCGACCTCGGCGCCGACCTCGACGATCTCACCCGCGGGCTCGTGACCGAGGGGGATGGAGACCATGGAGCCGTCGGGGCCGAAGGGCGCGCCGCCGATGTGCAGGAAGAAGGTGTCGGTTCCACAGATGCCACAGGCGCGGATGCGCATGAGGACGTCCTTGGGACCGGGTACGGGGCGCTCGACCTCGACGATGTCGATGGCGTTGACGGGGCCGGTCTGTACGGACTTCATGGTGGCCATGGAGGGGTTCACTTTCTGAAGACGCTGCGACAGTTGCTTGCTTCTGGCTGGGACGAGCCGGGACCGGTGCGCGCGGTTCGCGACCCGATCGGATCAGGGGCCGTCATCAGACGGCGGACAGGGGAGAGGTGACGCGGATCGGTGCCCTCGGGCCCGGCGGCGGACGGGGGAGTGAAACCGGCCGCCGGGCCCGGGGCTGCGCCGTCCCCGTCCCCACGGGTTCGGCGCGGCGAGGCCGCCTCCGCTCGAGGAGGCCCCGGTCTGTGTGTCGGCCACCGGCTTACTTGAGTCAGGCAAACATATGTGAAGTACTTGAGTCAAGCAAATGATTCCCTAAGTTACTTGACTCAGGCAATCATATGCTAGACTGAGCCCATGCCCACACCGCCGCCCGCAGACGTCCCCGTCTCGACCGCCATGATGGAGATCGAGCGCGCACTGAGCCGCATCACCTACCTGGCCAGAGGGATCCGCCAGCACGATCGGCTGATGGCGCTGGCCGGAGTGGCGCTGGACCGCGCCGCGACGGCGCTGCTGCGGCAGATCGCCGACTCCGAGCCCATGCGCCCCGGCGAGCTGGCGGCCCGGCTGGCCGTTGAGGCGTCCCACATCACCCGGCAGGTGCAGCAGCTGCAGAAGGCCGGTCTCGTGACCCGGGTTCCGGACCCCGACGACCGCCGTGCGCAGCGCATTCAGATCACCCCGGCAGGCGAGGAGGCGGTCCACCGCGTCCGCGAGGCGAGCACGCGGGGTATGCAGATGGCTCTGGCGGACTGGTCGCCGCAGGAGCTGCAGCAGCTCGCCGGCCTGTTCCACCGGATGGTGGACGACTTCCTCTCCTACGCCATCGAGGACGAGGAGACCTCCCGGGAGCCGGCCGGGGCTGCCCACCCGGCTTGATCCACCGTTCAACAGCAACCCACGCACCCCGCCGAACCGCCCGCGGCAACCCGCACCACCCCCAGCCCGACCACTCGGAAGTGCCGCCCCTGGAGCCCGCTCAGAAGTGCCGCAGCACACTCCACGGTGGCGGACGTCCCTTCGGGGACCCGCGGAGGAGTCCCCGTGAGTGCACCGTTCCCCTCACCCGTACGCGTCCGACGTACCCCTCCCGCCGCACGGCGGACCCGGCGGAGACCTCCGACCGCGCCCCTCTCGTCGCTCGGTGTCGCTCCCGCGTGAAGTTCGGCCCTACACGAATGGTCTTTCCATGTCACGAATGGTCTTTCCATGTACGGATACGTGAGTGAGCGGCGGTCGCCGGTGCGTGGGCAGGGTCAGCATGTCCTCGTGGTCGTCGACGGACCCGAAATCACCGAACTGCTCTCGACCACACTGGAATTGGCGGGCTATCACGTCAAAGTCGCGGCCGACGGCGCCGAGTTGACGGCCCAGCTCGCCGAGCACCACTTCGACCTGGTGGTCCTCGATACGATGACGACCGACCTGGGCGGCGTCCCCCGCAGACACCGGCTCGCGCCCACCGGGCGACCGCCCGTGCTGTTCCTCACCGAGTGCGACTTTCTGGGCAGTCTCATCCCCGATCTCGGCCTGGGCGAGGTGGACTACGTCACCAAGCCCTTCCGGATCGCCGAGGTGCTGGCCCGGGTGCAGGTACTGCTGCGCGGCAGGGGCGCGGGGCGCGGGGACGGCTCGCCCCACTATGGCGACCTGGTCCTCGACGACGCGGCCTGTCAGGCGCGGCGCGGACAGCGGGTGCTCGATCTGACCCCCGCCGAGTACCGGCTGCTGCGGCATCTGCTGGTCAACGCGGAACAGGTCTTCTCGAAGAACCAGATCAGCCGGCACGTCTGGGGTGAGGTCCGTGCCGAGAACGCGATCGAGAAGCTCGTGTCCCGCCTTCGACGCAAGGTGAACCAGGAGGAACCGGCCCTCATCCACACCCGCCGGGGCTTCGGCTACTGGTTAGGCCGCGCCACCCTCTGAAACCGCAAGCATGTGACCTCGATCACGTCAGCTTGAAGTCAGGGAAAAGGCCGGAGGGTGTCAGCCCGGTTCGGTTGCCTGGGCTCAACCAGGTCTTCAACCGGGTCTTCGACTACCTTGTTCGGCCTGCGGCTGAGGTCGGACCCCACGACCGAGGAGTGACATGGCCGACACACAATGGCGTGATGATCCGGCTGATGGACAGGCGAGGCGGATTCTGGTCGTCGGCGCCTCGGCCGCCGGGCTCGCGGCGGTGGAGACACTGCGCGGGGAGGGGTACGACGGCACGCTCACCCTGGTCGGTGAGGAGGCGCACGCGCCGTACGACCGGCCGCCGCTGTCGAAGCAGGTCCTCGGCGCGCAGTGGGAGCCCGAACGACTGGCGCTGCGCGCGCAGGCGGAGGTGGACGGGCTGGATCTCGATCTGCGGCTGGGGGTCGCCGCGACGGCTCTCGACCCGGCCGCCCGTACGGTCCTGCTGGCCGACGGCACGCAACTGTCGTACGACGGTCTGATCGTGGCCACCGGGGTGCGCCCGCGCAGGCTCCCCGGCGAGGGCGCTCACGTACTGCGCACGGTGGACGACGCGCTCACGCTGCGGGAACGGCTGGGACACGGACGGCGACTCGTGATCGTCGGTGCCGGGTTCCTCGGTGCGGAGGCCGCCGCCGTGGCGCGCGGCATGGGCACGGAGGTCACACTTCTCGAACCGGCACCGGTTCCGCTGGCGCACGCGGTGGGCGAGGAGGTCGGACGGGTGTTCGCGGCGGCCCACCTGGAGCACGGCGTCGATCTGCGGACCGGTGTGATCGTCACCGAGGTGACGGAGGACGGTGTGCGGCTCGCGGGCGGTGAACTCGTGGACGCCGACGAGGTGTTGGTCACGATCGGATGTGTGCCGAACACCGGGTGGCTCGCGGGCAGTGGCCTCAAGGTGGCCGACGGCCTGGTGTGCGACCGGTTCTGCGCGGCCGGGCCGGGGGTGTACGGGGCGGGGGACGTCGCCCGTTGGTACAACCCGTTGTTCGGTACGTCGATGCGGATCGAGCACCGGACCAACGCCGCCGAGCAGGGCAGCACCGCCGCCTACAACCTGCTCCACCCCGGGGCCCGCAGGCCCTTCGCCCCGATGCCGTACTTCTGGTCGGACCAGTACGACATGAAGGTGCAGTCGTTCGGCCATCTGCGCGGGCACGACGAGATCGTCGTGGTGGAGGGCGAGATGAGCGAGCGCCGGTTCCTGGCCATCTACCGCACCGGTGACCGGCTGGCCGGAGCCCTCGCGGTCGGGATGCCGCCGAAGGCCATGCGTCCCTGGCGGCAGGCCATTGCCACCGGCACCAGCTGGCACGAGGCGATCAGGGCGTGGGCATGGGCGACGGACGCCGATGCCAAGGAGGTCGTCCACGGCGAACCCTCGTTCTGAGTACCGCCCGCAGGCGGGCCCGTGTGTCGCCACGCGGGCCCCATCGGCCCGTGGCCTACGGCCTCGTCTCCACGGCCGTACCCGCCGAAGTGCCCGCGGAAGTGTCCTCGGGTGTGGACGGCTCCCCGGTCACCGTAGTCGACGGGGTGCCGGCGAGCGGGCTTCGGCGGGGCAGGCAGGCGGCGAAGCCGAAGGCGACCAGGGCGGCACCGGAGCCGATGGCCATGACCACCCGGAAGGCGTTCTCCGAGGGCAGGGCCACGGAGCCGAACGTGGTGGTCATCTGGGCCAGGGTGACACCCGCGACCGCGCTGGAGACCGAGGTGCCGATGGACCGCATCAGTGTGTTGAGGCTGTTGGCTGCGGCGGTTTCCGACACCGGCACGGCCCCCATGACGAGCGAGGGCATCGCGCCGTAGGCGAGCCCGACGCCGGCCCCGATGATGCTGGAGACGAGGACGAGCTGCCAGATGGCGGACATCAGCGTGACGCTGAGGCCGTAGCCGGCGGCGACCACGAGGGCGCCGAGCATCAGCGTCACCTTGGGCCCCTTGGCCTTGGAGATCCGCGCGGACAGCGGTGCCGTGGCCATCATCACCAGGCCGTTGGGCGCCATGACCAGGCCGACGACCATCATCGACTGCCCGAGGCCGTAGCCGGTGGCCTTCGGCAGTTGCAGGAGCTGCGGCAGCACCAGGGCCATGGCGAACATCGAGAAGCCGAACACGGCGGAGGCGAGATTGGTGAACAGCACCTGACGCCGCGCGGTGGTCCGAAGGTCCACCAGCGGCTGCCCCGCACGCAGTTCCCAGCGGCCCCACACCAGCAGCACGGCGACGGCCACCGTGAACAGGGCGAGGGTCGTGGCGCTCGCCCAGCCCCAGTCGGCGCCCTTGGAGATCGCCAGCAACAGGCACAGCAGCGCGGCCGACAGCCCGGCCGCGCCCACCAGGTCGAAGCGTCCGCCGGTGCGCATGGACGACTCCGGTACGAGCGTCACGACGAGTACGGCCGCCACCACGCCGAAGCCCGCCGCGGTCCAGAACAGCAGGTGCCAGTCCGCGTGATCGGCGAGAAACGCGGCCGCGGGCAGACCGAGCGCGGCACCGATGCCCAGCGAGGCGCTCATCATCGCGGTCGCCCCGCCGAGCCGCTCGGCCGGCAGTTCGTCGCGCATGATGCTGATCCCGAGCGCGATCACACCGGCCGACAGGCCCTGCAGGGTCCGTCCGACGACCATCGGGGCCAGGCTGTCGCTGAGCGCGCACACGGCGGATCCGGCCACCAGCATGGCGAGGCTCGCCAGAAGCATCCGCCGCTTGCCGTACATGTCGCCGAGACGCCCCACCACCGGGGTCGCGACGGCGCCCGCGAGCAGGGTGGCCGTGATCGCCCACGTGGTGTCCGAGGCCGAGGCGCCCAGGTACCCGGGAAGCTCTGGGACCAAGGGGATCACCAGGGTCTGCATCAGCGAGACGACGATCCCGGCGAAGGCCAGCACCGCCACGACGGTGTCCGGCCGTGGCGGACCGCTCGTCCCGGAGTCGGAGGGGTGAGCAAGGGCCTCGGGCATGGCGGAGCCTCCGTCTGGGTGCTGCGATGGCCGGATTTTAAGTCAGTTGATTGACTTAGATTACTGGCTGAGGTTGCCTGATCGTGTGGAGACGGCTGAATCGGAGGAGACGGAGGAGACCGCGATGGACGTACGTGACGACGAGCCGGCGTTGACCTACCCGATCCCCGGCGCGACACCGCTGGGACCACCGCAGGAGTGGGCGAGACTGCGACAGCGGTGCCCGGTGGCGCGCGTGACCCTGCCCAGCGGCGACGAGGCATCCCTGCTGACCCGCTACGCGGACGTCAGGCAGGTGCTTTCCGATCCCCGCTTCAGCCGCCTGCTGAACGCGGACGACGCCGCCCGGATCTCCGCCACCGAATCGGGTGGGGCCTTCAACAACGAGATGTCCAACGCCATGCCGCAGACCGGCGAGGCCCACCGGCGCTGGCGGCGGATGGTGAGCAAGTGGTTCACCGCCAAGAGGATGGCCGCGCTGCGCCCGGGAATGGAGGCGATGGCCGACCGCCTCCTCGACACCATGGTGGAGCACGGCCAACCCGCCGACCTGAAGGCCCACTTGGCCTTTCCGCTGCCGGTGTGGGTGATCTGCGATCTGCTCGGCGTTCCCGACGAGGACCGGGACCGGTTCTCCTACTGGTCGGACACCCTGCTCAACCTCACCAAGTACCCGCAGGCGGAAATCGACGCGGCACAGGCCGAGTTCGTCGCCTACATGACCGTCCATGTCGGCGCCAAGCGGGCGCACCCGGGTGACGACCTGCTCAGCGACCTCCTCACGGCCACCGACCCGACCGGATACCGGCTCACGGAGCAGGAGTTGGTGTACACCGGCCAGGGCCTGCTGGTCGCCGGGCACGAGACCACGGCGAACATGATCGGGAAGATGGTCGCCATGCTGCTGGCCGACCGGCGGCACTGGGAGCGGCTGCTCGGAGACCCGTCGCTGGTGCGGCCAGCGGTCGAGGAGGCGCTGCGCATGGACGCCAACCCGGGACTCGGCATGCCGCGTTACATCGGCGAGGAAACCGAGGTCGGCGACACGGTACTGCCCAAGGGCACCACCGTGCTGTGCAGCATGGCCGCCGCGAACCGGGACGAGACCGCCTTCGAGGACGCCGGGGAGATGATCCTCGACCGTACCCCGAACACCCATCTGGCGTTCGGCGTCGGCCCGCACTCCTGCCTGGGACAGGCGCTCGCCCGGACCGAGCTGGGGGCCGTCCTCGACGTACTGCTGCGTAGGCTTCCCTCGCTCGATCTGGCCGTTCCGGTCGAGGAGCTGCGACGGCTCGAGGGACTGGTCGTCGGAGGGCTGCGCGAGGTCCCGGTGAGGTGGTGACCGGCCATGGCGGCCAGAACCGTACGGGCCGAACAGGTCAGTGCGACGCGTGAGTCGATCCTGACCGCGGCGGAGCGGCTGTACGCCGAGCAGGGGGTGTACGCGGTCTCCAATCGCCAGGTCAGCGAGGCCGCGGGGCAGGGCAACAACGCCGCCGTCGGCTATCACTTCGGCACCAAGGCCGACCTGGTGCGGGCGATCGTGCGCAAGCACTTCGTGCGGATCGAGCAGGTGCGCCTGCGGCTGCTGGCCGAGATCGACGAGGAGAGCGCCGACATCCGCGACTGGGTGACCTGCCTCGTACACCCCCTCACCGAACATCTGGCCGAGCTCGGCCGGCCCTCCTGGTACGCCCGCTTCACCGCGCAGGTGATGACCGACCCGGCGCTGCGCCAGATCGTGATCGACGAGACCCTCAGCTCCCCGTCGATGCGGATGGTCCTCGAACGGCTGCACCGGTGCCTCTCCGACCTGCCGGTCGAAGTGCACGCCGAGCGCAGTGACATGGCGCGGGAGCTGATGGTGCACATGTGTGCCGAGCGCGAGCGATCCCTCGCCGACAACACCCCCACGCCCCGGTCCAGTTGGCACGACACCGGACTCGGCCTGACCGATGCCGTCGTCGCGCTGTGGCTGGCCCCGATCACACCCTGCCCGCGTCGGCGGCGGGGTGAGATCTGCCGCGACTGATCCCGCCCGACACGGACCGGAGGACGTCGTCCTGGCAGCCCGTCGTGAACAGGGCCCGACGTCCCTTCGTATCTCCCTTCGAGTACGCGCGAACCGCACCGCAGAAGGAAAGAGACGACGTGCCCCAGCAGCGACGGCAAGGACGCCTCGGCCGAACGCCTTCCCCCACCCGCCTCGTACGCAGGGCCGCGGTCGCCGGGGGCCTCGCCCTGCTTCCCCTGGCCGTGGGCTGCGACGCCGGAGGGGAGGAGGCGGCGGACGAGCGCAAGGCGTCGAAGAAGACCGCCGCCGTCGAGGTGGTGGCGCCCGCGGACGTCGAGGTGATCGCGAACCTCACCGGATGCAAGGTCACGATCCGCATCGACGCGCAGGAACTCCGCGAGGGTGCCTGCCACACCGAGACCGGCGACTACCTCATCACGACGTTCCCCGAAGAGCGCTACAAACTGACCTGGCTGGACAGCGCCGCGATCTACGGCGGCACCTATCTCGTCGGCCCGCGCTGGGCGATCAGCGCACAGCCGAAGGTCCTCGAACCGCTGCGCGCGAAGGTCGGTGGAACCGTCCAGCGACTGCGAGGTTCCGACGCCACGACAGGGCCTTGACGGGAATCCGCCCCCAGGGTGCGCCCGCCCTCTCCGCGTGACGTCTTCTGCGGGATCAGTCGGAGGGTTGGGGGGTGAGGCGCTGTAGTCCCTTGCGGTCGTAGTAGCGGGTCATGGCGAGGCCGAAGAGGAGGGCGAGCGCGGCGCCGACGGCGATCATGATCCAGGCGCGGGTGAGGCCCGCGTCGGCGCGGGCGTCGAAGAAGAGGATGGCGCGGACACCGACGCTGAGTTGGCGCATGGGTTCGAAGATGCTCAGGAAACGGTAGAAGGCCGGGACGGCTTCGAGGGGCACGGTGGAACCGGAGGAGGGCAGGCCCAGGACGATGAACACGAACATGGAGACGAGTTGGCCGATGCCCCCGAAGGCGGCGTTGATGGCCTGCACGCCCAGGCCGACCGCCAGCGACGCGCAGTAGGAGTAGACCCACAGCAGCGGCAGGTGCGAGGCGTCCATGCCGAGGATCCCGACGGTGGCGATCACGACCAGTGTGGTGGTGAGGACGGTGATCCCGGCAGTCATGACCATCTTCAGCAGCAGCGTCTGGGTGCGGCTGATGGGCACGGTGGGACGGCGGGTGTGCCAGGGGCCGATCTCGTTGTCGGCGTAGCCGAGGGCGGTGTCGACGCCGTTGCTGATGACGTTGCCGCCGAGGAACCCGGCGAGGACGAGGAGCAGGGTGTAGTAGAACGCGCTCAGTCCCAGGCCGCTGTGGTCCCCGATCGGGTGGCCGACCTGGGTGGCTACGGCGACGGGGTCGGCAAGCACGAGTCGGGTGGTGGCGTCGGCCTGTGCGGTGGCGGGGGAAGCCATCAGCTGCTCGCCGATGGCCAGGGAGGCCTGCTGGGCGGCCTGTTGGGTGATCCGGCTCGCGAGGGAGGAGCCGAGGCTGCCCATGCCGGGGTTGGTGAGCACCGTCAGGGTGGGCCGCGTGGTGGCGTTCGCGGTGGTGAGGGCGGCGGTGGTGGTCGTGAAGTCGGCGGGGACGACCAGGGCGCCGTAGATCTTGCCGGAGGCCAGTCTGTCCTGGGCCTGGGCGAGAGTGAGGTGTTGCCAGTCGGCCTTGCCGGAGGTGCCGGAGGTGCCGGCGGTGACCGAGCGGCTGATCTGTGTGCCGAGGTTCGTGGTCTGCCCGGGCAGCGGTCCGCCCTGGTCGGTGTTGACGATGCCGATGGGCAGGTGGCGCAGTTCCCCGTTCGGGTTCACGATGCCGCCCATGTAGAGCAGCGAGAGCAGAAACGCCAGCAGCCCGCACAGCACGGTCGGCACCAGCCACAGCTTCGGTCGGTGCAGGAGCGCGGCGGCGCTCGCCCGGACGGGGGTGTCGTCGGCGGTGGGCGTGCTGTCGGCGGCCATGGCTCTCCGTGGGTGGGTGCGGCGCGGACCTGCGTGGGCGGGTACTGGCGCCCGTACCAGGCCAGGATGGGGGCTGCGGCGGCGCGGCGGACAGCGACGCGCCGCGCACGGAGCGCCACGGTGGCACCGCGCCTCTCACGGAGCACCACGGGGCCCCGCGCCTCTCACGGAGCGCCGAGCGGACCGGCGTTCACACGTCCGCCCCCTCCGACCGCGGCCTGCGCGGGATGCCCAGCGCGCACACCGCGCCCACGAGGACGACCGCGACGCCGACCCACACCGCCGGGTGCAGACCGGCGATGAACCGCTGGGGCGTGCCCATGCTGCCGTGGGCGACGAAGACCGAGCTGAGGACCGCGATACCGAGGGCGCCGCCGATCTCGCGGACGGTGGTGTTGGCGCCGGAGGCCTTGCCGGCGTGCTCCTTGCTGACCGAGCCGAGAACGACCGCGGCCGTCGGGGCGAACACGAGGCCCATACCGACACCGGCGACGATCATCGGGGCGACGAGGGAGGAGTACGGGGTGTCGATGTCCGCGACCACGTCGATCCAGCCGAGACCCACGCCCTGGAGGAAGAGCCCGAGGGCCATCAGCCGGCCGCCGCCCACCCGGTCGGAGAGCAGTCCGGCGACGGGGGCGACGAACATGGGCATCAGGGTCCAGGCGAGGGTGCGCACTCCGGCTTCGAACGGTGTGCGCTGCGGCACCATCTGGAGGTACTGGGCGAGCAGGAACAGTGAACCGAAGACGCCGAAGTACATCGCCGCGGAGACGACGTTGGTCAGGGTGAAGGCCCGTACCCGGTAGAACGAGAGCGGCAGCATCGGCTCGGGAACCCGCGCCTCCCAGGCAACGAAGGCGGCGAGCAGTGCCGCGCCCCCCAGGAACGCCCCCAGCACCTTCGCCGACGTCCAGCCGTCCGTGTCGCCGTGCACGATGCCCCACACCACGGCGCACAGTCCGGCGGCCGCGAGGACCATCCCGATCAGGTCGAGGCGGATGCCCGGAAGCGAGCTCTCGCGCAGGGTGAGCAGGATGAGCGGTACGGCCACGACCCCCACCGGCACGTTGATCCAGAAGATCCACCGCCAGTCCAGCCCGTCGACCACCGCGCCGCCGACCACCGGGCCCATCGCCACCGCCAGCCCGCTGATGCCCGACCACAGACCGAGTGCGAGGCCGCGCAGCCGCTCCGGCACGGCCTGGGAGAGCAGGGTCAGCGACAGCGGCATCACGGCCGCGGCACCGAAGCCCTGGACGGCGCGGTAGGTGATCAACTGCGCGCTGCTGTCGGCCAGTCCGCAGCCGGCGGAGGCCAGGGTGAAGACGACGATGCCGATCACGAAGACCCGTCGGCGTCCGAACCTGTCGCCCAGGGCGGCACCCGTCATCAGCAGACAGGCGAAGCTGAGCACGTACGCGTTGACGAACCACTGGAGCTGCTGGGTGGACGCCTCCAGGTCCACGGCCAGGGTGCGCAGTGCCGTGGAGACGACGAGGTTGTCCAGCGCGACCATGAACATGGGCACGCTGCACGCGACGATCGCGAGCCACAGCGGCACCCTTCGTCGTTCGCGCGCCCGGGCGACCGGGGGGTCGTCCAATGCCGGGCTTTCCTTGGACAGCGTCATGTCGGTACGTCTCCTTGGGAGATGACGAGTCGGTCCAGGGGAGGGGCGGGGAGGAGCGGGGGAGTGTCAGGCGGTGCCGGGTCCGGCGCCCGAGGGTCCGCGCTCGCCGGTGGCGTCGGCGCGCTCCTGCTCGGCGAGCCGTCGCCGGGCGTCCGCCCAGTCGAGGGGGAGTTCCGAGGCCGGAAGCTCCCAGAAGGTGAAGACCGAGCCGCTCGTCGTGGACCGCAGCCCGGTCATGATCGAGCGGTGCGGTTCGGTCTTCGCGTACGTGTAGAGGGCCCGCTTGTCCTCCCAGGCCGACAGCGTCCAGAAGGTGCGCTTGAGCGGCTGGGCGACGAGCGTGGCGCCGTACGCGCCGGGCGCGCTCTTCACCTGCTTCCACGCGGCCAGGGACCGCAGGAAGAAGCGCGGTACGTCACGGAAGGAACGGACCTCGAAGCGCGAGGCCATGACGAACGCCCGCGAGTCCGGTGCGGGCACGTTGACGGTGGTCCAGGGGAGTGTGGGCACGGTGGCGCCTTCTTCCACGGAGGCAGGACGACGGACGGAGGTCCAGGGGAGCGCTCATTGGATACCTCCGCTATCCATGTTAGACAGTAGAGGTATCCAATGACCAGAGCGGAGCCGATCCGATGCGTATGTCCGAGCTGAGCCGCCTCAGTGGGGTCTCCGTCACGACGATCAAGTACTACCTCCGAGAGGGGCTGCTCCCGGCCGGCCGGCAACTGTCGGCGACCCAGGCCGAGTACGACGGGAACCATCTGCGCAGGCTCCGTCTGATCCGCGCGCTGACCGGCGTCCGGGGGCTGTCCGTCAATACCACCCGGGAGGTCCTGGGGGCCCTGGCGGAGCGCGCCGGCGACACCCATCGCCTGCTCGGGCTCACCCTCGGTTCGATCGGGCCCGCCGAGGATTCCGCGCAGGACTCCACTGAACGGGCCGAAGTCGACGCGCTCGTGGAGGAGTTGGGCTGGGACGTCCACGAGTCGGCGCCCGCGCGGGCGACTCTGGCCGAGACCCTGGGCTCGCTGCGCGGCCTCGGTGTCCCGCTCGACCGGAGCGCACTCGTGCCGTACGCCCGGCTGGCCGAACGGACCGCGGCGCTCGACCTCGACCAACTGGACGGAATCGACGACCCGCTGGAACTGGCCGAGCGCGCGCTGCTGCTCACGGTCCTGCTCGAACCCGCGCTGATGGCGCTGCGGCGCATGGCCCAGGAGGACGAGTCGGCGCGGCGCCACGGGGGCGGTCGCCGTTGACCGGACCGTCGCCGTTGATCCGACGGTCGCCGTTGATCGGACGGTCGCCATGGGGCGGACGGTGTGGTCCGGATGATGCTGACCGGGGAGCGCCGGTCAGGTGGCCGTCGCGATCAGTGCGGGTCTTCGGGGAGACAGTTGAGCAGGGCGTTCAGACCGTCGTGGTCGAGGACGGAGACGCCGAGGGCCACGGTCATCACCGCCAGCAGATGCAGGGCCCCCGGGAGGTCGGCGTCGGCGGCGCGGGTCAGGGACTCCGTGTCGCCCGCGGCCCAGGCCCGGACTGCCTGCCCGAAGGCGAACTCGTAGTGCGGGGGAGCCGCCGTGGCCGCCTGCTCGGCGGCCCGGCCCACGTCGCGGGCCGCGGGTTGGGCGGTCAGGGTGAGGCGCAGGGTGACGTCCATGACGGCACAGAGATGGGTGTACGTGTCGTCGAGGGCGGTCTCGTCCAGGGTGTCCAGAGCCTTGGCGACTGCCCGCGCGTCGCCGTCGGTGTACCCGCGCAGCAGGAGCAACGCGGTGTGCCGGGCGGGGTGGGGGCCGGTGATCCGGTCGTTCGGCGAGGGAACGGAGGGATGGTGCGACACGCGGTGGACTCCTTCGGCGGGCAGCCCGAACTCCGGACGGTCCACCGCTGAGCTGCGCCTGACCGTGGACTCCTGCCGACCCTAGTGAAGCCCGTCGGCCACCGCGTCCAACGGGCGTCCGATCACGCATACGAAGATCGGACTACTTCCGATTGCGTACGGCGTCGTCTTTCTCGGGGCCTCCAGCGCCACCATCCGCGGCCGTTTGGTTGACGTCTCAAGTGGGACGACCTACAGTCAAACTTGAAGGTTCAACTTAAAACCTGAGCCCGCGAGCCGGGGCACCCTCACTCACGTAAGGACCGGCATGAACTCCCTCCTCGATCCCGAGGTGCCCGCCGGAGCGTACGACCGGTTCCTGGTCGACGCGCTGCCGCGAGCCCGGTCCCAGCGCGTGTGGACGCCCGCGGACGGACCCCTTCCCGCGCTGTACCTGAGCCACGGCGCGCCCCCGCTGTTCGACGACGGGCCGTGGCTGCGGGAACTGTTCGAGTGGGCCCAGTCCCTGCCGAAGCCGAAGAGCGTCCTGATCGTCTCCGCGCACTGGGAGGCGGCACCGCTGTGCCTCTCCGCCCCGGCGGCGCACACCCCGCTCGTCTACGACTTCGGCGGCTTCCACCCGCGCTACTACACGATGACGTACGACACTCCCGACGCGACCGCCCTCGCGCACCGCGTGGCCGGGACCATGCCGGACGGCGAGCCGCTGTACCAGCACCCCTCCCGCGGTCTCGACCACGGCGCCTGGGTGCCGCTGATGGCCATGTACCCCTTGGGTGACATCCCGGTGCTCCAGCTCAGCATGCCCACCCACGACCCCGGTCGGCTCCTCGAACTCGGCGCCCGGCTCGGCACGTTGCGGGAGGAGGGCGTCCTCGTGATCGGCTCGGGGTTCATGACGCACGGACTGCCCTTCATCACCCGCGAGATGCTGACACGGGGCGAAGTGCCGGGCTGGTCCTCGGACTTCGACACCTGGGTCGCCGACGCGCTCGCCCGCGGGGACGTCGACGAACTCGCGGCCTTCCGGACCAGGGCGCCCGGTATGCCGTACGCCCATCCGACGGTCGACCACTACATCCCGCTGTTCGTCACGCTGGGCGCCGCCCCGAGTGCCGACCGGGCGGTGCGCACCACCGTCGATGGTTTCATGATGGGCTTCTCCAAGCGGTCCTTCCAGACCGCGGTGTGAACCCTTGAACCCTCCGTACCGACACAGACCGCTTTCACCTCAACGGAGTTGAGACATGAACGACCGTGCCGACCAGACCATCGACGCCCTGCGCGGCGGACACGACTACCTGACCGCCGTGGTGCACGGGCTCGCCACCGCCGACCTCACCCGGCCGTCCGGGGCGTCTGAGTGGGACGTGTCCCAGGTCCTCAGCCACCTGGGCAGCGGCGCGGAGATCGGCCTGGCCTCCCTGGAGGGCGCGCTGAACCGAACCGGGCCCAAGGGCGGCGACTTCAACAAGTCGGTGTGGGCGCGCTGGGACGCGATGTCCCCGGTCGAGCGCGCCGAGAGCTTCGTGACCGCCAACGAGGCGCTGGTGCGTGGGTACGAGGCTCTCGACCCGCGGGCCCGTGCCGAACTCCGGGTCGACCTCGGCTTCCTGCCCGCGCCCGTGGACGTCGCGACGGTGGCGGGTCTGCGGCTCGGCGAGTTCACCCACCACACCTGGGACGTGGAGGTGGCCTTCGACCGTACGGCGGTCCTGGCGCCCGCCGCGGTCGAGCCCCTCCTCGACCAGGCCGGACTGCTCATAGGCTTCCTCGGCAAGGTCGAGGCCCTCGGTGGACGGCGGGTTCGCCTCGCCGTCCACACCACCGCTCCGCGGCGCGCGTTCGGGCTCGACCTGGTCGACGCGGTCGTGCTCACCGACGAGCCTGGCGAGCCCGACGCCGTCCTGAGCGCACCGTCGGAGTGGTGGCTGCGGCTCGTCACCGGCCGCCATGCCGCCGACCACACCCCGGCCGAGGTGACCCTCAAGGGAGACGCTCTCACCCTCGACGACCTGCGACGCGTCTTCCCCGGGTTCTGATCCGCCGCTTCGCCCCAGGCATCCGCCGGTCCGCCCCCCGGCATCCGTCGGTTCGCCCCCCGATACCCGGCGTTCCGCGCCGCCCGGCGTCCAACTCCGGGCCCCCGTAGGCCTGTCCGGCCCTGAAGGGGCTACTTCCTCGGCCCCGCGGGGGCCGCATCGCCACCCTCGACCTGCCCGGAGTCCGCACCGGGACGCGGCGAGGGTGGCAACAAGTCGTGCAGTGCCTCGTACCGCTGCGCGCAGGCCGTCTGCGCGATGGCCTGCGAGACGGCGTCGGCCAGCGGCCCGGTGGACTCGCGCAGCAGCCGCCGCGCCTTGTCCGTGAGGACCACCTCGATACCGCGCCGGTCGCTGCACGCAGACCGCCGTGTGATCAGTCCCGCGTGCTGCAGACACGCCACCTGATAGGTCAGCCGCGTCTTGGGGCGGCCCAGCAGTTCCGCGATCTGGGTCATCCGCAGGCTGGACCCGGGCTGGTCGGCCAGCAGGCACAGCACCAGGAACTCGTCGTGCGAGACGTCGAGGGTGTCCTTGACGCGGGCGCGCAGCTGCTGCTCGATCGCCCCGGCCGCCGCCAGGAGACGCATCCAGGCCCGCAGCGGGGCGGGCAGCAGCTCACTGTCACCCGACGGCTCGTGTTCGGGCAGGTCAGCGGGGGCGGAAGGGTCGGCCATAGTGTCCCAGTCTACCGGTTGTCCAAATTTGAAGAACCGGCTAGCGTGGAGTCATCCAAATTTGGATGACCGCGTTGTCCCCACAGTCCCCGTGTGCCGCGCGCCCCCGTGCGTCGCGCACCCCTGTGCACCGCCCGTAACCGTCTGGAGAACTCTCATGACCGTCGCCGTCGAAACCGGCCTGTGGCAGCTCGACCCCGCCCGTACCGTCGTCGCCATCAAGCACAAGACGATGTGGGGCATGGTCACCGTGAAGGGCACCTTCACGGGAGTCACCGGAGAGGGCGAGGTACAGCCCGACGGGACCGCCCGCGGCACCATCACCCTGGACGTCGCGTCCCTGGACACGAAGAACGCCAAGCGGGACAAGCACCTCCGCTCCGTCGACCTCTTCGACGCCGACCGCCACCCCACGATCACCTTCGCCGTCCGCGACGCCGTCCTCGGTCAGGACGACACCGTGGAGATCAACGGGCAGCTGACCGTGCGCGGCATCAGCCGGCCGCAGCCCGTCACCGGCCGCGTGACCGGGGCGAGCGCCGACAGCGTCACGCTCACCGCGGAGTTCACCGTGGACCGCGATCAGTTCGACATGGGCTGGAACCAGATGGGCATGATCCGCGGCCTGACGACCGTCACCGGCACGCTCGTCTTCACCCGCGCCAAGGCCTGAGCCGACGCGGCGCCGGGGCCCGGGCCCTGCGGCCCTACCGGCCCCGGCGACCTTGGCGTACGCGCTCAGCGCACCTTTCCGTGGAAGGCAGGGTGGGCGTCGAGCCGACGTACGTAGTCCCGGAGCCGACCGAACGGGGCGAGGGATTCCGTCGGGTCGAATCGGGTCAGGGCCACCCAGAGGTCGACGTCCGCGGCCGTCAGCTCGTCGCCCAACGCGTAGGCTCGCGGGGCGAGTTGCCGGTCCAGTGACTGGAGTGCCGTCGTGCGCGCAAGCGGCGGCGCGGTGGGAGTGACGTCCCGGTCGAGAAGTTCGCGCAGGGCGTCGATGTCCGCGGTGAGGGCCGGTGGGTTCAGCCGGGGGAGGCGGGCGTCGTTCTGGCAGACCGGCAGCCCGGCGAGGTCACGCAGGATGTCGGGCGTGTGGTTGCTCACGATCCGTCCGCTCCAACGGTCGCACAGCGCGGGCGCGGTGAGCGGACCGTCGTAGTGGTGCCAGGTGGCCTCGTACGCGCCGCGCAGTGCGGCGAACGCGTCGGGTGTCTCGGCGGGAAGCGTCAGCAGCGTGGTGGCGACCGAGTCGTGGAGACCGAGCAGCTCCAGGGTGACCGAGATGCGCAGCGAACGCGGACAGCCCTCGGTGAGGTACAGCTGATAGCGGTGCGGCGCCGGGTAGAAACCGCCGGCCAGGCCGACGCCGATGCGGCTGCGGATGCGGTGGGGGCGAGGCGCGGCGAGCGAGACTGTCTTGGGCATGACTCTCCAGGGAACGTCGAAGCCCCCGCGGCCCGTTGGGCGGCGGTGGCGGAACGGAGTGACTGCGCTGACGTACGGACCGGTCCGGATCGTGGGACGTGCCCGACCGGACGGACCGCATGGACCAGTACGCGCTGGACGGACCGCCTGGACTAGTACGCGCTGGAGACCCGCTGCAGATCGATGTGCAGGCGCCTGGTCAGACCGTTCGTGCTCCTCCTGGCCATTCCTATCGCTCCCGTGTCCGGGGCTCGCGAGAGGCGAGACCACGCTTGTCCCGCCGCACCGGCGGAACCCGGTCGTCACCCGGGGCACCCCGTCGCGGTGGAAGGGTTGCCTGTCAGTGGGCCGGGGCCGATAACCGCGTCGAACGGGAGAAACCCGCACGACGGGCGCTGACAATCGTGACCGTCCCCGTCAGTCTCGGTCCGGTCCGCGGAGCCGTCAAGAAGGCATATGCGCGGTCTCACCACGTGGTCATTCCGGCCGGTGCGCGTTGACATTCGTTTGGGGCCATGCCTAACTTACGCCGCATCGGACCGGATCGATTCCGGTGCGTTCGAGGCCCAGCGGGGCGGAACGGTGACGGTGAACGCGATGTACGCAGCTGACGGGACGACCGCTTCGCGGCGCCACGGCTGCGCCGCCACCGCACTGTGTTGTACCTCCCGCGGCGCCCGCTGTCTCTGTCAGGGCTGACCGCTTCCGCCTTCCGCGACGTTGAACGTCCGCACGGCTCAACATCCCTTGCCCGCCACCCTGTCGGTGCGCTGCCGGTGAGCCTCCCCCTCCGTACTCCCTGACATCCGTCTGTCCCCGCGCGCACCGCCGTCGTACGGGCCGCGGCGGTGTGTCCGCATTCGTTGGAGCCCTCCATGAGTGAATCCCTGGGCTCCGCCGTGCCGTTGAGCACGACGGAGCCCCGCCCGGCCGCGGCACAGCGCGTGCTGCCCCTGCGCCACCCCGGCCGCTGGATCGCCTCGGCGATCGTGCTCGTCGTGGTCGCCCAGATCGTCCACGGGCTGGCGACCAACCCCTTCTTCCAGTGGGACAGGTTCCAGTACTGGTTCCTGCGTCCCGCGATCCTCGACGGCCTGCTCATCACCCTCGAAGTGACCCTCTACAGCGCCGTGTTGGGCCTGCTCGGCGGCATCCTGCTCGCCCTGGCCCGGCTCTCCAGGAGCCCCGTGCTGCGCGCGGTGAGCTGGATCTACATCTGGCTGTTCCGCTCGGTGCCGCTCATCGTCGTCCTGCTCTTCCTCTACAACTTCAGCGCGCTCTACAAGACGCTGAGCCTCGGTGTCCCCTTCGGCCCCGCCTTCCTCACCTTCGACGAGTCCCGGCTCGCCACCGACATGGTCGTCGCGGTCGTCGGATTGAGCCTCAACGAGGCGGCGTACGCGGCGGAAGTGGTCCGCGGCGGCATCCTCTCCGTCGACCAGGGCCAGCACGAGGCGGCCTCCGCACTCGGTCTGCCCAAGGGCTACCAGTTCAGGAAGATCGTGTTCCCGCAGGCGCTGCGCTCCATCACCCCGAACTACGTCAACCAGCTGATCGGCCTGATCAAGGGCACCTCGCTGGTCTTCTACGTCTCGCTGCTCGACCTCTTCGGCTCGGTGCAGAGCATGGGATCCACCTACCCCGGCGACATCGTGCCGCTGCTGCTGGTCGCCACCGCCTGGTACCTGATCCTCACGAGCGTCGTGTCCGTCGTCCAGTTCTACGTCGAGCGGTACTACTCGCGGGGCGCGCTGCGCTCCCTCCCGCCGACCCCGTTGCGGAAGGTCCGTACCGCTCTGCGTGACCTGCGGGCCCGGGTCCGCAAGGAGGCGGCGATATGACCGGCGAGACGCTCGCGATCCGACCGGCCGCCGTCGAGGTGCGCGATGTGCACAAGTGGTACGGCACCCAACGCGTACTGAACGGAGTGGAGTTGACGGTACGGCCCGGAGAGGTCACCGTGATCCTCGGTCCGTCCGGCTCCGGCAAGTCCACCCTCCTCAGGGTGATCAACCACCTGGAGAAGCCCGAGATCGGCCATGTCAGCCTGAACGGCGAGCTGATCGGCGTACGCCGGCACGGCGAGCGAAGCAAGATGGGGGTCCCCCCGGCCGAAGGCCGGGGGAGGCTCAAGGAGCTGACCGAGCGGGCGATCCTGGCCCAGCGCGGCCGGATCGGGTTCGTCTTCCAGAACTTCAACCTGTTCCCGCATCTGACGGTGCTGGACAACGTGGCGGCCGCGCCGGTGGCGACCCGACGGCTGAAGCGGCCCGAGGCCCGGGAACTCGCGCGCACCCTCCTCGACCGCGTGGGTCTCGCCGACAAGGCCGACGCCTACCCACGGCAGTTGTCGGGCGGCCAGCAGCAGCGGGTCGCCATCGCCCGCGCCCTCGCGCTGCGACCCGGAGTCATCCTCTTCGACGAACCCACCTCAGCCCTCGACCCGGAGCTGGTCGGTGAGGTGCTCGCCGTCATCAAGGACCTGGCCACCAGCGGCACCACGCTCGTCATCGTGACCCACGAGATCGGCTTCGCCCGCGAGGTGGCCGACCGGATCGTCTTCCTCGACGAGGGCCGCGTCGTCGAACAGGGCTCGCCCACCGAGGTGTTGGACCACCCAGCACACGAGCGGACCAGGGACTTCCTGAGCAAGGTCCTCTGAACTTCCCTCCCTCACCTCACCTTCACCCACCGCCCCTGCACCCACCTCACCTTCATCCACCACGCCTTCCCTCACCACACGTCACTCACGAACATCGGACAAGGACAGCCATGCACACCCTCACCCTCCGCAGCAGACTCCTCCGTGGCCTCACCGCCTCCACCGCCGTCGCCGCCCTCGCCGCCGGGCTCGCCGCCTGCGGGGGCGAGAGCGACGCGGCGACCACCTCCGACAGCGCTGCCTCCGGCACCGTCACCGTGGGCGCGCTCTCCAACGGCGCCGCGCGGCAGACCGACCTCAAGGTGTCCGAGGTCAAGTCCATCAGCGCCGAGCTGCCCAAGTCGGTCGCCAAGAGCGGCAAGCTGGTCGTCGGCGTCGGCGCGCTGCCCGCCGGGTTCCCGCCGCTGGCGTACGTCGGCCAGGACCAGAAGACCCTCACGGGTGCCGAACCCGACCTCGGCCGACTGGTCGCCGCGGTCCTCGGACTGAAGGCGGAGGTGAGGAACTCGACCTGGGAGAATCTGTTCGTGGGCATCGACAGCGGCAAGGTCGACGTCGCCTTCTCCAACGTCACGGACACCGAGGAGCGCAAGAAGAAGTACGAGTTCGCCTCCTACCGGCAGGACAACCTCGCCTTCGAGGTGCTGAAGAAGAGCACCTGGAACTTCGCCGGCGACTACGAGAACCTGGCCGGCAAGACCGTCTCCGTGAGCGCGGGAACCAACCAGGAGAAGATCCTGCTCGAGTGGAAGGCAAAGCTGGCGAAGGAGGGCAAGAAGCTCAACATCAAGTACTTCCAGGACAGCAACAGCACCTATCTGGCACTGTCCAGCGGGAAGATCGACGCCTCCTTCGGGCCCAACCCCGGTATCTCGTACCACATCACCCAGACGGCGAAGACGCCCAACCCGACCCGCAACGCAGGCAAGTTCTCCGGCGCGGGCGCGACCCTCCAGGGGCTGATCGCGGCCACCGCGAAGAAGGACAGCGGGCTGGCCAAGCCGGTCGCCGACGCGATCGACCACCTGATCAAGGACGGGCAGTACGCCAAGTGGCTCGCCGCCTGGAACCTCTCCAACGAGGCCGTCAGCACCTCGCGGATCAACCCGCCCGGCCTGCCGCTCGACAACTCCTGACCGCTTCCCGGAGGTCCGACACCACCATGTCCACCGTTGCCCGACCTACCCCGCCGCAGAGCCCGGCGGCACCCCACATCCTGGACAACGCCGCCTGGGCCGCGCTGACCGGCCCGCACGCCCACCTCGCCGAGCGCGTCGGCCGCGCCGCCCGCTACCCCCTGGACGTCTCCCCGTTCACCGCCCTCGCCGACCCGGCCGACCCGCGCGCCTGGGACGACCTCGCCGCGCTCGGCGGACCCGGCACCGTCACCCCCGTGACCGGGGCGAAGTCGGTGCCCGAGGGCTGGCAGACGGTACAGCACGGCCAGGGCGTACAACTGGTCGACACCGCGCTGCGCGCCGAGCCCGCCCCCGAAGCGGTACGGCTCGGTCTGGACGACGTCCCGGAGATCCTGGGCCTGATCGCCCTGACCGAGCCGGGGCCCTTCCTGCCCCGCACGGTCGAACTCGGCACCTACCTCGGCATCCGGCACCGTGGCCGGCTCGTCGCCCTGGCCGGCGAGCGAAGCGAGATGGGGGTCCCCCCGGCCGGAGGCTGGGGGAGGTTGCGCCCGCCCGGCTGGACGGAGATCAGCGCGGTCTGCACCGCCCCGGACCACCGAGGCAAAGGCCTGGCCACGCGACTCGTCCGCGCGATCGCGGCCGGTATCAGGCAGCGCGGAGACACCCCCTTCCTGCATGCCTCCGCCACCAACACCGGCGCGATCCGGCTCTACGAGTCGATCGGCTTCACCCTGCGCCGCCGCTCGCAGTTCCTCCTCGTCCGAACTCCGGGCGCCCAGCAGGAACAGACGGCGTAGGCGGGCCGTTGTGTTGAAGAGGTTCACGATGTCGGCGCGGCCACAGGCCCGCCGGGACGCAAGGGCGGAGGTGAGTGACGTGCGAGTCGGGTCCGATCTTCGCGTCATGGTGCTCACCCCGCGCCGCCGTGTACGTCTTTACTCCCGGCCGCACATCGATCTGCAGCGCGTAGCCGGCGCGCTCTGTCGTCCCTGACCTGTCACCCCGCCGCCGCGCCCTTCGCGTAGAGGGCCGCGCTCTCGTACGGTCGACCAGGAAGGCACCCCCTCCGTGTCCGCTTCATCTTCGCTGCCCGATTCCTCCCCCTCGTCCTCCCCTCTGCACCTCGCCGTCGCACTCGACGGCGCCGGCTGGCACCCGGCGGCCTGGCGCGAGCCGGTGGCCCGCCCCCGTGAGCTGCTCACCGCCGGGTACTGGACGGACCTGGTCACCGAGGCCGAGCGCGGTCTCCTCGACTTCGTGACCATCGAGGACGCCCTTGGACTCCAGTCCTCGCACCTCACCGAGCCCGACGGCCGCACCGACCAGGTCCGCGGGCGCCTCGACGCCGTCCTGATCGCCGCCCGCGTCGCCCCGCTGACCAGCCACATAGGACTGGTCCCGACCGCCGTCGTCACCCATACCGAGCCCTTCCACATCTCCAAGGCGATCGCCACCCTCGACTACGTGAGCACGGGCCGTGCGGGCGTACGGGTGCAGGTGTCGCCCCGCGCCCACGAGGCCGCGCACTTCGGCCGCCGTACGTTCCCGCCGCTGCGCATCGAGGACCTGGACACCCCGGCCGTACGAGAGCTGACGACCGACCTCTTCGACGAGGCCGCGGACTACGTGGAAGCGGTGCGCCGGCTCTGGGACAGCTGGGAGGACGACGCGGAGATCCGGGACGTCGCCACCGGACGCTTCGTCGACCGCGACAAACTGCACTACATCGACTTCGAGGGCAAGCACTTCAGCGTCAAGGGCCCCTCGATCACCCCCCGCCCGCCGCAGGGCCAGCCGATCGTCAGCGCCCTGGCCCACGCGACCATCCCCTACCGGCTGGTGGCGCGGGCCGCCGACATCGGTTACGTCACCCCGCACGACGCCGGCCAGGCCCGTGCCATCGTCGAGGAGATCCGCGCCGAGCAGACGGCGGCCGGCCGCGCCGACGAACCCCTGCACCTCTTCGGTGACCTCGTGGTGTTCCTGGACGACGACCCGGCCGAGGCCGCGGCGCGCCGCGAACATCTCGACACGCTGGCCGGCTACCCGTACACCGGCGACGCCCGCATCTTCACCGGCTCACCCGCCCAACTGGCCGACCTGCTCCAGGAGTTGGCGGAGGCAGGCCTTTCCGGCTTCCGGCTGCGGCCCGCCGTCCTCGGCCACGACCTGCCCGCCGTCACCCGGGGCCTCGTGCCCGAACTCCAGCGCCGGGGCGTCTTCCGGCAGTCGTACGAGTCCGACACCCTGCGCGGGCTGCTCGGCCTCTCCCGCCCCGTCAACCGCTACGCCGCCACCGCCTGAGCCGGAGGGACCCACTCATGAGCAGCACGTCACAGGACAAGCCCCGCAAGCAGGTCCACCTCGCGGCGCACTTCCCCGGCGTCAACAACACCACCGTGTGGAGCGACCCCGAGGCCGGCAGTCACATCGAGTTCAGCTCCTTCGCCCACTTCGCGCGCACCGCCGAGCGCGCCAAGTTCGACTTCCTGTTCCTCGCCGAAGGGCTGCGACTGCGCGAACAGGGCGGCCAGATCTACGACTTGGACGTCGTCGGCCGCCCCGACACCTTCACGATCCTCACCGCGCTCGCCGCCGTCACCGAACACCTCGGCCTGACCGGCACCATCAACTCCACCTTCAACGAGCCCTACGAGGTGGCCCGCCAGTTCGCCAGCCTCGACCACCTCTCCGACGGCCGCGCCGCCTGGAACGTGGTCACCTCCTGGGACGCCTTCACCGGCGAGAACTTCCGCCGTGGCGGCTTCCTCCCGCAGGAGGAGCGCTACTCCCGGGCCGAGGAATTCCTGCACACGGCGAACGAGCTCTTCGACTCCTGGCACGGGGACGAGATCGTCGCCGACCGGCGGACCGGCACCTTCCTGCGCGACGCGAAGGCCGGAGCCTTCGTACACCAGGGCCAGCACTTCGACATCCAGGGGCAGTTCAACGTCCCACGCAGCCCGCAGGGACGCCCGGTGATCTTCCAGGCGGGGGACTCCGACGAGGGGCGCGAGTTCGCCGCCTCCAGCGCCGACGCGATCTTCAGCCGGTACGCCACCCTCAAGGAGGGCCAGGCGTTCTACACGGACGTCAAGGGACGCCTCGCCCGCTACGGCCGTACACGCGACCAGCTGCTGATCCTGCCCGCCGCGACCTTCGTCCTCGGCGACACGGACGCCGAGGCGGAGGAGATCTCCCGCGAGGTGCGCCGCCAGCAGGTCAGCGGCGCCACCGCGATCAAGCACCTGGAGTTCGTCTGGAACCGCGACCTGTCCGCGTACGACCCGGACGGCCCCCTGCCCGACATCGACCCGGACCTCGGCGAGCACACCATCGCCCGGGGCCGCGCCCAGGTCCGGATGTACCGCGACCCGCTCGCCACCGCCCGCGAATGGCGCGAGCTCGCTGCCGCCAACAAGTGGTCCATTCGCGATCTGGTCATCGAGACCGGCAACCGGCAGGCCTTCGTCGGCTCCCCGGCCACCGTCGCCGAGACCATCGACTCCTTCGTGCAGGCCGACGCCAGTGACGGCTTCATCCTCGTCCCGCACATCACCCCCGGCGGCCTCGACACCTTCGCCGACACCGTGGTCCCGCTGCTCCAGGAGCGCGGCGTGTACCGCACCGAGTACGAGGGCACGACCCTGCGCGACCACCTCGGCCTCGCCCACCCGGACGACGTGCGCGACGAGCGTGCGGCGTCATGAAATTCCTGGCCATCACCCTGATCGTGCACCGGCCGGACCCGATCACCGGCGTGCAGAAGCCCACTCACGACCGGTTCCGCGAGGTCCTCGGCAACGCCCTGCTCGCCGAGGAGCTGGGCTTCGACGGCTTTGGCGTGGGGGAGCGGCACGAGCGGCCGTTCATCTCGTCCTCGCCGCCCGTCGTGCTCAGCCACATCGCCGCGCTCACCCAGCGCATCCGCCTCTTCACGGCCGTGACGACGCTCAGCCTTCTCGACCCGGTACGCGCGTACGAGGACTACGCGACCCTCGACCACCTCTCCGACGGTCGCCTGGACCTGATCATCGGCAAGGGCAACGGGGCCGCCCAGCGCGACCTCTTCGACGTCACCCCCGAGGACCAGTGGGACCGCAACGCCGAGAGCTACGAGGTGTTCCGCAAGATCTGGCGCCAGGACCAGGTGACCGCCGAGACCCGCTTCCGCCCGGAACTCAAGGACGCGGAGGTGTGGCCCCGGCCGTACCAGCAGCCGATCCGGGTCTGGCACGGCAGTGCGACCAGCAAGGAGTCGGTCGACCTGGCCGCCCGCTACGGCGACCCGCTCTTCTCCGCCAACGTCACCAACCCCATAGAGCCTTATGCCGAGTTGATCCGCTACTACCGCGAGCGTTGGGAGCACTACGGCCACGACCCGGCCGACATCGCGGTGGGCGCGGGCACGGCGGGCCTCTACGTGGGCCGTACGTCGCAGGAGGCGCTGGCCGCGTACCGCCCGGTGTTCGAGGGGAACCTGGCCTTCCAGAAGAGCCTGGGCCTGGAGCCCGTCTTCCCGACACTGGAGGACTTCGTCGAGCGCAGCTCGGCCCTCATCGGCAGCCCCCAGCAGATCATCGACAAGGTGCACCGCTACCACGAGCGGTTCGGGCACACGGTGCTGCATCTGCACGCGGACGCGAGCGGTCTCGGCGACGCCCAGCACCGCGACTCCCTTGCGCGCTTCCAGTCGGAGGTCGCTCCGGTGCTGCGCCGCGAGATCCCCGATCCGCCGTTCCCGTGGGGGCCGGTGCTCGCGACGCCCGAGGCCGAGGCAGAGCCGTCGTCCGAGCCGGTGCCCGCCCCCGCGCCCGCGTCCATCCCCGCCGACCGCTGAGGAGCACCGCCCCATGTCCGACATCCCCCTCGGCGTCCTCGACCTCGTCCCCATCTCCTCCGGCTCCACCGCGACCGAGGCCCTGCGCAACTCCATCGACCTGGCCCGGCAGGCGGAGCGATTCGGGTACGCCCGCTACTGGTTCGCCGAGCACCACCTCAACCCGGGAGTCGCCGGCACCTCACCCGCGCTGGTCCTCGCCCTGACCGCCTCCGCCACCTCCACGATCCGGCTCGGCTCGGGCGCCGTACAACTCGGGCACCGCACCGCGCTCTCCACGGTCGAGGAGTTCGGTCTGATCGACGCCCTGCACCCCGGCCGTCTCGACCTGGGCCTCGGCCGCTCCGGCGGGCGCCCGCCGGGAGGGCCCACCGCCTCGCTGCCGACCGCGACCCCCGTGGTCGACGGCCGCGCCCCGAACGGTCTCCGCATCCCGCCCCGGTTCTCCTTCGAGCACCTGCTCGGCTCACCCCGCGTCGCCCTCCAGCGCACGCTGCTCCAACAGCCGCACGCCCGGTCGCAGGACTACGGCGAGCGGATCGACGACATCCTCGCCCTGCTCGCGGGGACGTACCGGTCGGCGGACGGCATCGAGGCGCACGTCGTCCCGGGCGAGGGCGCGGACGTACAGGTGTGGATCCTGGGCAGCAGCGGCGGGGAGAGCGCCACGGTCGCCGGCCGCAACGGGCTGCGGTTCGCGGCGAACTACCACGTCAGTCCGGCCACGGTACTGGAGGCGGCGGAGGGCTACCGCGCCGCCTTCCAGCCGTCCGACGCCCTCGACAAGCCGTACGTCAGCGTGTCCGCGGACGTGGTCGTCGCCGAGGACGACGGGACCGCGCGCGAACTCGCCACCGGATACGGCCTCTGGGTCCGCAGCATCCGTACCGCCGAGGGCGCCATCGAGTTCCCGACCCCGAAGGAGGCCCGCGCTCACGTGTGGAGCGACACGGACCGGGCTCTGGTCGCCGATCGCGTCGAGACCCAGTTCGTGGGCTCCCCGGGACACGTCGCCGACCAGTTGGAACAGCTTCAGGAGGCCACCGGGGCCGACGAGTTGCTGATCACGACCATCACCCACGGCCATATGGACAGGGTGCGCTCGTACGAACTGCTGGCCGAGGAGTGGCGACGCAGGTGACGAATGACAGATGACAGATATCAGATATCAAATTTCGGACGACAGATAGCCAACTCCTGGTTCGCCCTCCCCAAGGCGGTCTGACCACCGGCGCTCCGCAGGCGGCTCTGGGGGGGAATCCATGACCCGGTCGAGGACATCGGCCGCATGCTGCTGGGGCTGAGGGGCACGTGACGAAGCCCCGGTCGGCGCCGCTGCGCGATGCCGCATCCTCAGAAGGTGCTCGGGCCGACGGTCTCTCGGCCCGAGCACCGTTGCTGTGCTGTCCTCGCTCAGGCCTCGTCGGCGGGCATGTTGAAGTCCGCTTCCTCGGGCAGCACCTCCATGTCGATGTCTTTCCGTCCGAGGAGCGCCGCCAGCGCCAGGCCGCGCTCCGGCGGCCAGAACTCGGGCTTCCCGCCGGGGACGGGGTCGTCCCCGGCCTCCAGGAACAGCGCCTCGCCTCCGCCGGGAGTGTAGAAGGCCACCATGTGGGTCTCTTCGTCGGTGATGTTCCGGAACCGGTGCCGTGTGCCCTTGGGCACGAAGACGAAGTCACCGGCGTTCGCCACGAAGGTCTGATCGCCGTTCAGGAATTCCAGCGCACCCGAGATGAGGTAGAAGGCCTCGTCAGCACTCTTGTGCACATGCGCTACCGGGCCGTTGCCCGGGGGCACTCGGCAATCTATGAACCCCAATGCGCCGTTGGTGGACTCGGTCGTCGCCTTGACTTCGTAGACGTCGCCGGACATCCACTTGACCACGCCCTTCCCAGCGGGGACGTGCAAGACGCACGGACGGTAGTAGTCCGGCGTCTCCACGTCGCTGTTCGGCGGTGCAGAACTCATGTCGTTTCCTTAGAAGGTGATGGATATCGTTGCGCCAGGCGGGCCGCCGCCTGGAGATCTGGTGTACGGCGCCGCGGCACATCTCGCTGTCGAGCTGCGCGCAAGCGGCTGCCGGAGGCTCGTGCCACCGAAGATCGGCCTCAAGGTGTGGCCCGCTCTTCGGTGAGAGGCGCTCGGTCGGCCCCGCGGCGGACCGACCACGAAGCTCCCTCGCGCCTGCGACGGGCAGGGACGGCCCCGGAGGCGCCGCACGCTCGAGGTCACGTTCGCGCCCTTCGACGTCGCCTCTGCGTGGGAGGTCAGCGCACGCCGAGTTGCCGTGCCTGCCGGGTGGCGGTGCGGATGCCGTCGGTGAAGGGTGCGCCGTGACCGGGCAGCAACAGGTCTGCGGTCAGTTCGTCGAGGCGGTCGAGGGCGGTGAGCGCGGCCCGGCTGTCGTGGGTGAAGCAGCGGCTCACGATCGTGGGTCCGGTGTGGCCTGACAGTCCGTCCTCGGTGACCAGGGCGTCGCCGGTGAAGAGCAGCCCGCGGTCGGCGAAGAGGTACGCGGCGCTGCCGGGTGTGTGGCCGGGCAGTACGACGGCCTGCGGGGCGCCGGGGACATCTTCCAGCACCTTGTCGGCGTCGAAGACCCGCGCATTCTGGACGGCGGGAGCGGTGAAGGCTCCCGCGCGGACCAGCTGGAAGGGGAGGGCGAGCGAGGAGGGTCTGCGCAGCAGGTAGGGGAGCATCGAACGCTCGGGCTTGGCGTGGCGGGTCGCGCTCCGCGGGCCGTCGTACAGGATGGCGGCGTCCCGCTCGTGGATCCAGATGACGGCTCCGGCCTCCTGGAGGGTGTGGGCCAGGCCGGTGTGGTCGAGGTGGCCATGGGTCAGGAGTACGGCACGGACATCGGCCACGGAGTGGCCGAGGCCGGCCAGCAGCCCGCGCAACTGCTCCAGATGGGCGGGCACCCCCGAGTCGATCAGGATGAGACCGTCGGGGCCCTCGATCAGGTAGAAGTTGATGCCGTGATCGCCGAGGCGGTGGACGCCGGGTGCCACCTGCGTGGGCGCGGGACGGGACATACGGACCTCCTGCAACCGAGCAGAATTCGATACAGTCGACTGTAGCAAATTTGGAGGGTGTACCGATGGCAAGCGAGACACCACGCCGGCCCTACAATTCCGAGCGCCGGCGTGAGGCCGCGCACCGCAACCGCGTCGCGGTGCTGGCGGCATGCCGTGAGCTGCTCTTCCAGGACGGCTACCACGCCACGACCGTGCGTGCCGTGGCCGAGCGGGCGGGTGTCTCCGCCGAAACGGTGTACAAGACGTTCGGCGGCAAACCGGGCATGGTCAAGGACCTGTGGGACATCACGTTGGCCGGAGACGACGAACCGGTGCCGATGGCGGATCGCCCCCAGACACGAGAGATCCTGCGGACGAGGGACCCGGACGCCAAGCTCCGGCTCTACGCCGCGTACGTGCGCGGAATCCATGAACGGATCGCCGCGCTGTTCACACTGCTGACTCAGGCCGGGCCGGACGTCGGGGAGATCCTGGAGACCAGTGAGCGGGAGCGGCTCACCGGCGTCACCGCGTTCGTCACCCACCTCGCCGAGGCCGGTGCGCTGGGCCCGGAAGCGGATCCGGCCCACCTGGCGGACGCCCTCTGGGCCCTGGCCGGCCCACAGCTGTACACCCAACTCACAGCAGGACGGGGCTGGTCGACCGACACGTACGAGGAATGGCTGGCCGCCACGCTCACCGCCACGCTCCTGCCCCGTTCGCCCCGGCTGCGGTAGACGCCCACCGCACCCGCCGCGGCGGGGTGGGGGTGAGTTCGGTGCCAGCATGGCAGCCGTCGATCGGGGCGGGTGCGAGTTGGTCGTCGTCGGCGAAGGCGGTGTTGACCGGCGGGCCGCGCCGTAACAACGACCGGCCGAACAGATGCCCTCTGACGCATTCAAGTCAGTTACGCAAGAGCGCAGTTGTGCGATGGTGAGCCGGTCGTGCTTGCGGTGGCGGCGCGGCCGGCAGATGAGCCGAGACGCTTCTCCCTGCTCGCGGCAGCACATGGCGGCGATCGACCGGCGACGCCAGGATCTTCCGCGTACCCGCGCCCGGGACAGGCGCGTGCCCACGCCGGTCCCGGGCGCGGGCACGCGGCGGTGTCATCAAGAACCCCGCCTCGTCCTCGAAGAAGACGATTTCCTGCCGGTGTGCGCCTGTCTCTGGAGAGGCCGTACGGAAGGGTGCGTCCGCAGGTGCCTCAAAGATGTCGCTTCGCCGCTCTGACGAGTCGGCTGATGTCGTCACGGGTCTGTACTCGGCGCTGGTCGAGCCGGTTTCTGGTCTCCGTCTTGGCCAGTGCCGTGACGTCGGCGAGTACGGCCTCTGCGGCCTGACTCAAGGTCTCGTCGTCCGTAAGCATCTGGACCCGGAACAGGGCCTCTTGCGCGCTGGAGCGCAGGTCGTACGCGCGGATCCGGACGGCGTCCGGATCTTCGGGTGGCGGTTGTTCGTGCTCGCAGAACCACAGGTGCACCAGGCAGCGGCGGTAGTTGATCAGCGTGCCGGCGTAGGCGGAGTAGGCGTCGAGTCGTTCTTGCCGGAGTTTCTCACGGCGGGCGAACCGGTGGCTTCTGTCGGTGGTGCGTTGCTGAAACGCCAGTGTGATTCCCGAGCCGAGCAGGGTTCCGAGGACGGCTATGGCACTCGCGATGATGGTCTCCACGGCCCAAGCTGATCACGTGTCGTGTATCCGGGTGAGACGCATGGCGACTTGAGCGCCACCAACACGCTTTCCAAGTCTGTTGGTGGGGTGGTGGGCTGTGTGTGGGGGCGTTCGCCCGGGTTCATGAGCGACTCACCCCCGGGGTGGGATCCGATCCCGGTCTCGGCTGACCGTCGGTGAACCGGGCTGAACGAGAAGGAAAGCGAGACGGGCGCGGCGGCCGGTGTCAGTGGCCGCGTCTAGTCTCCGCCCATGAGCATGATCGGTGAGTACCTGCGTGTCACGCCTGCTGAGCTCGATCGAGCGATCCAAGACCCGGACTGGGCTCTGGACTTCGTCGAAGAGGTCCAGGACGCCGAGGAGGAGTCAGAGCCTGTGCCGGCCGATGCACGCCACTTCAGTACGTACAAGGCCTGGGACATGCTCCGCTTTCTGCTGGCGCGCGCCGAGTTCCCGGTCAACGTGATCCACGGGGAGGAGCCGTTTGCCGATGATGAGGACTGGGGGTACGGGCCTCCCAGGTACCTGCGGCCTGAGCGGGCCCATCTTGCGGCGCGAGCTCTTCGCTCCACCACGTACGCCCAACTCATCGCCGGCGTGGATCCTGCCGACCTGACCAGGGCTGAGGTGTATCCGCTGGGGTGGGATGAGCCTGGAGCGCTTGAGTGGGGGCGCCACTGGTACGACGGCCTGACGGAGTTCTTCGGGGCCGCCGCCGCAGCGGATGACGCATTGCTCGTCTGGCTCGACTGACAGGTGCACGTACCGACGGGGCGTTTGGCTTGGGAAGCTCCGGTTACCTACGGGCGGTTGCTGCGCTGACCTGCGGCGGAGCGACGGCAAGGCTTGCCTGGCCGTCGACATGGTGCCTGCCATTCCCCGTGGTTCCCCACACGATCTCGCACGGTTCTGGCACGACCTCTTCGTCCCGAACTGTCGGCGGCAAGGTCATTGCAGCGTAGGACCTTGATCGTTCGGCTATACGCGGCCGTTGGCGCTCACCTTTCGTCTCGACGGTTGCGGTACTTCGCTGCTGCACCGCAACTCACCAAGGCCTCTACTGCCTGCATCGGCTCACTGTCCGACCCCGGTGAGGGCGCGGCGCTCGCGCTGGAGCGGGCTTTGAGGTCTGGCCTCATCCCTATCAGGTCGACCACGGGGTATCGGCGGCATCGGACAACGGCCCACAGTCGTCGGCCCACAGCCAACTGGTTCGCCTACTCGGACTGGTCCGTGCACCGTTTGTTCCTGGACGGGCGATCCGGATCGCTGCCGGGCGGCGGGGCTCGGCGAGGACACCGTTTTCGCGACCAAGCCGGACCTGGCCCTCAGGATGATCGAACGGTTCTGGGATACCGGACACCGCGTCGGCTGGGTCACGGGTGACGAGGTCTGTGGCGGCAACCCGAGACTGCGCGCGGCGCTGAAGGAGCGCGGCATCGGCTATGTCCTTGCCGTGGTCTGCTCGGCCGAAATGGCCACAGGTGCAGGAAGGTTCCCCGCCGATGCCCTGGTGAAGAAAGTGCCGAAGCGGGCCTGGCAGAAGCTCTCGGCCGGACGCGGTGCGAAGGGACAACGGTTCTACGACTGGGCCGTCGTCGACCTCGTCGACCCGACGCCGGGCAGCCACCAGCTCCTGATCCGCCGCAGCCGCACCACCGGTGAACTCGCCTATTACCGCAGTCACTCCACCGAGCTGGTCCCGCTGACTGCGCTGGTCAAGACCGCTGGTTCGAGGTGGCGTGTGGAAGAGACCTTCCAGGCCTAGAAAGGGCTGGCGGGACTCGACGAGCACCAGGTCCGCCACTACCGTTCTTGCACCCGCTGGGTCACCCTCGCGCTGCTCGCCCACGCCTTCCGCGCGGTAGTCCGTGCCGACGAACACGCCCGCAGCTCCACCCCGGACAGCCCGGTCCTGCTGTCCTGCAACGCGATCCAGCGCCTGTTCATCACGGTCGCCGTGCAGCCTCGCCACGACATGGCCCACCGGCTCGGCTGGTCGCACTGGCGGCGGCTCCCTCAGCAGCGATCCCTCACCAGCCATTACCGGCGACAAGCCGCATCCCAGACATGAGTGCCTGCTTCCGGTCCCAGGGGCGGCACTGGTCCGAGTCGGGGGCCAATGTGCTGCACCAGCGTCAACCCGCCCGCCCGCCCGCCCGCCCGCGCGACGCGTCCGGTCGGGCGGGCCGTCTCTCGTCCCAAGTTGGTCCGATTGGTCGGATCTGCCGGTGGGTCGCGCCGGGACGTTCCGGGCGGCGGCAGAGCCGAGGTTATGAATGCGTCACCTGACCATCCATGTGCATCAACCTCAGGAGTCACACGATGCGTCCCGTGAGAGCAGCCTGTCTCGGCACGGCCACTGCGCTGGTTACCCTTCTCGCCTGTGCCCCTGTCGCGGCCGCCGCCGCGACGGACACCGATTCCGCCCACACCACGGGCGGCGACCGGGTCATCACACTCATCGGCCGGCTCGTGCAGCAGACGCGCTTCCCCGTCAACCCCGGCGGCGCCCCCGCCCAGGGCGATCGGACCGTCTTCCGCTCGACCCTCTTCGACCAGTACGGCAACCAGGTCGGCGACACCGACGGTACCTGCACCACCACCCGGGTAGACAACGGCGGAGCGGAGGAGTGCGTCGTGACCTACAACCTCCCGGGCGGCCAGCTCTCCGTGCAGGGGATGGTCTTCGGCATTCTCAACCCGGGCCCTCCCTCTTCGTTCGACAACGGGATCACCGGCGGCACCGGGGAATTCGACCGGGCTCGTGGCTCGGTCCACGCCGACACGATCGCTCCGGGCACGAGGCGCTTCACGATCGACCTCGACCGCTGACTGACTCTGCCCCCGCCCGGTGAGAGGGCCGGCCCGTCCACGGCACGGCCCACCGGCTCGACTGGTCCCACTGGCGACGCCGCCACCAGGCTCGATCCCAGACCATCCCCTATCAGCGACAAGCCGCCCAGACATGAAGATCGCGATCTACAGCTGGAGTACTGGTAGGACTCCGTTAGGTCCTTCTCTCGGTCCTGTCTGAGAGGGGCGTGGGGGGTGGACGCATTTGAGGTGAACCGTGCTCGGGCGAAGTTGGCGCTACTGGGTGTGGCTATCAGCGGGCTGCCGTCTCGTGGCTTCCTTCGCTTCGCCGCCGGGCACCCCACGACGACTCGGCCGCCGATCAGGAAGTGCGAACAAGTCCTGTGTAGAGCAATGCCGGCGAAGTCGTCCGTGGCACGAACAGAACAAACACGTACGTCAGGGGCACGATGAGCCGGATATGGGCGGGGATCGACAGCGGCAAGGGCCATCATCACGGCCTTGCTCTGGACTCGGACGGCACGACGCTGCTGTCGCGGCGGGTCGCCAACGACGAGCCTGAGCTGCTGAAGGTGATCGGTGATGTCCTGGACCTGGCCGACGGCCGTCAGGTCATCTGGGCCATCGACATGACCGGCGGGGAACCCGCACTGCTGCTGGCCCGGCTCGTCAGCCACGGCCAGGAGATCCTCTACATGTCCGGCCGTCTGGTGAACCGGGCATTCGACGGCTACCGCGGCGAGGGCAAGACCGACGCCCGCGACGCCTACGTGATCGCCGATCAGGCCAGGATGCGCCGCGACCTGCGAGCCATCCGCCCCGGTGACGAAGCCGCCGTCGAACTCAAGCTGCTGACCGGCCGCCGGTCTGACCTGGTGGAGGACCGAGCACCCGCGTCGTCAACCGTCTGCGCAGCACCCTGCTGAGCATGTTCCCCGCCCTGGAACGAGCGCTGGAGGTGACCAACACCGGCCCGCTCAGGCTGCTGACGGGCTACCAGACGTCGGCCGCCATCCGCCGCGTCGGCGTCACGCGGCTGACGAAGTGGCTGGCCAACCGCAAGGTCCGAAACGCGGTCTTCCCAAGCAGCACTCGGCAGGCTCCGGTGACCCGTAGTGCCTCCGCTCATCGCCTTGGGGGTCGTCTTGAAGTAGCGAGCGTGCGTCCGCTCACGTCCCGGACGAGACGTGGAAGACGCGCCGGCGGCCCCTTCGGTCCCTGGGGCGCCCCAGGGACCGAGCGGGCTTTGCGCAGGAGCTGGCTCGAGGTCCCCGCTGCCGGTTGGCGCGCAGTCCGGGAACGGGGCCGACGGGCTCGGCTGAGGAGACGTCACCGGTCGAGATCCGCGTACTCCGTCTCGGGCACGCCGATGTCCGAGAAAATGGCCCATGCCTCTCGCCTCATCAGTTCGGCGGCGGCGCCGTCGGTCTTCCGGTGGGCGCGGGCGAGTGCCATGAGGGTGCGGGCCTCGCCGAGTCGGTGGCTGGTCTCGCGGTGTATGGCGAGGGCCTCCTGGCCGAGCTCGACGGCTGTGCCGTGTGCTTCCTCGGCCGCTGCCGTCTCGCACAGGGCTGTCAGGGCCTGGCCCTCCACCACGCGGAACGAGTGGTCGCGGGCCAGGGCCAGCGCCTGTTCGGCGTGGGTGCGGGCCTCGTCGTACCGGCCCGCTTCCTTGTGGGTGAGGGAGAGGCATATGAGGCTGTCCGCCTCGGCCCGTCCGAATCGCGACTCGCGGGCCAGGGCGAGAGCCTGCTCGCCGGACTGAAGAGCCCGGTCCAGCTGTCCCAGTCGTCGGCGGGCTGCCGCGACCGTGTTGAGGATGCCGGACTGAACCCAGTGTCGTTTCGTGTCCTCGACCAGCGCGAACGCTCGCTCGGCGTGCTCCAGTCCTTCGTTGTGGCGGCCGAGTTCGATATTGATCTTCGCGATGGCGTCGAGCATCATCGCGTGGCCGTCGCGGTATCCGGCCCGCTTGTCGGAGGCCACCTCCGGGCCCAGGAGGTCGAGTCCGTCGGTGAGACGGCCGAGTTCCCAGTACACCCCACCCAGGATCTGCAGGGCCGAGCCGGCGTCCCACCAGCTGACCTCTTCTTCGAGGGCGACGGCACGTTCGAGGTGATCGGCGGCCTCGTGCAGTCGGCCCAGATCCCGACAGGCCATACCGAGGCCGACCACCCCGAATCCTTCGAAGTAACGGTTCCCGGTCTCACGGAAGATGCGCAGGCCGACGGTGAAATCGTCGTGCGCACTGTCGAGGCGCGCCATGCTCCAATACGCCATGCCTCTGAGGCCGACACCCGACGCCTCGCCCGTCGCCCAACCGAGCTCCCGGCTGATGTCCAGTGCGCGTGTGGCGTGTTCCATCGCCTGTCGGACATGCCCCCGGTCCCACCGTGCTGCTGCAAGGCTGGAGTGCATCGCTGCCTGACCGAACAGGTCCCCTTCGGTCTCGGCCGCGTCCAGTGCCGTCTGCGCGGTGGTCTGCCAGGTCTTCCGTGCCAGATGGATCCAGAAGTCGCTGAACAGTGCTGAGGTCAGGTGCCAGGCGACGGGGCGGGGGCCGTGGTGGGCGGCATGGTTGATGACGGCGAGCAGATTCGTCCGTTCGGCATCCAGCCATGGTCGAGGCGCGGTGGCCGACGGCATGCCCGGGTGCCTGCCGGCGCGGAGGCTGCCGGGCAGCTCCGGAAAGAGCCCGGCCCCCGCGGTGGTTCGGGTGGCGTTCAGGTACCAGATCAGCAGCCGTTCGAGGGCGGCTTCACGGTCCGGCGCTGTCTCCTCCACCAGCGCACATTCCTGTGCGTACTCACGAAGGAGATCGTGGAACCGATAACGCCCCGCCGTCGCGGGTTCGATCAGGTGGGCCGAGGTCAGGGCACCGATCAGACGCCGGGCCTGCGACAGCGGCGCATCCAGGAGCGCCGCCGCGACCTCGGCGGTGAATTCCGCTCCCGGGAACAGTCCGAGCAGGCGGAACAGCCGGCGTGCGCCCGGTGTCAGGACCCGGTACGACACCGAGAGGGCCGTGCGCAAAGGAGAGTTGGCGTCACCGTCCGGCTCCAGTGCCTCCAGCTTGTTGCCCTCGGTCATCTCGGTGACGAGGTCGGCCGTCCGCAGGGCCGGGTCGCCCGCGAGCCTGGCGGCGGCCACGCGCAGGGCCAGGGGGAGGCTGCCGCAGAGCCTGATCAGTTCGTCGACCGCGTGCTTGTCGTCGTCGACCCGGTTCGTGCCGAGGGCCCGGCTCAGCAGTGCGCGGGCCTCGTCCGGCTGGAGGAGATCCAGGGGCAGGGCGTGGGCGCCGTCGTGGGCGACGAGGTCGCCGAGGCGGTTGCGGCTGGTGACGAGGACGCAGCAGGTCGGGCCGGACGGCAGCAGTGGACGTACCTGATCGGCGGAGGCCGCGTTGTCCAGCAGGACGAGCATGCGCCGGTCGGCCAGCAGGGTCCGGAACACGCGGCCCTGGGCCTCGTGGTGCGGGGGGATCTCCGACGCCGCGAGCCCCAGGCTGCGCAGCAGCAGTTCAAGGGCCTCGCCGGGTTCGAGGGGCTGCCGGTCGTGGTCGAAGCCGTGCAGGTTGACGTAGAGCTGGCCGTCCGGGAAGCGGTCGCGGACCTGGTGTGCCCAGTGCACGGCCAGCGCGGTCTTGCCGATGCCGGCGGCGCCGCCGATGGCGGAGATGACCACCGTGTTCCCCGTCCCAGTCCCCGTCCCAGTCCCCGTCCCCGTTCCCGTCCCCTGCGCCCGAGCGGGTGCAAGGAGCGAGTGGAGTCGTTCGAGTTCGCCGGTGCGGCCGGCGAAACCCGGAGTGTCGTGGGGGAGTTCGGCGGGTACGGCGCTCTCGCGCGGTGTGGAGAGCACCGACGGGGGCGGACGCAGGAGGAAGGCGTCGTCCTGGTGCAGTACCGCTTCGTGCACGCGGCGCAGTTCCTCGCCGGGATCGGTTCCGAGCTCGTCCCGCAGTTGTACGCGCAAGTCCTCGTAGGTTTTGAGTGCTTCTGCCTGACGTCCGCGGCCGTACAGGGCCCGCATGCGCAAGGCCGTCAGCGACTCGTCGTAGCGGTCGGCTGCCGAAGACGCCGACAGTCCGCTCAGGTCGTCGAGGGCATCGCCGAACCGGCCCAGCAGGACGAGGCACTTGAGCCGCTCCAGTCGGAACGTCCGTCGGTGTTCCTCCAACCGCTGTCGCTCGTTCTGCGCGAACGGTCCCAGCAGCCCGGCCAGGGGTTCGCCCCGGAACAGTCCGATGGCCGCGGAGAGTTGGTCCGCGGCGGTGGCCAGGTCGCCCGACGCGACGGTGCGCAGAGCCTGGGCTCCCCGTTCGTCCAGATCCGCCGTATCGAGTCGGACCTCCTCGACGACGAAGCGGTACCAGCCTTTGCCGCTGCGGATCACCGACGCCGCGGGCGGGGTGCCTTCCGGATCGAGCACTCTGCGCAGCGAGTTGACGTGAGTGGGCAGCACTTTGTGGCCGCCTGCGGGAGGCTCCTCGCCCCACACCGCGTCGAGCAGCCGCTCATGACTCACCACGGCTCCTCGGCGCAGCAGCAGAGCGGCCAGCACGGCCTGCCGCTTGACCGGCCCCAGCTCCAGCGGCGTTCCGCCCCGCCATGCCCGTAACGGTCCGAGCACTTCGAACCGCAGCAGCTGAGGAGATCCGTCGTCCACCCCGAAGCCTCCGCTTCCCCACGTCATCGAAATTTCATCAGAATTGCAGCACCCCCAGCCATGGTGACGGACACGACATCGCACAACCCGCACAACCGAAGGGGGTCCGCGTGACCGAAGCGGATTTGGTGGCCACCGCGTTGGCCATGGGGGCGGCGGCCGGACTCACCGACACCTCACGAGGAATCGTCCACGACCTCCACGCCATGCTGAGTGAGGCGGTGCGCCGACGGTTGTCCGACGGCGGCGACGGCGTGCGGGGCGGATACGGCCTACGGGTGCTGCACGCGTACGAGACGGACCCCGATGTGTGGCGGACGCGGTTGCTCCAGATCCTGGCCTCCGGGCTGGAGATGGACGAGGAGATCCTCGAGGCGGCCCGCGCAGTGCTCCGCGCGGACCGTCGAACAGGGCGCGTCATCGTGGACGTGGTCCGCTCATGACGCGGTGGACAACTTAGGTACACGTACGACATCACGTCCCGGTGGCGCGGACCCGACCGCGGCTTCCGCGAGGCAGTGGGCAAAGGGTTGCGGCGCGCGGAGCAGATGAGGGACGGACGACCGGGGCCGGAGCTGACCCTCCGCCCGCACCTGCTCGGCCGCCTCTTCGAGGTCACCCTCGTCGACGAGCTTCCGGAAAGCGCCGAAAGCGGCCGACCGAGTCCCGCTCCTGGGCCGGTGGGGGATGTGACCGCGGCCTGCTGCATTGGCATCACGGACGTCACCGGGTCGGGGGATTGCGCCGCCGCCCGCCAGGCCGGATATCCCGGACAAGTGCGACTATCGCACCAAGGTGACATGGCGACTCCGAGCCGTCACCACATCTGGCAGGAGGACCCATCGATGAACCTCACTCTGACGCGCCTGCTCGGCGTTACCGCAGCGATGACCATGGGCGCGGCGGCCCTGCTGGGCCCCGGCGCCGGCACCGCCGGCGCCGCGAGCCGCGCGCATTGTGACCGCGCCGAACAGGACATGTGGAGCAGCGGGCCCAGTCGTAACCTGACCGGCCACCGCTGCAGCATCCCGAACAACAAGCGGCGCTGGTACACCATCGAGATCGACACCCTCGTACAGACCCACTACAAGAGGGACACTCTGGATGGAGGGGTCGTCCGGACCGAGACCCTGCACAACAGAACCGTCAGATGCATGGGCTATACCTCCGGCAACGGCAGGGTGAACTGGTTCGGATGCCCGGCCGCCTGACATACCCTCCGGAGGCTCCTGGGCCGAGGCCCCTGCCCCTCGGCCCGGCCGGACGTTCCCGAACGCCGTCGTGCGCACTCGCCGGCAGTCACTTCGACGACTGGCCTGCGTATGCGGCGGCGACTGGCTCCGAGACAGGGGGCGACGGACGCGGCGGCTCTGGCCGATGGTGCGCCTGAAACGCCGAAGGGCCGGCCCGGAAAGTAACCCCTCCCGCAGCCGGCCCTTCTCTCTGCGCCCCCGGCAGGATTCGAACCTGCGACACCCGCTTCGGGAGCAGGGGATCAGCTGACGTCGAGGTAGTCCCGTAGGGCCTGGGAGCGGGAGGGGTGGCGCAGTTTGGACATCGTCTTGGACTCGATCTGGCGGATCCGCTCGCGTGTCACCCCGTACACCTGCCCAATCTCCTCCAGAGTCCGGGCCTGCCCGTCGATGAGGCCGTAGCGCAGGGAGATGATTCCGGCCTCGCGTGCGGTCATGTTCGCGAGGACGGCCTGGATGGCGTCCTTGAGGAGGAGGAAGGTGACCATGTCCGCGGGGGAGATGGTCTCGCTGTCCTCCAGGATGTCACCGAGTTCCGTGCCGCCGTCCTCGCCGAGCGGGGTGTGGAGTGAGACCGGTTGCTTGCTGTAGCCCTCTATCTCGGTGATCTTCTCGACGGGGACGTCCAGCTTGTCCGCGAGTTGTTCCGGTGTGGGTTCGGCCCCGGTGTCCTGGAGTATTTCCCGGCGGACCTTGGCCATGCGGTTGATGACCTCGACCATGTGGACGGGAATGCGGATGGTCCGGCTCTGGTCGGCGAGGGCGCGTGAAATCGCCTGCCGGATCCACCAGGTCGCATAGGTCGAGAACTTGAACCCTTTGGTGTAGTCGAATTTCTCCACCGCGCGGATCAGTCCTGTGTTCCCCTCCTGGATCAGATCCAGGAAAAGCATTCCGCGCCTGCTGTACCGCTTGGCGATGGAGACGACCAGGCGCAGGTTCGCCTCGACGAGATGGGATTTCGCCACGTGCCCGTCCGCGGCGAGAATCTCCAGTTCGCGTCGGAATTCCAGGCCGAGGGCCGACTCCTCCGCCAGCCTCCGCTCGGCGAACAGGCCCGCCTCGATCCGCTTCGCCAGCTCCACCTCCTTCTCGGCGTCGAGGAGGGAGACCCGGGAGATCTGCTTGAGGTAGTCACGCACCTGATCGATCGTGGCGCCGCCGGAGGTGAGCCGGGGGCTGGGCGCGTCGGCGTCCTCGTCCGGGTACGCGTCGGGACGGGGCGACTCCAGTTCCCATGCCTGAGTGTCCGTTTCCATGGCGCTCAACTCCTCTCCAGAAGCGGTCGGAGGAACTGCCCGGTGTAGGACCGAGGCTGGGCCACCACCTGTTCGGGGGTGCCCTCGGCGATCACGGTGCCGCCGCGGTGGCCGCCTTCGGGACCCATGTCGACGATCCAGTCGGCGGTCTTGATCACGTCGAGGTCGTGCTCGATGACGACGACCGTGTTGCCTTGGTCGACGCGGTGGAGCACGGCCAGCAGTTGGCGGACGTCGTCGACGTGCAGGCCGGTGGTCGGCTCGTCGACGACGTAGAAGGTTCTGCCTTTGGTGCGTTTCTGCAGTTCGGAGGCGAGCTTGACGCGTTGTGCCTCGCCGCCGGAGAGCGTCGTGGCGGGCTGTCCGAGTTCCACATAGCCCAGACCCACGTCATGGAGTGCCCTCAGGTGCCGGGAGATGATCGCGTGTTCCGCGAAGAAATCCAGGCTGTCCTCGATGGTCATGCCCAGTACGTCGGCGATGGACCTGCCTTTGAAGTGTACGTCCAGGGTCTCCCGGTTGTACCGCGCTCCGTGACACACCTCATACGGCACGTAGACGTCAGGGAGGAAGTTCATCTCGACCTTGATGGTGTCGCCGTCGCCGTGGCAGTGCTCGCAGCGGCCGCCCTTGAGGTTGAAGGAGAAACGGCCCGGCTGGTAGCCGCACACCTTCGCCTCCGGGGTCTGCGCGAACAGCTTCCGCAGGTGGTCGAAGACTCCGGTGTACGTCGCCGGGTTCGACCGGGGGCTGCGGCCGATCGGGGACTGGTCGACCTGGACCACCTTGTCGATCTCCCCGACGCCGGTGAGCGTGCGGTGTCGGCCGGGCACCTTGTGGGCGCCGTAGAGCTGTTTGGCCAGTGCCGTGTAGAGGATGTCGTTGACCAGTGTCGACTTGCCCGAGCCGGACACATCCGTGATGGCGACGAACTGCCCGAGCGGGGACGAGACCGACACCTCGCGCGGGTTGTGCTCGCCGGCGTCGTGCACCGTGATCGCACGCCCCTCCGTGCGGGGCCTGCGTGCCTCGGGCGGCGGTATCCGCCGCCGGCCGGACAGATGGGCGCCGGTGAGGGAGGTCGGATGGCCGAGGAGCTCGCGCACGGTACCCGAGTGCGCCACGTGTCCGCCGTGCGCGCCCGCGCCCGGCCCGATGTCCACCATCCAGTCGGCGACCTTCACGGTCTCCTCGTCGTGCTCGACGACGAGGACGGTGTTGCCACGGTCCCGCAGCCGCAGCAGTGTCTCGACGAGCCGCCGGTTGTCGCGCAGGTGCAGCCCGATGCTCGGTTCGTCCAGCACGTACAGCACGCCGACCAGACCGGTGTCGATCCGGTTGGCCAGCCGGATCCGCTGCGCCTCGCCGCCGGACAGACTGGCGGTCGGCCGGTTCAGCGACAGATGGTCCAGGCCGACGTCGAGGAGGAACCGCAGCCGCTCGCCGATCTCCGCGACGACGGCGTCGGCGACCCGCCGCTCCCAGCCCGCCAGCTCCAGGTCCCGCAAAAATCGTGCGAGTTGATCGATCGGCAGTGCCGTCAGCTCGGCGATGGTGCGTCCGCCCATGGTGACGGCGAGCAAGCCCGGCTTCAGCCGGGCGCCGCCGCAGGCCGGGCAGGGCACCTCGCGCACACAGCCCGCGAACCGCTCCCGGGAGGCGTCCTCCTGTGAGTGGCGGCGGGTGACATGGGGGAGGACGCCCTCGAACCGGGTGAGGTGGGAACGCTCGCGCCCGAACCGGTTCCGATCGGTGAGGTGTACCTGCTCCCGGAACCCGCGCAGTACCACCTTCTTGGCTGCAGCGGGCCGTTGATGCCAGGGGACGACGGTGCTGAACCCGGCCGACGCGGCCACCGCTTCGAGCAGCCGGGTGAAGTACCCGGCGCCGCCGGTGTTCGTCCACGGCGCGACGGCGCCCTCGGACAGCGACTTCTCCTCGTCCGGTACGACGAGTCCGGGGTCGGCCTCCATCCGCGAGCCCAGGCCGGTGCACTCGGGGCAGGCACCCCACGGCGCGTTGAAGGAGAACAGCCGCGGCTCCAGCGCCCCAAGGCCGATGTCGTGCGACCGCGGGCAGGCCATCCGCTCCGAGAACAGCACCTCACGTTCCGGGGCGGAGGCGTCCAGATCCACGAAGTCGACGCGGACGACGCCTCCGGCGAGCCCGAGCGCGGTCTCGACGGACTCGGTCGGCCGCTGTCGCGCAATCGCCTTCACCACGAGCCGGTCCACGACCACGTCGATCGAGTGCTTCCTGCGTTTGTCCAGCGGCGGCGGACCGGTGAGCGGATGGACCTCCCCGTCGACCCGCACCCGGCTGAACCCGTCGGCCCGCAACTGCCCGAACACGTCCGCATGCTCGCCCTTGCGGTCCCGAACCACCGGAGCCGGCACCTGGACGCGCACCCCGTCGCCCTTCGCGAGCAGCCGGTCCACGATCTGCTGGGGAGTTTGCCGTTCGACCGGCTCGCCGCACTCGGGGCAGCGCGGGCGCCCGACGCGGGCGTACAGCAGACGCAGGTGGTCGTAGACCTCGGCGAGGGTGCCGACCGTGGAGAGCGGGTTGCGGCCGGTCCTCTTCTGGTCGATCGCGGTGGCCGGCGACAGGCCCTCGATCACATCGACATCGGGCTTGTCCAACTCGCCGAGAAACTGTCGGGCGTAGACGGAAAGCGATTCGACGTAACGCCGGCGACCTTCGGCGAAAATCGTGTCGAAAGCCAGACTGGATTTTCCCGAGCCCGATACTCCGGTGAAAGCGATGAGCGCATTCCTGGGCAACTCCACGGAGATGTCACGCAGGTTGTGCTGACGGGCGCCCTTGATGACGATTCGGTCTTTCACACATCCGAACCCTACGACGCGGCAGAGCGTGCGGTTGCGGAATCGTTATCAACTGATTCCGCCCTCGGTGCCGCTCCGCCCGTCGCCGCCGCGACCTCACGCTTCGACGAGCTCGCGGACGCCGTCCCGCACCTGCTGCTCCTGCTCCTGCTGGTTCCGCGCCTGCTCCTGCGTCCGCTCCTCGACCGGGTGGCGGTGGCGGTACAGCCAGGTGATGTCGCGGCCGAACGACCAGACGAGCGAGGCGAGCGCGAGGAGCACCGCGGCGGCGTTGCCCTCCAGGGGCATGATCCCGGCGCCCGCGACGAGCAGCACGATCCCCTGAAGGGCCGCCACGGTCTTGCGCGCCATGCTGTGCGGCAGCGCCGCGTTCAGCCAGGGCAGCACCCGGGCCGCCGCCACGAACGCGTACCGCATGGTGCCGATCAGCAGCACCCACGGGCCTAGCGACATCGAGACGTACACGCTCAGCACCAGGATCAGGAACGCGTCCACCTCCATGTCGAAGCGGGCGCCCAGCGCGGTCGAGGTGCCGGTGCGACGGGCGACCTTGCCGTCCACCCCGTCGAGGATCAGGGCGACCGCCGTGAGACCGACGAGCAGGCTGACCGGGGGCGAGCTCTCGAAGGAGTCCGCGACCAGGGCGGTGACCCCGCCGACCAGGATGGCCCGGCCGAGCGTCACCCGATTGGCCGGTCCGAAGGAGCGGGGCCGTGAGCGACGCAGGGCACGGGTGAGAACCGCCCAGGTGGCGAGCGCGAAGGCCAGACCGGTCAGCCAGCCCGCGGGCCCCATCCCGATCGCCGTGCCCAGCAGAGCCAGCACCAGGAGCTGCAGACCCGCTCCCACCATGGTCTCCTGCGCCAAGAGCCTCGCGTCGTACGTGTTGTTCAGGGCCACCGCACATCCTCCGGCCGTATGACAGAGTCGATCAACGCCGCGTACAGTGCGCGGCTTGTCACCGCTCCGTACGTGAAGATCTGCTGAATCGTTCAGGGGGACGCTCATGGAACTCACAGCTCGTGCCTTCTGGCTGAACTCGCCCGGCCACGCCGAGATACGCGAGGTCGCCCTGTCGGCCCCCGCCGAGGGGGAGGTGCTGGTGCGCACGCTCTACTCGGGGGTGAGCCGGGGCACCGAGACCCTCGTCTTCCGCGGCGGCGTTCCGGAAAGTCAGCATGCTTCGATGCGTGCACCGTTCCAGGAGGGGGATTTCCCCGGACCGGTGAAATACGGCTATTTGAGCGTCGGCCAGGTGGAGGAAGGCCCGGCGGGTCTGCGCGGCCGGACCGTCTTCTGCCTGTATCCGCACCAGACGCGGTACGTCGTGCCGCTGAGCGCCGTGACCGTCGTACCGGACTCCGTCCCCGCCCCGCGCGCGGTGCTCGCCGGGACCGTGGAGACCGCGGTGAACGCGCTGTGGGACGCGGCCCCGCTGGTCGGCGACCGGATCGCCGTGGTGGGCGGCGGCATGGTCGGCTGCTCCATCGCCGCGCTCCTCGCCCGCTTCCCGGGCGTACGCGTCCAGCTCGTCGACGCCGACCCCGCGCGCGCCGACATCGCCCGCGCCCTGGGCGTCGATTTCGCGCTCCCCGCGGACGCCGCGGGCGAGTGCGACCTCGTCGTGCACGCCAGCGCCACCGAGGCCGGGCTCACCCGGTCGCTGGAGCTCCTCGCCCAGGAGGGCACCGTCCTGGAGATGAGCTGGTACGGCGACCGGCGGGTCAGCCTGCCCCTGGGCGAGGCCTTCCACTCACGGCGCCTGGTCGTGCGCAGCAGCCAGGTGGGTTCCGTTTCACCGGCGCGGCGCGCCAGCCGGACGTACGCCGATCGGCTGGCGCTCGCCCTGGAACTGCTCGCCGAGCCCGCCTTTGACGCGCTCGTCACCGGTGAGTGCGGCTTCGACGAACTGCCCGACGTGATGCCGAAGTTGGCCTCCGGATCGATACCCGGCCTGTGCCATCGCGTCGTCTACGAAGGCGTTTGAGCACTGAACAACCTGCCTGACCTCCAAAAACTGCAAAGAAAGGGGAACAGGCAGCTGAACAAGGAGAACGGGGCAGCCGTACTACACGGCATGGTCCCGGCAGGGGATCAGACGTGCCGCACCTGGAGGGTCGTCCGTTGTTCAGCATCACCGTCCGCGATCACCTGATGATCGCCCACAGCTTCCGTGGCGAGGTCTTCGGGCCCGCGCAACGCCTGCACGGGGCGACGTTCCTGGTGGACGCCACGTTTCGCCGGGCCGAGCTGGACGACGACAACATCGTCGTCGACATCGGTCTGGCCACGCAGGAACTCGGCGCAGTCGTGAGCGCGCTGAACTACCGCAACCTCGACAACGAACCGGACTTCAAGAACACCAACACCTCGACGGAGTTCCTGGCCAAGGTCATCGCCGACCGCCTCGCCGAGCGCGTGCACGCGGGGGCCCTCGGCGAGGGCGCCCAAGGCCTCGCGGGCATCACGGTCACCCTGCACGAGTCGCACATCGCCTGGGCGAGTTACGAGCGTGCACTGTGACCGACACGACCATGGACCAGGCGTCCCCGAAGACCGGTCAGGTGTCTCCCAAGACCGGTCAGGTGTCCCCGAAGACCAGCCCGGCGGCTCCGAAGACCGGCCCGGCGTCCGCGAACGGCGACCAGGCTTCCCTGAACTACGTGCCCGTGCAGCACACGGCTCTCAAGAACGCCGAGATCATCCCCATGTCCCTGCGCTCCGTGCACTTCGTGATGCCGGGCGGTGTCGACGACGCGTCCGCGCCCAGCGGCGGCAACGCCTACGACCGGCGGCTCTGCCTCGACCTGCCCGGCTTCGGCTGGCAGGTCCACAAGCACGCCGTCGCGGGCAGCTGGCCCCGACCGTCGGCTTCCGCCCGTGCGGAGCTGGCTCGCACGCTCAGTGAGTTCCCGGACGACGCGGTCGTCCTCCTCGACGGGCTGGTCGCCTGCGGCGTCCCCGAGATCATCGTCCCCGAGGCCGAACGGCTGCGTCTCGCCGTCCTGGTGCACCTGCCGCTCGGCGACGAGACCGGGCTCGCGCCCGCCGCGGCCGCCGAGCTGGACGCGAAGGAACGGGCGACGCTGCGGGCCGTGTCCGCCGTCGTCGCCACCAGCGACTGGGCCGTCCGCCGGCTGGTCGCCCACCACGGGCTCGCCCCGGAACGGGTCCATGTCGCCGCCCCGGGCGCCGACATCGCGCCCCTCGCCTCCGGCACCGACGGTGTCTCCCGGCTGCTGTGCGTCGCCGCGGTCACCCCGCGCAAGGGCCAGCACCGGCTGGTCGAGGCCCTCGCCACCGTCACCGACCTGCCCTGGAGCTGCGTCTGCGTCGGCGGACTCACCCAGGACCCGGCGTATGTCGCCCAGCTGCGCACCCTGATCGGGAAGTACGGGCTCGGCGACCGGCTGCACCTCGCCGGACCGCAGGCGGGCGCGGAACTCGACGCGAGCTACGCGGCGGCCGATCTCATGGTCCTCACCTCCTACGCCGAGACGTACGGCATGGCCGTCACCGAGGCACTCGCGCGCGGGATCCCGGTGCTGGCGACCGACGTCGGCGGTCTCCCCGAGGCGGTCGGGCGCGCGCCCGACGGCGGGGTCCCCGGCATCCTCGTACCTCCGGAGAACCCGGCGGCGCTCGCCGCGGAACTGCGCGGCTGGTTCGGCGAGGCCGATGTGCGCCGCCGGCTGAAGGCCGCCGCGCGCAGTCGCCGGGCCGCGCTGGACGGCTGGGCGACCACCGCCCGCAGCCTGGCCGGAGTGCTGGGACGTCTTCCGCAGCAGCCTCGGAGGGCGGCATGAGTATGACTGCGACTCCGTCGGGAGTTCCGGAACAGGGCGTGTCGGAGGTGGGCGTGCAGGGTGGTGTGTCCGGGGTTCCGGGGCAGCGCGCGAGCGCGCCCGACGACGACGTGCCCCGCTACGCCCCCCAGTGGCTCCAGCTGCGGGAGCCGGCGGACGCCGCCGCACGGGCGCCCGAACTGCTCGACCCGCTGCGCATCCGGCTGGCGAACCGGCCGGGCCGCGGCGGCGACCTGGTGATCCACGACCTCGGCTGCGGCACCGGCTCCATGGGCCGGTGGCTCGCCCCCCGGCTCGACGGCGCCCAGCACTGGATCCTGCACGACCGGGACCCGTATCTGCTGCACTTCGCGACCGTGGGCGCACCGCACGCGGCCGCCGACGGCAGCCGGGTCACGGTCACCACCCAGCGCGGTGACATCGGCCGGCTGACCGCGGACGCGCTGACCGGGGCGTCACTGGTGACGGCGTCCGCCCTGCTCGACGTGCTGACCCGCGAGGAGATCGACCGGCTCGCGGCGGCCTGCGCGGGCGCCGGGGTGCCGGCCCTGCTCACGCTCTCCGTCGTGGGGCGCGTCGAGTTCACACCGGCCGATCCGCTGGACGCCGAGTTCATCGAGGCGTTCAACGCCCACCAGCGGCGCGGGGAACTGCTCGGCCCCGACGCGATCACGGCGGCCTGTGAGGCCTTCGACCGGCACGGCGCGACGGTACGGGTGCATCCGAGCCCCTGGCGGCTCGGCGCCGACGAGGCCGACCTCACGGCGGAGTGGCTGCGCGGCTGGGTCGGCGCGGCCGTCGAGGAGCGGCCCGCGCTGGCCGCCCGTGCAGAGTCGTATCTGCAGTCCCGCCTCGCCGCCTGCGCCGCGGGTGAGCTGCGCGTACGGGTCCACCACAGTGACGTACTGGCGCTGCCGCGACCGACGGACGGTGCGGCGTGAGCGCCGGGGCGGGGACGGCGGAGGCGGTCGGCGTGGACGCCGGCACGTCCCGCGAGCGCGATGCGGCGACCGCTGTCCGGGCCCACGCCGACGTGGACCTGGTCGCGGTGTGCGGCGACGTGAGTCACGCGGACACGGCACCGACCGGTGGCGAGACGGGTGAGCCGCACTCTGAGGGTGAGCCGCACACCGAGGGCGAGTCGAACGTGATGCCGGGCCGCCGCTTGACGGAGCTCCTGCGTCCCCGCCCCGCCGCGGAAGCCGACCGCGGCAGACTCGCCGTCATACCGCCGCCCGGCGACGGCGGGCGGGACGCGGCCGCCGCGGTACACGTCGACGCCGAGACGTCCCCGACCCCGGCCCGGCAGGAAGCCGAAGCGACCCCCGCCCGACGCAAGGGGGGCGCGCTGCGCACGCACATCGGTTCCGTCGCCGGTGTCCTCATCCTCGGTGTGCTGCTCTGGCGGCTCGGTACCGGTGTCTTCCTGGACGGGCTGCGGCGGGTCGACGGCCCGATCCTGCTGGCAGGGCTTGGGCTCGGTCTGCTGACCACCGTGTTCAGCGCCTGGCGCTGGTGCCTGGTGGCGCGTGGGCTGCGGATCCGGCTGCCGCTGGGCGGCGCCGTCGCGGACTACTACCGCGCGCTGTTCCTGAACGCGGCGCTGCCCGGCGGTGTCCTCGGCGATGTGCACCGCGCTGTACGACACGGCCAGAGCACCGGGGACGTCGGCCGCGGCGTACGCGCCGTGGTCCTCGAACGGACCGCGGGCCAGGCGGTCCTGGTGGCCGTCGGAGCGGTGGTCCTGCTCACCCTGCCGTCACCGGTCCTCACGGACGCCCGCCACCTCGCCCTGATCCTGGCCATCGTCTCGGTGTGCGGGGTCGTCGTGACGGCGGGCGCGGTTCGCAGGGGCAGAGCTTCGTCCGGCTCGTCCCGGCGCTACGGAGCTGTCCGCGCCGCGCTCATCGAGGCGCGCGGCGCGCTGCTCGCCCGCGGCAACTGGCCGGGCGTGCTCATCTCGTCGGTCGTGGTGCTGGCGGGACATCTGGCGATGTTCCTGCTCGCCGCCCGCGTCGCCGGATCCCACGCCTCCGCCACGGTACTGCTGCCGCTCGCCCTGCTGGCCCTGCTCGCCATGGGCCTGCCGCTGAACATCGGTGGCTGGGGCCCCAGGGAAGGCGTCATGGCCTGGGCCTTCGGCGCCGCCGGGCTGGGCGCCGGCATGGGCCTGAGCGTCGCGGTGATCTACGGAGTGCTCAGCTTCGCCGCCGCGCTGCCCGGCGTCGTGGTCCTGGTCGTCCGGTGGTTCGCGGCGCTGCGGCGCCCCCGGCAGGAGAACGCAGGAGGGCACGATCAATGCCGAGCGTCAGAGACCGCCGAAGTTCACATTCCGGAAGTCCCCTTGACCGGGGCCGCGTCGGAGGCGGTGGGCAGCGTCTTCGCCGTCACCAAGGAGAAGTACGCCCCGAAGGCCTCGGTCAGCCCGGCCAGGAGCTCCTTCCCCTTGTCGGCGGACGCCTTCGAGGGACGGCCGATGACGCCGGACTCGGTATAGCCGGCCATTCCGAGGGTGAGCAGATGACGGCGGTCGTCCGCGACGAAATCAGAGGTCTCGTAACCGGGCCGGACCAATTCGGGGTGCGTGTGCAGAAGAATGGAGGTCTCGATTTCACCGGCGTGCATGTCGGTGAGCAACGAGGTCTCCACGCCTGCCCGTTCCAGCGCCGCCTCCCAGTCCTCCATGGCCGGGAAAAGCGCCATACGCGTACCGGTGCCGACGGATTCCTGAACCACATTGCCCAGCACGTAATTCCCGCCGTGCCCGTTGACCAGCACCAGGGTGTCGACGCCGGAATGGCGCAGCGATGCGGCTATGTCCCGTACCACCGCGTGCAGCGTGACGGCGGAAATGCTGACGGTACCCGGCCAGGCCGCGTGCTCGTGCGAGCAGGAGATCGTCACCGGAGGGAGGAGATGGACCGGATGAGCGGCGGCGATCCGTTCCGCGACGGCGCACGCGACCAGGGTGTCCGTCGCCAACGGAAGATAGGCACCGTGCTGTTCGAAACTCCCGACGGGAAGCACGGCGACCTCACGGGCGACACCGGCCCCCCGCTCGCGCACATCCTCCGTGGTGTCCGCCGGCAACAGACCGGATACCGCCGAGCGCGTTCCCGAACCACTCATGTTTCACGGCCTTTCGACTCTGCTTTCGACTCTGCTTAGGAACCAGATCATGACAGATAACTTTGGAGTACTCGCCGGGACCGCACGCCTCACAGGTGTCGAACGAGTCGTCAATGCCCCTTTGCCCACCGTGTACGGGGACTTCCAGGCGGTCGGCTTCCTGGATCACGATCGCGGAGAGGAGCAAGTGGCCCTGGTTTACGGCGAGGTCGGCGACCTCAGCAAGAGCGGGGAAGGCGCCACGAAGGAGGGCATCCTCACCCGGCTCCATTCGGAGTGCCTCACCGGGGACGCCTTCGGCTCCACCCACTGCGAGTGCGGCGACCAGCTGGCCGCCGCGCTGCGCGCCATCGTCGCGGAGGGCCGTGGCGTCCTCGTGTACCTCCGCGGCCACGAGGGCCGCGGCATCGGCCTGCTCGCCAAGCTGCAGGCGATGAAGCTCCAGTCGGAGGGCCTCGACACCGTCGAGGCGAACGTCGCCCTCGGCCTTCCGGTCGACGCCCGTGACTACCGGGTGGCGGCGGACATCCTGCACGACCTCGGCGTCCGCTCCGTACGCCTCCTCTCGAACAACCCGCGCAAGCGGGAGTCGCTCCAGCGCAACGGCATCAAGGTCACCGAGCAGGTCCCGCTGCTCATACCGCCGTGCCCGCAGAACATCACCTATCTGCGCACCAAGCGGGAGCGCCTCGACCACTTCCTGCCGCACCTGGACGTGGTGGTCTCGCACTCCTCCTGAGCGCGGGCGCCCGAGGACGTCACCCGGAGGCGTCGGTTGTGGTGAGAGAGGTGCGTGCGGGGAAAGGTACAAGGAATGACCGACGACGTCCTGTACCTCTCCCGGGACCGGGTGACGGAGCTGTTGGACACCGATGCGGCGATCGCCTCGCAGCGCGCGGCGTTCACCGCGCTCGGTGACGGCACCGCCGAGCTCCCCGGCAAGATCATGCACCCCAGCCGATTCGACGACAGTGTCGTCTTCGCCTACCTCGCCCGGCTGTCCGCGGACACCGGGGCCGTCGCCAAGTTCGGCAGCGTCAACCCGGCCAACACGGCGGCCGGGCTGCCGACGGTGCACGCCGTGATCAACGCGCTCGATCCGGTGACCGGGCAACTCGCCGCCGTCATGGACGGTACGGCGGTCACGACCCTGCGCACCGCCGCGGCGAGCGCCGTCGCCCTCGACGCGCTGGCCACCGCCGACAGCGCGGAGCTGGGCCTTCTCGGCTCCGGCACCCAGGCTCTCGCCCACGCGCGGGCCGTCGCCCGGGTGCGGGACCTCAGGTCCGTACGGGTGTGGAGCCCTGACCCGGCCCGACGGGCGCGGGCGGCGCGGCGCCTCGCGACGGAACTCGGGGTCGCGACCAAGGCCGTCGACACGGCGGAGGAAGCCGTCGCGGGCCTGCCCATGGTCGCCGCCTGCACGCTCAGCAGCACACCCGTCGTACGGGGCGCGTGGCTGGCGCCCGGGTGCACGGTCGTGAGCGTCGGCTCCTTCGAGCCCACCCGCAGCGAGGTCGACACGGAGGTCGTACGGCGGGCGGCGGCGGTCGTGGTCGACGACCCGGAGACGGCGGCGGAGCACGCCGGACCGATCGTGGACGCGCTGCGGGACGGAGTACTCACCCGTGCCGACCTGATCCCGCTCGGCGGCGTCCTCACCGGCCGCCACCCGGCCCGCACCCACCCCGACGACATCGTCTTCTACAACAGCGTCGGGCTGGGCATCCAGGACGCCGCCGCGGCCTGGGCCGTGATCGAGGCCGCTCGCGCCCGGGAGACGCGCCCATGACCGGGAGCGCGCGGGTCGTCGTGATCGGCGGCGGGGTGATGGGCACGAGCATCGCCTACCACCTGGCCAGGGCGGGCGTGCCGGACGTGGTGCTCGTCGAGCGCGACGAACTCGCCTCCGGTTCCACCTCGCGGGCCGCGGGCGGGGTCCGGGCGCAGTTCTCCGACGAGCTGAACATCCAGCTGGGTGCCCGGAGTCTGGAGGCGTTCGTCCGTTTCGGTGAGGAGCTGGGCCAGGACATCGGGCTGCACCAGGTCGGCTATCTGTTCCTGCTCTCCACGCCCGAGGAGGTCGCCGCCTTCGAGGACGGCGTACGGCTGCAGAACGCGCTCGGGGTGCCCAGCCGCCTGATCGACCCGGCCGAGGCGCGGCGGCTCTCCCCGCTGATCACCACCGACGGGCTGCGGGCGGCGGCCTTCTCCCCGGACGACGGGCACTGCACGCCCGAGTCCGTCGTCCAGGGCTACGCGGCCGGGGCCCGCCGGCACGGCGCGACCCTGCTGCGGCACCGCGAGGTCACCGGCATCGAGACCCGCGGCGACGAGATCACCGCGGTCGTCACCAGCCAGGGGCGGATCGCCACCGACACGGTCGTCTGCGCGGCCGGTGCCTGGTCGCGGGCGATCGGCGCGATGGTGGGCGTGGACCTGCCGGTGGAACCGCTGCGCCGCCAGATCGCCGTCACCGAAGCCGTCCCGGGCCTGCCGCCCGACCTCCCCATGACCATCGACTTCACCACCAGCCTCTACTTCCACAGCGAGGGCCCCGGCCTCCTCCTCGGCATGTCCGACCCCGACGAGGTCCCCGGCTTCGCCACCACCACCCACGACCGCTGGATCCCCCGCCTGTCCGAGGCGATGGAGCGCCGCGCCCCGGCCCTGCTCGACCTGCGCCGGACGGGCGGCTGGGCGGGCCTGTACGAGATCACCCCGGACCACAACGCCCTGATCGGCGAGGCGCCTTCGTGCTCACGTTTCCTGTACGCGACCGGGTTCTCGGGCCACGGCTTCCTCCAGGGGCCGGCGGTCGGCGAGGTGATCCGTGATCTGTACCTGGGCCGCGTACCCTTCGTCGACATCAGCCCCCTGAGCGTCGAGCGTTTCACCGCCGACGCCCCGCGCCCGGAGGTCAACCTCGTATGACCGAGCTCCACTTGTGGCTGCGCCACGAGATCCGTACGACCGAACGGCGTACCCCGATCGTGCCCTCGGACGCCCGACGGCTCGTCGAGAGCGGCGTGACGCTCACGGTCGAGGAGTCGCCCCAGCGGGTCTTCCCCATCGAGGCGTACGAGAACGCCGGGTGCCGGGTCGCGAAGGCGGGCTCCTGGGTGTCGGCGCCGCCGGACGCCGTAGTCGTGGGACTGAAGGAACTCCCGGACGGGCCAGCCGAACTGACACACCGCCATGTCTTCTTCGGGCATGCCTACAAGCGGCAGCCCGGGGCAGCCGCTCTGCTCCACAGGTTCATCGCCGGGGGCGGAGCCCTGCTGGACATCGAGTACCTGGTGCACGACGACGGGCGCAGGCTCGCCGCGTTCGGCTACTGGGCCGGATACCTGGGCGCCGCCCTGGCGGTGTTGCACCACCGGGGCAGCCTCAAGGCCCCTTTGCGGCCCATGTCGAAGGAGGAGCTCGATGCCGAACTGGCGTCAGAGAAGGGGGAGTTGCGAGCCCTCGTCATCGGCGCGCTCGGCCGCAGCGGCCGGGGCGCCCGCGTGGCGCTGGGTGTGGCCGGGGTCGAGCCCACCTGCTGGGACCTCGACGAGACCCGTGAGCTGGACCGACCGGCGCTGCTGGCACACGAGTTGATGGTCAACACCGTGCTCACCACCCGGCCGATCCCGCCCTTCCTCACGGACAGGGACCTCGACGAGCCCGGCCGCCGGCTGCGCACGCTGTGCGACGTCACGTGCGACGTCGGCTCCCCCCTGAACGTGCTGCCGATCTACGACACCACGACGGACTGGACGCACCCCGCCCGCCGCATCCGCGAGCGGCCCGCGCTCGACCTGATCGCCATCGACAATCTGCCGTCGCTGCTGCCGCTGGAGGCGAGCGTCGACTTCTCGGCGGCGCTGCTGCCCCAGCTGCTGGAGTTCGGGGTCGGCGGTCCGTGGGGGCGCTGCCTGGACCGCTTCCACGAGGCGTGCCGCGCCCTCGAAGCCGAGGAAGCCGAGGAAGCCGGGGAAGTTGAGGAAGAGGAGAAGACAGAGGAAGGGGAGTCGCGTGATGTCTGAGGTGACGGCCGCAAGCGGCACCGTCCACTGGATCGGCGCGGGCCTGTCCACCGGCAGCGGTCTCGCCGCGACCTGCGACGCCGCCGACCGCGTACGCCTGTGGCACCGCACCGAAGAGCGCGCCGCGCGCAGCCTGGAGGCGCTGGGCCTGACCGGGCGGGCCGAGCCCCGCGCGTACACCCTGGAGGCGCTCGCCGCCGAGCTCACCCCCGGAGACGTCGTCGTCTCCATGCTGCCCGCACCCGAACACGCCCCGCTGCTCGGCGTCTGCGTCGAGCGCGGCGCCCACTTCGCCTGCTCCAGCTACGTCTCGGACGCGGTCCTCGACCAGGTGCCCGCGGCCGAGGCGGCGGGAGTGGTGGTACTGACCGAGTGCGGGCTCGACCCGGGCATCGACCACCTCTTCGCGCACAGTCTGATCGCCCGGGCCGAGGCCGAGATCGGCGCCGAGTCGGCCGCCTCGTACCGCCTCACCTCGTACTGCGGCGGCATCCCCGCCGTGCCCAACGACTTCAAGTACCGCTTCAGCTGGGCGCCCGCGGGCGTGCTCAACGCTCTCCGCTCGCCCGCCCGTTATGTCGAGGACGGCACCGAGACCACCGCCGACCGCCCCTGGGAGGCCACCCGCCCCCACCTGATCGACGGCGAGGCCTTCGAGGTCTACCCCAACCGCGACAGCGTGCCCTTCGTCGAGCAGTACGGGCTTCCCGGCACCTGGAAGCCGGAGACCTTCGTGCGCGGCACCCTGCGCCTCGACGGCTGGCTGCGGGCCTGGGACGCGGTCTTCGAGGAGCTGAAGGCGGGCGACGACCGGCGGATCACCGACCTCGCCCAGGAACTGGCGAAGACCTATCCGACCACTGACGCGGACCGTGACCGGGTCGTCCTCGCCGTCTCCCTCGACGTCCGCGGCGGCTCCGGCGCGGCCTGGTCGGGGCGCTACCTCCTCGATCTCGTGGGCACCGCCGAGGAGAGCGCCATGGCCCGCTGTGTCTCCCGCACACTCGCCCTCGGAGTCCGCCACATCCTGGACGGTTCGCTTCCGCCAGGCCTCGGCCGCGCCGCGGAGACGGCGCGGCGGTCCGAGCAATGGCTGGCCGAACTGGCCCGGGAGGGAGTGCCCTTCACCCTGCACGCGGGGTAGCCGGGCTCAGTCGAGCACCGCCTCGTGCACGAGCCGCTTGAGCTCGGGATAGATCGAGTGGGACGAGGTCGGGCGGACCTGGGTGTAGAACTGCACGGTCAGGTCGTGGCGCGGGTCGACCCAGAAGGTCGTACTGGCGACCCCGCTCCAGCCGAACGCGCCCTCGCTGGAAGGCGACCGGGTGATCTCGGGGTCCACCACGACGGAGACCCCGAGCCCGAAGCCGAGCCCCGCGTTGCCGGGTTCCCGGTGCAGCGCGCTGCCGAAGGTGCGGCGGTCTGTCCCGCCCGGGAGGTGATTGGCGGCCATCGTGTCCACGGTCTCCGGCTTCAGCAGCCGGGCCCCGTCCAGTTCGCCGCGGCGGCGGAGCATCTCCATGAAGCGGTGGTAGTCGTGCGCGGAGGCCACCATGCCGCCGCTCCCGGAGAGGAAACGCGGGCGGCCGTGCAGTGGGAGCCCGGTGATCGGGGTGATGCGGCCCTCGGCGTCCTGCCCGTAGAGCTGGGCGAGCCGCCCGGCCTGCTCGTCGGTGACGCAGAACCCGGCGTCCGCCATCCCCAGCGGCCCGAAGATCCGCTCGGCGAGGAACTCGTCGAGGTCCTGCCCCGACACCACTTCGATCAGGCGGCCGAGCACATTGGTGGAGACCGAGTAGTTCCACTCGGTGCCCGGCTCGAACTGCAGGGGCAGCCCGGCGTACACGTCGCAGGTGCCGGCCAGGTCCGAGCCCGGCGCCACCGACGACTCCAGACCGGCGTCGCGGTAGAGCGCGTCGACGGGGTGGGAGTGGTAGAAGCCGAAGGTCAGTCCCGAGGTGTGGGTCAACAGGTGCCGGATCAGGAGGGGTTGCTCGGCCGGGCGGGTCTTCATGCCGGCGCCGGACCCGCTGACGTACACCCGGGGTTCGGCGAAGGCGGGAAGGAAACGGGCGACGGGGTCGTCGAGCCGGAAGCGTCCCTCCTCCAGGAGCATCAGCGCGGCGACCGAGGTGACCGGCTTCGTCATCGAGTAGATCCGCCACAAGGTGTCGGTCTCGACGGGGAGTCGGGCCTCGCGGTCGCGGTGGCCGTACGTGGTGAGGTGCGCGACCCGGCCGTGCCGGGACACGGACACGAGATAGCCGGGCAGCCGGAGGTCGTCGACCAGATGGGAGAAGTGCTGGTCCAGGCGGGCCAGCGCCTTCGGATCAAGGCCGGCCTCGTTCGGCTCGACCTCTTGTCGCAGATGTCCCATGGTTCTCCTCCGGACTGCGGCTCTCGGACTCGCTCGCCCTCATCGTCTCGCTCGCCTTCATCGTCTCGTACGGACTTCGCAAGCGGCGTCGGTGGGTGGGTGACCGGCGGGTCGCCGCTCGGCGTCCGGCGCTTCGCCGCGGCCCGGGAGCCGCAGCGCCGACAGCGCGCCGACCGCTGTGAGGGCCGCGAGGACGGACAGCGCGGGGCCCATGTCGACGCCGGCCAGGCCGACCAGCGTGGTCGCGACGGCCACCCCCACCGTCGGTCCGATGTTCATCGCGGTCTGCTGGAGCCCGCCCGCCACCCCGGCCGACCCGGCGGACGCGGACCGCACGACGACGGCCGTCGCGCTCACCATCACCGCGACGAACCCCGCGCCCAGGAGCAGGAATCCGACGCCGATCGCCAGGTCCGTCGAGGCGCGGTCGAGCCGGGACAGCAGCAGGACGCCGAGGAGGACCAGCAGCATCGCGGTCCCGGTCGTGCGGCGCGGGCCGTAGCGGCGCAGCAGTACGGCCGAGACCGGCGCGCCCAGCACCGTCATCACGGCCAGCGGGAGCGCGCGCAGACTGCTCTGGAGCGGGTCGAGGCCGAGCACGTCCTGGAGGTAGTAGGTGCTGACGAAGAGCGTGCCGAACAGCGTTGCTGAGGCGCACACGAGGGTGCCGAGCGCCGCGCCGACCGTGGGGGAGCCGAGCAGGCCGGGCGGCACCAGCGGGCTCGCCGCGCGCCGTTCGTGCCGTACGAACGCGGCTGCCGCGGCCGTCGCCACGAGCGGCCCGAGCACGGTCGCCATGGGCCGGCCCGTCTCCGGCAGCACGACGAGCGTGTGCACCAGGGCGACCAGGGTCACCGAGAGCAGCGCCGCGCCGGGCACGTCGAGTCCGGCCGCCGAGTCTCTGTCCCGGGGCGCGTCCCGGACGGTCAGGGCCAGGGCGGCCATGACGAGCGCGGGTACGACGTTCAGGAAGAAGACGGCCCGCCAGCCCAGCTGGGTGACCAGCGCCCCGCCGAGGAGGGGACCCGCGGCGGCCGCGAGACCGATGGCACTGGTGCGCAGCGCGATGGGCATGCCGAGCCGGTCGGGCGGGTAGGCCGCGCGCAGCATCCCGAGCGTGGCGGGCTGCGACAGCGCGCCGAAGACCCCCTGGGCGACCCGCAGCCCGATCACCCAGCCGATGCCGGGCGCCAGACCGATCCCCGCCGACGCCGCCCCGAACCCCACCATCCCCACGGCGAAGACCACTTGGTGGCCGTACCGGTCGCCGAGACGCCCTGCGAACACCAACAGGCCCGCCACCGCGATGAGATAGCCGGTACTGGTCCACTGCACCTGCGCGAACGACGCGTCCAGGTCGCGCCGCAGCGTGGGCTGAGCGACGGTGAGGACGGTTCCGTCCAGCGCGACGATCACGGCCCCGACGACGCTGTTGGTCAGCGTGAGACGGCGCCGCGCCGAGGGGTTCACCGCTCCTCCGGCCCGAGGTGCGCGTCCAGCGCGGCATCCAACAGGGGTACGAAGTCGGCTGCTCCCGTGGCGAGTTGGAGACTGCCCCAGCCCCACAGCTGGGCGATCCCGTGCAGGTTCGCCCACAGGGCGCTCGCGACGAGCGTGGCGTCGGCCGCGGGGCGCGCCCGACCGACCAGGTCCACCAGGACGCCGAACAGCGGGAGGCTGGTCTCCCGGAGTCCCAGTCGTCCACTCTCCAGCAGATCATGACGGAACATCAGCTCGTACATTCCGGGCTGAGTGAAGGCGAAGTCGAGGTAGACCCTCCCCAGCGTCGCCAACTGGGCGCGGGGACTCGCCCCTTCGTCGACCAGCGCCTCCGTCGCCCGGGCTCCCAGGTCGGCGAAGCCCCGGCGCGCGATGGCGGAGAGCAGCTCCAGATGGGTCGGGAAGTAGCGGCGCGGGGCGCCGTGGGAGACGCCCGCGCGACGGGCGATCTCCCGCAGGGTCAGAACCTGCGCGCCCTGCGTGGTCACCAGGTCCACGCCCGCCTCGATCAACCGGGCCCGCAGCCCCGTCTCCGCTTCACTCATAGACAGTGTCTACCAGTTCCCGTAGACACTGTCTACCTTGTCGGTAGACAGTGTCTACGCGACGGGAATGGCCATGCGTCCCCCGGGGTTGAGCGATACATGACTCAGGACGCGACGCAGGACACACTGCTCAAGCTGCTCTCCGAGTACGACGGCGGGGTGCTGGTCACCCTCAAGAAGGACGGCCGGCCCCAGCTGTCCAACGTGAACCACGCCTACGATCCCGACGAGCGGATCGTCCGGGTCTCGATCACGGACGATCGCGCCAAGACCCGCAATCTGCGCCGGGACCCGCGGGCCTCCTACCACGTGACGGCCGAGGACCGTTGGGCGTACACGGTCGCCGAGGGCACCGCCGAGCTCACGCCCGTCGCCCGGGACCCCCACGACGAGACCGTCGAGGAGCTGGTGCGGCTCTACCGGGCCGTCCGGGGCGAGCACCCCGACTGGGACGACTACCGGGCCGCGATGGTCAGCGACGGCCGACTCGTCCTACGGCTCCACGTGGAGCGCGCGTACGGCATCCCGCGCGGACGCTGAGCCCGCTCCCTCGTCGATGACGGTTTCCGAGCGGGGGCCGCGCGAGCGGATGGTGTTCAGCGCGGCACAGCTCATCCGGCGCGACGGGGTCACCGCGACGGGCATGCGCGAGGTCGCCGCGCATGCGCGGGCGCCGCGCGGATCTCTCCAGCACTACTTCCCGGTCGTCAAGGAGCAGTTGGTCAACGAGGCCGTGGACTGGGCGGGCGGTTACGCGGGCAAGCGCGTCGCGCGCTTTCTCGCCGCGCTGTCCCGGCCGACGCCGAGCGGTCTGTTCGCGGCGATGGTGCAGCAGTGGGCCGACGAGTTCCAGGAGGCCGGATTCGCCTCCGGCTGCCCCGTCGCGGCGGCGACCGTGAACTGCGCGGAGTCCACCGAGTCCACCAGGACCGCTGCCGCCGCCGCGTTCGCCCGCTGGAACCGCGCGGTGGCCGAGGCCCTGACGGACATGGGCGTACCGGCCGGACGGGCCGAACCGCTGGCCACGCTCATGATCAGTGCCCTGGAGGGGGCACTCCTCATCGCCAGAGCCGAACGGGACGTACGGGCCCTGACCGCTGTGACCCACGAGCTCGGTCCCCTGCTGGACGGGGCTCGAACGGTGAGCCGAGGGTCGATGGGGTCTCCGCGCACACCGGCCGCCCCTGAACCCGGCCGGGGTGCGCGGAGTGGCTCTGTGTGACCGCGCTGTTTCTTTCCGCTTGTTCCGGCCGATGTTCTTGCCGAAAACGTCGGATGTCAACTCCGCCCCGACCGCACCGGCCCGAGAACCGCCACGTCCCCGGCAGTCCGAGGCTGCCGGGGACGTGAGTGACCGGGGTACGGAGCGCGCGGTCAGGGGTTCAGGCGGTGACGGTCTCGCGCTTCGCGGCGTCCCGGGGCACCCGCTCACCCAGCTCCTCCGTCGGCACCGTGTGCGTCTCGCGGGCGGTCAGCGCGGCGATCACCGGCGGGACGCACAGGGCCGCGGTGAACAGCGCCACGGACGACCAGTCGTCGCCGCCCGGGCCCGCGATCTGCGCGGCGAAGGTGACCGCGAACCCGGCGACGGCGAAGCCGATCTGCGTGCCGATCGCCATACCGGAGAGCCGGACGCGGGTGGAGAACATCTCGCCGTAGAAGGACGGCCAGACACCGTTGGCCGCGCTGTACACGACACCGAAGGCGAGGATGCCGAAGAGGAGGACGAGGGGGTACGAGCCGGTGGATATGGCCCACAGGTAGGCGAACATCAGCACGGCGCTGCCCGCGGCGCCGATCAGATAGACCGGACGGCGGCCGATACGGTCGGAGAGCGTGGCCCAGGCGGGGATCGCACCGAGGGCGACGACGTTGGCGAGCGCGCCCACCCACAGCATCTGCGTGCGCGACAGCCCGACCGAGTCGCTCGTGCCGTACGCCAGCGCCCACACCGTGAAGATCGTGCTGACCGAGGCGATCAGGGCGCCCGCGACGACCCGCAGGACGTCCGCCCAGTGCTCGCGCAGGAGCACGAGGAGCGGCAATTTGGGAACGCCCTCGCTCGCGGCCTGCTGGGTGAAGGCGGGAGTCTCCTGGAGGGTGCGGCGGATGACATAGCCGACCACGGCGACCGCGACGCTCGCCCAGAACGGCACACGCCAGCCCCAGGAGAGCAGTTGGTCCTCGGGCAGCGCGGCGACCGGCAGGAACACCAGGGTCGCCAGGAGCTGGCCGCCCTGGGTGCCGCTGAGGGTGAAGCTGGTGAAGAAACCCCGGCGGTTGGGTGGCGCGTGTTCCAGCGTCATGGAGTTGGCGCTCGCCTGCTCACCGGCCGCGGAGATGCCCTGGAGAACGCGGCAGAGCACCAGCAGGACCGGGGCGAGGCCGCCGACCTGGGCGCGGGTGGGCAGACAGCCGATGAGGAACGTCGACAGGCCCATCAGGATCAGCGTGAAGACCATGATCTTCTTGCGGCCGACCCGGTCGCCGAAGTGGCCGAGGAAGAGCGCGCCGACCGGGCGGGCCGCGTACGCGACACCGAACGTGGCCAGCGAGAGGAGGGTCGCGGTGGCCGGGTCCGACTCGTCGAAGAAGACCTTCGGGAAGATCAGGGCGGCGGCGCTGCCGTAGATGAAGAAGTCGTAGTACTCCAGGGCGCTGCCGATCCAGGCGGCCATGGCGGCCTTCCGGGGCTGGCCGGGTGGCGCGTCGAGCGGGACGGCGGGGACAGACACGGCGTGCTCCTTCGAGGGAACTCCGGGGACGGGAGTGACGGAGTGGCGGAGGGGAGAGGTGCCGGGGCCCTGGGGGTGTACGGGTCGGCCGTGCCGGATGCGACGAGTCTGCTTGACGGTAGGGAGCCTGCTCAACGTTGTGCGTCCGGCTAATTAACCCACTGGATAGTTAGTAGCGGATGGCTACGGATGTTGCGCCCACGTTTCCCGGGTGTCAAGAGGTCGTACTGAAGGATCTTTCCGGCCGTGCCCCGTCCCGGCCCCGGAGCGGGGCGTGGGACGGGGTGTCGGTGCTCCGGTTCTCAGTCCTGGGTGCGGTCCGCCGTCAGATAGGCGATGACCATGTCGCCGAGCATGGTCCGGTAGTGCTCCCGCTGGTCAGGGGCGACCAGGTCACGGCCGAAGAGGGCGCCGAAGGTATGGCGGTTGGAGACCCGGAAGAAGCAGAACGAGCTGATCATCGCGTGCAGGTCCACGGCGTCGACGTCGGCCGTGAACAGCCCCGACCTCCGGCCGGTCTCCAGGATCCGGCGGATCACCTCCAGCGCGGGCGAACCGATCTTCCCGAGCTCCTCGGACGCGGCTATGTGCTCCGCCTCGTGGATGTTCTCGATGCTGACCAGCCGGATGAAGTCCGGGTGCGCCTCATGGTGGTCGAAGGTCAGCTCGGCGAGCCTGCGGATGGCCGCGACCGGGTCCAAGTGCTCGACGTCCAGCTCCTGTTCGGCCATCCGGATCACGGAGTACGCACGCTCCAGAACGGCCGTGAACAGCTGCTCCTTGCCGCCGAAGTAGTAATAGATCATCCGCTTGGTGGTGCGGGTGCGGGCGGCGATCTCGTCGACGCGGGCACCGGCGAAGCCGGCCCGCGAGAACTCCTGGGTCGCCACGTCGAGAATCTCGGCCCTGGTCCGGGCGGCGTCGCGGATGCGCCCGCCGGGCCGTGCAGGTTCTTCGACGCTGGTCATCGGCTTCCTTCGGGCGAGAGGGTCAGTGCCCGCGATTGTAGAAGCAGGGTCTGCCGCCGTGGTCCCGAGTTCCGGGGCGGGCCTTCCCGTGAGCTCGGGATGCTGATATAGCTAACGTACTAGTTCGTACATTAGTGAGTCGCTCAGGAGGTCCGCCGTGACCATGGACACGTATCTCGTCGGCCTCATCGGTTCCGGCATCGGCCCCTCGCTCAGCCCCGCGCTGCACGAGCGAGAGGCCGACCGGCAGGGACTTCGCTATCTGTACCGACTGATCGACATCGACGTGCTCGGCGTCGGGCCGGAGGCGGTGGGCGATCTCGTACGTGCCGCGCGGGACCTCGGCTTCGACGGGCTGAACATCACGCATCCCTGCAAGCAGCTGGTCATCGACCACCTCGACGAGCTCGCTCCGCAGGCGGCGGCCCTCGGCGCGGTCAACACCGTCGTCTTCGAGGGGGGCCGTGCGGTCGGGCACAACACCGATGTCACCGGGTTCGCGGCGTCCTTCGCGCGCGGGCTGCCCGACGTCCCGCTGGAGCGGGTCGTGCAGCTGGGTGCGGGCGGGGCGGGGGCGGCGGTCGCCCACGCCGTGCTGACGCTGGGCGCGGGGCACGTCACCGTCGTGGACGCGATGCCGGACCGGGCGACGGATCTTGCCGCCGGGCTGAACCGGCACTTCGGTGCGGGGCGGGCGGTGGCCGGGACGCCGGATGCGCTCGGGGGGCTGCTCGGCCTGGCCGACGGGGTGGTGCACGCGACGCCCACCGGGATGGCGGCCCATCCCGGGCTGCCGTTCCCTGCCGGGCTGTTGCATCCCGGGCTGTGGGTCGCCGAGGTGGTGTACCGGCCTCTGGAGACCGAGTTGCTGCGCACGGCGCGGGCGGTGGGGTGCGCGACGCTGGATGGCGGGGGCATGGCCGTGTTCCAGGCGGCGGACGCGTTTCGGCTGTTCACGGGGCGGGAGCCGGATGCTGTTCGGATGCTGGCGGACATTTCTGAGCTGGCGGGTGTGTCGGGTGCGGCGGGTGTTCGTGGCTGAGGACGCCTTGTGGGTGGGGTGGCTCGGGTTGTGTGGCGGGGTGCCGGTCGGTGGGGGCTGGTCGCGCAGTTCCCCGCGCCCCTTGCGGGGCGGGGTGGCTGAGGTCGGGCGGCGGGTGCGGGGCGGTGGGGGTTGATCGCGCAGTTCCCCGCGCCCCTTGCGGGGCTCGGGCCTGGCCGTGCCTGTGTCTGGAGCGCTGGATGAGGAGTATCGACGTGCGTACGTCCATTGCCACTGTCTCGCTCAGTGGGTCCCTGACCGAGAAGCTCACGGCCGCGGGGCGGGCGGGGTTCGACGGGGTGGAGATCTTCGAGAACGATCTGCTCGCGAGCCCCCTCACACCCGAGGAGATCCGGGCCCGCACCGCGGACCTCGGTCTGAGCATCGACCTGTACCAGCCGATGCGGGACATCGAAGCGGTGCCCGAGGAGGAGTTCGCCCGCAATCTGCGCCGCGCCCGGCACAAGTTCGAACTCATGCGCCGCCTCGGCACCGACACGGTCCTGGTCTGCTCCAGCGTCTCCCCGCTCGCCGTGGACGACGACGCGCTCGCGGCCGACCAGCTGCGCCGGCTCGCGGACCTCGCTCAGGACTTCGGCATGCGCGTCGCCTACGAGGCGCTCGCGTGGGGCCGCCATGTGAGTACGTACGACCACGCCTGGAGCATCGTCGAAGCCGCGGACCACCCCGCCCTCGGCACCTGCCTCGACAGCTTCCACATCCTTGCCCGCGGCGGCGACCCCAAGGGCATCGAGGACATCCCCGGAGAGAAGATCTTCTTCCTGCAACTCGCCGACGCCCCCCTGATGGCGATGGACGTCCTGCAGTGGAGCCGCCACTACCGTTGCTTCCCGGGCCAGGGCGGCTTCGACATCGCGGGGTTCCTCGGACACGTCCTGCGGGCCGGATACCGCGGACCGCTCTCCCTCGAGGTCTTCAACGACGTCTTCCGGCAGGCCGAGGCCGGGCCGACCGCCGTGGACGCACGCCGCTCCCTCCTCGTCCTCCAGGAGGCGACTGGACTCGCGGCCCCGCCCGCGCCCGTGGTGCCGACCGGTGTCGCCTTCGCCGAGCTCGTCACCTCCGACGCCGAACCCGTCACCGCGCTCCTCGGCGCCCTCGGCTTCACCCGCAGCGCCAGGCACCGCAGCAAGCCCGTCGACCTCTGGCAGCAGGGCGAGGCCCGTGTCCTCGTCAACACCGGACCGGCCGCCCGGCGCGACGGCACCGCCCTCGCCGCTGTCGGCCTGGAGTCCCCGGACCCGGCCGCCGCGGCCCGGCGCGCCGAATCCCTCCTCGCCCCGGTTCTGCCTCGCCGTCGTGCCCCCGAGGACGCACCGCTGGACGCGGTGGCCGCCCCCGACGGCACCGAACTCTTCTTCTGCGTCACGGATCGCTCCGGGCACCCCGAACTCGCGAGCTGGACAGGCGACTTCGTGCCGGTCCCGCACGAACGACTCCCGCAGCACGTGGCCCGTATCGACCACCTGGCCCTCACCCAGCCCTGGCACCAGTTCGACGAGGCGGCGCTCTTCCACCGCAGTGTGCTCGGGCTGAGCGCACAGGACAGCGTCGATGTCGCCGATCCGTACGGGCTGCACCGCAGCCGTGCGGTCACCAGCGCCGACGGCAGCGTCCGTATCGCCCTCGGCGTCGGGCCCGCCCCCACCGACGAGGGCGCCCGCGCCCAGCACATCGCCCTCGCCTCGGACGACGTGGTCACCGCGGCCCGCCGCTTCCGCGAGGCCGGCGGCCGACTGCTGGCGATGCCCGCGAACTACTACGACGACCTCGCCGCGCGGTATGAGTTCGCCGACGGCGAGCTGGCGGCGTACCGCGAACTCGGCATCCTCTACGACCGTGACGCGGAGGGCGAGTTCCGCCACTGCTACACCGAGACGGTCGGCCGTGTCTTCTTCGAACTCGTCCAGCGTGACGGCGGCTACCGGGGCTACGGAGCGCAGAACGCCCCCGTGCGGCTGGCCGCGCAGCACCTGCCGCGCCGGCCGGGGCGGTGACGCTTCAGCCGTGTGCCGCCGCCGCTCGTCCGAGTCCCGGGCGGCGCATATTACCCGTCAGTTGACATTGAAACGTCAATGGCCACCGCTATCATCACACCACCCGCGGAACACCTCTGCGGAGCGACCGTCGGCCGATGACAGCGGCAGCACGGTATCGCCCCCAGTCCGCTGCCCAGGACGTGGAGCAATCGGCCTCCGGCTCCGAGGCCGGTTTCAGTGCCTCATGTTCTGAGAGGGAGCCCATGCCGGGAGACCGCTTCACCCCCGACTTCGACCCCGACTACGGGGACGCGCCCCTCTCCACCGCACGCAAGGACATCGCCAACGGGCGCTGGCAGGGCCTGCGGGATCTGCTGCGGGTGACCGGCCCCGCGTGGTCCGTGCGCGCCCACCGGATCCGGCTGCTCGCGCCGGCGTGCGCGGGCAACTCGGCGGTCGAGTCCTGGCTCGCCGCGGAGCCGCGCAGCGCCGACGCCCTGGTCCTGCGGGCCGCGACCGAGGTGGCCAGGGCCTTCACCCTCGCCACCGCCGCGGGTGGGCGCGTACCCGTCGAACAGCGACGCGTCGACCGGGCGGTGCTGGCTTGTCTCCAGGGCGCCGAAGCCTACCCCGAGGACCCCACGCCCTGGATCTGCCTCATCTCCGTCGCCCGGCTCTATGCCGCCGGGGTGCGCCGCCAGGAACTCGGCCGCTGGTGGGACGAGTTGCACGCCCGTGACCCCTACACGATCGAGGGCCACCTCCATGTGCTGCGCTACTACTCGGCGCGCTGGCACGGCACCCACGCCCTGATGTACGACTTCGCCCGCGACGCGGCGAGCGTCGCCCCGCCGGGCTGCGCGCTGCCGGTCCTGGTGCAGTTCGCCCGTGTGGAGGAGTACCGCTTTCTCCAGGAGGAGGCGAAGGGGCGGCCGGACGCGCCCGTCGACCTCGACGGGCACTGGAACCACGAAGGAGCCGTCGACGACGTACGGCGCACCTGGCAGCGCTGGATATCCGCGCGCCCGGACGGCCAGCCCGCGCCGGAGGAGGTGCGCGACCTCAACTACCTGGCGCACGCCGCGAGTTACGCCGGCCAGTGGGATCTCGCGGCCCCGCTCTTCCGGACGCTTGGGGTGCGCGCCAGCCGGATGCCCTGGTCCCGCACCGGCGACCCGGAGGCGGAGTACGTGAAGTGGCGCAGGCGCGCCACGCGCGGCGCCTGAGCCACCTCACGTGTCCCGGCCGTCGAGGTGGCGCGGCCGGAGCCGGTGGGGAACTACAGGTCGAACTCGTGCGGCGGCAGGTCGAGCGTGAAGCACGCCTCGCGCACGACGGCCTGCTCGGTCTTGTCGAAGTCGCCGTCGGCGCCGCCGATGACGATGCCGATCTGGATGACGGCGCGCGCCTCGGCCGGCTTCTTCTTCGCCTTGGCGATCTCCTGGAGGACGCTGACCTTGCCGAAGGCGAAGTCGGCGGTCAGCTTGTTCAGGTTGTCGTCGAAGCGGCGGCGCAGGTCGTCGGCGTCGAAGTTCTGCAACACCTCGTTCGTGGCGATGAGTTGCGCGACGCGCTGGCGCTCGGAAGGATCGACCGTTCCGTCCGCCGCGGCGACGAGCGCGCACATCGCCATGCTCGCGTCGCGGAAGGCACCGCTCTTCAGATCGTTCTTCTTCGCCACGAGCTGGGTCTGCATCGTCGACGCGGACTCCTTGATGCGGTCCCACAGGGCCATGAGAGCTCCATACGTTGGGAGAGGCCCGGCCCGCCCCTGAGGGCGGACCGTGACCTCTTCGATTTCTACAGCAATGTAGAAACTAGCGAACCGCCACAGAAGTTCCGGCGGCGTTCCACTCGGCGATCACAGGATGTCCGTGCTCGGTGGACAGCCGGCTGACGGTGCCCGTCGCGAGTTGGAACAGCCGCCCGTCCGCGGGGGACAGCCCGAGCCGACGGGCCGTCAGCACACGCAGGAAGTGGGCGTGCGCCACGAGGATCACGTCGCCGTCGGCCAGCGCCGGTCCGACGCGGGACAGCACGCGGTCGGCGCGCTCTCCCACCTCCGCCGGTGACTCGCCGGGACGGCCGTCAGGGCCGGACGGCACACCGTCGTTCCACAGGAACCAGTCGGGCCTGGTGCGATGTATCTCGACGGTCGTGATGCCTTCGTACGCGCCGTAGTCCCACTCGTGCAGATCGGGATCGGCCACGGCCCCGTACACGCCCGCGAGTTCCGCCGTGCGTATCGCGCGGCCGAGCGGGCTGGTCAGGGCCAGGGCGAAGGTCCGGCCGGCGAGCAGCGGGGCGAGGGACTTGGCCTGTTCCTCGCCGTGCTGGGTGAGGGGCAGGTCGGTCCAGCTGGTGTGCTGGCCCGACACGCTCCACTCGGTCTCACCGTGGCGGACCAGCAGGAGGTCGCCCATGGTCGTTACTTCGCCGACTCGACGGCGTGGCCGCCGAACTGGTTGCGCAGTGCCGCGATCATCTTCATCTGCGGGGAGTCGTCCTGGCGGGAGGCGAACCGGGCGAAGAGGGAGGCGGTGATGGCGGGCAGCGGGACGGCGTTGTCGATGGCCGCCTCGACGGTCCAGCGGCCCTCGCCGGAGTCGTCCGCGTAGCCGCGCAGCTTCTCCAGGTGCTCGTCGTCGTCCAGCGCGTTGACCGCGAGGTCGAGCAGCCAGGAGCGGATGACGGTGCCTTCCTGCCAGGAGCGGAAGACCTCGCGCACGTCGGTGACGGAGTGGACCTTCTCCAGGAGCTCCCAGCCCTCGGCGTAGGCCTGCATCATGGCGTACTCGATGCCGTTGTGGACCATCTTGGAGAAGTGGCCGGCGCCGACCTTGCCGGCGTGCACGAAGCCGGCGTCGCCCTCGGGCTTGAGGGCGTCGAAGACCGGCTGCACCTTGGCGATGTGCTCGGCGTCGCCGCCGACCATCAGCGCGTAGCCGTTCTTGAGGCCCCAGACGCCGCCGGAGACGCCCGCGTCGACGAACCCGATGCCCTTGGCGGCCAGCTCCTCCGCGTGCTTCTCGTCGTCCGTCCAGCGGGAGTTGCCGCCGTCGACGACGGTGTCACCGGGCTCCAGGAGCTCGCCGAGCTGGTCGATGGTGGACTGCGTGGCGGCGCCGGCGGGGACCATCACCCACACCACGCGCGGGCCTTCGAGCGCGCTCACGAGTTCGGTGAGGCTGCTGACGTCCGAGACCTCGGGGTTGCGGTCGTAGCCGACGACCGTGTGGCCCGCGCGGCGGATCCGCTCGCGCATGTTGCCGCCCATCTTGCCGAGGCCGATGAGTCCGAGCTGCATGACAGTCACTTCTTTCGGAGGGTGCGGTACGCGGCCACGAGGGCGGCGGTGGAGGGGTCGAGGCCGGGCACGTCGGCGCCTTCGGTGAGCGCGGGTTCGACGCGCTTGGCGAGGACCTTGCCGAGCTCTACGCCCCACTGGTCGAAGGAGTCGATGTTCCAGATCGCGCCCTGGACGAACACCTTGTGCTCGTAGAGGGCGATGAGCTGGCCGAGGACCGACGGCGTCAGCTCGCTCGCGAGGATCGTCGTCGTCGGGTGGTTGCCCTTGAACGTCTTGTGCGGGACCAGTTCCTCGGGCACGCCCTCGGCGCGCACCTCGTCGGGCGTCTTGCCGAAGGCGAGGGCCTGGGTCTGCGCGAAGAAGTTCGCCATCAACAGGTCGTGCTGGGCGGCGAGTTCGGGCTCCAGCTCGTCCACCGGGTTGGCGAAGCCGATGAAGTCGGCGGGGATCAGCTTCGTGCCCTGGTGGATGAGCTGGTAGTAGGCGTGCTGCCCGTTGGTGCCGGGCGTGCCCCACACCACGGGACCGGTCTGCCACTCCACCGGGTTGCCGTCGCGGTCCACCGACTTGCCGTTGGACTCCATGTCCAGCTGCTGCAGGTAGGCGGTGAACTTGGACAGGTAGTGCGAGTACGGCAGTACGGCGTGCGACTGGGCGTCGAAGAAGTTGCCGTACCAGACACCCAACAGGCCAAGCAGCAAAGGCGCGTTGGCCTCGGCGGGAGCCGTACGGAAGTGTTCGTCGACGATCCTGAACCCGTCGAGCAGCTCCCGGAAACGGTCCGGGCCGATCGCGATCATCAGCGACAGGCCGATCGCCGAGTCGAAGGAGTAACGTCCGCCGACCCAGTCCCAGAACCCGAACATGTTGGCCGTGTCGATACCGAAGTCCGACACCTTGCCGGCGTTCGTCGACAGTGCCACGAAGTGCTTGGCGACCGCCTTCTCGTCACCTTCCAGCGCGGCGAGCAGCCAGGTCCGCGCCGAGGTCGCGTTGGTGATCGTCTCGATCGTGGTGAACGTCTTCGAGGCGATGATGAACAGCGTCTCGGCCGGGTCGAGGTCGCGGACGGCCTCGTGCAGATCGGCGCCGTCCACGTTCGACACGAACCGCACGGTCAGCGAACGGTCCGTGAAGGCGCGCAGCGCCTCGTAGGCCATCGCCGGACCGAGGTCGGAGCCGCCGATACCGATGTTGACGACATTGCGGATAGGACGACCCGTGTGACCGGTCCACTCGCCGGCGCGGACCCGCTCGGCGAAGTCGGCCATCTTGTCGAGCACGGTGTGCACGCCAGGGACGACGTTCTCGCCGTCGACCTCGATCACGGCGTTCCGGGGGGCCCGCAGCGCGGTGTGCAGCACCGCCCGGTCCTCGGTGACGTTGATTCTCTCGCCGCGGAACATCGCGTCCCGCAGCCCGAACACGTCGGTGGCGGTGGCCAGTTCCTGGAGGAGGGCGAGGGTCTCGTCCGTGATCAGGTGCTTGGAGTAGTCGATCCGCAGATCGCCGACCCGCACGACATAGCGTTCTGCGCGGGCAGGATCGGCGGCGAACAACTCACGCAGCCGCGGGTGGAGCAGACCGTCCGCGCGGTGGTCCTCCAGGGCCACCCACTCCGGACGCCGTGTGAGCTTGGGGGAGTCAGACATGACGGGGGGTCTCCTTGGTGCCGCCCTCGCCCCGCAGGGCGACGGCGTACATCTCGTCCGCGTCGAGGCGGCGCAGCTCCTCGGCGATCAGCTCGGAAGTACTGCGCACCTTCAGCGCGAGGGTGCGGGAGGGTTGCCCGGGCAGCGACAGCGTGGCCAGCGGCCCCTCGGGCCGGTCGATCACGATCTCGCCGTTCTCCGTGCCGAGCCGCACCGCGGTCACCACCGGACCGGCGGTGACGACCCGCTCGACCGGCACGTCGAGCCGGGCGCCCAGCCAGCGGGCGAGCAGCTCGGCGCTCGGGTTGTCGGCCTCGCTCTCGACGGCGGCCGAGATCACCTTCGTACGGGCCTGGTCGAGCGCGGCGGCCAGCATCGAGCGCCAGGGCGTCAGCCGGGTCCACGCCAGGTCGGTGTCGCCCGGCGCGTACGAGTTGACGCGGGCCTCCAGGGCCGTGAGCGGCGACTCGACGGCGTACATGTCGGTGATCCTGCGCTGCGCGAGGGCGCCCAGCGGGTCCTTGGCCGGTACCTCGGGGGCGTCCACCGGCCACCAGACGACGACGGGCGCGTCCGGCAGCAGCAGCGGCAGGACCACGGAGTCGGCGTGGTCGGACACCTCTCCGTAGGTCCGCAGCACGACGGTCTCACCGGCGCCGGAGTCGGCGCCCACCCGGACCTCGGCGTCGAGGCGCGAGTTGGTGCGGTCGCGCGGGGTGCGGGCGTGCCGCTTGATGACGACCAAGGTGCGCGAGGGGTGCTCGCGCGAGGCCTCCTCGGCGGCCTTGATCGAGTCGTACGCGTTCTCTTCGTCGGTGACGATGACCATCGTCAGGACCATGCCCACGGCGGGGGTGCCGATGGTGCGGCGCCCCTGCACGAGCGCCTTGTTGATCTTGCTTGCCGTGGTGTCGGTCAGGTCGATCTTCATGGCCTGCGCCAGCTCCGTCCGTCTCGTGCGAGCATCTCGTCGGCTTCCTTCGGACCCCAGCTGCCCGAGGGGTACTGCGCGGGCTTGCCATGGGTCTCCCAGTAGTCCTCGATCGGGTCGAGGACCTTCCAGGACTCTTCCACCTCCTGGTGACGGGGGAAGAGATTGGCGTCGCCGAGCAGGACATCCAGGATCAGCCGTTCGTATGCCTCCGGGCTGGACTCGGTGAACGACTCGCCGTAGGCGAAGTCCATCGTGACGTCCCGGATCTCCATCGACGTACCCGGGACCTTCGATCCGAAGCGCACCGTCATACCCTCGTCGGGCTGGACGCGGATGACGATCGCGTTCTGGCCGAGCTCCTCGGTGGCGGTCGAGTCGAACGGGGAGTGCGGGGCGCGCTGGAAGACCACCGCGATCTCCGTCACCCGCCGGCCAAGGCGCTTGCCGGTGCGCAGATAGAAGGGGACGCCCGCCCAGCGGCGGTTGTCGACCTCCAGCTTGACGGCCGCGTAGGTGTCGGTCGTCGACTTGGGGTCGATGCCCTCCTCCTGCAGATAGCCGCGCACCTTCTCGCCGCCCTGCCAGGCCGCCGCGTACTGGCCGCGCACGGTGTGCTCGCCCAGGTTCTCCGGCAGCTTCACCGACTTGAGGACCTTGAGCTTCTCGGTCAGCAGCGACTCGGCGTCGAAGGCGATCGGCTCCTCCATGGCGGTCAGCGCCATCAGCTGGAGCAGGTGGTTCTGGATCACGTCACGGGCCGAACCGATGCCGTCGTAGTAGCCGGCCCGGCCGCCGATGCCGATGTCCTCCGCCATGGTGATCTGCACGTGGTCGACGTACGACCGGTTCCAGATCGGCTCGTACATCTGGTTGGCGAAGCGGAGCGCCAGGATGTTCTGGACGGTCTCCTTGCCGAGGTAGTGGTCGATGCGGAAGACCTGCTCCGGGTCGAACACGTCGTGCACGAGCGCGTTCAGCTCGCGCGCGCTCTCCAGGTCGTGGCCGAACGGCTTCTCGATCACCGCGCGCCGCCAGGAACCCTCCGGCGGGCTCGCGAGCCCGTGCTTCTTGAGCTGTTGGACGACCTTCGGGAAGAACTTCGGGGGTACGGAGAGGTAGAACGCGTAGTTGCCGCTGGTGCCCCGGGCCGCGTCCAACTCCTCGATGGCGGAGCGCAGTTGCTTGAACGCCGTGTCGTCGTCGAAGGTGCCCGGGATGAACCGCATGCCCTCGGCGAGCTGCTGCCAGACCTCCTCCCGGAACGGGGTGCGCGCGTGTTCCTTCACCGAGTCGTGCACGATCTGCGCGAAGTCCTCGTCCTCCCAGTCGCGGCGGGCGAACCCGACGAGCGAGAAGCCCGGCGGCAGCAGACCGCGGTTGGCGAGGTCGTAGACGGCCGGCATCAGCTTCTTGCGGGACAGGTCGCCGGTGACACCGAAGATGACGAGGCCCGAGGGACCCGCGATACGGGGGAGGCGGCGGTCACGGGGGTCACGGAGCGGGTTCTCCCATTCCGCCACCGGAACGGGGCCGTCGCTCTTGGCCGCGGCCTTCACATCGACAGCCTTCACATCGACCGGCTTCACACCGTCCGGTTCCACGGTCGTGTCACCAGGTCCCTCCGGCGTGGTGGCCGCATCCTGCGGGGCACTGTCGGGAAGCGCTTCACGCTCGGTCATTCCCCCTCAACTCCCTTGCTGCTCAGCGAGGTCGCGACCGCGTCGAGCAGATCACCCCAGGCCGCCTCGAACTTCGAGACGCCCTCGTCCTCCAGCAGGTCGACCACCTCGTCGTAGGAGATCCCGAGCCCTTCCACGGCGGCCAGGTCGGCGCGCGCCTGGGCGTAGCCCCCGGTCACCGCGTCGCCGTGGATGTCACCGTGGTCGGCCGTGGCGTTGAGCGTCGCCTCCGGCATGGTGTTGACCGTGCCCGGCGCGACCAGCTCGTCGACGTACAGCGTGTCCTTGTACGAGGGGTCCTTGACGCCCGTCGAGGCCCACAGCGGGCGCTGCTTGTTGGCGCCGGCCGGAGCGAGCGCGGTCCAGCGGGCGGAGGCGAACACCTCTTCGTATGCCTCGTAGGCGAGCCGCGCGTTGGCGAGCGCCGCCCTGCCCTTGAGAGCGAGGGCCTCGTCGGTCCCGACCTTCGTCAGCCGCTTGTCGATCTCGCTGTCGACGCGGGAGACGAAGAAGGAGGCGACGGAGTGGATGGTGGCGAGGTCGATGCCCGCCGCCTTGGCCTTCTCCAGGCCCGCCAGATAGGCGTCCATGACCTCGCGGTAGCGCTCCAGCGAGAAGATCAGCGTGACGTTGACGCTGATACCGAGGCCGATGACCTCGGTGATCGCCGGGAGACCGGCCTTCGTCGCCGGGATCTTGATCATCACGTTCGGGCGGTCGACGAGCCAGGCGAGCTGCTTGGCCTCGGCGACGGTCGCCCTCGTGTTGTGGGCGAGGCGTGGGTCGACCTCGATGGAGACCCGGCCGTCACGGCCGGCGGTGGCGTCATACACCGGGCGCAGGATGTCGGCGGCGGCGCGGACGTCGGCCGTGGTCATCATCCGGACGGCCTCGTCGACCGTCACGCCGCGTTCGGCCAGGTCGGCGAGCTGCTCCTCGTACCCCTCACCGGAGCCGATGGCGGCCTGGAAGATGGAGGGGTTGGTGGTGACGCCCACCACGTGCCTGGTCTCGACGAGTTCGGCGAGGTTGCCGGAGGCGATGCGCTTGCGGGAGAGGTCGTCCAGCCAGATGGAGACGCCTTCGTCGGAGAGGCGCTTCAGGGTTACCGCGGTCGCGGTTGTTTCGGTCACAGTGATCATCTTCCTTCGTGCGATCGGATCAACCGCGGGCGGCGGTGAGGGATTCCCGCGCGGCGGCGGCGACGTTCTCGGCGGTGAAACCGAACGCGGCGAACAGGGTCTTTGCGTCGGCCGAAGCACCGAAGTGCTCGAGGGAGACAATGCGTCCATGGTCACCGACGTAGCGGTACCAGGTCAGGCCGATGCCCGCCTCGACCGCCACGCGGGCCTTCACGGACGGCGGAAGGACGCTCGCCCGGTACTCCGTGGACTGCTCCTCGAACCACTCCACGGACGGCATCGACACGACCCGGGTGCCGATCCCCTCGGCCTCCAGCAGCTCACGCGCCTCGACGGCGAGGTGCACCTCGGAGCCGGTGGCGATCAGAACCAGGTCGGGCGTCTCGGTGGAGGAGTCACGCAGCACGTAACCACCCTTGGCGGCATCGGAGTTGGCCTCGTAGGTGGGGACGCCCTGGCGGGTCAGGGCCAGGCCGTGCGGGGCGGGGTTGGTGGCGTGCCGCTTGAGGATCTCGGCCCAGGCGATCGCGGTCTCGTTGGCGTCGGCCGGGCGGACGATGTTCAGGCCCGGGATGGCGCGCAGCGAGGCCAGGTGTTCGACGGGCTGGTGGGTCGGGCCGTCTTCGCCCAGACCGATGGAGTCGTGTGTCCACACGTAGGTGACGGGGAGCTGCATCAGCGCGGACAGACGTACGGCGTTGCGCATGTAGTCGGAGAAGACCAGGAAGGTGCCGCCGTAGATGCGGGTGTTGCCGTGCAGGGCGATGCCGTTCATCTCCGCGGCCATGGAGTGCTCGCGGATGCCGAAGTGGACGGTACGGCCGTACGGGTCGGCCTCGGGCAGCGGGTTGCCCTTCGGCAGGAAGGAGGACGTCTTGTCGATGGTGGTGTTGTTCGAGCCGGCCAGGTCGGCGGAACCGCCCCACAGCTCGGGGATCACTGAGCCGAGCGCCTGCAGGACCTTGCCGGAGGCGGCGCGGGTGGCGACGGACGTGCCTGCCTCGAACGCCGGGAGCTTCTCCTGCCAGCCCTCGGGAAGCTGGCCGGCGACGATCCGGTCGAACAGCCGGGCCCGCTCGGGCTGCGCGGTGCGCCACTCGGCGATGTGCTTGTCCCAGGCGGCGTGCGCCTCGGCACCCCGGTCCAGGGCCTGGCGGGCGTGGGCGAGGACCTCGCCCGCGACCTCGAAGGACTTCTCCGCATCGAAGCCCAGCAGACGCTTGGCGGCGGCGACCTCGTCCGCGCCCAGCGCGGAGCCGTGCGAGGCCTCGGTGTTGCGGGCGTTCGGCGCGGGCCAGGCGATGATCGTGCGCATCGCGATGATCGAGGGCCGTCCGGTCTCCGCCTGCGCCGCCTTCAGCGCCGTGTACAGCGCGCGGACGTCGATGTCGCCGTCGGCCGAGGGCTCGATGCGCTGCACGTGCCAGCCGTAGGCCTCGTAGCGCCCCAGCACGTCCTCGGAGAACGCGGTGGCGGTGTCGCCCTCGATGGAGATGTGGTTGTCGTCGTAGACGAAGACCAGGTTGCCCAGCTTCTGGTGGCCCGCGAGCGAGGACGCCTCGGCGGAGATGCCCTCCTCCAGGTCACCGTCCGAGACGATGCCCCAGATGGTGTGGTCGAAGGGCGACTCACCCTCCGGCGCCTCGGGGTCGAACAGACCGCGCTCGTAGCGGGCGGCCATCGCCATGCCCACCGCGTTCGCGACACCCTGCCCCAGCGGACCGGTCGTCGTCTCCACACCCGCCGTGTGCCCGTACTCGGGGTGACCCGGCGTCTTCGAACCATGCGTGCGGAACGCCTTCAGATCGTCCAGGCCGAGTTCGTAGCCGGAGAGGAAGAGCTGCGTGTAGAGGGTCAGCGAGGTGTGACCGGGGGACAGGACGAACCGGTCGCGGCCGGTCCACTCCGGGTCGGCGGGGTCGTGTCGCATCACCTTCTGAAAGATCGTGTACGCGGCCGGGGCCAGGCTCATCGCGGTGCCCGGGTGGCCGTTTCCGACCTTCTGTACGGCGTCAGCGGCCAGGATGCGGGCGGTGTCGACGGCCCGCCGGTCGAGCTCGGTCCATTCGAAGCCGTCGGGGCTCTGCGCACTCATCTTCAAGAAGTCCTCACTGGATCTGGAATCTCTGGTGGAACGCCTTCAAAACTAAAAGTCAGACTTTTGCCGGGGAAGGTGCCCGTGTGTCAGCCTTCGGTGAAAGTGGGACACGGAGTGCTGTAGCGAGTCGACGCGAGAGGGACATGGCAGACAGAACCACCCAAGGCGGTGCAGGGGGCGAAGGCGGGACCCAGGACGGGATCAGGACCTTCCCCTTCCCGGTCGATCTGAGCCTGTCCGGCGTCGGTATGCAGGTCGGCGCAATGGGGACCGGGCGCGTCTGGCACGCGGACGCCCCGCTGGAACGCGTGCACCGGATCGACTTCCACGTCGTGATGATCTTTCGCGAGGGCCCGGTCAGACACATGATCGACTTCGCCGAGTACGAGGCGTCCGCGGGCGACATCCTGTGGATCCGCCCCGGTCAGGTGCACCGCTTCTCCCGCACCGACCGCTACCGCGGCACCGTCCTGATCATGCAGCCCGGCTTCCTGCCGCGCGCGACCGTCGAGGCGACCGGTCTCTACCGCTACGACCAGCCGCCGCTGCTGCGACCCGGCGTCGCCCAACTGGCCGCCCTGGAGCACTCGCTCACCCAGCTCGAACGCGAGTACGTCGACACCACCACGCTGCCGCTCAGTCTGCATACCGCGGTGCTGCGGCACTCCCTCACCGCGTTCCTGCTGCGCCTCGCCCATCTCGCGGCCAGCTCCGCCGAAGCGGCCCGCGAGCAGACCGACACCACCTTCACGCGCTTCCGGGACGCGGTGGAGAAGGACTTCGCCTCCAACCACAGCGTCAGCGCGTACGCCGACGCCCTCGGCTACTCCCGCCGCACCCTGGTCCGCGCGGTGCGCGCGGCCACCGGTGAGACACCGAAGGGATTCATCGACAAGCGGGTGGTCCTGGAGGCCAAACGGCTGCTGGCCCACACGGAGATGCCCATCGGCCGCATCGGCGTCGCCGTGGGCTTCCCCGACTCGGCGAACTTCTCCAAGTTCTTCCACCAGCACACGGGGACGAGCCCGGTGGTGTTCCGGGCGGAGCTGCGCTGAGTCCGTCCCGACGAGAAGGGTCCGTGCCGAGGAAAGGACGAAAAGGGTCCGTGCCGAAGAAAAGGGGCGCGCCCGCGGGCCCGCCCCTTCACTCCTCGTACCACTCGCCGGGGAACCTCCTCGTCAGTGGCCGAAGTCGAACCAGTTGACGTTCACGAAGTCGGCCGGCTGGCCGCTGGTGAAGGTCAGATAGACGTCATGGGTGCCGGTGACGCCGGTGATGTTGGCCGGGACCGTCCGCCAGCTCTGCCAGCCGCCGGTGTTGCCCACCGCGAAACTGCCGATGGGGGTGCTCGTACGGCTGTCGAGGCGCACCTCGACCAGACCGCTGACCCCGCTCGCCGCACCGCTCGCGACCCGCGCGTAGAACTGCGTGGCCGCCGTGGAGCCGAAGTTGACGCCCTTGTAGAGCGCCCAGTCACCGCTTGCGAGCGAGCCGATGTCCTGGCCGCCGCCGGTGTCCGTGGTGGTCTCGGTACTGGTGCCCGACTGGCTGTCGTACGACTCGGCCTGGATGGCGCTGTAGGCGTCACGGTTGCCGGTCGGAGGCGGTGTGGTACCGCTCCCACTGGCCTGCAGCACCTGGACGTAGTCCACGACCAGCGGGTGGCCGGGCTCGGTGCCGCTGTCCGGACCGCCGCCGAACGCGTCGGGGAAACCGCCGCCCATCGCCACGTTCAGGATGACGAAATAGCCGTGGTTGGTGGCGTTCGCCCAGGTGGTCGCGTCGACCTGGTTCGCCTTGACCGTGTGGAAGTTGACGCCGTCGAGGTAGAAGCGGATCTCCTCGGGGCTCGTCGAGCGGTCCCACTCCATGGCGTAGGTGTGGAAGCCGGCCTGACAGGTGGTGCCGGCGCACGGGGTGTTGCCGCCGATGCCGCTGGTCTCGTTGCACGGGCCGCCCGGGTTGGTGCCACAGTGCATGGTGGCCCATTCGGTGTTGAGGCCCTGGACGTTCTCCATGATGTCCAGCTCACCGACGCTCGGCCAGTTCTGGTAGTTGCCGCGGTAGGGCGCGCCCAGCGTCCAGAAGGCGGGCCAGTAGCCCTTGGCGGCGGCGCCGGTCACGTTCGGCATCTGGAGGCGCGCCTCGACGCGGAGTTTGCCGCCCGCGGGCGGCTGGAAGTCGGTGCGGGTGGTCTCGATACGGCCCGAGGTCCAGTTGCCTGAGGCGTCCCGCCGCGGGGTGATCAAAAGGTTGCCGTTGCCGTCGAGCGCCACGTTGTTGGTGCTTGAGGTCATCGTCTCGACCTCGCCGGTGCCCCAGTTGGCGGCGCCGCCCGGATAGCTGGTGCCGGTGTCGTACTGCCAGTTGGAGGTGTTGACGCCGGAGCCGGCCGCCCCGTTGAAGTCGTCGACGAAGACCTGGGACCAGCCGGCCGGGGGAGTGGGCGCGGACGCGTTCGCGGGGAGGACCGCGGCCACGGCCAGGGACAGTGTGCCGACCGCTGCCAGGATGACGCGCCGCAGGGGGCCGCGTCTGACAGGTGTGCCGGAGGGTTCACTCATGAATGCCTCTTCGGTACGGAGTGGGGGTGCGCGGGTGGTGCTGAGAGCGCTCTCAGCAAGGTGCGCGGCCAATGTGCTCTCTGTCACTCCGAGCGTCAAGAGGTAAAGCCGAGAAACTCCTTTCCCTGTACGGGAGTTCATGCAATGAAGAGTGGGATGTGCGGGGCCCTGCCTAGAGGGCGCTCCCCGCCTTCCAGTCCGACCAGGACAGGTTCCAGCCGTTGAGGCCGTTGGACGCCTCGACGGTCTTCTCGCCCGAGTTCTTGACGACGACGACATCGCCGAGCATCGAACTGGCGTAGAACTTGTAGCCCGGCACGGAGCTGTCGTCCGCTCCCTTGGCGTCGTGCAGACCGACACATCCGTGGCTGGTGTTGGTGGAGCCGAACACCGAGGTCGAGGCCCAGTAGTTGCCGTGGATGAAGGTGCCGGAGGTGGTCAGGCGCTGGGCGTGCGGGACATCCGAGATGTCGTACTCGTCACCGAGCCCGACGGTCGAGGACTCCATCCGGGTCTGCTTGAACCGTTCGCTGATCACCATGATCCCGGACCAGGTGGTGTGCTCGGCGTCGCCGCCGCTCACCGGGTAGGTGGCGAGGGTGGAGCCGTCGCGCTCGACGGTCATGGTCTTCTTCGCCAGGTCGACCGTGCTGATCTGACGGCGGCCGATGTGGAAGGTGACGTCCTTGGACTGGGTGCCGTAGACACCGGTCGTGCCCTCGACGTCTTTCAGGCGCAGGCTCAGCGTGATCTTCGTGCCCGCGGCCCAGTACTCCTCGGGCCGGAAGTCGAGCCGAGTGTCGCTGAACCAGTGGCCGACCACCTCGACCGCGGGCTCCGCCGTCACCGTGATCGCCTTTTCCACGGCGGCCCGGTCCTTCACGGCCTCGGTGAAGTTGATCGACACGGGCATGCCGACACCGGAGGTCGAATTCGCCTCGGGCGTGAAGTAACCCACGAACATGTCCGAGGGCTGCTTGGTGACGAAGGTCGCGCTTTGCGCGGCGGCGCCCTTCGGTGTGGCCGTGACCGTGTATTTGGTGCCCGAGTAAGGGTTTTTCGTGGACGTCCATTTCGTACGGGCGTCATTGAAGGATCCGGCCAGGGTGGAGCCGTCGTTTCCGCTGACCTCGACGCTCGCGAGCGTGCCGTTGCTGACGGTGACCTCGACCGGGTCCGTGAAACCGGCCTTCTTCGTGCCGTCGGCCGGGGTGACGGTCACGGTCGGGGTCTTGACCTCGGCTTTTGTGCTCGCGCCGGCCGTCGCCCCCGCCTTCGCGTCCGTTCCCTCCGAGGCGTCCGCCGAGCCGCTGCAGCCCGCGAGGATGCCCACGGCCGGCACGGCGCCGAGGGCGGCCAGCACCCCGCGCCGCGACCAGGCCTGCCACTCGGACCGGTTCGCCGTCCGCCGCTCGGACCGGTTCGAATTCTTCGCGAAGCCCACGGCACGCCTTTCCTGGATGACCATCACGCCTGCTGGTGCATCCTGCGCCGCCTTCCTGGGGTGACTCTTTGAAACCCGGGGCTTCCGTCTGAGACTTGCGTGAAGAGGACCTGAGAATCGGCCTGAAGGAACGGCGTACGGCAAGGTGTGAAGCGCCGTTCGAGGGAACGGCGAGTGTCGTGGACAGGGGCGAGGAAGCGTGGCTCGTACGTTCGGCCGACGTGACCCATGTATCGCGTGACCGCGAGTCCGGCTCCACCCGCCGCACCGCGCTGACCGGGCTCGTCGGTGGTGCCGGGGCCCTGCCGGCCGCCGGCTGCACCCCGTCGGACGTGGAGTCCTCGGCCGCGTCCACGCCCGCCACCCGCATCTGGCCCCGCAGCGGCACCGCGAGGCTGTCTTCGGCTGACTGCAGGGCAGGTTGTCGGGCAGCTGACCGCCGCGGGGCGGATCCGCGTTCCCGGGAGCCTCAGATGATGCCCGGCTCGGTCCGTGTCTGTGGCTGCCACCCCAGGGCGCGGGAGATGCCCCGCGCCGCCAGCCGTACCGCCGGAATCAACGCCGGTACCTGGGCTTCGTGTTCGGGGACCACGACGGAGACCGCCGCGACCACCGTGCCGCCCGCGCCGCGGACCGGAGCGGCGACCGACAGGGCGTCGTCGGTGACCTGACGGCTGCTCACCGCCACGCCGGTGCGGCGGACTTCGGCGAGCGCGCGGCGCAGGCGGACCCCGTCGGTGAGGGTGTGCGGGGTGAACGCGGCCAACGGCCCGGAACAGTAGGCCTCTTGGGACGCCAAATCGCCGTGGGCCAGCAGCGCGAGGCCCACGCCCGTCGCGTGCAGGGGCCAGCGGGCGCCCACCTGGATGCGTACACCGACCGCGGAGCGTCCGGAGATCCACTCGATGTAGACGACCTCGGAGCCGTCGCGGACCGCCATCTGCACGTTCTCGTGCGTGGCCTCGTACAGGTCCTCCAGGTACGGCAGGGCGATCTGGCGGAGGGCCAGGCCACGGGGTGCGAGGGCCGCGATCTCCCAGAGGCGCAGGCCCACGTGGTAGACGCCGTCCGCGTCCCGCTCCAGCGCGCCCCAGTCGGTGAGGGCGCCCACCAGTCGGTGCGCGGTGGTGAGGGTCAGTCCGGCCCGGCGGCTGATGTCCGTCAGGGAGAGCGCCGGATGCCGGTGGTCGAAGGCGGCGAGCACGGCGAGCAGACGGTCGGGCGCGGACAGCATGGTCATGAGTTCAGTTCGGCTTCCGCGACCCGTTGCAGGAGCGTGTGCAGGGCGTCCCGCTCGGCGGGGGCGAGCGGCTGGAGCAGGTCGTTCGTGACGCGCAGGCCCGCCTCGTCCGTGTCGCGCAGGAACGCCCTGCCGTCGTCCGTGAGCACGACGATCCGGCTGCGGCGGTCGTCCGGCGACGGGCGGCGCTCGGCGAAACCGAGCTTCTCCAGGTCGTCGACGAGTCCGACGATCGCGCTCGGGTCGTAGCCGAGCCGCGAGCTCAGCTCCCGCTGGAGCGCTCCCTCGGAGGTGGCCAGGAAGCGCAGCAGCGCGTAGTGGCGCAGCCGCAGCCCCGACTCCTGGAGGAAGGTGTTGAACAGCTGCCCGGAGCGAAGGCCCAGCCGGTACAGCAGATAGCCGGTGTCGGCGTGCAGTCCGCGCATCCACGGCTCCTGGGCGTCGATGGGGGCGGGGCCGGTGGCCGGGCTGGTGGCGTGCTGCTGGCCTGCGATGACGGGCTCCCTGGGCCGGGCCCCGGGCGGGGCGGTTCATTCGTGCCGGGTACGGCATGCCGTACTGCGTACAGCATCGCGCCGTACTCCGCACAGCATGCCGCACGGATGAGTCGGCAACAACTATTGACGTCAACAATTATTGTCCTTAGCTTCGATCTCGTAGCCGCAGCTCGGCATCGCAAGCCGCGCTTTGGACCCTCAGCGTCGAAGGGACCCCCTCGTGCCCAGCATCGATCTCACCGGCAAGGTGGCCGTCGTCACCGGCAGCGGCCGTGGCCTCGGCCTGGCCTACGCGCACGCCCTCGCGGCCGTCGGCGCCCGCGTGGTCGTCAACGACGTCGACGAGGCCGTGGCCGAGCAGGCCGTGAAGTCCATCACCGCCGCGGGCGGCAAGGCCGTGGCCGAGGTGGTCCCGGTCGGCACCACCGAGGCGGCCGACCGGCTCGTCGCCCGTGCGGTGGAGGAGTTCGGACGGCTCGACATCCTGGTCACCAACGCGGGCATCCTGCGTGACAAGGTGCTGTGGAAGATGACCGACGAGGACTTCGACGCGGTGATCACCACGCATCTGAAGGGCACCTTCACCTGTGCCCGCGCCGCCGCCGTGCGCATGCGCGAGCAGGGCGAGGGCGGCTCGCTGATCCTGGTCGGCTCGCCGGCCGGACAGCGTGGGAACTTCGGCCAGACGAACTACGCCGCCGCGAAGGCGGGCATCGCCGCCATGGCCCGTACCTGGTCGATGGAGCTGGGCCGCGCGGGCATCACCGTCAACGCGATCGTGCCGGTCGCCGCCACCGCGATGACCGAGACCATCCCCGCCTTCGCCCCGTACGTCGAGGCCATGCGCACCGGCGAGCCGCTGCCCGACTTCCTCCGCAAGGGCGAGGGCTTCGGCACCCCCGAGGACTGCGCCGCCCTCGTCCCCTTCCTCGCCTCCGACGCCGCCCGCGGGGTCACCGGCCAGGCCATCGGCATCGGCGGTGACAAGGTGGCACTCTGGTCGCACCCGCAGGAGGTCAGGGCGGCGTACGCGGACGGCGGCTGGACCCCCGACACCCTGGCCGACGCCTGGGCCACGTCGGTCGGCGCCGAGCCGCAGACCGTCGGGATCCCCGCGCCGAAGCTTCCGGAGGCGTGATGGACCTGAACGAACTCGTCGCGATCGACGTCCACACCCACGCGGAGGTGTCCTCGAAGGGTCACGCCTCGCTCGACGACGATCTGCACGAAGCCTCCAGCGCCTACTTCAAGGTCGAGGGCAAGCGGAAGCCCACCCTGGAGGAGACGGCCGCCTACTACCGCGAGCGGAAGATGGCCGCCGTGATCTTCACGGTGGACGCCGAGTCCGCCACCGGCACCGCGCCCGTCCCGAACGAGGAGGTCGCCGAAGCCGCCGCCGCCCACCCGGACGTGCTGATCCCCTTCGCCTCCATCGACCCCTTCCGCGGCAGGGCGGGCGTCAAGCAGGCCCGTCGGCTGGTCGAGGAGTACGGGGTGAAGGGCTTCAAGTTCCACCCCAGCATCCAGGGTTTCTTCCCCAACGACAGGTCGGTGGCGTACGAGCTGTACGAGGTGATCGAGGAGACCGGCACCATCGCCCTCTTCCACACCGGGCAGACGGGGATCGGGGCCGGAGTTCCGGGCGGCGGCGGCATCCGGCTGAAGTACTCCAACCCCCTGCACGTGGACGACGTGGCAGCCGACTTCCCGCACCTCAAGATCATTCTGGCGCACCCCTCCTTCCCCTGGCAGGACGAGGCCCTGGCCGTCGCCACCCACAAGCCGGGTGTGCACATCGACCTGTCCGGCTGGTCGCCCAAGTACTTCCCGCCGCAGCTCGTGCAGTACGCCAACACGCTGCTCAAGGACAAGGTGCTCTTCGGCTCCGACTACCCCGTCCTCACCCCCGACCGCTGGCTCGCCGACTTCGACAAGCTGACGATCAAGGACGAGGTCAAGCCGAAGATCCTCAAGGAGAACGCCGCCCGGCTGCTCGGGCTGACACCGTAAGGGGCCACAGATGCGCAATGAGGGACTGGGGTCGTGGCCCGCACGCCGGGCCCGCAAGACCCCGCACCGCACCGCCCTGATCCACGGCGACACCACCGTCAGTTATGCCGAGCTGTACGCCCGCACGACCCGCCTCGCCCACGCGCTGCGCGCTCTCGGCCTGCGCCGCGGCGACCGCATCGCCTATCTCGGCCCCAACCACCCCTCCTACCTCGAAACCCTCTTCGCGGCGGGCACGCTCGGCGCGGTCTTCGTGCCGCTCAACCCGCGTCTCGCCGGACCCGAGATCGCCTACCAGCTCAGCGACTCGGGCGCCAAGGTCCTCGTGTACGCGCCCTCGACGGCCGGACTCGTCGCGGGGCTGCCGGGCAACGCGCACGTTCGGACGTACGTCGAAGTCGGCTCCCCGTACGAGGAGTTGATCGACAAAGTCGCCGAGGAACCGATCGACCAGCCCGTCACCGCCGACGACATGTGCATCATCATGTACACCTCGGGCACGACAGGCCGCCCCAAGGGCGCGATGCTCACCCACGGAAATCTGACCTGGAACGCGGTCAACGTCCTCGTCGACCACGACCTGATCGCCGACGAACGCGCCCTGGTGTCGGCCCCGTTGTTCCACACGGCCGGGCTGAACATGCTGACCCTGCCGGTGCTGCTCAAGGGCGGTACCTGTGTCCTGGTCGAGTCCTTCGACCCGGCGGCCACCCTCGACCTGATCGAACGGCACCGGATCACCTTCATGTTCGGGGTGCCGACCATGTTCGACCAGGTGGCCCGCCATCCCCGGTGGGCCGACGCCGACCTGTCCTCGCTGCGGATCCTCACCTGCGGCGGCTCACCCGTACCGACCCCGCTCATCGCCGCCTACCAGGAGCGCGGGCTCACCTTCCTCCAGGGCTACGGCATGACCGAGGCCTCGCCCGGCACCCTCTTCCTGGACGCGGAACACGCGGTCGGCAAGGCGGGCTCGGCGGGCGTGCCGCACTTCTTCAGCGATGTGCGGGTCGTACGGCCCGACTTCACGCCGGTGGACATCGGGGAGACGGGCGAGGTGGTCGTCCGCGGGCCGCACGTCATGCCCGGGTACTGGGGACTGCCCGAGGAGACTGCGGCGGTGTTCGCCGACGGCTGGTTCCGCAGCGGGGACGCCGCCCGGGTCGACGAGGACGGCTATGTCTTCATCGTCGACCGCATCAAGGACATGATCATCTCGGGCGGCGAGAACGTCTACCCCGCCGAGATCGAGGACCTGCTCCTCGGTCACCCCGGCATCGTCGAGTGCGCCGTCATCGGTGTCGCCGACGACAAGTGGGGCGAGGTGCCGCGCGCGGTCGTCGTTCCCCGCGAGGGAGTCGAGCTCGACCCGGACGAGGTCCTCGCCTCGCTCGCCGGACGCCTCGCCAAGTACAAGGTCCCGAAGTCGGTGGTCGTCGTGGACGAACTCCCGCGCACCGCCTCCGGAAAGCTCCTCAAGGCCCGTGTCCGTACGCGGTACGGCACCACCGACTCGTAAGCAAGGAAGTGCTCATGAGCATCACCGTGAACGGTCTCGACGAGCTCAAGAAGCTCGCCGGCGGCGACCTCGGCACCAGCGAGTGGATCGAGGTCACCCAGGAGCGGATCAACACCTTCGCCGACGCCACCGGCGACCACCAGTGGATCCATGTCGACCCGGAGAAGGCCGCCGGGGGCCCCTTCGGCGCGCCCATCGCGCACGGCTATCTGACCCTCTCCCTCTTCATCCCGCTCTTCACCGAGCTGCTGGAGGTCGAGGGCGTGTCGACGAAGGTCAACTACGGTCTGAACAAGGTGCGTTTCCCCGCCCCGGTGAAGGTCGGCTCGCGCATCCGGCTGGTCGCGAGGCTCGCCTCGGTCGAGGACGTGCCGGGCGGGGTGCAGATCGCCGTCGACGGGACGGTGGAGATCGACGGCGGCGGGAAGCCCGCCGCCGTCCTCCAGAGCCTGTCGCGCTTCTACGCCTGACGGTCCTCGTCAGACGGCTGTTCTCCCTACCGGCCGCCCACCACGTCGACGAACACGGGGTTCGCGTAGAACCACGTGTCGACCCACGGGTCACCGTTTCCGGGCACGTGCGGAATCGGGCCGTGCGGGTCGATCGAGGCGCCCAGGTAGCCCGTACCGTTGCGGTTGCCGTCGCTGCCGCGCAGCCGTACGTAGAAGGACTCGTCACCGGCGGCCAGCGGGATGCGCAGGGTGTACGTGCCCTTGCGGCCGCTCACGTCCACCGTGCGGACGACCTTGGTGTCGGGCGCGCGCCAGTCGTCGCGGTCGGCGGCCGGGCCGCGCACCGCGCCGCGGATCACGTCGACGTGCGCCAACTCCGGCAGGATTCCATGGGGGTTGGCGCGCGAGGCGGTCGTCACGGTGACCGACAGCGTGAGCTTCTCGCCCTTGCGGACGCGGATCCGGCCACCCATGGTGACACCCGGACCGTGGTCGCAGTCCCGCTTCACCCGGACGTCGAGCCCGTCGAGCAGGTGCCCGTGGTCGAGCCAGACGCGGCCCGCGCGCAGGCCCGCCATCACGGCGCGGTAGCCGTAGCGGGTCACGCCCACGTGGGTGCGGCTGAACTGGCCGGGCCAGAAGTCGCCGCCCGGCTGCTGGGAGTCGGTGTTCACCGGGTCGGGGATGTGCCCGGTGTTGTCGAAGTTCTGCCCGGGTGCCCAGTCGCCGTTCTTCCAGGTGTCGAAGACGACGCGGTGCACATCGGAGTTGGTGGTGATGGTGAACAGCCTGCCCTCGGCGAGCATCGCGTCCCACATGCCGCCGACGGTCGCCGTCATCCAGTCGAAGCCGCCGTACAGGACGTAGGCGTTCTCCGGGTAGCCCGCGAAGGAGTCCGCGGACGGCTTGTTGGTGTACTCGCCGCGCTGCTGGCCCGAGCCGACCCAGCCCGGGATGCCGCCGCCCTGGGCGCCGGGCGCGCCCTCCATGCCGATCATGATCTCGGGCGCCGCGTCCCGCCAGTTCCGTATCTCGTGCGGGGAGTCGATGCCCAGGCGCGTGGGGTGGTTGGCGAGGACGAGCACGTCGTCGACGTAGCCGGTGCGGCGCTGCTCCGCGAGCCACTTGACCGCCTTGACCGCGTGGGCCTCGTTGCGGGCCGTGTCGGGGCTGGTCGGCGAGCCCGCCGTGTAGCCCAACAGCTTGCCGTCGTAGGCGAGTTCGAACTTCGTGAGCAGATCCACCTCGTGCCGGCCGGGCGCCGCGAAGACGGTGGCGTGCTCGGCGCCCGGTATGTACCACTCCAGACCCTGGAAGATCAGCTGACGCGGGTTCTCGGCGCGCGCCTTCAGGATCTCCTGGTGCTCCAGCTGGGCGCCGTAGTTGGCGTGCCCGAAGTTGGAGTGCTCGTTGAAGACCATCCAGTCCAGGCCGTACTCGGCGCTCGCCTGGGCGAGCTGGGAGAACGTGTACTTCGCGTCGTGGCTGTACACGGAGTGGACGTGGTGGTCGCCGACGAGATAGGCGAGGCGCGGGTCGCTTCCGCCGAGGCGCCGTGAGTCGGCCGTCGCGGGCGTGGCGAGCGAGCCGACCGCGAAGGCCGCCCCGAACAGGCCGGCGCTGCGCAGCAGCCCGCGCCGTGACATGCCTTGCGGGTCCAGCGCGGCGGGGGAGACGGATGGATCGGCCCAGGCGGGCAGTTGCTGCTCGGACATGCGGAAGTTCTCCCTCGGGGAGTCAGAAGGTCTTCGGGGCCACCGGTGGCGGAGACGGCTCAGTGGTTCATGAACTGTGAGACGGACAGCGCCCGTTCGACGACGCGTACGTCGCCGAGCCGTCCGTGCAGGATCTGGTCGATCTTGCCCGCGTACTCGTAGCCGCCGAGCAGCCAGGGCAGCCCGAGCGAGGTGAGGCCGACGGCGACGGTGTGCGGGTTGCGTGCGACCGGGCAGCCCTGGACGTACATCGTGGTGTGCGAGCCGTCGTTGACGACGGCGACGTGCCACCACTGCTCGCGGGCCGTCTCGTCGCCCCAATTGGTGACGATGCCCTGCTGGTTGAGCGGCCGGACGGCCCACTGCGGGCCGGGCCCGTCGGACAGGGAGAGCGTGGCGAGCGGCTCGTCCGGGTCGTCGGCGGTCTTGCCCGCGCCACCACCCGTGCCGGTACGGCTGATCAGCGAGGCCCAGGCGTTGTGCGAGGCGTCCCAGTCGGCGGGGAGCTGGTAGAAGGCCTCGATGGTGTAACCGCGCTTGAAGGTCGCCGAGTTGATGGGGGCCCCGTCGACCGTGCGCAGATACGCGCCCTTCAGCGGGGGCTTGCCGCCCTGGAAGAAGAGGCTGCCGTGGCCCGGCTGGTCGGGGTGGTGGGCCGAGGACCAGGTGAGGGCGCTGTCGCCGACCCTGACCACGGTCAGGTCGTTGCCGTGCCCGGACCGGTCGCGGACCGTGCCCTCGGCCGCCGTACCGTCCGCGTGTCCGTCGAAGCGCCAGTACGCGACCGTGCCCCGGACCAGCATCTCGGACACCGGGCGCGACGAGCGGACGGGCACCGGCGCGAAGCCCGCGAAGCGGTCCTCGAAGTCGACGCCGACCGAGAACCGGTCGGCGTCGCCGCTGAGTTCGATCTCCTGCCGCTCCAGCTCGTTGAGGCCCTTGGCCGCCCGGCCCAGGATCCACGGCGAGATGGTCTCGACGTCGATGGTGTTGCGGTCGAGGTCGAAGCGGTAGAGGCGGATCATCGCCGCGCCGCCGTAGTAACGGTTCTGATAGTTCGTCAGGTGGAGGTGGACGTCGTGCCCGGCCGCGTTGGTGCGGGTGGCGCGGGCGGCGGGCCAGTAGTGCCCGTTCAGGGTCAGGAAGATCTGGTCGTGGTCGTGGATGAGCTGGTCCCAGAGCTGCTGACCGTACGAGGACAGGGTGTCGTCGTCCACGACCAGCTCGTGCGTGGTGAGGATGACCGGCGTCTTCGGGTGCTGGGCGATGACGTCCTTCGCCCACGCGTAACCCTGCGACGAAAGCCGCCAGTCCAGGGCGAGGACGAGCCACTCCATGCCCGCCGCCCGGAACAGGTGGAAGGTGTTGTAGCCGTCCGTCGAGGCGCCACCGAACGTGCGCTTGCTCTGGAAGCGCTGCGGGCCGAAGACGTCCAGGTAGGGGGTCTCGCCCCGCTGGTCGTTCGTGGACGACCTGATGTCGTGGTTGCCGGCGAGCACGCTGTAGCCGACGCCGCGCCGGTCGAGCAGCTCGAACGCCTTGCCCGCGGCGGCGAATTCGGGCTGCGCCCCGTTCTCGGTGAGGTCACCCAGGTGCGAGAGGAAGACGATGTTCTCGTCCTTGCCGTGCTCCAGGAGATAGCGCAGCGAGGCCTCGATCGGCGCGGGGTTGATGCTCGGCCCGTCGAAGAGGTACTGCGTGTCGGGCATGACGGCGAGCGTGAAGCGGCGGCTGTCGGCGTCGGGCCACCAGTTCGCCTCACGCGTCGCCGCCTGTGCCGTCACCGCGGGCAGGGCGACCGAGGTGGTGGCCGCCGCGCCGATCAGGGCCGTGGCCCGCAGGAAGTTGCGTCTGCCGGCGCCGACCTGCTCGGCCTCCGTCGCCTGGTCATGCGAAGTACACACGTCTGCTCCATGAAGGTGCGAAAAGGTCAGTGAGGAGTTCGAGTCAGGTCGAGCGTCGAGTCGGGTCGAACGGGTCGAGGCGGTCGGACAGGCGGCGCGCCGCGGGCGGGTCAGAGCACGCGCAGCGTCCAGGACCAGCGGTGGGTGCCGGCCGGGACGAGATAGCCGGCCGAGGTGTCGGACCCGCACGAGGCCGTGCCCACCCCCCGGTGCGCGGCGTCGAGGTGCACCACGCAGCCGGGCCGCGGCACCAGCTCGTCGTGATGGGTGGAGGCCGCCAGGTCCGTCGCCCGGTAGCGGGTCACGGTCACCTGGCGCGGTTCGTCGAGCGCGACCGCGAAGCCCGTGGCGTCAGGCGCCGAGAGCGTGAAGCGGCGTACACCGTGCCGCCCACCGCTCTCCTGCGGACGCAGATAGGGGGTGAACAACTCGTCCACGGGGAGGGAGTGGTGGCCCACCGGCGCGCCTGCGCTCCGGTCCGGGTAGGACTCCCAGGGGCCCTGCCCGTACCACTCCAGGACATCGAGCCCGGCGACCGTCTCGAAGACCGAACCCACCCGCGGCACGTCGTCGAGCGCGGCCGGCAACTGCGCGGTCTCCTCGATCCGCACCCCGCCCTCGACTCGGGTGAACACCTGCTCGTGACGAACAGCGCCCGCCAGGGTCGCGTACTCGGCGACCACCGTGACGCTTCCGCCCTCCCTGCGTACATCGACGAGCTTGCGCTCCAGCGCGTCGAGCCCCCAGGCCCGCCAGCGCACCGCCATGCCGCCGAGCTCGTCGTTGTCGGTGGGTGTCCGCCACAGCGACAGCACAGGGGCCGCGGTGAGCAGCGGATGGACGAGCAGCCCGTCCTCGTCGACCTCGACAGAGGAGTCCGGAGTTGCGACAGAGCCCATGGGGGTGGCCGCCCTGAGCCGTACCTGCGGCACACACACCTCCGTGCCGCGCGGTGCCCACGCCTCCTCGTCCGCGGTGGTCACCCGCAGCGTCAGCCAGGCCTCGCCACCGTCCTCCGGCAGCGTGAACGGCACCGGTACGGCCACCGATGCGCCCGCCCGTACGTCGGGCAGCTCGGCCGGAGCCGTCAGCGTGCCGCCCTGGGCGAGCGACAGCTCCCACTCGGCGGTCAGCCACTCAAGGCCCCGGAAGTGCTGGTGGTTGGTGAGCCGCAGCTCGCCGTCGATGTACGCGAGGCGCACCGGCGCCGCGATCTCCCGGTGTTCGTACATCACCGGCTTGGGCGTGCGGTCGGGGAAGACGACCCCGTCGGCGATGAAGGCGCCGTCGTGGATCGTCTCGCCGAAGTCGCCGCCGTAGGCCCAGCGGTGGCCCGGCGCGGCGACACCGTTGTCATACAGCCCGGCGCCACCGCGCCCGGCCGGTCTTCCGTCGTTCACGCGTTGAAGAATGCCGTGGTCCCAGAACTCCCAGATGAAACCGCCCTGAAGCCCTGGGGTTGACTCGATGGCGGCCCAGTGGTCGGCCAGCGTGCCGTTGCTGTTGCCCATGGCGTGCGAGTACTCGCACTGGATGAGCGGCTTGGTCTGCTCCCCGGAGAGGGCGTGCGCGACACAGTCCTCAAGCGGCGCGTACATGGGACAGGCGATGTCGGAGGCGACCTTCGGATCGGCCCAGCCGAGCTTGGCCGCGCCCTCGTACTGGAGGGGCCGGCTCGGGTCGTGGCGGCGCACCCAGCCCGCGGCGGCGTCGTGGCCCGCGCCGTAGTCGGACTCGTTGCCCAGCGACCAGATGATCACCGAGGGGTGGTTCTTGTCGCGCAGGACCATACGGGAGACGCGGTCCACGAAGGCGCCGAGGTAGCGGGGGTCGTCGGCGATCTCGTGCGCGTGGTCGTGCGCCTCGATGTTCGCCTCGTCCACGACGTAGAAGCCCAGCTCGTCCGCGAGGTCGAGCAGGGAGGGGTCATTGGGGTAGTGGGCGGCACGGATCGCGTTGAACCCGAAGCGCTTCAGCGTCACCAGATCCGCGCGCATGTCGTCGTACGACACCGTCCGGCCCGTCAGCGGGTGGAAGTCGTGCCGGTTGACGCCCCGGATGTAGACCCGCTCGCCGTTGAGGAGTAGATCCCGGCCGCGGATCTCGACCTCGCGGAAGCCCACGCGGTGGTGCGAGGTGTCGGCGACCGAGCCGTCGGCGCGGTGCAGCCGTACGGTCAGGTCGTACAGCTCGGGCGTCTCCGCGGTCCAGGCGCGGACGCCCTCGACGACCGTGGTGAGCCGTGCCTCGCCGAGGAAGTCGGAGACCCGGCCGTCCTCCTCCTTGAACCGCTCGTACTCGGCGTCCTGGGTGAGCAGTTGGCCGTCCAGCTCCCCGGTGACGTACCAGCCCTCCGGCAGCGCGCCCCCGGCGTCCCGCACCTGGCAGTCGACCCGCAGCCCACCGTCGCACCGGGCCCGTACGGTCACGTCGGCCAGCCGCAGCGGATCGGTCGCGTACAGCAGTACCGAGCGGGTGATCCCGGCGTGCCACCACTGGTCCTGGTCCTCGAGGTGCGAGGCGTCCGACCACTTGACGACGGTGAGCCGCAGCGAGGCGCGCTCTGCGGGCCGTACGACGTCGGAGAGGTCGAACTCGGCCGCGAGGTGCGAGTCCTTGGACACGCCGACCGGCCGCCCGTCCACATGGACCAGCAGCACGCTCTCGGCGGCGCCGACCTGGAGCACGATCCGGCGGCCGGCCCACTCTGCGGGGACGTCCACCTCACGCTCGTACACGCCCGTCGGATTCGCGTCCGGCGAGGTGGGCGGGAACTCGGCCCAGGGCATCTGGAAGTTGGTGTACTGCGGCAGGTCGTCGGTGTCCTGGGTGGTCCAGGAGCCGGGCACCTGGAGCGAGGACCAGGCGAGACCGGGGGCCGAGGTGGGCGTGGGCAGCAGCTGGAAGCGCCAGGAGCCGTCCAGCGAGAGGGCACCGGCCCGGCGGTCGACGGCGTTCATGGGCAACCGCCCCCAGGAGGTCACCTCAGGTGACTCCCAGGGGCGGAGCGCGAGCAGCGGGTCCGTCATCAGCGGATGGCCCCCTTGCCGAGATCCGCGATGATCTGCTTGGCGCCGATCGCGAAGACGATCAGCAGCGGGATGAGGGCGAGAAGTGCGCCGGTCATGACCATTCCGTAGTCGGTGGTGCCGTGGACACCGTTCAGCTGGGAGAGCGCGACCTGGAGGGTCACGTTGTCCGGGTTGGTGAGGGCGATCAGCGGCCAGGCGTAGTCGTTCCACTGGCCCATGAAGGTGAAGATGCCGAGGAAGGCGAGGCCCGGCCGGACCACCGGGAGCGCCACGTGCCAGTACTGGCGCAGGAAGCCTGCCCCGTCCAGCTTCGAGGCGTCGATCAGCTCGTCGTGGATCGCGCTCTTCATGTACTGGCGCATCCAGAAGATGCCGAACGCGTTGGCCGCCGCCGGGACGATCAGCGCGGTCATCGAGCCGATCCAGCCCAGCTTCGCCATGATCACGAACTGCGGGATCGCCTGGAGCTGCGCCGGGACCATGAAGATCACCATCATCAGCGCGAACAGCACCCGGCGGCCCGGGAACTGGAACTTGGCGAACACGAACGCGGCCAGCGAGTCGAAGAACAGGACCAGGACGGTCACCGAGCACGCGACCAGCAGCGAGTTGAACATCGACCCGAAGAAGTCGACGTTGTCGAAGAGGTTGCGGACGTTCTCGAGGAAGTGCGTACCGGGCAGCAGCTTCGGCGGGTAGGAGAAGATCTCCGTCGACGAGTGCGTCGACATGATCACGGCCCAGTAGAACGGGAAGACCGAGAGCAGCAGACCGATGATCAGGGAGAGGTGGAGGGCGATGCCCCGGCGCTGTGACCCCTTGATGGCCGACCTGCGCCCCGCCCCCTTCATGGAGGCCGATGAACCCTTGAGGATTGCCATGGTGGGGCCTCCCTAGTCTTCGCCCCGGCGCTGCACCAGGCGCCAGTTGATGATCGAGAAGATGATGACGACGAGGAAGATGCCCCAGGCCACGGCGGCGCCGTAACCGAAGTCGTTGTTGTCGAAGGTCTGCTGGAAGAAGTAGAGGACCATGGTCTGGCCGGAGTGGCCGGGACCGCCCGCGAACGACGAGTTGTTGTCCGTGGTCTGCAGCAGCACCTGCGGTTCGGAGAACGTCTGCAGTCCCGTGACCGTCGAGATGATGAGCACGAACAGCAGCACCGGACGCATCAGCGGCAGCGTGATCCGGAAGAAGGTCTGGATGGGCCCGGCGCCGTCCATCCGCGCCGCCTCGTACAGCTCGCCCGGGATCGTCTGGAGCCCCGCGAGGAAGATGATCGCGTTGTAGCCGGTCCACTGCCAGGTCATCAGCGTGGCGATGGCGACCTTGATGCCCCACGGTGTGTTCAGCCAGGCCACCTGGTCCAGGCCGATCGCCTGCAAGAACGCGTTGACCAGGCCGAAGTTGGTGGAGAAGACCGAGCCGAAGATGATCGCGACCGCGACGATCGAGGTGACGTTCGGCAGGAAGTAGGCGAAGCGGTAGAGGTTCTTGAAGCGGACGGCCGAGTTGAGCATCACGGCCGTGACCATCGCCAGGAAGATCATCGGGAAGGTGGCCAGCGCCCAGATGATGATCGTGTTCCCGATCGAGGTCCAGAACTGGGTGTCCGACAGCAGATAGCGGTACTGCGAGAGCCCCGCGAACTCCATCGAGCCGAGGCCGTCCCAGCGGTGGAACGACAGATAGAGAGAGAAGCCGACCGGTATCAGACCGAAGGCGAGGAACAGCAGATAGAAGGGGGAGATCGCGGCGTACAGCCGCCAGTAGCTGAGGATGCCCTTCTTGGGGTGGGTGACGGGTGTCTCGGCGAGGGCCGCGCGGGGCGTGTCGACCACGGGTGCGGTAGCCATCAGTAACTCACCCCCAGGTGGTCCGCGATGCGCCGGCACTTGCTCATGGCGTCCCTCCAGGCCTTGTCCGGGTCCTTGCCGAGGACGGAGAAGTTCCGCAGCTCGTCGTTGATCGGGGTGCTCAGCGCGATGTCGTACGGGCTGTTGAAGGCGACCGGGATGTTCTGCGCCGCCGGACCGAAGACGTCCATGGTGACCTGGTCGCCGAAGAAGGCGTCGGGTTCGCGCAGCTTCTTCATCGCGTACGACGCCGGGGTCGAGGGGAAGAGCACCGAGTCGACGAAGCCCTGGGCCTGGTTGCTCGCGTCGAGCATCCAGGTGATCATCTCGAAGGCCTTCTCGGGCTCCCGGCACGCCTTGGTGATCGCGAGGAACGAGCCGCCGATGTTCGAGGGACCGCCCGGACACGCGGCCACCCGCCACTTGCCCTTGGTCTTCGGCACGTTGAGCTTGATGTCGCCGGCCGCCCAGGAGGCGTTCAGCTGGCTGGGCAGCAGACCCCGCTCGGTGGCCGAGGTGTTGTCGGCCGTACCGTTGATGATCTTCGAGACGAGTCCGCGACGGGTGGCCTCGACGGAACGGTCCCAGGCGGTGCGTACATGCTCCTGGTCGCCGATGAAGTGCCGGTCCTTGTCGACGAACCGTTTGGTCGTCTGGTTGACCGAGATGCCGAAGACGCTGAGGGCGTCGGTCAGGATGAACGTGCCGGGGAGGTGCTTCTTCAGCTGCTCGCCGGCCGCGAAGAACTGGTCCCAGGTGGCCAGTTCCCTGGAGACGTCCTCGGGCTCGTACGCCAGTCCGGCCTTCTGGAAGACGGCGGGCTGGTAGTAGTGCGCGACCGGACCGCAGTCGATCGGGAAGCCCACCATCGAACCGTCCGGAGCGATGCCCTGGTCCCATTTCCAGGGCAGGTACTGGTCCTTGAGCTTCTCGGCACCGAGCGTGCGCAGGTCCACGAACTGGTCGGAGTTGGGCAGATACGAGGCCATGTCCTCGCCCTTGAGCCCGGCGATGTCCGGGATGTGGGCGCGTCCGGTCATCGTGGTCATCAGCTTCGAGCGGTAGTAGCCGCCGATCTGGATGGCCTGCAGGTTCACCGCGCTGTCGTAGCGGGTCTTGGCATCCTGGACGACCTTCGGGCTCAGCCCGCCGCTCCAGTACCACAGGACCATGTTGCGCCCGGTCGAGCCGGTCGGAACGCCGCAGCCGGTTGCCAGGCCGCCCAGGGCCGTGGCGGCCGTACCGGCCAAGCCGGCGCGCAGCAGGCCCCTTCGTGAGAGCCGCACAGCTCCCACCGCCTTTCGGTTCTTTTCGGTCTTCGCGTACGTGGGGTGTTACGTGGGGTCTTGCAAGGGTTCGTGCGAGGGGTGTTTCGAGTTGCGATGCGTGGGGTCGTGCGTGTCATGCGGGGGGTCTTGCGGGGTGTTGCGCGTGGGGTCATCGGGGTGCGCCCGGCCGACGTGTGGCGTCGGGCGGGGTCACGGGGGCGGGGCGGACGGGCGGGCCCGGGTCCGCCGGGAGACGGTCGGCCAGGAAGCCGTACGCACGCCGCAGTTCACGGTCTTCGAGCGACTGCCACCAGTGGTGGACGCCGTACCAGCCGGGCGCGGCGAGCGCACCGCCGTGCCGTTGTACGGACAGGCCCGCGGCCAGTACCGCGAAGCGCAGCCGTTCCTCCAGCGGCCAGCCGCCGAGCGAGGCGGCGACGAAGCTCGCGCCGAAGACGTCTCCGGCACCCGTCGCGTCCAGGACGTCGACGGGGAGGGCGGGCACCTCCGCGTACTCGCCCGTCGTCTGGTCCACCGCGACCGCGCCGTCGCCGCCCCGGGTGACCACGGCGACCGGCACCAGCTCGGTCAGGGTGCCCAGAGCCGCGACCGCGCTCTCGGTGCGCGTGTACGCCATCGCCTCCGTCTCGTTCGGGAGGAAGGCGTGGCACAGGGAGAGCTGGTCGAGGAGGTCGCGGGACCACTGTTGTGTGGGGTCCCAGCCGACGTCCGCGTAGATCTGCGTGCCGGCCGCGGCGGCCTTGGCGAGCCAGGTGCGCGGCTCGGCCTCGAGGTGCACAAGGGCGGTGCGGGCCTCGGGCGGGTCGCCCATCAGCTCGTCCTGCGAGTACGGCGGTTCCTGGCCGTGGGTGACCAGGGCCCGGTCGTTGCCGTGGGCCAGTGAGACGGTGACGGGAGTGTGCCAGCCGTCCGCGGTGCGGGACAGGGAGAGGTCGATGCCCTCCTGGTCGGCGAGGACCTCACGGCAGTACGCGCCGTAGTGGTCGTCGCCGAAGACCGTCGCCAGGGAGGTGCGCAGACCGAAGCGCGAGGCCGCGACCGCCAGGTTGGCGATGCCGCCGGGGCTCACGCCCATGCCCTCGGTCCAGATCTCCTCGCCGGCCGTCGGCGGCTTCCCCAGTCCGGTGAGGACGAGGTCGTAGAAGAGCAGCCCGGTCAGCAGCACATCGGGCCGTTCGTCACCCACGAGCGCATCCTCTCGTCAAAACTCTGCAAGCGGTGCACAGGATCGTGCGCGCCTCTGGCCAATTTGGCAAGAGTCGAGCAGAACTGAGCATAGAAATGATTGGGAATGACGAGTACTGTTCACAGGGTGCTGGCAGAGCGACGACATCAACTCATCCTGCGGGCCCTGCGCTCCGGCGGGCCCGCAGCCGTGACCGATCTCTCCGAACAGCTGGGCGTGAGCCCCGCCACGGTCCGCCGTGACCTGCTGAAACTGGAGGAGGAAGGCCTGCTCACGCGGGTGCACGGCGGGGCGGTCGTGGAGGAGGGCGACCAGCCCTTCGCCGAGGTCGCCGAGGTCCGTGTGGCCGAGAAGGACGTCATCGCGGCGCGCGCCGCCTCGATGGTCCAGGACGGCCAGTCCGTCCTGCTGGACATCGGCACCACCGCCTACCGGCTGGCCCGGCAGCTGCACGGCCGCCGGATCACCGTGATCACCAGCAACCTGGTGGTCTACGAGGAGCTGGTGGACGACGAGGGCATAGAGCTGGTGCTGCTCGGCGGGATGGTCCGCCGTGAGTACCGCTCCCTGGTCGGCTTCCTCACCGAGGACAACCTGCGACAACTGCACGCCGACTGGCTGTTCCTCGGTACCAGCGGGGTGCGGCCCGGCGGGCAGGTGATGGACACCACCGTCGTCGAGGTGCCGGTCAAGCGGGCCATGATCGAGGCGGGCGACAAGGTCGTCCTGCTCGCCGACCGCGCGAAGTTCCCGGGTACGGGGATGGCGCGGGTCTGCGGCCCCGAGGAGCTGGACGTGGTGGTGACGAACGACCCGATGGACCCGGCGACGCGGTCGTCGTTGGAAGAAGCGGGCGTGCAAGTGGTCGTGACAGGAAAGGCGGAAACGGCGTGAAGCTGACGATTCTGGGTGGCGGCGGATTCCGGGTGCCGCTCGTGTACGGGGCGCTCCTCGGGGACCGCGCCGAGGGCCGCGTCACCCATGTCGTGCTGCACGACGTGGACGCCGGGCGGCTCACGGCCGTCGCCCGGGTGCTGGCCGAGCAGGCGAAGGACCTGCCGGACGCCCCCGAGGTGTCCTTCACCACCGACCTCGACGACGCCCTGCGCGGCGCCGACTTCATCTTCTCCGCGATCCGCGTCGGCGGACTGGAGGGACGTGCCGACGACGAACGGGTGGCACTCGCGGAGGGCGTCCTCGGCCAGGAGACGGTCGGCGCCGGCGGTATCGCGTACGGCCTGCGCACGGTCCCCGTGGCCGTCGACATCGCCCAGCGGGTGGCCCGGCTCGCCCCCGACGCCTGGGTCATCAACTTCACCAACCCGGCCGGACTGGTCACCGAGGCCATGTCCCGCCACCTCGGCGACCGCGTCATCGGCATCTGCGACTCGCCGGTCGGCCTCGGCCGCCGCATCGCCACCGTCCTGGGCGCCAACCCCCGAGAGGCCTGGATCGACTACGTCGGCCTCAACCACCTCGGCTGGGTGCGCGGGCTGCGCGTCGCGGGCCGCGACGAACTGCCGCGGCTGCTCGCCGACCCCGAGCTGCTCGGCTCCTTCGAGGAGGGCAAGCTCTTCGGCGTGGAGTGGCTGCAGTCCCTGGGCGCCGTCCCGAACGAATACCTGCACTACTACTACTTCAACCGGGAGGCCGTCCGGGCCTACCAGCAGGCGGAGAAGACCCGCGGCGCGTTCCTGCGCGACCAGCAGGAACAGTTCTACGCCGAGATGAAGCGCCCGGACGCCGCCGCGCTGACCGCCTGGGACCGTACGCGGGCCGAGCGCGAGGCCACCTACATGGCGGAGAACCGGGACGCGGCGGGCGCGGGCGAACGCGACGCCGACGACCTCTCCGGCGGCTACGAGAAGGTGGCGCTCGCCCTGATGCGGGCCATCGCCCGCGACGAGCGCACCACGCTCATCCTCAACGTCCGCAACCGCGGCACGCTGGGCGTGCTCGACACCGAGGCCGTCATCGAGGTGCCCTGCCTCGTCGACGCCAACGGTGCCCACCCGGTCGCCGTCGACCCGCTGCCCGACCACGCCAGCGGGCTGGTCTGCGCGGTCAAGGCGGTGGAGCGCGAGGTCCTGTCCGCGGCCGAGTCCGGCTCGCGCGCGACCGCCGTGAAGGCCTTCGCCCTGCACCCGCTCGTCGACTCCGTGAACGTGGCCCGTCGTCTGGTCGAGGGGTACGCGTCGGTCCACCCAGGCCTGGCGTACCTTAAGTAAGCGCTTTCCCCCTTTCTTGGCTTCTTGGCTCCTGGAGACCTCACATGCACGACGAACGCCGCCGGATCGAGGAGCGCGTCGCACGCGTCCACGACCAGCGCATCAAGCCCGCGATCTACGCCGCCTCGGTGCCCTTCGAGGTCGAGGCCTGGCAGGCGCCCGGCGAGCCGGTCCCCTTCGAGGAGGCCGCCACGGCGCCGTACAAGCCCTTCGCGATGGACACCCCCTGGGGTCCGCCGTGGGGCACCACCTGGTTCCGGATGCGCGGGTCGGTCCCCGCGGACTGGGCGGGCAAGCGCGTCGAGGCCGTCTTCGACCTCGGCTTCGTGGGCGACTGGCCCGGCAACCAGGCCGAGGCGCTCGTCCACCTCCCGGACGGGGTCCCGCTGAAGGCGGTCAACCCGCAGAACCAGTACGTGCCGATCGCCCACCCGGCCACGGGCGGCGAGGAGATCCACTACCTGGTCGAGGCGGCCTCCAACCCCGACATCCTCGCGAACGACTTCGCGGGCCCGACCCCGCTCGGCGACCGCCTCACGGCCGGTGACAAGCCGCTCTACACCTTCAAGCGCGCCGACATCGCCGTCCTCGACGAGAACGTCTGGCACCTCGACCTCGATGTCCAGGTGCTGCGCGAACTCATGCTGGAGCTGGGCGAGCTCGACCCGCGCCGCCACGAGATCATGATCGCGCTGGACCAGGCGATGGACGCCCTCGACCTGGACGACATCTCCGGGACGGCCGCCGCCGCCCGCGCGGTGCTGGCCCCCACCCTGGCCAAGCCCGCGCACGCCAGCGCCCACACCCTCTCCGCCGCCGGTCACGCGCACATCGACTCCGCCTGGCTGTGGCCGATCCGCGAGACCAAGCGCAAGACCTCCCGCACCTTCTCGAACGTCACCGCGCTCGCCGAGGAGTACGAGGAACTGGTCTTCGCCTGCTCACAGGCCCAGCAGTACGAGTGGGTGCGCGACAACTACCCGCATGTGTGGGCGCGCATCAAGAAGGCCGTCGCCGACGGGAACTGGGCGCCGGTCGGTGGCATGTGGGTGGAGGCCGACGGCAACCTGCCCGGCGGCGAGGCGCTGGCCCGCCAGCTCATCCACGGCAAGCGGTTCTTCATCGAGCACTTCGGCATCGAGACCAAGGGCGTCTGGCTGCCGGACTCCTTCGGCTACAACGCGGCCTACCCGCAGCTCGCCAAGCTCGCCGGCAACGACTGGTTCCTGACCCAGAAGCTCTCCTGGAACCAGACCAACAAGCTGCCCCACCACAGCTTCTGGTGGGAGGGCCTCGACGGCACCCGCATCTTCACGCACTTCCCGCCCGTCGACACCTACAACGCCGAGTTCTCCGGCAAGGAGATGGCGCACGCCGTCCGCAACTACCAGGACAAGGGCCGCGGTACGACGTCCCTGGCACCCTTCGGCCACGGTGACGGCGGTGGCGGACCCACCCGCGAGATGATGGAGCGCGCCCGGCGTCTGGCGAGCCTGGAGGGCTCGGCGAAGGTCCGTGTCGAGCACCCGGACGCCTTCTTCGCCACCGCCCGCGAGGAGATCCCCAAGGACCAGGTCTGGTCCGGTGAGCTGTACTTGGAGCTGCACCGCGCCACCTACACCTCGCAGGCCCGCACCAAGCAGGGCAACCGGCGCAGCGAACACCGCATGCGCGAGGCCGAGTTGTGGGCGACCACCGCCGCGCTGAACGCGCCGGGCTACGCCTACCCGTACGAGAAGCTCGACCGGCTCTGGAAGACCGTCCTGCTCCACCAGTTCCACGACATCCTGCCCGGCTCGTCCATCGCCTGGGTACACCGGGAGGCCGAGGCGGAGTACGCGCGGGTGGCGAAGGAGGTCGAGGTGATCACGGCCGAGGCCGTGGCCGCGCTGGGCACGGGCGAGACCCGGGTGTTCAACACCAGCCCGGTCGACCGCGCCGAGGTGGTCCGCACTTCCGTCGGCATCCCGATGTACGCCGAAGTCCCCGCGAACGGCAGCGCGTTGCTCGACGCGGGTGAGCCCCCGCAGCCGGTGACCGTCGACGGCCGCGTCCTCGACAACGGACTGGTCCGCGTCGAGCTGGCCGAGGACGGCACGCTGGCCTCCGTACGCGACCTGACGGCCGGCCGTGAGGTCCTCGCCGACAAGGGCAACCTGCTCCGTCTGCACAGCGACCTCCCGAACTACTGGGACGCCTGGGACATCGACAAGCACTACAAGAACCGCTACACGGACCTGCTCGACGCCGAGTCCGTCACGGTCGTCGAGGACGGCCCGCTGCTCGGCGCGCTGAAGGTGGAGCGCGCCTTCGGCAAGGGCTCCCGGATCGTGCAGACGATCACCGTGCGGGCCGGCAGCCGCCGGATCGACGTCGAGACCGAGATCGACTGGCACGAGGCGGAGAAGATCCTCAAGGCGGCCTTCCCGGTGGACATCCGGGCCCCGCACTCCTCCGCGGAGATCCAGTTCGGCCATGTCCAGCGGCCCACCCACACCAACACCAGCTGGGAGTCCGCCCGCTTCGAGGTCTACGGTCACCGCTGGGTGCACATCGCCGAGCCCGGCTACGGCGTCGCGGTCATCAACGACTCGACGTACGGCCACGACGTCTCCCGCACGGTCCGCGAGGACGGCGGTACGACCACGACCGTACGCCTGTCCCTCGTGCGCGCCCCGCGCGTGCCGGACCCCGAGGCCGACCAGGGCAAGCACCGCTTCACCTATGCGCTGCTGCCGGGGGCGAGCATCGAGGACGCGATCGCGGAGGGCTACGCGCTCAACCTGCCGCTGCGGGTGGCGGATTCGGCCGGTCCCGTCGAGCCCGTCGTCTCCGTGGACGGGGAGGGCGTTACCATCGAGGCGGTCAAGCTCGCCGACGACGCCTCGGGCGACGTCGTCGTACGCCTCTACGAGTCCCGCGGCGGTCGCGGCACCGGCACCCTGCGCACCGGCTTCCCGCTGGCGGGGGCCCAGGTGACCGACCTCCTGGAGCGCCCGCTGACGACCGTGGGCACGGACGGGAACGCGGTTCCTGTCGCACTGCGCCCCTTTGAGGTGCAGACGCTGCGGCTGGCCGTGGTGAAGGCGTGATCCCAGTTCCCATGAAGTATTAAGGAAACGGTAAAATGCCTGGTCGCGGCGGGTTTCGCGCCCGCCGTGACCACGGCGCTTCTTCTGTGCGACACCTGGAGTTCGCCCTTCCCCGTTGTGATGCGGGGACCAGCGAGAAAGAGGTGTCACGGTGCGAGACCCGCGTATGTCCGCGATCGGCAAGGGACTGAAGCGCCGGGGGAGGCTGATGGCGGAGGCGGTGCGCCCGCCGCGGCGAACCCTCGACGGGGTGCTCTCGCCCCGGAGTCCCGAGGGCCCCGACGGGCGGCCGTACGTCGCCCCGCCCGCCCCGCGGCTGGTGGACTCGCCCGTCTTCGTGCTCTCGTCCGTGCGCTCCGGCTCGACCCTGCTGCGGGTCCTGCTCAACAGCCACAGTCAGATCCGCGCCCCGCACGAGATGCATCTGCGCACCGTCCACGTCCACCTTGTTTTCGGGCAGGGTGCCCGGTCCTTCAGGACTGGTGCGAATGCCCGCTCCCGCGTGGCGGGGCAGGGGTGGCCGAATCGCCTTCAGGGCGTTTTGGTGTCTTGCCCGACGTGACGGCGCGTCGCACGACGGCGATCAGCCAGGAGTTCAGGGAACGGTCGTCGGCCTCGGCGGCGGCTCGGGCCTGTTCGTGCAGATCGTCGGGGAGTCTCAGGTTCACATGTTTCATGGGACCATGGTTGAGCTAGATTGGTCCCATGGCAAGGTTTCGGCTGTACCCCACGGGTGAGCAGGAGCAGCAGATGCTGCTGCACTGCGCGCACGCCCGGTACGTGTGGAACCTGGCCGTCGAGCAGCACTCGTACTGGTACAGGGGCAGGAAGGCCGCGCCCGGTTTCGCCGAGCAGTGCCGCCAGCTCACCGAGGCCCGCACCACCAGTGAGTGGCTGCGCAAGGGCAACGCGGATGTGCAGCAGCAGGCACTGAAGGACTTCGGGAGGGCCAAGCAGGCGCGGTTCACCTCCGGGTTCGGCGAGCCGACCTGGCGCAGGAAGCACCGGCACGAGGGCTTCCGCGTCGTCGGCACCGACCGCGTCCCGGAGTTCGACACCGACGGCGGCCCGAAGCTGAACGCGAAGACGGGCAGGCAGATCATGGGCCGCTCGGTGGTGGTCCAGAAGCTGAACCGGCGATGGGCACAGGTGAAGGTGCCGGGCTGCGGCTGGGTCCGCTTCCGTCTCACCCGGACCGAGCTGCCGCAGGCGAAGACGTTCCGGGTCACTTGGAAGAACGGGCAGTGGCACATCGCCTTCGCCGTCGTCCCCGCCCCGGTCATGGCGCCGGACACCGGCGAGGTCATCGGCATCGACCGCGGTGTCACGATCACCGCGGCCCTGTCGGACGGCCGGACCCTGAACTGCCCCCAGCTCACCACCCGTGAGCGGGCGCAGATCCGCAAACATCAGCGGCGTGCCGCCCGCGCTCCCAGGAACAGCCCGCAGAAGACGGCCGGGTACGCGAGGGTCGCCAAGCTCAAAGCCCGTGAAGCAGACCGGCGCAAGGACTGGTGCGAGAAGACCTCGACCATGCTGGCCAGGTCGTACGGCCTGGTGCGGTTCGAGAAGCTGAACATCAAGAACATGACCCGCTCGGCGAAGGGGACCATCGAGGAGCCGGGCAAGCGGGTGGCGCAGAAGGCCGGGCTGAACCGGGCGATCCTCGCGCAGGGCTGGGGTCTGCTGCGCCGGCGCACCGAGCACAAGGCTCCCGGGCGGGTCGAGGACGTACCCGCCCCCTACACCAGCCTGCGGTGCAGTGCCTGCGGATGGATCGACAAGAACTCCCGCAAGAGCCAAGCCGAGTTCGTCTGTTCCTCCTGCGGTTTCACCTGCAACGCGGACACCAATGCAGCAGCCAACGTCGCGGCAGGACAGGACGGCGAAAGCCGCCCCGGGTGCCAAGCCCGTGCCGGAGGGACAACACCGCCCAGACGGCGGTCGAGTGTCCGTGAACCGCAACCCACCCGGGTTGGAATCCCTCTCTTTTAAGAGGGGGAGGATGTCAATTGTCCCGGGACTTCACCGCGGACGCCATGCGGGCCCTCGAACTCGACAAGGACGAGCTGGAGCACGCCCTGTGGGACCGGCTGCTGCACCTCGAACTCACCCGCAGCGGCAAGCGGATCATCGTCGACAAGACCCCGCCGAACACCCTCGTCTGGCCCCGCCTGCACCGATGTTGGCCCAGCGCCCGCTATCGAACTCTTGCCCATTGATGCGACCTTCAGGGTGGCGGTGTGGGGCATCCGGCCTGTAGCGGCCCGGGAGTCCGCGGCTCCAGGCTATTGTCGTCGTGTCCGACACCGAGGTGTCGGACCTACCGCCGGACGGGCGGGAAGTCAGGCCTGCGGAGGCCTTGTAAGACCGACCCTCACCAGTCGGCAGGGCCCGTGAAACAGGAACCCAAGGTGGTACCGCGTAGCGGTACGGACCGGAATCTCCTGCCCCCGGGCAGGAGAGGGCGTCAAATCGTGCTGCTGCGCCTCCCGGCGACTGGAGCGACACGTGGGGGTACCCGACCGTCTGACGGCCGGATACCCCCACGCCGGGAGCGTCAGCCGGTGAACCCGGCCGTGATGGAGGTGAACTGCCAGTTGTTCTGGCTGATGCCGGAGCAGTTGCTCACCACACCGCCGCCGGGACAGGGCCGGTCACGGTTGACCGCCCAGTAGGCGAGACGGGCGATGTGGTGGGAGTTCGCCCAGTCGCGGATCTGGGTCCAGATCGCCGGGGTGGTGTTCTCCTGCTGGTCGGACAGACCGTTCATGCCGGAGATGCCGATGTGGGAGTAGGCCGTGGCGTCGTCCCAGCCGAAGGTGGACTTCAGCTTGGCCTTCAGCCCCTCGGCGGCATTGACGGTGTTGCCGTACATGTCGGAGCCGCCGCCGAAGTCGAACGGCATGATCGTGAAGACGTCGATGCCCGCGTTCAGCGACTGCGCCTGCTCGATGAGCCGGTTGCCGTAGTAGGTCGGGCCGGTCGTCGAGGTGCCGAAGGTGACGATCGTCCTGAGGCCCGGATTGTTGGCCTTGACGGTCTTCAGCGCGGTCAGGATCTTGGCCTGGACGGCCTCGTTCTCGAACTCGTCCGTGTTCTCGATGTCCATGTCGATCGCCTTGAGGCCGTAGGCGTCGATGACCTTCTGCAGCGCACCGGCGAGCGCGCTCGCCGAGGAGCAGTTGGCCCCGAGCTTGCTGCCCTGCCAGCCGCCGAACGACGGGACGACGTCACCGCCGGCGGAGCGGATCTGGTTGATGACGGTCTGGTCGTTGCCACCGGTCAGCGCCCTGCTGCCGTCCCAGGCGGGGTTGCAGCCGCCCGAGTCCAGCATGAACGCCATCGTGAACCACTTGACGCCGGTCGAGCTCATCACCGAGGTCGCGCTCGGCGGGTCGCCCCAGCCGAGGTAGAGGTACGGTGCCGCCTGCTTGAAGCCGGTGCCGCCACCACCGCCCGCGTCCGTGGTCACGGACACGGAGTTGGAGGCCCCGGAGGTGTTCCCGGCCGCGTCCCGCGCCTTCACCGTGAACGTGTAGGCGGTGCTCGACGCGAGACCGCTGACCGTCGCGCTCGTCCCCGACACGCTCAGCACCTGGTTCGAGCCGCTGTAGATGTCGTACGCGGTGACGCCCACGTTGTCGCTCGACGCGCCCCACGACAGGGACACGCTGGAGGAGGTCTTGCCGGTGGAGGTCAGGTTCGTCGGCGCGGTCGGCGCCTGGGTGTCGGAGCCGCCTCCGCCGCCGCCCGGACCGTCCAGGCTGATGTCGTCGGCGTAGTAGGTGCCCTGCGCGTACCAGCCGTGGACGTAGATCTTGGCGCTGGTCTGCGAGGCGCCGGTAGTGAAGGAGACGCTGAGCTGGCTGTACGCCGACGGGGACGTCGTCCACGTCGAGGCACCGCCGTCCACACCCAGGTAGACGTAACTGCCGCGCACCCAGCCCGAGAGGCTGTACGTGGTGTTCGGCTGGACCGAGACGGTCTGGCTGCACTGGGCGTTGTCACTCGAACTCACCGCCCCGGCAAGGGCCTTGGAGCCGCCGTGTACGGGGCTGGAGACGACCGAGCCGAGGTTTCCGGTGCACGACCAGGGGGAGAGGCTGCCCGACTCGAAGCCGGGGTTGGACAGGATGTTGGCCGCCTGGGCCGTGGTGGGCAGCGCGACCGCCCCGGCCAGCGCCAGGGCGGCGGTGCCGAGCAGCGCGAGGACGCGATGTCTGGAACGCCTGAGGTCTGTTCTGAGGTTGATGCGCACGCGATCTCCCTTGAGGCATGGGGGTGTTCGGGAGTGCTTCAGGAGTGCTGAGAGGTGCGCAACCAAGTTGGTATGGACCAATCCCACTGTCAAGGCGTTGCGCGGAATTGGTCCAGACCGGTGAGCGGGTGGTGAGAGGTGAAGGGCGAGGGGCGAGAGGTGAAGAGTGAGAGGCGAGGAGTGGAGGCCGGGGCGTAGGGCTCAGGCGGGCGCGATGGCGGCCGTGGTCGCGTTGGAGGCCTTGGACGCATGGGTGGGCGCGGACTCCGGCACCGGAGCGCCCTCCGTCGCGGGGGCCGGGGCGGGCACGGCGGGCAGGGCGGGCGCGGGCGCGTCGGTGCGCTGGTGCGGCAGCGAGACCGGACGCACCGGACGGGGGCCCGCGAGCACGGTGTAGTCCTGTCCGAGCAGCGGCGGCACCATCTCGCCCGTCTCCTCGCCGAGTGCCAACTGCACCGCTGCCCAAGGGGCGTTGATGCCGCACTGCGAGAGCTGGTGCAGACCGCCCGCCGGGCGGGTGTTGACGTCCATGAGGACCGGGTCGTCACCGAGCATGCGGAACTGAATGTTCGTCAGATAGTGCAGTCCGAACGCCTCCGCGAGCAGCCGCGCGGGCTCGATGAACGAAGGGTGCAGCGTGAAACCGCGACGCCGTCCGTTCTTGGTGCGGCCCACCGCCATACGGACCCGGCCGTCCGGCGCCGTGAGGCAGTCGACGGACACCTCCGGCTGCCCCAGAAGGGGCATGACCAGCCAGTCGACGGGCTCGTCCGCCGACCGCAGTGCCTCCACGACCAGGTCGAGCGGCACGTACGGGCTCGGAAATCCATTGAGGTGAGCGAGCGAGAAGGGGGCGCGTGTGATGACGCGGAAGCCCACTCCGCCCGCCCCCGCCGCCGGCTTGAAGCAGGCCTTGTGACCTTCGGCCTCCAGCGTCTCGACCGCGGCGACGAGCTCCTCCTCGGTGCGCACCCGCCACCACGGCGGCACCGGCACGCCCACCGCCTGCACCGCCTGGTACGCGGTGGCCTTGTCCAGGAAGACGGCCACGGCCTCGGAGGGCGGCGCCAGCAGGGCCGTACCGAGCGCCGCGAACTCGGCGCGGTGCGCCACGATCGCCGCCTGCTGCAGGACCGGCACGAACACGTCGATGGAGTGGCGCGCGCACTGGTCGAGGGCGTACTCGACGTAGGCGGCGGGGGAGAGGCCTTCCGGCTCCATGGCGGCGGTGTCGGCGGCGGCCAGTACAGGGGAGTCGGGATCGCCGTGGGTGGCATGGATCTCGACCGGGCGGAGCTGCGGATTACTTCGCAGCTGGTCCATGAAGAACACGTTCTCCGCGTACGTGCGGTTGAGCCAGACGCGTACGCGAGAACCCATGCAGGCCGCCTTTCAGGGTTCCGGGCACGGCGGAGCAGGCCGTGCCCGGCCAGGGGAGAGGGAGGAACAGCAAACCGCCATACGCCGAGAAGGGTTCGTGGCGGTTGTGTTGGGGCGATCATAAGGGGCGCGAGCCCGGTGTGACGCTACGGGCGTGTTACGGATTTCCCGAGACCCCGGAATCCGGCCCGACGCGCCGGGGCGCGAGGCCCGGCGCGCGGGCCGTCCTTGTCCCGCGGGGACGAATGTGTTCTTGTGTTTCCAGTCCTTTTCTCGGAGGTGGCGAGGGTGCGGTCGACGGCCGGCGGACACGGAAACCTGCTGGCCATCAGCGACCTGCACATCGGGTACGCGGAGAACCGCGCCCTGGTCGAGAAGATGCGCCCGCACACCGACGACGACTGGCTCCTGGTGGCCGGTGACGTCTCGGAGACCGTGGCCGACATCCAGTGGGCCCTCGAAACCCTCAGCGGACGCTTCCGCAAGGTCGTCTGGGCGCCCGGCAACCACGAGCTGTGGACCCATCCCAAGGACACCGTGCAGCTGCGCGGTGTCGCCCGCTACGAGCATCTCGTCGCCATGTGCCGGGAGTTGGGTGTCACGACCCCCGAGGACCCCTACCCCGTCTGGGAAGGGCCGGGCGGCCCCGCGGTCGTCGCACCGCTCTTCCTGCTCTACGACTACTCGTTCCTGCCGCCGGGCTGCGCGACCAAGGACGAGGGCCTGGCGTACGCCGAGGGGACCGGGGTGATCTGCACCGACGAGCACGTCCTGCACCCCGACCCCTACCCGAGCCGCGAGGCCTGGTGCCGGGCCCGGGTCGCCGAGACCGAGCGCAGGCTCGCCGAGCTGCCCGAGGACCTGCCCACCGTCCTGGTCAACCACTACCCCCTGGACCGCCACCCGACCGACGTCCTGCGCTACCCCGAGTTCGCCATGTGGTGCGGCACCCGGCTGACCGCCGACTGGCACCGCCGCTTCCGCGCCCAGGTCATGGTCTACGGTCATCTGCACATCCCGCGGACCACCCACCACGAGGGCGTCCGCTTCGAAGAGGTCTCGGTGGGATACCCCCGGGAGTGGCGGCCCCGCCCCGACCCGCCGGACACCCTGCGCCACATTCTGCCGATGGAGGTCGGAACCGGTGATCGAGGAGCTGCTCCCGGAATCGGTCGTGACCGTGGAGACACACGGTGACGACCAGGACTGGGGCGCGCCGCTGTACCCCGGGGAGCAGCAACTCGTGGCGCGGTCCGTGGAGAAGCGGCGCCGTGAGTTCGCTGCCGTGCGCGCCTGCGCCCGCCGGGCCATGGAGAAGCTCGGCGTGCCCGCGCAGGCCGTCCTGCGCGGCGAGCACGGGGCGCCCGTCTGGCCCGACGGGCTGATCGGCAGCATGACGCACTGCGAGGGCTACTGCGCCGCCTCCCTCGTCCGCGCCACCGACCTGGCCTCCCTGGGCATCGACGCCGAACCCCACGAGGAACTCCCCGACGACGTCATCGCCTCCGTGGCCCTGTCCACGGAGAACGACCGGCTGCGCGAGCTGGCGCGGCGGGACGCCTCCGTGCACTGGGACCGGCTGCTTTTCAGCGCCAAGGAGTCCGTCTACAAGGCGTGGTACCCCCTCACCGGAAAGTGGCTGGACTTCTTCGAAGCGGACATCGAACTCTTCGCGGACGACGGCCCCATACGCTCCGGCGGCCTGCGCGCCGAACTCCTCGTGCCGGGACCGCTGGTGGACGGGCGACGCATACAGTCCTTCGAAGGACGCTGGACCGTGCGACGAGGCCTGCTGGCCACGGCCGTCACCGTCCCGCACACCGGGGCCGACGCGGCCTAGGCAAGGCGGCCTCCGGGCTCCGGGCACCAGCTGTGCAGCAGCCGGAAGAACTCCTCCTCGTTGCCCGCGAGCCCGGCCGCCGCCAGCGCCTGCTCCGCCTCGGCGAGTGCGGCGGGCGGCACCACGGGTGGTCGACACCCGTCCGGCGGACCGTCGAACGCCGCTCGTACGGTCTGAAGGAGACGCAGATAGGCCTGCACGGCGGCGCGTTCGTGGTCGGTCAGTACGGCGGTCGGCATCGGACGGCTCTCCCCGGGTCGGCTGGTCGAAGCGGTACATGGCGGTACGTGCCTCCAGCTTGCCAACCGCCACTGACAATGCCGTTTCGATGCGTGGAGGTTCGCCCGCTTAGCGGAGGCGAAACCTCACGGAAATCCCTTGTGGGACAGGGGCCCTAGGGTGGTGAGAAGAGCCGGGAAGCGCCTTCTCGGCGGCGGGGAAGCCGCTTTCACGGCGGCCCGGAACAGGAGGTGAGCCCGTGGTCGACGTACCGCCTCGGCGTCCGCGGCGCAATCCGCGGCTGCGCTCGGTGGGTGGCGCGGAGCTGCGTCTGCAGCACCGTGTCGTGCACGGCTACCGTCGTGCCTACCGCGTGGCCGGTGAGGGCCCCGCGCTCGTCCTGATCCACGGCATCGGCGACTCCTCGGCGACCTGGGCCGACCTGATCCCCGACCTCGCCCGCTCGCACACGGTGATCGCGCCGGACCTGCTCGGCCACGGCTCCTCCGACAAGCCGCGCGCCGACTACTCGGTGGCCGCGTACGCCAACGGGGTCCGTGATCTGCTCACCACGCTCGACATCGAGTCCGCCACCCTGGTCGGACACTCGCTCGGCGGTGGTGTCGCGATGCAGTTCGCCTACCAGTTCCCGGAGCGCACCGAACGGCTGATCCTGGTCAGCGCGGGCGGCGTCGGCGGCGAGGTCAACCCCGTACTGCGGGCCGTCTCGCTGCCGGGCGCCCACCTCATGCTCTCCACGCTGCGGCTGCCCGGCATGCGGCTCCAAGTCGGGCTGTTCCTGCGTCTGATGAGGCTCCTGGACACCGATCTGGGCCAGGACGCACCGGAGTTGCTCAACCTCGTCGACGCGCTGCCCGACGCGACCTCCCGCAGCGCGTTCATCCGCACCCTGCGGGCGGTCGTCGACTGGCGCGGGCAGGCGGTGACCATGCTCGACCGCTGCTATCTGACCGAGGGCATGCCCACGATGCTGCTCTGGGGCGACCGGGACAGCGTGGTGCCGGTGCGGCACGCGTACGGCGCGCACCAGGCCATGCCGGGCAGCCGGCTGGAGATCTTCGAGGGCGCGGGCCACTTCCCGTTCCACAGTGACCCGGGCCGTTTCCTCGACCTCGTCGAGGAGTTCACCAGCAACACCAGCCCGGCCGACTGGAGCCGCGAGCACTGGCGCGAACTGCTGCGCGCGGGCCGCCCCGGCACGACGGCCGGCCGGCCCGACACCGCCCACAACCGGGCGGTGGAGCGAGACCTGCGCGAGGCGAGCGAACGCAGCGCGACCTGACACCCGCCGCCGAGGGTGCCCGGCGCCGCCGGATGCCGCCCTCCGCTCAGCCGACCGCCCGCGTTCCCGACGGCTCCCGGGCACTCAGAACCGCTTCCCGTTCCTCGGCCGTGAGGGGCGGGGCGGTCAGGGGAGGGCGGCGTGGGCCCCGCAGTACGGCGAAGACGACCTTCGGTCCGACCAGCGCGGACAGGGGCGCGGAGAGGGTGAACACGGCCAGGAACGCCTCGGCGACCAGGGGGCGTCCCGCCGCCGTCCGCAGGAGCCGTTCGACATAGCGCCCCAGCAACTTCCGCGTGGCCCCGGGCTGCTCGCCGATCGCGCCCGGGTAGCGGATGTCCGTGCCCGTGGCCAGATCCCAGGCGATCGTCACCGGAAGCGCCACCGCTCGCTGCACCCGCCGCGCGAGCCCCGGCGTCGCGATCCCGTGCTCGGCGAGCTGCCCGCGCAGCGCCAGCGCGCCCTGCGCGGCCACCGCCATGCCGTGCCCGTAGACCGGGTTGTAGGTGGCGACGGCGTCGCCGAGCGCGACGAACCCCTCCGGCCAGCCCTTGACCTTTTCGAAGAAGCGCCGCCGGTTGATCGTGCTGCGGCTGATGGTGACGTCCGTCAGCGGCTGCGCGTGCGCGATCAGCTCGCCCACCACGGGGTGGCGCAGACCGCGAGCGAACGGCTCGAACTCCTCGGCGGAGTCGGTCGGCTGTCCGTCGCGGGTGCCCGACAGCGTCACCAGCCAGCGCCCGCCCTCGACGGGCACGATCGTCGCGGACCGGCCCGGCACGGGCTGCGCCGGGTCGGGCTGTACACCGACCACGGGGTAGTCCTCGGTGCCCGCCGGTGCCCGGAAGATCCGACTGGCGTAGGTGAGTCCGGAGTCGACCTCGTCCAGCGGCGCAGGTGCGACGCCCAGCGCGTCGAGCCAGAGGGTGGAGCGCGAGCCGCGCCCCGAGGCGTCCACCACCAGGTCGGCAGGCAGCACCCGTTGCTCACCGTCGCGGGTCCGCACGCGCACGCCCGTCACCCGGGAGGCGTCGCCCTCCAGACCGAGCAGTTCCGTGCCGTCCACGACGGTCACCCGGTCCTTCGTGGCGACCTGGTCGCGCAGGACCGAGTCGAGCAGATCACGACTGCACGAGATCATGAACTCCATCTCGGGCCAGCGCCGCAGCCAGCCCTGCGCCGTCAGCGAGACGAATCCGGTGGGCAGCGGGATCCGGCGGGCGCCCGCGGCGAGCCAGGCGACGGTCACCCCCGGCAGCAGCTCCTCCATCGCACGGGCGCCGCCGGACAACAGCAGATGGGCGTGCCGGGCCTGCGGGAGGCCCTTGCGCGGCGCGGGCCCGTCCGGCAGGACGTCGCGCTCGACGACGGTGACCTCGGCGTACGGGTCCAGGGCGGCGGCGGCCAGTAGACCGGCCGTCCCCGCGCCGATGACGACGGCCCGACGGGGGGCCGTAGCTCTGTCGCCTGCTGCCGCGTTAGCGGGATTGCTCATGAAAGTCGCTCTCTGACCTGGTCGCGGCCCGTCCTTTGACGGCCGCGACGACGGGTGACTGACGCAGGGCCATCGACATCCGTACGAGGTCGCGTGGACCCTCGGCGGAAGCGGCGGGGGCTGCCTCCGCCGCGCTGATGACCCTGCCCTCCGGGTCGGCCGCCCTGGCCCGCACCGCCGCCGTCACCATCGCCGCGTCGGCCTCGGCCTGAGCCTGGGCGGGCTCGGAGCCCGCCGTCACGGCCGCGTCGTAGGCGAGGGAGCGTACCTCGGAGTCGAAGTAGGGGTACAGGCTGAGCATGCCGTCGTGGATGTCGGACTCGCGCTGGGTGACCTGGAGTTCGGCGGAGGACCACCAGGAGATCCGCACCGCGTGGTCCGCGTGTGCCGAGACCGTCCTCAGCTCGCGCCACAGCGGCCCGAGCCGGCGGTACGTCGACCAGGTGGTCCAGCTGTCCCCGATGCGCTGGCAGGCCAGCGGGAGCAGGAAGCCGACCGCGCTGACCTGGGCTCCGACGGAGGCCAGTACAGGGGCCACGTCGGTGCTCAGACCGTCCAGGTTCGCGCCGTTCCAGCGGGCCACCACGGCGATGAACTTGGTCGCCGCGTAGGGGACGTTGAAGAGGAAGCCGACCGCGATCGTCAGCAGCCCGGCGCGCAGCCAGCCGTCCACCTGAAGGGCCCAGCGCCAGCACATGACGTTCATCGCGACGCCCGCGACGGTCAGCGCCACGAGGTAGAGGACGATCATCTCGCGGATGAACGGGGTGTTCGCGTAGTAGGTGTCGAGGTCCCGCAGGCGCTCCTCGGGGCAGTCCCCGAGCAGGTAGAGCACGACCAGCGCCACGCTGACGACGCCGTACCCGGTGATCCAGCGGCGGGAGAGCCGGCGGGTGACCTCGGGGGGTCCGCCGCGCCAGTGGATGATCAGCACCAGACAGGACGCGCTGAAGACGCTCAGCAGGCAGTAGACCAGGGGCGCCGAGACGTTGGGGATACCGGTGATGTCATTGACCTCGGCGATGGTCGGCGGAGCAGCGAAGAGGAACACCAGACAGGCCAGCGCCAGCAGGATGCCCACCGACCGCAGCAGCGGGTCGCGCCAGCCGCGGATCAGGGTGGGCGCCTTGACGGCGAGGGCGACGCCCATGGCGACGGCCGGGACGTAGTAGCTGGATCCGTCCATGTCCGGGAAGGCGCCTCAGCCCTGCGGTCCGCGGTACCCCAGGGACGCCTCGATGCGGCCGGCCAGACCGTCCCGGCTCACCGGCCCGCGCAGTGGCGAACCGGCCAGCCAGGTACGGCACTTGCTGGCGAGCAGCAGGCCGAAGCTCTCGGCTTCCTTCTCGTCCGCGAGGTCGAAGCGGGTGCGCGCGGCGACCCTCAGGACGGTCGCCTGCAGATCGGCGGTGTCGCTGAGTAAGCGGGCCGCGACGGCGGCGCCCTCGACGTGGTGACTGCAGTGCCCGGCCTTCATGTGCCACAGCTCGTGGCCGAGGATCACCAACTGGTGGTCGGGGGCGGTGCGTTCCTCGATGACGACGAGGTCCTGGTCGGCCATGTCGAGCCACAGCCCGCTGGCTGTGCCGGGCGGGAACGCGGCCGTGCGGAACTGGACGGGACGGCCGCGGCGTCTGCTCATGGCGTCGCACAGGGCGGCGTACAGGTCGGCGGGTTCCGCCGGTGCCGGGAGCGAGAGCTCCGCGACCAACTCGCCGCACAGGCGGCGCATGTCCCTTCCGATGCCCACAGTTCTCCCCCGGATCACGACTCGGGCCGCTTGACGCTCTCCAAGAGCATGTCCAGCCACTCGGCGACCTTGTCGCGGTGCTGGTCGGTGGGCAACTGCGCAGCCCGCCAGGCGATTCCGCGGACACCGTGGTCCTGGAGCAGCCGTTCCAACGGGTCGTCGGCGGCCGCGGCCGCCTCGCGCTCACGGTCGGCGAGCTGTTGCAGCAGCTCCTGCTCCGAGCGCTGCAGGGCACCCACGAGCGCCTCGGAGTCCTCGGCCGTCAGGAACCCCGCATGCACCCGGAAGAAGCGCTGGATGGCGTCGCAGTGCTCCATGGTGGGGCGCCGGTCGCCGTTGATGAGGGCGCCCGCCTGTTGACGCGACATCCCGGCGCCGTCGGCGATCTCCTGTTGGGTGTATTTGCGCCCATTGGGCTTGAGCCGGGTGCGGCGCAACAGGTCCAGGCGCTGGAGGAAGCGGGCCTGCAGATCGGGCTCCCCGGCGGGGCGACCGCTCAGCAGGGCCCGCACCACGGGTTGGGGGACGCCGGACTCGGCCGACAGGCGCTGGACGTCGAAAACCTCGGAGTGCTGCACATCGAGCCGGTCGGCGAGTGCGGTGACCCGGGCCACGACGGCCGGCAGCAGAACCGTCGCCGTGGCGCCCGGAACTTCGAAGCCATCCGTCACCGACTGATCTCCTACGTCTCTCTCAGTCTCGCTCAGGTCTGTCAGGTCCCTCTCACAAGGGTCAGGGACCAACGGGAGACTAGCCGCTCGCTCGAACTCACATCCAGCGGTCGCCACAACTGTGGCGCGAATCAGCTGTCAACAAGCGCCAAATGCCACGATAGTTGACATGGCTGAGCTCCGGGCAGCAGGATCGGGGCGCCGCGTGAAGGCCGCAGAGGCAAGAGGGGTGACCTCCCGATGGCGTACCAGGCAGGATGGCAGCGGTCTCAGCCGCGACCTGTCCCCGAGAGTCTCGAGGCTCAGGCGTATCTCCAGGACTACGCCACTCTTCTGGAGGCCGTTGCGTTCCCGTCCGTCGTCTTCGACCACCGCTGGGACGTCGTGTTGGCCAACGCCGCGTTCGAGACACTTTTCAGTGGCGTAGGCCCTCATCCGACCGCCATGCCGGGTGACAACTTCCTCCGGTTCGTCCTCTTTCACCCGGACGCGGCCACGGTCCTCGGTGAGCACGAGTCGAGCTGGTGCCTGCCGCTGCTGGCCCAGTTCGCCGCGGCGGTGGAGCGCCACGGTCAGGACCGCGGACTCCAGTCGGTCCGCCGGGACATCGCCCAGGACCCGATCATGGAGGCCGCCTACCGGCAGGGCCTGCCGCACTGGATCCGCGCCGTCGGCCCGGACGCCGTCGAGCACGACGGCGCCGTACGGCCGCTGGTGCACCCCGATCCCCGCTGGGGCCGCATGGACTGCCGGATCGTCGGCGAGACCCCCAAGACCCTTCAGGACATGGGATATACGCGGATGACCCTGGTCCTGCGCGAGGCACGGCACATGACGGCCGGACCGCGCAGGACACGCAACGGCGCGGCGGAGCTCCGCGTGGTGTGAGCCCGCTCGGCGGTCCAGGGTGTGGGCTCGCTCAGGGGTCCAGTACTACGAGCACGAGGGGCACTCCGTCGCACGGGATCAGCCGCATCCCGTCGTGGCGCGCGGTCCGCGCCCCTGCCAGTACGGCCCCGAAGTCCGGGCCCTTGGTGAGCGATCCGGCCAGATGCGCCGGATCGGCGGACGCGGCCACCCGCCCGCGCCCGTTCACCAAATGGGCGGACCCGGGCAGCTGTTGGAGCAGCGGCACGACCGCCGCCTCGAAGTGCCGCAGATACACGTCGGCCGCGGCGACCCCCACGAACCGGCCCTCCACCTGCACGGGTGCGGACAGCGTCAGGCTGTACTCGTCGGAGCAGAGGTAGTCCACATAGGGGCCGGCGACCGCCCGCTGCCCGGTGTCACGGGGGAGGGCGAACCAGTCCCAGTGCGTGTAGTCGGAGTACGCGGAGTGCGCGGGGTCGAGGTCGAGCAGCAGCGGCCGTACGTCTCCGTCGGAGCCGGTCTGCCACCACTCCAGCCACGCCGGTACGTCACTCAGCAGTCCCGGCGCGGCGACGAATCCGACGCCCGACACCAACCACTGCCGGGTGAGCCGGAGATGAAGCCCCGGGCGCAGCGCGGCCAGGTCGACGGTCGCGGGGCGACGGCCCTGCGCGGCGACCCCGGTGAGCCGGGCCGTGGTGTCGGCGCGGGTCTCGGCAACCGCCTCGAACACGGCCTCAAGGGTGGAGCGGACCTGGGCGGCGACGGCCGCCTCCGGTGTCGCGTCAAGCGTCGCCGTGGCGCCGGCCGGACCGGGGCTCCTGCTCATGGACGCCCTCCAGCGGACGGGGACCGGACGCGGCGCGCGGCATCGCGAGGCGGAGGGCGATGAGCCGTGCCGTCGAGGCTTGGACGCACCGCTCGGCCAGCGCTCTGGCCGATGCGTGGGCTCCATCTTGCACGGCCGAGATTACGGAGCGGTGACGGTCTGCGACTTCTTCACGATATGCGTCGTCCCCGAGCACGAGACACAACAGTGCCCCCACCTCCGTCTGGAGCGCGACCTGCTCGCGGGTCAGCCGGGCGGACTGGGCCGCCGCGGCGAGCTCGACGTGAAACCGGCCGTAGACCCGGCTGCGCGCCGCGGCGTCCTCGGCGGACGTCAACTCATCCAGTGTGCGCCGCAGTTGCCGTAGATCGCCCGGCTCCGTGCGCTCCGCGGCCAGCTGGGCGGCCGCGCCCGACAGGGCGGCCCAGTGGTCGCCCAGATCGCGCAGTTCCTCCGTGCTCCAGCCGGCCAGCCGCACCCTGAGCCGCTCCTCGCCGGGCTCCTCGGGGAGTGAGACGAAGCTGCCGCCGCCGCGCCCCCTGCGAGTGGTGACCAGTCCTTGCTGGCGCAGCGCCATCAGCGCCTCGCGCAGGGTGACCGTGGAGACGCCGAGCTGACCGGCCAGCTCCATCTCGCCGGGCAGCTGCTCCCCGTCGGCGAGCAGGCCGAGCTCGATGGCGTCGCTGAGCCTGCGGATGACCGTGTCCACCCGGGCGCGGTTGTCCACGGGGGTGAAAACGGCTCTGCGGGCACCCTCGGCGTTGTTGTTCACGTACTGCTTCACGGCCACCACCTTGTGCGTTGACTCAACCTTTACTCTAAGGGGGTCTTGAGCTTTGAACTATGACTTCATATCTTTCCGGTCAACGCGCCAGTGCACCAGAAAGGTTCCCGCCCATGGAGGCAACAGCGATCCGGCTCCAGGGCCTGCGGAAGGCGTTCGGTGAGACGACCGCCGTGGCCGGAGTGGACCTGGACATCGCCGACGGTGAGTTCTTCTCGATGCTCGGCCCGTCCGGCTCGGGCAAGACGACCGTCCTGCGGATGATCGCCGGCTTCGAGAGCCCGACCGCGGGCCGGATCGAGCTGGCGGGCCAGGAGGTCACCGGGCTGGCCCCCTTCGAGCGGGACGTGCACACCGTCTTCCAGGACTACGCGCTGTTCCCGCACATGACCGTCGAGCAGAACGTCGCGTACGGCCTCAAGGTCCGCAAGGTGCCCAAGGCCGAGCGGCTCCGACAGGCCCGCGAAGCGCTCGCGAACGTACGCCTCGAAGGCTTCGGGGCCCGCCGCCCCTCCCAGCTCTCCGGCGGTCAGCGTCAGCGCGTCGCACTCGCCCGCGCCCTCGTCGGGCGCCCCCGGGTGCTGCTGCTCGACGAACCGCTCGGCGCCCTCGACCTCAAGCTGCGCGAGCAGATGCAGGTCGAACTCAAGGCGATCCAGCGCGAGGTCGGCATCACCTTCGTCTTCGTCACCCACGACCAGGAGGAGGCCCTGACGATGAGCGACCGCATCGCCGTCTTCAACCAGGGCCGCATCGAACAGGTCGGCACCCCGGCCGAGATCTACGAACGCCCCGCGACCCCCTTCGTCGCGGGCTTCGTCGGCACCTCCAACCTGCTCGAAGGCGACTGTGCGCAGCAGGTGGTGGGCGCCTCGGGCACGTACAGCATCAGGCCCGAGAAGATCCGGGTCCTCAAGGAGTCCGCCGAGGCCGACGAGCCGGAGCACTCCACCGCCACGGGCACCGTCGTCGAGGTCGTCTATCTGGGCGACGCCACCCGTTTCCTGGTGGACCTCGACGCGGGCGGACGTCTGACCGCGCTCCAGCAGAACCTGGAGACCTCCTCCGAGGACGTCGCCGCCTATCGCGGCACCCGGGTCCGGCTCCAGTGGCACCACCGTCACACCTTCAAGGTCCCCGCCCCCCGCTGACGACCCCCACGCTCAGTCCCCCATCACGTATGGAGTACGTCGTGCGCCCCAACCGAACCCTCCGCACCTCTCTTTTCTCGTTCACCGCCGTCGCGGTGCTCCTCGCCGCGACCGCCTGCGGGTCGTCCGACTCGGGCGCCTCCTCGGCCACCGGCCTCAACCCCCCCGACCTCAAGGCGCAGTCGAAGCTGGGCAAGACCGAGGGCCAGGTCAACCTGGTCGCCTGGGCCGGGTATGTCGAGGACGGCTCCAACGACCCCAAGGTCGACTGGGTCGGCGACTTCGAGAAGCAGACCGGCTGTCAGGTCAACTCCAAGGTCGCCGCCAGCTCCGACGAGATGGTCAAGCTGATGAAGACCGGCCAGTACGACGCCGTCTCCGCGTCCGGCGACGCGTCCCTGCGCCTCATAGCCTCCGGCGACGCGGCCCCGGTCAACACCAGCCTCGTGCCGAACTACAAGGACGTCTTCAGCGGCCTGAAGAACGGGGCCTGGAACTCCGTCGACGGCAAGATGTACGGCATCCCGCACGGCCGCGGCGCCAACCTGCTGATGTACAACACACAGAAGGTCACGCCGGCCCCCACCTCCTGGTCCGCGGTCTTCGAGGACGCCTCGAAGCACAAGGGGCACGTGACGGCGTACGACTCGCCGATCTACATCGCCGACGCGGCGCTGTATCTGAAGGCGACCAAGCCTGAGTTGAAGATCAAGGACCCCTACGCGCTGGACCAGAAGCAGTTCGACGCGGCCGTCGCGCTGCTGAAGAAGCAGAGCGCGAATGTGGGGGAGTACTGGAGCGACTACCTCAAGGAGATCTCCGCCTTCAAGAGCGGTGACTCCGTGGTCGGCACCACCTGGCAGGTCATCGCCAACCTCGCGCAGGGCGAGGGCGCCAAGGTGAAGGCCTTCGTGCCCAAGGAAGGCGCCACGGGCTGGTCGGACACCTGGATGATCTCCGCCAAGGCCAAGCACCCCAACTGCGCCTACAAATGGATGGACTGGATCATCTCGCCGAAGGTGAACGCCCAGGTCGCCGAGTACTTCGGTGAGGCCCCGGCCAACTCCAAGGCGTGCACCGAGACCAGCGACAAGTCCTTCTGTGACACCTTCCACGCGGCCGACGAGAGCTACTGGAAGAACATCGCCTTCTGGAACACGCCCATCGAGCAGTGCCTGGACGGCCGCACCGACGTGAAGTGCGTGCCGTACGCGAAGTGGGTCCAGGCCTGGACCGAGATCAAGGGCTGAGAGACAACCGATGACCTCCACCGCGCAGGCCGCCGGACGGTCCCCCGTCCGGCGGCTCGCCGGGACCCTGCACCGCCGGCCGCGGCTCAGGCTGTCCCTGCTGCTCACCGCACCGCTGCTGTGGCTGGCCGTGCTCTACCTCGGCTCGCTGGCCGTGCTGTTCGTCTCGGCGTTCTGGACGACCAACTCCTTCACCTCCGAGGTCGTGAAGGTCTGGTCGACCGACAACTTCCACGCCCTGATCACGACGCCTGTCTTCCGGCAGGTGATCCTGCGCAGCATCGGTGTGGCGCTCGCCGTCACCGCTCTGTCCGCGGTGATCGCCTTCCCGGTCGCCTTCTACACGGCCCGCATCGCCAAGCCCAAGTGGCGGCCGTTGCTCGTGGTCGCCATTCTCACGCCGCTGTGGGCGAGTTACCTCGTCAAGGTGTACGCCTGGCGGTTGATCCTCTCTCAAGGAGGCTTCGCCGACTGGATATTGAAGCCCTTCGGGCTCAGCGGACCCGGGTTCGGACTGTTCGCGGCGATCATCGCGCTGACCTACCTCTGGCTGCCGTACATGATCCTGCCGATCCACACGGCACTGGAACAGCTGCCCGCCAACCTGCTCGACGCGTCGGCGGACTTGGGCGCCCGCCCCGGACGCACCTTCCGCTCGGTCGTGGTCCCGATGGTGCTGCCGTCCGTGGCCGCCGGCTCGGTCTTCACCTTCTCGCTCAGCCTCGGGGACTACATCACCGTGCAGATCGTCGGCGGCAAGACCCAGCTGATCGGCAACCTCGTCTACTCCAACATCGAACTGAACCTGCCCATGGCCGCCGCGCTCGGCACGGTCCCCGTCGTCGTCATCGTGCTCTACCTGCTCGCGATGCGCCGCACGGGCGCCTTGAGCAGTCTCTGAGGAGCCCGCCGTGCAACTCTCCCGTTCCGCGCGCATCGCGCTCCGCGTCGCCGCAGGGGTCGGCTTCGCGTGCATCTACGTCCCGCTCGCGCTGGTCCTGGTCAATTCCTTCAACCCGGACCGCAGCGCGAGCTGGCCGCCGTCCGGACTCACCTTCCGCTGGTGGTCGGTCGCCTGGGAGAATGAGGGTGCCCGCGCGGCGCTCTGGGTCTCGGTGAAGGCGGGCCTGGGCGCCACGGCCATCGCCCTGGTGCTGGGCACGCTGATCGCCTTCGCCGTGGCCCGGCACCGGTTCTTCGGCCGCGACGCCATCTCGTTCGTGGTCGTCCTGCCGATCGCGCTGCCCGGCATCGTCACCGGCATCGCGCTCAACTCGGCGTTCAGTACGGTACTTGAGCCACTTGGCGTCGGTCTCGGCCTGTTCACCGTGATCGTCGGTCACGCCACCTTCTGCATCGTGGTCGTCTTCAACAACGTCGTCGCGAGGCTTCGGCGTACCTCGGGCTCGTACGAGGAAGCGGCGATGGATCTGGGCGCGGACACCTTCCGGGCCTTCATCGACGTCACCTTCCCGCTGGTGCGCTCGGCGCTGCTGGCGGGCGGACTGCTCGCCTTCGCGCTCTCCTTCGACGAGATCGTGGTGACGACGTTCACGGCCGGGCCCGGCATCGAGACCCTGCCGATCTGGATCTTCAACAACATGACGCGGCCCCAGCAGGCACCGGTCGTGAACGTCGTGGCGGCGGTGCTCGTCCTGCTCTCCGTGCTCCCGATCTACGCGGCCCAGCGGCTGTCCGCCGACACGGCGTCCGGGAGCCGGGTGTGAACGGGAGCGGGAGGTGGTGCGGGCCGGCTACGCGGCGAACTCCCGCATTCGACGTGTGCCGTTGAGGGCCGCCGCTGAAAATGAGAGTTGACAAGGCCTCTGACCTGCGCAGTATCAGTTCGAGGAACATCGTACTAGGGCGCGTATCGAGTCGTGATCAATGGGTGGTCCGGGTGAGGTCTTTGATCCAGATCATCGAGGCGCGTAGGTGGAGGCCGGCGAGGTAGCTGTCCGGGGTCTTGTCGTATCGGGTGGCGATGCCTCGCCAGGCCTTGAGCTTGTTGATCAGGCGCTCGACGGTGTTCCTCTCCTTGTAGAGGTCGGCGTCGTGGCTGACGGGGCGGCCGCCCCCGGAGCCCTTCTTCTTTCGGTTGGCGGCCTGGTCCTTCTTCTCCGGGATGACTGCCTTGATGCCGCGTTGGCGCAGGTGGGCCCGGTTGCCGCGGGACGAGTAGGCCTTGTCTCCGGCGACCGCGTCCGGCCGGGTGCGGGGACGGCCGACGGGGCCGCGGACCCTTAACTTCTTGAGCACCGGGATGAACTGCGGACTGTCCGCGGCCTGGCCCGCGGTCAGCACGAACGCCAGCGGGCGGCACTTGCGGTCGGCGGCCAGGTGGACCTTGCTGGTCTGCCCGCCCCTGGAGCGTCCGAGGAGAGCGGCCTTCAGGCGGAGTCTTCGCCGACGCCGGATGCGTCGTCGTTCCTCCCACTCGGGATCTGCTGTGACGTCCTGCCCGCTTTGTTCTTCGAGGCTGCCCCCTTTGACCTGGTCTTCTCCTCCTCGGCGGCAGCCTTCTCCAGTGCAGTGATGACGTCCTCGCCCAGGTGCATCCCGGCGGCGTCGTGGTGTGCCCGCGCGGTGGTGGAGTCGATGCTGACCAGGGACAGGTCCACCTCGCCCCGCTTCGCCGCTTCCGCGATCAGGCCCTCCAGCAGGGCCTCGAAGACGCCGGCGTCACGCCACTGCCGGAAGCGGTTGTGCACGGTCGACCAGGCGCCGAACTCCCGCGGCATCTCCCGCCACTGCCCGCCGGTCTTGAACCGCCAGATCACACCCTCGAACTGGTACCGAAGCCGTTCGGGGTACGGGCCGTACGCGCCGATCGGCAGGTACGGCCCGATGAACTCCCACTCTGCATCCGTCAGTTGCACTCGCGTCACGCAAGAAGGCCTACCGGACCAGACCCCGCCGCGAGAGCAAATCCCGCAGATTGATCACGACTCGATACGCGCCCTAGTGCGATTTTGGGACATTGGGAATGAGAGTGGCGCTGACCTGCGCTTATCGAGAGGCGCGGCAGTGATCTTTGCGTGGAGCCTCCAGCTGGCGCCCCGGGGGGCGCAGTGCTTCTCGCGTCTCTTGCTGCAGGTGGCGATCACGTGGTTGTGATCACCGCCTCTCGACATGGCACGCCGGACCTCCTCGTGGAATCGGGCCCGCCACCTTGATCGTGGACACCTCGACACTGGATCTTGAGTCCAGGGAGAGGAGTCCCAGGTGGGGACCTACAAGTACTCGGCGGAGTTCCGGGCCGACGCTGTGGCGTTGGCCCGTTCGTCGGGCCGGCCCGTCTCGCGCGTTGCCGCCGAACTGGGTGTGAACCACGAGACGCTGCGGCAGTGGATCAAGGCGGCGGACAAGGCCGCGCGGCCCGAGGCCGTGGCGGAGTCGGCGAAGGACGCGGAGATCGAAGCCTTGCGCAAGCAGGTGCGCGAGCTGGAGATGGAACGTGACATCCTGCGCCGGGCGGCCAAGTATTTTGCGGGCGAGACGAACTGGTGAGCCGCTTCGAGTTCGTTGCCGACCACCGCGGCGCCTACGGCGTGAAGCGGCTGTGCACAGTGTTGAACCTGTCGAGGTCCGGGTTCTACCGGTGGCTGAAGACCGCCCCGGCCCGCGCCGCGAAACAGGCCGCGGACGCCGCACTCACCCGACGGATACGCAAGGTCCACGCAGAGTCTGGAAAGACGTACGGGGCCAAGCGGATCACCGCCGAGCTTCGCGAGGGCGGCGTGGTCGTCAACCGCAAACGTGTCGAACGGCTCATGCGCCAACACGCCATCCAGGGGCGGACGTTGAAACGCCGACACCGAACCGCCATTCCGGACCCCGCCGCCCAGGCGGTGCCCGATCTGCTGCGGCGCAACTTCACCGCATCCGCCCCCAACCGGGCCTGGGTCGGCGACATCACCTATCTGCCCATCGCCGGCGGGAAGTTCCTGTATCTGGCCACCGTCATCGACGTGTACTCCCGTCGCCTGCTGGGCTGGTCGATGGCTGATCACATGCGGGCCGAGCTCGTCACCGACGCGCTCAACGCGGCTGTCCGCACTCGCGGCGGCCGGGTGGACGACGTCATTTTCCACAGCGATCACGGTGCTCAGGGCGGATTCAATCGGTCGTTGCAACACCTCGTCCTCGGAGGTGTTGATGGGCAGGCCAGCAGGGTGGATGGCAGCGTTGACCGGGCGGTCGCCGATGAAGTCCCCGGGTGCGCCGGCGCTTCGGCGGGAAGTGGAACGTCAGTTCTGGCGGGAGATCGCGAAGGGGCTGCTCCCGGAGGAGGCGGCAGCTGCGGTCGGCGTATCCCAGGCAGCGGGTTGCAGGTGGTTCCGTCACGGTGGCGGCATGCCACCAATGGATCTTGCTCCGCAGTCCGGCCGGTACCTGTCCTTTCACGAGCGGGAAGAGATCGCGATCCTCAAAGCGCAGGGCATCGGGGTCCGGGAGACCGCGCGACGTCTCGGCCGCGATCCATCGACGGTATCCCGGGAGCTGCGGCGCAACGCCGCGACCCGTGGCGGCCACCTGGACTACCGGGCTTCGGTCGCGCAGTGGAAGGCCGATCTGGTGGCCCGGCGCCCGAAAACAGCGAAGCTGGCCGCGAACGACCGGCTGCGGGACTACGTGCAGGAAAGGCTTTCCGGCCAGGTCAGCCGCCCGGACGGGACGGTACTGGGGCCAGAAGGCCCGCGGTGGAAGGGGAGGAACAAGCCGCACCGCGGCGACCGCCAATGGGTCATGGCGTGGAGCCCGGAGCAGATCGCGAACCGCCTGAAGGTCGATTTCCCCGATGATGAGTCCATGCGGATCAGCCATGAGGCGATCTACCAGGCACTGTTCATCGAAGGCCGTGGAGCGCTCAACCGTGAGCTCGTTGCCTGCCTGCGCACCGGCAGAGCCCTGCGGGTGCCCCGAGCCCGCTCCAGGCGGAAGGCGTGGGCCCACGTCACGCCCAAGGTGTTGATCAGCGAACGGCCGGCCGAAGCCGAGGACCGCGCCGTACCGGGACACTGGGAGGGCGACCTCCTGATCGGACTTGAACGATCAGCGATTGGCACGCTGGTCGAACGCACGACCCGGTACACGGTGCTTGTCCACCTGCCCCGCCAGGACGGCTACGGCGCCGTTCCCCGTACCAAGAACGGGCCGCCGCTGGCCGGTTACGGCGCCGTGACGATGAAAGATGCGCTTGCCGCAACGATCGGCACCCTGCCCGAGCAACTATGGCGATCGCTGACCTGGGACCGGGGCAAGGAGTTGTCGGCGCACGCCCAGTTCACGATCGAGACCGGCGTCCCGGTCTACTTCGCCGATCCGCACAGCCCCTGGCAGCGCGGCACCAACGAGAACACGAACGGCCTGCTGCGCCAATACTTCCCGAAGGGAACCGACCTTTCTCGATGGGCGGCGGAGGACATCGAGGCGGTCGCAGCCACGCTCAACAGTCGCCCCCGCAAGAGCCTCGGTTGGAAGACACCCGCCGAAGCCCTCAACGGCCATCTACTATCGATCAAATAAGCCGGTGTTGCATCCACTGATTGAACCTGGTCAATACAGCGCGGCCGCGTTCGCCGAGGTCTGCCGCCGGCACGGCATCCGCCGCAGCGTGGGCCGGGTCGGCTCAAGCTATGACAATGCCCTCGCCGAGTCGTTCTTCCAGGGTCTCAAGCGCGAGTTGCTCCACGGAAGGCGCTGGACCTCAAAGGCACAGACTCGGCTGGAGCTGTTCCGCGGGCTGTCGTACTACAACCGGCGCCGTCGGCATTCCGTGCTCGGCTACCTCACACCAGCCGAGTTCGAACAGCAACTGACCACATCACGTACGCTGTCACTCGTCGCATGAAACCCGGTGTCCACTCCCGGGGATCAGCCTCACCGGACGCCTGCCCCTGCGGGACGGCTCCTGTCCCGTGAGTGGCCTGGTGAGCCGGGCCGGCGCCTGGCTGGCATTCCTGCAGTAGGCGTTCCCGCGAGATACCACTCCAGCGATCGCATGCTTGCGGCGCCCGGACCGTCAGGCGTTGGGCACACTGCGCTCCAGGGCCGTGACGAGCAGTTCCAGGGCCTCGACGACCCGCTCCCGATCGGGTCCCAGACCCGCCAGCGCCTGGGCCTCCCGGTCCAGATGGCGGGGGAACGTCGTGTCGATGGCCGCCACACCACCCTGGGAAATCGTTACCAGAGCACTGCGTTGGTCGGCCGGATTCGCCCGGCGCTCGATGAGACCCCGGCTCTCGAGCTTGGCCAGCATCTTGCTGACGGCAGCACGCGAAAGACCCATCCACTGCGCCAGCCGCCGCGCAATGACCGGCTCCTCCAAGTACCGGAGGAAAACCAGGACGTCCGCCTCCGAGGGGGTGAGTTCGGAACCCTCGTACGTCGGCTCCAAAGCAAGCGCCAGCAGCGCGTGCGCATGCTTGAGCCGACCGACGACCTCCAGGGAGGACGTGTCGAGGTCCGGGCGGGCCGTCCGCCACTTCTGCCTCACCTGTGCGCGTGCAAGCGGGGATGGCTGAGTCTCCATTGCGACATGTTAACCGATTAACGAAGTGGTCTCGCCGGGATTCTGAAGGCTGCCATCAAGGACCCGCGAAACCATCGGCGATGGGCGCCCGCCAGCGTCTCTCGGCTGCCGCCGTCGGGTGTGGGAGGCCATGCCTCGTCCCACCTCCCCGACTCCCGGGTCTGGCGGCACCGTGCGGCCGGCAAGCGGCGCGGGACGCGTGCGCGCCCTAGACCGGTAGCCAGTGGTTGACCTATTAACAAATTTGCCGCTACGGTCCTTCTGCCACCCCGGCATCGGGGCAAGATCCACGTATCTGTAGTTGCAGGTAACGGTCTCGTTGAATGCCCGGACGAAAGGAAGCAGCGTGTCTCACACCAGCCGCATCGCCGTGGCCCGGAGGTTCGGGCCGCCCGAGGTCATCACCATCGAAGAGCACCCTGTGCCGAAGACTGATCCTGGGCACGTGCTCGTCGCCGTACGCATCGGCGGGCTGAACCCGGTCGACGCTCGTCGCAGGGCGGGCACGTTCGGCGGGAGCCCGCCGTTGGTTTTCGGTACGGAGTTTGCCGGGGTTGTCATCGAATCCGCCGACGCCGCCTGGCGTCCCGGCGACGAGGTCATCGGGTTTGGGGTGAACGGCGGTGACGCCGACGCCGTCATAGCTCCCGGCTCACAGTTGCAGGCCAAGCCTGCCGAGATCCCGTGGGAGGTCGCGGGTGGCCTGAGCGGAGTCGGACAGGCCGCACTCACGGCGCTGGACTCGCTGTCGCTGGACCGCGACAATCTGATCGTCGTGCACGGAGCCGCGGGCGGCGTCGGAACGGTGCTCACCCAATTCGCCGTCGCACAAGGCCTGCGCGTTATTGGTACCGGCAGCGAGGAGAGGCGGGACTACCTGCGAACCCTCGGCGCGATCCCCGTGGCCTACGGGCCTGGGCTCGCCAAGCGCCTCGCGGACGCCGCGGACGGCGCGCCCATTGCCGCGTCGATCGACCTTGCCGGAACCGCCGAGGCAGGGGACACCGGCCTCGCCGTCCGCGCGGCCGGGGGTCAGTCGATCACCATGGTGCCGGAGACCATGCAGTCGCACGGAATCAAGTTCGTACAGGTTCAGCGCTCGAACACGCGGCTGCGCCAGCTTCTGGACGCGGTCGTGACCGGCTCACTGACCTTCCCCGTCGAGACGGTGCCGTTCAAGGACATCGTGGAAGCACACCGGCGGCTGGATGCGAAACATGCGAGAGGAAAGCTCGTACTCGACCTATCGGACAACCCGCTGCTTCCCGGGAAGGGAGAGGCGAGCTGACATGGCGGCTATCACGCTTATCGGCCCGGGCCGGCACGGCTCGGCGATCGCCCGGCTCTTCGCCTCGCACGGGGTCGGCGTGACTTTGTACCACCACCGGCCGCAGAAGGCGGACCTTGCGGCAGCGAGCGTGCGGCAAGCCGCGACTGGCGCGGCCGAGGTGACGGTCGCGCCCACTCTCGCGGCAGCGGCTTCCGCGAACGAGCTGATCATCCTCACCACGCCCTGGGACTCCGCGCAGCGGGCGGTGATCTCTGAACTGGGCGACGCGCTTGCCGGGAAGGTGCTTCTCGACGTCTCGAACCCCCTGGACATAACACCATCCGGCGTCGTCCCGCGCCGGCCTGCGCAAGGCTCGGCCGGGCAGTTCGTCGCAAGCCTCCTTCCCCGCGGTGCTGGTCAGGCGAAGGCGTTCTCGAACCTGCCGACCGTTGCCATCGCGGAGGGCGCGGACCGCGACCCCCTGGCCGTGCTGCCCTTCGCTGCCGATTCCCACGCCACTGCGGAGCTGGTGCGTCCCTACCTGGCGGCGACCGGATGGCTGCCCTGGCTCATCGGGGACATCTCCCGGTCTGCCGCCCTGGAGATCGGCGGCGAGCTGAACGTCGTGCAGGGCCGGTGGGGCCGCGCCCGCCTGGATGCGGAACAGATGCTCGCCTACTGGGGGCCGGAAGCAACCATCATCTCTGCCCCAAACCTCGGCTAGGGCCTGTTCTGAGTTGAGATCACAGGATCGGTCATTCCCGCTTCAGGAGGGCGCTGGCTGCGGTAGACCGGTCGCGTGACTCGTGGTGATCTGACCGATGCCGAGTGGGAGTTGATCGAGCCGCACCTGCCGCTGGGGGCGTTCGGACCGATCCCTGACCTGCGCAGCTACTTCAACGCGGTGATGTGGCGGTTCCGCACCGGCAGCCCCTGGCGGGATGTGCCGGAGAGCTACGGCTCCTGGTCGACGATCTACGACCGGTTCCGGATGTGGGCGCATGGCGAAGTCTTCCAGGCCCTCATGGAAACGATGATCGCCGAGGCGGCGGCCCGCGACGATGTCGATCTCAGCCTGGTCAGCGTGGACTCGACCGTTGCCCGCGCGCATCACCACGCGGCGGGCATGGTCGTCGACCCGGAGCTCCTTGAGGACCTGGAGAAGGCCGTGGCGGAAGAAAAGGGGCTGCAGCAAAGGGGCAAAACAACCCCGTAGGTGAGGGGTCCGCGGACAGGGAGGACCCCGAGCGGGAACAGCGCCGCGCCGTGCGCCGACGCCGCAGGGCCCGACTGCGGGCCGCCGAACTGGGCCGCTCCCGGGGCGGGCTCACCAGCAAGGTCCACCTCGCCGTCGAGCGACGCTGCCGCCCGCTGGCCATCATCCTCACCCCCGGGCAGTCCGCGGACAGCCCGCGCTTCATCCCGGTCCTCAAGAAGATCAAGGTGCGCGTCCCGGTCGGCCGCCCCAGGACACGGCCGGACGCGGTCGCCGGAGACAAGGCGTACTCCTCCCGCGCCAACCGCGCCCACCTGCACAGACGCAACATCAAGGCAGTGATCCCGGAAAAGGCCGACCAGGCCGCCAACCGCAGGAAGAAGGGACGTTCCGGCGGCCGCCCGGTCAGCCACGACGCCACGCTCTACAAAGATCGCAACACGGTCGAGCGCGCCATCAACAAGTTCAAGGAATGGCGGGGACTGGCCAGCCGGTACGACAAGACATCCGAGAGCTACGCCGCAGGACTCCACCTGCGCGGATCCATCCTCTGGTTACGCAGCCTGCCAGCCCTCCCGTGATCTCAACTCAGAACACGCCCTAGGGCGCGTATCGAGTCGTGATCAATCTGCGGGATTTGCTCTCGCGGCGGGGTCTGGTCCGGTAGGCCTTCTTGCGTGACGCGAGTGCAACTGACGGATGCAGAGTGGGAGTTCATCGGGCCGTACCTGCCGATCGGCGCGTACGGCCCGTACCCCGAACGGCTTCGGTACCAGTTCGAGGGTGTGATCTGGCGGTTCAAGACCGGCGGGCAGTGGCGGGAGATGCCGCGGGAGTTCGGCGCCTGGTCGACCGTGCACAACCGCTTCCGGCAGTGGCGTGACGCCGGCGTCTTCGAGGCCCTGCTGGAGGGCCTGATCGCGGAAGCGGCGAAGCGGGGCGAGGTGGACCTGTCCCTGGTCAGCATCGACTCCACCACCGCGCGGGCACACCACGACGCCGCCGGGATGCACCTGGGCGAGGACGTCATCACTGCACTGGAGAAGGCTGCCGCCGAGGAGGAGAAGACCAGGTCAAAGGGGGCAGCCTCGAAGAACAAAGCGGGCAGGACGTCACAGCAGATCCCGAGTGGGAGGAACGACGACGCATCCGGCGTCGGCGAAGACTCCGCCTGAAGGCCGCTCTCCTCGGACGCTCCAGGGGCGGGCAGACCAGCAAGGTCCACCTGGCCGCCGACCGCAAGTGCCGCCCGCTGGCGTTCGTGCTGACCGCGGGCCAGGCCGCGGACAGTCCGCAGTTCATCCCGGTGCTCAAGAAGTTAAGGGTCCGCGGCCCCGTCGGCCGTCCCCGCACCCGGCCGGACGCGGTCGCCGGAGACAAGGCCTACTCGTCCCGCGGCAACCGGGCCCACCTGCGCCAACGCGGCATCAAGGCAGTCATCCCGGAGAAGAAGGACCAGGCCGCCAACCGAAAGAAGAAGGGCTCCGGGGGCGGCCGCCCCGTCAGCCACGACGCCGACCTCTACAAGGAGAGGAACACCGTCGAGCGCCTGATCAACAAGCTCAAGGCCTGGCGAGGCATCGCCACCCGATACGACAAGACCCCGGACAGCTACCTCGCCGGCCTCCACCTACGCGCCTCGATGATCTGGATCAAAGACCTCACCCGGACCACCCATTGATCACGACTCGATACGCGCCCTAGTGGCCCGTGCCGGAGTCTCGTCGTCTTCGGTGCGCCCTGAGTGCGTGCTTCCGGACCACGTTCCGTCCGTACCGTGAGCGAGATCACAACCTAATTTGAGGGGTCCCTCATGTTAGTCTGGATGCATGAGTCACCAGCACGTCCTGTCCGCGCCCCAGGCGCCGGTCAAACCGCTGCGCCGCGACGCGCAGCGCAACAGGGACGCGATCGTGGCGGCTGCCCGCAAGGCTTTCGCCGAGCAGGGGCTGGACGCGTCCTTGGAGGGTGTTGCCCGCGAGGCGGGTGTCGCGATCGGCACGGTCTACCGTCACTTCCCCAGCCGGCTCGACCTGGTCGAAGAGCTCTTCACCGCGAAGTTCACGGATCTGCTTGCCGCAGCCGAAGAGGCTGCGGCCATGGACGACGCCTGGGAGGGGTTCTGCCACTACCTGGAAAAGTTCTGCGAACTGCAGGCCTGTGACCGGGCCTTCAATGACCTGGTCTCGGCTCGCCTGCCGGTCCATGCGCTCGGCAGGGGAATGTTCGAGCGTTCGAAGGAACGGCTTGCTCAGATCTTCCGCAACGCCCAGGAGCAGGGCGTCCTGCGTGACGACGTCACTCCGGAGGACATCGTCTTCGTGATCTGGTCCCAGGTGGGGATCATCCGGGCCACCCGTGCCGTCGCCCCCAACGCCTGGCGCCGCCAGCTTCACCTGCTGCTCGACGCCTTCCGCGCCCAGTGCGCCCACGAGCTGCCCGAACCCCCGCTGACCCCCCAGCAGGTCGACCAGACCCTCACCACTCTCGAGTGCCCCGAAGAGGAGTGCCGCGAGTGCCGCGAGGAGACATGAGCCGCGGCTGACGACGTCGGGCAACAGGGCATACGACGTTGGGCAACACGGCATACGGCGTCGGGCAACGCGGCATACAGCGGGACATGCGGCGGGCCCGGTGCCGCGGTCGGCATCCGGGCCTTCAGTCCCTCGGGGGTGTCACCGTCCAGGGGATGGCGTTCAGTTTTCCGCCAGCAGCTGTGCCAGTTCGGCGTCCAGGTCGAGCCGGCTGGATTCGGCCCCCGGCGGCACCGCGGACCGCGTTTCGCGCAGGAAGGATTCCACGCCCTGCGCGGGGAACTCGAGCAGGGCCGATCCCCCAGGCGAACGAAGAACCATGCACACCGCATCGCGTCCCGAGTCACGGGTCGGCCACATGTGCACGTCTCCGTGCCCGGTGTGCTCGCTCAGAGCCTGAGCCAGCATGTCGCGGCTGAGGAACCACTCGACCGTTCCGCTCTGGTCCAGGGTGTGGAAGACGGCACGCACGGCATAGGGATCATCCGCGTCGTACTGCAGTGCTGCACGTATCGGCACCGACAGGTCGTGCGACAGGACGAGCCGCACGGGCAGCTCGTGTGCCACGGTTCTGACCGATCTCACGGTCCCTCACTTCCATGTCCCCGCTTGCCCGGCACTGCGATCGCTCCCCGTGTGCTTCGAGGCGCGGGGGTGGCGGTACCACCGGCGCGACCGGAAGCGCCGGTGGACGGGAGCGGCACACACGGATCCCGCGTGTTGTCCCGGTTCGGCCGGAGGGCGATGTCACCGGCTCGCGCTCGATGTCGGCTCGGCGAGCGGTCGGTTTGACGAGTCGCAACGGCACAGCCCAAAGCCACGTCGTTGCGGCCGGTCAAACCGACCGTGCCGGCCTGCGGCCGCATCAGCGCTGGTTCGCGTACCACGCGACCTGGTCCAGGTGCCAGCGCTCGGTGCTGACGCGGTACGTGGTCGCCTCGTTCCAGCGGTACCCGTCCCAGACGTACACGTGGCTACCGTTCCAGCGCTCTTCACCGTAGTGGCCCTGGCGGTCGTCGTTCGTGTACCAGCCGCGGGGTGCGCCCCAGCTGTCGTCCTGTGCCTCGTGGTGGGCGCTCTGGTATCGGTCCGCGCGGTCGCCGCTGGTGGCGAAGGCGGTGATCGCGGTGTGCGTGTGCTCCCCGGGCGCCGAGGCCGTCGCCGCCGAGGCCGTGCCGCTGACTCCGAGAAGGGCTCCGCCTGCCAGCGCCGTAGAAGCGACAGCGGTCGAGACGCGCTTGATCCACTTGTTCATGGTCATCTCCTTGTGATGTGCCGCGATTCCGTTGACCGGGCGGCCGTCCTGTCCGTGATCCGGGGAATCCGGATCGGCCGGGTGCCGAACTGTGAGGATCATTCGGAGGGGGCCCTCATGTTCGACGTTGCCAGCGTACTCGAGGGGGCCCTCATGTTTGCGGTGAGGCTCATCACAGCACGTCGGAGGGGGCGAATGGCATGAGCAGGGCGACGGTGGCCGAGGCGGCGGGCGCCCGGCCTGACCTTGCAGGAACGGGCATCCGGGACCCGGGGCGCCGACGCGTCCGGCAGCCGCGAGGTCATGGCCTGGATGGACTTGCGGCGACCGTCCACCATCAGTTCGCCGGAGGCAATCACGTTCAGAAAGCGTCACACCGTGACGCCTTCATGTGACGCTATAGGGCTCAGGAAACCGGCATTGCCCGGCCGCGTAGCCACGCTGCTGCCAGCGCGCCGGCAGCATCCTCCGACGGGCACGAACGGGTGAGCCGCGCCTCTCTCCAAGCGGACCTGGCGAACGCACTCGACCACAATCGGCGCCTCGCCACACGAGTGCAGCAGTTGGAGAAGCGGCTTTCGCAGCTGCTCGGCGAACAGGCATGGCGCGACTCCGGGCTCGGGGCCTCGGCCGACCTCGACCAACTCCAGCGGCACGCCACCGGCCTCGAACAGCGCATGATCGACCTCCAAAGCCAATTGGAAGAACGCACCGAAGAACTCCAGGCCGCGCGGGCGGCGAACCGGGAACTCACACGCTCACTCAACCACGGCCAGCACTGACTGCGTTCCGCCGACTGGTGAGATCCGGGATGCGATCAGCGCCCAGTGGCGGTCGGATGGGAACCAAGGAGGTGACAGGTCATGGCGGCAGTCTGGAGCGGCGCTCTGTCATTCGGGTTGGTCGCCATGCCAGTGCAACTGGTTACCGCGACGGAAAGCCATACCATTCGGTTCAACCAGCTTCAGCGCGGCACTTCCGACCGAGTACGCAATAAGCGAGTGAACGAGCGCACCGGTGACGAGGTCCCCTTCGAGGAGATCGTCAAAGCCTATGACACAGGAAAAGACTACGTAGTGGTCGAGCCCGAGGAGTTGGAAGAACTCGCCCCTGGTCGCTCGCTCGAAGGCACTGGAAATCACCGGATTTGTTGACCTGGAGAAGGTCGAACCGGTCTTCTTCGACAAGACGTATTACCTGGTTCCGAAGGGCAAGGAGTACGCCAAGGTCTATAGTCAGCGGAACAGTCGGGAAGGGCGAGCCGCCCCCGAAGGCAACGAAGGTCCTCGACCTCATGGCGGCCCTGCAAGCCAGTGTCGAAACAGCCAAGAGCCACAGACAACAAGTCGGTGCGGAAGAGGAAGCGTCCCAGCGTGGTCGCCCACCGACGCATATCAAGGAAGCGGCAGAGAAACGCCGGACCCGGACTACGAAGAAGACTGAAGAGAAGCCGCCGAAGCCTTCCGAGCTCAAAGAACTGAGCAAGGCAGAGCTCTACCAGAGGGCATCCGACGCAAACATTCCTGGTCGTTCCTCAATGAGCCGCGATGAACTGATCAAAGCCCTCTCCGGCAGGGGCGGCCGACGCAAAGCGAAGGTGTCCTGACGCTGGTGCAATGTGTCGACCCTTCGTACTACCGGGAAGCCTTGAGACGGATTCCATACTCGGCCAGCCATGCCACCAACTCATGCCGGGAAGTCTCGACCAGTCTCCTGCCGGTGAAACGAGCGTCATCCGTGACCTCGGCCACGCACTCCGGGGGTGGCACAAAACCCAGTGCCTCTTCATCGCTGGTGAACTCGGCCTCTCCCAGGACCAGGCCCTCCAGAGGAGCGTCGAAAACATCAATACCCAAAGGCGGCACGCTGAACCGCGTCTTGGTCAACACCGCAGCCGGCAACGAGGGTCTTCGAATTTGGTGGGGGTACGGCGGTGACAATCTGACGGTCGGTTGCTGACTGTGACGGGTCCGGGGTGTGGGTGGCCTGGACGCAAGGAGCCCGCGGGCCTTCGCGATCATGGTTGTCCTACCTTTCAAGCGTGGGTTTCCGCTGGTCATTCGTAAGATCGGTGGGCCCAGGGGCTCCGGGTATTTGTGTCCTGAACGTGGATGGAGCTGGTTGTAGGAACAGTTCTTGAAGTGATGCTGTGCGGAAGATGAAGGTTGTTGGCCCTTCGGAGTCGCCCTGCGGGGGGAGGCTTCAAACCACCTCGTGCTGCGTTGGCTGAAGACCGTCGTGGTGAGCGACGAGGAAAAGGCGTCGTAAGAGGCGTCAGGTGGGGATCGGGAAGACGAACGCAAGTGAATCGCTGCTGACGTGTCGTAAGAGCCAAATCTGACATCAAAACCGGGGTGTATACCCAATCCCGGGATGAGTCTGGCGGGTGCCCGTTTACTGGCCAGGTGGTGTCCGGCATGCAGGCGACGTGAGCCCGGTCTGCGGCTTCCGCATGGAACAGGAGAAGGCGTTCCTTGCCGCTGCTCGTGTTGATGGCGGGCGAGAGGGAGTGTCCCAAGCAGCCGAAACTGCAAGGGATCGAGTACCGAGGCCAGGCGCGCCGGCGGACCGGCTCGTAGTAGTGGTGAAGCCCCTGTAACGGGGGTGGAGCGAAGGGGCCGGGCCGTTCGTGGCTGAGTTGATCGCGTCAACCGGGCGGTGCCCGGGAGGAATTCGGTGGACCAGTTGAAGTCACAGGCCAAGCCGTTCGAGATTTCGAAGTGGGAAGTGAAGGAGGCGTGGGAGGAAGTCAGGGCGAACAAGGGCGCTCCCGGGGTGGACGGGCAGTCTCTTGACGAGTTCGAGAAGGATCTGAAGGGGAACCTCTACAAGGTCTGGAACCGGATGTCGTCGGGGTCCTACTTTCCGCGGCCGGTGCGCTCGGTGGAGATTCCTAAGCCGCGTGGCGGAGGCGCGAGAATCCTTGGGATTCCTTGTGTGGCTGACCGGGTGGCGCAGACCGTGGTGGCCAGGCATCTCATGCGTCGGGTGGAACCTGTTTTTCACCCGGATTCGTATGGATACCGGCCCGGGCGGTCGGCGCTGGACGCGGTCGCACGCTGTCGGGACCGCTGTTGGAAGAGGAATTGGGTCATCGATCTCGATGTCGCCAAGTTCTTCGACAGTGTCCGGTGGGACCTCCTTGTCAAGGCGGTGGAAGCCCACACTGATGCCGTTTGGGTGATTTTGTATGTGCGGAGGTGGCTCCAAGCGCCGATGCAGCAGCCCGACGGCAGCCTGCTGGTCCGAGACCGGGGGACCCCACAAGGTGCACCGGTCTCGCCCGTGCTGGCGAACCTGTTCATGCACTACGCGTTCGACACCTGGCTCGCCAGGGAGTACCCGGGCGTCTGGTTCGAGCGTTATGCGGACGACGCGGTCATCCACTGCGTCACCGAGCGCCACGCCACAGAGGTGCTGGCCGCGCTGATGGACAGGATGGAACAGGTCGGGCTGCGACTGCATCCCGACAAGACCCGGATCGTGTACTGCCAGGACGGCAAGCGCCGGAACTCGTACGAGCACACGGCGTTCACCTTCCTCGGGTACACCTTCCGCGCCCGCAGGAGCCGGGACAAGAAGGGGGAGAGCTTCCTCTCCTTCGACCCGGAGATCAGCAAAGAGGCCCTGAAGCGGCTCAGTGCGGAGGTCCGTTCCTGGCACCTTCATACGCGGGCCGACCTTTCCTTCGTTGATCTCGCCCGGTGGGTCAACCCACGGGTGGCGGGGTGGATGCAGTACTACGGCCGCTTCCGGCGGTCGGGGCTGGATCCCCTTCTGACGCGCATCAACGCCTACTTGGTGCGATGGATCCGCAAGAAGTACGAGCGGCTCAGGGCGAAGCGGAAGGCCATTGCGAAGATGGGGGAGATCGCCAAGCGGTATCCCCGCATGTTCGCGCACTGGCCTTGGACCACCACCTCGGCCTGGTGACCAGGACGGCAGGAGCCGTGTAACGAGAGATCGTTCCGCACGGTTCCGTGAGAGCCGAGGGGTGAGATTCCCCTCGGCTACTCGGCGGCTGTCATGGAGGAGCCGATCGGATGGCTCAGAGAACATGACCGCCCGGAGCCCCGCGACGACTCGACCGCCAATTGGGATGCGCGACTTGATCGCTCTGTAGGACTACGTCGGCGAGGTCGTCTGCGGGATGGACTGACGACGAGCTGACGGAGGTGGCCGTGCCCCAGATCTGGGCCGGGATGGACATCGGCAAGGAGCATCACCACTGTGTGGTGATCAACGAGCGGGGCGAACGGCTGCTGTCCCGCCGAGTCCTGAATGACGAGGCGGCCCTGCTGGAGCTGATCCGCGACGTCCTGGACATCGACCAGGACGTGCTGTGGGCGGTGGACGTCAATCACGGCGGTGCTGCGCTGCTGATCGGTCTGCTGCTCAACCACGGTCAGCCCATGGCCTACCTCACCGGCCTGGCCGTCCACCGCGCGTCCGGCACCTACCGCGGTGAGGGCAAGACCGACGCCAAGGATGCCTTCGTCATCGCCGACCAGGCCCGCATGCGTCGCGACCTGGGCCTGCTGCGGCCCGGCGACGAGATAGCCGTCGACCTGCGCATCCTCACCACCCGCCGCACCGACCGCGCAGGCGACCGCACCCGCCAGATCAACCGGCTCCGCGCCCAACTGCTGGAGTTATTCCCCGCGTTGGAACGCGCGCTGGACCTGACCAACAAGGGTCCCGTCATTCTCCTGACGGGATACCAGACACCGGCCGCCATCCGCCGCGCCGGCGCGAAGCGTATCGAGACCTGGCTGCGTAATCGCAAGGTCCGAAGCGCCGCGGCCCTGGCCAAGGTCGCCCTGGAGGCGGCGCAGGCCCAGCACACCGCGCTGCCCGGCGAGACGCTGGCCGCCGGCATGGCGGTCCGTCTCGCGAAGGCGGTGATGGTCCTCGACGAGGAGATCGCCGAGCTCGATGCGCTCATCGAGGCCCGGTTTCGTGAGCACCCGCACGCCGACGTGATCTGCAGCCTGCCCGGAATGGGCACTCAGCTCGGTGCCGAGTTCATCGCCGCCACCGGCGGCCACATGACCGCCTTCGCGAGCGCCGACCGTCTTGCCGGCTACGGAGGCGTGGCCCCCGCTGCCCGCGACTCCGGCCGCATCAGCGGCAACCACCACCGCCCGCGGCGCTACCATCGCGGCCTGCTGCGGGTGTTCTACCTGTCGGCGATGGCGAGCCTGAAATCCTGCCCGGCGTCGCGGACTTACTACGATCGCAAGCGCGCCGAGGGCAAGGGACACAAGCAAGCCCTGATCGCGCTCGCACGGCGGAGAGTGAACGTCCTCTGGGCGATGATCCGTGACGGAGCGTGCTACCAATCCGCACCGAGTGTCGCACCCGCGGTTTGACAACGGCATTGGGATGTTCTCTACGCAACCGATCATGAAAACCCACGGGCTTGAGCATCGACGATACCGGGACCAACGAGGCTGCGACACGGCTGCTGGGGCTGGAGGGGGTGAATGTGATCAAGGTCGGGGACGACGGAGCGGGCGGGTCGGTGGCGTACGTGGTCACTGCCGAGGAGGGTGCCCGCGCCCCCCGTCGCTTCGTACTCGGGGTGCGCACGCACGCCTTGGCCTCCTTCTTGCCGATGTCCGCACCCGCACAGCGTTCGTGCAGCACATCCACGGCCTTGCTCCCTCCCGAACACCAAGCGGTACGCCGTTCCGGGAGGGCCAGGGTGGCACAGGAATTCTGACGCCCGTGCTCACAGCAACACTCCACGGTTCCCGTGGACGGCCCTCAGCGCCACGCTGACCTGCGAGCTCACCAGCATCACAGAGACATCGGCTTCGGCCGGAACGAACCCCTCCAGCGTCCCGGACCGACATCACTCCACGTCAGGGCAGACAGAAGCACGTTCGGCGCGCGCCATGGGATTTGCCACGCCCCCGGCGCGCACCGAAGGTGCGCTGGTTCGCTGACCTGCGCATTCACGTGAGATCGCGATTCCTGGTCCGCATCTGGCCCGGATCTTGGACTGAAACCTGCCTGCGCCGCTCGCGGCCGTGAGCTCGAAGAGCGCATCCGCCCGGGTGCAAAGGCAGTCGTAGAACTGGACACGAAAGTGGGACAGGATGCCCAGCGCGGCGTCAACGGACTGTTCAGGGGCGAGACTCATCACCAGCGGCCGTTCCTTCACGCGACGTTGCTCGACACCTCGAAGCGTGCAGAACGGCCGCCCTGTTGTCTCACGAAGAAGCCAAGATCAGCAGGTCGGGTGACCCGGCGAGGTTACTGTAAACACAAAGCTGAGACCGGCGCCGGTCAGCGGGTGATGCGCTGCCATAGGCCGTGTCCGCCAGCTGCCAGCGCGGCGTCCGCGACGACGTCGTCCCAGTGCTGCACCGACCCGTACTCCGCGCGCCAGGACAGCGCCGGGAGGGTGAACCGGTGCAGCGGGTGTTCGAGCGTTGTACCGATGGCGCCATGGATCTGGTGCGCGTGCCGGACCACGAGTGAGGCCGCGTGACCGACGCAGGAGCGGGCGGTGGCCACCGCGAAGTTGGTTGCCGAAAGGTCGGCTGCGTCGGTGTCCATACGCCGCACCGCGGCGTTCACGGCGGCGCGGGCCAGTGCGCTCTCGGCGGCGGCGTCGGCGAGCTGCTGCTGCAACGCCTGGAACTTCGCCAGCGGCCGGCCGAACTGCACCCGGGTGGTCGCGTGTTCCACGCACAGGTCGACGATCCGCTCGAGGGCCTGGCACACCTGGACCGCGCGGGCGAGCGCGCCCCGCACGACGAGCTCGTTGGCCACGTTGTCGGGCACGGGGACGCCGGAGAGGCCGGCCATGTCGACGCGTACGTCGTCCCGCGGTTCGCCAGCCAGGTTGCTGCCTTCCACGATGCTCATCTCGGACGCCGGAACATCCGCGACGAGCCAGGTGTGCGCCTGCCACAGCACGACGATCCGCTCGGCGTGACGCGCCCAGGGCACCGCGGTCGCGTGGCCGGCGTGGAGAACGCAGGCGGTACGGACATGGGCGTCCCCCGGCAGTCCGGCTTGGGCCAGCAGCCAGCCTGCGAGGAGGTCGTGCTCGACGAGGGGCAGTGACACCGCATGCGCGGCGGCCGCGCCGACCACTGCCGCCGACTCGCGCCAGCCGGCGCCGCTGCCGCCCTGGTCCTCCGGAGCCGTGAGGCGGGCCAGCCCGAGTTCGTCCAGTTTGTTCCAGAGGGTCCGGTCGAAAGTCACGCCGGTGACCGGGTCGCGCTCGGTCGGACCGGTCCGGCTGAACAGGTTGTTGACGGTGTCGACCAGTGTGGGGTCGACGGCGTCTGTCTCTATCTCGGTGGCCATGTCAGCGCAGCCCCATCTCTCGTGCGATCACACCACGCAGTACCTCGTTGGTGCCGCCTCGCAGGGTGAAGCCGGGGCGCTGCACAACTGCCTGGGAAGCCAGGTCGCGCAGCTCCGGCGGCGATCCGGCGGCGATGAGCCGGTCGGCCAGGTCGGCGATGTCGCCCTCGGTCGTGGTGCCGAGCACCTTGACCACGGCCGCCGCCGTCTCTACCGGCGCGTGCCGCTCGAGTGCGGCGGCCACCGCCGAGGACAGGTGATGCAGGCTCGCCACGCGGGCGACGTACCGGCCGAGGTCGGCGTGTCGGCGCACCTGGCCATCCCGGGTCGCGTCGACGAGTTCCGCCAGCAGGACGTAGGTCGACAGCACCCGCTCCGGTCCGCTGCGCTCGTAGCCGAGTTCGGCGGTGACCTGGTGCCAGCCGGCCCCGACGTCGCCGAGGACCCTCTCGTCGGGGACGAAGGCGCCGTCGAAGGTCACCTCGTTGAAATCGTGGCCGCCGTTCATCCCCAGGATGGGACGGATTTCCACGCCGGGGGAGGGCAGTTCCACGATGAGCTGGCTCAGGCCGGCGTGCCGGTTGGTCGGGTCGGCGGGCGAGGTGCGGGCGAGCACGGACATCGCGTGAGCGTGGTGCGCGCCCGAGGTCCACACCTTCGTGCCGGTGAGCCGCCAGCCGCCTTCGACCCGTTCCGCCCGGGTCCGCACGCTCGCGAGGTCGGAGCCGGAGTCGGGCTCGCTCATCCCCAGTGCCCAGAAGCACTCGCCGCGGGCGATGGCGGGCAGGAACCGCTGTTTCTGGAGTTCGGAGCCGAAACGCAGCAGCGACGGCGCCGCCTGCCGGTCGGCGATCCAGTGAGCCGCAACCGGGGCTCCCGCGACCAGAAGCTCCTCGGTCACCACGAATCGTTCCACGAATGAGCGTCCGAGGCCGCCGTACTCGATGGGGATGGTCATACCCAGCCACCCCTGTGCGGCTAGCGCCTGGCTGAACTCGGTGTTCCAGCCGGTGAGCCAGGTGTCCACGGCCGGCGTGAACCGTCCGGCTGCGATCTGCTCGGCGAGGAACCGCCGTACGTCGGCCCGAAGCGCGGCCAGGGCGGGGGTGTCGGCGACCGTGGGGGGCATCAGTGCGGGCATGTCACGCTCCGGTGAAGACAGGGTCGCGGCGGTCCAGGAAGGCGGCGACGGCCTCGGCATGGTCCTGGGTCTGGTGTGCGATCCCCTGCAGACTCGCGGACAGTTCCAGCACGGAGTCGAGACTGTGCGTCTGCGCTTGTCGCAGCAGCTTCTTGGCCATCCGGACCGCGCGTGGCGGGTTTGCGGCGATCCGACCGGCCAGCGCCCGCGCCTCGTCGAGCAACCGGTCGGCGGGCACCACCTTGGAGACGAGGCCCCAGGCGAGGGCCGTCTCGGCGTCGACGCGGTCACCGGTCAGCGCCATCTCGGCCGCCCGCGCCGCGCCCACGGCGCGCGGGAGGAACCAGGCTCCGCCGTCGCCGGGGATCAGCCCGAGCTTGACGAAGTTCTCCGCGAGGAACGCCGTCGGGGTCGCGATCCGCAGGTCGCACATGAGCGCCAGGTCGCACCCCGCGCCGACCGCAGGCCCGTTGATCGCGGCGATCAGGGGCACCTCGCAGGCGTGCAGCGCGCGGGGGATCCGCTGGATCCCGTCGCGATACGCCGTGCGCTGCTGGTCCGCCGTACCCTCGAACAGGCCCCGCCGCTCGGCCATCTCCTTGACGTTGCCGCCCGCCGAGAACGCGGACCCGGCGCCGGTCACGATCACGGCCCGCACGGCCGCATCCCGGTTGACCCGGTCGGCGGCTGCGACGATCGCGTCGATCATGTCCGCGCCGGAGATCGGGTTGCGGGAGTCTGGCAGGTTGAGCGTCCAGGTCTCGACATAGTCGGTGCGCTCGACGAGGAGGGGGCCGGTCATAGTGGGGTTCCTTCCGATGACGGGTCGTGGGTGATCGGTAGCGGATTCTGTTCTCGCACCCGCGGGCGCCCTTACGGAATCAGCAGCACTTTGCCGAGTGTGCCGCGTGCTTCCAGCGCGCGGTGGGCCTCGCCGACCTCTTCGAGGGGGTAGCGGCCGGCGATCCGGGGACGGATGCTCCCCTCGCGCAGCAGCGAAAAGATTTCCGTCAACCCGGACCGGAGGCGTTCACGTGACAATTGACCCTGGATCCCGAAACTGGCCACCGTGAGGTTGCGCAGGTTCATCATCCTCATCTGGTCGCTGCTGATCGAGTCGCCCTTGAGGTTGTTCGATCCGTAGAAGACGAGCTTGCCGTGCTCGGAGAGCATCGCGAGATTCGTGTCGAAGACCTCGCCACCGACCGAGTCGTAGACCAGGTCGGGGCCCAGCCCGCCGGTGGCGGCCCGAAGGGCGTCCTCCCATCCCGGCTCGTTGTAGTTCACGACATCGCTGGCGCCCAGTTCCTTGACAGCGCCGAACCTGGCCTCGCTTCCGACGGCCCCGATGATCGTGTGCGCGCCGTGCAACCGAGCGAACTGGACCAGCATCCCGCCGACACCGCCCGCCGCCGCCGTGACCAGGACACGACGATCCCGGGGAGGGTGCACCGTGGTGATGTAGTGCCCCGTCAGCCCCTGGACGGTCACAGCGCACGCGTCCTCGAAGGAGATGTCGTCTGGTATCGGGAGAACGAAATCCTGCTTGGCCACGGTGTATTCCGCGTAGCCCCCGTTTCGGGTCCCGTCGACGAACAACGCCGCCACGACGCGGTCGCCGACGCGGATGCCGTCAACGCCCTCCCCGAGCTTCTCGACCGTTCCGACGACTTCGGAGCCGAGAATCGTCGGCAGCGACGGGGTGACGAGGAAGTTGTTCTGCCGGAGACTGGTTTCCGCGAAATTGACTCCGCATGCCGCCGTCTTGACCAGAACCTGCCCTGGCGCTGGTTCCGGCCGGGGAATTTCGACGATCGAGAAGACCTCCGGTCCACCGAAACGATCGATTTGTGCTGCCTTCACGAGTTCACTCCTTGTGCAGTGGGTCCGCCGATGACCTGACGCAGGGCGTCGGTCAGGTCATCGGCAGCGGTCGGGCCGAACCGGTGGGCGCGCCAGGCGATGTGACGGTCGGGTCGCACGAGTACGCAGCCGTCCTCGGCGACCTCGCGCCGTGCGGCCCATTCGCCGTACAGGTCGGCCGTTCCGCCAGGGGTTCCGATGACGTGGGTGTCGATTTCCACCCCTGTCGCTTCGGCGGCAGCCTTGGCCGCCGCCAGCCACTGCTCGCCGCCGATACCGGTGATGAGGAGGAACCGGGGTCCGTCCACGAGGTCCAACGTGGAGATCTCAGAGGTGCCTTGCCCGAGCCGGGCGTGCGGCAGCCGGGCACCGGGACGGGTGGTAGGCCGGTAGTACAGCTCGCGGTCGTCATCATCGCGGTCCGGTGCACCGGCGTCGGTTGCGGTGTCCGAGGCGACGGCGCCGTGTTCGTAGAGGTATCCCAGCTCGGTTCCGTGCGCGTTGAGCTGGTGGTTGGTGCGGTCGATCGCGCGGCGCACCGCCGCGCGCCGCTGCTCGCCTTCCGGCCCTGCCGCGTACAGCAGGTCCAGAGCCTCTTGCCCGTCCTGCCTGGACTGGCCAGGCGTCAGTCCGAGCGCCGCGCGCACGTCGGCGAGTTCGTGGCGGCTGGTGATTGCCCGCCGCACACCGACCGCGCCCACCGGCTGCCGTTCCGTCGAGTAGCTGTCGAGCAGCGTCGGCGGTGCCTGCCCGTTCAGGACGAGGGCGAGTTTCCACGCCAGGTTGTAGGCGTCGGCGACCGACATGTTCAGGCCGAGGCCGTTGGTAGGCGGGTGGCGGTGCACCGCGTCGCCCATGCAGAAGACCCGGCCGGCCGAATAGGCGTCGGCGACCTGCGCGTTGACCGACCAGGCGGCGCGACCGAGGATCTCGACCTCGACCGTGTCGTCTCCGATGAACTCGTGCACCCGGTGCACCAGCTCGTCCTCGCCGGCCGAGGCAGGGCCGTCCGCTCCGGGCTCGTTGAACAGGACCATCACGAACTCGGTGAACGGCTGGTGGCAGATGAGCGTGCCCAGTCTGCCGTTCGACTGGGGCCCAGGGGCCACGTTCCAGGTCAGGATGCCCGGCCGGTGGGCCAGGTAGCGGGACAGGTCGGCCCGGAACCAGACGTTGTAGGCGTCTGCGAGCCCGGACGGACCCGTCACCGTCAGCCCGGCCTGGCCCAGTATTTGGCTGCGGGCGCCATCCGCGCCGATCAGGTACTGGGAGCGGACCGTCAAAGTCTCGCCCGTGCGGCGGTCACGGACCGTGCTCACGACGCCGAGCTCGTCCTCGCTGAAGCTCTCGAAGACGTGCTCGAAACGGACATCGCAACCGGCTTCCGTGACGGCGTCAAGCAGCATGGGCTCGAAGACGGTCTGCGGGCAGTTGACCATCGGTGACGGGCTGGCCGCACGGTATTCCGTGGCACGGTCCGGACCGGCGCCCCACGATTCAAGGCGTGCGACCTCCTGTCCGGCCAGGCTGGTCACCCAGAGCGAGTTGCGCATCATGTCCTGGGGTGTGGCCGCCGCGAGCAGGCGGTCCTCGATGCCGAGGTGCCGCATGATCTCGACGGTTCGCTGGTTGACGATGTGCGCCCGAGGCGTGTGCGCGGTCCCGGCGTGCTTTTCGACCAGCAGTACGTCGATTCCGTAGCGGGCCAGGGCCAGTGCGCTGGTCAGACCGGACGGACCAGCGCCAACGATCAGCACCGGCACAGATATTTCGGGCATGACGACTCCGTTGTCGTAGGGATGCGAGATGGCCCGGGCCTGGTCAGGCCGGCCGATGGGCGCCGGTCATCGCCGCCGCGATGTCCTCCGGCGTCACGAAGGACTTCGGCGGGCGTGGTCCCCAGCTGTAGAGGCTGCGGGCGCCCTGGAAGTCCTCGGGGGTCCACAGCGCGTCGTCGACCACGCAGTCCAAGTCGGAGTAGTACTCGGAGAAGTTCCCCGCCGGGTCTTTGAGGTACCAGAAGAAGTTGGAACCGACGTGGTGGCGGCCCAGGCCCCAGGCGTGGCGATCCGGGTGACCTTCGAGCATCGCCGTGGCACCGCGCCCGATCTCGTCGACGTCGGCGACCTCCCAGGCGGTGTGGTGCAGGAAGTTCACCGGCGCCTTCTGCACGAGCACGTTGTGGTGGTCGCTGGAGCAGCGCATGAACGCCGCCCGGTCGCCCAGATTGTCGCTTATCTTGAAGCCGAGCCCGGCGGTGAAGAATCGCTGGCTGGCCTCCTTGTCGACCGATCCGATGACGACATGACCGAGCTTGTGGGGACGTACGGGCTCGGCACGCAGTACGACGGGGGCGCGGAGGTTCTCTCGCACGGTACGGCCCGGACCGTTGTACAGCGGGTCCGGTGTCCTGGCCGGGGCGATACGCGGCGCGACGGTGACGTCCACCTTGACCCCGGTGACCGATTCCACGGTGTGAAGCGAATCGCCCGTCGAGCGCACCGGCGCGTCGATGGCGCGCAGCGAGGCCTCGATCCGGGCGATGTCGTCCGGATCGTCCACGCCGACGCCCAGCGTGGTGAGTCGACGGGTGGGGGCAGGCTCGATCGTGAGCTGCTCGCCGCCGTCTACCGTGGCGAACCGGTGGGGCGCGATCTCGCGCAGGCCGAACTCGGAGTAGAACCGGGCGACGTCAGCGACGTCGGGAACGCCGATGGTGATGGATGTCAAGCGGTGCAGTGCCATGGTGACGCCTCTTTCTCCAGGTTACCGGCTGGCGACGCAGGTCTGGCTCATGAAGCCGAGCCCGTCGATGGCGCTGCGCACGGTCTCTCCCGGCTTGAGGAAACGACGGGGTCTCCGCGCCGCGCCGACGCCGGCGGGAGTGCCGGTGAACAGGACGTCGCCGGGAAGCAGCGGTGTGACGGCGGAGAGCCGGGCGACCAGTTCGGGCACGCTGAAGATCATCGACGAGGTGCGGCCTTGCTGGACGCTGTCACCGTCGATCGTGCACTCGAGCCCGAGATCATCGGGATCGGCGAACTCGTCAGGGGTGACCAGCCAGGGGCCGATGGGCCCGAAGCCGGGGAAGGACTTGCCGAGCGAGAACTGCGGTACCGGGCCGACGCGCTGGACCACCCGCTCGGAGTAGTCCTGTCCGATGGACAGCCCCGCGATGTACGACCAGCCGTCTTCGACCCGCACCTGCTCGGCCCGGCGGCCGATGACCGCGACGAGTTCGATTTCCCAGTCGACGTTCTCGGTGGGGAGAACCAGGTCTTCGAACGGTCCGGTCAGTGATGAGAGGAACTTGGTGAACACCGGCGGTTCCTCGGGTATCGCCAGGTTGGCCTCGCGTGCGTGGTCGCGGTAGTTCAGCCCGATCGCGAACACCTGGCGTGGTTGCGGCGTCGGAGACCCGATCGTGGCGGGAGACGGCATGTGCGCGTCAGGATCGCCGCCGGCGTGCGACTCCGCCCAGTCCCGAAAGTCGTCCCACGACTCGTACACGGCCTGAACGTCGGGGCCGAAGCGCCCCCCGCTCAGGGTGGCGACGTCCGCCAGTCCGTTTTTGGTCAGCAGGGCCAGCCGACCCTCCACGTTCGTGATCCGCATGCATTCCTCCAGCAGGTGGGGCGATTCCGGAAGCCCTGCGCCTGGCCACCGCCCAGAGGTCACCGGTGAATGACGACAAGCTACAAGAACATCGTAATTATTGCCAGTCTGCGAAATTCATGGTTTGCTACGACCATGGAACCAGGAGGCAGGTCCAAGACCGACGACGTGCAGCGCCTGCTGCGCGCCGACATCCTCAACGGGGTGTGGGCGCCCGGGACGAAGCTGCGTTTCACGGAGCTTCGGGAGCGCTACCGGTGCAGCACGGGGGTGGTCCGCGAGGCGCTGCCGCGTCTGGTCGGCGAGGGCCTGGTCACCGCGGAACCACAGCTCGGATTCCGGGTCGTGACGGTCAGCCCGGAGGACCTGCGCGACTTGACCGAGGCGCGGATCCTGCTGGAAACGATGGTCTTGCGGAGCTCCATCGAGCAGGGAGACCTCGCCTGGGAAACCCGCCTCGTCGCGGCCCATCACCTGCTGGCGAATCTGCCCAGACGAACTGCGGACGGCTCGCCGTCGCTGGAGTGGCTCTCCGCCCACTCGGCGTTCCACGCGGCGTTGGGTGGGGGTTGCGGCAATGGGCGGATGAAGACGATCGTCAACTCGCTGCGGGACTCGGCCGAGATATACCGGTGCTGGACGGCCAAGGACGACCGTGCGCTGACCCGGGACGTGGAAGCCGAACACCGGACGATTCTGGAAGCCGCTCTCAGGCGAGATGCGGACGCCGCTGTCGCGGCGCTCACCGACCACATCCAGCGGTCGACCGACTTGCTGCTGCATTCGCAACGACAGCCCGCCGGGACGGGTCTTGACGGTCGGGCGGGAGGGGACGGCTCGTGACCACCGTCTACCCCGGTGCCGACCTGGCCCCGATCTGGACTCCCTCCCCGGACGTGCGCGACGCCGCCAACCTCGAGCACTTCCGCCACTGGGTGAACGACCGGAACGGGTTGGCGCTTGCGGACTACCACGCCCTGCACGCCTGGTCAGTGACCGAACTGGAGCGGTTCTGGGGCAGCCTGTGGGACTACTTCGATGTGTGGGCTGCTACAGCCGCCGAGCGTGTCCTCGCCGAGCGCGTCATGCCCAACACCCGCTGGTTCCCCGGTGCCCGTCTCAACTACGTCGATCACGTCCTGCGCCATGCCGAGCGCTCCGGTGCGGCCGTGATCGGGCTGACCGAACCCGGCGGCCCGGCCGGGCGCACCCTGTCCTGGGCCGAGCTTCGGCGCCAGGTCGGCGCCGTGGCCCACACCCTGCGCGAACTCGGTGTCCAGGAAGGTGACCGGGTCGTGGGGTACTTGCCCGACATACCGGAGGCCGTTGTGGCGTTTCTCGCCACGGCGAGCATCGGCGCGGTCTGGGCGGTCTGCGGGCAGGATTATGCGGCGCCGGCCGCCGCGGCGCGACTGGCGCAACTCGACCCGGTCGTGCTGATCACGGCCGATGGCTATGGCTATGCCGGAAGGCTCCACGACCGGCGCGAGGCCGTCGCGCGCCTGCGCACCGAACTGCCCAGCCTCCGGGGGACCATCCTGATCCCCCGGCTGGGATCAGAGCCTGATGTCCCGGAGGGAACCGTCCCGTGGGAACAGGCGAGTTCCGGCGACCACCCACCCGTTCCCGCGCCCGTCGCGTTCGACCACCCGCTGTGGGTGCTGTTCACCTCCGGTACCACCGGCAAGCCCAAAGGCATCGTGCACGGTCACGGCGGGATCCTGCTCGAGCACCTCAAGATGGTCACCCTGCAGTACGACCTCAAGCCCGAGGACACCTACTTCGGCTACACCTCACCCAGCTGGATGATGTGGAACGTCAAGGTGTCGGTGCTACTGACCGGGGCCACGATCGTGTGCTACGACGGCAACCCGGCATATCCGGCCCCCGACACCCTGTGGACGCTGGCCGCCGGGCACGGCGCCACAGTTCTCCAGACGAGTCCCCCGTACCTGGACAGCTGCCACCGGCTCGGCCTGCACCCGGCCGTCGACCACGATCTGTCCCGGCTGCGGAACCTCCGCGCAACGGGGTCTGTCCTGCCCCCCGAAACCTCCCTCTGGGCAGCACGCGAACTGGGCCCGCAGGTCGCCGTGACATCGTCTGCCGGGGGCACCGACGTGGCCAGTGGGCTGGCCGGCGCAGTGCCTACGCTGCCCATCTACGCCGGGGAACTGACCGCGCCGTGCCTGGGCGTCGCGTTGGAGGCATGGGACAACGACGGCAACAGCGTCCGTGACCGCGTCGGCGAACTCGTCGTCACCGAGCCGATGCCGTCCATGCCACTCGGCTTCTGGAACGACCCGGACGGCCAGCGGTACCGCAGCGCCTATTTCGAGACCTTCCCCGGCGTGTGGTGGCACGGTGACTCGATCACCGTGACCCACCGCGGCTCCGTCATCATCCACGGCCGCTCGGACGCCACCCTGAACCGCAACGGTGTCCGGTTCGGCAGCGCAGACATCTACCAGGTGGTCGAGCAGCTCCCTGAGATCGCCGAATCCCTCGTGATCGGCGTGGAGCTGCCGGACGGCGGCTACTGGATGCCACTGTTCGTCTCGCTCGCCGGCGCGGCCGAGCTGACGCCCGAGTTGAAACACACCGTCACCACCGCGATCAGGGAAAACGCGTCACCACGGCACGTCCCCGATGAGATCATCGCCGTCCCGGGCATACCGCACACACTCACCGGAAAAAAGCTCGAGGTACCGATCAAACGCATTCTTCAGGGAACCGCCCCACGCGACGCCCTGGACCCCGAGTCGGTCGACATGCCCCAATTCCTCGACGCCTATGCGCGCATCGCCGAAACCAGCCTCGGCACGGCGACCAGGCCACCGGCCAACGCCGAATAACAGGACCTCGGACCGCCCGCCGTCAAAAGCACTGTGAAGGAAAAGCACTGTGAAGGAAAGGACTGCGTCAATCATGACCGCCCAGCTCAGCCCGGAAGCTGTCATCAGGTCGTACTTCGGCCTCGTCGATGTTGGCGACCCGAAAATACTCGAGCTTTTCAGCGACGATTTCGAGTTCTACTTCCCAGGCTTCGGAGTCGGCCGGGGGCGGGATGCGTTCGCCGCGTGCATGACTGGATTCCAGGGAAAGATCGACGAGCTGAGGCACCACATGGATGACCTCGAGTTCACCATGGCCGGAAACCGGGTCGTCGTGGAGGGCACCACCGAAGGCCGCATCGACACCAAGACCTGGAACGGAGGAACGACACCAGGCGGGCGATTCTGCAGCGTGTTCGATGTCGACGGTGGCCGCATCGTCCGGATGTACGTCTACCTCGACCCGGACTACACCTCCGACAACGACCTCGGGTTCCCCTGGCCGGCTGACCGTGAGGTCAGCTGGTAACCCACAGGCCCGCAGCTCGACCGATGGGCACGTCCCCGGCGGGCCTGCCGCAGCGGCACGGACGGCACGGTGTTCCCAGATATCGGGGTCTTCGAACTTGAGCGATGCGTCTCGTCCGGCGCGCTGACTGTTCGTCACGGTGTGTGATGTGCAGGGCGGGACTGGCCCCTGGACGCAGGACTGCGGGTGCCGATACATCATCCGACCAGGTCACGCCCTTGATCATTGATCTCCGGCCGTGCCCGCTGTCCGGCCCGCCATCTTCACCTGAGCAGGGCACGGACGGCATGTCATTCCCCTCACTCCGAGAGACGACACACCGCTACTCACCCAGGGTAACCAGGCCCTACTAGGCCTCTACTAGGGCCTGGTGGAGGCCGAGCAGCTCCAGCTGCGTCATCAGGGCCTGTTCGGGGCTGCGGACTCGGACTCGACGATGCGCCGCCTGTCGGCCGGTTGATCATCTCAGATCGAATGAACAGTAAAGGGAACTCCTCCTTGCCGATCCATCAGTCTTTTTCTGGCAAAGAGCATCGAGACTGACAGTGGGTGACTGTAAGGCCTGGAGCGGACCTGGCGGGGCGCACGGCCGAGCTGGAACTGATCGACTCGCTACTCGCAGGGGAGTACCGGGCCGGCCCCGGCGTGCTGCTGCGTGGCGACCCGGGGGTGGGGAAGAGCGCGCTGCTGAATGCCGCAGAGGAGCGGGCCACAGCAGTCGGCAGGCGTGTACTGCGCGCCTCCGGTGTGGAGTTCGAGGCCGGGATGAACTTCTCGGCGCTGCATCGGTTGCTCTACCCGCTGCGTGAGCGGGCCGGCCGGCTCGCCGACCGCCAGCGCTACGCCCTCCACCACATCCTCGGCCTCGCGCCGGGACCCTCGCCGGACCCGCTGGTCGCCTCGACGGCCCTGCTCGCCCTGCTCGACGGCCCTGCTCGCCCTGCTCGACGACCTCGCGGCCGATGGTCCGCTGCTCTTGATCGTCGACAACGTGCAGTGGGTCGACCGTGTCAGCGCGACCGCGTTGGGGTTCGCCGTCCGCCGCATCGACGGCACCACCATCGTCTTCCTGGCCGCCAGCAGGACCGGGGTGGACGGCTTTGTCCACCACATCCGGCTATACGAACGTATCATCGAGCCGCTGTCTGAGCAGTCGGCGGCCACGGTGCTGGACACCCGGTGGCCGGGGCTGGCGCCGAGCGTACGGCGGCGGCTGCTCGCCGAAGCCGCAAAGGCGTACTGGCCATCGACCAGGAGATCACCGAACTCGACACGCTCATCGAGGCCCGCTTCCACGAGCACCGTCACGCCGCCGTGATCCGCAGTCTGCCCGGCATGGGCGCCCTTCTCGGCGCCGAGTTCATCGCCGCTACCGGCGGAGACATGGATGCTTTCGGCACGGCTGACCGCCTGGCTTCCTTCGCCGGCCTATCGCCCGTCCCACGGGACTCCGGCCGCGTCAGCGGGAACATGCGCCGTCCGCGCCGCTATCACCGCGGCCTACTCCGAGCCTTCTACCTGTCCGCCATGGCCAGCCTGAGAACCTGCACCGCCTCGCAGGCCTACTACGGACGTAAGCGGAACAAGGGGAAGGGACACAAACAGGCCTTGCTCGCTCTGGCCCGTCGACGAGCCAACGTCTTGTGGGCCATGATCCGCGACGGAGCGTATTACGAGGTACTACCAACCGTCACGACAGCAGCTTGACATCGTCATTGGGAAGTTCTTTATGGTCTGACCTCGAACGATGCCCCGAACGTGATCGCTCGTATGAGCGATTCCGGGGACGTGAACACGGTCTCCGTCTGATCCTGTGCTCCGACCAAAGAGGCACTTGACCAGTACGAAGGCCGTGGGGGAATGAGTCTGCTGCATCATGATGCCCGGCAAGAAGCGTTCGCGGTGGCGTCACACTTCCGGGACGACTTCTTCGAGTGCCTGCCCGTGCGCGGGGACACGCTGTTCGAGCTGACCGACGCGTTGCTGTGCGCGGATGGGCCGGTGACCACGCCGGTGGACCTCACGCTGACGGCCGAGCACCGGCGCGGTCACGGCGCGATGTACGACGCGCTGAACAGCGGAGGTGTTGATGTGCCGCGGCTGCGGCAGGTGCTGGCCGGGCTGCCGCAACCCGAGGCCGCCGACGGTCGTCTGGTACTGGCCGTGGACGTCACCCACTGGCTCCGGCCGGACGCTCCGTGCAGTGCGGACCGCCCGTTCTGCCACGTCTACGGCTGTAGCGGACGCTCCTCGGATCAGTTCGTGCCCGGCTGGCTCTACTCGTTCGTCGCCGCGCTGGAGTCGGGCCGTACCTCCTGGTGCCAGCTCCTGGACGCCGTGCGCCTGGGGCCGGCCGACGATGTCGCCGAGGTCACCGCCGCGCAGGTCCGCCGGGTGGTCGAGGACCTGATCGAGATGGGCCGTTGGCACGCGGGTGACCGCGACATCCTGGTCGTCTTCGACGCCGGTTACGACGCCCCGCGCATGGCCTATCTCCTGGAAGGACTGCCCGTGGAAGTCCTCGGGCGGATGCGCACGGATCGTGTGATGCGCAAGCCGGTGCCAGTGCCGTGGATCTCGCCGCCGCAGGGCGGGCGCCCGCCGAAGCACGGCAAGGAGTTCCGCTTCGCCAAGCCGGAGACCTGGGGTGAGCCGGATGCCGCGACCCTTCAGGTCACCGACCGCTACGGCACCGCTCGCGCGATGGCCTGGGACCGTATCCACCCGAGGCTGACCACCCGCTCCGCGTGGATCGATCACACCGGCGAACTCCCCGTCATCGAGGGCACGTTGATCCGCCTGGAAGTTGACCGTCTGCCAGGCGGCCACGATCCGCTCCCCGTCTGGCTATGGTCGTCGGCCACCGGCCTGCCGGAAGAGGACGTCGACCTGCGCTGGCGGGCGTTCTTGCGCAGATTCGACCTCGAGCACACCTTTCGCATGCTCAAGCAGACGCTGGGCTGGACACGCCCGAGACTCCGCACGTCCGAGGCGGCAGACCGGTGGACCTGGCTGATCGTCACCACCCACACACAACTCCGCCTCGCCCGCCCGCTGGCTGCGGATCTACGCCGCCCCGGGGAGAAACCGGCAGAGCCCGGCCGGCTTACCCCCGCCCGGGTCCGCCGGGGGTTCAGGAACCTCCGCCCCAACCTGCCCTGTCCGGCACGTGCACCCAAACCCAACCGACCCGGCCCCGGCAGGCCGCCCGGCTCGAAGAACCGGCACCCCGCCACCCGCTACGACGTGGGCAAAACAGTCAGGCGACCCGAGACCATCGCCGAACGTGACCAGGTCAGACCATAAAGAACAAGATCATGGACGCAATCTTGTACGTGGACCGGACCGGCGTTCAGTGGCGCTACCTGCCGCACGATTTTCCACACTGGAACACGGTCTACGGCTACTTCGCCAAGTGGGCGGACGAGGGCGTGTTCGCGCAGCTGGGCGGCTTGCTCCGGCAGCTCCTGCGGGAGAAGGAGGGGCGGGATGCCGAGCCGTCGGCCTGTGTGATTGACGCCCAGAGCGTCAAGACCTCCACCAGCGTCCCCGCCGCCGGCCAGGGCATCGACGCCGGGAAGAAGATCGTGGGCAGGAAGCGGAACATCGTCACCGACACCATCGGGCTCCTGCTTGCCGTGCTGGTCACCGCAGCGAGTGTGCAGGACTCCGTCGCCGGCACCAGACTCCTGGACCAGGTCGCGGCCGAACACCCCGGCATCCGCAAGGTGTGGGTCGACGGCGGCTACCGTCAGCACCTCGTCGAGCACGCGGCCACCCTCGGCATTGACATGGAAACCACTCAACGCAAGCCCGGGACCAAGGGATTCACCCCGATCCCGAAACGCTGGGCAGTCGAGCGGACCTACGGCTGGCTCATGCTCCACCGACGACTGGCCCGCGACTACGAAACCCTGTCCGTCCGCTCCGAAGCCATGATCCACATCGCCATGACCGACCTCATGGCCCGCCGCCTCACCAGCGAGAACGCCATCTCCTGGCGCGACCCGACACCGCAGACCAAACGGAAGATTCCGGGATGAAACAACGGGAGAAAACGACCTCTGAGTCAGGCTGACGATGTCGGTCCCGGCACCGCCGCCTCGTGACGTAGAACGAGGCGTCACAGCCAGCCGCGTCGGGCGGCGGTGAGGCTGGTCTGGAAGCGGGTGGAGGCGCCGAGCCGGCGCATCAGCTGATGGATGCGCCGTTGAGTGGTCCGCTCGCTCCAGCCCTGGGCCCGAGCGATGGCGGCGTCGGTGAGGCCGGAGGCGAGCAGGGCAAGCAGGGCTCGGGTGTCCTCGTCAGGCTGTGCGTCCTCGGATTCCGCTGCGGTGGCGCTACCGCCGGGTGGGAGTCGGGTGTCCGACAGCGGCAGAGCGCGCTCCCATTGAGCCTCGAAGAGCGATTCCAGGGCTACGAGCAGGGGGGATTGGTGAATCAAGTAGGCGACCGACTGGCCACCGGGCGCGAGGGTGAAGGGGAGGATGGCCGTCCGGCCGTCGCTGATCACGAGTTTGAGGGGCAACTCGGGGTGTACCCGTGCCTGCTCGCCTGCCCGGATACTGGGCACGATGTCGTTGTGCAGCCTGCCGGGCCAGGCCACCGCCTCCCGGTCGTAGATCACCCGGTGGATCACTCCGCGCTGCTGCTGCTGGAGTTGGTGGCCGAGATTACTGCCCGGCCGGTCGACATAGGGCGGGCAGTCGAATGCACGCACCTCGTGGCGGGCATAGGTGGTCAAACGGCGGACTGCGTCACTGATGTGCTCGCGGTTGGTGAGCAGTTCCACGGCCATGTCCGGCTGGCTGATCCGGGCTGCCTCCCGATGGGTCTCGGTCAACTGCTGTACCAGGGATCGTGCCTCCTTGAGCTGGTCCTCCCGTTGGTCTATCAGCGCGGTGACGGCGACGTCCGGGGGCGTGGCGGTGAAGCGTGGCGGGCGTCCGGCGTCCCGCACGGCAAGCCCGTCCTTGAGCAGATTGGACAGTTGTCTTCCCACAGTGATCGCTGACATGCCGCAGGCCTCGGCCAACTCCGCAGAGCTGCACCGCGGCTGCCGAACCAGTGCCACGTAAACGCGTTCAGTCTCTTCGGCCAGCCCGAGCACGCTGAATCCCATACCGTCCCGCCAATTCTGTGGCGACTCCCGCCAGCTGGCGGAGAGCCGCCAGAAGTTTAACCTTGTACTTTGTTCGTCGCCGGTGACATTTTTCACGCTGAACCTGGCACTGTCCTGCTGACGTTCGAACGGACGGCGCCTGCCGGTGCGCGCCCGCACTTGCGGACTCGCTCCACTGGAAGGTGTCCCATGACGCATGCCCATATGCGCGGCAGACGGCCTGGCGCCGTCGGTGTCGCGACCGTGCCCATAACCGCCGCCGCCTCAAGCTCTCCCGGCTCCAGCCCCCGTGCCCACTGGATTCGGGGCGGACGCCTCGACCGTGGCGAGCGGCGCACCTGTCATTCACACCTCGGCGGGCACACCGGTGGCACGCACCCAGCCGGATATCCGGTGGTCAGCCTGATAACAAAGCCGTTGAGCAGGAAATCCACCATGGTCGGCTGCGACTGCGGCCCGGTCCGCCACGTCCGTGCCGCCCGGACGGCGTCAAGCAGAGTGTCGTCCCTAGAGGGCGTTAAGTCCCTTCTCTCTCGGTTTGTGATCGCTCGTTCGTGGTACTGATCGCCGTACGGGCCAGGCGTCGGCATGCGCTTGCCGAGATGCGAAGCATGGAGCGAAGATCGTGTCCGAGCGACTTGGCGGATGAGCAGTGGGCGTTGATCGAGCCGATGATCACGGCCTGGAAGCAGGGCCGGGTGGAGCGGTCTCCGACCGGGGACCCCGGAGACTGTGATCTTCGGGAGGTCGTGAACGCGATCTTCTACCAGAACAGGACGGGCTGTCAGTGGCGCTACCTGCCCCACGATCTCCCGGCCTGGTCAGCGGTGCTCTACTACTTCACGCTATGGCGCCAGGACGGGCTCGACCAGCGGATCCAGGAACTGCTGCGCCCGAGTCGGCCACCGCCTACCGGGCCATCCTGACTGCCTTCAACACCCAGCTCGATCAGGCGTTCCGGGTCCGTGAACTGCACGAACTCCTTGGCATGCCCACCGACGGCCCGGCCATGAACGTCACCCGCAGCCGCCTTGGAAGCCTCACCCGTCAAGGCTTCCTCACTCAACCTGGACGCGGCCGCTATCAGAAACAGACTTACAGCCGCTCTTCGCGGGCTGGTATCGGCACGGCCACCGGTCGCCACTCTCGCCTGAGCAACCCGAACACCCACGAGTCGGATACCTCGCCGTTCACGACGCAGTCTTCCCGCAACGTCCCTTCACGCACGAATCCGATCTTCTCCAGGACCCGGGCAGATGCCACGTTGCGCGTATCGGTCTCGGCCTGAACTCGATTCAGGTCCAGTGTGTCGAATGCCCACTGCAGCAAGGCGTGCGCGGCCTCCGTCGCGTAGCCGTGGCCCCACATCGCTTCGTCGAGGACATAACCCAACGACGCGCTGCGGTAGTCCGGGTTCCATCCGGTCAGACCGCACCAGCCGACGAAGGCCCCGTCAGAAGCACGGTCGATGGCCACCCGCGCCCCGGTGTCTTCGTCCGCCATCTTCCGGCACATCGCGATGAAGCGCTCGGCGCGGGCCCGTTCGTTCCACGGCGGGGAGTCCCAGTAGCGCATCACGTAAGTGCTGCTGTGCAGCGCGAAGAGGCGGTCCGCGTCGGCGTCGGTGAAGGGGCGCAGCCGCAGGCGAGCGGTGTGCAGTATGGGGGTGGCCAAAGTCATGCGCGCCATCTTGTGTCCTCATGGGGCGGGCAGAACACCGAATATCCGATCTCGGTTCGGTCCTCACACCCAAGGCGCCGCCTACCAGCAGATCGTGCACGGCACGGCTACTCGGCCTGCCCACCGACGACCCGGACATGAACGTCACCCACGGCCGCCTCGCCCGCCAAGGCTTCCTCACCCACCCGGACGAGGCCACTACCGGAAACGGACTTGGCTTCCTATGAAACCGAGGAGCGCCCTGCGGCGAGCAATTCTCAAGAGCTGTGGATCAGTAGCCGTTCACCACGCCTCGTGCTTCATGTGGCGCTCGCTTTCGTAAGAACTTCGTAAGGCCGCAAAGCCAGTAAGGGGCCTTCGCGGCCGCCCCGTCCTGTACTTCCCGACCCCGTCGCAGCCGACGGGAAAGCGCGGGCGCAAGCCCAAGCGCGGGACGGAGTTCAAGTTCGAGGATCCTGCCACCCAACCTGCCCCGCCCATCACCACGGTGACCGATACCACCCACTATGGGAAGGTCGTCGCCACCGCCTGGGACCGGCTGCATCCCCTGCTGGTCCGGCGCTCGCCCGGGCCGACTGCCCCGACGGACGTCGGTACGCGAACTGTTGACCTTGGGGCCGGGCCACGCTGATCCACGGCGGTTCGGGTCCGTCGGCCGCATTCGTAGCACTCGGTCCGACACCGGGGCACCACCCCCAACGGCTCGACGGCGGCGGCATCGACCCGGAAGACGCATCGCAGCGGCCGTTGTGGACCTTGGCCCTCCGAGAGTCACAGGCGGCCGTGCCCCGTGGCCCGGAAGCAGCAGTATCCAACTGGCCCGAATCGGCGCGAGATGACGAACAGGTCACAGAAGCCGATCGTCTGGCGGATCTCCGCCACATGGCGCGAGCTCGCCATCCCGAAGATCTTGTGGTCCGAGCCCTTCCTCCGGAACCTTGCAATCCACATCTCTCGGGCGACCGCGCCTTGCTCTGCGGTGCGTTGGCTCAACCTGCAGGAGGTTCCTCAATGAATCGTGTCCATAGACCGGGGAGGCGGCTCAGTACCGTCCTTCTCGCAGTCATGGCCACCAGTGCCGCCATGCTCCCTTCGACGTCTGCGGCGGCCGCCTCCGCCTCTGCTGCCCCTTCTCCGGCTCCGGTCTCGACCGGGCCTTCCGCCTCCATAGCACCCGCCGCCAAGACGCCACTTGGCAAAGGCCTTTCGGCTCAGCAGCCCCGACAGCGCAACGGGAAGGTGCCCGGACAGGTCGTGGTGACCCTGGCCGCGGGCACCGCGGTCACCGGGAAGCCGCTGACCGGCCATCGGTTGTCCACATGGACTCCGCAGACGGACAACGCGACGGTGAACTCCGCCCTTCGTGCGGTCGGCGCCAAGACGATGCGCACCGTCGTCCCGGCACTGTCCCAGACTTCGGGGACTGCGCCCCGCGACAACGCCGCCTCCCAACCGTCCGCAGGCTCCGCTCTCTCGCGCACCTATGTGCTCCAGACGACAGACCGCGACTCCGAGGCGGTGGCGAAGAGGCTGCGCACGACGCGCGGCGTCGCGTACGCGGAGCCGAACCGCTATGTCAATACACTCGACACCCCGAGTCCGCCGCTACCCGCGTCCGTGGTCAAGGCCGCCGCACGGGCGGGGGCAGCGCAGGCTCACGCGACGCCGTCGGGTGCGACAAGGACCAGCCCCGACCCCAGCGGGATTCCGACCAACTACGCACTGGCCGATTCCGCTCAGGCGCTGCTCAACGCCGGAGGGGTCAACGCGACGGGCGCCTTCGCGACGCTCAAGGGCAGGTTCGGACAGGAACCGGGGGCCGGCGAGATCATCACCAACGTCTCCATCGGAGACCTGGTGGACCAGTCGATGCTGGACGGCAGCAACGCCGTCGCTGTCAGAAGCGGGGCCACCACCATCCTGAAGGATGGCCAGCGCTATCTCGACCTGCCGTCGATGCCGCTCATCCCGACCTATGTGTCCGATGGGCAGGGCGGCCTCAGCGGCTCCGCCGCGGTTCAGGGTGAGGACCCCGGGCTGGGCGAGGCTTTGATGGACTTCAGCGTCATGAGCCCGCTGCCGCACGACCAGCAGCGGCCTGGCCGAGAAGGGAGCGGCTACACCGATCTGCTCGGCATCGCGCCCGGGGCCAAGTACCGTCTCGTGGTCCCGCAGACCCCGACGACCGACCAGATAGTGTCCGCGCTCATGGCGGCGGCCAACCAGTCGCCCCGCCCCGATGTGATCACCGCCAGCCTCGGCTTCGGCACTGACGCCCTCGGCTTCGCGGGGCGTTACCTGGAGGACGACCCGGTCGTCCGCGCCGTCGTCGAGCACATAGTCAAGCAAGACGGCATCACGGTGGTCATCTCCTCCAACGATGGCACCCGCCTGTTCACCTCGGCGGCGGTGGGCCCGGACGGTGGCAGCACACCCACCGACCTGGCTGCCGACGACGCGGCGGCGACGAGCCTCGACGACGTCCAGATGTCGTCGGTGCCTTCACGGGACCCGGACACCGGCGCCATCGCGGCCGGCGGCACCACCCTGGACGACACGCTCGCCGGCCCGGCGGGCAGCCCCACCGTGGCGGAGACCCGCATCAGCGGCTTCGGCACGTTCTCGTCCGGCTTCGGCAGCCGCGTCAACCTCTCCGCGCCCAGCGACAACATCCCCTCGTTCCTCCACCCCGTCGAGACGAGTTTCGCTCCTGCCGGCGGCCCCTCGGACGTGCAGGTGGTCCTCAACGGCGGCACGTCCGCGTCCGCTCCGGAGATCGCCGCAGCCGCGGCCGTGGTGCTGCAGGCGTCCCGCCTGGCCGGACACCACCTGACGCCCGCCGATGTCCGCGACCTGCTCGAGCGCACCGGGCGACCGGTCTCCAGCCCGCGGCAGATCGACCGGACTGTGCATGTGGGACCGCAGATCGACGTCTCCGCAGCCGCACAGGCAGCCCTCGGTGACAAGCTCAAGGCCAAGCCCGCCCTGGTGCGGCTGTCGGTCGCCCACCGGGTGACCCGTGGCAGCCTCGGCGGCATGTTCACGGAGACGACCGATCCACAGCACATCGACCTCGGCGACGTCGCCTCCGGCGGCAACGGCGAGGGCCTGGTGGGTCCGGTCACCTTCGCCGGCGACGTCACGGGCCTGCCCAGCGGGGCGGTCGCCCAGTACCGGCTCACCGAAGGCTCCACGGTGTGGCGGTCCAACACCCCGGCCATCCGTGTGACCCCGCGTCAGCTGCTCGCCGCGGCCGGTCTCCCGGTCGTGTCCACGAGTGACCGCAGCGTCAAGCTCCGCTACGACGTCCTGATCAAGGGGCACGTGGTGGCGAGCGCCGACCGTACCGTCACCATCGGAGCCAGCGACGGCACCTACATGGAGGCCAAGGCACCGACGGCGCCCGCGGTCGCCCCGCTCGGAAGTCCGGTCACCGTGCACTACGACCTGACCGGCGTCAACCGCCTGTCCAACCCCGCCATCGCCGTGTCCGGCGTCGGCCACTGGAACCCGGACCTCGGGCCGATCTTCTACCCGGCCTGGACGCAGCCGCTGACAGCCACCTCCGGCAGCGTCACCATTCCGGCGAGCGCCTTCCACGGCGGGGCCGGACTCTACGGCATCGGCGTCATCCAGAAATCCGTCAACCTTGCGGACAACGTCTACGCCGAGTTCACTCCTATCCGCATCGGCACCGACACCGCCCGCCCGGCGGCGCCGCTGATCACCGACGCGAGCGGTGCAGCCGGCCACAGCGCCACCGTCAACCGTGCCAACCCGGTCCTCCACCTCGGTTACGACGTCAGCGCCGTCCACGGTGCGGTCGCCGCCGAAGTCGAGTTCTCCGCGCCCGGTCCGGCGAGAGCCGGCCACAACCGGTACAACACGTTTGACAACCCCAACGGGTCCCAGGTGGACAATGACGGCATCAACACGCCGTCCACCCTCCACCAGACGCTGCCCGGAACCTCGGGCACGGCCCGTCTCGACGTCCTGAAGCTGGGGCTGCCGCTGTCCGAGCTGTACAACGTACGCGTGCTCGCCCTGGACAGCGACCACCACGTCATCGGGCAGGCATCGCCGAGCGCGGAGTTGGAGGCCGATGACGGGCTCGTTCCGGACGACGCCCGGGTGGTCGACTTCGCCTTCGCCGGCCAGGACTCGCTGGTCTCCCTGATAGACCGGAACGGTGTGGCCATGGTGAAGCCGTACGACCCGGCGACCGGCACCTACGGGGCCGCCCTGACCGTGGACCGCACCAACCCCTCCGGTGCGACCTACGGTGCGACCTACGCGGTGATCGGGGCGTCGGCCACCACCCACCGGGCCCTCGTGGCGCACCAGGCCAAGCCGAACGGCGACGTCGACCTGCAGGTCTGGGACACGGCGAGCCGGACGATGGTCACCCAGCAGACACTGTCCGCATCCGATTACACCTTCGTGAACGGCCGGCTCGATTCCGCCCGGAACCGCGGCGTCGTTCTGCTCCACCGGACGTCCGACGATGTCTACGTCCTGCTGCCGATCAGTCTGACGACCGGCGCATCCTCCGCGGAGGTTCCGCTCCCGGTCTCCGGCGCGGGAGTCACCGATCCGGGCGCTGCCCGCATCCATTATTCGCAGATGGCCGTCGACCCCAAGGACGGCACGGTCGTCGTGCTGCCCGGGAGTGACCGGCTCTGTTCGGGCAGCGTGTCCGCACCTCGCGTCGACCTCGATTCCGGCACCGCCACTCTGGCTGGGGACACCTCCCGGTGCGCTAAGGGCGTCGCGATCGATGATGCGGGCAACGCCTACAGCGCGTCGAACACGGGATGGAGCACAAAGCAGTTCGCTCCCAGCGTGATCACCAAGATCGACCCCACGGACTCGTCCGATCCGGTCACGGTCCGCCAGGACCTGGGTCTCGAATTCACCCTTGACGGTGGGCGCGACCTCGCCTTCGAGAAGTTCGTCGGGCCCGATGGCGTTCACCTCTACGGGCATCCGACGCTGGTCTTCGACAACGACGCGGTGGGGCAGACGGACGTCGTGGACCTCACGACCGGCAAGCGTGTGGAGACGATCAACGGCGCCTACACGTACTCCGACGGCAGCCCGCTGATGTCCTTCCCGGGGCTCAACGCGCCTATCTTCCAGGACGGACAGTCCATTCAGCTGGACCCCGCCACCCGCACCGGATACACGATCGGCGTGAACCGCCAAGAGATCCAGCAGTTCTCCTACTGAGGATGAACTGACCACCGTCAGGCGACGGGGGCGAGGAACGGTGGCCCGTTCCTCGCCCCCGCTCGTGGGACGGGTCGCCTCGGGCGAGCTGCGCACGCCGGCCACTCAGACGCTGCCCCTCGCCGAGGCCGCCGAGGCCCACCGTCTTCTGGAGACCGGCCAGACCACGGGCAAGCTCGTCCTCAAGCCCAGATCCGCCGGGCCGGCTCTGCCAGCTGCTACCGGCTCCGGCCGTATCGGCGGCGCCGGCCCTCGCTCCTCCGTGAGGCCCAGGTGTCGCGCGCCCGCTGGGGCGCGGGTGGAAGGTTGCCCTGCTGCAGTATTGCCCGGACTGTGGCTGCAGAGACGGCGATCGCTCCCTGGGCAGCAGCCGTGAAAGGGCCGCCAGCAGGACCCGGTCGCCCGTTTCCAGCTTCGGTTGACCGACCTGACGCTGCAGCACTGCGAGTTGGTGCCGCAGCACCAGGAGTTCGACGTCCTTCGTTGCATTGCCCAGCAGGCGCAGGCCCGCCGGCTCCGGCGACCTGCGCGTCAGCAGGTGGATCCAGGACCACCGCATGGACCTCGATCATGACCCGGTCCACACCCGACGCGCAGCGAAAGGCCGCAGATCAGCGATCCGAAACCAGGCTTTCACACTCCCTGCTCGGCGACCGCTGATGCGCACCTTCCGCCAGACTGTGCTGCAGGACCTCGAACCGGGCGCGGTCGCCGTCCATGACCGCTACCAGCCATACGACAGCGCCAAGTTGGGCGAGCTGAATCACCGGCTGTGCTTGGCCCACGTGCTGCGCGATCTCGCCTCGGCCGCCGAGCTCTGTCCCAACCAGACCTGGCCCAACCAGTTGGCCGACGAACTGCGCGAGCTGATCCACCGCGCCAGCCAGGCCCGGATGCGAGGCGAGACCTCGCTGCCCCAGCGGATCAAGGACCTGGGAGTCCGTGCTCTGCGCGCCGCCGCACGGCACTCCGCCAGCCGACGACCCGCACGGTCATCGGCCGTCACAGCACACCCGAATCGACCACCCAGCGCACACGAGCCGAATGTTTACGTTGCGACTTCGGTGGCGCTTGAAGCTTTCACGTGCTTGACGCAGCCTGTGGCCGAGTCCATGAAGCAGGTGCGCAGTTCTTCTGGCTCGGTCGTCAGAAGCTCAGACGCAGCCGCACGGGTCTACTCACGGTACTTACGCCGTACCACGGTGACGGCTCGCTCTCAGCTGGTGGCTGCGCCGTATCGCCGGGGTCGGCGTGATTTCTTGTGTGTCCTGCTACGCGGTGTCCGTCGCCTGTTGCGGGTCGCACGGCGACCGCAGCAGCGTGTGTACGCGGTAAAAGAGGAAGGCTGCCATGGGCAGTTCGACGAAGACGGCCAGCGCGGCGGACGCCCAGACGGCCGATGTGCCCAAATCGAGCGAGACGTCGAACCATGCGTCGCACACCAGTAGGACGGCGGTCGCCACTGCGGGAATCATCGCGGCCTGGTGGCGGCGCTTCGCAAGGACGGTCGTCATTCCCAGGGCGGTGAGCAGCAGGATGTCGAAGCCGACCCAGGTGGTGCGCCACGCGTGGACTCGGTAGTCGGATGGCAGGGTCAGTCCCAGTATCACCGTCCAGGGGGCCAGGCTCAGTGCGGACACCGCGAGCAACTCGAGTGTGTGCCGTCGGCGGCGCTCTTGCGGGTCGTTGCGCCTGGCGCGGCCCACGGTGGCCGCGGGTGTCGGTGTCCGGGCATCCGTGGAGGTGGCTGCCCTTGAGTACTCGATCGCGTGGCTCATCGGCGTCTCGATTCCTCGAGAACACTGCGTGACGACGCGGGGTACCGGTTCGCGATGCGCCCGGTGGCGAACCAGCCGAGACCGGCCAGGAGCACACCGGCCAGGGCGCTGGGAAGGTGTCGGCTCAGCAGCATCGCTGCGGCTGCCGTGTCCAGGCCCACCGCAAGGAGGACGAACCCGGCGCGCTGCCATGCTTCGCGCGGCGCGGTGGCCGCCATCGGACGGTCGGGCCAGCTGCGGAAGATTCCCGGAGTGAGGTGGCTCATCGCGGTTCCCCCTCCTGACCCCCATGACGGTTGTCCATATCAACCTCCAGAACGCCCCCGGATGTGAGCAACAACTGGAGAAAGGTCTGCTGATATTTCCGGGGAGACCACCAAAGAGCCGACATCCCGCGTGACGTGAGGCACACAAGGTGCAGGTCCGGGCGTGGGTCGCGCGCACGAGGCGCACAGGCGACGCGCCGACACGCAGCAGGCGACGCAGCCTGCTGTATCGATACCCGCAGACCACCTGTCCACCGCCGCGAAGCAGGGGAAGAACCTGCTCGACGCGGTGGTCACCCGGCTCTTCGACGGTCGAGGCGCCCGGATACCCACCCCGTTCCGACCTCCAGATCAGTCACATGGACGGATGCCTCGCCAGAACCGGGCTGTCCCGCACGCCGACGACAAGCCGAGTTGCCGTACGGGCTATGACCGGGATCACAGCGCCGCTCGGACAGGCCGGGAATGCATGCGCCGTCATGTTGTTTGGAATGCATGCGAAGTCATGTATCAGCGAGGAGTGCGCCATGCAGTTCGGCATCTTCGGTGTCGGAGACGTCTCGGCCGACCCCACGACGGGTTACACCCAGAGCGAGGCGGAGCGGATCAGCAACATGATCAAGGTCGCCCGGCGGGCCGACGAGGTCGGCCTCGACGTCTTCGCGCTGGGTGAGCATCACAACCCACCCTTCGTGCCGTCCTCGCCGCCGGCGCTGCTCGCTCACATCGCGGCGCTGACGGAGCGGATCATCCTCAGCACATCCGTGACCCTGATCACGACCAATGACCCGGTGAAGCTCGCCGAGGACTATGCGATGGTGCAGCATCTCGCCAAGGGGCGGCTGGACCTGATGCTCGGACGCGGGAACACCGTCCCGGTCTACTCGTGGTTCGGCAAGGACATCCGCCAGGGCGTCGCGCTCTCCCTGGAGAACTACAACCTGCTCCACCGGTTGTGGCGCGAGGACGTGGTCGACTGGGAAGGCCAGTTCCGCACCCCGCTGCAGGGCTTCACTTCCACCCCGCGTCCGCTGGACGACGTCCCGCCGTTCGTGTGGCACGGCTCGATCCGTACCCCTGAGACCGCGGAGCAGGCGGCGTACTACGGCAACGGGTTCTTCGCCAACCACATCCTGGCCCCGAACTTCCACTTCAAACCGCTCGTCGACCTCTACCGGCGGCGGTTCGAGCACTACGGACACGGAACCGCCGAGCAGGCCATCGTCGGGCTGGGCGGCCAGGCGTTCATCGCCAAGCGTTCCCAGGACGCGGTCAACACCTACCGGCCCTACTTCGAGAACTTCCCGATGTTCCGCGGCTCGAAGCTGGAGGACTACATGGCCGGCACGCCGCTGACGGTGGGCAGCCCGCAAGAGGTCATCGAGAAGGTGCTCACCTTCCAAGAGGGATTCGGTGACTACCAGCGCCAGCTCTTCAACATCGACGCGCTCGGCCTCCCGCTCGACATGGCGCTGGAACAGGTCGAGCTGCTGGGCACCGAGGTGGTCCCGGTACTGCGCAAGGAGATGGAGGCGCGCCGCAAGCCCGGCGTCCCGGACGCACCGACGCACGCTTCGCTGGTCAAGGCCAAGTACGGTGACGCCGAACCGCGCCAGCTGCGGCCGAACCCCAACCGGGGCGACAACCTCTCGGGTACCTCGCCCTACCAGGACAGTGACCCGAACACGGCGGCTCGCCTCCCGGTGGGGCCGTGATGGAGGCAACCAGGGGCTTGACCAGGTTGGCGAACGAGGCCTGGGAAGCGATGTTCAGGGCGCAGGCGACCCTCGCGCGTGAGTTCGAGTTCTGCGGCGACTGGGGCGACTTCCCGCCCCGGGAGTACGGCGTGCTCTATGCCCTTTCCGACGCCGAGGACGGTTTGCGCATCACCGATCTCATCGACGACGTCCTGCTGACTCAGGCGGGGGTCTCCCGGCTGGTGGCGCGGCTGGAGAAGCGCGGCCTTGTCGAGCGTCTCGCGGATCCCGACGACGGCCGTGCCTGCCGCATCGTCCTGACCAGTGAGGGACGCGATGTTCAGCGGCGCCTCGGTCGCGCACACGCGCGACACGTCGCGACAGCGATGACCCGCGCGCTCACCCCGTCACAACTGACAACGCTGCGCGAGCTCGGGAAGGCGCTTACCGCCGCAGCCCCGCCGACAACCTCGCAGCACTCGAAGCCGGACCCAGGGAACATCGCATGAACAACCCGCCCGTCGTCCCCCGACAAGGCCTCATCCTCACGGTCGTCAATGCCGGGGTGAGTGATCCGTCCTCGACCCGGCTGCTGGCCGACCGGATCGCCCAGAAGAGCATCGACGCCCTCCGTGACATCGGCATTGCCGCGACCGTGCGCTCGATCGATCTGGGACCTATCGGCGTCGAGATCGCACGGTCGATCGTCTCGGGGCTGCTCGACCCGAAGGTGCGGGACGCCATCGCACAGCTCGCCGAGTCGGACGCGATCATCGCCGCGGCCCCGGTCTACAAGGCAGGGATCAGCGGCCTGTTCAAGTCGTTCGCCGACCTGATCGACAACGACCTGCTCATAGCCAAACCGGTCGTCCTCGCCGCCACCGGCGGCTCGGCCAGGCACAGCATGGTCGTCGACGAACACCTCCGGCCGCTGTTCGCGTTCCTACGGGCGATCCCGATGCCGACCTCCCTGTACGCCGCACCGGAGGACTGGGGCTCGACCGACCTCGGCAAGCGCATCGCCCGCGCGGCCGGCGAACTCGCCGCCGTCCTGCGCAGCGGCGTCGGCCGCGACATCGCCGACGGCAACTGGGCGGGCTACCAGCACGCGTTCGGCGGCAACGCCACCCGCGCCGAACGCAGCATCGAGGACGTCGACTTCGACACCGATCTCATGCGCCTGGCCACCGGCAGAACCGCGCGCCCCCAGGCCGGTGACCGGGCCGATGTACGCTGACGTATCCACCCCGGCACGGGAACCAGCGGGGCCCGAGCGAGCCGGTGGGCACGCGACGGTGGTGGTCATAGGCGGAGGGCAGTCGGGGCTCTCGGCTGCCTACCACCTGAAGCGGCGCGGTTTCACCAGCGCCCTGACCGGCACGGACGGCCCGGACGGCGACCGGACCTTCGTGGTGCTCGATGCCGAACCGGCAGCCGGTGGGGCCTGGCGGCACCGGTGGGAGTCGCTACGGATGGCGACCGTGAACGGCATCTTCGACCTACCCGAATTCCCGCAACCGCCCGTCGACCCCGACGAGCCCAGTCGTACAGCGGTGCCGCGCTACTTCGCTGCCTTCGAGCACGCGACCGATCTGCCGATCCTGCGGCCGGTGACCGTCACCGCCGTACGGCGTGTGGACGCCCGGCCCGAAGGGGAGCTGGTGGTCGACTCCAGCGCAGGGAGATGGACCGCCCGGGCCATCATCAACGCCACCGGGACCTGGACCAACCCCGTCCGTCCCCGCTACCCGGGGCAGGAGCGTTTCACCGGCATCCAGCTGCACACCCACGACTACGTCTCGGCCGACCAGCTCGCAGGGCTGCGGGTCGCCGTCGTCGGCGGTGGCATCTCGGCACTCCAGCAGCTGGAGGAGATCTCACGGGCGGCCACCACGTTCTGGTACACGCGTCGCGAACCCGTCTTCCGTGACGGTGAGTTCGAGGCCGAGGTCGCCGGCCGTGAGATCGTCGCCAAGGTCGCCGCCGATGTCGAAGCAGGCAGGCCCACCGGCAGCGTCGTCTCCTACACCCACCTGGCCTGGACTCCGTACGCGTTGGCGGCGAAGGAACGCGGGGCACTGCAGCGTCACCCCATGTTCACCGCCATCGAACCCAACGGCGTCCGCGAGGCGGACGGTTCCTTCACCCCGGTGGACGCGATCGTGTGGGCCACAGGGTTCAAGGCCGCCCTGGCGCACCTGGAACCTCTGGGGCTGCGCAACGAGTTCGGTGGGATCACGATGCGGGGCACCCAAGTGGCCGGCGAACCGCGCGTGCACTTGGTCGGCTTCGGACCGTTTCAGTCCACCGTCGGTTCCAACCGTTCCGGCCGTCAGGCGGTCAACAGCCTGTTGCGGCAGTGGAACGCTGCTTCGAACGGTACGTCGAGCGGCTCAGGTTTCGCGACACGTGCATACGCCGGGGGTGGCGCCGCGGCTGGTGAGTGACGGTTCCCGCAACAGGCTGCGGGACTCGTAGTGCCTCAAAATGGCTTCACCGGGTTTGACCTGCGGCGTTACGTCTTGATCAGCTTGCTCGATGGTACTTGTTGATCAGGCCGGTGACGGCATGTCGGCGTTCGATCCGGGCGGCGGGGAGGGGGATGACGTTGGGGTCGTCGAGGGGTGCGAGTTGTTCTCGGCCTTGGTGGGGCCGGTGCCGGTTGAAGTGGGTGGCGTACTCGTGGAGGATCTTCTCGGCGTGGCCGCGGTCGTAGATCAGGAGCCGGTCGGTGCACTCCTCCCGCGCGGAGCGCACGAAGCGTTCCGCGTGGGGGTTGCAGTTCGGGCTGCGCGGCGGGATCTTGGTCACGGCGATGTCCTCGCTGGCGAAGACGGCGTCGAACGCGCTGGTGAACTTGGTGTCGCGGTCGCGGATAAGGTGGGTGAACTCGTCAGCACGGTCGCCGAGTTGCCACAGGAGTTGACGGGCTTGCTGGGTGGCCCAGGCGGCGGTGGGGTGGGCGGTGACGCCGAGGATGTGCACGGTGCGGGTGCGGACCTCCATGACGAACAAGGCGTACAGGCGCTGCAGGCCGATGGTGTCCACGTGGAAGAAGTCCGTTGCGAGCAGGCCGCTGGCCTGGGCTTTGAGGAACGCCGCCCATTCGTCACGGATCGACTGGCGCCGCGGGGCGGGTCCCAGGCAGGCCTGGCGCAGGATGCGGCGGACGCTGGCCGCGCTGATCCTGTGGCCGAGGCGGCGTAGTTCGCCGTGGATGCGGCGGGTGCCCCAGCGGGGGTTCTGGACGCCGAGCCGGATGATCAGGTTGTACAGTTCCTCGGTTATCGGTGGACGTCCCGGCGATGCTGGCTGTGTCCACTTCTCCTTGGCCAGCCGCTGGTGCCAGGCTAGTAGGGTGCGCGGAGAGACGATCCGGTGGCCGCGCGGGATCCGCGGCAGCAGTCGGGCCAGGGCTGCGAACACGGCGCGGTCCGGCCAGGTCGGCTTCGGGGCATTGATCTGGCGACGCAGCACTGCGACCTCGTGCCGGAGAATCAGTATCTCGGCGTTCTTGGCTGCGGAGGACCGGCACAGCAGAACCTGCCAGGCGAAGATCCTGGTGGCGAGTAGGTAGATCATCCGTACGAGCACAGGCCCCGATGATGCCGGACGGTCGTCCGGTCGGACGCATCGGGCGAGGTCGGCGACTGTGAAGGGGTTTTAAAGCAGTACGGGTCACTTGCGGGTCGAAGTCCAGCAGCGTCAGCCACTTCGACTCCAGCACGCTCTCGTAGTCGACGAAGTCACCCCACTTCGCCACCAAGTACTGGCCCGGCATGTGCCCTTGGTCCCTGTGGCTGGGGATGGCCCGCGCCATCCTGCCGTTCTCGAACGGCACGTCAGCGGCTTCCTCCAGCCGCACCAGATACTCGTCCCCCTCAGAATCGACGTACCGTACCCGCACTAGGTCGATGTCTCGAACGGATGGCTCCGGTGCTTCCGTATCACTGCTCACCGCGAACACCTCCTCCTCACGCACTCCTTGCCGAACGTCCCACCGGCACCTGCGCCGCCACTGCCTCCGCGAAAACCTCCGGCACCGAGAGCCGTGCCAACGGCCGGGCCGTCAAGCAGCCTTCCTCAACCGCCGTCCGCACCAACGGCGCCAACCGCCGAGTCAACTTCCGCATGTCAGCCGCAGCCAGAAGAGGGGTCACCACCGTGAGAAACGCTGCCGCAGCTCCGGCCGAAGCGGGACCCCAACCAAACTGGTTCCGGTACACGTCGCGCTCGATGCGTTCATCCAGAAGGGCGCGACCGCACCAGTCAGGCACGTTCGGTAGACGTTTTAGGATCTGGGGCAGTCCGAGCCGCAACAAGATCACACATGCTCGGAACGCCGCGAACCACTCTCCTGCCGACACGTTCACGCCTCCCAGCGAGGGGCAGGCCCGGCTGTACGCGGTGTCCAGCCATCGCCGCTGCGCGGCGACCGTCCGCTTGTCCGCCTGGCCCACGCGAATCGCGGGCAGCCACTGCGAGCACGGTTTCCCGTGAACGGAATTCGCGCAGCACGTCGGCGACCTGACCCACTGTGCCGGCATGACCCGAGGCCGGTCCCCACCCCATCTCAGTACCCAACCGCACGCTGGACACCGATCCAGCAGCGTCACCCGATGCTTGGGGCACACCGCCGCACACGACAGCTTCCACCACAGTTGCCACACCCCACCCGATGCCAGCAGACAGCACGGACAGGCCCGGCTGCCGTACACCTCCACCCACTCCCGGGTTGCCGACGGCCAGTGTGCCTTGTCCGCGGAGAGCACCGCCGCCACGCTCAGCGGCCCACCCTCGAAAACCGACAGGTGCATCCTGTCCACCGTGCCGCCAGGGACACCCGTCGCTGCGTACACGGTTTGCCGGACCGCCTCATCACATTGCACTCCGAACACAGGGGGCCGGGCCTTCGCATACACCCCCCGAAGGCGCAGCCCCAGCAGGTCGGCGACCTCAGCCGACGGACATCGGTTCGCGCGAGCCATCCGATCCACCCACGACGCGAACGCCTCATCCGCCCGCGGAGCTGTGACCAGCGCTAATCGCCGTGGCAGCATGTGCCCACCTCCTGAGAGTGACCTGCGTCACTAACATTTTGAGGTATTCACTCTCATTTGCGCTCTCATGTTGAGGTATTCACTCTCATTTTGAGGTGCCGCGCTCGGCCGTGGACTGTTCCCGGCTGTGCTTCCCGAGCAGAGAAGCATGTGACATAGTACTGGCGTGAGCGAGCGGCTGACCTGTGATGTCGTGATCGTCGGAGCCGGAATGGTCGGCGCGGCCTGCGCGCTGTACACCGCGCGGGCGGGTCTCGACGTCGCTCTGGTGGACCGCGGCCCGGTGGCCGGCGGGACCACCGGCGCGGGTGAGGGCAATCTACTCGTCTCCGACAAGGAACCCGGGCCTGAACTCGACCTCGCCCTGCTGTCGGGACGCCTGTGGGCCGACCTCGCGGAGGAACTGGGCGAGGCCGTCGAGTACGAGGCCAAAGGGGGCGTCGTCGTGGCCGCCACGCCCGAGGGGCTCGCCGCGCTGGAGACCTTCGCGGCGGGACAACGAGCCGCCGGGGTCGAGGCGGTGCCGGTCGCCGCCGACCAACTCCACACCCTGGAGCCCCACTTGGCACCCGGCCTCACGGGCGCCGTGCACTACCCCCAGGACAGCCAGGTGATGCCGGCACTCGCCGCGGCGCACCTGGTACGGGCCTCGGGGGCGCGGCTCCTGACAGGGCGGACCGTGACCGAGGTGCTGCGCACGGCGGACGGGTCGGTGCGCGGCGTGCGGACCGACCGTGGTGACCTCCACGCCCCGGTGGTCGTCAACGCCGCCGGAACCTGGGGCGCCGACGTGGCCGCCCTCGCGGGCGTCTTCCTGCCCGTTCTGCCCCGACGCGGCTTCGTGCTGGTGACCGAACCACTGCCGCGCCGGGTGCGGCACAAGGTGTACGCCGCGGACTACGTCGCCGACGTGGCCAGCGACTCGGCCGCGCTGGGGACCTCACCCGTCGTGGAGGGCACCGCGGCGGGGCCGATCCTGATCGGCGCGAGTCGTGAACGGGTCGGCTTCGACCGGTCGTTCTCACTGCCGGCCGTACGGGCGCTGGCGGCCGGGGCGACCCGGCTGTTTCCGTTCCTGGCCGACGTACGGGCTCTGCGGACGTACCTGGGTTTCCGCCCGTACATGCCCGACCATCTGCCCGCGATCGGCCCCGATCCACGGGTGCCCGGGCTCTTCCATGCCTGTGGGCACGAGGGCGCGGGAATCGGCCTCGCCACCGGCACCGGGCGGCTGATCGCGCAGGTCGTCGCGGGCAGGACACCCGACCTGGACCTCACGCCGTTCCGGCCCGACCGCTTCCCGAAGGAGACCGGGTGAATCCCCTGGAGCTGGTCGGGGCCGAGCCGGGCCCCGGGTTCACCGTCACCCTGGACGGCCGCGAGATCGCCGCGCTGCCCGGGCAGACCGTCGCCGCAGCACTGTGGGCGGCGGGCGTCACTTCCTGGCGCGCCACCCGCGGCGCGGGCCGCCCGCGCGGCGTCTTCTGCGGCATCGGCGTCTGCTTCGACTGCCTGGTGACCGTCAATGACCGTCCCAACCAGCGGGCCTGCCTGGTGCCGGTCCGAGCGGGCGACACGATCCGTATGCAGGAGGGGACAGGCCATGGCGACTGAGCGACCGCACCTCGCGGTGATCGGCGCGGGGCCGGCCGGGCTGGCCGCGTCCCTGGCCGCCGCGGCGCACGGTGTCCGTGTCACGCTGATCGACTCGGCGGCCGGAGCGGGCGGCCAGTTCTACCGGCGGCCCCCGGCGGGGCTCGGGGCCCGGCGCCCGGAGGCGCTGCACCATCAGTGGCGGACCTGGCGGCGCCTTGAGGACGCACTGGCCGCGCGGGTCGAGGCGGGCACGATCAGGCATCTGGCGGACCATCACGTGTGGTGCGTCGTACCCGCCGTACCCGTCGGCTTTGTCGTGCACGCGCTGCTCGGACCCCTCCAGGAGGAGCCCGTCACCGTCCGCGCCGACGCCGTGCTTCTCGCCACCGGCGGGTACGAGAAGGTGTTGCCGTTCCCGGGCTGGACCCTTCCCGGAGTCGTCACCGCCGGTGGTGCGCAGGCCATGCTGAAGGGCGGGCTCGTCGTCCCCGGGCAGAGGGTGGTCGTGGCGGGGACCGGGCCCCTGCTGCTGCCCGTGGCGACCGGGCTCGCCGCGGCGGGGGTCGAGGTCGCCGCCCTCGTCGAGTCCGCCGATCCGAAGGCGTTCCTGCGGCGGCCCGTGGCACTGGCCGCACAGCCCGGGAAGCTCGCCGAGGGGGTGCGGTACGGCGCCCAACTCCTGCGACACCATGTCAAGTTGCTTCCACGCCACACCGTCGTCGCGGCACACGGCGAGGAGCGGCTCGACGCCGTGACCGTCGCCGCGCTCGACACGCACGGACGGGTCAGGCCCGGCACCGAACGGCGCGTCCCGTGCGACACGCTCGCCGTCGGCCACGGCATGCTGGCGCACATCGACCTCGCCGAGTCGCTCGGCTGCCGTATCGACGGCCTGAACGTCGCGGTGGACGAGGAGCAGCGCACCGACGTCCCCGGCGTATGGGCCGCGGGCGAGACCACCGGCATCGGTGGCGCGGCGCTGTCGCTCGCCGAGGGACACATCGCGGGACGCTCTGCCGCGGCCCGGCTGACGGGGACGCGGCTCGACCCCCGCGCATGGGCGCGCGCCGCCAGGTCCCGCAGGAGAGCGCGGGAGTTCTTCGCCGCGCTCGACACCGTCCACGTCCCGCCCGCGCACTGGACGGAGCAGGTCACCGACGACACCGTCGTCTGCCGCTGCGAGGAGGTCACCGCCGGTGCGGTCAGGAACGCCGTCGACGAGCTCGGCGCGGGCGACGTACGGACCGTGAAGCTGCTCACCCGAGCGGGGATGGGCTGGTGCCAGGGCCGGATGTGCGAGCCCGCCGTCGCCGGTCTCGCCGGATGCGAACAGACGCCCGCTCGGCGGTTGCTGGCACGCCCGGTACCGCTCGGGGTGCTGGCGAGGGCCGGGGACCCCGACGACGACTGACCGCCTTCGTACCGCCCCGCCCACCGCGACTGAACGTCAGTAAAATGTCACACACCATGGAGAGGGAACCGCTCATGACCGCCACCGAGAACCGTCCCTGGCGCGGCGTCCTCGTCGCCACCGCGCTCCCGCTGAACGACGACCTCTCCGTCGACTACGACCGCTACGCGCAGCACTGCGCCTGGCTCGTCGAGAACGGCTGCGACGGGGTCGTACCGAACGGCTCGCTCGGCGAGTACCAGGTGCTCACGCCCGAGGAGCGCGCGAAGGTCGTCGAGACGGCGGTGTCGGCGATCGGCGGCTCCCGCGTGATGCCCGGCGTCGCCGCCTACGGCTCCGCGGAGGCCCGACGCTGGGCCGAGCAGGCCCGCGACGCCGGCTGCCGGTCCGTGATGCTGCTGCCGCCGAACGCCTACCGCGCCGACGAGCGTTCCGTCCTCGCCCACTACGAGGCGGTCGCCGAGGCGGGCGTCCCGGTCGTCGCGTACAACAACCCCATCGACACCAAGGTCGATCTGGTGCCCGAACTGCTCGCGAAGCTGCACGCGGAGGGGTACATCCACGGCGTCAAGGAGTTCTCCGGCGATGTCCGCCGCGCCTACCGGATCGCCGAACTCGCTCCCGAACTCGACCTGTTGATCGGCGCCGACGACGTCCTGCTGGAGCTCGCCGTCGCGGGCGCCAAGGGCTGGGTGGCCGGCTACCCGAACGCGCTGCCCGCCGCGAGCGTCGAGCTGTACCACGCCGCCGTCGAGGGCGACCTCGACACGGCACGGCTGCTCTACCGCCAATTGCACCCACTGCTGCGCTGGGACTCCCAGGTCGAGTTCGTCCAGGCCATCAAGCTGTCCATGGACATCGTGGGCCGGCACGGCGGGCGGGTGCGTCCACCGCGCGTCCCGCTGCGGCCCGAGCAGGAGGCCGCGGTCCGCGCCGCCACCGAGAAGGCCCTCGCCGCCGGTCTCGCCTGAGCGCCGCTCCTTGAGCGAGTCAAGTTCCCCGCGAAAAGCAGGAGTTACGGAGATCCCATGCGCAGCAAACTCGTCCTGCACGCCGTCGACTCGCACACCGAGGGCATGCCCACCCGGGTGATCACCGGCGGCATCGGGACCATCCCCGGCGCGACCATGAACGAGCGGCGGCTGTATTTCCGCGAGCACCGCGACGACATCAAGCAGCTCCTGATGAACGAGCCGCGCGGCCACTCCGCGATGAGTGGCGCCATCCTCCAGCCGCCCACCCGCCCGGACTGCGACTACGGAGTCCTCTACATCGAGGTGTCGGGCTATCTCCCGATGTGCGGGCACGGCACCATCGGCGTGGCGACGGTCCTGGTGGAGACCGGCATGGTCGAGGTCGTCGAGCCGGTCACCACGATCCGGCTCGACACCCCGGCGGGCCTCGTCGTCGCCGAGGTCGCGGTCGAGGACGGCGCCGCCCGCGCGGTCACGCTCAAGAACGTGCCGTCCTTCTCGGCGGGCCTCGACCGCAAGGCCACCCTGCCCGACGGCCGGACGGTGACGTACGACCTCGCATACGGCGGCAACTTCTACGCCATCCTGCCGCTGGAGCAGTTCGGTCTGCCCTTCGACCGGTCGCGAAAGGAGGAGATCCTCGCCGCCGGACTGTCGCTGATGGAGGTCGTCAACGCCAAGGACGAGCCGGTCCACCCCGAGGACCCGTCCATCCGCGGCTGCCACCACGTCCACCTGTACGCGCCCGGCGCCACCGCCCGCCACTCGCGCCACGCCATGGCGATCCACCCCGGCTGGTTCGACCGCTCGCCCTGCGGTACGGGCACCAGCGCGCGCATGGCGCAACTGCACGCCCGGGGCGAACTCCCCCTGCACACGGACTTCGTGAACGAGTCCTTCATCGGGACGCAGTTCACGGGACGACTGCTCGGCACGACCGAGGTCGCCGGAATCCCCGCCGTACTGCCCAGTTTCACCGGTCGCGCCTGGATCACCGGCACCGCCCAGTACCTCCTGGACCCGACCGACCCGTTCCCGGCTGGTTTCGTGCTCTAGAGATACTGATGTCACGTGACATTGCACAAACCCACCATGCCGTACGAGGAGTCGACCCATGCCCGCCACGCGCAGCAGCGCACCCTCCGCCGCTCCCGCCGCCCTGCCCGTCCTCGGCGGCAAGAAGAGCAGCTACCGCGAGCGCGTCGCCGACGCCCTGCGGGCCGCGCTGATCGCGGGCGAACTACGGGCCGGCGAGGTGTACTCCGCGCCGACGCTCGCCGCCCGCTTCGGCGTCTCGGCGACACCGGTGCGTGAGGCCATGCTCGACCTCGCCAAGGAGGGCCTCGTCGACACGGTGCCCAACAAGGGCTTCCGGGTCACCGCGGTCTCCGAGAAGCAGCTCGACGAGTACACCCACATCCGCTCGCTGATCGAGATCCCCACCACCGTGCAGCTGGCCACCACCGCGGACCCGGTCTCCCTGGAGGCGCTGCGTCCCGCCGCCCGGGAGATCGTGACCGCGGCGGCGGCCGGTGACCTCATCGCCTACGTCGAGGCGGACATCCGCTTCCACCTCGGTCTGCTCGCCCTCGCGGGCAACGCCCACCTGGTCGAGGTCGTCGGCGACCTCCGCAAGCGCTCGCGCCTGTACGGCCTCAACGCCCTGGCCGAGGCGGGCCGCCTCCAGGACTCCGCCGAGGAGCACCTCGAAATCCTCGACGCCCTGGTGGACCGCGACCCCGAGTCCGTACGCAGGGTCATGACCCGGCACCTGGGTCATGTCCGTGGCCTGTGGGCGGCCCACTAGGTTCGACTGGGCCGAGTGAGTGTTACGCAAGACGCTTGCATTTCTTGCGCTATTCTTGCGCGCATGACGCGACGACTTGCTCAGGTGGCGAAAAAGGTCGGGGTCAGCGAGGCCACGGTCAGCCGGGTGCTCAACGGGAAGCCCGGCGTCTCCGACTCCACCCGGCAGGCGGTGCTCTCGGCGCTGGACGTGCTCGGCTACGAGCGGCCCACCCAACTGCGCGGTGAACGCGCGCGGCTCGTGGGGCTCGTCCTGCCCGAGCTGCAGAACCCGATCTTCCCGGCGTTCGCCGAAGTGATCGGCGGGGCGCTCGCCCAGCTCGGGCTGACGCCGGTGCTCTGCACCCAGACGAAGGGCGGCGTCTCCGAGGCGGACTACGTGGACCTGCTGCTCCAACAGCAGGTATCCGGTGTGGTGTTCGCGGGCGGACTGTACGCGCAGGCCGACGCCCCGCACGAGCACTACCGGCAGCTCGCGGACCGCAACATCCCGGTGGTGCTGGTGAACGCGGCCATCGAGCACCTGGGCTTCCCGGGCGTCTCCTGCGACGATGCCGTGGCGGTCGAGCAGGCCTGGCGCCACCTCGTCTCGCTCGGTCACGAGCGCATCGGTCTGGTCCTCGGGCCCGCCGACCACATGCCCTCGGCGCGGAAGCTGGCGGCGGCCCGCGCACTCGCCCCCGAGCTGCCCGACGCACACATCGCACGGGCCATGTTCTCGATCGAGGGTGGCCACGCGGCGGCCGCCCGGCTCATCGACCGCGGAGTCACCGGCTTCATCTGCGCCAGCGACCCGCTCGCCCTCGGTGTCGTACGCGCCGCCCGTCGCAAGGGACTCGGCGTGCCCTCGCAGGTGTCCGTCGTCGGCTACGACGACTCCGCGCTGATGAACTGCACCGAGCCGCCCCTGACCACCGTCCGCCAGCCCATCGAGTCGATGGGCCGGGCGGCCGTCGAGCTGCTGAACGCCCAGATCGGCGGGAGCAGCGTCACCCCCGAAGAGCTCCTGTTCGAACCGGAGTTGGTGGTCAGGGGGTCCACCGCGCAAGCGCCCCGCCACTGAGACCCACTCAGCTGTCAAATAATTCCAGATTCTGCGCGACATCTTGCGGACCCTTGTCGGCGGTGCTTGAGTGTGCGGCGCCAGCACACGGCGGTGCGCCAGATCAAGGTGGCGCGCCCCCGTGGGCCTTCCTCGCTCCTGCCCAAAGGGGTCCACCGATGAGAAGTACCGGGTTCCGCCGTACCTTCGTCGTGCTCACGGCGTCCGCCCTCGCGCTCACCGCCACCGCCTGCGGTGGCAGCGACGACGGCTCCGCGGGTGGCAAGACCCGCATCACGGTCAACTGCATGCCTCCGAAGAGCGCCAAGGTCGACCGCTCGTTCTTCGAGGCCGACATCAAGGCGTTCGAGAAGCAGAACCCGGACATCGACGTCGTCGCCCACGACGCGTTCCCCTGCCAGGACCCCAAGACGTTCGACGCCAAGCTCGCCGGCGGCCAGATGGAGGACGTCTTCTACACGTACTTCACCGATTCCAAGCACGTCGTCGACATCAACCAGGCCGCCGACATCACGTCATACGTCAAGGACCTCAAGAGCTACGGCACCATTCAGCAGCAACTGCGCGACATCTACACCGTCGACGGCAAGATCTACGGAGTGCCGCGCACCGGCTACTCGATGGGACTCATCTACAACCGCAAGCTTTTCCAGAAGGCCGGTCTCGACCCGGACAAGCCCCCGGCGACCTGGGAAGAAGTGCGCGCGGACGCCAAGAAGATAGCGGCGCTCGGCGGCGGCACCGTCGGCTACGCCGACTACAGCGCCCAGAACCAGGGCGGCTGGCACTTCACCGCCGAGATGTACTCGCAGGGCGGCGACGTCGTGGCGCCGGACGGCAAGAAGGCCAGCGTCGACACCCCGGAGGGCAAGGCCGTCCTGCAGAACCTGCACGACATGCGCTGGACCGACAACTCCATGGGCAGCAAGCAGCTCCTCGTCATCAACGACGTCCAGCAGCTGATGGGCTCCGGCAAGCTCGGCATGTACCTCTCCGCGCCCGACAACATCCCGATCCTCGTCAAGGAGAAGGGCGGCAACTACAAGGACCTCGCCCTCGCGCCCATGCCCGGCGGCAAGGGCACGCTCATCGGCGGCGACGGCTACATGTTCAACAAGAAGGACAGCCCCGAGCAGATCAAGGCCGGCCTGAAGTGGCTCGACCACATGTTCCTCACCCCCGGCAAGGGCTTCCTCGGCGACTACGCCCGCGCCAAGCAGAACAACGCCCCCGTCGGCCTCCCCGAGCCCCGCCTCTTCACCGGCGCCGCCGACGCGAAGGACCAGCAGGTCAAGAAGGCCAACGCCAATGTGCCCGTGGAGAACTACCAGGCCTTCCTGGACGGCAACCAGAGCCTGCAGATGAAGATCGAGCCGCCCCAGGCCCAGCAGATCTACTCGGTCCTCGACGGAGCCGTCTCCGCGGTCCTCACCAAGAAGGACGCGAACATCGACCAGCTCCTGGGGGACGCCTCCGGGAAGATCGACTCCATCCTGGCCCGGGGCTGACCACGCGTATGAAGACCGCATCGAAGCCCGCGGTGCTTCCTCCGGCCGCCGTCGGCGCGCCGGAGGTACCGCGGTCGGCCGGGCGCCGGGCAGGGGGCCCGTGGCGCCGGCGCCTGGCCGACCAGTCCCGCGCGTACGCCTTCCTCGTCGGCGGCCTGCTCTGCTTCGCGCTGTTCTCCTGGTACCCCGCGATCCGCGCGGTCGTGATCGCCTTCCAGAAGTACACGCCGGGCTCACCGCCCCAGTGGGTCGGCACCGCCAACTTCACCCGCGTCCTGCACGACCCGGAGTTCACCGCGGCCTGGCGCAACACGTTCACCTTCACGCTCCTCGCCCTGCTCATCGGGTTCGCCGTCCCGTTCGTGATGGCCCTGGTCCTCAACGAACTCCGGCACGCGAAGGCCTTCTTCAGGGTCGTGGTGTACCTGCCGGTGATGATCCCGCCGGTGGTCAGCGCCCTGCTGTGGAAGTGGTTCTACGATCCGGGAGCGGGCCTCGCCAACGAGGCGCTGCGCTTCCTGCACCTGCCCACCTCGAACTGGTCCAACGGCGCCGACACCGCGCTCGTCTCCCTGGTCATCGTGGCCACCTGGGCCAACATGGGCGGCACGGTCCTGATCTATCTGGCCGCGCTCCAGGGCATCCCGGGGGAGCTGTACGAGGCGGCGGAACTGGACGGCGCGAACATCCTCCAGCGCATCCGGCACGTGACGATCCCGCAGACCCGTTTCATCGTCCTCATGTTGATGCTGCTTCAGATCATCGCCACGATGCAGGTCTTCACCGAGCCGTTCGTCATCACCGGCGGCGGCCCCGAGAACGCCACGGTCACCGTCCTCTACCTCATCTACAAGTACGCGTTCCTCTACAACGACTTCGGCGGCGCGTGCGCGCTGAGCGTCATGCTCCTCGTGCTGCTCGGCCTCTTCTCCGCGGTCTATCTGCGGCTGACCCGCTCGTCGGGGGAGGAGTACTCATGAGCAGCGGCACCCGCACCCTGGTCTCCCCGCTCACCCTCGCCCGCCCCCGTGGCAAGGCCCTCTACTGGACCGTCTTCACGGCCGTCGTCCTGCTCTTCGCGCTCGCCTTCCTCTTCCCGGTCTACTGGATGGTCACCGGCGCGATGAAGTCCCCGGACGAGGTGACGCGGACCCCGCCGACCCTCGTGCCCAAGGCGTGGCATCTCAGCGGCTACACCGACGCCTGGGACCTGATGGACCTGCCCACCCACCTGTGGAACACGGTGGTGCAGGCCGCCGGCGCCTGGCTGCTCCAGCTCGTGTTCTGCACGGCCGCCGCGTACGCCCTCTCCAAGCTGAAGCCGGCGTTCGGCAAGGTGATCCTCGGCGGCATCCTCGCCACCCTGATGGTCCCGGCGCAGGCGCTGGTCGTGCCGAAGTACCTGACCGTCGCCGACCTCCCGCTGATCCACACCAGCCTGCTCAACGACCCGCTCGGCATCTGGCTGCCCGCCGTGGCCAACGCCTTCAACCTCTATCTCCTCAAGCGCTTCTTCGACCAGATCCCGCGCGATGTCCTGGAGGCCGCCGAGATCGACGGTGCCGGACGGCTGCGCACCCTCTGGTCCATCGTGCTGCCCATGTCCCGCCCCGTCCTGGGCGTCGTGTCGATCTTCGCCCTGGTCGCCGTCTGGCAGGACTTCCTCTGGCCGTTGATGGTCTTCTCCGACACCGACAAGCAGCCGATCAGCGTGGCCCTCGTCCAGCTGTCGCAGAACATCCAGCTGACCGTGCTCATCGCCGCGATGGTGATCGCCAGCATCCCCATGGTCCTGATGTTCCTGGTGTTCCAGCGACACATCATCGCCGGGATCAGCGCGGGCAGCACGAAGGGCTGACGCCGACCCCCGCAACAGAAAGGCAGGCACCGTGGGACAGCCCACCCATGCCCAGAACTGGTGGCGCTCCGCCGTCATCTACCAGGTGTACGTCCGCAGCTTCGCGGACGGCGACGGCGACGGCACCGGCGACCTCGCGGGCGTCCGCGCCAAACTTCCCTACCTCGCCGAACTCGGCGTGAACGCCCTGTGGTTCAACCCCTGGTACCTGTCCCCGATGAAGGACGGCGGCTACGACGTCGCCGACTACCGCGTCATCGACCCGGCCTTCGGGACGCTCGCCGAGGCGGAGAAACTCATCGCCGAGGCGAAGGAGCTGGGCATCCGCACGCTCGTCGACATCGTGCCCAACCACGTCTCCGACCAACACCTTTGGTTCCAGGCCGCCTTGGCCGGGGGACCCGAACGCGAGCTCTTCCACTTCCGTCCCGGACGCGGCGAACACGGTGAACTCCCGCCCAACGACTGGCCGTCCCAGTTCGCCGGCTCCGCCGAACCCGTCTGGACCCGGCTGCCCGACGGCACCTGGTACCTCCACCTGTTCACCCCCGAGCAGCCCGACCTCAACTGGGCGCACCCCGCCGTCCGCCAGGAACACGAGGAGATCCTGCGGTTCTGGTTCGAGCGCGGCGTGGCGGGCGTCCGCATCGACTCGGCCGCCCTGCTCGCCAAGGACCCGGACCTCCCCGACTTCGTCGAGGGCCGCGACCCGCATCCGTACGTCGACCGCGACGAGCTCCACGACATCTACCGCTCCTGGCGCACGGTCGCCGACGCCTACGACGGCATCTTCGTCGGCGAGGTCTGGCTCCCCGACACCGAGCGCTTCGCCCGCTATCTGCGCCCCGACGAGTTGCACACCGCCTTCAACTTCTCCTTCCTGTCGTGCCCCTGGGACGCGGGACGCCTGCGGACGTCCATCGACGAGACCCTCGCCGAACACGCCCCGGTCGGCGCGCCCGCCACCTGGGTGCTGTGCAACCACGACGTGACCCGCACGGTCACCCGCTACGGCCGCGCCGACACCGGCTTCGACTTCGCCACCAAGGCCTTCGGCACCCCGGCCGACCTCGCTCTCGGCACCCGCCGGGCCCGCGCCGGGGCCCTGCTCTCCCTCGCCCTGCCCGGCGCCGTCTACCTCTACCAGGGCGAGGAGCTGGGCCTGCCGGAGGCCGAGATACCGCGTGACCGCATCCAGGACCCCATGCACTTCCGCTCCGGCGGCACCGACCCGGGCCGGGACGGCTGCCGGGTCCCGCTCCCGTGGACGGCCGACGCGCCGTACGCGGGCTTCGGCGGCGAGCCCTGGCTGCCGCAGCCGAACGGCTGGTCCGCGTACGCCGCCGACCTCCAGGCCGCCGACCCCGGCTCGATGCTCTCCCTCTACCGCGCGGCCCTGAGGACCAGGCCGGAGTTCGGCGACGGCCCGCTCACCTGGCTGCCCGCGCCCGAGGGGGTACTCGCCTTCGCCCGGCCCGGACAGGAGGGGCGGCTGCTGTGCGTCGTGAACCTCGCCGACGCCCCCGCCGACCTTCCCGCCCACTCCCGACTCCTGCTCGGCAGCGGTCCCCTGGACCCACAGGGGCGACTGCCGAAGGACACGGCGGTCTGGCTGCGCGGCTGAGACCGCGTCGACGGCGTCGACCGCATACCGCTATCCCCGTACCCCCACCACGAAGGGATCAGCACATGCACAACAGCTCCAGTTCTGTCAGGCGCATGCCAACCTTCGTCACCGTCGCCGCGGTCACCGTCGCCCTCGCGGCCGGCAGTGGACATGAAGGTTGTGAATGACGTGGCGGCCAGTTCGTGCAGCGGGATTTGGAGTCCATCGTGGTGACATGAGCCAAATCGTAGAGTGATCGTGTGAGTACGGAACGTGTGCGGGAGAAGTGGCGGTTCGGGCACCGCGCCCGACTGGGGCTGACGCCCGCACAAGTCCGCCTGATTGACGGCCAGGCGCACGCCGTCCGTACGACGTGGAACCTCCTGCATGACTGGTGGACGATGCTGCCGAAGGGCAAGCGCACGCTTGCCGCGGCGGACGCCGCGATCCGCCAGGCCCGCAAGGACATCGATTGGCTCGCAGTCCTTCCCGCCCAGGCCGCCCAGGCGGTCCTCAAGACGTACTTCCAGGCATGGAAGAACTGCTGGGAGGGGCGGACCGAAGCGCCGATTTTCAAGGCCCGCTTCCGATCGGTGATGAGCGTGGACATCCCGCAGGGCCGCGACCTCCAGATCGAGTGCGTGCACCGCCGCTGGGGCATGGTCAACATTCCCAAGGTCGGCCGCGTCCGCTTCCGCTGGACCAAAGACCTCCCCGTCGGAAAGCATGCAGGCGCGGATAACAAGATCACCGGTGCCCGGCTGATCAAGGAGGCGCTCGGCTGGCACATCGCCTTCCGCGTCCAAATCCTCGCACCTTCGCCCGAGCCGCACGCCGGTCCCGAGGTCGGTATCGACGTGGGAGTCAGCATCCCGCTCGCCCTGTCCGACCAAAACCATCAGGACCACGGCCGACCGGCTCACCTCCTGGACGGCACAGCAGACCGGGACAAGTGGCTGAATGCCGCCCGGAACGTCCTGCACCTGTACCGGACGGGCCATGCGCTCATCCCGGCTGCCGGAAGGGCAGTCGTCAGGCGCCCGCGAGGCGTCGAGCCCGCCACCGTGAGGTAGGTGGGAATCTCCCAGCTTCAATCGGGAGAGCACTTCAAAACTGCCCCTACCCGACCGGGCGCTCGGGTGCCTTCACGCTCACCAACGGCGGCGGCAACTCCGGCTGGGACACCACCTGGGCGGACTGCTCCACCTGGCCCCAGCCCGGCGCTGGGAACCCGGACCCCGACCCCGCCCGCAACCTTGCCAAGGGCCGCCCGGCCTCCGCCACCGGATCGCAGGACGTCTACACCCCCGGCAAGGCGGTCGACGGCGACGCGAACAGCTACTGGGAGTCCACCAACAACGCCTTCCCGCAGGCCTGGACGGTGGACCTCGGCTCGAACCAGCCCGCCCGCCGCCTCGTGCTGAAGCTGCCGCCCGCCTCGGTCTGGCAGGCGCGCACACAGACCCTGTCGGTCCTGGGCAGCACGGACGGCTCGGCGTACTCGACGGTCGTCGCCTCGAAGGACTACCGCTTCGACCCGGCCACCGGGAACACGGTGACGGTCACCCTGCCCAGCGGCACGAACCTGCGCTACCTCCGGCTCAACGTCACCGCCAACACCGGGTGGCCCGCCGCCCAGTTCAGCGAGGTGGAGGCGTATCTGTCTTGAGGCCGAAGGGTGTCCCGCGCTTCGCCGCCTGGATCTGCTCGTACACATGGGTCCGCAGTTCGGCGAAGCGCGGGGCGACCCGGGTGTGCAACTGGTCCCGCTCGTCGGGGAGATCGATCTTCAGCTGCTCCTGTACGACGGTGGGGGATGCGGAGAGGATCAGGACCCGTTCGCCGAGGTACACGGCCTCGTCGATGTCGTGGGTGACGAACAGGATGGTGATGCCGCGTCCCCGCCACAGGCCGCGCACCAGGTCCTCCAGATCGGCTCGGGTCTGCGCGTCGACCGCCGCGAACGGCTCGTCCATCAGCAGGACGTCGGGCTCGTACGCGAGCGCGCGGGCGATCGCGACGCGCTGCTGCATCCCGCCCGACAGCTGCCACGGGTAGGCCCCCGCGGCATCCGTGAGCCCGACCGACTCCAACGCGTCCGAGACCAGCTCCCGGCGCCGCGCCTTGCTCAACGGCTTCTGCTTCAGGGGCAGTTCGACGTTCTCCCGCACTCGCATCCAGGGGAACAGACTGCGTCCGTACTCCTGGAACACGAACGCCATCCCCGGCGGCGGACCGCTCACCGGGCGGTCGTTCAGCCGCACTTCGCCCGACGTCGGTGTCAGCAGCCCGCCCATGCACTTCAGGAGCGTGGTCTTGCCGCATCCCGACGGGCCGACCAGACAGACGAGTTCGCCCGCCTCGACGGTGAAGGTGAGGTCCCGTACCGCCTCCACCCGGCGGCCGGAACCCTCGTAGACCTTGTTCAGGCCGGATACGACAAGAGACGCGTGCATGGACCGCCCTTTCGCGAGCTTCACGGAGACCGCCGGGACACCGCGCGCTGACCGTGGTACCAGCCGAGCACCCGGCGCTCGACCAGTTGGAAGACGACCGAGAGAAGGAAACCGAGCAAGCCCAGGACGAGGATTCCGGTCCACATGTCGGGGATCGCGAAGCTCCGCTGGAACTGGACGACGGTGAAGCCGAGGCCGTTGCTGGCCGCGAACATCTCGCTGATGACCATCAGGATGATCCCGATGGACAGGGCCTGGCGCAGGCCCGCGAAGATCTGCGGGCTCGCCGCGCGCAGGACCACGCTGCGCAGCCGGGCCACGCCCGTGATGCCGTACGAACGCGCCGTCTCCGCCATCACCGAGTCGACCGCCCGCACGCCCTCGACCGTGTTGAGCAGGATCGGCCAGACGCAGCCGCTCGCGATCACGGCGATCTTCATCGTGTCGCCGATGCCGGCGAACAGCATGATGACGGGGACCAGGACGGGAGGCGGTACCGCGCGCAGAAACTCCAGGACCGGCTCGCACAGGGCCCGCACCCGCCGGTACGAGCCGATGACCGTGCCCAGCGCCACGCCCACGACGGCCGCCGCCGCGTACCCGGCGAGCAGGCGGAGCACGCTGGGCACGAGGTCGGAGCGCAGCCGCTCGCGCGTCCAGACGTCCGGGAAGGTCCTGAGGATCGTGCGCAGCGGTGGCCAGTACACGTTCGTACTGCCGTCGGACGCCAGCCACCAGACCGCGACGAGCAGCGCGGGCAGCGCGACGACGAAGAGCAGCCGCAGCAGGAAGGACCTCACACCATCACCTCCCCGCGCACCGACTGGTGCCAGGCCAGCGCCCGGCGCTCCACCGTACGGGCGCCCACGTTGATGAACAGCCCGAGCAGACCGGTGACCACCACCAGCGCGTACATGTCGGGGACCGCCTGCGAGGACTCGGCGACCGCGATCCGCGCGCCCAATCCCGGCGCGCCGATGACGAGTTCGGCGGTCACGGCGAGGATGAGGGCGACCGCGGCGGCGAGCCGGACGCCCGTCATGACGTACGGGAGGGCCGTGGGCCACAGGACGTGCCGGACGCGTGCCCATGGGCCGAGGCCGTACGAGCGGGCCGTCTCCTCGGCGACCGGGTCGACATCCTGGACGCCGTACAGGACCTGGACGAGGACCTGCCAGAACGAGGCGTACACGACGAGGAGGAGGACGGAGCGCAGTTCGGTGCCGTAGAGCAGGACGGCGAGGGGGATCAGGGCGACGGAGGGGATCGGGCGCAGGAACTCGATGGTCGAGGCGGTGGCCTCGCGCAGATACGGCACGACCGAGACGAGCAGCCCCACGACGACGCCCGCGCCTACCGCGATCGCCAGGCCCAGGGCCCAGCCGGTCAGGGTGTCACCGAGCGCCGTCCAGAAGGCGTGGTCGGTGACCTCCTGGCCGAGCGCGTCGGCGATGCGGCTGGTCGGCGGAAAGTACGCCTCCTTGACGAGACCGAGCCGCGGCACCGCCTCGCCCAGCGCGAGGAAGGCCGCGAGCCCGGCTGCGCCCAGGGCGGCGTTCGCACCCCTCATGGCAGCAGCTTGTCGAGGTCGGGCGTCGACTTGAACAGCCCGTCCTGCTCGCCCAGTTTCTCCAGCGCCTCGATCGACGCGCGGTTCGGCTCGGCCGGCCACTTCGGGAGGGTGACCTGGGCCAGTGTCGCCGCCGGGATCTTCGTGTACGTGGTGACGGCCTGGCGGACCTCGTCCGGGTGGGCGTCGGCGTAGGCGAGGGACTCCGCGGTCGCCTCCTGGAACTTCTTCACCACGTCGGGGTTCTTCTGCTCGTACTGCGTCGAGGTGAAGTACATCGCCACGGTGAGGTCCTTGGCGACGTCGACCAGGGACGAGGCGATCTCCGTGGCGCCCTGGCTCTTGACGGTGGCGAGCGCCGGCTCGACCATCATCGCGGCGTCGATCTGACCGCTGTCGAGGGCGGCGGGCATCTGGTCGAAGGCCAGCTCGACGAACTTCACCTTGGACGGGTCACCGCCCGCTTTGCGCACCGACTCGCGCACCGCCGTCTCGTTGATGTTCTTCAGCGTGTTGACCGCGACCTTCTTCCCCTCCAGTTCCTTCGCGGACGTGATCGGGCTGCCCTTCTTCACGGTGATGGCGCCGAAGTCCTTGCCCGCCATGCCCGTCGAGGCGACGCCGTTGACGACGGCCTTCACGGGCAGGTTCTGGCTCTGCGCGATCATCAGCGAGGTCATGTTGCTGAACCCGAACTGGAACTGGCCGCTGACCACTCCCGGCACGATCGCCGCGCCGCCCTGCGCGGTCGTCATGGACAGCCTCAGGCCGCGCTTGCTGAAGAAGCCCTTCTGCTGGCCCAGGTAGAGAGGCGCGACATCGACGATGGGGATGACCCCGACCTTGACCGTGGTGGTACCGCCGGACGACGCGTTCTTGTCCGAGGCGCCACCGCCGCCGGACGAACCGCATGCCGACGCGGCGACCAGAAAGGATCCGACCGCGAGACCGGCGAGCAGACGACGCATGGCTCCTCCTGTGCAGACGACATTGTTCCGACAGGCTGTGCGCGCACCGCAATGGGTGCTCAGCGGGAAGGTAGAGCCCTCGTACGGCGGGGTCAATGGCTTTGGCTAACAATATTGTTGACAGTTGGTTCGGGTCGGGGCCCGCGCCGAGGCGGGCCTCCAGAACCCCGCGGCTCACAAGTCCAGCACGAGCCGCTTCCCGAGGCACCGGGAGACGCAGATGAGCATGGTCTCGCCCGCCTCCCGCTCCTCGTCCGTGAGCACCGAGTCCCGGTGGTCCGGGGTCCCTTCCAGGACGTCCGTCTCGCAGGTCCCGCAGGTGCCCTCGGTGCAGGAGAAGAGCACCTCGACGCCCGCGCCGCGCACGGTGTCGAGCACGGAGACATCTGCGGGAACGGTCAGCGTATGCCCGCTGCGTGCGAGTTCCACCTCGAACTCACCGTCCGCGCCCGTCTCCTGAACCTTCGGCTGGAAACGCTCGACGCGCAGCAGCCCGGCGGGGCAGCGCGCCTCCACCGCGTCCAGCAGCGGGCCGGGACCGCAGCAGTAGACGAGTGTGCCCTCGGGGACCCCGGTCAGGACGGAGTCGAGTTCCAGCAGTCCGCACTCGTCCTGCGGGGCGACCGTCACCCGATCCCCGTACCGCTCCAACTCCCCGGTGAACGCCATGGAGTCGCGTGTCCGCCCGCCGTACAGCAGCGTCCACTCGGTGCCCGCAGCCTCCGCCGCGGCGAGCATCGGCAGGATCGGGGTGATGCCGATGCCGCCCGCGACGAAGCGGTAGCGGGCGGCGGGTGCGAGCGCGAAGTGGTTGCGCGGGCCGCGGACCCGGACCTTGTCGCCCGCGCCCAACTGCTCGTGCACGTACGAGGATCCGCCGCGCCCGTCCGCATCCCGCAACACCGCGATCCGCCACGCCCGACCGTCCGCGGGATCCCCGCACAGCGAGTACTGCCGCTCAAGGCCGACCCCGAGCACGACGTCGATGTGGGCGCCGGGCTCCCAGGCGGGGAGTTCCTCGCCGAGAGGATGGCGCAGGGTGAGGGAGAGCACGCCATCGGCGACGAACTCTCTCCTGTCCACGACGAGTTCGACTTCGTAGGAGCTCATGATCCAAGCCCCCGTGACTCTTGCGGCCGATGTCCTTCGGGGTGGCCGAGCATCCACTCCCACATCTCGATCGGGTCCTGGGCGCTGTGCTCGGCACCGCAGTGACAGGTGCCGTGCAGCACATCGGTCCCCGGGATCCAGTCGATGCGGTAGATCTCGCGGGTCGCGAAGCGGGGAGGCATGGTCACAGGACCTTCTCCATCGGCTTGTCGCCCTCCTCGACCAGGCGGGCGAGGATGCGGCGGGCCGCGAGACCGCCGGTGTCGATGTTGATGCTCAGCTCCTGGTAGCCCGTCCGCTCGGTGCCGAGCGTCTTCTGCAGCAGGTTGAGCGCGTCCACGTCCTGCATCACCACGGTGTGGTTGAAGTCCCGCAGGAACGTGGTGACTTCCTCGTCCTCCTTCGCGAAGTCCCGGGAGACCGCCCAGAAGTCGTAGACATGGCCGTCGCTCGACGGAGTGATCGCGTAGGTGATCTCGGTGTGGAAGCCGTTCGGGTCGCTGCCGTCCGCCTCGGGCAGCACCCCGACCGGGGCGATCCGGCTGTGCAGCAGATACAGGCACGGCGCGTGGTACTCGATGTCCTGCCAGCGGGTGATCCGGCCCTCGATGCCGGTCGAACGGGCGTAGAACGGCGGACACTCGGCGTCGTCCATGTGCCTGCTGACCCGTACGACTCCCGCGCCCTCGTCGACCTCGGTGGTGATCGGCGTCTCGGCGACCTCGGGGGTGCCGATGTATCCGCCGTGCAGATACGTCTCGTGCGAGAGGTCGAGCAGATTGTCGACCAGCAGCCCGTAGTCGGCGTCGATGGGCTCCATGCCGCAGACGGTGGTCCAGTCCGGCGAGTCCATGTGCCGGGCGCGGGGGACGGACCCCGGGTCGGCGAGCGCCGGGTCGCCGAACCAGACCCAGACGAACGAATCCTGCTCGACGACGGGGTACGAGGCGACCCGGGCCGTGCGCGGTATGCGTTTTTGCCCCGGCACGTACACACAGCTGCCGGTCGTGTCGTACGTGAACCCGTGGTACCCGCACACGATCCTGTCACCGTCGAGCCGGCTCTCCGAGAGCGGGAAGCGGCGGTGCACACAACGGTCCGCCAGGGCGACGGCCGTCCCGTCGTCCTCGGTCCGGTAGAAGACGAGCGGTTCACCGAGGATCGTCCGCCCGAGCAACTCCCGCCCGACCTCGTGCGAGTAGGCGGCGACGTACCACTGGTTCCTGGCGAAGGCGGTCAAGTGAGGCATGGCGTTCCCGTCCCTGAGAGCGGGGCGCCGTCGCCCCGCGTGCCGTGGTTGGATTCAGGGTCGTGACGCTTGCTGCCTCTCGGCAAGGCGGCTTCTGCCAGGCGGAAGGGCTTCCGGGAAATGGCTGTTCAGGTGCGATGTCCCAGGGCCGAGGAAGCCGCTCGGTTGTTCCGGTCAGCTCGGTCCGTGGTGGAGCAGGGCGGCCCTCAGGTAGTTCTCGGTGATCTGGTCGGCGGGGCGGTGGAGTGTCCAGCGGTGGACCTCGCCGTCCATCGGCACCACGGCGACGACGGTTTCCAGCGGTGGGCAGCCGGGTTCGCTGCAGGTGAGTTGGCGGACTATGACGGCGGTGTCGTCGTCCAGTCCTAGCAGGGCGCGCACGGCATCCTTCAGTTCGCGGAGGTGCGGGCTCGACCGGGCGGTTCCTGGGCGCGGTTCCAGGTGCATGGGGATCCTCCTTGGTTCTGGGCCATCCCGAGCGGCTTGGCCGTGGTGGTTCAGTTGGTGGCCCGCTCCCGGATGGGTGTCCTGACGGGTGTTCGGGCAGCGCGGTGTTGTCTTGTCACGGTCACCTGCCAGATCGAGAGGAGCAGCAGCGTGCCGGTTTCGGCGAGGAGGCTGAGGAGGGCTTGTGGGGCAGGCTGCAGGCCGTGTTCGGTGAATCCGAAGACGCCCACGGTGCGTGAGGCGGCGAAGCCGGCGAGGGCGCCGAGCGTGACACCGGCTGCGGCGGCCCTCAGGAGCAGGGGTGGTGTCCCCATCAGCAGCAGGGCGGCGAGGGCGAAGGAGGCGCCGGCCTGGAGCAGGAACAGCGGACCGATGATGTGGATGAAGCGGTACCCGTCGACGTAGAGCTGGGCGTGTATGTATCCGCCGGCGGCGAGGGCGGCGGCGCTCGCCGATCGCAGGGTGGGGGCAAGGAGTCTTTGGGTGTTCATGCCAGCCTCTGATCCTTGATGGCCAGTTCGCGGTCGCCTTGGCGGTAGCCGACGGTGCGGATGCCGAGTGCGTCCTTGAGCTGCCGGGCGGGGACGACCTGCGGAGTGGGGGCGGGGCCACGGCCCGGTTTGGGCAGGGGGTAGGCGGTGGTGGTGGCGGAGTGGAAGGTGATGTTGCCGTCTGTCTTGGTAAACAGCTGGTGGACGTGCCCGTTGAGACAGGTGACGGAGGAGAAGCGGCGCAGGAGGGCGATGACCTTGAGGGCGTCATCGGTGCTCCAGCCCCACTTCGGGTACATGGCGAACAGCGGGATGTGGCTGAAGACCACGATGGGGGTGTCCGACGACAGTCCGGCGATGTCCTTGCGGACGAAGTCGATCTGGTCGTTGCCGAGATGGCCGAGCTTCTCCAGGCTCAGGGTGTTGACCAGGGCGATGAAGTGCACGCCGTGGGTGTCGAAGCTGTACCAGCCATCGCCGAGCGTGCCCATGCCGAAGGTCTTCCGGTAGGCGCGGCCTGCATCGCCGATGGAGTCGTGCTCGCCCGGTACGGTGAAGACACGGTCTGTCTGCATACCGGTCAGCATCTGCTTGACCTGGTCGAACTGGCCGGCCGTGGACAGGTGGGTCAGGTCGCCGCTGTGCATGACGAAGTCGGGTCTGAATCCGAGCGAGTTGACCTGGTTGATCGCTTCGGTGAATGAGCCGACCACGTCCGTGTTCGCCGGGCCCTGGAACCCGATATGGCTGTCGGAGACCTGTACGAACCGCAGCGAGCCGTTCGCCGCCGCGGTGGCGCCGGCGGCGGCCATGGAGTTGGTCTCCCGGGAGTCGGCGATGTGGCTGATCACCTCTCCACTGGCCACGGTCAGCACCACGGCGCCGCCGAACCACCCCGCGTGGCGGATGAGCTGGCGCCGGGACATACCGTGCTCCGCGGCGGGCTGCTCGGTATCGCCGGCCGGTGCACTGTCGTGACTGTCGTAGTAGCCGGTCATCGGGTCACCTCCACGGTGGCTGTCATGAACGGATGGATGGTGCAGAGGTAGGCATATGTGCCGGGCTTGGTGAACGTGTAGCTGAAGGTTGCGTGGGTGTTCAGGGCTGCCGAATGCAACGGGCCGCCCGATCCCGTGCTGGTGACCGTGTGGGCGTCGGTGTCCTGATTGGTCCAGGTCACCGTCGTGCCCACTTTGACCTTGAGTGTGGCCGGGGCGAATGTGAAGTTCTTGATCGTCACGGCGTCCCCGGCCACCGGCGCGGCAGCCGCGCCCGTGCTCGGGGGGCTCATGGGCATGCTCATGCTGGGCATCGGCGAGGTGCCGGGAGCGGAGCTCGCCGTGTTCCCCGGTCCGGCGGCACCGGGCATCCCGGCCGTCTGGTGCTGACCTGCTCCGGGTGTGATGGCGCCGGTTCCGGTGGACGAGGAATGCGACGACTGGCCGCATGCGCTGAGGAGCCCCAACGCGCAGGCGGTGGCGACGGCCAGCCCGGCCGCGGCGCGTGATCGCCGACTTGGTGTACGAAAGTTCAGGTGCATGGTGTTCGTTCCTCGCTGATCAGGCAGAGATGGGGGAATGTGCCGGCTGAGCGCACGCCATCGCAGTGATGTGTGGTGGATGCCGTGTCACGGTCGCGCGCCCTTGACGGATGGAGGAGGAGTGCCGCGTAAATCGGCTCTTGTCCGGTTCCACGGGCGGCGGGGGCGCTCGGTTCGGTAGATATGCACTTTTTATGATGCTTCTTGGTGATCTTCGTAGATCAGCCGGCCCCGGGCGCTCCGCTCGCGTGGTCCTGGTGGTGCCGTCGGACCCGGCAGGGGCGTGCCGCCTCCGGCGCTCACGGAGTGTCACCGGCACCACGCCGTGCGTTACACGACAAAGCAATACATATGCGCGATGATCGTCTTATGCCCTGGAGTTCCCGAAAACGTGATCAAAGGACCGATCCGGATGACTCCGCGCACCGTGTCTCTGGTAAAGGGACCCTTTCGACCGCAGACGAGGAACTGTTGCGCACTCTGTACGCGGAGCACGCAGGCCCCCTGTTCCATTACGTGTTGCGACTGACCTCAGGAGACTGGCAATGGGCGGAGGATGTCGTGCAGGAGACGCTGCTGCGAGCGTGGCAGCATCCCTCCGCGTTCGACCCGGCACGCGGCCCGGCCCGGGCATGGCTGTGCACCGTGGCCCGGCACCTGGTCATCGACGCCCACCGGGCCCGGAAGGCCAGACCGGCCGAGGCCGGCGGCGAGGCGCTGGAGCGAGTCGCCGAGCAGGCACCGGGCGAGGACGAGATCGAGCAGGCACTGCAGAGCTGGGCGGTGGCCGATGCCATCCGGACGCTGTCCCCGGACCATCGCGCGGTCCTGCTGGAGACCTACTACCGGGGCCGGACCATGGCGGAGGCCGCCCGGGTGCTGGGCGTCCCGCTGGGCACCGTGAAGTCGCGAACGTACTACGCCCTGCACGCCCTGCGGCTGGCGCTGCTGGAACGGGGCATCGAGCCATGACCGTGGCATGCAGGAGGTGGCGACCATGAGCGCGGAGCACGACGGCCTCAGGCTGGTGCTGGGAGGATACGTCCTGGGCACGCTGTCCCCGGCGGAAATGGAACAAGCGCGCGCCCACCTCGCGGAATGCGCCGAGTGCCGGGCGGAACACGCCCAACTGGTGGGACTGCCCGTGCTGCTGGCGACGGTGACCGCAGCCGAAGCTGCGGGCCAGGCGGTGCCGGCGGCCGGTGAGGACCTGGTCGACCGGCTGGTGGCGCGGGCAGCCGAGAGCGCCCAGGGTTCCTCGCCTGCGGGGCCCACCGTGCCTGCGGTGCCGCAGGCGGGTGTGCTGGAGAGGCTGCTCCAGCAGGCCGCGGCGCGGCGCCGCAGGACCTGGCGTCTGCAACTGGCCGGCGCCGCCGCCTCCCTGACGTTCATCGCGGCAGCGGTCGGCGGCACATGGCTGGCGGCTGTCGGATCGGTGGGCAGTCAGGCGACACGGCCTGGGCCGACCGCGCCTACTGCCTGGCGTACCTTCTCCGGAAGCGATGCCGCCACCGGCGTAACCGCCTCGGTGAAGGTCTCACCCTCTGCCTGGGGCAGTGTCCTGCAGGTCTCCGCCAAGGGGGCGCCCGCCGGAATCACCTGCCGGCTGCAGGCGGTCGGGCCCGGCGGGGCCAGGGCGGACGGCGCCACCTGGCGGGCAGGCGAGTACCCTCCCGGCACCACGATCCCAGGGGCGGTTGCCATGTCTCCGGGAGCCATCGAGCACTTCGAGATCGTCGCAGGCAACGGTCAGAAGCTGGTCACGATGCAAGCGTGAGGGGCGGGGAGCCCGGTCATCGAGGAGGCCAGTGCTCGTGGCATCGGCCGCAAAGGCGAGCTCGCGGGCGCTGTCGTCGACCGACGCCATCACGCCGTACGCCTCCGGGATCGGCGAGATCGAGAGCGTCCGACAAGGGCGCCCGGCGGATGCCCGCGGTGGCCCCGGAGGCCGACATCGGCCTCTATGGTCACGGACTGATGCCTCACCGTCGGCTCCCGCGAAACGGGCCGGTCCTCAGCCGCACCTGATGCGTGAGCGCGCCGACAGGGCGTGCACGCCCCCTCCGAGTGGCCGGTGACGGCGCCCTGGGCCTCAGAAGGACCTGGCCGAGGTGTTCCCCGTCCCCTCGCGCAAGCGGATGTACGGGGTTCACAGACGGCCGGCGTTCTCGACTCTCCCTCTCTTGCGAAGTCTGTGCAGCCCGGGACGGAGGCGAGTGAGCCCAGCCCGGCACCGGCATTGACCTGACCCACAAGAAGTTGGGCAAAAGGCGCGAATAACTCGAACCGTTCGGCACGCGTCGCCCGTGGAACTGAATGAGCGCTCCCATGCAGGATCCGGCATAGCGACCGCCCCTCGAAGTCATTGGCGGTCCCCCACTTTCCGGTCTCCGTACATCCACAGAAGAGCCAGATGACCATGTTTGTAACCGATTCCCCCTGCCCGAGCCCGCCGCTCACCCGGCACTGCGGCCGGCAGGCGCTGCTCACCCTGCCCGCGCAGGAGGCGCACGTCTCCGCCGTTCGTCACTTCGCGGCCGATCTGCTGGAGACCTGGAGTGTTCCCGCGAGCGAACGGGACTCCGCCGTTCTCATCGTCGACGAACTCGCCGCCAATGCCGCCCAGTACGGACGCGAGCGCATGACCCTGCTGCTCGTCCTCGACCACGGCACTTTGCACATAGTGGTCAGTGACTCCGGAACGGCCGTGGAGCACCTTCGCCCCGACATCGCCCCGGACGAACACGGCCGCGGCACCGGCATCGTCCAGTACCTCGCACAGTCGACCGAGGTCCACCAGACGCGCGGCGGACGCGAAGTCCGCGCCTGCCTGGAGTGCTCGGCATGACCGGCCCCGGATCACCCGATGGCCCCACCGCGTGGGCCTTCGCGACCCACAGGCCGTGCCCCGTGGACGGCTGCCTGGGCCCGGCGCAGGTGCTCGTGCCCTCCCCGGCAAACCTGTCGGCCCTCGGCCACGGCGACCCCGACCAAGACACGGTGCTCTGCAAACGCTGCGGCCTCGGCGTACCGGCGGAGGTGTGAGCGTGGGGGTCACCCCGGATACCGCCGAGGTCATCGACGCGCCGCGTCCGCACCAGGCGTACTCCAACGCCCCCGAACTGCGCCGCGAGATGCACCAGGTGCTCGCCCTCGGGGCCGAACGCGACGGCCGTCAAGTCCGGCCCGTCTCCGGCCCGCCGGTCGATGCGACGGCTGCAGAACGGGTCTGGCTGCTGCGTAGGGCTGCTCTTATGGACCGGATGGCCCTGGACGACCCCGGCCCCGGCCCGGTCGGCGCCGCCGCACAAACCGCCGAAGAACTCGTGCTGCACGACCGACGCCATCCCGGCCTGGTGGCCGGCCCGCACCACCCCGACGCGATCACGCTCGACCCCAGCCGCCGCCCCTACGTCCGCCAGGAGTACGCCGCGTGGACGGCCGCCGGGCGTCCCGGCACCTGAGGCGACCTCGAAGTACGACGAATTCCCTTCTGAGGCCGGGCTGCCCGGCGACCTCCTGTGGATTCCTTCTGCGACGACGAGTGCCGGGCATCCGTCGGTGAAGAGCCCTGCCGGGTCACGCACGCTGGTGTTCGCATCGCAGACTCCTGTGCGACACACCACCGCCACGGGGTCTTCCCCGACATTCGTTCCTCTTGGAACACTCCCCCCGCGCAGGTCCCATCCACAGCACCACGTCAGGACAAGAGGTCACCCAGTCATGCCTCAAGTGAACCGACGCCGATTCCTCCAACTCGCCGGTGGCACCGCGGCGTTCACCGCGCTGTCGAACAGCATCGAGCGCGCCGCCGCGCTGCCCGCGCACCACGGGTCCGGCACGATCGACGACGTCGAGCACATCGTCGTGCTGATGCAGGAGAACCGGTCCTTCGACCACTACTTCGGCTCGCTCAGAGGCGTCCGCGGTTTCGGTGACCCCCGCCCGTCCACGCTGCCCAGCGGCAAGTCGGTCTGGCACCAGTCGGACGGCACCAAGGAGGTGCTGCCCTTCCGGCCCACCGCCGACAACCTGGGCCTGCAGTTCATCCAGGACCTCCCGCACGGCTGGAGCGACGGGCACACCGCGTTCAACGCGGGCAAGTACGACAAGTGGGTGCCCGCCAAATCGTCGACCACGATGGCGTACCTGACACGCGAGGACATACCGTTCCACTACGCGCTCGCCGACGCGTTCACCATCTGCGACGCGTACCACTGCTCGTTCATCGGCTCCACCGACCCGAACCGCTACTACATGTGGACGGGCTACACGGGCAACGACGGCAAGGGCGGCGGCCCGGTCCTCGGCAACGACGAGGTGGGCTACGACTGGACGACGTATCCGGAGCGACTGGAGGCGGCCGGGGTCTCCTGGAAGATCTACCAGGACGTCGGTGACGGCCTCGACGCGAACGGCTCCTGGGGCTGGATCCCGGACGCCTACCGCGGCAACTACGGCGACAACTCGCTGCTCTACTTCAACCAGTACCGCAATGCGAAGCCCGGCGATCCGCTCTACGACAAGGCCCGCACCGGCACCGACGCCCGCAAGGGCGAGGGCTTCTTCGACCAGCTGAAGGCCGACGTCAAGGGCAGGAAGCTGCCCAAGATCTCCTGGATCGTCGCACCCGAGGCGTTCACCGAGCACCCCAACTGGCCCGCGAACTACGGCGCCTGGTACATCGCCCAGGTCCTGGACGCGCTGACCTCCGACCCCGAGGTGTGGGCGAAGACGGCCCTGTTCATCACCTACGACGAGAACGACGGCTTCTTCGACCACCTCGTGCCGCCGTTCGCGCCGCAGTCGCCCGCGCAGGGCAAGTCCACGGTCGACGTCGGCCCGGACCTCTACAAGGGCGACGCGAGCCGTGCCGCCGGACCGTACGGACTCGGCCAGCGGGTGCCGATGCTTGTCGTCTCGCCCTGGAGCAAGGGCGGTTTCGTCTGCTCCGAGACCCTCGACCACACCTCGATCATCCGGTTCATGGAGCGCCGCTTCGGCGTGCACGAGCCCAACATCTCGCCCTGGCGGCGCGCGATCAGCGGCGACCTCACCGCCGCCTTCGACTTCTCGTGCAAGGACACCAAGCCGGTCGCGCTGCCGGACACCGACGGCTACCAGCCGCCGGACCACGACCGGCATCCCGACTATGTGCCGACCCCGCCCGCGAACCCTGTCCTGCCCCGGCAGGAGCGCGGCTCGCGCCCGGCCCGCCCGCTCAAGTACGCGCCCCTCGTGGACGGTTCGGCGGACGCGGCGGCCGGGAAGTTCACGCTCGCCTTCGGTTCGGGTGCCAAGGCCGGCGCCGCTTTCTTCGTCACCTCCGGCAACCGCACCGACGGCCCCTGGACGTACACCACCGAGGCCGGGAAGGCCGTCTCCGACACCTGGAACTCGGCGTACTCCAGCGGCTCGTACGACCTGACGGTGCACGGCCCCAACGGCTTCCTGCGCGTCTTCAAGGGCCCCGGCAAGTCCGCGGGACCCGAGGTCACCGCGCGCCACGTCGACGGGAACCTGGAACTGACCTTCACCAACAAGGGGTCCGGCACGGCCGAGCTCAAGCTCACCAACGGCTACGGAGGGCGGCCGAGTTCGTTCAAGGTGCGGGCGGGCGCGACCGTGCGGCACACGGTGGACCTGCGGGCGAGCCGTCGCTGGTACGACCTGACCGTCGTGTCCGCGGCGGACGCGGGGTTCTTGCGGCGGTTCGCCGGACATGTCGAGAACGGTCACGCGGGCGTGAGTGACCCGGCGATCCTCACCTTCTGATGGATATCTCGCCTCTGGTCAAATTCCGGCCAACTCACGGTAGTGTGCCCCGGTGACCACGCATTCGAACACACCTGCAGGTTGGTACCCGGATCCGCACGGGGCGCCCCAGACGTTGCGTTACTGGGACGGCTCGCAGTGGACCGAGCACACCAATGCGGACCAGGCGGCCCCGGCGGGGCCGTCGGTTCCGCAGCAGGCCCAGCAGCCGTACGGACAGCCGTCGGCCGGTCCCGACCCTCGCGTGCAGAAGCAGGTGCGGCAGCAGGCGGGTGTCGCGGGTGGTGGTGCCGGTGGTGGCACCCTGTTCACCGAGCCGGTCCTGGTGGTGAACCAGAAGGCCAAGCTGATCGAGCTGACCAACGAGTACAAGGTCATGGACCAGCAGGGCAACCTGCTCGGCGCGGTCGTCGAGGTCGGCCAGAGCGGTCTGAAGAAGGCGCTCCGCTTCGTCTCCAGCCTCGACCAGTACATGACGCACAAGCTGGAGATCCGTGACGCCTACGGGCAGCCGGTGCTGCGGCTCACGCGTCCCGCGAAGTTCATCAAGTCGCGGGTGGTCGTGGAGCGTCCGGACGGGCAGCCCGTCGGCGAGATCGTGCAGCAGAACATGATCGGGAAGATCAACTTCGCGATCAACGTCAACGGCCAGCAGGTCGGCGCGATCAAGGCGGAGAACTGGCGCGCCTGGAACTTCGCCATCGTCGACCACACGGACAACGAGGTCGCCCGGATCACCAAGACCTGGGAAGGCCTCGCCAAGACGATGTTCACCACGGCGGACAACTACGTCCTCCAGATCCACTACCAGCTTCCCGAGCCCCTGCTGAGCCTCGTCGTCGCGACGGCGCTCACCGTCGACACGGCGCTCAAGCAGGACGCCCGCGGGCTGGGCTGAACCGTCGCACGACAAGAAGAAGGGTGGCCGCGGAACTCTCCGCGGCCACCCTTCTTCCTTGTCGTGCGTTTTCCTGGAGTCCTCCTGTAGGACTCCAGGAGTCCTACAGGGGCGTCAGCTGACCCGAGTCGGGCTGCTTCGGCAGCAACGAGGGTTCGTACGCCGCCGATCCTGGCTCCAGCGCCAGTACCGCCGCGACGGGGTGCTCGTCCGCGGTGCCCACCAGAGGTTCGGGCAGCGCCGGCTCCGGCACCGAGCGGGACAGCGTCACCACACCCCACGACGCCACGCCCGCGCCCACGGCCGCGAGCAACAGGCCGGCCGGGCCGCCCTGCAACTGCTCCCCGAGCAGGAAGAGGCCTATCGCCGCGGCGGCGACCGGGTTGGCGAGCGTCACGACGGCGAGCGGGGCGCCGAGACCACCCCGGTAGGCGGTCTGCGACAGGAGCAGTCCGCCCGCCGCGAAGGCGGCGACGAGCAGGGCCACCACGATCACCTGGGCGCTGAGCAGCGGGCCGGAGCGGTCCGTCACGGCCACGGTCACCGTCTGCGTGAGCGCGGAGGCGACACCCGAGGCGAACCCGGAGGCGGTCGCGTGCCGCAGCCCCGGCCGGGCGCCGGGCCGAGACAGGATGCCGATCAGGGCGGCCGTCGTGGCGGCCACGCCCAGCGCCTGCGGCACACTCAGCACATCGTCGGGCGCGGGCCCGGACGCCGTGACCAGCAGCGCGGACAGTCCGATCAGGGTGAGCGCGGTACCGCGCCACTCGACCGCGCTGACCCGCCGTCCGGCGACCCGTGCGCCGAGCGGCACCGCGGCCACCAGCGTGAGCGCGCCGAGCGGCTGTACGAGCGTGAGCGTGCCGTACTTCAGCGCGGCGACGTGCAGCAGCGCGGCGGAGGCGTTCAGTACGACGGTCCACCACCATGCCCCGCTGCCCAGCAGCCGCAGCATGCCCGAGTCGGTGGTCCGGGAGGCCAGCCGCTCCTGGGCCACTGCCGCGGCGGCGTACGCCACGGCCGAGAAGAGCGAGAGGACCACGGCGGCGAGTGTGGCGTTCATCGTCTTGCCCCCACGAGCTCCGGTACGGATTCCTTTTCGCCAGCACCGCCGGCCCCGCCGGAATTCCCGGCTTCTCCGTCGGCTTCCTCGGACGCTTCGGCGGCGACGAGGCCGTGCGCCTCGGCCGCCCCGGTCCCGCGCGGCAGACGGATCACGGCCAGCGCGATGCCGAGCAGCGCGGTCGCCACGATCGCGTCGAGCCAGTAGTGGTTCGCCGTACCGACGATCACCAGCAGGGTGAGCAGCGGATGCAGCAGCCACAGCCAGCGCAGGCGGGAGCGGGTCGCGGCGATCAGGCCGATCGCCACCATCAGGGCCCAGCCGAAGTGCAGCGAGGGCATCGCCGCGAACTGGTTCGCCATCTCGTCGGTCGCCGGGTGCGCTCCGTACACGGTGGGCCCGTACACCTGTCCGGTGTCCACCAGGCCCGCGGCGGCCAGCAGCCGGGGCGGGGCGAGCGGGAAGGTGAGGTGCAGAGCCAGGGCGGCGGCGGTGACCGCGGCCAGGACTCGGCGGGCCCACACGTAGTGGACCGGGCGCCGCAGGTACATCCAGACCAGGAAGGCCACGGTGGCCGGGAAGTGCACGGTCGCGTAGTAGGTGTTCGCGAGGTGCACCAGGGCGTCGCTGTGCAGCAGCGCGCCCTGTACGGAGCCTTCGCCCGGCAGGTGGAGCGTCCGCTCCCAGTCCCACACGCGGTTCGCGTTGCGGAAGGCCTCGGCGGTGTGGCCGTCGGCCAGCTGCCGGCCGACCTTGTAGACGACGAAGAGCCCTGCGACGAGCAGGAGCTCACGTACGAGAGGCGGCCGTGCCGCGGTGCTGTGCGGCGACGGCCGCCGTATCGCCGCGGCCGGCTCTGGTTCTGCTTCCGCAGGCTCGGTTCGGGATTCCATCCCCCGGCCCCTTTGCTGACGGTGTTGCTTGGGGTGGTGCGCGGTGAGCCCAGGACAGAATCCACTCGATCACTCGAGATTCACTCGACAGCGGAGTGGGTCCTGTCCAAGGCTCATCGATACGGAACTGTACCGATACGGAAGTGTACCGATACGAAGGTGTACCGATACGCCACTGTACCGATACGGATGCGTACCGGTACAGTGGCGTATCGATATACACTGTGTGAAGCGGAACACCAGGCGAGCCACCCACACGAGCGAGGAGATGAGCCATGACGTCGCAGGCCGCGGACGGACCGGAGACGGTCGTCGCCTCGCGCCGCTCCAAGATCACGCCCGAGCGTGAGCAGGAGTTCTACGACGCCGTGCTCGAGCAGATCCGCGAGTGCGGCTATGACTCGCTCACCATGGAGGGCGTGGCCGCGAGCACCCGGTGCAGCAAGTCCACGCTCTATCGCCAGTGGAAGACGAAGCCGCAGTTCGTGGCCGCCGCCCTGCGCGCCAACAGTTGTCCGCGCTTCTCGGGCATCGACACCGGCACGCTCGCCGGGGACCTGCGCGCGATGGCGCAGGCCGCGGGGAACTGGTCGGGCCGCGACAGCCAGCTGCACCAGGCGCTCGGCCACGCCGTGTTCCAGGACAAGGAACTGCAGGAGGCGCTGCGCGACGCGCTCGTCGAACCCGAGATCGGCGCGGTCAAGGAGATCCTGGCCCGCGGGGTCGCCCGGGGCGAGGTCGCCGCGGACCACCCGGCGCTGGAGTTCATCCCGGCGCAGCTGTTCGGTGTGGTGCGGGTTCGCCCCGTGCTGGAAGGGCGGAACGCCGATGCGGCGTATCTCACACAATTCGTCGAGGCCGTCGTGATTCCGGCCCTCGGCCTGACCTGAGACTCAGGTCGCCGTCCGCGGGATGACCGGACGTCGGCCTGCTCGCGCCGCACCGTGGGGACGGGGGCGGCGCGCACCCCCCGGCCGGGTGGGGTTCCTCTTGAGCGGAGGGGCACCCCACCCGGCCGATCCATGTCCGGGGCTGGACTTACGGGCTAGACGTTCTGCCCGTTGCCGCTCACTCCGGACGCCACCTTGATCCCCTTGGTGATGTCGTCGATCACGGACTCCTGGGGCGCCTTGGAGCTGACGTCGATGCCGAAGCGGACGACGATCAGCGACTTGGAGTCGGCGGGGGACGGGAAGACGAGCGACTCGACGTAGCCGTCGTCACCCTTGCTGGTGACGACCTTCCAGCGGACGAGGTAGCCCTTCTCGCCGGCCACGGTGACCGCCTTGGAGGCGAGCTCCGTGTGCGAGGTGATCGTGCCGTAGCCCTTGCCGTACGACTCGGTGGCGTTCTTGGAGATGTCCTCCTTGGCCGCCGCCTCCGCCGTGGTGGACTTCAGTTTCTGTGCTGCGGCGGTTGCCGAGTACGCGCCGCCCCGCTGGCAGTCCTGCGAGGTGTCGCCGGGGCACTTGTAGGTGTCCTTGGTCGACAGCACGGCACCCGTCGTGGTGCTCCCGCCGGTCCAGTTGTCGGGCACGGGCATGCTGATGCCGCTGATCAGATCGGTGGCGTAGCCGTCCTCGAGCTGCGGCTGCCCGGACTGGCCCGGTGCCGGGGTCTGGCCCCCGGAACCGCCCGAGCCTCCGGAGCCCCCGGAGCCGCCGCCCGGTCCGCCCTCGAGGCCCCCGTTGCCGCCGCCCTGACCGCCGAATCCGCCCTGGCCGCCGTTCTGCCCGCCGGAGGCCTGGGAAGTGGCGCTGTTCCCGCCGTTGCCGTCGCTCTTGGTCAGGGCGTACACCCCGCCCCCGATGCCCGCGAGGACCGCGATCGCGGCGGCGACGGCTATGCCGGTGCGCAGTCCGCGTCGCGGGGCGCCCGGAGCGAGCGCCGGATACGGTCCGGCGGCCGGCGGGTGCGTCGGGGGACCCCATGCGGCGGCGGACCCGACGGGGCGGGTCTGGTCCGTCCATGTCTTGCCGTCCCACCAGCGTTCGGTGGCGGGACTGTCACTTGTCTGCCCCGGGTCGGGATACCAACCGGGAGGAGTCACCTGCGTCATGGACCCACCGTATGAGCCGTGGGTGAAAGGCGGATGAGAGGGATCCGGAAGATTCGTTTCAAGAACGCCTCGGAAGCGCCGCCGGGTGTCCTGTCACGACCGGCGGATGTCATGCCAGGACCAGTCGCACCGGCGCCGCTCCCGCCCTCGGCGGCAGCCGCAGCCCGCCGCGCCCCGGCGTGATCGAGCCGAGCACACTCGGATGCCGGGCCCCGGTGCTCACCGGATCGGTGCCCGTGAGCCCGTGCAGGGTCAGGAAGCCCAGCACGGCGAAGGCGTACGCCTCCTTGGCGGCCGCGGGCAGGCCCAGAGCGTCGGACGTGCGCACGGGCACTCCCGGCAACTCCGCGCCCAGCATCGCCATCAGCGCCGGATTGCGGGTGCCGCCGCCGGACGCGATCACCTCCGTGGCATCCACCGAGCGCACCGCGTCGGCGACCGTACGGGCGGTGAGCCGGGTGAGGGTCGCGATGACGTCCTCGGCGGTGAGCGTGCCGAACCCGGTCAGCGCGTCGCGCAGATGGCCGAGGTGGAAGAGCTCCTTGCCGGTGGTCTTGGGCGCGGGCAGCGCGTAGTACGGATCCGCGAGCAGGCGTTCCAGCAACGGCTCGTGCACCGCGCCGCGGGCGGCGAGGGCGCCGTCCACGTCGTAGTGCAGACGTCCCCCGGTCAACCCCTGCACGGCCACGTCGACCAGGGCGCACCCGGGCCCGGAGTCGAAGGCGGTGCCGTCCGGCGCGGTGAGGTTGGCGATGCCTCCGACGTTCAGCGCCACCGGAGTCCCCGCCCTGCCGCGCAGCCACAGTAGGTCGACCAGGCTCACCAGGGGCGCGCCCTGACCACCGGCGGCGATGTCCCTGGGGCGGAAGTCGGCGACCACCGGCAGCCCCGTCGCCTCGGCGATCCAGGCGGGCTGACCGAGCTGGAGCGTGCCGTGCACCCGCCCGTCCTCGACCCAGTGGTAGACGGTCTGTCCATGCGAGGCGATCAACTCGGCTCCGCCGTCGCACAGTTCACGGTCGGCCCGGACCGCCGCCGCGGCGAACGCCTGCCCGATCAGGGTGTCCAGGCGGCACACCTCGGCCAGCGTGGTGGCCGCCGGGGGCAGCGCGGCCGCGAGCGCCTCGCGCAGTGCGCCGTCGTACGGCTCACCGACCATCCCGAGCGGCCGCAGGGCGAGGTCCTCGCCTTCGAGGGTCAGTTCCGCCGCCGCCGCGTCGATCGCGTCGTACGACGTCCCGGACATCAGGCCGATCACCCGCACGTGCTCAACTCCCTCGGTTGTCGGGGAGCGTGGCCAGGGCGAGCGCACTGACGGCGCACGTCGCCGCCGCGTAGTACGCGGGGATGTCCACGCTTCCGGTCCGCTTCATCGTCTCGGTGATGATGAGGCCGGCACAGCCCGAGAACACCGCATTGGACAGGGCGTAGGCGAGTCCCAGGCCGGTGTGGCGGACGCTTGTGGGGAACATCTCGGAGAGCATGGCGGGCCCCGGTCCCGCCATCAGCCCGACGACGGCACCTGCCCCGAACACGGCGACACCCTTCACGGCGTTCGAAGTCCCCGTGTCCTGAAGGAGGTTGAGCAGCGGAACGGACAGGACCACGACCAGTCCTGCGCCGGTGAGCAGCACCGGGCGCCGCCCGATCCGGTCGCTGAGCAGGCCCGCCGGGACGATCGTGGCCGCGAAGCCGAGGTTGGCGAGGACCGTGGCGAGCAGTGCCTGCCGGAAGCCGGCGTGGAGGGTGTTCTGGAGGTACGAGGGGAGCACGACCAGAAAGGTGTAGCCGGCCGCCGACCAGCCCATCACGCGCCCCGCTCCGAGGACGACGGTCCGCGCGACCTCGCGCCCGGGCGGGTGCTCCCGCTTCCCCTCGTGCCGGAAGGCCGGCGTCTCCTCCAGCCGCAGCCGCAGCCAGAGCGCGACCAGCCCCAGCGGCAGTGTCAGCAGGAACGGCAGCCGCCAGCCCCAGTCGTTCAACTGCCCCTCGGTCAGCACCGTCGCCAGCAGTGCCGCCACGCCCGCACCACCGAGCAGCCCCAGAGCCACCGTGAACGACTGCCACGACCCGTACAACCCCCGCCTGCCCGGCGGAGCGAACTCCGTCATGACCGAGACCGCGCCCCCGAACTCCCCGCCCGCGGACAGCCCTTGGACCACTCGGAGGAAGGTCAGCAGCCACGGTGCGAGGGCGCCGACCGTGGCGTAGGTGGGCAGCACGCCGATGAGCGTCGTGGCGCCCGTCATCAGCGCGATCACCAGGATCAGCACCGGGCGGCGCCCAATGCGGTCGCCCAGCCGTCCGAACAGCGTGGCGCCCACCGGCCGGAAGAAGAACGCCAGCGCGAAGGACGCGTACGTCCTCACCAGACCCTCGGTCTCGCTGCCGCCCTCCGGGGTGAAGAACCGCGCCGCGACGACGGTCGCGAAGTAGCCGTAGACCCCGAACTCGTACCACTCGATGAAGTTGCCGACCGAGCCCGCCAGCAGGGCCCCGCGCCGCGGGCGCGGGGGACGGGCGGTGTGCGGGACGGAGTCGTGCACGCGGGCGCCGCTCATGGGTCCCTCCTCCTCGCTGTCCATGGGAAAGTCAGCACCATTTTGGGGGCTTTTGACTGTCGACAACTTTCACCATGGCTGGTCGGCGCCCCACCGCGTCGCCTGTCGACACCTCCCGTCACCCGTCTCGGAAACAGGTGCGCCGACCCGCCTCCGCATCGGCTTCCGGACGGCTAGGCTCAATGTCTGTACGTCGTACGGGCGACCTGGGGAGGTAGCGGCGTGACGGAGGCACGGCCGGAACCGGCCGCCTCGTCCTCCCTGTGGGAGCGCGAGGCGGAGATCGCCGACGTCGTGGAGGCCGTCAGGGCCCTGCGCGCGGACGCCTCGTCCTCCGGCAGCCTGCTGGTGTTCAGCGGTGAGGCCGGCATCGGCAAGACCGCGCTGCTCGCCGAGGCACGCCGGATCGCGGAGGCCCACGGCTGCACGGTGTGGTCGGCCCGCGGCGGCGAGACCGTCACCTCCGTTCCCTTCAACGTCATACGGCAACTCCTCCAGCCCGCCATCGTCTCGCTGATGCCCGAAGAGGCCCGCGAATACCTGGGCGACTGGTACGACATCGCCGGACCCGCGCTCGGCATCGCCGAGCCCGGTGAGCGCCAGGCCGACCCGCAGGGCGTGTGCGACGGACTGGTCGCGGCGGTGCGGCGGCTGGCCAAGCGCGAGTGGCCCCTCGTCCTGATCGTCGACGACGCGCACTGGGCCGACCAGGAGACCCTGCAGTGGCTGGTCGCGTTCGCCGAGCGCCTCGACGACCTGCCCGTCCTCGTCGTGGTCGCCCGCCGGCCGGGTGACGTCAGCGGTGAGCGGGCCCGCCAGCTGGAGGCCGTCGCCGCCGCGGCCCGCCCGGTCCTCACGCTCAGCGCGCTGACTCCCGACGCCACCGCCGGGCTGACCCGCGCCACGCTCGGCGAGCACGCGGACGCCCCGTTCTGCCGCGAGGTGTGGGCAGTCACCGGCGGCAACCCGTACGAGACCGTCGAACTGCTCGCCAAGGTGCAGGACAGTGAGCTGGAACCGGTCGAGGCTTCGGCCGCCGAACTGCGCGCCCTGAACCGCTCGGCACGCGGCCGCGGACTCGTCGCCCGCCTCGAAGGGCTCGGCATCGACGCCACCCGCTTCGCCTGGGCGGCCGCGATCCTCGGCACCGGGATCTCCCTCGACCTCGCCGCCCAGCTCGCCGGGATGCAGCGCGACGAGGCCGTGCGCTGCGCCGAACTGCTCGGCGCGGCCCGTATCCTCGCCGCGACCGAACCCGCCGGCCGCGAACTGACCGGCGGCGACCTGGAGTTCGTGCACCCCCTCATCGCCAGCGCCGTCTACCGCTCGATCCCCGACGCGCTGCGCACCGCGATGCACGGCCAGGCCGCCTGGGCGGTCACCGAATCGGGCCGCGGCGCCGCTGCCGCCTCCCGCCACCTCCTCGAAGTACACCCGGACGACGACCCCGAACTCGTCGAGCAGATGCGCGAGGCCGCCCGCGAACACCTCGCCGTCGGCGCGCCCGACGCGGCCAGGCGCTGCCTGGAGCGCGCCTTGGCGGAACCCCCGCTTCCGGAGGTCCACGCGCGTGTGCTCTACGAACTGGGCTGCGCCACCCTCCTGACCGCTCCCGCCACCACGATCCGCCATCTGCGCACCGCGCTCGACCAGTCCGGCCTCGACGGCGATCTGCGGGTGGACGCCGTCTTCCGTCTCTCCCAGGCCCTGGTCCACAACGACCAGCTGGACGAGGCCGTCCGCACGGTCGACACGGAGGCCGCCCGGCTCGACCCGGGCGCCGCCCGGATGCGGCTTCAGGCCGTCCACTACATGTGGGAGGGCATCCACGCGGGCGAGGACCACGTTCCGGGACGCTCCCGAAGCCTCGCCGAACTCGTCAAGACCTGCACCGGACGCGACAACTCCGAGCGCGCCCTGCTGATACTGCGCGGCTTCGACGCGATGACCCGTGGCGAGAGCGCGGAGGAGGTCGTGGAACTCTGCGACCGCGCCCTCGTCAACGGCCGCCTCGCGCCCGGACTCGGCTGGACCGACACCGAGTGGGGCATCGAACTCCTCATGATGCTGGGCAGTTCGTACGCCTACGCGGACCGGCTCGACCGGGCCGAGAGCCTCTTCTCCGAGGCGCTGCGCTCCTACACGAGCGCCGGATGGAGCGGCGGCCACCTCGCCCTGGCGCACGCCTTCCTCGGTCTCGCCTACCGCAGGCGGGGCCGCCTCAGGGACGCCGAGACCACCCTGCGTGAGTCGCTGCGCATCGCCGAGCGGGTCGGGCGAGGGCTGCCCCTGTACTGGTCCGCCACCTGCGGCCTCGTCGACACGCTGCTTGTCCGCGGCGACGTCCAGGAGGCCTGGGCGATCGCCGAGCAGTACGGCTTCGCACCGCCGTACCCGTCCACCATCGTGCTGCCCGACACCCGGTCGGTACGCGGCCGGCTGCTGCTCGCCGTCGGCCGCGTCAAGGACGGCATCAACGAACTCGAGGCCGCCGAGAAGGCCGCCGCCGCGCGCGGCCACCACAACACGGTGATGGCGCCCTGGGCGCTCGACCTCGCCCGCGCGCTCGCCTCGGACGACCCGGCCCGCGCCGGCGCACTGGTCACCGACGCCCGCCGCCAGGCCGAGCGCTTCGGCACGGACACCGCGATCGGCGAGGCGCTGCGCTGTGCGGCGGCCCTCGAATCGGGCCAGCGCGCGGTACGCCTGGCCGCCCAGGCCGTCACCTACCTGGAGGCCTCGCCCTGCCAGTACGAACACGCGGCGGCCCGCGTCGAGTACGGCATCGTGGCGCGCTCGGTCTCGGAGCTGGGCAAGGGCCTGACGCTGGCGCGCTCGTGCGGGGCGGACGGGCTGGTGGCGAGGGCGGAGGAGGTCCTGGCGACGGGGAGAGGGCTGAGGTAGCCGCCAGGCCGTGCGCGAGGACGAGGTGGCCGCAGCGGACAGGCAGGCTCAGCCTGCGGCGCCGTCGCCGCCCTCCTCCTCGGCGAGCACCCGCTGAGCCGTCGCGAACGCCGAGTTCGCCGCCGGGACACCGCAGTACACGGCCGTCTGCAGCAGTACGGCGCCGATCTCCTCCGGGGTCAGGCCGTTGCGGCGCGCCGCCCGGACGTGCATGGCCAGCTCGTCGTAGTGACCGTGTGCGACCAGCGCGGTCAGGGTGATCATGCTGCGTTCGCGGCGCGAGAGCGTCGGATCGGTCCAGATCTCGCCCCAGGCGTAGCGCGAGATGAAGTCCTGGAAGCGGGCGGTGAAGGGGGTCTGCCGGGCCTGCGCCCGGTCCACATGGGCGTCGCCCAGCACCTCACGCCGCACCTCCATGCCCCGCTGGGCGCCCCCGTCGAAGTGGGCCCGCAGCGCCGTGAGGACCGCCGCCGGACACTGCGCGGGCGCGAGGTGCGAGGCTCCGGGGAGCTCGACGAGCGTGGCGCTCGCCACCGCGTCCGCGATCTCCCGCAGATGGGCGGGCGGCGTCGCCGGGTCCTGGCGGCCCGCGATCAGCAGGGTGGGCGCGGAGATCTCGGGGAGCCGGTCGCGCAGGTCGAAGGCGGCGAGCGCGTCACAGCAGGCGGCGTACGCCTCCGGGTCCGCGTCGCGGTGGTCCTCGATCAACCGCGGCACGGTGAAACCGGGTGTGAACCACCGGGAGTTCGCGTTCTCGGCGAGCGCGGCCAGCCCCTCCCGGCGTACCAGCTCCGCACGCTCCTCCCACGGCTTGGAGCCGTTGAAGTGCGCCGAGGAGCAGATGACGGCGAGGGACGACACACGCTCCGGGTGGTGGACGGCCAGGTGCAGACCGACCGCGCCGCCGAGCGAGACGCCCGCGTAGGCGAAGCGGTCGACGCCGAGCGAGTCGGCGAGGTCGAGGACCAGGGCGGCGAGGTCTTCGACGGTGGCTCCCGGCCCGATCAGGTCCGGCGCCGACCCCCCGTGTCCCGGCAGATCCCAGCGAACCACCCGGTGGGTGGCGGACAGCTCGGGCGCGACCTCGTCCCACAGGGCGTAGGACGTGCCGAGCGAGGGCCCGAGGAGCAAGGGGGGAGCGGTCTCGGGGCCCTCGGCGAGGTGGTTGAGCAGTTTGCGGGTCACGTTCGCTCCAGAGCACGGTCGGTGAGGGCTCCCGCGGAGCCCGTGTAGCGGGTGGGGTCGGTGAGTTCCACGAGGTCGAGCTCCTTGAGCTCCGCCTCCTCGCCGAGTACGTCCACGAGGGGTCGCCGCTCGGCGACGGCCCGTTCGGCGGCCCGGGTCAGGAGCTCCTTGGCGCGGGCCCGCCCGAGCACCGGGGCGAGTTCGACGGCCAGGCGTTCGGAGACGATCAACCCATGGATGAGACCGAGGTGTTCGCGCATGGCATCCGCGTTCACCCGGAGCCCTTCGACCAGCTCGACGGCGTTGTGGGCGGCGCCTCCGACCAGCCTCAACAGCTCGCGCAACGGCTCCCACTCGGCATGCCACGCACCGGCCGGCCGCTCGTCCTCGGCGACCATCGACCCGTAGAGCGTGGCAGCGAGCCCCGGCGCGCGCCGCGCGGCGGCGGCGATCACGGTGGCCGCCACCGGGTTGGCCTTGTGCGGCATCGCGGACGACCCGCCACCGCTCCCCTCCGAGACCTCGGCGATCTCGGTGCGGGAGAGGGTGTGCACATCGGCCGCCATCTTGCCGAGGGCCCCGGCCGTGAAGGCCAGACCGCCGGCCAGGTCGGCGATCGGAGTCCGCAGGGTGTGCCAGGGCAACGCCGGTTCCGCGAGGCCGAGTTCACCGGCGTACGCCGCCACGAGCGCGCCCGGATCCACGGCGCCGAACGCCGCGAATGCGGCCAATGTCCCTGCGGCCCCGCCCAGTTGGACCGGGAGCCGGAGAACCGCGAGCCGGTCCCGCGCGTCCAGCACGAGCGACCGCCACCCCGCCGCCTTCAGCCCGAAGGTCGTCGGCACGGCGTGCTGAGTGAGGGTCCGCCCCGGCATCACCGTGTCCCGGTGCTCGGCGGCGAGTCGGCCCAGGGCCCGCGCCGTCCGCTCCAGCTCCGCCAGGACCAGGTCCAGCGTGCGACGGGCGACCAGCATCAGCGCCGTGTCCAGGATGTCCTGGCTGGTCGCGCCCCGGTGGACGTAGGGCCCGTACTCCGTGCCGACCGCCGCCGTCAGATCCGCGACCAGCGGAATCACCGGATTGCCGCCGCCTCGGGCGCGCAGCGCGATCGACCTGACATCGAGGTCCGCCGCGGCCACGGCGGACACCGCCGACGCCGCCGCGTCCGGAGCGAGCCCGAGCCCCGTCTGAGCGCGGGTCAGCGCCGCCTCCGCGTCGAGGAGCGCCCCCAGAAACGCGCCGTCCGTGGTCACGGACGCCGCGGGGGAGCCTGCCCACCCGGGGGCGAGCAGCCCGGCGTCGGCGTCGGCATCGGACTCGGAACGGACCGGGCCGGCAGCTGTCACTGGAACTCCAGGAAGACCGTTTCGCCTTCGCCCTGAAGGCGGATGTCGAAACGGTATGTCCGGTTCGCGCCCTTGGCCGCGATCAGCGTGGCGCGCCGGTCGGCCGGGAGCGAGTCGAGCAGCGGGTCGGCGCCGTCGGTGAGGTACGCGCGGGTGAAGAGGTGGTGCACCAGACCGCGCGCGAACACACACACGCTGATGTACGGAAGTCCGGCATTGCCCGGCGGCAGGGTGTGCAGCGCGTACTGACCGTCGGCATCCGTGGCGACCCGGCCGAAGCCCGTGAAGTCGACGCCACTCCGGCCGAGGAAGCCGCCCGTCGACGGGTCGCGGCGCATCGAGCCGGGGGCACCCTTGAGGGAGCCGTCGGGCGCCGCCTGCCAGAAGTCCAGGAGGGCGTCCGGGATCACCTTGCCCGCGCCGTCGAGCACGTACCCGTGCAGGGTGATCGCCTCAGGGTGGCCCTGCGGCGCGACCTGACCGCCGCCGGGAAAGGGCAGCGCGTGGCCGTAGAAGGGGCCGATGGTGTGGGACGGGGTGGGGAGCAACCGCTCGGTCATGGTCAACGACCTTCCTCGATCCAGGTGGCGGAGGGACCGTCGAGGACGATGTCCCACTCGTAGCCCATGGAGAACTCGGGCTGGGAGAGATCGTGCCGGTAGGCGGCGATGAGACGGTCGCGCGCCGCCTGGTCCGTCACGGACTGCAGGATCGGGTCGTAGCGGAACAGCGGGTCGCTCGGGAAGTACATCTGGGTGATCAGCCGCTGGGTGAACGCCGTACCGAAGACCGAGAAGTGGATGTGCGCGGGCCGCCACGCGTTCGTGTGGTTGCCCCACGGGTAGGGGCCCGGCTTGATCGTGGTGAACCTGTACCGGCCCTGATCATCCGTCAGAGTGCGCCCGACACCGGTGAAGTTGGGGTCCAGCGGCGCCGGGTGCTGCTCGCGCAGATGGGCGTAACGACCGGCGGCGTTGGCCTGCCAGACCTCGATGAGCTGACCGCGCACGGGACGCCCGTCGCGGTCGAGCAGCCGGCCCGAGACGGTCATGCGCTCGCCGATCGGCTCGCCCCGGTGCTGGATGGTCAGGTCGCTGTCGTGCTCGGTGATGTCGGTGACGCCGAACACCGGACCCGACAGCTCGACCGTCTCCGGGTCGCCGCCGTCGACGGCGACCAGCGGCTGCTCGGGGTGGCGCAGCAGGGAGCTGCGGTACGGGGGGTAGTCGCGCGACGGGTGGTTGCGAACCGGCGCTCCGCCGGCGACCGCCTTGTCGTACGCGTCCTGGAGATCCTTGATCTCGACGTCGATGTCCGACTGGGTGAGGGCCATGGTCGACTTCCTATCGTTCGAGGACGAGGGCGAGGCCCTGGCCGACGCCGATGCAGAGGGTGGCGACGCCGGTTCCGGTGCCCTTGCGGGCGAGTTGGTGGGCGACGGTGCCGGCGAGGCGGGCGCCGGATGCGCCCAGGGGGTGGCCGAGGGCGATCGCGCCGCCCTGGGGGTTGAGGACCTGGGGGTCGAACTCGGGCCATTCGGCGAGGCAGCCGAGGACCTGGGCGGCGAAGGCCTCGTTCAGTTCGAGGACGGACAGGTCCGCGAAGGTCTTGCCGGCTTTGGCCAGGGCACGGGTGACGGCTTCGACGGGGGCGAGTCCGAAGTACTGGGGGTCGGTCGCGGAGACGCCGGTGGCTCGGATGCGGGCGAGGGGCTCACGGCCGGTGGCTTCGAGGCCTTCCTCGTCGGTCAGGAGGAGGGCGGCGGCGCCGTCGTTGAGGGGGGAGGCGTTGCCCGCGGTGACGGTGCCGTCGGTGGTGCGGAAGGACGGCTTGAGCCTGGCCATGGCGGTGGGGGAGGCGTCGGGGCGGACGGATTCGTCGGCGGCGAAGACGACCGGGTCGCCCTTGCGCTGGGGGACCGGCACGGGGGTGATCTCGCGGTCGAACAGGCCCTCCTGCTGGGCCTTCGCCGCCTTGCGGTGGCTGCCCAGGGCGTATTCGTCCTGCTGCTCGCGGCCGATCTTGTGTTTGTCGGCGATGAGTTCGGCGGACTCACCGAGGGGGACGGTCCACTGGGGGTCCATGTTCGGGTTGACCATGCGCCAGCCAAGAGTGGTCGAGTACAGCTCGGCGTGCCCGGCGGGGAAGGGCCGGTCACTCTTGGGCAGGACGTACGGCGCGCGGGTCATCGACTCCACACCACCGGCCACGGCGATGTGGGCGTCCCCGACCGCGATGGCGCGGGCCGCCTGGATGACTGCCTCCAGGCCGGAGGCACACAGCCGGTTGACCGTCACGCCCGGCACCGAGGTGGGCAGGCCCGCGAGCAGGGCGGCCATGCGGGCGACGTTGCGGTTCTCCTCGCCGGCGCCGTTGGCGTTGCCGAAGTACACGTCCTCGATGCGAGACGGGTCCAAGTCCGGCGTACGGGCCAGGAGTTCACGGATGGCGTGGGCGGCCAGGTCGTCCGGGCGCACGCTCGCGAGGGCGCCGTTGTAGCGGCCGATGGGGGTCCGTACGGCGTCGACGATGTACACGGTGTTCACTGCAGGTCCTCCGCGACGGTCAGCTTGGCGGCGGTCTTGGCCACGATCTCTCCGGCCGTGACGCCGGGCGCGGTCTCGATGAGCACCAGCCCCTCGTCGGTGACGTCGAGGACGCCGAGGTCGGTGATGATCCGGTTGACGCACGCCTTGCCGGTGAGCGGCAGCGCGCACTCATCGAGGATCTTCGCGGTGCCGTCCTTGGCGGTGTGGGTCATGACGACGATGACGGTGCGGGCACCGTGGACCAGGTCCATCGCGCCGCCGATCCCGGTGATCATCTTCCCCGGGACGGCCCAGTTCGCCAGGTCGCCGCCCGCGGACACCTGCATCGCGCCGAGCACGGCCACGTCGATGTGCCCGCCCCGGATCATCGAGAACGACAGCGCCGAGTCGAAGAAGGAGGCGCCCGGCAGGACCGTCACGGTCTCCTTGCCGGCGTTGATGAGGTCCGGGTCGACCTGGTCCTCGGTGGGGTAGGGGCCGGTGCCGAGGATCCCGTTCTCCGACTCGAGGATCACCTCGACGCCGGCCAGGAGGTGGTTGGGGATCAGCGTCGGCAGTCCGATGCCGAGATTGACGTACTGGCCGTCCTGGAGTTCGCGTGCCGCACGGGCCGCCATCTCCTCGCGTGTCCACGCCATCAGCCGCTCACCGTCCTCTTCTCGATCATCTTCGCGGCGGCCTGCTCCGGAGTCAGCGCGACAACCCGCTGCACGAAGACCCCCGGCAGATGCACCGCGTCCGGGTCGATCCCGCCGGGCTCGACCAGCTCCTCCACCTCGGCGATCGTCACCCTGCCCGCCATCGCCGCGAGGGGGTTGAAGTTCCGGGTCGACTTGCTGAACACCAGGTTGCCGTGCCGGTCGCCCTTGGCCGCCCGGACCAGCGCGAAGTCGGTACGGATACCGCGCTCCAGCACGTACTCGGTGCCGTCGAACTCGCGCACCTCCTTCGGCGGCGACGCCAGCGCCACCCCGCCGGAGCCGTCGTAGCGCCAGGGCAGGCCGCCGTCCGCGACCTGGGTGCCCACCCCGGCCGGGGTGTAGAAGGCGGGGATCCCCGCACCGCCCGCCCGCAACCGCTCCGCGAGCGTGCCCTGCGGGATCATCTCCACCTCCAGCTCACCCGCCAGATACTGCCGCGCGAACTCCTTGTTCGCCCCGATGTAGGAGCCGGTCACCCGCGCGATCCGCCCGGCGGACAGCAGCACCGCGAGCCCGGACTCCATCGCCCCGCAGTTGTTGGAGACCACGCCCAGAGAGCTGACCCCGCGCTCGTACAGCGCCTCGATCAGCACGTTCGGCACACCGCTCAGCCCGAAACCGCCGACCGCGAGGGTCGCGCCGTCCGGCACATCGGCCACCGCCTCCAGGGCTGTGGCGACCACCTTGTCCATCCGTGAAGCCCCATCTCTTCCAAGCGTCCAGACCCTCAATTGCTCAGGGCACTGATTATTTCTGCGAGGTTTCACTCACGCTGCCATCAGCGGCCCGAGCCGTCAAGACCTCCAGGAGATCGGCGGGTGGACGGCCATGAACGCGCTGGCACGCATCCGGGCGATGGGCGGTATCGTTCAGTGCACCAACGAAATGACGGACTCATCCAGGGGGAGCGCACATGGCCGCGGTGGACCTCACCACCCACCCCGGGCACCTCGCCCGGCGACTCCAGCAGGCCCACTATCTGCTGTGGAACACGATGGTCTCCGAGGAGATCACCTCGCCGCAGTTCGCAGTCCTGAACGCGCTGGTCGCGGAGCCGGGACTGGATCAGCGCACGGTGGGGGAGCGGGTGGGCCTGGACCGGTCGACCATCGCCGAGGTGATCAGCCGGCTCAGTCGCCGGGGCCTGCTCGACAAGGTGCGCGATCCGCAGGACGGCCGGCGCTTCCTGCTGCGCCTCACCGACGAGGGGACGCGTACGCACCGCAAGCTGACCGTGCGTACGGCGCGTATGAACCAGGTCTTCCTGGCCCCGCTCTCCGCCGAGGAGCAGACCGTCTTCTTCGACCTCATCCAGCGTGTCTCGGACGCCGCGGAGGGGCTGCGCAACCCGACGGAACCCCTCACTGCGCAACGCTAGGCGTTCCCTCACCAGGAGGTGCCAGGCGAAAACATCTGACGGATCACGGTCAGGAGCGCTAGGCTCCCCGCGATGATGACTCACTCTGTCGGCAGAATGGGGGTCCCATCCGCGCAAGGTGAGTGCTGATGCTCACTCGGACCGCGAATGGGGATTCCCGCCTTTCCTTCTGGCTGCCCGTGCGAGAGTTCGCCGTGCCGCCCGCCATGATCGAGACTGCGACCGCCCGCCGCCGTGCCGGGGACTGGGCGGGGGCGTGCGCCGCCGCAGGCATCGATGTCGATCTCAACCTGCGTTCCGTGGCGCGTACTTACGGCCACGACCTCGCCGCTCGGGTCCGGGCCGATCTCCGCCATCTGGCTCCCGACCTGCTGCGCTGGCACATGCCGAGGATCGCTCCGCACGGGTTGCTGCGTCCGGGGCTGACCATCGCCCTGGCTCGGTACGACGCCCACGGCCGTGACGGCGTAGGTCCGGTGCACCTCGTGGTCCGCACTCCACCGGCCTGGGCGGACGGCGGCCAGCGGATCAGCCTCGCTCTGTGGGCTGCACCGCACGATGGACCCCGCGATGGACCCCGCGACGGATCTCACGGCCGATCCCACTTCGAGGCCGGTGTCCGCCGGCATCCGCACCCTCGTCCCAGCCGCCGGTTCCGTCTCGATCTGCACCGCCATCTGTGGGACGCGCGCAGGACCGATGAGCTGCGGGTGCGGTCCGGGGCCGACCGGCTGCCCGCCGACGGCCACCCCGAGAACCCGGATCCGCTGGGGTTCGTGCCGCAGGGGCGCGGGTGTGCCGTGGATCGGTGGGCGGCCGAGGCGGGGATTCTGCTTCACACCGAGGGGCGGACGGCCGGTACCGTCACCGTGCGGCTCGGGGCCCGGGACCGGCTGGTCCTGGACGTGGTCGCGGACAGGGACGGCGTCGGGCCGCCGGGTATGCGGATCGCGGCGGCACCCAGGGACGGCAGTGTCTCCACGCTGCCCGTCCTGCCCGACGCGGCCACCTGGCTGCTGCCCGATCTGGAACTGATCCGCACCGGTTCGATCGAGGTCGATCGGCTGCATCCGCTGGTCGCCTCGGCACTGGTGCCGAATCATTCGCCGACGGCTTCCTCGCGGGCGCTGGGGCATGTCCCGGCCGAGCCCTCCCGGGCATCGGACCGGGCCGGTCAGCCGCGCCTGGTGGACTGCCGGGGAGCCCAGCACCGTATCGGCCTGGTCGACGGGGTGCTGGCGCCGCTGGACCACGACCCGGCCGAGATCCGCCGGGAGGAACTGCTGGTCGCTCTGACCGGGACGCCGCTTCCCTGCCTGCGGGCCATCGACGAGGCGCACCGTCGTCCGGACTGCCTCACCGGGGTCCGCGAACGCCTGATCCATGGCGACACCGCCGGTGCGCTGGACGTCGTCGAGGGCCTGCTGGGTCCGGACGCGGTGCTGCGCAGCGGCCCTCTACTGGACGAGCTCGAGGCGGCCGCGCTACGGCGGATCACGTACGGCCTGTTCAGGGCGGGCATGACCGGCCCCGGTCCCGGATCCGGCCGCCTGCTCCCCGGCCCCGACCGCCCCCGTGGGCACCGAGCGCACCCGCGCCACACGACCTCTCGCTGACCCGGGGCCCTCCGCCCCCCCTGCGCCGACCCGGCCACAGAGCATCCATCGGCCACCCAACGGCCGCCCGCCAAGCACCCACACACTCGTTCCACCACGACCCAAAGGTGATGAAATATGCCCACATGTACACCGTTCGTTATGACCGACACTCCGTCCGGCCCGGCCCCCGCCTCTCAGATGGACGTCGCCGGCGCGTTGCTGGCCCTGCTGCGTGACGCCGGCACCGAACCGCGCCCCGACATCCAGCTGGAGGCACTGACGCTGGCCGTGGCCGCCGACCTGCCCGTGCTCCTGTGGGGTGAGCCGGGGATCGGCAAGACCGCGGCCCTGACACAGCTCGCCGCGGCCCTGGACCTTCCGCTGACCACCGTGATCGCCAGCGTGCACGAGCCGTCCGACTTCTCCGGACTGCCCATCGTCGGAGACGATCCCGCGCAGCAGGGTGTCCCGATGGCCCCGCCGGACTGGGCCGTGCGACTGGTACGGGCGGGCCGAGGGCTGCTGTTCCTGGACGAGCTGTCCACCGCGCCACCGGCCGTCCAGGCCGCCCTGCTCCGCCTCGTCCTGGAGCGGCGGATCGGCGCCCTGCAACTGCCGCCCGAGGTCCGGATCGTGGCTGCCGCCAATCCGCGGTCCTCGGCTGCCGACGGCTGGGAGCTGAGTCCGCCGCTGGCCAACCGGTTCGTGCATCTTCAGTGGACCCACGACCACGAGGTCGTGGTACGAGGCCTCGGTGGGACGTGGCCGCGGGCGACACTGCCCCGGCTCGACCCGGAGCGGTTGCCGGAGGCCGTGGACTTCGCCCGCCGCGCGGTGTGCGGGCTCCTCTCCGCCCGGCCTGGGCTCGTGCACCGGCTGCCCAGCAACGAGACGCGCCGGGGCGGCCCCTGGCCGTCGCCCCGAAGCTGGGAGATGACCCTGGGCCTCATCGCCTTCGCCACCGCGGCCGGCTCCTCCCGGGAAGTGCTTTCCCTGCTGGTCAGGGGCACAGTGGGGGACGGTCCGGGGCTGGAACTGCTGGCAAGCCTGGACCGGATGGATCTCCCGGACCCCGAGACGCTGCTCGCCGACCCGGCGGGTGCCGACCTGCCCGAGCGGGGGGACCTCCGCCAAGCCGTGCTCGACGGTGTGGTGGCCGCGGTCCGTGGGCGTCCGGAGAAGTCCCGTTGGGACGCGGCATGGGCGCTCCTGGTGCGGGCGCTGGAGACCGGAGCCCCGGACCTCGTGGTCGTCCCCGCGACCACACTCGCCTCGCTGCGCCAGGAGGACTGGGACGTTCCGGCAGCGATCGAGCGGCTTGCCGGAGCGGTGTCCCTGTCCCGACGGGCGGACCGGGCGGCGGTGCGGACCGCGGCCGCCGCGAAGGCCGGCCGATGACGGCGCCCGCGCCCGCACCGGGGACACTGGACCTCGACAAGCTCTTCGCCGCCCGGCTGCACGCCGCCCGGGTCCGGCCCTACCTGGCCACGGCGCTGTTCGCCCTGCACACCGTGGAGTCGCGGCGCGTACCGACGATGGCCGTCGACCGGCACTGGCGCTGCTACGCCTCGCCGGCGTTCGTGGACCGGACCCCGGTGGAGGAACTGGCCGGGGTGTGGGTGCACGAGGTGTCGCACCTCCTGCGCGACCATCACGGGCGCGGGGACAGGGTCGCGCGGGAGCGCGGACTGACCGGCCCGGGGGAACGGCTGCGTATGAACATCGCCGCGGACTGCGAGATCAACGACGACGCGTTCGGCGACGGACTGCTCCGGCCCGAAGGCGTCGTCACGCCAGGGTTCTTGAAGCTGCCCGAGGGACAGCTCATGGAGGACTACCTGCGCCAGTTCCGCCTCGGGGCGCTCACCCAGAGCCTGGCCTGGCTGGACTGCGGAAGCGGCGCCGACGGACTCGAACGGGAGTGGGACCTCGGTCCGGACGGCGCGCACGGCCTCAGCCCGCAGGAACAGGACGCGGTCCGGTTCCGGGTGGCGCAGGGCATCACCGCCCGTCCGGGAGACACTCCGAACGGGTGGCGGCGGTGGGCGGACGAAGCGTTCCACCCGCCGCAGCCCTGGCGCGAGTTGCTGGGCGCGGCGGTCCGCTCGGCCGCCTCGGCCTCCGGCGTGGGGGAGGACTACACGTACGGCCGGCCGTCGCGGCGCTCGGCCGGGGTGCCCGGCGCCGTGCTGCCGAGCCTGCGGCGCAGGCCGCCTCGGGTCTGCGTGGTCATCGACACCTCCGGGTCGGTCAGTGACGCCGAACTGGGCAGCGCGCTCCTCGAGGTCACCGCCATCTCCCGCGCCGTGGGCGGCCGCCGCGACCTGGTCACCGTGGTGCCCTGCGACGCGGCGGCCCCGATCGCGCACCCGCTGTGCCGTGCCGAGGGAATACCGCTGGTGGGCGGCGGGGGTACGGACCTGCGCACGGGCTTCGCCAAGGCGCTCCGGGCGCAGCCCCGACCGGACGTCGTCGTGGTCCTGACGGACGGGCAGACACCGTGGCCGGACCGGCCACCGTGCCGGACGGTGGTGGGTCTGTTCCCCCGGGAGCCGGCGGCCGGGTCGGGGGACGAGGACGATCCCGACTACACACCGGACTCACCGCCCGCGTGGGCACGAGTGGTGGCCATCGGGTAGGCCCCGGCCGCGGTCACGGCTCCGTCGTCATGCCTCGGCGAAGACCACCCACACCTGCCCCTTCGCGAAGTTCATCGGCGCACCGGCGGTGGTCGTGAAGTCCGTGCCGTCGCCGGCGGTCGGGCGCTTCCAGTCGGCGTCGAAGACCTTGCCGTCGCGCAGCACCTTCGCCGTGCCCGAGCCCACCGTCTCCGTGTACGGCGTGTTGTTGCCGAGGAAGTCGTGGTACTTGGAGTTGCGCACCTTCACGTACTGCACGACGACGGTCGCGGGCGCCACCCGCTTCCCGTCCGTCGTCACCGTCGGCGTCCCGTCCATCGACACCAGCCAGCGGTGCTTGCTCGCCGACCAGGCGAAGGTGAAGCGGGCCGCGGGGAAGCGCACCGTGCGGGAGGTCTCCGGGCTCCCGCCCGCCGGGGCGGCACCGAAGTGGAACCCGGTGGTGAGGGCGTCGGCCCCCGGCGCGGAGCGCATGAGCTGCTTCGGGTGCAGAAAGAGGTTGTGGGGGGCGACCTTGGAGGCACTGCGGTAGTACGCGCTGGAGCCCTGGTCGGCCGACACCGCGTGCAGGGGCGCCTTGGCGATGACCGGCAGCAGCTTGTGCTGGGCACCCGAGAAGGCGAGCGTCGGCATGTGGAACTGGCGCAGCAGCTCCAGGTCCGACTCGCGCGCACTGCGCACCGGCCCGACGGCCTTGGGCAGCTTGCTCGCGTAGATGGCCATCAGCCTGCTCAGACCGCCCTCGACCTGCTCCGCGTAGACGACGTCCGCCGCGTCGAGACCCGTTTGAGGGCGCGCCGCACTCACATTGTCGATCTTCACGGCGAGTACGGGACCGGCACTGGCGGCACTCGAGGGGGTCTGTGCCGGTCCCGTCTCCTGCCCTTGGCTGCGGCTCGGTGCCGGGGCGCGTCCGTCGTCGGTGGCGCTACTGCCCGAGGAACAGCCCGTCATCAGGGAGCCGGCCGCGGCGACGGTCAGCAGCGCCACCGTCATCGCGCCGCACCGCGTCCGCGCCATCTGTCGCATGCTCAACGTGCCACCCTGTCCCGTGCCATCAGATTGTGCGCTCATAGGTTCATCGGTGGCCATACCCGCTCACTTCTGTTCGCGTGCGCAGAGTTGGGCCGATCAGCCCACTTATTGGACCCATCGGACCGCGGGTCGGTTGTGCGGGTGACGGAGTCAGTTCTGCGGGCCGAGGATCTCCGCGAGGTCGTACCCGACGGGCTCGTCCAACTGGCTGTATGTACAGCTCTCCGCGGTCCGGTCCGGGCGCCAGCGGCGGAAGCGGGCCGTGTGACGGAACCGCACGCCGTTCTCCATGTGGTCGTACGCCACCTCCGCCACCCGTTCGGGCCGCAGCGGCACCCAGGAGAAGTCCTTCTTCGTCGACCACCGGCTGGGCGCGCCCGGCAGCCGCGCGGACTCGTGCGCCGACTCCTGCGACCAGGCCGCCCAGGGATGCCGCTCGACGTTCTCCATGCGCAGCGGCTCCAGCTCCTCCACCAGCTGTGCCCGCTGTTTCATCGGGAAGGCGGCGCTCACCCCCACGTGCTGGAGGGCGCCCCCGTCGTCGTACAGACCGAGCAGCAGGGAACCGACGACGGGCCCGCTCTTGTGGAGGCGGTACCCCGCGACGACGACGTCGGCGGTGCGCTCGTGCTTGATCTTGAACATGGCCCGCTCGTCCTGCCGGTAGCGCAGGTTGAGCGGCTTGGCGATGACCCCGTCGAGGCCCGCGCCCTCGTACTGCTCGAACCACCGCTCCGCCACCTCGCGGTCCGTGGTCGCCGGTGCCACGTGAACCGGGGCCGTCACCCCCGACAGCGCCATCGTCAGCAGGGCCCGTCGGTCGCCGAGCGGCACGTCCAGCAGCGCCTCGTCGGCCAGCGCCAGCAGATCGAAGGCCACGAAGGAGGCGGGAGTCCTCTCCGCCAGCATCCGTACCCGGGAGTCCGCGGGATGGATGCGCTCGGTGAGCGCGTCGAAGTCGAGCCGGCCCTCCCTGGCGATCACGATCTCGCCGTCCATCACACAGCGCTCCGGCAGCCGCTCCCGCAACGCCGCCACCAGCTCGGGGAAATACCTGGTCAGCGTCTTGCCGGTACGGCTGCCGAGCTCGACCTCGGCGCCGTCGCGGAACACGATCGCGCGGAACCCGTCCCACTTCGCCTCGTACTGCATGTCCGGCGGGATCTTCGCCACGGACTTGGCGAGCATCGGCTTCACGGGCGGCATCACCGGCAGATCCATGCTTCGACTCTACGAGTCGTCCGTGGTGTCCGCACGCTCCGCCGCTTGAGCGCCAGGGTCCCGCTGGCCTGGGCTTTTGTCGCCGCCAAGCTGCAGGACTGTGAGATGAATGTGAGACGGCTGCCCCGCCCGTCAGGGCTCGGTGGCCGTCTCGGTCTCGCCGTCGGGCACGATGCGACGCACCTGCCGGCGGGTGTCGCCGATGGCCTCGCAGATGTCCACCGCGGACCTCGCCGCCGCGGGCGCCCTGTACGCGGAGATTGCCCGCAGCGCCGCTGCCGTCGCCGAGGCCTGCCCGAGGACGTCACCGAGACCCGGAGGGCACCAGTGTCCGAGCATCCGTCCGCGCCAACAGTGGCAAGGCCGCCCAGGGCGCCAAGTGCTCCAAGGGCCGCGCCCTGCGTGAACAGGCCGGACAGCTCACCGGCGAGGCCGCCAACGACCCCGGCGCCATCGCCAGCGCAGCAGGCATCACCGTGCCGCCGACCTGCTCGCCCGCCTGGAGAACCTCGACGAGGACCATGGCGACTGGGACGCCGAGCGCCTCGCCATGGAGCTCGACGACGCCGGCGTGAGGCGCACCACCAAGCAGGTCAACATCGGCGGCGAGAACCTCGCCGGGTACCGTCGCGAGGTCCACGAAGCCGCCGTCCCCGCCGAGCTCCTCAACGCCCGGTAGAGAGGGGAGGGCTCTACAACCCCCGCTTCAAGACCCTCGCTTGGCCACCCCTACCCAGCGAGTGGATCTAGAGGGGGCTCTCTACGGCCACTCACTTAGTGGTGGCAGTACTGCCGTTCGGCCCGGGAAAACCCGTCGCCGAAGCCATCGCTGTAGCCGCGGTAGTAGTCGCCGTTGGAGCGGCCGTGTCCATACCCGCCGCGGTCCCTGTGGCAGTCGCGTCTGGCATCGTTATAGCCATCCCGGAAGCCGTCCTTGTAGCCCCGGCGGTATTCATTTTGATTTGAAACGGCTGTAGGCGCACTCGCGTGGGTCTCGCTCGGCGTGGCCGCCGAAGCCTGCTGCAGGCCCACCGGAGCGAGGGCGAGAATGAGGGTCGAGCTGAAGACGACGGATCGCTTCCAATGACTGGCGTTCACGGCCTTACCCCTCAGTCATATAGGCCAAATGCGGTAATTACTACTCTAATCGCCCTAATGGGCCCTGCAACTTGCCGCACGCCGACGTCAGCAATACCGTCCAGCGCCTCGACTCCCCCAACGGGTCCCTGCCGCGTCATGGAGGGCATGGAGTCGCAGATCATCCGCCACGGCCACCTCACCGCCCGCCAGGTCGCCCGGCAGTCGGCGGCACCCTCGGAGGGCGTGCGCCGCCTCGTCCGACGCGGCGGACATCACCCCCACGGTCACGAGACGGCCACACCGCGTACACGCGGCCCCGGCACGGCGCATGACGTCCCCTCAGCAATGGAACGCCCTCGGGGGACCATGCATGCCCGTAGAGCCGCCGTAGCCGCCCTGCTCGCCGCAGCCACCATCACCGCCTGCAGCAGCAACAGCGCCGACGACAAGGCGCAGAGCAAGCCCATCAGCGGCACTGCGACCGTCCTCAGCTACGCCCAGCCCGCCAAGGACGTTGACCTCACGAAGGAAGCCTCCGACTTCGCCCACCCCGTCTGGTCCGTCCTCGAAGTCAAGGTGTGCGTCGCCGCCAAGAGCAGCCCTGTGACCGTCTCCCAAGGCCCCCGGGCCCTCGGCTTCCCCGACGACACACGCCTCGACGCCCCCAACGTCAGCGGCTCCGGAGTGCCCAAGCCCGAGTACGCCGGCAACGGCGCCACCGTGAACGCCGGCAGCCACCTTCGAGGCAAGATCACATACTTGGTCGAGCGAGGCACCCGTCCCGACCGGATCGTCTACGGCGCGGCAGGCCGCGACACCGTCGAATGGGCAGTGCCCAAGGCATAGGTGGGAGGCGCTCCGGGGCGTGCTGCACGGCACCCTGCGCGTGTTCCACCCCATCTGGTGGGACCCTGACCGCAAGATCTGTCCATAGCCGGTTGGCACCGCCGCTGAAATCGGGCACTCATGCGAGTGCCCCTTCGTGCGGGTGAGGATCTGACATCAAACCCCACGATCGAGTGGAGCGGCGCCCCCCATCCGTGAGTGCGGCTGGCCATGTACGCATCACGATGTGGCGGCGGCCACGCCTACCACGAAGTCGCGGCCATCCTCCGCGCCGAAGAGTTGTGGCTGCGCAGGCACATCAAGAAGCTGCCGCACTCGACGAAGTGTCGGGTCGTCACATTCTTTGACGACGACCTCAACCGGATAGACGCCGAGTTCCATCACGAGCCGACGGCGGCCCTCGTGCCCGCGGTGCCGGCCGGGGTGTCCGGCTCGCATCCGATGGCGCATCTGATGCCGCTGCCGTCCCGCCGGTCGAGGAGGAGATCGCGGTGACCGCGAGGAGCGCCTCGCGATCCTCGGCCCCGCGACCGTCGCCAAGATCCGCGCCCGCGTGGCGCTCGCCCCGGTGCCGACTGACGAACTCGTCGAGGAGGAAACAATCCTCGCCCACCGCAGCGTGCTGGGTGCGCTCGGTCTCCTGGACACGCCCAGCGCGGCCAAGGTCGGGTCGGTGGGGGTGAACAACAGTCGTATTTTTCATCAGTAGTTATCTGCCTTCATCAGTCTTTATCATGGTTGCGTGAAGCTTTCCGAGTGGGCGGCGCGCAACGGCGTGCACTACCAGACCGCGTGGGCCTGGGCGAAGGAGGGGCGTATGCCGGTCCCTGTCGTGCAGACGCCGTCCGGTATGTGGCTGGTCGAAGAGTCCGCTCCCGAGGTCGTTGGGCGGACGGTGGCGTACTGCCGTGTTTCGTCCGGCGACCAGAAGGCGGATCTTGACCGGCAGGTCTCCCGTGTCGTCCAGGGAGCAGGCGGGCTGGGGCTCGCCGTTGCCGAGGTTGTGACCGAGGTCGGGTCGGGATTGAACGGGAATCGGCGCAAGCTGCACCGTGTCCTGTCGGACCCGGCCGTTGCCGTCATCGTCGTGGAGCATCGCGACCGGCTGGCCCGTTTCGGTGTCGAGCAGCTGGAATCGGCACTGTCGGCTTCCGGCCGGCGTCTGGTGGTACTCGATCCGCAGGAGACGACCAGCGACCTGGTCCGGGACATCACCGAAGTCCTCACCTCGATGTGTGCCCGACTGTATGGGCAGCGAGCGGCGAAGAACCGGGCCGCACGCGCTATCGCCGAGGCCACCGCCCCGGCGGCGGAGACGACCGGGTGAGCGGGGCGGAGCCTGCCGGGAACGGGAAGAAGAAGCGCCGGGGGTTCGAGGCGCGGCCCGGCTTCCACGTCGTGGGCCACAGGCTCGCCCTCGATCCCAACGCGTCCGCCCTGCAGGCTCTGGCCTCGCATTGCGGGGCGGCGCGGGTCGCCTACAACTGGGCGGTGCGGCATGTGCTGGCGAGTTGGTCGCAGCGCGCAGCGGAGGAGACCTACGGCGTCCCCGAGGCAGAGCGCGTTGCGTGGCGGTCGTGGTCGCTGCCGTCGTTGCGGAAGGCGTTCAACGAGGCCAAACACACCGACCCGTTCCTGCGGGAGTGGTGGGCACAGAACTCGAAGGAGGCCTACAACACCGGCCTCGCGAACGCTGCCGCCGCGTTCGACAACTACGCCAAGTCCCGGCGCGGCGAGCGCAAGGGCGCCCGGATGGGCAGACCCCGTTTCAAGTCGAAGCGGAAGGCTCGTCCGGCGTGCAAGTTCACCACCGGCACCATCCGCCTCGATGACCGGCGGCATATCGTCCTGCCCCGCCTCGGCCGGATCCGCCTCCACGAGGACGTCCAGCCCCTCGTGGACGCGATCGCCGAAGGCGGGAGGCGGATTCTGTCGGTGACGGTGCGGTTCGAGCGGGGCCGCTGGTTCGCGGTCCTGCAGACCGAGGAACGCCACACCATCGCTCCTGCCATCCGCCCCGGCACGGCGGTCGGGATCGACCTCGGCGTCAAGACTCTCCTTGTCATGGCGGACTCGGCCGGCGAGGTCCGCGAGGTCGCGAACCCCAAACACTACGACCAGGCACTCACGCAGCTCCGGAAGGCCTCCCGGACCGTCTCCCGCCGACGCGGCCCCAACCGGCGCACCGGACAGGCCCCGTCCCGTCGCTGGGAGAAAGCCAACGCGGTCCGTAACCGGGTGCACCACCGGGTGGCGAACCTGCGGGAGAACCATCTCCACCAGGCCACGGCGCGTATCCCCGCCGAGTACGGCACCGTCGTGGTCGAGGACCTCAACGTGAAAGGCATGGTCCGCAACCGGCGTCTGTCCCGCCGTATCTCCGACGCGGCGTTCGGGGAACTGCGGCGCCAGCTCACCTACAAGACCCAGCGCCACGGTGGACGTCTTGTCGTCGCCGACCGTTGGATGCCCTCCTCGAAGACCTGCTCCCGCTGCGGTGCGGTGAAAGCCAAACTGCCCCTCGGCGTGCGCGTCTTCGAGTGCGACGCCTGCGGACTCGTCCTGGACCGGGACGCGAACGCAGGCCACAACCTGGCCGCCCTCGCGGCGGCCAACGGTAAAACGGGTACCGGAGTGACCGGAGACCCGGGCCCCCTGGTGGTGGTGCCGAAGCCTCGTGGAGCCAACCAGAAGACCCGCACCGCCCGAACCCGCAAGGGGACCGGCACGCGGGCAGCTGGCGCAACACCCCGCCAGGGGACGGAAACGAGAGATCGTCGACAGGACACCAGGCGCGAGCAACTCGCGCTCTGGTGACACCGTCACGAACCTTCCGGGCGGAAACACCCGGAATACTGAGAGTCGCTGAGACTCGAAGCAACGGTTGATGGGGCGTGTCTACAGGCCTCGGCCTGGATGACGAGCAACGCGCGTTCCTCGGGCTGACGCTGTCGATGCTGGGTATCGGTGGTGTCTCCCTTGCGGCGGCATCCGAGCTCGGCGAGCGCCGCCTGGCCGTCATGCTGCGGGCGATCGCACGACTGGCCGGCAGCGACACGATCGCGGTCGGTACGCGGATCTAAGCACTCGCCGTCGGCTTCCCTGTCCGGCGGTGAGAAGGGGCGGCCGCCCTATGTCCCCACGTGGGGCGGTCGCCGCACGAACGCCTGCCCGTCCTCGCACCCCAAGCTCAACGGAGGGCGGGCGGGTCACCAGCCCCGGATCTGGGGCAGCTGTCCGCAACAGGAGGAAGACGTGACCGTCGCGTTAGGGCGCGTATCGAGTCGTGATCAATCTGCGGGATTTGCTCTCGCGGCGGGGTCTGGTCCGGTAGGCCTTCTTGCGTGACGCGAGTGCAACTGACGGATGCAGAGTGGGAGTTCATCGGGCCGTACCTGCCGATCGGCGCGTACGGCCCGTACCCCGAACGGCTTCGGTACCAGTTCGAGGGTGTGATCTGGCGGTTCAAGACCGGCGGGCAGTGGCGGGAGATGCCGCGGGAGTTCGGCGCCTGGTCGACCGTGCACAACCGCTTCCGGCAGTGGCGTGACGCCGGCGTCTTCGAGGCCCTGCTGGAGGGTCTGATCGCGGAAGCGGCGAAGCGGGGCGAGGTGGACCTGTCCCTGGTCAGCATCGACTCCACCACCGCGCGGGCACACCACGACGCCGCCGGGATGCACCTGGGCGAGGACGTCATCACTGCACTGGAGAAGGCTGCCGCCGAGGAGGAGAAGACCAGGTCAAAGGGGGCAGCCTCGAAGAACAAAGCGGGCAGGACGTCACAGCAGATCCCGAGTGGGAGGAACGACGACGCATCCGGCGTCGGCGAAGACTCCGCCTGAAGGCCGCTCTCCTCGGACGCTCCAGGGGCGGGCAGACCAGCAAGGTCCACCTGGCCGCCGACCGCAAGTGCCGCCCGCTGGCGTTCGTGCTGACCGCGGGCCAGGCCGCGGACAGTCCGCAGTTCATCCCGGTGCTCAAGAAGTTAAGGGTCCGCGGCCCCGTCGGCCGTCCCCGCACCCGGCCGGACGCGGTCGCCGGAGACAAGGCCTACTCGTCCCGCGGCAACCGGGCCCACCTGCGCCAACGCGGCATCAAGGCAGTCATCCCGGAGAAGAAGGACCAGGCCGCCAACCGAAAGAAGAAGGGCTCCGGGGGCGGCCGCCCCGTCAGCCACGACGCCGACCTCTACAAGGAGAGGAACACCGTCGAGCGCCTGATCAACAAGCTCAAGGCCTGGCGAGGCATCGCCACCCGATACGACAAGACCCCGGACAGCTACCTCGCCGGCCTCCACCTACGCGCCTCGATGATCTGGATCAAAGACCTCACCCGGACCACCCATTGATCACGACTCGATACGCGCCCTAGAGCGTTCCTCCGCAACCCGAACCCGCGACCCGCAACGCCCCGGCCAGAGCGGTTGCGGTCGCCCCGCCCTGGTCCACTCCGGCGGCGCGATCTGCGCGATCAGGTCCGACGACAGTCCCTTCTTCTGCGATGCGCGCAGCTGGGCCGCAAACTGGACCGCCTTGCTCATCTGGTCGCGCATCTTGTTGACGACGTCCTGAGCGGACCACGCGAACCCGTCCTGGGGCGCCTCCGTGACGATGCTGAAGCCCTGCATCACGCCGGACGCCACCGACTTGACCTCGTCGGACCACGACTTCTGCAAGGCGGCGAGGTTCTTCGGCGCGACTTCAGCTTCGTCGCGACCGAGTCCCGTTTCGCCGCGAGGCTGCGGAGCGCCTTGTCCTCGCGCTTCGCGTACGCCTCCAGGTGCTTGATCGTCGCCTCGTGCGACTTCACCCACCGGTTAGAGACGTCCTTCGCCCCCTTGAGGTCCGCGACCTTGCTGTAGGTCTGGATGAGGAGCGTTTCGATTCTGCGGCGACACGATGCCTTTCGCCCGGTGTGCGAGGTGTGCGCGCTGCGCCTACCGTGGCTCGCATGGCCGATGCGGTGGAACTCGACGCAGCCGGGAGGACCGTACGTCTGTCCAGCCCGGGCAAGATCTTCTTTCCGGAGCGCGGCTTCACGAAGCTGGACCTCGCCCAGTACTACCTGTCCGTCGGCGAGGGCATCCTGCGCGCCCTGCGCATCCGCCCCACCACCCTGGAGCGGTACCCGGAGGGCGTCACGGGCGAGAGTTTCTTCCAGAAGCGGGCGCCCAAGAACATGCCCGACTGGATCCCGACCGCGCACATCACCTTCCCCAGCGGGCGCACCGCCGACGAGATGTGCCCCACCGAGGTCGCGGCCGTGGTGTGGGCCGCGCAGTACGGCACCCTCACCTTCCACCCGTGGCCGGTGCGCCGCGACGACGTCGACCACCCCGACGAACTCCGCATCGACCTCGACCCACAGCCCGGCACGGACTACGACGACGCCGTGCGCGCAGCCCATGAGCTGCGCGAGGTCCTGCACGAGTACGGCGATCTGCGCGGCTGGCCCAAGACCTCCGGAGGTCGAGGGCTGCACGTCTTCGTCCCGATCGCGCCGCGCTGGACCTTCACCCAGGTGCGCCGGGCCGCGATCGCCGCCGGGCGCGAACTCGAACGTCGGATGCCCGAGCAGGTGACCACCGCCTGGTGGAAGGAGGAACGCGGCGAGAAGATCTTCGTCGACTACAACCAGACCGCGCGGGACCGCACGATCGCCTCCGCCTACTCGGTACGGCCCCGCGCGCACGCCCCCGTCTCCGCGCCCCTGCGCTGGGACGAGGTGGCCGAAGCGCGTCCCCGGGACTTCGACCTGGCGACCATGCCCAAGCGCTTCGCCGAACTCGGCGATGTGCACGCCGACATGGACGACCACGCCTTCTCACTCGAAGCGCTCCTGGAGTTGGCCAGCCGCGACGAACACGACCACGGTCTCGGGGACCTGCCGTATCCCCCCGAGTACCCGAAGATGCCGGGCGAGCCCAAACGGGTACAACCGAGCCGAGCCAAACGTGAGGACGGCTAGGGCCTGTCCGGCGGCTCCGGTCGGCAGTCCCTCGGCGGCGCGGTGGACGTCGGTCGGCAGTCCCTCGGCGGCGCGGTGGACGTCGGTCGGCAGTCCCGCAGTGGCGCGGTGGACGTCGGTCGGGGAGCGCTCTCACCACGTGCTGTCCGGGGCTATCCTTCTTGGCAACCGCCGAGGAGGAGCCCTGAGGTGACCGAGACAGCGTCGCGCCCCACGCTGGAGGCCGTGGCCGCGCGGGCCGGGGTCTCACGGGCCACCGCCTCGCGCGTCGTCAACGGCGGCGACGGAGTGCGCGAACCGCTCGTCGAGCGGGTCAGACAGGCCGTCGAGGAGCTCGGTTACGTCCCCAACCAGGCCGCCCGAAGCCTGGTCACCCGGCGCCACGACGCCGTCGCCGTCGTCATCGCCGAACCGGAGACCAGGGTCTTCGCCGACCCCTTCTTCGCCCTCCAGCTCCGCGGCATCAGCAAGGAGCTGACCGCGCACGACTCGCAGCTCGTCCTGCTGCTCACCGAGGGCCGTGACGACCACGCGCGCGTCGGCCGCTATCTCGCCGGCGGCCATGTCGACGGCGCGCTCGTCTTCTCGCTGCACCTCGACGACCCGTTGCCGGAGCTGATCCACGGCGCGGGCGTGCCGACCGTGTTCGGCGGGCGACCCGGGTGGGGCGACGGCGCGCGGCGGGCCGTCTACGTCGACAGCGACAACCGGGGCGGCGCCCGAGAGGCCGTACGCCATCTCGTCGGACTCGGCCGCACGCGTATCGCGCACATCACCGGCGCCCTCGACCAGACGTCCGCGGTCGACCGGCTCGACGGCTTCCGGGACGTCATGGGCGACGCCGATCCGCGGCTCGTCGTCGAGGGCGACTTCACGCCCGCGGGCGGCGAGCGTGCGATGCGGGAGCTGCTGGAGCGCTGCCCGGACGTCGACGCGGTGTTCGCGGCCAACGATCTGACGGCCTCGGGAGCCCTGCGGGTGCTGCGAGAGCGGGGGCGGCGGGTGCCGGACGACGTCGCCGTGATCGGCTTCGACGACATGCTGCCGGTCGCCGAACAGACGGACCCACCGCTCACGACGGTCCGTCAGGACATAGAGGAGATGGGCCGGTTGATGGCTCGGCTGCTGCTGCGGGACCTCGATCGCCGGGCGGGCAAGCAGGGCGCGGACGGCGCCCCCGCCGGCGTGGTGCTGCCGACGACGTTGGTACGGCGGCTTTCCGCGTAGGACCGTTGCTCCCCGTGGTGCGCCCACCCGCTCTGGTTCGTCTCCGTTCGCTTCCTTCAGTCCCGGTGCGGTCCCAAGTTGCCCAGGAACGTTCCGAGTTGGGGCGCGGTGAGCGACGGCTCGGGCAGCGGGGCGGCGGTGGGGGAGGCACGCAGGCCGTCGAGGAGGAGGGCGAGCGGGCGGCGCCAGGCGTCCGGGGCCGTACTCGTGAGGGCCGGGACGGCGCGGCCGAGTACGGCCAGCGCGACGAGGAGGTCCTCAGTGGTGAGATCGTCGCGGAGCGTGCCCTGTTCGCGGCCGCGGCGCAGGAGCACCTCCACCGTCTCCCGGTTGTGGGCGTGCACGGAGTCGAGGGAGTGGACGCCCTCCAGGTGGGTGGTCATCAGATCGTTGGCGCCGCGGTCGGCGGCGAGGCCCTCGAAGACCTCTTCGACGTATCCCAGCAGACCAGCCCAGGCGTCCTCGGCGGTCCTGGCCCGGTCTCCTGCGTCCATGGTCTGCGTGAGCGAGTCGCGGAAGACCGCGTCGACCAGTGCGGCGCGGCTGGGGAAGTGCCGGTAGAGCGTGGCGTTTCCGACACCGGCCCGGCGTGCGATCACATCGAGCGGCGCGTCCAGGCCCTGCGCGGCGAACACCTCGCGAGCCGCCTCGACCAACAGCTCGCGATTGCGCCGCGCGTCGCGTCGCCGCACCGGATCGGGCCCGTTCGCGTCGACTTTCATCATGTCGCCTCCCGAAAGTACCGGGGAGCACTCCCCGGAACTGATGATATCGGTTGGGCTCGTCGCAGCCGCCGGGGGCGCGTGGCCCTCCGCGCGGGGGCCGAGGGCGCATTCCCCGGACGGGGGCCCGGTGGCTGCGGCCATGAGGAGGTCGGTGGGGCCCAAGCGCAGGGGCCCCACCGACTCGGCCCGTATGTTCAGCTCTCCCGCGTCGCGCTCTTGATGACCGCGAAGCGCGCCCCGTACGGATCGGCGAGCTTCGCCATGCGGCCGACGCCCTCCAGGTCCGTGGCGGGCATCCGGACCGTGCCACCCAGCTCCTGGGCCTTGCTGACGGCGGCGTCCGTGTCGGTGACCTCGAAGTACGGCAACCAGTACGCGCCCGACTGGGCCTCGGTCGGGTCGTCGGCCAGCGGGACGACACCGCCGAACATGTCCGACTCCTCCGCCCCGGCCGGGTTGATACAGGTGTACGTGCCCCCGGGGAACGAGGCGGCCGAGGTCTCCCAGCCGAACACGGAGTTGTAGAACGCGGCGGCCGCCGGCTCGTCCGGGGTGTAGAGCTCGACCCAGCACAGTGAACCCGGGTCACCCGCCACGTCGATGCCCTTGGTCAGGGCCGGCTGCCAGATACCGAAGGGCACACCCGCCTCGTCCCCGAGAATCGCCATGTGGCCCTGGCCCATGACATCCATGGGCTGGACGATCACACTGCCGCCGGCCTGCTCGGCGGCCTTGGCCGTGGCCTGCGCGTCGGGGCTCTGGAAGTACACCGTCCAGGAGGGCGGGCCCTGCTCCTCGGTGGTCTGCATACCGCCCGCGGCGGTCTTTCCGGCGAGCTGGAAGAAACCGTAGCCGCCGGCGTCGGGCCCTGCCGACTGGAACTGCCAGCCGAAGAGGCCGCCATAGAAGGATGAGGCGCCTTCGATGTCGGGGGTGCCGACATCGAGCCAGTTCGGAGCGCCGGTGACGAAACGGGTGGTGAGCATGTTGTGCCCTCCTTTTGAGGGGTCCCGTTGCCTGTACTGCCGAGTCTGGCACCGCCCACTGACAATCGCTGACAGGACTCCCACCGCGGGCGGGAGAGACCATTGCGATTACCCTGGGTGATCGGTTATGTTTGTTTTGTTTTCATACTTTGCGGCGAGCCGCCTGGTACCTCGGAACGTGGCGTTGATCCCGCGTTGATCGAACGTTTTTCGCCGCGCGGCACGATCCTCGTCATGCACACCGACACCATGACCCCGGCCGACTCCGCCTGGCAGGAGCAGGCGTTGTGCGCGCAGACCGGGGCCGATTTCTTCTTTCCCGAGCCGGGCAGCTCGGTGCGTGAGGCAAAGCGCATCTGCGGGATGTGCGAGATGCGCTCCGCCTGCCTCGAGTACGCGCTGAACAACGATGAACGCTTCGGCGTCTGGGGCGGCCTGTCCGAGAAGGAACGGCTCAGCCTTCGGCGCTCGGACCAGAACTGACCCCTACGACGCCGAACTGACCCCTACGACGCCGGGCCCCGCGCCGGACGCCGTGAACGGCCGCGTCCGGGCGGTGCCTTGCCCCGGTTCGGTGCCATGCCCAGGGCCGGGGCCCTGCCGTAATTCGGTGGGGCGATCCGGTGGCGGTGGTTAGGATCGCCGTGGCGCACCCGGGCGTAGAGCAGAGGCAGACTCGCCGCCTTGGCAAGGCGGATACGCCGGTTCGAATCCGGTCGTCCGGGCTGCGTCCGGCCGGACGGACCGGGACAGCGGGGTCCTGTAGAGCAGAGGCAGACTCGCCGCCCTCTCAAGGCGGATACGCCGGTTCGAATCCGGTCAGGATCACGGCGGCGCACACGCGGGGCGGGGACACATGGGTGACGGCGGCGCGATCACACAGGACGAACTGGCGGCGTTCCACCGTACGGTCGGCAAGCTGCGGGCACTGCCCGTCGACGACCCGGTGAGGCTGCGCGCCGAACAGGTCGCCGCGTCCTTCGCGAGAGACGGGCGGGTGCGCAGGCGCAAGGTGCGCGGCGCCGAACTCTCCGCCGCCGACGCGGCCGTGATGGCCGCGACCGCGACGGGAGCGCTCGACCGGCGGGAGGACGCTCCGCTCGACCGTCCCGGGGGTGGCGGCGTCTTCGTCAAGCCCCGTTCCTGCTATGTCTGCAAGACGCCCTATCGACAGGTCGACGCCTTCTACCACCGGCTGTGCCCGGACTGTGCCTCGGACAACACCGCCCGGCGTGCGCTCACCACCGACCTGAGCGGCCGTCGCGCGCTGCTCACCGGAGGCCGGGTCAAGATCGGTTTCCAGCTGGCCCTGATGATGCTGCGCGACGGCGCCGAACTCCTGGTCACCAGCCGCTTTCCGCACGACACCATGCGTCGCTTCCGCGCCGAACCGGGCAGCGCGAAGTGGCTGGACCGGCTGACGGTGCTGGCGGTGGACCTCCGTGATCCTCGTCAGGTACTGGGGATCTGCGAGCAACTGAGGCAGGAGGGTGAGCCCCTCGACATTCTGGTCAACAACGCCGCGCAGACGGTGCGGCGGCCCGCCGAGTCGTACGCGCTGCTGGCGGGCGGGGAGCGCGCCGCGCTGCCCGAAGGGGCTCGGGAGGCGCCGGGGTTCACAGCGATGCGGGCGCTGGCCGGTGGTGGTCCCTCGGCGCTCCCCGCGGCGTTGCGGGAGGCCGACGAGGCCGGGCTGCTGCCCGATCCCTCCCCGGAGAACTCCTGGTCGGCCAGGCTGGGCGAACTCGACCCGGCCGAGGTCCTGGAGACCCAGTTGGTCAACGCGCTCGCCCCGGCACTGCTCTGCGACCGGCTGCTGCCCCTGCTGCTCGCCTCGCCCCACCCGCGGCGATATGTCGTCAACGTGACCGCCGTCGAGGGCCGCTTCGCCGTACGCAACAAGACGGCGGGCCATCCGCACACCAACATGGCCAAGGCCGCCCTCAACATGCTCACACGCACCAGCGCCGCCGAACTCGCCGAGCAGGGGGTGCACATGTGCGCCGTCGACACCGGCTGGATCACCGACGAGAACCCCGCCCCCAAGAAGGAGCGGATGGCGGGCGCGGGGTTCCGCACCCCCCTCGACATCGTGGACGGAGCGGCCCGGGTGTACGACCCGATCGTGCGGGGCGAGGCGGGCGCACCCGTGTCCGGGGTGTTCCTCAAGGACTACCAGGAGGCGGAATGGTGACCGAGCCGGAGCGGAGGCCGGACCCGCGGTTCGCGGGCGTACCGGCGGTCGTACCGCGCCCTTTGACCGAACTCGCCCCGCTGCTCGACTGGTTGCGCGACGGGCGCCCGGCCGGCGAGCGGCTGGACTTCACGGCCGGTACGGCGCTGCCCGACGGGCGCCTCGACCTGTGCAAGCAGGGACTCGGAGCGCGGGGCGCGGCGCTGGTCGCCGAGGCCCTCTCCGAGATGTCCGCCGTCTCGGACGGACCCTCTCCCGTACGGCACTTGCTGCTCGGCACCGACGGGCTCGGCGACGAGGGTGCCGCCGCGGTCGCCGCGCGTGCCGAGGTCGAGACGCTGTACCTCGGCTGCAACGGGATCACCGCGGGCGGCGCCTGCCGCATCGCCGACAACCTCCGTGCCTCACCGCGCGTCGTCACGGGCGTCTGGCTCAAACGCAACCCGCTCGGCAGCGGGGGAGGGCGTGCCGCGGCCGAACTCGTCGAGGCCGCACGATCGTTGCGCACGCTCGACCTCGTGCAGACCGGGCTCGACGCGACGGGCGCCGTCGTCCTCGCCGACGCCCTCCTCGCCGCGACGCAGAACGGCCGCCGCATCGAGCGGTTGTTCGTGGGCGGCAATCCGCTGGGCGCGGCGGGTGCGGTGCCGCTGTCCGCGCTGATCGCCGAGGGCGCGGTGGACGAACTCTACGTATCCGCCGCACAGTTGGGCGACGTGGGCGCGCTGCGTCTCTCCGACGCGCTGGCACGGGCACCGCACGGACGGCTCGCCCGGCTCTCCGTCGCCAGCAACGGCATCGGGCCGAACGCCGCCGCCCGGCTGGTGGCGGCGGCGACCGCGGCGGGGGTCGCCCTGCTCGACCTCGGGCGGGTGCGGGCGGCCGCGGTGCTCGGCGCCGCCGACAACCGCGTCGACCTCACCGCGGCCACCGACATCGCACACACCCTCGCGAGCGCCGAACACCGCCTCACCCACCTCGTCCTCTCCCACACCGGCATGCGCAGCCGCGAGGCCCATCGTCTCCTCGACACCGCCCCGCGCGCCGCGACCGCGACCCGCTTCGTGCTGGGGCAGTCCATCGCGACCAGTGTGAAGCGGCGCCTGGACGCGCTCAGCGCGCACATCCCGATGCCGTCGGTCCCCGCCGACGTCGCCGCCGTACGCAGCGTCCACCGCACGGCGCCGCTACGCTAGGCCTCAAGGGCGGGGCCGTAGCGCAGAGGCAGGCGCACCTGGTCTCCAAAACCGGAACACGCTGGTTCGAATCCAGCCGCCCTGCCCCCTTCCCCCAGGGTTTCGGGCGATGGCCCCGGCCCGCCGGAGCGCACCGGGAAATCAGTACGCCGCGCGTACTTCAGCAGGCACAATCCCCGCATGGATCGCACCCCGCAGCGGCACGCCGAAAGTCTGCTCAACGCCCTCGACCCGCTGCCCTTCCCCCAGCGCATGCGCGAACTCGCCCTGCGGGTGCGGGAGCCGGTCCCGCTGCGGCCCGTCCTGGAAGAACTCGAATCCCGCGGACCGTACGAACGGGGGATCGCCGTCGTCGCGGCCGCCGTCGGCGGCGACGCCGAGTGGATCGCGGACCGCATCGCCGACCCGGACGCCTTCGTGCGCGGACAGGCTCTCCGGGTCGCGGACAGCCTCCAAGTACCCGACTCCGCCTACGAGTCGGCGCTCGACGACGCTCCAGAGGCGGTCCGCAGGGAGCTGTTGCGCGCGATCGTCGTGGGACGGCGCACCGCACTGGCCGAGCGGCTGCTGCCGGGGCTGCGGCGGGACTGGGGCGACGCGGAGGCGGCCCGCCTGCTGCCGGGGTGCGCGCCGGAGACGGTCGCCCGGCTGCTGCCCGAACTCTTCCACGCCGTCACCGGCTGGAAGGCCCTCGCCAGGCGGCATCCCGGCACCCTTCTCGACGTCGCCGAAGACGAGTTGGCGGCGCTCCCCGAGGCCCTGCGGGACACCTGGTGGGGCCGGTACGTCCCAGGTGTGGCCGCCACGGTCGCGGCGGAGCCCCTGCGCGTGCTCGACCTTCTCGAACGCTTCGGGCCCGCCACCCTGCCTCTCCAACTGCACGACCACTTTCCGCGGTTCGCGGCGACCGACCCGAGCGGGCTGCTGCGGCTGCTGCTCACCCCCGCCGGATTCGCCGCGCGCCGCTATCGGGCCCTGAGCCCCGCCGTGCTGCGCAGGCTTGCCCGTTCCGACGCACCCGAACTCCTGGCATTCAGCCAGGTCTTGGCCGACTGGGGGGATCTCGCGCCGCTCGTGAAGGCGCTGCCGCCTGCGCGACGCCACGCCTTCTACCAGGCCGCGCAGGAAGGTCGTGGAGCCGGAAACGTCACCATCGACGCGGTCATCCTCGACGTCCTGCCGCGCAGTTGTGTGGCGGAGGAGGCCCGCCGCATGGCCGCCGTCGCACGCGAGCGCGGCGCCCTCTGGAACTCCCTGCTGCTCGCCGATTCCTTCCTGCCCGTCGCGGAGGCGCGCGCCCGACTCGTCGAGGCCACCCGCCGCCCGGCCGCCGAAGACCGTGCCGAGGCCTGGCCGTTGCTCATCCGCAACGCCGCCGGCTCCGGCGACAGCGCGGCCGTCACCTCCGTCCTGGAGGAGATGGGCCGGCTGCGCAACGAACACGACCCGGTACGCTCGGCCGCGCTCGGCGCACTGTCCGGGGTACGGCCCGCGCTGTTCACCGAGGACGCCGAGCCGCACCTCGACCGTATCGCCGCGGACGCCGTCGAGGCCCGCGACTCCTCGCCCGCCACCCGGCAGAATCTCAGTCGCCTCGCCCTGTCCGTCCTGCGCGAGCACGCGGCGGGCGGGCGGCGGGAGTTGGTGAACTGGGCCCTGCGCACCCTGGTCCGGATATCCGGCAGCACCGGTGACGTCGACCTCGGCCGCCTCGACACGACCCTGCGGCGGGGCCAGGAGCACCAGGTGTACGAGGCCCTGCGCCCCTGGATCGAGGCGGGCGCGGAAAAGGCCGACTACAGCCTCGCCTTCACGCTCGCCCGTGCGGTGGGACGGCGCGCCGCCGGTATGCCCGAACTGCAGGACCTGCTCTGGCAGGCCATCCGGTACGGCGACGACGTGACCATGCGCTGTGCGGTCGAACTGTGGCTCGAGCCGCCCGCGACCCGCGACGAACGGGTGGCCCGCGTACTCGCGTTCGAACTGTCCGCGGGCGTGCTGTGGCCCGTCGTGGGGATCGTCACCCGGCGCCGCACCGATCTGCTCGACCCGCTGCTCGCCGAGGCTCCTCCGTACGGCCGCTTCCTGACCACGGGCACCCCCTGGACCGTACCGGTGGTCCGTGACATACGGCGCTGGGTACCACGCCAACAGCGCGCGGTGGCACGACAGTTGGCGGACCGTGCCGAGGACGCCGCGCTGCCGCTCTTCGTGCGTGCCGCAGCCGTCGCGCAGGCCGCCCTTGTCCCGGGTCGCGGCGCCGATCTCGTACGTCACTGGACCGATTCCGCGCACGTGCCGCTCGCCGAGGCGGCGCTCGCCGCACTCGCCCGTACGGACCGGCCCGCCGACGCGCTGCCCGAGTTGCTGGCGCACGTGGGTGGCGAGCGGGCGCGGGTCGCGGTCTACGCGGCCACGCAGGCATCCCGGTACGCGGCACCCTCGCTGCTGGCCGCAGAGCTGCGCGCGGTGCTCTTCGCGCCGCGCGCCAAGGTGACCAGCCGCAAGGAGGCCGCCCGGCTCGCCGCCGTACGGCTCCCGATGCCACGGGCGGCGGCGCTGCTGACCGAGGCGTACGCGGCGCCGGGCACCCATGTCGACGTCCGCGCGGCCATCGTCGCCTTCGCGGGCGGCCTGCTCGCCGAGGAACCGGTGTGGGGCCTGCTGCGCGATGCCGCGGGCGCCGAGCCGGTGCTCCGTACCGCGATCCTGCGCGTCACCCCGCTTGACCTGCCCGAGCCCCACCGCGAGCGGTACGCCGGGCTGGTCCGCGACGTGTCGTCCACCGACGACCCCGAGACCGCCACCCTCGCCTTCGACGCCCTGGCCCGCTGGGCGCCCTGGTCCCCCGAGTCGCCGACGGTCCTCGCCGACGCCGTCACCGATCTGACGGGACGCATCGGCTGGCGCGCGGCGGCCAATGGCCTGGTGACCGCGGCGGCGGGCTCACCGCGCGGCGGCCGGGGCCTTCAGGAGGCGCTGCGGGCGCTGGCGGAGGCGGAGACGGCCGCTGCGACGGAGGAGACCGGCCGTGCCGATGCCGGCGAGCGGCGCGACCGACCGGCCAGGCGGCGCGTCGACCACCTCGTCGTGCGCCTCGCCCAGCAGGCCAGGACGGCCCCGCGACCCATCCGGCCCGCGGCTCTCGCCGCCGGCGAGCTGCTCGCCGGGTACGACGCCTTCGTACCGCAGGCGGTCGCGATCACGGCGTTCCACCTGGACCTGGACGGGGAACCGGGGGACCTGCGGCGCCTGGCCGCCCTCACCGAGGGACGCCCGGCGCTGGCCGCACGGACGGCCCAGGAGCTCGGGGAGCGACTGCGGCGGCAGGCGCACGAGGGGGATCCCGACGTCCTGCTGGACGTGGTGCGGCGGCTGGACGCGCACGGCGGTCACGGCGAGGGACTGCTCGCGGCGGCCGTCACCGGGGCGATCGGCGCCCGCACGGGCTGGGCCGCGCCCTGGCGGGAGCGGCTGAGAGCACTGCGCCGCCACCCGGTGGCCGACGTGCGGGACGCGGCGCTGGACCAGGTGACGGCGTACGAGTGAGGCGGCTTCGACCGGAGAGGGTCAGCCGGCGGCGCGCGCGGCCATCCGCGCCTTGCGGGTCGCGAGCTTCTCGTCGAACTTCGAGGCCTCCGCGTCCAGGCCGCCCATGAAGAAGCCGAGCTCCTCCTGGGCCTGCAGGCCCTCGGGGCCGAGGCCGTCCATCTCCAGGACCTTCAGGTGGCGCAGCACCGGCTGCAGCACGTCGTCGTGGTGGATGCGCATGTTGTAGACCTCGCCGATGGCCATCTGCGCGGCGGCGCGCTCGAAACCGGGCATGCCGTGTCCGGGCATCCGGAAGTTGACGATGACGTCGCGGACGGCCTGCATGCTCAGGTCGGGGGCCAGCTCGAACGCGGCCTTGAGCAGGTTCCGGTAGAAGACCATGTGCAGGTTCTCGTCGGTCGCGATGCGCGCCAGCATGCGGTCGCAGACCGGGTCGCCCGACTGGTGACCGGTGTTGCGGTGCGAGACGCGGGTCGCGAGCTCCTGGAAGGCGACGTACGCGACCGTGTGCAGCATCGAGTGGCGGTTGTCCGACTCGAAGCCCTCGTTCATGTGCGCCATACGGAACGCCTCGAGCTTGTCGGGGTCGACGGCGCGGGAAGCGAGCAGGTAGTCGCGCATCACGATGCCGTGCCGGCCCTCCTCCGCGGTCCAGCGGTGCACCCAGGTGCCCCAGGCGCCGTCACGGCCGAAGAGTGCGGCGATCTCGTGGTGGTAGCTCGGCAGGTTGTCCTCGGTGAGCAGGTTGACGACCAGCGCGATCCGGCCGATCTCCGTGACCTTGGACTGCTCCTTGCCCCAGGCCTCGCCGTCCTCGAAGAAGCCGGGGAAGTTGCGGGCGTCGCTGAACGGCACGTACTCGTGCGGCATCCAGTCCTTGGCCACCTTGAGGTGGCGGTTGAGCTCGGTCTCGACCACTTCTTCCAGCGCGTACAGCAGCCGAGCGTCGGTCCAGGCGGCGGACGGGCTGCCAAGGTGGGGAGAAGTGATCGTCACGGGTGCTCCAGGGGGACGTGAAAATATCGAGCGAGTTACTGAGCGGGTTGCCGAGCGAGTCACTCGGCGAGTTTCCGAGCGGAGACGAAACCTACGGCATCGTAGGCTACGTATCCGTAGGTTACGAAACCGTAGGTTAAGTGTGCTGTAAAGAGTGCCTGATCAGTGGGGGTCCCAGCGGGGAGCGGGCGTGCTCAGAGGTACAGCTCCCTCAGTCGTACCGAGAGGCATGTCACACAGCCCTCGAGCTTCTCGAACTCGCTGATGTCCACGAGAACCGGTTCGTGACCGAGGCCCGTGAGCAGCTCCGCCGTCTGCGGGGCGCTCGCCGCCATCAGCAGCTTCCCGCCGCCGAGCAGCACGACATGCGCCCCGGACTCCTCCGGCACCGGCAGGAAGCGCGGGAACAGCGAGGGCGTGTCCACCAGGGGCTCATGGCCGATCACCGTCCCGTCGGGCAGCGCGGTGACCGCCGACTTCAGATGCAGCACCTTGGTCACGGGTACGGCCACGACCCGCGCCCCGAGCGGTTCGAGGGCCGCCCGCAGCTGCTGGACCCCGGCCGCGTTGGTGCGCCCGCCGCGGCCCACGTACACCGTGTCGCCGACCTTCAGGACGTCACCGCCGTCCAGGGTCCCCGGCTCCCAGATCCAGTTCACCGAGCAGCCCAGCCGGGCCACGGCCTCCTCGACCCCGGCGGTCTCGGCGCGCCGGGACTCGGCGCCGGGGCGGGAGATCAGCGCGACATTGCGGAAGACGACCACGGCGTCCTCGACGAACACCGAGTCGGGGCAGTCGTCGGCCGCATCGACCTCGACGGTCTCCCAGCCGTGCGTGCGCAGCGCCTCGGCGTACCCCTCCCACTGTTCGACGGCCAGGTCGACGTCCACCTTCTCGCGCTCGATGTGCGTCACCAGTCCTTCGGCGAGAAGGGGACTGGGCCTGCGGATGAGGGCTTTCTGGCTGGGCACGTGCGGTCTCCGAATCGGCAGGGTGCGTCGGCGCACATCATGCAGCGCCGTTCGCGCGCACAACAGCCCCCGACTCGGCACCCCCGGACCGGACGGCGGGCGGACCCGCGTCCGAACGTGACGCGGGGCGGTGCCCGAAAGCTGACGTTAGCCAGCCTCCGGGCACCGGCGCTATGTCGGATACCCGACAGCTTCCGCCGTGGTTTCTTTCAGTTCTCCTCCTTCCAGCAGCAGCCGGCGTGTGATTCCGATCGACTCCAGGAACGGCAGGTCATGGCTGGCGACGATCAGCGTGCCCTCGTAGGACTCCAGCGCCGTGGTGAGCTGGCGGACGCTCGCCAGGTCGAGGTTGTTGGTCGGCTCGTCGAGCATCAGGAGCTGCGGCGCGGGCTCGGCGAGCATCAGCGCCGCGAGCGCCGCCCGGAAGCGTTCGCCGCCGGAGAGCGTCGCCGCCCGCTGGTCGGCCTTCGCCCCCTTGAACAGGAAGCGGGCGAGCCGTGCCCGGACCCGGTTGTTCGTGGCCGCGGGCGCGAAACGGGCCACGTTCTCTGCCACGGTCAGCTCCCCGTCGAGCACATCGAGCCGCTGAGGCAGGAACCGCAGCGGCACATGGGCCACGGCCTGGCCGGACACGGCCTCCAGCTCCCCGGCGATCGTCCGCAGCAGCGTCGTCTTGCCCGCGCCGTTGCGCCCGATCAGCGCGACCCGCTCGGGCCCGCGCAGATCGAACACACCGTTCACGCGCGCGCCGTACCTCAGCTCCAGGTTCTCCAGCGTGAGGACGGTGCGGCCCGGCGGTACGGCCGTATGGGGCAGGTCGACACGGATCTCGTCGTCGTCCCGTACGGCCTCCACCGCGTCGTCGAGCCGGTCCTTCGCCTCCGCGAGCTTCTCCTCGTGCATGATGCGGTGCTTGCCCGCCGACTCCTGGGCGGCCCGTTTGCGCGCACCCATGACGATCTTCGGCTCGCGCTTCTGTTCGAACATCTTCTGGCCGTAGCGCTTGCGACGGGCGAGCTTGACCTGTGCGTCGACCAGCTCGCGCTTCTGCTTCTTCAGATCGGCCTCGGCCACGCGCACCATGCGTTCCGCCGCCTCCTGCTCGCCGGCGAGGACCCCCTCGTACGCGGAGAAGTTGCCCCCGTACCAGGTGACCTCGCCCGACCGCAGATCGGCGATCTGGTCGACCAGGTCCAGCAGTTCGCGGTCGTGGCTGACCACGACCATGACCCCGGACCAGGCCTCGACGGCCGCGTACAGCCGTCGGCGCGCGTACAGGTCGAGGTTGTTGGTGGGCTCGTCCAGCAGCAGGATGTCCGGCCGGCGCAGCAGCAGCGCGGCCAGGCGCAGCAGTACCGACTCGCCGCCCGAGACCTCGCCGATGGTGCGGTCCAGCTCGACGTGCCCGAGTCCGAGTTCGCCGAGCATGGCGAGCGCCCGCTCCTCGACGTCCCAGTCGTCGCTGACGACGTCGAAGTGCTCCTCGGCCGCGTCGCCCGCCTCGATGGCGTGCAGCGCGGCACGCGTGGCGGCGATGCCGAGCGCCTCGTCGACCCGCAGGACGGTGTCGAGCGTGACGTTCTGCGGCAGGTAACCGACCTCGCCGGTGACGCGGATCGTGCCGTCCGTCGGGGTGAGTTCGCCCGCGATCAGCTTCAACAGGGTCGACTTCCCTGATCCGTTGACGCCGACGAGCCCGGTCCTGCCGGGGCCGAAGGCGACCTGGAGGTCGTCGAAGACGGTGGTCCCGTCCGGCCAGGCGAAGGAGAGGGAGGTACAGGTGAGGGAGGTGGGGAAAGTAGACATGAGGGCCTCGCGATTACTGGGTGCGGTCAGGGGCACGCGTTCGGGACACCGCGAGGTGACGACGATCCAGTCAGGAGGGCGGAAAGAAGGCCCCGTAAAACCGGAGGACGGCTCATACGCCGAGGTCGCACGCTGCGCACACGGGGGCGACGAGAGCCCACTGTGGACGCGGTGTCTCAGACCTCAGACGAGCAACGTCCTTCTCCAATCGACGGCAACAGGACCGCTGTACACCGTAGGAACAGCCCTGAACGCTGTCAACGCATTAACGGCCTGTCCGGCGGATCAGGTCGCAGGAAACGGGCGGTGCCTCAACGCCGCAGATGGGCGCGCCAAGCCCCGCGTCTGCGGCATGATCCGCCGGACAGGCCCTAACGTGGCCCCGACCTCGACCCCGAAGGAGACGCCGTGCCCAACGGCTCGCTGTCGCTGCCCGCCCGGCTCTATCTGCTGGCCTGGGACACCACGAGGCTCAAGGTCACGGGGGCGACCCACCTCCACCACCTGGTGCGCGCCGGCGCCCTCACGGAGCTCGCCCAGCGCGGACTGCTCGCCGACGTGGACGGCATCGCCACACCGGTCGACGCCGACGCCCATACGGGGGACCTCGTCCTCGACGGGCTCCTGGAACTGGTGGAGGAGTCCCGGCCCCGGAAGTGGAAGGCGTGGGTGACCCTGCGGGCGCGCGTCACCCTGGACGCGGTCCGCGCCCAGCTCGCCGCCGAGGGATACCTGCGGGCCGAGAAGAAACGGGTGCTCGGGCTCTTCCCGTCCGTGGAGTACGAGCTGGAGCGGGTGTCCGCGGTGGAGGCGCTGCGGGAGGAGGCACGGACCGTGTTGCAAGGGCCCGTGCCCGTCGAGGACGTCTCCGACCGCGACGCGGCCCTTGTCGCCCTCGCCGCCGCGGCCGAACTGCGCACGCTGGCGTCCGGCAAGGACCGCAAGCTGTACAAGCAGCGCATCGAGGAGCTGACCGACCGCAGTGGAGCGGCGGCCCCGGCGCTGAAGAAGGTCATTCAGGAGGTGCGCACCGCGATCGTCGTGGCGGCCACGGCGGCATCGACCTCGGGCGCGGCAACGGGGGGTTGAGGCGCCCGGGAAGGGGCGCGGGGAACTCCGCGAGCAACCCCCGGCAGCCCGCACCCGGTCGTACTTCCCGGCCCCCACGCACATGTCGCATTCCTGCCAGCCCCCACCCCGCCCCCGGTGATGGGATCGGCCCCATGACGAACCAGAACCCCACCCACGAAACCGCCCTCGCCTTCCGCGCCCTGCACACCCCCGGCCGCCCACTCGTCCTCCCGAACGCCTGGAACACGGCGAGTGCGCGCCTGGTCGAGGAGGCGGGCGCCGCGGCCATGGCGACGACCAGCGCGGGGCTCGCCTGGGACCTGGGAACGGCCGACGGGGACCGGCTCGACAGGGACCGGGCCCTCGGCGCGGTCGCACGCGTCGCCGCCGCGGTCCGGGTCCCGGTGAGCGCGGACATCGAGAGCGGCTACGCGAAGGACGCCGCGGGCGTCGGGGACACGATCCGCGCGGTGCTCGCGGCCGGCGCCGTGGGCGTGAACATCGAGGACGCGCTCTACGACGGCGAAGGGGGCGAGGGTGACGGCGGCCGTGGCCCGCTGCGCCCGGTCGCCGAGCAGGCGGAACGCATCGCCGCGGCCCGTGCCGCAGCCGATGCGGCAGGTGTCCCGCTGTTCATCAACGCGCGTATCGACACTGTTCTGAGGGGCGCGGGAGGGGTCGGGGAGACCCTGGAGCGAGCCGCCGCCTTCCTCGCCGCCGGAGCCGACGGGATCTTCGTTCCCGGGGCCGTCGACCCGGGGACGGTGAAGTCGCTCGTGGCGGGGGCCGAGGGCCCGCTCAATGTGCTGGTCGGTCCCGGCGCGCCGCCCGTCGCCGAGCTGGCCGCCCTCGGGGTCGCCCGGATCAGCGCGGGTTCGAGCATCGCGCAGGCCGCGCACGCCGTGGTCCGCCGTGCCGCGCGGGAGCTGCTGAGCGCGGGGACCTACGACTCGCTGACCGGTGGACTCGACTACGCCGAGCTCAACACCGTGCTGGGCGGCGCTCGCTGAGGGCGGGGGCGCCGCTCAGCAGGTGCCCCGCATCAGCTCCTCCAGGTCGTGGTCCAGGTCGACCTGGAGATGCTCGAGTCCGACGGGCACCAGCTCGGTCGTGCGCTGGAGGAACTTCCGCACCTCGCCCGAGCGCACATGCACCACGGCGGTGCCCTCGGGGGCGTGGAACTCCAGAACGGTGCGGTCGTAGCCGTACGGTCGCACCCGTACGTCGCCGTACCCCACGGAGTCCTCCATGCCGGACGCGAGCAGCTCGCGCGCGAACGTCCAGCAGACCTCCACGCCCTCCAGCGTGGCCGGGGCGGGGAAGGTCATACGGACGGCGAAGGGGTCGCTCCGGTCGTAGTGGAGCGTTGCGGGAATGCTCGGCATCCGCGGGGCGGCGGCGACGAGGCGGGCCTCTACGGGCTGCTCGATGACGGTGGACAACGCCTTGCTCCCTTGTGACGGCTGGACGAACTCCGGGCGGATGAGGCCGGGCAATGTATGAGACGACGGAATGAGCCATTCAGTGCACCTGAAGCCCAAGTGACCTCTGTCACCGAGTTCATTCACCTCGGTGACGCGTAGTGATCCATTTCTCGTTCCGGCATGCCCGCGATACCGGAGAGGACACCAACCGCGGCCCCAGGGTTCCCGCCGAGGCCATCTGGACGGCGCCGGGGGAGTGGGCTAGCTTCGCCCGCCATGAGGGGCTTGGGGAAGTCGAGACGTACGAGTCGGGCGGTCACCGTGGGACTGTGCGCGGCGGCGTTCGCCGCCGCGCTGACGGCTACGCCCGCGCAGGCACACGAGGCGGGGAAGGCGGCCCACTGGGCGCTCAAGGACAGCGGCAGCGACGTTCGCTTCCGCGGACTGTCGGCCGTCAGCCGGGACACCGCCTGGGTGGCCGGCGCCAAGGGCACCGTCCTGCGGACCACCGACGGCGGCGCGAGCTGGCGGAACGTCTCGCCGCCCGGCGCCGCCGACCTGGAGTTCCGCGACATCGAGGCGTTCGACGCGCGGCGCGCGGTGGTCCTCGCCATCGGTGAGGGCGAGGCCTCCCGGGTCTTCAGGACCGACGACGGCGGCGCGACCTGGACCGAGTCCTTCCGCAACACCGACGCGAAGGCCTTCTACGACTGCCTGACCTTCTTCGACCGGCGCCACGGCCTCGCGATGAGCGACCCCGTGGACGGCAGGTTCCGCATCCTGTCCACCAGCGACGGCGGACGGTCCTGGAAGGTGCTGCCCAGCGACGGCATGCCCGCCGCGCAGGACGGCGAGGCGGGCTTCGCCGCCAGTGGACAGTGCCTCGTGAGCGCGGGATCGCACGATGCCTGGCTGGCCACCGGCGGGGGCGCACACGCGCGTGTGCTGCATTCCACCGACCGGGGACTGACCTGGAAGGCGGCCGAGACGCCGATCCCCGCGGGCGACCCGGCGCGTGGCGTCTTCGCCCTCGCCTTCCGGGACCGCGCCCACGGCCTCGCGGTAGGCGGCGACTACCGCGCCGACCAGGCATCGCCCCAGGCGGCCGCCGTCACCTCCGACGGCGGGCGCACCTGGACCCCCGCCGCCCAGCCGCCGCCCGCCTACCGCTCCGGTGTCGCCTGGCTCCCGCACAGCCGCACCTCCGCGCTCGCGGTCGGCCCGACCGGCACCGACCTCACGACCGACGGCGGCCGCACCTGGCGCACCCTGGACACCGGCTCGTACGACACCGTGGACTGCACCCCCGACCTGGGCTGCTGGGCGTCCGGGGAGAAGGGCCGGGTGGCACGTCTGGAGCGCTGACTCGCCGCGTGCCCCGTGGCGAGTGGGGTACCCGTGTCGCCGACGCGCAAGCAAGCGATCGGCGACACGGAAGGAAGTGAGCCGCCATGCCCCGTGGCTCCAGCCCCAAGCGCGAACGCCAGTACGAGCACATCAAGGAGAGCGCTCTCGACCGGGGAGAGAGCAGGGAGCGCGCCGAGGAGATCGCCGCGCGCACCGTGAACAAGGAGCGGGCCCGGTCCGGCGAGTCGAAGACCGCGAGCCGCACGTCCACCCAGGACATCTCCTCCGGCAGGCGCGGCGGCCTGCGCTCCCACCAGGGCGCTCAGGGACCCACGTACGACCAGCTGTACGAGGAGGCCAAGCGCCGTGACGTCCACGGCCGTTCGGACATGAACAAGGAGGAGCTGAGGCGCGCGCTGGGTGGCAAGTGACCGCCCTCAGGACTTCCTCCGGAGCTGTGGGCCTAGGCTCGTCGGCACCATGAACACCTCGTTGAACACCGTACCGATTCCCGCGGGTTGGCCCGCGACCGAGGAGCAGGCCCGCGCCGTGCAGGACGAACTGCGGGGGCGCGTGGTGCTCGACGAGCCCGGGCCGCCGCCCGGCACCGGCAGGGTGACGGGCGTGGACGTGGCGTACGACGACGAGCGGGACGTCGTCGTGGCCGCGGCCGTCGTGTTCGACGCGGCGACCCTCGCCGTCGTCGCCGAGGCCACCGCCGTCGGACAGGTCTCCTTCCCCTACGTCCCCGGGTTGCTCGCCTTCCGCGAGATCCCGACCGTGCTGGCCGTGCTCGACGCGCTGCCGTGCGCGCCGGGTCTCGTGGTCTGCGACGGCTACGGGCTCGCCCACCCCCGCCGTTTCGGCCTCGCCAGCCACCTCGGAGTGCTCACCGGGCTCCCCACGATCGGGGTGGCCAAGAACCCGTTCACCTTCTCCTACGAGGAGCCCGGCGCCCGGCGCGGCAGCGCCTCCCCGCTGCTCGCGGGCGAACCGACGGGCCCGGAGGAGGTCGGTCGGGCACTGCGCACCCAGGACGGCGTCAAGCCTGTCTTCGTCTCGGTCGGCCACCGGGTGAGCCTCGACAACGCCTGCGCGCACACCCTCGCGCTCACCCCGAAGTACCGCCTCCCGGAGACCACCCGAAGTGCGGACTCCCTGTGCCGACGGGCCCTGAAGGAGACAACTCCCTCAGGAGCCTCACCCGTTGACTGAGCACGTGCCCTGAGTATGTGCCCCGAGTACGTGTTCTGAGTACCTGTACGGATGTGGGGGCGCCGTCATGATCGGCAGGCTGTGCCGCATGACGACGCACCGTTCCCCGAAGCCCGCCACCGGCGCCACCCAGCCCGTCGAGCGCACCGTGATGGCCGCGCTGGTCCTGTCCGTCCTCGCCGGGGTCGGCTGGATCGGCGGGATGATCTACACGGTGCTGGGCTGGCCGTTCTAGGGGAGTTCCGGACGGTCCTACCTGGACGCGGCCACCCGGAACGTGATCCCCGCCCCCCGCAGCCGCTCGATGAGCGCGTCGCCCATCGCCACCGCCGTCGTGACCTGTCCGGCCGTTTCCGGCAGGTCGTCGAAGGCGAGCGACAGCGCGGACTCCGCGAACATCTTGGCGGTCTCGCCGTAGCCGGGGTCGCCGCCCGCGACCTCCGTGAACACGCGGCGCCCGCCGCCCTCGCCCACGAACCGCACGGAGAACCAGCTCTTGGCCCGCCGCGAGGCACTGGGCCCCTCGCCCGGCTTGATCCGGTCGGACAGCCAGCGCCGCGCGGGCGGCACCTGGGCGGCCGCGAACACCGCGCCGACGGCCGTGACCCCGCCCAGCGCGACCGGCAGCCGTTCGACGGCCGCGTAGTGGCGGTAGCGGAAGTCGGGCCCGTAGCGCTCCAGCACCCGAGCCGAACGCTGCACGATCTGGGCGTCGATGGTGGGCAGCGGCAGCGCCCATGCCCCGACCTCCTTGGCGAACCGCGGCGTGCTCAGCGGCGCGTGTGCCCGCCGCCCGACCAGCCGTGGTTCGTGCCGCCCCCGATCCCGCGCCGCGGCCAGGATGTGCCGCCCGCGCGCGAACTGGGTGAGCGCGGAGGCGAAGGTGCCGCCCGAGAACATCGCCTGGGCGCGGACGAAACCGTCGACCCGCAGCGGCACGTCCTCGGGCAGTTGCCGCACCGTGAAGTAGGCGCCCAGGTCGTGCGGAATCGAGTCGAAACCGCAGGCGTGCACCAGGCGTGCCCCGGTCTCCCGCGCGCGTGCGTCGTGCCGGACGTACATCAGGTCCACGAACTCGGGCTCGCCGGTGAGGTCCAGATAGTCGGTGCCCGCGTCGGCGCAGGCGGCGACCAGCTCCTCGCCGTGCAGGATGTACGGCCCGACGGTCGTCGCCACCACGCGTGCGCCGCGGGCGAGTTCGCGCAGCGACGCCGGATCGGCGACATCCGCCAAGAGCACGTCGGGGGCGCCGGACAGCCGCTCCCGCAGCCGCGCCAGCTTCTGCTCGTCGCGGCCCGCGATCGCCCAGCGCAGGCCCTCGGGCGCGTGTGCGGCGAGGTACTCCGCGGTGAGGGTCCCGACGAACCCGGTGGCTCCGAAGAGCACTATGTCGTACGTGCGAGCCGTCCCGTTCAGCCTGCTCATGACACCCCATCTGTCGTGCGCGAAGCGCCGTTGTCGGTGGCCGAGGCTAGCGTGAGGTACGAGCAGCCGAACGACGAGGTCGACATAGAGGTCGGAGGTGGCCGTGGCCGTGCAGGGGAACGCGCGCCGGCGGTGCGGTGGCATACGCCGCTGACGTGCCCGGTTTCATGACCTTTCGGCACGATCCGCCACCCGGGATTTAACTAAGCGCTTGCTCGCTGGGGGCTTGCCCGGCGTGGAACACGTTCATAACATCACTGATGTCACATCAGTGGTGTCACAGTGCTGGGGGCTCGATGGCAGTGGCAGGGACGCCGGCGTACGGCCCGCTGGCCGGAGTGCGCGTGGTGGAGCTGGCGGGCATCGGCCCCGGCCCGTTCGCCGCCATGCTCCTGGCCGACCTCGGCGCGGACGTCGTCCGCGTGGACCGGCCCGGCGGTACGGGGCTCGCCGTCAACCCGGAGTACGACATCACCAACCGCAACAAGCGGTCGGTCGTGATCGACCTGAAGGCCGAGGACGGCCCCGCCCGCGTCCTCGATCTGGTCGAGCGCGCGGACATCCTCGTCGAGGGCTACCGCCCCGGCGTCGCCGAGCGCCTCGGTGTCGGCCCCGAGACCTGTCACGCCCGCAACCCCCGGCTCGTCTACGGCCGGATGACCGGCTGGGGCCAGCAGGGCCCGCTCGCCCCGCGTGCCGGGCACGACATCGCTTACATCGCCCTCACCGGCACCCTCGGCATGATCGGCAGGCCCGACGAGCCGCCCACGGTCCCCGCGAACCTCGTCGGCGACTACGCGGGCGGCTCGCTCTATCTCGTCGTCGGCGTCCTCGCCGCGCTCCACCACGCACGCGCCACCGGCGCCGGGCAGGTCGTGGACACGGCGATCGTCGACGGCGCCGCGCACCTCGCCTCGATGATCCACGGCATGCTCGCCGCGGGCGGCTGGCAGGACCGGCGCGGCGCCAACCTCCTGGACGGCGGCTGCCCGTACTACGGCACCTACGAGACGGCCGACGGGAAGTACATGGCGGTGGGCGCCCTGGAGCAGCAGTTCTACGCCGAGTTCGTGGAACTGCTCGGCATCGAGGAGCACGCAGACTCCCGCAAGGACCTGGCCCGCTGGGGCGAGCTGCGCGAGGCGGTCGCCGCCCGCTTCAAGACCCGCACCAGGGACGAGTGGACCGCGGTCTTCGAGGGCTCCGACGCCTGCGTGGCCCCCGTCCTGTCGTTGCGGGAGGCCCCGGCCCACCCCCACCTCGCCGCCCGCGGCACCTTCACCGACCACGGCGGCATCACCCAGCCCGCCCCGGCACCCCGCTTCTCCCTGACCCGCACCTCCGTCCGCACCGGCCCCGCCCTGCCCGGCGCCGACACCGCCGACGTGGCCCGCGACTGGGACGTACCACGGCTGACGCGGCACGACCGCATGAAGGACGACACGATGAAGGACGGCGACTGATGGAGCTCTCCCTCCCGCTCGACTACGCGGGCGACCCCCGGCACGCCGCCGATGAGGTCGCCGCCCTGGAGTCCGCGGGCCTGGACGCCGTCTGGGTGGCGGAGGCCTACGGCTTCGACGCACCCACGATCATGGGCTATCTGGCCGCCCGCACCGAGCGCATGAAGATCGGCTCCGGGATCCTCAACGTGTACTCGCGCACCCCGGCGCTTCTCGCGCAGACCGCCGCCGGACTCGACGCGATCTCGGGCGGCCGCGCCATCCTGGGGCTCGGTGCCTCGGGCCCGCAGGTCGTCGAGGGCTGGCACGGGAAGGCATACGACAAGCCGCTGGGCCGCACCCGCGAGGCCATCGAGCTGACCCGCCGCATCCTGCGCCGCGAGGTCATCGACCACCACGGCATCACCGACATGCCCCGCCCCGGCGGTCTGGGCAAGCCCCTGAAGCTCCTCACCAAGCCGGTGCGCCCCGACGTGCCGCTGTACGTGGCCTCCCTGGGCCCGGCCAACGTCCGGATGACCGCCGAACTCGCCGACGGCTGGCTGCCCACCCTCTTCATCCCGGAGAAGGCCCACCAGGTGTGGGGCGCCCCCCTCGCGGAGGGCGCCGCACTGCGGGACCCGGCGCTCGGCCCCCTGCGGACCGTCGCGGGCGGCCTGCTCGCCATCGGCGAGGACGCGGCGGCCGTACGCGAGCTCGCGCGACCCAAAATCGCCCTCTACGTAGGCGGCATGGGTGCCCCCGGCAAGAACTTCTACAACGACCTCGCGGTGGCCTACGGCTACGAGAAGGAGGCTCGGCTCATCCAGGAGCTGTACCTCTCCGGTCGCAAGAAGGAGGCCGAGGCCGCCGTACCGGCCGAGTTCTGCGAGCTGATCTCGCTGTGCGGGCCGGAGAGCTATGTGCGCGAGCGTGTCGAGGCCTTCCGGGAGGCCGGGGTCGACATGCTCAACATCACTCCCGTGGGGCCGGAGCCGGCCCGGCTGGTCGAGACCGTCAAGAGCTGGCTCTAGGAGGGCGACCGCGCATGAAGCGGCAGATTTTCGGCGCCGAGCACGACGCGTTCCGGGAGACCGTGCGCACCTTCCTCGCCAAGGAGGTGACGCCGTACTACGAACAGTGGGAGAAGGACGGCATCGTCTCGCGCGAGGCCTGGCGCGCCGCAGGGAAACAGGGGCTGCTCGGCCTAGCCGTACCGGAGGAGTACGGAGGCGGCGGCAACGCCGACTTCCGCTACAGCGCCGTACTCGCCGAGGAGTTCACGCGCGCGGGGGCCGCGGGTCTCGCCCTCGGGCTGCACAACGACATCATCGGGCCGTATCTGACGGACCTGGCCACCGAGGAGCAGAAGCGGCGGTGGCTGCCCGGGTTCTGCGACGGTTCGATCATCACGGCGATCGCGATGACCGAGCCCGGCGCCGGATCCGACCTCCAGGGCATCAGGACGCACGCCGAGGACCGGGGCGACCACTGGCTGCTCAACGGCTCCAAGACCTTCATCTCGAACGGGATCCTGGCCGATCTGGTGATCGTCGTCGCGAAGACGACCCCGGAAGGCGGCGCCCACGGTCTGTCTCTGCTCGTCGTCGAGCGCGGCATGGCAGGCTTCGAGCGTGGCCGCAACCTCGACAAGATCGGGCAGAAGGCGCAGGACACGGCCGAGCTGTTCTTCCACGACGTACGCGTCCCCAAGGAGAACCTGCTCGGGGAGCTCAACGGCGCCTTCGTGCACCTCATGACGAACCTCGCGCAGGAACGCATGGGCATCGCCGTCGCCGGGATCGCGGCGGCCGAGCACCTGCTGGAGATCACCACCCAGTACGTCAAGGAGCGCGAGGCCTTCGGACGGCCGCTGTCCAAGCTCCAGCACATCCGCTTCGAGATAGCCGAGATGGCCACCGAGTGCGCCGTCACCCGTACGTTCCTCGACCGCTGCGTCGTCGACCACACGAACGGGGAACTCGACGCCGTGCACGCCTCGATGGCCAAGTGGTGGGCCACCGAACTGCAAAAACGCGTCGCGGACCGCTGCCTCCAGCTGCACGGCGGCTACGGCTACATGACGGAGTACCGCGTCGCCAGGGCCTTCACCGACGGCCGTATCCAGACCATCTACGGCGGGACCACAGAGATCATGAAGGAGATCATCGGCCGCTCCCTGCTCGGCTGATCCTCCGCACCCTCCCCGAAAGGCTTATCCAGTGAGCACCGAAGCGTACGTGTACGACGCGATCCGCACCCCGCGCGGGCGCGGCAAGGCGAACGGCGGCCTGCACGGCACCAAGCCCATCGACCTGGTCGTCGGCCTCATCCACGAGATCCAGCGCCGGTTGCCGGGCCTGGACCCGGCCGCGATCGACGACATCGTGCTCGGTGTCGTGGGCCCGGTCGGCGACCAGGGCTCCGACATCGCGCGGATCGCCGCGATCGCCGCCGGACTGCCCGACACGGTCGCCGGAGTCCAGGAGAACCGCTTCTGTGCCTCGGGCCTGGAAGCCGTCAACCTGGCCGCGATGAAGGTCCGCTCCGGCTGGGAGGACCTGGTGCTCGCGGGCGGCGTCGAGTCGATGTCCCGCGTGCCCATGGCCTCGGACGGCGGCGCCTGGTTCGCCGACCCGATGACCAACATCGCCACCAACTTCGTGCCGCAGGGCATCGGCGCCGACCTCATCGCCACCATCGAGGGCTTCTCACGGCGGGACGTCGACGAGTACGCGGCCCTCTCCCAGGAGCGCGCGGCCGCCGCCTGGAAGGACGGCCGCTTCGACCGGTCCGTCGTCCCCGTGAAGGACCGCAGCGGGCTCGTCGTCCTCGACCACGACGAGCACATGCGCCCCGGCACCACCGCCGACTCGCTCGGCAAGCTGAAGGCCTCGTTCGCGGACATCGGCGAGCTGGGCGGCTTCGACGCCGTGGCGCTGCAGAAGTACCACTGGGTCGAGGAGATCGACCACGTCCACCACGCGGGCAACTCCTCCGGCATCGTCGACGGCGCCTCCCTGGTCGCCATCGGCTCCAAGGAGGTCGGCGAGCGCCACGGCCTGACCCCCCGCGCGCGGATCGTCGCCGCGGCCGTCTCCGGCTCCGAGCCCACCATCATGCTCACCGGCCCCGCGCCCGCGACCCGCAAGGCGCTCGCCAAGGCCGGGCTGACCATCGACGACATCGACCTCGTGGAGATCAACGAGGCCTTCGCCGCGGTCGTCCTGCGCTTCGTGAAGGACATGGGCCTGTCCCTCGACAAGGTCAACGTCAACGGCGGCGCGATCGCGCTCGGCCACCCGCTCGGCGCCACCGGCGCGATGATCCTCGGCAGCCTCGTCGACGAACTGGAGCGCCAGGACAAGCGCTACGGCCTCGCCACGCTGTGCGTGGGCGGCGGCATGGGCATCGCGACCATCGTCGAGCGCCTGTAACCCCCGGCGGACCCCCAGACTTCCACGGCTTAAACGGCTTCTACGGAGACCCTCCTCATGACCGAGAGCACCACCATCCGCTGGGAACAGGACGAGACCGGTGTCGTCACCCTCGTCCTCGACGACCCCAACCAGTCCGCCAACACCATGAACCAGGCCTTCAAGGACTCGATCGCGGCGATCGCCGAACGCGCCGAGGCCGAGAAGGACTCCATCCGGGGCATCATCTACACCTCCGCCAAGAAGACCTTCTTCGCGGGCGGCGACCTCAAGGACATGATCAAGGCAGGCCCGGAGAACGCCCAGGAGGCCTTCGACGCCGGCACGGCCATCAAGTCCTCCCTGCGCCGCATCGAGACCCTGGGCAAGCCGGTCGTCGCCGCCATCAACGGCGCGGCCCTCGGCGGCGGCTACGAGATCGCCCTCGCCTCCCACCACCGCGTCGCCCTCGACGCCCCCGGCTCCAAGATCGGCCTGCCCGAGGTCACCCTCGGCCTGCTGCCCGCGGGCGGTGGCGTCACCCGCACCGTCCGCCTCATGGGCATCACCGACGCCCTGCTGAAGGTGCTCCTCCAGGGCACCCAGTACTCCCCGCAGCGGGCCCTGGAGAACGGGCTCGTCCACGAAGTGGCGGCCACCTCCGAGGAGATGCTCGACAAGGCGCGCGCCTTCATCGACGCCAACCCCGAGTCGCACCAGCCCTGGGACAAGCCCGGCTACAAGATCCCGGGCGGCACGCCGTCGAACCCGAAGTTCGCCGCCAACCTGCCCGCCTTCCCTGCCAACCTGAGGAAGCAGCTGAACGGCGCCCCCTACCCGGCCCCGCGCAACATCATGGCGGCCGCCGTCGAGGGCTCCCAGGTCGACTTCGAGACCGCGCTGGTCATCGAAGCCCGCTACTTCACCGAGCTGGTCACCGGGCAGACCTCGAAGAACATGATCCAGGCGTTCTTCTTCGACCTCCAGGCGGTCAACTCCGGCGCCAACCGCCCCCAGGGCATCGAGCCGCGCCAGGTCCGCAAGGTCGCCGTCCTCGGCGCCGGGATGATGGGCGCCGGCATCGCCTACTCGTGCGCCCGCGCGGGCATCGACGTCGTCCTGAAGGACGTGTCGGCTCAGGCGGCGGCCAAGGGCAAGGCCTACTCCGAGAAGCTCTGCGCGAAGGCCGTCTCCCGGGGCCGTACGACCCAGGCGAAGGCCGACGAGCTGCTCGCCCGCATCACGCCCACCGCCGACCCGAACGACCTGGCCGGCTGCGACGCCGTGATCGAGGCCGTCTTCGAGGACACGGCCCTCAAGCACAAGGTGTTCCAGGAGATCCAGAACGTCGTCGAGCCCGACGCGCTGCTGTGCTCCAACACCTCGACCCTGCCGATCACCGTGCTCGCCGAGGGCGTGGAGCGGCAGGAGGACTTCATCGGACTGCACTTCTTCTCGCCCGTCGACAAGATGCCGCTCGTCGAGATCATCAAGGGCGATCGGAGCGGCGACGAGGCGCTGGCGCGCGCCTTCGACCTCGTACGGCAGATCAAGAAGACCCCGATCGTCGTCAACGACTCGCGCGGCTTCTTCACCTCCCGCGTCATCGGCCACTTCATCAACGAGGGCGTCGCGATGGTCGGCGAGGGCATCGAGCCCGCCTCCGTCGAGCAGGCGGCGGCCCAGGCGGGCTACCCGGCCAAGGTCCTCTCCTTGATGGACGAGCTGACGCTCACCCTGCCGCGCAAGATCCGCAAGGAGTCCAAGCAGGCCGTCGAGGAGGCGGGCGGCACCTGGCAGACGCACCCGGCGGAGGCGGTCATCGACCGCATGGTCGACGAGTTCGGCCGCACCGGGCGCAGCGGCGGCGCGGGCTTCTACGAGTACGGCGCGGACGGCAAGCGCGGCAAGCTCTGGCCCGGCCTGCGCGAGCACTACACCAAGCCCGGCCACGAGATCCCGTTCAAGGACATGCAGGAGCGCATGCTCTTCTCCGAGGCGCTGGACACCGTCCGGCTCCTGGAAGAGGGCGTGCTGACGTCCGTCGCCGACGCCAACATCGGGTCCATCTTCGGGATCGGTTTCCCGGGGTGGACCGGCGGCGTGCTCCAGTACATCAACGGCTATGACGGAGGTCTCCCCGGATTCGTGGCACGCGCGCGTGAACTCGCCGAGCGCTACGGGGAGCGGTTCACGCCGCCCGCGCTGCTCGTCGAGAAGGCGGAGCAGGGCGAGAAGTTCAGCGACAACTGACATGTAGCTGAGCAGGAGGCGCGCGGGTGTGGCTCAGGAGTCCTCGGTGGCTCAGGACTCCTTGAGCCACACCCGCAGCTCCTCCTTCAGGGAGCGCTGGAACGTGGTCAGCAGCGCCTGCACCACCAGCGGCTGCATGTGCGCCGACAGGGACTTCACCGCCGCCACCGACTCGTGCTCGCCCACCGCCTCGCGCAGCAACGCGGACAGCTCGCGTGCCGCCGCGCGGGAGTGCTCCAGCAGGACGCCGCGGGCGGCGAGGATCGACTCGTGCGCGAGCGGTACGTCGAGGAGCTGGACGCCGAGCGCCAGCAGCGCCGGGTCCACACGGAAGGAGCCCGAGGAGTCCACGGAGTCCGATCTCTCCACACTGTCGGAGGTGTCCTCGGTCCGCTCGACGATGTTCATCGCGACGAGCCGCTCCAGGTCCTCCTCACCCAGGGGGCGGCCGGCGCGCCGTTCCAGTTCCCCGCGTGTCACGTCCTCCGCCGCGTCCTGCGCCCAGGAGGCGACCACGGCGCGGTGCAGGGCGAGATCCTGGGCGCTCAGGTCGGCCGGCAGCTGCTGAAGATGGCGCTCGATCGCGGCCAGCGTCATGCCCTGGCGCTGCAGCTCCTCGATGAGCGCGAGCCGGGCCAGATGCTCCTGGCTGTAGTGCCCCACCCGGCGGGGTCCGATCACGGGCGGCGGGAGCAGCCCCTTGGAACTGTAGAAGCGGACCGTACGGACCGTGACGCCCGCGCGTGCCGCCAGCTCGTCGACCGTGAGCGTCGGCTCCTCGGTGTCCGTCGTCATCACAGGTCCTCGCCTCTTCGATGGTGCAGCGATCAGGTGCAACAGTATTGCTGTCTCACCGGTCCTGTGAAAGCGCTGTCGACGAGTTCTGCACCCTTTGATCACCATGTGAGATGTTCCGCGGTGTGAGGTGTGCCATCGCATCCGGAGGATCCCTCGGGGAAGGTGATTCCTTGGTCTGCGCCGCGTCAGGGGTGGTGCGGGCCGAGGCACATCCGGAAACCCGCGTGCTCAGTGCGTGGGCGCACCAGAGAGTAGATCCACGCGTGAGCAAGGACGCCGTAGACACGGCCAAGGCCGCATCCCGCACCGATGCGGCCCGCACGCCCGCGGACGCGGGCGACGCCGGTTACAGCAAGGACCTCAAGGCCCGCCACGTCAACATGATCGCCATCGGCGGCGCGATCGGCACCGGACTCTTCCTCGGCGCCGGCGGCCGCCTCCACAGCGCGGGCCCCGCGCTGGCGATCGCCTACCTCGTCTGCGGAGTCTTCGCCTTCTTCGTCGTGCGTGCGCTCGGCGAGCTGGTCCTCTACCGGCCCTCCTCCGGGTCCTTCGTGTCGTACGCGCGCGAGTTCCTCGGCGAGAAGGGCGCGTACGTCGCCGGGTGGATGTACTTCCTCAACTGGTCGACGACCGGCATCGCCGACATCACCGCGATCGCGCTCTACACGCACTACTGGAGTTTCTTCACCGACATCCCGCAGTGGGTGCTGGCGTTGATCGCCCTCGCGGTGGTCCTGGCCGTCAACCTGATCTCGGTGAAGATCTTCGGCGAGATGGAGTTCTGGTTCGCGATCGTCAAGGTCGCCACCCTCGTCTCCTTCATGCTGGTCGGCATCTTCCTGCTGGCCACGCACCACGACGTGGGCGGTCAGAAGCCCGGCCTGAGCGTCATCACGGACCACGGCGGTCTCCTCCCGCACGGGATCATGCCGGTCGTCCTGGTGATGCAGGGCGTGATCTTCGCGTACGCGGCCCTGGAGCTGGTCGGCGTCGCCGCGGGCGAGACCGCCGAGCCGGAGAAGGTGGTCCCGCGCGCGGTGAACTCGATCATGTGGCGCGTGGGCCTGTTCTACGTCGGCTCGGTCGTGCTGCTCGCGCTGCTGCTGCCCGGTTCGGTCTACTCGGCCGACGAGAGCCCCTTCGTCACCGTCCTGTCGAAGATCGGCGTCCAGGGAGCCGGTGACGTCATGAACCTGGTCGTCCTCACCGCGGCCATGTCGTCCCTGAACTCCGGCCTGTACTCCACCGGCCGCATCCTGCGTTCCATGGCGATGGCGGGCTCCGCGCCCCGGTTCACCGCGAAGATGAACCGCAGCCAGGTCCCGTACGGCGGCATCCTGCTCACCTGCGCGGTGTGCGTGCTCGGCGTCGGCCTGAACTACCTCATGCCCAGCCAGGCCTTCGAGATCGTCCTGAACGTCGCGTCCCTGGGCATCATCAGCACCTGGGTGATCATCATGGTCTGTCACCTGGTGTTCGTCCGCCGCGCCAAGGACGGCCTGGTCACCCGCCCGTCCTTCCGGCTCCCCGGCAGCCCCGTGACCGAGATCGTCACCATCGTCTTCCTGCTGGCCGTGCTCGGCCTGATGGGGAACGACCCCGAGGTCGGCCGCAAGACCCTGCTCCTCATCCCGGTGATCGCGGCCCTGCTGGTCGGCGGCTGGTTCGCGATCCGCCACCGGGTCTCGAAGACCACGGACCAGGAACTGAGCGAGCTGACGAAGTAGCAGGTCGGACGCCGTTGTCAGTGGCGGCGCCTACGGTGGCGTCATGTCGGAGATCATGTACGTCCGTGGTGACGCCGCCACTCCGTCGGCCAAGGGCGTCAAGCTGATCGCCCACGTCTGCAATGACATCGGGGGCTGGGGGAAGGGCTTCGTCCTGGCCCTCCGCGCTCACGACTTCGGGTCGGGCGCGGCCCACTTCGTCCGGGTCGAGAAGGCCCTCGCCCATCTCGCGGCCAAGGCCGCCGAACTCGACACGTCCGTCCTGTGGTGGGGTGCGTGGTTCCTCGCGCCCCTGAGGGGTGGTGCGAGTGCGTTGCCCCGTCGCGGGTTGTCTGTGGCTGGGCGCGCAGTTCCCCGCGCCCCTGGTGGGGCATCCGGGCCGCCCGTCTGTTCGGCCGCACCGGAGATTCGACCGAAGGGGCACCGGGGTCGGCCAGAGGGGCAGTTTTCGGTCAACTCTGGCGCGGATGTGCGTTGGTTCGCACGCATGAGCGGGTAAGTCACGGCCATGGAACTCATCCCCTACCCGATAGGTCCACTCAACCCGAAGGTTCAGGACGTCGGCTACGCCTTGGCGTTGTTCGCCTTCATCTATGTGTTCGTCGCCCGCGTACTCCCGCGGATGAACCGAGCGCTCGAACTGCGGGACGACGCCATCAACGGCGCCAAGCAGCGCGCCGAAGCCGTACGCGCCCGCGCCGAAAGTGAGCGCGTAGGGGCCGAGGCCCTGTTGGCCGAGGCCCGCCACGAAGCCGCCCGCATTCGCCAGCAGGCCCTCGAACAGGGCTCCGCGCTGATCGCCGAGGCCCGCGCGGACGGGCAGCGCGAACGTGACGCCGTGGTGGCCGCCGGCCGCACCCGCATCGAGTCCGAGTGCGCGGCGGCCGATGCCGAACTCCGTATGTCCGTATCGGAGTTGGCTTCGGAGCTGGCGAGCCGCATTGTGGGCGAGCGGATCGCGGCCCCGGTGGAGCAAGGCAACTGACGCCCGTACGCGAACGGCCCCCCGCTCGCCCGCCCTGAATGGGAAAGGGCGGGCGAGCGGGCGAAGGCCGCGCTCAGGGGCCCGGGGTACCGGTTCAGCCGGAGTGGACGGAATCGGTCGCCGCGATCTTCTTCCACGACCTGGGTTGCGCCGGGGCACCCGCCGTGGCCGGGGCCACCGCGATGGAAACACCCCGCGCCGCGGGCGCCGCCGGCTTCGACGGCTTGAACAGCCAGGTGTCGAAGAGCGTGGCGAGCGACTTGCCGGACACCTTCTCCGCGTACTTCTGGAAGTCCCCGACCGACGCGTTCCCGTATGCGTGTTCCTGCGGCCACCCCTTCAGGATGGCGAAGAACGTGTCGTCCCCGACCTCGTTGCGCAGCGCCTGGACCGCCAACGCCCCCCGGTCGTAGACCGCGGTGTCGAACTGGTTGTCCGGACCGGGGTCACCCGGTGCGACCGTCCAGAAGGCGTCGTCCGCCGGATGCGAGGCGTACACGTAGTCCGCGAGCTCCTGCGCCGTCCCCTCGCCCTCGTGCTCGGACCACAGCCACTGCGCGTACCGCGCGAAGCCCTCGTTGATCCAGATGTCCTTCCAGCCCTTCAGGGACACGTCGTCGCCGTACCACTGGTGCGCCAGCTCATGGACGACCACGGAGGTGTTGGAGCCGTTCGCGAACTGCCGGGGGCTGTAGTACACGCGGGTCTGGGTCTCCAGCGCGTACCCGGTGGTGGTGTTCGGCACGTATCCGCCCACCGAGCTGAAGGGGTACGGGCCGAAGTAGCCGGTCAGCCAGTCGACGATCTCCCCGGTCCGCTCGACGCTCGCCCGCGCGGCCCCGTCGTTGTCGCCGAGGTCCTTGCTGTACGCGTTGACGACCGGGACGCCGTCGGACGTCGTCCCCGTCGTGATGTCGAACTTTCCGATGGCGAGCGTGGCGAGATAGGTCGCCTGCGGCTTGTTGGACCGCCAGTTGTAGCGGGTCCAGCCGAGCCGTGAGCTCGTCGACTGGAGCGTGCCGTTGGAGATCGCCTGCGTGCCGTCCGGCACGGCCACCGAGACGTCGTACGTGGCCTTGTCGCTCGGATGGTCGTTGCTGGGGAACCACCACCAGGCCGACTCCGGCTCGTCCGCCGCGACGGCCCCGTCCGGAGTGCGGTGCCAGGTCGAGAAGCCGTACGCGCTCTTCGTCGAGGGCACTCCGCTGTAACGGACGACGACCGTGACGGGCGTGCCCTTCGGCAGCCCAGTCGCCGGGGTGATCTCCAGCTCGTGCTGGCCCGAGGTGGTGAACGAGGCCTTCGCCCCATTGACCCGCACCTCGCTCACGTCGAGCAGGAAGTCCAGGTCGAAGCGTGAGAGGTCCTGCGTGGTGGTGGCCAGGACGGTCGCCGTTCCCTGCAACTCGTCGGTCGCCGGCTGGTACTGGAGCCGCAGGTCGTAGTGGGAGACGTCGTATCCGCCGTTGCCGTAGGCCGGGTAATAGGGGTCGCCGATACCGGGCGCCCCGGGGGTGTAGTCCGCCGCCGATGCCGGGATCGCCAGCAGCAGGGAGATGGCGAGCGCGCCCGGGGCGATGAGTCTGCGGTGCACGGAGAGCTCCAAGTCGTGGGGGAACGAGGACGGTTCGGAGCCTATTGACTCCCTGTGCCGTCCCCCTGTCCATCGCCCCTCCTGTCACACGATCGCCATTCGGCCGACATGACCGATTCGGGCCCGGCTGCCTCCACAGACCCTCTTTTGTACGGGAGTTGGCCGGGGTACCTTCCGCGCATGCCGAAACCAGCGCGCCGTATGCGCTTCACGACCTGGAGATCGCTCGCGACGGCGGCCACCGCCGCCCTGTTGGCCGTCTTCCTCGCCCCCGCCGCCGCACACGGCGCGCCCCGGGAGAGCACCCCGGTCTATTCGTACGAGAACGCGATCCGCGAGTCCGTCTGGGTGGACACCGGCCTCGACGGCGACGGCGACGGGAAGACCGACCGTGTCGCCGTCGACATCGTCCGGCCCCGCGAACTCGCCCGGCAGGGCCGCAAGGTTCCCGTGATCATGGACGCCAGCCCGTACTACTCCTGCTGCGGACGCGGCAACGAGAGCCAGCTCAAGACGTACGACGCGAACGGCAACGTCGTCCAGATGCCGCTGTTCTACGACAACTACTTCGTGCCGCGCGGCTACGCCTTCGTCGGCGTCGACCTGGCCGGAACCAATCGCTCCGACGGCTGTGTGGACGTCGGCGGCCGCTCCGACATCCAGTCCGCGAAGGCCGTGGTCGACTGGCTCAACGGCCGGGCCAAGGGCTACACGACGCGTACCGGCGCCGACCGGGCCAAGGCGAGCTGGACCAACGGCAGAACCGGCATGATCGGCAAAAGCTGGGACGGCACCATCGCCAACGGCGTCGCCGCGACCGGCGTCAAAGGCCTGAAGACCATCGTGCCGATCAGCGCCATCTCCTCCTGGTACGACTACTACTTCGCCAAGGGCGCCCCACTGTACGACTCGGGCCCGGACTGGCTCTCCGGCTACGTCGACAGCCCCGAGGCCACCGCCAAGTGCGCCGCCGTGCAGCAGAAGCTCGTCGACGGAGCGCCGCGCACCGGTGACTGGACCAAGTTCTGGACCGAGCGTGACTATGTGAAGGACGCGAGCAAGGTCAGGGCGAGCGTCTTCCTGGTGCACGGCATGCAGGACCTCAACGTCCGCACCAAGAACTTCGGCCAGTGGTGGAGCGCCCTCGCCAAGAACGGCGTCGAGCGCAAGATCTGGCTCTCCCAGACCGGCCATGTCGACCCCTTCGACTTCCGCCGCGGCGCCTGGGTCGACACCCTGCACCGCTGGTTCGACCACGAACTCCTCGGCTACGACAACGGCATCGACGACGAGCCCATGGCCGACATCGAGCGCCACCCCGACCAGTGGGTCACCTCCAGCGTCTGGCCGCCCCGCGGGACGCAGACGACGACACTGCGTCCGGGCACGGGCACCCAGGCGGGCGTCGGCACCCTCGGCCTGCGTACGGGCTCCGGAACCGAGGCCTTCACCGACGACCCGAAGCTGAGCGAGACCGACTGGGCCGCGCACATCGACCGGTCCACCCCCGAGAAGGCCGGGTTCGTCACCAAGCCGCTGGCCGGGGACCTGCGTCTGTCCGGTTCCTCCAAGGTGACCGTCACCGCCACGCCGACCACCTCGACCGCCCACCTCTCCGCGGTCCTGGTCGACCTGGGCCCGGACACCATCCGCGACTACGCCGACGGCGGCGAGGGCATCACGACCCTCACCGACCGCACCTGCTGGGGTCCGAGCACGACCGGCGACAGCTCCTGCTACAAGGTCACCCAGGCGAAGAAGACCGACGTCGCGGCCACGGTCTTCAGCCGCGGCTGGGCCGACCTCGGCAACTACGCCTCCGACCTCAAGGGCGCCCCGCTCACCCCGGGCAAGGCGTACACGATCACGCTCGACCTGGCCGCCACCGACCACGTCGTCCCGGCGGGCCACCGGCTCGCCCTGATCGTCGCGGGCACGGACAAGGACCTCATCGACCCGCCGTCCACCACTCCGACCCTCACCCTGGACCTGTCCCGTACGTCGGCCCGCGTGCCCTTCGTCGGCGGCGCCGGGGCCTTCACCAGGGCGACGGCGGGCTCCGCCGCCGCCACGAGCACGGCCGGCCTCGACGGCGTACGCGATCCGAGCAGTGCCCTCCGGGTGCCGGGGGAGACCCGCTGATCCACTGACGACCTCAAGGGCGCACGGCGGCCGGTTCCTCGCCCAGCGCGAGCCCGGCCGCCTCCCGCGCACAGCCCCAGGCCACCGTGACGCCCGCGCCGCCATGTCCGTAGTGGTGCACCAACACCCGCCCGTCCGGCAGTACTTCACGCTCCAGCCGGACCGTGTCACGCACCGGCCGCAGCCCCACCCGATGGCCGAGCACGCGCGCCCCGGCGATCTCCGGCCGCAGTGCCGCACACCGTTCGACGATCGCCCCGGCCGCCACCGGATCCGGCGTGAGCGACCAGTCGTCCTCGTCGGTCGTGCCACCCAGCACGAGCCGGTCCGGGTGCGGGAAGACATAGGTGGTCGTCCCGGCGTCCGAATCCGTCGACACGAGCCAATTGCGGATCCCGGGGTTCTCCACGATCACGAGCTGCCCGCGCACGGGTCGTACGGCCGGATCCGGTACGAGCGTGTGGGCGCCAAGACCCGTGCAGTTCACGACGACCGGCGCCTCGACCTCCGCGAGATCCGTCACCGTCCGTGTCTCGATCGTCCCGCCCGCCCGCAGAAGCCGCTCGCGCAGCCACCGAAGATGCACCGGCATGTCGATCAGCGGCAGCCGCGCCCACAGCCCCGTACCCGTGTACTCCTCGGCCGTCGTCGCCCTCAGCCCCGGCACCCGGGCGGCCCACGGCTCCAGCTCGTCCAGTCGTGTCTCGCCCTGTACGCCCTCGACCACGCGTACGCCCGTCTCCTGGGGCCGGGCAGCCAACTCCTCGTACACGGAGAGTGATTGCAGGGCCCATTCACCCGCGAGCGCTTTCGGCCGGATGCGGTAAGGCCACCACAGCGCGCCGGCAACGGCCGAGGTGGTCAGCTCGCCGGACTCCCGCGCCCACACCCTTACCCGCCGGCCGCGCTCGGCCAGGACGATCGCCGTCGTCAACCCGACGACACCGCTTCCGACCACGATCACGTCACCGCTGGGCACGTTGTCCATGCGGGGACGTTAGCGGAATATGTCATGCCGTGCTCACATCACTCCCAGTCTGGGGATACTCACAGCATGTCTGCCGAGTACGCGACCTTCGGCCTGGCACCGGCGATGCGTGCCGGTGGAGTCCTCGCCAACGGTGACTACCAAGTGCACCGGGACTTCGTCGACTTCATCGTCGACGGCCGCCCGCTGCTGTACCAGCTCTCCGACCTCGACGCGGTGTCCCCGCTCGCCTCCGACGTACCACCCGCCATCTTCACCGCCCAGGTCCGAAGCCTCCTCCTGGAGGCCGAGGCTCCGCTCGACGACGGCCGCTACGTGATCTACGGCTGTCCCGAGTGCGAGGGCATCGAATGCGGTGCCGTGACCGCCGTCATCGAGAAGGACGACTCCACCGACGACTACGTGTGGCGCGACTTCGCCTGGCAGACCGGCGAACACGCCGATCTGGAACTCAACGGGTACCACGGGATAGGGCCGTTCCGCTTCCAGGGCGCCGAGTACCGCAGCGCCCTGAACTCCCTGCTCCTCGGCGACCCCGGGGCGCGCCGCCGGGTCCTGCTCATCGGCGCCAGGGTCGCCGTGCTCGCCAAGCTCGCCGCCGCCCTGCGCACCATCGGCATCGGCGCCGACATCACCCGCGACGCCACCTACGTCCCGGCCGAGGAACTCCGCGGGTACGGCGCGGTGGCCTTCGGGCGCGCCATCGGCGAACAGGAGCGCGCGGCGGTACGGCGGTCCTTCGAGCGGGCCGGGGTCGAGGTCGCCTACGTCGACGGCCTGGCCCCCGTCATCCCGCTCCTCGTCGCCCAGATCGAGCACGCCCTGGACCGCAGTCCCCACGAGCTGCGCCGCCTCACCCGCCTGGTCGCCGCCGACGGCGAGGCGGGCATCGAGGTCACCTCCACCTGCCGGGTCCAGATCACCGCGTACCGCCTCGACCGGCTGTACCGCACGCACGCCCAGGAGGTCTTCGACGGGATTCTGGAGGCGGGCAGACACCGGATCGCCCTGGACGCCAAGGCCGTGAAGGGGGAGTCCTTCCTCGTGGCGCGGACCTCGGGGAGCGTGCTGGTGGAGGCGATGGCCCACTGAGCGGGCCCCATGGAACGGGGGTGCGGCCCCGCAGCGAAGCGGGGGCGCAGCCGGGGCGGCCGGGCCGTTAGGATCGGCCTCCTGATGACTGCCACTCTCGTCGCCAAGAACCTCGCCGCCGGACACGGCGACCGCTCGCTCTTCTCCGGGCTCGACCTCGTGGTCGCGCCCGGCGATGTGATCGGACTCGTCGGTGCCAACGGCGCGGGCAAGTCCACCCTGCTGCGGATGCTCGCCGGACTGCTCACGCCCGAGGAGGGGGAGCTGCGGCTGTCCCCGCCGTCGGCGACCGTCGGGCATCTGCCGCAGGAGCCGGAGCGGCGGGAGGGCGAGAGCGTCCGGGAGTTCCTGGCCCGGCGCACCGGTGTGGCCGAGGCCCAGCGCGTGATGGACGAGGCGACGCAGGCACTCGTCGACGGCGCGCCGGGCGCGGACGACGCGTACGCGGAGAGCCTGGAACGCTGGCTCGACCTCGGCGGCGCCGACCTCGACGAGCGCGCCGAGGAGGTCGCCGACACCCTTGGGCTCGGCGTCGACCTCGACCAGCCGATGACGTCACTGTCCGGCGGCCAGGCGGCCCGCGCCGGACTGGCCTCCCTGCTCCTGTCCCGCTACGACGTCTTCCTGCTCGACGAGCCCACCAACGACCTGGACCTGGAGGGCCTGGAGCGGCTCGAACGCTTCGTCTCCGGGCTGCGCGCGGGCACCGTCGTCGTCAGCCACGACCGTGAGTTCTTGACCCGCACGGTCACCAAGGTGCTCGAACTCGACCTCGCCCAGCAGCAGATCACCCTCTACGGCGGCGGCTACGAGGCCTACCTGGAGGAGCGCGACACCGCCCGTCGGCACGCCCGCGAGGACTACGAGGAGTACGCCGACAAGCGCACCGCCCTCGAAGGCCGCGCCCAGATGCAGCGCTCCTGGATGGACAAGGGCGTGAAGAACGCCCGGCGCAAGGCGAACAACGACAACGACAAGATCGGCCGCAAGTTCCGCAGCGAGGCCAGCGAGAAGCAGGCGGCCAAGGCCCGGCAGACCCAGCGCATGATCGAGCGCCTGGACGTCGTCGACGAGCCGCGCAAGGAGTGGGAGCTGCGGATGGAGATCGCGGCCGCTCCGCGCTCCGGCGCTGTCGTCGCCACTCTGCGTGACGCCGAGGTGCGGCGCGGCGACTTCACCTTCGGCCCCGCGACCCTTCAGATCGACTGGGCGGACCGGGTCGCCGTCACGGGCGCCAACGGCGCGGGCAAGTCGACCCTGCTCGGCGCCCTGCTCGGCCGGGTCCCGCTGGACGCCGGTCACGCGACCCTCGGCTCCGGCGTCGTCGTCGGCGAGGTCGACCAGGCCCGCAAACTCTTCCACGGTTCCGAGTCCCTGCTCGACGCGTTCAGCGCGGCCGTCCCCGACACCGAACCGGCCGAGGTTCGCACCCTGCTGGCCAAGTTCGGCCTCAAGGCGGAACACGTCCTGCGCCCTGCGGCCACCCTCTCCCCGGGCGAGCGCACCCGCTCGGCCCTCGCCCTCCTCCAGGGCCGTGGCGTCAACCTCCTCGTCCTCGACGAGCCGACCAACCACCTCGACCTGCCCGCGATCGAACAGTTGGAGTCGGCGCTCGACTCGTACGAGGGCACCCTGCTGCTCGTGACCCACGACCGCCGCATGCTCGACGCGGTCCACACCACGCGTCGGCTGGAAGTGGCGGCGGGCAAGGTGACCGAACGCTGAGCTAGGCCGTGGCCATCCGGCGCGCCATATTGGGGTAGTCCACGACGTACCCCTCCGCGTCGAACTCCAGATCACTGCGGTGGTCACCCGACGAGAAACGCACGCGCCCGCCGTCCCCGGTGCGTCCGAGATGTGTGTACGTCTGCGCCGACGCCCGCACGGCCAGGTCCGGCACCGACACCCAGGCCATCAGGAACTCCCGCTCACCCGGCCCGAGATGCAACCCGTGGCGCAGCACCGGCATCGTGTTGGTGAGCGGGCACAGGCCCAGGTCGCAGTCGAGGGCGCCGCCGAGGTCGGGCAGCCAGTCCCCGTCCGCCGTCCAGTGCCCCTCACCGTCGTGCCGCAGGTCCAGCGAGCGTGTGCCCGAGGCCGTCTCGGCGCTCACACACAGCCGCCGGGTCACGAACCCGTCGACGGTGTCGAGCTCGTAAGAGATCCAGTACGGCTCGGGAACCGTCCCGACGGCACGCCCGCGCGCCCGCAGAGAGCGGGCGCCGGACATGATCCAAGAGGTCTCGAACCCCTTGCTCTCACTGACTTCCCAGGTGATGACGCGCGAGCTGGCCATACGTCACCTTAGGATCCCGGGCCGGTACAGCGCCCCGAAAGGGGCGCGGGAAACTGCGCGCTCAGCCACGAACGACCCGCAGTTCCCCACGTACCTTCAGCCGCTCAGCGCCTGCCCTTCTTAGGATCGACAAGCCCAGCGCGCCGCAGCGCGTCGGCCATCGCACTGTTGGCCGGCGGCGGAGCGGCCTGCCGCGAACCGCCGCCTCCGCCTCCGCCCGCCCCACCCCGCGGCTGACGCTGCTGCTGGCGCTGCTGCGGCGGCCGTCCACCCCGCTGCGGACGCCCACCCCCACCCTGCTGGTCCGACGCAGTCGCCTCGTCGTCGAGCCGCAGCGTGAGAGAGATCCGCTTGCGCGGGATGTCGATCTCGAGCACCTTCACCTTGACGATGTCACCCGGCTTGACCACATCGCGCGGGTCCTTCACGAACGTCTTCGACATCGCCGAGACATGCACCAGACCGTCCTGGTGGACGCCGATGTCCACGAAGGCCCCGAACGCGGCCACATTCGTGACGACCCCTTCGAGCACCATCCCGGAGGCCAGGTCGGAGATCTTCTCGACGCCCTCCTTGAAGGTGGCCGTCTTGAAGGCGGGTCGCGGGTCGCGCCCCGGCTTCTCCAGCTCCTTCAGGATGTCCGTGACGGTCGGCAGACCGAACGTCTCGTCCACGAAGTCGGTCGGCCTGAGCGAGCGCAGCACACCGGTGTTGCCGATCAGGGAGGCGACCTCGCTGCCCGCCGTCTTCACCATCCGCCGCACCACGGGGTACGCCTCCGGGTGCACGCTGGAAGCGTCCAGCGGGTCGTCCCCGCCCCGGATGCGCAGGAAGCCCGCGCACTGCTCGTACGCCTTCGGGCCGAGCCGGGCCACGTTCTTGAGGGTGGTACGGGACGTGAAGGGGCCGTTGGCGTCACGGTGCGCCACGATGTTCTCCGCGAGCCCGGAGGTGATGCCGGAGACGCGGGCGAGCAGCGGGGCGGAGGCCGTGTTCACGTCCACGCCCACGCCGTTCACACAGTCCTCGACCACCGCGTCCAGGGACCGGGAGAGCTTCACCTCGGACAGGTCGTGCTGGTACTGCCCGACGCCGATGGACTTCGGGTCGATCTTCACCAGCTCGGCCAGCGGATCCTGCAGGCGGCGCGCGATGGAGACGGCGCCGCGCAGCGACACGTCCATGTCGGGCAGCTCCTGCGAGGCGAACGCCGACGCCGAGTACACCGACGCCCCCGCCTCGGACACCATCACCTTGGTGAGGTTCAACTCCGGGTGCTTGGTGATGAGTTCACCGGCGAGCTTGTCGGTCTCGCGGGACGCCGTCCCGTTGCCGATCGCGATCAGCTCGACCGCGTGCTCCTTGGCGAGGCGGGCGAGCTTGGCGATGGCCTCGTCCCGCTTGTTGGCCGGGACGTGCGGGTAGATGACATCCGTCGCCACGACCTTGCCGGTCGCGTCGACCACGGCGACCTTGACACCCGTACGGAAACCGGGGTCGAGGCCCAGCGTCGCGCGCGTGCCCGCCGGGGCGGCGAGCAGCAGGTCCCGCAGGTTCGCCGCGAAGACGTTCACCGCCTCGTCCTCGGCGGCCGTGCGCAGCCGCAGCCGCAGGTCGATGCCGAGGTGCACGAGGATGCGGGTGCGCCAGGCCCAGCGGACCGTGTCCGTGAGCCACTTGTCGCCGGGACGACCGCGGTCGGCGATCTGGAAGCGATGGGCGACGATTCCCTCGTACGAGGAGGGACCGGGCTGCTCGGAGGGCTCCTCGGGCTCCAGGACGAGGTCGAGGACCTCCTCCTTCTCACCGCGCAGCATGGCGAGGATGCGGTGCGAGGGCAGCTCCTTGAAGGGCTCGGCGAAGTCGAAGTAGTCGGCGAACTTGGCGCCCGCCTCCTCCTTGCCGTCCCGCACCTTGGCGGCCAGACGCCCGCGCACCCACATGCGCTCGCGCAGCTCGCCGATCAGGTCGGCGTCCTCCGAGAACCGCTCCGTGAGGATCGACCGGGCGCCGTCCAGCGCGGCCTGCGGGTCGGGTACGCCCTTGTCGGCGTCGACGAAGGCCGTCGCGGCGGCGAGCGGGTCGACCGACGGGTCGCCGAGCAGGCCCTCGGCCAGCGGCTCCAGGCCCGCCTCGCGCGCGATCTGCGCCTTCGTGCGCCGCTTCGGCTTGAACGGCAGATAGATGTCCTCGAGCCGCGCCTTCGTCTCGGCGCCCCGGATCTGCGCCTCGACCTCCTCGGTGAGCTTGCCCTGCTCGCGCACCGATTCGAGGATCGCCGTGCGCCGCTCCTCCAGCTCCCGCAGATAGCGCAGCCGCTCCTCGAGGGTGCGCAGCTGCGCATCGTCGAGCATCTCGGTCGCTTCCTTGCGGTAGCGGGCGATGAAGGGCACCGTCGACCCGCCGTCGAGCAAGTCGACGGCGGCCTTGACCTGCCGCTCCCGTACGCCGAGCTCCTCGGCGATCCTGCCTTCGATGGACCCTACGAGGGGTGTCGTCACGATCCCGTACCGCCTTCTCCACTGAGGTTGCGCGGCAATTGTGGCAGGTGACACCGACAACGGGGGATCAGGGCGCCGATCGGCGCTGTCAGGCCTTGCCGGTCATGCCCTCGGGAAACGCGCCGGCCGCCAGCGCCCGCATCAGGATGCCCCGCGCCAGCTCGGTGAGGCGCTCCACGCCCGCGGCGCCCAGATGCTCGTACGGGGCACGGTCCAGCCGGTCCGTGCGGTCCTCGATCTCCTGGCGCAGGGCCACCCCCGCCGCGGTCAACTCGCCCTCCGTGTCGAGCAGTTCGCGCTCGCGCAGCCGTTCGACCGCCGCGTCCCAGTGCGCCCGCGACCAGCCGCGCGTGCCCAGTGCCCACTTCGGGGCCATGCCCTTGCCGGTCGCGGTGTGGCTCACCAGGGCCTCGACCGGGTCGAGTTCCGCGTCGAGCAGCGCCGCGAGGTGACCGTCGCCCCGGTGCTCGCGCAGCAGCGTGGCGCCGTGCCAGAGGGCGAGGTGCGGCGTGTCGGGCACGGGCAGGTCGGCGTGCGCCGCGTACAGCGGACGCGCGGTCCTGGTGCAGGCCTCCGCGGCCCGAAGGGCGAGCTCCGCCGCCTCGGCGACCTCCTTGGAGGCGAGGACGTCCTCGCCGAGGAGCCGTCGCCAGGTCGCGTCGACGGCACGCGCGCGCGCCGCGAGGACGGTCTCCGGGGACGCCTTCTCCCACACCTCGGGCACATGCCGGGCCACCAGCTCGTGGCGGAAGTTGTAGAACGTCGCCGTCACCGTGCCGGGACCCACCGGCCCCATGGCGGCGGCCCGTACGGCGAAGTACGCGCCTTTGCTGTCCTCGATCCCGATGGCGGCCAGCTCCCGGCCCAGGTCCGGGGAGAAGTAGTGCGTCGAGTGCAGCGGGTTGAGGACGTTGTGGCAGCGCCGCCCGGCGCGCTCCGGCAGAGGTGTGGTCATGCCCGAAGGTTACCGACTAGTCGGTACGCCGGGAAGGCTGGAGGGGCGATGGGGTGATGGCAGGAAAGGTGCGGGCGGGGCGATGGCAGGAAAGGTGGGGTACTCGTCATTGCGGCCATCACCCCGCCCGCCAAGAATCGAGACCATGCGAACCGTTCTGGTCGTCCTCTTCGACGACGTGCAGAGCCTCGACGTCACGGGCCCCGTGGAGGTCTTCGCGGGCGCCGAGGCCCTCCGCGGCGGCTCGTACCGCATCCACACCGCCTCCCTGGACGGCGCACCCGTGCGTACCACCAGCGGCCTCACCCTCGTCCCGGACCACACCCTCGCCGAAGCGCCCGTCCCGCACACCCTGCTGGTCCCGGGCGGCCGGGGCACCCGGCGTCCCGACCCCCGGCTGACCGGCTGGCTGCGCGCGCACGGGCCGCGCGCCGAGCGCCTGGTCTCCGTCTGCACCGGCGCCATCCCGCTCGCCGAGGCGGGCCTTCTGGACGGCCGCCGCGCGACGACCCACTGGGCGTACTGCGACAAGCTCGCCCGCGACCACCCGGCCGTCGAGGTCGACCCCGACCCCATCTACGTGCGGGACGGACAGGTGTCCACCTCGGCCGGCGTCACCTCCGGCATCGACCTCGCCCTCGCGCTCGTGGAGGAGGACCTCGGCCGCGAGGCCGCCCTGACGGTCGCCCGTCACCTCGTCGTCTTCCTGCGCCGCCCGGGCAACCAGGCCCAGTTCAGCGCCCAGCTGGCCGCGCAGACGGCGCGGCGCGAACCGCTCCGCGAGGTCCAGCAGTGGATCACCGAGCACCCCGGCGACGACCTGTCCGTCGAGTCGCTCGCCGCCCGCGCCCGGCTCTCGCCCCGGCACTTCGCCCGCGCCTTCCAGACCGAGACGGGCATGACCCCGGGCCGGTACGTCGACCGCGTCCGCCTCGAACACGCCCGGCGCCTGCTGGAGGACACCGCCGACGGAGTCGAGGGGATCTCCCGCGTCTGCGGCTACGGCACCCCCGAGGCGATGCGCCGTGCCTTCGTGAAGGTGCTCGGCACGGCGCCGGCGGAGTACCGGCGCCGCTTCCGCCCCGCCCCGACCCGTTGACCGGCCCTCATCTGACGCCCCTGCCCCACCCACCCGTGGAAAGGAACCCGATGCAGATCGCCATCGTCCTCTTCGACCGTTTCACCGCCCTGGACGCCGTGGGACCCTACGAGACCCTCGGCCGCCTGCCCGACGCGGAGACCGTCTTCGTCGCCGAGCACACGGGCGCCGTCCGCAACGAGAGCGGCAACCTGGCTCTGACCGCCGACAGGACCCTGGCCGAGGTGCCGCGCCCGGACATCGTCGTGGTCCCCGGCGGACCGGGCCAGACCCCGCAGATGGACAACCGGGTCCTGTTGGACTGGCTGCGCGCCGCCGACGCCACGAGCACCTGGACGACCTCCGTGTGCACCGGCTCCCTGCTGCTGGCCGCCGCTGGGCTGCTCGAGGGCCGCCGGGCCACCTCGCACTGGCTGGCCCTCGACCACCTCAAGCGGTTCGGTGCCGAGCCGACGGGGGAGCGGGTGGTGTTCGACGGGAAGTACGTCACGGCGGCCGGCGTGTCGTCCGGCATCGACATGGGGCTCGCCCTGCTCGGACGGATCGCGGGCGACGAACACGCACAGGCCGTACAACTGCTGACGGAGTACGACCCGCAGCCGCCCTACGACGCCGGGTCACCCCAGAAGGCTCCTGCACATCTGGTGGCGGAGTTCCGGGCGAAGAGCCGCTTCATCATGGAGTAGTCGCGGTGGACGACGGAGCGGTCGTGGTGGCCGGCCGGCTGGTTGCGGTGGACGCCGGCGTGGTCCAGGTGAAGCGCGGCGGCCGGCGCTCCAGAAACGCGGCGACGCCCTCCGCGGTGTCGTCGCTCCCGCGCGCCTGCTCGGCCCAGTACGCGTCCCGGTCGGTCCGCCCATGGGCGAATTCCTTGGCGGACGCCTGCGTCAGCAGCGACCGCGTGGCCAGGACGCGGCTGAACTCCCCGACCCGCTTGCCGAGTTCGCCCTCGGGCAGCACCTCGTCCACCAGACCCGTGCGCAGTGCCCGTTCGGTGTCGATCAGCTCGCCCGAGAACAGCAGGTACTTGGCGGTCGCCGGACCCACCAGCGACACCAGCCGCCGGGTGGCCGAGGCGGCGTAGACGATCCCCAGCTTCGCCGGCGTCACTCCGAACTGCGCGCCCTCCTCCGCGAACCGCAGATCGCAGGCCGCCGCGAGCTGGGATCCGCCGCCGACGCAGTACCCGCGGATCGCCGCGAGCGTCGGCTTGGGGAACGCGGCGAGTGCCTCCTCGGCGTTCACGGCGAGCCCTTGCGCCTCGTCCGAGGAGCCCCGCAGCGTCGAGATGTCGGCCCCCGCGCAGAAGGTGCCGCCCTCGCCGGTGAGCACCAGTACACGGACGTCCGGGTCGGCCGCGAGCCCGTCGAGCAGGGGCGGCAGCGCCCTCCACATGTCGGCCGTCATGGCGTTGCGCTTGGCCGGGTGGTGAATGACGACGGTGGCGACCCCGTCGCCGACGCTGTGCAGCAGCTGCGGCTCCATATGCCGGATGCTATCCGCAACCCTCGAACGTACGATCAAGAAGGGGCCGGGCGCGAGGAGGCGCTGATGGCCAGGACCAAGGACAGGGCGCCGAACGACGCGACCACCAAGCTGAACCGCGGCTTCAGCTGGACCGCCGCGTTCGGCGTGATCCTGGTGATCGCGGGGCTCGTCGGGCTCGTATACACGGGCGTCGCGACCCTGACCTCGATGATCCTGTTCGGCTGGCTGCTGCTGATCGGCGGAGCGGTCGGACTGTTGCACGCGATTCAGGCCCGCGGCACCAACTTCTTCTGGCTCGGGGTGGTGGTCGCGGCCTTGAACATCGCGGCCGGAGTGGTGGTGATCCGCCGCCCGGACGCCGCGGCCGAGGCGCTCACCATGTTCGCGGCCCTGCTGTTCCTGACCGGTGGAGTGTTCCGGCTGGTCGGCAGTCTCGTGGTGCGCGGTCCGCAGTTCGGCTGGACGCTCCTGCAGGGCGTCTTCGGCCTGCTCCTCGGCATCCTGGTGCTGGACAACTGGCCGAGCAGCAGCAAGTACGTGATCGGCTGCTTCTTCTCGCTCGCGCTGCTCTTCGACGGGCTGGGCCTGATCGCCACCGGCTTCGGCGGGCGGCGCATCGTACATCTGGTCTCGGGGCGCGGCCGCTGACGGACGAATCGGGCGAGCCCGGCGCCCAACCCGTACAACCCGAATAGTTCTCGAAGCAGACACCACACGGACAGGAGCGGTCGTGCGGCCGACCGTGCCATGCGTCAACGGTCAGAAACCGTCGATAGTCGCTGACTTCTGTTCAGGGATGCGGTCCGGACCAGCGCGTTACCAACACTCGACGTGTGGTGACAATCGAGCGCAAGGGTGGCGACCGGACGATGGAGAACCACGGGCGGGGGTTCGACTCCCGCCCTGAAGGCGCCGGGGATGTGCCTCCCGATCGGAGACCGCCGGGTCCGCTGCCGTACGAGGGGGTGTGGCGGTTCACCGCTCCCGCCATCGACGCCTCGGTTCCGCAGGCACGACACGCCGTTCGTGACCTGCTCTTCCGTCAGCAAGTGCCAGTCTCGGACGACCTCGTCCACGGGCTTTTGCTGATCGTCTCCGAACTGGTCACGAACGCCGTACGACACGCGGCACTGCTCTCCCCGATGCTCGCCGTGGAGGTGGCCGTGGGATCCGAGTGGGTGCGGGTCTCGGTGGAGGACAACCATCCCTACCGCCCCACCGCCCTGGAGGCCGACCACGGCCAGACCGGCGGCCGTGGGCTGCTGCTGGTGCGGGAGGTCGCCAGGGAGTCGGGCGGGGTGTGCGACGTCGAGCACACGGCGAGTGGCGGCAAGGTGATCTGGGCCGCCCTGCCGCTCACTGCGAGCATCTTCTAGCACCCTCGGGGAGTCTTCGCGGAGACGGGACCGTCACCAGCCGGCGGACGGGCCCGTCAGCTCCCTGATCGCCGGGCGGGCCGCGTCCAGGACCGTCATGAACCACGCCGAGAAGGGGTCCTTCGCGTGCCGCTCCATGAGTTCGGCGGCGGTCACGAACGCGGTGTCCCCGACCTCCTCAGGATCGGGGTGCAGCGACGACTGCACCATGCCGACGAAGAGATGGTTGTACTCCTGCTCCACCAGGCCCGACTCCGGGTCCGGGTGGTTGTAGCGGACCGTGCCCGCCTCCGCGAGCAGCGAGGGCGAGACGCCGAGCTCCTCGTACGTCCGCCGGGCCGCCGCCGCGAAGGGCGCCTCGGCGGGGTAGGGGTGGCCGCAGCAGGTGTTGGACCAGACACCGGGGGAGTGGTACTTGCCCAGGGCGCGCTGCTGGAGCAGCAGCCGGCCGTGCTCGTCGAAGAGGAACACGGAGAAGGCCCGGTGCAGCTGTCCCGGTGGCTGATGGGCGGCGAGCTTCTCCGCCGTGCCGATCGTGTTGCCGTCCTCGTCGACCAACTCGAGCAAGATCGCTTCAACGGTGCCGTTCGACGAACTGTGCGTCGCGGTGGCAGGTGTGATCGGCATACCCATCCTTCGCATCGGTCTTCGAGCCCCAAGTCTGCCGTACGAAACCGGCACTCCCGGCACTTCGCGGCTCCCCGCATGTCCCGCTCCGGGGGCCCGGAGCGGGACACGCGGCCGACGTCTGTCAGTCACCGAAAGCGGCCGGACACCTGATCGTGCCCGGCGCCACGGACGGGGAACCGTCCAGGACAGGGGCCATCAGATGTTCGCCGGGACCCCCGGAGGCGGTGCCCGTCCGGCCCGTCGAACCCGGGCCGGATGCCGTAGTCCGCGGCCGGTTCACCACGGTGCGCGGCGCACCCGCCGTACGGCGACGGACGCAGGCGCCGACGCGGGCACCGGGCGGACGGGAGGCGTCAGTCCCCGACGGCGACCGGACGCAGGACATAGCCCACGTAGCCGTACTCCCTCCCGTGCTCGCGGCGCATGGCGATCTCCGCCCGGGCACCCGCCACCGCCTCGGCCATGCCGGGCCTCGTGACATCGGCCACGTCGGCGTGGACGCCGAGCGCGTCGTAGTACTCGTCCCAGTCGGACTCCGGCTGGAAGTACACCCCCAGTACGGAGTACCCGGCGTCGCGCGCGACCCGGGTGTCCTGGTCGGCCGTGCGCAACGGTTCGTCCTCCCAGAACGCGCGGGCCTGGTCGGACGGCGTGTCGGTGGTCCACACACAGTGGGTGAGGACCAGCGTGCCGCCGGGGGCGAGCAGCCGCCGCCAGCGGCGCAGGGCGGTGTCGAAACCGATCAGATAGGCCGAGCCCTCGGCCCAGAGCAGGTCGAACGAGCCATCGGGGTGGGCGAGCTCCCCCATGTCCCCGTGGACGGTGTCGATCGAGGCGGTCAGCCCCCGGGCCTCGGCGGCCGTCCGCAGTTCGTCGAGGAACGGTTCGTGCAGGTCGACGGCCGTCACCTCGGCCGCGGCCTCGGCGGCCAGGAGCAGCGCCGAGCGGCCGGGGCCGCAGCCCAGGTCGAGCACGCGGGGACGGACGGGCAGTGGGCCCGCGAGTGAGAGCAGGTGACGGGTGGTGGCGTCGGAGCCGGGGCCCTGCCGGGGCAGTCGGTGACGCAGGGTGAAGAAAGCCTCGTGGAGGGCGTTGCGGTCGGACGAGTCGTGATGCTCGGACAACGTGGGAAACCTTTGGATGCGGGGGCCCGGGCCGCCGCGAACGCCGCTCGGCGTGGGTCAGCCGTGGACCCGGAGGATGGGGACGCACCTGTCGCCGCGCACAGCGGCACCGAACGCGACAGTCATCAACCCACCTCTTCCTCTGATTTCCGGCCACGCTAGCACCGGAGGCGCCGACCACGCCCGCGAATTTGAAGCCCGCTGGATCAGGAGCCCCTCAGTGGCAGAGCTTCGCCTCGTGCTCCGCGTGCCCGCTCGGTTCCAGCTGGAAGGTGCAGTGCTCCACGTCGAAGTGGTGGCCCAGACAGCCCTGGAGCTCGTGGAGCATCTTCTCGTGGCCGATGGCGTTCAGGACGTCGGAGCTGACGACCACATGGGCGGAGAGGACCGGCATGCCCGACGTGATGGTCCAGGCGTGCAGGTCGTGCACGTCCTCGACGCCTGGCAGGGCCAGGATGTGGGTGCGCACCTCCGCCATGTCGACGTTCTTGGGCGCCGCCTCCAGGAGCACGTCGAGCGTCTCGTGGAGCAGCTTCCAGGTGCGCGGGACGATCATGATGCTGATGATGATCGAGGCGATCGGGTCGGCCGCCTGCCATCCGGTGGTCATGATCACCACGGCGGAGATGATCACCGCCACCGAACCCAGCGCGTCCGCCACCACTTCCAGGAAGGCGCCGCGCACGTTCAGGCTGTCCTTCTGGCCGCGCAGCAGCAGCGTGAGCGAGATCGTGTTCGCGACCAGACCGATCAACCCGAAGACGATGGTCAGACCGCCCTCGGTGTCGGCGGGCGTCACGAAGCGGTGGATCGCCTCGTACAGGACGTAGCCGCCGACACCGAGCAGCAGCAGACAGTTGGCGAGCGCGGCGAGGATCTCGGCCCGCGCGTAGCCGAACGTGCGGTTGCCGCTGGGCGGGCGGTTGGCGAAGTGGATCGCGAGCAGTGCCATGCCCAGCCCCACCGCGTCCGTCGCCATGTGTGCCGCGTCGGCGACGAGTGCGAGGGAATCGGCCATGAGGCCGCCGACGATCTCGACCACCATCACGGTGAGCGTGATCGACAGCGCGACCCGCAGCCTCCCGCGGTACGCGGCTGCCGCCGTGCCGCTGGTGGGCGCGCCATGGGCGTGCCCGTGATCGTGTCCAGCCCCCATGGAAGCCGCCTCCTGTGCTCTGCCCGGGATCACAGTGAACTACGGGCGGGGGGTATCGGGCAACGCGGCACTGAACACCGTTGTCATATGCTCTGACCTGCGGAAACGATCCGCAGGTCAGAGCACACTCGAGATCGTTAATCCTGTGCCCGGGGGTGATGCAGCACCCACCCCTGCCACGCCGACTCCACCATCTCCCGGACCCCGCGCCGCGCGCTCCAGTCGAGTTCCCGCGCGGCCAGGTCGGCCGAGGCGACCGCGCGCGGCGCGTCCCCGGGGCGGCGCGGCTCGACCACCGGCCGCCGGCTGTCCCCGCTGACCTCGCCGATCAACGTGAGCAGTTCACGTACCGATACTCCTTCCCCGCGGCCGATGTTCACCGTGAGGTCGCCCGTCGCGCCGCCGGCCAGCCGCCGGGCCGCCGCGAGGTGTGCCTCGGCGAGGTCGGCGACATGGATGTAGTCACGGACGCAGGTGCCGTCCGGCGTCGGGTAGTCGTCGCCGAAGATCCGCGGGGCCTCGTCGCGGGTGATGCGGTCGAAGACCATCGGGATCACATTGAACACGCCGGTGTCGGCCAGCTCGGGCGTGGCCGCACCCGCCACGTTGAAGTAGCGCAGGCACACGGTCGCGATGCCGTGGGTCCGGCCCGCCGCGCGGACCAGCCACTCCCCGGCGAGCTTCGTCTCGCCGTACGGGCTCATCGGCGCACAGGGAGTGTCCTCCGTGATGAGGTCCACATCCGGGTTGCCGTAGACGGCGGCGGAGGAGGAGAAGACGAAGCGCTTGACGCCGGCCCCGGCGACCGCCTCCAGGAGTGTCGCGAGCCCGCCCACGTTCTCCTGGTAGTAGCGCGTCGGCTGGGCCACGGACTCGCCGACCTGCTTGCGCGCGGCGAGATGCACCACGCCCGTCACCGAGTGCTCCGCGAGGACCCGCTTGAGCAGGTCCCCGTCGAGTGACGAGCCCTGCACCAGCGGAATGCTCTCCGGAAGCCGGTTCGGAACCCCGGCCGAGAGGTCGTCGAGGGCGACGACGCGCTCACCGGCCTCCGCCATCGCCCGCGCCACGTGTGCCCCGATGTATCCGGCCCCGCCTGTGATCAGCCATGTCATGGACGACCACCCTATGTCGGTCCGCCGCCGGTGGCTCCGGTGCCGGCCGCCGATCCGACCGTCCTGCCCCTCTATGTAACGGTCCGGAAGGTGTCGAGATCAATGACGCAAATATTGCGTTCTGCGAGTGCGGGTTTGTGACACGGCCCCCGGATCACCGATGATGATCGCGGCGGAGGCGGTACGCAGATGTGGTTGATCGCGCAGTGAACGGGCGGTGAACGCCCGCTTCTCATCATCCGATAGCCTCTGCCGACATGCCGCCCAGCGGCCTGAGCCCCCTCGGGCCTGGGGCCGGGGCCTTCCCACCACGTACACGCCCGGCGCAAGGCCGCGTCGGCACTCAGGGAGTGAGTTCGCTGTCGACCGCCATCCTCACCGGCCAGCCGGTCCCCGGATCGTCGCTCGAGGGCGATCTGCGGTCGCTCGGCTTCGACGTGCGGCTCGCCGGCGAAGCCGGTGACGCCGAGACACTGCTGGCCGCCGTACCGGCGGACCAGCGCGTCGCCGTCGTCGACGCCCGCTTCGTGGGGCACCTGCACGCCCTGCGCCTCGGCCTCACGGACCCGCGGTTCGCGGCCTCCGCGCTGCCCGGTGCCGTATCGGTGCAGCCCGAGGCCCGCCGGGCGCTGACCCGTGCCGTGGCCCGTGAGAGCTCCGCCTCCGGCAGCCTCGCCGTCGCCACCGACAACCTCGCCGAGCGGCTCACCGCGGCCCTCGACGCGGACGGCGTCGCCGTGTTCCGCCCCGAGCTCGGCACGCTCGTCGCCGCGGTCCCCACCGACCCGCAGGAGCGCAACGAGGCCCGGCAGGCCGTCTCCGCCGTGGACGACGAGGCCGTACGCCTGCGCAGCGCGGTGAAGGCCCGCGACGGCTTCTTCACCACGTACTGCATCAGCCCGTACTCGCGCTACATCGCCCGCTGGTGCGCCCGCCGCGGCCTGACCCCGAACCAGGTCACCACCGCCTCCCTGCTCACCGCGCTGATCGCCGCGGGCTGCGCCGCCACCGGCACCCGCGCCGGATTCGTCGCGGCCGGGCTGCTGCTCCTGTTCTCCTTCGTCCTGGACTGCACGGACGGGCAGCTCGCCCGCTACTCGCTCCAGTACTCGACGCTCGGCGCCTGGCTGGACGCGACCTTCGACCGTGCCAAGGAGTACGCCTACTACGCGGGCCTCGCCCTCGGAGCCGCCCGCGGCGGCGACGACGTATGGGCCCTCGCGCTCGGCGCGATGATCCTGCAGACCTGCCGGCACGTCGTGGACTTCTCCTTCAACGAGGCGAACCACGACGCCACCGCCAACACCAGCCCCACCGCCGCCCTCTCGGACAAGCTCGACAGCGTCGGCTGGACGGTCTGGGTGCGCCGGATGATAGTCCTGCCCATCGGTGAACGATGGGCGATGATCGCCGTCCTCACGGCGCTGACGACCCCCCGCATCACCTTCTACGCACTGCTCGTCGGCTGCGCGTTCGCCGCGACGTACACCACGGCGGGCCGCGTACTGCGCTCGCTCACCCGCAAGGCCCGGCGCACGGACCGGGCGGCGCAGGCGCTGGCGGATCTCGCGGACAGCGGACCGCTCGTCGAACTGCTGGTGCGCTTGGCGCGCGGCACGGTCCGTATCGCGGCGCCGGTCAGTGCCGCCGTCGGCGGCGTCCTCGTGGTGACCTCGGCCCTGCTCTGGGGCGCGGGCTGGCAGACCGTCCTGTGCGCCGTCGGCTACGTGCTCCTGTCCGCCCTCGCCGTCGTCCGCCCCCTCAAGGGTGCCCTCGACTGGCTGGTGCCCCCCTTCTTCCGCGCCGCCGAATACCTCACCGTTCTGGTACTGGCGGCCAAAGCCGATGTGAACGGGGCACTTCCCGCGGCTTTCGGCCTGGTGGCCGCCGTCGCCTACCATCACTACGACACGGTGTACCGCATCCGCGGCAACGCCGGAGCCCCCCCGCACTGGCTGGTGCGGGCGATCGGCGGGCACGAAGGCAGGACGCTGCTGGTCACCGTCCTGGCCGCGCTGCTCGCCGCCGCACAGTTCAAGGTCGCGCTCACGGCGCTCGCCGTGGCCGTGGCGCTGCTGGTGCTCGTCGAGAGCATCCGCTTCTGGGTGTCCTCCGGGGCCCCCGCCGTACACGATGAAGGAGAACCCGCATGATCGGCCTCGTGCTGGCGGCCGGCGCCGGACGGCGTCTGCGTCCCTACACCGACAGCCTCCCAAAGGCTCTCGTGCCGGTGGGCCCCGCGGGCGTAGAGGACAGCATCACGGTCCTGGACCTGACCCTCGGCAACTTCGCCGAGATCGGTCTGACCGAGGTCGGGATCATCGTCGGCTACCGCAAGGAAGCCGTGTACGACCGCAAGGACGCCCTGGAGGCCAAGTACGGCCTCAAGATCACCCTCATCGACAACGACAAGGCCGAGGAGTGGAACAACGCCTACTCCCTGTGGTGCGGCCGTGACGCCCTCAAGGACGGTGTGATCCTCGCCAACGGCGACACCGTGCACCCGGTCTCCGTCGAGAAGACGCTGCTGGCCGCCCGCGGCGACGGCAAGCGCATCATCCTCGCCCTCGACACGGTGAAGAAGCTCGCCGACGAGGAGATGAAGGTCGTCGTGGACCCCGACAAGGGCGTCCGGAAGATCACCAAGCTGATGGAGCCCACCGAGGCCACCGGCGAGTACATCGGCGTCACCCTCATCGAGGGCGACGCCGCCGCCGACCTGGCCGACGCCCTGAAGACGGTGTGGGAGACGGACCCGCAGCAGTTCTACGAGCACGGCTACCAGGAGCTCGTCAACCGCGGCTTCAAGATCGACGTGGCGCCGATCGGTGACGTCAAGTGGGTCGAGATCGACAACCACGACGACCTCGCCAAGGGACGGGAGATCGCGTGCCAGTACTGACAAGGCTCATTCCCTCGCCAGTCGTCGTCGACATCCGCCCGGGTGCCCTGGACGACCTGGCGAGCGTGCTCTCCGACCAGCGGATCTCGCACTCCGGGAAGCTGGCCGTCGCGGTGAGCAACGGCTCCGGCGCGAGGCTGCGCGAGCGGATCGCCCCGGCGCTGCCGGGCGCCACCTGGTACGAGGTCGGCGGCGGCACCCTCGACGACGCGATCCGGCTGGCCGGTGCCATCAAGGCCGGGCACTACGACGCGGTCGTGGGCCTGGGCGGCGGCAAGATCATCGACTGCGCGAAGTTCGCCGCGGCGCGCGTCGGGCTCCCGCTGGTCGCCGTGCCCACCAACCTCGCGCACGACGGCCTGTGCTCGCCCGTCGCGACCCTCGACAACGACGCGGGCCGTGGCTCCTACGGTGTGCCGAACCCGATCGCGGTCGTCATCGACCTCGATGTGATCCGCGACGCGCCCGTACGGTTCGTGCGCTCCGGCATCGGCGACGCCGTCTCCAACATCTCCGCGATCGCGGACTGGGAGCTGGCCAACCGTGTCAACGGCGAGAAGATCGACGGTCTCGCGGCCGCGATGGCACGCCAGGCCGGAGAGGCCGTACTGCGCCACCCCGGCGGCATCGGCGACAACGACTTCCTTCAGGTGCTCGCCGAGGCACTGGTCCTCAGCGGGATCGCCATGTCGGTGTCGGGCGACTCACGGCCCTCGTCGGGCGCCTGCCACGAGATCAACCACGCCTTCGACCTCCTCTTCCCCAAGCGCGCGGCGAGCCACGGCGAGCAGTGCGGTCTGGGCGCGGCCTTCGCGATGTACCTGCGGGGGGCGCACGAGCAGTCGGCGTACATGGCCGAGGTGCTGCACCGGCACGGGCTGCCGGTACTGCCCGAGGAGATCGGGTTCACCGTGGACGAGTTCGTGCAGGTCGTGGAGTTCGCTCCACAGACCCGGCCGGGCCGCTACACGATCCTCGAACACCTCGACCTGAAAACCAACCAGATCAAGGACATCTACTCCGACTATGCCAAGGCCATCAGTAGCTGAACTCCGCCCCGTCGTTCATCCCGCAGGGGTGAAGGACCGGCGCAGCGGTGAGCATTGGGCGGGACGCCTGTACATGCGAGAGATCTCGCTGCGCTGCGACCGCTACCTGGTGAACACCAGGATCACGCCCAACCAGCTCACGTACCTGATGACTGTCTTCGGCGTGCTCGCCGCCCCGGCCCTGCTGGTGCCGGGCATCCCGGGCGCCGTGCTCGGTGTGATCATGGTCCAGCTCTACCTGCTGCTCGACTGTGTCGACGGTGAGATAGCGCGCTGGAAGAAGCAGTTCTCGCTCGGCGGGGTCTACCTGGACCGGGTCGGTGCCTATCTGACCGACGCCGCGGTACTCGTCGGCTTCGGCCTGCGCGCCGCCGACCCCTGGGGTTCCGGGCGGATCGACTGGCTCTGGGCCTTCCTCGGCACCCTGGCGGCCCTCGGCGCGATCCTGATCAAGGCCGAGACCGACCTCGTCGGCGTCGCCCGCCACCAGGGCGGGCTGCCGCCGGTCAAGGAGTCGGCGTCCGAGCCGCGCTCCTCCGGCATGGCGCTGGCCCGCAAGGCCGCCGCCGCGCTGAAGTTCCACCGGCTGGTCCTCGGGATCGAGGCGTCCCTGCTGATCCTGGTGCTGGCCATCGTGGACTCGGTGCGCGGGGACCTGTTCTTCACCCGCCTCGGCGTCGCGGTCCTGGCCGGCATCGCCATCCTCCAGACCGTGCTGCACCTCGTGTCCATCCTCGCCTCCAGCAGGCTGAAGTGAGTACGGCGATGAAGGTCGGCGCGGTCATCATCACGATGGGCAACCGCCCCGACGAACTCCGAGCCCTGCTGGACTCCGTCGCCAAGCAGGACGGCGACCGGGTCGAGGTGGTCGTGGTCGGCAACGGCTCGCCCGTCCCGGACGTCCCCGGCAGCGTGCGCACCGTCGAGCTGCCCGAGAACCTCGGCATACCCGGCGGCCGCAACGTGGGCATCGAGGCCTTCGGCCCCGGTGGCACGGACGTCGACATCCTGCTCTTCCTCGACGACGACGGCCTCCTCGCCACCCACGACACCGCCGAGCTGTGCCGCCGGGCCTTCGCGGCCGACCCCGAGCTCGGCATCATCAGCTTCCGGATCGCGGACCCCGAGACCAAGGAGACCCAGCGCCGCCACGTACCGCGGCTGCGCGCCTCCGACCCGATGCGCTCCTCACGCGTGACCACCTTCCTCGGCGGCGCCAACGCGGTCCGTACGAAGGTGTTCGCCGAGGTCGGCGGACTTCCGGACGAGTTCTTCTACGCCCACGAGGAAACCGACCTGGCATGGCGGGCCCTCGACTCGGGCTGGATGATCGACTACCGGTCCGACATGGTGCTGTACCACCCCACGACCGCCCCTTCGCGGCATGCGGTGTACCACCGCATGGTGGCCCGCAACCGCGTCTGGCTCGCGCGCCGAAACCTTCCCGCGCCGCTCGTCCCCGTCTACCTCGGCGTCTGGATGCTCCTGACCCTGGCCCGCCGTCCCTCGGGACCTGCCCTGAAGGCGTGGTTCGGCGGTTTCAAGGAGGGCTGGACCAGTTCCTGCGGGCCCCGGCGTCCCATGAAGTGGCGTACGGTGTGGCGGCTGACGCGCCTCGGTCGTCCTCCTGTCATCTGACAAGCGGCTACACCATCTGACAAGCTCGTTCCCGGGAGCACGTTCGCCGTACTGCGGTCCCGTGCCTCCAGCCCCTGCCCCACCAGGCCGTGCGCATCATGAAGACGAAAGTTTCCATTTGTGAGTGAGACAACGCATGACGGAACTGTCGCGGTGAGCGACCGTCCGTCCCCCGATGACGGGTTCTCCGCGGCCGACCTGGCCGCCAAGTACGGGCTCGCGGTCAGCGGCGCCCGGCCCGGACTCGTCGAGTACGTGCGTCAGCTGTGGGGGCGGCGGCATTTCATCCTTGCCTTCTCGCAGGCGAAACTCACCGCGCAGTACAGCCAGGCCAAGCTCGGCCAGCTGTGGCAGGTGGCGACGCCGCTGCTGAACGCGGCCGTGTACTACTTCATCTTCGGCGTGATCCTCAAGGCCAGCCGGGGCATGTCGCACGACACCTACATTCCGTTCCTGGTGACCGGTGTCTTCGTCTTCACCTTCACGCAGAGCTCGATCATGGCGGGCGTCCGCGCGATCTCCGGGAACCTGGGGCTGGTGCGCGCGCTGCATTTCCCGCGCGCCTCGCTGCCCATCTCCTTCGCGCTCCAGCAACTCCAGCAGCTGCTGTTCTCGATGATCGTGCTGTTCGTCGTGGTGATCGGTTTCGGCAGCGCGCCAGGTCTGTCCTGGCTGCTGATCGTCCCGGTGCTGGTGCTGCAGTTCCTCTTCAACACCGGCCTCGCGCTGATCGTGGCGCGCCTGGGCGCCAAGACGCCGGACCTCGCCCAGCTGATGCCGTTCATCCTGCGCACCTGGATGTACACCTCGGGCGTCATGTTCTCCATCAGCAACATGCTCGTCGGACGGCCCGAGTGGTTCATCCGCGCGCTCCAGGTGAACCCGGCCGCGATCTACATGGACCTGATGCGCTTCGCCCTCATCGACGGTTACGGCGCCTCCCACCTGCCGCCCCATGTGTGGGCCATCGCCACCTTCTGGGCCGTGGTCGCCGCCGCCGGCGGGTTCGTGTACTTCTGGAAGGCGGAAGAGAGGTACGGCCGTGGCTGAGCAGACATCCCACATCCCGACCGTCATCGCGGACGAGCTGCACATCGTCTACCGCGTGAACGGCGCCAAGACCGGCAAGGGCAGCGCCACCGCCGCTCTCAGCCGCATCATCAAGCGCGGCGAGGAGCGGGGCGTACGCAAGGTGCACGCCGTCAAGGGCGTCTCCTTCACGGCCTACCGCGGCGAGGCCATCGGCCTGATCGGCTCCAACGGCTCCGGCAAGTCCACGCTCCTGCGCGCCATCGCCGGTCTGCTGCCCGCCGAGAAGGGCAAGGTCTACACCGACGGCCAGCCCTCGCTGCTCGGCGTGAACGCGGCCCTGATGAACGACCTCACGGGCGAACGCAACGTCATATTGGGCGGGCTCGCGATGGGCATGTCCCGCGAGCAGATCAGGGAGCGCTACCAGGAGATCGTCGACTTCTCGGGCATCAACGAGAAGGGCGACTTCATCACCCTGCCGATGCGCACCTACTCCTCCGGCATGGCGGCGCGGCTGCGCTTCTCCATCGCGGCCGCCAAGGACCACGACGTCCTCATGATCGACGAGGCTCTCGCCACCGGAGACCGTTCCTTCCAGAGGCGCTCCGAGGAGCGGATCCGTGAGCTGCGCAAGAGCGCGGGCACGGTGTTTCTGGTCAGCCACAACAACAAGTCGATCCGCGACACCTGCGACCGCGTGCTCTGGCTGGAGCGCGGTGAGCTGCGGATGGACGGACCGACCGAAGAGGTCCTCAAGGAGTACGAGAAGTTCACGGGCAAGTAGCCCGCAACGCCCGCAATGCCCAGGGCCCCGCCGCAACGGTTCGGCGGGGCCCTGCGTCTGCAAAGGAAACGCCAACTCCTGCTGGCCTTAGGAATCTTGACACCAATCGGTGTGTTGTTGTGATGTGCGGGACACCCCGACGAACCTCGCTGCGTTGTACAACGTAAGCTGTACCGGTGCTGAATCGCGGCAAGTGGGGCGATACTGCGCGACACCCGGCACCGGCGCGCCGCGCGGAGTCCCGGGCGGCGTGTCCGAAATGGGCACTATTGGGTCGGCAGTGTAGAACGGGAGATGTGACGGCAATGGCTACGGAAACTCTCCAGCTCCGCGACGCGTGTGCCGTCCCCGCGCCGGGCGGCGAGCGGTGACCCAAGCCGGTACGGCGCGCACTGGTGAGACGGAGCGCGGAACGCTCGACAAGGCCGCGGGCGAGAACTTCCCCGTGGCTCCCTTCTTCCTGCCCCAGGCCTGGCGCGACGATCTGATGGCCGTCTACGGCTTCGCCCGCCTCGTCGACGACATCGGTGACGGTGACCTCGCCCCGGGTGGCGCGGACGCCAGGCTGCTCGGCGTGTCGCCCGAAGAGGCCGAGGACCGTCTCGTACTCCTGGACGCCTTCGAGGCCGACCTGCGGCGCGTGTTCGACTCGACGCCGCACCACCCGCTGCTGCGCCGCCTGCAGCCCACGGTCCGCCGCGCGGACCTCACCCCCGAACCCTTCCTCGGGCTGATCGCGGCCAACCGCCAGGACCAGCTGATCAAGCGGTACGAGACCTATGACGACCTCGTGTCTTACTGCGAGCTGTCCGCCAACCCCGTCGGCCGCCTGGTGCTGTCCGTCACCGGCACCTCCACGCCCGAGCGGATTCGCCGCTCGGACGCGGTGTGCACGGCGCTGCAGATCGTCGAGCACCTCCAGGACGTCGCAGAGGACCTCGGCCGCGACCGCATTTACCTGCCGGCCGAGGACATGAAGCGCTTCCATGTCCAGGAGGCGGATCTCGCCATGGCCACAGCAGGCGCATCGGTGCGCGCGCTGGTTGCATACGAAGCAGAACGCGCGCTCCACCTCCTGAATGAAGGCACCCCCCTCGTGGGTAGCGTCCACGGCAGGTTGAAGCTGCTGCTCGCGGGGTTCGTGGCAGGGGGAAGGGCGACGATCCGTGCGATCGCCGCCGCTGAATACGACGTACTTCCCGGCCCGCCCAAGCCCGGCAAGCTCCAGTTGCTGCGCGAGGTGGGAGTGACTCTGCGAGGAGAGGGGTGATCCGGACCGTGGAGTCGGAACAACACGTGTCCGCACCGGTACTCGCCGCTTACAGCTACTGCGAGGCAGTGACCGGTCAGCAGGCTCGTAATTTCGCCTATGGCATCAGACTTCTGCCGACGCCCAAGCGTCGTGCGATGTCGGCGCTCTACGCGTTCTCACGGCGTGTCGACGACATCGGCGACGGCGCGCTGGCGCCGGATGTGAAGGCGGCGCGGCTCGAGGACACCCGGGCGCTGCTCGCCCGGGTCCGCGAGGGCCGGGTCGACGAGGACGACACCGATCCGGTCGCGGTCGCCCTCAGCCACACCGCCGCGTACTTCCCGGTGCCGCTGGGCGGCCTCGACGAACTCATCGACGGCGTCCTGATGGACGTACGCGGTGAGACGTACGAGACCTGGGACGACCTGAAGGTCTACTGCCGGTGCGTGGCCGGGGCGATCGGGCGGCTCTCGCTCGGTGTGTTCGGTACGGAACCGGGGGCGCGCGGCGCCGAGCGCGCGCCGGAGTATGCGGACACGCTCGGGCTCGCGCTCCAGCTCACCAACATCCTGCGGGACGTACGGGAGGACGCCGCGAGCGGGCGCATCTATCTGCCCGCCGACGACCTCGCGAAGTTCGGCTGCTCGGCCGGGTTCAACGGCCCGACCCCGCCCGAGGGCTCCGACTTCGCGGGCCTCGTCCACTTCGAGGTGCGACGGGCCCGCACCCTTTTCGCCGAGGGCTACCGGCTGCTGCCCATGCTCGACCGGCGCAGCGGCGCCTGTGTCGCGGCCATGGCCGGCATCTACCGGCGGCTCCTCGACCGCATCGAGCGCGAGCCGGAGGCCGTGCTGCGCGGCCGCGTCTCGTTGCCGGGGCGCGAGAAGGCGTATGTCGCCGTGCGCGGCCTCTCCGGTCTGGACGCCCGGCATGTTTCGCGGCGTACCGTCAGGAGGCGTACCTGATGGACAATATGGGCCAAGGTGATTCCATCGGCGAAAAGCGGCACGCAACCCTCCGGCACCGGGTGGCGTCCCTGACTGCGATGGCCTGCCGTGCACCGTTCAATCACCGCGGCACGGCCGCTGGGGAGGGTGCACGATGAGCGAGGACACGCAGCCCGCGGGGACTTCGGGCCGCCCTGAAGGGGCTGCCGCCGTGGTGGTCGGCGGCGGGCTGGCGGGAATCACCGCCGCGCTCGCGCTGGCCGACGCCGGGGTACGTGTCACCCTGCTCGAAGGCCGGCCGCGGCTCGGCGGGCTCGCCTTCTCCTTCCAGCGCGGCGAACTCACCGTGGACAACGGACAGCATGTGTATCTGCGCTGCTGCACCGCCTACCGCTGGTTCCTCGACCGCATCGACGGGGCCTCTCTCGCGCCTCTGCAGGATCGTCTCGACGTGCCGGTTCTCGACGCCGAGGCGAAACCCGGGCGGCGGCTCGGCAGAATCGGCCGCAGCGCGCTGCCCGTACCGCTGCATCTCGCGCGCAGCCTGGCGACGTATCAGCATCTGTCGCTCGCTGAGCGCGCCAAGGTCGGCCGTGCCGCACTGGCGCTCAAAGCGCTCGATCTCGACGATCCGGCCCTCGACGACCAGAACTTCGGCCAATGGCTCGCCGAACACGGTCAGTCGGAGCGTGCCGTCGAGGCACTGTGGGACCTGGTGGGGGTCGCCACCCTCAACGCGGTGGCCGGCGACTCCTCGCTCGGGCTCGCCGCGATGGTGTTCAAGACCGGTCTGCTGTCCGACCCGGGCGCGGCCGACATCGGCTGGGCCCGCGTCCCGCTGGGCGAACTGCACGACACACTGGCCCGCAAGGCGCTCGACTCCGCGGGCGTGCGTACCGAAGTCCGTACACGCGTCACCTCCATCTCCCTTAACGAGAACGGGCGTTGGAGCGTTCAGGTTCCCGGCGAGACGCTCGAGGCCGACACCGTCGTCCTCGCCGTACCCCAGCGCGAGGCCCACGATCTGCTGCCCGAGGGAGCGCTCGACGCCCCCGAACGGCTGCTGGAGATCGGCACCGCGCCGATCCTCAACATCCATGTCGTCTACGACCGGAAGGTGCTCGCGCGACCGTTCTTCGCCGCCCTCGGCTCCCCGGTGCAGTGGGTCTTCGACCGCACCGACGCGTCTGGACTGCGGGAAGGGCAGTATCTCGCCCTGTCGCAGTCGGCCGCCCAGGACGAGATCGACGAACCCGTCGCCGTCCTGCGTGAGCGCTATCTGCCGGAGCTGGAGCGGCTGCTGCCCGCCGCGCGCGGCGCGGAGGTGAAGGACTTCTTCGTGACCAGGGAGCGCACCGCGACGTTCGCCCCCACCCCAGGCGTCGGGCGGCTGCGGCCCGGCGTCCGCACCAGAGCCCCCGGCCTGTATCTGGCCGGCGCGTGGACCGCCACCGGGTGGCCCGCGACCATGGAGAGTGCGGTCCGCAGCGGTGTCGGTGCGGCGCGAGCCGCACTCGGCGCCCTGGGCCGGCCCCGCGACCACCTCCTCGCGTTCGAGGAGGCGGCCTGATGCTCGACGAGCGCGCGGCAGACCCCCGCACCCCCGGTACCGCAACAAGAGGAGAGACTGTGCCCACTGTGCCCCCGGCCGACAAGGCTGCCGACGCGGTGGACGTGACCGCGCTCCTGGAGCGCGGCCGGACCCTGGCCACACCGGTGCTGAAGGCGGCCGTCGACCGCCTGGCGTCGCCCATGGACACCGTCGCCGCCTACCACTTCGGCTGGATCGACGCCCAGGGCAACCCCGCGGACGGCGACGGCGGCAAGGCCGTGCGCCCCGCGCTGGCCGTGCTCTCCGCGCAGGCCGCCGGTGCCGCCCCCGAGGTCGGCGTGCCCGGCGCGGTCGCGGTCGAGCTGGTGCACAACTTCTCGCTGCTGCACGACGACCTGATGGACGGCGACGAACAGCGCCGCCACCGCGACACCGTCTGGAAGGTGCACGGCCCCGCCCAGGCGATCCTCGTCGGCGACGCCCTGTTCGCGCTGGCCAACGAGATCCTCCTCGAACTCGGCACCGTCGAGGCCGGCCGCGCCACCCGCCGGCTGACCAGCGCGACCCGCGCCCTCATCGACGGTCAGGCGCAGGACATCTCCTACGAGCACCGTGACCGCGTCAGCGTCGAGGAGTGCCTGGAGATGGAGGGCAACAAGACGGGCGCCCTGCTCGCCTGCGCCTGCTCCATCGGCGCGGTCCTCGGCGGCGCGGACGACCGTACCGCTGACACGCTGGAGAAGTACGGCTACCACCTCGGCCTGGCCTTCCAGGCCGTCGACGACCTCCTCGGCATCTGGGGCGACCCGGAGGCCACCGGCAAGCAGACCTGGAGCGATCTGCGCCAGCGCAAGAAGTCCCTGCCGGTCGTGGCCGCGCTCGCCGCGGGCGGGCCCGCCTCCGAGCGGCTCGGTGAGCTGCTCGCCGAGGACGCCAAGGCCAGCGACTTCGAGAACTTCTCCGAGGAGGAGTTCGCCGTGCGCGCCGCGCTCATCGAGGAGGCGGGCGGCCGCGAGTGGACCGCCCAGGAGGCTCGCCGCCAGCACACCATCGCCATCGAAGCCCTGGACGCCGTGGAGATGCCCGACCAGGTGCGGGCCCAGCTCGTGGCGCTCGCCGACTTCGTCGTCGTACGGAAGAGATGATCACTATCGGTCGAATAAACCTCGCGTAGTCGCCGGCCGGTGCCGCGGGACAACGACGCACCGGCCGACGGCGGACCCAGCAGAGACGTACCACTGCACGAAGGGGAAGCCATGACAGCGACGACCGACGGAAGCACCGGGGCACTGCCGCCCCGCGCTGCCGCGGCCAGCGAAATCCACCCAGAGACGACTCCCGTGGCGGCCGGGGCAGTCGAGACCCGAGACGTCGCCACGCACGCCATACAGCGCGCCACCGATTTCCTGCTCTCGCGGCAGGACGCGGAGGGCTGGTGGAAGGGCGACCTCGAGACGAACGTCACGATGGACGCCGAGGACCTGCTCCTCCGTCAGTTCCTGGGAATCCGCGACGAGACGACCACACGCGCCGCCGGACTGTTCATCCGCGGCGAGCAGCGCGAGGACGGCACCTGGGCCACCTTCTACGGCGGCCCAGGCGAACTCTCCACCACCATCGAGGCGTACGTCGCCCTGCGGCTGGCCGGGGACGGCCCGGACGAGCCGCACATGGCGAGGGCGGCCGCCTGGATCCGCGAGCGGGGCGGCATCGCCTCGGCCCGCGTCTTCACCCGGATCTGGCTCGCTCTGTTCGGCTGGTGGAAGTGGGACGACCTGCCCGAACTCCCTCCGGAACTCATCTACTTCCCGAAGTGGATGCCGCTCAACATCTACGACTTCGGCTGCTGGGCGCGGCAGACGATCGTGCCGCTGACCATCGTCTCGGCGAAGCGCCCGGTGCGACCCGCGCCGTTCCCGCTCGACGAGCTGCACACCGACGCCCGCGACCCCAACCCGGTCAAACCCCTTGCTCCCGTGGCGAGTTGGGACGGGGTCTTCCAGCGTCTCGACAAGGCCCTGCACCAGTACCGCAAGGTCGTCCCACGTCGGCTGCGCCGGGCCGCGATGAACACGGCGGCGCGCTGGATCATCGAACGGCAGGAGAACGACGGCTGCTGGGGCGGCATCCAGCCACCCGCGGTGTACTCGGTCATCGCGCTGCACCTGCTCGGCTACGACCTCCAACACCCCGTGATGCGTGAGGGGTTGGCGTCGCTGGACCGGTTCGCCGTCTGGCGCGAGGACGGGGCCCGGATGATCGAGGCCTGTCAGTCGCCGGTCTGGGACACCTGCCTCGCCACCATCGCGCTCGCCGACGCGGGTCTGCCCGCCGACCATCCGCAGCTGGTGAAGGCCGCGGACTGGATGCTCGGTGAGGAGATCGTGCGGCCCGGGGACTGGGCGGTGAAGCGGCCCCACCTTCCGCCCGGGGGTTGGGCCTTCGAGTTCCACAACGACAACTACCCCGACATCGACGACACCGCCGAGGTCGCCCTCGCGCTGCGCCGCGTCCGCCACCACGACCCGGAGCGCGTCGAGCACGCCATCGGGCGCGGGGTGCGCTGGAACCTCGGCATGCAGTCCAAGGACGGCGGCTGGGGCGCCTTCGACGTCGACAACACCAGCGCCTTCCCCAACCGGCTCCCGTTCTGCGACTTCGGGGAGGTCATCGACCCGCCGTCCGCCGACGTCACCGCTCATGTGGTGGAGATGCTCGCGGTCGAGGGGCTCTCGCACGACCCGCGCACCCGCCGGGGCATCGAGTGGCTGCTCGCCCACCAGGAGCCGGACGGCTCGTGGTTCGGCCGCTGGGGCGTCAACTACGTCTACGGAACGGGGTCGGTGCTCCCGGCGCTCGTGGCCGCCGGACTGCCCGCCTCGCATCCGGCGATCCGCCGGGCCGTCGCCTGGCTGGAAACCGTCCAGAACGACGACGGCGGCTGGGGTGAGGACCTGCGCTCCTACCACGAGGTCGCCGAGTGGAGCGGACGCGGCGCCTCGACCGCCTCTCAGACCGGCTGGGCGCTGCTCGCCCTGCTGGCCGCGGGGGAGCGGGACTCCAAGGCGGTGGAACGCGGGATCGCCTGGCTCGCGGAGACCCAGCTGGCGGACGGCTCCTGGGACGAGCCGTACTTCACCGGCACCGGGTTCCCGTGGGACTTCTCGATCAACTACCACCTCTACCGGCAGGTCTTCCCGCTCACCGCGCTCGGCCGCTATGTCCACGGCGAACCGAGCTTCGTACACGGCGAGTCGTTCGCCGAGGTCAAGGGGGGTTGATGAGCACGAAGCCCGATCCGGCCCCGCTGCTGATCGCCTGCGCGCTCGGCATCGAGCATCTCGCCCTGCGCAGCGGCGACCGTAGCGGGGCCGACGGGCCCGTCACCGTGCTGCGCACCGGCATGGGTCCCAAGGCAGCCGAACGCTCTCTCACCCGGGTCCTGGCCGACCCGGCGCTGAGTGAGGCCGCCGTCCTGGCCACGGGCTTCTGCGCGGGGCTTGCCCCGGGCATGCACCCCGGTGACCTGGTGGTCGCCGAGGAGACCCGGGACCCACGCGGCAGCATTCCGTGCGTGGGCACCGAACTGCTCGTCAAGGAACTCGTGCGCACCGTGCCCGGGCGCACCGTCCACACCGGGCCACTCACCGGCTCCGATCACGTCGTCCGAGGTCACGAGCGGTCGGAACTGCTCGCGACCGGCGCGATCGCGGTCGACATGGAATCCGCGGCCACGCTCCACAGCGCCGTACGTGCGGGCGTGCGCCCGGTTGCGGCCGTACGGGTGGTCGTGGACGCTCCAGAACATGAACTCGTCCGAATCGGCACAGTACGCGGTGGAATATCAGCTTTCCGTGTTCTTCGTGCCGTCCTTCCCGCTTTCTTTGAATGGCACCGTTCTTTGTTGCTCCCCCGGAGGTGAGCCAGATGGCCATGCCGCTTCGGCAGTCCATGAAGGTCGCTGCGTACCTGTTTGAACAGAAGCTCAGGAAGCGGGACAAGTTCGCGCTGCTGGTCGAGTTGGAACCCCTCTTCGCCTGCAACCTCAAATGCGAGGGCTGCGGCAAGATCCAGCACCCGGCGGGGGTGCTCAAGCAGCGCATGCCCGTTGCCCAGGCCGTGGGCGCGGTCCTCGAATCCGGCGCGCCGATGGTGTCCATCGCCGGCGGCGAGCCGCTGATGCACCCGCAGATCGACGAGATCGTGCGGCAGTTGGTGGCCAAGAAGAAATTCGTCTTCCTGTGCACGAACGCGCTGTTGATGCGCAAGAAGATGGACAAGTTCAAGCCCTCGCCGTATTTCGCCTGGGCCGTGCACATCGACGGGCTGCGCGAGCGGCACGACGAGTCGGTGGCCAAGGAAGGCACCTTCGACGAGGCGGTCGCGGCCATCAAGGAGGCCAAGCGGCGCGGCTTCCGGGTCACCACCAACTCGACCTTCTTCAACACCGACACCCCGCAGACCGTCATCGAGGTCCTCAACTTCCTCAATGACGACCTGAAGGTGGACGAGATGATGCTCTCGCCCGCCTACGCCTACGAGAAGGCACCCGACCAGGAGCACTTCCTCGGCGTCCAGCAGACCCGGGAGCTGTTCAAGAAGGCCTTCTCGGGCGGCAACCGCCGCCGCTGGCGGCTCAACCAGAGCCCGCTCTTCCTGGACTTCCTGGAAGGCAAGGTCGACTTCCCGTGCACCGCATGGGCGATCCCCAGCTACTCGCTCTTCGGCTGGCAGCGACCCTGCTACCTGATGAGCGACGGGTACGTGCAGACGTACAAGCAGCTCCTGGAGGACACCGACTGGGACTCCTACGGGCGCGGGAAGGACGAGCGGTGCGCGAACTGCATGGCGCACTGCGGCTACGAACCGACCGCCGTCCTCGCCACGATGGGCTCCCTCAAGGAGTCGCTGCGCGCCGCCCGCGAGACCTTCACGGAAAGCCGCGGGTGACGACATGACCGCCGTTTCCTTGGGCCTCCCCGAGGTGCCGGTCCGACCGATCGCCGAACGCCGTGTGTCGCGGCGGATCCAGGTCGGAACGGTGGCGGTCGGGGGCGGAGCACCCGTTTCGGTGCAGTCGATGACGACGACGCGTACGTCGGACATCGGTGCCACCCTGCAGCAGATCGCGGAACTCACCGCGTCCGGCTGCCAGATCGTGCGCGTCGCCTGTCCCACGCAGGACGACGCGGACGCCCTCGCGACCATCGCCCGCAAGTCCCAGATCCCGGTGATCGCGGACATCCACTTCCAGCCCAAGTACGTGTTCGCGGCCATCGACGCGGGCTGCGCCGCGGTGCGGGTGAACCCGGGCAACATCAAGCAGTTCGACGACAAGGTCCGCGAGATCGCACGGGCCGCCTCGGACGCCGGGACGCCGATCCGGATCGGGGTCAACGCCGGGTCGCTCGACCGGCGGCTGCTGCAGAAGTACGGCAAGGCGACCCCCGAGGCGCTGGTCGAGTCGGCGCTGTGGGAGGCGTCCCTCTTCGAGGAACACGGGTTCCGGGACATCAAGATCTCGGTGAAACACAACGACCCGGTGGTGATGGTCAACGCGTACCGGCAGCTGGCGGCCCAGTGCGACTACCCGCTGCACCTCGGTGTGACGGAGGCCGGTCCGGCGTTCCAGGGCACGATCAAGTCCGCCGTCGCCTTCGGGGCACTGCTCAGCGCGGGCATCGGGGACACCATCCGGGTCTCCCTGAGCGCCCCGCCCGCAGAGGAGGTCAAGGTCGGCCTCCAGATCCTTGAGTCGTTGAACCTGAAGCAGCGCCGCCTGGAGATCGTCTCGTGTCCGTCCTGCGGACGCGCCCAGGTCGACGTCTACAAGCTGGCCGACGAGGTCACGGCCGGTCTGGAGGGGATGGAGGTCCCGTTGCGCGTAGCGGTCATGGGCTGCGTCGTCAACGGCCCCGGCGAGGCGCGGGAGGCGGACCTGGGGGTCGCCTCCGGCAACGGCAAGGGGCAGATCTTCGTCAAGGGCGAGGTCATCAAGACCGTGCCCGAGTCGAAGATCGTCGAGACCCTCATCGAGGAAGCGATGAAGATCGCCGAGCAGATGGAGCAGGACGGCGTCGCCTCCGGCGAACCCGCCGTCACCGTGAGCTGATCAGCACGGACCGAGAGGGGGCCCGAGCGTGACGATTCTGGAGAGCATCCGGGGACCACGCGACCTGAAGGCGCTGGCCGAGGCGGACGTCGGTGAACTGGCGGATGAGATCAGGGAGTTCCTGGTGCACGCGGTCGCCAGGACCGGCGGTCACCTCGGACCCAATCTGGGGGTGGTGGAACTGTCCATCGCGCTCCACCGGGTTTTCGAGTCACCCGTCGACCGCATCCTGTGGGACACCGGCCACCAGAGCTACGTACACAAGCTGCTGACGGGACGCCAGGACTTCTCCAAGCTGCGCGGAAAGGGTGGCCTGTCCGGCTATCCCTCGCGCGAGGAGTCCGAGCACGACATCATCGAGAACAGCCACGCCTCCACGGCGCTCGGCTGGGCGGACGGGCTCGCCAAGGCCCGCCAGGTGCAGGGCGAGAAGGGCCATGTCGTCGCGGTCATCGGCGACGGCGCGCTGACCGGCGGCATGGCGTGGGAGGCGCTGAACAACATCGCAGCCGCCAAGGACCGCCCGCTGATCATCGTCGTCAACGACAACGAACGCTCGTACGCGCCGACCATCGGTGGCCTCGCCAACCACCTCGCGACCCTGCGGACGACCGACAGTTATGAGAAGGTCCTCGCCTGGGGCAAGGACGTACTGCTGCGCACCCCCGTCGTCGGACACACCCTCTACGAGTCGCTGCACGGTGCGAAGAAGGGGTTCAAGGACGCCTTCGCGCCGCAGGGCATGTTCGAGGACCTGGGGCTCAAGTACGTCGGGCCGATCGACGGGCACGACGTCGGGGCCGTGGAGTCCGCGCTGCGCCGCGCGAAACGTTTCCACGGGCCGGTGCTGGTGCACTGCCTGACCGAGAAGGGGCGCGGTTACGAGCCGGCGCTCGCGCACGAGGAGGACCACTTCCACACGGTCGGTGTGATGGACCCGCTGACGTGCGAGCCGCTCGCGCCCTCGGGCGGCCCGTCCTGGACCTCGGTGTTCGGGGACGAGATCCTTCGGATCGGCGAGGAGCGGGACGATGTCGTGGCGATCACGGCGGCCATGCTGCACCCGGTGGGGCTCGGGAAGTTCGCCGAGCGGTTCCCCGACCGGGTGTGGGACGTAGGGATCGCCGAACAGCACGCCACGGTGTCGGCGGCCGGGCTCGCCACCGGCGGTCTCCACCCGGTCGTCGCCGTCTACGCGACCTTCCTCAACCGGGCCTTCGACCAGCTCCTCATGGACGTCGCGCTGCACCGCTGCGGAGTGACCTTCGTGCTGGACCGGGCGGGGGTCACCGGCGTCGACGGGGCCTCGCACAACGGGATGTGGGACATGTCGATCCTGCAGGTCGTGCCCGGCCTGAGGATCGCCGCGCCGCGCGACGCCGACCAGCTGCGGGCGCAGTTGCGGGAGGCGGTCGCCGTCGACGACGCGCCGACGCTGATCCGCTTCCCGAAGGAGTCGGTGGGTCCCGCGATCCCGGCGGTCGACCACCTGGGCGGACTCGACGTCCTGCACCGCTCCGACGACACCCCGCAGGTCCTCCTGGTCGCCGTCGGCGTGATGGCGCCGGTCTGCCTCCAGGCGGCCGACCTGCTGGAGGCCCGTGGCGTCGGGTGCACGGTCGTCGACCCGCGCTGGGTCAAACCCGTCGACCCGGCGCTGCCCGGCCTCGCCGCCGAGCACCGGCTCGTCGCGGTCGTCGAGGACAACAGCCGGGCGGCCGGCGTCGGCGCCGCGGTCGCGCTGGCGCTCGGGGACGCCGAGGTCGACGTGCCCGTACGGCGCTTCGGCATCCCGGAGCAGTTCCTCGCGCACGCCAAGCGCGGGGAGGTGCTGGCCGACATAGGTCTCACGCCCGTCGAGATCGCCGGGCGGATCAGCGCCGGTCTGGCCGTCAAGGACGCGCTGTCGAAGGACGCGCCGTCCGAGGAAGAGTTGTCCAAGGAGAAACAGGAATGACCGACCCTGTGGAGAAGGGGGAGTTCGACCTCGGCGCGCTCCTCGCCGCGCGCGGAGCCGAGCGCTACGAGCTGCACACCAAGTACCTGAACCACCAGCTCCCGCGCATGCTGCACACCATCGGCTTCGACAAGGTGTACGAGCGGGCCGAGGGCGCGCACTTCTGGGACGCGGACGGCAACGACTACCTGGACATGCTCGCCGGGTTCGGGGTGATGGGCCTGGGCCGCCACCACCCCGTCGTACGCAAGACGCTGCACGACGTCCTGGACGCCTCGCTCGCCGACCTCACCCGCTTCGACTGCCAGCCGCTGCCCGGGCTCCTCGCCGAGAGGCTGCTCGCCCACAGTCCCCACCTGGACCGGGTGTTCTTCGGCAACAGCGGTACGGAGGCGGTGGAGACCGCGCTCAAGTTCGCCCGGTACGCCACCGGGAGGCCGAGGATCCTCTACTGCTCCCACGCCTTCCACGGGCTGACCACCGGCTCGCTGTCCGTCAACGGCGAGGACGGCTTCCGCGACGGCTTCGCCCCGCTGCTGCCCGACACCGCCGTTCCGCTCGGTGACCTGGACGCTCTGGCCCGGGAGCTGAAGAAGGGCGATGTCGCCGGGCTGATCGTCGAGCCCATCCAGGGCAAGGGTGTGCACGAGGCCCCGCCCGGGTATCTGCGTGCCGCGCAGGAACTGCTGCACCGGCACAAGGCGTTGCTCATCGCGGACGAGGTGCAGACGGGTCTCGGGCGGACCGGGGACTTCTACGCGTACCAGCACGAGGAGGGCGTCGAACCGGACCTGGTGTGCGTGGCGAAGGCGCTGTCCGGCGGCTATGTGCCGGTCGGCGCGACGCTCGGCAAGGACTGGATCTTCAAGAAGGTCTACTCGTCCATGGACCGGGTCCTCGTCCACTCGGCGAGCTTCGGCTCGAACGCTCAGGCCATGGCGGCGGGCCTCGCCGTGCTCTCCGTGATGGAGAACGAACAGATCGTCGCGAACGCCCGGGCCACGGGAGAACAGCTCAAGTCCCGGCTCGCGGCGCTCATCGACAAGTACGAGCTGCTGAGCGACGTACGCGGCCGGGGCCTGATGATCGGCATCGAGTTCGGCCGGCCCAAGTCGCTCAAGCTGCGCAGTCGTTGGACCATGCTCCAGGCCGCGCGCAAGGGCCTGTTCGCGCAGATGGTCGTCGTCCCGCTGCTCCAGCGGCACCGCATCCTCACCCAGGTCTCCGGCGACCACCTGGAGGTGATCAAGCTGATCCCGCCGCTGATCATCGGCGAACGGGACGTGGACCGGTTCGTGGAGGCCTTCACCGCCGTGATGGAAGACGCGCACAGCGGCGGCGGTCTGATGTGGGACTTCGGAAAAACCCTGGTCAAGCAGGCGGTCGCCAACCGCTAGCCCTGCGGCACGAAGGGGCGGGGCGGGCTCGCACCACGGGCCCGCCTTCACCGGGACGAATGGTTTGCCTCTGAGGCAAGAAACTTGCCCGAGAGGCAACAGTGCGGCTCAATAGAGGGCATGAGCCCTGTCGAGTCGGGGGCGGCCGCCACACCGCCGGAGTCCGCAGCAGCCGAGGCGCTGCCCGCCGTCGCACCGCAGCTGCGTGCGCTGCGCCGCCGAGCCTCGCTGACCCTGGAGGCCGCGGCCGGCGCCGCCGGCCTTTCGGCCGCCCACCTCTCCCGACTGGAGACGGGGCAGCGCCAGCCCTCGCTGCCGATGCTGCTCGCACTCGCTCGTATCTACGGTACGACGGTCTCCGAACTGCTGGGTGAGACGGTCGCCGAACGGGACGCGATCGTCCGGGCCGCCGACATGGAGCCGACGAAGGCGGGCGGCTGGACCTACTGGCAGGCCGGTGCCCCGGGCCGCGGAATGCAGGCCCTGCGGGTGCACGTCCCCTACGGCTCGCAGGGCGACATCGTGCGCGTCCACCCCGGCGAGGAGTGGCTCTACGTCCTTCAGGGGCGGCTGCGGCTGCGCCTCGGGGACACCGCCCAGGTGCTCGCGCCCGGGGACAGCGCGCACTTCGACTCGCTGACCCCGCACCGCATCGCGGCCGCCGATCAGTCGGGGGCCGAACTCCTCTTCGTACACACCCTGCTGCAGAGCCCCACCGCCGCGCTGTGCCTCGGCCCGGCGGCAGGGCACCCGACCATGGGAGAGCTGTCATGACGGAATCCACGGAATACACGCAACCCACGGAGCCCACGGAATCCGCCGCCCCCGTCACTCGGCGGCGCATGGTCGAGAAGTTCCCCCGCGCCCTGTGGGTACGCCTCATCATCTACATCGCCGTCGGCCACCTCTTCGCGGCCTTCATCTATCTGCTGTTCGAGCTGGGCGGGCAGAACCAGTAGCCCAGGGTTCAGTCCCTCGGGGTTCAGTCCAGCAGGCGCTCGCGCAGCCGCTCCCGCTGCTCGGGCGTGACCCCCAGCCCCCGCTCCAGGTAGGGGGCGATGCCACCCCAGGTATCCTCGATCGTCTCGAAGGCCGCGGTCAGATACTCGGCGCGGGCGTCGAACAGAGGGCTGAGCAGCTCCATGACCTCGGGGGAGCGGGCCGTTTCCGAGGAGCCGTTGCGGCGCACCTTGTAGCGACGGTGCGTCGCGTTCGACTCCAGGTAGTCCGCCACGATCGCGTCGCGTTCGACGTCGAGGGCGAGGAGTGTCACGGCTATGGAGAGGCCCGCGCGGTCCTTGCCCGCCGCGCAGTGCATCAGCGCGGGCACGCTGTCCTCGGCCAGCGCGTGCAGCACGTGCGAGTGCTCGGCCGTGCGCTCCTTGACGATCGTGCGGTAGGAACCGATCATCCGGTTCGCCGCCTTGCCGTCGCCGAGGTGCCCGCGCAGCTGTTCCACGTCGCCGTCGCGGACCATCTTCCAGAACTCGCTGCCGTCGGCAGGGTCGGTGAGCGGAAGGTTCACGTTCCGTACACCCGGCAGCTCGACGTCCGGCCCCTCCAGCTTCTGGTCCGAGGCATTGCGGAAGTCGAAGATCGTGTGCAGCCCGAGGGAGGAGAGGAAGGTGGCGTCCTCGTCCGTGGCGTGCGCGAGATGACCACTGCGGAACAGCTGTCCGTAGCGCACCCGCCGGCCGTCCACGGTGGGCAGGCCGCCCACGTCTCGGAAGTTGCGCACTCCGGCCAGCTCCGGCTCGGTCGACGGGACCTGCTGCGTCACGGGGGCTCCTCCCATTGGACCGCCGGCGCTGCTCGGCGACGCTCGCCGACGGGAATCGCGCTTTCGACGATACGACATGGGTTCCTCAGGCAATGAAGTTGTCCACAGCCGTTGCCTCCCGAGTGAGACGCCGTTGATGATGTTGGTGATTGAGTGCGGATGTTCGAATCTGTGAGGGTTTGATGATCGAAATCGGCGGAGATGGTCGTACGTGGCTTCTTTCGGGTCCGGCCAGCAGCTACGCACTGCGGCTGACCGACCTCGACGAACTGCTCCACCTCCACTGGGGGCCACGGATCACCCTCGCCGACGCCGAGTCGCTGGCCGCCCTGCCCGGCCCGCCGTACCGGCCCTTCGAGTCCCGGCTCGACGGGCGCGAGGAGTATCCCGTCGAGGGCGGCCCCCGCTTCGTACGTCCGGCGCTGTCCGTGCGGACGCAGGAGCGGCGCGGCACCGAATGGCGTTTCGAGGCGTACGAGGCCGACGGTGACGAACTGCGGCTGCGCTTCGCGGACGACGGGCTCGGCATCACCCTGCACTACCGGATGCGCGGCGACGTCGTCGAGCGCTGGGTGACCCTGGCCAACGAAGGGCCCTCCCTGGAGCTGCTGCGCGCGGACTCCGCGACCTGGACGCTGCCGGAGCGCGACGGCTGGCGGCTCTCCCAGCTGCACGGGCGGTGGGCGGCCGAGTCCCGGCTCGCGCGCTCCCCCCTCACCTTCGGTGAGAAGGTCATCGGCAGCCGCCGCGGGCACACCGGGCACCAGCACCTGCCGTGGGTCGCGCTGGACAGCGGGGCGAGTGAGGAGAGCGGCGAGGTCTACGGGTGCGCGCTCGGCTGGTCGGGCTCTTGGCGGATCTGCGTGGCCCAACTCCCCGACGCGCGCGTGCAGATCTCCGGCGGCGCGGGGTACGACGACTCCGGACTGTTGCGTCTGGAGCCGGGGGAGTCGTTCACCACCCCCGTCTTCGCGGGGCTGTGGAGCGACGACGGCTTCGGCGCGGCAAGCCGGACGTGGCACGCGTACCAGCGCGCGTACGTGATCCCGGACGCGGATCAGGACCGGCCGGTGCTCTTCAACTCCTGGGAGGCCACCCACTTCGACATCTCCCAGGAGCGGCAGCGGGAGCTGGCCCGACGGGCCGCGGCGATGGGCGTCGAACTGTTCGTCGTCGACGACGGCTGGTTCGGGGCACGGACGAGCGACCGCGCCGGGCTCGGCGACTGGACCCCCAACCCGGACCGCTTCCCGCAGGGACTGAAGCCCCTCGCCGACGACGTGCACGCGCTCGGCATGCAGTTCGGGATCTGGGTCGAGCCGGAGATGGTCAATCCTGACAGCGAGCTGTACCGCGCGCACCCCGACTGGGTGCAGTTCCAGCCGGGGCGGACCAGGACGGAGTTCCGCAACCAGCTCGTACTCAACCTCGCCCGCCCGGACGTCCAGGAGCACCTGTGGGAGCAGCTCGACAGTCTGCTCTCGAGCGCCCCGATCGACTATGTGAAGTGGGACTTCAACCGCTGCTTCACGGACGCCGGTTGGCCCGGCGAGCCGTACCCCCAGAAGCTGTGGGTCGAGCACGTGGAGGCCCTGTACGGACTCCTGGACCGGCTGCGCGCCGAGCACCCCGGGGTCGCCTTCGAGTCCTGCTCGGGCGGTGGCGGCCGGATCGACCTCGGGGTCATGGCGCGTACGGACCAGGTGTGGACCTCCGACAACACCGACCCGCTCGACCGGCTCGCCATCCAGCACGGCTTCAGCCAGATCCACCCGGCCCGGATCATGGCCGCCTGGGTCACGGACAGCCCGAACGCGCAGCTCAACGGGCGGATCAGCGCGCTGCGCTTCCGGTTCGTGAGCGCCATGGCCGGGGTCCTCGGGGTCGGCGGTGACCTGGCCGACTGGAGCGAGGCGGAGCTCGTCGAGGCGCGGGAGTGGGTGGACCTCTACAAGGAGATCCGGCCGGTCGTGCAGCGCGGCGACCTCTACCGGCTGCGGCCTCCGGAGGGCGGACTGAGCGCCGTGCAGTACGTCCGCGGCGACGAGACCGTCGTCCTCGCCCTGCTCCAGGCCCAGCACCACGGCGAGCCGGTCGCCCCGCTCCGGCTACGCGGGCTGGATCCGAGCGCCGCGTACGAATGCCGCGAAACGGGCGAAGTGCACCGAGGTGCGGTGCTGTTGCATCACGGGTTGCGGGCGGGGCTGCGCGGGGACTTCGATGCGGCAGTTATCCGGCTGCGTCGCATGTGAGTGTTCTGTCCGTATTGATGCCTTCATTCCAACTGGCCCTGGAATGAAGGACCGTGGTGCGACGTGCGTGAGCAGCGTCATATTCGTGACGATGCGTTGCGGTCCCGCTTTCTCGATCCGCCCGAATTTCCGGGCGGTTTGAGGGACGGGGGAGATCATTGTCCACGGAGGGTGACCGGCATTCCGGCATGGATCAAGAGAGGCATGCGCACAGAAAAGCCATATGGTTGGCGATGCGCCCCCATCTCGCTTACGTTCGCCCTCAATCCGGACGGACGCCCAATCCTGCCGCCGCCCGGTATCCGCACACCCACCGGTAATCGGCAGGAGCGGGGGACCCACAGGTACCACGCCTGTTCCGGTCTCCGGAACGGCTAGGGGTATAGCCGCGCAGCCGCGTGGCCGGGCATCTCCAGCCCGCACCCGACAGCTCACCTCGCAGGCGCCGGAGAGGAATTCTTCATGCCCGCGAAGGGTAAGCACCGCCGTCCCAAGTCCCAGCGCTTCTCCCGCTCGATCGCCGTGGCCGGAACCGGTGGCGCCGCGCTCGCGCTGCCGCTGATGGGGGCCGCCGGTGCCCATGCCGTGACGCCGACAGCCGCGGTTTCGTCCACTCCGGAAAAGACCGCGACGATTTCCGGCGCGACAGTTTCCGAAAAGTCCGCGACAGTTTCGGAAAAGACCGCGACGGCCTCCACGGCCGCGACGAAGACCTATTCGGTGAAGGCCGGCGACTGGCTCGCCAAGATCGCCGAGCGGCAGCATCTCAGCGGCGGGTGGCAGAAGCTCTACTCCGACAACCGCCAGGCCATCGGCGGCGACCCCTCGCTGATCCACCCCGGCCTGAAGCTCACGATCGGCGAGAAGGCCGCGTCGACCGACGACACCAAGCCGTCGGTCAAGTCGTCCACGCAGTCGTCCGCCAAGACGTCCACGCGGTCGTCGGCGCAGCCGGCCACCGAGTCGTCCAGCGCGGCGGACGCGCCCAAGAGCCAGGCCGCGGCCACCCAGGCCACCGGCACCGCCGACAACACCGGTTACACCCTGCCGGTCGAGGGCGCCACCATCGGTACCGGCTACAGGGTCGCCGGCAGCATGTGGTCCAGCGGCTACCACACCGGCGTGGACTTCGTGGTCCCGACCGGCACCACCATCAAGGCCGTCGCCGCCGGCACCGTCGTCTCGGCCGGCTGGGGCGGCGCGTACGGCAACCAGGTCGTCATCCAGCACGCCGACGGCCGGTACTCGCAGTACGCCCACATGTCCGCCCTGTCGGTCTCGGCGGGCCAGACCGTGACCGAGGGCCAGCAGATCGGTCTCTCAGGCGCGACCGGCAACGTCACCGGTCCGCATCTGCACTTCGAGATCCGCACCACCCCGAACTACGGCTCGGACGTGGACCCGGTCGCGTACCTGCGCTCGCACGGTGTCGCCGTCGGCTGACGCCCGCCGCGCCTTTCACGACCTTCGAGGGCCGGACCTCTGCGATCGCGGAGGTCCGGCCCTCGGTGTTTCTCCACGCGTCCCGGCGTGGTCATTTCATGATCGGCACATTGCGGTCTTGTGGCACCGGCGCACGAGGTGTCGACACGGTGCGGGAGTGACTCCACAGTGATCTCCGTAAGTGCTTTCTGTGTCTTCGGCGACGGCATCGCGGCCGTCGTCGCCACCGCAAGGAGCACGTCATCCTGAGACCTCGAAGACTCGGCGTCGTCACCGCCGCCGCGCTGCAGGCCGGACTGGTCGGCGCGCCCTCGCACGCCACCGAACAGCATCCGCCGCCGCGCCGGATCGTGGAGAACCTGGACCGCGGCCTGGTCGCCGTCCCCTCCGGCAAGGGCACCTTCCTGAGGCGGCGGTTACTGGCTCAGCGAAGTTAGTGGGGGTCGGGCTGGCACAGCACTCCACTTGGCCATTCGGAGACACGGTCGTCTCGGCCGGCCCCACGGCTGGGTCAGCCCGGCTTGACCGCCAGCGTCGCAAAATAGTTCGACATGTATTGAGCGGATGCGTTGGATTGGTGCGGCGCTTCCGCGAAGCCGGTGAGGACGAACCCCGCGGCGAGTTGCCCGCCGATCTGGTCGGTGAGGGTGTGGCTGTATTCAAGAGCGGCATCCGCGCCGAACTTCGTGGTGCGTTCCTCGGCGGAGTACTGCGTGACATCGCTGTAGGGCAGCTTGTGCACGACGATCAGCTCGCCGCGCTCGTCGAGCGCCTCGTGGTCGAACAAGTACACATCAGGGTTGAGGAAGCCCACGAGCAGAGTTCCGCCCGGTCGCAGGACGCGGAAGCACTCACGCCACACCGGTGCCAAGTCTGGTACGAATAGGTTAGAGACCGGATGGAATACGACGTCGAATGTTGCGTCGCCGAAGGCGCTGAGGTCGCGCATGTCGCCTAGGACGGTGCGCAGCTCGAGTCCGTCGCGCGCCGCCACCATCTGGTCCTGGCCGAGCTGGCGGGGTGAGTTGTCGAATACGGTGACCCGCGCCCCTGCGGCGGCGAGGATCGGACCCTGCTGGCCACCGCCGGAGGCCAGGCACAACACGTCCTTGCCGGTCAGGTCCGTCGGCAGCCAGGAGCGGTCGACTGGCTCACGCCCGATGAGAACAATCGACCAGTCGCCCATGCGGGCGCGCTCGACATCCTCAGCACTCACCGGCCTCGACCACTCGTTGCCCTCTTGGACATACTTGTCCCAGGCTGCCCGATTGTGGGCAACGGGGTCGACAACAATGTCCTGCACGTTTAACTCCCTGCTACAGCCAAGCGGACACCTGCGGTACTGACAGTTCGGTGCCGCCAGCCAACACGATTGCAGGGTGCGGGCTCAACGAAATTAGCGGGCATCGAGGTGTCCACGGGCTCGACGGGTGGTCGCGCAGCGGGTGCGTAAGCGCTGGTTGCCGGGGTTGCGGAAGCCGTAGGCGTCGCGGGCGATGGTCTTGATGACCCGGTTGGTGCCTTCGGAGCCGGCGTTGGTGATCCCAGTGTGCAGGAACGCAAGGATCTCTGGCCACCATGTCTCGACGGTTGTGGCTAGGCGCTGCAGTTCGGGAAGGTCGGCGTCGGCGCATCGGCGGTAGAACCGGTACAGCAGATCGCGGACCTGTTCCCGGTCTGGGCGGGTCCGGGCGGTGGCAAGCAGGTCCAGGAGGTCTTCCTTGGCGTTCCACGCAACGGTGATCGGCGCGCCGATCACCCTGGGCAGGTTGGACAGCTCGTCGAGGAGAGCGTCGACGTGCTCGCCGCGCATCCGGGCGGCGGAGCGGGTGAGCCGGTTGCGCAGTTCCCACTCGCGGTTGCCCTTGCGGCCGCGCCGGCCGCGATGGGTCACGGTGACCCGGCGGCGGACCTCGGTGAGGGTCTGGTTCGCCAGCTGCACCAGGTGGAAGTCGTCCACGATCAGGGTGGCCTGCGGCAGGACCCGGCTGATCGCCGACTTGAAGATCGTGCACATGTCGATCGCGACGTACTGGACTGCGTCGCGCCAGGCTTGGTCGCGGTCGGCCAGCCAGTCGATGACCGCCTGGGCGGTGCGGCCTTCGACCTGCCCGAGCAGGTCCTGCTTGCCGGACAGGTCGACGAAGCCGACGTGCCAACGGTCCACGGCGGTCGGCCAGATCCCGGTGGCCTCGTCGGGGATCCATCTCGGCCGGCCTCGGCGGATCTCGTCGATACCGAGCGCCTGCACCGGCTCGGGCTGGGCCGGCAGCACCGCCCGGGCGTGACTGGTGAACGCCGCCGCAACGACCGGCCAGGAGAGCGCATGGTCGCGGGCCGCCTGGGCGACCGTGCGGCCCTGATCGGCCACCGCCGCCCCGGCCGCAGTCCGTAATCGTGTGGTTAGCCGCTTACGTGACGGTACTGGCGGGACCGACTCGGTGAACGAGCGACGCCGGCACGCCAGCTCGTCGCAGCGCCAGCGGCGCTTGGCCCACACCAGCCGCGGTCGGCGGCCACCGACCGACAGGTCACGCGGCCGGGTCACCCGCCGGCCCTTCGACCGCCGCGCCCGGGTGCCGCAGTCTGGGCAGTGGCGTGCCAGCTCATCAGCAGTGACCAGGTACACCACCGGCCCGTCGGTGTCGTCGGCAACCCCGACCACGGCCAGGCCGTCAAGGCCCAACAACCGCGTCGTATCGTTTGCCACGTCCGTAGCTCTTCTGTTGTGATCATCTTGCTTCGACAACAACATGATCTACGAGAGCTGCGGGCATCTATCAGTCAGGGTCCACAGTGGAACCCCGTCCGGCGCTCAAACCCCCACCAATTTCGAAGAGCCCGGTTACTCGGCACGGAGTACGCACGGTACGGGGACGCGATCGCGTTCGACGTGTACAAGGGCGGACGGCGGCTCAACCGGGCGCCGGTCACCCGCTCGACCACATACCAGGACGACAGCCCGGCGGCACCCGGCACGTACAGCGTGCGTGCCGTCGTCAACGGCCATGAGCTGAAGCAGAGTTCGGCGGCGCTCGACTTCGCGAAGGGCTATGCCGAGATTCCGCTGGCAGCCGCCGACGGATACACCGTGCAACACGCCTGGCCCGGCGACCTCGACGGCGACGGCCGCTACGAACTCGTCGTCAGCCGACTCGCGCGGACCCGTGACAAGCCCGACCTCCTGGAGGCATACACGCTCACCGGCGCGCGGCTGTGGCGCGTCGACATCGGTCCGGGCTCGTACACGCAGGTCGGCGGGAACGGCGCCGACGACCCCGCGCCCGCCGCGATCAGCGGCTCGACGGCGATCGGCGGCTACCGCAACGGCGACAACGTCACCGTGTACGACCTCGACGGCGACGGCGAGGCCGAGGTGCTGGTGGACACGGCCGACGGGACCACCTTCGCGGAGGGTGCGAAGGTGACCGCCGACTCGCCCGCCAACCAGGTCATTTCGGTGATCGACGGTGAGACGGCGTATCTACACGCTCGCCCAGAACCCCGGCCACCGCCTCGGCTGGACCGTGCGCGGCTATCTCCAGTCGACGTACACGGACTATTACCCGGGCACCGGGACCCGGCGGGTGCCGAAGCCCGCCATCACCACCGCCGCTCGCACGGAAGGAACCTCATGACCACCCGCAGAGCCTTCGCGACCCTCGCCGCCGGTGCCGCGCTGTCGACGCTCGTGCCGGCCACCACCGCGAGCGCCTCGCCGCGTCACCGTCGCGGCCGGCTCATCGCCCACGACGGCTTCCGCCACGGCCTCGGCCAGTGGGTCACCGAACTGCAGGACGGCGGCACGGTCAGCGCCTCGCGCGGCGTCCTGGAGATCGACGTACCGAGCGGTGCGACGGTCTGGTTCAAACAGAGGCTCGAAGGGCCCTACGTCATCGAGTACACCGCCACACCCGTCTCCGAGGGCGGTGTCAACGACCGGGTCTCCGACCTCAACAACTTCTGGAACGCCGTCGACGTCCGTTCCCCGAACGACCTCTTCGCCACGCCGCGCGGCGGCGCCCTGGCCGAATACGACTACCTGAAGACGTACTACGTCGGATACGGCGCCAACACCAACACGACCACGCGGCTGCGCCGGTACGTGGGGGAGCCGGGCGTCCGCCCGCTCGTCTACGACTACACGGAAGCCGCTGCTCATGGCCAACGGGCCCAACCGTGTCCGGATCGTCTCGGACGGCTCCACGGTCCGCTGGTGGGACAACGGACGGCTGGTCTTCGACTACGGCGACCCGGAGCCGTACACGAGCGGGCACTTCGCGTTCCGGACCACATGGAGCCACTTCCGGATCGAGGACTTCCAGGTGTGGCGGCTGTTCAACCACTCCTGAGAGGGCCTTATTCCGGGTTCACCGACACTTTACGAGTGGCTTATCTCACCACCCGTCAACCCCTTCCTACGGTCGCGTAGCTCACATCGAAAGGTGAATCATGGGCCGATGTGGCAGACGATTCGAAGAGTGACAACAGATCAGTGATCGGGTCGTACGTGGCGGTGGGGGACAGCTTCACCGAAGGCGTCGGAGACCTCGGCCCCGACGGGGCTTTCGTCGGGTGGGCCGACCGGTTCGCGGTGCTTCTCGCCGACCGGCGGCCCGAAGGCGACTTCACCTACACGAACCTCGCCGTACGCGGAAAGCTGCTCGACCAGATCGTCGAGGACCAGCTCAGGAGCGCCAAGGAACTCGCCCCCGACCTGGTCTCCTTCTGCGCGGGCGGCAACGACATCATCCGGCCGGGCACCGACCCCGACGAGGTTGCCGAGCGCTTCGAGCGCGCGGTCGCCGACCTCACCTCCGCCGTCGGCACCGTCATGGTGACGACCGGCTTCGACACCCGTACCGTGCCCGTGCTGAAGCATCTGCGCGGCAAGATCGCCACGTACAACGGGCACGTACGCGCCATCGCGGACCGGTACGGCTGTCCGGTCCTCGACCTGTGGTCCCTGAAGACGATCCAGGACCGCCGCGCCTGGGACGGCGACCGCCTGCACCTCTCACCCGAGGGCCACACCCGGGTCGCGCTGCGCGCCGGCCAGGTCCTCGGCCTCGAAGTGCCCGCGGACCCCGACCAGCCCTGGCCTCCGCTGCCGCCCCGCGGCACCCTCGAGGTCCGGCGTGACGACATCCACTGGGCACGCGAGTACCTCGTCCCGTGGATCGGGCGCCGACTGCGCGGGGAGTCCTCCGGCGACCACGTGGCCGCCAAGGGCAGCCTCTCGCCGGACGACATCAAGATGCGGATCGAGTCGGTGGCCTGAACGACGGGTCCCCGACGTGCCGGTGCCTTGGAGGGGGTGGGCGCGGGCCCGGGCCCGGGCCGAACTCGCCGCCGCGCCTGCGGCCCTTGTGGCGCGGCGGCGTCGTCGTGCGTCGACATGGCGCGGCGGCTGTCGACGGGCCGGGCCGGCCGTGCCCCGTGGACGTCTCCGCGGCGGCTCGGCGGTGGGCTAGCCGACTCGGGTGGCAGTGAGCCGGCGGCCGACGAGGTGAAGGGCCCGGGGGTGGGCCGGTCGCAGCCGGACCGACCCGCTCGGTGGGCGGCGGGGCGGCGATTGTCGACCGAACCGTCCAGGCGCGTGTCTCAGCGCACCGCCGCCGCCAAAGCCTCCCGCGCGAGCCCCAGTTCCCGGGCGAGCGCCTCATCCACCCACTCCTGGGCCCGCGCCCGCGACACCGCTCCCGTGTAGGCGGTCATCTGCACGGCCAGCCCGTCGAGCAGCGCCGTGAGTCGCAGGGCGGCGCCCGTGGGATCCGGGCACTCGAACTCGCCGCCCGCCACTCCCTCCGCGATCACCTCGGTGATGGCGGCCTTCCACTGCTTGTCGAGATCACGCGTGACCTCCTGAAGCGCAGGCTCGCGCAGGGCGGCCGCCCAGCCCTCGATCCACAGCCGCCAGCCCTTGGCCTGGCCGGTCGGCGCGTACCAGCGCACGGCGGCGCGCAGCCTGCGCAGCGCCGACGTACGACGGCCGAGCAGCTTGCGCAGATGGGCGAGGTCGTCCTCGGCCGCATAGGTGAACGCGGCGGCGACCAGCTTCTCCTTGGTCGAGAAGTGGTACAGCACCAACGCGTTGCTCACCCCGAGCACCGAGGCCACGTCGGCGATCCGCACCGCCGCCACGCCCCGCGCCTCGATCTGCTCGATGGCGGCGCGCAGCAACTCCTCGCGCCGTTCCGCCACGCTCAACCGCACCCTTGCCACGCGGTAAGCCTAATGCTCGGCAGGGTCAGTCGACGAACTGGTAGTCAAACCGGATGCGGCCGTCCTCGTCGAGGACCAGGAACTCCCGGCCGCCACCCGTGGCACGTCCCTCCCCGGTGTGGAAGGACTCCCAGCGGAACGTGATGACGTCCCGCAGCCGTTGGGCGGGTTCCTGGATCCGGAAGACGTAGGTCCCCGGGGCGACGAAGTCGTCGTAGGCGCGCGTCACGCGCGTGTGCAGTTCGTCGTGGCCACGGGCCTCCAGGACGGCGGTGGTGAAGCCGAGGTCCACCGCGGTGTCCCGCATCTGCTGAGGCGGCCGGAGGACGTGCAGACCGTCCTGAGCCCAGAGTTCGTCCACGGTCTTGCGGCGGATCTCGGGATCGGGCTCGTTCCAGACGCCGATGTAGCGCTCGATCAGGTCCTGCGGGTCGATGGTGGGCATGGATACTCCCGGTACGAGTCGGACTTGGTGGGGGGAGGGGCGGTCACGCGTGCTCGCGCGCCCTCGCTCCACCGACTCTGCTGTCACCGGCCCCGCGCCTCAATTCCCCAGGAGGAATGACGGGAGGGCCGCGAGGCGGGTGCCCGTCAGCGGTACCACCCGAACCGCTCCGCGATCACCGGCAGCCGGTCGGCGACGATGGCGTGCGCCGCGGCCCGCGGAGTCGTCCCGTCGGCCTCCGCGCGGGCCAGCATCCGGTCGATCAGGTCACGCATGGAGCGCCGGGTGTACGTGAACGCCTCGTCCGCGTCCGCGCCGATGTCGCCGAAGAGCGTCCACCACCACCAGGCGTTCGTCCCGGAGTTGACCACGACGTCCGGCAGCACGACGACCCCGCGCGCGGCGAGCAGCTCCTCCGCCTCGGGCAGTACGGGCATGTTGGCCGCCTCGACGATCCAGCGGGCGCCGATCCCCCGCTGGTTCTCGGTGTCGATGGCGTACGAGACCGCCGCGGGAACCAGCACCTCCGCGTCCACGGACAGCCAGGCGTCGCCCGGGAGTTCCTGGTCGGCCGGGCGCAGCGCGCCGCGGTCGACCGTCCCGTAGGCGTCCCGCGCCGCGAGCAGCGCGTCGACGTCGAGCCCGTCCGGGTTCGCGATCGTTCCCTTGACGTCCGCGACGGCGACGATGTCGAGGCCCGCGCGGGAGAGGAAGCGGGCCGTGGCGCCCCCCATGGTGCCCAGGCCCTGTACGGCCACGCGCGTCCCCGCGCGCGCCACCCCGGCCCGGTCCAGGGCCGCGAGCACCGACTCGGCGACACCGCAGCCGCCGACCAGTTCGTCGAGCCCGATCCCGTCCACGTCGACCGCGAAGGCTTCCGCGAGCCGCCGACGGGCCGTCGTCTCGTCGTCGAGCAGCGGGTACACGGCCTGGATGGACGAGACGAGCCCCGCCTCCTCGGCGGCCCGGTCGACCAGGTCCTGGGTGAGCCCGAGGTCCTCACCCGTGGTCCAGAAGCTCTCGATGTAGGGGCGCATGGCGCGCAGATAGCGCACCAGCAGGCCGTACGCCGCCGGGTCCTGGGGATCGCAGTCGATGCCGCCCTTGGCACCGCCCAGCGGGATGTAGCGGCCCTCGGGGTTGTAGTGCAGGGCCTCCTTCATCGTCATCCCGCGGGCGAGCCCGGCGACCTCGTCCAGGGTGCAGCCCGCGCGCATCCGCAGGCCGCCGCTGGAGACGCCCCGGACGAGCCGGTCGACCACGAGATAGCCGGGTCTGCCCGTGACGTGGTCGGTCCAGGTGAGCGTGATCAGGGGCGCGGTCGAAGGCGGGGTGAGCGGCGCGGCCGACGGCGCGGTCGGGGGCGTGGTCATGGGCGTGGTCATGGGGTCTCCTCGGGGACGGCGATCAGGGTGGGACCAGGCGTGCGCAGCGCCTCGGTGAGGGCGAGAGCCAGCTCGTCGGGGTGGCACACGCGTGTGCCCTGTCCTCCGTAGGCGCGGGCCAGGGCGGGCAGGTCGACCGGAGCGAGGTCCACCGCGGTCGGGCGGTCACCCCGTGCGGCCATCTCGTCGCGGATCTCTCCGTAGCCGCCGTTGTCGAACACCACGACGGGCAGCGGGAGTCGCAGCTGCGCGGCGGTCGCCAGTTCCTGCACCGTGAACTGGAGGCCGCCGTCCCCGCTCAGTGCCACCACCTGGCGCTGCGGGCACGCCACCTTGGCACCGAGCGCCGCGGGCAGCGCGTAGCCGAGCGTGCCGAAGCCGGTCGGGTGAAGATAGCGTCCCGCCGGGCCCAGCGGGAGGTGCGGGAGCGCGCCGTAGTAGCAGCACTGGGCACTGTCCGAGGTGATGACCGCGTCGTCGGCCAGGACGGCGCGGATCGCCCGCAGGTACGGGATCCAGCGCGCGTCGCGCGCGGCACTCCCGGCGTATCGCGCGTCCCGCACCGCGGCGACCTCGTCGACGTTGGTTCCGCCTCGTGGGTCGGGGATGTCGTGTCGCACACGCGCGTGGAGGCCGATTTCCGACAACAGCCCCTCCAGGGAGGCCCGCGCGTCGCCGACGAGCGCGATGTCCGTGGGCAGCCCGGAGTGCATCTGGTCCGGGTCGAGGTCGGCCCGGACGAGCGTGCCCCCGAGGGCGGTCGGCGGCGACCAGAAATCGGACTCGGCCAGTTCCGTGCCCACGGCGAGGACGACATCACGACCCGCCAGCCACTTCTGCACCGACTCAGTGTGCAGCGAGACGCCGAGCGAGAGCGGATGCCGCTCGGGAACGACGCCCTTGCCGTTGGCGGTCGTCACGACGGGCGCGCCGCACGCCTCCGCGAGGGCGAGACAGGCGGTCGCGGCACCGCGCGCGCCACCGCCGAGCACCAGTGCGGGCCGCCGCGCCTCCCGCAGGGCGCGCGCGGCCCGTCGTACGGCCTCGGCGTCCGGCAGCGTCGGCGCGGCGGCCGGGGCGAGCCGCACCGGCCCGGCGGTCTCGGCCGCCGTCAGCAGGTCCAGCGGCACCTCGAGGTGCACGGGCCGCGGCCGCCGCGTACGGAAGAGGGTGAACGCGCGCGCCACGGCGGCGCCGATCTCCGCCACCGAGGAGACCCGGTGGCTGAACGCGGCGACGCCCCGCAGCGCCTCGGTCTGGCTGCGCATCTCGTGCAGCAGCCCGGACGCCAGCCGGGGGTGGCGCAGGGGCATACCCGGGGAGACGACCAGCAGGGGCACGCTGTCCGAGTAGGCCTGCCCGACGGCGGCCGCGACGTTGAGGAGCGCGGGACCGGTGGTCGTGATCACGACACCCGGGCGGCTCGTCACGCGCGCGTACCCGTCGGCGGCGTACCCGGCGCCCTGTTCGTGGCGCGGGGTCGCATGCCGTATGCCGTACGCCGCCAAGTGCCGGTAGATCTCCAGGTTGTGCGTGCCGGGGATGCCGAACGCCTGCGTCACGTCATGCGTGGCGAGCGCCCGGACGAGCGCCTCGCCACCGGTGAGCACGCCAGTGAGAACGCCGGTGCGCGGGTCGGCCTCCATGGTGCCTCCAAGTGCGGAACGAGCGGCGCGACCGAAGACCCACCGGACCTTTACTGAATCACGAGTCAGTATCGGGAGCGGTCCCGAAATCTGTCAATTTACTGAACGGATCATCAGTAGTGGGTCTGTGACGCGTCGCCCGTCCGGCCCGTCGAACCCGCTCCACGGAATCCTCGGTTCCATCGCGTCCGCAGCGCGAGGCGCCGGCGCACGGCAAGGGCGCGGTGCACGAGGTGCAGCGCACCGAGGTGATTCAGGCCCAGGTCGACGAGATCGGACGCCGTCGGCGCGACGGAGTGCTCGGCGAGCGGTTCGACGCCGGACTCCTGCGCCTGCCGGGTTTCGGCACGGCCGGCTGTCCGCGGCTGGTGCCCCAGGTCACGCGCATGATGACCGGGCTGGACGCGGACGATCCGCGGGTTGGTGAGCGGTGGGCGGATGTCCTGCGCGCGGTGGGCGGGGCCGTGGAGGAGCGGGCGCGCGAGCGGCAGGGGCCCGCCCAGGCCGGCCCTCCCGGGGCCCCGTGGGTGGCCGCTACTTCTCCGAAGGCGCCTGGTGCGCGGCGGCCGGCAGGTCGCACGAGTCCTTGAAGCCCTGACTGGTCAGCCCCAGTGCCGAGTTGATGCGCGAGCGCAGGTTCTCCACCGCCACCATGGCCGTCAGTTCGACGAAGGCGGGCTCGCCCAGGCGGTCGCGCAGCCGGTCGGCCAACTCGTCCCGCACGGCGGGCGGGGTGGCCGTCACGGCCTCGGCGTACTCCAGGACGTCCCGCTCCAGCGGCGTGTACGCCTCGCTCTCGCGCCAGCAGGGCACGTCCAGCAGCTTCTCGCGGGCCATCCCGCGCTCGCGGCTGACCCAGTAGCCGAAGTCCATGCACCAGGAGCACCCGATCGACGCGGACACCGCCATCTCCGCGAGCGCCTTGAGGTCCGGGTCCAGCGCGTTCCACTTCGCGACCGAGCGCTCGAAGGCCAGATCGGACCGCAGGACACGTGGATTGTGGGCGAGTGCCCGGCCGGGGTCGAGGACCTTTCCGTAGGTCCGCTTCGAGTACCACTCCATGACGCGGAAGAAGATCGTGCGCCGCGGGGTTAGGGAAACGCGGGCCATGGGGGCCACCTCCGTGTCCGGGGCGGGGTGCCGCGTTTCGGCGCCCTCACCGAGACGACGGACCGGCACCCACGGATGTGACATCGGGTCCCAGGCGTGTCACCCCAGGCGTGTCACACCGGGGCCCGGACCTCGCGGTGTGTACCGGGGACATCGCGCTGTGACACCGTCGACCCGGCGCTGTCAGAGGGGCCGACCATAATGGAAAGCCTGACCGACTCCACTTGGAGGTACCGTGACCGGTTTCCGTACGTTGAGCTCCGGGCTCCGCGCGTTGCAGCCCGCCGCCTTCGGCGCGGACCCCGGCGGTGAGCGCATGGAGCGCATCCGCAGATCGCCGAATTTCGCGGACGGTGTCTTCCAGAACCCGGTGAGCGCCCGGACCCGCCCCGACGGCTCCATGATCGAGTTCGCGAAGGTCTTCTTCCGCAAGGAGGAGCGCGCCCACCGCGCCCCCGCGGGCACGGTGCCGGTGTACCCCACCACGCTCGCCGACCTCGCCAAGCCCGCGGCGAGCGGGTTGCGGATCACCTGGATGGGGCACTCCAGTGTGCTGGCCGAGATAGACGGGCACCGGGTGCTGTTCGACCCTGTATGGGGCGAGCGCTGTTCCCCCTTCAACTTCGTCGGGCCCAAGCGGCTGCACCCGGCGCCCCTGCCGCTGGCCGCGCTCGGCCCGGTCGACGTCGTCGTCATCTCGCACGACCACTACGACCACCTCGACCTGCCCACCATCAAGGCCCTGGCCGACACGGACACGGTCTTCGCGGTGCCGCTCGGCGTCGGCGCCCACCTGGAGCACTGGGGCGTCTCGCCCGACCGGCTGCGCGAGCTGGACTGGAACGAGAGCACCAAGGTCGGAGGCATCTCCCTGACCGCGACACCCGCCCGGCACTTCTGCGGCCGGGGCCTGCGCAACACCCAGCACACGCTCTGGGCCTCCTGGGTGGTGACGGGTGACGAGCACCGGATCTACCACAGCGGGGACACCGGCTACTTCGAGGGCTTCAAGGACATCGGCGCCGAGCACGGCCCGTTCGACATCACGATGATCCAGATCGGGGCGTACAGCGAGTTCTGGCCCGACATCCACATGACGCCCGAGGAGGGCATGCGCACCCACCTGGACCTCCAGGGCGGGCGCCCCACCGGCGTGATGCTGCCCATCCACTGGGCCACGTTCAACCTGGCGACCCACCCGTGGGTGGAGCCCGGCGAGGGCACGATGGCCGCCGCGCACGCGGTGGGCGCCCGCGTCGCGCTGCCCCGCCCCGGCCAGCCCTTCGAGCCCACTGCCGAGACCGTCCCGTCCGAGCCCTGGTGGCGCGGTGTGGCCGTGCCACCGACGGGCGGCTGGCCCGCGGCGCAGGTGGTGCGGGCCTCGACCGCCGAGTCGGCGGAGGCTCAGAACACCTCAGCCGGTGATGGACTCGGGGGCACGGCCGAGGGCACGGGAGAGCCCGAGACCGTTTCGGCGGGCTGACAGTGCCGTAGGAACCAGCGGACGGCCAGGGCCGAGAAGCAGTCGGCTCCTGGCCTGTTCATCCTGCGCACGCCTACGAGAGACGGATCGCGCAGAGAGCCATGCGACCCGAGCATTCGACCTCCTATCCTGAAAACAACGAGGCGAGGGATTGCAGGAGCTGGGGGCGTACGTGGGGGCGGCAGATGCTCCAGTGGGCGGGCCGTACGGTTATGTGAGCGAGGAGCCCGAGCCGTATGTCCGTCTCGCGACGTTGCGGCGGCTGCAGCAGGTCACGGCCGACGTGAACACCGCGCGGAGCCTGGCGGACACGCTGCAGACCGTCGCCGACGGTGTGGTCACGGGTCTCGGCTACGAGCTGGCGTGTGTCAATCTCGTGCGCCCGGACAGCGATCTTGTTGTCGCCGCGGTGGCGGGAAACGCCGGCACCGACGAGATGAATCCGGGAGAGGTCGCGGCCCGCGCCTTCTGGGACCGCCGGCTGAACATGGGCGAGGCCTGGGGTGATCTGCGCTTCGTACCGCACACCGAGGGCCGAGATCTCGGAGAGGACGACGTACCGCAGTCGCATGCGGACAGCCCAGCGGCGGGCATGCCCGCTCCCGGGTCCCAGGGCGAGTGGCATCCCTCCGATCGCCTCTTCGCGCCGATGTACAGCCCCGGTGTCTCCGGCGCCAGCGCCGGTGAGCTGATCGGCGTCCTGTCCGTGGACCGGCCGCGCAACGGCCAGCGGCCAGGTGCGTGGGGGCGCGAGGCGCTCCAGATGTACGCCTTCCAGGCCGCCATCGCCATCAGCAACGCGCGTCTACGAGCCAATATGCAGCGCGCCCTGGTCCGCCTCGAGCGTGAGCAGCAGGCCCTGCGCGCCAGCGAGGAGAGCTTCCGGCAGGCCTTCGAGTACGCCCCCTCCGGCATGGCCATCGCCGAGATGGGCGGCGACCAGCACGGCCGCATCCTGCGTACGAACGACGCCCTGTGCCGCCTCCTCGGCCGTCCCGCCTCCGCGATGCGCCGCTACTCCTTCTCCGACCTCGTGCACCCCGAGGACATCGGCACCCTGCTCCGGACGTCCGCCGAGGGCGGGCGCGCCGAGCTCAGACTCGGCCGCCGCGACGGCACCTACGTCTGGGTCTCGCTGCGCAACTCCGTCGTCGCGGACGCCGCCGACGGCCCCCGCTTCCTGCTCACGCACGTCGAGGACATGGAGGAACGCAAGCGCCGCGAGCTCCAGCTCGCCCACCGCGCCTCGCACGACTCGCTCACCGGCCTGCCGAACTCAGCCGAATTCCGTGCTCGTCTGGAAGAGAGGCTCTGTGGCGACCCGCGGCAGGATCCGCGGAGTCACCACGTCCACACGGTTGCCCCCAAGGAGGGCAAGGGCGACCGCAGCAAAGGACTCGCGGTGCTCTTCTGCGACCTCGATGGCATGCAGGCGATCAATGACCGTTTCGGGCAGAGCACCGGCGACGCGGTCCTCGTCGAAGTCGGCCGACGGCTGGCACAGGCCTTGCGCGAGGGCGACACGGTGGCACGGTACGGGGGCGACGAGTTCGTCGTGCTGGCCGACGCGGTCAGCGCGTCAGGGTGCAGGGAGTTAGTGGCACATCTCCGGGAGGCCATTGCCCAGCCCATACGCGTGGAGGGGAACACGGTACGGGTGGGGGCCAGTATCGGCACCGCCTGGGCAACCTGCGGGACATCGGTCGGGGATGTGCTGAAGGCGGCCGATCTGCGGATGTACGAGGAGAAGAGAGCCCGCGCGGCGGCCCCTCGCAAAGAGACGCAAGGCGCGATCGTGCCGGAGCGGCGGACCGTGGGTTCACTGCCCGACCGGACCGTCGGCTCATGGGTCCCGCACAGGCCCACCGCCCAACGGCAGCTCGTCAGGACATGGCCCACCAGCGAGGCCGCGGCGTCCGCGTCCCCCAAGGAAGTGGAGATCCACTCCGGAGAGGAGATCTCCCGGCTGGTGGGCAGCCCGCACGTGCACCGCGTGGTCCTCCGGGGCAACATCGCTGATCTCAGCGGGCTGCGCCATCTTCCCGTACTGCGGTCGCTGGTGATCGCGGAAAATACGGTGCTCTCCTACCTGGACGATCTTGAGGGGTGCGAGAAGCTTCGGTTCCTCACCGTTTCGGGTTGCCGCTCACTTGAAGGCTGGGCCGGGGTGGCGAAGACCGGGGTGATGTTCATGAAGGTCGGACTCGATCACGAGATCGAATCTCTCGCCGATCTGAGGGAGGCCCGCCGTCTGCGCGAACTGACATTGGTGCACACAGGGTCCGAGAATGACCCTGACCTTGTGTGGCTGAGGTTGTTCCTGCCCGGCGTGCGCATTCGTAGCACGCCGGATGCTCACTGGCTGAACTCTCGGTAAGTACTGATCATGTCTTTCTCCTGGCCCTCCGTGAGTGCTTGGAGTCGCGAGTGTTCAGGCACGCTCGGGCCCATGTGCGCCTGAGCGTGTGCGAAAAGAAACAGGAGCTTGGGAAACGCCACCAGCAGGCGCCGCATCATCTCGGCGTCAGGTTGTACACCCAGGACGATCGTGACCGGCCCGGATTCTTCCTCCTGCCGGGCCAGCCACCGGCCCAACTCGTCGTCGGTGAGTGTGTCGAACACGAAGAATCTCTCGACGAGGAACTCGCGGATGTCCGCGATCACACCGTCGACGAAGTCCAAGCCCGGGCGCGGCACGGGTGTGTGCAGAGGCCAGGGGTCGGGGGATTCGCTGGCACGCCGTACGTACATCTCCGCAGTTGTGGTCCTGTGTGCCGTCAGCAGTGCGATGCGGCCCTCCGACGAGGCGCCGCAGAGCCTGCGCAACTCTTTCGCCGCCGCCCCGGGCACTCTGGCGAACGGCACCACCACGTCGACCACTTCCTGGCGGTGCTCCTTGTGGCGGAGCAGCGGAAGCAGCCCCTTGAGAGCCTTGCGCATCGCGCACGCCGCACCGAATCCGTCCACGGGACGTTCGCTCAGCAGGCCTGCGGAGACAACGTAGTTCGTGTGGTCCGAGGCATAGGCGATGTGTGCCACGCCCAATTCCCGCGCGATGTCCGACAGCGCCGCGGCGGGTACCTCCTCGATGCGGTGAGCGACGTACTCAGTCACCTTCGGGTACGGCAGTGATCCGTGCTGTTCCACCAGCGGCCGCAGGCGTTCACCCATCTTGGCGGGCGGAGCCGAGGCGCCGGCCACGCGGGGCCAGTCGACCATGTCGAAGCGCCCAAGTCCGAGCCGCGCCAGCTGGCTCTCCTTGAGATCACTGCGGCGCACTCCGGGCAGCATGACGGGAAGGACGAGGAACCGCTCCCGGGTTACTTCCCACAGGGCCATGGAGAGCAGCGCCTCCTCCATGACGTAGTCGGAGTCGAGCGCGTGCGGTGACAGCAGAAGCACCGTGCCCTGGCAGCGGAACAGCTCACGTATCAGTTTCGGGTGCCACTGGTCGCCCGCTTGGAGGAGGGCCTGATCGACGACGGGATCGCAGCCCAGTTCCTCCAACTGCGCGGCGACGGCATCGCGGTAGGTGGCGCATTCACAGCCGTGCCCGGCGCACTTGCTTGCACTGGAACTGTGGCTGATGAAGATCCTGGGGCGCGCCATGAACCGACTCCTGCTGGTGAGGCATGAAAGGTCTTATTGTGCGATACACCGGAACCAGCGGACGGAACCCGCCGTCAAAGGCACGGTCAGGGACGTTTCGTCGGACAGAGTGAGAACGGAACCGTCGAACAGGTCCTGCAGACGGGTCGTGGCGCCCAGTTGGCCTGGTCGGAACTCGACCGTCGTCGGGATGTGCGCGACGTTGACCAGACAGAGGACCGCGTCGTCGCCGTGACGGCGGGCGACGGCCAGCACGTACGCGGTGCCGACATCGACGACCAGACAGTCGCCACGAGACAGCGCGAGATGGTTGCGCCTGAGCTCCAGAAGCCGGCGCAGCGCGAGACCTCCGCCATCCTCCAGCAGCATGCGGCCGGGCAGGACTGGGCACCCCGGCAGCGAGAGCAGGATGGCGACGGCCAGTTTGCGAAGCGACTGCGGAAGCGCGGGCGGCAGTTCCAGCCCCCACTGGAAGACCCTTCCTTCCCTCAGTGTCCGAAAAGACGCCGAGAACGCATCCTCGATCTCCCTTCGAAGCTGAGTCATGGCCTGCTCGAAGGCGCCTCCGGCCATCGTGCGGCTGCGGAGGGCGAAGCCGAGCGTCGAGATCAGCGGCGACGCAGGAACTACGTGGAATTCGTTGCGCCGGTCCGACGGCTGAGAGGGTGCGCAGAGAAGCATTCGGTCGTCGTATCCGTCGACCAGGTGGCGTACGTCGTTCAGGATGGCTGCTCCGACGCTGCCGGCGAGTCGCAATCCGTCAGCGCTCTGGTCCAGCCAGTGGCAAACGGCGTCAAGCACCTCCTCTTGCGCATCGGACACATCGAGGCCGCAGACGACGCGCACACCGCGACGATGTGCCTCGACAAGACGCAGAGCGAACTCGTCATGTTCCTGGCCGGAGGCGCGGTTGAGGTCGACCAGCAGGCAGTCCACGCCCGGTATGTCCGTGAGGACGTCCATCTGCGCGACCGGCGTGTCGACCAGGACACAGCCGTGTCCCCACGTGGGGCTGACGCCGCCTGCCGGATCGACCTCGGGCATGATGCGGTAACTGCGACCCTCCTCCGTGTTCAGTCCCACGGGGCCGCCGGTTCCGGCGATCACCCAGCCGCCGTCGCCGCCCGCGAAAACACGCGTGGCACTGAAGCGCAGTTGGGTCTCACGCGGCCGTCGGCCCGGAGCGAGAGGCAGTTCCATCAGCAAGGAATCGTTGCCGACCACCGCCACCCACTGCGCGTCGGCGCTGATGGCGAGCGAGGACACCCGCCAGGGAGCCTGCCCGATCAAACGAGTGGTGCGCCTGCCGGGGAACGCGGTGGACGTGGCCAAGATCCGGCCGTCCGTGGTTGCCCGGACATCCATGCTGCCGTCCCTCGCCCGGGATGCCACGGTGGTGGCGTCGGTCCCGGTGCTACTGCTCGAAGACCCCTGAACGTTCTCGACAGTCGGGTCGGCCGTGGTGTGAACGCCCGGACGCAGCGATCGGTGGTGCCGAACGTTGTTCTGGACGTACGACACCGTGGTGCCGTCCGCGGAGAGGACGAGGTCGCTTCGAGTCGTGAGGGGACTCTCCGCGAGCACACGCCCGCTCTCCGATCCGTCACCGCGGTGCAGGACGATCGTGCCGTCGGGAAGCAGTACCGCACAGTGTGCCGCGGAGGGATCCGATCCCGTGTAGTCGGCCACCGCCACCTCCAGGGCCGAGCCCGGATGGCTGAGGCTCATCCTCAGGTCGCCGTCAGGACCGGTCCGTTGCACCACGGTGAAGGGCAGATGCACGCTCTGTCCGTCAAGGAGATCCAGGCGTATCGGCTCCGCCGTGTGGGCCAGCGAACTCACGGCGTCGAGCCGGACCTTGTGCCTGGTGCCCTGGGCGTGAAGGATCCGCGCGCCGCTCGCCGGTGGTCTGCTGAGCACGATCCCGTCCGACCGGGCCGTCACACCGATGGCCAGGGTGTGTTGAACGCGAGCTCGTGCCTGTACCGTCACTCCCGTCCGCCCCCCGGCGGGGTCGTCGGGCAGTCCCAGGCCCAGCCGTTCGCAGGAAGCGACCTGGATGCGCCACACGTCGTCGCGACCCAGCAGGTGGGTCGGCAGTCGACGTGCGTAGTGCAGGGCCCAACGCCCCGTGTCGTCGGCGACCGCAGCGGCCACGCCTTCCCCCGACACCATCCGCAGGACGCGATCCGCGTGGTGTCTCGCGTGCGTGTCCACGGTCTCGGTCGTTTGGAGGGCTGACCAGAGGAGTTCCTCGTAGAGACGGACGACGAGCGGAGCCCGGGTGTGTTCGGCGACGGTGAACTCTCGCACCTGCCGGAGCAATTGCGGGGACCGCTGGGCGAGATCCCTGCGTAAATGCTCGGAAGCCTCAGGGTCGAGGAGCAGGGCCCGGCTTCCGGCCGCCTCCACCAGGGGAGAGAACCACAGTTCCGCCTCGAGTCCGGCTGCCGTCCTTGGTAAGAAGCGTAGTCGGGCCTTGCGCAGAAAGGCCCGGTCGACGCTGACCGTGAGCGAGACATACGAGGCCAGTTCGACCATTTGGGGCCGGTGCCGTTTCAGCCGTGAGATCAGCTCGGCCGGATCTGTGCCGGTCACCGGCGCTCTTCCAGCAGACGATGGATCTTCCGTGTCGCTTCCTGGGCGTGCCGAAGTGAGATCCGTCGGTCGAACGGGATCAGGGCGATCCGTTCGGTGACGGACGACGGATACGCAGCAACGGGAAACGGCGTGAGACATACCGGCGGACACCCGCCGTGCAGCAGACCGTCGATGAAGGTCAACCACTCGTCGAGCCGGGCCGTCGCGCTTCCCGTGAACGGTGGCCTGGCGTGCCCCAGGTCCGACACGAGGACGGCGGGCGTACCGGGAGCGGGTGCACGATGCGTCTCCAGTACGGCGGAGCCGGTTCGCATGACACCACGCAGAGGGGAGCCGGTGAAGCGCAACACGGATACGCGGTCGCGTCCGGCGACGCTCGCCATCAGCCCGCACAGCCAGCGGCGGTCGTCCTGGAACGGGGCCATGCCGGCGCTGTGATCGAGCAGGAGCTGGACTCCGAGTCGAGTACTGGGGCGGCGCTGCCACGGAACAGAACGAAGTACCTCCTGGCGGGACACCTTGCGCACGAGGGTCCGCTGGTCGAGTCGGCGGCTCGCGACGGGAGCCGACACGGCGGCGACCATCACCCCACGCGACCATTCCGGTGTCCACGGTGGCTCCACGGTTGGCTGCGCGTCGTGCGCTCCCTCGGTCTGGGCGGACAGATCTCCGGAGGCAGTGACGTTGCCCGGTCCGGGGAGGGAATCCCGACTTTCGTCCTGCGCCGGCAGGCGGGTCAGCACCAAGGAGAAGTCGATGGGGCGTTCCGCCAGCCTGGGTGCCTGGTCCGCAGGACCCATGGGGGCCGAGGATGGTGTCTGCGGACGTTGATCAGGTTCGTCTCGCTCCGGATCAACGTCCGAGGACGGGCGTTCGGACCGGTCGGCCATTTTCTGGGGCCGAGGATCGGCGACGGCGGCGGGAGGCGTTCTCCGATCAACCCCGTTCTGCCCGTCGAATCGCGTTGCCGGGTCGGACGGCAGCCCCGCAGAGGCGTTCGCGAGTTCGAGCTGTTCGGGCTCGCTGGGGCCGAGTCCGAGAAGGCGCGCCATGGTGGTGGCTGTCGCGAGATCACGGGGCTGCAGGAGGGACACTGTTTTGACGAGGTCTCCGAGGAAGACGACTCCCCGCCCACTCATGCGGAATGCCCCGCATTGTCGCGTCGCTTCCGAAGGGTGACGGCCTCCAGCACCGTCCACTCCGGGGTATCGGGTACGACTCCCAGCTGATGGCTGGCTTTGAGGGCATCCAGATACTCCGCGGTGCTGGGGCCCGCCGGGTCGTCGTACCGCTGACCGCGGATGTCGAGAATGTGATTGGCGATGCGGCCGGCGAGTTCGGCGTCGTAGTGTGCGCCCAGATGCTGCTCGGCCACTCGCAGCAGATGCGTCCTCGTGGGCGCGCCCAGTTCGAACACGATGCAGCGACGGAGAAATGGCCTGGGCAGTTCGCGCTCGTCATTGGTCGTGATGACCACCAGAGGAGCGTGCTCTTCGGCGACGACGACCTTGCTGCGGTCGTCCCAGGGGAGAGAGAACGAGAGCGAGCCAAGTGGGCCCAGCAGACTGTTGGGCAGGTCGGGGTCGGCCTTGTCGATCTCGTCGATGAGGACGACGGACCGCTTTGTACCGCCCTCCTCGAACGCTCGCCACAGAGGTCCCGGAGTGTAGTAGTCCTGCATGTTCTCACTGAGCGCTCGTGCCTGGGCGTCGTTGAGGCGCTTCATCGCATCGAACCGCCACAGCAGATCCTCCGGTTCGGTACGTGCCGTCACGACATGGGCGTAGTGCCGCCACTTCAGTATCCGTGCAACGTTGGGTGCCAGTGAGGACTTTCCGGATCCCGGCGGGCCGAAGAGCAGTAGTGGCCTTCCTGTCTTGAGCGCCACGTTCACGGCGAGGACCAGGCGCTCGTCGTCGAAGACATAGACCTCGTCGTCTGCCGCGTAGCCGGATTCGGAACCCGTAGCCGTACGGTGACCGTTGGCGGCGGAGCCGTCGACGACGGGATCGAACTCCTTCTGGTAGTGGAGCACGTGTCCTCCGAGTTTCGCTGCGTCAGGGGCCGACCAACGCGCCTTCGCCAGACGCGAATCGATCAACATTCTGTACCCCCTGGTTGGGCGACGGGGCAGTCGGCCACAATCACACCGTGAATCGACTCGGGGGAGACACAGGGGTGGCGAGCGTCTGGGACGAGCAGAGTTCCTGGTCCCAGGCTGCGAATCGTCTCAAGGCGGCCATCGGTCGTGCGAGGACGTTGTCGCTCTTCATGGGGATTCTGGCGGCGCTCCTCGGCACAGCCGCCTCTCAGGCAATGGGTGGGAGCAGGGTGCTCGGCCAGACCTTCGCCTTCGCGGCCGCGCTGGCCGCGGGCACGGTTCCCCTGCTGGCAAGGCAGACAGGCCCCAAAGCCATCCAGAACTGGACGCGGTTGCGCTCGATGAGCGAGGCGATCAAGAACGAGGTCTACGTCTTTCTGGCCGGAGCCGGCCCTTACCGCGGAGCCGAGGCCGAGGCCGTTCTGCACGATCGCGTCGGTCGACTGCGGAGTGAGACTTCAGATCTTCTGCCGTCCGTCATCGGTCTTTCTCCGGTCGCCAGGCCACTGCCCGCAATCACCGACATCGATTCCTACGTGGACATCCGTCTGAAGGGACAGATCGCTCACTACTACCGCCCCAAGGCACTGGAGATGGGACGACGGCTGGCAGCGGTGCGGCGCGCAGAGTTCCTCTTCGGCTGTGCAGGCGCGCTCTTGGGCGCGGTGGCAGGTGCCTACGGAGTTGCGCAAGCCGCCGCGTGGGTAGCGGTGGTGGCCGTGGCCGCAGCCGCGGTGAGTGCTCATTCCACGGCATCCAAGTACGCCTATCAGCAGGTCGAGTTCGCGCGCACAGCGGACGAGTTGGAGCGCCTTCTCGCTCGATGGTCGGTCCAGGGACAGCAGTCGGCGCAGAGCGACGACGTGTTCGTCCGCCGCTGCGAGGAGGTCATCTCTGTGCTGAACGAGAGCTGGATGGTGAAGTGGAGCACTGAATGAAGAGGCGCCGGTCTGGAGACATGGCTCGCTAGAAGAAGTGCACACGGCCGGTGACGAGCCGCGACACGTATCTGAGGGCACCGGAGAGCCCGAGACGGCGTCCGCGAGCCGAATTTCCTGAATGTCCGATCGACGGCGAGGGCCGGGGAGCGAGTTGCTCCCCGGCCCTCGCCGTTTTTTTCGCGACCGGTTCTGACCAGCTCTGATCGGATCCGTGATGCAAGGGAACATGCGTCCGAGAGGGATATCGGTCTGCCGTACGAGGCCTCATACCAGAGCGGGACGCCTTCCGGGGGAGTTTGTCAACTGCCCACCGCACATGATGGCTTGGCGACTACTGTCAGTTGCCGTCGGGCGACGCAGGGCCGATTTTTTCGGCTCTCTCGACCGGCATCGCGATGGCGCACGCCCGAGTCGCGCAGACCCGCGGGAGCCCCCGTGGCCCCCGACGCACCAGTACGAGGACGCAGATGTCTCACCTCCGCGCACCGGCCGCACGCGCAGACCGCCGTGAGGGCGGGCGGCACGGGCGGCCGGTCGCCCGCACGGTTCCCCCACAGCCCGAGACCCGCCTACGGCCCCAGTTGCTGCGCCTGGCGGTCCTGCCGCCGATCGCGGTGGCGCTCAGCGGGTGTGCGGCGGTGCTGTTCACCGTCCGCTCCACCGGCGTACGCCCCGGCGCCGTCTTGTGGGCGGTGCTCGCCGGCGCCGGCTGTGTGGCCCTCGCGGGCATCCTGATCGCCGCCGTGGGCGCCGACCGGGCCGCCACGTCCGTACGGGAACGCATCGGCGCCCTGCGCCGCGGCAGCGCCCGTACCGAGGCCGACCTGCGCGTCGTCGTCGAGGGCCTGCGCCGGGGCGAGAGCCCTCCCGCGCCCAAGCCGCGCCACCGGCCCAAGCCGGACGCCGACGAGTTCGAGCTGCTCGCCGCCGACCTCTCCCGCGCGCACGACGGCGCCGTCACCGCCGTCGTGCAGGCAGCCCAACTCTCCAGCCAGGCGGGCAGCGAGCAGAAGGTCGAGGTCTTCGTCAATCTCGCGCGGCGCCTTCAGTCCCTCGTGCACCGCGAGATCTCGATCCTCGACGAGCTGGAGAACGAGATCGAGGACCCGGACCTGCTCAAGGGCCTCTTCCACGTCGACCACCTCGCCACCCGCATCCGCCGGCACGCCGAGAACCTCGCCGTGCTCGGCGGCGCCGTCTCACGCCGCCAGTGGAGCAACCCCGTCTCCATGACCGAGGTGCTGCGGTCCGCGATCGCCGAGGTCGAGCAGTACTCGCGGGTCAAGCTGGTACCCCCGATCGACGGCACCCTGCGCGGGCACGCCGTCGCCGACGTCATCCACCTGCTGGCCGAACTCGTCGAGAACGCCACGGTGTTCTCCGCCCCGCACACCCAAGTGCTGCTGCGTGCCAACCTCGTCACCTCCGGCCTCGCGGTCGAGGTCGAGGACCGGGGTCTGGGCATGCCCGTGGGTGAACAGGACAAGATGAACGCGCTGCTCACCGACCCCGATCAGGTGAATGTCGCCAGCCTCCTCCAGGACGGCCGGATCGGTCTGTTCGTGGTGTCCCAGCTCGCCCGGCGGCACGGTATCCACGTACGGCTCCAGACCAACATCTACGGCGGAGTCCAGGCCGTACTCGTCGTACCGCAGGCGCTGTTGGGCGCGGCGCAGGGCGCCCCCGGGGACGTATCGCAGGCGCAGCCCCAGCCGACCCAGCGGGCCAAGCCCGGCGGCCCGCGTCCGCCCGCCGGACCACAGGCCGGGCCGACCGCGCCCGTGCCGTCCGCCGGCGCGATGGCAGCCTCCGTGCCGCGGCAGGTGCAGCGGGACCAGATGCCGCCCGCCGCGCTCGGCACGGGCGGCAGCGGCCCGGCGCCGCTCCCCGTGCGCGGCGCCCGCGCGCAGCGACCCAACCCGGCCGAGGCCCTGCCCGGCATCCGCCCCGACGACCGGCCCGTGGTCGCGGAGAACGCGGCCATGCCGCCCACTCCCCGCAACGGCGCGGTGCGGGGCACCATGGGCAAGCCGCAGCTGCCCAAGCGGCGCGCCCAGGAGCACATCGCGCCCCAACTGCGCGACGGGCCCCTGCCCCGCCAGGATCCGGAGCAGGTCGTCGGCCACGACCCCGGCCTGATGGCGGCGTTCCAGCGAGGCATCGGGCTCGCGGAGGCCCAGCACGCCGAGGAACGGCGCACGGAGGCACCGCACAGGGGAGCACCGAACCTGGAGCGGCCACACCCTGATCTGCCGAACTCCGACCTGCCGCATCCGGACCTGCTGCACCGGGACCCGCCGCACTCGGACCCGCCGCACCCGGACCTGCGGCACCTGGACCCGTTGCCGCCGCTCGATGTGCTCCGCGTCGACCAGACGTCCACGGGCGCGCCCCGCATAGCCGACACCCACACGGCGCATGCGCCCGCCCCTCGCGAGGCGCACGGGACCCGCGACAGCGCACCCGTGCCCGGACACGACCACACGGCCCGGCACGACGGGAGCACAACGGCCGGATGACCACCCCCCTGACGACCCCCACCCGCACGCCCTTCCACACCCCCACACCCTGCGCTCCGGCAGACCTTCGTACTTCAAGGAGTCGATCCACCATGGCGAGCGACGCGCCGACCGCCCATGTATCCGATCTCGACTGGCTGATGAGCGGCCTCGTACAGCGCGTACCGCACACGACCAGCGCGGTACTCCTCTCCTGCGACGGACTCGTGAAGTCGGTCCACGGCCTCGACCCGGACAGCGCCGACCACATGGCGGCGCTCGCCTCCGGCCTCTACTCGCTAGGCCGCAGCGCGGGCGTGCGCTTCGGCGACGGCGGAGACGTACGCCAGGTCGTCGTCGAGCTCGACTCGACCCTGCTGTTCGTCTCCACCGCGGGCTCCGGCACCTGTCTCGCCGTGCTCGCCGGCCGCGAGGCCGACGCGGCGGTGCTCGGTTACGAGATGGCGATGCTGGTCAAGAGCGTCCGTCCGTATCTGATGACCGCGCCCCGGCAGGCCGCCGTGGAACCGCCGGCGATGAGGCCTTGAGCATGGCCGCGGCCGGCGACGGGCCCTGGCTCGACGACGCGGCCGGACGGCTGGTGCGCCCCTACACGGTCAGCAACGGCCGGACCCGGCCGACCACCGCCCTCGACCTGCTGTCGCAGGTGATGGCCACCGGGGCCACACCTCTGGGCTACCTCGGTCCCGAGCACACCCAGGCACTCGAACTGTGCCGGGCGCCCGTCTCGGTCGCGGAGATCGCCGCACACCTGAAGCTGCCCGCGGCGGTCACCAAGGTGCTGCTCTCCGACCTCGTCGACTGCGGGGCACTGACCACCAAGCCGCCCGAGTTCCACCACAACCCCACTGACCGGTCTCTTCTGGAGGCAGTGCTCGATGGACTACGACGACAGCTCTGATCCCTTCCCCACCGCGCTGAAGATCCTGGTGGCGGGCGGGTTCGGAGTCGGCAAGACGACCTTCGTGGGCGCGGTGAGCGAGATCGCGCCGCTCAGCACGGAGGAGCTGCTCACCACGGTCAGCGCCGCGACCGACAATCTCGACGGCATCGAGAACAAGGTCGAGACCACCGTGGCGATGGACTTCGGCCGCATCACCCTCGATCCGGAACACGTCCTGTACCTGTTCGGCACCCCCGGGCAGCAGCGGTTCTGGTTCATGTGGGACGAGCTGTCCGAGGGCGCGCTCGGTGCGGTGATCCTCGCCGACACCCGTCGCCTGGAGGACTGTTTCGCGGCCGTCGACTTCTTCGAGCAGCGTGGTCTCGGCTTCATCGTCGCCGTCAACGAGTTCGACGGTGCCTACCGCTACGACCCCGAGGAGGTGCGCGCGGCCATCGACCTCGACCCCGAGATCCCCATCGTGCGCTGTGACGCCCGGATCTCCAGTTCGGGCGTGCAGACGCTGCTCACCCTGGTCCGCCACCTCATCGCCCACGCACCGACGCACGCCCCCAGCCGCTGAGCCCGCGCCCCGCGCACCCCTTCGACCGGCTGAGCCCGCACCCGACCCACGTCCCCGCCACGGAGCCCACACACCATGACGCCCGCCCCACCACAGGGAGCCCGTAGATGAGTTACGACCCGCCGCGCCCGGCCGGTCGTCTGCTGCTGACCCCGGAGGACAAGGACGCCCCCGCCCGTGTCAGGCGGCTGCGCCGACTGGGCCTGGGGGAGCACACGGAACCCGCCTTCGACGCCTTCGCGGACCGACTCGCCGAGGTCGCCGCGGTGCCGTACTCGATGGTCAACTTCATCGACGAGAACCGGCAGTTCTTCGCGGGCCTGCACACCCCGGACGGAAACGTCTCGGTCACCCGGCCGCTCCCGGCCGCCCCGGACGGCACCGTGAAGGTCGTCGGGCGCTACATGACCCGCGACTACGGGTTCTGCCCCCATGTGGTGGTCCGCCGCAGGGCGCTGGTCCTGGAAGACGTCTGCGACTACCCGCGTTTCGCCGGCAACCCGGTCGTCGACGAGATCGGCGTCCGCTCCTACCTGGGCGCCCCGCTCATCGACCACACCGGCATCGCCCTCGGGACGATCTGCGTCGTCGACCTCGAACCGCGCCCGTGGGGGAAGGCGGGCCTGGAGACCATCAAGTCGATGGCGGCGGAACTGGTCGAGCGGATCGAGCGCAGGGAGGACACCGGGGGGATCTGACGCCCGCGGCCGGAGGCGTGAAGGAAGCCCTGGCCGGAGGCGTGAAGGAAAGCTGCGGCAGCGCTTAAGAAATCCTCGATGGACCGACGGCGCCCCCGTGCGGCAGATTTCTCCGGGAAATCACCCCTCTCCCCGGTACGGGCCCCTTCGGCGTGCCCTGCTCCGGGATCTCACCACGGGAGCCGCAGCTTGAAGGCGCTGGTCAAGGAGAAGGCGGAGCCCGGGCTCTGGCTGACGGACGTCCCGGAACCGGAGATCGGCCCCGGCGACGTACTGATCAAGGTCCTCAGGACCGGGATCTGCGGCACCGACCTGCACATCCGCAACTGGGACGGCTGGGCGCAGCAGGCCATCCGCACGCCGCTAGTCCTCGGCCACGAGTTCGTCGGAGAGGTCGTCGAGACCGGCCGCGACGTCGCCGACATCAAGGCAGGCGACCGGGTCAGCGGCGAGGGCCACCTCGTGTGCGGCAAGTGCCGCAACTGCCTGGCCGGGCGCCGCCACCTGTGCCGCGCCACGGTCGGCCTGGGCGTCGGCCGCGACGGCGCGTTCGCCGAGTACGTGGCCCTGCCCGCCGCCAACGTGTGGGTGCATCGGGTCCCGGTCGACCTCGACGTCGCCGCGATCTTCGACCCGTTCGGCAACGCCGTGCACACGGCACTCTCCTTCCCCCTGGTCGGCGAGGACATCCTCATCACGGGCGCGGGCCCGATCGGTCTGATGGCCGCGGCCGTGGCCCGGCACGCGGGTGCCCGCAACGTCGTCATCACCGACGTCAGCGAGGAGCGCCTCGATCTCGCCCGCAAGATCGGCGTCAGCCTCGCGCTGAACGTCGCGGAGTCGACCATCGCCGACGGGCAGCGCGCCCTCGGCCTGCGCGAGGGCTTCGACATCGGCCTGGAGATGTCCGGCCGCCCCGAGGCGATGCGCGACATGATCGCCAACATGACGCACGGCGGCCGGATCGCGATGCTCGGCCTGCCCGCCGAGGAGTTTCCGGTCGACTGGTCCCGGATCGTCACCTCCATGATCACGATCAAGGGCATCTACGGCCGTGAGATGTTCGAGACCTGGTACGCGATGTCCGTCCTCCTCGAAGGCGGCCTTGACCTCGCACCGGTCATCACCGGCCGCTACGACTACCGCGACTACGAGGCAGCCTTCGCGGACGCCGCGAGCGGCCGCGGCGGCAAGGTCATCCTCGACTGGAGCGCGTGAGCGTCCGCACGAGCCACTCCGAACCGCGTAACCCCCTAGGAGCCCTTCCCATGTTCGACTCCGTGCGCGACGACCTCCGCACCACCCTCGACGAGATCCGCGCCGCCGGTCTGCACAAGCCCGAGCGCGTCATCGGCACCCCGCAGTCCGCGACCGTGAGCGTCACCGCGGGCGGCCGCCCCGGCGAGGTCCTCAACTTCTGCGCGAACAACTACCTCGGCCTCGCCGACCACCCCGAGGTCGTCGCCGCCGCCCACGAGGCCCTCGACCGCTGGGGCTACGGCATGGCGTCCGTGCGCTTCATCTGCGGTACGCAGGAGGTGCACAAGGAGCTGGAGGCGCGCCTGTCCGCGTTCCTCGGCCAGGAGGACACGATCCTCTACTCCTCCTGCTTCGACGCCAACGGCGGTGTCTTCGAGACCCTCCTCGGCGCCGAGGACGCGGTCATCTCCGACGCCCTCAACCACGCCTCGATCATCGACGGCATCCGCCTCTCCAAGGCACGCCGCTTCCGGTACGCCAACCGTGACATGGCCGACCTGGAGGCCCAGCTCAAGGAGGCCTCCGACGCGCGCCGCCGTCTGATCGTCACCGACGGTGTCTTCTCGATGGACGGCTATGTCGCGCCCCTGAAGGAGATCTGCGACCTCGCCGACCGCTACGACGCCATGGTCATGGTCGACGACTCGCACGCCGTCGGCTTCGTCGGCCCCGGCGGCCGCGGCACCCCCGAGCTGCACGGCGTCATGGACCGCGTCGACATCATCACCGGCACCCTCGGCAAGGCGCTCGGCGGCGCCTCCGGCGGCTATGTCGCCGCCCGCGCCGAGATCGTCGCCCTGCTGCGCCAGCGCTCCCGCCCGTACCTGTTCTCGAACACGCTCGCCCCGGTGATCGCGGCGGCCTCCCTGAAGGTGCTCGACCTGCTGGAGTCGGCCGACGACCTGCGCATCCGCCTTGCCGAGAACACCGCGCTGTTCCGTTCCCGGATGACCGCGGAGGGCTTCGACATCCTCCCCGGTGACCATGCGATCGCCCCCGTCATGATCGGTGACGCGACCGTCGCCGGACGCATGGCGGAGCTCCTCCTGGAGCGCGGCGTGTACGTGATCGGCTTCTCCTACCCGGTGGTCCCGCAGGGCCAGGCCCGGATCCGGGTCCAGCTCTCGGCCGCGCACTCGACGCAGGACGTGAACCGGGCGGTCGACGCGTTCGTCTCCGCCCGCGCGGAGCTCGAGGGCTGAAAGACGCCGATGACCTGAGAGAATCGGTCGCATGATCGAAGCGCGGCGGCTCCACATCCTCCGTGCGGTGGCCGACCACCGCACGGTCACGGCGGCGGCCGCCGCGCTCTATCTCACCCCCTCGGCCGTCTCCCAGCAGCTGACCGCGCTGGAGCAGGAGACCGGCCACCGGCTCGTCGAGCGCGGTGCCAAGGGCGTACGGCTGACTCCGGCCGGCGAGATCCTGCTCAGCCACACCAATGAGGTGCTGGCCCAACTGGAGCGCGCCGAGGCGGAGTTGGCCGCGTACAGCTCGGGCTCGGCGGGCACGGTCACCGTCGCCGCCTTCGCGACCGGCATCGGCCTGGTGGTGGCCCCCGCGCTGGCCCGCCTCGCCCGCACGGCACCCGGCATCCACGTCCGCGTCCAGGACGCCGAGGGCGACGCCAGTCTGCCGATGGTGCTCGACCGGCAGGTCGACATCGCGGTCGCCGTCGAGTACCGGGGCGCCCCGGACGCGGACGACCCGCGCCTGACCCCCGTACCCCTGTACGCCGAGCCCTTCGACGCGGTCGTCCCGCTCGGCCACCGGCTCGCCGACGCCGCCGAGGTTCCGCTCGCCGAGCTGGCCAAGGACCCGTGGATCGGCCCGTACCCCGGCAACCCCTGTCACGACGTGGTCGTCCTGGCCTGCGAGAACGCCGGATTCCAACCCCGTCTCGAACATTCCTCCGACGACTTCCGGGCCGTCGTCGCCCTCGCCTCGGCCGACGCGGGTGTCGCCCTGGTGCCCCGCTCGGCCCTGCGCGGCATGGACCTCACGGGCGTGCTGGTGCGGCCGGTCGACGGCGTCGCGCCCACGCGCCGGGTCTTCGCGGCCGTACGCCGGGGCGCGGAGGGGCATCCGCTGATCCGCCCGGTGCTGGAGGCGCTGGCGGAGGCCGCGACGGTGGACTGAGGGGAGTGGTCGGAGCCACTGCGGCTCGTCCCGCATCTGGGATAGCATCCCGAATATGGGAAACGATGAGGGGCTCGATGTCGTCGATGTCCGGCTCGGCGCCCGGCTGGCCGAGCTGCGGTCCGAACGCGCCTGGTCCCTGGGGGAGTTGGCGGAGCGCAGTGGGGTCAGCCGTTCCACGCTGTCCCGCGCCGAGCGGGCCGAGATCAGCCCCACGGCCTCGCTCCTGAACCGGCTGTGCGCCGTCTACGGACGCACCATGTCGCAGCTGCTCAGCGAGGTCGAGGCGGAGCCCGTCCCGGTGGTGCGGGCGGCCGACCAGACGGTCTGGGCCGACGAAGCCTCCGGATTCGTACGACGATCGGTGTCCCCGCCGCACGCGGGGCTGCGCGGCGAACTGGTCGAGGGGCGGCTCACGGCCGGCGCCGACATCGCCTACGACCGGCCTCCCGTGCCCGGCCTGGAGCAGCACATCTGGGTCCTCGACGGAACGCTGGAGGTGGCCGCGCAGGACGTCGAACACCGGCTCGACGCCGGGGACTGTCTGCGGCTGCGGGTGTGGGGGCCCACACGCTTCCGGTGTCCCGGCCCCGAGGGCGCACGGTACGCGCTGGTGGTGGTGCTGCCGTGACCACCGTCTCCCGGCTGGACGCCGAGCGCCTTCGTGCCTCGGCGGGCGAGTTGGCCGAGCTGCTGATCGACACCGTGGAGGGCGGGGCCTCGATCGGCTTCCTCGCCCCGTTGGAGCGGGCGGCGGCCGTCGCCTGGTGGGAGGAGCGCGTGGACGCGGTGTCGGCCGGGCGCCTCGCCGTGTGGGTGGCGCACACCGCGGACCGGATCCTGGGCACCGTCAGCCTCGTCTTCCCCGACAAACCCAACAGCCGCCACCGCGCCGAGCTGGTGAAGCTGATGGTGCACCGCGACGGCCGCGGACAGGGCGTCGGCCGGGGCCTTTTGACCACCGCCGAGCGCGCGGCCGCCACCGCCGGAATCACGCTCCTGCACCTGGACACCGAGACCGACAGCCCCGCCGAGTCCCTCTACCGCTCCGCGGGCTGGACCCGGCTCGGGGCGATACCCGACTACGCGGCGACGCCGTCGGGTGAGTTGCGCCCGACGACGATCTTCTACAAGCGGGTGGGAGCGACGGTCCCCGGCGCGTGAAGAGCCGCCGCTCCCGGCCGCGGCTACAGCAGGGAGGTGAGGTGGCGCAGCTCCTTCACGAGAGGCGGCCGGGGGAGCGGGACGGTGCCGATCTCCGGGTGGTGCGGGCGGGCGATGTGCGGGTGGACGTGGTCGATGAACGCCGGGTTGACCAGGGGCGCGGTGACGCGGTCGCCGCACATGTAGGTGGGTTCGAAGTGCTCGCGCACCAGTTGGGTGCGCCAGTGGTCGGCGTCGTGGTACTCACCGCTGTGGGCGTGTTCGAGGAACAGGCAGTACTCGGCGACCTGGTGGCCGACCCCGGCCGCGAAACGCCACCAGAAGCGCGCCCCGCTGCTGTCGCCCGCCACGTGCAGCAGACACGCGAAGACCAGGGCGCCGGTCTTGTCCGCGTACTGGCTGTCGATGAACTCGCTCAGATGACGGTCGGCGTCCGGCCCGAACAGCACCAGCAGGCTCACGGCGTTCAGGTCCCACCAGGCGCGGTCCGCGTCCGGGGTGCGGTCGTCCTCGGGGGTGGTCCACACGGCCCGGACGAGCGCGGCATCGGGGGTGCGCGGGCGGTGCCGGGCCGCCTGCCGGCTGCGCAGACGGGCTTCGGCGCCCGCGAGGTCGTAGTCGGCGTAACGATCCCGCGTACGCGCTTTGGCCAACAGTTCGTCGATGGTGCGGCGGTCGGACGGCAGGGTGCTCATCAGGGGTTCTTCCCGTCGGGGTGCTCCGGGCAGCGGAGTTTGAGCAGGGTGGCGAGGCGTCGGCGTCCGGTACGGAGCTGGGAGCGGACGGTGGCCTCCTCGTTGCCCATGAGTACGGCGGCTTCGGCGGCCGTGAAACCTATGCCGTAGTAGAGGAGGATCGCGTCCCGCTGCCGCTCGCTCAGGGAGCCGACCGCGACGTACAGGGCGATGGCGTCGGTGAGCGTGTCGTACGGATCCTCGGCCGGATCGGCGAGCGCCGCCTCGAAGGCGGCGATCTCCATCAGCTCCGGGCGGCGCCGGCGCTTGCGGTGCATGTCGATGATGCGGCGCTTGAGGATCGTCCAGGCGTAGCCCTCCAGGTTCTCCATCCGCAGCATCCGCGGCCAGCGGTCCATGACCTGGTCGAAGGTCAGGTCCACGGCCTCCTCCGCGTCGGCGTCGGAGCCGAGCTGGAGATAGGCGTAGCGCATGTAGTCCTGGCGGCGCTGAAGATGGAAACCCCAGTACGCCATCTGCGCGGTGGGGTCCCACTGGTCGATGGGTACCACCCGTGGTGCGCCGACGGCCCCGCCGGTCTCCTCCGGCCCGCCGTCGCCGCTCACGGGACGTCCCGGGTCGACTCGGCGGAGCGGGACGGGGCGCGGGTGCCGGTCAGTCCGGTGATGCCGATCCGTACGCCGGCCGTCAGGAGCCGACGGCAGCCTCGGACGACGTCCGGGCCGAACACCCTCAAGCCAAGCGCGATCTCGAACAACCACGCGGCAGCGCTCTGCTGCACGGGGTCCTCCCCTGTACCTGTGCTGATCGAAGGCGCCGTGTCCCCACCCCGGCACCAGAGGCACCATCCGCCTCCACCCATGAAGCGTCCGGGGCGACCCGAACGTGCAGCCGGTGCTCGAAAAATATTACGGTCAGTATCGATCCGATCGCAGCTGGTTCAATCATCGACGATCTCGGGCGCGGGGCCGGGAGTGACCGAAGCCGCCGACCGATATCAATGTCAGTGCCATTGGCTACGGTGCGTCCCATGCCGGATGCCGAAGACGTACGCCGTACCGCCCTCTCCCTGCCGGACACCACGGAGAAGATCGCCTGGAGCATGCCCACCTTCCGGGTCGCGGGGAAGATGTTCGTCACGCTGCCCGAGGAGGAGACCTCCATCGCGGTGCGCTGCCCCAAGGAGGAGCGCGACGAACTCGTCCTGGCGGAGCCCGGCAAGTTCTGGATCGCCGACCACGAGGCGGGCTTCGCCTGGGTCAGGGTCCGGCTCGCCGCCCTGGAGGACGGCGACGAACTCCGTGACATCCTGGCCGACTCCTGGCGCCAGGCGGCTCCGCCCCGGCTGCTCGACGCCCACCCGGAGCTGGGACTTCCGAGGGCCGACTGACACGCATGTCCACGCGGGTCCGCGCGGGGGCGGACTCAGGGGCGCGGTCGGCCCGAGGCGCTCAGGAAGCCGCCGATCCGCTCCCGCAGGGACCCCGCGTCGAGGCCCTGCGCGGTCAGGTGCTCGTCGATGGTTCCGTACCGGCGCAGCTCACGGCGGCGGACGCCGAGGCCGAGGACGCGGTGGGGTACGTCGGCGAGCGCGTCACCCGCGGGGGCCGTGGACGTACCGGCCAGATACGGCTCGACGAGGACGACGTCGGTGCCCGCCGCCTCCGTGGCGCGGCGCAGGGACGCTCCGTCGAAGGGCCTCACGGTGGCCCCGTACAGGACGGTGACGTCGAGTCCCTCCGTGGCGGCAAGTACGGCGTCGAGCATCGGCCCGACGGCGACGACGACCCCTGCGTGCCCCTCCCGGACGGTGCGGAAGCGTGCCCCGTCGACCGGCAGGCCCTGCGCGTTGGACTGCACGGACAACCGCACGTACACCTTGTCGTCCCCGGCGGCGACCGCCTGCCGCAGCAGCTCCTCGGCCTCGTCCGGATGGCCGGGAACGTGCACGGTCCAGCCGTCCAGGGTGTCGAGCAGGGCCACGTCGCCCGGTGCCATGTGGGTGAAGCCTCCGGCGGGCCAGTCGAAGGACGCGGCCGCACTCACCAGCACCGCGCCCACGTCCTGGTGTCCGAGGTCCAGCTTGATCTGCTCGAACGGCCGCTCGACGAGGAAGCTGGCGAAGGTGTGCACGACGGGCCGCAGGCCGGCCAGGGCCAGGCCCGCGCCCGCCCCGACCAGGAGCTGCTCGCGGATCCCGACGTTGATCACCCGATCGGGATGCCTGCGCCGGGCTTCCGTGAAGCCGTCCTTGCCGATCTCGGCGAGGACGACCGCGACCCGAGGATCCTCGTCGAGCAGTCGTGTCATGACGGGGGCGAAACGATCACGCATGGTGTCCATGGAAGGGGTTCCTTTCAGGGGCGTACGGGATGAGGAGAGGGGAGCGTCCGGCTCCGCAGATGCCTGACGTGCCTCATGTGCCTTGCGTGCCTCGGGTGCCGCAGATGCCTCAGGTGTCTCAGGCGGACTTGGGCTCGACCCGGGCGACGACCACGTGCGGGCGACCCGGGTGGGGCGCGGTGAAGGCGGAGTACAGCGCCTCGTGGTCACGGCCGTCGACGGTCAGGGCGGACCAGCCCGCGGCCTCGAACCGGGCGGCGATACCGCCGGGCCGGGCATGGCTGGCGGAGGAGTTGTCGATCACTACGGTGTGCAGCCGGTCGAGACCGGCCGGCCCGGCGTACGCGATCGCCTCGTGGTTGCTGCCCTCGTCCAGCTCCGCGTCGCCGATCAGCACCCACACACGGGGCTCGCCCAGCCCCTGCGCCCGCAGGCCCAGCGCGGTGCCGACCGCGATCGGCAGACCGTGCCCCAGCGACCCGCTGCCGATCTCGGCGCCGGGTACCAGTACCCGGTCCGGGTGGTGTCCGAGCGGTGAGTCGTACGCGCCGAAGTCCGACAGCCACTCCACCGGCACGAAGCCCTTGGCCGCGAGCACCCCGTAGTACGCCATCGGCCCGTGCCCCTTGGAGAGCAGGAACCGGTCCCGCTCCGGATGGTCCATCCGCTCGGGCCCGACCCGCAGAACCCGGTCGTAGAGCACCCACAGCGCGTCCAGCGTGGACGTCGCCGCGGGTCCGTGCTTCTCGTCGCCGGTCATCAGCCCCATCAGACGGGGCAGGTCCTGGTACTGGTGCCGGCGTTGTGCCTCGGTGATCGTCATGCCGACGATCGTGCAACCTCAATCAAACTTCAGGTCAAGTGCTGTCTCGGAGTCTTCTCCCGCGCGGCCCCGTGACCCTGCGCCCCGGTCGGCCCCGTGGCCCCGCGCCCCGGTCGGCCCCGAATAAACGGATGCGCGACCATCGCCCCGAGTGCGGTATTGTTTCCGTGCGCGTTCGGCCAGGGGAAACCCCAGGTCAGGCGGGCAACGGGACGTGGCGCAGCTTGGTAGCGCACTTGACTGGGGGTCAAGGGGTCGCAGGTTCAAATCCTGTCGTCCCGACCAGCTTCACAGCAGGTCGGAGGCCGTCTTCTCGGCGATGAGGAGACGGCCTTTGTCGTGTCCGCTCCTTCACGGTCCTCCAGGAGCTATCAGGTGACGGGCAGCTCGTAGATGCCGTACGCCTGCGAGTCCTCCTTGAACTTCAACTCCGAGACGTCGACCGCGAGCCGCAGGGTCGGCACCCGACGGAACAGGGTGCGGAACACGATGTGGAGTTCGATACGGGCCGGCTGTTGCCCGATGCACTGGTGCGGGCCCCAGCTGAACGCGACATGGTGCGCCGCCCGGCGGGGGAGATCGAGCTTCTCGGGCTCGGGGAACGCCAGCGGATCCCAGTTGGCGGCCGGCAGGGCCGCGCTGACGCCCTCACCGGCGCGGATGGTCTCGCCGTCGATCTCGATGTCCTCGACAACGGCTCGTCGTGCGAGCAGGTGCGGGATGGTGAGGTAGCGCAACAGTTCCTCGACGGCGTTCGCCACGAACTTCGGGTCGTCGCAGTTCTCGCGCAGGGCCGCGAGCTGGTCGGGGTTCTGGAACAGAAGCGCGGTGCCCAGAGTGATCATGTTGGCGCTGGTGTCGTGGCCGGCGACGAGCAGGATGTGTCCCAGGGGAGCGGCCTGCGCCAGGCTGAGATCGCCCTCCTTGACGCGTGCGCCGAGATCGGACGGGACGTCCTCGGCGGGGTCGTCCATCTTGGCCTCGATGAGCCCGGAGATGTAGCGGCGCAGCTCCCTCGTCGTCTCGGCGGCCTCTTCCGGTGTCTTGAACCGCGCGTTGGTGACGCCGGCGTGCTCCTGGAAGAACTCGTGGTCCTCGTAGGGCACTCCGAGCGGTTCACAGATCATCAGCGACGGCAGGGGCAGGGCCGCGATGAGGTCGGTGGCATCTTCTCGATGAGGTCGTCGGTGATCTGCTGGATCGCCGGGCGGAGCTTCTCCATGCGGTGGCGGGTGAACGAGCTCGTCAGCATCCGGCGCCACCGGGAGTGTTCGGCGCCGTCGGTGTTGTTGATCGACGGCTCCATCTCGGTGGCGTGCGCCTTCATGGCCTCCGTGGTGTGCGGGTATCCCGGCCCACCGATGTCGGCGCTCACCCGTGGGTCGGCGAGGATCTCGCGCAGGGTTCGGCAAGAGTCGAGCAGGCGTGCGACGTGCGCCATTGGCCGATAAAAACGCTTGGACTGCGCGAGAGCCCACGCGGGACACTGCGATTCCTGGCCCGCCGTACTCGCACGTGGGTGTCGCCACGAGCCCGCGCGGGGCCCGTCGTCGTACCTCGCCTGTCGGAGGACGACCCGAGCGAACGCGCTCACTCGAAACCGAATCTCCACACGGCCACTGAGGCAACGGAATCTCCCCGGAGAAGCACGCGGCAGGCTGCCGCACGACAACACAGGGTTGGGATGGGATCGCCTGAATCGCGCGAGGGTTCACCGGGCAAAGGCTCGGTGCTCCTCGCCCTTCGCTATTACGGACGGGAGTTGGCCCGGCTTCGACGGCTGACAGCCCCCGCGATGCTGCTGCCGGCGCTCGGCAACATCGGCATCAACTACGTCGCGCCTCTGATCGTCGCGAAGCTCGTCGGCCGGATCGCCGGCGACGCCGGTATCTCCATCGGATCAGCGCTGCCGTACGTCCTCGGCTTCGCCGGCGTCCTGCTGCTCGCGGAGATGCTGTGGCGCATCGGCCTGCACTGCCTGAACCGCCTCGACGCCCTCGGCATCGAACAGCTGTACGTCATCGGCATGGACGAGCTGTTCGCCAAGGACGCCGCGTTCTTCCACGACAACTTCGCCGGGTCACTGACCAAGCGGGTGCTGAGCTTCGCCTCCCGCTTCGAGGAGTTCGTCGACACGATGACGTTCCAGGTCGTGGGCAGCTTCGTACCGCTGGTGTTCGGGGCGGTGGTGCTGTGGCGCTACGAACCGCTGCTCGTCGTCGGACTCCTGGCGATGATCGCGCTGACGGCGCTGTGCGTGTTGCCCCTCATCCGCCGCCGTCAGGCGCTCGTCGACCAGCGCGAGGAGGCGATTGCCCGGGTGTCGGGCCATGTCGCCGACAGCCTGATGAACATGGACACGGTCCGGGCGTTCGCCGCCGAGGAGCGCGAGGCCGCCGAGCACCGGTCCCGGGTCGCGGCCTCGCGGCGGCTCATGCTGAGGTCGTGGGACTACGGCAACCTGCGCATCGACACACTGGTCGCGCCGATGTCCGTGCTGACCAACGCGCTGGGCCTGCTGCTCGCGGTCGCGCTCGGCGGAGGCAGCCACGGCGTCGAGGCGGTCGTGGTCGCCTTCACGTACTACAGCAACGCGACGCGGATCATGTTCGAGTTCAACCAGATCTACCGCCGCCTGGAGAGCTCGATGACGGAGGCCGCGCAGTTCACCGAGCTGCTGCTGAAGCCGCCGACCGTGCTCGACCCAAAGGTGCCGGAATCGCTGCGTTCCCGGGCCGCCGACGTCCGCTTCGAGCAGGTGACCTTCGCCCACGCGGGCGCGGAGCCGCTCTTCGAGGGACTCGACCTGGCGGTGCCCAGCGGGGCGAAGATCGGTCTCGTCGGCCGGTCCGGCGGGGGCAAGACCACGCTGGCCCGGCTGCTGTTGCGGATGACGGACATCGACTCCGGCCGCATCCTGATCGGAGGGCAGGACATCAGCAGACTGCGCCAGGCCGACCTGCGCGGGCTGATGGCCTATGTGCCGCAGGACCCGGCGATGTTCCACCGCACACTGCGGGACAACATCGCCTTCGCCCGGCCGGACGCCACCGAGGCCGAGATCCGTCGCGCGTCCGAGGCGGCGCATGTCACGGAGTTCGCCGACGCGCTGCCGGACGGCTTCGACACGATGGTGGGCGAGCGCGGGGTCAAGTTGTCCGGCGGACAGCGCCAGCGGGTCGCACTCGCCAGGGCGATCCTGCGCGACGCACCGATCCTGCTGCTCGACGAGGCGACCAGCGCGCTGGACTCCGAGAGCGAGATCCTCGTACAAGAAGCGCTGTGGCGGCTCATGGAGGGCCGGACGGCGCTCGTCGTGGCGCACCGGCTGAGCACGGTCGCCACCATGGACCGGCTCGTCGTCCTCGACCGTGGACGAATCATCGAGCAGGGCACGCATCAGGAACTGCTCGCGGCGGAAGGCGCCTACGCGAAGCTGTGGCAGCACCAGTCGGGCGGTTTCCTCGACGACAGCCAGGAGCCGGCCGACCTGCACTGAACGCGAGCCCGGCGGGCGTGGGGTCCCCCCGCGCCCGTTCGGCGCGATCCGCTCCCCGATGTCCACTCCGGGCACTGATTGACGAAAGCCGCAGAGCCCCCTTTTCGGATGTCGTTGAGGATCTGACTACTCATCAATGTTCGCAACTGCTCCTCATATTGACGGTCCGTCATCAGTTGGGGCGATGATACGATCGCCGCACTTGCCGAGCGGGCTATGTGCACAAAACGACTCTTCTGGCCAAACGACTCTTCTGGCCAACCGTGTGGCCCGGACGGTAAACCCTGCGCAGTGGGCTGTCAGCCCGCCGCGCTGACGGAATTCAGTAGCTGGCTGTCGGTCGCTTGAAGAGAGTCTTATGACGCAATACATGCAGGACCCGGCTCTCTGGGCTCTTATCGCTGGTACTCCGCTTGCAGCTACCGCCATTATTCGCGGAAAGCGCTCTGCGCGGAGTTTAAGGCAGGGAAATCAAGAACTCAGGGATCACTACGCTGAGCTTGAGAATCAATATTCGGCCTCGGTGAAGAAGGCTCAGGAGCAAGCCGAGGAATCAACGAGAACCGCGCTCAAATCGGCGATGCGGACGCTTCAGGGTCTCGCCGCCGAACAGCAGTTGGCCATTTCCAAACTGCAGAGCAAGTATGGCGAGTCGGTGATTCTCCAGGACCTCCTGGAAATCGACCACATGAACTCGCAGTTCGGGCGGCGCGCCCAGTCCATCGCGGTGCTCTGCGAAGGCTGGCTGGGACGACAGCGTGACGTCGCGTCGGTTTACGACGTGGTCCGCAGCGCACAGGGAAGGATCCGGCACTTCCAGCGGGTCGAAATTCTTTCGCAGGTCGATTTCGCGGTCACCAACCGGGCCGTCGAACCGGTGGCGCTGGCCCTTGCCGAACTGCTCGACAACGCCACCAGTTATTCGGCACCGGAAACCAGTGTCGAGATCAATGTCCGTGCCGTCCCGAAGGGTATCTGCATCGTCGTCGACGACGCCGGTGTCGGCATGAACGAGGAGGAGAAGGCCCGAGCGGCGAAACTCCTGTCGAGTGAGCGGGCCTCGGGTGTTTCCGGGCTCGGCAATCCTCCGCAGTTCGGCTTCGCGGTGATCGGTGTGCTCTGTGAGCGCTACGGCTTCACGGTGTCCGTCGACTCGACCTCTCCCTACGGGGGTGTGCGAGCGGTGGTACTGCTGCCGGACGAGCTGCTCACCAGCATGCCGCAACCAAAGGAGCGAGCACAGACTGTGAGCACTGTTCCCTCGCTGAACCCGAGCGGCCCGGAACCCGCCGCGGCCGTGTCCACGACCGCCGACGGTCTTCCCAAGCGCCGCCGCAGGCGGGCCATGGCCATCGTGCCGCCGAGTTCCGAAACCACGGGCGCCCCCATGACCACGGGCACCCCGATCCGCTCCGAAGAGGAGACCGCCTCGATCATGGGTGCCTTCCAGCGCGGCACGCAGTCCGGTCGAGCCGCGCTCCCGGAGCCTGCGGGCCGCACGGGCAACGCACATGACGCAAGCAGCGAAGGGCATGAGGTTTCGTGAACAACGATCTGTCATGGATGCTTGACGGCGTCCTGGAGATTCCCGGGGCCCTGCACGCGGTCCTGGTCTCCGCCGACGGGCTCTTGATGGCGTCCTCGAAGGGGGTCGGCAGGGACCACGCGGACACCGTCGCCGCCGCGATGAGCGGTGTGCAGTCACTGAGCCGCTCGATCGGGTTCTTCTGCGACGGGTCCGATCTGAAGTGGCGGCAGACGCTCGTCGAGTTCGACGGCGGCTGGGTCTTCCTGATCTCCGCCGGTGACGGCGCGTACCTCGCGGTCTCGGCCTCTCCCAACGTCGAGATGGGGGAGATCACCTTCCGCATGCAGCAGCTCGTCGGCCAGCTGGGCAAGGCGCTGACGACTCCGCCGCGCGAGAACATCGGCGCACGCCAGTGACCGATTCCGAGCGGCAGGAGCCCGAGGCCGCGGAGTTAGTGCGGCCGTACGTCATCACCAATGGCCGGGACCTTCCCGACGGCGACCAGTTCTCCCTGATCACGCTGGTCACGGCGGCCGCCGACCATCAGCAGCGGCCGGCCCGGCTCTCCCCGGAGGAACAGAGCCTGCTGGAGATGTGCTCCGGCGGTTACCTCTCGGTCGCCGAGATCGCGGGACACCTGCGCCTGCCCATGGGCGTGGTGAAGATCCTTCTCAATGCCCTCGCCGAAGGCGGCTACCTCATCACGCGCGCGCCGGTGGCGCGCGCCCGCCTGGTCGACGAGCAGATTCTTCAGGAGGTGCTGGATGGTCTCCGGGCCCGTTTTGGATGAGAAGGCGTACGTCCGAGGTGGAGCGGCGCAGACCGCCGTGAAGATCCTGATCGTCGGGCACTTCGCGGTGGGCAAGACCACCTTCGTCGGGACGATGTCGGAGATTCCTCCGCTGTCCACGGAGGAGACGATGACGCAGGCCGCCGAGGAGATCGACGACCTGAAGGGCGTCCACGGCAAGACCACCACCACGGTGGCCATGGACTTCGGACGCCTCACGATCAGTGATCACGTCGTGCTGTACCTGTTCGGTACGCCGGGTCAACAGCGGTTCGTGCAGATGTGGGAGGACATGGCGCGCGGCGCTCTCGGGGCGCTCGTGCTGGTCGACCCCGAGCGGCTGGCGGACTCCTTCGCCGTCATCGACCTGATCGAGCAGTACGGACTCGCCTACGCCATTGCCGTGAACCACTTCGACGGTACGCCGATTCGTGGCGAAGAGGCGCTGCGTGAGGCGCTGGACCTGCTCCCCGACACCCCGGTCGTCACCTGCGACGCTCGCGACGAGAACTCATCAGCAAGCGCCCTGATCACCCTCGTTCACTATTTGCAGGACCGTGCCCGCTAGGAGCAAGCATGAACACTGAATCCACCGCCCCCGTGCCACCACCCGGCTGCCCGGCTCATGCCACGGGTGAGCCGGTGCCGTTGCACGGGTCGGAGTTCGCGGCCGATCCGCAAGCCTATTACGAGTACATGCGTCACTACGGGCCGACCGCTCCGGTCGAACTCGCCCCCGGCGTCGAGGCGACCCTGGTCACGGATTACTCGGCGGCGCTCCAACTGCTCCAGAACGCGGGTGCCTTCCGGAAGGACTCGCGCCGCTGGCGGGATTTCAACGAAGGTGCGATCAGTCCGGACAGTCCGGTGCTTCCGCTTCTGGTGTACCGGCCCAACGCCATGTTCAGTGACGGGGCCGACCACATGCGGCTGCGGCAGGCGATCACGGACAGCTTCGCGCGTGTCGATTCGCATTGGTTGAGCCAGAGTGCCGAGCGGGTCTCCAATTACCTCATCGCCCAGTTCCACACCCGTGGCTCGGCCGATCTGCTCAACGACTACGCCAAGCTGCTGCCGCTTTTCGTGTTCAACGAACTCTTCGGCTGCCCCGCGGAGATCGGTGACCGGGTCCTCTTCGGTATATCCGGCATTTTCGACGGTGTGAATGCCGAGAAGGCGAACGAGGTACTGGGCCAGGCCGTGGGCGAGCTGGTGGCCCTCAAGCGGTCCCGGCCCGGCGACGACGTCACCTCCTGGCTGATGCAGCATCAGGCGCGCCTGACCAACGAGGAGATGGCCCACCAGCTCGTCCTGCTCCTGGGCGCCGGCGCGGAGCCGCTGCGCAACCTCATCTCCAACACCCTGCACCTGCTGCTGACCAACGACCGTTACGCGGCTGGCGGGTTGATCGAAGAGGCCATCGACACCACGCTGTGGAAGAACCCTCCCATGGCGAACTACGCGCCGCACTACCCGGCGGCCGACATGGAGTTCGGGGGACAGAAGCTGGCGGCGGGCGACCTCGTGCTGGTCAGCTTCGCGGCCGCCAACACCGACCCGGCGCTCGCGGCGTCCCGTCACGCCTCCAGCAACCGCTCCCACCTGGCGTGGAGCGCGGGACCGCACGCCTGCCCGGCCAAGGACCCCGCCCGGCTCATCACCGTGACGGCCATCGAGAACCTCTTCAACCGGCTGCCCGATGTCGAACTGGCCGTGCCCGAGGACAGTCTGACCTGGCGTCCGGGTCCCTTCAACCGGGCGCTGGCCGCGCTTCCGGCCCGTTTCACCCCCGTACGGGCCACCCGGCAGCCCGACCCTCAGCACCGTCCGGAGACCACGGCGCACAGCGACCAAGGAGGTGCGCAGGGCCGACAGGAGCGTGGCGGGCTGTGGAGTTCGTTCCTGTCCTGGTGGAAAGCGTGAGCTACGCAACAGCTGCCAACATCCTCGCACTGCATCAATGTTCAACCGGAGGGGTAGGGAAGAGCGCGGCAATCGTGTTGATCACAAGTTAAAGGAGGTGTCGTGGAGCCCTCGACCACAGACGCCACTTCAGCACAGCACTCCGCAGCCACGCTCCGCCCCCGACGACAGACCTCCCAAGGGAGTTTCGACCCCCGCGCCATACCCGTCGCACCACACAAGCCGGATGGCGAGATACCCGCCCGCACAGGCGGGTATCTTTTTGCCCTCCTTCCCAGGCCCACCCGCCGGGAGGGCCGATGATCACCTCCCGTATAGGGGGTGGACCGGTCACGGAGACGCAACCGCTCGGCGGTTACGTGGCCGACCAGTTACTCCGACTGTGCCAAGCCATGGGTCTCGAACCGTCCGACGGCGAGATCTACGCGCGTGTCCTGACCGACTGTCTCGGTCCCGTCGCGGAGCGTCCGTTGGACGAACCGCCGACCTACCCGAGTTTCCTGTCCGACGACCACACGCCGGTGGAGTACTCCCTCGCCTTCGTGCCGGACGCGCCCCCGACCCTGCGCGTGCTGCTGGAACCGGGGTACGGCGCCGAAGGCCTGGCGGAGAACGGGCGCGTCGGACTGCGTGTGGTCCGGGCCATGGCGGACCGCTGGGGCTTCGCCACCGACCAACTCGACCGGCTGGAGGACCTGTTCTTCCCGCCGGTCCCCGAGGGCCCGCTGGCGCTGTGGCTGGCCCTGGAGTTGCGGCCCGGCGGAGTCCCCAAGGTCAAGGTCTATCTGAACCCGGCGGCGTCCGGGGCGGATCGGGCCGCCGAGACGGTGCGTGAGGCACTGGACAGGCTCGGCCACCGGCAGGCGTTCGCCGCGCTGCCCCAGGCCGACGGCTATCCGTTCCTCGCCCTCGACCTCGGGGACTGGGAGACACCCCGGGTGAAGGTCTACGTCACCCATCGGAACCTGGCCGCCGCCGACGTGGGTGAGCTGCCCCGCACGGACCCCGGCCCACGGCCCGAGACCGTACGGGAGTTCCTGCGGGTCGCGGCGGGTCTCGACAGCTCGCCGCAGCACTCCGGCGCCGGTAAAGGCGTACGGCTGGAGGGGCGCCCCGTGCTCTCCTGCCACTCCTTCACGGAGTCCGGAACCGGCCTGCCCAGCGGCTTCACCCTCCACGTGCCGGTCAGGGACTACGTCCGGCACGACGGGGAGGCCTATGCGCGAGCGGTGGCCGTGCTGCGCCGACACGGCATGGACACCGCGGCGCTCGATCGGTCGCTGGCCACCGTCACCTCACGCCTGCTGCACGACGGCGTGGGGCTCATCGCCTATCTGGCGCTGGTGTACGAGCGTGGCCGACCGCCCCGTGTGACCGCGTACATCTCCTCGGAGGCGTACGCGGTACGACCGCCGTTGCCGGCCCAGCCGCCCCATCAGACGTTCTCCCCCCATCGCACGGCGGGTACCGAGCCGCGCGAGACCCTCCACTCAGTAGGAAACGGAAAGGCAGGAGCAGAAATCAGGATGGAGCCGTACCGGATCAAGGTCGTCGAACCTATCCCGCTCACGACCCCCCAGCAGCGCAAGGCGGCACTCGAACGAGTGCACTACAACCTGTTCGATCTGCGCGCGGAGGAGGTGACCATCGATCTGCTGAGCGACTCGGGGACCGGTGCGCTGTCCTCGGCGCAGCTCGCCGTGGGCATGGCCGGTGACGAGTCCTACGCGGGCTCGCGATCCTTCTACCGTTTCCGGGACACGGTGGCGGAACTGACCGGCTACCGCCACATCCTGCCTGCTCACCAAGGGCGCGCGGCGGAACGGCTCCTGTTCTCCAACCTCCTCGAGCCCGGCGACACCGTCCTGTCCAACACGCACTTCGACACCACCCGCGCCAATGTGGAGCTGGCCGGCTGTGTGGCCCGCGACCTGCCCTGCGCCGAGGCGCGGAACCTGGACAGCGCGGAGCCCTTCAAGGGGAACATCGACCTCGAGGCCCTGGAGCGGGGGCTGACCGAGACGACCGGCTCGCGTGTCGCCGCGGTGGTCATGACCATCACCAACAACGGCGGTGGCGGTCAGCCCGTCTCCATGGAGAACCTGCGGCGCACCTCCGAACTCTGCCGCCGGCACGGTGTCCCCCTGATCCTGGACGCCGCCCGGTTCGCCGAGAACGCCTGGCTGGTCACCCGGCACGAGGCGGCCTACAAGGACCGCACCCCGCGCCAGGTCGCCGAAGAAGCGTTCCGCCTGGCCGACGGCTGTGTGATGAGCGCCAAGAAGGACGGCATCGTCCACATCGGCGGCTTCATCGGACTGAACGATCCGGAACTCGCCCAGAAGTGCGAACTCCTCCTCATCGCCACCGAGGGGTTCCCCACCTACGGGGGGCTGGCCGGACGCGACCTCGACATGATCGCCCAGGGCCTCCAGGAGGTGACCGAACCTTCCTACCTCGCTGAGCGGGCGGAGAGCGCCGACCACCTGGCCCAGCGGGTCCGTGCCGCCGGCGTGGACATCCTGGAGCCGCCCGGTCTGCACGCCATCTACCTCAACGCGGGCCGGTTGCTGCCCCATATACCGCCCCACCAGTACCCCGGGCACGCGCTCGCCTGCCGGCTCTACCTGGAGGGCGGCATCCGGTCGGCCGAACTGGGTTCGCTGTACCTCGGCGAGGAGGACGAGGACGGGAACCCGGTGAAGAGCCCGCCGTACGAGCTGGTGAGGCTGGCGCTGCCGCGGCGCGTCTACACGCGCAGTCACTACGACCACGTCGGCAGAACCCTGGAGAACATCGCCAAGAACTCGGATTCCGTGCACGGCTACCGGATCGTGGAACAGTCCCCGATCCTGCGGCACTTCCGCGCCAAGCTCCAGCCGGTGACCGCCTAGCGGGCGGGGCGACACCGTCCTGAGGCCGGTGCCCGGTCACGTCGTACGACGTGACCGGGCACCGGCTCGTCGGCGCTCGGCCGCTCCTACCCGAAGTGGCTGTCGGTGATCTCCCCGTCCTCCGTGGCCGCGTGGGCGACGCAGCGGAACGCGCGGAGTCCGTCGGCCCACTGCTGGGCGGTCGGCGGCAGGATGTCGGTGCTCCACTGACCGGTGACGGCCCGTCCGGTGGCCGTCCTGGACTTCAGCATGACCTCGTGCGAGCACAGTGCCTGGACGGTGGGGTGCTTGATCAGGTCCCGGGCGTTGTTCGTCATCCCGTCCTTGGGCAGCGGGGCGATGGCGAAGGTCTCCCACACGTGCTTCACCCGGCAGTCCGCGAGGCTGACGGTGATCGTCCCCGAGATGTCGGTGATGCCGCTCCAGCACTCGGGGGTCGTGACGCACCGGCCGCCCGCGCCGTCGACCGCGGCGGCGGGGCAGTTCCGGGTGGTGGTCGACACCCCACCGAACCCCGCGTTCACGGTGGACGCGGTGACGGACGGCCGGGACGCGGTCGAGGGGGACTTGGGGGTGTCGGACCCCCCGCCCCGGTAGGTGATCACGGTGACCGACACGCTCACCGCGACCGCCGCCGCCGCGGCGATCAGCTGCGGGCGCCGCCTCTTCTTCTCCGGGTCCCGCGGCGCCGGGACGGTGGTCGTGCCCGGCGGACCGGCCTCGGGCGGAGGCGCGGTGTCCCGTCGCGCGGGGACGGTGGTGATCAGGCCGCCGGGTACGGGCCCGAAGCCGACCCGGTCGGCGCTGTCCACATCGACGGCGGCGAGCGCGTCACGCAGTGCCCCGGCGTCGGACAGCCGGCGCGCCGGGTCCGCCACCAGGGCCTGCCCGAGCACCTCGTTGAGGGCCGTCGGCACTCCCGGCAGATCGGGGTAGGGCCAGGTGTGCCGCACGATGAGCTCCGCGAGACTGAGCTGGGTGCCGTCCTCGGGGAAGTGCGGCGGGCGGCCGTGCAGCAGGGCGTAGAGCGTGGCGGCGAGCGAGTACACATCGCCGGCCGGGGTCGGTTCGGCCAGGTGGAAGGCCTCGGGCGGAGCGTACGCGGGGGTCAACGCCTCCCGAGTGACCGACAGTTCCCGGTCCGGCCGGGGCATGGCCGCGAGGCCGAAGTCGGCGAGCGCGACACCGCCGTACCGGTTGATCAGGATGTTGCCGGGTTTGATGTCCCGGTGCAGTACCCCGGCCGTATGCGCCGCGGCCACCGCGTCGGCTATGCCCACGCCGATGTCGCGGGCCTCCTTCACGGACAGGGGGCCCTGGAGGTGCAGACGATCACCCAGGGAGCCGCCGGGGCACAGTTCGAGCACCATGTACGGGCGGTTGTCGCCGAATACCCCGGCGTCGTACACCGGGACCACGTGCGGATGCCCGGACAACTGTCCGGCGGCGGTGACCTCCCGCATGAACCGCTGCCGGTCGCGGGGCGAGTCGAGCACCCTGCTGTCCACCTTGAGCGCCACCTCGCGGCCCACGGCCAGCTGCCGCGCCCGGTACACCGTGGCGAACCCGCCCTGGCCCAGGACCTCCTGGATCTCGTACCCGGCCAGTTGCATTCGTTCGAACCGCATCGTGCCCGTCATCCCCCAGCGCAGGACCCCCCCCCGCGGCAGCATGTCTGACCGGGGACCGCGCCGACTCTAGCGGAGGCCCGAAGTCAGGACAGCCGGCCCACATGGGCCAGGGCCTGCTTGAGGAGGGCTCCGTGGCCGCCCGGCATCTCGCCCAGAACCGCGGGTGACGAGGCCTCCTCGGGGCTGAACCAGACCAGGTCGAGGGCGTCCTGCCGGGGGCGGCAGTCGCCGGTCACCGGGACGATGTAGGCGAGGGAGACCGCGTGCTGGCGGGGGTCGTGGAACTGCGTGACGCCCACCGTGGGGAAGTACTCGGCGACGGTGAAGGGCTGGAGCGAGGTCGGGATGCGGGGGAGCGCCACCGGGCCGAGGTCCTTCTCCAGGTGGCGCAGGAGGGCGTCCCTGACCCGCTCGTGGTGCAGCACCCGGCCCGAGACGACGGTGCGGCTGACCGTCCCGTCCGGCCCTATGCGCAGCAGCAGTCCGATGCTGGTGACTTCGCCGTTGTCGTCGACGCGGACCGGCACGGCCTCGACGTACAGGATCGGCATGCGTGCGCGCGCGCTTTCGAGTTCGTCGGGCGTCAGCCAGCCCGGCGTGGTCTCGGTCATGTCAGACATTGGGTGATCATACTTTCAACCCTTCCGGATCCGCGCGCAGTGCTCGCCGTGGTGTCTGGTGGCCATTGTCATCACCCACAACGTGCGCGCGGCGGAACGGATACGCCGACTGGCCGGATCGGTAAGGAAAGTCGTCGGACGGGGAGGGCGGGCGTCGGATCAGCAGGGCAGCCGTCGCGTCAGTAGGGCAGCAGGCGGCCCGACGGTGTCCTGCGGTCGATCGTCACCTCGCGCTCGGTGGCGGGGCGACGGCTGGGGCGAATGCGGATCTGGCGGTTCATGGCGGCCTCCTCGGACTCGTACAACCAGCTTCCACGCCGCCGCGCTCACGCGCGTCGTGCTCACGGGTCACCCGCACCTCTCCCTGAGGAGCAGATGCGCGACCCGGTCGTACTACCAAGGAGGGATGCCGACCCTGGGGCACGGTCCGGCGCGATGCCGTGCTCTCCGGGCTTATCCCCATTCCGCCTTCGCGTACTCCGGTGCCGTGCCACCGGCGAAGTCGCGGCTGGGGTGGCCAACGACCCGGAGGTGGTCGCGAGGTCAGCCGGGCGCCGCCATCCGGGTGAAGGCGGCCTCCTGTGCGCCCCGGGTGAACCTCGTCCGTGCGCCCCACGTGAACGTCGTCGAGGGTTAACCCTCGATTGCCTCCGACCTGCATGACATGTCTAGGTCAAGCTGCCATTCTTCTTCCTCACCTGCCGGACAGGCCTCACACGGTCTGCGCAGGGGCCCCGCACTGCTCAGCTCGTCCCGGCCAGCACATCCCGTCTGCCCGGGTCTGTCACCGGCCGTCGACGCGCGGCCGCAGCAGTAGGAGTACGAGTGAGACGAATCCCCCGTCAGGCGGCCGCGGCCGGAGCGCTGGCGGCCACCGCCGCGTTCCTGGCCGTCGGCATACAGACGGTCCCCGCGGCCGCCAAGCCTGCCGCCCCCCACCCCAGTCCGCTGCGCACCGGAGGCCTGGAGGCCAAGCTCACCCCCGCACAGCACTCGGCACTGCTGAAGAGCGCGGCACAGAAGACCACGGCGACCGCCGGCACCCTGGGCCTCGGGGCCAAGGAGAAGCTGGTCGTCAAGGACGTCGTCAAGGACCAGGACGGCACGCTCCACACCCGCTACGAGCGCACCTACGCCGGCCTGCCGGTACTGGGCGGCGACGTGATCGTGCACACCCCGCCGGCCTCCCTCGCCGCCGGCACGGTGAGCAGCACCTTCAACAACAAGCGGACCATCAAGGTCGCCTCCACCACCGCGACCTTCACCAAGTCCGCCGCCGCGAGCAAGGCGCTGAAGGCCGCCAAGTCCCTGGCCGCCGAGAAGCCCACCGCCGACAGCGCCCGCAAGGTGATCTGGGCCGGCAGCGGCACCCCGAAGCTTGCCTGGGAGACCGTGATCGGCGGCCTCCAGGACGACGGCACCCCGAGCCAGTTGCACGTCATCACCGACGCCACCACCGGCCAGGAGCTCTACCGCTACCAGGGCATCAAGACCGGTACGGGCAACACCCAGTACAGCGGCACGGTCACGCTGAACACCACGCTGTCCGGTTCGACGTACCAGCTGTACGACACCACGCGCGGCGGCCACAAGACGTACAGCCTCAACAACGGCACGTCGGGCACGGGCACGTTGATGACCGACTCCGACGACACGTGGGGCACCGGAGCCGGCTCGAACACCCAGACCGCCGGCGCGGACGCGGCCTACGGCGCCCAGGAGACCTGGGACTTCTACAAGAACACGTTCGGCCGCAGCGGCATCAAGAACGACGGCGTCGCGGCCTATTCGCGCGTCCACTACAGCTCGGCGTACGTCAACGCCTTCTGGGACGACAGCTGCTTCTGCATGACGTACGGCGACGGCTCGGGCGGCACCCACGCGCTCACCTCGCTCGACGTGGCCGGGCACGAGATGAGCCACGGCGTCACCTCCAACACGGCGGGCCTGGACTACAGCGGTGAGTCCGGCGGCCTCAACGAGGCCACGTCCGACATCTTCGGCACCGGCGTCGAGTTCTACGCCAACAACTCCAGCGACGTCGGCGACTACCTCATCGGCGAGAAGATCGACATCAACGGCGACGGCACGCCGCTGCGTTACATGGACAAGCCGAGCAAGGACGGCGGCTCCGCGGACAGTTGGTACTCAGGCGTCGGCAACCTGGACGTCCACTACTCCTCGGGCCCGGCGAACCACATGTTCTACCTGCTCTCCGAGGGCAGCGGCACCAAGGTCATCAACGGTGTCACGTACAACAGCACGACCTCCGACGGAGTCGCCGTCGCGGGCATCGGCCGGGCCGCGGCCCTGCAGATCTGGTACAAGGCGCTGACCTCGTACATGACGTCCAGCACCGACTACGCGGGCGCCCGCACCGCCGCGCTGAACGCGGCCACCGCCCTGTACGGCGCGAGCTCCACCCAGTACGCGGGGGTGGCGAACGCCTTCGCGGGCATCAACGTCGGCAGCCATGTCACGCCGCCGTCGAGCGGGGTGACCGTCACCAACCCGGGCAGCCAGTCCTCCACCGTCGGCACCGCGGTGAGCCTGCAGATCTCGGCCGGCAGCACCAACACCGGCTCGCTGAGCTACGCCGCGACCGGGCTGCCCACCGGCCTGTCGATCAACAGCTCCACCGGAGCGATCACCGGGACGCCGACCACCGCCGGGACGTACAGCACCACGGTCACCGTCACCGACAGCACCGGAGCCACCGGAACGGCGTCCTTCACCTGGACCGTCAGCTCCTCCGGAGGCGGCGGCACCTGCACCTCGGCGCAGCTGCTCGGCAACCCCGGCTTCGAGTCGGGCAACACCACCTGGACCGCGACCAGCGGCGTCATCACCAACTCCAGCAGCCAGGCGGCGCACGCCGGTTCGTACAAGGCGTGGCTGGACGGCTACGGCTCGACGCACACCGACACGCTCTCCCAGTCGGTGACGATCCCGTCCGGCTGCAAGGCCAGCTTCACGTTCTATCTGCACATCGACAGCGCGGAGACGACCACTAGCACCGCGTACGACAAGCTGACGGTCACCGCCGGCACCACGACGCTGGCGACGTACTCCAACCTGAACAAGGCCACGGGGTACACGCAGAAGACCTTCGACCTGTCCTCGTTCGCCGGTACCACCGTCGCTCTGAAGTTCAGCGGGGTCGAGGACTCCTCGCTCCAGACCAGCTTCGTCGTCGACGACACCGCCGTCACGACCAGCTGATCGACCCGATCGACACCGTCTGACGCCTCCCCGGCAACAGCCGCGACGTGGGTCACCCGCCAGGGTGGCCCACGTCGCGTCGGTGTGTCGTCGTTCTCGTGGTGTCGTCGTTCCCGTGGTGTCGTCGTCGCCGGGCCGGCTCAGGCGAGGGCGAGGAAGAGCTTCTCGAGTTCGGCCTCGGACATCGGGGGCGTCTCGTCGTCGGCCGCGGCCATGCACTGGCGCATCCCGCTGGCGACGATCTTGAATCCGGCGCGGTCGAGCGCGCGCGAGACGGCGGCGAGTTGGGTGACCACGTCCTTGCAGTCGCGGCCGGCCTCGATCATGGCGATGACGCCGGCGAGCTGCCCCTGAGCGCGGCGCAGGCGGTTGAGGATCGCGGTACTGGCTTCCTCGTCGACGGACATGGCCATGGGGTGGGTCCTCCTCGGGGTGGTGCCGTTGAGTTTACCCCCTGGGGTATCACTGGGGGCGGCCGTCCGGGAGGCCGCCAGTCGGCCCGCCCGGTCCGATGACCTTCTTTATCGCGGGATCGTCAACCGGCCGGTTCGCCCGGGCGACTCTTGGTGGGGGGCCGCCGAGGGGGAGAGGGCGCCGAGCCCGGCGGCGAGAACGAGCCAGACGACCGCGACGACTTTCGGGGTGGCGGTGGCCTCTCGGGGCGGCCCGGCCCGTTCCCGGACTCTCACCGTGGTCCGAGGTCGGCCCCCGGGTGCCCGTCCGCGGTCGAGGATTTTGGCGCGATCGCCCCCCGCGCCGCTGAGGCGGATGTGATTTCGGCTCCCTTTTGGTGCGGCCCCGCTCATGGCGTGACGTTTCCGCAGACGTGAGGTGCCGCAAGTGCATGCATGAAATGTGTAGCACGGTATGGGGTGCGCCGGAACGCAGTCCTCCGTTTTCCATGCGGATGAGTGGTCCGTATTCCCTCTGGTTTGTTGGTGTGTTGACTCGGAAAAGAACCTTCGCGACGGGTGGGGATAGGCCGTGCGAACATTCCGATTCGCACCAGGGAATCAAGCTCGGGGTCATGGATCACAGGGAATTGCTAGACCACTTAGATGAGTGCGAAATCATCGATCGAGCGATTGATCGAGCAAGCCACGAATCCCAGGAAGAGGTGCGGCGGGAGTTCTCCTGGGATGTGATCGCCAGTCACCGGGAGCGACTGATGAGGCTGGTCCGCCGCCGGCTGCCGAATGCCCAGGACGCGGAGGACTGCGTTCAGGAAGCGATGCTCAGAGCGGCCGCCCACGGCAATCTCGACCAGGACCGGATCGGTCCCTTTCTGACCTCGGTCGCCCTGCGTCTTTGTGTGGACCACTACCGCGAACTGGAGCGGGGGCGGCGACTGTTGCGCCGCGCGGCGGATGTGGGCGGACCCGAGCTGCCGGACGAAGGCGTGTGCGACCAGGACTTCGGACGCTGGCTGCTCGGCCAGGTGCACCTGCTGCGGGGCCGGGAGCGTCAGGTGGTCCTCGCCCGCGCACATGGGATCTCCACGCTGGAATTCGCCCGCATGCACCAGATCTCGGTCAAGGCGGCCGAAGGCGCGTTCACCCGGGGGCGGGCTCGGCTGCGGCTGCTCTGCGCCAGGGCTCTCGACGGCGCCGCGGCATAACGGATTTCCGCATTCCTCCCGCGTCCGGCGCAGGCCGGGAGTGGGGACGAAAACGGCTCCCGAATTCCGGGAGTGCGGGTGAGATGGAAAGGGTAGTGACCGTGAGCAAGAATAACACCCAGGACACCATCAAGGATTTCATCGGCGATATCGCCGACAGCACCAAGAAGGCATTCGATGAAATTCTCGACCGGAAAGGCGACGATTCGCATTCCGCGGATTGGCTCACCCCGGGAAATCCGTATCAGGCGCTGAACGGGCTTCCCGGCGATGTGCTGCGGACGGTCAGCGCGCTGTCCGCCCTCGGCGGCGTGGCCAACCCCGTGGCCGCACTCGCCAACGCGGCCAACGCCGCGGCCGGCCTCGGCGCCGCCAACCCGCTGGCCGCTCTGGCCGGCGCGGCGCCCAACCCGCTGGCCGCGCTGGGCGGTGGGGCGCCCAATCCGCTCGCGGCCCTCGCGGGCGGCGGCGCGAACCCGCTCGGCGCCCTCGGCGGTGCCAATCCGCTGGGCGCGCTCGGACAGGTCGCCGGCGGGGCGGCCTCGGCCGTCTCGGGCGCGGCCGACATGGCGGAGGGCCTGGCCGCGCTTCCCCGGCAGATCGCCCAGCTCTCCGAGCTCGTCGCCTCCCTGGTGAACGTGCTGGAGGGCGTCCAGGGGGTGGCCGGCGCCATGGCGGGCGCCGGGCGGGCACCGGCGGCGAGGAAGAGCGGCTGAGCCGCCGCTGAACCGGGGCTCACCGGGCGCGTACCGCCTCACCTCGGGTGAGTGATCGCGCCGCATGACCCACGTGCGTGGGCGATCGCACGGATGACCGACGGAACTCGTCAGGCACAGGAGGTTGTGACACATGGGTGCCATGCTCGGCAGTCGGCTCCGGCTGGTTGTGAAGGTGCTGGGAAGCCTCGTCGCCGACGAGGTCGGCCAGGTGACGCGGGAGCGCCGGCGGTCCCGGCAGGACCCGAACTCCCCGGCGGAAGGCGAGGCCTCCGCCGGGGACGGGACCACCTCCGTGGACGGGGCACGCCGTGCGAAGGCGGTGCGGCACGCCCTGGAGAGCCTCGGCCCGTTCTACGTGAAGCTCGGCCAGATCCTCTCCACCCGGCCCGACATGGTGCCCGCCTCCATGATCGGCGAACTGCAGAACCTCCACGACCAGGTCGACGTCCAGCCCTTCGCCCTCTTCGAGCCCGTGCTCCAGGAGGAGCTGGGAACGGACTGGAAGCGCCGCTTCGACGACATCGAGACGGTCCGCCCGCTCGGGGCGGCCTCGCTGGCCCAGGTCTACCGGGTGACCCTGCCCGGCGGCCGGCCCGCCGTGGTGAAGATCCAGCGGCCCGGGATCCGGGACACCGTCCGCGCGGACATGGCACTGATGCGCAAGGCGTCCCGGATCGTCGCCCGTACCGCACCCCGATTCAACGAGGTCATCGACGTCGAGGCGATGCTCGGCTCCATCTTCGACGCGATGGAACCCGAGCTGGACTTCACCGGCGAGGCCCGCAACATGGACGAGGCCCGCGAGAACATCCGCCGCTATCCGTCGCTGGCCGTGCCCCGGGTCGTCCACGCCACCCCCAAGGTGCTGATCCAGTCGCTGGCGCCCGGCACCTCCGTGCGTCATCTCGACCGCCGCTCGTTCAGCGACCGGGAGCGCACGGACATCGGCAAGGACCTGCTGCGCTTCATGTACCGCGGGTACTTCGTCGACCGGATGTTCCACGCCGACCCGCACGCGGGCAACGTCTTCGCGCTGCCCGGCGGTCCGGCCACCCTCATCGACTGGGGCATGGTCGGCCGCCTCGACCGGCGCACCAGCCTCCAGCTGCTGCCCCTGCTCATGGCCATCGCGCAGAACGACGGCCACGGTCTCGCCCACGCGTGGGCCGACATGGGCCGGGTCACCGCCTGGTCGAACCTGCCCGCGTTCGCCGCCGACATGGCCGCGCTGGTCCCCAAGGTCGCCACCGCCTCCCTGGAGGACATCAACTTCGGGGTGTCCCTGACCACCGTCCTGGAGAAGGCGACCCGGCGGGGCATCGGCTCGGCGCCCGCCATCTCCCTGCTTGGCAAGTCCTTCGCGAACCTGGAGGGTTCGGTGCGCTGTCTCGCGCCGGACATCGCCCTCGCGGAGGTCTTCAAGGCGGAGGCGCGCGGGATCATCCTGGCGCTGATCCGCGAGTACTTCTCCGTGGACCAGGTCGCCCGCAACACGATGGACCTGCTCTCGGCCGCCGCGTCCGCCCCCGAACAGTGGCGCGGGCTGCTCTCCGACGCGGCCAACCGCCAGTTCGCGCTCCAGCTCCACGAGCCGCACACGCCCTCCTCCATGGGCGGACAGCGGCCCTGGTCACCCTCGCGCGGCCTGATGGCACTGGGCGCGGCGGCCCTGTTCCTCGACCGCCGCCGCACGCCCCGCTGACCCGTCCCACCACCCGATCCACCGTCAGCACCCCCATCCACAGCCCATGTCAACCGCACGCCCAAAGGAATCACCCATGCCCATGCAGCAACACGACGCTCAGCGCGAAGCGGCTCCCGGCGCCCTGGACGGGGTCTCGGAGACGGCCCTGTGGACCGTCCGCATGCGGGCCCAGGAGTCCGCGCGGACGGACGCCCTCTTCGACGACCGGCTCGCGGGCGAGTTCCTGGACGCCGCCGGGGCGGCCGGCGCCCCGCCGGGAGCCGGCGTCCTGCAGAAGGTGCTGCCCGACTGGCTGGCCGTCCGCACCCGCTTCTTCGACGACCACCTGCTCGCCACGACCCGGGAGGGACGCGCGCAGGTCGTCCTGCTGGGAGCGGGGCTCGACACCCGTGCCTTCCGGCTCGACTGGCCCGCCGGAACCCATGTCTTCGAGGTCGACCTGCCGGCCGTACAGACCTTCAAGACACGGGTCGTCGACGGACGTACGCCGGACACCGCCCGGCGCACCACGGTCGCCGCCGACCTGCTGGGCGACTGGCGCGGCGCGCTGCTCGCCGCCGGGTTCGACCCCGGCCGGCCCACCGCCTGGCTGTGCGAGGGGCTGCTCTTCTATCTGGCACCGGAGGCGGTGGAGCGGCTGATCGGCACGGTGAGCGCGCTCTCCGCGCCGGGCAGCAGCCTCGGCGCCGAGTGCCTCAACGCCGACACCGCCGACTCGCCCTTCGTGAAGCCCTGGCTGGAGGCCCTGTCCGGCACGGGGACACCATGGGTGTGGCACCTCGCGGACGCGGAGCGCTGGTGGGGCGGCCACGGCTGGCAGGCGCGCGTCGCGGACCTGCTGGCACTGCCGTACGCCGTCGAGCGGTTCGCCCCGCATCTGGCCGCGTTCTCGGGGGTCGAGACGGACAGCATGATCCTGGTCACCGCGACGATTCCGGAGGGCGGGGCGACCCCGGACGACGGGACGAGCCCGGTCGGCGGGCGGTGACCGTGGACGGCCACAATCTCTGCCAGACCCCCACCACCTACCGGCTGCTGCGCCTCGAATACCTGCTCGGGCTCCTGGTGGCCGCGGGATTCTTCCTCGCGCACCTGGCCGAGGTGCGCTGGTGGGTCGCCGTCGTCCTGTTCGCCTACGTCGACGTCATCGGCTATCTGCCGGGCGCGCTCGCCTACCACCGCAGCCCCGACCAGCAGGTCTCCCGCGTCTACTACGTGCTCTACAACACCATGCACAGCCTGAGCGTGCAGGGCGCGGTCCTCGGCGCCTGGGTCCTGGCGTACGGATGGGAGTGGGCGCTGCTGGTGCTGCCCATCCATCTCTTCGGGGACCGGGCGCTGTTCGGTAACTTCGCCAAGTCGTTCACCGTGTCCTTCGAGCCGGTTCCGCACCCCGCCGTCCAGGGCCCGCTGAGGGACTTCGCCACCGTCCCCTGGCACAAGGCGGCGGTGCGGTGAGCGCCGCACAGGCGCCGGCCGACACGGAGGCGTACGAGATGCTGCGCAGGTACGGCAGCCACAGCAGCGCCTTCCTCGCGATGAACAGCGGGAACCGCCGCTTCCGCACGGACGGTGTCGACGGCTTCGTCCCGTACCGGGAGGCCGGCCGACGACACCTGTTCCAACTGGGCGGCCCCGTATGCGCGGTGGAGGACCAGCCGAGCCTGCTGACCGCGCTGCTCGCGCGGGCCGGCAGTGAGCGACGTCGGGTCGCCGCCGTCCAGCTCTCCCGCCCGCAGGCCGAACTGCACGCCGGACACGGCTTCGTCGTCAACCAGTTCGGCGCCTCCTTCAGCATCGCGCTCGACGGGTACAGCCTCGGCGGACAGCGCATGGTCAAGGTGCGCAACATGGTCAACCGGGCTCGCAGAGAAGGGGTTTCGGTCGTCGAGGTGCCCGCCGGGGAGCGGGACGGCGAAGACGTCACCACGGCGCTCGACGCGGTGGACGCCGCCTGGCTGCGCGCCAAGGGCCGGCACGTCAAGGAACTCGAGTTCCTGATCGGCGAGCGCGGCGGCCCCGGCGCACCGCACCGGCGCCTGTTCACCGCCGTCCACGAGGGGCGGACGGTCGGTTACGTGTCGTACTCACCGGTCTTCGGCGAACACGCCGGCTGGCTGTACGACCTCACACGGCGGCTCCCGGACGCACCGCCCGGCACGGTGGAACTGCTGTTCGCCACCGCGCTGCGCCGGTTCCAGGACGAGGGCTGCGGCTGGCTGCACCTCGGCTTCACCCCGTTCGTCCAGCTCGGCCCGGACACGGCCGCACCCGGCCCGACCAGCGCCTTCCTGCACCGCTGCGTGGAGGTGCTGGCGGCCAAGGGGCGCGCCGTCTATCCGGCGGCCGCCCAGGAGTCCTTCAAGCTCAAATGGCGCCCACAGCTCATCGAACCGGAGTACCTGGCCTTCCAGGGCCGGGTGAGCCCCGGCGCCGTCTGGCAGCTGATGCGCCTCACCAAGTCGGTCTGACCCGCTCCAGGGCCCCGGCCGTCCCCATGACTCAGAAAGGCTGAAATGACCACATCCATCGAGAAGTTCCCGGTGGAGGCCGACCGCCACCGCGCCCCGGGCCTCCTGGAAGGCGCGCTGCGCACCGAGCTGACACCGGAGGGCTGCGACCTCGGCTACTGGTTCCGGGCCGTACCGGAAGGCACCCTCGGCGGCGATCCCCTGGGCCGCTCCCCGGACGTGCCGGTCCCGGACCACATGATGGTGGACGGCCCGCTGCGCCAGGCCGTCATGCAGGAGCTCGCCTTCCGCTCGATGGCGGAGGAGAAGGCGGCCCGCGCCATCTCCTTCCTCGTCGCGTACGCCCCCGACCTCGCCGAGATGGACTTCTACACCTCCCAGCTGATGGACGAGGCCCGGCACGCCTACGCCTTCCGCGGACACCTGCTCGAACTGGGCGTACCACAGAACGAGTTGGAAGCCACCATGGAGTCGCTCGCCGGGGTCGACCGGGACGCCGTCCTGAATCCCCTGGAGGAGTTCGGGCTCGCCGTCATGGAGAAGGAACGCGACTACATCGGCGGCGTGATCACCCTCACCGTCCTGGTGGAGGGGGTCCTCGCGCCCACCGCCGAGCTGAGCGAGCGCAAATGGCGGCCCTTCGACGCACCCGCCGCCGAGATCGAACGCGCCGCGGGCATCGACGAGATCCGGCATCTGTCGGTGGGCACCACGATCGTCCGCCGCCATGTCCGGCAACACCCCGAGGAGCTGGAGCGGATCGGCGAACTCGTCGCGCGCGGTATGCGGTTGTGGTCCGAACTCCCCGTGCAGCAGATGACCTTCCGCCGCGAACAGCTCTACCAGCAGGGGCTGGACCAGCACCGCGACCTCGCAGGCGACTACGAGCTGTGGCCGGGCCGCCGCCTGGTCGACACCACCGCCGAGGAACGGATGCTCGCCGCCGCGGAATGGTCGCGCGTCACCCAGGAAGCGCGCCTCACCGACATGGGCCTGACCTCGTGAACAGGCCGCGCACACCCGCCCGCATCGCGGGCGTCCAACAACGGAAGGGTCGGTGGCACACCGATGACCGACAGCCCGGCAGTCAACTCCTCACCGCATGAACCGGCCGCGCAGGACGAGGACTTCCGCGAACTGACCCGGCGCGTCCAGGCCGCCGGGCTCATGCGGCCCCGCACGGGCCAGTACGTGACCGGGATCGCGGTGGTCTGGCTGATGAACGCCCTCGGCTGGGCCGCGCTGGTCTTCTCCGGCGGCACCTGGTGGAAGGTGGTCCTGGCCGCGGTCTGGCTCGCCGTCTGGCACGAGCAGCTCGCCTTCATCGTGCACGACGCGGGACACCGTCAGATCACCCGGTCCCGCAGGTTCATCCAGGCCCTCGGTCTGGTCCACGGGAACCTGATGCTCGGGGTCTGCTTCGGCTGGTGGGTGCAGCATCACAACCGGCACCACAACCACCCCAACCACCTGGAGCTCGACCCCGACATCCTGCGCCGCGTGGCCGTCTTCGCACCCGAACAGGCCCAGGACCGCAAGGGATTCGCCCGCTTCCTCGCCGCCAACCAGCGCTATCTGTTCTTCCCGCTGCTGGGCCTCGAAGCCCTGGTGCTGCGCATCGCCGGCGTCATCGCCCTGCGCCGCCGGGCGCTGCGCAAGCCCCTCCTGGAGGGCGGCCTGATGGTGCTGCACGCGGTGCTGTTCTTCGGCGCGCTCTTCGTGCTCCTGCCCTGGCCGTCCGTCCTGCTTTTCCTCGCCGTCCACCAGGTCCTCCTCGGGTATCTGCTCGGCCTCGGTTTCGCCGTCAACCACAAGGGCCTGCCGACCCGCGTGGGCAAGGAGTGGAGCTGGCTGGAGCGCCAGGTCCTCACCTCGCGCACCCTGCCCACCGGGTACATCGGCGACTTCTTCTACGGCGGTCTCAACTACCAGATCGAGCACCACCTCTTCCCCGGCATGCCCAGGGCGGCGCTGCGCCGCGCCTATCCGCTCGTCAAGCAGTTCTGCGTCGAGAGGGAGATCCCGTACGTCGAGACGGGCGTCCTGGAGTCGTACCGCGACCTCGCCGAGCACCTCGGCTCCGCGAGCGAAGTTCTCCGTGGCACCACGACCACGGCGTGAAGGAAAGGAACCAGACGCAGTGACGTTCTCGGTGAAGGCGAAATCGAAGATGCCCCCGCTGTCCCGCCTCGGCAGGAGGTCGGTGCTGACCGCCGCCCTCCTCGCGGGCACGGCCCTGGCCGCCCCCGCGGCCCAGGCCGAACCGGCCGCTGTACGGGCCGCACCGGTCCCCGACCTCGTGTGCCGCCTCGACGCCGAGGTGAACTTCAGTCCGCCGCTCAGTGTGCGGGTCAAGGAGGCCGAGGTGACCGGGCACATCGGGTACCTGGACTGCCGCTCGCCCAATGGGGCGGCACCACAGCTGACCGACATCGTCTTCGCCGTCAACGGCACCGGAAGATTCGGTGTGCTGCCGCCGACCTTCTCCGTGGAGGGCAACGGCGTGGGCACCTGGAACACGGGTGAGGTCGGCAGCCTCTACTTCAAGGGTGACCTCAAGCAGGGCAGCCCTGTGCCCGAGCGCACCGTGACGAGCGGCCCGCTCGCCGGCGACGGGATCAATGGGCTGCAGATCCCCACACCCCGATTCGACAAGATCACCCCGGACGGCGTCGCGGGCTTCGACGTCATCGGCCAGGTCTGCTTCTGGCCCGGTGAGAAGGGCCGCTGCACGGCGTTCTGAGCCGACCGGGCGAAGGAGGGGGTGGTGCGGGCCGACCGGGCCCGCACCACCCCCTCCCTTTCGTCCATTCCATCGTCGTACGGGTGCTTCGGCGTCGTACGGGACTCAGTCGGCCAGTGCCTTGAGTGTCTCCCGCACCACGATCGGGTCGTACGGCATGGCCAGGTGGGTGGTCCGGTTCTGCGGGGCGATGAGCTGGAGGCAGGTGTTGGTGACCGGGTGTTCCGGCCTGGAGGGCTTCAGCTGCTGGGCCTCGGGAGGCTGGACCAGCTCGTCCCGGGTCGACCAGATGACGGTGTAGTCGACGCCGTCCACCGTGTCGCCCGGAGCCACCAGCTCACCCACGAACTCCGAGTCGTGCAGCAGCTGGGTGAAGGCCGGGCTGATACGGAAGAGCACCTGGTCCTCCACGACCGCCTGAACACCCGGGACCTGGCGGACCAGCTTCGTCAGGCCCGCCACCTCGACCCCGTGGTTGCTGGGCGCGATCCCGACGACACGGCGCACCTTCCCGGTCCCGCCGAGGTACTTGAGGTAGTAGTGCGGGAGCATCCCGCCCTGCGAGTGGCCCACGAGGTCCACCTTGGACGCCTTGGTGTCCACCAGCACCCGGTCCACGAAGTCCGCGAGCTCCTGGGAGGACTTGCGCATGTCACCGAGACCGTACAGACGGGGGAGCGTGGGCAGTTCACCGTAGTTGAGGCGGAAGATGTGGTGCCCGGCCGTTCGGAGCGCGGGCGCCAGCTTTCGCCAGACGGACTCCCGGTCGCCGAGCGTGCCGTGCACGAGGACGACCGGGTGCGGACGCTCCGGTGTCGGGGGCAGGCCCCAGTCGTCCGTCTCGGGGTCGCCGTCGAGTCCGGCGATCAGCCGGTGCGCGCCGGACTGGGTGTTGCCGGCCAGCCGCTCGGGCGTCCTGAGCAGTTCGGTCGCGGCGCTCTCGGAGTTCACGCCGGGAATGCGGGGCAGGGACATGGGGCCTCCTTGGCCTCGGTCGTGTGTGCGCAATGGTTGTGAACACGGGGAGGCCCGGCCGGGGAAAAGCCCCGGCCGGGCCTCCGTCCTGACTTCTGGTGGGCTCAGTCGGTGGTCGCCGCGGGCAGCGCATGGAACGCTCGGTCGTGCCAGAGCAGCGGCCGTCCGCCGTTCACCTCCACCGCCATCACCCGTCCGACGACGGCGTGGTGATCCCCGTACGGTCGTACGTCCTCGACCAGGCACACCGACCACGCGAGTGCGTCGACGAGCACCGGCAGGCCGAGCACCCGGCGCACCGGGCTGCCGTCGAACCGCCTGGCGGGCGGCACGGAGGAGTCGGCGAAGAGTTCGGCGACCGATCTCTGATGATCCGTCAACACATTTACGGCGAAGGCACCTTGCTCCCGCAGGGCGGTCAGCGTGCGGGAACTGCCGCGCAGACACGCGAGGACCAGTGGCGGCCGCGCCGACAGGGAGGTCAGCGCGGAGACCGTCATCCCGGTCGGGCCCGCCCCGTCCAGCGCCGTGACGACCGTGACGCCGGCCGTCAGCTTGGCGTAGAGACCGAGACAGCGGACCGTGTCGGGGCCGGGCTCGTCCCGCAGGGTTTCCCAGCCCGCGGCGGACGGGCCGTCGGGACGGGGCCGGCGGGGCACGAGGGTGAGGTCAGCCATGCGCGGGGGCGACGCTGTCGGCGAGTTGGGCCGGGGTGGGCGTGACCCTGCCGAGCAGCCCGCGCAGGATGCGCTCGATATTGCTGCGCAGCGTCGAGTCGGCGACCGGGTCGAGGAGTTCCGCCAGCGTGGGGATACCCAGGTCGAAGACGGCGTCGAAGGTCACCGCCGTACCGTCCTGGCCGGACGCGCACCGCCAGGTGCCCTCGAACAGCTCGAAGTCGCCCGTGAGCTGGGTGAAACCGATGGTCCGCGTCTTCGGGAAGAACGCGTCCCGTTCCGACCAGCGCATCAGACCGTTCCTGAAGCGCACGGTCCAGTCCGACACCACCGTGCCGTCGTCATGGGGCGGATGGACCACGACCTCGCGGACGGTCTCGGTGACTTCGGGATACCGGCGGAAATCACGGATCCGCTGGTAGGCGGTCTCGGGGTCGACGTCGTGGGCGGTCAGCCGTACGGTCACGTGACGCATGGGAGGTGTTGCCTTTCCACGGTAGGGACGGGTCGGCGGTAGCGGACGGGTCAGCCGATGTGGGTCGCGACGACGCGCAGCGCCTCGGTCAGGGCGGTGAGGAACAGCCGCACCTCCTCCTCGCCGACGATCGCGGGCGGTGTCAGCCGCAGCACCCGGGTGGCGTTGAGGGAGTGGTTCACGAGGACGCCGCGCCCGACGAGTTCGAGGATCAGTTCACCCACGGCCTGTTCCTCGGTGAACTCCAGGCCGATCAGCAGCCCCCGCCCGCGGACCTCGCGCACCAGGCCGCCGGTGTACGGGGCACAGGCGGCCCGGACGCCCGCGAGCAGTCGCTCGCCCAGGGCCTTGGCACGCGGGACGACATCCTCCCGGTCCAGGGCCTCGACCGCGGCGAGCGCGGCGGCGCAGGCGATCGGGGAGGCCGCGAAGGTGGAGGTGTGCAGATAGGGGTCGCGGGAGAACGGCCCGTATGCCGCCGCGGTCGCGACCATCGCCGCGACCGGCACGACACCGCCGCTGAGTCCCTTTCCGACGAGCAGTACGTCGGGCTGTGGGGGCAGGCCACCCTCGGCGTCCATGCCCCACCACGAGCCCAGCCGGCCCAGGCCCGTCTGGATCTCGTCGATGATCAGGAAGGCCCCGTACGTCCGGCACAGCCGGCTCACCTCCGCCAGATGGCCCGGCGGCGGAATGCGTACGCCGCCCTCGCCCTGCACGGGCTCGACGATCACGCAGGCTCGGCGGCCGAGTTCGGCGAGCGTCGCTTCCAGCGCGGCCGTGTCCCCGTACGGGATCGCCGTGCTGTCCGGCAGCAGCGGCTGGAACGGCTGCTGGTACTTCGGGTTGGCGGTGGCGGTCAGCGCGCCCAGGGTCTTGCCGTGATAGCCGCCGACGGTGGAGACGAGGGCGGTGTGCCCGTGCGCCCGGGCCAGTTTCAGACCGGCCTCGGTGGCCTCCGTGCCGGAGTTCACGAAGTGGACGTGGTCGAGGCCGGGCGGGGTCCGTGCGGCCAGTGCCTCGGCGGCGAGGGCCGCGACGGGCTCCAGGAAGACCCGCCCGGCCAGCGGATGGGTGTCCACCTGGCGGTGCACGGCCGCGGTCACGTGGGGGTGCCGGTGCCCGAGGATGAAGACCCCGTACCCGCCGAAGTCGAGGTAGCGGCGGCCGTCCTCGGTGAACACCCACGCGCCGTCGGACGCCGTCTCCAGCATGCCGCCGAGCACCGTGCCGAGGACGGAGCGGCCGGAGGAGAGGTGCTCGCGGTAGAGGCGGGCGATGTGCGCACGGTCCGTGGCGGGGTCGGCGGCCGGTGCCACGGATCCGGCGGCGGGCGCCACGGCGGGGGCGGGGGCCGCCGTCATGACGCCAGCTCCTGCGTGTGGGTGGCCTGCGCGGGCTGGGACCTCGCCGCCGTGTCCTGGGCGGGCCCCGGACGCAGGCGGGTGCGCATGCCGCCGCGCCCGGTGGACCAGGCGGCCAGGTTGCGGACCAGCGCCCGCCGGAGGTCGTCCTTCGAGAGGGCCGTGCCGCAGTGCGGCGATCCTAGGGACGATTCGAAGGGGAGGGCCCGCTGGAAGACCAGCAGCAGTTCCGCGTACGTCTGGAAGCGGCGGCGCAGCGACTCCGGGAACGTGGGGCCCTCGATCAGCGGCAGCAGCAGTCGGTGCACCGACTCCAGCGGGATGAGCCGGGGCGGATGCGGACGCGGTCCCCACTGGTCGGCGAACTCCAGGCAGGTGTCCACCACTTCACGCTGGAGCAGCGCCTCGGTGCCGGCCGTCAGCCAGTACTCGCCGCCCGTGACACCGGCCCTCACCAGGTCACCCACCGCGCGCGCGACGATGTCCTGGGGCACCATGTCGATCCGCGCGTCCGGTGCTCCCGGCAGCACCGGCACCTGCCCCTTCACGATGGCACCCAGGGCCCGCGTCAGCCCCTGCATGCCGGCGATCCGGCCGGTGACGGAGTCACCCATCACCACCGACGGGCGCATGATCACGCCTGGCACCGAGGCGTCGCGCACGACCTGTTCGGCCGCCGTCTTGGAGGCGAGGTACGCGGCGGCACCCGGGAAGCGCTCCTGCTCCTCCGGCGCCAGCGGGTTGGCGACGAAGGCGGTGCTCATGTGGAAGAACGGAGCCTCGGCGCGGGCGGCGAGGTCGAGCATCGCGATCGTGCCGTCGAGGTTGGCACGCCGGATCTGGTCCGGCTCCGCCTTCCAGTTGGTGGCGGCGGCGGAGTGCACCACCAGGTCCACTTCGGCGATGAGCTGGGTGAAGTCGGCCTGGGCCAGGCCGAGTCCGGGTTCCAGCAGATCGGCGCGGACCTCACGGACCCGGTGGTCGTTCACCGGCGTGCGATGGCGCAGGCAGACGATTCCGAAATCCGGCGACAGCTCCTCGATCAGGGCTCTGCCGAGTACCCCGGCGCCGCCGGTGAGCAGAATCGTGGGGCGTTTCGCGGGCGGTCGCGGGCTGGTCGGAGCGCTGGGCCGGGGTCGGGGCAGAGGCATGGCGGTGATCCCCTCGGTCGAGTGAGCGTAGGTCCTGCCGGACGGACGGACGGGCGGGCGGGTGTTCGGGTGCTGGGGTTTCGCGCGCGCCGGGCGCCTATGAGCTCGGTTCTTGTTGTCCGGCGGCGACTGCGGGTTGTTCGTGGCTGGTCGCGCCGTTGCCCGCGCCCCTGCGGGGCGCTCCTGGCGGGGCCGGGTTCAGGCGATGGTCAGCGGCTCGTCGGCGAGGTACGCGGACAGCGGCCCGGTCATCCGCGAGCGCGACGGCGGGTGCAGGGCGAGGCCGTTGGCGCAGGCGGCGAGGTATCCGACCTCGTCCGAGGTCATGAAATTGAGCCCGCCCAGCAGTTCGACGGACCGGGGCACGATCCGGGCGAGGGCGTCCTGCACGGTGTAGCGCGCGTAGAGGGAGTCGGCGAGCGCGGACTCGTCGGGCGTGCCCTCGTCCACCCGGCGGGCGAGGCCCTCGACCGTCGCCGTCGCGCCCTCGATCTCCACCAGCAGCCGGACCCGTTCGGCGTCGGGCACCCGGTCGTTGAGCAGCACCCGCTCGACGAGGGCGCTCGCGGCGCCGAGGTAGCTGCCGGTCATCAGCAGCTCGAACCAGACCAGGCCGGCGGTCTGCACCTCGTCGAGACGGGCCCCGGCCGGCGAGGCCGTGCGCACCAGGAGTTCCTTCGGGACCAGTACGTTGTCCAACGTCACCTGGTCGCTCTCGGCGCCCGCCAGGAAGGTGCTCGACCAGAAGCCGCTGACGCTCAGCCCCTCGCTCTCGGCGGGAACCAGCGCCACGGCCAGCTCCTCTCCTTCGCCTTCCTCGCACGGCACCAGCACGCTGGCGGTGAGCAGATCCATGGAACGGGCGAGGCTGCACGGCCGCTTCACGCCGGTGATCCGCACCCCTTCGGGCGTCACGGTGGCGGACATGGAGGGCGACAGGATGCCGGTGCCGCTGCGTCCTTCGGCGAAGCCGGACGCCATCAGCCGGTTCTCGGACGCGACGCCCTGCACGAGCATCCACTCCAGCCCCTCGCCGGAGTCGCTCAGCCCGACCAGCGTGGCCATCGAGAAGTGGTGCATCGTCGTCGCCACCGCGAGCGAGGGCGAACGGCTGCCCAGCGCGCGCTGCACCCGCAGGGTCTCCAACGCGCTGGCACCCCGGCCCTGGAAGGCGGTCGGGGCCAGCAGACCCGGCCCGCCCGCCTCCCTGAACAACCCGATGCCGGGGCTCTTCGGTCCCTCCAGTGTCATCAGCGGTACGGCCCTCAGACTCTCGTCGAGGCCGGGCAGCAGTTTGGCGAGGGCCGCGCGCTCACGCTCCAGGAATCTCATGTCGTCCCCTGCTCCTTGATCCTCAGGTGTCGCCGGCAGCGTCGTTTCTGTTTACGCGCGAACCGGCGGAACCCCTCGGGGCAAAAAGGATGTTGGGGCGTTCCAGGGTCAGTGGTTCGGCTGCCGGGCCGGGTCCCGTACGACGACGAGGCGGGTGGGTCTGGCCTGGGTCAGTTCCACCCAGCGGGCGAGTTCCTGCTCGTGCGAACCGCTGCGCGTCGCCCGCGCCACGACGGTCGCCGCCGCGTCGTCGGGGTGGCCGTCGCGGGTCAGGAGACTGAGCGGCCAGGCGGGTTCGGAGGGCTCCTGACCGTCGAACGGGTGCCAGTCCCACGGCGCGTCGAACCGCCAGGCGCGCCCCGCGGCGTCCGCGACCTCGTCACCCGCCACAAGGCAGGCGTACGGGCGCAGCAGCAGGTCGAGGGCGATCGGGATCCCGTCGTCGGGGGCGATCCCGTAGCCCGGCCACTCCAGGTCGGGATCGTGCGACTGTCCCGCGCGCAGCACCATCACCTGCGTCCCCAGACGGGGGAGACGTCCTGTCTCCAGCGGTGGATCCATCCGTTCGACGCTCATCACATGCACCACCGTGGGAGGGATGCCGACCTTGCACACCGCGCCGACATCGAGGTGCCGGGGCGGCGGCTCGGTGCGGAACAGCTCCAAGTCCCAGTCGTACGAGGCCGGATCGCCTGCCAGGGCCACCTGACCGTTCCACTCGATCCAGTCGCACTCCGGGTCCACCTCCCACCACGGCCACTCGACGACCACTTCCCGTCGGGTGAGACGGGTGACCCGTGCGTCGGTGTACGGGCACGAGACCAACAGGACATCCCCCACACGGTGATCCGCTCCCACAGCCCGCCTCCCGCTTCCCCGGTCGCCACCGCCCGCACGGTACAAGCTCAAGGTCATCGCCGGTCTACCGGGATCCGTGGTCCTCGTCGAACTGTCCGTTCACCAGGGAGGCTTGCGCGATGGCCTGCCTTCGTTCAGGGGGCAGTCGCCAACATCGGGCGCGACGGTGGGATCGCTCTGGGCCAGGAGCGGGGTGGGTGTGCGGGTTCCTCAGGAACGGGGGGACTTGAAACCGACCGCGCCGTACAGCGGGACGGGCGAGTCGTCGATCTCGTCCTCGTCCAGCGCGAGCTCGGGGTGCCACTTCGACACCGACACCACCCCGGGGTCGGCGAGGTCGAGTCCCCGGAAGAAGCGGCTGACCTCGGAGTGCGAGCGGGCCACGAGGGTCACGCCGCCCGCCGCGTACGCCGAGATACCGGTCGCGACCGTCACGGGGTCGTAGTCGCCGGTCAACGCGGACAGGACCAGACAGCTGCCCGGCGCCAGCGCGTCGACCAGGGTGTCCACCAGGTCGTACGCGCCGTCCTCCTCGGCGATGAAGTGCATCAGGGCGATCAGCGACAGCGCGATGGGCCGGTCGAAGTCGAGGACCTGGGCGGCCTGTTCGAGTATCTTCCCCGGTTCCCGCGCGTCGGCCTGGATGTACTCCGTCACGCCCTCGGGGGTGCCGCGCAGCAGGGCCTCGGCGTGGGCGAGGACGATCGGGTCGTTGTCGATGTAGACGACCCGCGCGTCCGGGACGGCGGCCTGGGCGATCTGGTGGAGATTCGGCTCCGTGGGGATGCCGGTGCCGATGTCGAGGAACTGGCGGATGCCGGTCTCCCGGACCAGCCAGCGGGTGGCGCGCTGCATGAACCAGCGGTTGCTGCGGGCCGAGCGGGGAGCGCTCGGGTCCGTGGAAATGATCCGCCGCCCGAGTTCCTCGTCGACCGGGTAGTTGTCCTTGCCGCCGAGGAACCAGTCGTACATCCGTGCCGGGTGCGGCCTGCTGGTGTCGATCCGCTGGGCGGAAGGCCCGGTCGCGGTCATGCGGCACTCCTCTGCTCACGCTCGTGTTGATGTTCGAGCAGTCTGCCACGGGAGTTGGGCCGGGCGGGGGGATTCTCCGGGGCCCCGACCCACGGGTCCATCCGCCGTCGCAGGGGTCACCTGGCGAGACGGTCCTTACGTCAGGACATGCGTGCGCCTAGCATCGGTTCCCGCATGAACACGATGACGCTCTGGCACATATCCATCTGGGAGTTCGCCGCGCTCGCCGCCGCGGCCCTGCTCGTCGGCTTCTCGAAGACCGCCGTGAGCGGCGCCAACACGGTCAGCCTGGCGATCTTCGCCGCCGTGCTGCCCGCCCGCGCCTCGACCGGCGTGCTCCTGCCCCTCCTCATCGTCGGGGACGTGCTCGCCGTGCTCACCTACCGGCGGCACGCCCACTGGCCCACGCTGTGGCGGCTGTTCCCGGCGGTCGCCGCGGGCGTCGTGTTCGGCACGCTGTTCCTGGTGTGGGCCGACGACGGGATGGTACGGACCTCGATCGGTGCGATCCTGCTGCTGATGGCGGCGGTGACGATGTGGCGCCGCCGGGCCGCCGCCCAGGACGAGGAACCCGACTCGGTCTCGACCCGGGCCGGCCGGGTCAAGGCCCGCTCGTACGGCGTCCTCGGCGGCTTCACCACGATGGTCGCCAACGCGGGCGGCCCGGTGATGTCGATGTACCTCCTGTCGGCCGGCTTCCGCAAACTCGGCTTCCTGGGCACCTCGGCCTTCTTCTTCCTGATCGTGAACGTCTCCAAGGTGCCCTTCAGCGTGGGCCTCGGGCTCATCGACTGGCATTCGCTGCTCCTGGACGCGGCACTCGCGATCTTCGTCGTGCCGGGGGCGCTCCTCGGTAAATGGGCCGTGCACCGCATCAACCAGATCCTGTTCGAGCGGCTGGTCATCGCGGCGACCGTGGTGGGCGGGGTACAGCTCCTGTTGCGCTGACCACCTCGTAGGCTCGACGCCATGTCCCCCCACGTCCTGGTCCTCGGCGGCACCACCGAGGCACGCCGACTCGCCGCCGAACTGGCGGCGCGCCCAGGTGTCCGCGTGACGACGTCCCTGGCGGGGCGCGTCTCCCGGCCGGGATCGCTCGACGGGGACGTCCGCGTCGGGGGCTTCGGCGGGGAGGACGGGCTGGCACGGTGGCTGCGCGAGCACCGCGTGGACGCCGTGGTCGACGCCACCCACCCCTTCGCCGCCGGCATCACGGCGAACGCGGCGCGTGCCGCCGTGGCCACGGGGATCCCGGCCGTGGTGCTGCGCCGCCCCGGCTGGACCCCCGGCCCCGACGACCGCTGGCACTGGGCCGGCTCCCTCCCCGAGGCCGCCGCACTCCTCCCGTCCCTGGGCCGCCGTGTCTTCCTCACCACGGGCCGCCTGGGCCTGGCGGCCTTCGCCCACCTCTCCGAGCTCCACTTCCTCGTCCGTACGGTGGAGTCCCCCGAGCCGCCGATGCCCCAGGACATGGAAGTGCTGCTCGCCCGTGGACCTTTCACACCCGACGACGAGAAGACCCTGCTGCGCGCACACCGCGTCGACGTACTGGTGACCAAGGACAGCGGAGGAGACGCGACAGTCGCCAAACTGACCGCCGCACGCGACCTCGCCCTCCCCGTGGTCGTCGTACGCCGCCCCCCGCTCCCGGCGGACGTCACCGCCGTGCCGGACGTGCCGTCGGCCCTGGCCCGGCTGGATCTCGGCCCTCGATGACGGAGGGGCCGGTCAGCTCGCACCGCTGGACTCCAGTTCCCGGGTCCGGGTGGGCGACCCGCTCGGCCGATCCCGCTACCCGCGCGGATGTCTGCGCAGCAGATACGTGTCCATGATCCAGCCCTTGCGATCGCGTGCCTCGGCCCGCAGCCGCTCGATGCGCGGGGCCGTCTCGGCTATCGGACCGGAGGCCAGGATCTCGTCGGGCGTACCGATGTAGGCGCCCCAGTAGATGTCGATGTCCTCGTCGGCGTACTGCCGGAAGGTCTGATGGGCGTCGAGCATCACGACCACGTCGTCGACACCCTCGGGGAAGCCCTCCGCGAGCCGCCGCCCCGTGGTGATCTGGACGGGACGGGCCACCCGGTTCAGCCCGGTGCGATGACGGGCGACCAGCGCGGAGACGCTGCTGATGCCGGGCACGACCTCGTACGTGAACGCCACGGCGCCCCGCTCCAGGATCTCCTCCAGGATCCCGAGCGTGCTGTCGTACAGCGCGGGATCCCCCCACACCAGGAACGCGCCGCTCTCGTCCTCGCCCAGCTCCTCCGCGATCAGCCGCTGGTAGATGTCGGCCCGGGCACTGCGCCAGTCCCCGACGGCGGGGGAGTAGGCGGAGCCGCCGGCGGCCCGGTCGCGGTCCGGGTCGCGCGCCTCGACCAGGCGGTAGGACCCCTCCGGTATGTGCGCGTCGAGGATGTCACGGCGCAGCTGGACGAGGTCCGACTTCACCTCGCCCTTGTCCAGGATGAAGAACACGTCCGTGCTCCTCAGCGCCTTGACCGCCTGCAAGGTGAGCTGGTCGGGGTCGCCCGCACCGATGCCGATGACATGAATCTTTCGCACACCCCGAGTCTGCCGCACGCCACTGACAGCGGACGCACCGCACCCGGGTGACGCCGCACGCACCGCGCGCCCATCGGCGCCACCGCACCCGTCAGTCCCGGCGCCCCCGCAGCCGGGGCGCCCACGTCACCGCGCTGATCGCGGCACCCTCACGCTCCACGACCGCCGCCAGCTCCCGTGCCCAGGAGGCGAGTTCGGCGAGGTCCAGCTCATGCGGACGGTCCCGGCCGTCCGCCCCCGCCGCCCACTCCTCGACCGCCCCGGCCCCGCGCCGCAGCAGCCGGGCACCGCCCGTCGTGTTCCCACGGGCCGCGTGCGTGAGCCCCACCGAGAGCTGCGCCAGCCCTCGCCAGAGCGTGCGCTCACCCTCGGGGCCCGACTTCCAGGCGTCCTCGAAGACCTCGTGCGCGTGGAACGGCTTCCCCGCGTCCAACAGCGCCTGCGCCTCGGTGACCGTTTCCTCGGGGCCGCGGACGACTCCCTCCGGCTGCCGCTCCACGCCGTCGGCGCCGTACGGCAGCGGCCGTCCCAGTCCGTCCCGCGGCCGGGCGTTGCGCGCCCGCCCCGTCGTGTCCCGATCCCGCCCGTCGCCCCGCCGACCTCCGGATGTTGCGTTCATGCCCCGATTGTCGCGCGCCCCGCGCCCCCTTCGGAGCAGCCCCCGGCGTGGGGTAAAGTTCTGTTCGCACGATCACGCGGAACACCGCGGGTGAACGCACCGGGACGTGGCGCAGCTTGGTAGCGCACTTGACTGGGGGTCAAGGGGTCGCAGGTTCAAATCCTGTCGTCCCGACTTTACGAAGTCGCAGGTCAGGGGCCGTTTCAGAGAGCATCTGAAACGGCCTTTTGATCATTCTTGGGGACCGGATGGGGACCAGCCCACTTGCACAGGCCGAAAGCGCGCCTTGACTCCGTCAAGGCGCGTCATGCGGCCCGTCTACGGATGACGACGCAGGAACACCTCCGCTCGCGCGGAGACGACCGGTACGCCCAGCAGTTCACCGTCGACGCGGCGGCGCCGAGGATCCGGATGGGCCTCGTTGAATGCTCGATGACCGCGAAGACGTACAGGCGAGTCCCGGTCGGGGTGCGGGTCTCGAAGAGCTCGCATGCGAGCAGGGCGTCGGCTTGGTTGCGGTGCTCTGCCGTTCGGGCGTCGCCGGGATGCCGTGTTCTTTGCGGATCTCCCAGATGGTCGAGCGGCGACCTTGATGCCGAGCGCGGCGGGCCAGCCGTGGATGCGGCGATCTCCCCATGCGCTGCTCTCGCTCGTCAGGTCCACAGCGGTCATCGGTAGCAGCCGTATGAAGGCGAACGCGCTCGACGCGGCGAGGTAGGGCAATCGCAACAGCACGGTCCACCAGCCTGACACGCCCCCCGCGATCAATGGCCGTTCGCGACCTTCTGCAGGTGCAGACCTTGGATGGGAATTTCTGCACCGGCAAGGCGCCGAGAGGCCATGTCGCGCTCCATCCGATATTTGCGGACTTCAGTAAGAAACTTGCAATTGCTTGCATGGCTCATTCTTCAGTTCGTCAGAATCTAGCGGGGTGGATGAGGGCTCTGTACGGTCGGGGCGCCGGTTTCCCGCACTCCTTGAAGGAGCATCAGATGCTGACGATCCCCAGACCCCGGCGACTGGCGGTGGCCGCCGTCGCCGCGGTCGGCGCGATGTGCGTGTCCGTCTTACCGGCCGCCGCCACACAGGAGGCGCCGCCCTCCAAGGCGCTCTGGGCCGACCCGACGGCCCACGCTCCCCGGCAGGCGCAGGCGGCAGCGAGCGCGGCGATGGGTGCGACGAAGCCGTTCTCGGTCTACGAGGCCGAGGCGGGAACGCCGGGCGGGGGTGCGGCCGTCCGGTCGCTGACCTCGGCCCCGACGACGCAGTACTCGAGCGCCGCCTTGGAGGCTTCGGGCCATTCCTATGTCCACCTGGGCGGCACGGGCCAGTCGGTGCAGTGGACGAACACCACCGGGCAGCCGATCTCCTTCATCAACGTCCGCGCCAGCATCCCGGATTCGGCATCCGGCGGTGGTGTCACCGGAACGCTGAACCTGTACGTCAACGGAGTGTTCCGGCAGGAGCTGAACCTCAACTCGCGGCAGAGTTGGGTGTACGAGGGCAACGGCAACTACAACACGAGCGACAACCAGAACCCGGCGGACGGCGACCCGAGGGTCTTCTGGGACGAGTCGCACACCTTCGTCACCGGGTCCCCGATCCCGGCGGGCGCCACGTTCTCGCTGTGCAAGGACTCCGACAACAGCGCGTCCTTCTACGACGTGGACTCCGTCGACGTGGAGAACCCACCGGCGCCGCAGACGCAGCCGGTGAACTCGATCTCGATCACGAGTTGCGGCGCGGTGGCGGACAACACTCCGACCAACGGCGCGGCCGACAGCCAGTCGGTGGACAGCCGGGCCGCCATCCAGAACTGCATCGACCAGGCCCAGCAGCAGGGCAAGACCCTGTGGATCCCCCAGGGCACCTTCTACGTGAAGGGCACCGCGGGACTGAACGCACAGGGGATCACCATCGCGGGCGCGGGCCTGTGGTACAGCACGGTCTACCGTGACGTCCCGGTCCCCAACAGCACGCCGCTGGCGGCCCTGTTCGACCTGACCTCCTGCACCGTGCGGAACTTCCACATCGACGCCAACGCCGTCAGCCGGAGCACCATCGGCGGGGACGGCGGCGCGATGGACACCACCGGCACCGGCTGGCTGGCCGACGGCATCTGGACCCAGCACGCCATGTCGGGCTTCTGGGCCTCCGGCACCGGCGGGAAGGTGCAGAACAGCAGGCTGACGTCGATCTGGGCGGACGGGATCAACGTCAACAACGTGTCGCTGGGCGCGGACACCGGCAACAACCTGACGGTCACCAACAACTTCGTCCGCGGCACCGGGGACGACGCGATAGCCATCAACTCGGTGAACTACAACACCAACAGCGACGGTTCCAAGACCTACTACAACCCGATGAGCGATGTCACCGTCAGCGACAACACCTCGATCGCCCCGTGGGGCGGCAAGGGTGTCGGGATCTACGGGGGCAGCGGCCACCAGGTCAAGAACAACTACATCAGCGACACGGCCCGCTACATCGGTCTGGGCGCCGGGCGCTTCGGTGTGAACGGCAGTGACCTGCTGTCCGCGACCGTGACGGGCAACATCGTGGTCCGCTCCGGCGGCAACGCCTACAGCCAGGGTCAGCCCGCCCTGCACATCGGCAACGGCGGCGACGGACAGAACACCGGGATCGTCGACAAGGTCACGGTGACCGGCAACACCGTCACCGACTCCCTCTACGACGGGATCGGCTTCTCCACCTCGACCAACACCCTGCTGCAGGACAACACCGTCAGCGACCCCGGCCGCAACGGCATCGCGATCTCGCCGCCGTTCTACCCCGCGCCCACCGGTTCCGCGACGATCACCGGCAACACGGTCACTGGGCTCGGCTCCGGTGCCTCGGCCTTCGTCAACAACTCCAGCGGGTTCGTCGCAACAGTGAGCGACAACCACTGGCCGCCGGCCGCTCCCGAGGGTCCCTACGGCGGCACCCCTGCCGCCGTGCCCGGCACGGTGCAGGCGGAGGACTACGACACCGGCGGCCAGGGGGTGGCCTACAACGTCACCTCCGTCAACGGCAATGCCAACGCCTACCGAGCCGACGGGGTGGACCTGGACAACACCTCGGACACCGGCGGCGGTTACAACCTGGGGTGGACCGGGGGCGGACAGTGGTTCCGGTACACCGTGGACGTCGCCACGGCCGGCTCCTACACCCTCGGCCTCCGCGTCGCGGCCCCGTCCGCGGTGACCGGCGCGCTGCACCTGTCGGATGCCGCAGGCACCGACCTCACCGGAGCCGTCGACCTGCCCGCCACCGGCGACTGGCAGACATGGGCCACTGTGACCACGCATGTGGTCCTGCCCGCGGGCCGGCAGATTCTGACTCTCAACCAGGACAGCGGCGGCTGGAACATCAACCACCTCGGCTTCGCCGCGGGGAGCGGCTCGCCGTCGGCCACCCTGACCGCGTCTCCCGGATCGCTGACTTTCGCCGACCAGGCGGTGAACACGACCAGCACCGCGCAGACCGTCTCGGTCACCAACTCCGGCACCGCCACCGCCTCGATCACCGGGGTCACCGTCGGCGGTGACTTCGCCCAGACCAGCACCTGCGGCACCTCCCTGGCCGCCGGAGCGAACTGCACGGTCTCCGTCACCTTCAGACCCACCGCCTCAGGCACCCGCACAGGCACTCTCAACCTGACCGGCAACCAGTCCAACAGCCCCACCACGGTGGGCCTTTCGGGCACCGGAATCGACACCACGGGGACCAACCTCGCCGCAGGCAAGCCCACCGGCGAGTCCAGCCACACCGACGTATACCCGTCGTCGAACGTGACGGACGGCAACCAGGGCTCCTACTGGGAAAGCGCCAACAACACGTTTCCACAGTGGGTCCAGGTCGACCTGGGCTCGGCCCGGAGCGCCTCCCGCGTGGTCCTGCAGCTGCCCGCCACCTGGGGCGCCCGCACCCAGACCCTGACCCTCGGCGGCAGCACCGAGGGCACCGCCTTCACCACCCTGAAGTCCTCGGGCGCCTACACCTTCGACCCGAACACCAAGAACACCGTCACGCTTACCTTCCCCGCCGTCACCCAGCGCTACTTCCGTGTGACCATCACCGCCAACAACGGCTGGCCCGCGGGCCAGGTCTCCGAATTCCAGATCTGGGCCTCCTGACCCCACCCTCCCCACGGTGCCGCCGGACACTCCGTCCGGCGGCACCGCCATGTGTGCGGCCTGCGCGGCCCGGTGCTGGGCGCAGTCTCGAGACGACACATTAGATCTTGCATGCTGCATTTTTATTGTTGCAATGTTCTGTCTGCTTCTTGCGTGTCCATGTCGACGATATTACGGTCCCCCACGCGTCGTTACCGCCCCTTGCCTCCCCCCTCTCCCTTTGAGTCCCGTCCCTCCCTTCCTGGCGGCGTCAGCGGCACAGTTCCGGCATTTCGTGATGAAAGGAGTGGCAAGTGTTCCATTCCATCCGAGATCTGAGACGCGCCCTCGTCTGGGCGGTCAGCACCGCGATGCTGGCTGCCGTCGGCGTCGTCGCTCTGGCCGTCCAACCCGCCTGGGCGGCGTCCACCGCCACCGGCGGCAGCGGCGCGAGTCTGCCGTACGTCGAGGTGCAGGCGGAGAACTCCGCTACCAACGGCACGCCCATCGGCCCGAGTTACACCCAGGGCCAGTTGGCCGACGAGGCGTCGTACCGCAAGGCGACGACGCTGCAGGGCACCGGCAAGTACGTCACGTTCACCACGCCGGTGGCGACCAACTCGATCAACTTCCGCTACAGCATCCCCGACACCTCGGGCGGCTCGGTCTACACCGCCGCGCTGTCGCTGTACATCGACGGCGTCAAGCAGCCCGACTTCACCCTGACCAACGCCTACAGCTGGTACTACGGCAGCTACCCCTTCACCAACACGCCGGGCAGCAACCCACACCACTTCTACGACGAGGCCCACCGCCTGTTCTCCACCACGTATCCGGCGGGAACGACCTTCAAGCTGCAGGTCGATGCGGGGGACACCGCCTCCTCGTACACGATCGACTTTGCCGACTTCGAGCAGGTCGGCGCCGCCCTGACCGCGCCCGCGGGGTCGGTGTCGGTGACCAGCAAGGGCGCCGACTCAACCGGTGTCGCCGACGCGACCAGCGCGTTCAACGCCGCGATCAGCGCGGCCGGCCCCGGCGGCACCGTGTGGATCCCGCCGGGCACCTACAACATCCCCGGCCACATCAGTGTCAACAACGTCACGATGGCCGGCGCCGGCATGTGGTACTCGACCGTCACCGGCACGGCCCCCGGCTTCTACGGCAACTCCGCGCCCTCGGCGAGCACCGGTGTGCGCCTGCAGAACTTCGCGATCTTCGGCAATGTGCAGGAACGCGACGACAGCGCGCAGGTCAACGGCATCGGCGGCGCGATGAGCAACTCGACCGTCTCCAGCCTGTGGATCGACCACATGAAGGTCGGCGCCTGGATGGACGGGCCGATGGACGGGCTGACGTTCACCGGCATGCGCATCCGGGACACCACAGCGGACGGCATCAACTTCCACGGCGCCGTCACCAACTCGAAGGTGACCAACAGCGACATCCGCAACACCGGTGACGACGGCATCGCCACCTGGGCGGACTCCGGTATCGGTGCCGACGCCGGTGACACGATCTCCAACAACACCGTGTCACTGCAGATCCTCGCCAACGCCATCGCGATCTACGGTGGCCACGACAACACGGTCAGCGGCAACCGCGTGGTGGACACCGGCCTCGCCCAGGGCGGCGGCATCCACGTGGGACAGCGCTTCACGTCGACGCCGGTCGGCACCACCACGATCTCCGACAACACCATGATCCGGGCCGGCAGCCTCGACCCGAACTGGCAGTTCGGGGTCGGAGCACTGTGGTTCGACGGCAGCCAGGGCGCGATCACCGGCCCCATCAACGTGACCAACGCGCTGATCCAGCAGAGTCCGTACGAGGCGGTCCAGTGGGTCGAGGGCACCATCAGCGGGGTCAATCTCAACAACGTCACCATCGCCGGAACCGGCACCTTCGCCCTCCAGGAGCAGACCGGTGGCGCCGCCAAGTTCACCAACGTCACGGCAACCGACGTCGGTTACTCGTCGCCGGTGTACAACTGCTCGGGCGGCAATTTCGTCGTCACCGACGGCGGCGGCAACTCCGGCATCAGCGGAACGCCGTACTGCGGCGGTTGGCCGGCTCCGGTCTACCCGCCCTACCCGCCCGAAGGCGTGACGGCCACCCCCGGCGCGCTGAACTTCGGCTCGGTCGCGACCGGTTCGACGAGCGCCGCACAGACCGTGACGGTCTCCAACCCGACCAACACCGCCGCCTCCGTCTCGTCGATCTCCGCCGGCGGTGACTACTCCCAGACCAACACGTGCGGCTCGTCGATCGCGGCGAACGGCTCGTGCACCGTCAGCGTGAAGTTCGCGCCGAGCGCGACCGGCAACCGTAGCGGCGCTCTGACCGTCGACGCGGGCGGGATCACCAACACCGTCAGCCTCTCCGGTACCGGCACAGCGCCGGGCCCGGTGCTGAACACCGACCCGGCGAGCCTGTCCTTCGCCGCTACGGTCGTCGGCTCGTCGGCCACCGCGCAGACGGTGACGGTGACGAACTCGGGCACCGCATCGGCGACCGTCTCGGGCGTCGCGGCGACCGGTGACTTCAGCCAGACCAACAACTGCTCCACCCTCGCGGTCGGTGCGTCCTGCACGGTGAGCGTCGGGTTCAAGCCCACCACAGGCGGATCCCGTGCCGGCAACCTGACCGTCACCAGCAACGCCAACAACAGCCCGACCGTCGTCTCCTTGACCGGCAGCGGCATCGACAGCACCACCAATGTCGCCGCCGGGCGGCCGGCGTCGGCGAGTTCGAGCAACAGTCCGTATGTCGCCTCGAACCTCACCGACCCGGACGCGTCGACGTACTGGGAGGGCGCGAACGGTTCGTTCCCGCAATGGGCCCAGGTCGACCTCGGCCAGAACTACAGCGTCGGCAAGGTCGTGCTCAAGCTCCCGTCGGCGACGGCGTGGTCGGCTCGCACGCAGACCCTGTCGGTGCAGGGATCCACGGACGGTTCGAGCTTCTCCACGATCAAGGCATCGGCCGGATACACCTTCGATCCGAACACCAACAACAACACGGTGACCATCACGTTCAGCGCCGCCACAGCGAGATACGTGCGGGTGAACATCACCGCCAACACAGGCTGGAATGCAGCCCAGTTGTCGGACTTCGAGGTGTTCCCCAGTGACGGGGGCTCCTCGCCGGCGACCCTGTCGGCCAGCCCGACGTCACTGTCGTATCCCACCCAGGCGCTCAACACCACCAGCAGCGCGCAGAGGGTCACGGTGACCAACACCGGTACCGCCGCCGCGACCGTCTCCGGCATCACCGTCACGGGCGACTTCTCGCAGACCAACAACTGCGGGACGTCGATCGCGGCGAACGCCTCCTGCACGGTGAACGTCACGTTCGGGCCCACCGCGTCCGGCACCCGCACCGGCGATCTGAGCATCGCCAGCAACGCGTCGAACGGCACGACCACGGTCGCGCTGACCGGCACCGGCGCCGGCACGGTGAGCAGGAACCTGGCAGCAGGCGCGGCCACCACCGAGTCCAGCCACACCGACGTGTACGCGTCGTCGAACGTGACGGACGGCAACCAGGGCAGCTACTGGGAGAGCGCCAACAACGCCTTCCCGCAGTGGGTGCAGGTGGATCTCGGTTCTGCGCGGAGCGCCGGCCGAGTCGTCCTCCAGCTCCCGGCCGGCTGGGGCGCCCGTAACCAGACGCTGTCCCTGGCGGGCAGCACCGACGGCGCCGCCTTCACCACCATCAAGTCGTCGGCCACGTACACCTTCGACCCCGCCACCAACAACACGGTCACCATCACGTTCACCGCGACCACCCAGCGGTACGTCCGGGTGAACATCACTGCGAACAACGGCTGGCCGGCCGGTCAGATCTCGGAGTTCCAGGTCTGGAACACCTGATCCGACCCGAGGGTGCCGCCGAGCGCGAGCGCGCTCGGCGGCACCGACCACCGAAGCGGAGTCCAGAGGAGTCCAGATGGGTGTCACACGCAGAGTCTTCTTACGGGCCGCGATCGCGGCCACCGCGGTGGGAACCGTCGGAGCGACCGAGACCGTACTCTCCCAGAGCGCGGCAGCGGCCAGCCCGCCGGGCGACGTGGTCGGCAAGATCAGCGTCGGCTACCAGGGCTGGTTCGCCTGCATCGGCGACGGCGCGCCCATCAACGGCTGGTGGCACTGGACCCAGAACTGGGGCCAACCGCCGTCCCCGTCCAACACCGGCATCAGTTGCTGGCCCGATGTGCGTGACTACACCAACACGTACCAGACGTCGTACGCCGGCCTGGGCAACGGCCGGCCCGCAAAGCTGTTCTCCTCGTACGACCAGCAGACGGTGAACACCCACTTCCTGTGGATGCAGCAGAACAACATCGACACGGCGGCACTCCAGCGCTTCAACCCCACCGGCGGAGAGGGCCCCACCCGCGACGCCATGGCGACCAAGGTGCGGAGCGCCGCCGAGTCGTACGGGCGGAAGTTCTACATCATGTACGACGTCTCCAACTGGACGAACATGCAGTCCGAGATCAAGACGGACTGGACGAACAAGATGTCCGCGCACACCGCGTCCTCGGCGTACGCGAAGCAGAACGGCAAGCCGGTCGTCTGCATCTGGGGCTTCGGCTTCGACGACAACAACCACCCCTTCACCGCCGACGCCTGCCTCGACGTCATCAACTGGTTCAAGGGCCAGGGCTGTTACGTCATCGGCGGAGTCCCGCGGGAATGGCGGACGGGCACCGGGGGCTCACGGCCCGGCTATCTGGGCGTCTACCACGCCTTCAACATGATCTCGCCGTGGATGGTCGGCGCCATCGCCAATGTGACCGAGGCCGACAACGCCTACAACACCTACACGCTCGGCGACCAGGCCGACTGCAACGCCAACGGCATCGACTACCAGCCCTGTGTCCTGCCCGGCGACGTCTCCGCCCGGCAGCGCGTACACGGCGACTTCATGTGGCGGCAGTTCTACAACGTGGTGCGGGCCGGGGTGCAGGGCATCTACATCTCGATGTTCGACGAGTTCAACGAGGGCAACCAGATCGCCAAGACCGCCGAGACTCAGGCATGGGTGCCCACCAACTCCGGATTCCTCGCCCTCGACGAGGACGGCACCGCCTGCTCCGCCGACTACTACCTTCGCCTGACCGGCGACGGCGGCCGCATGCTCAAGGGCCAGATCGCGCTGACCGCCACTCGCCCCACCCAGCCGACCGTCCCCACCGGCGGTGACACCACACCGCCCGCCGCGCCGAGTGCCCTGACTGTCACCGGGCACACCAGCAACTCCGTCTCGCTGGCCTGGAACCCGTCGACCGACGACGTCGGCGTGACCGGCTACCGGATCCTTCAGGTGTCCGGCTCGACCAGCACACAGGTGGACACCACCAGCGCCGCCTCGTTCACTGTCACCGGACTCGGCGCGTCCACCGCGTACACCTTCGACGTCGTCGCCCTCGACGCGGCGGGCAACGTGTCGCAGCCCTCCAACCAGGCCACCGTCACCACCGACCCCCCTTCCAGCACCACCAACCTCGCCCTCCATCGCCCCACCTCGGAGAGCAGCCACACCCAGACATACACCTCGGGCAACGCGACCGACGGCGACACCAACACCTACTGGGAGTCCGCCAACAACGCCTTCCCGCAGTGGGTCCAGGTCGATCTGGGCGCCACGATCGGGGTCGAACGGATCGTCCTCCACCTCCCCCCGGCCACCGCCTGGGCCACCCGTACCCAGACCATCTCCGTCCAGGCCGGCACGGACGGCACCACCTTCACCCAAGTCCTCGCCCCGGCGGACTACACCTTCGACCCGACGACCGGCAACACCGCGACCCTCACGCTCCCCTCCACCGTCACCACCCGCTACGTACGACTCACCTTCACCGCCAACAACGGCTGGCCGGCCGGACAGGTCTCGGAGTTCCAGGTCTTCGGCGTCTGATGAACAGAGGGCCTCGACCTTACGGCCGCGGTCCTCGTCGCGTTGTCGTAGGTGGGCCGTCCGCGCCGGCGGAGGCATGAACGCTCTCGCCCCGTGCGGAATGCCGTTTTCTTGCCTGTCTGCTGCCTCGTTGCCGGGCGCGGCGGTGTGCGCATACTTCGGGAGGCCGCGAACGGGGGGATCGCATTGGGCAGGCTGCTCGTCGTACGTGTACATCCCTCCGCAACCGGTTCAGCGATCGCGAGGGCGACAGACCGGTGAGCCTTCGGTTGAGGAACAGTGGTGCGGCAGCGAATTCTGGCAATGGCACGACACCATCCGCGAGCTCATGCGCAAGGTTTCACGCCGTGACGAGCCCCGGCGAGCCGGCCTCGTGACCCGGCAGCAGCCGTTGGACGCGCGTCTCCTGGAGGTCAAGCGGTCGCAGGTTCAAATCCCGTCGTCCCGACTTTTGAAGTCGCGGGTAAGAGGTTGTATCGGACATTTCGATACGGCCTCTTCCTCGTTTCCGGGGCCGGCCGGGGGCTCAGCGGTAGTACGAGGCGACGGCCGGCTGACCGGTGTAGTTGGGTCCGGCGTGCGGGTCGGCGCCGAGGTAGGCGAAGGGCAGGGTGACGGGGCGGCCGCCCCGCAGGCTGAGGCGGTGGTGGCGGGCCGAGTACTGGAAGCCGGCGGCCCGCAGTGCCGCCAGGACCGGGCGGGACGCGTCGCTGCCGTCCGGGCGCCGCAGCGTCGAGGGATCGAGATGGGCGACCAGCAGACCCGTGCCGGTGAGCCAGGAGGCGGCCCGCTCCAGCAGGGTGAGCCGGTCGCCGATGTAGTGCAGTCCGTGGACGCAGGTGATGAGGTCGTAGCGGCGGCCCGGTGACCACCGGCCGAGATCCGCGGTGACGAGTTCGAGGCCGTCGGCCAGCGCCGTCCGCAGCAGCGGGCCTACCAGGTCCACGCCCGTGATGGCGGCCTGGGGGAGTCGCCGCGCCGCCTCGCGGAGGGCGAGTCCCTCTCCGCTGCACAGGTCCAGCCAGGACGGGGCGGGTCCGTGGTCGTTCAGGAACTCGGCGGGGGAGAAGCCGAGTTCGCGGGCGTAGCTGTTGACGCCCGCCAGGACGCGTTCGCGGTTCATGGTGCTGTTGGCCACCACGGCATGGCCGGTCAGCTCGTCGTCCTTGACCAGCCTGGGTGGCGGTTGGGTTGTTGTCGGCGAAGTACCGTCGATCATCGCCCCATTGTGCGACAGGGCCGACGCGCCGCGGGGCGTGCGGACGGACGCCCCGGCTTCGAACCGCGGGCCACCCACGCGCACCGGCCTGTCGTGGCCGGACGTTTCGAGCGTCGTCGAAAGAAGTTCCGCCCCCGGGCGTCGACCCGGCAGGGTGGGCCCGGGCGTGACCGGGCGGGCCGCACGGCCCGGCCCGGGAACATGCCCGGACTCCACCACGGGGAAGGACCGCATGACCATGAGGATGAGGACCAAGGCGTTCGCCACGGCGGGCGTCGGCGCGCTGGCCACCGGACTGCTGCTGACCGGCGCGGCCGGGGCGCAGGCCGCGGCGGCGGGGCTGCCGTACGCCGTCACGCCGTATGTGAACGTCAACGTCCGCTCCGGCCCCTCGACCACCACCGACATCACCGGGCATGTCGCCGCCGGGCAGCCGCGCGGCGCCTCCTGCTGGACCCATGGCGAGACCATCCGCGACAACGGCTACGTCAACGACGTCTGGGTGCGACTGGCCGAGGGCTATGTGAGCGCCGTCTACCTCAAGGGCGACCAGTACGGCGGCCTCCCGGCCTCCGCCACCTGCTGACCGACCCACACGCGGTGCCCGACCCCGACCCGGGGTCGGGCACCGCGCCGCGTTCAGGAGCCATCAGCCAGCCCCCGCACCGCCGGCCAGGTTCAGGATCCGCCGCGTCCGGGTGACGGGCCGCCACACCGCCGACCGCTCGAGGTGCCGAAGGATCTCCCACCGGGTAGAGATCGTGTGGGGCCTCGGGTATGGAGTCGCGGATCAGCATGATGGTGGGATGCCACAGGGCGCGGGCCCTGCGAGCGGAGGCGTCGGCGTGCCGGAGCACGGCGCCGCCGGTCTCCCGGTTCCCGGCCGCCGCGCCGAACCGGACGCTCGGTCGGTACCGCCATGGTGCCCCGCCGGAGCCGACCGACCCCGCACGGGGAGCGCGTCGATCCGGCCCCGCACGGAGAGCGCGTCGATCCGGGCCCGTCGATTTCGGCGGCTGCCGTGGCACGTGTCATGTCCCCGACCGCCTGCGTCCGCCGGGACGCTCCTCCGGTCCCCGTCCGCCGCCCTCGTCGCGTGCCGACGGTATCCTGCGCCATACGACCCGGAGTGCCCCATGAACACACCCTCACTCGCGGTGCGCGATCGCATCCTGACCCTGCCGCCCACGGAACTTCCCGCCTACGTGTACGACTTGGCGGCACTGCGCGCACACGCCGCGTCGGTGCGGGCCGCGCTGCCCGAGCGCGTCGAGCTGTACTACGCGACCCAGGCCAACCGGGAACCGGAGATCCTGACCGCGCTCGCCCCGTACGTCGACGGCTACAAGGTCTCCACCGACAGCGAACTGGCCCACGTCACCCGGGCGGCGCCGGACCACCCACTGGCCTTCGGCGGCCAGGACAAGACCCCGACGGAGCTCTTGGACGCGCTGGAGCAGGGCGTGACACGCTTCCTCGTGGAGAGCGAGTACGAGCTGTACATGCTGGCCGGGCTGGCCCAGCGGCACGCTCCGGACGGCCGGGTGGCGGTCCTGCCGCGCTTCAACCTCCCGGTGGCCGACCATCTGTTCGCCGACGGCGGCCGGAGCCGCAGGACCTCCGGCCTCGACCCGGCACAGGCGGACACGATCGTCGGCCTGCTCACCGACGGCAGCTACCCGAACCTCGAACTACGCGGCGTCTACGCCCACTTGGCCAACGGCCTGCACGCCCCCGAACACCTCGCGGTGGCCGAGAGCGTCGTCGCCTGGACCGGTGAACTCGCCGCACGGCACGGCCTGCGCCTCCCCGAGGTGAACGTCGGGGGCGGCATGGCGGTGGACTACGAGCACCCCGAACGCCGTTTCGACTGGCAGTCGTACGGCCAGGGACTGGCCCGACTCGTCGCCGCACACCCGGAACTGACCCTGAGCATCGAGCCCGGTCGCGCGCTGACCGCGTACTGCGGCTGGTACGCGAGCGAGGTGCTGGACGTCGAGCACGGCGCACACGAGGACTTCGCCGTCGTCCGCGGTGGCGCGGTGAACCTGCGCACGTCGGCGTCCAGGAGGCCCGACCAGCCGTGGCCCGACCAGCCCTGGTCCGTACTCGAAGTGGACGTGTGGCCCTACTCCTGGCCACGGCCCGTGGTGCGCCGTGAACGGGTCACGCTCACCGGCCAGTTGAGCACCTCCAGGGACGTCCTGGTCCGGGACGTCCGGGCGCCGGGGCTGCGGGCCGGCGACCGTGTGGTGTTCTCCCTCGCGGGCGCCTACACCTCGTCCGTGCCCCACCGGGCGTTCGCCAGGTTTCCCGAGCCCGGCTTCCACTTCGTGGACCCGGGCACCGACGGCGATCAGTCCCGATAGCACCGCGAGGAGCGGCATGACAGACGAACCGAACCGCTCGACGACGGCCGATGCCACGACCGACTTCACGCACGGCATCACCGACGCCGTCGTCGACAGCGTGCGGGGCACGGCCGATCCCCGTCTGCGTGAACTGCTCGGCGCGCTCACCCGCCATCTGCACGACTTCGTGCGCGAGACGGAGCCGACGATGGCGGAATGGGAACGCGCGATCGGATTCCTGACCGCGACCGGGCAGCAGTGCACCGACACCCGCCAGGAGTTCATCCTGCTGTCGGACGTGCTCGGCGTCTCGATGCTCGTGGAGACGCTGGGCGGCCACCGGGACCCGGGTGCCACCGAGTCGACGGTCCTCGGCCCGTTCCACCTGACCAGATCGCCGATCCGCGCGCTCGGCGCGAACCTCGACCTGGTGGGCAGGGGCGAGCCGTGCGTGGTCAGCGGCCGGGTCCTGGGCAAGGGCGGCACCCCGCTGCCGGGCGCGGTCCTCGACGTGTGGCAGGCCGACTCCGAGGGCTACTACGACGTCCAGCAGCCGGACGTCCAGCCGGCCGGCAACGGGCGGGGACTGTTCACGGCCGACGCCGAGGGCCACTTCTGGTTCCGCACCTGCCTACCGAGCCCGTACCCGATCCCCACCGACGGCCCGGTCGGTGAACTGCTGCGCGCCACGGCCCGGCACCCCTACCGCCCCGCCCACATCCACTTCATCGCCTCGGCCGAGGGCCACGCCCCGGTCACCACGCACATCTTCGTCGCGGGCAGCGACTACCTCGACTCCGACGCGGTGTTCGCGGTCAAGAAGAGCCTGGTCCAGGACTTCACGGAGACCGACGACCCGTCCCTGGCGGGGGAGTTCGGCGTCCCGAACCCCTTCCGCCACGCCCGCTTCGACCTCGTACTGGAACCGGAATGAGCACCATGACCGACATGAACACCCCGCTCGACTTCTCGTACGAGACCCAGCCCGCGCGGATCGTCTTCCGGCCCGGCGCCGCCGTCTCCGCGACCCCCGACGAGGCCGCCCGGCTCGGGCTGCGCAGGGTGCTGGTGGTCTGCGGCGGCAGGGGCGAGGACACGGCACGCGCGGTCGCGGACGCCCTGGGCGACGCCTGCGCGGGGCTGCACGCCGAGGCCCGGATGCACGTACCCGTAGAGGTCGCCGACCGGGCCGTCGAGGCGGCGCGCGCGGTCGGCGCCGACGGGTGTGTCGCGGTCGGCGGCGGCTCGGCGATCGGCCTCGGCAAGGCGATCGCGCTGCGCACCGGCCTGCCCCTGATCGCCGTGCCCTCCACCTACTCCGGCTCCGAGATGACCCCGGTCTGGGGACTCACCGAGCACGGCGCCAAGCGCACCGGACGCGACCCCGCCGTCCAGCCCCGCAGCGTCGTCTACGACCCCGAGCTCACCCTCTCGCTCCCCGTGCCCCTCACCGTCACCAGCGGCGTCAACGCGCTCGCCCACGCCGTCGAGGCCCTCTACGCGCCCGACGCCTCGCCCCTCGTCTCGCTCATGGCCGAGGAGGGCGTACGGGCGATGACAGGGGCCCTGCCGCTGGTGGCCGCCGCCCCCGGCGACCTCGACGCGCGCGGCCGGGCCCTGTACGGCGCCTGGCTCTGCGGCGCCTGTCTCGGCGCCACCACCATGGGCCTGCACCACAAGCTGTGCCACGTCCTCGGCGGCGCCTTCGGCCTGCCGCACGCCGAGACGCACACGGTGGTCCTCCCGTACGCCCTCGCCTACAACGCGCCCGCCGTGCCCCGGGCGATCACCGCGCTCTCGCGCGCCCTGGGCGGCACCGACGACGTCCCCCATGCCCTGCGGGCGCTGGCCGGGGACCTCGGCGCTCCCCGGAGCCTCGCCGAACTCGGCCTCAAGAAGACCGATCTGGCGGTGGCCGCCGAACAGGCCGTCGCACAGACGTATCCGAACCCGCGCGAGGTCACCCTGGGCGGTGTGCTGGCGCTGCTGACGGCGGCGTACGAGGGCGGGGAGCCGAGCGTCGACGCGTAGCAGCGGTGCCGTGCGGACCCCTCCCCCTGGGGCATACCGCGCCCGCCGGGCTATCCTGAGCGCCGAACCGGACACGGGGTGCCCCGCACGAGGGCTGAGATCACACCCGTCGAACCTGAACCAGTTAGGACTGGCGGAGGGATGTCTCATGTCGTTGCCGTATGCCCGTAACGCTCGCGGCGAGGTGGCCGTAGGAGGCCCGCAGGGCGTTTTCGACGGGCGGATGCCCACCGCCCCGGGGGACCTGCACGTCGAGGCGCGTGGAATCGCCCCGGTCCCGGAGGACCACCGCTACGGCGGCCCCGGCCGTCTGTTCACCGTGTGGTTCGCCCCCAACCTGACCATGACCGGCGTGTTCACCGGCACCGTCGGCATCGCGCTCGGCCTGGACTTCTCCACCGCGCTCGCCGCCGTCGTGCTGGGCACCCTCCTGGGGGCGGTACCGACCGCGTACCTCGGCACCTGGGGGAGCCAGACCGGCGCCGGACAGCTGCCGCTCGCCCGACTCGCGTTCGGCCGGGCCGTGGTCGTCCCCGGCGCCCTGCAGTGGCTGTCGTCCATCGCCTGGGACGCGCTGATCGGCCTCTTCGGCGGGGACGCGCTGGCCCAGCTGTGCGGCTGGCCGTTCTGGCTGGGCGTGCTCGTCATGATGGCGGCGCAGGGGGCGCTCGGCGTCCTCGGCTACGAGGCGATCCACCGGCTCCAGAGCGTGATGACCTTCGCGCTCGCCGCCGCGTTCGTGGCCCTGACCGTGAAGCTCCTGAGCGGCGCCCACACCACCCCCGCCGCAACCGCCCACGGCGCCGACCGGGCCGGGGCCTTCATCCTGACCTGCACCATCGCGCTCAGCCTTGCGCTGTCGTGGGCCCCGTACGCGAGCGACTTCAGCCGCTATCTGCCGCGCACGGCGTCCCGCCCGCGCATGTTCTGGTACACCCTGGCCGGCGTCAGCGTGTCCTTCGTGGCCGTCCAGGCGCTCGGACTGTGGGGCGCGGCCGTCTTCACCGACCAGACCGCCCGCGGCGTCGACACCCTGCTCGGCGGGGGCGCCCTCGGCGCGTTCGGCCTGCTCGCCGTGGCGCTCGCCGCACTGAGCAGCAACGCCATGAACGACTACAGCGGCTCGCTCGCCCTGCAGACCATGGGCGTACGGCTGCCGCGCCCGGCCGCCGCCGCGCTGGCCGCCGTCCTGGGCTTCCCGCTCGTGCTGTGGATGCACGCCGCCGACACCACGGCCCGCTTCCAGAACGTCCTGCTGTTCGTCGGCTACTGGATTCCCGGGTTCGTCGCGATCGTCGCCGTCGACTGGCTCGCCCGGGCCAGGGCCCGCGGCGGCGCACCCGTCGACCTGGCCGCCGAGAGCGCCCGCCCGCGTCCGTGCTGGCCCGCGCTCGTGGCGTTCGTCGCCGCCTTCGCCGCCGCGGTGCCGTTCATGAGCACCAGCCTGTACGTCGGCCCCGTCGCGCATGCCCTGCACGGCGCCGACACCGCCTACGGGGTGGCATTCGTCGCGGCCCTGCTGGTCTACGCCCCGCTGCGCCTGCGCCTGCGCCGCTGACCCCGCCCCCTCTCACCCCCTTCGTACGGAGTGACACCCACCATGCCCGCGAACAAGCCGACCGCCCCGCCCCGCGTCCTGACCATCGCCGGATCGGACTCCGGGGGCGGCGCCGGCATCCAGGCCGACCTGAAGACCATGCTCGCGCTGGGCGCGCACGGGATGAGCGTGCTCACCGCCGTCACCGCGCAGAACTCCCTCGGCGTACAGGGAGCCTGGGAGCTTCCCGCCGAGGCGGTGCGCGCGCAGTACCGCAGCGTCGTGGACGACATCGGTGTGCAGGCCGTGAAGACCGGCATGCTCGCCTCGCCCCTGCTCGTCGAGACCGTGGCCGAACTGCTCTCGGACGTCGGCGCGCCCGTGGTGGTGGACCCGGTGAGCGTCTCCAAGCACGGCGACCGGCTGCTGGCGGACGACGCGCTGGACGCCGTACGGACCGCCCTGCTGCCGCTGGCGACGGTGGCCACCCCGAATCTCGACGAGACCGCCGAGCTGACCGGGATCAAGGCCACCGGTGAGCGGGACATGTGCCGGGCCGCGGAACAACTGCTGTCGTACGGGCCACGCTGGGTCCTGGTGAAGGGCGGCCACCTGCCCGGCGAGGCCGTCGACCTGCTGACCGACGGCACCGAACAGCACTGGTTCCGGGCCCCGCGCCACGACAACCGCCATACGCACGGCACCGGTTGCACCCTGGCCTCGGCCATCGCGGTGGGGCTGGCGCAGGGGCGGGCGGTGCCGGAGGCGGTGCGGCTGGCGAAGGAGTACGTCACCGGCGCGATCGCGGCGGGATTCGCCCTGGGCTCGGGCCTCGGACCGGTCGACCACGGCTGGCGGACACGCGCCTGAACGCCGCGGGTCCGTCCGCACGGCGGACGAGGCCGTCGTCCGCTGCGACCGACGGGGAACCCGGACGTCAGCCGGTCGGCGTGATCGTTGTCTTCAGGACGTCCGCCAAGGCCGTCGTGGGGCGGCCGAGCAGGCGGCCCAGCGTGGGGTCGGCCGGAGTGAACCGTCCCTGTCGGCTCGCGGCGAACAGGCCGAGGAGCAGGTCGGCGCCGGCCTCGGGCAGACCGCGGGCGAGCAGGCTCGCGCGGTAGTCGGCGTCGGAGACGACCACCCGGCGGACTTCGCGGCCCGTGAGCCGCGTGGCGATCGCCGCGATATCCGCCAGGTCGAGCGACTCGGGGCCGGTGAGCGCGGGTGTCGTCCCGTCGAGGCCCTCGCCGGTGAGCACGAGCGCCGCCGCCTCGGCGAGGTCGGCGTGGGCCGTCCAGGCGACCGGTCCGTCCTCCGGCGCGGCCAACTCGCCCGTCTCGAGCGCGTGGCCCAGCAGCATCACGGCTGAGGAGGCGTAGAAGCCGTTGCGCAGCGAGGTGAAGGGGACCCCGGACTCCCGGAGCGCCGCCTCGGTGGCGGCGTGGTCGCGCATCGGAGCGAAGGGGGAGGACGGGTCCGAGCCCATGTGGCTGGTGTAGAGGATGCGCTTGGCTCCGGCTGCCGCCGCGGCCTCGATGGCGGTGCGGTGGTGGTGGACGGCATCCACGCCGGTGCTGTCCGTCGACACGACGAGGACCTGCTGGGCGCCCTCGAAGGCGTCCGCGAGGCTCGCGGGGTCGCCGAAGTCGCCCTGGCGGACGCGCACGCCCCGGTCTTCGAGCTCTCCTGCCTTCCCCGGGTCGCGCACACTGACGCCGATCCGCTCGGAGGGGACGCGCTCCAGCAGCCGCTCGGTGATCAGCCGGCCGAGTGCGCCGTTGGCGCCGGTGACGATGATCATGACAACCTCTTCCCTGTTTCCATCGATAACGTGATGACGGTACCACTGGAAATTCTCATCGGTAACAGGATTCTGTTATCGTCGGAATCATGGAGAGTGAGGACGTCACCGCGGCGGACGGGCACCGTGAACGCATCGTCGTGGCCGCCGCCCGGCTGCTGGCCGAAGGCGGGCCGGACGCGGTCTCCACCCGGGCGGTGAGCGCCGCGGCGGGCGTGCAGCCACCGACCATCTATCGGCTCTTCGGCGACAAAGAGGGCCTGCTCGACGCGGTCGTCGCCCACGGCTTCACCGCGTACCTGACCAGCAAGACCGCCCGGAAACCCACCGATGACCCGGTCGAGGACCTTCGCGCCGGCTGGGATCTGCACGTCGGCCTCGGCCTGGCCAACCCGGCGCTGTACACCCTGATGTACGGCCGGTACCGCCCCGGCACGCCCTCGCCTGCGGCGCTCGCCGCCTTCGGGGTCCTCGCCGAGCACATACGGCGCGTCGCCGAGGCGGGCCGGCTGCGCGTCCCCGAGGACCGCGCCGCGGACCTCGTCCACGCGGCCGGCTGCGGTACGACGCTCACGCTCATCGCCACCCCCGAAGACCGCCGCGACCCGGAGCTGTCCCGCACCGCCCGCGAGGCGGTCATCGCGGCGATCGCCACGGACGCCCCTGCCGCGCCCGCACCCGGGCCCGTCGCGGCCGCCGTCACCCTCCGGGCCGTACTCCCGCAGACCGACGCGCTGACGGCACCGGAACGCGGCCTCATGGAGGAGTGGCTCAACCGAATCGCCGACCCGGACTGAGGGCGGCTCGGTCGGGCGGGGCCGGCCACCCTCGTGCCTACGCGGAATCGGGTAGGACGGCCCACCGCATCCGAGTACGCGTACTCATGATCGATTTTCTTGCTTCCCGCAGGCTGGTGCCACAAGCCGTCCAAAGGGAGTCATCGTGCGTATGACAAGCCGAGTTCACCGCCCGTCGTCCGTGATCAGCAGTGGCCCGGCGCGGTCCGCCCTGGGCCTCGCGCTGGCCTGCGTGACCCTCGCGATGCTGACCGGCTGCTCCGCCGAGGACGCGAGCTGCGGTGGTGGCGAGTACCCGGTCATGGCGGTGGGCAGCACCGGCGGCACCTGCGTGTCCAACGGTGACGAGCCGCCGAAGGGGTACGTCCGCTATCCCGAAGGGAAGGTCCCCCAGCACGTCGGCGACAAGTGGGACACCTACTGGAGCACCCACACCATCGACGAGAACGGCAAGATCATCAAGGCTCCCGACGCCGGGGTGTGACCACCGGCTGCTCGGCGACGCCCGGCCGCTTCGGTCAGGACCGGGCCGTCCGGCGGTGCATGGGCGGTCGATCAATGATCTCGATGTACATGATCCGGCCGTCCACGACGTCCAGGATCAGCATGCCTTTCGAGGGCATGAGCGGTACACACCGATGACCCGGGCCGAAGGGCTTCCCCTGCGGATGATCTGCCGTCCGGATGCTCTGGCAGAAGTCGTCACCGCAGCCGCACTCACCCACCAGGCGGACATCCCGTACGCAGATGGCCAGCTCGCGTTCCCCTTCCTCCTCCAGGAGGGTGGCCAGTTCGGCGACGAGGTCCGGGAAGACATCGCGAACGAGGGGGTGCTCCTGCTCCATGGGGGGAGGGTAGCCGCAGCGGTCAACCGGGCGCCGAGCAGGGCCGCCCATCGCTGAACGTCACACGAGTGGCGGGTGGCCGTGCGCTGGAAATCGAACACGTGCTTGAATTCGGGTATGACGTACCCACACTTCCAGGGCCGGGATGCAGGCCGGGACCGGAGAGGCGAGGCTGGATCCATGTCCGAACCGTTGCCTGTCATCGTGGCTCCGCCGAGTGACACCGGTGGCCGCCGAGTCCGAGTGCACGGCGAGAACCTCGGGTTGGCCTACAACCTGGAGGACCTGTCCGAATTCCTGCGACGCGCGGGTCTTGACGTGGACCCCGTGACCGCGGCGGTGTCCCCCCTCATCGACTGGCGCGGTGTCGGCCCGGAGTACTGGGGGCCCGAGACCCGCAGATGAGGGCGCCTCTGTGGCCGCCCCGTGTGGCCGCCCCGTGTGGCCGCCCCGTGTGGCCGCCTCGCGCGGACGGCCACACGTGCAGCCGTCGTACGTCCGTCCGTCCGACGGCGCTGAGTGGTGCCGTCGATCGTGCGTCTTGTCGTACCGATCGGTGACCGGTACAACGGGAGCGTGACCGACCCATTCGCGCCACCCCCGGAGGCGGGGTCCGCAATCGCCGCGTCGGAGGGGCGGCGGTGGACCAAGGAGTCGGCCGGGGGCTTCTTCGCGGCCACCGCCGCCTTCGTGGTCGTGCAGGCGCTGGTCTTCGAACCCGTCAGCCGGTTGCTTCCCGACTACGCACACCGTGTCACCGCCCTGGCGGGGATCCTGGCCGCGACGCTCGCCCACCCACTTGCCACCCGGTGGCTCAAGCGGCTGCCCTCGTCGGCCGCGCCGAAGTGACGTCCGGGGCGCAGCCGTAACCTCGGGGCGCCATTGAGGAAGACCCCCTGGGCGGGGTCGCTCGCCGGGTCCAGGTCCCGGGCAGCAGTCGCGGTGCAGTCGCGGTGCAGCCGCCGCGCTGCCGTCGGGTGGCCTCGTCGTACTAGCCGTACTAGCCGTACTAGCCGTACTAGCCGTACTAGCCGCACTAGCCGCACTCGCGACACCGCTTCCTCGCGCGCGTCCTGCGCCGTGCGCCCTGTGCCCCACGCCCCGGCGGCGGGGCGCGGCGCTGTTGCCAACTCCGCCTCCTTGTCAGTTGGTTGGCCTTTCATCACTCAGACACCCCCTGACGCTTGCGTTGTCGATGAGAGGGGGAATGGTGATCTGGGCATGCCAATTCGACCGGGTGTGCCCGACCCGCCCCCACATCGCGGTCGATCAGGAGGACGCAGTGAAGAGAAGCTCGCGCATCCGCAAGGTCTCGCTCATCCTCGGCAGTGCGGTCGCATTGGTAGTCGCCTTCCCCGGCAGCGCCCTCGCCGCCCCGCCCCAGGCCCTGCCCGCCAACGCGGACGGACTGGAGCAGACCTTCCAGCCGGCCTTCGACTACGACACGGACGGCTGCTACCCCACCCCGGCCATCGGTCCCGACGGGACGATCAACCCCGGCCTCAACCCGTCCGGCGCCCTCAACGGCCAGTGCCACGATGCCTCGGACCTCGACAACACCAACGGCTACTCGCGCGAGAAGTGCAACAACGGCTGGTGCGCCATCATGTACGGCCTCTACTTCGAGAAGGACCAGGCCGTGCTCGGCAGCGGCCTCGGCGGGCACCGCAACGACTGGGAACACGTCGTGGTGTGGGTGCAGAACAATGAGGCCCAGTACGTCTCCACCTCCGCCCACGGCAACTTCAACATCTACGGCCGTGACCAGATCCGTTGGGACGGGACCCACCCCAAGGTCGTCTATCACAAGGACGGTCTGAGCACCCACTGCTTCCGCCCCGCGAACTCGAACGACGAACCGCCGGAGAACCACTACCACGCCTGGCAGTTCCCGGACCTGGTCGGCTGGAACGGCTACCCCGCCGGTCTGCGCGACAAGCTGAGCGCCTACGACTTCGGCAGTGCCGTCTTCGGCCTCAAGGACGGCAACTTCGACTACCACCTGGCGAAGGCGAAGCCGGCCGGTATCCCGTTCGATCCCAATGCGTGATGCCCCGTCAATTGACGCGACACGCGGATGAGTTGGTGAGGCCATCGGCCACTCTCGACGCGTGATCGTGGCGTACATCACCCCTGGAGGGGGTGGAAACGTGAAGCAGGGCTTCGCGTCTTCATGGCATGCTCACATCTAGTTACTCGCTGGTAATTCCATGCCACCCCCACCCCCCTCAGGACTGATCTTGCGCATCCGCAAGCGGCCCTTGCGCGCCCTCGTGCCCGCACTCGCCGCCTCCGCCCTCTTCCTCGCCGCCGGCTGCTCCGCAGACCCCGGCCAGAGCTCCGCCGCCGAACGGACCCCGGACTCCGGCGCATCCGCGACCGCGACCGCGAACAGCGACCAACCGCTCGCCGTCGCCGCCGCCCCCGCCGCGGCGGCCACCTCGACCGCCGTCGCGCGCCCCGGTACGGCCGGCGGGAAGGCCCGCAAGACCTCACTCAAGGTGAAGTCGTACGACAGTCACACCCGACGAGCCGTCATATCCACCGTCGGCAAGGGAACTTCATCGCCGTCCCCGACCGGGACCCCGACCCCCGCGGGCACCGCGACGCCGGGCCGCACCGCCGTCGGCGATGTCATCGCCAGTGCCCCCGCGCCCGGCGCCCCGGACGGACTCCTCGCAAAGGTCACCAAGGTGATCGGTGAGACGGCCGACGGCACCGAGGTCCAGACCGCGCCGACGACCCTGGACACGCTGCTGGGTGACGACGACGCGAAGGGCACCGTCCCGGTCGACCCGGCCTCCTTCGACGTCGAGCGGCTGCTGCCCGACGTGAAGGTCTCCTGGGCGAAGACGGGAGACATCCACTCCGGCCCCGAGGGGACGAAGGTCCCGCTCGGCAGCCTGCGGGTCGATGTCGCGACGAAGGTCGCCACGGCCGAGGGGGCACCGGCCTCGGCGGCCGCATCCGTGTCCGGCTTCGTCCAGGTCAAGCCCGAGGTGGACTTCTCCTACGGAGGCGGCAGCTCCACCGCCTCCACCGCCTCCACCGCCTCCACCGCCTCCACCGCCTCCAACGGTTCCACCGGCTCCGCCGCTTCCGGACCGGGGGCGGCCTACCTCGGCGTCTCCGGCGACTGGACCTCGCAGTGGGCGCTCAAGGGGCGCGCTGCCGCCTCCACCAAGCCGGTCCGGCTGCCGTTCGCGAAGCTGCACGCCGACCCCGTCCTCCAGGTCGGCCCCATCCCCGTCGTCGTGAACCTCGACCTGACCTGCTACTTCGAGATCAGCGGCGACGGCAACGTCACCGTCGACGTCGAACAGGACCTCAAGGGCGACTTCAAGGCTGGCGGCACCTTCGGCACGGCGGCGGGCTGGACACCGGTCAACGAGTCCCACATGGACAGCTCTCCGGTCCGTACGTCCGTCACGACCGCAGGAAGCGTGAAGGCGGCCCTCGGCGCACAGGCCACCGTCGGCCTGTACGGCACCGTGGGCGTCACCGCCGACCTGGCCCCCTACCTGCGCGGTGACGCCGCGGGCACGGTCACCGCGACCACCCCGGTCGGCTCCGAGGCCAAGTCCGACGTCGCGGCGAGTGGTTCCTGGGCCCTCTACGGCGGCCTCGACCTGAGCGGCACCCTCCAGATCCAGCTGGCCATCTTCGGCACCCCCGTCATCCAGCACGCCATCCCCCTGGGCACACTGCACCGGGAGTGGAAGCTCGCCGACGGCAAGATGTAGGTCCGGCGAACGCGGCTCGCGCCGCGCCGTGACCAGCGCCCCCGCACCCGCCGTACCTTCACGTGTGCGGGGGCGCCCCCTCACGTGCGGTAGGGTTTACCTGCACGATCACGCGGAACACCGCGGGTGAACGCACCGGGACGTGGCGCAGCTTGGTAGCGCACTTGACTGGGGGTCAAGGGGTCGCAGGTTCAAATCCTGTCGTCCCGACGGTGCGAAGGGTCTTCGCAGGCGAGAGCCTGCGGGGACCCTTTTCGCGTGGAACCTTCCGGCTTCGGGGTTGAGCATGGGTGGAGGAGCCTGTCGACAGCGAGGCCCGTCCCGGCAAGGGACCCGCCGAGGACGCTGTGTCGCCGACCTCAGGTGCGACCCTTCGGCGGACGGCCGACACGACCGTTTCGTCCTCGAAGCAGATCCACGCCGGCTTTTCGCCACCGTCGTCTGTCACACGAGCCTGCCCCGCCGTGTCCACATGATTCCCTCTGCCTGTTGGTCGACACCACAACTGCGATGCTCAGGTCATATCCGGAGCTGAGCATGGACGACGTGTCCTTCCACTTGGTCGAGGCTCGCGGCCGCATCCTCCCCGAGGGGGCGACAAGCCTGCCGGACGAGGTGTTCGCGGTGCTGCGCGTGGTCGACGACTGGCCCCTGTGGTGGCCCGGAGTGCGGCGGGCTCGCCGTATCGATGAGCAGTCGGGGGCGTTCCTGTTGCCCTCGCTGCTGCCGTTCGACCTCCACCTCACCATCACCGGCGCGTTCGAGGACACGGAGTCGAGGGTGCTGCGCGGAGTGGTCGGCGGGGACCTGGAGGGTGTGTCGGGGTGGAGCGGGGGTCAGGAGGCTCGGCGGGCACGCCAGGAGGACCGGCGGCCGGGTACCCGTTCCGAGTGAGACCCTCGGCTCGGCCGGAAACGGGTACCGGCGCGCTCTGCCGACGCGGACGTCGGGATCACGGTGTGACCGGAGCCGTCAGCCCCGGTCCAGGATCGCCGCGAGAGCCTCCCGCAGTGCCGTTTCCGGGTTCGCCGATGGGCCCTCGGAGCGCCAGGCGACGAATCCGTCAGGGCGGACCAGCACCGCCCCGTCCTCGGTGACGCCGTGCACCTCCGCCCAGTCCGTGTCGCTCGCGGGGGAGAACTCCGCGCCGGGGCCGCTGCCGATCCGGTACGCGTCGAGCGGGACGGACAGCCGCTGGGCGACGTCCTTCGCCGCGCTGTGCCACTTGTCCGACGAGGTCAGGAGCACCATGGACCGCTCGTACAGGTCGAGGGTGGAGACCCGGGTGCCGGCGCGGTGCAGCCACATGTGCGGTGCCCGGCTGCCGGGCTCGCCGGTCAGGCGCAGGCCGTCGGGGACGATCGGTGCCGACTGGTCGGCGCCCAGGACCGCGCCACGCGGATAGCGGTAGGCCAGCGCCACGTTGAGGATGCCGCCCTTCTTGCCGCCGGGGCCGGCGGCTCCCGGGGCGGGGATGTACCCGGGGTGGCTGTGCTCGACCGAACGAGACGAGGCGCGGGCGCTGGTCGCCTCCGCGACCGGGCGGCGCTCGGCGTCGTAGGACTTCAGCAGTCCGGGACCGGCCCAGCCGTCCAGCACGGCGGCCAGTTTCCAGGCGAGGTTGTGCGCGTCCTGGATACCGGTGTTGGAGCCGAACGCACCGGTGGGGGACATCTCGTGGGCCGAGTCGCCGGCCAGGAACACCCTGCCGTCCGAGTAGCGCTCGGCGACCCGCTCGGCGGCGTGCCAGGCGGCCCTGCCGGTGATCCGCACATCGAGATCGGCTACGCCCACGGCGCGTCGGATGTGGTCCGCGCACCGCTCGTCGGTGAACTCCTCCAGGGTCTCGCCGTGTTCGGGGTGCCAGGGCGCGTGGAAGACCCAGTGCTCCTTGTTGTCGACCGGCAGGAGCGCCCCGTCGGCCTCCGGGTTGGTCAGGTAGCAGACGATGAAGCGCCGGTCGCCGACGATGTCCGCGAGGCCCCGGGAGGTGAACGTGACGCTCACGTTGTGGAACAGGTCGCCCGGTCCGCTCTGCCCGATGGCGAGCCGCTCGCGGATCGGGCTGCGCGGGCCGTCCGCCGCGACCAGGTAGTCCGCGCGGACGGTGCTGTGCTCGCCCGTCTCCCGGCTCTTGAGCTGCGCGGTGATCCCGTGCACGTCCTGCTCGAACGACAGCATCTCGGTGGAGAACCGCAGGTCTCCGCCCAGCTCCCGGGCGCTCTTCAGGAGCACCGGCTCCAGGTCGTTCTGGCTGCACAGGCACCACGCGCCGGGGCTGAAGCGGGCGAGCCCGCCGCCCGGGTCGATCTCCTTGAACAGCCATTCACCGGCGTCGCCCACCAGCGTCGGGGTCTGCATGATGCCGTGGTTCTCCGCCAGGACCGACGCGGCCTCCTCGATGCGCCGCTGCACCCCGGCCACCCGGAACAGCTCCATCGTGCGCACGTTGTTGCCGCGCCCACGCGGATGGATCGAGGTGCCCGAATGGCGTTCGACCAGCAGGTGCGGCACACCGAGCCGGCCCAGGAACAGCGAGGTGGACAGGCCCACCAGGGAGCCGCCGACGATGAGGACCGGCGTGTGCTGACCGACCTCGCCGGCCTCTTCCAATCGGTTCATTGATTGCCTCCAGCGTCACCCGCGAGGTGAGTCAGGGATGGGATGCCGGCCGCTTTGAACGGCCATCAGTTTCCATGCCCTGTGCGGAGAGGATCGCGCGCTCCGGGCACCCGGATGGCACACAGTTCACTCGTCCGCACCGGCGGGCTCGCGCGCCTCGGGGGTCGCGTCAACGATCGGCACATGGCGACCCCGGCCTTTGGGACACGGCGGTCGTTCCTGACCTTCCGTGAAGAAGAGAAGAGGTGTGCCGGATGACTACTTCGGGACGTATATCGCAATCGGCGTTCGACGGCTCCAGGCTTCGGGTGATTCTGCTGCTGGACCTGTACGAAGGCGCCCAGGAGCAGTTCCTCGACGCGTACGAGCACATGCGCAATCAGGTGGCGTCCGTCCCCGGACATCTCAGCGACCAGCTCTGCCAGTCGATCGAGAACCCCTCGCAGTGGCTCATCACCAGCGAATGGGAGAGCGCCCCGCCCTTCCTCGCCTGGGTGAACAGCGAGGAGCACGTCGAGACGGTCCGGCCGATGCACAACTGCGTCCGGGACACCCGCTCGATGCGCTACAGCATCCTTCGGGAGACCAGCCCCGCCCAGCCGAACGGCCACAAGTCGGCCCAGGCGGGTATGCAGGTCGAGGCTCGGGTGGGCGAAGGTGTGGCACGCCACGCACTCACCTTCACCGTCAAACCGGGCACCGAGTCGAAGGTCGCGGAGATCCTCGCCGGATACGAGTCCCCCCAGGCCCAGGTCGACGACACCACGCGGCTGCGGCGCACCTCCCTCTTCATGCACGGCAACCGTGTCGTGCGTGCGGTGGAGGTGGAGGGCGACCTCATGGCGGCACTGCGTCACGTCGCCCGTCAGCCCGAGGTACGGGCGGTCGAGGAGGCCATCAACCCGTACCTGGAGCAGGACCGGGACCTGAGGGACCCCGACTCGGCGCGGGTCTTCTTCACCCGGGCCGCGCTGCCGTCCGTGCACCACGTGACGTCCGGCCGCAAGGCACCCGAGGACGTGCGCCGCCACGCGCTCTACTACCCGGCCAAGCCAGGCTGCGGGATGGAGCTTGCCAGGTTGCTCGCCCACCAGGACGAAGCCGCGGCGGAGGACCCGAAGAGCCCGGTGTACCGGAGCACGGTCTTCCAGCGTGACGACATCGTGGTGCGTCTCATCGACGTGACGGGCGAACTGGACGCGGACCCCGTCGCCGCGCTCGGAGTCAAGGGCGCGAAGAAGGCCGCGGAGCTGGAGCGTCTCCTCGACGGTGCCGCGATCGGCGTCGAGGGCTCCCTGGAGACGGAACGCAACATCAACCGCCTCCTGTCGCACGTCGACATGATGCCCGTCACCGACCGCTCGGCGGATTCCTGACAGAGGGCCGCGGCTCCGTCCGCGGCCCTCCCTCCCCGGACGTCACTGCCCCACCCGGAGGTATCAAGCATGTTCAAGAAGCATCCACGCATCGTGGACCTGAGCGAGACGGAACCCAACCGCAGGCGCGGAGGCGACATCCGGGCCATGCTCACGCCCGCCACGGCGGGGTCCACCAGCGGCTTCATGGGCCTGGCCCTCATCCAGCCCGGCGAGCGCATCGGTGAGCACTACCACCCGTACTCCGAGGAGTTCGTGTACGTCGTCAACGGCGCCCTCGAAGTGGACCTGGACGGCGACACCTTCGCCCTGCGGCCCGATCAGGGTCTGCTGATCCCGATCAACATGCGGCACCGCTTCCGCAACGTCGGCGACACGGAAGCCCGCATGGTCTTCCACCTGGGCCCGCTCGCTCCGCGTCCGAGCCTCGGCCACGTCGACACGGAGGTGACCGACGACACCGCGCCCGGCCCCGAGTTCGCCACCGCCGGGGCGGACCTGTCCGCGCCGGACCACGGACAGCCGTCCGAGCGAAGTGGGGCCATAAAGTGACCCGGCGGGTGGCCGTCACCGGTATCGGTGTGGTCGCTCCGGGCGGCACCGGGGCGACGGCGTTCTGGGACCTCCTGTCCAACGGCCGCACCGCGACCCGTGGCATCTCGCTGTTCGACCCGGCGGGCCTGCGTTCCCGCATAGCCGCCGAATGCGACTTCGACCCGCTCGCGCACGGCCTCGACCCGGAGCTGAGTGAACACGCCGACCGGTACATCCAGTTCGCGGTGGTCGCGGCCGGGGAAGCCGTCCGCGACTCCGGACTCGACACCGGCAAGGAGGACCCCTGGCGGGTCGCGGTCTCCCTGGGCAGCGCCGTCGGCGGCACCACCCGCCTGGAACACGACTATGTCCAGGTCAGCGAAAGGGGCCGGCGGTGGGACGTGGACCACCGCGCGGCCGACCCGCAGCTGCACCTGGCGTTCTCGCCCAGCACGCTGGCCTCGGTCGTCGCCGAGGAGTTCGGTGCCCAGGGACCGGTGCAGACCGTCTCCACCGGCTGCACCTCCGGACTCGACGCGGTCGGCTACGCCTTCCACACCATCGAGGAGGGCCGGGCGGACGTCTGCATAGCCGGGGCGTCGGACTCTCCGATATCCCCGATCACCATGGCCTGCTTCGACGCCATCAAGGCCACCTCACCCAACAACGACGACCCCGAGCACGCCTCCCGGCCCTTCGACGCCCACCGCAACGGCTTCGTCATGGGCGAGGGCGGCGCGGTACTGGTCCTGGAGGAGTACGAGCACGCCCGAGCCCGCGGCGCGCGCATCTACTGCGAGATAAGCGGCTACGCCACCTACGGCAACGCCTACCACATGACCGGTCTGACCAGTGAGGGGCTGGAGATGGCCCGGGCGATCGACACCACGCTCGCCCAGGCCCGCGTCGACCCCACCCTGATCGACTACGTCAACGCGCACGGCTCGGGCACCCGACAGAACGACCGGCACGAGACCGCCGCGGTCAAGCGGTCCCTGGGCGAGCACGCCTACAAGACGCCCATGAGCTCCATCAAATCCATGGTGGGGCACTCGCTTGGCGCGATCGGCGCGATCGAGGTCGTCGCCTGCGTCCTCGCCCTGAAGCACCAAGTGGTGCCGCCCACGGCGAACTACGAAACTCCCGACCCCGAGTGCGACCTGGACTACGTGCCGTGCACCGCACGTCCGCGGAAGCTGAACAACGTGCTCTCCGTGGGCAGCGGATTCGGCGGATTCCAGTCCGCGGTGCTCCTGACCGGGCCGGGTGGGAGGAACCGATGACCACTCAGCGCACTCAGCGCCCCCGGCGCGCGGCCATCACCGGCATCGGTGTGATCGCGCCCAACGGACTGCGCGCCGACGCGTACTGGAAGTCCGTCAGAGAAGGCCTCGTCGTCCTGGACCGGATCACCCGCGAGGGATGCGAGCACCTGCCGCTCCGTATCGCGGGCGAGGTCCGGGCCTTCGACGCCGCGGCCCTCATCGAGGAGCGGTTCCTCGTCCAGACGGACCGCTTCAGCCACTTCGCGATGGCAGCGACCGTGCTCGCCCTCGACGACGCCGGCCTCGGCCACGGTGACCCCGCGGACCCGTACGACATCGGCGTGATCACCGCCGCCGGATCAGGTGGCGGCGAGTTCGGACAGCGCGAGCTCCAGAAGCTGTGGGGCCAGGGATCCCGGTACGTGGGCCCGTACCAGTCCATCGCCTGGTTCTACGCGGCCAGCACCGGCCAGATCTCCATCCGGGGCGGCTTCAAGGGGCCCTGTGGAGTGGTCGCGAGCGACGAGGCGGGTGGCCTGGACTCCATCGCGCTCGCCGCGCGGGGTGTACGGCGCGGCACCGGGGCGGTGGTCGTCGGATCCGCGGAGGCCCCCCTCGCCCCGTACTCGATGGTGTGCCAGCTCGGATATCCCGAGATCAGCACCGCCGAGGATCCCGGTCAGGCCTATCGGCCCTTCACCGCGGGAGCGTGCGGCTTCGCTCCCGCGGAGGGGGGAGCCATGCTCGTCGTGGAGGACGAGACCCGCGCCCGTGAGCGCGGGGCGGCCGTCCGGGCCACCGTGGCCGGCCATGGGGCCACGTTCACCGGAGCCTCCCGCTGGGAGCGGTCCAGAGAGGGTCTCGCCCACGCGATCCGTGGCGCCCTCGACGAGGCCGGCTGCGCTCCGGAGGAGATCGACGTCGTGTTCGCCGACGCCCTGGGCGTTCCGGAGGCGGACCGCGCCGAAGCCCTGGCCATCGCCGACGCCCTCGGTAAGCACGGCACCCGGGTCCCCGTCACGGCGCCCAAGACGGGCATCGGGCGGGCCTACTGCGGGGCACCCGTGCTGGACACCGCGGCCGCGGTGCTCGCCATGGAGAACGGTCAGGTACCCCCCACCCCCAACGTGTTCGACATCTGCCACGACCTCGACCTGGTGATGTCGAGCGCTCGCCCCGCCGAGCTGCAGACGGCCCTGGTCCTCAGCAGGGGACTGATGGGCTCCAACGCGGCGCTGGTAGTGCGCCGCGGCGGCGACTCCGCCCGATAGGACCGGGCGGGAAGGAGAACAGACCCATGATCACCACTGAAGTGACCCTCATCGAACTGGCCTCGCTGATGAAGAAGGCGGCCGGAGTCTCCGTCGACCCCAACGACCTCGAGAAGTCGTCGGACTCCCCGTTCGGCACCCTCGGCCTCGACTCCCTCGGCCTGCTCGGCATCGTCGGTGAGCTGGAGAACCGGTACAGCCAGCCGCTGCCCCCCGACGCCGAGCGCTGCAAGACCCCCCGTGAGTTCCTCGACCTCGTCAACAACACCCTCAAGGCTGGAGCCTGAAAGTGGCAGGACACACCGAGAACAGCATCACCATCGACGCCCCTCTCGACCTCGTCTGGGACGTGACCAACGACATCGAGAACTGGCCGCAGCTCTTCAGCGAGTACGCGTCACTGGAGGTGCTCTCCCGCGACGGCGACACGACGAAGTTCCGCCTGACCATGCACCCGGACGAGAACGGCAAGGTCTGGAGCTGGGTCTCGGAGCGGACCGTGGACCGTGCCAGGCGGACGGTCCGCGCCCGCCGCGTCGAGACGGGCCCCTTCGACCACATGAACATCCGGTGGGAGTACGAGGAGACCCCCGAGGGCACCCACATGCACTGGGTGCAGGACTTCGCGATGAAGCCCGAGGCCCCGGTCGACGACGCCTGGATGACCGACAACATCAACCGCAACTCCCGCGTCCAGATGGAGCTCATCCGGGACCGGATCGAGAAGGTCGCCCGCGACCGTCAGAACGCGCCGTTGCCCGGCTGACAGCCGAAGCCCAGGAAGGACATCCGATGCACCACGCCCTCATCGTCGCGCGCATGGCGCCCGACTCGGCCCCGGCGATCGCCGATGTGTTCGCCGCCTCCGACCGCGGTGAACTCCCGCACCTGATCGGCGTCAAGCGGCGCAGCCTCTTCCAGTTCGGTGATGTGTACATGCACCTCATCGAAGCCGACAAGGACCCGGCGCCCGCCATCGCGAAGGTGGTCGGGCACCCCGAGTTCCGGAGCGTCAGCGAGCAGCTGTCGGCGTACGTCAGCGCGTACGACCCGCAGACGTGGCGCAGCCCCAAGGACGCCATGGCCCAGTGCTTCTACCGCTGGGAGCGGGACGCCGTCTCCTGAGGCGAACGCCCGGACACAACCCGAGGCCGCCGACCCCGCGATGGACGCGGAGCCGGCGGCCTCGGGTTTTTCCCGGTGCGCCGGGAAGGCCGGATCAGCCGGGGATCGTGCACTCGAAGGCGTGCAGATACGCGTTGACCGGACGGAACTCGTCGATGACGAGCCCCGCGTCCGTCAGCCGGTCGACCATGCTCTGTCGGGTGTGCTTCGCACCACCGACATTGAGGAGCAGCAGCAGGTCCATGGCCGTGGTGAACCGCATCGACGGGGTGTCGTCCACGAGGTTCTCGATGACGACGACGCGGGCACCGGGCGGCGCCGCCTTGCGGACGTTGGCCAGTGCCCTGCGGGTGCTGTCGTCGTCCCACTCCAGGATGTTCTTGATGATGTACAGGTCCGCCTGGACCGGGATGTCCTCACGGCAGTCCCCGGCCACGACGCGCACCCGCTCGGCCAGCGAACCGCCGCCGCGCAGCCGGGGATCGGCGTTCTCCACCACTCCGGGCAGGTCGAGCAGCGTGCCGTGCATCCCGGGGTGCTTCTCCAGCAGGCTGACCAGGACCTGGCCCTGACCGCCGCCGATGTCCGCGACCGAGGACACGCCCCGCAGATCGAGAAGGTTCGCCACGTCCCGCGCCGACTGCTCGCTGGACGTCGTCATGGCCCGGTTGAACACGTACGCCGACTCCGGGGCCTCTTCGTTGAGGTAGTCGAAGAACTCCCGCTCGTACACGTCCTCGAAGACGTTCCGGCCGGAGCGCACCGCCTCGTCGAGCTTCGGCCAGACATTCCACGTCCACGGCTCGGTGCACCACAGGGCGATGTAGCGGAGGCTGTGCGGGTCGTCCTCGCGCAGCAGCCGGGACATCTCCGTGTGTGCGAACGTGCCGTCCGGGAGTTCGGTGAAGACCCCCTGGCAGGACAGCGCGCGCAGCAGCCGCCGCAGGGTCTTCGGTTGGGCCTTCACTGTCGCCGCCAGGTCCTCCACGCGCATGGGCGTGTCGCCCAGGGCGTCCGCCACGCCGAGGCGGGCGGCCGCGCGTACGGCGGCGGCGCACGCCGCTCCGAAGGCGAGCTCCCGCAGCCGCATGGAGGGCGGCGGGGGAGCCGGATCGACCGTGGTCGGGGGAGCCGGATCAACAGTGGTCATGGTCGTGCCTCGCTTCTGGGGTCGTGCTGGTGGGGGGAGGGGGAGGGGTCAGCACAGTCCGGCGGGCTCGGAGTGCGCGCAGGTGTTGCCGTGGAAGGTGTTGCCCTTGCCCTTGACGCGGTCGCGGTTGGCGAGGTCGGCCTTGCCGTTGCGCTGCACCACGTTGTCGCGGATCTCGTTGCGCTCGTTGACGGCGCCCACGAAGCTCTTGTAGAGCACGATGCCGCCGGACAGCGGGGAGGTGCCCACGTTGTCCTCGACCCTGTTCTCCGCCACCAGTGTCTTCTCGGCGCCGGTGAGGACGATCCCGGAGCCCTGCAGGAAGGGCAGACGGGGGGTCTTGGGGCAGTACTTGTTGTTGGCGTGGACGTAGTTGCGGAGCACGCTCAGCGCCCCGACGCGCGGCTTGTTCTCGTCGCCCACGACGAACACCGCGGCGCAGTTGCCGGTCGCCTCGTTGTGATCGACGGTCAGGTTCCGCAGCCGTCTGACCGTGACGCCGATCCGGTTGCCGGCCAGAAGGTTGTGACTGACGACCGTCCCCAGGGTGTCCCGGGCGCCCTCCTCGGTGCTGACCGTGTTGGACAGGAACAGTCCGGCGTCGCCGTTGTTCCGGGCGAGGTTGTAGCGGAACACCCCGCGCACGGAGCGCTCCTGGGCGATGCCCCACTGGCCGTTCTTCTCGGCGACCACGTCCTGGACCGTCAGCCGGTCGGTGCCCGACGCCCACAGGCCCTGCTTGGCGAAGCCTCTGAGGGTCAGTGAGCTGACGGTGACGCCCTTGACGCGGTTTTTGTCCGTTCCGGTGACACAGATGCCGTTGCCGGCCTTGGCGCAGCTGCTGTCGGAGGCCTTGCCCGGCACGATGACGGTGGCACGGGCACCGGACCCGCGCAGCGTCAGGTTCGCCACCGTGACGCGGACGCTCTCGTGGTAGGTGCCGGGGAAGAGGAAGACGGTGTCCCCCGGTTGTGCGGAATTCACGGCCTTCTGGATCGACTCGCCGGGGTGGACCGAGTGCACCGTCCGGTGCTCGGCCGACGGGGCGGCACCCAGCACCGACGCCGTGACGGCTGCGGTGCAGGCGAGGTAGGCCATCTGTCGTTTCGTCATAGGCCGAAGCTAAGAGCGGGTGTTCCGGCCCGCCACCGCTGATCACCCAGGTGGACCGCCGATGTCACCTGCCTGCGCGCGTAAGGGTGAGCCGTCGGGGGCAGAGGCGTCGGCGGACACGCGACCGCCCCGGCCGGAGAGCCCGGCCGGGGCGGTGCGGTGGTGACGCGTGGGCGCCGACGGTGTGTCAGGCGAGGGTCGCGAGCGTCGCGTTCCAGGTGGCCGAGGGGCGCATGACGGTCGTGGCCTTGGCCGGGTCGGGCTGGTAGTAGCCGCCGATGTCGGCGGGCTTGCCCTGGACCGCGAGCAGCTCGTCGACGATCGTCCGCTCCTGCGCGGTCAGCGTCTCGGCGAGCGGGGCGAACGCCTTGGCGAGGTCCGCGTCGTCGGTCTGCTTGGCCAACTCCTGTGCCCAGTACAGGCCCAGGTAGAAGTGGCTGCCGCGGTTGTCGATGCCGCCGACGCGACGGGTCGGCGACTTGTCCTCGTTGAGGAAGGTCGCCGTCGCGCGGTCGAGGGTGTCGGCGAGCACCTGGGCGCGTGCGTTGCCCGTGCTCTGCGCGAGGTGCTCGAAGCTGGCCGCGAGGGCGAAGAACTCGCCCAGGCTGTCCCAGCGCAGGTAGTTCTCCTTGACCAGCTGCTGGACGTGCTTCGGGGCGGAGCCGCCGGCACCCGTCTCGAAGAGGCCGCCGCCCGCCATCAGCGGAACCACCGAGAGCATCTTGGCGCTGGTGCCCAGCTCCAGGATCGGGAACAGGTCGGTCAGGTAGTCACGCAGGACGTTGCCGGTGACCGAGATGGTGTTCAGGCCCTTGCGGATGCGCTCCAGGGAGAACTTCGTCGCCTCGACCGGGGACAGGATCTTGATCTCCAGGCCCTCGGTGTCGTGCTCCGGCAGGTACGCGTTGACCTTCTCGATCAGCTGCGCGTCGTGGGCGCGGGTCTCGTCCAGCCAGAACACCGCCGGGTCGCCGGTGGCGCGGGCGCGGGTGACGGCCAGCTTCACCCAGTCCCTGATCGGGTCGTCCTTGGTCTGGCAGGCGCGGAAGATGTCGCCCGCGCCGACGGCCTGCTCCAGGACCACGTTGCCGGCCTGGTCGACGAGGCGGACCGTGCCGGTGGTGGGGATCTCGAAGGTCTTGTCGTGGCTGCCGTACTCCTCGGCCTTCTGCGCCATCAGACCGACGTTCGGCACCGAGCCCATGGTGGACGGGTCGAAGGCGCCGTGGGCGCGGCAGTCGTCGATGACGACCTGGTAGACGCCGGAGTAGCTGCTGTCCGGGAGGACGGCGAGGGTGTCGGCCTCCTGGCCGTCCGGGCCCCACATGTGGCCGGAGGTGCGGATCATCGCCGGCATGGAGGCGTCGACGATCACGTCGGAGGGGACGTGCAGGTTGGTGATGCCCTTGTCCGAGTCGACCATCGCGAGGGCCGGGCCCTCGGCGAGCTCGGCGTCGAAGGACGCCTTGATCTCGGCGCCCTCGGGCAGCGCCTCGAGGCCCTTGAAGATGCCGCCCAGACCGTCGTTCGGGGTCAGACCGGCGGCGGCGAACGTCTCGCCGTACTTCGCGAACGTCTTGGGGAAGAAGGCGCGTACGACGTGGCCGAAGACGATCGGGTCGGAGACCTTCATCATTGTGGCCTTGAGGTGCACGGAGAACAGCACGTCCTCGGCCTTGGCACGGGCGATCTGCGCCGTGAGGAACTCGCGCAGCGGCGCGACGTGCATGACGGACGCGTCGACGACCTCGCCCGCGAGGACGGGTACGGACTCGCGCAGCACGGTGGTGGAGCCGTCGTCGCCCGCCAGCTCGATGCGGAGCGAGCCCGCCTCGGAGATCACCGCGGACTTCTCGGTGGAGCGGAAGTCGTCGGCGCCCATGGTGGCGACGTTGGTCTTGGACTCGGGGCTCCAGGCGCCCATGCGGTGCGGGTGGGTCTTGGCGTAGTTCTTGACCGACGCGGGGGCGCGGCGGTCGGAGTTGCCCTCGCGCAGGACCGGGTTCACGGCGGAGCCCTTGACCTTGTCGTAACGGGCGCGGATGTCGCGCTCCTCGTCCGACTTCGGGTCGTCCGGGTAGGCCGGAAGCGCGTAGCCCTGCTCCTGGAGCTCGGCGACCGCGGCCTTCAGCTGCGGGATCGAGGCCGAGACGTTGGGCAGCTTGATGATGTTGGCCTCGGGCGTCTTGGCCAGGTCACCGAGCTCGGCAAGGGCGTCGGGAACGCGCTGGCCCTCCTCGAGGAACTCGGGGAAGAGCGCGAGGATGCGCCCGGCCAGCGAGATGTCACGGGTCTCCACAGTGACACCCGCCTGCGAGGCGTAGGCCTGGACGACCGGCAGGAACGAATACGTCGCCAGGGCCGGGGCCTCGTCAGTGTGCGTGTAAATGATGGTCGAGTCAGTCACCGGGTGCTCCGCTCCACGTCTGCAACATTGCTCGACATCAAGATATCTCGTGAACGACCCCGGCTCGACAGGGGTCCGTCCGCCATCGCCGTGAACAAGAAATGGCTCGTCGCACGCAACCGCCCTCAGCGCGCTCGCGCTCCTGCTGGACGAACGCCCACCTGACCAGCTCGTCCTTCCGAACGAAAGCGAACCGGGAGATATCGCACGAGAGTGACGGCCCCCGCTGCCGCGCTGATCGGCACGGCCGCGGCGCTCACCGCGGGGACCTGGGCGGCGCACGCCCAAACCCCCGGCCTTACGGGGTGGGGGCACCTCCGGCGCGGAGACCCTGCCCGATCCCGATCCCGATCCCGATCCCGTCTTCCCGGCTCTCGGCAACGACGGCTACCGCGTCACCGCGTACCACCTCGACTTCTCGCTCGACGCGTTCGGTCTGGACATCCGTTCCGTGCGGTCGGCGGCCGCACGGCGATATTCGAACAGATAAACGAAAAGCTGCGGGTCACCCCGGCGCGCCCTGTGCAGGAGCACGCCCGGGTGACCGTCCGCGTCGAGTACTCCGCCGACCCGAGCCGCACGCTCGCGCACACCGGCTGGGTCGTCACCTCCGACGGATTCGCGGTCTGCGCCCAGCCGAACTCGGCCCACACCGTCTTCCCCTGCAACGACCACCCCACGGACAAGGCGGCCTTCGGCTTCCGCGTCACCGTCCCCAGCGGTCTGCGCGGCGTCGCGAACGGCCCCCTGGTCCGCACCGAGAACCTGGACGGCGACAGGACCGCGTACATCTACCGCTCATGCCACCCCATGGCCACGGAGCTGGTGCAGATCACGGTCGGCGACTACACGGTCAAGGACCGGCGGGGGCCACACGGCCTGCCGCTGCGGGACGTCGTCCCGACCACGCGGGCCGCCGCCCTCGAACCCGCGCTCGACCTCACCCCAGGCCTGGTCGAGTGGGTGGAGCGGTGGCTCGGATCGTTCCCCTTCGAGACGTACGGTCTGCTGCCGTGCAACTCCGACGATCCGAAGGCCTTCGACTTCACGGGCCTGGAGACGCGGACTCTCACGCTCTACAAGCCGAACTTCCTGCTCCCGGAGGAGGGGAAGATCGGCGCGCACCTGATGCACCCGCTACGAGCTGCGGCTGGCCCGACTCGCTCGGCCTGACCAGCATGGAAGCCCGGATGAAGGACACGTACGCCAGGGGCGACCTGTGGCGGCGGTCCTCGGGGCCGGTCGCGGCGCCGAACGCCGTGAACCTCTTCGACAACCAGCGCTACCTGGGCGGCGTCCTGGTGCTGTACGCGCTGTGCGAGCTGGTCGGCGAGGACGCCTTCCACCGCATCGAGCGCACCTTCCTGGAGTGCCACCGGGGCTCCTCCGCGAGCACCGAGGACTACATCGCCATCGCCTCCGAGGTCTCGGGGCAGGACCGGTCCGCCCCGGTGCCCCCGGGCCTGCTCGCGCCGCGCAACCGTGAGCCCGGCCACTACCCCGACTCGACCGCCACCCTCTGACGGCACACGGACCGGCCCTGACGGCACACGGACCAGGGAGCCGGGCCGGGCTCGCCGCGCCCGGCTCTACCTCCCCGACGTGACCTCGCGCTGGTGCGGGATGCCCGCCTCCAGCAGTTCGGCCCCGCCCGGCTGCAGCGCCACCGTCCGCGTGGGCGCCGGGATCCGGATGCCCTCGTCCCGGTACCGCTTGTGCAGGCGTTTGATGAACTCGTGCTTGATCCGGTACTGGTCGCTGAACTCCCCGACGCCGAGGATGACGCTGAAGCTGATGCGGGAGTCGCCGAAGGTGTGGAAGCGGACGGCGGGCTCGTGGTCCGGGACCGCGCCGGTGATCTCGGTCATCGTCTCGGTGACGACCTCCGTGGTCACGCGCTCGACGTGCTCCAGGTCGCTGTCGTAGCCGACGCCGACCTGGACGATGAGAGTCATCTGCTGCTCGGGGCGGTTGAAGTTGGTCATGTTGGTGCCCGCGAGCTGGGCGTTGGGGATGATGACCAGGTTGTTGGAGAGCTGACGGACCGTCGTGTTGCGCCAGTTGATGTCGACGACGTAGCCCTCCTCGCCGCTGCTGAGGCGGATGTAGTCGCCGGGCTGGACCGTCTTCGAAGCGAGGATGTGGACGCCCGCGAAGAGGTTGGCGAGGGTGTCCTGAAGGGCGAGCGCCACCGCGAGACCGCCCACACCCAGTGCCGTGAGCAGCGGGGCTATGGAGATGCCCAGCGTCTGCAGCATGACGAGGAAGCCCATCGCCAGCACCACGACCCGGGTGATGTTGACGAAGATGGTGGCCGAACCCGCGACACCCGAGCGGGACTGGGCCAGCGACCGGACGAGGCCGGTGATGACCCGGGCCGCGGTCAGGGTCGCGACGAAGATGAGGACTACGGTCAGGACCCTGTTGACGTTGCGTCCGACCGGAGCCGTCAGCGGAAGCACCGCGCCCGCCGCCGAGACGCCCGCGGCGATCGCTCCCCAGGGGACGAGCGTGCGCAGCGCGTCGACGATGAAGTCGTCACCGCTCCACCGGGTGCGCGAGGCGTGCTTGCCGAGCCAGCGCAGCAGTATGCGCAACAGGAACGCGGCCAGCAGACCCGCCACCACGGGGATCCCGGCCATCATCAGGTCGTCCAGTGTGAGGGAGTGTTTCACCGGCCGCCTCCCGTGCGACGGAGGGGAAGGCCCGCGGGCCGGATGTGCTGTGTCGTCACTTGCCACCTGCTCGAATCCGGGAATGCACGATCACGCCCGGACGTGTGTTCGTCGTCCGGGGCGATCTCTCATCCTGCCGTACTCACGGGTACGTCCGTTACCGGGCCCACACGTCTCCGGCACACCTGCCGGCCCGTCACCAGGGCCTCGGTCGGGGCTGATCCGATCGAGACCGATCCGATCGAGGCCGATCCGATCCAGCCGACGGGCCGCGACACAGTACAGGCCCCGACCCGCTACCTCGCCGTGAACGAGCCGTGCCGCCCGGCTCCCGAGGCGAAGCGGGCGGCGCCCTCCATGCCCTCGGCCAACACATCCATGCCGTAACGGAGTTCGACGCGCATGGCCGCCGCCTCGACCAGGCCCTCCTGGTCGAGGACCGACGCGCGGTCGCTGCGCAGACAGGACTGGGGGAAGTCGGCGATGGCCGCGGCGAGTTCCTCGGCCTCGGCCCGGGCGCGGCCGGTCGGGACGAGCCGGTTGGCGAGGCCCATCTCGTACGCTTCGGCGGCCGGGACCGCGCGGCCGGTGAGGATCATGTCCATCGCACGGCTGGCGCCGATGAGGCGGGGGAGCCGTACGGTGCCGCCGTCGATGAGCGGGACGCCCCAGCGGCGACAGAAGACGCCGAAGACGGCGTCCTGCTCGGCGACCCGTAGATCGCACCAGAGCGCCAGTTCCAGGCCGCCCGCCACGGCATGCCCCGCGACCGCCGCGATGACCGGCTTGGACAGCCGCAGCCGGGTGGGACCCATCGGCCCGTCACCGTCCTGCGCGACCCTGTTGCCGTGCTCGGTGCCGATCGCCTTGAGGTCCGCGCCGGCGCAGAACGTGCCGCCCTCGCCCCAGAGCACCGCCACCCGAGCCGTCTCGTCCGCCTCGAACTCCCGGAAGGCGTCGGCGAGTTCGGCGGCGGTCGGGCCGTCCACGGCGTTGCGGGCGGCGGGGCGGGAGAGGACGACCGTGGTGACGTACCCCTGGCGTTCGATCCGGACCGACATCGTGCTGTCCCCTTCTCGCGGCCGTGTACGCCTTCTTCTGAGCGGCGTACGGGGAGGTTACTCCGGAGCTGCCGGCGGCGCGGATCCGTGCCGCTCAGATCACCTTCAGACGGACCAGCGCCCCCAGCGTCAGCGCCCCGGGCAGCAGCGGCACCCACACCGTGATGATCCGGTACGCCAGCACGACCGCCGTCGCCACGGCCACCGGGCCGCCCGCCGCCACCAGCGCGACGATCAGCGCGGCCTCCACCGAACCGATGCCGCCCGGCGTGGGCACCATCGCGACGGCCGCCGTCGCCGCCAGATACGCGAGCGCCATGTGCAGGGGCGGCACCGCCAGGTTCATCGCCTGACCGACCGCGGTCAGCCCGGCGGCCTGCAGCAGCGGGAAGGCGAGCGATCCGCCCCACAGGGCGAGCGCGCGTGCCGGACGGGAGTGCACGGAGCGGGCCTCGCCGAGCGCGGTGCGCAGGAACGAGAACACGGCCCTGCGCAGCCGTCGCACGAGAAGAAGCGTGGCCACCGCGGCCAGGAGGACCACTCCCGCGGCGAGCAGCAAGGGGCCGATCGCGCCTGAGGGGAGGAGGGATCCGATGTGCAGGGCTCCGGGGAACGCGATGAGCAGGCCCACCAGGAGGGTGAGCCGTGCGATCGACTCCGCGAGCATGTAGAGCGCGAGCGCGGCGGAGGAGCGGGCGAGCGGGACGCCGCACACGGTCATGAAGCGCAGATTGACCGCGCTGGCACCAAGACCGGTCGGCAGCAGGTGGTTGGCCGCGCCCGCGGCGAACTGGGTGGCGAGCAGCCGGCGCGCGGGCAGGCGCTGCACGACCGCGCCCTGCCGGGCGGAGGCCGCGGCGACCCAGGTCAGGCAGGTCGCGACGGCGGCGGCCAGCAGCCACGGCCATTCGGCCGAGCGTAGATGGCCGAAGCCCTCCATGAGGACGGACCGATGCCGCGCCGCGACGACCAGGACGAGGGCGAGCGGGATCAGGCACAGGACCGACCTGAGCGGGAAGCGTCGGGATCCTTGGGGGAACCCCTGGGGAAGCTTCTGGGGAAGTCGAACCGCTGTCACATCGGGAGAGGTTCTCCACGCCGCGCCAACGGGGGGTTGCGGGCGCGCGTCCGGCGGCTGACGTGCCGGGCAAGGTGCGGGAGAGGGCGTCGCCGTCGTGGGTGCCGTCATGGATTCCTTACTGTGTTCTTCGCCGTGTTCTGCGACGCGTTCCTCGGTGTGTTCCTCGGTGTGTTCCCGCGCGCTTTCCGTCGTGTGCGTGGAATTCGTCCAGGAAGCATTGACCTCAACGACGCTTGAGGTCCTACGGTCACTCCCATGAGCATGGAGAGCACAGCCTGGACCCAGCTGTACAGCGTCATGAACGCGCAGCAGGAGCGCCGTCCCTTCGCCCGCGCGACCCTGCGTCGCATCGCCGCCTTCGCCCGTCCGCATCGCCGTCGTATCGGCCAGTTCGTGGTCCTCAGCGTGCTGACCGCGCTGCTGGCCGTCGCGACGCCGGTGCTCGCGGGGCGCGTCGTGGACGCCATCGTGTCCGGCGGCGACGAAGCCACCGTCATCCGCCTTGCCGTGCTCATCGCACTCATCGCGCTCGCCGAGGCGGCGCTCGGGCTCCTCGGCCGCTGGCTGTCGGCGACGCTCGGCGAGGGGCTCATCCTCGATCTGCGGACGGCTGTGTTCGATCATGTGCAGCGCATGCCGGTCGCGTTCTTCACACGTACCCGTACGGGCGCGCTGGTCAGTCGACTCAACAATGACGTGATCGGCGCCCAACGCGCCTTCAGCAACACACTGTCGGGAGTCGTCAGCAATCTCGTCACCCTGCTGCTCACCCTCGCCGTCATGCTCACCCTGTCCTGGCAGATCACCCTGCTCGCGCTGGTGCTGCTGCCGGTGTTCGTGGTGCCGGCGCGGCGGACGGGCAGCCGGATGGCACGTCTGCAACGGGAGGCGGCGAACCTGAACGCGTCGATGGGCACCCGGATGACCGAGCGGTTCTCCGCGCCCGGCGCCACGCTCATCAAGCTCTTCGGGCGGCCCGAGGACGAGTCCGCGGAGTTCGCGGCGCGGGCCCGGCGGGTGCGGGACATCGGGGTGCGTACGGCGATGGCGCAGTCGGCGTTCATCACGGCCCTCACGCTGGTCTCCGCCCTGGCCCTCGCGCTCGTGTACGGGCTCGGCGGCTGGTTCGCGCTGCGCGGCAGCCTGGAGCCGGGCGCCGTCGTCTCACTGGCGCTGCTGCTGACCCGCCTGTACGCCCCGCTCACCTCGCTCGCCGGGGCGCGCGTCGAGGTCATGAGCGCCCTGGTGAGTTTCGAGCGCGTCTTCGAGGTGCTCGACCTCAAGCCGCTCATCGAGGAGAAACCGGACGCCCGTACGGTCCCGGAAGGGCCGGCGGCCGTGGAGTTCGAGGACGTCCGCTTCGCCTACCCCTCCGCCGACAAGGTCTCCCTCGCCTCCCTGGAGGAGGTCGCAGCCCTCGACACCCGGGGTGGCGCCGAGGTCCTGCACGGCGTGTCCTTCCGCGCCGAGCCCGGCCAGACCGTCGCCCTCGTCGGCTCCTCCGGCGCCGGCAAGTCGACCATCGCCCAACTGCTGCCGCGCCTGTACGACACCGACGAGGGCACCGTCCGTATCGGCGGCGTCGACGTCCGCGACCTGAGCGCCGAGTCGATGCGCGAAACCCTCGGCATGGTCACCCAGGACGGTCACCTCTTCCACGACTCGGTACGCGCCAACCTGCTCCTGGCCCATCCCTCCGCGACGGAGGACGACCTGTGGGACGTACTGCGCAGGTCCCGTCTCGAAGACCTCGTACGCTCCCTGCCCGACGGCCTCGACACCGTGGTCGGCGAGCGCGGCTACCGTCTCTCCGGCGGCGAGCGCCAGCGCATGACCATCGCCCGGCTGCTGCTCGCCCGCCAGCGTGTCGTCATCCTCGACGAGGCCACCGCCCATCTGGACAACACCTCGGAGGCGGCCGTCCAGGAGGCGCTCACCGAGGCGTTGGAAGGGCGTACGGCCGTGGTGATCGCGCACCGGCTGTCCACCGTGCGGACCGCTGACGTGATCCTCGTCGTGGAGGCCGGGCGGATCGTGGAGCGGGGCACGCACGAGGAGTTGCTCACGGCGGAGGGCCGGTACGCGGAGCTGTACCGCACTCAGTTCAAGAAGGACCGGGAAGTCACGAAGGACCGGGAGGTCGGTAGGGACCGGGAGATCAGCGAGGGCCGGGAAGTCGGCGAGGACCGGGACGGCGTGGCGGAGATCGTTGTCGCGGGGGAGGCGATCCCGTAGGACCGTCGGCCGACGCTCCGTCCCGCCGGATCACCGGATCCGGCGGGGCGGAGGTGAGGTGTCGTCAGTCGGCCGTCGACGGGGTGGCCGACGCCCTCGCGCCTTCGGCGTCGCCCGCCCCGGTACGGGGTAGGGGCGCGGATTCCGGTAGGGCCGCGGCGTGCGCGTGGTCGAGCCGGTCGCCCTCGATGTCGAGGTCGGGAAGGCGGCGCTCCAGCCACTTCGGCAGCCACCAGGCCGCATGCCGGGTCAGTGCCAGGGCGGCCGGGACGAAGGTCATCCGGATGACGAACGCGTCGAGCAGGACACCGGCGGCGAGTGCGAAGGCGATCTGTTTGAGCATCGTGCTGTCGGAGGTGAGGAAGGCGGCGAAGACCGAGGTCATGATCAGGGCCGCGGCCGTCACGACGCGCCCGCTGTGGCGCGCGCCGCTGTGCACCGCGCCCAGCGGATTCCCGGTGCGGAGGTAGGACTCCCGCATCCTCGAGACGAGGAAGACCTCGTAGTCCATCGCGAGGCCGAACAGCACGGCCAGCAGGATGATCGGCAGGAAGCTGCTGACCGGTCCGGTGGTGTCCACACCGATCAGCTTGCCGAGATGGCCCAGTTGGAAGACGCCGACCGCCGCGCCGAGGGTCGCCGCGATCGAGAGCAGGAAGCCCGCTGCGGCCTTGAGGGGCACTACCAGCGAGCGGAAGACCAGGAGCAGCAGGAGCAGCGACAGCCCGATCACAACAGCGGCGAAGGGGATCAGCGCCGAGTTCAACTTCGCGGCGACGTCGACGCTCACGGCCGTGCTGCCGGTGACCTGGACGGTGGCGCCGGTGTTCCGCAGGATCGCGGCCCGGTCGTCGCGGATGGTGTTCACCAGGGTCTTGGTCGCCGGGTCGCTGGGCGCGCTGTGCGGTATCACCTGGATGAGCGCGGTGTGCGTGGCCGGGTTGGCCACGGGCTTGCCGACGGTGGCCACGTCGGGCAGCGCGCCGATGGTGGCGGCGACCCGCTGGGCGGCCGTGGTGGGGTCGGAACTGTGGCTGGTGTCGGCCAACACGAGGAGCGGGCCGTTGAAACCGGGCCCGAGCTTCTCGCCGACCGTGTCGAAGGCGATGCGCTGTGAGGAGGAGCTGGGCGCGGTGCCGTTGTCGGGCAGGGCGAGGCGCATGTCGTGGGCGGGCCAGGCCAGCGCGCCGACGGAGGCCACCACCGCGACCAGGGTCAACAGGGGACGGCGGGTGACCAGCCGGAACCAGCGCTCGGCGGCGTTGGCGGCCGAGCCCATGACGCGCTCGCCGGTACGGCTCACGACGTTCTCGCCAGTACCGCTCACGACGTTCTCCCCGGAACCGCTCACGACGTTCGCGCCGGTGGCGTCGAGGGCGTTCTCGCCCGCACCGCCGACGGCTCGCTCGCGGCGCATCGCGCGGGAGCCCGGCCTGGGCGTCAGGCGCGCACTGGCGAAGCCGAGGATCGCGGGCAGCAGTGTGGTCGCGACCAGTACGGCGATCAGCACCGCACCGGCTGCCGCCAGTCCCATGGCCGTCAGATAGGGGATGCCGACCACGGTGAGACCGGTCATCGCGATGACCACGGTCAGCCCGGCGAACACCACGGCACTGCCCGCCGTGCCCACCGCCAGCGCGGCCGACTCCTCCGGTTCCATGCCGTGGGCGAGGTGGAACCGGTGACGGCTGACGATGAACAGGGCGTAGTCGATGCCGACCGCGAGCCCGATCATCAGGGCCAGGCTCTGCGCGGTCGAGGAGATCGAGACGGTCCCGGTGAGCGACAGCGCGCCGAAGATGGCCGTGGCGACGCCGAAGAGCGCCGTGACGACGGGGATTCCGGCGGTCAGCAGGGAGCCGAAGGTCAGAGTGAGGATGACCAGGGCGACGCCGATGCCGATGATGTCGCTGCCGTGGGACTCCGACGGGGCGTTGCCGAACGCGGAGCCGCCGACGTCGACCCGCATGCCCTGCTGGTTCGCCCCGGCCACGGCGGACTTGAGCGCGTCCAGCGCGTTCGGCTCCAACGCGCTCTGCGGGACCTCGTAGCGCACCTGTGCGACGGCGGTGGTGCCGTCGGCGGAGATGGTGTGAGCGTCGAACGGGCTCACCACCTTGGCGACTTGGGGCGAGGACCCGGCCGCGTCCAGAGCGGCCCGGATACGGGTGCTGTCGGCCGGGTCGGTCACCTTCCGGCTGTCCGTCGCGGTGAACACGATCTGCGCGCTCGTGCCGGAGAAGGTGGGGAAGTCGGTCTTCATCCGGTCCAGGGCCCGCTGGGACTCGGAGCCGGGGATCGAGAAGGTGTTGTCGAGCTTGCCGGTGCCACCGAAGGCCGTCATGCAGACCACGGCGGCCGCGACCAGCGCCAACCACAGGGCCAGCATGCGTCGTCGGCGGCGGAAGGCGAGGCGCCCGAGGCGGTGAAGGAAGGCGGGCATGGCGCTCCATGGTGAGAAAGCGGTCCCAAAAACTGGCAGTCCTGCCACAATAACAAAGTGGCAGGACTGCCAAGTTTTCGTGGGGCTGGGATACTCGGGGTGTGGAGAGCGCGACAGAACCGGGACGCAGGGAACAGAACAAGCGGCGCACGCATGAGGCGCTGATCCACGCGGCGGCGCGGCTGTTCCAGGAAAACGGCTACGAGGCGACGACCGTGCGGGACATCGCCGCCGCCGCGGGCGTCGGGGAGCGGACCTTCTTCCGCTACTTCCCGTCCAAGGAGAGCCTGATCCTGCAGCACGTCCGGGACTTCATCCCGTTGTTGGAGGAGGCGATCAGGGCCCGCCCGCAGGGCGAATCTCCCCTCGCGGCCCTGCGCAACGCCGTCCTGGAGCTCGCCGCTCGCGATGACTGGGCCGCCGGGATCCTCCTCGCCGGACCGCAGCCCCTGTCGACCGCTCCGTCCGGGCGCGGCGAACGCTTCCTCCTGTTCGACCTGGAGGAAGCCGTCGCATCGGCGTTCCTGGACCGCATGACGGTGGACGGTGCCGACCCGGCCGCGCCGGAGAGCGTGCTGCGGGCGTCCGTCCTGGCCCGCGCGGGAGTGGGCGTGCTGCGTGCCCTGCGGCTCACCTACGCCCGCCTGCCGGAGGCGGCGCGCGACGAGATCGGCGTCCTCGACTTCGCCCACGCGGCCTTCGAGACGCTGACGGATGCGGAGGGGCGCACCTTGTAGGGGGCGACGCCGGCGGCTCGGCCCCTTTCACGAGCGAAGAGGCAGGGTTGATGCCTCCGCCTGGGCAGCGCTGCTGTGTCGTGGGCTGTTCAGTGGCGGGAAGGGCGAGCGATCACGAGGTCTGGCTGAAGTGCGCGACGATCGTGTGGTGCGCGGCGACCGTCACCTGCGTGCCGGGTTCGTAGGGGCCACACTCGCTCACCTCACGGAAATCTTGCAAGATCCCACGGTGGGAGTGCTGAGCCGTGCGGCGGCATTTTTGATGTTCGCGTCGCCGGGCGCCTGCCCGTTGAGCGTGTTCTGCGTGTTGGAGTACAACCTTTCGAGCACGACCGGCGGCGCGCCGGAAAGACAGCCGTCGGCCGGAGTGAGTCGGGGACCCGACCTCCAGGATGGGTCTGAGCGCAAGTCGCCGCACCTCTACTATGGAGACGTCTTCGTGCGGGTCCGAGGTGACTCACCGTGCCGTCAACTCCGCACATGACAGCACGGTCAGCCGCGGGCGGTGCAACGACTAGGACTCCAAGGTGACACGTACAACAGAGGGCGGAGAGACCGGCAGCGTCTCGCCCGATGGCCCTCGGGTCTTCATCTCCTACGCGCACGAGGCCGACGACGGTGCTCACGCGGACCGGGTACGTGCGCTGTGGATCCTGCTGCGACGCCATGGCATCGACGCACGGTTGGACCGGCCGGCCGCGGAGCGGCCCCAGGACTGGGCCGCGTGGATGCAGCGGGAGTTCGAGGCGGCCGACTACGTACTGACGATTGCCTCACCCGCCTACAAGCGACGGGCGGAAGGGGCGGAGGCCCCCGGAGTCGGAGAGGGCGTGGCCTGGGAGGCGCGGCTGATCAAGGACATGGTCTATCGCAACCCCACCGACTGGTACGAGCGGATCCTGCGTGTGGTGCTCCCCGGAGGCAGCCGGGAGGACCTGCCGGCGTTTCTCGGCGGTCACACCGTCACCCACTACACCGTCGACCCGATCGACCTCGCGGGCGCCGAGAAACTGCTGCGCTATCTCACCGACCAGCCCTACGAGACGGAGCCCGCACTCGGTTCCCTCCCGCAGTTGCCGCCCCGGGACGCGCAGACCGCGCCTTCCGAGACCGAACGCGCACCCGTCCGACACACCTTCAACGGACCGGCAGCTGTGCAGATCGGTGACCACAATCACCAGACCAACACTTTCAATTCCTCGCTGTAGCCCGGCATGACCCGCGGCACCGATGAGGCCGGCGGTGCGGACATCCCGGCGCCGGGCGACACGTACACAGGCCCTACGGCGGTACAGCTCGGCGACCACAACCAGCAGACCAACTAATTCGATCAGCGCAGCTACCACAGCGACCCACGATCGCCCTCGGCCACGTTCGACGACTTCGAGCAGCAGCTCAGGCTTCGAACGCCGTACGAACTCCGCGTCCGCCGAGACGGAGGGAGGATCGAGCGGGCATCCGTGGACCGAGCGGCCGCTCTGCGGGACTTGGCCGCGGCGATGACCCGGGCCGCATCGACCGGCGGTGGGCTGGTGGTGCACGGCGAGCCGAGCGTGGGGAAGTCCGTGCTGTGTCTGCAGGTTGTGGACCAGCTCCGGGAGACCGGTGCCGCAGTCGTGGTGGTCGACCTGCGCGACTGCAGGCCGCCGCTGCCGATCCTGGAGTCCGTGGTCGGCGTACCGCTGTCTCAGCCGTTCGCCCACGTGCCGATGACCGCCGTGCGCCTGCTCGTGCTCGACGGAGCGGAAGTGGTGCAAGAAGGTGACCGCGACAGGTTCCTGGCGCCGGCCGACGCCGCCCGCCGCGCGGGTCTTGGGGTGGTCACCGTCGCCCGCGACGACGCGGTGGCGGCGGTCGAGGAGGCGTTCGGCATGCTGTCGGGCGTTAGCCCTCGCCTACTACGTCGTTCTGCCGGGGAACCGCCCCCGAGGGGGCATGCCGTCGACAGGAGACGGCGTCCGAGAGCACCGGTTCGGTCACGGGATCGGAGTGCCGCGGGCTGCCCGGTACTACGGACCGTTCTGGGCTCTGCCGTGTACCCGGCCGGCCTTGGGTCTGTCCGTCATCAACACGTTGCTGGACCATGCGACGACCGTGCGGTACGAAAAGCTCAGCGTGCTTCCTGACCTGGGCACGTCGCCACCGGAATCCATGCGGATCGACATGGACCTCCTGTGCCTCGGACCACAGGTCTACGAGGGCGACGCACATGTCTACGCCTGGTATCGGGCTGGCCCGCCGCGTCGGGTCTCGCGTACCTGGTGGAGCAGTGGATTCCCCGGGCCGTCGGCCTCCGGGGCGCCGTCGACGCTCTGATTGTCATCATGGACGCCCTGGCCGCCGCGGGCAGCAGCGCCGCACAGGAACTGCGGCAAGAGGAAGAGTGATCACCTCTCCTTCCCCTGCGGCCGGTGCGGCAGGACGTGTCGGTCCCGGGGGTCGGCCGGCGAGGTGTGAGAGGAGAGCTCCTGCGCGGCTTCGTGGCGGACCTCCGCGTCCAGCCCGGGGTCGTCGGCGAGGCGGCGCAGGAGCTCCGGACCGCTTGGATCACCGGATCGCGTGAGGCGGCGGACCGCCACGAAGCGGGAGAGGCCGTCGAGCGTGGGGTCGTCGGCCATGATGCGCAGCAACGCCGGAAGCCGTGGGTCCTCGTGGCGGGCGAGCTCCCTGGCCGCCGACCGTCGGGTGAAGGATCCGACACCGGTGTCGCAAGCGAGTTCGTGGAGCAGGTCAGGCCCGCGAGGATCACGCAGATGTGCCAGGTCCTGAGCCGCTTCGAAACGGTACTCGTCGTCGAGGGCGGTGTCCCGGGCCAGGCGGCACAGAAGGTCGGGGCCGCGGGGATCGCCTCGGTCGGTCAGGTTGTAGGCCGCGGCGGCGCGGTCCCTCGGGCGGGCATCGGCGTCGAGGGCGAGGGCGATGAACAGTTCGGGAGCCTCAGGAGCATCGCGAAGCGCCAGGGCGCGCACGGCCGAGTACCGGAGCCCGGAATCCAGGTCGGAGGAGGAAGCCAGGTCGCACAGGAGGGCGTGGGCGCGCGGCCGACGGGTACGGCCCAGCCAGGTGATGGCCGCTTCCCTCGTCGCGGGACGCAACGCCGATGCCGCGGCCAGCGCGTGCAGTTGATCCGGGGCCCGGGCGTCACCCCGGTCCATGAGCGCCTGGGCGGCCAGACTTCGGGCGGACTCATCCACGTCGGTGTCCGCCGCGACGGTGAACAGCATGTCCGGTACGGAGTCCTCATGGCGCTTCGCCAGTCCAGCGATCGCCCGGGATCGCAAGGGGCTGTAGAGGCTTTCCCGCGTCGCCAGGTCCCGGAGGATGCCCGGCACACGCGCGTCGGTGTGCTCGCTGAGCCGCAGCAGGGCGAACGCCCGCACCTGCCTCTCCAGCGAGTTGTCGAGCACGAGTGAGTGCAGTACGTCAGTCCCACGAGGGTCGCCCAAGTCGGCCAGTTCGTAGGCCGCCTCGGTGCGGACGGAGACATGGAGGGTGGTGTCGACCGCGAGTGTGTGGAGGGCGTCGGCCGCATGCGAGTCCCCGAGGTCGGCCAGCTGATGGACGGAGAAGCGACGGTCGAGATAGCTGCGCCTCCTGTCCCGGGCCAGGTTGTGAAAGACCTCCGGAGCGATCGGGCTGCCCAGCGCGGCCAGAGCCGAGGCGGCCCTGGCCCTCGATCCCTCGTCCCCCAGGGTTCCGGGCGCGCGCCCCGGCTTCGCCAGCGCGAGCGAGCGCAGCAGTTCCCGGGCCCGGGGATCTCCGGTACGTCCGAGATCCCAGGCCGCTCTGACGCGAGCGTGACCGTCGAGACCGGGGTCGCAGGCCAGGGAGTAGAGCACGTCCGGCAGGTCGGGATGCCCGAGTGCCGACAGTTCCCATGTGGCCCATCGACGGAAATCCTCCCCCAGGGCTGAGTCGCGGGCCAGCTCGAGGAGGAGCCCGGCAGTGCGAGGATCGTCGCCGGGGGCCACACGCCGGGCGGCCCACTGCCGCGTGGAGAAGTTCACCCGACGGTCTCGCGCCAGCGCGTACAGCACGTCGGGCAGCCTGTGGTCCTGGAGTGCCTCCAACTCCATTGCCGCCGACACCCGATACATGGCATCGGCGGAAGCGCCGGCCGCGATGGCGTAGTGGGCGTCGGCGACGCGAAGATCGTGAAGAGCTGCCAGCCGCTCCGCCGCGACGGCCCGGTCCGCGGCGTCGGCGTGCGCGCTGAGGGCGAGGACGTACAGCACGTCGGGAAGCCGCGGGTCGTCGAGGGCGGCCAGATGGCCGGCCGCCCACAGTCGGTGGGCGGAGTACTGGGCGTCGCTGACAGCCAGGTCGTGGAGCATCTCGCGCACCTGCGGATCACCGAGTTCCAGCAGTTCCGCGATGGCGGCGACCAGTGCGGTCCCGTTCAGCGCACCGGACTGGACGAGGCCGTGAAGGACTGTCTGGACATCGGGGCCGGAGAGCCGGGTCAGCGCCACGACGGCCTGCGTCCGGTCCCTCTCGGCCTTTCTCCTGTTCCGGGCGGCGGCGGCCAATCCGTCGGCCGTGGCATCGAGCACGTGGTCCGGCAGGTCCGTGCCGAGGCCGGCGAGTTCCGCGAGGAAGAGGCACCCGTCGAGCCCGCCGCGACGCGCCAGACGGCGCAGCTTCGGCATTGCCTTGCGCCTGGCCTTCGGCGAGGCGGTGTCGATGAGGAAGCCGACATAGGAGGGATCGTCACTGCGCCACCGCGCCAGGATCCGTCGCAGGGGAGGTTCTCCGGGGCCTCGCGTGGTGTGCCGGGCGGCGCAGTACTCCATCAGCGTCTGATGGGCGAAGAGGTGGTCACCGGCGTGGAAGGTCAGAAACCCGCTGTGGCGCAGAGCGGTGGCCAGGAACCCCTGCCATTCGTCCGGGGGCACAGGGTAGGGCGGGGGTTCGGCATCCGGGTGCATCGCCACGATCTCGACCGCGCCGAGTTGGCTCCCGCCACGCCGCTCTGCCGCCAAGTGCTCGATGAGATCCGGCAGATGGCCGAGCGTGTGCTCGGCCCGCGCTACGGCGGCCTCGCCGTAACGCTGGAACCCGGCGCAGATCTCGCGAGGGTTGCCCGGCTCGGCAGGGCTGTACTGCCGCTTGTGCAGCAGCCGGGCGAACTCCGCATAGATCGCTCCGCGCACCGCGGGCAAGGGCTTCGCAGGTGTCGCCGTGTGGAGCTGGCACAGCAAGGAAGCCATGAGGGGGATGCGCGCCAGTCCTGCCAGATGTGACCGGTCCAGATCCGTGACGAACAGGTGCGCCTGCCCGGACGGGTCGTTCAGCCCATAGGCGGAGAACCAGCGACGGGCGACCTCCTCCAGCTCGGTGAGCTGGAAGCGCTCCAGTTCGTAGCGGGGGACGTCCGGGCCCAGCAGATCCAGCTCGCCGTCCGGCAGAGGGCGGGTGGCGACGACGAAGCGGTACTGCGGATTCTTCTGGTTGCGTTCGATCGCCAGCAACTGACGGAGAACGTTCCGGCGCCTGGTGGGATCGGCTATCTCGTCCAGTTCGTCGACCAGGACGAGCCAGTAGGAGCCTGGTCTCGGCGGGACCCCGAAAAGGTCTGGCGGCAACGTCCGCACCAGGCCCTTCAGTTCAAGCCGTACCGCGATGGAGAGTGCCTTCGAGAGCGATCGGCCCTCCAGCGCCGCAGCGGGGACGAGCACCGGTACGGGGCCGTCCTCGGCGCCCTTGAGCTGCCGGTCCACGCCGATCGCCAGAAGGGTGCGCAACAGGCTGGACTTTCCGCCGCCGGCCCCGGCGAGCACCGCGCACGTCTGGCCGCTCGTCAGGATCCGTTCGACCGCCTCGGGTTCCATCGGGAGCCCGTCGTCCGTCAGGCTGCCGAGGCGCTGGTGGACGTAGACGGCGTCCAGCGACGGCCCCTGCCCGGGCAGCACCGCGGGATAAGGGTGCTCCTTCGAGGCGTCGGCGGCGGCCACGAGGTACTCGGCCAACCAGCTCTCGTGGGAGTCGTCGGGGCGGCCGCCGAAGTGGTTGATCTGAGTGTTTCCGGTGCCCTGCACGACTGCCGCAGGACCGAAGAACGTGGTGCCGGCCGGCTCGGAGCGCGCGCCACCGCCGGGTTCTTCGAGGGGGCCGTCCTCCCCTTCGGCCTCTTCCATGCGTCGATGCCGTCGCCTCACCGGTTGCACGATCGGTTGGAGTTGAGTACCCCTCCACGGTACTCGCAGGACATCGCACTCACGAGTCCGTCCACCGCCGTTCTCGCGCCGCCGCATACTCATCCGGAACCACTCGGGCAAGTACCAGGTCGTGGCGACCGAGAACCGCGGGGTCCAGATCGGGGACGGCAACTCCATGACCCTGAACATCGGCGAGTGAGCCCAGTGGATGGCCGGACCGGTGGGGTACACGGCAACGTCGGCGTCCAGATCGGTGATCACAACACCCTCAACATCACCGTGGCGGAACGCGGGGCCGGCCATGTCGTGGTGGGCAGCCCACCGATCGCGCCGTCTCGCCTGTACGGCCGTGACGCGGAGTGCCGGCTGCTCCAACAGCACCTGTCCGCGGGCCGACACGGTGAGATCGATGCCCGTGGCGCGCTGGACGCGTTCACAGTGGAGAGACTCCGCAGGTTGAAGCACGAGCACGAGGACAGAATCCGGCACGTGACGGGCCTGGGGCGGAGCTGAAAGATCGGCGCAAGGTCCGGCACACCGGGGTCCCGCGCTGGCTAGCGTGCAGGGACGGCCGTGGCGGGCGCTCACGGAGCAGGGCGGCGTCCCCCTGCCGGTCAACCGGGCCGGCGCCATCTTTTGCGGAGGTCACCCTTGAAGGTTGTGACGGTCCTGCCGGGCGACGGCATCGGTCCCGAGGTCGTCGAAGCCACCTTGAGCACGCTGGAGGCGCTGGACGCCCCGCTCTCCTTCGACGTGCTGGATCATGTGAACGCGTCCGCGTACCGGCGGAGCGGGCACGCGCTGACGGACGGGGACCTCGCACGGATCACCTCGGGCTCCGCGGTGCTGCTCGGTGCCTTCGGCGATCCTGCGCTGGAGGACACCGACTATGTGCGCAGTGTCCTGCTCAGACTCCGCCTGGAGTTCGACCTGTACGCCAACTACCGCCCCGCCAGACTGTGGCAGGATCGGCTCAGCCCCCTGCGCGACCCCTCGAAGCGGGCCGTCGACTGTGTGATCGTCCGCGAGAACACCGAGGGGCTGTACAGCGGCGTCGGCGGGGCCCTTCGCGCGGCGACCCCGTGGGAGACGACGGTCGACGCCGACATCAGCACGTACCACGGTGTCTCGCGCATCATCGACTTCGCCTTCTCGGTGGCCGCGGAGAAGGTCTGCATGGTCGACAAGGCCAACGCGGTCCGCTCGGGCGGCGGCCTGTGGCAGCGCTGCTGGCGGGAGGCCGCCGAACGCCACCCGGACAAGCGCGCCTTGCACCTGTACGTGGACGCCGCCGCGATGAAACTCGTCACGGACCCCACCGAGTTCGAGGTCGTCGTGACGAACAACTCCTACGGTGACATCCTCAGCGACCTCACGGCCGCCCTGGCGGGCGGTCTCGGTCTGGCCGCCTCGGCGAGTCTCAACCCGGAGACCGGCTTCGGCCTGTACGAGCCGGTCCACGGAACGGCCCCGGACATCGCGGGGAAGGGCATCGCCAACCCGCTGGCGACCGTCCTGACCGCGGCGCTGCTCTACGAGCGGCTGGAGCTGACCGCTGAGGCCGACGCCCTGCGCCGGGCCGTCACGGCCGCGATCGCCAAGGGACGCGTCACCCCGGACCTGGGCGGGGACCTGTCCACCCGGGAGGCGGCCGCGGCGGTCCGCGCCGAGCTGTGAGGACACAGGACAGGGGTACGCCGCCGCCCGTCACTCCGAGGGGTAGGCGGCCTCGTCCTCGCTGGAGCTCGTGCGCATGACTTCCGCGACGCTCAGCTCGTAGAACGAGTACCAGTGCTCCTTGCCGCGCCGTTGCGCGTCCTGGTGCTCGGTGTCGTTGCGCCACTTCTCCAGGGACTCCGCCGAGCGCCACCAGACGAGAGCGAGGCGTTCGCCGTCCTCGGACTGGTAGTTCTTCAGATGGACCAAGTCGTCGCCCGCGAGTTCGCGGACCTTCTGGGCGAGATGCCGTTCCGTGGTGTCGTACGAGCCGTCCACGTCGTCTGAGAAGCGGGACCTGAACACGACGAGAATCACTTGGACCTCCAAGGCGGGAGCCGGGTTCTGAGAGGGCGGGGGTGGTCAGACGAGCAGCCGGTGGCGGCGCAGCTGGTCGTCGGTGAGGTCGCGCACGGCCGTGCCGTGGCTGCGCGTCAGGGCGTGGGCGACACGGCGCAGGGTCTGTTCGTCGTCCCAGGCGGAGGCGTAGCTCTGCTCGGAGAAGGCGCAGCGCTCGTACAGCGGCACGAAGCGGCCCGGGAAGAGGTCCTGCAGGCGCCGAATCACCGCCGACTCCAGCTCGGTCTCCGACTGTCCGGGCAGGCGGGACATCGTCCGGTAGTGCTCGTGGGAGATGTCGGCGATGGAGTCCCCGTCGGCCCGGCGGACGTCCTGGTAGCGGGCCAGGGCCGCACCCCAGTCGCCCGTCTCGTCCAGCAGCCGTACGAGGGTGCGGGCGTCCTCGAAGCCGCAGTTCATGCCCTGCCCCATGAACGGGGCCATGGCGTGGCAGGCGTCACCGAGCAGGGCGGTGCTCTCACCGTGGACCCAGGTGTCGCACCGTACGAGCGAGACGGTCGAGACCGGCTTGGCGGCCAGTTGGTCGCGCAGGTCCGGGATGTGGGCGGTGAGCTTCGGGAAGAGGTCGTGGAACTGCCGGGCGCGGTCCTCAGGGGAGGACGCCGCGGCGAAGGAGGGTGCGGGCCCTTCGCGGCGCAGGAACACGGACCCGGCGAAGAGGTCCGCGGACAGCATCGGAAAGGCACCGAACAGGGCGTCACCGGCCGGCCAGTAGTGCATGATCTCCGGGTCGCAGCCGGGCAGCGGCAGGTTGATCTCCTGGTAGGCCAGTTCCAGGGTGCCGACCCGCTCATGTGCCCCGCGGCGCACCATCGCCGCGCGCACGGCCGAACGGGCGCCGTCGCATCCCAGCAGCCGTGCGCAGGAGAGCCGGTGGGTGCCCGAGTCGTCGCCGACCGTCACCCCGGGGTCGTCCAGGTCGATGGCGTGGACACGTTGCCCGAAGTGCAGCTCCACCCCGGGCGTGGCCGCCGCGGCGTCCAGCAGCAGATGCTGAAGCCGTCGGCGTTCCACCGCCCAGATGGGCGAGCCGTCCCTGCTGTAGGGGGTGAAGTCCGTGCTGCCGTCAGGGAGGTGACCCATGCGTCCCTTGAGGGGAAGGCACAGGCCGCGCACCCGCTCAGCCAGTCCGAGGTCCTCCATGACCCGCCAGCCGCGGGCGGACAGGATGACGGTGAGCGAGCGGTCCGCCCGGGTGGAGGTGCCGCGCGGGTCGGGACGCTGTTCGAGGACGGTGACCGGGCCGTGCCGCCGCGCCAGGTACATGGCCGCGACCGGTCCGACGAGGCCCGCCCCGACCATGACGATTTCCCGGCTCTGCGAGGCTGCGACGCGCGGTGTCATGGCATCAGCTCACGCAGAACACCGGCCAGCTCGGCGAGGGAGGCCGACTCGAACACCGCACGCAGGGGCAGCCGGACGCCGAGTTCCTTGTCGACCGTGCTGACGAGCCGGGCGACCACCAGCGAGTTCGCGCCGATCTCGAAAAGGTTGTCCGAGGGGTCCACCGACGGCAGCCCGAGCAGGGCGCCGACCTCGGCGCACAGCACCTCCTCGGCGGACGCGTCCGCGTCGAGGGAGCGGCGGGGCACGGGCGGGGTGCCGCCCGGACGGCCCAGCGCCTGCCGGTCGATCTTCCCGTTGGGAAGGGTCGGCAGGCTGTCCAGGACGGTCACGCGAGCCGGCACCATCCACTCGGGAAGCGCGTCGGCCGCGGCCGAGCGGAGGTCGCGCGGGGTCACGGTGGTGCCCGGCCGGACGGTCGCGTACGCCACCACCCGGGCGTCCGCGAGTTGGCCCTCCACCACCGCGACGGCCAGATCCACCGCGGGGTGCCGGCCGAGGCACGCCTCCACCTCGCCCAGTTCGATCCGGAAACCCCGTACCTTCACCTGGTCGTCGGCGCGGCCGGTGAAGGAGAAGCTGCCGTCCTTCTCCCGTCTGCCGCGGTCGCCGGAACGGTACATGCGGCTTCCCGGCGGCCCGAAGGGGTTGGGCACGAACGTCGCGGCGGTCAGGCCCGGCCGGTTCAGATAGCCGCGGGCCAGACCGCTGCCGGCGAGGTACAGCTCGCCCTCCTTGCCGTCGGGGACGGGGCGCAGCCGCTCGTCGAGCACGTAGACCGCGCCGCCGGTCCAGGGCTGCCCGATGCCGAACCGGTCCGCGTCGGTGAGGGGCCCGGCGATGGTCGCGCCCACGGTCACCTCGGTGGGGCCGTAGCCGTTGAACATGCGCCGGCCCGGACTCCACTTGCGCACCAGCGCGGGCGTGCAGGCGTCTCCGGTGGACATGATGGTCCCGCCGAGCAGGACGCCCTCGCTGTCGGTGAGACTGAGCGCGACGGGCGGCAGCACCGCGTGCGTGATGTCGTGCTTGAGCAGGGTCTCCCGCAGCGGCCGGCCCGGCAGGACGTCGTCGGCGTCGGCCATGACCAGGGTGGCCCCGGACAGCAGGGCCAGGGCGATGTCCCAGAAGGCCGCGTCGAAACTGACCGATGCCCACTGCAGGACGCGTTCGCCCGGGGCGACGCCGAAGCGGGCGGCCTGGGTGACGGCGAGATCCGCGACCCCCTCGTGGGTCACGGCCACGCCTTTCGGCAGGCCGGAGGAGCCGGAGGTGTAGATCACGTACATCAGGTGGTGCGGCCGCAGCGGGCTCCTCAGGTCGCCCTCGCCGAGACCGGCGGGGGAGCGGCGGGACAGCTCCCGCGCCGTGTCGGGGCTGTCGAGGACGACCTCCGGCAGCCCCGTGTCCGGCAGCCCCACCGCGGAGGTGCGCAGGAGCAGCATCGGCCGGGCGTCCGACACCATGTGGGCCAGCCGGTCCCGCGGGTAGTCGGGATCGAGCGGCAGATACGCCCCGCCCGCCTTGAGGACGGCCAGCACGGCCACGACGAGTTCGATCGAGCGGGGTACCGCGAGGGCCACCAGCGTGTCCGGCCCGACGCCCAGGGCGGTCAGCTGCCGGGCCAGGCGGTTGGACTGCTGGTCGAGGAGCCGGTACTCGAGGGCCGTGTCCCGGTGGACGACCGCGGGCGCGTCGGGGTACGCGGCGGCGACGGACGCGAACAGCTCCGGCACGGTCCGCGCGGCCGAGGCCGCGTTCATGACCGCTCCGTCTCGTCGAGGCGGGGACGGACACGCTCGGCGAACAGCCGCAGCGTGCGCTCCATGGCGGCCCGCGGCTGCTGGCCGAAGTCCAGCTGCCACAGCATGACGTCCGGGCGCAGCAGGTCGCGTATCTCCCGGATCTGCTCCGCGGCCGATTCGGGCGCGCCGAACACGGACATGCCGGCGTCCTCGCTGTTGCCCGCCGTGTGCCTGTCGACGAGCGCTTCGCGGTAGCCCTCGTACGAGGTGGAGCCGCGCCCCTGCCAGGAGCGTACTGCGGCGGCGAAGGTGTCCCAGTGCCGGCGCAGGTGCCTCCCGCCCTCGGCGCGTGCCTCCTCGTCGCTGTCGGCGAGGAGGAGGGCGATGCTGATCGCGACCCTCGGGCGCCGGCCGGTGTGGCCGTACGCGGCGAGGAACCGCTCACGGTAGAGCTCGATCAACTCCTTGAGCTGACCGGCCTTCTCGCGGCTGGGCGAGGAGGCGATGAGCAGGTGGTGACCGCGGTCGCCGATCCACTCGAAGCTGGACTTCGTGAACAGGGCCGCGGCCCACACCGGAGGATGGGCCTGCTGGGTGACCGGCGGCTGGGAGGTGACGCCCTTGTAGCGGAAGAAGGGGGTGTCCTCCGAGACCTGGCGGCCGGTCCAGAGCCGTACGACGGCGTCGACGGTGCTGCGGAAGCGCTCGGTGCTGGTGTCCATGTCGACACCGAAGGCGTCGAACTCGTAGGGCAGGAAGGCCCGGGCGAAGCCCACCTCCAGGCGGCCGTGGCTGAGGGCGTCCAACTGCGCTGTGCGGGCCGCAAGTTGGATCGGGTGGTGGAAGGAAGCCTGGATGCCGCCGGTCATCAGCCGCACCCGGCTGGTCTGCGCCGCCACGGCGGACAGGAACGCCAGCGGGTCCGCGCAGTAGCCGCCGTACGGGTCCATGTAGTGCTCGGTCATCTTGATGTACTCGAACCCCAGCTGGTCAGCCAGCCGGGACGCCGCCAACAGGTTGTCGTAGTAGTCGCGGGGGCTGCGGACATCGGAGCCGGTGTCGGGGAGCAGCGAGATTCCGTACTCTGTCATGTCTTCCTCAGTCGGTTCGTCGGGTCTGGCGTATCGCGCTCCCGGCGGGAGCGCCGCTGCCGCCCTCGTCGAGCGACCAGTAGTCGCGCAGCGCGTACAGCAGGGGAGCGGGGCCGCCGGTCCGCTCGGTGACGGAGAAGACCTCGGCGAAGACCACCGTGTGATCGGCCACCGTCACCATGCCGGTCACCCGGCAGTCCGCGACCGTGTGGGCGTCGCCCAGGAGATGGGGGCCGCCGTGGGACGGCGCCCGGTACTCCCAGGGCGCCTGGTCGAACCGGTCGGGACGGTCCGAGGCGAACCGCTCGGCGGCGCAACGGGCGTGCCGGTGCAGCAGGTTGACCGCGAACGTGCTGCTCTCGTCGATGGCCGCGAGGGTCCGGCTGGACTGCTGGATGCACACCAGAAGAGTCGGCGGCCGGTCGGAGACGCTCGACAGCGCGGTACAGGTCATGCCCCGCGGCCGGCCGTCGGCAGCCATGGCGGTCACCACGGCGACACCGGCCGGGAAGTGCGCCATCAGCGACCGGAAGCTGGGGGCCGGCACGGGCGGCCGGTGCGCCACGGGACCGGCCGTCCGTGGGGCGAGGGGAGGGAGCGAGGTCATGCGTCACACCTTTCTGGGGCGGTGACCGTCGGTGCGCCGGTGTCAGGCGGTTGATGCCGGCCGTCCCGTCGAGGTGTTCTGCTGGTGCGCGAGATAGGCGTACTGACTGGGCAGCCGCTGTGCGAGAGCCTGGGCCTGGTCCCGTATCAACGCGAACTCCCGGCGTGCCGCGGTGTCGTCCATGCGGGACAGCGCGGCGGGCGGCCGGACGGGCAGGCCGTCGAGGCCGAGGAGCATGGCGGTGTACGAGTAGGGCTCAAAGCCGTGGAAGCGGGGAAAGACGGACTCGGCGTCGGGGAGCCGGTGGCTCCAGGCCTCGATGCGCTCGGCCAGGCCGTCGGGCAGTGGCCGCTTCTTGGCGTCACGCCAGTACGCGTTGTCGTCGCGCGCGGCCGCGTGGTAGTGCAGCACCAGGAACTCGCGCACGCCGTCCATGACCGCCGTGACCTGCCGGTTGTAGGTACGGCGCCGGTGCTCGTCGTCGCGCCCGCCGGGGAAGTGCTTGACCAGCTGCTCGACGGCGTTGTGGATGAAGAAGATTCCCGTCGACTCCAGAGGTTCGACGAAACCGCTGGAGAGGCCGATGGCCACGCAGTTGCGCACCCACGACTGCGCGCAGCGGCCGATGCGCATCTTGATGTGGTTGGCGGTCAGACCGTCGGCGGCGGGCCCGACGAACTCCCGCAGCGTGCGTTCGGCTTCCTCCGGTGTGCAGTAGTCGCCAGCGTAGACGTAACCCGTGCCGATGCGGCCGAAGAGGGGGATCGTCCAGATCCAGCCTGCGTCCTGGGCGGTGGCCGTCGTACAGGGCCGCATGCCCGCCTTCTCGCCGTTCACCGGTACGCGCAGGGCGACGGCGCTGTCGTTGGGCAGGCTCTTCCGGAACGACTCGAAGGGCACGCCGAGGGCCTTGTTGATGAGCATGCCCCGGAAGCCGGTGCAGTCGATGAACAAGTCGCCCGTCAGCGCCCCGTGTTCGCGGGTGACGACGTGGGAGATGTCACCGTGGTCGTCGAGGGCCACGTCGAGGACGTCGTCGAGCACGTGCCGAACCCCGCGCTCGGTGCCGAAGCGGGTGAGGAACCGGGCGAGGAGGGCAGCGTCGAAGTGGTAGGCGTACGGGAACTGCGTCTCCCGGCCGTCCTCGGCCGCCTCGGCGGGCTCGTCCGCCGCGCCGAAGCCGGACGTGAACATCGCACCGTCCAGGTACCGGGGGGAACTCTTCGCCTCGCACAACGCGGCGAGCAGGGAGGTGTCACGGTCGAACTGCCCGCCGGGGCGCGTGTGCAGCCACCAGTCGGCCAGCGAGAACCCCTGGACGTTCCTGGGGCGTTCGAAGGGGTGGTAGAAGTGATGCCCTTCGGCCCGCCAGTTCTCGAACCGGATGGCGAGTTTGTAGGAGGCGTGGCACTCCGGCATCCATTCGTGTTCGGCCAGGCCGAGATAGGAGAAGAAGTGCCGGACCGTGCTGAACGTGGCTTCTCCGACCCCGATCGTGGGCACGTTCTTCGATTCAACCAGAGTGATACTGACATCGTCCCCGAAGGTCGCCCTCAGATAGGTGGCGGTCATCCAGCCCGCTGTGCCGCCTCCGACGATCACGACATTGTTCGCCATCTCATCTCCTCATTTCCGTCGCCCACGTCACCAGATCAACCCACAAGGCCTGCCGACACATTGGCAAAGCCCTGCGGATGTCGGCCGGATCCAAAAAGATCTGCGAAAGATCGGCGCACCCCGCGGACGCGGAGCGGTGTCCCGGGCGGGAATCTTGCACGGGTCTTTCCGGCCGATTGCGGAGGGAAGGCGAGATGGCGCAGGGTGGGGCATCATCGAGACCGTCCCGTGGGAGTCAATCAATGGGCACAAATCCCTTCGACGACGAACGCCACCAATTCCGGGTCGTGGTGAACGACCAGGGACGGCACGCCATCTGGCCCGACGTGCGCGACATTCCGCGCGGCTGGCGAAGTGTGACGGCGCCCGGCGACCGCCAGGCCTGTCTGGACTACATCGGGGAGTCCTGGACGGATCCGCGGCCGGCCGAACCGACTACCCCCGACTGATCCGCACGACCGGGCGATCACGGGCCGGCAGGCGCGAGGGTCTCGTGCAACTGACCGCGCACCCGGCGCAGTTCGGCGAACGGCATGATGATGCGACTCAGGAGATGGTCCGCACCGGTCGTTCCGCCGGAACCGTTCTGACCCGCCATCATCTTGGCAACCAGACCCAGATGGGCCACCTTCCAGCGCCAGTACCCGTTTCCGATGTCGAGGAGTTCCTCGGCGATCCGATGCAGCGCCCCGGCGGTGACCCCCTGGTGGCAGATCCCGAGGACCGACGTGCCCCGGCTCAGGGCCGCCGCCGTGAAGGCGCGGTACAGCGTGCCGTCGTCCGATTCGTTCTCCACCAGCCGAGCCAGCAGCGAGAACTGCCGCGACTGCGCGCCGCTCGCGCTGCCGAGATGGGGCCGGAACTGTGCGAAGTGCCGCACGGGCAGCCGTTCGAGTACGACGACCTGGTCGTGCAGGACGCGCAACAACACACCGGCCCGCTGCAGCAGTTCGGTACTCTCCTCCAGGTCCTGGTGTCCGCCGGCGGGGGACAGCCGGTCCACCGCGGCCGCGAGGTCGCTCAGCAGCTGCTTGAGCCACAGCTCGCTGGACTGGTGCGCGACGATGAAGAATTGCTCGGACAGCGCCACCGACCGGTCGGCGGTGTCCGGTGTCCGGGTGCGCTGGAGCGAGAGCAGCGTCTCCGTGTGAAGATAGCTGTCATACGTCAGGGCGGTCATCAGCGGCTCCATCTACGGGGCGTTGAGAAGGTCGTCGACAAGGGCCTGCGACTCGGCTAACGCATGGAAGTGCCCGCCTTCGCGCCGGTGCGTCGAGAACGGCCCCGTGCTCACGTCCGCCCATCGGGCGAGACGGGACGCGTCCACCAAGGGATCGCCGATGCCGTGATAGCAGCGGACCGGGCAGGAGAGGGCCGCCCCGTCCCGCGTCGGTACGTAGTTCTCGTTCAGCGCGATGTCATCGCGGAGCACCTCCAGGACGAGGGCCGCCAGCTCACCGTCCGCGGCGAGCTCCGCCTCGACTCCGCCGAGGCTCCGTACGGCCGCCCAGAGTGCGTCGTCCGAGGCGAGATGAGCGTCTCCGCCTCCCGCGCAGGCAGGAGGAAGGGAACTCGACACCGCCACGAGCTCCGGCTCCCTTCCCGTCTCCCGCATTCTGACGGCGGTTTCGTAGGCGACCAGTGCACCGAGGCTCTGCCCGAACAGCACTGTCGGTATGTCCTCCGACAGCAGTTCCCGGGCGACCTCGCCGCCCATTTCCTGTATGGACGCGGCCGGTGCTGCACCGAATCGGTCCGCACGGCCCGGGTACTGGACGGCCAGCAGCTGTGTGCCGCGGCGCATTTGGCGGGCCCAGGGGGCGAAACTCGTCGCTGATCCCCCTGAATGCGGAAAGCAGATCAGCCGCAGCTCCGGAAGTCGGTCGCCGCCCAGGAAACGGAGCCAGGTGTCTCGTGGCTTCTGCACGGTGTTCTCACCCTTCTCGCAGTGACATCGCGGAGCCTTCCACGGGAGCGTGGGGTCACCAACCGATCTGTCGTCTCTCCGTCATGACCCGTCCTTTGTGAAAGACATCGGCAATGTCTCGCCGTCGCGCAGTTGAGCGTCTGCCACTCTTCCGTCGGCAGCGAACACCGACTGCCTATTTCCCCAAGTCCCGTGCTGCTGCCGGAAGGAGTCCGGTCATGGCCCCGTGCGCATCCAGTGCCGCCGCACTCTCGCTCGACCTCACCGACGCCGAGACCTTCGTGGACCACGACCCGCACGCGTACTTCCGCGAGGTTCGCCGCAGCCGGCCCGTGTACTGGCACGAGGCGCCCGGACCGCACTCCGGGTTCTGGGTTGTCGCCGGGTACGAGGACGTCGTCGCGGCCTACAGCGATGCGGACGCGTTGAGGTCCGCTCGCGGTACCGTGCTGGACGTCCTGCTCGCGGGAGACGACTCGGCGGGCGGGAAGATGCTCGCCGTCACCGACGGCCCCCGCCATCGGGCCGTGCGGTCCGTGATGTGGCGCTCCTTCACGCCCCAGGCACTGGAGGCGGTCGCCCGGCAGGTGCGGTTGCGCGCCCAGCGCCTGGTGCGTGAGGTGACCGGAGCCGGGGCGTTCGACTTCGCCGCCGAGGTGGCGGAGCACATCCCCATGAACACCATCTGCGACCTGCTCGCCGTTCCCGAGGTCGATCGCGGCCGATTGCTGGGGTGGAACAAGAAGACCCTGTCGGCGGAGGCGGCCGACGCCGACCCGCTGGATGCCCTCCAGGCTCGCAACGAGATCGTCCTGTACTTCATGGACCTGGCGCGGGAGCGACGGGCCGACCCGGGCGACGACGTGGTGAGTGTGCTCGCCTGCGCGAAGGTCGACGACGAGCCCTTCACGCTGGAGGAAGTCGCCCTGAACTGCTACAGCATCATGCTGGGCGGCGACGAGTCGTCCCGCGTCTCCGCCATCAGCACGGTGCGGGCACTGGCCGAACACCCGCATCAGTGGCGGGCGTTGAAGTCGGGCCAGGTCTCCCTGGACTCGGCGGTGGAGGAAGCCCTGCGCTGGGCCACGCCCGCGATGTACTTCGCCCGCACCGCCCATCACGACCTGGTCCTGGGCGGCCGGCACATCCGCGGGGGAGACATCGTCACCCTGTGGAACATCTCCGCCAACAACGACGAGCGGGTCTTCCTCGAGCCGAGGTCCTTCGACCTGGCCCGCTTCCCCAACAAGCACGTGGCCTTCGGGCACGGCCGACACTTCTGTCTGGGCGCGCACCTCGGCCGCATCGAACTGCGGGCTCTCCTCGAAGCGCTCATGGCGTCCGTCGGTGCGGTGGAGCAGGCCGGCGTGCCGAACAGGCTCCACTCCAGCCTGCTGCACGGCCACAGCAGCCTTCCCGTGGTCTTGCAGGCCGGGTGACCGTGGGCCGAGCGGCCCGCCTGTCTCTCCCCGTACCAGCCCACCCGTTCCGCGACAGAAGGCGGTATCAGTCAGTGCTCACGACGGCGGCATCCCAGGACGCGCGTTCGGCGGTACTGCTCGCGGACATCGCCGTCGTGCTGGTGACGGGCCTGGTGCTCGGCCGGCTGGCGCGGTGGCTGCGCCAGCCCGTCGTCATCGGGGAGATCGTCGCGGGGATCGTGCTCGGGCCCAGCCTGCTGGGCCGACTGCCTGGGAACCCGACCCGGGCCCTCTTCCCCGCCGATGTCCGGCCACTGCTGTCGGCGGTCTCCCAGATCGGGCTGGTCCTGTTCATGTTCGTCGTCGGCTGGGAGTTCGAGAAACAACTCGTCAGGCCGCATGCCGGACTTGCGGTCCAGGTGTCCCTGCTGTCGGTCGCGGTGGCCTTCGGCATGGGGGTCGGCCTCGCTGCCCTGATCCACCCGGCCCATGCGACGGTCGGCGGCCGCGAGATACCGTTCGGCGCCTTCGCTCTCTTCATGGGTACGGCACTGTCGGTCACCGCGTTCCCCGTCCTGGCGCGGATCCTCACGGACCGGAAGCTGATGTCCACCCGTGTGGGATCCCTCGCCCTGGCCTGTGCCGCGGTGGACGACGTCCTCGCCTGGTTCCTGCTCGCCTTCGTGTCGGCCCTGGTGAAAGCCGACGGCGACCACCTGGCGCTGCTGCGCGTCGGGGCCCTCAGCCTCTGCTACGTGGCGGCGATGTTCTTCGCCGTCCGCCCGCTGCTGGCCCGGCTGGTGCGGCGCCCGGCGGCACTCGGAGACCGGCCGGCGCTGCTCACCGTGGTGTGCGCGGGTGTCTTCCTGTCCGCGTGGGTGACGTCGTGGATCGGTCTCCACGCCATCTTCGGCGCCTTCCTCTTCGGCTTCGTCATGCCGCGTGAACCGGAACTCGCCCGGAAGCTGCGCACGCCGGTCGAGCAGATCAGCCGGCTCTTCCTGCCGGTCTTCTTCATCGTGACGGGGCTCGGCGTGGACCTCGGTGCCCTGGGGACGGGCGGATACCTGATGCTGGTGTCGGCCGTGGGGGCCGCCTGCGCGGGCAAGCTGATCGGGACGATGATCCCGGCACGGCTGTCGGGACTGTCCTGGACGGAGGCAAGGGACCTCGGCGTCCTGATGAACACCCGCGGGCTGACGGAACTCGTCGTGCTGAACGCCGGCGTGAGCATGGGTGTCCTCGACGGAACGGTCTTCACCGTGCTGGTGATCACGGCTCTCGTCACGACGGCGATGGCCGGGCCGCTGCTGTCCGCACGCGCGGCCGATCCCCCTGCCGGCCGGTTCAGTTCGCCGGAGTGGTCACCGGCAGCCGGGTCGCGGCGGACATGAGCGCCGCACGCGGCACCCATGTCCCGGAGGCCAGCGCCCGGCCCACCGGGTAGGCGAGGGCCGCCGCCGGGAGCACTCCGGGCCGGCCGCTGAGCTGCACATCGACGGCACCGACGGCCTGCCCGTCCCCCTCGGCCGGCTCCGCCCCCACGGCCCCGTTCAGGCGCCGCAGAGTCTGCCGAGCGACCGCCTCCGCGCTGTCGTACAGGGTGACCCCCGCCGGCAGCCGCTCCAGGATCTGCGGGGCGACGAGAGGGTAGTGGGTGCAGCCCAGGACCACGGAGTCACAGTCGGCGGGCGTGCGCTCGGCGGCGGCCGCGATCGCAGCGGTCGCCGCGTCCTTGTCGCCGTGGTCGATCGCCTCGGCGAGACCCGGGCAGGCGACTCGCGCGACCGGTGTGCCGTTCGCGAAGTCGGCGATGAGCCGCTCCTGATAGGCACTCGCGGTCGTACGGACGGTCGCCCACACCGCGACACTCCGGCCGGCTGCCGCGGCCGGCTTCACCGCAGGGACGGTGCCCACCACCGGCAGGTCGGGCTCGAACTCCCGGCGCAGCAGGTCGATCGCGGTGACGGTCGCCGTGTTGCAGGGCACGACGAGAGCCCGCGCACCTCGCGCGACGGCCGTCCGGGCCGCGGCGAGGAGGCGGTCCGTGACGTACGACGCCGTCCGCGATCCCCAGGGCGCGCCGTCGGGGTCCATAAGCAGCAGCAGATCGAGCCGCGGGGCGAGGTGCCGCAGCCAGCCGGTGGTGGGCACGAGTCCCAGCCCTGAGTCGATCAACGCCACTGTCACGGCGACGAAGCTACCAAACGCCCGGAACCGGGCCGGTGCGGGTGCGCGGGCTGTGTGGTCCCGTCACCTCTCCCCGGTCGCCCGCCCGTGCCCACGGCCCCCGCGCCTTTCGCCCACCCGACCCGGGAGGTGGCCGAGCGACCCTCCCCGGGTGCGTATCCGGTGCCCCGCCGACCTCGTCCGCGCAGTTCAGCGAGGTCAGTCTGGCCAGCGGCACGGCAAACGGAAGGAACCACTGTGAGCGTTCAGATTGAGGCGACCCCGGAAGAGTACGCGCCGTCCGATCCGGGCCGGTGGTCCGGCCCGGGCGGTGGTCCGGCCCGGGCGCGGGAGCAGGCGACGCAGGAGCTGGCCGACGCGCTGTTCGCCTCCTTCCCGCGGCGCGACCAGCGCCGCAAGGGGGAGCTGTACCTGCGCGGACTGCTGTCGGCCGAGGGACGCAAGACGATTCGCAACATCGGTGCCCACGTCGGCGGGGCGGCCATGGAGCAGAGCCTGCACCACTTCATCAGCAGCTCCACCTGGGACTGGATGCCGGTGCGGCGGGCCTTGGCCGGGCACCTTCAGCAGGTCAGCGCCCCGCACGTGTGGGTGGTGCGGCCGATGCCGATACCGAAGGCCGGCGACCGGTCCGTGGGCGTCCACGAGGGCGTGGACCCGGGCACGGACCAGACGTTCCACGGTCAGCGCGCCTTCGGTCTGTGGCACGTGTCCGACACCCTGGACGTGCCGGTCAACTGGCGGCTGTTCCTGCCCGAGCAGTGGCTGCGGGACCGTACGAGGCGGCGTCAGGCCGAGATACCCGACGCGGTCGCGCAGGAGACCTGGGAGCAGTGCGCCGCCGCCACGGTCCTGGAGCCCATGGCCGAGTGGCGGTTGGCTGCCCGGCCGGTCGTGCTGAACGCGCGCGTCGACCGGATCGCGGACACGGTCGGCCGCTTCACCGCGGCGGGCGTCCCGGTGATCGCCCGCGTCGACGGTGCCGGGCGACTGACGGTGCGCGACCCCGCGCTCTCCCGCCACGTCGGCAAGGTGTACGGCGCCCAGCAGATCCTGGCCTCGGCCAAAGGGCTGCGCCGCCGCGTCGAGCGGCCCGGCCCGGCCGGTTCCCCCGCCGCCCGCCGTGCCTCGTGGGCGGTCGCCGTACGGGTCGACACCGCGGGCAGGTTCGCGGGGCTGCGCCTGCCGGGTTCCGGCCGCAGTGGCGGGAGCCTGCTCCTGCTCGGTGAGTGGGAGGACCCGCAGCGCCCGCCTGTGGGGTGCTGGATCACCAACATGGACTCGCTCGCGCCGGGCTCCCTGCTGCGGATCGCGAAACTCGCCGGGCGGGCGGGGCAGGCACAGGCGGGGACCGGGGAGGACGTCGGCCTGAAGGACTTCGAAGGGCGCTCCTTCCGCGGCTGGCACCGGCACATCACCCTGGCCTCCGCCGCTCATGCCGCAACAGCCCTGGCGGAGCTCGCGGTGCCCTGGGTGTGACCCGACGTTCCGCAGGCGTGAGCGGGTCGCGCCTGCCGTGTGCCGGGCTACCGGTGCACCGACCCCTTCACGCGCTGGAGCCGCAACGCCAGCTGGATCTCCAGCGCGTTGGCGGGATCCTGCCAGGAGGAGCCCAGGAGCTCGCCGATCCGGTCCAGGCGGCGCATGACGGTGTTGGTGTGGACGTGCAGCAGCTGGGCGGCCCGGGTCGGGCTGCCGCCCGAGGTGAAGTACGCCTCCAGCGTTCCGACGAGGTCGGTGGAGCGCCGGGCGTCGTAGTCGAGCACGGGGCCGACGGCCGAGGAGACGAAGCCGTCGACGTCGTTCTTGTCGGAGAGCAGCAGCCCGAGGAAGCCCAGGTCCTTCGCCGCCGCGGTGCGGCCCGCACAGCCGAGGGCGGTCAGGGTGTCCAGACATCGCCGCGCCTCTTCGAAGACCTCCTTGACCGAACACAGATCCCGGGTCGGCCCGGCCGCGCCGCCGGTCACGGGTTGCCCGAGTACGGCGGACAGCTCCGCCGCGGCCGAGCGGGCGACGGCGGAGGCGTCCGCGCCCGGCAGGAACAGCACCAGGCACTCACCGCGAACGGTCCGTATCCCCCCGTGCCGATGGGCGTACGAGGAGGCCCAGATGCTCGCCTCGCCCGGCTTTCCGCACTCCGGCCGCAGGACCAGGACGATGTGCTCGCCGTCGGGGTCGATCCTCAGCCGCCGGGCGCGTTCGGACAGCCGGCGCGAGGACTGCGGGGCAGCCGAGAGCAGGTCGTCCAGGTACTCGTCGCGTACGGGTCCCGCAGCGGCCGCCATGCTCTGCCGTTGCAGGACCAGGGCGACGGCCTGGCCGACCGCCCGCAGCAACTGCCGTTCCGTGGACCCGAGTTCGCGGGGCGCCTCAAGAAGCAGGACAGCGGGTTCCGCCAATCCGGCGCCCAGACGCGTGGCCCAGACGCTCCCGGTGACGGCCACGGGCTCGTCGCCGGCGTGCGCCTCCACGAGCGCCCTGACCGTCGTCGCCTCGTTCAGGTCGGGCAACTGCCCGGTGGCGGCCGGAACGCGACCTTGGGCATCGCGTACGCACAGGGTGCCGCCCAGCGCCTCGGCGGCCGTATGCAGGACGTCACCGAGATCGCAGCCGTCGAGCACCATGTCCATGAGCCGGGTCTGTGCCTCGCAGACCGAACTCAGCCGCGTCCGCAGGGACTCGGCACGGGCCGCCTCCCGCTCCGCCTCGGCCGCACGGGCGTCCGCCAGGTCCTGACGCCGGGCCGCCGCGATGGCCGAGGCCGACAGGTTGGCCAGGGCCCGCATCAGGCTGACCTCGTCGGGAGTGAAATGGCGTACGGCCCGCGTGGCGCCGTACAACGCCCCGAGGGTCGTCTTGCCGTGGGTCATCGGGACGGCGAGGATCCCGCGGAGGCCTTCCGAGCGCACGACCTCGTCGATGTCCCGCGCATGCGGGAACCGGTCGTCGGCCAGGTAGTCGGAGGACCAGAAGGGGGCATGCCTGTGCTGGGCCAGCTGGCCCATGCCCATGCCCTTGTCCATGGAGAGGCCGACGCTGAGCGCCGTCGTCTCGCCGTCGGTGTGCTGCACGTACGAACTGCCGTCCGCCTGCTGGAGGCTGGCATACGTCATGTCGAAGTCCAGCAGCAGTCGTGCGCGGCGGGTGACCGCCTTCAGGATGTCGGCGCCACTGTCTGCCATCTCCTGGGCCGCGTCGACCAGCGCCGCGAGGGCGGCTTCCCGTTTCCGCTGTCTGTCCATCGAGGCGCGGACGTCCAGCGCCAGCCGGGTGGCCTGCCGCAGTCCGCTCAGCTGCCGCTCCGTCAGCTTGCTCTGGTGCGTCTCCCGGAGCAGGTCCTCGAAGTGCCAGGGCGGGGCTTCCTGGGCGAGGAGGCGGAGAACGGTCAGCGCGGGAGACTCCGCGCCTGCGTCACCCGAGGTGTCATCCGAATCCACCAAGTGCCCCCCACCACAGGCTTCCGACGAACTTCCCCATTGTACGCGTAGGCGATTCAGCAACTCGGATGCCTACTCTCCGGTAGCCGCGCAGGCCCTGCGTGGCGCGGGGACAGGTGCCCGGGCCACCTCTTCAGCGGCCGAGCGTTGTGGCACGAGCACCTTCCGGCAGGTGTCAGGGCTGGTCAATATGTCGATCACGGGGACAGACGGCGCGCACGGCGCTCATGGTCACAAGGGATACGGATGGCAGAGCTGAAGAGCTATGTGCGGTCGCTCGAGCGCAGCCGGCAGGCGTTGACACGGACGGACAGGCCGGAGATGTTTGCACTGGCGAACAGAGAGTGGGGCGTCCTGGGTGGCGTGTTCTCGCCCGTGTTCTCGGCGACGACCAGGGTGGCGATGGAGGTTCTCGGGCTCGTCGGCGACGAGGAGCCCGATTTCTGGCGGCGCAACGGATCGTTCCTGGAGATCGGTTCCGGAACCGGGATCATCGCGGTGTCGGCCGCCCTCGCGGGCTGTGAGCGAGTGGTCGCCACCGACATCAACCCGGACGCCGTGCGCAACACGGAGATCAACGCCGCGCGCCACGGCATGGCGGACCGGGTGAGAGTGGTCCACAGCGACCTGTTCTCGGCACTGGACCCCGCTGAGCGCTTCGACACCGTCTACTGGCACTCCAACTTCGTTCTCGCGCCCGACGACTACCGGTACGAGACCGATCACGAGCGGGCGTACGTGGATCCGGGCTACCGAGCGCACCGGCGCTACCTGGTCGAGGCCCCGGGCCTGCTGACCGAGGGCGGCTCGGCCCTGCTCCAGTTCAGCGACCGCGGCGACCTCTCCCTGCTCCGCGACATGGCCGCCGAGTGCGGCCGGACGCTGCGTGTGCTGGACGGCCGCAGCTTCCTGGAGGGCGAGGAGAGGATTGAGCACCTACTCCTGGAGATCGTTGTTGTCGACTGACGTCACGGAAAGAACCATGCGCACGCTCCTTGTCGACAACTATGACTCCTTCACCTACAACCTTCACCACTACCTGGCGGAGGTGAGCGGACAGGAGCCGGTGGTGATCCGCAACGACGACCCCTCCTGGCACCGCGGCATGCTCGACTCGTTCGACAGCGTCGTCCTCTCGCCGGGGCCCGGAGATCCGGCGGTCGCCGCCGACTTCGGGATCTGCCGGGAGATCGTCGAGCATGCGCGGCTGCCCCTGTTGGGTGTGTGTCTCGGCCACCAGGGACTGGCCCTGGCGCACGGCGCCACCGTGTCCCGGGCGCCGGAGCCCAGGCACGGCCGCCTCTCGCCCGTGCTGCACGACGGCACCGGGCTGTTCGCCGGACTCCCGTCGCCGTTCGAGGTGGTGCGCTACCACTCGCTGGCCGTGACCGACCTCCCCGAGGAGCTCAGGGCCGTCGCCCGGACACCTGACGGCGTCCTGATGGGCATCGAGCACCGCGACCGGCCGATGTGGGGCCTGCAGTTCCACCCCGAGTCGATCCTGACCCGGCACGGGCACGACCTGCTCGCCAACTTCATGCACCTGAGCCGGACATGGCGCGCGAGCCGCGCGGCGGAGCGGGTGGAGATCTCGGGACGGGCCCCAGCGCCCCCGGCCGCCGACGCGGCCCACGACGCGGGTGCCGGATCCGCCGCCGAGGCAGTCATCGGTGCCGGTGGGGCCCAGGACGTGGAGCCGGAGCAGGACCGGCGACGGCCCCGTTCGCTGCGGGTCCTGGCCGAGCAACTCCCCGTGCCCTGCGACGCCGAGGTCGCCTACGACCGCCTCTTCCGGGGCGGGGAGTACGCCTTCTGGCTGGACAGCAGCAGATCCGACATGGACACGGGGCGGTTCTCCGTCATGGGGGACGCGTCAGGCCCGCTCGCCCGAGTGGCACAGGCCGATGTGAACGCGGGTACCGTGACGGTCCGGTCCGCCGAGGGCACGCGCGTGGTCCAGAGCGGGCTCCTGGAATGGCTCGATCGCGACCTCCGCTCGATCCGCGTAGAGGTTCCGCCGCTCGACTGCGGATTCGCCCTCGGCTGGGTCGGCTACCTCGGCTACGAGCTGAAGGCCCAGTGCGGCGGGGACGCGGCGCACCGGTCGAAGGAGCCCGATGCCGTCATGGTCTTCGCCGGCCGCGCGCTGGTCTTCGACCACCTGGCGGGCACCGTCCAGCTGCTGGCCCTGGCGCCGGACGGCGACGAGACGGCGGCACGCGCCTGGCTGCGCTTCGCCCAGGACGAGCTCGCGGCCTTGGCAGCCGGCCCTGCCGCCGAGGACGTACCGGCTCCGGCTGGGCCCGCCGAACTGCGGCTGCGGCACGACCGCGACACCTACCTCCGGCTCATCGCCGACTGCCGACGCGAGATAGCCGCGGGCGAGACGTACGAGGTGTGCCTGACCAACATGGCCGAGGTGCACCTCGACCTGGACCCCTGGCAGGGCTACCGCTTCCTGCGCCGCAACAGCCCCGCGCCCTACGGGGCGCTGCTCAGCTTCGGGCCGCTGTCTGTGCTCAGCACCTCGCCCGAGCGTTTCCTGCACATCTCGGCGGACGGCAAGGCCGACTCGAGGCCCATCAAAGGGACGCGTCCGCGCGGCGCGACCCCGGCGCAGGACGCCGACCTGGCCGAGGATCTGCGGACTCAGGAGAAGGACCGCGCGGAGAACCTGATGATCGTCGACCTGGTCCGCAACGACCTCGGCCGGTGCGCCGAGATCGGTTCGGTCGAGGCCGACCTCTTCCAGGTCGAGACCTACGCGACGGTGCACCAGCTGACGAGCCGGATCCGGGCGAGGCTCTCGGCGGGCCGCAGTTCGGTGGACTGGGTGCGCGCCGCCTTCCCGCCCGGTTCCATGACCGGCGCCCCGAAGATCCGCACCATGCAGCTCATCGACAAGCTCGAAGCCGGCCCGCGTGGCATCTACTCCGGCGCCATCGGCTACTTCTCGCTGACCGGTGCAGCCGATCTGAGCGTCGTGATACGCACGGCCGTGGTCACCCCCGGCCGTATTCGTTACGGAGTCGGCGGAGCCGTCATAGCGCTGTCGGATCCGATGGCGGAGTTCAAGGAGACCGCCGTCAAGGCACGGCCCCTCCTCGACCTCACCGGCGCCGATTTTCACTGACCTGACATAGTCCTCGAACACCTGTGGTCAGCCGCCCCGGCTTTGAGCAGAATTCAATCAGTGGGGCAGGCCAGAATTGGCTGGACGGGTCCCGTCGTCGCAATCGCAAGGACGTTGGGTGACCTATTGGCAAAAAGTGGCGGGCAGTTGGTGGTGACCGGTTCCGGAAACCACCCGGACGCCCCTCCCGGTCTGGCCTGATCGCCTCTTCAAGGACCGGCCACCCAGGCCGAATTCAGCCGCCCCGGCCGGATTCGACTGCCCGCCGGGTGTGCCCACGTCAGCGTCGTGCGCCTGCCACCGCCCTGATCACCGGGCAGAACGCGGTCGTCGACGACCGTGCGCGCCATCGTGCGGCTTTTCGACGGCCATTCACAGTGAACCAGGAGTGATTCGATTGACCACTTCCGACGTGCGGGACATCAACGAACTCCGCTCGGTGCTCGACCGGGACGGATACATCGTCATCGAGAACGTGGGTTCCACCGAGAACGCCGAGAAGCTGCTGAGCGGGCTGGGCAGCATCCTGCCGCAGTACGACGGCCGCAAGTCGCACGAAATCGTGGTCACCCCCGGATTCGAGGATCTGCTGCACTCCAAGACCTCGAGGGAGATATACGTCCACACCGAGGCGCCGGGCTGGGACCCCGTCCCGCAGTACCTGGCCCTCTACTGCCACGCGCAGGCCCGGTGCGGAGGCGGGCACACGACGATCTGCGACGGGCGCAAGTTCCTCGCTGATCTCAGCGACCGCGAGCGGGAATTGATGTACGACGTGGAAACCGACTTCCCCGGCGCCTATGGAACGCAGGGAAAGGACGGCGAGGCCGAGTGGACGGTCCACAAGCCGATGGTTTCGCGTGACGTGGACGGCACCGAGGTGATCCGGTTCAGCTACACCCACCTCACGTTCGGAGATTACACACCCGACCTCGGCCGGGACGTCTTCGTCGACCGTCTGCCCCTGGGCGAGGAGGGCATCGCCCTCGCCGAGCACGGCACCAGGTTCTTCAACGACAACCACCTGCCGGTGCTCGTCCCGGACCACGCGCTGCTGATCTGGGACAACCGCCGGATGTTCCACGGCCGCAGCTCCTACACCGACCAGCGCCGGCACCTGACCCGCTTCTTCGTCGGCGCCTAGGCGGACAGGGGCCGCACCGGCCCGGATCAGCAACAGAGAGGAAGCACCCCTGTGATCACCGATCCTCAGGAAGGCAGCACCGGAAACTTCGGCACCGTGCTCTTCGACGCGGTGGACAACCCGGTCATCCAGCGGCTCGCCCTGAACTGGGAGAAGCGCGCCACGGTCAAGCGGGACGACCCCGACCTGCTCGATCTCTTCGATCCGGAACTCCCGGACTACCCCGACACGATCGTGCCGTTCAAGGACCACCCCACCTACCGGGAGCTGTCTTCCGAGCAGCAGGGGGAGATCCTGAGCTGGGCGATGATCGCGCTGAACCGGAACACGATGTTCTCCGAACAGCGCGTGGTCAACCCGGCGTTCAGCCTCATTCTCCAGGGAGAGTTCCCCGGACTGTGGGGTGAGGCGCTGGAGATCTCGCTGATGCAGTCGATGGTGGACGAGCAGTACCACACCCTCATGCACCACATGGCGAGCGGCATCACGCGCAAGCGGCGCGGCAAGCCGTTCAAGGACTCCGATCTGCCGCTGCCGTACTACTCCCGGGTGCACATGCAGCTCAGTGCGGACGCCCCGGAGCGCTGGCAGCGCAGTCTCCTCACGCTCTCCTTCGCCACCATCACGGAGCTGTGCATCGGCGGCTACCTCGAACTGATCGCCAAGGCTCCCGGCATCCAGCCCATGAACCTGGCCCTCGCCCGGCTGCACCGCCACGACGAGGTCTGCCACGGATCCATCAACGGCGAACTGGTCAAAGTCCTCTACCCCCAGCTGAACAAGGAACAGCAGCGCTTCCTGCTGCAGGCCCTGTGCGATGCGCTGGAGGCGTACGCGGCGAACGACTACGGCACGTGGCAGACCGTCATGAAGCTGGTCGGCGTCAAGGGTGGCGAGGAGATGCTGCTGGACGTCCAGGACGCCGGCCGCAAGGCGCTGCTGCGCGACTACAGCGGCCTGCACCGGGTCTTCGAGGACCTCGATGTGCTGGAGCAGATCGAGTTCGACTGGTCGAGCGTCAAGGTGTCCGGCGAGATCCCCTACCAGTGAGCCGTCGGTTCGGAGCCGAACAGGGAATTCGCCGCCAAGGGAACTCGCCCGAAAGGGAACACATGGACAAGGTCATGCCCGTGGCCGACCAGTACCGCATCGCGCCGGACGTCGCCGAGACCGTCGCCGCCCGCGCCCTCACGGACGCCGGGGTGGCACCGGCCGACAGTGCCGCCGTGGCGGACGCGCTGGTGCAGACCTCGCTGCGGGGCATCAGCACCCACGGCCTGCGCCTGCTTCCGCAGTATCTGAGCGACATCGAGCACGGCATCGCCAACCCGCGGCCTGTCTGCACCGTGGTCAGGGAGACGGGACCCACCGCCGTCCTGGACGCGGACTCGGCCCTCGGCATCGTGGCCGGCCTGCGAGGAACCGAGGAAGCGGTGCGCAGGGCGAGCCGGTTCGGCGTCTCCGTGGTGGTGGTGCGCAACTCCAACCACTTCGGCGCGGCGTCCGTGTACAGCCGGGCGATGGCGAAGGCCGGGATGATCGGCTGGGTCATGACCTCCTGCTCGCCGCGGGTCGCGCCCTTCAACGGCAGCAAGGCGCACCTGGGCACCAACCCGATCAGCGTGGCCGCGGGCGTCGGGGACCACGAGTTCGTCCTGGACATGGCCACCAGCCAGGTGTGCCTGGGGGAGATCCGTGAACGCGGACGTCAGGGCGAACCGCTGGAGGAGGGCTGGGCCAAGGACGCTTCGGGACGCCCCACCGTCGACGCCGCGCAGGTCTCCACGCTCATGCCCCTCGGCGCCGGGCACAAGGGCCAGGGACTGGGCATGGTGGTCACCCTGATGACGGCGGTGCTCGCCGGCTCCCCGCTCGACTGGGAGCTGGAGCACATCGAGAGCGCCCCTCACGGCAGGGGCCGCCAGGTGGCGCACTTCCTGATGTGCCTGGACCCGGCCGTCTTCGGCGGGGACGAGGCGTTCGACGAACGTATGCGGACGTTCGTGGACGACACGCGGCACAGCCCCTCCGCGGGCGCCGAACCGGTGCGTGTGCCGGGCGACCCGGAGCGCATCACGGCGGCACGCAACGCCGCCCACGGCATCCCCCTGGACCCCCGCACGGGCCAGAGGCTGTACGGCCTGGCGGCCGACTACGGCATGGACAACCTGCTGCCCACCACCGGCATCGCCTGACGCCGGGCAAGGAGAATTCGCGTGGTAACCCTCTCCCGATCCAAGTCGATCTGGATGGACGGCGAGTTCGTCCCCTGGGACGACGCCCGGATACACTTCCTGACGCCGTCCCTGCACTACGGCTGGGCTGTCTACGAGGGCATGCGCGCCCATCGCACGGCCGACGGCACGGCGGTCTTCCGGATCGACGACCACATAGCCCGGCTGCGCAACTCGGCACGGGTGTACATGATGGAGGTCCCGTACTCCGATGAGGAGATCGCTGAGGCGATCGTCTCCCTCGTCAAGGAGAACGGCTCGCAGCCCTGTTACATACGGCCGAACATCTACCTCGGCTATGGCAGCATGGGCGTCTCGCTGGATCTGTCGGCGGCCCGCGTGGCCATCGCCACCTGGCCCTGGTCCGACTACGTGGACCGGCAGGCGCTGGCGCGGGGCTGCCGGGTGATGACCAGCGGCTGGCGGCGCAACCACCAGGACGCCATCCCGCCGCAGGCGAAGGCGACCGGCGCCTACATCAACTCCTGCATGGCCAAGATCGGCGCCCAGCGGGCCGGCTACGACGACGCGCTGCTGTTGACCGACACCGGCCATGTCGCTGAGTGCTCGGCGGCCAACTTCTTCCTCGTCAAGGACGGTGTCCTGCACACGCCCCCGGTCAGCGAGGGGATCCTGCCCGGCATCACCCGCTCCACGGCCATGACGCTGGCCGCCGAAGCGGGCCTGGAGGTGGTCGAACGCCGGATCGCGCGGGCGGAGGCGTACACCGCAGACGAGATCTTCCTGACCGGCACGGCCATCGGCGTCGTCCCCGTGGCCTCCGTCGACGACCGGCCGACCACGTCCGCGGGCTGCGGGCCGGTCACCAAGACCGTCGTCGAGGCGTACGAGGACGCCACGTCGGGCCGGCTGCCCGGCCACGCGGACTGGTGCACCCCGGTCTGACCGGCGCCGGGTGCAGGAGCGCCGTCCACGGAAGCGCTCCCGCACGGCGGGCGGCAGGCAGGAGAGGGCAGACCGAACGAGCGGAGGCACGACGTGAGCCGATCGCACACCGACAGCCGTGATCTACAGCGGGGACCGGCACCCGCGCCGAACGCACCCCGGGTCGTGGCGGTCGTCGACGCCCCAGAGGGCGGTTATGTCGACAGCACCGACCTCGAACAGCGGGAGGCCGGCAGCGGGATCGACGTCCGGCTGCGGGTCCTGTCCCAGAGCGAGGTGCCCGAACTGGCGCGCCGGGCCCCGGAGTGCATCATCCTGTGGCATCGCATCTCCCTCACGGCCGAGTTCTTCGCGCTCAACTCCTCCTGCCGCGTGGTCGTCTGCGCGAGCGTGGGCCACGACCACGTGGACACCGAGGCCGCCCGGGCGAGCGGAGTGGCCGTCTACCACGTACCCGACTACGGCGTCGACGAGGTCGCGGACCACACGCTGGCCCTCGCCCTGAACGCCGTACGCCGTGTCCGGGAACTCGACGCGCATGTGCGCGACGGCGGATGGGAGTGGCGGCGGGCCGAGGGCGTGCGCCGACTGCGCGGCGCCGCCTGGGGTCTGGTGGGCTGCGGACGCATCGGGCAGGCGGTGGCCCGCCGGGCCGCGTCCTTCGGCATGCGCATCGGCTTCTACGATCCCTACGTCCACCCCGGCACCGAGAAGGCTCACGGCTGGACGCGCTTCTGGAGCCTGCACGAGCTGCTGGCGGCCTGCGAGGTCGTGAGCCTGCACGTGCCTCTCAGCCCGGAGACGGAGCACATGATGGACCGAGCCGCTCTGGAGGCACTCGCGCCGGGGGCCGTCCTGATCAACACCTCACGCGGCGCGGTCGTGGACGAGGACGCCCTGCGCCAGGTCCTGGACCGCGGCCGGCCGGCGGCCGTCGGACTGGACGTCGCCGAGCACGAACCGGGCGTCGCCGGCTGGCTGCGCGGACATCCCCGGGCCCTCCTCACCCCCCACTCCGCCTTCTACTCCGTCGAGTCGATGACCGAACTGCGGCGCAGGGCCGCCTGTGCGGCCGCCCAGGCGCTCCGCGACGAGCCGGTGACCGCGGCCGTCCGCATCGTGTGAGACCGGGCGCGCGATCGCCGTCGCCGTCCGACGTCCCGTCCCGACGTGCCCAGAGAAGAGTCCCTATGCCCCTCGCCCCCAAGGAAGCGGTGGCCCGCCCGGCCGGCTGGAAGGACTGGAAGTGGCAGCAGCGCCACGCCGTCCGCAGCGCCGGCGCGATCAAGGAGTACTTTCCCGGGTGCCCGCCCGAGGTGCTCCGGGAGATCGACGCCCACGCCTCGACCCGTCGGTTCCAGGTGACGCCCTACTACCTCAGCCTGATCCGCACGGACGGCGACCGGCTGCGTCCCCTCGAAGACGACCCGCTGTGGCGCCAGGTCTGTCCCTCGGCCCCGGAGCGTGCCGACCCCTACGGCTACGACGGGGAGAGCGAGAACTGGGAACTGGACGAGGAGATGGTGACCCCGGTCGCCCAGCACAAGTACGGCAACCGGGTCATCATCCGGTACTCCAACATCTGCCACGCGTACTGCCAGTTCTGCTACGAGGCACTGCGCACCCTCGAACGGAACTCGTCGAAGCCGTCCTTCGAGCGGCGCCACTGGCTCCAGACGCTGGACTACCTCGCGGACCACGCCGAGGTGGAGGAGGTGATCCTCAGCGGCGGCGAGCCGTTCATGCACAGCGACGAACAGCTCGCCGGGGTGCTGGCGGACCTCCGGGAGGTCCGTCCCGAGCTGGTCGTCCGCATCCACACCCGCAGCCTCACCTTCAACCCGTTCCGGGTCACCGAAACGCTGGCACAGACGCTGCGGGCGCACGAAGTGCAGGCGCTGGGCCTGCACATCACGCACCCCAACGAGATCACCCCGGCCTTCGTCGAGGCCCTGCGCCGGCTGCAGAGCGCGGTCCCCCTCGTGTTCTCCAACGTGCCCCTGCTGCGCGGCGTCAACGCGTGCCCCGAGACGATGCGGGAGCTGTCCATGTCCCTGTACCGGCTGGGCGTGCACGCCGGCTACCTGTACCACTTCATGCCCCGCAGCCCGAAGGCCGAGCTGTTCTGGGTCCCCGTGGACGAGGGCCGCAGGATCGTCCGGTCCATGAAACGCCACATGTCCAACCCCGCCGTCCCCGAGTACGTCCTGCCGCATCCGACCGGGAAGTACACCGTGCCGCTGCACGACGCGGACGAACACCCCAGGCACGAACAGGACTCCGACGGCGTCCGGTTGCTCGGCTTCGTGAACTGGCGCGGCGAGCACGTCACGTATCCCGACCCCGAATGACCGGCCCAGAGCCGCATCCCATTACCACACCGCCCCCCCCACGGCAGGAGACGAGGCATGTGCGACACCGTCCGTAGCGTCGTCGACAGACAACGGATCCCGTCGATGCGGCCGCCTTTGCGAGACCCCTCGCAGACGGCGCGGCACACGGTTGAACACCGGCTCGCCCGCTGCCTGGACGGTCCGCTGGACCTCCAGGGCCGCGGCGACGACAGCAGGGCACTCCTGCGCACCGCGCAGGACCGGCTCGAAGCCGGGATCGCGAGCCAGGACCCCGACGCCCTGCTGGACGTCCACCGCTCGCTGTACGCGGTCTACGAGACCCTCCTCGGGCACCCCCTCGCCCCGGCCGCGCGGCACGAGCGCAGCGCGTGGTTCAACGTGTTCCGGGCGATGTGCGAGGACGCCCTCCTGGAGGCCGACCTCGCGTCGCTGGAGGGCAGCCTGCCATCAGCCGTCGAGGCCGGCCGGCCGCACTACCTGAGGCAGTGGTTCCTCACCGCCTCCCAGCAGCGCAGCCCGCTCGACCGGGCGGTGGAGGACCACCTCGAACACAAGGCGACCCTGAAGGAGATGACCCGGTTCATCCAGGCCGACGGCTATCTCAACTACCGGTTCTTCGACGCCCTGGTGCTGGCGCAGACCCACTTCATGGAGAGCGTCAAACAGGAGATCGGCCACCACCTGTGGGACGAGTGCGGCGCCGGCGACGACTCGGCGGCCCACACCGTCCAGTTCACCCAGGCCTTGCACCGGCTCGGCACGTCGCTGCCGCTCCTGCCGCCCTGGGAGGACTGGCGCCCCTACGCCGGCTTCAATCTGTACTTCATGCTCGGCACCAACCGCCGCCACCATCTCAAGGCGCTGGGCAGTCTGGCCATGCCCGAGCTGTTCGACGTGGACCGTGACGACATCGTCGTACGAGGTCTTCAGCGGCTGGGGCTCGACCCCCACGACGGATTCCAGTTCTTCGTGAACCACGTCTCCGGCGACGCCGAGCACGGGCCCGAGTGGCTGAGCCATGTCGTCACCCCGATCGTCCGCCACGACCCGGCCGCCGGCATGGAGCTCGCGCAGGGCGCGGCGCTGCGGATGCTCGCCATGCGCCGCTACAACGAGTTCCTCGCCGACCTGCTGAACGTCGAACCGGTCCAGGCCGTCACCGGGTGGACCTGAGATGAGCCGCGCCGCATCCAATCCCTTTCCGTCGATCGAGATGCAAGAACGTTCCACCGGTCTGCCCGCACGATGGCGCCTGTCCACCAACGAGAACGAGTTCGGCCCCGCGCCCTCGGCCGTCGAGGCCATGGTCGCCGCCGCACAGGACGCGCACCGCTATCCGGACTGCGCGCACCACTCGCTGCGCCGGAGCCTGGCCCGCCTGCACGGGGTGAGCGAGGAGGCGATCCTGGTGGCGACGGGCATCGACGGCCTGCTGGCCCAGGTGTGCCGCTCGCTGCTGCACCCCGACTCGCCGGTGGTCACCACCACGGGCACCTATCCGACGTTCGCCCACTTCGCCGAGGCTGCCGGGGCCGTGGTCCACACCGTCGACTACCACCAGGACCGCGCCGACGCCGAGGCACTGGCCGACGCCGCGCGCCGGCATCGGGCCGCACTGGTCTACCTGGCCGAACCCGACAACCCGCTGGGCAGTGCCCTGGGAGCCGACGAGGTGCTGCGACTCGCCGACCGGCTCCCGGAGTCCACCGTCCTGGTCGTCGACGGGGCCTACACCGAGTACGCCGCGACCCGCCCGCTGGACGCGCGGGATGTCATGGGGCGCCGCCTGCTGTGGTTGCGCACCTTCTCCAAGGCCCATGGTCTGGCGGGGCTGCGGGTGGGCTACTGCCTGTACGACCGCACCACGACGGCCGGCCTCGATCGCGGCCTGGAGCACTACGCGGTCGGCCGGCTCGCCGAGACGGCCGCACGCGCGGCCCTCGACGACGCCCGGCACCTGGACCGGACGGTCGCCCTGACCACGGCCGGCCGCACGCACTACCAGGCGGAACTGGCGGCGCTCGGCTGCCGGCCCCTGCCGTCCGAGACGAACTTCGTGACCTTCCGGATCCCGGGCGACCCCGGCCGCACCGGCGAGGTGACGAACGCCATGCGACAGCGGGGCACGTACATCCGGCCGGTGCGGATCCCCGGGCGGCCCGACCTGGTACGCCTCACGGTCGGCCCGCCGGCCCAACGCGCCGAGGTGCTCGGCCTGTTGCGCGACCTTCTCTGAACGTTCCCTCACCTCGACCATGCACCCGCGGGTGCGGAATGTGAGCCCTGCCATGTCGTCGTCGTCCTCGTTGCCCTCCTCCAGGCCCTCCAGCAGCCTCCCCTGGTCCCAGATAGCCGAGTCCGTCACGCCCGGTCATCCCGACAAGGTCGCCGACCAGGTCTCCGACGCCGTACTCGACGCATATCTCGCCACCGACCCGCACGCACGCGTCAACTGCGAGGTCATGGTCACCCGGGACCACGTTCTGGTGACCGGCCAGGTGACCGCCGCCGGGGCGGTGGACGTCGAGGCGGTGGTACGCGGCGTGCTGTCCGACGTCGGCTACCGTGAGGTGGCTGTCCACGGCATCGACGCGACGCGCAGCCCGGTCACGGTCGTCCTCGACCACCAGTCGCGTGAGATCGGAGCGGGCGTCGACGAGGGCGGCTCCGGTGACTCCGGCATCGTGTACGGGTACGCCTGCGACGAGACGCCCGAACGGCTGCCGCTCAGCTGCGTGCTGGCGCATACGCTCAGCAGGACACTCGCCGAACAGCGCGACCAGGCACCGCAGGTCGGGCTCGGACCCGACGGCAAGGTGCAGGTGGAGGTCGTGGCCGGCGACCGACCCTCGCACGGCCGGGTCGTGCTCTCCGTCCAGCACGCCGCCACGGAACCGCCCGAAGCGGTACGGGAGTTCTGCGCCGAGCAGGTGGTCAAGCCCGTCCTGGCGACGCGGGACCTTCCCGTCGAGTGGGTCCAGGTCAACCCCGCCGGGTCGTTCGTAGTCGGAGGCACCGCGGCCGATGCGGGGCTCACGGGCCGCAAACTCATGGTCGACACCTACGGGGGCCTCGCCCGCCACGGCGGCGGCTGCTTCTCCGGCAAGGACGCCACCAAGGTGGATCGTTCGGGCGCCTACGTGGCACGTCAGCTCGCCCTGACCGCGGTCGAGGCCGGCCTTGCCGCGCGGTGCCAGGTGGGCATGGCCTACGCGATCGGACGCCCCGAGCCGGTGTGGTTCGAGGTGGACTGCTTCGGCACCGAGCGCGTCGACCCGACGAAGCTCACCGCCGCGCTGCGCTCACTGACCGACCTGCGGGTCGACGCCACCATCGACCGGCTCCGCCTGCGCCACATCCCCTTCCGCCCCACCGCCACCTTCGGCCACTTCGGACGCACCGGCTTCCCCTGGGAGCAGCCGGTGCGCGCCGACGAACTGCGCGCCCAGCTGGCCTGACCGGACCCCCCACCTCGGACGGACCCACTCACCCTGATGAAACGCACCCCTTCCGCAGACCTCCAGGGCTTCTCCTACGGCTTCCTGGGCGTCCTCGGGTTCAGCCTCACCCTGCCCGTGACCCGCATGGGGGTGGGTTCCCTCCCGCCCGAACTCGTGGGCCCCGGGCGCGCCCTGCTCGCCGTGATCCCCGCGGCACTCCTACTGCTCCTGCGGCACCGGCCACTGCTGCCACCTAGACACCAGCTGCGTGCCGTGCTCGTCACCGCCCTGGGCACCGTCATCGGCTTCCCGCTGCTGACGGCGCACGCCCTGCGCACGGTGTCGGCCAGTCATGCCGCCCTGGTGGTTGCCCTGTTGCCGGCCACCACCGCGGTCATGGCCGTGCTCCGGGGCAGGGAACGGCCCTCCGGCAGGTTCTGGGTGTGCTGCGGGCTGGGCACCGCGATCGTCCTCGGCTACCTCTCGCTGGGCTTCGGCGGGGGTCTGCACACCGGCGACGCCGAACTGCTGGCGGCCGTCGTCGTCTGCTCCCTCGGCTACGCGGAGGGAGGCGTGCTGGCCCGGGACGTGCCGGGCTGGGTGGTCACCTCCTGGTCCCTGGTCGCCGGAACCCCCGTGGCCGCTCTGGTGGTGGCCCGCGCCTGGCCGCCGCAGGGGCTGACCCTGGACGCGCGCGGTGCGGCGGCCTTCGTCTACCTCGCCCTGGGCAGCTCGCTGCTGTCGTTCATCGCCTGGTACCGGGGCCTGTCCAGCGGCGGTGTGGCCAAGGTGGGCCAGATTCAGCTCCTGCAGCCGGTACTCACCATGCTCTTCGCGGCCGTTCTGCTCGACGAACCGCTGCGGCCCTCCACCGTACTCGTGGGTCTCGCCGTGGGCGTCGTCGTCCTCGCCGCCCAGCGCACCCGCACCGCAAGCAGTGGTGGCCCCGCCACCACCCAAGAAAGGATCGTCCATGACCGTCGTGCAGGGCTTGAGTGACCTGGCAGCTCCCGTGTTCTCCGCCATCACCTCCAACCGGCTCGCCGAACTCGTCGGCCGGGCCGGATTCACGGGCGACCAGGTCACCGCGGTACGAGCCGTGGCCGAGGTGCTGCCGTTCAGGACGAACAGCTACGTCGTCGACGAGCTGATCGACTGGAGCGCGGTGCCGGACGACCCGATATACCGCCTGGTCTTCCCGCAGGAGGACATGCTGCCGCCCGCTGACGTGGCCCGCATCGCCGACCTGCTGAACAAGGGAGCCGCACGCCGGGAGGTGACGGCCGCCGCGAACGAGGTGCGCCGGAGGCTGAACCCGCACCCGGCCGGCCAGCTGGAGCTGAACATCCCCAGCCACGCGGGCGCGCAGATGCCGGGCGTGCAGCACAAGTACCGCGAGACGGTCCTGTTCTTTCCCAAACAGGGCCAGACCTGCCACTCGTACTGCACCTACTGCTTCCGCTGGGCCCAGTTCATCGGCGACACCGACCTGAAGATGGCCAGCGGTGACATCGAGCAGCTCAAGCGCTACCTCGCCGACCACCCCGAGGTGAGCAACGTGCTGTTCACCGGCGGCGACCCGATGATCATGCGGGCCGGGGTGCTGCGCCGCTACGTCGAACCGCTGCTGGAGCTCGACCAGCTGGACTCCATCCGCATCGGCACCAAGGCGCTCAGCTACTGGCCCTACAAGTTCACCACCGATCCGGACGCCGACGACATGCTGCGGCTCTTCGAGGAGGTGTCACGCTCCGGCAAGGACCTCTCGGTCATGGCCCACTTCTCCCACCCGCGCGAGCTCCAGACCCCGGCTGTCGAGCAGGCGGTGCGGCGGCTGCGCAGCGCGGGGGCGAGCATCCGGACCCAGGCGCCGCTGATGCGGTACATCAACGACGACCCCGCCGTCTGGTCCACGATGTGGAGCAAGCAGGTCAGCATGGGCATGGTGCCGTACTACATGTTCATCGAGCGGGACACCGGCCCGCAGGAGTACTTCAAGGTTCCTCTCGCCGACGCCTACGAGATCTTCCGGCGGGCCTACCGGGACGTGAGCGGGCTGTGCCGCACGGTGCGCGGGCCGTCCATGTCCACGACCTCCGGCAAGGTCTGTGTGGACGGCGTCGTGGAGGTCGCCGGGGAGAAGGTGTTCGCCCTGCACTACATCCAGTGCCGCGACGCCGATGCGGTGGGCCGTCCGTTCTTCGCGAAGTTCGACCCCGCCGCGTCCTGGTTCTCGGAGCTGGTCCCGGCCTTCGAGGGGGACTTCCCGGCCGGCATCGCATGATCCGCACGCGCCTCACCTACGCCCACCGCCCCGGTCGGGAGCTGCTGAGGATCGCCGCCGCCGAGGCAGGGCCGTGGTTTCCGGGCCGGATTTCCGGGGTCTTCGCCCTCGGCAGCATGGCCCACGGCGGCTTCGTCCCCGAGGTGAGCGACGTCGACATCGCCCTGGTCTTCGACGAGGTGCCGGCCGACGCGGCCGAACGCGTCACCGCCCTCGTGGAACACGTCCGCGCCCTGGTCCCGCCCGAGGCGCGTCTGCTGGCCGAGCGGCTGTCGGTCTTCTGGAGCGACTGGCCTCACCTGTGCCGGGGAGAGGGCGCGGGACGTCTCCCGGCGGTCGACCGGGCAGACTTCCTTGAGTACGGTGTCCTGCTCACCGGGCACGACCTGCGGCACCTGTGCCCACGCCCCGACGATGGTGAACTCGTCGTCGAGAGCGCACGCTTCGCCGCGCGCAAGTTCGGTGCCGAGCCGTACCTGGCGCTGCTGAGGTCGCCGCGGCGGCTGCTCGCGGCCGGCGCCCGGGAAGCGACACGGGCGGTGCTGGTGCCCGCCCGCGTCTGCCGCACCCTGGCCACGGGCGACGTCGTGCGCAGCGACATGGCCGCGTCCTGGTACGCCGCCCAGGGCTTGCCCGCCCACCACCTGGTGACGGCGGCCGCCACCTGGCGGCAGCACGGGCTACCGCCCGACACCGGCGAGGCCGAGCGGCTGCTCGGGCGGCACCTGCCGCTTCTGCACGCACACCTGGCCGAACGGATCCGGCAGACGCTCGGACCGGCCGCCGGGGCGGACGCCGCCGCGGCCTGCGACCGGCTCACCGCCCTGTCCCGGCCGGTCCCGTAGCGGGACCCCTGGAGGGCGGCGCAGGCGGCCCGTGTCCGGCGGGCGAGAGCCCGTCCCCCCACCAACGAGGAGACATCTGTGCAGAGCCACTACGACGTGATCGTGATCGGTGGCGGCATCGTCGGTCTGTCCACCGCGTACGCCATCTCCCGGGCCGCGCCCAGCACTTCCGTGGCCGTACTGGAGAAGGAGCCCGCCGTCGCGCGCCACCAGAGCGGTCGCAACAGCGGTGTGATCCACAGCGGTATCTACTACCGCCCTGGGTCGTTCAAGGCGCGCTTCGCCCTGCAAGGCGCCCAGGAGATGGTGAAGTTCTGCGCCGAGCACGGCATCGCGCACGAGGTCACCGGCAAGTTGATCGTGGCGACCGATGCATCCGAGCTGCCGCGGCTGGCCGACCTGGCCCGGCGCGGCGAGCAGCACGGCATCCCGGTGCGCACGCTCGGCCCCAGGGAGATCGCCGAGCACGAGCCGCACGTACGGGGCCTGGCCGCCCTGCACATCGGCACCACCGGCGTGGCGGACTACCCGGCGGTCGCGCGCAGGCTCGTCGAACTGGCCCGACTCGACGGAGCCGAGATCCACGCCGGCTGCGAGGTGCTCTCCCTCGGCCGCGGGCCGGGCGGCGTCATCGTGCACACCACCGCTGGAGACGTCCGGGCCCGGATGCTGATCAACTGCGCCGGCCTGCACAGCGACCGGATAGCCCGCATGGCCGGGGACGACCCCGGCGTGCGCATCATCCCCTTCCGCGGCGAGTACTACGAGCTGAAGGAGCGGAGCCGCGACCTGGTCCGGGGGCTGGTGTATCCGGTGCCGGACCCCGCCTTCCCCTTCCTCGGCGTCCATCTCACCCGGGACGTGCACGGCGGGGTCCACGTCGGGCCCAACGCGGTCCCCGCGTCGGCCAGGGAGGGCTACCGGTGGCGGGACTTCCGGGCCCGGGACGCCGTCGAGATCGCCGGCTGGCCGGGGCTGTGGCACATGGCCCGTCGGCACTGGCGCCAGGAGATCGGTGAGTTGTGGCGCTCGGCGTCCAAGGCGGCGTTCACCGCCGCGGTGCGCCGCATGCTCCCCGACGTCACCCGGCACGATCTTCAGCGGGCGCCGGCGGGTGTCCGGGCGCAGGCGGTACTGGCGGACGGAACCCTCGTGGAGGACTTCCTGTTCACCGGCTCCGGTCCTTTCGTCCATGTCCTGAACGCCCCGTCACCCGCGGCCACCGCATCGCTGCCCATCGGCCGGGAGATCGCCACGCGCGCGTTGAAGGTACTGAGCTGATCCGCTTGGGGGTTGACATGGAGAACTCCGGTCGGCACGTCAAGTTCGTACGATGGCCCGCCGAGGCGAGCATCCGCAACCATCTCCGAAAAGAAGGAATTCCCTGCCTCCTCGTCGTCGAAGGCGGCGCACAGCCGCCGATCTGCACCGACGTGTCGGAGGACTGGATACGGGCGCCGATCTCCCACCAGGACGTGCAGGCCCGGGTCAGGGCGCTGCAGCAACGCACCTACGCGCGCAAGGTTCCGGTGCTCGACTCCACCGGTGTCCTGTATTTCCGGAACAAGACGGTCACCGTCTCCAACGCCCAGGTCGAACTGATGGAGAAGTTCATAGAGCACTACGAGGAGGTCGTCTACCGCGCCGAGTTGGAGCAGCAACTCGCCAAACGAGTCCCCGCGCCCACCCGTAACTCGCTCGACCTGCACATCATGCGCCTGCGGCGCCGCATTTCCATGGTGAACCTCAGCATCCGGACCGTATGGGGACGCGGATACATGCTGGAGCCACAGTTCAGTGAGAAGGCGACTCTCTAGACGGAGTGATCCATGACCTATGTCATCGCCCAGCCCTGCGTCGACGTCAAGGACAAGGCGTGCATCGACGAGTGCCCGGTCGACTGTATCTACGAGGGCCGCAGGTCCTTGTACATCCATCCCGACGAATGCGTCGACTGCGGTGCCTGCGAGCCGGTCTGCCCGGTCGAGGCGATCTTCTACGAGGACGACGTGCCGGAGGAATGGAGGGACTGCTACAAGGCCAACGCCGAGTTCTTCGAGGACCTGGGCTCCCCGGGCGGCGCCGGCCCGCTCGGTCTGATCGAGCGCGACCATCCCTTCGTCGCCGGCCGGCCGGTCACCGAGGCATGAGAAAGCCGACTGCCTGCCCTTGGGCGGTGATGGTGTAGTGCGGCGGGGCGCTACGGCCGGCGCGGACATCCGGGCCGTGCGGGCCGGCAGTGGCGAACGTCACGTGCGTTCGCGGGCTTGACCTGCAAAAACGCAGGCAGTGAGCCTAGGTCCGAGAGTATCTCCATGCTGCGCACCATGTTCAAGCCCAAGATCCAGCGTCTCGGTTTTTCTGCAGGTCGGAGCCGTGAATGCTGTGCCGGGGTCAGTAGATGATCAGCATGAGGCCGGACGGCATCCCGGCTTGCTGACCTCCCCCCGTGGCAAGGGCCTCCGTACAGCCCGGTGCCCCGCTCGGAAGGCTGATTCACCAGCGGTGCCGGTCTCCGGTCGGCAGATCCGGCGGTGCGCTCCAGTCCCCCCGCCCAAGTGGTATACCGCCGCAGGAGTGGCCGTGGCGCCGTGTGCCCCGCAGCGGAGGTGCAGGCGGCCGGCGCACTCGCTCGCTGTGCAGTCCCGAAACGGGGCGAAGCCCCCACTGATCCGCAGCGGCACGGCCTTCTCCAGTGCCACACGAAAGCACTGCCGAGCTGGGGTAGTTGCCGACTCCGGCCCTCCCGCAGGTCACCGTTCAGGCCACAAGCCGGCCAACGTTATGGCCTAATATCCGAATCGACAACAGAGGCTCCTGGCGCTCGTGTGCGCATCCATGGGAAGGGAGAGGATCACTTGCCCCCCAAGGATCCGGCCCATGAGAACGGCGCCGTTCTCGTTGGCAGACACACGCAGATCGAGTGTCTTTCCGCGGTCGTACAGGATCTGACCGACGGCCAGGGAACGGTCCTGGAGGTCACTGGTGAGCCGGGGATCGGCAAGACCACCCTGCTCGCCCTGCTCGCCGAGCGGGCAGCCGGGTCAGGGGCACTGGTGGCGCGAGCCCACGCCGCGCGCGGTACGACACAACCCGGCCAGGTCATCAGAGAGGTGCTGGATGCCCTGGAGGTGCGGGATTCCCCGATCGCCCGGGAGCTCGGCGCCGGGGCGGGTGCCGAGGTGCGGAGCGTACTGGGGCGCTGGGCGGCCCGGCGCGGCGGCGTGCTCGTTCTCGACAACGTGCATCTGTGCGACGAGCAGTCCGCGAGACTGATCGCGCAGCTCGTGCGGACACCTCCGCCCGGCCCGTTCGTCCTGGCGCTGGCGCACCGCCCGTGGCAGTCCAGCCCGGTACTCAGAGAAGCGCTCGAACACGGAGTCGAGACCGGCTCGGTCATCCGCCTGTCCCCGTCCTCCTTGGACCTCCGGGCGATATCCACCTTGCTCGGCAGCAGGGGGTCTCACACTGACACCACCTCCCGGCACGCCTTCTCCCACTCGGCGCGTGACCATGCGTACACCGAGTGGCGCGCCTTCCCGGCACCCGTGGTCGACGGCACCTACGCCGAGCAGTTGCACGCCGCTTCCGGCGGCAACCCGCGGATGCTGCGGATCCTGGTCGCGGCGCGGTGGGACCCGGACGAGTGGCCGCTGAGTCCCGGTCCGGACCGGGACGGCATGCTGCGGGAGGCCGCCTCCGTCGTCACCGAGTTGGACTCCATCACCGCTGACGCCGCGCTCTCGGTCCAGGTCGCCGCCGTTCTCGGCGATCCTTTCCTGCCGGACGACATCGCTGCGGTCTCCGATCTCGGCCTGGAACGGACCCTCGGAGCGTTCACCGAACTGGTCGAAGCGGACTTGATACGGCCGCTGCCCTGGGGCGGCGGCTACGTCTTTCGGCACCCGGTGCTCGGCCACGTCGCCCTGGAACACGCTCCGCCGTCCTTGCGCGTCAACGCCCACAGGCGGGCCCTGGATCTGCTCACCACGCGAGGAGCGTCGGCGCTCCGACGCGCCCGACAGGCCGAGCACCTGGTGGGCGCGGGCAGTGCGGAGGCCCGGCAGGTTCTGGTCGAGGGTGCGGCGGAGGCGATGGCCAAGTCCCCGGCCGTCGCTGCCCGCTGGCTGCGCCTGGCGCTGGAACACCTGCCCGCCGGGGACAGGATCAGCGCTCCCCGGGTCGTTCTGGTGCTCGACTATTGCCGGGCCCTCAGTGCCGTCGGCCGCCTGCAGGAAGCCCGTTCCCTGGTACACGATCTGCTCCGGCACCAGTCGGATCTCTCCGAGGACCTGCGGCTGAGCGCCTACGCCGTCTGCGGAGAACTGGAGCGGTTGTTGGGCCGCCACCAGGAGGCCGAAGCAGTGGTCCGGACGGCACTGGTCCTCGTACCCCGCCCACTGCCGGTTCCGCTGCCGGCGCCGGCGGCCGAACTGATCACCACATACGGGCGAGTGCAGTTGTTCCGGGGCGCCTACGGCGAAGCACGTGACGTGGTCCGCGAGGCGGCGGAGGCTGCCGGAGCCGTCGGCCCGGCGGTGCCCTACCTGAGGGCCCTGGGCGCCCTCGGCGATACGCAGCTCGGGCTGCTGCCCGAGGCAGTCGCCGAGGTCACCAAGTGTGCGCGGATCGTGGACGCCCTGCCGGACGCCGCTGCCGTCACCATGCCCGACGTCCTGGCGATGCTCGGCTGCGCGGAGTTGTTCCAGGAGCGGTTCCATGACGCCTACCGGCATCTGGAACGAGGACTGCAGGCAACCACGGGTGCCACCCGGAGGTTCATCCGGATCAACCAACTGGTGGCCCTGTGCCATCTCGACCAGCTGACGGGGCGTCTGGAGTCGCTCTGTCGCCGTGCCGGGGAGGCCGAGCTGCTAGCCCGGATGAGCGGGGCCGACGAAGCCGCCGGAATCGCCATGATCCTGCGGGCGACGGGGCTGCTGTGGACACGCCCACGGCGGGACACCGAAAGGCTGCTCGAACTCGCCGGGGAAGGACTTTCCCTCGCCTTGCGCAAGCGGGGCTGGCGGGCAGCCGTAGCGGTCGGCCTGCGCGCCCACGCCCAGTTCCTCGGCGGGGACCCGGCAGGCTGTCTGCGCACCCTCGTCGAGGAGGGCGGCCCGCAACTGCAGCGGTTGCTGCGGGCCTGGCAGCCCTCTCTTCTGGCCCTCGCCTCCGTCGCTGCACTGCGTTGCGGTGACATCGACGCCGCACGCGACTGGGCCAGGACGGGGGAGGCCGTGGCCGAGCAGTTGGGACTGCCGCTGCAACAGCAACACGTGCGCAGAGCCCGGGCCGCGCTCCACGCCGCCGAGGGAGAACACCACCTGGCGGCAGGGCTGTTTCACGAGGCTGCGGAGTCGTTCCGCCGCGCGGGCCTGCCGGTGGAACACGCCTGGACCCTGGTGACCGGGGCGCCTTCGGTCCACGCGGCCCATGGCACCCAGCCGGCGATGGAGTGGCTCGACATGGCGGGAAAAGCGGCTCGGGCCTGTGGCGCACAGCGGATCCTTGAGGAGGCGGCAAAGGTCAGGTCCCTGCTGCCGGCGTCCTGCGCCGCCACCGGTACGGCGGTCGCAACGACGCAGGACGCGAGCACCCCGGCGACGATGGTCCTTCTCACCGAGCGGGAGCGGGAGATCGCGGAACTGGCGGCAGGGGGCAAACGCACCAAGGAGATCGCAGAGCAGCTCTTCGTCAGCATCAGGACGGTCGAAACCCACCTCGGGCGTATCTACCGCAAGCTCGACATCTCCTCCCGGGCGGCACTGCCGCGCGCACTCGGCCGAGTGGTCCACCGGCCGACCGCCTGACCGGTCGCTCTGGTCCCACCTCGTCGCCGGTGGTCCCGCGGCCTCGTCGCGCAGGTGATGACCATGACCGTGCTGACGAGCCTCCTCGTGCCCGGTCTGACCCACGGCCCGCTCGCCGCCCGGTCCGACGGCCAGGCCGTCCGCTTTGCTGCCGGTCAGGAACGCAGCTCGGGCAGCAGTGCCCGGACGGTCTCGGCCATGGCCGGCCAGGCCGCCGTGACCTGTTGATCCGTCAGGGGTGCAAGGCTCTGCACCTGGACCTCGCACTCCAGGTTGCTGTCCCGAACCAGTAGCCGAAGGTCGTTACGGAACGGTGCGGCCTCCTTGACGTTCTCGTAGCGGAAGGCCCCCCGGCCAAGACCCGGCTCCCGCACCACCGGGCCTCTGGCCTCCTGCGGTGCCGAGGACAGCCGGTACGTGTACTGCTTGATCGCGGCGGCGACGTCCTTCCATGCGGTGCAGTAGACGATCGAACGGCCATCCACCTTCGTGCCGGCCGTCCTGAAGCCCTGCAGGCAGGCGGCGCCGCTGGCGGTCGCCGGATCGGAGCCGGTCCGCTCCCCCTTCGTCGGACCGGCCGTCGGCGCGACGGCGGCAGTCAGCGGGCCGAAGTCGACCTTCGGGCAGAGGTCCGTCGGCGGACGGTAGTCGCCCGGCCCGTTCGTCGGTCGGGCATCCGCCGCCGGCGTGGCTCCGGCGTGGGCGGATGCCTTCCCGTCGCCGCTGCCACACCCGACCAGTGAGCCAAGGACGAGCAGCGCGCCCATACCCCATCTCGCTGAACGAATGCCTCTGCCCGTAAGCCTCACGACGTCCTGGGCAGCTCGCCGCCCTTGGGACAACCCCATGTTCTCTCCCTTCAGCGCCGTCCCGCCCGCGACCAACGGCGTCATCACCATCGCAAAGCGCAGTCCCGGATCCATCTGGGGAAACACGGAATCCTCTACGTAGGGAACGGGACGGGTACCGCCGGCTTGCCTCGGCCGACGACGATCAGCGCCTCCAGCAAGGCGCTGCCAGGCATCAGCGTCGCCCCTGGCGGCCCTGTCAGCGCTCGCCCGAGCTGCGAGGCGCACGTTCGCTGGACGGCCGAAGCAAGACCATCCCACCCGTGCCAGACCGTCGGTGCACTCCCAACGCCAGGCCGTTGACCAGCAAAAAAATCCAGAAGTTCCGCTGGAGCGTCAGGCGGCGGACTGCTCGTGCAGGTTGTGGGCGACCGCCAGGAACAGGTGCAGGTTCGTGATGTCCTTGGCCAGGTGGTGGGACCAGCGGACGGGGTCGCCCGAGGAGTCGGTGGTCATGACGCGGACCAGGCCGCCCGCGGCACGGACCTCCCTGACCTCCGGCCAGGGCAGGTTGCCCTTCCCACGGGCGTACACGGCCGTGCGGGAGAGCGAGAGCGCTCCGAACGGGACCGTGCCGCCCTCGCGAAGCGTCTCCAGCACGGCCGGTCCCTGCGCGCGTACTACCGCGTCCTGCATCTGGGGACCCCAGACGTCGGGATCCTCGTAGAACTCTGTGATCCGCACCGCCCCCTGGCCAGGGGCGCTTGCCGAGTAGACGTATCTGGTCGGTGCGGGGAGTCCGTTGATGACCAGCTGGATGATCTCCTGCTGGAGGCGCAGGGAGTCCCAGCGCAGGGCCACCGGGTCGCCGCCGGACGGCGGGTGCACGACCAGCCCCTCGTCGAACAGGTGCAGCCGCTGGGCGGCCCGCTTCCGGCTGAAATCGGGGAAGCGGCGCATGAAGAACCAGTAGTACAGCAGTCCGGGGACCAGGAAGAGCGACATGAGCATGAGGCAGTTGAAGACATGGGCGGCGAACGCCACCCGACGCAGGCGCTTCGGCGCGAACACGCCCTGGAGCGCCCCCAGCCGATGGCGGGCGGCCAGGTCGGCGACCTCGGCCGACGCGGGGGTGAGTGGAGTCATGAGGACGAGCCTCCGAGCCGCCTCCACACGTGACAACCGTGGATCTACGTAAATCGGTTACGTATCTTCCGCGCCGGTTGCCGGCCGACCCGGTGGCCGACATCAATGGGCGCCCCCCCCGTGCCGGACGTCGGTGGCGAGGTCCGTGGCTGGGCCGATTCGTCAAGATCGTCGGATCGTTGGTCGGGTGTGCCGTTGACTGACGCGCAGTGGGCGCGGATTGAGCCGGTGGGGCGGTTACCGTACCGGTCATGTCTGATGCTCTTCAGGATTACGGCCCACGAGAACTCAACCTGGTGTGGGAAAGGCCGGCGGGTCGGGTGCGGCCTTCGGCGACGTTGCGTGGGTTCAGGGACGGTCTGGGTGTGGCGGTCGTCGTGCCCGTCGGGGACGGCCGCGTCCTGCTGGCCGCGTCGGGTGACGACGAAGAAGACGACGTGGTGCGGCTGTGGGACTTGGTGACCGGCGAGCAGGTGGGTGGCCCCCTGCGGGAGAACTCGAAACAGGGTGGGCTCGTCATCGCGATGGTGGCCCTGCCGTTCGCCGGCGGGCACACCCGGCTTGCCACGGCGCACTACGACGAGGACGACGACGGGCATGTGGTGTACCTGTGGGACACGGTCACCGGCGAGCAGGTCGGCGGGCCGCTGCCAGGCCCGGAATGTGCGTCGAATCTGGTCGCCGTACCCACGCCGGACGGGCGGAACCTGCTGGCCATCACCCCCCACGACGAGGAAGACGTGTGGCTGTGGGACGCGGCCACAGCCGAGCGGGCTGTCGGTCCGCTGAGCGCCCCCGCGGGTGTGGACGACCCGAGCGCGATGACGGCGGTGACGCTCGCCGACGGCCGTACGCTGCTGGCCACCGCCCATGGTCACGGGGAAGGCGCCGTGGTGTGCCTGTGGGACCCGGTGACGGGCGAGCTGGTTCAGACACTGCTGTGCCCGCACGAGGACGAGGGCTGGCCGAGCGGACTGGCGGCGGTGCCGCTGCCCGACGGACGCAGCGTGCTGGCCTTGTCCTTCAATGACGACGACCACGAGACGGTGCGGCTGTGGGACGTGGCAACCGGTGCTCCGGTCGGCGGGCCCATCACCGGTCCCGGTCTGCACCCCGTCCCTATGGCCGACGGGACGACACTGCTGGCGATCGGGTCGGGACTGTGGGACCCGGCATCCGGGCGCCGAATCGGTGACCTGGGGACGAACGGTGTCCCCGCCGCAGTGGCAGCGGTTCCGTTGCCGGACGGCCCCACACTGCTCGCGGGAGAAGTACCCAGTGGTGCGGTCTGGTTGTGGGACCCCACCACAGTGGAGCCACCGACCGAGCCGGAGGAAGTCGGCTGGGGCGGCCTTGTGGCACCTGTGACGGTCCCCGGCGGGCGAACGCTGCTCGCCACCCGCAGCGACATCACTGTCTGGTTGTGGGACCTGCGCACCGGCGAAGCCGCCGGGCAGCTGCACACCGGCGATACGGATGTCCTGACGGCGATGGCGGCCGCGCCCCTGCCGGACGGGCGCACCGTCCTCGTCACCGGCCGCAGGAGCGGCGCCCTCCAGTCATGGGACCTGGCGACGGGCGGGCTGGTCGGTTTGTTGCCGCCCGGCCGCACCAGCGCGATCGTCACCATGGTGCCGATCACGACGCCCGACGGACGGGTACTCATAGCCACTGGTAGTCACTCGGGCATCATCCGTCTTCGTGACCCCGAGACCTGTGAAACCGCGAGTGATGTTTTCAACCGGCCCGACCGACCACCGCTCGTACTGGGCTGCGTTCCGATGCCGGACGGACGCACTCTCCTGGCAAGCAGCGAAGCCACCCCCGCCCGGGGCGGCGGGAAGGCGGTCCGGCTGTGGGACCCGGCCACGGGTCTACCGGTCGGCGCCCCCTTCGAAAACCACCGGCACGTGGAGCACCTCGCGGCCATGCCCTTGGCGGACGACCGGACTCTCCTGGCAGTTCGAGACTTCGACGGCTCGATCCGAGTCTGGGATGCCGGCAGCCGTCAACTCGTGGGCGAACTCACGGGCGGCCCGATGGCCGTGATCGCTGCGTCCGGCGGGCACCCCCTACTGGCCGTCACCAGGCGGGGCGCGATCGAGCTGTGGGATCCCCTGACCTGCCAATGGGTGGGCTCCCGTCTCCTGGAGCGACCGATCAAGGCCCTGGCCGGTGTCGGGTCGAATCTGGTCGTCGGATGCACCGACGGCCTTGCCGTTGTCGACCTCGTCAGCTGAAAAGCCGCGCTCCGGGGTCGGTGCGCACACTCGGCGTGACTGTTACGGCCACTGGTTCCTGGCCCGTCCCACGCCAACCGGGGCACGGGCGTGACCTCGCCCCGCGGTGCTCGGCGCATCCCAGTGTTGGCCACCGCCCGGGCATCGGGCCCGGCTGGTGGGGGTGCGTGGAAGTACGTATGTTGCTACGGGAATTTGCTCTGGTGCGTGCCGCGAGGCGGGTGGGGCGGTTACGGTTCCGGTCTTGTCTGGTGATCCTCAAAGCGATGGTCAGGCCCGTGAATTCGCGGCGGTGGGTGGGCGGTTGACCGATCCGGGGTGGCTGGTGAAGGGCGACCCGGAGCAGGTCCTGGCGGCGTTGGACGGCGCTGCCGGGCCAGAGGAGGTGTTGGCGGCTGCCGTGTACCGGGCGTCAGGGCATGTGCACCGTGACGCCGGTGCGGGGGTACGGCGGCAGGTACTGGCGCTGGACGCCGCCCGGTATGGAGACCGGGAGTTGGCGAGAGACATCGCCGAGGTAGCAGGCTGCCAGGAGACCGACAACCCCTGGGCCGTGCAGTGGGCGACCGGTACCGGCCTGGACTCCCGGCTGCGGTATGCGTTGCCTGCGCCGGCCGGGGTGGGTGTGGTGGCGACTGTGGTCGTGGAGGACCGTGGACTCGCTGTCGCCGGCTGCGAGGACGGCACGCTGCACTGGTGGGATCTGGCAACGGGCAGGAAGCTCGGCAAGGCCGTGACCGAGCACACCGGCGCGGTGCGTGCTCTGACGACGGCGGTGCCGGACGGCCGTTCCGTTGCTGTGACCAGCGGCTCCGAGGGGACGGTCCGGGTGTGGGACCTCGCTGAGGGAGAACTGGTCGGTGCGTTCCGCGCCAACGACGACTCCTGGGTCACATCGCTCGCCACCGGACTGGTCGAGGGCCGGCCGGTCGTGGTCGGCGGCAGCACCGACGGCGTGGTGCGGGTGTGGGATCTGGCCGCCCTCACCCGGCGCGGTGAGCTCTTGACCATTCACACCGGCACCGTGTCCGCTCTGGCGACGGCGACGCTGGAGGGCCGTCCCGTCGCTGTCACCGGTCACTCCCACGGAACCGTCCGGGCGTGGGACCTGGTCTCGGGACAGGAGTTCGGCGCCCGGAGCGACCACGCCGAGGAGTCTCGCGTAGTCACAGACCCGGCGTCCGACCGCCCGATGGCCGCCGGCAGTGACGGCGACGAGCAGGTACGCGTCTGCGTCACCCCGGACTCGCTCACGTCCAGAGTCCGCGCCGCGGCGCTCACCGAACCGAGCCGGGCAACCAGCACGAAGGAGCCCAGCCGTGTGACCGCCGCCATCCCATTTTCTCGCGTTTGGGTAGATAAGTGAATGTTTATCCATCCATTGCGTGATCGGTGCGGACGAGCGCAGCATGAATGAACACTGGGAACAGCGTTCCAGGAGGGCCCGATGCAGGTTCCAGCTGCCTTCCAGTACGAGACGGCCACCAGCCTCGAGCAGGCGATCGAGCTGCTCACACGGTATGGCCCCGAGGCCCGCGTGGTGGCGGGCGGACACAGCCTGCTGCCGATGATGAAGCTGCGGCTGGCCCAGCCCGAAGCCCTGATCGACATCAACGGCCTCGGCGAGCTGGCGTTGATCCGGGTGGACGGGCACGACCTTTCCGTCGGAACGATGGTCCGCCACGCGGAGCTGCTCGCCTCGCCGGTCGTCGGCGAGCACTTCCCCATCCTGCGGGACGCGGAACGAGTCATCGCCGATCCGCTCGTACGCAACCGCGGTACCGTGGGCGGCTCGCTGTGCCAGGCCGATCCCTCGGAGGACCTGTCCGCGGCGTTCTCGGCACTGCGGGCGACCCTTGTCGCCCAAGGCCCCGGCGGCAGGCGCACCATCGGGATCAGGGAGTTCTTCCGCGGGCCGTACGAGACCGCGCTGAACGAAGCGGAGCTTCTGGTGGAGATCCGCGTGCCCATCCGTTCACACGCCAGCGCCTACCGCAAGGTCGAGCGCCGGGTCGGCGACTGGGCGGTCGTCGCCGCGGGAGCGGTGCTGGAGATCTCCGACGGGGTCATCACCGAGGCCGGGATCGGGCTGACCGCGGTGGGTGCCCCACGGTTCGTGGCCGAGCAGGCCGAGGACTTCCTGCGCGGTGGACGGCCGGACGACGAGGTCTTCGCCGAGGCGGGCCGGATCGCCTCGCGGGAGTGCAGGCCGACGGCCGACCAGCGCGGCCCGGTCGACTACAAGCGGCATCTGGTCGGGGTGCTCACCACGCGGGCGCTGCGCGCCGCCGCCGCACGTGCCCAGGGGCAGGAGGCGTGACATGCGGATCACCGTGACCGTGAACGGCGAGCAGCACACGAGGGACGTGGAACCCAGACTGCTGCTCGTTCACTTCCTGCGCGACGAACTCGGACTCACCGGCACCCACTGGGGCTGCGACACCTCCAACTGCGGGGTGTGCACCGTCTGGCTGGACGGGACGCCGGTCAAGTCCTGCACCGTGCTCGCCGTGATGGCCGACGGCCATGAGGTGGGGACCGTAGAAGGCTTGGCGCACGGGGCCGAACTCGACCCGGTACAGCAGGGATTCGTCGCCTGCCACGGGCTGCAGTGCGGTTTCTGCACGCCGGGAATGATGATGACCGCCCGCTGGCTGCTCGACCACAACGCGGATCCGTCGGAGGAGGACATCCGCGAGGCCATCTCCGGACAGATGTGCCGCTGCACCGGTTACGAGAACATCGTGCGCTCCATCCGCTGGGCTGCCGAGCACGGCGGCGGGGCGCAGACTGCGGACGCAGACGCGGCCACCGAGTCGGCGCCCGGCCGCGAGGAGGTGCGGGCATGACGACCACCGAGGAACGGCCGGTCGGTTTCGGACGGATGCCCCGCAAGGAGGACGCGCGGTTCGTCCGCGGCCACGGGACCTACGTCGACGACGTCCGGCTGCCCGGGATGCTGTACGGCGCCATCCTGCGCAGCCCGCTGGCGCACGCCAGGATCGTGTCCGTCGACACCAGCGCCGCCGACGCGCACCCGAAGGTCAAGGCCGTGATCACCGGGGAGACGCTGGCCGGACTCGGGCTGGCCTGGATGCCCACACTCTCGTACGACACCCAGGCGGTGCTCGCCACCGACAAGGTGCGCTTCCAGGGCCAGGAGGTCGCCTTCGTCGTCGCCGAGGACCGCTACGCCGCCCGGGACGCCCTCGAGCTGATCGACGTGGAGTACGAACCGCTCCCGCCAGTAGTCGATGCCCGCCGGGCGCTCGACCCGGACGCGCCGGTGATCCGCGACGACAAGGACCATCAGACCGACAACCACATCTTCGACTGGTCGGCGGGCGACAAGGAGTGCACCGACGAGGTCTTCGCGGCCGCCGACGTCGTGGTGAAGCAGGACATGCTGTACCCGCGGGTGCACCCGGCGCCGCTGGAGACCTGCGGCACCGTGGCGGACATGGACGCCATCACCGGGAAGCTGACCGTGTGGTCCACCACCCAGGCCCCGCACGCCCACCGCACGATCTACGCGATGGTGGCCGGCATCCCGGAGCACAAGATCCGGATCATCTCCCCGGACATCGGGGGCGGCTTCGGCAACAAGGTCGGCATCTACCCCGGTTACGTGTGCGCGGTCGTCGGATCGATCGTCACCGGCAAGCCGGTGAAATGGGTGGAGGACCGCTCGGAGAACCTGATGAGCACCTCCTTCGCCCGCGACTACCACATGCACGGCGAGATCGCGGCGACGAAGGAGGGGAAGATCCTGGGCCTGCGCGTCCAGGTGATCGCCGATCACGGCGCGTTCAACGCCACCGCGCAGCCGACGCAGTTCCCCGCCGGCTTCTTCGGCGTCTTCACCGGCTCGTACGACCTGGCCGCCGCACACTGCACCGTGACCGGCGTCTACACCGACAAGGCCCCCGGCGGCGTCGCCTACGCCTGCTCGTTCCGCGTCACCGAGGCCGTGTACCTGGTCGAGCGGATGGTCGACTTGCTCGCGGACAGGCTCGGCACGGACCCGGCCGAGCTGCGGATGCGCAACCTGCTGCGGCCCGAGCAGTTCCCGTACAAGACGCTGACGGGGTGGGAGTACGACTCCGGCGACTACCCCCGCGCCCTGCGGCTGGCCATGGACATCGCGCACTACGAGGACCTGCGCCGGGAGCAGGCAGAAAAACGCGAGCGCGGCGAGCTGATGGGCATCGGGGTCAGCTTCTTCACCGAGGCCGTCGGCGCGGGCCCGCGCAAGCACATGGACATCCTCGGACTGGGCATGGCCGACGGCGCCGAACTGCGCGTTCACCCGACCGGCAAGGCCGTCCTGCGGATCTCCGTACAGACCCAGGGGCAGGGCCACGAGACGACCTTCGCGCAGATCGTCGCCGAGGAACTGGGCATCCCGCCCGACGACGTCGAGGTGGTGCACGGCGACACCGACCAGACCCCGTTCGGGCTCGGAACCTACGGATCCCGCTCGACACCGGTGTCCGGAGCAGCAACCGCGATGGTCGCCCGCAAGGTGCGCGAACGCGCGAAGATCGTCGCCTCCGCGATGCTCGAAGTGAGCCCGGACGACCTGGAATGGGAGAAGGGCCGCTGGTTCGTCACGGGCGACCCCGACCAGGGCAGGACCATGACCGAGATCGCGCTCGCCGCGCACTCCACCCTGGAACTCCCGGAGGGCGTCGAGGGCCACTTGGACGCGACCTGTGTCTACAACCCGCCGAACCTCACCTTCCCCTTCGGCGCATACATATGCGTCACCGATGTGGACGCGGACACCGGCCAGGTGAAGGTCCGCCGGTTCATCGCCGTGGACGACTGCGGCAACCGGATCAACCCCATGATCGTCGAAGGGCAGGTGCACGGCGGACTCGCCGACGGCGTCGGCATGGCGCTGATGCAGGTGATCGCCTTCGACGAGGACGGCAACTGCCTCGGCGGGTCGTTCATGGACTATCTCTTGCCCACCTCGGTCGAGTGCCCGTCCTGGGAGCTCGGCGAGACCGTCACCCCCTCTCCGCATCACCCCATCGGAGCCAAGGGCGTCGGCGAGTCCGCCACGGTGGGCTCGCCCGCCGCGGTGGTCAACGCCGTGGTCGACGCGCTGAAGCCGCTCGGCGTACGCCATGTCGACATGCCGCTGACGCCCGCTGCGGTGTGGCGGGCCGCCCAGGGCCGGCCGCTGCGCACCGACCTGGCGATCACCTGAGGCCCCCGCGATGACGAACACCGAACTGCTGACCCGCGCGGACGTGCTCCGGCACGGCCGGACCCCGTTCGTCCTGGCCACTGTCGTCCACGCGGAACGGCCGACGAGTGCCAAGCCCGGGGACAGCGCGTTGGTGCTGCCTGACGGCACCGTCGAGGGTTTCGTGGGCGGCACATGCGCCGAGACGACGGTGCAACTGCAGGGCCTGCGGGTGCTGGCGACCGGCGAATCGCTGCTGCTGAGGATCACGCCCGCCGCGGACAGCGGGGCCGAAGGCGCGCAGGAGCCGGGCGAAGGCCTGGTCACGGTGGCCAATCCCTGCCTGTCGGGCGGGACGCTGGACATCTTCCTGGAGGCCAACCTCCCGCCGGCGCTGGGGTACGTCTACGGACACGCCCCCATCGCCCGCGCTCTGCTCGACGTCGGTCGTGTGCTCGGCCTCGACGCCCGGCCGGCCTCGCCCGGGGAGCCGCTGCCGCCCGATCTGGACGTCGTCGTCATCGCCACCCACGGCCGCGACGAGGAGACCGTACTGATCGAGGCCGCACGCGCCGGGATTCCGTACATCGGGCTGGTGGCCAGTCCGAAGCGCGGCGCGGCGGTGCTCACCGGGCTGCGGCTCACCGAGGAACAACGCGCGCGCGTCCACACCCCGGCCGGCCTGGACATCGGCGCACGGACCCCGGCGGAGATCGCGCTGTCGGTGTACGCCGAGATCATTGCCTTGCGGCCGCAGGCGGCCCGGGCCGCGCGCCCCGGCGCCGACTCCGCCGCACCGCAGGCCGTGGCCGAGGGCGTGGATCCCGTGTGCGGCATGACCGTGGTGATCACGCCCGCCAGCCTCTCACTGGACCGGGCCGGCAGCAGGGTGTACTTCTGCGGCCCGGGGTGCCAGCACGCCTTCGCCGACGACCCTTCCCGGTACGCGCATGCCTGACCTCGACCCCCTCGTACCCGATGTCCCCGCCCTGCGCTCGCGTCTGGACACGGTCGGCTACCTGGCCGACGACGCCCTGGCCACGGCGCTGCTGCTGGCCGTGCGCATGCGGCAGCCGATCCTGCTGGAGGGCGAGCCCGGCGTCGGCAAGACCGAGGCGGCCCGTGCCCTCGCCGCCGTGCTCGACACGCCGCTCATCCGGCTGCAGTGCTACGAGGGACTGTCCTCGGCCGAAGCCCTCTACGAGTGGAACTATCCACGGCAACTGCTGGCCATCCGACTGGCCGAGTCCCGCGGGGAGCCCCTCCGGGACGCCGACCTGTTCGCCGAGGACTACCTGCTGCCACGGCCGCTGCTCGCCGCGATCTGCCACCCGGGACCGCGGCCGGCGGTGCTGCTCATCGACGAAGTGGACCGCGCCGACGACGAGTTCGAGGCGTTCCTGCTGGAACTGCTCGCAGACGCCGCGGTCACCATCCCCGAACTAGGCACCCGGACGGCCGCGGTACCGCCGGTGGCCGTACTGACGTCCAACCGCACCCGGGATCTGCACGACGCGCTCAAACGCCGCTGCCTGTATCACTGGATCGACTACCCGGACACCGCACGGGTCGCCGCGATCATCCGCAGGCGGGTGCCGGAGGCGGCCGAGTGGCTGGCCGCGCGCGTGGCGATCGGGGTGGCACGCCTGCGCGCTCGGCAGGGACTCACCAAGCCACCCGGCATCGCCGAGGCGATCGACTGGGCGGGCGCGCTGCACACGTTGGGGCTCTCCGTGCTCGACGCCGACGCCGCCGACCGGACCCTGGGGGCGGTACTCAAGTACGCCGAGGACCTGGCGGCCGTGCGCGGGGCCGGCCTGGCGGAGCTGATCGACGCGGAGGCCGGCTCCGATGCCTGACCTGCCGGAACTGGCAGCCTCGTTCACCGCCGCCCTGCACGACGCGGGGATCGCGGTGGGCCCCGACCGCACCCGGAGCTTCGCCCGGGCGCTCACCCTGCTGGCACCGTCGACGACGCGCGAGCTGCGGCACTGCGCGCTCGCCACCCTGGTGTCCGACCCGGAGCAGATCGAGCCGTTCGACGCGGTCTTCCGCGAGGTCTTCGGCGGCCCGGCCGACAGCGGAGCACCGCGCGGGCAACCCGGCGACCCGCCCCGAACGCTCCCGAACACCGTTGCGGGCCGCGTCCCGGGCACCCGGAAGGACACCGTCGACGGACGAGACCGGGATGCCGACGCACAGCCGCAGAAGGCTCCCGTACCTTTCGCCGCCAGTCCGCTCGACCGTCTCGCGGGCCGCGACTTCGCGGACCTGTCCGCCGAGGAACTGGCGCGGCTCTCCGAGGTGATGCGCACCCTCGTGCTGCGCACCCCGACCCGGCCGTCCCGGCGGCGCCGCACCGCGCACCACGGTGCGCGCATCGACGTGCGCCGCACCCTCTCCGTCAGCCGGCGCACCGGCGGATACCCGCTGCGACTACGCCGCTTCGTGCGCCGCGCCCGCCCCCGCGACCTCATTGTGCTCTGCGACATCTCCGGATCGATGGAGCCCTATGCCCGCGCGATGCTCCAACTGCTCTACTGTGCCGCCCGTGCCGCCCACGCCGAGGTCTTCACCTTCGCCACCCGGCTCACACGCCTCACGCCCGTCCTCCGGCGGGCCGGGCCGGACGACGCCTTGGCACGGGCCGGACGGGTGGCCCCGGACTGGTCCGGGGGTACCCGGATCGCCGACTGCCTGGCGGAGTTCAACGAGCGGTTCGGCCGGCGCGGCATGGCGCACGGCGCCGTGGTCGCCATCATCTCCGACGGCTGGGACACCGGAGCGCCCGCCGACCTCGCCACTCAGATGGCGCGGCTGTCCCGGGTCGCCTACCGCGTCGTGTGGGTCAACCCGCGTACGGCAAGCCCGCGCTACCGTCCGCTCGTGGGCGGCATGGCTGCGGCACTGCCCTACTGCGACGCCGTCGTCAGCGCCCACAACCTCGCGGCCCTGGACGACTTCACCGCTGTTCTGTCCGCCCCGCGCCGCCGCCGATGACCCTGCCCTTCGCATGCCGGGCCTCGAAGGCGCCGAGAGGCCGGGGCCGAGGCAACACGTGCTCAGTCGACAATGGTCCGGACTTCCCCCACTCCGCCCCGCCGCCGATCGCTGTTCGTCCGCTTCGCGGGTCGCCACAGGTCTGACGGCTTGACCTTGATGTCCGCGCCGCATCGGTTGCGGATGACCGGAACCATGACGCGAACCATGACGCGGGAAATCCAGCGGCACGCGCCCGTGAGGGCGGTTGGTCACGGGCGGCCAGTGCCGTCGGCGAGTGACGTGGCCCGGTTGGCACGCGCTACTGCTCTGCGCGCCGTCCCGCGCAGGGCATCAGGGGCACGTGACGGAGATCTCGATGCGTCGGCGGTGTCCTGGTCCCTACCCTGATCCCGTTCATTGGCCGCGGCTGAGGAGTGGACTCGTGCACAGCCTTCAGCCCATGGCTGATGCCATGTCAGTGAACTCGGCAAGCGGTCAGTGAGAGGCCCGAATCCGCGGATGAATGTCCGCCGGAGAGCCCTCCGCTGTAGGGTGCAAGAACAGCCCTTGACCTGCACAAAGCAGGCAGGGAGCGAATTTCGGGAGTGCTGAATGCTTCGTACCGTATTCAAGTCCAAGATCCACCGTGCCACCGTCACCCAGGCCGACCTGCACTACGTCGGATCCGTCACGATCGACGCCGACCTGCTCGACGCCGCGGATCTGCTGCCGGGTGAGCTCGTGCACATCGTCGACATCACCAACGGCGCCCGGCTGGAGACGTATGTCATCGAGGGCGAGCGTGGTTCCGGGGTCGTCGGGATCAACGGGGCGGCGGCCCATCTCGTGCATCCCGGAGATCTGGTGATCATCATCAGTTACGCTCAGGTCTCCGACGCCGAGGCGCGGGCACTGCGGCCGAGGGTCGTGCACGTGGACCACGACAACCGGATCGTGGCCCTCGGCGCCGATCCGTCCGAACCGGTGCCGGGCTCGGACCAGGAGCGCAGCCCGCAGGCGGTCACCGTCTGAACCCCGGGCCCGGGGCAGCGGCTGGGCAGACAGACGACCCGAGGACGCGAGGAGTTGCCCATGAGCGACATGGAGATCCGCGACGACCGTGCGGGCGGCCGCCTGGAGGCCTTCGCCGGGGACGAAGTCGTCGGCCACATCGAGTACTTCGTCCTTGAGGCCCCAGAGCGTGCCCTCGTCCCCGTGCACACCATCGTGGAACCCGAGCACGAGGGGAAGGGCATCGCGGGCTCCCTCGCCCGTGAGCTGTACGGCATCGCCGCGCGCGAGGGCGTCGTGGTCGCGCCCCTGTGCCCGTACGTCGTGAAGTGGGCGGCGCGCCACCCCGAGGAGGCTCCGGCGGCCGACCCGGAGCTGCTCGGGGCGGCGGCGGAGTGGCTCAAGACGCACCCCGGGCGCTTCTGATGAACCGATCGGGTCCTCTCGCCCTGCTGCACACCTCGCCCCTGCACATCCCCGTCTTCGACGCGCTGCGCGACGAGGACCACCAGGGGCTGGAACTGTGGCACCTGGTGGACGAGGAACTGTTGGCCCGGGCCCGGAGCGAGGGCCCGGCCGCGGTGGCCGGCGAGGTGCGGGCGGCGCTCGACCGGGCGGTCGCCGACGGGGCGCGTGCCGTGCTGTGTACCTGCTCGACCATCGGCGCCGTCGCAGAGGAGGCGGGCGCCGGGGTACCCGTGCTCCGGGTGGACCGTCCGATGGCCGCCGCCGCGGTCGCCACGGGCCCTCGGGTGGTGGTCGTCGCGACGTCGGACAGCACCTTGGGGCCGACGGCCGCCCTCGTCGAGGAGGAGGCCCGCGCCGCCGGGCGTTCCGTACAGGTTCGTACGCTGCTGGTCGACGGGGCCTGGGCTCGTTTCGAGGCGGGCGACATCGACGGGTACGTCCGCAGCGTGGCGGCGGCCGCCGACTCGGTCACCGACGCCGACGCGATCGTCCTCGCCCAGGCGTCGATGACCCCGGCCCAGCGGCTGACCACGACCGCGGTCCCGGTACTGTCCAGCCCCCGCCCGGGGCTCGCGGCCGGCGCGGACGCGGTGCGCCACGGGTAGACGCGGCATGGGCGGACGTGTCATGGCCGGACGTGCCATGGACGGACACGCCACCGGTGGACCGGCCGGGTCCGTCTGGTCCAACTGGTCCGCACGCCTTGCGCGACGGGGTGACTGGGGGAGCGGTGGCCGGGTACGCGTGGGACAAGTCCAGGGCCGACGTATCGACTGGCTGGAGGACACCATGACGCATCCGAACCCCGATCCGGTACAACCGGGTCCCACGCCCGGGCCGGGCCCCGACCGCCCGCAGCCCTTCCCGGACCCCCACCCCTTCCCGGACCCGACCCCGGATCCGGGCCCTCACCCCGCACCGAAGCCCACCCCTCCGCCGTCCCCGGTGCCGAAGCCGCCGGGGCCCGAGCCGACCCCGCCGAGCCCCGGCCCGGTGCCGCCGGGTCCCGAGCCGGTACCGAACCCCGAACCGGGACCCCCGCTCACGTGAACAGTCGAGCGAACGGGTGAACGGATGAACGGCTTATCGTCGGAGGCCGTCACACCCCGGGTTCCAGGGATGTGACGGCCTCGGCGGCGCGGAATACCCGTACGTCCGGTACCCGTACGTCCGCCTACGCCTCGACCTCCGACCGGTCGCCGCCCCACAGCGTGTGGAACGAGCCCTCCCGGTCGACGCGCCGATAGGTGTGCGCCCCGAAGAAGTCCCGCTGCCCCTGCGTCAGGGCGGCGGGCAGCCGCTCGGCGCGCAGGGCGTCGTAGTAGGCGAGCGCCGCGGAGAATCCGGGTGCGGGCACGCCCTGGCGGGTGGCGGCCACCAGGACCTCGCGCCAGTCGTCCTGCGCCGCCGCGATCTCCCGCGCGAACGTCTCGTCGGACAGCAGGCTCGGCAGGTCGGGCCGGGCGTCGTACGCGGACCGGATCCGGTCCAGGAACGCCGCCCGGATGATGCAGCCGCCGCGCCAGATCGCGGAGACGGCACCGAGGTCGATGTCCCAGTCGTACTGGTCGCTGCCCGCGCTGATCTCGTGGAAGCCCTGCGTGTACGACACGATCTTCGAGGCGTACAGCGCCTGCTCCACCCGGTCCGCGAAGGCTGCCGCCTCCGACTCACCGAGCGGCTTCGCCTTGGGGCCCGCGAGCTCCTGGGAGGCGGCGCGCAGATCGGCGTGCCCGGACAGCGAGCGGGCGAAGACCGCCTCCGCGATACCGGACACCGGAACGCCCAGGTCCAGCGCGATCTGCACGGTCCAGCGGCCCGTGCCCTTCTGCTCCGCGCGGTCCTGGACCACGTCCACGAACGGCTTGCCCGTCGCCGCGTCCACGTGCGACAGGACCTCAGCCGTGATCTCGATCAGGTAGGAGTCGAGCCGGCCGGTGTTCCAGGTGCGGAAGATGTCGGCGATCTGCGCGGGGGAGTACCCGGCCACATCGCGCAGCAGCTGGTAGGCCTCGCCGATCAGCTGCATGTCGGCGTATTCGATGCCGTTGTGCACCATCTTCACGAAGTGCCCGGCGCCGTCGGGACCGCAGTGGGTCACGCAGGGAGAGCCGTCCGGCGCCTTCGCGGAGATCTTCTCCAGCATCGGACCGAGCGACGCGTACGACTCCTTCGAGCCGCCCGGCATGATGCTCGGCCCGTTCAGCGCGCCCTCCTCGCCGCCGGACACGCCCGTGCCGACGAAGTGGATGCCCTGGCCCCGCAGGTCGCGCTCCCGGCGTCGGGTGTCCTCGAAGTGCGCGTTGCCACCGTCGATGATCATGTCACCGGGCTCGAGAAGCGGGGCGAACTCCTGGATCACCGCGTCGGTCGGCTCACCGGCCTTCACCATGATCATCAGACGTCGCGGCCGCTCCAGTGCCTCGACGAACTCCTTCGCGGTCACCGTCGCCACGAAATCGCCCTCGTGGCCGAATTCCTCCACCAGCGCGTGCGTCCGGGCCGCGGTCCTGTTGTGCACGGCGACCGTGTAGCCGTTGCGGGCGAAGTTACGGGCGAGATTGCGCCCCATGACCGCGAGACCCGTGACGCCGATCTGGGCTGAGTTGCTCATACGGTTGGCTCCTAAGGGATCCGGTAAGAGGTCTTGGTAATCGTCGGTATCTATCGGTATCGGTCGGTATCGGTACTGTCGGTGATCCTGCCGTTCCTGTTCGTCAGTATTCCTCCGGCCATCCTGACGCGTCGGCGACGTGTACGCAGAAGAACGACCCGCTGCCTCCCCGGGCGAGGGAGCGGCGCCCGGGGCGCACAGCACGGCCGATTGCGCTCTTGTCATGGCCTGTTCGCAGCGCTTACTTTTGCCGCTCCTGACGCATGTCGAGGGGGCTCCCACATGGCCGTACGCGGCCGGCACCGCCGGTATCAGCCGAACAGGATCAACCGCGCCTCACTCACCGTCACGGCGGGCGGCGCCGGAATGGCACTCCCGCTGATCGGCACCGGCGTCGCACACGCGGCCGACGTGGACACCTGGAACAAGGTCGCCGCCTGCGAGTCCACCGACAGCTGGAGCATCAACACCGGCAACGGCTACTACGGCGGACTGCAGTTCACCCAGTCCACCTGGGAGGCGTACGGGGGGCAGGTCTACGCCCCGCGCGCGGATCAGGCCACCAAGGACCAGCAGATCGCCATCGCCGAGAAGGTGCTCAAGGGCCAGGGGCCCGGTGCCTGGCCGGTCTGCTCGGTGCGCGCCGGTCTCACCCGGGGTGGGGACACCCCCGACATCACCCCGGCCGCCGAGCGGACCGGCACCAAGTCCGGCACCTCGCCCCAGACCACCAAGCGCTCCGTACGCGACGTCCAGCCGCAGACCACACCGCAGTCGCGGGCCGGCACCGCCGAGATGTACACGGTCGTCCACGGCGACACACTCTCCGGCATCGCGGGATCCCGCCACGTCCAGGGCGGTTGGCAACGGCTGTACGACGCGAACCGCACCACCGTCGGCTCCGACCCGGACCTGATCCTCCCGGGCCAGCGGTTGAACCTGCGAGGCAAGGGCCAGACCCCGGCACACACCAAGAGCACTCCCTCGTCGGCGTCGAAGAAGCAGAAGACCCCCGACAAGCCGTCCACGCACACGACGTCCCCGCACAAGACCTCCTCGCACAAGACGTCCTCGGACACCGCCAAGAAGACCGACACGCTCGTCGCCCCCGTGCACGCCGCGACCGGCACGCCCTACCATGCCGCCGGTGCCTCCTGGTCGAAGGGCTACCACACGGGCGTCGACTTCCCGGTGCCCACCGGTACCTCCGTGAAGGCGGTCGCCGCGGGCGAGGTCGTCAGCGCGGGCTGGGGCGGCTCGTTCGGCTACCAGGTGGTGATCCGGCACGCCGACGGCCGCTACACCCAGTACGCCCATCTGTCGGCGATCTCGGTGAAGGACGGGCAGAGCGTGGTGGGCGGACAGCGCATCGGCCGCTCCGGCTCCACGGGCAACAGCACGGGCCCGCATCTGCACTTCGAGGTGCGGACGGGGCCCGGTTTCGGCACGGACGTCGACCCGGTCGCCTACCTGAGGGCGGGCGGCGTCAGGATTTGACGCGTGTGCGGTGGTGGTGGTCCAGCAGAGGTGTCGCCACTACGTAGGGCCCGCACAGGGGGCCGAAATAGGCCAGCGCGGGTGGCGCGTCCTCCTCGGCCGACTCGGGTGAGTCGGCCGAGTCGGGCGCGCTCTCCGCGGCCCTCGCCATCGCCGGAGCCGGTACGAAGACGTCCTCGCCGAGGTCCGCGCCGAACCCGTCTCCGAGTTCCGAGCCGAACGCCTCCCCGAGGCCCGCGCCGAACCCGTCTCCGAGTTCCGAGCCGAACGCCTCCCCGAGGCCCGCGCCGAACGCCTCCCCGAGCTCCGAGCCGAACCCCTCTCCACGGCCCGCGCCGAACCCCTCTCCGCGGTCCGCGGCCGGCTCGACCTCGTGGCCCGGTCCCGCGGACTGCTCGGGCAGCGCCGCGAGCAGCAGCGCCTCCAACGCGGAGTCCGGCGTGGCCGGTTCCGCCTCGGGCTCGGTCTTCACGGCGGCGGGTGCGGCGACCTCGGCGGTGTTGCGGGCGCTGCCGATCTGCTCGGTCGTGAGCAGGATCAGACCGCCCGCCGCGACGACTCCGCAGGCCAGCGCGAGCACGGTGCCCGTCTCGCCGTAGCGGAAGGTCTCGCCGAACATCGTGATGCCGACAGCCGCCGCCACGACGGGGTTGACGACCGTCAGCGTGGCCAGCGGCGCCGCGAGACCGCCGCCCCGGTAGGAGACCTGCGACAGCAGCATCCCGGCCGTGGCGAAGACACCTATGAGGGCGAGGCTCGGCAGATCGGAGAGCGAGACCTGGTGCGACCAGTCCACCGCGACGGTCTTGGTGAACACCGAGGACATGCTGAAGGCTATGCCCGACCCCACCGCGAGCATCACGCTGCGCACGGCCGGGTGCCGGTGCGCGGCGCGGCCCGCCACGATGGAGGCCGCCACCGCGCCGCCCGACACCACGGCCAGCACCGTGATCTGGGTGTCACTCAGGGACTGCGAATCCGCCGAACCGACCAGGGCGAGCAGGACCGCGAGGCCGCCCGTGGCCATGATCGCGCCACGCCAGGCGGTCGCCCCGGCCTTGCGGCCGACGAAGACGGCCGCCATGGGGAGCGCGAACACGATGGTCAGGGCACCCAGGGGCTGCACCAGGCTCAGCGGGCCGTAGGCGAGCGCCACCACGTGCAGCACCCCGCCGACGCCGCTCAGGGCGACCGCCGCCCACCAGCCGGGACGGCGCAACGGCGCGTACGTCTGGTCGGGAGAGGTCAGCGCGACCTGCTCCTGGACGATCGCGCCGCCCGCGTACGCAACGGCGGAGACGAACGAGAGCAGGACGGACAGCGCGAGCGCGCTCATGAGTCCCTCCTCTGCGTGCGGCGGGGGCGCTGTGCCCGGCGCGGCGAACGATCGGCCTTCATACCCACTACGATGCCTCGCGCATCCGTTCACGTCGTCGTACCTGAGCAGGCAATGAGTAGTACTGCCGATGGAGTACGACTCGCCCCATGTCCTCCCCTGGGTGGGCGACATGAGGGGGAGACCCTCCGGTGAGAACCCCTAGGGGGCTTGGTACTACTGCTGTTCGTGGACCTCGACCCGGAACTCGTGGCGCTCGGCTCGCTCGGCGGCTTCTTCGTACTGCGCACCGGCGTACCGCCGCGTGCCCCGCTGCCGACGCTCGCACAGGCGTACGCGTCTCCCCGAGACGATGATCCCAGAGATGTCTGGTCGGATCCTCTGAATTTTCGCGTCCGGAAGGTCGCGGCGAGTCTGCGGGCGCCCGAGGACCGGATCGCGGTCTCGGTGGCGCAGCAGGGCCTCGTGGCCCGTCTGTGGTCGGTCTCGCTCGGCGCCGCCGCGCTGTACGGGCGGCTGCCGGACCTCGATCCGGGGCTGCTGCGGTGGGATCCGGACGGCAGTGCTCCGGAGGACCTGTGGCTGTCCGAGGTACGCGCACTGCCGGTGGCGGCGATCGGAGAGGTCGTACGGGACGGCCACCTCGCCCCGCTGGCGGCGGCTCTGCGCACCCGATACCGCATGTCGGAGGGCCTGTTGTGGGGGAACGCGGGCTCGGCGCTCGCGGGTGCCTGGCGCCAGCTGCACCGCTGGGCCGAGGCCAACGGCCGTACGGACGTGGCCGATCGGGCCCGCGCCCTAGCCGCCGGCCTGTTCACGCATCCCGACCTGTCCGCGACCGTCGACCCCCGTACCCTCCGCCGCCGCAGCTGCTGCCTCTACTACCGGCTCCCCGGCGGCGGCCTTTGCGGCGACTGCTGCTTCGACCGTCCGCCGGGCCGGACGCGGGGCGGGGCTCCGGGCCGCCGCTGAGACCGCGGTCTTCCCCAAGCGTCCCTTCTGGGTGACCATGAAAGGCACCAGCCGGTATCCGGTACGACGGGGGGCTCTGCGTGCGAGTGGGACTGCTGACCCGGGAGTACCCGCCGGACGTCTACGGCGGCGCGGGTGTCCATGTCGAGTTCCTCGCCAGGGAGTTGCGGACCCTCACGGACCTGGACGTGCACTGCTGGGGCGAGGGTGCCGCGGGCGGCGTCGTACGCCACCGGTCCTGGTCCTCGCTCGACGGCGCCAACGACGCGCTGCGCACCTTCTCCGTGGACCTCGCCATGGCCGCCGCCCTCGAAGGCCGCGAACTCGTCCACTCGCACACCTGGTACGCCAACCTCGCCGGTCACTTCGGCAAGCTCCTGTACGGCATCCCGCACATCATGACCGCCCACTCCCTGGAGCCGCTGCGCCCCTGGAAGGCCGAGCAGCTCGGCGGTGGCTACGCCCTGTCCAGCTGGGCCGAGCGCACCGCCATCGAGGCCGCCGACGCCGTCATCGCCGTCTCCGGCGCCATGCGCGAGGACATCCTCACCTGCTACCCCGCCCTGGACCCGGCCATGGTGCGCGTCGTGCACAACGGCATCGACACCACCCTCTACCGGCCGGACCACGGCACGGACGTCCTGGAGCGCATCGGCATCGACACCACGCGCCCCTATGTCCTGTTCGTCGGCCGCATCACCCGCCAGAAGGGCGTGCCCCACCTGCTGCGCGCCGTACGCGGCATCGATCCGGCCGCGCAGGTGGTGCTGTGCGCGGGCGCCCCCGACACTCCCGAGATCGACCGGGAGTTCCGTGATCTCTTCCAGGAGCTGAGTGCCGTACGCCAGGGGCTGCACTGGATCCCGCAGATGCTGCCCCGCCCGGACGTCGTCCAACTCCTCACGCACGCCGCCGTCTTCGTCTGCCCCTCGGTGTACGAGCCGCTCGGCATCGTCAACCTGGAGGCGATGGCCTGCGGTACGGCCGTGGTGGCATCCCGGGTCGGTGGGATACCCGAGGTGGTCGAGGACGGCGTGACGGGTGTCCTGGTGCCGGTAGAGGAGGACTTCGAGGCGGGTCTGGCGCTCGCCCTCGACTCCGTACTCGCCGACCCCCGGGCCGCCCGGCGGATGGGCGAGGCCGGACGGGAGCGCGCGGTGCGGGAGTTCGGATGGGACGCGGTGGCCCGGCGGACCGTCCAGCTTTACGAGGAAGTCCTCAAACCGGGGTAACCATCGGACAGGTGTAGTTCAAGCGACGGGGCCGGCCCGGCACAGCGGGCGCGGCTCGACCGGGCTTAGAGGGGCGGCGGCATGCGGCGCGGTGGACCTTCGGTGCTGGGAATCGTACTTGCGGGTGGAGAGGGCAAACGGCTCATGCCCCTCACCGCGGACCGCGCGAAACCCGCGGTCACCTTCGGCGGGACGTACCGCCTGGTGGACTTCGTACTCTCCAATCTCGTCAACGCCGACATCCTGCGCATCTGCGTCCTGACGCAGTACAAGTCGCACTCCCTGGACCGCCATGTGACCACGACCTGGCGGATGTCGAGCCTGCTCGGCAACTACGTCACACCGGTCCCGGCCCAGCAGCGGCTCGGCCCGCGCTGGTACCTGGGCAGCGCGGACGCGATCCTGCAGTCCCTCAACCTCGTGCACGACGAACGGCCCGACTACATCGCGGTGTTCGGCGCCGACCACGTCTACCGCATGGACCCGCGGCAGATGCTCGCCCAGCACATCGAGGGCGGCGCGGGTGTGACCGTCGCCGGGATACGGGTGCCGCGCGCCGAGTCGTCCTCCTTCGGGGTCATCAGCCCCGGCTCCGACGGGCAGACCGTCGCGGGCTTCCTGGAGAAGCCCGCCGATCCGCCGGGCCTGCCCGACGACCCCGAGTGCGTCTTCGCCTCGATGGGCAACTACATCTTCACCACCAAGGCCTTGGTGGAGGCGCTCCAGCGGGACGCCGAGGACGTGCATTCGGTGCACGACATGGGCGGATCGATTCTGCCGATGCTCACCGACCGCGGCGAGGCACAGCTCTACGACTTCAGTGACAACCACGTGCCCGGCGAGACCACCCGCGACCAGGGCTACTGGCGTGACGTGGGCACCCTCGACGCCTACTACGACGCCCACATGGACCTGATCGCCGAACGCCCCGCCTTCAACCTCTACAACCGCAGCTGGCCCATCTACACCAGTTCCGGACAGCTCTCCCCGGCGCGATTCAACGCCGGGGGCATCGCGAGCGAGTCGATCGTCAGCGCGGGCTGTCTGATCCGGGGCCAGGTCACGCGGTCCGTGCTCTCGCCGGGTGTCGTGGTCGACCCGGGAGCCGTCGTCCAGGGTTCGATCCTGCACGACAACGTCCACATAGGGCGGGGTGCGGTGGTGCGCGGCGCGGTCCTCGACAAGAACGTCGAGGTGCCGCCGGGCGCGACGATCGGCGTCAACCCCGAGCGGGACGCGGATCTCTACACGGTCTCCAAGGGCGGGGTGATCGCGCTGGGGAAGGGCCGGATCGTGCCCTAGGGCCTGTCCGGCGGTGACCGACGACGGCCCCGGTGCGTCCGTGCCCACCGGGGCCGTCGTCATGTCCCTGGACAGAAAGTGGAACCCCGTGTTGTCATGCCAACTGCCGTTGGTGACAACGTTGTTCCGTCTGAGCAAGAGCCGCACCACCCGCCCCACGCCCATCCCTGGCCCGTCCGGCAACCGTCCTCACCACCGTCCCCCCACCCGTCCTCAAAGAGGAGGATCCGTGCGTTTCGGACGACTCAGAGACCGACTCGCGTTACTGCTCGCCGCGGCCCTCGGTGCCGCGGGACTCGCCTCCGTGCCCGCCGCGGCCGACGATCCCGTCGCGGTCCACGGACTGAAGGGCGACTACTACACCCAGTCCGCCCCCGGCGCCTTCGACTTCCACGAGCTCAAGGCCACCGGCTTCGACCCGCAACTCGACTTCGACGACCTGGAACCCCGGCTGCGCTTCGCCACGGGCCAGGACAACGATGTCAGCGTCCGCTGGACCGGCAAACTCGTACCGGAGAAGAGCGGACCCACCACCTTCTCGATCATCGGCGACAACGGTTTCCGTCTCTGGATCGACGGCAGGCCCGTCATCGATCACTGGGTGGACGACTGGGACCGTGAACAGACCTCCGAGCCCATCGAGCTGACGGCGGGTCAGGCCTATGACTTCAAGCTCGAGTACTTCGAGCACTACGGCGGCTCCAACCTCCATCTGCGCTGGACCGAACCGGGAGGCGGCAAGGTGGCGATCCCGCAGTCGGCGTTCCTGCTGCCCGACGGCTACGACTACGACGGCGCCCTCGCGACCACCGTCCAGCCGGACGGCCGCACCCTCAAGCTCGACTTCGCAACGGAACTGTCCGCGCCCCCGGCCGCCGTCGTCGACCACCTCCAGGCCGTGATCGGCGGCGCCAAGTGGCCCTTGGCAGCGGCGGAGTTGGACCCCGCCGACCCCAGATCCCTCCTCGTCACGCTCAAGGAACCCGTCGTCGGCGACAAGACCGGCACCGCACGCGGCACCGCCGACCTGCGCTACGACGGCACGGGCGGCCTCGTCGCCGCCGGGGACGGCGGGGCGATCGGCGCCTTCTGGAGCAGTGGCCCCAACCGCTCCACGTACGAACTGCGCACGAAGTGGGCCGACGAGGTCGGGCCGGACAACGCCCTGCCGGAATACCCCCGCCCCCAGCTCACGCGTGACGCCTGGCGCAACCTCAACGGGCGCTGGCAGTTCGCCGCCGCCACCGCGGGGGAGCAGCCCCCGGTCGGGAGGACGCTCGGCGAGCACATCCTCGTCCCGTACCCCGTGGAGTCCCAGCTGTCCGGCGTCGAACGCCACGAGGACCGCATGTGGTATCGCCGCACCTTCACCGTCCCGGCCGACTGGCACATCGGCTCGGGCAAGCGGCTCCTGCTCAACTTCGGTGCCGTCGACTGGCAGTCCGAGGTGTACGTCAACGGGACCAAGGTCGCCGAACACCGGGGTGGCTACGACAAGTTCGGCGCCGACGTCACCGACGCGCTGAAGCCCGGCCGCACCCAGGAACTGATCGTCGGCGTGTACGACCCGACCGACGCCGCGTCCGGTGAGAACCCGCCGCTCGGCAAGCAGCGCCTCGACCCCAGCGGGATCTGGTACACCCCGACCTCCGGCATCTGGCAGACGGTGTGGATGGAGCCGGTCGCCCCGGACCACGTCGACTCGCTCAAGCTCACTCCGGACGTCGACGGCGGCCGGCTCACCGTGGAACCGAAGGGCGTGCGCGACGGGCTGCCCGTCACGGCGACGGCGTACGAGGGAGGTCGGAAGGTCGCCACCGTCACCGGCCGCACCGGACAGCCGCTGACCCTGAAGATCGCCCACCCGCGCCTCTGGTCGCCGGACGACCCCTTCCTCTACGACCTCAGGGTGAGCGTCGGGCGTGACCGCGTCGGCAGCTACTTCGGGATGCGCTCGATCTCCGTCGAGAAGGTCGACGGCACCCCGCGCACCGTCCTCAACGGCAAGCCCGTCTTCATGATGGCCACGCTCGACCAGGGGTTCTGGCCCGACGGCCTGTACACCGCGCCGACGGACGAGGCCCTCGCGTACGACCTGCGCATGCACAAGGAGATGGGCTTCAACGCGGTGCGCAAGCACATCAAGGTGGAGCCCGACCGCTGGTTCTACTGGGCGGACCGGCTCGGCCTGCTGGTCTGGCAGGACATGCCCGCCATGACCGCCGGGGTGAACCCGAGCGCGGCGGCCCGCGCCGAGTACGAGCGCGAGATGAAACTGATGATCGACCAGCACATCAGCAGTCCCGCGGTCGTGATGTGGGTGACCTTCAACGAGGGCTGGGGCCAGTACGACGAGGGCCGCATCGCCGACCAGGCCAAGTCCTGGGATCCGACCCGGCTCGTCAACGGCATGTCGGGGCTGAACCTGGGGGCCGACGGCGGCACCGGCGACATCATGGACGAACACGGCTACCCGAGCCCCGCGCTGCCTCCGGCCCCCGACGGCAGACGCGCGCTCGTCAGCGGCGAGTACGGGGGCCTGGGGCTCGCCGTACCCGGGCACGCCTGGTCGGTCCAGCAGTCGTACGTGGACGTGGACCCGTCGACGTACACCGACGACTACCTCGCCCGCCTCGCCGAGGTGCGGGCGCTCGCGTGCCGGGGGAGCAACGGCGCCGTCTACACCCAGATCTCGGACGTGGAGGGCGAGCTGAACGGGCTCCTCACCTATGACCGCAAGGTCGTGAAGCCGGACGTGGGGAGGTTGAGGGCGGCGCACGAGTCGCTGATCGCCGACGCGTCCCGGGCGACCCCCACGGGCTGCCCGGCAACCTGACGCTCCCGGCCCTTCGAGGTCCTTCGAGGCCCTTCGAGGTCCTTCGAGCGGCCCGACGCCTCTGGTCCTTAGCGCGGCCGCGCGTCGGCGCGCGTGCCGCGGCCGGGACGCCTATCCTGATCCGACCTCACGTGCCCCTTGTGTCCCGCCCCTTTCGCGGGGGCGGGACTTAATCTGCTGTTAACTGAGCGTAGCTTGATCGTACTTGACCGTAATCGCCTGCCGGGGTTTGACTGCTTGCTCACCCTGTCGTCGACGCGAGAGCAAGCCTTTGACTCCTGATCTCCTCGCACCACTCGACCTGGCGTTCTGGAACATCGAGTCCGCCCAGCACCCGATGCACCTCGGCGCCCTCGGTGTCTTCTCCGCGCACTCGCCGACCGCGGGCGCGCACGCGGCCGAACTGCTCGCGGTCCGCGCGGCCGGGGTGCCCGGGCTGCGCATGCGGATCCGCGACGTCTGGCAGCCCCTCGCCTTCCCGCCCAACTTCGGGAGCGCGGCCCGGGAACCCGCGCCCGACTTCGAACCCCTCGACCACGTACGGCTGCACGCGCCGACCGCGGACTTCCCCGCCGCCGCGGGCCGGCTCATGGAACGCCCGCTCCAGCGCGGCCGGCCCCCGTGGGAGGCGCACGTCCTGCCCGGTGAGGACGGCACCTCGTTCGCCGTGTTCTTCAAGTTCCACCACGCGCTGGCCGACGGCCTGCGAGCGCTGATGCTCGCCGCCGCCCTCATGGACCCGCTGGACCTGCCCGAGCCCCGCCCGCGCCCCGCTGAGCCGCCCCGCGGATTTCTCCCGGACGTCCGCAAACTGCCCGACCTGGTCCGCGGAACCCTCACCGACCTGGGCCGCGCCCTCGACATCGGCAGCTCCGTCGCCCGTGCCACCCTCGGTGCCCGTTCCTCGCCCGCGCTCACCTCGCAGCCCACCGGCACCCGCCGGGTCGCGGGTGTGGCCCTCGACCTGGACGATGTGCACCGCGTCCGCAAGAGCGTCGGCGGCACCGTCAACGACGTCCTGATCGCCGTCGTCGCGGGCGCCCTGCGCAACTGGCTCGACGAACGCGGTGACGGCAGCGAGGGAGTCGTGCCCCGCGCCCTGATCCCCGTCTCCAGGCGCCGCCCGCGCACCGCGCACCCTCAGGGCAACCGGCTCTCCGGTTACCTGATACGGCTTCCCGTCGACGACCCCGACCCGCTCGGCCGGCTCCGTTCGGTGCGTACGGCGATGGACGCCAACAAGGACGCGGGACCCAACCGGGGAGCGGGCGCCGTCGCGCTGCTCGCCGACCATGTGCCGCCGATCGGCCACCGCCTCGGCGGTCCCGTCGTCGGCCAGGCGGCCCGGCTGCTCTTCGACATCCTGGTCACCAGCGTGCCGCTGCCCAGCCTCGGCCTGAAGCTCGGCGACTGCCCGCTCACCGAGGTCTATCCGCTCGCCCCGCTGGCCCGCGGCCAGGCGCTGGCGGTGGCCGTGTCGACGTACCGCGGACGGGTCCACTACGGGCTCGTCGCGGACGCACAGGCCGTGCCGGACCTGAACCGGCTGGCCCGCGCGCTGTCCGAGGAGGTGGAGACGCTGATCATCGCCTGCGGCCCCTGAAACGGCCCGCGGGGACCGGTGATCATCTCGGGTTTGGCGCCTTGCCCTCTTGCTCCGTAAAATTCCGCCTTCGAAAGCGAGCGCGGTTCGAGCGCGGCGCGAGACCCGAGGAACGGCACACGCGATGACGGTGACAGAGGACGGCCAGGCGGCTCTCGCCGTGGACACGGCTGAGGACGACCGGACGGCTTCCGCCGTGGACGGGGAGGCGGTCTCCTACGGGCCGGGCATCGACCCGGAGCGGCTGGCCGTCTGCCTCGGCGTGCTCGACGAGCTCGACAAGATCGAGGTCGACCATCCGGACGCCATCGCCGTGCGCCGCGCCACCGCGGGCGTCTACCGCACGGTCAAGCAGCGCCGCCGCCAGGAGCGCAGGGCCGCCAAGACCGCCCACGACAAGGCCGTCACCGAGTCCACCGCGACCGGCTCAGCCCAGCGCATCGACGACGAGACGGAGGGCATCCTGCCCTCGTCCGTCACCGACGCCGGCGAGATCGCGGGGATACTCCAGCGTCCGCGCTCCTGCTACATCTGCAAGAAGCGGTACGTCGAGGTCGACTACTTCTACCACCAGCTCTGCCAGGACTGCGCCGCCGAGAACCGCGCCCGCCGCGACGCCCGCGCCGACCTCACCGGCAAGCGCGCGCTGCTCACCGGCGGCCGCGCCAAGATCGGCATGTACATCGCGCTGCGGCTGCTGCGCGACGGCGCGCACACCACCATCACCACGCGCTTCCCCAACGACGCGATCCGCCGCTTCAAGGCCATGCCCGACAGCGACGAGTGGATCGGCCGTCTGAAGATCGTCGGCATCGACCTGCGCGACCCGGCGCAGGTCGTGGCCCTGGCCGAGTCGGTCGCCGCCGAGGGCCCGCTCGACATCCTGATCAACAACGCGGCCCAGACCGTACGCCGTTCCCCGGGGGCCTACAGCGAGCTGCTCGCCGCCGAGTCCGGCCCGCTGCCCGCCGGTGAGCTGCCGCCCGCCGAGGTCATCGGCACCTTCGGCTCCGGCGCGGTGGCCGCGCTCCCGGTCGCCGGGGGCGGCGCGCTGACCGCGCAGGACGTCACCGACCTGGCCCTGGTGTCAGGCTCGGCCTCCCTGGAGCGGATCGCGGCCGGTACGGCCATCGACGCGGGCGGGCTCGTGCCCGACCTGCACGACACCAACAGCTGGATCCAGTCGGTCGAGGAGGTCACGCCGGTCGAGCTGCTGGAGGTCCAGCTCTGCAACTCGACGGCCCCCTTCATCCTGATCAGCCGGCTGCGCGCGGCGATGGCGGCCTCAGGGGCCGACCGCACGTACATCGTGAACGTCTCCGCCATGGAGGGCGTCTTCAACCGCGGCTACAAGGGTGCGGGCCACCCGCACACCAACATGGCCAAGGCCGCCCTGAACATGCTCACGCGCACCAGCGCCCAGGAGATGTTCGAGAAGGACCGCATCCTGATGACCGCCGTCGACACCGGCTGGATCACCGACGAGCGCCCGCACCCCGACAAGATGCGTCTGGCCGACGCGGGCTTCCACGCCCCGCTCGACCTGATCGACGGCGCGGCCCGGGTGTACGACCCGATCGTGCGTGGCGAGCAGGGCGAGGACCTGTACGGCGTCTTCATGAAGGACTACGCGCCCGGCAAGTGGTGACCCCACCGTCATCCGCGGGTGAAGGTGCCCAGGCCGTCGTGGTCCCAGGCCTCGACGGTCACCCGCGACGCCTTCGAGCCGCCGGACCCCGGTGAACCCGAACCGACCTTGAACGTCACCCCCGAGAGCCCGGTCGCGTTCTCGCCGACGGTCCGGAAGCTGAACCTGTCGCCGTCGTAGTGGGTGAGCCGGAACTTCGTGTGCTTCGGGCCCAGGCTCATGCCGAGTTCGCCGTTCGCGGCCGTGACGGTGAGCGGACCGTAGTAGGCGTTGCCGTACGTGCCCGCGTACGTGTCGAGGGCGCGGGCCGGGGACGCGTTCCGCGGGGGGCTGGCGTAGTCGGTGGGGGAGCGGCCCTGCTGCTCCTGCTGCCGGTAGACCCGGTCGATCAGGGGCAGCCAGTCCCTCGTGGGCTTCCCGTACTGGGCGGTGTCGAAGAAGTCCTGCGCGACCGAGTCGGCGAGGCCCACCGGCGCCGCATTGGTCAGGACGGTGATGCCGAGCTGCTCGCCGGGCAGCATCGTCACATTGGTGTTGGCGCCGAGCTCGAAGGCGCCGGAGTGGCTGAGGCGCAGTCGGCCCTGGTCGTCGTATCCGACGTTCCAGCCGAGGCCGTAGAAGCCCGCGCGGCCCGCCGGGGCCTGCGGGGGCTGGGCGACGATCTCGGGCAGGTGGGTGCGCTCCAGCGGTGCGGCGGGGATGATCTGCCTGCCGTCCAGCTTCCCGTTCGCCAGTTGCAGCCGCATCCAGGTGGCCATGTCACGGGCCGTGGAGCTCG